>CAVWXW010000008.1:0-1932167 GCA_963759105.1 uncultured delta proteobacterium | reverse complement strand
TCACGATGCCGCTGCTCCCGCGACTTCCGGTCTTGCCCCCGCCGTTCTACCTGGCGGCGGAGCTCGCGCTCCCCAACTGGCACTGGCGACACTTCAGGATGAGAAGGGCGGCCTCCAACCGGTCGTCACGTCGAGGCGAGCAGCCAAAGGCCGGACAGATGCCGCGCCGCTGACACGAGGAACTCCTCGACCTCCTGACGGTCCTCGAAGCCGAACCGCGGGCGCGTGCGCGGCGTCGTTCCGTCCGCGCCGTACAAGATGAGCGAACTCGCAGGCAGCGTGCGCCGCACGCCGGTCTTCCGAGTCGTTCACAACCTGGTCGATCACTTCGCGACTATGCCGGGCGGGGGCCGCTGCGCGCGTGGGTGACCGCAATCCGTACGCTCATCGACCTGACGCGCGAGCATGGGGACCGGGCGCACGATGTTCCGCTCGATTGAGCGAGCCGCGGGGGATTCGTCGAAGCTGCGCGCCACGCGCTCGTGGGGCTCGGCGAGTACTACATCGGTCTCGAGGTCCGGGCGGTGGCCGGTGCGCGCGAGCTGGGTTCTCGTCACCGCTCGGATCGAGCGGGTTGCTTGCCGCTTGAGCTCGCCGAGGATACCGGCCAGAGTCTCGAGGAGTGGCCGTCGACGACCTTCTGTCAGAGTTCAAGCGCGCGGAGAGTGGCGCGTCGAACGCTGCCATTGCTGAGGCGGAGCGCCGCCTCGGCGTGCCGCTTCCGCAGGACTACTTGGACTTCATGCGTGCCGGTGATGGCGGCGAGGGCCTCGTGGGAGCCGAGGGATACCTCCGGCTCTGGCCAATCGGCGAGCTCGCCGAGACAAACGCTGCTTACCAGACGGAAGAGGGTTTCTACCCGGGCTGGGTGCTCATCGGCACCAACGGAGGAGGTGAAGCGGCGGCTTTTCGATGGGACGCAGTCGGGCCCGAGTTCACGTACGTGGCCTTCATCGGCGGGGAGCCTCTTGACCGCAGGTACA
The DNA here is from genome assembly GCA_963759105.1 of uncultured delta proteobacterium. GTDB lineage: Bacteria > Myxococcota_A > Polyangia > Haliangiales > Haliangiaceae > DATFRY01. The sequence continues at coordinate 1,931,184 of CAVWXW010000008.1, read as the reverse complement.
GGACCTTCGACGCGTTTCTCCATGGGGTTGGCTCGAGCGAGAATCTGGAACCCAGTCGGCGGGTAAGTGTCCTAGACATCAATGCCGTTCACTTATGGCGCCGCACCGTCGGACGCTTGCGGGCGTAGCTGCTCATCTTGATCTTCGCAGCCCGTGGGTAGTGGTTCTTCGTTCCGGCAGCGCGAGTCGCTTGAGACGCTGTCGCATTCGGCCCAGGCGCGCCGGGATCGTGCCGTGAGACCAGACGGACTGCGCGCTCCCTGGCCGTCGCGAGCCGGTGGTCGCCGGGTCCGCCCCGGTGCGATAGTCCGGGAGCATGTCCGCCGGGTCGCCCCTCGACGAGCTCCTCGCGCAGGCCGCCGCTGCGTGGCCGGGCGTCGCGGTGGCGCGGGCGGACTTTCTGGCCTACCTGGCCGAGCGCCTGCCGCCCGATCGGCCGCTCGAGGAGGTCGCCGAAGTCGCTGCCGCTGGTCAACCTCTACCTGGCTTGCGCGTGCGTCCGGTCGGAGCCGGGGGCGATCGAGGCGTTCGACGCTGCGTACCGCGACGAGGTCGGCCGCGCCTTCGCCCGCATTCGCCCGGCCGGGCTCACAGTCGACGACGCGCGCCAGGTCGTGCGCCAGAAGCTGTTCGTCGGCACCGCCGAGCGCGGGCCGCGCATTCGCGACTACGCGGGGCGCGGCCCATTACGCGCGTGGGTGCGGATGACCGCGATCCGGACGCTCATCGACCTGGCGCGCGAGCATGGGGACCGGGCGCACGATGTGCCGCTCGACGATGTGCTGGCGTTCGATGGGACCGGGAGCGATACGCCGGACCGGCGCTGCTGGTCGGGCAGTGCCGGGCCGAGCTGCGGCCGGCGTTCGAGGAGGCGGTCGCCGAGCTGACGCCGCGGCAGCGCAACCTTCTCCGGCAGCACTTCCTGCATTCCCTCTCGATCGACCAGCTGGCCGGGCTGTATGGGGCGCACCGGTCAACCTGTGCGCGCTGGCTCGACGCGGCGCGCGAGAAGCTGGTGCGCGGGACGCGGCGGCGGCTGGCCTCCCGCCTCGGCGTGGCGCCTGGGGAGCTCGAGGAGATCATGCAGCTGGTGGCGAGTCGGCTCGATATCACGTTTCGCCGCGTGCTCGGCGACCGGATGAGCGCCGGCTGAGACGGCTCACTTCGACTCCTTCCCTCCCCCCGCGCACCAGGGGCCCAGGGCGCGGTCGTCGGCCTGGTTGCCGAGCTTCTTGAGGGCGGCGATTGTCTCGGCCTTGGACATGATTCCGTCGATGGTCTTGATGCGGGTGAACTTCTCGTCGGCGTCGTTGGAGCCGTTGGCCTCGTTGCGGGCCCAGTCCTCGGCGTAGTCGGCGGCCTTCTTCAGCAGCTCCTTGCAGCGGGCTGCGCGGCCGACCTTGCGGTGGGCGGCCGCGCGCTTGCTGTAGTGGGAGACCTGGTTGTAGCGGAGGGCTGTCGGTGAGCTGTTGTTCGCGCAGCCGATCTTCGGGTCCGACTCGCCGCACTCGCCGGTCGTGATCTTTGTCTTCTTGCTGTAGTGGCGGACGGTGGCGAACTTCTTGACGAGGCCGTCGCCGGTCTCGGAGACGCGGAAGTCGCCCTGCATGACGAGGACCTCGCCGCTCGACACGATGATGCCTTCCTTGATGGCGGCCTTGAGGGCCTTCGGGACCTTGCTCTTCTTCGGGAACTTCTTGCACGGGTAGGGGTAGGCGTTGTCGGTGTGCACGCCGTCGAGCTCGAAGGAGCCGAAGCCGCCGCCGATGAGGCGCGGGGCCGCGAATTCCCACTCGTAGTAGCCGCACCCGGTGGTGCTGGTCCGCTCGTAGCGCTCGACCGGATCGCGATCCTCGAGGTCGAGGCGCTTGGCGGTGACCTCGGCCTCGCACAGCGCGAAGTCGAGCGCGTGGTCGTGGCTGGAGGTGCCGTCCTGGTCCTTGCCGACGTGGCGGAGCGCCTTGGCGTCAACCTTGCGCGCGCGGGCCAGCTTCTTCTCGTACCGGGCGTAGGCCTCCTCGAGCTCGACCGCCCGGCCGCTCGCGTCGGTGGACAGGGTCGCCTTGGCGGCCTGGTTGCAGACGTGCAGCGCCTCCTTCACCGCTTCGAGGCCGTCGTCGCTGGCCTCGCGGGTGCGCGCGCCGTCCTTCATGATCTCGGCCGCGTGTCCGCCGGCCTGGGCGGCGAAGCGGACGTCGAGGGCGCGCACCCTGGCAGTGAGCGGCTTGTGCTTCGAGCTTTCTTTTGCGTCGTCCTCGTCGAGGCTGCGCCGGGCGCGGCCCTGCGCCGTGCCGTAGGCGGCGAAGTCGCCGGTCTCCAGCGCCTCCTCCATCTTCTCCACCTCCGCGGCGGCCTCGCGGATCTCCGATGGGTCGTCGTCGCTGACCTTGACCCGCGGGGCTCGCTTGCCGGACCCGCCGCCGTCACCGCTTTCCTCGTCGCCCGCGTCGCGGGCTTCGTCCTCGGCGTCTTCCACGTCGTCGGCGAGCTTGTGCTTGCGGTCCGTCGCGGAGTTGTCCGGCCGCTTCTTTCCCTTGTCGGCGAAGCCGAGGAAGGCGCACCCCGACAGGAAAAGCAGGGTCATACAGAGTCCGATCGAACGCACCATGAGCTGTCTCCTTGTCGCAGGGCGGGGGGAGGTCTCCCTGCAACTTGAACTGACGGAGGCGTCGCGGCCGGGTCGCACGAAATCGCATCCGCCCGGTCCGCGGGGCTCGTGATAAGACCGGCCGGGCCGGTCACCATGGTCATGGGTTGCCCCGACGAACAGGACTTCCTCGACCTCGTGGCGGGACGCTGGAAGGGGGACGGCGCGGCCGAGGCCGAGCGCCACCTCGACGAGTGCGCCCGGTGCAGCGCGATGGTCGCCGGGTTCGCCGCGCTGTCGGTGACGGAGGACGAAGGCGGCGACGCGCCGCTCGCGCCGGGCGACCAGGTCGGCCGCTACGTCGTGCTCGACCGGCTCGGCGCCGGCGGCATGGGGCAGGTCCACATCGCGCGCGACCCGGACCTCGACCGGCGGGTGGCGCTCAAGCTGGTGCGCGACCGGAAGGGCGAGCCGGGCGGCAGCGAGGCCCAGGCCCGGCTGCTGCGCGAGGCCCAGGCGATGGCCCGCCTGGCCCACCCGAACGTCGTCGCGATCCACGACGTCGGCACGCTGGGCGACCGCGTCTTCATGGCCATGGAGCTGGTCGAGGGGGTCACGCTGGGCGAGTGGCTGGCCGCCGCGCCGCGCGAGGCTGCCGCGATCCTGGCCGTCTTCGTCCAGGCCGGCCGCGGGCTGGCCGCCGCGCACGCCGCCGGCATCGTGCACCGCGACTTCAAGCCGGCCAACGTGCTTGTCGGCGACGACGGCCGGGTGCGGGTGACCGACTTCGGCCTGGCCCGGGCGCGCCGCGATCCAGAAATCATCGCGGACCTGGCCCGCGCCCCGACCGCTGGCCGGGCCGAGCACCGCGACCGGCGCGGTCCTGGGCACGCCGCTCTACATGGCGCCCGAGCAGCACCGCGGCGACGCGATCGACGCGCGCACCGATCAGTTCGCGTTCTGCGTGGCGCTGTACGAGGCGCTCCACCGCCAGCGCCCGTTCCGCGGCGCCACCGCCGACCAGCTGGCCGCCGAGGTGCTGGCCGGGAACCTGGTCCCGCCGCCGGCGTCCAGCCGGGTGCCCGACCGCGCGAGCCGGGCCGTCGCGCGCGGCCTGGCCGTGGATCCGGCCGACCGCCACCCGACGATGGACGCGCTGCTCGACCAGCTCGCGCCCGCGCCGCGCCGCGGCCGCTGGATCGCCGCCGCCGGGCTGGCCGCCGCCGCTCTCATCGCCGCCGCGCTCGCTCTTCGGCCGCGCGGCGACGCCGGCGCCGTCGTGCGATGGAGGCGCGGCGTTCGCCGCCGGGGCCTGGGACGCGCCGCGCCGCGCCGCGATGCGGACCGCCTTCGCCGCGTCCGGCTCGCCGCGGGCCAGCACCGTCCTTTCCGAGGCGACCGCCCTGCTCGACCGCCGCGCCGGCGAGATCGCGCGGGCGCACGACGCCAGCTGCCGCGCCACCCAGCTGACCGGCGAGCAGTCCGACGAGGTGCTCGACCTGCGCGCCAGCTGCCTCGACCGCCAGCGCGAGGAGCTCGCCGCGCTGACCGGCCTGTTCGCGCGCGCCGACGCCGCCGTTGTCGGCCGCGCGCTCGACGCGATCTACGACCTGCCGCCGGCCAGCGAGTGCGACGCGGCCCGCGTGCTGGCCGCGCGGGTCGCCGCGCCGCCCGCCGCGGCCGCCGCGCAGGTTGCCGACCTCCGGCGCGATCTGGCCGCGGCCGGCGCGCTCGGCCTGGCCGGCAAGTACCGCGAGAGCGTCGCGGCGGCCCGGCGCATCGCCGACGCCGCGCGCAAGATCGCGCTACGGCCCGCTCGAGGCCAGCGCGCTGCTCCGGCTCGGCAAGTCGGAGATCTACATCCACGACGCTCGCGCGGCGGAGGACGCGCTGACCTCCGCGCTCTACGCCGCCACCCGCGCCGGCGCCGAGGCCACCGCGGCCGACGCCGCGCTGTCGCTCGGCTACCTGACCGGGGTCGAGATGGGCCGGCAGGACGAGGGGCAGCGCTGGCTGGGTCAGGGCAAGGCGCTTGTCGAGCGCACCGGCGCGCGCGGGCGCCTCGCCGCCGACGCGCTCCAGCTCGAGGGTCTGTTTGCGCGCGAGGCCGGCCGCTACAAGGAGGCGCTGGTCGCCTTCCGCGCCGCGCAGGACGCCTATCGCGCCGCGCACGGCCCGGGACACCCGAACGTGGGCCTCATGCAGAGCGCGGCCGGCACGATGATGGCGGAGCTCGGCGACCTCGACGGCGCGCAGAAGGCGCACGAGCAGGCTCTGGCCACCCTCGAGGCGGCCTACGGAAAGGACGACCCGGATTCTGGTCGTCCCGCTGGTCAACCTCGGCCAGGTCGTCGCGCGGCGCGGCGACACGCGCAAGGGGATCGCGCTGCACGAGCGGGCCATCTCGCTCGAGGAGGCCGCCACCGGCGCGGACAGCTTCGGCCTGGCCACGCCGCTCATGAACGCCGGCAGCGTCCTGGGCGACGCCGGCGACATGCCCGGCGCGCGCCGCTACTTCGAGCGAGCCCTGCGGATCGCCGTGAAGGCGCACGGCCGCGATCACCCGGTCGCCCTGCGCGCCCTCGGCAACCTCGCGCTCACGTACGCCGCCGAGGGAGACACCGGCCGCGCCGCCGCGCTCCTCGAGGAGCGGCTGGCCCGGACCGAGCGCACCCTCGGCCGCGACAGCCCTGCCCTGATCGACATCCTGGTCAACCTCGCCGGGCTGCGCCAGCGCCAGCGCCGCCACGCCGACGCCCGCGCGCTCTACACCCGCGCGCTCTCGGTCGGCGAGCGCGCCACCGGCCCCGACGACCCGCGCCTGATCGATCTATTGAACGGCGTCGCCGCCACCTGGCGCGCGGCGAGGCGGCCGGCGCGCGCCATCGCGCCCCTCGAGCGAGCTCTCGCCATCGCCGAGCGCGCCGAGCTGCCCGGGCCCGATCGCGCGGCCGCGCAGCTCGCGCTCGCCGGCGCGCTTCGTGCGGCGCGGCGGGATCCAGCGCGCGCGCGCCGCCTGGCCGGGCAGGCCGCCGCCCTCGGCGCAAAGAAGCCGTAAGAAATGTAGAGCCGTCGGAGACCCGGCAGCCGGCTCGGTCGGCCGCGGTCATTGTCGGGGGGCGGCCGGGGATTCATGTCCGCGTCATTGTCCGCTCGCAGCTGCGCGCCTGATCCGTTCCGCCTCACTGTGTCACTCTTGCCGCCAGCGCGGCCCTGTGTCAGCTCGTGACGTCGGCCACCACAAGTGGCTTATTCCGGACTCCTGCATCCTGCCGACGGGCGGTTGCACGAGTCAGGTGCGGCGTTGGCTCCGAGCCGGTTACGATGGGACTTATCGTCTGACCTGCCCTTGCTTGGAGGAGAGAGACTGATGAGTCCATTGTCTAGATTGCTGCTGCTTTCCCCTGCTGCTCTGGTCACCACGCTGTTTTTTCCCTCACCCGAGGCCCACGCAGGCCTCGACGCCTGCGGGGACGTCTACGTGGAGGCGGGAGTCGAATGCGAGGTGATCGCTCCCAGCGAAACCTGCGAGACGATGTGCACGGAGACCAGCGTGCAGACGCAGTGCGCCGCCCGGCTCACCACGGAATGCTCCGCCGAGTGCGACCTCTCGATCGAAGAGGAGTGCAACAACGGCTGCGAGGACAACTGCGTCCTCGAGTGTGACAAGGACCCGGGCAGCTTCGACTGCACGACGACCTGCCAGGCCGACTGCAACGGGTACTGCGATGGGTACTGTGCGGAGGACGACAGCGAGTGCTGGGCCCAGTGTCAGGCGACCTGTTCGGCCAGCTGCGAGGTGGAATGCGAGATCGTTCCTCCCACGGCCAATTGCGAGGAGAAGTGCACCAACTGCTGTGAGGGCGAGTGCACGGCGGACGCCAACATCGATTGCCAGCTCGCCTGCCAGTCGGAAACCTTCGTCGAGTGCCAGACCGAGGTCCAGCAGACGTGCGTCACGCAGTGCGAGTCGGAAGACGGCGCGCTGTTCTGCGACGGGCAGTTCATCGATCACGGCGACAGCCTCGATGCCTGCATCGACGAGCTCAAGGACGCTCTCGACATCGACGTGTCCATCGACATCGATGCCGACTGCGACGACGACAGCTGTGAGGTGGACGCCGACGGTACCTTCAGCTGCGGCGTCGGCCAGGGCGGCACCGGCGGCGCGGTGGCCGGCTGGATGCTGATTGGGGTTGCGGCGCTCTTCGGCGTCACCCGCCGGCGGCGATCCCGTAGCGGGCCAGGTTCCGCCTCGTAGTCGTTTCGCCGCTTCGCCGCCTGGCCATCGCGCCGGCCGGTGTCCTGCTCGTCTTTCGGCGCTGCCGTGAGATGCAGACGCCGGCGGGCGCGGGCCAGGGCGGCGAAGCCCTGGATCCCCCCTTCAGCGTCGGGGTCCCTCGCCGAGCTGCTCGAGGGCCTTCGTCGCGGCTTCGCGGACGGCGCTGTCCGGGTCGGCCAGCCCCTCGTCGAGCACCTCACGCACGCCGGGGGCATCCAGCCCGACCCGCTCGATCACCGCGAACGCCGCCACCCGGATGCTCGGCTCGTCATTGCGCGCGCACTCGATGACCGCCGGATCGAGTGCGGTCAGGTCGACGCCGATGTATCCGAGACCACGCAGCCCACGCAGCCGGCGGCGCGCCTCGGGATGCGCGAGCATCGCCCCGAGGACGGGCTCCGCGAGCCTGGAGCGCGGCGGCCAGCGCAGCCCCCACGCCGCCAGATCGGCCAGCTCATCGTCGTCGCCGTCGAGCGCCTCGAGCAGACGCGCGACTCCCCCGGGCGCGATGCGTCCCAGGGCGATCGCCGCGGTCTCGCGCATGCGCTCCGGCTCCGCCCGGGACTGCAGCGTCGTGAGCAATGGCTCGATGCACGGCTCACCGAGCGACACGAGCTCGTCGATGGCATCGTCGGTCAGGTGATCGACACGCAACCTGGCGATCAACACGGCGATGTCGGCAGCGTCAGATGGGGGCGACACCTGCTCGACGATACGCCGACTGCGGGCCATCGTCCCCAGGAGCTCAGGTGGCCGCCGCCCTCGGGGCTAAAGGAAGTGGCGGGCGCGGCGCGCGGACGCCACGCGCTCGAACGTGAGCCCCAGCCCGGCACCAGCGAGACAGGGAAAGGCGGTCTCGACGCCCAGAGTGAGCGAGACAACGACGCACAGGGTTCCGGTGATGGCGAGGGCCACCAGTGCCGCCGTGAGCGTCTGCCCCGATCGTCTCCAGCTGAACCAGCTCAGAATGCCCGTGAGAAGCAGCGCGCCGAGCAGGGTGCCGGTGAAGGTGGCCGAGATCGGATCACTGACTGGCTCGTGCGGCGAGTCGATCGTCGCCACGAGCGCCTCGGCGAGGGCGCTCCCCCAGGTCGCGCTCGCCGCGGTCATGACAAACCCGAACGCGTATGTGCGCTTCTCGCCAAACACCAGGTACGACCGCATCAGGTGGCTGCCGGCGTGGGTCTCCGTGGAGTACCGGATCGCCGGCGCCCCGGCCACGGTGAGGGTCTCGTGATGCAGACGGGGGTCATCGCGTGTCGTCACCTGGTCGTGCGGCGAATGGAGGCTGTTGTAGATACCCGCCAGATGGTCACCGACGAATTCTGTTGTCGGTGCGGCGGGCGGCAACGAGACGATGGTCAGGAGCAGGGCGCCCTCGCCCGCCGGCTTCCAGACGACCATCGCCAGCGTGCGCATCCGCGCGCCTTCCGATCGGTTGCTGGCCTCGATGTTCTCAGCTGCCCCGAGGTCGATGCCGGCGCAATCCGCGTTTACCTGTAGCCGTCGCGGCCAGATCACACAGCGCGGTGTGTCGCCGAGGTCGAGCTGCAACCCCTCTTCGTCCAGGGTCTCCGAGGCCGTCGCTGACCTGGCGAACGATACCCCCTCCCCGACGATGGCGAGCAGCATGAGCAGCTGCAGCCACGTCCAGACTCCCCAACCCCTCGCGTTCCATTTCATGTTGCGCCCTCCCCTGATCCAAGGACGAGACCGCCGCGAGAACTTCGCGCACCATTGCCGGAATCGTGAACGCGTCCGCGAACATGTCAGCTGCCTGACGCTGCTCACCGGCGTGTGGCGTATCAGGGCGACGGCACGGGATGATGCGTCTGCCGACTGGTTCGTGCATCGCGTCGCACCGACGGCCACAACGGCCGCATGGACCGGGAAACCGCCCTGCGACCTGTGCTGGCGCGCGCGCATTTCCCTCGACGGAACAGTTGCCTCGGCGGACCCACTCGGCGGGCGGTCAACCGTAGAATGGCCACGTGAGATCGAGACACGCAGCGTTCGTCGCGGCGCTCACCATGGCCTGCGGCTCGTCTTCCGGCACCAGGGGCGAGCCGACGAGCACGAGCGCGGCCACGTCCGGCACGGAGGGCGAGCCGAAGATGAGGGACACCGAGACAGAGACCCCCTGGAGCCTCCACTACGGCGACGGGGCGGCGAACGTGTACCACTTCTCTCAGGCGACGGCGGGCGGCGAGGTGTCGTTCGAGTACGTACCGGTCACCCCGGAGATGAGCAGCACAGGGAGCTACAGCGGCGGCGAGCCGCACAAGGCCGTCCTCGCGGCCGACGACGCGCGCGTCGCCGAGCTGTGGCGGCGGGTCGAGCGGCTCGAGGCCGACATCGCGTCCCACGGCCCCGATCGCAACAAGGGCACCGGGGCGTTCAACATCAAGACGCCGTCCGGCTCGCGCGCGTTCATCGTCGAGCAGGGGCCGGCGCTCGACGAGATCCACCGGTTCATGGCGGGCTTCCGCGAGTAGCGCGCGACCTCGTGCCGTCCGGGATCCAGAAGACTGCGACGGCTTCGAACCTGACCGAAGTCACCCATCGCGGGCCCCTCCGGGTGAGCGCCTGCCGATCCGCCGCCATTTCCCTTCAGGGAGGCCACTCGCGGCCGATGACCTGTAGGCATGAACCGACCCGCGAGCACCCTGTTGTCCCGCCCCGCCTCACCGGCCCCACGAGCGCGCCGCTGGCTCGCAGCGCTCTGCCTCGCCTCGCTCGGCCTCGCCTGCGCCGGCGACGACGATGACGACGCGGTCGACGACGACGCCGGAGACGGCGACGACGTCGGAGACAGCACCGACGACAGCGCCGACGACGACGGCGGCAACGACGGCGGCGGCGACTTCAGCGCCATCCCGCTCATCGCCCCGCCGGTCATGGCGGCGACCCCGGACGGCTTCATCGCCACGTCGGCCCGGCTCCGGCTCGGCCCGCCCAACGGATTCACGGCGCAGGCCTTCCGCGACCGCTTCTTCAGCGGCGGACCGACCGACGTCCAGCAGCTGCTCACGTCGGTCGACGATCGAATCACCGAGGTGAACGGCTTCGCGCTGGGCAGCCCGCGCGCGTGCGCCGATCTCGAGCCGGTCGAGTACATCCTGACCCCGTGGGGGCAGAGTGAGCCGTTCTACGCCCAGTGCTACCGGATGATGGGGACCCCGACGGCGGTCGACCCCGCGTTCATGCAGTTCGGCAGCAAGGACGGCACCGACTACGTCTACGTCGCCGGCGGAGCCGCCCGGCTCGCCGCCCGCATCCGGCCGATCGAGGGCACCGACGCGTACGACGTCATGCTGTGGTACGGCGTCGGCTACAGCAACCCCGAGTCCTGCGGCGAGCCACCCGCCTTCGACGGCTGCTCCTACGGAGTCACCCAGCTCCACGCCGACTCCAGCGCCGGCCAGCTCGAGATGGCGGTCGCCGGCATCGGGGTCGGCTTCTGCGGCGTCCAGCTCACGTCCGACCAGACAACGATCTACGGCGAGGGCTCGGCCGACATGGGCGAGTCCTGCAACGACCGCACCACCCTCTGCGTTGACGCCACCGACCTCGAGACTCCCGCCACCTGCGATCCCGCGCCGTCCTTCACCCTCCTCGCGATCGGTCGCCAGGCGGCCACCGGCTCCCACAACTCCGGCGTCACCGACTACCCCGACGTCCCCAACATCCTCCTCGACGGCACCGTCACCGACAGCCTCCATTTCGGCCCGGAGAGCCCGACCGAGGGCGTCGGCGACTTCGAGACCCTCGCTCCCTGAGACAGCGTCGGGCGCAACGAGCCGGCCCGGATCAGGGCAGCTGAAATCGATAGATCCCGCCGGTGAAACCGGCGGCCACGACCTGTCCGTTCCCCGGGGCGATGAGCGCGGTCACCCCATCGGGCATGGGATGGTGCGCCCGCACGACCGGCGCGTCCGGATCTGCGAGGTCGATGATGTCGACGCCCGGCAAGCTGCCGAGCGCCGCGCCCCCCTCCCAGGCGGCCACCGCCCGAGCGCCGCCCGGGATGATCGCGCGGAGGACCGGGAGGGCCGGGTCGCCGACGTCCACGACGTGGAAACCGCCGTCCCCGGCATGCGACAACGGCCAGGGAGCCCGCCAGCGCCACGTCGAACGCTTCCGGGCAGCCCTCGCCGCCGCCGTAGACGCCGACCTCCTCGATGGCGCCGGGGTCCGATACGCCGTAGATGTGCAGCCCGTCCCCCTTCTCCTCGCTCGAGCGCTCCGCCAGGAAGGCGAGATCGCCGCGCACCTCGACGGCGGACGCCGGGTCCGTCTGGATGGATCCGAGCTCGCGCGGGGCAGCCGGGTCGGTCGCATCGATGATGCGCAGCGCCCCCTCGAACCGCGACTGAGCCAGGTAGACCCGTTCGCCCACGACAGCGACCGACGAGCCAGTGCCGGTGTCGAGTTGACCGACGAGGGTTGGTGCGGCCGGGTCCGCGACATCGTAGATGCGCAGCCCGACATCGAAGTCTGCGGCGTAGACGCGACCCTCCGAGATCGCCAGATCGTCGAGCACGGCCAGCTCACGCGACTCACTGGAGCCGGTCGGTACGAGGTCGGCGAGACGCCCGGTGCGCAGTCCCCAGATGGAGTTGCTGGCAACGATGAGATCGCCCGACACGGCGACGGCGGCGCAGTTGAAGCACAGGGTGACATCCGCGGCGCCGCGCACGACCGGTTCGGCGGCGGCGTTCGCCGCGTCGATGGCGACCAGCCGGCCGTCGGTGGTGACCTCGAGGAGCGTCCGGTCCCCGTCGTGAGCGACATCGCGCACGAGCGGCGACGCCGGCGGGAACGGCCCGAAGCGCGCGATGGCGGCCGGATCCGCCAGGTCGAGGACGTGGATCGCGTCATCGGCCGCGATCCACGCCGCCGCGCCGCTCACGGCGATGGAGCCTCCGGAGGCCAGGTCCGGCGAGGCGTCGCGGAAGAGCTGGACCCGCGTGGCGAGGTTGGACACATCCTGGACGAACACGCCATCGACGTTGACGCCGACGAGCAGGTCGCCGGGGGCGACGCGCACGGCGAGCGTGGCGGGCGGCGATGCGGTACCGAGCGATGCCAGGTCGGCGTCGAGGTCGAGCGCGCCGACCGTGTCGCCGAGGCCGTAATGATAGAGGCGGCGACCCACCACATCGAGCGCGGCACTCGGGGGCGAGACGATCCGCAGCACCGACGGCGCGTCCGGGTCGCTCACGTCCACCTCGGCGATCCCGAGGTCCACATCGGCGACGTACAGGCGGTCGCCGACGTGCGCCATGCCGCTGGCCCGCGAGACCGTGTCCGGCGAGTCGGTCAGAGCGAAGGAGGCCGTCTCGACCGGATGCGCGGGGTCGGAGATGTCGAAGACGTGGACCCGGCTGACCGGATAGGCCTGGTCGGATACGAACGCGCGCGTACCGGCCAGCGTCAGGTCGCGCAGCACGGCGGTGGCAGGCTCGCTCTCGCCGACCAGCTCCGGCGCTCCCCCGGCGGTGGCCGGCACGCGCCAGACGGTCAGGCGCGGTCCGACCGGCACGAAGGCGAGGTCGCCATCCACGCCGATCTCGCCCGGCTCGCCGCCTGACTGCGCGCGCCCTGGTACCAGGACGCTCGCATCGACCGGTAAGCCCGCATCCGGCGCGGATGCATCCGGCTCGCCCTCCTCCCGTGAGCCGCCGCCGCCGCCGCAGGCAGCCGCGAGCGCGACGAGGGTCGCGACCTCCGCGAGCGCGAGGGCCAGGCGAAGTGGTTCGGCCCGAGCGGGCACCGACGTCTTCGGCATCGATGTCATCGACGACCTCCCGAATAGCTGGCGCGCAGCGTACTCAGTCGCGCGTTGCTCGGTTGCGCCTCGTCGAGAAAAGATGCGCACCGTCCCCTTGTCCTCGTCCCCCGGCGAGAGATCGGTCGGGCCGGTCCGTCACGCTTGCGTGCATCGCGGTCGAGAATGCGACGAGACGGCGAACGTAGCCGCTGTTTTTTGTGCATCGCCGCGCGCGACGCCGTGTCCTTCCGGACGATGAGACCATCTCGATTCCTCCTGGGTGTGGTGCTGGCGGCGAGCGTGGGTGGGTGCGGCAAGGCCGAGGACGGGCCAGGGGGGCCCGTGCCGGCAGCAGCGGCCAGCCCGGGCGCTGCGCCGTCGGCAGCCGGCGCCGCGCCGGCCGCGTCGGGCAAGGACCTGGGTCGGTGCAAGATCGAGGTCACCGGCGACGTCACGGCGTCGGCGGAGCCGGTGCGCCACGCCGCCACGGACACCAAGGTCACCTTCGGGACCGACTACTGGTTGACGGACGACGAGCTCAAGACAGCGTTGCGAGTCATGATCGGCATCGGCGCTGACAAGGGCGTCGACAAGGACGCCAAGGTGGCCGAGGCGATGAAGCAGGACCCGCGCCTGTTCGTGTTCATCATGAGCTGCGGCGACGACGACGTGACCATGTCGGTGCTCCCGGGCAACGACTCCCGCTACGCAGACATCCCGCGAGCGCCGAAGAAGTACGTCGTGACAAGGGACGCCAGGGCTGGCGAGCTCATCGTCATGCTCAGCGTCGGCGACGGCCACTTCGGCGTGAAGGGGCCGGGGACCCTGGAGGTCACCCGGTTCGATTCGAGCCGCATCGAGGGGACCTTCGCGTTCGAGGCCGATGAGCGCCACGGCAAGAAACGCAGCGTCAAGGTAGCTGGCAGCTTCGAGTTCGACTGCGTCGGCAGCGAGAGCTGCGGGAAGTAGGAGATTCGAGCGAATCGCGCGGCGCCCGGGGACCGGCAGCGCCAGCGGCACGGACCACCACCGGGGACCCCGCCCACCAGGCCCGGGCCCCGACCACGTGGCGCGGCTGCTGGCCTTGCGGTCGCGCGGCGGCGATCGCGCGAGCGGCTCCTTCCTTGCACCGTCCCGGTGGACCCCGAGTCCTGGAGGTCCCCATGGCAATGCAGCGGTGTTTCCCCGCCTTTCTCTTCTCGCTCACTCTGGCCGGCACCGGCTGCGCCATCGACGACGCCGGCGACGAGGAGCCGGCGCTCGACGAGATCGAAGCCGAGGTCGGCTCCCTCAGCTTGACGATGGGCACGTTCGACTTCGACATCAGCACCAACGACGACGCCCACAAGATCTACCTGCACGGCGTCAACCAGGGCGACCACGTCGACATGATCGTCGGTAACTACACCGGCGGCGACAACTCCCGCACCTACGACGTCGAAGCCTGGATCTCCGGCGAGTGCTTCGGCGGCTTCGGGCCCCGCGACCTGTTGCCGATGTTCTCCGAGCCGGTCCACTTGACCCTGGGCCCCGGCGAGAGCGTGTACCTGCGCGGCGACTGCGAGCTCAGCATGGCCGAGGCGATGATGTCCGCCTTCTATACCCAGCTTTGATCTCCTGTTGACATTCTACAAGAGAGGGTGGAGAGTCCGACTTGTAGAATGTCTAGGGGGTGGCGATGAGGAAGCGCAAGGTCGACCTCCTGCAGGGGACGCTCGACCTCCTCGTGCTCAACACGCTGCAGAACGGCCCGATGCACGGGTGGGATATCGCCCAGCGCATCCAGCAGCTGTCGCAGGAGGTTCTGACCGTCAACCAGGGCTCGCTGTATCCGGCCCTGCACCGGCTCGAGGCGCAGGACCTCATCGACGCACAGTGGGGCGAGTCGGAGAACAACCGGCGCGCCAAGTTCTACCGGCTCACGGCCGCCGGCAAGAAGCGGCTGGCCGTCGAGTCCAAGGAGTGGGAGCGCTTCACCTGGGCCGTGGCTCGGGTCCTCCAGGGATCCTGAAGGAGGCGTGATGGCCCCACGATGGATGCGGCGATGGCAGCGGCGATGGCGGGCGCTGCGGCGCAAGGATGACGTGGAGCGCGAGCTGGACGACGAGCTGCGCTTTCACGTCGAGCGCGAGACCGAGCGAAACGTCGCCAGCGGCATGTCACCGGAAGAGGCGCGGCGCGCCGCGCTGGTCCAGTTCGGCGGCGTGACCCGCACCAAGCAGGAGTGCCGCGACGCGCGCGGCGTTCGCCTCGCCGAGGAGCTGCTTCAGGATCTGCGCTACGGCGCGCGCATGATGCGCAAGACCCCGGGGCTCACGTCGATCGCGGTCGTCACCCTCGCCCTGGGCATCGGCGCCAACTCGGCCATCTTCAGCGTCGTCAACGCGGTGCTGCTGCAGCCGCTCGGTCACCCGGAGCCGGACCGGCTGGTGCGCGTGTCGCTGCAGAACCTCCAGACCGAGGAGCCGTACAACCCGCTCGGCTCCGCCGACTTCCTGGCCGTCCGCGAGCGCAACCGCACACTGGCGGGCGTGGCCGCGCTGTACGCACCGGGCCAGGGCTTCGCCTACGCCGGCCCCGGCGGCGAGCCGCAGAAGATCCGCGGCGCCGCGGTCAGCGCCGACTTCTTCGAGGTGCTCGGGGCCGGCGCCGCGCTCGGCCGCACCTTCGCGCGCGGCGAGGACCGGGCCGGCGGACCGCGGCTCGCGGTGGTCAGCCACCGCTTCTGGCGCGACCGCCTGGGCGGCGATCCGGGCGCGATTGGCCGGCCCATCTCGCTCGACGGCGAGTCTCACACCGTCATCGGCGTCATGCCGGCCGATTTCCGCATGGCCCTGACCGGCCAGGCCGAGGTCTGGAGAGCGCTACAGTTCGAGCCGCCGCAGAGCCGCCCGCCCTACTGGCTGCGCTGCATCGCGCGCCTGCGGCCCGGAGTCAGCGCGCAGCAGGCCGCGACCGACCTGACCGCCATCGCGGCCCAGCTGCGCGTGGAGTACCCGAGCTCGTCGTTCGCGGTGGTCACCGTCGATGCGCTCAAGCAATCGATCGTCGGCACATCGCAGCGCGCCCTGCTGGTGCTGTTCGGCGCGGTGCTGTTCGTGCTGCTCATCGCATCGGTCAACCTGGCCAGCTTGCTCCTGGCGCGCGGCACCGCGCGCGAGCGCGAGCTGGCGGTGCGGGCCGCGCTCGGTGCCAGCCGCGGGCGCATCGTGAAGCAGCTGCTGACCGAGAGCATGCTGCTGGCATCGATCGGCGGCGCGCTCGGCCTGCTGCTCGCCGTGTGGGGGGTGCAGGTCATCGACAAGCTGGCCCCGTCGGATCTGCCGAGGCTCGAGGAGGTGTCGGTTAACGGCTGGGTGCTCGGCTTCACCCTGGCGGTCGCGCTGCTGAGCGGGCTGGTGTTCGGGCTGGCGCCGGCGCTGCAGCTTTCGCGCCTCGACCTGAACACCGCCATCAAGGAGGGCGGCGGCAGCGGCCTGGAGAACGCAGCCCGCCACCGCCTGCGCGCGCTGCTGGTGGTGGCCGAGGGCGCGCTGGCCCTGATGCTGCTGACCGGCGCCGGATTGATGATCCGCAGCTTCGTCAACCTGTCGCACGTCAACCCCGGCTTCGACCCGGACGGCGTGCTCAGCATGCGCATCGAGCTGCAAAGCGCCACCTACCCGGAAGATTCCCAGGCCGCCGCCTTGCACGGGCAGATCCTGTCGCGCGTGGGCTCGCTGCCCGGCGTGCGCAGCGCGGCGCTGTCGATGGCCCTGCCGCCCAATCTCATCGCCATGAGCAACCCGTACACCGTCGAGGGCCGCGTGCCGCCGCGGGACCAGGCCCCGCCGGTCGCCGATCAGCTGCTGGTGAGCCCGGACTACTTCCGCACCCTGGGCATCTCCATGCGCGCCGGGCGCGCCTTCACCGACGCGGACCGCGAGGGCTCGCCGCTGGTGCTGATCATCAGCGAGACGATGGCGCGGCGCCTGTTCCCCGGCGTCGATCCGATCGGCCGGCGCATCCAGACCGGCGATTACTCGCCGGACGCGCCGTGGTGGACGGTGGTCGGCGTGGCCGCCGACGTGAAGTACACCGGGCTGGACAAGCCGCACGTGCCGACCATGTACACGCCGTACGCGCAGAACGGGTGGTGGAGATCGATCTACCTGACCGTGCGCACCGACGGCGCGCCGCTGGCCCTGGTCGACGCGGTGCGGCGGGAGGTGTGGGCCGTGGATCGCACCATCCCGATCTCGCAGGTCCGGTCCATGGAGCAGGTGATGGCAGAGTCGGTGGCGCGCACGCGGGCCTTCACGGTGCTGCTCGCCCTGTTCGGCGCCGTGGCGCTGATCCTGGCCGCGGTCGGCGTCTACGGCGTCATGTCCTACACGGTCAAGCAGCGCACCCACGAGATCGGCATCCGCATGGCGCTGGGGGCGCGCGCCGGCCACGTGATGCGCATGGTGGTAGGCGGCGGCATGTTGCTCGGCCTGTCCGGCGTGGCCATCGGCCTTGTCGGATCCATCCTGCTCACCCGCCTGATGGAGGGCCTGCTGTTCGGCGTGGGCGCGATCGACGTGGGGACCTTCGCCGCCACCGCGCTGGTGCTGACCACGACGATGCTGCTGGCCTGCTACCTGCCGGCGCGGCGGGCCGTCCGCGTCGACCCGATGGTGACGCTCAAGTACGAGTAGGCGCCCGCCGCCGTCTCAGCCGAAGCCGGGCACCATCATGGCCGCGAAGCGCGCCGGATCGGCGGCGCCCTGGCCGCGGAAGAAGGCGTCGGCCGACGCGGCCAGCGAGCGCTCGCCGTACAGATCGGCCAGCGCCCGGCGCGCGGCCGCCGCGTACGCCGCCATCGACAGGCGGTCGAGATCGGCCGCGGTGGCGATGAGCAGCACCTCGGCCGCGGTGCGGTCGCCGGTGCGCGCGGCGATTCCGGCCTCGAGCAGCGCGGCCATGGCGCGCGAGGCCGGGGCCACGTCGCGACGCAGCAGCGCCGCGTAGCCGCGCGCGTGCTCGATCGCGCCGCGCGCCACCGCCACGCGGCCGGCCGCATGGGCCACCTCGCGCAGCACGATCGGGTAGCGCGCCAGGCGCGAGCGGGCCAGCCCGCCCGGATCGAGCCGCCAGTGGCGGGCGAAGGCGTCGGGCCGGCCGGCATAGAGGCACAGGTCGGCCCGCGACAGCACCGCGCCGTAGTGGCCGACGCGGAAGCCGCGCTGCTGGGTGCCGGCCCAGTCGGCCACCGCGCTGTCCAGGTCGCGCTCGGCCTCGTCGAGGCGCCCGCGCAGGAGGTGCACGACGGGCGCATAGCGCAGGCGCGCGCTGAGCGCCGCGTAGCGATCGCCGCGCAGATCGGCGGCGCGCACGGCGCCCGGCACCTTCTCGGCCAGGAGGCTCAGCTCGCCCAGCATCAGCCGGCAAAGCGACACGTACTGGTCCACCGTTAACATCTCGAAGCTGCTGGTCCGGTGCTGGCGGCGCAGGACCGCCATCACCTCGCGGAAGTGTCCGAGCGCCGCGGGCCACGCGCTGTCGCGGAACAGCGCCAGCCCGCCCCGCGCCCACAGCGCGTACGGGATGGCGCGGTCGTCGCCGGCGCGCGAGATCACGCGATCGGCGCGGTTCGCCATCTGCTCGGCCCGCCGGTAGCGGCCCTCCGCGGCCAGGTAGCCGGCCTCGAGGGCCAGGGCCATCGAGAGGCGGCGCGGCTCGGCGTGGCGCAGCGCCAGGGCCAGAAAACGGGCCTGGTACTCGGCGCCCCGCTCGGTGTCGAGCATCGACAGCGCCACCGCCATCGAGCCGCACACGTCCATCTCGGTCAGCGCGCGGCGCGGCAGGTCCCCCTCGCCGCGCCGGCCCGCCCCGACCCAGCGCATGGCGAGCAAGCGGCGGCGCCAGCGCGCGGCCCGACGCGATCCCAGGCCGCTACCGGCACTCACACCGATGTGGCGCAGCACGTCCTCGATCGCCTCGAGCCCCTCGCCGACGTAGCCCCCGCGCAGGAGCGCCGCGGCCGACTGGTGGCGCAGCTCGAGCGCGGTGACCGGATCCGATTCCCAGGCCGCGTCGCGGAACGCCGCCGCCGCCTCGGGCGGACGCCCGGCGTTGGCCAGCGCCTCGGCCATGGCGACGCGCAGCGCCCGGCGCTCCTGGGCCGAGCCGCCCGCGCCCGGGGCCAGCGCCATGCGATAGAAGCGCGCGGCGCGGTGGAAATCGAACTGGCGGGTCGCCTCCGCGGCGGCGGCGCGCGCGTGCTCGGCGGCGCGCTCCTCCTCGCCGGCGCCCTTCCAGTGCCGGGCCAGCTGCGCGTTCGAGCCCTCCGACCACTGCTCGAGGGCGAGGGCGAGCGAGCGGTGACATGCGCGCACGCGCTCGCGCGGCAGCTGCGCCCGCACGCACTCGCGGATGCGGGTGTGGTAGCACTCCACGCGATCGGTGGCGCGGCCGCCCGCCGCCTGCACCAGGTTGACCGTGCGCAGGTGGCGGATGGCGCGGCCCAGCGACTCGGGCGCGGCGGCCAGCGCCGTGGCCGCGACCCGCTGCGAGATCGGCTCGCCGGACACGGCGGCCAGCTCGACCAGCTCGCGCGCGTTGTCCGGCAGCTGCGTGATGCGCCGGCGCACCAGCTCGATGAAGCTGACCGGCCGGCTGTCCTGGCTGGCCGTTGTCTGGGTGTGGATGGCCAGCTCGGCGATGAAGAGCGGCACGCCGCCGGCCTCCTCGGCCACGCGCTCAGCCTGGTCGGGACTGGCGCCGCGCAGGTACTGGCCGGCAAGCCAGGTCGCGTCGGCCGGCGGCAGGGGCCCCAGCTCCAGCCGGGTCAGCCACGGCGCCAGCGAGTCGAAGAGGTTCCCGAGCGCGGCCTGCTGGATCGACACCTCGACGCTGCCCTCGCCGGTCGACAGATCGGCCGCTGTGTCCGACGGCGAGCGATCGTCGGAGCGCGAGCAAAGGACCAGGAGCAGGGCCGGCGGCGCCGGCGGGCGCATGATGTCGGCCAGCAGCCGGATCGAGTCCAGGTCGCTCCACTGCAGATCGTCGAGGAACAGGATCAGCTCGCGCTTGACCGCGAGCCGGCGCAGCACGTGGCGCAGCGCGGTGAAGGCGCCCTGTCGCAGCTCGTGCAGATCGGGCGGCGCGTCGCCGCGCGGCGCTGCGGCGATGGCCGACACGCGGCCCAGCACGGGGAACAGGCGCGGCAGGAGCGGCGCGTTGCCGGGCAGGAGCTCGGCCGCCTCCGCGGACGGCAGCTCGTTCCAGTAGCGGGCCAGCTGATCGATGACCGCGTCGATCGCCTTGTAGGGGACAGACTCGCGCTCGTAGCAGCGACCCTCGAGGACAACGATGTCATCGGGCACATCTCGCCGTAAAGTCTCGAGGAATCGTTTGACCAGGGCGGTCTTCCCGATGCCGGACGCGCCGGTGACCGAGACCACGGCGGCGGTGCCCTCGTCGATGTGGCGCGCGCACTCGGCCAGGCGGGCCAGCTCCAGCTCGCGCCCGGCGAAGGCCACGCTCTGGGTCGCGGCCGACACCGACCCGAGGCTGGTCGATGCAGCGTCGTCGGCGTCGTCGGCGCCCAGCCGGCGCAGCACGTCGGCCCCGCCCGGCCGCGCCGACGGGTCGATGGCCAGGAGGTCGACGCAGAGCGCGTCGAGATCCGGCGGCACCGACGGCACCAGCGCGCGCGGCGGCGGCGGCGGGTGCGACTGCTTGTCGAGCAGCACCTGCATGATCGATCCGTGGTGCGGCACGCGCCCGGTCAGCGCCTCGTACAGGAGGCAGCCGAAGCCGTACCAGTCGGCGGCGGCCGACACGCGGCCGTCGGAGACCTGCTCCGGCGCGATGTACTCGACCGTGCCGACGATGCGGCCGCCGTGGCTCTGGCCGCCGCGGCCGTCGAGCTCCACCACCAGGCCGAAGTCGAGGACCACGACCCGACCGTTGTGGGTGACGAGCACGTTCGACGGCTTGATGTCGCGATGGACCATGCCGGCCTGGTGCAGCGCGATGAGCGCGCGGGCCAGCTGCGGCAGCGCGGCGCGCAGGCGAGACTCGTCGAAGCCGGCAGCCGGCGTCTGGGCCTCGCGCGGCCGCGCCCCACGGTCGCTGTGTCTGTCGACCTGCAGCACCGCGGTGTCGGCGCGCGACGGCGAGCCCTCGTCCGGCTCCGCGCCCGGCCGGCAGTGCCGGATGATGTCGCTCCCCTCGACGAGCTCCATGGTGAGAAAGCCGGTGTCCTCCTCGACGACCATGTCGTAGAGGTCGACGAGGTTCGGGTGGCTGAGGTGCGCCAGTGCGCGGAACTCGCGCTTGAGCCGGTACAGCGTGTCCAGGTCGCGCTGCTTGAGCGTCTTGAGCGCGACCAGCTGACCGCGCTCGCGATCCTCCGCTTCATACACCACGCCCATGCCACCCTCCCCGATCGGGCGGATGACTCGAAAGCGCTGGCCTGCCCCTTCTTCTACCTTCACCGATCAGCGAAAGAAGTCCCGACCTGTGCATCTTGGCACGGGCCTTCGCGGCGCACACCCGGATCGGGCGCCGAGTTCGCGGCGCGCGAGCGAGTCCGCGTAATCGTGGCAAGCAGCGTGACCACGAGATCACATGTAGCTCGACCGCAGCCTCAGGGATCCTCGAGCGCCATGTGGGCTCCGCGGCTCGCCCACCGCCGACCTCGTGCATCCGCGACCAGCTCCTCGTCGGCCGGTATGCGTGCGATCACGCGGCCCGATCGCTCGTCCACGATCTCGGCCAGACCAGCCGCGGTCCGGGTCCGGTACGGATGTGCGTGGGCCCGGAATCCGTCCCAGCCGTGGATCGAGTCGGCCAGCGGTCGCCAGTCGGCGTCGGTGCGCTCGGCAACCAATCCGCGCCGCGTGTCCCACAGACGGACTCGCCGCTCCATGTCGCGGGAGGCCAGCAGCGATCCGTCGTGCGCGAAGGCCACGTCGTGGACCCTGCACGGGTGCTTGCCCACATGCGTGAGGTCCGCGCCGGCGCGATCCGCCACCCAGACCTCGCCGGCGTCGGTCGCGACGGCGATATGCGATCCGTCCGCCGAGAACACCACCGCGGAGGCGACCGGCACATCGACGCGGCCCAGCTCGGTGCCGTCGCGCACCGAGCAGATCGCGAGCGCGGAGGCGCGGCCCCGCGAGGCGGCGTAGCGCTCGCCGTCCGGCGAGACCGCGAACAGATCGCCGATGCGGTGGCGGCGATCCGGGTCGCGCAGGACCGGCTCGCCGGTCGCCGCGTCCCAGGCGCGCAGTCCGCCCATCGGCGAGGCCTCGATGAACAGACGGTCGGTCAGCCGGCGGCCGTTCGCCGGCGGTCCGCCCTCGAGGTAGTTGCCGGAGTCCACGGGCAAAAGCGCCACCGGCTCGCCCGTGACGCCATCGCAGAGCAGGCCTCCGGTCAGCAGGCGGGCGCCGCCGGGCGAGAACTCGGCATCGACGAGCCCTTCCAGCGCGCCGGCGGGTGGGTGATCGCCGCGGCGGACTCCGTCGAGGTCCCACACTTGTAGAGCGTCGCCGTGGCGCAGCGCAATCTCGCGGCCGTCGGGCGAGAAGCTGACCGCGCCGGCGACGCCGAACCGGCCCAGGACCCGGCCGGACGCCGCGTCCAGTAGATGCTGGCCGGCGCCGTCACCGGCCAGGAGGAGCGCCCCGTCGGCCGAGATGGCCAGCGACCGGATCCACTGAGCGACATCGGTGCGCCACACGACGCGCGACGCCACCGGATCGAGGCGGACAATCACGCCGTCGTAGTCGCGGAACCATCCGGCCGCGATGGCGTGGCCGCCGGGCCCATCGACCGCGCAGTCGAACGAGGCGTCGCTGTCAACGCGAACCGCGAAGCGACGACCGGTCGTCGCCTCGATCAGAATCGCAGCGACCCCACTCGCCGACGACGCGGTCGAGGGCAAACCGCGCCGGCGGGTCGGCGGGCAGCCGGGTCGCGATCTCGGCCTGCGAGAGCCGCGCCCCGGAGCGACGATCCCAGGCCACGACGCCATCCCGGCCTCGCGCGCCGATCGCGTCGCCGGCCAGGACCGGCGCGCCGCCGGCAAGGTCGCCGCGGTACTCCTCGAGCAGCGCGCCGTCGAGGCTCACGCGCAGCGGCCGCAGCGCGCGCAGCCACGGGCCCCGCCCGCGCGGGCGCCACGCCTCCAGCAGCGGCCGCAGCGGCGGGCTGCTCGTCGGCGGCTTCGCGGCGATGAAGGACGCGGCGTCGGCGCCGGACCAGTAGCCGCGGCGGTACAGGCACGGGTAGGCAAGCTCCGGGTGCGCGGCCAGGACGGTCAGGTCGAGACGCAGGGCCCGCGCCAGCAGGCGCATCGCGCCGTCCGCCGAGGCGGCCAGCTCGTCGATGAGCGCGGGCAGCGTGCCGTCGCGGGCGTGCCGCTCGATACCGTCCAGGTCGATCACCCGCGCATTGTGTCACGTCACGGTGAAACGACCGGCCGGGTCCGGGCTCTACCCGGGAGAAGCGAATGACCGGACGACCGCGCCGGATGGTCCGGCGGCAGGAGGTTTCATGACCGCCGCGATCGCGGCAGCGACTGATAGGCTCGCGCCCGTGGATGCCGACTACGACCTGCTCGACCGCTGGCGGAGCGGCGACAGCGAGGCCGGCCAGGCGCTGTTTTCCCGCCACTTCGACAGCGTGTACGGCTTCTTCGCCAGCAAGTGCGCCGGCGAGATCGATGAGCTCGTCCAGACCACGTTCCTGGCCTGCGTGCGCGCGCGCGAGCAGTTCCGCAAGGAGTCGAGCTTCCGCACGTACCTGTTCACCATCGCGCGGCACGAGCTCTACCGCCACCTGCGCCGGCGGCGGCGCGACGGCGAGCGCATCGACTTCTCGGTCGCGTCGGTCGCCGAGCTGGCCACCACCCCGGGCACGCGCCTGGCCCGCAGCGACGACCACCGCCGCCTGCTCGAGGCGCTGCGCGGCATGCCGGTCGAGCAGCAGACCCTGCTCGAGCTGCATTACTGGGAGGACATGGATATCGCGGCGCTGGCCGAGATCTTCGCCGCGCCGACGGCCACGATCAGGACCCGGCTGCACCGGGCCCGGCGAGCCCTGCGCGACCGCATGGAGGCCGGCGCCGCCGCGCCGCCACACGCGCTGGCCACGCTGGAGGGGCTGGACACCTGGGCGCGCCAGGTCGGCGGACGGCGACGGGCGGACCGCTGACCGGTCCGCTCCGTCAAGTCGAGCCCCGTGTCCCATGGGGCGAAAAAAGTCGGGAACGAGATCGGGGCCGCGCACTCTACCCCGGCGTGCAGCCCATCCATGCGCGCGCGCGCCGCGTCCTTTGCGTCCTCGTCCTGCTCGCCCCGGCCGGGTGCGTCACCGGCCTCGAGGAGGAACCGACCGATGAGCCGTCCGTCAACCACCTCGCCATCAACGCCGACTGCCCCAACTTCGGCTGCGGCTCCAACTCGCCGGTGGTGGGCTGGCCGCCCTTCCACGAGCTGGACGAGGGGTCGCCACCCGAGGCCGCCAGGGCGCGGTCGCGCGCGAGCGCGCCGCTCGACGATGAAGAGGAGCTCGACCAGCGCGGGCAGTTCAACGCGGAGGGCCTGCGCGTGGTCCACATCCGCAGCGGCTTCAACGAGTACCGCCTGGACGTGGAGGGGGACAAGCTGCGCGCGCTCGACGAGGACGGCAACGTGGAGCTCGAGGGCGCGGAGCTGGTGGCCAGCGTCATCGTCCTCGAGAAGGAGGAGGACGATGGCACCACGACCAGGTTCGATGTCTTCATCGAGCACCACAGCAGCTCGCTGACCTTCTGGATCGGGGCAGACGGCGACGACGAGGACAAGGAGGAGGACAGGATCGACACGTACCGCCTGACCTGGGCCACCGCGAACGAGCCCGGGCCTCGCCAGCCGGTCTGTCCGCTCCCCGCCGACTACGACGAGTGGGGACCGGTCGCGCACGAGGCCATCTTCTTCCAGGGCGACCGCTACGACGCCGTCACCAAGGACGTGATCGGCACCGGCGGCGAGACGCAGGGATGGTTCAACGTGGGCTGCGCCGGCAGCGCCACGGCCAAGATGCACCTGAACCGCCACACCGAGGCGGGCTCCAGCGACGACTACACCGCGACGACGCTCGAGCGACAGGCGCTGCTCAAGATGTTCGTCAGCGACTACTGCGGCACCGGCACCGCCTTCACCGAGGTGGGGGAGCCGCTGCGCTGGGAGAACAGCCGCGACTGGCAGCTGCTCGGCCTCGACGATCCGATCGACCACGAGGCGGTGTGGGACCACACAGGCGCGCTTTGCCTCGACACGCCGCGCATGGGCGACACGGAGCGCGAGATCACCGAGACCCGCGACGCCATCAGGACCGTGTGCAAGCTGCCGCCGCGGTGCTCGGGCTCGAGGCGGCCGTCGCTGGACACCTGGAAGACCTGGGGCTACCTGCTGACCGCCAACCCCTGACGCCCTGCCGGCTCGATGGCGAGGCGATCGAGCTCGATCAGCGCGTCGTCGTAGCCGCCGGCGGCGCGATACCAGGTCGCGGCGGCGCGGGCCAGCGGCGCGATGGCGCGTGACGGCGCGCCCCTGGCCGCGCGCGCCCGGGCGAGCTCGGCGCGGGCGCGGGCCAGCCGGCGCTCGATGTAGACCGCCGGCTGCGCGGCGGCCACCTGCTCGAGCAGGACGCGGGCGCGATCGAAGGCGGCCTCGGCGGCGCGCGGCGACGCGGCCCGGGCCAGGCCGGAGCCCAGCTCCGCCTCCGCCGCGACCCAGCGCACCCACCACGGCTGCTCCGCCGCCGGGCCGAGCCGGGCCCGCACCGCCTCGAAGCCGGCCGCCGCGTCCGGATCGCCGCGCGCCAGCGCCAGGTAGGCGCGGGCCAGCCCGACCCGGCCAACCTCGCCGCCGCTCGTCTCGGTCCGCACGACCTGGGTCATCGCCTCGGCCGCGGCCGCCTCGTCGCCGCGCTCCTGGGCCAGCCAGCCGACCTCGAACCAGCACTGCGAAGCCGCCGCGCCGCGCGACGAGTGCAGTCGTGCGTAGGCCCGGCAGGCCGGCTCGAGCCGGCGCGCCGCCTCGCGCGGGTCGGAGGAGAGGACGCCGGCCATCACCCGCACGTCGAGGGTCATCGGATGGTCGGCGCCGAGCGCGGCGGTGAGCCGGCCGGTCGCCTCGGCGAACAGCGCGTCGCGGCGCTCGCCATCGTCGACGACGAGGGCCAGGTGGGCCGGCACCTTGGCCAGCTCGACCGAGCCGGCGCCGGCCACGCCGCGCGCCTCGACCAGCGCGCGCTCGAGGGCGGCGCGAGCCGCCTCCGGACGGCCGCGGGCCTGCTCCACGTGGGCGATGTTGTTGTGCAGCAGCGCGCGCGCGAACCCGGCGCCGGACCCGAGCCGCGAGGCCAGCGCCTCGATGAGCGGCAGGCCGTCGAGCGCGCGGGCGAAGTTCGGCTCGCCGCTGGTGCCGTCGACCCAGGCCCGGCGCGCGAACGCCTCGACCGCCAGCGCGTCGTCGGCGGCCGACAGCGCCAGGGTGGTCGCCTCGTCCAGCGGCGCCAGGGCCTGCGAGCGCGGGTGGGCCTCCATCTCGACGCGGCCGAGCACGAGCAGCGCGCGGGCCAGGAGCGGCGCGTGATCGATGCGGCGCGCCGCCGCCACCGACGAGATGGCCAGCTCGCGCGCCTCGCCGGTGCGATCGGCGCGCAGGAGCGCCAGGGCGCGCTCGAGATCGCCCTCGACCGCGGCTGCCCCCGGCGCGAGCGCCGCCGGCGGCGGGGCCACGGTCGCCAGCATGGCCGCCGGATCGCCGCAGCGGCCGAGATCGGGCAGCTCGCCCAGCGCGACCATCGCGCCGGGAACCGCGGCGGGCCCGCCGAGCAGATCGACGCTCGCCGCCAGCGCGGCGCGGCCGCGCGACAGACACGCCATGCGGCGATCGAGCAGCGCGGCCGACTGCTCGCCGCGCCGGTGGGCGAGACACGCGTCGAGGTGTCCTGCCGCCCAGCGCTCGCCGTAGTCGTCGAGCCGGGCGGCGATGCGCGGCGCGCTCTCGGCCGCGAACAGATCGCCGGCCACGGCCATGCGGTCGAGCAGCGCGCGGCGCTGGCCCGGCCCCCACACCGCGGCGATCGCGGCGCGGCCCCCGTCGCACGCTGCGTTCTCGTCGCCGCCCTGCGACGCGGCCCGGCCGATGGCGAACGCGCCGCCGGCCAGCGCGGCCGCGGCCACCACGAGGAGGCGGTTGCGCAGCACCACGCGCGGATCGCGGGCCAGCGCGCGCGTCACCTCGTCCATCGACGGAAACCGGCCGGCCGGGTCCGCCTGGGTGCCGCGCGCGACGATCGCCTCCAGCCAGCGCGGGATCGCGGCCACGGCGCCGCCCGCTCGCGGCGTCGCCAGCGCCTCGCGCAGCGACACGCAGAAGGCGTACTGATCGGCCGCCGCGGTGATGGCGCCGCCGGCGGCCTGCTCGGGCGCCATGTAGCGCGGCGTGCCGATGACCGGCGTCGCGTCCGCGTCGCCGCCGGCGAGCCCGGGTGGACAGGCGAGCCCGAAGTCGAGCACGCGCACTCTGCCGTCGCGGCCGACGATCGCGTTGTCCGGCTTGAAATCGCGGTGGATCAGGCCGGCGCGGTGGGCCGCCGCCAGGCCCTCGCCCGCCTGGCGGTAGATCTGCGCGATGGCGCGCGGGTCGCGCGGCCCGGCGGCGACGTGGTCGCGCAGGGTCTCGCCGCGGACCAGCTCCATGACCAGGAACACCTGACCGCCATGGAGGCCGACATCGAAGACCGGAATGACGTTGGGGTGCGACAGGCGGGCCAGCGCCTGGCCCTCGGCCAGCACCCGGTCGCGCGCGGCCGCGCTCTCGGCGGGCACCAGCTTGATCGCCACCGCGCGGTGCAGCTCGGGATCGTAGGCGGCCCACACGACGCCCATGCCGCCGGCGCCGGCCCGCTCCACCACGCAGTAGCGGCCGATGCGCGGCGGGCCGGAGCTCTCGCCGAACAGCGCGCTCTCGGCATGCGCGCGCGTCACCGCCCGCTCGATCTCGTCCACCACCGGCCGTGCGCCGGACAGGAGCTCGTCCAGCGCATCGCGCGCGCGCGCATCCGGGTGCGCCGCAGGATCCGGCGGTGCGGAGGCGGGGACCAGCTTGAAGCGCACGGTGTCCTCCACGCGAGTGCCCGGGCCGGTTGCACTCGTCGTGCCCGCGCGCCGGCGCCACAACCGTGGGACATCGCGCGGCCGCGCCCATGGGGCTCCCGGCCACGTGGCCGCGCCCACCACTGTTTGTGGCCGCGCGGTCCACTGAGCCGCGGAGTCCGCCCCGGGCCGCGCGTCAGCGGGCGTTCGGCGGCGGATTCTCGACGAACCAGGCGGAGATGCCGGGCATGTCTTCCTCGAAGCCGCCCGGGACCGAGACATTGAGCATGCCGGCGCGGGCGTCGCTTCGGTTCTCGAAGTCGTGGGTCATGCCGCCGGGCGCCAGCACGAGCGATCCGCGCGGGGCATCGACCCAGCGATCGCCGAGCAGGATGCTCATCGTCCCCTCGATGACGTAGAACACGTCGTCCTCGTCGTGCGAGTGGGGGCCCGGGCCCTTCGTGTTCGCCTCCAGCCACCACTCCGAGATCGAGTACCGGTTGTCGGTCTCGTCGCCGTCGGCGAGAAAGACGCTGGCGATGCGGCCCATCGGGTACTGCCTGCCTCCCCCGGGGGCCCGAAAGATGCCTGTCCTGGTCATGCCCCTAGCCTGCCGCGCGCGGCCCGGGCCCGTCTTGGAAAGATTTCACCTGACCCCTGGGTTCGGCGCTCCTGGCGTACTCTCGGGCACGCCATGACCACCGAGCCGCGAGAGCTTCCCGAGCTGGCCGAGTTCCGGCGCGAGGTGCGGGCCTGGATCGCCGCGAACCGGCCGGCGGCGCCCGACTTCGTCCTGCCGCAGAGCTTCCTCGAGGTGGAGACGCGCGAGCAGTTCGAGTACCTGCGCGGGTGGCAGAACGCGCTCTACCGCGCCGGCCTGCTCGGGTTCGACGTGCCGCGCGAGTACGGCGGCCAGGGCATCGCGCCGGAGCGCGCCGCGGTGGTCGGGCAGGAGCTGACCCGCGCGCGGGCGCCGTTCCTGGTCAACCTCGTCGGCCTGCGCTGGGCCGGCCCCACCATCCTGACCTACGGCACCGAGGAGCAGAAGACGAAGCTGCTGCCGCCGCTGCTCGCGGCCGACGAGATCTGGTGCCAGGGCTTCAGCGAGCCGGGCGCCGGATCCGACCTGGCCAGCCTCACCACCCGGGCCGAGCCGGACGGCGCGGACGGCTGGCGCGTCACCGGCCACAAGGTGTGGACCACGCTGGCTCACGTCGCCGACTGGATGATCCTGCTGGCGCGCACCGGCCCGGCCAAGTACGAGGGGCTTTCCTACTTCCTGTTCCCGATGAAGTCGGCCGGCGTGCGGGTCGAGCCGCTGGTCAAGATGACCGGCGAGGGCGGCTTCAACCAGGTCATGTTCGAGGACGCGCCGATGCCGCGCGCGTCGCTGCTCGGCCAGGAGGGCCAGGGCTGGCGCATCGCGATGACCACGCTCGCCTTCGAGCGCGGCGCCGAGGGACAGGCGCGCGAGCGCGGGGCCGACGATCTGGCCCTGGTGCTGCGCGTGGCCGAGCTGGCGGCGCGCGCCCGCCGCGACGGCGCGCCGGCCATCGACGATCCGGTGCTTGCCGATCAGCTCGTCTCGCTGTGGATCGAGGCCGAGGCGATCGGGCTGTCGGCGCTGCGCGCGCGCGCGCCCGGCCTCGTCGCCGACCGCCCGCTCGCGCTGCCGTTCATGCACAAGCTTGTCTTCACCGAGCTGGCCCAGCGCGCCGCCCGGCTGGCCTGCCAGCTGCTCGGCAGCGAGGCGATGCTGTGGATGGGCGACACCCGCGCGCCCGACGGCGGCGACTGGCCGCGCGCCTACCTCAACTCCTACGGCTTCACCATCGGCGGCGGCACCAGCGAGGTGCAGCGCAACATCCTGGGCGAGCGCGTGCTCGGCCTGCCCAAGAGCAAGTGACGCGAAGACCCGGCGCCAGGAGCGACACGTGAGCGCGACAATGACATCTGTGAGCCTGTCTTCCCGCCTGCCGGACCAGCTCGCCTGGACCGACGATCACGATCTCCTGCGGGTCACGGCGCGGCGCCTGCTCGCCGAGCGCTGCCCGACCGCCGAGGTCAGGCGACTGGCCGGCGACGCGGCCGGTTTCGATCGCGGCCTCTGGCGCGACATCGCCGAGCTGGGCTGGACCGGCCTCCACCTGCCCGAGCGGGTCGGCGGCGCCGGGCTCGACCACCTGTCGATGGCGCTCCTGCTCGAGGAGTCCGGCCGCGCGCTCTACCCGGGTCCGCTGCTCGCCACCGCGCTGGGCGGGCTGGCCATCGCGCGGGCGGCGGCGCCGGCGCAGGCGGCGCGGCTCTTGCCCGACATCGCCGCCGGCCGCACCATCGCCACCCTCGCGCTGGTCGAGGGCGCCTCGTCGTGGCAGCTGGACGCGGTCGCGGCCACGGCCGAGCCGGTCGAGGACGGCTACGTCCTGCGCGGCGAGAAGGTGCACGTGCCGTGGGCCCAGGCCGCGGATCTGTTGATCGCGCCGCTGCGCTGGGAGGGCGGCATCTCGCTGTTCGCCGTGCCGCTGGCCGGCGACGGGATCGAGGTGGAGGCGGAGGTGCCGCTCGACGCCACGCGCCGGCTCGCGCGCGTGCGCCTGTCCGGCGCGACCGTCCCGGCCGACGCGCGTCTGCTCGGCGCCGCCGGCGGCGCGGTGCTCAAGGATCTGCTCGCCCCTGCCCTGGCCTACCTGGCCGCCGAGATGGCCGGCGCGGCCGGCGCCGCGCTCGACATGACCTGCGCCTACGCGCGCGAGCGCGTGCAGTTCGATCGCCCGATCGGCGCGTTCCAGGCGGTCAAGCATCCGCTTGTCAACGTGCTGATCGCGGTCGAGCAGGCCCGCTCGCTCGCCCTGGGCGCCGCCGCCGCGCTCGACCACGCGCCGGACGATGCGCTGCGCGCGGCGCGCATGGCAAAGGTGGCGGCCGAGGAGGCGCTGCTGTTCGCCAGCGACCGCGCGGTGCAGCTGCACGGCGGCTTCGGCTTCACCTGGGACTGCGACGCGCACCTCTACTACAAGCGGGCCCTGGCCAGCGCCGCGACATGGGGCGACGCCCTGCACCACCGGCGCGCGCTGGTCGCCGATCTGCGCCGCGCGGCCGGCGTGATCGTGGAGAGCGCGCCATGACCGCGGGCGATCCGGGCGGCGGCGGGCCGGACGGCGGCGGCGGGCCGAGCCTCGACGATCTGCGCCGCGAGCTGGGCGCTGTCGATCGCCAGCTGCTCGAGCTCGTCGCGCGCCGGCTCGATCTCTCCTCCGCCATCGGCGCCATCAAGCGCCAGAGCGGCGTCTCCACCCGCGACTACGGCCAGGAGCGCGACGTCGTCGAGCGCGCCCGCGCGTCGGCGCGCCAGCTCGGCATCTCGCCCGACGTGGCCGAGCGGCTGGTCCTGCTGCTCATCCGCTCGTCCCTGACCGTGCAGGAGCGCGAGGGCGTGGCCCAGGCGGGGGCCGGCAGCGGCCGCCGCGTGCTGGTCATCGGCGGCGCCGGCAAGATGGGGCGCTGGTTCGTGCGCTTTCTGGCCTCGCAGGGCTTCATCGTCGAGATCGCGGATCCATCCGGTCCGCTGGCCGGCCACGTCTCGCACCCGGACTGGCGCGCGGTCCCGCTCGACCACGACATCATCGTGGTGGCGGCGCCCTTGCGCGCGTCCGGCGCCATCCTCGAGGAGCTGGCCGCGAAGCCGCCGGCCGGCCTCGTGTTCGACATCGGCTCGCTCAAGAGCCCGCTGCGCCAGGGGCTGCTCGCCCTGCGCGCGGCCGGTGCGCGCGTCACCTCGGTGCACCCGATGTTCGGCCCCGACACCGAGCTCCTGTCCGGCCGCCACGTGCTGTTCATCGATCTCGGTCATCCCGACGCCACCCGCGAGGCGCGCCAGCTGTTCGCCTCGACCATGGCGATCACCCCGGAGATGGATCTCGAGTCGCATGACCGGCTCATCGCCTACGTTCTCGGCCTGTCGCACGCGCTCAACATCGCCTTCTTCACCGCGCTGGCCGAGAGCGGCGAGGCCGCGCCGTTTCTGGCCAAGCTGTCGAGCACGACGTTCGACGCGCAGCTCGACGTGGCCGGCCGGGTCGCCGGCGACAGCCCCCATCTCTACTTCGAGATCCAGTCGCTCAACGACTACGGCGGCGAGTCGCTCGCCGCGCTTTTGTACGCGGTCGAGCGGGTGCGCTCGGTGGTGCGGGCCGGCGACGAGAAGGGATTCGTCGGCCTGATGGAGCGCGGCCGCGCCTACCTGGGCGGGCGCCCGACCGGCGGCGACGCGCCGCCCTGAGCCTCCAGCTCGATCACCTCGGCGTTGTGCAGGCGCAGCCGCGACAGCGCCCTGAAGTGCGCGTACGCCAGCCGCGACAGCGTGATCGACAGGAGGTCGCGGTTGGACTCGGTGCGGGCGAGCTCCGCCCCGCGCGCGTACAGCGCGGCCGCCAGCGGCGCGCCCACGGCCGGATCGCGACCCTGGCAGTACTCGCTGGCCAGTGCGGCCAGCGCGGCGATCGGCGTGCTGGGAGACGACGAGTCCATCAGCAGGCGCACGGTGCCCTTGAGCGGATGCGGCGGCAGCCGGTCGACGAGCGCTTGCCGCTCGTCCAGCGAGCCGTCCCTCAGGACGTGGTGAACCCGCTCGGCATCCAGCGCCGGCTCCGCGGCGGCGCCGGCTCGGTCGCCGGCGTCCCAATCGTCCGTCCGCTGCCCCGGCGCTGTCACTTCACGCAGCCGCGCTCCCGTGCGCTGTCTTGCCATTCCTGGCTCCTCCGTCACTCCTCGTCCCGAGGACTCCTCACCGGGTGGGAGGCGAGGGCACCCCGTGGACCCGAAACTGCCATTTAACGAGAAGGCGACGATCGACAGCTGAGCGTTACGCGCAAGTCCTGCGTAACATCCCGGGCTGTCGGGCCGTCGTCTGTGCTATGCAGTGGTTCGGGGTTGGGCCGACGAGAGGGCCGTCGCCTTGGGCGAGGCAGCGCCAGGACCTTCGACGACCGAAGTCGATCGAGAGCACGAGGAGCGCCGAATCGCCGCCGCGCTGGCCGCCGGCGACGCTCGCGCCGCCTTGCCGTTGCTCATGGATCGACACGGCGAGCGGATCTATAGCTACTGCCGCCAGATGCTGGGCTCCGATGCCGAGGCCGACGACGCCTCGCAGGTGGTCTTCATGCAGGCCTTCGAGGCCATCCGGCGCGGATCGCAGGTCGAGAACCCGATCGCGTGGCTGCGCGGGATCGCCCGCCACCGCTGTCTCGATCGCCTGCAGCGCCGCCGCCGCGGTCCGGTGCTGGTCAACGCGGAGGAGCTCGAGCGCATGATCGACGCCGACGTACCCGGACAGGGTCAGCCCGGCGACCCGCGCGTTCGCCAGTCGCTGGATGAGTGCCTCGACGAGCTGGACGCGCGCAGCCGCGCCGTCGTGCTGCTGCGCCACCACGACCACCTGCCCTACGAGGACATCAGCAGGATGACCGGCGATCGGCCGGGTGCGCTCAGGGTGCGGGTCGCGCGCGCGCTTCCGCTCCTGCGCCGCTGCCTGGAGAAGAAGGGAGGAGCGCTGTGACCTGCGATCGACTCGAGCGCGACGACCTGCTCGGCCACCTCGGCGAGGACATGCCACACGTCCACGAGTGCCCCGATTGCCGGGCCAAGCTCGCCGGGTACAACCGGCTCGCCGATCTGCTGGCCGGCGAATCGGTCCGCCCGCTGCCGCACCGGTGGAAGGAGCGAACGCTCGCGCGCATCCACCGGCGCGGCCCCCGCCGCCGGCTGACGGTCGGCCTTGTCGCCGCGGGCGCGGTCGCCGCCGTCGTCGTCGTGATCCTGTTGCGCCCGCGTCCCGAGCCCGAGCTCGTCATCAGCCTCGCCCGCGGGCCGGTTCAGTGGCGGG
This sequence comes from uncultured delta proteobacterium, assembly GCA_963759105.1. Classification (GTDB taxonomy): domain Bacteria; phylum Myxococcota_A; class Polyangia; order Haliangiales; family Haliangiaceae; genus DATFRY01. The sequence goes on along the minus strand of CAVWXW010000008.1, from coordinate 1,897,537 downwards.
CCGATGCGCAACCGGGGCAGGCCCAGCCGGGCGACGTGCTGCACGCCTCGATGCGCGCGGACGCCGCGCACCTCGAGCTTCGCGTCTATCTCGAAGCCCGCGACGTGGTCGTGCGCTGTCCCGGCCCGATCGCCCCGACCTGCCGCCGTGGAGACAGGATCGAGCTGACCTGGCCGCTCGAGATCAGAGGCACGTACCAGGTCGTCCGGCTGGCGTCGCCGTCCCCCCTGCCCGCTCCGTCCGGCAATCTCGACGCCGACGTGCGGGCCGCCCGCAAGGCGGGCGCACGCGTGCTCGAGGACGAGCCGATCGATGTCAATTAGCCGGGCGATCGCGGTCGGCGTCGTCCTGCTTGCCAGCAACTGCCCGAGCGCTCCGACGGCGTGCCGCGCCCGCGATCGCGAGGCGGACGACATGCAGGCGCGGGGCAAGGACCTGCTGGACAGGAGCCAGTTCGAGGATGCGCGCGCCCTGCTCGACGGGGCGCTGGCCCGCCACGTCGCGGTCGAGGACCACGTCGCCGCCTCGCGCGACGCCAGCCTGCTCGCCCTGGTCTACCAGGCGAGAAACGAGTACAGCGCGGCGCTGCTGATGGTGGAGAGCGCACGCGTCGAGGCGCTCGCCTCGGGCGACGGCGCGCCGCTGGCCACGGCGCTCATCGCCCAGGGGAGCACCCTGCAGCGAGTCGGCAATCTGGCTCGTGCGCTCGCCGCGTACGAGCAGGCGGTGCCGCACCTCCCCGACAGCGACAAGGCCGGGCGCTCGCGGCTGGCCATCTACCGCGCCCTGGTTCTCAGGTCCCAGGGGCGCCTGGCGGCGGCCGAGCAAGGACTCCTGCAGGCTCGCGATCTCGCGCGCGAGGCGGGCGACCAGCGGCTCGCCTACAGCTCCTGCGTGAACCTCGCGGACATCGCGCTCATCGAGCGCAGGCTGGACGACGCCGGGCGCCACCTGCGCGACGCTCGCGCCGCCTCGCGCGCGCTGGGCGCCACCCGCCCCTCCACCTTCATCCTGCTCAACGAGGCGGTGCTGGCGCAGCTGCGCGGGGATCTGGCCGCGGCCGAGGCGACCCTGGACCAGCTGTCCGGTGACGACGTCGCCGAGACCGCCCACGTCGTCGCCCATACCCGTGGCTCGATCGCGGAGGCGGCCGGGCGACTCGACGCGGCGGAGGCCCACTATCGCCACGCGGTCAACATCGTGGAGCAGATGCGCCGCGACGTCGCCCCCGAGGACGCCAAGGCGCAGTTCTTCGAGCAGCGGTGGCAGCCGTACGAGAGTCTGTTCGCGCTCCAGCTGCGCCGGAAGGACGCACGCGCCGCGTTCGCCACGCTGGCGCTGGCCCAGGGGCGGATGTTCTTCGACGCGTTCGCGGCGTCGCTCGTGGAGGCAGCGCCGGCGCCGGGGTCTGGCATCCACGGAGCCATCGACCGCGTCGACGTGCTCGATCAGGTGATGGAGCCGCTGGCCGACTCGAGCCTGGCCAGGGCGCGGTCTCCCGACGCGACGCTCGCCGCGCTGGCCGGCAAGCACGTGCTCATCTACTTTCCGTCGGGCGAGCGGCTGCGCATGATGAAGGTGGAGAACGGCGAGCCGCACATCTCGGGCGTGGACATCGGCCTCGACGAGCTCGACCGCCTGGTCGACGGGTTCCGCCGCTCGCACGGGGCCGCGGCCGAGGCCGAGGCGCTGGGTCGCGCGCTGCTGCCGCCGGACGCGCTGCCGGCCGCCGGGGGGCGCATCCACGTGGTCCCGACCGGTCAGCTCCTGCGGGTGTCCTTCGCCGCGCTGAGCGTTTCCGGGAAGCGCATGCTCTCTCGACACGAGATCGTCTACGCGCCGAGCGTGACCGGCCTGGCCGCGATGGCCGCCGAGCGCGGCGATCGCGCCGGTGACGGCGTGGTCCTGGCCGACACGCGCAGCGAGCTGCCCCACGCGGAGAGCGAGCTCGAGGGCGTGGTCGAGGCCACAGGTGCGATCGCGCACGTCGGTACGGACGCGACGGTGGCGGCGCTGCGTGCGTCGGCTCACGGCCCGCTGCTGCACGTCATCTCTCACTCCGGCCTGGGCGTCGACGGCGGCTATCTGGCGCTGGCCGACGGCAAGGTGTCGGCCGCCGACATCGTGGCCTGGCGCATCGGCCCGCAGCTCGTCGTGCTCCCCACCTGCGCCTCGGCCGCGACGGGAGGGCGAGAGATGTGGGGATCGCTGGCCGCCGCGTTTCTGGCCGCCGGCAGCAGGCACGTTGTCGCAACTGTGACGAGCGTCGAAGATTCGGTGGGCCTGGAGTTCACGCGGCAGTTCTATCGCGCAGGCGGTGCGCGCGACCCGGTCGGCGCCACGGCGCGCGCGCAGCGTGAGATGGCCGGGACGTATCCGGTCGAGGCATGGTCGTCGTTCGTCGTCGCTGGCCTGTAACACGTCACCCTTCATTGGCGCCCTCGCAATGAAGGAGGTCTCGATGAGCAGACCACGCCAGCCCACGCTCGAGCGCGCTTGTCCGGTCATCACCGGAGGCGTGACGCGATGAGCGCCGTCGACATCGCTCCGGGAACGTCAGCGATGTTCGCGGCGACCGGTCCGGACCCGGTCGTGAACGTGCCGAGTGGCCCGGTGACGATCTTCGTCATCCAGAACGGTCGTGTGTGCGCCACGCTCGAATGGCAGACGACCGGTGGCAGCGTCACGGTGCCGCTCAAGGCGGTGGTGTCCGGGACCAAGCCGGTGTTCGTCGGAGTCAGGCCCGGCCTGATCCCCACGGCGCAGAGCAAGTCGCTCCACGATCTCATGTGCCCTCATTGCATATCGCCCAATCCCCTGGTTCCGTGCTGTCCGTGACGAGCTGATGCGGACGCCGGTGGCGAGGTCGATCGCGCGGTGAGGGCGAGCCGGCGGACAAGGGGAGTCCGTCCGTGAAGCGCGGGTCGAGAGGCGCTATCCTCTGTCGCCTCTCACCGCCATCGACCCGATGCGACTCACGACCTTCTCCGAGCCGGCCGCATTCGAGCTCGCGGCCCGCGACTTCTTCGCCGCGCGCGAGGCCCAGAACAACCTGCTGGCCGGGCTGACCGCCACGCTCATCGAGCGGCCGGACGCCTACGGCAGCGCCACGCCGTACCTCGCCATCGTGCACGACGATGCCGGCGAGATCGCGCTCGTCGCGCTGCGCACGCCGCCGCACAGGCTGGTGCTGTCGGCGGCGTCCGATCCGGCCGCGCTGCCGGTGCTGGTCGCCGGCGTCCGCAAGCGATGGGAGTCGCTGCCCGGCGTGCTCGGCCCCACCGACACGGCCCACGCCTTCGTCGATCTGTGGCGGCGCGCGACCGGCGAGGCGACGGTCAAGGTGCGCGCCGAGCGCATCTACGAGCTCACCGCCGTGATCGCGCCGCGCCCGGTGCCGGGTCGGCTGGTCGAGGCGACGCGGGCCGAGCGACCGCTCCTGGTCGACTGGATGGAGGGCTTCACCGCCGACGCGCACGGCGTTCGCGACCGGCGGGCCGCCGAGCGCATGGTCGATCAGCGCCTCGGCAGCCGTCTGGCGGGGCTGCACCTCTGGATCGACGGCGAGCCGGCGTGCATGGCGGGCGCCAGCGGACCGACCGCGACCGGGATCCGCGTGGGCGTCGTCTACACGCCGCCCGGGCGCCGCGGCCGCGGTTACGCCAGCGCCTGCGTGGCGGCGCTCAGCCAGCTGCTGCTCGACTCGGGCCGGCAGCGCTGCTTTCTTTTCACCGACCTTGCCAACCCGACCTCGAACTCGATCTACCAGGCGATCGGCTACCGGCCGGTCGGCGACATGGCCGAGATCGAGCTCGGCCGCGCCGCCTGACCCGGCGGGTCCCGGCCTGGCGCGGTCATTTGGCTGGACACCGGGCCCGGTCGGGCGCTCAATCGTTCCTCGGGGAGCGAAGCCTCGGCAATCATTGAGGAGCTCGAGATCGAGCGGCCCGGCGGGGGGCGAGAAATAGTTCGCCGCGCCTGACCGAAGAGCGGGGAATCCGCCGCGAAAATCCGTATCAAGAGATCGAGATGGGGTGGCAGCGCGAGTACGGCAAGGACAAGGACCGGCGCGAAGGCGACGGCCCCGAGGTCGATGAGACCGAGGAGCCCTGGCGCCCGAGCCCCGGCAAGTCCGCGCGCATGCAGGCGGCCGCCGGGGCGCGAGCGCGTGCCGTCCAGACGCCCATCCCCGGCCGCGTCACGCTCACCAGCGGCCTGTCGCGGGCCGGCCGCCCCGCAGCCGCGCCCGTGTTTCGCCACGCTGTTGACGTCGCGAAGCCGGCGGCCGACGCGCCCGAGCGGGTGCAAGCCGCTCGATCGTCGTCCGGACGCCCGCTGCCCGAGGAGCTGGCCCGCCAGCTCGAGCGACAGCTGGGCCCCGCGGCCGCCGACATCCGGGTGCACGACGACAGCGCGGCGGCGGCGGCGGCGCGGGCGCTGCGCGCCGAGGCCTACACCGTGGGCCGCGACATCTTCTTCGCCGGAGGCGCGTACGATCCGTCGTCGGCCCGCGGCCAGCGGCTGATCGCGCACGAGGCCGCGCACGCCGCCAGCCAGCCCACCTTCGTCCCGCTCGGCGACGACCTGGCGATCAGCCAGCCGGGCGATGCGCACGAGCGAGAGGCCGACTCCTTCGCCGACGCGTTCGCGCGCGGCGATGCGACGCGCGGCGATGCGACGAAGGTGACCGGCGCGCAGGCGGATGCGGCCAGGACGCGTGCCGGTCGCACGGCGGACACCGACGCGGCGCGGGTTCCCGGGCCGCCGATTCCCCTGCCGCGCGCCACGGCGCCGGTCGGCCTGTACCGCCAGGTCGCGATCACCACGGCCGACGACGACAGCGACCCGGCCGGCGCAGATCGCGTCCCGCGCAAGGACGGCGGCCGCGAGCGCGAGGACGACGAGGCCGACGAGCTGCAGGCGCCCATCGGCGGCAACGGCACGGCGGCGGATCCGGCCGGCCGCCAGGTCGAGCGGCCCGGCACCGGCGGCGGCGTGCACGCGGAGCTGCACTCGAAGCTGAACGCCGGCGGCGAGGTGCGCTCCGCCGACCGCCCGCTCGCCCGCGACAAGCAGGAGTCGAGGTCGAAGAAGGACGACAAGCCGCCGTCCATCGCGCCGCGCGAGGAGCCGGCCGAGACCGACGCCGACGACGCCGCGCCGGCGGCCGGCAAGGCCGGGCCGCCTCCGAAGAAGGGGCGCGCGTCGTCCGCGCGGGGCGGCGCGATCAGCTTCGCGCCGACCGACCTGGGCAAGCTCCTGCAGCCCATCGCCCCGGAAGAGACCGTCGACGACCGCCACGCCAGCGAGCGGGCGGCGCTCGAACGCCACGAGGCGGCCCGCGCCCACGCCACCGCCACCCTGACCAGCTTCGTCAGCAACGGCAAGCAGCAGGTGGGCGCCATCCAGGGGCTGGCGCCGGGGCTCGACCAGCAGCTGCACGCCGGCGAGAGCCGCGCGATCGCCGCGGTCGACGCGGCAGCCGCGTCGCAGGCTCGCGCGGTGCGCGCCCACGTGGCCCAGTCGATCGCGCAGGTCGACGGCGCTGCGACCGCCGCGCGCGGCCGCATCGAGGCCGACTACAGGGCCGCGGTCGCGGCGATCGAGGACTCGACGAAGGCCGCCCGCGACCGGGTCGACGGCTCGCACCGCACCGCCATCGAGGCCACCCAGCGCCAGGAGCAGGAGCAGCTTCAAGTCGTCGGCCGGCTGTACGAGGCGGCCGCCGGCAAGTTCCGCGCGGCCGGCGCCAGCGCCGGCAACCTCGCCGTGTCGAACGCCGAGGGGATGGCCGGCGAGTACCTGTCGCACATGATCCACCGCGACGACAGCTTCCTCAAGGGCGCGCTGACCGACAACCGGTGCAAGGCCCGCGCGGACGCGGCGCGCGGCGTGGGCGCGAAGTACAAGGAGGAGCTGGGCAAGGAGGCCGAGAAGCAGGTCGGCGAGATGAACAAGCGCCGGCCCACCGACGAGGAGAGCGTGCGCGCTGTCGCCGCCGAGGCGCGCAAGAACCTCGAGACGGTGCACAAGAAGAGCATCGAGGGGCTCGACGAGGCCAAGGCGCAGTCGCTCGAGGGCGCGCGCGCCACGCGCGAGCAGATGCTGGCCCAGGTTAACAGCGCGCGCTCCGGCAGCGTGACCGGCCTCAACCGCCACGGTCAGAGCCAGGCCGCCGCCATCGGACGCCAGGGCGCGCAGCTCAAGCAGACAATCCGCCAGCAGCGCCAGGCCCGCTCGGCCCAGCTGCACGCCGGCCTCGACGAGGCGATGGCCGGGCTGCGCCAGGGCATCGACGGCATGATCGACGGTCTGCGCGGCGCCGAGGTGCCCGAGCCGGAGGCGCTCAACCAGGCGATCGCGACCGCAGAGGAGCAGCTCGCCGCGCAGATGGCCAAGCTGCGCACGGGCATGACCCAGGGCGCGGCCCAGGGCGCCCAGAGCCTGGTGCAGGTCGGCACCCAGGGCGCGCAGTCGTTGCAGCAGGCCGGGGCGGCCGCCAACGCCGCCGCCAGCCAGATGGTCGCCGGCGCGCGCGAGAGCTTCTCCTCCATCGCCCAGGGCGCCGGCCAGTCGCTGCAGAAGCTGTCGGCCGGCCACAAGAAGATGGTCGACGAGGGCGCCAAGGCCACCGACGAGGGGATGAAGGGGGTCGTCACCGGCCTGCGCGACAGCTACGGCAAGCTGAGCAAGAACCTCGAGGACGGCGCCGACAAGAACGCCAAGGGCATCGAGGACGCGTTCAAGGGCGCGGTCACCGGCAGCGGCGAGAAGGACATGCCGGCGGTCATCCGCCAGCAGGCCGACGAGGCCGCGTCCAAGGTCCAGCCGCGCTGGAAGTCGGTCCTCAAGTGGGTCATCATCATCGCGATCATCATCGTGGTGGCCGTCGTCCTCGGCCCGATGGTGATAGGCGCGGTGGCCGGCGCGGCGACCGCGCTCGGCGCCAGCGCCGCGGCGGCAAGCGTCATCGGCACCATCGTCGGCGGCGCGCTGGTCGGTGCCGCGTCGAGCGCGCTGACGACGGTCGTCAACAATGCATTCTCCGGCCGCAACCTCATGGAGGGCGTGGTCAAGGCGGCGGCGTGGGGCGCGGCCGGCGGCGCCATCGGCGGCGCGTTCGGCGTCGGCAAGCTCGGCACCATGATCCAGGGCCTGTCGAAGGGCCGGCAGTTCGCGGTCCAGCTCGCCATCGACGCGTCGGTCGACACGGGCATGACGGCGCTGCAGGGCGATCTGTCGTGGGAGGGCTTCGCCCAGGGCCTGGCCATGTCGGTGCTGACCAATGGCATGACCCACCTGCCCAAGGTCGGCCCGCGCATCGAGGGCATCCAGACCCGCTCCGGCGCCATGGGCAACGACTTCGGCACGCGGGTCGGCGAGCGGATCCGCCCGCCCAGCACCGACGTGTCGACCGGCGGTGGGGTCGACGTGACCGGGCCGACCGCGCCGACAGCGCCCAACGCGCCGACAGCGCGTGGGGACACCGGCGGCGCCCCGCGCGCGCCGGATGCTCCGGCGGGCGCCCCCCGCACCGACGGAGCGCCGCGCACCGACGGAGCGCCGCGCACCGACGGCAGCGGCGCGCCCGAAACGACCGCGCCGCGGACCGAGACGCGCGGGCCCGATGCGCCGACCCCCGATTGCACGGGCGCTCCGACAGGCGACCAGCCGGGCCGGACGCGCCAGCCCGGGTCGGACGAGGGCGGCGGCACCAGCGGGACGCGCGACGGCGATACGCGGGCGCGCGATGGCCAGCCGGGCCAGGGTGGCGGTGCCACGACGCGCGACGGCGATGGCGCCACGACGCGTGATGGCGCCACGACCCGCGACGGCGACGGCGCCACGACGCGTGACGGTGCGACGACCCGTGACGGCGACGGCGCCACGACCCGTGATGGCGACGGCGCCACCGCCCGCGACGGCCAGGGACCGGACGGCAAGCCGCGCGACGGCCAGGGACCTGACGGCAAGCCGCGCGACGGCGACGCCGGCGAAACTCGCGCCCGCGACGGCCAGGGACCCGACGGCAAGCCGCGCGACGGAAAGCCGGGCGAGACGAAGCCGCGCGGCGAGACGGACGGCAAGACCCGCGACGGCGACGGCCGGACCCGCGACGGCGACGGCAAGACTCGCGACGGCGACGGCACGACCCGCGACGGCGACGAACAGGCCGACCGCACCCAGGACGGCGCCGAGGGCGACCGCACCGAGGTCGGCGCCGCGCCGACTGCCGATCCGAGCCGTCCGGTCGGCCCCGGCGGCTACCGCAGCGACGCCATCTCGCTCACCGGCAAGGGGGACAAGCTCGGCGACGCGGTCAGGTGGATCAAGCCGGAGCCGGGGAAGATCGACGTCATCGTCCACGGCTCGTCCGACAGCTTCTACATCCTCAAGGACGGATTGTACGTCGCTGTCGATCACCGCACGCTGGCCCGCTACATCAAGAAGCAGGGCGGCGCCGGTCAGGACATCCGCCTCATCTCGTGCGGCACCGGCGACTCGCCGACCGCCATCGCGCAGAACCTGGCCAACAAGCTGGGCGCGCGCGTGTCCGCGCCGACCGACACGGTCTGGATCCATCCCGACGGCCGCCTGGTCATCGGCAAGAACCCGGAGCACAGCACCGGCAGCTGGAACGACTTCGAGCCCGGCACGCGCCCGGCGATCGACGCCGGCACGCGCCCGGGTGTCGATGTCGATGTCGATGCCGGCCCTGTCGGCCGCCCGGAGGTCGGCGCCGGTCCCGACACCGGCACTGGCGTGGCGGCCGGGCCGACCGCTCCGGCGCCCCGCTCGCCCGACGGCATCACCGGCGGCAAGGTCACGCGCGAGGACTTCCTGGGCGGGCCGGCGACCGACGCCGAGATCGCCCACGCGCGCGGCGAGAGCGCGCGCGAGAACGCGCTGAGCCTGGACGACCAGGCCGCGTCGATCCTGTCGGGCACCTCGCGCACGCAGCGCGAGATGCTCGTCTCGATCGAGGCGGGCGAGATGCCGCGCTTCTGCGCCCGCGTCGGCTCCACCGCCGACTTCGGCCACGGCACCTTTGCCAACCCGAGCCGGCCCTTCGCCTTCGCTGCCGAGCCGTGCGACCTGCGCGGCTGTTCGCCGGCCGAGGCGATGCACAAGGTCGGCTGGACCCGCGATCAGATTCAGGGGAAGATCGGCCACGAGATCGTCGTCACCGTGTTCGACAGCAGCGTCTCGGTGCCGGACAAATCGGGAGGCGCCGGCCACACCCAGCCCAGCCGCATGGAGTGGCCGGAGCTGCGGGCCACGGCGCTGTCGGATCCGGACTTCATCGAGGTGGCGCGCGCGCGCGGCATCTCCGAGGCCGAGCTACCCGGCCTGTTCGACATGGCCGAGGGAACGCCGGTCAAGGGCACGCCCGACACCGCAGACGCGGCCATGGCGGAGAAGGCGGATGTCCTTCGCGACCTTCTCGACGACCGGTACCGCGCCAACCCGCTCTACACCGGCATGGGCGCCACCTTGCGCGACAGCGGACAGCTCGGCGCGCGCGAGGTGATGATCCGTCCGGGCGCCGATCGCACCGACTTCAACCTGACTCCTGACAACAGCCGCCAGGTCAGCCTGGGCGTGATGACGCAGGACCAGTTCGACGCCCTCTTCCCGCCGGCCGGCACGGGCGGGACCGGCGCGGTCTCCGCCGGTCCAGGTCCGGTGTCGGCCGGTCCGGGGCCGGTCTCCGCGGGCCCCGACCGCGCGAGCGGACCCGACCGCCCGAGCGGAACGAGCGGAACCGACCAGCCCGCCGCGACCGTCCGCCCGGATCCGTCGACGCTCAACGCCGACGGCCTGACCCCGGACCAGGCTCGCCACTTCCGCAACCTGATCGACAATCCGCCCCCTGGCCGCACCCCCAACGACATGCGCTACGAGCGCAACGTGCAGAGCCGCGCCAACCGCGGGCTGCCGCCGATGGGGCGCGACGCGTGGGACCGCTCGGCCGAGGGGCTGCGGTCCAACCAGGAGCGCGGCGGCGAGCAGGAGACCCGCGCGCGCGAGGGCCTGAGCGAGCTCATCCAGCGGTCGCTGGCCAACAACAACCAGGGCGAGGACGTCGTCCAGGTCACGGTCAGGGATCCGGACTCGGGCGAGGACATCACGACGCGTCCCGACAGCATCGGCCGGAACGAGGACGGCGACATCGACATCGTCCACGACCACAAGGACAAGAGCGGCGAGGACAAGGTCATCTACAACTGCGAGCAGATGCGCGCGCAGAAGATCATGCTGCGCGATCCGGAGACCGGACAGCCGACCGGCCGTCACATCGTCACCGTCTCCAGCGCGCATCCGCGCCTCGACGAACCCAGTCCGCTGCCGCGCCCGAGCCGGCCGCTGGCCCGGGACAGCGAGATATACTTCACGGACGCCAATGGACGACCCACGCACCAGTGGATCATCGACGACCGTGCGCCCGGCGGCGGCTTCTGGGAGCCGCTCGGAGGCTAGCTGATGGGGGCGCGGGACGCTGCCGCCCGTCGGCCCGTGCGAGCGGTCATCCACCTGCACGCCGCGGCCGATCTCGGCGACGCCGCCGTCATCGGCCGGCTGCTCGACGCGCTCGAGGGACACGCGCGGTTCTCGCCCACTCACTGGGGCACCGACGAGCGCATCCGGCTCGACTACGACCGCGCCGAGGTGCTGGGCCGCGCGTCGCAGGGCGGCGCCATCCGCCAGGTGCTTCTCCACCGCAAGAAGTCGGTGAAGTACGAGGGCCACTTCGACGCGCGCAAGGGCAGCTTCGTCTCGTTCCTGTTCGACGACAGCCTCGACGCGGCCAGCTGGACCAATCTGCTCGTCCTCGCGGACCAGATCGCGGAGGTGCTGCGGCCGCGCTTCGGCGTGGTGCACCGCTTCCTGTCAACGCCGAGCCCGTGGGAGAACGACGAGCAGCGGGTGCTCACGCTCATGGACTTCGTCGCCCAGCCGGTCCCGGTCCGCTTCAACGCCAGCGGGCCGCTCGGCCTGGCCATGCGGACCTACCTCGACGCCGACATCGCCGACCTGTTCGGCCGCGACCTGCTCCTCTCCACGCCGGCCGTTGTCGACGAGCTGGGCTGGGGAGGGATCCGCATCGATCTGCTCGAGGACATGTGGGATTCGCCGGCCGCCGCGCTGATCGAGCGCTGGAACGCGGCCACGGCCCACCTGGCGCCCAGCGAGGCGCTCGCCGAGGCATCACCGCTCAAGAGCCGCCGCGGCTTCGAGTTCGGCCCGTCGCCGGCGTGGAAGCGACGCGACAAGAAATGAGACCCAGCCATGCCCGATGACAAGGCGCGACGCGGTCAGGCGCTGGCCCAGCTGCAGCGCTCGCAGCACTCGGACGAGGTGATCAAGGGCGTCAACCTGAGCGGCCTCGATCTGTCGCACGCCGATCTCTCCGAGGTGACGGCCGAGGATCTCCACGCGCGCGGCACGGTGTTTCGCGGCGCCGTCCTCGCCGAGGCCTCGATCCGCGACGGCGATTTCGAGGGCGCAAGCTTCGACGGAGCGAGCCTGAAGGCGGCCGTGTTCGTCAACTGCAAGTTCGTGCGGGCCGACTTCCGCAACGCAGATCTCGCGTCCTGCCGCATCAACACCAGCGCGTGCCAGTCGGCGCGCCTCGACGGCGTGGTGCTGTCGGGCGGACAGCTGATGGGCAGCTACCTCGACGGGGCGAACCTGCGCGGCGCCAGGCTCGACCGCGTGGACGGTTCGTATGCCGTGTTCGACGGCGCCGATCTCACCGGCGCGAACCTGTCGCACGGCAACTTCCAGCACGCCACATTCCGCGGCGCGGTGCTCGACGGCGTCAACTGGGACGGCGCAGATCTGGACGGCGCGCTGTTCGACGGAGATCCTCCTCCGGCGAGGGCATCATGAAGATCATCAGAGAGTCGTACTCGATCGACGTATCGGACCCCGGCGTCATCTACATCCACCACGTCCGGATCAAGGACACCGGCGCCGACCGCGGAGGCAAGATGTGGTTCGATCGCCAGAACCTGCCCTGGGTGGTCAACACCCTGCGCTCCTGTCTGACCGTGTATGCCTTCCCGCGCACGGCCGTCAACAGCGGAGACGACAGTCTGAAGGTCTTCGAGTCCGGCGATGAGCAGGCGCCGATCATCAATCTGGTCAACACCCGCGCCGACGGGGCGCCTCATGCAGGGACCTATGCGCTCCTGATGAGCAAGCCGATCGCCGAGCAGCTCCTCGACGAGCTGGCCGCGATCTAGCCAGTCGCGATGAGCATGAGGGAGTCGTACTCGATCGACGCATCGGACCCCGGCCTCATCTACATCCTGCACGTCCGGATCAAGGACACAGGCGTCGACCGCGGCGGCCCGATCTGGTTCGAGCGCCAGAACCTGCCGTGGGTGGTCAACACCCTGCGCTCCTGTCTGACCGTGTACGCGTTCCCGCGCACCGCAGTTGAACAGCGGCCAGGACAGCCTGAAGATCTTCGAGTCCGGCGACGAGCAGGCGCCCATCATCAACCTGTTCAACCGCCGCCCCGACGGCAGTCCGCACGCCGGCCCGTACGCCCTGATGATGAGCAAGCCGATCGCCGAGAAGCTCCTCGGCGATCTCTCCGCCCTCCCGCCCTCCGGATCCGACGTATAGCGATCCAGCCGGTTCTGGCATTCAGCCGGCATCGATTCGTGCCGTGCGTTACGCGTCAATGAGTGCGTAACGCAGTCGGTGTTCCGACCGTCGTCCATACCATGGGGGGGAGCGGGGCTGGGCTGATCGGAGGGCCGTTGCCGTGTACGGTGCCGTGCCAGAACCTGCGACGAGCGAGGTTGATCGGGAGGAAGAGGAGGAGCGCCGTGTCGCCGCCGCGCTGCGTGCCGGAGACGCTCACGCCGCGTTGCCGCTCCTCATGGATCGATACGGGGTAACGGTGTACCGCTACTGCCGTCGGATGCTCGGCCTCGACGCCGACGGCGATGATGTCCCACAGATCGTCTTCATGCAGGCGTTCGAGGCGATCCAGCGCCGCGCACCGGTCGAGAACGTGCGCGCCTGGTTGCTCGGGATCGCCAGGAACCGCTGCATCGACCGCCTGCACAAGCGGCGGCGCGGCCCGCTACTTGTCGAGGAGGGGGAGCTGGAACGCGCCACAGATGACATCGAGCCGCACGAGCCGCCGCTGGACGATCCGCGCGCGCGCCAGGCGCTGGACGCCTGCCTCGATACTCTCGACGCGCGCAGCCGCGCCGTCGTCCTGCTGCGGTTCCACGACGAGCTCTCCTACGATTCAATCAGCAGGCTCACCGGCGACACGCCGGGAGCCCTCCGGGTCAAGTTCGCGCGCGCGCTCACCGCGCTGCGTCGATGCATGGAGAAGAAGGGCGAAGCGCCATGACCTGCGACCGCCTCGAGCGCGACGATCTGCTCGGCCATCTCGGCGAGGAGATGGATCCCCACGTGGAGCAATGCCACGTCTGTCGAGCGACCAGCTACGGCTACGCCCGACTCGCCGCCGCCCTGGCCGAAGAATCGACCCGCGCCCCACCGCCCGGATGGAAGGAGCGCACCCTCGCACGCATCCACGCCGCGCAGGCCGCGCGAAGACGAAGGCACACCGCCGCCTCGGTCGGCCTGTCGCTGGCCGGTGCCGCCGTGCTGGCCCTGATCTTCTCTCCGCGCGACCCCGACCCTGGGCCCGAGAGCGACGGGCTCGTGGTGAGCCTCGAGCGGCGAGAGGGTCGGCGCGGCGCCGCCAGCACCGATCGAGCACAGCCGGGCGACCGCCTGCACGCGTCAGCGCCCGCGCGCTCCGAGCACGGCGAGCTCCGCATCTATCGCGAGTCTCGCGAGCTCATGGTCCGCTGCCCCGGCGCGCGCCCCCCGACCTGCCAGCGGCGCGCCGACACCATCGAGATCTCGTGGACCCTCCCCGGCGTCGGCATCTTCCAGGTGCTCTGGCTGGACTCCTCGGCGCCGCTACCGCGGCCATCGGGCGATCTCGACGCCGACCTCCTCGCCGCCGAGCGAGCGGGAGCGCGCGTGGTGGAGCACGAGCCCATCGATGTCGACTAGCAAGGCGATCGGCCTCACCGCGGTCCTGCTCCTCGGCAACTGCCCGGCCGGCCCGCGCGATCGGGAAGCGGACGCGATGCAGCAGCTCGGCGCGAAGCTGGTGGACGCCGAGCGCACCGAGGAGGCGAACGCGCCGCTGACCGAGGCGCTGCGCCGGCATCTCGCGCTCGGGGACCGCGCTGCTGCTTCGAAGGACGCGGCCTTGCTTTCCCGCGTGCATCAGAAGACCAACCAGTTCCGCGACGCGCTGCGCCTTGCCGAGCTGGCTCGCGCGGAGGCTGTCCTGTCGGACGACGGCGAGACGATGGCGAGCGCGCTCATTGCCTTCGGCGACACCCTCGAACGTGTCGGCGACCATCTGCTCGCCCTCGAGGTCTACACCGACGCGGTCCGCTACCTCCCCGAGAGCGACAAGAAGAGGGGCGCCTGGCTGGCGATCCACAGCTCGCTGGCCCTCAATGAGCTCGGACGCCGGAGAGAGGCGCGGAGAAAGCTGGAGGAGGCGAGAGACCTCGCGCGTGAGATCGGTGAGCACGGCATGGTCGTGGCGGCCACGGTCAACCTGGCAAACATCGCGCTGCTCGAGGACAGATTCGAGGACGCCGAGCGCGACCTGCGCGAGGCGCACGCCGCTCAGCGCCTGCGCGACCCAAGGCGCCTCTCACCCGGAGCCATGATCAACGAGTCCCTGCTCGCTCGTCGGAGGGGCAACCTGCCGGCGGCATCCGGCGCCCTCGACCGGATATCGGGCACGATCTCGCCGGACACGAAGCGGGCCATCGCCTACCACCGCGGGCGGATCGCGGAGGCGCGCGGTGAGCTCCAGCTGGCCGCGTTCCGGTACGGCCAGGCGGTCAACATCGTCGAGGAACTGCGGGCCGACTTCGCCCTCGAGCACGCCAAGGCGCCGTTCCTGGAGGATCGGTGGGACCCGTACGAGAGCCTGTTCGCGCTGCGCCTGCGGCGAGGAGACGCACGCGGCGCGTTCGCCATCCTGGCGCGGGCGCAGGGGCGAATGTTCCTGGACGCACTTGCGGTCTCGCTGGCCGAGGCGGGAAGTGCGCCCCCGTCTCGCATCGACGCCGCCATCGGCCGCGTCGCTCGCCTGGAGCAGGCGATGCCGGTCCTGGCCGACTCGCGTATCGGACCGACGCGAACGCCCGAGAAGACTCTCGCCAGCGTGCGAGACAAGCACATCCTGGCCTACTTCCCGGCCGGCGATCACCTTCGCCTGCTGACGCTGGTGGACGGT
Source organism: uncultured delta proteobacterium (assembly GCA_963759105.1). GTDB lineage: Bacteria > Myxococcota_A > Polyangia > Haliangiales > Haliangiaceae > DATFRY01. The sequence goes on along the minus strand of CAVWXW010000008.1, from coordinate 1,882,224 downwards.
GAGCCGCGGGCCACGGGCGTCAACGTCGAGCTCGGTCGGCTCAAGCGCCTGATCAGCGATTTCCGCTCTCACCCAGAGGACCCGAGAGCGGCAGAGGAACTGGGGCGCGCCTTGTTGCCGCCCGAGTCTCTCCCGCCCGCGCCGGCGCGAATCCACATCGTCCCGGTCGGTCCGCTCCTGCGCGTCTCCTTTGCCGCGTTGCGCGTGTCGGGCGAGCGCCTGCTCGATCGCTACGAGGTCGTCTATGCGCCGAGCGTGACCGGTCTGGCCGCGATGACAGCGGAGCGAGGCGCCCCGATGGGACCGGGCCTGGTCGTGGCCGACACGCGCAGCACTCTCGACCACGCCTCCCTCGAGTCGAGGCTCGTCGCCGAGCAGACCGGAGCGACACGACGCGTGGGCCGCGACGCCACGACGGCCGCACTGCGCGCCGCGGCCGACGTACCCCTGCTCCACGTCATCTCTCATTCCGGACTCGGCGTCCGCGGCGGCTACATGGTCCTGGCCGACGGGCAGGTCACCGCGGCAGACATCCTGGCCTGGCGCATCAGCCCTCGTCTGGTCGTGTTGCCCACCTGCTCGTCTGCCGTCACGGAGCGGAGCGAGATGTGGGACTCGCTGGCGGCCGCCTTCCTTGCCGCCGGCAGCCGACATGTTGTCGCGACGGTCGCAAGCGTGGAGGACCGGGTGGCAGCGGAATTCACCGGGCACTTCTATCGCGAGGGGGGTGCGCACGACCCGGTGGGCGGCGTCACGCGAGCGCTGCGCAAGATGTCGAAGCGCCACGCCGTCGCCGACTGGTCTGCCTTCGTCGTCGCCGGCCTGTAACACTCGTCGTCATCGGGCGCCCCTCATGAAAAAGGAGAACTCGATGAAGCGCTTACCCTGGCTGGTTGTGCTCGGACTCTTCGTCGTCGCGTGCGGGTCCGACGGGGAACCCACTGTGCTCGACGTCGCCAAGGGACCCGTGGAGCTCGAGGCGGCGCCTGCCCGCGACCCGATCGTGAAGCTGACCGCGCCCTCGACGGTGTACGTCAAGCAGAACAACCGGATGCGTTTTCTTGCGGAGTGGCCTCATGAGCGCGCCGGCGAGATGTCCGTACCTCTGCGAGCCCTCGACGACGGCTCTGGCCCCATGACAATTGGCTTGTGGGTGGGTCCCCCCAGCAAGTTCAAGGGTGAAGATCCATGGTTGCAATGCCCCGATTGCATGGCTGAGTTCCAGGCCTTTGACAGGTGTTGCCTCCTGCACCGGAAGAAGTAGTTGCCCCGACGCTCCCGACGAGTAGGTGCGAGCGCGTCGCGTGCAGGTCGCTGCCCGCACCGATCGGCGTGACGTGATCTGATCGACGCCCACGAAGTCGTCTGAAGCACAGCCGGCCGCGCGGACACTCGTTCGTGTCGTGCCGGCGCTTTTTTTCCAACGCCTGCCTCCGCCGCGGCAACAGACCGCAGCGAGATGGCCGTACGACCGCTCAGCGTCGAGAAGTTGCTGATCCACCGGAGGTGGTTGCATCGCCTCGCGGTGCACATCGTCCACGACGACGAGCTCGCGCACGACCTGGTGCAGGAGACGTGGCTCGCGGCGCTGCGCAGCGCTCCGCCCAGCGACGAGAAGCTACGGCCGTGGCTGGCCGGCGTGCTGCGCAACGTGGCGCGGATGAGCGTGCGCACGGCCGTCCGGCGCCGCGGTCGCGAGCGAGCCTGGGTCAACGACGCCGGGGCGCTGCCTTCGGCCGAGGATCTGCTCGAGCGGCTCGAGGCGCAGGAGCTCCTGCTCAACGAGGTGCAGCGGCTCGATGAGCCGTACCGCACGACGATCCTGCTCCTGTACTTCGAGGGGCTGCCGGCCGCGGACATCGCGGACCGTCTCGACGTGCCGGACAGCACGATCCGCTGGCGTCACCGCCACGCCCTGGAGAGTCTGCGCAAGGTGCTGGCGGAGAAGGATCCCGAGCGCCGACGCCTCAAGGCCCTGCTGATACCGGCCGGCGGTGCCGCCGCCGTGGCGGTGGAGAGCAGCACCGGACTCTTCGGCGGCAAGAGCCTGTGGGCCGGAGTGGCGGTGGTGCTGGCCTCGGTGCTTTCCATGTGGCCAGGCGATCGGCACGAGCGCGGTCGAGCTGCCGCCTCGTTTCCGGCGCTCCACATGTCGCTGGCCGCAACGGCTCCGGAGCCGGCGGCCGTCCTTCCGGGTGCCCGCGTGCTGTCGCCCGGATTCGACGTCGAGCTCCAGGTCCGCGTCACGGACCTCGACGACGCGCCCATCGCGGGAGCCAGCGCCCGGATCGGCGACCTGGACGTCGGCGTCACGCGCGAGGACGGCCGCCTTGTCGTCGCCGACAACGCTCGGCCGCACATTCCGCGCACCGGCATGATCGCCGTGGAGGCGCCCGGCCACCGGCCGACCGCGGCGCGCTATCGCCTGGCCCGGCCGCTCCATGTCCGCCTGGCGTCGCTGGCCGGCGCTGCGGCGGTGACGACCGAGACGAACACGTCGTTCGACTCCGACCGCGGGCAGGACGCCGATGCGAGCGAATTGCCGCGACCGGATGCACCCATCTCCCGCGCGCCGGCCGGCCGGGCTCCATCCCGCCTCCGGTGCAGCAGCTCGTCGCAGCTCATGCTCAACCTCTTGCACAAGGAGCTCTCGATGAAACGGATGAGTCCCCAGTTCTACGCAGCGGCGCTGGCGATGATCGCCTCCCTCCAGCAGGCGGGTTGTGTGTCGGAAGGCCCCGAGGGCCACGGCGCGCTCAGCGGTGAGCTGGCTCCGGCCGACCAGCTCGACACCGACGATGAGGAGGGTGGCGGCGACACATGCACGCCTGCCGACCCATGCGAGGGCGCCGACGGCACCGGTGCCTTCGTCGGCCTTCTCTGCGCCGACGAGGCGCCGTTCGACGCGGAGGCCGACCTCGCCTGCACGGCCGCCCGCGAGCGCTGCCAGCGCGAGGCGCGCGACAACCCGGAGCAGAGTATCCACTGCGAGTGGAACGGCATCGAGGTCTTTCGCCACGAAGCGTCGGCCGGTAGCTGCAGCAGCTTCGGCCCGCGGCGAGCCGACACCTGCGAGCCGGAGCCTGACCCGGAGCCGGAACCGGACCCTGACCCGTACCCGGAGCCGACCTGCAATCATCCCTGCGGCACGGACGAGCCCGGCACGTATCGCGGCTTCCGCTGCGGCGAGGACAGTCCCTTCATCGTGACCCGGAACATCGACTGTCAGGCCGCGCTCGGCAACTGTGCGCTCAACGCGGCCCTGAGCCCGGACCAGGACATCTTCTGCGAGTGGAACGGCGACGAGATCTACCGCCGCGAGGTCGACGACGGCGCCTGCACCGTGGACCACGGTCCGCCGCAGCTGAGCTGCCTCCCTCCCCCGCCGGACCTCTGCGAGGGCAACCACCCCTGCGTGTCCGAGGGCACCGGCTCCTATCGCGGCAGCCGCTGTGGCGACGGCGACTTCATCCTGACCGAGGACATCGACTGCCAGGCGGCGCTCGGCAACTGCATGCTCAACACGGCGCTCAACCCGGACCTGAGCTTCCGCTGCGAGTGGAACGGCGACGAGATCTACCGCCGCGAGGTCAACGACGGCGCGTGTGACGCCTTCGGCGAGACCTGCGAGTCTCCGTACTGAGAGGCGCATTGCGCCCCGTCAGCCCGACCCTCGGGAATGCGCTCCCATCGTCTCGAGGATGAGGTCTCGCATGGTCGAGGCGCCCCGGCTGGTGAAGCCGGGGCGCCCGACCACGTGGTAGGCGATGCTCGGGGCGCCCTCGAGTCGGATGGATCTTCATGCCGCGGGGAGCGGGGCAGAAATCGTTGACCACCGCGATGCCGACGCCGTAGCGGGCGAACTGCAGCATCACCTCCCAGCCGGTGGCCTCGACCGCGACCGACCACGCGATGCCGGACGACTCGAGGAGGTGGGTGAGCATGACCCGGTGCGGGCTGCCGGCCGGGGCGACCACCAGCTGCTCGTCGGCGAGGTCGGCCGGTCGCAGGGAGCGCCGGCGGGCAAGTCGGTGCGACGACGGGACGATGACGCTCTGTCCGACGGAGCGCAGCTTCTCGCACGTCAGGTCGGCAGGCAGGGTGTCGCCGGGCAGCGCGGCGACGCAGAGGTGGGCGCGCGCCTCGCGCACCGATTCGATCGCCTGCGGGCCGCTCATCGACAGCAGGCGCAGCGGCCAGGTGCGCTTGGGGAAGCGCCGGATGGCGGGGCCGAGCAGGTAGAGGAACGCCCCCTGCCCCGAGGCGAGCACGACCGGACCGGACTGTGCCTGGCCGCGCAGCTCCTCGAGCACCGAGCGGCCGCGCTCCTGCACCTCGCGGCCGAAGGCGGCCAGGTGCCGGCCCTCCGGCGTGAGCGACAGGCTCTTGCCGTCGCGGCGGTAGAGCGGCCGGCCCACCGCCTCGGCCAGCTTCTTGATCTGCACGTGCAGCGCCGGCTGCGAGATGTGGAGTCGCGCCGCCGCCCGGGTGAAGTTGAGGTGCTCGGCGAACACGACGAAGGCGAACAGCCACTCGTAGGTCATCGCCCGGCGACTATAGGCTCACGTTATGGTCGTCTCAAAGATACTAGTTCCCGAACAGCTCGGTCGCGCGTAGCCTGCGAGACAGGAGACCCGCGATGGACGACATCAGGAACAATCCGCGCTTCGCAGAGCACTACGCGCGGCTCGCGAGCGTGCAGCTCAACCCACGCCGGCACACCGCCGCCGACGGCCTCGATCACTCCGAGGCGGTCGCGGCTCGGGTGGCGGCGCTGGCGCGCGCCAACGGCTGCAGCCCGGCCGAGACCGCCCTGCTCGAGAACCTCGGCCGCGCCCACGACATCGGCAAGGTGACCGGCACCGCGAAGCCGGCGCGCTCACTGGACGTCCTGCGCGACTGCGGCGTCGACGACCCGGCCTTCCTCGCCCTGGTCCAGTGGCACGACACGAACCTGCCCTGGTACCAGTCGCACCAGCGCGGGCAGGCGCCGTCCGACAAGGCGTGGCGCAAGCTGTCGTCGCAGGTCCCGCTGCGCCTGCTCTGCCTGTTCATGGTGGCCGACCGGGTGGACGCGCCGCCGGGCTGGCGGCGCAACGCCCCGCTGGCGTGGTTCCTGGCCGAGGCGCGCGCCCGCGATCTGATCACGGACCTCGCCCTCGACCTGCCGGACCACCCGAGCGAGATCAGCGCGGGCGGCGCGGTGGTGCGCGAGCGCGACGGCGCGGCCGAGCTGCTGCTCATCCGCGCGCGCCCGTCCGGCTACGAGCTGCCCAAGGGCCACATCGAGTGGGACGAGCTGCCCGAGGAGGCGGCCGCGCGCGAGGTGCGTGAGGAGGCCGGCGTCGAGTCGGAGCTGCACATCGGGCGCGAGCTCGGCAGCCTCGAGTACCTGGTCGGCGCAGACGCCGAGCGGCGCCTCAAGCGCGTGCGCTACTTCGCCATGACCGGCGCGGCGCCGCTCGAGCTCGGGCCGCTGCCAGCGTCCACCGGCGAGCGGCGATGGGCTCGCCTCGACGAGGTGCGCGACATCGCGCTGGTCAACGACGCGCTTCGCCCGCTGCTCGTGTCCGCACTCGACGGCGACCGCCGACCCGGCGAGCCCTGAGCCGACGACCCCCGCCCTCGCCGACGCCGGTCACGGCGGCTCCGGGAACTCGATGTACTCGGGCGGCACGCGCTCGGTGAGCCACACGCCGTTGGCCGACAGGTAGAAGGCGTGCCCGTCGCCGTGCATGCGGCCGGCCGCGACGCGCAGCACGACCGGTCGACCGCGGCGGGCGCCGACGGTGCGCGCAGTCGCGGCGTCCGGCGACAGATGCACGTGGTGCCGGCCCATGCGCTCGAGCCCCGCGGCGCGGATCGCGGGCAGGCTGGCCGCGACGGTGCCGTGAAACAGCAGCTCGGGCGGGGCCGCGGCCTGGTAGCCCAGGTCGACGTCGATCGAGTGGCCCTGGCTGGCCCGCACCCGCCGGCCGTCGTCGCTGATGGCGAACCGGCGCTTGGGGCTGGTCGCCACGATCTCCTCGAGCACCTCGCGCGACAGCGGCTTGCCGTGCGCGCGGCACCGCTCGAGGAGCTCGTCGATGTCGGCCCACCCGTTGCGATCGAGCGCGACGCCGATCGCGCCCGGATCGTGACGCAGGACGAAGCTGAGGAACTTGCTCAGCCGGGTGAGCGCGCTGGAGTCCATGCCGCGGACGCGAGGCCGCGGTGCCAGCCTAGCAGCCGGCGGCCGGATCAGGAGCCGATGGCGAGCGCGAGGGCGGACAGCCCGTAAAGAGCGACGAGGACGGCGATGTGCTTGAAGGTGCGCGAGCGGAGGAGTGTCATGGGCCTGATGCATCGCCTATCAGGCGCGGCGGCGGGCGGCCAGTTTTCGGCAGATGCAGCTCCGAGAGCCCCGGCGCGATGGCCAGACGGCCGCCGTGCGCCTCGGCCACGGCGCGCACCAGCCACAGGCCGAGCGCCGGGCTGGCCGGCGGCAGCGCGGCCAGGAGCCCGTCGAAGGTGTCGAACACCAGCGCGCGCTCGTTGGCCGGCAGGCCGGGCCCGCGGTAGCGCACCGAGACCCGCACGTGGAGTCCGTTGCCCGCGCCACCGTCTCCTCCGCCCGCATCGATGGCATGACCCGCATCGGCGGCGTCGCCCGCATCGCCGTCGCTGGCCAGCTGCAGGTCGATCGGCTGCCCGGCGCCGCTCTTCATGGCGGCGAGCAGCAGCGCGCCGATCGAGTGTTCCATGCGCGCCGCGTCCCAGCCGCCCTTGATCGGGCCGGGCGCGTCGAGGTTCACCTGGCATCCCGAGCGGCGCAGCTCGACCGCGACCCGGTCCAGCGCGCGACGCGCCACCACCACCAGGTCCTCGACGCCGACGTGCAGCGCGAGCCGGCCGCCGACCGCGCGCCCGACATCCACCACCTCCTCGACCAGCCAGGCCAGCCGCTGCACCGAGTGGCGCACGCGATCGGCGCGGTCCTCGAGCGCCTGCGCCGCTCCACCCTGGCGCACGAGCATGGCCAGCGAGTCGACCTGCAGCTGCATCGCGGTGAGCGGCGAGCGCAGCTCGTGACCGACCAGGCGCAAGAACTCGTCGCGCAGTCGCAGTGTCTCCTCGGCAGCGCGAAGTGCGCGCTCCAGCTCGGCTCGGCTCCTCTCTTCGCTCACGCGCGGCCCCGGTTTCTCGTATTCTTGTCTCGTTACGCGCCGCGTCACGAGCGCTTCTTCATGAAATGTTGGCCACGGTACCCCTGACCAAACGATTGTGATCCCGTCGATATCGTCTTAGTCTGGCATTGTGAGTGCCCCAGCCCGGGGGGAGCCGGATCGCCCGGATGCGATCCAGACCCTCGTGATCCTTCTGGTCGAGGACGAGCCGGAGATCGCGGAACCGATAGCCGAGGCACTCCGGCGCGAGGGTCACCACCTGACCGTCGTGTCGCACGGCGATCGCGCCCTCAAGCGCCTGGACGAGGAAGTCTACGACCTGCTGATATGCGACATCCGCCTACCCGGGGCGGATGGGCTCAGCATCTTCCGCAAGGTTCGCGAGTCCCAGCCCGAGGCCAAGGTGATCCTGATGAGCGCCTACGGCTCGGTCGCCGAGGCGGTGGCCGCGGTCAAGGATCACGCGGTCGACTACCTGGCGAAGCCGTTCGCGATGAGCGAGCTGCTCGGCGCCGTGCACCAGGTCGGCGAGGAGCGCCGGCTGTCGCGCAGCCTGGCCCACGCGCGCGAGCGAGTTGACACCTACGAGGGTGAGGCCGTCATCATCGGCGAGACGCCGGCCATGGTGTCGCTGGTCGCCCGCATCCACGCGGTGGCCGACAGCGACGCGCCGGTGCTCATCACCGGCGAGACCGGCACCGGCAAGGAGCTGGTGGCGCGCGCCCTGCACGCGCAGAGCTCGCGCAACGCGAAGCCGTTCGTCGAGGTCAACTGCGCGGCCTTCCAGGACACGCTGCTCGAGGCGGAGCTGTTCGGCCACGAGCGCGGCGCCTTCACCGGCGCCGAGCGCCGGCGCGACGGCCGCTTCCGCACCGCGGACGGCGGCAGCCTGTTCCTCGACGAGGTGGGCGAGATGTCGCCCAGCGCCCAGGCCAAGATGCTGCGCGCGCTTCAAGATGGCAGCTTCCAGCCGCTGGGCTCGAGCACGACGATCAAGGTCGACGTCCGCACCATCGCCGCCACCAACGTCGATCTCCGCTCGCGCATCGCCGAGGGTAAGTTCCGCGAGGACCTGTTCTACCGGCTCAAGGTCTTCCACCTGCACGTGCCGTCGCTGCGCGAGCGCCGCGCCGACCTGCCTCTCCTGGCCGAGTACTTCTGCCGCCAGCTGGCGGCGGGGACCGAGCCCGGGCCGGCAGGGGTCACGCGCCGCACGCCGGTGATCGCGCCGCGCGCCTGGGCAGCGCTGTCGCACTACCGCTTCCCGGGCAATGTCCGCGAGCTCAAGCACGCCCTGCGCCACGCGCTGGTGCTGTCGGGCGGCGGAGACGTCGACCTCGAGCACCTGCCCGAGGAGGTGCGCGGCCGACCCAGCGGCGAGGCCCGCACCGCCGGGGTCAGTGTGGTCGGACCGGCCTCGCTGCAGCCGCTGGAGGCGGCGCAGCGGCAGTTCGAGCGCGAGTACCTTCTGCGCGCGCTGCGCGAGGCGGACTGGAACCGCACCCGCGTGGCCCAGATGCTCGGTATCTCGCGCAAGACGCTGTGGCAGAAGCTGCGCCGGCTCGGCATCGAGACCGGGTCCGACTAGCCGGTGAATGCAGGCCGGACCGAGCCGGCACCGTGCTGCGCTCGGTTCAGCGTTTCCCGTGGACGCCATGTGATCGGGCTCGCGTGGCGCTCTCGTAACGCTGCGGGGCGCGATCTACCCGGAAGCTGGCAAAAAGCGGTTCTGGCCCGGGGCTTGAACTAAAGACTCCTTCATGAGGGCCAGGCCTTTCTCCCCTCAACGGGATGACGGTGTCTCTTCAGTCTGGCGGGAACCGGAGATCGACGAGCTGAACGAGCTCATCGACGTGGGTGATGGTCTGGACACGCAGCCGGCCACAGGGACCGGCACGCACAACAGACCCGTCCTCGAGGTCCGAGACGAGAGGAGCGCCAACGATGCATCTGTCGCTCGCGGCGGCGCCTTCGGCGACCGCCTCGCGTCGGGCACCGGGCAGTTCCATGTGCCCCGCTCGCGGCTCACCTCGCCGAGGGGCTCCTCGGAGGATCCGATCTCCAGCATCATGACGCGCAAGGTCGTCTGCGCGCGCCCGGAGATGGATGCGAGCCTGCTGCGCGCGCGGATGCTCGAGCACGGCGTGAGCGGTGCACCCGTGGTGGATGACTGGGGCCGCGTGCTCGGTGTGGCCTCCAAGACCGATCTGCTCGAGCACGAAGTGACGAGCGAGCGCGGTCAGAAGACCGTACGCGACATCATGATGCCGATGGCATTCACGCTCCCGGCCGAAGCGTCGATCGGTCAGGCCGCTGCGCTCATGGCGTACGAAGGAGTGCACCGCGTCGTCGTCGTCAACACGAAGGGATGCGTCGTCGGAATCGTATCGACGTTAGACATCGCGAAGTGGCTCGGCTGGTGTACGCGGTACAGCGTCGGCAACGATCCTTGATCGCATTTCGCTGTTGCGCATGCCGTTCCGGGAGGTAGAAAGAGATCAAAGGAGGGCACACGCATGGAGAGAGGACCGCCGGACACCGGGGCGCTCTTCGCGTGCGGCGATAGCGCGTAGAGCGCGGTCCAACTTCGCGGCGCACTGGAAGGGTCCGATTCCGCACCAGGTGTGAAAACCGGGAGACGTGAGTCTCCAAAGGGGCGGCGGGCAAATGTCGCGGCTCAACGAGCCGATGGCGCCAGCGCGAAGACGAGAGAGAGATCGCCGAAAGCAAGCGAACAACTGAATAGCGCGTCGGGCAGACCCAGAGTCTGCCCTTCGTGCTTTTCGGGCTCCGATCGGCCGCCGTCAGTCCTTCAGCGACGGCGCGCGATCGCGTCCGTCGGTGCGCGTGAGCGGGACGCGGCGATCGGCGCTGCGATTGCCTGGTAGCGTCACGAGCTCGTCGCGATAGCCGCGGTGGCGCAGGACGATCGAGATGGGCGAGCTCTGCGGCTCGGTCTGATATGTGAACGGAGTCTCGCCCAGGCGGACGCCGTCGCGCTTGCGAATGACAGCGGCGCCGCGCGGCAGCGAGTCGATCTGCAAGGTGATGAGGGCGGCCGGGCGGCGGCGCGTCTCCTTGTCCTCGACCGGCTCGGTCGGTGCACGGTCGGACGGAGCGCCGGTGGCAGGCTTGTCGTCGGCAGGCTTGTCCGCGGTCGGCTTGTCGGTGGCCGGCTTGTCGGTGGTCGGCTTGTCGGCGGTCGGCTTGTCGGTGGCCGGCTTGTCGGTGGTCGGCTTGTCGGCGGTCGGCTTGTCGTCGGCGGCCGCGACCTTGTCATCGGCCGGCTTGTCGGCGGTCGGCTTGTCGGCGGCGGTCGGCTTGTCGTCGACTGGCTTGTCGGCCGTGGCCGCGACCTTGTCGTCGGCTGGCTTGTCATCGGCCGTCTTGTCGTCGGCAGGCTTGTCGTCGGCCGCAGCGACCTTGTCGCCGGCGGGCTTGTCGTCGCCCGCCAGCGCACCCGCGTCCGCCGCGCCGCCGGAGGATGCGACCGACCCGCCGGCCACACCGGCCCCGGCATCAGCGGCGCTCGATCCGGCCGCCGCGACCTTGTCGGCCGCACCGGCTGCCTGCGGCGCGGCCGCCGGCGCACCGGTCGCTCCGGTCGCGGCAACGGTCGGGGTCGTCTCGCTCGAGTCGTCATCGTCGCTGGTGGCGACCGCGTACGCGGACACGACGCCGATCGCGAGCGCGACCGCGACGATCAGGCCGCCGATGCGGACCGCGCGCGAGCTGGTGCCCGACGCGCGCGGCGGCGGCACGTGCATGCCGGCTCGCATCGCGTCCTCGCGCCGCACCATGGGCCGCGGGAACGGCTCGTTGAACACTGTCGGAGCGCTGGCCTGCGGCCCGAAGTCGCGCGGGCCTCCCGGTCCCATCGGCGGCGGCGGGCCGCCCTGTCCCAGCGGCGGTGCCGGCGGCGGCGGACCTCCCGGTGGCCCCAGCGGCGGCGCAGGCGGCGGCGGACCTCCTGGTCCCATCGGACCGCCCGGTCCCATCGGGCCTCCCATCGGGCCGCCGTGCTGACCCGCCGACGTGCCCGGCGGGCCGGGCGGGAACGGCGGCGGAAACGGCGGCCCGCCCATCGACGGATCCGGCCCACCGTGCCCCGAGCCAGGCGGCGGCGACGCGAACCCACCGGGCGGCCCTCCCGGCGGAAACCCACCGGGCGGCCCTCCAGGCGGAAACCCACCGGGCGGCGCTCCCGGCGGAAACCCACCGGGCGGCGACGCGAACCCACCGGGCGGCCCTCCACGGCGGCGGCGACGCGAACCCACCGGGCGGCCCTCCAGGCGGGAACCCACCGGGCGGCGGCGATCCATGCGGCGCGCCTTGCGGCGGCCCCTGCGGTCCCGGCGGCGGCCCACTCGGCGGCCGCGGCCCCGGATCATCGCCGATCCCGATCGCCGGCAGCGTCATGATCAGATCGCCGGTCCCGCCGAACGGCTCACGCGACTTGCCCGCCGGTGCGGCAGACGGCGGCGGACCGGACGGACCGGAGGCGGAGGAGGTCCTCCCGGCGGTGGACCCGGCGGCATCGCCATGGTGCGACCGCCGGGGGGCGGCGGCGGACCGCCCGAGCCCGGACCTCCCGACCCACCCGGGCGTCCGGGAGAACCGGGCGGAGGCGGCGGACCTGGCGGAGCGGCCGACACCGGCACCGCCGCGGTCCCGGGCGCGATGCGCGCCCCGCCCCGAGACGGCCCCGCGCTTCCGGATTCCCATCATCTGCGTCGCGCCCATCTGCGGCGCGCCGGACGCCATGGACGCCTGCTCCATCGCCTGGCGCGCGGCCGGCGGCGGAATCGGCAGCAGGCTGTCGACCGACGGATCGTTGAACAGCCCGCCGCGGCTCGACTCGTCCAGCAACGGGCCGAACGGCGTCTCTCCCGCCGCGACCGGCAGCTCGTCGTCCTGCGTGGCATCGCCATGTGCCTCGCGATCGATCGTCTCCTCGTGCGCGTCGTCCGCGTCGTACGCGTCGTCCGGCTCCGCCGTGTCGTCGTCGCGCGGATGCTTGCGCCGCTGCGTGCCGGCCGCCATGACGGTGCGCGGCAGCTCGCCCTGCGCCGAGCCGCGGTAGCGCGGCCCCAGCGCCAGCGTGCGCCGCGCCGACGACACGACGCCCGACACCGTCGGGTTGGCGACGCCGCTCGGACCCTCCGGCGTCGGCGTGTTGAGCATCGTGATGCTGCCGGGCACCGGCGCCGACGGAGCGGCCAGCCCGCTCAGCTCGTGGAATCTGGTCAGCAGCTCGAACGCGTCGGGAAAGCGCCGCTCCGGGTCCTTCTCGAGCAGGCGCAGCACCAGCTTGTCCAGGTCGCGCCCGACGCGCGGCTCGATCGAGCTGGGCGCCGGCGGCTCCTCGCGCAGGTGCTGGGCCAGGATCACGCCGTGGCTCCTGCCGTCGAACGGCGGCCGGCCGCACACAAGCTCGAACAGGATGCAGCCGAGCGCGTACAGATCGGCCCGGTGGTCGACGCGGTCGCTGCCGTCGCACTGCTCGGGAGCCATGTACGCCGCCGCCAGGCCAGATTTCTGGCTGTCGAGAAGCAGCGACTCGTCGCTCTCGCGCAGCCTGGCCACGCCGAAGGCCAGGATCTTGGCCCGCTCGCCGCCCGGCACGTCCGGGTCCGGCACCAGGGTGATGCAGTCGGGTCGGAGGCCGCGGTGGACGATGCCGATCTTGTGCGCCGCGTACAGCGCGCCCGAAATCTGGCGCGCGATGGCGACCGCACGCGAGGGAGACAGGTGCCCCTCGCGGCGCAGGCGGGCACCGAGCGACTCGCCATCGAGCCGCTCCATCACCAGGTAGGCGCGTCCGTCCCGCGTGTACCCGCTGTCGACGACCTCGGCGATGCCGGGGTGCTTGATGCCAGCGGTTGTCTTGGCCTCGCTCAGGAACTGCGCGACCGCGACCGCGTTGCCGCACAGCTCGGGCGGGAGCACCTGGATCGCCGCCTCGCGGCCGATGAGCGTGTGCTTGGCCAGATACACGGCGCCCACGTCGCCGGCGCCCAGCTCGCCGGCGATGCGGTAGTTGCCGACAATCTCTCCGACTTGCACCGGCGCAGCATATCACGCAGTGCGGCGAAGGCCCGGAGGCGGCCCGGCGCGCTCCCGGCGGTCCGCGCGCCGCCCTGTCCCGGCGCTGCCCGGTGCCCGCGCAGGAGCGGACCAGGGATCGCGCGGGGCGCAAAACCGCGTTCGCTCGGTCCCTAACCGGCGGGAAACACGAGACGCATGCCGGTGCCGCACCGAGCACGCGTGCGATACCTTGAAAGACGATGAGCGAGTTGCGCGACGCGGCGGTGCTCGATCGCTTCCACCCGCTGGTGCAGCGCTGGTTCGGCGAGAAGTTCGGCGGTCCGACGGCGCCGCAAGTCGCCGGATGGCCGGCCATCGCATCGGGGCGCGACACACTGATCGCCGCGCCCACCGGATCCGGAAAGACGCTGGCCGCCTTCCTTGCATGCCTGGACGATCTGCTGCGCCGCGCCCTGGCCGGCGGCCTGCCCGACGCGACCCAGGTCGTCTACGTGTCGCCGCTCAAGGCGCTGTCCAACGACGTGCACCGGAACCTCGAGGAGCCGCTGGCCGAGCTGCGCGAGCTGGCCATGCGCGAGGGCATCCACGTGCCGCCCATCCGCGTGTCGGTGCGCACGGGAGACACGCCGGCCGGCGAGCGCGGCAAGATGGTGCGCAACCCGCCCCACATCCTGGTGACCACGCCGGAGTCGCTCTACATCCTCCTGACCGCCGAGCGCAGCCGCACCGCGCTCTCGCACACGCGCACCATCATCGTCGACGAGATCCACGCGGTGGCCGGCGACAAGCGGGGCGCGCACCTGGCGCTGTCGCTCGAGCGGCTCGAGCGCCTCGTCGTGCAGTCGGGCGGCGCGCGGCCGGTGCGCGTCGGCCTGTCGGCCACCCAGCGCCCGATCGAGCTCATCGGCCGCATGCTGGTCGGCGCCGGCCGGCCCGATCCGCACATCGTCGACGCCGGCTGGGCGCGCGAGATCGATCTGGCGCTCGAGATGACCGACGACGAGCTGGGCGCGGTCGCGTCGCACGAGCAGTTCGGGCGGGTCTACGATCGGATCGTCGAGCTGGTGGCCCAGCACCGCACCACGCTGGTGTTCGTCAACACGCGCCGCCTGGTCGAGCGCGTCGCGCACGCGCTGGAGGGTCGGCTGGGCGCCGATCAGGTCGTGGCCCATCACGGCAGCATGTCGCGCGAGCTGCGCCTCACCGCGGAGCGCCGGCTCAAGGCCGGCTCGGTGAAGTGCGCCGTTGCCACCGCGTCGCTCGAGCTCGGCATCGACGTCGGCCGGGTCGATCTCGTCGTGCAGATCGGATCGCCGCGCTCGGTGGCCACGCTGCTCCAGCGGGTCGGCCGCTCCGGTCACTCGCTGGGCGCCACGCCGCGCGGCCGGCTGTTCCCGATGACCCGCGACCAGCTGGTCGAGCTGGCCGCCCTGTGCCGCGCGATGGCGGCCGGGCGGCTCGACGCGATCGCGCTGCGCGACGCCCCGCTCGACATCCTGGCCCAGCAGATCGTGGCCATGGCGGCGTGCGAGGAGCTGGTCGAGGACGAGCTGTTCGACGCCGTGCGGCGGGCGGCGCAGTACGCCGCTCTGGAGCGGGCCGACTTCGACGACGTGATCGCGATGCTGGCCGAGGGGGTCGGGTCGCGCCACGGGCGGGTGACGGCGCACCTGCTCCGCGACGGCGTCCACGGCGTCATCAAGGCGCGGCGCGGCGCGCGCCTGGCCGCCATCACGTGCGGCGGCGCCATCCCGGACAACGCCAGCTACGCCGTGGTCCAGGTGCCGGAGGAGACGCCGGTCGGCACGCTCGACGAGGACTTCGCCATCGAGAGCATGGCCGGCGACATCTTCCTGCTCGGCAACACCTCGTGGCGGATCGTGCGGGTCGAGGGCTCGCGGGTCCTCGTCGAGGACGCCGCCGGCCAGGCGCCGACGATCCCGTTCTGGCTCGGCGAGGCGCCGGCGCGCACCGAGGAGCTGTCGCGCGAGGTGGGCGAGCTGCGCGCCGAGGTGGGCGCGGCGATCGACCGCGGCGAGGGCTGCGACGAGATCGCCGGGCGGCTGGCCGAGTCCGGCACCATCCCGCGCCCGGCCTCCGACCAGCTGGTGGCCTACCTGGCCGCCGGGCGCGCGGCGCTGGGAATCCTGCCCAGCCAGCGCGTCGTGATCGCGGAGCGCTTCTTCGACCAGGGCGGCGGGATGCAGCTCGTCATCCACGCGCCGTTCGGCGGGCGCATCAACCGCGCCTGGGGGCTGGCGCTGCGCAAGCGCTTCTGCCGCAGCTTCAACTTCGAGCTGCAGGCGGCCGCCACCGACGAGGGCATCGTGCTGTCGCTCGGGCAGACGCACAGCTTCCCGCTCATCGAGGTGTTCGAGTTCCTGCGCTCGGCCAGCGCGCGCGAGGTGCTGATCCAGGCGGTGCTGGCCGCGCCGGTGTTCGGCGTCAGATGGCGCTGGAACACGACCCGCGCGCTGGCGGTGCTGCGGCGGCGCAACGGCAAGAAGGTGCCTCCGCAGCTCCTGCGCATGAGGACCGAGGACCTGCTCGGCCTGGTGTTCCCGCAGCAGCAGGCCTGCCAGGAGAACGTGGTGGGCGACATCGAGCTGCCGGACCACCCGCTGGTGTCCGAGACGATGCGCGACTGCCTGCAAGAGTACCTGGACGCCGAGGGGCTGGTCGCGCTGCTCGCGCGCATCGAGAGTGGGGAGATCGAGCTGATCGCGCGCGACGCCATCGAGCCATCGCCGCTCAGCCACGAGATCATCAACGCCAACCCGTACGCCTATCTCGACGACGCCCCGCTCGAGGAGCGGCGCACGCGCGCGGTGAACCTGCCGCGCGGTCTGCGCGCCGAGGTCGACCGCGATATCGGCGGCGCGCGGGTCATCGAGGCGGCGGCGGTGGCCCAGGCCGAGTCGGAGGCGCGCCCCGAGGTGCGCGACCGCGACGAGCTGCACGACGTGCTCATGTCGATGTGGGCGCTGCCGGTCGAGCTCGGTGCCGCGCCGGCGTGGGCGGGCGACCAGGCCGCCGCCTGGCTGGCCTGGTTCGACGAGCTGCGCGCGCGAGACCGCGCCCGGACAGTGTCGTGGACGGGACCCGACGGCCGCGAGCGATGCGCGTGGGTGCCGGCCGAGCGCGCGGAGGCCGCCGCAGCCGCGCTGCGCGGCGAGCCCGACGGCGACGATGCGCTGTTCGAGATCGTCGGCGCGCTCCTGGCCTACTCCGGGCCGCGCACCGCCGCGAGGCTGTCGGCGGAGCTCGGCGTGGACGAGACCCGCATCGCCGGGGCGTTCCTGCGCCTCGAGGGCGAGGGCGTGGCCTTGCGCGGCAACTTCCTGGCCGAGGCCGGCGGTGTCGAGGGCGAGCCCGCCGGCGCGGAGCAGTTCTGCGACCGCCGCATGCTGGCGCGCATCCATCGACTGACGATCGGGCGGCTGCGCCGCGAGATCGAGCCGGTGCCGCCGGCCGCGCTGATGCGCTTCCTGCTGCGCTGGCAGCGGGTCGCGCGCGGCTCCCAGCTCATCGCGAGCGACGGCCTGATGCGGGCGATCGACCAGCTGCAGGGCTTCGAGAGCGCGGCGGGAGCCTGGGAGCGGGAGATCCTGCCCTCCCGGGTGCACGGCTACGAGCGCGAGTGGCTCGACTCACTCTGCTTCTCCGGCGAGGTGGCGTGGGCGCGGCTGTCTCCGCGCGAGCCGAGCTCGCCGGCGCCAGCGCCGCCTGCGTCGGCCTCGACTGCTTCGCGCGCGGCCGAGGCGACACCGGCTCCACTTCCCGTCGGTGCGCCGCTGTTCCCGCGCCTGCCCTCCGGCTCCGGGCCGATCAACATCGAGCCGCTGCGCCCGCGCACGCCGACCCGCGCCGCTCCGCTGGCCCTGCTGCTGCGCGCCGATCTCCCCTGGCTGCGCGCCAGCTCTCCTGTCGCTCCGGCCGAGGCCGCGGGCCTGAGCGAGGCCGCGCTGGCCGTGCACGCGGCGCTTGCCGGCCGCGGCGCCTCGTTCCTCGCCGACCTGGTCGCGGCGCTGGATCTGCCGCCGCTGCAGATCGAGGACGCCCTGTGGGAGCTCGTCGCCGCCGGCCTCGCCACCGCCGACGGCTTCGCCAGTCTGCGCGTGCTCGTCGAGCGGCGGCGGGGCGAGAGCCGCAGCCTGTTCGACGACGAGCGCGGCCCACGGACCTCGTCGCCGCGCGCCTGGTCGGCGGCGGTCAAGCAGGCCCGCGCGCGCGACCTGCTGCGCCCCGGTCACGCCCTGCGCGCTCTGCCGACCTCGGCCGGGCGCTGGTCGCTGCTGCCGCCTCCGGATCCGGCGGCCGCCGATCCGGATCGCGCGGCGCGCCAGCTCCTGTGCCGCTACGGCGTGGTGTTCCGCGATCTCCTGGCGCGCGAGTCATGCCTGCCGCCGTGGCGCGATCTGCTTGTCGCGCTGCGCCGCATGGAGGCGCGCGGTGAGATCCGGGGCGGACGCTTCGTGTCCGGCTTCGTCGGCGAGCAGTTCGCCCTGCCCGAGGCGGTCGAGGGGCTGCGCGCGCTGCGCCGGCCTCCCGACGCGCCCGAGGTCGTCCGCGTGGCCGCCACCGATCCGCTCAACATGGTCGGCATCACATCGCCGGGCCCGCGCGTGCCGGCGGTGATCGGCAACGCGGTGCTCTACCGCAACGGTGTCCCGCTGGCCAGCCTGGAGGCCGGTCAGCTGACCATGCGTGACAAGCTGCACGACGGCGAGGAGGTCGAGGCGGACCTGACCTATCACCCGCCGGTGCGCATGCAGCTCGACGCGTTCCAGACCGCGCTGCCGCTCAGCGGCTGAGCCGCCTCATCGCGGTACACTGCCTCCATCACGATGGGAGGGCAGTGATGGCAGACGGGCTCGAGCACCGCACCGACCGGCGCATCTCGCCTGGCCGGCACACGCCGCTGGGCGCGACCGTGGGCGCTGACGGCGTCAACTTCGCGCTCCAGTCGCGCCACGCCACCGACGTGTTCCTGATCCTCTTCGACGCGTCCGGCGCGCAGCGCCACCGACGTGATCCGCCTCGAGCAGCAGCGCCAGTTCGTGTGGCACGCGTTCGTCCACGGCGTCCGGCCGGGCCAGCTCTACGCCTATCGCGTGCGCGGCCCGTTCGATCCGGCGCGCGGCCACCGCTTCAACGAGCACAAGCTCCTGCTCGATCCGTACGCGCGCGCGTTCTTCGGCAAGGCGCAGAACCGCGACAACCTCCTGCTCGGCTACGACGCGTCCTCGCCCGAGCGCGACATGTCGATCGATCGCCGCGACAGCGCCGGCGCGATGCCGCGCTGCATCGTCGTCGACGACTCGTTCGACTGGCAGGGCGTCGAGCCGCCCGACATCCCGCTCGACCGGCTCGTCATCTACGAGGTCCACGTCAAGGGCTTCACCGCGCACCCGTCGTCGAAGGTGAGCCACCCGGGCACGTACCTCGGCTTCATCGAGCGCATCCCGCACCTCGTCCGGCTCGGCATCAACGCGGTCGAGCTCCTGCCGGTGCACGAGAACCAGGTCGAGGACTTCCTGACCGGGCGAGGCCTGACCAACTACTGGGGCTACAGCACGATCGGCTTCTTCGCGCCGGAGTCGACCTACTCGACCGGCCGCACCCTCGGCGGCCAGGTGGCCGAGATGAAGACGCTGGTGCGCGAGCTCCACCGCGCCGGCATCGAGGTCATCCTCGACGTGGTCTACAACCACACCGCCGAGGGCAACGAGCTGGGCCCCACGCTGTCGTTCAAGGGCATCGACAACAGCATCTACTACGCGCTGGCCGGCCCGGACGAGCAGCCCGGCCGCCACTACATGAACCCGACCGGCACCGGCAACGCGCTCGACCTCGGCCAGCCGGCGGTGATGCGCATGGTGATGGACTCGCTGCGCTACTGGGCCGAGGTGGTGCACATCGACGGCTTCCGCTTCGACCTGGCCTCGGTGCTGGGGCGCGAGGACGGCGCGTTTCGCCGCTCGGCCGCGTTCTTCGACGCGGTGTCGCAGGATCCGGTGCTGCAGCGGGTCAAGCTCATCGCCGAGCCCTGGGACCTGGGCACCTACCAGGTGGGCAACTTCCCGGTCGACTGGAGCGAGTGGAACGGCCGCTTCCGCGACACCGTGCGCCGCTTCGCCAAGGGCGACGGCGATCAGGTTCCCGACCTGGCCCGCCGCCTGACCGGCTCGGCCGATCTCTACGGCGACGACGGGCGCAGCGCGTACGCCAGCGTCAACTTCGTCACCTGCCACGACGGCTTCACGCTCGCCGATCTGGTCTCGTACGACCGCAAGCACAACGAGGCCAACCTGGAGGACAACCGCGACGGCACCGACGACAACAGCTCGTGGAACTGCGGCGTCGAGGGCGAGACCGCCGATCCGGCGGTGCTCCAGCTTCGCCGCCAGCTGGTCAAGAACCACCTCTGTCTGCCTGCTGCTGTCGGCCGGCACGCCCATGATGCTGGGCGGCGACGAGATGCTGCGCACGCAGCGCGGCAACAACAACGCCTACTGCCAGGACAACGACATCTCCTGGTTCGACTGGAGCCATGGTCGACCGCAACGCCGATCTGCGTCGAGTTCGTGCGCCGGCTCATCGCCCTGCCCCGCCGCTACACGATCTTGCAGCGCCGCAAGTTCTTCATCGGCGTGGACCGGGACGACGACGACGTGCCCGACGTGACCTGGTACGGGCCCGACCTGGGCAGCCCGGACTGGGGCAACCCGGAGCTGCGCCTGCTCGCCGCCATGCTCGACGGCGGCGAGGAGCGCTCGCCGCTGGGCGAGTACTGTCTGTACGTGATCCACAACGCGGCATCACGAGGCGCGCACGTGCAGGCTGCCGCCGATCGCGTCGCACCGCTGGTCGCGCGTGCTCGACACCAGCCTGCCCGCCGGCCAGGACCTGGTCGAGCCGGGCAACGAGGTTCCTCTCGATCCGGCCGACCAGTACCTGGTCAACGGGCGCAGCACGGTGCTGCTGCTGGCGCAGTAGCCGAGGTCAGCGGCGGCGGTCTCGCCCGCGCATCGGCTCGCGGTGGAACGGCGGCGACTCCACCGGGCCCATCATCGAGCGGCCGAAGTTGTGCGGCCGCTGCGCGCGCATCGGGACCGGCGTCGAGCGAGCGGCTCCGCCGGTCACCTGCACGCGTCGGATGGTGCCCGGCCGCGGCGGCTCGATCCGCACCGTCTGGACGCGCGTGTGGGTGACGGCCTCGACCCGCGCGCGGTCAGGACCGGCGAACCAGTAGGAATGGCCCGCTCGCACCGGGCGCCGGATCGGGACCGTCGTGTCGAACGCGTGCCGGTTCGGCGTCACCAGGTGGCGGCCGATTCCGAGCGCTGGCGGAAGTCGTGGCCGGAGACGAACACCCAGCGCGCGCGGTGGTCGCGCACGTGGACGTGGTGCGAGCGCGGCGGCAGCGGCGCCCAGCCGATGAGGCCGCCGCCGAAGCGCCAGTCGACCCAGGACGGGGCCCACAGCGTGTCGGGGACCCAGACCCAGCCGTAGAACGCATCGAGGTACCAGCGGCCGTAGTGGAACGGAGCCCAGCCCCAGTCCCAGTCGCTGGCGAACATCCAGCCGGCGGTCGAGTACTCCCAGCGTCCGCCGGTGGCGTACGGGATGAAGTCCGAGCCCACGATCGCGGGCGACGGCACCCAGACCGAGCCGTACTCCGCGTTCTGCACCCACATGCCGTAGGGAGCGAGCGCGTCGCGAAAGAGATCGACAGAGACCGCGCCGCTGGCGTGAACCGTGTCGCCAGCCTCGGCCTCGAATTCGGCGCCCGCACAGCCCGTCGTCATGGCGACGAGCGCGAGCGCGACGATGGTTGTCCTCATGTTGCCCATCCTGATGTGGTTTGCCACCAGGCAGAGCATCCGGCGCGCCAGCTCGCCCCGTGGCGGTGCGCGGCCTTGCGGCGCGGCGAGCTGGCGCCGGCCGGTCCCGATCTGCCCCGCGGGGAAAAACGCCCCGCGATCGGCTTCAGGCCCCGCCGGTCATCGACTCGGCAACTTGCCCTGCGCGGCGCCGTCGCCGGCGATGCCGGCCAGCAGCCAGCGCAGTCCGGTCTCGAAGGTGTCGTCGTCCGGGTGACGGGCCAGCTCGCGGGACAGGCCGCGCAGGGCCGGCAGATGCTCCGCGGCGCGGAAGGCGGCCTCGCTGGCCCGGATGCGCCGCACGCCCTCCGGATCGCCGCGGCGCGGCGCCTCGCTGGCCGCGAAGCCGAGCGTGTAGATGAGGAGGATGCGCAGCGCGTCGGCAGCGAGTCGATCAGTCACGCCGGCGGCGGCGAAGCATTCGAGCATGGCGTTGCCCAGGCGCATGGCGTTGGCGCCGCGGCCGGGCCGGGCCAGGAAGAGCGGGATGAGATCGGCGTGGGCGAGCAAGAGGCGCCGGGTGTCGCGCAAGATCGCGACGACGCCGTCCTGCCAGGCGGCGGTGGATGGCACCGGGATCTCGCCGAGCAGGTCGTCGAGCAGCGCGTCGAGCAGCGCCGACTTGTCGGGGAAGTAGCTGTACAGCGCGTTGGCGGTGACGCCCAGCCGGTCGGCCAGACGCCGCATCGAGATGGACTGAACGCCGCTGCGGCGGGCCAGGGTGCGCGCGGCCGCGATCACGTCGGCGGCGGCCAGCCCGGCCCGCTCGCCGGGCCCGCGCGATCTCCTCGTGCGAGGCATGACGACAGGATGTCAGATCATACTGGACAGTGTCCAATTCAAATTGTACGGTGTACAGAAGGAGGTGGAGACGTGAACAATCAAGGCAGGACCGACCTCACTCCGGGCGGGCTGTTCATCGACGACGGCGGCGATGGCGGCACCCCGGTCCTCTTCGTGCACTCGGCGGCCGGATCGACCGAGCTCTGGGCCGCGCAGCTGGCCCATCTGCGCGCCGGCGGCCGCCGCGCCATCGCCATCGACCTGCGCGGCCACGGCCGCTCGCGCCCGCCGGCCGATGGCGACTACTCGATCGACGCGCTGGCGTCGGACGTCGCTGCCGCCGCCGACCATCTCGGCCTGACGCGCTTCGTCCTGGTCGGCCACAGCCTGGGCGGCACCGTCGCAACCGCGTTCGCCGGGGCGCACCCCGACCGCGTGGCAGGCCTGCTGCTGCTCGATCCGGCCTCCGACGGCCGCACCATCCCCGCCGACCAGGCCAGGCAGATGATGGACTCGCTCGAGAAGGACACCTACGGCACCACCGAGAAGTACTGGATGCCGATGACCCAGGTGTTGACCGAGCAGACCCGCGAGATCATCTTCGGCGGACTGCGGCGCACCGACAAGCATGCGGTGATGGAACCGCTGCGCGCCCTGCTGACCTTCGACCCGGTGGCGCCGCTCTCGCGCTATCCGGGCCCGAAGCTCTCGATCATCACGGCGCTCAACGAGAACCCCGGCGGCTACCAGAATCTGGTGAAGTCTTTGCCGCACCGCAAGATCGAGGGCACCGGCCACTGGCTCCACCTCGACGCCCCCGACGAGATCAACCGCCTCATCGACGACTTCCTGTCCCGCGTCTCCGCCTGAGCGTCAGGTCCGGGGCACGCGGCCCATGAGATAGAACTCGTCGTTGGGCCGCTGGCTGGCCATGTTGGCCAGGCGGTTGCTCATCGCGAAGAAGGCGGAGATGGCGGCGATGTCCCAGGCGTCCTCGTCGGTGAAGCCGTGCTCGCGCAGACGCGCGAAGTCGGCGTCCTCGAGCTCGCCGGAGCGAAGCGAGACCTTGAGGGCGAAGTCGAGCATGGCCCGCCGGCGCGGGCTGATGTCGGCCTTGCGGTGGTTGACCGCGACCTGATCGGCGATGAGCGGGTTCTTGTCGTAGATGCGGAGGATGGCGCCGTGGGCGACGACGCAGTAGAGACAGTCGTTGGCGGCGCTGGTCGCGACGACGATCATCTCGCGCTCGGCCTTGCTCAGGCCCCCCTCCTTGAGCATGAGCGCGTCGTGGTAGGCGAAGAACGCCCTGAACTCGTCCGGGCGGCGGGCCAGGACAAGGAACACGTTCGGCACGAAGCCGGCCTTCTCCTGCACCTCGATGATCCGCGCGCGGATGTCCTCCGGCACGTCCTCGATCGTGGGAACCGGAAATCGCGAGATGGGCACGTCGGCCATGGCGCCTCCTTGCCGCGATTGTACCGCGCGATCAGATCGGCGACCCCGCGCCGGCACAGACAGCTCAGTTCGACCTGGCTGCCGACGACCATCCAGTCGCCGTCCTCGCGGGCGAGATCGAGTGTGACCGTGCGGGCACCGACGTCGCCCTCGGCGGCGCCGCTCAGCCCGCCGCGGACCAGGACGACCTTCATGTCGACCCGGGCCGTCTCGCCGGCGATCTCGATGTGCTGGTTCAGGACGTTCACGCCCACGTCGCCGCGAAACAGCAGCGCGGTCATGTACGAGCGCAGCTCGCTGCGATCGCCGCCCTGGCCCTGGTACGCCTGACTGACCCGGTCCATCAGGTCGCCGACCTCGCCCTCCTCCACATCCTCGATCGACTCGTCGATGAGCCGCTGGACCTGCTCCTCGGGGCCCGGCTCCGGTCCGCGTCCGACCAACCAGACAAGCACGCTGACCGCCACGACCACGGCGCCGATCAGCACCGGGCCCTTCCTGATGACCATGATCGAGTGTAGCGGCGATTCCGCCGCGCGCACGGTGCTCAGCCGGGCCCGCCAGCCTGCCCCCGGGACCGTCGCCCCGAGAGGGTGCGGCTGACCTCGTGACCGATCAGGCCGACGGCCAGAAGGCCCAGCGCGGCCACGGCGTTGATCGTGTCGCCGATGAGCGCGCCGGCCAGGAAGGCGAGCGCGCCGGCGACGACGATCGCGGCCGACCACGGATAGCCCCAGGCGCGGAACGGCCGCGGCGTCGCGGGCTCCTTTCTGCGCAGGGCGACGAGGGCGAGACAGGTGATGCTGTAGTTGAGGGCGAGGAAGAACGCCGCCATGGCGACCAGGCGCTGAAACGTCCCGGTGGCGATGAGCGCGATCGCCACCGCCGTCGTGACCAGCGTGGCGACGCCCGGGGTGCCGCCGGCGTTGACGTCGGCGGTGCGCGACCAGAACAGGCGGTCGCGACCGAGGGCGAACAGGATGCGAGTGCCGATCATCAGGATCGCGTTGAGCAGCGGCGGCAGCGAGACGAGCGACAGCACGGTGATGATCTCGCGGCCTCGCCCGCCGACCAGGACCTGCGCGGCGTCGGCGGCGGGCAGGGTCGAGCGGGCCAGGTCGGGCACCGGCAGCACCGCGAGCAGCGCGGCGTTGACCAGCAAGTAGATGACGATCACGGTGAGCACGCCGCCTACCATCGCGCGCGGCAGGTTGCGGCCCGGATCGCGATCCTCCTCGGTGAAGTAGAGCGCGCTCTGCCATCCGCCGTAGGTGATCGCGACCGCCTGCAGCGCGCCGATGAGGCCGGCCAGGGTCATTGTGGGCAGGTCGACCGACGCGGACGGTGCAGCACCGCGAGAGAGCGCGAACCCGGCCACCACGAGGGCGAGGAAGGCCAGGCTCTTGAGGACCGTCGTCCACTCCTGGAAGCGGCTGCTGACCCGCACGCCGGTCCATTGAAGGAGCACGAAGCCGACCACGATCGCGACGGCGACCAGCCGCACGCTGCCGGCCAGAGCGGGCACGAGCACGCCCAGGAACTCGCTCATCCCGATCGAGACGTAGCCGAGGACGGCGCAGTACGTGATCCAGTCGGTCCATCCGACAGCGAAGCCGAGCCGGTCGCCGAACGCGCGCCGGGCGTAGACGTAGTAGCCGCCGGCCTGCGGCGCCATGGTGCCCAGCTCGGTCAAGCAGATCGATCCGAGCAGCGTGTAGAGTCCGCCCGCGAACCAGGCCAGCAGGATGATCAGCGGCGTGTGAAGCTGACCCGCGACGAGGCCCGGGGTCCGCAGGATGCCGATGCCGAGCGTGCTGCCGACGATGACGGCGAGGCCGAAACCGAGGCCAAGGATGCGGCGCAGGCGGCCGGAGCGGTCGCCGGTCGTGGTGCTCTCCCCCAACCTGGGCGACTATAACGTCGACTCATGGACTACAAGCGCCTGGGAGCGACCGGCGTCAGGGTCTCCCGCATCGGGCTGGGCTGCGGCAACTTCGGCGGCATCGGATCTGCGTCCGCCTTCTACGGGATGGGCGAGACCGAGGCGCAGGCGATCGACCTCATGGACCGCGCGTGGGACGCGGGCATCAACCTGTTCGACACCGCCGACGCGTATGGCGGCGGCCGGAGCGAGGCCTACATCGGCAGATGGCTGGGGCAGAAGGGCGCCGCGGTGCGAGACCGGCTGGTGCTGAGCTCCAAGGTCTTCAACCCGGTCGGGCCCGGGCCGAACCAGCGCGGCCTGTCGCGCGCCCACATCCTCCGGCAGATCGACGCCAGCCTGACCCGGCTCGGCACCGACAGGCTCGATCTCTACCTCATCCACGAGCCGGATCCGGAGACGCCGCTCGACGAGACCCTGCGCGCTCTCGATGACCTCGTCCGCGCCGGCAAGGTCCTCCATGTCGGCGCGAGCAACATCGAGGCGTGGCGGATGGCGGTCGCCCGGGGTGTGAGCGACCTCGGCAGGCTCGCCCGCTTCGAGTGGGTGCAGAACAGCTACAGCCTGCTGGATCGCTCGGCCGAGCGGGAGATGTTCCCTCTGTGCGCCGATCAGGGCATCGGTTTCACCGCCTTCAGCCCGCTGGCCGGCGGGTGGCTGACCGGCAAGTACCGGTCGGGCCAGCCCTACCCGGATGGATCGCGAATGACGCTCCGTCCCGAGCCGTACCAGCACCTGACCTCGGACCGGGTGTTCGGCGGCCTCGACCGGCTGGCCGGTGAGGCGCGGCGCCGCGGCGTTTCCATGGAGACGCTCGCGCTGGCGTGGGTGCTGCACCATCCGCGCGTCGACAGCGCCCTGGTCGGCCCGCGCACGCCCGCGCACCTCGACAGCGCGCTCGCCGCCGTCGACCTCGCCCTGTCTGCCGACGACGCCGCGGCGATCGCGGCGCATTTCTAGCGCGACAAGGTCGTCGAGGCGCCGTTGCGGCCGCCACGCCTGCTGCCACACTTTCGTGGCGCCGGGCGTCGAGCGGCGACAACAGGGAGGGAGAGGACCATGGCGACGATGACGCCGGATGACCGCTTCCGGGCGGTGCTGGAACAGCTGGAGACAACGCTCGCTGCCGGCGATATCGACGGCGCGGTGCGCCTGTTCGAGGAGGACGCCTTCTGGCGCGACCTGGTGACCTTCACATGGAACATCCGCACCATGGAGGGACGCGACGCGATCGGCGCGATGCTGGCACGCGCAGCTCTCCACGGTGCGTCCGTCAACGTGGCGACCGGCAGCCGGCGAGGTCGCCACCGAGGCAGACGGCGTCATCAGCGGCTGGTTCACGTTCGAGACCGCGGCCGCGCGCGGCGCCGGGATGATGCGGGTGCGCGAGGACAAGATCTTCACCCTGCTGACCGCGATGGAGGAGCTCAAGGGGCACGAGGAGCCGCTCGGTCACGGACGTCCGATGGGAGCGAAGCACGGATCCGGCAAGGGGCGCCCGACGTGGAAGGAGGACCGCGAGGCGGAGGCGCGCACGCTCGGCCGCGATCAGCAGCCGTACGTGGTCGTCGTCGGCGGCGGGCAGGCAGGGCATCGGGCTCGGCGCGCGACTGCGTCAGCTGGGTGTGCCGTCCATCATCGTGGAGCGCAACGAGCGGCCGGGCGACAGCTGGCGCAACCGCTACAAGTCGCTCTGCCTGCACGATCCGGTCTGGTACGACCATCTGCCGTACCTGCCGTTCCCGGCCAGCTGGCCGGTGTTCTCGCCCAAGGACAAGATCGGCGACTGGCTCGAGATGTACACGCGCGTCATGGAGCTCAACTACTGGGCGTCGACGAACTGTCGCTCGGCCCGGTACGACGCCGAGCGGGCCGAGTGGGCCGTGGAGGTGGAGCGGGGCGGCGAGAAGCTCGTCCTGCGGCCGAAGCACGTCGTGTTCGCCACCGGCATGTCAGGCAAGCCGAACCTCCCGCGCTTCCCGGGCATGGAGCGCTTCCGCGGCGTGCAGCACCACTCGTCGCAGCACCCGGGCCCCGACGGCTGGCAGGGCAAGAAGGCGCTGGTCATCGGCTCGAACAACTCGGCCCACGACATCGCCGCGGCGATGTGGGAGAACGACGTGGACGTCACGATGGTCCAGCGGTCGACCACGCACATCGTCCGGTCGGAGTCGCTGATGGAGCTGGCCCTGGGTCCGCTCTACTCCGAGCAGGCCGTTCGCGCGGGCGTGACGACCTGGAAGGCGGACATGATCTTCGCCTCCATCCCGTACCGGGTCATGGCCGCGATCCTCAAGCCGACCTACGACGAGATCCGCCGGCGCGACGCCGAGTACTACGCCGCCCTGGAGCGGGCAGGCTTCATGCTCGACTGGGGCGACGACGACAGCGGCCTGTTCATGAAGTACCTGCGCCGCGGCTCCGGCTACTACATCGACGTCGGCGCGTGTCAGCTCGTCGTCGAGGGCAAGATCAAGCTCAAGAGCGGGTCCGAGGTGCGAGAGATCACCGAGACCGGCGTCGCGATGGAGGACGGGACCGAGCTGCCGGCCGACCTCATCGTCTACGCGACCGGCTACGGCTCGATGAACGGCTGGGTCGCCGATCTGATCAGCCAGGAGGTGGCGGATCGGGTGGGCAAGGTCTGGGGCCTCGGCTCGGACACGAAGAAGGACCCGGGCCCATGGGAAGGCGAGCAGCGCAACATGTGGAAGCCGACCCAGCAGGAGGCGCTGTGGTTCCACGGCGGCAACCTGCACCAGTCGCGCCACTACTCGCTCTACCTCGCGCTGCAGCTCAAGGCCCGCATGGAGGGACTCTCCACGCCGGTCTACGGCCTGCAGCCGGTCCATCACCTCTCCTGAGAGAGCCCCACGGTCGGCCGGCACCTCGCCGGCCGATCCGTGCGATAAGCGGCGCATGGACGATGCCGTGAACGCCGGCTGCCGCGTGCTCGAGGTCGACGATCGGGCACAGGGCGCGACGGTGCCGGTGCGAGTGCTGTACCCGACCCGCGCGGCGGCGCGGACCGAGAGCTTCGGGCCTTACTCGATCGACGTCGCGGTCGACGGGCCGGTGGTCGGCTCGCGCTTGCCGGTGGTCGCGGTCTCGCACGGCAAGGGCGGGACGCCGTGGAGTCATCGCGGGCTGGCGACGCATCTGGCGCGCGGTGGATTCGCGGTCGTGCTCGTCGAGCATCCCGGCAACTCGCGGTCCGACAACTCGCTCGACGGGACGCCGGCGAACCTGGCCAACCGGCCGCGGCACGTGCGGCTCGCGCTCGACGCCGCGTTCGCCGACGCCCACCTCGGCCCGCACCTCCTGGCCGGCCGCGCCGCCGTGATCGGGCACTCGTCCGGCGGCTACACGGCGCTGGCCGCGGCCGGGGGCCGTCCGATGGCGCTGCCCGATCAGACGCCGGACGGCGTGGCACATCCGGTCCCGGTCGAACCGGATCCGCGCATCTGCGCGCTGGTGCTGCTGGCGCCCGCGTTCCCGTGGCTGATGGGGCCGGGCGCGCTGGCCGAGGTGCGCGCGCCGCTGATGGTGCGCGCCGGGGAGCGCGACGAGCACATTCCTGTCGCGTTCATCGAGCGCGTGCTGGCCGGACTCCCCGCCGGCGCGCGCATGGACTTCCAGGTCGTCCCCGGCGCGGGCCACTTCGCGTTCGTGACGCCGCCGCCGCCGGCGCTCGCCGGTCCGCAGCTTCCCGCCCGGTCTCGGATCCGCCCGGCTTCGACCGCGTCGCGTACCAGGCGCACCTCTGCGACGAGGTGGCCGCGTTCCTGCGCGCGAGCCTGGCCGCGCCCGGCGCCTAGCTCCGGATCGCCACGCCGGACTTCGGATCGAAGAAGTGCAGGCGCTCGGTGTCGACGACGACCTCGATCTCGTCGCGCGGGCGAACCTGCGAGCGCGGCGCGAAGCGACGCGACGAAGCGGGTGCCCGATGTGTGGGGGAGCGCCACCTCGGCCTTGCCGGAGTCCTTCTCGAGCAGGCGCGTGTCCTCGGTGACGACCGGCGCCGCGTCGATCTCGAAGTGGACGACGATCTGCGGAGCCGAGCGCCTCGGTCAGGTTGACCGTCGCGCGCAGCCGCGTGTCGGGGCGGCCGTCGCGCACCAGGCGCGCGTCCTCCATGTCCTCGCTGCGGATGCCGACCGCGACCTCGCGGTCGACGTACGACTTGAGCGCGGCGCGGCCGGCGACGGCCGCCGGCGCCAGGGCGAGGCGCGCAGAGCCGAGCTTCACCGCCAGGCCGTCACCCTCGCGCTCGATGCGTGCGAGCGCCATGTTCATCGGCGGCGAGCCGATGAAGCCGGCGACGAACAGGTTGTCCGGGTTGTCGTAGATGAACTGCGGGTTGCCGACCTGCTGCAGGAGGCCGGCCTTCATCACCGCGACCCGGTCGCCCATTGTCATGGCCTCGACCTGATCGTGGGTGACGTAGATCGTGGTGACGTTGAGGTCGCGCTGCAGCTGGGCGATCTCGGCGCGCATCTGCACGCGCAGCTTGGCGTCCAGGTTGGACAGCGGCTCGTCCATCAGGAAGACCTGCGGCTCGCGCACGATGGCGCGCCCCATGGCCACGCGCTGGCGCTGCCCGCCCGACAGCTGCTTGGGGCGGCGGTCGAGCAGCGGCCCCAGCTCGAGCATGTCGGCCGCGCGCTTGACCCGCTTGGCGACCTCGTCCTTGCTCATGCCGCGGATGCGCAGCCCGTAGGCGATGTTGTCGGCCACCGTCATGTGCGGGTAGAGCGCGTAGGACTGGAACACCATCGCGATGTCGCGGTCCTTGGGCGAGAGCGTGTTGACCACGCGGGTCGCCGATGCGCAGCACGCCGCTGGAGATGTCCTCGAGGCCGGCCACCATGCGCAGCGCCGTGCTCTTGCCGCAGCCGGACGGACCGACGAGGACCAGGAACTCGCCGTCGGCGATCTCCAGATCCAGGTCCTTCACGGCGTGGAACCCGTTCTCGTACTTCTTGTTGATCTTGTCGAGGATGACCTCGGCCATGGGGGTCCTCTCGGTTGTGGCCGTCGCCGGTTTCAGCCCTTGACCGCGCCGGAGGTCAGCCCGCTGACGATGTAGCGCTGCAGGAACTGGAACAGCGCCACGGTCGGGATGGCCGTCAGGATCGCGCCCGGCGCAGTAGACGCCGAAGTTGTTGTTGCGCTCGCCGGCGACCAGGCCGTACAGCCCGACCGCCAGCGTCTGCGAGTCGAGGTCGGTCAGGAAGATGCTGGCCAGCAGGAACTCGTTGACCGCCCAGATGAAGCCGAGAGGCCGGTGACCGCCAGGATCGGCGTCACCAGCGGCAGGATGATGCCGAAGAAGATCTGCGTGTGGGTGGCGCCGTCCACCTTGGCCGACTCGTCGAGCTCCTTGGGGATGGTGTCGAGGAAGCCCTTCATCAGCCAGGTGTTCACGCCCAGCGCGCCGCCCAGGTAGAGCAGGATCAGCGACCACCGCGTGTTGAAGCCGATCGGCGGGTACAGGTCGCTGATGGTCGTGAACATGAGGTAGAGCGCCACGACCGCCAGGAACTGCGGGAACATCTGCACCAGCAGCAGCGACAGCAGGCCGATCCGGCGCCCGCGGAAGCGGTAGCGCGAGAACGCGAAGGCGGCGCAGGCGGACACGAACATCGACACCACCGCCGAGGTGACGCCGATGATGAGCGTGTTGGTGAACCAGGAGACGAAGCGGATGCGCCGGATGCCGGTGCCCTCCATGGTCCCGACGAGGAGGTTGCGGAAGTTGTCCAGGCTGGCCCCGGTCGGGATCAGCTCGGCCGAGCTCAGCGTGCCGAGCGGATTGAAGGCGGCGGAGACCACGAACAGGATCGGGAACAGCGCGAAGAACAGCGCGATGAGCCCGACGATGTGGCGCCAGCCGACCTGGCGGAACCAGCTGCCCTTGGCGCTGCCCAGGTACTTCGCACCCGTGGTGGGCTCGGCCATCAGTTGATCTCCTCGAGCGTCTGCGCGCGCCGGAAGCCGACGATCGACACCGCGGCCACGATCAGGAAGATGAAGATCGAGATGGCCGCCGCCAGGCCGTACTGCGCGCCCTGCGCGCCGAAAGCCAGCCGGTAGGTGTACGTGATGAGGAGATCGGTGGCGCCGACCTGCGGATTGTCGGGCGGGAACGGCCCGCCCTCCGACGTCAGATAGATGGCGTTGAAGTTGTTGAAGTTGAATGCGAACGACGAGATCAGCAGCGGCGCCAGCGCCACCAGCAGCAGCGGGAACGTGATGGTGCGGAAGGCGTGGAACGGCTTGGCGCCGTCGACCTGCGGCCGCCTCGGTCAGGTCGGCCGGGATCGCCTGCAGCGCGCCGGTCGACACCAGGAACATGTACGGATAGCCCAGCCAGACCTGCACCAGCAGGATCGCGAGCGCGCGCCGGCCAGGGCTCGCCGAACCAGTTGACGTCCAGCCCGAACATGCCGGTTGATCAGGCCGAAGTCGGTGTTGAACATGTCGCGCCACACCAGCAGCATCGCGAACGACGGCATGGCGTAGGGCAGGATGAGCAGCGAGCGGTACAGCCGCTGCCCGCGCAGCCGCTCGCTGTTGAACACCAGCGCCATGAGCAGGCCGAAGCGCGAACGACAGCACCACGGTCAGCAGCGCGAAGGCGAAGTTCCAGAGCAGGATGCGGAAGAAGTAGCGGCTGATGACCGGGTTGGTCAGCACGGCCGCGAAGTTGCGCAGCCCGACGTTGACCTTCCAGCCCTGGGCCAGGGCGTTGCCGCCGTCGTCGCGGAAGTAGCCGTCGACGTCGTCGGCGGTCCAGGTCTTGCCGCTCACCGCATCGCGGATGCAGTCGCAGCTCTCGTCGTAGCTCGATCTGCGCCGATCCCTCGTACGCGCTCGACAGCCCCTGGCTGCGGATCGCCCCCTTCTCGGTCGGCACCCGGAACGCGCCGACTGCCTCGCCGCGCCTCGCCGCCTGGGCGATGGTCAGCACGGTGTAGCCCTTGGCGCGCGGTGATCTTGCCGGCCGGCGACACGGTCGCGTCCGACGCGGGCAGCTCCTCGTAGACCCTCGCTGGTGCCGACGTACAGCTTGCGCGCCGCGCGGTCGCCGAGCAGAAAGACGATGTCGCCGGTCAGCGGATCGCCGTTGACGCCGATCGAGAGCTGGAACTGCGCCGCGCCGGCCACGCGCTGCACCGAGCCGGCCTCGATGGCGCGCGACCGCGTCCTGCTTGGTGCCGCGGTGGCCGTCGCCGAAGTTCGTGAACGCGGTCGCGACCGTGTACAGCACCGGGAAGACCTGGAACGCGAGCAGGAACACCGTGCCCGGGACCAGGTACTTGGCCGGGATGTTGCGCGGCGAGATGTAGATGTAGAACAGGACCGCGGTCGCCGCGACGAGCACTGCGAGGCCGGACCACAGGCGCTGCTCGATGAGCGGGAACGCGCCGAACACCGCGATCCCCGCGACCGTGCCGAGCAGGAGGATCTTGAGGATCAGCCCCAGCGCCGTGCCGGAGCGCAGCAGCGGCCGGCGCATGCCCGACCGGGGAGAAGAACCGCTCTTGCTGTCGGGGAGATCAGCCACGGCGCTCTCCTGCTGCAGAGGTGGCCCGACGCGCGCGGGCCGGGCCACCCGGATCGATCACTTGATCTGGTCGGCGATGGCCTTGGCAGCGGCGGCCACGGTCGTCTTCGGATTGGCGCCGCCCACCACCGCGGCCGCGGCCTTGCCGAACGGATCCCACACCGCCGCCATCGCCGGGATGGCGGGCAGGATGTCGCCCGACTCGCCCGCCTCGAGGAACTTCTCGAGGTCCGGGTCCTCGGCCTTGACCTGCTCGAGCGCGGCGGTCAGCGCCGGCGGGCGCGGCTCGGCCTTGTACAGCGCGACCGCCAGGTCCGGCTGGGTCAGGTAGTTGCTGACGAACTCCTGGGCCAGCGCCTTGTTCTTGCCCTTGGCCGCCACGTAGAAGGCCTGCACGCCGACGAACGGCTTGGCCGGCTTGCCGCCCTCGAAGCCCGGGATCGGCCGTGATGTCGTACTTGATGCCGGCCTTCTTGATGTCGGTGATGGCCCACGGCCCGGAGACCAGGAACGCGCTCTTCTTGCCGGTGAACACGCTGATCGAGTTCTCCGGGCCGATCGAGCGCTTGAGCGCGCCTGCCCCCTTCTCGCCCAGCTTGCCGATCTTGGCGAACGCCGCGACCGCCTCCGGCTTGGCCACGCCGAGGTCCTTGGGGTCGTAGTCGCCGTTGGCGCCGACGCCGAACAGGTAGCCGCCGCCCGACGCGTAGAGCGGATAGATGTGGTAGGCGTCGCCGTTGTTGCCGACCTGCAGGCGCGAGGATCTCGGCCGCCTTCTTCTCCGACTTGAGCTTCTTGCCGGCCGCGACCAGCGTCCTCCATCGTCGCGGGCGCCTCGGCGGCCAGCTCGGTGTTGCGGATGAGCGCGAGGTTCTCGACCGCGTACGGCACGGCGTAGACCTGGCCGTTGAAGGTGACGCCCTTGATGGCGAGCGGGTTGAAGGCGCCCTTCTGCTCGTCGGTGAGCTGGATCGGCTCGATGGCGCCGTTCTGGACCAGGTTGCCGATCCAGTCGTGCGCGCCGACGACGATGTCCGGGCCCTTGCCGGCCTGCGACGCGGTCACGAAGTTGGTCTGCAGATCCTTGGAGACCGCCTGGACCTTCAAGGCGAAGCCTCCGGTGGACGCGAACTTGGTGGCGAACTCGCTCAGCACCGCGGCGCGCTTGTCGTCGGCCCAGATGATGACCTCACCGCCGGCCGCGCCGCCCTGCTCCGTACCGCCCTTCGCCTCGGTGCCTCCACCTTCGGTCCCGGCGGTCCCGCCCTGAGGAGTCGGCTCGTCCTTCTTCTCGCTCTTGCTGCCCTCCTTGCCGCACGCCATCAGCAGCAACGCAAGTCCCGCAACGAGCTCCACCCTCGGTCTTCCAACGCGCATGAGCCGCTCCTCGCCTTCGTGTGTGTGATTTGTGGCTGGAAGGTAACAACAGGTCCCGATTAAAGGAAGGCGAATGACACACTACTCGGGGACAGTTCATCCCGCGCTGTCAACCTGCTATCGAGTCAGGTAAAGGATGATGTCGCTCGCCTTGGTCCAGCTGTTCGCCGTGTCCATCGCGGTCGATGGCGTCGTGCTGGCCGACCGCGATGAGAGCGGCGCGATCTCGGACGCGGACGAGCCGGTGGCCGGCGCGCTCGTGTTCTGGGAGACCGACGTCGTCGCGACAACCGACGGCGACGGGCGCTTCCACCTCGACGCTCCGGGTCCCGGCATCGTCTGGGTGCGGACGCCGGAGGGCTTCGCGCCCGGGCCGGTGTGGCGTGCGGTGGCGGAGGGCGGTGGAGAGATTGCCCTGCTGCTGCGGCCGATGGCGGCGACCGGGCCGCTGCGCTTCGTGCACGCGTCCGACACCCATGTCGGGACGAACAGCGAGCAGGAGACGCGGCGGGCGCTGCAGCAGGCCGCCGGCGCGATTCCGCCGCCCTGGTTCCTCGTCGTCACCGGCGACATCACCGCGGGCACGCAGGCGTCCGAGTTCGCCGCGCTGGCCGCCGCGCTGCGCGACGTCCCGGTGCCGTTCGTCCCGGTGGTCGGCAACCACGACTGGCACGACGACGGCATCAGCTACCGCCGGCGGCTGGGGCCGCCCATGCACAGCTTCGACGCCGGCGGCGTGCACTTCATCGCGCTCAACTTCATGGCCAGCGTCGAGGCGCAGCTCGGCTTCGTCAACCGCGATCTGGCCGCGCGGCGGGCCGCCGGCCCGCTCGTCGTGCTCACCCACGCAACGCCGTCGAACGAGATGGCCCGGGAGCTGGCGCGGCGCGGCGTCGACTATCTCTTCACCGGCCACAGCCACGACAACCGGGTGATGAAGCGCGGACGTCTCGTCGAGGTGAACACGCAGACAGCGGTGATGGGCGGCATCGACTACACGCCGGCCGGCTACCGCCTCGTCGAGCTGCGCGGCCAGCGCTTCTCCCTCGAGCATCACACGGTCGTGCGCGAGCCGCTCGTCGCCGTCTCGTATCCGCGGCCGGGCGACTGCGTGCCGCCCGGCCGCATCTCGGTGATCGCGGCGGTCGAGCTGGGATCCGCGCCCGACGCCGTCGAGTACTCGCTGGACGGCGCGCCCCGGGTGCGGCTCGCGCCGGCCGGCGGCTGGGCGTACGCCGGCGAGGCGACGCTGTCCGGGTCGCGCTGGCACACGATCGACGTGCAGGCGTGGCGCGGCGGCAAGAGCGTGCACGCGTCCAGCCGCTTCTGCGTGATCGAGGCGGAAGCGACGCGATCAGCAGACGCCGCCCTGCCCGACTGGCCGATGCTGCAGGGCTCGGCCGAGCACCGCGGCTTCGTCGACGCCGAGCTGTCGCCGCCGCTGCGCCCGATCTGGGCCCGTGCCATCGGCGGACACGCGCGCGCGGGCGGGCCGGTCCTGGCCGGAGGCCGCCTGTTCGTCCCGGTGGTGGATTTGTCCGACAGTCGCCACGGCGGCCTGGTCGCGTTCGACGCGCGGCGCGGCGATCGCCTGTGGCAGCGGCGCGGCATCGGCTCGGTGGCCGCCACACCGGCGGTGGCCGGCGACACTGTCGTCTTCACCACGACCGACGGCTGGCTGCACGCTCATCGCGTCGACGATGGCCGCGAGCGGTGGAAGGTCGACCTCGCCGCCGGCCAGGAGGAGGAGCTGTCCGCGCTGTACGCGGCGCCTGTCGTCGCCGGCGGCCGGGTCTACGCAGGCAACCAGCGCCGCTTCGCCGCCGTCGATCTCGAGACCGGCGCGGTCCTGGCCGGCGTCCAGGCCGCGTCGATCTGGAGCCACCTCTACTCGTCGCCCGCGGTCGCGTCCGGCCGCGTGATCGTGCCGCTGGGGCGCGGGCCGAGCTCGCTGCTCGCGCTCGACACCGGCGACCTGTCGCAGCGATGGGCGCGATCGTATCGCGCGTTCAACCCGCATCCACTCGTCGCCGGTCGTCGACGGCGACACCGTCTACTCCGGCAACGCCGAGGAGGGCCTGAGCGCGATCGACATCGACACGGGCGAGGCGCGCTGGACCGAGCGGCTTTACGGCGGCTGGTCGCGGTGGAGCCTGGGCACGCCGGCGCTGGCCCACGGTCTGCTGCTGCTGCCCACGCCGCGGCGCTATCTCTACGCTGTCGAGGCGGCCAGCGGCGGGGTGGCGTGGAGGCAGGACACCGGCCCGAGCCGCACCCACCCGGTCGCGTACCACCTCGAGGCGCGCGGCTTTCTGGCCTCGCCGGTGGTGACCGATCGCATCGTGTGGGCCGGCGGGGTCGACGGCGTGCTGCGCGCGCTCGACGTGCGCGGCGGCGCCGAGCGCTGGCAGACCGATCTCGGCTCGGCCATCGTGGGCGGGCTGGTGCCGTCCGGCGACCTCCTGTTCGTCGTCACCTACGACGGGACGGTGCGCGCGCTCAGCGCCGCACCGGCCGAGACGCCGCCCGACCCGCTCGCTCCCGGGTGGTGGCTCTCCCCCTGGTGCTGGGCGATCGCGGCGCTGCTCGGGCTGGCCGCCGCCGCGGCCCTGCGCCGCCGCCTGGCCCGGTCGCGCGGCTGAATCGGGCTACTTCGCGGGCCTCCGGGTCGTGTCACCGGGTAGTCACACAACCTCCAAGCCACTGAGGTATAAGGGCCCGGGAATCGTGTCCCGGAGGTCAGCCATGATGCACTCCTGGTCTACCGGCCTGCTCGCGTGCGCCGCGATCGCGGGCGCGGTGGGCTGCAAGAGCGACAGCGCCGCCGGCGGCGGAGGCGAGGAGCGCGACGGGAGCGCCGCGAGGCCGCTCGTCGTCATGCTGATCCCGTCCGAGACCGGTGCCAGGAGCGTGCTCGACGACTACGGGCCGCTGTTCGGTGCCATCACGCGGGTCGACGACATCCACTTCAAGCTCGCCATGGGCGACTCCTACAACGCCGTCGTCGAGGGCATGGCGGCCGGTCACATCGATGTCGCCTTCTTCGGCCCGAGCACGTTCCTGGAGGCCAAGGGGCGCGGCGCGGCCGAGCTGCTCGCGGTGGAGGAGACGGGAGGAAAGTCGATCTACTACGCCGGCTTCTTTCACCGCAAGGACTCGGGCATGAAGGGCCTGGCCGACCTGCGCGGCAAGACCGTCGCGCTGGGCGATCCCAAGTCGACCTCGAGCTTCACCGCGCCGGTGGCCATGCTGGTGGCCGCCGGCATCGATCCGACGCGCGACCTGGGCAAGATCCTGATGGCCGGCAGCCACAGCGCCTCGCTCGAGCAGCTCGAGGCCGGCCACGTCGACGCCGCGGCGGCCTCGATCAACGCCTACGACAAGGCGGTCGAGGCAAGCGCCATCGACGGCGACAAGGTCGTGCTGCTGGCCAGGAGCCTGGAGCTGCCGTCGCCGCCCATCGCGATGCGCGCGGCTCTGCCGGCCGCGGTCAAGACGCGCCTGCGCAAGGCGTTCCATGACATCCACAAGGCCAAGGGCGTGACCAAGGAGATGATCCTGGGCTACGGCGGCAAGCAGGTCGACCGCTACAACTCCGAGGCGGACCCGTCGATGTTCGACCGCGCGGCCAAGCAGCTGGTCGTGAGCGAGGAGCTCATGAACGAGATCATCCAGAAGGCCGGCCAGCGCTGAGCGAATGCGGCCCGAGAAGGATCAGGCCGCCGGCGCGGCCACAGAGCGCGTCATGCTGCGCTTCGACCGCGTGGAGAAGCAGTTCCCCGACGGCACCCGCGCCCTGGCCGGCGTGAGCTTCGAGGTGCCGCGCGGCCAGTTCTGCGCCATCATCGGTCCGTCCGGCTCCGGCAAGTTGACCCTGCTGCGGCTGGTCAACGGCCTCGTCGAGCTGAGCGGCGGGGCCATCGCGTTCGACGGCGAGCCGATCACGCGGCGCGCGGTCCCCTCGATCCAGCGCCGGGTCGGCACCGTGCACCAGGAGTTCGATCTGGTGCCTCGTCTGTCGGTGCTCGACAACGTGCTGACCGGGACCTTGCCGGTCGTGTCGACGGCGCGCATCCTCCTGCGACTGTGGCCGCGCCACCACGTGCGCCGCGCCTGCAATCTGCTGGCGCGGGTCGGCCTGGTCGAGGAGCAGCTGTACCGGCGCGCGGCCCAGCTGTCGGGCGGGCAGAAGCAGCGCGTGGCGATCGCGCGCGCGTTCATGCTCGACCCGGCGGTGGTGCTGGCCGACGAGCCGGTCTCCAGCCTGGACCCGGCGGTCAGTCGCAGCGTGCTGCGCCTCCTGCGCGACGCGTCGCGCGAGGCCGGCGCCACGGTGCTGTGCAGCCTGCACCAGGTCGAGCTCGCCGTCGAGTTCGCCGACCGCATCGTGGCCATCCGCGACGGCACGCTCGCCTTCGACGGCGCGCCGGCCGATCTGACCGACGAGCGGCTCGACGCTGTGTACGGCGCCGACCGCGCGGCGCGCGCCGCAGAGGACGGTGCGTCGTCCGGGGAGGCGGCGTAAGTCGATGGCGGCCCCGATGCCCCCCTCGCCGCCGCTGGGCGACGGCTGGAAGCTGCGCCAGCCGTTCGGGACGCGGCTCATCCTGATCTTGCTCGGTGTGTCGGTGGTCATGGCGTTCTCGTTCACGCACGTCGAGCTGCACCACGGCGTGGCCACGACCCCCGGCGCGCTCGGCCGCGGGGGCGAATTCGTGTCGCAGGCCTGGCCGGTCCGGCTGGAGGAGGCACGTCGGGTCGAGCGCATGATCCAGCTGGGCGAGATGCGGCCTCGCGGGGCGAAGCCGCCCGATCCGTCCGACAAGGCCGCGGTCGAGCGCTGGAAGCAGATGATCGATCCGGACGACCTGCCGCTCTTCGCGCGGATCGAGGACCGTCCGATCAACCCGCGCATGGCCGGCTCGCCGGTCGAGCCGTTCTACGTCGAGCGCTTCGGCTACCTGCGCAAGTGCACGTCGCTCATGATCGACACGATCGAGATCGCGATCTGGGGGACCATCCTGTCGGTGCTGCTGGCGGTGCCGCTCGGCTTCTTCGCCGCGCGCAACTACAGCACCGGCCGGTTCACGTACGACCTTGCGCGCGCGCTGTGCAGCCTGGTGCGCGCCATCCCGGAGCTGATCGTCGCGCTCATCCTCGTCATCATGTACGGGCCGGGGCCGGTGGCCGGCGTCCTGGCGCTCGGCTTCCACACCAGCGGATTCCTCGGCAAGTTCTTCGCCGACGACATCGAGAACGCCGAGCCGGGACCGCAGCAGGCCCTGCGCGCCACCGGAGGCAACCGGGTCAAGGTGCTGCGCATGGCGGTGCTGCCCCAGGTACTGCCGCAGTACGTGGCCTACGTCCAGTACATCCTGGAGCGCAACGTGCGCACCGCGACGATCCTCGGCGTGGTGAGCGCCGGCGGCATCGGCTTCGAGCTGATGGCGCGCTTCCGCAACAGCGAGTACGACGCTGTCGCGACCATCCTTGTCGTCGTCTTCATCACTGTGTTCGCCCTCGAGCAGGCCACCCAGCGCCTGCGCGCCCGCCTCATCTGAGGCGCGGAACCGAGCGCGGCCCGGAGCGCGGCCACGACACAATCAGCGCCGCGGCGGCGACGCCGATCGTGACCGCCTGGGGCAGCGAGCTCAGGGCCGCGACCAGGCCGGCGTCGAGGCCGGAGTCGACCGGGATGAAGATGTTCAGCGAGGCCCAGGCCAGGAGCGCGAGCAGCAGCGTCCGCCCGGTCGGGCAGACCGCGGGCAGGAGCGCCATCAGCCACAGCGACGGGAACGACGCGTAGGCCTGGGGCAGAAACGGGCTGCGCAGCGTGGCGAGGATGAGGATCGCCAGCCACAGGAGCGGCTCGCGGCCCTCGCGCGGCTCGCGCAGCGCGACCACCACCGTGACCAGGATCAGGACCACGCTGTAGAGCCACCCGATGATCTTGGCCACGCCGAACCCCATGCCGGGCACTCCGAACAGACCGAGCTTGAAGGCGATGCCGGGCAGCGAGTAGTTGATGGCGATGGCGGCGGGCTGCCGGAAGGCCGGGAACGCCTCGCCGCTGAGCAGCGCCGGCAGGTGATCGAAGAAGGTCGCGAACGGAGCCCAGCCGATGTCGATCATCGTGGCCGCCACGAAGACGGCCGACCAGGCCGACGTCCAGGCCAGCGCGTGCCACTTCCGGCGCACGAGGAGATACAGCAGCAGCACGCCGGGGAACAGCTTGCTCAGGGTCGCGAAGGCCAGCAGCGCGCCGCCGGCGGCGAAGCGACGCCGCTCGAAAAGGAGCATGGACGCGACCGCCATGGCGATGACCAGCGCCTGGACGTTCCCCTTCTGCAACATGTTGGCCGCCGGGAGGGCGGCGAACACGAGAGGCGACGAGCAGCAGCGCGCGCGTGCCGGCTGTCGGGCCGAGCCTGCGCGCCACCATCAGCAGCACGAGCAGGATCCCGCCGACGTTGATCGCGAACCAGAGCATGCGGTAGTGCACGAAGTCCGGCGTCAGCAGCCTGAGCGCGCGCGGCAGCAGCAGGAACGGGGGTGGGTACTCGTAGGCGTCGATCCGGAACGGGCCGATCATCCGCGCCATCCGGGGCCTCTTCGGATCGCCGGGCAGCGAGTAGAGCGACTCGTCGTACAGGTTGGGCGCCACGT
The DNA here is from genome assembly GCA_963759105.1 of uncultured delta proteobacterium. GTDB lineage: Bacteria > Myxococcota_A > Polyangia > Haliangiales > Haliangiaceae > DATFRY01. Next base: position 1,841,331 of record CAVWXW010000008.1, on the reverse strand, counting down.
CGGCCGACTCTGCCGCGACGAAGTAGGCCGACACGCACGAGTGGACGCACTCCCACTTGCTCCACGGCATCGTCGAGTAGGCGACCTGCGTCGGGGCCACCATGAACACGGCGAGGCGGCCGATCTGCACCAGCGCCACGATCGACGACAGGGCGGAGACGACCAGGAGCGCGCGCGAGCAGGCGGCGCGCTCGAGCGCGACGATCGGGCGGCGCCACAGAAGCGCGCCGGTCACGATCGCGAGCAGCGCGGCGATCGCGACGGCCGCCGCGATCGAGCCGGTCAGCCCTGCGATCCCGGCCAGCGCGATGATCCCGACGGCCAGCGCCAGGGTGAGCGCGACGACTGCACGCAGAGGAGCTTCGGCTGTCGACGTGACTCGACGATACTCTCGCCACCTCGCATGTGCCACGACGAAGACACGAGCAGGTCGAGATCATGACCGCGGTGTCCCATGTGACGGATCGGGTCGCCGGGCGTCTTGCCGCGATCGACGGTGTCGCCGCCGTCGTGCTGGGCGGCTCGCGTGCCCGTGGCGAGGCCGACACGCTGTCCGACGTCGATCTCGGCCTGTACTACGACCCGGCGCGCGCTTTCTCGATCGCGGATCTGCGCGACCTTGCCCATGAGCTCGACGACCACCACCCGCCCGACGCGGTGACCGAGCTGGGCGGATGGGGCCCGTGGATCAACGGCGGCGGCTGGCTCGAGATCGAGGGCGTGCGCGTGGACTGGATCTACCGCGACCTGGCCGCGGTCGGCGCCAACATCGACGACTGCGTGGCCGGGCGGTACAGCTCGCACCACCAGGCGGGCCACCCGCACGCCTTCCACACGCACATGTACATGGCCGAGGTGCATCACGGCCGCGCCCTGTTCGACCGCGACGGCGCGTTCGCGGCGCTGCAGGCCAGGACGGTGCCCTATCCGCCGGCCCTGCGCGCGACGATCATCGCGCGCGGCTGGGAGGCCGGCTTCGCGCTCGAGACCGCGGCCAAGGCCGCGCGGCGCGGCGACACCTTCCAGGTGGCCGGCTCGGTGTTCCGCTGCGCTGCGGTGCTGGTGCAGACCCTGTTCGCGCTCAACGGCCGCTACTTCGTCAACGAGAAGCGCGCGGTCGAGACGGCAGGCGGCTTTGACCTGTGCCCGGAAGATTTCGCGTTAACGGTGAGCGAGGTGCTGGCTGGGGTCGGCGCGACGCCGGACGCGCTCGGGCAGAGCATCGCCCGGATGGAGGCGCTGGTGCAGGCGACGAACGCCCTGTGCGTGGGGGAAGGTGCTGGATGATCGGCCGCCAATCACGTGGACGTGATCGACGACGTGATCGCCGACGATCACCACTGCGATCACGTCGGCGTGATCTGGACTCCGACGCTCACTCGAGGTCGAGGACGTCGTAGCGGCCCTGCGCGTCCAGTTGCGTGCCCCACACCTTGTGCGAGCCCTGGTGCTCGGTCAGGCCGAAGGTGATCGGCGTGCCGATGCCGAGATCGAGGTTGCGGATCGACTCGAAGGCGTTGACCAGGTGCTCGGTGTCGAGGTCGCGACCGGCGCGCTTGAGCGCCTCGATCATCACCTGGGCGGCCAGGTAGCCCTCCAGCGACACGTAGTCGGGCGACTCGCCGGGGAAGTGCTTCTCGAGCGCGGCCTTGTACCGGAGGATGGCGGTCGCGTGGCTCTCGACCGGCGGCACCACCTGGGTGACGATCACGCCGTCGGCGTAGCGCGGCCCGAGCAGGCGGAGCTCCTCGGCCAGCGCGGTGCTGCCGACGAACGAGACGTTGGTGAAGATCATCCTCGGCTTGAGGTCGCGCATCTTCTCGATGAACTTGGCGCACGGCCGGTAGGTGCCGACCATCACCACCGCGCGGATCGCCGTCGGGTGGTCCAGGATCTGCGTGACCGCCTCGGCCACGTCGATCGTGTTGCGCGCGTAGCCGACCCGCAGGAGCGGCGCGCGGTCGGCGCGCAGGTTGCGGAGGGCCCTTGCCACGCCCGCGGTGCCGGCGTCGCCGAACGAGTCGCGCTGGGCGAACACGGCGATCTGGGCCGGACGGATGCGCCGGACCTTGACCAGATAGTTGACCACCGCGGCGGTCTCCTCGGCGTAGCTGGCCCGGAAGTTGAGGACGTAGCGGTCCGGCGGATCGCGGCGCAGCAGACTCGCCCCGGTGAAGGCGCCGTAGAACAGCATCTTCTGCTCGAGGGCGAACGGGATCGCGACCGCCGCGGTCGGCGTGCCGACGTTGCCGATGATGCCGAACACCTTGTCGGTCTGGACCAGGTTCTTCATGGCCGCGGCGGTGCGCGTCGGCTCGTAGCCGTCGTCGAGCGCGACGAGGCGCAGCTTCCGCCCGTGCACACCGCCGGCCTCGTTGGCGGCGTGGAAGGCGGTGTCCACGCCTTGCTTCATCTGGCGGCCGAGCTCCTTGGTCGCGCCGGTGAGCGGGGCGGCCATGCCGAACACGATCTCGCGATCGCTCACCCCGCGGACGGCTGGATGGTGCTTCTCCACCGGCGGACGTCCGCGATCCTCCACGATGGCCCTGGCGCCCTGCGCCGGCTCGGCGCTCTCGCCCAGCACGCCGGTGCGGATCAGCCACAGGATCGTCGGCGGCGGCGATCGCGGCCAGGCTGGCTCCGACCGCGACCCACCAGGTGGCCGAGAGTCGCGGCCGCGGCGTGCGCGGCTGCAGCGCCGACGCCGCCGGCGTGTGCTCCGGCGGCTCGACCGCCACCTCCTCGAGCATGCTGCCGTCGGTCGGGCAGACTTCGCCGTGAATGAAGCGCTTCTTGCACGTCGGGCATTCGAGACCAGCCACCTCCGACCTCGCCATGTCGTCACCCTCTTCCGGCACAGCGCCTTCACCGGTCGCCGGTCTCACGAGCTTGAGCTGCGGGATCGCGCTGTGGCTGGGCGCGCCCGGCCTCGTCCAGGCGGCGGATGCCCTCGAGCAGGATCGCGGCGACCGGCTTGAAGATGCGCCGCTGCTGCGCGCGTACGTCGCCGACCACGTGGAAGGTGCCCTCGCCCAGCTCGAGCCCGCGGTAGACCGCGTCCATCCCCTCCGCGTCGCCCAGACGGGCGTCGTAGAGCTCGCCGCGCTCGAAGTAGAAGTAGCCCAGCTCCTCGCCCGAGTCCGGGCTGTTCACCACCAGGACGGCCGTCCGCCGGCTCTGCGAATAGAACTGAACCACGTCGGCGAACGAGATGTCCCGCAGATCCCCGGCCAGCGCCATGTGCTCCCCCTTCCCCTCCATCAGCGCTCCATCACCCGCTTCGCTCCATCGACAGCTCGATCAGCGCGTCCCACCGCGATCATCGCGCCACGGATCTGGATTGTCGGTCAGCGGCCGTGCGCGGGCCCGCCGCCGCGGCGTCTTGCGCGGGGACTTCCTCGCGCGCAGCGCGCGGCGCTCGCCGCCGAGGCGCTCGAGATGGATGCGGGCCGGCGGCGCCTGGTCCGTGAAGTCGAACCGCCTCGTCTCGAAGCCGTCGGCGCGCACGGTCAGCACGTGCCGCGCGCCGTCCATCGGCAGGCTCACCCGGTACGATCCGCGGCCCGACCTCGATGTCGTCGATCTCGATGACCGCGCGCTCCGGCGCCGCCACGACGGCGACGTCGAACGAACGTGACGACGCCGGCGCCGGCGCCGCGGCGGGCGGCGGGGGCGCAGGCGGGGCGACCGCCAGTCGCGCCACCGGGGGCGCGCCGGCCTCGTCTCCATCGACGTGCCACGCGATCGCGCTGCTGGTGACAAGGAGCAGCGCGAAGGCGGCCAGGCCGGGCGCGATCCAGGCCCGGCGCGGCTCGGTCAGCACAGTGGCCGGGATGCTCGCGCTGCCGGTGCCGGAGCGGACGTCGGCCACGCCCGGCTCGACCGCGTCGGCCGGCGCCCATCGCGTCGTACACGAAGTGGAGCGCACCGGTCGGATCGGGCGGCGGCGTCACGCCCGCATCGTCGATGGACGGCAGGCGGTCGCTCGATCGCCGCGCACGCATCTCGGCCACGCAGCGCCGCTCGAACTGCGTGCGCTGGGCGAGCCGTTCGGCGAACGTGACCTTCATCCACGCGGCCAGGTCGTGCGGGCCGACCATGCCGTTCCTGGCCAGGGCCTCCTCGAGCGCGAGGCGGAAGTGCTCGGCCGACTCCGGGCGCCTGGCCGGATCGCGCTCGAGCGCCCACAGCACCACCTTGTCGACCGAGTCGGGCAGAGACGGGACGATCTCGCTGGGCGCGGGGATCGGGCGCTCCAGCACCGCCGCGACGCGCGCGTGATCGTTCTCGCCGCGGAACAGGCGCTGCCCGGTCAGCATCTCGTGCAGGCAGATGCCGAGCTGGAACACGTCGGTCCTGCCGTCGAGCGGACGGTTGTCGATCTGCTCGGGCGCCAGGTACGACAGCTTTCCCTTGATGCCCGCGCCGGTCTGCCCCTCCGGCAGGTTGGCCCGCGCCACGCCGAAGTTGACGACCTTGACCGCGCCGTTGTAGCAGAGGACCAGGTTCGACGGCGTGACGTCGCGGTGGACGATCGGCTGCGGCTGGCCGGCCGCGTCGGTCGCCGTGTGAGCGCAGTGCAGCCCGGCGGCGACGTCGGCGGCCAGACGGCAGGCGATCGCGGGCGGCACTCGCTCGCCGCGGTCGCGCAGCGCTCGCGACACATAGACCGCCGATTCGCCGGACAGGTACTCCATGACGAGGAAGTAGCCGTTCGCGTCCCTGCCGAGGTCGAGGATCTGCACGACGTTCGGGTGCTGGATGGTCGCCGCCAGGCGCGCTTCCTGGACCAGCAGGCGGCTGAACCGCTCGTCCTCGCCGAGCTGGGCGTAGATCCGCTTGACCACCACCAGCCGCTCGAGGCCGCCGATGCCCTCCTGCAGGCCGAGATAGATCTCGCCCATCCCGCCACGACCGATGCGCCGGCTGAAGCGATAGACCGCACCGCCGCTGCTGAAGTTCGGGAAGCCCCCCATCCGCTCAAACCCATCCCGAGCCCCGACTGCCCCCGGGTCGGCGGTCATTCTACTGTCACCCTGCGTGGGTGAACAATTATCTGCGCACCGCATCTCGATTTTTCGGGAGCGGGGTGCGCAATCGATGCGCACCTGGCGGCGGCCGCGGCGGCGCGGGAGGCGGGCAGAGACGGTGTCGGCCGGAGCTCCGGCCGACAGGGTGAGCCCTGGTGCCGGTGTTACGCTGCGCTCGCTCGATGCGCGCGACACCGGATGTCTCGTCAGGAGATCGCGAGAGCGCGCCGCGCCGGCGCGTCCTGCGCGTGGTCGCCATCGCGCTGGGCGGCCTGCTGCTGATCGTGCTGGTGGCCGGCGCTTCGATGTACCGCGGCGACATCCCGCTCGAGGATCTGATGGGCGAGTACGGCGCGGCGCCGTCGCGCTTCATGGACCTCGAGGGCATGCGCGTGCACTACCGCGACGAGGGCGCGGGGCCGCCGCTCCTGCTGGTGCACGGGACGTCGTCGTCGCTGCACACGTGGGACGCGTGGACCCGGGCGCTGGCCGGCAAGCGGCGCGTCGTGCGGCTCGACCTGCCCGGCTTCGGGCTGACCGGTCCGGCGCCCGATCGCGACTACCGGGTCGAGCGCCACGCGCGCGTGCTGGCGGCGTTCCTGGCGCGGCTCGGCATCGCGCGCGCCGACGTGGCCGGCAACTCGCTGGGCGGCCGCGTCGCGGTGGCGCTGGCGCTCGCGCATCCGGAGCGCGTGCGCAAGCTGGTGCTGATCGATCCGGCCGGGCTCTCCGGCGTTCCGCCGCCGGCCATCTTCAAGCTGGCGCAGACACCGGTGCTCAACCGCGTGCTGCGCCACCTGACGCCGCGCTTCATCGTTCGCAGCAACCTCGAGGAGGTGTACGGCGACGACGCCAGGGTGAGCGACGCGCTCGTCGACCGCTACCACGCGATGGTGCGGCGCGAGGGCAACCGGCAGGCGCTGATCGATCGTCTCACCGGTCCGGCCGACCCGCTGCTCGACGACGCGCTGGGCAGGCTGGCCGTGCCGGTCCTCATCCAGTGGGGCGAGGCGGACGTGTGGATCCCGGTCGCGAACGCCCACCGCTTCCATCGGGGCATCGCCGGCTCGCAGCTGCGCATCTATCCCGGCGCCGGGCACACGCCGATGGAAGAGATCCCCGAGGTCACGGCGCGGGACGCGGACGCCTTCCTCGACTGAGGCGGGGGGCGGCCGGGTCGCGCCCTCAGCCGCGCTGGTGGAGCGCGCGCGACATCGGATCGATGCCGGGAGGTCGCTCCTCGAGGATGTCGCGCATGCGGTGCTGGATGGCCGGCTTCATCTCCGGGTGCGTGAGCACGTAGAAGCGAGGCTCGCGGATCGCGTCGAGCACGCGCTCGGCGACCGCCTCGGGCGGCTGCCCCGACTCGACGAGCTTCAGGATCGCCTCGGCGATGGCCGGGGCGGGGCCGGCAGCGGCCGCGACGGCGCTCTCGTCGCGCGGCCGGTTGCGCTCCGACATGTGGATCTGCGTCTTCACGAAGCCGGGACAGAGCACCGACACGCCGACCTTGGCGCCGGTCAGCTCCAGCTCCTTTGCCAGCACCTCGGACAGCGCGACGACGCCGTGCTTGGCCACCGTGTAGGCGCTCATGAACGGCGTCGAGGTGAGCCCGGCCATCGACGACGTGTTGACGATGTGCCCCTCCTCGCCGCTGGCCAGAAGCGGGGGCAGGAAGATGCGCACGCCGTTGATCACGCCGCGCAGGTTGATCGACAGGACCCAGTCCCAGTCCTCCTCCGACAGGCTCCAGGTCGCGCCGGGCGCGCCGCCGACGCCGGCGTTGTTGCAGATGACGTGCAGGGTGCCGAAGGCGGCCTGCGCCCTCCCGGCGGCCGCCTCGAGATCGGCGGCCCGCGACACGTCGGTCCGGATCGCCAGCACCGTGGCGCCGTCGTCGCGCAGCGCGCGCTCGGCCGCGGCGAGCGCCGGCTCCTCGATGTCGAGCAGCACCAGCTTCATCTTCTCCTGGGCGAAGCGGCGCGCCATGGCGAGGCCGATGCCGCTGGCGCCACCGGTGATGACCGCGACCTTTCCGTCGAGCTGCTGCATCGGCGGAGCATCGCGCCCCCGGCCGGACGCGTCAATCGAGCTGTGACCCGCGCCGCGCACCCATCAGATGATGGGGAGTAGAGGACCGGCGGAGTGCTGGGAGCCTGCCCGGCGCCGGTCATACTCTCTGTGGAATGGATCGCAAGGGTCACCTCGCTCGCCTGGCGCGCGCCTGCGGAGGAGAACCGGTGATCGAGGCGCTGGTCCGGATGCCGGCGCGGGATCTCAGCTCGCTGCTCATGCACGTGCTGGCGGCGCGGGCCGAGCGGCTCACCCCGCTCGATCTGCTGGCCGCGCAGGAGCGCAGCGCCGCGTTCGCGCCCGGCTACGTCGATCCGCGTGCGGCGCTGGCCGCGGCCCAGGCCGCCTTCGACGCGGCCGGCGCCTTCGAGGCGGTCGAGCTCGCGCCGGTGACGCCGCTGGGTTCCGCCCGCGTGCTGGCCGGCGCGCACCCGAACAACGTCCTCACCGGGACGCGCGGCGCCGAGCTTGTCGCCGACCCGACCCTGCCGCTGGCTCTCATGGCCGCGCTGCGGCGGCGGGCCGACGCCGCCCGCGCCGAGCCGCTGCGCCTGTGCGCCCTGCACCGGGTCATGCGCCTGCAGCCGCTGCCGGTGCGCGGCCTGCTCCCGCATTTTCGCATCTTCGCCCTGATGACCGCCGAGCGGCGCGGGCGCGAGGACCGGACGCTGCGCGAGCACATCGAGGTCTACCTGCGACTGTTCCGCCTGCTCGGCGAGCGCGGCTACCGCTTCGACGAGGTGCGCGTCGACCTCTCCCACACAGCGGCGGTCGAGCATCGACTGGGCGCGGAGGCGGTGGCCGCGGTCCGCCGCGAGGTCCGGACCCACGAGTGGATCGATCCGGACGAGCGCGCCGCCCGCTACGGTCTGGTGCCGCTGCGCGGACAGCCTGTGGATGTGCTGAAGGCGGCCGGTCTGCCGGCGGCGATCGAGCGCCGTCTGCTGCGCATGTCCGCCGAGGTGCTGGATCCGCTGCGCGCGGCGTTCCCGGAGGCGAAGCTGCAGCTCGATCTCACGCGCCTCGAGGGGATCGGCTACTACGACGGCCCGTGCATGCACATCCTGGCCCGGCCGCCCGGCGAGCAGATCTTCAGTCTCGTCAACGGCGGGTTCCTGCGCTGGACGGCCGATCTCCTGTCCGATCGGCGCGAGCGCATGTTATCGACCGGGATCGGCATCGACCTCGTGTGCGCGAAGTTCGCCGTGAAGTAGCGGGAGGGCCGGGCCGCGCCAGCTTGCTATCCTCGGAGGGCCATGCGCTACGTATGTGTCTTCTGCGGATCCAGCCCCGGCGCGCGGCCGGCCTATGCCGACGCGGCGCGCGCACTCGGACGTTCTCTCGTCGAGGCCGACGTCGGCCTCGTCTATGGCGGCGCCACCGTGGGCCTCATGGGCATCGTCGCCGACACCGTCATGAGCGGCGGCGGCTCGGTCGTCGGCGTCATCCCGCGCGCCCTCGAGGAGCTCGAGATTGCCCACACCGGCCTCACCGAGCTGCGCGTCGTGGGTTCCATGCACGAGCGCAAGGCCGCCATGGCCGACCTCTCCGACGGCTTCATCGCCCTGCCCGGCGGCATGGGCACCATGGAGGAGCTGTTCGAGATCCTCACCTGGGGCCAGCTCGGCATGCACCAGAAGCCCTGCGGCCTCCTCGACGTTGACGGCTACTTCAGCGGCTTGCTCGCCTTCCTCGACCACATGGTCGCCGAGCGCTTCTTGCAACCCGACCACCGCGCCGTGCTCCAGGTGCACTCCGATCCAGCGCAGCTCCTCGAGGCACTCCGCACCTACCGGCCGATCGCCGCCGCCAAGTGGATCGACCGGGGCGAGACGTAGCCGGGCGGCTGTAAGGCTTTCGCGCCCGGCGCCGTCGCGGCGGCTGCTGTCACGGGACGTCCCATGGGCTCGTATCACTGAGGCTCGGGGCGAACGCGGCGGGAGATGCGCGAAACCCCGTCTGACAGACGAGGTCCGGAAATTGCTCCGGGTGCGCTCATCGCGCGACGGGCCGGCCGGAGTCGGACGTCGCCGAGCCACCATCGCGGCACTCGGCCGCAGAAAGAGGAGCCACATGTTCATGTCAACGACTGCTTGCAGGACGCTCTTGCTGTGCTCGGCCGTCGCATTCGGGGCGGTCGGCTGCGTGTCTGAGGGCGATCCCGACGACATCGCGGCATCGCAGGACATCGGGCTCGGCGAGGCGGAGGACGTCGCCGGCGAGGATGCGGTGGAGACTGCCGCCGACGAGAACCCCGGCGCTGCGGTCACCACGCAGAGGATCTGTCCCCGCGACCCTGGCGTACCGATACCCGTCTCGAAGGACGACGAGTTCATCGACTGCATGGCGTCCTGTCAGGCGCACGGAGGCACGTACGGGGGTTGTCACCGGACCTGCTGCACGAGCATCACGGGCTGCCCCTACTGCTACCACCAGTGAAGTAGCTCGGGCGACATCGACCACGCTGGTCCTTGCCGTGGAGCGCGGCCGCAATGTGGGCCGCGCTCCACGTCTGATCGCCCGGCGGCCCTCAGAGCGAGGCTCAGACCGGGATTGGGATCCGGCGGACGGATCCCTCGTGGACCACGCCCCCGCCGACGTCGAGGTAGAGAGCCCCTCCGGAGACCGACAGGCCCCACCGGTGATTGCGCGAGAGCCCGCCGACGACCTCCTCGATGAGCGCCGGCGACAACGCGTGGATCTCCAGGGCCTCGGCCCGGTGAATCTTGCGCTCGGCGACCTCGGTCGCCAGCGCCTCGCACGCCTTCCACCCGTACACCGCCACGCGTGGCGACGCCTTGCTGGCCCGGTGCAGTCGCTCGGCAGACGGGGCGCCCACCTCGATCCACGCGAGCAGGTCCCCTCGCAGGTCGCGCCGCCAGATCGCCGGCTCGTCGTCGGTTGACACGCCACGCCCGAACTCGACGCCCTCGTCGTGCTCGAGCGCGCGCGCGAGAACCCGCGCGACCAGGAAGCGCTCGCTCTCCGACGGGTGCTGCGCGACCCGCAGGTCGAGATCGGCGTACATCCCGCGATCGGCATCCGCCAGCGCGATCTCGAACCGCCTCATCGTCGCCCCGATCGCCATCGAGGGAACCTATCCCACGCGGCAATGACGGGGGTATCACCTGGCGGCGTTCTGCGGTTCACTGCGTCATGGGAAAGCTCGACGACATGCGGCGCCGGCGCGAGGCCCTGCACGCTGACAATGGGGGTGCGCCCGAGGCGGTCGCGGCGACGGAGACCGACACGACGACCGGCAAGTGCTCGGTCTGCCGCAAGACCCTGGCGCTCCAGCACGACGGCATGATCGGCAGCCACCAGAAGGGCCTCGGAAAGCACTGCCCCGGCTCGCGCAAGCCGCCGGGATGATGCTCGGCGACGGCGGTGACCGCGCCGCGCCGGTGGTCTCTTAGCGTGCTTGCTAATTATTAGCTTGTACGCTAATAACCTCTCCGGTGCCGCGCACCCCGCCCCCACCGCCCGCGCAGGCGGCCATCGCCACGCTCGCCGAGGTTGACGTCGTGTTCCACGCGCTGGCCCACGAGTCGCGCCGGCACATCCTGCTCCTCCTCGCCCACCTGGGCGGCGAGCTGCCCTCGGGATACCTGGCCGCCCGGTTCCAGCACAGCTGGCCGACCACGACCCGGCACCTGGGAGTACTGGTCAAGGCGGGACTGGTGGAGGTGCGGCGAGAGGGGCGGACCGCCGCGTATTGCCTGAACCGCGAGCGGCTCGACGCGGTGGTGGCCGGCTGGATGCGCCACCTCGAGCCGGTCGACCCGGCCCGGACCTGGACCGCGAAGGGAGCCCGATTCGACCGCCGAGATGGCCGCGGCCCGCGGCCGCGACGAGGACAGGAGCCCGCGAGCTCGAAACCCGCAGGCTCGAAACCCGCAGGCTCGAAACCCGCAGGCTCGAAGCAAGAGGAGACCCCGATGACTGCTGCCAGCGAGACCCCCAAGATCTTCCGCATCACCCTCGAGGTCGCCGACCTCGAGGCCGCGGCCACCTTCTACTCCACCTTGCTCGCCATGCCGGGCAACCGCCACCCGGGCTCGCGCCACTACTTCGACTGCGGCGGCGTCATCCTGGCCGTGCTCGATCCCACGGGGGGCGGCCTGAAGCCGACGCCCGCTCCCAAGTCGCTCTACTTCGCCGTGCACGACCTCGACGCCGCGCACGCTCGTGCGGCCGAGCTCGGCGCGCTGGCCCCCTTCAAGGTGCACGGCGCCCCGGCCGGCGACATCGCGAAGCGGCCGTGGGGCGAGCGCTCCTTCTACGTGACCGACCCGTGGGGCAACGAGCTCTGCTTCGTGCAGGAGGGGACTCTCTACGGCTAGACAGGGGTAGCAGTTGACCGGCCCGCCCGGCGGCGCTCGTACCATCCCATGAGCGGCGTGACGCTGAGGCCATGCACGATGATCGAGGCGACGACGAGAGAGAGCACGAGTCCGGTAAGGCGCTCGGCGCTGGCACCCGTCAGGTCCGTCTCGATGGCGTAGGTGAGGTAGTAGATCGATCCGATGCCGCGGATCCCGAACCAGGCGATGAGGGCCCGGCGCACCCCGGTGACCGGTGAGCGCGCCAGGCCGATGACGACACCCAGCGGCCGGATGACCAGGAACAGGAGCGGCGCCAACCACAGCAACTCGACCGTGAGATGCGCGGTGGTCAGGACGCCTCCGACCAGGATCACGACCGAGGCGGTGAGGACGTGCTCGAGCTTGTCGTTGAAGTCGATCAGCGACACGGCCAGCAGCTGGGCGGCCTGGGGTGCGGCCAGGGACGCGTCGTCCTGGCTGCGCCCGGGCACCATCGCCGGCAGCTCGGCCGGATTGTCGGCGTGCCCGGCGGCTCGCAGCTCGATGTAGCGGAGCGCGTAGCCGGCCGCGAACACCGACAGAAAGCCGTAACCGTCCACGAGCTCGGCGGTCCCGTACGAGAGCGCGATGACTCCGAGCACCAGGAACTCGTGGAGGCTCAGGCTCAGGCCGGGGCGCTGTCGGAGGTGCAGCGTGGCGCGGCCGACCAGCCAGCCGGTCGCGCCGCCGATCGCCAGGCCGGCGGCGACCGCCCAGGCCACATCCCAGAGCAGCCAGCCGCCCAGGCCGAAGGGCTGATCGACCCAGCCGACCAGGCCCGGTTCGGGGTGGACGCCGAGCAGGCCGAGCCCCAGCATCACGAACGGAAAGGCGGCGCCGTCGTTGAGTCCAGCCTCGCCGCTGAGACCGTAGCGCAGCTCGTCGCGATCGGAGGCGTCCTGGAGCTGGACGTCCGAGGCGAGCACCGGATCGGTGGGAGCCAGGATGGCGCCGAGCAGAACGGCGGCGCCGATCGACAGGTCGAGCAGCAGGACGCCGACCGCTGTGATCGCGCCGATCGTGACCACCATCGTCAGCGTCGCGAGGCGCAGCGGCACCAGCCACAGCCGGTCCTTGAGCGACCTCCTCATGTTGAGGCCGACGGTGAAGAGCGAGACCAGGACTGCGAGCTCGCTGACGCGCTCGAGCAGGCGCGCCTCCCGCACGACGTCCCAGGACAGGACGCCCAGCACGCCGGGACCGAGCGCGAGACCGGCCGCCAGGTAGAGCGTCGGCGACGAGACCGGGAGCCGCTGGAGGAGCGGCATCGTGAACGTCAGGGTCACCAGCACGACGCCGACCGCGAGGTACCAGTGGGTCATGGTCTGCCAGGGTGCTGCATGGAGCTCCGCGCTACATATGGTAACCCCGCCGCCTCGACGTCGCTCTAACCCACGGGAAGGCGATCGAGCGCGCGCGCCGCGCCGAGCGCATCGGAGTAGTCGCGGGCGTGGACGATGGCGCCGCCGCGCACGCGGAGCACCAGCACGTGGCGGAGGGTGAACGGCGCGCCGGTGTCGGTCCGCACCGCGGCGGTCTCGGCCTCGCAGACCACCACCTCCGGGTCGAGGGTGTCGTGCACGACGACGTCGCGGATCGCGTTGACGCGGACGGGCGCGGCGGCCCAGCCGGCGCGGAAGCGGGCCCGGATCTCCTCGCGGCCGCGCAGGCTCTGCAGCCGGTCGAGCCGGGCGAAGGGGAACTCGCAGACGGCGTCGGGCGCGAACAGGTCGGCGAGCGCATCGGCCGACAGGTCGAGCATCGCGCGGTGGAAGCGCGCGACCATCTCGCGCGCGGTCGTCGGGGGCATCGTGGCCTGACTCCTCGGCTCGGGTGACCTATAATCGGAACGATGGTTCCGCTTCCTGGTGTATACGGAACGCGCGCTCCGTTTGTCAAGCGGCGGCTCGCGTGAGGCGGGCGAGCCGGCCTCGGCCGCCGCGCGCCGACGCCGCGCGCAACCGCCAGCGCGTGCTGGACGTCGCGCAGGCGGTGTTCGCCGCCGACGGGCTCGCGGTGCCGATCGACGTGATCGCACGGCGCGCCGGGCTGGGTGTCGGCACGCTGTACCGCCACTTCCCGACCAAGGAGGCGCTGTTCTCCGCCATCGTGGTCGAGCGCATGGACCGCCTGTCCGCCGACGCGCGCGCCCTGGCCGGCGCGCGCGATGCGGGTGAGGCCTTCTTCGGCTTCCTCGCTCGCTTGCTGGACGAGGGGGCGGCCAAGAAGGACCTGGCCCATGCGCTGGCCGGCTCCGGCTTCGAGCTGACCGTCGCGCGGCAACGGCGCCAGGTACGCGCGGCCGTCCGCACCCTGCTCACGCGCGCGCAGAGGTCGGCCGCGGTGCGGCGCGACGTCGACGTCGACGAGGTGCTCGCTCTGGTCAAGGGCACCTTCGTCGCGGTCGATGCGCGCGGCGGCAGCCCACGCGCGCGCAGCCGGTTGCTCGCGGTCCTGTGCGACGGCCTGCGCGCCGCCCGCTCGACGGGCTGATCGCGAGGGGGTTCGCCGACAGTCCCCCCGCGTCCTCTGCCCGGCCCGGCGGCGTCGCGTGAACGGTCAGTTGGACGCTGTGGTCCAGGACGCGATCAGCGCCGGCTGCAGGTCCGATGCGCCCAGCAGCACTCGCCGCGCGTCGAGCCACGACACGGCCGGTCGGCTGACCTTGATCGCAGCCGCCGGGACGGGCCAGGTAACCGTCTGGCCGTGCACATCCCCGCCCACCATCACGACGACAAGGCGCGTGCGGCCGGCCCGATCCCGCGTCGCAAAGGCGACCGCGTCGCCGGCGCGCGACCAGACCACGTCGCTCACCACCCGCGTGCCGGGGCTCGGGGCGCGCCACAGCACGCGCTCGCCGACCCGCACCGATGCATCGCCGCGCGCGCCGGCCGCGACCACTGCGCGCTGCCGGACCTCGCCGGAGGCCGGGCCCGCTCCAGCGAGCAGAACCACCAGCCCCAGCAGGGTGCATCGAACGTGTCCCACGAGTCCCGGACTTGCGAAGCCCGTGCCGTGGCGCATCCTCGCGAATCGACACTCGACCACATCGAACCACAGGGTGGCGACGCCGAGGCGTTCTGGCACCGATGGGGCAGTTTCGATCCCGGGCCTGGACCCGAGCTAGGATGCCGCGATGCTGAAGCGGCTGTTGCTCATGGTCGTCCTCCTGGCCGGTTGCGAAGGCGCGGAGAAGGCCGAACCCGCGGCCGCAACGCCGCAGACTCCAGGCGCGCCGGCCGCGGCGAGTGAGGACACGGCGAAGTGGGCAGCCGCGCACGCGACGGTCGAGTCGCTCCAGAAGGAGCTCGAGCTGACCGAGGTGGCGATCACCACCTATCGCAACGTCCTCGAGAACAAGGGCAGCCTGACCACCGAGGCGACGACGAAGGAAGCGCACGAGCGGCTCCCGCGGCTCGAGAAAGAGCAGTCGGAGCTCGAGGCCAGGCTCGCCGCGGCGCAGACCGAAGAGGCGAAGTACAAGGAGGGCGCCGATTCGGTCCGCAGTCGCGGCCTCGAGATCAGTGAGGAGTGCAAGAAGAACCCACTGGCGGTGGGCTGCAGCTAGCACTCCGGCCGGCGGAGGACTGCCGGTCAGGGCGCGGCGGCTTCGGCGAGCGGGAGGAAGCTCTCGAAGTCGATCGCGACCTGGTCGGCGTAGCCCTCGGCCACCTCCCAGACAAGCGCGGCGAACCCGTCGTCGTCGCCGCCCACCGCGCCGTTGACGGCGGCCTCGAGCGAGCCGGCGACCAGGTCGGGCCGGAAGTCGTCGTCGCCACGGGCGTGGGCCGCGGCCGCGATGCTGCCCCACTGCTCGGCAAGCTTGCCGAGGCGCGTGGGGCTGTCGAGATCGGCGGTGTCCAGCGTGTCGTCGCCGGGGGAGCGTTCGCGCACGAGGAAGTCGCCGTCCGGCAGCGCCATCCAGCCGAGGTGGTCGTTGACGTGCGCCCCGAGCGCGCGAGCCGCCAGGAGGGCGCGCTCGGCGTGGTTCGCGAACGCAGCGTCGTAGCGGGCCCGCTCGTCATCCGACGCGTACTCGTACGGCGTGGGCGAGGCGATGTTCTTGACGTCCAGGATGACGTCATCGTCGTCGGCGTCGCTCGGACCCTCGAGGAGGACGAAGTAGCGCGGGCGGCCGAGCGAGCTGAGGCCGGCGTGCAGCCGGCGCGCGATTGACTTGACCGCGAAGTAGTCCGGGTCGTACGGCAGCTGGCCCGAGAGGGTCGCCCCGTAGGCCGGCATGGCGGCGATGAGCGCGTCGGCCAGGTCGGACTCGGGCGGATCCAGGTCGTCTCGATTGATGTCGAGCTGGCGCGCGCCGCCGGTGACCACGGTCAGGTCGGCCAGGAGATTGGAGCGCGTCTCCGCCTCCGCGTCGGCCAGGAACTCGTCGAGGATGCCGAACGCGTTCGAGCTGTTGACCACCGCGTCTTCTTCGTCGCCGTTGCCGACGAACGCGCGGGCCCCGGTCAGGTAGCCGCCGGAGAAGCCCGCCACCGCGTCGGCCACCGACTGTCCGTTGACACCGTTCTCGCGGCCGACCAGCGCGATCGAGACCGCCATGCGCCAGATGTCGAGCTGGTAGTCGGCGATGAAGGCGTCATCGACGTCGTCGAGGTCGTAGATGACCCGCCCCTCGTCGTCGGTCAGCGCGCCCACGTTGTCGGCGTGGAGGTCGGCGAGGATGAAGCTCCGCGTGTCGTCGCGCCCGTAGGCCGCGAGCCGCTCATCGCCGGCCAGGTCGGCCCAGAAGAGGTGGTTGGTGGCGCGGAAGAAGCGCGCCGGGCTCTCCGCCATCGCGGCGAACTTCTCGGCGCGGTCGGCCGGGGCCAGACCTGCATTGACGCGCGTGATCTCGTCGCGCACCCACTGGGCCCTCTCGGCGGTTGACACCGGCTGTGTCTGCCCGCCGTCTCCTCCGCCTCCTCCGTCACCTTCGCCGTCGCCATCATCGCCGGCGGGCGAATCGCCGCGCGCGGGCGAGTCGCCTGCGTCACAGCCGCCCGGCAGGACGACGGCGGCGGCGAGCGTGGACCAACAAACCAAGACGGGGGCGCACCAGCGAGTCATCGAGACTCCTCTGCCCGGCGCGCGCGACCGTAGCACAGCCCGGCGAGGCACAGGGATCGCTGCCGGCCATTCGCGGTCGGTCAGCGAGCGGTCAGCACCCAGGACTCGCGGATCCGGCGCACGTCGCCGCCGGGGGACAGGCGATGGGCGACCGACAGGCCGCAGCCGGCGAAGAAGCGTTCGGCCGCCTCCCAGCTCTCGAACTTGTTTTCCTCGACGCGGTGCTGGTCGAGGAAGGTGCGCAGCCGCTCGTCATCGCCCACGCGCGGGTCGGGCGGGCTGCGCACATAGATGTCGGCGGTGATCCATGACCCGCCGCGCGCGAGCAGTGCCGCGCGCAGGTGGCCGGCCAGCCGCGCCTTCTCCTCCTCGTCCAGGTACACAAGCAGGCCCTCGTTGACCACCGCGATCGGGCCGGCCGGCAGCTCCGCCACCGCGCTGGCGGTGGCCTCGCCGTCGAGAGCGTCGAGCGCGGCCACGCGAAGGGTGCCGACCAGCGGGCCGTCGTGCAGCGCCGCGACAAGCTGCGCCTTGGTCGCCGCCATTTCGGGCAGATCGGTGTCGAGGTAGAACACCGGCTCGCGCCGCGCCAGGGCCAGCCCGCGAAACGACAGGCCGCCGGCGAGCTCGAGGATGCGCGTCGCGCCCGCGCCGGCGAGCAAGGTGTCGATGCTGCGATAGCGGTCCTCGAAGTGGCGCAGGCGCAGCTCGCCGCCGCGAATGGCGGCCAGCCGCTCGAGCTCGCGCGAGACCTCGTCGGCGCCGCACAGCATGTACGCAGCCTCGTGGGCGAACGGGATCTCGGTCTGCGCCTTCATGATGAGGAGCGCGCGCGCCGACGGGCTGATGGTCGAGAAGTCTCGCGGGCTGGTCATCGCCGCCTCCGATCGTGGCTAGTCGTCTTGCCGCCTCGCCGGGGGGCCGATGCGCTGGCCGACGTCGATGCGGTTCCCTTCCGGGTCCTCGAACACGAAGGCGCGCAATCCGTATTCGTGATCCCTCAGGCGCTTGATGATGCGCACGGCATTTCGCTCGCAGATCGCGTACAGCGCATCGACATCGTCCACGAGGAGGACCGCGACATTCTCGGTCCGCGCCTTGTGATCCTTGTAGCGTGCCAGAGCCAGTCGAGCCTCGTCCTTCTCGAGGATCATGAACCCGACCGGGTCGCCATTCTCGAACACCTTCTCGAACCCGAAGATCCGCGAGTAGAAGTCATGCCCCCGCTCGATGTCGGTGACGTGAATGACCGGCACGATCCGCCCATAGCGCACATCGCCAGCAGACTTGCTCATGGCTCAGCTCCATCGGTTGAGCGCGCTCGGAAGGACGAGGCGATGCTCGGACGCACCCGACGAGCACGGAGATCGAGCGGAGCGATGTCCGCAGCTCCGAAATCTCAGCACGGACATCTTTCCGATGCAAGTGGCCGCCGTGGGCGAGGCGGCGGCCGGCGGGACGTCCTCTCCAACGCCCCACCGGCGCTCGAGATCAGCAGGGCCGCAGCGCGTCCTGCCGCATCCAGCCGTAGTTGTCGGACCAGAGGTCCTTGACGAAGTAATACGGTCCGCAGCCGTACAGGTGGACGTTGACCGGGTGGTTGCGGCTGAACTGGGCGTGCGGGGTCAGCTGCGACGGGCACTGGCACGGCAGGCCGCCGCACGAGTTGATGTTGACGTACTGGATGCTGGCGTAGGACTGATCGACGCAGTAGCGGCCCGGGTTCAGGCTGGGCGCTTCACCGGCGCCCTTGTCCCAGACTTCCCCGGCTTCGGCAGCGCCGGCCTGCTCGGCGTCGGTCTCGTCCGGTGCGAGCTGATCGCCCGCCTGCTGCTCGGTGTCGGCGACCTCTTCGACGGTGCCGTCCTCGAAGGCGCCGGTGTCGTCCTCGACGGCGCAACCGACCCCCGCGAGCGAGCCGACCGCCAGCGCACCGAGGGCGACCCAATGAAGCACTGCATGCTTGAACATCGATACCTCCGCTATGGTGGCGAGCGACCCCTCGGCCGCCCGCGATTCGCGCAGGGCCTACGCAACGACCATGCCGCGCCCGCGGATCGCGATCCCGCGCGCTTGGCGTCGCGCCAGCGCCCAGGTGGCACGCGTGCAACTGTTCCGCCGGCCCTTCATCGACGTTGCGGATCGGGGCGCGATGGCGGCCCACTCCACGATCCACGGGCGGCCTGAATCGGCCGTCACGGGGAAGCAAGAGCCCTGGCGGCGCGTTGTCGCTCCGTGCCGATCGATCCGGAAGAACCGTTTCGCCGCCCGCCGAGGCCTCGCTGGATGCCGCGCGAGATGTGCCAGCCGCCGCGGCTCGACCACGCTGCGCCGCGTGGGCGGATCGCGCGGCGGCACGCGCTCCTCATCAATCCGTTCTATCCGAAGGATCCGCGCGCCAGCTTCGGCAAGCACGTCCTCACGCCGACCCTCGCGCTGACCAGCGTGGCGGCAGCCACGCCGCCGGGCTGGGAGGTGCGACTACTTCGACGAGAACCTGCTCCACGGCGCACCGCCCGGCGACCCCGTTCCCGAGGTCGTCGGCATCTCGGTGCACCTGACCTTCGCCGAGCGCGCTTACGAGCTGGCCCGCTGGTACCGGCGGCGCGGGGCCCGGGTCGTGCTCGGCGGGCTCCATGTCCTCTCCTGCCCCGACGAGGCCAGGCCGCATGCCGACGCGATCGCGATCGGCGACGGCGTTCAGCTGTGGCCGCGGATCCTGCGCGACATCGAGGCGGGGACGCTGGCGGCGGAATACCGGGCCGGCTTCGAGACCCAGTACCGCGACGACCCGCCCCCGAGGCGCGCGCTGGTCCCGCGGCGGAGCTTCCTGACCACCACGTCCCTCATCGCCACCCGCGGCTGCCACAACCGCTGCGGCTTCTGCTACCTCGCGACCGAGGGACTGTCGATGCCCTACCGCATGCGCGACCCGGCCCAGATCGCCGACGAGTGGCGGCGGGACGGCGAGCCCTACGCCGTCTTCGTCGACAACAACCTCGGCTGCAAGCGGGACTACCTGCGCGCGCTGTGCCGGGCGCTCCGCCCGCTCGAGCGGATCTGGAGCGCGGCGGTGACGATCGACGTCACCGACGACCCGTCGCTGGTGCGCGAGATGGCGCTGGCCGGCTGCACCGGCGTCTTCATCGGATTCGAGTCGCTGTCCGACGAGAACCTGGCCGACGCGCGCAAGAAGACGCCGCGCACCGACGACTACGCCCGCCGCGTGCGCATGCTCCACGACGTCGGCATCCAGGTGAATGGCAGCTTCGTGCTCGGCTTCGACCACGACCGGCGCGACGTCTTCGCCAGCACGGCGCAGTGGATCGAGGAGAACCGCCTCGAATGCGCCACCTTCCACATCCTCACCCCGTACCCGGGCACGCCGCTCTTCCGCCAGATGGAGCGAGAAGGCCGGCTCCTGCACCCGCGACTGGAGCCTCTACGACACCGCCCACGTGGTCTTCCGTCCGGTGCACATGGATCCGGAGGAGCTCGATCGCGGCTACGCATGGATGTACGAGCGGCTCTTCTCCCACGCCTCGATCTGGCGGCGCCGCCCGGCCGACCCGCGTGCCGTCCTGCCGTATCTCGGGATGAGCTACCTCTACAAGCGAAGCAACCGGTTCTGGCACCTCCTCATCAAGCACGACCTGGTCCACACCGCCTGGCGTCCGCTGGTCGAGTGGACCCGGATCCGCAACGTCCGCTCGCGCCGGCGCCTCCTCTCCGGCTCCGGGTCGCTCATCAGCGCCGGAGTGTGACGAAGGATGGCGAGCTCGGCGCATCGTCGAGGCCGGTCTCGCGCAGCGTGATGCTCACGCGACCGGGAGGAAGCCCGAGCTCGCCGGGAGCTGTGCCGCTGAAGATCCTCGGCACGCCGTGATAGATGCGCCGGTTCGACCTGCCGAATACGAGGAGATCTCCGGACCGAAACTCGATATCGGTGAAGGGGGCGGTGCGCCGGTCCACTCCGGCAAGCCGGAACACGCAGTGATCGCCGAGGCTGATCGTGACGACCGGGGCATCGCTCGGCTCCTCCCCGTCCCGATGCAAGCCGAGGTGAGCCCCGGGCGCGTACACATTCACGATGGCGGCATCGGGCGCGTAGGTGGCCGCTTCGGCGCTCTCATCTCCGTATGCCTCCGCGACCGCCTTGCGCGCCAGGTCGGCGAGCTCGATCGGCAGCGGCTTGACCGGTGCCTGGTCGGTGTCGTCCGCCGTTCTGGAGTACGCGTAGGGCAGCCAGTGCCAGCCGAGGCAGACCGACTGGACACTCATGAGGTGTCCGCTCGGGACCCGCGGGTGCCGCAGGCCCGCCGGCGGAAGCGCCCACTGCTCGAACTGAGTCACCAGCGCCCTCTGCTCCTCGAGACCGAGCCATCCGGCGACGTGAACCACCCCGGGCAACGGTTCACGCCGCGCAGTTGCCCCGCGGCCGCCTTCGCCCGGCGCCACGACATCGATCGGCAGAGCGAGCTGTCCCCCGACTCGCGCCCGCGGCGGCAGCGCAGTCGCGACCCCGCCGAGCCGGCTGCGGCCCATCCTGGCGCGTGACGTTGGAGGGATCTTCGTCATGGTGATCGCAGCGTGTCATCGGCCGGCCCGCTCGCCACTCCGGTTCTTGCGCCGGGATCTCCGGCGCGATTGCGGCCGGTGACGTTCAGCGCCGAGTGTACTGCCCCGTGCCGCGGGCCCGCAGAATTGGATTTGACAGCCGCAGTCGTGTCCGTCATCTTGCTGGCGCCATGCTGCAGCTGTTCGGCTAGCGACCGGTGACTCCTGATAGCGCTCCGCGCCCGCGATGGCGTGCGGAAGCGCCGGTGTCTTCCTCGTTGCGCCTGCGCTGACCGCGCAGCGCCTGTCTCGAGCTGCGTCCGCGGCTCGAGCGGAGCTTCCCATGGCGACTCAGTTCTTCCGTCGGCACACCCGAAAGTGCCTCGATGCGGCTGTCCGCCGCGCACTCGACTCGCTCGCGCCGCGGCCGGCCGTGCGCGGTGCGTTCGCTCGCCTTCTGACCGTCGTGCACGCGCGGTCCGATCTGCTGCGCGCGCCGCCCGATCGCGATGGCGCGTTCCCGCATCTCGACGCGCTGGTCAATCTCGCGCGCTTTCACCGCGACGTGCTCGCCGGGGCATACGACTGGCACGCGTGCGGGCATCCTCTGCTCGTGATCCACTCGCTCGCCGGCCATCTGCTCGGTCGATATCCGACGCCACGCTTCCTCGGCTCGGTGTGGTTCGGGGGCAACAGCGCGGCCGAGCGGCTGCGCCGCGGCTGGTTCGTGCAGCACGCTCGCGGCCGCCGCTTTCGCACACTGTCGCTTCCGCTCGCGATGACCCGGCGGATGGAGCACGCGTTTCTGCACTCCCCCGACCACCTCGATGTCGACCGCGCGCTGCGCCGGGCCGAAGTTCTCGGCCTGGGCGGCAGCCCGCAGCTCGCCAACGCGGTGATCGCCACCCGGCTCGGCCGGTCATTCGAGCACGGGGCCGCGTGGCGCGAGGCGATCGCGTGGCTGGTGCGATGGAGCGACGATCTCGACCTCGCTCAGGTCGGTCCCATCATCGACTACTTGCAGGCAATGCGTCACGAGCCCACCCGCGTGCGGACGCCCGGTGGCCCCACGTTCCGCGGCCCGCTGCAGCCGGATCTGTCCCTGCGTGGGCGCAGTCTGGACTCGCTCTGGCGGGACGTCACGGCGCGGCTCGAGATGATCGGCAAGCCTGGCGACCGACCGAAGCTGTCCTGGCGCAAGTCGCGCTGGAACGAGCTCGTCGTCGGCGGGCGGGTCGCCAGCGGGCGGGCCCGCATGCAATGGCGGCTGGTCGAGCTCCTCGACAGCAACCAGCTCCGCCACGAGGGCATATCGATGCGCCACTGCGTGGCCACGTACGCGCAGCGGTGCGCCGGCGGTGCTTCCACAATCTGGTCGCTGCGCCGTCATCGGATCGACGAGTACGGGACCGACGACCACGGCTGGCCGGCGTTGACCATCGAGGTCTCTCCCCGCACGGCCACCATCGTCAACCTTCGCGGGCGCTGCAATCGCCGCGCCTCGGGCGAACCGCTCGCCGTCGTCCGCGCCTGGGCAGCCCGCGAGCGCCTCGCGTTCGCCGTCGGCGTCGAGCGCCAGCTCGATCCGGGCGGATAGGCGCTCGACCCGGGGCGCGACGTGGCCCGGCCCGCTACGGGCGGCGGCCAGGCTCGCAGCGCCGGGGCTGGCAGCGCTTCTTCTCCCAGCACTCACCGACCCGGTTGGCCCAGTCCTCGAAGCGCAGCGACGTGTCGACCTGGCGGTGGTCCCAGTATGTATCGTTGGCGCGCACGTAGAGGCGGAGCGCCTCCAGGATCCTGACGTAGTCGGCGCGATCGGCGGCGGGGAGCGCCGGGTCATCGGCGCGCGCGTTGAGGAAGCGAATGGTGGCGTCGCGCAGCCGCAGCTGGTCGCGCTTGGGCCACCTGGACAGCACCACGTCGTTGTCCGGATCCCCATCGTTCTGGTTGGCGTCGAGGATGAACTTCAGCGCGGGACCCTGCTGGCGCAGGTTCTCTCCGTAGGACGAGACCAGGTGGTCGCGGGCCACCGTGTGGGCGAGGATCTGCTGCCCCTGCCCCAGCGAGCTCCACACCTGCTTGTTGACGATCATCCAGGTGACGAGAAACTGCTGCTGCCAGCCGGGCGTGTGCACGTAGCGGACCCCGACGGTGCCCGGGTTGTCCGCCGTGCTGAAGAGCTGCGACACATCGTCGAACGGCGTGGCGAACTCGAAGCCGTGGAGCGTTCCGGCCAGGACCGCCTCGATGAGCGAGCCGCCGCCCGGGACCGCGGCGATGAAGGTGATGTTCTTGACCGGAATCTGGCCGCTGGCCACCAGATCGTCGCACGCCAGGTTCAGCACGTTCTCGCCGGGCGGCAGGTAACGCAGGACCCAGAGCTGCTGGCACAACCCCGCCAGGCCGATGCCGTGCCGCCCGCGGACGCTGTCCATCGGCTCGAAGAAGTATCCGGACAGCTGCTCCGGGCTGCCGACGATCGGGATGGCCACGACGTTGCGGTTCTGGAGATCGAGGAGCTCCTGGACCAGCTCCAGGCCGGTCTTCTGGCCGTTGTCGATGGACCGGCCGTAGAGAAAGCCCATGAACTCGTCGAACGTCGGACCGAACGGGACGCCCGAGTTGTAGATGAAACCCCACGCGCGATTCGAGATCGCTGCCGGAGATGTAGGCCGCGTCGAATCCGCCGCCCACCTGGCCGGCGGCCACCGCCCGCACGATGTCGCCGCCGAACTGCGGCGGGATGGGCGGGATGCCGGCCAGCTTGACGAAGCGGACCTCGCCGGCCGCTCCCAGCGCGGTCCTTGTGACGTTGTGCAGCTTCGCGGCGAACGCATCGGCCGGGGGACCGATGGCAGCCGATGCGCTGAAGCTCCGGTAGTTGATGTCGACAGCGAGAGCGGCGTGCGACGTCAGCGCGATCGCACACGCGATCGCACCGCAAACCGCCGCGTTCTGCCCGAGACGAGTTCGCGCCATGGCCCACATCCTTTCTCTCGACGGACGCGGGACGATCCGCCTCCGACGAGCCGGCAGAAGGCTAATGCCGCGCCGTCCGCCCGGCACGCCCCCTCTGCCATCCGGATGGGCGCGGCGCGGTCAATTCGAGACGGGTGCCGGCGAATCGTGACGGTTTCTTCCGCCTTCTCGCGCAATGCATCGGTGAGGCCACGCGAGGAGGGGATCATGAGGTCAATCATCGTTGGCAGTCTGGCGTTCGCCGTCCTGTGCGCCGCGCCCGGCTGCGGTGGCGGCGACGACGGTGACGGCGGCAGCGACGACGGCGGGGGCGACGACGACGGCGGCGACGATTTCTCCAGCGAGTTTGGAGACTTCATCGCGAGCTGCGACCTCCGCAACCTCCATCAGTGCTTCAACTGGTACGGCGACGACGTCTCCGATGAGGAGCTGGCTCAGTTCACCGTGGAGACCTGCGGCCCGGACCTCATGGACCCTTGTCCGACCGAGGGTGCCGTCGGCACGTGCACGGATCCGACGGGCGGCCTCGGCATCCCGGATGGCCTGACGTCGGTCGATGTCTGGTATGCGCCGGTCACCCCCGCCGAGGCCGAGATGAGCTGCGCGATGGGCGGGGGCACATGGTCGCCGGGCTACTCTCCCTGAGCGGATGGCACGACCCGCGCCGGGTCAGCCCACCGTGACCTGCGCCTCGAACAGATAGGTCGCCAGCGTCTGCTCGACGGCCGGCACCGCGGATCGGGCGTCCTCCGGCAGCGTCACGCTCACGCGCATGCCGCGCGGGCCGCCCTCGTTCGCCTGCACGCGCGCGCCGGCGAGTCCGAGGTCGTCGCGCACGACCCGCGTGACCAGCCTGGCCGCGGCGTCGCAGCGCAGCTGCGGCTTGTAGATCTTGCCCACCGTTGTCAGCGGGATCGCCTCGACGAGGTGGATGTGTTTCGGCCACGCCGGGCGCTCGCCGATCGTGCGCTGCGCGTGCTCGTGCAGCTCGTCCTCGCTGGCCGTGGCGCCCGGGCGCAGCATCACGTAGCAGACCGGAAGCTCGCCGGCATAGCCGTCGGGCATGCCCACGGCGGCGGCCAGCGCGACGGCTGGGTGCGCGGCCATCGCGTTCTCGATCATCAGCGGGTCGATGTTGTGGCCGCTGCGGATGATCAGGTCCTTGGCGCGGCCGGCGATGTGGATGCGGCCCTCTTCGTCGGTGTAGCCGAGGTCGCCGCTGTCGAGCATGTCGCCTTCGAGCACACCTGCGTCGTGCTCGGGATTGCGGTAGCCCGGCGAGACATGCGGCCCGCGCACGGTGATGACGCCTATCTCGCCGGTCTTGCAGGGCGGCCCGCGCCTGCCGTCGGCTTCGAGCCGGCGCACGACCACCTCGGTGTACGGCAGGGCCCAGCCCACCGAGCCGACGCCGCCTCCGCCGGACACCGGATCGACGGCGATGATTCCGGACGCCTCGGTCATGCCGTAGACCTCGAACAGACCGCGGCCGGTCACCTCGCGGAAGCGCTGGCCCACCGCCGGCGGCAGCGACGCGGCGCCGGTGAAGCCGGCCCGCACGGCGTCGATGTCGGCTCCGTCGAGCGGCACCTCGAGCGCGGCGCCCAGCGCGGTGGGCACGGCACCGACGAGCGTCGCGCGATGTTGCTCGGTCAGGCGCCAGAAGCCCTGCACCATCGCCGGATTCCGCAGCCCGCCCGGCGACATGACCAGAAGGCCGGCTCCGGCCATGAAGGCGCTCAGTCCGCAGAAGATCGTTCCACCCACGTGGAACAGCGGCAGGCTGGCCATGAGGGTATCGCTCGGGCGCATGTCGCCGAGCAAGGCGCCGCCAAGTGCAGCCACCAGCTGCCCGCGGTGCGTGAGCGCCACCAGCCTGGGCGCACCCGTGGTGCCGCCGGTGTGGAAGTAGGCTGCCACGTCGCGGTCGCGGCCGGGCTCGCCGAAGACCAGGCGATCGTCGGGCTGTTCCGCCAGCGCAGCGTGGAAGTCGAGCACGCCTCTCTCCATCGGTGCACCGGGCGCGGCGACACGGACCAGGGTCAGGTCCGGCATCCGTTCGCGCAGCGCGAGCGCCTTCTGCCAGATGTCGAGCACCGGGTGCGGGCCGAGCGCGACGAGGATGCTGGCGCCGGAGGCCTCGAGCAACCCGGCGATATGCTCGGGCTGCAGCAGGAAGTTGATCGGCACCGCATACCCCGCGCTCTGGGCGCCCCACAGCGTCGCGTGCGTCTCGACCAGGCTCGGCAGCATGTAGGCGACGCCGGGACGCTCCCCGCCCGCGCTGGCGAAAAGGTTCGCCGCCCGCCGCACCAGGCCGAGCAGCTCGCCGTAGCTCACCCGTCGCGGCTGCTCGTCGGGCGCTCCACTCATCAGCATCGTGATCGCGGTGCGCTCGGGCCAGCGCGCCGCGCCCCCGATGAAGACGTCGAGCACGCTGCGCTCGGGCAGGCGCTGTTCGAGCGTCAGCTCGGCCTCGAAGCGAGCGATGTCGTCACGGCTACGGATGCGGTTGTCGTCGAGAAGCGCCATAGCCTGTTCTTCTCCGGCAGGGACTGGTGATGAATCTACGCCCCCCCTTCTGACGCGGGTAGCCCGGACTTTTGCAGACACGATCCGGGCCGGGCCGTGTCCGCACCAGGCGGAGAACGACATCCGAGGGATTCTTCGTCGCCCGTCTCTCGGGCGAGACGCGACTCATATCTCTCGACGGCTGCCCGGAGTGACGCAACGGAGCGGGACGTTTCCGGCCACTTCCCTGCGCTCGGAATGGTGAGGCCGCGCGCCGCGTATGTAATGAGCCATGAGCCACCTGCCGTTCCTGATCGTCCATGGCCTGAAGGTCTGGCTCGCTCTGACCGCACTCGCCGTCATCGCCGGCGTCGCGGGGGCGATCGTGCGGCAGCGCCGGCGGGCACGCGCCGACTGGCAGCGCCAGCTGGAGTCGCTGGGAACGTGCTCGCCCGAGCGCAACTGGACCAGCGGCCAGGAGGTGACCCTGTCGGGCGAGCTGGTCGGCAGCGGCACCGTCTCCTCGCGACAACCGCGATCCGGCGCCATCACCGCCGAGGAGTGCCCGGACGAGCTCGAGCTCCTGACGGCCGAGGGCACCCGCCTGCGCATCCGCGCGCCGCTCTCGCTGCGATGCGGATCGATCGTGGCCGGCGAGGCCGATGGCGTCAGGCATTGGCTGGCCGCCGGGGAGACCATCCGGCTCCACGGGCGGATCGACAAGGTCGCCGGCGAGGACGAGGCGGGCTTCCGCGAGTCGGCGCACCGCTGGGAGCTCGCAGCGCCGGCATCGGCCGCGGCCATCGCCGCCGTGGCGGAGAACCGACCGTCGGTCCGGGTGCGGCGCCGCCGCGTCGCGCTCGGCGGGCTGGTCGGGCTCCTGCTCCACGTTGTCGGCTCCACCGCGGTGAGCGGGATCGCCTGCGCCCGGATAAGCGAGCACCTCTCGATCATCGACGGCTTGCCCTGGGAGTATCACGAGGAGCTCGAGGTGAGGCCATCGGCCTCCCTGGCCGCCGCGTCGCCGCTGTTTCGCCAGCGCACGCTGTCGCGTCTGGGCAACGAGCTCTTCGTGCACCAGAGCACCGGGCGCGCGGCGGTCGAGGCCTCGGTGGCGGCGTACGAGCTGGCGGGTGAGTGCGAGCTGGCCGGCCTGGTCGCCTTCGGCCGCGGGGCGCCGGACCTCGCGCTGGCGTCAGCCGAGTACGCGCCGATGCCGCAGCATGCCCACCACCGGGACCACCGCTCGAGCGTGGCAGGGAACGCCTGCTCGACCTCGCGCTCCATCGACGGACGTACCTTGTCGACACGGCGCGCGGGTTCGCCTCCGCGCAGCTCCAGCTGGCGACCGTGATGCGCTCCGCTCCACTGGCCGCACGATGGCGGGACGTGGTGGACCGGCACGCCGCCGCCGAGCTCCGGCGCGACACCGCGCTGGTGCTCGAGATCCTGCGCCTGACCTTCGATCGACAGCTCGCGCGCGACTGGGCCGACGGGTTCTGATCGATGGTCAGGGGCGGGCACGGCCGAGCCGCCTGAGCGCGGCCACCACCTCGCGCAGGCCGCGGGCCAGCGGCTTGTCCCGCCGCAGCACGATGCCGAGGCGGCGGTGGAGTCGCGGCGTGAGCGAGCGGACCGCGACCTCGCCGCGATCCGCGCCGCTGACCGCCATGCGCGGCATGAGGCCGCAGCCGAGCCCGGCTCCGACGAGCTTCTTGATCGCCTCCACGCTGCCCAGCTCCATGATCGGCTTGAGCGAGAAGCCGGCTCGCTCGAACCAGTGGTCGAAGATGCGGCGCGTGCCGGCGCCCGGTTCGTAGGCGACGACGGCCAGGTCGGCCAGGGCCGCCGGGGTCACCGACGGCGGGATCGAGCCGCCGCGGGCCGGGAACACAGCGACGAGCTCGTCGTCGACAACCGGGGTGACCTCGAACATCCGACCGGGCGCGGGCAGGGTCACGAACGCGACGTCGATGCGGTTGGCCTCCAGCGCGCGCAGGATGTCCGGCGCGTTGCCGGTGGTGACCGCGATGTCGAGGCTGGGCAGGCGCTCACGCAGCCCGCGCAGGACCGGCGGCAGGAGGTGGATGCAGGCGGTGGCGCCGGTGCCGAGCCGGACCGGACCGACGGCGCCGCTCGAGTGGAACGCCATCGCATCGAGCGCGCCGCGCATGGCCTCGTCGAGCCGCCCGACGTGCGCGACCAGCTCGGCGCCGGCCGCGGTCGGCGACGCCCGCCGGCCGACCCGCTCGATGAGCCGGACGCCCAGGCGCCGCTCCAGCTGCTTGACCTGCGCGCTGACCGCGGGCTGGCTCACGCCGGCCCGCTCGGCCGCTGCCGAGAAGCTGCCCAGCTCGAGCACGCTGGCCAGCGTGTGCAGGTGATCGAGGTTGAGTGAGCGCATCCAAAGAATCTCTTATGCAATGCATAGGAGAACAAGGCTTCTCTTATCGCGGCGGCTGCCGCACAGTAACGACACATGCCCGCCGAACCTCTCGTCCGCGCCGCCCTCGACGGAGACCTGGCCGCGGTGCATGCAATCTACGCCCACCACGTGCTGACCGGCACCGCCAGCTTCGAGGAGGAGCCGCCGGCGGTGACAGAGCTCGAGCGCCGCCGCCTCGCGGTGCTGGCCGCCGGGCTGCCCTACCTGGTCGCCGAGCTCGACGGCCGCGTGGTCGGCTACAGCTACGCGACCGCCTACCGCGATCGCTCCGCCTACCGGTTCACGGTCGAGGACTCGGTCTACGTCTCGCCGGACTGCGCGCGCGCCGGCGTCGGCCGCGCCCTGCTGGCCGCGCTGATCGAGCGCTGCGAGCGCGGACCGTGGCGGCAGATGATCGCGATCATCGGCGACAGCGGCAACCGGCCGTCGATCGAGCTCCATCGCCTGCTCGGCTTCATCCCGGCCGGCACGCTCGCCGCGGTCGGCTTCAAGCACGGGCGCTGGATCGACTCGGTGCTGATGCAGCGCCCGCTCGGCGCCGGGGCCGCCTCCCTGCCCGAGGCTGGGCGAATCCATTGAGCGCGCCGCCCGCGATCCAGCGCCGCACGATCGCCGCGCTGGGCGCCTCGCAGCTGATCTGCTGGGGCATCTCCTACTACCTGATCGCGCCGATCGGCCCGTTCATCGCCGCGGAGCTGGGCTGGTCGGCGGCCGCGGTGCACGGCGGGTTCTCCGCGGCGCTCGTCGCGATGGGCCTGAGCTCGGCGCCGATCGGTCGGCTCATCGATCGGCACGGCGGCCGGCCGGTCATGGTGGCCGGCTCCCTGGCCACCGCGCTCGGCTGCGCGACGCTCGCCCTCGCCCGCGGCCCGTTGCTCTACGGCACGGCCTGGCTGGTCCTCGGCCTGGCCATGCGCATGACCCTGTACGACGCCGCGTTCGCCGCGCTGGCCCGCCTGGGCGGGATGGCCGCGCGCCGGCCGATGGCGCAGATCACGCTTCTCGGCGGGCTGGCCTCGACGGTGTTCTGGCCGGTCGGGCACGCTCTGGCCGGCGCGCTCGGCTGGCGCGCCGCGCTGCTGGTCTACGCTGGCCTCGCCCTGGCGACGGCGCTCCTTCACCTCTCGATCCCGCGCGGCCGCCACGTCGCCGGCGATCCGGTCCGCTCCGGGGCGCCGCCGGCCAGGCCGGGGTCCACCGCGGCGCTGTACGCGGTCATCGTCGCGCTGACCACGTTCCTCAACACCGGCATGTCGGCCCACATGATCGGCATCCTGGCCGGGCTCGGCGTCACCGCGTCGGCGGCGGTCGCGATCGCCTCGCTGCGCGGTATCGGCCAGTTGACGGCGCGGCTGGCCGAGGTGCTGCTCGGCGCGCGCGTGCATCCGCTCGCGCTCGGCGTGTTCGCGGCCTCCCTGCTGCCGATCTGCTTCGTCGCCGGCCTGGGCGCCGGCCGCTCGCCGGCCGGCGGCGCCGCCTTCGCGCTCCTGTTCGGCGCCGGCAACGGCCTGTTGACGATCGTGCGCGGCACCGCCCCGCTGGTCCTGTTTCAGCACCAGGCCTATGGCGCGGTGGTCGGCCGCCTGCTGGTGCCGAGCTTCTTCCTGTCGGCGCTGGCCCCGCTCGCCTACGCGCTGGTCATCGAGGCATGGGGAGCGCGCGCCGCCCTGGCGCTGTCGATCGCGATCGCCGCGCTGGCCTGGGCGGCATCGGCGGCGCTGGCCCGGCGTGGACGGCGCGGCCTGTCGCGCGGCGTTCCACCCGAGCAGTGAGCTCAGTACCCGCCTGCAAGAAGCGGCCAGCTGTCCGGTCACGGCGTCCGACGTCGTCTGCGCTATCATCGATTGCGACATGACGGTCGGCCAGCCACGGGCAGTTGTGGCGAGCAGCGTCGCGGCGCTCGGGCTCGCATCCAGCCTGGCATGTGGCGAGATCAAGAAGGCCGATGACGACAGCACCATGGCCGACGCCGCCGAGCAGGGGGGCGAGCCCGACGCGATGGGCGCCATCGACGCAGCGCCGGCACGCTGTTCAACCGGACAGCCCCTTCGCAGCTCCGGTGGCTCTCGATGCAGTGAGCTCGAGCGAGGAGCTGAACGACGAGGCGGCCGCCCTGTCGGCCGACGAGCTCACGCTCTATTTCTCCAGCGACCGGGCCGGCGACTACGACCTCTACGTCGCCACGCGCGACCAGCCGGACGCCGGGTTCTCGACCCCGGAGCCGGTTCCCGGGCTGAGCGAGCCGTCGCGGCTCGAGCGCCGGCCGGCGATCAGCGCGGACGGACTGCAGCTGTTCTCCCAGATCAGCTCCGGCACCGACCTCGAGATTCTGGGTCGCCACGCGCACGAACACCGGCGAGCCGTTCGCGGAGCCGGTGTCCGCCCCGGGCCTCAACTCCGACACGGCGAGCGACTACACCCCCTACGCCGTCGGTGGGAACAGCCTCTACTTCGCCTCCACCCGCGAAACCGGAGAGACCACCTCCGACATCTGGCGAGCGACCTGGAACGGCACCGCCTTCGACGCTCCGGCGAAAGTGGCCGGCGCCGACCTCGTGACCGCCAGCGAGGAATCCAATCCGGTCCTCACACCCGACGAGCTCACCCTCTTCTTCGACTCGAATCGCGTCGACGAGCTCGACATCTACGTGGCCACACGCCCGTCGACCGACGACGACTTCGGCCCGGCCGCCCTCCTCCCAGATCTCAGCAGCGCCGACCTCGACGCCCCGAACTGGATATCGGCCGACGGATGCGTCCTCTACCTGACCCAGCGCGTCGGCCCCTCGGCCACCTACAAGCTCTTCGTCGCGACACGATCACCCTGATTTCTCCGACCTGTCCCACGTCGGCTGACCACGAGGCGCCGATCGGGTGATCGGCGCGTCCCCGGCGGAGGACGCGCGATGACGCGGGGGGCACCTCTGACGCGTCAGAGCCAGCCGACGCAGCCCCAGAAGTTCTCAACAATCTGGATCCAGTCGCAGTCGTAGGGGCACACGTTGCATGCGTCTCTTGTCGTGTGGTCTCTGCAGTGGTGTCGGAGCTCCGACGACTCGGTCGAGACGGACTTCGGATCCGCCACGCCGTCGGCCTCGGCGCGCTCGCTGTCGGTGACCCGCTGCTCCTCGGCAGTCTCGGTGGCGGCCAGATCCTCTTCGGCGGGGGTCGCTTTCGGATCCGTCACGCCCTCAGCTTCGACAGCTTCGGTATCGGTGTCCAGGTCCTCGGGTGCCTCGAAGGCACACCCGGCGAGCATCGCGAACAGACTGACACAACAGATCATGGCAACACGCATCCTGTTCCTCCTTGAGAGTCGCGACTGGTGCGACGACTCGCGCGACAACAGCATGCGATGTGCCAACTGGAGGAATCGTCTTCGCGGATTCGACCTCGGAACCGCGAGCGCGATCGCGCGTGCCGGAGCTCCTGCACTCTCGGCGTGATACCGCTGGTCCGATACCGCGATTGCTGCCACCTCGCTCGCGCGAGCCGCGTGAGAAAGCGCACCTTGACCTGTGCCAGGTGGCACGCTGCAACGTCGCATCGATGCGTCGGGCTCTGGCGGAGAGGTTCCGCGACCGCGAGTGAGAGGCGGTGTGGCGATGCCCCACTCGTCAACGCGGGGGCGAGGCTGCGGACCGGGGCGCGAGAACAGGTAGCCAGGTCAGCGCTGTCGCTCCTATTCTTCGCCCACCATGACCGACCTGGCGTCCTCGCGGCCTGCCCGCATCATCCTCATCGCATCGCTGTTCGCGACCATGTCGTGGGGGGCGAGACGTTCGGAGGCGGAACCGCTCGCCGGGCTCGACGAGCTGTACCCGTCGCTGGACACGCTCTATCAGGAGCTGCACCGCAACCCGGAGCTGTCGCTGCAGGAGAAGAAGACCGCCTCGAAGATGGCGGCGCAGCTGCGCGCGCTCGGCTTCGAGGTCACCGAGAAGGTGGGCGGGACCGGCGTGGTCGGTGTGCTCCGCAATGGCCGCGGTCCGACGGTGCTGCTGCGCACGGAGCTCGACGGGCTTCCGATCAAGGAGGAGACCGGGCTCGGCTACGCCAGCAAGGTCACCACGAAGGACGAGAGCGGCGCGACGGTGCCGGTCATGCACGCCTGCGGACACGACATCCACATGACGTCGTGGGTGGGGGCCGCGACCTTGCTGGCGCGCGGCAAGGATCGCTGGCGGGGCACGCTCGTCATGATCGGACAGCCGGCCGAGGAGCGGGTCCTGGGCGCGCGCGCCATGATCCGGGCCGGGCTGCTCAAGCGCTTCCCGCGCCCCGACTTCGCGGTCGCGATCCACGACAGCCCGCTGTTCGCCGCCGGGACGATCGGCCACCGGCCCGGCTTCGCCATGGCCAACGTCGACACCGTCGAGGTGACGATTCACGGCAAGGGCGGCCACGGCGCCGCGCCGCACCAGACCGTCGACCCGGTCGTCATCGCCGCGCGCACGGTGATGACCCTGCAGACGCTGGTCGCGCGCGAGGTGAACCCGACCGATCCGGCGGTCGTCACGGTCGGGTCGATCCACGGCGGCACCAAGAGCAACATCGTCCCGGACCAGGTGAAGCTCCAGATCACGGTTCGCTCCTACAAGGACGTGGTGCAGAAGCACCTGCTGGCCGGGATCGCCCGCATCGCGAAGGCCGAGGCGGCCGCCGCCGGCGCGCCCAGGCCGCCGACGGTGACGGTGAGCGACGACAGCGCGCACGCCCTGTGGAACGACCCCGCCCTCGACGCCCGGCTCGCCAGGACCCTGGAGCGAGCGCTCGGCAAGGACAACGTGCTGGACGCGGATCCGCTCATGGTCGCCGAGGACTTCAGCGAGTTCTCGCGGGCGCGCATCCCGGCCGTTCAGATCTGGGTGGGCGCGGCCGAGCCCGCCGCCCTCAAGAAGGCCACCGCCGAGGGCAAGGTGCTCCCCGGCCTGCACTCGTCGAAGTTCGTGCCGGACCGCAAGCGCACGATTCGCACCGGCGTCACGGTCCTCACCGTCGCGGCGCTGGAGCTGCTCGGGCGGCCCTGACGTCGATCAGTCGACTTCGGCTTCGCCCGGGCGCGGATCGAGCACGACGAAGAACGGCACGAGCCGCGGATGGCGCCCGCTCTCCAGGCCGGAGAAGACCTCGCCGTCGCCGAAGTCCACCCGGCCGGTGAAGTCACCGCCCAGGGCGAGACCACCGTCCGGCCTCGCCGCAGCCGTCACCGGTCCGAGGGGCCAGCGCTCCTCGGACGTGTTAACCGGGAAGAGCAGCCCGGACACGACCTCGCCATCGAGACGGTTGGCGGAGACGTAGTGGCCGTTGCGCTGCTCGGGATTCTCATCCGAGACCGTGTAGTACATGCCGCCCACCAGCAGGTTGTCGCCGATCATGGTCATGCTGCGCGGGCTGGATACGATCTCGTCGCTGTCGATGTCCGCGGGAATCTGGAGCGGGCGGATGCCCACCGGCTGGCCCGCGGGATCGAGCTCGGCCACGAAGGAGTGCTCCCCCGGGGAGCGAGCCTCCAGGGTCTGCCCGACGATCGTGACCCGGTCCTTGAACCGGCCGGCCACCACCACGTTGCCCGACGGCGCCACGGCGATCCCCTCGCCCACGCCGCATCCGAGGAAGACGGTCCGCCACTCCTCGCTGCCGTCAGACGCCAACCTCACCGCGAACGACGACCAGTTCATCCCCCCGCCCGTGTCGGCCGCATAGTTCGACAGCACGATGATCCCGCCGTCGCCGGTCAGGACCACGTGCCTCGGCGCCTCCTGCTGGATGGCGAAGTCGGGCGGCGGGACGTCGACCACCCACTGCAGCTGATGCTCGGGATCGAGCAGCCCCGCCACGGCCGTCAGCATCCCGAGGCCGGGGCTCCAGACCTCGCCGGCCCAGAAGACGCTGCCATCGGGCAAGGCCCGCACCGCGGTGATCCCGTGCAGCAAGCCTCTTGTCAGATGCGGCCCGGCGCGCCAGATCGCGGTCTGATTCCCATCGCGGTCGTACCAGGCCAGGGCCGAGAGCCCGTCGAGCCCGCTGGACTCGTAGTTCTCGGATTCGATGGCGACCACGGCGCCGCCATCGTCTGTCGCCGACAGTCGACCGAAATACTTCATAGCCCGTGAGCTCGACGTTCCAGTCGAGCGTGCCGTCGGCCTCGTGACGGGTGAGGACGCTGATGTGGTCGGCGGAGGACCCGGTCGTTCGCATGGGTACGGAGGCCAGCAGCCCGCCATCGGCCGCCCATGCCACCTCGTGGACGTATCCCTGATGGGGAAAATCGGCGCGCGACCAGGCCGGCCAGCCGATGGGGTGCCCCGCGCCGCCTCGCTGGAGGTCCAGCGGGAGGTCGACGTCGGCCGCGCAACCGGCGGCCGCCGCCACCAGGACGGAGACGATCAGCTTCATCATGACAATGAGTCGGCGCAGCCAGGCCGCGTCATCATCGAAAATGCATCCCGCCAGAGGCGGTACCACGCTGGAGCTCCCGACGTGCATCCGCGCTATGGCCGCCGAGCCCTCACTCGCGCCGCCTGCTCCGGCTTGCCCCACGCGTCGTAGAGCTCGGCCAGCGCGTCGGCGGTGGAGCGCGCCTGCTCGGCGTCGTCTCGAAACGCCTCCCTCGCCGCCAGGAGCAGCTTCTCGGCCTCCGCGTGCTCGCCCCGCCGGGTCAGGATCCGTCCCATGGCCAGCTGGGTGCGCGCCAGGCGCGGATGCGCGGAGGGCAGCTTGCGCAGCTGGATCGCCAGCGCGTCGCGGTAAAGAGAGAGGGCATCCTCGACGCGCCCCTGCTTCTCTCGCAGCTGGGCGAGGTTGGCCAGCGTGGAGGCGACGTCCGGGTGATCGGCGCCCCGCTCGGCGCGAATGCGCGGCAGCGCCTGCTGGAACCCGGCCTCCGCCGACTCCAGCTTGCCCGCCTTCATCTCGGTGGTGGCGATGTTGAGCATCGTCCGGGTGACGCTGGGGTTGTCCGGGCCGAGCTGGGCCCGCCTGATGGCCATGACGTCTCGCAGGAGCGCCAGCGTCTCGTCGTACCGCTTCCCCTGCAGCAGCGCGCCGCCGAGGTTTTCCATGGTCAGGACTGTCTGCGGATGATCGGCGCCGAGCTGGGCGCGCGCGATGGCGAGCGCCTGCCGGTAGAGCGCCTCCGATTCGGCGAGCTTTCCCTGGGCGTGCCGCACGATCGCGAGCTGGTTCATCGCGTCGGCGGTGGAGGCGGCGTCGGGCCCGGAGACGGCGCGCCGGATCTCCAGTGCTCGCAGCGCCAGCGCCTCGCTGCGGGCGTTGTCGCCCTGCGCGCCGGCGATCGCCGACAGCACGTTCAGGCTCTCCGACGCCTCACGGCTGGACGTGCCCAGCCGCTCCTCGTAGAGCGCCAGACTCTCCTCGCCGGCGCGCGTCGCCTCTGCATATTCTCCCCGCTCGTACAGCGTGAGCGAGAGGTGCTGCAGGGTGCCAGGGGCGCGCCGGATGGCGAGCGCGGCTCGATCGTGCTCCAGGGCGGCATCGAGGTCGCCGCTCCGCTGCAGCAGGCCGCCAGATCGTCGTGGCTCTCGGCGACGTCCGCGTGCTGCGGTCCGAGGACCTTGGTCCGCGCGGCCAGCGCCGACTGCAAGAGCGGCCTGGCATCGTCGTACCGCCCCAGCTCCATGTAGGTCCTGCCGATGGCGCGGCGGACCGCCGCGGCCACCAGCGGCTGTCCCTGGAACGACTGGTCCACGCGCGCGGCCGCCCGGGCCAGCGTCTCGCGCACGCTGACGTCGCGCCCGTTCTGCCAGGGGTCGGCGGCGCCGATGGTCTCCTGCAGGAAGCCGGTCACCGCCGCTGCCTTGGCCGCCTCGGCCGCGGCGCGGTCGCGCTCGCCGGCGATGCGGCGGTTCTGCACCGCCGTCGTCAGCGAGATGACCGCCATCGCGAGCACGAGCCCGCTGACCGCCGCCACGCCGGCGCGGTGCCGGCGGACGAACTTGCGGGCGCGGTAGGCGGCGCTGGGCGGTCCGGCCGCGACCGGCTCGTGGCGCAGGTGCCGCCCGACGTCGGCCGAAAGCTCGTCCACCGACCCGTATCGACGGGCGGGGTAGCGCTCGAGCCCCTTGAGCACGATCCAGCCGAGATCGCCGGCCAGTTGCCGCCGGAGCGGGGCGGAGTCCGAGCGTCGCGCCGCCGCGATCGCGTCCCGGTCCGGCAGGCTGGAGAAGCGGGCGCTCGGCCGCGGGAACTCCGTCTCGGTGAGTCCGCTTCCTCAGCTCGAACACCGTCCGCGACCCGGTGACATCGAACGGCAGCGCCCCCACCAGCAGCTCGTAGAGGAGCATCGCCAGCGAGTAGACGTCGCTGCGTGTGTCCACGCCGCCCTCGATGAGGAGCATCTGCTCCGGGCTGGCGTACGCCGGGGTCCCCATCCACACGCCGTGCTCGGTCTTCGTGAGGTCGCCCAGCTGCGCCTGGGTGGCCTTGGCCAGGCCGAAGTCGATCACCTTCGGCGTCGCCGCGCCGTCCTCGACCGTCACCAGCACGTTCGACGGCTTGAGGTCGCGATGGATCACGCCCTTGCGGTGGGCGTGCTGGACGGCGTCGCAGATCTGCTGGAACAGGCGGAGTCGCGCCGGCACGTCGAGCCGCTGCTCGTCGCAGTAACGCGTGACCGGAACCCCGTCGACAAGCTCCATCGCGAAGTAGGGCCGCCCGTCGCGCGTGGTCCCGGCGTCGAAGATCTGGGCGATGGAGGGGTGCTGCATGAGCGCCAGCGCCTGCCGCTCGGACTCGAAGCGAGCGATGATCTCGCTCGACCCCATCCTCGGCTTGATCAGCTTGAGCGCGACGCGCCGCCGCACGGGGCGCAGCTGATCGGCTTCCCAGACCTCGCCCATCCCCCCCTCGCCGATCGGCCGGACCAGCCGATACGGGCCGACCGTGTCGCCGACCCCCGCGCCGTTCGATGACGCGGCGACGGGCAGCGTATGAGCGTCGGCCAGCGCCGCTGTCAGCGTGTGAGCGTCGGCCAGGTTCGCCGCTCCCTCGTCGCCGGACGGACCCTTGTCCATGCCCCTGCCTCCTTCCCCTCCGCCGGCAGCTTACTCCACTACCGGCGGTTGCCTCACGGCTTCTTCGTCGCCAGAGGGCGCTATATGATGCGGGCCGTGAACACGGCCCTGGAGACGACGGTCGAGGCGCTGCCGAATGTCGGTGCGGGCCTCGACACGCACGCCGGGCCGACGTTCGTGCAGGACCGGCTGCGGCTGCTCGGCAAGACCGTCTTTCTGCTGTCGTTCGGCTTCTACGTCGCGATCAACGGGCTCTACATCGCGGGCGGCGTCCCCGTGTGGCCGCTCTTGACCATGCAGCACAACGTGATGCACCTGATCGCCTCCTCCGTGATGGGGGTCGTGTGGGTGGTCATGCGGCTGAGGCCGTGGCCGATGCGCAGCCTCGGCGCCGTCGACGCGGGGAGCATCATCCTGGCCGGGTCGTCGCTGGCGCTGATGGCCGCGTTGCCGCTCCGGGATACGCTCATGGCCGGGATCATGGCGCTGTCGGTGACGTTGCTCGCCCGCGCCGTCCTCATTCCATCGACCGCGAGGCGCACGTTCGTCCTGTCGGTGCTGTCGGCGGTGCCGCTGCACATCACCGCGCTGATGTTCCACACCGGCAGCACCGATCCTCACGCGCCGGCCTCGGACTTCCTCCGCATCGTCCCCCCGGTCAGCACGTTCCTCTGGCTCGTGATCGCGGTGACGCTGTCGACTGTCGCGTCGCGGACGATCTACGGGCTGCGCCGGCAGGTCAAGGAGGCGGCCGAGATCGGCCAGTACACGCTGGTCGACAAGATCGGCAGCGGCGGCATGGGCGAGGTCTGGCGCGCGCGCCATCGCATGCTGATCCGTCCGGCGGCGGTGAAGTTGATCCGCCCGAACGAGATCGGGCCGGCCGAGCGCGAGCTCTTGCTCCGGCGCTTCGAGCGCGAGGCGCACGCGACCGCCGGGCTCAAATCGCCGCATACGGTGCAGCTCTACGACTTCGGCGTGACCGACGACGGCACGCTGTACTACGTGATGGAGCTGCTCGACGGCATGGATCTCGACACGATGGTCGATCGATTCGGGCCGATGCCGGCGGAGCGCGCCATCCACCTCCTCCATCAGGTATCCGCCTCGCTCGACGACGCGCATCAGAACGGCCTGGTCCACCGCGACATCAAGCCCGCCAACATCGTGGTCAGCCGGCTCGGCGCGGCGTGGGACTTCGTCAAGGTCCTCGACTTCGGGCTGGTCAAGCTCGAGGGCGCGCGCGCGAGCGAGGCCGACATTCGTCTCACCGCCGACGGCAGCGCGAGCGGGACGCCGGCATTCATGGCGCCCGAGATCGCGCTCGGCGAGCAGGCCACCGACCATCGCGTTGACATCTACTCGCTCGGCTGCGTCGCGTACTGGCTGGTCACCGGCAAGCTCCTGTTCGACGGCCCCAGCGCGGTCAAGGTGATGGTGGCGCACGCGCACACGCCACCGCCGCCGCCGTCATCGCGCACCGAGCTCCCGATCCCGCCCGAGCTCGAGGCGCTGATCCTCGACTGCCTGGAGAAGGACCCGGCGAGGCGGCCGGCCAGCGCCGAGGCGCTCCAGGCGCGGCTGCAGGCGATCCCGATCGCGACGCCGTGGACCCGCGAGCGCGCCGAGCGCTGGTGGAGCGAGCACGCCCCGCACATCGCGAGCGGCCGCCCGGTCGCCGACGTGCTCCTGTCTCAGGAAGCGCGGCCGGTGCGCGTGATCCGTCAGGCGCGCCCGACCTGATGGGACGCTTCTACATTGGGATTCACGGCGCTACGTTGTCTGGATGCAGCGAACGCCCCGCCACGTCCAGCGCGTTTACCTG
Organism: uncultured delta proteobacterium; assembly: GCA_963759105.1. GTDB lineage: Bacteria > Myxococcota_A > Polyangia > Haliangiales > Haliangiaceae > DATFRY01. The sequence continues at coordinate 1,801,441 of CAVWXW010000008.1, read as the reverse complement.
GCGCTGGCGCTGTTCAACACGATGGCGGCCTCGCTCATCTGGGGCATCAACACCCTGTTTCTCCTCGATGCCGGCCTGACCAGCACCGAGGCCTTCGCCGCCAACGCCTTCTTCACCGCCGGCCAGGTCCTCTTCGAGGTCCCCACCGGCGTCGTCGCCGACACGTGGGGGCGGCGCATGTCGTACCTGACCGGCGCCGTCACGCTTTCGATCGCGACCGCCCTCTATCTCCTGGCCTGGTATCTCCGGGCCCCGTTCTGGGCCTGGGCGGTCACGTCCGTCTTCCTCGGCCTCGGCTTCACGTTCTTCTCCGGGGCCACCGAAGCCTGGCTGATCGACGCCCTCGCCTCCACCGGCTACGACGGCAAGGTCGAGACCGTCCTGGCCCGGGGCGAGATCGTCGAGGGCATCGCCATGTTGACCGGCTCGGTCGCCGGCGGGCTCATCGCGCAGGTAAGCAACCTCGGCGTGCCGTACGTGCTCCGCGCCGTGTTCCTGCTCGTCACGTTCTTCGTCGCCTACAGATACATGCGCGACTGGGGCTTCGCCCCGACCCGAGGCAAGCACCCGGTCCAGGAGGTCAAGCACGTCCTCAAGATGTCGATTGACCACGGGTTCCGTAACCGCCCGGTGAGGTGGGTCATGCTCGCCGCTCCCTTCACCATGGGCGTCGGCATCTACGGCTTCTACGCCATGCAGCCGTACCTCCTCGAGCTCTACGGCAACCCCGAGGCGTACACGGTCGCCGGCCTCTCCGCCGCCCTCGTCGCCGGCTCCCAGATTGTCGGAGGTCTCATCGTTCCCTTCGCCGGCCGCCTGTTCGAGCGCCGCACGTCGATCCTCCTGGTCAGCGTGGTGACGAGCGTCGTCGTCCTCGGCCTCATCGGCCTCATCCACAGCTTCTGGTTCGCCGTCGCCGCCCTCGCCATCTGGGCCCTGGTCTGGTCCGCGGCCACCCCGATCCGCTCCGCCTACCTCAACAAGCTCATCCCCTCCGCCCAGCGAGCCACCGTCCTCTCCTTCGACAACCTCATGGCCTCCAGCGGCGGCGTCGTCCTCCAGCCCGCCCTCGGACGCGTCGCCGACACCTCGGGTTACGCCGCCTCCTACGTCGTCTGCTCCGCGCTGCAGCTCCTGGCCCTGCCCTTCACCTGGCTCTCCCGGCGCGAGAACGAGCCCGCCGACACGATCGAGCGCGACGACCCGACGAAGTAGCGCCGCGCGGCGTCCAGACAGCGCTATCCTCAATCATGGGCGGCGCAGGCGGGCGGCGGAGCCGGTGGAGCGATTCTGTTCGGGCTGGGCAGCGTTCCCGGCAGCCAGGAAGAGACGCGCGACCATCTGAGGAAGCGGGTCAGCCTGTACTTCCAGGTGACCTTCTTCATCTATACCGGGGTCTACGGCATGGCGGTCGTGTTCGTCGCCGCCAGGGGCAGCTGGCCGGCGCTCGCCCATCCGGCCCGCTGGGTCCACGTCGGAGTGATCCTCGGCGCGCTCGCCATGTGGTTCTTCACGCGTCGCGCCGGCCGCACCGTCGGCCAGCTCGCCGCCGCCGAGCTGCTGGGAACCCTCGCCATCGCTGTCGGCGTGGGAATGTTCGGCTTTCTCTCGCCCGCCGCCGCCCTCGAGAAGGACGACCTCGAGCTGGTCCTGGCCTTGACGCAGACCCTCATCGCCCGCGCCGTCATCGTGCCCAGCACCGCGACGCGCACGCTGGCGCTCGGCATCGTCTGCACCTTGCCGCTCACCGGCGCTCTGTTCGTCGCCGGCCGGGCCATGGCCCGGGCGACCGGCCTGCCCAGCCTGCTCAGTGTCGTCGAGGCGCTGACCTGGCTCACCATCTCGGTGCTGCTGAGCGGGATGGCATCGCGGGTCATCTACGGACTGCGCCGGCGGGTGGCGCACTTCGCCCGTCTGGGCCAGTACACGCTGGGAGACAAGCTCGGAGAGGGCGGGATGGGTGTCGTGTACCGGGCGAGCCACGGCATGCTGCGGCGGCCGGCCGCGCTCAAGCTCCTGCAGCCGGACCGCGGCGGCGCCCGGGCGATCGCTCGCTTCGAGCGCGAGGTCCAGCTCACGGCCACTCTCACTCATCCGAACACGGTGGCGATCTACGATTTCGGACGGACACCCGACGGCGTCTTCTACTACGTCATGGAGTACCTGGATGGCCTCGACCTCGAGGCCCTCGTGCGCGGCGACGGGCCGCAGCGTGCCGGACGGGTGGTGCACATTCTCAAGCAGGTGGCCGGCGCGCTGGCCGAGGCCCATGGCGTGGGCCTGATCCACCGCGACATAAAGCCGGCCAACATCGTCCTGTGCCAGCGCGGCCTGTCGCGCGACTTCGCGAAGGTGGTGGACTTCGGGCTGGTGCGCGACCTGTCGCAGTCGCCCGCGGAGAGCACCATCGGGGCGGTGGAGGGGACGCCGCTGTACCTGGCGCCGGAGGCGATCTCTGCCCCCGAGACGATCGATGGTCGAGCCGACATCTACGCGCTCGGCGCCACTGCCTACTACCTGCTCACCGGAGCGCCGGTGTTCGCGGCCGCCACGGTGATGGGACTCGTCGAGCAGCATCTGACGACGACTCCTCCGTCGCCGTCGGGCCGCACCGGCCGCGAGGTGCCCCGCAAGCTCGAATCGCTGGTGCTCGCATGCCTCGAGAAGCGCCGCGAGCTCCGCCCCGAGAGCGCAGAGGATCTGCTGGCGAGACTCGAAGCCCTCGACGACGTCGCACCGTGGACCGCCGCCGACGCCAGGAGCTGGTGGACGGCACACGGCCGCGCGGCCCCCGGCGAGCCGGCGCCAGCACACCGGGTGCACGGCAGCCACACGCTCGCCGTCGATCTGGCGGGCCGGGCCGGGCTCGCGCCTGCTCCGTGAGTCAGTCGAGCAGGCGGGCGGGATCCGGCCAGAGCGAGTAGCTCGTCGCCGTGACGAGCGCGGTCCAGTCGTTGCGGCCGTCCGCGGACTGGAACGGCAGCCGGAGCGCGCCCGCCGCGGGACTGGACGAGGAGCGCATCACCCAGGCGACCGCCGCGATCCACTTGTCTCCGTCGCACAGCGCCGCCATGTCGCGGTTCGCGGCCAGAACGTTGACGGGCGCCGGGTAGCGCCATGCTTCGCCGTCGTCCGTCATCTCACGGATCGTCACCGGGGTGGGATCGAGGCTCGACGACTGCCAGAGCGTGAGCGCGGCGTGATGCTCGACCGCTCCGAAGGCAGCCTGCACGCCGCGCGACGAGTCCTGCTCGAGAGCGAGGGCCAGCACGACGACATCGATCGGCACGTGATGGGTGATCTCGACATCGATCGAGCGCTTCCGATCCGGCGCGGCCCGGGACGGGAACGGCTCGTGCGGCGCGAACCGATGCAGGGCTCGCGCGAGCGTGCACACAGCGGCCGCGTTGACCAGGTACGCGGCGACGATGAGGACCGGCTCCGGCTTCCCGCGCAGGAGCCCGTCGTGGCCCCGCGCGATCTCGAGCTCGTCGACCTGGATCTGGAGGCGAGAGGACTGCGCGGTGGCTTTGCTCGGCGGGTCCAGCGCGGCCCAGTATAGCCCGGTTCAGGGGTGGCCGCGGTCGGGGCGGCGACGAGTCTGCTATACCCGGTCCGGGGTCAGACGCCGTACGAACTCGTGAGCCGCCACATCCCCGACACAGCGCTGCGCCTTGTCGCCTCCTTCTTCGACGCCGGCACGGTGCGGAGCGCGGTTGACTACGCCCGCGAGGGCCGGGTGCATCTGGTGAAGCCGCCGCCCTGGCCGGTGGTGGCGCAGGTGCGCGACACCGAGGGCTACGTGGTCACGGTCCACTACGCGGCCGCCACCAGTCACCTGCGCGGTGACTGCTCGTGTCCGGCCGGCGGCGACTGCAAGCACGCCGCCGCCACCGCGCTTGTCGCGTTCGCTCGCGAGGGAGAGCAGGCAGTCCACCGGCTCGAGTCTGCCCGGCAGGTGGCGGTGGGGAAGTGGCTGGCCGATTTCGGCCGCGAGGACAGGCGCGACGGTGCGGGCGCGACGGCCGAGCGCATCGTCGCCTACGTCATCGACTCGCGCGACGGCAGCCTGGGCATCACGGCGCTGCAGTGCTCGCGCCTCAAGCGCGGCGGCCTGGGCAACGGCGCGGTGATCGCGGCGCTGGGCGATCCCGGCCGCGGGCCGCCCGGCTGGGTCGAGGTCGACGATCTGCGCCGGATCGCGATGCTGCGGGCGGTGACTCGCGCGCCACCGCAGAGCGCGCGGCTGCCGCTGGCCCGGGTCCACGGCGAGCTCTTGCGCGACCTGGCCGCGAGCGGCTACCTGTTCTGGGAGAGCACCCGCGCGGTCCCGCTGGTGTACGGGCCAACCGTGACCGACACGCTTCGCTGGCAGCCGTCGGGCGACGATCCGGACGCGTGCCGTCTCGGACTGGACTCGCACATCGTGATCGTGCCGGGCCGCGATTGTCACTACATCGATCCGGTCGCCTCCGTGATCGGCCCTCTCGATCTCGGCATGCCCGCGGAGGTGGTCCAGCGGCTCATGACCGGTCCGCCGGTGCCGGCCGCCATGCGGGAGACGGTCGAGCGCAGCCTGCGCCCGCTCCTGACCCCGGCGGCCGGGCCGCTGTGGGCGTCTGCGCTCGAGCGTGAAGGCGACGAGGCGGTCGCCGCGGTGCCGGCCGAGTCGATGCGCCCGCGCATGCTCGCCAGCGTCGCGGACGACCCGTCCACCGGCCCGTCGGTGCACATCGTCGGGGAGGCGCAGTACGGCGACGAGCAGTTTCCGCTCGCCGAGTGGGATGCGAGCCGCCCGCGGCCGCGCGATCTGGTGGTCGAGGGCCGCTACCACGCGCGCCTGCAGGCGCTCGTCGCCGGGCTGCCGCACGGAGGCGGCCCGGCCAGCAGCCTCGCGCTGCTCGCCGACGCGCGCCACGTCGCGCACGTGATGGTGCCGACGCTGCTGGGCGAGGGCTGGGAGTGCGAGCTGTCGCCGGATTTCCCGCACGAGGCGCCCATGCTCGGGGTCGAGTGGGTCGAGCGCCTGCGGCCGGTCGTCGCATCGCGCGGCTGGTTCTCCCTCGAGCTCGGCGTGAGCGTGGGCGGCCGCGTCATCCCGCTCCTGCCGGTTCTCCTGCAGGCGATCCGCGACGGCCAGCTGGTCATCCAGCCGGACGGAACCGCCGCGCCTCTCGGCGCCGGCCTCAACCTGCGCCTGCCCGACGGCGAGCTGGTCCATGTCCCGGCCGACCGGGTGCAGCGATGGCTGCGGCCGCTCGTCGAGCTCGCGCTCGCCGGTCTCGATGGCGCGGGCGAGCTGGTGGTGCCGGCGCCGGTGGCGGCCGACATCGCCGGCGACGACCCGGGCCGGTTCGCCGCATCCGCCGAGCTGTCCGCGGCCATCGAGCGGCTGGCCGCGCTGCTCGCGCTCGAGCCGCGCCGCGAAAGCGCCGACTTCGCCGGCACCCTGCGCCCCTATCAGCGCATCGGCCTGGCCTGGCTGCGCACGCTGCACGATGCCGGTCACGGGGGTCTGCTGGCCGACGAGATGGGCCTGGGCAAGACGATCCAGGTGCTCGCGTTCCTCGACGGCCTCCGCGTCGACGGCCAGCTCGGCGGCGCCGCGCCGGCCCTCGTGGTGACGCCGCGCAGTGTCGTCGGCACCTGGGAGCACCAGACGTCGCGCTTCACGCCGGGCCTGCGTCCGATCGTGCACCTCGGCGCCGATCGCGCCGAGCACCTGGCATCGCTCACCGGCGCGCCTCTGCTCATCACCTCCTACCAGACGCTCCTGCGCGACATCGAGCTCTTTCGCGAGATCCGGTGGACAACCGTCATCTTCGACGAGGCCCAGGCGCTCAAGAACGCGAGCACGCAGCTGCGGAGCGCGGCCGCCTCCCTGCGCGCCGGCAGCCGCGTCTGCGTCACCGGCACGCCGATCGAGAACCACCTGGGCGAGCTGTGGTCGCAGATCGATCTCGCGGTGCCCGGCCTGCTCGGGCGCCGCTCGTCGTTCGATGCCATCTTCCGCCGCCCGGTCGAGAAGTACGGCGAGGTGGCGCCGCTCGAGCGGCTGCGCCAGCGCATCCGCCCCTTCCTCCTGCGCCGCACCAAGGAGGGCGTCGAGCTCGACCTGCCGCCCAGGACCGAGATCGTCGAGCGGATCGATCTCGACACCGCCCAGCGCGACCTGTACGAGAGCCTGCGGCTCAGCCTCGACAAGCGGGTCGGCGCTGCGCTCGCCCAGCAGGGCATCCAGGGCTCGTCGATGGTGATCCTCGACGCCCTGCTCAAGCTGCGCCAGTGCTGCTGCGATCCGCACCTGCTCAAGCTCCCCGAGGCGCGCCGGGTCGAGGGCTCTGCCAAGCTCGAGCGGCTCATGGCCATGCTGGAGGAGCTCGTCGACAGCGGGCGCTCGACCCTCGTGTTCTCGCAGTTCACGTCCATGCTCCGCCTGATCGAGAAGGCGTGCGCGCAGGCCGGGATCTCGTACGTCGTGCTGACCGGCGCCACCCGCGATCGCGACGAGGTCATCCGCCGGTTCCAGGCCGGCGAGGCGGCGGTCTTCCTCATCAGCCTCAAGGCGGGCGGGCTCGGCCTCAACCTCACCCGCGCCGACACGGTCATCCACTACGACCCGTGGTGGAACCCGGCGGCCGAGGCACAGGCCACGGACCGCGCCCACCGCATCGGCCAGGACAAGCACGTCATGGTCTACAAGCTCGTCGCCCAGGGCACCGTCGAGGAGGGCATCTGCACGCTGCAGGAGGAGAAGCGGCAGCTCACCGCGGCCGCTCTGCGCGGGGGCGGCGTCACCAACCTGTCCGCGGAAGACCTCGAGTCGCTCTACCGCCGCATCGTGTGAGCGGAGACGGACAGGCCGATCAGGGCCGGCCCTCGGCGACGCCGTAGCGGCTCAATCGCCGCAGCAGCGCGCCGCGCGAGATGCCGAGCGCCCGCGCTGCGCGGCTGCGGTTGCCGCCCTGCTCGCGCAGCACCTCGAGCACGCGCTCGCGCTCGAGCCCGTCGAGCGCCTCGCGCAGCCCCTCCTGGGCCTGCGGGCGCGGGCGCTTGAGGCGCTGGCGGCCGCGGCCGCGCAGGATCGCCTCCTGGATCGGCAGGTGCGCGGCCAGCACCTCCTCGCCCGGCGCGTACACGGTGGCCGCCTCGATGGCGTGCTCCAGCTCGCGCACGTTGCCCGGCCACTCGTGCTCGAGCAGCGCGACGCGGGCGCCCGCGGTCAGGCGCTTGCGCGGCCGCCCCGATCGCCGCGCGGCGCGGGTCAGGAAGTGCTCGGCCAGCGGAAGGATGTCCTCGCGTCGCTCGCGCAGCGGCGGCACGTCGATCTCGAGCACGCGCAGCCGGTACCATAGATCCTCGCGGAAGCGGCCCTCGGCGACAAGCGCGGCCAGGTCGCGGTGGGTGCCGGCCACCACGCGCACGTTGACGCGCACGCCGGCCGACGCGCCGACCGGGCGCACCTCGCGCTCCTGGAGCACGCGCAGGAGGACCGGCTGCACGTTCATCGGCAGCTCGCCCAGCTCGTCGAGGAAGATCGTCCCGCCGTCGGCGGCCCGGAACGCGCCCGGCGCGTCGCTCACCGCGCCGGTGAAGGCGCCGCGCTCGTGCCCGAACAGCGCCGACTCGACGAGCCCGCCCGGCATCGCGCCGCAGTCCACCACCACGAACGGCCCGCCGCTGCGCCCGCTGGCGGCGTGCAGCGCGCGCGCCACCACCTCCTTGCCGCACCCGGTCTCGCCGCGCAGCAGCACGGTCGAGTCGGTGCGCGCCACGCGGCGCATCTGATCGAAGGTCTCGCTCATGCCCGGGCCGATCACCATCTCGTGATCCGTCTGCGAGGCGAGCTGGCCCAGCAGGCGCCGGTTCTCCTCGTTGACGAGGTCCTTGAGCCGGGCGATCTCGCGGCGCCGCTTCTCCGCCTCGTCGCGCATGCGGGCCAGGTCCTCGTGCGCGCCCGCGTTGCCCAGCGCGACCGCCAGCTGGGCCGCCAGCGTGGACAGAAGCTCGCGGTCCTCGTCGCCCAGTCCGCCACAGGCGCGCGGCGAGACGACCAGCGCATGGGGATGCGCGCGGCGACGACCGCCCTCCCCCTCCGCCTCGGCCGCCACCGGGACCGCCACGATGTCGGCGCACAGGGTCCGCACGCCGGCCGCGTGGTCGAGCCGCTCGGCGATCGTCTCGCCCTTCGGCACCGGATCGCCGATCGGGACCTCGCCGTCGATCGCGATCCGCCGCCACCCGTCGGCATCGCGCGCGTACAGGGCAGTGCCCTCGGCCGACAGCGCGTCGCGCACCCGCGTCACCACGCGCGCGCCCAGCTCGCGCACGTCGAGCGTGGCCAGCGCGGCCTCGGCCGCCTCGCGCAGCAGGCGCCGCGCGCGCTCTCGATCGCGGCCGAAGCGCGAGTCGGCGCAGCGCTGGGCCCGCTCGCGCACCGGCCCGAACAGGAACGCGGCGATGAGCGTGGCGGCCAGCGCGGCGGCGAAGTTGCCGTTCGACAGCGCGCTGACCAGCCCGCCGGCCACCGCGACGACGAGCAGGAACACGCCGGCCGCCATCCCGGTGGCCAGGATGTGGCCGGTGCGCCGGCGCAGCAGGCGATCGATCTCGCCCAGCGGCACGTCGGCCAGGGTCATGGCTGCGCCGGTGCAGCCACCGACGACGGCGATGCCGAGCAGCGGCCGGAAGCCGCCCGCGACGACCGCCTGCAGATCGATCACCGCCCAGCCGAGCAAGATCAGGATCGGCACCGACGCCGACGCCGAGCTGACCCCGAACCACAGCACGGTGCTGCGACTGAGCTGGTGGCGATGCAGGCGCACGCGGCGCATGCGCGAGATCGCCCCGAGCGTGAGATAGCCGGCGCTGCTCAGCGCCGCGCCGCCGCCGAGCAGGAGGATCCACCGGTGGTGCTCGGGCAGCGCCCCGCCGGCCGCCAGGATGCTCTCGAGCGCGACCAGCATGGCGCCGAGCAGCAGGGCCGGGCCGTACAGCACGGCCAGCCTGCGCCGGCTCCAGTCCTCGCGACCGGCCGGGTGGCACATCATGAAGTGACACGTCGTCGGCGGCGTCAGCACCAGGGCGATCAGCCACGGCACGCAGAGCACGGCGTGCGACATGGTGACGTCCCACGAGAACGCGCCGATGAGCAGGAACGAGATGGCCAGCGACTGGCGGAAGAACTGGCGCGGTCCGGCGCGCGGGCCCCCGCGATCCGACAGCAGGGCGAGCACAAGGATGAAGGCCGCGAACACCGCCGCCGCGAGCGAGATCCAGGGCAGTCGGCGCGCCGCCTCGATGACGACGACCCGCTCGGCGCTGACACCGGTCACGCCGAGCGCGACCGACCGGCCCGGCTCGATCGATGCCAGCGCCCGCTCGACCTGCGACGCGCCGGCCAGCGGGCGGCCGTCGACCGAGGTCACGCGATCGCCGGCCGTCACGCCGGCGGCGTGCGCCGCGCTGTCCGGATCGACGCTGAGGATCGGGCTGCCGCGATAGGTGAAGAAGCCCAGGTCGGCGGAGCCTTCCGACAGCGCCAGCACTGCGACGGTGTAGGCGAGCGCGACCGAGCACTGTGCGAGCAGCCAGCGGCGCCGCGCGCGCGCCGGGTTGCGCGGCCGCCCTGCAGGCTCGAGCCCGCGGACGTCGCGGCCGTCGTCCTCGCGGCCGTACTCGCCGCGCGCATCATCTCCGGGCGCCGCCGCCGGAGATTCGATCTCGCCCGAGACCATCGGGGGACGGACTCAGCAAGAAGCGGGCCCGCAGCATCGGACATCCTCGGAGCCGCCAGCATCGCGGCCGGTCGCATCGTTCGAGCCCGCGCGAGATCGCGCCGCAACGCCACGGCAACGGCAGCCCTGGGACGCAACGCCCCGTGTCGCGGACTCCGATCCCATGTCAGACAGGCGAACACTGTCCGGAAGCGATCAGCGCACGATCGCCGCAAGCGTGCGCGGTCGCTGGCGAACGCCCGTGGCATCGCGATTGCGCTAGCGACCGGTCCATGACGACCTCGGCTCCCGATACAGAATCCGAAACTCGATCCACGCCGAGCTCCGCCCGGCGAACCCTCTTCTCGCTGCTCTGCGTCATCGCGCTCGCGGCCGGAGGCATCGCCTGCGGCGGCGACGACGATGACGGGGGGAGCACGGCCGATGCCGGCGGTGGCAGCGGCCCGGACGCCAGCGCCGGTGATGATGGCGGCGATGACGGTGCGGACGGGGCGGACGATGGGGACGGAAGCGGGGACGACGGCGACGACGGCGGCGGCGAGGCGGACTGCCCGCTCGGGCAGCCACAGGATCCATCCGGTCTGACCGAGTGCTGCGAGGAGTTCGGGACGGCCCACTGCGTGCCCACCGATCAGCTCGATCCGCAGGCCGTCGATCAGCTGGCCGCCTGCGAGGACGGCGCCAGCACCTGCGTGCCCGACGTCTGGATCGAGGGCAACACCGAGCTGGTGGACTGCGACTCGCAGGTGGCCGGCCCGGGCGTGTGCCTTTCGCAGTGCATCCCGCTGGTCGCCGACAACGCCGAGCTGCTGCAGCAGGACATCTGCGCGGACGGCGAGCTGTGCGCGCCGTGCAACCTTCCGGGCGGCGGCCCGACCGGCGCCTGCGAGCTCGATCTCAGCTGTGACGCCAGCGAGGATCCGCCCGGCGAGGACCCGCCGGATCCGCCCGGCGATCCGGCCGAGGCCTGCTGCACCGATCGCGGCGTCTGCCTGCCGAGCGACATCATCCCGCCCGAGCGCGTGGATCAGCTGGAAGAGGACACGTGCAGCGAGGAGGGCCAGCTGTGCGTGCCGACCGAGCTTGTCGATCAGGAGTTCGAGGCCGAGCCGTGCGAGAGCACCATCGGCGGCCTGGGCGGCAACCCGGAGGGCGCCTGCATCTTCGACTGCCTGGCCAACACCGGCCTGTTCTTGCAGGACGGCTGCGCCGACGGCTTCAAGTGCGTCGCCTGCGAGGTGCCGATCCTGGGCGAGACCGGAGCCTGCGAGTTCCTGCCCGGCGGCGGCTGATCTGATCGATCACGCGGCGGCGGCAGCGACGCCCGCGCGGTACCATCCGCGCCGATGAAGCGTCCGCGCCGCCGCCGCATGAGCCTGGCCACGAAGGCGGCGCGCATCGGCGAGCAGCTCGACGAGCTGTTTCCGCGCCCGGCCATCCCGCTCGATCACGAGGACCCGTTCACCCTGCTGGTGTCGGTGGTGCTGTCGGCCCAGTGCACCGACGCGCGCGTCAACCAGACGACGCCGCAGCTGTTCGCGCGTGCGAGCACGCCGCAGGCCATGGCGAGGCTCGAGCCGGAGCAGATCGAGCGCATCATCCGGCCGTGCGGCCTGGCTCCCGCCAAGTCGAAGAACCTGCACCGCCTCTCGCAGCTGCTCATCGAGCGCCACGGCGGCGAGGTGCCGCGGACCTTCGAGGAGCTGGAGGCGCTGCCCGGCGTCGGCCACAAGACCGCGAGCGTCGTGATGACGCAGGCGTTCGGCATGCCGGCCTTCCCGGTTGACACGCACATCCATCGACTGGCCGGCCGCTGGGGCCTCTCCCCGGCGAGCTCGGTGACGCAGGTGGAGCGCGATCTCAAGCAGCTCTATCCGCCTGAAAGATGGGGCGACCGCCACCTGCAGATCATCTATTTCGGGCGCGCCTACTGCCCGGCCCGCGGCCACGACCCGGCCGCGTGTCCGATCTGCTCGTGGGCGGCCTGAGAAAGTGGCCGGCGAGCGGCTTGCTATAGTGCGGGCCGAGGAGAATCCATGTCCCCCACCGCTCAGCACCGCACGGCCGGCAATCCCGCGCCGCTCTATGGCGCCCACGTCGCCCACCTGGGCCGCTCGTATGCACGTGCGCTGGCCGAGTCCGGCTACGACGCGCTCGTCATCCACGCCGGCGCGATGGCGGCAAAGAGCCGGTTCGATGACCAGGACTGGCCGTACCGGACGACGCCGTCGTTCGCGCACTGGCTGCCGCTGGCCGAGCCGGACGCGTGGCTCGTCATCGAGCCGGAGCGGCGCCCGCGCCTGCTGCGCTGTCACCGGGTGAGCTACTGGGAGGGACCGCCGCGCTCGGTGGGCGACGAGGTGTGGGCCGAGCTGGACGCCGTCGAGGTCGCGCCGGAGTCGCTGGCCGGAGAGCTGCCGCGCGGGCGCGTGGCCTTCATCGGCGAGGACGCGGGGCGCGCCGAGTCGGTCGGCTTCGCCGCCGAGCACGTCAACCCGGCCGAGCTGGTCGCGCGCATCGAGGCGGTGCGCGCCATCAAGACCGACTACGAGCGCGAGTGCATCGCCGAGGCCAACCGGCGCGCGGCGCGCGGCCACCAGCGCGTGTTCGGCAGCTTCTCGATCGGCGACAAGAGCGAGCTGGAGCTTCACCTGCTCTACCTCGAGGCGACCGATCAGGACGACAGCGAGACCCCGTACAAGGACATCGTGGCGCTCGGCCGGCACGCCGGCGTGCTGCACCACATCCACTACGACCGCCGGGCCAGCGGGCGCGCGGTGCAGTCGCTGCTCGTCGACGCCGGCGCCACCTGCCGCGGCTACGCCAGCGACATCACCCGCACCGCCATCAAGGGCGCCGACGAGGGCGCCGCGGTCGTGTTCGCCAACCTCATCGTCCGCATCGAGGGGCTGCAGCAGGAGGTGTGCCGCCGCGTGCGCGCCGACCTGCCCTACGAGGAGCTGCACGATCAGACTCACCAGCTGCTGGCGCCGATCCTGCGCGAGCTCGACCTGGTGCGCGCCGGCGACGACGAGCTGGTGAGCACCGGCGTCACGCGGCGCTTTCTGCCCCACGGCCTGGGCCACTCGCTCGGCATCCAGGTGCACGACGTCGGCTGCCGCACCACGCCGCCGCGCGCCGACAACCCGTACCTGCGCAACACGACGCGCATCACACCGGGGCAGGTCTTCACCATCGAGCCGGGCTGCTACTTCATCCCCGAGCTGATGGCCGAGCTGCGCAGCTCGCCGGTGGCGGATCGGGTGAACTGGGACCTCATCGCCGATCTGGGCGAGTTCGGCGGTGTGCGCATCGAGGACGACGTGGCGGTGCTGGAGCACGGCATCCGCAACTTCACCCGCGAAGCGTGGTAAGCGCGCAACGCCGCCGGCGGCGGCCCCCGGCAAATCGCCGGCCGAGTGTTTGCATTCCCGGGGCTTCGATTTAGAGTCCCGCAATCATGAAGCTCGCACGAACTCTCGCCACCGCGCTGGCCTGCGCCGGCCTGCTCGCGGCGCCGGGCTGCCAGAAGGGCAGCGACGACAAGGGCAAGGACAAGGACCAGAAGGAGTCGTCCGCTGGCGACGCCGGCAGCAAGGCCGACCGCGGCCGCAAGCGCAGCTCGATCCGGCCCAAGCGGGAGAAGATTCCGCCGCCGCCGGACGTGGCCGCGCCGCCGGCCGACGCCAAGAAGACCCAGAACGGCGTCGCCTACAAGATCCTGACCCCGGGCAAGCCGGACGCGCAGAAGCCGGGCCCCAACGACACCGTCGTCGTCCACTACACCGGGTGGACCACCGACGGCGAGATGTTCGACAGCTCGGTCGCGCGCAAGCACCCGGCGCGCTTCCCGCTGGGCGGCGTCATCCCGGGCTGGACCGAGGGCATGCAGGCGATCGCCGTCGGTGAGAAGGCGCGCATGTGGATCCCCGAGGAGCTGGCCTACAAGGGCAAGCGCGGCGCGCCGCAGGGCATGCTGGTGTTCGACATCGAGCTCCAGGAGGTCGTGAAGGCGCCGGAGGTGCCGCCGGACGTGGCCGCGGCGCCCAAGGACGCCAAGAAGACAAAGAGCGGCGTCTTCTACAAGGTCCTGACCAAGGGGACCGGCAACGAGAAGCCGCACAGCTGGGACCGGGTCAAGGTGCAGTACAGCGCCTGGACCACCGACGGCAAGATGTTCGACAGCTCGGTCACCAAGGGTCGGCCCGGCGACTACTCGCTCGAGGGCATGATGCCGGGCTGGAGCGAGGGCATCCAGACCATGGTGGTGGGCCAGAAGAACCGCTTCTGGATCCCGGAGGAGCTGGCCTACAAGGGTCGGCCGGGCCGCCCGCCCGGCATGCTCGTGTACGAGACCGAGCTCGTCGAGGTCAAGAAGATGCCGGAGCCGCCGCCCACGCCCAAGGACGTGAAGGCGCCGCCCAAGGACGCCAAGAAGACGGCGAAGGGCGTCTTCTACAAGGTGCTCAAGAAGGGGACCGGCACCGCCAAGCCGACCGACAAGAGCAAGGTCAAGGTGCACTACACCGGCTGGACCACCGACGGAAAGATGTTCGACAGCTCGGTCACGCGCGGCAAGCCGATCACCTTCGGCCTCGAGAACGTCATCCCGGGCTGGACCGACGGCCTGCAGCAGATGACGGTGGGCGAGAAGGCCCTCCTGTGGATCCCGGAGGAGCTGGCCTACCAGGGCAAGCCGGGCCGGCCGCAGGGCATGCTGGTCTTCGAGGTCGAGCTGCTCGAGGTCGATCCGCAGCCGGGCGGCGGGCCGCCGACGAAATGAGCGGCGACACCACCGCGCGCGCCGATCTGGAGGCCCCGCCGCCGGCCGTGCTGGCCGCCTGGGGCCGGGCCGGGGCGGCCAGCGATCGCGTGCGCGGTGGGCTGATCAACGCGACCTTCCTTGTGCGCGGCGGCGAGCCGCTGATCCTGCAGCGGCTGCATCCGATCTTCGCCGCGGAGGTGAACCTCGACATCGCCGCGGTGACCGAGCACCTGGCCGCCGCCGGCCTGGTCACGCCGCGCCTCGTGCCGACCGCCGCCGGCGACGGCTGGCTGGTCCACGACGGCGCTGTGTGGCGCGCGCAGAGCTTCATCGACGGCGTCACCATGCACGAGATGGTGGACGCGGAGCACGCGGCCGCGGCCGGCGAGCTGGTGGGCCGGTTCCATCGCGCGCTGTCCGACCTCACGATCGAGTTCGCGTTCCAGCGGGCCGGGGTGCACGACACCGCCGCGCACCTGCGCCGGCTCGCGCAGGCGGTGGCCGCCGCCGGCGAGGGGCGCGGCGAGCTGGAGGAGGCGGTCCGGCTCGGGCGCGAGATCCTGGATGCCGGCGCCCGACTGCCTCCGCTCGGCGACCTGCCGCGCCGCCCCGCGCACGGCGATCTCAAGGTGTCGAACGTGCTGTTCGCGCGCGGCAGCGTGCCGGCGCGCGCCGTGTGCCTGATCGACCTGGACACGATGAGCCGCATGAGCATCGCCTACGAGATGGGCGACGCCCTGCGCTCCTGGTGCAACCCGGCCGGCGAGGACACGCCGGACACGCACTTCGACCTCGACCGCTTCGGCGCGGCGGTGCGGGGCTACGCCGCCGGCCTGGACGGCCTGCTGGCGCCGGCGGAGATCGACTCGCTCCCGGGCGGGCTCCAGACCGTGTGCGTCGAGCTGGCCGCCCGCTTCTGCGTCGACGCGTTCGACGACCGCTACTTCGGCTGGAACCCGGACCGCTTCGAGTCGCGCCGCCACCACAACCTCGTGCGCGCGCGCGGCCAGCTCACCCTGGCCCGCGACGTGGCGGCTCATCGCGCCGCCACCCGCGAGCTCCTGGCGGCAGCCTTCGCGTAGCGGCCGCGGCGACGAAAAAGGGGCAGCCCGGGTGGGGCTGCCCCTGCAGACTTCACGACCGGCCGGGCCGGTCCTGGCTGCGACTACTCGTTGACGATGGTGACCACCGTCTCGGTCACGTCACCGTCGATCACGGTGGTGATGGTCGCCTGGTTGTCTTCGACGTCCGGACCGAAGTCCACGCTGACCTGGTTGGAGCAGCTCGAGCTGAACTGCTCGCACACGAGCCAGGTGTACGCGGTCTCGTAGCGGCGGAAGATGTCCCGGTGGGCGCCGTCGTTGTCCGGGATGTCGACCAGGGCGTCGTTGCGGTACAGCTCGACGAGCTCGCCGGTCGCGCCGGTCCAGCGCAGATCGACCCGGAACTCGAAGTGGCTCGGGTCGCGCGTGATCCGGTTGATCGACAGGGTCATCGGCTGGGTCGCGTCGACAACCTGCGACGTGGTGGCGCTCTGGCCGGCGTCGTCGGTCACCGTGAGGCTGACCGTGTACTGGCCGGCCGCGGCATAGGTGTGGCTCGGGTTCTGCTCGCTCGAGGCGCTGCCGTCGCCGAAGTCCCAGGCCCAGCCGACGATGGCGCCGCCGCACACGTTGCCCGGCGCGCTCTGGTCGGTGAAGCTGGCGTTCAGACCGTCGACGGCGAACGCGAACGCCGCGTTCGGCGCCTGGTCGGCGCTGCCGGTGGCGTGCAGGGTCCAGCTGTCCAGCGAGCCGACGTCGATGCCGGCGTTGTCCGACACCACGAGCTGCCAGGTACCGGCCGTGCTGGCGCCCACGAAGTCGGGCACCGAGTAGGTCTGGTGGATGTCGTCGCCGGAGCCGCCCTCGCGGTCATGCAGCACGACCGCGGTGCCGTCCGGACCCACCAGCGTGACGACGAGGTCGCCGATGAACGTGTGCGTGATGTTCACCTCGACGCCCAGCTCGCTGATCGCGACGTCGTCGGCCACCTCGAGGGTGCTGGTGATGCCGGTCGGCTCGAAGTCCGGGATGTCGATCGGCGTGTCCGTGCTCGGGAACGACGTCGTGCTCTCGTTGGCCGGCGTCACGGTGAGGGTCACGTCGGCGCTCTGGGCGGTCCCGTCGGCGCCGGTGCCGGTGATGGTCAGGGCGTAGGCGCCGGGCGCTGTGTCGCACCCGGTGGTGATGGACAGCGCCGAAGCGCCCGGAGCCGTCACGACCTCGGGCGAGAAGGACACGCCAGCCGCGAGCTCCGGGCTGGAGGTCAGGCTGAGGGTCACGTCACCGTCGAAGCCGCCGAACGACGCCACGTTCACGTCGAAGGTGGTCGAGCCGCCCTGGGCCACGGTCTGGCTGGCCGGGCTGGCCGTCACGCCGAAGGTGGCCGCGCCCGGCACGCCGATGACGTGCAGGGTCCAGTCGTCGAGGGTGCCGACGTCGATGGCGGCCACGTCCTGGACCGCCAGCGTCCACGCGCCCGCGGCCTGCTGGCCGGTGAAGGCGGTCGGCACGGCGAAGGTGCGGTTGATGTTGTCGGCGCCGCCGCCGGTGCGGTCGTGCAGCGTGACCACGGTGCCCGAGGGCGAGGTCAGGGTGACGACGAGGTCGCCGATGAAGGTGTGCGTGATGTTCACGTCGACCGCGACCTCCTCGATCGCGATCGGCAGCGGCACGTTGATGACGCTGGTGATGCCGGCCGGGTTGTTGTCCGGGATGGCGATCGGCGTGTCGGTGCTCGGGAACGGCAGGTTGACGGTGCCGAAGGCGCGCACGCGCAGCGAGACGGTGCGCGACTTGACCAGCTCACCGCTGGTGCCGGTGACGGTCAGGTTGTAGATGCCGGTGGCGGTCGTCTGCGTGGTCGCCACGGTGAGCGTGCCGGTTCCGGGCGCGGTCACGACCGGCGTGATTGTCACGGTCGCGTCGAGCGCCGGATCCGTGGTCACCGTCAGCGCAACGTCGCCGGTGAAGCCGGCCACCGAGGTGACGTCCACGCTGTAGCTCGCGGTCTCCTCCTGCGAGAGGATGACGCTGGGCGGCGTCACCGCCATGTTGAAGCGCGGGATCGGCGGGCCGGCCTCGTCGAGCGCCGAGGCGGCGTTGAGGCGGCGGCCGCTGACCGTGATGCCCTCGAGGGCCGGGATCGGGTCGCCCGAGGTGAGCAGCGCGTCCTTGAGCTCCTCGACGGTGAGCGTGTCGTTGGCCGACAGGACCAGCGCGGCGACGCCGGCCACGTGCGGGGTGGCCATCGAGGTGCCGCTGAACAGCTGGTAGGTGTTGCCGATGGTGGTCGACAGGACGTTGACGCCGGGGGCGCCGAGGTTGACCGACGTGGCGCCGAAGCTGGAGAAGTCGGCGAGCAGGTCGTTGTGATCGGTCGCGGCGACCGCCACCACGTTCGGGGCCTCGTAGCTGGCCGGGAAGGTCGGGATGGCGTCGTTGTCGTTGGCGGCGTTGCCGGCCGCGGCGACGAACAGGATGCCGACGTCGCTGGCCGCGGTGATGGCGTCGAGCAGGGCCTGGCTGAAGCCGCCGCCGCTCCACGAGTTGGACAGCACGCGCAGGTTGATGCCCGCGTTGCGCTGCGCGACCGCGTAGTCGATGGCGCTGATGGCGTCCTCGAGGGTGCCGCTGCCGCCGGCGTTGAGGAACTTGAGGGCCATGATCTGGACCTCCCAGTTCACGCCCGCCACGCCGATGCCGTTGTTGCCGGCCGCGCCGATGGTGCCGGAGCAGTGCGAGCCGTGGTCGTGGTCGTCCATCGGATCGCCGCTGCCGGTGATCGCGTTGAAGCCGTGCACGTCGTCGATGACGCCGTTGCCGTCGTCGTCCACGCCGTTGCCCGGGATCTCGGCCGGGTTGACCCACATGTTGGCGGCCAGATCCTCGTGCGTGTAGTCCACGCCCGTGTTGACCACGCCGACGACGATGTCGGAGCTGCCCACGCTGTTGTCCCACGCCTCGACGGCGTCGATGTCGGCGTCAGCCGTGCCGCCGGTCTGCCCGGTGTTGTCCATGCCGTACAGCTCGGGGAAGCGCGGATCGTTGGGCGTCGCGTTTGTGTGGACGACGTAGTTGCGCTCGGCGTAGAGGATCTCGGGGTCGTCGCGCAGCTGCTCGATGGCGGCGTTGACGTCGCTGTTCTTGTCGAGCCGCACGACGGCCAGCTGGCCGCCGGCCAGGTGGGAGAAGCGGTCGTACACGCCGTCGTTGTTCTTGTCCTCGATGGTGCCCTTGACCCGCGTCAGGCTGCTGCGCAGGTTCGAGGCGCTGCGCTTGGTCCGGAAGCGGACGATGACCGAGTCTCTGGCGTACTCGTGGTCGTCGGCCTTCGCGCCGCCGCTGCCGTCCCCCGGATCGTCGCCGCCGGAGCTCTGTGAGGGGCTGCATCCCCAGCTCGTGAGCGCCAGCAACGCCGCGCCGCCGAGCATGGTCGCCAGCCTGGGTCTGGTTCCCGATCGTCTTCTTGTCAGGAGCTGCATCTGTGTGGAGTCCCTTCCCGAGAGTGGGCCGCGCGGGCGCCGCGCCCGCGTTGAAGCCGAAATCGCGTGGAAGGCGACGCTACTTCAGTCGAACGAAACCTTTCAATAACACTGGCAATCGAATTCATAGCCTCAGCTAGACAGGCAATCTCTATTACGGTCCATACATCTGGCCTCCAGTCCGGAAACGGTACGAACAATGCATGGGCGGGACGGAACGGTCTTCCACATGGCGAGGGCGGTTTCCACGGCGCCAGCCGGTAGACTGACCCACCGTGAGACTCGACTACCTTCGCCCCCTACTTCTGATCGCGGTCGTCGCGTGCGGTGGCGACGACGATGGTTCGCCGGACGACGACTCGTCCGATGACGGCAGCCAGGCCGACGCCAGTCCGGCCGATGCCGGCCGCCCCGATGCAGGCCCCGACGCCGCCCCGCTGGACGGCGGCAACACGGGCGAGGCCTGCGGCGGACTGCTGAACGTGAAGTGCCTGGAGACGCACTTCTGCGACTGGGAGACCGACTCGTGCGGCTCCGGCGACGAGCAGGGCGTCTGCCAGCCGCGTCCGACGGAGTGCGAGCCCGCGCCTCAGGTCTGCGGCTGCGACGCCGTGCGGTACGAGGGCGAGTGCGAGGCCCACAAGGCCGGGTCCGATATCGCCGCGATAAGCATCTGCGGCACGGACACCTGACCCGCCGCGCGGTCCGGCCGGGCGCCGCCGCCGGCGCTATGCTCCGGCTGACAGGTCGGAGGGTGACGATGCGCAGGGGAGCGGCGGCGGCGGTGAGCGCGGTCTTCTTCGCGGTGGCGCCGGCCATGGTGGCCGGCGTGCTCCCCTGGTGGCTCACCCGCTGGCGGCCCGGCGAGGCGCTGCTCCCGGGAGCGCTCGGCTGGCTGCAGCGAGCCGGCGGTATCGTCCTGCTCGCCGCCGGCGCCGGAGTCCTGCTCCACTCGTTCGCCCGCTTCGTCGTCGAGGGTGCGGGCACGCCGGCCCCGCCGGCGCCGACCGAGCGGCTGGTTGTCGGAGGGCTCTACCGCCACGTGCGCAATCCGATGTACCTGGGCGTCGTGGCGGCCATCGTCGGCCAGGCGCTGCTCCTGGGCCGGCTCGACCTGCTCGAGCTACGCCGCGATCGTCGCGGTCGCCTTCGCGGCGTTCGTTCACCTGTACGAGGAGCCGACCCTGACCCGGCAGTTCGGCGCCGACTACGAGGCGTACCGGCGGGAGGTGCGCGCCTGGTGGCCGCGGCTTCGCCCCTGGCGCCGCGGTGAAGACGACGCGCGATGAGCGGGCCCGGATTCACGAGACGCGGGGAGCAAGAGGCTCTATCCTGACATCGGGCGAGCCCGCCACCAGAATACCGCCATGCACGAGGCCCAGCGATTCCTCCAGGACCTTGCTCTCGTGCTGTCGGTGGCGGCGGTGGTCACCATCCTGTTCCGCCTGCTGCGCCAGCCGATCGTGCTGGGCTACCTGCTGGCCGGCATCATCCTGGGCCCGCACACGCCGATCCCGCTGTTCGCCGACCAGGCGCGCATCCGCACCCAGGCCGAGCTCGGGGTCATCCTGGTCATGTTCTCGATCGGCCTCGAGTTCAGCGTGCGCAGGCTCATCTCGCTCTTGCCCACGTCGGGGCTGACCGGCGCGATCCAGCTCGGCGGCATGTTCTGGCTGGGCTACGGCGTGGGCCAGGTGTTCGGCTGGAGCGCGCAGGAGAGCCTGTTCGGCGGGGCCATGGTGGCTGTGTCGAGCACCATGATCGTGGCGCGCACCTTCGCCGAGGAGAAGGTTGACGCCAAGCTGTCGGAGATCGTGTTCGGCGTGCTGGTGGTGCAGGACCTGGTCGCGGTGGTGCTGATGGCGGTGCTGACCGCGACGGTGGCCGGGCGCGGCGAGGCGTCCGACGCGGTCTTCCAGGTCACCGGCGAGCTGGCCGCCTTCCTTGTCGCGGCCGTGGTCATCGGCTTCCTGGTCGTGCCGCGCGCCGTGCGCGCCCTGTTCCGGCTGGGCAGCCGCGAGACGGTCCTGGTCTCCAGCGTCGGGTTCTGCTTCGCGCTGGCGCTGCTGGCCCACGAGCTGGGCTTCTCGGTCGCGCTGGGCGCGTTCCTGGCCGGGTCGCTCATCGCCGAGTCCGGCCACGGCGAGGAGGTCGAGCGCATGATCGTGCCGCTGCGCGATCTGTTCGCCGCCGTCTTCTTCGTCGCCGTCGGCATGATGGTCGACCCGGGCGCCATCGCCGACCACTGGGCCGCCGTCCTCGCCCTCACCGCGCTGGTCCTGATCGGCCAGAGCGCGCTGGTCGCGCTGGGCACGTTCCTGGCCGGCCACGACGTCCGCTCGTCGGTGCGCGCCGGGATGAGCATGGCGCAGATCGGCGAGTTCTCGTTCATCATCGCCGGCATCGGGATCGCCGCGGGCGCGATCGGCAGCTTTCTCTACCCGGTCGCGGTGGCGGTGTGCCTGCTGACAAGCTTCGCCACCCCGCTGATGGTGCGCCAGTCGGGCCGCGCCGCGCGCGCCATCGAGCGCCGGCTGCCGCCCGCCATCCAGACCTTCACCTCGCTGTACGGCTCGTGGCGCGAGCAGCTGCGCCAGCGCCCGCGGCGCGGCACGCCGATCGGCCGGCGCATCCGCCGCCTGGTCGGCTTGCTGCTGCTCGACGGCGCGCTGCTGTCGGGCGTGCTGATCGCCGCGGCCATCGCGCACGAGAAGTACCTGCCCGCCATCGCCGAGCGGCTGTCCTTCCCGCGATGGCTGGCCGTGGCCCTGTTCCTCGTCGTGTCGGTGGCCCTCGCCCTGCCCTTCGCGATCGGCATGCTGCGGGTCGCGCGCGGTCTCGGCACCTTGCTGGCGCGGGTCGCGCTGCCCGCGGTGACCGGCAGCTCGCTCGATCTGGCGGCGGCGCCGCGGCGCAGCTTCGTCGTCACGCTCCAGCTCGCGCTCACCCTGATTGTCGGGCTGCCGTTTCTGGCCCTGACCCGGCCGTTTCTGCCGTTCTGGGTCGGCCTGCTGCTGCTCGCCCTGGCCATGACCGCGCTCGGCCTGTCCTTCTGGCGCAGCGCGCGCAACCTCGAGGAGCACGTGCGGGCCGGCGCGCACCTGGTGCTGGAGACCCTGGTGCGCCAGGCCGGTCAGCCGACGCCGCAGCGCCAGGGCCTCGACAAGATCACGTCGATGCTGCCCGGGCTCGGCACGCTCACCGCAGTGCGGCTGGAGACCGAGAGCCCGGCGGTCGGCCGCACCCTCATCGACCTCGACCTGCGCGGCCTGACCGGCGCCAGCGTCATCGCGATCCGCACCGCGCAGGGCGATGTCGCCGCGCCGACGGGGCGCGAGGTGCTGGCCGGCGGCGACGTGCTCACCCTGACCGGCACGTCCGAGTCGGTGACGGCCGCCGCGACCCTGCTGCTCGAGGCGCCCCCGGCCACGGCTGCTATGATCGAGACATGAACCCGATCCTCAGCTGGGTTGTGGCGCACACCGTGGCCCGCAAGCGGGCACGCCGCTGTCCCCGCTGCGGGCACTCGCAGATCGTCAGCGCCAGCCGCACCAGCGAGTCGGTCAGCTGCGAGCGCTGCCGCACCTCGATCCCGGCTCCGCCGCGGCCGCGCCGCCGCTGACCCGCCTCGCTACTTCGCCGCCGCCGCCGCGGTGCGCGCCCGCCGCAGCGCGCGACCCGGCTTCTCGCCGGTGTGCTCGCCGTCGCGGATGACCGGCACGCCGTTGACCAGCACGTGGCGCACGCCCCGGGCGTAGCGGTGGGGATCCTCGAACGTGGCGACGTCGGCGATGGTGGCCGGATCGAAGACGACAACGTCGGCGAACGCGCCGGTTGCCAGCGTGCCGCGGCCGCCCAGGCCGTAGGTGCGCGCGGGATGCGAGGTCAGCCGGCGGATCGCCTCGGCCAGGGGCAGCGCCTTGTCGTCGCGCACGTACTTGCCGAGCAGGCGGGCGAAGGTGCCGTACGCGCGCGGATGCGGGCGCGTGCTGGCGAACGGCTCGTCGGGCGACTGCGCCGCGGCGTCGGAGCCGAAGCTCATCCACGGCAGCGCCACCTGCCGGCGCACGTTGTCCTCGGACATCAGGAAGTAGACGACGCCGACGCGCGACCCGTCCTCGATCACCAGGTCCATGGCCAGCTCGGCCGGATCGACGCCGCGCTCACGCGCCACGTCGGACAGCCGGCGGCCGAGCAGCGGGTGCAGCGCCGGGTTCTTGAACCCGGCCAGGATGACGCCGTCCGGGCCGGCGTGGGCGAACAGGTTGTCCCACGGCACCTCCGGGTCGAGCATCTCCTTCTTCACCCTGGCGCGGGTCTTCTTGTCGCGCAGGCGCTCCGCCCACTTCTTGTAGCCGCCCAGCTGCACCCACGGCGGCATGCCGGCGTCGAAGCCGGTCTGCGCCGCGGTGTAGGTGTACATGTCGGCGGTGATGTCCACGCCGCCGGCGCGCAGCGACTCGATCTTGCTGCACCACCGCGTCGTAGCGGGCCCAGTTGCGCTTGCCGGCCAGCTTGAGGTGATAGATCTCGACCGGGACGCGGGCGCGGCGGGCGATCGACGCCATCTCGTCGATGGCGGCCTCGATGCCGTTGCCCTCGTTGCGCACGTGGGCGGCGAAGATGCCGCCGCGCTCGCCGGCCACACCGGCCAGCTCGACGAGCTCGTCGGTCGATAGATAGGCGCCGGGCGCATAGATGAGAGCGGCGGTGAGGCCGAGCGCGCCGTCATCCATGGCCGCGGCCACCAGCTGCTTCATGCGATCGATCTGCTCGGGCGACGCCTCGCCGGGCAGGTTCGGCATCACGTTCTCGCGCACCGTGCCTGCCCCGACCAGCGCCGCCACATTGATCGATACGCCGCGGCGCTCCATCCAGTCGAGGAACTGGCCGAGCGTGTCCCACTCGATGTCGTACCGGATCGCGCCCTGCCGCCGCGCCGACGCCTTCTGCATGCCTGGCGTCATCGGGGCCAGCGAGCGCTCGCCGAAGATGGCCAGGGTGACGCCCTGGCGCACCGCGCTCTGGGCGCGGCCGTCCTGGATCAGGCTCTCGTCCGACTGCGACAGCACGTCGATGAAGCCGGGCGCCACCGCCATGCCGCGGGCATCCAGCTCCACGGCAGCGCTCGACCCGGGCGGCGTCTTCGCCACCGCGACGACCTTGTCGCCGCGGATGCCGACGTCCGCGACCACGCCGGCGCGCCCGCTGCCGTCGTACACGGTGCCGCCGCGCACCAGCACGTCGTAGCGCTCGGGAGGGCGCGGCCGGCGCGGCGTCGGGCGGCGGGGCAGCCGGCTCGGACGAGCAGGCGAGGAGCAGCGCGGCGAGGACGGTGGCGGTTCGCATCGTGGACTGCGCGGTGGAGACGGACCTGCGCCGGCGCGGCGGCGCCGTAGCCTATCACCCGCTCCGGGCTTGTGTGCATGCCTGCCACCGCGCGTGCGCTCTGCGCAGTTCCTGTACAAGGCGGATTCTTGCCACCTCCGGACCGCTCGGGCCCACGAATCACTTCATGCGAATCACGATCGGCTTGCTGTCAGTGGCGGTCGCTCGCCGCGTGTGGCTCCTCCAGCGGAACGACCGAAGGCGTGCGATCCGACGGGCTCGACGGTCGAGTGCGAGGAGGAGGGGGACTATCAGATGTGCACGCCGGAGGACGGCGACGACGAGTGCGAGAGCTGGGAGGACGGCGGCCCGGCCGTCGTCCTGTGGCCACCCAATCACAAGCTGGTCCGCTTCACGCATCGACATCTGCGCGGCGGGCCCGCAGGACGACTGCGACGACCCCGGCGACGACGGCAGCGATGACGGCGACGACGGCAGCGATGACGACGGCGGCGACGTCGGCGTGACCGTCGATCGAGTCCTGGCCGGGCCGACCGGCGCCACGCCGGTCGAGATCACGGCCATCACCGCCGACGAGGACATCGAGGTGGGCGCCGGCGGGGACGGCCACACGACCGACTTCGACATGGCGATCGTGGACGAGGTGACCTTCGACCTGCGCTCGGAGCGCCAGGGCGGCGGCGACGGCCGCGTCTACCGCGTCCACTACCTCGACGAGAACGGCGACGAGGGCAGCTGCGAGTTCCTGGTCCCGCACGATCGCGGCCCGCACGGCGGCGCCGTCGACAGCGGCACCGTCGTCACCCTCGAGCCGTAGTCGCGTCCTGCTCGTCCCGGCGGGCCCAGCCCGAGCGCGGCTGCGATGGCGGCCGCGCTCGGCGGGCGCAGCGCCGCCTCGCGGCTGAGGCAGGCCAGGATGGTCGCCTCCCAGCGCGGGTCGAGGTCGGGCCGCAGGCTGCGCGGCGCCGGCGGATCGCGATCGAGGCGGGCCGTCGCGATGGCCAGCGCGCCCTCGCCTTCGAACGGCAGGCGGCCGGTCATCATCTCGAACAGGATCACGCCGAGCGCGTAGACGTCGGTGGTGACCTCCATCGTCCCGCCGGTGACCTGCTCCGGCGCCATGTAGGCCGGCGTGCCCATGAGGTGCGGCAGCTCGCAGTCGCAGCCCAGCGAGGTGCAGCAGCGGCATGGCCATGCCGAAGTCGGTCACCAGCAGGCGGCTGCCGCCGTCGACCAGCAGCATGTTCGACGGCTTGAGATCGGCGTGGACGACGTCGGCGGCGTGGGCGGCCGCGACGCCGGCGAGCATCTGGGCCAGCAGCGGCGACGCGGTGGCCACGTCGAGCGGCCCGCGCCGGGTCGAGGAACGACGCCAGGGTCTCGCCCTGGTGCAGCTCCATGGTGAAGAAGACGCGCGGCCCGTCGATGCCGACGTCGAACACGCGGCAGACGTTGCGATGGGTGACCCGCCGCGCCAGCCGGATCTCGTCGGCGAAGCGGGCGTGCGCCGACGGCTTGCCCGACAGGTCCTGGCGCAGGAGCTTGACCGCGACCCGCTCGTCCAGCAGCGAGTCGTGCGCCTGGTGGACCTCGCCCATGCCGCCGGCGGCGATGAACCGCTCGATGTGGTAACGCCCGGCCAGGAGCGACCCGGGGGCCAGGACCGACTCGCTGCCCGCCAGCAGCGAGCGCGGGTCGGTCGCGGTGGCGTCGCTGCCCAGGGCGATTCGCTCCATGTTGCCGAGGTCCTGGTGCGCCATGACATTCGATCATAACGCGCGGGCGAACCGCTGCAGGGCGAGAGCATCGGCCGGGATCTGCCGCACCCAACGAGCCGGAATGCCAGGGCTTGACCCGTCGGTAGAATCCCGGCGTGACCTTCGAACAGTTCCTCTCGACCCTCGCGCAAGAGGATCCGCCGCCGATCTGAATCCGGCCGCGACGGCCCTCTGGCTCGACGGCAAGGGCAACTGGTCCGGCGCCCACGACATGGCGTCGGAGATCCCGTCCAGCGACGGAGCCCGCATCCACGCCTACCTGCACCGCAAGGAGGGGGATCTGGGCAACGCCCGCTACTGGTACCGGCAAGCCCGTCTGACTCCGGTCACGGGACCGCTCGACGAGGAGTGGCAGTCGCTGGTTCGCTACTTCCTCGAGCCCGGGTGAGGAGAACGCCATGTACGAGAAGACCTGTCTGTCTCTTGCCGACGCGCAGCGCATCATCGGCGTCATCCAGACCGAGCTGAAGCGGACCGGCCGCGGCGCGGCGATCGCGATCGCCGACGATCACGGCGAGCTGATCGCGTTCGCCCGCACCGAGGGCTGCCCGCTGCCCTCGATCACCATCGCGATGAACAAGGCGTTCACGGCGGCACGAGAGCGCAAGGCGACCCGCGACCTCGGTGATTCGTCGCGCGCGGAGGGCTTCCCGCTGACCAACTTCGGCGATCCGCGCTACGTCGGCTGGGGCGGCGGCGTGCCGGTGGTGCACGAGGGGCGCACCATCGGCGGCGTCGGCGTCAGCGGGCTGCCCGAGGACGAGGACATGGCCCTGGCCGAGAAGGGGGTCGCAGCGCTCCAGCGCCGCGACCCCTGAGCTCGACCGCTACTCGCAGTCGATCTTCTCGACGTAGTAGCCGACCGCGTTGATGCCGGTGAAGTACAGCGCGCCCTCGTGATACGACATGAAGTGGCTCGTGCCCTGGATGCTGCCCTGGCCGATGTTGAACTTCAGCGCCAGCTCGAGCGCGGGGTGCTCGGCCATCGGGTCGTAGCCGTCGGGCGGGAAATCGAGGTGGAAGCCGGTGCCGGCCACGAGGTTGACCTTGCCGTCGAGCGACACCTGCCAGATGTAGCCGTTGCCGCTCACGTACAGGTCGGTGCCGTTGCCGGTGACCGCCGCCAGGATGGGCGAATCGCCCGAGTCGAGCGGCGGGAACGCATCGCCGCGGCCCTGCACCAGCGTCCGCATGGCCCCGCTGGCCGGATCGACCTCGACCACGATGTTGTCCGAGACGCCCAGGCCGACCAGGTAGAGCTTGCCGTTCATCCGCGTCATGCCGGTCCAGGTGTCGACGTCCAGGTCGGCCAGGCTGGCCACCGTCGACACTGTGTGGGCCGGGTCGGCCGCCACCTTCTTGACCTTCTTGTTCGTCTCGTCGACGAAGTAGACGACGCCCTGCTCGTCGGACACCGGCCACTTGACCCCGCGGAACTGTGCGGTGGCGCCCGGCCCGTCGGTGTCGCCCTGGTTCGGGACATCGAACGGCACCGGATCGAGCGGCGCGCTGGTCCCGGCCAGGTACGACACGGCGCAGGCCGGGCCGGCCGGATCGGTCACCTTGATCAGCGCGTTGGCGTTGTAGTCCGCGACCACCAGGCTGCCGTCGGGCAGTCGCGTCATGCCCTGCGTGTTGGCCAGGCGCGCCGCCGCGCAGGTGCCGTCGTTGAACTGATCCGCGCCGCGCTGCCCGGCGAAGCGGGTAACTTGTGGATTCGCGGCGGCCATGTCGGCCACCCACAGCTCCTCGCCGACGTGGGTGAAGATCCGGTCCCCGTCGAACACGACCTCGCGCCACTGCAGCGGCGGGTCCGCCAGGATGCCGGTGCCGGCCGGATCCGCCTGCTCGTCGCCGTCGTACAGCGGGTTGCCCGCGAACAGCGTGCCGGTCGTGCACGCGCTGCTGGCGCCATCGCCTCCGTCTCCGTCGTCGCCGCCGTCCGAGCCGTCGCTGCCGTCGCCGCCGTCGCCGCCGTCATCGCTGCCGCTGTCGCCCGCGCCGTCCGCGCCGCCGTCGTCCGCCTCCGCGGTGCAGGCGGTGGACGCGGCCAGCAGGCCCGCGAGCAGCAGGTTTACACGCCATCTTCCCGTCAAAAACATGGGCCGGTCTCCTCCGTGAACGAGTTCATTCGTGGAACCCGTCTGTTGTCGGACCCACGCAGGGTCGGTTGCGGCGCAGCGCCCGCGAGGCACACTGATGCATGGCCTCGATCGTCCGAAATACCTGTCTGGCGGCGGCTCTCGCGCTTGCCGGCTGCGGCACCAGCGGCACCGGCCCGGGCGGGACGGTGGAGGGCCAGCCGGTCGAGACCCGACCGCCCAACGGCACCGGCCAGAAGCCGGCCTTCGCCGGCCAGACCCGGGCGCCGCTGCGCCGCGCCGACGTCGACTTCGACATTCGCACCGTGGCCTCCGGCCTCGAGCACCCGTGGGGCCTGGCCTTCCTGCCCGACGGCGCGATGCTCGTCACCGAGCGCCCCGGCCGGCTGCGCGTGGTGACCGCCGACGGCGACCTGTCGCCGCCGGTCGAGGGGCTGCCGGAGGTCGACGCCCGCGGCCAGGGCGGGCTGCTCGATGTCGCGCTCGACCCGCAGTTCGAAAAGAACGCCACCGTCTACTGGAGCTACGCCGAGCCGCGCGACGGCGGCAACGGCACCGCGGTGGCGCGCGGCGTCCTGGCCCGCGACGGCGCCCCGGCGCTGCGCGATGTCCAGGTCATCTGGCGCATGACGCCGACCCTCGACTCGACCGCGCACTTCGGCAGCCGCCTCGTGTTCGGCCGCGACGGCATGCTCTTCATCACCACCGGCGAGCGCTCGGAGCTGGAGGGCCGCATGCAGGCGCAGCGGCTCGACGGCGGGCTGGGCAAGGTCATCCGCATCGCGCCGGACGGCTCGGTGCCGGACGACAACCCGTTCGTCGGCCGCAAGGACGCGCTGCCGACGATCTGGTCGTACGGCCACCGCAACATCCAGTCGGCCGCGCTGCACCCGGAGACCGGCGTGCTGTGGACGGTCGAGCACGGCGCGCGCGGCGGCGACGAGGTGAACATCCCGGCGGCCGGCAAGGACCACGGCTGGCCGACGATCACGTACGGCATCGAGTACTCGGGCTCACCGATCGGCGACGGCATCACCGCGCGCGAGGGCATGGAGCAGCCGGTCTACTACTGGGATCCGGTCATCGCGCCGTCCGGCATGGCCTTCTACGACGCCGACCTGTTTCCGGCCTGGAAGGGCAGCCTGTTCGTCGGCGCGCTGGGCGGCGAGCACCTGGCGCGCCTCACGCTCGAGGGCGAGCGCGTGGTGGGCGAGGAGCGCCTGCTCGTCGACCGCGCCCGCATCCGCGATGTGCGGGTCGGGCCCGACGGCGCGCTCTACCTCCTCACCGACGAGGACGACGGCGAGCTCCTGGTGCTGGAGCCGCCGCGCGACAGGTGACGGCCGCGATCAGTTGAGCGGCCGGGCCTGGCGCTCGGCCATCAGCTCGATGCCCTTGTGGGTCAGCAGGAAGCGCACGGTGCCGTGGCCGCGCTCGGTCTCGACCTGGGCCTCGAACAGCGGGCCGGCGAAGGTGCCGAGCGAGACCTGCTGCTTGAGGTTGCGGACCTCGCCCGAGACGATGACGTCGCTGTCCTCTTCCAGCTCGGCCACGCCTCCGTCGGTGCGGTACAGATCGTAGGCCGATCGATGCAGGCGCATGGCCACCTCGGTCGTCAGCGGGAACGTGCTGAACAGCACCGAGATCAGGAGCCAGTAGGGAGGTGCGTCATCGGCCACGACGCCGGCAGCGTAGCACGCGAACGGCTATCCCTGCCGGAGGGCCCCCGCGGCCGACAGCCGCGCCTCGATCTCGGCCGCGGTGAGCACCCGGGCGAAGCCCTTGCGCAGCACCATGAGCTCGGCCTCCTGCATGACCGGATCGTCGGTGGCGGTGACGTCGCTGCCGAACACGACCTTGAGGCCGCGCTCGTACGCCTGGCGGGCGGTGGTGCCGCAGCAGTAGTTGGTCAGCGTGCCGCAGATGATGACCGTGTCGCGGCCCAGGTTGCGCAGGATGGTCATGAGCGGCGTGTCGTAGAACGCGCCGTAGGACGGCTTGTGCAGGACGATCTCGTCGGGTAGCGGGGCCAGCTCGTGCCACACCTTCCCGTTGACGAACAGGTGCGAGCCGTCGAAGTCCAGATCCGGATACCGGTTCGGCATCAGGGCGCCGGTGGCCGGGCGGTCGTAGTAGTTGTTGGTGCGCGAGAAGACGGTGAAGATGACCGGCACGCCGGCGGCGCGGCACACGTCGACAAGGTGGCCGATGCGCGGGACCAGCCTTGTCGCCTCCGGCACCCAGCACGGCGCCCAGTTCGGCCGCACGAACTCGTCCTGCATGTCGATGACGAGCAGCGCCGAGCTGGCGGCGGAGTAGTCGAAGCGCGCCCCGCCCTCGCGGTAGGCGCGCCGCGCGAGGCCGAGGATCTCGGCCTCGGAGAAGTCGCGGCCGCTCATCGCGGAGCCTGCGCCGGTGCAGGTGCAGGTGCAGGCGATGCCGGCGCAGGAGTGGCCGGCGCTGGCATGGTGCTGGGCGCCGGCTCGCGCGCCACGTGCATGTAGCGCCGCTCCATCTCCTCGAGCAGCTTCTCGTCGTCGGCGGTCAGCACCTTGCGCTTGCCGTGGCTCTGCACCAGCGGCAGGCCGGTCCCTTCCGGGCTCTGCGGCAGCATGATGATCGTCTTGTTGGCCGAGTGGCCGAGCGTGCGATAGACCTGCACCGCGCGCTGCTGCACGTAGAGCGGATCCAGCGTCGAGCTGATGATGCGCTGCTGCTTGGCCAGCTTGAGCGCCTCGAGCACGCGGATGGCCGCCTCCTTGCGCGTCTTGGCCAGCACGAACTCCTGGCGCTCGAGCTCCTGCTTCTTGGCGATCTTGCGCGAGATGGCCGCGGCCACCTCCTTGGGGAACTGGATCTGGCCCACGTCCACGCTCTGGATGCTGACCGGCGTGTCGTGGAAGCGGGCGCGCAGCTTCTCCTCGATGAGCTGGCGCACCTTGGGCGTCTCGAGCTGAATGTCGGTGGCCGAGAAGCGGGTCACCTGCTCGCGCACGATGGTCCTGAGCGGCTGCTCGACGTTCCACTCGTACCACTTCGCGCCGCCCCACTCCTCGACGATCTCCTTGACCGAGCGGTCGCGCAGCTCGATGCGGGTGTTGACCTCGAACGACACGCTCAGGTTGTCGTGGGTCAGGAGGTTGAAGTCCTCCTTGTAGCTCCGCGCCCGCATGTCGATGCTCTCGCCGTACAGCCGCCATGCGATGCCGGTGGTGGCCGGGCCGCGCAGCGCCTCGCGGAACTCCATCTGACCGAAGGCCAGCGGCACGTGATAGATGTAGCCCTCGTGGCCCTGCTCCACCTCCGGGTTGGTGCAGCCGGCCGCGGCCAGCAGCCCGAGCAGGCAGGCGGACAGTGTCGTCGCGGTCGCGCGCATCGTCGCCCTCACTTCTCGCTCGCGGTGGCCGGCTCCGGCCTGGACGTGTCGGGGATCATGATGACGGGCGCCGAAGAGCCCAGCGGCGACATGATGAATGTCGTGTTGGGCGCGCCGCCCAGCTCCTCGATGGCGCGCAGCGCCTCGAACTGCAGGAACATCGGATCCAGCGTGGTGCGGATGATCTGCTGCGCGTCGGCGATGCCGCGCGCCTCCGCGATGCCGATGTCGATCTGGCGCTGGGCGATCTCGAGCTCGATGTCCTTGCGCTCGTTCTCCTCGTTGGTGACGAACTTGGCGATGACCGAGTCGACGACGCCCTTGGGATAGGTGATGTCGCCGATGTCCACGCTGAGGAACTCGATCGGCGTCTCCTTGTAGCGCGCGCGCATGTCGGCCAGCACCTCGTCGCCGATGCGCCGCATCTCGTCCTTCACCTCGAACACCTCGAGCTTCTGCACCTTGTCGCGCACCGTGGCGCGGAACTGGTCCCGCACGTTGTTGACGTACCAGTTCTCGCCGCCGTACTTCTCCACCACCGAGCGTGACCGGTCCGCCCGTACCCGGATGCGTCCGAGCGCGCGCACCACCAGCTCGAGCCGGTTGCGCGTCGGGATCGTCATGTCCTCAGGGTAGGTGCGCGGGCGGATGTCGAGGTTGACGACGTCCTGGCGCCAGACCCACCCGGTCGAGGTCGGCCCCTTCTGCACGCCGATGAACTCGCCGGCGCCGAACAGCGGCCGCGACACCACGTAGCCGACGTGCCCCGGCGGCGTGTGATGATTGGCGCAGCCGACCCGCGACAGCCCGAAGCCCCCGAGAAGGAGGGCGACGAGGGCCACCCCCACCAGCGGGGCCAGCCGGCGCACGTGTAGCGCGGCCCCGCCACTCATACCGTTCGAACTCACGCGAGCTTTGTATCGCGGATGCGCCGCCCCCACCAGGAATCGCACTCGCCCGGGCGGACACCGCGCGGGTGACGCACTCGCGCTGCCGGCGCGACGCCGCATGCGCGGGCCGACGTAACAGCGCTCCAAGAATGACTATTCAAGGGCCGCACGGGGGTGATACGTCTGGAGTGGATGTCTGGACGTCGCCTGGCCGCCACCCTGCTCGCTGCTTCGATCGTCGCCGGCTCCGGGGCTGCGCTGGCGGTTCGCGCTCCCGGCCAACCGGGACAGGCGCGCAACGGTCGCGATGGCCGCCCGGTGCGCGAGACCTACCCGGGCAGCGGCCTGCGCCTGCGCGATCAGGCCGCCATCCGGTGGAGGCGGGCGCCGGCTCCCGCCGCGACGGCGTGGGCGCGCTTCGAGCGCGAGACCGGGACGGGCGACTGGCTCGTGTCGTGGGACCAGGCCACGAAGGTGCCCAGCCGGATCTTCGGCCGCGGCGTGCCGGCCCCGGGCGTGGTGCGCGACGCGGCCGCCGCCGAGCGGCACGCGCGCGCCTTCCTCGCTCGCCACATCGATCTGCTGGCGCCCGGCGCCGTGCCGTCCGACTTCGCGCTGGTGTCGAACGTCGCGCGCCGGGGTATGCGCGTCGTCGGCTTCCGCCAGTTGAAGGACGGCATGCAGGTCCTCGGCGGACAGGTGAGCTTCCGCTACAAGAACGACAGGCTGTTCGTCATCGGATCGGAGGCGCTGCCGCACGTCACGCTGCCGCGCGCCGCGTCCTCGCACCGGGCGCCGACGGCGGCGATGTCCGCGCGGGCCGGCGGGACCGCGCGCAGCTGGGTGCTGAGCGACGCCGCCGGCCAGGCCTCGGCCGGCAAGGTGACCGGCCCGTTCGTGCTGCCGCTGGTCACCGACGGCGCCGTGCTGGGCTACCGCGTGGTGCACCGGGTCGAGGTGGCGGCGCAGGCCCCGGTCGGCCGCTTCTGGGTCTACACCGATGCGGCCACGGCGGTGCCGATCGCGCGCGAGCAGCGCCTGCGCTTCGCCGACGGCGAGGTGCGCTTCAACGTGCCGGTGCGCTTTCCGGCCGCCGGCCGCCAGGCCTACCCGGCTCGCCAGGTCGCTGTCCTGGTCGACGGCTCCGGCGTCTTCAGCGACGCGGACGGCATGGTGGCCTGGAATGGCGGCGGATCGGTCGAGCTGACCACGCGCGTGCAGGGGCCGCAGGTGGCGGTCGCCAACCGCGACGAGGACACCGAGCTGGCCAGCGCGACCTTCGCCATCGAGCCGGGCGGCAGCGTCCTCTGGGACGAGAGCGACGACGAGCTGCTCGACGCCCAGCTGACCGGCTTCATCCACGCGCGCGTGGTCAAGGACTACGCGCGCACCATCGCCCCGGACCTGGCCTGGCTCGACGAGCAGCTGCCGGTCAACGTCAACATCCAGGACCAGTGCAACGCCTTCTCCGACGGCACGACGATCAACTTCTTCCAGTCGAGCCCGCAGTGCGCCAACACCGGGCAGCTGCCGGACGTCATCTATCACGAGTTCGGCCACACGATCCACGCCCACTCCATCGTCGAGGGCGTGGGCGCCTTCGACGGCGCACACAGCGAGGGCCTGTCCGATTACCTGGCCGCCACCATCACCGGCGACCCGGGCATGGGGCGCGGCTTCTTCATGTCGGAAGATCCGCTGCGCGACATCGATCCGCTCGACTACGAGAACAGCTGGCCGCGCGACGTGGGCGAGGTCCACTTCACCGGCCTCGTCTTCGCCGGCGCCATGTGGGACCTGCGCAAGCTGCTGGTCGCCCAGCTCGGCGAGCAGGAGGGCGTCGCGCTGGCCAACCACCTGTGGTACGGCACGCTCGAGCGCGCGACCAACATCCCGTCCACCTACGTCGAGGCGCTCGCCGAGGACGACGACGACGGCGATCTCGCCAACGGCACGCCGCACGGCTGCGACATCGGCGCGGCCTTCGGCAACCACGGCCTGCGCGCGCTGGTGGCCGAGGTAGAGCCGCTGGCCGCGGAGACCGCCGGAGCGGACGGCTACCCGATCTCGCTGCGCATGAGCGGGTTCTCCGGACTGTGCCCGGGCGAAGGGCCGGGCGCGGCGCGCGTGCAGTGGCGCCTGCGCGGACAGGAGGCGGACGCGGCTCAGGCGATCGAGATGGCCGAGGGTGAGGACGGGACCTGGACCGCGAGCATCCCGCCGACCGAGCACGGCCAGGTGGTGCAGTACCGCGTCATCGTCGATCTGCTGGACGGCTCGTCGCTGAGCTTCCCCGACAACCTGGCCGATCCGGACTACCAGTTCTACGCCGGCGACGTGGAGGAGCTCTACTGCACCGACTTCGAGGCCGATCCGTTCGCCGAGGGCTGGACCAAGGGCGTGTCGGAAGGCGTGACGACCGATCTGACCGATGACTGGATGTGGGGCACGCCGATGTCTCCCGCGGGCGCCGGCGATCCTCCGGCCGCGTTCTCCGGCGAGGGCGTCATCGGCAACGACCTGGGCGGCTCGCGCGACGGGCTGTACGTGTCCAGCGTGCAGAACTTCGCCCAGACGCCGGTCTTCGACGTCGGCGACTTCTCCGACGTGCGCGTGCACTACTGGCGCTGGCTGACCGTCGAGGACGGTTTCTTCGATCACGCGACGATCTACGCCAACGGCCGTGCGGCCTGGTCGAACTTCAACAGCGACCAGGGCGACGAGAGCTCGACCCACCACATCGATCAGGAGTGGCGCTTCCAGGACGTGGCGGTCAGCGACTTCATCCACGACGGAAAGCTGCAAGTGAAGTTCGAGCTCGACACCGACGGCGGCCTGCAGATGGGCGGCTGGAACGTTCGACGACTTCTGCATCGTTGCCACTCCGGGCGTCGTGTGCGGCGACGGCGCGACCACCGGCGCCGAGACATGCGACGACGGCTCCGACAACAGCGACAGCGCGCCGGACGCGTGCCGCTCGAACTGTCGCGTGGCCGCCTGCGGCGACGGCGTGGTCGACAGCGGCGAGGTGTGCGACGACGCCAACACCGAGGACGGCGACGCCTGCAGCGCCGACTGCAGCGTGGGCGAGCAGGAGACGACCGACTGCGGCCTCCACGTGGTCTCGCCGCGCGGCTCGGCGCCGGGGCTGTTCGTCGCCGTCGCGCTGGCCTGGCTCGGGCTGCGCCGGCGACGGCCGCGAGGTCGAAGAGAGGCCGGGCGGGCGCGGCCTCTCCCGCGTCGCTGATCAGAACTGCGCGGCGTGCCAGGCCGGCAGCTCGGCCAGCGTGTCGAGCAGGACGTCGGGGCCGCAGGCGGTCAGCTCGGCGCGCGACGCGGTGCCCGTGGCCACGGCGACGGCGCGGGCCCCGCAGGCGCGAGCGGCCTGCACGTCGAAGGGCGTGTCGCCGACGACCACGACCTGCTCCGGCGCGAGCGCGTCCACGCCGCGGTGGACGCAGGCGCGCTCGATGGCGCGCGCGACCAGGCGAGCCCGCTCGCGGTGGTCGCAGCCGAAACCGCCGAGGGCGAAGCGCGGCCACAACCCGGCGCGCTCGAGCTTGATGCGGGCCGCCTCGCGCACGTTGCCGGTGGCGAGGCCGACGGTCACCGCGGCGCCCAGGCCGGCCAGGTAGTCGAGCGTCTCGATCACGCTCGGCATGATGCGGAAGTTCGGCGCGATCGGTCATCTCGGTCTGGAGCAGCGGCAGGTAGAGCGCGATGATCTCGTCCATCTCCGCGGCGGTGGGCGCGCGACCGAGGCCGGCGGCGAACATCTCCTCGAGGATGATCGTGTCGGTCTTGCCGCCGGGCTGGATGCCGGCCATGGCGCCGGCCCGCCCGAAGCGGGTGCTGGAACGCGCGGTCGAGGGCGCGCGCGCCCGCGCCGCCGGACAGGAGCAGGGTCCCGTCGATGTCGAACAGGTACAGCATCGATGCTCAGGCGCCCTGCCCGCTCGAGCCAGTGCCGGAGCCGACGTCCGGATCGTCCGGTGCCGGCCCCGAGCCGTAGCGATCGCCGTCGCCGGCCGCGGGGAGTGGTCGAGCGAGCCGCCCTGCGAGGCCGGCCGCGCGCCGTCGGCCGCGATGGCCGCGCGCGACAGCTCGGTCATGAACTCGAGCACGGTGACCATGCGGTCCACCGCGCCCTCCCACAGGGCGCCGCGGAACGCCAGGTCGGTGATCGGGATCGGGTTGTCGAGCGGCGCGCCGATGCCGGGCACCACGCAGTAGACGAGCGAGCGGTCGGGCCAGTACGCCAGCCAGCCGTCGAGCAGCGCGATGGCCCGCGCGCGCATGCCCTCGTCGAGCAGCCGCGCCGTGTGGCCGCCGGCGTCGCGCATGTGGAAGCGGCGATCGAAGGCGGCGTCGCCGGTGCGCGCGTGCGGTGCGGCGGTGCGAGGAGGCGCCGGATGGGTGCTTCGGGCCATGCGCCGCTCCGGGCGCGCCTCCAGGGTCCAGCCGGGCGCCTCGCCGGTGCCGCTCATGTCGCGCCCGCACACCACCTGGATCACGTGCACGACGCCGCCGACCCGCTCGACCACGAGCCGCACCGGCGCCGCCGACGCGTCCGGTGATGAGCACGTGGGTGCGGGACGCCTCCTCGACGACCGGCGTCGCCGCGGCCTGGGCGGGCGGCGCTCCGACGCGCTCCGCATCCTCGGGCGGCCCGCAGCAGCGCCGGGTCCTCCACGCTCACCGTCTGTGCCTTCATGCCGCGGCGCGCGCAGCGCCTCGACCAGCGCCACGACGTACGCCTGCCAGGCGTCGGCCGCGACCGACGGCCGGCGGAAGCGCGCCGCCGCCCACGCGTGCGCCGCCTGCTCCTCCGCCACGACCTCGCGGATGGCCTGGCCGATGGTCAGGAAGCCGACCGTTCCGACGCAGGTACTGGAGCGGCCAGTCGAAGGCGTAGCCCGCGGCGACGACGAGGCCGAGCCCGACGCCGATGCGCCGGCGCGCCGCCGACGGCGCGATGAAGCAGGCGACCAGGGTCCACGTGATCGAGCCGAGCGCGATGAGATAGAGCGCGATCTGGCTGGCCGGCGGGCCGGAGCCGAGATCCACGCCGAGGCCCTCCGACGCGATCTTCACGCCCACCTCGGCGCTCTGTCGCATCACGAACGCGCCGGTCACGCCGACGAAGGCGCCGATGACCAGCGGCGCCAGCCGCCCGGCCGAGTCCATGAACGGCCGCGGCGCGAAGCAGTAGGGAGACAGCAGCGCGGCCAGCACCATCGACCACTGGCCGGAGGCTGCGATGCGCTCGGGCAGGCCGCTCACCAGCGCCTCGTCGCCGAGCACCCAGCGCACGCCGGCGTCGCGGTAGAAGTGGACCAGGAGCGGCGCGGCCAGCAGCAGCAGGCCCACCTTGGCCGCGGCGTCGCCGCCCGGCTTGAGCTGCGCCGCCACCAGCAGGAGCAGCGAGACCGTGAAGCAGAGCTCGAGCAGGAGCGTGTCCGACTCGCCCGGCGCGCCGAGCAGACTCTTTATGGCGTAGGTCGTGAACGCGGCGCCGACCAGCGACGAGCGCGTAGGCGATCGGCTTCCAGTACGGATGGTGGCCGCGAGCGAACAGGATGAGCTGGCGCAGGATGATGCCGACCGCCAGGATCGAGACGAAGTACGACAGGAACAGCCCGACGTACGAGAGGCCGGTGTGCCACAGCGGCGGCGACTCGGACGGGTCGGTCGGCTTGAGCCCGGGCACGGCGAGCCGATAGACCGCCAGCTCGATGGCGGCCACCATCAGCAGGAGATGGGGGAGGCTCCCGCCGAGCCCCGGGTGTCGCGAAGGTGCCGAGCGGATCTGAAAAAGCTAGCCAGAATGACACGTTGGGTCAAGCCTGGCGACCGGCATAGCTCGGTGGCGAGAAGATCGCGACTCATGATCTCCGGCACGTAGCTGAGCGGAGCCTGCGCTGCGCAGCGCCGCCACGGCTTCGGGTAGATCTCCGCCCCATGCCCCGCCCCGATGGACGCGCCCCGGACCAGCTGCGCCCGATCTCGATCGAGACCGGCTTTCAGAAGTTCGCCGAGGGCAGCGCGCTGGTGAAGACCGGCGACACCTGGGTCCTGTGCGCCGCCTCGGTCGAGGAGTCGGTGCCGCCGTTCCTGGCCAGCCGCGGGGTCGGCTGGGTGACCGCCGAGTACGCGATGCTGCCGCGCTCGACCCACACGCGCAGCGGACGGACGCAGAAGGGGCGCACCGTCGAGATCCAGCGCCTCATCGGCCGCGCCCTGCGCGCCGCGATCGACACCGCCGCCCTCGGCCCGCGCACCGTCACGATCGACTGCGACGTGCTGCAGGCCGACGGCGGGACGCGCGTGGCCGCCATCACCGGCGCCTACGTCGCCCTCGCGCTCGCGGTCCGCGCGCTGGTCGAGCGCGGCGACCTGACCGCCGACGCGCCGGTCATGCGCGAGCCGGTCGCCGCGGTGTCGGTCGGCATCATCGACGGCGAGCCGCGCCTCGACCTGCCCTACGAGGAAGACGCCGCCGCCGACGTGGACATGAATGTGGTGATGACGCGCAGCGGCCGCCTGGTCGAGGTGCAGGGCACGGCCGAGCGCGACACCTTCACCCGCGCGCAGCTCGACATCGCTGCTCGATCTGGCCGCCGGCGGCATCGCGCAGCTATGCGCGGCCCAGGAGGAGGCGCTGCGGCGATGACCGCGACGGCGGCGGCGCGGCGGCTCGTCTTCGCGACCCGCAACCCGGGCAAGCTGACCGAGCTGCGCCAGCTCCTGGCCGAGCTCGACGTCGGGCGCCATCGAGGTCATGTCGGCCGGTGATCTGGGACTCCCCGACGTGGTCGAGGACGCCGACACCTTCGCCGGCAACGCGGCCAAGAAGGCGCTGTCCGCGTCGCGCGCGACCGGCCTGCCGGCCCTGGCCGACGACAGCGGCCTCGAGGTGGACGCGCTGGGCGGCGCGCCCGGCGTGATCAGCGCGCGCTACGCCGGCCCCGAGCAGGACGACCGCCGCAACAACGACAAGCTGCTGGCCGCGCTGGCCCGCATCCCGCCCCAGCGCCGCGCCGCCCGCTTCCGCTCCGCCCTGGCCCTGGCCGACACCGCCGGCTCGCTCGGCGAGCGCGTGCTCACCGCCGAGGGCGCGTGCGAGGGCCTGATCCTCGAGGCCCCGCGCGGCACCGGCGGCTTCGGCTACGACCCGCTGTTCTTCTCGCCGGAGCTGGGCATGACCTTCGCCGAGGCCGGCGTCGGCCCCAAGAACCACCTCTCGCACCGCGCCCGCGCCATGCGAGCCATGCGCGCGCAGCTTCTCGACTACTTCCGGCTTGCCAAGCCCCCATTCACGGAGTAAATCGAGGGTCGTTCGCGAAACCCCGGGGTGTGGCGCAGCCTGGTAGCGCACCTGTTTTGGGAGCAGGGAGTCGGAGGTTCAAATCCTCTCACCCCGACGACGAAGGCAGATCCGGGCCCCTGCCCGCCTGTCACGCGCCCATAGCTCAGCTGGATAGAGCAATGGCCTTCTAAGCCATGGGTCGCAGGTTCGAGTCCTGCTGGGCGCGCTTGCGCCCGCTGGACCCCACCGGGTATACAACGTTCCGCAGTCTTACGGTGGGAGTAGCTCAGTTGGTAGAGCACCGGGTTGTGGCCCCGGTTGCCGCGGGTTCAATCCCCGTCTCT
Source organism: uncultured delta proteobacterium (assembly GCA_963759105.1). Taxonomy (GTDB): domain Bacteria; phylum Myxococcota_A; class Polyangia; order Haliangiales; family Haliangiaceae; genus DATFRY01. Next base: position 1,761,266 of record CAVWXW010000008.1, on the reverse strand, counting down.
CACCCCAGATTCGGCTAAGTACTGCCGACCTCGCCCTCCTCGACGCGCTCGCTGCCACGTGGCTGCCACACGGAAGCGATCGCGTCGCGCTTCTGGCGCTCGTTGACGTGGACGTACCGGCGCGTGGTCTTCACGTCCGAGTGACCCATCAGTTGGCAGCCGCCCGCGCCGACCAGCGGCTCCGCAGAAGGGAGTCACGAAGGTCCGCGCCGACTCACCGCCCACCTGGATGAGAAAGTCGCCGACCGCCTCGCGGACGTGGAGGTCGTGGTCGTCGAACCGGACGGCGATGTCGAGTAGCCCCCAACTGCCTGCCCGTCATTGGCCGCCTCCACGCTTCGCGGCCGCGAGCAGGGTGCGGGGCTTGTTCGCGCGGATCAGCGCCCTGCGGACGAGCTCGGCGTCGCTCTCATAGGTAGATCCAGCGGCAATCGCCAGCGACCCAGGGGCGCAGGCGGTCGTCCAGGCTCCGCACGTATGAATCACTGCAACCGAGTCGCTCGGAAACCTCATGGGTTACCAGCAGTTTGTCGGCCGATGGAGAATGGCTCAAATCCTCGTACATCACCTTTGTGTAACAAGCCCCGCGGGGCGCCTGCTAAAGGCTTGCGTCCAGGGCAGTCACCCCTGCGACAAGGAAAGCGCGCTCAACTATCCGACACTACTACATTTTTTGTAATATCGGATTTTCCGATATATAGACTTTATCGGATTCGCCGATTATCTTGAGTAGGTGCTCGACTATCTCGTGAAATCGAAGACGCGGCGGCGGCTCCTGTCGCTCCTTTGGGGAGAGAAGGTCAGCGGTTCAGTTGGCGAGTTGGCGGAACAGGCCGGCGTGGCATTCGCCAGCGCTCACGCGGAGCTCAAGGCGATGCAGCACGCCGGACTCGTCGAGTCCCGGCAGGAGGGTGGCCGGGCAGTCTACCGCGCGAACCTTGCTTGCCCGGAAGCAGCGCTCCTGCAGGGGCTCGTTGCATCTGATGCGGGACGCCTCGTCCCCTCCGCCGACGGCGACGAGGCTCTAAAGGGGAAGCTGCGAGCGCTGGGTGCGCCGCTCCGAGGCGTGCCATCTGTTGCCGTAGCTCCGGAAGACCAAGTGGAGACTCTCTTCGAGGCGGTCGCCCTCGCTCGACGGGATCCTGTCGTCGCGCGTTCGCTACCACTGTGCTTTTGGAAGCTACGCGATTTGCTAACGTCGCGAGTTCTGACCGACCTACGGCTTCGAGTTGAAGACAAGCACGCCCTCGGGTTCTTCCTCGAGCTGACCAGCGAACTCGGCGGCGATCGGCGGCTCTTGGGGGTTGCCGAGGCGCTGCGCGATCGACGCATGAAGAGCCCGCGTGATTTCTTTCAGAACCTGCGCCGCCCGGATTCCGCGCCCACGTTTCCGCTCGCGGAGAAGTGGGGTTTCTTGATGACCATGGACCTCGACTCGTTCCGGTCTCTGTTCAACAAGTTCGTCGACAAGTGAGCGCGTCGCACGAAGACGGCTACGGGGCGGAGGAGATTCGGACGTTCCTCCGAGCGGTGGATCGCCATCTCAGGATCCACGTCCGCGTGGAAATCATCGGCGGTGGCGCAGCTGCTCTCGCATACCGTGCCACGTCGACCACCGAAGATATCGACACGTTCACCCTGGTTAACGCGGAACTCACGGAGGCTGTGGCTCAGGCGGCAGACGAGACCGGTTTGAATATTCCCGTCAGGCGGGCGGGACCTGCACAGATGCCGCAGAACTACGAAGATCGGCTCGAACGGCAGCTTCCCGAGCTCCAACTGTTAGAGGTCTTCACGGTCGAGAAGCATGACTTGGTCCTAAGCAAGGCACTTCGTTGTTCAGAACATGACCGACAACAGATTCTTGAGATCCACGCCAACGTGGGGCTCGACTTCGACGTGTTGGTCGAGCGGTTCATAGGAGAGTTGCATCCATACGCTGTCGGCGACGGGGACACCCGTCGCGACTACTTTCTTACGGTCGTTCGCGACCTCTTTGGCGAGTTGAAGCGGGGAATGGCTGCGAAGATCATCGCGGCGGATACAGCGCGTCGCCGCGAAGAGGCCCGCTGACCTGCTGCCACGCGGCTGCCACCCGGGCCGAGATCAGACGGGACCAGGGGCGACGAGCCGGGACGAAGTTCCCGCGCACCGCGCGGGATGTCGAGCAGGTCGCGAGATTGGTTGAGCTTCTCGCGGTGCGTGGGTCGGGTTGTGGCCCCGGTTGCCGCGGGTTCAATCCCCGTCTCTCACCCCAGATACTACGGTCGTCTCAGTGCTCGACGATCGCCGCCGCCAGCAGCGCCGCAAACCCGGAGACGCAGAGCATCGCCCGGATGGACTGGCCCCGGTGCCATCGGGCTCGCTGCCGTTCCCAGTCCGCCGGCGGGGTGTCAACGCTCCATCCGGTGGCTGCCTTGTTCACCGGTACGTTGTAGACGATGGTGACGATGGTGGCCGCGATCCAGAGGACGAGGCTCAGCGCCGCCAGAGGGAATGCTGGCCTGCTCGGATCTCGCAGGGCCAGCAACACGAGGCCCGGTGAGAGCGTGGTTCCGATGAGCGCAGGCGGCATGATCGATCCGACCTCGCGCTCGAACCGACTCTTGATGAAGACAAAGTCCCGCTGCTCGAGACGTTCCTGGACGCCCAGCTGACCGAGCTGTGTCCCCATGAAGAGGCCAGCCAGCAGGCCGGTGCCGAGGAGAGCCACGAAGAAGGCGCCTTGCACCAGGATCTCGTCGATGTCGTGGGCGCCGAAACCGATCGCGACGGTGCCCAGCGCCAGCGACGCCAGCAAGCCCAGGAGGACCACGACTCTGGATCGTCGCAAGGCGGTGGACATGTTAGCGCGTGCTACGGGTTGTCGCACCGGCCGGCTCGGGCGTCCGGCCGAAGCTGGTCGACGAGCTGTTCCAGTGTGTCAGGCGTGATCTCCTGGATCGCTTCAGCTGGCCTGCGCGGGCGCCGGAGTGCGCGGGCCGGGCAGCGCCAAGCGGACGATGCGGCCCCAGGACGCTGCCGAGCTGCCGCCGAAAGCTGCCGGTGCAGTAGGCCTGGCCTCGCCCGTCGTCCACTCTGACGTCGGCCAGCTCCGACGACACGGTGCGGCGCTGGGACATCGGTCACCTGCCTGACGACCGGGGCCGAGGCCGTGCCGCAGCGGCTGGCCCGGGCCACCAGCGCGGTCATCGAGGCGAACGGGCGGGCGGAGACCCCGACACCGGGTCGGGCAGCTGGACAAGGCCCGGCCCGCTGAGCCAGGGAACGACACTCCAGTCAGCTGCCGACCGGCAGACGCAGAAGGCGCAGTGCCACAGCCGGCCGCGCCGGTCACGTAGCCCGAGTTTCCAGCGTGGGCCGGACGGCGCGTGCCTCAGGGATGGGCGAGGCGGAGCGAGGCGGGCCAGACCGTGGCGGGCAGATCGAGCGCCAGGCAGGCGCTGCCGACAGCATCCACGTCGGGCGCGGCGAAGACGCCGAGCCACCGGCTGCCGTCGCATGCCACGGCCTGGACGATCGGCGAGATGCCGCTGCCGGCGAGACCGGGCCCGGCGGCGGTGAGGCGCGCCGAGATGGCCGGCGCCTCGAGCGTCACCGACGGCGCGTGGAGGGCGACGACGAGGATCTGGCCGGGGGCGGGCTCGATCGGCTCACCGCTCAGGGTGGCGCGCCAGGCGCGGGCGACCGGCAGGCCGGCGCTGCGCTGGGTGGTGCGCAGCGACTCGACGTCCGGGGCCTCGTACACGCTGGCACAGCGGCACAGGTCGAGTCCCAGGAAGCTGTAGCGGTACGACACCCGGTATTGCTCGAAGCACCAGCGGACGGCGGCCTCGGCGCGGTGCATGGCTTCCGGATCGGCAGGGCTGTCGATCTCACGCTCGACGATGACGATCTCCTTCATGGGTCCTCCTCGCCATCTTCGGAGACGGCGGCGGCGCTGACGACGAGCGGGGCGATCAGGGCGCGGACGGACGCCGCGACCCGCGGCAGATCGGTGGCGATCGCCGCCAGGTACGCGGCAACCCGGCCGTCGTCCTCACCGGTGGTGGCGACCCGGGCGAGCACGGCGCGGGCGAGCGCGGCCTCGCTGGTGCGCTCGACAGCGATGGCGGCGGCGAGGGCCGCGCCGGCGCGGCGCACCGCGCGCTCGGCGGCGCCGCGCTCGACGTCGAGCCAGGCGGCGTTGCTCAGCAGGTAGGCGAGACGCTGCTTGGCGTCGACCCGAGCCAGCGCCTCGGCCGCGGCGTCGAGGGCGTCGTCTGCGTCGTCGCCGCGCGCCAGGCCCACGAGCGCGGCGAGGCCGCGCGGCGAGCGGGGCCTCGCTGCCGTCGCGGAAGCGTGCGGCCAGCTCGACGAGCTCGGCGGCGCGGGCGGACGCGGCGGCGAGATCGGCGCGCGCGAGCTCGAGCATGACGAGCTGCTCGAGACACTGGAACTCCTCGTGGTGATCGCGGGCGGCGCGGGCCAGCGCCACCGCGCGCTCGAGATCGGCGCCGGCGTCGTCGAAGGAACCGCGCCGGAAATGGAGCATGCCGAGCGCTGCCCAGGTCGCCGGCGGCTCCACCCTGGCGATGCGGCCGCGGGCCTGTGCCTCGAGCGCGAGGGCCTGCGCCTGGCCGAGGTCCTTCTCGAGCAGGACGAAGCAGCGCGCCATCTCGGCGATGCCGACGATCTGCTCGGTCTCGCTCGCGCCCCGGCTGACCAGCTGGGCCTGCAGCATGAAGCGGCGCGCGTCGGCCCAGGCACCGTGCTCCCAGCGCAGCCAGGCGAGCAGATGGTAGCCGAGGCGGGCGTGCTCGAGGCTGCCGAGATCGAGCGCGCGCTCGGCGAGCGCCTCCACCTGGCGCGCAACCGGCAGGACGTCATCGGGGCGCCAGGCCGCGAGCATCACCTCGTAGAGCTCGAGCTCGCGGCAGGTGCGCTCCGGGTCGGCGAGCGCCTCGGCGTGGCGCAAGCCGCGGCGCGCCAGGGCATGGGCGTCGGCGACGGCAAAGACGCGCAGCGATCGCCGCGCTGCCGCGAGGCAGGTCCCGGCGGCGAGCGCGGAATCGTGCGCGAGGGCCGCGTGGTGGGCGACCGCGGCGACGTCGGCGTCGCCGCGGTCGCAGCGGTGCGCCATCGACTGCCCGATGCGGCGGTGCATCAGGCGGCGGCGCGGCTCCGACAGCGCGTCGTAGACGACGCGGCGGACCAGCTCGTGGGCGAAGTCGTCGCGGTCGCCCTCGCCGCGCGCGAGGAGAGCGCGGCGCTCGAGGAGCTCGATGGCCCGCACCACCGCCTCGTCGTCCAGGCCGCTCAGGGCGACCAGCTCGTCCACGGCGAAGACGCGCCCGAGAACGGCGCCCCAGCGCAGCACGGTGGCAGCGTCGGCGGGCAGCGCGTCGACCCGATCGCGGATGACCGCCGCGACCGACGCTGGCGGCGCCGCAGCCGATGCCTCGCCGGCGCGGGCCAGCTCGAGCGCGAAGAGGGGATTTCCGCGGCTCTGGGCGTAGATGCGGTCGGCGTCGGCTCCGGCGTCGACGGCGCGCACCAGGGCCGCTGTCGCCGCGCGGCCGAGCGGCGGGATCTCGAGCTCGGTGGTGGCGCCGAGCTCGCGAAGGCCGCGCAGCGACCGCGCCAGCGCAGCATTGTCGTCGAGCTCGCCAGGGCGCGCCGCCAGGACGACGGCGATCGGCAGGGTCGCGGCGGCGCGGGCCACATGGAGCAGCAACGAGGCCGAGCCGGGATCGAGCCAGTGGACGTCGTCCAGGACGATGACCAGCGGCGCGGCGGCGGCCCACTCGAGCGCGGCCACGACGCCGTCGAACAGCTCCTGCTGGCTGCCCCCGTGCAGGAGCTCCGGGCGCGGGGTACCGGGCGCGCCGGCCAGCGGAGGGCGGCCCGGAAGGCCAACTGACTGTGTGTCTCCAGCTGACGGCGTGCTGGCCGTGTGAGCAGGGAGTCGAGCGACCTGGCGGAGGACATCGAGCCAGGGCGCATACGGGCGGCCCGCCTCGCCCTCGAAGGCGCGGCCGCCGATCACGCGTGCGTGCGGATTCGCGTCGGCGACGCGTGCCGACCAGGCAGCGAGCAGGCGCGACTTGCCCGCGCCCGGCTCGCCGAGGATGAGCACGGCGGCGAAGCCGGCGGCCGCGCGTGCGAGCCCGGCGTCGAGGCCGTCAAGCTCGGCCTCGCGGCCGACCAGCGGCGGAGCATCGCCGCGCCGGGGCGCGTCCGCAGCACGGGCGAGCGCCGAGGCGCCGGCAGCATCGGCGCTCGCCACGATCCTGGCCGACACCGGCACGGCCAGCGCGGCCTCCAGTCCGCGCCAGACCGCCTCGGCCTCACTCGCGGCGCGGCCGCCCAGCTCGGCGGCCAGTCGCCTCCCGGTCTCGAGATGCGTGCGCGCCTCGTCGCGGCGACCGAGGGCCTCGAGCACCCTGATGAGCGCGGCGCGCGCGCCGATCTCGTGCGGGTCGAGCTGGACGCGGCGTCGCGCGTGGTCAACGGCGCGCGCCGGCTGGTCGCGGAGCCGCTCGACGAGCGCCGCCAGGACGGCGGTGTGCATCGACCGCGCCTCCTCGCGCTGCCCGACGCACCACGCCCGGTAGGCGTCGAAGTCGGGCAGATCGAGCCCTTCGAGCGGCTCGCCGCGGAACGCCGCCGCCAGGCGCTCGAGCTCACCGCTCGGCATGTCCGTTGCGGGGCATCCGGCCAGCGCGCGCCGGAGCTCGATCAGATCGACGCGGAAGCCGGACGGGTCGAGCCAGACGAGATCGCGTTCGGCGGAGACGCGGGCGGCGCCTCGCTGGTCGAGCAGCGCGCGCAGCCGGCTCAGGCTCCACCGCAGCGCGCCGCGCGGATCGTCGGCGACGTCCCAGAAGAGCTCGCAGAGCTGGTCGCGCCGGTGCGTGCGCCCGGTCAGCGCGAGGTACGCGAGCAGCGCCCGCGTCTTGCGCGATGGCGGCAGCGCCAGCGCGTTTTGCCCGCGCCGAACGACCAGCTCGCCGAGCACGAGGATGTCGACCGTTCCCGCCACCATCAGCCGTCGACACGTTACCACCCTCGTGGAGGCTCGATCCGTGACGAAACGCAGCCTGCCGCGGCCGCTCTGGCGGCGGTGGACGATTCCACGCTGCCTCTCACGGCGGCTCACACGATCGTCTTTCAGGGTGGGCATGCGACGGACGACTCCGCGCAGAGAGATCCAATGGCCGCCACCTGCCCAGTCAGCTTCGATGTCGCCCTCCTCCGCCGCCGCGTCCGCGAGACCTATACCGCGGTCGCCGAGGAGCCCGGCGGCGACTTCCACTTCCACCGCGGCGCGGCCTACGCGGTCGACCTCCTCGGCTACGACGCCGCCGAGCTGGCCGCCCTCCCCGCCGAGGCCACGGACGCCTTCGCCGGCGTCGGCCGTCCCCTCGCCGGCGGCACGCTCCGGCGCGGCGCCATCGTCCTCGATCACGCCTGTGGCGCGGGCACAGACCTCCTGCTCGCCGCGCGCGCGGTCGGCCCGACTGGCTACGCCATCGGCGTCGATCTGACCGCTGCCATGGTGGCGCGCGCCCGTCGCGCCGCTTCCCTGGCCGGTCTCACCAACGTCAACATCACGCAGGGTCCCTACGAGGCGCTGCCGATCCCCGACTCGAGCGTCAACGTCGTCCTCTCGAACGGCGTCCTCAACCTGGCTCCCGACAAACCCCTTGTCCTCGCCGAGGTCGCACGCGTCCTGCGCAGCGGCGGCGAGCTCTGGATCGCCGACGTCGTGGTCCAGCGCGAGCTCACGCCTCGGCGTGCGCTCCGACGCCGAGCTGTGGGCCGCCTGCGTCGCGGGCGCCCTCCCCGAAGCCGAGCTCCTGTCCCTGCTCGCCTCCGACTTCACCAGCACGCGCATCGTCGCCCGCCACGACTGCTTCCGCGGCACCTCGGCCGCGGGCCGCGCCGCAGGCGACCTGCACATCGGAGCCATCACCGTCGCGGCGACCCGCCGATGACCACGACATTCATTCGCACTCACACCCGGCACACGAACCATCAGAGGAGCAACATGTTGACTCACAGCTACAGCTACGAGGACAGCCTCCGAGACGTCGGTGAAGAGCGCCTGGACCATCGACGACTGCTTCCAGGGGCGCGACTTCGACTTCACGCGACGGTTCCTGCCCGAACGCATCGCGGGCGTGAACGACATCAGCTGCCTCGGCGACGACGAGAAGCGGATGCTCAACCAGATCCGGGGAAACAGCTACTGCCACCTCTTCGCGTTCATCGAGGAGTACGTCGTCCCCCTGGTGATGGACCGGGCGCGCGCCGATGTCCACGGCGACGAGACCCGGCTCTGGTCCCTTCTGCGCTTCGCGGAAGAGGAGACCAAGCACCAGCAGATGATGCGCAGGGCGTGCCAGCAGTTCGAGGCCGGCTTCGGCGTCGCCTGCGGGCTGGTGCCGGGGCAAGAGACGGTGGCCCGGGCCGTGCTGGACACGTCGCCGCTGGCGGCGCTCCTCTTCACCAGCATGGTCGAATGGCTCACACAGCTCCACTATGTCGAGCACGTGCGCGACTCGCGGCGAGCTGGATGAGCTCTTCCGGGACCTCCTGCGGTTCCACTGGATCGACGAGTCGCGCCACGCTCGCATGGACAGCCTGCTCATCGACGAGATCGTCGGCGATGTCTCCGCCGGGCAGCGCGAGGCGGCGATCGATCAGCTCCTCGGGCTGGGCGGCGCCGTCGACGGACTGCTCGCCGAGCAGGTCGCGCTGGATATCGACGCCCTGGCGCGAGGAGCGGCCGGACCTTCACCGACGGTGAGAGGAGGGAGATCGGCGCGCACCAGCAGCGCTCCTACCGCTGGACGTTCATCGTCTCCGGACTTCAGCACCCCACCTTCGTGCGCATCGTCGGCCAGCTGACCACCGGCGGCCAGGACAAGCTCGCCGCTGCCGCCCGGGCACTCGCCGCCTGACCGGGTCCGAAGGGAAACCATGAAGCGACACGACGCCGCTCGGTCCGCTGAGCCTGTTCCTCGCCGTTGCCATCACCGGCTGCCTGGAGCCCGCACCCGAAGAGGAGGCGGAGATCCTCTCGAGCAGTCCCACTCCGCGATGCCGCTCCACGTGGCGGCACCGCAGCGACCTCGGCGACTGGCCACGCCACTCGTTCGACTCTGGAAACACGAATGCCAACACCCACGAGCACAAGATCTCGAGTCGCAATGTCTCGCGCCTCGAGCGAGCGTGGGAGACATTCAACGATTCGGCGCTGGTCCCGACGCCGCCTCCGACCGGCTTCGTCCTCGAGGATGTGCTCGGCTGGCACTTTCCTGCCTCCGTCGTGGGCGTGGTGTCGCCCCCCATCGTGATCGACGGGACGATCTACTACATCGACGAGCTGGGCACGATGTTCGCCCGGGACGCGAAGACCGGGACCATCGAGGATCCCGGCCGGCACTGGACGACCACGCTTGTCGATCCTGACTACGATGCCGGAGCGCCGGCGATCGCTCCCGACCTGTTCTTCTCCGCGATGGTCGCCGACGGCGACCGCATCTGGATCCACAGCTCGTTCTACGGTCGGCTGCATGCGGTGCGGCGCGCCGGCGGCGCCGAGGTCGACTTCGATCCCGCGACGCCCGGGATCCAGCCGTTCATCGTGCTCCCCGACCACCTGTTCTCGTCGAGCCTGGGCCAGCCGGTCGTGGTCCGGACCGGTCGACTGCCACCACGCGCCAGGGCCGGCGCACGCTCTTCATCACCGAGACGAACGTGATCCTGAACGACGCCCTCGTGCAGGGATCCGAGGTCGGCCACATCGTGGCCATCGACATCACCGACCCGCTCGCGCCGTTCGAGGCGTGGCGGCGGCCGACCATCGACATCGATCCCGCGACCGGGCTGCGCTACGGCGCCGGCGTCTCGGCCGGCTCCGGGCTCGCGGTCAACTCCGATCGCCACCTGATCATCGGCGGCACCGGGCAGAACTCGGTCGAGCCGTATTCCGGCTATCCGGATCCCGCCCTGGCCCCGGCGGGCTACGTCGATCGCAGCGACGCGATCTACGCGATCGACTACCGCACCGGCGAGTTCGTGTGGGTCAACCAGCTCCACAGCGGCGATGTCTTCAACCTGAACGCGCCGGTGCCGACCGGCCCGAACGACCCCATCCGCGACGCCGACGTGCTGTCGCCCCCGGTCCTGTTCAGCGCGCGGACGGCCGACCGCCGCAGGCGCGATCTCGTCGGCGGCGGCAGCAAGAGCGGGCTTTACCGCGTCGTCAACCGCTCGACGGGCGACACCGTGTGGGAGCGCCAGATCGGCAAGGGCAACGGCCTCGGCGGCATCCAGGGCGGCGCCGCCGTCGCCGAGGGAGCGATCTACGTCGCGGGCTTCGAGGGCATCGACGACGGCTTCGCGAACGCAAACTTCAACGCCACCGGCGCGAAGTACTTCAACGCGTTCTTCGCCACGTTCAGCCCGGCCTTCTGGGCCGACGTCGAGGACGTCAGCGACGACGGCCTCGTCGACACCGGCATGCAGATCAGGGTGTACCGCCTGGACGCCGGCACCGGTCGGTCGGAGTGGCTGGTCAACGGCAACGACAACGTGCTGCTCGAGGCCGGCGCCGCCCTCCGCCACGTCTCCTGGGCGAACGGTCTCGTCTACGTCACGAGCACGTCGGGTCAGCTCTTCGTGCTCGACGACGACAGCGGCGAGCAGCGCTTCACCGACCAGACGCTGGACCTCGATGCAGCCCTCGGGCTCGGGCTCGGCAAGCCGCACCACGCCGGCATGAACGCCGGGACGGTCATCTCGAACGGCGCCGTCTACGTGCCGTACGGCGGCCAGAACAACCCGTCGGGCGGCATCATCGCCTACCGCCTCCGCCACTGATGCGGCTAGTGGACGTACTTGCGGAGGTTCCCGGCATCGCCCCAGTAGAGGGACGCCGCATCCCACTGGAGGAAGCCGATGCCGACGCCGCCGGCCGACAGGGTCTGAGTCGTCGCGCCCTGCCGCTTCATGACCCTGCAGCCGTTGCTCCCCGGTTGCGCGCAGTCGGTCCACAGGACGCGCGAGCCGTCCCATCCGACCGAGCTGACGTCCTTGCCCGCGATCGATGCCTGATAGGTGACCTGGGCGCCCCCGCCGGCCTGCGAGCTCGGGCTCGCTCGCACGCCGCCTCCGATCTCGCCCCAGAACAGCCAGCCGATGCCTGCATCCACGTGAAGCGCCGACACCCTCCCGTTCGTGGAGACCACGACATTGGCGGACCCGCCCGCCTTCGGCATGCGGAAGATCAGAAACTCTTCACCGTAGTAGATGTAATTCGCATCGACGCGGAGACGGGTGATGACCGTGCTCGTGCGCAGGGTCGTGATGGCTCCCCCGGACAGCGCAACGCTGCGGATGCCGCCGGCGTCCACCCAGAAGAGCCTGGTCCCGTCGGTGACCAGGTCCCGAGACGCGATCGGCGCAGGAGAACTGGCGATGACGACCGCCGGGCCACCGGTCAGCGAAACGCGCTTGATCTGCGACGTGATCCCGGCCGGGCCGATGTAGTTGGCCACGAAGTAGCCGAAGAAGGCACCTGGATTGGCGTAGACGATGGCCCCGAAGAACCGGTCGTCTCCGCTCTCGGAGTACAGGGCGAACTCGCTGCCCGGCACGTTGCCCTTGCTGGCGCGCCAGACGACGGAGCTGTCGGGCCCGAATCTCGTCGTACGACGTGGACGTCCAGTACAGATTGCCGGTCGAGGCGATGAGTCCGCGCGGGCTGGTGAACGCCAGGGTGGACTGACCCGCGAGGGCCAGCAACCGGTCGGGCGCGACGAGCGAGTCGTCCCTCTCGCCGGACGCCACCAGCTCGGCGTCCTCCGTCACGACCCAGTCTTCGGTCGATTCATCCTCCATCGGCTCGCACGCGGTGACCGCGAGCACAGCTGGACCTAGCAGCAGGGAAAAGGACCATCGGAGCAACGACACACCGTTGATGAGCATCATCTGGGGCCTCCCTTCACAACCTTCCGCATGGAAAGTCGGGCAGAGCAGGCGCCATGCCACTGCGAACTGTCCGCAATGTCATCGTGCGGGTCGGCCATCGGTCAGCCGCGCGCGCAGTTCGGGCGCCCGCGAAGCGCGTACCGATATGCACGCGGCGGCGGGCCTAGCGCTCGCCACCGCGCCGCGCGCGCATCTCGGCGCGGATCTGGTCGCGCTCCTCGGCGCTAAGCAGGCGGCGCACGGCCGGGAAGACGATCTTCTCCTCACCGTCGAGATGGACCGCGAGCTCGCTGGCCAGCTGCGCGCCGACCCGGTCGAGCTCGTCGCGTATCTCGGGCAGCGCGCCGGGGCGGCTCTCGAGCGCGGCGCAGGCGGCGACCAGGCCGGCGACGAGCGGCTCGTGTGCGGCATGCTGGCCGGCCATCAGATCGAGGGCCGCATCGAGGGCGGGATCGCGCCCGCGCAGCCGGGGCAGCAGGCTCTGCTCCTCGTCCTCGACATGGTGGGCCAGCGACCCGGTGAAGTAGCGGCGCACGCGTGCGGCGGCCTCGGCGATCTCGGCCTCGGTGCGGCCGTGGGCGCCGGCCAGGGCGCGGGCCAGCGCGGTCATCTCGCGGATACGGGCGTGGCAGTCGAGCAGCGCATCGACCGCGTCGCCGCCCTGTCCTCGCCGCGAGCCGATCCGGATCACGCCGGGTTCGTACCACGCGGCGGCGCGACGCGCAGGCCCATGCGAGGGAGCGCCTGAATCACTGCTGTTGCGTGATGCAGCTGTTGCGGTGACGTTGCGCCGCAAGGTGCCGCCGCGCGTAGGTGCTCGACTTGTGTCGGGGCCAGAGACTCCCTCCCGCGGTACGACGGTTGCTCTCCTCCGCTGGCCAGCGAACCGGCCGCGGCGCGAGCCCGGCCCAGAGGAGGACATCAATGGACAGCTCACGTATCCGTTCCATCGCGCTGGGCGCGATCATGGCGCTCGGCCTGGCCGGGCTGGGCACCGGCTGCGCGCTCGACGCGGGTATCGACGAGGCGTCGCCCGATGAGGCCGAGCTCGACGAGGCCGAGCTCCAGGCAGCCGAGATCGATCAGGCCGACCCGCAGGCGCCGGATCTCGACGAGGTCCTCGCGTCGGATCCGTCCGCGCCGGTGGACCTCGAGCCGATCTGGCCGGGCAGCCCGCGCGCTCAGGAGCTCCAGGCGCTGGCCGGCGGCTGGGCGCGGATCTGCTCGCCCGACGGCAACGCCGGCCTCTACAACGGCGCGCTCGGCTGGCACTGCCCCGGCCGGTTGCTGCAGAACCTGAACAACGGGCACCGCATCTATCTCCACGAGCTCTACTGGTGCTCGTCGCAGGGGCGCTACTACTACCTGGTCAACGACAACCACTACCACGCTGGTCTCATCAAGGCCTCGCTCATCTGCGGCGGCAACCCGCCGGTCTGACACCTGCTCGGGTGTACGAAAACGCACTCGATGAGCCCGGATCGTTTCCCGCGCGACACGCGAAAACGCCGAACGTCGTGCGGGGCGAGAAGGAACTGTCAGTGTCCGGTTCGGAGGGTTAACCCGCCATCATGCGAGCCACCGCGCTGATTGCGACCGCAGCTCTGGCGGGCTGTTCTCTCGATAGTGGGTCCTCCGACGGAGCGGGGACGGAGACCGACGGGGTGACCGTGTCGCTGACGTTCGACGACACGTTCATCGATCAGCAGGCCGCCATCGACCTCCTCGATGAGCGGGGCATGCGCGGCACGTTCTACGTCAACAGCGCACGCATCGATACGACGCAGGCGCTGTCGGCGAGCCAGCTGCTCGACATGCAGTCGAATGGACACGAGATCGCCGGCCACACGATCGATCACGACAACTTGCCCATGATCGCACCGGCCGAGCAACGCCAGCGGATATGCGACGACCGGGTGGCGCTGGTCGAGATGGGCTTCACGGTCAAGTCGTTCGCCTACCCCTTCGGCGCGTCCGACGAGATGATCGAACAGATCGTGGCCGAGTGTGGTTACAACTCGGCGCGCGACATCGGCGGCGGCAACAATCCGATCCCGCCGCCCGACCCGTACCTGGTGCGCTCGGCGCCGTCGGTGAAGGCGGAGACCACGGCGGACGACCTGGAAGGATACGTGGCCGAGGCCGAGCCGGACGGCGCCTGGGTGCCGATCGTCTTTCATCACGTGTGCGACGGTTGCAGCACGATCGGCATCGCGCCCGCCACCCTGGAGGATTTCCTCGACCGGCTGGAGGCGAGGGGTACCCAGGTGCTCACCGTCAACCAGGTCATCGGCGGCGACATGCAGGCGGTGGTTCCGGGGAGCTAGCCCGCGGCCTGCGGCCTCTTCACCCGCCTGCGGGAAGATCCGCGACGCCCGTCGTTCTGTGGGCATGCGCCTCACCTTCCCAGGCCGTGCCGCGAAGACGTTCCTGCCCCTGGCCCTGTTCGCCGCCTGTGCCGGACCGGAACAGAGCGACGACTCTCTCGTGGACGTCGAGGCAGTCGGCGAAGGGCCCGAAGTGCCTCGCGACGGATCGAGCCTGCCCGAGATGGCCTACTGGCCGGAGGACGTGGCGGTGACCATCGATCGGGGTTGCCGCGAGCCTCGCTGCACGGTGGACGCCATCGCCGTGGACGTGGCCAACCTGGCTCCCGAGCCGGTCCAGGTGACCCTCTGGCTTCGCGGGGCCGGGCTCGACGGCCGCGAAGCGCGCGTGCGCATCGACGGACGGACGACCGGAACCGTCCAGCTCGCGGGCGGCCAGAGCCGGCGATTCTCGGTGGCCGCATCCGCGCTCCCGATCCAGAGCGTCGGCACTGTGTCCAGCCTTCGCGCCGAGCTGACCGCGCAGCGGGGCGACACCCCGGTCGGTTCTCTCTCGGCGCCGATCGGCGTGGAGCACGACGCCGCCTACCGCAACGTCACCACCTACGACATGGCCGGTCAGGTGGCCCGATCCGCCGAGCTCGACCCGGCGCTGATCGAGCGGCCTGTCGGCCGGGTCTGGACCGGCGATCGATTCGCCGACGTGACATCGCTGCCGCCGATCGGCGAGGGCTACAGACTGGGCGGCGGATTCACCTCGGTCGGCGACCCTTCGCCGCTGCGCAGCGGCCTGGCGCGCAGCTCGCTTCCCGCCCCCCTTGTCGATCGGCGGGTCTGCTTTCTGCTCAAGGTCAGCTACATCGACGCTGGTTTCGGCGAGGACGGCTACAAGGCGCCGCCGGTCAACGGCGTACCGGACGTGCAGCTGGTGCCGGCTGCCTTCCTGGAGGCGTTCGTGGCCAGCCTGAACACGACCCCGTGGACCGGCCACCTCGACGCCGACGGCTGCACCCCTCTCATCACGCTCGACAGCGCCAAGAAGTACGGCATCGCCGTGAAGAGCGCCGCCCTCCGGACCATCGGGGGCGGCGACGTGTCCTTCGAGATCATCCCTCCGACCTTCACCCAGCCGGTCTTCTGGAGCCGATCGTTCTCCATCCAGTCGGCCACGACGATCCACGCCAGCCCCATCACGTGGGACAACGAGCAGAACGTGGTCGCGGTCGCGTCCCTGATGCTCCAGCAGGGCGGTGACTGGCTGTCTCCCGGGAACACAGTGGTGCACGTGGGCGTCCCCTGTCCACCGGACGAACATCCGTCGCCGAGCAACCACGGCTCCTGCGTCGACAACAAGGAGATCTACATCGCCGGGGAGGAGGGCTCCGACTCGCCCGCCCACGCGTCGAGCAAGTTCCTCGTCGCTCATCAGATCGGCCACAGGATCCAGGGCGACACCCTCACCAAGGCCGGTGTGTCGTACAAGCTGAGCGATGCGACCCACGCGCTCTGCAGCTGCGCGCAGCTGAGCAGCAACGACGACGATCAGTGCACGCAGTCGCTCGAGGAGTACGACGCGGCGCTGTACGAGGGCTTCGCCCACTTCATCGCGTCCGTCGCGTTCAACGACCGCAGCCAGGCGGACTGTCAGTTCATGGACTACCGCCCGCTCCACATCCTCTTCGGCGTCATCCCGGCCCCGGCCCCGATCGACTGCGCCATGAAGTTCCAGTGGCGCGACACATACTGCGACGACGAGCCCGCGACCGCGACGGCGCTCGACTTCACCCGGTTCCTGTGGCGCGTCCACACGCAGGGAGCGGACCGACTGTCGGCCACGGAGATCACGGAGATCATCGTGGCCGCCACGTCGATAGGCACCATGGACTTCGACGCCCTGTCGATCGCGGCCGAGGACCTGCTCGGTCCCGGCAGCTCCAGGTTGAAGAACTTCGTCGACCTGGCAGGGGAGCAGTCGGTCGATTGAACGCGCTGACCAGCTCAGCGCACGACGCGGCTCACTTGGCGCCGGCGAGGTTGACCTTGGCCTTCTCGATGTAGCCGGTGAGAGCGTCCTTCTCGTCCATGATCATCTTGCACGCCATCACGCGCTCCTCGCCCGACAGCTTCTGGTCGTCGGGGCCGGTCAGCTCCTTGTCCATCCAGGACTGGATCGCGGACTCGGGCGCCTTGGTGGCGGCGGCGATCTTGCCGGTCAGGTCGGCGCACGCGTCGTCCTTGCCACAGGCGGCCAGACCGGAGAGCGACAGGGCGAGAACGATGATCGAGAACTTGCGCATGGAAGGCTCCTTTTGGGCGGAGGTCCACCGTGGACCCGCACCCGGTGGTTCCGACGCGCTCCCTCTCGTCGCAGAGTTTTTTCGTCGGGATCAGCGCCGGCGCCGGCGCATGCGCTCGAGGGCGACCCGCAGCTCGGTCACCTTCTTGGCATGTGCCGGGTGGCGGTCGAACCAGGCCAGCGCGACCGCAGGCTTGCGAGCGGCCAGCGCCGCCCGGCCGACGCCCGACAGGTAGTCCGGGATGGCGGCCGTGAGCTGCTCGGGATGGAGCGACAGGATGCGCAGGCCATCGCTGTAGAGCTCCAGCGCCTCGGCCGGGCGGTCGCTCTCGATGGCAAACGCCAGGTGTGCCCTGGAGATGGCGGTGGTGGGATGATCGGGGCCGAGGGAGGCGCGGACCGCGTCGGCAGCCTTGCGGCAGATCGCTTCGGAGGCGCGCACCTGCTTTGGCGGCCCCTTCTGCGCCAGAGCACACATGGTCAGCTCCAGCCGGGCGAGGTTGACGGCGTCGGGTACCTTGGCGCGCATGAGCTCGGCGTGAGCGGCGTCGAGCTCGGCGCGGGCGTCGGACAGCCGGCCCTGCAGCACGCGCACGTCGGACAGGTTCCGGTGGCCGGTGACGATCAAGCCGTTGCCCGGCGGGAACAGCGACCTGGCCAGCTCGAGCGCCTCGATGGCAAGCCGCTCGGCGCGCGGGGCGTCCTTGCGAATCTTGGCGATGATGGTGAGGGTGTTGAGCGCGTTGGCGACGATGGGGTGCTTCGGGCCCACCGACGCGCGCACCGTCTCGACCGCGCGCTCGAGCACGACGGTCGCCCGATCGAGGTCGTTGAGCTTGGTCAGCGCTCCGCCGAGCGCGACGTCGATGCGGGCGAGCTCGAGCGGCAGGCGCAGCTTCTCGCTACCGGTCAGGCCGGCCAGCTCCTTGCGCGCGGCGAGCATGTGGTCCCGCGCCGTCGCCAGGTTGCCGCTCTCGTTCTCCGCGACAGCCAGCGAGAGAGAAAGACTCGAGCGCTGCAGCGGATCGCCGCCCGCCTGCTCCACTGCCGCGCTGGCCGCCGGCGCCAGCGCGAGAGCATCGGCCCGCCGTTCCGGTCGGTCGCCCAGGAGCCCGACCAGCCGCACCCACGACCTGGCGACCAGGTGATGGTCGCGGATGACCGCGGCGGCCTGGATCGCACGCCGCAGCAGCGCCTCGGCGTCTGGCTGGCCGGCGGCGAGCTTGGCCGACCCGAGGATGTACAGGCCGTAGGCGGCGAGGGCCGGCTCCGCGGTCTCCTCCACGTGGGCGGAGAGCGCTCGCGCCCGGCGCATCGCCTCCTCGTGCTGCCCGGTGTTGCTGAGGGCGATGACCTCGTCGAGCGCGGCGCGCGAGGTCTTCGCGGCAGGCGAATCCGACGGCGACACCATCGCGAGCAGGCGATCGCGGTCGGCGCAGATCGATGTGGGGGGGAGCTGGGCCACGCCCTGGAGGGCGGTGGGGACCCGGTCGCGTTCGGTCGTCGCGATCGCGGCGACGGTGGCGCCGAGCTGATCGGCGAGGCGGTCGAGGCAGGCGAGCCGGCGCTCCAGCATGTCGGCGGTCTGCTCGCCGCGCAGGTGCGTGGCGCCCCAGGCGTCCACCCGCATCGCCAGCCAGCCGTCGCGGTAGCCGTCGAGCGCGCGGGTGACCGCGGTCAGCATTCCCTCGGCGCCCGGGTGGCCGGTCGCGCGCAGGCCGGCGGTCAGCGCCGCGCGCTGCTGCTCGCCCCAGGCGCGCTCGATACGGCTGGCCGCCGCGCTGCGCACGTCGTCGACCTCGTCGTGGCCGCCGGCGCTCGCCACAGCCACGGCGACGGCGATCGCAGCGCGGGACAGTCACCGCCGCGACGAAGGCGAGCCGGCGCCGCCTGGGCGCGCCGACCGCTCGCTCGATGTGCGCCACCAGCTCGTCCATCGACGGCCATCGCGCGGCCGGATCGGCGACGAGACCGCGGAGCAGCGCGCTCACCAGCGCCCGCGGGGCCCCGTGCCGTTCGGGAGCCGCGGCCGGTCGGCTGCGCACCGCGTCCGCCAGGTCCTCGAGGGTGGCGCCGGTGAAGGGCCGGCTGCCGAACAGCGCCTCGTAGAACGTCACGCACCAGGCGAACTGATCGCTGCGGGCGGTCACCGCGCCGCCCTCGAGCTGCTCGGGCGACATGTACGCCGGCGTGCCGAGCACCGCCCCGGTCCGTGTCATGCCCTGCGCGAGCGCGCTGGTGTCCGGCAGCGCCGCGCGATCCGGACCTGAGTCGCTCTGGCGATCGAGGGCCAGCTTGGCCAGGCCGAAGTCGGTCACCAGCGCCCGCCCGTCGGCGGCGATGAGGATGTTCTCCGGCTTGACGTCGCGGTGGACGAGCCCGGCGCGGTGCGCGGCGACCAGGCCGCGGCCGGCGTCGAGCATCACCTTCGAGATCTCCCGCCAGGTGCGCGGCTCGGTCAGCCAGGTGCGCAGGTTCACGCCGTCGACAAGCTGCATGGCGCAGAAGATCTGGCCGTCCGCCTCGCACAGCTCGTGGATCGCCACCACGTTGGGATGGCTGAGCCGCGCCATCGCCTGGGCCTCGCGCCGCATGCGCTCGGCAGCGTTGTCGCTCACGGCCCGCATGCCGAGGAACTTGAGCGCGACGTCGCGATCGAGCTCCGGGTCGCGCGCCGCCCAGACATCGCCCATGGCGCCGCGCCCGAGGCGGCGGATGAGGCGGAAGCGGCCCACGGCCGGCGTGCGGGCCGCGCTGCGCTCGACGGCGGTGCGAGAACCGGGCGCCGTGTCGATCGACGTGGCCGCGACGCCCTCGGCGGTGGCCCCCAGCTCCAGCGCGGCCAGGGCCGAGACCGCCTCCCGGCAGCGTTCGCAGTGGTGGACGTGCTCCTCGACGCGCGCGCGCTCCGGGCCGGCCGGATCGCGGCCGGCGACGTAGAGCGCCAGGTCCTCGTCCGAGACGCAGGAACTCGCCGGACGCGTACTCTCACCTTGCATTCGTCCCTCGGTCTGTAACACAACCGGCGATGACCGCATGACCTCGATCGATCCCACACCCGAGCCCGCCGATGACGGCGAACGGATCGCGAGCGATCACCGCTCGCTGGACCCGTCCCTGCCGCCAGATCTGGAGCTGGCCGCCGCCTGTGTCGCCGGCGACCAGTCGGCCATCGCCGCGCTCGACGGAGCCCTCCCCGCCCTGGTCCGTCCCGTGGTGGCGCGCGTCGGGGTGACGGAGGCCGACAGCGACGAGGTCATCCAGCGGGTGCGGGTGGCGCTCCTGGCCCCCGGCGCCGGCGGGGCGATCGGCCTCTCGGGATACTCCGGCCGCGGCGCGCTCAAGGCATACATCCGCGCGGTGGCCGTCAAGCAGGCGCTCAAGAAGCGCCAGCGCGAGGACCGCGGCACGGATGCGGTCGCCGATCTCCTGGCCGGCGGCGACGACTCACCCGAGCTGCTCTTGATCAAGG
This sequence comes from uncultured delta proteobacterium, assembly GCA_963759105.1. Classification (GTDB taxonomy): domain Bacteria; phylum Myxococcota_A; class Polyangia; order Haliangiales; family Haliangiaceae; genus DATFRY01. The sequence goes on along the minus strand of CAVWXW010000008.1, from coordinate 1,741,189 downwards.
CCCGCTGCCGGGGCGAGATCCGGACCGCCTTCGGCGTCGCGCTCGCGGCGCTCGGCGATCGCGAGCGGACCCTCCTGCGCCAGCACTACCTCGACGGCCTCTCGGTCGACGTGCTCGGCCGCCTGCACCGCGTCCACCGGGCCACCGCCGCCCGCTGGCTCACCTCGGCGCGAGCCGATCTCCTCCGCGCCATGCGTCGCCACCTGCAGACCACCCTCGGCATGGATCGCCGCGACCTCGACAGCGCGATCGGTCTGGTCCGCAGCCAGCTCGACCTCAGCATGTCGCGCCTGCTCGCTCCCGACGACGACTGACCGCCCCGCGCCGAACGCGAGTTACGAGCGCTCGGTACACCGGGTCATCCAGGAGCATGAACCGGACGCGGCATGCCGGATGCATACGCGAGTCGTCGATTGCAACAAGGCAACGAGGGAGAAGCATCCATGTGGAAGCAATTGACGATCAGCGCATCGGCCGTGGCGCTCTGCCTCACCGGGTGTGCGACCGCCCCCGATACACGGGCGGAGACGCGAAGCCTCGAGCAGCGCGCGACTGCCACCGTCGACACAATGGTCGCGCGCGACCCCGGGCTACGTGAGCTCCTGGACGGCTCCGTGGGCTACGCGGTGTTCCCGGAGATCGGCAAGGGCGGCGCCATTGTCGGTGGCGCCTATGGAAAGGGCGTCGTCTTCGAGCACGGAAAGCCGAAGGGGCACCTGGTGCTGAGCCAGGCATCGATTGGAGCCCAGCTGGGCGGACAGACCTTCGCGGAGCTCATCATCTTTCGCGACGCAAAGGCCCTGACCCGACTCAAGACCGACAACTTCGACATCGGCACGAACGTGTCGGCGGTCGCGCTCACGTCGGGTGCGGCCCGCGCGGCCCAGTTCGAGGGCGGCGTCGCGGTCTTCGTCATGCCGCGCGGCGGCCTGATGGTGGACCTGTCGGTCACCGGGCAGAAGATCGACTACCGGCCGCAGGGCTGAAGCGCCTCAACCGGTCAGCTTGAGGGCCGTGTTGATGAGGCCCACGTGGGAGAAGGCCTGCGGGAAGTTGCCCAGCATGCGCCGGGCCTGCGGGTCGTACTCCTCCGATAGCAGACCGAGGTCGTTGCAGAGGCCGGCCAGCCGCTCGAACAGCGCCGTGGCGTCGTCGCGGCGCCCCATGGCCGCGTAGACGTCGGCCAGCCAGAAGCTGCACAGAAAGAACGCTCCCTCGCCGGGTGGGAGCCCGTCGACGTGCTCGGTGGTGGCCTTCATCGAGTAGCGCTGGAGCAGGCCATGCCTCAGCAGGCCGCGCTCCATCGCCTCGACGGTGCCCACGATGCGCGGGTCGGTGGCCGGCAGGAAGCCGAGCAGCGGCATGGCGAGGACGCTCGCGTCGAGCTCCTCCGACCCGTAGGACTGGGTGAACGTCCTGCGCGCCGGATCGTAGCCCTCGCGGCAGATCTCCGCGTGAATCTCGGCCCTGAGCTGGCGCCAGGTGTCCACGGGCCCCTTCTTGCCGAAGGTCTCGACGGCCTTGACCGCCCGATCGAAGGCCACCCACGCCATCAGCTTCGAGTGAGTGAAGTGGCGGCGCGGTCCGCGGACCTCCCAGATGCCCTCGTCCGGGTCGCGCCACACGCGCTCCAGATGCGAGATCAGGTGGCGCTCGAGGTCCCACGCCGCCGGGTCGTCGTCCATGCCCACGACACGCGTCTGGTGCAGCGTGTCGATGAGCTCGCCGTACACGTCGAGCTGGAACTGGCTGACCGCCGCGTTGCCGGTCCGGACCGGCCGCGACCCCTCGTAGCCGGGCAGCCAGTCGAGCTCCAGCTCGGTGAGGCGCCGCTCGCCCGACGGCCCGTACATGATCTGTAGATCACCGGGATCGCCGGCGACCGCGCGCAGCAGCCAGTTGCGCCACGCCAGCGCCTCCTCGTGGTACCCGCAGCTCATGAGGGCGTACAGGGTGAAGGCCGCGTCGCGCAGCCAGCAGTATCGATAGTCCCAGTTGCGCACGCCGCCGATGTGCTCGGGCAGCGACGTCGTGGCCGCCGCGACCAGCCCGCCCGTCGGCGCGTAGGTCAGGGCCTTGAGCGTCATGAGCGATCGCACCACCTGCTCGCGCCACGGACCGCCGGCAGTGCAGCGGCCGCACCACTCCTCCCACCAGCTGCGCGTATCGTTGACCGCGGCAAGCACATCGATCCGATCGTCCGCCGGCTCGTGCGAGGGATGCCAGACCAGCAGGAAGGGCACCCGCTCCCCTGCGCGGACCGTGAATGTGGCCTGCGTGGTGAGATCTCGGCCCTGGGTCTGGACCGGCGTGAAGAGGGAGACCGCGTCGGGGCCGGCGACCGCCTTCACCACGCCATCGGCGCTGGTGACCCAGGGAACGATCGATCCGTAGTCGAAGCGGAGGATCAGCTCCATGCGCATCTCCACCTCGCCGCGGACACCTTCGACGATCCGCACCAGATCCGGCTGCCGATCGCGCGGAGGCATGCAGTCCACGACGCGGGCCGTGCCGCCGTCGGTCTCGAACTCGGTGGCGAGCACGAGGGAGTGTCCGAGGTACTCGCGGCTGGTCCGCCGCACCGGGCCGGCCGGCGCCATCAGCCAGCGCCCGTGCTCGGGCCCCCCGAGCAACGCAGCGAAGCAGGCCGGCGAGTCGAATCGCGGCAGGCACAGCCAGTCGATCGAGCCATCCCGGCCCACCAGCGCCGCGGTCTGGCTGTCGCCAATGAGGCCGTAGTCCTCGATGCGCAGGGGCATTCCACATCGTAGCGTCTATGGTCCTCCGCGCGCGAGGCGAGCGAAGCGGCCCGGCCGCGCTCGAAGTCCGACCCGCCCCGTCCACCGCTCGTCGTGGATTCTCCGCGCTTCATCGAAAGCTCGGAGACTCCGACCGGATCGCGCCGTAGCGTCGGCGCATGGGACTGCAGACGAGGGCGGTGGGCGCGGGTCTGGTGGCTGCGATGCTGTGCGTCCACGCGTCCGGGGCGGGCGCGTCGCCGGGGCTGCAGGCGCTGCCGCGCCTCTCGGGGCCGATCGAGCTGGATGGACGCCCGGATGAGGCGGCGTGGCGGGCCGTCGCGCCGGTGCCGCTCACCCTGTACGCGCCGACCTACCACGGCAGTCCGGCCGAACGATCCGAGGTCCGCGTGGCCTACGACGACGAGGCGCTGTACGCCGCCGGCTGGTTCTACGATCGCGAGCCCGGCGGCATCCGGGTGAACTCGCTCTATCGCGACCGGTGGAACGGCGACGACGCGTTCGCCATCTACGTGGACGCGTTCAACGACAACACGACCGCCAAGTGGTTCGGCACGACGCCGGCCGCCATGCGCTTCGATGTCCTCGTCTCCCAGGACGGCGCCGGGACCAACGACAGCTGGGACGGCTACTGGGACGCGAGGACGTCCATCACCGAGGAGGGCTGGTTCGTCGAGGTGCGCATCCCGTTCTCGACGCTCGGCTTTCAGACCATCGACGGGCGCGCGGTCATGGGTCTCACCGTCACCCGCCTCGTGTCGCGTACGGGCGAGCGCGTGACCTTCCCGGACATCGATCCGCGCTTCGAGTTCCGCGCGCCCTCGCAGGCGCAGGATGTGTTCGTCGACGGGGTGCGCACGCGGACGCCCATCCACCTCACGCCGTACGTGCTGACCGGCTTCACGCGGCGGGTCGAGCGCGACCCGATGGACGGCAGCGTGCGCAGGTTCGACGAGCTCAGGCCCGAAGTCGGCGCCGATCTTCGGTACGCGCTCTCGAGCACGTTGACTCTCGATCTCACCGCCAACACCGACTTCGCCCAGGTGGAGGCGGACGAGCAGCAGGTCGCGCTCGATCGCTTTCCGCTGTTCTTCCCCGAGAAGCGCCGGTTCTTCCAGGAGGGCAGCGGCGTCTTCGAGTTCCCCACCACCGGCGGCGGCCAGCTCTTCCACTCGCGGCGGATCGGCCTCACCGAGGACCGGCGTCCGGTGCCCGTGCTCGGCGGCGCACGCCTTGTGGGCCGCGCCGGCGCCTGGGATGTCGGCGTGCTCGACATGCAGACCGGCGCGCAGGACATGTTGCCGTCGGAGAACTTCGGCGTGCTGCGACTGCGCCGCGGCGTCTTCAATTCACACTCGCTGGTGGGCCTGATGGCCACCAGCCGGGTGAGCGGCGACCAGTACAACGCCGCTCTCGGTGCCGACGGCGACATCCGCGTCGTCGGAGACCACTACCTCACCCTGAAGGGGGCGGGCACCATCGACGACACCGAGGGCGATGACGCCGACGTCGCCAGCCGCGGCCTGTTCCAGGCCAGGTGGCAGCGCCGCGTCCAGCGCGGTCCCCAGTACACCGTCGAGGCGCAGCGGGTCGGCGCCGACTATCAGCCGGAGGTCGGGTTCCTTCCCCGCTCGGACGTCACCACCGCGAACGCGGTCGGCAACTGGTTCTTCTACACGGATCGCAACCCGTACCTCCGGCGGGTGTATCCGGGCGCGATCGCCTTTCACACCTGGCGCAACGAGGATCGCGCGCTCGAGAGCGGGCAATGGGCGGCCTGGGTGCAGTGGGACACCAAGGCGGGCGGCGGCGGCTGGATCGAGCCCAAGCTGTTTCACGAGGACGTGCGTCGAGCCGTTCACCGTCGGCGACGCGACCATCCCGGCCGGCAAGTACACCTTCGCCGACCTGCAGCTGGTGCTCTCGATGGCCTCGGGGGAGCGGCTGCGCACCGACGTGGATCTGACGAGCCGGCACCTTCTTCGACGGCACCCGCGTCCAGGGCATCGTCACACCGACCTGGAACCTGTCGCGGCACCTCGAGCTCGGCGCGAGCTACCAGCTCACCCGCCTGCGCTTCGGCGAGCGCGACCAGGGCGACGACATCCAGCTCGGGCGGCTCCAGATTCGCCTCGCCTTCGACGCGCGGGCGTCGGCCAACGCCTTCGTCCAGTACAGCTCGACCGAGGATCGGCTCGACCTGAACGTCCGGCTTCGCTACAACTTCGCCGAGGGGACCGACCTGTGGCTCGTCTACGACGAGGGCCTGCTCACCGAGCGCGACGTCGAGGCGGGCATGCCCCGGCTGCCGGTCTCCGCATCGCGCGCCGTGATCGCGAAATTCAGCTACACCTTCCACCTGTGAGCGCAGCATGACCTGGCGCGTGGTCGCGGTGGTGACGGCTCTGTGGACGCTTGTGGGTGTCGTCTCGGGCGCGCAGGGCTCGCTGGCTGCGGCGCTGCAGGGCGCACCCCCGCAGCCTCTGGGCCCGGCCATCGTCGACGCGCTCAACCAGTTCCTGCCCTGGATCCCGGCGACCCTCGTGGCCGTCACCCTCGCCGGGCGCGTGCCGCTCACGCGCGCGACCTGGCGGCGGAACGTGTGGATCCACCTCCTCGCCGCTCCGGCCACCGCGTACCTCACCAACCTCCTCGTGGTCGCGGCATACGGGGCGCGGCAGGGCATGTTCCTCGGCTTCGCAGCGCTCGCCGAGCAGGCGGCGGTCTGGGGCCTCGTGCGCCTGCACATCGCGGCGCTGTTCTACGCGGCGGCGGTGGCCGTGACCCTGGCGATCCGGTCCTGGCGAGACATCAGGCGGCGCGAGGTCGAGCTGGCGCGCCTCGAGACCCTGCTCGCGCAGACCCGGCTACAGGTGCTTGAACGCGCAGATCCGACCGCACTTCCTGTTCAACACGCTGCACACGATCGGCCAGCTGTGGCGTTCCGGGCGCAGCCAGCAGGCGGACGCCATGCTCGATCACCTGGGCTCGCTCTTCCAGAAGGTGATCGCGTCCACGTCGCGCACGCAGATCCCTCTCTCCGAGGAGCTGGCCATGGTGCGCGACTACCTCGCCATCGAGGAGGCGCGCTTCGGCGACCGCATCCGCAGCCAGCTCACCATCGAGGACGCAGCGCAATCCTGCCTGGTGCCGCCGCTCTTGCTCCAGCCGCTGGTCGAGAACGCGGTCAAGCACGGCCTCTCGCCGTCGGCGGCCGGCGGCACCGTGTGGGTCGACGCGCGCATCGATGGCAGGCGGCTGCTGCTCCAGGTGCGCGACGACGGGGCCGGCCCCGGCAGATCGTCCGGGCCCCTCGAGACAGCGGGCACCGGCACCGGGCTCAGCAACGTGCGCGAGCGCCTCGCCGGGCTGTACGGTGAGCACCAGCGGCTGGTCACCTCGGCGCGCGACGGCGCCGGCACCGAGGTCCGGCTGGAGCTGCCCGTGACGACCGAGGCGTCGACCGATGCCTGATCCGCAGCGACGGTTTCGCGCCGTGATCGCCGACGACGAGCAGGTCGCGCGCGAGGCGGTGCTCACCCTGCTCGCCGACCAGCGCGCGGTGGAGGTGGTGGGGGAGGCGGCGTCCGGTGAGGAGACCGTGGCGATCGTCCGCCGCTTGCGGCCCGACCTGCTCTTCCTCGACGTGCAGATGCCGGCGGGCGACGGCTTCCGGGTGCTGGAGACGCTGGGCGCCGACGTGCCGCGCGGCGTCGTCTTCGTCACCGCGTTCGACGAGCACGCGGTGCGCGCGTTCGAGGTGCATGCGCTCGACTACGTGGTGAAGCCGTTCGGCAAGCCGCGCTTCGACGCCGCCGTCGCGCGCGCCGTGGCCCGCCTGCAGGCCGAGGACGCGCTCTCGCTGCAGCGCACGCTGGAGGCGCTGGTGGCCGCTCGCCAGGCACCCGGACCGGCCGGGACCCTGGCGGCGGAGACGCTCGGCGCGCGCCCGGCCGGAGCGTCTCGCCGTGCGGACCGGCTCGCGGACCGTGCTGGTCGCGGTCGCCGACGTCGAGTGGATCGAATCGGACGGCGACTACGCCAACATCCACGCCGGGGGCAAGGTGCACCTGGTCTCGGCGCGGATGCATGTGCTCGAGAGCCTGCTCGATCCGCTGCGCTTCGTGCGCGTGCACCGCTCGATCATCGTCTGCCTGGCGCAGATCAGCGAGCTTCACCGCGAGGATGACGGAGGCGGCACGGCGGTGCTGCGCAGCGGCGTTCGCCTGCGCGTGGCGCGCAGCCGCTGGGACGAGCTCGAGCGCGCGCTGGCCATCAGCTGACCAGCTCGTCGCGGATGCTCGCCGCGATCTCGTAGGAGCGGCGCCGCGCCGCTTGATCGTAGATCTGCGAGGCGATGATCAGCTCGTCGGCACCGGTGCGGGCCAGGAAGGCCTCGATGCCGCTGCGCACGGTGTCGCGCGAGCCCACGAACGAGCAGGACAGGACGGTGTCGAGCGTGGCCCGCTCGTGCGGCGCGAGCTGGTCGCCGAATCCCTCCAGCGGGGGCGGCAGCTGCGCCGGCCGGCCGCGGCGCAGCGCGACGAATGCCTGCTCGAGAGAGGTCAGCAGCCGGCGTCCTTCCTCGTCTGTCTCGGCCGCGAACACGTTCGCTCCGAGCATCAGGTATGGCTTCGCCAGGTGCTCGGACGGACGGAACCGGGCCCGGTAGACCTCGATCGCCTGCATCAGCTGGCCGGGCGCGAAGTGCGAGGCGAAGGCGTAGGGCAGGCCGAGCGCCGCGGCGAGCTGAGCGCCGTAGAGGCTCGAGCCGAGGATCCAGACGTTGACCACGGCGCCCGCGCCGGGCACCGCGCGGACCGCCTGCCCCTCGCGAGCGGCGTGGAAGTAGCTCATCAGCTCGACGACGTCTTGCGGAAAGTCGTCGACGTCGCCTGTCAGCGTGCGCCGGAGTGCTCGCGCGGTGAGCTGATCGGTTCCCGGCGCGCGGCCGAGGCCGAGGTCGATCCGGCCCGGGAACAGCGCGTCGAGCGTGCCGAACTGCTCGGCGATCACCAGCGGCGCGTGGTTCGGCAGCATGATGCCGCCGGCGCCGACCCGGATGGTCGAGGTCCCGCCCGCCACATGGGCGATGACGATCGACGTCGCGGCGCTGGCGATGCCCGGCATGTTGTGATGCTCGGCCAGCCAGTAGCGCCGGTAGCCGAGCTCCTCGCCCAGGCGCGCCAGCTCGAGCGTGCTCCGCAGCGCAGCGCCTGCGTCGCCACCTTGAACGATGGGCGCGAGGTCGAGGATCGAGAACGGAATCATGGCCGGGTCTCCCCGTCCCATAATGCCACGAGGTTGACCGTCAACCGGCGCCCACGCGCTCGCGCAGCCGGCGCGCGGCCTCGGCTTCGTTGGTGAGCTTGGCGTAGGCCTCGTCGAGCGGGATCTCGGCGGCGTTGCCCGGGGCGAAGCCGCAGTCCGGGTTCAGCTCGATGCGCTCTGGCGGCAGGTACTCGAGCGCGCGCTCGACCCGGCCGACGATGGTCTCGACCGAATCGACGACCTCCCCCCGACAATCGACGCAGCCGAGTCCGATCGTGCGGTCGGGCGAGAGCTGGGCCAGGACGGCCAGCTCGCCGGCGACCGGGATGGTGAACTCGAGGACGTACTGATCCACGTCGAGCCGCTGGAGGGCGGGCAGGAGCGGCTCGTAGCCCCCCTCGCCGATCCACCCCGCGCGTCCCTTGTTCCGGCGGCACAGGTGGATGGCGCGCGTGATGCCGGTGATGCCGCCGAGGACCGCGTTGGTGAGATCGACGGCCAGGGCGATCTCGGCGTCCGGGTCGGCGTGACGGCGCCGGATGCCGGGATCGACGAACAGGCACAGGTGCGGGTCGTCGATCTGACAGACGTCGCAGCCGGCGTCGCGCAGCGCGACCACCTCGCCGCGCAGGACCGGCACCAGCGCCTCCATGAACGCCTCGCGCGTCGGGTAGGCGTCGCGGGACCGCTCCTCGCTCCACATGCGCGAGCCGAGCAGATACGGGGAGGGCAGCGCGACCTTGATCCGCCGATCGGTCCGGCTGCGCACGTAGCGTGCCTCGGCCGCGGCCAGGCCCGGCCGCGCGACCGCGAGCGGCGCGACAACGGTGTGCCACCAGCGCCCCTCGCGGAGCTCGAGCACGAAGCCGTCGCAGACGTCGGCGATGATGCCGATGTACGAGCGGCGGCGATACTCGCCGTCGGTCACGACGTCGAGCCCGGCCTGCTCCTGGAGCGCCACGACGAAGTCGACCGCCGCGTCCAGGCGCCGGGCGAGCACGCCGGGATCGCGCGGCGCCCGGTCCGGGTCGAGGAGATCGCGCACGAACTGGGGCCGCGGCATGCTGCCGACGACGGACGCAGAGAAGCGCGAGGCGGTCACGATGCGACGATCGTACCACCCGCGCCGGGCCCGCGAAGGAGCGCGCCTCAGGAGGCTCATCGCTTCGGGGGCACGGGTTTCCCGCGCTGTCTTCTCGATCCTGATGAACCACACCGAGGGAATGCGCGCCAAGGAGCGCTCGCCGCGCTGGCCGAGCGCGTCGAACTGACGCCCTACGAGTCCGGCACCTATCTCGATGGCGGCAGGCGATTCGAGAAGATCGTCCGTTTCGCGACTGTCGCGAGCACCCACCTCGCGTCGCGTCCTGGCCCACGCGGACGCGACGCTCGTGTCCGAGCGCACTCTGATATGCGGCGCCCTGATCCTCCACGTGCGCCCGGACGTCCGCGGCGCCCGGCCGTGACCTGTTCACAGGTCGATGACGACATCGCCGGCCGGTCGTGAGCAGCAAACGAGGACGTTGCCGTCGGCCGGCCTGTCGAGCGGCTCCGGTCCGTAGACGACGTTCCCCGCGATCAGGCCGGTCTCGCAGTTGTGACAGACGCCGGTCCGGCACGACCACCGTACCGGGACGTCGCATGCTTCGGCCAGCTCCAGGATGCTCTGGTAGGCCTGCGCGTCCCAGTGCGCCGCGATGCCACTGCGCGCGAACGACACGAGAGGACCGGTGTCAGCGGCCCTCTCGGGCAGATGCGGGGCTCGCGTCGCTGCACCGACGATGCCGGGCGTCATCGACTCGCTGCCGGCGAACAGCTCCAGGTGAATCCGTTCCGGCGCGACACCCGCGGTGGCCAGTGCCTCCTTCATGTCGGCCATGAAGCGACCCGGCCCGCAGATGTACACGTCGGCGTCCGGTGGGACGGCGACGTCGTCGAGGACCGACCGCGACAGATGACCGGTGGCGTCGAAGGTTTCACCCACCCTGTCCTGCGAGCCCGCGCTGCTGTAGCAGACATGGCTGCGGCCGGCCGCGAGCGACAGCAGGAGACGGCGGACCTCGGCGGCGAAGGGGTGATGCTGCCCATCGCGAGCCCCGTGCAGCCACAGGACCTGCCGTGTCGAGCGGGCCGCGGCCAGCGCGTGCAGCATCGCCAGCACGGGCGTCGCCCCGATTCCCGCGCTGAGCAGGACCACGGGCCGCTGTCCGGCCTCGAGGACGAAGGTGCCGCGCGGCGAGCTGACGTCCAGAACATCCCCGACGCGGAGATGCTCTCGCAGGTACGTTCCAGCGGCGCCACCCGGCTCGATCTTCACGCTGATTCGATAGCGTTCCGTCGAGGGTGGACCTGACAGCGAGTAGCTGCGATGGAGAGCCGGGCCGACCGCTCGTCGAAGGCGCAAGACAACGTACTGGCCCGGGAGGGCCGCCGGCAGCGGCTGGCCGTCCGCGCCCTGCATCGTCAGCGAGAGGACGTCCGCCGACTCGTGATCGATCGCCGTCACCGCGAGCGACCGGAATCCTGGTGCCACCGGATGCGCGGCAGCTGCGGGGGCGAGCCCCGCGTTGCCGCTCCCCACCGCGTCGAGCAACGCCTCGAACGACGAGCGCCACCCGGGCGAGAGCGCGTCGATCTGCAGGGCGCGCTGCAGTCGATCGCGCGGATGATCGGGCGAATAGAGGAGCGCGTTGATCTCCGCGACGGTCATCCGCTCCTCCGCCTCTCCCACCTTCACGATCGGGTCGCCGGCCTCGACCTCGCCTTCTCGCAGCACGCGGAAGTAGAACCCCGGCCGCCCGCTGGACGTCAGCAGAGCCGGCATGCGCGGCTCGTTCGTCCGGATCCCGACGCGATAACAGGTGACGCGAGGCTGGGTGACCTCGAACAGAGCGCTGCCGATCTGAAACCGGTCACCGATGCACACGGCATCGTCGGGCAGTCCCTCTATCGTGAAGTTCTCGCCGAACTGTCCATGGACGAAGTCGGTCCGCTTCAGCTGCTCCTGCCAGTGGCGGTACGCTTCGATCTGGTAGACGAAGACGGCGCGCTGCTCGCCCCCGTGTCCGGCCAGGTCGCCTTGACCGTCCCCGTCCAGATTCAACCGCCCGACCCGACAGCGTCCGCGCACCGGCTGCTTCCAGATCCCGGTGCGTACGGTGCGACCCTTCCACGCGATATCGCGCGGAAGCCCGACGTTCACCGACAGCAAGCGAGGCATGTTGCTCAACGATAGAGCTGCCGGCCGCGATCGCAAGCTCCGTGATTCGCCCTGCCCCGCCCCGTGATACATGCCGTGACGATGGCTGGAACGCCGTGACCCGATCAGGTCCGGACGGCGCGACTCAGCGCGGGACGGCGACTCCGGTGGCCACGCCGATGCCGCGACCGACGAGAACGTCCTCGATCTCGTCATAGCCGGCCGAGTCGCGCTGGTCGTGGAAGTCGTAGTAGCGGCCGCGGTCGCCGTCGTGGGCCGTCATCGGGCCGGTGTAGCCCGGCAGTCCGGGCGGCGTCCCCCAGGCGTTGATGAAGTAGGCGTTGTTGTTCTTGCCCCCGCCCGAGCTGGTGGTCAGCGGATCCGAGTTGTCCGGGTTGTTGTGATCATCGACTTCGATCTGACGATGGAAGTCGATGTCGATCTCGCCGACCGTCGAGCCGTCGTTCCACTGCGGCTGCAGGGCCAGGTCCTTGCCGCTCTCCTCGAACAGACTCTTGAAGGCGTGATCCATGTTCGCATGCGGGAGCGTCGGATCGAAGATCCCGCCCTGGGTGAAGCCGAAGAAGTGGGTGAACTCGCCGGTGTCGCTGTTGCGATAGCGCACGACTCCGTTGTGCTGCGCCCGCGAGATCATCGCGTGGCCCTCGCCGGTGTAGTGGTAGAAGACGCGGTACGAGTCGGTGCCGCCGCCGTTGAAGCCAAGCGACACGAGGAACTTGTCCTTGTCGATCATGTCCCAGAAGGTCCGCGTCGCGCCGTCCACCGATATCTCGGTGTTCTGGAGCATGTGGATCAGGTACGCGGAGACCGGATCGCCGTTGTCGCCGATCCGCGCCATCTGTGCCAGAGCGACCTCGGTATCGACCTCGGCCTCGGTCAGCGTGGGCTCTTCTTCTTCGATGGCGCAGTTCGCGGACGACAGCACGCTGATCGAGAGCGCGACGATGCTCCAGAGGCTCCGATGGTTCTTCATGTGTTCCTTCTGCCGAGTCCCGGAACACCGGTATCGGACTTGTCGAGTTGTACGCCTGTCACGTGTTGAACGCGGCAGTCTACGCTCGCTCTGCCGAGGGCATTCCTGACGGCGCGCCGGACCACCCCGAACTAAGAGGGTTTAAGGGCCATATATGAGCGCCGCGTCCAGCTCATCGAGGCTCGAGATGATGGGAGCCTCGTGCTCCGCGCCGGCTCGGGCGTGGCGATCCAGCCAGATGCCGCGCAGGCCGGCACGCCGCGCGCCCTCGGCGTCAACGTCGTAGCGGTCGCCGACGTAGACCGCTCGGGCGGGCGGCTCGCCCATCCGCGCGCAGGCCTGGGCGAAGATCTCGGGCGCCGGCTTGTGATGTCCGCACTCCTCCGAGATGAGGATGTGCTCGAACCTGTCCGCGATGCCGCAGCGCGTGAGCTTTGTGCGCTGGTGATCGCTCTGTCCGTTGGAGATGATGCCGAGCCGGTGACCTCCGCGGGCGAGCCGGTCGAGGCAGGGAAGCACGTCCGGGAAGAGCGTCGACCCGGCCAGGTACGCGTCCAGATAGTGCATGAGCAGGCGATCGGCGGCCTCGTCGTCGAGCGTCGCGTCCACCACCTCGCGCACCCGCGCCCGTCGCTGGTCCTCGTACGACAGCTCGCCCGCCAGATAGCGGCGGAAGTGGCGCTCCAGCGCATCCGACCAGGCGGCCACGAAATCCCCGACCGGACGCGTCACCATCGCGATGCGATGGAGGGCCGTCGCAGCGGCTCGCTCGGTCGTGCGGTGATCGAGCAGTGTCTCGTCGATGTCGAAGAGGACCACCATCTGTCGAGGTCGATCAGCTTCCCGCGGCCTCGTCGTCCTTGTCCTTGTCCCTTCCTTGCGCGGCGGCGGCAGCGAAGGCTGTGGGTCGCGGGCGATAGGTGATGGTGACCGAGGTGCAGACCGGCACCGGCTTGCTCTCCGTCAAGGTAGGGCCGGAAGCGCCATCTCTCGACGCCCGTCCTGATCCGCGCGTCGTAGTCCGGGTAGCCGGTGGACCGGACCGGCGTCACCTTGGTGGGCGCCCCCGCGGCGTCCAGGCACAGCTGGACCACTCCCAGGACTGGCCTGCCGGAGGCGTCGATCGCCTTTGCCTCGTGCGTGCTCGGCTCGATGGTCCTGGCCCCGGCGATCTGCTGGGACCGGAGCGAGACAAAGGGGACCACCTTGGGCCCTTCGGGGATGCTGTCCGTGTGCAGGCCTTCCTCCGACGGTGGAGGCGCCTCCTCTTCCGCGGCGGTCTCTTCCGGCTCCGGCTCGCGACCAGCGGGCGGCTCGATGCCGGGCCTGCCGAGCTCGGCGGCATCGTCGTGCGCGGGAGATCGCGATAGCGCGGGCGTGTTGCCTCGTGCGGGCTCGGCCCCGCCGCATCCACCCGGAGCCATGCCGGCAGCGAGCCCGAGCAGAGCCGCCGCCAGCCGGATCGGGCCGGACACAGGACGCAACTTCGCCGTCGGTGAGGAACCGGATCTCGTCATCGCCCTGGGCATGGCCCGCACCGTACCGTGGGTGCGTCCCGATTGAAATCGGTGGAGGAGTCAACGGCGGGGCCGGCGAAGGTGAGCGGCGCAGTGCCCCGCCTCGTGATACATGCGGTGACGATGCCGGACGGAGGCTTCCCCATCCTCTTCGACATGGAGACGCGAGATCCGGACGACGTCCTGACCTTGTGCCTGCTCGCCACGCACCCCGACGTCGAGCTCGCGGCCGTGTGCGTGAACCCGGGGACACCGGCCCAGCTGGGCGTCGTCCGTGCCGTGCTGGCCAGGGCGGGCCGCACCGTCCCGATCGGCGCGCGCAACCCGACCAGCACGTCCAGCGCGGTCTCCGACTTCCACCTCGACTGGCTGGGACCGACGGCGGCGGCGAGCGCCGACGCGGTCGCCCACGAGCTCATCGCGGCCACCCTGCGCGACCGTCCCGACGCGGTTCTCGTGACAGGCGCCCCGCTCCACAACCTGCGCCTGCTGCTCAACCATCACCCGGAGGCGCGACTGTCTCGCTGGGTCGCCCAGGGTGGTTTCGCCGGCGACAACCTGGTGCCGCCCGCGCAGCGCCTCGCCAAGTTCGCCGGCCGCGTCGCATGCGAGTCGTTCAACTTCGGCGGCGACAAGAAGGGCACGCAGCTGGCGCTCGCCTCCGACCGCATCGCCCTGCGCCAGCTCGTGTCCAAGAACGTCACCCACGGCCTCGCGTGGGACGCGGCCCTGCACGCCCGGGTCGGCGCGCTGCTCGGCTCCGCCCCGGCCGGCGTGCAGCTGATCCACGAGGCGATGAGCGTCTACCTGGCCAGTCACCCCGAGGGCAAGCTGCTGCACGACCCGCTGGCGGCCTGCGCGGCCATCGATCCGTCCATCGTGACCTGGGCCGAGGTGCGCGTCACCTACGCCGCCGGGCAGTGGGGTGCCGAGGCGGCGGCGGGCACCGGCACGTTCATCTCCATCTCCGCCGACACCGACCGCTTCGTCCAGACCCTGGTCAAGCCGGCGCTCACCGGGCACGACCCGCTCGGTCCCTGAGCTGCCACCGAGGTGTCACGTCGACACATCCCGTCGGTGTTGCACCCGGCGTGCAGGCGAGCGCTCCGTGGAGGCACGCCCCGGCGCTGATAGACTCAGGGCAATGCCGTTGCGCGACGATCACGGAGCCGCGCTCGCCCGGGCCGATGCGCTGCAGCGCCAGCTCGATGACGAGCGCGCGCGCGGCGCCGATGGGGCCGAACAGGTAAAGCGGCTGGAGACCGAGCTCGCCGAGGCGCGATCGCGGCTGAGGCGGGCCCAGGCCGAGCTCGCCGACCTGCGCCCGACCGTGCCGCGCAAACCCGCCGCGCCATCGAACGCGAAGCCGAAGCCTGCCTGGATGACGGACGAGGTGCCGGAGCCCACCTCCGTCCTGGCACATATCCTCGGGATGCTGTTCTTTTTCTGTGTGCTGATGGTCTGGCTGGCCCTGCGCTACTGCCGCTAGAGTCGCTGGCGGCCGCGGTCTATCGATCGCCGACGAGGAGCGTGGCTTCGTCCGGGGCGCGGAACCAGTTGCGCCGCTCGATGTCCGCCAGGATGCGCGGATAGTCCGAGAAGTCGAGGTGAGAGAACGCCGCCGCCTTCGCGAGCGCGTCGAACCAGCGGTCGGGGCCGATGCCGTCGCGTCAGCGCTCGGAGCGCGAGGAGATAGTCATCGCGATAGACAGTCGGGATGATGATGGTCGAACTCATCTCTCGCAACCATCTCTGCATTCATCATGATCCGCGCGATCCTGCCGTTACCGTCGTCGAACGGATGGACCTCGGAGACCAGGAACATCATGAAGATGGCGCGGGCCACGCCCGGCTCCAGGTGGCCGTAGAGCTCGTGCCCTTTCTTCAATGTCCCCACAACGTAGTCCGGGTGGACGAAGATTGTGCCTCCCGCCCGGTTCACCTTCTGCTTGAAAGTGCCCGGCCGCACGTCGGGACGCCGGTCGAGCATGGCGCGGTGGCGCTCGCGAAGAAGCTCGATGAGCTCGTCGGGAGAGGCGGGCACCCGCCTCATCTCGTTCGGATCGGAGACGATGTCGAAGGTCCCGAGGATGTCGTGCGCATCGATCGGCCGCTGCGCCGGAATCTTCCTGTCGAAGACAATCTCTTCCGCCTCCTCAATCTCGAACACGGTCCCTTCGATGTAGTTCGAGAAGTACGACTCGAAGAACGCCTTGTTCCGGAAGTGCCCCGGCGAGCCGAACGCGTCCGGCCGACCTGGCAGCGCGCGTGCCTTGAGCTCGCCGATCAGCAACTGCAGCCGCTCGAGACAGGAGGGATCGAAAGGCTCACCGGCGGCGCGCGCCCTGGCAGCGGCGCTGGTGACGCCCTTCGCCGGGAGGGTGCCGAGGAGCGCGCCGATCGCACCGTCCAGTCGGTCGAGCTCGGCGCGCCAGCCAAGCTGGGCGGCGATTGCCCGCGCGCGATCTCTGACTTGGTTTAGCGCTCCCTGGCCGCCATCTCGCAGGAGCTGTTCGAGCCGGCGCTCGATCTCCTCGAGCGGGAGCGTCCTCGCGCTCGACGCACGCGCATCTCGTTTGAAGTTCTCCAGCAGTGCGCGGGGCAGCGAGGACACGCGAAGGCCGACGAACATCGGATCGTCATCGAGTGGGGCTGGCCCGCGGATGAACGCGATCGTGAGCCCGGGGTAGGAGTGCCTCCCGTTCGTGGTCGAGGTCATGAAGACGACGCCCTCGGGGCTCGGAACGTACTCGAGGGCGGTGCGATGGCTGACCAGGGCCCCTGGAAAGAGACCCGATGCGATCGTCGCCCACGCGCCGCGAGCAGCCGCCGCGACCTCCGCTTCCGGCAGGGAGGTGTAGAGACGCGGCCCGATCCGGCGGATCCGACCCTCGACCTTCAGCCGGGCCAGCCACCTCCGCTCAGACTGAGTCTTGGCGGCGAAGAAAAAGGGTGGAAGGGGTTCCAAGGGGTTCCTTCTGTAACGATCCTTTTTGGGTCAATTATTCCGGGTCAAGATCGTTTCTAGGTAGATTTTATGGCTAACTATCGTTTCTAGGTAGCTTTTTGAGCTCATGATCATTTTTAGGTAGATATCGATGTTAACCACGTCACCGGCGCGGTAGGCCCGTCGCGTTCGAAGGCGGCGCGCGCCTCGCGCGCGGTCGTCGGCGCCGACGTGGAGCTCGAGGCGCGCTCGAGGAGCTCGATCGCCCTGCCCTGCCGCCCGGCGGCCGGGCCGCCGGCGACGCCCAAGCTCTCTCAAGTCCGGGCGTTCATGGCCGATCCAGATGGTGGATTGGTCCATGCAGACCGGGTCTGGCCAGCGGTCCCGGGGAAGGTCATGAAGAGAATGAGCGAGCTCAGCGCCAGCAAGGCCCCCTCCGCCGAGAACGGCTACCTGACGGCAGACATCCTGGATGCCGTCGAGGATGCCTTCTTCGTTCTCGATGGCTCGTGGCGGTTTCTCTACGCCAACAAGTGGGCCTGCAAGCTGACGCGGAGGTCAGAGGGGGAGCTCGTCGGCAGGAGCATCGTGGAGGTGTTCCCCGACCTGCCGCACAGGAACGCCCACGCGGCGATCCGCGACGCCATCACCGACAGGAAGAGCGCGGTCGCCCTCGACCCGGAGGACTCGCCTTCCGGGGAGAAGCGCTGGCATGAGCTGACGGTGACCCCGTTCGGTTCGAATGTCCTCTGCGTGTCCCGGGACGTCACTCAGCGCGAAGCCATCCGCTCGGAGATCGAGAACAAGAATGCGCTGATGGAGACGTTCGTCAACAACATCCCCGACATGGCCTGGATCAAGGACAGCGACTCGAAGTTCATCGTCGCCAACAAGGCATTCTGCGACGCCGTCGGCATGTCCCATGAGTTCCTGGTCAACAACACCTGCGACGTGTGCTTCGGAGAGCTGGCGACAAAGTTCAAGGCCGACGACAGGGCGGTCATGGCGAGCGGCGCGCAGAAGAGGATCGAGGAGTCGATCATCGACGGTCGCACCCGGGAGGTCGTCTGGCTCGAGACCGTCAAGTCGCCGCTCCGAGACGCGACCGGATCCATCGTCGGGACCGTCGGCATCGCACGAGACATCACCGAGCGAAAGCGCTTGAACACGGCGCTGAACACGGCCTCGCGGCTGGCGGGCATGGCCGACGTCGCGATCAGCGTCCTGCACAACGTGGGCAACGCGCTGACCAGCGTCAACACCTCGACCTCGGTGATGAGCCAGAAGCTCGAGTCGTCGCACATCAAGATCCTGGGCAAGGTGGTGGACCTGCTCGGCGCGCATCGCGACGACCTGGCTCGGTTCGTCGTCGATGACGCGACCGGGAGCAAGCTCATTCCGAGCCTGATGACCCTGTCGTCGTCCATCGCGCGCGAGCGCGACGAGATGCTGGAAGAGATGAAGGTCGTGCGGAAGAGCCTCGAGCAGGTGATGGAGACCATCGTTCTCCAGCAGGAGCATGCCCGTGGCACGACGGTCATCGAGAAGTGCGCGCTCGACCAGGTGGTCCACGAGGCGCTGGCGTTCATCCTGCCGTCCTGCGAGGAACAGAACATCCAGGTGACGACCGAGGTCAACGAGATGCTCGACATCGCCCATGACCGGCACCAGATCGTGCAGATCCTCGCCAGCCTGCTCATGAACGCCGTGGATGCCGTGGCGCCGGTGACGCCCATCGGGTCGATCAGCATCGTGGGCAAGAAGTACGGCGACCAGTACTTCAGCGTTCAGGTCGTCGACAACGGCGTCGGCATCTCCGAGGACGACCGCGCTCGCATCTTCAACTACGGCTTCACGACCAAGCACGACGGTCGCGGGTTCAGCCTGCACAACGCCGGCAACATGGCGCGCACCATGGGCGGCACCCTCACCTTCGAGAGCGACGGCCGGGACCGCGGCTCGACGTTCCGGCTGCAGCTCCCCATCAGCGTCGGGTAGCCGCCAGCCGCTGCAGGCTGCATCGGGCGCCGCAATGCCTGGGGCTGCAGCAGGCATCCGCGTGTGTGCCTGAGTCGGACGCGGCGCATCGTCGTCGTCATTCGTTGATCATCGTCGACGGAGCGAGCACTCGCCTGTGTCGTCGACCATCGCGAGTCCTCACGACATCCATCGTCAACGCGCGGCGGCATGCGCTCCAATTCGGTGCTTGCAGGCGCGCGCCACCAGTCAATCGTGATTGCCATTCGCAGGGACGAGCCAGCATTCTGTCCTACACCGAAAATCGAACGATGTAAGGTCGAAGTAAGGTCAAAGCGCGGGCCGTGTTCAGTGAGGGGTGTTAGCTTGGCCGTGGATTCAGGTCCGCGCGAAATGCTGGCTCACCTTCGTCCGGCGCGGACGGTCCGTTGATCCCACCAGGAGGAGTCCACGATGACGCTGGTACGAAGACTCGGCCGAGGCATCGCCCTGTTGGCAGTCGCATCCGCATCGGTTGCTGGCTGCGCGAACGAAGAAGACTCGAGCGGTGCGCGGGAAAGTTCCTCGACGGAGCAGGTCGCTCCGACGGTGGAAGCGTTCAAGATCCAGGACACCGACGGCACGCTGCTCGTCGGTGACCCGCAGGAAGCTGCGGTCGCCTACGTGCGCAACTTCAACAGCGAGCTCGGGCTGACGGCGCAGGACGACTTCCAGGTCCGTCAGGTGCGCCAGGGCCGTGGCCAGCAGACTCACGTGCGCATGACGCAGCTCCACGACGGACTGCCGGTCTGGGGCTCGGGCCTCGTCGTCCACGCGGACGCGAACAGCCGTTTCCTCGGCATGAGCGGCAGCGTGGCCAAGAATCTGAGCACCGTCGCCCCGCGCTCCTCGCTGGCGGCGGCTGACGCTGTCTCGATCGGAAAGTCGGCCTATGCCTCTCAGGGTGGCAAGGGCGTGGCGGCCGGTCTGGCCTACTCGCGCGAGAAGGCCGAGCTGGTCGTGCTGCCGCAGGACGGCGTGGCCCGCGTGGCCTGGCACGTCGTGTTCTTCACCGAGCTGCAGTCCGGCATCAAGCCCGGCCTGTGGAACTACTTCGTCAACGCCGAGAGCGGCGCCATCCTGTACCAGTTCAACGGCATCCACACCCTCGAGCAGGCGTCCGGTCCGGGCGGCAACCCGAAGGTCGCGCGCACGTGGGACGCCGAGCTCGACGTCGAGCCGTCGGGCGGCCAGTTCGCCATGAACACGGCCCGCCTGGTCACCAGCAACATGAACAATGGCACCTCCGGCTCGGGCACCATCGTGACCGGTCCGCTCAACCCGATCGGCGACGCGCCCATCAATGACGCGCACGGCTTCGCCGAGCAGACCCTCAACATGATGTCGGAGTGGTACGGCCACAACTCGATCGACGACAATGGGTTCGTGATCCGCAGCCGCGTGCACTACAGCACCAACTACGAGAACGCGTTCTGGGACGGCGCGCAGATGACCTACGGCGACGGCGCCAGCACGTTCTACCCGCTCTCGGGTGACATCGACGTGGTCGGCCACGAGATCAACCACGGCTTCACCACCTTCCACTCCGACCTGATCTACGCGTCGCAGTCGGGCGGTCTCAACGAGTCGTTCTCCGACATCGCCGGCACCATCACCGAGTTCTTCGACGAGGGCGACGCGGCCGACTTCGACCTGGGCCGCGACATCTTCCGGGCCGACGCCGCGCTGCGCTTCATGTGCGATCCGCCCGCCGACGGCGCCTCGATCGATCACATCAACGACTACTTCGAGGGCCTCGACGTCCACTTCTCGAGCGGCATCTCGAACAAGGCGTTCTGCCTCACCGCACAGGCCTTTGGTGGCGGCACCGCTACCCAGGCCAGCGTGCGCCGCGCCGGCGAGGCGTGGTACGAGGCCAACGCCAGCTTCTGGAGCACCGGCACCACGTTCGAGCAGGGCTGCGTGGGCATCGTGGACGCGGCCACCGCGCTCGGCTTCAGCCAGGCCGAGATCGACGCCATCAAGGCGTCGTGGCTCGTCACCGGCATCCAGTGTGACGGCGGCGGCGGCAACCCGGGCGGCAGCTGCGAGGGTCGCTGCGGCACGTTCGATCCGACGCAGTCCTGCCAGTGCGACGACGCGTGCGCGCAGTTCGGCGACTGCTGCGATGACATCGAGGAAGTGTGCTCGGGCGGTCCGGTGGACCCGAACAGCTGCGTCCAGAACAACGCGTGTGGCGCTCAGGCCCCGGGCGGCTGCTTCTGCGATCCGGCCTGCACCCAGTTCGGCGACTGCTGCGCCGACGGCCCCTGCTGATCGAGCATGACACCCGGCCGGGCTCGCGATAGAGCCTGAGACCGGCAGAGACGAGGCCCGGGTCCAGCGACGGACCCGGGCCGTTTCATTTTCGGCGCACCCTCATCGCGTCCGACCGGCATCATGGCAGCCATGACCGGGACGACTGACCGACTGGACATCGTGCGGCGGTACCTCGAGGCCATCGAGCGCGGCGCGGTGGGGGACGAGCTGGCGGCGTTCTACACCGCGGACGTGGTGCAGGAGGAGCTGCCCAGCCGGATGGCGCCCCGCGGGGCGCGGCGCGATCTGGCGGCAATCCTGAAAGGGGCCGAGCAGGGGCAGGCGCTGCTGAGCTCGCAGCGCTTCGAGACGCTGTCGGCGGTGGCGAGCGCAGACCGCGTGGCGCTCGAGGCGCGCTGGACCGGCACGCTGGCGGTGCCGCTCGGCACCCTGGCGGCCGGGGCGCAGATGACCGCGCACCTGGCCATCTTCATCGAGTTTCGCGGCGACCGGATCGCGGCGCAGCGCAACTACGACTGCTACGAGCCCTGGTGACGGCCGGCGGAATCAAGGAGCGAGCGTCAATCGCGACTCGCATCGAGCTGGCTCCAACGTAGTGCGGCCACGTCGCCCCGCGACGGCGAGCCCGCGCATTCTCCTGGCAATGGTCGGTACCGTTCTGGTGCGGAGATAGCCTGTCCGCCTTCGCCCGCCGCGCGCGTCCTCGCCGATCGAGCCGGGCGCGTCCGCGTGCGCCGGGACACGGGTGTCGAATTCTTGACGCCCCTGGGGCCCGCCGCCGCGGGTCAGGCCGCGCCGCGCGTCACGCGTCGGCGCTGGCCAGCTCGAGGGCCCGGCGCAGGATGTCGACCAGCTGGCGCTGATCGTCGGGCGACAGGCCCTGCATCCACGGTGCCGGCTGGGCCAGCCGGTCCATCAGGCGCCTGCGAAGCGCCGCGCCCTTGCGCGTCATCGCCAGCGCCTTGATGCGGCGATCGTCGGGGTGAGCCCGCCGCTCCACCATCCCGCGCGCCTCCAGCTTGTCGATCAACCCAGTGATGTTCGACGGTCCGCAGCCAAGCTCCTGCGCCACCGCGCTCATCGTGCAGGGCGCGGCCTGGTCGATGCGCAGGATGACGCGGGCCTGCATGGCCGAGAGGCCCAGCTCCGCCACCGCCTCCGCGAACTGGATCTTGTGGCGCATCAGCAGGTCGAAGAACACGTGCGAGAGCTCCTGCGCCACGCGCGACGGTGCGGGGATCTGCCGGACGGGGTGGAGGCGGGGGCTCATCCTCGGGAGAAGCTACCAGATCGGCATATTTCAGTGAGTGAACTGTTCTGGTTTGACAGCGTGAATCCTTGTCTGCATAGACACCGCTGTGCTGGTTGGCGGGACCTTCTGCCCGGGGCAGGGCGAGGGGGGCCGTGGCCTCCTCAAGTGGCTATCTGGGGCGATTTCGCGCAGCGATTGCGCATCGCCACCCTGCCGGCCCGGACAGGAACGCCCGGCGACCCTGCGTCATGGCTTGCCATCCTTCACCACGTCATTACGAGCAACAAGCGTGATGCGATGGCGAGTCAGCGGTGTTCGAAGCTGATGTCACGGATTCATGAGGTGAGGCTAGCAAGTATGGAACCCGCTCCCGCAATCGGAACGGCCAGCAGCACCGGCCACTGTGGACGCCGGTCCGCTCGCCACTCGGTCGCGACCAGCTGGCCCCCGCGCGCGGCGGTCATCCTCGCGGCCGGCCACGGCAGCCGGATGGCCGGACGGCGGCGCCCTCTCCCCAAGCCGCTGCTCAAGGTGGCCGGACTCCGCCTCCTCGAGCGGTCGCTCCTCACCCTTCGCGCCGCCGGCGTCGAGAAGTTCCGCGTCGTGCTGGGCGCCGAGGGCGACCGCATCGCGCACGAGATCCGCGGCCTTTCGTCGCTGAGCGGGATGGCCATCGAGTTCGTCCACTGCCCCGACTTCGACGCGGGCAACGGCGTGTCCCTGGCCACCGGGGCCAGCGGGCTCGAGCAGAGCTTCCTTGTCGCCATGGCGGACCACGTCATGGACACGGCGTTCGTGCGCGACTTCCTGAGCCGCGCGTCCGAGCGCCCGGAGTCGCCCCAGGTCGCGGCCGACGCGATCGAGGCGGTCTACGACCTCGATGACGCGACCAAGCTGCGCACCATCGACGGGCGCATCCAGGCCATCGGCAAGGGCCTGACCTCCTACGGAAGCGTGGACGCCGGGCTGTTCTACTTCCCGTCCGGCGCCGGCGCGCGCGTCGGCGAGCTGGTCGCCCAGGGCGCCTGCTCGGTCTCGGACATCGTCACCCGCATGGCGGCCGAGGCGCCGTTCTTCGCCACGCGCGTGCATGCCGGCATGTGGCAGGACGTCAACACGCCGGACATGGCCCGCGAGGCGGAGCGCCGCCTGCTGCGCTCGCTGGCCAAGAAGACCGACGGCTTCATCAGCCGCCACATGAACCGGCCGATCTCGATCGCGACCAGCCGCTACCTGGCGCGCTGGGGCGTGCGGCCCAACGCGATCACGACCTTCGTCTCCATCATCAGCCTGATCGGCGCGGGGCTGGTCGCCACCGCGCAGCCGGCGATGCTGGCCGTCGGCGGCCTGCTGTTCCAGATCGCGTCGATCCTCGACGGCTGCGATGGCGAGGTGGCGCGGCTCAAGTTCCAGGGCTCGCGCCTCGGCGCCTGGTACGACACGCTCTCGGACAACGTCCGCTACATGGTCTTCTACTCCGCGCTCGGCATCGCGGCGTATCGCCTGTCCGGGTCCGAGATCTATCTGTGGGCGCTGATCCCGTTCCTGGCGCTGAGCACGTTCTTCGTCGCCACCATGGCGCGCTACGTGTGGCGCACCCAGGATCACCTCACCAACCTGGCCGTCACCGACAAGGTGATGAGCGCGAAGCGCACGCACTGGTGGGAGCGGCTGGTGCTGCCGCTGTCCGGCCTCATCAAGCAGGACGTGCAGGCCTTCGTGGCCATGATCTTCTGCCTGTTCGCGATGCCCGGGCCGTACTTCTGGGTCACCCTGGCCGGCTCGGCCCTGATGACCGTCTCGGTGGTGCGCGGGCTCGGCCGCGAGGGCAAGACGGGAGCCCGCGCGCGCGTGTTCCTTGCCTACAGCGCCGGGTTCGTGCTGCTGGCCTGGCTTGTCAGCCGCATGCCGGTCGGCGCGATCGACCAGGCGTTCGATCAGGCAGGCACCGGCATCCTGTTCGCGTTCGCCGCCGCGCCGCTGTGGTACGCCGCCAACGCCATCGGGCTCGGCCTCCTGCTCGACGGCCGGGTCCGCTTCCGCCACCTCTTCTACATCCAGGTGGTCGGCGAGGCGATGAACACGATCGTCCCGCTGGCCGGTCTGGGCGGCGACGTGTTCCGCGCCCGCTACCTGGGCAACCAGGTCGGCACGGCGCTCGCCACCCGCGCCGTCGTCGAGGACCGGCTGGTCAACGTGCTCTCCGGCCCGCTGTTCGCCGGCGCGGCCATCGCACTGACCATCTGGCTCGTCCCGCTCGATCCGGCTGTCGTGGCCGGCATGACCATCGCGTCGTCGGTGCTGCTGGCCGCGGGCCTGGCGCTGCTCGGCTTCGTGCTGTCGCCGTATCCGTCGCGCTGGAGCGCCGCGCTCATCCGGCGGCTGACGGGGCAGTCCGACTCGCCGGTGCAGGCGCTCGGGCGCGGCCGGCTGGCCGGGGTGCTGGCCGCCAAGATGGCCGGCCGCCTCCTCAACCTGATCGAGATCGCGATCATCCTGCGGCTGCTCGGCCTCGAGGCCAGCCCGGCGCTGGTCGTCGCGATCGCGGGCCTGCTGACGGCCAGCGCGGTGCTGTTCTTCTTCGTGCCGCAGGGTCTCGGCGTCAACGAGGCGGGCATCGCCGGCGCGTTCAGCATGGTCGGGCTGGCGGCGCCGTTCGGCCTGGCCTTCGGCCTCATCCGCCGCGCGCGCGTGGTGACCTGGGCCGCGCTCGGGATCGCGCTGCACCTGTCGGTGCTGGGCTGGAAGCGCGTGCGGGCGACCCGGCGAGAGGACGTGACGGCGGCCATGGCCGCCGAGGGTTCGTGACCGTCGCCGGCGCGCGCGTCCGGGCCGATCGCAAGCTCGCCAGAGTGATCGACTTCGGCTCGCGCCGGTGTTATGGCCTGCGGATGGCCCGCCCTGTCGCCGTTGCGCTCGTGCCGCTCCTGCTCCTGATGGCTGGCCAGGCGCACGCGCAGTCGGACCGCGTCCGCCGGCTGTCTCTGCCCGAGCTCACGCGCATCGCGAGGAGCGGGCCGCGGGCCGAGGCGGCGCGCTCGGTCACCCGCCAGGCCGAGGCCCAGGAGACCGAGGCGGTCGGCCTCCGCTTCCCGCGCCTGGAGCTGCGCGCCCTGTTCGCCCCCAGCCCCGACATCGACTGCCTGGATCCGAGCTGCACCGATGACCTCGAACAACGACGCGACGCTGGCGCTCGACGGCCTGTACGGCGGCTTCGAGATCAACCTGGCCCAGCCGCTGTTCACGTTCGGCAAGCTGTCGGCCGCGCGGCGCGGCGCCCGCAGCGCGGCGGAGGCGGCCCGCACCGGCGAGCGCGTGGTCGCCGGCGACATCGAGGTCGACGCGGCGCGCGCCTACTACGGCCTGAAGCTGGCCCGCGAGCTGCGCTACGAGCTCGAGGACGGCATCGACGACGATCGAGAAGGCGCGCGGGCAGCTCAAGGAGCAGGCGTCAAGAAGGGCGAAGAGGCCACGGTGCAGGACCGCCTGCGCCTCGAGACCGTGATGGCCGAGGCGCGCTCGCGGCTGGCCGAGGCGCGCGAGGCCGAGGACACCGCGCTGGCGGCGGTGCGCCTGCTGGCCGCGCGACCGCGACCGTCGGACATCGACGACGAGCAGCTCGAGCCGGCCGAGGCGGAGCTGGCCGCGGCCGGCCACTACGCCGATCGGGCCATGACCACGCGGCCGGAGCTGGTGGCGCTGCGCCACGTCGTCGCCGGTGTGCAGGCGCTGGCCGATCTCGAGCGATCCCGCTTCTTCCCGGATCTCCTGCTGGTCGGCACCTTCAACTTCGCCCGCGCCCAGGGCGTCGACGATCCGCCGTCGGCGTTCGCGCGCGACCCGTTCAACACGACCAGCGTCGGCCTGGCCGCGGCGCTGCGCTGGACCATCGAGCCGTTCGCCCAGCGCGGGCGCCAGCTGCGCGCGCGCGCCCGCCGCGACGAGATGTCGGCCCAGCTGCGCGCCGCCAGCGACGGGGTGCGGCTCGACGTGGAGCGGGCCCACGCCCAGGCGCGCAGCGCGCGCGTCCGCCTCGACGCCGCTCGCGAGGGCGAGAAGAGCGCGCGCGGATGGGTCGCCTCGGTGCTGCAGGGCGAGGCCATCGGCGTGATCGAGGCCAAGGAGCTGGGCGACGCGTACCTGGCCTACTTCACTCTTCGCGCCCGCTATCTGCAGGCAGTTCATGACTGGAACCTGGCCGTGGTCCGTCTAAGACGAGCCACAGGCCCGGCCGCTGGCCCGGAATCGACGTCGGGCCGTCCATCGAGTTAGGTGATCATGATGAGACACAGCGCTACGACCTTCACGCTCAGCCTCGCCCTGCTGGCGCTGCTCGGCGGGGTGGGTCCACGCCCAGGCCGCAGACGGCCCGGGCACCCAGACGGTCCGCAAGGCCAACACCCAGGTGCAGGAGCTCCTGCGCGAGAAGGCCGAGCCGGGCAGCGCGGCCGAGAAGAAGCTCGCCTCGCAGGTGACGCGCAGCGTGCGCGACTTCCTCGACATCGAGACGCTGGGCCAGCGCGCCATGCGCGATCACTGGGCCAAGCTGAGCGCCGGGCAGCGGCGCGAGTTCGTCCAGCTGCTGCGCGAGCTGGTCGAGGCCAACTACATCAAGGCGCTGCGCGCCAACGTCAACTACGAGGTCAAGTACCTCGGCGAGAAGCCGGATGGCGACCAGCTGCTGGTCCAGACCGAGGTGGAGGCGAAGCGGCGCGGCCGCCCGCGCTCGATCGCGATCGACTACGTGCTCAGCCGCGAGGGCCAGGGCTGGCGCGCGTTCGACGTGGTGACCGACGGCGTGGGGCTGGTCGAGAACTACCGCTCCCAGTTCAACAAGATCATCGCGCGTGACGGCTTCGCCGGTCTGATGGATCGCATGCGCAAGAAACGCGCGAAGATGTGACAGGCGATCCACCCGGCAAGCTCTCTCCGCCGTCGTCCCCGGGGCGGGGGGCGCGCATCATCGGCTGGATCCTCGGCCGGCGGCGCCTGGTGCTGGCGCTGTCGGCCGCGGTCCTGGTGGCCGGCGGCGTGGCCGCGCTCGGCCTGCCGCTCAAGGCCGACTTCTCGGCCCTCTTGCCGCCGTCAACCGAGTCGGTGCGCCACCTGGAGGAGATCCAGCAGCGGGTGCGCGCGTTCGGCACCGCGTTCGTCCTTGTCGAGGCGGACGATCCGGCGGTGCGGCAGCGCGCCGCCGACGAGCTGCGCAAGGGGATCGAGGGCCTCGACAAGTCGCTGGTCGCCCGGGTGACCGGCGACGACGGGCCGCTGCGCCGCTTCGTGTGGCACAACCGCCACCTGTTCGTCGATCTCGAGGACCTTCAAGAAGGCGCGCGACGCGCTCGACGCCCGCATCAAGCGCGAGAAGCTGGACGCCAACCCGCTCTACATCGACCTCGACGAGGAGGACGGATCGGAAGATGCCGGCGCGGCGAAGCCGGTGAAGGAGGCCGACCCGGCCGAGCAGCGGATGGAGGAGCTGCGCAAGCGCCTGGACGAGGCCGAGGGCAAGGCGAAGTCGCCGAAGCCGTTCGTGTCGACCAGCGGGCGCCTGCAGCTCCTGATCGTGCAGGCCAGCTTTCCGGCCGCGCAGATCTCCCGCACGCGCGTGCTGGCCGGCGAGCTGCGCCGGATCATGGCCGAGGTGGAGGCGCGGCATCCAGGCATCCGCGTGGGCCTGACCGGCGACGTGGCCACCACGCTGTCCGAGCAGCGCTCCATCCTGTACGGGATGCTGCAGGCGGCGGCCGTGACCGTCCTCCTGGTCACGCTGCTGCTGGCCTTCGCCTATCGGTCGGCGCGCGGCATCGCCGCGGTGCTGTGGGCGCTCGCGGTCGGCACCCTCGCCACCCTGGGCCTGACCCGCCTGTTCATCGGCCACCTCAACATCGCCACGGCGTTCCTCTCGGCCATCGTGGTCGGCAACGGCATCAACCCGGGCCTGATCCTGCTGTCGCGCTTCCGCGACGAGCTGCGCAAGCCCGACACCGCGGGCGCCCTGGCGCGCGCCATGGCCGGGGCGGCGCGCGGCAGCCTGACCGCGTCGTTCACCGCCGCGATCGCGTACGCCTCGCTGGCGGTCACCGACTTCCGCGGCTTCCGCCACTTCGGCATCATCGGCGGCATCGGCATGGCGCTCTGCTGGGTGTCGGCCTTCACCGTCCTGCCCGCGGCGCTGGCCTGGCTGTACGGGCCGCGACCGCGCCAGTTGCCGCCGTCGACCGGCATGCGCCGCATCGCCCGCCTGTTGCCGCGCAGCCCGATCCCGGCCGCGGTGCTCGGCCTGGTCCTGACCGCAGTCGCCGGTGTGGGCGCCTATCACTATCTGGCCGGCGATCCGATGGAGAAGGACTGGCGCAAGCTGCGCTCCGACTCCGACGAGATCCTCGAGGAGCGGGCCTGGAACGACCGCATCTCGAACGAGTTCAAGGAGGGCGGCTTCAACCGCAACCTGTCGGGCCGCTTCGCCATCGTGCTGTCGAAGCGCGAGCAGGCGCGACCGCTGGTCGAGGAGCTGCGCGCGCGCGACCGCGACCTGCCGCCGGCGCGGAAGCTGCTCAGCGAGGTGCGCAGCCTCGACGACGTGCTGCCGCAGCAGCAGAAGGAGAAGCTGGCGCTCCTGGCCGACATCCGCAAGATGATCGACAAGGACCTGATCGACGAGGTGGAGGGGAAGGACCGCGACGATCTGGTGCGGATCCGCCCGCCCGACGACCTGCGCGCGATCAGCGACCGCGACGTGCCCGAGGAGCTGGCCTGGCCGTTCATCGAGCGCAACGGCCAGGTCGGCCGCATCGTGTTCGCGTCCAAGAGCGATCGCTTCGACAGCTGGAACGTCAGCGACCTGGTCCGCTTCAGCGACGAGGTGCGCAAGATCCCCCTGCCGGACGGCGCGCTCGTCGGCGGGCAGGCGTTCGTGTTCGCCGACATGCTGCGCTCCATGGAGCACGACGGCCCGCTGGCCACCGCGCTGTCGCTGATCGGCTCCATGGCCATGGTCCTGCTCCTGCTCGGTCGCGCGGCGGCACGGCTGGGTGACCATCCTGTGCACCGTGGCCGGCACCGCCGGGATGATCGCGCTGGCCGGCGCGGTCGGGATCAAGATCAACTTCCTCGACTTCATCGCGCTGCCGATCACGATCGGGCTGGGCGCGGACTACGCCGCCAACATCGCCGCGCGCGACCGCAGCGAGCCGGACGGCGACCGGGCCACGGTGCTGCTGGCCAGCAGCGGCGCGGTGCTGCTCTGCTCGCTCACCACCATCATCGGCTACGGCTCGCTGCTGGTGTCCGACAACGCCGGGATCCGCTCGTTCGGGCTGGCGGCCATCCTCGGCGAGCTCACCTGCCTGCTGGCCGCGCTCATGCTCTGCCCGGCGCTGCTCGGGCTGTGGCGCCGCCGGCGCGAGCGAGGAGACCATCGATGAAGCGCAACGCGACCGGGACGTTCAACCTCGACCGCTGGGAAGAGGAGCAGCCGTACCTCGATGAGGACAGCGTCAAGCTGACGCGTGCCCACATCGAGAAGACGTTCCAGGGGGACCTGGTCGGCACCAGCGTCACCGACATCACGATGGTGCACACCGGATCCGGTCCGGCGGCCTATGTCGGCGTGGAGCGCGTCGAGGGCACCCTGCACGGGCGCAAGGGGACGTTCGTGCTCCAGCACGGCGCGGGAGGCACAGGTGGCGTGCCGTGGATGACGTGGAAGATCGTCGAGACCTCGGGCACAGGTGAGCTGGCCGGCCTGCGCGGCGAGGGGAAGATCGTCGCCGAGCAGGGCCGCCACTCGTACACGCTCGACTACGACCTGGACTGAGTCGCTACGGGGCCGGCAGGGGCTTGACCGTGAAGCTGGGCCAGGCCGGCGAGCCGGCGCCGTCGTAGTAGGCGTCGATGCGCAGCGCGAAGAGGTCGCCGGTCCCGCCGCGCACGACGTAGACGCGCGGCTTGGGGGTGAGCTCGTGGTTCGTCGGCTCGTAGTCGTACCAGCCGCCCTCGGCGGTCTCGAACGCGTACTCGGGCAGCGCGTCCTCGTCCTTGGTCGTGTCCGGCTCGTCGGTGACCCAGCCGTCGGCGGGCGCCTCGGTCACGTCGGGCAGGTCCGCGCCGTCCATCACGACCAGCGAGCCCTCGCCCGCGCCGCTGATGCCGCCGTCGAGGGCGTAGTGGAAGCGCTGCAGCCCCAGGTCCCAGTCGGCCGAGGTGGCGGGGTCGGCCGGCTCGACCTGGGCCAGCTCGGCCAGGTCGAGATAGATCCAGGCCGTGACGCTGGTGGCGTTGACCGTCACCGTCGACGTCCCGTCGGGGTTTTCCGCCACCTCCACCTTGCCGGGCGGCGGGCCGGCGTCCACGCCCGGCTGCGCCGGCGACGCGTCCGCCTCGTCGGCGCCGGCCTGGAAGTCATCGGGCCGGATGTCGCCCGCGCAGGCGGCCAGCGCGAGCGGCCAGCACGGCAGCGGATCGCGTCATCCACGTCAGCTGGCTCGTCATCGGACGCCTCCGCGCCGGCGGCTCGCGAGCAAAAAGGCCGCGGCGGCCAGGAGCAGTGAGGCGGTTCCGGGGACTCGTCCGCCGCTGCTCCTGGCCGCCTGGCAGCCACCACCATCTTCATCGTCGTCGCCGCCCTCGTCCGGCGGCGCGACCGCGACCTCGACGCTGGCCGGGCGCGGCAGACCGCCGCGCCGCACGCTGGTCAGGACCAGGATGCCGCGGGCCGCGCCGGGCACGACGGCCGAGAGCAGGCCTCCGTCGCGGACCAGCTCGATCTCGTCGCCCAGCGCCCCGCCGTCGTCCTGGGGATAGAACGCGGCCGCCGCGGCGTCGTCCACCTCGACCGAGATCTGCATGCGCTCGCCGTCCACCGCGATCGGCAGGTAGCGGGCCGACATGCCCTCGACCGTCGTCTGCACGGCGCCGAGGCTTGTGAGCCCCTCCTCGGTCGCCACCAGCGCCAGGTCGGCGCCGGCCTGGTAGGCGCGGGATGGATCCGCGCGCTCGCCGGTGAAGAGATTCCAGCGCGAGAACTCGATCCAGGCCGACTCGATCGACTCGTCGGTCCCGGCCAGCGCCTGGCCGACGGCGTCGAGAAAGCTAGAGCCCGGCCCCAGCGCCTCGCATGCCTCCCACGATCGCTGCACGGTGCCGTCGCCGTAGCGCTCGTCGAGGAAGGTCGGCCACAGCGCCGCGCCGTACGGATACTTGTCGCCGAAGCCGCCGCCGCCGCGGTCGAACGGGCGGTCCGGGCGGGCCAGAAACGCGGTCACGAACTTCTCGTAGTCGTCCTGCGCCGGGAAAGTCTGCTCCTCGTTCCACACCGCGGTGCCCTCCGACCAGGACGCGTCCATGTCGGTCACGTACGCGGCCTGCACCGCGTGGAACATCTCGTGACTGGTCAGCACCGAGACGCCCTCCTCGACGCTGTCGTAGTTGAAGCCGGCCAGGTCGTTCTCCATCGAGAAGTAGCCGGCGCAGTGGATCGGCGTCCTCGGTGCAGGCCTCGTCCACGAAGTTGCCGTCGGCCTGCTCGAGATTGGTCAGGTAGATGTCGAAGCGCTCGTCGCCGCCGTCGTCGCCCGGCACCAGGCCGGTGTCGACCAGCGGCGTGCGGAAGCCGCGCGCCACCAGATCTTGCCAGGAGGTCTCGGCCAGGCGGGCCACCTCCTCGACGAAGTCGGGCACGCCGCTCTCGTCGGCGTCGTCCGGCGGCACGGCGTCGTCCGAGGTGGTCACGTAGTGGACGCGCACGTGCTCGCCGTCGTGGGTCAGCGGCTCGGTGCCCTCCGCGAATGCCGGGCGCTGGGCGCGCGCGGGCGGCGCGGCCAGCGCGAGCGCCGCCGCGGCCGCCACCAGCGACGCTCCGAGCGCCCGGCCTCGCATCAGAGCGGAGCCCAGGCGACGTGGTAGATGGCGTCCGAGTCCGGGTCCTCCTCGTCGCCGTAGAACGAGTCGATCGCGAGCTTCACGAGGTCGCCCGAGTGCGTGCGCACCACCCACACCACCGGCTTGGGCGCGAGCTGGTGGGTCTTGATGTTGTACTCGTACCACTCGCCGAACGCTGTGTTCGGCTCGCCGCCGGGGATCGACTGGTACTGGCAGTCGTCGCTGACCCAGTCGTCGGCGACGAACTCGGCGTCCTTCGGCGCCTCGGTCACTTCCTCGATGCGCTCCGTCGACCGGCGCGACCGCGACCTCTCCGGGGCCGGAATCGCCGCCGTTGGCCTTGATGCTGGAGCGCTTGAACGCCACGTCCCAGTCGCTCGAGGTCAGCGCGGCCACGTCGTCGATCTCGACCTTGGTGCCGGCCACGAGGTCGATGTAGAGGTACGGGTTATCGGCCGCGTTGACGCCGCCGGCGCGGGCGTCGACCACCGCCTCGGTGATGTCCTTGCCCGGCGTCGCGGTCAGCTTGCCGGTGGAGACGGACGCGATCGGACGATAGGGATTCTCCAGCACGTCGGTCGGCACGCAGCCGGCCGCCGCGTCCGGGCCGCCGCCGTCGTCGCCGGCGTCGACGGTGCCGCCGTCATCGTCGCCCGATCCGTCGTCGTCGCCGCCGCAGGCGGCACCGAGCGGGAGAGAGAGGGCGAGAACTAGGAAGGGAGTGAAGGCTCTGTACATGGTTAGCTCCTGGACGCAGGGGACTGCTCGTCATGGCAGGACGGCCCGGGAAGGGTCGTCCGCGCTCTCGTAGGTGCCGCGCACCCCGCCATAGAAGGCGCGCGGCGCGACGGGAAGGAACTCGGTGTCGCCGGCGTCGGCGATGTTGTCCACGCCGGCGAACACGGACAGGTAGTCCATGATGCCCATCTCGGCGCGGGCGCCGAGCCAGGCGTAGCGGTCGGCGCGCCGCCGATCGTCGTCGCCGTCGTTGTCGGTGTCGGCGAAGAACGAGCGCGCGCCCGACCAGCTCGCCGTGCGCGGCCACGGTCAGGCGCCACGGCAGCATGGCGCGCAGCTCGAACGAGCCGCGGTGGCGCGCGCGGTCGGGCAGCTCGCGGTCGGCGTCGCGGTCGAGCGTGTCGGACAGCGTGTAGCCGATGCTCGCCACCAGGTAGCTGCCGAGGCGGCCGCGCGCCTGCAGCTCCACGCCGCGCGTGCGCGCCGACGCCACGTTGGCGTACTGGTACAGCGCCTCGTCGGCGCCCATGGCCGGCTCGGCCAGCTCGATCGCGATCAGGTCGTCGACCTCGTTCCAGTAGCCCTGCGCCGCGATGCGCCACGTGCTCGATCGGCTCGACCTCGACCGACAGGGTGCCGCCCACCGAGGTCTCCGGATCGAGGTCCGGGTTGCCGACCACGACGTAGCCGACGCCGGGGTTCTCGAAGCGGAGCAGGAGCTGGCGGAAATCGGGCGCGCGGTAACCCAGCCCGAAGCTGGCCCGGGCGATGACCTGCTCGGTCGCGTCCCAGCGCGCGTTCAGCTTGGGCGTCCCGTGCACGCCGAACTGGCTGTCGAGGTCGAGGCGCGCGCCCGGGACCAGCATCAGCTGCGGCCTCCGGCTCACCAGCCACTCGTCCTGGGCATAGACGCCGAGCCGCTCGCGCGATCCGTCCTCGGGCAGGCGCGGCGACTCCAGTCCCTCGGCCGAGCCATCGAGGCCGGCGGTGATCAGGTGAGAGGGGGAGACAAGGCTGTTGGCCACCAGCGCGGCGGAGGTCAGCCGCTCGTCGGTGACCTCGTAGTCGTCGAGCTGGCCGCTATCTTGCTGATCGAAGAGGAACTG
This sequence comes from uncultured delta proteobacterium, assembly GCA_963759105.1. Taxonomy (GTDB): domain Bacteria; phylum Myxococcota_A; class Polyangia; order Haliangiales; family Haliangiaceae; genus DATFRY01. The sequence continues at coordinate 1,707,228 of CAVWXW010000008.1, read as the reverse complement.
GTCGTGGAAGATCGAGTGGCGCAAGGTGGCGGCCACGCTCGTGCCGTCGCGCGGCTTGTAGGTGGCCGACGCGGTGCCGGCCGCCGTCTCGGCCAGGTTGCGCCGATCGAAGACGGCGAGGCCGGCGGTGTCCACGCTGCGCAGATCCTGGCGCAGGTAGTCGCCGCCCAGCGCGACGCGCCAGGGACCGCGCTCGGCGGCCACCCGCACCGCCCCGTCGCCGGCCCGCTCGGCGCTCCCCTCGGTGCCGGGGCGTGGCCGCGTCGAGGTCCCAGCCGTCCGAGCGCCGCATGCCGACCGCCGCGCGCGAGGCCAGCCGCCAGTCGCCCGCCCTGCGCCGCGCCGCCGCCGTCGCGGTGGCGTCGATGCGATCGCGCGAGCCGTAGATGGCGCTGGCCTCGGCGCTGAACGGCCGGTCCGCGTCGCGGGTCACCACGTTGATGACGCCGCCGAGCGCGTCGGAGCCGTACAGTGCCGAGCTCGGGCCCTTGATGACCTCGATGCGCTCGACGTCGCCGACCGACAGGCGATCGAGGTCGAGCGCGCCGTCGATGCGGCCGATGGCCGGCAGCCCGTCGATCAGGATCGAGGACGTAGGCCGGGTCGAGGCCCTGGGCGCGCACCGCGGTGCCGCGCAGCGCCGGCACCACCTCGAGGCCGACCCGGCCGCGCAGGGCGTCGCCCACGTTGCGCGCTCCGCGGGCGCGAATCGCGGCGCGGTCCACGACCTCCACGGCGCCGACCGACTGGCCGAGCGGCTTCTCGCTGCGCGAGTCGATGACGATGACCTCGCCCTCCTGCTCCTCGGCGTCGTCCGCATCCGCGCCCGCTTGCGCGGAACCCGCGCCAACCTCCGCGTCGGCGGCGTCAGCGACGCCCGCGTCGGGGTCGGCCGGCTCGGCAGGCGGCGGCGTCTCGGCCGGCTGTGGCGGCGCGCCCGGCTGAGCGGGCTGTGCCTGAGCCGGAGCGTGGACCGGCTGCAGCGCGCCGCTCAGGGTCGTCTGGGCCCGCGCTGTCGGCGCCGCGATCACGAGCGCCGCCGCGGCGACGATCGCTGCGCCACCCGGCCTCGCCGAGCGCAGACCGGTAGCCGGGGGAGGCCTCACTGAAATTGAATATCGAAATCAAAAATTTCTGTCAAGCCGCTCCCGCCCTGATCGCCATGATCAGGTCGCCCATCCGCCTTCATCGACGCAGAGTTGGCTACGTCGGCTACGTCGCACGGAGCACGGCCCGGCCGGCGGCCGACGATGGCTTGCGCACGACCAGGTCCTGCCATCAGGAACCCGGTCGCGTGCCCTGCCCCGCTACTTCGCGCTGGCCGCGGCGCCGGCGAAGTAGTTGCGCACGACCTGCGTGTCCGCGGTCAGGTAGGACAGCCGGTCCTGCCCCTCCTGGCTCTGGATGACCACGTCGAGCCGCTTCGTGCACTCGTCGCACGGCTTCTTGGCCACCTGCACCATGGCCAGCAGAACGCCCTGGCGCACGATGCGATCGGTCGAGTCGGCCAGCTCGAGCAGGCTCGGCAGCGCCGCCCCGCCCTTGGGCCCCAGCTTGGCCAGCTCGAGCAGCGCCCGCTCCTGCGCCGCGATGCGGAAGGAGTCCACGACCTCCTTCTTGCCCAGCGCGGTCGCCGGGATCTTGAGGTCTGCGGTCAGCGCGTCGGGGCCCAGCTTGAGGTAGCGGACGTAGCAGCTCGCGTCTTCCTTGCACGCCACGCCGACCAGCGCGCGCACCTTGTGCTGCCAGAACAGCGTCGACAGGTCGCGGTAGCCGTTGGCCGTGGACTCCGCCTCCTCCTTCTCCTCCGGCTTCTTCGCGCTCTTGGCCTTGTCGTCGTACCTGGTCGCCTCTTTCGCGTAGCGCTCGATCATGAAGTCGAGCGGCTCGAGCTGATCCGGCGCGCTGACCAGCCGCGCGTACGCCAGCCCGGCCGAGCGCCGGATCTCCTCGACCTCCTGGGCCTCGTTCTTCATCTCCGCGGCCAGGTGACCCAGCGCCTTCGTGTCGCGCGTGATCATCGAGTAGACGTCCATGGCGACCGGGCGCAGCAGGTCGTCGGTCTTCGGATCCTTGAAGTAGCTCAGCACCGCGTCGGCCGCGCTCGGGTCGCCGATCTTGCGCAGCGCGTTGAGCACCGCATCGTGATCGGGCGGGCCGGGCGCCTCGTTGCGCTCGAAGTAGGACGTGCGCGCCGGCTTGTCCAGCTGCGCGATCAGGACCGGCACCGCCTCGCGCGCGCGCAGGTCGCCCAGCACGATGGCCGCCTTGTGCTGGAGCGCGCCCGGCGCGATGCAGCGGGTGCGCGGCCCCTCGCCCTTGGAGCAGTCGGTGGCGAAGTTGTTGTCGCTGGCGAACTTGTTCACCTCGTCGTGCTTGCCCTCGAGCACGCGCACGAGCTCCGGGATGGCGGGCGCGCCGATGCGGGTCAGCGCGCCGCGAACTTGCGGAAAGATCGCCTCCACCTCGAACATCGAGATGATGAGCGGCTGCAGCGCCTTGGGGTTGCGGCTCGCGCCCAGCGCGTTGGCCGCGGCGCCGCGCACCAGGGCGGCCGCCTTCTGCGCCTCGCGGTTGTCCCGGTTCTCTTCGGTGAGCGGATCGGTGCGCATCACCTTGATGAGCGTCTCGACAGCTCGCTCGTCGTTGCCGAAGTTGCCGAGCGCGCGCATCGCGGCGATGCGCACGTTCTGGCTCAGGTCGGTGATCGGCAGCGGCTTGCCGTTGTGGGTCTTGTTGACCGCGGCGATCAGCACCTGGGTGGTGGACGGATCCTTGGCCCGGCCGAGCGCGTCGGCCGCCGCCATGGCGTCCTCCACCGAGCGCCGGTCGCCCAGCTTGAACTCGGAGACCGCCTTGGACAGCACCGGGATGGCGTCGGTCCAGAACGGCCCGCCCGGGTAGCGCGGATTGGCCGGCTGGTCGGCCAGCCCGATGACCACGCGCAGCACCCGGCCCGAGCGGTTGTGCTTCTCCCACACCTGGCCCAGGGGCGCTATCGCCTTGGGGTCGCCCAGGTCGGCCAGCCGGTTGACCGCCTTGAGCACCTCCGAGGAGGACGGATCGTCCAGCTTGTCGATCCAGGTATCCGCCTCGTACGGATCCTTCGGACACGCGCTCAAGGTCAGCAGGAACAGGCCGGCGATGAGGCCGGCCCCGAGACGCAGACTTGCCATGGAGTGCAGCCTTCCTTGCGTTGTTCTACTCGGAGCTCGAGCGCCGGTTCACCGCGAACATCACGTTGGGATACTCGGCCGCGTACGCAGTCTTGAGCACGCGGTTGAGCACCTTGGCCGGAGTGTCCTTGTCCGCCTGCATGATCAGGAGGCCGTCGGCGCAGACCTCGTGCGGCTGCGGGTTCGGCTTCGGGTTCGTGCAGTACTCCTTCTCGACCTGCGGCAGCTTGTCGAAGCCGGTCATCTTGAAGGAGGTCTTCTCCTGGCGCAGGCGGTCGTACAGCTCGACCAGCTTCCACTCCATGCCCTCGTCCGCCATGATGCGGTTGACCTGGGTCGACAGGCCCACGCCGTTGAGGGTGATGGTGTCGCGGGTGACGATGATGATCGGCGCCCGCTTCAGCTTCTTGTCGTTCGTCGCGTTGGGCAGCACGAGGCCGCGCTGCGCCGAGATGAGCTCGCCGGACGCGGAGAAGACCATCAGCAGGAAGCAGACGAGGATGGTCATCATGTCCACGAACGGGACGACGTTGAGGCTGACGTTGACCGGACGCGTCGAGCCCTGCCTGGCTCCCTGAGCCAGGTGCTTGAACGGCAGCGCGCCGTACAGGCGCGGTCCTGGTGATTGCACTGGCATTCGGCTACTCCTTGAACCGCACGGATAGCGATTCGGGATCGATGAAGCCGATATCGCGGAACTTGGCCGCGATCGCCGTATCCATCGCCGTGATGACGTCCTGGTACTTCACCCGGTCCTCGGCCGCGACCTCGATGTCCTCGCGTCCGTCGAACAAGCGGGTCCTGCCGGAAGCCGTCGAGCACCTTGCGCAGCCCGACCCAGTCCTTGTGACCGTCGCCCGCGTTGCCGATGCGGATCGGCACGTCGGCCGTGTGGCCGACCCAGATCTCGTTCTCGCTGACCAGGATGGAGGCGAAGACCTTGTTCTCCTCCTGCAGCTTGGTCGCCTCGCGGCCGAGGCCCTTGGGCTTGACGTTGATCTGCGCGAACTGGGTCCACACCGCCGTCACCAGCAGGAAGGCGGTGAGACAGCTCATCAGGTCGATGAACGGGACGACGTTGATGTTGACGTTGACCGCTTTCTTGTCGCCACTGTTTACTGAGACTCCCATGAGTGCCTCCTAGAAAGAGGAAAACACCAGGGGGTCACATCCCGCCGGGCTGCTGCATCTGAGCGCGGTGCGTGGTGACGAGGTTGACGACCTGGACGGTCACCTCGTTGATGTCGTCGTTGATGCGGGTGGTCTTGCCCATCAGCAGCGAGAACGCGAGCAGGCCGAGCAGCGACACGCCGATGCCGAAGCGCGTGCAGTGCAGCGCCTCGCCGATGCCGCGCGCCAGCTCGGTGGCCTTCTCGGTGGCGCCCTTGCCGGCCACCGACGTGAACGACGTGATCATTCCCGAGATGGTGCCGAGCAGACCGGCGAGCACGGCGAAGTTGGCGAGCATGCCGAGGTACGGCGTGCGCGCGTTGATGCGCGGAAGCTCGCGCAGCGCGGCCTCGTCCATCGCCGCCTGCACCTCGGTGTCGCTCTTGTTGAACTTCATCAGGCCGGCCTGGACGATCCGGGTCATCGGCGTGGGGTTGCCGGAGCAGACCTTGATGGCGCCCTGCACGTTGCCGCTCATGATCTGGCTCTTGAGCAGCGCGAGGAGCTTGTCCTTGTCCACCGAAGCCTTGAACAGGTAGACCGTGCGCTCCACCGTGATCGCGACGATGGCGATCGAGGCGACCAGGATGACGTACATCCCCCAACCGCCCTCATTGAATGACTCGGAAATCGCCTTGAGGAATCCCATATGCCGTCCTGCCTCCTGATGCCCACTGCAGGGCTGGTTGATGGAGCGGTCTGAGCCGCGCAACCTAGCAAGCAGTGAGCCACCGTCCTAAACATTGGTGATCCAACTCGCATGTAGACCGGCGCGCAAGAGAGGACTCGCGATGCCGGGGCAACACGGGACGGCTTCGGGGCGAAATGCTACGGCGACTCCTACCACCAGGGTGGGCGCAGGCCGCACTGGTCACCCCGCAAGTTCACCGCTGGCCGGTACAACGTCTGCTCTGCCTGCGGGGCCCCCGAAGGGGCCCCCGACAGTGTGAAGTTGGCGTGAGTTGACACTCTAGTGCTAGAAGGAAGAGCGGATGCGGCGCATACGGGTCGGCCTGTTCGATATCGGAGCGGCGGTGTTCGTCGTCACCGTGCTGGTGATGCCGGACCGCGCGCTGCACGTCGGCACCGGCTACCGCTACGTCGAGGCCAGCGCGCTGCCCACGGTGCTGAGCGACGTCGCCGCAGGCGCAGGCGGATCTGCAGCGCGATCCGCGCGACGGGGCCGCGGCCGAGCGCCTGGCCCAGATTCTGGCCTCACGCCCGGTCAACCAGCACGATCAGGCGCTGCGCCTGGCCGGCCAGCTGGCCAACCACACCGACTCGCCGACCCGCTGGCGCGCGCTGCTCGCGCTTTCGTCCGCCCACGCCGATCGCATCGACATCCCCGAGGCCCATCGCTTCGCCGCCCAGGCGCTCGAGGCCTGCGACGCGGCGCCGGCCGGCGCCTGCCCCGAGCACGAGAAGGTGCGCCTGCGCCTGTACGTGGAGGAGCTCGTCGCCGGCATGCAGGCGATCGCGCGCGGCGTCGACCCGCGCGTGGAGCCGGACCGCTTCCGCCGCGAGATGGGCGAGATCCACCCGACCACGACGTACCGCCTGCGCCCCGGCTCCGCCGCCCGGCCCTGAGCCGGTGGTAGACTGCGGCCATGGCTGAAACCGCCGCGGTTGCCCCCATGAGCTCGTCCGCTGCCAGCGCCGCACCGTCGGCGCCGAGCGCGCTGGATCGCGCGATCGACGAGCTGCGCGCCCACGCCGTCGAGCTGGCCCGGCTCGAGCCTGCCGCCAAGGCTGCGCTCATCCGCAAGTGCATCCCGCGCCTGGTCGAGGCCGCGCCGGCATGGGCCGCGGCGGGAGCCAAGGCCAAGGGGCTCGACGACACGGCCGAGGACTGGCTGTCCGGGCCGCTGCCGACCGTGCGCATGGCGCGCCTGCTGGCCGAGAGCCTCGACGCCATCGCGGCGCGCGGCCGGCCGCCGCTGGGCACCGGCATGCGCCGGCGCGAGGGCCGGCTGGAGATCGATCTGTTCCCGGCCACCGCGCTGGACAAGGTGATGTGGGCCGGCTTCCGCGGCTCGGTGATCATGCAGGAGGGCGTCGACCGCGAGGGCGCGCTGCGCCAGCAGGCCGCCTTCTACCAGGAGCGCGATCCGCAGGGCGGCGTGTCCCTCATCCTCGGCGCCGGCAACGTGTCGAGCATCCCGCCGATGGACGTGCTCAGCAAGATGTTCATCGAGGGCTTCGTCTGCCTGCTCAAGATGAACCCGGTCAACGAGTGGGCCGGGCCGTTCATCGAGCGCGCGCTCGAGCCGCTCATCACGCCCGGCTACCTGCGCGTCGTCTACGGCGGCGCCGACGTCGGCCAGCACCTCGTCTATCACGCCGGCATCGACGACGTGCACATCACCGGATCCGACAAGACCCACGACCTGATCGTGTGGGGCCCGCCCGGGCCCGAGCGCGACCGGCGCATGGCCGAGAACGATCCGCTCCTGACCGTCCCGATCTCGTCGGAGCTGGGCAACGTCAGCCCGGTGGCGATCGTGCCGTACACCTACAGCGACGACGAGCTGGCCTTCCAGGCGCGCAACGTCGCCACCATGGTGGCCAACAACGCCTCGTTCAACTGCAACGCGGCCAAGATGCTCATCACGTCGAAGGAGTGGCCGCAGCGCGAGCAGTTCTTCCAGCACGTGGGCCGCTACCTGGACCGCTTCCCCACCCGCAAGGCCTACTACCCGGGCGCGTTCGACCGCTACGAGTCGCTTGTCGGCGGGCGGTCGCGGGTCGAGCGGCACGGCCAGCCCGCCGGCAGCGAGCCGGCCACCGGCGGACCGCGCCGCCTGCCGTGGACGATCATCCGCGACGTCGACTCGAGCGCCAAGACCGACCCGCTGTTCCACACCGAGCCGTTCTGCGCGCTGCTGTCGGAGACCGCCGTCGGCAGCGCCGATCCGGTCGAGTTCCTCGACAGCGCGACGCGCTTCATGAACGACACGCTGTGGGGGACGCTGAACGCGTGCATCGTCATCCACCCGCGCCTCGAGCAGGACTCGACCATCGGGAACGCGCTCGACCGGGCCATCGTCGAGCTGCGCTACGGCACGGTGGCGGTGAACCACTGGCCCGCGCTGGGCTACGCGCTCGGCACGCTGCCGTGGGGCGGACATCCGAGCGCCAGCTTGAAGAACATCCAGAGTGGCCTGGGATGGGTGCACAACACCTTCATGCTCGGCGGCATCGACAAGGCGGTGGTGCGCGGCGGCCTCCGGGTCCGTCCTACTCCCGTGTGGTTCTACGACAATCGGAAGGCCGGCACGCTCGGGCCCAGGCTGGTCGAGATGGAGGCCAACCCGAGCTGGTGGAAGCTGCCAGGAGTCCTTCTGCGCGCCCTCTGATCGGAGAGGTTAAGATTCAGGCGTGAGCCGTCCACCGAGAATCCCGGGCCGCCCTGACCGCCGCGCTCGTGCTGGGCGCGGCCGGCTGCGCCTCCAGCACCGCCAACCAGCCGCGCACGCTGCTGTCGGCCAAGGAGATCGCCGCGCGCTACAAGCCGGCCATCGTCCGCATCGAGAGCCGCGTGCACGGCGGTGGCGATGACCGGCGTCAGTTCGGCACCGGGTTCATCGTCGGGCCCGACGGGCGCATCGCCACCAACCTGCACGTGATCGCCGGCAGCGCCGACGTGAAGGTGCGCATGGCCGACGGCTCCGAGTTCAAGGTGGACCGGGTGGTGGCCATCGATCCGCAGCGCGACCTGGCCATCATCGGCATCGCCGCGCAGAACCTGCCCACCACGCAGCTGGGCAACAGCGACGAGGTGGCCGCCGGCGACAAGGTCGTGGCCATCGGCAACCCGCTCGGCGTGCTCGACTACACCGTGTCCGACGGGCTGATCAGCTCGGTGCGCCAGCTCGACGAGGGCATCACGGTGCTGCAGATCTCGGCGCCGATCTCGCAGGGCTCGAGCGGCGGGCCGCTGTTCAACCCGTACGGCGAGGTGATCGGCGTGGCCACGCTGATCTCCGCCGAGGGGCAGAACCTGAACTTCGGCGTGCCCAGCAACTACGTGCGCCAGCTCCTGTTGCGCAAGCAGGCGCCCGAGTCGCTGACCAAGTTCGCGGCGCGATTCCGGCCTGCCGCCGGGCGAAGAGCGCGGGGATCCGTCGCGCAAGCGGCCGGGCCGCCAGGTGCCGAACCATCCGATGACAGTGCTCGACGGCTGCTCGCCCAAGCAGGTGGCCGAGGTGTTCGAGGCGATCTCCGAGGCCATCAGCCTCGGCGCGCCGGTCTACAACCGCGGCGAGCACGAGGCCTGCTTCGTCATCTACCGCAAGGTCGCGGACAAGTACGAGAGCGACAAGGGGATCTGCAAGGGCGTGCGCGACGCCTTCGGTCAGGGGCTCCTGCGCGCGGAGACGCTCGAGGACTTCACCGCCAAGGCCTGGGCCATGCGCGACGCGTTCGACGGGCTGCTCGACGTCATCGGGCGCAAGGCCAAGGCCGGCGCCCAGCCCTGATCCGGTCGTCGACCGGGTTGACCGTCACCGACGGGTGCGCAAGCATTCGCGGCGATGCGCCCCCTTGCTGTCATCGCCCTGCTCGCCGTCGCATGCGGCACGGCCTCCCCCGATCCCGTCGAACCGCGCAGCCACGAGGGTCCTCCAGCAGCGCCTGAAAAAAAGCTTGGCGAACTTGGCGACTTGGCGCCCCAGCACGCGGCCACCACACCGACACCGATAGCGGATCAGTACCGCGACGCGGCCACGCAAGATCATCGCCGCGGCCCAGGCCGATCAGGGAGCGTGGCAGAAGCTCAGCCACCTCACCGATCGGATCGGCAACCGGCTGAGCGGGTCGCGCGCGCTCGACAAGGCGATCGAGTGGGCGGTCGCCACCCTGAAGGCCGACGGCCACGAGAACGTGCGGGCCGAGAAGGTGATGGTGAACCACTGGGTGCGCGGCCCCGAGAGCGGCGCGCTGGTGGCTCCGGTCGAGCGGCCGCTGTCGCTCATCGGCCTGGGCGGAAGCGGCGCCACCCCGCGCAAGGGCCTCGTCGGCGAGGTCGTCGTGGTGACCGACTTCTCCGAGCTCGACCGCCTGGGCAGCCAGCTCAAGGGCAAGATCGTCCTGTTCAACAAGGCGATGACCTACACCGAGGGCAAGGGCACCGACTACGGCGACGTGTCCGAGTACCGCGGCCGCGGACCGACGCGGGCGGCGGCGCTGGGCGCGAAGGCGGCGCTGGTCCGCTCGCTCACCACGCACAGCCTGCGCACGCCGCACACCGGATCGACCCGGTTCGCCGACGGGCAGAAGCCGATCCCGTGCGCGGCGCTGGCCACCGAGGACGCCGATCTGATCGCGCGGCTGGCGGCGTCGGGCGAGCCGGTGCGGGTCAAGCTGGTGCTGAGCGGACGCAAGCTGGCGGACGCGCCGTCGGCCAACGTCATCGCCGAGCTGCGCGGGCGCGAGAAGCCGGACGAGATCGTCCTCATCGGCGGTCACATCGACTCGTGGGACGTGGGCCAGGGCGCGCACGACGACGGCGCCGGCATCGTGATGGCGATGCAGGCGCTGACGCTCCTGCGCAAGCTCGGGCTCACGCCGCGGCGCACGATCCGCGCGGTGCTGTTCACCAACGAGGAGAACGGGCTGGGCGGCGCCCGCCAGTACGCCATCGATCACGCGGCCGAGCTGGGCAAGCACGTGATGGCGCTCGAGGCCGACAGCGGCGCGTTCCAGCCGCGCGGGTTCCACGTGCAGGGAAGCGAGCAGGCGCTGCGCCAGGTCACCGACATCGTCAGCCTGCTGCAGCCGATCGACAGCCACCACGCCGAGGCCGGGCACGGCGGCGCCGACATCAGCGTGCTCGAAGGCGCCGGCGTGCCGCTGCTCGGGCTGTGGGTCGACCCGGCCCACTACTTCGACTACCACCACACCGAGGCCGACACGCTCGACAAGGTCTCACCGCGCGACCTGGCCCGCGACGTCGCGGCGGTGGCGCTCATCGCCTACGTCGTCGCCGACATGGCAGAGCCGCTCGCACGCGGCCCGGCGCCCGCCCCCGTGGAGGACTAGCGCGGCCCGAAAGGGCCCGACCGACGCTATCATCGGCGGGACGTCCATGGACCCCGCGACCCGCACACCTCTCGGTCGGGCCCTGCGCATGCTCGCCCGACCGCTGACGGTAAGGGACCGAGAACAGGCGGCCGACGCCATCGTGGTGCTCGGCACGCCGCTGTCGGCCGACAACGGCCTGACCGACGTGGCGCGGGAGCGCGTGCAGGCCGGCGTGACCCTGTGGCGGCGCGGGCTGGCGCCGATCGTGTGCCTGTCGGGCGGCGGCGCGCACCGCATCGCGCCGGACCGGCCGCGCGAGGCCGACGTGATGGCGGCCCATGCCGAGACCCTCGGCGTGCCTGCCTCGGCGCTGCGGGTGGAGCGGGAGTCGCTGTCCACCGCGGACAACGCGCGGCTGAGCGCGGCGATGCTGGCGGCCGAGGGCTGCCGCCGCGTCTGGGTCGTGACCCAGCCGTTTCACACCCGCCGCAGCCGCTTCTGGTTCCGTCGCGTGGGGATGGAGGCGCTGGCCTGGTACGACGACGACAGCGTCGAGTTCCGCCACCCGCGCCGCGCCATGAGCTGGGTCGCGCGCGAGTACGTGGCGTGGGTGCGCATGGCCGCGCATCGACCTCGTGCTCCGGCGCAAGCGGTAGCGCGCCGCCGCCGCGCTCGCGAGCCGTCGACCGACCGTCAACGACGAGTTGACAACGCATCGACATGGCTCGCTTTATCGCTCGCCGGAGCCCGGGCGGGCCTTGCCTCGCCCGACGCACAAGAGGCAATGTGATCCGGTGTCCAGCGCGGTCACCCAGGGGATTCGCGTCACGGTCAAGTCGGAGTACCTGCCACACCGATCGTCACCCGAGGAGAGGCGGTTCGTCTTCGCCTACACGGTGAACATCAGCAACGAGGGGGCCCTGCGCGTGCAGCTGCGCAGCCGCCACTGGGTCATCACCGACGGCCGCGGGCGCATCGAGGAGGTGCGCGGGCGCGGGGTCGTGGGCGAGCAGCCGCAGCTGGCCCCCGGCGAGAGCTTTCAGTACACGTCCGGCTGCGTCCTGGAGACGCCGCAGGGAACCATGCACGGCAGCTACCGCATGCAGCGCGATGACGGCAGCTACTTCGACGCGGAGATATCGCCCTTCGTGCTCGCCACGCCGAGCGCGCAGGCGCGCCGCGTCCTCAACTGAGCTCGCGCCGCAGAGGCAATCCCATGCTGAAATTCAGCCGCGATCCCAACGTCGCCGAGCAGCAGATGCGGGCGATCATCTTCTACCTGACCGCGTTCGGGTACATCGACGGCCAGTTCGATCTCAGCGAGAAGACCTTCATCCGGGTCTACATCCGCCGCCTCGTCGAGGCGCGCGCCGCCGAGGCGATGCCGGTGGCCGATCGCCGCGGTGCGGGCCGACGTGGTCAAGCGCTTCGTCACCCACTTCCACGAGGTGTTCGAGGAGATCGATCGCAGCATCCGCGGGCTTTTCACCGAGGCGGTGGCGCCGGGAGAGAAGCTCGAGGAGTTCGTGCTGGCCAAGCTCAAGCTGCGCGGCTACGAGATCTTCCGCAGCTTCGAGGTGTCGAACCAGCAGGAGCTGCTCGTGGGCATCGACGAGCTGATCCGCGCCGACGGCAAGGTGCACCCGGAGGAGGCCGCGTTCCGCGACGAGCTGCGCGTGCTGCTCGACCAGGCGGTCGCGACCGAGGATCCGCGCGCGCGCCAGCCGACCGCGCTGCCGCGCCTGGAGCTCGAGATCGAGGCGCCGCGGGCGGTGCAGCCGCGCGAGGACGACCACCCGTTCTTCTCCGGCTCCGAGCAGCACTACTCGGCCGACCCGGTGCGCATCCGCAAGCAGGCCGAGACCGACTACCAGCTCATCGTCAGCACCATGCGCAAGTTCGACGAGCAGCGCGCCGGCGGCAAGGGCAAGCTGGACGGGCGCGCGCGCGGTCGACGCGTTCGCCGGCCAGGCGCCGTTCCTCGATCAGCACATCTACGTGCACCCGCGCCAGGCGGACACCGAGTACGAGATCACCGTGCTCGGCGACCTGCACGGCTGCTACAGCTGCCTCAAGGCGCGCGCTGCATGCAGGCCGACTTCTTCGCCAAGGTGGAGGCGTGGCGGCTCGACCCGCGCCGGCGGCCGCACCCGCTGCTGGTCTTCCTCGGCGACTACATCGACCGCGGCCGCTTCAGCTACAACGGCGTGCTGCGCACGGTGATGCAGATGTTCCAGTCGGTGCCGGAGCACGTCTACGTGCTGCGCGGCAACCACGAGTACTACGTCGAGTTCAACGGCCGCATCTACGGGGGCGTGCGCCCGGCCGAGGCGATCAACACGCTGGCCGGCTACATGCCCAACGAGATGTTCGAGGCGTACATGCGGCTGTTCGAGAGCATGCCGAACATGCTGCTGTTCGACCGCGTGCTGTTCGTGCACGCCGGCATCCCGCGCGACGCGACCCTGCGCGAGAAGTGGGTCGACATGTCGAGCCTCAACGACCCGGAGCTGCGCTTCCAGATGCTGTGGAGCGATCCCAGCACGGCCGACTTCATCCCGGAGAACCTGCAGGCCCAGAACGCGCGCTTCCCGTTCGGCCGCCTGCAGTTCGAGCGCTTCATGGCCCAGGTCGGCTGCACCATGATGGTGCGCGGCCACGAGAAGATCGTGAGCGGCTTCTCCACCAGCTACGAGGGCAGCCGCGTGCGCCTGCTCAACCTGTTCTCGGCCGGCGGCGCCAACAACGACGACCTGCCGCCGGACTCGAGCTACCGCGAGGTCACGCCGATGGCGCTGACCATGCTCGCCTCGCGCGACGGCACCCTCAAGGTGACGCCCTGGCCGATCGAGTTCGAGCGCTACAACGATCCGCGGCGCAACGCCTTCTTCGCGCGACCGCCCGAGATCGCGCACCGGGCCGAGTAGCCAGCCTATCCGCGCCGGGGCTTGTCGCCGCGCCCGGCCATGAAGCGGCCGATGCCCTCGGCCGCCGCGCCGCTCTGCCAGGCCTCGAGGCCGATGTCGCTCTCGCGGCGCAGCGCGGCCTCGATTGCGTCGGCCGGCGGGCGCAGGAGGCGGAGGTGGAACGGCGTGGCCAGGCCGCGCTCGACCCAGCGGCGCACGATCTCGACGGCGCGCGGCACGACGTCCGTCGGGCGCGTTGACCATGTAGTCGATGAGGCCGAGGTCGTGGGCGCGCGAGCCGGCGATGCGCTCGCCGTCGAGCACGAGCGGCAGGGCGCGGCTGCCGAGCAGGCGCGGCAGCAGATACGACGACGCGTTGGAGATGGTCAGACCGATGCCGTTCTCGGGGAACAGGAAGTCGGACGCGGCGCAGCCCACGCGCGCGTCGCAGCAGAGGACCAGCTCGGCCGCGCCGCCCACCGCCAGGCCGTTGAGCGCGGCGACGACCGGGAAGGATGTCGCCAGGATGGTGCGCGTCAGATCCTGGAACGAGCGCATCAGCTCGCCGACCGCGTCCCCCTCCAGGGTCTCGGTCGCGCCGAGGTCGTCGCCGGCCGAGAAGGCGCGGCCGGTCCCGGTCAGGACCGCCGCCGGACCGTCGAGGCTGCGCAGCGCGTCGCGCAGGTCGTGGAGCATCGGGATGGTCAGCGCGTTGAGCTTGTCGGGCCGGTCGATGCGGATCACCGCGACGCCGCCCTCGACGACCTCGATCACCACGTGGCCGCTGGGCGGCGCCCGGTCGCTCATCCGCGAGTTATATCGGTGTCCCGATGTAGGTGCATGATGGAAGCGGGAGGCGGCCGAGAGGTCCGCTGCCGCCGTGTTACGCGCGTCGTACGTGGTCGCTGGCCGACCTGACGACAGGCCGGATCGGCGTTACCGCGACTACACGGAGGTCGTCATGCAGAAGGGTGCGCTCCGGGGCTGGATTCTCACCGCCGCCCTGCCCCTGGTGTTGGGCACGTCGTGCCAGCTGGTTTCGCCGGACGAGGAGTCCGAGGCGCCCGAGGCGCCGGAGACCGAGAACGTGGCCGCAGCCGGCCCTCCGTTCGTGGAGTTCGAGAGCGGCCAGGTGCGGCCGCTGGCGATCTCGCCGGACGGCGCCACGCTGTTCGCGGTCAACACGCCCGACAACCGCTCGAGATCTTCGACGTCACCGACGGCGGGCTGGTCTTCCGCACCCGCGTGCCGGTCGGCCTCGAGCCGGTCGCGGTCGCGGCGCGCACCGACGACGAGGTCTGGGTGGTCAACCACCTGTCCGACAGCGTCAGCATCGTCGAGCCTGCAGGGCGTGCCGCGCGTCGTGCGCACGCTGCTCGTCGGCGACGAGCCGCGCGACATCGTCTTCGCCGGGACGCGCCGGCCGCGCCTTCATCACCACCGCGCACCGCGGCCAGCACCACCGACCCGTCGATCGGTCCGTCCCGGCGCCGGCGACCCGCAGCTCACCACGCCGGGCGTCGGCGCGCGCCGACGTCTGGGTGTTCGACCCGGCCCAGCTCGGCGCGACGCTCGGCGGCACGCCGCTGCGGATCGTGAGCTTCTTCACCGACACGCCGCGCGCGCTCGCGGTCAGCCCCGACGGCAACACCGTCTACGCGGCCGGCTTCCAGTCCGGCAACCAGACCACCGCCATCGACGAGAGGATGGTGTGCGACGGCGGCCAGCCGAACACGCCGTGCATCAACGGCAACGGCTCGATCTCGCCGGGCGGCATCCCGGGCCCGGCGACCAACTTCGAGGGCGAGCAGGCGCCGGAGGTCGGCGCTGATCGTCAAGTTCAACAACGAGTCCGGCCACTGGGACGACGAGCTCGGCCGCAACTGGAACAACGCGGTCCGCTTCGCTGCCCGACAACGACGTCTTCGCGATCGACGCCAACAACCTGACGCCAGACGGCGGCGTTCGCCCACGTCGGCACGATGCTGTTCAACATGGTCGTCAACCCGGCGACCGGCGAGGTCTACGTCTCCAACACCGAGGCGCTCAACGAGGTGCGCTTCGAGGGCCCGGGCGCAGTTCGGCGGCCACACCGTGCACGGCCACCTGGCCGAGACCCGCATCACCGTCGTCGACGGATCGACGGTGACGCCCCGCCACCTCAACAAGCACATCGACTACAGCGTGCTGGCCGGCGAGCCGGGCTTCGACCCGACCGCCAAGCAGCACAGCCTCGCGATCCCGGTCGACATGGCGGTCAGCGGCGACGGCGCCACGCTCTACGTCGCCGCGTTCGGCTCGAGCAAGGTCGGCGTCTTCGACACCGGCGACGCTCGAGACAACACCTTCGATCCGCGGGTCGACAGCGCGAACTACATCCCGGTCAGCGGCGGCGGCCCGAGCGGCCTCGTGCTCGACGAGGCGCGCGGCCGGCTCTACGTGCTCACCCGCTTCGACAACGCGATCACGGTGGTCGACCTGGCATCGCGCGACGAGACCGCGCACGCTGGCGATGCACAACCCGGAGCCGGCGTCGGTCGTCCAGGGCCGGCCGTTCCTCTACGACGCGACCGTCTCCTCCGGCAACGGCGAGGCGTCGTGCGCCAGCTGCCACATCTTCGGCGACTTCGACAACCTGGCCTGGGACCTCGGCAACCCGGACGACGTGGTGACGCGCAACCCGCTCGAGGTCAACCTCGGCGAGGATCTGGCCATCGTGGCCGGCAAGCTGCTGTTCAACTTCCGCGGCAACATGAACGGCACCGGCAACGTGGATGACTTCCATCCGATGAAGGGGCCGATGACGACGCAGACCCTGCGCGGCATGGCCACTCCGGCGCCATGCACTGGCGCGGCGACCGCGCCAACGGCGCCTTCGGCATCGACGCCACCGACGAGGTCCTGTCGTTCAACAACTTCATCGTCGCCTTCGCCGGGCTGCTCGGCAGCCCCGAGGAGCCGCCGGTCGCGGACATGCAGGCGTTCACCGACTTCATCCTCCAGGTCACCTGCCGCCGAACCCGATGCGCAACCTCGACAACTCGCTGACCGCGGCGCAGCAGCGCGGCCGCAACTTCTACTTCGGCCCGCGCACGTCGGACGGCCTGAACCTCCCGCTCCCGCTCCCGATCTTCATCGGCTTCACCTGCAACGGCTGCCACGAGCTCGACGCGGCGGCCGGGCCTCTTCGGCACCAGCGAGAAGGGATCGTTCGAGGGGATCATCCCGCAGATCTTCAAGATCCCGCACCTGCGCAACATGTACACGAAGGTCGGCATGTTCGGGGCTCCCAAGGTGGACAGCTTCGACGCGCCGGACAGCGGCAACACGGGCGATCAGATCCGCGGCTTCGGCTTCACCAACGACGGCACCGTCGACACGCTCTTCCGCTTCTTCACCGCGGCCGTGTTCCGGCCGCTGCCCACCAGCGGCTTCCCGGTGCTCAACCCGGACGCGACCCGCCGCGACGTCGAGCAGTTCATGCTCGCGTTCGACAGCGACCTGGCGCCGATCGTCGGCCAGCAGGTGACGCTGACCGCCGACAACGCCGGCGCTGTCGGCCCGCGCATCGACCTGCTCGAGCAGCGAGCGAACGCGGCCTTCACCTCCCGGGCGCTGGGCGGCGCGACAAAGGAGTGCGACCTGGTGGCCCGGGTGGTCCAGGGCGGCGTGACGCGCGGCTTCCTGTTCGATCCGGCGTCGGGCAACTTCGTCCCGGCCGGCGGCGGCACCGCGCTGTCGGACGCCGCGCTGCGGGCGCTGGCCCAGACACCGGGCCAGGAGGTGACCTACACCTGCGTGCCGCCCGGCTCGGGCGCGCGCATCGCGGCCACCCAGTGAGGCGTCACTCGGTGGGCCAGGCGCTGTCGCCGATCTCGACGTAGGCGAAGCGGCACTCGAACCGGTCGCCCAGCGGGCTGCAGGCGTAGATACCGATCTGCGCCTCCCCGCCGGGCGCCAGCGCGTGCAGGTGGGTGACGCGCGACTGGTGCCACGCTGCGCCGTCGGATGACCACTCGACCAGGAAGTCGCTGCCCCGGCGGCTGATGCGGTGGCCGATGGCGCGGACCGCCGACGAGATGTCCTGCGTGGACCAGTCGGAGAAGCCGAGGTTGGTCACCACGCATCCGAGCCGGCTGAGGCGCGGCGTCCTCGTACTCGACCGAGGCCTTGATCCAGTTCTCGGCGTCGAGCCGCACCATGAGCCCGCACTGGTCGTACTGCGCGCGCGGCGAGAACTCCGCCCAGGTCTCGAGCGATGAAGTCGTCGGACGTCGCCGCCAGCAGGGCGTGGCCGTCGTCGCGGCGAAAGCCGTAGTGGGTGCGCTGCCAGAAGTCGGTCCTGGCCCTCGTGGTCACCACCAGGCCGCGCTCGAAGCCGACCGCGTGCGGCTGGTTGTGCCACGCGAAGCCGGCCGGGATCTGCGCGCTGGAGAAGTCGTGGCGCATGTGGGTGTCGCGATCAGTGAAAGATGATCGGCAGCAACAAGGCGGTCTGCACCGACGCCGTCGCGAAGCCGCCCAGCTGGCGATAGAGAGTCGACCACGGCAGCCGCCTCGCGCGGGGCCAGGTTCGCGCTCGCCTCTGCGGCCGCGGCGTCGAGGCGGACCGGCAGCGAGCCTCCGGCGCCCAGGTCGCCGAGCAGGTCGAGCAGGGTCGGCGGCGGCGGATAGACCTCGAGCGGCGCCTTCTCGTCGATGTCGGCGATCTCGCGCGCCGCGGCCAGCGCGTCCTCGAGCCCGCCGATGCGATCGACGAGGCCGCGCTGGGCGGCGGCCGCGCCGGTCCACACCCGGCCCTGGGCCACCGCGCGCACGTCGTCGGGCGACTTCTTGCGACCCTCGGCCACGCGGGCGACGAAGCTCTCGTACACGCCCTCCATCAGCTTCTGCACCGCGCCGCGCTCGTCCGGGCTCCAGCGGCCGAGCGACGACCACAGGAGCGCGCGCTTGCCGCGCCCCATCGGGTGGCCGGTGATGCCGATCTTGCCCAGCGCGCGGCCGATGGCGAGCTTGCCGCCCACCACGCCGATCGATCCGGTCAGGGTGTTGCGCGACGCGTAGATGCGATTGGCGCCGCAGCCGATGTAGTAGCCGCCGGACGCGGCCACGCCGCCCATCGAGACGACGACCGGCTTCTTCTTGCGCACCTCGGCCAGGGTCAGCCACAGGCTCTCGGACGCCAGCGCGCTGCCGCCGCCCGAGTCGATGCGCAGCACCACCGCCTTGACCGCGTCGTCGGCGGCCAGGGCGCGCAGCGCCGGCCCCAGCACGCGCGGGGCGATCTCGCGGCGCGCCGCGGCCCGTCCGCCGCCGTCGCCGTCGACCACGCTGCCGACCGCGTAGACCAGGGCCACGTGCGGATCGCGCGGGCGCTCGGGCGGGGCCAGGCCGAGCATCTGCATCAGCTGGGCGACGCTGCGCGGCTGCTCGTCCTCGGCCAGCTTGACCAGGGTCCACTCGCCGTCGCCCAGGACCTGGTCGCGGTAGGCGTCGAAGCCGGCCACGCGATCGATCAGGCGCGCGCCCATCGCGTCGTTGGCCGGGAACACAGCCGTGTCGATGAGCTCGCGCACGCGCGCCGGCGGCAGGCGGCGGCCGGCCGCGATGCCCTCCACCATGGTCTCGAAGCGCTCGTCCAGGATCGCGTCGAGCGTCTTGACCATCTCGGGCGACGGGCGATCGCGGGTGAGCGGCTCGGCGGCGCCCTTGAACGCGCCGACGTGCAGGAAGTCGGCCTCGATGCCGAGGCGGTCGAGCGCTCCCTTGACGTGGATCGGCACCGCCGCGGCGCCCGAGACGATGATCTCGCCGCCGGCCGACACGCCGATCGAGTCGCAGCCGCTCATGGCGAAGTAGGTCACGTTGGCCGCGCTGTCGGCGTGGCAGTGGATCTTGCGGCCGACCGGCTTGGCGGCCCGGAAGCGGTCGAGGGCGGTGCGCAGCTCCTCGGCCACCGGCAGGTCCATCTCGACATCGCCCAGGCGGAGGACCAGCGCGGTGACCTTCGGCTCGCGCGCCAGCAGGCTCAGCTGCTCGCCCAGGGCGCGCAGCTCGATGCCTGCGCCGCCGCCCAGAGGCTGAAGGAGCGCAGCTCGACCAGCGGGCGGTCGAGCTCGAGCACGGCCGCGTGGGGCTTGTCGTCGTCGAAGCCGCGCGAGTGGCGCGGCTCGTCGTACGGGCCGGGCTCGTCGGGGCGGGTGGCGAGGAGAGAAGAGAGGAGCCCGAAGGATGACGACGGCGGCTGTGGCTGGGCTGGGGCGGGGTGGTCGCGGAAGAGACGGGTACGGCGGCGTCGGCGGTGACGCTGGTTGCGGGTCGGGTCGGCTTCCTTGGGGTTGCAGGCTGCGAGCGCCAGGGAAGTGAACAGGAGACAGGCGACAGGCAACAGGCGACCGGCGACCGGCGATGAGAGGCTGGTCGCGGCCGGCGCTGGGGCGGCGCGGCCGGCTGCTCTGCGCGAGGTCACGGGGTGCCCGCGGGCGGTTCCGCTGTGGTGCTGTCCGGACTCTCGTTGCTGCTGCTGGGATTGCCGGTGCTGTCGGGGCTGGCGCCGGGCTGGGTGCTTGCGCCGCTGCTGCCGCTGGTGCCGGACTCGCCGCTCGGCTCGCTGGTGCTGCCCTCGCCGTCGGTGGGGCTGGGCTCGATCGGGCCGTCCTTGCTGGAGTCGGAGCCGGTGCCGCTGCTCGGCGGGGTGCCGCTGCTGTCGGGCGAGGTGGTGCCGCTGCCGCTGCCGCTGCCGGTGTTGCCGCTGCCGCTGCTGCCGCCGGACTCGCCGATCTCGCGCTTGAGGTTCTCGATGCGGGTGCGGGCGGCGCTGGCGCGGGGGCTGCTCGGATGCTCGGAGAGGAAAGCCTCGAAGCGCTCGAGGGCTTGCGGCTTGAGGCCCTGGCGCTGGTAGGCCTCGGCGATGCCCCACATGGCCGGCTGGTAGCGCGACGAGATGCCCAGCGCTGCGCGGAAGCGGGCGTGGGCGCTGGCGAACTCGCGGCGATCGAGGTGGCAGTAGCCGAGGCCGGTCAGGGCCTCGACGCTGGCCGGGTGCATGTCCAGCACCTTGCGGTAGAGCGGCATCGCGCCGCCGCAGTTGCCGTCCTCGGCCAGCTTCTCGGCCCGGGCCAGCACGGCGTCGAACGAGTCGCGGCCGCCCTCGGCTGGCTTGCCGCCGCCCGCAGGCGGCTTGGTGCCGCCCTCGGCCGGCTTGCCGGCGACCGGCTCGCGCGGCTTGCCGGCGCTGGCCGGCTCCTCGGGCGGCATCGGATCCGCCGTGTCGACCGGCGGCTTGGCGCTGCCGGCGATCTTGTCGAGCAGGGCGCGCGCGCCGGTGTGGCGCGGCTGAGCCTTGAGCACCGCCTCGGCGCCGCTGACCGCCGCGTCGGCGTTGGCGTCCAGATAGTCGATCCAGGCCAGCCGGAAGCGGGCGCGCACGTCGCTGGGCGGTGCCGCCTTGGCCAGCTTGTCGAGCAGCACGCGCGCGTCGCGCAGGCGATCGTCGCGCACGCGCAGGAGCGCCATCACCATGTCGGCGTCGCGGGCCAGCGCCGCGCCTCCCGACGGGAACTGCGCCACGCGCTTGAGCAGCCGCTCGACCTCGATGGTGCGGTCGCCCTCGAGGCGGCGCGCGTCGGCCACGGCCAGCACCGCCGACGGGTAGTCGGCCTGCAGCGCCAGCGCCTGGTCGGCCAGCTGATGGGCGGTGCGCCCTCGCGCCCTGCGCCTGCTCGGTCAGCTTCTTGCCCTCGGCCGGCGTCGCGGCCAGCTTGGCCTTGTCGGCCAGCTGCTGGCCCAGCGCGGTCTCGACCCGCGAGCGCGCCGCCAGGAAGGCCGGGTTCTTGGCCGCCGCCTCGCCGCCGGCCCCCGAAGCCAGCGCCGACAGCTGCTCGGCGATCGGATCGAGCGTCTCCTGCGAGTCGGCCACCAGCGCCGAGTCGGCGTCGGTGAGCAGCTTGTCCAGCTCCGCCGCCGCGTCGGGCGGCGTTGTCGGAGGCGTGGTGACCGTCGGCACGCGGCGCGACCGCGACCGCGGCGTCGGCCGGCTGCGCCACCGGGGCGGCCGCCTCCTCGCTGCCCTCGCCTCCTGTGTACAGGAACAGGTAGACGGTGCCGGCCGCGCCGGCCATCACGATCAGCGAGAACAGGATCACCCACAGGCCGCCGCGGCTGCGCGGCGGGATGAGCGGCTCGTCGTCGACGTACGGCGTCGGCACGAAGCGCCCGTTCTCGAACTCGCCGCGGATGTTCGGCATGCGGCCGCCGCCGACGAAGGCCGCCTCGTCGGAGTCGCCGTGCGCCCGGCCGCCGGTCGGGCCGCTGGGGCCATCGCGCGATGTCTGTCCCACGCTGCGGACCTGGCCGCGCGTCGCCCAGCCGCCGGTGACCGGACCGGCCGGCGGCGCCCGTCGACGGCCGCGACGGCGGCGGCTGCAGCGGAAAGCCGATCGGCGCCGACGGGCGCGGCGTCGCGCCCGACCCGCTGTCGTCGAGCATGCCGGCCCCGTAGGGCGGCATGGTCGGTGCCGTGCCGAGCGTCGAGGGCTGCCGCGCCCGCGGCTCGTCCTCCTCGCTCTCGTGGTTGTTGGAGTCGTCCGGATCGATCGGCAGGTCGCTGTGCGACGGCTCGGCCTGCGCCGTCATCAAGCCGGCCTCGTGGGTCCCGCTGCGCGGCCCCGGCGGCATGGCGGCTCCGCCCAGAGGCAGGGTGCGGACGAACGAGCCGGCGCTGGAGCCGCTGGCCCCGGCGTCCGCCATGTCGGCGACCGCGCTGCCGCCGTTGCCGGACCCATCCTCCATGCGCATCGGCGCGGCGCCGACGAAGCTCTCCTCCGACGGGAGGTCGGATGCGTAGTCGGGCACGCCGGTCGACCAGCGTCCGGACGCGCGCGCCTCGTGCGCCTCGTCGGCGATGCCGAAGAACGACGCCAGCTCGCCGATCTCCCCGAGGAGCTTCCACTTCTTGCCGGTCCGCGAGATCGAGCAGCTGCGGCTCACGCGGCCCGACACGATCCACTTCTGCAGGGTCGACAGCTCGCGGCAGGTCTTGATCTCGCCGTCCTCGAGGCGGATCAACCAGGTGCGCTCGCCGTCGTCGGTGTCCGCCAGCACGCTCGACGCGCGCTGCGCAACCATCGACGGCGACGTCGGCGAGGCGTGCGGGTCCGGCTCGGGCGTGATCCGGCTCGGCGACCGGGACGCCGACGCGTCATCGGGCTGGACCGTGCGCCCACGCACCTTGAACATGTGTCCGCAGGTCGTGCACTTGACCGTCACGCCGCCGGGCTTGAGCTTGCTCTCGTCAAGCTCGTACTCGGTCTGGCACTTCTCGCAGCGTACGTCCATTTCAGCGTGAGCCTCGGCGCGATGGCGCCATCCCCCGACCTGAGGCGGTCACCCGACTGTAGGCGGTTGCTGCGTCGGAAGCCATCAATTCTCCGCCTATAGCATGGGCGCGAGCGACGCACAAAGGTTGCTAAGATGGAGCGGTGGAAGCGCAAGATCGCAGGGGCAGGAGAGGCAGGGAGTCGGGGCGCGTGGCAGAGCGCGTGGCGGTCGAACGCCTTCGTCAAGGTTCGAGGAGAGGGCGCGCGCGAGTTCGTGTTTCGCACGCGCGATCTCTCGGAAAGTGGACTGTTTCTGTACACGCGGGTCGGGCACTCGTACCCGTTCCGCGTCGGGTCGACGCTCGACATCGAGCTCTACGACTACGACGAGTACGTGACCTGCGAGGTGGTCGTCGTGCGCGTGGTCGAGCCGGGCAGCGCCGAGGCCGATCACTACCCGACCGGTTTCGGCGTGCGCATCTCCGGCATGGCCGCCGAGCATCGCCAGCGGCTCGGGACGATGCTGACGCGCCTGAACAAGGGCGAGAGCCTCTACTGAGGCGCCCGTCCCCTCTGTCACGCAACCCGCGCATCCTCCGCGTGTGCACCGCGACCTCGGGTTCGTCCCGATGGGCCGTGAATGTGTAGGCTTACGTACCGCCGAGTCGGGCACTCCAGGGGTGCAGACCAGCCACGCTCCGGAGGCTGTGGGATTGTGGATAATCTGTGCAGAGCGACCGGATTGAAGGGCGGTCGCTGTGGAGTCGAACTCTGCTTCTGATTAAGTAGCGCCAGTTACAATGTTTCACGCGATGTTCTCGGATCGCGCTGCAACTCAATCAGATCATTCGATTCTTGCTTGGTTTCACGCCTTGTCAGGCCTGGTAGAGCCCGAGCAGCCACAGAAACAGACCCGACGCGATCAGCACGCCCGGCCGTGGTCGCCGCGCGGGGCACCAGGCGGTCCTCGGCGCTGATGCCGCGCCGCGCGAACAGAACGCCGCCGCCCAGCCAGGTCAGAAAGCCGAGCAGCGCGAGCACCGCCCAGCCGACGTCGGGCGCCTCGTCGCGATCGAGCAGCTGGTAGTGCCAGGTCGCGCGCTGCGCCTCGGTCTTGCCGGGGTCGGGAGCGCCGCCCTCCATGCGCGCCAGCAGCGCGGCGATGCGCCGGTTGGCCGGATCCAGGCGCTCCTCGTGGGGCACGTAGAAGCTGCGGGTGGCCAGGATGGAGCCGCGCACGCCCTGCCACGCGGCCAGCGCGGTGGCCAGGTCGCCCTTCTTCTCGGCCTCGGCGGCGAGCGTCTCGAGGCGGTCGTAGGCGTCGGACACGTGCGGCGCCAGCGGCACGTACCAGCGCGCGGCGCGCCGCCACCAGCGGATCGCCTCCTCGTTGTCGCCTCCCTCGAAGGCGCGGTCGCCGTCGTCGAGCGCGCTCGACCCCTGCCACACCGCGCGGGTCACCACCACGCCCCCGCAGAAGGCGATCACCAGCGCGCCGGCCGCCACGCGCCGCCACATCACAGAAAGTCCCGGCGCGCGAAGATGACCACCGCCAGCGCGAGCAGGAGCGCGATGTAGAACGCGCCGTGGCCCGCCGCGGCCGCCACGTAGGACCAGGCGACGAAGTCGCTGTGTACCGACACCACCTTGCCGTTCAGTGTACTGCCCGAGACCTGGAACAGGTGCAGGTCCGGCACGATGTAGAGGGCGGCGCGGCAGACAGCGCGGATGACCGGCTGCCCGGCCGAGTCGACGACCGCGCGCAGCTCGTCGGTGGCGCGGCCGACGAGCCAGATGCCGGCGGTGAAGACGCCCGACAGCACCGGGCTGGAGAACGACGAGAAGAAGGCGGCCACCGCGGCCACCACCAGCACCTCGATCCAGGTCAACAGCAGCGCCTTTACCGTCACGGCGCCGAAGGTGACGTCCTGCATCCAGAACAGGCCCGCCATCATGACGGCGGAGACGGCGACCAGCAGCGTGAGGCTGGCGGCCATCCCGGCGTAGCGGCCGAGCAGGAGCTCGTGGCGCTCGATCGGCTTGGCCAGCATTGTGTGGATGGTGCGGCGCTGGATCTCGGTGTAGAGCAGCAGCGCGCCCAGCACCATGGCCGTGATGCAGCCGAAGAAGGACGTGCCGCCCAGCGCCACGTCGATGGCGACGCGCTGCTCCTGGTGCAGCGACATCTCGCCCAGGACGAGCGCGAACATCATCACGCCGGCCGACACGAGCAGCACGGCGATGAGGAAGCGGTGCCGGATCGCCCAGCGGAACGTGTTGAGCGCGACGGCGTAGATGCGGCCGATCATTCCGCTCCGGCTCCTCGCTGGCCGGCGCGAGTCTCGACCTCGGGCGCGGCGGTGGCCTCGCTGGCCGGTTTCTGGGCCCCGGCGGCCCCGTCATCCGCGCCTTGCGCGCCGTGCGCGACGGTGGCGCCCCCGGCGGCGCCGTTGGCCGCCCGGACGGCGCCCAGACCCTCGCTGCCCGCCATGCGCGCGCGCCGGACGAACAGATCTTCGAGAGTCTCGTGCCGCGGCGTCACCGCGATGACCTTCGCGCCCAGGGCGCGCGCCTCGGCCAGGATCTGGTCCACATCGGCGTCGGGACCGAGCTCCAGCTCCAGCTCGTCGCCGCGCCGCTCGACCCGGCGGCAGCGCGGCTCGAGCGCGCTCGACGCGGCGCCGTCGCCGGCCGGCAGGCGCAGGCGCAGCGCCGTCGACACGAGCGAGCCGTCGACCAGCTCGGACACCCTCCCGACGTCGTGCAGCTTGCCGCCCACGATGATGGCGACGCGGTCGGCGATCGCCTCGACGTCGGCCAGGATGTGCGACGAGAAGAAGACCGTCTTTCCGGCGGCGCGCAGCCGCAGCACGATCTCGCGCACCTCGCGCCGGCCCAGCGGGTCGAGCCCGGAGGTCGGCTCGTCCAGCACCACCAGCTCCGGGTCGCTCATCAGCGCCTGGGCGATGCCGGCCCGCTGCAGCATGCCCTTCGAGTAGCTCTTGAGCGCCTGCTTGCGCGCCCGCTCGAGGCCGACCAGCTCGATGAGCTCGCCGGCGCGGCGGCGGCGCGCGCGCCGGTCCATGCCGAACAGGCGGCCGACCAGGTCGAGCAGCTCACCGACGGTCAGGTACTCGTAGAAGTACGGCGCCTCGGGCAGAAAGCCGATGCGCGCGCGCGCCTTGCGGCTCGGCACCGGGTGGCCGAACAGATGCGCGCTGCCGGCGCCGGGCCGGATGAGGCCCATGAGGATGCGGATCGTCGTCGTCTTGCCGGCCCCGTTGGGCCCGACGAAGCCGAAGATCTCGCCCGGCGAGACGGCGAACGAGATGCCGTCCACGGCGACCACGCGCCGGCGCGAGAACGGCGTGTGATAGACCTTGCGCAGGTCGCGCACCTCGATGACGGCCGTGTCCGTCACGACAGCGCCTCCCCCAGCGCGTCGGCGACCGCGTCCAGCTCGGCCGAGCGCATCCCGACGTAGAGCGGCACCGCCAGCGCGCGGTCGTGCAGGGCGTCGGCGTGGCGCAGCGCCGCCGGTCCGCGCCGGTGCGGCGGCAGCCGGTGAAAGGCGTAGGTCGCCGGCCCGCTCTCGATGGCGGCCGCCGCCAGGGAGCGCCGCACGCGATCGCGGTCGACGCCGGCGGCGAGCAGGACGGCGAAGGTCTGGTACGCGTGCACGGCCCCGGCCGCCGGCTCCTGCCACGACAGGCGTCCGGCGCGGGCCAGCGGCGCCAGGCGCCGGCGATACCCCTCGGCCAGCAGGCGCCGTTCCGCCACCATCTCGTCCATGCGGGCCAGCTGGGCGCAGCCGATCGCCGCGGACACCTCCGACAGGCGCGCGTTGGTGCCGGCGCGGTGGAAGCTGCCCGGCCCGTCCTGGCCGTGGTTGCGCAGCTCGCGCAGCGCGGCGGCCAGCCCGTCGTCGTCGCACAGGACCGCGCCGCCCTCCCCGGTGGTGATCAGCTTGCGCGGATGGAACGACAGGATGGCGACCCGGCCGCAGCCGCCGCCGGGACGACCGGTCGAGTCGGACCCGCCCAGCCCGCACGCGGCGTCGGCGATGACCGGCACGTCGCTGGCGGCCTGCAGGCGCTCGAGCGGCGCCGCCTCGGCCGGCAGGCCGAGCTGATCGATCGAGATGACCGCGCGCGGCCGCTCGCAGCGGGTCAGCGCCTCGCGCGCGCCGGCCACGTCGATGGTCCAGGTCGCGCCGTCAACGTCGACCGGCACCGGCGTGGCGCCGATACGCGCCACCGCGTTGGCCGCGGCCGGAAAGCCGAACGCGGTGACCAGGACCTGGTCGCCGGCCGCCACGCCGAGCGCCCACAGGGCCAGCTCGAGCGCCGCGGTGCCGGACGCGACGGCGACCGCGTGGCGCCGGCCGCAGCGCGCCGCCAGCGCCTCCTCGAAGCGCAGGTTCTCCGGACCCAGCACCAGGCGGCCGGAGCGCAGCGCGCGCTCGGCCGCGGCCAGCTCGGTCTCGCCCAGCGACGGACGGGCCAGCGGGATCACGCTACGCGCCCTCGCGCCGGTACCACTGGATGGTGCGCAGGAGCCCCTCCTCCAGGTCCACCACCGCCTGGAAGCCGAGCAGCTCGCGCGCCTTTTCCACCGCCGGCACGCGGATCTCGACGTCGGCGTTGGGCCAGGGCACGAACTGGATGGGCGAGCGAGACGACGACAGCCGCACGATCTCGCGGGCCAGGTTGTAGATGGTGACGGTCGAGCGCGGGTTGCCGATGTTGAAGGCGTGGCCGACCGCCTCGTCGCGCTCGAGCGCGAGCAGGATGGCGTCGACGATGTCGTCGATGTAGCACCAGGCGCGGATCTGCGAGCCGTCGTTGTGGATCTGCAGCGGCTCGCCGGCCAGAGGCGCGGCGGATGAAGTGATGCACCGCCCCCTCGCCGACCTGGCGCGGGCCGTAGACGTTGAACGGGCGGATCGAGCAGGTGGGCAGCCCGTGCTCCTTGTGGTAGTTGAGCGCCAGGTGCTCGGTGGCCAGCTTGGCCACGGCGTAGGTCCAGCGCGCCTCGCCGACCGCGCCGAGCGTCGTCGCGTCGAACTCGGTCACGTGATAGGCGTAGCGCCCGAACACCTCGCTGGTCGAGAAATCGATGAAGCGGCGCACGCCGCCCTGCTCGCGCGCCGCCTCGAGCGCGTTGTCGGTGCCGACCATGGCCACGCGCATGGTCGCGACCGGGTTGGCCAGCACCGTGTCCACGCCGGCGATCGACGCCATGTGCACCACCGCGTCGCAGCCCTCCATGGCGCGGCGCAGGGCGTCGCCGATCGAGCACGTCGCCGCGCACCACGGTCACGTGCGGATGCTCGGCCAGCTCGGTCCCGCTGATGGCGTCGCGCCGGAACGTGTCGTAGATGACGACGTGGTTGCGCTTGACCAGGCGCTCCGCGAGGTGCGAACCGATGAACCCCGCCCCGCCCGTGATGAGAACACGGCCCCCCGAAATCACGGGGCCATTGTAGTTCGAAGCCGGCTCGCTGGCACCAGCAGATGATGTCTCTCGCGCGCGGGGGGCATCGGAGGGATGCGGCAATGACCGGCAGCCCGGCTCGCGAGTGCGCGGTGTCGGAGCAGGCTCAGCGCGCGGCGTCCTCGCGCGCGCGCCGCGCCGGGCGGGAACGCACGGACGGCCCGGAGATGTGGCGGCGCTCGGCCGCCGTCAGGCCGTAGATCGACTCCACGCGCTCGTCGATGGCGCTGTCGAGCGCCGCGGCCGCCGCCGAGTCCGGCGCCGCGGCCGCGCGCCGGCGGGCCAGGCGGTCGAGCGCCGCGATGGCCGCCTCGGTCCAGGTCGCGGCCGGCGGATGGGGCAGCGCGACGAGGTGCTGGATCTTGATCTCGGCGAACAGGCGCCCCACCCGCGGCACCATGGCGCGGAAGCACCAGGTCAGCAGGCGGCTGTTGA
Source organism: uncultured delta proteobacterium (assembly GCA_963759105.1). Lineage (GTDB taxonomy): Bacteria > Myxococcota_A > Polyangia > Haliangiales > Haliangiaceae > DATFRY01. The sequence goes on along the minus strand of CAVWXW010000008.1, from coordinate 1,678,707 downwards.
GCACCGCGACCGTGGCGCGCAGCGACGCCTGGCCGGCCGGCGCGCGCGGCAGGACCAGGAACAGGTTGTTGCTGGCGTGGAGGCCGTCCGCATCGAAAGCCGCCACCAGGTGATCGCCGGTGCGGCGGACCAGGATCTTGGCACGCCGGTGCCACTCGCGGTCGGCCCAGGTTGGCGTAGTCGCCGCCGGCGCGATCGAGCGCGCCGGGCGAGAGATCGATCCAGCCGCCCGCCCACTCGACCGCGTGGCGCCGCACCTCGCCGCGTCCGACGATGAGCGGCGCCAGCGTGGCGACGGATCGCGCCGCGCGCGAGCCGTGGCCGGCACGAACAGCTTGGCGCGCGCGTTGCCGCTGTGCACGCCCTCGTGGACCTCGAAGCGCTCGCCCAGGCGCGGCAGCGCGGCCAGCCGATCGAGCGAGCGCGAGGTCGGCGGCGTCGAGGTGCAGGTTGAAGCAGCGCCCGGGCAGGCGGCCCCACACCGCCTGCGCCTGGCGGCGCGTCTCGGGCGGCCGCTCGCGCCAGTCGGCGGGCAGGCTCAGCCAGATCGAGGCCCGGTGCCGCGGCGGCGGCCGCGCGGGCGCGCCCGACCATGACGACCGCGTCGAGGTTGACGCCGGGGAAGGCGCGGCCGGCGTGCGCGATCCACTCCATGGCCGAGCGCTCGAGCAGGAAGCGCCGCAGCGGCTCGTGGTTCTTGAGCAGGATGACGTCCGGCAGGACCATGCCCCAGCGCCCGCCGGGCGCCAGCAGCGCGTGGGCGCGCTCGACGAACAGCGCGAGCCGGATCGATCGCCCCGCGCGCCGACACGAAGGCCGCGCGGTAGCGCCGCCGCTCCTCGGCGCCGAGCCGGAACCGCTTCTGCCCCCAGGGCGGGTTCGTGATCGACGGCGTCGAACGCCGCGGCCGGCGCCGACTCGCTGCGCAGCGCGTCGCCCACGCGCACGACCCGGGCCAGATCCTCGGCCGTCGCCTCCGGCACCGCCAGCGACAGCGCCAGCCGGCACACCGCGGCCGCCTGCGGATCGACGTCGATGCCGGTCAGGCACCGGCGCAGGATCTCGAGCCGCCGGCCGGCCCCGACCCGCTGCTCGATGCGCCCGCAGCGCGGCCAGCAGGAACGCGCCCCCGCCGCACGCCGGATCGAGCACCCGCACCGGGCCGGCCAGCGGATCGCCCGCGCACAGCGGGCCGAGCGCCCGCTCGACCGCGAAGTCGACCAGGTACGGCGGCGTGTAGTACACGGCCCGCGGCCCTGCGCTCCCCTCGGTTGGCGGCGCGGAGGCGCTCGTAGACGAGCGCCGGGCACGTCCGGTGTGAGGCCCCGCCCGGTCGCCTCGTCGGCGATGGCTGCGAGGATGCCAGGCTCGACAGCTGCTGCCAGCGTCTGGAAGGCCTCGGGTAGGCCCTCAGGCTGTGAAAAGAAACAGGAGACAGGCGACAGGCGACAGGAAACAGGAAACAGGAAACAGGACGGTTCGTTGCCCATTCGGTCCGGGCCGGCCGCTGTCGACCCTGGGACAGCTCCGACGGCCCCGGTTCGGTTTCCGGTTTCCTGTCGCCTGTCGCCTGTTGCCTGTCTCCTGTTCACAAGCTCGCCGAGGCCGCCGTGCGGGCTCGAGAGAACACCTATCACAGGGGCCCCACGCCTCCCCAACCGCTTGTCCCCGGGGATGCCCTGGACTCCCCGATGAGCTAGCCTGGTGTGGCCATGTTCTCTCGCCGCGATCTCCTCCGCCTGGGTCTGGCGGGCGCGGGGGCGGCGGCTGTCGCCACCCTGCGGGCCGGATGGGCTCGCGCCATCGGCAAGACCGAGCTGTTCCAGTTCGGCCAGCTGCAGCTGGGGCAGAACTGGAACCCGCGGCCCAGCGCGCTGGGCAAGATGGCGTGGGAGGTGGACAAGCGCACGTCGATCTCGGTCGCCGAGGCGCAGCGCGCCGCTGGCCCTGCGCGGCGGGGGCGCAAAGCTGCACGAGACGCCGTTTCTCTACCTGGCCGGCGACCGCGAGTTCCCCATGCCCAGCGCAGGCGGAGGTCGACACGCTGCGCCGCTTCCTCACCTTCGGCGGGTTCCTGCTCATCGACTCGGCCGAGGGCGCCACCGGCGGCGCGTTCGACGGCTCGGTGCGCCAGCTGATCGAGAGCCTGTACCCGCCGCCGGCCGCCGGGCTCGAGATCGTCCCGCGCGACCACGTGGTCTATCGCTCGTTCTACCGCCTGGAGCAGCCGGTCGGGCGCCTGGCCCTGAGCCCGACGATGGACGGCGTCATGCGCGACGGTCGCATGGTGGTGGCCTACACCCAGAACGACCTGGGCGGGGCCTGGGCGCGCGACGACTTCGGCCACTACGAGCTTCCCTGCGAGCCGGGCGGCGAGCGCCAGCGCGAGATGGCGTTCCGCCTGGGCGTCAACCTGGTCATGTACGCGCTCTGCCTCGACTACAAGAGCGACCAGGTCCACGTCGAGTACCTGATGCGCAAGCGCCGCTTCCGCCCGGAGGACGGCGCCGAGGAAGCCGGCTCCGGCAACCGCTGACCCGATGCACGGGCTGACGCACGGACGGGCGAGGTCGGCGATGCCGGGGACGCTGGCGGGGGCGCGGTGCTGATCGAGCTGTTCAGCGACGCGAGCCGGATCGCGCTGGGCCTCGCCGGCGCCGCGCTCGCGCTCGTGGCCGGAATTCTGGCCTGGCGGCGCGTCCGCCCCGGCATCGTCGTCGGGGTGACGGTCGCGGCGGCGCTGGCGCTGTTCCTGCTCGGCCTCGAGCAGCTGATCGCGTGGCTGGTGAGCCTGTCGGCGCCGGACACCGCCGACTTCAACGAGTACCGCTGGGTGCTGCTGTCGCCGTGGGGCCGCGCCGGCATCGGACTGGGCCTGCTGTGCGTCGCGGGCGTGGTGACGCTGTCGTGGCTGTTCGACCCGGCGCATCCTGTCGCCGTGGCGGCGCGCCGCGGTGGTGGCGCTGCGCGCCGGGGCCGCCATCTGCGCGCTCATCCTGTTCCTCGAGCCGGCCATCGAGCTGCGCCAGGTCGCGCGCGAGCCCAACCGGGTCGCGGTGCTGGTCGACGACTCGCTGTCGATGAGCCTGCGCGACCAGACCAGCGGGCCGACCCGCGCCGAGCGCGCGCGCTCGATCATCGAGCGCTCGTCGAGCGCGTTCGCCGCCTGGCGCGGCGATCACCACCTCGACTTCTACACCTTCTCCGACGCGCTGGTGCCGGCCAGCCAGTCCACCGTCGGGACGGCGCCGCCGGCCGGCAAGGCGACGCTGGTGCGCCAGGCGCTCGAGCAGGTGCGCGCCCGCTACCAGGGCTCCGACCTGGCCGCGGTCGTCCTCATCAGCGACGGCATCGGCACCGGAGACTTCGCCGAGGGGGCCGGGCTGGGCGCGGCGCGCGACTTCCTGCGCTCGCTGGAGACGCGTGGTGCACACCGCGTGGGCGGCGCGCCCGGGGCTCAAGGACGTGGCCGTGTCCAGGATCCTGGCCGACGAGTTCGCGTTCGCCCGCACCGTGGTGAAGGTGGAGGCGGTGATGCGCTCGACCGGCTACGGCGCGCGCCGCATCCCGGTCACGCTGTCGTCCGACGGGCGCGCGCTGCGGCGCAAGTGGGTCGACCTCGGCTCCGGCGAGCAGGAGGTGCGGGTCGAGTTCGAGTTCACGCCGGCCAAGGTCGGCAAGTACGTCTACGAGATCGCCACGCCGGTGGCCGAGGACGAGGCGGTGGCCGAGAACAACACCCGCTCGTTCGTCCTGCGCGTCATCCGCGACAAGATCCGCGTGCTACAGGTCGTCGGGCAGCCGAGCTGGGACGTGCGCGCCCTGCGCGGCATGCTCAAGCAGAACCCGAACGTCGATCTCATCTCGTTCTTCATCCTGCGCACGCAGGACGACATCCTGCAGGCGAACAACGACGAGCTGGCGCTCATCCCGTTCCCGACCCAGGAGCTGTTCGAGGAGCAGCTGCCCTCGTTCGACCTGATCGTGCTGCAGAACTTCGACTACCTGCCCTACGGCATCGCGCCGTATCTGGAGAACATCAAGAGCTACGTCATGGGCGGCGGCGGGCTGGTCATGCTGGGCGGCGCGCTGTCGTTCGGATCGGGCGGCTACGCCGGGACGCCGGTCGCCGACGTGCTGCCGGTCGAGCTGCCGCCCGGGCACCCGCCGCCCGACCGCCTGATCGACCAGAGCGCGTTCTCGCCCCAGCTCACCGAGCAGGGCCGGGTCCACCCGATCACCGCGCTGCGCTTCCAGCCCTCCGACAACGCCGGCGGCCTGGCGCGCGCTGCCGCAGCTGCACGGCATCAACCTGGTCGAGGGACCGCGCAAGGACGCGCTGGTGCTGGCCGTGCACCCGACCCGGCGCACCCGGGCCGGCGATCCCGATGCCGCTCATCGCGGCGTGGGAGATCGGCCAGGGCCGCGCGCTGGCCATCACCACCGACTCGCTGTGGCGCTGGGGCTTCGTCGCCGCCGCCACGCCCGGCGACGACGGCCGCGCCTACTTCAAGCTGTGGGAGAACGCGATCCGCTGGCTCGATGGACGACCCGGACCTGCGCTACCTGCGCGTCGAGAGCGACCGCATCGAGTACGCGCCGGGCGCGCCGGTGCGGCTCGGCGTGCGCCTGCTCGACCGCGACTACAAGCCGCGCGCGGCCGGTCAGGTGTCGGTCGAGGTCGCCCGCGGCAGCGATCCGGCGCGGACCGAGAAGGTGGCGCGAGTCGACCTCAGCACCGGCGAATCCGGTGAGGCCAGCCACGAGCTGAGCCGGCTGGACGCCGGGGTGTACCGCGTCACCGCCCGGTCGCAGGTCGGCGAGCGCGCGGTCGAGGCCAGCGACATCTTTCTGGTCCGCCAGGCGAGCGAGGAGCTCAGCCGGCCCGCCCCGACCCAGGAGCTGCTCCAGGTCATCGCCGACTCGACCGGCGGGCTCCAGCTGGGCCCGATCGAGGAGCTACCCGCCGATCTGCCGATGGCCGAGCCGCGGGTGGTGAGAGTCGATCGGCGCTCGGATGTGGAGCTGTGGAGCCGCCCCTGGCTGCTCGTCGCCGCGCTTCTGCTCCTGGGGCTGGAGTGGGGCTTGCGCGGACGGATCGGCTATTTGTAAAACCCAGTCGCCCCTCGGGTTCCCAAAACCATGCTCGCACTCGACAGCCTCGTCATCGATCTCATCTTCAAGGCCAACGCGGACCTCAAGCCGGAGGAGCTGATCCAGTCGCTCGGCGGCGACGAGGTGGTTCGCGAACGCAAGGTGCTCGACCCGGACATGCAGGATCCGCGGTTCGAGCTCGAGCTGTCGCCCTCCATGCCGTTCCGCCGCCAGGGCGAGCGCCGCCTCATGATCATCGACGACTCGGTGGCGCCGATGCGCAAGGATCCGCGCACCGAGGCGGTCATCCCGATCGACCTGCGGCCGGAGAAGGAGCGCCTGATCGCGGCGTGCGCTGGGGTCGCAGGTGCGGCTGGGCCGGCTCAACGCGCTCGGCTCGTGGGGCGACGCGGTCCTGGTCGCCCGCGACGCGCGCGACCTGCGCGGCGCGTGCCTCATCCCGTGGGCGCTCGATTCCGACGGTCGACGTGAGCGGCAAGCGCCGGGCCGGGCGGCTCAGCCAGGCCGAGTTCGAGGAGAAGCTGCTCGCCTTCGACAAGCGGCTCGAGGAGCTGGACGAGCAGGAGATCCTGGCCAACCTCGGCCCGGTCAACTTCGAGCGCCGCGGCGAGCTGCTCGTCGTCGACGTGCTCGAGAACGACGGCACCTGGGACCTGCGCCAGTCGCTGGCCATGGAGGCGGCGCTGGCCGCGATGGATCGCTTCTCGATGCTCCCGGGCGCGCCGGCCGCCCCGCGCACCGGCCAGGCCCAGGCTCCCGAGTCAGCGCGCGCGCCGGCCGCGAACCGAGATGGAGGCACGCGGCCGGACGCCGCGCCGGCGGATGGCGCCGCCTCGGCGGCAGCGGTGGCCGCGGCCGCGGCAGCCAGCGCGGCTGCATCGGCTGCGTCGGCGGCGACGGAGGCGGCGGCCAAGCTGCCGCCTCTGCGCGCCGAGACGATCGGCGATCAGCTCGTGCTCATCTTCCCGCGCGAGCGATTCGATCTCGACGTCGCCGCCGCCATCGGCAAGCGCGACTGGGACGCGGTGCTGCTTCCACAAGACACGCTCGTCGGCAACCAGCGGGATCGGGTGTTCCGCAACGGGGCCGGCTTCGTCGCGCCGCTCGAGTTCCTGTCCGAGGTCTTCCTCGAGGGCAAGCCGCTCACGCGCCCGGATCTGGAGCGCCTGGCCCAGCCGGTCGGCGAGGGCGCGCGCGCCCTGGAGGTCCACTGCCCGCGCTTCGGCCCGGCGCTGCTCCTCGACGTGACCGACCGCGGCCGCTTCATCACCTCCGAGCGTGCCGCCGCCGAAGCTGTCCTGGCCCTGCTGTGACGTCCCGCGTGACACCGCCCCTGCGCGTTCGAGGCATCGAGGCCGGTGCCGGCCGCGTGGTGCTGCGCCTGCTCGGCGTCGTCGCCGTCGTCGGCGCCCTGGCGGTCCCGGACGCGGCGCTGGCCAGGCCGGAGCCGCCGGCGGGGCGGATCGTCTACGTGCAGAAGGGCGCCGTGTGGCGCGCGCCGCTGGCGTCGGTCGTCAAGGCGACTCGGCCGCGCGCGGCCGTCGAAGAAGCGAAGGTCGCCGCCGGTGAAGCCGGAGCGGCTGCTCAAGCTGCCGGCGGCGCAGCGACGCATCATGCGGATGGATGTGGCCGGCGACGGCTCGGCGCTGCTGCTCGACTTCGGGCGCAACGTGGCCTGGCTCGACCTCAGCGCCGATCCGGTGCCGCCGCCCGTGTACCTGCCCTGCCGCGGCCGCGCCCGCCTCTCGCCCGGCGGCGAGCTGGTCCTGTGCGCGAGCCGCACCGGCAACGGCACCTCGGTCTACCGCCTGCGCCCGCAGCTCGACGGCTCCCTGCTCGCCGGCTTCGACCCGGCCGCGACCGCGCTGGCCGACCTGCGCGGCGAGCGCGTCGTCACCATGGACCACGACGCCCTGTGGAGCTCGTCGATCGCCCAGCCGGAGCAGCGCACCAAGGTCGCGCCCCACGTGCCGGTCGGCGCGCTGTCGATCGCGCCCGACGGCCAGCGCGCTGTCGGCCGCTTCCGCGACGGCGACAGCGGCGACAGTCTGTTCGGCTTCCGCCTCGACGGCCAGGCCGCCCGCCGCAAGCTCGGCCCCGGCCAGGCCGTCGCCTGGTCCGCCGACTCCGTCTGGCTCGCCATCTTCGACGGCAAGACCGCGTGCGCTGTCCGCGCCGTCGGCGGCGAGTACAAGTGCTGGGACAAGTACCGCCCCATCTCCCTGGACAGGAACGGCTCCTGGGTCCTCCTGGCCAGGCCCCCCAAGGGCCGCCGCCTCGACCTCTTCATCGGCCGCATGGCCGGCCCCCACCCCGAGAAGCCGATCCCCCTGACTCTCCGGGGCGTCTCGACCGCCACCCTCGTCCCGTAGGCGCCAGGCTGCCCCCGGCGGACCCTACACGACCGGGCCGGCGGGCAGCTGCTGGGGAGGCGGCTCCCCGAACGAGAACGGCGGGTAGGCCTCGACGAGCGACGCCTGGTAGGCCAGCAGGCGCACGGTCCAGCGCTGCAGTCCGGTCAGATAGGCGAGCGCCGCGTCGCCCACGCGCTCGTTGACGAGCACGGACAGGGCGGCCCACACCCAGACGAACCAGCCGATCACGCCGAGCAGGCACAGGACCAGCGCGCTGGGCAGACCGATGAGCAGACGCCAGAGCGCCGAGGCGGCGGTCGGCGATCCGGACAGCTCGATGTCGATGCGCACCACCTCCTGCGGCGAACCATCGGGCAGCCGGTCCGTGACCAGCCCCAGCCAGGCGAGCACGGCCGCGAACCAGGTGAGGCCGCGCAGCACGCGCGGACCGTCCTGCGCCATGTACGCCGCCGGATCGCGCGGACCCGACAGGCGAGCTGCCGCGAAGACCGCGAGCCCGATATAGGCCGCCCAGAACAGGAGCCCGAGCGAGAGACCGAGCAAGCCGAGGACGACGAAGGCCAGGAGCCTGATGAGCAGCTGAAGCCGCATGAAGCGCGCCGGCTTCTCGACGCGGTAGCGAACCGGATACAAGGTCGTTGTCATGGCGAAACCCTCCGAGCCCGCTACTAGCAAGGTGCGATCCATGGACACTGCCAGCGGCCGGGGCCTCGATCGCGGGGATGAAGGCTTACCGCGCCGGGTGCGACGTCAGCCGTCGCGTCGCAGTGCGACCTGCGACGGTTCAGCTGGCCTGGCCGCACCCGCCGAGCACGGGCGCCGCGAACGAAGCTTCCTGGCTGTTGACCCAGAGCCCGATCCGGCCGCTCGCGGTACGGAGGCGCTTCACGGCGAGCGTCGGCTGCGCTGCGCCGTTGACGAATACCTTCACCGTCGCGGGGCCGACCTCGATGCGCGCGTGGAACCAGCCTGCCGGATCGGGGACCGGCGTGATCGCAGCCTCGTAGACTCCCGGCGACCGTGCACGCAGGGCCTCCCACGTATGCTCGGGCCAGGCGATGTACTGCACCGCGTGCGAGCGCTCGACCGCGTCCGCCGATCTGAAGCGGAACGGCCGGAAGTAGACCGCTTCGTAACGGTCGGCGCCGGCGGCGCCGAACGCGATCCCGACAAAGCTCGGGCTGTCCTCGCCCCGACCTCGGAGATCGACGTCGATGGTAGCTTCAGCGCACGTCACGCCGGCGATCAGCGCCATGCCGACGTTGCTGCCCTTGCGATTGCCACCGACCGGCGAGAGCCGGAGCACCTGCTTGCCGTTCTCGGGCGCCACGTGCGACTCGGCGTTGGCGACGCTCCACACCGCGTCATCGCCGATGCTGGCGACGTCGGGTCGGATCGCTCCCTGTCCTGTACAGGAAACGAGGAACAGCAGGGCCGCAGTGCGCGTCACGAGATTGCATGGTCATCGTGCGCTCGAAACAGGCAAGGGCGACGCGTGACCGCTGACAAGCCCTTTCAGGCCTGTCAGCAACTGCGGCAAGGGAAGCCCCGGCCCGCGACTCAGTATCGAACCGCGGGCCGGGGGGTGATGGACGGGAAGCGAATGGGGAGTCACGCGCCCGTCCGGCACCTCTGGGCTGGAGCGCGAGGCGCGCCTCGCGCTCGGGCTACTTGGTACAGAGGTCGCCGCTCACGTCGACAAGGAAGGCGCCGTCGATGATGCGGCCGGCGAAGAAGAGGTCGCCGCCGACGACGCTGGCGTAGCGGCCGGTGCCGCTGGCGCCATCGCCCCACGAGGTGAGGACGAAGCCGTCCGGGTTGCCGGTGCGGGCGGAGAACATGCCGGTCTCTCGCATCGCGATGGTGCCGCGACTCGTGGTGATGGTCAGGATGCCGCTGAAGACGCTGGAGCCGGGCGGGGCAGTGTCAGGGGCGGTGCCGTCGCCGTCCTCGATGAACACGACGGTGCCGTCGAGTCCGAAATTCCCCTGGATGGTTCCGTCGTCCAGATTGATCTCGGCGCGGATGCGCTTGCAATCGTCGGCTCTCGCCGCGCCCACGTGGGCCAGGGTTGCGACGGACAGGCTCACGAACAACGCGACGCGACGGCTGATTCGACTCATGGGGTCCCTCCTCGTGCTTCGTTCTCGCCGCGAAGGAGCTCGCGGCCGGACGACCATGGCCCCCCGGGCGTGTGCGGCGAATACCCACTTCGCTCCGGATCGATCGGGCCACTTCGCACACCCGACAGCCGCGCAACCACCCGCCCGTGTGCGGGAAATCGGATGACAGTCGCGAGCCCGCGTCGTTAGGCTTCGACCGCCAGAACCGTCACACCGCCGAGCGCCGGAGGTCCCTGCCATGTCGCCTCGCTGGTCCCGCCTGGTCCCGTCTCTTTCCCTCGCGCTGTCGCTCGCCGCCTGCACCGGCGACGGCGACCGCTCCGACGGCGGCTCCCCTTCCACCGATCCGGACACCGACGATCCGGGCGACGACTCGACGACGTGCGACGACTCGGCGACATGCGAGGATGAGCCGGCGGTGGACTTCTACTCCTCGTTCGAGGCGGCCGATCCGCAGCCGACCTGGAGCAACACCGTCGAGACCGACGCCGACGGGAACAAGAAGGCATCGGGCGTCTCGGGCCAATCGGGCGACCAGATCCTCGGCACCATCATGGACCGCGTGGCCGGCGTGACCGCCAGCGGCGAGAACCCGCCCGGCGAGATCGCCACGTCGATCGCCGACGGCGAGCTCACCACCAAGTGGCTCGTGTTCGCCGCCACCGGCTGGGTGCAGATCGAGCTGACCGAGCCGGTCGCGGTGCGCCGCTACGCGGTGTCGTCGGCCAACGACGCGCCGGAGCGCGACCCGATGGACTGGACCCTGCAGGGCTCGCAGGACGGCGTGACCTGGACCGACATCGACGCGCGCACCGACCAGTCGTTCCCGTCGCGCTTCCACACCATCCAGTACGACTTCGCCAACGACACGGCGTACCTCCACTACCGCCTCGACGTCACGCGCAACGCCGGCGGCGGGATCCTCCAGATAGCCGAGCTCCAGCTGTCCGACGGCGACGACACGCCGCCCGAGGCGATCGACATGCGCAGCATGGCCGGCGCCGGACCGGGCGCGTCGTGGAACGCGAAGCTGAGCGCCGGCTTCACCGGCGTGCGCGCGTTCCGCTACGGCGGCAGCGTCATCGCCAAGGGGCGCGGCTACTCCTACAACAAGATCTTCGAGGTCGACGTGCTGGTCACGCCGACCAGCGAGCTCTCCTACCTGCTCTTCGCCGACGAGGAGCCCACCGACCTGTCCTATCCGAGCACCTATGCGGCGGTCGATCTCCGCGTTCGACGACGGCACCTACCTCAGCGAGCTCGGCGCCGCCGACCAGCACGGCGCGGCGCTCGATCCGCAGGGTCAGGGCGCCTCGCGCACCGTCTATCACAGCGAGTGGAACCGCCGCGTGTCGCGCATCGGCGACGTCGCCGCCGGCAAGACCATCAAGCGCATCCTCATCGGCTACGACAACCCGAACGGGCCGGCGGCGTCGTTCGGCGGCTGGATCGACGACATCCGCATCGTCGGAGAGCCGGCCGCGCCGGCGCCGGCGCGCCTGTCGGACCTGGTGCTCACCACGCGCGGCACCAACTCGAGCGGAGGCTACTCGCGCGGCAACAACTTCCCGGCCACCGCGGTGCCGCACGGCTTCAACTTCTGGACGCCGGTGACCGACGCCGGCTCGCTGAGCTGGCTCTACACGTATCACCGCATGAACAACGCCGACAACCTGCCCGAGCTGCAGGCGCTCAGCCTCAGCCACGAGCCCAGCCCGTGGATGGGCGACCGGCAGACCTTCCAGGTGATGCCGTCGGCGGCGAGCGGGCCGCCGGACGCGGATCGCGCGGCGCGCGCCCTCCCCTTCCGCCACGACAACGAGATCGCCCGCCCCCACCTGTACAGCGTCGACTTCGAGAACGGCATGCGCGCCGAGATGGCGCCGACCGATCACGCGGCCATCTTCCGCTTCACCTTCCCGGCCGGCGACGCCAGCGTCATCTTCGACAACGTCGACAACCGCGGCGGCCTCACCCTCGATCCGGGCGCCGGCTCCCTCAGCGCCTACTCCGACGTGGGCAGCGGCCTGTCGGCCGGCGCCACGCGCATGTTCATCTACGCTGTCTTCGACAGCCCGGTGACGGCAAGCGGCATGCTGCCGGGCGGCGGCGGCCCGGACGTGACCGGCTACTTCCGCTTCGACGCCGGCGCCGATCGCACAGTGACCATGCGGATCGCCACGTCGCTCATCAGCATCGAGCAGGCGCAGCGCAACCTGGCCCTGGAGATCGGGCCGACCGACACGCTCGACACGATCGCGGAGCGAGCCCGGGCGCTGTGGGACGAGAAGCTCGGCATCGTCGAGGTGGAGGGCGCCAGCGACGATCAGCTGACGACGCTCTACTCCAACCTGTACCGGCTTTTCCTGTACCCGAACTCCGGCTTCGAGAACATCGGCACGGCGGAGAAGCCGGTCTACCAGCACGCCAGCCCGGTCTCGCCGCCGGACGGACCGAGCACGCCGACCCGCACCGGCGCGCGCATCGTCGACTGGCATCATCCACGTCAACAACGGCTTCTGGGACACCTACAGGGCCACCTGGCCGGCCTACGCCCTGCTGGCGCCGAGCGAGGCCGGCACGATGATCGACGGCTTCGTGCAGCAGTACAGAGAAGGCGGCTGGGTGGCGCGCTGGTCGTCGCCCGGATACGCAAACCTCATGACCGGCACCAGCTCCGACGTCGCCTTCGCCGACGCGTTCGTCAAGGGCGTGACCGGCTTCGACGCGGAGGCGGCGTACGACGCCGCGCTCAGGGACGCGACCGTGCTCCCGCCCGACGAGAGCGTGGGCCGCAAGGGCGCCGACACGTCGATCTTCCTGGGCTACACGACGACCGACACCGACGCCGGCTTCTCCTGGGCCATGGCCGGCTACCTCAACGACTTCGGCATCGCCGGCATGGCGCAGGTGCTGGCGCACGACCACGGCAATCCGCGCCGCCAGCAGTTCGCCGAGGAGGCCGAGTACTTCCTCGACCGGTCGCTCGGATACGCCAACCTGTTCGACCCGGCCATCCAGTTCTTCCAGGGCCGCAACCCCGACGGCAGCTTCCGCCTGTCGCCGTCGGAGTACGACCCGGCGGTGTGGGGCTTCGACTACACCGAGACCGACGGCTGGAACATGGCGTTCGACGCGCCCCACGACGGCGGGGGGCTGGCCAGCCTGTACGGCGGTCGCGACGCGCTGGCGGGCAAGCTCGATCAGTTCTTCGCCACGCCCGAGACCGCCACGCTGGGTGGCTCGTACGGCGGCGTCATCCACGAGATGCGCGAGGCCCGCGACGTGCGCATGGGCCAGCTCGGGCTGAGCAATCAGCCCTCGTTCCACATCATCTACATGTACAACGTCGCCGGCCAGCCGTCGAAGGCGCAGGCCCTGGTGCGCGACGCGCTGGCCCGCCTGTGGCTGGGCAGCGAGATCGGACAGGGCTTCCTCGGCGACGAGGACAACGGCGCCACGGCGTCGTGGCAGATCTTCAGCGCGCTCGGCTTCTACCCTCTACAAGTGGGCAGCCCGAGCTACGTTGTCGGCTCGCCGCTGTTCCGGCGGGCGACCATCCACCTCGAGAACGGCAAGTCGATCGTCATCGACGCGCCGAACAACAGCCGCGAGAACGTGTACGTGCAGGGGCTCAGGGTGAACGGCCAAGAGTACAGCAAGACCTACCTGCCCCACGACCTCCTGGCCGGCGGCGCGACGCTCGAGTTCGACATGGGGCCGGCGCCGTCGTCCTGGGGAACCGGCCCGCACGACGCTCCGCCGTCGATCACGCCGGAAGGCCAGATCCCGCGGCCGCTGCGCGACGCCGCCACCGGCCCCGACAGCGTGCCGAGCGCCGGCGACGGCACCGACGTGAGCGCGCTGTTCGACGACACGTCGATGACGCAGGTGAGCTTCGCGACCGCGAACCCGTCGGTCCAGGTCCAGTTCACCGCCGGCGCGCCGCAGGTCGTCTTCTACACGATCACCTCGGCGGACAGCGCCGCCGATCCGACCGGCTGGGTCCTCGAGGGCTCGAACGACGGCACAAGCTGGACCGTGCTCGACGAGCGGCGCAACCAGACCTTCCGCTGGCGCTCGCAGACGCGCCCGTTCAAGGTGTGCAGCCCGGGCGCCTATGTGCACTACCGACTGTCGCTGACCGGCCCGGCCGGGACGACCCTGGCGGAGGTGGAGCTGCTCGCGCGGCCCTGATCGTCGCCTCACCTCAGTGCGCGTCAGGAGGCCGAGCGGGCCCGCGCGGGCCGCGCGCGATCCCTGACCGCAGGGCGCCTGGCCGCGTCGATCGCCGCGGCCAGGACGCGCATCCCCTCCAGCACCGCGTCCACGCCGACCGCGCCATAGCCGAGCACGAGGGCGTTGGCCATCCGGCCGCGGCCGTAGGAATACGCCGACAGCGGCATGGCCTCCACGCCCCGCGCCATGGCCTCCTCGACCACCGAGGAGGCGTCGACCGCGTCCACGATGTCGGCCACCGCATGCAGCCCTGTGCGAACCGGCCGCACGCGCAGCGCGCCGGCGCAGTGGCGCTCCGCCCCTGCGTTCAGCGCCTCCAGCCGCTCGCGATAGGCCGCGCGCATGCGGCGCAGGTGGCGCGCGAAGTGGCCGCCGCCGATGAAGTCGGCCAGGACCGCCTGCTCCAGAAACGGCGGCTGCGGGTCGGAGCCGCCCCTGCGCGCCGCGACGAGGCGCTCGTGAAGCGCGGGGGGCGCGATCACGAATCCCAGCCGCAGCGAGGGGAAGACCGCCTTGCTGAAGCTGCCCACGTAGACCACGCGGCCGTCGCAGTCGAGCCCCTGCAGGCACGGGATCCCCTGCGCGCCGTGCCGGAACTCGCTGTCGTAGTCGTCCTCGATCACCCACGCGCCCGTGGCGCCCGCCCAGCGCAGGAGCGCGAGGCGGCGCGGCAGGCTCATCGGCACGCCGAGCGGAAACTGGTGCGACGGCGTCACGTAGGCCAGGCGCGCGCCGCCCGGCGGCACGCCGCCGCTCTCGAGATCGAGGCCCTGGGCGTCCACGCGCACCGGCGCGATGGCAGCCCCGGCCGCGCGCATCGCCGTCCACGCGCCCGGGTAGCCCGGCTCCTCCATGAGCGCCGCGTCGCCCGGATCGAGCAGCAGCCGGCAAAGGAAATTGATGGCGCTCTGGGCGCTGCCGACGATGAAGACCTGATCCGCCTCGCAGCGGGCGCCGCGCGACGTCCTCGCGTGCTCGGCGATCGCCTCGCGCAGCGCGCGCAGCCCGCTGGCCATGCCGTAGTCGAGCTGGGTCGCCTTGACCGACATGATGCGCCGGCTGGCCAGCCGCGACCACAGGCGGATCGGGAACTGCTCGAGCGACGGCACGCCGATGCGGAAGGCGCGCGCCGGACCGACGATGCGGCGGGCCGGCGGCATGCACGTCGCCAGCAGCTCACCGCGTCGCGAGAGCGTCGGATGGGGTCGCGCACCCGGCAGCCCGCCCGTCACGACGGCCGGGAGGTCGTCGGGCAGCTGCTCGGCCACGTAGGTGCCGGAGCCGCGCCGCGCAGTGAGATATCCCTCGGCCTCCAGCTGCTCGAGGGCCAGCTGGGTCGTGGTGCGCGACACGCCCAGGTCGCGAGCCAGCGCCCGCGACGACGCCACCCGGGTGCCGGGCCGCATGACGCCGGCGAGGATCGCGCGCCGCACGCCGGCGTAGATCTGCTCCTGCAGCGTGCCGCGCGTCTGCTCGCGGTGGTCCAGGTGCATCAACAGGCTCGCCGCCGGTCGCCGACTCATGATCTCCTGCGCTGTGTCCGCCCGATGTACAGCCGCCACATCGTAGCGCCAGCGCCATCGGCCCGCCTGCGGCCTCGGCCTTTCGAGCCCTGGCAGAGGCGCGGCGCCGGAGCAGCACTATGCCGCCAGCGCCGCTCCGCCGTCCAGACAGCCGCGAAGCGCGTTCTGCAGCTCGTTCGCGTTCGCCGGCCGCCGCGCGGGATCCTTCTCGAGGCAGCGCAGGATCAGGGACTCCAGGCCGGAGGCGATCGGGGCGCCCAGGCGCGCCGACGGCGACACCGGCACCGAGTGCAGGTGGTGGCCGCACACCTCCGGCACGGACCGGCCGGTGAAGACGTCCTGCCCGCTGACAAGGAAGTAGCCGACCGCGCCGAGCGCGTAGAGATCGGTCCGCCCGTCGGCCAGGTCCGGCGTGGTGATCGCTTCCGGCGCCATGTAGAGCGGCGTGCCGGCGAACGTGCTGTCGTGCGTGCGCGCGGGGACGGTCGCGTCGCCGGCGCGCGCCGGGCCGACCTGCTTGACCAGCCCGAAGTCGAGGACCTTCACCACGTCGCCGTCGGTGAGGAAGATGTTGGCCGGCTTGATGTCGCGATGGATGATCCCCATCTCGTGCGCCTCGCCGAGCGCCGCGGCGATCTGGTCGAGGATGCGGATGGCGCGGTCGGCCGGCATCGGGCCGTCCCGCTCGATCAGTTCGGCCAGGGTGTAGCCCTCGAGGTGCTCCATCGCGTAGTACAGCGTGCCGTCGGCGGCGCGACCGTGGTCGAACACGCGCACGGTGTTCCGATGGGTGAGCCGCGCGGTCATCCGCGCCTCCTGCTCGAAGCGCGCCCGGTTCTCCGGGTTGGAGCGCTCGGCCGGGAAGATCTTGATCGCGACCGGGCGGCCCTGTGACCGGTGCCGCGCGCGGAACACGACGCCCATCGCGCCCTCACCCAGCTTCTCGAACACGGCGTACGGTCCCAGCGGCTGGCCGCGCTCGGCAACGCGTCCCCACACCGCACTGGCGATCGCAGTCACGCCGGCGAGGGCGGACCCGACGGCGGCACCGGCGACACCGAGGAGGAGGCTCACCACCAGGCCGAGGCCGGCGGCAGCGCCGACCGCCAGCTCGAGGCGGGCGATGCTCGTCTGTCCGGGACGCGTCATGCACGAGGTGTGGAAGCTCATCGCCATCTCCCTTCGTGAGGACGTCAATCGAGACCGAACCGGATCGACAACCGAGGCACTCTTTTTTTCGCCGCGTCCGATCCCTCCGCGATCTCGCGGCGTTCCTGGATTTGCCACGCAAGCCCCGGACCTTTAACGACTTTTCTCGCTGACCGCGCTCCACCCGAGAAAGCCTGCGACAGCGGCGCCGGCCCGCCGTCCTCGTCGCTGAGGCACGGCCGGCGTCCGGCGGCCTGCATCTGCCCGTAGACCGCTCCGCGTCGCGCCCCGGCTGACGCAGGGGCCCGATCCGGCCGCGCCCCGCGCGCGCCGCGCAGCCCGAGGTGCGCCATGCGTCGAGCGGCTCTTGTCGCCGTGCTCGTCATTTCTCCCGCCACGACCTGGGCCGACCGCACCGTGTCCGGCACCGTGTTCGTCGACGTCAACGGCGATCAGCTGCTGTCCGCGCCCGACCGCGTGTTCGCCGACGGCGTCGTGTTCTGGGAGACGACGCGCGACGCGCCGCTCGACCAGCTCGGCGCCTACTCGCTGTCGGTGCCGGAGCGCGCCGGCATCGTCTGGGTGCTGGCGCGCGACGGACTCGACCCCGGGCCGTTCTGGGCCGCGGTCCCGCCCGGCGGCGATCGCACCGTCGACCTGGCGGTGCGACCCCTGTCGCGCACCGGTCCGCTCACCTTCGTGGTGGCGTCCGACACGCACGCCGGCATCAACGGCATGCCGGCCTCCGATCAGGTGCTCGCGCTGCAGCAGGCCACCGACCTCGAGCCGCGGCCTCACTTCATCGCGGTGACCGGCGACCTCACCCAGTCGAACAGGCCGGAGCAGTTCGCCACCGTGCTGGCCGCCGCCGCGGCGATCGACACGCCGTACGTGCCGGTGCCGGGCAACCACGACTGGTACGACGGCGGCGAGGCCTATCGCATGCACCTCGGCCCACCCACCTACGCCTTCAACGCCGGCGGCGCCCATTTCATCGTGCTCAACGACGCGGCGTCGCTCGACGAGCGCGTGCGCTTCGTCGACCGCGACCTCGCGCTGCTCGACGGCGACCCGACCGTGGTGGCGCTCCTGCACGCGCCGCCCGGCGACGAGCTGGTCGCCGCCCTGGCAGAGCGCGGCGTCGACGCGCTGCTCACCGGCCACATGCACAGCAACCGCGTGCTCCTGCACGACGGGCTGGTCGAGTACAACACCGAGCCGCTGGCGATGGGCGGCATGGACCTCACGCCGGCCGGCTATCGCGTGTTCTCGCTCGCCGCCGACGGATCGCTGCAGAGCGAGCACCGCACCCTGGTCAACCGGCCGGTGCTGCGCATCGTGGCGCCGGCCGCCGAGCAGAATCGCGCCGCGCTGCCGCGTGCCGCTGGTGGTCGCGGTCGAGGCCGGCACCGCCGTGAGGTCACTCGCGGTCCGGGCGGAGGGCATCGACGAGGTCGCGCTCGCTCACGCCGGCGGCTGGGCCCACGCAGCCGAGCCGCTGGCCCTGTGCGAGCCGGGCGTCCACCGGATCGAGGTGGAGGCGGTCCTCGCCGACGGCTACACGCTGACCGACGCTGTCAACGTCGTCGTGGGCGATCCGCCCGCGGTCGGAGAGCTGCGCGACTGGGCGTCGCTCTCGGGATCGCCGCGCCACCTCGGCTGGTCACCGGTCGAGACCGGGTTTCCGCTGCGCACGCAGTGGGTGGCCAGCACCGGCGGCCACGTCCAGGGCGCGCCGGTGGTGGCCGGCGGCCGCGTGTTCGTGCCGGTGTCCGACCTCGCCGCCGGCACCGACGGTGGCGTCGCGGCCTTCGATGCGGTCACCGGAGAGCGGCTGTGGCAGCGGCGGGTCGGCGCGGCGGTGCGCAACGCGCCGGCCGCCGCCGACGGCGTGGTCGTGTTCGCCGCGCTCGACGGCAGCGTGAATGCGGTGGACGCGGCCACCGGCGAGGAGCGCTGGACCGCGGCGCTGGCGCCGTGGGCGGCGCCGAGCTCGCGCAGCCTGTACGCGGCGCCGATCATCGAGGACGGCGTCGTCTACGCCGGCGGCGGGCGCGAGCTGGCCGCGTTCGAGCTGCAGACCGGCGAGGTGCTGTGGAGCGCGACTCCAATCGAACCGGGCGTCGGCGAGCTGGCGTCGCACACAAGCCCGGCGCTCGCCGGTGGGCTCCTGGTGACCGCGTTCGATCGCGGGCAGGAGGGGCTGATGGCCCTGGACGCCGCCACCGGCGAGATGGTCTGGCAGACCGGACCCGACGTGGCGCAGGGCATCCAGGGCTCGCCCGCCATCGGCGAGCGCACGGTCTACGTGGTCAACGAGCGGACCGACGTGTACGCGCTCGATCTGGCGAGCGGCCGCACGCTGTGGTCGAACCAGGCTCGATCCTGTCGGGTTCGACTGGGCCTGCTGGGCCGCGGCCACGCCGGCACTTCACGGCGGCGTGCTGTACGTGGCCACGCAGACCGGCGCGCTGTTCGCGCTCGACGCCGGCTCGGGTCGCAGGCTGTGGTCGGCCCCGGCGGGCAGCCCGATCATCCGCACCACCCACTATCGCGGCGAGGTGCCGGCCTTCGCC
Organism: uncultured delta proteobacterium; assembly: GCA_963759105.1. Taxonomy (GTDB): domain Bacteria; phylum Myxococcota_A; class Polyangia; order Haliangiales; family Haliangiaceae; genus DATFRY01. Next base: position 1,659,607 of record CAVWXW010000008.1, on the reverse strand, counting down.
GCCGCGCCGGCGCTCACCCCGGGCCTGGTGTGGACGGTGAGCCCCGACGGCTTCGTGCGCGCCCTGTCGGCCCGCAACGGCGCCGAGCTGTGGTTCGGCGATGTCGGCGTGCCGATGATGTCCAGCCCGGTGCCGGCGGGCGGGCTGATGTTCGTGGCCAGCTTCGACGGCACCGTGCGCGCGTTCGCCCCCGGCCCGGAGCTCGACTCGCCTTCCGAGGAGAGCGGCGGCTGCGGGGTCGGCGGCGACTCCGGCCTCACGCCGGCGGCGGCGCTGGCGGTTCTGTTGCTGCTGCGACGATGGCCCGGTCGATCGCATCTTGTGGCGTCGCGATCACCCAGCCGGCGAAGTCGTCGAACGAGGCGCGGAAGCTGCGGATGAACTCGCCCAGCGGCTCGCCGACAAGGCCGGGCACCAGCTGCATGACCCGCTTGCCGTTGAACTTGCCGGCCACCGCGACCGCGCGCGCCTCGGCGGCCCGCTCGCGCTCGATCTGCCCCGGCAGGTCCGCGTCCGGGAACGCGGCGACGACCAGCGGGAGATAGGCGGCGCGCTCCTCGAATTGAAAGCGGCGCTCGATGCCGCGCTCGCGCAGGTAGGCCACGAAGCGCTCCACGTTGGGCCGCACCTGGATGCGGCGGGCCAGGTCGCCGCGCACGTCGAGGTACGGCGCGACCGAGAAGTAGCGCGAGGCCACCACCCAGTCGAACACCGCCTCGAGCGACGCGAATCCGGCCTGCCACCGGGCGTGGTCGAGGCCGAGGAACGCGCACACCGGGGCGAAGTCGCGGGAAAGCTCCAGGTCGGCGACGTAGTTGCCACTGGCGCGCCTGTACACGTAGGCGAGGCCGCGCTCGCCCCACTTGAGCTCGAACCGCCGGCACATGCGGCCGATGAAGTTGCCGACGTCGTTGAACGACATGAAGTCGTACTGCGTGTCCAGGTACGCCGCCGGCACGGCGAAGAAGTCGGTCTGCAGACCGCGATACGCGGTCGAGTAGACGTGGCCGACCGACTTGACCCCTGTGATGCCCAGGTCGGCCACGAAGCGCTCGCGCAGCCGGTCCCAGTCGGGCCGGCTGGCCACGAGCACATCCATGTCGCCGAAGTCGGGCTTGTCGGCGTAGAAGCGCGGGATCCGGTACGCGCCGGGGATGACACCGTCGAGGTAGCGCCGCACCTCCGCCTCGCGCTCGAGATACTCGGCGCGCGGCATGCGCGGCAGGTCGAACAACTTTCCTCCCATGGCGCCCTCAGAGGCCGGCCCGCTCGAGGGCGCGGCCGAACCCGGCACGCGAGCGCGCGCCCATGAACACAGCGGCGATGCCGCCCTCGCGGTCGATGATGATGCTGCTCGGGTAGCCGGCCACGCGATACTTCTCGAACGACCGCCGCTCCGGGTCCAGGACGATCGGGAACGAGTAGCTGTTCTTCGCCGCGTACTCGCGAACCGCGGCCACGTCGTCGTCGGTGACGGCGAGAACGACGAGCCCGCGGTCCTTCGACTGCCGGTAGAGCTCGTCGAGCGCCGGCATCTCACGGCGGCAGGGCGGGCACCAGGTGGCCCAGAAATTGAGCAGCACGATCTTGCCGCGCAGCTCCTGGAGCCGGACCTTCGATCCATCGAGCGCGGTCAGCGTGACGTCGAACTCGCGGTTGAGGCGCGACATCAGATCCTGGAGGAGCAGCCGCGCCTCGAGCGACGGGTCCGGAGCCGGCTGGACGCCGGCCTCGCGCACGAGGCTGGCCGCGCCGCTGTAGAACACAGGCAAGCTGGTGCGGCGGAGCTGCACGCACGCCGGATCGGGGCACTCCCTGGCCCAGGCGAACAGCCTGGCCGCCGCCAGCGCCAGCTGCGCAAACACAGGTGTGTCGTCCAGCTGGCCGCACTGGTCGAACAGCCGGCTGAATATCTGGAGAGAAGCGAGGCTGTTCTCGATCCTGGGCAGCTGCTCCTCGGCCTCGCGGAGCGCCGCGCTGCGCTGCTCCGGCGTGAGATCGGCGCGCGGCAGCAGCGCGGCCACGCCCCACAGGCGGGCGGTCGGGCTCTTCTGCCGGCCGATCGCGGCGAGGACCTCGGCGCTGGCCATCTTGTCGTAGTCGGGCAGCTTCTCCTGTGGCGGCGCGGGCGCCTCCGGGGCGCTCGGCCCGGTCTCCGGGAGCTTCGCGGTGCGGCTCGCCTCCACGTCGAGCAGCGCGGCCTGGTCGAGGATGCGCTGGCGGTAGCTCCACGACTCCGGGCTCTCGATCGCGACGTCGATCGCCTCGAGCAGGAGCGGCCTGGCCGAGATCGACGTGACTCTTCCCGAGCAGCTCCACCGCGCGCAGCATCGTGTCCAGGCGCAGCTCGACCGGCTCGGTTGCCGCGACCTCGCGGATCTTGCCGGTCAGGCGGCCCAGCTCCGGGTCGGAGCTGGCGGCCGGCGGCGCGGGAGCCGGGGCGGCCACGTCGGCGGCCTTGCCGTTCGCGCAGCCGGCAAGCATGGCGCAGAGAACGCTCGAGAAGACAGGGGCGCGCATCGCGCCGGCATTCTCGCACCATCTCGCCGGCGGCGCGCGCGGCGCGTGTTAGAACTGGGGCGTGCGGCCAGGGGACGAGGTGAGGTTCGAGGGCGTGAGCTGCTCGCTGTCGATCCGCTGGCCCGCTCCGTACGTCGTCGTCATCGCGATCGAGGGCACCGACACCGGCGAGCTGGGCGAGGCGCCCTTCCTGGCCCTCGAGGCCGACGTCACCGGGCCGGGCCGCATCCAGCTCTTCATCGACGCCCGCGCCACGCGCGCTGCATCGATGCACGTCAGCAAGGACTGGGCGCTGTGGCTGGCCCGTCACCGCGATCGAATGCACCACATCAGCATGCTGACCGCCTCGCGGTTCGTGCAGCTCACGGCCGACTTCGTGCGCAACTTCGCCGAGCTCGGCGCGCTCATGCGCATCTACTCCGACCCGGCCGCCTTCGAGGGCGCCCTGTCCAACGCGGTCGGCAACGCCCTGGCGGCGCTCGAGGATCGGCCGCCCGCCAGGTAGATCGGCGCGACCGGCCGACGATCGCGGCTACGCGCCCGGCCGGCGTTCCGGCGCTCGCGGCAGCGTCGACGCCCAGGCATCGACGCGATCGGCCACGCGCTCCCAGCCGCGGTCGAGCATCATGTCGTGGCCGAGGCCGGGGAAGATCTCGGCCTCGGTGTGGTAGACGCGGGCCGTGTTCACGACCTGGGCCACGTTGAAGATCGGGTCGTGCTCGGCGCCCAGCACGAGCAGCGGCACCTGCACGCGCCTGGGCCGCACCCGGGAGAACAGCAGCATGTCGAGGAAGGCGGGGTACGACTCGTCCTGGACGCGCTCGATAGCAGCGGTCGATGATCTCCGCCGGCGTGCTCTCGGTGAACATCAGGTCGCGCACCAGCGCGGAAGTGGACAGGAGCGGACGCAGCCGGAGGAACAGATTGGCCTTGAGGAAGGCGAGCGGGTGGCGCGTCGCCAGCCGCGCTGCCGACCGAACCACGCCCCACGGCGGCGCCGACGCCATCAGCACGCCGCCGGACGCGCGGCCGCCCTCGAGGAACTTCTGCACCACGAAGCCGCCCATGGAGTGGCCGACCACGATCGGCGGATCCGCGCACTCGGCGACCGCGCTGCGCACGTCGGCCACGTAGTCGCGGATGCGGTGCCAGATGCGTCCCGGCGGATGCTCGTGGCCGCGCAGCGTGGGCGCGCGGACGACGTGCCCGCGCTCGGCCAGTCGCGCCGCGAAATCTCCCCAGCACCAGCCACCGTGCCAGGCACCATGCACCAGAATGATCTGGGCCATCTCCCCGGCCGCAGTCTACCCCCGTGCACAGAGGGGCGCCGTACGGATCGACGCGGCGGCGATCAGGAGTGGCGGGCCCAGAGCTCGCGCAGCTTCTCGATTCAGCTGCTCCGGACGCTGCTCGGGCCAGAACACCGGCGCGCCCTCGATCTCGACGACTTCCTCGACGCGCTGGAGGTTGTCCTTCAGCCAGTAGGCCCACTTCAGCGGGAAGAAGCCGTCGCCCGTGCCCCACATCACGAGCGCGGGGGCCGGGAGCGCGCGCAGCTGCGGCGCGATCTCGATCAGCTCCGCGTTCGTCGTGGCGACGAAGTAAGCCCAGCATCTGCTCGATGCGGGCCGACGACTGGACCAGCGGCCTCACGTAGGCGAAGACCGCCTCGTCGGGCAGGCGCTGGGCGTCGATGTAGAACGGCGCCATGGCGGCCTTGCCCACCGCCGCGTTCTCCGCCGCCCCCTTCAGCGTCCTCACCAGCGCGCCGGTCTCGATGAGCTGGCGCAGCTGCTGGGAGGCGGGGCCGTTCTCGTCGTAGTCGTGGACCTCGCAGTTGGTCAGGGTGAGGGTTCTGATGCGCTCCGGGTTGCGGGCGGCGAAGATCTGGGCCGCGCCGCCTCCGCTGTCGTTTCCGACCAGATCGACCCGGTCGATGCCGAGCGCGTCGACGAAGGCGCGCAGCATGGCCGCCTGCTGCTTCATGCCGAGCGGCTGGCCCGACCTGATCTCGGTGTGCCCCATCCCCATCGAGTCCGGGGCGATGACGCGCCGCACGTCGGACAGCCCGGCCAGCTGGTGGCGCCACTGGAAGCCGTTGAGCACGGCGCCGTGGATGAACAGCGCGACAGGGCCCTGGCCGCGCTCGACGTAGGCGATGCGGCCGAAGTCGGTGTCGACGAACCTGCGCTCGTCGTCGAACTGCCGGGCAGAGAGGGTCGGGGTCTCGCGTGAATCCATGAGTGCCTCCTGGCGCCTGATCGGCGCACGTCAGAAATAGGTCAATTGACCAGTTCTGTCAAGCGACGAACCGGCGGCGGGGGCTGGCCCCGGCGACATCGACCCCCGCGCGTGGGGACCGCGCTGTAGGATGGGATCCGACGCACATGGCGAGACGATCGGCATCGAAGGGCGACGACCGGAAGCCGGAGGCGGCCAGGACGCGGGCGCGGCCCGGCACCGCGGTCCAGGTAAAGGGCCAGCACCGCGCCCAGGAGATCCTGCAGGCGGCCCGGGCTGTCCTGATCAGCGAGGGTTACCCGGCGCTGACGACGCGCAAGGTGGCCCAGCGGGTCGGCATCCGCCAGAGCAACGTGCAGTACTACTTCCCGGCCAAGGTGGACCTCGTGCGCGCGCTGTTCGAGGAGGCGATGGCGGAGAACACGCGGGCGCTGGCGCGGCGCATGGCGGAGGGCCGCATGAACCCGCGGCAGCGCCTGATCTGGACACTTGACCAGTTTCTTCGCTCCCAGGCGGCGCGCGAGGAGCAGATCTTCCTGCGCGAGCTGTGGGCGCTGTCGGCCCACGACGCGGAGGTGGCCGAGGTCATGAACGGCTTCTACCGGCGCTGGATCGACTTCGCCGCGGCCAATCTCCTCGCGCTCAACCCGGCGCTCGGGCTCCGCCGGGCCCAGCGCCGCGCGCTCCTCGTCGTGAGCCTGGTCGACGGCCTGTCTCTTTTCCGCGGCGAGGCCGGCGTCGATCACCCGGCGGTCAAGGGCATCGAGAGCGAGGTGCGGGCCGCCGTCCTGGCCCTGGCAGAGCGCGACGAGCTCTGAGCGCCGGGCTGGCGCTGCATCGGTACGGCCGGCGGCGGTGCCCTCCCCGCGGTCCGTCGGTCCTGTCGCCGCGCCGTCAACAACTGGTGCGACGGCGCTCTCCGTCGGGTAAGCTGGCGTCGGAGCGAGATGGATGCACTCGCGCCACATCGGGTCGCGGGATCGGCGCTCGTGATGGTCGCGCTGGCAGTCTGCGCCGCGTGCGGCTACCAGCCCGGCTCGTTCGCCGGCCAGCCCGCCGCCGGAGCGCTCGCCGGTGCGCGCGCGACGGTCGGCTGCCTGGACGTGGCGGTCGCGGGCCGGTGGAGTCGGGCCGGTGCGATCGGACAGGCGGTCGTGATCGACTTCGGCAACCGCTGCGATCGAGCGGTGGTCGTCAACTTCACGACGCTGCGCGCTTTTGGCCGCGACGCCGGCGGACGCGAGCAGCCGCTGGCGGTCTACGATCCGCGCCGCGAGATCCGGCCGCTCAGCCTCGAGGCCCGGAGCGCGGGCCGCGAGGTGCTCGAGCTGCGACGAGCCGCGCCGGCCGGCGCGACCGCGGCGCGCGTGCGATCTGCCTGCGTCGACGTCGGCCGCCTGGCCGGCGATGCTGGCGCGACCGCGCCGAGGTGGCTCTGCGTCGCCCGCCCGCGCGATGCCCGGGCTCCGGAGGCGTCATGAGCGACGCGTCTCGGCGCCGTCGACATCGCCATGTGGCGAGCCCCGGCCGAGGCGGACCGTTGTCCCCGGTCGCGGCGATGCTCGCGGCGGTCGGCACGCTGGCGGTGGCCCTGGCCGCTCCGCGATCCGCGCACGCCGACAGCTGCCACGGGACCGGCGACGGCGGCGGCTCCAGCAGGGGCGGCGGCTCCGGCGACGACTCCTCCTCCGCCACCGCCTGCTCCGAGGTCAGCGACGTGGTCGGGCACCAGCAGTGCGGCCGGTTCGGCGCGGGCTGGTCGGAGCGCACGCACCTGCCGGCGCTCTCCGTCGAGGCCGGCTTCTTCACCCGCCAGCTCGACGCGGGCTTCGCCGGGGACGGCGTGATGGAGCACGACACCGGCAGCTTCGCCTACAGCGTGGCGACCGAGAGCGACCGCGCGACCGCGGCCGGCGCGGCCCTGCGCCTGGCCCTGGCCCTGCCGTCGCCGCTCTACGTGGGCGCGGATCTCGAGATCGGTGGCCTGCTGTCCGACTCCGGCGCCGACGTCGAGATGACCGGCGGCGGCGCCGGCCCGATCATGGCCGCGCACCGGACGCTGTACATCGGAGCCGGCGGCGTGGCCGGCGTGCGCGGCCGCCTGGGACGCGCCGGGCTGGCGGCCGAGCTGGTGGCCGGCGTGCAGGACGTGTCGCTCGCCGTGGACAGCCAGTATGGAGCCTGCATCCTGTCGGAGACCCACCACGTGACGGCCGCGTTCGTCGAGCCGAGGGTGAAGATCGACGTGTGGCTCACGCCCTGGATCACGATCGCAGGCTTCGCCGGCGCCGACCTCGACGGCGACAGCAAGATGATCGGCGCGAGCCTGGCCTACCACCTGCGCGCCTTCGATAGCGGGCCGTGAGGCCGACAGGCCGACGCCGGGCCGACACCCTGCCCGCTTCCCTGCTTTCCCCGCACGCTTCCCGGCCGGCCGCACATCGGCGATAGTCCGGACCTCGCATGAGCGCCGACGCTGCCGACGCTGCCGCTTCCCGCGAGCTGCTCGCCTCCCTGCCGCCGGAGCAGCGCGGCGCGGCCGCCTGGTACGGGCCGGACATGATGAGTCGGACCGACTGGATCGTCCCGCTCGACCCGGCCGACATCGCCGAGATCGAGGCCGCGGTCGCGCCGCTGGCGGCCAGCTCCGCCGACATCGCATCGCTCACCCGCGCCGACTTCCCGCTGCCCACCCTGGCCGCGAAGCTGGAGCCGGTGATGCACGACCTCCTCGACGGGCGCGGCTTCGTGCTCCTGCGCGGCCTGCCGGTCGACCGCATGACCCGGCGGGAGGCGGCGATCGCCTTCTTCGGCATGGGCGCGCACATGGGCCGGGCCAGGGCGCAGAACGCGGCCGGCCACCTGCTCGGCCACGTCGCGGACCTGGGCCTGTCGAGCCGCGATCCGCACGTGCGCATCTACCAGACCAGCGAGCGCCAGACCTATCACACAGACTCGTGCGACGTCGTCGGCCTGCTCTGTCTGGCCACGGCGAAGCGCGGCGGTCTCTCCACCCTGGTCAGCTCGTCGACGATCTTCAACGAGATGCGCCGGCGCCGGCCGGATCTCCTGTCCGTGCTGCTGCAGCCGATCGCCACCGATCGACGCGGCGAGGTGCCGGCCGGCAAGAACCCGTGGTTCGACATCCCGGTGTTCAGCTGGTACGAGGGGCACCTCACCGCGCTCTATCACCGGCCCTACATCGACAGCGCGCAGCGCTTCCCCGAGGTGCCGCGCCTCACTGCGCAGCAGGTGGCCGCGCTCGATCTGTTCGACGACCTGACCAACGATCCGGCGCTGCACCTGCACATGGAGTTCCGGCCGGGCGACATCCAGCTGGTCCACAACCACACGGTGCTGCACGACCGCACCGCGTTCGAGGACTGGCCCGAGCCGGCCCGCCGCCGCCACCTGCTCCGCCTGTGGCTGGCCTGCCCGGGGGCGCGGCCGCTCCCGCCCTTCTTCGCCGAGCGCTACGGCAGCGTGGAGATCGGCGACCGCGGCGGCATCGTGCTGCCGGACACGGCGCCGCGCAGCGCGCCGCTCGAACCAGTCTGATCGCGCACTTTCTGCTCCCGCCCCGGCCGGGTGAGCAGGCGGTTCCTGGCCCCGATGGCTCGCGGCTGCTAGGCCTTTGTGGTGCACATCGCCGCGCGGGTCGCCGCTCTGTCGTGCCTCCTCGCCGTAAGCTGCAACTCGGTCAGGCCGGACGCCGCGCCGAAGGCCGCCGGGCCCGGTGCCCCGGCGCGTCCTGAAAAGCAGGACTGGCGATCGGGCGTGACCGTTCACCTCGAGCGCATCGCCGACGGCGGGTCGATCGTCTCGTTCGGCCTCCCGGTGCCCGACGGAGCGGTCGCCGACCCGGCCACGGTCCGCGCGCAGGTCGGCGGCTCGGGCGACAGCGTGGCCGGGCTCGTGGTGCGGCCGATCCTCTTCCGCTACCGGCCGGACGGGAAGCGGCGCGGCATCCGGTCGCTGCTGATCCAGCTCCCGGCCGCCGCCATGACCGGCAAGTCGATCGACCTGCGCGTGCGCTGGCGAGGCGAGGGCCCGGCGCCGGCGGCGGACACGCGCCCCTACACCGGGACGACGATGCCGTCGCCCGAGATCGCGCGTGTGGTGGACCGGCGGATCGCGTCCGAGGGCGGCCAGTACCGGCTCGTCGAGCGCAACCCGGCCGACATCACGCTCTACACCGGCGCCGAGCCGCGCGTGCTGGCCACCTACCCGCCCGGCTATCTGGCCGCCACCGGGATCCTCGGCGAGCTGATGACGCGCGAGGAGCTGCGGGCCACGCCGGAGCTGGCCGGGCTGGCCTTCTTCTCCGACAACCTCGAGCGCTTCGCCGACGCCGCGATGCACCTGACCGACTACCGCATCAACCGCGCGTCGGTGCCGGACACCAACGAGGCGTACGAGGCGTGGCTCTACGACCGCTGCACCACCTTCCTGACCGCGTACGTCCACCTGGGCGCGCAGCGCTACCTGCGCCACGCGCTGCGGGCCTGCTCGTTCTACGTGTCGAAGATCGATCGCGGCGGGATGTTCACGCTCAAGCGAAACGAGCAGGACCTGTCGTACGACTCGAAGTACTCGCACCTGCGCGGCGTGCAGGCCTACTACGCGCTCACCGGCGACGAGGCCGCCCTCGCCGCCGGGCGCAACATGGCCCACATGTGGCGCGACGAGCCGCTGTTCATGGTGCCTTACCGCGAGGGCCACGCCCGGGCCTCCGACAAGCTGTGGACCGAGCGGCTGCTCGGCACCGGCATCGAGGGCCTCGTGTACGGCTTCCTGCTGACCGGCGAGGCCGACCTCCTGGCCGCGGCCAAGCAGGTGTTCGAGACCGCCCACCGCCACATCACCACGACCGACCAGGCAGAGCTCGACGCCATCACCAAGAGCCACTTCCCGCCGCAGAACTGCTTCGTCCACAACGCCGAGCAGCACGACGGAGGCAAGGCGGAGGATCCGTGGTGCTCGGGCTGGATGGTCGATCTGATGATCGATCCGCTGCTGCGCTACCAGGAGCTCACCGGCGACGCGCGGGTCGACGAGATCTTCGTGCGGCTGGTGCGCGCCCAGCGCGACGTCGGCTCGGTCTACTTCCGCGGCAACCCGCGCAAGGACTCCTTCTTGCAGCCGAGCATCTGCTACGAGGCGAAGGTCGAGAACCCCCGCACCCTGAGCCCGCTCGAGGGATTCGGCCTCCGGCCCGACGGCGCCCGCTACATCCTCAGCGAGTGGGAGGACTTCGAGCACTGCGCCGACGCGACGGCGCTGACGGCGGCCGGCATCCGCGCGCTGGTGCGGCAGAAGCGCTTCGACGGGCCGGGCGTGGGCCCCTTCCGCACCGAGGGCGAGTCCTTCGTCGCGCTGCACCACGAGTACGCCCACTGCGCGCTGCGGACGTTCGAGGACTACGCCCGGCCGCGCCGCGATCCCAGGGGCTGGAAGAGCGACGACCTGGCCCAGGGCTACGAGGCGGGCAACGAGGAGGCGCAGGCCGCCTTCATCGACCAGAAGAAGATCGGCTATCCGGTCTGCGCGATCGCGCCGGCCCGCAAGCTCAGCTGGTGGTTCAACAGCTCGATGCTCCAGCTGCGCGTGCTGCGCGACGCCGGCGTCAGCTTCGCGACCCTGCAGCCCGGCGCCGTGCAGCCCGCGTCCGGCTGCCCGCCGGCCACCCGCATCTCGGCCGAGCCGCGGCCGCGCAAGTGACTAGCGAGCGTCCTCGGCTCTGACCAGGGCGGCGACGTGCCGGAGGCAGCCGGCCGGATCGTCCCGGTGGTACGGATACTCGGACGGCTCGATGCCGTCGAGGAAGGTGCGGTAGATGACCGCCCCGCGCGCGGCGGCGACCGGGAGCAGCAGCTGCAGTGCCCGCGCCGGCTCCGCGTCCGGAACGACAGCACACCACGCGCGATCCCAGTGGGCGCGGACAGCCGGGACGTCCTCGGCCGGAATGCGGCCGAGAAAGGCCGCGGCGTCGAGCAGCGGATGGCCGACGCCGCAATCGCCCCAGTCGAGCAGCACCAGCGACGACTCGCCGCCTCGCGTGTTGCCGGGATAGAAGTCGCCGTGCACGAGTGTGTCCGGCAGCCCGCAGCGCGCCGCCGCGGCGAACCGCTCACCCAGCCCTGCGACGAACCGGTCGAGCGACAGGCGATCCTCGGACGACAGCTCGCCGGCGGTGCGCTCGACGACCGAGGCGATCGCGCGGGTCAGGCCGTCCGCCCGCCAGTCCGGCAGGCCCAGCGCCAGGAGCTCGTCCGCGCGCCCGATCCACTCGCGCTGCAGATCCACGAGCAGGCTGACCATGTCGAGCAGACGCGGGCCGGAGGCGGTGTAGAGATCGTCGCCCGGAATCTCACCCATCAGGACGCGGCCGCCGTCGTGGGCCAGGAGCGGCGGCACCGGACCGCCCTGTAGTCGCTGCAAGATGCGTCCCTCGTGGCCGAAGAACGGCGGCACCGCCTTCAGCCACACCGTCTGTCCCTCCACGGGAAGGCGCCAGATGCTGGACAGGTTCCAGCTGCGCACCTGCTCGGCGCGGCCGGCCCGCCGCATCCCGCGCGCCGCCAGGACCGAGTCGGCCCACGCGAGGTCGCCGGCCGGCCCGCCCGGATGCGCCCACGGCAGCCGCAGCGGATGCTCGTCGAGCGTCCCCGGCCACGGCTGCACCGGCACCGGCGCCGCCACCTCGGCGAGGTAGGTCACCGCACCGCCGGCCGGCCTGGAACGCTCGGCCGCGAGCAATCGCAGGATCGTCACCTCCACGCCGTACCGCTCGCGAGCGCCGCGCACCACCGGCCCGGCTTCCTGCCACCACGGCGTGTCGACCTCGAACGGAGGCAGCGCACCGACGACGGAGCCGTCGCCGGTGACGAGCACGAGGGTCGCGACGCGAGGAGGCGGGTGCAAGGCGGTGAATGGTACCGCGACGAGCTCGCGCGACGTGCGCGCTCTACCGTCAGCGTGCCGGAGTGGCCGCGGGGCGCAGCGGCAGGATCACGGTGAAGGTGGAGCCGACCCCGACCTCGCTCTCGCACAGCAGCGAGCCGCCGTGGGCCCGCAGGATGCTGTCGGTGATCCACAGCCCAAGCCCGGTCCCCTCGCCGACGCCCTTGGTGGTGAAGAACGGGTCCATGATCCGCTCGCGCACGTCCGGCGCGATGCCCTCGCCGGTGTCGCTGATCGCCACGCGCATGACCGGCACATCGTCCTCCTCGGCGCTGGCCACGGCGATGCGGATGGTGCCGGCGCCGTGGATGGCCTGCGCCGCGTTGGTCAGGATGTTCATGAACACCTGATTGATGTGGCCGGCGTTGCAGACCATCCTGGGCAGGCCCGGCTGGTAGTCGCGGTCGATCGAGATGCGGTCGCGGTGCAGCGGCGAGATCAGGTTGAGCGTCGTCTCGATGCCGGCGATGACGTCGGTCTCGACCATGTCGCCGGCGCCGGTGCGCGAGAAGTTGCGCAGGTCGCGCACGATGGCCGCGGTGCGCTCCGCCCCGTTGCGGATCGACTTGAGCAGCTTGTGCGAGTCCTCGAGCAGGTAGTCGAACTCGATGCGCTGCTTGACCGCATCCAGATCGGCGCGCAGGTCGTCCGGCACGCTCGGGTGCTGATCCACCGTGTGCACCAGGAGCAGCAGATCGTCGAAGTACTGGGCCAGGAAATCGACGTTGCCGTAGACGAAGTTGATCGGGTTGTTGAGCTCGTGGGCCATGCCGGCGACGAGCCGGCCCAGGGTCGAACATCTTTTCTTGTAGAACCAGCTGGGCCTGGGCGTGGCGCAGCTCGCGCGTGCGGTCCTCGACCATCTCCTCGAGGTCGGTCTTGGCCCGCCGCTCGCGCTCCAGCAGCACCTTGAGCCGGCGCTGGATGCGCATCTCGGCGGTGACGTCGCGGTACGACTCGACGATGTAGTCGTCGCCCAGCGGCACCGCGCTGACGATGAAGGTGAGCTCCTCGCCGTCGCCGCGCACCGCGCGGATCTCGTCGACCCGCACCGGGCGCCCCGCGTCGCGCGCGCGGCAGCCGACGCACGCGCTCTCGCACACCTCGAGCGCGAACACCTCGTAGCAGTGCGCCCCTTGCGACACGCGGCGGGCCAGCTCGCGGCCGGTCAGGGTGCACGCCGCCTCGTACGCGCGGTTGTAGTAGAGGATGCGGCGGTCGCGATCGAGGATGACCGCGGCGTCGATGCTGCCCTCGAGCAGCGCGCGCACCGGCTCGGGCAGCTCGCGCAGGGCTACGCCTCCGACAGGAAGGAGAGGTATCGCTCCGGCAGGTCGTCGAACTCGAGCGGACGCTGGCACCTCTCGCACAGGAACTGCGGCGGCTCCGCCGACGGACCTCCGGGGAAGTGCGTGTCGACGTCGAGCAGCCGCTCTTCCTCGCTGTTGCACGACTCGCACACGTACGGCGCATAGAACGAGCGCACCGAGGCCGAGCCGCGGAAGTTGTCGATCATGTTGAGCTGCGTGACGATGGCCGGCGAGCAGTGGCTGAACACCAGCTCGCTCACGTTGGGCAAGTCGCGCACGAAGTTGACCCACTCGCGCACGCCGCACGAGTTGATGCGCTTGATCCCGTTGAGACGGAACACCACCGACCCGCGCAGATGGCGCCGCAGCTCGGTGAAGTCCGAGTTCTCGTCGATCTCGCCCGTGAATTCGACCGTGGTGAAGCCCGGGCGCTCCTTGATGCGCCAGGACAGAGGGACTGATTCGCCCACGTGGACACTCTCCCGGTCGCCCTGTTCGAATGAACGAGGGCAGCGAAGCGACAGCTCGGAGATCTTAGGGCGCCCGCTGTGGACGGTCAACCTGCCCACACGGCCGCCGATGTGGGAAAGCGCTGCGCGGCAGCGGGCCGCCGGCCGTTGTACAATGGCCGCAATGTCGGACGTGCTCGGCAACTTCCTGCAGGAGTTCAAGCGAGTGGCTCCTGCCATCGTCGACAGCTACTTCATCGTCGACCGCGAGCGGCGCATCGTCGACTTCAACCGCGCCTTCTACGCCCTTCTGCCCCGCCAGATGGCGCGCGGGCTCAAGGGCAAGAAGTGCTACGAGGTCATCGAGCTCAACATCTGCCGCGAGAACTGTATCGCGCAGCAATGCTGGCGAGACAACCGCCACGTCAGGCTCGACGAGATCAGCGGCAACGTCATCGGCGACACCGAGGCCAAGAAGTTTCGCTTCATCCTGTCGGCCATCCCGATCACCGACGAGACCGGCCAGCACGTCGGCGCCCTGGAGATCCAGCGCAACGTCACCGACGAGGCCGAGGTGCAGGGCAAGTACCAGGAGATGCTCGAGACCGAGGCGCGCGAGCGCGAGCGCCTGGCCACGCAGATCCGCGCCCGCACCAAGGAGCTGCTCGAGACCAACCAGCTCCTGCTCAAGACGCAGAAGGAGCTCCTGGCCTACAAGAAGGGCCTCGTGGTCTGACAGGATCCGGCGGCCGCGTCAGTTGCTGAGCAGCAGGACCGCCAGCACCGCGATCGCCACCAGCAGGACTGCCACCAGGGCGTAGATCAGCGGGCCGCCGCTGGGACGCGCCATCACGGCACCGCCGCGCATCTCCTGGCCCAGCCCGAGGCTACCGCTGCTGCTGCCCATGCTGGGGTGGCTGCCGATGGTGCTGAACGAGGTCGTGCTCGGCCGGCTGCTCGGCGTGACGCTGCGCGAGATCGACGGCAGCGACGGCACCGTCGGCAGCGACTGCGAGGAGAGGTTGGCGCCCGACAGGCTGCCCGACCCCACGCGCGAGCGGATCTTCGACTTCTCGTCGTCGCCCGGGTTGAACTCGTCGAGCAGCGACTGGATGCGCTCCGGCTTGACGATGCGGCGCTGGTTGGCCAGGAAGGCGAAGTACGAGTCCGGCATGTCGTCGAAGTCCATGACCAGATCGCACTCGTCGCAGCGACAGATGGGCGGCTCGTGCGGCGGCGGACCCATGTCGCCGGTCTCGCAGAGCAGCACCTTCTCCTCGTCGCACTCGGGGCAGAAGTAAGGAACGTAGAAGCTCTTCACCACGCCGCTGGCGGTGAAGTTGTTGACCAGGTTGATCTGCGCGACGATCGCGGGCGAGCACTCGACCAGCACGACATCGACGTTCTTGGCCTCGACGCGGCCGAGCCAGTTGACCCAGTCGCGCACCCCGCACGAGTTGATGCGATCGACCTCGCCGAGGTCGATCACCACCGTGCTGCCGTGGATCTTGTCGGTCAGCTCGGTGAGCTCATTGTCTTCATCGATGACGCCCGCCAGCTTCACGAAGCTGAGGTCGTCTCGATGGTGGACCGATGCCTGGAACTTCTGACTCATGGCAGGAGCAGCGGCGTGTAAATCACGTATCGAGCGCTACAATCGAACAACCGCGGTTGGGACGAGTCTAGCCGAAGAAACGGTGAGTCCCCAAGGGTGCTCGCATCCAAAACTACACGACTTGGTGGCACATCTGACGTTGCGTCAAAAACTCAATCTAGCCAACAGCATCCGTCACGGAACCGCTGGCAGCGCGCGGCTGAGCGACTCGCGCAGCCGGTGGTACTCGTCAGACAGGTAGAACCGGACCAGATCCTCGCCGCAGAGGACCATGGCAAGCGCCTGGATGTCCGACGGTCCCAGGTGATCGCCGCCCAGGCGCGCGATCATGCGGGTGGCGGCGGCGAAGTCGTCGCAGGCGAACAGCCCGGCGCGCCGGTCGGTCGCCAGCATGCCGTCGATCCACTCCTCGCTGTCGGCCAGTCGCGCCATTCCCTGTAGTCGCTCGATAACGCGCAACGGGCCTCGCGGCAAGGTGCGCATGAACTCCGTCGTCGGTCCGGGCCGCTCGTTCTCCGGCAGGAGCATCGACTTGAGCAGGCCACCCAGCTCGGCCCGCTCGCGCCGCCCGAGCACCTGCAACAGCGCGTAACCGCCGCGAATGGCGTCGAACGCCCAGCCCATCAGGAAGCGCCGGGCCGACTCGGTCTCGCCCAGGAGCGTGCGGTCGATGACGACGACCTGCTGCGGATGCGACAGCGCCACCACCGAGCGCGGCACGTCCTGACCGACGTACACCTCCGGCTCCACGCCGAAAAGCCGCACCGAGTCGGCCACGATGATCTTGATCGACGGGTCCTCGAACGCGGCCAGCGGCATGAGGTTGTTGCCGACCGGCGGCTCGGGGAACAGCGCCGTCAGGTACGGCACCACCGCCTCGAACAGCTCGCCCAGAGGCGAGCTGGAGTGCGGGCGTCAGCAGGAAGCGGCGGCGCAGATCGTCGCTCATCGGGTGGCGGATGGGCAGGAGCATCTGCTCGGCCCGCGCCTTGGCCGCCGCGCGGCGGTCCGGATCCTCGGCGTAGCCCAGGCACTCCATGGCCGTGAGCACGCGCACCGCGCGCTCGGTCTCGCCGGCGCGGGCGTAGAACGAGGCCATCAGCCGGTAGGCCGGGGCGTGGCGGAGGTCGAGCTGGATGACCTGCTTGACCTCCTCGACCGCGCGCGGCAGGTCCTCGTGGGCGTAGATCTCGGCCAGGGCCAGGCGGTCGTCGGCGTTGTCCGGCTCGACGGCAAGGATGCCGCGGTAGGCCTCGATCGCCGCCGGCCGGTCGCCGACGGTGAGCAGGATGCGGGCCAGGCCGCGCTGCATCGGCACCGCGGCGTGCTCGCCGCCGCGCTGCATGGCGGCGTGGGCCGCGTCGATGAGCAGCGTCTCGGCGGCGGCCTGATCGCCCAGGTCGACCGCGCGGGACGCCAGCGCCAGCGCCGGCGGGGCGTAGCCCGGGTCGTACTCGGCGGCGCGGCGGTAGTGCGACGTGGCGGCGCGCGCGTCGCCGCCGGCCTCGATGATGCGGCCCAGGTAGTAGTAGTAGCGGGCCAGCTGCTCGGGCGACACGCCGAGGCCGGGCGCGGCGGCCAGCTCGATGACCCGCTCGATGGCGGTGCGCGCCTCGACATGGCGGCCGAGCGAGTAGTACTCCTGCGCCAGGAGGTAGTGCGCCTCGACCACCTCCTCGTCGAGCCGGATGATCTCGGCCAGCACGCGGATCGCCTTGTGCGGCTCCATCTCGCCGTCGGCGGTGATCTCGGCGACCCGGAGCAGCGCCTTGATGCGGATGTCGTCGGCCGGCGGCGGCTCGCTGGCCAGAAAGCCCATCAGCGTCTCGACCGCCTGCTTCCACCGGCGCATCGAGACGTAGAGATCGACGCGGGCCGACAGCACGCCGAAGTCGCCGACCGAGCGCGTGGCCGCCTCGGCGTAGAGCCGCTCGGCCTCGTCGAGGTCGCCCTCGCGCTCGACCATGCCGGCCTGCGCGACCATGACGCGGGCCAGCAGGCCCAGCGCGTCCTCGCGCTTGCGGTAGATCTTCTCCAGCTCGCGATAGGTGGCCGGGAAGTCGTAGGCGTGCGGGAACTCGCGGGCCAGCTCGCCCAGCGCGTCGAGCGCGGCCACGTTGTTGGGCCGGATCTCCAGCGCGATGATGATGCTCTCGGCGGCGGCGCGCGGGTCGCCGGTCCGCCAGATCACGACGCCGCGCTTGCGGTAGAACTCCGAGCGCGTGCTCGGGTCGCCGTCGCGCATCGCCTTCTGGGCCAGCGCCTGGGCCAGCGGCAGCGCCCGCTCCCACTCGTCAGCGTCGAAGTACTGGTCGAACAGGGCGCGGTTGGCCGGCACGCAGTCCGGATCCACCGCCAGCGCGCTCTCGTAGTAGTGCAGGCCGCGCTCCGGCTGGGCCAGCTGCTCGGCGTAGATGCCGCCGATCTGGGCGAAGACTCCGGCGCGCTCCTTGTCGTCCTGCCACAGCTTGACCTCGAGCTCGAGGGTCTGGATGACGCGCGGCCAGTCCTCGCGCCGCCGGTACAGGTCGCGCAGGCCGTGCACCGCCGGCAGGCACGCGGGCGAGGTCTTGATCGCCGCGTCGTAGTAGCGGATGGCGTCGTCCTCCTTGCCGAACTTCGCCTCCATGACCGAGCCGCACTTGAAGTAGAGCAGCGCCTTGACGTTGCGATCGGTCGCGATCTTGATCTGCCGGCGGGTGACGTCGACGAAGTCGGCCCAGCGCTCGGTCGACTCGTAGATGCGGCCGAGCGCCTCGAGCGACGACTTGTGGGCCGGCGCGATGGTCAGGATGCGCTGGTAGTGCTCGATCGCCTTGTCGTCGTCGCGCAGCCCCTCCTCGCAGATCTGCGCGATGCGCGACAGCAGCGCCACCGCCTCGTCGCCCGGCGGCACCAGCGCGATGCGCGAGCGCAGGATGTCGACCAGCTGCTCCCACTCGCCCAGCTTCTCGTGGTGGCGCTCGAGCGCCAGCAGCGCCTCCTGGTCGGTCTGGTCGACCTCGAGCAGGCCGCGGAACAGGCGCACGGTCTCGTTCGAGTCGACCAGGCGGCCGGCCGCGATGCGGGCGGCGCCGCGCAGCGCCGCCGACTTGCGCGCCGGATCCTTGATCACCGCGGCGCGCTTCTCGTAGGCGGCGATGAGGCCGCGCCAGTCCTCCTGCTGGGCGAAGATCGCCTCCAGGTGGGCCAGCGCCTCGTCGTTCTCCGGCTCGAGCTCGATGACGCGCAGGTACGACACCGCCGCCTCGCCCAGCTCGTGCAGGTAGCGCAGCTGGACCTCGCCGCGGCGCGCGTACAGGTCGCCCAGGCGGTAGGCGCGCGACTCTCCCCCCTCGACCAGGCGGATGGCCTGGGCGTAGAGCTCCATGACCGGTGCCCAGCGCTCGTGGCGGTAGGCCAGCTTCTCGAGCGCGTTGAACAGATCGCGGCTGTTCGGCTCGTCGGTAAACGCTTTCTGGTACGCCGACAGCGCGGCGTTGACGTCGCCGACGCGCTCGCGCAGCCCGGCCACGCGGGCCTGCAGCAGCGCGCGGTCGGTCGGGCGCTGCGAGATCTCGACCTTGAGCTGCAGCACGCGCAGCAGGTCTTGCGGTCGGTTGAGCGCGCCGTAGAGCTCCTCGAGCGCGTCGAGGGCGACGGCGTGACCGGGCCGGCGCTCCAGGACCATCTCGAAGGCCTGCGCGGCCTCCTCCGGCTTGCCCAGGTGCTCGCGGCGCAGCTCGCCCAGCCGCACCAGCTGCGCGACCAGGCGGTTGACCTCCTCGGGCGGAACGATGCCGAGCTCGCGCTCGAGCGCGAAGGCCAGCTCGCGCCAGCGCCCGCCGGTCTCGAGCAGGCGGATGAGGGCGCGCTGCGAGTCGGCGTCGAGCGGATCGAGCTGCAGCGCGCGCTGGTACATGCGGATGGCGTCGTCGGCGCTCTTGAGCCGGTTCTGGTACAGCTCGGCCAGGCTGCGGGCCAGCTCCGCCTTCTCCGCCTTGCCCGGCACGATGGCGATCTGCTTGAGCCGCACGTCGGCCAGCTCGGCCCACGCCTTCTGCTCGCCGAGCGCGCGGGCCAGCGCGGACAGGTTGGCCGGCGTCTCCGGCGCGCGCAGGAACGCCGACACGAGCGCGTCCCACCGCGACGCAGCGCCGGCAGTCTTCTCCACCCCGCGCAGCGCTTCCTCGTTGTCCGGCTCGATGGCCAGGGCGTCGGCGTAGGCGGCGAGCACCGCGTCGACCTCCTCGCCCGCCTTCTGCGCCATCTGCGCGATCTCGAGGTGGATGGCGACCAGCCGCTCCGGCTCGGCTGACCGTGTCGCGCTGCTGGCGCAGGACCTCGAGCAGCTTGTCGCTCTGCTGGCCCTTGCGGTACAGGCGGGCGCACGCCTCGAGGGCGGCCGGCGCGCCTGCGTCGAGCTCGAGCACGCGGTTGTAGGCGGCCAGCGCGGCCGCGTCGTCGCGCCGCTGGCCCTCCTCGATGCCGCCGATCTCGAGGAGGAGCTCGCCGACCCGCGCGCCGTCTGCCGCCAGCTCGACGGCGCGGTGGCGCAGCTCGACCGCGCGCGACCAGTCGCGCTCCAGGTCGCACAGCCGGGCCAGGTCGTGCAGCACCTGCACCTCGTTGGGACGCAGGGCCAGCATCTTCTCCAGCGCGGCGCGCGCGCGGGTCCTGTCGCCGAGCGGGCCGGCGCACAGCTCGGACAGCTCGCGCAGGAGATCGAAGCGGTTGCCGTCGCTGGCGCACAGCTCGACAAGCTCCTCGAGCACGGCGGCCAGATCGGCCGGCCGCTGGGCGCGGCGCAGGATGGAGGCCAGGCCGACCCGCGCCGTGAAGTCCGCGGCGGACAGGCCGGCGGCGCGCTGGAACAGCTCCTCGGCGCGCCGCATCTGGCCCTGCACCATCTCGAGCGCGCCGGAGGCGCACAGCAGCACGCCGGAGACTTTCGGGTCGTCCTGCGCGTCGGCCAGCTCGCGGTAGAGCTCGGCCAGCTGCACGCGGTCGTGGGCGCGGCGGGCCAGGCGCAGGAGATTGTCGTGGCGCGCGATGAGGTCGCCGTCGGCGGTGAGCGCGGCGCGGCGCAGCCGCAGCGCCGACGCGAGGTCGCGGCAGCGCGCCTCGGCCACCGCCGCGGCCCGGCGCAGCATCGCTGTCTCGACGCGGCGGTCCTGGCGCGCGACCGCCTCGAGGTGGCCGGCCAGGCCGGCCGGATCGTCGCGCACCAGGTGGCGCTCGACGGCGCGCTCGGCGGCGACGTCGCCGGCGGCCACCGACGCGTGCACCTGGCGCCACAGGTCGAGCGCGAGCTGCGGCGCCTCGGCGCGCGAGTCGCACAGCTCGGCGGCGCGGCGGCGATACGAGAGGGCCAGCCGGCCGGCGCCGGGGCTGTCGGCCAGCTCGCGCGCCAGCTCGGCCGCCTGCGACCACAGCTCCTGGCGCAGGACCAGTCGCCAGCGCATGAGCGCGGCCAGGCGCGAGCCCCACGCGCCCGCCTCTCCTTCCGCCGCGGCCGGAGCCAGCAGCGCCGACAGCGCGGAGCCGGCCGCCTCGACATCGCCGAGCTCGGCCAGGTGATGGACGAGGAGGTAGCGGGTGGCGGCCGCCTCGCGCACCGCGGCCGGATCGGTCTCCAGCAGCGCCAGGCGCTGGGCGAGCGCGTCGCCCATGTCGATGATGCCGAGGCTGGGGTCGGCGAGCGCGATCTCGCCGACGAGGCCGGCCACGTGGAAGGCGATCTCCGGATCCGCCTTGTTGACCCGCACACACAGCTCGGCGGCGGCCTCGCGGTCGCCGACGCGATCGAGGAGGATGTGCGCGGCTTCGGCGAGCTCGTGCGGCGCCGCGCCCGCGGCGGCCAGCACCTCGACCAGCCCCGGCCAGTCCTCGACCAGCGCGAGCCCGATGCACAGCACGTGCTGCAGATCGACGGCGACGCCCGGCTCGGGCGACAGCTTGAGCGCCTCGCGAGCGCAGTTGACGGCGCGCGCCGGCGCGGCGAAGCGGTAGAGCCACGCTTCGGCCAGGTCCAGAAACAGGCGCGCGCGCTCGTGCGGGCGGTCGGTGCCGACCATGCGCTCGATGGCCGCCTGGGCGCCGTCGAGCTGATTGGTGCTGCCGGTTGACAGCGCGTGGGCCAGGATCATGCGCGGCGCCAGCGGATGGGGCTCGGCCTGCTCGAGGTAGTGCGCGACGCCGCCCAGGTCGTCGGTCACGTCCCACGACAGGAGCGCCATGCGCAGGTTCATGTCGGCGACCATCGCGTCGCGATCGGCGGCCCCCGGAGATCCGCTCAGGAGGGCCTCGGCCTCGGCCGACAGCGACTCGACCATCTCTTCCAGAAAGCCGATGTCGCCGAGCGTGGTGACGCGCTGGGTCGATTCCTCGCTGCCCGGCGCGCCGAACTCGCGCTGGGTAGATCGAGAAACACGGGCCGCAGTGGTGCGCCTTGCGGAGGCCGAGCGCGAAGCGGGAACGGGTGGCGGCTTCACGACGCGGCCTTCGCTGCCGGGGGGTTCCGACATGCGGGCGTCATCGTAACATCGATACCTTGCGGTTCGAGGCGCCGAGGTGATTTTTGCCCCGGCTCGGCTACCTGAACCGACAAGGTGTACAAGCATCGCCGGTTGGCGCCAGCGGCGGCGCGATTGGTTTCAGGCGGGCTGGACGATATGCTCCGGCCCTGATGTTGACTGGTGTGGCGGCGTCCGCTCGCGCGGTCTGCGTCGTGCGGGATCCGG
This sequence comes from uncultured delta proteobacterium, assembly GCA_963759105.1. Classification (GTDB taxonomy): domain Bacteria; phylum Myxococcota_A; class Polyangia; order Haliangiales; family Haliangiaceae; genus DATFRY01. The sequence goes on along the minus strand of CAVWXW010000008.1, from coordinate 1,637,787 downwards.
CGCTGCGCCGCACTCTCCGCCGGTCGCTGTGCGGCAACGGCACCACCGTGGAGTTCCGGGACTCGCTGGAGGGCGAGCTGTCGCCCGACACGATCCTGTTTCTGGACCGCGAGTCCGGAGAAGTCGCCGACCTGGCCGAGCTCACGCGCGCGCTGGGCGAGCGCGGGCGCATCGTGGTGCTGGGCGGATCGCTCGACGACCGCGAGCTTGTCGCCCTGCTCCGAGAACGCGCGCTGGACCACGTTATCGCCGACCGCATTACTCCGGACGAGCACGAGCTGAGCGTCACCTCGGCCAAGCTCACATCCGGCGACATCTTCGGACTGGAGAAGTATCTGGCCTGGGGCGTCAACGTCACCGAGGTCGAGGTGGCGAGCTACGAGGACAAGGTGCGCGCGCTCGACGAGCTGGGTCGGGCGGCCGACTCGGTCGGAGCGCGCCGGCGCCTCGTCATCCGCGTGCAGAGCACCGCCGACGAGCTGCTGATGAACGCGCTCTACGACGCGCCGAGCGCGAGCGCCGCCACGGCGGCGCGCGGCACGGTCCAGACGCCGGCCCTTGCGCGCGACGACGGCGCGGACGCGTCGGCGCCGACGGTGCTCCTGCGTTACGCCTGCGACGGCCGCTACCTGGCCGTGTCGGTGCTCGACCGCTTCGGCTCCTTCGACAAGCGCGACGTCCTCGACGCCGTCCTGCGCGCCCGCGCCGAGCTCGGCCGCCCCCGCACCCAGGGCGGCGCCGGGCTGGGGCTTTACTTCGTGCTGTCGTCGGTGACGCGCTTCATCGTGAACTTGCAGCCCGGCCAGATGACCGAGGTTGTATGTCTGTTCGATCTGAGAGAGCGCGGCAAGGATGCGACTGGCTGGGCGCGGTCCCTCCATGTCTTCACCGCCGCGTAGCCTGGCGCCTGTCTCCAAACAAACAGAAGACAGGTAACAGGCGACAGGGGACAGGGAACTGGGAACTCGCATGGGTCCGCGGCCGGTCGCGTGACCCCTACACCTCTTCTCTCGCGACGAGGATCCCGCCAACAGCCGCAACGATCGCCGCCCCGACGACGAGCAGCCAGGCTGCCACGGGATCGGGCGACCGCAGCGCGAACGGCACGCCGCCCACGACTGGCCACGTCATCGCTCGCAGCAGGACCGCGGCGCGCTTGGCCGAGAAGACCTCGGACGCGTGGATGGGGAGTGTGCGCAGCAGGCGCGGCAGCTCGACCGGCGCCACGACGAGGCGGCGGGCGACGATCGCGGCGTAGAAGGCCAGGCCGAACAGGATCGCGCCGGCCCAGGGCAGCGCGCTGGCACCGCCGGTCGCGGCCATGATCCACAGGACCAGGACGCCGAGCGGGCCGAGGAAGTACGGGCTGGGATAGCGGCGGCGGGTCAGGCGCGCGTCCTTGTCGGCCAGGTGGCGGGCGCGGGCGCCCAGCAGCACCCCGAACCAGACGCGCTCGAGCACCGACGCGGTGCTGCGGTTGACGTGGGCCAGCCGCACCTGGTCCAGCGCCGAGACCTCGCGCAGCGCCGCCGGCATCACGCGATCGGCCGCCCGCAGCGCCCACGCGGTGGCGACGAGCGGCACCAGCAGGCCCGCGGACAGAGCCAGCTCGACCCGGGCCGCGCTGCTGGCCGGGTTCGCCGCCCACGGCACCAGCACGATGAGCAGCAGGATGAGCGCGGTGGCGGCCACGCCGGGCAGAACGCCGAGCCACGACGTACGCGGCGCCGAGAACTCGCCGGCCACCTGGCCGAGCATCGCCTGGGCCTTGTCGGACGCGACGACCGCGCCGGCCATCAGCGCCACCGACGGGCCGAGCAGCCCGGCCGCCAGCCCGGCGATGACGACCAGCTCGAGCAGCCGCGCGGCCACGGCCCAGCCCACCGCCGGGCCGAACGCGAGCGCGCCCAGGCCGCAGGCCAGCGACGCGCGCGACGCGCTGCGGGCGCTGCGCACGAGGGCCAGGCGGAACAGCGGACCGCCGGCGATCGGCAGCCGCGTGTGCAGCGCCGCGTCGCTGCGCCAGAACAGGCGGTGCGGGCTGCCGAACAGCACCAGCACGTGCGCCGCGCCGGTGACCGCGAGCCACATGCTGAGCGCGCTGCCGGCGCTCGACCCGGCGGCGGCCGCGTCGCCGAGCGCGCCGGTGCGGCGCAGGATCTCGGCCGCGAGCAGCGCGCCCGCGAGCCCGGAAACCAGCCAGGGCGGGATCCTGGCCAGGGCGTGGCGTGCGGCCCGCCGCCGTCCCTCCTCCAGATCGCCCCACTCGAGCAGGCGGCGCGCGCCGATCATGTCGGATCCGCCGCGGCCACCTCGGCCAGGTAGAGCTCCTCGATGGCGCCGGCCCCGCGGTCGACCAGCGCGCGCAGCTCGTCGCCGGACAGATCGACCTTGAGCTGGCCGCGGTCGATGATGAGGATGCGCTGGCACAGCCTCTCGGCCACGCCGAGCAGGTGCGTGGACAGGATGATGGCGGCGCCGCCGGCGGCCGCGCGGGTCAGCACCTCGCGCGCGGCGACCGCGGCGCGCGGATCGAGCCCGTTGAGCGTCTCGTCGAGCAGCACCACCTTCGCGCCGCCGACCAGCGCCGCGGCCAGGCCGACCCGCTGCCGCATGCCGAAAGAGAGCTCGCGGCACAGTCGATCGGCAACGGCGGCCAGGCCCAGATCGGCCAGCAGCGCCCGCTGCGCGTCCACATCTGCGGCACCGGCGCCGCCATCGCCGCCGCCGGCGCGGCACTCGGCGATGAAGGCCACGTGCTCGGCGACGGTGAAGAAGTCGTACAGCGCGGGCGGCTGGTCTGCGAATCCCACACGGGAGCGGGCGGCGAGCGGCTCGCGCGCCAGGTCGGCACCGCCGACGGCGATCGAACCGCTGGCCGGCGCCACGGCGCCCGCCACTGCGGCCAGTGCGGTGCTCTTGCCCGCTCCATTGGGTCCGAGCAGTCCGACGATCTCGCCGGGCGCGACGCTCAGGGTGAGGCGGTCCACGGCGACACGCTTGCCGTAGCGCACCACCAGGTCGCACACGTCGAGGGCCGGTGGGGGCCCGCCAGGGTTCGCTTCGATCGATCGCGGTCGGTCGCTCACAGCCGGCGCATCCTACCGCGGTATAGTGGGCTCGTGCCGGCCACGACCTACCCCGGGACGGTCACACCCTTGCGCGGACTGAATTCGTTCGCCGAGTCGGAGCGGGACGTCCTGTTCGGCCGCGACGGCGAGCGCGACGACCTGGCCCGCCTGGTGAGCGCGGAGGGCTTCCGCGCGGGACTGCTCTACGGCGAGTCGGGCGTGGGCAAGACGTCGCTGCTGCGCGCCGGCCTGGTGCCGCACCTGCGCGATCACGGCGTCGTCGCGCTCCTCTGCGAGGACATCTACCACCCGGAGGAGTCGTTCGCCCGCGCGCTGGGCCGCGTCACCGGCTCCGTGCGCGGCGCCAGCGAGCAGCCGGTGCAGTTCCTCGGCCGCGTGCTGGCCGACTCGGTCGGGCAGATCTTTCTCTTCATCGTCGACGAGGCGGACATCGCGCTGAGCGGCGCGCGCCAGGCCGGCGGCGGCGCCGTCGGCAGCGCCGACGACCGCGTCGTGAGCGAGCTGGGCGAGCTGTTCGCGCGGGTGGTGGCGCGCTCGGGCGGCCGCGCGCGCTTCCTCTTCGCATGCGCGAGCGAGCGGCTGCACGTGTTCGGCGCGCTCGAGCGCCGCACCGGCTCGCTGTTCCCGCCCTCCACGCGCTACGAGCTCCCCCGCTTCCAGCTCGACCAGGCCGCGTTCGTGCTCGAGCGGACCCTGGCGCTGGCCGGCGCGCCGGCCGACCCGCAGCTCGCGCGCGCGGTGGCCGCCGGGCTCGGTCAGGACGGCGGCCCGATCCTGCCCGCCGATCTGCAGCTGGCCGCGCTCGCGGTGGTGCGGTTCGGCGTGACCACGCCGGCCGCGCTCGACAAGCTGGGCGGCACGCGCGAGCTGGAGGCACAGTGGCTGCGCCGCGCGGCCGCCGACACCGGCGACGAGCGGGCGGCGCTGCGGCTCCTGTCCGAGCTGGCCCACGCCAGCGGCGCCTCGCCCAGCCTGCCGCAGTCGGTGGAGGTGGCGGCCGCGCGGGCGAGCGTCGATGCCGACTTCGCCCGCCGCGCGCTCGGCGTGCTTCAGGACAAGGGCATCACCCGCGCGGTGCCGACGCCCGGCGAGGGCGAACCGCACCACACGCTGGCCCACGAGATCCTGGCGGCGCGCGTGCGCGAGGTGGCGGCCCCGGCCCGCGCCTCGGCCCGCCGCGCCTTCGAGCTGCTCGGCTCCAGGGCGGCCAGGGGGCGCCGCCTCGGCCTGCGCGACTGGTACGAGGTGTGGCGCGAGGGCCTCTCGCCCAGCACGCCGGCCGAGCGCGCGGTGATCGACAGGACGCGGCGCTTCGCCACGATCGCGCTCGCCGCCGCCGTCGGCGTGCCGATCGCGCTGCTCGTGGTCATCTGGCTGTCGCTGTCGGGCCGCTACTACATCGACGCGGCGGCCGGCGAGGGCGGCGCCGCGCGGGCGGTGGTGCGCAAGGGGCGCGCCGGCCTGTCGGCGTTCCACTGGCTGCCGGGCGGCTTCGGCGACATCGAGGCCGACACCGGCTTCACCCGCGCGATGATCGATCCGGACGCGTGGCCGAGTGTCGTCGACCACGAGCTGGGCGGCGAGCTCGACGGCGGCGCGTTCGCGCGCCAGGCCTTCTCGCTGCTTCGCCCTGGTCTGCGCGGCCTGGTCGAGTACGCCGCCACCGGAAGCGAGACGGCGCTCGACGGGCTGGTCAAGGCGGCGCGCACGCCCGACGATATCGCCGCGCTGCTGGCCGGCCTGCAGCCGATCGCGCGCGGCGTGCCCCAGGAGGTGTCGCTGGTCGAGAGCGCGCTGGCCGATGTGTCGCCGGCGGTGCAGTCCAGCGCGCTGGCGCTGGCAGCCGCGGCCGAGCGGCGGCGGCCCGGCCTCTACCGCGCCACGCTCGCCCGCGCGCTGACCTCGAAGTCGGCCGAGCTGCGGCGGCTGTCGGTCGCCGCGGTGCGCGCGCTGCCCGACGACGCGGCCCGCGCGCTCCTCAAGGAGGCGCTCGCGCTGGGTCCCGATCCGACGGTGCGCCGCGAGCTGGGCACGCTGCTCGCCGCCGCCGACTCCGGCGCGGCCGCCCCGACCGCCAGCTCGGCGCTGGCCCTGCTCGCGCAGGCCTCGGCGCCCCGCCCCGAAGGCGAGGCCGACAAGCGCGGCAAGAACCGCAAGAACGGCAAGAACGGCGTGCGCGCCGACAAGGGCGACGCCGCGGCCGAGAAGAGCGGCCAGGCCGAGGCGCGCGAGCGCGGCCGCGAGCTCCTGCGCCGCGCCTTCGCCGGCGCGCCGGGCGAGGCCGCGTCGGCCAGCGGGCGCCTCGTCGCCGACGAGAGCGCGCCGGTCGACGACCGCGTGTTCGCCATCGGCCTCCTGCTCGAGATGGCGCCGCAGGCCGGCTACGCCGATCTCGTCGAGCCGGCCAAGCTGGCCCGCGACAGCAAGACCGAGGCGGTGCGCGAGGCCGCGCTTCCGCTCTACGCCCGGGTCGCGCCGCAGGAGGCGGCCGGCGACCTCGCGCTGATGCTCAAGAACGAGGCGCTGTCGCCCGGCATGAAGGTGGCCATGGCGCTGGCCTGGGGCGAGGTCGCGGCCCGCGGCAAGAACAAGGCGGCACAGGGCGCGCTCGAGACCCTGATCAAGGATCCCAGCCTCAAGGTGCGCGCGGCCGCGGCCGAGGCGTACGGCAGCGTCGGCCGCATCGCGCAGTCGCCCCTGGCCAAGATGATCAAGGGTGAGCGCTACGAGGTCGCGCTCGGCGCGGCGACCGGGCTGGCCCGCAGCGTCGAGGCCGGCGGCTCGACGTCGAGCGCGATGAGCGGCCTGCACCAGCTGTGGAAGCAGAAGGGACGGCAGCGGCGCGACGCGGTCCGGCTCTACGCGCGCGTGGCGCGCACCCGGCCCAACGCGGTCGTCGATCTGCTGTCGGCAGCATCGCGCAGCGACGAGGACCCCGCCCTGCACGCCATCGGCGTCGACGGGCTGTGCAACGCCATGGCAGCCGGCGAGCGCGACGCCATCTCCGAGCTGGGCAAGGCGGCCCGCGCCGGCAGCGCGGAGGTGCGGCGCCTGGTCATGCAGTGCCTGTCGGACAATCCCAAGCTGCTGGCGCCGGCCGCGCGCATCGCGCTCGAGATGACGGCGGATCCGGACCGCCAGACCCGCGCCGAGGCCGCGCGCCTGGTCGCCGCGCTGGCGGCGGGCAGCAAGGTGAAGGGCGACGTCGGCGAGGCGCTCGCCCGCATGGCCCGCGACGACGACCGCGAGGTGCGCATCATCGCGATCCGCGCGCTGGCCGGGCTCGGCGACGCCGCCCCGCGCCAGGCCCGCGAGTCGCTGCCGCGCGCCTACGACGGCGCCGACGAGACCGAGCGCCTTGTCATCCTCGAGGCGGCCCGGCAGATTGGTGCCGGCGAGCTGGCCCGCCTCGGCATGGCCGACCCGTCGCCGCTGGTGCGCGTCGCCGCGCTGGACACGGCGATCGCGACGCGCACCGAGGTCGCCGCCCTCGTGCACTCGGCGCTGAGCGATGCGGACGCCGCGGTCCGGCGCGCCGCTGTCGAGCGCCTGGCCGGCGGCGGTCACGGTCTGACCGCCGAGGATGTTGACCGCGCCCTGGCCCTGGCCGTGCGCGACCGCGACGAGGCGCTGCGGGTCCTGGCGCTGGCGGCGCTGGCGCGTCTGGGCGAGCCGGGCCAGGTGGCCGAGCGGCTGCGCCGACTGCTCGCCTCTCCGTCGGAGCGCGAGCGCGCCCGCGCCGCCCAGGCCGCGCGCGGGCTGGCCGAGCGCGATCCGAAGGCCGCCATCGCGCTGCTCGAGCCTCTCTACCGCGATCCGTCGCGCGACGTGCGCGCCGCGATGATGAGCTCGCTGGCCACCGCCTACGCCGCCGCCCGCAAGCCGAACGAGCTGGCCGCGATGCTCAACGACTCGGAGACGGCGCCGACGCGGCGGCTGGTGGTGACCGCGGCGTTCCTGCTGCGCGCCGGCGATCCGGACACGCGCGACGACGCGGTGGCCGGGCTGGAGAAGGCGATCGCCGAGGGCCCGCCGCTGGCCAAGCTGATCGGCCGGCTCGGTCTCGGCCTCATCTCGTCGTCCGCCGACGGGCTCGCCTTCCTGGCCGAGCTCATCCCGTAGGCGCCGAAAAGAAGAAGGGGCCCTTGCGGGCCCCTTCGATTGTCTTCTTCTGGACTACGCCAGAGGATTAGACGTGGCGAACCTCCGTGAGAGTAAAGCAGCTACATTGTTCCGTCATGTCTTCTCTGACCTCCCCTGGCGTTGAGCCAGCGCCCAACCAAGACGGCCCGCTCGGTCGCATCGACCGCGGCCGGTTGACGGCGGCGGTTCCCGAGTTGAGCGTTCGTTGTGGGCCATTTCATCGACCCTGCCTCGGATCACCTCTGCGCCAGCCCAGAACATCAGGCTCGTCACGCGGTTGAAATCCGGCGGTCTCTAGTGTGGACCGCATCCTCATTCTAGACTGCTCAGCGCGATCGCGCCAGATACCCGCAAACGGAAAACGCCAGATGAGTACGAGACCCTCGAAGAACGTGGAAGTGTTTCCCAACCCAAACCCGGGGCGCGACTACGAGATCCGGTTCGATTGCCCCGAGTTCACGTGCCTCTGTCCGCTTACCGGCCAGCCCGACTTTGCCGACATCCGCATCGAGTACGTGCCGGACAAGCTGTGCGTGGAGCTCAAGTCCCTCAAGCTGTATCTGTGGAGTTATCGCGATGAGGGCGCCTTTCACGAGGCGGTCACCAACCGCATCGCCGACGATCTCATCGCCGCCCTGGCGCCCCGTCGCCTGACCGTGACCGGCACATTCCGCGTGCGCGGCGGCATCGGCACCGAGGTCGTCGTCCGCCACCCGTAGTCGGTCCCCGCGACCGGCCCGCACCGACCCTGGTCGACCCACGCGGTCAAACCGGTTGACGGGCCGGCCGCGCTCGGCTAGCGTCGGAGCAAGAACTGACATATCAGTTCTGTATTTATCCGATGAGTTACATGCGATCAGACGAGCGGGCGCGCCAGATCCTTTCCTGCGCCAAACGCGTCTTCGCCGAGCGCGGGTTCCACGCCGCCAACATCAGCCACATCTGCGCGGCGGCCGGCATCGGCCGCGGCACCCTGTACCAGTACTTCGAAAACAAGAAGGCCGTCTTCACTGCCCTCATCCGCCAGGTGCTCGACCGGGTCCAGGCAATGGTGGGCGCGCCGCGCGAGGTCGTTCCCCCCGCCCGAGAAGCTGCGCCGCGGCCAGGTGGTGCGCTGGGCCGCGGACGAGCTGCGCCGCCTGTTCGAGGTCGTGTTCGAGGACGAGCCGACCCTCCGCCTGCTCCTGCGCGAGGCGGTCGGCCTCGACGTTGACATCGAGAAGCTGCTGGGCGAGATCGACGACGCGCTCATCGGCCTTGTCGCCGACGACCTGCGCCGGTCGCAGGAGGCCGGCTACGCCCGCGACGACCTCGACCCGCACCTCACCGCCACGCTGATGGTCGGCGGGGTCGAGAAGCTCGCGCTCGCCGCGCTGCGCGGCTCCGAGCCTGTCGACCTCGATCGCCTGGCCACCGAGACCGCCCGCCTCCACCTCGTCGGCACCCTGTCCAGTCGCGTGCCGGAGTGAGCCCGCTCAGAAAGGGAAGACACCACATGCACGAGCACCAGCACGAGCATCAGCACGATCACGAGCGCGCCGAGCAGTGGACCCGGCCGCGCCGCCCGCGCGAGACCTTCCCGCCCTACGATCTGGCCGACCGCGACATCGTCGCGCGCACCGAGCAGCGCACGCGCAAGCTGGCCCGCCTGTACCACGTGGCCCACGATCAGGCGTGGGACGGCCGCGCCGTGCTCGCCGAGCTTGTCGCCAAGCACGGCGGTATCCACTTCCCCGAGGACAAGAAGGAGGCGATGGGCAAGGTGGCGGCGGTGCTCCTGTGGGGCGAGCTGGCCGCCTGGTCGATCAGCGCCGACCTCGCGCTCAAGCTGGAAGATCCGGCGGCCAAGATGGCGGCCACCGGCCAGGTGTTCGACGAGGCGCGCCACTTCTACGTGCTGCGCGAATACCTGTGGCAGGCCGGCATCCCGCTGCCCCGCCTGGGCGGCTACAGCCGCGTGCTGCTCGTCGATCTGCTCGAGACCGACAATCTCCTGCACAAGCTGGTCGGCATGCAGCTCATGGTCGAGAACGCGGCGCTGACCCTGTTCAAGATGATCGCCGACGCGAAGCTCGAGCCGGTGCTGTCGGAGCTGCTCTACTACTACGAGCGCGACGAGGCGCGCCACGTCGGTCTCGGCGCGCTCGCGCTGCCCAGCATCCTGCCGCAGCTCTCGCGGCTCGACGTCGGGCGGCTGTGGCTGTTCCAGCTGCGCATCGAGCTGTTCATGATGGCCGGCGGGCTGACCATGCGCGACGCGTTCGCCGCGCTCGGCGTGGATCAGGCGGCCATGCAGCTCTACGGCTTCGAGCTGCAGCGCGACGTGTACAGGCGGATGGGCGCGGGCAAGCCCGAGCGCAGCGACCGCGCCGGCGCGACCCGCGGGCTGTTCAAGGTCTCGCGTGCGGGCCAGGACCGGCTCAACCGGTTCCTGTTCCCGCCCGGCGACGACGCGCCGCGATCGCGCTGGCAGAGCGAGGCGCTCCGCGTGGTGATGTCGCTCGCGGAGCGCGGCGATCGCTGGCTGGCCTCTCGCGCGTGAGGCGCGCGGCGAGAGGCCCACTGCTCAGAAGGTGAAGATCTGCTCCGGCTTGAGCTTGGCCGGGGGCGGCGCGGGCGGCGCCGGGCGCGGCGTGATGGTCGTGCGCGTCGGCGCCGCGGGGGCTGCCGCCGACATGACCACCGGTGCGGGCGCAGGCGCCGGCGTCACCACCGGCTGGTTGTCGCTCTGGTTATTGACCACCGGGACCGGCGCCACGTCGCGCCTCTCGTCCAGGGGCATCGCCGTTCGGGGAGCCGCCGGCTGGCGGATTGAACGGCCGAGGAAGTCGCCGACGCGATGCTCGACGAACTGGCTCATCGAAATACCGTTTGTCTCGCAGTAGGCCCGGAGTCGCTCGTAGGTCGAACGGCTCACGCTGATGCTGCGCCTCGTTTGCCTCTTCGCCATGTCCTTTTCGATACCCCAAAGGTGGGGGGTCGTCAAGGACGACCTACTAGACCTAGTGGTCAGGCAGGCGGCGACGGATCAGTCCACTCCCGCGTTCGACCCCAACCAGTCCACGGGGTTGCGAAGCACTTCGAGCAGCTCGGCCTCGCGCGATCCGTGCGGCGGATCTCCCGGGTCGTACTCCCAGCGGACCAGCGGCGGCAGGCTCATGAGCACCGATTCGGTGCGGCCGCCGGTCTTGAGACCGAACACGGTGCCGCGATCGTGAACCAGGTTGAACTCGACGTAGCGGCCGCGGCGAAGCAGCTGCCACTGCCGCTCGCGCTCGCCGTACGGCTCGCCGGCGCGGCGCGACGCGATCGGCCGGTAGGCCGGCAAGAAGCTGCGCCCGGCCGCCTCGACGAAGGCGAGCACCGACTCGATGCCGCCGTCTGTGCCGGCGCCGTCGAGGTAGTCGAAGAAGATGCCGCCCACGCCGCGTCGCTCGCCTCGATGCGGCAGCGCGAAGTACTCGTCGCACCAGCTCTTGAATCGTGCGTAGTCGGCGACGGCCGGATGCGCGGCGCACGCGCTCTGCCACGCGCGATGGAAGTGGGCCGCGTCCTCACGGAACAGATAGTACGGCGTCAGATCCGATCCGCCACCGAACCACGCGCGATCGCCCTTCTCGAGGTAGCGAAAGTTGGCGTGCACGGTCGGCACCATGGGCGAGCCGGGATGCAGTACCAGCGAGACGCCGGCGGCCGAGAACGCGGTGCCGGAGCCGGGGATCTGGGCCGCGAACTCGGCCGGCAGCTCGCCCTCGACCCTCGACCAGTTCACGCCCGCCTTCTCGAACAGCCGCCCGCCGGTCAGCACCCGCGACAGGCCACCGCCGCCGCCCGGCCGCTGCCAGCGGTCGGCGGTGAAGCGGCCGGCGCCGTCGAGCTCCTCGAGCCCCGCGCAGATCTCTTCCTGCAGCGACGAGAACAGGCCCGCCGCGCGCTCGAAGATGGCTCCCTCGCTCATCGCGGCGATGATACCTTTTGTGGACGGTGTGGGCAGCGGTTCGTCTCATCCGTGCGCTCGGCCTTTTCGGGCGAATCCTGGGCAGCTACCTGCTGCAGCTCGGGTTGCAGCGCATCTTCGGCCGCGCGCGCATGCGCTCGCGGATGCGCAGGCTGCACCGGCGCAACGCGCGCCGCCTGTCGCGCGGCTTCATCTCGCTGCGCGGCGTGTACATCAAGCTGGGCCAGATCCTGTCGGTGATGGGCAACTTCTTGCCCCGCGCCTACGCCGAGGAGCTCGAGAAGCTGCAAGACACGGTGCCGCCGCGCCGCTTCCGCGTGATCGCGCGCGCCGTGACCCGCTCGCTCGGCAAGGCGCCGCGCGAGCTCTACCGCAGCTTCGCCGAGGTCGCCGATCGCCGCCGCGTCGCTGGGCCAGGTGCACGAGGCGGTCACCCAGGCCGGCGAGCGCGTGGCGGTCAAGGTGCTGTACCCGAACGTGGCCACCGTCATCCGCGTCGACCTCGTCGTCCTGTCGTGGGCGCTCAAGGTCTACCGCCGCTTCGTGCCGGTCCAGCAGCTCGAGCGCGTGCACGAGCAGCTGACCGATCTGTTGCAGCGCGAGACCGACTACCTCAACGAGGCGCGCTGCATGGAGCGCATGGCGGACAACTTCGCCGACGATCCGGATGTGCTGTTCCCGCGCGTGTATCGCGATCTGAGCACCGACCAGGTGCTGACCATGTCGTTCATGGACGGGGTCAAGATCACGCGGGTCGAGGCGCTCGACCAGCTCGGGCTCGATCCGTACGCGGTCGCCACCAAGCTGGTGCAGGTGTTCTACAAGCAGCTCTTCGCCGACAAGTTCTTCCACGCCGACCCGCACCCGGGGAACTTCTTCGTCCAGCGCGGACCGGCCGGCCAGCCGCGGCTGGTGCTGCTCGACTTCGGCTCGGCCAGCGAGGTGTCCGACAACCTTGTCGACGGGATGCTCGACATCCTGACCGGGCTGATGACCCGGCAGGACGGCCTGGTCGTGCGCGGCGTCGAGCTGATGGGCTTCGTGGCCGAGAACGGCGACCGCGAGCTGCTCGAGCGCGTCACCCGCTCCTACTTCGAGAAGCTGCTCAACCTCAACATCACCGACTTCGGCCGCATCTCGCCCGAGGTGGCGCAGTCTCTGGCCGACCCGGGCGTCAAGAAGGAGGAGCTGCGGCGGCTGATGCGCTCGATCCAGTACCCGCTCGGCTGGTTCTTCGTCGAGCGCGCCGTCATCATCCTGTTCGGTCTGTCGGCCCAGCTGGCGCCCAAGCTCAACACGGTGCACGTCGGCTTTCCGTACATCATGAAGTTCCTGGCCGAGAACCGGCGCGCGCCGGCCGCGGCGACCTCACCCACAGGGACCTGACGCGCTACGGGACCGGCCGCGCCATGCGGATGGCGCGCTGGCCGCCGTCGTAGTGGCCGTGGTCCTCGTCGAGCACCTTGAAGCCGAACGAGGCGAAGAAGCGGCGCCCGACCTCGTTTGTCTCGGCCACTGTCAGCCGCATCTCGACGACGCGGTTGCCGTCGGCGGCGAGGCTGGCCAGGTGGATGGCGTGCTCGAGCAGGCGCGTGCCGACGCCTCTGCGCTGATGAGGGCGCGACACGGCGATGGCGAGCAGGTCGGCGACGTACGGACCGGACTGCGCGACGGCAGGCTCGTAGAACCCCAGGAGGGTGAAGCCGCGGTAGACGTCGACGCGACGTCCGCCCGGCTCGCGGGTCTCGTCCAGATAGGTCAGCACCCCTGGGTGGGCCAGCCAGGATCGGATGATGCTGCCGTAGTCGCCGAGGTCTCCGTAGACATCGGCGGCCACGTCGGCGATCCAGGTGTGGTCCGCCACTGTGGCCCGGCGAATCACCAGACCACGTTAGATCGGATCCGCACGCAAGTCGATGCGAGCTGAGCTCTCGCACAGGCGCCCGTGCGGCACCGCCCCCCCTCTATTTCTTCTACGGCCGGCCGAGCAGAGCCCGGCTCAGGCGGACATCGGAGTGTCTTCGCTGTTGCTCGGCTTGCTCGGCCCCTTGGCCGGAGCCGGGCGCGTGCCGTTGCGGTCGTGCGGCAGGCTCTGACCGACGAGCGGCGTGGGCGCTCGACTCGGACAGGGTCTGCGGCGCGATCGGCGCGATCGGGCTCACCGGCGCGGTCGCCGTGGTGATCGCAGGCGCGCTCGCAACAGGCGCACTCTCCGTTGCCGAAGCGGACTGCTCCTCGGCATCGTCGTCCCTGCGCCTGCGCGAGCTCGCGAATGGCGTAGCGACCAGGAGAGGTGCGGACGAACGTCGAAGCCTCTGACCTCCTCTTGATGTCCATTGACAGATCGCGCGCGACGACCGTGTCGGGTGTCTTCGACCTGGTTGGCAACGCGTCGCCAGCACGCTCGACGATCTCGCGCACGGAAAGCGGCATCGCGGCTTCGCGCAGGATTGCTTCCACCACTGCCAGCGTGCTCATTCCGTCTTCCTCCCCCAAGGTTCGGATTCGCCGCCGTTCATTCGATGGCGTCTCCGCCCTCAAACAGACACGATCCGTGATTTTGGCTCGCGGGGACCAATCGTAACGAGGAAATTCTCCGGTGCCAGTCTTGACTTGAGTTTTTTCAGGCGCGGTCCGACTACAGTGTTTGTACGTCGCTTCGCAAGTCCTCGTTCTCCGACGGTGCGACTTGGCACGGAGCTTGGACTCGCGCAACGCGAACGCATGCGCGTGCGTAGCGGATCGGAAACGCTCCACGCGTCGTCAGCGCACGTACACGATCAGCGGTTGAGATCGTGGATACGCGTGAGGTCTGCGACCTCGCCGAGCTCGTCGGCGAGCGACTCGAGCTCGCTGGCCAGCTCCGAGATCTCGATGACCATGTCGTCGTCCACCAGCGGCGCCGACTCGTGAAGGCACATGGCGTGAAGCGACGGCACCCCGGAGGCGCCGGTCGCGGTCCCCGCCGCCAGCCGCGCGCTGGTGCGGCGCTCGACGCCACGCCGATCGATCGGCGCGCCGCGGTCCGACTCGGTCCCACGGCGCTCGACGTTGCGGCGCTCGCGACGCAGGGCATCGCGCAGGCCCGCCATCGAGCGCGGCATCGGGTCCAGCGCGGCCACGCGAGCCGCGCAGTTGTGGCAGACGGGCGTCCACGCGCCCAGGAGCTCGATGCTCCTGAGGTGGCCGCTGCGGCGCTCTCCGCAGATCCGGCACGAGGCGCCGAAACCGACCGGCCGGGCCTCGGCCCAGCGGCTGTAACAGCCCCAGCACCGGCCGCGCCGGAGCTCGTGCACCTGGGCGCCGCACACTTCGCACTTGTCCATGGATGCTCCTCGCATGCTCATTGCCGATGGTCCTGTGCCGATCGGATCGCGCTGGCCCCCTGTTCCCCTTTGCCCGACGGGCGCTGGGCGGGCAACTTTTCGGCGCCGCCGGCGCGCGCGCGGGCACGAGCCTGCGGCCGGGCTGCTACCCTTGGCCGGTGGCGTCGCACCGCGCGCTCAGCCATGCCCCCTGGTCTTCGTCGAAGATCCAGACGGCGCTGCGCTGTTCGCGACTGTTCCATTACCGCTACATCGAAAAAATCCCGGAACCGGAGGTCATGCCGGAGGCGCGCATCGGCAAGGCGATCCACGACGCGCTCGAGCGCGCCCTGGGCGGCGCGCCCCCGGCCGCCGCCATGGCCGCGGCGCGCGAGCTTCTGCCCGAGGGGCTCGAGCGGGCGCGCTTCGATCACCTGTCGGAGGGCATCCCGCGCTTCCTGGAGCGCATCGACGGCTTTCGCCGGCGGCGGCGGGTCGGCCGCGAGCTCGTCGAGTACTCGCTCGCGGTGCGCGAGAACATGTCCTCCACGCAGTTCTACGCCGGCGACGCGCTGTTCCGCGGCGTGTTCGACATCGGCGTGCTGTACGACGAGGGCAACCTGGCGGTCATCGATCACAAGACCGGCGCGCGGGTACCCAACCTCAACATCACCGAGCAGCTCGAGGGCTACGCGGTCCTGGCCGCGGCCTGGTTCCGCTCGGTGCGGCGGGTGTGGCTCGGCGTGCACTGGGTGGCCGACGCCGAGGTGGACTGGACGCGCCCGCTGTCCTCCGCCGAGATCGTGCACGACCTGGGGCCGCGCGTGCTGGCCAACATCGAGGCCGCCGCCCTGGCCGTCGATGACGGGCCGCGCACCAACCCGGGCGTGTGGTGCGAGCGCTGCAACTACCGCTCGATCTGCCCCAGCGGGATCGAGTTCCGCTTCGAGCCGGTCGACGACGACGAATACGACGTCGAGTAGCAGTGCTCAGCGCCGGCGGGCGGGCGGCCGGGCGCGCTGGGTGGCCTGCACGACGCGCTGGAGCCGTCGGGCCAGCGGACGCGCGGACGGCGGCAGGATCGCGGTCTCGGTGCTGGTGGCCAGGGCGCGGCGGGCCAGGGCCCGGATGCGCCGCTTCTCGCCCGCGAGCGCGGCCGGCACCTCCCAGAAGGCCGACACCACGCGGCCGCGATAGGGGCGAAACGGCCCGCTGCCGCGGCGGGCGAAGTCGCGCCGCATGCCGTCGTCGGCGCGCAGGTAGAGCGTGCCGCGGACGACGATGCCGAACAGGCGCCGGCCGCTGTACAGGCCCACGCCGCCGAACATGCGGCGCGTCGTGAACCGGGCCAGACCGGCCAGCTGCTCGAGCACTCGCGCCGCCAGCTCGTCCACCGCGTCCCCTGCCATTCCCTCCATTGAAGCGCCAAAGCGCGCATCCTGCCAGCCGTAGGAGGGCCGTATCATCCACGCGGGGTGATGCCTCGAGGCGAACGCGGATGACCTAGGCGTCGCGCCAGCGCAGGATGCGGTGCGGCCAGGGGGGCAGCTGATCGGCGCGGCGGCGCTCGGCGGCGCGGGCGGCCTGGCGGGCGTGGGCGGTGAGGCGCGAGAGCAGATTCGGCCGGCGGCGGCGGGCCGACCGGCGTCAGCTCGGCGGTGCCGTCGAGACGCAGGACCGACGTCGAGCTCGTAGCGCTGGTCGGGCGTGATGATGGCGGCGCGATAGGTCGCGCTGCCCTGCTCCGGCGCGATCGACCGGCGCTCGAGCAGGAAGCGGGCGCCCTGGCTCGGGTGCAGCGGGCCGCTCACGGCCTGCCTCCGGCGCCGATGAGATGGCGCTTCTCGTGTCCGTTCGGCAGACGAGAAGCGTCATCTGACCGGCCGCGGTCACTCGCCCATGTCGGCGGCGAACGCCGGCGCTCACGTTGGCCGGATTGCCCCACTTGCTCTTGTGCCACGCCTCGTTGTTGGCGCGCAGCATCCACAGCGCGTCGGACACCATGCGCAGCGCCATCGGCTTCTCGGCCGCGCGGTCCTTCTTCTCGTCCGGCTCGCTCACCACGTCGTAGAGCTCCGACTTCGAGCCGCCGCCGCTGTACACCTTCCAGCGCCCGAGGCGCGCGGCGTGGCCGCTCTCGTACTTCGACGCCATCGACAGGCGCGGATAGCCGCGGCCCTGGCCCTGGACCAGCGCGATGAGCGACTCGCCCTGCCAGTTCTCGTCCTGCTCGACGCCGAGCGCGTCGGCGACGGTCGGCACGATGTCCACCGCCTCGACGCCCTCGGCCACCTTGCCGGCCGGGAACAGCGGCGGGTAGTGGATGACCAGCGGCACGTGAGACCAGCGACTCGAGCACGGGGCCGCCGTGGCCGACGCGCCCGAACTCGAACAGCTCGTCGCCGTGGTCGGCCGTGACGATGACCATCGTGTCGTCGGCCACGCCCCACTCGGCCAGCTTGTCGAGCAGGAGACCCAGCTGCTGATCCTGATACGACACGTTGGAGTCGTAGAGCGCCACGATGCGCTTGATGTCGCGCTCGTTGACCTTGATCTTGCCGGTCGCCACCTTGCCCATGTCCTTGCCCGAGGCCTCGACCTTGTAGCGGCCGCTGTACGGGCCCGGGTCGTACTTGGACAGCCACGGCTGCTTGGCCCGCCACGACACGTGCGTGTCGATGGTGCCCAGGTACAGGAAGAAGGGCTCCTTGGGCGAGGCGATCGACTCGACCGCCTTGCCGAGGATGTCCTCGGCGCGCAGCCCGCCGCCCTCGTGGATGTGGTTGCGGTACTTGTCCCACTTCTCGCCGAAGCCGCGCTTGGGCGTGATGTAGCCGTTGCCCGACACGCCGCTGGTGAACAGCCCCGCCGACTTGGCGACCTCGTCGACCGTCACCCACTTCTTGTCGATCTGGCTGTTGGGCGGGATCATCATGTGCCGGATCGGGTACAGCGACGTCCAGATCGAGGCGTGCGAGCACTTTGTCTCGTTGCCCTGCATGTAGGCCTGGGTGAACACGGCCGACGTCTCGAGCAGCTTGTCGAAGGTGGGCGTCTCGGGGCGCGCGTTCTCGACGACGCTGCGGATGCGATCGGCCCGCAGCGAGTCCATGATCCACAGGACGACGTTCTTGGGCTTCGACCTTGCGCGCGATCTCGGGCGCCTTGCCCGGGACGCGCAGCGCCGCGGCGGACAGCCGCGCGGTCGGGCAGCCGCTCGCGGTCAGCTCGAGCCGCGCGACCTGCCCGGCCAGCTTGCCGGCGTCGACCGCCGAGCCGCGCCCGACCAGCTTGCCCTCGATCGGCGTCGCCGCCCTCCGGGGTGACCCGCACCGCGACCTGGCAGGCGCCGTCGTCGAGATCGCCGGCCACCATGCCGCGCTCCGGCACCGTCACGTACCAGGCCATGCCGCCGCCGTCGGGCAGGAGCAGGCTCTTGCTCGCCGCGTCGTAGAAGGCCGGGGTTTCCTCTGCCGCCGGCCTTGCCGCCGACCTGGATCCAGGCCACGTCGAGCGCGTTCTTGCCGGCGAAGAAGACGACCTCGTTCTCGCCGGCCACCAGCGCGCCGGCCGGCACCGCCAGCTCGGCTGTGGACCAGCCCGCCGCCAGCTCCACGGCGACTTCCTTGTCGCGCCGGTTGTTGACGCGCACGCCCAGGCGCTGCGGCGCGGGCGACTGCGCGCGCACGCGGATGACCGACGACGCGGCCTGCTCCGCGGTGAGCGGCACGTGGATGTTGGCCGCCTTGCTGCGCATGGTGGCGACCTTCACGCCGCCCGCGTCGCGCCGCATCTCCCAGCCCGGGGTCTTGCCGGCGAAGCGCAGGTACTTGGCGAACCCGGCCGAGCCGGCCACCACGACCAGACCGCCGCCGCGCTGGACGTGACCGCCGAGGCGGTTGTCGACCAGCGAGAACACCGGGTGCTCCGGCCCGCGCGCGCGGCGCCTGCGGCACCGGCTTGGCCGCGGCCTTGCCTTCGCCGCCCGTGCTCTCGCCCGGGACCGTGTTGGTGGCCGCGCCACCGTCGGCGTCCTGCTTTCCACATCCGGCGGCCGCGAGAAGTACGGCCAGCGCGGCCGCGCTGGCCCGTGAAGGCAGGATGGCGATCATTTGCCCTTGCGCGAGCTCCGGGCCTTCGTCGCGCCGGCCTTGCGCCCGGCCGCCGGCTTGCGCGCAGGCGCCGCCTTCTTGGCAGCCGTGGCCTTGCGGGCTCCCGCCGCCTTGCGTCCGCTGGCCGCCGGCTTGCGCGCCGGTGCCGCCTTCTTGGCGGCGCCCTTGGCCGCCTTTGCCGCCGGCTTCTTGCGCCGGTGCCGCCTTCTTGGCCGGGCCGCCTTCTTCGCCGGTGCCGCCTTCTTCTTGACCACGACGGCCGCCTTCTTGGCCGCGCCCGCCTTGGCCGCGGTGGCCTTGCGCGCGCCGCCGGCCTTGCGCCCGGCCGCGGGCTTGCTCGGCGCCGACGGCTTGCGCGCGGCCGGCCTGGCGGCCGGCTTTGCGGCCGGCTTTGTCGAGGCGTTGCGCGACGGCGGACGGGCCGCACGCGGCGGCGGAGGCGGGCCGGGCTGGCGCCGGGCGCCGTTGCTCTCGTCGCGCACCGCCGGCGCCTCGTCGTCCTCCTCGACGTCGATGTCGTCGGCCTCGATCACTTCCTCGTCGTCGGGGACGGCCGCGGCGGGCCGCTCTTCCTCGGCCTCGTCCTGGCTCTCGTCATCGTCCGGGCCCGGGCCGGGCACCACGACCTCTTCCTCTTCGTCGTCGTCCTGGTCGGCGTCCGCCTCGCGCTCGTCGTCACGCCCTCGTCCGCGTCGCTGTCGTCCTCGGTGCCGGGCCGGGTCCGTCGCTGGCCGCGTGGTCCTCGTCGTCCGCCTCGACCACCTCGACGTCGTCGTCGACGTCGTCATCGTCGTCGTCGTCATCGTCGTCGTCATCATCATCGTCGTCATCGTCATCGTCCCGCCGCCGGCGCTGGCTCCGCCGCCGCTCGACGCGAACGCGCCCTCCTCGGCGCCGCCGCCCAGGTTGTCGGCCAGAAACACCAGGGTGCGCTCCCAGGCGTCGGCGGCAGCCTTCGCATCGTACGCCTCGGGCCGCGTGTCGTTGAAGAACGCGTGACCGACGCGCGGGATAGATCGTGTAGTCGATGTCGCCGCCGGCATCCTCGATGTCGCGGACCAGGTCCTCGACCACGTCCGGCGAGACGAACGCGTCCGTCTCGCCGAAGAAGCCCATGACCGGGCAGCTCAGGCGCTTGAAGTCCGGCTTCACGTTGGGGTGGATGCCGTAGAAGTTGACCGCGGCGCCGACCTCGTTGGCGCTGGTGGTGGCGGCCAGCATGGCGAGCTGGCCGCCCATGCAGAAGCCGACGACGCCCACCTTGCCGTCGATGGCGGCCTCGTTCTTGAGGGCGCCGATGGCGCCGCGAAGATCGCGCTCTGCTTGGTCCGAAGTGATCGCCATCATGAGCCGCCCCGCCTCGTCTGGATTGGTTGTCTGTTCGCCGCGGCTCAGGTCGGGAGCCAGCGCAGCGAAACCCTCTTCCGCGAACCGATCGGCCACATCTCTTTATGTGCGGCACCAGGCCCCACCATTCCTGGAGCACGACGACGCCGCGACCATTCGCGTTGTCTGGATCCGGCAGCGCCAGATATCCGGTGCACGTCCCGCCGTTGGCGGGAAACTCGATCATCTGTCCCATGGGTCGCGCATCCTACCACGCGCCCTCTGTCATGCATTCGCGCGCAGCGGCCATTGCAGTGGCTCCTGCGCGAGAAGCGGCGTCGGCTCGCGGCGCGTGTGGGCGCGGAGAGCAGGCAGTGCGGCGCGCGCTTCGGACGGGACGTACAGCCGGACTGTCCTGCCGGCCGTACAGCCGGGCTGCACCGGTGTCCGCGTCCACCCGGACCGCAGTCGATGTCGCGCGGGCGAGCCGGAGGTGCGCGCGAACCGAAGGCGCGACGGGATCTTGCATCGACGCTCGGCCAGAGCGCGATTCGGTCGGCGATCCGGACCGGGAGATGCGTGCGAGACGGTGCGATGCCTGCGAGGCGGCGCGTCCGGCGCGCGGCGTCGCGTCCGGCACCGCCCGGACGGCGTCCGGTCGCGGGATCGCGGCGTCCGGACCAGCGGTCAGCCCGCCCGGCTGGCGCTCGGTGCCGGTCCGTCGATGCGCGCCGGATGGCTGTACACGTTGAAACGTCCGCCGCGCGTGAAGCCGCACAGCGTGAGGCGGAAGCGCTCGGCCACGTCCACCGCGAGCGAGCTGGGCGCCGACACCGCGACGACCACCGCGAAGCCGGCCATCACCGCCTTCTGCGCAATCTCGTAGCCCAGCCGCCCCGACACGCACAGGACGGCGTCGCCCAGCGGCAGCCGGCCGGCGCGCAGCGCCCAGCCGACCAGCTTGTCCACCGCGTTGTGGCGTCCGACGTCCTCGCGCACGGCGAGCAGCTCGCCGGTGGCGGTGAAGGCGCCGGCGGCGTGGAGCCCGCCGGTGGCGGCGAAGACGGCCTGCGCCTGGCGCAGCCGGTCGGGCAGCTCCGGGACCAGCTCGGCGGCGATCGACAGGTCGGAGCGGACCGGCGGGGGCGCGCAGCTCGAGCGCCGCGATGCTGGCCTTGCCGCACACGCCGCAGCCGGAGCTGGCCGGCAACGCGCGGGGCGGCCAGCGCCGCGTCACCAGCTCCGGGTCGAGATGCACGACGACGACGTTGCCGCGCTCCTCCGGCCGCAGCGTCTCGGGCGGGGCGCGCCGCACGGTCAGGGACTCGGCCGCGTCGCGCAGCACGCCCTCGGTGTAGAGCAGGCCGCGCGCCAGATCGAGATCGGTGTCCGGTTCGCCGGCATCGTCGACCGCCCCGGGCTGGGCGCTGACCAGGCCGGGCGTGCGCATCGTGACCGTGAGCGACACCCCGTTCGCGTCGCGCAGCTCGAGCGGCGCCTCGACCACGACCGGATCGAGGTCGTCGCGGCGGGCGCCGGAGTCGCCGGCGCGCCCGACGCGCACCACCGGGCGTTCCTCGATCGGTCCCTTCACCAGGCCAGCATAGCCCGCCGGAAGACCGGCTACACTCGGCCCGTGAAGCAGCGGGTGTTTCGCGATCCGGTGCACGGGCTGATCGAGCTGGGCGGCCCCGACCGCGAGCTCGGGCCGGTGCTCGAGACGCGCGCGTTCCAGCGCCTGCGCCGGCTTCACCAGATGGGCTTCGCCTCGCTGGTCTATCCCGGCGCCGAGCACTCGCGCTTCGGCCACGCGCTCGGCTCGTTTCACGTCGCCCAGCGGGTCACGCGCCAGCTGCAGCTGGCCCCCGACGTGGCGCGGCACGTGGTCCTGGCCGCGCTGCTGCACGACATCGGCCACGGGCCGTTCTCCCACTCGTGGGAGCAGGTCGCCGGCGACATCGACCACGAGGCGTGGGGCGCGCGCATCGTCGAGCAGGACGACGAGCTGCGCGGCGTGCTGGCCGACATCGATCCCGGGCTGCCGGAGGCGCTGTGCGGCTTCTGGCGCAAGACCTACCGGCCGGCCTTCGCGCGCAAGCTGGTGTCGTCGCAGCTCGACGTCGACCGCCTCGACTACCTGCTGCGCGACGGCCACTACTCCGGCGCCGGCTACGCCACCTTCGACCTGGAGTGGATCCTCCACGCGCTCCAGATCCAGCCGGTCCACGCCGGCGACGATCCGGACGACCTGGTCATCGACTACCGGCGCGGCAAGTACGCTGTCGAGCAGTACCTGTTCGCGCGCTCGTACATGTACGCGCAGGTCTATCACCACAAGACCGTGCGCGCGGCCGACTGGATGTTCCTCAAGATCATGGAGCGCTACCGCGAGCTGGCCGCCGGCGGGCTCGAGCCGCCCGGGCTCGAGCCGGTCGCGCGCATGGCCCGCGGCGCCGACCCTGGCGGTGGACGAGTACCTGTGGCTCGACGACGTCTCGGTGACCGCGGCGATCGACAGCTGGGCCGGGCGCGGTCCCGGCTGGTCGAGCCCGGCGGCGCGCGACGAGGTACTGCGCGATCTTTCGCAGCGCCTGGTGTCGCGGCGGCTGTTCAAGACCATCGAGCTTGGCCACGACGCGGGCGTCATCGATCGAGTGCGCGAGCCGGTCGAGCGGGCGGCGCAGGCGCGCTTCGGCGCGGCGGCACATCACTATGTGCAGCTCGACAACGCCGAGCAGATCGGATACCGGTCCGCGGCCGACGAGGAGCTCTACGTCATCGGCCATCCGGTGCACGGCACGGTCACGCTCGGGCAGGCTGCTCGACGACCTCGCGCTCGGCCGGCCGATGTCGACAGTGCGGCTGCTGTGCGCTCCGGAGCTCGTCGATGCGCTCGAGCCGATCGCAGAACGTGCGCTCCGCGACAGCGCGACGTCTCGCTAGGCGCGGGCGTCGTCGCTGCGCACGCGATGCGCGTTCGACGGTCGACCACTCCCGCCTCAGCGCGCCGAGAGTGTCCAAAAAAAGATCATCCACAGGACAAGTGCCTCGTCGGTATTCACCCCGCGCGCGCGGGTCACATCTTGATCTCAAATTGTCCACAAGACGTGATCTGAGAGGCGACATCTCCGCGCGGTCGTCGCTGCCGCAGTTCGGGCAGTTGGCGCGCGCGCATTCGTGGCACGTGCGATGCAATCTCCCCCGACTGTTCGGCGGTCGTAGTGGGACGCTTTGACAGTCGGGCCTCTCTCGGTGCATTTCGCTTCGGCGGGTGCACGGGGAAGGCCGCGAAGCTCGAACGGGAAGGTAGTCTGGGGACAGATTGCCAGGTCGGATGCTGATTGAGACGCTGGAGGCCAGCCGCCAGGTTCACACGTAGGGTTTGGCGGTCAAGGTCATGAGCGGAGAGGGCGTGAAGGCGCTCTCAAGGTATCCGGAGAGAAGCCCGAGGGAGTTGAAACCTAGGAGGGGATCGAGGCGTCGGCAGGGCTAAACACTCTGTCGGTGGTCTCGAACTGCTGCCCGGATCAAAGCCCTGAAGGCGGGGCGGTTGACGACGGCGCCGGAGAGGCAACTCGACGGCAGAAGTCAGCCGCCAAACGACAGGAGGGCACGGGCCATCGACGAGGTGGTCTGGCTCGGCAGCAGGGACAAACCCCTGAAAGGTGAATCCCGGACGTGGCTGCGGGGTGAAATAAACCCGCAAGGCAGAGAGAGGAGTAAGCCGTCGAGAGCGTGAGAAACGCTGAGGGCGGACCGAAGAGCGAGACATGGGAAGCTCGCTTACCAGTGGACTCTCTCTGTTGATGTCGCGATGGGGAAGGGAACCCCAAGGAAGGCGCCACACACCTTGCGTGTGCGGCAGGTTCGGAGCGGTAGAACTCTGAAGGGGAGGTAGAGCTCACGAGAGGATGAACCCGGACTCGCGAGAGAACGGGGGCCGGTGTCGAGGTGAAACCACGCAGGCTCCCTGGAAACAGGAAAGCCATGGTGGAAGCAAGCAACCCGATACGCTTGCAGCTTCGGCGCTCAAAATACTCTGTAGAGCAGCCAACCTCATGAGAGGGAGATTGCGGTCCGGCGACGGCCCGCGGTCAACCGCACCGAGTCCTCGAACCTTCGAAGGGGACACGGCGAGTCAGGCAGCCCACTAGGGCTGCCGAACTCCTTTTCGGCGCTCTCGGTCTTTCGTCAGTCTCGCCGGCGGGCCAGCCTCAGTCAGGGCCAGCCCGGCAGGCGGGGCGACTGCTGCCCGTCGGGCGCGGTCCGGCGTCGTGGCGAGCGTCGCTTCCTGCGCGGAGCTGCGCTATCTGGCGCCCGGGCCAGCGGCGGCCAGTGCGATAGGCTGCGGTCCGGCCGTGCGGCGGAACCGATGGAGCTCTGGCAAGCGCTGATCCTCGGCCTGGTCGAGGGCCTCACGGAGTATCTGCCGGTGAGCTCGACCGGGCATCTGCTGGTGGTGCAGCGGCTGCTCGGGATCGAGGCGAGCGAGGCGGCCAACGCGTTCGCCATCGTGATCCAGGGCGGCGCCATCGCGGCGGTGCTGCTGCTCTACCACCGGCGGGTCGGCCAGATGTTCCTGGGACTGGCCGGGCGGGAGGCGGCGGGACGCCGTCTGCTCGTGGCCCTGGTGGTCGCGTTCCTGCCGGCCGCGGCCGCGGGCTTTGCCGCCGAGGAGCGTATCGAGCAGTACCTGTTCGGGCCGTGGCCGGTGGTGGCGGCCTGGGCCGTCGGCGGGGCGTTCCTCATCTGGATCGCGCCGCGCATCCGGCAGCGCGAGGGCCGGCCCATCGAGGACGTGACCTGGCGCATCGCGCTCATCATCGGGCTCGCCCAGTGCGCGGCGCTGTGGCCGGGAGTGAGCCGCAGCCTGGCCACGATCCTCGGCGGGCTGGCGGCCGGGCTGTCGCTCGCCGCGGCGGTCGAGTTCTCGTTCCTGCTCGGGCTGCTCACGCTCGGCGCGGCCACCGCCTACAAGGCGCTCGACAGCGGCGCCGCCATGGTGGCGGCCTACGGCACCGCTCGAGCTCGTGGTCGGCTTCGGCGTCGCGTGCCTGTCGGCGGTGATCGCGGTCCGCTGGATGGTCGCGTGGCTGGGCAAGCGCGGGCTGGGCATCTTCGGCTGGTGGCGGCATCGCCGCCGCGGCCGCGGTGGCCGCCATGCTGCTGGCCGGTGTGCTCTGAATCGCGAACCGATCGTCGGGCATCGCAGCGTGACGAGGTCGGGCTGACGAGCCCGTCGGCGGCCACGGCGCGAAATAGCACCGCAGCCGCCGCCGTTTCCAGTCCTCCCGGATGACCGATCGACGCCAACCCGGCCGCCGCACCTCGTCTCTCACGCGGTGGGCCGTCGCCCTGGCCATCACCGGCTGCGGTCAGCGCGACGAAGCCCCGCGGGCAGTGCCCTCCGGCCCGCCCTCTGCGGCGAACCAGTTGACATCACCGGCCTCGCCGTCGCGTGCGCCGGCCGATAGCGTGCCATCGCCATCGGCCACGCCGGCCGGAAGCGCGCCATCGACATCCGGCGCGCACGCGGTCAGGCGGGCCGGTCCCGTGTCGTTCGACGACGTTCGCTTCACGCTCGATGCGCGGGTCGCCTCGGGCGTGGTGTACGGGCGGGTCGAGGCGTGTCGGCTGAAGCAGCCGAGTGACAAGCCGGACGGGGTCTCGCCTGCTCATGTCGCGTTTCGCTTCGGGGCCGACGCCCAGGTGCCGGAGACCTGCGCCGTGCCGCGCTTCGACTCCGCGGGGCTGTACGTCTTCCCCGCGGACGGGTTCCGGCGCGAGCTGGCCTCGGCGGCGGCGAGCCTGGCCGCGCTCGAGAAGCTGCTGGCCGCGCGCTCGCTGCCGGCCGGCAAGGCGATGCCGTTCGTGCCGTTCGTCGATGCGTCCTTCGCGGTGGTCGAGCGCGCCCGCTTCATCGACTTCCAGGGCGGCACCGGCCTGCTGGTCCTGGCCGAGCTCTCGATCGAGCCGGACACGCTGGGCGACGAGCTGGTCTTCGTCTTCCAGGGACTCAGCCGCGACGGCGCCCGCTACGTGCTCGGCATCTTCCCGGCCACCACGAGCGCGCCCGCGATCGACTTCTCCGTCGATCCCGGCGCGCCCTTTCAGGAGCAGGTCGCCGCGTTCGAGCCGTACCGCCGCCGCGTCGCTGCCTCCCTGGCCGCCGCCAGAGACGCTGCCTTCTCGCCGCGCCCGTCCCGGCTCCGCGCGATGCTCGCCTCGCTCCGGCTCTGAACGTCGCGGCGACCGCCCAGGCCCAGGCGACCCTCGCCGCCATCAGGCCCGCGTCACTCGCTCGCGCGCGGACGGACGTCGCGCCATCGCAGCCAACGCACACGGCCGGGCGATCATTCCCGCGCTCGGCGGCGCACGCGTCTCCCGATTCATCCGCGTCGCGCCGCCTCCGCCGCAGCCGGGTGTGAAAGGGCCCGGCGCGCTGTTGTCGGCGCGCCACAGCGACCCGCACGGCGACAGCGGCCGCGCTCGCGCTCTCGCCGGCTTGCGCGGCGGGCTTCCTGCTTGCAGTGACGCCGGTCGTGGCGAACCGAAAGCGCGTGGCGTCCTCGGCTTCTTTTCTCTCCTGCTGGGCAGCGCGCCGGCGGCCGCGCAGCCGCCGGGCCTGTCGCCGCCGGGCGGCAGCTCGCCGCCGCAGCACGCGGTGCCGCCCATCCCGTACGCGATGCCGTCGCCGCTGCCGACCATCCCGCCGCCGAGCCGCAACGCGCCGATGGAGCCGACCATCGGCTTCTCGATGTCGACACGGCAACTTCACCGCCCGCGTCGACCCGGACGGGTCGATCCACTTCGACGACGGGGCCGGCGGCGTCTTCGTCGGCGTCGATCCGATCGTCGGCCTGTTCGCGCTGCTGTCGTTCGACACCTCCGACAGCGCGATGCGCGCCGTGCGCGAGGATCCGTACCTGGCCGAGAAGCTGCGCGTCATGGAGCTCACCCGCGAGGAGCGATACGAGATGCGCCGCCGCCACGACGTGGTCGTGATGCAGCGCGCGCTCGACGACCTGCCCCGCTACCTGGACGCGGTGTGGCGCCAGCGGCGCTGGTCGGCGCCGGAGCGCCGCCGCGTCCTGTTCGCCCTGTGGGACGAGGCGGCCGAGGACGGCAACGAGCTCCTGCGCGAGGGCGGCGCCGAGGCGCGCCGCCTGATCGAGGAGTTCATCGCCTACCGCATCCCACCCGGCAGCCGCGACGGCTTCCGCACACACGAGCTGGTCCGTCTCAACCGCATTCGCCAGTCGCGCCAGGCGTTCGCTCCCTACACCGCCGTGGCGCGCCGGCGCGCGCTGGCCGAGCGCCTCGCGCAGGCCGCCACCGACAGCGCAGCCGAGCGGGCCGCGAGCAACACCGCCGCCCCGGTGCTGGTCGCCATGCGCAGCTTCTGGATCCGTTGACCCGCTCGGTCCGCGCCGCCGCGCGCGCGTGTTAAGGTGATCTCCTCTGTGCGGGAGGAGCGACGATGCGCGCGATGATCGTTCTCGTTGCGGCGCTGGCCCTGGCGGCCTGTGAGAGCGGCGACAAGGCCGGCGAGGGCGCAGCCGGCCCCGCCGCCGGCGCCGGCAAGGGCCAGGGCCCCTCGAGCGAGGCCGCAGGCCAGCAGGCAGCCGCCAGCGCGGCGCAAGTCTTCCAACATCGAGCGCATCGCGATCGCGGTGCCGTACGGCAAGCAGGTCAGCTGCGCCGACGTCATCGATCCGGCGCTGTTCTCGAAGTACATCGGCGACGAGATCGGCGAGGTAAAGGACCGGCGCGAAGTCCAACGGCGAGGCCAGCCTGAGCTGCGGCGCTCATCCGCGCCGGCAAGCCGCCCACCACCGACGCCCAGCTGCGCAAGTACCAGCGCGAGGGGATGAAGCTCGGCGTGCTGCCGGGCGACGAGTACTGCCAGGTGACCGCCTACTGCTCCATGGCCACCGACGAGGATCGCTTCAAGAAGAAGTGCGAGGACCAGAAGGACATCGGCAACGAGTCGGTCGGCCGCTTCGCCTGCGTCCACACCTCGCAGCGCGGCACCAAGGAGGCCTACACCTACCGGGTCATCGATCCGGACAGCAAGTGCCTGCTCGAGATCATGGGCGGCCCGAGCGTCACGGACGAGCCGCTGGTGCAGAACTGCACCCGCGCCGCGCTCGAGGACATCGCCCTGGCCGAGCTCAAGAACTGGCAGTGAGCGGGCGCGCGTCCGCGCCGTCACTCCGACGACGACGGGGCGCCGGGGCCCGGAAACCAGGCGGCGACCATGTCCTCGATCATCCGCCGCTGCGGGATGGTGAGCCAGGGCGGCTCGCCGGCCGCCGCGTTGGAGCGCATGTGCTCCGGCCGCGAGGTCGCCGGGATGGCGCACGACACCCGCGGATCGCTGAGCGACCACTTGAGCAGCGCCTGGGTCCAGCTGTGCACGCCGGCGCTGGCCAGCGGCGAGAGCGCCTCGTCCGGCGGCGCGCGCTCGAGCAGCCGCCCGGTCGCGAACGGCGTCATCACGATGACGCCGATGCCCAGCCGGTCCGCCTCCGGCAGGATCTCCTCCTCGGCCGTGCGCTCGCCCGGGTGATACGGGATCTGCACGACGTCCACCTTGTGGCCGCGCATCAGCTCGAGCAGCTGCGGATAGGCCGACGGCAGGTAGTGGCTCACGCCGATCGCGCGCACCCGACCGCCGCGGCGCAGCGCGGTCAGCATGGGCAGGTAGTCGGCGGCTCCGAGCGCGTTGTGAACCTGATACAAGTCGACGTGACCGAACCAGCTCAGCGCCTGTTCGATCTGCTGCTCGCCAATGGCCGGGGTTCGGGCCCAGACCTTGGTGGCCACCAGCGTCTCGGATCGCCGGTCGGCCAGCGCCGTGGCCAGCACCCGCTCCGCCTCGCCGTACATCGGTGACGTGTCGAACAGGTTGCTGCCGCAGTCGAGCGCCGCGTCGACGACGGCCTCGCAGCGGGCCTGGTCAGGATCGCCGCGGACGTTGAACACCCGTGCGGTACCGACCCCGACCGCAGGGACGTGAAGCCCGGAGGTGCCGAGTAGTCGCCGCTCCATCGTGAGTGACCATAGCAGCCGCCACCGACGGACAGCGCCGAGCGCACCGTCGGACGAGCAGCGCCGAAAAATGAAGAGGGCATGGCCTGCGCCATGCCCTCGGTCTTCGACCGACGTGCGGCCGTCGACCATTCGACGGTCAAGAAGCGGGAATTACTGCCCGCCGCCAGCGCCGCCGGTCTCGCCAGCGCCACCGGCCTCGCCGCCGCCAGCGCCGCCAGCCTCACCACCGCCCTCGGCGGGGGGCTGCTCGCCGCCCTCGGCGGGGGCCGCCTCGCCACCAGCGGGCTCCTCACCGGCCGGGGGAGCTTCCTCACCGCCAGCCTGGCCACCAGCCTCGCCAGCGCCTTCCTCGGCGGGGGGCTCGGTCGTGGCCGGGGTGGTCTCCTCGCTCTTGCTGCCGCCGCCACAAGCGAAAGCGCCGACCGCGAGACCGCCAAGACCGATCGCCAGGATCACATTACGAAGAAGCTGCATTGGTTCACTCCTTAGGTGGACGAATACCCGGGTTGATTGCGAGTAAAACGAACCCCGGAGGGCCCTCTTACACGCGGGCGGCAGCTGTTTTCGTCCGCCTCGAAAGTCGGCCGAAACCCGAACGATTTCAGCCGGGAAGCCGGACGTATTCGAACTCGAAAGGCCGTCCATTGATGCCGCGGCGGGGCGGCGCGATCCACTGAGCGATCTTCCCGGGCTCGTGAACGCCCTGCATGAGGCTCTTCACGTAGTCCTCGTCCTCGTCGCCCGGCAGCCACTCCGACGCGACGGCGGTTCCACTCGTCCTGGTGAAAGCAGCGCGCCGCTCGGGTCGGTCCCCACTCCCGCGAATGCTCCGATGTTGCGGTGGAAGCGGCGGCTGGGCAGCTTCAGCTCGAACGCGATGCCGGCCTCGCGGATGGTCTTGTTCCAGCGATCGACGCCGCGCTGGCAGTCCTCGACGAAGTCGTCGCGCAGGATCTCGTTCATGGCGTTGCGCAGCGGCACGTCGTTGGTCACGACCTTCCCGTCGCGCACCTCCTCGACCGGCCGGGTCGCGCCGAGCGCCGTGTGGTCCTCGTAGCGCGTGGCCTCCTTGTAGCGGCCCTTGACCCCGGCCGCGAACGCGTCGGCCGCGTTGGACGACACCTCGCCGCCGAACAGGTCGAGCGACACCGAGTACCAGAGGTTGATGTACTTCTGGATGGTCGGCAGATCGACGCCGCCGCCCGTCCGCGCGTCCTCGTTCGGGTCCTGCTTCATCAGCTCGCAGGTGCGCTCGACGATGCGGCCGACCCCGGTCTCGCCCACGAACATGTGGTGGGCCTCCTCGGTCAGCATGAAGCGGCAGGTGCGCGCCAGCGGGTCGAACGCGCTCTCGGCCAGCGCCGACAGCTGATACTTGCCGTCGCGGTCGGTGAACATGGTGAACATGAAGAACGACAGCCAGTGGCTGGTCGGCTCGTTGAACGCGCCCAGGATGCGCGGTCGATCCGAGTCGCCCGAGCGGCGCTGCAGCAGCTCCTCGGCCTCCTCGCGGCCGTCGCGCCCGAAGTAGCGCTGGAGCAGATAGACCATGGCCCACAGGTGGCGGCCCTCCTCGACGTTGACCTGGAACAGGTTGCGCAGGTCGTAGAGCGACGGCGCGGTGTGGCCGAGGCGGCGCTGCTGCTCGACCGACGCCGGCTCGGTGTCGCCCTGGGTGACGATGAGGCGGCGCAGGAGGTTGCGCAGCTCGCCCGGGCACCTCGTCCCACACCGGCTTGCCGATGTCGTCGCCGAAGTGGTGCAGCCTGCCCTCCTGCTTGGGCTCGAGGAAGATGCCCCAGCGGTAGTCCGGCATCTTCACGTAGTCGAAGTGAGCCCAGCCGCCCGCCTCGACCGATATCGCGGTGCGCAGGTAGACGTCGTTGGCCTGGAAGCCGTCCGGCCCCATCTGCTGCCACCACTCCAGGAAGTGCGGCTGCCACTGCTCGAGCGCGCGCTGCAGCTTCTTGTCGCTCGAGAGATCGACGTTGTTGGGGATTCGCTCGTCGGAGATATGCGACATCGTGTCTCGTGCTCCAGTCTTCGGCTCGGTCGGCTCGGTCGGCTCGGGGCGCGGCTCAGGTGCGGGTCCAGCTGAACGCCGGGCGCTCGGGCTTGCCGTACAGGGTCAGCGCGCCGCGCTCGCCGGTCGCGTTGGGGCGGGTGAAGATCCAGTTCTGCCAGGCCGACAGGCGGCCGAGGATCTTGGTCTCCATGCTCTCGGGGCCGGCGCAGCGCAGCGACGCCTCCATGCCGGTGAGCGCGTCGGGCGACAGCGAGGCGCGCTCCTCGACCGCGATGCGCAGCTCGTCGTCGAAGTCGATCTCGTCGGCCACGATGGTCGCGATGCCCATGGCGTCGGCGTCGGCGGTCGGGATCGGGCCCTCGGCGCCGCGCGCCAGCACCGCGTCGACGCGGGCCGGATCGGACAGCCAGCGCACGGCCAGGCGGCTCTTGCCGGTCGCGGTGGGCAAGGAGCCCGCGTTGGCCGGCGACAGGTGCGCGGCCACCTTCCCGTCGTCGTCCTCGAGCATGTAGACGCGATCGGCGGCCAGCGCGATCTCGAGCAGACAGCCGGCCGCGCACGACTCCTTGTCGATGACGGCGAAGAAGGAGCGCGCGGTGGCGTCGAGGGCGCGCAGCGCGCGGGCCTGCAGCAGCAGCACCTCGCGGCAGAAGCCGCTCTCGGCGGCGCCGGCGGCAGCGCGCGGTCGGCGGCGACCACGTGGGCCGGGTTGCCGCGCGTGCGCAGCAGCACCGTGCCGAGGTCCGGCTCGTTGAAGCGCAGGTGCCACAGCGCGTCGCGCAGCTCGCGGAAGGCGCGCAGCGACCACAGATCGGCGCCCTCGGCGGCCATCGCGGCCGCTGTCGTCGGCGGCGCCGACTCCGGCGCGGAGATGGTCAGCGTGGCGGTGCGGGCGGCACGGTCGAGCTCGATCTCGACGTGGCGGTAGCGGACGCGGTTGGCCTCGAAGCTGGGCTCGAGCGGCGCCAGCTCGACACCCGGGCCGCGGGCGACGCCGGCCACCTGCTCGGCCAGCGCCACGGCGCGCTCGCGCACGCCGGCGTCGAAGCGCGACTTGGGCAGGAGCGCGTCGACCAGGCCCCACTCGACGGCGCGCTTGCCCTTCACGCCCTCGGCGACGGTGCAGAACACGTCGGCCCGGTCGCGCCGCACCTTGCGCTTGTCGACCAGGCGGGTGAGCCCGCCGGTGCCGGGCAGGACGGCGAGCAGCGGCGTCTCGGGAAACGAGACCGCCGACGAGCCGTCGTCGACGAGGACGATCTCGTCGCAGGCGAGGGCCAGCTCGTAGCCGCCGCCGGCCGTGGTGCCCTTGCACGCGGCCAGGAAGCGCAGCCCGCTTCCGCGCGACGCGTCCTCCATGGCCATGCGCGTCTCGTTGGTGAACTTGCAGAAGTTGACCTTGAACGAGTGCGTCGAGGCGCCGAGCATGTAGATGTTGGCGCCGGAGCAGAACACGCGGTCGAGGTTGGCCGTGACGATGACGGCGCGGACCTCCGGGTGCTCGAAGCGCAGCCGCTCGATGGCGTCGGCCAGCTCGATGTCGACCGCGAGGTCGTAGGAGTTGAGCTTGAGCTCGTAGCCGGGGCGGAGCGGATGGGCCGGATCGACCGCCATGCTCAGGCGCGCCAGGCGCGGGTCGTCGGCGTCGATCTGGAGGCGCCAGTGGTGATAACGGCTGGGATGGGTGTCGAAGCGAACCGGGTCGCGCGGCTGCGGGGCGTCGGCCATGGGCGTCTTTCTACCTACACTTGGCGCAGCCTGGCAAGCAGTTTATTGCTTGCCATACCGGCCTCATGATGCACTATATTTCGCATCCTGCTGGACCGACAGACATTCCTCGCCGCGGTCGGGGCCCGGGTGCGTTCCCGCCGCGAGGAGCGCGGCCTGTCGCGCCGGCAGCTGTCGGAGCGCTCGCAGGTCTCCGAGCGGTTCCTCGCCCAGCTCGAGGCAGGCGACGGAAACATCTCGCTGGCCCGCTTCGCCCAGGTGGCGACGGCGCTGGGGCTGAGCCCGGCGGAGCTCCTGGCCGGGGCCGACGTGGCGGCGCCGCCGCTCCTGCCGGTCGCCCTGCTCGGCGTGCGCGGGGCCGGCAAGTCCACCGTCGGCGCGGCGCTGGCCACGCGCATGGCGGTGCCGTTCGTCGAGCTCGATCAGACGATCGAGACGGCGTCCGGGCTGGCCATGGGCGAGCTGTTCGAGCTGCACGGCGAGGCCCACTACCGCGAGCTCGAGCGTGAGGCGCTGCGCAGCGTGCTCGACGGCACACCGCTCGTCCTCGCCACCGGCGGCTCGATCGTCAGCGACCGCGACAGCTATGCGTATCTGCGACAGCGGGCGCGCACGGTGTGGCTGCGCGCCCGCCCCGAGGACCACTGGGACCGGGTCATCCGCCAGGGCGATCGCCGCCCGATGGCGGAGAACCCGCACGCGTTCGCCCAGCTGCGCTCGCTGCTGGCGGCGCGCGAGCCGCTGTACGCCGCCGCCCACCACGTGATCGAGACGAGCGGTCGCTCGCTCGACCAGGTGGTGGAAGCGGTGCGCGAGGTCGTGGCGACCAGGTCGTAGAGGTCCCGGCCGCCTTCTACATCACGGCGCGCGGTGCGGCCGGCGCTCGTCCAGGTCGCGCGCGCTGCTGGGCGTCGTCGTCCTCTTCCTCGGTGCCGGGCACCTCGCGCTCGATGTCGCGCCGGCTCGGGGTGCCGCGGCGCTCCGGCTCGTCGGCGTCGTCGCGCCGGATGCTGCGGCGGTCCGGTCCCGGCTGCGGTTCGGTGTCGCCGGGGAGGATTGGCTCCTCCGGGGCTTCCGGCTCTCTGGGGTTCGGCATGGGTTCCTCCGTGTTTCTTCAGGCCGGGCGGAGCGTCAGCTCCAGTGCTTCTGGCCGTAGTGGCTGTAGATCGAGCGCGCGTACTCCTCGCTGCTCATGTCCGGCCAGTTGTCCTTGTCGAAGCCGGGCGCGCTCTCCAGCATCGTCTTGTCCACGTCGAGGACGAAGCACTTGCGCTCCTCGTCCAGGCGCATGGCGGTCCACGGAATGGCGAACAGCTTGTCGCCGACTCCGAGGAAGCCGCCGAACGAGAGCACCGCGTACGCGACGCGGCCGCTGTCGAGGTCGAGCATGATGTCCTCGATCTTTCCGAGCTGCTCGTCCCGGCCGTTGACGACCTTGTCGCCGGTCAAGCTGGTGGCTGACATGGTTCGGCGTAGGCTCATGGTTCTCCTCCTTCTCTGCTGCTGAAGCCGATAGAAGTGCAGCTCGCGTGCCGGCCCGAGCGGCGGAGCGGGGGCGACGCGCGGTCGCGCGGACATCGATCCTCGGCGGCGCGTGGCACGTCGCCACAGTGGGCCCGAACTGACACGAGGTTGTCCCGCCGCGGGCGAGCGCGGCCCGATGAGCCCTGCTCGCCCGCGATGGAGATACGGCCGCGCGCGCTGACGCGGTGAGCGCTACCCGGCCGGGCCGAGCAGCTCGGTCAGGGCGGCCTCGTCGATGATGGCCACGCCGAGCTTGGTGGCGGAGGCTCGCTTGGCCTCGCC
This sequence comes from uncultured delta proteobacterium, assembly GCA_963759105.1. GTDB lineage: Bacteria > Myxococcota_A > Polyangia > Haliangiales > Haliangiaceae > DATFRY01. The sequence goes on along the minus strand of CAVWXW010000008.1, from coordinate 1,603,234 downwards.
GGTGTTCTCGCCGGCCACCAGGTAGCTGGTGCTCTTGGAGACCGAGCCGGCCACCTTGCCGCCGGCGCGCTGGATGCGGCTGGCCATCTCCGAGCGCGGGATCGACAGGGTGCCGGTGATGACGAAGGTCTTGCCGCTGAGCGGGCCGTCGCCGGCCGCCTCGACCGGCTCGAGCGGGTCCACGCCGCGCTCGGCCAGGAGCGCCAGCACCGCGCGCGTCTCGGGCCGGTTCAGGAACGCGACCAGCGAGCGCGCGATCACCTCGCCCACGCCCTCGATCTCGGTGAGGGCCGCGGTGGCGCCCTCCTCGCCCGATCGATCGATGAGCTCGAGCAGGTCGCCGACCCGGCGGTGGCGCTGGGCGATGATGCGAGCGACGACGCCGCCGACGTGCGGCACGCCGAGCGCGGCCAGCAGGCGCGAGGTGGTCGCCTTGGTGCGCGCCTGATCGATGGCCGCCACCAGGTTGCGCGCGCTGGTCTCGGCGAAGCGATCCAGCTCGACCAGCTGCTCCTCGCGCAGGGCGAACAGGTCGGCCACGTTCGCCACCAGCCCGGCGACGATGAGCGCCCGGCACACCTTCTCGCCCAGCCCGTCGATGTTCATCTGGCCGCGGCCGGCGAAGAACTGGATCGACTGCAGCAGCTGATCGGGACAGGCAAGCGAGTTGGGACAGCGCAGCGCCACCCGCCCCTCGTCGCGGGTGAGCGCGGTGTGGCAGCTGGGGCACTTCTCCGGCGGCGTGAACGGCGCCTCGGCGTGGCGCTCCACCACCGACAGGACCTGAGGGATGATCTCGCCGGCCTTGTGGACCAGGACGTGGTCGCCCTGCCCGACGCCGAGGCGCGCGACCTGATCCCAGTTGTGCAGCGACGCGCGCTTGACGGTGGTGCCGGACAGCTCGACCGGCTCGAGCATGGCCACCGGCGTGACGATGCCGGTGCGGCCGACGTTGACCTCGAGCCCGATCACCGTCGTGATCGACTGGTTGGCCGGGAACTTGAACGCGATGGCCCAGCGCGGAAACTTGGAGGTGAAGCCGAGCGCGCGGCGCTGGTGGAACGAGTCCACCTTGATCACCACGCCGTCGGTGTCGTACGGGAGCTCGAGCCGTCGCTGCTCCCACTCGCCGACCGCGGTCCACAGCTCGTCCCAGCCGCTGACCCGGCGGCTCTCCGGCGCGGTCGGAAAGCCGAGCTCGGCCAGGGTCTCGAGCACGCGGTGGTGCGACGCGCCCATGTCGGCGCCGCCGGCCGCCTCGTACAGGATGATGCGCAGCGGGCGGCCCGACACAAGGCGCGGATCGAGCTGCTTGAGCGAGCCGGCGGCCGTGTTGCGCGCGTTCTTGAACGCCTCCTCGCCGGCGGCGAGGCGGTCGGCGTTGATGCGCGCGAAGTCCTTGTGGCGCAGGTAGACCTCGCCGCGCACGGTGAGCTCGATCTCGCGGCTGAGGCGCAGCGGCAGGCCGCGCACGGTGCGCAGGTTGACGGTCACGTCCTCGCCGGTGCGCCCGTCGCCGCGGGTGGAGCCCAGCGAGAACAGGCCGCCGCGGTAGACCAGCTCGATCGAGACGCCGTCGATCTTCGGCTCGACCACGTAGTCGACCGTCTCGCCCTCGAGGGCGCGCGCCACCCGGTCGTGGAAGGCGCGCAGCTCCTCCTCGTCGTAGGTGTTGTCGAGCGACAGCATGGGCTGGTCGCGCACCACCTTGGTGAAGGCGCCGAGCGGCTCGTGGCCGACGCGCGCCGGTCGGCGACCAGGCCACGATCCAGTCCGGGTGCTCGGCCTCGATGTCGCGCAGCCGGCGGTAGAGGCCGTCGTACTCCTGGTCGCTGATGCGCGGGCGCGCCTCCACATGATAGAGGCGGTCGTGCTCGGTCAGCTCCGCCACCAGGTCCAGGTATTCGTCACGCGACGGGGACATGGGCGGCCGGGAGCATGCCGCGGGCCCATGACTTCGTCGAGCCGCTCGGGCGGGCGGGTGTGCGATCCCGGGCCGGCGCTATCTCCCGGACCACGAGACCGCCGGCGCCGACGACAGAAACCGGCCCAGCGCGGCGAACAGGGCGGCGAAGTCGGCCGGGTGCGTGATGTCGTGGCCGCCCTCGTACAGGAGATTGACGCGGGTCCCGGGGCCGAAGGTGTCGTGGCGGCCGCGGACGGCGAACACCGGCACGCCGGCGCGGCCGGCCAGCGACACCAGATCGGCGTTGTCGAAGCCGGCCTGGTCGACGACGGCCGAGAGCGGGAAGTCGCGGGCCAGGAGGATGCGGGGCAGCCGGCCGCCCGCCGAGACCGACCAGCTCACGATGGTCGAGACCCGGCGGCGGCGCAGCTCGTCCCAGACCGAGCGCAGCGCGTCGGCCTGCGCGTCGTCGTCGCGGAACCGCTCCTCGTACGCCGCCCCGCGGCCGGTGCTGCCGGGATAGTTCACCGCCATCACGCCGAAGCCGAGGCGTGAGAGCGCGTGGAAGTACGGGTTGAAGCGGGGCGAGACGTTCTCGTGCGGGCCGCCGTGAAACCAGACGATGACCCGGCGCGCGTCGGGCCGGCCGAAGTAGAAGGACTGGTGGCGCTCGCCGCGCGGCGACACGGTCCACACCTCCTGCACCGGGACCGGCGGCGGCGTGGGGCGGTCGGGCGGCGGCAGGAGCCGCCACGAGCCGGCCGTCCAGCACCGCGAGCGTGCGGGCCGTTGCGGCGTCGGCCGCGATCGCGAACACGCGCCCGCCGATCCGCCTGACCTGGTAGATCGTCGCCGGCGAGTCCGGAGCCAGGCTGGATCGAAAGCGCCCGCGATCGCCGATGCGCCACATGTCCGGCGTCCAGTCCAGGAGGTCGCCCTCCCCCGCCGGACGCGCGACGGCGGAGAGCGGCGCGGGATGCGGGCGGACCTCGAACACGGTGCGGTACGCGCCTCCGCGGGCCAGCCCGCCCAGGTAGGCCATGCCGTCGGCGCCGGGCGCGAGGTCGTTCACCCGCGCGATCGCGTCCAGCGCGCCGCTGCGCTCGCGGCACTCGACCGAGGCGGTGACGGAGCACTCGATCATGACGAAGGGTGGCTGCCGGCCCGCGACGCCGACGAGGCGCCGGTCGTCGAGCCAGGCGCACTCGTCGAAGCCGCGCACCGGCGAGCTCGCGATCGGCTCCAGCGCGCCGTCGCCCACCCGGGCGAACACCTCGCGCTGGCCGGACCGGTAGGCGACGACGCGCGAGCCGGCGCGCACGCACAGCTCGCCCTCGTCGATGTCCGGCGTGCTGGGTGAGGTTGACCGGCACGTCGTCGCCGAGGCGGTGCAGGTAGACGTCGAAGGACCGGCGGCCGGCGCGGGTGCCGGTCATGAGGATCTCGGTGGCCGAGATCGCGACCGGGCGGTAGAGGTCGACCCGGGCCAGGTGACGGTCGCGATCCGGCACCAGCAGCCGGAACCGTCCGCCCGAGTGGAGGTACGGGCGAGACTCGCCCGACCAGCTGGCCGCGATCAGCGGCTCGCCGTCGAGCTCCTCGAGCCAGGTCTGGGCCTGGCCGAACAGGCTGGCATCGTCGAGGGCGGTCCGCGATATCTCGGGCCGCGACGTCTCGGGCCGCCGGAGCAGCCACCAGGTCAGCGCGGCCGCGGCCGCGAGCCCGGCGAGCAGCGCGACCAGGCCTCGCCGTCGCATCGGCCCGCTCGCGCGGTGCAGTCGCGGTCCCACGGCGCTATTGTCGCCGGATGGCCCCACAGGCGGCAGCGGCCGAGCGGGCGCCGTCCATCCCGGCCGGATCGTGCAAAAGGTGAGCGAAATCGAGCACGCAGAGCCGGGCGCGTCCGGCTGGTCCCGCGCGGCCACGGCGATCCTGGCCTTCGCGTGCGTCGCGGCCGTCGTGCTGGTCATCCCGTCCGCGACCGGGCTCGGCTATGACCGGTTCGCGCTGCCCAAGGAGCTGCTGGTCGCCATCGCGCCGCTCCTGGCCGGCGCGCTGGCGCTGCTGGCGCCGGCCCCGCTGCGCGTCACGCGCACCGGCGCGGCGCTGGCCGGCTTCCTCGATCGCCAGCGCCGTGGGGCTCGCGCTGGCCGACAACCAGACCCTGGCCTGGCGCGCCTTCGCGGTGTCGGCCGGCGGCGTGGCGGCGTTCCTGAGCGCGCGGCGCCTGGCCGAGGCCGGTCACCGGCGCGCGCTGCTCGTCGCTGTCGGCGCCGCCGCGGTCGTCGGGGCCGGCTCGGTGCTGCTCGAGTCGCACGGCCTGATCCCCACGGTCTCCATGTCCGGCGCCGGCCCGGGCGGCACCGAGGGAAACCGCAACTACATGGCCCACGTGTGCGTGGCCGCGCTGCCGCTGCTGCTCGTCGCGGCCAGCCGGGCGAGGGGCCGCCTGGTGAGCGTCGCGGCGCTGCTCGTCGTCGCGATGGCGCTGGTGCTTTCGCGCAGCCGCGGCGCGTGGCTGGCCGGCGGCACCGCGCTGGTCGCGACCGTGCGCCCTTCTCCAAGTGATGCGCACCGGCCGCCCGCGCCTGGTCATCGCCGTGCTGGTCTGCGCGCTGGCCGCCGCCGCCGCCATCGCCCTGCCCAACCAGCTGCGCTGGGCGTCGGACGACCCGTTCCTCGACACGCTGGGCGCGATGGCCGAGCACCGACGGGGGAGCGGCCGCGGGCGGCTCATCCAGTATCGCAACACGCTCGCCATGATCGCCGACGCGCCGGTCCTCGGCGTCGGTCCCGGCAACTGGTCGATGGCCTATCCGGTCCACGCCAGCCCGCGGCGATCCGTCCTATCAGCGGCACGGCATCCAGCCGGTCAGCCGCATGCCGAACAGCGACTGGCTCGGGCTGATCGCCGAGCGCGGCGCCGTCGGCGCGCTGTGCGTCCTCGCCGCGGCGCTCCTGATCGCGGCCAGGCTGCTGGCGCGCGCTGCGCGGCGAGCTCGACGGCAGGCGGACAGATGGCCGCGGTCTGCCTCGCGTCGCTGGCCGGCGTCGCGGTGGCCGGCGCGGTCGACGCGGTGCTGCTGCGGCCCACGCCGCTCCTCATCGCCGCGGTGCTGGCCGGGGCGACGGCGCCGCCGGACCGGCCGCTGCTGCGAGCTGCCGCGCGAGCTGGATCCGCGCCCTGGCCGCGGCCCTCGCCGTCGCCGCGCTCGCCGCCGCGCTGCGGCTGTACCCGGTCGCCGAGGCGACCTTGCACCGCTGGCGGTATCACGCGCACGGCGGCGTCGAGCACATGGAGCGCGCCGCCAGCGCCACGCCGGACGACTTCCGCCTGCAGATGATCCTCGCCCACGACTGGCTCGACATGGGGCGCTGCGACCGCGCCGAGGAGCGTGCCCGCATGGCGCTCGCCTCCAACCCGCACCTGCCGATGGCGCGATCGATCCTCGAACGTTGCCGCTCGCCCCGCCGCTGACGCAGCGACGCGGTCAGCGCCTCCTCGACAGCGCCACCCCGACCAGGCAGATGGCGCCGCCGACCAGCTGGAGGGCCAGCGGCGCCTCGGCGAGCAACAGCAGTGACAGGAGGATGGTCACCGGCGGGACCAGGTAGGTCGCGACGCCCAGGCGGCCTGCCTCGGTCCGGGCCAGGGCATAGGCCCAGGTGGTGAACGCCAGCGCGGTCGGGACCGCACCCAGGTACAGCACGCCGAGCACCGAGTCGAGCGGCGCGCGCGACAGGTCGGTCGCCAGCTGCCCGGCGAACGGCAGGCACACCACCGCGCCGGTCGTGCACGCGATCCACGTTACTTGCAGCGCCGGCAGCCTGCGCAGCGCGATCTTCTGGAGGATCACCGCGACCGCGTAGCTCGCCGCCGCCAGCAGGCACAGGAGGACGCCGCTGGCGTCGAGCGGGCCGGTGCGAGCCGGGGCCATGGCGATGACGACGACACCGCCGAGCGAGACCAGCGCGCCGAGCAGGAGCCAGCGCGGCAGGCCCTCGCGCAGAAACGTGCCGGCCATGACGGCGACCAGGATGGGGCCGATCTGGACCAGCATCGCCGTGGTCCCGGCGTCCAGCGCGTGCTCGGCGGCATTGAGCGCGACGTTGTAGATCGCGAACCAGGACACGCCGCAGCCGAGCAGGAGCTTCCACTCGCGACCGGTGGGCGCGATCCAGCCGGCGCGCAGCTGCAGGGCGCCGAGCAGGACCACGCCGATGGCGAGCCGGCCCAGGGTCAGCGGGCCCGGGCGGATGTCGACGCCGACCGCGCGGATCGCGACGAACGCCGAGGCCCACGCCACGACCGTGATGGCGATGGCGCCGGCGGCCAGGGCGCGTTCGCGCGGAGACGTGCCGACCTGAGCGTTGATCGACCATGCCTCGACCCTAGCCGGTCGGCATTTCGACAGGCCCCCCGATCGTTGCTCGCGAATTCGCGGGATGCGATCCCGGGATCGCCCCGGGGCCTCTACTCCTCGAGATGGCCGGGACGCGGCTTGCCCTCGACGAAGGCGTCGAGGTCGACCTCGTCCTCGGTGGGCGGACGGGTCGGCTGCACGAGGTGCGGCGGCGACAGCTCGGACAGGGTGTCGCGCGGGCCCGGCTCCTCGAGGGTCGGGCGCTCGGTCTCGTAGGTCTGCTCGTCGTCGACGACCGACTCGGCCTTGCGTCCCTTCAGGCAGCCGGCCACGACGCGTGACAGCGAACGCGCGGCCCTCGAAGTAGGCGTCGATCGCCTCCTTGATGTACCAGAAGATGTCCTGCATCTCCTGGCCGGTGCCGGCGATCTCCTTCCACGCCGACAGCGGGCCGAACTCGATGACCGGGGCGAAGAAGAACTCGCGCGAGGAGCGGAACAGCATGGTGAAGCGCTCCACCTCGACCTGCGCGTCGCGCAGACGGGCCGACGCGCAGCCATTCCTCGCACTCGGCCGCGCTCGGATAGACGCGCGCGACGTGCTCGTCGAGGCGGGCCAGCGTCTCGTGCTTGTCGTGCTTGGTCAGCACCTCGCGATAGATGTCGTGGAACTCCTCGAAGCTGCCCTCGAGCGGCAGGGTGCAGCGCACCTCGCCGCCCGGCACCGCGACGCGCGCGTAGTCGGCCAGCGCGGCGGCGCGGTCCGGCATGTCGCCCAGGTCCAGGTTGCACAGCACCAGGTGGTAGACGTCGTCGGCGAACGGCAGGCGCGTGCCGGCGCTCTCGCTGCGGAAGAAGACCCCCTTGGCCCCCATCTCCTCGACCTTGCGGCGGGCCACGTCGAGCAGCGCCGACGACGCGTCGATCGCGATGAAGCGCGAGCCGGCCCCCATGCGCCGGATGATCTCGACCGCCGGATAGCCGGTGGCGCAGGCCAGGTCGAGGATCTGGCAGCGGTCCGGCAGCTCGAGGTCGCGCAGCAGCATGCGGCCGAAGCGATGCGACCAGACCGGCAGGATCTCGTCGTCGTAGACCCGGGCCAGCCGCTCGGCCTTGTGCGTGCGCTTCTTGGAGACCATCCGCTGCTGCTCACTCGCGCTGGCGCGCGGAGTACAGCTCCTGGCCGCGGGCGCGGAACTCGGCCGCCTTGGACTCGAGCCCGGCCTCGATGGCCGCGTTCTCGGCCAGCCCCTGCGACGCGGCGTACTCGCGCAGGTCCTGCGTGATCTTCATCGAGCAGAACTTCGGCCCGCACATGGAGCAGAAGTGCGCTCCCTTGGCGGCCGGGGCCGGCAAGGTCTCGTCGTGGAACTCGCGCGCCTTGTCCGGATCGAGCGACAGGTTGAACTGGTCCTCCCAGCGGAACTCGAAGCGCGCCTTGCTGAGCGCATTGTCGCGCTCCTGCGCGCCCGGGTGACCCTTGGCCAGGTCGGCCGCGTGCGCCGCGATCTTGTAGGCGATGACGCCGTCGCGCACGTCCTCCTTGTTGGGCAGGCCGAGGTGCTCCTTGGGCGTCACGTAGCAGAGCATGGCGGTGCCGTGCCAGCCGATGATGGCCGCGCCGATGGCCGACGTGATGTGGTCGTAGCCGGGCGCGATGTCGGTGACGAGCGGGCCGAGCGTGTAGAACGGCGCCTCGTGGCAGACCTCCATCTGGCGGTCCACGTTCTCCTTGATCTTGTGCATCGGCACGTGGCCGGGGCCCTCGATCATCACCTGCACGTCGTGCTTCCAGGCGATCTCGGTCAGCTCGCCGAGGGTGTCGAGCTCGGCGAACTGCGCGGCGTCGTTGGCGTCGGCGATGCAGCCGGGGCGCAGACCGTCGCCCAGGCTGAAGGCGACGTCGTACTTCTTCATCACCTCGCAGATGCGCTCGAACTCGGTGTAGAGGAAGTTCTCCTTGTGGTGGGTGAGGCACCACTTGCCGATGATCGACCCGCCGCGCGACACGATGCCGGTCACCCGGTTGGCGGTGAGCGGGATGTAGCGCAGCAGCACGCCGGCGTGGATGGTGAAGTAGTCGACGCCCTGCTCGGCCTGCTCGATCAGCGTCTCGAGGAAGATGTCGATGTTGAGGTCCTCGGCCACGCCGTCGACCTTCTCGAGCGCCTGGTAGATCGGCACCGTGCCGATCGGCACCGGCGCGTTGCGGATGATCCACTCGCGGGTCTCGTGGATGTCCTTGCCGGTCGACAGATCCATCACCGTGTCGGCGCCCCAGCGTGGTGGCCCAGCTGAGCTTCTCCACCTCCTCGGCGATGGAGGAGCTGACCGCCGAGTTGCCGATGTTGGCGTTGATCTTCACCTTGAAGTTCTTGCCGATGATCATCGGCTCGGACTCCGGGTGCTTGATGTTGGCCGGGATGATGGCGCGGCCGCGCGCCACCTCGTCGCGCACGAACACCGGGTCCATGTTCTCGCGCAGCGCGATGAAGTACATCTCCTCGGTGATGACGCCGCGCCGCGCGTAGTGCATCTGGGTGCGGTTGCCGGTGTCGCCGGCGGACAGGCGGCGCTCGATCCACGGCCCGCGCAGCGGCGGCAGCCCGCGCTCGACGTCCGGGTTCTGCGGCCCGGCGGTGTCGTAGACGGTGAAGGGCGGCTCGCCGCCCGACAGCTCGATCTGGCGGAACGGGACCCGCAGCCCGTCGACCTCGCGGTGGACCTTGGTGGAGCTGGGGAAGCTGCCGGCCACCTCCACGTCCGTCACGGCCGGGGCGCCGGTTCCACCGTTGTCGCCGACCTGCGGCAGCGAGCGGGTTCGTCCGCCGCCCTTGCGATCACTGGTCGAGCTCATGGGTTTCCTCGCTTTCCTACGCCGGTATGATCCGGATCAGGTTCAAGGGGTCGCACGCCAGAATCGGAGTGCCTCTCAGCCCAGTCTGGGCTCCCCCAGCTATGTGCTTCTTGCCAGCTGGAGGTTATCTGCCCGGGCCTGGCGGCGCAACCGGCGCTCCGTCGCGCGCGACGGGATCTATGGTAGGAACATCCAAGCAACATGACCGGTCAGCTCCTGCGCCGTGAAGACGCTCTCCCGCCCCCGGATCAGATCGAAGACGAGATCCTGCGCCTGAAGAAGGAGCGGAACGCCGTCATCCTGGCTCACTACTACCAGGAGTCGGAGATCCAGGATCTGGCCGACTTCGTCGGCGACTCGCTGCAGCTCAGTCAGGCTGCCCGCAAGACCGACGCGGACGTCATCTGCTTCGCGGGCGTCCACTTCATGGCCGAGACGGCCAAGATCCTCAACCCGACAAAGATCGTGGTGGTGCCCGACCTCGAGGCCGGCTGCTCGCTGGCCGACGGATGCCCGGCCCCGGTGTTCAGCAAGTGGCTGGAGAAGTACCCGGGCCACACGGTCATCAGCTACATCAACTGCAGCGCCGACGTGAAGGCGCTGTCCGACATCATCTGCACGTCCTCCAACGCGGCCAAGATCGTCAAGTCGCTGGGCAAGGACACGAAGATCGTGTTCGCGCCGGACAAGCACCTGGGCCGCTACGTGTCCAAGCAGTCCGGCCGCGACGACATCGTGCTGTGGCAGGGCACCTGCATCGTGCACGAGACGTTCAGCGAGAAGAAGCTGCTCGCGCTCATGCTCGAGCACCCGGACGCCGTAGGTGATCGCCCACCCGGAGTGCGAGGAGTCGATCCTGCGCCACGCGGTGCACGTGTCGTCGACCTCCGGGCTCATCGACTACGTGGTCAAGAGCGGCGGCACCGGCAAGTTCATCGTCGCCACCGAGGCCGGCATCCTGCACAAGATGCAGCAGGAGGCGCCCGGCGCGACGCTCATCCCGGCCCCGCCCGAGGACGAGTCGTGCGCGTGCAACATGTGCCCGTACATGCGCCGCAACACGCTCGAGAAGCTGTACCTGTGCCTGCGCGACCTGCAGCCACGGGTGGACGTCCCCGAGGAGATCCGCGTGCGCGCGCTGCTGCCGATCGAGCGCATGCTCGAGATGAGCGCCGCGCCGTGCGGCGACTGATCGCTTTCGCGCTGGTCGGGGCGTGCGCGGCCGACCCGGCGCCGAAGGACGAGCCGCGAGCGCGCGCGGGCCGGCGGAGTGACGTGGATGCGCCTCGCGCGGTCCGGGCGGCGGCCGCGATCCCGCCGGACTCGACCCAGCTCGTCGTCGCCACCGTCGAGGACTGGGATGACGTGTCCGCCGAGCTGGCCCGCTTCGAGCGCGCGCCCGGCGGGGCGTGGAAGGCGGTCGGCCCGAGCTGGCCGGCGGTCATCGGCGCGCGCGGATCGGCCTGGGGTCGCGGGTTGCACGGACGCGGCGCGCCGGCGGGACGCGGCGGGCCGACAAAGCGCGAGGGGGACGGCAAGAGCCCGGCCGGCGCGTTCGCCCTCGGCGCGTCGTTCGGCTACGCGACGCGGGCGCCGCGCGCGCGCGTGTCGTACACGGCTCTCGACGACAGCTGGGTGTGCGTCGACGATCCGCGCTCGAGCCGCTACAACCGGGTGTTCGACGCCGCCGGCGTGACCGCGGACTGGTCGTCGGCCGAGACGATGCGGCGCGCCGACGAGCTGTACCGCTGGGTCGTTGTCGTCGATCACAACCCGGAGGCGGCGCCCGGCGCCGGCAGCTGCATCTTTCTCCACCTGTGGTCGGGACCGGAGGGCGGCACGGCCGGCTGCACCGCGATGGACCGTCCGGTCATGGAGCGGCTGCTGGCGTGGCTGGACCCGGCCGCGCGCCCGGTCTTCGTGCTGTTGCCCGCCGCCGAGCGGGCCGCGCTGCGTGACGCCTGGGCCCTGCCCTGAAACCAGCGGAGAAGCATCCAATCGTCATGCAGCCATCCATGCCACCGCGCATCCTCCTCTACGACGGCGTGTGCGGTCTGTGCCACCGGCTGGTGCGCTGGCTGATGGCGCACGACACCACCAGCCGGCTGCACTATGCGCCGCTGCAGGGCGAGACCGCCGCCCGCCTGCGCGCCATCCACCGGACCATCCCGGTCGACGTGGACACGGTCGTGTACATCGAGGAGGGCCGCGTCTACCTGCGCAGCAAGGCCTTCCTCCACGTCGCGCGCCACCTGGACCGGCCGTGGCGATGGCTGTACTGGGCGCGGTGGCTGCCGGCGGCGCTGATCGACCCGCTGTACTTCCTGGTGGCGCGGACGCGCTACCGGGTTTTCGGCAAGTACGACGCCTGCGAGGTGCCCAGCGCCGAGAACCGCGAGCGCGTCCTGCCCTGAGAATTTCTGTCGCGGCGTGCAGCGTTTCGGCGGCGGGTCTCGACATGTAGAGAGTGGCCATGCGGACGGACGCCGAGCTTGTCGAGATGGCGCGCCAGGGCGACGCGGGCGCGCGCGACGAGCTGGTTCGGCTCTACCAGCGCCAGACCGCGCTCCTGGCCGCCGCGCTGGTCGGTGATCTGGCCGAGGGCGAGGACCTGGGCCAGGAGGCGTTCGTACGCGCGTTCGGCAACCTCGACCTGCTGGTCGATCCGTCCCGCTTCGGGCCGTGGCTGCGCCGCATCGCGTTCGGCGCCTCCATCGACTGGCTGCGCAGCTTCCGGCCCGATCTGTATCGCGGATCGGAGGAGGAGGTCGCCCCGGTGCGGGACCCGGGCCCGTCGCGCCATGTGAAAGTGGCCGAGAGGCTCGGGCTGCCGGTCGGGACGGTGCGCTCGCTGGTGACCCGAGCGCGCCAGAAGCTGGCCCCGCTGCTGGCCGACCACGCCCCCGAGGCGCTGTCGCATGTGGACGAGCTGTTCCAGGAGCAGAAGATGCCGGACTCTCCGACCCGTCGTTTCCTCCACGTCGCCAACGGCGACCGAGGAGGGTCTGACCTCGCGCGGGTCGGGCGCGCGAAACGCCTGCCATGCGCGCGCCGCCAGATCGATCTGCCGTCTCTCGACCGGCTGGCGCGTCTCCAGCAGCGAGGCCAGCTCGTCCGGGTTCAGCTGGACCGGCTGGGGCCCGCAGCCGTGGGACCTGGCTCGACGCTGGCCCAGACCCTTGAAGTCCGGCCGGCCGGGAAACGCGCCGATGCAGATGAGGCTGATCGCCGTACGTGGATGAGGTTGAGCTGATCGAAGAGGTCATGCTCGAACCACAGGATGAGCTCGTCGTACGCCGCGCGGCCGTCGAATGGCGGTCCGCCACGCACCGAGATACGCCGCGGCCTGCTCGGGCGTCTGGCCCCACGGCGTCTCGTCCGCCAGGTAACCGGCGCGCACGCCGACCAGCTCCTCGTCGGCCAGCCCGGCCGGGACCGGGCCCTCGTGCAGCACGTCGGCCCAGACCGACGAGCTGCCGGGGATGCCGGCCTCGTGGATGATGGCGGTGGTGCAGTGTGGACCGAAGTCGTGCGCGGCCCGCCCACGTGGGCGTCATCAGAAACGCGTCGCGATGTCGCGAAAGGGCGGGCGTGGCCGCCCACGTGTGGACCGAAACTTTTTGTGTATACAAAAAGAGAGACTGGCGCCAAAGCGTCGGGGCACCGCTGTGGGCAGCGGGCGCGCTCCACCGGCCGCGGACGGCATTCGCGCGCACGCTGTCCACAGAGAGTCCCCGGCGCTGAGCCTCGCGGCCAGGACTGGAGCCGACCGTCGCGGCGAAGATTGAAGCCGACCCTCGCGGCGAAGACTGAAGCCGACCGTCGCGGCGAAGACGGATGTCCACCGTCGCGGCGAAGACGGATGTCCGTCGGCGCGGTGGCCACCGACGTGCACCGTTGCGGCGCAACGAAGCCAGGCTTCGCGACCAGACAGGCTGCTCGACGCGCGAGCGCGGCGGATCGCTGTCCGCTCGCGAAACTCACGTGGACTTTTCATCGAACGACGACGGTCAGGTCGCTTTTCGTTTGACGCATTTCGGAATGCAGGCGAACGCGCACCGACGTCCCTGCGTTGATCGCGCGATGTGGCGACGAGAGACGGGCGCTGGCGGGTGATCGTCGATGTCGAGTCGAATCGCGGGTTCGTCGTCGAGTTCGTGGCTCCGGGCGCATTCTGAGGAGCCAATTTTCGTCGTGATATGGAAAGTGGATGCAACGCGATGCGTGGGAGCGAGTGCATGGGGAGCTCACGCGGCTGGCGCGATCGAAGGGTGCCTACGATGCCGAGGAGGCGCGGTGGCTGCTCGAGGGCAAGCGGGTGCGCGTGCACGAGCCGCTCGGCTACGGCAGCTTCTTTTCCTATCTGGAGCACGTGTTCGGCTACGGGCCGCGAATGGCCGGCGAGAGGCTGCGGGTGGCCGAGACGCTGGTCGGGCTGCCGGCCATGAACGACGCGCTGGCCAGCGGCGAGCTGTGCTGGTCCGCGGTGCGCGAGCTGACCCGCGTGGCGGTGCCGGCGACCGAGGCCGAGTGGATCGCCGCGGCCCAGGGAAAGTCGATGCGCGAGGTGGAAGACATGGTGTCGGGCCGGCGGCCCGGCGCCCGGCCGGGCGATGCGGCAGACATGGGCGCGAAGCGACACGTGCTGCGCCTGGAGATCTCGGGCGATACGCTGGCCGCGTTCCGTGAGGCGCGGAGGCGCCTCGAGCTCGATGTCGGGCACTCGCTCGACGACGACGAAGCGATCCGCATGCTGGCTCACTACACGCTCGGCGGTCCGACCGACACAGGCCGGGCCGCGTATCAGGTCGCAATGACCTTGTGCGAACAGTGCGGCCGCGGGACGCGCGACGGAGCCGGGCGCGAGCTGGATGTCGAGCAGGCCGAGATCGAAGCCGCGTGCTGCGACGCGCAGCACATCGGGAATGCCCACGTGGGCGGCGAACCCGGCAAGGCCACGCAGACCATCCCGCCGCGCATCCGCCGGCTCGTGTACCGCCGCGCACACGGCCGCTGCGAGGTACCCGGTTGCCGCGCGGCGCGATTTCTGGAGATCCACCACATCGTCCCTCGAGCCGCGGGCGGCACGCACGATCCAGCCCGGCTCGTCTTGCTGTGCTCGGCCCATCACCTGCAGGTCCATCGCCGCGCGCTCCGTGTCAGCGGCACGGCGCCCGATCACCTCGAGTTTCGACGTCTCCGAGAGGTCCGGCCGGCGTCGGCATCCGCGAGCCCGCCGCCGCGCGCGACGTCGGAGCCGGCGCCAGCTTGCGCGAGCCCGCCGCCCGGTACGACACCGGGGCCGACGCCAGCATGCGCGAGCCCGCCGCCGCGCGCGACACCGGCCGCTGCCAGCGACCTCCACGCCGATGCGCTCGATGGGCTCCGACGCCTCGGCTTCTCCGCCGCGGAAGCGCGGCGGGCTCTCGCGGCGGCGTCGGGCGGCGACATCGAGACGCTCCTGCGCGAGGCGCTCTCGCACCTGCGTCCGCGGGTCCACGTCTCGTGCGCCTCCGAACCGACTCCGCGTTACGGGTCGCGGCTTCGCTGCGCGGCGTCCTCGTCGAGGACTTCGGATTCGAGAATGTGCAGCGAGCTGGTCCTCCGCGCGGGCCCCGTCGGGGCGGACAGTCGCTGCTCGATCGCTTTCGGCGAGCCGCGCGGTTGGGTGATGCCTGCCGGAACGATCCGCTCCCGTTGTCACTGCGCCGCTCGGCTTCTGTCTGTCGCTGCGCGGCTCGGCCTCTGTCTGTCGCTGCGCGGCTCAGCGCCGGGGACTCTCTGTGGACAGCGTGCGCGCGAGGCTGGCCGCGGCCGGTGGAGCGCGCCCGCTGCCCACAGCGGTGCCCCGGCGCTTTGGCGCCAGGCTCTTTGTTGTTTACACAACAAGTTTTGGTCCCCACTTGGGACGCGAGGACGAGGTAGACATCGGGCCGCGGGCGCTCGGCTTGCCGCCGACATCCGCCACGGTCGTACATCTCGGCCGCGGCACCGGGCCGGGCGAACGAACCAGGTGCGGCAACGCGCCCGGCTGCAGTATGGTGCGCCCATGATGCGCCGCTCGAGACGGGTCATGGCGAGTATCGCGACTCTCATCCTGGCCGCTGCGCTCGGCGGCTGCGGAGATGATCTTCCGGCGCCAGATGACGACGGGGCCGGGACGACCGATGGCACCGACGACGGCGACGACGGGGCGCGGCGGACTGGTCACGGCGGCGGAGTGCAACCCGCTGGGCGGGTATCGCTGCAGCCTGCCGTTCCCGAGCAGTCTGTACATGGTCGAGGACGAGACGACGCCGACCGGGTTCCGGCTCGACATCCCGGAGGGGGCGCTGCCGGTGAGCGACGACGGGGTGGCGATCGATCCGGCGCCGTTCAACACGCACGACGGGTTCTCGCCGGCGGCGCCGATCATCACGGCGTTCGCGACCGGGGTCGACGGCAGCAACCTGCCCAGCTGGACGGACCTGGACGCGAGTCTGTCCCCGGACAGTCCCACGCTCGTCATCGACATGGAGACGGGCGAGCTGGTCCCGCACTTCGCCGAGCTGGACGCGAACGCCTCGTCCCCCGACGAGCAGGCGCTGTACATCAGACCCGCGGTGCTGCTCGAGGGCGGCCGGCGCTACGCGGTCGCGATCCGCAGCAACCTGCTCGCGGCCGACGGCTCGCCGCTGCAGGTGCCGGAGGGCTTCCAGTCCATC
This sequence comes from uncultured delta proteobacterium, assembly GCA_963759105.1. Taxonomy (GTDB): domain Bacteria; phylum Myxococcota_A; class Polyangia; order Haliangiales; family Haliangiaceae; genus DATFRY01. The sequence continues at coordinate 1,587,404 of CAVWXW010000008.1, read as the reverse complement.
CTCGACGGCGGCGACAGCGGGCACGCGCTGCTCGAGCGGGTGCGGCCGCGCTACGAGGCGATCTTCGCCGCGCTGGCCGCGCACGACGTCGAGGCGGCAGACCTGGTGGTGGCCTGGGACTTCGTCACCGCGTCGCGCGAGTCGATGCGGCGCGACATGATCGCCGGGCGCGACGCCGCGCTGGCGCTGCTGGACACCTCGATGCCGGACCTGACCATCGAGATCGAGCGGGACGAGCCGGGCATGGACCCTCGCTTCGTGCGCGAGATTGAGGGCACCTTCGAGGCGCCGCTGCTGCTCACCGCCGGCGGAGGTGTGACGTCCGAGACGCGGCTGAACCGCGGCGCCGACGGTCTCCCCGCGGCCGATGGCCTCTACAGCGTCCCCTTCGACGCGCTGATCCCGGCCTGCGCCCTCGAGGCCAAGGAGCCGGTGCCGATGATGGTCTACGGGCACGGCCTGCTCGGCGACTCCGACCAGGTCATGAGCGGCGGGACCAAGGTGGCCATCGCCGGACTGTGCGTGATCGGCATCGGCACCGATCTTCGCGGCATGAGCACGCAGGACGTCCCCAACGTCCTCGCGGCGCTCACCGACGCGAACCGCGGCTACCTCATCTTCGAGACCCTCATCCAGGGCATCGTCAACCACATCAGCCTGGTGCAGGTCGCGCGCGGGCGCTTCGCCACCGAGCTGTTCGTCGACGACGCGGGCCAGAGCCTCGTCGACCCGGATCAGGTCTTCTACTACGGCATCTCCCAGGGCGGCATCTTCGGCGGCACCATCACCGCGTACGACCCGGTCATCGAGAAGGGCGTGCTGCAGGTCGGCGCCATGAACTACTCGATGCTGCTGGAGCGCTCGCGCGACTGGCCGACCTACCAGATGTTCCTGCAGGGGGCGTATCCCGACTCGATCGACGTCTCCCTGCTCCTGGCGCTCATGCAGATGCAGTGGGACACGACCGATCCGGTGGCCGTCTCCGACGCGCTGCTGACCGGCGGCATCCCCGGCGTGCCGGACAAGCAGGTGCTGATGCAGTTCGCGGTGGCCGACGACGAGGTGTCGAACGTGGCCAGCGAGTATCAGGCCCGCTCGATGGGCATCCCGGTGCTGACCCCGAGCGTGTACGAGCCATGGGGCGTGGAGACGGCCGACGGCCCGGTGCCCAACGGCCTGGCCATCTTCGACTTCGGCCTGGGCGACACGCTCCCGGTCACCAACCAGCCGCCGCCGGACAACGACGTGCACTCGTTCGTGCGCCGCCGCGAGGCCGCCATCGAGATGATCCGCATCTTCTACCGCGACGGCCTGGCCACCCAGACGTGTGGTCCGGCCGGCTGCGTCTGCCAGGACGGCGGCTGCGGCGCCGAGCTGCCCTGAGCAGCGACGCGGCTGGTCCCGGCCCGGCAGCGTCTCGCCACCCGGGCCGGCGGCTCGACCCATCGCCCCTGCGCGGCGCCGCGACCCGTCCATGCTGTGGTCAATGGACTCGACCACACGCCCACCGCGCATCACCGTCGCGATCCTCTCCGCCACCGCATGGCTGGCCTGCGCCTGCGCCGGCAGCGCGCCGCCCAAGGCAGCGCCGACCGCCGCGCCGACCGCACCACCTCACTCCAGCCCCTCGCTGTCCGAGGCCGCACCGATCGTCGCCCGGGCCCAGGCCAACCGGGGCAAGTTCGACGAGGCAGCCGAGGTGCTGCGCACCGCCATCGCGGCCGCCGAGGCGCAGCGCGACGTCGGCGCCCAGGCCGAGCTGCACGCCCATCTGGGCGGCATCTACATCAGCCGGATGGTCTTCCGCGGCGACGTCGTCGCCGGTGCTCCGGCCACGTTCCGGCGCGCGCAGGAGCTGGCCCTGGCGTCCGGCAACCGCGCCGCCCTGGGCCGCGCGCTCGACGGTGAGGGCATGCTGCTCTACTGGCGCAAGCTCCAGGCGGGGGAAGGAGAGTGGGACGCGATCGTCGACCGTTTCGGGCAGGCGCTGGCCGCGCGCGAGGCGGCCGGCGACCGGCGCGGCATGGCCGAGTCCACCTTCCACATCGGATTGACCGAGCAGTTCCGCAACCTGAACGACCGGGCGTACACGACCTTCGATCGCGCGCTCGCGCTGGCCCGCGAGACCGGCGACCCGGTCCTGATCTCGTACCCGCTCCGTCACCTGGCGTACCTGACCGAGCTGCGCGGCGATCTGAAGAAGTCGCTCGCCATGCACCAGGAGTGCCTGCGCCTGCGCGAGACCGGTGGCCATCGCACAGGCACCATCCACGCGCTCATCGCGGTCGGCGATTCGATGTCGAAGATCGACCCGCGCGACGACGACGCCGTGGCCGCTCTCGACAGGGCCAGAAAACTGGCCGAGGAGCTGCGCGACTCCGCCGGCCTGCGCAACGCGGAGGGCACCCTCGGCGCGGCTCTCGTCCGCCGGGGAGCGCCGCAGCAGGCCATCGGGCACCTGGAGCGCGCGCTCGCGCTGGCCGAGGCGGCCGACGATTGCTCCGGCGCCGCCGAGTTCCTGGCCAGCCTGGGCGAGGCCCACGCCGGGCTGCGCCATCGCGACGTGGCGATCACGCACCTGGCCCGCGCCCGGGCGCTGGCCGTGGCGCTCGACCGCCCCGAGGTGCGCGACGCTGTCGACCGGGTCGCGCGAGAGCACCGGCTCGACCTGGCCCCGGCCCGCTCCGTCGAGCGCTGACTCGCGGCACCGCCACCCGGCCGCCGGAGGCAGCCGGATCCACGCTACGCTCTGACATCTCCCGACCAGGCCGCATGACGCCGTCCGTGACTCCCGCGCCTCGCCGGCGGCCCTGGTGGAGCGGATGGCCCGCGCTCACGATGGTCGCCTACACGCTGCTGGCGCTGCTCTACGCCATCCAGGTGTCGGTCTACCGGGCGTCGCAGGACCAGCCGGTCATCTGGCGCGATGATCTCCTGGCCGGGCTGGCCGAGTGGTACGCGTGGGCAGCGCTCACCCCGCTCATCGTGTGGCTGGTCCGGCGCATGAACGCGCGCGGGCGCGGCTGGCGCTTCCAGGTCGCGGTCCACGTGCCGGCCGCGTTCGTGTTCGCCGTGGCTCACCTCGCGCTGCTCGCCGCGCTCCGCCAGCTGTTCCGGCTCGACGCGGCCGGCTGGCCGCTCAGCCGCGATCTGTTTCCGCTCGAGTCGGCCGGCTGGGCCGCCGCCTCGCTGCGCTTCGTCCTGGCTCTGTTCAAGCGGGTTGACTCCGACATGCTCGTCTACGCGATGCTCGTCGGCGCCATCTCCGCGCTTCGCTATCACGACCAGTACCGCACCCGCGACCTGCGCGCGTCCCAGCTCGAGGCCCAGCTGGTCCAGGCCCAGCTCCAGCTCCTGCGCAGCCAGCTGCACCCGCACTTCCTGTTCAACACGCTCCACGCCATCTCCACGCTCATGCACCGCGACGTCGAGGCGGCCGATCGCATGATGAGCCGCCTGAGCGAGCTCCTCCGCACCAGCCTGAACAGCGCGGAGCGGCACCAGGTGGCGCTGGCCGAGGAGCTCGACTTCCTCGCCCCCTATCTCGACATCGAGCGCACGCGCTTCTCCGATCGCCTGCGGATCGACATCGACGTGGCCGGCGACGCGCGCGACGCCCTGGTGCCCGCGCTGCTCCTGCAGCCGCTGATCGAGAACGCGATCCGCCACGGCATCGCGCCGCGCCGGGGTCCGGGTCTGGTGACCGTGCACGCGGAGCGCCGGGACGATCGCCTCGTCCTCGACGTGAGCGACGACGGGGTCGGCCCGCCGCCGGCGCTCGAGGAGGGCATCGGCCTGGGCAACATCCGCCAGCGACTGTCCCGCCTCCACGGCGACGACTTCTCGATGTCCGCGGGAGCCAGGGACCCGGTCGGGTTCGTCGTCCGGCTCTCGCTCCCCTACGTGGAAGCTGGCCCGTGATCCGCGCGCTCATCGCCGACGACGAGCCGCTCGCCCGCGAGCGGTTGCGCACGCTGCTCGCCGCCGAGCCGGACGTGGACCTGGTCGCCGAGTGCAGTGACGGGCAGGAGACGGCCGACGCGCTCGCCCGCCACCGGCCGGACGTCCTCTTCCTCGACGTGCAGATGCCGGAGCGCGACGGCTTCCGGCTGCTCGACGGCCTGGCGCCGGGCACCGCCCCGCTGGTCGTCTTCGTCACCGCCTACCCGGAGTACGCGGTGCGCGCGTTCGACGCCGCGGCCGCCGACTACCTGCTCAAGCCGTTCGACCGCGAGCGCTTCTCTCGCACAATGGCGCGCGTGCGCGAGCGACTGCGCGGCGGGCCAGAGCTGCGCGCCGAGCTGGCCACACTCCTGATGACGCTCCGCGAGCGGCCTTCCGGCCACTCCGGCCACATCCCGGTGCGCGCCGGTCAGCGCACGGTGCTGGTCAAGATCGAGGAGATCGACTGGATCGAGTCGGCCGGCAACTACGTCACGCTTCACGTCGGAGCCCAGGAGCACCTCCTGCGCGAGACCCTGTCGGAGCTGGAGACGAAGCTCTCATCGCGACAGTTCGTGCGCGTCCACCGCACCGCCATCGTCAACCTGGACCGCATCCAGTCCCTGGTGCCCACGCCGCACGGCGACCACCGCCTGATCCTCCGCGACGGGCGCGAGCTGACTCTCAGCCGGACCTACCGCGCCCGCCTCGAGCAGCTGCTCGGTCGCCCGCTGTGAGCGGGACGGCTACCTGCGCTACATGCGCCAGCGCAGCGCGGCTGTGTGCAGCGGCTCGTCCCACAGGGACAGCATGTCGGTCGTCTGACGACGCGTGACCGTGATCGAGCAGCCGGCCATGTCGAGCGACGTCACCAGCGGACCGACAAGGTGGCGGGCCACCTCGAGGCGGCGGTCGGCCAGGATCCTGCCGCGCGGCCTCGACCACCACGTAGAGCTCCATCGCCGGCGTCCCGCCCAGACCGTTGACCAGCAGCAGCACCTGCGTGCCCGGGCGCGCGTCCAGGTCGGCCAGGATCGCGCCCAGCATCTCGTCGGCGATGGCGTCGGCCTGCGCCAGCTTCATGCGCCGGCGGCCCGGCTCGCCGTGGATGCCCACGCCCATCTCCATCTCGTCGTCGCCGAGCGAGAAGGTCGGCGAGCCGACGGCGGGCACCGTGCACGAGGTCAAGGCGACGCCCATCGAGCGCGTCTGGCGTACCACCCGCTCGCCCAGCTCGCGCAGCTGGGCCAGGTTGCTGCCCTGCTCGGCCGCGGCGCCGACGATGCGCTCGACCACCAGCGTGCCGGCCACGCCGCGGCGGCCGGTCGAGTAGGTCGACTTCTCGACCGCCACGTCGTCGTTGACGAGCACCGTCTCGATGTCGCGCCCGGCCATGTCCGCCGCCATCTGGAAGTTCATGACGTCCCCCTCGTAGTTCTTCACGATGAAGAGGACGCCGTTGCCCGTGTCGACCGCCTCGGCGGCGGCCACCATCTGGTCGGGCGTGGGCGAGGTGAAGACCTGCGCCGGGACAGGCGGCGTCGAGCATGCCGTGGCCGACGAAGCCGACGTGGAGCGGCTCGTGGCCGGAGCCGCCGCCCGAGAGTAGAGCCACCTTGTTGCGCGCCGGGATCCGCCGGCGCACGAACCGGCGCTCCTCGCCGAGCACGACGATGTCGGCGTGGGCGGCGGCGAAGCCGTCGAGCGCCTCGGCCAGGACACGTTCGGGGGAGTTGATGAGCTTCTTCATGGCTTCCTCCGCGGCGCTGTCACGCCTCCTCGGCCAGCCGGGCCAGGCGGCGCGCCACGTCCGCGATGGCCTCGTCGAGCAGGCGGTTGCGCTGGTCGTCCCCGAGATCCGGCACCGTCAGGGTCAGGGTCCGGGTGCCGGTCTGCTTGGCGCGCAGGAGGCGCACCGGATGGGCGCGCGCGTAGGCGGCCAGAAAATCGGCCTTCTCGCCCTGCGTGAAGTGGCAGACCTCGAAGATCGTGTCCAGGTGCTCCGCCGGGATCGGCACCGAGTAGGCCGGGCTGGCGATCTGCGAGATGAACGAGCGGTTCTTGCCCAGGGCCAGGGCCAGCCGGTGGCGCGTGCCGGACGGCCGGTTGTTGACGACGCGCTTGAGCACGCCCTTGTAGGCCGCCACCGCCGTGGCCCGCTCCGGCTGCTTTCTCACCGGAGCCACGACTTGACCCCCTGGACCTCGCGAAGATCGACGCCGGCGATGGCCAGCTTGGTCCGGCCGACCAGCGCCGGCGCCACCGACAGGCTGCGCAGCCCGGCCGCGAGCAGGTGCGGGATGGCGGCCGGATCGCCGCCCGCGTCGCCGCACAGGCTGGCCTCGACCCCGCGCGCCGCCGCCACGTCGACGACATGGCGGATGAGGCGCAGCACCGCCGGCTGTATCGGATCGGCAAGGTCGGCCACCGCCGGCGCGGCCGCGTCGCGCCCGGCCGCGGCGACGTACTGGGTCAGGTCGTTCGATCCGATGGAGAAGAACTCCGCGCCCTCGAACAGGTCGGCGGCGATGGCGGCCGCCGGCACCTCGACCATGATGCCGAGCGCCGGGCGCCGGGCCGCCACGCCGGCCGCGCGCAGCGCGGCGACCTCCTCGTCGAGCATGGCGCGGGCGCGGTCCAGCTCGTGCGGCGCGGTCACCATCGGCAGCATCACCTTGACGTCGCCGTGGGCGGCCGCGCGGGCCAGCGCGCGCAGCTGCGGCCGGAAGATCGTGCGGCGCGGCCAGAGACAGGCGCAGCCCGCGCATGCCGAGGAACGGGTTGGTCTCTCGCTCCAGCGTGATGCCCGGGATCGGCTTGTCGCCGCCGGCGTCGAGCGTGCGGATCGTGACCCGCCGGCCCTGCGCCCACTCGGCGATGCGGCGATAGAAGGCGTACCTGGATCTCCTCGTCCGGCATCTCGCCCGCGCCCGTGAAACAGCAGCTCGGTGCGCACCAGGCCGATGCCGTCGCAGATGGCCGGGTCGATGCCGTCGAGCTCCTCCTCCGAAGCGATGTTGATCAGCACGCGGATCGGCGTGCCGTCGCGGGTCGCGGCCTGGGCCGTCGCCACCTCGGCGGCGGCCTGCTGCTCGACGGCTGCCGCGCGCGCCTCGCGCTCGAACGCGGCCAGCTCTTGCGGCCCGGGGTCGAGCACCAGCAGCCCGCGCGACGCGCACAGGAGCGCCTGTCCGCGCAGCTCGCCGAGCGGAACGCCCAGCCCGACCAGCGCCGGCACCCCGCGCGCGCGCGCCAGCATGGCCACGTGGCTGGTGGGGCTGCCCGCGGTCAGCGCCAGCGCGCCGCCGCGCGACCAGTCGATGGCCAGAAAGCGCGAGGGCGGCAGATCGACCGCCGCCACGATCGCGCCGGGCGGCACCCGGGTGTCGACCGCGCCGCCGGTCAGGTTGACCAGCACGCGGTCGCGGATGTCGCGCACGTCGGCCACGCGCGCGCGGAAGTACTCGTCCTCGGATGACTCGTAGGCGCCTGCCTCGGCCGACATGCTGGCCAGCCAGGCCTCGTGGGCCGGCTCGCCGGCCGCGATGGCGGCCAGCGCCCGCTCGGCCAGCGCCGCGTCCTCGAGGAACGCGATCTGGAAGCCGACGATGTCGGCGGCCGGACCCGCGGCTCCGTTGACCAGGCGGCGCAGATCGGCGACCGCGGACGCGATGGCGGTGCGCAGCGCGGCCGCCTCCTGCTCGCGATCGCCGGTGCCGGTCCGCTCCGGCATCGCGTCGTCGAGCACGACCAGCTCGCCCAGCGCGATGCCGGGAGACGCCGGCCGGCCGCGCATCGCGCTTCTCCTGCCTGTCGCCCGGGGCCGCGGTCGCCTCCTCGCCGAAGCGGCTGCTCGACCAGAGCCAGCATGGTGGCCAGCGCCTCGGCCGCGTCCGGACCGCTCACGCGGAAGTGCAGGGTCGAGCCCTTGGCGGCCTTGACCCGCATCACCTTGACCGGGCTCTTGGCGTCGGCCCACGGCCCGGCCGGATCGAGCGCGAACTCGATCCGCGAGCTGAACCGCTTGGCCACCTGGGTCAGCTTGACCGACGGCCGCGCGTGCAGCCCGACCGCGTTGGTCAGCAGCGCGGAGCCCTCGAGCGCGCCCGCGGCGATGGCGTCTGGCGGCACCATCGGTCTCACGCCGGCGACAGCTCCTCGGCGGTTCGCTTGACCGCCTCGAGCGGCGATCCGCCCGACGACTCGGTCGCGGCCATCAGCGCGCCCTCGACGATGGGCGCCTCGCACACAACGACCTTGCCGCGCCGGGCCTGGTCGAGCATCTGGATGGCCATCTCGCTGTTGGTCTCGGCGCCGCCGAGATCGACAAGGATGGCGACGCCGGCCTCCGACCAGGCGCGGTGGATCGACTCGAGGATGGCGCCGACGTCGGTGCCGAGCCCGCCGGCCGGGTTGCCGCCGGTCCACGCCAGCGGCACCGCGGTGCCCACGATCTGGCGCACCATGTCGGCCGCGCCCTCGGCCACCTTGGGCGAGTGCGAGACGATGACGATGCCCACGTTGCTGCCCATGCTAGCCCTCCAGGACCTCGCAGACCGCGGCGATCATCAGCGACGACGAGCGCGCCCCCGGATCCATGTGACCTATCGATCGATCGCCCAGGAACGACGCGCGTCCCTTGATCGCCTTCATCGGGACGGTGGCCTCGGCGGCGACCGCTGCCCGCTCGCGCAGCCGCGCGCAGAGGCCATCGCCGCCGGCGGCCAGCTCCTCCTGCGCCGGAGCCAGCACGTCGAGCATCGTCTTCTGGCCCACGTCGGAGCGGCCCAGCTTCTTCATCGCCGCGATCGCGGCGGCAAGAGCGTGCGCGGCGTCCACCGCGGTCGGCTCGGCCGGCAGCTCTTTCCCCAGCGTCCGGAACAGCGTGCCGTAGAGCGGCCCGGACGCGCCGCCGATCTTCATGATCAGCGTGGTGCCGAGCGCCACGAGCGCGTCTGGCAGCGGCTGGGCGCCGAGGCTGTCGAGCTGCTCCATGACGGCCGAGAAGCCGCGCTTCATGTTGACGCCGTGGTCTCCATCGCCGATGGCCTGGTCGAGCGCGGTCAGCTCGTCCGCACGCTCGATCATCGCGCCCGCCACCGCCTCGATCAACCGCCTCTGCAGCGCAGCGTCCATGTCCGTCACTCCGCCCGCACGCGGTCGCCCCGCGCGTCGAAGAAGAGCGGCGCCACCATCTCGACGTCGACATGGTCGCCCGGAGCCAGGCGCGCCTCCGGATTGCCGATGGTGACGACGACGGTGTCGCCGACCGCCACGTGCAGGTGGCTCTGATCGCCGAGGTGCTCGATCCGCTGCACCCGCCCCACCGCCGAGCCGTTGGCCGCCTTGCGGATGCGCACGTGCTCGGTGCGCACCCCGATGGTCACCGTCTGCTCCGGCGCGACCACGCGCGGGAACAGGGTCCGCGGCACCAGGTTGACCGACGGCGTGCCCAGCCGCGCGGCCACGTGGCTGTTGACCGGGTTCTCGTAGATCTCGCGCGGGCTGCCCAGCTGGACCAGCTGGCCGCTCGTCGAGCACGCCGATGCGCGACGCCATGGTCATTGCCTCGGTCTGATCGTGAGTGACGTAGAGGATGGTGGCGCCGACCTCGCGCTGGATGCGCTTGAGCTCGACCCGCAGCTCGGCGCGCAGCTTGGCGTCCAGCGACGACAGCGGCTCGTCCATGAGATAGATCGACGGCCGCCGCACGAGGGCGCGGCCGATGGCGACGCGCTGCATCTGCCCGCCCGACAGCTGCGTGGCCCGGCTGGCCAGCTTCTCCTCGATGTGGAGCAGCCGCGCGATCTCGCGCACGCGCGCCGCGACGTCCGCCTCGGCCATGCGGCGCGCCGGCGAGCGCAGCGGGAAGGCCAGGTTGTCGAACACCGACAGGTGCGGATAGAGCGAGTACTGCTGGAAGACGAAGGCCACGTCGCGCGCGGCCGGCGGCTCGGCGGTGACGTCGCGCCCGGCCACGCGCACGTGCCCCTCATCCGGCCGCTCCAGCCCCGCCACCAGCCGCAGGGTCGTGGTCTTGCCGGCGCCGGTCGGGACCGAGCAGCACGAGGAGCTCGCCGTCCGACACGGTCAGGTCGAGGCCGGACACCGCCTGGGTGCCGCCGAAGCGCTTGCTCAGCCCCTCGAGTCGCCACTCAGCCACGGGCGGTCTCCTCGTGCAGCGCCGAGCGCAGCGCCCGGCCGGTGTCCGCGTGAAACAGGCACAGCCGGTCCGGGCGGAACGCCAGGCCGGTGTCCTCGCCCGGTCGCACGTCCACGTCCGAGGCGATGCGCGCCTTGAGGGTCGCGCCCTGCGCCGTGGCCAGCGTGACGATCTGCGTGGTGCCGAGGTACTCGGTCTCCACCACCTGGGCGCGCAGCGGCGCATCGCCCGAGAGTCGCACGTGCTCGGGGCGCGCGCCGAGCACCAGGTCGCTGTCCTCGATCCCCTCGCGCGCTTCCGGCACCGCCACCACGGTCTGCTCCAGGCGGACCGACCGGTCGCCAGGTGCCACGCGGCCGCGGAAGCGGATCAGGTTCATCGGCGGGGAGCCGACGAAGTCGGCCACGAACAGGCTGGCCGGCCGATCGTAGATATCCTGTGGTGGCCCGATCTGCTCGACCACGCCGTCGTTCATCAGCGCGATTGTGTCGGCCATCGACATGGCCTCGAGCTGGTCGTGGGTGACGTACACGGTGGTGGCGCCGAGCCGGTCGTGCAGGGCGCGCAGCTCGCCGCACATCAGCTCGCGCATCTCCGAGTCCAGCGCGCCGAGCGGCTCGTCGAGCAGGAAGGCGAGCGGCTCGCGCACGATGGCGCGCCCGAGCGCGACCTTCTGGCGGTCGCCGCTGGACAGCCCCGACACGCGGCGGTCGAGCAGGTGCTCGACGCGCAGGATGCGCGCCGCCTCCTCCACGCGGCGGCGAGCCTCGGCGCCGCGCCATGCCCTGGCTGCGCAGCGGATAGGCGATGTTGGCGCGGACGTTCAGGTGCGGGTAGAGCGCGAACAGCTGGAAGACGAACGCGATGTCGCGCTGCGACGCGCGCCGGAAGGTGACGTCCTCGCCGTCCAAGCAGGATCTGCCCCGAGCTCGGCATCTCGAGGCCGGCGATCATGCGCAGGGTCGTCGTCTTGCCGCAGCCGGACGGGCCCAGCAGGCAGAAGAATGCGCCGTCCGGCACGGTGAACGTGGAGTCGCGCACCGCCACGGTGTCGGCGAACTCCTTGTGCAGGTTCTCGACGCGGATCTCGGCCATGGTGCTAGTCCCTCAGCTTCGACGCGATCATGAACAGGACCGTGCCGGCCAGCGTGGTGACGAACGACCAGGTGTAGAGGATCATGGCGAACGGCTGCAGCAGCATGAAGACGCCGGCCGCGATGAGCCCGATGGCGACGCGCTCGAAGGGGCCCCGCCTCACTTGCGCACCGCCCCGAAGGTGATGCCGCGGAGCAGGTTCTTGCGCAGCAGCACGGTGAACACCAGGATCGGGATCACGAACAGCGTGGTGCCGGCCGCCACCGCCGGCCAGTCCTGGCCGCCCTCGCCGATGATGATCGGGATGAAGGGCGGCGCGGTCTGGGCCTGGCCCGACGTGAGCAGCACGGCGAAGGCGTACTCGTTCCAGGAGAAGATGAGGCAGAAGATCGCGGTGGCCACGATGCCGGTGGCCGCCTGCGGCAGCACCACCTTGCGGAACGCCTGCAGGCGGGTGTAGCCGTCCACCAGGGCGGCCTCCTCGTACTCGCGCGGGATCTCGTCGATGAAGCCCTTGAGCAGCCACACCGCCAGCGACACGTTGACCGCGGTGTAGAGCAGGATCATGCCCAGGCGCGTGTCCGACAGCCCGAGCTCCCGGTACATGAGGTAGATCGGGATGGCCACGGCGATGGGCGGCATCATGCGCGTGGACAGGATGAAGAACAGCAGATCGTCGCGGGCCGGGATCCGGAAGCGCGAGAAGGCGTAGGCCGCCGTCACGCCGAGCAGCACCGACAGCGCGGTCGAGCCGAACGCGATGATGACCGAGTTGAGAAAGCGCGGCGCGAAGTTCGACGGCCCCACGATGACATTGCCGCGCTCGCGCGCGACCTCGTCGCACACTCCGTCCGGCGGCGACATGGTGCCCAGGTACTCGTCGCTCTGGCGCGACTGGGTCGTGAACAGGTTGCAGAACCCCTCCAGCGACGGCTCGAAGACCAGCTCCGGCGGATACGCGATCGAGTCGGCGCCCGACTTGAAGGCGGTCGTCACGATCCAGACCAGCGGCATCATCGACAGCAGCGCGTACGTGACGACGATGATCGGCGGCGATCCGCTTCGAGCGCGGCGACGGCTCGGCCGCCGAGTGGGCCTGGGTGCGGAGCATGACGGAGCGGCGCAGCATGGTCATCGTCTCCCGGGCGACTAGCGGCTCTTCACCCGGTTGAGCGCCTTGACGTAGATGTTGGCCAGGCCGAACACGGTGACGAACAGGATGATGGCGAACGCCGACGAGTAGCCGGTGCGCCACTTCTCGAACGCCTCGCGCTTGAGCGTGATCGAGGCCAGCTCGGTGGTCGACCCCGGCCCGCCGTTGGTCAAGAGGTTCACCATGTCGAACATCTTGAAGTTCTCGATGCCGCGGAACAGCACCGCCAGCATGATGAAGGGCAGGCTCATCGGCACCGTGATGGTCCAGAACTGGCGCCAGCGCGACGCGCGGTCCACCTCGGCCGCCTCGTGGATGTAGCTCGGGATCGAGCGCAGCCCGGCCAGGCAGATGAGGGCCACGTACGGCGTCCACATCCAGGTGTTGACGATGATGATCGCCCACGGGGCCAGGTCGATCGATCCGATCATGCTGAACGAGTCGGCCGGGATGCCGGTGACGAACTCGACCGCGTAGTTCCACAGCCCGATCTGCGGCTGGTACAGGAACGTCCAGAAGTTCCCGACCACCGCCGGCGACAGCATCATCGGGATGAGGATCACCGTGGCCCAGAAGCCGTGGCCGCGGAACCGGCGGTCGAGCAGGTAGGCCAGCGCGAAGCCGAGCACGGTCTGCAGGAGCAGCGTCCAGAACAGGAAGTGCGCGGTTGCCTGCATCGCCGCCCACACGTCGGCGTCGGTCAGCACGCGGGCGTAGTTGTCGATGCCCACGCCGCGGATGTCCGCGTTGGGGCGGTTGGCGCGGTAGTTGGTGAACGACAGCCGCACGGTCCAGATGAGCGGGAAGATGTTGATGGCCAGCAGCAGGATGATCGTCGGCGAGATGAACAGCCACGCGACCGCGCGGTCCGACAGACCGCGCACGCGGCGCGCCACCACCGCCGGCGTGAGCGCGGCGGCCCGCTCGACCACCGACGGCGACGACCCATCCTTGCCACTGGCGCTCATGGTCCCCCCTGCTCTCGGGTCCGCCGTTCAGAGCTTGCCGTCGTCCTGGAAGACCTCGGTCCAGTCCTTGACCAGCGCGTCGAGCGCCTGCTTGGCGGTGCCCTTGTTGGCGACCACGTAGTCGTGCACGCGCTTCTGCATCGACAGCATCAGGGCGGCGTAGGACGGCTCGGCCCAGAAGTCCTTGACCATCTGCATCGAGGCCAGGAAGTCGGCCGCGAACGGCGCGCTCTTCTTGAAGCCCGGGTCATTGAGCACCGCCTTGTGGCAGGAGTAGCCGCCCAGCGACCACCACTTCTTCTGCACGTCCGGCTGCGCGAACCACTTGATGTACTGCAGCGCCGCGTCGCGGTGCGCCGAGTAGGAGACGACCGAGATGCCCTGGCCGCCCAGCTGGGTGAAGTGCTTCTTCTCGCCCGGGTTGGCGAAGAACCCGATGTGCTCGCCGCCGACCTTGGGGTGCTTGTACAGGCCCGGGAAGAAGGCGAACCAGTTCATCTGCATGGCCACCTGGCCGGACTTGAAGGCGTCGAGCCCCTCCGACATGTACGCGTTGGTCAGGCCCGGCGCGGTGCAGCACTGGTACAGCGCCTTGTAGAACTCGAGGCCGCGCACGGCGTCGGCCGAGTTCACGATCCCGTTCATCTGGTACGGCTTCTTCGGGTCGCTGTAGTCGAAGCCGAAGTTGTAGAGGACGTTCGTCACGCCCATGGTGATGCCCTCGGAGCCGCGCTCGGTGAACAGGTAGACGCCGTACACCTTCTTGCCGTCGATCATCCGGCCCTGGAAGAACTCGCCGATCTGCTTGAGCTCGGTGTACGTCTTCGGCGGCGCCAGCTCGCGCTTGTACTTCTGCTTGAACTCGGCGCGCAGCTCGGGCCGCGAGAACCAGTCCTTGCGATAGGTCCAGCCGACCGCGTCGCCCATGGCCGGCAGCGCCCAGTAGGCCGGCTTGTTCTTCGGCCACTGCGAGTAGCCGACGACAGTGGCGGGCGCGAAGTCGCTCATCTTGATGCCGTTCTTGTCGAAGAACTCGTTGAGCTTGACGTAGTGCCCGTTCTCCGCGGCGCCGCCGATCCACTGGCTGTCGCCGATCATGAGGTCGCACAGCTTTCCCTTCGAGTTGAGCTCGTTGAGGAAGCGGTCCGCGAAGCTGGTCCACGGCACGAACTCGAACTTCATCTGGATCCCGGTCTTGGCCGTGAAGTCCTTCGAGAGCTCGACCAGGGCGTTGGCCGGATCCCAGGCCGCCCAGCACAAGGTCAGCTGCTTCGATTGCGCGTGCGCGGCCGGCGGCTGCGCGAGCATCGCCAGTGCGGCTGCGGCGACGAAAGTGGCCACTCGCTTCTCCATGAGAGTCCCTCCTCCTCCTCGACGGCGTGTTCAGGCTGCGTCGAAACGCTAAACAGCGTCACTGCCCAACTAAACAGCTCATGGGCGAGAGCAGGCGCATATGGGGCCATGAGAGGCCGGATCGTGGCCGCTCTCGTTTATTTACTAAACATCGACCAACTAAACAGAGCGCACCTCGGCTGTCAAGAGAGAACGACGGCCGCGCGCCTACTGCGGGATTGTCATCTGTCACGGACAGGCCGCCGCCCTCGCGGTTGGCCAGCGAGACGCGGCCGCCGTGGGCCTCCGCGATCTCGCGCACCAGCGCCAGGCCCAGCCCGGTGCCGCCGCGCTTGGTGGAGTAGAACGGCAGCAGCGCCTGCGCCAGCACCGCCTCGTTCATGCCCGGACCCGCGATCGCTGACCTCGATCGAGATCGCGGCCGGCAGCCGCCGCACGCGCAGCTGCACGTCCTCGGGTCGCGACCCGGACTCGTGCGCGTTGCGCAGCAGGTTGAGCACCGCCTGCTCGAGCTGGGCCGGGTCGAAGGAGGCGGAGCGCCTCCGGCAGCGGACCGTCGAGCCGGAACGACGTCTGGCCGCGCACCCGCTCGACGAACTCCGGCCACGTCACCGTCTCCGGTGCGCGGCGACGGCAGCTTGGCGAAGCGGGCGTAGCCCTGGATGAAGCCCTCCAGGTGGCGGGCGCGGTCGCCGATGGTGGCGAACACGCGCTCGAGCTGCTCGTGCTGGCCCATGCGGACCAGCTCGCGATCCGGACTGGGCCAGCGAGGCGATCGGCCCGAGCGAGTTGTTGAGCTCGTGGCTGATCACGCGGATCACCTTCTTCCAGGTGCGCACCTCCTGGCGGCGGAGCTCGGCGGTGAGGTGTCGCATCACGAACAGCTCGTGCGGCCGCCCGTTGAGGCGAAAGCCGCGCCGGGCCAGGTAGTAGACCTCCTCCTCGTCCTCGCTGCTCGACCGCGAACAGGCCGTCGCCGCCGCGGGTCACCGCGTCGCGCAGCGGCTCCGGGGCGCGCTCGAGCAGCGACTCGAGCGACAGGCCCTCCATGCGGCGGCCCTCGTGGAGCAGCTTGCGCGCGGCGAGGTTGGCGTAGACGACGCGCCGGCCGGCGTCGAACAGCAGCATCGCCACCGGCGTGTTCTGCACCATCGTGTCGAGCAGCAGCTCGCGCTGCACCAGGGCGACGCGCTGATCGCGCAGGGTGTCGCCCAGGGCGTTGTGCGCGGCCACCAGGTCGCCCAGCTCGTCGTTGCGCTTCCAGTTCAGGCTGAAGGAGAAGTCGCCGTCGCGGTAGCTGGTCACGGTGCCGGCCAGGGCGCGGAACATGGCCAGCGCCGACGACAGCCGGCGGCGCACCACGTAGAACGTTACCGGCAGCAGCACGACCAGGGTCAGGCGTCCCGGCCAGCGCCGGATCGTCCAGCCAGTCGTCGAACAGCAGCGCGAGCGCCACCGCGAACGCGGCCAGGAGATAGGCGGCCAGCGCGCTGCGGCCGGCCAGCGACAGGCGCCGCCTGCGTGGCGGCCTGAGGCCCGGATCGCTCACTGAGCGCAAGGGTACCGCGACAGACGCTCAGTCCCGCGGCGATGCCCAGCTTCTCCATGCGCCGGTAGAGCGCCTGGCGGCTGAGGCCGAGCTCGGCGGCGGCCTGGGCGATGACGCCGTCGGCCCGCGCCAGCGCGACCTCGATCGCCGCGCGGTCGAGCTCCTCGGGCGAGGCCGCCGGCGCGCCGGCCGGCAGCCCGAGATCGGCGGCCGACAGCTCCTCGCCCTGGGCCAGCAGCGCCGCCCGCTGCAGCGCGTTGCGCAGCTCGCGCACGTTGCCCGGCCAGGTGTAGCGGCGCAGCGCCTCGCGCGCGTCGGGCGCCAGGCGCTTGCCGTCGGCCAGGAAGTGCTCGGCCAGCGGCAGGATGTCGTCCACGCGCTCGGCCAGCGGCGGCACCCGGATCTCGATCATGTTGAGCCGGTAGTACAGGTCCTCGCGGAACGATGCCGGCGCGGATCATGGCCGGCAGGTCGGCGTTGGTCGCGCTGACCACGCGCACCCTGCACCTGCCGCTCGCGGTTGGAGCCCAGCGCGCTCGAAGCGGCCGGTCTCCAGCACGCGCAGGAGCTTCATCTGGCCGCCCGGCGACAGGTTGCCGATCTCGTCGAGGAACAGCGTGCCGCCGTCGGCCGCCTCGAACTTGCCCTCGCGCGCGCGGGTCGCCCCGGTGTAGGCGCCGGCCTCGGCGCCGAACAGCTCCGCCTCGAGCAGCTCCGACGGCAGCGCGCCGCAGTTGAGCGTGACGAACGGGCCGTCCTTGACCGACGAGTTGGCCTGCACGATCTCGGCGATCTTCTCCTTGCCGGCGCCGTTGGGCCCGGTGATCAGCACCGGCACGTCGGCGCGCGCGACCTGGCAGGCCAGCGCGATCACCCGCTCGGTCGCCGGATCGGCGAACACCAGGCCGCGCAGATCGTAGCGCTCGGCCAGCTCGCGCTTGCGGCGGCTCTCGCCGGCCCGCCGGCGGGCCAGCTCGCGCCGCGTCTCGGACAGCTCGAGCAGGTTGCTCACCGTGGCCAGGAGCTTGCGGTTGTCCCACGGCTTGGCCAGGTAGTCGGCGGCGCCCGCCTTGACCAGCTCGACCGCGGTCTCCAGCTGCGTCCACGCGGTCAGCAGGATCACCGGCAGGTCCGGGTGGCCGCGGCGGATGTCGCGGAACAGCGTCGCGCCCTCCTCGCCGGACGTCGTGTCGGCGGTGAAGTTCATGTCCTGGATGACCAGGTCGACCGGCTCGCGCTGCAAGCACCGCGAGCCCCGCCGCCGGCGAGTCGGCGCCGATGGTGCGCAGCTCGGCGCATGCGAGAACAGCACCTCCAGCGCCGTGGCCACGGCGGGGTTGTCGTCGATGACGAGGACGGTGGGCATCGGCGTGGCGTTCCGAGGCGAGACCGCCTCTCCTGGATTGTTACACGGTCCGGGTGGCGACGGCCGGCGGCACCGCCGCGGCGCGCATCGCCGGGCCCAGCACCGCCAGCTGACCCAGCAGCCACAGGACGACTGCGCCCAGCGGCAGGAAGCCGGCCGGCAGCCGCGGCAGCTCGTACTTCTCCATCAAGCAGGAGGTTGATGCCGTACGCCATGGCCATGCCGAGGACGATTCCCAGCGTGGCCAGGAGGAAGTTCTCGGTCTGGAAGTAGCGCAGGATCTGGCGGCGGGTGGCGCCCAGGGCGCGGCGGATGCCGATCTGGCGCCGGCGCTGCTGCACCCAGAAGCTGGCCAGGCCGACGATGCCCAGCGCGGTGATGACGAGCAGCGCGATGCACACGCGCGACCAGCAGCCACGCCATGGCCTTGTCCTGGCGGAAGTACTCGGCGCGGATCTCGGAGAAGTGCTGCTTCTCGAGGACGATGCGGTTGGGGCTGTTCTTCTCCAGCGCGGCCACCGCCGCGGCGAGGACCTCGGTGCGCCGCTCCGGGTCGACGCGCATGATGTAGTTGCCGCCCATGGTGTACGGCAGGCGCACGGGCAGGATGACCGACAGTCCGACGTCGGCGGGGCCCTGCGCCTCGTTGGGGCGGATCAGGCGGTCGACGATCCCGACCACGCGGTGGGCGTCGTCTTCCTTCTCGCCCCAGATGTACAGCCGCTTGCCGAGCGCGTTCTGGCCGGGGAACAGCCGCTCGGCCGACTCCTTGCTGATGATGACCGCGGTGATCTTGGCCTTGCTGTCGGGGGCGTCGAGCTCCTTCCAGTCCACGAACTCGGTCGGCGTGAAGTCGCGGCCCGCGATGAGCTTCACGCCGAGCGTCTCCAGCAGATCGTCGGTGCCGAGGTAGGTGGCGGCGTTGAAGTTCTCGAGCTTCTGCTCGGGATCCAGCTTCACGCCGCTGTTCCAGGACGAGCTGCCGAACGGCACCTGGTTGGTCGACGGCCGCCTTGCGCACGCCCGGGACGGCCGACAGCGCGGCCAGGTCCTCCTTGGTCAGCACCTCCGGGTTGGCGTTGCGCCCGATGCCGGCCACCTGGACGCGGATGAGCTCGTCCTCGGCGATGCCGGTCTCGCGGTTCATGCGGCCGAGCCGCTCGCCGATGATGAACACGGCGTTGCAGATGATCGCGCAGGTCACCGCGATCTCGAGGACGATGAGCGTGGCCGCGGTGCGGTGGCGGCGCAGGGTGGAGAGGATGGGTCGGATGTGCATGGGGCTCTCCTATTGCGACTTGAGCTGCAGCGCGGGGGCGATCTGGCAGGCGCGCCAGGCCGGAACCAGTCCGGCCAGGACGCTGGAGGTGATGGCGAGCGCGAAGGTGGTGGCGAGCATGGGCAGGTCGAGCTCGGCAAGCGCGGCGTAGTCGCTGGGCTGCTGGCGCACGGCCCACAGGCCCAGCCAGGCGAGGCCGAGGCCGAGCACGCCGCCGACCAGCCCGACGGTGCCGGCCTCGACGAGGAACTGGGAGAAGATCGCCTTGCGCGAGGCGCCCAGCGCCCGGCGCACGCCGATCTCCGACGAGCGGCGCAGGAACTTGGCCAGCAGCAGCCCGATGGTGTTGAGCAGGCAGACCAGCAGGAAGCCGAAGGCCAGCCAGGTCTGCAGGCGCACGTCGCTCGGCACCACGCGGCGGAAGTCGAGCCACGTCATGACGTCGCGCAGCCGCGTGTTGGGCGGCCGGGCGAAGCGGCCGGCCTTGCGCTGCTCCAGCGAGTAGTTGACCAGGTAGTCGCGGTAGGCGGACGCCTTCTCGGGGCTGTCGAGCTGGACCCAGTACTGGATCCAGGTGCACGGCGCGTTGAGGCCGTTCTGGTCGCCGTTCGAGTCGCCCCAGCAGCTCATGTTGCCGTTGCGCGACAGCTTCAGCTCGACCGCCGTCGAGAACGGCACGAACACCTGCTCGGCCTCGTTGTACTTGCCGGTGGCCAGGTCGTAGAAGTGCGGCGTCGGGCGCCAGCGGTCGAGCACGCCGACGATGCGGAACTCGTTCCCGTCCATGCGGAGGGTCTTGCCCACGCTGTTCTCGCCGCCGTAGAGCTTCTCGTTGAGCTCCTTGGAGATGACGGCGATGCGGGCCCGCGCCGCGTCCTCGGCGGCGCTCCAGCCGTTGCCGTGCGCGAACGGCACGTCGAACATGGAGAAGAAGTCGGCCGAGGTGTAGCGCGAGTCGGCGTAGAACGGGTCGAGGCCGGCCTGCTTCGGCTCGATGGCGACGCTGCCGCCGGTCATCATGGCCTGGCGATCGCCCCGCTTGGCGCGCAGGAGCGTCTCGGCGTCGAAGCGGGTGAGCTGGTAGTCCGGCTCCTCGTTCGGCCGGAAGCCGTCCTCGCCGGCGGCGTCGAGCTGCACGGCGTAGATGCGTGTCGCTCTTGCCCGGCAGCGGATCGCCCGACAGGAGGTAGAGCACGGTGAGCGTGGTCATGCTGGCGCCGATGCCGAGCGCGATGGCCACGACCATGAGCGAGGTCAGGACCCGGTTGCGCTTGAAGCTGCGCATCGCCAGGTCGACGTAATAGAAGTAGCGCGGCAGCATGGCTCTCACCCACCCACCTGTACAGGGCTCGACTTCCGCACCGGGCGCAGCAGGGTCGGCGCCGGCTCCAGATCGGTGGCCACGCCGTCGACGATGTGCACGTTGCGCTGGGCGCGCGCGGCCAGCTCCGGATCGTGGGTGACGATCACGACGGTGGCGCCCTGGGCGTTGAGCTGCTCGAGGATCTCCATCACCTCGCGCGCCATCTGCGAGTCGAGGTTGCCGGTCGGCTCGTCGGCCAGGAGCAGGCGCGGGTCGCCGGCCACCGCGCGGGCGATGGCGGCGCGCTGCTGCTGGCCGCCGGACAGCTCGGCCGGGAAGTGCTTCATGCGCGAGGCCAGGCCGACGCGCTCGAGCGCGCTCTCGATGCGGCGCCGGCGCTCGGAGCCGGACAGGCCGCGGTAGCGCAGCGGCACGTCGACGTTGTCGAACAGGTTGAGATCGGCGATCAGGTTGAAGCCCTGGAAGATGAAGCCGATCTTCTCGTTGCGCAGGCGCGAGCGCTTCTCGTCGTTGAGGCCGGCCACGTCGACGCCGTCGAGCGTGTAGCGGCCCGACGTGAAGTCCTCGAGCAGGCCGGCGATGTTGAGGAAGGTGGTCTTGCCGGATCCGGACGGCCCGGTGACCGCCAGGAACTCTCCCTCGCGCACGTGGATGTCGAGGTTGCGCAGCGCGTGGGTCTGCACCATCTCGGTGCGGTAGACCTTGGAGACTTCTTTCATGGTGAGCATGGCGGCAACTCCGGTTTGGTTGGACGTCCCGTGACGTGAGAGCAGAGCGGATTGGCTAGTCGCCGGCGATGCGCACGCGCTGCGCGTCGCCGAAGGCGTCGGCGCCGGAGACCACGATGCGGTCTCCCACCTGGGCGCCCGAGAGGATCTCGACCGCGTCGAGGCTGGCGGCGCCGGTGCGGATGGGCAGGCGCTCGGCGATGCCGTCGCGCACCACGTACGCGAAGTGGCCGCCGCCTGCCTCGAGGAACGGCCCGCGCTCGACCATGAGCACGTTCGCCTTCTCGTCGAGCATGATGCGCGCGGTCAGGCGCTGGTTCTGGCGCAGCCCGTCCGGCTTCTTGCCGACGAACTCGAGGCGGCTGGCCACCTCGCCGTTGACCACCTCGGCCGCCACCGAGCGCACGCGGCCGGCGAACTTGGTGGTGCCGGAGCTGATCTCGGCCGGGATGCCGATGGCGAGGTCGCGGGCGAAGCTGTCCGGCACCTTGATCTCCAGCTCGAAGGCGGTGAGATCGACGACGCTGAGCACGGGCGCGTTGGCGGCCACGCTGGCGCGCTGGGCGACCAGCAGCTGGCCGACCTGACCGTCGACCGGCGAGCGGATGATCAGCTCGTCGACCTGGCGCTTGCAGCTCGCGCACGATCTCCTGCTGGCGCTCGAGGTTGAGGCGCCGGGTGCGCAGGTCGAAGCCGAGGCCGCGGCCCGACAGGACGCGGTCCTTGCGCGCGTGGGCCAGCGCGATCTCCGCCTTCTTGAGGTTGTCCTCGGCGCGCAGCACGTCGATCTCCGGGATGGCGCCGGCCTTGAAGCCGATGCGGAAGCGCTCCAGCTCGCGCGACGCGGTCTGGCGGTCGATCAGCGCCTGGTCGATCAGCTTCTGCGAGCCGGCCCGGCCCTGCTGCACCACCAGATCGGCGCGGCCGACCTCGGCCTCGAGCCCGGCCAGTGTGGACTTCTCCTGGCTCAGGCGGCTCACCAGGTCGGGGCTGGTCACCTCGGCGAGCGGCTGGCCCTTCTTGACCTGGTCGCCCGCCTGCACCTTGAGCTGGACGATGCCGGCCGCGACCGCGTACAGGCTCGGGTTGTTGGCGGCGGTGACGCGTCCGTCGGCGGCGATGTCGCGCACCAGCGTGCCGCGCACGACCTTGGCGATGCGCACGCGCTCGCGGTCGACCGAGCGGTCGCCTGCCATCCAGCGGCGCGCGCCGAGCACGACCAGCACGAACAGCGCGAGCGCGATGCCGCCGCGGATGAGCCAGCGCCGGGCGGGCCGGTGCGCGGTCGCCTTGGCGAGGAGGACGTCCTGGTTCGAGGTGTCGCGGATCATGGCGTTGGGGGGCGCGTCCGGAGAAGACTCGGGGTCGCGTCGGCAGCTGTCCAAAGCAGCTTCCGTGCCCGCGCCAACGCCTTGATTCGAAAGGTGTCCGCGCCTGTTCGGACGCTGTCCGCGGCGTCCGCGCAGCGTCCGCGCGGACAGGATGGCGAGCCGTCAGGCTCAGCTCAGACCAGGCGTTCCAGCTCGAGCAGGGCGTAGTCCGCGGCCGGCACGCGCGACATCTCGCCGTCGATGAAGATCATGTCGGTCGCGCCGTCCTCGACCCGGGAGACGCCGAGATCGTACGACACTTCGCCGTCGCGCACGCGCAAGGTGCGGATGCCGCCGGCCGCCCGTCTCCGGGCAGCCTCGCTCAGCCAGGCGTCGCCCAGCTCGGCCTTGCACTTGCGGTGGCCGGTGTGCCCCACGATCTGATGCAGCCCACGCGGCAGCGTTCGCGGGTCGAAGCGGCGCGGCCGCTCCGGGTCGAACTCCCAGGCCGCATCGGCCTCCGGACGATCCGAGCGCGCCGGGCGGTGATACAGCAGCCCCCCGCCCTCGAGGCCGGTCCGGCCGGCCACGTGGAGCGGCTCGAGCGACAGCGGCGTGAGGTCGCCGCGCAGCCAGTCCGCTCGCGTCGCCTGGCACGCGCAGCGCAGCTTTTCTTGTAGCCCGGCGGCGATCCGGTGCGGGTTCACCGCATCGATGCCGAGCAGCGCGAGCTCGCGCCTGGTCACGCCGGCGTGCGTGATCAGCGCGTCGCGCCCGTCCGGCAGGCGGCCGACCAGCGCCAGATCGAAGCGACCTGCCAGCAGGAGCTCGACGACCAGGTCGCGCTGCTCCTCGCTGTACGAGGCGTAGTCGCGCGCCGCCAGGCCCGCGGTCGGAATGTCAGGGAAGCGCCGCTCGAAATCCTCCTCGCTCTCCTGGCCTGCGCGCATGGCCCGCGCCAGCGCCCGGGCCTCGGCGAAGCGCCGGTCGTCGAGCGCGATGAGCTCCATGACCCGCGCGGTGTCGTGGTTGCCGAGCAGCAGCACGACCTGGGCCGGGTCGTGGCCGGCCAGCCAGCGCAGCACCGCCACACCCTCGCGCCCGGCCGCGACCGGATCGTTCAGGTCGTAGTCGAAGTGATCGCCGATCGAGACCAGCACGACATCGGCGGCCAGTCGCCCGTCGGTGCCGAGCGCACCGTTCGCCTTCAGGACCTCCTGCACCCGGGCGAAGGGCGCCTGCGGATCGCCCATCACCAGCGTTCGCGCCGGCGCGTCGGCCGCGCGCAACCTACCCTCTCACCACGTGTGGAGCTCTCATGGCTTCGCCCCCGCCAGCAGGCGCTGCTCGATCCGCGGCAGGGCGGCCAGGACCACATCGCCGACGATCTGGATGCTGCGCTGGCTCAGCGCCGGCAGATCGTCGCTGGCCGTGTGCCAGGGGCGGTAGTCCAGGTCGATGATGTTGACCGAGGGGACGCCGGCGCGCAGGAAGGCGCTGTGGTCGTCGTCGATCGAGACCGCTTCGGAGAGGAACTGGGCGCCGTGGCCCATCTCGCGGGCGGTGTTCCAGACGAGATCGGTGAGCCACTCGGTCGACGTGGACTCGCGCCGGATGTTCAGGTGCCGATCGCCTATCAGGTCGAGGAGGATGAGCGCGCGCATGCCGGCCAGGGTGCCGGACGACTGGGCCTGCTCGACGTGGTGGCGGCTGCCGTAGGTGTTGTCGTAGCCCTCCCAGTCCCAGTTGATCGCCTCCTCGCCGTCGAAGAACAGGAGCTCGATCGAGAACGGGTTGGCGCGGCGGCGCAGGACGCGGCCCAGCTCGAGCAGGGCCGCTGTGCTGGACCCGCCGTCATTGGCCCCCACGAAGCGGAAGTCGGGCGCCAGCTTCGTGTCGTAGTGGCTGGCCAGACCGATGCGCTCCGCCCGCTTGCCCGGGATCGTCGCCACCACGTTGACCATGGTGATGGGCCCGTTCGGCGTCTCGGCCTCGAAGCGATCCTCGCGGACCTCGATGCCGGAGGCGCGCAGCTGCTCGACGAGGTAGGCCCGCGTGCGAGCGGCGGCCTCCGAGCCGGGCGGGCGCGGCCCGAACGACACCTGGCGGCGCAGGTGCTCCCACGCCCGGTCGCCGTCGAACCCGTTCGCCGCCGCCGGCGAGCCGGCCAGCTGGCTGCCGTCGCCGACGCAGGTGAACATGAGCAGCACGGCGAGCAGCGCGGCGCCGATCGCGGCTGCTGCCCATCGAACACGACGGCGCGGGCCGCCCTTCTCCGGGCGCGCGCCCTTCGCTCGCCCGACTCGTGCGGCTGGCTTGCTCACGGCTGACCGGTCGTATCCGGGGCCGGTGTGCGTGTCAACCGGCGGGCCCGGGCGTGATCCGCGCACGCCCGACCGCCGTGAGCGGCCATCGGTGTGCGCGCTCTGTCCACTCGCGAGTGCAGCTTCTGTTCACGTACACCGCGGCGCGCGCGCAAACCGGCGTGGACGCGTGAGCGAGCGTGGCATTGCCTCTGCAATGCATGCCCCCGCAGACGATGTCACCGTTCAGTGACGGCAGAGGGACGACGACGGAGCGAGACTAGATCCCGGCGGTGGACGGCTCGAGTCGGGTGTAGCCCTGCTCGCCGGCCCACAGGTCCATCGATAGAGACGCCAGGTCATCCACCTCCGCGATGGCGCGCGCGTCCAGGGTGAGGTCGATGGACTTGACGTACCGGTGGCAGGTCTCGCATGCCTCGAGCCGCACCGCCGGGTGCTTCTCGCTCTTGAACATGGGCTGCTTGTGCGGGTCCTCCTCGCCGCAGGCGGCGCAGCGGATGCGGTTGACCGTCCAGTGGCCGCCGCACAGACCACAGCCCAGGAAGCGCGCCGCGCCGCTCTCGCCGGTCTCGGCCCGGCGCCAGGCGATCCAGGCCGGCGCGCTGCAGAACGGACACCCGGACTCTCCCGCCTTCGCGGCCGGCGGCGGGCGCATGGCGGCCGCGGCAAGCACCTCGGCGTAGGGCCGCAGGAGCGCGCGGGCCAGGTAATCGGCGTGACCGCTGCGGTCGTCGTTCCACCACGCGACCAGGCGCGCCCGGTCGTCGCGGCGCGCGCTCGCCTCGGCGCTGAGCCCGGGCGGGCCCCGCTCGGCCGCGTAGCGAACCACGCCGCCCAGCTCTCCGCCGAACAGCTCCAGATCGGTCTCGAGCGCCCCGACGAGCGGCAGCGCCTCCATGGCCGCGGCCACGGCGCCCTGCGCGCGATAGAGGCCGGCGGCGAAGGCGAGCGGAGCCGCCCCGCTCTCCGACGACGAAGCCAGCGATCCGGCCCGGACGGCGCGCCGCTCGAACGCGTCGGCGGCGCGCCCTCGATCTCCGCTACTTCTTCCCGGCGTCACCCGACTTCCCGGCTTCACCCGACACTTCGCCCGTGGCTTCGCGGTACCAGCGCGGGTGGTTGAGCCGCGCGTAGCTCTTGGTCACGGTGCCGCGGGTCATCGACTGGAACGAGCCGGGGACGGCCGCGGTGCCCAGGTAGATGTGCACCACGATGGCGGCGAAGAACAGGATGAAGAACGCGTCGTGCAGGACCCAGCTCACCTCGCGCAGCGGATGCACCATCACCATCGGGAACCACAGCACCACGCCGGTGGCCAGGAGCAGGACGCTGAGCAGCACGACCAGGTAGAAGAAGACCTTCTGGCCGCCGTTGTACTTGCCGACGTCGCGGTCGTCGCCGGTGCGGCGGAAGTACTCCACCATCTTGGGTCCCAGCCACCCCCAGTCCTTGTGCTCCATGCGCATCTCGCGCACCCAGAAGAAGAACATCACCACGGTCATGGCGAAGAAGCCGATGCCTAGCCACGGGTGCAGCCAGCGGCACACCGACAGGCCGCCGAACAGCGCCGCCGTCCAGCCGAAGATCGGCGTCCAGATCGGCAGCCCGGTCAGCAGGCACCCGAAGAAGAACAGCGCCGTGGCCCAGTGGATCACGCGCGAGGCCAGGCTGTGGCGGACGATGTGCTCGCCGACCACCTGGTTCTCGCGCGCCTCTGCCATCTGCTCCGGCGTGGGCGGGGCCACGTCGGCGTCGATCGGATGGAAGCCGCGCCCGTCGACCTTGGGGCCGAAGCGCAGGAAGTGAAGCGCGGTGGCGCCGATGGTCGCGAAGATGGCGACCAGGCCGACCGGCTTGAGCACCGACTTGTTGATGGTCACCGAGAGCGGCACCGACGGATCCGCCGGCAGCTCGTACCACTCCGGCTTGTCGCCGAACCCGAGCACGGTCACCACGCTGGTGCCGCACACGCCCGGCGGATCGTAGAGCCCGGCCTGCGCGAAGCCGTTGGCCTTGAGCTGCGCGACGCGCGTGGCGCCGAGCGCGAGCATGTCCTCCTTGGTGCCGAACTGCAGGCAGCCGGTCGGGCAGGCCTTGATGCAGGCCGGCTCGATGCCGACCGACACCCGGTCCACGCACAGCGTGCACTTGTGCCATCTTGCCGGTCTTGGCCTGAGAAGCGCGGCACGTCGAACGGACAGCCGGTCTCGCAGCAGCCCGCAGCCGATGCACGGCGTCCGGGTTGACGTCGACGATGCCGTTCTCGTACTGCACGATCGCGCCGGGCGCCGGGCACGCCGCGAGGCAGCCCGGATCGGCGCAGTGCATGCACTGGTCCTTGCGCATCAGCCAGGCCAGCCCGCCGTCGGTGCTCCTCGCTCGCGGAACTTGATCAGGTTCCAGAGATTCGCGTCCAGGGTGGGCAGGGTCTGGTAGGTGCCCGACCTGCTGGGTCTTGATCGTCTCGAGGTCGTTCCACTCCTGGCACGCGACCTCGCAGGCCTTGCAGCCGATGCACGTGGTGGTGTCGATGTACTTCGCCACCACCGGCAGCTCGCGGATTCCGGTCGCCTCGCCGCGCAGCGAGGCCGAGGAGCTGCCGGATCTCGAGGTTCGGTAGGTTGGCCATGGCTCGCTCCTCAGGCCTTCCTCAGCCGGACCAGGAACGCCTTGTACTCGGGCGTCCACGTGTTCGGGTCCATGGCCGACGGGGTGAGCATGTTGGCCAGCGGCCCGGTGTGGCTCTTGGCGCCGGCGAAGCCCCAGTGGATCGGGAAGCCGATCTGCCAGACCTCCTTGCCGTCGATCTTGAGCACCGGCATCCGCTTGGTCACCATCGCCACGCCCTGGATCTGACCCGCGCGCCGACTCCACGACCACCTGCGAGCCGTTGGCGATGCCCTTCTTCGCGGCCAGCGCCTCCGGGATCTCGACGAAGAAGCCGGGCTGGAGCTGGTTGAGGCGCCCGCCCACCTGGTGCTGGGTCCAGTAGTGGAAGTGCTCGGTCAGCCGGTACGTCGTGCAGACGATCGGGAAGTCCTCCTTCTTGCCGTAGACGTCCTTGTCGCTCGTGAACCGCTTGGACACCGGGTTGGAGGTGACCTTCGGGTGGAGCGGGTTGTCGATCGGCGCCTCGACCGCCTCGTAGTGCTCGGGGAACGGGCCGTCGTTGAGCGCCGGGCAGAACAGCCGGCCGACGCCCTCGGGCAGCATGATGAAGGCGCCGTAGGTGCCTGGCGGCGAGTCGGCCTTGATGTCCGGGATGTCTCCGACCCAGGTCTGCGCCGTTCCACTGGATGCCGACTCGCTGCGCGTCCCACGGCTTGCCCTCTGCGTCGGCCGACGCGCGGTTGTACATGATGCGCCGGTTGGCCGGCCACGAGAAGCCCCACTGGTGGAACATGCCGAGGCCGCTCGGATCGGCGGTGCTGCGCCGCTGGGCGTTGTTGCCCGCCTCGGTGTAGACGCCGGAGTGCAGCCAGTTGCCGCACATCGTCGAGCCGTCGTCGCGCAGCTCGGCGAACCCGTCGACCTGCTGGCCGGCCGGACGCAGGACCTTCGTCGGATCCTTGTCGTCGTGGACGTCGGCCAGCGCCTTGCCGTTCATCTCCTTGAGCACCTCGGCCAGGTCCGGGTTGCTCGGGTTCGAGTACGACCAGGACGAGTTGAGGATCGGATCGGGCAGCGCGCCGCCCTCCTTGCGGTACAGGTCGCGAACCGCGAGGAAGATGCCGGGCGACGATCTCCTGATCGGCTCTTGGCCTGCCCCGGCGGATCCATCGCCTTCCACTTCCACTGCATCCAGCGCGCGGAGTTGGTGAACGTGCCGTCCTTCTCGGCGAAGCTCGCCGCGGGCAGCAGGAACACCTCGGTCTTGATGTCCGCCGGCGGCTTGCCCTCGTACATCCTTGGGCGCCTTCCAGAACTGCGCCGTCTCGGTCTCGACGTTCTCGACCACGACCATCCACTTGAGCTTCGACAGCGCGGCCACCATCTTCTTCGAGTTCGGGCCCAGCCCGACCGGGTTCATGCCGAAGGTGATGAAGCCCTCCGGCCCCGGCTCCGTGCCGCCCAGCGCGCGTCGAGTTGCCGCGGTACATGTCGTCGAAGATGTAGAGCCAGGAGTAGTTGCCGTCGACCTTGGGCAGCCAGGCGTAGCCGAAGTCGTTCTCCGGCGTGGCCGCGTTGCCGTAGGTCGCCTTGAGCAGCGAGACCATGAACTTGGGGTAGTTCGACCAGTAGTTCATGCTCGCCCAGTCCTGCCTGTTGAGCGTCGTCGGCGTCGCGCTCTCGAGGTACTGCGCCAGCGTCTGCTGCGGTCCTGTCGGCGTCTTGAGGTAGCCGGGCAGGATCTCGGTGTTGCCGGCGGTGTCGGTCGCGCCCTGGATGTTGGAGTGCCCGCGGAACGCGTTCACCCCGCCGCCCGGCCGGCCCACGTTGCCGAGCAGGAGCTGCAGCATCGCCGCCGGCGCGGATCATCTGCACGCCGGTGGAGTGCTGGGTCCAGCCCAGCGCGTAGGTGATGGTGCCGACCCGCTGCGGCGTTGCCGGTCGAGGTCACCAGCTCGGCCACCTTCAGGAAGGAGGCCTTCGGCGTGCCGCAGATCCGCTCGACCATCTCGGGCGTGTAGCGGGCGACGTGCTGCTTCAGCAGCTGGAACACGCAGCGCGGGTCCTGCAGCGTGCGGATCGACCTTGTACGCGCCGCCCTCGGAGTCGGCCTCGTACGCCCAGCTGTCCTTGGCGTACTCGGCGGTCTTCGGGTCGAAGCCGGAGAACAGCCCGTCGTTGAAGCTGTACTTGTCGCTGATGATGTACGGGGCGTTCGTGTGGAGCTTTACGTAGTCCTCGTGATACCGCTTCGTCTCGAGGGCGTACCGGATGATGCCGAGCAGGAACGCGATGTCGCTGCCCGGCCGGATCGGGGCGTAGAGATCCGCCACCGCCGCCGTGCGCGTGAAGCGCGGGTCGACGACGACCAGCTTGGCGTTGCGGCCGCGCCGCGCCTCCATGAACCACTTGAAGCCGACCGGGTGGTTCTCGGCCGGATTACCGCCCATCGCCAGGATGACATCGGTGTTCTTGATGTCGACCCAGCCATTCGTCATTGCACCGCGACCGAACGTGGCGGCCAGACTGGCCACCGTGGGACCGTGTCAAACACGGGCCTGGGAGTCTCTGTACGGCACTCCCCAGGCCGTTCAGCGCCTTCCACTGCAGCCAGTTGAACTCGTTCGTGTCGGTGCAGCCGCCGATCCAGGCCATGCCCGGCGTGCGGTTGACGACCTCGCCCTTGGCGTTCTTGGCCACGAAGGTGCGGTCGCGCGTGTCCTTCACGTGGCGAGCGATCTGCTTGATCGCGTCGTCCCACGAGATGTCCTCCCAGCGGTCCTAGCCGGGGCGGCGGACCTTGGGCGTCGTGAGCCGGTCTGCGTGTGCGATGTCGTTCTTGAGGGTGGCGCCCTTGGGGCACAGGCTGCCGCGGCTGATCGGATGGTCCGGATCGCCCTCGACGTGCACGACCGACGGCCTGCACGTTCTTGGCCTTGTCGCCGAGCGTGTGGATGATGACGCCGCACGAGACCGCGCAGTAGGGACAGATGCTGCGTGTCTCCGTGGTGCGCGCGATCTTCAGCTCGCGCATCTCTGCGTGAGCGCTCTGGAGATCGAATCCAAGGGCAAAAGCGCCGGTGCCCCCCGTGGCCGCCGTCGCTTTCAGGAAGGTGCGTCGGTTCATCAAACACCTCCAAGCTTTGGAGTCACTTCAGCCCACGCATCGGCCCTTGTCAAGACGTCTTGGGCAGCCGCCCGACCGCAGAAACTGCGAGTCTGCTTTCCGTACCGATTTGTCTACGTGTCGGTGTCGGTGCCGCGCTGCGCCATGAACCGACGGTGCGCGCCGAGTTTCGGTTTGCGGGAAGACATTCATTCTGCCGGGCGCCGCGCCGGACCTCGGCGGCAGCACGCGCGAGCGGCGCCGACCTGTCGGTGTAGTGTAGGGGGCATGAGCAGCCGATCTCGAGCGTATGCCTGGCTCGGGTTCGGTGCCGCCGTCCTGCTGCTCGTCTCTCCGCTCAAGCACTGGTGGGCTCGCGCAGGCCTGGGCTGGATCGCGCCGTTCGTCCTCTGGTCCCTCCTCATCGCGCTCGGCGCGTGGCTGAGCCGGCCGCGAGGGCGCGATGGGGGGCGCGATGACGTTTGACAGCCGCGTCCTGCTCGTCATCGCGCTCCTGTACCTGGGCCTGTTGTTCCTCCTGGCCGAGGCGACCGAGCGCGGCTGGATCCCGACGCGCATCGCCCGCCACCCGTGGGTGTCGGCGCTGTCGCTGGGCGTGTACGCCAGCACGTGGAGCTACTACGGCAGCGTCGGCTTCGCCGGCTCGGAGGGCTTCCGCTACCTCACCATCTACCTGGGCGTGTCGCTGGCCTGCCTGCTGGTGCCGGTCGTGTGGCTGCCGATCCTGCGCCTGTCGCGCGACCACCAGCTCGCCTCGCTGGCCGACCTGTTCGCCTTCCGCTACCGCAGCGCCCACGCCGGCGTGGCGGTGACCCTGTTCCTCCTGGCCGGCAGCCTGCCGTACCTGGCCCAGCAGATCCGCGCGGTCGCCGCGTCGGTGCACATCCTGACCGGCGAGGGCAGCCCGGCCATCCTGGGCCTCGCCTTCTGCGGGCTCATCGCGGCCTTCGCGGTGCTGTTCGGCGCGCGCCACGTGACGGCGCGCGAGAAGCACTCGGGGCTGGTCATGGCGATCGCGTTCGAGTCGGTGGTCAAGCTGGTCGCCCTGCTCTCGGTCGGCGCGTTCGCGCTGTTCGGCATCTTCGACGGGCCGACCGGCCTGGCCGACTGGCTGCGCGCCCACCCGGAGGCGATCGAGCGGCTGTACGAGCCGGTGCGCGAGGGGCCGTGGGGCTCGCTGCTGCTGGTGTCGTTCGCGGCCGCGTTCCTCCTGCCGCGCCAGTACCACATGGCCTTCACCGAGGCGCACGACGAGCGCTCGCTGCGCACCGCCGCGTGGCTGTTCCCGCTGTTCCTGCTGCTTCTCAACCTGACCATCCCGATCATCCTGTGGGCCGGGCAGTCCGCCTACCCGGGCGGCGATCCGGACGCCTACGTCCTGACCATCACCATGGCCAACGGCTCGCCGTGGCTGCCGGTGTTCATCTTCCTGGGCGGCGTGTCGGCCGCCAGCGCGATGGTCATCGTCAGCGTGCTGGCGCTGGCCTCGATGTGCCTCAACCACCTCATCCTGCGCCGCCCGCGCGCGTGGTGGAGACCGACCTGTACGAGTTCCTGCGCTGGACCCGGCGCGCGCTGGTCGTTGTGATTCTGCTGTCGGCGTACGGCCTGTTCCTCGTCATCGGCGAGAGCCAGCGCCTGGTCGAGCTCGGGCTTGTCTCGTTCGTGGCCGTGGCCCAGTTCCTGCCCGGGCTGGTCGGCGTGCTGTTCTGGCGCCGCGCGGGCGGACGCGCCGTGGTGACCGGCCTGGTCGTCGGCATCGGCGGGTGGCTCCTGTTCGCGGTGGCGCCGCTGCTTGTGCGGTCGGACTACCTGCACGTCGTCTTCGACCTGCCGGCACTGCTCGGCGTGGAGCCGGTCTACTCGCTTTCGTTCGCCACCTTCGTGTCGCTGGGCGCCAACGCCCTGGTGATGGCCTGGCTCAGCGTGCGCCACGCGCCCACCGCCGAGGAGCTGGCCATGGCGCGCATCTGCATCGACGCCGGCGAGCCGCTGCCGACCGGAAGGCTGGAGGTCGAGTCACCCGACGACTTCACCCGCGCGCTGGCCCCGGTGCTCGGCATCGACGTGGCGGCGCGCGAGGTGGCCCGCGCCCTGGCCGACACCGAGCTGCCGGCCGACGAGACCCACCCGTCCGAGCTGCGCCGGCTGCGCGATCAGCTGCAGCGCAACCTGTCGGGCCTGCTCGGGCCGGTCGCTGCCGAGGGCATCGTCGACGCCGGGCTGCGGCTCGACCAGGGCGCGCGCTCGGTGGGCGAGAAGATGCGCGCGCTGGAGAGCCAGCTGGTGGCGTCGACCAGCCGCCGCCAGGACCTGGCCTCGGAGCTGGACCAGGTGCGCCGCTACCTGCGCGACGTGCTCGAGGACCTGCCGGTCGGCGTGTGCGCTGTCGGCCCGGACGAGGACGTGGCGCTCTGGAACCGCGCCATGACCGACATCACCGGCGTGGCCGACCTCGTCACCGGCAGCGCGATCGCGCGCGTGCCGCCGCCGTGGGGACCGATCCTGCACGCGTTCGCCCGCGATCCGGCCAGCGCGCGCAAGCTGACGGCGCCGCGCGGCGACGGCGAGGACGGCCGCTTCCACCTGCGCAAGTCGCGCCTGACCGGCGCGTTCGGCGAGGGGCCGGCCGGCCAGGTCATCCTGGTCGAGGACCGCACCGAGCGCGCCGAGCTCGAGGCCCGGCTCGAGCACCACGAGCGGCTGGCGCTGATCGGCCAGCTGGCGGCCAGCGTGGCCCACGAGGTCGGCAACCCGCTGGCCGCCATCGCGTCGGTGGCGCAGAACCTCCAGTCCGAGCAGCGAGACCCGGACGTTCGCCAGCGCCTGCAGCTGATCCGCGACCAGGTGGGCCGCATCGGTGGCATCGTCAAGGCAATGGTGGTCTACAGCCGGGCCGGGACGTCGGCGGCGCTGTCGCCGTCCAGCCGCTTCTCGCTGGGCGAGGCGGTGGACGAGGCGGTCAGCCTGGTGCGCCTGGACCAGCGCGGCCGGGTGCACGCCATCCACAACCTCTGCTCGCCGGAGCTGCACCTGTTCGGCGATCGCACGCGCATCATCCAGGTCTTCATCAACCTGCTGCACAACGCGTGCGACGCGTCGCCGGCCGAGCAGCCGATCGAGGTGCGCGCGCAGGCGGGCGGCGAGCTCGCGCTGATCGAGATCGAGGACCACGGCGCCGGCGTGGCCGCCGAGGTGCGCGACCGCATCTTCGAGCCGTTCTTCACCACCAAGGAGCCGGGCAAGGGCACCGGGCTGGGCCTTTCCCTGGTCTACAACATCGTTCGCGACCACGCGGGCACGCTGGAGGTCGATAGCCGCTCGGGCCAGGGCACGACCATCCGCCTGTCCCTGCCAATGGAGGCTGCCTGATGGGTCGGATCCTGATCGTCGAGGACGAGCCGGTGCTGCGCGACGAGCTGCGGCGGCTGTTCGCGCGCAAGGGGCACGATGTGGCCGAGGCGGAGTCGGTGCGAGACGCCCAGGAGCGGCTCCAGCTCGCCGACCACGAGCTGATCCTGGCCGACCTGCGCCTGCCCGGCGCGCCCGGCACCGAGCTCATCGTCCACGCGCCGGACGTGCCGGTGCTGATCATGACCAGCTACGCCACGGTCAAGTCGGCCGTCGAGGCGATGCGCATGGGCGCCGTCGACTACATCGCCAAGCCGATCGATCACGACGAGCTTGTCATGATGGTCGACCGCATCCTGGAGCGCGAGCGGCTGCGCCGGCAGAACGCCGCGCTGCAGGCCGACGTGGCCCGCACCTACGCCGTCGACGGCATCGTCGGCGAGTGCCCGGCCATGAAGGACGTGTTCGAGCGCATCCGCAAGGTGGCGCCGACAAGCTCGACCGTGCTCATCCTGGGCGAGTCCGGCACCGGCAAGGAGCTCGTCGCGCGCGCCATCCACGCCCAGAGCCCGCGCCGCGACGCGCCGATCGTGACCGTCAACTGCGCGGCGGTGCCGTCGAGCCTCATCGAGTCGGAGCTGTTCGGCCACGAGAAGGGCGCGTTCACCGGGGCCAGCAGCGCCCACGCCGGCCTCATCGAGGCGGCCGACGGCGGCACCCTGTTCCTCGACGAGATCGGCGAGCTGCCGCTGACGGTGCAGGCCCAGCTGCTGCGCGTGCTGCAGAACGGCGAGGTGAGGCGGGTCGGCTCGACGCGCGTGCGGCGGGTCGATGTGCGCCTGGTGGCCGCGACCCACCGGGACCTGGCCGTGATGATCCAGGAGGGCACCTTCCGCTCCGACCTCTACTTCCGCCTGCGCGTCGTCGACGTGAAGGTGCCGCCGCTGCGCGAGCGCGGCGAGGACATCGACGAGCTGGCGCTGTACCTGCTCGAGAAGATCTGCGCCCGGCTCAACCGCCCGCGCCGCGCGATGTCGACCGGGGCGCTGCACGCCATCCGTGCCCACTCGTGGCCCGGCAACGTGCGCGAGCTGGAGAACGCGATCGAGCGCGCCGTCATCCTGTTCGACGCCACCACCTTGCTGCCCGAGCACCTCGGCCTGGAGGCAGCGCCTCGCGGGCCGTCTCCATCGGCCCCGCCCGGCGAGGACGAGGACCTGTCGCTCACCGCCTACTTCCGGCGCTTCGTGCTCACGCACCAGGACCACATGAGCGAGAGCGACATGGCGGCCAAGCTCGGAATCAGCCGGAAGGCGCTGTGGGAGAGGCGCATGAAGCACGCCCTGCCGCGACCGCGCTCCGGCAGCAGCTGACGCGGCCACGGCGCGACTGTTACGGAACGTAACACCCGCGCGTTTCGAAAGCACACGGCTGGACGCGACGCGTCGTCGCCGATTCAAAGAGTTCGGCACGGCACGAATTTCGCCCTATCAATGCGTGAGCAACTCCACCCCGGAGGCCCCCCATGAGTGAGAAGGACGTCATCGCGCCCGGCGCGATCGTCTCGAAGGCCGAGGAGCGCAAGGTCATCTTCGCGTCCTCTCTCGGCACCGTGTTCGAGTGGTACGACTTCTACCTCTACGCGGTACTGGCGCCGTTCTTCTCCAAGCTGTTCTTCCCGCCCGGGCACGAGACCGCGGCCCTGCTGGCGGCGTTCGCGACCTACGCGGCCGGCTTCCTGGTCCGCCCGTTCGGCGCGATCGTGTTCGGGCGCATCGGCGACCTGGTCGGCCGCAAGTACACCTTCCTCATCACCATCTCGGTGATGGGCGCGTCCACGTTCCTGGTCGGCCTCTTGCCCACGTTCGGAGCCATCGGCTGGGCGGCGCCCACGATCCTGGTGCTGCTGCGCTTGATCCAGGGCCTGGCCCTGGGCGGCGAGTACGGCGGTGCCGCCACCTATGTCGCCGAGCATTCACCCGACGATCGCCGCGGCTACAACACCAGCTGGATCCAGACCACGGCCACGCTGGGCCTGCTGCTCGCGCTGATCATCATCGGCCTGTGCCGCGCCAACTTCGCCAAGGCGACCTTCGAGAGCTGGGGCTGGCGCGTCCCGTTCTGGCTCTCGATCATCCTGCTGTTCTTCTCGGTCTACATCCGGCTCAAGCTGCAGGAGTCGCCTGTCTTCCGCAAGATGAAGGAGGAGGGGCGCGGCTCCAAGCAGCCGCTCACCGACAGCTTCCTGCGCTACCCGAACAACAAGTACGTGCTGCTGGCACTGCTGGGCGCGACGGCGGGTCAGGGCGTGGTCTGGTACACGGGCCAGTTCTGGGCGCTGTTCTTCCTTGGCACGACGCTGCACCTGGACTACGTCACGGTCTACATCCTGATCGGCGCGTCGCTGGTGCTGGGCACGCCGTTCTTCATCGTGTTCGGGCGGCTGTCTGACAAGATCGGGCGGCTCAAGATCATCCTGGCCGGCTGCCTCATCGCCGCGGTCACCTACATCCCGATCTTCAAGGCGCTCACGCACTACGTGAACCCGGACCTCGAGGCGTTCACCGAGAAGACGCCGGTGACGGTCGCCGCCACCGACTGCAACCTGCACATCTTCCCGGGCCCGTGGACCAAGTTCTCGGAGTGCGACAACGCGAAGGACTTCCTGGCCAAGCAGGGCGTCTCGTTCACGACGGTCGACCCGGTGCCGGGTGAGGCGCTGGTGCTGAAGATCGGCGACACCGAGTTCAAGGGCTGGAAGGACAAGAAGGCGGCCGAGGCGAGCGCGCTAGAGGCGCTCAAGGCGAAGGGCTTCCCGGCCACCGCCGACAAGAGCAAGGTCAACTACGTGATGACGGTCCTGCTCCTCTGGATCATGGTCATCTACGTGACCATGGTGTACGGGCCGATCGCCGCGTACCTGGTCGAATTGTTCCCGACCAGGATCCGCTACACATCGATGTCCTTGCCCTACCACATCGGCAACGGCTGGTTCGGCGGCATGCTGCCGCTGGTGGCCACCGCGATGATGGCCGCGTCGGGAAACATCTACCGCGGGCTCTGGTATCCGATCGTCGTCGCGCTCATGACGCTCGTGATCGGTGTGGCGTTCCTGCGAGATAAATCGAAAGACTTCAACATTCACGACTGACACGCGAGTCTTTAGCCGACGACGTGCTCGCCTGATGGGCACGTCGTCGAGCGACACGCGGAGCCCTCACAAGGAGGAACCTCATGAGGACTTGGCTTCGATTGTTGCTGTTGACGGTACCGGTCTGCGCGGCGTCCGGGGCGGCGCCGGCCCGAGCCGAGAAGATCGCGATCGACGACGACACGTTCGTCAACGTCGGCGTTCTCATCCAGCCGCAGTTCACGCTCACCGAGAACGCCTCGCCCAGCGGCGACGTGGGCACCGACTTCTACCTGCGCCGCGCCCGCCTCGTGCTGACCGGCCAGTACGACGCGAACATCGGCTTCATCCTGGTGACCGACCAGGCCAACTGGGGCCGCAACGGCGACTACACGGCGCAGTTCATCGTCCAGGACGCGGTGGCGTACTACAAGTTCAGCTCCGCGCTGACCGTGAGCGCCGGCTTCACCCTGCTGCCCTTCGTGCGCATGGCGTATCAGAGCGCGGGCGGGCTCAACACCGTCAACTACCGGCTGTCGGTCATCAAGTTCCCGGCCACCGGGCGGGCCTTCCGCGACATGGGCGCCGAGGTGCGCGGGCTCCTGGCGGGAGACCGCATCTACTACCGGGCCGGGGTCTTCTCCGGCATCGCCGGCAGCGTGGACGACACCGGCGCCGAGACGAACCCGAGCGACGTCCCTCGCCTGACCGGGAACCTGCGCGTCAACATCCTGGGCAAGGAGGAGGGCTACGCGGTGCCGGCCATCTCGTTCGGCACCGAGCCGATCTTCAACGTCGGCGTCGGCTTCGACTGGCAGAAGGACGCGTTCGGCGACGGCGACGACGCGCGCTACCTGGCCCTCTCGGCGGATGTGTTCCTCGACTACCCGATGCCGGGGGATCAGGAATTCGCCGCTCAGGCGGCGTACTTCCACTACGACAACTATGCCCAGGGCGCGGTGGTGGAGCCGGGCGACGCGTTCTACGTCGAGGGAGGCTACCGCTTCATGAAGGTCGAGCCGGTCGCGGCGGTCGAGTACTTCAAGGGTGACTCCCAGGGCAGCAAGATCATCACCTACAGGGCCGGCCTGAACTTCTGGATCACGAAGCACAACTACAACCTCAAGGCCGAGGTCGCCATCCCGGACCAGGAGGAGCTGGCCGACGGTACCGAGCCGCCCAACAACATCGTCGGGACCCTGCAGGCGCAGGTCGTCTTCTGACCCACGTACGGGTTTCGGGCCCGGGTCAACGAAGACGTGACCTTGGCCGGGGGTGGGCCCGTTCGGGGCCCACCTACCCTCGACGATACTTGAATCGCGGCTGCTCCTCTGTCTAGCTTGACGAGGGCAGAGGCGATGGAGAAGGTCAACGGGGTCGAAGTGCCGGGCGTTCCCGAGCCGATCGTTGTCGGCATGGGCGCGTCGGCCGGAGGCCTGGACGCCCTGCAGCGGTTCTTCGACCACATGCCGGCGGACCACAACCTGGCGTTCGTGGTGGTCATGCACCGCTCGACGGCTCACGCCAGCCTCCTGCCGGAGCTCCTGGCCCGACACACCGGGATGGCGATCGCCGAGGCGAGCGACGGAATCGCCATCGCGCCGCGTCGGATCTACCTCGCCCCGCCCGGGTCGCTGCTCGACATCGCCGATCGCGTTCTCAGGGTGTCGCGGCCGCCACGGGGCCTCTCGCTCTCGATCGATCACTTCTTCCGCTCGCTGGCGCGAGACCAGAAGGAGCGCGCCATCGGCGTGATCCTGTCGGGCACCGGATCGGACGGCACGCTCGGGCTCAAGGAGATCAAGCAGGTCTCGGGCATGGTGATGGTGCAGGACGAGGCGTCCGCGCGATACGTCGGGATGCCGCACAGCGCCATCGCGACCGCGCTGGTCAACTACGTCCTGCCGGTCGAGGAGTGCCCGGCGTCGTTGCTCCGCTACGTGGAGAGTCCGCTGTTCTCCCCGGGCGTCAGGCGCCGCGGCGGCGTCGCCGCTGGCGACCTCGCGTGTGCCGTCGAGCTGCTCCGCGCCCACGCGGGACACGACTTCTCGCGCTACAAGGCGTCGGCGCTGCAGCGCCGCATCGAGCGACGGATGAACGTGCACGGCATCGAGTCGCCCGACGAGTACCTCCGCCTGCTCGGCGACAAGACCGTCGAGGTAGACGCGCTCTTCCACGATCTGCTCGTGAGCGTGACCTCGTTCTTTCGCGACCCGGAGGGCTTTGCCGCCCTCGGCGTCGCGCTCGACCGGCTGCTGGCCGGGCGGCCGGCCAGCCAGACCGTGCGGACCTGGGTCGCCGGCTGCGCGACCGGCGAGGAGGCCTACTCGGTCGCCATCGCGCTGCGCGAGTCGGCCGGCCGCGTGGGATGCCACGCCAGGTTCAAGGTGTTCGCGACGGACATCGACGACCAGGCGATCCGCGCTGCGCGCCGCGGTCTGTTCCCGGAGAGCATCGCAGCCGACCTCTCGCGAGAGCGCGTCGAGCGCTACTTCACCAGCTACAACGGGGCCCTTCGCATAAAGCGGGAGATCCGCGACCTCCTCGTCTTCTCCGAGCACAACCTGCTCGTGCACCCTCCTTTCTCCAGGCTGGACCTGATCTGCTGCCGCAACGTCCTCATCTACCTCAACGCGGAGGCGCAGAAGGACGCGCTCGCCCTGCTCACGTACGCGCTGCGGCCGGGCGGTCTGCTCTTTCTCGGCTCCTCCGAGGGGCTCGGACGGCACGGGGAGGCATTCGAGCACCTGGATGCGGACTGGGCGCTGTTTGCGCGGCGCGACGGCGTGCGGGCCCGGTCGCCGCGGGTGCCGCGCTTCCAGAGGCCGCGCGAGGCCAGGATACTCGCGAGGGCGCGGGAGACAGCGGGTCGCGCCGCCAGGGTGCAGAGCGGCCTGGTCAACCGGCTCTTGCTCCAGGAGCTGGTCCCGCCCAGCGTGCTGGTCAACCAGAGCGGCGAGATCCTCCACGTCCACGGCAAGACCGGGCGCTTTCTCCAGCCGGCGGTCGGACGCTCGCCGGTCGCCAGCCTCATCGAGCTGACCCGGCCCGACCTCGACCTGCACGTCAACGCCGCCATCCGGCAAGCCAGCGACAGCGGAGAGTCGCTGCGCCGCAACATCCAGGTGCGAACCGCCGACAGCCTGCTCCGCGTCGATCTGCGAGCTCGTCGCGTCGAATCGCCCAGACCGCTCAGCGGTCTGGTCCTGGTCACGTTCGAGGTCGTCGGGGAGCTGGCGCGCGCGCCGGCGCGGGCAGAGGCCGGCACCTCGCGGGATCTGATGGCCGCGATCGGCCAGGGCACCCCGGTGTCGCGCACGCTTCGCCAGGCCGACGCCGACGACCTGGAGACCGCCAACGAGGAGCTCGAGAGCACCAACGACGAGCTGCGATGGGACAACGAGGAGCTCCTGGGCGCCAACGACGAGCTCGAGACCGCGAGAGACGAGATGCAGTCGCTCAACGAGGAGCTGCAGGCCGTGAACGGCGAGATGCAGGGCAAGATCGAGGAGCTGTCGCAGACCAGCGACGACATGCTCAACCTGCTCAACAGCACCGACCTCGCGGTCCTCTTCCTCGACGCGGAGCTCAAGGTCAAGCGCTACACGATGCAGGCCACGAAGCTGTTCAACCTGATCCCTTCCGACGTGGGGCGGCCGATCGCGGATCTCGTCAGCAAGCTCGACCACGACCGCATGCTCGAGGACGCTGGCGATGTGCTGCGGACCGAGGGCTACCGGCAGGTGAAGGTGCGCGACCGCGACGGCAGCTTGCACCTCATGCGCTTCGCGCCCTACCGGACGCAGACGGAGCGGGTGAGCGGCGTCGTGATCACGTTCCTCGACGTGGCCAGGGTCCAGCCGCTCGAGCACCTCGAGGTCGGGGTGCTGGCCGCGCTCGAGCGCCTGCCGGTGCTCATCCTCGGCCAGGATCGCGCGCTCCGCGTGAGGTGGGCGCATGCTCCGGGGCTCGCCGTGGACGCGGCCGCGCTGGTGGGCCGGCGAGAGGAAGAGCTGCTGCCGCGCGCCGAGGCGGATCTGGTCGCCGCCATGAAGCGAAGAGTGATCGAGACCGGGGTCTCGTTGCACGCCGAGGTCGAGATGACCCTGCCCGTCAGCGGACTCACCATCCAGGAGCTGTGGCTCGAACCGACGAGGCAAGCCGACGGCACGATCACCGGCGTGCTCTCCGTGGCGCTCGACATCACGCGGATCAAGCGAGGCGAGCAGCTGCTGCACGAGCTCCGCGCCGAGCGGGACGCCGCCCGCGCCCTGCCCGGGCGCCCGCGGCCCGAGGCCTGACATGAACCGGCGACCACCGAAACCGGGTGCGGATGGGCCCGTGCAGCCGACGTTCATCGCGCGCGGGACCAGGTCATGGCGCAGCGAGCTACGCAGCCGGGTCGAGCGGACGCCGACCGGGAGCTCGAGCGCGATCGGCGGCTCGGACGAGGAGGACGCCGCCGCCCTCTTCCACGAGCTCCACCTCCACCAGCTCGAGCTCGAGGTTCAGAATGAGGACCTGCGCCGGGCTCAGACCGACTCGGAGCGGGCCCTGGCGCGCTTCCTCGAGCTCTACCGCCTGGCCCCGATCGCGTACGTGACGCTCGATCCGATGGGCGTGGTGCTGGAGGCGAACCATGCGGCGGGCGAGCTGCTCGCCCTGACCGGCGAGCAGCTGCTGCTGCGCAGGCTCGGGTCGGTGGTCGTGCGGGCCGACGACGCGATCCTGGAGCGACACCTCGGCGACCTGTTCGCGCGCGGCGGCACGGCCACGGCCGAGATCCGCCTGCGCCGCGGCGACGGACAGGAGCGCGTCGTCCGGATCGACTCGGTGTTCGTGGCCGGCAGCGGTGACGTGACGCGCTGCCGCTCGGCGATCGTCGACATCACCGACCTCGTGCAAAGGGAGACGGCGCTGCGCCGACTGGCCGCCGCCGTCGCCGAGGCAGATGACGCGGTCTTCGTGCTCGATCTGGCAGGGCGCATCCAGTCCTGGAATCGCGGCGCCCGCGACCTGTACGGCGTGTCGGAGGCCGACGCCATCGGCACGAGCTTCGTCCGCCTGGTGCCAGGCGAGCAGCACCAGGCGTTCGCCGACCTGCTCGACCGGCTGGCCCGCGGCGAGCGCATCCGCTCGCTCGACGCCGAGCGCGTCGCCAGCGACGGGCGCCTGATCGTGGTCTCGATGGCCGCGTTCCCGCTCCACGGCGAGAACGGCCACCCCGAGGCGACCTGCTTCAGCGAGCGCGACGTGACCGCGCGCAGAATGGCCGAGGCGGTCCAGGCCGCTCGCGAGATCAAGCTCCGCGCCGTGATGGAGGCCGCGACCGACGGCATCATCGTGGCCGACGAGCGCGGACGCATCGAGGAGCTCAACCCGGCGGCCGAGAGGATGTTCGGCCGCACCGCCGCCGAGGCGAACGGCACCGCGTTGCTCGCGCTGCTGCAGCCGGCCGGACCGGCGCAACACAGGGGCGCGGACGGCGACGGCCACGCGGATCTGCCGGCGATACTCCGACTGGCCGACGTCGTCCGCGGCCAGCGCGGCGACGGTTCGGCCTTCCCGGCGCGCGTCGCGGTCGGCGAGAGCCGGATCGCGGGCCGGGTCTTCTACTGCTGCTTCGTCCGCCCGCTCACCGACGCTGCTGACTAGTTGAAGGCGCCGGAGCGGAGGTACGCGGCCAGGAGGTCGACGAAGACGCGCACCTTCGCCGGCACGCGGCGGGCGCTCGGGTAGACCGCGAACAGCGTGCCGCCGTGCATCGTGTACTCGGGCAGCACCGGACGCAGCCGGCCGTCGCGCACGTCGCGCGATGCGGTGATGGTCTCGGCCAGGCCGATGCCGAGACCCGCGGCGAGGGCGCCGCGCAGCAGACCGAACTCGTTGGCGCGCAGCCACGCGCGCGGGACGATCTCGACAGGCCCGGCCGGGCCGACAAGGCGCCACGACAGCGGCCCGGCCGCCGCGGCGAAGGTGACCAGATCGTGCCGGGCCAGATCCGCCGGCGTCTCCGGCACGCCGCGCGCGGTAAGGTAGGCCGGGCTGGCGAACAGGGCGAAGGTGTGCGTCATGAGCCGGCGCGCGACCAGGCTCGAATCGCGAAGCCGCTCCCCGCCGCGCAGGGCCAGGTCGAAGCCCTCGGCCACGATGTCCACGTGGCGCTGCGCGACCTCCAGCTCCAGCTCGATGTCCGGGTAGCGGCGGCGAAGCTCGGGCAGCATGCCGGCCAGCACGTCGCGCGCGATGTCGATCGGCGCGGACACGCGCAGGGTGCCGCGCGGCTGGGCGCCGGCGTCGCGGGCTCCACTTCCGGCGGAGTCGATCAGATCGAGCGCGTGCGCGCAGCGGTGGAAGTAGCCCTCGCCCACCTCGGTCAGGCGCACGCGGCGGGTCGTGCGCTCCATCAGGCGCACGCCCAGCTGCTCCTCCAGCCGCTGGATCTGGCGGCTCAGCGTCGACCGCGGCACGCGCAGTCGCCGGCCGGCCTCGGCGAAGCCGCCGGCTCGGGCCACGGCGACGAACGCGTGGATGGCGGAGAGATCCATGGTGTCGGTCGATCGTGTCGGTCGATTGTGGGTCTGATTGTCGAACTGATGCAACAATCTGATGCATTCAGGGCCTCTGGTCCCCTCGATGCGACCAATGCAGGGTTGCGGCCTGTCCTCGAGGGGACGAAGGAGGAGACGAGATGAACCAGGAGAGAGAGCGACGAGTGTCGCTGGTGACCGGCGGGACCGATGGAATCGGCAGGGCGGTCGCGCTGGAGCTGGCGCGCGGTGGCGATCGCGTGCTGTTCGTGGGTCGCAGCCGTGTGCGCGGCGCGCAGGTGCTGGCCGCCCTGCGCGAGGCCGGCCCGGGCGCAGACCACGCGTTCCTGCCCGCCGATCTGTCGATGATGGGCGAGACGGCGCGCGTCGCGGATACGGTGGCGGCCATGGCGCCGCGGCTGGACGCGGCCGTGCTGTGCGCCGGCATCCTGTCGGCCGTGCCCGAGTGGACCGAGGAAGGGCTGGAGCGCAACCTCGCGCTCAACTACCTCACCCGCTATCTACTCGCGCGGCGAGTCCTGCCCGCGCTGGCGGAGGCGCCGTCGGGGCGGCTGGTGCTGGTGGCCAACGCCGGCGTCTATCGCGACACCATCGACATGGACGATCTGCAGCACCGCCGCGGGAAGCCGGGCCTCGCCGTGGCCGGGCGCACCCAGTTCGCCAACGATCTGCTCGCCGTCGAGCTGGCCGAGCGCATGCGCGGCACCGCCGTGGAGGTGACCTGCGTGTTTCCCGGCATGGTCAGGACCAGCGTCATGCGCAACGCCAGGGGACTGCCGTGGATCGCCCGCACCGTCGGTGCGGCGCTGCACTGGCTGCTGGCCCGCTCGCCGGCCGCGGCGGCCGATACCCCCGTCTTTCTGGCCCGGGATGCGCGGGCCGCCGGCAGCGGCGGCCGCTTCTACGGGCCGCGCCGGTCACAGCGGGCCGTGCCGGAGCGCGCGCTGCGGGCGGACCGTCGCCGCGCGCTGTGGGAGGCGAGCGAGCAGCTGGTGCGGCGGCACCTGACGGGTGACGCGGCGGAGCGCGGGCGAGCGGCGTAACTCTGCTAACGTCTCGGGCCCATGAGTGTCTGGATGTGGCTGGCCGCGGCCGCGGCAGCAGTGGCCGCGGTCGCCCTCCCTCTCGCCGCCCTGGCGATGCGCGCGTCCCGGCGCCGCAACGCCGCCGGCATCCCGACCTCGGGCCGCGGTCTGCTCATCGGCAGCTTCATGGGCCGGCGACTGATGAGGCGCGGGTGGCTGCGCGTCCGCATGGCGCTGGCCACGCGCGAGCGCAAGAAGCAGCTGGCCGACGGCGCGCGCATCCGCTCGGCGAAGGAGGCGGCCCAGCTGCTCGGCAACATGAAGGGCGTCTTCATGAAGATGGGGCAGATCGTGTCGTTCGCCCACGACGCGATGCCGGACCAGGCCAAGGAGCTTCTGCAGGGCCTGCAGAAGGACGCGCCGCCGATGGCGTTCGCGCTGGTGC
Source organism: uncultured delta proteobacterium (assembly GCA_963759105.1). Classification (GTDB taxonomy): domain Bacteria; phylum Myxococcota_A; class Polyangia; order Haliangiales; family Haliangiaceae; genus DATFRY01. The sequence goes on along the minus strand of CAVWXW010000008.1, from coordinate 1,542,611 downwards.
GCGAGGTCATGGAAAGCGAGCTGGGCGGCGACCTGGCCCTGCGCTTCCAGCACATCGACGAGGGACCGCTGGCCGCCGCCTCGATCGGGCAGGTGCACCGCGCGCGCCTGCGCGACGGCACCGACGTGGTGGTGAAGGTGCAGTACCCGGGGGTCGATGCGGCGATCGAGAGCGACCTGGCGGCGCTGGACCGGATCGGCCGCGTGATCAGCATGGCCAAGCCGAACTTCGATGCGCCGAGCCTGATCGCCGAGCTGCGCGAGCGCATCGCCGAGGAGCTCGACTACCGCCGGGAGGCGCGCAGCCAGGCGCTGTTCCGGCGGCTGTGGGAGGGGCATCCGCTGATCCGGGTGCCGCGCGTCCATCCCGAGCACACCACCCGGCGCGTGCTGACCCAGGACTACGTGCGCGGGTTCGGCTTCTACGACTTCGTGCGCTCGGCCAACGAGCGGGAGAAGCGGGTGGCGTCGGCCGCCATCGCCGACTTCGTCTTCGACTCGATGTTCTGCCACCTCGTCTACAACGGCGATCCGCACCCGGGCAACTACCTGTTCCACGAGGACGGCGCGGTCACCTTCATCGACTTCGGCTGCGTGAAGCGCTTCAGCGTCGAGTCGATGGGCCGGCTCAAGCGCTTCTTCCTGGCCATCCTGGAGGAGGACAGGGCCGTCTTCGACGAGCTCATCGTCCCGCTCGGCCTGGTATTGCCCGGGCGCGACTGGGACCACGAGCGCATGTGGGCGCACTGGCGCTATCACCTCGAGCCCTACTGGTCGGGCGACTTCGTCTTCACCGAGGAGTACCTGGCGCGCGGGCGCGACACGATGTCGCCGAAGAACACGCGCGACATGAACCTGCCGCCGGATCTCCTGTTCTTCACCCGCATCACCTTCGGCCTCAATGCCATCGCCCAGCAGCTCGGCCACCGCGGCAACCTGCACCGCAGCGCCCGGCGTCACTTCTACATGGACGAGGACTATCCGTCAGCCCTTGGCCTGATCGGGATCGCGGTGCCGGACGAGTTCCGCCGGCTGCCCCACGCCCATGGCCCCGGGGAGGTGGTGGCGAGGGTGGAGTCGGCCGGCGACCTGCCCTCCTGGCCCGCGTAGGCCGATTTCGGATTTCTTGTCGGGGCGCGTGTAACGCGGGGCCTCCTGGCCGTACGTCGGGGTGGAGGCTCACACATGACCATCACGAACAGCACGAGCGGTACCCGGGTCGACGAGATCGCGGGGGGCATCTACCGCATCAGCACGCCGGTGCCGCCCAGCGAGATGCCCGGCGGCTTCACCTTCAATCAGATCCTGATCCAGGACGAGGCGCCGCTCCTGTTTCACACCGGGCCGCGGCGCATGTTCCCGCTGGTGCACGAGGCGGTGGAGCACGTGCTCGGCACCGCCGCGGCGCTGCGCTACGTCGGCTTCTCGCACGTCGAGTCGGACGAGTGCGGCGCGCTCAATCAATGGCTCGCGGTGGCGCCGCGGGCCGAGCCGGTGTGCAGCACGATCGCGGCCATGGTGTCGGTCACGGACCTTGCCGATCGTCCGCCGGTCGCGCTGGCCGACGGCCAGGAGCTGCCCATCGGTGCGAAACGGGTGCGCTGGCTGGACGCGCCGCACCTGCCGCACAACTGGGAGTGCGGCTACATGTTCGAGACGACGACGCGCACGCTCCTGTGCGGCGATCTCTTCACCCACCTCGGGGGAGGCGAGCTGCCGGCGCTGACCGAGTCGGACGTGCTCGGCCCGTCCGAGGCGTTGCGGGCCCAGATGGGCGGCGTCGCCATCGAGAAGGACACGCGCGCGCTGCTCGAGAAGCTGGCCCGCACCGAGCCGTCCACCCTGGCCCTCATGCACGGGAGCTCGTATCGTGGCGACGGCAGCGCACTTCTCCGCGCCCTGGCCGACGCACTGGGCGTCTGACCCGCCGCCGCGCTACGCTCTGCGGGTGCTGGGCGACGATGTTCCGGATCAGCTTCCGGACGACGAGCTTGTGCGGCGCATCGAGCGCGGGCGGGACGGGGCGGCGGAGGCCGCGCTGTGCCGGCGCTTCGCCCCCCGCATCCGGCTGTACGGGCTGCGCCACCTGCGCGACGAGGACCGCGCGTGGGATCTGGTCCAGACCGTGCTCCTGGGCGTCATCGAGGCCTGCCGGTCGGGCCGCGTGCAGGATGCCGGCAAGGTCGACCGCTACATCCTGGGCACCTGCCGCAACGCCGCCGCGCGCATGCGCGAGACCGAGGGTCGCGTCACGGCGAAAGAAGAGGCCGACCTCGCCGAGCTGGCCGTCGTCGACGCCGGCGGCGTGGAGGTCATCGACAAGCGCACCCTGATTCGCTGCCTGAGCGGCCTCGATCCGCGCGCCGCCCGGATCCTGTCGCTGTCCTTTCAGGACGAGCGCTCGGCCGACGAGATCGCGGCGCTACTCGCGATGGAGCCGGGCAACGTCCGGGTCGTGCGCCACCGCGCGCTCGCCTCGCTGCGCCGCTGCTTCGATCGGGCGGCGCCATGACCGACGTCTGCGCGAGTCCGGTCTCGTGGGAGCACCTGGTCGACTACTGGGCCGGCGAGCTGTCCGGGGAGGTCGAGGCGACCCTCGAGGAACACCTGATCGGCTGCGCGGTCTGCACCGCCACATCGGCCAGCGTCGCCGCCCTGACCGAGACCCTGCGCGCCGAGATCGCCCCGCTCCTGACGGCCGACGCGGTCGCCCGGCTGCGCGCGAAGGGCCTGCGCATCGCCGAGAACCCCATGCTTCCGGCCGAGCGCAAGCACGTCCCCTTCCCGGCCGACATCGATCTGCTCATCCACCGGCTCGGCGGCCTCGACCTGTCCCGCGCCACGCGCGTCAGCTTCTCCCTGCGCATCGAGGAGACCGACGTCGTCCTCGCCGAGATCGACGACGCCCCGTTCGACCGCGAGGCCGGGGCCATCCTGCTCGCATGCCAGCACCACTTCGACGTGCTGCCGCCCAACACCGTCGCCCAGGTCCGCGCCCAGGACGACCGCGGCATCGAGACAGTGGCCGAGTACACGATCCTCCACCTGTACGCGTGAAGAGGTCGTGTGCTACGGGCAGTAGTCCGGCACGATGGGTGACTGGAAGGCGTAGAGGCTGGCGAACAGGTCGCGCGACGCGGTGGGCTGGGCGGCGCCGTCGTAGAGGCCGAAGTCGTCGGTGCCGCCGGAGGGGGCGTTTCTGCCAGCGTGGCCGGCGGCGCGCCGCCCCACAGCTGATAGATGTCCGGCTGCGGCCCGAGGAAGACGCGGATGGTGCGGCTGCCCAGCTCCGCCACCCTGCAGGCGCCCCAGTTGAGCCGGTCCTCGCAGCCCGGGACCGGGGCGAAGGCGGCGGTGTCGATGTTCCAGTTGTAGTTCTCGCTTCACTCGCGCCAGGTATACGCTGTATACCTGGATCGACCGTGACAGCGACGCGCGCCGCCATCCTGTCCACCGCCTGGCGCCTGTTCGCCGCCGACGGCCTGGACGGCATCAGCATGCGCCGCATCGCCGAGCGGATCGGGGTCACGCCGATGGCCCTGTACCGCCACTTCCCGTCCAAGGACGCCATCGTGGACGCCCTGGTCGCGCAGGCGTTCGCGCGCTGGGAGGCGCGCGTGGCCGCGATCACGGCCCGCAAGCCGCGCGCCTGGCTGCTGCGCCTGGGCGAGGAGTTCGTCAACTTCGCCCTCGACCAGCCGCGGCACTTCGAGGCCGCGTTCCTGCTGCGCACCTCGCACACGCGGCGCTACCCGGACGACTTCGCCAGCGGCAAGTCGCCGGCCTTCGCCATGAGCGTCCCGCGCATCGAGGCGTGCATCGCCGCCGGTGAGTTCCGGCCCGCGCCCGCGCTCGAGATCGCGATGAGCCTGTGGGGGCAGGCCCACGGTCTGATCGTTCTTTACCGGACCGGGCGCTTCGCCCTCCCGCCCGACGAGTTCCGCGCCCTGTGCCTGCGATCCATCGACCGGCTGTTCGAGGGCATCGAGCAGCCCCGCACCGTGGAGGACCGCCATGACCAGACTCGCCCGCGTCGCGCTCGCCGCGCTCCTCGCCGCCCCGCTCGCCTGCTCCGGCGCTGACCGCCCTCCTCCCGACACGCCGGCAAAGGCCAGCGGGCCGGCGATCGCGGTCGTCGGCGGCACCGTGATCGCGGCGCCGGATCGGGCGCCCATCCGCGACGGCGTCGTCGTGATCCGGTCCGGCCGCATCAGCGCTGTCGGGGCGCGCGGCGCGACCGCCGTGCCGGACGGTGCGACGGTCATCGACGCGGCCGGCGCCACGGTGCTGGCCGGGTTCTGGAACTGCCACGTCCACTTCAGCGAGCCCGTGTGGAGCGGCGCCGCCTCCGCGCCCGTCAACCGGCTGCGCGGCGCGCTCGAGGTGCGATTCACCCGCTGGGGCACCGCCCACGTCGTCAACACCGGGTCGAACCCGGCCGACACTCTCGCGCTGCGGCGCCGCATCGAGGCCGGCGAGCTGGCCGGACCGTCGATCATCACCGCAGGCATCCCGCTCGCGCCGGTCAAGGGCACACCGATCTACGTGCGCGAGGCCGGCTTCCAGCTGCCCGAGCCGTCGTCGCCGGCCCAGGCGCGCGCGATCGTCGGCGAGATGGCCGGCCAGGGCGTGGACGCGATCAAGATCTTCGCCGCCTCGTACATGGGGCGCGGAAAGACGCCGCCGGTGATGGCGGCCGATGTGATCGCCGCGGTGGTGGACGAGGCGCACCGCCGCAAGCTGCTCGTCTTCGCCCACCCGACAAGTCTCCCGGGCCTGAGCGCCGCGGTCGACGGCGGCGTCGACATCGTGCTCCACACCTCGCCCGACGGAGGTCCGTGGCCGGAGGGAACCGCGCAGCACCTTGTCGAGCGCAAGGTCTCGCTGGTGCCGACGCTCAAGCTGTGGGACTGGGAGCTGGCGCGGGCCAAGGTGCCGGCCGCCGATGCGCAGGCGTTCCAGCGGACCGCGGTCGAGCAGCTGCGCTCGTTTTCGCAGGCCGGCGGCGCGGTCCTGTTCGGCACCGACGTCGGCTACATGTCCGATCCGGACACCGCGGACGAGCTGCGCCACATGGTCGAGGCCGGCATGGATTTTCCCGCCCTGCTCGCCAGCCTGACGACCGCACCGGCCGCCCGCTTCGGCGCCACGCGCACCGGTCGTCTCGAACCGGGCCTGGACGCCGACCTGGTCATCGTCGATGGCGATCCGGTGGCCGACCCGATCGCGCTCTCACGCGTGCGCCTCACCATGCGCCGCGGCGCCGTCCTGTGGCGGTCGGGCCGCTGAACGTGGCGGCGCGCCGGCGCTACGGATCGTCGTGCGCGACCAGGCCCACGCGGGTGCGCTCGCCGGGCCGCTCGTCGATGCGGACCGCGCGGCGGTCGACGGCGTAGAGCTCGCGGTCCCCGAGCGCATCGAGGGTCAGGCCGTCGCGCTCGATCCGGTCGCGCACCGCGGGCGCCTCGAGGTCGAGGCACGGCAGCCAGGTGCCCGGGTTGAACAGGCAGCCGTCCAGGTCTCCGTCGACGATGTTGTGGGTGTGGCCGAAGACGACCGCTGTCACGCCGTCGCGCGACAGGCGGTCGCGGCCGGCGCGTCGCTCGCGACCGTCGCGGAACAGCCCCAGCGTGGCCGGCGGATCCTCGCCCGGTCCGGTCAGGCGCGGATCGGCCAGCTGCACCGGCTCCGGCGTGAGCACCACGGCGCGCTCGTTGTCGTCCAGCTCGGCCAGGGCGCTGCGCAGCTCGACCACGAACGACTGATCGGCGCGCGCGCGATCGGCGATGGCCCGGCGCCACTCCGGCTCGGTGAACGAGCCGACGACGACCGCCGGATCGGCCGGCCCGGGATCGTCGAGCACCGAGTCCATGATCGCCTTCCACGGCACGCCGCGCCGCTTGAGGAACAGGAGCACGCGGACAAGCTCGCGGCCGCCGATCCAGCCGTTCCTGATCCCGTGCCACAGGACCGAGATGGTCGGCTTTATGTGATCGGCGAACGGATGCTCGCGCTCGATCTGGTTGTAGAACTGAAGCATGAAGTCGGTGCCCCAGACTCTCTCCAGATAACGCGTGCCGCCCTCCGGCCACTCGTGCACGAAGTTCTCCGGGTCGCGCGGGCAGTTCTCGGCCGAGAACTGGTAGCCGTGCTCGATGTGCACGCCGGCGAAGCGCGCGGCCCCGACGGCGACGACGAACCGCTCGGCCGGCGGCTCGCCCAGCGCGGCGCGCAGCCGCTGCTGCACGCGCGGCCACGCCAGATCGAGATCGTGGTTGCCGGCCAGGATGTGGATCCGGGACCCGGCGGCCACGAAACTGCGCAGGCCGGCGAAGGCGTCCGGGTGCGCGGCCAGCGCGGTCTCCAGCTTGCGCAGCGAGGTCGCCTCGTCCCACAGGAGATGGGCCGGCCGCGGGACGTCGAACGGCGGGATCTGGGCGAAGTCGATCACGTCGCCGTTGAGGAACAGGGTGGTCTCGGGGCCGGCGATGCGCTCCGCGAAGCGGGCGAGCACGTCGTCGTCGAAGAAGTCCTCGAGCCTGTCGGCCGCGCCTGCGCCCAGGTGCAGGTCGCCGATCACGAAGGCGCGCTGCGACACGTTCATTCCTCCTGCGCCACGGCCAGATCGGGGCGCACGTACAGCGCGTAGATGAGCGGGAACGGGTTTCGCTGGGCGAAGGCTTCGGCCGCCGCGCGCGCGAACGCCTCGGCGATGGGCAGCCGGCCGTCCAGGAAGTAGCGCAGGGTCTGGCGCGCGAACGCGTCGGCGAACACCGTGGGGACCTTCCAGTCGGTGCCGACGAAGCCGCGCGCGCGCCAGGTGTTGACGAAGTGGCCGAGGAACACGCTCTGGAACGCCTGGTCGCCCGCCGCCGACGAGCAGGCGTTCATGAACACGAGCGGCCGCCCGGGCAGCGGCCTCAGCCGCAGCTCGCGCATGGTCCTGACGTCGATGTCACCGCCGCCGTCCAGCGCGATGCTTGCCTGCACGCGCGGCGGATCGGTCGGGCGGAAGAACAGCGGGCTCACCGTCTCGGCGGCGCGCGCGTGGCAGAAGAAGTACAGGAGGTCGCACGGCGCGGCCGCCTCGTCGGCCAGGTAGCGCACGAACTGCTCGCGGCTCTCGATGACCGCGAGCCGCGCGACCCCGCCCATGGCGTCGAACTGCGCCCGCTGCGGGCCGACGACGTCGAGGCGCTGCTCGGAGTCCAGCCCCGCGTGCAGGCAGGTGCGCACCTCGACCGGCGGCGGCAGCAGGGCCGACATGTCGCCGTCCAGGTTGGCGCTGACAGCGCGATCGATCTGGAAGCGCGCACCCCAGAAGCGGCGCAGGTCGACATCGCCGGGACCCGCCAGCCGCTGGCCGGCGTGGGCTCCGTCGTACATGACCGCCCACGGGAACGGCAGGTGCTCGGCGACGATCTGCAGGCGCGGCTGCTCTGCGCCGTGGCCCTGCGCGGCCAGCGCCGCGGCGAGCCGAACCAGATCGCCGTCCACGCCGGCGTCGTCCGGCAGGCCGAAGAACGCCTCGTGCATCTCGGCGCCGATGCGGGCGAACTCGAACAGCACGCGCTCGCCGTCCTCGATGCCGAAGGGGCCGCCGGCCGGATCCGGCCGGTACGCCTCGGACAGGGCGACCAGCCGCGCGCGCAGGCGGATCGCGATGTCGGCCAGCTGATCGAGCGGCTGGCAGGGTGGTCGCGGCCGCTCGCGCGCCGGATCGATCTCTATCTGAAGATCGCCCTCGTCGGTGAGCTCGATGCGAACGTTCGCCGGCCGGCCAGGGACCACGTGCGGGCCGACCGACGTGGCCGGCGGCAGCGGCTCGGCCCGCCCCGGCCGCTCGCCCGCGCGCGTGATCGAGAGCGCGATCGGGACGCGCAGCACCAGCGCGTTGTGGGCGTACAGGCTGAGCTTGAGCCGCGCCGGCCCGGGCGCCTCGCCGCGCACCTCGAAGCGAAAGGGAGGCGTGCCGCCCTCGCCGCGCACGAAGCGCAGCTCGCCGCTGGCCGCCGCCGTCGCGAAGCCGCCCCCATGCCCGGCCACGCGCACGCCCAGGCCGCTGGCGTTCACGCTGAAGCGGACCATGACGCCGTCGGGCAGCAGCGCGCCCGGCAGCGCGGCACCGGCCACGGCGGCGTCGTCGGCCAGGGTCTCGAGCGCGGTCTCGATGAGGTAGGTGCGACCGACCTCGATGGTGCCCGTATGCGTGACCGCAGGCGCGGCCGGAAAGCGCGTGTTCCAGTGCACCAGGCCGGGCGAGTCGGCGCCGACCATGAGCGCGTGCGTGTCGATGGGCAGCGTCTCGATCGGCGCTCGCGGAAGAGGCAAGTGCGAGACGATGCTCGGCCCGTAGTCGTGCGCCGGCGCGGGGGCGGCGAACCCGGGCCCCCGGCGCGCGACGCCGAGCCCGGCGAGCAGCGAGTCGCAGGCGCGCCGCATCTCGCGCGCCGACTGGAAGCGTCGGATCGGGTCCTTCTCCAGGGCACGGCGCACCGCATCGCGCACCGGCGCCGGCACCGACTCGGGCAAGGGCGGCACCTGCGCGCCCAGATGCATGACCGCGACGTTGACCATGCTGGGGCCGGAGAACGGGGGCCGACCGGCCAGCATCTCGTAGAGCACGACGCCGAGCGAGTACAGATCGGAGCGCGCGTCGGTGGGGCGGCCTGCGGCCGTCTCCGGCGCCATGTACTCCGGCCTGCCCAGCACGCGGCCCGCGCGCGCGCCGTCGTCGACGCCGGGCAACGGCGACTCGATCGCGCCGAAGTCGAGCACGCGCACGAGATCGCCCGGCTCGGGACGCTCGACAAGAAAGATGTTCTCCGGCTTGAGGTCGCGGTGCAGCACGCCGACCCGGTGCGCGCTGGCCAGCGCCGCGCAGACCTGGCGCGTGATGTCGAGCGCGCGCTCCGGCTTCATCGCCTCCGCGCGGCGCAGCTCCTCGCGCAGCGATCGCCCCTCGAGCAGCTCGGTGACCACGAACGGCTGGTTCTCGGCGGTAAGTCCGTGATCGAGGATCTCGCCGATGTGCTGGTCGCCGAGCTGCGACGCGGCGGCCGTGGCGGCGAACAGTCCCTGGACCCAGATCGGATCGGCGGCCAGCTCGGCGTGCACCAGCTTGAGGGCGACCTGCCGGCCGATGACCACGTGCTCGGCCTTGTAGACCGAGCCCACCGCGCCCTCGCCGAGCCAGGCGATGACCTGGTAGCGACCCGCGATGATCTGACCGACGACGGAATCCCGGGTGGTCGGGACTGCTGGCATGAGGTGCTTCGGCGTCTCTCGGTGTTGCGAGTGGATCGATTGTAGCCGAGACGCGCGCGGCCTCGTGAGCGGCGAATATCGGCGCCCGGTAAAAACACCCCGGCGGGGTGATGGCGCCCACCTGTTCTCGAGCGAGAGCCAGCTCAGGTGACAGCGATCGGAACGATGCGCCCGCCTGCATCACCCTCGATGCGCGCGCGCACCAGCGCGGTGCCGGGGAAGACGCCATCCACATGGTGCGGACAGAAGTCGTGGCGGATCCGGTACTCGCGCAGCTCGCCCGACTCGTCGATGTCGAGCAGGTCGTGCTGCTGCGGCCGCACCAGGCGCTGGAACACGAACTCCGGGTGCGATCGCTCTCGCACCAGGGCGCGCCACGACTCGTCCGAATGCCAGTGGCCAGGTTCGAAGCCGCGGCTGAACGAGCCGGCTGCGGGCTTGGAGATCCATTCCTCGCGCGCCCCCGCGATCTCCTCGGCCAGCTCCGGGTCGCGCGCGAGCGAGACGGTACGCGGGATCGCCTCGTGCAGGCGCGCCTTGTCGTCTTCCGACAGGCCGAGCCGCGCCAGCACCGCGTCGCTGCCCAGCAGCGAGAGCGCGTCCTTTGTCAGGGTCAGCCACACGCGCGTCGAGTTGACGATCAGATGCTCGTCGTGGCGCTCGCAGATCCGCACGTAGTCGGCGATCTCCTCCGGGCGCGCGTAAGTGTCGAGCAGCGCGCTGTTGCGCCAGATCATGTCGATGCGCGCATCGCCCAGCCATGCGCGGCCGGCGCGCAAGGAGAGCTCGTGCGGATAGCACAGGCGGAACGCGGTGTCGCAGCCGACGTCGCGCGCGGCACGCTCGCACGCCGCGGTGAAGGCGGGCAGCTCGAGCTGCTTGAACGGATAGCCCTGCTCGCTGACGACGGCCACCAGCGCCGGCGCCGCGCCGGTGCCGAAGCGATGGCGGTACTCGCCGACGAGCCACGCCGCCACCCGCGGGGCCAGCAGCGACGGCCGGTGCTCGATGCCGATCATGCCCAGCACCTCGGCCGCGATGCGCTGCAGAGCGTCGTGGAAGTGGAGAAACGCCGGCGCCGCCTGGTTCACCTCGAGCGTGCGACAGGCGCCGCCCTCGAGCATGGCGTCGAACCGGCGGAACCGCCGCTCGAGCGAGTAGGTCGACTCGAACGTGCACATGTCGAACAGGCGGCGCCCGGCTGGACCTATCGCGGCGAGCAGGTGCCGGCGCAGATCCTCACCATCCGGACCGAGCGCGTGCTGCTCGAGGCGGATGAGGCCGCGGATGACCGCGTCGCACGAGGCCAGCGCGCGCTGCACCTCGCCGGCGTCGAGGACCAGCGGCAGGGTGTGGAAGGAGAACGGGATCGACTCGCTGCGCAGCTGTTCGCGGTCGATCAGCCGGCGACCGGCCTCGGCGATGGCGCGCCGCCGCGCCGCCGGCAGCGCTACCAGCCGCTCGCGCAGCGTGTCCCGCGTCAGGGTCACCGCGCTACGGCCAGGTCGCCGACGACCAGAGCCTGACCGACTGGCCCACGCCGCGCTCGCGCGCCGCCTGGTAGACCCGCCAGGCGATGAGCACGTCGCTGGTCGCGACGCCGACCGGCGCGAAGAAGATCGACTGCTCGCGCGACAGACGCCCCGGCACTCGCCCGGTCAGGATCGGCGCCAGGTCCTCGATGCGATCCTCGGTCACGATGCCGCGCTGGACCGCGACGACGGGCGGCTGCAGCCCGCGGTGGAGCGCGTGCGGCCACGAGTCGACGACGATGCGGTCCATGCGCGTCATCAGCTCGGGCTCGAACTCGCACGCGCCGATGTTGAACAGGGTCAGCGAGCTGGACCGCAACCACTCGCCGCGCACGATCGGCTGGTGCGTGATCGGCGTGCAGGTCACCACCAGCTCCATGCCCTCGACCGCGGCCCGGACGCTGTCGACCGGCTCGATCTCGAGCTCCAGCCTCTGACCCATCTGCTCGGCGAAGGCGACCTTGCTGGCCCCGCGCGAGTGGACCCGGACCCGGCGCAGCGAGGGCAGCGCGTGGCGCAGGGCCATCAGCTGGGTGCGCATGTTGACGCCGGCCCCGACCAGCCCGATCTCGTCGGTGTCGGGGCTGGCCAGCGCGCTCGCGGCCAGCAAGGTCACCGCGCCGGTGCGGATCGCGCTGACCACCTGGGCGTCGAGCATGCAGACCGGCGCCTTCGTGTCCGGGTCGAACAGCACCACCATGCCGGTGCCGCGCGGCATGTCGCGCTCGACGTTGGAGAACATCGAGCCGAACAGCTTGATGCCGAACACGCCGCGCGGGTCTTCATCGCCGGCGACGAACGCGCCCAGCGCATTGACCAGGCCGTCGGCAGGGGCGGCGCCGGGCCGCTGCAGCGTGCACTTGGTCGGCACGCAGGCCCGACGCGCCTCGAGCGCCTCGAAGCCGCGTCGCGCGTCGGCGGCGCCGGAGATCATGTCGGCTCCGCCGCACGCGACGACGTCTTCGAGGGTGAGGACTAGCAGCTCGCCTGTGCTCAGGGACGGCACTTAGGCCAGCACAGAGCGTTGGCCTGGAGGTTCTGCTTGATCAGCTTCTCGATGAGCGCCTTCTTGGTCATGTACTGCCTCCGTTGTCGGGTGTTGTCGATCGTCGGGATGGGTGTCGGTGGAGATCGGGATGAAGCCGATGAGGAGCGACTTGAGGGAGCCGGGCGGGTACTTCTCGGGATAGGTCGAGTACCACTTGACCAGCGTCTCCTCGCCGAGCTGGTCGTAGACGTACTCGTAGAGCGCGCGCAGCCGGACCTCCTTCTGCGCGGTGAATCCTTCCGGATCGCTGGCGACCTCGCCGGCGACGCGCTGCTTGTCCTCGGTCGTCGTCGGCGCGTGGTGGACGTAGCCGCCCAGGTTGGCCGCGCAGTAGTCGCTGTACTCGCGGGTGAAGAGCAGGAACGTGTGCCACATCTCGTCGAGCAGGGCCATGCAGTCGTCGATGAAGACCTCCGGCGCATCCGGATCGCGCTCGGCGCGGGCGCACAGCCACAGCCAGCGCAGGGTCTCGACGAAGAGATCCTCGGCCTCGGCGCGGGGCAGCGCGTATCGCTCGACGAAGCGATCGATCACGTGGCGGTTGCGATAAGCGATCGCCTCGTCGAGGGATCGCGGTCCGCCGTTCCGGACATGGCCTGAGGTGGTCACGCGTACGTCTCACTGCCGCGCTGGCTCGCTCCTGCGCGGTCATGATAGCCAACTGGACCGCGATCACAACGCGTGACAGCGCGTGACCTGGCTTCGCGTCCCCGACTTGTCCCACACTGTAACGTTGCGCAACCGGTTGACACACGGGTTCCGCGCCGGCACGCTCGACGGACGATGACTGCTCAGGTGAACCGAGTGATCCGCATCGCCCTGGCCGCCATGGCCGGGAGCGCCGCGCTGCTCCCGACGGCGGCGGCGCAACCTCCCGTGCGTCCGCGTCCGGCTCCCGCACGGCCCGCTCCCGCGAGCACGCCCACCATCGTGGTCCACGCCGGTGCGCTCCTGGACAGGCCGGGCCGGCCGCCGCGCGGACAGTCGACCTTGGTCGTCCGCGGCGGCCGGATCGACGAGGTGCTGCGCGGGTTCGCCGCTCCGCCGCCCGGCGCCCGCGTCATCGATCTGCGCGACCGGTTCGTGCTGCCCGGTCTGATCGACAGCCACGTTCACCTCGACTCCGACAAGGCCGGCGCCGAGGCGCAGCTGGCCGACGTCACCGAGAGCGTGCCCGCGCGCGCCTACGAGGCGGCGGTCAACGCGCGCAAGACGCTCTACGCCGGCTTCACGACCGTGCGCAACCTGGGCGACCGCGGCGGCGTGACCCTGGCGCTGCGCGACGCGATCGCGCGCGGCGACATGGTAGGTCCGCGCATCATCGACGCCGGCGAGTCGATCTCCACCACCTCGGGGCACATGGACGGTCGCCTGGGCTACGCCGAGGAGATGCACGTCGCCATCCCGCACGACAACCTGTGCGACGGGCCGGAGTCGTGCCGGCGGGCGGTGCGCGCACAGATCGCACGCGGCGTGGACGTGGTGAAGATCGCGACCACCGGCGGCGTGAACAGCCGCATCGGCGTCGGCGTGGGCGCCCAGATGTTCGCCGACGAGGCGCGCGCGCTGGTCGAGACGGCGCACCTGTACGGCAAGAAGGTCGCGGTCCACGCCCACGGCGCCGACGGCATCGCGCTGGCCCTCAAGGCCGGCGCCGACTCGATCGAGCACGGCACGCTGCTCGACGAGGCCGGCATCCGCCTGTTCCTCAAGACCGGCGCCTACTACGTGCCGACCCTGTCGACGGTGAACGGCTACAACGAGCGGCTGGCCGCCAACCCGAAGGCCTACCCGCCCGAGGTGCGGGCCAAGATCGAGTGGCGCATCACGATCACCGGCAAGGCCCTGCGCAAGGCGGTGCCGCGCGGCGTGAAGATCGCGTTCGGCACCGACGCCGGCGTGTCAAAGCACGGTCGCAACGCCCAGGAGTTCGCGCTCATGGTGAAGCACGGCATGACCCCGGCCGCGGCCATCAAGGCCGCGACGGTGAGCGCGGCCGACCTGCTCGGCCTGGCCGGCCAGGTCGGAACGCTGGAGCGCGGCAAGCGCGCCGACCTGATCGCCGTCACGGGCGATCCGCTCCGCGACGTGACCACGCTCGAGCGCGTGCAGTTCGTCATGAAGGACGGCGCGGTGGTCCTCGATCGCCGCAGCAGTCAGCGCTAGCCGAAGGGCGGCCCGAAGGGCCAACCGACGGTACGTCTTTAGCTGGCGACGTCCTTGTCGAGGAGATACGGAGTCGAGCGCGAAGGGCGGCCCGCACGGCCCGCCGACGGTATCTTCAGGACGCGCGCCGTCCCGCCGGAACCTCGGCAACATCGATGGGTCCGCCGCCCCGCAATCGCCAGCCCGTCCTCAGGAGCCAGGTCGCCGGAGGCGCCACCGCCGGCCCATCCCGATTGTCGGGCGGAGCGAACCCACCGCGCCACTGGTCGGAACGCCAGCCGTCGAAGTACCAGGCCGACGAGTAGATGTCGACCGTGGCCACCGTCTCGCGATGCCGGCGGGCATTGTTGAGCACGTAGACCAGGCAATTCCGCGTCTGCAGCGGCGTGGTCAGAATGACCGCGTGGTAGCGGTCATCGAACAGCCTGCCTTTTCGACGCCAGTAGCCGTTCAGCCGCCGCGCCACGCATATCTTCCAGCCCTGGATGCCGCGCGCCAGCTCCACCTCGTCGCGCGCCTCGCAGACCAGATGGACGTGGTTGCCCTGCACCGAGAACTGGCAGATGCGGAACACGTCCTTGTCGCAGCCGTGCACGAAGGCGTACTTCAGTACCTTCGCCGGCCCCGGCCCACGCAAGCGGGGCAGACCGGCGGCCAGGCGAACCGTCACGTGGACCGGGAAGCGCGACGCCAGCAGCGGCCGCCTGCGATGCGGCACGCGCGGCCGCGGCGCCACTCGCTTGCGACCCGCTCCCGGACGCTTGCCGCCGCGCCGCGGGCGAAACGCGATCTCGGTCTGGCAGCTCTTTGTGCTTCTCGCCATGAATCTTTGATTAGGCATATATCAGTCGCGTCCACTTATCAACCGATAAGGGCGCCTCGATTGCTCTTTCCGTCGCCGCGCGTCCGGCTCGGCGGTTCGGGGTCACTGCTGCGCACAAGCTTCGCTTGCACACAGCATGCGCCCCGATCCTCAGCTGGCTTCCGGACGGGTTGAACACCCAATTTGATCGCGACGGTCGCCGCGCGCTGCCACGATCGCGATCCGCGCCGCGAGGCATGGCTGCCTGCGGCCCGTGCGTGTTGTTTGGTGTGTTAACACCGTCCGGAAGCCGGCTGAGGGTCGGGGCGCATGCTGTGCGCAAGCGAACGCTTGTGCACAGCAGTGACCCCGAACCGCTGGGGCCGAACGCGTGGCAGCGCCCCGGCCGACTTTCCCTAGCTGGCGGGCGTCTTGACGGCGGCGCCGCAGTGGGGACAGGTGAGCAGCTCCATCGGGAAGGCGCCGCTGCAGTACTCGCAGAAGACGCGGCCGGCGATGCTGGCCGGATCGATCTTGCGCAGCTCGGGATAGTGCTGCTCGAGCTCGGCCGTGCTCATGCGGTCGTCCTCGGCGGCCGGTGACCAGACCACCTCGAGCGCCACCAGCTGGCCGGCTGACAGCGCGCCGCGGTCGGCCAGGGCCGCGCGGATCCGCCTGGCGTCGACCGCCTGCGCCACGTCGCGCACCGAGGTGCGGGACACGACGATGAGGGTCACGACCACGACGCCCGGGCCTTCCGTTGCGCGCGCGGTCATCTCCGGGGCCTCCGTCGTGGAGACGGTGCCCGCGGCGTCGCGGATCAGCTCGCGGCTGAAGCGGGCGCGCGCGTCGGCGCCGGCGCGCTTGAATGCCTCCTCGGCATCGGGCGCCGTGGCCCAGCCGGCCTCCTTGTAGCCGACGTAGAGCCAGGACAGCTCGGCCCGGCGCAGGGCCAGAACGGTCTCGGACAGGAGGCGAGCGCGTCCCTCCTCCGTGCCGGAGTCGCCCGAGGCGGCGAGCCTGGCCAGCGCGGATTGCAGCTCCTTGCGCGCGTGCCAGTCGATGCCGAGGGTCAGCGCGCTGGCGTGCATGTCGCGCGCCGGGTCCAGCTCCGTGCCCACCAGTGTGGGTGGGCGCGCGGTCATGTTCGTCGCCACGGTGAACAGCACGCCGCCCACCACGAGGGCCACGAACAGCATCAACAGGCCCAGCGGCATGCCGCCGCTGCCGCTGCTGCTGTAGCTCCCCGAGCTCGACGACGAGCTGCCCCAGTCGCTCGACGAGCCGGAGCCGGACGACGAGCCGGAAGAGCTGTAGCTGGACGAGCTCGACGAGCTGGACGAGCTGGACGAGCTCGACGAGCTCGACGATCCGAAGCTTCCGCCGCCGAAGCTGCCGCCGGTCTGCTGCGCCGCCGCCTGCGTCGCCGTGGCGAGAAGAAGAAACAGCACACCGATCGCGACCAGCGCCCGCATCCGGGCATCTTGGCACGGAGACGGCCGCAGCTGGTTGGACGGCGGGCACTTCGCGCGCGCAGCGGCCGGCGCGTGCGATGATCGGGCTCACATCAGGGAGGCATCCATGAGCGAGACCGGAGACGCCGTGGTCGTGACGATCGGCCGGGACCACTACGCCAGCGATATCGAGGCCGGCACCCACGCGCTGCGCGCCGACGAGCCGGTGGCCGCCGGCGGCACCGACACCGGCCCCACGCCGTACGCTCTGCTCCTGTCCGCGCTGGGCGCCTGCACCGTCATCACGCTGCGCATGTACGCCGACCGCAAGGGCTGGCCGCTCGAGCGCGTCGCCGTCACGCTGCGCCACGACCGCATCCACGCGCGCGACTGCGACGACTGCGAGACGAAGGTGGGCAAGATCGATTCGATCGAGCGCGACATCGCGCTCGAGGGCGAGCTGGACGCCGAGCAGCGCGCGCGGCTGCTGGGCATCGCCGACAAGTGCCCGGTGCACCGCACGCTCCACTCCGAGATCCGCATCGCCACGCGGCTGGTCTGATCGACGGCGCGGATCAGGCGGCCAGCTCGTCGAGACGCCGGCGCGCGGCCGCCACCGCCTCGCCCGGTCCGCTCGCCGCCGCTGCCTGGCGCAGGAGCGCGGCGGCCTGGGCCGGCCGGCGCAGTCGCTCGAGCGCGCCGGCCGCCGCGACCAGGCGATCGGCGTGCTTCTCGTCGCGCCAGCTGCGCGCCCCGTCGGGACGCGTCCGCCGCATCGCGCGCAGCGCACGCCCCGGGTCGATGCGGCACAGGGGCTCGATGATGTCCATGCCGACCCAGCCCTGGGTGCGGAACGCCAGGACGGCGCTGCGCTCGAGCGCCTCGCCGAACAGCTCCGCCGCGGTCGCCGCGTCGCCGGCCGATTCGAGCAGGGCGACGAGGCGCAGGACCGCGTCGGCGGCCAGATGGGCGCGGTCGCGGATGAGCGGCAAGAGCGCGTGCACCAGCTCCGGGCGCGTCGACAGCTCGGGCAGCCCGGCGATGAGCGGCGCCAGCAGCGCGTCGATCGCGGCCCCGCCCAGCTCGGTCGCCAGCAGCGCGGACAGCTCGGCGGGGGCGGCGTCCGACAGCCGCTGTCGGAACGCCGAGCCCTCGGCCAGGAAGGCCAGCTGGCCGGTGATGTCGTCGGGGCCGTCGTCGTACCAGCGCGACGCGACCAGGCACGGCACCTGACCGCGGCCGGCCACGCGCGTGCGCATGCGCGCGGCCAGGTCGCGGGCCAGCTCGCCCGACATCGTGTCGAAGTCGATCGACGTCTCGTGGCAGTAGGCGTGAAAGACGAGCATCGCCCCGTCTTCGGTGAGGCAGAACAGGCGCCGCGCCACCACCGCGCCGGCCGCCGTGCGCGCGTACAGCACGCGCTTGTTGATGTCGGCGGCGTTGGCCAGGACCGAGAAGAAATTGGCGGCCCCCGGGCCGAGGCAGGTGCGGAAGTGCGCGCCCATGTGGAACACCTCGAGCGGATCGTCCTCGAGGCTGAGGCGCAGCGGGCCGGACTTCGACTTCCGCTCGACGGTGCCGATGCCGTCCACCCACGCACCGGGATCGATGCCGCGCGACTCGAGGCGGCGCAGGAAGCTCTGGTTGGCCGGATGATCGCGCAGGTCCCACGGCGGAGGCCCGCTGCGGACGCGCAGGATCTGGCGGGCGAGCGAGCGATCGCGCGCCGGCAGCGCGGCGAACGCGGGCAACAGGGTCAGCGACCTCGGCTCGACGAGCCAGTCCGCCTCGCCGGTCAGCCCGAAGTGGCGGGCGGCCGCCGGTGCCAGGCGGGCGCGGGCGGCGTTGT
The DNA here is from genome assembly GCA_963759105.1 of uncultured delta proteobacterium. GTDB lineage: Bacteria > Myxococcota_A > Polyangia > Haliangiales > Haliangiaceae > DATFRY01. The sequence goes on along the minus strand of CAVWXW010000008.1, from coordinate 1,524,494 downwards.
CGAGCGCCTGCAGCCGCTCGAGCGCCGCGCGCCGGCGCAGCTTCTCCTCGAGCTTGCGCTGGACGCGCTCGGGCGGCGTCGACGGTTCGAGGATCTTGCGGGCCAGGCTCGACAGCCGCGCCTCGAGCACCGCGCGCTTGTCGCCCGCCGCGCGCTCCAGCCGGCGCGCGATGGCGGCGCGCTCCTGCTCCAGCGCGTCGGACGACCGCCACACGGCGCCGATCGCGCGGCGGGCGATCGCCTCCGCCTCCGGCGTCGAGCGCGCCAGCAGGCGAAGGGCGCGATGCAGGCGCGGCGGTTGCTCGTCGATCCACGCCGTCGCGTCGGTCTGCTCGGCCAGGACCGGCAGCGCCTCGCCGACGGCCAGCAATGCGGAGAGGCGCCCGCCGCACGCGAGCAAGATGCGGCGATCGCCGGCCGCCAGCAGCTCGCGCAGGAGCGAGGGATCGTCGACGAACGCGGGCGCGAGCGAGCCGACGAGGACCTCCGGGTTCGCGTGCGGCTCGGCGCCGTGGAGCTCGCGGATCGCGCTCGCCATGGCGGCGAAGACGGCCGGGTCGTCGCCGCTCAGGGCCAGCGCGCCGCGCGTCACCTCGTCGGACAGCCAGCTGTTCGCGTGGCCGGCCTCGTGCAGCGCGGCCGCCAGCGCGGCGATGCGATCCGGCTCGCGCACATGGTCGGCCAGCTCGTCGACCCGGGACGCCATCTCGCGGCTCATCGCCTCGGGGCGGCGAGCGTGCAGCGCGGCCAGCGCGGCGAAGAAGCGCTTCATGTGATCGGGCGGCCGCGAGTCCAGCTCGTCGAGGAGGCAGTAGGCGGTCCGGTTGCGCTCGGCCTCGGTGCGCGCGTCGGCGGCCAGCGGCGCCAGGGCCTGCTCGGTGGCGCCGGTGGCGGCCAGGTAGTCGCGCAGCGCGGTCAGCCAGGTGACGAGCCGCTTTACCGCCGCGCCGTTCGCGACCCGGCCGGCCCACTGCACGAGGAAGGCGGCGCGCAGCCCGGGCTGGGCGGGCAGGCGGGCCAGCACCGCCCGCGCAGGCGCCGCGCACGGCTCGCACGCGTCGGCGCTCAGGCTGCGCAGCGCGCGGCCGAGCTTGCGCTCGTGGAGGGAGGGCGGCCGACGGCGCACCTGCTGCACGAGCGCGCCGCGCAGGCGCGAGAAGACGTCGGGCGTGGCGATCCGATCGCGGCCGTCGTGGATCTTCTCCAGCCGCGCGATGAGCTTCGCGTGGTCGGCCCACCAGACCGACCAGGCCGCGATCAGGTCGGGCAGATCGCAGGCGGCCAGCAGGCGGAGGAAGCGGCGCTGGACGGTCGGGTCGACGGAGCAGAGAAAGGCCACCCAGGACGCGACCTCGCCGGGCAAGGCCGGCTCGATCGGATCGCCCGGCAGGCGATCGACCATCAGCGCCGCCGGCCGGATGGCGGCGGACGCCCGCCCGGCCGCGTCCCTGGCGTCGCGCAGCGGCGCTGTATCGATGCGGCGGTCCGCAGCGACGGCCACCAGCGGCGCGACGAGCGACTCGCCGGCGGTGACGCCGAGCTGCGCGAGCCGGAGCACGAGCACGATCCGGTCGCGCGCGCTCCGGCCGCCGCCGGGCTCCGCGATACAGGCGAGCGCGTCGCGGTTGCGGGCCAGGAAGCGGACGTGGCCCGACGCCGCCTTGCCGCGGGTGGCGAGCAGCCACGACAGCGCGCCGATCGACGGGGCCAGCGCCGAGCACCCGGCTGCGAGGCCGCCGGCCTGCTCGCGCACGGCGCGGGGGAACAGATCCGTGTCGAACAGGCTCGCGGGCGGCCGGCCGCCGCCGTGCACCCAGGGCTTGACCAGCGACACGACCCGGTGCGTCGCCTCGGCCCAGCGCTCGCCGTCGCCGACGATGCGCCCGAGCGCGCGCGGGAAGTCGCGCCGCAGCTCGTTGACCGTCAGCGTCACCCGGCGCAGGTGCGTGCCATCGAGCGCGAGCGTCTCCACCTCGCGCGATCCGTCCAGGGGGAGCGCGGTCCAGCCGTCGTCGCCGGGGAAGCCGTCGAGCCACCACAGCCGCGACTTCATCAGCATGCGCGCCCGCGAGACCGCGTCGGCCTTGCCCTTGGCCATCGGCTTGTGCGCGCGCATGAGGGCCGGGCATTGTACACGCGGTGGGCCTGGCGGCTGCGTCCCGGGCGCGCCGGCGCTATGCTGGATCACTCATGTCCAGGTCGCATCGCTCGCCGGCCAGCCGGCTCCTGGGCGCCGCCGTGGTCGCCTTCCTCGTCTCGCTGACGCTGCGCGCCTCCGACGCACCGGCCACGGTGGCCGAGCAGCGGGCGCGCCTTCCGCCGGCCGCCGAGTGCAGCCATCCGGTCGAGGGCAAGTGGAAGGCGCTCGTCTTCCGCCAGAGCTACGCGCTGTGGCACGAGTTCATCCTCGAGGTCCGCCCGGTCGAGGGCAGCAAGACCGAGCTCACGGGCAAGATCTACGTCAACACCTGGGTCGGCGGCCCCGAGCAGTCCGAGCCGGGCGACTGCAAGGTCGAGCGGTTCAAGGGCAGCATGGACGGCAAGGGTTCTTTCGTGGACGGCCAGATCGTCTTCGGCGGCGGCGCCTTCCACCTCGACGAGGTCGTGTGCGGCAACCGCACGTCGATCAACTACGCCCCCGATCAGTTCAGCGGCCGCTTCGAGCCCGACCGCCAGGAGTTCCAGGCCGTCAACAACGACGGCGCCACGGCGGTCAACGAGCCGGCCGTCTTCCGGCGCATCGGGTGCTTCGACGACTCCCCCGTGACAGCGCAGGAGAACGTCGTGCCGCCCCCCTTCTTCCCGGCGAGGAAAGAGAGCGGCTGCTAGTCGCCTCAGTCCACGGTGATCGACTTGCTGACGTTCTTGGGCACGTCCGGGTGGACGCCGTGCTCCTGGATGCCCAGCTGGTCGAGGTAGTCGGCCTTGCGGACGCTCATCTCGAGGGCGAGGCGCTGCAGCGCGACGGTGGCCGAGAAGGCGGCCATCAGGTTGTCGTTGGTGCGCGGCAGGGTGATGTAGACCCAGCGGTAGTGGTCGTTGCCGGCGGGCGACTTGGAGGCAGCATCGCTCAGCGACGGGTGCTCCTCGGCGACGATCACGCTCATCGCCCCGCGGATCTTGTGGGTGTTGATCTGCGAGACCGTCAGCGCCACATCGCGCTCATCCGGCCCGGTGATGTAGATGAGCGGGTAGTCCTGGTACAGCGACTCGATCAGACGCGCCGGCGCGGCCGCCCCATCCAGCAGCGATCGCTCCGCGGGGCCGAGGGCGAACGGGGTGTGGCGCGGGGCGAAGACTGCGTCGGTGACGGCCTGCACCAGCGCCTGCACCGACTCCGGGCCGAGGCCCTGTCGCGTGGCGCGGGCGGCGAGGTCGCCGGCGGTGCGGCCGACCGCCTCGAGCAATGACTGCACCTGGGCCGGGCCGAGCACCGTGTTGAAGCCGAGGATCGTGTTGGGGCCGTGCTTGAACTCCGAGCCCTCGATCCCCTCGGCGTGGTTGAGCACGATCTCGCGGATCTTGAGGGCGCCCTCCATGGCGATCGCGGTCATGCGCGTCGCCAGCAGGTGGATGCTGGGGCACAGGTAGAGCAGCTGCGCCGCGCGCTCGACCGACGCCGCGGTGGCCTCGAAGGTCTCGCGGATGAGCGCCGGCAAGCTGGCCAGGTGCTCGCGCCGCCGGTCCAGATCGCGGGCGCGGCTCGCTCGATCCTCGCCGTCGGCCCCGCCCGCCTCCAGGCGGCGCTCGGCCAGCGCGAGCGCGAGGCAGTAGAACACCGCCATCTGGTTGATGAAGCTCTTCGTCGCAGGGACCGCGATCTCCGGCCCGCAGCGCAGCGGGATGACGACCTCGGCCTTCTCCTGGGCCAGCGTCGAGTTGAGGTTGTTGACCAGCGCGACGCGCGCGATGCGGCGGCCGCTCGCGATCACGTCGTTCATCACATCGATCAGATCCTTCGTCTCGCCGCTCTGGCTGACCGCGACGAGGAGGTCGCCGTCGCGCAGCGAGCGCGACAGCGAGCCGCGGAACTCGCCCGGCAGCACCGGGTGCAGCTGCACGTGGGCCAGCTCGTTGAAGAACAGGCTGGCCGCCTTGGCCGCGTGATAGCTCGAGCCGCAGCAGACCACCAGGATGCGCCCGCCCTCCGCCAGCGAGGCCATGCAGCGATCCAGGAACCCGCCCACCGCGGCGCGGAACTCGCGCACCTCCTCTTGCTCGAGCAGCACGTCGAGCAGCCGCACCGCGATCCGATCGTCGTCGTCGCGGCCCAGCAGCAGGAGGTCGGCGAGCAGGCCGGCCTCCGACGAGACGAGCCGCTCGGCCAGCGCCTCGGGCGGCGCGTCGGTGCCGCGGGCCTTGAGCTCGGGCGACACGCCGGCCAGGAGCGCGCGGAACTGCGGCGCGTCGACCAGATCGTGGAAGCCTCTGGCCAGCTCGTCGTCGTTCGCCTGGTCGCGCAAGCGGTCGAGCCGCGCGACCAGCTCGGCTATCTCGGCGGCCGGGCGCGCCTCCAGGGCCGGCGTGAGCAGCCGGTGCGCCTCGGTGCCGCCGCGGAAAAGCGTGACCACGTTGCGGCAGGTGGCCTCCTGGCTGGCGATCTCCTGGTCCATGAAGGTGGAGAAGCGCGGCGACAGCGCGGCGTCCTTGGCGCGCAGGCGGCTGCGCACCGGCTCGCGGGCGATGACCTCGCCGGCCCGGTAGCTGCGCTTGCCCTCCGGCGTCGCGACGGTGCGATCGACGACCGAGAACAGCTGGTAGCCAATCGGGTCGTACTCGATGCACTCCCCCTCGGCCAGCGGCACCAGCACGCGGGTCAGCTTGAGCACGGCCGACAGGTCCGACGACGCGATGGCGAAGCGGCCGCCGTCGGCGTCCTTGCCCAGCCCGAAGTAGAGGCTCGAGCCCTGCTTGATGGACCACAGGAGGTGCGTCACCGGATCGATCACGACGGCGGCGTACGAGCCCTCGAGCCGCTGCGCCGCGCGCAGGATGGCCGCGCGCATCGCGGCGCGCCGCGACTCGCGCTCCATCCGCGCCGACTCCGGCAGCGCCGACAGCTCCACTTGCAGATAGTGCTCGATGGTGTGGACCACCATCTCGCCGTCGTTGTCCGACAGGACCGCGTGTCCTTCGCTGCGCAGCCACTGCTTTAGCTGGTCGCAGTTGGTCACGTTGCCGTTGTGGGCGCCGTACAGGAAGACCTTGCAGCGCACCACGTGCGGCTGGGCGTTCTCGTCGGTGACCGCGCCGAACGTCGCCCACCGCACCTGGCCGCAGAACAGGTGTCCCGACTCGTGCACGATGCCGAGCTGGTGCACCATGGCCGACGGCGCGCCCACGCCCTTGCGCAGGCGCACGTCGAGGTCGGCGCCCTGGAACGCGCCGCCGGTGGAGTCGTAGCCGCGATACTCGAGGGTGCGCAGCAGCTCGGCCGCGACCATCCCGAGGTCGCGGCGCTGTTTCTCGTATACAAGTCCGATGACGCCGCACATGATCGCGGCACTATAGCCCGACTCCGTATTCACTCGGCGAGCACGTCGTCGGCTAAGGACATGCCGTCGGTTTGCCCTTCGGGCCGCCCTCCGGTATCCGAACTGCCGGGCCTAGGCGGCGGGCGGCTCGCGGCGCGTCATGGCCAGGACGCCCAGGCCCGCGAGCGCGAACGCGATGGCGGCATGGCCCATCGCGTCGAGCAGGTCGCGCGCGAACAGAAAGCCGCCCACCGCCGAGCCGATCGCCTGTCCGATGTAGATCGCCGACGTGTTGAGCGCGACCGCCGCGCCGGCCAGCTGGGGGACCGCCGCGGCCAGGCGGGCCTGCTGCATCGAGTTGATGGCCGCGAAGCCGAGGCCCCACAGCGCGACCCCGGTGCCCATGACCGGCAGCGCGCCGGCGCCGAACGTCCACAGCATGAAGCCGCAGAGGATCGACAGCAGCGACAGCAGCGAGGTGCGGAACGGGCGCAGGGTGACGACCAGCCGGGTCGCGATCGCGTTGCCGGCGAAGCCCATGATGCCGAACACCATGAAGAACGCGCTCACCTCGGCCACGCCGGCGCCGGCCAGCCGACGCATGAGCGGCGCGAGATAGGTGAAGATGATGAACTGCCCCGACACCTGCACCGCGCTGAGCAGGAGCAGCAGCAGGACGAAACGGTTGCGCGCCAGCTCGGCCCAGCTGCCCAGCGACAGCGGCGCGCCACGCACACCGGCCGGCAGCGCCCGAAGAATGAACATAGCGGACAGGAGCGCGGCCGCCCCGATGATGGCGAAGGTCGCGCGCCAGCCCAGCTGCGCCGACAGCGACGCGACGAGCGGGAGGCCCACGGCCACCGCGAGCGAGAAGCCGAGGAACACGAACACGATCGCGGCGGATCTCCGCTCGGGCGGCGCGATGAGCGCGGCGGTGCTGGCCGCCACCGGCGTGATCAGCGCGGCGAACGCCATCATGGCCACGCGCACGACCATGAGCGCGGCGTAGCCGGGCGCGAGCGCGGACGCGAAGTGCCCGATCGCCACGGCGACGAGCGCGCCGGACAGCAGCACGCGGCGGTCGAGGCGGCTGGTCCACCAGACCATGAGCGGCGAGCCCGCGCACAGGACCACCGCGCCGGCCGTCACCAGCAGGCCGGCCTGCGGGATCGTGACGCTCAGGCCTGCGGCCAGATCGTCGAGCATCCCGGCCAGGCCGAACACCGCCACGGCGGTGACGAAGTTGCCGGCGAGGAGCGCGAGACGTGCGGAAAGGTCACTCATGTCCCGGCGCTCGCACGCGTACGTCACTCCATTGCGCGGACTGCCGCCGTGTCAAGCACGCGGCAGTCGCGCTCGCCGCGTTATCCTGGCCGGATGGTCCTGGCAACCTGGCTGGAGGAGATCGACGAGCGCAACGCCGACAACGTCACGCGCACCGAGAGCTACCTGGAGCTGTACGACTGGACGGCGGCGAACGGGGGCGAGCTGCCGTGGCTGCTCATGGCCCATCTGGTGTCGCGCAACGCCGGCTATCTGATGAGCGACCTGGCCCGGTCGGTCAACGGCAAGGCCGGCGCCGCCGATCCGGCCCTGCGCGGCGCGATGGAGAACCTCATGGCGCTGCTGGAGCGCGCCAACTTCCTCATCTTCCATGACGCGTGGCACCACGTCCTGCACCACCTGCTCGGCCGCACCGGCGAGCTGGTCGGTCCGCGCACGCCGCGCTTCATGATCGACGCCTGGCAGCGGCACGAGCGGCGCGCCGGCGGCGGCGAGCGCGCGCTGGTGCTCGATCTGGTCCACAACGAGCAGCACCTGATCGAGCATCGCGCCGTGCACCATCAGGACCTCGCGCCCGGACTGCGCCTGCTTCAGTGGATCGAGCTGTCCGGCCGGGAGAAGCCGCTCCACTTCCCGATCGAAGACGCACCGGCCATCACGGTGGGCGGCTTCGCCCAGGTCGAGCGCCGCATCGCCGCCGGCGCGCGCATCTTCGACGAGGTCCTGGCCGACCGCGACCGGCGCGCCGCCCTGTTCGCCTGGGCGCGGGCCCACCCGCACACCGGCTCGCGAACCATCTACGGCGGCCAGGAGGGCCCGACCATCCGTCAGGCCTGGCCGGTCGACCGCGTGCGCGGCCTGTGGAACGGCGTCCACGCGCCTCCCGAACCGGACCCGCTCTACCCGTAGCGCTCCGTCCGCGCCGACGACCGTCGGAGACCTCGCGCGAGCCTGGTACAATGGGCGACGTGGCAAGCGAGCCGCTCGAGCGCCAGCTGCGGGTCCTCGTGGTCGACGACGAGTCGTACAATCTCGACACGTTCCGCCGCGTGTTTCGGCGCGACCTGGCGATGAGCTTCGCCACCGACGCCCAGCAGGCGCTCGAGCTCCTGCGCAGCGACGAGTACGACGTGCTGGTGACCGATCACGCGATGCCCGGGCTGTCGGGAGTGGAGCTCCTGCGCCGCGTGCGCGACGCGTATCCTCGCCTCGGTCGGGTGATGGTGACGGCCCACGCCGAGCTGCCGGAGGTGCGCGAGGCCTTCGAAACCGGTGTCTCGACCGCCGTCGTCATGAAACCATGGCGCAAGGAGGAGCTCCTCCATTGGATCCAGCACGCGGCGAAGATACGGCGGCCTCGCACGGCGAGCGATCCCGGGACCAGGAGCTGAGCGCGAGGCGCGAGCAGGCCTGGCGGGCCGATCGGGTCTCGCGCGAACGCCCCACAGCGATCGCGGCCGTCGCGCTGGGCGGGTCGCTGGTGATGGCATGGGGCCTGCTCGATTACTTCCTCGAGCGGCCCTGGTTCGAGCTGTTCATGTCGCTGCGCCTCGGCAGCGCGGCGCTGCTGCTCCCGCTCGGCGTCGCGATCTGGCGGAGCCGCAATCTGACGGTGATCCGGCTGGCCGAGGCCGTGGCGCTCGCGGTGCTGGGCGTGGCCGTGGCGATCATGCTGCCGCGCCTGGACACCGGGTTCGCGCTCTACCTGCTCGGCTTCTCTGTCATCTTCTGGGGCTCTGGCGTCCTGCTCTCGTGGCCGGCGTGGTGGGCGGCGCCGACCTACGGTCTCATCATCGCCGCCTATGGCGGCGCCCACCTGACCTACGATGGCCCGCGTACCGCCGCCGAGGTCTGGGGCGGGCTCTTCTATCTGCTGTCGGCGGCGGTCGTCGCCCTCACGCTGTCGGTGCTCAAGCTCCGCCTCGAGCGGCGCAACCTGGAGCTCGCCTTCAGCCTGAACGAGCGCAACGAGGAGCTGGCCGGCGCGCTCGTGGACCTGGCCGCCGCGCAGGCGCGCCTGGTGCAGAGCGAGAAGCAGTCGGCGCTTGGACGCCTGCTGGCCGGGCTCTCGCACGAGCTCAACAACCCGGTCAATATCATCGCCAACAACGTCGAGCCGGTGCGCGGCTATGTCAACGTCCTGGCGCGGGTGGCGGCGCGGTGCGACGAGCTGCGCGACGCCACGCCGGAGCTCGACAGCGCGCTGGCCGCGATCACCTCGCGCGACGAGCTGACCTTCGTGGTGAGCGACGTGCGCGCCGCCATCGACGCCATCGAGTCCGGCTCCGAGCGGATGCGACAGGTGCACGGCGATCTGCGCGCCTTCATCCGCGGCGACGCGGCCCGACCGGAGAGCGGCGACGTGTCAACGGGGCTGCGCGCCACCGTTCAACATGCTGCGCCGCGGGCTTCGCAACGAGATCAGCATCGACGCCAGCTACAGCGAGCTGCCGCCGGTGCGCCACGAGCCCGGGCCGCTCAACCAGGTCTTCTTCAACCTGATCCAGAACGCCATCGACGCGGTCGGCGAGCGCGGCCGCGTGGCGGTGACCAGCCGCGTGGCCGACGGAGCCGTCGAGGTCGTGGTGTCCGACAGCGGGCCGGGTTTCTCCGAGCGCGCGCTGGCCCACCTGTTCGAGCCGTTCTTCACCACCAAGCCGGTGCGCAAGGGCACCGGGCTCGGCCTGGCCATCTCCAAGCAGATCGTGGAGCGTCAGGGCGGCCAGATCGAGCTGGCCGACCCGGCCACCGCGACGTTCATCGTCCGGCTGCCGATCGCGAGCGAGTAGTGGAGACGGTCGCCGCGGGCGCGGCCGAGCCGGTGTTGCCGAAGCGATCGGTCACGCGCACCTGGACCACGGTGGCGCCGGCGCGCGCGGTGACCTGGGCGCGGCCCGGCCCGGTGAGCTTCACCTCCGGGAACGAGTCGTCGGGCCCCGCGTCGTATTCCAGCACCACCGCGATCGGGCCGCGGCGCAGGGCCACGAGCTGGTTGGAGCTTGCCCTCGAGGTCGAGCAGACGCCAGCCCTCGGGCGCCGCGTAGCCGGCCCCGATGTCAACCGCGAGGCCGGCGACCGACGCGGTCACGCTGACCGGGCCAGAGGCGACCTCGAACGGGCGGCTGGCCACCGTGTAGCCGGTGCCGGTGACCTGGAAGCGGTAGCGGCCCAGCGGCAGACCGGCGCGGTCCTCCAGATCGCCTCCGGTCGCGACTGCCTGCCACTCGACGATCCAGTGGTGCGTGCGGGGCTCGCCGGCCGCGCGCTGATGCGGCTCCGGCGTCCAGTAAAGCAGGAGATCGCCGTCGGCGACGGCGCGGCCGCTGCGCCGGGTCACGTCCTCGAAGGCGCCCGGCCCGGTCTCGCGCTGCAGCGCGACGCGGGGCGTGCCGGCCAGCGGATCCTCGCCGATCCACACGAAGCGGGCCACGCCGGCCACGCGCGGGATCGTCGCGGCCGGCTGCGCGCCGGCCAGCGCGATCCGGTTGCGGACGTAGAGGCCGTCGAACAGCGGATCCGGCACGGTGCCGGCCAGCGGGGCCTTGTCAGGCGCGGGGACATCGCCATCGTCAACGGCGGGCGTCGCCACCCGGTCCGCGCCGCCGGCCGCCGCGTCCTCGCGCTCGTCGGAGACCGCGAGCGAGAGCACCTCGGCCGCGCGCTCGGCCACGTACTCGCCCTCCAGCGGGCCCCACGAGTTGATCGACGGCTCGTAGCCGCCCTGCAGCCAGTCGTCGGCGCGCAGCAAGTATCCGACGTGGCCCTGCGCGTAGCCGACGACGATCGTGCGCTCCGGCGTCACCGGCGACAGCTCGCGCACGCGATCGGCCAGCAGGGTCAGCGGCTCGCCCGGCAAGGTGGCGATCACGTGCTCACCGAGGCGCACCGCGCTGACCGTCGTGCGCGTCGAGCTGCACAGCGGTGTCTGGCCGAAGTCGGTCCCGAGCAGCGGGCCGAGCACCTGCGACGCGACGTCGATGCGCGCGCACGAGCTGTACGGCGACAGACCGGCCGTGTTCCACATCTGGGCGGGCGGGAAGACCGCGTCCCCGTCGCTGCCGCACAGAGCGGCGCCGACCGGCGCGTTGAACTCATCGATCGGCGACAGCACCTCGCCCCCGTCGCCGAAGACCGCGCGGTCGCACTCGCGTCCCTCGGCGAACGGGGCGTAGGCCAGCTCGCCGCCGCGCACCGCGAAGGTGCTGGCGTCCGGGCCGAGCACGACCGAGCGGGTGACCGCCTCGATGGCGAGCGACTCGACCATCGACTCGCCGGCCCGCTCCCACGCGTCGCGCAGGATCGGCGCTGCCAGGCGGCCCACGCTCTCGACGCGTGCGAAGTCGTAGAGCGGCTCCCCCTTGGCGGCAGGCGGCGCGACCCCGCCGCGCCCGGCCGGCGACACGTCGCCGCCCGCGCCCTGGAGGTACATGACCACCACCTGCGTGTCGAACGACTCCTCGAGCGCGCGGTCGATGGCGCCGGGCGCGTCGCCCGACATGAGCGGGTTGTCGGCACCCAGCACGGTGCCGTGCATGCCGAAGATCGGCACCACCGCGATCGGCGCGCCATCGGCGCCGTCGACCCGGACCAGCGCGAGCCAGTCATCGTCGCGGCTGCCGCCGGCCAGCTCGTCGTTCTCGGCCCGGCGGTCACGCGTGACCGCGTCGTCCGGGTCGAACCCGCGCTCGAGCAGGACACCGACCCGGGCCGGCCGGCGCGCCTCGAGCGCCGCCTGCGCCACCGCGACGAGCTGGTCGAGCAGCGGCTCACGGACCTGCCGGCGCAGGACGCCGCCGCCTACCGCGAGCTTCGGGTCGGCCGAGAACTGCATGGGGGTCGCGTGCGAGTGGGTGGTCGCGAACACCACCTTGCCCGCGTACTCGGCGCCGAGCCGGGCCGAGACATCGGCCGTCAGAGTGTCGTCCGCGAAGATGAGGTCGGCCTTGATGATGACGACCGTGTCGCCCGGGGTGCTCAGGGCCAGCGCCTTGACCCGGGGGAACGACTCGACCCCAATCGACGGGGTGAAGGCACCCGGCAATTCTGCAGTCCTGTCATCTATCCGGCCGTCCGCCCCGGCAAAGCTTGCGCGCGAGGTGTACCCGCCCAGAGCTGTGGAGATCGGCAGAGATCAGCGGGGCTTCGGCCGCTCCCGCGCTCACCGGGCCGGGCTCCACAGCGCCGCCGGCTCCTGCGGTGGGCGGGAGCGGCGCATACTCGCAGTGCGCGACCGAGGCGGGAGGGGCCGCGTCGGCCGCGGCCGCGTCCGGCGTCCCGGCGTCCGGTTGCTCGGAGCCCGAGCCGCCGCCGTCGTCACCTCCACACGCGAGGGCGAGTGTCAGAAACGGGACCAGGCGGATCGGCGTCCACGGCATGCGGCCATGCTCGCATGGCTCGACCGATGCCCGCGCGGGGTCCGTGACGGCCAGTGCGCAACTTGTGTACTTCGCGATATGCAGCGCCGAAATCTCGGGCATGCGCTCGGCGCCGGATACAAAATTCGATCGCCCTCGTACCGGCCGGCGTATCCTGCGGGCGGGCGGCGGCGTACTTGCATAGCGATAGTCCACCGTGAGTGGAACAGGCATAGGGGCGGAGGGGGCCTTGCGTTGCTGCCGGACGTGTTGCGCCGTCTACCGCAGCGGCTTCGAGCGTTGCCCGACCGACGGGACCGCGCTGTCCTCGTTCGACGCGGACCCGGTGATCGGCACCGTCATCAACGACCTGTACGAGGTCGAGGCGTGCGTCGGCGAGGGGGCGATGGGCCGGGTCTACCGGGCCCACCACCTGCGCCTGACCCAGCGGCAGGTAGCGCTCAAGATCCTGCTCGGCGATCTGGCCGCCAGCGTGGCCATGCGCCTGCGCTTCACCCAGGAGGCGCAGGCCGCCAGCGTGCTGTCGCATCCGAACGTCGTCCCGGTGCTCGATTTCGGCAAGACGCCGCAGGGGCTGCTGTTCCTCGCCATGGAGTACGTGGAGGGCAGCTCGCTGGCCCGCATCATCGTGGACGAGGGGCCGCTCGATCCGGCGCGCGTGGTCAGGCTGGTGCGGCAGCTCTGCCTCGGCCTGGGCCACGCGCACTCCCACGGCCTGGTCCATCGCGACTTCAAGCCGGACAACGTGCTCGTGGTCGACGACCCGGGTGGCGAGATCCCGCGCATCGCCGATTTCGGTCTGGCGATCTTCTCCGACACCGACCAGAGACAGCGCCCGCCTCACCAGCGCCGGCACCGTCGTCGGCACGCCGATGTACACGGCGCCGGAGCAGGCCCTGGACCGCGGCGTCGACCACCGGGCCGACCTGTTCGCGCTCGGCGTCGCCATGTACGAGATGCTGGCCGGCTGTCCGCCCTTCGAGGACAGCAGCCCGGTCGAGGTGCTGCACAACAACATGGCGGCGCCGCGCCCGCGCATGGCGGAGCGCGCGCCCGGCGTCGCGGTCCCGCTCGGGCTCGAGCACATCGTGCTGCGGCTGATGAGCTCGGACCGCGATCAGCGCTACCAGTCCGCGCATGGCGTGATCGAGGCGCTCGACCAGTTCGAGCGCGAGCGCCGCGGGGAGCTGGCCGTCCTGGACGAGGAACAGACGCTGCCCGGCATCGCCCCTCCGCCGGAAGCGAGGTCGCACGGCGGCGGCGGTGCTGGTCGCCGGGCTGGCCATCGCGGGGCTGGCCGCGATGCTGTGGCCGGCGGTCTCGAGGCCGCCCGGCGCGGACGGCGAGGGCGCGCTCGCTGCCGGAGCCGGTCGCGACGGCGCGCCGAGGCGAGCCCGGCGCCGGTGGTCGCGGCCCTGAACGGACCGAGCGTCGAGGCGCGCGGCGAGCCCGGAAACCAGCCGGTCGTCCCGAGCATCGCCGAGACACGTGACCCGCCGTCAGCCGCGGAGCCGGCCCGGGTGCTCGCGTCCAGGGTGCAGCGAGCGCGGCCGCCGATCGCGAACAACGTGCCCGCAGGGCCTCGCGACCGTGGCAAATCTTTCGCGGACGCGTCCTCCCCCGAGCCCCGCGAAGAGGCGGATGCGCGCGGGCTGGCGCTCGGGCAGGTGGCCATCGCGGCCCGACCCGCGCCGGCGCCGTCCGCTGTCGCGCCCGGCTCGGGCGACCGATCCGACGCGCCCGGCTCCGGGACGGCGGGCGCCGCGACCGCAGGCGACGGCCGGTCGGCGGACCGCACCGTGATGGCGCAGCCCGCGATCCAGGATCGGGCGGTCGCGCCGGCCCGGCCGCTCCGGCCTGCTGTCAACGCGCGGGCCCTGCGCGCGGTCGTCGAGGGGGTGACTGTCGAACGGGTCGCTGTCGGACGCGGAGGTGCGGCGCGGCATCGAGCGCGTCTCGCCCCGGCTGGCCGGCTGCGCGCGCGCCGCGGCCGCGCGCTCGTCGCCCGGCACGCCGGTGCGCGTGAGCTTCACGGTGGACGAGAGCGGCCGCGCGCGCAACGTCCGCTCGGGCGCCGACTCGCGGGCGCTGGCCGCATGCGTGGCGCAGGCGTTCGCCGGGCTGCGCACGCGGGTCGCGCCGGACGTGGGCGAGGTGCGGGTCTCGCTGCAAGTAGACTTCAGCCCGAGCGGGCAGCGATGAGCTTGCACATGGCTCGTCTCGCACCCGCGGCGGCGCTGGTGCTGGCCGCCTGTCTCGATCCGCTGGTCAGCGACGAGCCCGGCCTGCGCGGCCTCGTGCTGCCGGCCGGCAGCGAGGTGCCGTCCGCCCACGACGACTCGAACATCGAGCGACAGATCGAGGGCGAGCGACGGCGTCGAGGACGTGGTGCCGCTCATCCACGGCTTCGCCGGCGGGCAGCCGATCGTCTACTGGGACTTCGGTCCGTCGCCCGACCTCGCCGCGCCGCTCTTCCGGCTGGTGCGCGACGACGGCGGCGAGCTGGTGCCGATCGACCACCCGACGATCATCGACGAGATCCCCGGCGACCCGGACTACTCGCCTTTCTGGGCGGTCCTGACGGTGCAGGTGACCGACCTCTACGACGGCGAGCTCCTGACCTCCTTTGCGGCGGTGCAGGAGGCGGAGCAGCTCGGCCTTGTCGAGGCGCCGCTGCTGCAGCCGGTAGCGGTCAACTGCCCGGCGGTCGCGCGCGACGTGACCCTCGAGGTGGGCGGCGAGGCGGAGCCGGTGGCGGCGGCGTCGCACTTCTTCTGGCGCGGCATGACTGTCAACTACTACGACTTCGGCGCGTTCGCGGTCGAGCCGGGCGACCGGCCGGAGGACAGCCCGCGCTACCTCCTGCGCCGCGAGGGTGGTGAGCCGCTCAGCGAGACAGTGCGCGGCGTGGACATCACCGGCGACGGCGACGTCAACGACACAAACGACGTCTTCCCGGCGCGCGCCGGCGAGGAGGGGTTCTCGCCGCTGTGCCGCACGGTCACCGTCGCGGTGCCGGCGGCCACGCAGTCGATCGACAGCAGCGCCGACGAGACGATGGCGGCGATCCGCACCGCCACCGATCTGTTCGCCCCGGATGCGGTCGAGGGCACCGTCGTCGCCTACGACGAGACCGAGGATCTGCGCAACTGCCCGCAGCAGCGGCAGCCGGGGGCGCTGTGAGCGGCCGGATCGCGCTGGCGGTGCTGGCAGCCGCGCTATGCGGCTGCCTCGACTCGTTCGACCCGGAGGTCGGCGAGCCGCTGCGTCCGCTGTGCACCGACGAGGACTCGGATCCGGACCAGGACGTCAGCTTCGCCGACGACATCGAGGCCGGCCTGTTCGAGCGCGAGGATCTCGGATGTCGCGACTGTCACAGCTCGAGCGGCGCCAGCCCGATCGGCGTCCGCGTGAGCGGATTGAGCCTGTCGTCCTACAGCGCGCTGCGCCGCGGCGGAGACGAGAGCGGACAGGCGATCGTCATCCCGGGACAGCCCTGTCAGAGTATCCTGCTGCAGAAGGTCGGGCAGGCGCCGCCCTTCGGGGCCCGCATGCCGCTCGACGGGCCCCCTTTCCTGACGGCGGAGGAGCGGCAGATCATCGCCGACTGGATCGCGGAGGGGGCCGAGGATGATTGATGGTCGATCGATCCGGCGCGCCGGCGCATTCGTCGCCGCCGCCCTGCTCGGCCCGCTGATCGCCGCCTGGTCGCCGGGCTGCGCCGGCACCGAGCCGCGCGATCTGTCGAGCGCCGCGCGCCAGTCCGGCGCCGACGCCGTCGCTGCAGCGCGCCTGCCAGCTGGCCGACCGGCGCTGCTCGCGCTGCCACCCGATCGACCGCGTGCTGGTCGCCGGCGTGCGCGAGCCCGCCGACTGGTCGCGACTACGTGCGCCGCATGCGCCTGACGCCGGGCAGCGGCATCACGGCCGGTGAGGAGCCGGTGATCGTGCGCTGTCTGGTGCAGCGCAGCTTCGGTCGACAGGAAAGCCAGATGAGGCGGAAGGCCGCCCTCGTCCTCGCCACCGTATTCGTTCTGGTCTCCGGCGGTCGTCGCCGTGCTCGCGCGCGGCGCGCTGGCCGATCGCTTCCGCCACAACTTCGCCGGCTCGGTGCAGATCGACTATCTCGCGGTGCCGACCGACCAGATCGCGGCCGACCAGGCCTTCGACGGCGCCACCGTGGAGCTGTCGCTCAAGCTCGCCGTCAACTTCGGCGATCGCGTGTCGGCCAACGTGAAGATCTGCGTCGCCTGTCACGGGCTGGAGATCGGGATGGCGTTCTTCGACCTGCGGGTGGCCGACGAGCTCAACGTCCGGGTCGGCCGCTTCACGCCCGCGTTCGGCAACTTCCCGATGCGCCACGATCCGGCCAACCACCGCACCAGCGACAAGCCGCTGCCCTACGACATGGGGCGCATGCTGCGGCTGCGCGAGTGGAACATGAGCGTGCTGCCGGCGCCCTGGGTCAACAACGGCATCGAGGTGGCCGGCACCTTCTTCGGCGACAGCATGCAGCTCGACTACGCGCTCTACGCGATAGGCGGCCCCAAGGCCGGCGCCGACGCGGTCAACTTCGACTTCATCCAGTCACGCTCGCCCGAGCGCTACTACCTGGACAACAACTCGGAGCCTTCGGTGGGCGCGCGGCTGTCCGGCACCCTGGAGCTGGGCGGCGCGCTGATCGTGTCGCTGGGCGCGCTCCGGCATGACCGGCCGCTACGACCCGGCCCGCGACCTCGGCTTCTTCATCGCCGGCGCCGACCTGGTCCTCCAGCTGAGCTCGGTGCACCTGCGCGCCGAGTACCTGGTCCGGCGCACCCAGATGTCTCTGGGCGAGGATCCGCTGGAGCGCTTCCGCTACGGCCCGGGCCCGGACGGCATCTTCGACGACTACTTCCTCAAGCACGGCTTCTACGCCGAGCTCGAGCAGCAGTTCGGCGACCTCGAGCTGGTCGGCCGCTTCGACGGCCTGCGCCGCAAGGGCAACGTCGTGGCCACCAGCCCGCTGCGCTCCGAGAGCGCCCTGCTCCGCTACACCGCTCGCGGCCGCCTACCGCCTGCCCGGCGGCCTCCGCCTCAAGACCAGCGCCGAGGCTCTACGACTTCTCCGACTTCGAGGACGAGCTGGCCCTCCACCTCGGCATCGCCGGGCGCGTTCTAGCTGCACGCGCTCGAGGCGGGCCGGGCACGTGCTTGTGCCAGGGCGTGCCGACGAACGGGTCGCGGTCCTCGGTCGAGGTGAGCTCGTTGGGCGCCACGCCGGTCACCGCCTGCGCCGTCGTCGCCCGGGTAGCCGAGGCCGAGGCCGTTGGGCAGAGAGACGTGGCCGCGCTGCATCGCGGGCGAGACCTCGATCGCGACGACGAGCTGAGTCGCGGCGCGGTGGTGATGCGCACCGCCTCGCCGGAGGCGACGCCGAGCGCGGCGGCGTCGTCCGGGTTGATGCGCAGCGCGCCGTCGGGCGTCCTTCTTGCGCCAGGACGGGTCGCGGATGATCGTGTTGGCGGTGAACGACCGGCGCTCGCCGGCGGACAGCACGAACGGGAACGCCTCGTCGCGCGGCTCGTCGACCCGGCGCAGCAGCTCGTCGAGCGCGGCGAGCAGGTCGGGCAGCGCCAGGTGGATCTTGCGGTCCGGCGTGCGCGACGCGGCCGAGCACCTCGTCCCAGTCGTCGACGGCGAACACGACGCCGGACGGGCTGTCCAGGATGGCGGAGAACAGCGCGTCGGCCGCCGCCAGCGGAGAGCCGGCGAAGCCGGCGCGCGCCAGCGACGGGCCGCGCTCCATCGCCGCGCGCAGCGCCAGGCCGAACAGCACCGCGCCCTGCCGCAGATCGTCCGGCAGATCCGAGCGTGCGGTAGAGCAGGACCGGCGCCAGCGGGGCCAGGCGGCGATCCGGCAGCACGCGCGCCATGAACGCCTGCGCGTAGGCGGCGCGTCCGCCGGCCGCCGCGTCGCGCAGCGGCGCCAGGTCCGCCTCGGTCATCAGGCCCAGCGCCTCGACCAGGCGGGCGTGGATCTCCGCCTCCGGCAGCGGCCCGTCCGGCGGCGCGAAGCAGCGGCGCGCGCAGATGGAAGTAGTTGTGCGGGAAGTCGAAGTTGAAGAACGTGGCCTCCGCCTTCTCGAACTGGGTCGCGGCCGGCAGGACGTAGTGGGCCAGGCGCGCGGTCTCGGTCATCGCCACGTCGATCACGACGAGCGTGTCGAGCGCGGCCAGCGCCTCGCGCATCCGCTTGCGAGTCGGCCAGCGAGTGCGCCGGGTTGGACGCCTCGACGAGCATGGCGCGGTAGCGCTTCGGATGATCGGTGAGGATCTCGTCGGCGATCACGTTGCAGGGCACCAGGCCGGCGATGATCGGCGCGCCGACCACCGGGCTGGTGCGGCCGGACGCGCCGCCGGTGAAGTCCACCATCGTGGTCGGGATGTAGTGCGTGCCCGGCTTGCCGAGGTTGCCGGTCAGGAAGATGAGCAGCTCGGTGCAGGTAGCTGACCAGGGTCGAGCTGCGGTTCATCTGCACGCCGAGGTCCTCGAAGGAGGACAGCGCGCGGGCGCCGCCGATGGCGCGCGCGGCGCGGCGCACCAGCGCCTCGTCGATGCCGCTGCGCTCGCAGCAGGCCGCGAACGGCACCGCCCGCAGCGCCTCGAGCGACCGGCTCGACGTCGACGGCGTGCGCGTCCAGGAACGCGCGGTCGAGCAGGTCCTCCTCGACCAGCAGCGGCCAGGATGGCGGCCAGCAGCCACGCGTCGGTGCCGGGCTGCACCTGGAGGTGGATGTCGGCCAGCTCGGCGGTCTCGGTGCGCCGCGGGTCGATCACGATCAGCGTGCGCGCCGGATCGGCGGACGATCTCCTTGAGCGTCACGCGCGCGCGCGGGATCGAGTGCGAGTGCCACGGGTTCTTGCCGATGAACAGCGCCCACGTCGCAGTGCTCGAAGTCGGCGCGCGTCGACGGCGCCCATCATGCGGTTCGAGACCCAGAACTCGCCGGTCTTCTCCTGGGCCAGCGCGCTCGATCGGTAGCGCGATGCCGAGCGCGCGGCGCGTCGCCGTCGCGTAGGCGCCGGGCAGGTGGTTGCCCTGGCCGCCGCCGCCGTAATAGAAGATCGGCGTCGCCGCCGTGGGTGTCGCGCACGGCGGCCAGCCGGCCGGCGACCTCGCGGATCGCGGTGTCCCAGTCGATCGCCTCGAAGCGTGCCGTCGGGGCGGCGGCGCAGCGGCGAGGTCACGCGGTCGCGGCCGTGCTGGTAGTGGTCGAGGCGGTGCGGCTTCTCGCACGCGTAGCCGCGCGACGACGGGTGTCGCCTTGTCGCCGCGCAGGCGGATCGAGGTGCCGCCCGTCGTCGCCGCCGAGCTGCACCTCCAGGCCGCAGTTGCACTCGCACAGGATGCAGGCCGTGGGCTTCCACTCGCTCGTCGTCGCTGTCGGTCTCATCGTGAAACGAGCATGGACAATCTGGTCTTTTCATGCAACAAGATTTCTGAGAGTGCAGCGGCGCCGCTTTCATCGCGAGAACTGCTCGGTCGCGCAGGCCCTGGAGGTCCTGGGCGACTGGTGGACCCTGCTGATCGTGCGCGAGGCGTTCCTCGGCGTGCGCCGCTTCGCCGACTTCGAGGCCAACCTGCACATCTCGAAGAACGTGCTGACCCAGCGGCTGTCGCACCTGGTCGAGCACGGCGTGCTGGCGCGCGTCGATGCCGGCGTGCACGGCACCCGCTACGAGTACGAGCTCACACCCATGGGCAAGGACCTCACCGCGATCATGACCGCGCTGCGCCAGTGGGGCGATCGCTGGGTGTTCGGCGAGGGCCGCGAGCCGCTGCTCGTGATCGACAGACGAACCGGCCGGCCGATCCCGCGCATGCAGATGCTCGGCGAGGACGGCCAGCCGGTGCGCGCCGGCGACATCGAGGTGCGCCCGGGCCCCGGCGCCGCCCCGGCGACTCTCGCTCGCTACCGGCGCGCGTCCGGCAGATACGGCCCGACAGCGATCGGAGCCGCGGGCAGCGCGGCACGCGACAGGTACAGATGCACGCCATGAGCGCGGGTCTCGTCATCGGCCTGGTCGCCGCCGCGGTCGCCATCGCGGGCGTCGCGACGGCTCGCTGGATGCGCGGCAGGTGGATCGCTGTCACCGTGCGCGGCAACAGCATGGCGCCCACGTTCCGCGACGGGCAGCGCCTCGTCGTCCGCCGCGCGGTCGAACGCGGCGTGCACGCGCGGCGACGTGGTCGTGTTCGCGCTGAGCGACGAGCAGCTCGCGCGCGATCTGTCGAAGGACATCCCCTACCGGGTCAAGCGCGTGGCCGCGGTGGCCGGCGATCCGGTGCCGGACTGGCTGCGCGACGCGCTCGGCGCCGGGCCGGACGCGCGCATCCCGCCCGGCCACGTCGCCGTCGCCGGCGACAACGCGCTGAGCCAGGACTCGCGCCACCTCGGCACCATCGAGACGCGCGCGATCGTCGCCGTCGTCAACGCGCCGCGACCCGGCCGCTGAGGCCCGGCGCCAGGCGGTAGCGCAGCGGATCGGGCGCGCCGGCGGCCCGCGCCCGATCCATCTCGCGGCTCAGCGGTTTGTCTGGTCGCGGCCGAAGCCGCCTTCCTGGCGAACCTGCTCGGCGACGCCGGCGGTGCAGCCGATGGCCGCCTTGACGTACGGCGGCGCCGGGATCGGGATCGCCTGGCCGGCCACCGCTCCGACAGCGCAGGCCTTGGCCCGGTCGTACGCCAGCTCCATGCCGGTGCGGTTGTCGGGCGGACGGGTCGGTGCCTGCTGCCCGCCCGATACGGCGGCGAGCCGATCGATGTCGATGATCTCGAGGACGTTGCTCATGCTCTCTCCGTGGTGAGGGTTGACGTGCCCGGCGGGGCGTGGGCCCCAGGCTGCAGGCGCCGTGCCGCCGTCCATGTGCGCGGCGCACGGCGCGATGGCGGCCCGCAGCGCCGACCGTGGTCGGCATCGATCGATGCGCGAGATGCGCATGCGGCGCCGAACGGTGCGAGAATCCAGCCCGGCGAAAAGGGAGGGACCAGCATGAGCACGGATCGGCTCGACCGCAGACAGTTTCTCGGCTGTGCCGCGGCAGGCGCGGCGATGGCGCTGGCGCCCTTCGGATGCGGCGCGGGTGGACGCGCGGCGCCCGGGCCGTCCGCGAGCCCGTCTCCGCACGCCGCGCCGCCGGATCCGCCGGCAGCGCCCGCGCCGCACGCGTGGATCGAGGAGGCGACCATCGCGACGCTGTCCGCGGCGATGGCGTCGGGCAAGCACAGCGCGAAAGAGATCGCGGAGGCGTACCTCG
The DNA here is from genome assembly GCA_963759105.1 of uncultured delta proteobacterium. Taxonomy (GTDB): domain Bacteria; phylum Myxococcota_A; class Polyangia; order Haliangiales; family Haliangiaceae; genus DATFRY01. The sequence continues at coordinate 1,503,059 of CAVWXW010000008.1, read as the reverse complement.
CCCGCATCGAGGCGCTCGATCGGCGCGGGCCCGAGCTGCGCTCGGTCATCGAGATCAACCCGGACGCGCTGGCCGACGCCGAACGCCTCGACCAGGAGCGGCGCGGGCGCGGGCCGCGCGGACCGCTGCACGGCATCCCGATCCTGCTCAAGGACAACGTCGGCACCGCCGATCGCATGACCACCACGGCCGGCTCGCTGGCGCTGACCGGCTCGATCCTGGAGCGCGACTCCGGCGTGGCCGCCCGCCTGCGCGCGGCCGGCGCGGTGTTCCTGGGCAAGGCGAACCTCTCCGAGTGGGCCAACTTCCGCTCGACCCGCTCGCTATCCGGCTGGAGCGGGCGCGGCGGCCAGTGCCGCAACCCGTACGCCATCGACCGCAGCCCGTGCGGCTCCAGCTCCGGCTCGGGCACGGCGGTGGCCGCCAACCTGTGCGCGGTCGCCATCGGATCGGAGACCGACGGCTCGATCGTCTGCCCGTCGTCCACCTGCGGCATCGTCGGGGTCAAGCCGACCGTGGGCCTGGTCAGCCGGGCCGGCATGATCCCGATCTCGCACACCCAGGACACCGCCGGCCCGATGTGCCGCACCGTGGCCGACGCCGCCGCGGTGCTCGCGGTGCTGGCCGGCCCCGACGATCGCGATCCGGCGACGCGCGGCGCCGTCGCGGCCGATTACGCGCAGCTGGGCGGCGGCGCCATCCGCGGCGCGCGCATCGGCGTGGCCCGCGCCTACTTCGGCTACCACCCGGGGCTCGACAAGAAGGTCGAGGAGGCGCTCGCGGCGCTGCGCGAGCTGGGCGCCGAGGTGATCGATCCGGTCGACCTCAGCGACATGAAGGAGATGGAGAAGGCCGAGTTCGACGTCCTCCTCTACGAGTTCAAGGCCGACCTCAACGCCTACCTGGCCGCGCTCGGCCCGTCGGCGCCGATCCGCTCGCTGGCCGACGCGATCGCCTTCAACGAGAAGCACGCCGCCGAGGAGATGCCGATCTTCGGCCAGGAGATCTTCCTCAAGGCGGAGGCCAAGGGCCCGCTGACCGAGCCGGCCTACCGCCGCGCCCTGGCCACGTGCGGCCGCGTCTCGCGCGACCGCGGCATCGACAAGGTGATGCGCGCGCACAAGCTCGACGCGCTGCTCGCGCCGACCGGCAGCCCGGCCTGGTTGATGGACCCGGTGCTCGGCGATCACTTCGTCGGCAGCAGCTCGTCGCCGGCCGCGGTGGCCGGCTACCCGAGCGTCACGGTGCCGGCCGGCTTCGTCGACGGCCTGCCGGTCGGCATCTCGCTGTTCGGCGGCAAGCTTCAAGAAGCGCGCCTGCTGCGCCTGGCCCACGCGTTCGAGCAGGCGACCAAGCACCGCCGGCCGCCCGCCCTGGAGAAGGCGCGACCCGGGGCCGCCGGATGCCCGTGCGGCCCGACCAGGGGCTGAGCCTCTCGATCACGGCAGGTCGAACAGCAGAACCTCGCCGCCGCGCTCGGAGCTGATCGCGATGCGCGCCTCCTCGGCGATGGCGGCGCCATCTCCGGCCGCCAGGCTGACCCCGTTCACGGTCGCCTCGCCGCGAGCCACGTGCAGCCATGCTCTGCGGCCGCCGCCCAGCTCGTGGGTCACCTCCTGCCCGCCCTCCACGATGGTGGCGTACAGGCGCGCGTCCTGCTCGATCTTGACCGAGCCGTCGGCGCCGTCGGGCGACGCGACCAGGCGCAGACGCCCGCGCTTGTCTGCGGCGCTGAAGTGCTTCTGCTCGTAGCCGGGCCGCAGGCCGGGCTGCCGCGGCAGCAGCCAGATCTGCAGCAGGTGGACCGGCTCATCGGCCGACGGGTTGTACTCGCTGTGGGTCACGCCGGTGCCGGCGGTCATGCGCTGCACGTCGCCGGCCTCGATGATGGAGCCGTTGCCCATGCTGTCTCGGTGCTGGAGCTGCCCCTCCAGCACGTAGGTGACGATCTCCATGTCCCGGTGGCTGTGCGGCGGGAATCCGCCCTCGGCCGCCACCCTGTCGTCGTTGATCACGCGCAGGGGGCCGAAGCCCATGTGGCGGCGGTCGTGGTAGTCCGCGAACGAGAACGTGTGGTGCGTCTCGAGCCAGCCGTGGTCTGCGTGTCCGCGATCTTCTGCCTTCCTGATGTTCAACAATTCCGTTCCCTCCTGCCGCGGGATGCAGCGAAGCATCCGGCGGCGGTGGCGCTCACGCCACCTTTTCTGTCACCTCACGCTCGGCCTTCTCGGCAATTGCCTGCACGTCGAGCGCGATCTCGATCCGGTCTCCGACCAGCACGCCGCCGGTCTCCAGCACCTGGTTCCAGGTCAGCCCGAACTCCTTGCGGCTGAGCTCGGTGCGGGCCTGGAAGCCCACGCGCCGGTTGCCCCACGGGTCGATGCCATCGCCCAGGAGCTCGGCGTCGAGCGCGACCTCGGCGGTGTTGCCGCGGATGGTCAGGTCGCCCACCACTCGGTAGCGATCGCCGCCGAGCTTGTCAATCCGCCTGCTCTCGAACGCGATCTCCGGGAACTTCTCCACGTCGAAGAAGTCGGCCGAGCGCAGGTGCTCGTCGCGCTTGGGCTCGTGCGTGTCGATGCTCGAGGTGTCGATGCGCACCGACACCCGCGACGCGGTCGGATCGGCGTGGTCGAAGTCGATGGTGCCCTGGTAGCGCTCGAACGCACCGCGCACCTTCGAGATGACCATGTGGCGGACCGAGAACTGGATGCCCGAGTGGGCGGCGTCGATGTTCCATCGCTGAGTCGTCATGTTTTGCTTTCCTCCTGCCCCACAGTCTGGGATTGTTCGGCCAGGAGGACTAGACTGGGTTCTCGAGGATGACTGTTCCATTGGTTGTACAAAGCCAGGAAAGCCCATGGATCTGAACGAGATGCTCGTCTTCACCCGGGTGGTCCAGGCCGGCAGCTTCACCGCCGCGGCCCGGGCGCTGGACATGCCCAAGTCGAGCGTGAGCCGCAAGGTGTCGGATCTGGAGGACCGGCTGGGCGTGCGCCTGCTCCAGCGCACAACCCGCAAGCTCGGCCTCACCGACGCCGGCCGCCTGTACTTCGAGCGCAGCGCCCGCATCGTCGCCGAGACCGAGGAGGCGGATCACGCGGTGACCGAGCTGCAGGCGGTCCCGCAGGGGCGCCTGCGCGTCACCGCGCCGCTGTCGTTCTACATGCTCGGCCCGATGGTGACGTCGTTCCTCGAGCGCTATCCGGACGTGCAGCTGGAGCTCGTGTGCACCGACCGGCGCGTCGATCTGGTCGAGGAGGGCTTCGACGTGGCCATCCGGGCCGGCCCGCTCGACGACTCGACGCTGATCGCGCGCAACCTGGGCGGCCTGCGGCGCGTGCTGCTTGCGTCGCCGGCCTACCTGCGCCGCCACGGCACGCCGCGCCAGCCGTCCGACCTGGCAAACCACAGCTGCATCGTGTTCGGCGTGGGCCATGCGCCGGCGCTGTGGACGCTGCACTCGGGCAACCAGCAGGTCGAGGTGCGGGTCCAGGCGCGCTACTCGGTCAACGAGCTCGAGCTGATGCTGGAGGCGGCGCGCGCCGGGGTCGGCATCGCGTGGACGGCGGAGTTCATCGCCACCGAGGACCTGCGCACGAAGCGGCTGCGGCACGTGCTGCGCGGCTGGGTGCTCGTCGGCGACGCCGGTCCACGCGGTCTATCCGACCGCCCGTCACCTCTCGCCCAAGGTGGTCGCGTTCGTCGAGCTCATGCGCGAGCGCTTCGCCGCCTGCCCCGGGCAGTGACGCGCGGTGCTACGATCGGCGAGGTGGACACGCCTGGACCGGGAGCGTCGCTGTCGCCCGCGCTGGTGGAGCGCCTCGCCGCGGTTGTCGGTCAGGCGAACTGCATCACCGACAGCGCCGGGCTGCGCACGTACGAGTCGGACGCGCTGACCAGCTTCCGCGCCTCGCCCGCCATCGTCGTCCTGCCCGCCTCGACCGCGGAGGTCGTGGAGGTGGTGAAGCTGGCGCACGCGGCCGGCATGCCGATCGTGCCGCGCGGCTCCGGCACCGGGCTGTCGGGCGGCGCGCTGCCGGTGCCCGGGTGCCTGCTGCTCGGCCTGTCGCGCATGAAGCGCATCCTCGAGATCGATCTCGAGAACCAGTGGATGCGGGTCGAGCCGGGCGTCATCAACCTCGAGATCTCGAAGCGGCTGGCCCCGCAGCGGCTACTACTACGCGCCGGATCCGTCGTCGCAGCAGGTCTGCACCATCGGCGGCAACGTGGCCGAGAACTCCGGCGGCGCGCACTGCCTCAAGTACGGCTTCACCACCAACCACGTGCTGGGCGCGACGGTGGTGCTGGCCGACGGAGCGGTCGTCGAGCTGGGCGGCCCGGTGCTCGATCCGCCCGGCTACGATCTGCGCGGCGCGCTGGTCGGCAGCGAGGGCACGCTCGGCGTGGTCACCGAGGTGGTGCTGCGCATCCTGCGCGCGCCGGAGGCGACCCGCACCCTGTTCGCCACCTTCCCGTCGACGACCGAGGCGGGCAACGCCGTGTCGCTCATCGTCGCGGCCGGCATCGTGCCCGCCGCCATCGAGATGATGGACCGCCTGGCCATCGCGGCGATCGTGGCGGCCACCGGCGTTGACTGGCCGGACGTGGGCGCGGCGCTGCTCATGGACGTTGACGGCACCGACGCCGAGGTCGAGCACACCCAGACGGAGGCGACGAGGCTGGCACGCGAGGCCGGCGCGCTGGAGATCCGGCTGCCGCGCGACGCCGCCGAGCGCGCGGTCATGTGGCGCGGGCGCAAGAGCGCGTTCGCGGCCATGGGCCGCATCAGCCCCAACTACGTGGTGCAGGACGGGGTCATCCCGCGCTCCGACATCGCGCGCGTGCTGCGCGAGATCGCCGAGCTGGCCGACGGCGCCGGCCTGCGCATCGCCAACGTGTTTCACGCCGGCGACGGCAACCTGCACCCGCTGGTCCTCTACGACGCGTCGGTGCCCGGCCAGGAGGAGCTGGCCGAGAAGACCGCCGCCGAGATCCTGCGCCTGTGCATCCGCGCCGGCGGATCGATCACCGGCGAGCACGGCGTGGGCGCCGACAAGGCGGCCTACATGGGCGAGATGTTCTCCGACGACGACCTGGCCACCATGAACATGGTGCGCTGCGCGTTCGACCCGGAGACGCGCTTCAATCCGGGCAAGGTGTTCCCCACGCCGCGGCTGTGCGGCGATCGACCGGGCAAGTACGTCCAGCACCCGACCGAGGCGGCGGGGCTGGCGGGGCGCGGCTGATGAGCGCCGAGGCGCTCGTCGCGGCGCCGACGAGGCCATCCTCGGGGTCCGCGCCGGCGCGCGCCTACCGGCCCGAGAGCGAGGCGGAGTGCGCCGAGGTGATGGCGCGCGAGGCGGCCCGAGGCGGACGGCTCGCGTTCGCCGGCGGCCGCACCGAGATCGAGCTGGGCGGCGCCCCGGAGGCGCTCGACGCCGTCGTGGATACGCGGGGCATGGCGCGGATCCTCGACTACGCGCCATCCGACATGGTGATCGCGGCCGAGGCCGGCGTGACAGTGGCGCAGCTACAGGCCGCGGCGCGGGCGGAGCGGCAGATGCTGGCGCTCGATCCGCCGCTGCCGGAGCGCGCCACCCTCGGCGGCGTGGTCGCCACCGGCGGCTTCGGGCCGCGCCGCACCCGCTACGGCGGCGTGCGCGATCTCATCATCGGCGTGACCCTGGTCCGCGCCGACGGCGTCGCGGCGCGCGGCGGCGGCAAGGTGGTCAAGAACGTGGCCGGCTTCGACCTGCCCAAGCTGATGTGCGGCTCGCTCGGCACGCTCGGCCTGATCGCCTCGGCGACGTTCCGCCTGCACCCCTTGCCCGAGGCCAGCGCCACGGTCCTGTTCCCGGGGCTGGCCCGCGGACCAGGTCGTGTCGCTGCTCGGGCGCGCGCGCCAGGCGCAGCTGGAGCCGGCCGCCGTCGCGGCGCTGCGCGCCGATGCGGCCTACCAGCTGCGGCGTGCGCTTCGAGGGCTTCGGCCACGGCGTGCGCCAGCAGACAGCGCGGCTGGTCGAGATCGCGCGGGCCGCGCAGCTGCCGTGCGAGGCGCTGGCCGACGACGCCGCGTTCTGGGCGAGACACGACGCGGCGCGCGAGGCCGGGCCGCTGCGGGCCAAGCTGTGCGCGCTGCCGTCGCAGCTGCCGGCGGTGGATGGCGCTGGTCGCGCCGCTGATGGGCGCGCTGCGCGGCGGCTCGCTCGTGTGGTACGCGTCGCTCGGCATCGGCTTCGCCGGCGGCGAGGTCGCGGACGCGGGCGCGGCCAGCGCGGCGCTGGCGGCGGCGCGCGCGCAGCTGGTGGCCGGCGGCGGCTCGCTGGTCGTCGAGCGCGCGCCGGCCGAGGTGCGCGCGGTCATCGATCCGTGGGGCCCGGTGCCGGACGCGTTCTCGCTGATGGTCGAGCTCAAGCGGCGCTTCGATCCGCAGGGCCGGCTCAACCCGGGCCGCTTCGTGGGAGGGCTGTAGATCGCCATGGCCGACCGCCGGCTCATCGACGAGTGCGTGCACTGCGGCTTCTGCCTGCCGGCCTGCCCGACCTACCAGTCGTGGGGCCAGGAGATGGACTCGCCGCGCGGCCGCATCCTCCTGATGAAGACGCTGGCCGAGGGGAAGGAGGCGCTCACGCCGTCGGTGGTGCGCCACTTCGACCGCTGCCTGGGCTGCATGGCCTGCATGACGGCGTGCCCCTCGGGCGTCAAGTACGAGGCGCTGATCGAGCAGACGCGCGCCGAGGTCGAGCGCGGCCACCGGCGCACCGCGTCCGATCGCCTGTTCCGCGGCGCCATCTTCGCGCTGTTCCCGTATCCGCGCCGGCTCCGGCTCGCGGTGCTGGGCCAGATCCTGTACGTGCGCAGCGGGCTGCGCTGGCTGGTGCATGCCCTGCGCCTCGTGCGCCTGCTTCCGCGGCGCCTGCGCGCGCTCGAGTCGCTCATGCCGCCGGTGTCGCTGCGCCTGCTGCGCGAGCGGCTGCCCGCCACCGCGGCCGCCACCGGGACGCGCCGCGCGCGGGTGGCGATGCTGCCCGGCTGCGTGCAGCGGGTCTACTTCCCCGGGGTCAACCAGGCCACGCTGCGCGTGCTGCGCGCCGAGGGCTGCGAGGTCGTGATCCCGCCCGAGCTGGGCTGCTGCGGGGCGCTGTCACTGCACGCGGGGCGGGACGAGGAGGCGCGGCGGCTCGCGCGCGCCGCCATCGCCGCGCTCGAGCGCGCCGAGGTCGACGCCGTGGTGGTCAACGCGGCTGGCTGCGGCTCGGCGATGAAGGAGTGGGGCCGCCTGCTGGGCGACGACCCGGCGTGGCGCCCGCGCGCCGAGGCGATGGCAGCGCGGGTCAAGGACGTGAGCGAGTTCCTCGTCGCGCTCGGGCCGCTGGCCGTCCGCCACCCGGTGCCTGTCGTGCTCGCCTATCACGACGCCTGTCACCTGCAGCACGCCCAGCGCATCCGATCGCAGCCGCGCCAGCTGCTGTCGGGCATTCCCGGGGTGGAGCTGACCGAGCTGGCCGACTCCGACCAGTGCTGCGGCAGCGCCGGCGTCTACAACCTGCTCGAGCCGGACAGCGCGCGAGAGATCGGGCAGCGCAAGGTCGACGCCGTGCTGGCCGCCGCGCCCCAGCTGCTGGTCAGCGCGAATCCGGGCTGCACGCTGCATCTGACGATGCTGCTGCGCGAGCGCGGCCACTCGATCCGGGCAGCCCATCCGATCGAGGTGCTCGACGCGTCGATCCGGGGCGCGACGCTGCCAGAGTAGCGGCCAGCGCTCAGGCCGGGACCGGGCGCACCGCGCGCAGCTTGCCGCTGGTCAGCACCGAGTTCACGGCGCGGATGAGGCCGTCGTCCCCGATCTCGACCTGGATGATCCAGCGCGGGGCCCACCGGGCCGGCGGCACGTCGTGCTCGAGCAGGATCGCGGGCAGGCCGTTGAGCAGGCGCAGCTCGTGGCGCAGCGGCGAGCCCTCGCGCTGCGCGGCCAGCTTGACGTAGGTGTGGGCGACGCGCTGCGCGCCGACCAGCGGCACGCGCGCGGCCACGAACTCGCCGCCGCCGTCGGTCAGCGCCACGACATCGGCGGCCAGCATCGCCTCGACAGCGGACGCGTCCTGCGCGCGCACGGCGCCGAGGAAGCGCACCAGCGCGGCGCGGGTGCGAACGGTGAGCTCGGCGTCGGGCCGGCAGCGGCGACGGTCGTACGCCGCCATCGCCCGCCTCGCGCGGTGGTGCGTCGTCTTGACGTTGGCGGCCGACATGCCCAGGGCCTCCGCGGTCTCGGCCACCGAGTAGTCGAGCACGTCGCGCAGGATCAGCACCGCACGCTGCGGCGGGCTGAGCGCCTCGAGCGCGAGCAGGAACGCCAGCGTCACGCTCTCCATCAGATCGTAGCGAGCCTCGGTGTGCGCCGGCTCGTGCGCCGGCGGCAGCTCGAGCCCGTCGAGCGCCGTCCTGGCCGGTCTCGATCGGCGCCGGCAGCCACGGCCCGGTGTACGCGGTGCGGCGGCGCCGGCGCAGCAGGTCGCGGGCCAGGTTCATCGCGACCCGCACCAGCCAGGGCGCAGCGGCGACGCAGTGTCGGCCGGCGGCCGCGCGATGGCGCGGGCGAAGGTGTCCTGCACCAGATCGTCCGCGTCGGCGGCGCTTCCGGTCATGCGGTAGCACAGCGACCACAGGAACCGCTCGTGCGACCGGAAGGCGCTGTCGACCGCTGCGCGCACCGTCATCGGCTGGGCTCCATCATGGCGCCGTCCGCGCCGGCGCGAGCTCGCCACGTTCACCTCGCTCGACGCTCCCCTCGCTCGGGTCCAGGATGGCCGAGACGGCGTCGCGCGCGCTGGCGACGGTCGCGTCCGCCAGCATCGCCCCCTCGCCGACCCAGTCGCCGACGACGTACACGCCCGGCGCGTCGCCGACGACAGGGCCCGGACGGCCTCGCCCGACCGGGTGGATGTCGTTTGCCACCACCAGCTGGGGCAGGAAGCGGCGCGTGACGACCCGCTCGCGCCACCCGGGCTGCAGCCGATCGAGCAGCGCCTCGAGCGACGACGCGTCCGCCTTCTCCCCCGGGGCCAGGTAGCGCGCGGCGTGGATGACGGCCGTCCCTTCCGGTGCCAGCGCCGCCGAGGCCGAGTGGACCGAGTAGTAGAGCGGCTCGTCGATGCCGAGGCAGAACCGCGCGCGCGGGCGCGGCAGCGCGCTCAGCGCGAGATCGAGACACGCGGCCCGCACCGGGATGGCCGCCGCCGCCGCCGCGGCCAGGGCGGCGCTGGTCGGCACCAGCTCGGCCGCCACCGCCGGGCTCGCTGCCACGATCACCGCGCCCGCGGCGATGGCCCCGCCATCGACGAGCTTCACCCGTCCCGGCGCGGCCGCCGCGACGCGCGTCGACCGGCGGATCTCGACGCCTGCCGCCAGCGCGAGCCCCTCGAGGGCGTCGACGATCGTCTGCCAGCCGCCATCGAGGTACATCACGCCGGTGGTGAGGCCGCGCTGCAGCTGGGCCACCGTCTCGGCGGCACAGGCCAGGTCCGGCGCGTTGCCGTAGGTGGTCACGCGCACCAGCGCGAGGAGCAGCCGCCGCGTGCCCGACCGCGCGACCACGCCGTCCACCCACTCCCTCACCGACCTGCCGCGCTGGGCGGCGGGATCGATGCGGCCCAGGCCCTGGAGGAGGCGTGCGGCCTCGAGCTTCTCGGCCACACCGAGCAGGCCGGTGGTCACGAGCGACGTGAACCCGCCCGGCAGCACCTGGAGCCTCCCGCCGTCGAGCGCCAGCATGCCGGACACCGGCGGGCGGCCGCCCGTCGGATCGACGCCGAGCTCGCGCAGCGCCGCGCGAGCCGCGCCGCAGCGGTACAGCGCATGCGGTCCCAGGTTGAGCCGGGCGCCGGCCTCCACGTGCGTGGCCGCCCTGCCGCCCAGGGAGCTCGCCTTCTCGAACAGGATCACCTTCCGGCCGGCGCGCGCGAGCATGAGCGCGCTGGTCAGTCCGCCCAGTCCACCACCGATGACGATGTCGGGTTCCGGTCTCATGCCCATTCCACGAACGGGCGGGCCGGAAGGTTACACGGTCGGCGTGCGGGGGCAGCGGTTCGGTCGCGGCGCGCCACAGGACCGGGATCCCGTCCTCACCGGTGGCGGCGGCCACGATGCCCCCCACGATCGCGCCGAGCGTGTCGCGATCGCCCAGCTGCGCGGTCGCGGTCCAGACCGCGTCCTCGTACGAGTCCAGGTGGCGGGCGGCGACCCACACGCAGAACGGCACCGTGTCGCGCGAGCTGACGTTGCAGCCGGTGCCGAGCTCCTCGCCGGCGAAGCGCGGGTCGAACTCGAGGCCGAGGCGGTCGGCGCGCAGCAGGCCGTCGCGGGTCGGGCCCTCCGGTGTGAAGCGCGCGACCTCGGCGAGCAGCGACTCGCGCGCGATCGAGCGCGAGCTGGCCAGCGCCGCCGCGATCGCCACCGCCACCGCACCGGCGGCTCCCTCCGGGTGCGCGTGGGTCGGCGCGGCCGAGCGCAGCGCCTCGGCGCGCACGCGCGCGAGGTCGCCGGCGAAGAAGGCGCCGATCGGCGCGGCCCGCATGGCGGCGCCGTTGCCGTAAGAGCCGCTGCCGCCGAACAGCGCCGCCGCGTGCTCGCGCCACTCCCCGCCCCCGGCGATGCAGGTCAGCACGTGGGCCGCGCCGGCCGCGTAGCCGCGCCCGGGCTCGAGCTGGAAGCGCCGCGCGAACGCGGCCGCCAGGAGGTCCACATCGATCGCGCCGCAGCGCTCGAGCGTCTCGACGACCGAGATGGCCATCGCCGTGTCGTCCGTCCACCGCCACGGCCGCTGCGTCGGGATCAGGCGCTTGGCCACGCGCAGCGCGACCTGCGCCGGGTGGCCGAACATCCCCTCGCCGAACGCATCGCCGACCGCGACGCCGAGAAGCGAGCAGCGAGCGCGGGCCACCGCCTTGCCATCCATCGCCGGATGATGTTGCAGGATCGGCGCCTGCCGATGAGGCCCTCGAAACCGCCACTTGCGCCCGCTCGGGGAGCCGCGCCCGTGCCAGGTCGTCGCGTCGCCGCGCCAGAGTGACAGCGCCAGGCGGTCGGGCCACGACGAGCCGCAACGCGGGCCGGGTTGGTCCGACATCCGGTCCATGCCCAACGATCGGCGCGGTGGCTCCCGTCCACCTGCTCGGCGGCCCGATGTTCCCGTGCAGCGAAGGGTCGTGGCGCCCGGAAAGCGGACCTTGACCAGCCACCTGCCGCCCGTCCAGCGAGCCACGCGGCCCGCGCCGGCCGAGAGCGAGCCGGCGGATCGCGGCGTGCTGGTCGGCCCGGGACACGGCAGCCCCATCCCGCCGCTGGGCGACGTCCACGGTGCCGCAGCCCACGGCACCGGCGGAGCCGGCGGGCCGCTTCCACACATCGATCAGATCCAGCGCTCCTTCGGCCGCCACGACGTCGGCAAGGTCGTCGCTCACACCGACGCGCGAGCCGCGGCCGGCGCCGAGGCCATGGGCGCCGACGCCTTCGCCGCCGGCGATCACGTCGCCTTTCGCGGCCCGCCGGACCTCCACACCGCCGCCCACGAGGCGGCCCACGTCGTCCAGCAGCGCGGCGGCGTGCAGCTCAAGGGAGGCGTCGGCGAGGTCGGCGATCCGTACGAGCGCCACGCCGACGAGGTGGCCGATCGGGTGGTACAGGGCGTATCGAGCGAGTCGCTGCTGAGCCAGTACGCGGCGCCGGGTTCCGCCGCGGCCAGCGGCGCCGTCCAGCGCAAGGTCTTCGTCGGCGGCAGGCAGGTCGCCAGGGAAGACGCGGCGAGCGGCGCGCCGGAGGACTGGCTCACCGACGACACGGTGCGCAGCTATCGATCGAGCGACGAGATGGCCCAGCATGCCGGCCGGGGCCACCGACTACCTGGGCAACCTCCCGGACGGCACCTGGGTGCGCTTCGACCCCGAGGGCATCAACGTGCTCGGCGAGAACCACACGGTCGTCAAGCTGGACACCGTCATGGTCGCCGTCGGCAGCAAGAGCTTCATCTACGAGCGGTTCTCGGACGAGGCGCTTGCGGAAGGCTCGGCCCTGAAGGCGACCTACGACGCCGAGAACGCCGACAAGTTCGCGAAGCTCGGCGTCGACGGCGAGCAGGACAAGCAGAAGTTCGGCGCCGAGCCCCTGCTGCCCAAGCTGGGTCAGGCAATGAACATGGCCCTCCCCTACTTCCTGGAAGACAAGCCGCTCGCGGAGCTGACCAGCGCGAGCCACCAGCACGCCGGCAACCCGATCCAGCGCTACCTGAAGCTCGCCTGGGCGCACACGAGGGACGCGCGCGCGTCGCTCGAGCAGAAGCAGGCGGCCGGCCAGGTGGTCGCGCCGCGGCTCGCCGAGCTGGCCCAGATCCACGCCGCCGTCGAAAGCTCGCTCGACTCGTTCATCACGTCGCTGCCGGTCAACGGCTGGATCGGCGACGCGCTGGCGAGGCCCGGCCGGGCCGATCTGTTGCCGCTCCTGGCCCAGTTCGCCATCGCCTTCACCGACGCGATGATTGAGGTGGCCATCGCCGATCCGACATCGGGTCTCGACGCGGCAGCAAAGGAGAAGTTCGGCTCCAGGCAGGCGAGCTCGACGGAGAAGAACCAGATGTTCACGACCTGGCGAGACAAGCAGTTCGAGGAGTCGGTGGCGAGAGCGGCGCAGAGCGGGGTGCGCTATGCCGGGATGGGAGCGACTCACCTGCGCCACCTGGCCGCCGGCCGACTGCCGGCCAGCGCGCGCCCGTACTACATGGACGGTCCCGACCTGAAGAAGTTCCAGGATGAAACGCGCAGGCTCGCCCGGATCGGGTCGAGGCAGAGCGGGTCGAAGGAGTGACAGTGATAGCAAGACTCGCGCTCGTCGCCGCCGTGTTCGCGTGTGCCTGTGGGGACGGCGGCACCGCGCCCAGGCCCGCGCCGGGCACGCCCACGCAGGGCACGCCCGATCGAGAAGGGACCAGCATGACCGAATCAGGGTATCCGAACGTGCATCTGAAGCTGAGGACCACCAACCGCACGGCTGCCGTCGCCGATCAGATCAGCGAGGTCGACATCTGGCTGCGCGGCAAGAAGTTCCACATCCGCGATCACGCGTGCCGACCCATGAGCTTCATCCTCGAGGATGTCACCGATCGCGGAGGGCTCGGCCGACCGCTCGAGTCTCTGGAGGAGATGATGGACGTGGGCACCGCCGATGCGCTGCGCGAGAAGTCCAGCCCGACGGAGATCTACGGCGATCTGGCCAGCGACCGGGCCTGGGTCCAGGAGCCATTCACGAAGCCCTACGGCATGGAAGCCAGCGAGCTGGCTCCGATCGCCGAGCAGGTCCTCTCCGGCGGGAAGACCGCCGGACTGAAGGCGGCCGGCAACGTGTCCCGGCTCGGCCGCGCGGCCACCGAGTACCGCGGCATGGTCGATGTCATCTGGCTGGAGCAGCCGCATCAGAATCGAGGTGACCCGCATCGTCGCCCCGCCTTTCATGATCTACGAGCATTCTCGCCCACCGGTCTCGGAGTCCCGCTCCTACACGCGAGAGCTCCTCACCATCGAGGAGGGCGTTGTCACCGACGCCGACGTCACCCCACCCGCGTCGCGCACGCCATCACCGTGAAGCCGCGCGGCCCTGTGTCCACCCATCGCGCCGCAAGCTGTGCGGGCAGCAAACGAGCCGACTCTCGCGGCGCATAGTAGGCTCTCGCGCACCGATGGAGTCGACACGGGGCGGGCGCGAGGTCGAGTCGCACGACGGTCTGGTCCGCGTCGCGCCCTGGCTGTTCATCCTGATCTGGTCGTCCGGCTACGTCGTCGCCAAGCTCGCCTCGCCGCACGCCGATCCGCTGACCTTCCTGCTGGTGCGCTACGCCGGCGTGCTGATCGTGATGGCCACGCTCGCCGCGATCGCGCGGGCGCCGTGGCCGTCCTGGCGGCAGTCCGGACACATCGCGGTGGCCGGCATCGGCATCCAGGCCGGCTACCTCGGCTGCGTCTGGTACGTCATCGCGCAGGGCATGCCGGCCGGCGTCGTCGCCCTGATCGTGAATCTGCAGCCGGTGCTCACCGCCGTCGCCGGGCCGATGGTCGGCGAGCGGGTCAGCCGCTACCAGTGGCTCGGCCTCCTGCTCGGCTTCGCCGGCGTCGCGCTGGTCGTATCGACGAAGTTCGGCACCGGCACCGGCATGACAATCGGCAGCCTGGCACTCTCGGTGTTCGCGCTCTTCTCGATGACCGCAGGCACGCTCTACCAGAAGCGCTTCTGCCCCACCTTCGACCTGCGCACCGGCCAGGTCGTCCAGTTCGCCGCCAGCTTCCTCGTCACCCTGCCGTTCGCCCTGGCCGGCGAGGACCTTCGCATCGAGTGGACGCCGGAGGTCATCGGCGCGCTCCTGTGGTCGGTGTTCGTGCTCACCGGCGGCGGCATCTCCCTCCTGTTCATCATGATCCGCCACGGCGCCGCCACCCGGGTGACCAGCTACCTGTACATGGTCCCACCGGTCACCGCGATCCTGGCCTGGCTCATGTTCGGCGAGGTCTTCCAGCCGATCGCCGCAGCCGGCATGGCCCTCACCATCGCCGGCGTCGCCCTCGTCGTCTCCCGCCGCTGACCCGAGCCGTGCCTACGACAGGACAGCCTTGCGCCGGGCCAGGCTCTCGGACGGCCACAGCGCTCGGGCGTCGTAGTAGTCCTCGAAGCGCGGTACCGAGTCCGGCAGGGTCACCCAGGGCAGCTTGGAGCGCGTGTAGATGTGCACATCCGGCTTCAAGGCCGACGGGTCATCCAGCGTGCCGACGCGGACGAAGCGGACCTGGGGGCGGCCGCCGTACTCGCTCCACACGGCCGTGCCGCAGGTCGGGCAGCGGTGGACGGTGTGCGGGCGGCCGCTGTCGGTCGGCATCGCGGTGGGCTGCGGCTGCCCGGAGAGGAGCGACATCCGGTCCGCCTCGATGAGCGCGTTGAGCACGAAGGCGGAGCCGGTCTGTCGCTGGCAGTCCAGGCAGTGGCAGCAGTGCACGAACATCGGGGCCGACTCGAGGCGGTAGCGCACCGCCCCGCACGCGCAGCCACCTTCCAGGGTCCGGGTCATCGCTCCGCGAGCATACCGGACCGGCCGTCACTCGGCCGCGGCGATCGCCTCGTCCTCGGGGACATCGACGAGCTCCGGCGACTGCAGCAGGCGGACGCGATCGCCCAGCACCGGCCCCTTGTCGAGGATCCAGCGCTGCCGGTTGTAGGCGTCCATGTTCTTGTTGCAGACGACCTGGAAGCAGGCGGCGTTGCCCTGCTCGCCGATGATGACCGACCAGGCCAGGAAGAACTTCCAGATGCGGAACCAGCGCTCGCCGTACGCCTCCACGATGGCGGCGCGGTTGCTCACCCAGTTGTCGTACCAGCGCTGGATCGTCCACGCGTAGTGGATGGTCACGTTCTCGACGCTGTGGAACTCGAAGCCGGCCTTCTCCATCGCCTTGAGCATGCGCGACGGGCACAGGCTGGCGTCCGCGCCGGGGAACACGTACTTGTTCATGAAGAGGCCCCAGATGAGGTCCTCGGGGCGAAGGCCGCGGCGCAGGCCGGTCCACTGCAGGAGGAAGATGCCGTCGTCGGCCAGCCGCTCGTACACCAGCTTGTAGAACTTGCCGAGGTTCTTGACGCCGACGTGCTCGACCATCTCGAGGCTCACGATCTTGTCGTAGGTCTCCTCGGGCGAGTCGCGATAGTCGCGGCACAGCACGCGCGCGCGGTCCTTGACGCCTGCCTGCTCGATGCGCTCGTTGGCGAACGACGTCTGCTCCACCGACAGCGTCACGCCGGTGGCGTCGACGCCGTAGTTGCGCGCCGCGTGCCGGGCCAGCGTGCCCCAGCCGCAGCCGATGTCGAGCATGCGGTCGCCCGGGGCCAGCTTGAGCTTCTGGCACACCAGGTTGAGCTTGTTGTCCTGCGCCTGCTCGAGCGACTCGCCCGGCGTCAGGAAGAAGCCGGACGTGTAGACCATGCGCTCGCCCAGGAACCAGCCGAAGAAGTCGTTGCCGCGGTCGTAGTGCTCTCGCACGATCCGCGTGTCCTGCTTCTTCGAGTGGATGCCGACCTCCCAGATGAAGTGAGACATCGCCCACTTCACGTGCTGCCAGGTCAGCTTGAACTCGACGAACGCGTTGCGGTTGCGCAGCAGCGCGAAGATGTCTCCCGGGATGTCGATGTCGCCGTCGAAGTACGCCTCGTAAAGATGCGACATCTTGATCGGCCCGTTGGCGTAGCGCCGGGCCAGCTTCTTGTCATTGAACGTCACGTAGTCCGCGAGCTTCATCGCCGCTTTCCCTTCGGAGTCGATCCTGCGTTTGCCTGCGTTGCCCTGGGCCGATCGATGTTGACGATCGTTGACGCGCTGCGCTGACCCAGGAAGTGTCCGCTCAGCGCGAGGGCTCGACCCCGCTCGATGAGCCGGCACATCACCTCGAACACGGGTGATAGGCCGTAGCGTTACCGGGGCCGAACGTAACAGACCCGGCCCGAGGGATCACCACTCGAGGAGCCAGACATCGGTCCAGTGCGTCGATGGCTGAATCGCAACATGCCATTCGCAATCGGGCACTTCACCGACGGGCGCAGTCGTGCGGAACCCTTCGCCGAGGCAGTCCGAGGCGCACGCGTTGCGTGTACCCCCGCGTGTGTGTGAGGCGCCGCCGCAGACCAATGCTCAGAATTGCCTGCTCGAGTCGAGCAGGATCGTCACCGGCCCGTCGTTGACCAGCTCGACCTGCATGTTCGCGCCGAACACACCGGTGGCGACCGGCTCCACGCCGGCGGCGCGCAACCCGGCCACGAAGCGGCGATACAGCGTATCGGCCGCGATCGGCTCCAGCGCCTGGGTGAAGCCCGGGCGCCGCCCCTTGCGCGCATCGCCGTAGAGCGTGAACTGCGACACCGCCAGGACGCCGCCGCCCGCCTCCAGCACCGAGCGGTTCATCTTGCCGTCCTCGTCCGCGAAGATGCGCAGGTTCGCAACCTTGTCAACCATGTAGTCGACCTCGGCCTCGCCGTCACCGGCCCCGGCGCCGAACAGCACCATCAGGCCGGGCCCGATGGCGCCGGCCACCTCTCCGTCCACCCGCACCTCGGCGCGCGTCACGCGCTGGACCACCGCTCGCACCGCCGTTCTATAACACACGGAATTCACGTGCAGGGCCCGCGCGATCGGGAGGCAACCCCGCCATCTTGCTCGCGGTCAGACGGGTGGTAGTATCGCGCGCCCATGTCGCACCTCCGCGCCACAGCGACCGTCCTGGTCATGCTCGCCTCCGCCGCCTGCGGCGACGAGATCGGCGACGAGTGCTCGCTGTCGTCCGACTGCTCGACCCAGGGCGATCGCATCTGCGACATCACCTCGCCCGGCGGCTACTGCACCGTGCTCGGCTGCGACGTCAACACCTGCCCCGAGGAGTCGGTCTGCGTCCGCTTCTACTCGGTGGCCGACACCAACCGCCAGTGCGATCCGCGCGCCGAGGACATCGTCGAGGGCAACAACCAGTGCACCGCGGACGAGCTCTGCACGCTCAGCGGCACCTGCGTCCCGCGCACCGCCGAGGTCCGCTTCTGCATGCGCAAGTGCGGCAGCAACGGCGACTGCCGCGACAACTACGAGTGTCGCGACGAGGGGCTGATGCGAGATCACGGCGGCGAACCGGTGCCGCCCCCCGGCGAGGCGGTCAGCGATGACCCGCAGCCGTTCTGCGCCGCGGCCCCGTAGCGAGGCGGCGCGCGTGCGGGTGCCGGACGCCCTGGTTCGCCGCGGACCGGGCAGCCTGTACCGGCGATGGAAGTCGCTCGAGTACCTGGCCACGCGCGACCGCGCCGCGGCGCTCGGCTTCGTCCTGCGCGGTCTGCGCGCGGGCGGCCCCGTCGGTGCGGCCCGGCGCATCGGCCTGATCGGCCGCTTCACCGCCATCACCAACCGCACGCGCGGCTATCACACGCTGGGCGAGATGCTGCAAGTGAGCGAGGAGATCCTGCGCCGCGAGCGGCCGGTCGTGCTCGAGGCAGGCTGCGGCCACGGCTCCAGCACCGCCAAGCTCAGCCTCGCCGCCCGTGCCGCCGGCGGACAGCTGCTCGTGTTCGACTCGTTCCGCGGCCTGCCGCCCAACCGCGAGCGCCACACCCACCTCGACGGGCGCGACATCGCGTTCCGCGCGGGCGCCTTTCGCGCCACGCTGCCGGCGGTGCAGCGCGCGGTCGCGAGGCTGGGCGCGCCGGAGGTGTGCCGCTTCCACAAGGGCTGGTTCGCCGACACGCTGCCGGCGCTCGCGCGCGAGCCCTGGCTCGACGTCGTCGTGCTCGACGTCGATCTCGTCGAGTCGACGCGCGTGTGCGTGCGCGAGCTCTACCCGCGACTGCGGCCGGGCGGCGTGCTGTTCACCCTCGACGGACAGCTGCGCGCGACCCACGAGCTCCTCGGCGATGAGTCATTCTGGCGCGCCGAGGTCGGCGCCGCCCCGTTACCGGTCGTGCACGGTCTGGGGCGAGCCAAGCTCGTGACGGTCGTGAGACCGTAGCCCGCCATTTCTCGCGATTTGAGCCTGGCTTTCCGGGCCTTGGCCGCCTTCACGCTTCTTCACACGAGGGCTCGAACGACCGCAATACATGCGTCGCATCGTTGGGGGCACCTGGCCGGCGGTCCGGGGTTCATTCGCCACGAGATCCCGCCCCGGCCCCAGGCGCCAGAATCCCTCCCTCGTCAGGTAGAGTCCGCCCACGTGCCCGACCAGCTCTCATCCGACCTCGCATCCCTTCGCATTCACCACGAGGAGCAGCCGCCGTCGAGCGGCCGCGGCAAGCGCCTGCTGATCTATGCGGCCGTCGCGCTGGTCGCGCTCGCCATCGTCTACTTCGCGGTCTTTCCGAGCGTGGAGGCGAAGTTCTTCAAGACCGAGGTCGCGCTCACCGAGATCGCGATGGTCTCGCCGGCCCAGGCCTCGATCGAGCTGACCTCGGCCGGCTACGTGATGCCGCAGGTCCTGTCCCGGACCGTGGCCAAGGTGCCGGGCCGGGTGGCCGAGGTGAAGGTCAAGCAGAGCGACGAGGTGAAGGCCGGAGACGTGCTGCTGGTGCTCGATCAGGTCGATCAGAAGGCTGCCATCGCGGCGGGGCGATCGCGGGTGGCCACCGCGCGCGCCAACGCGCAGACCGCGCGCGCCAACCTGGCCGAGATCCAGCAGCAGCTGGTGCGCGAGCGCGAGCTGGCCGGTCAGGGCGTGACCCCGAAGGCGACGGCCGAGGATCTGGCCCGCCGGGCCGACGCGCTCAAGGCCGCGGTCAAGGCGGCCGACGCGGCGTCGCGCGCCGCCCAGGCCGAGGTCGACACGCTCGAGGTCAACCTCACCAGCTACACGGTCTCGGCGCCCATCTCGGGCAAGATCATCAACCGCCCGCCGGAGCTGGGCGACTTCGTCGGTCCGGCCGCGCTGGGCGTGGCCGACACGGCCGGCTCGATCGAGATCGCCGACTTCTCGTCGCTGGCGGTCGAGACCGATGTGCCGGAGGGGCGGCTGCACCTGGTCAAGATGGGCCAGCCGTGCGAGATCCAGCTCGACGCGTTCCCCGACAAGCGGTATCGCGGCGAGGTCTTCGAGATCGTCCCGCGGGTCAATCGCTCCAAGGCGACCGTCGTGGTCAAGGTGAAGTTCATCGACACGCGCGAGGGCGCGATGCCGGACATGGCGGCGCGGGTGAGCTTCCTGTCGGGCAAGCTCGACGAGAACGCCGTCAAGGAGCCGCCCAAGCTGATCGTGCCCGGCTCTGCGGTGACCGAGCGCGGCGGCAGCAAGGTGGTGTTCGCCCTCGAGGACGGACGCCTGCGCATGATTCCGATCGAGCTCGGCAAGCCGTTTGGCGGTGGCTTCGAGCTCAAGCGCGGCCCCTCGGCGGGGACCCGCGTGGTGGCGGAGCCGGGACCGGATCTGGTCAACGGCCAACAGGTAAAGGAAAGGACCGGCGGATGAGCCAGACAAACGAGCTGGGTGCCGTGACGAAGAAGAACGACGGACGTACCGGCGAGGACGGCGTGTATCGCGGCACGAAGGAGTCGCAGAACATCATCACGCTGCGCAAGCTGTCGAAGACGTACTGGCGCGGCAAGGAGAGACTCGAGGTCCTCAAGGACATCGACCTCAACATCGCCGAGGGCGCGTTCGAGGCGCTCATGGGGCCGTCCGGCTCCGGCAAGTCCACGCTCCTCAACCTGATGGCCGGCCTCGACCGGCCGAGCTCCGGCACCGTGATGGTGGGCGGCGTCGAGCTGGGCGGCCTGAGCGAGGCCGCGCTGGCGAAGTGGCGGTCGACCAACGTCGGCTTCGTGTTCCAGAGCTACAACCTCATCCCGGTGCTGACAGCGGCGCAGAACGTCGAGCTGCCGCTCCTGCTCACCAAGCTGTCCGGCTCCGAGCGCAAGAAGCGGGCGCTGACGGCGCTCAAGGTGGTCGGGCTCTCCGATCGCGCCGATCACCGCCCGGACCAGCTGTCGGGCGGCCAGCAGCAGCGCACGTCGATCGCGCGCGCCATCGTCACCGACCCGAAGATCCTGGTGGCCGACGAGCCGACCGGCGACCTCGACCGCGACAGCGCCGAGGAGATCCTGGGCTTGCTCGAGAAGCTCAACCGCGAGTTCGAGAAGACCATCATCATGGTCACTCACGACCCGCACGCCGCCGAGCGCGCCCAGATCGTGCGCAAGCTCGACAAGGGAGCGCTGCAATGAGACTCGCGACCCTCGCGGTCAAGAACGCGAGCCGCCACAAGGGGCGGACCGTTCTGACCGCGCTCGGCATCGCCGTCGCCATCGTGCTGTTCATGCTGATGCGCACGGTGGTGCTGTCGTGGACCGGCGCGGTCGATGCGTCCGCCAAGGACCGCATCGGGACCCGCCACAAGGTCACGTTCATCATGAGCCTGCCCAAGCGCTACGTGGACGACATCGGGCAGGTCCAGGGCGTGTCGAGGGCGAAGGACGGGACTCCGCGGGTGACCTGGGCCAGCTGGTTCGGCGCCAAGGATCCGAACAAGCCGGACGACTTCTTCGCCACCATCGCCACCGATCCGAAGACGTTCCTCGACGTCTACGACGAGATCATCGTCGACCCGAAGCAGGCCGACGCCTGGAAGGCGGACCGGCGCGGCGCGCTGGTCGGCGACAGCCTGGCCAAGAAGAAGGGCTGGAAGGTCGGCGACAAGATCGTCCTGCAGGGCACGATCTTCCCGGGCGACTGGGAGTTCATCGTCGACGGCATCTACACGGCCGAGCGGCGCACCGTGGATCGCTCGACCCTGTGGTTCCACTGGAACTATCTGAACGACTCGCCGGTCTTCAAACCCAAGGACATGGTCGGCTGGATCATGGCGCGCGTGGACGAGCCGGGTAAGTCGGGCGCCATCTCGAAGAAGATCGACAAGATGTTCGACGAGCGCGACACCCAGACGGTGACCATGAGCGAGAAGGCGCTCAACCAGTCCTTCCTCGGCTTCTTCTCCGCCGTGCTGACAGCCATCGACGTGGTGACCTTCGCCATCCTCATCATCATCATCCTCATCCTGGGCAACACGATCTTCATGGCGGTGCGAGAGCGGACGACCGAGTACGGGTGTCTGCGCGCCATCGGTTTCCGCGGCAAGCACCTGGCCATGCTCGTCGTCGGCGAGTCGGTGACCATCGGCCTTGTCGGTGGCCTCATCGGCCTGGGCGTGAGCTGGTTGATCATCAACGGGCTGCTGGGCCCGTTCGTCGAGGAGAACATGGGCGGTTTCCTGCCGCACTTCAAGATCCCGCCGGAGCTGGCGGCGCTGGGCCTCGGCGTCGCCGCGATCCTCGCGGTCGTGGCGGCGATCTGGCCGGCCTTTCGCGCGTCCAGACTCAAGGTGGCCGACGCCATCCGAACGGTGGAGTGAGGAACAATGATCCCCCTTCGCTATAACGTGAGAAGCCTCCTGGTCCGCCGGGCCACCTCGCTGGCCACGCTGATCGGCGTCGCGCTGGTCGTGTTCGTGCTCGCGGCGGCGAACATGCTGACCAACGGCATCGACAAGACGCTGACCATGTCCGGCTCGCCCGATCACGCCATCATCATCCGCAAGGGCGCAGATTCCGAGCTGCCCAGCACCATCGAGACCAGCGCGCTGGCCATGGTCCTGTCGGCCCCCGGGGTGAAAAAGAACGCCCAGGGCAAGCCGATCGGTGCCGGCGAGATCGTGACCGTCATCCTCGGCGACAGGATCGGAGCCGAGGGCAGCGTGTCCAACGTGCTGGTCCGCGGCGTGGCCGACAACGTCTACGAGATGCGCACGAGCGCGACCATCGTGGCCGGGCGCAAGGCCAGGCCGGGCTCGGACGAGGTCGTCATCGGCGACCAGATCCGCGGCCGCTTCGTGGGCATGGATCTCGATCAGTCGTTCGAGCTCAAGAAGAACCGCCCGGTCAAGGTGGTCGGCGTGTTCGCGGACAACGGGTCCTCGTTCGAATCGGAGATCTGGGCCGACGTCGAGACGGTGCGCTCGTCGTTCGGTCGCGAGGGCACCGTGACCTCGGCGACGGTGACGCTGGAGTCGCCGACCAAGCACGACGTGTTCAAGGCGGCGGTCGAGCAGGACAAGCGGCTCGGCCTCGAGGTCATGCGCGAGCCGACGTATTACGAGAAGCAGAGCGAGCAGACCAGCGTGCTGATGTCCATCCTCGGCGGGATCATCAGCACCTTCTTCATCATCGCCGCGGTCATCGGCGCGTTCATCACGATGAACACGGCGGTGGCGCACCGGACGCGAGAGATCGGCACCATGCGGGCGCTCGGCTTCTCCCGCAAGGCGGTGATGATGTCGTTCACGCTGGAGTGCATCTTCCTGGCCCTGGCCGGATCCGGCATCGGCCTGTTCGCGGCGTTCTTCATGAGCTTCGTCGAGTTCTCGGTCATCAACTTCCTGTCCTGGTCCGAGATCGTCTTCAAGTTCCAGATGGACTCCAGCGTCGTCGCCCGCGCGCTGTTCTGGGGCGGCGTCACCGGCCTGCTCGGCGGCATCATCCCGGCCTTCCGAGCCTCGCGCCTCAAGCCCATCGACGCCCTGCGCGGGTAGCCCGGCCGCGTCTCCTTGAACCGCGAAGGCGCGAAGAACGCGAAGTAGAACCGCCAAAGCGCCAAAACACGCCAAAGGGCCTCGGCGCTCCGCTCTGCCGGTCGCACATCGATCGCAGAGAAGAGCGCCGAGGCCCTTTGGCGCGTTTGGCGTTTTGGCGGTCTCTCTTCGCGTCCTTCGCGCCTTCGCGGTTCAAAAGACGCGGCGGGGCTACAGGCCGAAGAAGCTCAGGATCTTGGTCTTGATGTGGCGCTTCTGGTTGGCGATGTGGCTCTCGCGGGCTTCGCGGGTGAGGGTGTCGCGATGCGAGGAGAGCTCGCCTTCGCGGCGGGCGAGGGTCTCGGCCAGGGCGTCGGCCAGCTCGGGGCGGCGCTTGAGGATCTGCTCGAGGTCGGTCTTGGCCATCCGGTAGCACTCGACGTCGCTCTTGGCCACGGTGGTCGCGCTGCGCGGCTCGCCGGTCATGAGCGAGCGCTCGCCGAAGAAGGTGCCGGGACCGAGGGTGGCGACCTCGCGCTCGGCGCCGTCGGCGCCCACCCGCACGCTGACCTCGCCGCGGTGCACGAAGTAGAGGTCGTTGCCCTGGTTGCCCTGTCGGGTCAGCGTCTCGGCGGCGGAGAACGGCGCGTAGCGCAGGCGGCCGGCCAGCTGCTCGATCTCCTCGGCGCTGAGGTCGCGGAACAGCTCCGCCTCGCGCAGCACCGAGACCCGGTTCCTGTCGAGGGTGCGCTCCTTGCGCTCGCGCCGCTCGTCGCTGTCGCTGGTCAGGAAGACGGCGTGCGCCGGCACGTTGAGCGGGATGCCGGCCCGGCGCAGGGCGAAGAAGATCCGCGTGCGCACGCGCGTGTCGACCGGGTCGTCGCGGGTCAGGTCGGTCAGGTAGTAGCGCACGCAGTAGCTGTTGAAGCTGCCCCGCATGTCCATCAGGACGCAGTCGGGCGCCGGCTGAGCGGCCACGGAGTCGATCGGCGCCCGCCGCAGCGCCTCTTCCACGGTGCGCATGACGTCGGTCGGGGTGAACCGGTAGTCCACGTCGAACTGGATCTTGCGCCGGAGCTGGAGCGGCTGGCCGGCACGTCGCCCCAGCACGATGAACTCGTTCTTGGCCAGCACGCTGTTGGGCACGACCAGCGTCTCCCAGTCGCGCGTCTCGATCGTCGTCTGGCGCCAGCGCACCTCGAGCACGCGGCCGACCTTGTCGCCGACCTGCAGCCAGTCGCCCGGACGGATCGACTTCTCCATCTGCAGGGTCATCCCGCCCATCAGGTTGCCCAGCGTGTCTTGCAGCGAGAAGCCGATGACCGCGGTCAGCACCGCAGAGGTGGCGATCAGCCCGCCCAGGTTCACCCCCCAGGCCGAGAGCAGGAACAGCCCGCCGACCACGTAGGCGCCGGCCGCCACCACGTCCTGCACGATGCGCGGCACGTCGGCCCGGATCAGGCGCAGAAAGCCGTCGAACAGGATGGCCAGCGCGATGGTGATGCCGGCGAAGCTGGCGACCGTGATCGAGAGCAGGCGCCAGGTCGGGTACGACGAGTACTCCATGGCGCGGAACCAGCCGAGCAGCGGCAGCGACGCGATGTGCAGGAAGAGGAGAAACCCGGTCCCCTTCATGCTCGCGCGGCTGCGCGCCGATCGCGCGGCCCGGCTGCGGATCGCCACCGCGGCCACGAACCCGGCCACGAGGAGGAGCGTGAAATCGGCCCACGCCTCATCGAGCGTGGCACTCAGCCAGTCGACCTCAGCCACGGTCAGCCACGGCGTTCAGGCTATCACGTCGCCACGGCCGCGTCGTCGGCCCACCGAGTGTGACCCGATGGATCTTGCGTACTTCCGCGTGCTAGCCTGACCGCTGGCCATGAGGGTTCGCTTCTGGGGGGTTCGAGGATCCATCGCCGTTCCTGGCCCGACCACCAACCGGTACGGCGGCAACACCTCGTGCGTCGAGATCGCGGCCGACGGCATGGACCCGATCATCATCGACGCCGGCACCGGAATCCGCCGTCTGGGCAAGGAGCTGGCCGGCGGCGCGTTCGGCTCCGGCCGCGGCACCGCTCACCTTCTCATCAGCCACACCCACTGGGACCACATCCAGGGCCTGCCCTTCTTCGCGCCGCTCTACACCCGCGGCAACCGGCTGCACGTCTACGCCCGCCGCCGCGACACCCACCTGCGCGCGGTGTTCGCGTCGCAGACCGAGAGCCCGTACTTTCCCGTCCCGCTCGACGACATGCGGGCCGACGTCACCTTCCACGAGCTGGGCGACAGCCAGCGGTTCGCCATCGGTCCGGCCGAGGTGCGCTGCACGCGGCTCAACCACCCGTGGATCGCGCTGGCCTACCGCATCCAGCTGGGCGAGCGCTCGATCGTGTATGCGTCGGACACGGCTCCGTTTCGCGACATCCTGTTCGAGCACGAGTTCATCGGCCAGCCGCCGGCGCCGGGCGCGCCGCTCGAGCCGGCCAAGGCCGCCGCGCTGGCCGCGATGCGGCGCTCGCTGGTCGAGCTGTGTCGCGGCGCCGACCTGCTCATCTACGACACGCAGTTCACGGCGGAGGAGTACCGGCAGAAGCCGCACTGGGGCCACTCCACTCCCGACGACGCCATCGCGATCGCGCGCGAGGCAGAGGTCGGCACCCTGGCGCTCTACCACCACGCGCCGGACCGCACCGACGACGAGCAGGACGCGATCCTGAATCAGTGCCGCGCGGCGCTGAGCGGCGTCCCGCTGGGCCTCGTCGCAGCCCGCGAGGGGCTGGAGCTCGACCTCGACGCCGGCGGCGCCACCGCCGGCGGTGAGGCGGGCGGATGAAGGTCCGCTTCTGGGGCGTCCGGGGCGCGATACCGGCCCCCGGACCGGAGACCAACCGCTACGGCGGCAACACCTCGTGCGTGTCGGTGACCGGCGCGAGCGGCCAGCTCGTCATCCTCGACATGGGCACCGGCGTGGTCGGGCTCGGCAAGCAGCTCATGGCCGGCGCCATGGGAACCGGCCAGGGCCGCGCCGCCGTGCTGCTCTCGCATGCCCACTGGGACCACATCCAGGGCTTTCCGTTCTTCTCGCCGGTGTTCGTGCCCGGCAACCAGCTCGAGGTCTACGGCCACGCGCACTCGACGGACATGCTCGAGGGCATCCTCGAGGGGCAGATGAACCCGCACTTCTCGCCCATCTACACCCTGCGCAACCTGGGCGCCGCCATCTCCTTCACCGCGGTGGCGCCGGGCGAGGTGCACGACGTTCAACGGCATCCGCGTGTCCGCGCATCCCAACCCGCACGGGCACACCTCCGCCCTCGCCTTTCGCCTCGAGGAAGGCGGCGCGTCGCTTGTCTACGCCTCCGACGCCGGCTATCCGCTCGAGGGGCCCGGCCGCGAGATCATCGAGCTCTACGCCGGCGCTGACCTGCTCATCCACGACGCCACATACACGCCGGCCGACCGCGCCACCCGCCTCGAGCGCGGCAACTCCTCGTACACCGACGCGGCCGCCGCCGCCGTCGCCGCGCGCGCCCGCCACCTGGTCCTCTTCCACTACGACCAGGACTACGCCGACGACACCGTTGACGAGATGACCGGTGCCTGCCGCGCCGACCTCGACCGCCGCGGCGGGCGCGACATCGCGCTCACCGCCGCCGCCGAGGGCCTCGAGATCGAGGTCTGAAAGCCGCGCTGGTCGACGCTCGGCGCGCCGTCACTGACGGTCGGGAGGCGGAGGCGGGACGCGGTCGGGCGTCCCTGCCTTGATCTCCTCGGGATCCATGTATGGCTCCTCGCGCTGGCAGTGCGTGATGAGCACCGCGCACAGGCCGGCGAGGGCGATGAGGATCATCCCACCGAAGACGACGAACGGCGCCTTGCTGGGATTCTTGGACGACGGAGTCGTGATGCTACCTCACGGCACCACGATGAACTCTCGCTGCATCAGGCCGATGAGCTGCTGCGCAGCGTCGAGATCGGTGCCGTAGTAGTTGTCGAGGACAGCCTGTACCTGACCGTGGTCCAGCACCAGCTGGAAGATGTCCAGCTCCTGCGGTGAAAGGTCGCGCAGCTTGCCGGCCAGCGGCGTCGGCACCGCCAGCGCCGACTGGTACGGCGGGAGCTTGCTCTCGAGGTTGCGCAGCTCGTCGAGCTGGCGCATCCCCTCCATCAGGATCGCCTCGGTGGACTCCTGGATCTCTTCCATCACGCGGATCTCGCCGCCCGGCTCGAGCTCGAAGTGGCCCGCGGTCCAGGTGAGCATGCGGAAGATCGCCTTGTGCGGGCTCACCGCGAAGTCCTCGTTGATCGCGGCGAAGTAGATCTGACCCTGGCGCAGGTAGATGCGACCGACGGCACCCTGGGTGCTGACGGTCAGCACGCCCGACTTGCGGCTGGTGGACAGGAGCTGGAGCAGGTCCGGGAGCGGGATCTCCTCGATCACGCCGGACATCGGGCGGCCCGAGGTCTGCTGGCGGCTGGCTCCGGCCTCGAGCCGCCGGCGGGCCTCGGCCTCGGACTGCTCGGCGTACTGCAGCGGATCGACCGAGACCATCTTGATGATGGAGGTGCCGACAAGGATGCGGTCGCCTTCCTGCAACCGCGACCGCGTCACCTTCTCGCCGTTGACGAACGTGCCGTTGGTGGATCCGAGGTCCTGGATGTAGACCTCGCCGTCGGTGGTGGAGATCTTCGCGTGCTTGCGCGAGACCATGTCCTCCACCAGCACCATGTCGAGATCGCTCGACCGCCCGATGATGATCTCGCGGTTCATCCTCAGCGGGAACTCACCCCCCTGGTACTTCCCCGAGATGAATCGGAGAGCATACCGCGGTCGATCAGACTGCATATTATCGAGCGTCTTCGCGCTGTTACCGCCCTGAATCTTACGTTCCTCCATGTCTCTGCGCAAGGCAGCCCGGTGTTTTCCGGCCGCTTCTCCTCGCCAGCTCATCGCCCCATCCCCCTCGACCCTCGCCTGCCGTCAACCCACTCATCCACCGCCGCTTCGATCGCCGCTTCGTTCTCCGCGTCGCGTCTCTCCGGATCGCGCGGCGATGCGCGAAGGATGGAGAGGATGCGTGAGAATACCTCTTCCGAGATTACCAGGCTCGAGTGGCCCATCGGAACGGTCACCGAAGTGGCACCGCGAAGACGCGTGCTCGGCAGGGGGCACACCCAGTCGCGCACCGCGGCCAGGGTGAAGATGTTAACATCGGGCGGCAGCGGGCCCTGACTCAGCTCGTCCAGAAAACGGCTTCGCGGCAGGAGCTGCCACGACGACTTCGACCATAGCCCGAGCGTGGCCACTCCGGCCAGCGCCGCCCACGTACCCTTGACCGGTGTCCCCATCATGACGAGGCGTCGCACGCGCGCCTGCCCGCCCAGCTTCTTGATGTAGTAGAGCCCGATGAGGCCACCCATCGAGTGTCCGACGATGTCGATGCGGCGCACCGACGTCTGCGACAGGATGCTCTCGATCTTGCGGTGGATGAGGAACGACGACGCGCGGATGTCGCGGCTGTTGAGCGCGCCGAGGTTGAACGAGAAAACGCACAGGCCCTCGTCGGCCAGACGGCGCTCGAGCGGATACATCGAGCCGCGCGTTCCGAGGAAGCCGTGGATGAGCAGCACCGGCGGATGACGATCGTCCACCTGCTCGAAGCTGGCTCGCCGGCGAATGCGATTGCCGCGCGCGAGGTGGCGCAGATAGGTCAGCCCGTGGGTTCCCCCGGCGAGGTCCTGGGCCACGCCGCTCGAGCGGCCGAGCCAGCGCGACGGCGCGCCCGACAACCAGCGCGCGAACCATCGAGCGGTCTGTCCCATTGCGACCGCGGCGGCGGCGGAACGGCCCGGTGAGCCCGGCCCGGTGGCAGGCGGCGGGAGCGGTTCGGACCGGGGCGGTTTGCGGCGGCGAGGCACGTCGTTGAGCCGGGCTCTCTGGATCATTCGGGATCCGGGGCGATCCGGGCAAGCCCTTCGGGGGGTCAGAGGCCCTTTGTCCAATGCTCCGAGAGACACCGACATGGGCGCCTTCCGGGTGTGCTGAGTCGATCGTATTAGGCCGAATTCATTGACAGAGTTGCGTATTGACGGCTACCGTCGGACGAGTGACTGCTCAGGGCGCGGGGGCCGCGGGTCGCAGGCTCGGCCGGTACCACCTCGCCGAACCGCTCGGCTCCGGACCCACGGGTGAGGTGTTCCATGCTCGGGTGTACGGCGTGGCGGGGTTCGAGCGGCAGTTCGCCGTCAAGAGATTCCATCACGAGCTGGTGGCCGATCCGGATCGCGCCGGACTTCTCGCCCAGGCCGCACGGGTCTACGGCGCGCTCCAGCACCCGCGCATCGCCAGGCTCCACGAGTTCGGTGTTGCGGGCAACGAGACTTTCGCAGCAACCGAGATGGTCCACGGCGTCGACCTCGGCTGGCTGCTCGGGGCGGCCGCGCGCGGCGGTCCGCTCCCGCCCGGGGCCAGCGCCTCGCTGATCGCGGCGGCAGCGCGCGCGCTCGGCTTCGCGCACGCGCGCGGTCTGGCCCATCTCGGCGTGTGCCCGCGCAACGTGCTGTGCACGATCGAGGGAGACGTGAAGGTGACCGATTTCGGTTACCTGTCGCTGCGGCTGCCGACGCGCCCGGTCGAGGACTCGGGGCTGCTCGCGCGTCTGCCGTACCTGGCGCCGGAGCAGCTGCGCGGCGACCCGGGCAATCCGTCCACCGACGTGTTCCAGCTCGGGCTCGTCGCATGCGAGCTGTTCACCGGTCAGGCCCCGCTGGGCGGACCCGATCCGCGCGAGGTGCAGCGGCGCGCGATGGGCGGCGAGCTGGCCGTCGACTTCGATCTGCCGCGGCCGATGGCGCAGGTCATCCGCCGCTCGCTCGCGCTCAACCCGAGCGAGCGATTCTCCGACGCGACGGCGCTGGCCGAC
Source organism: uncultured delta proteobacterium (assembly GCA_963759105.1). Lineage (GTDB taxonomy): Bacteria > Myxococcota_A > Polyangia > Haliangiales > Haliangiaceae > DATFRY01. The sequence goes on along the minus strand of CAVWXW010000008.1, from coordinate 1,473,030 downwards.
GCGCTCGATCTGGCCGCGCGTGCGTCTCCGCTGGCCGGCGATCGGCGCGATGTCGCCGCGGCGGTGCGCAAGGTGCTGGAGAACCGGCCGCCGTCGGCCGAGATACGCGTGCCGGATCGCGGGGCGTCGCGGCCCGGACGCGTGACGATGACGGGACGTCCGGCCGCGCGGCAGTGGCAGGGTGGTCCGAAGGGATCGGGATCGGGACAGTCGAGCTCGTACAAGTCCGGGCAGATGCTGATGGTGCCGAGCCCGGCGGTGATACCGGCGGGGCATGGCGAGGCGCGGGCGGCGCAGCGCGGGGCGCGCCCGGAGACGGCCGAGGAGCCGACGCGCGTGCTCGACGAGGACCGCGGCTCGCCCACCCGGGTCATGCCGACGCACATGGTCCGCGATCTGGTCGGGCCCGGCATCAGTGCCGGATCGAACGGCGCCGGTCTGGGTCGCCGCGAGCGCGCTCCGCTCGGCACCGACGGGCGCGGCCGTGCGGTCGGCGCGGAGCCGGGCGCGGTCCGCCAGCCGGCGAGCGACGAGGAGTCGGCGCGCACGCAGCCGCGCCCGCTGCCGGGCGAAGACGGCCCGCCGGGGCCGCGCCGCGGCGACAGCGAGTCGGACTTCTACGCGCTCGAGACGGTGACCCATCAGGAGGGCGAGGGCTCGCCGCTCATGGCCGCCGTGCAGTCGCTGATCGAGCAGCAGGAGCGCCGCGGCGAGAGCAGCACGCCGCTGCCCGAGGTGCGGTCGCCGCCGCCGGACGTGCTGACGCCGATGCCGGAGCTGGACGCGATCCTGCCCATGACGGCGGGCGTGGGGCCGCCGCGTGCGTCGCGGGCGTCGCAGGTGCTGCCGGCGCAGTCGCACGTGCGCCAGGCGCCGTCGCCGATGCTGCCGCAGAGCCACGGGCCGCGGTCGACGCAGTCGCACGCGACGCGGCCGCCGCCCCCGGTGCTGCCGCCGCAGATGGCGTCGCGGCCGACGCAGCCGCCGCGCCCGATGGCACCGCCTTCCGGTCCGAATCCGCTGTCGTCGACGATGGCGCAGCCGCCACCGCCGCCGCGGCCGGGCGCGCGTCCGCCGCCGGGGCCGGGAGGTCGCGACCCGCGCGGTGGCGATCCGCGCGGTGGCGATCCGCGGCTCGATCCGCGCGGTGGCGATCCGCGCCTCGATCCGCGCGGTGGTGGCGATCCGCGCGGTGGTGGCGATCCGCGGCGGCAGGGTCCGCCATCGCGGCCCGCGCCGCCCGGTCCGTCCGGGTTCGGCCCGCCGCCGCTCGGGCCGCCGCCTCCGCCGGGCGGCCCCAGCGCGCCTCCTCCGTTCGCGCCCGGCCCGCCGCCTCCGCCGCCTCCTCGGCCGATGCAGCCGCCGGACCCACGGTTCACCATCGACACCGGCAAGCTGCCGATGCCGCGCATCCAGCCGCCGCCCGGGATGCGGCCGTCCCCGCCGCCTGTACCGATGGGACCGATGCCGTCGGGGCCGTCCGGGACGTTGCGACCGATGCCGTCGGGACCGTCCGGACCGATGGGGCCGATGCCGTCGGGACCGTCCGGACCGATGGGGCCGATGCCGTCGGGACCGTCCGGACCGATGGGACCGATGGGGCCCATGCCGTCGGGGCCGCCCGGACCGATGGGGCCGATGCCCTCCGGGCCGCTGCGACAGATGCCGACCGGGCCGATGGGGCCGATGCCCTCCGGGCCGATGGGACCGATGCCGACGGGGCCGACAGGGCCGATGGGACCGCGGCCGCAGCCGCAGACCTCGGGCATGCCGGATACCGGCGAGGTCGTCGTCGGCGATCGCAGCGCGCGACCGGATCCGCGGATGCAGCCCCGGCCGGACGCGCACCCGGAGGCGCGGGCGCCCGCTCGCCGACCCGGCAGCGGGACGCGCGGCCTCAAGATGCTCGTGCTCGCGCTGCTGCTCGGCGCGCTGGCCGGCGGCGGATACTTCGGCTACCTCAAGTGGGTCGATCATCGCGCTACCGCGGCGGGCGACACCGAGACGGCCGACGCCGGCGCAGCCACGGCAAGCGCGTCGGGCGAGCCGGCCGGCTCCTCCGACGGCAAGTCGGCGAGCACGTCGGACGGCAAGTCGGATGGAACGTCGGACGCCAGGTCGGATGCCGGCGCTTCGACCAGCCGCGCCCGCGTCGGCGCGCTCGACCAACCCGTCCCGATCGCCCGGGACGCCGATCGGCCGCAGCGAGCAGGCCACCGAGCTGGTCATCACGAGCGAGCCGTCGCGCGCGCAGGTCTACCTCGACGGCGCCCTTGTTGGCCGCACGCCTTTCACCTTCGAAGCCACACCCGACCGCCACAAGCTGGCCATCATCGTGCCCGGCTACGAGCCGCACGTGGCCGAGATCGACGGCCACGGCAAAGTGTCGGTCGAGCTGAAGGAAGTCACTCCGTCGGAGGGACCGGCCGGCATCAAGATCCGCTGCCGGCAGAAGAACCGCTACTACGTCTTCCTGGACGGCGCCGCCACCGGCCAGCTGTGCCCGACCGAGCGCCTCGGCGTCGAGCTGGGCGAGCACACCGCCGAGATCTACGATCCGGTCACCGACTCGCGCCGCTCGTACAAGGTGAACGTCGAGGACACGCGCCTGAGCGTGCGCGTCCGCGTCGAACTGATCGCGTCGGGCCGCCGATCGCGGCCGGGATCGCAAACGCGCCGCGGGCCGGGCCTACTCCTCGGCGTCGGTGGTCTTGCCGCGCGGGTCGAGGTCGTACTTGCGGATGAGCTCGCGCAGGTGCTTGCGATCGATCTGCGCCTCGCGCGCTGCCGCCGACAGGTTCATGCGGTGGCGGCGCATGAGATCTTCGATGTACTCGCGCTCGAACATCTCGACCAGCTGGCCCTTGGCCTCCTTGAACGGCAGGTCGGTGCGGATGCCGAGCGACGGGGTCGGCTCCTCGTGGAGCGCGTCGTCGAGGTTGATGTACTCGCCGCGCGCGAGCAGGCAGGCGCGCTCGATCGTGTTGCGCAGCTCGCGCACGTTGCCGGGCCAGGAGTGGCGGCGCAGCCGGTTCATGTCCTCCGGGCTGACCCGCAGCGGCTTGCCGGGCGAGAAGCGGTTGATGAACCACTCGATGAGCAGCGGGATGTCGGATCCGCGCTCGCGCATCGGCGGGACCGACAGCCTTATCACCGCCAGGCGGTAATACAGGTCCTCGCGAAAGGACTTCTTGGCCACCTCGGCGCGCAGGTCGCGGTTTGTCGCCGCCACCACGCGAACGTCGATGCGCTCGTACTGGTTGGAGCCGACCCGCCGGACCGCCTTCTTGTCCAGCACGCGCAGGAGCGACGGCTGGAGGTCGAGGGCCATCTCGCCGATCTCGTCGAGGAAGATCGTGCCGGCGTGGGCGTCGGCGAAGGCGCCGCGCCGGTCGGTGATGGCGCCGGTGAACGATCCCTTCACGTGGCCGAACAGCGCGCTCTCGATCAGCTCGCGCGGCACCGAGCCGCAGTCGAACACGATGAACGGGCCGTCCTTGCGCGTGGAGTGGTTGTGGATCTCCTCCGCGATGAGCTCCTTGCCGGTCCCGGTCTCGCCCTCGATCAGCACCGTCGCGTCGGTGGCGGCCACGTCCTGCATCAGCTTGAACAGCTGGCGCATCTTCGTGTCGCCGCCGATGAGGTGGCCGAACTCGTTCTGCTCGGACGGCTCCGGATCGACGATCTCTTCCTCGGGCAGGAACTTGACGACCGTGCGGCCGAGCTTGAACTCTGCCCCGAAGCCGATCGCGATCTCCTTGAAGCGCGAGCCCTGCACGTAGGTGCCGTTGGTCGAGCCCTGGTCGCGGAGCAGGACCGTGTCGCCCTCCCAGATCGCCATCAGGTGGCGCCGGGACACGGTCTTGTCGGACAGCGTCATCTCGCACTCCGGCGACGACCCGAAATAGATGGGTTTGCCGGGACGAAACTGCACCGACTCACCGCGGTCCGGGCCCGCGATGGCGAGAAAAATCCCACCCTGGGTCTGCCGCGAGAAAGCCGGCAACTCATCGAGAACCTGGGTCTTATCTCCCCGAGACATAAAGACTTCGAAGCGATGATACTACGGGTCCCCACCGGTCCCTGTCTACAGTCAGGGATCACGTCCAGAGCCCGATAGCCTCGGAGAATCCTCCCTCGCGGGTCAGCGGCGAGGGGCGATCACGGTTCGCTCTTGGACGCCGCGGCTGTGGATGCCGGCGTCGCCGCCGGAGTCGCCGCCGCTGGAGCCGCCGCCGTCGGGGCGGCCTCCGACGCCGACGGAAGCGGAACCGGCGAGGTACTGGCTTCAATTGTCGGGCCGGTGAGGCCGATGATGGCCGCGGTGCCGATGCCGACGACGGCGATGATCGCGAGCAGGAGCCACGGCCGCTGCGCCGGTGCGAGCGCGGCCGCCCACGTGTGGGCGTAGGCTCTACCGCCCTGCGGCCCGCCCATCGGCATCGACGCCGATACTCCCGGCGGCATGAAGGCGGGAACCCCCTGGACCGGACCGCTGTCCCCGGCCATGCCGGGAGGTCCGCCGTAGCCGCCGGGCGGCGGAGGCGCGAACCCTGGATCGCCAGGCGCGACGACGATGCCGGTCTGCTCGAGCGGATCGATGTGCGCGAGCGAGCCGCGCGGCGCCTGCGGATGGACTCCGGGCGGAGCCAGCGGGTGGGCCTTGCCCTGCGCCTGAGGCGGTCGACTCGGCCCGGTCGGCGGCGCGTGCATCGGCGCGGACGGCGCCGCCGCCATCGGCTGCGGATGACCGGGGTGACCGGGGTGTTGACCCATCTGCGGCGGACCGCCCGGGTGCGGCGGACCTGCGTGCGGTGGGCCGTGCTGCGGTGGGCCGTGCTGCGGCGGGCCACCTGGCGGTGGGGCGGCTTGCGGCGGCGGATACGGCGACGGCCCCGGCCTGGGCGCGCCCGGCAGCGGGCCGCTGGTTGACGGCAGCATCGGGCTCTGCGCCAGATCGTCGAAGTCGATGAGCGGGCTGGCGCCGGCGTGATCGGTGCTGGTGCCGCCGGCCAGGTTGATCATCGAGGTCAGCGCGATGCCGCGCAGCTCGGTGAGCTTTGTGATCGAGGTGCGCGCGCGGCGGCGGCGGCGATCGCGATCGCGCAGCAGCTGGCCGCCGTCGGCGACGGCGGCGCTCATGTCGGAGTCGGACGGCGCTGGCGCGTCGGACCGGCCGGCCTGCAGCACCTCGCCCGGGACGATCTGATCGGTGCCCTCGGCCTCGAGCTCCGGGTCCTCGTCCTCGTCCTCCATCTCGTAAAGCTCGGTGCCGACGGCGCCGGAGCTCTCGTTGCCATCGTCGCGCCACGAGGTCGGGTCGCCGCACACGGTGGCCAGGTGCTCGGCCAGATCCGGCGCCGACATCATGAGCCCGTGGCGGTGCGCACAGCGCAGCAGGGCCTCCTGGAACTCACCCGCGGTCTGGTAGCGGTGGTCCGGATCGCGCGACAGCGCCTTGAGCATCACCTTGTCGAGCTCGGGCGGCAGCCCCGGCATCTTGTGCGAGATGAGCGGCACCGGCTGCGCGTACATATCGTCGGCCGACGTGGTGAGCCCGACGTTCACGAACAGGCGCTCGCCGGTGATCATCTCGAACAGACACACCGCCAGCGAGTACAGATCGGAGCGCGCGTCGAGGTGCTCCGACTTTGCCTGCTCGGGCGACATGTAGCCGACCTTGCCCTTGACCCGGTAGAAGACCGAGTTGTGGGTCGACGCCTTGGCGATGCCGAAGTCGGTGAGCTTCACCTCGCCGGACCCGGAGATGAGGATGTTCGACGGCGAGATGTCGCGGTGGATGAGGCGCAGCGGCACGCCGTCCGGGCCGACCTTGTTGTGGGCGTAGGCCAGGGCCGACAGCAGCTCGCGCGCGACGTAGATGCCGGCGGCCGGCGACAGGCCGCGGCGTCGCTTCTTGCAGCGGCGCAGCAGCGATCGCAGATCGGCGCCGTCGAGGTACTCCATGACGATGAAGTAGTCCTCGCCGGCGGTGACGAGATCGATCGTGTGGATGATGTTGGCGTGATCGAGCGTGGCGCTCAGGCGCGCCTCGCGCAGGAACAGATCGATGAACTCCGGCTGGCGCGTGAACTCGGGCAGGAGCTGCTTGAGCACGACCTGCTTCTCGAAGCCGCCGGCGCCCATCTTCTTGCCCAGGTAGATGGCACCCATACCGCCTTCGGCCAGATACTCGAGGACGACGTATCGGTCGATGGGCGCTTCGCCAGGGGGAGAATTCTCCACGGCGAACGAGCATACCAGCGGCGCGCATGCGTGAGACCTGCGCCCGGCGGCTCTCACACTGTGCCGGGCGAACCACAGTTCAGGTCCGCTGTTTCGGCCACTTGAGGCGACAGCGAGACAGGCACTCACCTTGCTTTTTGCGAGCGCGTGCGACGCGTCCCTGGTCCTCGTCGGCAAGCGGTGGCACTCGCGATGATCGCCGCGCTCATCGTTTCTGGCGCCGCTGGCTGCGGCGGCGAGGCGTGGCCGCGGGTGCACGGTCTCGCGGATCCGCAGTTCCTCGGCCGCGGCCGCGCGGTCGAGACCGTTGACGTGCTGCCGGTCGACTTGCAGGTGTGGACCAGGCCCGGACATCGCGCCGACCCGGAGGGACTGGCGCGCGACCTCGAGTTGACGGTCGGCGGCATGGTCAACGCGGAGCTGGCGCGGCGCGGCTATCACGTCATCGCGCAGATCGACCGCGGCGGGCACTACGTCGCCGAGGACGGCGCGGAGCGCGTGGCCATGGCGCCCGACGACGTGGCGCGCACCGCGTACGCGCTGTCCAGCTACGGGCCGGCGCAGAGCGAGCACGAGGGCGAGCTGTTGATCCCGTTCCTGCCGGCCCGCCTGGGCACGGCCACCGGCTCCGACGCAACGCTGTACGTCGGCGGCTGGGCGTTCGCCGGCGTCGACAACAAGCCGAGCAAGGCGGGCAAGGTGGTCAAGACGATCCTCATCGTCGGCCTCATCGCCGTCGTGGCTGTCGTCGTGATCGCCGGGCTCAAGGGAGACAAGGGCCCCGGCAAGGTCGCCGGCAAGGTGGCGGACGGGGCGGGCAAGGTCGCGACCGGCGTCGTCCGCGTCGCCGGCGGCGTGGCGACCGGCGTGGCCCGCACCACCGGACGCGTGGCGTTCGCCATCGCGCGCGACCCGCAGCTGTTCCAGATCGCCATCGACACGGTCGACGCCTTCGCGCGCGCCGGCACCCACGTCGAGTACTCCGGCGTGCGCCCCGACTACTATGCCGGCGGCCCCCACGACGGCCGCTCCGCCCTGCTGCTGGAGATGACGCTGATCGACAACCACACCGGGCGCACCCTGTGGCACGCCCGCCAGCGCTTCCCGGCCAGCCCCGAGCGCGCCCGCGACGTCCAGCGCGCCGTCGCCCGCATCACGGCGACCCTGCGCCCGCAGTAGCTGCGCGGCCAGGCGCGGCCGGCTCGCGGTGACGCAGGCGGCGAACCCGGGCTAGACTCGAGCGGTGAGCCGCAGCCTCGCCTCACTTCTGCTCGCCGCCCTCTTCGCAGCCGCGTGCACGTCCGCGCGGTCGAGCCCCGAGTGCAAGGAGGTCTGCCGCAAGCACGCCCGCTGCGCCGAGGACCCGGGCGTGCAGGCGAGCGCGGGCGCGCCGGCCGAGCAGAAGAAGTTCGACCAGAGCGAGTGCATCGCCGACTGCACGATGCTCCTGCGCGACCGCGAGGGCCGCAAGCTGGTCGAGCAGCACGTCGCGTGTGTCCAGCGCGCGGCGGACAACTGCCCCGTCCTGCTCGAGTGTCAGTGAGCCAGACGAGCACCCTCACGTAGGCTGGCCTCGGACGACCAGGACGAGCTTGCCGGTGACGCTGCCTGCCACGCGGTGAGGCCGGCGAGCGGAAGCGCGGCGGCATGGGCGAAGTCGAGCCCGCGCGGCATGTGCGCGATCTGGCGCGACGGCGAGACAACGTACTCGGCGTACGCGTTCCCCGCTCGCGGGAAGAACGGCATGCCGAAGACCTCGTCGCCGACCTGGAACCGCGTCACGCCCGGGACGACTTCTTCGACCACGCCGGAGACGTCCCAGCCCGGAATGACGTCGGCCTCACGGCCACGTTCCGACCCGCGGCAGACAGCGCGGATGACCAGCTCGCCGTACATTCCCGCTCCGAAGTCCGCGACGAGGGAGCCTCGCGGCGAAGCCGCGACCCGTAACGCCGAGTCGGTTCGCACGCGCACGAAACGTGGACCCGCGGACGCAGGTGCGAGAGCGCCTCGCGCAGGAGCGTCTCGATGTCGCCGCCCGACGCCGCCGCGAGAACCCGCCGCGCTTCCGCGGCGGAGAAGCCGAGGCGGCGCAACCCATCGAGCGCATGGGCGTGGAGGTCGCAGGCAGCGGCCGGTGTCGCACGCGGCGGCGGGCTCGCGCATGCGGGCGTTGGCCCCGGTGTCGTACGCGGCAGCGGGCTCGCGCATGCCGACGCCGGCCGGATTTCGCGGAGACGTCGAAACTCGAGGTGATCAGGCGCCGTGCCGCTGACACGGAGCGCTCGCCGATGGACCTGGAGGTGATGGGCCGAGCACAGCAAGACGCGCAGGGATGGATCGTGCGTGCCGCCCGCGGCTCGAGGCACGATGTGGTGGATCTCCAGAAATCGCGCCGCGCGGCAACCGGGCACCTCGCAGCGGCCGTGTGCGCGGCGGTACACGAGGCGGCGAATGCGCGGCGGGATGGTCTGCGTGGCCTTGCCGGGCACCCCGTCCACGTGGGTGTTGCCGATGTGCTGCGCGTCGCAGCACGCGGCCTCGGTCTCGGGCTGCTCGACGGCCAGCTCGCGGCCCGCTCCGTCGCGCGTGCCGCGGCCGCACTGCTCGCACAGCGTGATGGCCACCTGATAGGCGGCCCGGCCTGTGTCGATCGGACCGCCGAGCGCGTAGTGAGCCAGCATGCGGATGGCCTCGTCGTCGTCGAGCGAGTGCCCGACGTCGAGCTCGATGCGTCTGCGCGCCTCGCGGAACGCAGCCATCGCGTCGGCCGAGATCTCCAGCCGCAGCACTTGTCGCTTCGCGCCCATGTCTGCCGGATCGCCAGGTCGGTCGCCGGGCCGCCGGCCCGACACCATGACTTCCACCTCCCGCATCGACTTTCCTCGCGCAGCCGCGATCCACTCGGCCTCGGTCGCAGGCACCGCCACGCGAGTCAGCTCGCGCACCGCGGACCAGCACAGCTCGCCGCTGGCCAGCACGTCGTTCATGGCAGGCAGCCCGACCAGCGCCTCGGCCACCCGCAGCCTCTCGCCGGCCATTCGCGGCCCGTAACCGAACACGTGCTCCAGATATGACAGGAAGGTCGAGTAGCCGAGCGGCTCGTGCACGCGCACCCGCTTGCCCTCGAGCAGCCACCGCGCCTCCTCGGCATCGCAGGCACCCTTCGATCGCGCCAGCCGCGTGAGCTCCCCATGCACTCGCTTCCACGTATCGCGTTGCATCCACTTTCCATATCACGACGAAAATTGTCTCCAAAGAAGGCGCCCAGAGCCACGAACTCGACGACGAACCCGCGATTCGACTCGACATCGATGATCACCCGCCAGCGCCCGCCCCTCGTCGCCACATCGCGCGATCAACGCAGGGACGTCGGTGCGCGCTCGCGTGCGTTCCAAAGAGCGTCAAAGGAAAAACGACACGGCCGTTGTCGATCGATGAAATTTTCGACGTTGAGTCTCTCGGCAGCGACGCGATCGCCGAGCTCGCCCGTCGAGCAGCCGGTCCATTTCACGAAGCGTCACCTCCGCAGTGCCGGCGCTGCACGTGAACACAGCGTTCGTAGCCCCACGTGTGGACCTGAGCTTTTTGTGTAAACAAAAAGAGAGACTGCCGCCAAAGCGACGGGGCACCGCTGTGGGCAGCGGGCGCGCGACCCCGGCCGTGAGCAGCCTCGCGCGCACGCTGTCCACAGAGAGTCCCCGGCGCTGAGCCTCGCGGCGTGGACTTGAGCCGCGAGTCGCGGCGTGGAGTGGAGCGCGAGCGGTCTGGCCGAGGTCGAGACCGACACGGACCTCGCGACCATCACGGACCTGAATCTGGGCACCACCACCGTCGAGGCCCTCCACGTGCGCGCGCTGCCGTCAGGCTCGTACACGGCGCAGCTCCGCATCGACGGCGTCGACGTCGACAAGCTCGAGGTCATCAGCGTCCCGCCGGACGACGTCTCGCTCGTGCTGCAGGGCCCCGGACCGGATCCCGGGAGCCTCGCCTGCGCGACCGTCGAGCTCGTGGACGCCGCCCAGCGCCGCGTCTTCGCGGAAGGCGCGCTGTGGACGAGCGATGGCGATCGCCTCGGCGAGGGCGGGCGTCTGTGCATCTCGGTTAACCCGGCCGCCCCGCCCATCACCGCGACGGTGGCTTACGGACCGTTCACCGAGACCATCGAGCTCCCCGGTGGTCAGCCGGCATCGTGATCGCGGCGTCCGGGATCGGCCATCGTGGCTCGGGCGGACAGGCGCAGGTACCCGTGGGCATTGAGGGCCACGGCGATCGAGGAAGATCTCGGTTGACCCGGTCGCAGGGGCCGCCTCGATAAGGATACTGGTCCGAGACAACGGGTCCGAGACAACGAGGTGAGTCGTGAGCCCTTCAGCTCGATTTCTGAGCCCTTCCGAAGCCGCCAGACGGCTCGGCGTCTCCGCCAAGGCCCTGCGGCTCTACGAGCAGCGCGGTCTTGTCGCTCCGGCCCGCAACGCGGCCGGATGGCGGCTCTACGGTCCGGCCGAGATGGCCCGAGCCGAAGAGATCGTCGCCCTGAGGGGGCTCGGCCTCAGCCTCGCGCAGGTGGCAAACGTGCTCGGAGGCGAGGCCCACGGGCTGGAACCCGCGCTGGCCGCGCATCAGGCGACACTCGAACATCAGATCCGCGAGCTGGGCGCCACGATCGAGAAGGTGCGCAGTCTTCGTCTGGATCTCGCCCGGGGCGTGGCGCCTGCCGCCGGCGAAGTGGCGCGCCTGCTCGGACCGTCTGCCCGGCGCAGCCACACCGTCGAGCTTCCCTGGCCGTGGGACGGTGAACAGTTCGAGCTGACCGACATCCGGTCGTTGAGCTACATCGTCGGTCCGCTGGGCAGCGGCAAGACCCGGCTGGCCATGCGCCTGGCCGAGACGCTGACCGATGCCGCCTTCCTGTCCCTCGACCGGCTGGCCGACGGTGGCGAGGCGGCCAGGGCGCGACTGGACGCGGACCCGGTCCTCGAGTCGCGGGTCGATCAGGCACTGGCCTGGCTCCTCGACGACGGCGCCGCGGAGTCGGGTGCGCTGATCGCCCTGCTCGTCGGCCTGGAGTCCGGAGGTGCGGCCACGCTGATCGTGGACATGGTGGAACAGGATCTCGACAGGGCCACCCAGGAGGCTCTGATCGCTCATCTGCGCGGACGCGTCGGGACCGGCGGGCGCAGGCTCTTCCTGATGACACGCTCGTCGTCGATCCTGGACCTGGCAGCCGTGGGCACCGACGAGTCGATCATTCTCTGCCCTGCCAATCACGGCCTCCCGAGCGTCGTGGCGCCGCATCCCGGCGCCCCCGGCTACGAGGCAGTTGCTACCTGTCTTGCCTCGCCCGACGTGCGTGCCCGGACGCGGGGCGTCATCGCGTGCCGCCCGAATGCCTCGACAATCTAGGGACCCGCCGAAACGAAGCACGGCGAGCGGGCGAGCGAGACCTCCGTCGCTCGCATGCGCTCCCGATCCATCACCAGAAAGCACACGTTCGTTTTTTATTGACCGGAGGAAGCCCGGCGCAGTAACTCACGGGCATGGTCGCACGGGCTCGACGGGCGCTGCTGCTGGCAATCCTGACCTCCCTCGTGACCGGGTGCGCCGATCCGGAGGCCGCGCCGGACCCGGTCGCGAGCGCGTCGGCGATACGATTCGCTCCGGCGGGCGAGGAGCCGCTGCCGTTCGCGGCCGTGCCGTTCCCCAGCGAGCTCTACCGCGACGCACAGGGCCGCATCGCGATCGGTGCGCTGCCGAACTCGAACAGCGATGGCCCGGTCTTCGCCGCGATCCGGGACGAGCTTGCCCGGCGCGGCGGCTTCTGCGCGAGCTGCAACATCACCTTCGGGGTCGAGGGGACTCTCGACCCCGCCACGCTGACCAGCAGCTCCGAGCCCGGTGCGAGCGCCTCGCTCGATGACGCGATCGCGCTTGTCGATGTCGATGCCAGCTCGCCAGCACACGGCGAGGTGGTGCCGCTGCGGGTGCAGTACGACGCGGATTCCGGCCTGCTCGCGATCCGGCCCGCGCGCGGGCACGTCCTGCGCGGCGGGCGCCGCTACGCCGCGGTCGTGACCGATCGCGTGCGCGGAAGCGACGGCCTTCCGCTCGCCGCCGCACCGGCCTTCGCGGCGCTGCGCGACGGCGGTGCACGCGACGAGCGCGAGGCCGTGCTCGCGGAGAGCCTCGATGCGCTCGCGGACCTGGGGCTGCCGCGCGAGCGCGTCGTGGGTCTCGCCGCGTTCACCACCGAGGACCCGGCGGCCGACCTGCGCGCGATGCGATCGTCGATCCAGGCCGCGGCGGTAGGCGACATCGCCGTCGACGCGGTGTGGACCGGCGCCGAGCTCGACGAGCTGCTCGGCATCCCGGAGACGCCGGGGCCCGGCGTGGACCGCGCGCCGCGGGCCGACACCGCGGGCACGGCAGCTGTCGCCCACGAGACGACCGCGCTGGTGGTCGCCGGCAGCTTCGCCGCACCGCGCTTCGCGGCGGGCACCGGCTCCGACGTCGGCGCGCTGGTGCGCGACGCCGAGGGCTCGCCCACATCGAGCGCGGCGGATCGCGTGCCGTTCGTGCTGATCGTGCCCAGGGACGCTCCGATCGATCGCCTGCCGGTCGTGATCTCGCACCATGGTTTCAGCGCCAGCCGCACGACGGGCTTCGCGCTGGCCGACACGGTGGGCGCCGAGGGCTTCGCGGTGCTGGCCATCGATGCCTACCAGCACGGCCAGCGGGCCGCGTCCGCCGTCGATCGCCTCCACGGGATGCGCGGCGACGTGGACGGCCCGGACGGTTTCGCGGAGACGCTGCAGCTCGACGTCACCTCGCGGGTGTTCGGCCTCGCCGGAGTGCCTCCGGACCTCACGCTCTACCCCGGCTTTCCGCTCGCCGCCTTCGCGCAGTTCGCCGCCGACGTGATGAGCACGGTGCGGCTCGTGCGCGCGGGCGATCTCACTGCGCTGCGCGACGCACATCCGAGCCTGGAGGACCTCGCCTTCGACCCCGAGCGCATCGTGTACGTCGGCAACTCGATGGGTGCGGTGGTCGGCACCGCGGTGGCGGTCGCCGAGCCGGACGTGCGCGCGTTCGTCCTCGACGTGCTGCCCGGCTCGATCGTCGAGACGCTCGCCGAGTCGGCAGAGTTCCGTCCGCTGATCGAGACCCTGCTCCTGCCGGTGCTCGGCGTCGAGGCAGACTTCGACGAGGTCGAGCGCGCGATGCTCTTCGATCCGACCGTCGACCTGGTGCGCTGGGTGATCGAGCCGGTCGATCCGCTGGCGCTGGCCCCGGGCCTGGTCCGCGCCGGTGGACCCGACCTGCTCGTTCAGCTCGCGGGCCACGACGAGGTCGCCGCCCCGCCGGCGAGCGAATCGGCGGTCGCCGCGGCCGGCATTCCAGGGATCGGCAGCTTCGCCTTTGCGGCCGTCGGTTCCACCACCGCGCCGGTTCACGCCAACCTCGGTGGCGCGACGATCGCCGCGGTGCGCTGGGACGGGGCGATGCACGGCATGCTCGAGGTCTCGCGCCAGAGCTCACGCTGGGCCGAGCCGCTCGTCCCACCCCTGCAGCAGCGCGCCGCGGTCGACATCGACAATCCCATCGCCGGCGTGCACCAGCAGATCGCGGCCTTCTTCCGCACGTTCCGGGACGAGGGCCGAGCCACCATCGATCCCTGAGCGCGGCGTCACGGCCGTCTCGCTGCTCCGACCTACTCGATTCGCATCTGGGGATCGAACGCGTCGCGCAGGCCGTCGCCGAGGAAGTTGAGGGCGAAGATGGTGGCGCTCATGGCCAGGCCGGGGCCGATGAGGATCCAGGGGTGGATGGCGACCAGGCGGGAGCCCTCGTCGACCAGGGTGCCCCACGAGGCGCGCGGGGCCTGGACCCCCAGGCCGAGGAAGGAGAGGAAGGCCTCGGTGAGCATGACGCCCGGGATCGAGAGGGTGGCGTAGACGATGATCGGGCCGATGCAGTTGGGGACGATGTGGCGGAACAGGATGCGCGGGGCGGAGACGCCGACGCAGCGGGCGGCCTCGACGAACTCGCGGTTGCGCAGCGACAGGACCTGGCCGCGCACGATGCGCGCCATCGTCAACCAGTGGATGGCGCCGATGAGCGCGAACAGGACAACCAGGCTGCGGGTCTCGAACACCGCCATGATGACGATGACGAACACGACGGTGGGGAACGCGTAGAGGACGTTGACGATGCGCATCATCAGCTCGTCGATGCGGCCGCCGGCGTAGCCGGCCACAGCGCCCCAGCTCACCCCGATGATCAGCGCGACGAGCGTGGCGGTGACGCCGACGGTGATGGCGATGCGGCCGCCCTCCATGGTGCGGACCATCATGTCGCGTCCGAGCTGATCGGTGCCCAGCCAGTGGCTCAGAGACGGCGGGCTGGCGCCCAGGACCGTGTCCTGTGCCACCGCGTCGATGCCGAAGATCCAGCCGGCCACCAGCGGGCCGGCGAACGAGAACAGGAAGATCACCAGGAACACGGCGCCGCACGCGACCGCCATGCGGTTCCTGCGCAGCCGGCGCCACGCGTCGTCCAGCTCGGGCCACAGCGCGCGGCCGCGCCGCGCGGGCGTCGCCGAGGCCGTCATCGCCGGCTCCCGATGCGCGGGTCGAGGAAGCCGTACGCAAGATCGACGGCCAGGTTGAGCAGCACCAGGAACACCGAGTAGAAGACGAGCAGGCCGCACAGGACCGGGTAGTCGCGGTCGCTGATCGAGTTGACGAAGTAGAAGCCGAGCCCGGGCAGCTGGAAGATCTTCTCGATCACGAACGAGCCGCTGATGAGCGCGGCCGCCGCCGGGCCCAGGAACGTCACCACCGGCAGGAGGCCCAGCCGGAGCGCGTGCTTGCACACCACCGCGAGCTCGCTCAACCCCTTGGCGCGCGCGGTGCGGATGTAGTCCTGGCGCAGGGTCTCGAGCATGCCGCTGCGGGCCAGCCGCGCCACCACGCCCATGTAGATCATGCCGAGCGCGCCGGCCGGCAGGATGAGCGAGCGGAACCCGGTGTACTGCGCCGGCGGCAGCCACATCAGCCCGAGCGCGAAGAACATGATGAGCAGCGGCCCGAGCACGAACGACGGGATCGAGATGCCGAGCAGGGCCACGCCCATGGCGCCGTGATCGACCCAGGTGTTGTGGCGCGACGCCGCCAGCACGCCGAGCACGACGCCGCTCAGCGCGGCGAACAGCAGCGCCACGAGGCCCAGCTTGACGCTGACCGGGAACGACTGCGCGATGATCTCCTCGACCGTCTGCGTCCGCTTCATCGAGTGGCCGAGGTCCGGCTTCCAGCCGTGATCGCCGGCGAACGGGATCAACCCCGACATGTAGTGGCCGTACTGCTTCCACGCCGGCCAGTCGAGGTGGTAGCGCTTCTCGATGTTGCGCCGCACCTCCGGCGCCAGCTGGCGCTCGTCGTCGAACGGCCCGCCGGGCGCGGCGCGCAGCAGCCAGAACGCGACAGTGGCCACCGCCAGCACCACCAGCACGCCGGTGGCGATGCGAGTGAGGACGTAGCGGATCAACGCCGCGCCTCACCGCCGGCGTGCTTGCGCCAGTCCGGGTCGATCCACGCGCGCCGCAGCGACACGTTGTCGGACACGTTGGTGGCCAGGTCGCGCACGTACGGCTTGGTCAGGAACTTGAGCGTGTAGACGTAGAGCGGGAGGATGGCCGCCTGCTCGATCATCACGCGCTCGGCCTGGCGGGCCAGGGCCAGGCGCTGCACGCGGTCGCTCACCCCCTCGGCCCGGGCCATCAGCTCGTCGAACTCGCGGCTGCAGAACCTGGTCCGGTTGTTGGGGCTGTTGCACTTGTGCAGCGGCAGGAACTCGGCCTCCGGATCGGGGAAGTTGCCGCTCCAGCCCAGGCGGGCCACGTCGTACTGCATGTTGACCGTGTCCTTGAGGAACGTCTTGAACTCCTGCACGTCGGTGTTGACCTCGAGGCCGAGAATGCGCTGCCACTCGCTCTGCAGCCACTCGGCGATGAGCTTGTGTCCGTCGTAGCCGCTGTTGAACTTGATCGTGATGCGGCGCGGGAAGGCGCTGCCCAGCTCCTTGCGGGCCAGCGCGATCTCCTCGCGCGCGCGGGCCGGGTCGAAGTCGAGGCCGGGCGGCGGCACGTAGCAGAGCTCGCCCGCCTTCACGATCATGGCGACGCCGGGTGTGTCGGCGGTGACGCCGCACAGGCGCAGATCCGCGGGAGAGAGATCGCGGATGCGAACACCGGGCGTGAACTGCGCTGACCCGATCTCGCCGCCCCGCATGATGCGCGGGATCTGCGATCGATCCACGGCGAAGTTGAGCGCGCGCCGGAAGTGCACGTTGCTGAACTTCTGGTTGTTGATGACGTAGTAGTAGACCGCCAGGTAGGGCGTGAGCGTGAAGTCGCGGTAGCGCGGCGGCCCGTCCGGGTCGGATCCGATGAGGTACGGCAGGTAGGCCGGCGCGACGTTGTTGCCGGCCAGCGCGTCGCAGCCGCCCTGGATGTAGAGGTTGGCGTTGGCGGTCGTCTCGCTCAGGCTGTACATGGTGATGCGCGCGATGCGGACGTTCGCGCGGTCCCAGAACGTCGAGGAGCGGACCAGCTCGAGCCGGTCGCGCACGCGCCACTCTTCCAGGTGGTAGGCGCCGGAGGTGACGATGTGCTCCGGCAGGGTCCATCGCTTGGGCCAGCGCGACACCGCACGGCGCGGCACGGCGCGGAACATGCGCTGCGGGGTGAGATCGATGAGGTACGGCAGCGGGCCCCAGGTCTCGACGACCAGCGTGTGATCGTCGGCCGCGCGCACGCCCAGCACATCGGGCAGCATGAGCAGATCGGCACCGGCGGCGACGGTCGTCGGACGCACCGTCCCTTCCGGCTCCGGCGTCAGGGTCACGCCGGGCATGTGCTCGCGCGCGATGCGCCGGACCGTGTAGCGGACGCCGCCGCTGGGCTGGACGTCCAGCTCGGCCAGCGGCACCCAGCCGTACACGCCGTCGTCGTCGTCGAAGAAGACGTAGGCCCAGTCGCGCGCCTCGCCGCCCAGCTCGATCAGGACCACCTGGACGCCGGGGGGCACCGTCGCGTAGGCCTGCTCCGCCGGCGCACCGAGGTCGCGCAGGGCGAGCGGGGCGCGGCCGGCGCGCAGGTTCGAGTCCGGAACCACGAGCGCCTTGAGGTCCTCGGCCACCGCGCCGTCGAGGCCGACCACCTCGACGAGGTCGCCGCGCTTCAGGCCGGCTGTGTCGCGCTGGACCCGGCGCACCCGGTTCGCCGTGTAGAGCTCGCCGTTCTTGATCTTCCACAGCGTCTCGGCGTTGCGCGAGCCGGTTGTCGCGTGCATGGCGCGCGCGAAGCTGTAGGCGAAGTCGTGCGCGGTGAGCGGCCGCCCGTCCGACCAGCGCGCCTCCTCGCGCAGGTGAAACGTGAACACGCGCTGATCGGGCGAGATGTCCCACGACGACGCCGCCGACGCCACCGGAAAGCCATCCAGGTCGTAGTCGGTCAGGCCGTCGAACATGGCGTAGATCGGTTTCATGTCGGGGACGCCGGTGGCCAGCGCCGGATCCAGGTACTCCGGTTCGGAGCTGTTGCAGAACACCAGGCGGTCCGGATCCGGCTCCGGCAGCCGGCCGAAGTACTCCCCCTCCGGCAGGCCGCAGGCGGCGGCGAGGAGCGCGGCCGCGGCGGAGAACGCGCATCGCGGCGGCCGGCGGCTCATGCGATCACAGTATGCGCGTCGACGGGACGGAGGACGAGGTCCAGGCGCTGCCGCTTTTTCGGCGTCCGGGTCCCGTTTTCGGAGGCGCTGCGGTCCTGAGTTCGTGGATCCGGCGTCGCCCGGTGCGCCCGGCGCATCGATGGGCGCGGCCTGTCTCTCATCGAGGAGTTCCCCATGCGCACGAGACTCTGGCTGGCGCCCCTGCTGCTGGGTGTGGCGTTCTTCGCCTGCGACGGAGACGGAGGCGTGGACGAGACCGGGGACGGGACGGACGGCGCCTCGGGTGGCGCGTCCGGTGGCGGCGGTACGGTGCCAGGGAACGCGCCGGGCGGCGGCGGATCCGCCACAGGGCCCCGGACGGTCACGCTCGTGACCGGCGACCGGGTCACCGTCTTCGAGGGGGGCCGCCACACGATCGAGCCGGTGAAGGGTCGCGCGCGGGCGCCGTTTCACACCCGACACGAGCACGGTCACCTGCACGTGGTGCCGGGCGAGGCCGAGCGCCTCCTGGCCGCCGGCATGCTCGATCCCCGCCTGTTCGACGTGACCGCGCTGCTCGAGCTCCAGTACGACGACGCGCACCGCGCCGACCTGCCGCTCATCGTCAGCTACCGCTCCGACACGACCCGGGCCGCGCCGGACGCCCGGCTGTCGGCGGCCGGCGTCCAGGTCGTCCACCGGCTCGCCAGCATCAACGGGGCGTCGGTGCGCGCGCCGCGCGGCGCGGCCCGCGCTGTCTGGTCAGCGCTGGCCGGGGCTCCGTCGTCGACGTCCCGGAGCGCGCCGGCGCTGGCCGGCGGGATCGCAAAGGTGTGGCTCGACGGCAAGCGCAAGCTCGTGCTCGATCGGAGCGCCCCGCAGATCGGGGCGCCGGAGGCGTGGGCGGCAGGCTTGACCGGCGCCGGCGTCACCGTCGCGGTGCTCGACACAGGGATCGACACGGCCCATGCCGACTTCGCCGGCCGCATCGTCGAGGCGCGCAGCTTCCTCGACTGGGCGCCGGACGCGCTCGACGAGGTGGGCCACGGCACCCACGTCGCCTCGATCCTGGCCGGCAGCGGCGCGGCCAGCGACGGCAAGTATCGCGGCATCGCGCCCGACGCCCTGCTCCTGGTCGGCAAGGTCTGCGACTTCGAGTGCCCCGATTCCTCCATCCTGGCCGGCATGGAGTGGGCGGCCACCAGCGGCGCGGTGGTCGTGAACATGAGCCTGGGTGGGATCGATACGCCGGAGATGGATCCGGTGGAGGAGGCGATCAACACGCTCACCGCCGAGCACGGCATTCTGTTCGTGGTCGCGTCCGGCAACGAGGGCACCTGCGGCGGATCTGACTCGCTGCAGGTCGCCTCGCCGAGCACCGCCGACGCGGCGCTGTCGGTCGGCGCCGTGGATCCGGACGACGAGCTGGCCAGCTTCTCGTGCCGCGGTCCGCGCATCGGCGACGGCGGGCTCAAGCCGGACATCACTGCCCCCGGCGTCGCCATCGCGGCCGCGCGCGCCGCCGGCACGCCGCTGGGCGATCTCGATCCAGTCGACGACTTCTACGCCCGCCTCGACGGCACGTCGATGGCGACGCCGCACGTGGCCGGCGCGGCGGCGCTGCTGTCGCAGCAGCATCCGGACTGGCGCGCCGACGATCTCAAGGGCGCGCTGATGGCGTCGGCCGAGCCGAACGCCGAGCTGACCGTGTTCCAGCAGGGAACCGGGCGCGTGGCCGTCGAGCGCGCCATCGTCCAGGACCTCGTCGCCTCGCCGGCCAGCCTGAGCCTGGGCCGCGCGCTGTGGCCGCACGACGACGACGAGCCGATCGCGCGCAGCCTCACCTATCGCAACCACGGAGCCGATCCGATCGTCCTGTCGCTCGCGTTCGACGTGACCGGACCGGACGGCGCGGCCGCGCCCGCCGGCATGTTCACGGTCGCACCGGCCGAGGTGACGGTGCCGGCCGGCGGCGAGGCGCAGGTGTCGATCACCGCCGACACGCGCGCCGGCGACAGCGACGGCAGGTTCGCCGGCGCCCTGGTGGCCACCGGAGCCGGCCAGTCTCTGCGCACGACGGTCGCCGTCGAGCGCGAGGTGGAGAGCTACGAGCTCGAGCTGGTTCACATCGACCGCGAGGGGAACCCGGGCATCGGCCTGAGCGGCATGCTCAACCTGGACAGCGGCGACTTCCAGCGGCTCGAGTCCGTCGGGACGAGCACGATGCGCCTGCCGCGCGGGCGCTACCTGCTCGACGGGCGGGTCGAGGGAAACACGCCCAGCGGGTTGCTCTACGTCGCGCTGCTCATGCAGCCGCTGCTGGAGCTGGACGCGGACATGACGATCACGCTGGACGCGCGAGAGGCGCAGCCGGTCCGCATCGTCGTGCCGCCTCCATCGGCGGTCCGATTGGTCGAGCAGGTCATCTTCCTGCGCCACACCGGGGCCGGTCCCGTCCAGGTCGATCACGGGTTCCTCGGCGGCTTCGGCGCCGAGGTCTTCTTCGACCTGTTCTACACCAAGCAGCTGGGCGAGGCGGTTCCGGCGGCAGAGCTCGCCACGTGGGTGCAGAGCCAGTGGGCCGAGCCGGGCCCCGAGAACAGCTTCGTCAACAGCCCGTACACCTACGATCTGTCCTTCTTCCCCGAGCGGGGTCGGTTCCCGGACGGCTTCGAGCGCACTGTCCACAACGACGAGCTCGCGACGGTGCGCAACTCGTACGCGGCGCAGGGTCCCGACCAGTACGCCTTCGTCTCTCACTACCCCAGTCCCGACGCCGAGTTCCTCGAGCTGTTCACCCAGGGACTCTTCGTCGACCTGCCGATGCGCCGGCGCGTCTCGTACCTCTCCACCGAGGAGATGTCGTGGGTCCTCGACGTCCGTGAGTGGAACCTGATCGACTTCCCGTGGCGGACGACGCTGCGTGTCCTCTTCTTCCCCCGCTACGAGGCGGGCCGCCACTACCGCTCCCGCTGGAACGACGCCGTGCTGGGCCCCGATGTCTCCGTCGACGAAGGTCCGGGCTTCTGGATGACTCGCCTGGGCGACGAGATCGACGTGTCGGTCGCCAGCGCGCTCCGTCGCGATCGCGACGGCCACCTCGCCCTGCCCACCACCTCGACCGGTCACACGCGGGTCTTCCGCGATGGATCGCTCGTCGGCGAGAACGACGAGCCGGGCAACGGTCTGTTCGCGGTGCCGCCGGAGCCGGCCGAGTACCGGGTCGAGGTGCAGTCGATCCGCGACGAGGTGGAGCAGCTGTCCACCCAGGTCGACGTCGCCTGGACGTTCCGCTCCGGCCAGGTCGCGGGCGAGGAGCCGGCGCCGCTGCCGATCCTGGCGGTCCGGTTCACGCCCGACCTCGACGACTTCAACAGGGCGCCGTCCGATCGCCCGTTCCTGATCCCGATCACGGTGACGCGGCACACGGGCGCGCCGGCCGCCTCGCTGCGCGACCTGACTGTCGACGCGTCCTACGACGGCGGCAAGAGCTGGTCCCCGGCGCTCGTCATTCGCCTGGGCGACGTTGCCGTCGCGCTGGTCCGCCATCCGCCCGGCGAGGGTCTGGTGTCGCTGCGCGCGACGGCTGTCGACAAGGACGACAACCGCGTCGAGCAGACGATCCTCGGCGGCTATCGCCTGCGCGAACGATGACGGGTGCCGCTACCGGCTGGCCTGCTGGAACACGCAGCGCTGGCCGGTGGCGGTCTGCTCGCAGTCGCGCGGGAACGGGCTGGCGTCGACCACCAGGAACGCGGCCGCGGCGGCGTAGTCGGACGCCACCTGGGTCTCCGACACGGTCTGCACGCCCGCCATCAGCGTGGCGCGCAGGCGCGGCAGGCCCAGCGGCTCGCCGTCATCGCGGACCGCCTCGAGCAGGACCTCGTAGGTGGAGCTGAGCGTGCGCGGCTCGCGCACGATGCGGATCTCGCGCAGCGCGGAGGTCCCTGGAGGCGGCGCCGGGCTGGCCGGCTGCACCGTCGTGTCCGGCTGCGCGGCGGCGGCGGGCGCCGGTGCCGGAGCCGCGCCGCCCGGTGCCGGTGTCGGGGCCGCGCCTCCCGGTGCAGGCGTCGCGCCCGGCGCAGGCGTCGCGCCCGGTGCTGGGGTCGGGGCCGCCGGAGCCGGCGCATCGCCGCGCACGAGCTCCACCTTCACGCAGGCCGGTCGCGCACAGCCCTCGAACCGGCCCCACCGGCGCAGCCGCTCGGGCGCGGTGCCCACCACGTCGCTGGTGCGCTTCCGGAGCCAGACCTTCCGCTCGTGCCAGTTGGCGATGACGTTGAAGTGGGAGAAGAAGTTCTGCCCCAGCGCACCGTCGACGTCCGCCTTGTTGACCCGCAGATCCCCGTACGGCAGCACGACGATCGCGTCGACCCGCGCGCCGCCGACCTCCACCGTCGCGGCGAGGCCGCCCCAGCTCTCCTGCCACGTGGTGCCGTACTCGTCCTGCAGCTCGGCGCGCACGTTCAGCCTGGGCAGCCCGACCTTCTTGATCTTTTCGCCCCACAGCATCGTGGTGCGGGCGCCGAGGTCCAGGTGCATGTTGAGCTCGTTCCGCCCGTTGATCTTCACCTTGGCGATGTGCCGGTGGAAGAAGGGGCGAAACGAGATCTCCTGCGCCTGCCGCGGCGGCGAGATGCCGCCCTGGGTGGCCAGGATGCCCACGCCGCGGTCGCGGTCGATCGACAGCAGGAGCGAGTCGGCCAGCACGTCGCGGCCCAGGATCCCGCGCACCAGCCGACCTCCGGCCCAGAAGGTGCCGGCCTTGTGCACGCGCACCTTGAGGTTGTTGATCTCCAGCTCACCGACCCGGAGGCGCTTGAGCTCGGCGATGAACACAGGCACCCGCTGATCGCGCTCGTTGAGCTCGTGCGGGACCTGGCGGCTGTACGGCTTGAGCTCGTTCTGCAGCGCGTTGTCGATCGACGACACCGCCGAGTCCGGATCGATCATGAACAGCACCGGCTCGGCCCGGTCGTTCACGAGCACCGGCACCAGCAGCACGTCGTCCTCGAGCGGGCCGACCAGCGGAAAGCCCCACGAGTCACCCTTGCTGAAGCCGGGCGGCGCCCCGACCGCGCAGCCGCCCAGGACCCACACCAGACACAGGATTGCGCGCATGCCGCGTGATTAGAACGCCAAGACGCCAGAACGCCAAGCGGTACACGTACTCGTACACGTACTCGTGCGCGTACTCGTGCACGTGCACGTGAACGTCTTCTTGGCGATCAGCGACCGGACCGCGGCTCAGGGGCCGACCTTCCAGGTCATGCCGGAGTGCAGGAGCTGCTTGAGGTCGCCCTTGCCGCGCTTCTCGGTCACCGCCGCGACCTGCTCGTGGACCATCTGGTCGTACGGCGTCTTGTCGACCGCGCGCAGGATGCCCAGCGGGATCGGCATCTCCGGATAGGTGAGCTGGGTGAGCAGGAACGCGAAGGCGGGCGCGGCGCGCTCGTCGTGGACCAGGAGGTCCTCGACCTTGTACTGGCCGGGGCCGTCGCCGACCTCCACCGCCTCGGGGACCAGGTCCGGGCGCAGCCGGATGCCGCGCTTGCCGCCCTCGAACAGGAGCGGCTGGCCGTGCGTGAGCCGCAGCTGGCGCGCGATCGCGGTCGACTTGTCGGTCACCGGATCCCACACGCCGTCGTTGAACACCGGGCAGTTCTGCAGCACCTCGACGAACGAGGCCCCGCGGTGCGCCGCGGCGCGCCTCAGCGTCTCGCCCATCTCGGCCGCCTCGACGTCGATGCAGCGGGCCACGAACGTGGCGCCGGCGCCGAGCGCCACCTGCAGCGGCTGGATCGGGTAATCGACCGAGCCGACCGGCGTGGACGGCGCCTTGGTGCCGATCGCCGACGTGGGCGAGTACTGCCCCTTTGTCAGCCCGTAGATCTGGTTGTTGAACAGGATGATGTTGAGGTCGACGTTGCGGCGCAGCGCGTGCAACAGGTGGTTGCCGCCGATCGACAGCCCGTCGCCGTCGCCGGTGATGACCCACACCGACAGATCGGGCCGCGCCACCTTGAGACCGGTGGCGATGGCCGGCGCGCGGCCGTGGATGCTGTGGAACCCGTACGTGTTCATGTAGTAGGGGAACCGGCTGGAGCAGCCGATCCCGGACACGAACACGGTGTTCTCGCGCCTGACCCCGATCTCGGCCAGCGTCTTCTGCACCGCGGCCAGGATGGCGTAGTCGCCGCAGCCCGGGCACCACCTGACGTCCTGGTCGGTGGCGAAGTCCTTCTTGCTCAGCTTCACAGGCGGGGTCATCGCGCCGCCCTCCTCGCTGCCACGTCGATGGGCAGGGTCCGATCATCCTGGAGCAGGTCCTCCACCGCCTTGATCACCTCGGCGACCTTGAACGGCTGTCCCTGGACCTTGTTGAGGCCGACCGCGTCGACCAGGAACTTGGCGCGCAGCACCATCAGCAGCTGCCCCATGTTGAGCTCCGCCACCAGCACGCGGCGGAAGCGCGGCAGCACGCGCTCGAGATCCGGGTTGAGCGGGCTCAGCCAGCGCAGCTGCACGTGCGAGACGCGCCGGCCCATGCTGCGCAGCCGGATGGCGGCCTGGCGCAGCGCGCCGAACGTGCCGCCCCATCCGATGACGAGCACGTCCCCCTCGTCGTCGCCGTAGAGGTCGACCGGCCCGCACTCCTGCGCGACCTTCTGCACGTGGTCGGCGCGCACGTGCGTCATGCGCTCGTGGTTGATCGGGTCGTACGACACCGCGCCGGTCAGGAAGTCCTTCTCCAGGCCGCCGATGCGGTGCTCGAAGCCGGCGGCGCCGGGGACGACCCACTCGCGCGCCAGCGTCTCCGGGTCGCGCGCATAGACGTTGTAGCCCTTCGGGTCCTCGCGGTGCACGACCTTGAACGGCTGCATCGCGTCCACGTCGGGCAGGCGCCACGGCTCCGATCCGTTGGCCAGGAAGCCGTCGGACAGGAGGATGACCGGCATGACGTACTTGACCGCGAGGCGCACGGCCAGGATCGCGGCCTCGAACGCGTCGGCCGGCGAGTAGGCGGCGATGACCGGCAGCGGGCAGTCGCCGTTGCGGCCGTAGAGCGCCTGCAAGAGGTCGGACTGCTCGGTCTTGGTCGGCAGGCCGGTGGACGGGCCGCCGCGCTGGACGCTGACGATCACCATCGGCAGCTCGGTCATCGCGGCCAGCGCCATGCCCTCGGCCTTGAGCGAGATGCCAGGGCCGGACGACGCGGTGACCGCGAGCGCTCCGCCGTAGGCCGCGCCGATGGCGGCGCCGATGCCGGCGATCTCGTCCTCGGCCTGGAACGTCGTCACGCCGTGGTTCTTGTAGTTCGACAGATAGTGGAGCAGCGACGACGCCGGCGTGATCGGATAGCCGCTGTAGAAGAGCGGCTTGCCGGCCAGGTGGGCTCCCGCCACCAGGCCGAGCGCGATGGCCTCGTTGCCGGTGATGTTGCGATAGGTGCCCGGCTCGAAGCGCGCCTGCTCCACGCGGTAGACGTCCTGGAACATCTCGGCCGTCTCGCCGTAGTGATAGCCGGCCTTGAACGAGCGCACGTTGGCGTCGGCCAGACGCGCGTCCTTGGCGAACTTGGCCTGGATCTGCGACGTCTCTGTCTGCGGATCGCGCGAGTAGGCCCAGAACATCAGACCGAGGGCGAAGAAGTTCTTGCAGCGCCCCTTCTCCTTGGTCGTGAGGTCGGTCTCGTCGAGCGCCGCGTTTGTCAGCTTGCTGATGTCGATGCCGTGCACGCGGTACTTCTGGCGCAGCGACTCCTCGGCCAGCGGGTCCTTCTCGTAGCCGGCCTTCTTCAAGTTCGGCGGCGTGAAGGTGCCGGTGTTGACGATGAGGATGCCGTTCTCGACGAGGTCGGCGAGGTTCGCGCGCAGCGCGGCCGGGTTCATGGCCACGAGCACGTCTGGCGCGTCTCCCGGCGTGTAGATCTCGCTCGACGAGAAGTGGAGCTGGAAACCGGATACCCCGGCCAGGCTTCCGGCCGGAGCTCGAATCTCGGCCGGGAAGTCTGGAAAGGTCGAGATGTCGTTCCCCGCCGCGGCGGCGGCCTTGGTGAACTCGGTGCCCGTCAGCTGCATGCCGTCGCCGGAGTCACCGGCGAAGCGAATGACGACGTGCTCTAGAGTTCTGGGGGAGGGACGAGGAGGAGGTTGACCAGGAGGAACTTCCGCTGACATGTCGTGCTGTATTATCCCAGGAAGCAGGCGCGTCGGGGATTGTCGACGGCAGCTAAGCGAGGCGCAGCGACGGGTGCGTCAACCTCTTGCCGATGCGAACCAGCTCCGGTATACACCCTCTTGTCTCGCACGCTTAGCTCAGCTGGATAGAGCGTTGGCCTCCGGAGCCAAAGGTCACAGGTTCGAATCCTGTAGCGTGTACCGGTTCCCTTGCCCAAGCCGCTGGCCGAAATCGTGCTCGAAGAGGGGCTCGCCACGGCCGCCTCACTCGAGCGCGCAGCGGCCGCGGCCGACCGCGATGGCACGCCGCTGGTGTGTGCACTGGTGCGTGAGTGCGGTATCGACGAGGTCGCGCTGCTGGCCGCGCTGCGCCGCCACGTCCGGGTAGCGACCGGCGACCCGGCGACGGTTGCGCCCGAGCCGGAGGCTGTGCGCGAGCTGCAGCGAGATGTGTGCCGCCGGCAAAGAGTGGCACCATTGTCGGTGTCGTCGTACGGCGGCGGAGGGCGCGTGCTCCGGCTGGCCATGGCCGACCCGACCGACGCCGTCGCCGTGGCCGAGGTCGAGCACGTCACCGGCTGCCGGGTGGAGCCGGTTCTGATGACGGTGTCGGCGGTCGAGGAGCTGGTCGAGCAGACCTACCGCGCGCTCGTGACCGAGGTCATCAAGCGCGGCGCTGGCGACGGTCGCGCCGGCGAGGCCGGCTTTTCCGAGCCGCGCGCCGACGCGGTCGGGTTCGAGGCGGCGCGGGCCGCGGGTCGGAGTGAGCCGCGCACGCCCCCGGGCGGGGTGGCCAGGCGCCCCGGCGTCGACGGACCGGTCACGCTTCCGTTTCAGAAGCTGTCGGATGTGGCCGACGTCGAGACCCGGCTGCGCGCCCTGCTCAACGTGCTCCTGGCCCGCCAGCTGGTCACGGACGACGAGCTGGAGGAAGAAGTGCGCCAGCTCATGCGCCGGCGGGACGGCGGCGGCGGTGCCGACGGCGACACCGACGACGGCTAGGTCTGGCAGCGCACAGTCTGCGGCCGGGCGTTGCGCGGGGGATCAGCTATAGTTGGTCCGCGGTGAGCTCAACACCTGCGAAGATCATCTGTCGCAAGTGTCGCCTCGAGTACCCCGGCGATGCCCTGTTCTGCCCGAACTGTGGCACCGCGCGGGTGCAGGAGGACGCCGCCGATCCGATGATCGGCACCACCGTCGGCGAGCGCTACATCCTGCTCGACCGCATGGGCAACGGCGGCTCCGGAACGATCTATCGCGCCGAGCACATCACCTTGCGGCGCAAGGTGGCGGTCAAGGTGCTGCACCACGAGCTCAGCCGCGACGACCTGGCCATCGAGCGCTTCCGCCGCGAGGCGACCACCGTCGGCCAGATCGAGAACGAGCACATCGTCGAGATCTTCGACTTCGGGCGCACCGGCGACGGCCGGCTGTACCTGGCCATGGAGCTGCTCGAGGGCGAGACCCTGGCCGACATGATCGAGCGCGAGGGCCAGCTCGAGATCGACCGCGCCGTCGACGTGCTCATCCAGCTGGGCGAGACGCTCATGGAGGCGCACGCGATGGGCTACATCCACCGCGACCTGCGCCCGCGCAACGTGTTCCTGGCCAACCGGCGCGGCAAGGGGCCGCGCGCCTTCGTCAAGCTGCTCGACTTCGGGCTGGCCAAGCTGGTCGAGAAGGAGGGCGAGGCAGCATCGACCAGCCTCGGCATGACCTTCGGCGACCCGCACTACATGTCGCCCGAGCAGGCGCGCGGCGACGCGCTCGACCGCCGGGCCGACATCTACTCGCTCGGCTGCATCGCCTACGAGATGCTGGCCGGCGAGCCGCCGTTCGTGGGCGGCAAGGTGTTCGACGTGCTGACCCGGCACGTCGAGGCGGAGCCGCTCGAGCCGCAAGAGCGGCGCTCCGAGGTGCCGGCCTGGCTCAACCACGCGGTCATGCGCATGCTGGCCAAGCGCCCCGACCAGCGCTTCATCACCGTGTTCCGCGTGATCGAGGCGCTGCGCCAGGGCTCGGACAGCGGCCACATCATGACCGACGAGGTGGCGCGCCGGGCCGAGACCGTGCAGCCGTCGGTGTCGCAGGCGATCGCCAAGCTGGGCGCGCGCGGGCCCGGCGACATGCCCAACGACCTGCCGATCGACGTCACCCCGGCGATCGCGCCCCCGGCGACGGAGACAGCGGGCGTCGTCGCCGTCGAGACGCGCCGATCCTCGGGACCGTCGCCGGCGCAGCCGGAGCTGCCCGCGCCCCAGGCGGCCCGGGACGGCGTCGGCACCGCGACCGCGCTCGGGCTCGGGGTGGGAGCGACAGCCGGCGGCAAGCGCGCGCAGCTTTCGCAGCAGACAGCGACGCGGGCGGCGCAGCCGCAGAACGGCAGCGGCCCGGGCGGCTCGGGCGGGCTGTCGTCGGCCTGGTACGCCGACGGCGACGCCATGGACGACGAGGACGCCCCCGCCGAACCGAGCGTGCGCGTCGAGCGCGCGCGCCGGCTGGCGCCGAGCGACACCGGCCTGCTGGCGCACGACGAGGAGTACGCCGAGCCGAAGCGCCACCCGTGGCGGCTGGCGGTGATCGTGGGCGGCGCGGTGCTGCTCGGAGCGGCCGGTGCGTTCGCCCTGGCCACGATGAAGGGCGACGAGGACGCCGCGCCGGTGGCGGACGAGGCGGTGCCGGGCGACACGCTCACCGCGGCGGCCACGCCGGCCGCGCCTGCGCCGGCCGAGCCGGCCGAGCCGCCGACCGCGGACAAGCCGGCCGAGCCGCCGGCGGACACTGCCGCGGCATCATCCGCCACATCATCGACAGCGACGGACAAGCCCGCGGCCGAGCCGAAGGCGAAACCGGCTCGCGATCGGGCCAGCAAGGGAGAGCCGGCCGCACCGTCGCCGCGCAGCAAGCTGGCCCGCGCAGACGGCGAGCGCAGCCCGAGCGGGCGAAAGCCAGCCCGCCAGCGCGGCCGCTTCGATCAGATAGGCGCCGAGCCGAAAGGCGGCGAGGACAGCGCCGCGCGCAGCGTGCCGGCGGTGAGGCCGAGCCCGCCGGAGCGCCGGCCCGAGCCGGCCGGTGGAGGCGGCGGCGACGCCGGCAAGGCCGAGTTCTACGCCAAGCTGGGCGACCGCGATCTTGCCAACGGCGACTTCCTCGGCGCGGCCACCAGCTTCAACAAGGCGCGCGCCCTCGATCCGAACAACGCCACCGCGATGCTCGGCCTGGGCGAGATCGCGCTCAGCCAGGGCTCGACCGACGCCGCGCTGTCCCATCTTCGCCGCGCGGCCAAGCTGGTGCCGCGCCGGGCCCGCGCGCACACGCTGCTGGGCGAGGCGCTGCTCGCCTCGGGCCGCAAGCAGCAGGCGGCGGCCAGCTTCCGCCGCGCGCTCAAGCTCGAGCCGGACGACGCTCGCGCCCGCGACGGCCTGACCGAGGCGACCGGCCAGTAGCCGGCGCCGGGCTCCGGGACAGAGGCCCCCCCTCGGCGGCGACCCGCGCTGCGCGACCAGCGCCCCCCGGCTGCGTCCCGCTTCAGTCCTCGCGCGGGCGCGCGGACGGAACCAGGTCGCTCTCGTAGATGGCGTCGTCCTCCTTGCCGGGCGGCTTCCACGAGCCGCTCCCGCGGTGGCTCACCTGGAGGCGAATGCGCGCGGAATGAGATGAGCGGAGCCGAAGCCGTGGTGCGTTCCGGCCGCTCCGATCGCTCCTGAAGGACGAGGCCATGACCATACGATACATGTATCGTCAGTAAGGGCGCAACTTTCCCGGCACTTCGGCGATTCCGCGGTTGCTATGATTATTCGCATGGGGCGCTCTCATCGACCGCGGGGACCACGCCACCGCACGTCGGTCTGGCAACCAGTGCCGCTCCACCTGCCGATCGATCGGCCGGAACGCGGGCCGGATCCAGATCGAAAGATCAGATACCCGATGGATGACGACGAGCTCGATCGTGGGCTCGGCCGTCCCGGACCGGTCGACGACCCCGATGACGTCGGCGGCAACCGCGTCATCGTGATCGATCTGGGCTAGCCCGAGGGGGAAGACGGTTTCGCGGGCCGACGAGGTCGGCCGAGCTCAACGCGCTTCGGGCGAGTGACCGGCGCGCAACAGGACAGGGGGGAGGCGGCGGGGTGCGCTACCACGTCTTCATCGAGGGCAGCCGCGACGCCACGTCGGCCGGCATGGAGATCCTGGCCGGCGCGCTCGGACAGCGATACGGCATGTCGCCGCCGGCGGTCGTGCGCCGGCTCAAGGAGGGGCGCTTCTGCGCCCGCGCATCGCTCGATCTCGCGGCGGCGCAGCGGCTCGTCGGCGAGCTCGAGGCGCTCGGCGCCCACGCGAGCCTCGTCGGCGACGGAGCGCCCACGCCGCTCGGCCCGCGCTACGAGTCGGGGCTGGCCGCCGCCCTCGATCGTGCGGGCGACGTCGGCGTGAGCCTCGGTGCGCTCGACCCGAACGAGCGGACCGACACCGGCTGGGAGCTGACCAGCGTCGACGGCGCCGACGGCCAGCCCGCGCCCGCGACGGTGCGACCGCCGCCGGCCGCTGCCGGGGCGACCACCCTGCCCGGCTGGGCCGGCGAGACGCCGCCGCGCGCCGGGCCGCCGCCGGTTCCGCCCGCGCAGCGAGCGGCCTCGCCGGCCGCGCCGGCGCTCGTGACCGCACCGGTGGGCCCGCCGCCGCCGATCTTCTCGACGCCTTCGCCGGCGCTGGCGCCGACGCTCGCTCTCGCCGAGGCGCCGGCCGGGCGCGATCCGTTCCAGCCGCCCGACGCCCATCAGAGCGCGATGCCCGAGCTGGCCGACATGCCCACGCGCGTGCTCGCGATGTCGCAGCGAGCCGCCACCTCGCGCACCGATCCGCCGCAGGGCGTGGTGGCCGGCGCGACCTTCCGCCGCCCCTCCTTCTCGGCCAGCCTGGGCGACGGCCTGGTCGACTCGCCGCGCGCCCGCTTCGCCGCCGGCCTCGCGCTCGCCTTCGTCGTCGGCCTTCTGCCCGCGTTCGGCTTCGCCTGGAGCCGATCCGACTCGGCCTACGAGGACATCCGCACCCAGCTGCAGGCCGACTACGCCGCCGCCGACACGCCGGAGCGCTGGACGACCCTGCCCGCCGTGCGCGAGGACGCCGTCGCGCTTGCCCACGCGCGCCAGCGGCGGCTCGCCATCACCGAGCTGTCTCGTGTGGCTCGCCGCGGCCAGCGCCGTGGCGTTCGTCTGGTTCCGCGTCATCGACTGGCCGCGCGAGCCGGAAAAAGCCTAGTCTTCGGCGCCCGGGTCCGCGTCCGGGTCCGGTGCAGGTGCAGGTCCGGCCGCGGCGGCGGCGCGCTCGGCCGCGACGCGGCGGCGGTCGACCATGTACGCGAGCAGGATCGACCCGTTGTAGAGGACGATCATCGGCAGGGCCATCATCACCTGCGAGATGATGTCCGGACCCGGCGTGAGCAGCGCGGCTACCACGAAGGCCACGACGATGAACCAGCGGTTGAAGCGCCACAGGCCGCGGTGGGTGACGGCTCCGGCCAGGGCCAGAAACAGGATCAACAGCGGCAGCTCGAACACGAGGCCGAACGCGAGCAGCAGCTTCTTGACGAAGCCGAGGTAGGCGTCCATGCCGAGCAGCGGCTGCAGCGCGATCGCGTCGGCCAGCGAGTACTCGACGCCGAGGCCGCGCTGCAGGTCGGCCAGGTTGTGGGTCGAGTAGTTGAGGAAGAAGCCGTAGGCCGCCGGCAGCACCAGGTAGTAGCAGAACACCGCGCCGCCGATGAACAGGAACGCGGACGAGATGGCGAACAGGACCCCGTAGCGCCGCTCGTGGCGGTACAGGCCGGGCGCGACGAACAGCCACAGCTGGTGGAAGATGGCCGGCGAGGCGACGAAGACGCCGCCCCACAGCGAGACCGAGAGGTAGACCCAGAACGGCTCGGTCAGCGAGTTGAAGTAGAGGACCGGCTTGCCCAGCGACTCGTTGCCGACCCCCACCTGCTGCCACACGTCGACAAGCGGCCGGGCCAGCAGGACGAACAGCTCCTGCTTGAAGAAGAACGCGATCAGAAAGCCGACGAGGAGCGCGGCGATGGCGTTGCGCAGCCGGATGCGCAGCTCGCGCAGGTGCTCGAGGAACGGCATGCGCGAGTCCTCGAGCTCGTCGCCCGACGCGGGGGGCCTCGGCGGAGGCGGCGGCGACGGCAGCGCGAGGTCTGTGTCCCCGGCGGGCACCGGGAGACGCATGACCTTGCTGTCGTCCGGCTCCTCAGCCATGGGCCGGGTCGTCGACCTTGGAGCGCGGCGGCGACGTGCGCGGGTCCGGCAGCGCGTCCGACGGGCGGGCTGCCTGCGGCGCCGGGCTCTCCTTGGCCACGGTGCCGGCGGCCGGGACGATCGAGGGGGGCCCGATCGCGGCCGGCTCGCCCGCCGATCCGGACGCGGCCTCGCCCGACGCCGCATCGGCTGTCGAGCCTGCTATCGCACCGGACGTGGTCCCGGAGGTCGTTCCGCCGGAGGGACGCGGCGTGGGGCGGGTGGCGAAGCGCAGAGGATCGTCGCGCAGCGCGCTCCTCAGCTCGCGCACCGCCTCGCCGAGCTTCTCGTCCTGCTCGAGCGTGGATTGCAGCTCCTGCGAGTGGCGCCGGAAGTCGCGGATGCCCTTGCCGATCGCCTTGGCCGCCTGAGGCAGCTTGTCGGGGCCGACCACCAGGAGGGCCACGACCAGGATGAGCAGGAGCTCGCCCATGCCCATGCCGAACATGCGGGCAGCATAGCTCGGATGGTACGGCGCGTCACTCCGATGGCCGGTCCGGCTCCGCGCTGCCGATTGCGCGCACCTCGGCCAGCAGGTCCAGCGCCGCGCCGTGCATGAGGCCGTTGGTGGCCAGCACGGCGCCGGCCGGCGGCAGCAGCTCGCCGCCCCTCACGTCCGTGACGCGGCCTCCTGCCTCCTCGACCAGCAGCGCGCCGGCGCATGCGTCCCACGGCCCGAGGTCGTAGCCCCAGTAGAAGCCGTAGGTGCCGTCGGCGGTCATGGCGAAGTCGAGCGCCGCCGCGCCACAGCGACGGACGCCGCGCGTGCGCCGGTAGAACGCCTCGAACTGGCGAAAGTTGCTCTTCTCGCCGGCCGGCTTGTCGTAGGGGAAGCTCGTCGCCGCCAGCGACTCGAGCAGGCTGTGGGTCGTCGACACGCGACACGGCGCGCCGTCGCGGGTCGCGCCCAGACCGCGCGCCGCGCACCACTCGGTGCCGAGCGCCGGCGCCAGGACCACGCCGACGACCGGCCGGCCGCGCTCGCACAGGCCGATCGAGACGGCGAAGAACGGATGGCCGTGGGCGAAGTTCGTGGTGCCGTCAACCGGATCGACGTACCAGGCCAGATCCGGATCCGGCCCGGCGCCGCCCGGCGCGGTGGTCTCCTCGCCGACGACGAGGTGCGTGGGGAACGCGCGCATCAGCCGCTCGCGGACGAGCTCCTCGCTGCGCAGGTCGTACTCGGTCACCAGATCGACCGGCCCCTTGTTTCGCACCGTCCCGGGCACGCGCCAGCCGGAGCGGACCAGCGCGCCCGCCTCCGCCGCCACCGCGCGCGCCACACCGAGCAGCTCCACCAGCTCGCCGCGACCCAGACTCGACATGGATCGATCGTACCAAGCCGCATCGCGCTGACAGTCGCGATCCCGTCCTCTGCGAGCGACACAGTCGTGTCACTTCGCGGGTGAACCGGGGCGCGGCGCTCCGCCCGGGGACGCCGCGATTGACAGAGGCGATCGCGGAACGTAGCGTTTCTGCGCGTGCACTACTCGGCGGAGAGCTTGCTCCGGCGCGCGCGGCTCGGGCCTGCGCAGACCGGCACGGTGAACCTGGTGACGCCGGAGGCGGCCGGCTGGACCGACCTGGCGTTCGAGGCGCGCCGGCTGGCGCGCGGGCAGACCTGGGCGGCGGACACCGGCGAGCGCGAGGCGGCGCTGGTGCTGCTGGGCGGCGTCGCCGGCGTGACATCGAATCGCGGCGACTGGCCGCGCATCGGGCGCCGGCCGGACGTCTTCTCCGGCATGCCGTGGGCGATCTACCTGCCGCGCGGCACCCGCTTCGAGCTGCGCGCCGAGAGCGAGGGCGTCGAGGTCGCCCTGGCCAGCGCGCCGACCGACCGCGACCACGAGGCACGCCTGGTCACGCCGGCCGACGTGGCGATCGAGATCCGCGGCGGCGGCACCAACACGCGCCAGATAAACGGCATCCTGCCGCCCGGCTTCGACTGCCATCGCCTGGTGTGCGTCGAGGTCTACACGCCGAGCGGCAACTGGTCGAGCTATCCGCCGCACAAGCACGACGTGCACCGCGGCGACGGCGGCGCGCTCATCGAGGCCGACCTCGAGGAGATCTACTTCTACAAGATGGCGCGCGCCGGCGGACACGCGGTGCAGCGGGTCTACTCGCCGGAGCACGGCCTCGACGCCACCATGACCGCGCGCGACGGCGACGTGGTGCTGGTCCCGTTCGGCTACCACCCGGTCAGCGCCGCGTACGGCTACGACTGCTACTACCTCAACTTCCTCGCCGGGTCGGCCCAGTCGCTGGCCTGCAGCGACGACCCGGAGCACGCCTGGGTCAAGGGCACCTGGCACGACACCGACCCGCGCGTGCCGATGGTGACCCACGCGATGGAAGAGGCGTCCGCGGCCTCGGCGCGCGCGCGATGAGCGAGCGCGAGGTCGGTCGCGAGGTCGAGTTCGACCTGATCGCGGCCGGACGCAGCTCCATCGATCTCTACTCGAACGACATCGGGGCGCCGTTTCCCGACATCACCGGGTTCGCCGCCTTCGTGGGCGGCTGCCCGACCAACATCGGCGTCGGCGCGCGCCGGCTCGGATTGCGCACCGCGCTGCTCACCGCGGTCGGCGACGACCTGGTCGGCGAGTTCGTGCTGCGCTTCCTGGGCCGCGAGGGCATCGACACCCGCTTCGTGCCGGTCAAGCCGGGCTACCGCACCAGCGCCGTGCTGCTCGGCATCGAGCCGCCGGACCGCTTTCCGCTGGTCTTCTACCGCGACCGTCCGCCGGATCTGGAGCTGTCGATCGACGACGTGCTGGCCGCACCGCTCGACCGGGCGCGCGCGTTCCTGTTCACCGGCACCGGGCTGACCCGCGACCCGAGCCGCAGCGCGACGCTCCTGGCCGCCGAGCGCGCCCGCCGCGCCGGCGCCACCGTGCTGCTCGACATCGACTTCCGCCCCGACCAGTGGCACGACCCGCGCGCCTTCGGCGTGGCTGTGCGCGGCGCGCTGCCGCTGTGCGACATCGCCATCGGCACCGAGTCGGAGGTGAAGGCGGTCGTGCTCGAGCGCGCCGCCGACGTGTCGGTCGCCCACTCGCAGATCTCCGGCGCCGAGGTGGGCGGCGATCTCGACCGCGCCGTGGCCGCCGTGCTCGAGCGCGGGCCGGGCGCGCTCGTGGTCAAGCGCGGCCCCGGCGGCGCCACCGTGCACCTGCCCGGCCAGCGGCCGATTGTCGCGGCGCCCTTCCCGGTCGAGCCGGTCAACGTGCTGGGCGCCGGCGACGCGTTCGCGGCCGGCTTCCTCTACGGACTTCTTGCGCGGCTGGGAGTGGCAGCGCAGCGCGCGCATGGGCAACGCGTGCGGCGCCATCGTCGTGACCCGCCACGGCTGCGCCAACTTCATGCCGACCGAGCGCGAGGCGCTCGACTTCATCGCCGCACGCGGCGGGTTCTGAAGCCTTCTGAGGGCAAGCGGCTTGACCCTCGCGGCTACCGCTGACTCTGGACCTCATCAATGGCCAGTGCTGCGAGTCACCGGCGAGCCACTGAACCTCTATGAGAGAGATAAGGGTGAGGGCTGCGCGGGTCGAGCTCGTTCATCGCCGCAAGCACGCCAGTATCCACCTTGCCTCGCAAGACTCGAGTCCACCGGCGTCCGCAGCGTCCAGGTCACCTGATCTCCACGGCTTTTGGGTCCAGGCAGCAGCCCCCTCCGTGCTCCTGTACCAGGTGCGCGTGACGCGGACCGCCTCCACCTCGAGCTCGCGAGCATGTGTGTGCGGGTGAGGCCTGACCTGCTAATTGGCAACCTGCAAGACGCTTGTTACAACGTGATCGAGCTCGGTGAGAAAAGCGAGTGTGCTGCATGGCAGTGTGGAAATTGCACAGCACGCCGCTTTGACGTGCTGGCCGTGTGAACGGTCACTGTACGTGCTGGCCGTGTGAACGCTCACGAAGGCTCGCCGACGTCACCGCGTCTCGCCTGCTGGCCGTCGGCTCGTCGACGAATTCGGGAACAAACCGACGACCAGAGGTCTTTCCGTCTGCGTGGCTGTCACAGTGAGACGGCAAGAAAGCCACAGGCCATCATGTGTGCGAAGCACATCGACTTACGGTTTGCAGCGAACAATTGCTTTTCTTGTTTGCGGTGAGATTCTTTATTGCCTATAAAGGCCGAACCGCTGAGATCGAAACTGGTCAATTCTCCGCCCGTCTCGGCGTACGCGAGACGGTTTGAAACGCCAAGAAGGAAAGGGGGTGACACAATGAAGATCAAGGTCCACGTCCGCGCTGGTAAGGCTCGCTGATTCTTTGCTGATGAGCCGGGACCGGACCCATGGATCCGGTCCCGGCACCTCTAATGACAACAAGGTGACCGGGCGGGACAGACACCTTCTCCGGTCAAATCGCTGAGCACCAATGGCATATCCATTCCGGCGGACGCTCCGATCCTTGAACGGATACGAGTCGAGCACTCGAGTCCTGCTGGTCGTCCTGGGCGCGCTGGCCCTCGGAGGCCTCGTGGTCTGGGCTGTCGGCGCCCGCGTGCCCGTGATGAAGGTCAGCTCTCAGGGCCGCATCGAGCCGCACAACGCGATCCACAGGATCGAGCCGCCCGCAGCGGGTCGGGTCGTACGCTCGCTGCTCAACCTCGACCAGGAGGTCAAGGAGGGCGACCTCCTCATCGAGTTCGACACGCGGAGCGAGCGGCTCGAGCTCGAGCAGAGCAAGGCCACGGCGGAGGGGCTGGAGCTGGAGCTCTCCGTCATTCGCGACCAGATCGCCAACAAGAACGAAGAACTTGCCGCGAGCGGTCGGGTCGACGACGCGACGGTCCGCGCGGCGGTGGCGAAGGAGAGAGAGCTCACGCCGCGGCGCCGGCTCGCCAGGCGGCGCGCGCAGCTCGCCGAGAAGAGCCCGGCCGGATTCGTCTCCGATCTCGAGAAACTGGAGCGCGTCACCGAGGTTGACGCGCTCAAGCGTTCCAGCCAGGCACAGAGCCTGGAGATCGTCCGGCTCCGGCGCGAGCAGGCCGTGCGACGCCAGACGCTCACCGCCCAGCTCCTCGGGCTCAAGCGTGAGGAGCTCCGCATCGAGGGCCAGGTTCGAGAGCTGAAGGTGGCGATCGGCAGGCTCGAGTATCAGATCGAGAGAAGGCACTACCGCGCGCCCGCGTCGGGGCGCCTCGTTGACGTGGCCGAGCTCGGCGCGGGGGCCTTCATCGCGGATGGACAGAGGCTGGGCACCATCCTCGCCACCGATGCGGAGGTCCGCGTCCGGGCGCGGTTCCCCAAGGAGATGGTCGGCATGATCCGGCCGGGTCAAACGGCGCAGCTGAAGCTCGACGGCTATCCCTGGACCATCTACGGGACGGTGCCGGCCAGGGTCACCCGCGTCGGGACGGAGCCTGGAATCACGGCCACGCCCGAGGCCATCCCGGGAACGGTCCGGGTGGAGCTCGACATCGAGACCCCGACCGACCGCAGGATCCATGTCCAGCACGGGCTGACCGCGACGGTCGAGATCGAGGTCGCTCGCGTCTCACCCTTCGCGCTCTTGATGCGGGGCATCGGCGAATGGCGCTACGGGGAATCGGCGGACGACGAGGAGCGCGTGAGAGAGTTCCAGGTCCAGGCGGAGGCCCGCTGAGAAGCCATGAAGCCTCGCCCGCGCCCACGCACGTTCATCCCCGAGGTGGTCCAGATCTCGGCTACCGACTGCGGGCCGGCCTCCATCAAGAGCGTGCTCGCCGGGATGGGCGTTGACCTCAACTATCGCGTCCTGCGCGAGGCGTGCCAGACCGACGTTGACGGTACCTCGATCGACACGCTGGAAGAGCTCTCGAACCAGCTCGGCCTCGATGCCGAGCAGGTCATGCTCCCGATGGACCATGTCTTCCTCCCGGAGGCGCGCGCGCTCCCGGCCATCATCGTCACGCTGACTGCCGGTGGGCGCCCGCACTTCGTTGCCCTGTGGAAGCGCATCGGACCTTTCGTGCAGGTGATGGATCCCGCGGCCGGCCGCCACTGGAGCCGCATCGAGGCGCTGGCCGGCACGCTCTATCAGCATACGACGTCGGTGCCCGCGGCCGCCTGGCGCGAGTGGGCCGGCTCGGATGAAGCGGTGGCCTCGCTCGAGCGCCGCCTGCGGGACCTGGGCGACGCCGAGGCCCCGGCGCTCGTCGCGAGGGCGCTCGCGGATCCGCGCCATCACTCCCTCGCCGTGGTCGACGCCGCTGCCCGCGCGGTCGAAGCCGTGGTCCGTGCCGGCGCGCTGCGGCGCGGACGCACGGCGGGGGGCCTCGTGCACTCGATGATCGCCAGGGCTGAGTCCGGCGAGGTTCCGATCCCCGAGTCCTACTGGTCCGTCCGTCCGAACCCCGACGCCGAAGACGAGCTCCTGCTGACCGGCGCGGTGCTGCTCCGATTCCGCGGCTGGCGCCCCGAAGCGCCCGCAGGCGAAGTCGCGGCCTCCCCGGCGCCGTCGCAGGTGAACGCAGAGCTCGCGACGGCGCTCCTTGCGCCCCCGGTCAGCCCCGCGCGGACGCTGCTCCGCCTGCTCGCTCAGGATCCCTGGAGCGTTCCGCTCCTGATCGCGGCCGGGCTCGTCATCGCAACGTTCGGCCGGATCCTCCAGGCGCTGATGCTGCGCGCGGTGCTCGATCTCGGGCGCGACCTCGGAACCGTCGAGTACCGCGCCACGGGCATGCTGGTGCTGGCGGCGGTCGCGCTGACACTGCTCACGATCCAGGTCCCGATCTCGCTCGGCTTGCTGGGGATCGGCCGCGGGCTCGAGGTGCGTCTCCGGAAGGCTTACTTCGAGAAGCTGCCGAAGACCGAGGACCGCTACTTTCAGAGCCGGCTCGCCTCCGACATGGCGTCCCGATGCCACAACATCCAGGCGATGCGGACGTTGCCCGTCATGATCGCCCAGAGCGCCACCATCTCCCTGGAGGTGCTGAGCACGGCGGCTGCGCTCGTGTGGGCGGCCCCCGGCGCGTGGAGCATCGCGCTCGCCCTCACCGCGGCCACGCTGTTGACTCCGCTGTTCGCGCAGCGGCTCTTCTACGAGCCCGACATGCGCGTACAGACGCACGCCGGCGCGCTGAGCAGCTTCATCTTGAACGCGCTCCTCGGCCTGACGCCGATCCGGATCCACGGCGCGGAGCGATCGCTCCGCCGCGGGCAGGAGGCGCTGCTCGTCGAGTGGACCAGGGCTCGCTACTGGCTCCAGGGCCTCTCGGTCGGCTTCGAAGGCGTACTGATGCTGCTGAGCTACGCCCTCGTCGTGGTGCTTGTCTACTCCTACCTCGAGACCAGCGAGCGGGCGTCCCTCGTCTTGCTCGTCGTTTTCTGGGCGCTGCGGTTCCCGATCCTCGGCCAGCGGCTGCTCGTCCTCACGCGCACCTTCCCGAGCGCGATGAATCGGGTCCGCCGCCTCCTGGACATGATCGGAGACATCGAGCTGGAGCCGGCCGGGAGACCGGCGCCCGCGCCCGATTGGGAGCTGGAAATCACACTTCCCGCAGAGCCGGCGCCGGACCGCGAAGACGCGGAGCCGGCCGCCGGCGTCGCCATCTCGATGGAGCGTGTCCGCATCAAGGGCGGCGGCCACATCATCCTCGACAAGGTCTCGCTCGACATCGCCGCCGGCGAGCACGTGGCGATCGTCGGCGTGTCGGGAGCCGGCAAGTCGACGCTGGTCGGCCTCCTCCTCGGCTGGCTCCGCCCCGCGCGCGGCGAGATCCGCGTTGACGGAGAGCTGCTCGATCAGCCGACCATCGAGCGCCTGCGCCGCGTCACCGCCTGGGTCGATCCGGCGATCAGCATCTGGAATGAGACCCTCCTCGACAACCTGAGGTACGGCAACGGCGCTGCGCACGGCTGGTCGCTCGACGCGGCCCTCAGACGCGCCGAGATGCTCGACATCCTCGAGGCGCTTCCGGAGGGCCTGCAGACCCCGCTCGGCGAAGGCGGAGGGCTGGTCTCCGGCGGGCAGGGCCAGCGCGTTCGCCTGGGACGAGCGATGCTCCGCTCCGGTGTGCGGCTGGCGATCCTCGACGAGCCCTTTCGAGGGCTCGATCGCGGGCGGCGCGCGCGCCTCCTCGCAGGGTCGCGGCAGCTGTGGGCGAACGTCACGCTGCTTTGCGTGACCCACGACGTCGTGCAAACGCAGGAGTTCGACCGCGTCCTGGTGGTCGAGGGCGGGCGGATCATCGAGAACGGCCCGCCGCACGAGCTCCTGGCGGCGGAGAAGTCCCGCTACGCAGAGCTCGTGCGCGCGGACCAGGACAACCACCAGCTGCTCTGGAGCAGTGGGAAATGGCGGCACTGGTGGCTTGCCGACGGCCAGCTGGTGGAGAAGCCGACGGCATGATGCACGACCCGTCGAATCTACTCTGGCCCGTCGATCGGTTGCCCGACGCCCTCGAGCAGCTGGCTCGCCGGGCGGGCTACGGGGCGCAACCCGGCGAGCTCAGCGCACACGATCCGGCAGTCGAGCCGAGCCGGATCTGGATGTTCGCGCTGGCCGGCCGGCTGGGTGTCGAGCTCGAGCCGATCACGCCGCTCTACCGCGAGCTCACGGACGTCGTCGAGCGCGCCGCGCCCGCTGTCCTGCAGATCAGGCGAGACGGCCGGCCCTTCTATCTGGTGCTGCTCGGAGCGCGCTGGAAGAAGGCCCGCCTCCTCGCGCTGGACTCCAGCATCGTTTCGGTCGAAACCAGCCACGTGCTCGCGCTGGTGCGCCAGGAGAAACAGGCGAGGGTCGCCGCCGAGGTGGACCAGCTCCTGGCGGACATCGACATCTCCGGGCACGCGCGCGAGGGCGTCCGGGCCAAGCTGCTGCTCCAGCGGCTTGGCCAGAAGGAGCTGCGGACCTGCTGGATCATGCGGCCCCAGCGCAACGCGCGCGCGGCGACGCTCCTCGGCGACATGCCGGGGCTGGTGGCCGGCATCCTCGTCAACCACATGCTGCTGTCGCTGGTGCTGGCCGGCTCGTTCTGGATGCTCGGCCGCGCCGCGCTACAGGCGCACCTCGAGGCCGGCTGGTTCGTGGGCTGGGTCGCCGTCATCGCCTGCTCGATCCCGCTGCGCCTGCTCGAGGTGTGGTGGCAGGGGCTGTTCTCGATCCGCGTGGGCACGCTGCTCAAGCAGCAGCTGCTCGCCGGGATCCTCAAGCTGACCCCCGACGAGATACGCCTCGACGGGATCGGGCGGCACTTCGGGCGCGTCGCCGAGTCGGAGGTGGTCGAGCTGCTCGCGCTCGGCGGCGCGCTGCTCGCGGTCCTCTCGCTCGTCGATCTGATCCTGGCGGCGATCATCCTCTCGCTGGGCGCGGGCGGCTGGCTCCACGTGGGCGCGCTCACCGCCTGGACGCTCGTCGCCGGCGTCCTCACCTGGCGGCACTACACCGTGCAGCGCCGGTGGTCGCTGGCGCGCATCGACATCACGCACGACCTGCTCGAGCGCATGCTCGGCCACCGGACGCGGCTCGCTCAGCTCCCGCTCGAGCGATGGCACGACGAAGAGGACCGCCGCCTGAGCGCCTACAGCGAGACCTCGCGGGCCATGGACAGGCGCACCATGCACATGGCGGCCATCCTCCGGGACGGCTGGCTGGTCCTCGCGCTCCTGATGCTCCTGCCGGCCTTTGCCAGCGGAGCCGCGCCGGCCAGCGCGCTGGCGATCTCCGTCGGCGGCATCCTCCTCGCGCTTCGCGCCTTCGACGAGATCTCGGTCTTCTTCCAGCAGATCTCGCTGGCCGCGGCCTCCTTCGAGCAGATCCGGGATCTCCTGCGCGCCGTGGTCCGGCCGGAGCTCGAGTCGAAGGTCCCCCTGGAGATGGAGGCCGGCACGCTGAGCGACGAGGTTGACGGGACCTTGATCGAGGCGCGCGGCCTGACCTTCCGGCATCACGCGCGGACCCGGCCGGTGCTGGAGAACTGCTCGCTCCAGATCGCGCGAGGCGATCGTATCCTGCTCGAGGGTCCGTCGGGCGGCGGCAAGTCCACGCTGGTCTCGCTGCTGACCGGCCTGCGGACGCCCGAGGCGGGCGTGCTGCTTCTGCGCGGCCTCGACCGCGCCACCTTCGGCATCTCGGGCTGGCGGAGGCGCGTCACCGCCGCGCCTCAGTTCCACGAGAACCATGTCCTGAACGGAAGCTTCGCGTACAACCTCTTGCTCGGGCGCGAGTGGCCGACCTCCGCCGAGATGCGGGAGAAGGCCAGCGCGCTCTGCAGCGAGCTCGGGCTGGAGGAGCTGGTCTCCAAGATGCCGGCCGGGCTGGACGAGATGATCGGCGAGACCGGCTGGCAGCTCTCGCACGGCGAGAAGAGCCGGCTCTTCATCGCTCGCACGCTGCTTCAGGGGGTGGAGCTGGTCATCCTCGACGAGAGCTTCGCCTCGCTGGATCCCGAGACCATGAGGGTGGCGGTGCGCTGCGTCCTCGAGCACGCGCCGACCGTGGTGGTCGTGAGCCACCCATGATCCGCGCGATCGCACTCCTCGTGCTGGCCGGGGCGTGCTCGGCGATTCGCCCGGTCGGCGTGCGGCCCCCTCCGGCGCCCAAGTCGTTCATCTCGCATCTGGACGCCGCCCCGTCCGGCGCCGAAGACGCGCCCGACGGGCGTCGCCCCCCGCCGGGCTCGGCCGGCCGCTCGGCCAGGCGAGCCACCGAAGGCGCGGTGTGGTGGACCGCGTTCGCCGATCCCGCGCTCGACAAGGCCATCCAGGAGGCGCTCCGCAACAACTACTTCATCCGCGACGTGCGTACGTTGGTCCGCGAGAACGCGCTCGACCCGGCGGTGCCCTGGAACTTGTGGTCGCCGCTTCAGATCGGCGTGCCGGCCGACACGCCGGCGGGCATCCAGCGCGTCACCATCGGCTCTCCGCCCGTGGGTCAGACCGACCCGCTCCAGCTGAAATACACGTCGGCGAACATCGGCGTCACGGCGTCCTACCAGATTGACCTCTGGGGAAACCTCTACGCGCAGCGGAGGGTCGGCAAGGAGCTCGTCGAGCAGCAGCGCCAGAGCACCGAGATCGCCTCCCAGAACGTC
Source organism: uncultured delta proteobacterium (assembly GCA_963759105.1). Lineage (GTDB taxonomy): Bacteria > Myxococcota_A > Polyangia > Haliangiales > Haliangiaceae > DATFRY01. The sequence goes on along the minus strand of CAVWXW010000008.1, from coordinate 1,429,574 downwards.
GCCGAGCAGGTGGCCCAGCTCTGGTTCGACATCCTGGTGCAGCGCGGCCTGAAGGAGCTGACCGAGCGCGAGGTCCGATACAACCAGGAGCTCTTCAACCTCGTCAAGGCGCGCTTCGATCAGCACCTGGTGACCAGGCTGGCCGTCCTCCAGCAGGAGCAGCAGCTGCTCAACGTCCAGGCCCAGGTCCCGCTCATCGCCGCACAGATCTCCCTTCTCAACTCGCAGCTGACGGCGGTCCTCGGCCGCCTGCCCGCCCCCGACGCCGATCTCGTCCCCGCCGGCCGCCGCCTCCCGGACCTCCCTCCGGCGCCCGATCTCGGGACGCCCAGCGACCTGATCGCGAACACGCCAGAGATGCGGTTTGCTCTCCGGCGAGTGACCGAGATCGAGCACCGCGTGAACCAAAATCTATCGAGCTGGCTCCCGACGATCGAGATCCTTGGCAGCGCCGGCGTGGTGTCGTTCGACTTCTCGGAGCCTGACAGGGAGTCCTTCGCCGGTGTCCGCTTGACCTGGCCCCTCTTCGACGGGGGGCGGCGCATCCTCGAGGGGAGGCGCCTCGACCTGACGCTCAAGCGGCGGAAGTGGCAACACGAGCTCGCCCTCAAGACGGCGGTCGGACGCGTGCAAGACGCACTGATTCAGGAGAGGAGCCAGGCGCAGAGCCTGCGGAGCCTGCGCGCGCAGGTCGAGCTCGGCGGTCGGCTCCTGGAGGAAGCGCGGCGCCTCTTCGTGCAGGGCGGTTCGGACTACCTCCCCGTGGTTACCGCGCTCGCCAACCTGGCCGCGCTCGAGCGCGACGCGCTCCGGGCCCAGCGGCTGCTGCTTTCCTATCGAGTCCAACTCTACCGCGCTCTGGGCGGCACCTGGTCCTACGCCGTCACCGAGCTCCGCGAATGAACGCAGGAGAAGCCATGGCGGAACTTCAACCGAGCGAGGTCCTTTGCATCCCCAAGCGGAGGCGGCTGACCCACAACCGGATGAAGAACGAAGAAGGACAGGAGGTCCTGCACCTCTTCTACGGCGAGGTCGAGCTCATCTTCGACGAGCCGGACATCGCGCCGCTGGGCGAGAAGCTGCTCGAGGTCGAGCGCTTTCGCGCGGAAGAGGCCATGGCCTGGTCGAACGGAGCGCCCCACGATTGGGAGAAGATCCGCGAGCTGCTCCAGGCGCTGATCGATCAGCAGGTGCTCAAGCGGTTCTCGGAGTCGGCCGCGGTCGCCGCGGAGGCCTTCCCCCAGCGGCTCGGCCTGGCCCCGGAGGGCCGCGAGCCGCTGAGCTTCAGTGCCCACGACGACCGCTGCCCGGTCATCACCGAGGAGGCGTTCGGGCGGGCGTTCGACCTCCCCAACCTCGAGGTGCTCGTCCCGATCTACCGGGTCGCCCACCCGGCGCTGGACGCGGACGGCCGGCAGGTGGGCGAGAACAACGTCACGCCGCGCACGTTGTTCCTCGATCTCCCGACGCAGCGCCGCCTCTGCAACTACGCGGGGAGCCGCTACCAGCACGAGCTCCCGCTGAACACCACGGCCATGAAGCACATGGCGAAGCGATGGCCGGAGCTCCTCTCGCTGACGGAGCAGTTCCGGGAGGCTCTCCTCGCGCGAATGCCGCCTCGCGATCCGTCGGCTCTCCGGGCCGGAGAGCTGCACTTCGTGACGGTGTGCACGCTGGCCTCGGTCGGCTTCGTCCTTGTGCGGGGCGTCGATCCGGTGCCGAACGGGCAGCTCGACGGCGGGCTGGCCGCGATGTTTCGGTTGATCGACGGCGTCCGGCTGGTCACGACCGACATGGTGCGGGCCACGGCCGGCGCGCGCGGCTGCGAGAGCCCCGTCAGTGCCCAGAGCGTCGCCGACTGGGCCGACCGCTACGCGGTGTATCGGGGCAACTACGGCGTCTGCGCCGGGCCGCCAGCGCTCATCGATGAATATCTCCGCGTGCTCCTCGGCGAGGCCAGCGCGCCGATCCAGGCCGAGCCGACCATCGCTGCGCGCGTCGGCGATCTCGAGGCCGCGATTGACTATGGCCTGCTCGGCCAGCGGGTCGAGTCCCTGGTGCGGTTCCTCGGGGCCTCGCAGGGCCTGCTCCACGAGCGGCTGAGGGAGGCCTTCCGGGGCCACGACCCGCGCACCGAGCTCCAGGAGCGGGTGGAGGCGCCGATCGACTCCGAGCACTACCCGCTCCTCCGCGAGGACCTCCCGCTGGTGGCGACGTTCGAGATGGAGATTGACCTCAGTCGCTGGATGTTCTCCCGCGCCGGCGAGGCGCTGCCGGGGAAGGTTGACGGCGCCTCGGTTGACGACGTCATGAAGCTCGACCCGGCCGCGCAGGCGGCGAGCCAGCGGCGGCTGGCCGAGTTCTTCGCGCACGCGCTGCCGGCCGACAAGGCCCCGCGCGAGCCGATTCTGCAGCGAGCTGGCGGCCGTCGCGGCCGACGTCTTCGCGCTCGAGCGCCGCTGCTTGCGCGCCGTCGAGCGCGAGCAGGGGGTGCTCAACGAGCGGCTACGGCGCCGACCGGGCCGCGCGCTCACGGGGGCCGATTCTGGCGGCCTACAACCGCCCGCGCAGCGGGCCGCCGCTCTACACGACGCTCGCCGACGGGCTGGGCGTCTCCGTCACCAGCGACGCTGCCTCCTCCGTGGTCCGCTACGAGGATTGCAGCCTCACGTTCACCGACTGAGGCCGGAGAGATTCTCGATGCACCCGGAGCTCGTACGCCGCTTCCACGAAGACATCCGCGACGAGGCCGCCCGCCGCTACGGTGTCCCCCCCTCCGATCTGACCGCGTTCAACGCGTTCGAGAACTTCGTCTACGAGGCCGAGGACCAGGACGGCGCCGCCGTCGTTCTGCGCATCTCGCACAGCACACGGCGGACCGTTGACTACACGATGGGCGAGGTCGAGTTCGTCAGGTACCTGGCCGCCGCCGGGATCCCGGTGGCGCAACCGATCCTGTCGGAGTCGGGTCAGTTCGTGGAGCGGATCGAGGACAGCGATCCCGACCACCACTTCGTCGTCACCGCGTTCGAGCGCGCCGACGGCATCGTGTTCGACGATGCGCCGCCGCTCAAGGAGCAGTACTGGAAGCCGGAGCTCTTCCGCGACCTGGGCCGGATCTTCGCGCGCCTCCACAACCGCGCGCAGACCTACAAGCTGTCCAACCCGCGCTTCAAGCGGCAGGAGTGGTACGAATACGATGTGGTCGACATCGACCGATTCGCTCCGCCCGAGGAGCAGCTCGCGCGCGAGCGGACCGCGCGGATCATCGAACGTCTGAAGGAGCTCCCGCGGACGCCGGAGGACTACGGGCTCATCCACGCCGATCTCCACCCGCACAATTTCTGCTTCGCCGACGGGCGGATCACCGTCTTCGACTTCGACAACTGCGAGTACGCGTGGTTCATCAAGGATATCGCGGTGCTCCTCTTCTACGTGGCGAGGGAAGAGGCACGCGGGCAGCGGGAAGAGGCCGCCGCGGCCTTCCTCGGGCCGTTCCTGGACGGCTACCGCGAGCTCCGCCGCTGCGACCGGGTGTGGCTGGAGGCCGTCCCGGACATGCTCGCGCTCCAGCGCTCGATGAACTACGCGCTGTTCCACCAGTATCGCGATCCGGACCTGCTGGATGAAGACACGCTCGACAGGTGGTCGCGCTTCCGCCGAGACATCGAGGCGGACACCCCCGTGCTCCAGCTGGACTTCTCGGACTTCTGAGGGGACCACGATGACAGCGACGACCGCGCCGCAACTGCCAGCCAACGCCACGCTGATCTTGATCGACGTCCAGAAAGGGTTCGACGAGGCCTACTGGGGCGAGCGCAACAACCCCGGCGCCGAGCGCAACATCGAGAGGCTCCTTTCGAGCTGGCGCGCCAGCGGTCGGCCGGTGATCCACGTGCGCCACGACTCGCTGGAACCCGAGTCGGCGCTCCGCCGCGATCAGCCCGGCAACGCGATCAAGGACGAGGCGGCGCCCAGATCCAGCGAGCCGGTCGTCGGCAAGCACGTCAACTCGGCCTTCATCGGCACGGAGCTCGCGGCGCACCTCGAGGCGCACGCGAGCGACACCCTGGTCCTGTGCGGCTTCACCACCAACCACTGCGTCTCGACGACCGCGCGTATGGCCGGCAACCTCGGCTTCCGGACGTTCGTCCTGTCCGACAGTACCGTCGCCTTCGCCATGCGTTCGCCCGGTCCGGACGGGCGCCTCATCCCGGCCGCGGAGATGCACGAGGTCGGCCTGGCCGAGCTGAACCGCGAGTTCGCCATCATCCTCACGACCGACGAGCTGCTGGCCTTGCTCTGAGGCGACACGCCACCGCGGGAACGACGTGACGCGCCGGACCTACCAGACCGCGCAGCGCTTCTCCGGCGGCCGCACCATCGGCGCTCCGGCCTTGCATGAAAACGCCCGCTGGAACTCCGGCATGCTGGAGAGGGGGCCGATCACCCGGTACTTCGCGACGGCATGGGAGTCTTCCTTCACGATCTGCCGCTGCGTCTCCGGGGTCGCAGCTTCGGCGCGCAGGTTGGCATAGGAGATGAAGAACTGCTGCTCGGGCGTGAAGCCGTTGACCGTCGGTACCGGGCGGCTCTTCATCGACTTCTGGAGCGCCAGATAGGCGAGGCGCACTCCGGCGAGATCTCCGATCGCCTCGCTCAGCACGAGCTTCCCCTGGTGGTGAATGCCGGGCTCGATGGAGTAGCCCTCGTACTGATCGATCACGCACTGGCCGCGCTTCTCCCATTCCTTGCGATCGGCGTCGGTCCACCAGTTCTTGGGCCGCCCCAGGTGATCGACGTCTGCGCCCCCGACGTCGATGGCGTGGGTCATGTCGTGCGCGGCCCCCGCGCCGATGGCGCCGTAATTCACCGCGTCGGTGGCGTCGAGACGGAAGGACCACGATTGCAGGAAGCCCGCCGGCAAGACGATCGAATTCAGCTGAAGATCGATGTTGGCGCCGGACGACGACGGGGGCAGCGGCCAGAAGCCAGGGTCGCTCGGTTTTCCGACGTGCCTCCGATTCTCGTCGACATTGAATCTCCGGCCCGCGGCCACGTTCGCCCAGAAATTCTCCCGGCGAATAATGACGCTCGAGTGGTCCCTCCACCTGTCCGGGTACCCGACCTCTATCTTGTAGGTCCCGAGCTTCTCGAGCGCCTTCTTCTTCGTCTCGGGCCCCATCCACACCAGATCCGCCACGTCCTCTTTCAGCACGGCGAGCAGGTTGTGGATGATCTCCTTGACCTTCGTCTTGGCGGCCGGTGGGAAGTAGCGCTCGGCGTACTTCTTCCCCACTTCTTCGCCCAGCAACGCCTCGGTGAGCTCGGCGCAGCGCGCTGCGCGCGGCTTCATCTCGGCCGCCCCTCCGAGGAACTTGTCCTTGAAGTTGAAGGACTCCTCGACGAACGGCCTGGAGAGCCACGGCGAGGCAGAATCGAGCAACTGCCACGTCAGATACGACTTCCAGGTTGCGACCGGAGTCGCTTTCAACTCCTTATCTACTTGCTTGATGAACTTCGGCTCATTGACATTCAGGTCGACGCGGGGGAGCTTGGCCTCGTCGAAGTACGTCGCCCAGTCGAAACTGGGTGCCAGCTTCTCGAGCTCGGCGAACGTCATCTTGTGACTCGTCTGCACCGGGTCGGCGGCCGCCGCGCCGTCCAGGGACGCCTCGGCGAGGCGCTTCTCGAGCGCGAACACCGCATCGGCGGCCTTGCGCGCCTGCGCGTCGGGCATCCCCTTCAGCTCGAGGACGTTGGCCACGTGTACGAGGTACTTCGCGCGCGCGTCCACGAAGCGCGGTTCCGCCACGAGATAGAAGTCGCGGCCGGGCAGACCCAGGCCGCCGGCGACGACATTCGCGATGAAGCGGGTGGGCTCCTGGTAGTCCAGGCCCCCGGTCGTCCCGAAGGGGACCGGAACGGCCACCTCGTGGAGCCGGCGGATCACGCGCTGCACATCGGCCCGGTTCTTGATGCCATCGATCTCGGCCAGAAGTGGACCCAGCGGGGTGAGACCATCGGCATCGATCTTCGCTTCGTCCATGCATGACGCATGGTGGTCGCCGACCAGCGCTTCGACGCTCCCCGCCGGCCAGTCCTTCTTGGCGGCGATCTCCTCGACGATCGCCTGCACCTGGCGCTGGACTTCGGCACGCGAGGCGGCGCGCCGACCCCAGCGCGGCATCGAGTCCGGGATCGGGTTCGCGGCCAGCCAGCCGCCGTTCGCGAACTCATGGAAGTCAGTGCACGCGTCGATCGCTCGATTCAGGCCAGCTGTGTCCACGCCCTTGAGCCCACTGCCTCGTTCGGGATCAGGCGGACTCGTCACCTTGGCGGGCTCGACGGCCGAGGGCGCGCCGCACGACGGGAGCGCGAGAATCATGGCGACGGCGACAGCGAAACTCCTGATCATGATCGTCTCCCTGACGGTTACAACGCTCCGCGAAGGTTAGACGAAATGGAGTTCGTTTGTCTTCGGATGTAGTCGTCTACTTGGGCCTTGCGAGTCCAGAAGTGGAATCAGGAGCACAGCGGCCCGCGGCCGCGCGTCACGGACAGTCGCGATTGCAAGCCACGATGCCGCCGGCGCAGCTGGTCTGCACGCCCTCGCAGCGCTCGAACGCGCAGTTGTTGGCGCCGGCGCAGTCGAGCAGACAGGACGCGCCCTCGGTGCACTCGACCCTGTCGCAGTTGTTGGCCCCGGTGCAGTCGATGTCGCACTCGCCGCGCTTGCAGCGCGGACGGCAGTCGTTCACCTCGCTGCAGTCGATCGCGCAGGAGGCGCCGCGCTCGCAGCGCGGCTCGCACCTGCCCTCGGTCGCGGCGCAGTCGAGCGTGCAGTCGCACTCCTCCTGGAGGCAGTCCAGGCGGCACATGCCCTCGCCGCTGCATGTCTGGTTGCAGCAGCCGCTCTCGCACGTCATGCAGGTGTCGCTGCACTCCTGGGGCGCGGCGTCCGGTTCTCCCGGCTCCGGGGAGGCATCGTTCGGCGGAGTCGTGGATGCATCCGGGTCCGGGTCCGGCTCGTTCGCCCCGGCGTCGGTCCGGGCGCCGCCGCCCCCGGTCGCGGCGTCCGGGGTCTCCGCCATGTCGCCTTCGTCACCGTCGCGGAAGACATCGCCGTCCAGCGACAGGCTGCAGGCGGCCGGTATCAGGAGCGCGACGAGCAGGGCCGTCCGGTGAAGCACGGCCCAGGGGCGTGCGATTCGCGTGCCCAGTCGAGCCGGCGTCACGAGCCGCGCCATCTCTGCGATCGACCGAGGTTGGCGCGCGGCTGGGGTCTCGCGACCTGCGGGCTCCTCGTCGCAGCGGGGCGAGGCGTGGCGGCGCGCCCGTGCGTCCGCGCTACAGTGCGCAAGGATTGTACGAGGCGCCGAATCTCAGCTCCGGCGCGATAGGCTCGTCGCATGCCGGACCGGCGCCTCGTCGATCTCATCCGCGGAAGTGAACACCTGCTCATCTTCACCGGCGCGGGCATCTCGACCGGAAGCGGCATCCCCGACTTCCGCGGGCCGCAGGGCATCTGGAAGAAGCGCAAGCCGGTCTACTTCGACGACTTCCTGGCCTCGGAGGACCGGCGCATCGAGTACTGGGAGGGCAAGCTGGAGGGCTGGGACGCCTTCCGGCACGCCGCGCCCAACGCCTGTCACCTGGCCATCGCGCGGCTGGTCCAGTCCGGGAAGTCGATCGGCGTCATCACGCAGAACATCGACGGGCTGCACGTGAAGGCCGGCCTGTCCGAGGACCGCGTGATCGAGCTGCACGGGACCAACGCGACCACCATCTGCCTCGGCTGCTCGAAGCGCGAGGATCCGGCGCCGGCGATCGAGGCGTTTCGCGCCCGGCGCGCGACCCCGCGCTGCGCCTGTGGCGGGCTGCTCAAGTTCGCCACCATCTCGTTCGGCCAGCCGCTCGAGCCGGAGACGCTGGCCCGGGCGGCCGCGCTGACAGACGCCGCCGACGCGGTGCTGGCGCTCGGCTCCACGCTCTCGGTCCACCCGGCGGCCGCGTTCCCGCTCATGGCGGCGGAGCGCGGCGTCCCGTACGGCATCGTCAACCAGGGCGAGACCGAGCAGGATCTGACGGCGACATTCAAGATCGACGGCGACGTGGTGGCGATCGTGCCGGAGGCGGTGGACGCGGCGCTGGGCTGACCCGCGGCCCGCGGGCCCGCCTCCAGCCCGATCCGCACCGGGGCAGGCCGATCGCGCGGTTGGCGGCGGACGCCGGCCCGGTCGGTGGCTATCCTTCGCCCATGACGACCCCGAGGTACGTCGTCCTGGCCGGCGCGCTGGCCGGGGTCGGCGCGGTGGCGGCCTGCGGCGCGGCGCCCGGCGAGCCGCTGGAAGCGACGGCGGAGGCGGCGCCGGCCGGCCAGCGCTTCGACGCCCGCCTGACCGGCTACCCGTATCCATACGCGGTGCACTTCTTCCGCCTCACCGCGCAGGGCCAGGAGCTCGAGATGGCCTACATGGACGTGCAGCCGGCCGGCGGCGGCAGCGGCCGCGGCGCCGTCGTGCTGCTGCACGGCAAGAACTTCAGCGGCGCGTACTGGCGGCCGACCATCGCCGCCCTGGTCCGCGAGGGCTACCGCGTGATCGTCCCGGACCAGATCGGCTTCGGCAAGTCGAGCAAGCCGCTCCGCTTCCAGTTCTCGTTCCAGGCTCTGGCGCTCTACACGCGCGATCTGCTCGATCACGTCGGCGCTGGCGACGTGGTCGTCGTCGGCCACTCGATGGGCGGCATGCTGGCGGTGCGCTTCGCGCTGATGTTCCCGCGGCGCACGCGGCGGCTGGCGCTCATCAACCCGATCGGTCTGGAGGACTGGAAGCGCGTCGTGCCGTACCGCCCGGTGGCCTGGTGGTACGCGCGCGAGAAGTCGAGCACGCCCGAGAAGATCCGCCAGTACATGACGAAGAGCTACTTCGGCGGCACCTGGAAGGCGAGCTACGAGCCGCTGCTCGAGATCCCGGCCGGGTGGGCCACCGGGCCGGCGCGCGACGTGGTCGCGTGGAACTCGGCGCTGACCTACGACATGATCTTCACCCAGCCGGTCGTGTACGAGCTGCCGGATCTATCGATGCCGACCCTGCTGGTCATCGGCCAGCGCGATCGCACCGCGCTGGGCAAGGACCTGGCGCCGCCGCGCGTGGCCCGCACGCTCGGCAACTACCCGGCGCTGGGCCGGCGCGCGGCCGCGGCGATCCCGAAGTCGGAGCTGGTCGAGCTGGAGGGCGTCGGCCACATCCCGCAGGTGGAGTCGTTCGAGCGCACCATGGGGGCGCTGCGCGCGTTCCTGGCCGGATCGCCGGTCGCGCCGGGCAAGCGCGCGTGAGATACGCGCCGAGCCGCACTCTCCGGCACGTCGCGCTACCTCACCGGCATTGCGCCTGGCGCACGCGCCCTGGACACAGGCGGGAGCATTGCGCACGATCGCGCGGCGTGTCCGCACCAGCCTTCTCTTCCCACGAGTTTCTTCCTCGCTCGGTGGTCGGTCGCATCACCGACCTGCGCGTGAGCGATCCGCGCCGGGTCGAGGCGGCGGCCGCGCGCCGGCGGCGGCGCGACGCCCTGACCGGCGACGGCCGGCTGAACCTCCTCGCCGCCGATCACCCGGCGCGGCGCGTCACCGCTGTCGGCGACGACCCGCTGGCCATGGCCGACCGCCACGACTACCTGGCCCGGGTGGTCCGGATTCTCCTGAGCGGCGCGGTGGACGGCGTCATGGCCACCATGGACCTGCTCGAGGACCTGCTCCTGCTCGGCGAGCTCCTGCGCGAGTCGGGCGGCCCGGCCTTCCTCGACCGCAAGCTGCTCATCGCCAGCCTCAACCGCGGCGGCCTGGCCGGCGCGTCGTGGGAGCTCGACGATCCGATCACCGGCGCCGACGTCGAGACCGTGCGTCGCTTCGGCCTGGACGGCGGCAAGCTGCTCCTGCGCATCGGCGACGACGATCCGGGATCGCTGCGCACCATGGTCGCGTGCGCCGAGTCGATCTCGCGACTCAACGACCTCGGCCTGCCCACCTTCCTCGAGCCCCTGCCGGTCGAGCGCGGCCCGAAGGGATTGAAAGTCGTCAAGGAGGCCGGCGCGCTGGCCCGCGCGGCCGGGGTCGCCTCGGCGCTGGGCAGCTCGAGCCGCTATCTGTGGTTGAAGCTGCCCTACTGCGAGGGGTACGAGCGGGTCGCCCGCTCCACCACACTGCCGATCCTGCTGCTGGGCGGCGAATCGGCCGGCGATCCGCGTCCGTTTCTGGCCGCGGTGGCCGGCGCGCTGGCGGCCGGCAGCGCGGTGCGCGGCGCCCTGGTCGGGCGAAGCGTCCTCTACCCCGGGAATCGCGATCCGCTCGTGGTGGCGCGGGCGGTGGACGGTATCATTCACCGGGGATGGAGCGAGGAGCAGGCAGCCCGGTCGCTCGACGAGAGCGACGGCGCACCGGGCGAGGCGGCCAACGATCTGGACGCCGTCACCCGCTGGTTGAGCTGAGCGACGCGGCCGGGCGGGGAGGGCTAGCGCATGGCCACACGCCGCCTCACCATGGCGCAGGCGCTGGTCGAGTTCCTGACCCGCCAGCTGGTCGAGCGCGACGGGGTCGAGGGGCGCTTCTTCGCCGGCTGCTTCGCCATCTTCGGCCACGGCAACGTGGCCGGCGTCGGCCAGGCGCTGCAGCAAGTATCCGGGCTGCGCACGTACCAGAGCCGCAACGAGCAGGCGATGGTCCACGCGGCGGCCGCCTTCGCCCGCATGAAGGACCGGCTGGCCACCTTCGCCTGCACCACGTCGATCGGCCCCGGCGCGACCAACATGATCACCGCCGCGGCCGGCGCGACGATCAACCGGCTGCCGGTGCTGCTCCTGCCGGGCGACATCTTCGCGCGCCGCAACGTGGCGCCGGTGCTGCAGCAGCTCGAGTCGGATCGCAGCCAGGACGTCTCGGTCAACGACTGCTTCCGCCCGGTGTCGCGCTACTGGGACCGCATCACGCGGCCCGAGCAGATCATCACCGCGCTGCCCGAGGCGATGCGGGTGCTCACCTCGCCGTCCGACACCGGCGCGGTGACCCTGTGCCTGCCGCAGGACGTGCAGACCGAGGCGTACGACTATCCCGAGGAGCTGTTCCGCCGCCGCGTGTGGCGGGTGCCGCGGCCGCGGCCGGAGCCGGAGCTGGTCGCCGCCGCGGCCGCGCTCGTGCGCGCGAGCCGGCGACCGCTCATCGTCGCCGGCGGCGGCGTCATCTACAGCGGCGCGTGCGCGGCGCTCGACCGGCTGGCGGCCGCGACCGGCATCCCGGTGGGCGAGACCCAGGCCGGTCGCGGCTCTCTGCCCTTCGATCATCCGCAGTCGCTGGGCGCCATCGGCGCGACCGGGACGCTTGCGGCCAACCGCATCGCGGCCGAGGCGGATCTCGTGATCGGCATCGGCACTCGCTACAGCGACTTCACCACCGCGTCCAAGACCGCCTTCCAGGACCCGGCGGTCCGCTTCATCAACATCAACGTGGCCGACTTCGACGCTCACAAGCACGGCGCGGTGCCGCTGGTGGCCGACGCCCGCGCGGCGCTGGACGAGCTGGCCGCGGCGCTCCGGGGCTACCGGGCCGGCGACGCGCATCGCATCGCGCGTGGAGTCCTTGCGGCGCGAGTGGGACGCCGAGCTGGAGCGCGTGCTGGCCGGCGCCGGCACGGCGCGTCCGAGCCAGGCCGAGGTCATCGCCGAGGTGCAGGCGGCCAGCGGGCCGCGCGACGTCGTCGTGTGCGCGGCCGGCAGCATGCCGGGCGACCTGCACAAGCTCTGGCGGCCGCGCGATCCCAAGAGCTACCACCTCGAGTACGGCTACTCGTGCATGGGCTACGAGATCGCCGGCGGGCTCGGCGTCGGCCTGGCCGACCCGGATCGCGGCGTGACGGTGATGGTCGGCGACGCCTCCTACTTGATGATGGCGCAGGAGATCGTCACCGCGGTGCAGGAGGGGGTGAAGATGGCGGTGGTGGTGGTCGACAATCACGGATACGCGTCGATCGGCTCTCTGTCCGAGAGCGTGGGCAGCGGCGGCTTCTCCTGCGCCACGCGGCGGCGCGGCGCCGACGGCCAGCTGTCGGGCGAGGTCGTTGCCATCGACTTCGCCGCCAACGCGCGCAGCCTGGGCGCCCACGCGGTGCAGGTGGCGTCGCGCGCCGATCTCGGCGCCGCGCTGCGAGACGCGGTGGGGCGCGGCGGGGTGAGCGTCGTCGTCGTCGAGACCGATCCGAGCGTGCGGGTCGGCGGCTACGACTCCTGGTGGGACGTGCCGGTGGCGGAGGTCTCGGAGATGGAGGGAGTCGCGGCCGCGCGCGCGGCCTGGGAGATGGCGGTGCGCAAGGAGCGCCACCACCTATGATCCGGGTGGCCAACGCGCCCTGCTCGTGGGGCGCCCTGGAGTTCGATCTGGCCGGCGACGTGCCGGCGTCCGAGCGCGTGCTCGACGAGATGGCCGAGGCCGCCTACGCCGGCACCGAGCTGGGCGACCGCGGCTTCTTTCCGTCGGAACCGGACCCGCTGCACGACGCGCTGGCCCGGCGCGGTCTGGTCCTGGTGGGCGGGTTCGTGCCGGTCGCGCTGGCCAGCCGGTCCGCGCACGCCGAGGGACGCGAGCGAGCGGTGGCCACGGCGCGCCTGATGGCCGCTGTCGCGCCGCGCGCGGTGCTGGTGCTGTCCGACGAAAACGGACGCGATCCGGCCAGGGCGAAGCGCGCCGGCCGCATCCGCCCCGGGGACGGGCTCGACCCGTCGGCCTGGCGCGTGTTCGCCGACGGGGTCGAGGAGATCGCCCGCGCGGTGCGCGACTCGTCCGGGCTCGAGCTTGTCTTTCACCACCACTGCGGCGGCTTCGTCGAGACCGCCGACGAGGTGGAGCGGCTGATGGACCTCACATCGCCGGACCTTGTCGGCCTGTGCCTGGACACCGGGCACTGGACCTATGCCGGCGGCGATCCGCTGACCGGGGCACGCCGCTACGGTGATCGCGTGCGCCACGTCCACTTCAAGGACTGCGATCCGGCCATCTCGGCGGTGGCGCGGGCCGAGGAGGCGGACTATCTGGAGGCGGTGCGGCGCGGCGTGTTCTGCGAGCTCGGCACCGGCGACGTGGACTTCCCGTCGCTGGTCGGCCACCTGCGCTCGCGCGACTACGGCGGCTGGATCGTCGTCGAGCAGGACGTGTTCCCCGGCCTGGGCCGGCCGCTGGAGAGCGCGCTGCGCAGCCGGGCCTATCTGCGAGAGCTGGGGGTGTGATGAGCGAGGGCCGGCGAGTCAACGTGGCGGTGCTCGGCGTCGGCCGCATCGGGCGGCTGCACGCGGAGAACCTGGCCTGGCGGGTGCCCGGGGCGCACCTGGTCGCCATCGCGGACATCAACGCCGCGGCCGCCGAGGAGTGCGCGGCGCGGCTGGGCGGCCAGGCCGCCGGACTGCGCGTGACGAGCGATCCGCGCGACGTGATGGCCGACGGCGAGATCGACGCGGTGGTCATCGCCACGGCGACCGACACCCACGCGCCGCTGATCGAGCAGGCGGCCCGGGCCGGCAAGCACATCTTCTGCGAGAAGCCGATCGACCACGACCTGGAGCGCATCGACGCCGCGCTGGCCGCCGTCGAGGAGGCGGGGGTGGCGCTGCAGATCGGCTTCAACCGGCGCTTCGATCCCAACTTCCGCTACCTGCGCGACCGCATCGCCGCCGGCGCGATCGGCGAGCTGCACATCGTGCGCATCACCAGCCGGGATCCGGCGCCGCCGTCGCTCGACTACGTGCGCGCGTCCGGCGGCCTCTTCCTGGACATGACGATCCACGACTTCGACATGGCGCGCTTTCTGACCGGCTCCGAGGTGCACTCGGTGCACGCGCTCGGCGCCGTGCGGGTGGATCCAGCCATCGGCGCCATCGGCGACTTCGACACCGCGGTCGTCACCCTGGAGATGAAGAGCGGCGCGCTGGTCGCCATCGACAACTCGCGCCGCGCCATCTACGGCTACGACCAGCGCATCGAGGCTTTCGGCTCCGGCGGCATGCTGTGGGCCGACAACCAGACCGGCCGGCGCACCGGCATGGCCGACGCGGCCGGCCTGCACACGCCGCGCCCGCTCGACTTCTTCCTCGAGCGCTACAGCGAGTCGTTCCAGGTCGAGATGCGCGAGTTCGTGGCCGCGGTCGCCACCGGCGCGCCGCCGCCGCTGAGCGCCGCCGACGCGCGCGCGCCTGTCGTTATCGCGCTGGCCGCCACCCGATCGGCGCGGACCGGCGATACGCTGCGGCTGTAGCCCGGCTCGCCGGGCTGCGAGAACCAGTTTCAGCGGTCTGCACGCTGCTTGCCGGTGTTGGGTCCGAGGGGCCCGGATCGCGGCACGGCCCTCGCCAACGAGAAAGGAATCGAGATGAAATACGTGGACGGATACCTGGTCGCCGTGCCGGCCAAGAACAAGGAAGCCTACCGCGCGATGGCCACCAAGGCCGCCGCGGTGTTCAAGGAGTTCGGCGCCCTCCGCGTCGTCGAGTGCTGGGGCGACGAAGTCCCCAAGGGCAAGGTCACCGACTTCCAGGGCGCGGTGAAGGCCAAGGACGACGAGGTGGTCGTCTTCTCCTGGTGCGAGTGGCCGTCGAAGGAGGTGCGCGACGCCGGCATGAAGAAGGTGATGGAAGATCCGCGCATGCAGCCGGACTGGGCCAACACGCCCTTCGACGGCCAGCGCATGATCTTCGGCGGGTTCGTGCCGCTCCTGGAGGACTGAAGGTGTGAGCGCCGGCGCGCCTACTCGCCGAACGGCGCGTCGAGCGAGCGCACGCGCGGGCCGAACACCTCCGCGCCGGTCGCGGTGACGGCGACGATGTCCTCGATCCGGATGCCGAACCGGCCCGGGATGTAGATGCCGGGCTCGTTCGACATCGTCATGCCCGGCTCGAGGCGGATCTGGTTGCCGCGCACCAGGTAGGGGTGCTCGTGGCCCTCGAGGCCGATGCCGTGACCGAGCCGGTGGGTGAAGCGCTGATAGTCGTCGCCGAAGCCGGCCTCGGTGATCACGCGGCGGGCGGCGGCGTCGACGTCGCTGCAGCGCGCGCCGGGCACGATCGCCGCCATCGCCACCTCCTGCGCGCGCAGCACGGCGGCGAAGGCGCGCCGCTCCTCGGCCGAGACCGCGCCGAACGCCCACGTGCGCGTGATGTCCGACTGGTAGCCATGTAGCTCGCCGCCTGTGTCGACCAGGATGAGATCTCCGC
The DNA here is from genome assembly GCA_963759105.1 of uncultured delta proteobacterium. Lineage (GTDB taxonomy): Bacteria > Myxococcota_A > Polyangia > Haliangiales > Haliangiaceae > DATFRY01. The sequence continues at coordinate 1,414,322 of CAVWXW010000008.1, read as the reverse complement.
TGGCCAGGCGGCGCCGGGCGTCGTTGCCGTGCGGGAAGGCGGCGTTGGGCCCGAACAGGACCAGCGCCCAGATCGAGCGCAGACCGGCGGCCTCCTGCGCGCCCTGCACGAGCTCGCGCAGGTCGTCCTCGCTCATGCCGGCCACGGTGTGGGCCGCGGCCGCGCGCAGCGCCGCCTTGGTGGCCTGGTTGGCGCGGCGCAGGAGATCGAGCTCGGCCGCGCTCTTGACCATGCGGCACGCGTTCATGACCGGCGCGCCGTCGTCGAAGGCGAGGCCGCGGCCGGCGCGCACGAGCCCGGCCGAGATGAAGAAGCGGACGCTGGGCTCGAGCGCGATGCGGCCGCGCGCCCCGACCCGCTCGCGCAGCGCCGCGACCGCCAGGCCGTACGGATCCTCGTGCTCCTGCCATACGCGCAGGTCGGCGCGGCCGACCATCCGCTCGCGCAGCGTCCCCTCCTCGAACGCCGGACCGATGAACACGGGCTGTCCGCGCACCGGCAGGACGAAGAGCAGCGGGCGCTCGCTGCGCGACCAGGAGTCGCCGGCGAAGTAGTCGAGGGCGGGGCCGGCCTCGGCGACCAGGGCGTCGAAGCCGCCATCGCGGAGCAGCTTGCGGGCCCGCTCGCGGCGCGCCTCGCGCTCGTCCGCGGCGATCGGCACGGCGCCGGCGCAGAATCCTTCGAGCGCGGCGAAGCGGTGTGGCGCGGAAGTCGAGGCGGGCGCGGCCGTTGCGCGGCCTATCTCGCGGCCGCAGCCGGCCAGCGCCAGCGGCGCCGCGCCGGCGAGTCCAAGGATTCCACGTCGAGAGAGAATCGGCGCCATCCCGTAACTTTGCCACCGACCGGGCGTACCATCGTGTACATGCGGAAGCCTCAGCCATGGCCCGTGCGCATCAGCCACTGGCTGAACGTGCCCGCGCTGGCCATCATGGCCATGAGCGGCCTCCAGATCCTGCTGGCCTACCCGTACATGGGCCCGCGCGGCGCGACCTGGAGCTGGTATCCGCTCCAGGGCTGGGTGCCGCCCGGCTGGTTGCGCCTGGGCGACTGGCTGGCCGGCGCCCGGGCCTGGCACTTCGCCTTCGCCTGGATCGTGGTGGCCAACGCGCTCCTGTGGCTGGTTTACCTGTTCGCCAGCGGCGAGTGGCGGCGGCGCTTCTTCTGGCCGCCGCGCGACACGCGGCCGGCGCTGGCCCAGGTTGCCTACTACCTGCGCATCCGAAAGGAGGCTCCGCCGGTCGAACCTGTACAACGGCCTGCAGCGCATGGCCTACACCTCGGCCCTCGCGCTCGGCATCGTCGAGGTGCTGTCCGGGCTGGCGGTGTGGAAGCCGGTGCAGCTCGGGCTGCTCGGCGCGATGTTCGGCGGCTACGACGGCGCCCGCCTGGTGCACTTCCTGGGCCTCGTCGGTCTGGGCGCGTTCCTGGTCGGGCACATCGTCATGGTGTCGCTGCACCCGCGTTCCCTGGGCGAGATGATCACCGGAGGCAGACGACAATGATCGACCGGCGGCGTTTTCTCGGCGGCTCGCTCGCCGGCCTCGCCCTGGCCGCGTGCGACAGCGGCGCTCCCAGCTCCGGCTTCCTCGGCGCGATGTCGCGCTGGAACGACGGCGTCCAGGGTGCGCTGCAGTCCGATCGCGAGGCGAAGCGACCGGACAGCGTGACGCCCGAGGGCCAGTTCCCTTCCTATCACGTCGCGCCGGCCGCCCCGATCGCCCCCGCCGGCTGGAAGCTGGTCGTCGGCGGCCTCGTCGCGCGCCCGCGCACCCTCTCGCTCGAGGATCTGCAGCGCCTGCCGCGCACCGACGTCCGCGTCCGCCACCACTGCGTCGAGGGCTGGTCCGCCGTGGCCGACTGGCACGGCGTCCGGCTCTCCGATCTGGCCGACCTGGTGGGCGCCAGCCCGCGCGCCGAGTACGTTGACTTCCGCTCCTTCGACACGGATCGCAGCGGCCGCTCCTATTCGTCGAGCTGGGATCGCGACAGCGCCTGGCACGGCCAGACGATCCTCGCCTACGGCATGAACGGAAAGCCCCTGTCGGTGGCCTACGGCGCCCCCGTCCGCCTCTACGGCGCCATCAAGCTCGGCTACAAGAACGTCAAGTACCTCACCGAGGTCCACTTCCTCGACCGCGCGACCGGCGGCTACTGGGAAGACCAGGGCTACGAGTGGTACGCCGGCACGTAGGCCGGGCGCTGTCTTCGGATCACGGGAAGGCGAAGGTGGCGATGACCGGGCGGTGGTCGCTTGCCTGATCGAACGGGATCGACTCGTCCACGTATGCGTTGACGACGTCGACCGGGGCCGAGGCGAACACGTAGTCGACCCGCTCGCCGCCGTCGAGGGTGACGATGTCGCCGTCGGGCTGGATGGTGCGCAGGGCGTCGAGGTAGCCGGCGGCCGTGAAGGCGGCCACGACGTCGTCGCCGCCGCGGCCCTCCGACGCGTTCAGGTCGCCGGCGACGACGATCGGCGTCGTCCGGGCGGCGCGCTGGTCGGCGTCTTCCATGATCCGCCGGGCGTAGTCGAGATGGCGGGCGTCGTCGCAGGCGTCGTCGGTCCGCCTGACCGTCACGCACCAGTGCGTGGAGTAGAAGAGCAGCGGGGCGCCCGATGCCACCTCCTCGAACTCGACCCACAGGGCGACGCGCTCGCCCCAGCCGTCGTCGTTGCCGCCCAGGGTCAGAAAGCCGTGATTGCCGGCGCGCCACAGCGCCGCGTCGTAGGCCGCGGTGACGCCCGCGCGATCGCCTGTCACCAGCTCGTAGCCGGGCAGCTGATCGACCAGCGCCTGACACGGCGCGCACTCGGAGAAGCCGATCAGCGCCGGCGCGATGTTGACGACCTGGGCGGCGATGTTCGCGCTCAGCAGCGGCTCGGAGCCGAGCGTCCGGTGCCCCTTCGTGTTGTACTCGAGGACGCGCACGGCGGACTGCGGGCGCGGTCCCTCCGGCGGCCTGTCCTCGCCGCACCCGACCGACGCGAGGACAGCGGCGCCCAGAGCGAGAGCGGCCGAGTGAGACGATCTGGTGGCCACGCCTCCCCCATTCGACCCGGCGTCGCGCTCGCGGTCAAGCTCGACGTCACCGCTGGCTCGCCGGCGCGTCAGAACTCGCGGCTCGTGCGCGACAGGTCGGCCGGCACCCCTGGCGGATTGCTGGCTCGAGCCGTCGGCTCGGTCCCGGCCCGGAACCACAGCTCGATCGCTCCGGGCGCGCCGGCATCGGCGAGCAGCCCGGTCTCGCGATCGACAAGCGCGCGCACCAGGCCGGGGGGCGGCGGCCCGGGCACCTCGCGCGGCGGCCGCGCGTCCTCGGCCAGCGAGACGAGCTCCATCCACAGAGGCAGCGCCGCGTGCGCGCCGTCGCGCCGCGCGCCGAGCACGTGCGATGGATTGTCGTGGCCGATCCACACGGCGGCCAGCACGCGCGCGGTGAAGCCGACGAACCAGGCGTCGCTGTTGTCGTTGGTGGTCCCGGTCTTGCCCGCGGCCGGGCGGCCGAGCGCGCGCGCGGCGCTGGCGGTGCCGCGCAGCACCACGTCGCGCAGCATGCCTGCCACCAGGTAGGCGGTCTCGCGATCGAGCGGCGGCTCGACCTCACCGTCGCCGGCCGTCGGCGGCCAGCCGGTCGAGCCGGCGGGCCGGATCGAGCCACGGATCGTACGGCGACGCACGATCGAGCAGCACGTCGTCGCCGCGCCGCACGCGGACCACGAACACCGGCTCGGACGCCCGACCGCCGCGTGCGAAGACCGCGTAGGCGCGGGCCAGCTCGAGCGGGACCACGCACGACGCGCCCAGCGCGAGCGGCCGCACCTCGTCCAGACGCGTCGTGATGCCGAGCCGGCGCGCCATCTCGACCACCCGCTTGCTGCCGGTCCGCTCCATCACGTCCACCGCCGGCGCGTTGAGCGACCAGGCCAGCGCGTCCTGGGCCAGCGCCACGCCGCGAAACGCGCGCCCGCTGTTGCGCGGCTTCCAGTGCACGTCGGTGCGCTCGTCGTACTCGGCGATGGGAGCGTCGCGTAGCGGCGTGCCGGGCGTGATGACGCCGGCCGCGAGCGCGGCGGCGTAGACGAGCGGCTTGAACGCCGAGCCGGGCTGGCGGCAGGCCTGGCCGGCGCGGTCGAAGCGCGACTCCTCCCAGGTCCGCCCTCCCACGTCCACCTCGACGTACCCGGTCCGGTGGTCCCACAGCAGCACGCCGACCTGGGGCGGATCGTCGCCCGCGATCCCGGCGGCGTGGCGGCGCGCGCGCTCCTCCGCCTCGCGCGCCAGGATCGGCTGCGCCGCGGTCTCGATGGTCAGCCCGCCGCGCGCGTACTCGCCCTCCATGGCGGCGGCCACCTCGCGGCGGGCCCGCTCGGTGTACCAGGGCGCGATGTGGCCGTAGCGCTGGGCCGGCGCCCGCAGCTCCACCGGCTCGGCGCGCGCGAGCTGGAATTCAGGCTCGGTCAGGAATCCGGCCCGGCGCATGCGGGCGAGCACCAGGTCGCGCCGCGCGCGCGCCGCCGCCGGATCGGTGCGCGGCCCGGCGCGGCCCGGCGCCTGGGCCAGCCCGGCCAGCAGCGCCGCCTGGGCCGGCGTCAGCTCGTCCAGCGAGCGGTCGAAGTACGCCCGCGCGGCGGCCGCGACCCCGTAGGCGCCGGCGCCCAGGAAGATCTGGTTGGCGTAGACCTCGAAGACGCGACGCTTGCCGTAGCGGCGCTCCAGCCGCAGCGCGACCAGACCCTCGCGCACCTTGCGGCGCAGGCTCTGCTCGCGCCCGATCTCCTGGGGCAGGAGCGCGCGCGCGACTTGCTGGGTGATGGTCGATCCGCCCTCGACGACGCGGCCGGCCCGGTAGTTGGCCCACGCCGCGCGCGCCACCGCCTGCACGTCGACCCCGCGGTGGTGGAAGAAGCGCACGTCCTCGGCCGCGAGCAGCGCGAACAGCATCACCGGCGGCAGCTCGTCGTAGCTGATCCAGCGGCGGTGCCCGATCTCGGCCTCGCCGGCGCGAAACGGCAGATCGGCCAGCACGGTGCCGTCGGCGGCCGTGATGACGCTCGTGCGCGGCAGCGACGCCTGCCAGCTATCCGAGATCTGGCTCGACCGGCAGGTCGCGCGCGTAGCCGCGCAGCACCGACAGCGCGAACAGCGCCGCGACCACCGGCACGGCGACGATCAGCCAGCTCGACCGCGGCGAGCGGAGCGCGCCACCAGAGGCCGCCGCGCCGCCGGTTCGCGATGCGGACCCGGGTCTGGCCGAGCAGGCCGATCCCGGTCCCGCCCCCCTCGATCATGCAAACAAGCTCATCTGCACGGGCGGACCCAGCGGCCGCGCGGTCAGCCCGCGGCCGGCCAGCTCCTCCGCCATCTGGTCGGCGAAGCGGCCTACCAGGTGGATCGAGGCGGCGCCGCTGTCCTCGACGTAGCGGCGCAGCGCCGCGTGATCCGCCTGGCTGCTCCACGCGATGCCGTGGGCGGCGCGCGCGCGGGCCAGCGCGTCGCGATCGGCGGCCAGGCCCGACACCAGCGCCACCTCGCTACCGCCGGGCAGCCCGACGCGATCGAGCTGGGCGCGCCGACCGGCCGGCCACAGGAGCACGCTGGCCGGCTGCACCCGCGAGGCGGCGAAGCGGCGCACCGGCGGCACCTCGCGCCCGGCGTTGCGCAGCTTCTGCGCCGCGTGATGGATCGATCGATGGGCCAGCAGCTCGCCGCCGGACACGCCGGCCGACCCGAGGCGGTGGGCGACGTCGAGGCCCTTGAGCGCGGAGGTCACCAGCAGCACCACGGCGCCGCCGGCGTCGCACACGCGCCGGCACAGCGCCGCGGTCTCCGCCACCGCCTCCTCCACCGGCGGAAAGCGGAAGCGCGCGTCGCCGTAGTGCGCGTCTACCACCAGGACGGTGCAGGAGCGCTGATCGGCGGCGCCGCCCAGACCGCCGCCGCGCGGGTTGACCGAGCCGGCGTAGACAACGCGGCGATCGCCGAGGTCGACCGAGAGCGACGCGGCGCCCAGCGCGCTGCCGGAGCGGAACAGCTCGAGCCGCAGCGTGCCGAGCGAGAACGGCCGCCCGGTCGGCACGGCCAGCTCGGATGCCGCCGCCGGACCGCGTCCCTGTCGCGATAGCAGCGCCAGTGTCTCGGAGGTCGCGATGATCTGTCCGTGCGGCGATGCGGGCACGCGATCGGCGCGCGACACGAAGCAGAGCTCGCGCGCGCGGCGGGCATCGCACCAGATGGGCGTGCCGCCGATGTGCACGCCGCCGCGCCACAGCACCGGCTGGTCGGCGGCCGGCGCGGCTGGCCCGCAACTTGCCTTTCCTCCCCACGATCACACCGTGCCATGCCTGGGCCGCCACAGCAAATGACAGGTCATGCGTCGATGGGCCGCCCGCGCGTCGCAGGGGGGGACCGGCCGACCGGCCGGCCACCCTCGACGACACCTCCGGGCCGGACGCGGCGACCCCGGCTCCCGGCCGCAGGCCAGTTTCCTGGCGGCTCTGCGGGGCCGCGCCATCGCCTCCCTACCAGATGGAAGGCAGAACCTGGACTAGGTCCCGATCTCGACCTCGACGCCGCACGTGTCGTGGCCGAGCCCGCCGATGCAGGTGACCTCGCGCGCCTTCGTGCGCTTCTTCACCACGGTCTCGACCACGCCTGCGATGAGGCCGGCCTCGAAGTGGCAGAGCGTACGGCCGACGGTGGCGAGACCCGAGCAGGTCACGCACTCGTAGACGTCCACGTGGATGCGCGACTCGGTCAGGATCGGCACCTCGATGATTCCGATCTTGAGCGTGGCGCACAGCTCGAGGAACTGCTCGAGCTTCGTCAGCCCGAGTGTGTTGCCGAGCTTCTTGCCGGCGACGTAGGCCGTGCCGGCAGCGCCGCGCCCGATGATGTCTTCGAGCGCGACGAGTCGAAGCAGCCGGTAGAGGGCGACACCCGCGTTGTCGCCCAGCGTCGGGCGAACCACGGAGAGCGCGTTGGCCACGTCGACGCGCTGACTCGCGCCGATCCCGCCGATCGACGGTACACGGTTGGGATCAGCCCCCTGCGGTGATGGACTCATTCCGGTACTCCCCCCTTGTTTTCCTTCACACCAGTATCACGCCCATCTCGACCTGTCATTGCTCCACCTCTCTGCGCGCGTACGCCCTCGAAGGAGGTGTTTCAGCGCAACTTGTGCGGAGCAATGGGCTTTCGTCATCGGACACACGAACGAACATGTTCTTGATTCATGACGAAGCGGGCGCGAATGATGAACAACGGGGGCGGACTGTGGCGAGTACGGGTGCATTCGAATCGAGGCTGTCTCCGGGGACCAGCTTCGGACGCTACGTCGTCGAATCGCGACTGGCGCGCGGTGGTATGGGCGAGGTGTGGCTGGCGACTGCGCGCGGTCCAGGTGGCTTTCAGAAGCGCGTCGTCATCAAGACTGTGTTGCCCGACCTGATGGAGAAGCCGGCCTACGTGCAGATGCTGGTCAAGGAGGCCTCTCTCGCGGCGCGCCTCGACCACCCCAACATCGTTCACGTGTTCGATCTGGGGTGCGTCGGAAGCCTCTATTACATCGCGATGGAGTACCTGTCCGGTCGTTCGCTGGCGCAAATGCTGCGGCGTTCACACGACCTGGGTCAACGACTCCCCCTTCGGGTGCTCCTGACAATGATCGCGAATTCGTGCGACGGGCTCCAGTACGCGCACGACTACACCGACGAGGACGGTCAGAAGCTCGGCCTGCTCCACCGCGACATCAGCCCGAGCAACATCATGCTGACGTTCGCCGGCCGCGTCGCGCTGCTCGACTTCGGCGTCGCGACAGCGACGCGCGGCCAGTACAAGACCAGGTCCGGCACCATCAAGGGCAAGTTCCACTACCTCGCGCCGGAGCGCGTGCGCGGCGAGGTCGCCGATCGCCGCAGCGACATCTACTCGCTCGGCGTGGTGCTCTACCAGTGCCTGACCTTGCGCTGGCCGTTCCGCGCGCAGAACGAGTACGAGCTGCTGCGCCAGATCGCGCACGACGCGCCGCCACCGGTGCGCCACTACGCGCCGTGGGTCACGGCCCGGCTCGAGCACATCATCATGCGCGCGATGTCGAACGAGGCCGGCGCGCGGCATCAGGAGGCCAGGGATCTGGCCAGCGACCTGCGCGACTACCTGCGCTCGATAGGCGCCGTGGTCGAGCCCAGCGAGCTGTCCAACTGCCTCGCCGGGCTGTTCCCGGAGGCGCCCGAGGCGATGGCGCGGCGCAAGACCGTGCCGGCCATCGACGCGCGCCGAGGACGGGATCGAGATCGTGTTCCAGTCGAGCGTGCAGCGCGAGATCAGCCAGGCGCGCGACCTGGCCGCCGCGCGAGAGTCGGGCGTGCGCGAGGCGAGCGGCGCGCGCGAGGCAGGCGCGCGCGACGCTGGCGCGACCCGCGAGCCGAGCCTCTCGCTCGAGGCGCGACTCGGGCTCGACATCAACGCGGCCGAGTCGAGCGAGTCGAGCGACTCGGCCGAGGCCAGCGAGCCGACCGCGCTCGACCAGCCGGACCCGGTCGTGGTCGGGGCCGGCAGCCCGATCATCGCCGAGGAGAGCCGGCCGCGCACGCCGTCGTGGACCGCGTCACGCGTGCCGCGCGTGGCGCTGCAGCGACGGCCCGTCGCGCGTGCTGCGCGACGACGACGTTGACATCTTCCCGGAGCCGACCCGCTCGCTGCCGCCGCTGGGCGCCGACGTCTTCGGCGGCTACGGCCGGCGCGCACGTGCCGAAACGGCGCCCGCAGGAGCGAGCCGGCCTTCGTCGGCGCGCGGGAAGAGCCGGCCGACGACGGCGGCGGCTGGCCGTGGGTGCGAAGCATCGTGCGAACCATCGATCGAAGCGACCCCTCGCCGCGCGACACAGCGCCCGAGGGATCGGAGAGGGACGAGGCCAGCTAGCTGGCCAACCGGACTCGCTGCGCGTTTCAGGGAGGTATTGCAGAGACCGGTCGTAACGAGTTGCAGAGAGAAGTCGTCGGAAGGAAGCGAGAGCGGGCGGCGTGAGCCGTTCGATGCGGCCGGCGGGGTGCCGGCCTGAACAGGTGAGGTGCGCCGTCAGGCGCCCTACGAGGAAGGGGGTCTACGTGGGAACGCTAGCCAGGAGCGTGGCCGATCAACTGAGAGGACTGCGCACCAGCACGCCGGAGATCATCGGCGCGGTCGTCATCAACATGGATGGTTTCGTCGTCTCTTCCGTCATCCCATCCGAGGTCGACGAGGAGCTCATCGGCGGTATGGCCGCGGCGCTTCTCGGCGTCGGTGAGCGTATCGGGCATGACCTCATGCGGGCCGAGATGGAACAGGTCTACGTCCGCTCGCCCAAGGGCTACGTGATCATCAACGCGATCACGGCGGAGTCGGCCCTGGTGCTCCTGGTCACGCGCGACGCCAAGCTCGGCCTGATCTTCCTCGAGCTCAAGCGCGCCATCGCGGAGCTCGCCCGCCTCATCTGATCGAACCATGGCCCACGCGCACACGACGATCGCTGTCGGCTGCCTGGTGCTTGGCCTCGCCGATGTGCTGTACCTGGACCTGGCGGTCGGCCCGTCGCTGCTCGGCGAGCGCGACGAGCCGATTGTGGCGTCCGCCGGCGACGGCGCCGAGGCGGAGCCGCTCCTGGCCCAGCGGCGCGCCGCGACCGTACCGGACGATATCGCCCCGTCCGGGACCGTCGACCACACCGACGCCAGGCCGGGCGGGCGCGCCATCGACCCGGAGCTGTCGGCGCGCACCGGCGCCGAGCCCGAACCCGAGCCGCTGCCCCCGCGCGGCTCGGCCGCGGAGCGAGACGCCCTCCGCCTGCTGAGCGCCGGGTCGGCGGCGATGGACGCGGCCGACGACGACAGCGACAGCGACGTGGCCGACTCGGATCCGCTGCCCGACACCTTGCCGTCCGAGCCGATCCACGTGCACTTCGCGCGCGACCGGGCCACGCTGGGCCCGCGGGCCCGCGCCCGTCTCGACCGGATCGCCGCATGGCTGACCGCCGAGCCGGGGCTGCGCGCCACCATCGACGGCCACGCCGATCGCGCCGGCGAGCCGAGGTACAACGATCTGCTCAGCCGCCGGCGCGCCGAGCGCGTGATGGGCTACTTCGCGGCCGTGGGCGTCGAGCGCGGGCGGATGTCCATGCACGCATTCGGCGAGCGCCGCCCCTTCGCCCGCGGGCCCGGCATCGACATGAGCCGGCGCAACCGCCGGGTCGAGATCCGCGTCTCGCCCGCTCGACCTGGAGGAGCACAATGACTCCGCTGGCCTCCATGTGGCTCGCCTCGCTGGTGGGCGCCATGCTGTTCTTCATATCCGGCTACTTCCTGGCCCGCCGGAATCCGGGCTTGGCGGCGGCGGTCGACGCGGTCGTTCCGCCGCGCGTGCCCCCGCCGGTCGTCGACTCGTCCCCGCCGACCGCCGCCGCCGATCCTCGTGGACTCCACCGCCGACGCCCACGCCCTGCGGGCGCAGGTCAACGATCTGCGCAACGCGCTGCGCGAGGCCCGCGTGCGCGAGCAGGGCCACGCCGACATCGAGCGCGAGCTGTTGCGCCTGCGCGCCGACCGGGCCGGGGTCGAGCAGCAGGCGCGCCGCGAGCTGGCCATCGAGCTCGAGGCCGCGCGGCGCAGTCTGGCCGAGCTGGAGCTGGTGCGCGACGAGAATGCGGCGCTGCGCCAGCAGCTGGCCATGGCGAGCGCGGCTGGCGAGCGGCTGGCCGCGGCCGAGGAGGAGCTGCGCGACCTGCGCGCGCGCCAGCTGGCCGCCGCTGCCGCCGCCCCGCCTGCCCCGCCAGACCACCTCTCCCTTGCGGCCGACCGGCGACGCGCGCTCCACGTCGGAGCAGCTGTCGCGCCTGCTGTCGCGCCTGCGCGGCAAGAGCATGCGCTCCATCGCGCTGGCCGACGAGCTCGGGCTGCCGATCGTCGGCCTGGGCGAGGACACCGCCTCGCTGGCCGCGTTCGCCGGCTACGTGACCGACATCGGCCGCAAGACGCGCGACTTCCTGCCCATGGCGGCGCTGCGGCGCGTGACCATCGAGGACGAGAACGAGGCCACCGTCACCGCCTGTCCGCTCGCGGCCGGCGACGCGCACATCGCGCTCATCACTCTCACCGTCGGACCGGGCCCCAGCGCCCGGCAGATGGGGGACGTACTGCGCACGGCGCTGGGAATGGTGCGATGAAGGCGGAGCGGAAGCATCTCGTGGTGGTCGGAAACGGGATGATCGGCTTCCGCTTCTGCCGCGAGCTGACCCAGCGCGCCCCGGAAGGACACCGCATCACCGTGTTCGCCGAGGAGGAGCGCCCGGCCTACGACCGCATCCACCTGACCGCGGTGCTGCGCGGCCAGCGCATCGACGATCTGTCGCTGGCGCCGCGCTCCTGGTACCAGCAGCGCCGCATCGAGCTGGTGCTCAACGACCCGGTCGTGTCGATCGATCGCCGGCGCGGCGTGGTGGTGTCCAGCTCCGGGCGCGAGGTGGCGTTCGATCACCTGGTGCTGGCCACCGGCGCCGAGGCCACCGTCCCGCCCATCCCGGGCGCCGACCTGCCCGGCGTGCTGACCTACCGCACCGCCAACGACGTGCTGACCGCGCGCCTGCACGCGCGGCGCTGCTCCAGCGCGGCGGTGCTGGGCGGAGGCCTGCTCGGCCTCGAGGTGGCCAAGGCGCTCGCCGAGATGGAGATCGAGACCTACGTGATCGAGGCGGCGAACCACCTCATGCCGCGCCAGCTCGACCCGCTGTCGGCCGACCTGGTCCACGAGCAGATCGAGCGCGGCGGGGTGCGCATCGCGGTGCAGCGGCGGGTGCAGAACATCCGCCAGGAGACGCACAGCCTGCTGGTCGAGCTGCGCGACTCGCCGCCGCTCGCCGTCGATCTGGTCCTCATCGCCGCCGGCGTGCGCCCGCGCGATCAGCTGGCCCGCGCGGCCGGCCTTGTCGTCGACGATCGCCGCGGCGGCGTGGCAGTCGACGACCAGATGCTCACCTCGGATCCGCGCATCACCGCCATCGGCGACTGCGCGCGACACGCCGGCATCGCCTACGGCCTTGTCGGCCCGGGCTACCAGATGGCGCGAGTCGCCGCCGAACGCCTGGCCGGGGGCTCGGCCGCGTTCACCGGCGCCGACATGTCCTGCCGCCTCAACGTGGGCGGCGTCGAGGTCGCGGCGCTGGGCGAGTACGACGCCTCCGACGCGCGCCCCCTGGTCTACCAGGAGGGTGAGGTCCGCCGCACCTTGATGATGCGCGACCACACGGTCGTCGGCGTGCGCTGCATCGGGCCGTGGCCCAGCCTGATCGCGGTCGAGCGCGCCATCGCCGAGAAGCGACCGCTCAGCACGGCGGAGATGAACCGCTTCAGCCGTTCCGGCGACGTGTGGACCGAGGGCGATCCCGAGGTCACCACGATCCGCGGCTACGGCGACGCCGCCATCATGTGCCACTGCGCCAACGTGACCTTCGGCGACGTGCGCTGCGAGATGGCGCGCGGCAGCGTCACCCTGGCCAGCATCGGCACGTCGACCGGCGCCGGCACCGTGTGCGGCTCGTGCCGGCCGATGCTGGCCCAGCTGTGCGGCGATCGCTCGGCGCCGGGCCCGGTGCGCGCGCGCTGGCCGCTCCTGGCCGCGTCGCTGGTCGCGCTGGCCGGCGTCGGCGCGTTCGCCGGCCTCACGCCCGCTCGAAGTTCAGCTCGACGGGCCGATCGAATGGCTGTCGCGCTTCTGGCGCGACGGCGCGGGCAAGCAGCTGTCCGGCTTCACGCTGGTCGGCGCGTCGGCGGTGGGCCTGATCCTGTCACTGCGCAAGCGCCTGCGCTTGCTGCGCCGCACCTCGCTGAGCTGGTTCCGCCTGCTTCACGCCGGCATCGGGGCCCTCACCCTCACCGTGCTCCTGGCTCATACCGGCCTGCACATGGGCAACAACCTCAACCGCGCACTCCTGTTCACGTTCCTGGGAGTGGTCGCGACCGGCGGCATGGTCGGCGTGGCGACCGCGTCGTCCGGTCGCGCCGGCGGCACCTCGGCCGCCGCCTTACGACGCGCGCGCACGTGGCTCATGGGCAGCCACTGGCTGTTCCTCTGGGTACTGCCGGTGCTGATCGCCTTCCACGTGATCGCCGTCTACTACTTCTAGCCATGAGGCGGCTCGCCTTCGTCACCGGCTGGCTCGTCGTGACCGGCCGGCTCGACGCTCTTCTTGCTTCGCACCCTCGAGGGAGACGACCGCCGGGTGTTTCTGCCCGGGCGCACGACGTCGGGCCACCACCAGATCGAGCAGCAGTGCGAGCAGTGTCACGAGCTGGGCGGAGCCGGCGTGCGCCAGGAGGCGTGCCTGGGCTGCCACGAGACCGAGCTGGCCGAGGCCGACGACTCGCACCCGCTCACCCTGTTCCTCGATCCGCGCAACGCGGCCCAGCTGACGGCGATCGACGCCCGCCGCTGCGTGTCGTGCCACGTCGAGCACCGGCCGTCGATCACCGGCGCGATGGGCGTGAGCCGCCCGGTCGGCTTCTGCGTCGCCTGCCACGCCGACATCGCGCAGGAGCGGCCCAGCCACCGCGACCTGCCGTTCGAGGGCTGCGACGACGCCGGCTGCCACAACTACCACGACAACCGCGCCCTCGGCGAGGCGTTCCTGGCCGAGCACCGCGACGAGCCGGATCTCGTCGCGCACCCGATCGTGGCGGCCCTCGCGCGCGACGATCGCTACGGCGGACTGGGCAGCCGGCCGCTCACCCCGCGCCAGCAAGACGCGCCGGCCTACGTGGTGCCGACCGAGGCGGTGATCTCGCAGTGGGCGTCGACCGAGCACGCCGCCGCCGGCGTCAACTGCACCGGCTGCCACGGCGGCGCCCGCGGGATGGCGCGACAGTGGAGCGACAGGCCCGGCATCGACGGCTGCCGCGACTGCCACGCCGCCGAGGTGACCGGTTTTCTGCGCGGCAAGCACGGCATGCGCATCGCGGCGAAGCTGCCGCCGATGCGGCCCGCCCTGGCCCGGCTGCCCATGCGCGAGGGCGCGCGCGACCGCGAGCTGGGCTGCACCAGCTGCCACGGCGCGCACTCGTTCGATCGGCGGCGCGCGGCGGTCGAGGCCTGCCTCGAGTGCCACGACGACGGCCACAGTCTGGCCTACGTCGGCAGCCCGCACCACGACCGCTGGAAGGCGGAGCAGACCCGCACCGAGTGGCAGGACAGCGGCGTCAGCTGCGCCACCTGCCACATGCCGCGGGTGCGCGTGGTCAACACCGAGCGGCCCGGCGTCGCGGTCGAGCACGACCAGAACGCGTCGCTGCGGCCGGTCGAGACCATGGTGCGGCCGGTCTGCCAGTCGTGCCACGGCATCGGCTACTCGCTGGCGGCCATGGCCGACCGCGAGCTGACCCACGGCAACTTCCGCCGCGCGCCCGACGCGCCGGCGCGCGCGATCCAGATGGTGCGCGAGAAGGCGGCTACCCCCCCGCCGCGCGGGAAGGAGAAAACACGATGAGGTTGAACCCGAACGAGTCCCTGAGCGCGGTGGCCATCGCGCTCTCGATCGTCGCGGCGGCATCGCCGGCATGCATGCGCACGGAGGAGAACGAGGCGGCCGCCGCCACCGCGGGCGACTCCATCTCGCCGCGCCTGGCGGCCGACATGGTCCACGCGGCGCTGGCCGCCGACCGCGAGGTCTACACAAAGGAGATCGTCCAGCGCCTGACCATCCAGCAAAAGATTCAGGTGGTGCCGCCCGGCGGCGGCGCGGCGATCCCGCTCGAGGCGCGCGAGGACTGGCGCAGCGAGCACGGCAAGCTGCCGCTGCCGGCCCAGATGTTCCGCATGGGCGCCGAGAAGGTGATGAGCGCGAACACCGGCTTCTCCTATCTCCTGCTCAGCCCGTGGCCGGTCAACCAGCAGAACCGGGCCCGCACCGACGTGGAGCGCCGCGGCCTCGACAAGGTGGCCACCAGCGGCGAGGTGCTCTATGACAGCGAGACCCTCGACGGCAAGCGCTACTTCGTCGCCATCTATCCGGACAAGGCGGTGGCCGAGGCGTGCGTCAGCTGCCACAACAAGCACCCGGACTCGCCGCGCCGCGACTTCAAGGTCGGCGACGTCATGGGCGCCGTGGTCATCCGCTTTCGCATGAACCGGTAGTGAACGCGGCGGTGCGATGGGCTGTCATCGCTGGAGATCGGGTGAGGCCAGCTTCTCGGCCTCGCCTCGCATCGGCGCGGTGCGATGGAGGACCGCAGCGAGGCGCTCGATCGAGAAGTAGTCGCGCATCGAGACGATGGCCCCGTCGCGGATGCGGAACACCTGCACGTACGGCAGCTGATAGCGCGCGCCGGTGCGCACCACCTCGCCCTGCAGGTCGAACTCGACGATGATGACCTCCGGATCGGTCGTCTCGTGCACCACCACCGCGTCGTAGCCGAGGATGCGGCGGCCCGAGCCGCGCGACTTGCCGAGGGCGGCCGACAGGTGGCCGCGGATCTGCTCGCGGCCCTCCAGGCTGTCGGGCAGCCCGACCCCCGCGCCGCCGAAGGGAAACTCCATGACGCCGTCGGGGGCGAACAGGTCGGCGAACCCGTCGGCGTCGTACTCGACGACGCGCTGCCGGGCGCGCTCGAAGACCTCGCGCGGGCTGGCAAACCGCGACGGTCTCACTTGTGGCTCTGGTCATGCGGATTCTCCTCCCGTAGAATCGGAGCCGTGACTCCGGTTGCAGGATACGGAGCAGACGCTCCGTTTGTCAAGCGCTGTCGTCGGGACGTCGGGCAATGAGCCCGAAGCAGCCCGCGCGGCGCCCGCTCGGGCGACGATCCGTCGCAGCGGGCCGACGCGCGCCGCAACCGGGTCCGCGTGCTCGAGGCGGCCGAGCAGGTCTTCGCTGCCCGGGGCACGTCGGCGTCCACCGCCGAGATCGCGCGCGCCGCCGGCGTCGGCATCGGCACCGTGTTCCGCCACTTCCCGAGCAAGGAGGCCCTGCTCGAGGCGATCCTTGTCACGCGCATGCAGCGCCTCATCGACGAGGCCGACGCGCTGGCCGGCGCGGCCGACCCGGGTGCCGCCTTCTTCACCTTCTTCGAGCGCATGGTCGAGTACGCGGCCAGCAAGAAGGCGTTCTCCGACGCGCTGGCGCTGGCCGGGGTCGATGTCGCCGCCGTCGTCGCGCCGGTGGCCAAGAAACTGCAGCGCGCCATCGGCTCGCTGCTGGCGCGGGCCCAGGAGGCCGGCGCGGTGCGCCAGGACGCCCGCGTCGCCGAGGTGATCGCGCTGTTCAAGGGGGCCGCCCACGCGGCCGAGCACGCCGCGGGCGATCGCTCGCTTCAGACGCGCACGCTGGCCATCATCTTCGACGGCCTGCGCGCCCGGTAGCCCCGGCGACTACAGCAGGAATTCCTCGTCGAACCGGTTCTCGAGGAACATGCGCTCCAGCTCGTCGACGAGGCGCGACATCTCGTCGCGCTGGTTGCCCTGGTGGCGGAAGCGGATGCCCATGCCCGGCACGTCCTCATCCTCGACCACCACGGTGTGCTGCACGACACCGGCCAGCGAGACCGGGTTGCCGCGGATCGGCACGGTGAGCAGGAGGTGGACCTCGGATCCCTCGGGCAGCGGATCCTCGGTGATGACGAAGACGCCCTCCTCGTTGATGTCGCGCGTGTAGGTCTTGCACGGCCCGCCGATCCCGCCGTAGGTGACCGGGAAGCGCAGCGGCAGCCGGCGCATCTCGCGGAGGTTGAGCAGCCCGCCGCGCACGAACCCGTTCAGATAGTTGATCTTCTCGCGCTCCTCGGGCCCCAGCGCGACGCTCACCCCGCGCGGCAGCGCGGCGTCACCCTTCATGCGGCGGGCGATGACCTTGCCGCGCAGGATCACGCGCGGCCCCGACGTGCCGACCACGAGATCGAGCCGGATCTGCTCACCGACGTGAGCCGGCTCCTCCTGTCCCACGAAGATGGTGGAGTCCCGGGGATCGAATACCTTGACCCAGTCCGCCTTGTCCGCGAGCTTGAGGTCGATCCTCCGCACGGCCCCGCTATCCTAACTCAAGGGTCAAGGATTAGGCGCACTCGCGCCAGCGCGCGTGCCACAAGCTCCCACCCGGGCGCGGGCTATCTGGTGAGGCGGTAGCGCAGGCGAAGCGCCTGGCCGCGGCGCTCGAGCTCGACGACGACGTCGCGGGCGTCTGCCAGGGCGGCGTACGCGGAGGCGGCCTGATCGACCGTGTCGATCTGGTGGCCGGCCACGCGCAGGACCACGTCGCCGCGCTTGATGCCGAGCTTGGCCAGGAACGACCCGCGCTCCATCTCGACGATGCGCACCCCGCCCCCGTCGGCCCGCTCGATGCGGATCTGCCGGGACAGCGCGGCGAAATCGGACAGTGCCCAGTCAAGCTCGCGGCGGCTCAGGGTCAGGGCCGGCTCCTCGGGAGCCCGCGACTTTGCGGATGCGCGGGGCTGCACCTCGGTCGGCTTCACGGTCTTGACCCTGGCGTCCGGGGCGGGCACGTCGATGTCGATCGGCCGGCGCCGGGTCGGCATCGAGGGCGCCCTCGGCGTCCAGGTCGCCTCCCAGGTCGGGTGCATCCGGCGCGATCTCGGGCGGGGCCGCCGGAGGCCGCGCTTCGGGCGAGGGCCGCCTGTCGGGCGAGGGCCGCGCCTCATCCCGCAACCCGGGCCGCGACTCGGGCCGCATGGGTGAAGCCGGCCGCGGGTCGGGCCGCGAATCCGGGCCCGGCTCCGCACGCGACTCCGGCGGCGCGATGATCGACGGCATGTCGCCCGCACCGCGTCCGGGACCGCCGTACGGGTCGATCACCGACGGGTCGGCCTCGCCGGCACCGGCGCCCGGCGGCGTGCTGTACGGGTCGATGACATCGCCTTCCTCGTCGGGCACGTCACCGCCTACCTCGGGCGAATCGGCCGACAGGTCGTCCGGTACCACCACGCCCGGCGCCGGCTGCTCCAGGCCCGGCGAAGGAGCGGCGCCCCTGTCGGCGGGCTTCCCGGTCGCGACATCGCTGCCCGGGTCGGCGGGGCCATCCGGGTTCGCCACGTCGTCGGGCGTGACGACCGGCGCCGTGGTCGGGTTCGGCGGCGACGCCGCCTGACCCGCCGGAGGTGCAGCCGCGGGCCGGCGCCGCGGACTCGACAAGGGGCAGCACGAAGTAGCGCTCCGGCGGCGTCGGCGTGGCCAGGACGATCTGGTCAGGCTCGATCTCGGCGACGCGAAGTCCGTGGATCGTATCGCCGACCTTCACCACGCCGTACTCGCCGGAGACCCGATCGAGGATCAGGGCCTGCCGGCCGCCGTGCAGCACCTGCACCAGCGTGGCGCGCGGCGCCTTCGTCGAGACCTCGGCTGCTGCCGGCGTGCTCGCCGCTCCGAGCACGGCTGCCACGAGAACAAGGGCCGCTGGCGTGCGCATGGAGAGGACGGAGCTGCAAGAAGCGATCCCCGCGCAAGGCGCCGAAAGCGCAAACCGCGAAACCGCCAACCGTCCACGTTCATTCACGGTCGACGACGTCGAACTTCACGTCAACCCACGTCGGTCGCGCGCGCGACCGATCACGACGACAGAGCGACAACGGCCTTACTCGGTCGCGCTGTCGGCGGCGCCGGCGCGCCCGCCGGCCTTGGCCGTCTTCTTCTCGTTGCCGTCAGGCTTGGCGGCGTCCGGCTTCGGCGGCCTTGGCTCCTGCCCTCCTCGCCCTCGCCCTCGACGTCGAGCCCCGAGAGATCCGAGATCCTCGAGTTCCTTGAGGTCTTCCTCGGACAGGCCGGCCGACGACTTGGCGGTGAGCTGCGGCGTGGAGGTCGTGGTGCCCGACTCGAGCAGGCCCATCTTGGCCTTGAGCTCGGACAGCGCGTCCTCCTCGGTGCCGTGGCCGCCCGACTCCAGGGCCAGGAACTTGGACTCGAGCGTGTCGCCCGAGATCTCGCCGGCCAGCTCGGCTCCCGCCTCGGCCTCGGCCTCGAGCAAGGTGATGCGCTCGGCCATGCGATCGAACGTCTCGAACGCGCTCGTGTCGCCGAGCCCCTGCATGGTGCTGGCGATCTGGCGCTGCGCCTCCGCGCGCTTCTTGCGCGCGATGAGGATGTTCTTCTTGCGCTTGGCTTCCTCGATCTTGTTGGCCAGCAAGCGCAGCGCGTCCTTCAGCTTGTCGACCGCGCCCTTCTGCGCGATCCACTGCTGCTGGAACTGAGCCGAGATGTTCTCGTGCTCCTGCTTGCGGACCAGCGCCTGGCGGGCGAGGTTGTCGTCCCCGGCCCGGACCGCCAGCATCGCCTTGCGCTCCCACTCCTTGGCCTTGTCGAGCTCGGCGTTGTACTGCTTCTGCAGCCGCTTCTCGTCGGCGATGGCGACCGCCACCGCCTTCTTGGCCTCGACCAGCTGCTGCTGCATCTCCAGCAGCACCTGGTTGAGCATCTTCTCCGGATCTTCGGCCCTCGAGATGAGGTCGTTGAGGTTCGACTTGATGAGGGTTCCGAGTCGCGAAAAGATGCCCATGACTTGCTCGTATACCGAGGGGAGACTGGCCCTCGATCGAAGGGTACGGGATATCCCCCTCGGTTGCAACGGCAAGGCCTGCGTGATAGGGACGGCAGATGGGCGGCGAGGGCGCCTCTAATGAGAGAGCTCGACTGCCGCGTCACGTCGCCATCATCATGGACGGCAACGGGCGCTGGGCGGAGAAGCGGCAGCTGCCGCGCCTCGCCGGACATCGCGAGGGCGCCGAGAGCGTGCGCGACATCGTGCGCGCCGCGCGCCAGATCGGGCTCGACGCCATCACGCTGTACGCGTTCTCGTCGCAGAACTGGGCTCGGCCGGTCGAGGAGGTGGCCGGGCTGATGGAGCTGCTTCGCGACTACCTCCTCACCGAACGCGCGGAAATCATGGACAACGAGATCCGGCTGCGCGCGATCGGCGACATCGACAAGCTGCCGCCCCTGGTGCGCGAGCCGCTCGACGCGCTGATGGCCGACTCGGCACAGCAACCGCGCCATGGTGCTGACCCTGGCGCTGTCGTACGGCGGCCGCGAGTCGATCGCGGCGGCGGCGCGCCGCGCCGCGCAGCTGGTCGCCGCCGGTGAGCTGGATCCTGCGTCGCTCGACGGAGAGCTGTTCGGCACGCTGCTGCCGACCTGCGATCTGCCGCCGCTCGATCTCGTCATCCGCACCAGCGGCGAGCTGCGCATCTCCAACTTCCTGCTGTGGGAAGCCGCGTACGCCGAGCTCTACTTCTCGAGCGCGCTGTGGCCGGATTTTCGGCGCGCGCGATCTCTACGCCGCGCTCGAGGCCTACGCCGCGCGCGAGCGCCGCTACGGCCTGACCGGCGCGCAGATCGAGTCGGGCGGCGACCTGGCGCCTTAGCTGGCGCGCCCGCCCCGCCTCGGCTCTACTCGGCCGCGCAGCTCGCGGCAGTCGGTCGTCGCGCCGGCCGCGACGCAGATGGTCGCCGCCGCGCGCCCGACGACGCGGAACGCGCCCGGCAGCGCGACCCGGTTGCCGCACCGGATCGTCGGCCGGCGGCAGCGGCCGGTCGACGGCGCCGTGCCTGGCGAACCGTGACCTCGACGGTGACCGGCCCGGCGGCGGCGCAGGTGACCAGCACCTTGAAGCGATCGCCGGAGCGGAAGCCGCGCGGATCGTGGGCGATGTCGCCGTCGCGCTCGCGCACCAGGCTCAGGCCGAGGTCGTCGCCGCCGCGCACGCCGGCGGTCATCGGCTGCTCGCCGCGATCGCGCCAGAAGAGCAGCAGCGCCGCGGCCGCGGCCAGCGCCATCGCGGTCCCGGCCACCAGCGCGCGGCGGCGGCGCGCGGCGCGGGCCAGGGTCAGATCCGGCAGCGGCGGCAGCGCGCGGTCGCGGTCGCTGTCGATCGCCGTCATCGCCGCGCGGCAGGCGCCGCAGCCGTCCAGGTGGCGCGACACGCCGTCGGCCGCCGCGGCGTCCAGCTCGCCCAGCGCGTGGCGCTCGAGCGCGAGCCAGGAAACCGGCTGGCCGCAAACCTGGCCGCTCACTCGTCACCTCCGATGGCCGGCGCGCTCCACGCTGTCGCGCAGCGCCGCGACCTGGCTGCGGATGCGATCGAGCCGCTTGCCGACCGTCTTGCGGCTGGCGCCGACCAGCTCGGCGATCTCGTCCTGCGACATGTCGTCGAGGAAGCGGCAGACGAGCACCTCCATGTGGCGCGCGTCGAGCCGCCCGCTCAGCTTGATGAGCAGGTCGAGGCCGATGACCGCGTCGTCGCAGCGCACCCGCGCCGGACCGCGCAGCGCCGCCTGCTGCCGCTCGAGCAGCCGGTCGCGGTTGCGCCGGTCGCGGATCAGGTTGAGGCAGCGGTTGGTCACCGCTCGATAGAGATAGGCCAGCTCCACGCGCTCGACTCCGCGCTCGACGAGATCGACGAACAGCGACTGCACCACGTCTCCGGCATCCTCGCGGTTGGCCAGGATGCGCTCCGCCTTGCGCAGCATCGCCGGGCCGTACCGCCTGTACGCATCCGGCGCGCTGATCGGGTCATTCGCAGTCGCCACCGGCGGGGCCCACCTCGCTGCACGAGCCGGTCGCTTCGCGGGTCGGCGGCGACGTCGTCACCGGCTCGCCGCCGCACTCCGGGTTGTCAACGGCGCGGATCTGCGCCAGCACGGCGTGGCCGCCTCCTGTCTTGCGCAGGCGGAAGCGGATGTCGTCGTGGCTTCCGAGCTCGACCAGGTAGACCAGCTCGGCCCAGCGCGAGGTGGGGATGGCGCGCGCATACTCGACGGTACCGTCGTCGTCGAGATCCATCTCGAGGGTCACGCTCGCGTCCTCCGACACGTCCGCGACCAGCGAGAAGCGCAGGCACTGGACCGGCTCGTACAGGCTCAGCTGCGAGATGGCGACCTCGTCGCCGATCAGATCGACGCCCGGATCGCCGTCGTGCCAGGTCGACACCTTGCGCACGTCTCCCTTCTCGAGATCCCACGAGCACAGCTCGTCGCCGCACCAGATGTCGAAGCCCGGGTCGTGCAGCACGTCGCCGGTGCACTCGTTGTAGCCGGTCTGGGTGATGAACACCGTGGCCAGAAAGAGCAGCGCGCCGGTTCGTCTCTTCGTCATGATGGTCTCCTCTCTCTAGAAGCTGGCCCGCACGCCGAACCGGACGATGCGGCCGCCCACGTCGTGGGTGTCGCCGATGAGGTTGTCGATGACCGGCGCGTGCACGTAGGCCGCCTCGCCGGTGAAGCCGAGCAGCCAGCCCGGCGGCTGCACGTCGATGCCGGCCGCGGCGCCCAGGTGCCAGCCCCAGTGCTGCTCCTCGTGCTTGCTGGGCGCCGTCGTCCAGCTCGGTGAAGGACGTGGCGACCCCGCCCCCGGCCTGCGCGAACGGCGTCAGTGCCCCGCCGACCAGGGGGAGCCGGCCGCGTGCGTGCAGGCCGAGGGCGATGGTCGACCACTTGAACTCGAGCGGCGGCCCGTCGGCGTCGCGCGAGTAGTCGCGAGTGCCGAGCGTCGACGCCTGGCCGACGAGGCCGAAGAACGGCCCGACGTGGTAGATCACCGACGCGGCCAGGTGCGGCGGCGCGATCAGCGGCTCCCGCTCGCGGTAGCTGAACGACTCGAGCCGGCCGGTGTAGTCATCGTCGCGCTCCACCTGCCCGCCGATGGCCAGCTCCACCGACCAGCGCGGCCCTGACCAGCTGTCGCCGCGCACCTCGGTCTCGGCCAGCGGCACCCGCGCGCAGCGCTCGACCACCAGGTGCGTCACCTGGCCGCGGACCAGCTCGACGTCGCAGCGGCGCAGATGGTCGGCGCGCGGCGCCCGCACGAGGACGCTGTAGCTCGCCGCGGGCAGGCCCAGCCGGATCGCGGTGCCGGCCGCCTTGTGCAGCTCGGCCACCACCGCGCGCGCCGTGCGCCGCTCGACCAGCACCTCGCCGTCGAGCGCGGCGGCCAGCTCGAGCTGTGCGTCGGCCGCCGCCGGCGTGGTGATCGGCACCTCTCCCTTGCCGCGCAGCTCGACCTCGAGGCTCACGTGCTGCGCGCCGACCCGCGTGGCCGCGGTGGCCAGCAGGGTCTGGTGGTAGGCGTAGCGGTAGGCCTCGTCGAGCGAGACCTTGCCGTCGCCGCTGGCGTCGCCGGCGCCGCGCAGGCCGACAAGCAGGTGGTGGGTGAAGTAGCCGGAGCCGAGGCGATCCGACTCCTGGCTCAGCTCGCTGGCGCTCGACGAGGCCAGCACCGCGACGCCGGTCGCGCTCAGCCGCGAGAGCGAGTTGAACGAGAAGTCGGCCGTGCGGCTCGGCGCCCTTGACGCGGGAGAACGAGCCGGACTGGCATGCGTCGAGCACGACGATGGTGAGCCCGTCGGACAGCCCGATCAGGCGCTCGCGCAGCTCGGCCAGCGGCACGTCCTCGGCGCCGAGGTTGAGCGCCGACGAGCGCGCGTGCCCCGAGTAGTAGAAGAAGACGCGCGGCCGGCGACCGGCCCCGGCCTCGGTCACGGCGCGCGCGGTCAGCACATCGAGCGCGGCGTAGAGCTCGGCGCGGGTGGGATGCAGGGCCAGCTGGACGTGATCCGGCCGGTAGCCGCCCAGCTCGCGCAGGAGCGCGGCCACATGGCGCGCGTCGCTCTCGGCGTAGCGCAGCGGCGCCTGGGCATTGCCGCCGGCGTTGGAGCCGACCACGAGGGCGAACGCGGCCGGGTCGGGCGCGTCGCCGCCCGCCGCGGACGCGGCATCGGCCGGCCCGGCCCAGGCGGGCGCGGCCCACAGCAAGGCCGCGGCGACGGCCACAAAGCGCGAACCGGGACGGTTCATCGGCGTTCCTCACGTATCGGCGGGGGCATCTGCATCCTCGGTCTCCAGACTCGATCCGTCATCCTCTCCGCCACAAACACGCAGACCGGAAATGGTGGGAACTCGCTGGCCGCCGCCGCGCCCGGCAACTTCCGGCAGGGGTGGAAGTGCGCATCACCCTTGACTCTTTCCCGGCTGCGAGTGTCTCTTCGTTGCCAGATGGCGCAGCTCGGCAACCTGGCAACCCGCATCCTGGTGGCGGTCATCGCCGTCCCGCTGCTGATCCTGCTGCTGTACCAGGACCTCCACGAGCTGGTCTGGGTCGCTGTCTTCGCGGCATCGCTGCTGACGATGTACGAGCTGTTCGCCATGACCCTGACGGACAGGCGCGACCGCTTCGCCGCGCTGGCCATCGGCGCGCTGGCGGCGGCCGGCTTCTACTGGTTGCCGCCGCGCTACTCGCCGCACGTCACCGCGTTCGTGTTTGCCTTCACCGCGCCGGCGCTCTACTACCTGTTCCGCCCCGGCGACATCGCCACCTCGGCCGAGCGGCTGGCCTACAGCACCGTCGGGATCCTGTACGGCGGGCTCTCGTTCGGCTTCCTGGCCCTGCTCAAGCGCGACTTCGGCGCGATCGGCGGCGACGCGATCGTTCTGGTGCTGGCAACCGCGTGGCTGTCGGACACCGGCGGCTACTTCGCGGGCAAGTTCCTCGGCCGCCGCAAGCTATACCCGGCGGTCAGTCCCAACAAGACATGGGCCGGCGCCATCGGCGGCGTGCTGTCCGCTGTCGCGGGCGGGTTCGTGATGGAGCGCTGGCGTCTGCGCGAGCTGGCCGTCGTCGATGTGATCGTGCTGGCCGGCGTGGGCAGCATCCTGGGCCAGCTCGGCGACCTGGTCGAGTCGCTGATCAAGCGCTCCCGCGGCGTCAAGGACTCGGGCGACATCCTGCCCGGCCACGGCGGACTGCTCGACCGCGTGGACGCTGTCCTGTTCATCGCACCCTGGTTCTATCTCTACCTTCTGGCCGTCCACGGGATGGGCCTGCCGCGCTGATTCAACCCTGCGGCTTTCTTGCGATCCGCGCTTCAGGTGGCGTAGTCTGCGGCCACCAAGGGAGGAGACTGCGATGAGCATTCGTTCGCTTCGCCTGATCGTGGCCGGGGTGGTCTTGCTCGGCCTCGGATCCACTGACGCGCTGGCCCAACCGCACTGGGAGTTCGGCGGGTTCGGCGGCGGCCACTACTTCAGTCCGAACAACGAGCTCGGAGTGCGCGACGTTCCGAACGCTCCCTCGCCGGAGAACTCGGTCGCCTTCGGCCTCCGCCTCGGCATCTACCCGGTCGACATGTTCGGCATCGAGGTCGAGGGCGTCGGTATGCCGACCGAGACCAAGATCGGCGGCGCGACCTCGGAGCAGTTCCTCGCGGCCTACCGGCTCAGCGCGGTCCTCCAGTTCGGCTCGGCGCGGGTCCGGCCGTTCATCCTGGTCGGCGGCGGCGGCGTGAGCAACTCGTCCGAGCGCGACGACATCATGCTCGACGACACCGACGTGGTCTGGCACGGCGGCGCCGGCCTCAAGCTGGCGGCGGGCGACAACTGGGGCTTCCGGCTCGACGCCCGCGCGCTCTTCCCACCGTCGAGCGAGGACGAGAGCCTGTCGGTCGACGCCGAGGGCCTGCTCGGCCTGTACGTGGAGTTCGGCGGCGGCGAGGAAGCGCCGGCCGAGCCCGAGGACGGCGACGGCGACGGCGTGGTCGGCGACGCGGACAAGTGCCCGTCCGAGGCCGAGGACAAGGACGGCTTCGAGGACGAGAACGGCTGCCCGGATCCGGACAACGACGGTGACGGCGTGGCCGATGCCGGCGACAAGTGCCCGACCGAGGCCGAGACCAAGAACCAGATCGACGACGACGACGGCTGCCCGGAGAAGGACGAGGACTCCGACGGCCTTGTCGGCACGGCCGACGAGTGCCCGACCGAGCCCGAGGACAAGGACGGCTTCGAGGACGAGAACGGCTGCCCGGATCCGGACAACGACGCCGACGGCGTGGCCGACGCGAACGACAAGTGCCCGGCCGAGAGCGAGAGCGCCAACGGCTTCCAGGACGAGGACGGCTGCCCGGACGACCTGCCCGCCGACATCAAGAAGTTCACCGGCGTCATCAAGGGCATCAACTTCCGGACCAACTCGGCCAAGCTGACCGGCGCCTCGAATCGCACGCTCAACGGCGCGGTCAAGGTGCTGCAGTCGTACCCGGAGATGCGGCTCGAGATCTCGGGCCACACCGACGACACCGGCGACCCGGAGCACAACCGGGTCCTGTCGCAGGAGCGGGCCGACGCGGTCAAGAACTACCTGGTCGGCAAGGGCGTCGCCGGCCGAGCGGCTCGAGGCCAAGGGCTACGGCCCGGACAAGCCGCTGGCCGACAACTCGACCCGCATGGGCAAGGCCAAGAACCGCCGCGTCGAGTTCACGCCGCTGAGCAACGTCGGCGGCGCGGGCGGCACGCCGGCCGGGACCCCGGCCCCGGGCACGCAGCCCGCTCCGGCCGACCCGACCCAGCCCAAGCCGGCGACCCCCGCGCCGGCGCCCAAGCCGGCCGATCCGGCCCAGCCCAAGCCGGCGACCCCCGCGCCGGCGCCGGCGCCCAAGCCGGCCGACTCGCCGTCGAAGAGCGGCTAGTCATCGCGTAGTTCGTGGGAGCCCCGCCGGCAGCGCGCGGGGCTCTCTTTTTCGGCGGGAAAAGATCGCCCCGGGTGTCGATCTGGCCGCTCCTCGTTTGTCGGCAGGGTAGAGCCCAATGAGGCTCCCCAACCAGGTGAGGAGACAGCCATGCGATTCCTGATGACCTACACGGGCGACGAGACCACGCCGCCCGACCCGCAGAAGCTGGCCGCGCTCGGCAAGTTCACCGAGGAGATGATCGCCAGCGGCGTCGTTGTCGATACCGGCGGGATCATGCCGCTGTCCCAGGGCGCGCGCGTGAAGCAGGCCGGCGGGACCTTCACGGTGACCGACGGGCCGTTCCCCGAGACCAAAGAGCTCATCGTCGGCTACGCGATCATCGAGGTGGCCTCGAAGGAGGAGGCGATCGAGATGGCCCGGCGCTTCATGGCGGTGGCCGGCGACGGTGAGGGGGAGATCCGGCTGCTGTTCGGCCCCCATCACCACTGAGCGGTGAAGTGCGACTACCGCGGACGGACTGAAGATGCTCTGATCCGCGCGTGGAGGCGTCCGAGGCGCACCGCGCGATCCACGGCGTCTGGCGGGCGGAGTCGGCCAGGCTGGTCGCCGGGCTCACGCGGATGGTGCGCGACGTCGGGCTGGCCGAGGAGCTGGCCCAGGACGCGCTGGTCGCCGCGCTCGAGTCGTGGCCGGAGTCGGGCATCCCGGACCGGCCGGGCGCGTGGCTGATGGCCACGGCCAAGCACAAGGCCATCAACCAGCTCCGCCGCAGCAAGCTCATCGAGCGCAAGCACGAGGAGCTGGGCGGCGAGCTCGAGGCACGCCGGCCCATGGTCAAGGACGAGCTCGACGCGGCGCTGGACGACGAGGTCGGCGACGACCTGCTGCGGCTGATGTTCATCGCCTGTCACCCGGTGTTGTCGTCGGAGGCGCGGGTCGCGCTCACGCTGCGCCTTCTCGGCGGGCTGACCACCGAGGAGATCGCGCGAGCCTTCCTCGTCGCGGAGCCGACCATCGCGCAGCGACTGGTCCGCGCCAAGCGGACGCTGGCCGATCGACAGGTGCCGTTCGAGGTGCCGCGCGGCGACGAGCTGGCCGCGCGGCTATCGTCGGTCCTCGAGGTCATCTACCTGGTCTTCAACGCCGGCTACTCGGCCGGCCCGGGCGACGATCTGATGCGGCCGGCGCTGTGCGCCGAGGCGATCCGGCTGGGCCAGATCCTGGCCGGGCTGATGCCGGGCGAGCCGGAGGTGCACGGCCTCGTCGCGCTCATGGAGCTGCATGCGTCGCGCCTTGCCACGCGGCTGGGTCCATCGGGAGAGCTGGTCCTGCTGCTCGATCAGGACCGCGGCCGCTGGGACGCGGAGATGATTGCGCGCGGCCTGGCGTCGCTGGAGCGGGCCGAGGCGCGTGGCGAACGCGGCCGTTATGGCATGCAGGCCGCCATCTCCGCGTGCCACGCCCGCGCCGCGGCTGCCGAGGACACTGACTGGCCGCGCATCGCGGCGCTGTACGAGGAGCTCGGCCGCGTGACGCCGTCGCCCATCGTCGAGCTCAACCGCGCCGTCGCTGTCTCGATGGCCTGCGGCCCGGCCGCCGGGCTCGCGCTGATGGACGCGCTGATGGGCGAGCCGCTGCTCCGTGGCTACCACCTCCTGCCCAGCGCTCGCGCCGATCTGCTGGCCAAGCTCGGCCGCATGTCCGAGGCCCGCGCCGAGTTCGAGCGGGCGGCTCGACTGACGCCGAATGATCGGGAGCGCGAGCTGCTGCTTGCCCGGGCGGTGGCGTGTGTGATGGAGGACTGAGCGCGGCGGGGAGGCGCAGTGTCCATCGTCGTGGCGGGCCGGTCGTCTGGTCGCCGCGACGGTCGGCCGTCTGGTCGCCTGCACTCTTCGCCGCGAGGCTCGCCTGCACTCTTCGCCGCGAGGCTCAGCGCCGGGGACTCTCTGTGGACAGCGTGCGCGCGAAGCTGTTCGAGGCCGGACGAGCGCGCCCGCTGCCCCCAGCGGTGCCCCGTCGCTTTGGCGCCAGGCTCTCTTCTTGTTTACACAAGAAGGTTTCGGTCCTCCCCACGTGGGCGCGCACGACGATGCGTTCGATGCAGAGACGGACTCCTGCCGGCCCCGGCACGCCGACGGAGGCCCGCCGAGCTCGGCGCGCCGCGTCACTCACGCACTGGAGGCGAGCGCCATCTGCTTCCTCGCCCACGCCCGCCGCATGAGCTGAGCGCCACGCGGGCCAGAGCAATCCCTCCCACCATCCCGTGGCCGCCGCGGCACCTGGAGATCACGCAAGTGGGGCGCCCACGTGGGACCGAAACTTTTTGTGTAAACAAAAAGAGAGACTGGCGCCAAAGCGCCGGGGCACCGCTGGGGGCAGCGGGCGCGCTCGTCCGGCCTCGAACAGCTTCGCGCGCACGCTGTCCACAGAGAGTCCGCGGCGCTGAGCCTCGCGGCGAAGAGTGGAGCCGACCCTCGCGGCGAAGTGCAGCCGAGCCTCGCGGCAAAGAGTGGCCGAGCGCGCGGCGACAACAGTGCATAGCCTCGCCGCGAAGTGAACTGAGCGCGACGCGGGCCAGGGCGAGCGCTCCCACCATCCCGTGGCCGCCGCGGCACCTGGAGATCTCGCAAGTGGGGGCGCCCACTTGGGGACCCAAACTTTTTTGTGTAAACAAAAAGAAAGACTGGCGCCAAAGCGCCGGGGCAGCGGGCGCGCTCGTCCGGCCGCGAACAGCTTCGCGCGCACGCTGTCCACAGAGAGTCCCCGGCGCTGAGCCTCGCGGCGAAGAGTGGAGCCGACCCTCGCGGCGGAGCATGCAGCCGAGCCTCGCGGCGAAGCCCGCAGCCGAGCCTCGCGGCGAGACGTGCAGCCGAACCTCGCGGCGAGACGTGCAGCCGAGCCTCGAGGCGAGACGTGCAGCCGAGCCTCGCGGCGAAGCCCGCAGCCGACCGTCGCGGCAGACGCCGAGCTCTCGCCGCAACGAAATGCGCGCGT
The DNA here is from genome assembly GCA_963759105.1 of uncultured delta proteobacterium. Taxonomy (GTDB): domain Bacteria; phylum Myxococcota_A; class Polyangia; order Haliangiales; family Haliangiaceae; genus DATFRY01. Next base: position 1,384,848 of record CAVWXW010000008.1, on the reverse strand, counting down.
GGAGAACGGACCGCCTGCTCGATGGGATACAGCGATCGGGCGCGCCGATCGAGAGACTCACTTCGAGTTTTTCATCAATCGACGACGGCCATGTCGTTTTTTCTAGACATGTTTCGCGACGCACGCGAACGCGCACCGACGTCCCTGCGTTGATCGCGCGATGTGGAGACGAGAGGCGGGCGCTGGCGGGTGATCATCGATGTCGAGTCGAATCGCGGGTTCGTCGTCGAGTTCGTGGCTCCGGGCGCATTCTGAGGAGCCAGATTTCGTCGTGATATGGAAAGTGGATGCAACGCGATACGTGGAAGCGAGTGCATGGGGAGCTCACGCGGCTGGCGCGATCGAAGGGTGCCTACGATGCCGAGGAGGCGCGGTGGCTGCTCGAGGGCAAGCGGGTGCGCGTGCATGAGCCGCTCGGCTACGGCAGCTTCCTTTCCTATCTGGAGCACGTGTTCGGCTACGGGCCGCGAATGGCCGGCGAGAGACTGCGGGTGGCCGAGGCGCTCGCCGGGCTGCCGGCCATGAACGATGCGCTGGCCAGCGGCGAGCTGTGCTGGTCGGCGGTGCGTGAGCTGACGCGCGTGGCGGTACCCGCGACCGAGGCGGAGTGGATCGCGGCGGCGCACGGAAAGAATGTCCGCGAGGTGGAGGACATGGTGTCGGGTCGGCGGGCCGGCGACCGGCCGGGCGATCCGGCCGACATTGGCGCGAAGCGACAGGTGCTGCGGCTGGAGATCTCGGCGGACGCGCTGGCTGCGTTCCGCGAGGCTCGACGGCGCATCGAGCTCGATGTCGGTCACTCGCTCGACGACGACGAAGTGATCCGCATGCTGGCTCACTACACGCTCGGCGGTCCGGGTGACACAGGCCGGGCTGCCTATCAGGTCGCCATGACCGTGTGCGAACAGTGCGGGCGCGGCACCCGCGACGGAGCGGGCCGCGAGCTGGCCGTCGACCAGCCCGAGATCGAGGCGGCGTGCTGCGACGCGCAGCACATCGGCAACACCCACGTGGGCGGCGAGCCCAGCAAGGCCACGCAGACCATCCCGCCGCGCATCCGCCGGCTCGTGTACCGCCGCGCGCACGGCCGCTGCGAGGTGCCCGGTTGCCGTGCGGCTCGATTCCTGGAGATCGATCACATCGTCCCTCGAGCCGAGGGCGGCACGCACGATCCGTCGCTGCTCATCCTCATCTGCTCGGCGCATCACCTGCAGGTGCATCGCGGTGCGCTCCGGGTCAGCGGCACGGCGCCCGACCATCTGGAGTTCCGGCGTCCACAGGCGACATGGCCCGGTCCATCACCGCGCGTACCGCGCCCATCACCGCGACCGACGCAGAACGCCGCGGACGACATCCACGTCGATGCTTACCAGGCGCTGCGGCGCCTCGGCTTCTCCGCGGCGGAAGCACGGCGGGCTGTCGCGGGGTCGTCGGGCGACGATCTCGAGACCGTCCTGCGCCAGGCCCTCACGCACCTGCGCCCGCCGGTGCAGGTCTCGCGTGCCTGCGAGCCGAGGGCGCGCTACGGGAGGTCTTCGCTGATCGATGGTCGAGCCGGCGACGGCGTCGCCGACGGCTTGCGATTGGCCAGGATCATCGTGACGAGCGGGACGACCAGCCAGAAGGCGAACTCGAAGAGACGGTTGACCATCGACACCGCGACCAGACCGTCGCCGATCATCGAGTCGAGCTGCTGCAGTTGAGGCCAGATGAGATACATGGTGACTGCGGTAGAGAAGCCGCCGTAGATCGTGGCGGCCAGGCGCTGGCGCCCCGTCGCGCGGATCAGCTCGATGGCGGCCCACAGCTGGACCACGCCGATCCCTGCCGCCCACCATGGCCAACGAGGGCCGGCGACGATCTCCGTGAGGTGGTAGATGGAGACGCCAGGCGGCCAGTCCGGCTCGGCGGACCAGGGCTCCAGGCCATAGAGCGGCCGAGCCACCGCGAGTGCAAGTTGCAGGACGCCGAGCACCAGGAGAAGCCAGCCCAGAGAGGCCAGGCCGCAATCGGGCCGGCGGTCCGACCTCGCGCGCCAGGCTGTGGAGTAGCCGCGCAAGATGAAGGGCCAGCACAGCATCAACAGAACAACCATGCAGGCCTCGCTCGTGTAGACGCTCGGCGGCGTATGGGTGCGTGCGCCTTCGTACCGCTGCAAGAAATGCACGAGGACGAGCGCTCCGCCGACGAGGAACGAAGCGACGAGGCCAAAGGTGACATACCGGGCCAGCGCCTTGTCGGTGTCAGGCTCGCGACCACCCATGACCTTGGCGCCTGCAATGGCGTGGAGGATCGACCGCGCCATCAGCAAAGCGCATGCGTGGATCAATACGAATCGTGTCGGGGACGATCCGATCGCGCCGAAGCCATCGCGTCCCATCACGGCGTACAGGGCAAACACCGCGGCAACCGCACCGGTGGTGCCGAGCACGATCATGAGTGCCGGAGCACCTGCGTCTGGAGCGGCAGACTCACTCTCGCGGACGGCTCGTCGGAGTCGCGGTCGGATGACGACGGCGAGCAGCGTGAGCGGCCATGCGAGCAGGACCGACGCCGTGACCACGAACCGTGGCGAGCCGGTGCAGAAGCCCGCGTCGACCATGCTCAACCAGGCAAGGGTCAGCGCGGACTGCGCGGAAGCGATGATGAGGTACGTGTAGGTCGGGTCCAGGCGGCCCGGGCCGCTGCGTTGAACGAGCGCCCGCCCCGCCCGGACGTGAAGCGCCGAGCGCACGGCTGCTCCTGCGACGACGAATGCGGGCCATGCCTCCCAGGAACCCGGGCGGCCATCGTAGCTGTACAGCTGCGGCCAGAACCTCTCGCCGGTGTCCATGAGCATGTAGACCAGGAAGATCGAGCCACCCAGCTGCATGATCAGCCCGAGCGCAGCCAGGCCATGATCGGGCGGGCGCACTGCGCCCTGCCGCGAGTCCCTCTCCATCGCCACCCTCCCCGTTCGACCGCTGGCCAGTGTATCACGCGCGTCGCGGGCGATAAGATCGACAACCTCTCGCGCCCGAGGTCGAACGATGCGCACGACATCTCCCCTGCTCGCTCTCGCTCTGCTCGGCTTGATCGGATGTGGATCGACGGCGCAGCGCGTCGCCAGCCGGCCGTGTCCGCCGGTGAAGCCGTGCACGCAGCCGGTGTCGCCCGTGACGCCGCCGGTCGTGCCGCTCCCGACCGCGCCGCCGGAGGATCGCCTCGTGCTGCAGCGGGTCGCGTTCGCCGACCTGCCCGGCTGGGGTGAAGACGCCGTCGGTGACGCGATCCCGGCGTTCCTGCGCTCGTGTCGAAAACTGCGCCGACTCCGTGATAGCGAGCGCGTCGGGCGCACCGACACCGGCGGGCTGGCGTCGGACTGGCGGCGCGCGTGCGCGCGTGCGGAGCGCGTCTCGCCCGCCGACCACGCGGCCGCGCGCGCGTTCTTCGAGGGCGAGTTCGTGCCGTTTCTGGCCAGCAACAACGCCGACGCCGTCGGGCGCTTCACCGGCTACTACGAGCCGCTGCTGCGCGGATCGCGCCGGCGCCGCGGCAAGTACCGCACGCCCCTGCACCGCCGGCCACCCGATCTGGTCGTGGTCGAGCTGTCGAAGTTCCTCTCCGACTCGCGCGGCCGGCGGGTGTGGGGACGGGTGGTCGACAGGAAGCTGGAGCCGTTCGACACTCGCGCCGACATCGTCGGCGGCTCGCTGGCCGGCAAGAAGCTCGAGCTCATCTGGGTCGATGATCCGATCGACGCCTTCTTCGTGCAGGTCCAGGGCTCGGGCCGCGTCAAGCTCGACACCGGCGAAGAGGTGCGCATCGGCTACGCCGCCACCAACGGACACCGCTACACCGCGATCGGGCGCGTGCTGATCCAGGAGGGCCACCTGACGCGCGAGACGGTGTCGATGCAGTCGATCCGCGCCTACCTCGAGGCCCACCCGCAGCGCGCCGACGAGGTGATGAACAGCAACGCCTCCTATGTGTTCTTCGAGCTGGTCGAGGGGGACGGCCCGATCGGCTCGCAGGGCGTGGTGCTCACCGACGGGCGCTCGATGGCGATCGACCGCAACTTCATCCCGCAGTCGGCGCCGCTTTGGCTCGACACCGTCGCGCCGGTCGCCGGCGGCACCGGCGAGCAGCCGCTGCGCCGCCTGGTCATCGCGCAGGACACCGGCGGCGCGATCCTCGGCCCGGTCCGCGGCGACGTCTACTGGGGCGGCGACGACGCGGCCGCCGACGTGGCCGGCCGCATGAAGAGCACCGGACGTTACTTCCTGCTCCTGCCGGGCGCAGCGGCTGCGCGGTTGCCGTCGACGCCGTGACCCCGACGGGGTGATCCCCGTGTGACCTAGGGGTTTCTTCCGGCCGGATCAAGGGATCGCTCGGATGGTCGACGCGCGCGGCGCGTGGCAACACAGGTGCCATGGCCAGCAGCGATGCGCCCGGGCGCGTGCGACTCCTCGTCGTCGAGGACTCGCCCGAGTTCCGAGCGACGCTGGTCGGCTGGGCAGCCGCCCACGCCGACCTCGAGCTGGTCGGCGCGGTCGCGACGGCCGAGGAGGCGCTGTCGATGGTCGGGGCACAGCCGCCCGACATCGTCGTGATGGACCTGGTGCTGCCGGGCATGAGCGGCCTGGAAGCTGTGCGCACGCTGCGCCGCAGCGGACAGCACACCCCGGTCGTCATCGTGACCCTGCACGACGGCGCCACCGTGCGCAGCGAGGCCCTGGCCGCCGGCGCCGACGCGTTCCTGAGCAAGAGCGCGATCGGAGACCGCCTGCACGACCTGCTCGTCCACCTGACCGAATCCGGGAGAGCCGAGGAATGATGGCAAACGACATCGACACGCGACGGGACAAGATGGTGCGCAACGAGATCCTGTCCACCGCCTCGCTGCTGACCGGAGGGCTGGCGCACGAGATCAACAACGCGCTGGGGGCGCTGCTCGAGCACCTGGTCAGCCTGTCGGAGCTGGTGCCGCCCGACTCGTCCGCGGCGGCACGTGGCGAGCTGGCCGGCGCCCTGGAGGCGGCGCAGCACATCGCCGGCGTGGTGCGCGACGTGCAGGGCCTGCTGCGCGCGGACCGCCGCGCCGCGATGATCGATCCGCGCGAGTCGGTGGCGCGGGCCCTCCGACTGGCCGCTCCGCGCGCCCACGACGTGGCCATCTTGCACGCCGACCTGGGCGACGTGAGGCGCGTGCGCGGCAGCGACGCCTGGCTCACGCAGATCGCGCTCAACCTGATCCTCAACGGCATCGAGGCATGCCGCACCGGGGCGCCGCGCTCCGGGCGGGTGGAAGTGTCGTTGCGCCAGCAGGGGGACGCGGTCTCGCTCGAGGTGCGCGACGACGGCGTCGGCATGGAGGTGGACGTGGCGGAGACGGTGTTCCGCACCATCGTGTCGAGCAAGCCCGGCCCGGCCGGCTTCGGGCTGGCCATCACCTGCCAGCTGGTGGCCGACATGGGCGGCGTCATCGAGTTCGACACGCAGCCCGGAATCGGCACCAGCTTTCGCGTCAGGCTGCCCGCCGCGGCCAACTTGCCGTAGCATGGCGGCATGGGGGGGAAGCCCGGGTCCAGCTCGGAGCCACGCGCACCGCGCGACCCCTCGCAGTGGCGCGTCGACCTGATCGACCCGGCGCTGACGATCCTGATCGTGGCGCTGGCCGTGCTGCTCGCCATCGGCACGCCGCTGGTCCCGCCGCCGCGCTTCCAGGCCCCCTTCTTCAGCATCATCATCGTCATCCTGCTGCTCGTGGTTCTGCGGCGCGCGCGGCGGCTGCCGCTGTGGGTGCGGGGGGGCGGCGCGGCGCTGGCCACGCTGGCGGCGACCGTCGTCGGCGCGACCCAGCTCGGCTTCGGGCCGGGCCTGACCATCGCGCTGGCCATGATCGGCGCCATGCTGTCGATCGCGCTCGGGCGCGGCGCCGCCGTGCTGTTCTTCGCCGCCGCGGCCGTCGGCATGCTCGTGCTCGGCAAGCTCGCCGTCGACGGGCGCCTGCCGCTGCGCGCCGGCTCGCAGGATCCGGCCGAGCTGGTCAACTGGGTGCGCTGGACCGCTGTCTTCTTCGTGAGCGGCACCGCGCTGGCCCTGGTCCTGCACGTGGTGGTCAGCCGCATCGAGGCCGCGGCCCGCGCGCAGCTGGCCGCGGATCAGGAGCACCGCCGCTGCACCGACGCGCTGCTGGCGCTGGCCCAGGACCCCGCGGTCGAGAGCGGAGACCTCGAGGCCGCCTTCGCCGCCATCGTCGCGACGGCCACGGCCGGACTCGACGTCGCGCGCGCCGGCGTGTGGATGGTGGGCGACGGCGGCCGGAGCTTGCGCTGCGCCGCGACGCACCCGGACGGCGCGCAGGTGCCCGGCGAGCTCGCCGTCGCCGACCACCCGGCCTACTTCGCGGCGCTCACCGAGGGACGGGTGATCGCCGCCACCGACGCGGCCGCCGACGACCGCACCGCCGAGCTGACCGGCACGCGGTCGCGGCTCGGCGTGTCGTCGGTGCTGGTGGCGCCGATCCGCTTTCGCGACCAGCTGGCCGGCGCCGTCTCGCACGAGCACGTCGGGCCCAGCCGCGCCTGGTCCGCCGAGGCAAAGAGCTTCGCCGCCGCGCTGGCCGACTTCGCCGCCCGCGCCCTGGCCGCGGCCGAGCGCGAGCAGAAGGATGTCGAGCTGCGCGACGCCTACGACCTGCTCGGTCGGCTGCACCGCCGGGTCGAGACCGCCAAGGAGGAGGAGCGCCGCCACCTCGCCCGCGACATGCACGACGAGCTGGGCCAGATCCTGACCGCGCTCAAGCTGCGGCTGCAGATGGCCATCAAGGCCCCGGGCGGCGGCAGCGGCGTGCTCGAGGCGTCGGTCGAGATGGTCGACCGCCTGATCTCTCGCGCGCGCCAGATGTCGATCGACCTGAGCCCGCCCCTGCTCGACGAGGTCGGCCTGGCGCCCGCCATCCGCGCCCACCTCGAGCGCGGCACCACGCCGCCGGACATGCGCGTCGACCTCGACACCGCCGGTCTCGAGGAGCGGCTGCCGGTCGAGGTGGAGACCGCCGCATTCCGCGTCGTCCAGGAGTCGCTGACAAATGCCGTGCGCCACGCCGAGGCCCGGCGCGTCGAGATCTCGGTGCGCTGCGAGTTCGGGCACCTCGATCTTTTCGTGCGCGACGACGGGCGCGGCTTCGACGTGGCCGAGGCGCGGCGCGCCTCCGGCCGCGGCGAGCACTTCGGCGTTGTCGGCATGGCCGAGCGGGTGAAGGGACTGGGCGGGACGCTGGAGGTCCGCTCGGGCCCGGGCCAGGGCACCGAGGTGCACGCGACCTTGCCCGTGGCGCCTCCGCGCTGAGCGGAGTATGTTTGCGGCGATGGTGAGGCGGGCTGCTGGGGGGCGGCCACATGCGCATCCTTCTGGCTGACGATCACACGCTGGTGCGCGCCGGGTTGCGGGCCCTGCTCGAGTCGATCGACGAGGTCACCGCCATCAGCGAGGTTGGCGACGGCCGCCGCGCACTCGAGGTGATCGCCGCCGAGCACCCGGACGTGGCGCTGCTCGACATCGCCATGCCGGGCCTCAACGGCCTCGAGGTGGCGGCGCGGGTCGCGCGCGACTCGCCGCGCACGCGCCTGGTCATCCTGTCGATGCACTCGAGCCCGTCGCACGTGGCCCAGGCGCTGCGCGCCGGCGCGGTAGGCTACCTGCTCAAGGACTCCGCCGCCGAGGAGCTCGGCCTGGCGCTGCGCGCGGTGATGAGCGGCGAGACCTATCTCAGCCCGGCCATCTCCCGCCAGGTGGTCGACGGCTTCCTCGGCCGCATCGCGAGCCCCGGGGCGGACGAGCCGATGGACGCCCAGCTCACGCCGCGCCAGCGCGAGATCCTGCAGCTGGTGGCGGAGAGCCGCTCGAGCAAGGAGGTGGCGGCCATGCTCAGCCTCAGCGTCAAGACCGTCGAGGCGCACCGCAGCCAGATCATGGAGCGGCTCGGCATCCACGACCTGGCCGGGCTGGTGCGCTACGCCATCCGCATCGGGCTGGTGTCGTCCGAGCGCTGAGCGCGCCCGCGCCGATCACGCTCAGGCCGGCTGGCCGATACGCCCCGCCAGCGACGCGATGGTGGCCACCAGCTCGGAGCTCTCCACCGGCTTGGCCAGGTGGGCCTGGAAGCCGGACAGCAGCACGCGGGTCCGGTCCTCGGAGCGCGCGAAGGCGGTCAGCGCCGCAGCCGGCGTGGTGATGCCGCGCCGGCGCACCTCGGCGATGAAGGCGTAGCCGTCCCGCCGCGGCATCCCGATGTCGCTGACCAGGACGTCGAAGCGGGCCTCGTCGAGCGCGACCAGCGCCTCGTCGACGCTGCGGAACGACCTCACCTCGGCCCGCCGGTCCTCGAGGATGTGCTGGATCGACTGCAGCGCGTCCGGCTCGTCGTCCAGGATCAGCACCTTGACGCCGTCGAGCGCCGGCTCGCCGCCGACGACCAGAGACAGCGACCGCGGCGCGCGCGGGTGCGGGCGGTCCTCGTCCTCGGAGTGGATGATGGCCAGCGGCAGCCGGAGCGTGAACGTCGAGCCCTTGCCCTCGCCGGGGCTGGCGGCCCGCACCTCGCCGCCGTGCAGCTCGGCGATCTCCTTGACCAGCGCCAGGCCGATGCCGAGCCCGCCGTGCTCGCGCGCCGCCGATGAGTCGGCCTGCCGGAACCGCTCGAACACGTGCGGCAGGAAGGTGGGCGCGATGCCGCGGCCGGTGTCGCTCACGCGCACCTCGACCTGCGACTCGACCCGGGCCAGCACCACGTGCACCCGCCCGCCGTCGGGCGTGAACTTGACGGCGTTGGACAGGAGGTTCCACAGGACTTGCTGGAGCCGCGCGGGGTCGCCGTGCACCTTCTCGCTCATCGGCTCGATCACGCTGTCGAGGCGGATCTGGCGCGCATCGGCCGCCGGCCGCACCGCCTCGATGGCCGCCTCGATGACCGCCGGGAGAGACACGCGCTCCACGTGCAGCCGCATCTTGCCGGTGATGACGCGGCTGAGGTCGAGCAGGTCCTCGATGAGCTGGGCCTGCGCCCACGCGTTGCGGCGGATGATTTCGATCCCGCGGCGGACCCGGTCGCGGTCGTCCATGCGGTCGCGCAGCACGTCGGCCCAGCCCAGGATCGCGCTGAGCGGCGTGCGCAGCTCGTGCGAAAGCGTGGCCAGGAACTCGTCCTTGAGCTTGGCCGCGCGCTCCGATTCGGTGCGGGCCTGCCGCTCGCGCTCGAGCAGCTCCTCGCGCTCGGCCTGGATCAGGCGGCGCTCGATCCAGTCGGCCGCCTGGCGCGCCAGCAGATCGAGCACGCGCAGGTCGCGGGCGGCGGGGCGGCGCGGCGCGCGCGAGTGGGTCAACAGCATGCCGACAAGCTGGCCCGAGCGCGTCACCAGCGGCGTGGCCTGGATGGCGCGCACCCCGGCGGCCAGGAGGACGCTCACGTCGTGCCCGCGCGCGAACAGCGGGCTGGCCGCCACGTCCTCGACGACGACGCGCTCGTGCAAGCGCATTGCCTCGCCGCAGCAGCCCTGGCCCTCGCTGACCACCGCGAAGGCGTCGAGGAACTCGTGCCCCAGGCCGCGGCTGGCCACGATCTTGAGCGTCCCGGACTCCGGCTGATGGAGCTGGATGTGGCCGACGTCGGCCGCTGTGATCGCGATGGCTGCGTCGACGATGTGCTCGAGCAGGGAGGTCGAGTCGTCCGCGCCGACGAGGCGCGTGCTGACCTCCTGCAGACGGGCCATGCCGGCCAGCTCGGCGGCCAGGTTCTGCTCGCTCTCGCGCAGATACGCGGTGGTCTCGATCTGATCGGTGATGTCCAGGCTGTGACCGACGTGGCCCAGGTAGCGCCCGTCCTCGCCGAAGTGCGGCAGCGCGCGCGACTCCATCCACCGCCACTTGCCGTCGCGACGGCGCACCCGGGTGCGGCAGTGCAGCGGCCGGTGGTCGCGGATGGCCTCGAGGATCTGCGCGACGTAGGCGGGCGCGTCGTCCGGGTGCAGGAACGCGCGCCACCCTCCGCCGTGCACGTCCTCCTCCTCCAGCCCGAAGAACTCGATGTAGCGCCGGTTGGCGTACAGTGTGCGGGCCTCCTCGTCGAGGAACCAGATGATGGCCGGGGAGGCGTCGGCCAGGGTGCGGAGCTTGGCCTCGCTCTCCACCAGCGCGCGCTCGGCGTTGCGCTGCTCGGTGATGTCCTGGGTGGTGCCGAAGATGCGGATCGGCCGCCCCTCCTCGTCCAGCTCCACCTCCGACCGCGAGTGGGCGAAGCGCTCGCCGCCGTCGGCGCGCAGCGCACGCCAGTAGGTCTCGAACGGCTCGTGGTCCACCAGCCCCTTGGCGAAGTTCGCGTCGATGATCGGCAGATCGTCCGGGTGCACGTACTGGCGACCCTCGTCGGTGGGGACGCCGCCTTCGCGGGGAGTCAACCCGAACAGCCGGAAGTGCTCCTCGGACCAGAACACCTCGCGCGTGCGCAGGTCGTAGCTCCAGTTGCCGATGTGGGCCAGGCGCTGCGCCTCGGCCAGCCTCGACTCGCTGGTGCGCAGCCGCCGCTCGGCCTCCTTCTGGGCCGTGATGTCCTGCGCCATGGACATGACGCCCATCACCTGGCCGTCCGGGTCGCGCAGCGACGTGTGGTGCCACTCGCAGTAGATGACGCGCCGGTCCCTGGTGACGACCTCGCCCACCGCGTGCGAGTCCACGTCGCCCGACATCGCGCGGCGCAGCAGCTCCTCGACGTGCTCGCGGCTGGCCGGCGGCACCAGCAGGTCGTAGGCGTTCTCACCCATCACCTCGGCGCGGCCGTAGCCGAACACGCGCTCGGCCGCCGGGTTCCACTCGATGATGCGCAGCGCGGTGTCGGCGACGAAGCATGCGATCGGCATGCGCTCGAACTGGCGCTGCAGGCGCGCCTGCAGCCGGGCGTCCGGCGGCACGGCGGGCATCGGGCCGGAGCCGGCGGCGACCTGCGCGGCCAGCTCGTCGGGAGAGACGGCGAGCAAGCCGGCCGCCATGCCATCCGGCATCTCGTCGATCGACGGCAGCTCGTCGGCCCGCCGCCTTCCCTGTCGCCCTTCCCTCATCCCGTGCCTACCCCCAGTCGCTTCGAGGGACACCTTCGACGCGGTTCGACAGTGTCGTGAAGCCGTCGCCAAGGACATGAGAGACCGAGCGCAGCCGATCCGTCAAGGTCCAGTTGTGCCGCCACACGAACCTTCGCAGGAGCACACCCGGGCGCGCGCGCCAGCTTCACCAGGCGATCGAGAAATGGTCCGTACGGTTCTCCGGTGTGCATGGACCGTTCACCCCCGCAGGGGTTTCGCGCGCGGTCCGTCCCGGTGACACCTGTCCGCGCGCGCGGTGTTTTCCCCATGCGGCCGGCGTGGGCCCGGCGCCTGCGGGCCGTTCGCAAGGAGACGCCGTGACCAAGACTGCCTGCATTGCATCCTCCATCGTGGCCCTCGCCATGGCCTGGCCGGGCGGCGCGCGCGCCGAGCCCGGCTCGGACGCGCCCGTGCGGCGCTATGCGCTCATCGCGTCGGCCAGCGACGGCGGGCCGGAGCGGGCGCGGCTCACCTCCGCCGACGGCGACGCCCTGGCCATGGCCGGCGTGCTGCGCCGCCTCGGTGGGCTCAGAGACACCGACCTGGTGCTGCTCACCGGCGCGCGGCGCGACACCCTCGAGGCCTCGTTCGCCTGGCTGCGCGCGGCGATGGGCAAGGCCGAAGGTCCGGTCAGGCGCGAGCTGGTCGTCTACTACTCCGGTCACTCCGACGAGCAGGGTCTCTTGCTCGGCGGCGACCGGGTCAGCTACCGCGAGCTGACCGACTGGATCGAGAGCACGTCGGCCGACGTCCGCATCGCCATCCTCGACTGCTGCGGGTCGGGATCGCTCGAAGCGCGGCCCGACCTCCACGCGGCGGGGCGCGGGCGCGCGTTCTTGACCGCGGGCGCGGCGTCCGACGGCGGCGCGTCGTTCACCCACGCGCTGGTGTCCGGAATGCGCGGCGCGGCGGACCTGTCGCGCGACGGGCGGGTCACGCTCGCCGAGGCGTACCGGTTCGCGCGGCGCGAGGGCCGGCGGGCCGGCGCAGGGCAGCGCCGCCGCGACGTGCAGCTCTCCGGCGAGGGCGAGCTGGTGCTGACCTATCTCCGCTCCAGCAAGGCCAGCCTGATCCTCGACGCGCAGCTTGCCGGCGGCGTGGCGGTGACCGACCTGTCGGGGCGCGTGGTGCTGGAGCTGCGCAAGCAGGCGGCCTATCCGGTCGAGCTCGGCCTCGACCCCGGGTCGTACGAGGTCTCGCTTGTCCGCGACGGCCGCAGCTACACCGCACAGGTTGCGGTGGACGACGGCGCCCCGGTCCGCCTGGGCAGCGCGCAGTTCGCCGCCGCCCGTCCGCTCGCCGCCGGTGGCGCGGAGCGGCCGACTGTCACCGGCCAGTCGAACCCCGCCGCGCGCTCGCGCCAGTTCGGGGTCTACGCCGGACTCGGCACCCGCTACACCCGGCTGGCCGGCGCGGGCGGATTTCTGGTCGCGCCGGAGGTCGGGTTCCTGCTCGACCGCCGCCTCGCGGTCGGGCTTCAGGCTGGCGCCGGCTGGAGCGACGGCGACGACGGCCGCACGCGGCTGGGCTACGCGCAGCTGTTCGCGCGCTACCACTTCCGCTGCGACTCGTCGATCGTGTGCCTGTCGCTGGCGGCCGCGGCCGGACCCGGCGCGGTCAACGGCGCCGGCGAGGGCGGCAACGACACGGTGCTCCTGTTCGAGCCCCAGCTCGGTGCCCACCTGATGGCGACGCGCTTCCTGCGCTTCGGCGCGGACCTCGGCTATCGCCTGGTGACCGGCGCCGACGACGCCGGCGACCTGCGCGGCGTCTCCGCCGGCCTCAACATCCAGCTGGGCTGGTTCTGACCGCCGCGCCTCTCCTGCTCAGCCGCAGGCGGACAGGAGGTCGCGCGCGCGCCGCGCCCACTCGGACTTCGCGTCGAGCGACAGGTACTGGCCCAGGTGGTGGCGGGCCTGGGCCGGACCGCCCAGCCGGTACAGCAAGAGGCCAAGGTTGTAGTGCGCGTCGGCGAACGACGGGTGGCGCGAGCAGACAGCGAGCAGCTCGGCCAGCGCGAGATCGGTCTCGCCCATCTCGTCGAGCAGGTTGGCCAGGTTGAAGCGCGCCTCCGGCTGATCCGGATCGAGGTCGAGCGCGCGCTGATACGAGCGCCGCGCGTCGTCGACCGAGCCGCGCCGGTGCGCGAGGTTGCCCAGGTTTGTGTGCGCCGCCGCCAGTGACGGCTCCAGCTCGAGGGCGCGCCAGTAGCACTTCTCGGCCAGCAGCAGGTCGCCGCCGTCCTCGGCGCGGCAGCCGGCCAGGAAGTGCTGGTAGGCCGAGGGCGCCCGGTGCGGCTCGGTGGCGTCCCAGCCGGCCGGCTCGACCGCCGGCGCCGGATCGACAGCCGGCGCCTCGGCCGTCGGACCGGAGTCCGCGTCCGCCGCCTGCACCGGCGCGTGCGCCTCGTCGCGCACCGAGCCGAGCCGTGCCAGGTGGCCGCCCAGCGACGACACCGCGAACGACATGACCAGCTGCCCGGAGTGCGGCTCGTAGGCGGTGCCATCCTCGACCACGACGAGCGTCTCGCCGTCGCTCAGCACGCGCAGACGCGAGGTCGGCGCCACCCGCTGGGGCAGCGAGCCGCGCAGGCCGTCGAGCGCGCGGCGCACGCGCACCATCGGCACGCCGGCGCCGAGCAGCTCGACCGCCGCCTTGATGCCGACGAGGTCGCCGAAGGTGTAGTAGAAGCGGCCGCCCTGGCGCACAGACGGGCGCAGAAAGCCGGCCTGGATCCAGTAGCGCAGTCGCGATTCGGCCAGCCCGAACAGGCGCGCGGCGTCGCGCACGCTGTAAAGCTCGAGCACCTGGTCGGCGGTCATGCCGGTCATGCTCCCTCCGTGTGCCCCGTCTCGGCGACGTCGGACTGGGAGCCGGCGGCGGCCCAGCGCGCCTCCAGCTCGACGTCGATGTGCAGGTGGCGGCCGCTCTCGCGCACGCGCACGTCGAACTGCGCGCGGCGCAAAGACGACCCGGCCAGGCGGTCGGCCTCGGCGGCGGCCAGCGCGCGCGCCCGCTCGCGCACGCGCGGGTCGGTGGCGACCAGCTCGGCCACGCGCCGCACCGTGCTGGCGTCGCACGGGTCGCTGACCAGCGCGGTGGCGCGGGCCAGCTCGATCGTGATCATGGTGGAGCCGAAGTAGCCGTCCGGCTCGCGCGCGCCCTCGGACAGGACCGAGGCGAGATCGAAGAGGATCTCGATCGCAGCCGACGACAGACCGATGCGGATCTCTCGCTCGAACAGCGACACGCGACGCACCGCGGCCATCGGCTTCCGCGGCGGCAGCTCGGCCGGCGCGGCCTTGGCAGGTAGATGCGTGCCCATGACCCCATGCTACGCGCGCACCGGGGGGGCGAGCCATTTTTTCGATTTCGCGCCGTGGCCGGGCGCAAAGCCGGTCAGATAGGGCGGTCGCGGGGGACGTCGGCGCCGCCGGGCCGGTGGGGCAGCTCGTCCACCTCCATCATCATCATCTCGCGCGAGACCCGCTCGGGCCCCTCACCCTGCTCGCGGCCGAAGCGGGACAGCAGCCAGGCGCCGACGAGGCCCACGCCCAGCGCGCTGAGGAACGCGTCGATGAGCAGCCAGTGCGGCCGGCAGCGTGTCGACCGCCGCCAGCCGGTCGCCCCAGGCCACGAACAAGAGGCCGCTCACCCCGGCGATGCCGAAGAAGTCGCCCGCCGCGTGGCGCGGGGAGTCAGGATCCACGCCGAAGTAGCGCGAGCAGCGCCGCGACAGCGTCCACCATGCGCCGCGGCGCTCCGATGCGGCACCACAGTGCCAGCAGGGCCAGGACGGCGAACGGCAGGTTCCACCACGGGTTCATGGCTCGGCCGGGACTGACAGACGGCACCAGGCGGCGCGCTGCTCCAGCATGACGTCTCCCGGGGAAAGATCCCAGGCCCTGCGCAGGGCTTCTTGCGCCGGCCCGCGCCGGGCGATGGCGCAGTAGTGATCGAGCAGGGAGAAGTCGAGCCACAGGAGCGCACGGCGCGCGTCGTCGCGATCCGAGCCGCGGGCGTGGGCCACCAGGCGGGCCAGGGCGCGCTGTGCGGCCGGTTCCAGCGCCTCGGCGGCGGCGCGCTCCCGCTCGTCGGGCACGGAGGACGCGAAGCGGGCGAAGCGCCCGAGCGAGACCAGATGTGGGTGCGCGGCGGCGTCCAGATCCGGATCCAGCTCGACGAGCACCGGGCGGGTCGCGGCGACGCGGGCGAGCTCGGCGACCGGCGTGGGCAAACCCGCGGCCAGCGGCGCCCGCAAGAGCGCGGCCAGCTCCGGGTGGCGGCGCTCGGCGTCCTCGGCCGCGCCCGGCAAGGTCAGCATCCCGCGGTGCAGGACCGTCACGTCCGGACGCGTGCCCTCGACCGCGCGCAGGGCCAGGGCGCGGTAGCCGGTCTGGAAGTAGCTGGTGATGAGCAGCGCGCGCGGCGGCAGTCGCTCGATCTCGGCACGCGCCAGATCGTCGGAGACGTAGCGCGGCGGGGAGCGCGGCGTCGGGCCAGCCGGCCGCCACGCGCCCCACGGCGAAGACGAGACCGCCGGCCGCCAGCAGCGCCGCGATGCCGGTGCGCACCCTGTCGCGCGCGCCGGCCTGGGCGACGGCGGCCGCGCCGGCCACCGCGAGCAGGACGACGGCCGCCGCAGCGGGCAGGAGATAGCCGTGGTGATCCTGCGTCTCCGGATCGAAGCCGAGGAGCGCGCGCCCGGCCACGGCGGCGGCCGTGACCGCGACCAGCAGCGCCGCGCAGCGCGACGCGGCGATCCCGCCGCGCAGCAGGAGCAGGAGCAGGCCGCCCACCGCGGCCAGCAGCGCCAGCGGCGCGCCCGCGGCCTCGCCCACCGCCCACATCGCCTGGGCCGCGTCCTCGCCCAGCGGCGACACCTGCTCGGCGGTGGCGGTGCCGGCGAACATGGCGCCGGACACGGTCCACGCGAAGCGCGACGCCACCCGCGGCGCGCCCCAGTCCAGCTCCGGCGTGGCCGGCGCCGCGGATCGCAGCGGCAGATAGAGGAACGCGGCCAGCCCGAGCACGCCGGCCAGCGCCGTCGCCCCGGCCAGCGCGGGGCCGACCCGCTCGCCGCGCCTGCGCACCAGCACGAACAGCCCGGCCGGCAACAACACGAAAGCCGCGATCAGATGATGTGTGGCCAGCGCGAGGCCGCCGGCCAGCCCGGCCGCCACCAGCCAGCGCGGCCGCCGCTCCGCGTCCCAGGCCAGCACCGCGGCCAGCGCCGCGACCAGGAGCGCCGCGGACAGCGCATACACCTCGGCGCGCACCGCCTGCGACCACGCCGCCCACGACGACGCGAACACCAGCGCCGCCGAGGCCGACAGCGCGGCGCGCGCGCGGGCCGGAAGCTCCGGCGCGACCCGCGCCGCCACCGCGCGACCGGCCGCCGACAGCATCGCGCACGCCGCCGCGCCGGCCGCCGCCGCGCTCAGGTTCACGCGCAGTGTCAGGTCGCCGAACGGAACCAGCGCCGCGACGTGGCCGAGGAAGACCGGCAGCGGATGCCCGGGCGAGTGCGGGACGCCGAGCTCGACCGAGGCGGCGAGCAGCTCCGGCGAGTCGAGCCAGCCGAGCGCAGGCGAAGCCCCGGCGGCGTAGAGCGCGAAGGCGGCCGCGAACACCAGCCAGTCGGCCAGCGCGACCCAGCCGCCATGCGCCAGCTTCTGCCGGACGGTGTTCCATTGGTCCGGCACTGCCCGCTTTTTCGGCTCGCCGCTCGTCACTCCCCCGGCCCGCACAGGTAGTGTACACGGGGTAGCGACCGTGCTACCGAAAGCCTACCGCGCTTGACCCTGGACCTCGCCAAGTTCCCGGTCCTGGTCGTCGACGACGAACAGGACAACCTGGACGCCTTCCGCTTCAACTTCAAGCGGGCGTTCACGATCCTGTGCGCCCAGAGCGGCCAGGAGGCGCTCGAGCTCCTGCGCGACAACGACGTCGCGGTCATCGTCACCGACCAGCGCATGCCGAAGATGACCGGCCTCGAGCTGCTGCGCGAGGCCCTGGCCGCTGCGGCCCGACGCGGTCGGCACCATCCTCACCGCCTTCACCGACGTCGACGTGCTGATCGAGGCGATCAACCTGGGCCAGATCTACCGCTACATCACCAAGCCGTGGGACGCCAAGGAGGTGCGCGGCATCCTGGTCCAGGCCATCGAGCGCTTCCACCTGCGCGCGCGAGAACCGCCGCCTGCTCGAGCAGCTCGAGCAGTACACCGGCTACCTGCACAACGAGATCCACGGCGCCTTCGACTTCGGGCAGATCGTCGGGCAGAGCGCCGGCGCTGCGCGAGGTGCTGGCCAAGGTCGAGCAGGTCGCGCCGACCAACTCGACCGTGCTCCTGCGCGGCGAGACCGGCACCGGCAAGGAGCTGGTCGCGCACGCCATCCACATCAACTCGCACGCGCGAGCGAGAAGCCGTTCGTGCGGGTCAACTGCGCCGCGCTGGCGCCCGGGCGTGCTCGAGTCGGAGCTGTTCGGCCACGAGAAGGGCGCCTTCACCGGCGCGGTGGCGCGGCGGGCCGGCCGCTTCGAGCTGGCCGACGGCGGCACCCTGTTCCTCGACGAGGTCGGCGACCTGCCGATGGAGGTGCAGATCAAGCTGCTGCGCGCGCTGCAGGAGCGCGAGTTCGAGCGGGTGGGCGGCACCGAGACCATCAAGGTCGACGTGCGGGTCATCTCGGCCACCAACCGCGACCTCGAGCAGATGATCGACGACCGGCGAGTTCCGCGAGGACCTGTACTACCGGCTCAACGTGTTCCCGATCCACCTGCCGCCCCTGCGCGAGCGCCCCGAGGACCTGGCCGCCCTGGTCGAGCACTTCGTCGCCAAGTTCGCGCGCGACACGCAACCGGCGCGTGATCGGCTGCACGACCGAGGCGCTGGACCGGCTGCGCGCGCTACGCCTGGCCGGGCAACGTGCGCGAGCTGGAGAACATCATCGAGCGCGCGATGATCCTGGTCAAGGGAGAGCGGCTCGAGGCCAGCGACCTGGACTTCGGCCGCCGCGCCCAGGCAGGCGGCGCGGTGCCGCAGCCGATCAGCACGCGAGTCAAGACCGAGCCGCTCACCAACGTGCCGGGCGGCCAGGCCGCGTCGCCGCCGCCCGCGGCGTCCGTCGATCCGCACCCGCCGTCGGACAACCGCCCGCTGGCGGAGCGCCTGGCCGACGAGGAGCGCCGCGAGATCATCGCGGCGGTCGACAAGTCGGGCAACAACATCGCCCTGGCCGCGCGCCTGCTCGGCATCAACCGCTCCACGCTCTACTACCGGATGCGCAAGCACGGGCTCGAGCACCTGCTGCCGACCAAGACGACGGTCGGGCTGTCGGGCGGGCCGGTCGAGCTGGCCGTCTCGGTGTCCGGGTCCGGGTCGGAGCCGGAGTAGCTCCCCAACCGTGGTAGGTCCGTCATGAGGATCCTCTTCATCGTCGATCCGCTCGAGTCGCTCCAGCTCGAGGGCGACACCACCTACTCGCTGATGCTGGCCGCGGCCGCGCGCGACCACGAGGTGTGGACCTGCCAGGCCGGCCACCTCGGCCTCGAGCACGACGACACCATCGCCGAGGCGCAGCTCACCGCGGTGCTCGCAGGGCGACACGCCGGCCGATGCGTTCCACACCGAGCCGCGCATCCCGATCCCGCTCGACGCCTTCGGCGCCGTGTTCATGCGCAGCGATCCGCCGGTCGACATCGAGTACCTGCACGCCACCCTGCTGCTCGACCGCGCGCGCGGCAAGACCCTGCTCATCAACGACCCGCGCGGCCTGCGCGACCTCAACGAGCACCTGGCCGTGCTCGCCTTCCCGGAGCTGACCCCGCCCACCGTCGTGACGCGCAGCGCCAGGCGGCTGCTCGAGTTCCTCGACGAGCAGGGCGGCGCCATCGTGGTCAAGCCGGTGGACGGCTTCGCCGGGCTGGGCGTGTTCCTGGTCCGCGCCGGCGACCCGAACACGTCGTCGCTGCTCGAGACCGCGACGCGGGCCGGCAGCTGTGGACCGTGGCGCAGCGCTACCTGCCCCAGGCCACCGAGGGAGACAAGCGCATCGTCCTGCTCGACGGCAAGCCGCTGGGCGCGTTCCTGCGCGTGCCGCCGCCGGGCGAGGCGCGCGGCAACCTGCATGTCGGCGGCAAGGCGCGCGCCTGCGACCTCACCGCCGAGGACCAGGCCATCATCCGCACGGTCGCGCCGTTTCTGGCCCAGCACGGCCAGGTGTTCGTCGGCCTCGACGTCATCGGCGGGCGCCTCACCGAGCTCAACATCACCTCGCCCACCGGCATCCGACACCTGGACGCGCTGTCGCCGGGCAGCAGCCACGCCGCCCCGGTCATCGAGTGGGTCGAGCGGCGCGCGCGCCCGGCCGCCACCCGGCGCCTGATCGCGGGCCCGACGCGGTCCTTTGGCGGGGCCCCCCGCAACCGATATAATGGGGGATGGCAACGGAACTGACCCTCGAGTTCCTCGAGAAGCTCCCCAAGACCGACCTTCACGTCCATCTCGACGGGTGCTTGCGGCTCGACACGATCATCGAGCTGGCGCGCAAGCAGCAGGTGAAGCTGCCGACCTTCGATCGCGGCGAGCTGTTCCGCCTGATCTACGCCGGCGACGTCTGCAACTCGCTGGACGACTACCTCAAGGCGTTCGACATCACGCTGTCGGTGATGCAGACCGAGGAGAGCCTCGAGCGCGCCGCCTTCGAGCTGGCCGAGGACGCCGGCAAGGAGAACGTGCGCTACATCGAGGTGCGCTACGCGCCGATGCTGCACACGCGGGCCGGCCTGACCCTGACCGACGTGGTCGAGGCGGTGCTGCGCGGGCTGCGCATGGCCAAGCGCACCAGCGGCATCCGCTACGGGCTCATCCTGTGCGGCATCCGCACCATGAGCGCCGAGTCGTCGCTGCGCATGGCCGAGCTGGCGGTCGCGTTCAAGAACCGCGGCGTCGTCGGCTTCGACCTGGCCGGCTCCGAGGTCAACAACCCGGCGCGCGAGCACCGCGCCGCCTTCCAGCTCATCCTGGACAACAACATCAACTGCACCGCGCACGCCGGCGAGGCCTACGGGCCCGACTCCATCGCCCAGGCCATCCACAAGTGCGGCGCGCACCGCATCGGCCACGGCACGCGCCTGCGCGAGAACGGCGAGCTGCTCAACTACGTCAACGACCACCGCATCCCGCTCGAGGTGTGCGTGTCGTCCAACATCCAGACCAAGGCGGCCGGCAGCTGGGAGGCGCACCCGGTCGACTTCTACGTCGACTACGGCCTGCGCGTCACCATCAACACCGACAACCGGATCGTCACCGACACGACCGTGTCCAAGGAGCTGTGGCTCTGCCACCAGCACTACGGCTGGACGCTCGACCGCATCAAGGAGATCATCATCTCCGGCTTCAAGAGCTCCTTCATGCCGTACCGGGAGAAGGTGGACCTGCTGCGCGTCATCACGCAGGAGCTGGACAAGTTCCAGGAGCCGGCCAACGGGCGCTCGGTGGATCGCAAGTCGGCCGGCCAGCCGGAGCTCCACGAGGCCGGCTGCGCGACCGTGACCCCGGAGCCGGCGCCCGAGTCGCCCCCGGCCACCGAGATCAGCCGCTAGCGGAGGGCGGCCCGAAGGGCCAACCGACGGTAAGTCGTGGCCCAAGGGCCCGGGAAATCGTTTTCTTTTGCAAGAGGGGCGGTCCGGGGCTCGGCCGGCGCAAATGCTGCTCTGCGGCATGAACCGCGACCACGGAAGTCGATCCGAAACGGGCAAGCGTACCGGTCGAGAGGTTGGCTCGGTCAGGCTCCGTGTTACCATTCCGCACAGGTGGATTCTCTCGTCACAGCCGAAGCGTTCAAGGCTGTCGTCACCGAGCACTGGCGAGGCCTGTATCACTTTGGCTTCCGGATGTGCCTGGATCAGCAGCGCGCGTGCGAGATGGTCGAGGAGACTCTGCTCCGCGCGTACATCGGATCCGAGAAGCTGCCGAGCGAGCCGAACCGAATTCGAGAGTGGTTGCTCCACATCGCGTCGCACGTGCTGAGCAACAAGCTCAGCCGCACGCCGGAGCTGAGCTTCGATCTCCTCGACGAGACGCTGCGCAGCGAGGCCACGCGCACCGACTTCGTGCGCTCCTTGACCGACACGAAGCGCGACTTCTTGCTGTGGGAGCTCAAGCAGGGCTGCATGACCTCGGTCATCAACTGCCTCTCGCCCGGCGAGCGCGCCGCGTTCGTGCTGGCCAACGTGATGAAGCTGACCGACGACGAGGCGTCGCGCGTGCTCGGCATCACCAAGAGCGCCTACAAGGTCCGCCTGTCGCGCGCGCAGAAGAAGGTGACCGACTACCTGGCGCCGCGCTGCGAGCACGTCGACCCGCTCAACCCGTGCCGCTGTCCCGCCCGGGTCGGCGTCGCGGTGAGCAAGGGCTTCATCCGCTCGTCCGGCGAGGTCAACCTGCGCAAGCCGCCCGAGCCTTTCGGCCGCTACGGCTCGGGGCCCGCCAACGAGGACGAGCCGCTGCGCGACGTGGTGGCCATCTACGGCAACCTGCCCGAGCCGGACCCGCCGGAGGAGCTGAAGCAACGGCTGGATCAGCTCATCGACGAGGGCGAGTGGGACCGCGTGCGCCAGCAAAAGCAGGAACAGCGCGCCTGATCCCACCGTGTCATCGACACGGTGAGATCAGGACATTGTTGGGCATGGCCCTCCGGACGGCCGCACTCGCGGCCGGGGAAATCCGCTCGCTCACGCTCTGCGGATTTCGTCCAGCACCACTGTCCAGCACAGTGATGCTGGCGCTCCCGGTGGCGGCGGTCGCCGCGCGTGCTCGCGGCCGGCCCGGCCGCGGCCGATCCGATCCTGGATCTGCCGCCGGTGGGGCGCGGCGGGCTGCTCGGCTCGCCGCCGGACGTGAGCGAGCGGGCGCTGGAGCGTGAGCCGGGCCGGCGGCGGCGGTCGTCCCGGGCCGCCGGTTCGTCGGATCCGGCGCGCCTGCCCGGCCAGGGCGGCACCAGCGAGGTGGCCCTGGTCGTGGAGATGAGCGCGCTGGGCGTGCTGGGCGCCGAGCGGGTCACCACCTTCCCCGAGGTCGGGCTGCTCGACGGCGGCGAGCCGGAGCTGGCGCTGATGCGGGTCGGCCTGGTCGGCTGGTCCGGCTGCGCGCCGGTCGGCTTCGCCCTGCGCGCCGACGCGGCCGAGGGGCTGCGCCTCGACGAGGAGGACTTCGACGCCGCGCCGGCCGCCGCGATCGATCGCGTGATCGACGACGCCTACGGCGTGTGGATCGCGCGCTCGTGGGCGCAGCTCTACGCGGGGCGCCAGCCGGTCGTGTTCTCGCGCTTCCGCCAGGTCGAGCACGCGCTGCTCGCCGGCGGCGCGCCGCCCTTCCTGATCGATCGCGTGGCGCCTGACCGCCGCTGGGGCGCCGCCTTCCACGGCGACCTGGGCTCGATCGCGTACGCCACCGGGGTCTACGCCGACGCGGACCGGCTCGAGATGCGCCCGCCGCCGCCCGAGGAGATGCCGCCGGGCACGCCGCCGCCGCTCGAGCCGGAGCCGCTGCCGGATCCGTCGGCCGGCGGCCGCGCCGCGGTGGCGGCGCACGTCGAGTGGACGCCGCGCGCGCCGATGGGGCCGGGCAGCGCGCCCAGCCCGCGCAGCGATCCCTGGTACGACACGCCGCGCGCGTCGGCCGGCGCCGGCGGGCTGTGGCGCTGGCGCGAGTCGGGCCTGGGCAGCCGCTACGACCTGTCGCTGTCGGGCGCCGGGAAGTACCGGTTCGCCTCGGCGCTGGCCGAGCTGATCCTGTCGATCGACGGCGGCCAGGTGGCGCTGGCCGGCGCCGCCGAGGTGAATCTGCTGGCGACCGACAACCTGCTTCTGTTCGCCCGGGCCGACTACGACATCGAGGTCGACTGGTGGTCGGTGGGACCGGGCGCGACCTGGTTCGTGACGCGCGACCGCTGGAACAAGGTCTCGATCTTCGGCTGGGTCAGGCGCGAGGGAGACGACCGCGGCCCCGACGGAGACGGGGTCATCGTCCAGCTGCAGGCCGCGCTCTGACCCTGCGCTTCTGCGACTGCCTGGGGCGCATCGAGCCGCGCGAGCGCGCCGAGCGCACCGACTCGCGGGCGCTGCCCTGCTGGCGGGCGGGCTCGCTCGCCTCGCTGTCCTCGTCGTCGTCATCCTGCGCCGTGCTCGCGGTCGAGACACGCGACGGCGAGGTGACCGCGTCGGCCGCCGGGATCGACGTGTCGGCCGACATCGCGGCCGGCGCAGGCGGGGCCGGCGCGTCGGTGGCGGCGATGTTGCGCGGGTCGACGCACTGCACGCGCGCGTACCAGCGCAGCGGGGCCTTCTGCCGCTTGCCGCGGCGGCCGCGGCGTCGACGGGCGCGCGGCCGCGGAGCCGACGCGTCGGAGCAGCGACCCTGCTCGACGTCGTCGGCGCTGCAGCCGACCCGGATGTGCATGTGGTCCTGGTGCGAGCTGGTGTCGCGCGCCGTGTACAGCACCCCCTGCACGCGATCGAGCAGGTCCTGAGGAACCGCGGAGACCCGCGCGTAGGCCAGCAGCCAGCTGCGCACGCGCGACGACACGAAGATGCGCGTCACCCGCACGTCCGGATCGCTGACCAGCGCGGCGATCAGCGCCCAGTTGCGCTGCAGGTCGAAGAAGCGCTCGTCGATCTGGCTGGCCGGCACCGGCGAGTCGGCGCTCACCGCGCGCCCGTCGGAGCCGAAGTGAGCCATGTAGTGATCGGGGCGGAACGGATCGCCGGCGCGATCGATCGCGTAGTAGATGAGATCGGCGTCGCGGCCCGACTGATGCGAGGCGTGGCGTGGAACCGCCCCGCCCTGCTGGGCCGACAGGTCGGCCACCGCGAGCACGGCGCCGGCGTACTCGCGCGCCACGGCGGCGGCGGCGCGCTCGATCACGCCGACAAGCTCGTCGGTGCCGTAGCGCAGCCCGCGCGCCCGCCACGGCTCCGGCGTGACGAAGCCGGCGCCGCTGTCGGGGATGGCGCGCGCGCCGGTGAGCGCGCCGCGGTTGGCGGCGCCGCACGAGAGACTTCCGGGCGCGAGCGGCTGGGCGGCGGTGGGCGTTGCTGGGAGCGAGAGGAGCGCTGCGGCGACGAGGACCGCGACCCGGATTGCGCGCACGATCCCGATCGTAACATCGCCCCGCGCGCCGCCCACAAGTTTCCGCGCCGGGGCGATGGCTCCCTGTCTAACGAACGAGGCGCGCAGGCGGCAGCGCGGCGACGGCGGACCGCCGCTCGGCCAGAAAGTGAGCCCGCGCCCGCCGCTCGAGCCAATGTAGGGTGATCGGGAACGATCCGAACAGGATCAGCGGCGCCACCCCGAGCGCGCCGCCGCCGGTGGCGACGACCAGCATGAACAGCGCGAGCACCAGCGCCACCGACGCAGCGACCAGCGACGCGAAGTAGAACATCAGCCGCGCCGGCCGCCGCCTGCGGTAGCTCGCCTCACACTCGCCGCACCGCCGGTCCTTCCCGGCCGATGCGCGGAACAGACCGGCAGCCCGCACCTCTCGCAGGTGGCCACGGCCGCCACCCCGCAGGTGCCGGTGGCGCAGACGCGGACCAGCTCGGTCTCGGGCGGCACTCCGGGAAGGCTAACAAACGGCGCGGGGCCGGCAACGGCTGGCGGCGTGGTGGGGTCGGCTGTCCAGAAGAAACAGGAGACAGGCAGCTGGCAGCGGGTAGCGGGCAACTGGGTTGTCCGCCGCCCTCCAGGATCGGGCCAGACCTCGTTCGACGACGGCGAGCACAGCCACAGGAAGGAGCCGCCGGTTTCCTGTCCCCCGCTGCCTGCTGCCTGCCTCCTGTTTCATTTCGCGACGCCGCGGGCGCCGTGTGTACGCCGGATGTACACCCGACGCCGGCCGACAGCAGGCCAGCCAGCCGCCCGACCGGGGCCTCTCGTCCCCAAACCGTCGGTTGCTGGGATCGAAAGTCTCCATCCGGCCGTCGGCCGCGCTGCGGTGCTCGACGCGGCGCGCGGCGACGTAGAGGCCACGAAAGATCAGTGGCCGGTGACACGTCGTTCCGGCGGTCGGGCGGATTCGGGTCGGGCACTTGCCTTGCACTCGCCGCGCTCGTGGCCCCGCCCTCTCCAGCCCCCGCTCGCCGGTCGGAGTTCGACCACGGGACGACCGGGGCGTGGTCGTTCAGCCAGGACGACGACGGTGACACCGAGCGGCGGCCGGCCGCCGAGGAGCTGGCCGAGGTCGCGTTCGACCTGAGCGACGCCACCGAGGTCGAGTCGAGGCAGATGTTCGCCTCGCGCCAGAAAGATCCGCACGTCGGCGTCACCCTCGGGGCGTACACGGTCGTGCGCCAGCTGGCGCGCGGCGGCATGGGCGTGGTGTACCTGGGCCGACACCTGCGGCTCGGGCGCAAGGTCGCGATCAAGCTGCCCCACCCGCACGTGCTGCGCGACAGCGATCTGCGCCGGCGCTTCCTGTCCGAGGCGATGGCCGCGGTGCAGATCGGTCATCCCGGCGTGGTCAACGTGCTCGACTACGGGCACGCCGAGGACGAGACGCCGTACCTGGTCATGGAGCTGCTCGAGGGCGGCAGCCTGGCCGAGAAGATGGCCAACGGGCAGCTGCCGATCGACATGGCCATCGGCCTGGCCGCCCGCGTGGCCGACACCCTGGCCGCGGCGCACGAGGCCGGCGTCATCCACCGCGATCTCAAGCCGGAGAACGTCTTCCTGCAGCGCCACCGCCACCGGCCGGAGCGCATCACCATCAAGGTCCTCGACTTCGGCTTCGCCAAGCTCGTCGGTGGGCCGGCGGCCGGCGGCATCGCGCCGCTCACCCAGCAGGGACTGGTCATCGGCACACCCTGCTACATGTCCCCGGAGCAGTGCCTCGGCTTCGCGCCGGTCGACCACCGCACCGACGTCTACTCGCTCGGCTGCATCCTGTACGAGATGGTGGCCGGTCGGCTGCCCTTCAACGGCGGGCTCAGCGAGGTAAAGATGGCGCTGCGCTACCGCCCGGCGGTGCCGCCGCGCTGGCACAACCGCGAGATTCCGGCCGACCTCGACCAGCTCATCATGAAGATGCTGGCCAAGCGTCCCGGCGAGCGGCCGTCCAGCATGATCGAGCTGTCGCGGGCGCTCGAGCGCATCGGCGGGCGACGGCCCGGCGACCGCCGCGACCCGGCCGCCTCCTCCGCCACCCCGGGTGGGCGGAGAGCGATCACGGTCCCGGCGCCGCCCGGCTACCGCCGCGCCTCCACCGAGCCGGTCCCGGCGCCGCCCGGCTACCGCCGCGCCTCCACCGAGCCGGTCGAGTAGCGCGACCGCCGCCGCTCGGCCGGTGCTCGCCGCGCCCGACGGCCCGGTGCTCGCCGCGCTCGACGCCGGGTCACGGCGTCCCACCCCCCGAGCGGCTTGCCCCCCCGGAACCTGGCCGCTAGACTGCACCGCTGCTGCCATTTCGGAGAAGCAACGCGATACGCTCGGGACGACCGAATGGCGAAAGGCCGTGAAATCCTGACAGGCTGGCGCGACGGGGCGGCTCGCGCGTGGACGGCCCTGTCCGACAGCGCCCGCCGCGGCGTGCGACGCGTCTCAGAGGGGCACGCGGCCAGGCGCTCGGCGCGCGGAAACGCTCACGGTGTCCCGGGCGCGCCGCCGTGGAACGGCTCACAGGGCCATCCCCATCCCGAAGAGGCCGCGCCCGACCCGTCGATGGACCTGTTCGAGGACACGGAGCGGAACCCGTACTCACCCGTCCGGGCGCCCTCCGAGTTCGACGACGACGAGGTCACGCAGATTCTGGCGCCCCGACGCGCGCATGCGCGACGCCCGCGTGCGCGAGGTGCAGGAGGGGCGCGCCCCGCTCCCGGCTCCGGTCGGCCGAGCCTTCCGCGGCGACTTCCGCGCCTCCCGCGTCGTCATCGCCAACCGCGCCGACGGCGGCATCCTCTACTGGGTCGGCAAGCTGTACGGCTTCACCGCGCTGGCCCTGATCGCCGCGCTCGGCGTGACCAGCTTCTCGCTCTACGCCTCGGCGGCGTCGCGCACGCCGGAGATCCCGGACCTCGCGCGCTACGCGACGGTGGTCCCGGCGATCAGCCGCATCTACGCCTCCGACGGCACGCTGCTGGGCGAGTTCGCCACCGAGTGGCGCGAGGTGGTCCCCTACGACCGCATCCCGCCCAAGCTGATCGAGGCGGTGCTGGCGGCCGAGGACCACGAGTTCTTCGATCACCACGGCATCTACTTCAAGGGCATCGCGCGCGCCGCCTGGCGCAACCTGGTGGCCGGCGACTTCGAGCAGGGCGGCTCGACCATCACGCAGCAGGTGGCCAAGCAGTTCCTCGGGGCCGAGAAGTCGCTCCTGCGCAAGGCCAAGGAGGCGATCTTCGCCCGCCGGCTCGAGCGCACCTACAGCAAGAAGGCGATCTTCGCCGTCTATCTCAACCACATCTTCCTCGGCAACAACGCCTACGGCGTGCGCGCGGCCGCCCACCGCTACTTCTCCAAGAAGCTGGAGGAGCTCGACGTCGGCGAGATGGCGACCATCGCGGGGCTGGCCCAGGCGCCGTCCTACTACTCGCCGGTCGCGCACCCGGAGCGGGCCGAGGAGCGCCGCAACGCGATCCTCGACCGCATGAGCCGCTATGGCTTCCTGACCGCCGCCGACTCGGCGACCTGGCAGAAGAAGCCGCTCCTGCTCCACCCCTACCGCGACGTGTTCGGCGACCGCCTCCCCTACTACGCCGAGCACGTGCGCCGCTACATCACCAAGAAGTACGGCTCCGACGCGCTCATGAAGCGCGGCCTGCGCGTGGAGACGGCGGTCGATCCGGTGGCCGACGCGATCGCCTACGAGAACGTCGACTACGGCGCGCGCAAGCAGGACAAGCGCCAGGGCTGGCGCGGCTCCGAGGCATACCTGGACGAGGGCCGGCCGCGCGAGCTGTTCCGCCAGCGCTCGCGCGAGCGCTACGGCGAGGGCCCGCTGGCCTCGGGCCGCCGCTACCTCGGGCTGGTCGAGGAGGTCGATGCCGGCAAGGCCGAGATCCTGATCGGCGCCAACCGCTACGAGCTGCCGCTGGCCAGCGCGCGCTGGGCCTCGCCCTGGTCGCGCAAGGACGACACGAACGATCACACGATCACCGCGCTCAACCGCGCGCTCAAGGCCGGTGACGTTGTGTGGGTCAAGCGCGACGAGCCGACCGCGGGCGAGTACCGCGAGTGGATCACCGAGGGCAGCTCCAGCCCGCGCTGGGCCAGCTCGCTCAGCGCCGAGCGCCTGTCGCGCCTGCGCGAGGAGGCGACCGGCCGCGTCGTGCTCGATCAGGTCCCGCACCCGCAGAGCGCGCTGTTCGCCGCCGACCACACGACCGGCTACGTGGTGGCGATGGTGGGCGGCACGGACCACGATCGCTCGCAGTACAACCGCGCCATCCAGGCCTGCCGCCAGCCCGGGTTCGACCTACAAGCCGATCTACTACTCGGCGGCGCTCAACGAGGGCTACGGCTTCGACACCGCGCTCAACGACATCCCGCGCGGCGAGATCGATCCGGTGACCGGCGAGATCTGGGTGCCGCGCAACCTGGGCGGCACCGTCGACTTCGTGGTCAACATGGAATACGCGATGGTGTTCTCCAAGAACATCCCGTCGGTGGCGCTGTTCAAGAAGGTCGGCGCGCAGAACGTGGCCGCCTGGGCCCGGCGGCTGGGCTTCACCACCGAGATCATCGCGGACAAGGCGCTGGCCCTGGGCGCCTCCTGCACCACGCTGCACGAGCTGACCCGCGCCTTCGCCATCTTCGCGCGCAACGGCAAGTGGATCGACTGGGTCTACGCGCGCCGCATCTTCGACCGCAGCGGCAACGTGGTCGAGGACAACACGGTCTACTTCGACCCGCTGCTGCCCGCGACCGACCGCATCGATCGCCTGCACGCGACGGCCGGGGCCGCGGCCAAGCAGGCAATCCCGCCGCGCGCCGGCTACCTCATGAACAAGCTCCTGGCCCAGGTCATCGAGCACGGCTTCTCCGGCATCATCCGCAAGACCGGCATCGTCGCCGCGGGCAAGACCGGCACCTCGAGCGCCACCATGGACACCACGTTCGTGGCCTACACGTCGCGCTGGATCACGTCGGTGTGGATGGGCGACGACCTGCGCGAGCGCCCGCTCGGCCGCAACGACGCCGCCTACATCGTCGTCGAGCCGATGTGGTCGCGCTTCATGGCCGAGGCGGCCATCGGCCATCCCAACCGCCCCATCCCGTGGGCGGTGCCGCGCGGCGTGGACCCGAAAGATCGCGGCGACCACGACAAGGGCGCCCGCAAGTCCATGTCGCTGGTCTATCGCGAGCGCGCCAAGCCCGAGGACATCATCCCGCTCGAGATCGCGCCGCCCGAGGGGTAGCTCGCGGCGAGCCCGGTCACTCCGGGATGAGCAGCTTCGGGCCGTCGCGCACGATGGCGGTGACGAGGAGCTGGCCGCCGGAGAAGCCGTCGATCTCGCCGTCGAAGATGACCGGCAGGGCGATGCCGACGTTGAGGGCGTTGATGGTCAGGCCGAGGTAGAGCTCGGGCCCGACGAAGATCTTGTTGTCGGTGCCGAGGAAGGCCTCCAGGTCGGCCCGGTTCTCCTCGGCCGTCAGGTCGCCGATCAGGTTGCGCACGGTGCCGCCCACGCCGGCCTCCAGCGCGACGTAGTTGCTCGGTCCCCTGATGAACTCGCGGCGGAGCGCGATGTCCACGCCGTAGGCGAGCACGCCGGCGCGGCGCGTGATCGCGTCCGTCGGATCGGGTGTGGCGATGGTCCAGTCGGCCGTCCCGCCCGCCATGTAGAGGCGCAGCCCGACGTCCACCTTGGATGGATCGTGGGGTCGAGCCGTCCGCGCGGACGCGCCGGCGCCGCCGGGCTCGTGGGCCGCTTTCTCCGCGCCGGCGCCGCGGGCCTCGTCTGCCTCTCTCTCCGCGTCGGAGCAGCTGGACGGCTGCCAGTGGCGCGGGCTGCTCATGCACAGGAAGTAGATCCGCCAGTCGAACTCGAACGAGGGCTGGCCGGCCGACTCCGGCGTGAGCATCAGCGCGCCTCGCTCCGCCTGCGTGTCGAGCGCCGCGGTGGTGGCGTCGGTCCGGGCCAGGACCAGGATCGACTGGTCCTGGCCGCGATAGATGATGCCGCCGCCGAAGGCCGCCGAGGACTCGCCGGACGTGGTCGTCTGCGCCCTGGCGTCTCCGAGCAGCTGGACGAACGAGCTGAGCGAGTTCTCCTGCTCGGCCTCCTTCTGCTCCACCGCGACCTCGCGCGCCGCCACCGCCTCCGTGCGCAACTTGACGTCCACGGCCACCGGCGCAGCCGGCTCGAGCGGCTCGTCGGCCGGCTGGGCCGCCGCGCCCGTCGGGATCGAGAGAGTCGCGAGGATGAGCGCAGAGATGGGTCGACGCGTACGGAACATGCCAGTGCCCCCGTGCCTGATGAGTCATGCGAGAGGCGATGATGAACGCTGCAGGCCGCGGGGGCGACTTTGTCGCCGCGGGGCCGGGGCGACGGAGCGGCCGCGCGCTCCGTCGCCCTCCGAACAGCTCAATCGCACAGAGCGCAGTAGTACTCGATGGCCCACATCGGGCCGGAGGCGCCGCAGCTGTCCCAGGTTCGCTGGGCGGTCTGCTGCACCCAGGGTGGCTGACACGGGTCGCACTGCACGCTGAACTGACAGTCCTGGGTCTCGACCGCGGCCGGCTCCCGCACCCTCGGTCGCGCCCGGCTCACCCTCCTCCGCCACCACCTCGTCCTCGAGCTCATCCTCCGCGGCCACGACGCACGACGCCAGCGGGATGCAGAGACAGATCGCGAGCAGCCACCCAGTAGCGGACTTCAACATCGTCATCCTCCTCGATCGGTGGACGGCGATCCTCGCACAGCATCTCGCACGGCGTGCCATGGTCGTTGACACCGACAGCGTCGCGCCGCATCGGTGGAGCTGCGCCGCTGTGCGCTGCCCTCGGGCGGCCGAATGTAAGGACGCTTGTCGCGGTGAACACGGCAGATGGGATTTCCGACGCCGCGCATCGACGGCGGGCGAGCGGGCACGCCTGCGCGTTGATCGCTCCCGCGCCGCGGTGTCTGATTTTCTGGCCGCGCGTCGACGCGCCGCCGGAAGGAGTCACGGATGCAAGGAACGTGGTGCATGACCCGCTCGCTGCCCTCCGGCATCGCCGGTGCGGCGCTGCTCTCCGTCGCGGTCGGCTGCAGCGCGGAGCCGGATCGCGTCCCGGCGGATCCGCCGCGCGAGGCGAGCGCGCCGGTGGCCGAACATGCGACCGACTCGATCCTGGTCCGCTTCCGCTCGGCCCCGGATGGGACGGAGCGGCGGCGCGGCACCCTGACCTCGGTCGCCGGGACCATCGACGACCCGGACGGCAACGGCATCGACGACCGCTTCGCCCTGGTGTCGGACGGCCAGCTCGCGCTGGTTCGCCTCGACGGCGACGTCGGCGTGCAGGACGCCATCGCCCGGCTGCGCCGCGATCCGGCGGTCCTCTACGCCGAGCCCAACTACATCGTCCGCGCCGCGCGGACCCCGGACGACCCGCGCTTCGGCGAGCTGTACGGCCTGAACAACACCGGCCAGACCGGCGGCACGCCGGACGCCGACATCGACGCGCCCGAGGCGTGGGACATCAGCGTGGGCAGCGCCGACGTCGTTGTCGGCGTCGTCGACACCGGCGTGGATGAGGGCCACGAGGACCTCGCCGCCAACATGTTCGTCAACCCGGGCGAGATCGCGGGCAACGGCATCGACGACGACGGCAACGGGGTCGTCGACGACGTGCACGGCTTCAACGCCATCGCCCGCAGCGGCGACGCCACCGACGACAACGGCCATGGCTCGCACGTGTCCGGCACGCTCGGCGCGGTCGGCGACAACGCCGCCGGCATCACCGGCGTGAGCTGGCAGGTCCGCATCATGGCGCTCAAGTTCCTTTCGGCCAGCGGCAGCGGCACGCTCGCCGACGCCATCGCGGCCATCGACTACGCGGTCGCGCAGAAGAACGCCGGCGTGAACCTGCGCGTCCTGTCCAACAGCTGGGGCGGCGGCGGGTTCAGCCAGGCCCTGCTCGACGCCATCACCGCCGCCGGCGACGCCGACATCATGTTCGTGGCCACCGCCGGCGGTTCCGCCTCCGACAACGACGTGACGCCGAGCTTCCCGGCCAGCTACGAGGCGGAGAACATCGTCGCGGTCGCCGCCACCGACCATGACGACGAGCTGGCCTCGTTCTCGAACTTCGGTGCCACCTCGGTCGACCTGGGCGCGCCGGGCGTGAACATCCTGTCGACGACGCCGGGCAACACGTACTCGGTCTTCAGCGGCACGTCGATGGCGACACCGCACGTCTCCGGCGCCGCGGCCCTCGTCCTGTCGGTCAACCCAGGGCTCGACACCGCGGCGGTCAAGGCCATCCTGCTCGACTCCGGCGATCCGGTGCCGTCTCTCGACGGGGTCACGGTCAGCGGGCGGCGCCTGAACGCCGCGTCCGCGCTGCAGCAGGCCGCTCCGTAGGAGTGACGGTGACGATCGGGTGACGGTCGGCCCGGCGTGGCGACCGGATCTCGATCGCCGCCACCGATTCGTGGTTTGCTGTCCGCGAGCATGCGCAGACGAACCGTGACCAACCTCGCACCGGCCCTGGCCGCCATCCTGTGCGCGTCTCTGGCCGCCGAGCTGCGCCCCGCCGCGCACCGCGGAGCGCGTGGAGGAAGACACCAGCGCGTCGGAGCCCTGCACACCGGGGCGGCCGTGCTGGCCGTCGGCCGGCGAGTGGAAGCGCCTGCGGCGAGAGTCTGCGCGGCCGGCTCGAGCAGCCGCAATCGCCCGTCGCGCCGTGCCGCACCGACGCATCCGGCGAGGCCTGCAAGGCGGCGGCGCGCACGCTGCGCAACCCGTACGCCATCCAGGACGACCCGGGCGGCACGCAGTCGGCCGGCTGGTTCGGCGCCTGGACCGCGGCGCCCAGCGCGTACGCGGTCGTCGCGGCCGGCGCGGCCGACGTCGCCGCGGCGGTCAACTTCGCCCGCGAGCACCGGCTGCGCCTGGTCATCAAGGGCACCGGCCACGACTACCTGGGCCGCTCGAACGCGCCCGACTCGCTGCTCGTGTGGACCCACGAGATGCGCGGCGCCACCATGCACGACGCCTTCGTCGGCAGCGGCTGCCACGGCCAGCAAGGGGTCCCGGCCGTCACCGTCGAGGCCGGCACGCGGTGGCTGGAGGCATACAGGGAGGTGACCGTGAAGGGCGGCCGCTACGTGCAGGGCGGCGGGTGCACGTCGGTCGGCGCGGCGGGCGGCTTTCCCCAGGGCGGCGGCTTCGGCAGCTGGTCCAGGAAGTACGGCACCGCGGCGGGCAACATGCTCGAGGCCGAGGTGGTGACGGCCGACGGCAAGCTGGTGGTGGCGAACGCCTGCCAGAACCAGGATCTCTTCTGGGCGCTGCGCGGCGGCGGCGGCGGCACCTTCGGCGTCGTCACGCGCCTGACCATGCGAACCCACGAGCTGCCGTCGCACTTCGGGTTCGTCTTCGGCGAGATCAAGGCGAAGAGCGACGACGACTTCCGCCAGCTCATCGCGCGCTTCATCGCCTTCTATCGCGAGAGCCTGAGCAACGAGACGTGGGGCGAGCAGGTGAGCGTGCGCGGCGACAACTCGCTGCGCATCTCGATGTCGTTCCTCGGGATGACCGGAGACCAGGCGGAGAAGGTGTGGCAGCCGCTCCGCGCGTGGGTCGACCAGCACCCGGATCGCTTCACCATGAAGACGCAGTTCCTGGCCCTGCCCGCCAGCAAGATGTGGGACCGCGCGTTCATCGAGAAGGCCGCCCCGGCGGCCATCCGCACCGACGACAGAGCGCACGTGGCCGATCAGTTCTACTGGTGGGCGAACAACCAGGAAGAAGTGTCCACCTACTGGTACACGTACCAGTCGCGCTGGATCCCGCGCACCAGCTTCGAGGGCGCCGAGGCGGACAAGCTGGCGGCCGCCTTCTTCGACGCCTCGCGCCACCGCTCGTTCGACCTGCACTTCAACAAGGCGCTGGCGGGCGCCTCGGACGAGGCGCTGCGGCGAAATCGCGAGACGTCGATGAACCCGGCAGTGGAGCGCGCCGCGACGCTGGTCATCGCGGCGGCGACCGGCGACGGGTTCCCGGGCGTGCCCGGCCACGAGCCGAACACAGCGGAGGCCGAGGACGAGAAGGCGCGGGTGACCCGGGCGATGGCCATCATCCGCCAGGCGACCCCCGGCGCCGGCACCTACGTGAACGAGACCGACTACTTCGAGCCGGACTGGCAGCGCGCCTTCTGGGGCGACAGCTACCCGCGGCTGCTGGCCATCAAGCGCAAGGTCAACCCGGGCAACCTGTTCACCTGCCACCACTGCGTGGGGAGCGAAGCGGCCGCGCGCTGACCCGGGTGTCGAATCTAGAGCGGGTGCCAGCGCCCGGCCGTGATCACGGTGCGGCCCGCGGCGCGCTGCTCGACCGCGGTGAGACCGCCGCACAGCGCGCGTCGGCTCAGCTCGGCGGCGGCGCCGCGGTCGACGATGACGACCAGCCCGCCCGGGGCCACCGCGCGGCACCACTCGTCGAGCAGGGCCTGCCACGGGTCGGCCTGGGCCAGGCCGCCGGCCACCAGCGCGGCGAAGACGGCGCCGGCCATCGGCAGCGCGCCGGGCAGCGCGGCCACCGCCGGCGTTCGCGCGCGCTTGAGACCGCGCGCGGCCGGGCCGATGCTGACGACGGAGCGGCCGGCGCCGGCCAGGTGGCGGGCCAGGCGGGCGTTGTCCAGCACCGCCACGCGCCCGTCGATGCGGGCGGCGGCGAGAGCGGCCTCCACTTCCTGCGCCGCGTGACCGGGGAAGAGCGCCACCACGTCACTCCGGGCGCAGGTACTCGCAACGCGGATGCTCGATGTGCGGCGTGATCCAGATGACGCCGTTCAGCGTGCTCAGCAGCTGCCGGAAATTCGCGTAGGTAACGACGAAGAAGTCCATCTTGCGCTTCTTGATGTTGCCGCCGGTGTCGTCGGCGCGGACGCAGCCATCGTGCACGCTGCCGTCCGGCATGACCAGCCCATCGAACTCCGGAATGTAGAGCGGCTCGCCGATCGGGACCAGGCGCGGGTCGACCGCCACCGACTTGAACGGGATCAGAGCGCGGCGCCCGGCCCCGCGGCCGAACGGAAACTCGGTCTCGTCGAGCGGCTCGTAGCAGGTGCCGACCCCGTAGCGGCAGCGCCCGCTGTAGTTGATGACGCGGCCGTCGCCCAGGACGCCGGACCCCTCCATGAGCAGCGACTCGATGAAGCGGGCCGGGTAGGTGCCGATGAAGAAGCCCTCGCGGTTGAAGATCGAGACGTGCTCCTCGTCCGGGTAGTAGCCGTCGTCGACCGCCAGCCAGTAGAAGCGCAGCGCGAAGCCCTTCTCGCCGACCAGCGGGTAGCCGCAGCTGGCCTGGTCGCGGCAGGCCGCGCGGTCAGCCGTCGCGACGACCTGGTCGCGCTGCGAGCGCGACAGCTGGGCGGCCGTGATCGGCCCCGGCCCGATCGCGGAATTCGACGACAGAGCGAACAGCGCGACTGTCGGGCCGACGACCAGCGACCGCACATCGCGAGACTGTATCATTGCGGCGTGGCCAGCACGCTGTTCTGGTTGCGGGACCTGGCGGCGACGCGCCCGGCGCCCGACGACGTGGGCGGAAAGGCCCGCCATCTGGCGCTCCTGTGCGCGGCGGGTCTCCCGGTGCCGGACGGCTTCGTGCTCCCGGCGTCGGCGGTGCGAGCGCTTCGCACCGCGGGGGGTGAAGGCGAGGGGGATGAGTGGGCCGGCGCGGTCGGAGCGGCCGCGCAGCTCGGGCCCGTGCTGGCCGTGCGGTCCTCGTCGTCCGCCGAGGACCGGGTCGAGGGCGCCGCCCCGGGCCTGTTTTCCAGCCGGCTCGATATTCGTCCGGAGGACCTGCCGGTCGCGGTGCAGGAGGTCCTCGCGTCGGCGGACAGCCCGGCCGTGCGCGCCTACCTCGAGCGCCGCGGGCCGGGCGGCGCGCCGCACGACATCGCCGTGATCGTGCAGCGCCAGGTGCGCGGCGCCGGCGGCGTCCTCTACACGCGCGCCCCGGGTGCCGCCGATGGCGACGACCTGTACGTCGAGGCGTCGGTCGGCGGGCTGGCTCAGCACGGCGGTCGCGCGGCGCGGCGACGGCGCGGTGCTGTCGCGCGATCCGGACTTCCCGCTCACTGCAGACGAGCTGGCCGAGCTGGTTCGCCTGGGCCTGGCCGCGGAGGCTGCGATCGGCGCCGGGCCCCGGCCGGGCGCCGACGTCGAGTGGGTGGCCGAGGACCGAGAGCGGGCGGCCGACGGAGGCCAGGCAGCCGGCGACCTCGAGCCGGCGCGGAAGCTGTGGCTGGTGCAGGCGCGTCCGATCCGCAGCGCGCCGCCGGCGATCGGCTTCGCGAGCGAGGAGCTCGCCTTCTCGCGCGGCGATGCGCAGACGGTGTGGCGCTGGGACGCGTCGCACAACCCGGATCCGCTGTCGCCGGCGCAGATCGGCCTGGTCGAGTGGGTCGCGGCGATCTCGCCGGCGCCGATGCGCGTGGTGGACGGCTATCTCTACGTCGCGTCGCGGACCGACGCGGCGACCGCGACCGCGGGTGCGCCGACCACCGCAGCCGAGCTGGAGGCCGTGTTCGCCGGCGTGCGGGACGACATCGAGGCCGCGCTGGCGCCGGTCGAGCAGGGCCAGCCCGATCTGGGCGCCGCCCTCGCCGCCTATCGGACGGTCTACGAGGCGTACATGGTCCGGCTCACGCCGGCGCTGTCGCGCGCGCGCGCGGCCCTCGATGGGTCCGGGTCGCATCTCCGCGAGAGCGCCGTGGCGCGCGCCGCCCGCAGCGGCGATCGCGAGGCGCTCGCGGCGCTGTCCCCCGTCTGGGACGTGGCCGCCGCGACCTTCGAGGAGGACGCCGACGCCCTCGACCGAGCCCTGGCCCAGCTCCGTCGCGATCCGACGCCCGCGGCTCACATGCCCGACGAGATGGGCGCCGAGGCAGACCTCGCGAGAGCCGTGCGCACGATCGGTGAGGCGGATGACCTGCTCTTCTTCCGCGCCCAGCGAGCCGTGCGCCGCGCGCTGCTCGGCCTGTCCCGATCATGGCGACTCTCGCCGCCCGACGACATCTTCTACCTGCCCTTCGATCGCGTCCGCGCGGCGGCCGACGGTAAGAGCCCGATCGATCAGGACGACGCGCGCCGCATGGCAGGGCAAGCGCGCGAGATCCGCGACGCCCAGCGCGGCCGGGCCGCTCCGCTCGCCTTCCGCGACGGCCGGCCGATCGCGGCGGCCGGCGGCGGTGGGCTCGGTCTCGATTTCTGGCGCGGTCGAAGCGCGGGGCCTGGCAACGCCCGCGGCCGGGTGCTTCGCGTCGTCGACCGGCCGGATTCACACCGATCCGCACGGCCGCGTGATCGTTGCCCAGTCCATCACCCCGGCGGCGCTCGTTCAGCTCGCCGGAGCCGCGGCGCTGGTGTGCGAACAGGGCGGAGTCCTCGACCACGCCGCCGCGCTGGCCCGCGAGCTCGGCCTGCCCTGCGTGGTCGGCTGCTCCGGCGCCTGGCATGCCCTCGCCGAAGGAGACGAGGTCCTTGTCGACGGCGACGCCGGCGTGGTGGTTCGCCTCGGCGAGCGCCAGGCCGACGGCGCCTGACGGCGGTGTTGCAGGACGCAGCACCGCGCCGACTCAGGGTCGGAAGGGCGCAGAAACTCGATGGCCGCGACGCCGTCTCAGCGACATTGCCTCGGGAGCCCGGACGGGCCCCCTCAGCTAGTCGTTCGAGTCGCTGTCTCTGTAGAGAGCAGCGTCCTCGTCGTTCTCGTCGTCGTCATCGTCGTCATCGTCCGTGACCGCCATCCCGGCGGCGGCGCCGGTGGTGAACGCGGAGTTGACTCGCTCGCGCAGGTCCTTGCCTACCTTGAAGAAGGGCAGCTTCTTGGGCGCGACATGGACGGTCTCACCGGTGCGCGGATTGCGGCCCTCGTAGGCCTTGTACTCGCGCACAGTGAAACTACCAAAGCCGCGGATTTCAATGCCCTCGCCTTCCTGCAGGGCCTTCACCATCGAGTCGAAGACGCAGTTGACGATCTGCTCCGCCTTCCCGTTGGGCAGCTTGAGCTTTTCTGAGATGCGCTCGATGAGCTCGGATTTCGTGACAGTTCCGTGCATGTCGCTCTTCCCGTAAGCTAGTGGAAACTCTAGCCGACCCTGCAACTGCAGTGCAAGATGTAAGTGCGCAGAAGCAAAGGAGCCCTCGCGGCGCTCTATTGCCCGGGCCTGACGGAGGGCAGCTCTCGCTCCCCTTCCTTGTCGAAGGCCTTGTAATCAATATGAAAACTGTACACCCCGCAGGGGTGACGGGCGTAGAAATCGACCAGATCGCGCCACGTTGCTGACCCTCCGGAAATCGCCGCCGTGACCTCCGCGGAGCGAAAAACCCGGCACGGAGATCGGCCTCCGGCGGCCAGATGGCCACGCGCCGCCAGACCGTCGCGCCTGTCAACCTCGAGCGCCCGGCCCGGCAGACCGCTCACATAGTAATAGGATAGGCGCGGCAGGCGGACCGTCTCGACCCGATCGACGAACAGCACGAGCCCCTTGCGATAGATGCACTCGCTGCGGCGCACCTTCTCGCCCGGCGCCAGCGCGATCGCGTTGTGGGCGAGATCGCTCTTGCCGTAGCAAGGCCGCAGGCCGCGCGATGACTGCGTCATCACGCGATACGCCAGGTGATCGTCCGTCGTGTTCTCGATGGTGAGGACCATCTGGCTGCGCGGAGTGCCCGCGATCTTCGCGACCGAGAGCGACAGATCGAGACCGAGCACGCTCGCTGTCGCGCGCTTGCGCCGCGGCTCGAGCACGCGCCGCTCGGTGTCCGCGCGATACGGCATCACACCTGAGAGGTCAGCGGGAGTGACCGGCGGATCGATGCGCCAGGTTTGCGAGTCGCGAGCCAGCTGCTCGGCGTACGCCGCCGGGTCGCGCTCGGTCGCCGCCACCGTGGCAACTGCGGTGGCCACCTTCTCGCGCGTCGCCACCGGCTGGGGCGGGAGCTCGGGCAAGACGATGGCATGAAAGAAGATCAGCCGGGCGACGACGGCCGCCGCGACCACGGCGATGGCGCCGGCTGTGACGCGGAAGAGCGCGTCACTCACGTCCCCACACTTCGCGCGGACCTTCCCGTCCGGCGCCCCCCATCGTGCCCGCCACGCAAGCACCATAGCACCGCGGACGCAGAGAACATCACGATGAAAATCTGGTGGTGCCGCTACCGTCGGGATCCAGGCCGCGGAATTCCGCGGCGGGGACTGCACCCGAGGTGTTAGTCTGATCGCAGAAACGCGGTCGGCTCCATCGATCGCGCCTCTCGCCGGAAGCCGCTTGTCGTCCCCAACCATCTCCATCGCTCAGGGACTCGGGTCGCGGCGGCCGGACCGGCGGCGTGCGTCCTCGCGCGCGGCAACCCTCGTCGCGATCGGGCTGGCCGTGGCGGTCGTGGCCGGCGGGGCCCGCGCCGCCCGCGCCGAGCGCGTGCACGATCTGTCGCACGCCCTGGTGCACGGCAAGCGCGCGACGATCGCGCATCTCCGCCGCCGAGTCGCTCGTCCGCCTGCGCGATCCGCGCTCGCTCAAGTCGCTTGTGCGCGCGCTGCGCGACTCGAACCGCCGGGTGCGCGCTCTGGCCGCCAGCGCGCTTGGCCGCCTCGGCGTGCCCGACGCGCTGCCCGCCCTCGAGGGCGCGCGCCGCGACTCCAGCATCACCGTGCGGCGCAACGCGATCGCGGCGATCGAGAGCATCCGCGCCCGCCAGGCCGAGACCGCCCGCAAGCTCGCCGCCGTCGACATCGCGCCGCGGCATGCGGCGGCGATCGCCGGCAGCCCGCTGGTGACACCCGCGGCGGTGGACGAGGCCCCGGCGCCCGAGCGGCTCTACATCATGCTCAAGTCGGCCATCGACAAGTCGAGCGGCGCGGGCCCCAAGGCGCGCCTGGCTCGAGCCAGCCACATGCGCTCGCTGATGGCCGACCAGCTCGAGCAGACCCGCAACGTCACGCTGATCCCGTCGGGCGCGCGCGCGCTGACAGTGGATCCCTACGCGATCGACCTGACGATGGTGAAGCTCTCGCGCGTCGAGCGAGAGGCCAACATCGAGGTCGAGTGCGAGATCCGCGTGGCCATCTCGACGCCGCAGGGCAAGATGCTGTCCTTCCTCACCGGCGGCGCCAAGGTGCAGGTCCCGCGCGCCACGTTCCGCGACGAGTTCCTGCCGCAGCTGCGGCGCGAGGCACTCGAGGGCGCGGTGCGCAGCGTCCACCGCGATCTGATCGAGCACCTGGCCAAGCTGCCGTAAGCTCGGGCTCGGGCCGCGGACACGACCGGCTCAGGCGCAGTCGCCCAGCGCGGCGGCCAGCAGGGCGAAGACAGCGATCAGGTACAGCGCCACGATCGCGGTGGCGATGTGCCAGCGACGCCGCGGCCGCGTGGGTGTGGCCACCGAGGTCGGCTCCGGGCGCGGCCGCGACGGCGGCGGATCGGGCATCAGATCCGGCAGATCGCGCCGGGTCCCGGCCGCGAACCGGGGCGGAGGCGGGCTGGGCTGCGGCCGGGCGAGCGTGGCGCGGCGCGCGCACAGCTGGCAACCATCATCGGCCAGATGGACTTCCGCGCACTTGCGACAGACCGCGTACACCCTCATCGGACTTCCGTGCAACGCACCGGCCTCGCCGGCGATTTCCTCTTCTCCTGCTACGCCGCGCGCCCGAGAAACTCGATGGCCGGCAGCACGTTTGCCACATCGCGGGCGAGCAGCGGCTCCGGCGGGGTGAACCAGGCGTATGGATGCAGCCAGGTGCCCGGCGCGCTCAGCCGGGGGCCGGCGCCGATCTCGATGAGGAAGGACAGCGCGTTGTGGCGATCGTAGAAGTGATCGATCTCGGCGCCGCGCGCCTGGAACAGCCGCGAGCGCATGCCGAGCTGCATCACCCGGTACGGGCGCTGCGGCTGCGCCATGGCCATGCCGCGCGCCAGGGTGAGCATCAGCGCGAGCGCGGGCGGCGGCTCGTCGCGAGCCGGCGTAGGGGGTGAAGATCCACTCGCCGAAGGCGTGCAGCGACACCGCGTAGGTCGGCCGCACCGCCGTGAGCACGGCGTCGACGGCGCGCGACTCCGGCTCCGACAGCGGGCCGCTGCCGGGCGAGAAGACCGGGCGCAGCAGCCGGTTGAGGTAGTAGCGGTCGTCCCAGCCGACGGCGAAGTTGCGGTTGAGGTTGACGCCGGCGGCGTTGGTGCGGCGGAACCGGCGCTGGCCGGCCGCCAGCGCCTCCTCGACGGCGAGGAAGCCGTCCGGGTTGGCCATCGGCACGACCACCAGGCGGTGCTTGCGCCACGGCGAGTCGGCCGAGGCCGCGCGCTCGAGCAGCGCGACAGCGGTGGCCACGCCGACGTGCTCCATGGCATGCAGCCCGGCCACGACGAGGGTCGTGGCGTCGGCGGCGCCGGGCGGCGCCACGTCGATCGCCCAGATGGGCTGCCCCTTGTGACTCACGCCGCAGTGCCACGCCGACACGCGACGCCGGGCATCGGAACTCGGTTCGAGTGCGTCTGACTTCGCATCTGCGCCGGCCGCGCGTGCGTCGAGCAGCGCCGCCACGCGAAGCCATGTGTCCCGGTATGTGCGATGAGGAAGGCGGCGCGCCTGGCCCCGGTCCGG
The DNA here is from genome assembly GCA_963759105.1 of uncultured delta proteobacterium. Lineage (GTDB taxonomy): Bacteria > Myxococcota_A > Polyangia > Haliangiales > Haliangiaceae > DATFRY01. Next base: position 1,342,917 of record CAVWXW010000008.1, on the reverse strand, counting down.
CTCGGTGAGCCCGACGGCCCAGTCGGCCAGCGGTCGGTCCCCTCGCTCCTGTCGGTGGTCGCCGATCACGTCACGTCGTCGGCTGGAGAAATCGCGGCGGGTGGTCGCCAGCGCGCGCCGCGAGCGAACGGCCCACCACGGCCCGAGTATACTGTGCGCCTTGCGCAGATGGCTGCTCGCCATAGCGGGGACCGGGTGCGCGTGGGCTGTATCGCTTCAGCCGAGCTGGGCGCAGGACGGCGCGCGCCGCGATCAACCCGCCGCGCCGGAACCGAAGAAGCCGGTCCTCACCTCGCCGCCGCAGCTCATCGAGGCGGCCGCGCCCGAGTATCCGCCCGCGGCCGCCGCGGCCGGGCTCGAGGCGGTGGTCAAGGTGCGCATCACCGTCGACGCGACCGGGGCGGTGACCGACGCGGTCGTCGTCGTCGCCGGTCGGCAACGGCTTCGACGAGGCGGCGGTGGCCGCGGCGCGGCAGTATCGCTTCAAGCCGGCCGAGTGGGACGGCGTGCCCGGCGCGATCACGGTGGAGACCGCGATCCACTTCGTGCTGCAGAAGGAGGAGGTCGCGGAGCCGCCGGCGCCGGCCGCGAGCCCCGGCGCGCAGCTGCCGCCGTCGGAGCCGGGCCACGCCGGCGACGCGCGCAGCGCGGTCACCATCGAGGGCAGCGCGTTCGAGCGCGGCGTGCGCCGGCGCCTGTCCGGCGTGATCGTCTCGGTCGCCGAGCTCGGGCTCGACGCCGTCACCGACGAGGAGGGCCGCTTCTTCTTCCACGGCGTGGCGCCCGGGCCGCTACACGCTGGTCGCGGTGGACGAGAAGTTCGATCGCTTCCGGCGGCCGCTCGAGCTGGCGCGCGGCGAGAAGGTGGAGGTCTCGCTCTACCTGCGCCCCAAGGGCGGCAACCCGTACGAGACGGTCGTCGAGGGTGAGCGCGAGGTCCTCGAGGTCACGCGCCGCACGCTGCAGCGGCGCCAGCTCACCACCGTGCCGGGCACGTTCGGCGATCCGATCCGCGTGATCCAGACGCTGCCCGGTCTGGCGCGCACGCCGTTCGGCGGCGGCTTCCTGCTCATCCGCGGCTCCAACCCGGACGACAGCGGCGTCTTCATCGACGGCCACCGCGTGCCGCTGCTCTTCCACTTCCTGGGCGGGCCCTCGATCCTCAACCCGGAGTTCCTCGAGCGCATCGATCTCTACCCGGGCGGCTTCCCGGCCCGCTTCGGCCGCTCGATCGGCGGCATCGTGTCGGTCGACACTCGCTCGGCCAAGAGCGACGGCTTCCACGGCTCCGCCGACGTTGACGTGCTCGACTCGGGCGCCTACGTGCGCGTGCCGGTCGGCAAGCACGGCGCGCTCGCGGTGGCCGGGCGGCGCTCGTACCTCGACGTCATGCTCGGCTTCTTTCTGCCCGAGCAGGAGCCGGGCAACACGCTCATCGTCGTGCCGATCTACTACGACTACCAGGCCCGCCTCGACTACGACTTCGAGCGCGAGGGCAAGGCGACGCTGTTTCTCATCGGCTCGGCCGACACGCTCGACGTGCTGTCGGAGGACGCCGACGCCGAGGAGTCGCTCAGCCTCGACAGCGCGATCCGCTTCTTCCGCCTCATCGCCAGCTACAAGCGGCCGGTGCTGGGCGGGCTGACCCTGACGCTGTCGCCGGCCTGGGGCCACGACTCGGTCGAGTTCGCCACCGGCCAGGCCGAGGGCGGCCCGGCCTTCACGCGCGCGCGCGCGACCCAGGAGACGCTGGCCTATCGCATGCGCCTCGACGGACCGCTGGGCGATGGACTCGTGCTCGACGCCGGGCTCGATCTCGAGTCGCGGGTCAACAAGTACGCGGTGCGCGCGCCGCTCGACTTCGACATCCGCCCCAACAACGACGCCGACGTGCCGCCGGTCGAGGCGGCCCGCACCAGCGACATGTACGGGTTCAGCGCGCACGCCGACGTCGCGGTCGACCTCGGCCCGCTGCGGCTCATCCCCGGGCTGCGCTTCGACGGCTATCTCCTGGCCGGCAAGACGCGCACGTCGCTCGACCCGCGCCTGGTCGCGCGCCTCGGGCTCGGCAAGCACTGGATCGCCAAGGGCTACGTCGGCCTGTTCCACCAGCCGCCGCAGCCGGAGGCGCTCGACCACCTGTTCGGCAACCCGGCCCTGGGCATGGAGCAGGCCGTCCACACCGGGGCTGGGCGCGGAGTGGAAGCCGAACGGGGACTGGACCGCCGACGGCGAGGTCTACTTCATCGATCGCCGCGATCTCGTCGAGTTCACCAACGATGTCGTGAGCGACCCTGACAGCGGCGAGATCCGGCCGATCAACTTCATCAACGGCCGGGTCGGCGACACGGTCGGCTTCGAGCTGCTGATCCGGCGCGAGGTGACGCGCAACCTGTACGGCTGGCTGTCGTACACGTTCAGCCACACGCGCGAGAAGGAGGCGGACGACGACCACTACGAGCCCAGCATCTTCGACCAGGCGCACGTGGCCAACGCCGTCGCCAGCTACAAGACCGGCAACAACTGGGAGCTGGGCGCGCGCTTCCGTCTGGCCAGCGGCCGTCCCGAGACGCCGTATATTGGCGGCACGTTCGACGCCGACGACGGCGACTACCGTGGGCTCTCGGGCGGCGCTCGCTCGGCGCGGCGCAAGCTGTTCCACCAGACCGACGTGCGGGTCGAGAAGACCTGCGTGTTCGACACCTGGATGATCGGGGCTTACCTCGACGTGCAGAATGTGATGAACATCGAGAACGTGGAGGCGCTGCAGTACGACTACCGCTTCCGCGAGACAGCGCCGGTGACCAGCGTGCCCATCCTTCCGACCCTCGGAGTGCGCGGACAGTGGTGACGGCGCGGCGAGCTGCGCTGGCGCTGGCGGCGACATGCGGCGCCGCGTGCTCGGACTTCGACGACCCGGAGACGGTCGTCGACATGCGCATCATCGGCATGCTGGCGGAGCCGCCCGAGATCGTCGTCCCCTTCGACCCCGAGAATCCGACCGCTGTCGATCCGGCCGCGGTGGCGCCGGTCGAGGTGTGCGCGCTGGTGGCGGATCCGGCCGACGATCGCGGCCTCCACTACTCGATGGCGCATGTGCCGGCCGACGAACGCCGGGCGCTGCACCGACGTCGATCCGACCTTCGTCCTCGGCGGCGGCCAGGTCGAGGACCCGGAGACCGCGGCCGAGCCGGTCCGCATGTGCGCGACCATCGAGCCGAACGCCGATCTGATGGCCGTTATCGAGGACGCCATCGACGCCGACTCGCTGGGGGGCTTCGGCGGCATCCAGATCCAGGTCGAGCTGCGCGTGTCGCCCGACGGCGGCGGCGAGGAGCTCTTCGCCTTCAAGCGGGTGCGCTACTCGCCGCAGCTTCCGGCCGAGCGGACGGCCAACACAAACCCGACCGTGGGCGCCCTGGTCGGGCTGCGCGGGGCGGGCGCCGAGCGCGGGCGCGACTTCCCGCTGCCGCTGGGGCGCTGCGGCGAGATCGAGCCGTTCCTCGTCTTCCCCGACGAGCGGCGTGCAGATCCTGCCCGAGGAGACGCCCGGCGTGCGCGAGGAGTACCTGGTCCCCACCTTCGACGGCGGATCGCGGCGCTTCACCGAGAACCTGACCTACCAGTGGCATTCGACCGAGGGGGGCTGGTCTCCCTTCACCAGCGGCGGGACCATCGACGTGGCCGGCAACGAGCCGCCGCTCGACTCGATCTGGAGGGCGCCCGAGGATCCTGACGTGGTGGGCGACGGGCTGGACGTGCGAATCTGGATCGTGCAGCGCGACGAGCGCGGCGGCCAGGCCTGGTACGAGAGCTGCGCGCGCGTGCTGCCCTGAGTCGGGGGCATGGAGAGGGCGTTCGTCAACACGGCGGCCGGGCGCTTCGGCTATCTGGAGCGCGGGCCGCCGTCCGGGCGCCTGGTCCTGTGCCTGCACGGGTTCCCCGATCACCCGGAGAGCTTCGCGCCGCTGCTCGAGCGCCTGGCCGCGGCCGGCTATCGCGCGGTGGCGCCATGGATGCGCGGCTACGCCCCGTCGGTGCTCGACGGCCCCTACGGCGCCGATCAGCTGGCCGACGACGCGCTGGCCATCGGGCGCGCGCTGCAGGGCGACCGGTTCGCCGTGATCGGGCACGACTGGGGCGCGGTGGCGGCGTGGGTCGCGTGTGCGCGGGCGCCGGAGGACCTTGCCTGCGCGGTGACCCTGGCGGTGCCGCATCCGCTGGCGTTCCTGCGCCACGTGGCGCGCCGGCCGGGCCAGCTGCGGCGCAGCTGGTACATGGCCTTCTTCCAGCTGCGCGTGCGTGGCGGAGCGGATCGCGGCGCGCGGCGACTTCGCGCTCGTCGATCGACTGTGGCGAGCCTGGTCGCCCGGCTTCGTGCTGGAAGAAGGCGCGCGGCGGCGACTGCACGAGTGCCTGGCCGCCAGCATGCCGGCGCCGCTCGAGTACTACCGGGCGCTCCCTCGCAGCGCGGCGCTGATGCGCTGGCTGCGCGCCCCGGAGCGACGGATCGGAGTGCCGGTCCTGCACCTCCACGGCGAGCGCGACGGCTGCGTCGACCCGGCCGCCACGCGCGGCCAGCGCGCTCACATCGACGGCCCGTTCGAGTGCGAGCTCGTCGCCGGCGCCGGCCACTTCCTCCACCTCGAGGAACCGGACCAGGTGGCCCGGCGCGCCCTGCACTGGCTGGGCATGTACTTCCCGGCCCTGCCCGCGTGTCGCTGATGACGCGCGCGCCGTGGGAGCGCGGACACATCGCCGCCGAGGCCGCGAGAGGCGCTCGCGTTGCGCCGGGCACCGGCCTTGCAGCCAGGTCCGCCGATGCGCGCACCCGACGAAGACATGGAAGCCGCGCCCCGGGCCGCGGCCAGGAGGCCTGACGACACGGCCGATGCGGCGCGGTGAACGGCGAGCCGCGACCGCGCAGCTTCGCCGGCGACCCAGACCGAGGACGGGGCGTCGCTGCACAGGCAGGTCGAGCGCTACCGGCCCTGGTATCGGCGGGAACGGCGCGCGGCGGCCGGCCTGGTCGCCATCAGCCTGGGCACGATCGGCGCGAGCGCCGGACTGTTCGCGTGGACCGCATCGTCCGGATCGCGGCCGGTGAAGCTGCGCGACGTGGCGCCGGTGATTCTGGCACCGGATCCGGCCGCGAGCGCGCCGACCGGCGACGAGCTGGACGGCGAGATGCCCACGGCGCTGCTCGCCGCCGACGATGCCGATCGGCGAGCCGGTCGATCGCATTCCGGACGCCGGCGTCGCTACCGCCGTGCGCGGCGTGGCCGCGGCCGCGGACGGCTACGGCGTCATCGCCGTGTGGACCGATCGCGTCGTGTGGGTGAGCCGCGACGACGGCCGCAGCTTCCGCCAGGAGCTGGCCGCGCCCGAGCCGCTCACCGCCGTCGCGGTCGGGCCGGACGGTCGCGTCTACGCCGCCCGCCACGGCGGCCGCCTCGGCGTGCTCTCGCCGGCCGGCCACACCCGCTGGCTCGACATCGACTGCGACCAGGTGCTCGCGATCGCCGCGACGACCGCGGACGGCATCGCGGCCGCGCCTCGCGACATCGCGGCCGCGCCTCGCGACATCGCGGCCGCGCCGTCGCGGTCGCCGTGGCTGGCCGTGCTCGGTCTGCACGCCGACAGCGAAGCGGGCGCGGCACCGATGCTGTGGCTGAGCGACGATCACGGCCGCAGCTGGCGCGCGCCTCGTCGCGCCCCATCACGGCGACGCATCGAATCGACTGCGGGTGAGCCCCGACGGGGTGATCGATCTGCTCACCGAGGACAGCGACGGCAGCGAGAACGGCGACGCCGGAGACGCGGCCGCAGCCGAGAGCACTATCGCCACCGGCGGCAGGCGCGGCAGCGTCGCATCCGGCGAGGGACGCCTGCGGCACTACCGCGGCCACGTCGACGGTCGCCCGTTCGCGCTCGTGTTCGCCGGCGACGCTCCTGCGCCGCTCGCGATGGGCCACGACGGCCTCAGCTGGCGTCTGGAGTGGAAGGCGGGCCGAATGCAGCTCGCGGCCGCGGGCCTCGCCTCGAGCGGCGCTGCGGGCCTCATCGCCGGTCACGCGCGACCGGACGACGCCGCCACCGTCGTCGACACACCGGCCCGCGCCACCGCGGCGACCGCCGCCCCTGTCCGGAACTGGGATGTGCGCCTCGCCGCCGGCGCCGGACGCACCCTCGCCGTCACCGACGGTCGCCTGCTCGAGCTCGGCGGCGGCCGCGCCCGCGTGCTCACCCGGCGCGTGCCGGGCCGCGTCGACGCGCTGGCCGTGGATGGCATCGGGCGCGCCGTCACCACCGTCGGAGGCTCAGCCCTGCGGTATTCCGCGCGTCACGGGTGGCGCCGTCTGTTCGAGATCCCGCCGCGATGATCTGTGCTGGTGGCAAAACGGCTCGCCCCTCATACTCTATGAAGGGGGCATCAGCACCGTATGTTCGAGTACCTGGCGAGAGATCGCCGCCGGCTTCGCCGCGGCACCCGCGCCTTTTCCCGCGAGGTGACCATCGGTGAAGCGTGCGTCTTCGTCGACCACGGCTTCCAGTGGGACGGCTCGAACAACGTCTGGCTCACGCGCGCGCGCGCCTCGCTTCGTCATGCAGGCCGGGCCGCGCTTCGATCTGCGGCCCAGCACGCTGTGGAACCGCATCATGGGCTCCGCCTCGCGCGCCGCCGCGATCGATCCCTACTTCGACGCATTCTTCGCCGTGCGGACCCCGGCGCCCAACGACACCTGGGGCGCCCTGACGACCCGCGCGCGCACGCTCCTGGCCGCCACCTTCGACGACGCGCGCCTCGTCTCCGACGGCCGCATGGTGACGCTGTGGCGCGAGGGCGAGTTCGGACGCGAGGCCGACGGCGACACGGCGGCCGAGCTGGTCTCGGAGATTGTCACGTTCCAGACGCCGGTGCTCGACTCGTTCCGCCGCCTGCCCGGCGCCGTGCTACTGCGGCGCCACCGGGCCGTGGAACGCGCGCCGCCCGCCGCGCACCGAGCTCGTGGCTCCGGTGCCGGTGCAGTTCGCGCCGGCCGAGCTCAACGGCCGCCCGGTCACCTCGGTCAGCGCCGCCTGCGGTCGAATCGTCGAGCCGTTCGCCATCTCGCTGGACGGCGGCGACTCGCTGCTCTCCACGTTTCGCGTCCCGGTGCCGCGCGGCCTCATCCGCGCCGCCCGCGAGCTGGGCGCCGCGCTGCTGCGCTGCAACGGCCAGCGCGTCACCTTGTACTGGGACCGCCTCGAGACCTGCCGCGAGCGGCTCACCTCGGCAGCCACGCTGGTCGCTTCGTTCGCCGCCGGTCCGCGCGGCGGCATGTACCGCTGAGCGATCCGGCGCCGAGGGGCTTCGCCCGTCGGTCTACAGCCAGCCGAGCTTGCGGAACAGCCACATCAGGACGCCCGACAGCGCCGCCAGCGCTCCGATGAGGATGAAGAAGCCGTACGGGTTGTCGCGCAGCGGCACCCCGCCCACACCGGAGCCGATGATCTCGGCGGTGAGCGACAGCGGCAGGAACACGGCCGCGATCAGCGACAGCACGTAGAGCCGCCGGCTGATGACCTCGGCGGTGCGGCTGGCCAGCTCCTCCTGCGTGACCGCCGCCCGATCGCGCGCCCCGTCGAGCTGCTCGATGACGCGCGTCATGCGGTCGGTCGCCTCGATCAGCCGCCCGCGCGCCTCTGCCGCCAGCCACGGCACCGCCTCGGTCTGCAGCCGGGCCAGCGCCTCCCGCTGCGGCGCGACGTAGCGGCGCAGCGCGATGGCCTGGCGCCGCACGTGGGCCAGCCGGGTGCGCAGCTCCTCGCGCTGCTCGGTCAGCGCGCTGTCCTCCAGCTCATCGACCGTCTCGTCGATGCCGCCCGCCATCCGCCCGATGAGCGACAGCATCGACTCGCACAGCTTGATGAGGAAGTCGGCCGGCCCGGTCGGACCGCGCCCGGCCAGCAGCGCATCCCACTGCTCCTTGGCCGCCGCGATGCGCCGGTGGCGCAGGGTCACGATCCGGGTCGGCTCGATCCACATGCGGATCGACACCATGTCCTCCGGCTGCGCCCCCAGGTTGACGTTGATGCCGCGAAAGATGACCAGCAGGCAGTCGCCGATCGCCAGCACGCGCGGGCGCGGGTCCTCGCTCAGCAGCGCCGCGCAAGCCACCAGGTTGACCCCGCTCTCCCGCATCAGCCACGATCGGCTCTCCTCGAAGCCGTAGTCGAGATGCGTCCACAGCACGCCCTCGCTCGGCCGCCACGTCCCGCACTCCCTCCCAGTCGCGCGGCGCGACCCCGCCCCGCCCGTCCAGCACCCCGGCGAACACGAGCCCGCGTCCCGAGTCGTCGGCAGCCTCGCGGTCGCTCACCGGCGCAGGATACGCGATTGCATCACCGGCGCAGAATACCTCGCCGGATGCGGAGCGGGGCGCGCCTCCTCGCACCGCCCTCTCGCGCGGGAGCCTGTCAGTCGCTCGCGCCGCACGGCCGTGCAGGACCTCCGGGTCGGGCACTCGAACGGCGACTCGCACAGCGGACAGAGCGAGCGACGTCGACCGCGCGCTCGCGGCGCCATTCCTGCTCCAGCCGGCGCCAGGCCTGATCGACGAGCTCGTGCGCCACCGCCTCCTCCTGGCCCGGCTCGGTGCCGCTCGCCTGCAGCACGCGCGCGATGCTCTCGCACAGGTCGCGCTCGAAGTCGATGAGATCGAGGAAGTCGACGTGCAGCTTGACGCGCTCGTAGATGAGCTCCTCGAGCAGCCGGCTGCTGCCACTCCATGCGCGCTCTCCCCGGTCACGCGGCTGCGCTTTCCTCGACCGGGGCCGGCGCCGGCGGCCGGGCGCCGGGCAGCTGGCTGCGAACCCGGGCCAGCAGCTCGGCGCGCAGATCGAGCGCGGCCTGCGGGTTCTCGTCCATGTAGGCCATCGCCTTCTCGCGGCCCTGGGCCAGCTTGACGCCCTTGTGCGAGTACCAGGCGCCGTTCTTCTCCAGCACGCCGTGGCGTCTCGGCCGAGTCGACCAGCTCGGCCACCCGGTGCACGCCCATGCCGTACAGGATCTCGAAGTGAGCCTCGCGGAACGGCGGCGCGAGCTTGTTCTTGACCACCTTGACCCGGGTCTCGTTGCCGACCATCTCCTCGCCGCGCCGGATCGGCTTGCCCTTGCGGATGTCGAGCCGCACCGAGCAGTAGAACTTGAGCGCGTTGCCGCCGGTGGTCGTCTCCGGGTTGCCGAAGACCAGGCCGATCTTCTGGCGCAGCTGGTTGATGAAGATGAGCACGGTCTTGGTCCGCGAGATGGCGGCGGTCAGCTTGCGCAGGGCCTGGCTCATGAGGCGGGCCTGCAGGCCCATGTGGGCGTCGCCCATGTCGCCCTCGATCTCGGCGCGCGGCGTGAGGGCGGCGACCGAGTCGACGACGATGAGGTCGATGGCGCCGGTGCGGACCAGCGTGTCGGTGATCTCCAGCGCCCTGCTCGCCGCAGTCCGGCTGCGAGACCAGGAGGTCGTCGAGCTTGACCCCGAGCCGGCGGGCGTAGTCGGTGTCGAGAGCGTGCTCGGCGTCGACGAAGGCGCACACGCCGCCGCGCGCCTGGGCCTCGGCGATGGCGTGCAGGGTCAGCGTCGTCTTGCCGGACGACTCCGGGCCGTAGATCTCGACGATGCGGCCGCGCGGCAGGCCGCCGACCCCGAGCGCGAGGTCGAGCGACAGCGAGCCGGTCGGGATGACCTCCACCTGCGCGATCTCCTCGCCGCCGAGGCGCATGATCGACCCGTCGCCGAACTGCTTCTTGATGACCTTGATCGCTTCGGTGATGGCTCGGTTCTTGTTCGCGTGGTTGCGATCCGATTCGCGGCTCACTGGGAAACTCCTTGTTCGATGGACGTGCACGCGCCCTGGCGGCGCCTCCGCCGGTCCATCGCAACGCGCGTGCCGCCGCAACTCCGCGGATCGGGCGGCTGGCTGTCCGGCGCGCCGGACGCGTCCGGCCGGGAACCGGACGCGCCGGCCGGACAGCCGACGGGCACACTCTTCCCGGCGCCGCGCCAGCCCGCCGCTAAACTCCTGTCTCGTGACCTCCGTGCCTGTCGAAACGAGGCCGCCGGTGATGATCGCCTGGGCCGGTCCGGACGAGCTGGCGCGTGAGGTCGCCGCGCTCGGGTCGCTGTCCATCGCGCATGTCTCCGGCCGAGTGGCCGGGCGCGCCCGTCCGCGCTGATCGACACCGCCACGGCAGGCGGCGTCGAGCGTGGCCCTGGTCATCCGTCGAGCGCTCACCGGAGTCGCCGTGATCCGGTGTCCCCGCGCCGAGCTGGCCGCGCTGCTGCCAAGGCTCGACCACGAGGACGACGTCGCGCTGGCCGACGACCCGCCACAGCTCCTCTACTTCCGCCTGGTTGCGGCCAGCCAGCGCGCTCATCCCACCCGCGACAGCTTGACCGGACTTGCGGGGACGCAGCGCTTCGTCCACGCGCTCGCGGCGGCGACCGCCGCGAACGACGCCGTCTCGCTGATCGTCGTCAACATCGACTGGCTCAAGCTGCTCAACGACCGGCTGGGCCACGCCGCCGGCGATGCCGCGCTGCGCGAGGTGGCGCGCCGGCTCGGCGAGCTGACGCCGCCCGGCAGCCTGCTCGCGCGCGTGGGCGGCGAGCAGTTCGGGATGCTGTGCGCCGGCGCGACCGATCCAGCGCGCCGTCTGGCCGGCCAGCTGCTCGAGGCGATTCGCGCCCGGCCGATCGAGGGGGAGACGGTCACCGCCAGCGCCGGCATCGCCGCCTCGGCCCCGCCGATCTCGGGCGACAAGCTCCTGCGCGACGCCAACGAGGCGCTGTTCGCGGCCAAGGCGGGGGCCGCGATCGCGCCGTCCACTGGGACGATCTGCGCCGCGCCGCCCTGGCCCAGAACCGCGACCCGGCCCTGGCCGGTTCGAGAACCGGACGCAGGTCCTGGCCGAGCGCGTGGCCGCGTCGATCGCAGCGCGCGGCCGCCGCCTGTTCACGGATCTTCGGCTCGAGGCTGACCAGGACGGGCTCACCGGGCTGTTCACGCGCCGCTACCTCGACCGGCGAGCGCCCGCCGAGCTGGACGAGGCCCGCCGCGCCGCCCTGCCCCTGACCCTGCGCTCATCGACGTGGACCAGTTCCGGCGCATCAACAGCCGCCACGGCTGGCCGCACCGGCGACCGCGCCCTGGCCGAGACCGCGGAGCGAATCCGCCGGACAGTCCGGGCCGAGGACTGGGTGGCACGCTACGGCGGCGACGAGATCTGCGTGGTCATGCGCGGGGCCGACCTCGGGCAGGCACGCGGGTCCTCGAGCGTATCCGCCGCGCATCGCCGACGAGCCGATCGCCTCCACCGCGGGCCCGCCCCTCAAGATCACCGTGAGCATCGGCGCCGCCGAGGCCAGGTCTGCCGACGACATGCTCGCGTTGCTCGAGCACGCCAGCGAGCAGCTCCTCAAAGCGAAGCGCGGCGGCCGCAACCAGGTCTGCTCGTGAGGCTCTTCACTCCGCCGCGCCGGAGCCCGCCGCGGCCGGCGGCGCCTGCGGGTCGCCGACCAGGTCGAGGGAGAACAGCTGGGCCAGCTCGTCCTCGATCTGGGCCGCGTCGCTGTAGCCCAGGTCGATCAGCGCGGAGGCGAAGTTGCCGTCGAACAGGAGGTAGGACAGCAGGTCGCTCTCGTGGCGGGCCTCGCCCTGGGCCAGGCGGTGGAGGAGGCGGCGGGCCAGGCGGCCGCGCACCGCGACCCGGCCCTGCGCGACGAAGTCCGAGGCGATGGCGCCGATGTCGACCGAGGGGCGCACGCGGGCGGCCCGCAGCGGGCGGATGGGCGCGCCGCGCAGCTCGATGAGCTCGCGGCTCAGCATCTCGATGAAGCGGCTGCCGAAGGCGCTCTCTCCTGCGGCCAGGATGGCGTTGAGCCGCTCCATGCGGTCGATGTCGTAGTCGGTGTGGTCGAGCATGAGCGCGTTGAGCGCCTTGCCGGCCAGGAACAGCGGCTTGGGATAGGCGATCTCGCGCTCCTCGGCCATCAGCGCCTCCTCGGCCGGCGTGGCCACGTGGCGCAAGGTGATGACCAGGAGACGATCGGCGCCCAGCCGGATGGCGGGCGACATCGGCGTGTTCTGCCGCAGCCCGCCGTCGACGTAGAAGCCGCGCCCGATCTTGACCGCCGGGAACATCATCGGGATGGCCGCCGAGGCGAGCGCGTGGCGCGGGCCGATGGCGGCGATCCGGTGGCGCACGAACGGATCCTTGCTCCAGCTGCGCGGCACCGCCTCGCGGCTCTCGATGAAGACCACCGTGTGGCCGCTGCCCACGTGGGTCGCCGAGATGGAGATGGCGTCGAGGTGGCCGGCGCTGCAGGTTGCGGCGAATCCCCTGCCAGGGGATCGAGCGCACCACGAAGCGCTCCAGGCCATGGGTCTCGAGCAGACCGCCGTAGCGGATAGGTGCCGGGCTGCGGCGGCGGCGGGTCGCGGCCCATCAGGAGCCTCGCCGCCCGCATCAGGTCCCGCGTGCCGAGCGAGAACAGGTCCTCGATGCGCAGCGAGCGCCACGCGGCGCACAGCGCCTCGGCCTGGGACTCCGGCCGGTCCGCGGTCGCGGCGAGGAACGCGGCGTTGATCGCGCCGACGCTGGTGCCGGTCACGATGTCGAAGTGGACGGGATGGCCCAGCACGCGCGGCAGGCGCTCGCGCAGGTAGCGGATCACGCCTGCTTCATAGGCGCCCCGCGAGCCCCCGCCCGAGAGGACGAGGGCGATGCGTGAACGACCGCTCACGAGGGTCCTGCCAATGATTCTAAACCGATCGCCGCGCGGGCTTCGCGAGCATCCGGCCCGCAGGTCACAACCGCCCGGAATCGCCAGGCCGCGTGCCGCGCGAGTGGAGCGCCCACCTCCGTCCTGCGGTTCGAAAACCGCGCCGGCCGCCGCGGTGTCCATACTCTCCGTGATGACCGCCCCGCGACCTGCCCGGCCTCGCTCTCGCCCTGCACGCTCTCGCCCGCGGCCCGGTGCGCCCTCGTGTCCGCGCTGCTCGTCGCCGTCAGCGCGACCGGGGTGCGCCCCGCCGGGCGGCGGCCGAGCTGAGCGGGGTGGAGGTCGCCGGAGTGCGCGAGGCGGAGCACGCCCTGACCGTGCACATCGACGGCCTGCTGGCCCGCATCGACACCCGCCTGGTGGTGGTGAACCCGGGCGATCGCGACACCGAGGCGATCTACGCCTTCGACCTGCCGGCCGACGCGGCCGTGCTCGGCGCCGAGATCGCCCTGCCCGACGGGCGGCGCGCGCTGTCCGCCGCGGTGGACGCTGCGCGCCGCGTCTCGCTTCGTGCCTGACGACGGCGCGACGCCGCGGCGCCCCGGACATCGGGCTCCTGCGCCTGCTCGACGTGGACGAGGACCAGGGCGTCGCGCGCTACGAGCTGCGCGTCTACCCGGTGCCGGCCGGCCGCGCGGTGACCGCGGTCGTGCGCTGGGCGGCCCCTGTGCGCTATCGCGACGGCCGGCTCGAGCCTGCGCATCCCGCAGCGCGGCGACGCGCCCAACCTGGTGCGCGAGCGGATCGAGCTGGTCTGGCGCGCGCCGGCCGGAGCGCGCGGGCTGCGCGACATCCGCGCCGGCGCCTCGCGTCTGGCCGCCGCCACCGGGCCCGGCCTCCGGCGACGCTCCGCTTCCACGCTCCGGTCGGCGGCGACCTGGTCGTCGAGGCGACGCCCGTCTTCCGCCCGGGCCAGGGCCTGGTCGGCGAGCTCGCGGTCGTGCCCCTCGACCGCAACCGCGGCGCCGTCGCGCTGTCGCTGCTGCGCGCCGGAGGTCGCGCCCGCCTCCGCCGGCCACGCTTCGAGCGCGTGGTCCTGGTCATCGATCGCTCGCGCAGCCTGGGCGCCAGCGGAGTGGCGGCCGCCCGCGCGCTCGCCGAGAACCTGCTGGCCGCGGCCAGCCGCGGCGCGGCCGCCGACGCGGTCGTGTTCGACCGGCAGGCGCGCGCCGTGGTCGGCACGCCTGACCGAGGACCGGGCCGCCTTGCGCGCCGGCCTGAGCCGGATCGCTGGCCGGCCCGGCGCCCGAGAGCGGCAGCGATCTGGGCGCCGCCCTGGCCCAGGCCGGCGGCCTGCTGCGCCGGGCCGGCGCGCCCGACCCCGGCCGCCGCGATCGCGCGCGCGGCCGCGCCGACCAGCCTGATCGTCATCCTCACCGACGGCATGCTGCCGCTCCAGCTCGACGGAGAGCAGGCGCGCAGCCGGCTCGGGACCCTGGCCGTCTCCGAGGCGCGCGTCGTGTCGGTGGTGCTGGTGCCGGACGGGGCTCCGCTGCCGGATCTCGGGCACGGGCCGCTGGCCGAGCTGGCCCGCGCCACCGGCGGTCGGGTGCTGGCGGTGCGGCAAGGCGAGGCGTCCGGCGCGCGGCCCGCGACTGTGGGCGGAGCTCGGCCAGCCGCCCCCCTTCGACGGCATCCAGCTCGGCTGGCGAGCGCGGCGTGGTCACCAGCAGCTCGCAGGCGCCCGACCGGCTCGAGTCGGGCGAGGGCTTTCTCCTGCTCGGCTGGTACCACGGCGCGCGACCGGGGCCGGTCTCGGTCCGCGCCGAGCTGCGCGGCCGCGCTGTCGGCGCCCAGATCCGGCCCGCCGGCCGCCCGCTGGCCGGGGCCGCCACGGCCGCTGGCCCTGGTCCAGCGACCCGCCGCGGAGCTCCTGGCCCCGGACGCGCTCGATCGGCCCGGCGCCGACGAGCGGGCGCGCGCCGAGCTGGTGCGCGCCGCGCGAGCGCGCCGGCGCTGCGACGCCGGCGACCGCCCTGGTCATCCTCGATCCCAGGGACGGCTTCGCCCGCGACCGCCTCGCCCACGCCCGCAAGTGGGGAACCGGACAGTACCGGCGCTTCCCGACCCCGTCCGAGCGCAAGGTCGGCGAGGTCCGGCATCGGGACGCCGGCGCGCGCCGGCGACGACCTGCGTCCGCGATCGCCGGCGCGGCGACGCACCGGCGAGCTCGACCGGCGGCTGGTCGGGCAGCTGATGAAGCAGCACGTGGTCCCGGCGCGCGCGGCTCTGCTATCAGCGCGCGCTGCGGCGCGAGCCGCGGCTGGCCGGCACCGTGGTGATCGAGCTCGAGATGGCGCGCGGCGAGGTGCAGCACGCGCGCGTGGCCCGCGGCACCGCCGCCAGCCCGCTCGCTGCGCGCCTGCCTGATCGACGCCGCCTACGCCACCCCGGTCCCGCGGGTCGGGCTCGGCGACACGCGGCGAGACGATCGTGGTGGCGCGCTATCCGCTGCGCTTCCGGCGCGGCGACCGGAGCATCGACGTCGTCGCCGGTCGACGAGCCTGACGCGTGTGGCCGGCTCATTTCGCTCCGGTCGGCGCCGCGGGCCAGCGCCGCGGGGCTGGCGGCCGGCGCGCGTCGCCGCGCGCAGCGCCACGTGCATCGGGGTCAGGCTGTCGAGCGCGCGATAGGCCGACGCCTCCAGCATGTGATCGGCCTCGATCGTGTCGGCGCCCTCCAGATCGGCGATGGTGCGAGCGACCTTGACCAGGCGGTCAACGCCGCGGCCGCTCATGCGCGACCCGCACGCGGCACAGCCGCTCGAGCTCGCTCTCGGCCCGCTCGCTGAGGCGACAGGTGGCCCGCATGGCGCGCGACGACATCTCGGCGTTGGTGCGCGACGCCGAACTCGACCAGCCGGCGGCCCTGGCGCTCGCGCGCCAGCAGCACGCGCTCGCGGATGCGCGCGGAGCTCTCGCCGCTGTCGCCCTGGCGCAGCTCGCGCAGCGACACGTGCGGCACGAACACTTGTAGATCGATGCGGTCGAGCAGCGGTCCGCTGAGCCGGCTGCGGTAGCGCTCGATGTGGCCGCTGCCGCACGTGCAGGCGCGCTGCTCCGAGCCCAGCCAGCCGCACGGGCACGGGTTGGCCGACGCGGCCAGCAGGAACGACGCGGGCAGGCGGATGTGGCCGGTCGCCCGCCCGATCGTGATCACGCGGTCCTCGAGGGGCTGGCGCAGCGACTCGATGGAGGCGCGCCCGAACTCGGGCAGCTCGTCGAGAAACAGCACCCCGTTGTGAGCCAGCGAGACCTCGCCCGCCCGAGGCGGAGACCCGCCCCCGACCAGCGCCGGCGTGGTGACCGTGTGGTGCGGCGCGCGAAACGGCCGCTCGCTCACCAGCCCGCCGCGGCCGAGGCCGACCGACGAGTAGATCTTGGTGGTCTCGAGCGCCTCGTCGCGCGCCAGCGGCGGCAGGATGGTCGGGATGCGGCGCGCCAGCATGGTCTTGCCGATCCCCGGGCGCGCCGACCATGAGCAGGTTGTGCCCGCCGGCCACCGCGACCTCGATGGCCATGCGGGCCGCCTCCTGGCCGCGGACGTCGCTCATGTCGGTGGAGGGCGCGGGCGGCGCTCCTGACGACCCGTCCGGCGGCGCCGCCGACGGCGCGGTCACCCGCCGGAGCGGCGTACCCTCGGTCATGGCCGCGAGGACCTGACGCAGGTGGTCGCGCGGCGAAGACCTCGATGCCGCTCACCTCGGCGGCCTCGGGAGCCGACGCGGCCGGCAGCAGCACGCCGCGCATGCCGAGCTCGCGCGCGAGCAGCCCCGCGGCCAGCGCGCCTCGCACCGGGCGCAGCGCGCCGTCGAGGCCGAGCTCGCCGAGCAGGAGCAATCGATCGAGCGCGCCGGTCGAAACCAGGCCGTCGGCCAGCAGGATGGCCACGGCGATCGGCAGGTCGAACGAGGCGCCCTCCTTGCGCCGGTCGGCCGGCGCGAGGTTGACCGTGATCTTCTTGCGCGGCAGACCGCGCCCCACGTGCTCGAGCGACGGAGCGAATGCGGACCGCGCCCTCGCGCACCGAGGTCGTCGGCAGGCCAACGACGTGATACGAGGGCAGCTTGCCGCCCGAGACATCCACCTCGACGACGACCTGGTAGGCGTCGATGCCGAACAGCGCGCAGGAAGGAATGGTGCCGAGCATCGCACGCGCTCTCAGGAGCAAGCGACGTTCCACCGGCAAGCGCCCGGATCGAGCAGACCCGCGTCCGGCCCGCCGGACGGCTCGTCCGACAACCGGACGACCCCGGACGGATCACCGGACAGCGGCCGCCGGCGTGCTAGCCTCACGCCGAGATGGCGAACGCCAAGCCCCGCGCCCCTCGCCACATCCTTTATATAGTGTCCGTGCTGGCCGCCAGCGCCGCGCTCGCTGCCTGCACGGAGCGCGAACCGGACGACTCGCAGCAGGCCACCGCGCACGCGCCGGCCGCTAGCGATCGATCCGACGAGTCAGGGCACCGGCGCGTCATCCGTCCCGGCGCCGAGTCAGCCGTCGGCGAGCGAGCCGAGCGCCGCGACCCCGCGCACCGGGGAGGCGGCCGCTCCGTCAACCCGCCCATCGACAGCGCCATCGCCGGGCCCGTCAACGCCGTCCAGCTCGCCGGCGGCGGGCCCGTCCTCCTCGGCCACCACCGATGCCGAGACCGGCTTCCACCTCGACGACCCGGAGGTCGAGTACGAGATCCCGCGCCGCCAGTCGCGCCCGCGCAAGGGCCGGACCATCCAGATCGTGCTCCGCTCCTCCCCGCCGGGAGCGGTCGCCGCCGTGGACGGCGTCGCCGTCGGCCCCACGCCGACCCTGTGGGAGGGCACCGTCAACGCCACGCCGCGCGAGTTCACGTTCGTGCTGCCCGGCTACGCGATCGCCCGCTACCGCTTCGTACCGACGCGCAGCGGCATCGTGCACGGCACCCTGGAGCCGATCAAGCCTGAAGGGGAAGACGGGGACTCACGAAACCGGGGCCGGGTGCGCCCCCCTCCCCAGGCGCAGCCCGCGCCGGCGAAGTAGCCCTGGCGCAACCCGGGGCCGGATGTGGTCACTTCGTGTTCTACGCGATGCAAGCCGCCAGTAGAATGCGCCGGTCATGAAGTCGGCCACCACGAGGTGGACCAGCCGGGTCGCGCGCGCGGCCGTCGTGGCCGCGTCACTCGTGGCCGCGAGCCAGGGCGCCGCGCGCGCCGGCCGGTCGCCATTCGGCTGGGTGCGCGGCACCGAGGTGGTGCCGGAGCGCGGCGTCGAGATGGAGACCTGGATCTTCGAGGAGAACGGCGTCGGCAACGACGACGACGAGGACACCACGCCGGACGAGACCACGGTGTGGTGGCAGACCGTCGTCGGCATCACCGACCGCATCGAGCTGGCCATCCCCGTCGAGGTCCGCCACCTCCAGCTGGGCGAGTCGGACGAGACGCTGCTCTACGCCGCCGGCGTCGAGGGCCGCTGGCGCTTCACCACGTCCGACCCGGTCGAGGCCGGCCCGGTGGCGCCGGTCCTTCGGCTCGGCGTGCACCGGCTGTTCAACCTTCGCCGCAAGACCCGCGGAGAGGCGGGCTTCGGGCTCGGCATCGACCTGGGCGAGCGGGTGCACGCCGGCATCGATGTCGGCGCGATCTGGGTCGTGGGCCGCGACGACTCCGAATGCGAGCTCACGCCGTCGGGCGGCTTCAGCGTGCAGCTGTTCGACCAGCTGCGCGCGGGTGGCGAGGTGTACGCCGAGCTCACGCTCGAGGGCCCCGACAAGGACTGGGTCGCCGCGGGGCCCAACCTGGCGTGGACGCACGGGCGCTTCTGGCTGTCCGGCTCGATGCTGATCGGCATTCGCGAGATCAGCGCCGCCCCACGCGTCAACTGGGGAGTAGCATTCTAGGGTGATGCAGCCGCGGGCCATCCTGATCGCCGCGCTGGCGACGGCGATCCTCGCGACACCGACATCGTCGCGCGCGCAGTCGCAGTCGGGCCGCGGCACCGTGCGCGGCACCGTCTCGGTCACGCGGGCGGCGGGCGCGAGCGGACGGGACTCGTCGCCGATCCTGGTCTACCTGGTCGGCTTCACCGAGCCCCCGCCCGACGGCACCGTCGAGATCCAGCAGCGCGGCAAGCAGTTCCTGCCCAACCTGCTGGGCGTCACCGCGGGGCAACAGGTTTCGTTCCCCAACGGCGACCCGTTCTATCACAACGTCTTCTCGCCGTCGTCGGTGCGCAAGTTCGACCTCGGCCAGTACCGGCCGGGCGAGACGCGAACGCGCACGTTCCCCAAGCCGGGCGTCGTCGACGTCTACTGCAACATCCACCCGCAGATGTCCGCCACGATCCTCGTCCTGCCCAACCGCCGCTTCGCCACCGCGAGGCACGACGGCAGCTACTCCATCGGCGGCGTGCCGCCCGGGCGCTGGACCATCTACGCGTACAGCCGCCGCGCGGAGAAGCCGGTGGGCAAGGAGGTCGTGGTCACCGCCGGCGAGACCGCGACAGTCGATTTCCGCGTCACCGAGACGCGGGTCAACTTCAGCCACCTCAACAAGTACGGCGAGAAGTACCGCAGCGACGAGCGCTATCGGTAGCGCGAGGCGCGGCCGCGACGCCCTCAGGCCACCATGCTCGTCCAGCAGCGGCGGCGCAGGCGACGTGACCGCCGGCGCATCGGGCCAGGCCAGCCTGCACGCGTGCAGGCACAGCCGCTCGATCGCCGGCTCGGCGCCCGTACAGTCGATCGCCGCGACAGCGGGTGGCCGGCGTCCGCCAGGTGCACGCGGATCTGGTGGGTGCGGCCGGTCTCGAGATCGATCTCGAGCAGCGTCGTCGGCGCGCCGCCCGGAGCGCGGCCGCGGCGCACCACCCGATAGACGGTGCGAGGCCGGACGGCCGTGGCCCGCGCTCATGCGCCGGCGATCGCGCGGGTCGCGTCCGATCGGCGCGCTCGAGGCGGCCGCCGTCGGCGGCGACGTGGCCCCACGGCGACCGCCACGTAGCGCCGCTCGATGTCGCCGGCGCGCAGCCACGCGGCGAAGCGCCGCTGCGCCGCCTCCGTGCGGGTGAACAGGACCAGCCCGCTGGCGTCGCGGTCGAGTCGGTGGAGCAGGCGCGCGCCCGGCTCGACCTCGGCCACCATGCGATCGAGCGCGCCGGCCGCCGACTCGCGCGTGGCCTGGCTCGGCACGCCGGCCGGCTTGTCGACCACGAGCACGTCGGGTCGGCATGGACGATGGCCAGCGTCGCCGGCGGCGCCGCGTCGACGGCCGCGACGTGGACCGTGACCCGCTCGCCGGCGTCGAGCGCGCGATCCGGATCCTCGACGCGGCGACGCCCGACGTAGACAGCGCCGGCGCGCACCATCGCCGCCGCCGCCGCCCGCTCGACGCCGATCCGCTCGGCCAGAAAATCGGCCAGCGCCGCGCCGCGATCGCGACCCGACGTGGTCAGCTTGCGCGCGCGTCATCCTCTACCGATCGCCCAGCCCGTCGTCCTCGAGGCGTCCGCGCACCGACCGGGGATCGCCGCCATCGCGCGACAGCGACGACGCGATCATCCCGGCCAGCACCGCGTTCGCCTCGGCCAGCGCCCGGTTGGCCACCACGGTGCGCCCGCCGCTCAGCCCGGCCAGGCGCGCCATCAGGAACGGCGTCACGTCCTTGCCGCGCACCCCGACCCGGTGGGCGTCGTCGCGCGCCACGTCGAGCCACTCCTCGATCTGCGCCTGCGGGATCTCGGCCTCGGCGCTGATCGGGTTGGCCACCAGCACGCCGCCCTGGCCCAGGGCCAGGCGCACGCGCACCGCGTTGGCCACGTCGATCGGCCGGTACATGCGGTGCTCGAGCGGCAGGCCGGTGCTTCGAAAATAGAAGCCGGGCAGCTCGTCGGTCTTGAAGCCGATGATGAGCACGCCCAGGCTCTCCAGGCGCTCCAGCGTGCGGCGGATGTCCAGGATCGACTTGACCCCGGAGGACACCACCGCAATCGGTGTGCGCGCCAGCGTGTCCAGGTCGGCCGACACGTCGCTGGGATCGCCCAGGTGGACGCCGCCGATGCCGCCGGTGGCGAACACGCGGATGCCGACCCGCGCCGCCACAACGCACGTGGCGCTGACCGTCGTCGCCGCCGTGCGCCGCGCCACCATGACCGCGGCCAGGTCGGACGCGCCGGCCTTGAGCACGCCGGCGCCGGGCTGGGCCAGCCGCTCGAGGTCGTCGCGACCCATGCCGATGCGGATCACGCCGTCGAGCACACCGATGGTCGCCGGCGTGGCGCCGCACGCCTTCACCGCCGCCTCCATCTCCTGGGCCGCGAGCAGGTTGTCCGGGAACGGCAGGCCGTGGGCGATGATCGTGGACTCGAGCGCGACAACGGGACCGCCCGACTCGAGGGCGACGCTGACCTCGTCCTGGATTTCCATCATCGTCCGCCCGAGCGTGCCATATTCTCCGGCGGCGAGATGCGCTTCCCACTGACCGACCAGCTGCTGGCCGAAGCGGAGCGATTCCAGCTCCGTTCAGCCTGCTGTCACTGCCGCCACCAGCGCACCGGCAGCGGCGCGTGCGGGCTGGGATGGCCCAACCAGGAGCAGCGGCGATGGCCGCTCGACGCGCCCGAGCCGGACGGCTCGCGCCCGGCCGAGGTTCACTTCTGCAAGGAGTTCGAGCTGGCCTGAGCGCGCCGACTGGCCGCGCGCTCAGGCCGCGCCGGTCACTTCGTGCTGTTGTAGATCGTCTCGATCCAGGCGTCGGTCTTGATGAAGCCCTCGCCCCACGACTTGTACTTCTCCGGCAGACCGGCCTGCTTGGCCTGATCGAGCGACTTCTTCGCCTTCTTGGCCGCCTGCACGATCTTGATCGTGTCGGTCAGCGTCTGGTGGAAGGTGGCCAGATCGGCCTTGGTCGCCAGCGGCCCGTGGCCGGGGATCACCTTCGTGTCGTCCTTGATCTGATCGAGCACCGCCTTGACGTTGGCGGCGTACTGCACCGGGTCCCCGCCGCTCTCGGTGTCGACGAACGGGAAGCGGCCGTTGAAGAAGTGGTCGCCCATGTGGACGACGTTGGCGCCGGTGAAGAACACGACCGAGTCGCCGTCGGTGTGGCCGCGCGGGAAGTGGACGACGCGGATCTCCTCGCCGTTCATGTGCAGGCTGACGTTCTCCTTGAACGTGACCACCGGCAGTCCCGGCGCCGGCAGCGGCTCGACCGTCTCGTCGCGGCGCTTCTGCGGCGTGGACAGCCGCTTGCGCACGTTCTCCTGCGCGACGATGGCGGCCTTGGCGCCGAACACGGGATTGCCGCCGGCGTGGTCGCCGTGCCAGTGCGTGTTGATGACGTACTCCGGCTCTCCCTTGCCGAGCGCCTTCACGGCGTCGAGGATCTTGGGAGCCAGCGGCGCGAACTGATCGTCGACCAGCACCACGCCGTCCTCGCCGGCGGACACGCCGATGTTGCCGCCGGCGCCTTCCAGCATGTAGACGTGCCCGGAGACCTGGGTGGTCTTGATGGTGACGCCGGACATGTCGTCCTCGCCCTGCTTGGGCGGCGACTTGGTGGTCTCGACCTTGCCCTGGCCGGGCTGCGCCGGCTCCTCGGCCACGGTCTCCGTCTTCTCCTGCGACGGCTCCTTCGATTTCTGGCATGCCGCTGTGCAGGCGATGGCCAGAGCGATGCAGATCCGATTGGCTGTTCGCTTCACGCGCAGGACATATCACAGGGAGGTGCCCCGCGGTCCAGGAACAGGTCGGGCGTCGCGGTCGCTCCGGATGTCTTCGCTACCGTGGCGCGCCCAGGAAGCTCTCGATCGCGGGCCACACCAGGTCGGGCCGCTCCACGTACGGAAAATGCGACGCACCCGGGATCTTGACCAGCTTTGCGCTGGGCAGCGCGGTCGTCCATTCCTCGACCAGGTCCATGGGGATCGCCTCTTCCTCGCCGTGGATGATCAGGGTGGGCGCAACGACCGCCTTCAGACCGTGGGCGAAAGTCCCACTCGCCAAGCGACGTGAGCGTGTGCGGCCCGGCCACGGCCATGCCGGCGCGGATCGCGTCGGCGCCGGCGCCGCAGAAGTCGCCCTTGACCCGGCTGGCCAGCTCCGGTCGCGCGACGCGCGGCTTCACCGCGATGGCCCAGTAGTCGCGGCAGGCCTGCGCGGGATCATCGCCGCGCGTCATCGCCGTCTCGAGCTCGGCGAGCTTCGGCGCGCTCCTCCGCGGTCAGCTGCTTGTCGAGGTTCGCCGCGTAGCGCTTCCACATGTCGCCGGCGCGCGGCGGCACCGGACCTATCAGCACCATGCGCGCGACCCGATCCGGATGCGCCATCGCGTAGCTGGCGGCGATCGCCGGACCGAACGAGTGCGCGACCAGCGTCATGCGCTCGAGGCCGAAGTGGCGCCGCAGCGCCTCCAGATCGGCGACGTGGCGCTCCATCGTGAACAGCGCGGGGTCGTCGCGCAGCAGATCCGATCTGCCGCCGCCGCGCTGATCGTAGAACAGGAGGCGGTGCCGCTCGGCCAGCGGCGCGAAGTCCGCCACCATGTAGCCCATGTCCATCCCGGGCCCGCCGTGGATCATGACGAGCACGTCCGGCCCGGTGCCGATCATGCGGTAGAAGAGGACTGCACCGTCGCCCTGGATGCGCCCCTCGGCCGGAACGTTGTGGCCCCCGGCCGCTTCTGCGCCTGCCGGCGACGTCGCGCCACCCCGTGCGGGTGGGGAGCTCGACGGCGCGCCGCCGTGGCAGGCGAGAAGACTCAGGGCGATCCAGGGCGACGGCAGGGTTGCGATCCTCACGGCCCGACCATCGCATGGCCGCGGGCCGGCGTGCGCCGGCCCGTTGCCTCCGGATGCTAGCTCTTGCTCAGCTTGTCCAGCGCCTTGCGGCGGACGAAGCCGTAGTTGCCGCCCAGGGCGTTGAACTTGGCGGCCTTGCCCATCGCGTCCTTCGCGCGGCGATCACCGGCGCCCTCGAGCGCGACCGCCAGGTGATAGAGCACGCGCGGGTCCTGATCGTTGGCCTGCTCCAGCTCCGAGGCGGCCACCGAGTACTTGCGCTCGGCCAGCGCGATGTATCCGGCCAGCTCGTGCGTCTGGCGCACCTCGAAGGGCACCTTCTTGGCCGCGACCTTGGTCGCGTACTCCTTGGCCTTGGCCCTGGCGGCGCCGAGGTCCTTGCGGGCCAGCGCGACGCGGGCCTGGTTGAACAGGTTGTTGCGCCGCGCCTGCTCCTTTGTCTCCGCCGGCTGGCTTGCCTTGTTCACCGCGTCGAGCTGCGCCTCGAACTTGGCGGCCGCCTCGTCGGGGCGGCCGGCCTCGAGCAGGATGTTGCCCATCAGGTCGTAGTCGCCGGCAACCGCCCCGAAGTCCTTGCCCTGGGTCGCGATGGCCATCATCTTCTCGACCTCGGCCAGCGCCTTGTCGGTCGCGCCCTCGTGCAGGTACGAGGTCGAGGTCCAGAACAGCGCCTGGCGCTTCTCGCCGTCGTTGCGCGACACCTTGCTCGAGCTTGGCGAACGTCTTCCTCGCCTCGGCGCCCCGGTCCATGAACATCTGGTTGTTGCCGATGCCGACGTAGGAGGCGACGAAGTTGGGATCGACCTTGAGCGCCTTCTCGTAGTTGGCGATCGACTCGTCGAAGCGCCCCATCTTCATCAGCAGCTCTGCGTACGAGTCGTACGGATTGGGGTCATTGGGGATCAGCTGGATGTATTTCTTGAATGCCTGCTCCGCCTTCGCGTACTTCTCGAGGAAGCGATAGCCGTAGCCGAGCTGGTTGTACGGCTGCGAGAAGCTCGGGTTGATGGCGATCGCCTTCTCGAACGCGCGCACCGCGGAGGTCCAGTCCTGGATGCCGAAGTAGTGGATGCCGAGCTGGTTGAACGCGCGCTCGTCGTTCGGGTAGGCCCTCGTCAGCTCGGTGTAGAGCTTGCGCTGGCGTGCCGGATCGCCGCGCACGCCCGCGTCCTGGCCCAGGATGAGGAGCCGCTCGCCCTCCGACACGCGTCCGGCCAGCGCGACCGCGCGGGCCAGCTCGTCGAAGAACTCCTTGCCGGTGGCCGACGTGTTGGCCAGCCCGAGGTGGGCCAGCGCGAAGTTGTCGTCCTTGGCGACCGCCTGCTGGTAGAGCTTGTGCGCGTCGGTGGCGCGCAGCTTCTCGGCCAGGTCGCGGCCCTCCAGGTAGAGCTTCTTCGCCTCCTCCGAAGACGTGGTGATCGGGATCTTGTCCGCCTTCTGCTTCTTCGTCGCCGCGACGGCGTCGACGGTGAGACCGCAAAGAGCGACGGCGCAGAGCGCCAGAGTGATTTTCGATCGGGCCTTCATCGGTATCCTCCTCCCGGACGCATCGTACGACCACCTCGGCCGGCGACCTGCGAATCGCTCCTTCAGCTCATGACAGGATCGGCGCGCGATCGCGACGCGGTGAGATGGAGCTGCATCACCGGCAACGGATGCGCGCTTGACGCGTTCGTTCGCGCTGACAGACTCGAGGGGTGCAGTCGCTTGCAGGCGACTGGTAGTCTCGCCGGGCCGCCTGTCACCGGTTCCGTCACACACCGCAACACGAGCAAGAGCGATCATCGATGAAAGACTTCGTCTCCGCTCTGCCGAAGGTGGAGCTGCATGTCCATCTGGTCGGCTCTGCCTCCATCGACACCGTGCTCGCGCTCGCGCGGCGCTACCCGGACCGCGGCGTGCCCACCAGCGAGCCGGAGCTGCGCGCGTTCTACGACTTCTCCGACTTCGCACACTTCATCGCGGTCTACATCGCGGTCAACAACCTGGTCACCAGCGGCCAGGACGTGACCTCGCTGCTGGTCGGGCTGGCGCGCGATCAGGCGGCCAGCAACGTGCGCTACTCGGAGGTCACCGTCACACCGGTGTCACACCTCGTGGCGGGCATCGAGCCGGACGAGCTGGCCGAGGCGCTGGAGGCGGGACGGCGCATCGCCCGCGACGAGCACGGCGTCGAGCTGGCCTGGATCTTCGACATCGACGGGAGCCGCGGCCGCGAGTGTGGTCCGGCCACCCTGGACTGGGTGCTGCGTCACCGGCCGGAGGGCACCGTCGCGCTCGGGCTGGGCGGGCCGGAGATGGGCGTGCCGCGCGAGTGGTACCGCGAGCAGTTCGCGGCCGCGCGCGACGCGGGGCTGCATCTGGTGCCGCACGCCGGCGAGACGACGGGGCCGGAGACCATCTGGGAGTCGCTCCGCGTGCTGGGCGCCGAGCGCATCGGCCACGGCACCAGCGCGGTCGCCGACCCGGCGCTTGTCGCGCACCTGGCCGAGCACGGGATTCCCGTCGAGGTGTGCCCGACCTCGAACGTCCGCACAAGGGCGGTCGCGTCGATCGAGGAGCACCCGGTGCGCCAGCTGCTGGCCGCCGGGGTGCCGGTGACGGTGGCGACCGACGACCCGGGGATGTTCCACACCGATCTCGACCGCGAGTACCTGCTCTGCCACCAGCATTTCGGCCTCGACGAGGCCGGGCTGACCGAGCTGGCACGGACCGGCGTGCGCGCCGCCTTCTGCACCGACCGGACGCGGGCGGAACTGCTGGCGGCCATCGACGATTTCGAGGCCTCCCGGCGCAGACAGGCGGAGTGACCTCGGCGAGGTGCCGCTGCGGGTCGCCGCGTGCGAAAGTCCGCGCATGTGGCTCTGTACACTCGCCCGCGTGACCGGGCTGCTCGCCGCGACCGGTCTGGCCGCCTGCGGAGCCGGCCCGAGCTCCGCTGCAGCGACGGCCGAGCGGCGGCCCGACCTGGTCACGCCGCGCCGAGCGAACCGGGTGGATCCACACCGGAGACCACGCGGAGGCGGTGCGCATGTGCCGCGACTTCGCGGCGGCGTATCCGGGCCGCGCGCGATGCGAGCAGTTCGGCACCACGCCGGAGGGGCGGGCGATGGTGGCCCTGGTCGTCGGCGCGCCGGATGCGCGGCGGCCGGTGCTGCTGATCCAGGCCGGTATCCACGCCGGCGAGATCGAGGGCAAGGACGCCGGCTTCTGGCTGCTGCGCGACCTGCTCGACGGGCGGGTGGCTGCCGGGCGCCCTCGACGCCACGACCATCGTGTTCGTGCCGATCCTCAACCCGGATGGCCACGAGCGGTCCGGGCCCGACAATCGCCCCAACCAGCGCGGCCCGGCGGAGATGGGGTTCCGCACCAACGCGCAGAACCTCAACCTCAACCGCGACTACATGAAGGTCGACACGCCGGAGATCGCGGCGGTGCTGCGGCTGTGGCGCCGCTGGGATCCGGTGGTCTACGTCGACCTCCACACCACCGACGGCGCCAAGTTCGAGCACGACGTCGCGGTGATGGTGTCGCCGCGCGAGCCGCGCGATCGGCCTGCAGCAGGCGGCGCGCGCGCTGTCCGACCGGCTGCAGGCGCGGCTCACCCAGCTCGGTCACCTGCCGCTGCCCTTCTATCCCTCGTTCGTGAAGCAGGACGATCCCGCCTCCGGCTTCGACGACTTCGAGGCGCCGCCGCGCTTCTCCCAGCCCTACGCCGGTGCGCGCGGCCGCATCGGCATCCTGGTCGAGACGCACAGCTGGCACACCTACAAGCAGCGGGGCCTCGCCACCTATCACCTCCTGCAGGCGCTGCTCGAGCGCGCGGCGCAGCGACGCGCCCCGGTGGCGCGACGCCGCGCGCGCCGCCGACGCGGCGGGCGCCGCTCTGGCGGGCAAGGAGGTGCCGCTGGCCTTCCAGGCGGGCGGCCCGCCGCGCACCATCGAGTTCCGCGGCTACCACTACGAGCGACGCCGCTCCGAGGTCTCCGGCGCCACGTGGATCACCTACGACGAGAAGCGACCCGAGATATGGCGGGTGCCGCTGCGCGACCGGACCGTTGCGAGCCTGGTGGCGACGGCGCCGCGCGCCGGCTACCTCGTCACCGCCGGCTTCGCCAGCGTCGTCGCGCGCCGCCTCGAGAGCCACGACATCCGCTTCTCGCGCCTCTCGCGCCCGCTCACCGTCAACGCCGAGGTGTTTCGCGCGACCAGGGCCGAGCCGCAGCCCAGCTTCGAGGGCCGCGCCGCGCGTGACCCTGAGCGGATCCTGGACGCGCGAGCGGCGCATCGTCCCGCCCGGCGCGCTGTGGATCCCGATCGCGCAGCCGCGCGCGCGCCTGGCCATGCACCTGCTCGAGCCGCTGGCTCCCGACTCGCTCGCGAGCTGGGGCTTCTTCAACGCGTCGCTCGAGCAGAAGGAGTACATGGAGCCGTACATCGCCGAGGAGGTGGCGCGCGAGATGCTCGAAGGATCCGATCGGTGCGCGCCGCCTTCGACAAGGCGCTCCAGGACCAGGCGTTCGCCGCCAGCCCGGAGCGACGCCTCGACTTCTTCTACCGCCGCCACGCCTCCTGGGACCAGGGCAAGGACCTCCTCCCGGTGCTGCGGCTCGACGCGCCGCCATGACCGACCCGATCGAGAGAGCCGACGCCCGCCCGCTCGGCCTGTGGAGCGCCACCGCCCTGGTCATCGGCAACATCATCGGAGCCGGCCTGTTCCTGCTCCCCGCCTCGCTGGCCCCGTACGGCGGCGGCAGCACCCTCGGCTGGGTGTGGAGCTTCGCCGGGGCGATGCTGCTGACGGTCGTGTTCGCGCGGATGGCGGCCCGGTTTCCGCGCGCCGGCGGTCCCTACGCCTACGCCCGGCTGGCCTTCGGCGAGACCGCCGGCTTCCTGATGGCGTGGAGCTACTGGATCTCGTGCTGGTGCGGGGTGGCGGCCATCGCGGTGGCGCTGTCCGGCAGCCTGCGCGTGTTCTTTCCCGAGCTCCTGGCCGGCCCGTGGCGGCTGGCGGCCTGCGCCCTGGCCGCCATGTGGCTGGCCACCGCCATCAACCTCGTCGGCCTGCGCGCGGCCGGCTCGGCCCAGGTGACGACGGTGGTGCTGAAGCTCCTGCCGCTGCTGCTGATAGGGCTGGCGGCGCTGCCGCACATCGAGCCCGCGCGCCTGCTGCCGGCCGAGAGCGACACCGCGAGCTGGTGGTCCATCGCCGGCGCCACCGCGGCGCTGACCCTGTGGGCCTTCCTGGGCATGGAGTCGGCCACGGTCCCCGCCGACCAGGTCACCGACGCCGGGCGGCTGGTCCCGCGCGCGACCATGATCGGCAGCATCGTCGCCGGGCTGGTGACCATGCTGGCCTGCTCGGCCGTGATGGGCCTCGTCCCGCAGAAAGCGCTCGAGGGGTCGAGCGCCCCGTTCGCCGACGCCGCGACCATCCTGTGGGGCGGCTGGGCCGGCCGCGCCTTCGCCGCCGTCGCCGCCATCTCCTGCTTCGGCGCCCTCAACGGCTGGGTCCTCATCCAGGGCCAGATCCCCGCCGCCGCCGCCCGCGACGGCCTCTTCCCCCGCTGGTTCGCGCCGCGCGGCGACAGCGCCCCCCCGCGCCTCTCCATCGCCCTCTCGAGCGCCCTCGCCACCATCCTCGTCATCGCCAACTACAGCGGCTCCCTGGTCACCATCTTCACCGCCTCCATCCTCCTGGCGACCGCCACCAGCCTCCTGCCCTACCTGATGACCGCCGCCGCCGCCCTTCGCCTCCGCCACCAGCTCCACCCCGACGCCACGCGCGGCCTGACCGCCACATCAATCGTCGCCGCCGGCGCCTTCCTCTTCAGCATCTGGGCCCTGTGGGGCACCGGCGGCCAGGCCCTCCGCTGGTTCGCCGGCCTCATGCTGGCCGGCGTGGCCGTCCACGCGGCCCGTCTGCTGATGAGCCGCGGCCGCTGAGAGCGGCTGGTACGAGCGAGGTTACAGGGCACGCCGCGAGGGAGGGCCCGACGATGTCCGCCATTTCAAGCTCGAGCGTGCGGGGACAGGCCCGACGCGGGAGGGCGCGCAATGTCCGCCGAATCAACCGGCCGGGTCGGGCCTGGAGGCCGCGTGACGGGCTCGGCTCGTCTCGGCGCGCGCCGCGCGATGTCCGCCATATCAACTGGACCGGGAGAGCAACGGGTGTTGAGCCCGCGGGGGCGGATTCGGCGGGGTGGGCGATGTCCGCCATATCAACTGCAGCCGGCCTGGTGTCCCCGGATGACGTCTTGAATTCGCGGACATCCTTCCTTGCGGCATCGCGATGTGCCGAGCCCGTCGCCGGGCGCCGCGTGGGCACATGGACTCACGGGTCTGTTCAGCGCCAGGCGGCCCAGGATCCGTATTTCCCGCGACTCGTGAGCCGCTCGTGAGCGTCTCGAGGACCGGCAGATGCGATCCGCCGGCGTCCGACTCGTTCGAGGGACGGTGTCCATCGAGCAAAGGCCGGGCGACGCGGTCACTCTTCGGCCGGTTCAGGTGCTCGACGCTCCAGGCTCGACGCTCGAGACTCGAGGGTCGAGGCGCCGGCTTTGTCGGATCAGACAGCCTCGAACGACGGGACCTCGCTGGTGTCGATGTAGCCGCCTGCTCGTAGCCATCCGATGCGCAGGAGCCAGGAGCGGGGCGGCGCCACCGGCATCGCACCGGGCGACCATCTGTGCAGCGGATGGGCGGGTGCATCCCGCGACGGGATCCACCGGCGGCAACGGGGGTGCCATCCGGTGAAGAACGCGGACGAGGAGTGCGGGTCGATCCAGGTGCGCACGCCTCTGGCGATGCGTCCCTCATCGCGCGCGTGCTTGACTCCGTTTTGCAGCACGTAGACCAGTGCGCGACGCACCTCGGTCGGCGTGCGCAGGTAGCGCGCGTGGTAGCGGTCAGCAATGACCTGGCCGCTGCGCCCTGCGAGTCGGTTGAGGCGCCGCGCTATGCGTACGCCGAAGCCTTTCATCGCTCGGCCGAGCGCGATCTGGTCGCGTGCCTCGACCAGGAGATGGATGTGATCGGACTGGATCGAGAAGTGGATGATGCGGACGCCCAGACGCTCGCACGCCGCGCACAGCGCCTTGCGCACTGCGGGATACACCCGAAAGCCGCGCAGGTAGCCGCAGCTGCGGATGACCCGGGTGGTCACGTGAACCGGGAACCGTGCCTCGAGCCTGGGTCGCCGGGCGTGCCGCACCTCGGGACGTTCCCGCTTCGGCTTGCGCCCGGCGCCGCGCCGTGCCCCACCCCATGTGCCCGGCAGGCCGAGCTCGAGCTGACGGGCACGCCGGCGGCGCGGACTGGAGAAGCGACGACGGTTGCGGACAGCCATGCCGGGATATCGGACCGAATGGTCCTGGCGTGCGCCGATCCGTGCCCCACTGCGATCTGTCGGAAGACCGCCAGGTCATCCATGAGGGCGCCACCCGCAGCCAGGCCCATGCCGTCCCTGTTCGCTCGAGGCCGTGACGCCGCGAACCGCGGAGGGAATGTCCGCCATTTCGAGACTCGATTCGGCGGACATCCGCGCTCCGCCCTGATCCGAGGCAGGCGACATGCCGTGACTCGAATCGGCGGACATCGCCTCGAGCCCTCCTGCCGAGGCAGGCGTCAGGCCGTGACTCGATTCGGCGGACATCGCCTCGAGCCCTCCTGCCGAGGCAGGCGTCAGGCCATGACTCGATTCGGCGGACATCCGCTGCCGCCCCGCGCCGAGTCCGGCGTCAGGGCCGGACTCGATTCGGCGGACATCTGTGCTGCCGCCCCGCGCGCCGGGCGCGCCGGGCCCGGGCCTACAGGGTGACCTTGGGCAGGGCGGCGATGGAGCGCTCGACGGCTTCGCGGGGGTAGGCGAAGTCTTCGAGCTTGCCGGAGAAGTAGGCGTCGTAGGCGGCGAGGTCGAAGTGGCCGTGGCCGGAGAGGTTGAAGAGGATGATCCGGGTGGTGCCCTCGGCGTCGGCGCGCTGGGCCTCGGCGATGGCGGCCTGGATGGCGTGGGAGCTCTCGGGGGCGGGGATGATGCCCTCGGAGCGGGCGAAGGTGGCGGCCGCGGCGAAGCATTCGAGCTGGGCGTAGGCGACGGCTTCGACCATGCCCTCGGCGACGAGCTTGGAGACCAGGGGGGCGGCGCCGTGGTAGCGGAGGCCGCCGGCGTGGATGCCGGGGGGCATGAAGTCGTGGCCGAGGGTGTACATCTTGACCAGCGGGGTCATGCCGACGGTGTCGCCGAAGTCGAAGGCGTACTCGCCCTTGGTGAGGGACGGGCAGCTGGTCGGCTCGGCGGCGACGAGGCGCACCTCCTTGCCGTTGATCTTGTCGCGCGCGAACGGCAGGGCGATGCCGGAGAAGTTGCTGCCGCCGCCGTGGCAGGCGATGACGACGTCCGGGTACTCGCCGGCCAGCTTCATCTGCTCCTGGGCCTCGATGCCGATCACTGTCTGGTGCATGCAGACGTGGTTGAGCACCGAGCCGAGCGAGTACTTGGTGTCGTCGTGGGTGGCCGCGTCCTCGACCGCCTCGGAGATGGCGATGCCGAGCGAGCCGGGCGTATGCGGATCGCGCTCGAGGATCTGGCGGCCGGCCGCGGTGCGCTCGGTCGGCGAGGCGAACACCTCCGCGCCCCACGCCTGCATCATCGAGCGGCGATACGGCTTCTGCTGGTAGCTGACCTTGACCATGTACACGGTCACGTCGAGGCCGAACATCGAACCGGCCAGGGCCAGCGAGCTGCCCCACTGGCCGGCCCCGGTCTCGGTGGCGAGCCGCTTCACCCCGGCGCGCGCGTTGTAGTAGGCCTGCGCCACGGCGGTGTTCGGCTTGTGGCTGCCGGCCGGAGAGACGCCCTCGTACTTGTAATAGATGTGCGAGCGGGTCCCGATGGCGCGCTCCAGGCGGCTGGCGCGATAGAGCGGCGTGGGCCGCCACAGGGCCAGCGCGTCGCGCACCTCGTCCGGGATGGCGATCTCGCGCTCGGCGCTCATCTCCTGCTCGATGAGCGCCATCGGAAACAGTGGCTCCAGATCGGCCGGCGTGACCGGCTGCCTGGTGCCCGGGTGGAGCACCGGCTCCGGCGGCGTCTTCAGATCGGCGAGGATGTTGTACCAGCGCCGCGGAATCCGGTCTTCGGCCAGCAGATACTTGGTCGTCATCGGCCCCCCTCCCCGTTGTCGCGTCGATCTACTTGCCGAGCATGCCGCTCTTCAGGCCCGCGTTGGGAGGAGACTTTCCGAACCAGATGCCGAAGAAGGCGTGCCGGAAGTCGGCGCCGGCGATGACGCCCTTCTGGGCCCGCTTGACCACCACGTTCACGCCGCGCTGCGGCACGTACGTGAAGGTCATCGCGTCCCCCTCCTCCATGGCGGACATCCAGCCGTTGAGCTGGTCGATCTGGCTCTTGAGCTTCGCCATGTCGGCGCCGTTCTTCTTGAACTGGGTGCTCCAGGCCTCGGTGATGTCGCCGCGGTCGACGTCGCGCACGAAGATGAGGTGCAGGACCTTGACCTGCTCGGAGCTGACGACCTCGTCGGCGCTGCTGGTCTTCTTCTCGAGGTAGAGGCCCGCGACGTAGACGTTAACGTTGAACATGGTGGCCTCGCGGACCCCCAGGCCGTTGAGGACAACCGTCTTGCCCGCGACCGTGAGCTTGTCGGGCATCTTGACCCCGCCCTTCTCGCCCGCGGCGGCGACACCGACATTCACAAGGGCAACCAACGCAAGCACTGCGATCGCTAGAGCGCGTCTCATCGGCACCTCCTCCGGCCGTAGAATCGCCCTGACGGCCGGAGGGAGGCAATGGTGATCGGGGGCGGACAGCGTCAGCCGACAGCGTCAGCCGTCCGTCCCCCGCGCCGCGATCACTCCCCGGTGTAGATCACGCGCCAGATGCGGCCGCCGAAGTCGTCCGAGATGTAGAGCGCGCCGTCGGGTCCCTGGGCCAGCGCCACCGGGCGGTGCTCGGCGGCGTCGGGCAGAGGTCGCGCGTCGCCGGCGAAGTCGTCGGCGAAGATCTCGAAGTCGGCACCGGCCGCGGGCAGGTCGCCGTCGAACGGCACGAACACGACGTTGTAGCCGGGCAGCGCGCCGGTCGCCTCCGGCTCGAAGCGCGAGCCGTGGAACGCGACGAACGCGCCGTTCAGGTACTGCTCCGGGAACATGTCGCCGGTGTAGAACAGCATGCCCAGCGGCGCCCAGTGGGCCGGGAACGTGTAGTCCGGGGGCCGCCATGTCGGCGCACAGATCGACGGTGACGCCGTCGCCGCCGTACTCCGGCGCGAGCACCTTCTCGCCCAGGAACGGGTCGTGATAGCAGTACGGCCAGCCGTACTCCGCCGCGCCGTCGATCAGGAACATCTCCTCGGACGGCAGCTCGAGCTCGTCCTCGGGCTCGTACAGCGTTGGCCAGTTGTCGTACAGCTGATCGCGGCCGTTCTGGACGCCGAACAGCGTCGCCGGTGCCCGGGTTGATGGCCAGCGCGACCATGTTGCGCAGCCCCTCGGCGAAGTGCACGCCGTCCTCCTGCACCTGGTCGGTGCCGGCCGCGTCGAAGGTCCAGATGCCGGCCCGCACGTCGAGCTCGGCGCACGGGTCCTCGCCGGGCGACTCCACCAGGCGGTTCTCCTCCTGGCACGAGTTCGACGCCGAGCCGATGTTGACCATCAGCTCGCCCTTGTCGGAGAGGACGATGGTCTTGCTGATGTGGTCGCCGTCCACCGGCAAGCCGCCCACCACCACCTCCGGCTCGCCGGCCGGCAGCAGCTCGCCGTCGGGCAGCTCGTAGCGCAGGATGGCCTCGTCCTCGGCGAAGAACAGCTGGTCGCCGCCCCAGGCGATGCCGTTGCCGCCGTTGTCGCCGAAGCGCTCCTCCTGATCGGCGATGCCGTCGTCGTCGGTGTCGCGCAGCGCGACGACCTCGCCGACCGTCGATGCCGTCGAACGCGTTGGCCACGGCCACGAACACGTCTCCCGACGGAGTGACGGTCATGTGGCGGGCAGCGCCGAGCCCGTCGGCGAACACCGACGCGCAGAAGCCGTCGGGCAGCGTGATGGAACCGTTGTCCTCGTCGCACATGCCGCGGTGCCGCCGTCGTCGGCACCGTCGTCCGCACCGTCGCACCGTCGGCACCGTCGGCGCCATCCGCGCCGTCGGCACCGTCCCCGCCGTCATCGTCGTCCGAGCACGCGGCCGAGAACGCCGCCGCGCTCAGGACCAGGGCCGCGCTCAATCCGCGGAGCCACGCTCCGCCCTCTCCCTTGAAGATTCGAACCATGGTTAGTCTCCAGGCAACTGAGCCAGCGGACGAGTGGTGCAAGCCACATGCCCCGAGACAGCGCGAGGCGGCGTATGCGCGCTTTCCTGCTGCCAGGCGCGAATAGGGCGTTCGCCGAAAGCGGCTCGATTTCCGGACTCCACGTGCGCGGCCGCCCGGTGGGGCGCGCGGCCACGGTGAGTGAGGTTTGCCGTTCAAGCGGCCGCCGCGACTCGCGGTTCTGCGGCGATTCTGGCCCCTCCGACGGTGGCGCGCTAGATTGAACGGGTGATCAGATTCGTCATCTACGTGCTCGTGGCGATCGTCGTGGTCTGGTTCGCCACGACGGTGAAGCTGGGTGAATACACCTGCGCAGGCCACATGAAGCGCATCTGGAACAGCGAAGAGACAAAGGACCTGCGCGACGGGGTCAAGAAGAAGGCGACCAGCGAGTCCACCGAGGAGCTGGTTGACGAGATGAAGGAGGGCGCGAAGCCGGTCGTCGATCGCCTGAAGAACGGCGCCCGCTCCGGCGCGGCCGAGGCGGCCGACGGCGAGGCGGGCGACAAGGTCCGCGAGGCGGCCAAGGACGCGACCAAGGACGCGGCCAGGAGCGCGGCCGACGAGACGGTGGGCGAGCCGGCCCCGGCCCGCCCGGAGTAGCGCCGCTCGTCTAGTCGCCCGCGCGCTTGAGGATCAGGAACTCGACGCGGCGGTTCTTGGCCCAGGCGGCCTCGTTGCGGCCCTGCGCGATCGGCTGGCTCTCGCCGTAGCCCTGCGACTGCAGTCGGCCGGCGTCGACCCCGTGCTCGGTCAGGTAGCGGCGCACGGACGCCGCGCGCCGATCCGATAGATCGAGGTTGTAGGCGTCGGAGCCGCGCTCGTCGGTGTGGCCCTGGATCTCGACCAGCTTGATGTCCGGGTTGCCCTGCATCGTCGCCACGATCGCGTCGAGGATGTCGAACGAGCGCTTCTGGATCACGTCCGAGTCGTACTCGAAGTAGATCTTGTCGAGGATCTCGATCTTGGTGTCGGTGACGACGACGCGCCCGCGATCCGGGCAGCCGTCGGTGTCGTCGACGCCGTTGTAGGTCTCGGCCGTCTTCTTGACCGTCTCGCCGTCGCGGCGCGGGCAGGCGTCGTCCTTGTCGAGGATGCGGTCGTTGTCGTTGTCCGGATCCGGGCAGCCGTCCTGGTCCTCGAACCCGTCCTTGTCCTCGGGCTGGTTCGGGCACAGGTCGTCCACGTCGAGGATGCCGTCCTGATCGTTGTCCGGATCGGGGCAGCCGTCCTCGTCCTGGAAGCCGTCCTTGTCCTCCGGATCGTCCGGGCACTGGTCGACGTTGTCGAGGATGCCGTCGTTGTCGCGGTCGTTCTTGTTGCCCTCGGGGCAGCCGTCCTCGTCCTCGAACCCGTCCTTGTCCTCCGGGTTCTCGGGGCAGTCGTCCTTGTCGTCCGGGATGCCGTCGCGGTCGTTGTCCGTCTCGGGGCAGCCGTCGTCGTCCTCGAAGCCGTCCCGGTCCTCCGGGTCGTCCGGGCAGCGGTCGACGTCGTCCTTGATGCCGTCGCCGTCGCGGTCGCCGATGTTGGGCTCGAACACGATGGCGAGGAACGCGCGCGCGTCGGGGCTGGCCACCTTGTCCGGGATGAAGCCGACGCCGCCGCCGAACGAGAGGAACGAGTTGCGGGCCAGGTACAGCTTGATGCCGGCGATCGCCTCGCCGGGCATGAAGTTCTCGCCGCCCAGCGGCACCTCGGTGAACGCCTCGGCGATGATGTCGAACTTCTGCGGGATGATGCCGTAGGCGATGGCCGCGCCGAGCGGCACGGTGCTCTTGGCCTCGACCATGTCGCCGGTGGCCGGCGTGGGCGGCGTGGCCGTGTCCATGAAGATGTGGTCGCCGGAGCGCACGCGGATGCCGCCGGTGGCGGCGATGCGCAGCTGCGACTCGGCGCCGAACTCCTTGTCGATCACGCCCACGACCTGCGGCGTGACCTTGCCCTCGCCGAACCAGCGATCGTCCTCGCTCGCCGTCGGCAGGTAGACCGATCCGATCACGGCCAGGCCGATGCGCGGCCCCTTCGACGTCGACAGGAAGCGGACCTTGAGGTGCAGGCCCATGTCGCCCAGCCCCTGGCCGTCGAAGGCGAAGCGATCGCCGTCGTTCATGCCCGGCGTGCCGACCTGGTCCGGATCTTCGTCGCCCGACATCACCTGGAACGGCAGCGACACGCCCGGCTCCAGCTCGAGCGGCCCCGACCTTGAGACCGAACGCGGCGATCAGCGTCGGCGTGATCACGTTGGTGACCTCGTACGAGCTGTCGCCGTCACCCTCGAACTGCAGCACGCGGTAGCCCCAGTTGGTCACCAGGCCGAACGACAGCTCGGTGTGACCCAGCACCTGCGAGGCGTTGACCGTGATGTAGCCGCGCGAGTCCATCGCCGGCCGGAAGGCATTGAGCTCGATGTTGCCGCCGACCTGCGCCTGGACCGGGTCCGCGCACAGGAGCAACGCAGCGACGAGCGGGATGGGAAGCAGAACGCGCATGACGCCTCCGGGACGGGGCGGGGCGCGCACAGCTCTGCCGCAACCCCTCGATTTTACTATCAGTTACTACAGTCAGCGGGAAAAAGCAATTCGCCCGCCGCCACACCTCGAGCATGCCGCTCGCCGCAGGCCGCGCGCCGCGGCTCGCCCGTCAGCCCGGCGACCTCGCCCTACCTGCTCGTTCGATGCGGTGACGGGGACCGTGCGCGGGCCAGCGCGACACCTCTCAGATGTCGGTGACGCCTTCCTGGCGGCAGATGTTGCGGTAGCCCTCGCGCTTGGCCTGGTCGGAGATCTTGTTGATGTAGCGGCGCGCCTTGACCGTGTTGCGCAGGCGGCAGGACGCGAGCGCGCAGATGCCGATGGCGCGCTGGTCGTTCTTCTTGGTCCGCCGCCGCCGCCTCGCAGAACTTGAGCGCGGAGCCGTACTCGCCGGCCACCGCGGCCTTGTCCGCCTTCTCGATCAGCTCGTCGTAGCCGCGCGCCCGCCTCGCCGCCCTCGGACCCGCTCTCGGGCGGCGTCGCCGTCTCGGTGCCGTCCCGGCGTGCCCGCCTCTCCGCCCGGCGTGCCGCCGCTCGGGGTGCCGCCGCTCGGCGTGCCCGACGCGCTGACCGGCAGCTTGCACGCGTGGCCCATCACGGCGCGACCGGCCTCGGGCCACAGGCGGCTGGCCTCGTCGCCGAGCCGCTCCTGGTCGCGACAGCGGCTGCGGTCGGCCAGGCGCTTGCCCTCGCGGCTCTTGAGCGAGATGTAGTCGGACTTGAGCTCGATCGTGGTCCGAGCGCGCGTTGACCCGGTAGACCGACTCCGGGTCCAGGCGCTTGTAGAGCTCGGCCACCTTGGCGAAGTCGCGGCTGGCCACCGCGCGCTGGAACTGCTTGTGGACCTGCTCGTTGGCCAGCTCGCTCTGCGCCTGCTCGATGAGGCCCTGGGCGTCGGCGTTGGACGCGTCGATCGCCAGCGCCTCCTTGGCCGAGGTGAGGACGTCGTTCCACTTCTCCGCCTCGACGCCGCGGCGGGCCGCGTCGAGCAGCTTGGAGACGCTTCGCCATCTCGTCGCTCGAGGGTGGCGGCGTCGCGGTCTCGGCGCCGGCATCGGCGCGGGTCGCCGTCCCCGGTGTCTCCGGGATCATCGCCGCCCGGCGTCACCGCGGCGGCGGCCGGCACCGCCGTCTCGCCTCCGCTCTTGGCGCCGGGACCTGCCGCCTGCACCGGCTCCTCCTCGGTCTCGCCGCGGCCGCTCATGATCAGGAACAGGACCACCGCGGCGCCGACAACCAGCAGGCCGAGCGCGACCCACATGGCGGTGCGCGACGAGCTCTGCGGCACCACGTCGACCGCCTGGGCGTCGCGGCCGAACAGGAAGTCCTCGCCGGCCTCGACGAAGCGAAGGCGAACGTGGCCGAGGTCGATGACGTCGGCCCGCCGCAGCTCGACCTTGCCGTACTCCTCGCCGTTGACCCGCACGCCGTTGGACGACTGCAGATCGACGATGGCGTGGCGCCCGTTCTCGCGCACCACCTTGGCGTGGTGGCGCGAGATCGAGCGGTGGTTGATGCAGACGTCGTTGTCCTCGGTCCGGCCGATCACCATGGCCGGCTTGTCGAGCTCGAACTCGCGCCCGGCCAGGCCGGTGGACAGCACCACGAGACGCGCATGCGCGACCGGATGAGCGGCCGGCGCCACCGGGGGCGACACGCCGGCCGCCGCGCCGGGCGGAACGGGGCCACTCGCGCCGGGGCTCGGATCGGTGTCCGGCAGCGGTGCCATCGGCTCGGTCACCGCCGGCACGAAGCTGGCGCCGAGCACCGCGGCG
This sequence comes from uncultured delta proteobacterium, assembly GCA_963759105.1. GTDB lineage: Bacteria > Myxococcota_A > Polyangia > Haliangiales > Haliangiaceae > DATFRY01. Next base: position 1,303,698 of record CAVWXW010000008.1, on the reverse strand, counting down.
GCCTCGGTCTTGTTCATGCGCGTCGTCGCCACCGCCGAGTCGCTCGGCTCGACGGAGTCGGGCACCGGCGTCGTCGCATGCGGATCGATTCGATCGATCGGAATCGTCCGCTCGCTCAATGTGTCGGCCTTGTCGTGAGCCTCCGACTTGAGCTCGATCAAGTAGTCGCCGATCTGAACGCGATCGGTCTCGCGGATCTGGCAGCGCCCCTGAATGCGCGAGCCGTTCACGCGAATTCCGTTGTAACTATTGAGATCCTCGATCGTGATCGACCCGTTCGATCGGATCAGTCGCGCGTGCCTGCGCGAGACATTGCGCTCGGTCAGGCGGATGGTGTTGCCTTCCTTGCGACCGATCGTCAGCTCATCGCGGATGAGCGGAACGACAGTGGTTTTACCCTCGTCGTCTTGGATGACTAGCTTGTACATGCTCGCACACCGTCAGCTCGACAAGCTATCGTAAATTCTAGGGTTGCCATGCGCTCAGGTCAAGGCGGTGGCGCGCGTCACCTGAGCTGGGCGCCACGTCGGGCGCCGGCAGGACCCTTTTGGCGCGACTCGAGCCAGCTTCGAGCCGTCTCGTAGGACACCCGCAGCTGATAGTCCTCCTCCATTCTCTGGAGAACATCGGCAGGCACGCCAAGAGGCATTCTGGCACCGATCGAGGTCGTTTCGCCAGAGCCAGCGGCCTTCCTGCGCTTCCGGCCTGCTCGATGGGCGGTGACCAGCTCCGGGGCGAACGCCTCGACGCGGATATCAGGCCGAATTCCCGCGGCTTCGAGCGAGCGGCCGGCCGGCGTGTAGTAGCGCGCGGTGGTGAGCTTGATACCGCTCCCGTCCTCCAGATCGAGGAAGGTCTGGACCGAGCCCTTGCCGAAGCTGGGCAGCCCCATGACCTTGGCCCGGCCATGGTCTTGTAGAGCGCCGGCCACGATCTCGGCCGCCGACGCCGAGCCCTGGTCCACCAGCACGATCATCGGGAAGCCGTCCCAGGTGCCGGGCGGCCTTGCGGTCTCGGTCTCGACGGTCTGACCGCCGCGGCTGATCACCTTGACGATGGTGCCGCGCGAAAGGAAAAGGTCGGCTACCCGCACCGCCTGATCGTACAGGCCGCCGGGGTTGGCGCGAAGGTCCAGGATGACGGCTCTTGGATCGCGGCCGAAGCGAGCGGCCAGGGCGCGCAGCGCGGCGTCGCAGTCGGCGGCGGTCGCCTCCTGGAAGCGGCGGATGGCGATGTAGCCGATGGCCGGCGGCAGCGCCAGCCACTGCACGGTCTCGACCTTGACCCGCTGGCGCACCAGCTCGCGTCGATCGATGCGGCTGCTGCCGGCCGGCGAGATGGCAAGCACGATCCGCGTACCGGCCGGGCCGCGCAGAAGCGCGCCGAGTCGACGCAGGCGGCGGTCGGCCGGCGTGCGATCGCCCGGGTCGACAGTGCGGCGGCCATCGACCTCGACGACGCGATCGCCCTCGCGAAGTCCGGCGCGCGCCGCGGGCGATCCGGCGATGAGATCCGAGACGATCGGGTAGGCGGGCGACGCGCCCGGCAGCGGCGCGGCCAGCTCGAACCCGACGCCGCCGAATTCACCCTCCGTGTCCTCGCGCAGGCGCTGGTAGCTCCTGGGCGGCAGGAAGCTGGAGTGTCGATCGAGCGAGCGCACCATGCCGGTGATGGCGGCGTAGACGAGCTCGCGCTCCTCGGTGTCGTCGACGTACTCGTGCAGGATGTACGACAGCGCCTGCGCCAGCGAGTCGAGCGTGGCGTAGCGGTCGCGCGTCGTCGCGCTCGACGAGCCGGAGCGGTCCGGAACCGCGCGCGCCACCAGCGAGGTGGCGACCACCGCGCCGGCGAGGAAGCTGGCCAGGTGGGAAGCGAGGAGCCTGCTTCTGCCCACTGCGCGGCAGTATACGCGATCGCGCGCGCGACTGGCGACGCTGCACCTACTCCGTGGGAGGACGTCGCACGGCAGCGCGTCGATCGATCAGACGTCCGCTCTGGACACACACACGCTCGGACGCGAGCTCGATCGGATCATCCGGCTCAGGTGCGCCGCCGCGCGCGAACAGACCCGCGAGCCGCTGGCGCAGCGTGCGCTCGTCGCGTCGGCCGCGCAGATGCGAGACGTAGCGCCTGTCGCTCATACCTCTTCCTACCGCCCCTTCGTCGGTGCGGCAAGAAACCGGTGAGCCGCGCGCACGCAGGTGTATCCTGTGACGGCTTGTCGATGGGGGATGGAGGCGGACCGCTGGGCCCGGAGCGGCTCGGCAGGTACCGGCTGCTGCGCAAGCTCGCGGTCGGCGGCATGGCGGAGATCTATCTCGCGCGCGTGTCGGGGCCCGGCGGGTTCGAGAAGAACGTGGTGGTCAAGCGCATCCTGCCCCAGCTTGCCGAGAGCGACGAGTTCTTCGCCATGTTCCTCGACGAGGCGCGCATCGCGGCCATGCTGCAGCACGCCAACCTGGTGCACATCTACGACGCCGGCCAGGCGGACGACGAGTTCTTCATCGCGATGGAGCACCTGGACGGAGCCGATCTGCACACAGTGCACCGGGTGCTGGCGGGGCGCGGCGCCGGCGCGGATGGCGGCCAGGCCATCCCGATGCAGCACGCCATCTTCATCGTCAACTCGGTCGCCGCCGGGCTGCACTACGCGCACGAGAAGCTCGGCCTCGACGGCCTGCCGCTCCACATCGTCCACCGCGACGTGACCCCACAGAACGTGTTTCTCACCCGCGAGGGCGGCGTCAAGCTGGTCGACTTCGGCGTGGCCCTGGCTGCCAACCGGGTCAGCAGCACGACCTACGGCACGCTCAAGGGAAAACTGCCGTACATGTCGCCGGAGCAGTGTCGCGCCGAGCTGGTCGACCGCCGCTCCGACATCTACTCGCTGGGCGTGATGCTGTACGAGCTCACCTGTGGCCGCCGGCCGCACGCTGGTCGCAGCGAGTACGAGCTCTTGCGCGAGATCGTCGAGGGCGTTGTGCGGCCGCCGAGCCTGTCGGTGCCGGACTACCCGCCCGAGCTCGAGGCGATCGCGATGCGCGCGCTGGCCGCCTGTCCGGCCGATCGGTATCCGACCGCGCTGGCCATGGGACAGGACCTCGAGCGCTTCGTGCGCCGGCACGAGCTTGTCGGGTCGACGATGGCGCTGGCCGAGTTCCTGTCGCCGGTGCTGGACGCGGCGCAGGAGCAGGCCCAGGCCCGCCAGCGCCGGCGCTCGACCGGCCCGCCGGGCGGCGGCGCGCCTGACCAGACGCGAGACGGCGACCGCGAGGAGACGGTGGTGGGCGGCCGCCGTGTCGGCCGCATGGAGTCGCGGCCGATGGAGCAGCTGGCGCGCGCGGCGGACGAGCCGCATCCGGTCGAAGCCGCGGCGCTGGCGCCGGCCGCGTCGATCACCGCCGCGTCGATCGCGCTGCCGGCCGACCCGCCGGGCGCCGTCGAGCCGTGGGCCGAGCCGACCGGCAAGTAGGTCTCGCTACCGTGTACGTCCCGGGCGGCGCGGGCGAGCGGGCGGGACGGCCTCGTCGCCTTCCGTCGCGACGTCCTCGTCCTCGCCTTCGTCGTCGTCCGGATGCTGCTCGAGAACGACGCTGTTGCCGTCCTTGCGCGCGGCGCGCTTGAGCGGCCTCAGCCAGCGCAGCGTCGCGAAGCCGATCAGGCCGAGCCCGATGGCGATGGCGTACTCCCCCTCGGCGACGGCCACGCCGAGCGCCGCGGTGGCCCACACCGCCGCGGCGGTGGCGGCGCCGCGCACCGTCATGCCCTGCTTGACGATGGCGCCGCCGCCCAGAAACCCCACGCCCGCGATGATCCCCTGCAGCACGCGCGACAGGGCCTGCGCGTCGCTGTGGAGCCCGCTCTGGGCGACGAGCACGAAGGCGCAGCTGGCCACCGCGACGAGCGGAAAGGTGCGCATGCCGAGCGACCGATCCGCTTGCTCGCGGTCCCACGCCATGGGGAAGACCAGCGCGTAGGCGAGCAGCATCTTGCCCAGCTGCACCGCCTGCCGCTCCAGGTCGAAGCCCGCCTCCATCCTGTCTCGAGACTACCCCGCACGCGCGCGGAAGGCGCGTGGAAGCTAGACCCGCGTGCGGCCCATGAAGAAGCCGATCACGGCCAGGACCAGCGCGATCCAGAACACCACCTGGGCGATTCCGGCGGCGCTGGCGGCGATCCCGCCGAAGCCGAGCACGGCGGCGACGATGGCGATGATGAAAAGTGCAATCACCCAACCGAACATGATGATCTCCTCGTTGTGTCTGGCCTCTGGTTTTGCAACGCAGGTGCCAGATCAGCTGCGACTCAGGAAGCGGCCGGCAACTCGAGACAGAAGCTCGCGCCGCTGCCGGGCGTGCCCTCGACGTGAATCGATCCGCCGTGGGCCTCGGCGATCCCCTTTACCAGGGGCAAGCCGAACCCGGCCCGCCGGCCGCGGACGCGCTCGCCGCTGAGCCTGTCGAAGATTGTGTCGAGCTCACGCTCCGGCACGCCGGGGCCGTGGTCGATGACCCACAGCCGCACAGTGTCGCCGTCGGCCGCGTGCCCGTTCTCGGCGCGCAGCGTGATCTCGCCGCTGCCGCGCGCGTGGCGCATCGCGTTGGTGATCAGCTTGTCGAGCGCCTGCAGCAGCCGGTCGGCGTCGGCGGTGACCGGATGGATGTGGTCGCCGGTCACGACCACGATCCAGGTGCCCGCGGCGCGCGCGTCCGCGGCGTGGTCGCGCGCGGCGCGCTCGAGCAGCGGCTCGATGACGATCGGCGCGGGCTCGATCTCGAGCGTCCCGGTCGCGACGCGGCCGACGTCGGTCAGATCGGTCAAGAATCGCTCGGCGCGCACCACCGCGCGCCGCATCGCGGCCAGGTAGCGCTCGCGCGTCCCCTGATCGACCCCGGGATCGGCCAGCGCCTCGATGCCGATGCTGACCGCGCTCAGCGGGCCGCGCAGATCGTGCGACACGAGCGCCAGGATGTCCTGCAACGAGCGCCAGCCATCGGTGCCGGGCGACCGCACCCGGCCCATCAGAGCAGCTCCGAGGAGGCCCAGTAGCTGGCGAATGCATCCAGCGACCGGCGAAAGCGCTCGGGGCTGGGGGGCTTGACCATGTAGCCGGCCACATTGAACCGGTAGGCGGTCGCCTTGTCGTCCTCGTGATCGGACGTCGACAGCACGACGACCGGCAGGTGGCACAGGTCCGCATCGGCCCGCAGCTCGCGCAGGAACTCGAGTCCGTTCATGCGCGGCATGCAGATGTCGAGCAGGATGACGAGGTCGTGCAGGTCGGAGCTGTCCGAGCGGAGCATCTCGAGAGCTTCGATCCCGTCGTGCGCGACCGTGACTTCGCTGACGGCGCCGTTCTGGCGCATCAGCCTCTGAACGTTGAGCGCGTCGAGGTCGTCATCCTCGACATGTAGAACGTGAAATCGGCGTGTCATGGAGCTCGTTTCCGAGGCTCGTCGGGGAACGGGGGACAAAACCACGTACGAGCAAGGTCGATGCCATCGCGCCAGCCGGGAGAGGGTGGTCGGTTCCGGCCTTCATGACGTCTGGTCCCGTCGAGATCGAGAGAGGATGGCCCGCCGGTGAGGCGTGTGCGTGGCCGTCCCCGCGATTCCGGGCCTGTGCGTGCCCGCACGGTGTGCGTTACCAGCCCCCGGCGCGCCTCCCGGGGGTCCCGCCGGAGACGCCGCATGGAGGCGGTCTCGCACACATTTCGAGCTGGCACCCGACCTGCACTTTTGCCGCTCTGACAGCAACCATCAAGGGAGTGCTCAAATGGGAATCCTCATTGCCCTGATCATCGGCCTGATCGCCGGTGCCATTGCCAAGCTGCTCATGCCGGGCCGTGATCCGGGCGGCATCGTCGTGACGATGCTGCTGGGCGTCGCCGGCTCCGTCGTGGCCTACCTGCTGGGCCGCGTGTTCGGCTGGTACCACCAGCCTGACGAGGGTCCCGGCATCATCGCGTCGATCATCGGCGCAATGCTCCTGCTCGGTATCTACCGGCTCGCGGTGCGCCGGCGCCGCCTGCTCTAGCTCGTGAGCGGCCCGGGTCGGGCCTCGGACCTGCGCGGTCCGGGGCCCTTCACCCGTGGGCGACGCGCGCGTCGATGCCGAGGCTCTCGATGCGGCGGTACAGGGTGCGGCGGTCGAGCCCGAGGATGCGCGCGGCCTGGGTCTTGTTGCCGCCGACAGCCGCCAGGACCTTGCGGATGTAGCGGCGCTCCATCTCTTCGAGCGAGAACAGCTCGTCCGGGTTGTCGCTGGCGATGACGATGCGCGAGCTCTGGTAGTCGCGGATCTTCTCCGGCAGATCGTCCACCGAGACCTCCGAGAGGCGGGTCAAGGTGACGGCGCGCTGCACGCAGTTCTCCAGCTCGCGCACGTTGCCCGGCCAGTCGTAGTCGAGCAGGCGCTGGGCCGCGGCGCCGGAGATGCCGGTCACTTCCTTGCTGGTCTCGGTGGCGTAGCGGCGCAGGAAGTGGTGGGCCAGGAGCAGGATGTCGTTGCCGCGCGAGCGCAGCGGCGGGACGCCGAGCTGGACCACGTTGATGCGGTAGTAGAGGTCGTTGCGGAAGCGCTTGCTGTCCACCTCGCCCTCGAGATCGCGGTTGGTGGCGGTGAGCAGGCGCGCGTTGAACGGCACCTCTGTATCCGACCCGACCGGGCGCACCGTCCGCTCCTGCAGCACGCGCAGGAGCTTTGCCTGCATCTCGAGCGGCATCTCGCCGATCTCGTCGAGGAAGACCGTGCCGCCGGCGGCCTGCACGAACAGACCATCGCGCGCGCGCTTGGCATCGGTGAAGGCGCCGCGCGTGTGGCCGAACAGCTCGCTCTCGAGCAGCGCGGCCGGCAGCGCCGCGCAGTTGACCGCGGTGAACGGGTGCTCGGCGCGCGGGCTGCGGCTGTGGATCTCGCGCGCGACCAGCTCCTTGCCGGTGCCGCTCTCGCCGGTGATGAGCACGGTGGCGTCGCTCTCGGCGACCTGCTCGATGAGATCCAGCAGGCGGCGGACGGCCGGGCTCTCGCCCACGATCGACCCGCCCTGGCGCGACGCGACCGCCTCGCGCAGCCGGCGCACCTCGCTCTTGAGCTGGCGGTGACCGACCGCGCGGCCCAGCGCGATGACAAGCGCGTCCATCGCGATCGGCTTGGTGATGAAGTCGTAGGCGCCGGCGCGGATGGCCGCGATGGCGGTCTCCATGCTGCCGAAACCGGTGACCACGATGACCGGGACGTCAGGTCGGCTCTCGGCCACGCGCTGGCACAGCTCGATGCCCGACAGGGCTCCGAGCTGCACGTCGGTCACGACGACGTCGAATTCGGCCTCGCGCAACCGGACCAGCGCGTCCTCTGCGCTGATGGCGGCTTCGGCGGAAAAGCCTCGCTTGGCCAGACCTTCCCGCAGGAGCTCGGCGGTGTCGCGGTCGTCGTCGACCACCAGGATGTGTCCGCCCATGGGAGATGGCCGCAAGGATCGTGTGTCAGATTTGGAGCTAGTAGAACGGGGACCATACTCGATCGACTGTGTGGCGTCATCCATTGCGGGGTCGTGAAAGCAAGGAACGGGCCCGAGCGTAAGCGTGCGGAAGGCTGGAAGCCTTCGGCTTCATCGATCGAACGGCCTCTGGAGCGCACTGCGCGGCGACGACACACTGGTACCGGGTTGTCACGGCTGCCGTGCGGGACGATCTCAACTGTGCGCGCGGCACCGGTGCTCGCTGGTACCGTTCCGCTGCTCCAATCAGAAGCAGACCAGGCCGTTCGTTACCGGCGGCAGGCCGATGTCGAGCGGAGCGGAGGTCAGCTCGCGATCGGCACCGGGCGCCAGCACCCGCACGCCGCGGGTCGCGTCCGAGATGACCAGGTGGCCGGTCGGGCAGACGGCGAGGTCCATCGGCCGCACGTCCTCGGCCAGGGCGGCGCGCGCCGGCTCTCCGCCGGCCGGGAGCGACACCAGAACGCCGTGCGGGCCGAAGTCCACCTCGTCGAACGAGGTGGTCACTGTCATCCATAGCTCATCGCCGGCCGGGTTCCAGGTCAGGGCGCTGACGAAGCCGCCCAGATCGGCGTTGTCGACAAGGCAGCCGGCCGCCCGGGCCGAGCCCTTGCCGATGACGACGCGCTCCACGCAGCCGCCGGCATCCGGGACCGCGAAGTCCTGCACGGTCGGGATGAGCACGGCGTCGCCCGCGGGCGCGGCCTGCGCCAGGCCGAACGGTCGCACCTGGGTGAGCGGCACCGTGTCGATGAGCTCGCCGCCTGCGATGAGCGCGATCGCGCCGGGGCCGCGCGGCATGTAGGCCTCGTCCAGGATGCTGCAGACGGCGACGACCTGATTGCCGACCGCGACGACGCTGGCGCAGTCGGGCCGCCCGTCCTCCGGGTCGAGCACCGACAGATCGATCGTGTCGACCACGCCCTTTTCCGGGTCGGGAGAGATTGATGACGAGCACGCCGGGCGCGGCCAGGGCGGCCACGTACAGCGTGTCTCCGACCCGGGCGACGTCCTGCGGGTTCGATCCCGGGCCGGTCGAGATCTGGTCGATGAGGGCCATGCGCGCCGGATCCAGGATGGTGACGTTGTCCTGGCCGAAGCGGTTGACCACGAACAGGCGGTCGCCTTGCAGTCGCGCGACCGGGTCGGTCGACGCCACGCCCTCGATCGCGGGGGCGGTGACATCGAGCGACGGGATGGCGATTGTCGAGGCCACACCGGTGCTGGCGAAGTCGGTGGCCACGGCGAAGGCGGTCGCCGAGGTCGGGCCGCTGTCGGGAGCCGGGGCGTCCGGCTCGCCGCCACCGGCGTCGGCGACGGTGCCGTTGCCTTCGGGGAGGGCGGCGAGGTTGTCGCCGCAGGCGGCGAGCAGCGCGAGGGCACATGGAGCGAGGCGGGCGAGCGGGGGGCGGCGGGTCATGTCAGGGCTCCCATTGCAGGGTCAGGTAGAAGGCGCGGCCGGGCAGCGGATAGCCAAAGAAGTCGGCCACCGCGCGCGGCGCGCGGGTCAGGTCGGGGCGCGGCGCCGGATCGAGCGGGATGTCCTCGACGCGCGCGTCGGTCAGGTTCTTGCCCTCGATGGCGACGAGCAGGCGCGGCGCGATCTCGAGCTTGAGGCCGGCGCCGACAAGCGCGCGCGGCGGCACCAGGCTGAGGTTGGCCGGATCGAGGTGATTGCCGCTGACGAGCGCGGCGTCGCCGAACAGCACGACCAGGCGCGAGGCGACGCGGCCGGCGAGATTGGCCCGGCCGTGCAGCTGATGGCGCGGGCGCTGGGGCAGCTCCTTGCCGTCGTACGACGGGAGGGTGTCGCGCTGGCGGCTGTCCAGATAGGTGTAGTCCGCTGTCAGGGTGAGCGCACGGGCCGCGCGCGCCGAGGCGAGCAGCTCGCCGCCCCACAGCCAGGCGGTGCCCAGGTTCTGCGGGCCGGCGATCAGCGCCGCGTTCGGCACCCACACGATGGTGTCGCGCGAGCGCGAGGCGAACGCGGCCGCCTCGAGGTAGATGCGATCGACAGGACCCGCGGCGGCGGCCGGCGCGAACACGAGCCCCGCGTCGGTGCTCTCCCCGGTCTCCGGCTCCAGGGCCGGGTTGCCGACCAGCGCGCCGCGGTCGCCGTACAGCTCGAGCGCTGTCGGCGCGCGCCGGTAGCCGCCGGCGCTGGCCTTGAGCGAGAGGTCGGCGACGACGCGCAGCCACAGCGCGGCGCGCGGGGCGACGTGAAGATTGACGCGCGGCGACAGGTCCATGTCGGGCACGCCGTCGGACGGGTCGGCAGCCGGCGAGGTGCGCGAGAGATTGACGCGCACGGCCGGCTCGATGCGGGCGCGCTCGCCGATGTCGTCGCGCAGGCGGAATGTGTGGGCCAGGGTGGTGGCCAGCTCGAGGCGCAGGCCGCGTGCGCGCCGATCGTTGTCATCGCCGCCGTCGCCATCGCCGTCGTCGTCTCGGCGCGCGGACAGATTGGCGTCGGCGAACATCTCGGCGCGCCCCTCGATGGTCGCGCTGCTGGCGTGCGCCGGAGACAGCTCGGCCAGCAGCGTGCCGGTGGTGCCGGCCGCCGCGGTCACGTAGCGCCGGTTCTGCGAGGCCAGGCCGATCTCGCCGTCCAGGTCGCGGTAGCGATCGACGTCGAGCAGCGCGTGCACGCCGGCGCGCGCGCGCAGGGCCGGCACGCCGAACGCGGCGTCGCGCTCGGCGGTGGCGTCCACCATCTGGCTCCACGTGGTCAGCGACGCGGTGCGCGACTGCACGCTGGCGCTGCCGGGGACGCCCTGCTCCTTCCACATCCCGCGCGCGCCGCCCGACAGCGACCACGGCCCGCGCCGCAGCGCCGCGCGCGCGACGCCGTCGACCCGGTCGTAGCCGTTGTTTGTGCGCTCGACGTAGCTGTCGTCGGACTGGTTGAGGTTGGTGCCGTTGTCGTTGAAGTAGACGAAGTCGCCCTCGGCGCCGGCGTAGCCCAGGCCGACGTGCAGGCCTGTGTTCGCGCCGCCGCCCAGCCAGCGGCCGCGCAGGTGGCGAGCGCCGAACGATCCGGCGCCGGCCGAGAAAAGCAGCGGGTGACCGTCGGGCGCCGGGCCGAGCTCGGTGGTGAGCTCGAGCGCGCTGGCCTGCGACGCGCCGCCCAGCGCGGCCGGCACCGCCCCGCGATGCAGGCTTATCTGCGAGAAGGAGTCGAGCTGGAAGCGGCCGAGATTGGCGGTGGCCGATCCCAGCCGCGCGAGCGGCACGCCGTTGACGAACACGGCCGTGTGACCGGGCGGCGCGCCGCGCACCGAGATTGACGAGAAGCTGCCCAGCCCGCCGAGCGAGCGCACGTGCACGCCGACCGTCTCGGCCAGCGCCTCGGCCAGCGGCAGGGTCTCGCCCGCGAGCTGGTTGACCCGCACCACGGTGGTGAAGCCGCTCTCGCCCAGACCGCGGCCGCGATCGGCGTGACCGGTGTCGGGCGAGTCGAGATCGCCCGGCGTGCCGGTGCGCGTGTTGACCGGCGGGACGACGATGATCTCGCCGGGTCCGGACGGCGTACCCGGCTGCGTGGGCGTCGCCGCCGGCTGTGCTTGCGCTGGCTGCGAACGCCGTCGCGGCCTGCGCGCCGCCCTGCGGCGATTGCGGCCCGGCCTGCTCCGGCGGCCCGGATCGGGGGCCGGGCTGGGCTGCCGCCTCGCGCGCGAAAAGCGCGAGACAGAGGGCGATATGATGGCGGCGTCGGTGCAAGCCGTTTCCTCCCCGCCGGAGGACGTCACTTGCGCGCGGGCCGGTCTCCTGACTCCTGGTTCATCCTACTCGCGGCGCCTTCCAGGTCTTTACCCGTGGCCTCTTGCCGCTTTCGTCCCCAGACACAGTAGCGGGGGCTGTGCCGGCATCTCACCGGCTTCCCTGGCACCCACGCGCGTCGGTATTTCGTTGTGGGGTCGTCTTAAGCCACGGCCCCGGTCAAGTCAAGCCGGCCTCTCCCGCGGCGGCCGTCGCCGGCACGGTCAGTCGTCGAGCAACCACTGATACAGCTTGGACCACGCGCGACCGGTCTGCTCGAGCCGGATGCCGACCCCGGGCGGACGCTCCGACTCGTCGTCGAGCACCACTCGGTTGACAACGATCCCCTCGGCGCTCAGCACACCGTCGGTCCCCTCGGCCGCCAGCGTGACACGCACGCGCGAGCCGAGCGGCGGAGGATCCGCCAGCTGGACGAAGATTCCCTCGGGGTTGAGGTGGCTGCCGACCGCCGTCAGCGTGCGACCACCCCCGGAGGGCTCGACGATGTGCAGCTGCAGCCGCAGCTCCGATTCCAGCCGCCGCCAGCGCCGCCGTTCTTCCGGATCGGCCACCGACCGAGTCTATCTCAGCCGGCCGCCGAAGGGCGAAAGGCAACCGCGCCGATTGGCCACTTTCTGGCGCGCGGTGGGCCCTTCGGCGGTGCATCGGCTCACGAACAGCCGGACGTCGCGCCGCAGTTGGGGCACTTGTGACAGGCGCCGTTGCGCACCATCAGGGTGCCGCACTCGTGGCACGGCGGCGCATCGGTCTCGCGCACGTATCCATGTGACGCGCGCGTCTCGAGCGCCAGCTCCACCGGGATCGGGCCACCTGTCTCGGTCCCCTCCGCCTCGTCGGCGAGCAGGACCGGCACGTGCGGCAGATCGAGCTGCCCGGCCGCCGCCTGCGCCGCCGGATGCTGCTCCTGGCCGAGGAAGCGCAGCGACAGCCAGCGGAACAGGTAGTCCATGATCGACGTGGCGATCGGCACCTCGGGGTTGCCGGTGAAGCCCGACGGCTCGAACCGGGTGCCGCGGAACTTCTCGCACAGGATGCCCATCGGCACGCCGTGCTGCAGCGCCAGCGAGATCGCGGTGGCGAACGAGTCCATCAGGCCCGCGATGACCGAGCCCTCCTTGGCCATGCGGATGAAGATCTCGCCCGGGCTGCCGTCCGGGTACAGACCGACGGTGATGTAGCCCTCGTGCCCGGCGATCGAGAACTTGTGGGTGAGCGAGCGGCGCTCCACCGCAAGCTTGTAGCGGCGCGACGGCGGCGGCCCGGCCGGCAGGTGCTCGCGCGCGCGCATCTCCTCGATGACCCGGCGCTCCTCGGTCGACAGCGCGCCCAGGGCCGCATCGACCGACGCCACCGCCGGCGGCGCGGCCAGCTGCCGGCTCGCACCGTTGCTGGCGCCGTTCGCCGCGCCGGTCCTGGCGCCCGTCGACGTCGCCTGCTCGACGCTGGCCGACAGCGGCTGGGTGCGCTTGCAACCATCGCGGTAGACCGCGATCGCCTTGAGCCCGAGCCGCCACGCCTCCATGTACGCGGACTCGATGTCCTCGACCGTGCAGTCGTTGGGCAGGTTCACGGTCTTGGAGATGGCACCGGACAGGAACGGCTGGGTCGCCGCCATCATCCGGATGTGGCCCATGTACTGGATCGATCGCGTGCCCTTGGTCGAGCGGAACGCGCAGTCGAACACCGGGAGGTGCTCGTCCTTGAGCCCCGGCGCGCCCTCGATGGTCTCCTCGCGGTTGACGAAGGCGGCGATGTCCTCGACCTTGCGCTCGTCATAGCCGAGCTTGCGCAGCGCCTCCGGCACCGTCTGATTGACGATCTTCAGCATGCCGCCGCCGACAAGGCGCTTGTACTTGATGAGCGCGATGTCCGGCTCGATGCCGGTGGTGTCGCAGTCCATCAGGAAGGCGATGGTCCCGGTCGGGGCCAGCACGGTCGCCTGTGCGTTGCGGAAGCCGTGCGCCTCGCCCAGCGCGATCGCCTCGTCCCACGAGGTCCGCGCCGCTTCGACCAGGTGCCCCGGCACCAGGTGAGCCTCGAGCTTGCTCTCCGGTCCGGCCACCGCGGCGCGGTGCTTGCGCATCACGCGCAGGAAGGACTTCTCGTTCTCCTGGTAGCCGTCGAACGGCCCGGTCGCCTGGCCCGCGATCACCGCGCTCTGGCGGTACGCCTCGCCGCACATCAGCGCCGTCACCGCCGCCGCGTAGGAGCGGCCCGCCGCGCTGTCGTAGGGCAGACCGCGCGACATGAGCAGCGCGCCCAGGTTGGCGTAGCCGAGCCCGAGCGGCCGGAAGCGGTGCGAGTTCGCCGCGATCTTCGGCGTCGGGTAGCGGCTGGAGTTGACGATGATCTCCATCGCGGTGATGGTCGTGCGCACCGCGCTGCGGAACGCCTCGATGTCGAGCTCGCCCGCGCCCTCGCTGCCGGCCGGGTGCTGGAACTTGCGCAGGTTGAGCGACGCCAGGTTGCACGCCGAGTCGTCGAGGAACATGTACTCGGAGCACGGATTCGACGCGTTGATGCGCGCGGTGTCGATGCAGGGGTGCCAGTCGTTGATGGTGCTGTCGAACTGCATCCCGGGGTCGCCGCACAGGTGCGCCGCGCGGGCGATGCGCCGCATGACCTCGCGCGCGCGGTAGCTACCCACCACGCGGCCGTCCAGCACCGCCCGGGTCTGCCACGGGCCGTCTCCCACGACCTGGCGCATGAACTCGTCGTTCACGCGCACCGAGTGGTTGGCGTTCTGGTAGCCGACCGAGTCGTACGCCCCGCCCGCGACGTTGAAGCCGCCGTCGTAGCCGGCGTCGATCAGCGCCCAGGCCTTCTTCTCCTCGGCCGCCTTGCAGTCGATGAAGTCGATGACGTCCGGGTGGTCGGCGTTGAGGATGACCATCTTGGCGGCGCGCCGGGTCTTGCCGCCCGACTTGATGGCGCCGGCGAACGAGTCGAACCCGCGCATGAACGAGACCGGGCCGGACGCGGTGCCTCCGCCGTTGAGCAGCTCGGCCGACGAGCGCAGCGACGACAGGTTGGACCCGGTGCCCGAGCCGTACTTGAACAGCATGCCCTCGGTCTTGGCCAGATCGAGGATCGAGCCCATCGAGTCGTCGACCGCGTTGATGAAGCAGGCCGAGCACTGCGGATGGTCCTCGACGCCCACGTTGAACCAGACGGGCGAGTTGAAGGCCATCTTCTGGTGCAGCAGCAGATGCACCAGCTCGTCGCGGAACGCCACCGCGTCCTCGGCGGTCTTGAAGTAGCCGCCGGTCTTGCCCCATCCATAGATGGTGTCGGCGACGCGGCCGATCATCTGCTTGACCGAGGACTCGCGCTGCGGCGTGCCCAGCGGTCCGCGGAAGTACTTCTGCACCACCACGTTGGTGGCGGTCTGGCTCCAGCTGCGCGGGAACTCGACGTCCTTCTGCTCGAAGTAGACTTGTCCATCCGCGCCGCGAATGGACGCCTCGCGCAGCTCCCACTCGACCTCGCTGAACGGGTCCACGCCGGCCCGTGTGAAGGCTCGGGGGAAGGCGAGTCCAGGCCGCTTGGCGGTCCTCCCAGTCTTGTGGTTCGACTTACCATTTCCCATGGAAAGGTTGGGAGGCGTGGTGCCCCTGGACTTCCTTCCGACCGGTCGAGCGTCCATTTGTCGGTCCCCCTTCGCGAGTTCGTCCTGGCAGGCCTGGCGGCGCAGCCGAAATCAATGAAAACGAGAGATTGGCATGCCCCAAAGGGCACAAAAGACGGCTCTGCGGTGGGCCGTCTGCACACCGCAGACTCTGCTCTCCCGAGAGTCCATCGTCAACAAAAACAGACCCTCGAAATACTAAATCTGGGGGCTACACCAGTAGCCATCCACCAGGTATTGTGTAGGACGTCGGATGAGAAAGTGTGGACTGTGGAGGAAAATTCTGTGATGAGAATCGGAGATCGTCGGAGATCACCGTCGGTTGCGGAGCCCTGTGGATAACTCTGCGGATAAGTCCCTCGTTCTGTTGATAAACCGGGCCCCCGGCGTGGCGCCCCCCGGCCGTGCGACCCGGGATCGCGCTCCCGTCGCCCCCGCCAGGCGACCCATGATCGCGGGCGTGCGGCCGGCGGCGCTCCTGGCGATCGGGCTGGCGATCGGGCTCGCGGGACAGACGGCCGCCTGCGGTCGGCGCGACGAATCCGGGCCGGACCAGGGCACGGCGGCGCAGGGATCGGCGTCGTCTTCGAAGGAGTCATCGAAGGCGACATCGAAGGCGGGAGGCGCGGACACATCGAAGGCGGCGAACGGCGCGGCCCCGGCATCGCCCGGATCGCCTCGCGCGGTCGCGCGCGTCGTCACCACGACGCCCTCGTCCACCGAGATCGTCGCGGCCGCCGGCGGCGCCGGCCGCATCGTCGGCATCGATTGCTTCTCCGACTATCCGCCACAGATAATCGGCCTCCCGGTCGTCGGCGACTTCATGTCGCCGAGCGTCGAGGCCATCCTGCAGCTGCGCCCGGACCTCGTCGTGCTCGACAAGGTGCAGAGCCGGACGGCGGCCGCGCTCTCTCAGGGCGGCGTGCGCACGCTGGTGCTGGAGATGCACACGGTCGAGGACGTGCTGGAAGGTCTGTCGGCGGCGGGGCGCGCGCTCGGCACCGAGCGAGAAGCCGGCGCGGCCCGCGCCGCCATCGAGCGAGAGATCGCCGCGGTGCGCGGGCGCGGCAGGTCGAGGACGCGCCGGCCGCGCACATTGATGATCGTCGACCGCGAGCTGGGCGCCCTGCGCGGGCTGGTCGCGGCCGGCCCGGGCAGCTACCTCGATCAGCTGCTCGCCATGGTCGGCGGCGACAACGTCCTGTCCGGCGCGCGCACCCGCTATCCCAACATCGCGCCGGAGACGGTCATCGAGGCCCGCCCGGACGTCATCCTCGACGCGGTGTTCACCAAGGATGCGGCGGCGGCCGGGCGGGACTGGGGGCAGCTCGAGCGCGTGCCCGCCGTCGCCGGCAAGCGGGTCCACATCCTGGCCGACACCTATTACAAGTCGCCGGGTCCGCGCCTGGTGCTCGCGCTGCGCGGACTCGAGGCCATGCTGTTCCCGTAGCCCACCCCGCCGGGGCGAGGCGAGCGCTCCGGCCGCGGGAGATCTCTTGACCGCCATTCACGGCCGGGCGACAAGAAAAGGCCATGGGGCGAGGAGCACTCCTTTCCGGGGCGCTGCGGCTCGTGATCGCGTCGGTCTGCGCCGGGGCGATCGCGGGCGGCTGCGCCGGAGATGATGACGGCGACAGCGGCGGCGGCGGCGCCGGAGATGACTTCGAGGTGCCGCCCGGCATCGGCGACGGCCCGGCCGTGGCCCGCGGCGGCGACTTCCTCGGCACGCCGGAGCGCTTCAACCGCTTCTACACCGATCCGGACTGGCAGCCACTCGAGGTCGTGCACGCCAGCCCCTCGGGCGGCGGCGACGGCAGCTCGGCCGACAGCCCGACAACCCTCGAGGAGGCGGCCGATCGGGTGGAGCCCGGCACGCTGGTCCAGCTCGCCGCCGGCGACTACGACGGTGCCTGCATCGAGCTCGAGCAGGAGCAGAGCGGCACCTACGATCAGCCGATCGTGTTCGCCGGATCGATCGCCGGCGACGGCGCGCTCGAGACGCGCCTCGAGTGCTGCGACGACGGGCGGGGCGCCTGCTTCAACCTCGAGGCGGCCGACTACGTGGCCATCGACGGGGTCGAGGTGGTCGGCGGCCGCTTCGGCGTGCGCGCGGTCGGCCTCGACTTCGACGCCGATCAGCACCAGGTCGGCGTCGCCATCACGCGCTCGATCGGCCACGACCAGGAGAACGACCCGTTCTTCACCGGCCAGTCGTCATGGTTCGTCATCGAGGGCGTGATCGCGCGCGACGCCGGCGGCGGCGACGGCCACGGCATCTACCTGTCCAATGGCAGCGACTGGCTCATCGTGCGCGGCAACGAGCTGTACGCCAACCAGTCGAGCGATCTGCAGATCAACGCCGACCCGCTCTTCACCTGCGACGAGTCCGGCGTCGACTTCGACAGCCCGGAGTGCGACGCGGTGGCCGGCACCCATCCCACCGGCGGGCGCGGCGCCAGCGACTTCGCGCTGGTCGAGCGCAACTACTTCCACGACGGGCTGGCCCAGGGCGCGAACTTCACCTCGGTGCGCAACAGCCTCGTGCGCAACAACGTGTTCGCCGTGTACGAGCGCCACGGGGTGAGCTTCTGGCAGGAGACCGACAACCCGCTGCTCGGCGCGCGCGGCAACCGCATCCTGCACAACCTGTTCGTCACCACCAACGGCCGGCAGGCGATCATGTTCATCAACTCGTTGACCGACAACGTCTTCGCGCAGAACGTCCTCGTCGGCGTGACGCTGGGCGCCGCGCCGCTGCCCAACCCGGACGCGCTGCTGCTCATGGTCGACGACACCGTCGGCGGCAACGAGTACACACGCAACGCATACGTCAGCGGCCACCTCGAGGGACGCGAGCCGGGCGACGGCGAGCTGCGCGAGGACACGCTCGACGCGACCTGGTTCGCCGCCTTCCCGATCGGCCTCGGCGCCAGAGCCGCCGGCTTCGCACCGCTGGCAGCCGCACCGTGGGCCGAGGCAGGCGAGGTCCTCGACGACGCGCCGGCCGACATGCTGGGCATCGAGCGAACCAACCCGACCGCGCTCGGCCCGCTCTCGCTCTGAGCCGCCGCGCACGCCGCGTGGAAAAAACGCCAAGTCGCCAAGTTCGCCAAGGGGGCCGCGCGTTCGGACGCCGGCTCGCCGGGTCGTTTTCGCGACACGTTCGCTGACAAGCTGCGACTGGCGAGCCGGCGGCCGAACGCGCGGCCCCTTGGCGTTCTTTGCGTCTTGGCGTTTTGTCCACGCGGCCACCGGGTCGTCGCTGATTCGCTCCCATGCCGGGGCCCGGCGGTGACTCTGCTATGGTCCGGCGCGTGATCGCGCTCGAGCAGGTCGGCTTCGCCTACGCGCCGAATACGCCGCCGGTGCTCGATGCGATCGATCTCGCGATCGGCGGAGGCCAGCTGGTGTGCGTGCTCGGCCCCAACGGCGCCGGCAAGACAACGCTCCTGCGCCTCGTCGGCGGGCTGGTGACGCCGACGAGCGGCCAGCTGCGCGTGCTCGGCTGCGATCCGGCGCGCGAGCCGCGCCGGCGCCTGGCCCGGCGACTGTCGTACACGCCGCAGAGCTACCGCCTCGCGTTTCCCTATCGGGTGAGCGAGGTCGTGCTGATGGGGCGCTACGCCCATCAGGGCGCGTCGCCGTTCGGCCTCGAGAGCGAGTCGGACCTCGCTGCCGCGGCCGAAGCGATGGAGCGCTGCGATGTGCTCGAGCTGGCCGGGCGTCGCTTCGACGAGCTGTCGGGGGGCGAGCAGCGGCGCGTGCTGCTGGCCCAGGCGTTCTGCCAGGGGGCGCAGCTGCTCCTGCTCGACGAGCCGACCGCCTCGCTCGACCCGGCCCACGCGCTGGCGCTGTTCGCCGCGCTGGCGGCCGAGCGCGACAGGCGCGGCGCCACCGCGCTCATCGTCACCCACGACGTCAACCTGGCCGCGCGCACCGCCGATCGCGTGCTGTTGCTCAGCCGCGGGCGCATCGCCGCCGACGGCGCGCCCGTTGACGTGCTGCGCTCGCCGGCCACCGCCGAGGCGTTCGAGGTGCCGATGCACGTCGGCACGCTGCCCGGCTCGGGCGCGCCGTTCGCCGTCCCCGGGTGATCATCGCGATGAAGGCGCACGCCACCCTGCCCCACCTGCGCGGCGCGCGCCTGGCCGCCTCGCTCGGACTCTTCGCGCTGGCCGCCGCGCTGGCCATGGCGCTCGCGCTGCTGCTCGACTTCGACGTCGGCCGCGGCAGCCGCCTGCGCCTGAGCGACCTGGGCGATCTGCTCGACACCGACAGCACGCTGTTCCGCTTCCGCCTGCCGCGCGTGCTGGGAGGCGCGCTTGTCGGCGCCGCGCTGTCCGGCGCCGGCTGCGCGTTCCAGGCCGCGCTGCGCAACCCGCTGGCCGAGCCGTACGCGCTCGGCGTGTCGTCCGGCGCGTCGCTGGCCGCGTTCATCGCCATCCAGTTCGGCGTTGACGAGAGCTTCCTCGGCCAGTCTGGCGTCGGGCTGGCCGCTCTGGCCGGCGCCGCCGCCACCGTCGTACTGGTGTGGCGCCTCGCGCGCGTCGGCAAGGAGCTGCCGCCCGCCACCCTGCTCCTGGCCGGCATCACAATCGCGCTGTTCTGCTCGGCCGGCTCGATGCTGGTGCAGTACGTGGCCGGCTTCGGCGAGACCCAGCGCATGATGCGCTGGCTGATGGGCGGGCTCGACGGCCTCTTGTTCCCGGCGCTGGGGCGCGCGGCACCGGCGGTCGGGCTCGGCCTGCTCCTGCTGCTGGTGCTGGCGCGCGATCTCAACGCGCTCAGCGCCGGCGGCGACGCGGCCGCATCGGTCGGCGTGGCGCCGGCGCGCGCCACCGCGATGACCTTCGCCACCGCCTCCCTCCTGGTAGGCGCCGCCATCGCGCTGGCGGGACCGATAGGCTTCGTCGGCCTGATGGTGCCGCACGCCAGCCGCGCGCTCGTCGGGCCCGATCACCGCGCGCTGATGCCGTGCACCATGCTGGGCGGCGCGGCGCTGCTGGTCCTGTGCGACACGATCGCCCGCGTGGCGCTGGCGCCGTCAGAGCTCCCGGTCGGCGTGGTGACAGCGCTGCTCGGCGGGCCGTTCTTCCTGTACCTGCTCCTGCGCGAGAAGACGCGCGGCCGCCTGTGGGGCGGCTGAGCGGGTCCGCCCACACTCGCGCACCGCGCCGGGCTCAAGTGTTCGAGCATCCGGCCGATCGACTGGCTCGTGGCGGACCCACATCGGGTCGTCCGGGCCGCGGGGCTGGCGGCCTTCACGATGATCCTCCTGGGCCGGCCCGCGTCCGGCGGCGCCCAGGAGATCGCGTGGCGGACCTACGGCCGCGAGCAGGGCCTCGACAACCTGGCGCTGACCGCGCTCGTGCAGGACAGCCGCGGCGCGCTGTGGGCCGGCACCGAGGGCGGCCTGTACCGTAACCGCGGCGCCGGCTTCGAGCGCTTCGCCGCCGAGGCCGGCATCCTCGATCAGCAGATCCATGCCATCCGCGAGGACTCGACCGGGCGGCTGTGGGTGGCCGGCGCCTCTCGGCTCTATCGCCGCGCGGGCGGCGCCGAGAGCGACGGCTTCGTCGCGGTCACCTTCGCAGGCGCAGACGTCCCCTCGACCGAAGGGCAGCGCATCGCCGGGACCGCCGACGGCGATGTGCTGATCGCCAGCCGCGGGCGACTCCTGCGCGCGCGGCGCGGGCCCGGCGACGAGAGCTGGATCGTGACCGAGATGTTCGACGAGGGCGCCATCCGCGAGCGGCCCGCGCTGGGCGAGGTGCACGCTGTGTTCTCGTCGTCCGCGTTCGGCACATGGTTCGGCTGCGGGGCCGGGCTGTGCCAGCTGGTCGGCCGCGAGGTGCAGGTGCTCGGGCCGCGCGAGGGCGTGCCGGAGGACACCTGGGAGGCGATCTTCGTCGACCGCGAGTCGCGCCTGTGGGTGCGCGGCTACCGCCACCTGCGCGTGCTCAACGCCGGCGCCAACGTGTTCGTCGCGCGCGAGATCCCCGGCCAGTCGGGCGTGGCCACGCCGATGCTCGGCTTCGCGCAGGACCGCCACGGCGCCGTCGTCACGCGCGCCGATCGCGGCGTGGCGCGCTGGGCCGACGACCGCTGGACCATCTTCGACGCCAGCGACGGCCTGCCGCCCTACGGCGTGTCGGCGCTGCTGGCCGATCGCGAGGGACTGCTGTGGCTCGGCACCCGCGGCAACGGCCTCCTGCGCTGGATCGGCCACGGCGAGTGGGAGAGCTGGACCGATCGGCAGGGGCTGCGCAGCACGCTTGTGTGGGACGCCCTGCGCCTGTCGCCGGGCCGGGTCCTGGTCGCCAACGACGACGCGACCATGGTGATCGACGAGGATGCGGGCACGCTGGCGCCGTGGCCGTCGGAGGCGGCGGCGCAGAAGCAGGTCAGCACGCTGGCGCGCGCGCCGGACGGGGCGCTGTGGGCGGCCAGCTACTCGGGCGAGGTGACGCGCGCCGATCCGGACGAGCGGAGCCCGCAAGCTGGTGGCGTCGCTGCCGGTGCGCCCGCGCCTGCACATCGACGGACGCGGCCGCGTGTGGGCGCTGACCAGCGAGGGCATCTACCGGATCGAGGGACGCGCCGGCGCCGAGAGCGCGCACAAGGTGGAGGACCCGGTCCTGCCGGCGGAGCGCTACTCCGACGCGGCCGAGTGTCCCGACGGCTCGCTCTACGTCGTGTCATCGCAGGGGCTGTATCGCTTCCGCGCCGACCGCTGGGCGCGCGTGATCATCGACGACCCGGGCGCGCAGCGCGGGCTGGCCACCATCGCATGCTCGCTCGACCGCAGGCTGTGGGTCGGCGGCACGCTGCCCGGCCTGGCGGAGCTCGAGGTCGGCGGCGAGCCGGCCGCCGATCGCGCGCGCGTGCGGACCTGGTGGAAGCGCCCCTCCATCAGCTCCGAGCGGATCTCGTTCGTGCGCATCGATCCGCGCGGGTGGCTGTGGGTCGGCAGCGATCGCGGCGTCGATGTGTTCAACGGCTCGCGCTGGCGCCACCTCACCCCGGCCGAGGGGCTCCTGTGGGACGACGTCGGCGAGGGCGCCTTCCGCGCCGACGCCGACGGCACGGTCTGGATCGGCACCAGCCGCGGGCTGGCTCATCACCTGCGCCCGGCGGCGCTGTTCGAGCAGCCCGAGCTCGAGGTCCGCTTCGAGGGCATCGCCATGGGTGCCACCCCGCTCGCGCCCGGCGTGGTGGACAACGCCGTGCCGTGGTCGCGGTCGGCGCTGACCATCGCGTTCTACTCGCCCGGCTTTCGCTTCGACAGGTCGCTGCGGCTTCGCTACCGCCTGATCGGCATCGGCGAGGACTGGCAGGAGACCGCCGCGCGCTCGCTGCGCTATCCGTCGCTGCCGGAGGGCGAGTTCCGCTTCGAGATGCAGGCCATCGAGCGGGCCACCGGGGCCGCGTCGCCGATGATCGGCTTCTCGCTGCGCGTGCTGGCCCCGTGGTGGCGCACGGCGCCGTTCTTCGCCGCGTGCGCGCTGGCCGCGCTCGGCGCCGCGTTCTTGCTGTACCGGCTGCGCACGCGCGTGCTCGTGCGCGAGCGGCGCCGCCTCGAGACTCTCGTGGCCGAGCGAACGCGCGAGCTGGTGTCGGAGAAGCGCGAGCTGGCCGAGGCGCGCGACGCGCTGGTCGTGCGCGCGACCCGCGACGCGCTCACCGGACTGTGGAACCGCGCCACCATCCTCGACCGCTTGACCGAGGAGTTCGCCCGCGCCCAGCGCGGCGAGCTGCCGCTCGCTGTCGTGCTGGCCGACCTCGACCACTTCAAGTCGGTCAACGACACGTTCGGTCACCAGGCCGGCGATCAGGTGCTGCGCGAGGTGGCGCGTCGGCTGTCCGGACGCGTGCGGCCCGACGATCTGATCGGGCGCATCGGCGGCGAGGAGCTGCTCATCATCCTGCCGGGTCTCGGTCTCGACGCGGCCTCCTCGCGCCTGACCTTCCTGCACCGATCGATCTCGGAGGTGCCGGTGGCGTACGAGAGCCTGGCCATCCCGGTGACCGTGAGCTGCGGCGTCGCGCTGTACGCGGCGGAGATCGCGTCGCCGCAGGCGCTCGTGCGGCAGGCCGATCGCGCCCTCTACCGGGCCAAGGCCAACGGCCGCAACCGTATCGAGTTCGCGTGGACGCGGAGCCAGGGTCACATCACCAGCGAGCTGACCCCGGCCCGGTGGTGACCCGCGTGATCGTCGCTCCGACCTGAGCACGGCTCTCGCGCCGACGCGCTCCATTCCGGCGCACAGCCTGCGGGCGCACCACGTGCGCGGCGAGCCGATGCTGGACAGCCCAGGTGGGTTGTTGTATCCATGTCGCTCGGGCTGGGGCTGGACGGGGGCATGGGGATCATCGCGGCTCTGCTGTGGCTGGCGACGCCAGCTCAGATCGAGCTCCCGGG
Organism: uncultured delta proteobacterium; assembly: GCA_963759105.1. Taxonomy (GTDB): domain Bacteria; phylum Myxococcota_A; class Polyangia; order Haliangiales; family Haliangiaceae; genus DATFRY01. The sequence goes on along the minus strand of CAVWXW010000008.1, from coordinate 1,280,370 downwards.
CACGCAGCCCGGTGAGCTGACGCTCGACCTTCGCCACCCGGACCTGTGCAAGGACTGCCACGGCGACTACGAGAGCTACGGCGCCAACGCGACCTGGTCCGGGACCATGATGGCCAACGCGGCGCGCGATCCGCTGTTCCAGGCCGCGCTCACCGTCGCCAATCAGGACGTGCCCGGCGCCGGCGACATCTGCATCCGCTGTCACTCGCCGCGCGCCTGGCTGTTCGGCCGCAGCACGCCGCCCGAGCTCGCCGGCTTCGAGGAGGCCGACTACGAGGGCGTGCAGTGCGACTTCTGCCACCGCCTCGTCGAGGGCAAGGACGGCCTGCGCATGGTCGGCAACGGCCAGTTCTTCGTCGCCGATGACTACATACGGCGCGGACCCATCGACGACGCGCAGGCCCCGCACGACTGGGCCTACTCCGCCTATCACCAGTCGTCGGAGCTGTGCGCGCTGTGCCACGACGTCTCCAACCCGCTGCGCGACGGTTTCGCCATCGAGCGCACGTACACCGAGTGGCTGAGCAGCGAGTTCGCGGCCGAGGATCGATCGTGCCAGAGCTGCCACCTGCCCTCTGTCGAGAACGGCTTCGCGTGCGGCGCGCGCGACATGCCGGAGCGCGAGGTGCACCGCCACGAGCTGGCCGGCGGCAACACCTGGGTGCCGCGCGTGCTGGCCGGCGAGTTCCCGGAGCTGGGCCGCGAGACGGCGTACCAGGCCACCATCGCCAGCGCGGAGGCCATGCTGCAGAGCGCCGCCGAGGTGACGCATCGATGTGCCCGAGCCGACCGTCGTCGCCGGCGAGGAGGTCGCGCTGACGGTGCGGGTCGAGAACAAGACCGGGCACAAGCTGCCGACCGGGTACCCGGAGGGGCGGCGCAGCTGGCTCGAGGTGCAGCTGCTCGACGCCGACGGCGAGGTGCTGTTTCACTCCGGCGCCTACGACGCGGGCACCGGCGAGCGCGCCGACGATCCGCAGCTTCGCACCTACGAGGTCCGCATGGCGGCCGGCGGCGCCGAGGGCTTTCACTTCCTTCTTCAGGACGAGCTTCTACAAGACAACCGCATCCCGCCGCGCGGCTTTCAACCCGCGCCCGACACAGCGCCGGTGGGCCGCGAGTACGAGGTGCTCGACGGCGGCGCGCTGGCCCACTGGGATCTCGCGCCCTACGAGATCGAGATCCCGAGGGACGCGCTGGCCGGCGCCGCCACCGTGCGGGCGAGCCTGCTCTACCAGACCACGTCGCGCGAGTACGTCGAGTTCCTGCGCGACGAGAACCGCACCGACGACCGCGGCCAGCGCATGTACGACCTGTGGGAGCGCTACGACCGCGCGCCGCCGGTGGCCACCGCGACCGCCGAGGCGGAGCTGACAATCGAGGAGCCGCCGTCGTCCTCGTCGTGCGGATGCTCGACGCGCACGCCGGGCGGCGGCGGGAGCCTGCTACTCATCGCCGCGAGCCTTCTGCTCGCGGTGAGACGACCCTGGACAGGGGGAAGGGGACGACCACGATGAAACGAACACTTGGACTGGCTTTTGTGGCGATTCTCGGAATGACAGCGTGCGGTGACAACGACGACGGCGGCTCCGACGACGGCGACGACGACGGGCCGGCCGACGCCGCCCCGGAAGCGGACGCAGCGCCGGCGGACGCCGGTGTCGATCCGGCCGTCGAGCGAGGTGAGTACATCGTCGCCGCGGTGGCCGCGTGCGGCGACTGCCACACGCCGCGCAACAAGGACGGCTCCTTCGACACCACGCGGCTCCTGGCCGGTAACCCGGCCTTCGCGGACATCCTGCCCGATGTGGAGGACATGGGGCTGGTGCCGACGAAGAACCTGACGCCGGACGCGAAGACCGGGCTGGGCGACTGGACCGACGAGGAGATCAAGAACGCGTTCCTCAACGGCATCGACGACGAGGGCAACGACCTGTTCGCCATCATGCCGTACTACGTGCTGCACAACATGTCCGACGAGGACGCCGATGCCATCGTGGCCTACCTGCGCTCGATCCCGGCGGTGGAGCAGGCGATCCCGGAGCGCGAGGAGCTCGGCTTCCCGGTGGTTGCCGCGGACCCGGTGCCGGCGGAGAACATCCCGGACACGACGCTGGAGGCCAGCGATCCGGACTACGAGGCGGCCGTGCAGGGCAAGTACCTGGCCGGCAGCATCGGCGTCTGCATGGAGTGCCACACGGCGGCGACAAAGCCTGGCACCCCCGTGCCGATCGACATCGAGGCGCTGTTCGCCGGCGGCCGCGTGTTCGTCTCCGAGGAGCTCGGGCTGCCGGTGCCGCCGTTCCCGGACGAGATCATCTCGCGCAACGTGACGCCGGACAAGACGGGCATCCAGGGCTTCACCGCCGAGCAGGTGCGCACCGTGCTCAAGCAGGGCACCGACGACGACGGCGAGGGCATCTGCCCGCCCATGCCGGTCGGGCCGATGGGCGCGTTCGGCAACCTGACCGACGAGGACGCGCTGGCCATCGGCGTCTACCTGACCACGATCGCGCCGGTCGACAACATGATCGCTACCGACTGCACTCCTCCGCCGCCGAAGTAGCGGCGCGCGAGAGCCTCCGCTCCTGGCTCACTTCATGGCCAGGGGCGGAGTGCCCTCGACAACCTCGCGGCGCAGCTCGGGCCGCTCCCCGGGCCGCCAGTGCTTGACCCGGTGGATGACGCGGTAGGCGAGCGGGCCGCCGTCGGGCGTCGCGCTGCGCTGGATCGGGCGCGGGATGCAGACGAACTCGGTCTCCAGCTCCTCGCCGCTGACCCGCACCGTCGCGTAGCCGTGGCCGCCGAGGTCGACGAACGACAGGTGCGGCGCCACGTCCGGGTTGCTCAGCGCCAGCGCCTTGTCGACGTCGCCGGTCTTCTGCAGCTCGAGGGCGGAACGCACGCCGTGCAGCGCGGTCATGTTGATCGCCGGCGCCACGGTGCCGTCGGCCCGGTCGTGGACGTAGAGCGCGCGCAGCGGCTCGTCGCGCTTGACCGAGTACTCGGCCGCCTCGAAGACGCCGGGCGCCGAGATCGAGCCGGTGATGAACTCGACGCCGAGCGGCTCGAACGGCGCGGGCGGCAGGCTCTTGGACACCGTGCCGGCCCAGAAGGAGTGGCGGTCGCCCGCCACGACGGCGAGGCTGGAGATCCCGTTGTCGCGCACGGCGTCGAGGATCTCGCCGCGCTCGACGAAGAAGCCGCCGCTGAACATGGCGTAGCCCTGCCCCGGCCAGCTCGGACCGAGCCCCTTGGGCAGGTTCTGGAAGTCGCTGCGCCAGTCGAGCGTGCCGAACGAGTGGCCCCAGATCTTCCAGCTCGCCCGCGAGGACTTGAGCCGGTCGAGGAACCAGGCCTTCTGCTCGACGCCGAGGAACGACTGCGGCGGGGCCGTCTTGCGCGGATTGGGCACATCGCGGCCGTCGTAGCGGATCGTGTCGGGCGGCTTGCCGCCGCCGTAGGCGCGGCCCGAGTCGCAGATCTCGACGGCATCCTGCGGCTGCACCCAGCGGAACTTGTCCGGCGTGAACGCGTCCAGGTTGGGCGGCTCGGCGCGGTACGAGTGGTTGTCGGTCAGGATCGAGATCGACGTGGCGGCCGAAGCGCAGCGCCCGGTAGATCTTCAGGCTGCGCACGGCGGCCAGGTTGTTCGGCTCGAGGCCGAGACCGAGCTCGTCGAACTTCTCGATCGCCACGTCCTCCACGTGCGGGGGGACGAAGCGGTCGAGCGACGGATCGCCCGGCTTCTCGACGCGCGCCGGCTGGAACTCGAACCAGGCCTGATTCGCGGCCACCTTCTTGGTCTGCGCCGGTCGGGTCTTGCCGCCGAACACCTGCTGGCTCTGCCAGCCCTGCCACGAGAACTCGTGGTTGTCCCACACGCACACGAACGGCCAGCGCGCGCGTGCATCTTGTAGATCCGGATCCTGCAGGAAGGCGCGGTAGGTGGTGCGGTAGTCCTCGAGCGTGACCGGCACGTGCAGGTCGCCGACCATCTCCCCCTGCGGCAGGCGGTAGACGTCGCGCAGCTTGCGCGCGTAGCGGCCCTCCGGCTTCTCCTCGGGATACCAGACCACCTCGTAGATGAAGTCGCCCAGGTGGAGCACGAACGCCATCCGCTCCGCCGGCGGGCGGCGCTCGTCCTCGTGGATCATGCGGCGGTAGGCGTTGCACGCGCCCTCGGTGACGCTCTGGCAGCTGACGAAGGCGAAGCGGACCGGGCGCGGATCGTCGTCGGCCGGCGCGGTGAGGGTGCGGCCGACGCGGCTGCCGTTGCCCTGCTCGTCGGTGAAGCGGTACCAGTACTCGCGCGCCGGCTCGAGGCCGGCGGCCAGGAAGCGGCACGTCCAGTCGGCGTCGGCGCGCAGCTCGCGGGTCCCTGTCGCCACGATGTCGGCGAAGTCGCGATCGGTCGCGACCTCGACGGTGAGGCGGCGCGCCGGCGAACCGGCCGGCGGCCGGCGCGTCCACAGGATGACGCTGTCCGCCGTCGGATCGCCCGAGGCGACGCCCTGCGGGTAGAAATTCCTGCGCTCGCGCCAGCGGCTGACCACCGGGCGCGCACAGCCTGGAGCCCAGGCGAGGGACGCGCCGACGGCGGCGGCGCTGGCGAGGAACTGTCGGCGACTCAGGGGCGGCATGCATCCATCCTTCTGTCCGGGCGGACGGTACATTGCGCCTTGCCGGGGCCGGAATCTTGAAGGAAATTGATCTCGCAGGTCCTTGCACGCCGCGAGGCAGGCATCTCAGAGAACCACGGCGCCGCGGCGTCGGTGGCGCCGTCAGGCCCCCCAGCCGTCGCGTTGACGTCTTCAGCGGGGTGAGCCGCTGCGGAGGTACGGGTTGCTCTCGATTCGAATCGGACGGTGCGGCCGGCTCCGGCGCGGGGGCCGGGGCCGGTGCCGCCTTCGGCTCCGGCGGCTCGGCCGCGGCACGCGGAGCTGGACGCCGGGGAACGACACGGGTCGGCCGGTGCCGCCGCGATCGCCCGACGGCCGGCGACTCGGCGTGCGCCTTCTCCACCGTCACCGCCGTCGCGGCCGGAGCGGCGACCGGCGCGCGCGCGGCCGGCTTGCCGACCGACAGCGGCTGGACCGCCGGCGAGGGAGGCGCGGCCACCGTCGATCGCCGGTGCCACGGACGACGTCTCCGGACGCGGGGGCGGGCACCAGCTTCGCCGGCGCGACCGGGGCCGCGCTGGCCGGCTCCTTCGAGCCCGGCGGATAGATGCTCAGCGCGATGACCGCCGCGGAGATCACAGCGCCGATGGCGAGGACGGGGACCGGCCACGCGCGGTTGCGGCGACGGCCGGGCGGCGTCTCGCCGTGCCACGACACGGACAGCTCGGCGTACTCCGGCTCGAGCTCGGGCGCCTGCTGGCCGGTTCCGCGGGCGAACTGCGACGCGCCGGGCTCGTCGACGGCGCCGGCTGCGATCGCGCGCACCGCGGCGCGGCGGCGCTCCAGCTCCTCGCCGAACAGCGCCGCGACCCAGTCGGCCACCTGCTCCGGCCCGGCGACGAGGTTGTTCTGCCGCGTGACGCGGCGCAGGTCGTCGGCCATGTGCGCGGCGGTCGGGTAGCGGCGCGCCGGATCGCGATCGAGGGCGCGCAGGCAGACCTCGTCGAGACAGCGCGGCGGCCGCCGGCCGACGGTGCTGGGCGCCGCGATGGGCTTGTTGACCACGCTCAGGATCACCGCCGCCTCGTTGTCGCCGTCGAACAGGCGCGTGCCGGTCAGCGCGTTCCACAGCACGATGCCGGCGGCGAACACGTTGACGCGCGAGTCCTCCTCGCCCGGCTTCGTGATCTGCTCGGGCGCGCTGTAGCACAGCTTGCCCTTGCGCACGCCGGGGCTGGTGCTGGTGCGCCGCAGCCGCGCCTTGGCGATGCCGAAGTCGGTCAGCCGCGCCACGCCGTCGGTGCCGATGAGGATGTTGGACGGCGACACGTCGCGGTGGACCAGGTCGAGCCGCTCGCCCGCCTCGTTGGTCAGGCTGTGGGCCGCCTGCAGCCCGTGCAGCATGTCGATGAGGATCGAGGAGATGAGCGCCGGCGGCCGCTCGGCCGACGTACCCAGCAGCTGCGCGAAGGTCGGCCCCTCGACGTAGTCCATCACCAGATAGAGGCGGCCGGCGTAGCGCCCGAGGTTGACGATGCCGACCACGTTTATGTGGTGCAGCCGCGACGCGATGTGCGCCTCGTCGAGGAACATGTTGGCGAAGTCGTGATCGGCCGACAGCAACGGGTGCATCGCCTTGACCGCGAACAGCCGCTGCAGGCCGGACTGGTTGCGCCGGCGGGCCAGGTACACGTTGCCCATGCCGCCGGTGCCCAGCCGGTAGATCAGATCGTACTGATCGATGCGGGTCACGGCCGACGTCGGGCTCAGCTCGTGGATGCGGGCCGTCGACGGCGTGACGGCGCTGGGCGGCCTCACCGGAAGCCTCCCTCGAACAGCAGCACCGCGCCGCCGCCGACCGGCGCGACGCTCAGCGCCGGCGCGGCCTCGGCCTCGCCTTCCCCCGCCGACCAGCGGGTGAAGAACGCGATCACGCCGGTGCCGACCGCCGCGGCCGCCGTGGCGCCGAGGAGGATGTTGGTGCGCCGCTCGGCCCGCTGTCCGTCCGCGAGCCGCGCGCGCGTCGGGTCGCGCTCGTACTCGTCGTTGCGATCGAGCACGTCGAGCCCCGACCAGATCGTCGCGCCGGCGAGGCCGACGGTCACCGCCGCGCTGGCCACGAACCAGCCGCGCGACAGGCCCGACGATCGCGTGCTCCCCGCCTCGACCCGCACGTCCGCGCCCGGGTCGCTGGTCACAGCGGCGGGCGGCGCCTGGGGCGCGGCCAGGTTGACAGAGATGGTCTTGCCGGCCCGCGCGTTGACGATCTGTCGATGAGAGCCGGCGCCGCCGAAGTCGGCCGCGACCGTGTGCTGGCCCGGCTCCAGATAGAAGATGTGCTCGCTCGCCTCCTCGACGCCGATCGCGCCGCCGTCGACCAGCGCGCCGCACGACGGCGTGCAGCTCAGGGACACGCGCGCGAGCTTGGGCCGCAATCCCTTCAACAGATCGGCGGCGATGTCCTGCGATCGCTCGTCGCGGTAGCGGCGGGCCAGCGCCTCGGCGTGCGTTGCCGCGATCGCCTCGTCGCCCGCCTTGAGCCGGGTCTTGACCGCGCTGCGCAGCGCCTCGGGCGAGGGCACCATGCGATCGGCCAGCTCGTAGTGTTCAGAGGCGGCGCGGTAATCACCCGCGAGCTCCGCCTGCTGTCCGAGCGAGAACGCCTTGGCGGCCGCAGCCACGCTCGATTGCGCCGCGCCAGGTGATGCCTCTACGACTGCTGCCGTGGCGGCGACCGCGGCAAGCAAGAGGGCTCGTCCCTTCCCCATCGCATCGCCATTTCCTCTCAGCGCCGCGTCCGTTGCAAGTACGAACACGCGCTGCCGATCAAGAAGAGCACCTCACACATGGTCGCTGCCGCACCTGCTCGCGACGCTTCTCACTTCGTGCGCGCGTCTCGTGTTCGTGCGTGCTGCGGCGCAGCGCGACGCAAAAAAGAGCGGCGCCGCTTTCCGCAATTGCTCGCACATCGTTCCCATCGTTCGCCGACAGTGAGCTTGCCGACGTTTCCAAACGCAATAATTCTCTGCGATTGACTTTGCTGACTCGACTCTCTAGAAATGGTCCCCGGTGGGGCTGTGAGTCTCGATTTTCGTACTCTCCGCTCGTTCGCCATATGGACCTTGTCGGTGGGGGCGCCGGCGCTGGTCGTGGCGTCGTGCAAGGTCTTCGATCCTTCGCTCGTCGATGAAGGCGGCGGCGACGATGGCGACGACGACAGCGGCGCCGTCTGCACGCCGACCGAGGAGCTGTGCAACGACGTTGACGACGACTGCGACAACGACGTCGACGAGGATTTCGACCTCGACACCGACGAGAACAACTGCGGCGCGTGCGGCAGGCCGTGCAGCTTCGCGCATGCGACGGGCGAGTGCGCCGCCGGCGTCTGCGCCAACGCATGCCTCGAGGGCTGGAAGGACTGCAACCAGGAAGACCTCGATGGTTGCGAGGCGAACCTCGAGAGCAAGAGCTCGTGCGGTGACTGCGGCCTGACCTGTCCCTTCACCTGCAGCGCCTCCGCGTGTGTGACCGGCGCCGCTGTCGCGGCCGGCCGCACATGGACCTGCCTGACGATGTCCAGCGGCGGTGTGCGCTGCTGGGGCAGCAACGCCAGCGGCCAGCTCGGCACGGGAGACACGGAGCCCAGCTCCATGCCGCGCGACGTCATGGCGATGGACGACGCGACACAGATCGCCCTCGGCTTCGGCCACTCCTGCGCGCTGCGCGACGGCCGGGTGGCCTCCTGCTGGGGGCAGAACGATCGCGGGCAGGTGGGAGATGGAACGACCGCGCCGCGCAGCGCGCCGGTCCCGGTCGTGCTGGGCAGCGTCGACGACATCGCGGTGGGCCTGGCCCACACCTGCGCGCGCTCCGGCGACCGCCTGTACTGCTGGGGCTTCAACGACGCCGGCCAGCTCGGCCTCGGCGACAACGTGCACAGGCCGAATCCGACCGAGGTCCCGGCCAAGGTGACCGGCGACATCATCGACGTCGCCACCGGCCTGGCCCACACCTGCGCCGTCCGCTCGACCGGCGAGGTGATCTGCATGGGTTTCAACGATCAGGGCCAGGCGGGCAGGCCTCCGGCCAGCCAGGGCGGCAGCGACCGCATCCTGGAGCCGGTCGTGGTGCCCGGCATCGCGGACGCGGTCCAGATCTCGCTGGGCCACGCGCACGCCTGCGTCGTCACCACCACCGGCGGCGTTCGCTGCTGGGGCTGGAACGGCCTGGGTCAGCTGGGCGACGGAACGTTCCTGAGCCGCTCGGCTCCCGGTGACGTGTTCGACGACACCGGCGTGGCGCTGACCGGCGTCGAGCGCGTGATCGCCGGCCCCATCCGCACCTGCGCGCTGACCGGCGACGGCCAGGCCTACTGCTGGGGCGACAACACCGAGGGCGCGCTCGGGGCCGGCTCCAGCGCGGCCCAGCACCCGCGCGCGCTGCAGGTGAAGGTCGAGGACGTGCCCACCGTGCTCGACATCGCGGTGGGTGAGATGCACACGTGCTTCCTGGGCGGCCTCGGCATCCGCTGCGTGGGCGAGAACCAGGAAGGCCAGCTCGGCGATGGCAGCACGATCGCGAGCCGCACCGGCGTCGACGTCGCTCTGTAAACGAGGGACCGCCCATGGCTGCGTACCACACCCAGTGCCTGCTCCGCCTGTCTCTGGCCGCTGCTGCCGGTCGCCGCGGCCTGCGGCGATCAGCTGTCGGCGCCGGGTGACGACGACGGCGCGGCGGTCAGCGACGGCGGCACGAACGAGGACGCGACCGAGACGCCGGCCGAGCCGGACGCGTCGGTGGTGCAGAGCTGGGGCCGCCTGGCCAGCCCCGGCCATGACGGCGAGCGCGTGGTCGCGACGCTCTTCTTCGCCGGCGAGGCGCGCGACGGCACGACGCAGTACGAGTTCCCGGCCAGCTCGAACATGGGTCTCTACACGCAGCTGCCGGACGACGACAGCCAGCTGCACTGGTCGACCGAGCCGGCCAGCCGCCACATGGTCCTCGACCAGATGGTGGAGACCGGCGTCAACGTGGTCTACCTGTCGTACTGGGGTCAGCGCGGCTCCGACACCTGGTCGCGCTACGCCCCGATGCAGACCTCCACGTTCGCCCACGACGAGGTGCTGAGCGCGATCGGCGACCGCCCTCTGCATGGTCGTGCCGTTCGTCGAGTCGCACTCCGACTGGACCTTCCGCGGCGAGTTCCCGGGACAGCCGGGCTTTCCGTCTCCCGGCCTGGTCGCGCAGGTGAGCGACCTCGTCGACCGCATCATCCTCGAGCCGGCCGATCCGGCGTGGCCGGACCTGTGGGCGAAGGTGTACGGGCCGGATGGCGAGGCGCGCCTCGCGGTCGCCGTCATCCACGCGTCGAGCGACGCAATCATCGACAGCAAGGAGTACGTCGAGGGGCTCGACGCGGCGGCCAGCGAGATCGAGGCGGCCACCGGCGTGAAGGTCGGGTTCCTGCTGGACGCGCTGCCGCCCGGCTCGTTCGCGCCCGGCCGCTCGTTTCCCACCCCGGCCAGCAGCGCCGGGCCGATGAGCCGCTCGGTGTCGGTGCTCGGCATCAGCTGCTTCATCCCGGAGATCTGGGTCGACTTCGGCGCCGATCCGGGCGACGCCAAGCGCCTGGCCTGGAAGCGCGACTTCACCGCGGCGTGGGTCGACTCCGGCGTGCCGACGTTCGTCGACGTGACGCCCGGCTACGACGCGTCGCTCGTCTTCCCCGGCTCGGTGCGCTACGGCCACTCGCTGGCCTGGCGCGACGGTCTGGCCAGCCTCGTCGAGCGACTTCGGCGAGGACGGGCTGGTCCTCAATTCCTGGAACGGCTACACCGAGGCGATGGTCATGGTCCCGACCACGGTGCAGGGGAGCACCGTGGCCCTGTGGGCCGAGGACCTCGCCGCGAGCGTGACGCGATCGAGGTAAGCGGGGGGGCGGCCACCGCCCCAGAAAGGCAGTGCAGTGATGTGCTCGCGCGGTCTGGGACCAGTCACAGGTCTTTGCCGGAGGCTCTTGCTCGTCGCCGCGCTCGCGGCGACAGGAGCGTGCGGCGACGACGATGCGGTGCCGGCGGACGATGACGACGGCGGCGCGACAGAGCCTGATGCGGCAGGCCAGCCGGACGCCGCGGGCCAGCCGGACGCGGCGGCGGAGCCGGACGCCGGCATCCCCCGACGCCAGCGTCGCTCCGTCGGTCATCTCGGTCAGCATGGGCCACGGCATCGTCTGCGCGACGCTGTCGAACGGCGGGGCGCGTTGCTGGGGCGCCAACGAGCAGGGCCAGGTCGGTAGCGGAGCGGCCGGGCCCGACATCAGGGTACCGACCGACGTGGAAGGTGTGGACGACGCGCTGAGCGTCGAGTGCGGAACCGCGACCTGCTGCGCGCGGACCTCGGCCGGCGGCGTGCAATGCTGGGGCTGGAACGACGTCGGCGCCCTGGGATCCAGCGCGGCGCCCCCCGACCTGAACAACCGGGCCACGCCGGGACCGGTCATGCAGCTGCCGCGCGAGGGCGGCGAGCCGATCGAGATGGCGGATGTGTCGCAGTTCGCCTTCGGCTCCGTGCACGCCTGCGCCATCCAGGGCGGCGAGGTCCTGTGCTGGGGCTGGAACCTGGCCGGCCAGGGCGGCATCCAGCCGCCGCCGGACCTCTCGCCGGTCGCGCGCCTCAACGGGGTCACCGGCGTCGTGTCGCTGGCCGCGGCGCGCGTGCTCGGCGGCGGACACAGCTGCGCGATCACCGGCGAGGGCGGCCTGCTGTGCTGGGGCTTCAACGGCGGCGGTCAGCTGGGCGACGGCACGCAGGACAGCAGATCGTCACGCGGCGGCGGTCGTCGGACTGACCGATGTCACGGCGGTGGCGGCCGGCCAGTTCCACACCTGCGCCATGGCGCGCGACGCGGCCGACCCGAAGGCGGCCCCGGGCGTGTTCTGCTGGGGCGACAACGGCGTCGGCCAGTCGGTGCCGGGCGCCGCCAACCCGCTGCTGGCGCCGGTCCGTGTCGCCGGGATGGACGGCGCGGTCTCCATCAGCGCCGGGCAGTCGCACACCTGCGCCGCGCTCGACGACGGCGCGGCACGCTGCTGGGGCGCGAACAACTTCGGTCAGCTGGGCAGCGGCGTGGTCAGCGAGACGCCGCCACCGGCCCCGGTTGACGTCGTCGGTCCGACCGGTGAGGGCGGGCTGACCGGCGTCGTGCAGCTCAGCGCCGGCCTCGGCAGCACCTGCGCGCGCACCATGGCGGGCGAGGTGTTCTGCTGGGGCGAGAGCGTGCGCGGACAGCTGGGTCAGGGCGACGCCAAGCTGCCGCCGGCCGTGCCGACGCCGACCCTGGTCCCCGTCCTGCCGCCCATCTGATCGCGCGCGGGCTGATCGACGGTCGAGTCGATCAGCCCGGCTCGCTGCACTGCACCGCCTGGAACTTGCCGGCCTTCGACTTCACGCCGATCACGCGCACCGCCGGATCCGGCGCGTCGAGGAACGGCAGCTCCGGCAGCAGCCCGCCCGGCGGCAGCCGATCTTCCAGCAGGTGCCCGGCCGCGTCGTAGTAGGGCCGCTCCACGGTGCGCAGGTACGCTGTGTACTCGTCCAGGTCGCGCCGGTGCAGCTTCAAGGTGGCGTAGATGGCAGCGCTGGCGCCGGCGAACGCGTGTGGGTTGTTGATCGCGCCCAGCCGCGCGAGCCGGCCCGGCAGCCGCCGCGGGTGATAGAAGCAGAACAGCGAGTCGCGCACCGCGTCTTGCAGGACGCTGGGCGGCATGCGCAGCGGGAAGTGCGTGACGTAGTTGCCGTTCACGTAGTCCCACGACGGCGCCAGCATGCGGCGGCGCGGGATGCACGCGTTCTCGGCCATCTGCGTCGGGATGAGCACGTAGAAGCTGACGTAGTTGACGCCGTTTTCCATCGCCCACGTCACGGTCGCGTCGATGTCGCCCGCGTCCTGATCGTCGGAGCCGAAGATGAACGAGCCCTGCACGCGCAGCCCGTGGCGGTGATAGGTGGCCACGCAGTCGGCCATCTCCTGCAGCCGGAAGCGCTTGTTCCACTCCCCCTGCGTGTCCGCCGACAGCGACTCGAAGCCGACGTAGACGTTGGTGAAGCCGGCCTTGCGCAAGAGGGGCAGGAGCTCCTCGTCGCGCGCGTTCTCCACCCGCAGAAAGCAGGTGTAGTTGCCGCGCTCGCCCAGCCCCTCGTCGATCATGCGCGTGAGCAGCGCGACGGTGAACTCGCGCTTGACCACGAACAGATTGTTGACGAACCAGACCCGGTTCGAGTAGCGCAGGCGGTCGCGCAGGTCGGCGATCACGCGGTCCACGCCGGCGGTTCGGTAGCTGCCGTACAGATCGGGCGTGATGCAGAACTTGCACGCGAACGGGCAGCCGCGCGACGCCTCCACCGTCATGTAGAAGAAGCGCCGGCGCACCGCCTGCTCGACGAGGCTCAGCGGGCGGTAGCCGCGGATGACGTCCATGCGCGACGGCACCTCGAGGCGGCGCGTGAAGGCGCGCGGCGCGTTGTGATGCAGCCGCCCGCCGTGCCAGAAGCTCAGGCCGGCCACCTCGCGCACATCGCCGCGCCGGTTCAGCGCGGCGAGCAGCTCGACCGTCGTGTCCTCGCCCTCGCCGCGCACCACCGCGTCGCAGGCCGGCGCGACCGCCGACGGCACCACCTTGCCCAGCCCGCCGCCGCCGATGACCGGGATGTTCGCGCGCGCCGCCACCCGCTCGACAAGGCGCGCGGTGCGCTCGATGTTGCCGGCGGTGAGGTGGACCAGCAGCGCGTCGCAGTCGACCAGGTCGTCGTCGTCGAACGGCGACACGCCCTCGACCAGCGCCTCGATGTCGTAGCCCTCCCTGGCCAGCAGCGACGCCATGAGCACCGTGCCGTGCCAGGGCAGGATGGCGTTCTTGAGGAAGTTGACCCGCTCGCTGCGCAGCTCGAGCAGCTTGAGCCGGCGGATCGGTCTACCGGTGTACTGGAAGTGATCGTCGAGCGCGATGGGCATGATGTTTCACGAGCCGCGGTGAGAGCGCGGCCAGAAGCGCGGCACGAAGCCCTCGATGGTTGACAGGCCGTCGAGCAGCGTGCCCGCCACCGGCTCGTCGTCGGCGCGGCGCGGCGCCGCCGGTGTCGGCGGAAATGCCCGCACCGTCGAGAGTCTCGGCCTGGTCGATCCCGACCGCTCGACTCCGGCACCGCGGCCACCTCGGTGGTGCCGAACGCGACCGGGCGCGCGCCGCCCGGCCGGTCGCGCGGCGTCGGCCGGTCACGCGAGTGGATGCGCGGCACCGTCGGCGGCGCCGCCAGCGGCTCCGGCAGTCGCGGCCAGAAGTCGACCTCGCCGTCGAGGCGCAGCGACGCGACCAGCTCCGCCCGGGTCGCGACCAGCTCCGCCGAGTCGTCGGCGGCGCCGGCGATGTCGAGCGCCTCGGCGTAGCGCTGCAGGACGGTCACGCGCGCGCTGACGTTGTCGACCGCGGCGAGGCGGGCCAGCGCCTTGTCGGCCAGCGGGCAGATCTGCGCCGGGGTGCCGCCCTCGAGCGCGGCCAGGTGGGCCAGCCCGATCAGACACAGCGGCGCGGCGTACTCGTCGCCGTTGCGCGCGGTGGCCGCCTCGAGCCCGGCCTCGTAGTGGCGCCGCGCGTCCTCCAGCCGGCCGGCCACCAGGTAGACGTCGCCCAGGAACGCGTGCGTCCACGACAGCAGCATCACGATCTCGAGCGACCTCGACATGGCCAGCGCGTTGACCAGCAGCACGCGCGCGCGGTCGAGGTGGCCGATGTGGAACTGGTGCCGCCCGGCCATCGCCGTGCCGACGTACAGGTAGAGCCCCGCGATCGCGTGCTCCTCGGCGTACGACAGCAGCTGGGTGGTCTCGCGGATGCCGCCCTCCCAGTCGAAGCGGCTCTCGGCCACCGCGGCGTTGTAGACGTGACAGCCGATGATGCGGATCGGATTGCCGAGCCGCTCGGCCAGGCGGGTGCTCGACTCGGCGCGGGCAAGCGCCTCGTCGAAGGCGCCCGTGTAGCCCAGCGCGACGGCGAGCAGGCCCTCGGAGTGGGCGCGCTCGGCGTACTCGCCGGCGTCGTCGGCCAGGTCGCAGCCCTGGCGCAGCATGCGCATGGCCGGGCCGAAGCGGCCGGTCACGCACAGCGCGCGCCCGACCACGTTGACCGGCAGGACGTGGTACGGCCGCATGCGCGGATCGCTCTCCAGCGTGGCCAGCGCCGCGCGGCTGTGCTCCATCGCCTTGGGCCCCTGCCCCTGCACGTAGTACAGGCGCGCGTAGGCGCTGTGCAGCGCGGCCGACTCCTCGTCGCTGCGCTCCGGCAGCGCCGCCGCGCAGCGATCGATGATGCTCAGCGTGTCGCCCGTGTTGCCGAACACGCAGCCGACCCGGACCAGCTCGTGGGTCACGCGCACCAGCTCGCCCCGGTCGCGCTCGGCCGGCGGCATGGCGACCAGGATCTCGAAGGCGCGGCCCAGGTGGCGGCGCGCGCCGTGCGGGTCGTGCAGGCGGTCCGCCTCGAGGCCGGCCTCGACGTAGGCGCGGACCGCGCTGCGCGCCTCGCCGGCCTGCTCGAGGTGACGTCCGCGCGCGGCCGGTGCGGCGCCGCGGCGGATCAGCTGGCCGGCCACCGCGGCGTGGATGACGCGCAGGTGCAGCGCCGGCACCGTGCCCTCGATGTGCTCGCGGATCGTGTCGTGCACGAAGTGACAGGAGTCGCCGGCGGTCCGGATCAGGCACAGGAGATCCGCCTCGGCCACGGCGGAGCGCACGTCCGCCTCCTCGAACAGCTCCAGCGCGCACAGATCCGAGACAAGGAAGTGGCGGCCCATGATGGCCGCGGTGCCCAGGATCTCGAGCTGGGCGGCGCCGAGCCGCCATACCATGCGCTCGAGCACGCGCGACACCGAGTCGGGCGGGGCGTAGTCCGCGCTCAGGGCGCCCAGGTCGATGAGCGGCATGCCGGCGTCGTCGTGGTGCAGGTGGCCGGTCATCTCCAGATCGCGGACGACCTGCGTGTTGAACAGCGGGTTGCCGGCCCCCAGCAGCGGGATGGCGCGCTTGAGCGCCGCGGCCAGCTCGGCGTCGCCGCCTCCGGCCAGCGCGAGCAGGAGCTCGTCGTTGTGCTCGGGCGTGAGCCTCTCCACATCGAGCACGCGCAGCGCGCGCCCGGCCGGCATCCGCTCGGTCGCGCGCGAGGTCAGCAGGAACAGGACGCCCGGCGGCGGATCGTCGAGCAGCTGCCTCAGCACGGCCAGCGTCCCCTCGTCGGCCCAGTGCAGATCCTCGAGCGCGACGACCACCATGACGCCGGCGGAGACCGCGGCCAGGGCGCGGCCGATCGCGCGCGCGACTCGCTCGGCGCCGGCCAGGCGGAAGACCGACATGTCGCGCGCTTCGTCGACGCTGGACGCGGGCGGACACAGCTCGTCGAGCTCCGGCGCCAGCGCCGGCAACACCGCCGCGTCGGCGGCCAGCGCGCCGGACAGGCGCTCGCGGGCAAGGCCGCGCTCGGCGGCGCCCATCTGCTGGATCGCGCCGGCGAACTGGCCCAGCACCTCGCGCAGCGGCGCGTACGGCAGGAGCTCGCCGATGTGGCGGCATCGGCCGTGCGTCACGATCGCGTCGCGCCGGATGCCGGTGCGCAGCGCCTGGGACAGGAGCCGGCTCTTGCCGATGCCCGGCTCGCCGACGAGCATCACCGCGCGCCCCGCCCCGGCGGCGACCTGCTCCGCCTCCGACCGCATGATCGCGAGCTCGGCGGTGCGGCCGATGAAGGCGGCGTCCTCGTGGCTTCGCGGCCCGAAGGCGACCTGCGCCGCCGCGTCGCTTCCGCGCAACGTGGCGTAGTAGAGCTCCTTGAGGCGGGCGCACAGCAGCGCGGCGCTGGGGATGCGGCGCGCCGGATCGCGCGCCAGCAGCGACGCGACCAGCTCGGCCACCGGCGCCGGCACGCTCGGCACGTGCGACAGCACCGACGGGGCCTCGTGCTCCACCTGCTGCGCGATCAGCTCCTCGGCCACGCGCGCGTCGAACACGTGGCGGCCGGTCAGCATCTCGAAAAGGATCGCGCCGAGCGAGTACAGATCCTGGCGCGGGCTGGGCGCGGCGCCGGTGCGGTCGACGAAGCGCTCGGGCGGCGTGTAGCCCAGGGTGCCCGCCCCCAGCGGCGCTACCTCGAGACCGGCCGCCTCGCGCATCTGGGCCAGGCCGAAGTCGAGGATCTTTATCTCCGGCGCCGCCGGGTCGGTGATGATGATGTTGTGAGGCTTGAGATCGAGGTGGAGCACGCCGTGCGCGTGGCAGTGGGCCAGCGCGTCGGCGATGCGGCGCGCGAACTGGATCGCCTCGGCGCAGTCGAGCCGGCCGCGCTCGAGCACGTACTCGTCCAGCCGCGTGCCCTCCACAAGCTCCATGGCCAGGTAGAAGCAGCCGTCGCCGGTGACGCCGAAGCGCTCGACCTGGACCAGCGATGGATGGCGCAGCCGGGTGAGCGCCTCGACCTCGTTCTGCTGCCAGGCCAGCTGCTGGGCCGGCAGCTGCCGGGCCGCGACGTTGGACACCTTGAGCGCGCGCGGCACGCCATCGAGGCCGACGGCGCGGTAGACCGCACCGAAGCCCCCTTCACCCAGCACCGCCTCGATCGTCAGCCCGTCGATGCTCGTGCCCGGCGCGAGACTTGCGCCCCGGCGGCTCATGGCTCAGCCCTCGGGCCCGTTGATCGCGATGACCGTGATCGGACCGTGGATCTCGTGAACGACCTGGGAGTATTCCATCCCCATCGACCCCAATCCCGCGGCGGCCTCATAGTTTGGGGGCGCTCGCGATAACTGTCAATCGCCCGCAGGAGGCTCTCCATGGATGCCATCAATCATCAGTTCCGACTCGCGGCCCGCCCGGTCGGCATGCCGAAGCGCAGCGACTGGCAGTACGTCGAGGAGCCGGTGCGCGAGCCGTCCGACGGTGAGATCGTGATCCAGGTCGAGTTCATCTCGCTCGATCCGGCCATGCGCGGCTGGATGAACGACGCCAGGTCCTACATCCCACCTGTCGGCATCGGTGAAGTGATGAGGGCCGCGGCGGTCGGGCGCGTTGTCGCGTCGCGAAGCCCGGGCTTCTCGGTCGGCGATCACGTGACCGGAGCCCTGGGGGTGCAGGAATACTGCATCAGCAGCGGAAAGGGGATCAGAAAAGTGGACCCGGCGCTGGTGCCGCTGCCGGTCTATCTCGGAACGCTCGGCGCGCCCGGCATGACCGCCTACTTCGGGCTGCTCGACATCGGCAAGCCGGTCGAGGGCCAGACCGTCGTCGTGTCGGGCGCGGCCGGCGCCGTCGGCACCGTGGTCGGGCAGATCGCGCGCATCGTGGGATGCCGCGCCGTCGGCATCGCGGGCGGGCCGGACAAGTGTCGCTTTCTCACCGACGAGCTCGGCTTCGACGCGGCCATCGACTACAAGAACGAGGACGTCAAGCAGGGACTCAAGCGCCACTGCCCCGACGGCATCGACGTCTACTTCGACAACGTGGGCGGCGACATCCTCGACGCAGCGCTGGCCCGGCTGGCCCGCGGCGCGCGCATCATCGTGTGCGGCGCGATCTCGCAGTACAACAACGACACGCCGGTCAAGGGTCCGAGCAACTACCTGTCGCTGCTGGTCAACCGGGCCAGCATGACCGGCATGGTGGTGTTCGACTACGCGCAGCGCTACGGCGAGGCGGGGCGCGAGATGGCCGGCTGGATGGCGGCCGGCCGGCTCAAATCGCGCGAGCACATCGTCGAGGGTATCGAGACCTTCCCCGAGACGCTGCTCATGCTGTTCGCCGGCGAGAACACCGGCAAGCTGGTGCTCGCGGTCAAGCACCCGGCGTAGACCTTTGATGACGTTGGAGGTTGTACTCGTGAGGGTTGACGTTGACGTTGACTTTGTCGTCGACGTTGACGGCGCCGTGGACGTGAGCGCCACCATGCTCGTTGACTGGATGTGGTGTCCGCGCGGCGAGCGATGATCCGGACGCAACGGCGGCGGCCTGGGGCCGAAACCTCGGGATGCTCAGCTTTCAGCGACTCGACGTCTATCAGCGTTCCATCCAGTTCCTTGCTCTCGCCTCGGATGTCGTCGAGGCGCTTCCGCGCGGACACTCCGAGCGGGCCGACCAGCTCATCAGGGCAGCGGAGGCCGTGCCACGGAACATCGCGGAAGGAGCCGGTCGGTGGTCGAGAGCCGATATGTCCAAGCACTACAAGATCGCGCGCGGTGAGGCGATGGAGTGTGCGGCCTCACTCGATGTGCTCAAGCTCAGGCACCTCATCGACCAGCCTCGTTACGATCGAGGCATCGAGCTGCTGGAGGCCGTCGTGGCCATGCTGACCAAGATGATCTTGGTCGAACTCGTCAACCTGATTCGACAAAGGTGGCGCTCACGTCCACGGCGCCGTCAAAGGCAACGACCACGTCAAAGGCAACCGATCATCATCTCGGTGGTGTGGTCCTGGCTCAGGGCTTCCCGCCCGACTGCAGCGCGTCCCGCTTGCTGCACGCCGGGCGGTGGCGCAGCGCGCAGGCGCGCGAGTACATCCCGATGGCCAGCTGCGGGTTCGCCGGCGTGCCCTCGCCGGTCTCGTACATGGTGCCGAGCGTCATGCACGACGGCCCGTCGCCGCCGTTGCAGCCGCGCTGCAGGCACGGGATGGCGAACGCGGGGCGCCCGTCCGCCTCGGCCTTCTCGGCGCACGAGCGGCACGATCCGGTCACGCCCATGTCGCACGCGCGGCTGTGATAGGCGAAGGCCTGGCGCGGGTTGGGCGAGCGCGCACCGTCGTCATAGAAGACGGTGGCCAGGCTGGCGCAGGCGCGGCCGAAGCCGGCCTCGCAGCCCTTCTCGAGCAGCTCGCGGCCGTCGGTGCTGCCGAAGCCGCTGGCCCGCGCGGCCGCCTCGCAGGCGCGGGCCAGGCCGGCGTCGCACGCGCGCACCAGCAGCTTCTTGGCCCGTACCGCGTCGCCGGCGTCGCCGTCGGCGAGCAGCATCTCGGCCAGGCCGTGGCACGCCTCGGCGTCGCCCGCGTGGCACGCGGTCTCGTCGAGGTCGCGGGCCAGCTTGGAGCGCGCGGCCGCCTTCGGGTCGCTCGCGCGCGGCCCGCCGGCGCGCCGCATGCGCTCGATGGCGCGACAGGCCGGGCCGAAGCCGCCGTCGCACGCGTCGTTGCACGTCGGGGCCTGGGTCTCGGGCCGCTTGTCGTCCGGATCGTAGAAGTGGGCAAGCAGGGTGCAGCAGCCGCGCGCGCTGCCCTTCTCGCACGCCTGGGCCAGCATGCGCGCGCCGTTGCGCGGATCGAGGACCACCCCGTCGCCGATCAGGAACATGCCGCCCAGTCGCGCGCACGCGTCCTGATCTTTCGCGCACGCCTTGTCGAGCGCGGCGGAGTTCTTGCCGGTCTCGGTGGCCTTGAGCGGTGTGTTCGGATCCGCGTCTCCGGATCCGCCGCGCCCGCCGGCCCGCCGCGCGGCGACGCGTGCGCCTCCGCGCGCGCCCGGCAGCGCGGCCAGCGGCATCGCGTTGTCGAAGCGGCCCTTGAGCTCCGGGTGCTGATCGCCGCTGGTGTCCTTGGACACGTTGCGGTAGGTGAAGTCGAACAGCTCGCGGATTGTGATGAAGCCGTCGGCGTCCTCGTCGGCGCCGCCGGCCAGACCGCCGAGCAGATGGTGCGTGAAGACGCCGTGGCCGCCGCCCCACTTCTTGCCCTCGGCCGAGGCCTCGGTGGCGCTCGACGCGGTCAGCACCGCGGTGCCCGGCTTGGACTCGGCCAGCTGCCCGACGAGGCGGTTCGTCTCGGCCATCGCGGCGCCGCGCTTGCCCTGAAAGCCCGCGAAGCCGGCGGCGCCGGCGTGACACGCGTCGGCCAGCAGGACCACGCGGCGCGCCGGCGCGCGCGAGATGGCGTACTCGATGTCGCGCTGGGGCAGCCCGGTGCCGACCAGCGCCTTGGCGTCGGTGTCGTACGACAGGTAGTAGAGATCGCCGCCCGGATCCGGCAGGCCGTGCATGGCCAGGAAGATGACGATCATGTCGTCCGGCGCGGTGCGCTTGGAGAGCGAGGTGAGACCGGTCAGCACCGCGGCGCGGGTGGCGTTCTCGTTGGTGAGCAGCACGCGGCGGTCGTCGGGCACGCGGCCGCCCTCGTCGCTGGCGAAGAACGCATCGACGGCGGTGGCGTCGCGATCCGCGAACTCGAGCGACAGGCTGGCGTCCTTGTAGTCGGACACGCCGACCGCCAGGACCCAGATACGCGGCACCTTGCCCGCAGCCGACGACGCGCCCTCCTTTGCAGTGCTGCCGCCTCGTGTCCCTTCGGACCCTCCCGAGCAGCCGGCAACGATCAGACAGGTGACGAGAGCAGCGACCGGTACGCGCATGGCTGGCGAGTGTAACGCCCGTCGATACACGCCTCGTTCATGCCGCCGATTTATGCCTTGACAGTTATATACTCGATCGTGCATATACAATTCTCGTGGCGATGGCGGCATTTACAGTGCTGGCGGAGCCGACCCGGCGGCGCATCCTGGATCTTCTGCGGGAGCAGCCGCGCTCGGTCGGGGAGCTGACACAGACCTTGCGGCTGAGCCAGCCGGGCACGTCGAAGCACCTGCGCATCCTGCGCGAGGCCGGCCTCGTCGATGTCCGCCGCGACGCGCAGCGGCGCTTCTACGAGCTGCGCACCGCGCCGCTGGCCGAGATCGACGCCTGGCTCGAGCCGTATCGCCACCTGTGGGCCCGGTCGCTCGACGCGCTCGGCGACCACCTGGATGAAATGGCGGACATCGATCCGGCCGCTCGACCGGGCGCCGCCGACATCGAGGAGGAGAAATGAACCGCACCGGCACTCTTCACGTCGTCGCCGGCCGCTCCGTGCTTCGCTTCGAGCGCCGCTACCCGCACCCGGTCGACAAGGTGTGGCGCGCGATCACCGAGCCGGCCCATCTTTCGCGCTGGTTCCCGGCCGACATGCGCATGGAGCTGCAGCTGGGCGCGAAGATCCGCTTCGTCTTCCGCGAGGGCGAGGCCGACGAGTTGAACCGGCGAGATCACCGCGCTCGATGCGCCGCGGCTGTTCGAGTTCACGTGGATCCGCGACGTGCTGCGCTGGGAGCTGGCGCCCGACGGCGGCGGCTGCCTGCTCGTCTTTCACCACACCTTCGAGGATCGCGCCGGCGCGGCCAGCTTCGCGTCCGGCTGGGAGGCCTGCCTCGCCGGGCTCGACGACGTGCTCGGCGACGCGCCGCCCGAGCAGCCGCCCTGGGCCGAGGTCCACGAGGAGTACGTCGCGCGCTTCGGCCTCGACGAGGGGACCGTGCTCGACGAGGAAGGCGGCTACCTGGTGCGCTTCGAGCGCCAGCTGGTCCGACCCGTCGATCAGATCTGGGCCGAGCTGTGCGAGGGGGTCGCGCCGGAAACCGGCGTCCAGGTGGGCGGCGCTCCGCCGGTGCGCGTGACGAACGGCTACGTGGCGGCCGGAGCGGTGACCGCGGTCGAGGCGCCGCGCCTCATCGAGTACGAATGGACGCGCGACGGCGCACCGGCCGGCCGCGTCCGCTGGGAGCTGGCGCCCGGGGCCGGCGGCGCGCGGCTGATCCTCACCCAGACCGTGCCGGCCGCGGCGCCCGACGAGCGGATCACCGCTCTGGCCGCCTGGCACACACAGCTCGAGCTGTTCGCCAGCCACCTGCGCGGTCGCGAGATCTGCCCGTGGCCGTCGCATCGCACCGCCGAGCTCATGCGCCACTACGCCGGAAAGCTGGCCTGACCGGCCCGGCGCGGCACGGAATACACAGCGGCGCGCGGTTCGTTACAATCTGTCGTGGTGGACCGGCTGCATCGCGATCCGGGGCGCGACCCGGGCGAGCTCGGCGTCGCGCTGCGCTGCCTGGCCCATCCGCTGTCGCTCGCCGCGCTGGCGCTGCTCGCCCTCAACGATCACATGTGGAAGGGCGCCGGCCCCGCGTTGCTCACCGGCAAGCTGAGCGACGTGGCCGGGCTGTTCTACTTCCCGTTCCTGGTCGCGGCCGCCTGCGCGCTGGTGACCGGGCGCCTTCCCGGCCGCCGCGTCTCCTTGCCCGCGGGTCGCATCGCCTTCGCCGTCGTCGCGGTCTGGTTCGCCGCCGCCAAGACAGTGCCGGCTGCGCACGAGGCAACCGTGTGGCTCGCTGCGCACCTGGTCGGCCCGGTCGACGTGGTCCGCGATCCGACCGACGTGGCCGCGCTGCTCGCGCTGGTGCCGTCGTGGTGGCTCTACCGCAGAGTTGCGGCGTGCCCGTGGTCCGCGCATCGCCTGGTCCAGGCGCCGATCCTGTGCCTCGCGGTCCTGCTCACCGCCGCCACATCGCGACCTCGCATGCCATCGGTCGACGCGCTCGTCGAGCACGACGGCGCGCTGTACGCGATCGTGAACGACGACCCGTCCGGCGACGGCGCCGACGCCGTGAACTGGACGGCCTACACCACGCGAGACGGCTCTCGCTGGGAGCGGGGCGAGCCTCCGCCGCGATCCGTCGTCGAGGCCCACCAGCCCCGCGACTCGCTCGCCGCCGGCGGCGGGCGACTCCGCCTGGCCGGCCACGAGCTTCTCGCCACGCGCGGCGGTCGCGACCACAGCGTCTGGTCGGTACCCGAGGGGCGCGACGACTTCATGACGATGGCCAGCGGCGGCGAGCGCTGGTCGATGGAAGACATCGCCCCGCTCCCCGACACGCTGCTCGTCGTCGTCGCGCTCGGCAGCGAGGGCCTGCTGGTCGGCGAGGGCGACTACTGGACGCGCGTGGCAGTCGGGCCGACCGGACCGACAGAGTGGCGGACGACGCCGCGCGGCGCGTTCGATCTGCTGACCCGCAGCCAGTGGGTCTTCGGCGCGGCCGGGGCGGTGGCGGCAGCGATCCTGTCGAGCGTGCTGTTCTGGCTGCGACCGCGGCGCAGGGCCCATCCTGTTCGCGCCCAGGCGTGGGCGCGTGGAAGGCTGGCCGCGCTGCGCCGATGGCTGCGCGCGACGCTGTCGGCGATCACATCGGTGCGACTGGACCCGGTCGGCGCGGTGCTGGCGCTGCTCGCCCTGGGCTGCGCCGCGCTCGTGTTCCAGTTCACTGACGGTCTGGCGGAGGCCCATCCGTTCGCGCTCCTGCTGGCAAATGCCGCGCTGGGCCTCGGGCTGGGCATGCTCGTGCTCGGCTGGCTGCGTCATGCCGGAACGTGTCGTGATCGGGGCGAGCGCTTCCGACTCCCCTTCGTGCGCCTGCCGGCCGCGACCCTGCTCGGAGGCCTCGTCACGCTCGGCGCGCTGTGGGCGTGGGACATCGGATGGGTCAGCTCGCTGCGCACCGCGATGTCGATCGCGATTCTCGGTGTGGTCGCGTCTGCGCTACTGCTGCACCGCGGCAAGCGAGATTCGGACGCCGAACTCGCGACGCGTCGCTGAGGCGTGGGCGATACTCGGGCCCTCGAGGAGACCCGACGCATGACCGTTCCATCCGACATCGCCATCGCACAGGCCGCCAAGTTGCGCCCCATCGCGGACGTGGCCGCCGAGCTCGGGCTCGGCCAGGACGACATCCTCCCGTACGGCCGCTACAAGGCCAAGATCTCGCCCGAGGCGATCTCGGGCCGTCCGTCCAAGGGCCGGCTGGTCCTCGTCACCGGCATCAGCCCGACGCCGGCCGGCGAGGGCAAGTCGACCTGCACGATCGGCGTGAGCCAGGCGCTGCGCAAGCTCGGCCACAAGGTGGTCGTCGCCATCCGCGAGCCGTCGCTCGGCCCGGTCTTCGGCGTCAAGGGTGGCGCCGCCGGCGGCGGCTACGCGCAGATCGTCCCGATGGACGAGATCAACCTGCACTTCACCGGCGACTTCCACGCCATCACGTCGGCGCACAACCTCCTGTCGGCCATGCTGGACAACCACATCCATCACGGCAACGCGCTCGGCCTCGACACGCGCCACATCACGTGGCCGCGCACGATGGACATGAACGATCGCTCGCTGCGGTCGATCATCGTCGGCCTGGGCGGCACCAACGGCGGCCCGTCGCGCGAGGACCGCTTCGTCATCGTGCCGGGCAGCGAGATCATGGCCATCCTGTGTCTGGCGCGCGACCTGCCGGACCTCGAGGCGCGGCTGGCCCGCATCATCGTCGGCATCACGCGCGACAAGAAGCCGGTGCGCGCCGCCGACATCAAGGCGAGCGGCGCCATGACCTTGCTGCTCAAGGACGCGATGCTGCCCAACCTGGTGCAGACGCTCGAGGGCGGCCCCGCGCTGGTGCACGGCGGCCCGTTCGGCAACATCGCGCACGGCTGCAACTCGCTGGCCGCCACGCGCCTGGCGCTCTCGCTCGGCGACATCGTGTTGACCGAGGCCGGCTTCGGCGCCGACCTGGGCGCGGAGAAGTTCTTCCACATCAAGTGCCGCTTCGGCGGGCTCAAGCCGGAGGCCGCGGTGGTGGTGGCGACCATCCGCGCGCTCAAGATGCACGGCGGCGTCAAGAAGGAAGATCTATCGAAGCCGGACGTGGCGGCGCTCAAGCGCGGCATGGTCAACCTCGAGGCGCACGTCAAGAACGTGCAGAAGTTCGGCGTGCCGGTCGTCGTCGCGCTCAACCGCTTCCTGTCCGACTCCGAGGAGGAGCAGGCGGCCGTGCTGACGGCGGCGCGCACCTGGGACGCGCGCGCGGCGCTGTCCGACGTCTGGGCGCGCGGCGGCGACGGCGGCGTCGAGGTGGCCCACGAGATCCTGGCCGCGCTGGCCGACGGCAGCGCCGACTTCCATCCGCTCTACGACACCGCGTTGCCGATCAAGCAGAAGATCGAGGCCGTGGCCACGCAGATCTACGGCGCCGACGGCGTCAACTACACGCACAAGGCGGAGAAGTCGATCGCCCAGTGCGAGGAGATGGGGCTCGGCAACACGCCCGTGTGCATGGCCAAGACCCAGTACTCGTTCAGCGACGATCCGACGAAGCTGGGCCGCCCGTCCGGCTTCCAGATCCACGTCCGCGACGTCTACCCGTCGGCGGGCGCCGGCTTCGTCGTCGCCCTCGCCGGCGAGATCATGACGATGCCGGGCCTGAGCAAGCACCCCAGCGCCGAGTCCATCCGCGTTCACCCGAACGGGACGATCGAAGGCCTGTTCTAGGTCGGAGCGGGGCGGGGCCGACTCGCCCACCCTCGGGAATCTGTCACCGCGCGCGCGCAACAGTTGAGGACCAGGACAGCGGAGTCCTGGCACGGCCGTTGCTGCATGTGGAATGCATGGTGAGGACACTGATTCTGGTTGTCGGGTGCCTGATCGGATCGACCGCTTGCGACATGGGCGGCGACGGCTCGAGGCAGATCATCCGCGACAACTGTCATGTCGGCGGCTGCAGCGACCAGCTCTGCAGTGATCGGCCCGACCAGGTCAGTACCTGCGAGTGGATCCCCGAGTACGAGTGCTACCGGGACGCCACCTGCGAGCGCCAGGACGATGGCGAGTGCGGCTGGACGGCGACCCCCGATCTGGAAGCCTGCCTGGATACCTCTCGGTCCGAGTGAGAGCGGCGAGAGACCGGCCGACCGCGGCGACCTGCAACATCGCCGCGCTCGGTCCGATTCGTCTCTCGCCATGTCAGCGAGCTGTCCCGATCGCGCTCCGCGAGCCGCCTTGCGCCGTTTGGAATCGGCGGGCCGCCGTCCTATCCTCGGCCGCATGAGAGGCATCGCTGGACTCGGCCTTGCGGTTCTCCTCGCCGCCTGCGGTCAGGTCAACAGGGGTCCCGACGACGGCGACGAGCCGGACGGCGGAGACGAGGCGGACGGGGCGGACGATGGCGGCGACGACGGAGGGGATGATGGCCCTCGCCTCACCATCGCCGGGGCGACCGCGCGAGAGGGAGACACCGTCGGTGGGCGGGCGATCTTCGCGATCATGCTGTCGGAGCCGGTCGCCGGCGAGGTGACCGTGTCGTTCACGACCGCGGACGACACCGCCCTCGAGTCGGACGGCGACTACGAGCCGGCCTCCGGCACCGTCGCGCTGGCGCCCGGCGAGACGGCGGCCACGGTGGAAGTGATCGTGTCGGGCGATTTCAGGAGCGAGCCGGACGAGCGCTTCCTGGTCGCCCTCACCGATCCGTCCGGCGCCGCGCTCGACTCCTCCGAAGCGGCCGCGGTGATCGACGACGACGACCGCGGCCCGGACATCAACGGCGACGGGTTCGCCGACATCGTGCTGAGCGATCCTTCCGCCGGCGCCGGCGAGGTCTACGTCTTCTTCGGCGGGCCCGAGGCGGCGCCCGGCGGAACCGGGCGACAGCTTCACCGCCGCCGACGCCGACGTCATCATCTCCGGCGACGGCCGCGATCGCGAGCGCTTCGGAATCCGATGTGGCCGCCGGCGACGTCGACGGCGACGGCTTCGACGACATCGTCACCGTGGCCTCGGTCGGCCCGCCGGAGGCGGCCGTGGCGATCGCCTTCGTGTTCGCCGGCTCGGCCGCGCCGGAGCCCGCCATGGGGGCGGACGAGGCCAGCGTCGTCATCGACGGACCGGTGGTCGTGGTGCCCGCCGCGAACCTCGCCGTCGTCGATCTCGAGGGTGACGGGCCCGCCGACATCGTCATCGGCGGCAACGACGGGGCGCGGCTCTACGCCGGCTCCGCCGCATTCACCGGCGGCCTCGAGCTCGGCCCCGACGACGCGGACGCCACCTTCGTCGATGCGAACGCGAACGAGTTCTTTCCGGCCGGCGCCGGCGACTTCGACGGCGACGGGGTCGACGATCTGGTCGTGTCGACGAGGTCGCTCCTCGAGGACGGCAGCGCACACCTGTTCCTCGGCGGACAGGGCCTCACCGGACAGATCGGCCTGGCCGCGTCGGACGCCAGCTTCGCGATGCCGGGCAGCGGCTCGGTCATCGGCGGCGGCGGCACCGACATGAACGGCGACGGGCTGGCCGACCTCGCGCTCGGCTCGCCGCAGCAGCAGGCGTCGGACGGCTCGACGTCGGTCTTCTTCGGCCGCGCCGAGCCGGCCTTCGTGCTGACCGCCGACGTGATCATCGCGTCCCAGGTCGACCTGGGCCAGTTCGGCGCCGCGGTCTCGCTGGCCGGCGATGTCGACGGCGACGGTCTCGGCGACCTTGTGGCCGGCGTACCGATTGCGGACCCGCCGGGCGCGATGAACGGCGGCATCGGCCTGCTCTTCCTGGGCGCGACCGACCTGCCCGCGAACCTCACCTCCTCTGACAGCGATGTCGAGGTCCGCGCCGACGGCGGCGGCGACTCCCTGGCCCAGACGATCGCGGTGCTCGACTACAACGGCGACGGCTTCGACGACCTCGTGCTCGGCGCTCCCGAGTCGGGCGCCGACAACCGCGGCAACGTCTACATGTACCTCGGCTTCGCCGGCGCCTTCCGCGACGGCCAGCCCGCCCGCAGCGTCGCGGACGCCGACGTCTCCTTCGCCGCCGGGAGCACGAGCAACAGCTTCGGCACCGCAATCGCCGAGTAGGCAGAGCTGGCGCGGCCGGCGACCCGCACGCGCCCGAGTGGCTCATTTTCGGACGGCCCGGGCCGCCGGGCGACCCATTCTGCGCCAGCTCCGGAGGGGGTCGGCGCGACTCCACTTGAAAGCCTTCGCGGTTCTATCCAATCTACACGCGGCCGTACCGGCCGGCATGTTTCATGGATGGAGCCGGCGGCGCTGCTGCGGAGGTCGTCAGTCATGTCGAGCAGGAACGCCGGGCTTTTCACCATCGCGCTGTCTTCGATCGTCGGGGTGGCCGCCTGCATGGCCGCGGACGAGGACGGGCCGGCCAATCGAAGCGACGAGCTGGGCCAGGTCGCCGTGCAGGGCCACGAGGACTTCGTCGGCACCGCCTTCGTCCACCTGTTCGAGTGGCGCTGGAGCGACGTCGCGGCCGAGTGCGAGAGCTTCCTCGGACCCAAGGGCTTCGAGGCGGTGCAGGTCTCGCCGCCCAACGAGCACATCGATCATCCGACCTGGTGGGCGCGCTATCAGCCGGTCAGCTACCAGATCCAGAGTCGCAGCGGCACGCGCGCGCAGTTCATCGACATGGTCAATCGATGCAACGCGGCCGGCGTGGCGGTCTACGCCGACGCCGTCATCAACCACACCGCCGCGCTCAACGGCGGCGGCACCGGCGTGGCCGGCACGCCGTGGACCTACAAGCACCACCCGATGTACGGGCCGCAGGACTATCACGCGACCTGCGCGGTCAACAACTACGCCGATCGCGGCAACGTCCAGAACTGCGAGCTGGTCGGTCTGCCCGACCTGAACACCGGCGCCTCGTACGTGCAGGACACGCTGGCCGCCTACCTGAACGACCTGCGCGGCATCGGCGTGGCCGGGTTCCGCATCGACGGCGGCAAGCACATGGCCCACGGCGACATCGCCGGCATCCTCGGCCGCGCCGGCAACCCGTACGCGTTCATCGAGGTCATCGGCGCCGCGGGCGAGGCGGTCCAGCCCGGCGAGTATACCTATCTCGGCCAGGTCACCGAGTTCGGCTACAGCGCGCACATCGGCCATCGCTTCAAGCAGGGCCAGATCCGCGACCTCCAGAACATCGGCGACGGCAAGCTGCCCTCGCTCAGCGCGGTCGTGTTCGTGGACAACCACGACAACCAGCGCGGCCACGGCGCCGGCGGCGTCGTCGTCACCTACAAGGACGGCTCGCTCTACAACCTCGCGGTCGCCTTCATGCTGGCCCACCCGTACGGCTACCCCAGCATCATGTCGAGCTACGACTTCACCGACAGCGACCAGGGCCCGCCGGCCCCGGGCGGCTGCAGCGCCCCGGGCTGGGTCTGCGAGCACCGCTGGACCACGATCGCCAACATGGTCGGCTTCCGCAACGTGACCAGCGGACAGCCGCTCACCAGCTGGTGGGACAACGGCAACAACCGCATCGCCTTCGGCCGCGGCAACAAGGGCTTCATCGTGATCAACAAGGAGAGCGGCGCGATGGACCAGGTACTCCAGACCGGCATGCCGCCCGGCGAGTACTGCAACATCGCCCGCGGCGAGCTCTCCGGCGGCACCTGCACCGGCGGAAGCATCGCCGTCAACGCCAGCGGCAACGCCCGCTTCGTCGTCGCCGGCATGGAGGCCGCGGCCATCCACGCCGGTGCGATGGGCAGCGGCGGCGGCGGCGGCGCCAGGTCAACGTCACCTTCTCCTGCCAGAACGGAACGACGTCTCCCGGCCAGAGCGTCTACGCCGTCGGCAGCATCGCCGCGCTCGGCTCCTGGAGCCCCGCCTCCGCCCGCAAGCTCGACCCCACCGCCTACCCGACCTGGACCGGCACCCTCTCGATGCCCGCCAGCACGACCATCGAGTGGAAGTGCATCAAGCGCAACGAGACCAACCCCGAACCAGGACCTGGTCTGGGAGCCGGGCGGCAACACCGTCGTTGCGACGCCCGGCGTCGGGCAGCACGTCGAGCACCGGCAGCTTCTGATCGGCGCGGCCAGCAGTTGGCTAGCAGCCGCCGCCGGGCAGGCTGGTGATGACGGACCACATGTAGAACTGCAGCGCGGCGACCGTCGCCCAGACGATCAGGCCCGGGCGCAGGAACCGCTTGCCGCCGGGCGGTGGCAGCACGAAGAAGGTTCCCATCAGAAAGGCGATCGTGCAGGGAGACTGGACGACGAAGGCGCCGAGCTGGAGCCAGCCCGAGCCGTAGGAATTCTCCGCCTGCTCCTGCAGGGCCGACAGCAGCCCGCAAGGACCCACGACTGTCCAGACCGCCACCACGCCGTAGAACAGAGCGACCGCCACCGTGCGCCGGTCGAGCCCGCGCTTCGGCGGCACCGTGACGAAGGGCTCCAGCGTCATCGACCTTGATACGCTCACCCCGGCTGCTCGGTCTCCGCTGCCGTCCGTTGCCGGACCCGGGTCCGCAACATCCTGAACTTTCGTGAATGTAGCTTGGACGTCGGGGTAGGCTTGCGTGGGGATGGTCGAGGGCGAGGAAACGCGATCGGCGACGGTCGAAGGGGGGATGTCGACGTCGTCGCGCGGTCGGCCCGGAGATCTGGTGGAGCTGTCGCCGGGCGTGCTCGGCGACAGGTACCGGATCGAGCGGCGGATCGGGGCCGGGGGCATGGGCGTCGTCTACGCGGCGCGCGATGCTCATCTGGGTCGGGCCGTCGCCATCAAGCTCGTGGGCCCGCGGATCGATCCAGGGTCGGGACAGGGGCGGCTTGCGCGCGAGGCGCGGGCGATGGCCAACCTCAGCCATCCGAACATCGCCACGGTCTACGACATCGGCGTGAGCGACGAGCGGCTGTTCGTGGTCATGGAGCTCATCGACGGCGGCACGGTGGCGGACTGGCTGAAGGCGGAGCGGCGATCCTGGCGCGAGGTCGTGGGCGTGTATCTGCAGGCCGCGAGCGGGCTGGCCGCGGCACACGCGGCGGGCTTCGTGCATCGAGATTTCAAGCCGGAGAACGTCCTCCTCGGAAAGGACGGTGTCGCCCGGGTCAGTGACTTCGGCGTGGCGCGCATCATGGGCGAGGGCGAGCGGGTCCCGCCTGCCGAGGGCGCCGGGCAACTGGACAACGTCACGAGGACAGGCGCCGTCGGGACCCCGGGGTACATCGCGCCCGAGATCCTTCGCAACCAGGCGGCGGACGGCCGCGCGGATCAGTTCAGCCTGTGCGTCGCGATGTACGCCGCGCTGTACGGCGAGCGCCCGTTCGCCCAGCTCGAAGGTCCGGGCCGGATGGCCGAGACTCTCGGCGCGCTGCGTCCGCCGCGCAGCAGGATCGGGCCGCGCTGGCTGCAGCGGCTGGTCACCCGCGGGTTGGCGGCCGACCCTCGCGACCGCTGGCCGACGATCGCGGCGCTCGCCTCGGCGCTCGAGCGACGCCTCGGCCGGCGGCGACGCGCGCTCGTCCTCGCGGTGGCCGCGTCGCTCGCGCTCGCGGCCGCGTTGCTCGTCATGGTGAGGCGCCCCGCGGCGGCCCCTGCAGCCGACTGGTCACCGGTCGTGATCGGACGCGAGACAAGGGACACGCCTCATGCCATGGTCGTGTCATCCGACGGGTCCACCGTGGCGAGCATCTCGCCGACCGAGGCTTGGGTCGAGCCGCGGCAAGGCGACGGTCCGGGTCACCGCGTCCCGCTTCCTCGTCCCGGCCCGCCGGCTCTGTGCAGGCTGTCGCGCACCGGCGACCAGCTCTTCTGTGGCTTCGCCATGGCCGGAGGAGCGTTCGAGATCTGGGCTGTCGACGTCGCCACGGGTCGTGCGGAGCGCCGGATCCCCTCGCTCGCGGCGCCGACCGTCCAGCCCCGGGACCAGTTCGACGTCGGCGCCGATGGCCGCCTCCTGTTCGCCGACGCCCGGGGTAGCGCCGCCTGGTGGATCGACAGGACCGGCGCCGCGCACAAGGCGGCCACTGCCGACGCCAGCGACAAGCTCGTCGAGGCGCTGTGGTCGCCGGACGGCGCCCGGATCGCGCTCAACATCGTGTCTCCGGCGGGAGATTGCGTCGCGGTCACGAGCACCGACTCCGGTGCCGTTGCGGTCGTCTCCCGTCGCCGCTGCGAGAGGATCGGATGGCTCAGCGACCACACGCTCGTGTGCGCTCTGCGCAACATGCGGAACGTCGTCCTCGTCGAGATCCTCCTCCCGTACGGATGGCGGCGAGCCGGCGGAGCGCACCCGCTACAACGGACCCGAGTACCAGGCCCTGGCCGGCATGCAGTGCTCCTCGGCGGGCATCCTGTTCGGCACGTCCGGCATCGACCAGCATCTGGGGCTCCTCGCCCTCGACACGCAGGGGAGCCTCGTGACGCGCTTGCCCTCGGACCGCATCAGTGATCTCCCCGCCGCCGGCTGGACGTCGTCCGGCTCGCTCATCTTCGGCGCCAACGTTCAGGGACGCCTGCGCATCATGCGAAGACGTCCCGATGGCAGGATCGAGGCCGTGCGTACCGGGCCGGCCTCGGAGGTGCCGTTCGCGGTGCTCGGCGAGACGATCATCTTTGGCCGGTTCCCGGGCGGCGAGAGAACGATCCCGTTCATCGAGCCTCCCCTCGGCCGCAGGTATCCGGGCGGCGAGCTGTTCCGCCTCGCGCCCGACGGTGCGCTCGAACCGCTCGGCAACACGCACGGCTTCGTGACCCTCTACTGCGCGGGCGGCCGTGCGACCCCGTGCCTGCTGGCGGAGCTCCACGGGGACGACGTGGTGGCGATCGACTGGGACGTCGAGAGCGGAGCACGCGGACGAGAGCGGGCGCGCTGGTCGCTGACCCGGTACGGCGGCAAGAACGCCTCGCTCTCTCCCGACGGCCGCACCCTGGCGCAGGTGCAGAGGTTCTTCGGCGACGGCGAGGTGTCACTCCTCGATCTGGACAGCGGCCATCGTCGTCGCATCGCGGTCCCGGGCGCGTACTTCTACTTTGCCGGATGGCAATCGGACGGCACCCTCGTCGCGATGACCTCGACGACCGAGGGCAGCGGCATCGCGCGCATCCGCGACGCGAGCGCGATCGAGATGGCCGGCATCGCCGCACCGCGCGCCGAGCCATCGACGGAGGCCGGGGACTTCCACATCGCCGGCGACGGCAAGACCGCTGCCATCATGATGACCGACTCGCTCGCCACGTACTGGTGGATCCCGCTGCCGAGGGAGTGATCCGCATCAGAGCTTGCGGAGGTAGGCGAGCAGCGCGGGGATCTCGGCGTCGGTGAACGGACGGTCGTGTACGGGCGGCACGACGCCCGGCTGCGTGGTGAGCATCGGGGCCGCAGGGCCGATGATGGCGACCCGCCTGAAGAACTGCTTGTAGTGCTCGAGCATCTCCTCGAGCGTGGCGGCGGTGTTGTTGCTGAAGTAGGGCGCGGTCCGGCCGATCCCGCGCAGGCTCGGGATGTCCATGTGCTGGATGTCGCCGGAGGCGCCGGGCTCGGGGAAGCCGGTGAGCAGCAAGCGACCTGGATCCGACGTCGTGACTCGAGTGACACAGGGCGGCTGGGGCGCGGGGCCGCCGCACGGAGTCCCGGTCGGAGGGACGCCGCTGTTCGTGATCTGATAGGTCCGGACGTTCTCCATCTGGCTCGGACTGCACGCTGCGAACGAGAAGCGCGGGACAGGGGCCGTGTTGACCGGCCTGGGACAGGCGGTGCTGATGTCGTGATAGCGGCGGAGTGCGGTCGGGGTGTTCTCGATCCCCTGCGGGATCGGCGTGGTGCCGCTCGGATGGCCGCCCTGGTCGCCGTGGCACTGCGCGCATGACCGGTTGAAGACGGTCTTGCCCTGCATCTCGAGGTCGTCGAGGACCGGATCGGGATCGGGCAGCGCGCAGTCGCCTGCCATCGCCATCGCGTCGGACAGGGCCTTGACCCCCGGGGAGGAGAACTGCGCGCGCTCGAAGCTCGCCACGTCGTCCAGCCAGCTCGCCGGCGGATCGACGAGGACGGAGGCGTGGCCGCGCAGCGCGGCGAGCGCCTGGTTCTGCAGCGTGTCGATGCGCGCGTCGAGCTGGTAGCCTCCCGCCTGGTTGGGCCCGCGCGCCCACACCGGAGCGACGCCGTCCGGCCCCGTGATGTTGACGTCGAGGATTGACGGCACCGCGCGCCAGACGTCGGCGACGGTCTCGGCGGTCGGCTGGGCCGATGCCGGGCACGGAACCGCCGACCCGCAGTCGAGCAGCACGACGCCCGGAGGCAGCGGGATGGTGACCCGGACGAGGCCGTTCTCGATCAGGTTCGTGTAGTCATCGGCCGCGCCGCCGTTCTGGCGGAAGTCGTCGGCGTCGAGGGGGCGAAACAGCGGATCGTCCTCGCCCGACCTCACCATCTCGTCGAACCGCGCGCGCGCGGCCGCCGGAGAGAGCTGGAAGCGTTCCAGATCCATGTGGCAGTCGGAGCAGGCCCGCCCGTTGCCCTCCAGCCCGGCGAGGGTGCGGTCGTGGAAGTTCGCCTTGCCGCGGCACAGCGCTGTGTTGACCGGCGTGTGCAGCGGGCCGGTGGCCACGTCGCACGAGTCGGCCGTGCACTCGTCGCCGTCGTCGAGAGCGGGACCCGGCAGCGCCAGGCGAACGACGGTGGCCGCGAACCTCCTGTCGCCCCGCTGGACATGGAGCGTGAACGTGTCTGCCGAGACGACGCTGCCCGCGACCGGGAAGAGATCAGCGGGGCCGTCGTCCGCATCGTCATCGTCAGGCTCGGCGAGGTCCGCGCCCGCGGCGCACTTCTTGAAGACGTAGCGGCGTCCGCCATGCCCGCCGGCGCCGTTGCCGCGATACACGCAGGTCGTCGTCGCGCCGGACTCGCTTCCGAAGACCAGCTTCACCCTGCCATTGCCGGCTGCCCCGCGCGTCACCGGAATCTCGGCGGGTACGGCGAAGGCCAGCGAACCGCCGGTCAGGTCAGCGTGGCCGTCGGTCCACCTCCTGGGTCGGTAGTCGCGACGGGCGTCGAGGGTGACGCCCCCGCACGGTGATGTCGATGCCGAGAGCTCCTCGCCGATCGCCGCGTTGACGTCGTCGGCGACGGAACAGGCGCCGGCGGACATGCCGCCGAGGAGCGCGAGCGCGACGGCTCGAAGCGCGGGAGAAGCTCGCAACAGACAGTGACCAGCATTGCGCATGGATGACCCTCCGCGAAGTGACGTGATCGAGACGACCGGTCCCGATTGCGTCCCGCGTGCCAATCGCGGCGCTCGGCGCCCACCGGGCCGCGCGACCCTGCTTTCCTGTCGGCTCCGACAGGACTATTGTCGTGGCCAGGGGGCTCCAGGCGGTCGGAGCGAGCCACGGGCGATGGGCGGGTCAGAGCACACCGAAGGTCAGGAAGACTCGGCGCGATCCGACGCGCGCATGGATGCACATGCCGCGCACATGCGCATCGTGAGCGGGTCCTCGCCGGAGTCGGTAAGGCAGATCCCTGCGGAAGGCTTCACGATCGGACGGGCCACCGGCGACGACGACGCCGATCTGGTGCTCGACGACCGCCGGATCTCCCGGCGGCACATCCGGATCGAGGCCGGCCTGCTCGGCTGGCACCTCGTCGACACCGGCAGCCGGAATGGCGGCTTCATCGATGGGCGCGCCTTCGAGCCGGAGGATCACGCCGCGCTCGCCGATGGCGCCGTCATCAGGCTCGGAGACTCGCTGCTCGTCTTTCGCGCGTCCGCACCCGGCGTCATCGACGACGACGTCGCCATGTTCCCGGGAGAATCGCCGCTGGCGGCCGCCGTGCGCGGGCAGCTGCGCCGGCTGGCTGCCGCGACCGGTCACGTCCTCATTCAGGGCGAGACCGGAACCGGCAAGGAGCATGCCGCGCAGTTCATCGGCAGGGCGAACGCGCCGCGTCCCTTCGTCCCCCAGAACTGCGCCGAGCTCACCAGCGAGCTCGCGCGTTCGGAGCTGTTCGGCCACGTCCGCGGTGCATTCAGCGGTGCCCACGCGACAAAGCTGGGGCTCATCGATGCAGCCGGCGCCGGCGTGCTGTTCCTCGACGAGGTGGGCGAGCTCCCTCTCGACGTCCAGGGCGACTTCCTGCGCTTTCTCGAGGACGGGAGCTTCCGCCCGGTCGGCTCGACCGAGCTGCGCCACAGCCCGGCGCGGATCGTCGCCGCCACCAACGTGGAGCTGGACGACTTCGTGCGAAGCGGTCGTTTCCGGCGCGATCTCCTGGCCAGGCTGCGGGCCAGCAATCCGCCTCTCGTGCTGCCGCCCCTGCGCAAGCGCCCCGACGACATCGTCGGCTGGGCGACACGCTTCGCCATCGAGGCAGCGGGCGCCTGCCCCGCCGAGCTCTTCTCGACCGGCGCCGCCGAGTGCCTTCTCCTCTACCCCTGGCCCGAGAACCTGCGCGAGCTCCGCGGTCTCGTCCGCTCACTCATGGCCGGCGATCATCACGAGCCGATCCAGCCGGACCACCTGCCCGAACGCCTCCGCGCGCACCGCCGGGCCCTCCGCGGCGACAAGCGCATGCCACCGCCGAGCGCGGACGCGCCGGTCGTCGAGCCCGGTCGCGCCGAGATCGAGGCTGCGCTGGAAAAGACCGGCGGCAGGATGCGCACGGCCGCCCAGCTGCTCGGGATCGAGCGCCGCAAGCTCTATCGACTGTGCGAGCGCTCCGCCATCGACATCGATCTCCATCGCCGCCGCGCCCGGTCGAAGCCCGACGGCTGACGCCCCTCCTTCCGGAATGCCGCAACGTGCGGCACCTGACCGCGCGATGAGAGCTCCGCGATTGAAGGTGGGTGAGGTTGGTCGCCAGCTCGCCCCGTACGACGCCCTCATTCCTCCCCGGGTCGCGACCTCGCGCAGTTAGCAAGACGCCAGACCGCCTCGAGCCGCGGCCGCGAGATCGAGAGCCAGCCTGGCGTCCGCCCACCTCATCTCGCACCGGCCGGCTGGCGCGCGTCGAGCAGGCGGCGGATGCGCAGGAACTCGCGCGTCACGGCGATGGCGTCGCGCAGCGGGCTGATCCTGCTGCGCGGGTCGTCGGTCCAGGTGACCGGGACCTCGTCGATGCGATAGCCCATGCGCCGGGCCCGGCCGAGCACCTCGAGGTCGAAGCTCCACCCGTCGGTGACGGTCAGGCTGAACACCGCGATGGCGGCCTCGGCGTCGAACAGCTTGAAGCCGCACTGGGTGTCGAGGATGCCCGGTGTCAGCGATCCACGGATCACCTTGTTGGCCACGCTGGACCAGATGCGGCGGTAGAGCGGGGACGGAGCCAGCGTTCGCGCGCCGGGTGCGCGACGCGAGCCGATCGCGATGTCCGCTCCGTCGTCCAGATGGGCCCGTAGCCTGGGCAGCTCGCTTACCGGGGTCGCGTTGTCGGCGTCCATGAACAGACGCATCCGGCCGCGGGCCGCGAGCATGCCGGTCCGCACCGCATGGCCCTTGCCGCGGTTGGGCGAGGTCTCGATCACCTGCACGCCAGGGACGGCGCGGGCGACCTGCACGGTCGAATCGCTCGAGCCGTCGTCGACGACCAGGACCTCGGCGTTGACCCGATGCTCGGCGAGCCAGGCCATCACCGCGCGCAGCGTCGGACCGATGCGGTGGGCCTCGTTGTATGCCGGGATGATCACTGACAGCTCGGGGGTGGACATGTTGTTGCTCGACAGGCCATCCAACCGCCGTGCCAGCGGCCAAGGCCGCGAATCGCGGCCCTGGCCTGTCGAACTTCGCGCGCTACATGTCAGGTCACCGGCGCCATGGTCGGCACCCATCGCGACGAACCAGCCGCGCGGCGTGCGCAAGGTCATGGCGGGTGGCGATCCTCTGCCGTCGCCCGCCATGTAGGATTGACCAGCCGGGGAGGAGTCGCGATGAGGTTGGCCCTGATGCGGACACTGGCGGCGGTCACGTGGCTCGCCGCTTGCGGTGGCGACGACGGCGGCGGCGCCGCAAGCACGGCCGATGCGGGCGGGCAGCAGACCGACGCGCGCGATGATCCGGCCGACGCATCCTCGCCGGTGGCGATATGCGATGGCAGCGACGAGCTGCGGCTGGCAGCCCTGTTCGGCGGTAGCTGGTACCGGTTCATCGCCTCCGAGACCGGCATCGCCAACGGCAACCCATTCGTGTACGTCGACGGCAACTGTCGCTACTGGACCAGCGGCCACGACGGCCAGGCGCTCACCGGCACCCTCGACGACGCGGCGGAAGAACGCCTCACGTCACAGCTCGGCGTCGCCACCTGGCCCTCTTTCTACGACGGCAACTGGAGGGGCCTGCTCGCCGACGCTCCGCCGCTGCTGCTGTGGGAACCGGCCGGCCGGGTCGAGTGCCACGACCAGTGCGAGGGAGGAAACGTGCCCCGGCAGCTCACCACCATCGGCGACCGGCTGCTCGCCGAGAACGAGCTGCTCCGTGCCGAGGGGCAGCCGCTCGACGGGCCCATGCGCGCGATGGCGATCGAGAGTCCTCTCGACAGCTTTCCCACCGAGGCCCCCGTCTTCGACTGGGTCTACGACCCGCCCATCGCCGACTTCACGGGCCCGCAAGACGGGGGGACCGACGGCGTCGTGCCCGGGCTGATCGAAGATCCGGAGGCAGTGGCCGCGCTGCGCCGGGCCTGGCTCGAGTCGCAGGAGCTGGGTGACTACTTCCTCACCGTGCGCGACGAGGACGGCGTCACCTACCGGCTGTGGGCGCGCGACGTGCTCCCGTTCGAGGCGGACGACGGCCACGGGGTCGATCTGCCCGAGTAGCCGCCGCAGCCTCACCCGTTCGCGATCAGCTCCTGCAGCGCCGCTCCGTCCGGGGCGAGCAGCTCCTGGATGCGCGGGGCGTTCACGTCGGCGACGATGATCTCGCCGACCTCGTTGTGGACGTCGCTGTAGATGCCGCGGGCCTTCATGCTGGCTGCCTGGCGCTGGTTGTCGTCGGTCGGGGTGAGGTAGTGGACCGACTCGACGTTGTAGCGGTGGATCAGGAACAGGTGGGCCAGGGTCATGAGGCGCTTCTTGCGCAGGCCCGGGTCGAAGGTGTTCTGGTCGCGCACCGAGAGGATGCGGCGGCCGCGCCGGTCCTTGATCGTCGCGAAGACGACGTTGAGCGACCTTCTCGCCGCCGGGGGAGCGGATGGCGAGCTCGAGCAGGTCGGAGCCGGCGGTGTGCGGCTTGAGCGAGACCTTGAGTCCGTCCGGCGACGCGCCAGTGGCGCGCACCAGGGCCCCAGCCACTCCTCGAGGCGGCTGGGCGGCACCTCGGTCTGCACCAGGTGCTGGAACTGGGTCGAGCCCTTGCCCATCGCCTTGGTGCGTCGAGGTGCGCCCGGAGATCGACATGAGCGCGGCGTCGGCGCGCGGGCCGCCGACCAGCGTCTGCGGCGTGCGGTACGGCGACTCGAGCAGGCGGAAGCTTGCGCTGCAGGCGCGCGAGCGCGAGCATGCCGTCCTGCGCGCAGCGCGCGGGCGAACTCCTCGCCGGCCAGGCCGTCGATCTGGTGGCCGCCGTAGGTGATGAAGTTGAAGACGTAGCCGAGCTTGCCGAGCTCGTCGGGGAAGCGCGCGCATCTGCGTCGTCGCTCATCCCGGTGGTGTCCCAGTTGAACGACGGCGACAGGTTGTAGGCCAGCATCTTGTCGGGATAGACGGCGTGGATCGCCTCGGCGAACTGCTTCGCGTCGTCCAGGTCGGCGGTCTTGGTCTCCATCCACAGGAGATCGGCGAACGGCGCGGCCGCCAGCGACTTGGCGATCGCGTAGTCGATGCCGCCGCGCACCTGGTAGTAGCCGTCCGGCGTCTTGGCGTGCTCGCAGTCCCACGCCGCCGGGATGCCCATGGCGGCGGCCCGCTCGCGCGCCTCGTAGAACGACGCGCGGCGCGCGAACTCGAGCCACTCGGCCGGCGTCATCGGGAACGTGTCTCCCTCGCCGGCGCGGAAGGTCATCGCCTCGGCGACCGCCTCGCCGTAGGTCTTGATCCCGGCCTCCTGCCTGCCAGGCGTCGACGAAGCGGCCGAACACCGCGTCGAAGCGTCGCGTCGACGCCGCGCGCCGGGTCGTCTTGCAGCGACGCCACCGCCTTGTCGATCGGCGCCGATCAGGCCCGTGCGCTCCAGCCACGCGTCGGCGCGCGGCGTACTCCGACTCGCTCATGCGCGTAGATGCAGGTGGCCGGACAGCTCCTCGACGCCGGCGCGGAAGAAGCGGCGCAGGATGGCGAGGAACGACGCCTTGTAGGTCGGCAGCGTCGAGGTTGGTGGCGCCCAGGATGAAGGGCTGGTCGCGCTCGTCGCCGCGCCCGTCGAGCAGCGTGGCCGACTCGGCGTCGGTGCGCGCCACGATGATGCCGGGCACGCCCATGACGTCGAGCTGGAAGCGGGCCGCGGACAGGCGCTTGATCTGCTCGTCCTCGCGACACGAGCACCTTGCCGCCCTGGTGGCCGCACTTCTTGGCGCCCGGCTTCTGGTCCTCGATGTGGTAGCCGGGCACGCC
Organism: uncultured delta proteobacterium; assembly: GCA_963759105.1. Lineage (GTDB taxonomy): Bacteria > Myxococcota_A > Polyangia > Haliangiales > Haliangiaceae > DATFRY01. Next base: position 1,239,778 of record CAVWXW010000008.1, on the reverse strand, counting down.
GACCTCGACGAAGCGGCGGATCAGGTTGCGCACGTGCGCGTCGCCGCCGTGGCCGGTGTCGGCGTCGGCGATGATGAAGGGCCGGAAGTCGACCGCCGGCGAGCCCAGGCGCTGCTCCTCGGTCATGCGCAGGCGCGCGTAGCAGCTGGTTGCGGTCCGCGGTCAGCAGCGCGCGCACGATCGGCGCGGCCTCGTCCGGGCACCTGGCTGAGCGGATAGCTGGCCAGGTCCGGGCCCGGGATCCTCGTTGGCCGAGCCCTTGGCGCTGGTGGCCCAGCCGCCCAGGTAGATGCGCCTCGATGCCCATCGCGCTTCATCGCCACCGCCTGGCCCGGCGAGTACGGGCCGAAGGTGGTGATGCACTTCTTCTCGGCGAAGAGCTCGCGCAGGCAGCGCGTAGAAGCCCTCCGCCGCGGTGCGCGCGACGGTGTAGTCGGCGCGCATGGTGCCGCGCTGCTCGACCACCTGGCGCGCCGTGTACAGCCGCCGGATGCCGCGGAAGCGCGGGCTCGCGAACCACTCGCGGAGCTCGGCGATCTGCTTGTCCAGCATCGACATCTTGTCCCCCTTGGCCGCCGGCGGCGGCCCCCTGCCCACGACTACGCGGCGAAGTCGACGTTCTCGGTCAGGCGCGCCCCGTCGCGCGCCGAGCGCCGTCATGTATGCCTCGATGCGGGCGCGCGCCTGCTCGAGGTCGTGATTGTCCAGATTGAGGTTGAGCAGATCGATGTACCAGGGCGGCTTGTCGCCGCTCTGCACGTAGCGCTCCGCGATCTCGCGCGCGATCGGCAGCGTCGTGTCCTTCGAGTCGTCGTGCACGTCGCGGTTGCGATGCGCCGCGCAGCGCGGCGTACTCCTCGGCCAGGAGGCGCTCGAACAGCTCCGGCGTCGAACGCGTCGCCGCGCGCGATGCCGGTGGCGGCGTCGTCCTCGGTGAAGCGGGCGCGCTTGTGCAGCCACTCCCACAGGATGCTGAGCCGGATCTCGCCGGTCGCCATGTCCTCCATCAGGTAGAGGACGTCGTCGTCGCCGAAGCAGTCCGCCGGCTTGAGCGCGGCGGCCTGGAAGCCGCGGCCGAAGGCGTTGCCGTACTGCAGCGCGACGCTGAGCAGGTCGCGCGCGCCGCGCACGGTGCGCGGCGCCGGCTCGAGCAGGGTGAGCGCGGCCGCGTCGCCGGCGCCGTAGCCGAGCGGCGGGAAGCGGCGGCCGAGCTGGTTGGCCTGGCCGGCCGCCTCCCACACCGGGCGCACGATGTGGACCATCTTCCAGTGCGCCACCCACTTGCCGCTGGCTCCGGCCTGCTGCTCGCGCTGCGCCGCCGGCGACCGCGCGCTTCATGGCGCTGGCCACGCCGTCTGCCGATCCGACCGGGATGTTCGGCTCCATGCCGCCCTGCCACAGCGCGGTGCGGCCGTTGCGGTCCGGCGTGTTGACCGCGCGGCGGACGCGGTCCTCGTACACGCGCATGTAGCCGTACGTCATCGTGATGGCGTCGATGTTGGGATTGACGAAGTCCGGGTCCCAGGCCATCGCGTCGGCCACGCTGTTGATGTAGTCCCAGCGGCCGGTGTTGAAGCCGACGAAGCGAGCCGCCGAGCGCGGCGCGGATCTCCATCAGCTGGTAGCTGGCCTCGAGCTGCTCGACCAGGACGTAGGTCTTGATGTCGCCGGCGCCGAGCCCGAGGTGCGCCTCGAGCGCGCCCAGCATGTCGTTCCACAGCGCGGCCTCCTCCGCCGTCTGGATCTTCGGCAGGTAGAGGACCAGCGAGCGCCCGGCCGCGCGCAGGGTGCGGTGGTTGCCGGCCACGTAGATGGCCGCGTCGACGATCGACGCGCCGAAAGCCGGCGCCGTCGCGATCGCGCACGTGGCGGTCGTCGAGGTGCAGGCCGCGGGGCCGGAAGATGCGGGTCGTGAAGTCGAGCTGCGCGCGCCAGTCGGCGATGATGCGGCGGCCGAGGAACTCCTCGGCCCAGGCGTTCATCTCGCCGGCGACCGCCTCGGCGACGCGCGGAAACGGATCCTCGCCGGCGAACGCGAGGCGGAGGTTGCGCTGGTTGTCGAGCGACATGGTCGACACCTGGCCCAGCGCGTCCTCGCCGTCGAACATCCACCCGTCCGCGCCCGAGAGCAGCGCGTAGGCCACGTTGCGGATGCCCTCCTCCACGGTGGCGCGCGGGCGCGTGCCCGGCCCGGTGCCCTGGATCCACTGGCGCTGCAGGTCGTCCGGGATGGGCGAGCCGTCGAACTGCCCGTCGCGCGCCTGCTGCACGGTGAGCCGGGTGCGGCCGATGCGGCTGGCCGGGTCGAGGAACTCGATGCGCCGCCGGTCGCGGGACCGTGCGGCGCGCCGGCTCATGCGCTCCCGCATGAGAACCACGCGCTCCCGGTTGAAGGCGAGCCAGCGCCTCGAGCGCGCCGACGACGGCGGGCGTCAGCACGTCGGCGTGGCTCTCCCTCACGCCCGCGCGAAACTGCAAGCGCGCACCTCGGCTGGCGCTCATTGTCCGTGCACTCCCCGCTTCCATGACGTTACGTTGGCCACTGTCAGGGTCAATGTAATTCGTAGACCCGAATTCGTCCCACTGTGCGGCGCGGCCGGTCGCGTAGTTGCACGGGCGATCCTGGCGGCGCTCATGGCAAGATCGCGGCGCATGGCCAGCGACTCCACCGACACTACCTCGACCCGGGCTCTGCTGTCGCGCGCGGGCATCCAGCACCCGATCGTGCAGGCACCGATGGCGGGAGGCGCCACCACGCCCGATCTGATCGCCGCTGTGTGCGGGGCCGGAGCGCTCGGCTCGCTGGGCGCGGCCATCTCCGCGCCGCAGAAGATCCTCGACGACGTGGCCGCCATCCGTGAGCGCACCGACCGTGCCTTCAACGTGAATCTTTTCATCCTGGACGAGCCGCGCGCCGACGAGGAGCCGACCCGCTCGCAGATCCAGCGCGCGGCCGAGCTGCTGGCGCCGATCCGGCGCGAGCTGGGTCTTCCCGCGGTCCAGATCCCCTCGCGCTTCTGCGAGCGCTACGCCGATCAGCTGGCCGCCGTGCGCGAGGCGGCGCCGCCGGTGGCCAGCTTTCACTTCGGCGTGCTGCCGGGTGAGCAGGTGCGCGCGCTGCAGTCGCGCGGCAGCCTGGTCCTGGGCAGCGCCACCAACGTGGCCGAGGCGCGCGCGTGGGAGGAGGCGGGGGCCGACATCATCTGCGCCCAGGGTGCAGAGGCGGGCGGGCACCGCGGGACCTTCATCGGCAGCGCCGAGGAGTCGCTCATCGGCACGATGGCGCTGGTGCCGATGGTCGCCGCCGCGGTGAAGACGCCGGTGCTCGCCGCCGGCGGCATCATGGACGGCCGCGGCATCGCCGCCGCCCTGGGCCTGGGCGCCGCCGGCGTGCAGATGGGCACCGCGTTCCTCACCTGCCCCGAGTCCGGCATCGCGCCCGACTACAAGCGCCTGCTGATGAGCCCGGCCGCGACGCGCACCATCGTCACGCGCGCCTTCTCCGGCCGGGCCGCGCGCGGCATCGTCAACCGCTACATGGAGCTGCTCCACCCGCACCAGGACGAGCTGCCGCCCTATCCGATCATGAACGCGATGACGAGCGAGCTGCGCGGCACGGCGATGCGGGCCAGCCGCATGGAGTTCTACTCGATGTGGGCGGGCCAGGGCGCGCCCATGAGTCGCGGGCTGCCCGCGGCCGAGCTGGTCGCACGCCTCGTCGACGAGATGGGCCGCGCCGGCCCGCGCATGCCGTGAAGCACGCATCCGCGGGCCGAGGCCCGGGCCTTCAGCCGCCGGCCATCGTCGCCGACAGCCACTGGAAGCCGTCGAACCTGGGCAGGTCGTCCTCGATGTCCATGATCCGCTCGGCGTAGTAGATGTGGTGGGTCGGCTGCACGGCGGCGTCTCGCACGCTGAGCAGAGGCAGCATGAAGTTGTTCGACGCGAGCCGCTCCGACCGCACCGCGTTGTAGATCGCGGCGCCGCACTCGGCGCAGCGGTGGCGCGTGAGCCACTCGGACGTGGGCCGATGCAGCAGGCTCCCGACGGTCTGGGTGCGATCCGGGCGCCAGAAGCCCACCATCAGATAGGGGCTGCCGGTCGATCCTCGACAGATCGAGCAGTGACAGTACAGCGCCTGCATCGGCGGCCCCCACAGCTCGAACCGGACATGCCCACAATGACACCCCCCCACGTAGCGCTGCATCCTGCTGACATGGTGCCACGACGGCACACGGTCCGGCCTCGCCGTGATGGCCTCGGCACTGGATCTTTCTGCGCCGCGCAGGTGTCGACCCCCTGCCGCGAGCTACTGGACCGCCAGGCCGCCAAGTACCGGCCCTAGAACGGGATGTCTTCCGGCTCGGGGCGCGCGTCCTCGTCCGACGGCGGCGGGACGTCGTCGTCGCGGGGCGCCTCGTCGCGGCGGCCGCCGCGCGCGGACTCGATCTGCCACACGTCGAGGCTGTTGAAGTACTTCACCTCGCCCTGCGGGCTCTTCCACTCGCGGCCGCGCAGGCTGAACTCGATCCGCACCTGATCGCCGACCCGGAAGCGGTCGAGCTGCTCGCAGCGATCACCGGTGAGCTGGAACAGGACGACCTGCGGGTACTTCGGGTTGTCCGACATCTCGACGACGAACTCGCGCTTCTGGAAGCGATCGGTCACCTGCTTCGTGTCGAAGATTGCGTGCAGCTTGCCGCTGACCTCGATGCCCATGGCGCGCAGGATAAGTCAGTCGGCCCCCGCTGTCTGCGAGATTCGCGCTGAGTTCGCGTCCTCTCCACCGACGGCACGTCGGCGTACGGAAGCCCGGACACGGTACCATGCGGCCATGCGCGCGCCGCTCGGCCCCCTCCTCGTGGCCTCTCTCACCGCCTGCGGCACCCAGGCCCCGGCGGCCGCTCCATCCGGGTCGGACGGCCCGGCGCTACCGGCCCGCTTCGACGTGGCCGACATCGACGCGTACGTGGCCGCCCAGGTCGTGAGTCGAAAGATCGTCGGCGCGCAGCTGGTGATCGTCCGCGACGGCGAGGTGGCCCTGTCGCGCGCCTACGGGCTGGCGTCGCTCGAGACCCGGGCGCCGGTGACTCCCGATACGGCGTTCGGCATCGGCTCCATCACGAAGCAGTTCACCTGCGCCGCCGCGCTGCTGCTCGAGGACGACGGCAAGCTGTCGCTCGACGACCGCGTCGCGGCCCACTACCCGGACCTGACCCGCGCCGCCGACATCCGGCTCGACGACCTGGGCGCCCATCTCTCCGGCTATCCGGACTACTACCCGCTCGACTTCGTCGATCGCCGCATGCGCCAGCCGACGACGCCGGACGAGGTCATCCGGCGCTACGCGACCGGGGCTCTCGAGTTCGAGCCCAGGACCCGCTATTCGTACAGCAACACCGGCTTCATCGTTCTCGGCAGAGTGGTCGAGAAGGTGAGCGGCGCGCCGCTGGGCGAGCTCCTGCGCAAGCGCGTGTTCGCGCCGCTCGGCATGACCCGCACCTCGTTCGCGCCGCCGCCGGGCACTCCGGGACTGGCCGCCGGGCACCTGAGCTTCGCGCTCGGCGATCCGCGGCCGGTGGCGCCCGAGTCGGCCGGCTGGCTGCACGCCGCCGCCGGCATGTACGCCAGCGCCGGCGACCTGGCGCGCTGGGACCTGGCGCTGATGGGCGGAAAGCTGCTGTCGGCGAAGTCGCTGGCGCGCATGACCAGCGCGCGCTCGCTCGAGAACGGGCGCAGCACCGACTACGGCTGCGGCATCGGCGTGCGGCGCACCGGCGGCGAGACGGTGCTCTCGCACAGCGGCGCGGTGGCCGGCTTTCTCACCTACAACACGCTCGTGCCGCGCACCCGCTCCGCCGTGATCCTGCTGGTCAACACCGAGGGCGGCAGCCCCGGCGACCTGAGCCAGCAGCTGGTCGGGCTCCTGCTCGGGCCGACGACGCACGTGCCGGAGGTGACCGGTCCGCCGGCCAGCGAGGTGGCGCTGGCCCTCCTCCACCAGATGCAGGAGGGGCAGATGGATCGCTCGCGCCTGAGCCCGGAGATGGCCGCGTACCTCGACGACGCGCGGCTGCAGGAGGCGGCGCCGCGCCTGCGCGCGCTCGGCGAGCCGAAGTCGGTCGAACATCACCGAACGGCGCGCGCGCGGCGGCATGGAGGTGACCGGGATCCGCTTCGCCTTCCCCGGCCGCACGGTCAAGGCGCTGCTCTATCGCATGCCCGACGGCATCGTGCACGAGTTCCTGCTCCTGCGCGACTGACCCGAGGCGGCGCCCAGCCCGGAGTCCGCGCCGCCCACCTCGGGATCTGATCAGCTATTCCACGCAGTCCAGGATCCACGTGTAGAGGAGGGACGCGTCGCTGACGCTTGGGCGCGGGATCGGGTCGACGCCGATCGGCAGCTCGGGAGGCATCTCGCCCACCGCGATGCGGACCCACACCCTCGAGCTCTCGGGGTCGCCAGGGCGCACGAACCGCATCCCGAGGTCCGGCTCGATCGGATCCGGGACCGTGGCCGAGCGGGCCTCCTTGAGATGCTCGACGTCGAGCACGTAGTCGAACGGGGGCTGGCCCTGCCGCGCGCCGGCGCTGCCGCCGCCGTGGCAGCCGGCGCAATTCGTGGTCAGGATCTCGGTCGCCTGCAGGGACGTGGCCACGCACGGATCGTCGGTGGTCTCGCCGCCGGGCAGCTCGATCGGCGGGGTGTCGAGCGCGGGGCCGGCGTCGGTCACCGCTGCTTCGCCGCCGGCCGCGTCGCGGTCGAGCTCCTGGAAGCAGCCGGTGACGGTGACGGCGGTGAACGAGAGGGCGAGGAGTGAAGCGTACCGGTGCATGGTCGATCTCCCGCTCAGAAGACACCGCCGAAGGTGGCGAGGGCGCCGGAGCCGGTCGGCTGCACCTCGACCGAGTAGCTGGCGTGGTTCCGCCAGACCAGGTAGGCGCCGCCGAGCAGCGCCGCCGCGCCCACCGCGAGCGAGACGTTCGCCGCGAGGTAGAGGTTGTCGATGTGATCGACGGCGGACTGGGGGCAGGTGGGCGAGCAGGCGGCCAGCTCGTCGTTGTCCTTCCTGCCCCAGTAGGTGAGGACGCCGTATCCGCCGACGCCGGCCAGGCCTGCGCCCAGGAGCACGTACGAGCCGGTCGTGAACCAGCGGCTCCGGTGGCGCTCCGGCGGCGCCGGCGGCGAGACCACGAGCGTGGACGGCGGCGGTCGGTCGGCCCCGGCCGGCGGCCGGTCGGCCTCGGGCGGACTGGACGCGGTCCGGTCCGGCTGTGCCGCGGGCTTCTTGACCGACACGCGGAGCCGGCGGTTCCGCTGGCCGTGGACGACCATGATCTTCATCCTGACCACGACGCCATCGCGGGTCACGAAGGCGAACTCGTGCAGGCCCGGGTTGATCGGCACGGCGCGCCCGTCGAGGCGCGAGGCCAGCGCCGTCCCGTCGACCTTCAAGGTCACGTCGAGGACCGGCGCGCCCGCCTCGTCGGTCGCGGTCGGCACCACCGTCGGCATCTCCGCCTCGATCTGGCCGTACTGCAAGGTGCACTGGTGCTCGAGGAAGGCGCCGCACTTCGGCTTCGCGCAGGAGCGGAGCAGCTTCTTGGCCCTGACCAGCTGCCCCTGGTGCGCGAGCTTCTGTCCGCCGGCGTAGGCGCTGCGACACGCCTTGTGCGGGTGGGGCCGCGCTGGCCGGCCGCGCTGGCCGGCCGCCTGCGGCGCGCCGAGCGCCATCGCGATCGCCCACGCGCCGATCAAGAGCCGCGTCCTCATAGGGCCTCCTCCGCGGCCTGGTTCTCCTCGAGGATGAACTGGCTCAGCACGTGGCTGACGTTGAGTCGCTTGGGATCCAGGAGCTTCACCCCGCTGCTGTCGCGATCCAGCGGCACCCCCTTGGCCGTGACCGCCTGCGTGTTGTGGCAGCTGAAGCAGTTGGGAAACGAATCGGGCGCCTGGGTGAACGACTCCATGGCCGTGCTCGACAGGCGATCTTCTCCCGCGAGGATCGAGAAGTCGCTGTCCGAGCCGTTCGCGCGGATGTCATCGACGAAGCCGGGCTCGTCGATGAAGGGGCTCGTCTCGTCGTTCTGGATGGCGGAGTCGTCGAGGAAGTACTCCGGCTTGTCCATCCAGACCGCGCCGACCAGCCGGTAGTGGCCCCGCCGATCGGCCGGATCGAGCGTGTCGGCGGCCTCGGCGAACAGCGCCTCGACGTTGAGGTTGAGGGACGAGATGGCCTCGTCCGGGTCGATCGTGTTCGACTTGGAGGCCGGGAACATCCGGTAGACCGAGGTCACCCGATCGAACTTCTGGGTCGCCTCATCGAGCACGAGCTCTTCCTCGGCGATCGCCTGGTTCCCGGCGTTCGCCGGGGTGCCGCCGCCGTACAGGATGTGCTCGTCGGCGCTGATGACCGTCTCGTTCGCGAGGTTGTTCGGATCGTCGAGGTCCGGGTTGTCCGCCGAGACCGGCGCCACGTCGCGCTTTCCGTCGGCCGCCTGGGCGTCCGGGGTCCCGGTGCTGTGCTCGAAGGTGGCCCAGACGAACTCGGGATGCCCGGGGAGCGTGAACACGACGTGCAGGGCCAGGAGCCTGACCCGGACCTCGCGCGGCGTGTCGCGGTCCTCGACGACGTGATGGTCCGCGTCCATCGACAGGGTCGGGACCGTCGTCATCACCGAGATGTAGTCGTCCGCATCGTCGCCGTCCTCCACGATCTGCCAGGCGGACTTGAACTCGACCACGCCGGCCGGGAAGAACAGCTTGGGGTCGGCGTTTTCCACCGCCTCGCGCGTGCGCAGACCGTGGCTGGCGATGAAGTCGGCGTACTCCTGGTTCACATGGATGCCGTAGTAGAGCGAGTTCCCGTTCTGGTCGATGAGGATTTGGCGCCCGCCAGCCTGCTTGATGTCGCCCAGGAAGGCGCGTCCCTCGGCCGGCGGCACCGCGTGCTCGAACACGTCGTCGATCGTCGGGTACGAGAGGATGGCGGGAGCGCCGTCCGCGTCGGGCTGGGTCGCGATGAGGAAGTTCTGCCAGCCGCCCCGGTAGAAAGGACACTCGGTGGCCGGGTGCGGCAGCGGCTTGAAGAGGTCCATCGGCGCCGTGTCAGGGAGCCATTCCCTGCTGGCAGCACAGACCTCCGGCCCCTCGACCGGGGCAGCGTCGAATCCGAACGGATCGGAGCAGGCCGCGAGCGCGGCGAGGCCGAGCGCCGGCGCGAGCCCGGCGAAGAAGCGGGGTACAGGATGGTCCATGTCCGACCTCCATCCCGGCCGGGCCGGGAGATGAGGCGGCGATACACACGCCGTTACCGGCCCCAACGGATCGCAAGCCACTGATCCAACGTGAGGAGCCCGGGGCAACCGACGAGAACGAATCCACCCGGCGATGAGAACCTTGCTCACCCGCGAAACCTGAGTGGGAGTCCCCTCCCCATCGTGGTGTGCAGGGACCAGCCCGCGGTGGGTGCTCGAGCGTCGCTCCGCGCCGTGCGTACGTTCACATCCGCTGCCCCGGAATCCATGGCGGCACCCGCCCGGGAAGCCGCGCCGCACCCGAGCGCAGGATTACTTGCCGGCCTTCTGGGCCGCCATCGCTTCCATCGCCTCCTGCCCCCGCTTCTGCAGCTGCTCCGGGGTGAGGTCCTCCTTGTGCGTGGCGATGGCCCAGGAGTGGCCGAACGGATCGGTGACCTGGCTGTAGCGATCGCCCCAGAACATGTCCATCGGCGGCATGAGCGTCGTCGCGCCGGCCTTCACCGCGCGATCGAACAGCGCGTCGACGTCGGCGCAGTAGATCTGGATGACGACCGACGTGCTGCCCGCCGTCGTGGGCGGCGCTGGTGCCGTTGGACATCTCGGGAAAGTAGTCGGCCATCATGACGACGGAGCCGCCGATGCGCATCGACGCGTGCCACATGCGGCCGTCGGGCCCCGGCGCCCGGGCCAGGATCTCGGCGCCGAACGCCTTCTCGTAGAACGCGAGCGCCTTCTCGCAGTCCGTCGATGACGAGGTGGGGAGTGATGCTGGTGAATCCTTCGGGAATCGGCTTGGCCATGATGTCGTCCTCTCGTCGCTGGTGGGTCACGCGCGTCGACCGCGGCAGCCGCTGCGGCCACGCGCGCGATGAGGTGGGAGATGCGGCTGTGGTGCTCGCCGCCGTCGTCGGTGATCGCGGCCGGGTCGAGGCCGCCGGCCAGCTGGTCCAGCACGCGCGGCAGCAGCACGTCGACCATCCGCGGCCAGCCGCGGCCCAGGATGAAGCTGACCATGATGGCCTTGAGGCCGTCGAAGCCGGCCTGCTCGAACTCGAGGCGGGTGCGGCCGCCGTCGAGCGCGGCCAGCCGCCAGGTCACGACCGTGTCGACCGGCCCGCCGCGCCACGAGATGCGCAGGAGGCGCGGCTCGTCCAGCTCCAGCACCTTGCAGTGCACCACGCCGTCCCAGCCGGGCGCGGGGTCGGCGCGGAACTGGAACTCGCGCCCGACCTCCGGCTCGAAGTCGTTGTCCATCAGCCACTGCCCCAGCGCCTCGCGGTCGGTCAGCGCGCGCCACACCCGCTCCACCGGGTGAGGATAGACGACGGTCCTGGTCAGCTTGCGCTTCATGTCTCTCGCTTTCGTCGGGCGGCGCGTGGCGGTCCTCGCGCGGCCGGCCTCGCGGTCGAGGAAGCGCGCCGAGCGCATCGAGCTTCGCGTCCCAGAAGCGGCGGTAGTGCTCGAGCCAGTCGACGATCTCGCGCAGCGGCTCCGGGTTGATGCGATAGAGCCGGCGCCGGCCGTCGCGGCGCTGGGTCACCAGATTGGCCCGGCGCAGCACGGCCAGGTGCTGGGACAGCGCCGGCTGACTCATGCGCCGGCGCCCCCCGCGGCCAGGTCGCCGGCCGCGCACTCGCCGGCCAGCAGCCGGTCCAGCATCGCCCGGCGCGTCGGATCCGCGATGGCGCGAAACACGCTGGCGCCCGCCGGAAGCCGGCCGCGGCCGTCGGCGGCGCGCGCGGACCCTGCCGCCCTGCCCGGAAGGCGCGGGAGCGTCGGCTCGAGCGGCTGGCGGTCATCTGATGGGCGATCCGGCGGACACTCGGCGCCGCGTGAGCCTTTATATAATCGTTCTCTTATATGTCAAGCCGCGGCGATTTCGGGTACGACTCGGCCTTGCTGCTCGACCATGTCCTGTCGTCGATCCTCCCGGCCAGCGAGGCCATGGCGGCGGCCGCGCGAGACCGGCTGGACAGGCACCTGCCGGCCGGGGAGAGCCTGGGCAAGCTGAGCGCGCTGGCGGCGCGGCTGGCGGGCGCGCGGCACACGCCGCGGCCGAGCCTGACGCAGGCGAACGGCGCTGGTGTGCGCCGCGGATCACGGGGTGGCGTGGCCCGGGGTCGACCTCGGGGCCAGCGGACCGGCGGCGACGGCGCTGCGCCTCATCGCCAGCGGCGAGGCCGCGGTGTCGGCGGCGGCGCGGACGGCGGATGCGCACCTGGTGCTGGTCGATGCCGGGGTCCGCGGCGGGGACAAGCTGGAGCTCGGCCGCGGGGTGATGAGCTTCCGGCTGGCCGATGGCACCGACTCGATCACGCGCGGGCCGGCGATGAGCGAGGAGACCGCGCGGCACGGGATCGAGACCGGCGTGGCCCTGGCCATCGCGCTGGCCGATGCCGGGCTCGATGTGCTGGCGCTGGGCCAGGTGGCGCCCGGCGGCGAGATCGCCAGCGGCGCCCTGATCGCGGCGCTGACCGGCACCTCGCCGGCCGCGATCGCGTCATGCGACGAGGATGCTCAGGCCATCGCCGCGGCGCTGGCCGCCAACCCGGGCGCGCTTCCCGGCGAGGACGGCCCGGCCGACCCGCTGCGCACCCTGGCCGCGCTGGGCGGGCTCGAGGTCGCGCTCCAGGTCGGCGTCATCCTGGCCGCGGCGTCGGTCCACGTGCCGGTCGTGCTCGATGACCACGGCACCTGGGCGGCGGGCCTGGTCGCCGTCCGCCTGGCCCCCACCGCGGTCGGCTACCTGGTTGCCTCGCACGGCGGCGCCAGCCCGGGATATCGCGCCGGCCTGCGCGCGCTCGGGCTCGAGCCGCTGTTCGATCTCGGGCTCGCGCACGGCGAGGGGACCGGCGCGCTGCTCGCGGTCCCGATGATGGACGCCGCGGCGCGGGTCCTGGCCGAGGTCGGCCGGCGCTGAGCGGGTCGAGCGGGCTCGGGGACGGAGGTCTCCGGCTGGAGCACGAGCCGCCAGGCGATTCCGAGCTGGCCGGCCGCGGCGATCGAGAAGCGGGGACCGGGCCCGACACCTCGGCGGCCACGGGTGAGGAAGGACAGCCGGCGGCGAGCGGCGCTGCGGAGCGCCAGGTCGCGTGCCCCCTGTCACGCACCTGCGCGGTCCGATGACCGCGCAGGGCGCCAGGTTGCGTCAGCCGAAGTACGTGATGAGAGCCAGGCTGAAAGCGACAAGAGCGATCAGGATGGGGGCCAGACCGATGTCGCCGCCGGCAAGTCGTGCGATTCGTCTGGGACTCACGGGCCGGAGCATTCCCGATCGGCCGAGGGGGGTCAAGTTCGACCGGGTAGGTCACTGTATTCTGTTTTAATTTCCTGACCTTGACCCCCAATACAGGCCCGGAAAATGGCCTCCGGTGGCGCTTCCAACGCGCCGTTTTTCGGTTCTACGCCGCGCCGCGCGATCCCCTCTTCGGCCGCCTGATGCCGCGGTGCGACGCGACCCGAGGCCCCACTCGGCGCCGACCCAGGTCATCGCCGGACGGTCATCGACCGCGACGTCCTCGTCATGCACTGCGCCCATCTGACACTGCGTCTCGCCGCGCCGCGCCGTGCGGCATTCGGCGCCCCGCCGCGGCCCGGGCTAGACTGGCCGGGTCCGACCATGAGCGAGACCGAGAGCGACACCGGCGCCGAGCCCGGCACCGAGACCAGCGCCGAGGCCGGCCACGACGCGTTCGGCCTGACCGCCATCGAGGCCCGCCCGATCGAGCGGGTGCTGGTGCGCCGGCGTGACAGCGGGGTGACCACCTCGGCCTGGCGGCTCGACCTGACCTGCGACCAGGGCGCGGGCGGCATCGTCCGCATGGAGCTCCCGGGCGAGACCGGCGACCAGCCGGTGTACCGGGGCGACGGCGTCTTTCTGGGCTGGTCGCAGGAGCGCCTGGCCGAGGTCTACGAGGACCTGTCGCGGCCGACCGACGACGGCTCGAGGTTCGAGCTGCTCCAGCTCGGCTGAGCCCGCCGCGGCCTACTCGCGGGCGAACAGGAGCGTGGGCTGGCCATGGAAGTCGGCCTCGCCGACCCGCGCATAGCCGCAGCTTCTCGGCCACCCGGATGGAGGCCAGGTTCCCCGGCGCGATGATGCAGACGGTGCGCTTGTCCGGCCCGAAGTTGGTCTCGCCCCACGCCACCGCGGCGCGCACCGCCTCGGTCGCGAAGCCCCGGCCGCGCGCCCACCCGGCCAGCACCCAGCCGATCTCCGGCGTGCCCTCGATGGACGGCTCCATCGCCCGCTTGTACTCGGCGAATCCGACCTCGCCGGCGAAGCGGCCGGACGCCCGCTCCGACACGACCCAGTAGCCGAAGCCCATCACCGACCAGTGCCCGATGTAGCGCAGGAGCCGGGTCCAGGCCTCCTCGCGCGACTGCGGCTTGCCGCCGATGAAGCGGGTGACCTCCGGATCCGCCCACAGCGCCGACGGAGTCGTCGAAGTCGTCGAGCCGGTGGCCGCGCAGGACCAGGCGCTCGGTCTCGATCACGGGGACGGTGGGTGCGGCGGGAGTCTGCATGTCTTCCGACCCGGGCCGGGAACCCCGGCCGGCAGACGAGAGTAGACCCAGGGTTGGCCGGCCCAAAGGAACATCGGCCGGCACAAGGCGCCCGTGTCGAACGACCGGGGACCCGGGGTTAGACTCGGACGCGAGACTCCGCCATGCCGCTCGCCCCGCTCACCTATCCCGAACGCATCCCGCTGGCCCGCCTGCCCACGCCGCTCGAGCGCCTCGAGCGCACCGGCGAGCGCCTCGGCGTCGAGCTCCTGGTCAAGCGCGACGACCTGACCGGCTCCGACCTCAGCGGCAACAAGATGCGCAAGCTCGAGTTCCTGCTGGCCGAGGCCCGCGCCCAGGGCTGCGACACGGTCATCACCTGCGGCGGCGAGCAGTCGAACCACTGCCGCGCCACCGCCCTGGCCAGCGCCCGGCTCGGCATGCGCTCGCACCTGCTGCTGCGGACGGCGGACCCGGCCCAGCCGCCGGCCACCACCGGCAACATCCTGCTCGACCGGATGGCCGGCGCCGAGCTCCAGTGGATCACCCCGGCCGAGTGGGCGCGCCGCGACGAGCTGATGGCCGCGGTGGCCGCGCGGTTCGCCCGCGAGGGGCGCCGCGCCTACATCGTTCCGGAAGGCGGATCGAACGCGCTGGGCGCATGGGGCTACCTGCGCGCCGTCGTCGAGGAGCTGGACGCCGAGCTGGCCGCGCTGCCTCCGCGCCCGACGACGGTCGTGCACGCCTGCGGCTCCGGCGGCACCGGCGCCGGCCTCATCCTCGGCGCCGCCCTGTGCGGCTGGGCCGCCCGCGGCATCCGCGTGGTCGGCGTGAACGTGTGCGACGACCGCGACTACTTCGTGCGCGCCATCGGCGCCATCTGCCGCGACTTCGCCGGTCGCCACCCGGGCGCCCCGACCATCCGCGACCAGGACATCGACATCCTCGACGGCTACGTCGGCGTCGGCTACGCGAGGTCACGCCCCGAGGAGCTGCGCGACATCATCGACCTGGCCCGCGCCGAGGCGCTGGTCCTCGATCCGGTCTACACCGGCAAGGCCTACCACGCGCTGGTCCAGGAGCTGTCGCGCGACCGCCGTCGCTTCGGCGACCGCGTCGTCTTCCTGCACACCGGCGGCCTGTTCGGCCTGTTCCCGATCGCCGACCAGCTCGCCCCGCTGCTCGAGTGCTCTAGTCGAGCAGATCGTCGAGCTTGTCTTCGAGCATCTCGGCCGTCATCACGCCGGGCCGGCCGTAGCGCATGTGGCCGCTCTTGTCGTAGACGAAGGTCGTGGGCAGCGCCTGCGGATAGTCGAAGGCGCGCGACATCTCCTCGTCCATCTGCACGATCGGATAGTTGATTCCGTACTGCGACGAGAACTCCTTGAGCTCCTCGTCGGTCACGTCGTCGGTCAACAGGCCCAGCATGACCACGCCGCGGCCCTTGTAGCGCTTGTAGACGTCGACGAGGTCCGGGATCTCCATGGCGCACGGCCGGCACCAGGTCGCCCACACGTTGACGACGACGACCTTGTCGGACAGCACCTCCGGCGGCCAGGCCGTGCCGCTGCGGTCGATGAAGGTGAGCTTGGGCAGGCAGCGCGGCGCTTGCTCGCGACACGCCGCCTCGGCGCTGCCGACGCCGACCCTGACACCGCGGCCCTCCTCGCCGTGCTGGAACTGGACGAAAACGAAAACGATGCAGCCCGGCCAGCACGGCGGCTGTCGCGGCGATGACGGCACTACCCTTCATGGCGGTCAGCGAAACCTGAGGAGTGAGGGGACCAGGTCGGCGGGTGGCTCGAACCCGAGGAGCTCCAGGCACGTGGCGGTGACGCTGGCGATGCCGGCGCCCGCGGCTCGCTCCGGGTCGATCTGGTACAGGTCCCCGCGGTGGGGATCGTGGATGAGAAACGGCACTGGATTGAGCGTGTGGCTCGTCTTTACCACAGGTTTGCCGCTGGCGCCGTCGCGGACTACCTCCCCGCCCTTGCCGTGCTGGAACATCTCGTCCGCATTGCCGTGATCGGCCGTGACGACCAGGGTTCCGCCCAGGCGTTCCACCTCCTGCGACAGCCGGGCCAGCTGCAGGTCCAGGACCTCGAGGGCCACCACCGTGGCGTCGAAGTGGCCGGTATGCCCCACCATGTCGCCGTTGGCGTAGTTGACCCGCGCGAACCGGTGCTCGCCGCGCTCCAGCTCGGCGATCAGCCGATCCGTGATCTCCGCCGCCTTCATCCACGGCCGCTGGTCGAACGGGACCCGGTCGGACGGAATCTCGACGTAGGTCTCCAGGCGGTCGTCGATCTTGCCGCTGCGGTTGCCGTTCCAGAAGTAGGTCACGTGGCCGTACTTCTGGGTCTCGGAGATGGCCAGCTGGCGCACCCCGGCCGCGACCAGGTACTCGCCCATGGTGCGGTCGATGGCGGGCGGCTCGACCAGGTAGTGCTTGGGCACGTGGGTGTCGCCGTCGTACTCCATCATGCCGGCGTAGAGCACGTCGGGACGGCGGCCGCGGTCGAAGTGCGAGAAGTCGTCGTCCTCGAAGGCGCGCGAGATCTCGATCGCGCGGTCGCCGCGGAAGTTGAAGCAGATGACCGCGTCGCCGTCGCGGATCGGGCCGACCGGCTCGCCGCCGCGCGCGACCACGAAGCCGGGCAGGTTCTGATCGTCGGTGCGCGGCCGCTCGCTGCGGAAGGTCTCGATCGCCTGGCGCGCCGACTCGAAGCGCCGGCCGTCGCCGTGCACGTGCAGCGCCCAGCCGCGCTCGACCATGCTCCAGTCGGCCTCGTAGCGGTCCATCGTGATCTGCATGCGCCCGCCGCCCGAGGCGATCGCCGCGGTGGCGCCGGCGGCCGCGATCTCGGCCAGGACCGCCTCGATCTGATCGACGTAGATGAGCGCGCTGGTCGACGGCACGTCGCGCCCGTCGAGCAGCGCGTGCAGGAAGATGCGCTTGACCCCTTCCGAGGCCGCCCGGCGCAGCAGCGCGATGAGGTGGTTGATGTGCGAGTGGACGTTGCCGTCCGACAGCAGGCCGACGAAGTGCAGCGCCGAGCCGTTCTTCACGCAGCGGGCGATGATGGCGCGCCAGGTCTCGCCCTCGAACAGCCGCCCGCTGGCGATCGCCTGATCGACCAGCAGCGCGCCCTGCTCGTACACGCGGCCGGCGCCGAGCGCGTTGTGGCCGACCTC
Organism: uncultured delta proteobacterium; assembly: GCA_963759105.1. Classification (GTDB taxonomy): domain Bacteria; phylum Myxococcota_A; class Polyangia; order Haliangiales; family Haliangiaceae; genus DATFRY01. The sequence goes on along the minus strand of CAVWXW010000008.1, from coordinate 1,222,816 downwards.
GCTGTTGCCCATGTCGCCGTCGGACGGCAGGCCGACCGCGGTGCCGTGGGCGCGCAGGGTGGTGCGCGCGCCCGGCACCCACAGCGAGTCCAGGGTCGGCGTGGCGGCCAGCGTGACCGCGTCGGACTCGTCGCCGTTGCCGATGCCGACCCCGTCGAGGACGACCAGCACCAGCGGCCCCTTCACGCCCGGAAATCGCGGGTGTTTCCTGAGCTCCAGCTTCATGGTCGAAACTGGAGGCTACCACGCGTCATGGCCGCTCTGACCCCACAGCTCGCTTCGGTCCGAGCGGCGGCCGCTACTGCGGCTCCTTGGGCGGCTGGATCTGGCGGAAGCCGCGCGCCCCGGGCGTCTTCGGGTTGAACACGAACCAGGTGTCCGCGACGGTCTTCGTCGTGTCCGGCTCGAAGAACTGGAACTTGTTCACGTCGCCGCCGGCGTTGATGACGATGGACTGCTTGACCCGGTTGTTCTGCGGATCGACCACCAGGTAGAGGTCCTTGAACTGCGCCGACGGCTTCTTCGGGGTGAGGTGCAGGACCTTGTCGGTCTTGCTGCCGTACTGGCCCGACGTGTCGAGCGCGGCGTTGAACTCGGACTTGAGATCGCCCTTGCCGGTCAGGAAGGTGACCGCCACCGGCAGGGTGCTGTCCTTGAGGCTCTGCTGGAAGTACTGCTTGTCCTGCACCAGCACCACCCAGATGGTGTTGCCGTCGGACATCTGGCTCTTGGAGATGTTCTTCTTGTCGCGCTTGTTGACGTAGTCCCAGCGCATGCGGCCCGGCTTCTTGAGATAGACCTGCCCGTCGTTGGTCTGGGTCTTGCCGAACGCGCCCAGCACGGTTGTCTGCCGGAACTTGGCCGTGAGCTGCGGGGTCGCCTGATAGAACTTCTGGACCGCGTCGACGATCTTGGTCGCCTCGGCCGAGGTCGCCGGGGGGGTCGCCGGCGGGGGCGCCGGCTTCTTCGCGGCGGGCGCCTCCTGCTTGGCGGGTTGCGCCGGCTGCTTGGCGGGTTGCGCCGGCTGCTTGGCGGGTTGCGCCGGCTGCTCCTTGGAGGGCTGCGCCTGCGGCTTGGCGGGCTGCGCCTGCGCGACGGAGCCCGCGCCCGCACCGCAACCGAACAGCGCGAGCAGGATGGCGAGGATCTTGACGGTCATCACGATCTCCTCGAGCGCGCGCGGAAGGCCCGCTCAGTCGTTCTTTCTAGAGACGCACCGCGGCGGCCCGCGATTCACGCGTCGATCTAGCAGAGAACGCTCGGCCGCTCCAAGCCTTGCAGGGCGCAAGGCCCCGGATCCGGCTCAGGCGGCAGAGATCAGCACCTCGCGGACCTTCTTCACGTCCGGTGGGCTGACCACGCCCTCGCGCTCCATGCGCTCGACCATCTTGGCGGCCCGGTTGTAGCCGACCGACAGCCGGCGCTGCAGATACGAGACCGACACCCGCTGGCTCTCGGCGACGATCTTGACCGCGCGGTCGTACAGGTCGTCCGACACGTCGTCGTCGCCGCCGCCGCCACCGCCGTCCTCGCCGTCCTCGTCGTCGCGCGGCTTGAGGATGTCGTAGTTGTAGGCCGGCCGGCCCTGCTTCTTGAGGAAGTCGACCACGCGGCCGATCTCGTCCTCCTGCACGTAGCAGCCGTGCAGGCGCTGCGGCGCCTGGCCGCGGTCGGAGAACAGCATGTCGCCGGAGCCGAGCAGGTTCTCGGCGCCCATCTGATCGAGGATGGTGCGCGAGTCGACCTTCGACGTGACGTGGAACGCGATGCGCGACGGGAAGTTGGCCTTGATGAGGCCGGTGATGACGTCCACGCTGGGCCGCTGCGTGGCCAGGAGCAGGTGGATGCCGGCCGCGCGCGCCTTCTGCGCGATGCGGGCCACCGAGGTCTCCACCTCCTTGGGCGCGCACATCATCAGATCGGCGAACTCGTCGATCACCACGACGATGTAGGGCAGCCGGCGGGGCGGCTCGTCCAGATCGAGGGTGGCGGCCAGGTCGAGATCCTGCTGCCGCTCGTCGGACGCCGCCGTCCTCGTCGACGGCGTCGATGTCGGCGGACGCGCCGCGCCGCCTCTCGGCGTTGGCCTTGGACTCCAGCTTGACCAGCTTCTTGTTGTAGCTGGCGATGTCGCGCACGCCGAGGCGGGCCAGCAGGTCGTAGCGCCGCTCCATCTCGTCGACCGCCCAGCGCAGCGCCAGGTTGGCCTTCTTCGGATCGGTCACCACCGGCAGGAGCAGGTGCGGCACGCCCTCGTAGATGGAGAGCTCGAGCACCTTGGGGTCCACCATGATGAAGCGGATGTCCTCGGGCGTGGCGCTGTAGAGCAGGCTGGTGATGAAGGCGTTGACCGCCACCGACTTGCCGGAGCCGGTCGCGCCGGCGACGAGGAGGTGCGGCATCTTGGCCAGGTCGACCACGACCGGCGCGCCCTCGATGTCCTTGCCCAGCGCCAGCGGCAGCTTGGCCTTGTTCTCCTGGAACGCGTCGTCGGCGAGGATCTCCTTGAGGTAGACCGTCTCGCGGGTGCGGTTGGGCACCTCGATGCCGACCGCCGCCTTGCCCGGGATCGGCGCCACGATGCGCACCTTGAGCGCCTCGAGCGACATGGCCAGGTCGTCCGACAGGTTGACGATCTTGTTGAGGCGGGTGCCGGGCGCGGGCGCGAACTCGTACATCGTCACGACCGGGCCGGGCCGGATCGCGGTCACCTCGCCCTGGATGCCGTAGTTCTCCAGCGTCTGGATCAGGCGCGCCGACATCTCGAGCATGGCCATGCGGTCCATCGACACCGCCTGGGTCTCGTCGTAGTCGAGCAGGTTGACCGGCGGCAGCTGGAAGTCGCCGTCGCCGAGCGGGATGAAGCCGCGGCCGGCGTCGAGCGCGGCCTCCTTCTTCTTCATCTCCTCGACCTTGGGGTGCTTGAACTGCGACTCGACGATGACCGGCCCCGATCCGGTGGCCGACGTCGCCACCGGCTGGGCGCCGGAGCCGGCCCCGGTGCGCCGCTTGTTGCGCGGTGCGGCCGGCGCCGACGGTGCGGCCGGCGTCTCGGCGGGCGGCGCCGCGGCACCTCGGCCGCCGCCTCGGGCGCGCGCGGCTCGCCGACGCCGCGCGCCGTGATGCGCTTGGTGCGCCGCCGACGCACGGTCGGCTCGCCGTCCTCGGCCACCATGCCGGGCACGACGTCGCCGCCCATGCGCTCGGTGTCGTCGGCGCGGGCGATCTCGTCGCTGACGCGGCCGGTCCGCTCCACGATCGGCGGCTCGTCGCCGCCCACCTCGTCGATGTCGCGCCGCGAGATCGCCGGCATGGAGTCGTCGGAGCGGTACTCGTCGCGCTCGCGCTCGGGCAGGACCGAGCGGATCACCTCGCCGGAGAAGCCGGCCACGTCGCCGCCGACCCGGCGCGCGCCGCTGGTAGAAGCCGCGCGCGATCCAGGAGGCGGTGCCGCCCACCGCCTCGAGCACCTGGCCGATGCGCAGCGGCGTCGCCACGACGACGGCGAGGACCAGGCCGATGAGTCCGAGCAGCGCGGTGCCGGCGGTCGACACCAGCGCGCGCGACACCTCGGCCACGCCCTCGCCCAGCGCTCCGCCCGGCGGGCAGGCCGGCAACGCGCTTGCTGCGCGGCGATCAGGTGAGCCAGCGTGTCGAACGAGAGCACGCCGAGCGCGAGGCCCAGCGCGACCGACATGCGCATGATCGGGTTCTTGCCGAGCAGTGTGCGGAACGCGACCGCGATCAGCGCGGCGCAGACCGCGTAGCCGCCCAGCCCGACCAGCGAGTAGAGAAGCAGCGCGGACGAGCGCCCGAACGGTCCCATGAGGCGCCCGTCGCCGAAGCCCAGCGACACCAGCCCGGCGAGAAGGAAGATGGCCGCGCCCAGAGCTGCGATGCCGAAGATCTCCGGTGATCTGTTGCGGCGCGGGCGCTCCCGCTGGCGTGCGGCGTTGCGTCCGCGCTCGCGGCGCACCGATCGCCCGGCATTCTTGATGCGCGAGGAGCGGTTAACTGCTCGATATCGCGTCACTTATTCTCCCGATGGGCACAGCCGAGAGCCCATCCTACTGTAGGGACCTCGGGTGGTCCAAAAAACGCCTTGGTGGCCCGGGCGGTTCCGAGATCCGCCCGTTTTCGGTACCTTGAGCGGCGCAGGTAGAAGCCAAGGAGGGCTCATGCGCGGGCTGCAGATGCGTGTCGTGTGGATCTCGATCCTCGCCACCCTGGTGACCGGGGCGACGAGCTGCGGGATCAAGAAGGAAGTGCACCAGAAGGCGCTGGACGATCTCGCCGCCACCCAGGCCGAGCTGGAGGAGACGAGGAAGCAGCGCGACAAGCTCAAGGCCGATCTCGGGATGACCGAGGACGAGCGCGGCAAGCTGGCCCAGGGCATGAAGGCCACCGAGGAGGAGCTGGCCGAGCTGCGCAAGCAGCGCGCGGCCAACGAGAAGCGCCTGGCCGCGTTCCGCGAGCTCAGGAAGCGCTTCGCCAAGCTCGTCGATACCGGCAAGCTCGAGGTCGCGTTCCGCAACGGTCAGATGGTGCTCAAGCTGCCGTCCGGCATCCTGTTCCCCAGCGGCCAGGCCGACCTCACCAAGCCGGGCCAGGCGGCGCTGACCGAGGTGACCAACATCCTCCTCGAGTTCAAGGACCGCCGCTTCGTCATCGCCGGCCACACCGACACCGATCCGATCAAGTCGCGGAAGTTCAAGAGCAACTGGGACCTGTCGACCGCCCGCGCGCTCAGCGTGGTGCAGTTCATGGTCGGCGCCGGCTTCCCGCCCACCAGCCTGGCCGCCGCCGGCTACGGCGAGTTCGACCCGGTCGCCGCCAACGACAAGGAAGAGAACAAGCAGCTCAACCGCCGCATCGAGATCATCCTGGTGCCGGACCTGTCCGAGCTGCCGAGTCTCACCGGTGCGGAGCCGTAGCTCCTGAGCGCCGCGGGGTGCACGCCGCATGAACAACCTCGAGAAGGCGCTGGCCCTGCGCGCAGCGCCTCTCTTCGCCTCGCTCAGCGCCGACGCGCTCCTGCCGGTCGCGTCCCTGTGCCAACAGATGGACCTGGCCGGAGGCCAGGTGCTGTTCGAGGCCGGTGAGGTGGGAGACTCGATGTTCGTGGTGGCGTCGGGCGGCGTGCAGGTCAAGCGCGGGACCGAGCTGCTGGCCAAGCTGGGCCCGGGCGAGGTCGTGGGCGAGATGGGCGCGCTCGACCTGGAGCCGCGCAGCGCCACCGTGATCGCCCCGAGCCCACCCGCCTCATCCGCCTCGAGCGCAACGACCTGATGGACCTGCTGACCGACTACCCGGAGCTCATGCGCGGGCTGGCCGTGATGCTGGTCGATCGCATCCGCGGCATGGCCGCCGGGTAGGAGGCCGACCCGGCGATGCCGATCACGCGGGCCATGGCCCTGGCGCTCGCGGCCGCCTTCGTGTCGATGGCGGTCGTCTTCGTGTCCAAGACGTTCGCCGACACGATCTTCCTGGCCGAGTTCGGCGTCGCGTACGTGCCGCACTTCTTCGTCGCCCAGGCGGCCGGCATCATCGCCGGGTCGGCCGGCTACGGGTGGCTGCTCAAGAGGGTGTCGTCGCCGCCGATCGATCTGGCGATCCTGGGCGCGTTCGCCGCCAGCGCGGGTTCGGCATGTGGGCGGTGAACGCCGGCGGCGTGGCGGTGTTCGCCGTGTCGCTGGCGCTGAGCGTGCTGTCGGCGCTGGCCTTCATGGTCATGTGGAACGCCGCCACCGCGCGTCGTCAGCGGGCGGCGCTCGCGCCGCTTCATCCCGCTGGCCGGCGCCGCCGCCACCGCCGGCGCCGTGGTCGGCAGCTTCGCGTCGACCGCCGTGGTCGGCGCGCTTCGAGATGGCGGCGCTGGCGCCGGTCATCGCGGCGATGACGATCCTCGACCGCGCGTGCTGCGCGTGATGCTGAGCGCGCGCTCGGGCGAGTGGCGCATCCTGCCGCGCGCGGTGGCGGCGCCGCGCACGCGCGCGCTGGCCGAGCGGCAGGCCCAGACACCTCCGCGCACCCGCGCGCTCGCCGAGCGGCAGGCCCAGGCGCAGGTGGAGCAGGCGGCGGTGAGCTCCGGCCCCGACCTCCGGCTGGTGCAGGATCATGGCCGCGGCCACCGTCGTCGAGGCGTGCCTGACCGCGTTCGTCGAGTTCGGCTTCAAGCTCGAGGTGGTCAACACCATCTCCGGCCGCGACCGGATCGGTGTCTTCTTCTCCGTGTTCTACGGCGCGTCCAACGCGGCGCTGCTGCTGCTTCAAGTCGCTGGCCAGCTCGCGGCTGCTGGCCACGCGCTCGCTGCGCTTCTCGCTCGCGCTCGAGCCGGCGCTGCTGCTGCTCGCCTCCGTCGCGTGGGTCCTGTTCCCGACGCTGGCGGTGGCCGCGTTCGCGCGCGGCACCGAGAGCGTCATGAAGTTCGGCATCGCGCGGCCGGCCCAGGAGGTGGCGCTCACGCCGCTGACCGAGGTGGAGCGGCGGCGCTGGAAGGTGCTGCTGCGCGGGGTCTACAACCAGGCCGGCGGCGCGGCGGCCGGTCTGCTGCTCATCGGCGCGGCGCCGTTCCTGAACATCCACTCCCCGGTCGTGCCGATCGCGGCGGCGGCGACGGCGCTGGCCTGGCTGGTGCTGCAGCTGGCCGCGTCGAAGCGCTACCTCGACACGCTCGGCTCGGCGCTGGGGCTGCGGCGCCTGTCGCTGCGCGACGCCCGCGAGGAGCTGCTCATCGATCGCGAGGGGCTGGCGCGCGTGGTGCAGCTGGCCGGATCGAGCGACGAGACCTCGGCCCGCTTCGGCCGCGAGCTGCTCGCCACCTACGCCCAGGATCCGCGGCTGCTCATCCCGTACATCGGGATGGGGCCGACCGCGCAGCGGGTGACCCTGTATCGCCTGCTGGCGCAGCGGCCGCACCGCGCCGTGCGCCGCGTCGCTGCGCGCGGCCATGGCCAGCGAGACCGACGACGAGGCCAAGGCGGCCTGCCTCGACGCGCTGGCGGCGCACGACGACGCGTCGCAGGTGGCGCGCGCGCGAGAGCTGGCCGGCCCGCTGGTGGGCGGCAGCGCCGGCGAGGCCGAGGCGCCCGACGAGCGGCCGCTGGCGACCGCGGCGTGGCGCTACCTGGCGCAGGTCGGCGCGCTCGACGGCAAGAAGGACGAGCTGGGCGCCGTGGTGGCGGACGCGCTGGCCCGCCGCGGAGGGCGCGCGGCCGACATCCTGCTGGCGCTGGTCGGGCGCGCCGCCATCACCCGCGCCGAGGCGGACGAGCTGGCGCTGGCCGCGGCCGACAGCGAGGACGCCGAGCGGCAGCGCCAGGGCCTGGAGGCGTGCGCCGGCCTGGGCGGCGCGCGACCGCTCGGCCGCCTGATCGACGCGTTCGGCGGGCGCCAGCCCTGGCTCGACGAGATCGTGGCGCACATGGAGCCGGACCAGCTGAGCGAGCTCCTGCTAGCTGGACGCCTATCGCAAGGCGCCGACCCGCGTGCGCGCGCGCGTGCTGCGCGGCCTGCGCTCGAGCGACCTGCCGGAGGTGTCCGATCTGATCGGCCGCGAGCTCATCGATCCGGACCCGGAGGTGCGCGAGCTGGCCGCCCGCACCATGCTGCGGCGCGCGCGCGACCACGGCGAGGCGGTGCCGCGCAACCTGGCCGAGAAGGCGCTGTCGCTGCAGCTCGATCGCTTCGAGGTCTACGTGCGGGCGCGGCCCGGCTACGCCAGCGCCGCCCGCGAGAGCCACATGGACGTCAAGTACCGGGCCGGCATCACGACGGTCGCGGACCTGACCTCCGAGGCGTTCTTCATCGACGAGCTGGAGCGGCGCACCGAGCGCTCGCTGAGCCGGCCTGTGCGCGGTGCTGGCGCTGTTCGGCAACCCGAGCTCGGTCTACGCCGCCGAGCGCGCGCTGCGCGCGTCCACCTTCAAGCGCCGCCGGCAGGCGCTCGACATCATGCAGGAGGTGGCGCGCGGCCGCGACCGCACGCGCCTGTTGCAGCTGCTCGAGATCTACCTCCTGCCCCCGCGCGAGCCGCCGCGCGACGCGCGCGCGAAGGTGATCGAGATGGACCCGTGGCTCAAGCGCTGCGCCAGCTTCAGCGCCGATCCGATGATGGGCCGGCTGTGGGCGCTGCGCGCGACGCTGCTGTTCGACGACATCGACGGCGAGCTGCTCGACGCGCTGGCGGTCCGCTCGCGCGAGGTCGACCACCAGGCCGGCGACGTGGTGGTCGCCGTCGGCGACCCGGGCGACGCGCTCTACGTGGTCATGCGCGGCGTGCTCACCGTCGAGCGCGAGGGCAAGGTCGTGGCCCAGCTCGGCCGCGGCCAGGCCTTCGGCGAGCTGGCCCTGATCGACGGCCGACCCCGCCAGGCGACCGTGCGCAGCGAGAAGCCCAGCCGCCTGCTGCGCCTGCCGCGCGACACGTTCGACCAGGCGATGACCGAGCACCCGGAGATCGGTCTCGGCCTCGTGCGTGGCCTGGTCCGGTGGCTGCGGCAGGGCGACGGCATCCGCCCGCCGGAATACCGGCGCTGAGGCGCCGGCGGCTCGGCAGGTCATGAGCGTCGAGGCAGCCGTCAACAACGCGCGCTGGTGCGACGCCGTGGCGCGCGCGCACGGCATCGCGACCGATTTCCGCCACGACGCGTGGACGGCCGCGGAGCGAACACCTCCCTTTTTCCCGACGCCGTGACCCTGCGGCCGAATGCGGCGGCGACGGAGCTGGTCCGTCGCATCGATGCGTCGGCCGGATGCTCTATCAAGGACAGCTTCGCTAGCCTCTACCTCGGCGGGTACGCTTCCGGATTCTCCTCGAGTCTCGATCGATCGTCCGGCATGGTGGGAACGCGCCTCCACCCGAGGATGGCGAGACCACCTGGATACGCGTGCGCGAGGCGGCCGAGCTGGCGGCCTGGGAGAGCGCCTGGTCCGGCGATCCGGGCGGCGCTGGAGGCATCTTTCGCGCGGAGCTCCTGGCGCAGGGCACCATCGACATCCTCGCCGGCCACGAGTCCAGCCGCATCGTGGCCGGCGCCGTTCTGACTGGCAGCGAGGACGTCATCGGGATCAGCAACGTGTTCTCGTCGCGGAGCTGCCGGCACGCGTGGACCGGTTGCCTCGCCCAGGCCGCCCTCCTCCACCCCGGCGCGACCCTGGTCGGCTACGAGTCAGGCGACGACCTGGAGGCCGCTCTCGACCTCGGCTTCGAGGACGCCGGTCCGCTACGCGTCTCGGATCCGCCAGCCGCCTGCTCCGCCTCCTGCGTGACACATCGACGAGGCCATGGCCGAGCCCCCGAGGAATCAGGGCGACGGCATCCGCCCGCCGGAATATCGCCGCTGACGCCGGCGGTGACAGGAGGGTGGCGTGCACGCGCGCCGGCACGCTACCGCGGCACATCGTGCAGCTCCTGCCCGCAGTCGGATGCTGACCGTCGCGGCCGTAGAGGTTGACGTCAACTTTGACTTGGTCGTGAACTTTGGACTTGGTCGTCTACGTTGCGGCGCCGGCGCCGTGACGTGAGCGCCACCTTGGTCGTTGACTCGATGTGGTGTCCGCACGGCGAGCGGTGATTCTTGATTCGACTCGTCAACCTGTTTCGACAGCGGTGGTGCCACGTCCACGGCGCCGTCAAAGTCGACGACCACGTCAAGGACCACGTCAATGCAATCGGTCAGCGCCTCTGTGGCCCGATACTTGGAGACGAGCCGTCTCCTTCCTGGCGGCTGAGTGCTGGACGAGGCCTGTCCCGTAGACAGGCTCGGCGTCACTGAGCCGAGCAGGACGGAAGGGTGTCCACGCAGCGCGTGCAGCACCTCCAGCCGTCCGAGATGTTGCACTCGGAGCCGCACTCCCAGTTCCCGGAGCAACCGCCACACGTGCAGGCACAGCCGGCGAGCAGCTCGTCGGATGGCTCCTCGTCGGCCGTCGCCAGGTCGGTGCAGGTATAGGAGTCCTCGTCGGCGGTCGAGTCGGGTGCGCAGAACAGGGCTGCTTCATCGCCGGCGCCAGATAGCGCCGCGCTCTGCGACTGGGTCTACGTGGAGTCGTCGAGTTCGCCTCCGTCGTCCAGGAGGCACCCGGCCGACAGCGCCATCGCGATCAACGCCAGGCCGATGAGGAGACTTATCCGGGAAGAGAGCATTTGACACCTCCGCGATTGTCAGCCGCCAGCGTAGGTCGCGGCTGGCTGCTCTGCTTCCACGAGCGCGCCTCTGGCTTCCATGACCACGCCAGAACCGTGCGCGGGCGCGGCTATACTCGGCCGATGGGTTCAACGCCGCGCGGAATGCGGCGCGGGTCTGGCAGCGAGCTGACCGCGACCGTCGCCGGCACCGAGGAGGCGCGCGCGTTCTTCCAGGAGCGGCTGGCCACGCTCGGGCTGGCCCTGTTCCTGCTGGCGGCCGGATCCTGTAGCGCGCTGGCCGTCCTCAACCTCATCCTCATCTGGCGGTGAGGGAGCGGGGAATACGGGCCGAACTCGCTCGGCGCGCTGCTTCACCTGTGCGGCGCGCTCCTGGCCGGTGCGCTGTGGCTGGCCACGCGGCGCGGGCGGCGCAGCCCGGCCACGCTGCACGCGCTCGACCTCACCGCGACCGTGGGCATCGCGACCACCTTCGCCGCCACCGGCCGAGTGCTCGGCGAGCCGACAGTCGGGATCTTCGTCGGGCTGCTCTCGTTCATGACCACCACGCTCACCCGCGCCATCGTCGTGCCCAGCACGGCGCGGCGCACGCTGATTATCGGGCTCATCGCGGCGGGTGCGGTGCTGGGCCTGGCGGCCTGGCGCGGCCCGAGCGAGCTGGCCCACGCGGCCTGGCGGGTTCCGCAGGAGGCGCCGGTCGGCGCGCGCCTGGTGCCGGCGGCGTGCTGGAGCGCTGCCGGCATCGCGATTGGAACGCTGGCCTCGCACACCATCTTCGGCCTGCGGCGCCAGGTCGATCAGGCACGCGTGCTCGGCCAGTACCAGCTCGAGTCGAAGATCGGCGAGGGTGGCATGGGCGAGGTCTGGCGCGCCAGCCACGCGCTCCTGCGCCGGCCGACGGCCATCAAGCTTCTACCGCCCAGCCGCGCGGGCGAGGAGGCGATCCGCCGCTTCGAGCGCGAGGTCCAGCTGACCGCACGGCTCACCCATCCGAACACGGTGGCGATCTACGACTACGGGCGCACGCGCGACGGCATCTTCTACTACGCGATGGAGCTCCTCGAGGGCGATCGACCTCGAGCGGCTCGTCGCCGAGCGACGGCCCGCTGCCGCCCGGCGCGCGTCGTGCACATCCTGAAGCAGGTCTGCGGCGCGCTGGCCGAGGCGCACGACCTCGGGCTGATCCACCGCGACATCAAGCCGGCCAACGTTCTGCTGTCGCCGCGCGAGGGCGAGCACGAGTTCGCCAAGGTCGTCGACTTCGGCCTGGTCAAGACCATCGAGGCCGCGCAGGCGCCCAGCCGATCGCCGCCTCGGGGACCAACACCATCACCGGCACGCCGCTCTACATGTCGCCGGAGGCGATCCGTGCCCCGGCCACGGTCGAACGCGCGCAGCGACCTGTACTCGGTGGGCGTGGTGGCGTCGTTCCTGCTGGTCGGGAGGCCGCCGTTCGGCGGCCACAACCTGATCGAGGTCTGCGGCAATCACCTCTACACGGCGCCCGAGCGCCCCTCGACCGCGCTCGGCCGCGCGATCCCGTCCGGCCTCGAGGACGCGTGATGTCCTGCCTCGACAAGAAGCAGGACGCGCGGCCCACCGACGCGCGCGCGCTGCGCGACGCGCTGCGCGCCACCCGAGCGGCGGGTGACTGGACGGCCGAGGACGCCGCCGCGTCGTCGCGCGACATCTATCTCGGCGGGCTCGGCGCGCCCCGCATAGTCTAGGCAGGCCACGCTCGCACCATCGCGCTCGACGTCTCCACGCGCGCGACGCTCGCGGCCGCCGGCGCCATCGCTCGCCGCGCACCTGACCGTGACCGCGCTATCGCCGGCCGTCACGGCGTCCCGGGCAGGCGACGTGCCCGAGATCCGGTTCGCCGTCTGCTCGCCTGACGCGAAGTCGAAGCTCGTAGTGCCACGGTGACTCGCCCTGCGGATCGGATGTGTACGCGTCGAATCCGGCAGAACCAGTACCGTGCATCCACGGGCGGATCGATCGGCAGACGCGCGTCCACCGCGGGCGCCTCTCCGCATCCGCCGGTCAGGCGGTGCACATCGTCCGGCTCCGATCCCGACCCGCCATTCTCGACCAGGAGCGCGACGTACTCTCCCAGCGAGGCGTCTCCCGGACAGCCGCGCTCCTGAGCGGCGCCATCGAAGCGGTACCTGGCATGCGGCCGGAGTATTTCGCGAAGCCGCGCGAGATCCGGCGCAGCCTTCCCCGCAGCGCCCATGGTACCGGTCCGCGCTGGCTCACTCCTGCAAGACGCGAGCATCAGCAGAGAGAGGACGCAGAGCTTCGTGGCGGTACGCATCGAGCCACCTCGCCGGCTACTTCGAGTCAACAGCAATGCTGGTGTGGACCTCGAATGTGTCGTCAGCGAGATTCGATGACCACCGGAGCGCCGCCGAAGCAGTGCTGGGACAGGTCGCGTCCGATCAGACGGAACTCGTCTGCCGAGGCGGCGCCCTTCTCGACGACGAAGGCGACGTGCGTCGTCCCATCCCGGCGGCGCAGCTGGACGTCTATCTCGTGGTCGGTCATCCCCTGATCTCGCAGGTACTCGCCGACTCTCCGCGCCTCGGCCTCGTGGCGCCGTCCTTGTAGTAGACGGTCAGCTCGTCGAGCTCCACGCTGTCGCCGAGCTGCATCGAGTACGCGAGGAGCTGACCCCCGAAGATGCCTGCCGCCAGCAGAACAAGAAAGGCGAGGCCAACGCCAGCGGTGGCCCAGCCGGAGCCCACGCGGCCGCCGGCCCGCTCGTGCGCAGCCAGCGCCTCACCCTGGAGCGTTTCCGTGAGCGCGGTCATGGCAAGTGCGATCCCGACGACGACCCCCGTGTAGATCGGCCCCGGCAGACTGTCGGGCGCGAGGAACCCGAGCACGATCAGAATCGAGGTCGCGACGGCGCCCAGGATGATGGACAGCAGTCCGCGCGGCCGCGCCCGAGCCTGCGATAGTTGATGGCCAGCAGGATCGACCCGGCGATCACCGATCCCAGGAACGTCGCGACGCCGACGTTCGTCGTCGAGAACAGTCGTGACCCGGCCATCGGCCTCGGCGACGCTCGCTTCGGGGCACTCATGCGGCCGACCATACAGTCGCTGCGAGCCAGCGCCCAGCAACGACCACGGCCAACAGGCAACGACTCCCCCGTTGCCTGTTGCCTGTTGCCTGTTGTTTTTCAGGCCGCGCCTTCGACCCGGCGCCCCGGGTTCGTCCCCTGGGCCAACCCGTTCTCCGCGGCCGCGTTCCAGTCCGCCGGCGCGACCGGGATGATGACGTGGAAGGTGCTGCCGCGGCCGGCCACGCCGGCGGAGTCAACCCAGATGCGGCCGCCGTGCTGGGCGACGATGCCCTGGGCGATGTTGAGGCCGAGGCCGAGGCCGCCGTAGCTGACGCTGTGGGCGCGCTCGAAGCGCTGGAAGATGTCGCTCTGCTTCTCCGGCGGGATGCCGATGCCGTGATCGATGACGATGAGGTGCACGTCGCCGTCCTCGACCAGGACCTTGAGCCTGACGTCTCCGCCCTCGGGCGAGTAGCGGATCGCGTTGGACAGGAGGTTGTTGAGCACCTGATCGAGGCGGTCGCGGTCGCCCACCATCGGCACGCGCATCGGCGTCTCGACGTGGATCCGGTGCCGCCGGCTCGCCACCTGGACCCGCTCGACCACCTCGTGGGCGAGCGCGGCGAAGTCGAACGGCTCCATGTCGAGCGAGAGCCGGCCCGCGCGGATCTTGCTGACGTCGAGCAGGTCGTCGACCAGCCGGCTCATGCGGCCGATCTGGCGCAGGATGAGCGAGAACGCCTTGCCCGGGAACTCGCTTGTGTTGCCGCCCAGATCGAGCAGCGCGAGCTCGACCTGGGCCAGGATGGCGGCCAGCGGCGAGCGCAGCTCGTGCGACGCCGCGGCCAGGAACACGTCCTTGACGTCGCTGGCCACCTCGAGCTCGCGCTTGGTGGCCAGCAGCTCCTCCTCGGCCCGCTTGCGGTCGTCGATGTCGGTCGCGTTCACAATCCAGCCGGTGTTGTTGCCCTCGAGGTCGAGCTGCGGCGCGCCGCGCACGATGTGCCAGCGCGCCACGCCGTCGCGCAGGCGGCGCAGGCGGCACTCGAACTCGAACGACGCTGTCGATCCCAGCGCCGCGCTCCACCGCTCGGCCGCGTGGGCGGCGTCCTCTTCGGCCACCGCGGTGATGAAGCCCGGCTCCTCATCGCCCTGGCAGCGGCAGAACTCGCGCGCGGTCCGGTTCGTGTAGGTGAACTGCCCGGCCCGGTCCGCCACCCAGATGCAGCCGGCGATGCACTCGGTCACGCTGCGGAAGCGGTGCTCGCTCTGCCGCTCGAGCGCCTCGCGCTCGCGCTGGCGCAGCATCTCGGCCTGCCGCACCACCAGCTTGCTCTTCTTGTGCAGCTCGACGAAGACCTGCACCTTGGCGCGCAGGATGTTGGGCTCGAACGGCTTGACCATGTAGTCGACGGCGCCGTACTCGTAGCCCTGGAAGATGTGCGACTGCTCGCGCGACATCCCGGTCAGGAAGATGATCGGGACGTGGCGCGTTGTCGGCCGCTCGCGCAGCATCGACGCCACCTGGAAGCCGTCGAGCCCCGGCATCTGCACGTCCAGCAGCACCAGGGCGAACTCCTCCTCCAGCAGCCGCCACAGCGCCTGGGTGCCGGACTCGGCGCGGACGAGCCGCTGCCCGAGCGGCTCGAGGATCGCCTCGAGCGCCATGAGGTTGGCCGGCCGGTCGTCTACCAGCAGGATGCTGACCTGGTCTTCTTCTTCGTCGCTCATGGCGCTGTCCACAGTCGCAGCAGCTCGATGAGCTCCTGCGCGTTGATCGGCTTGGACAGGTAGTCCGAGGCGCCCGAGCCCATGCACTTGTCGCGGTCGTCCTTGAGGGCCTTGGCGGTGACCGCGATGATCGGCAGCGAGCGGTGCTTGGGATCCTTGCGGATGGCCTGCATCGTCTCGTAGCCGTCCATCTCCGGCATCATCACGTCCATCAGCACCACCTCGATGTCGTCGTGCGCGGCCAGCACGTCGAGCGCCTTGCGCCCGTTGTTGGCCACCAGCACCCTCATGTGCTGCGACTCGAGCACCGCCGCGATGGCGAAGATGTTGCGGATATCGTCGTCCACCACCAGCACGGTCCGGTCGGACAGCGAGCCCCTGTCCAGGCCGTTCTCCTTGATCGCCTTGCGGGTCGGCTCCGGCAGGTGGTCGTACAGCCGGTGCAGGAACAGCGAGGTCTCGTCGAGCAACCGGTCGGGCGAGTCGGCGCCGCTCTTCATGATGATGGAGCCGGCGTAGCGCTTGAGGTGCGCCTCCTCCTGCGCGCTCAGGTCGCGGTTTGTGTAGACGATGACCGGCAGGTCGCGGAAGCGCTCCTGCAGCTTTATCTCCTCGAGCAGGCTCACCCCGTCGGCGTCCGGCAGGAGCAGGTCGAGCACCAGGCAGTCGAACTCGTTCGTCTCGAGCGCCTCGAGCGCCTCCTTGGCCGTGTGGGCCACGCTGATGAGCACGTCCTCGTCGTCGGCGAACAGCTCCGCCATGCTGGCGGCCTGGCGGACCTCGTCCTCGACAAGCAGGAGGAAGCGCGCCGAGCGCTGGATGAAGTCGCCCATGTGGGCGAGCGCGCCCTCGAGCGCCTCCTTGGTGACCGGCTTCTCGAGGTAGGCGAACGCCTTGATGCACGCGCCGCGCTGCTCGCGGTCGAGCACCGAGATGACGTGCACCGGGATGTGGCGGGTGCGCGGGTTGCGCTTGAGCCGGTCGAGGACCGCGAAGCCGTCCATCACCGGCAGCTGGATGTCGAGCGTGATGGCGTGCGGCCGGAGCTCGTTGGCCAGCGCCAGGCCGGTGTCGCCGCGGGTGGCGACCACGACCTTGAAGCCGCCGTCGCGGGCCATCCCCATCAGGATCTCGGCGAACTTGAGGTCGTCCTCGATCACCAGCAGGACGCGGTCCCCGTCGACGATGGCGTCGCGATCGTCGTGGATGGGCGACGCCTCGTGCGACGGCGCGTCCGGCGACGCGCGCAGCAGCCTCGTGCTCGGCACCGGAACGCGCGGCGCGTCCAGGGCGGTGCCGTTGCCGCGGTGCTCGGGCAGATCGACCGGCTCGATCTCGGGGTCGCGCAGCTGGGGCAGCTCGATGACCTCGAAGGCGCCGCTCTCCTCGCCGGAGCGGCGCTGGCCTTCGCCGCGCGAGCGCCAGCTCGGCTCGCGGTAGCGATCCGGCAGGTACAGGGTGAAGATGCTGCCCTTGCCGGCGGCGCTGTCGATGTGGATCTCGCCGCCCAGCAGCTTGGCGATCTCGCGGCTGATCGACAGCCCCAGCCCGGTGCCGCCGTACTTGCGCGCGGTGCTGCCGTCGGCCTGCTGGAACGCCTCGAACACCAGGCGCTGCTTGTCGCGCGCGATGCCGATGCCGGTGTCCTCGACGGCGAAGCTGACCACCGCGTCGGCCGTGCGCAGCGACTCCTGGTCGAGGTGGTTGCGCCGCTGGCACACGCCCATGCGCAGGGTCACGCTGCCGCGCTCGGTGAACTTGAACGCGTTGGACAGGAGGTTCTTGAGGATCTGCTGCAGGCGCTGCGGATCGGTCTGCATCCACCCGGGCGCGTTCGGCTCGAGCAGGATGGCGTAGTCCAGCCCGCGCTCGTCGGCCACCGGGCGGAACTGCCGCTCCATCGACGCCACGATGTCGCCCAGCGACAGCCGGCGCGGCTCGACCTGCATCTTGCCCGACTCGACGCGCGACAGGTCGAGGATCTCGTTGATGAGGGCCAGGAGGTCGCCGCCCGACGCGTAGATGTTCTGCGCGTACTCCACCTGCTTCTCGGTGAGGGTGGCGTCCTTGTTCTCGGCCAGGAGCTTGGCCAGGATGAGCAGCGAGTTGAGCGGCGTGCGCAGCTCGTGCGACATGTTGGCCAGGAACTCGCTCTTGTACTTGGAGATGAGCTGCAGCTGCTCGGCCTTCTCCTCGAGGCTGGCGCGGGCCAGCTCGACCTCGTTGTTCTTGACCTCCACCTTGCGGTTCTGCTCCTCGAGCAGCGCCGCCTTCTCCTCGAGCAGCAGCTTCTGCCGCTCGAGCGCGGTGTTGGACCGCTTGAGCTCCTGCTGCTGCATCTTGAGCTCGCGCGACTGGCTCTGCAGCTCCATGGTCAGGCTCTGCGACTGCTGCAGCAGCTGCTCGGTGCGCACGTTGGCGGTGATCATGTTGATGACCACGCCGAGGCTGACCATGAGCTGGTCGAGGAAGATCTGGTGGATCGGGCTGAACGGGTGGAACGACGCCAGCTCGATGACCGCCTTGACCTCGTTCTCGAACAGGACCGGCAGCGCGATGAGGGTGAGCGGCACGCTCTCGCCCAGGCCGGTCACGATGGTGACGTGGTCGGGCGGCACCCGCGTGAGCAGGATCGCCTTCTTCTCCATCGCGCACTGGCCGATGATCCCCTCGCCCATGCGGAACCGGTTGGACAGGGTCTTGCGCGACTGATAGGCGTAGCCGGCGGTCAGCACGCAGAACCGAGCCGCCCTCCTCCGCCTCCATCAGGAAGAAGGCGCCGTGGTGCGCGCCGACCAGCGGGGTCAGCTCGCTCATGATGAGACGCGACACCGACTCGATGCTCTTGAGCCCCTGCATCATGCTGGAGAAGCGGGCCAGGTTGCTCTTGAGCCAGTCCTGCTCCTGGTTCTTCTGCGTGGTCTCACGCAGGTTGTGGATCATCTGGTTGATGGTGTCCTTGAGGCTGGCCACCTCTCCCTGCGCGTCGACCGCGATGCTGCGGGTCAGGTCGCCCTCGGTCACCGCGGTGGCGACCTCGGAGATGGCGCGCACCTGGGTGGTCAGGTTGTCGGCCAGCTGGTTGACGTTGTCCGTCAGCTGGCGCCACGTCCCGGCCGCGCCCGGCACCTTGGCCTGGCCGCCGAGCTGACCCTCGATGCCGACCTCGCGCGCCACCGAGCTCACCTGGTTGGCGAAGGTCGACAGCGTGTCGGTCATGATGTCGATGGTCTCGGCCAGCGCCGCCACCTCGCCCATCGCGTCCACGCCGATGAGCTTCTGGGTCAGGTCGCCGTTGGCGACCGCCGTGACCACCTTGATGATGCCGCGCACCTGGTTGGTCAGGTTCGACGCCATCAGATTGACGTTGTCGGTCAGCTCCTTCCACGTGCCGGCCACGCCCGGGACCCGGGCCTGCCCACCCAGCTGCCCCTCGACGCCGACCTCGCGCGCCACGGTGCTGACCTGCTCGGCGAAGGTGGACAGCGTCTCGGTCATGCCGTTGATGGTCCCGGCCAGCGCGGCGACCTCGCCCTTGGCGTCGATCTCCAGCTTCTGGCGCAGGTCGCCGTTGGCCACCGCGGTGACCACCTTGGCGATGCCGCGCACCTGGGTGGTGAGGTTGCGCGCCATGTGGTTGACGTTGTCGGTCAGGTTCTTCCACACGCCGGCGACGCCCTGGACCTCGGCCTGCCCGCCCAGGAGTCCGTCGGTGCCGACCTCGCGCGCGACGCGGGTGACCTCCGACGCGAACGAGTTGAGCTGGTCCACCATCGTGTTGACGGTGTCCTTGAGCTCGAGCAGCTCGCCCTTCACGTTGACGGTGATCTTGCGCGACAGGTCGCCGCGCGCGACGGCGGTGGTGACCAGCGCGATGTTGCGCACCTGGCTGGTCAGGTTCGACGCCATCGAGTTGACGTTGTCGGTCAGGTCCTTCCACACGCCGGACACGCCGGAGACCTCGGCCTGGCCGCCCAGCTTGCCCTCGCTGCCGACCTCCTTGGCCACGCGGGTGACCTCCGACGCGAACGAGCGCAGCTGATCCACCATCGTGTTGATGGTGTTCTTGAGCTCCAGGATCTCGCCCTTGACGTCGACGGTGATCTTCTGCGACAGGTCGCCGTTGGCCACCGCGGTGGTCACCTTGGCGATGTTGCGCACCTGATCGGTCAGGTTGCCGGCCAGCACGTTCACGTTGTCGGTCAGGTCCTTCCACGTGCCGGACACGCCCGGCACCTGGGCCTGGCCGCCCAGCCGCCCGTCGGTGCCGACCTCCTTGGCCACGCGGGTGACCTCCGACGCGAACGAGCGCAGCTGGTCCACCATCGTGTTGATCGTGTTCTTGAGCGCGAGGATCTCGCCCTTGACGTTAACGGTGATCTTCTGCGACAGGTCGCCGTTGGCCACCGCCGTGGTCACCTTGGCGATGTTTCGCACCTGATCGGTCAGGTTGGAGGCCATGGAGTTGACGTTGTCGGTCAGCTCCTTCCACGTGCCGGCCACGCCCGGGACCACCGCCTGCGCGCCGAGCCGCCCCTCGATGCCGACGGTGCGCGCGACGCTGGTCACCTGCTCGGCGAAGATGCCGAGCGTGTTCGTCATGTTGTTGAGCGTCTCGGCCAGGGCCGCGATCTCGCCCTTGGCGTCGAGCACGAGGCGCTGGCGCAGATCGCCGTTGGCCACCGAGGTGACCACCTTCACGATGCCGCGCACCTGGGTGGTCAGGTTGGACGCCATCTGGTTGACGTTGTCGGTCAGGTCCTTCCACACGCCGGACACGCCCGGGACGTCGGCCTGGCCGCCCAGCTTGCCGTCGGTGCCGACCTCCTTGGCCACGCGGGTGACCTCCGACGAGAACGCGGCCAGCTGGTCGACCATCGTGTTGACCGTGTTGCCGATGCGGAGGAACTCTCCCTTGACCGGCCGGCCCTCGATCTCGAGCGCCATCTTGCGGGTCAGATCGCCCTGGGCGACCGCGTCGATGACGCGCGCCACCTCGATGGTCGGGTGCACCAGGTCGTTGATGAGCGCGTTGACCGAGACGACAGCGGTCCGCCAGTCCCCCTCCATGTCTCCCAGAGACGCGCGCTCCTCCATGCGGCCCTCGCGGCCGACCACGCGCTCGACGCGGATGAGCTCGCGGGTGAGGTCCTCGATGCGCGAGACCGCGCCGTTGAAGGCGCGGGCCAGGTCATCGACGACGACCGAGGTCCCCTGCACCGGCAGGCGCACGCCGAAATCGCCCAGCTCGCACGCGCGCAGCGCATCGAGCAGCGGCGCGAGCGCCGCGGTGGTGACGCCGGCGCTCGCCTTGCCGCTGTCGGGCGGATCTTCGACTGGCGAGCGCTTGCTGCGCGTACGACTGCGCGAGGGCGACCCGTTGCCGCTCGAGAACCGCTCTTTGTTCATCACATCCTCCGCTCGACCGGTGTGTATTCTAAATCCCCTGACGGAGACGACTCGCTGCATTCACGGGCGCTTTCGTGCTCTTTGGTGTCGTGAAAGACGCCCTGCACCGAACTTGATCGCGGCGCCGTGACCCGGTGTGGCGAGGCAAAAAAACTCGGTGTGGCAGACTGCCTCGCAGCGGCGTTACGGAAACGAAACGATCGGACGCTGGCCGCGATTGACAGAGCGCGGCGCCCGGCGGCTAATCTCAGACGCTTCATGCGCATTCTGAGCTACTTCCATGGGATCGATCCCGCCGCGGCGATCGTGGTGGACGGGTCGGTGGTCGCCTACGTCGAGGAGGAGCGCCTCCTTCGCTACAAGCACGCCCCCAACGTCTTCCCGGTGCGGGCCATCAAGTCCTGCCTCGAGCTGGCCGGCCTGGGCCTGGGCGACATCGACTGCATCACCTACGGCTTCGACGCCCCGCGCTTCGCCTCGGGCGACATGGCGCGGTTCTACGACACGGTCAACCGGCGCTATCCGCCGGACGACGCCACGCTGCGCTGGCAGAAGCGCCTCGACGGCCTGTTCGCGCCGGCCTCGATGCGAGCCACGCTGGTCAACAACATCGTGCGCCACTTCGGCGTCGAGCCGGACGCGGTGCCGGAGCTGGTCTTCTATCCCCACCACAAGACGCACGCGGCGGCGGCCTTCTTCCTGTCGCCGTGCGACGAGGCGCTGATCCTGACCCTCGACGGCTCGGGCGACAGCGAGTGCACGGTGCTGTGGCGCGGGTCCGGCACGACGCTCGAGCAGCTCCACCGCATCGAGATCCCGCACTCGCTGGGCTGGTTCTACGCCGCGATGACCGAGTACCTCGGCTTCGAGGCCTACGACGGCGAGTACAAGGTGATGGGCCTGGCGCCCTACGGCCGCGAGAACCCGGACATCCGCCGCAAGCTGGCCGAGGTGGTGCGGGTCGGTCCGGCCGGCTGGGACTACGAGGTGGACCCGAAGTTCATCCACCACGGCCCGCACACCTACTCGGACCGCTTCACCGATCACCTTGTCGAGCTGATGGGGATGCCGCCGCGCCAGGGGCCGCGCAAGATCGAGCCTGTCCACGAGGACATCGCGCTCGAGACCCAGCTCCTGCTCGAGGAGACGGTGCTCCGGCTGCTGGCGCACTGGCAGCGCGAGACCGGGCTGCGCCAGCTTTGCATCGGCGGCGGCGTCGCGCTCAACGTCAAGCTCAACAGCCGCATCCACCGCACCGACCTGTTCGACGACGTGTTCGCCTTCCCGGTGCCGAACGACTCGGGCATCTCGATCGGCTCGGCCATCGGGCTGTGGGTCGAGCGCACCGGCGAGCGGCCGGAGCCGCTGCGCCACCTCTATCTCGGCCCGGCCTGGAGCGACGAGGACATCGAGCTGCAGATCCGCAGCTGCGGGCTTGCCTACCGCAAGTGCGACGACATCGCCGTCGACACCGCCGAGCTCCTGGCCCAGGGCCACGTTGTCGGCTGGTTCCAGGGCCGCCTGGAGGGCGGGCCGCGCGCGCTGGGCGGGCGCTCGATCCTGGCCGACCCGCGCCACGTGCAGGCGCGCGACCGGGTCAACGCGGCGATCAAGTTCCGCGAGTACTGGCGCCCGTTCTGCCCCAGCCTCACCGAGGAGGCGGCGTCTCGTTATCTGGTGAAGGCGGGCGCGGCGCCGTTCATGATCCTGGCGTTCGAGGCGACCGACGAGGCGCGCGCCAAGGCGCCGGCGGTGGTGCACGTTGACGGCACTGTGCGTCCGCAGACGGTCGATGCCGAGTCCAACCCGCGCTACTACCAGCTGCTCAAGGCGTTCGAGGCGCGCACCGGCGTGCCGGTCCTGCTCAACACGTCCTTCAACATCAAGGGCGAGGCGATCGTGTGCAGCCCGCGCGACGCGCTGCGCACGTTCTGGAGCACCGGCATCGACGCGCTGGCCATCGGCTCGTTCCTGGTCCAGAAGCCGGAGCGTCCCCTGGCCACCCGGCCCGAGGACGTGCTGCGGTGAGCCGCATCCTGGTCGTCGCGCCGCACGCCGATGACGAGACCATCGGCATGGGCGGGACGATCGCCCGCCACGCGCGCGAGGGCCACGAGGTCGTCGTGGCGGTGGTGACCGGCCACGGCGACGATGGCCCGCACCCTCTCTGGCCGCGCGAGGTGTGGGACCGGGTCCGCGCCGAGGCGCGCACCGCCTGCGACGTTCTCGGGGTGTCCGAGCTCCTGTTCGAGGAGGTGCCGGCCGCCATGGTCGGCGACCAGCCGCTGTGGAAGCTCAACAAGGTCATCGCCGCGATCGTCGAACGAGCGGCGCCGGACGCGCTCTACGTGCCGTTCCCGTTCGACCTGCACCGCGACCACCGCGAGGTGTTCCACTCGCTGTCGGTGGCCTGGCGCTCGTCGTCGGCGGCCGGGCGCAACATCCGCGACATCCACTGCTACGAGGTCCAGTCGGAGACGCACTGGAACGCTCCCTATCTGGAGCCGGGCTTCTTGCCCACGATGTGGACGGACATCGGCGCCACGCTCGAGGTCAAGCTCGAGGCCCTCTCCTGCTACAAGAGCCAGATCCGCCCCGCCCCCGACGCGCGCTCGCTCGAGGCTGTGCGCGCCCTGGCCGTCTGGCGCGGCTCGCAGATGGGCATGAGCGCCGCCGAGGCCTTCGTCACCGTCCGTTCGCTTCGCTAGCGGTGGGCAGCATCATCAGATCGGTGCGCAGCGGATCATTGCGGCTGCCAGATCGGTGAGGGCGTGATAGTTGACGGTCATGAAGAAGGCGACATCGCCTTCTTCGGTGCCGGCCATCGGGGCGCTCTTGAGGCCGGAGGGACCGACGAGCTCGAGGGCATCGCTGACCGGCACCAGGTCCACCGGATCGAGCAGGATGAAGCGGATCGTGGCGTCGCTCATGCAGCCGCCGCAGACGGCGATGTAGGTCTCTCGCGACCAGGCGATCGCGAGCGCCCCGTCGATCAGCCGGAGAGAGGAGAGCGCACTCACGATCCCGTCCTCGGGTGCCTGAAGCCGCTCGACCGGCCCGAGCAGCTCGCCGTCGCCGCTCACCCGGGCGAGCCGGACCACCGCATGTCCACCCTTCGGGTCATTGTAGTCGGCGCTGCGGTAGCCCTCCGTCCAGGCGACGACGAGCTCGTCGCCGGCGGCGACCGCGAACGGATCCGACAGGAAGGTCCCTTCGGGACCGGGCCCGACCAGGCGCTCCGGTTGGTTCCGCGGTGCACCGCTCTCGTCGAGGAGCGCGACGTGGACCCCGGACTCCTCGATCCAGACAGCGGCGAAACCATCGCCGTGGGGTATCAGGCGCGCAGAGAGGACCGGCTCGCTCCTGACCGTGACAGGCTCGGCCACGGGCGCGCCGCTCTCATCGAGCGCGAGGAAGCGCAGGGCTGTGGCGTCGCTCCACAGGATCGCGAAGCCCTCCGCCGTCGCGGCCTGCGCATGGGTCTGGAACATGACCTGGTCGTCTGCGCCGTTGACCGTGACCGGATCGCCGACGAGCTCCCCCGCGCTGTCGAGAACGGCGAACCGCAACTGCTGGCTCCCCTGGCCCGTGGAGTCGTCGATCCAGGACAGGCCGAGCGTTTGATCGCGGACCACCAGCGCCGGGCGGGCATAGTAGCCGGCCCCTGACAGCTCGAGCTGCGGCGGGGCGAGCTCGACCGGATCGAATCGCAGCTCCGAGACAGCGATCTCCGGCTCGAAGGTCTCCGTGTCGTACGCCCCGCGGGCCGCGAGGTAGCCCGCTCCGGTACGGGCGAGCGCGATGCTTGCCAGCGGCAGATTCCCGGCGACGATCGCGGCCTCGCGGGCGATCTCGCAACCATGGGACGGGCGCGGAGAGCGATCGAGGATCGGAGGCCCCCCCTCCGGCGTCTCGGGCCCGGAGGAGCCGCCGCAGCCGACGAGGGCGCTCAGGACGAGCCAGCTGGTTCGCATCGATCCGTCCACCCAAGCAATCGCGGCGCCTATCCACATCCGTGTGGCTCAGCGATGTTGGCAGTCGCCGGCGCCGGAAAACTGATACCAGCGCCGGCAGCGCGTCAGATCTCGCGAGGACGATCGCGACCCCTCGTACCTGGCCCGGGGTGGTGAGTCACGGGGACGCGTCGCTGGCCGCAGCGGCCGGTTCGATCGGGCCGGCCGGGCCGGGGCCGTGGTGCTCGAGCTGGCGCAGCTGGGCGCGCTGCTCGTCGATGAGCGCGGTCTGGCGGGCGACCTCGGCGATGAGGCCGCGCATGCGGGTGGGCTTGCGGCCCGGGAGGTAGCCCATGCGATCGAGGCGGTCGAGGGCGCCGAGGAACTCCGTGCGCCGCTCCAGGACGCGCTCGACCGAACGGACGCCGATCGAGCGAGTCGAGCATGACGAAGGGCGTGACCAGGACGACCAGGTTGGCCTTCTCCTGCTTGCGCTCGGTGCGGCGGAACAGCAGCCCGAGGATCGGGATGTCGCCGAGCAGCGGGATCTTGGTCTCGAGGCGCTGGACCTTCTGGGTCATCAGGCCGCCCAGCACCGCGCTCTCCTGATCGCCGACCACGACCGAGTTCTTGATGCGCCGGTTGCTCGTCGACGGCCCGAACTCGCCGCCCCCGGGCAGGACGTCCTCGAGCACGAGATCGATGTCGAGGCGGACCTTGCCGCTCGCGCCCACGTGCGGCGTGACCTTGAGGGTCAGGCCGACCGGCTGGCGCTCGACCAGCGGGGCCGAGCCGCTCGTGGTGCCGGCCAGGCCGGTCGCGCCGCTGACGAACGGGATGATCTGGCCGCTGGAGAGCAGCGCCTCCATGTGATCGGTGGTGGTGACGTGCGGCGCGGACAGGATCTCGACCTCGTCGCGCTGGGCCAGGGCCTGGAACAGCACGGTGAACGACGGGATGCTGGTGCCGAGCAGCTCGGCGACGCCGGGCAGCGGCAGGCCGACGATGCCGCCCAGGAAGCCGTTCACGCCGGCGCCCGCCTCGCCGGCCGCTCCCAGGTTGACGAACGACGACAGCTGCGGATGGCCCAGCGCGCCCAGCCACAGCCC
Source organism: uncultured delta proteobacterium (assembly GCA_963759105.1). Classification (GTDB taxonomy): domain Bacteria; phylum Myxococcota_A; class Polyangia; order Haliangiales; family Haliangiaceae; genus DATFRY01. The sequence goes on along the minus strand of CAVWXW010000008.1, from coordinate 1,197,396 downwards.
GTCGCGGGTGAGATGTCCGGCATGCCAGGTCGTGCCGATCGCGCGCGACCAGCCGGATCCGACCTCGATGATGAGCGCCTCGATGAAGACCTGCGGCCGCGGGGCGTCGAGCTCGCGCAGGATCTTCTGCAGCGCCAGGTAGTCGCGGTCCGAGCCGAGCACCAGCAGCGAGTTGCTGAGCGGGTCGGCGGTGACGCGCACGTCTCCCTCGATGCCGATCGAGTCGTCCGCCGGCGACGGCGCGGGCGCCGATGCGGGCGTCCCGCGGTCCCGACCGGTTCCCCCGCGCGTGTCTTGCTGTCGCGTCCCCGGCCGGCCCGGGCCGGATCCCGGCCGAGGAACGCTGCCCGAGCAGCGTGCCCAGCGTCTCGGCCATCTTCTCGGCGCTCGTGTGCTCGAGGAAGTGGACGTGCACCCGCCCGCTCCCCGAGCCCTCGACGTTGACGTCGAGCCGCTCGACCAGGGCGCGCGTCCGCTCGTAGGCCGGGCGACTGGCCAGCAGGATGAGCGAGTTCGTGCGCTCGTCGGCCATGATGCGGGCCGGCGCCTCGGGGGCCGGAGCACCGGACGTCTCGCCTCGCGCGGACGACCCGGCGCGCCCCGACGAACCCGCTCGCGACGGCGCCGCCGGCGGCGGCCCGGCCGGGTGGGCCGGTCGGGATCCGATGTCCGCCGTTTCGAGAAGCGCGCGCAGGGTCTCGACCAGCTCGGTCGCCGCGGCGTGGCGAACCGGCAGGAAATACAGGCCCTGGTCGGCCCCGGGCCGGTCGATCTCGTCGAGCATCTCGCGCATCGCCGTGATGTGGCTGCCGTGGTCGGTCACCACGACGACGCCGGCCCATGGCAGATCCACGACCTCGCCGGCGGCCGAGGCGAGCGGGGCGAACGCCTGCGCCAGGTTGCCACTGGTCACCTGCGCCGGCCGGAAGACGACGCGCACCAGCTCCTCGCCTCCCGGCGCCCGCGCGGGCGAGCGGAACAGCGGCAGCGACTGCCGCTTGGCTGTCGGCGCCTCCACGATCTCGAGGAGGTCACCTCGCGGCACCACGGTCAGGTTCAGGCTCTGCAGGGCGACGAGGAAGAGGCGCCAGGCCTCGCTCGCCTTCATCGGCCGCGGCGCCATCACCGTCACCGCGAGCTGCCGCGACGCCACCGCCCCGGAGAAGACGAGGTTCTTGCAGGTGAAGCTCATCGCCCACCCGGCCAGCTCCTCCAGCTTCATCCCGGGCCGCAAGCTCACCGGTCATCGGCCCGCGCGCCTTCCCGCACCGGTAGAGCGCGTCGTCCTCGCCCGGGATCGCCTCGGATGATCCGGCGGACATCGCGTTCGGCTTCTCGCCCTGCCTTGCCGGCGTCTTCTCGCCCGGCTTCTCGCCCGCCTTCTCGGCCGCCTTCTCGGCCGGCTCGCCCTTCGCGCTCGGCTGGTCAGAGCCGGGGCCGGGGCCGGCATGGCCGGGCGGGGGAGCTCCCACGAAGACGACCACTGCGACGGCGGCCTGCCAGCCGCGCCGGAACACGCTCGTTCGCGCCATGGCATGTCCGCCTCTTCAAGGGCGGTGCCACGTCGGGCGTCCGAGGCGACACGGCGCCTTGCGCCGCCGCGGTGATCGCCGTCGCGTCGCGCGCTGACAGGCTGTCGTCGATGCGCTCCTCGCGGCGCGACGGATCGTCACGCGAGGCGACGCATCGCCGGCACGATGTCGCGATCAGAAGGCTTCGAGCAGGGCGAAGTAGAACGCGTCGTCGTCGTTGCTCCTGGCGACATCGAGGCGCACGTGGATGCGCTCCTGCGGCTGGATGGCGAAGCGCAGGCCGCCGCCGGCCGAGTACTTGAGGCCGGAGAAGTCGAAGTCGCCCAGCTCCGACGCCACGCGGCCGAGCCCGCCGAAGACCACGCCGCCGAAGCGCCAGAACAGCGGATAGCGGTACTCCACCTGTGCGCCGGCGAAGTGCTGGTCGCGGAAGCGGCCCACCAGCATGCCTCGCAGCAGGCGCGATCCGCCGGCCTGCGACATGTGGCTGAACGGCGGGTCGCCGCCGCGCAGATCGACCTGTCCATCCACAGCCACCACGTGATCGCCGCCCAGGCCGAAGAACCAGCTGGCCTCGAGCAGAAGCCGCGTGAAGTCGAAGTCGCTGCCCAGCGCGGAGGTGTAGACGCGCGGCGACAGCGACGCCACGCCGCCCGAGCGCGGCGAGAAAGAATGGTCGCGCGAGTCCCAGCGCAGCAGCAGCCCGGCGCCGGACACCAGCCCGCCCCCGCCGCCCGGCACCTCGCCGGCGTCCAGCATCCCGCCGTCCTCCACGTCGGTCATCTCCTCGTGCCGGAGCTCGTAGAGCGCCCCGGCGTAGAAGGAGCGCGCGACGCGCCGGACCAGCTCCGGCCGCACCTGCACGCGCACCGCCGTGAAGTCCTCCCCGTCGGCCATGCGCGTGTCGTTGCCGACGCCGAAGTAGGAGTAGTCGAGGTAGCTCACCCAGGCGGTGCCGCCGAGGTGGTAGTCGCCGTCGGCCAGCCACACGTTGGGATCGAGGCTCACGATGCCCTTGCCCTCGACCGAGGCCTCGACCGACAGGACCATGCTGGACGCGCGCTCGGCCCGCGTGTCGCGCCGGAAGTAGCGCATCGCGGCGCCCGCCACGGTCAGCCCGTGGTCAGGCGTGTAGGTCACGCCGGGCAGGAACACCCAGCCGGCCCGACGATACGCGGCAGGCTCGGCCGAGCCCGACACCTCCTGGGGCGCACCCGTGGAGGAGGCTCCCCCGTCGGGGCTGGTCGCCGCGGGCGGGCCCGGCTGACCGTGCGCCGGGTCCGCGGACAGCGCGGCTATCAGAACCGCGATGATGACCGTGACGAGCCTCAATTCATCTAGCGTGACGAATCGAGGCTCATGCGTCCACCTGCGTCTTGGCGGCGGCGAAGATTCTGATCACTCGTAAGCGCCGCGATACACGGCCGCGCCGTCCTCGCCTTCGACCTCGGATCCTTTGACGTCCGCCTCGTCGAACTGGACGGTCTTGCCGCCCTTCTTCTCGAGCACCACGCTGCGCTTGGCCTTGCGCGCCTTGTCGGCAAATCCGGTGATGGCGGCGGCCGCGGGCGCGGCCGCCGGCTTCGCGGGATCGTAGGTGTGGTCGACCGCCTCGACGAAGTAGGAGCGCAGCAGCTTGTCCTGGAACTTGCGGAACAGAGACGGCGTCGCGAAGGTCTCGATCGCCACGACCTTGCCGTCGAGAGCGACGACGAAGCCGATCATCTTGTCCTTCTCGCCGACCGACGCGAGCCTGGTGCGGATGGCCTTGTCGTAGCCGTCAATCGACTTCTTGACCGAGCCGTCCTGCGTCACGCCGCGGTAGGTGTCGGTGTCGTTCGACAGCTTGCGCTTGGCGTTCTTGGCCGACACTTCCTTCCACACCTCGCCCTGATCCTTGAAGCTGGCCTTCTTGCGCAGCTCGGTGTGGGCCAGCGCCTGGGCCGACGAGAACTCGGCCTTGCGGCCGCTCCAGCGCCCGTGCTCGACGCAGAAGACCGGCACCTGCTCGGTCGCGCGCGGCGCGACGATTGTGTTCTTGCCGATGATGCGGTCCTGCTTGCCGCCGATGACGACCTCGCCGGCCATGAGGAAGAGCGGGCGATCCGACGTGTTGCGGAGCTCGAGCTGATTGACGTTCCCGCTCTCGCCCTGCTCGACCACCTTGACCAGCCCCTTCTGCATGCCCTCGTCGAGGACGAGATAGTCGACCTGCGACTTCGGCACCGCGGCGGTGGACACCACCGGGAACACGGCCAGGTTGGCGTGCTTGAGAGGCGCGAGCACCGCGCTCTCCTTGTCGAGCGCGATCCGCTCGTCGGACTGATTCACTGGTTTCTTCTCCGGTTTCTGGGCAGACGCGGCGACAGGTAGCGCGACAAGCGCGCATGCGATGACTCGTCGAAGCATGGGGACCTCCGGCGCCGTTTCAACGCACCACGGCCGCCAGCGATCCAGTTTGCTCGCGATGTCAGTGTCGCTCGCCCGGGCCGCGGCCCGGGAGCGCCGCCTCGCTCACTCGAGCTGCAGGCCGCACTCGCCGCAGGCGCCCTCGACCGGGGCCGCCGCGGTGCCGCACGCCGGACACGGCGGCTCCTCGCCCTCGGCGGCCTCGATCCCGAGCCGCACCTGGGCCGGATCGACGCCCTCGCGCTCGAGATGATCGGCCCACTGGCTGCGCAGCAGCGACACCACCGCGGGGACGTCCTGCTCGCGCGCCAGCAGCGCCAGCTTGGTGCCGCACCCCGGCCCGCAGTCCCCCGTGATCGCCACCGGCAGATCGCGCTCGAGACACTGCAGCCACAGCCGCTTCATGTCCGCAAGCCCGCCTTGCATCACCGGAACCAGCTCCGACTCGGTCTCGGCCAGGACCTCCGATGCCTCGCGCTCGGTCATGGCGGCCATGATAACGCGGCCGCGATTCAGCAGCCCAGGTCGAGCAGCATCTGCTCGGTGAGGCGCGCCATCTCGAGGCAACCGGCGGCCAGCTTCTCGCGGCTTTCCTGGGACTTCTGCGCCTCCTCGTACCAGCGCCTCGACACGCTGGCCAGCTGCTTCTTGCTGTCCTCGGGCACGCCGGGACAGGTCATGAAGCGCAGGACAACCGCCTGGCAGGGCGCGAGCCCGAGCTCGGCCAGACCGGCGTCGGCCAGCGGCCCACCGGCGTCGGCCGGAGCCTCGGTCGGCGCGCCTGCATCGGCGATGCCCGCGTCGGCCACGGCGCCGGCGTCCGCGATCGCGCTCGACGCGGCCCGCGGCTCGGGCGCCCGGTTGCCACACGCCGCCAGCAGCAGCAGCAGCAGTGGGACACATCGCCAGCCAGCTCGCACCATGGCCCGAAAATAACGCGGCGGCCGGACGAAGGGTCTCGCCCGACCGCCCCGCGTGACGGTTCGTATCTCGATGCCGCGCTACTCGGCGACGGTGGCCGACAGCGACCAGGAGGTCAGCGTGCCGCTGTCCTGGCTGGCCAGGTCGACAACCACGAGGCGCCACTCACCGGCCAGCCCCTCGCCGTTGAAGTCGGCCACCTCGAACGACTGGACCAGGTCCTGGGCCGAGCCGCCGGTCCTGTCGTGCAGCACCACCGCCTTGTCGCCGCGGTGCAGCGAGACGCGCAGGTCGCCGCGGTAGGTGTGATCGACCTCGATGTTCACGGTCAGCGCGCTGATGGTGCCGGCCGCTTCGATCGTGATCGGGCTCGACACGCCGGCCGGATCGTTGTCGGGGATGGACAGGTTGCCCTCGCCGGTGAAGGTCAGCTCCTCGCCGCCGCCCTGGCAGCTCGCGTCGGCCGCGCAGTCGCTGTCGTCGCAGTCGGCCTGGCCGTCGCCGTCGTTGTCGGCCGAGTCGCCGCACACCTCGCGCCGGGCCGGCGCCGCCGGGACGTCGGTCACGCGCATCGAGCCGTACTCGTTGATGTAGCGCTGCGAGATGTAGCCGTAGCCGGCGCCGAACTGGTTCTCGATGCCGAAGCTGCCCGTGCCCCAGCTGTTCTTGAAGATGTAGAAGCCGCGCTCCATGACCGGCTGGCCGTTCGAGCCCAGCACCTGCGCGCCGTTCTCGTCCACGGTCGGCACCTCGAGATTGTCGTCCCAGCCGACCAGGAGGATGGCGTGGCCGGCGCGCTGCTCGCTGGACACCTGCTTGTCGCGCGCGTTCGGGTAGAGGACGTAGCCCTGGTTCCAGTACTCGCCGTTGACCGGCAGCTGCGAGCGGCGGTGGTTCCACGACTGATAGAAGAAGTCGAAGCCGACGACGACCGCGGTGCGGCGGTTGAGCATGTGCGCCTTGATGTCCGAGCGGCTCAGCCAGCGGCTATCCGGCAGGAAGAACTTCGGCGCGTCGAGCGCGGCCTGCGGCGGATCGCCGTTTGTGTAGCAGCGGGTCGGCAGGCCCTCGTCGCCGGCGCAGGCCGCGTCCTGAGCCGCGCCCCACTGGGTCGACTCGTAGGGCCACATCGCCTCCTCCGGGATGCCGAACTCGCTGATCGCCTGCAGGTTGTAGCTGGCGTTGGAGCCGGAGGTGTTCGGGAACGAGCCGACCTCCACCTTGGCCGACCACTGTAGATACTGCTCGGAGAAGTCGGGATTCGCCATCGAGCCCTCGACCAGGTACAGGTGCTCCATCAGCGCGGCGGCGGCGAAGATCGAGCACACGCCGCGGCTCGCCTGGTTCTTGACCGGCGACTGCACGCCGACCAGGTCGCTGAACGTCGCGGGCAGGACCTCGTCGGCCTTGTACTCGGCCGGGATCTCGTCGGCCTTGGGCGCGCCGGCGAGCAGGTCGTCGCGGTCGGCCAGCGGCGGGTCGTTGTCGAGATCGAGATCGACCTCGTCCTCGGCGCCGGTGGACTCGGGCCCGCAGGCGGCCAGCCCGGCGGCGACGACGAGGGGCAGAAGCGTGGAGGCGAAGCGCTTGAACGTCATGGCGGTCTCCTTGGAGGCGCGCCCTTCTACTTCGCCAGGTCGATAATGGGAAGCGTATTCGTCCGCGTGTACGATTAGATGTTCTTATCCTTCGATGCACAGAACTGCACCCGGCTGACCCACACAGGGACGCTTCTCGCCGCGGCGCTCGTCAGCGAGCGCGCAGGCGGCGCGCGATCCGCATGGCCATCTCGAGCGCCTGCTCGTAGTTGAGCCGCGGATCGACGCGCGTGCGGTAAGCCCGCTCGAGGTCCGCCTCGACGACGCCGCTGGCGCCGCCGATGCACTCGGTGACGTTGTCGCCGGTCATCTCGAAGTGCACGCCGCCCAGGATCGATCCCATGCGCGCGTGGATGTCGAACGCCTGCTCGAGCTCGGACAGGATGTTGTCGAACCGGCGCGTCTTGTAGCCGTTGCTGGTCGTCTCGGTGTTGCCGTGCATCGGATCCGAGCACCACAGCACCGTGCGCCCGGTGCGCTGCACCGCCTCGATGAGCGGCGGCAGCTTCTCGCCGATCGCGCCGGCGCCCATGCGGTGGATGAGCACGAGGCGGCCCGGCTCGTCTTCCGGATCGAGCAGCGCGCACAGCTCGGTGAGCCACTCGGGCGACATCGCCGGACCGGTCTTGATGCCGATCGGGTTGCTGATGCCGCGGAAGTACTCGACGTGCGCGCCCTCGAGCTGGGCGGTGCGCATGCCGATCCACGGCATGTGGCACGACAGGTTGTACCAGCCGCTGCGGCGCGGAACCGTGCGCGTCTGGGCCTGCTCGTAGAGCAGCGACAGCCCCTCGTGGCTGGTGTAGAAGTCGACCCGCCGCGCCTCGCTGAAGCGATTGCCCGACACCGCCTCCATGAACTCGAGCGAGTCGCGCAGCGAGTTGACGATGCGCTGGTACTCGTCGGCCAGCGAGGTGTCCTTGACGAAGGACAGGTCCCAGTACTCCGGGTGGTGGAGGTCGGCGAAGCCGCCCTCGGCCAGCGCGCGGGTGAAGTTGAGGGTGAGCGCGGCGCGCTCGTAGCCGCGCAGCAGGAGCTCGGGATCCGGCGTGCGCGACTCGCGGGTGAAGGCGCTGCGATTGACCAGGTCGCCGCGGTACGCCGGCAAGGTCACGTCGCCGCGGGTCTCGTTGTCGGCCGAGCGCGGCTTGGCGTACTGACCGGCCAGGCGCCCGACCCGGACCACGCCCTTCCGGCCGCCGTAGATCAGCACCAGGCTCATCTGCAGCAGGATCTTCAGCTTGGCCGCGATGGCCGACGGATCGCACTCGTCGAAGCTCTCGGCGCAGTCACCGCCTTGCAGCAGGAAGTGATCGCCGCGCGCCGCGCGCGCCAGCAACTTCTTGAGCCCCTCCACCTCCCACGACGTGACCAGTGGAGGCAGGCGCGACAGCTGCTCCACCACGCGGGCGACCGCCTCCGCATCCGGATAGGCCGGTTGCTGCGTGGCCGGTTTTTCTTGCCAGGAGCTCGGACGCCAGTCTCTCATCACCTACCCCCCGAAACGCCACAGTATCAAAAAGATGGGCCCCCGTGGGGGCCCTGAAACCCGACGCAGAATCCGCGGCCAGGAATCCCTTGCGGGCTCCTGACCGGGCCATGCGTCAGGTGGAGTGCGCCGGCTGCATTCCCTGTCGAGTCCGCGGCTCCGCTGGCGTCAGCAGTTGATGGCCTTGAGGCCCTGATCCGACTGCTGCATCGACTTCTTGCACGCGTCGGCGGCGGCCTTGGCCGAGTCGCCGCCGGCCTCGCTCGCCTTCTTCCACACGTCGATGTTGGCGCGCAGCGTCTCCTTGCCCTGCGCCGGATAGGCCTGGCAGTCGAGCAACCGCTTGATGTACGAGTCGCACTCGGGGATGCCGGTCGATGCCGGCTCGCCGGTGGCGGCGGTCGCCTTCCCCTCGCCGGCAGGCTCCTCGGCAGGCGGCGTCGTGCCGGCAGCCGGCTGCGCGGGCGCCGTCTTCTCGGCCGGGGCGGCTGCCGTCTTGTCCGCGCCCGGAGCCGCGCCCGGGTCGGCCGACTCCTTCTTCGGTTCTCCCTTGCACGCCAGAAAGCCGGCCGCGGCGACTGCGAGGAGCGTGAGCGCGATGCGATTCATCCTGATTCCCTCCGTCGGAGCCGCCGCTCGTCGGTGGCCTCGCATGGTCAAGCTACTGGCAGCCGCGCGCCGCGGCAAATCGAAAAATGTAATGAATGGCAACGACTTGTAAGGGTCGATGGACAGCGGCGCGATGCTGGTTCTGCGGGGTGACTCAACGATCTTCTTGACGCCGGTGTGCAGGTAGAAAATCCTGGAAGATGTGCGATCGAAACGGCTACTGACGAATCGCGCACGGATCACGCGGCACCTGCTGCTGGTCGTTACGGTCGCCACGCTGCTCCTGCCTCTTTCTTCCCTCATCGGCAACCGAGCCCACGCGCATGCCTGCGGCGCCCATCGCGCCGTCGTGCCTGCTCCGGTGGTGGAGGAGGCCGGCTTCGAGCCCGTGCGGATCGACGCGCGCGGGCTGTCGGGCGGCCACCTCTGGGTCCGCCTGGCGCCCACCGATCCGCTCTTGCCTTCCACATATGTCATGGAGCTCGTCGGCGGCCGGGCGCCGCGCGGCCTGGCTCACTGGTGGGGCCAGCCGCTGACCGCCGACGGTGACCAGCTGGTCGTGCCGATCCGGCTGCCGTCGGCGGCGTTCGATCTGAGCCCGAGCCCGCCGCAGATCTTCGGCTTCCAGCTCCGCGGCCTCGATGCAGAGGGCCGGGCCGGCGCGCCGTCGAAGCCGGTGTGGCTGCAGTTCGATCCGACGCAGCCGGCGCGCGCGATGTCGACAGAGGCGCCGCGCTCCGATCACGTGCTGTTCTTCCTGCTCGCCGTCGCGCTCGGCATCCTCTGGTACTGGTACCGCCGCGAGCCTTCGACGGAGAACAAGATCCGTCTGGCCGCGCTGGCGGCGCTGGCCTCGGTCGTGTTCCTGTCGGTCACCGCCGCGATGCCGTGGCTGGTGGTCGAGGGGACGCTGGCCGGGCACAAAGCGACGCTCGAGTGCCTGCTCGGCCAGGAGGGGGCGTGCGTGCATCAGGCCGGACCGCAGGCCCTGGCCGCGGCCGGCGGCGATCCCGCCGTCCTGTCCCGCATGGCGTTCGAGGTGCAGCGCTGGCAGTGTGCATCGGCCGCGCTGCGCATGGGCCAGGTGACCGCGCTCGCGCTGCTCTTGCCCGCGCTGGTCTGGCTGCTCGTCGATCCGCGCCACCGCGCCGCGCAGGCGGCGACCGCGGTGGGCGCGTCGGTGGCCGGCTTCGCCCTGATGGTGGTGATGCTGTATCGCCACTCGGTCCCGACATGGATCGACGCGGAGATGTACTGGACGGCGGACATCGCGCTGATGACGACGACAAACATCCTCATCGCCGCGATCCTGATCGTGCGCCAGAGCTTCGCGTTCCTGAACCGGTCGCCGCTGCCCTCTGCCGTGGCGCGCTATCAGGAACCGCCGCGCGATTGAGGCGCGGCGGCGCGCAGGGCGCGCCACTCCTCGGCCAGGATGGCGAAGCGCAGGTGGTCGCGCCAGCGGCCGCCGATGCGCACCATCCGGCGCGAGAAGCCCTCCGATTCGAAGCCGCTGCGCTTGATGAGCCGGATCGAGGCCGCGTTGTCCGGCTGCACGCTGGCCTCGACGCGGTGCAGCTTGAGGCGGAGGAAGGCCTGGCGCAGGACCAGCTGCACGCCCTCGGTCATGTAGCCCTGCCCGCCGAACGGAGCGAGCACGTAGTAGCCGAGGTTGGCCGACTGCAGCGGCTCGCGCCGGATGTCGCTGAGGTTGAGGACGCCGCACAGGGCGCCGTCCTCGCGGCGGCAGAGCAAGTGGAGCTCGTTGGCCGGGCTGTCGGCGAGGCGCAGGAAGTTGACGAACTGCGGGCGGGTGAGCGGCGGCTGGGCCAGGGCGCGGTGCAGCCCGCGGCTGGCGCGGGCGCGGGCCAGGAACTCGCGCTCGTCGGCCGGCACCGGACGGCGCAGGAAGGTGCGCGCGCCCATCTGCAGCGCGCGCGGCGGCCGTCGGCGCGCTACCGGCATCGCAGCGGGCGGGGGCCCGGCAGCGAGATGCGCGGGGCGCGCGCGTCGTGGATTCGCCGGTCGTCGCCGCGCAGCTTGCCGCCGCGGGCGCGCAGCGCGGCCGCGAGCGCGTCGCGGATCGGGGCGCCATCGTCGAACACGACCGCGCCCTCCGGCAGATCGAGGTCGGCCAGCATGCCGTCGCCGCCGCTGGCGAGGAAGTCGCTGGTCACCAGGAGGAGCTTGTCGCCGTCGCGCACCCGGCGGCCGCCCTCGCGCCGCAGCGTCACCTCGACCTCGCTGCCGCGGCAGCGAGCGGTGGCCCGGACGCCAGACAGGGAGAAGATGCCGCCCTCGCGCTGGAGGTTCCTGGCCACGATGGCGGCCAGCTGCGCCCCGGTGAGCTTCACGCGCGCGAAGCGGTTGTCGAACGGCATCGCCCGGTAAAGCGCGCCGTAGGTGAGCGGACCGGCCGGCAGGTCGGCGCGCAGTCCGCCGCCGTTGGTGATGGCGACGTCGGCGCCTCGTGTGGACGCGCGCATCAGGTCGGCGAACAGGTTGCCCAGCGCCGACTCGTCGCCGTACGACCGGCGCACCGTGGACTCGACGACGACCCCGAGCTGGCTGTCGCGCACCTCGCCCGCGGCCGCGATGTGCCGCTCCATCATGGAGGCGAGCTTCTCGTCGGCGACGACCGGCACGCCCTCGTACGGCTCCGGCTTGCACGGCCCCGCCTCGACGTCGCGGTCCCTGGCGCTCGGGCGGCTTTGCGCCGCACACCGAGCGCGGCGGGTGGATGCGCCGCTCGAGCACCACGCCGCGCCTGCCGGACTCGACCACCAGGTCGACGCGGCCGAACGCCACGCCGCTGGCGAACGACTGCACGATGGCGACGCCGGCCACCTCGTGCGCCACGCCCTGGTGCGTGTGGCCGCCGACGATGACGTCGACGGCGCCCGGCGGCAGCGCGCGCGCGGCCTGGAAGATCTCCTCGTCGGCGCCGCACGACTCGAGCACCTTCGGATCGTCGAAGTCGCGGCACTTGCCGCCGGCGTGGGCGGCGACCAGCACGACCTGGGCGCCGCGGCGGCGCAGATCGGCCGCGTCCTCGGCGATTGTCTCGGCCAGCGGCTTCATGGCCAGGCCGGCGAAGTTGCTGGCCATGGTGGTGTGCGGCGTGGACTCGGTGGTGACCCCGATGATGCCGATGCGGACGCCGGCGCGCTCGATCAGGGTCGTGGGGGAGAAGTTCGGCCACGCGACCCGCTTCCCGGTTGACGAGTCGAGCAGGTTCGCGGCCAGGAACGGATACTTCGCATCGGCGGCGCGGGCCTTGAGCGCGCCCCGCGGATCGTCTCCCGGCATCGCGCGGCACCGGGCGCTCGCCGGCGGGGCCGAAGTCGAACTCGTGGTTGCCGACCGTGACCGCCGCGTAGCCGAGGTAGTTGTAGGCCTCGACGACGGCCTCGCCCTCGTTGAGGTTCGACTCGAGCGTGCCCTGGAACATGTCGCCGCCGTCGATCATGACGATGTCGTCCACGCGGCCCGACGCGCGCAGGCTGGCCATGTGGCCGGCCAGCTGCGGCAGCGTCTCGATGTGCCCGTGCAGATCGCTGGTGCCGATGATGGCGAGGGTGACCTTGCGCGGCGGCGGCGGCGCCTCGGAGCGCGCGGTGCCGGTGCGCTCGGCGGGCGGGGCCCCGCCGCAGGCCGCGGCTACGGCCAGGATGGAGGGGGCGAGGATCGTGGATGATTGCGCGCCGCACGCGCTCATCTTAACAGCGAAGCCTTGCCGGCATCGGCGCCGCTGGCAACACACGGCTCGCCCAGGTCGAACGCCAGGCTCGCCACCTCCACCTGGCAGCCGCCCTCGACCGGGGTCGGATTGGTCACGCCACCGACCTCGACGAACACGGCGTCCGTGAGCGTGCCCCTCACGCCCTGCGCGCACAGCTCGGTGAAGACGACCGTGCCGGAGGTGGCCAGATACGGCGTATGCACCGCGCTGGTCTCGGCGTCCACGTCGTGGGCGGCGGCGATGAGCGGCGGCGCGGGCGCCTGGATCTCCGAGAGATCGATGTCGGTGTCGACCGGCGTCTCCTCGACGTAGCCGACCAGCACCGCGTTGATGATCTCCTCCTCGAAGATCGGCGCGATGCCGACCAGCAGGCCGGGGAACAGCTTCGTGTCGACCTCGCTGCCGGTCGGCTGCGTGAGATCGGCCGGGATCCACGCGGGCGGGCACGCGCACGGCAGCGCGCCGCTGCAGATCTGGCCAGGCGAGTCGCACGCCATGTCGCAGCCGCCGCAGTGCGCCGAGTCGGTGGCGGTGTCCACGCACTCGTCGCCGCACATCGTCATGGTGCAGACGGCGGCGTCCGGCGTGGACGCGTCGGCGGGCGCGGCGTCGGGGACGTCGACGGCCGCGTCGGCCTCCGAGCCGGCGACATCGTCGTCGCCGCCGCAGGCGGCGAGCAGGGAGATCCAGACGGTGGCGTGCATCAGAGCGAGAGAGAATCGCGACACAGCGTCCTCCGAACATCGATGCGTGGGGCGGTCCTGCCTCGTAACACGCTCGCCGCCGCGCGGTGCGGTTTTTCCGCCGCCGGGGCGCGCCATCACCGACGGTCGCTCAGTGTCGCGGGGAGAGGCGATCGGCCTACTTGGCCCTGACGGGCTGCTCGGATCGCGCCGGCCGATCGATGGCTCCGATGACTCCGATGGCGCCGATGCCTGCTCGGGCACCGAGATCGTCAGCGTCCCCATCATCGTTACCCAGTCCGAGTCGTCGCCGACGCCGAGCGTGAGGTGGCTGGCGTTGGCCACCCGCTCGCCCCAGCTCGGGTCGACCTGCACCCAGCGCCCGTCGATCTCGACCTCGGCCCACGCGTGCCAGCCGAAGCGGCGCACGTCGTCGCCCATGTAGATGAGGCCCGAGACCTCGCGCGCGGGGATGCCGGCGGCGCGGGCCAGCGCGACGAACAGGAGCGAGTGCTCGGTGCAGTCGCCGGCGCGCCGGGCCAGGACCTGCGACGCGGTGGTGAGATTGGAGGAGAGCGACTTGGACAGGTTGCGGAACACCCAGTCCACCAGCCGGCCGACCTGCTCGGCGCGATCGACGCCGGCGGTGAGCTCGCGCGAGAGGTCGGCCGATGGCGCGGTCGCCGATGTCGGCGCGGCCGTCGTCGCGCAGCGCCGCCGCGCGCTCGGCCGGCATCACCGGCAGGCCCGGCCGCGCGTGCAGCGCCACGTCCACCTTCCCGTCCGCGCCGGCGGCTGACCTCCTGGTTGGGCGCGTCGCGCAGGGTGAAGTTCTTCCCCACCCCGACCACCAGGCGCAGCTGGCGCAGCCCGGCCGGATCGCCGAGCGGACGATCGACGGCGACCGCATCGGCGATCATGTCGAAGCCGACGACGTCGCTCTGCGCGCGCGCCTTCTCCTCCCAGCGCAGCTCGACGCCCTCGCCGAGCGAGGCGCGCAGGGTCACGCCGCCGCCGGCGACCCGCGTCTCGGTCACCGCCTGCTCCCCCTCGCTGCGCGACGACAGCACCGCCACCAGGGTCTGGACGCCGGACATCCGCTCGCGGCGGACATCCGCGACCTCGATCGTCGTCTTCTTGTCGCTCTCGGAGCTGCTGTCGAACTCGAGCACCACGACGCGCTGCCCGCTTGCGCAGATCGGACGGCTCGACCGCCCCCTGGTCGAGCACGCCCAGGAGCGTCTCGCGGCTGGGCGGCAGCCGCCGCTCGGCCTGCGCGCGCCCATCCGCCGTGTGCGAGGCGACCATCTCGCCGGCGCCATTGCGGTGCACGCGCTCGACCACGCCGGCGCCGCTGTCCTCGCGCGAGCGCATCTCGATCAACCCGTAGGGCGGCTTCGCGTCGTAGCGCCGGTGCTCCTCGAAGCTCACGTCGCTCGTGCTGCCCAGCCCGCCGGTGCGCAGCCGCCCGGTCACGCTCCACTGCACCTGCCCGTCGGGCCCCGCCGGGCGGATCGACACGCTGGCGTAGCCGACCTTCTTGCCCTGCACGTACATGCCGAACCACTGCTCGCGGCTGCCCTCGCGCAGCACCCGCTCGACCGCCGCGGCGCGTCACCAGATGGCCGGGCGGCACCACGACGCGGGGCGCCGGATCCGGCTCGGCCGCGCGCGAATCGCAGCCGACCCAGGCCACCAGGGCGACGATGGCCAGGGTCGGGCGCGCGGAGAGCATGAAGCAAGGCTTTCGCACCCGCGCCGTCCGCGCAAGCGGATCGTCCGCGAGACGGTCCGGCCGGGCGAGCGAGCCCGGGACCGGCAGGATCAGAGCAGTCGCTGCTGGGCCGCGTCCACGCGCAGGGCGCGGGCCTGGCGATCGAGGCGCTCGACCTCGCGAGTGAGCTCGTCGCGCATCCGGTCCATGCGGGCCTGGATCTTCTCGCCGTGCGACTTCACCGTTCCGGCCAGCTTGTGGACCTCCTCGAGGAAGCTCACCTGCTTCTCGATGGCGCGCGTGGCGAGCTCGATCTCGACGAGCGCCTCGGCGTTCTGCTCGGCCGCGCCGGCCACGCGCGAGGTCAGGCAGCGGGCCACGCTGTAGGCCAGGCGCACATATAGATCGGTGCGCTCGTCGTCGGCGTCCCACAGGACCACGATGTTGTCGCCGTAGCGGGCCAGCGGCTGCCAGCTCGGCCGGCGCGGTCCGCGCCGAGAAAACGAACACCCCGACCTGGGCCTGGCGGTTCTTGCGCGCCCGCTCGCTCTCGGCCAGCGCGGTGCGCAGGTCGTAGCTGCGGTCCTCCTTGGCCTCGAAGGCGATGACCGCGCCGGGCGCCGAGCTCTCCGCGCCCATGGCCACCACATGATCGCCGACCTTGCAGTTCTTGATCGCGCCGGTGGTGAGGCCGGTGGCGTGGTGGACGTCGCCCATCCGCTGAGCCTCGGCGGCGAGCAGCCCGCCCAGCGCGTCCTCGAAGGTGGCGCCGTGGCGGGTCGAGCGCGCCGCCTCCTCCTTGCGCGCGTCGAGCGCCGACAGGGTGGCGCGGACGTCGCTGTGGAAGGCGGTGTTGTGGCGCGACATCTCCTCCACCTTGGTCATCAGCTCGCGGCGGAGGCGCGCCAGCGCCGACTGCTCGTCGTCCAGGCTGAGGTTGCGGCCGATCTCGTCCTGCGTGCGCGTCAGGAGAGCCGACAGCCGGCTCATCACCGAGTCCGGCTTGTCGAGCGAGAACTCGCGCACCACCGCCTCGACCTGGCCCTTCAGATCGCGCGACAGGTCGCCCTGGTGGGTGCGCAGCTCGCGCACCAGGCGCGACAGGGCCGAGTCGCTGTGGTCGAGCGAGAACTGGCGCAGCACCTGGTCCGACTGCTCGCGCAGCGCCGCGGTCAGCGCCTGCTCGATGCGCGCGCGCAGCCCGTCTGCCTCGGCCGGCGACAGCATCTTGAACAGCGCGCTCTCCTGGCCCAGGTGGACCGCCAGCGTGCGCGCCAGCATCGACTCGTCGCCCACGTGCGAGCGCATCACCCGCTCGAGATCGCCGCCGTCGCGGACCAGGCGGTCGATGCGCTGCGGCACCAGCCCGCTCTTCGGATCGAAGTACTGGGTGAGGGTGCGCGACATCTCGCCGGTCAGCTCGGCGGCGCGCTGGGCCAGCGTCTCGCGCATGTCGGCGAGCAGCTTGTGGCCGGCCTCGCGCACCGCGTCGGCGTCGAGGTTTCCCGACGCGCTGCGCAGCGCGATCACGCCGACCCGCAGCGCCGCGGCGGCGTACCGGTCGCGCTCGGAGCCAGCACGGCGGCGAAGCTCGGCCAGCACATCCGGATCGGTGAGTCGGAGGGTCAGGATGCAGCTCGCCTGCCGGCTCGGGGCCGATGCGCTCCACGACCTCGGCATCGATCGCCAGGCGATCGCCGTGCTCGTCATCGGCGCGCGTCCCCGCGTTCTCGGCCGACTCGTGGGCGAGCGGGCCGGACCCGTGCGCCACCGCGCTCTCTCGCGCATGCGGCTCCAGGGTGATGGCTTCGCTCCGTTCCCTTGCGACCGCCCGGCGGTCCATCTTGCTTCTCCGGGGGGCGAATGCCCCCAACTAGCCTTCTAGCAGGCGGGTGTGACGGGCGGCCGCCGACGTTCGCGAGCCCGAAAAATTCACGCACGACTCTGGCGGCTTGGGCCGGCCTCGCTCCAGACCGGGCCTGACCGTCCTGCGTTGAAACCGGCCATGAGGCGCTGCATTGCTCTGAGCTCATCCCTGGCCGCTGTCCTGGCCGTGACCGCCACCGCGGCGGCTGGCCCCGGACGCAAACCCACCTTCGCCGTCGCGCCGGGCCGCCCGCTGGTGGCGCAGAGCTCGTGCACCGAGGCCAGCGACCGGATGCTCGACTGGGCCGCCTACTGGGCGGTCGAGATGCAGTTCTATCAGTACTACGCCAGGCGCGCGGCCGATGACGCCAGCCGCGACGAGGCCGCGGCCCCGGTGGGTGCCGCCCAGAAGTCCGCCGGCGCGGCCTCTCCCGCCCAGTCCGGGCCGGGCAACTACACGAAGACGAACGTGCAGGAGCTGGGCGTCGACGAGGCCGACCTGGTCAAGACCGACGGCCGCCACGTCTACACGGTGAACGGACGCGACGTCGTCATCGTCGAGAGCTGGCCGGCGACGCGCGTCCACGTCATCGCCCGCTACGGCCTGCCCGCCAGCGTCCAGCCGACGAGCCTCTTTCTCGAGGGCGATCGCCTCGTCGTCCTCTCGCAGGTCCACGAGCAGCTGGCCGCGCCGCCGGTCCAGAAGCGCTCCGAGGCCCGCGTGGCGCGCCCCTTTCCGCAAGATTCGAGCTACTTCTACGGCACGCGCGTGACCGTGCTCGACATCGCCGACCGCTCGCGTCCGCGCCTCGTCCACGAGGCGGACATCGAGGGGTACATGGCGCAGGCCCGCATGATCGGCGACGACGTCTATCTCGTGTCGCAACGCTCAGATGTCGATCCCGGCCGCGGTGCAGGAGATCGCCCGGCTGCGCGCGGAGAAGGTCGTCGGCAACGTCGACCGCAGCAACCATGAGCGGATGATGGCCGGCAAGCAGCGCGCCTATCGCGCGGTCCGCCGGCACCTCGAGGAGCGGATCGGGCGCGCCAGCCTGGTCGCCGCGATGCCGCGCCAGCGCCACGCCAGCCCCGGCGGCTCGATGTCGAGCTTCCGCCCGCTCTACGCCTGCTCCGACCTGCTGGTCCCGCCGGACAGCGGCCAGCTCGGCACCCTCAACGTCGTCCACTTCGACATCGACGACCCCGAGCGCATCGACGCGGTCGGCGTGCTGGCCGCCGGCTGGCAGATCTACGCCTCGACCGACGCGCTCTACGCCGCGATGCCGAACTACGGCTGGTTTCACCTGTGGGGCTGGGGCGCGCAGCCGAGCGCGGCCGACTACAACACGACGAACATCCACAAGTTCGACCTGCGCGGCGACGGCGACCGCCCGCGCTACGCGGCCAGCGGGCGCGTGCGCGGCCACATCCTCAACCAGTTCTCGATGAGCGAGCACGCCGGCCACCTGCGCGTCGCGACGACCGACCAGGCCTGGGGTGGCGGCCGCGACCAGATCGGCAACCACCTGTACGTGATGGCCGAGCGCGGCCAGCGACTCCTCACCGTCGGCGCCATCGAGGACCTCGCGCCGGGCGAGCGCATCTACTCGGCGCGCCTGATGGGCGACAAGGGCTACATGGTCACGTTCCGCCAGACCGACCCGCTGTTCACCCTCGACCTGTCGAACCCGCGACGCCCGCGCGTGGCCGGCGAGCTCAAGATCAACGGCTTCTCCAGCTACATCCACCCGCTCGACGGCGACCACCTGCTCACCATCGGCCAGGACGCCACCGACGAGGGCCGCGTCCAGGGCGCCCACGTCCAGGTGTTCGACGTCTCCGATCCGGCGCGGCCCCGCCGCACCGCGCACCGCCGCCTCGTCGACGACAACGGCTGGTCGGCGAGCACGGCGCAGTGGGACCACCACGCCTTCACCTACGACCCGCGCACCCGCGTGCTGGCGGTGCCGATGACCTCCTACTCGACCGACCCGAACAAGACCTTCCTCGGCCTCATGATGCTCCAGGTTTCGAAGGACTCGTTCGAGGAGCTCGGCCGCATCAGCCACGCGCGCCTGTCGGAGATGGCCCACATCGCCGACTGCACCCGCGGCGACCGACCGCAGCCCTGCACCATCCAGCCCGCCGCGCACGACTGGCGCTCGCAGATCACGCGCAGCATCATCATGGACGACGTCATCTTCTCGCTGAGCAACCTGGGCCTGCAGGTCAACGACCTCGACCGCCCCGACCGCACCGTGGCCCGCCTGCTCCTGGTGCCCCCGGCGGTGGTGGCCGCGCGCTGATTCAGCTGGGCTGGATTTCCAGCACTTGGCCGCGGGAGCGGCCGACGCGGCGAGCATGACGCGCGGAGCGTGACGATTGTGGGAGAAGCTCGCCGCGGGAAGGGTGAGAATCGTCGCCGGGAGTCATGTTCGAGCGCTATGCCGATGATCGTGGCGGCGAGCCGTGGCGGTGGCGGTGGGGGCGCGTCGGTCCGGCGGTGGCTCTCACCATCGCCGCGCACCTGGGCGTCCTCGTGGCGCTCGTGGTCGCCGCGCTGTGGCGCATCGACAAGCTGGAGATACAGGATCACGCGATCCAGCTGGCGATCGGGACGGGTGCCCCGTTGCCGAAGCCGGCCGAGGGTCCCGCGCGTGCGAAACCGGAGCCGCCGCGCAGGCGCCAGCTGGTCACGCGCGACATGGTGCAGCCGGATCCGATCCAGGCGACAGCCGCCGCGAAGCAGGAGAACGTGCCGGGGCAGGCGTCGGTGCTCGGGGACGCCGGCGCGCGGGGGCTGAAGCTGTTCGGCGAGTGCAGCTCCGGCGGAGAGTGCGTTCCGAACGGGCTCTCGGACATGCTGGACTTCGTGTGCGGAGACGGCCGTGTCGAGCGGGGTGAACAGTGCGACGATGGCGGCCGCGTCAGCGGAGACGGATGCTCCGCTCTCTGCGCGCTCGAGCGAACGGTCAGGGTGGACAACCGCCTCATCGAGGGCTACCGGATCGCGGGCGAGCCGCAGATCCACGCGCCGGAGTCGGTGCGCGAGAAGATGGCGGAGCGCGGCCAGACCGGCACGCTTGGCGCGGTCAAGATGTGTCTCGGGACCGACGGAGTCGTGTCCTCACTCCGGCTCCTGAGGTCGACCGGCTACGCGGAGTACGACGCGCTTCTCCTCTCCGGCATGAAGGGCTGGCGCTACCGCCCCTACCGCATCGCCGATGGCACCGGCGTCGCCGCGTGCACGCTCGTGACCTTCATCTATCGGATGACGATCCGCCAGGTGGCGGAGTCGCGCAGCCGGCTGCGCTGAAGCACTTCCGTTCGACGCAGCCGCGGGGCGACATCGGCCCGAGCGAGCGCTGCTCGAGCCCGGTCGATGAGGCCCCGCGGAGCGGTCCAGACCGGTCTGGACGTCAGTTCTTGGCTCGGGACCGGATGGTGCCCAGCTTGCCGTACAGCTTGTTGCCCGGGCAGGTGGTGCCGCCGTAGTTGCGGTGTCCCTTGATCTTGGCGGTGGTGATCGGGATGTTGAACTCGTTGTGCAGCCCGCGCACCAGCGCGGCGATGCGATCGAGCTGGTGCTCGGTCGGATTCGTTGACGTGTACGTGCCGATCACCGAGATGCCGACGTTACCGGTGTTGTTGTTCGTCACGTGGGCGCCGACCTGCCTGGCGCCGCGACCCTTCCACAGCCGACCGTCGCGGGACACCAGGTACTGGTAGCCGATATCGCACCAGCCGTTGACGTCCTGGTGGAACGCCTGGATCTGGCGAAGCCGGGCCTGGACCGACAGGCTGTCATTCGTGGGCGTGGCCGTGTGATGGATGGTGATCCGGTTCGGCGAGTGAGTGCTGACGCAGCGCGGTGCCCTGGCGCCCCAGCTGGCCCGCGAGTTGACGGTCACGCCGCCGACGGAGAGCGCCTGGGTGGTCAGTTGCTGGACTGCCTCGTCGTCGATCGGCTCGCCGTCGTCAACCGGCTCGCCGACCTCAGTCGACTCGACCATCGTCCGGTCGAGGAACTCGACGTGCAGGAAGACCGGCTCGGCGCCGGTGGACGATCGCACGCGGTAGTACAGCGCCGGCTCGCCGCCGGCCACATCGTGGCTGCCGACGGTGCTGGTGACCTCCTCGGTCTCGACGTTGAGCACGTTGACAGCGCTCCACTCGGACCAGCTCTCGCCGTTGACGCTGGTCGACACCTCGAGTGGCGCGCTCGAGCGTGTCTCCCACACGACGCCGAGCCGGACGAACGGCTCCGGCGCGGTGCGCACGGGCGAGGCGGCCAGCTCGTCGGCGAGCTCCGGCCCCTCGAGCGTGACCCATTTCGCCGCCGCATCATCGTGCGTGCTCTCGCCACCGGGCTCGGTCACGTCGCCGTTGCATGCTGCAAGCGCGGCTACCGCCACGCATGGGATCCAGGACGTCCTTGTCCGCATCACTGCCTCCTCTCGCGAATGGCTCCGCAACCCTAAGCGAGGCTCATGCCAGGTCAGGCAGCTGTAATCATGATGCCTTAGTGGCCAGACCAAATGGTCTGACCACATCTGTTCGCACATTTCAGCCCCGGATTGGGGAGTGCGGTCAACAGCGGGCGCGTCGCGCAGATCAGCGCCGTGACGGCGACATGGAACGAGAGCCGAGCGCGCCGCAGCTCGAGGCGGTCGGCCCGGCGCGATCGGCTCCTCGTGTCTAGTACGTCTTGGTGGCGATGACGTACTTGAGCTCCGGGAAGAGCTCCTTGCGCACCCAGCTCCAGGCCTGATTCCAGACCTCCCAGCCCAGCACGTAGGCGGTGACCTGCAGGAACGCGCCTACCGATGCGCCCGACTCCAGGCCGGCGAACAGCGTGGCCGAACCGGTGCCGTTCTCGAAGTCCTGCGTGGCCTGGACCTCGACGAACGGAACCCCGACGAGGACGCCGGTGACGCCGGCGCTGACCCCGACCTCGACCCAGTTGAAGAACGAGAACACGTCGCCGGTGTAGATCGAGAGCATGAAGACGACGCCGGTGTTCAGCCGCACTCTGCCGCTGCCCCTGGCGTCCCAGTTCGGCGCCGTGGAGGTGTGCTCGTAGGTCGGGCCCCAGGAGCCGTTGGCGTAGCCGTAGCCGGCCTTGTAGTGCTCCGCCCAGCCGGCGGTGAGCTTCAGGGCGTTGCTCGGGTCCGAGCTCACGTTGCCGACGGCCGCGGCGCCGAACTCGAAGACGATGGGAACGCCGCCGATGGAGGTCTGCCACACCGGGCTGATCCACTGACCCATCAGGAACGGGCTGAGCGCGATGCCATCGGTGTGGTTGCACTCGATGTTGACGTTCGCGCTCGCGTCCGCCGTTGCCTCGAGGCCGAACTGCTTCACGGTCGCCCCGTCGATGTTGATGACGAACTTCGCGCCCCACGAGATGGAGCCGCCGAGCGTGCGGGCGATGCAGCGGCCGCCGGTGTACAGGTCGTGGTTGGGCGGGGCCGCCCAGTCCAGCTTGTCTCCGAAGATGGGGAACTCATCCCGGAGCCGGTCCTCGGCGCGCCCGCCGGCGACCTGGAAGCCCTCTACGGGCGCGAGGTGGCCGCCGTCGCTCAGGGCCAGCGGCATCTCGACGTGAGCGCGCGAGATCGCCTCGTTGAGCCCCGCCTTGATCGAGCGGATCTCGATCCCGTCCGGCTTCTCGATGACCTCGGTGATGCGGCGCATGAAGCCGTACGGCGCGGCCTCTGCGATGGCGCTGACGACCACGTCGCCGACCTCGAGCTCGGCCGGGTCGGCCACCTCGAGCTTGTTCGGCGAGGGCACGCCGGCAGCGCTCGTGTCGAAGACGAGGGTGCCGGCATCCGGATCGAAGGAGACCAGGGCGGTACGCGCTTCCGGCGCGAGTACCCTCGTGGTCTCCGGAATGATGACGTCCTCGTCGTTGACCGCCGGGGCCTCTTGCTCCGGGGCGGCCTCCTCATCCTCGCCGGTGATGAGGCCCTCGGTGCAGGCCGTGAGCAACAGAATGCTGGCAGCCGTGACCAGGCCGTTCGTCCACTTCTTCATCGACATCCTTCTCCTCCTTGGTGCTGCGATGACCACGCGCTTCACCTTAGAGAGGACGGACGCGAAGAGCACTTACACGGCCTTATGTGCGCTTACTCTGGCCACAGGATCTGGCCATGTAAACCTTTACTCACACAGTTTCGAGGCATCCGGGAGAATACCGCCGCGCCGCTGACATGTGACGCGACTCGCGCGCCGGCCCCGTGGCCAGCACGGTCGCGGCCCATCAGGTCTCCGGCGGCGACCCGAGACAGCAACCGAGGTAGTCGTCGAACGCGTACTGGTAATAGACACCGAACGTCGATGCGCAGACGGCCGCGTTGACGACATCGTGGGCCTCCGAGCACGACGGCTCCCACGGGAAGCTCTCTCGCTGACATGTCGCCCGGGCAGCATCGCGCTCCTCGTGATACGAGGACGTGCACAGGAGGACGCCGGGCAGCCACAGCAGGAAGCCGCCGCCACGCACCGAGAAGCGGCGCGGTGCCGCCCGCGGCCCGGCAATGCTCGTCACCGTCGCGTGGTCGGCGCTCGTGTCGCAGGTGCCGTCGTCGGGCAGCGTGGCAAACAGGATCTCGACCTGTGTCTCCAGATCGCTCCACGCCGGCGTGGCGACCACCGACAGCTCGGAGTAGCGAGCCTCGAGCGTCTCGTACGTGACGCCGAGCGCGTCGATCTCGCTCTGCGCGGCCGCCATGGCGGTGCGCACATCTTCCGAGAGCACAGAAGCGTTCCACAACTCGTACCAGGCTTGAACGGCTCGACCCTCGTCCGCCGTCATCTGCCCCGCCGGCGACGTGGAGACCGTCTCCCACGCGTGCATGAGCGAGCATTGCGTCGGCGCTTCGATCGCCGCCTGGTTCTCGACCGTCGGCTCCGCGAGCCCCGTGCAGCCCGCGGCGAGCATCGCCCAGGTTGCCAGGGCGAACATGTTCGTCTTCGAGACGTGCATCGTCGTTCTCCCTCTCGTTGGTGAAGCGGGTCGTTCCGCTCGATAGATTCCCTGCGCGCGGCTCACCCTGAAAGGACGGCGAGCCAGCCGCGGGCGCCACCGGCGAGCGCCACGGCGGCGCACCGCAACCATGCTGCGAGCAAGGGGGGCAGCTCACCCTCGAGCCACGGTAGATACCCCGAGTCGCGGAAGGCCTGCAGGACCAGAGCGCGAGACGAGCTGATCCCGGTGAAGCGGTTGCGGACGTCGAGACCCAGGCAGGGCGACGCAGGGGTCTCCATTCGCGCGCGCGGGTCGCCGCCACCGGAGAACACGCCGACGAGCGCGCCGGTGATCGAATCGAACGCGGGTCCGCCGCTATCGGCGAAGCACGGGCCCTCGCCGACCTCGAAGGTGCCCGCCGGAAGGGCGACAAGGCCGTCTCCGCCCGGTGTCGGTCCGGCGCGAAGCACCACCAGATCTTCCCGGCGATGGCGCGCGCCCGGCAGCCTCCCGCTCTCGGTTCGCCCGTAGCCCGCGACGGTGATCCGGTCGCCGAGCTTCACACCGCCGTCGATACGGATGGGCGCGATCGCGTGCTCCGTCACGGGGCGGTCCAGCCGCATGACGGCGAGATCGCCGCCGCAGATGGATGCGGTGTCCGGCCGGTACACGCGCATCCCTCGCGCGGCCGCCGGCGATGCCGCACGCGAAGGCGCGTCCGCGCCCGTGAACACCCTCAGCCGCCCGGCGGACGTGTCGGCGATGATGCGGCCGCCGGCGGCTCCGGTCTCGCCCGAAGCCACGTGGCCGTCGATGTCGCAGGCCACGGGCCCGCTCGATATCTCCGCCACGCAATGGACCGCGAGGACGACGAGATCCGGCGCCACGAGCGTCCCGCTGCATCGAGCCCCGTCGTCGCGGAGGACGAGGACGACCGAGTCGTCGCGGGCGTCGGACACCGCGCCGTTCGTGATGGCGCGCGCAGGCGTGGCGACACCGAGCGCGAGCAGGAAGATGGATGCTCTCCTCATGGATGGCTCGCGCTCGCGCGGACAGGTCAGCTCTCGCGCCCGGGGCCATGACTGCTGCTGCACGCCGCGGGACACCACGTATGCGGACCGCCCGGCTGAGCGCAGCAGTCCTTCCAGCCGTCGCAGTGCGCGTTGGCCCTTCCGGCGTACATGCCCGCAGCGCCGGCGTTCTGGCCCTGCAGCTGGTCCGCAGCCCCGCCGGCCGCGAGCAAGCCGAGGCGCGTGCCCTTGACGCCGAAGAGGCCCCACCTGAGGTAGCGCGCCGGCGACACGGCCAGGACGGCGCTGCCGATCGAGATGGCCCGGTCCGAGCTCGCTCGACTGGCTGCCCGGTCGCGGTTCCTGAGGTCCCCCAGGTAGCGATTTCTGTAGTTCGTGCAATCGGCCATGGGCTCGAAGCCGGCGCCGGCCTCGGCCTGAGCGACGACCGGCGTGTAGTCGTCGCCGCACTGCTCGAGCCAGGCATGGTTCGCATCGCCGGGCGTGTCGTCGCCGTCCCAGGACTCCTGACCGCCCGAATGCCGGCCCGAGGCGGCGCCGAACGAGAAGCCGAAGCTCGTCTCGTCACCGTCGAACTGCATGGTCACGGAGCTCACCGAGTCGGGGCTCGTGATGGTGACGGTTCCCGCCACGGCCGTGTCGCCAGAATAGGTGTAGCTGGTCGTCACGCGGCACGCGCCCGCGTGTCCCTCGATGGTGTAGCTGTCTTCCAGCGGAGGCGGCTCGTCATCGACGGAGGGATCGATCGGCTCCTCGTCGATCTCCTCTGCATTCGTCTCATCGAGCTGGCCGTCCGTGTCCGACTCCGACGGCGCACACGCCACCGGCCAGGCAGCCAGCCCCAGTCCCAGGATCATTCCGAACACGTGACTTCTGTACGACTTCATGTGGCACCTCCTGATGTCGGCATCGGCGCGAGGGCGCCGACGAGATCGGACAGGCCGCGACGACACGAGAGCTCGGGTCAATCGGGTATCGCGGGCTGTCGATCTCGTCGCGCTTGCGGGCTGGTCAGCTCTCGGGCGAGGGACCGTGGTCATTTCTGCAGCTGGCCGGGCACGACGTGTGCGGGCCGCCCGGCTGGGCGCAGCAGTCCTGCCAGCCGTCGCAGTGGGCATTGGCCCTTCCGGCAAACATCCCCGCGGCGCCGGAGTTCTGGCCTTGCAGGTGCTCCGCAACACCGCCTGCCGCGACCAGGCCGAGGCGCGTGCCCTTGATCCCGAGGATCCCCCATCGCAGATAGCGCGCCGGCGACGCGGCCAGCAGGGTGCTGCCGATCGCGATCCCCCGGTCCGTGTTGGCTCGAGAGCCGTACTTGTCGCGGTTCTGCAGGTCGGTGTTGTACCGGTCCTTGTACGTCGTGCAGTCGGCCATCGGCTCGAAGCTCGCGCCGGCCGCGGTCTGGCTGAGGGCCGGCGTGTAGTCGTCGCCGCACTGCTCGAGCCAGGCGTAGCTCGCATCGTTGGGCGTGTCGTCGCCGCTCCAGATCTCCTGACCGTCCAGGTACTGGCCGGAGGCGGCGCCGAACGAGAAGCCGAAGCTCGTCTCCCCTCCGCCGAACGACATCGTCACGGAGTTGAGCGAGTCGGGACTGATGATCGTGGTGGTTCCCGACACGGACGTGTCGCCGGAGTTGTAGGTGGTTGAACACGCGGCACGGACCTGCGGATCCCTCGATCGTGGTGCTGTCCGGCGGCGGCGGCGGATCGTCGGCGTCGGAAGAATCGATCGGCTCCTGTTCGGTCACCTCTGAATCTGTCTGGTCGAGCTCTCCATCTGTGTCCGATTCCGACTGCGCGCATGCCGCCGGCCATGCAGCCAGCCCGATACCCAGGATGATTCTGAGCACGTCATTTCCATACGACTTCATCGCTGCACCCTCCTTGATGTCGGCACGGCGCGAGAGCGCGCCGGCGATGCGGCGGGCGTCGTGCAAGAGGATGGCCAGTCGACCTGGCCGCGCAGTCGCGAGCGATCGCGCCGCATCACCACGGATTCTGGATGCGGCGCGGAGGCTCGACGAGTGACGGCGCGCGATCGGTTGCGTGGGCCCCCACGCATCCGGCGCTCTCGGCTCGGGCCCTGCACGGCGGCCGCCGGATGCTGCGTGTGCCACCAGGCGCCGGCTGCCCCCGTCGGTGCGGGGCTTGCCGGTGCTCGATTGTTCTAGTACCAATAGAGTGATGACGATTCGCATCGACCCGGCGCGAGCGGAGCCGCTGCACGAGCAGATCGCGGCGCAGCTGCGGCGGGCGCTGGGTAAGGGCAAGCCCGGGCCGGGGCAGCAGCTTCCACCCGCGCGCAAGCTGGCCGAGACCCTCGACGTCAACATGCACACGGTCCTGCGCGCCTACGGTGCGCTGCGCGACGAGGGTCTCATCGAGATGCGCCGCGGGCGCGGCGTCACCGTGCGCAGCGGCGGTGGCCGCAACGCGCGGGTCGTGGAGCTCGCACGCGGCCTTCTGGCCGAGGCGCGGCGCCAGGGTCTCGCGGTGCGCGAGCTGAAGGCGCTGCTGGAGAAGCTGTCATGACATCGCGCGGTCGACTCGTACGTGTGCGCTGGCTCACGGTACCGGCGTGTACCGCCAGGGCGTCCGTTCGAGCGAGCCGTCCGGCTGGCGATAGACCTCGAACCGCTCGAACCCGCCGGCCGGGGCGAGATCGAAGCCGAGCTCGACCATCACGGCCTCGCCGGGATCCTGTCCGGTGACGTCGGCGAGCACGAACCGCGGGTGCCGTGCATCGCCGTCGCGCATCCGCAGACGCGGCTGGTTGCCCTGGGCGCAGTAGTGCGTCGCGACAAGGCCGTCGCGATCGCGATGATAGGCCGTCACGGTCTCGCGCCCCGGTCGGCCGAAGATCTCGATCAACGTGCTGTGGCCGGCGACGACCCGGAACTCGACCGGCACGCTGCCGCCCGGTGTGGTCGCGATCCAGCGCCCGGGCAGCTCTCGAACGAGCCCGTCCCATGCGGCACCGGCTGACGCTGGATCGGCCGGCCTGCTCTCGACCGGGCCAGCCGATGGCGCGCTCGCACACGCCGGGATCACGGAGAGGACGACGAGCCAGCGCATGGTCCGAGAACCGCTCCTCACCGGGCCGCCATTCCCTGGTTCCGCTGGCCGGCGCCAGGCCCCATGGCTCACCATCCGATGCGCCGGTCAACGCCGGGCGCCGAGGCTCAGGATTCCGCGCGAGCCGTCTCGGCCAGCTGGGTGACAGCGGCCAGCGCGGCACCGTGCGGCGCGATCAGCGAGCCGAGCTCCGCGCGCAGGAGCGCGACGACCCGCAGCGCGCCTTCCGGTACCGGCAGGGTCGCGATGCGATCCAGCTCCGCGCCG
Source organism: uncultured delta proteobacterium (assembly GCA_963759105.1). Taxonomy (GTDB): domain Bacteria; phylum Myxococcota_A; class Polyangia; order Haliangiales; family Haliangiaceae; genus DATFRY01. The sequence continues at coordinate 1,169,488 of CAVWXW010000008.1, read as the reverse complement.
ATCGCGGGCCAGGCGAGCTCGACCCGGCGCCGCGGATCGAGCTCGTCGAGCAGATCCGGGCGGCTCGGCGGCACATGGGCGGCGAGCAGCCGCACGAGGTGGCCGATGCCGTCCATCAACCGGTACCGCCCGCTCAGCCGCTCGCCGCGCGCCCACCGGCCCGCGCCGACGATCAGGGCGGCGAGCAGCTGTCCGAGCAGCCACTCGGTGGCCGGACGGTCGATCGTCGCGGCTGTGTGCGCCTGCAGCGCGGCGATCCGGTCGGCGAAGCCGCCGCGGTCGAGCAGCACCGCGGCCCAGTTGGCCCGCGCCACCGACAGCTCGCCGGCAGCGAAGACGGCGCACTCCACCAGATGGCCGGACCGGTAGATCACCGACAGACCGTGCTCGGTCTCGCGGTGCCACCAGGCGATCTGGTCGGCGTCGGGCAGCCAGCCGACGTGGCTGCGGAATCGCTCCTGCTCGCCGTCGCGCACGACGATCCAGACGTCGTGATCCGACCATCGATCCGGCTCGCGTCCGCTCCGCGACGTCGACCCCAGCCCGACGATCGCGAGCACGCGGTCGTCGCCCTCCAGACCGGCCACCAGCCGCCCTGTGTAGCGATTGTATTCGTCGATCCTCACCGGCCCATGTTGGCACCGATCGACCCGCCGGGGCACACGCTGGCGTCGAACGAGCCGCTCAGCGCGCCCTCCGGGCCGAAGTCGGCGTCGAAGCTGCCGGCGACCGAGGCCTGGTCCGCGGACCGGATGGTCACCGACCCGGACGCGGCCAGAAACTCGCTGTCTCCGCCGCCGCTGAAGTCGAAGCCCTCGACGAGGAGCCAGACATGAGGCGCCTCCGGATCGCAGGGAGCCTCCGGATCGGCGGCCACCGGATAGGTGACGGCCTCGGCCGGACCGCACGGGAAGCCGACAATCGCGATCAGTCCCTCCGGGCGGGACTCGAAGTCGCAGGTCAGGTCCGCCTCCGGCATGGCCAGCACGAAGCGGTCCGCCTCCGGCGGCAGCCCGTACCACGCGCCCGACGGCTCGACCGTCTCGTCGTTCAGCGTGCCGTCGATGGTGGCCGAGCCGCCCGTCGGTGCGGCGTCGGCGCGCGGCTGGGCGTCGGCGGCGCCCGCGTCCGGATCGCCCGGATCCGCGGCGTCGGCGTTCGAGCTCGACGCGTCCGCCGCGCTGCCGGCGTCAACGGTCTCGCCGTCGTCATCGCCGCATGCAAGAAGGAGCAGACTCAGGGACATCGCGTGAAAGGCTCGCATGTCCCTGAGGCACGCGACGCCCGCTTGCAGTTGCTCGTCCCCTGCATGGCAAGATCAGAATGCCACTTCCGGAATGCGATGTACGGCACAGGCCAGCCATCGCGCGAATGGCATCGGTGCTCGAGAGCCGGTGGCGGAGTCCGACCCGTCCCGCGAGTCGCAGGCCGCGGAGCGCCCAATCGAGGTAGGATCGTGGCCGCATGACCTATCGCGATGACCTCGACGCTGCACACGGGCGCATCGAGGCGCTCGAGCGCGAGCTGGCCGAGGCCAGGCGCGGGGCGGGCGAGTCGCAGGCGCTGGTTCGCGCGGAGCGGGGCGAGCTCGCGCGCGCCGAGAGGGCGAGGGCGGCGTCGCGCTGGCTGGGCGCGCCGACCCAGATCCGCCGCGAGCGTGTCCTCGATGTCGTCGCGCCCGAGAGCTGCTATCTCGACATCGTCCAGTACCTCGAGCGCCAGTTCGGCATGGGCGGGCGAACCAGCACCGCGCTCGGCCGCCTCGAATGGGCGACGGCGGTGCAGTCGAGCGGAACCGGCCCCTTCGTCACCGTCACTGTCACGGTCGCGTCGGGGACGACGACGATCCGCGCCGAGGAGCGGACCGGCAACGCGGCCGCGGCCATCTTCGGCGGCGTCGGCGGTGGGGTCGGCGGCGGAGCCATCATGGCGCCGGGCGCCCTCCTCTTCGTCAATCCGGCCCTGGGCGCGATCGCGATCCCGCTCTGGCTCGGTGGGATCTACGCCCTCTGCCGCCGGATCTACCGGCGCACCATGCGCACGCGCGTCCACCGGCTGGACGAGGCCGTCCACGACATCGCCGAGATCATCCAGGACGCGGCGCGCGTGGAGCCAGTGCCGGTCAAGTAGCGTTCTGGCCTGTTTGAACCGCGAAGACACGAACGGCGCGAAGGGGAACCGCCAAAACGCCAAGAGCGCCAAAGGGCAACAGCGCATCGGCCAGTATTCGGTGCAGCATGGACGATGTGGGCGCTGTGGAGGGAGTGCTAGGGTCCCGGCATGAGCTCGACCAGGATCCGCATGCGCATCGACGCGCCGCGCGCAGAGGTCTATCGCGCGCTTCTCGATGCGCGCGCGGTCGCGACATGGATGGTGCCGACCGGCATGACCAGCCAGGTGCACGCGTTCGACGCCCGCGAGGGTGGCGCGTTCCGCATCTCGCTGACCTACGACGCGCCGACCGGGACCGGCAAGACGACCGCGCACACCGACACGTACCACGGCCGCTTCGTCGAAGCTCGTGCCGGACGAGCAGGTGGTCGAGGTCGTCGAGTTCGAGACGGCCGATCCCGGCGATGCGCGGCGAGATGACGATCACGATCACGCTCGCCGATGCCGACGGCGGCACCGATGCTCGTCGCCGTGCACGACGGGCTGCCGCCCGGCGTCTCGCCCGCCGACAACGAGACCGGCTGGCGGATCGTCGCTCGGCAAGCTCGCGGCGCTCGTCGAGACGCGCCAGGCCGGGTAACGGGTCGGCCGCCGCTCAGCGGGAGGACCAGAGCCGGAGGATGGGCAGATCGCGGGCGACCCAGACCGCCGGGGCCGGCTCGCGATAGCCGGTCGGCGCGGCGCGCGTGTTGACCTCGGGCTCGAAGCGGCTGAGCAGCTCGATTGTGTCGCCGAGCAGGAGCACGGCCTCGGCGACGACGTTGTAGCGCAGCGGATCGAAGGCGCGGCCGGGCTCGTGCTGGCGGTTGACGGTGCGGAGGTACTGCTCGAGGGTGACGTTGTTGACGTCGATGACCTGGCGCATCGGAGCGACCAGGCGGATGCGGCCGGGCGGGATGCGGGCGATGCGTCCGTCGGCGAGGAGCACGTCGAAGCCGCACGTGACCGCGTCGCGGTACATGACGCGGTCGCCCCAGTAGCCGACGAAGTGGAGCTCGATGGCAAAGGCGAGACAGTCGACTCCGCTGGCCGGCGACTCGAGCGAGCCGTCGCCCGCCGCCATGCCGCGCAGGCCGAGTCGGCCGGGCGCCAGCGCGAGGGCGTCGCTCGGCTCGCGCGGCGGCTCGTCGCGAACGCCCTCGCCGAGCAGGGGACGCGCGCCGACCGGGAAGTCGCTGCCGCGGCGGCGCCAGGAGCAGGTTGCCGCCGCCCCAGAACAGCGCCATCGACAGGGCCGCGCCGAGGACGTGGAGCGGGCCGAGACCGGGCAGGATCAGCCAGAGCGCGAACAGCCCGGCGACGAAGCCGAAGACCGCAAGCAGCGCGACCGCGTGCTCGGCGTGCAGGGCCAGACGCGCCTCGCCGAGCCGCACCTCCGGCGGGCCCCAGGCCGCCTCGACCAGGCGCTCGCGCCCGGGCGACTCGTCCAGCGAGGTGATCGCGTGCGACGGATCGGTGTCGCACGGCTCGTCCGCGAACAGCGCGGTGCGGCACGCCAGACAGATGGCGCTGCGGCGCCGCACTGCCAGCGGGCTCGCGGCCAGGTCGGCCGACGCGGTCGCGTCACCGGGCACGGTCCAATGATAACTGCCCGCCGTCGTAAACCACGCGTCCGTCGATGACGCGCGCAAACTCGGGCAGCTGATGCGACGCGGTGCGCTTCAACCCCAGGATATGACTGACCGTCACGCCACGGGCGGTCAGCCAGTCCGCGATCAGGCGGCGATGGCACTGCTCGGGACGCGCCTCGGCGCACATCACGGCCACCCGCGCGGAGCCGGCCCGGTCCATGAGCTCGGCCGCGGCCGCGGCGAACTCCTCGGTGTCCATGTGATCGGCGTAGCCGGCGAAGGCGGGACACGCCAGCCGGTGTGCGGTGAGCCAGCTCGGCGCGACCGCCGGCCGCCCAGCGCCTCGACCCACCGGTACTCCACGCCGGCGGCGGCCAGCGAACCGGCCAGCGCCTCGCGCGCGAAGTGCGGGTGGCGCCGCGACGCCGGAAAGCGGCGGACATCGACGAGCGCTCGACACCGTGCGCCGCGAGCAGGGCGAGAAACTCGTCGAGCGCGTGCGTCGAGTGTCCGATGGTGAAGACGGTCACCGGCTCGATCGTAGCAAGCCGCGGATCGAGGCATCGACGGCGCGGGCGACGTGTATGCTCCGCGGCATGGGCACCTGGCTGGTCACGGGCGCGAACCGCGGGATCGGGCTGGAGATGTGCCGGCAGCTGGCCGCGCGCGGCGACGACGTCATCGCGACGGCGCGGCAGCGCCGGGCGAGGCCCGCGAGCTCGGCGCAGCTCGGCGTGCGGGTGGAGCCGCTCGAGGTTCGCGACGCCGACAGCGTGGCGTCAGCTGGCGCGCAGCCTCGGTGACGCGCCGCTCGACGTGCTGGTCAACAACGCCGGGCGCGGAGGGGCCGGGCCCGGCATCGCCGTGCTGGACTGGACGATCGTGGACGAGTACTTCCAGGTCAACGCGATCGGCTCGATGCGGGTGACGCAGGCGCTGCTGCCGGCCCTGCGGCGCGGGCGAGGCCGCAAGATCGTGCAGCTGTTCGACCGGGATGGCGTCGCTGGCCGACAATCGCGAGGGCGGCGGCTACGCGTATCGCGCGAGCAAGGCGGCGCTCAACATGCTCAACCGATCGCTGGCGCACGAGCTGCGACCGGAGGGGTTCGCCTGTCTGGCCATCAACCCGGGCTGGCTGAAGACCGACATGGGCGGGCCGCGGGCGCCGCTGCCGGTCGAAGTGGGCGTGGCCGGCGTGCTGCGGGTCGTCGACGGCGCCGGACCGGACGACACCGGCAAGTTCCTCGATTACAAGGGCGCCGAGATGCCCTGGTAGTGCCGGGCCGCGGTTAACGCCCGGCCGGGTCGTGCGTCCTCATGTCCATCAGCAGGCTCGTGGGCGTTGCCGCACAGAGGGGGTCGAGGCCCCCGCACCAAGAGACCTCGGCCGAGGTGGGCGGAGAGGACCGCGATGCGTCCGCGCTGGTGGCTCGCGCGGTGGACGGCGACCGCGCCGCGTTCGGCCGCCTGTTTCGCCTGTACGCGCCGATGGTGCACGGCATCTTGCTCGCGCGCGTCCCCTCGCGCGAGGTGCGCGATCTCATGCAGGACGTCTTCGTCACCGCTCTCGAGAGGCTCGGCAGCTTGCGCCAGACCGACGCGTTCGGCGGCTGGCTCGCGATGATCGCGCGCAACCGGGCGACCGATTTCCACCGGCGCGAGCATCACCGCCGCACGGCGCCGCTGGGCGACGAGGATGTGGGCGTGCGCGATCCGGATCGCGCGCAGACCGAGGAGATCCTCGCTCACATCCGCCAGCTGCCGGACGCCTACTCGGAGACGCTGGTGCTGCGGCTGGTGGAGGGAATGAGCGGACCGGAGATATCGGCCCGGGTCGGGATCACGCCGGAGTCGGTGCGGGTCAACCTGCACCGCGGCATGGCGCTCCTGCGCAAGCGTCTGGGCCAGGAGGAAGGATGATGAAGGGCGACTATCTCTGGGATGGCTCGGGCGAGCCGGATCTCGAGGTGGTCCGACTCGAGCGCGCGCTCGCGGGGGCGCGCTATGACGAGGAGGTGGATCTACCGGTGCAGGAGCCGCGCCCGCCGATGGCGGAGGCGCGGCCTGGCCATGGCGTTCGTGCCGATCGCGGCGGCCGCCGTGCTGGCCATCTTCTGGTACGTCCGGTCGGGAAGCGAGCCGCAGCAGGTCCGCGAGACGGCTCCAGCCGGATCGGGCGGTCCCGGGTGGGGCTGGCCTCGCGGTCATGCCGCTGACCGGCTCGCCGATGGTGGGCCAGACGACGCTGCCCGCCGGCGGCCTGCTGCGGCCCGGCCAGTGGCTGGTCACCGACGAGACGTCGCGGGCGCAGATCGAGCTGGACGGCATCGGCGAGGTGGAGCGTGGGACCGGAGAGCCGCGTGCGCCTGGTCGGAACCGGGCCGGCCGAGCAGCGACTCGAGCTCCGCCACGGCGCGCTGCAGCGCGAATGTCAACGCGCCGCCGCGGCTGTTCCTCGTCGATCTGCCGTCGGCCACCGCCGTCGATCTCGGCTGCGTGTACGAGCTCGTCGTCGACAAGGACGGCGCCGGCGTGCTGCGCGTCGACACCGGCGAGGTCTCGCTCGAGGGGCACGGCCGCGCGTCGCTGGTCCCGGCCGGGGCGTCGTGCGAGACGCGCCCCGGGCACGGCCCGGGCACGCCGTATCGCGCCGACGCGCCGGCCGACCTGGTCGGCGCGCTGCGCCGCTTCGACTTCGAGAAGGGCGGCCTCGAGGCGCTCGACGCGGTGCTGGCCGCCGCGCGTGAGGCGGACACGCTCACGCTGTGGCATCTCATCGATCGGGCCGCCGGCCCCGGGCGCGCGCGCGTGATCGCCCGCCTGGCCGCGCTCGCCCCTCCCCCGGCCGGCGTGCGCATCGGCGACCCGGACGCCGTCGATGGCAAGGCGCTCGAGGCCTGGCGCGCCGAGCTCGAGGCGACCTGGTAGCCTGCTGGCATGCCCGAGCGCGACGGCGACAACATCCGAGCCGCCGAGGTGGTCCTGCCCTGCGACGAGCTCGGCCCGACCCTGGCGTTCTTCGAGCGGCTGGGCTTTCGCCTCGAGACGATCAGCCCGGCCGACGATCCGTCGACAGCGCTGCTCAGCGGCCACGGCCTGCGCATCCGGCTCGAGCGCGGCGGCCGTGATGCGGCGCCGGTCTCGCGCCTGGTCTGCCGCGACCCGGCCGCGCTCGCGGCCGACCGCCACCTGATCGCGCCGAACGGGACGCGCATCGAGCTGGTTGACGCCGACCCGCCGCTCGCGCTGCCGCCGCTGGCGCCGTCGCTGGTCGTCACCGCGGCCAGCGATGAGTCCTGGCGCGAGGGCCGCGCCGGCATGCTCTACCGCGATCTGGATCCCGGATCGCCAGGGCGGCCGCTTCATCGCCTCGCACATCCGCATCCCCGACGGCGGCCCGGTTCCGGACTACGTCCACCACCACCGCATCCGCTTCCAGCTCATCTACTGCTACCGGGGCTGGGTGCGCGTCGTCTACGAGGATCAGGGCCCGCCGTTCGTGCTGCACCCGGGCGACTGCGTGCTGCAGCCGCCGCACATCCGCCACCGCGTGCTCGAGAGCTCGCCCGGCCTCGAGGTGATCGAGGTCAGCTCGCCGGCCGCGCACGACACGCTCGCCGATCACGCCCTCGAGCTGCCGACCCCGCGCCGCGAGCGCGACGTATGACGGCCAGCGCTTCGTCCACCACATCGCGGCGACGGCCGCGTGGAGCCTGTGGCACTCCGGCCTCGCGGCGCGCGACCTGGGCATCGCCGCCGCCACCGGCGGCATCGCGAGCGCGCACGTCGCGCGGCCGCACGACCGGGCCACCGCCGCGCTCCTGCGCCACGGCGGCGAGCTCCGCTTCCTGTTCGTCCTCGCCGGCGCGGTCACCCTCGACTGCGAGAGCCGGCATCGCCTGGCGTCCGGCGACGCCGCCGTCGTGCCGGCGGGCCTCGATCACGCGCTGGCCGATCCATCCGCCGACCTCGAGCTCCTCGAGATCGACCTGCCGGCCATCACCTAGCCAGCCGCCAGGATCTCGTCCAGCGCCCGCCGCGCGTGCACCGGCAGCACCTTGCGCCGGTAGCCCGCCTCGTACGGCACGTTGTCGAGCGGCTTGCCCTGCTTCTCGCACATCTCGCCGAGCAGCCGCCGCACGTCCGGATCGGCCAGCGGCTTTCCGACCAGCGCGTCCGCTCTTGAGCAGCTTGGGCCGCGCGGCCAGCACGCCGAGGCACACCATCGCGCGCCGGATGCGAGCGCGCGTCGAGCTCGACTCCAGATCGAAGCGCAGCGCGATGCTGACCAGCGGGAAGTCGATGCTGCCGCGCACGGTCCACTTGCGGTAGCCGGTGCGCCACGGGCCCGCCGGCAGCGGCACCCGGATCTCGGTGCACAGCTCCTGCGGGTCCTTCTTCACGTGCGACACGCCGTCGGTGTCGTAGTACTCGGCGATCGGCACCTCGCGCTCGCCGGCCGGCCCGAGCAGCGCGACCCTCGCCTCGAGCGTGGTCAGCACCGGCACGCAGTCGGACGACATCGCCGCCACGCAGCTCTTGCCGCCCGGCACCACGTGGCACACCGTGCCGCCCGACTTGAGGCAGCCGCCGATGGCGCCGCGCCAGAACTCGGTCTGGTTGACGTAGCGGCAGCGCGTGTCGAGGTGGACGTTGCCGCCGATGGTGCCCATGTTGCGCAGGAGCGGGCTGGCCACGATGCCGGCCGCGCGCGCCAGGCTGGGAAAGCGCGCGGTCACCTCCGCGTGCTGGCTCAGGCTCGACAGCTTCATGCCCGGCGCCGATGCGCAGAAGGCCCGCCGCGCGGTCCACGACCACGCCGTCCAGCCCGCGCACGCGCGACAGGCTGACCAGCACCGGCGGATGATCGAGCCGGTGCTTGAGGTTGGGCAGGATGTCGGTGCCGCCGGCGATGACCCGCGCGCCCGGCCGGGCCAGCGCCATCACCGCCCCCTCGACCGTCTCGGGGCTCACCACGTCGAACTGCGGAAGTCTCAGCATGTCGCTACCCCGGCACCACGCCGGCGAGGACGGCGCCGACGCCTGGCTTGTGCGGCTGCACCGCGCCCTTCGCCTCCAGCTCGCGCCGCGCCTCGATGGCGGCCAGCACGCGCGCGGGAGAGAACGGCGTCGCGTTCATGCGCACGCCGACGGCGTCGTAGATCGCGTTCGAGATGGCCGGGATGATCGGGTGCAGCGGCCCCTCGCCGGCCTCCTTGGCCCCGTACGGCCCCTGCGCGTCGGCCGCCTCGACGATCATCGCCACGATCTCCGGCGTGTCCGGGAAGGTCGGGATGCGGTAGTCGAGCAGGCTGGGCGCCGCGTGCACGCCGCCGTGGCGCGCATCGATCGTGTGCTCCTCCATGATCGCCTCGGCGAAGCCCATGTACACGCTGCCCTCGATCTGTCCCTCGACGATGCGCGGCGACAGCGCCTTGCCGCAGTCGTGGGCGACCCAGACCTTCGTCACCTGGGTGACGCCGGTCTCCGGATCGACCTCGACCTCGGCGATGTGGGCGGTGAAGCTGTAGGCCGGCGACGCGCCGATGGTGCCGCCGCGGTACTCGCCGTGACGGTCGCGCGGCGTGTCGTAGTTGCCGACCGCGGCGAGCAGGCCGTGCTCGGACTCGGCGATCTGGAACGCCTCGGCCAGGGTCACCGCGCGCGCCGGGTCCTCGAGGTCCTGCGCCCGTCCCGCCACCAGGGTGACCCGCCGCAGCGGCACGTCCCAGCTGCGCCGCCACCGAGCGCCGCACCTTGCCGGCCAGCTCGCGCGCGGCCAGCAGGCACGCGTTGCCCACCATGAAGGTGATGCGCGAGCTGTACGCGCCCAGGTCGACCGGGCACAGGTCGCTGTCGGCGCTGAGCACGCGGATGTCGGCCAGCTCGAGGCCGAGCTCCTCGGCGACGATCACCGCCAGCATCGTGTTCGAGCCCTGGCCGATGTCGTTGGCGCCGCTGAACACGCGCGCCCGCCCGCTGCGGTCGAGCGTCACCTGCACCGCCGCCTGCGGCATCTTGTTGGGGTAGATGCAGTAGTTGGTGCCGCTGATGTAGGTCGACCCGGCCACGCCGAGCCCGCGGCCGTACGGCAGCTTGCCGTAGCGCTGCTTCCACCCGCTGGCCGCCTCGACCTTCTCGAGGCACTCGAGGAAGCCGTTCGAGCCGACGCGCATCTCGTTGACCGTGACCGAGTCGGCGCCGATGTCGTTGCGCCGGCGCAGCTCGATCGGATCGATGCCGAGCGCCGCCGCCGCCTTGTCGAGCTGGCACTCGAAGGCGAAGCGCGGCTGCACGCTGCCGTGACCGCGCTTGGGCCCGCAGGCCGGCTTGTTGGTGTAGGCGCGCCAGCTGTCGAACCGGTAGCTGGGGAAGCCGGTACGGCGCGCACAGCAGCTGTCCGGAATAATAGGTGGTGACCAGCCCGAAGCTGGAGTACGCGCCGCCGTCGATGAGGATGTGCGCGTCCACCGCGGTGATGCGCCCGTCGGCGGCGAAGCCGGTCCTGTAGCGCATCCTCATCGGGTGGCGGCCGCGGTGGCTGTAGAACGCCTCCTCGCGCGTGTAGAGGATCTTCACCGGCCGCCCGGTCATCATGGCCAGCTTGGCCACGCAGAACTCGAGGTCGAACGGCTCGCTCTTGCCGCCGAACGCGCCGCCGATGGGCGGCTGGATCACGCGGATGCGGCTGGCCGGCACCTCGAGCACCTTGGCCAGCTCGCGGTGCAGGTAGTGCGACACCTGCGTCGCCGACCACACGGTCAGCACGCCGCCCGGCTCGACGTGGGCCAGCGCGCAGTGCGGCTCGATCGCCGTGTGCGTGGTCCCCTCGAAGAAGTACTCGTCCTCGACCACCACGTCCGCCGCGGCCAGCCCGGCCTCGACGTCGCCGAAGTCGAGGTGCACGTGCTTGGACAGGTTGCCGTGCTTCGAGTACGGGTTGATCGCCTCGCCGTCCTTGTCGGCCAGCGACGCCTCCGGGTCGAAGATCGCGGGCAGCGGCTCGTAGTCGACGTCGATGACCTCGCACGCCGCGATCGCCGTGTCCTCGTCGATCGCCGCCACCGCGGCCACGCCGTCGCCGACGTAGCAGCGCCTTGTCCACGCACAGCGCGTTCTCGTCCGGTGTCCAGGGGATGACGCCGTACGGGATCGGGAAGTCGCGCCCGGTCACCACGCCGAAGACGCCCGGCATGGCGAGCGCGCGCGACGCGTCGATGCGCCGGATGCGCGCGTGGGCGTGCGGGCTGCGCAGGATCTTGCCGTGCAGCATGCCGGGCAGCTTGAGGTCGTCGGTGTAGCGCATGACGCCGCGCATGCGCTCGACCGCGTCCACCTTGCGGTGCGGCTTGCCGATCATCCAGCCGCGCGCGGTGGCCGCCTCGTCGCGGCCGTCGCCCGGCTTGCGGAAATCACCGGCCACGGCTGCCTCCCTCGGCGGCCGCGCGCCGCTCGTCGGCCAGGATCTCGCTCGCCTCGACGACGGCGGACAGGATCTTTGTGTAGCCGGTGCAGCGGCACAGGTTGCCGGCCAGCGCCTCGGCCGCCTCCGCCGCGGTGACCGGCCGGCCGATCTCGCGCAGCCACGCGTCCGCCGACATGAGTATCCCGGGTGTGCAGAAGCCACACTGCGCAGCCACATGTCGGTCGAAGCAGTCTTGCAGCGGATGCAGCTCGGCGCCGAACTCACCGGTGAGGCCCTCGACCGTCTTCACCTCGCGGCCGTCGGCCTGCACGGCCAGCGTGATGCACGAGCAGACGCTCTGCCCGTCGAGCTGCACCGCGCAGGCGCCGCAGTCGCCCTTGTCGCATCCCTGCTTGCTGCCGATGAGATCGAGCCGGTAGCGCAGCACCTCGAGCAGGGTGTAGTGCGGCGGCGCGGCCACTTCGATGTCCTGGCCGTTGACCCGCATGCGCAGGAGGACCGGGTCGGGCATGCGCTTCTTATCCCAAAGGGGGGCCGACCTGGCAAGACCGCGTCGCCAGACGCGTGGTAACGTCGGCGGTCGTGCCGCGGTCCTGCGAGCTCGCAGCAGCCCTCGTTGGGCGTGATCCTGGCCGCCTGCTCGTTTCCGGCCGATTACGCCGGAACGCGCTATCAGTGCGAGCTGGGCGATGAATGCCCTCCGGGGTACTCGTGCATCGCCGGCTACTGCGAGAGCGGGGGACCGCCGGCGGGCGATGGCGGCGGCGCCGCGGCCGACGCGGGCGACGGGGACGACGGCGGCGACCAGGGCGACCCGGACGGAGGCGGCGACCCCGACGGCGGTCAGCCGGGGTGCCCGAGCGTCAGCGCCTACGAGGACGACTTCTGCCTCGGATCGCAACTGGATCATCCAGGACGGGGGCGGCTGCGCAGATCGACTTCGTGTCGGGCCAGGTGCGGATGACCGCCACGCTGGGCCGCTGCCTCGCCCGCACCGACCGCCAGCTACGCTGGATACGAGGGTCTTCATCGAGGCGGTCAAGCCGGAGGGCGGCCTGGTCAAGGCCGGCTTCGGCGTCTTCCTGGGCGACGTGTCGTTCGTGGCTCTGCGCGTCGTCGGCGGGCATCGACTGGTCGAGCTGGCGGACGGGGGCCAGCAGAGATCATCTCCACGATCCCGTTCGACGAGATGGAGCACCGGTTCTGGGGCTTCAGTCCGGTCGGCGACGAGATCGTGTTCGAGACCTCGCTCGACGGCGTCGAGTGGACCGGGCAGGGCGAGTACCGGCCCGCGGTGATGCCGCCCTGCGTCTCACTCGAGCTCGACGCCATCGGCACCGGCAACCGGGCACCGTTCGCCGCCTTCGACAACCTGAACCTCCTCCCCGAGTAGCTGCGAGCAGCGATCGCCTCTAGATTTCAGGGAGCGTCGAGGGCGGCGACGATCGACTCGGCCTGCGACGTCTCGAATCGCGTACTGATCGACGAGCGCGGCGACCAGGGCGGGCGGGTCGAGCGTGCGGGCCAGCTCGCGGGCGCGGCGCAGCGGCTCGTGCGGGTGGTACTTGAGGACCCAGCCGCCCAGCTGCCTGCGCACCTCGCGCTCGCACACGCCGCCGACCACCTGGACGCCGCCGTCGCGGATGATGCGCTCTCCCTCGCCGTTGACGCGCGGGTTCGGGTCGTTCATGCCGTAGACGAGCACGCCGATGCGCTTGGTGACGATGAAGCGCGAGCAGGCCGGCGTGCGGCCGTGGAACGAGCACGGCTCGAGCGTCGAGTACATGATCGTCCCCTCGATGGCGAGGCCGCGGGCCTCGGCCTGGCGCACCGCCACGATCTCGGCGTGGTCCTCGCCGGGGCCCTGGGTGTGACCGCGCCCGATCAGCTCGCCGCGCGGAGTGACGAGCACGCATCCGACCCACGGGTTGTCGCCGGTGCCGCCGCGCGCGAGCTCGGCCTCGGCGATGGCCTGCCTCATCCAGGCCTCGTGGTCCAGCGGCGGGTCTCGATCCATACGACCCGACAATGTCAGCAGAGACCCGATGGCTTGGCAACCGACGACGCCCGGATCCCGGACCGCGCCGGCTTCAGCCGAGGCCGACCATCCGGGCGCTCGTGTCCCACAGCTTCCGGCCCACGGCGTCGTCCTGGGCCAGCCGTGACGGGCTGACCAGGCGGTTCTTCTCGTAGTAGCCGCCGGTCTTGCCCTCGACCTCGCGGCCGGCGGCCAGGTAGACGATGCGGTCGCCGCCCTCGGACGGCTTGACCATGAACAGCTTGGCCACGGCCAGGACCGGGCGCGCGAACGCCGGCGCGTGCGACCAGATGTTCGTCGCCACCGCGCCCGGGTGCAGGCAGTTGACCGTCACCTGCTTGCCCTCCAGGCGGCGGGCGAGCTCGCGGGTGAAGAGGACGTTGGCCAGCTTGGAGCGCCCGTACGCCTTCATGATCTGCGTAGCCGCGCTCGAAGTGGAGGTCGTCGAAGTCGAGGGTGCCGTGGCGGTGGCCCACGCTCGAGACGTTCACGATGCGCGACGGCGCCGCCGCGACGACGAGGTCGAGGAGGAGGTTGGTGAGCAGGAAGTAGCCCAGGTGGTTGACGGCGAAGGTCTGCTCGAACCCCTCGGCGGTGAGCTGCCGCTTCGGGCTGACCGAGCCGGCGTTGTTGATGAGCACGTCGATCTTGTTCACGCGCTCGCGAACGGCGGCGGCCAGCGCGCGGATGTCCTTCTGCGAGCCGAAGTCGCACAGGAGCAGCTCCGCGTCGCGCGAGCCGGACTTCGACACGAGATCGGCCAGCGCTGCCTCGCCCCTCGCTCGATCGCGCGCGACCATCAGCACGCGGGCGCCGCGGCGCGCCAGGGTCGTGCTGGCCTCGAAGCCGATGCCGGAGCTGGCTCCGGTGAGCAGGACGATCTTGCCGGACAGGTCACCCATGCGGCGAATCTACACGCAGGGGCCGGGACGGTGCTGCGCGCGGAGGCGTGATCGATCGCGCGAATTCAATCGCGCGAATTTCAATCGATAGGCGGCAGCTCGCCGGAGCCGCGCGCCACCAGCTCGGTCGGCAGGACCACCGTGCGCGCGCCGGAGCGGTCGCCGTCGAGGCGGGCGAAGACGAGCTCGGCCGCGGTGTTGCCGAGATGCTCGGCGTCCTGGGCCACCACGCTGGTGCCCGGCTCGAAGGCGTCGGCCAGGACGAAGTCGTCGAAGCCGACCAGCGCCACGCCGCGCCGGCGCGCGCGGGTGAGCGCGATGATCGCGCCCATGCAGGCCAGGTTGTTGGCCGCGAAGATGGCGGTGGGCCCGTGGCCGAGCAGGCGCGCAGTCGCCGCGGCCGCGTCCCCCTCGTGATGGCCGTGATCGACAAGGCCCGGATCGACGTCGATGCCGGCCTGCTCGAGCGCGTGCCGGTAGCCGCGGTAGCGCTCGCGCCGCGTGTACAGAGTGGCCGGCACGTCGCCCAGAAAGCCGATGCGCCGGTGGCCGTGGCGAACCAGGTGCTCGACGGCGCGCGCCGCGCCCTCGAAGTTGTCGCTCAGCACGGCGTCGCAGGTCAGGCCGGCCGGCGGGCGATCGAGGAACACGATCGGCAGGCCGAGGCGGCGCTCGCCGCGCAGGTAGCGGTGGTCGCTCCCCGACGACGGCACCACGATGAGCGCGCATCACCTGCCGCTCGAGCAGCGTGGTGACGATCGAGCGCTCGCGCGCCGCATCCTCGTCGGACGAGGCGATGACCAGGTGGAGGCCGCGGGTGCGGATGACCTGCTCCACGCCGCTGGCCACCGCGCTGAAGAACGGGTTGGCCAGGTCCGGGATGACCAGCCCGACCGCCGAGTCGCGCGCGCCCACGCGCATGAAGCGCGCCATCAGGTTCGGGCGGAAGCCGATCGCTTCGACGACGACCATGACGCGCTTGCGCGTCCGCTCGCTGATGCGCGGCTCGCGGTTGAGCACGCGCGAGACGGTGCGCGCGCTGACCCCGGCCTCGCGGGCCACATCCTTGAGCGTCGGCCGCGGCGGGCGGGGGCGAGGGCGCGGCGCCACCGGCTCACACCCCGGCCGCGGCCGCCGCCGCCGCGTTGACGACCACGGTGCGGCCCGGCTCCTCGGCGTCGACCCGCAGCGCGCCGGTCATGATGGCGACGACCTGGGCCATGCCGAACTGCTTGGGATCGACGACCGCGGCGCGCCGGCCCAGCCGCTGGATGTGGATGCGATCGGCGATCTCGAACACGTGCGGCATGTTGTGGCTGATGAGCACGACCGGCAGGCCGCGGTCGCGCACCCGCCGGATCAGGTCGAGCACCTGCGCCGACTCCTTGACGCCGAGCGCGGCGGTCGGCTCGTCCATGATGATGACGTGGCTGCCCCACGCGGCCGCCGCGCGCCACCGCCACGCCCTGGCGCTGGCCGCCCGCTCAGGTTCTCGACCGCCTGAGTCATGCTCTGCAGGCCGATCTTGAGCTCGGCCATGTGGCGCGGCGGTCTCCGCCTTCATGCGCGGCTTGTCGAGCATGCGCAGGACGCTGCCGAGCGAGGCCGCGCCGGCGCAGCTCGCGCCCGAGGAACAGATTGCTCGGCGATGTCGAGCGCGGGCGCCACCGCCAGGTCCTGATACACGGTCTCGATGCCGCAGCGGCGGGCATCGAGCGGGGTTCGCAGCACCAGCGGCTGGCCGTCCAGGCTGATCTCGCCCTCGTCGGCCTGGAGCGCGCCGGTCAGCGCCTTGATGAGCGTGGACTTGCCGGCGCCGTTGTCGCCGATGACCGCCAGCACCTCGCCGGGCAGCAGATCGAAGTCGGCGCCGATCGAGCGCGACGACGTGGCCGTAGCGCTTGACCAGGCCGCGGGCCGAGATGCACCGGTGCACGGCCGGTCGGCCGTCGGTGCGGATGCGGGCTCATCGTCATGAAGCCCTGCGTCGCGAGATCTGGTCCACGGTGACCGCCAGGATGACGAGGATGCCGGTGATCAGGATCTGATAGATCGACGGTACACCCATCAGCTGCAGGCCGTTGCGGAACACGCCCACGATGAGCGCGCCGATGAGCGTGCCCAGCACCGCGCCGCGGCCGCCGAACAGGCTGGTGCCGCCGAGCACGACCGCGGTGATGCTGTCGAGGTTGTCGGTCTGCCCCGCCTCGGATCGCCGACGCCGGTGCGCGCCACCAGCAGCAGCGCGGCGATGCCGTAGACCACGCCGGCGATCGTGTACACGCCGACCAGCAGCCGCCTGGTCGGGATGCCGGTCAGGCGGGCGGCCTCGCGGTTGTTGCCGATCGCGTAGACGTGCCTGCCCGACGCTGTCTGGCTGAGCAGATAGGCGAAGAGCAGGAACAGCCCGATCATCAGCGATCGATCCGTAGGTCACGTCGGTGGCGCCGATGCGGAACGTGTTGCCGAGCCCGGTCAGCGCCGCGGGCAGCCCGACGATGGTCTCCTCGTTCGAGTAGATGTGCGTCAGCGCGAAGGCGATGTTGAGCATGCCGAGCGTGACGATGAACGGCGGCAGCGGGATGCTGGTCACCAGCAGGCCGTTGGCCAGCCCGAAGGCGGCGCACACGGCGATGCCGGCGGCGATGGCGACCACCGGCGGCAGCGCGCCGCTCGGCCGCCAGCTTGGTCATGACGATGGCGCCGAGCGCCATGATCGTCGCCGTTGGACAGATCGATCCCGGCGGTCAGGATGATCAGCGTCTGGCCGATGGCCAGGATGCCGACCACCATCACCTGCTGGAGGACGAGCGAGAAGTTGTCGGCCGGCGAGGAAGCGGTCCGACTGCGTGGCGAAGAAGATGCACGCGATCACCAGCGCGGCCAGCGGCCCCACCGTCGACCCGCTGACCAGCCGCTGCCAGGGGAGCGCCGCCTGAGCTCACGTCCGTCAGCCCCAGCAGTTGTCGAGGCCGAACACCGTGTCCTTCGACTCCACGCCGGACTGCGGCTCGTCGCTGATCAGCGTGCACGCCGGTGTCGGTGTAGCCGGACGCCTTCGCGCCGCCCTTGGCGTACTGCACGACCGCCTCGACGCCGAGCGCGGCCATCTTCAGCGGGTACTGCTGCGAGGTGGCGGCGATCTGCCCGCCCTTGACCGCCTTGACGCCGGTGCAGCCGCCGTCGACCGAGACGATCAGCACGTCCTTCTCGCGCCCCTTGGCCTTGAGCGCGGTGATAGGCGCCGAGCGCGGCCGGCTCGTTGATCGTGTAGACGAGGTTGATGTCGGGCGCCTTCTGCAGGCAGTTCTCCATCGCGGTCTGCCCCTTGGCCTGATCGCCCTGCGTGTCCTGGCTGCACACCACCGACGCGTCTCCCTCGCTGATGCCGAAGCCCTTGAGGAAGCCGTCGTGGCGCAGCTTGCCCACCGAGATGCCGGGCGCCAGGTCGAGCGTGGCGATCTTCGGCGGTCTTGCCGGCCATCGCCGCCTTGGCGTACTGCGCCGATCGAGCTCGCCGGCCTTGAAGTTGTCGGTGGCGAACAGGCGCGTCGGCCGCGCTCTGCGGATCGGTCGGCGTGTCGAGCGCGATCACCAGCACGCCCTTGGCGCGCGCCTTCTCCATGCGCCGGGACGATCGCCTTGGAGTCGTTCGGCGTGATGAGGATGCCCTTCACGCCGGCGGCGATCATGTTCTCGATGGCGGTGACCTGGCTCGCGTTGTCGCCGTCGAAGCTGGCCGGACGCGGTCATCAGCGTCGCGCCCTGGGCCTTGGCCGCCTCCTGCGCGCCCTCCTTCATCTTGACGAAGAACGGATTGGTCTCGGTCTTGGTGATGAGCCCGACCTTGATGTCGCCGGACGACGCGCTGGCCGCCTCGCCGCCGGCGGCCTTCTCCTTGCCGGCCGGCTCGGACTTGCCGCAGGCCGAGAGAGGGGAGAGCGAGAGGACGGCGACGGCCAGGAGGTGGATCGGGCGATGGGACTTGGACATGGGCCGGCTCCTTGGGGTCATCCGGGTTCTTTCGAGCGCGCACGACGCAGTGTCAACGTTGGCGCATGTCAACGTTGACATCGTCCGTCCCGCCCTGTCAAGATGCCGCTCGTGCGCCGGTCCATCGTCGTCATCGGTGAGGCGGTCGCCGACGCATTCGTCTCCGGGTCGGCGCCGGGCGATGGGCTCGATCTGCACCTGCGGCCGGGCGGGAGTCCGGCCAACACCGCCGTCGCGCTCGGCCGGCTGGGCACGCCGACGCGCTTTCTCGGCCGCCTGTCGAGCGGCGTGCTGGGCGACTCGCTGCGCGCTCACATCGGCGCGTCGCGCGTTGACATCGCCGGCTGCGTCCACACCGCGGCGCCGGCCACCCTGGCCATCACCTCGCTGGACGCCGCCGGCCGCGCCGCCTACGACTTCTACGTCGAGGGGACGGCCGACTGGGGGTGGACGCGCGACGAGCTGGCCGAGCGCCGCCCGACCGACGCGATCTGCGTCCACGCCGGCTCGCTCGCGCTGGTGCTGCCGCCCGGCGGGCCGCTGATCGAGGACGCGCTGCGCGAGGCGCGCGGCTGGGCCACCGTCTCGATCGATCCCAACGCGCGGCCGCTGCTGGTCCCGGCCGAGACCTACCGCCAGCGCCTGCCCGGCTGGCTGGCGATCGCCGACATCCTGCGCCTGAGCGACGAGGACATGGCCACCCTGATGCCGGGCGCGACGATTGACCAGGCCTTCGACACATGGCACGAGGCCGGGGTCCAGCTCGCCATCGTCACCTTCGGGCCGCGCGGGGCGGTGGCGTCGCTGCGCGGGGCGCGCGTGTCGGTGCCCGCCGCGCCGTGCGAGCTCGTCGACACCGTCGGTGCCGGCGACTCGTTCACCGCCGGGTTCCTGCACTGGCTGGAGCGAAACGATCAGCTGGGCGGCCGGCTGGCGCCGCTCGATGTGGAGCACGTCGGCGAGGCGATGTCGTACGCCGCGCGCGTGGCGGCCCATACTTGTGGAGTGCGCGGCGCGGATCCGCCGTGGGCCGATCAGGTCGGCGGCCCGTAGCCAGGCCCGGGACGAGGCGCTACGGCGGCCCGGCCTCGACGCTGGTGTGGACCTCGAAGTACTCGTCGGCCAGATTGACGACCACCGGCGCCCCGCCGAAGACGTCCATGGCGATGCTGCGGCCGACGTCGCGGAACTCGTCGGTCGATGTGCCCTCCGCGGCGATGAAGAGGATGTGCGGGACGCCGTCGCGCCGCAGGACCTGGATGTCGATCTCTTTCTCGATGCCCAGCGCGCGGAGGTGCATGCCGACCTTGCGCGCCTCGGTCTCGGTGGCGCCGTCCTTGTAGTAGGCCGTGATCTTGCCGACGTTGACGCTGTCGCCGCGATCGAAGGCCGGGTCGAAGCGGAACATCACCAGGAACAGCGCCCCGACGATGACGACCAGCGAGGCGAGGCCGATGCCGGCGGCCGGCCAGCCCGCTCCCACGCGCCCGCCAGCCTCTCGATGCGCCGACAGCGCCGGGTCCTGGAGCACCTCCGCGACCGCCTTCATGCCGAAGGTGAGGCCCAGGTTGACGGCGGTGAAGACGACGTTCGGGACGCTGTCGTTCACCAGCCAGGCCACCGCGGACAGGATGCCCAGGCCGACCGCCCCGCCGGCGATGGAGAGCTTCCCGGCGCCGGGCCGCCCCACCCGGAAGAAGTTGATGGCCAGAACGATCGACCCGGCGAGGATCGAGCCGAGGAAGGTGGCCACGGCCACGTCGTTGCTGGAGAAGAGCCTGTGCCCCGGCACGACGGCTGTTTCGGAGTCGGCAGCTTGCATCGCCCGCAATTACGCCTCAACGCGAGCAACTATTCGAGGGGGGCGAGCGTCGCAGTGCCCAGAAGGGCGCGCCGGCGCCGCCTCGCCGGCGAGGTCTGTCCCGATAACGGCCGGGTAGCGCCTCACGCGCCGCGTCGGACGCGGCCCCTGTTGGCGAATGACAACGGTCACGGCCTTGCCGACGGAGCGCCGCCGGAGCATCGATGGTTCATGACATCCGGGCCATCCCCGCGCGGAGGGCCGTACCTGCTCCTGGCCGTATGCATCGCGGTCGGCGCCGCCTGCGGCGACGATCTCAACGCGCTCGCGGCCGACGGTGGCGCGGGCAGCAGCGTCGACGCCGACGTTGTCGACGCGGCGGTCACGGCCGACGCCGCCGTCATGCCGTCGGCGCTGCGCGTGACCGGCACCGCCGAGGGAACCGACGGCGGCGATCGCGTCGAGTGCGTCTTCACGCTCGACTTCATCGACCTTGTCGACGACAAGGCCGGCGGCATGTCCGGCCTCGCGCTGGGCGAGGTCTTCCGCCGCAGCTTCGACGGCGACGCGCCGCGCTTCGAGTTCCAGGCGCTGGTCGGAGGCCCCGCGACACTCTCGCCAGGGGACGCCGGCGCTGTGGAGCTGCGCCTGGTCGGCGATCAGCCGGCCGACGCGATTCCGTTCTGGCTGGCGATGGAGGTGATGGCCGGCTCCGAGATCGGCGCCGTTCCAGTACGCGGGTCCGTGGGTCTGCGCCCCCGTCTTCGTCGACGATCCGATGGACTCGCCGATCGAGGCCGAAGGGACATGGAGCGCCGTCCCCCTGGTCGTGGACGGGTAGAAGTTGACGTTGACCCGGTGCCAGGTTCCTGAACCGGCGTTGGGGCCAGGGCTCGTTACACTCTGCCGGTGACCTCCGCGCATCCCAGCCGCCGGGCGGCGCCGCGCGCTGTCCGCGTTCGCCGCGTTCGGCGCCTTCTGGGGCAGCTGGGGCGCGCTCGTTCCCGCCGTGCAGGCCGGTGCGTCGGCCACCGATGCGGAGCTGGGTCTCGCGCTGCTCATGGTCGGGCTGGGCGCCCTGTTCTCGATGCGCGTGACCGGCGCGCTCATCGATCGCCACGGCGGCGTTGTGCTGCCGATCGTGATGGCGCTGTTCGGCGTGGCCGGCTTTCTGCCCGCGGTGGCCGGCTCGCCGATCGCGCTCGGCGTGGCGCTGCTCTTCGTCGGCATCACCTCCGGCGCCGTCGATGTCGCCGCCAACGCGGCCGGCGTTGACGAGGAGATCGCGTCCGGACGCCCGCTGATGAACCTCGGGCACGCCTGCTTCTCCGGCGGCGTGGTCGCCTCGAGCCTGGCCACCGGCGCGCTGCGGGCGGCCGGCGCCGGGCCGCGCGTCGTGCTCGGCATCGCGCTGGTCGCGATCGTGGCCATCTCGCTGGGTCCCCTGCGCCGCGGGAGCCCGCCCCACGTGCGCGCGTCCGCGCCGCGATCCGGCTGGGCGTGGCCGCCGCTGCTGCTGCTCGGCCTGGGCGCGCTCTGCGGCGCGGCGTTCGTCGTCGAGAACGCGTGGCAGACCTGGAGCGCGGTCCATCTGGAGAAGACGCTGCACGCCGGCGCGGTCAGCGCCGTCGCGCCCGCGGTGTTCGCCGCCGCGGCGATGAGCGGACGGCTGGGCGGCAACGTGATCGCGGCGCGCGTCTCCCGCCACGTCCTGCTCGTCATCGGCGCGCTTGTCGCCGCGCTCGGCTCCGCGGTCGGCGCGCTGGCCCCGCTGCCCGTGCTGGCGCTCGTCGGCGTCGGGCTGGCCGGGCTCGGCACGTCGGTGTGCGCCCCGACCCTGCTCAGCATGGCCGGGGCGTGGGCCGGTCCGCACGCGCGCGCGGCCGCTGTGTTGACGGTGACGACGGTGGCCTATCTCGGTTTCCTGCTCGGACCGCCCGCGGTCGGCCTGATGGCGGCGGCGACGTCGCTGCCCACCGCGCTGCTCGCGGTCGCGGCGCTCGCGGTGCTGCTGGCGACCCTGGCTCCGCTCACCAGCCGCGTGCGGGCTTCATCGGACGAACCGGGCGCAGCGGGCGCAGCGGACGCAGCGGACGCTGTGCCGGCGCCGCCGTTCGAAGGTTAGGGACGTACGTGGTGTGGTCCCGCCTACAAATGGGCCAACCGGGGGACACAGCGCAATCTGGAGCCGCTCGATCACGCGTATAGTCGCAAGTGGCCCGCGGCCCGGCGGAGCCCGGTGGCTCCGTCTGGCCGAGCGTGTATTCGATGAGCTCGCAGCCGCCACCTCCCGCACTCACGTTTCGCCCGCCTGTCGTGCACGACGAAGGGTCGGGCGGGGTCGCGTACGCGGGCACGCCGTACATCTCTCGCGCGCGCTCGTACGCGTTCGTCGTTGACGAGCGCGGGCTGCCGATTCGAGCTCGGCTCCGGCCGCTTCGCCAAGGCGTATCTCGGCGAGGAGCTGTGGAGCCAGTCGAAGACGACCTTCCGCCGCCACGTGGCGATCAAGATCCTGCAGCGCGGAGTATCGCCCGAGGACCAGGTGCGCTTCCAGGTGGAGAAGGAGATCCTGGAGCGGGTGCAGGGTCACCCGAACATCATCGAGCTGCTGGCGTCGGGCGAGGCGGACAACCCGAACTTCATCCCGCCGTCGCTACACCACAAGGTTGACAACGACTTCATGGTGCTCGAGCTGATGGACCTGTCGCTCGAGGAGCGGCTCAAGGGATCGCGCGTGCACCGGCAGCGCGAGGATCTGCTGTCGATGCACTCGCTGCTGCGTCTCTCGCGCGCGCTCGACTACGTGGTGCCGGTGGCGACGGCGATCGAGTACGCGCACCGCGTGCGCGACACGTCGCATCGCGACATAAAGCCGGCCAACATCCTGCTCAAGCTCCCCGATCCGGCGCTGAGCGGCGCGAATCTACAGGTCGTGCTGGCCGACTTCAACGTCGGCAACCTGGGCAGGACGCACGAGCCCGACGGAGACAGCGGCCATTCCCGGGCCCAGACGGTGCCCGGCACGCTCTACTTCCAGAGCCCCGAGCAGGAGATCAACACCTTCGAGCTGCTGGTCAACGTCACGCGCGGCTCGCCGGAGGTGGAGTACTTCGAGGACTTCTACATCGACATCTTCGAGAACGACTCGTTCCAGATCTTCAACCGGCTCGAGTCGTACGACATCGTCGCCGCCGATCGCGTGCGCAAGAAGCTGGTGCTGTCGCGTCCGTTCGCCGAGCCGACCGAGCTCAACGTCCGCGGCCGCGTCGTCAAGCAGGTCGGCCGCCCGGCCGACATCTACTCGCTCGGCGCGCTGCTCTACTACCTGGCCAGCGGCGCGTACGCGAACCCGAAGAGCCTTTACGACGCGTTCCGCCGCTTCATCGAGTACGAGCGGCGCGACGAGAGCAACACGGTGGCCACGTACATCGATCACGAGTACGGGCGCATCCAGAATCTTCGTGCGCCTCGCGCCGACGCAGGCTCCGCGGTCGAGGTGGCGCCGAGCGACCGCTTCTTCACCTACAAGCACTTCCTCGACGGCAACGGCGAGCTCATCGAGCCGGCGGTCATGCTGGTGATCGCCAAGGCCATGATCCGAAACAAGCCGGACAGCTACTGCTACTCCTGGGACGTCGGCACCGAGGGCATCTCCACGATGATCCGCGATCTCCTGGCGCTGAACGCCGCGGTAAATCCGTCGCTGCGGCCGGTCTGGCCAACCCCGCCTCCCCAGCGACGGCGCCGCTGGGGCACCAGCCGGCGACCGCGCCTGTAGACGCGCGGCCGCCGTAGAGGCGCGGCCACACAGGCCCGTCGCCGCCGGTCAGCTGCTCCACTGGACAGCATCTCAGTGGGACTTGTCCCAGGTGACATCGTCGCGCCGGGTTGCGTGTTCGGTCATCACGCGTACTGTGCGCCGCTGTACCGAATTCCCCCCTTTGTCGGGTTGGGGAACACTGCTAGGCTACACGCGTTGATCCTTGATGGGTCAAGGGCGCGGCGACCGGAGGGCGTGGATGGAGGTACGAAGCGGTGAGGATGGACTGGGCCCGGAGGAGTACGACGAGGGGCTCAACGGCGCGAAGCTGCTCGAGGGCCGCTATCGGCTGATGCGACGCATCGCCGCCGGCGGCATGGCCTCGGTGTACGTCGCCGAGCACACGCTGATAGGCCGGCTGGTCGCGATCAAGATCCTGCACCAGCAGTACGCCGAGGATGCCGAGTGCGTGGGCCGCTTCCTCGACGAGGGGCGCACGGTCGGCACGCTGGGCCACCCGCACATCGTCGAGTTGACCGACATGGGACGCACCGAGACCGGCGCGCCGTTTCTGGTCCTCGAGCTGCTCGAGGGGCGGACGCTGGAGCAGGAGATCCGCAACCAGGGCCGGCTGCCCATCCGGCGCTCGCTGCGCATCGCCCAGCAGATCGCGTCGGCGCTCGAGGCGGCGCACTCCAAGGGGATCATCCACCGCGACCTCAAGAGCGGAAACGTCTTTCTCGTCAACCGCACCGACGGCGATCACGCCAAGGTGCTCGACTTCGGCATCTCCAAGTTCATGGAGAGCAAGGGGCACACGCAGAAGGGCAAGCTGCTGGGCACGCCCTGGTACATGGCCCCCGAGCAGATCAACGACCCGGGATCCGTTCGACGCGCGCTGCGACGTCTACTCGCTCGGCGTGATCCTGTACGAGATGCTGACCGGGCAGGTGCCCTTCGCCGACACCTCCTTCCCGCTCATCTTCACCAAGATCCTGCAGGAGGAGCCGCGCCCGATCCGGTCGCTGTGCCCCGACGTCGGCCCCGACCTCGCGTCGCTGGTGGCCAGCGCGCTGACAAAGACGCCGGCCCGGCGAATTCCGACGATGCACGAGTTCAGCCGCGCGCTGGCTCGCATCATCGGGCCCTACTGGCTCGAGATGCGCGCGCGGGCGCGCAGCCAGAGCGACTTCGAGGTGGCCCGGACGCTGCGCGCGACCGGGACGCCGACCCCCGAGTTCGACAGCGGCATCGGGTCGATGGACTTCACGACGCCCGGCGCGATCGTGATCAAGCCCCAGGTCGCCACGCCACAGGCCTCACCGCCGCAGGCACCACCGTCAAGGATGCCCACGCCACCGCGCACGGCCACCCCGCCGCGCATGGCCACGCCGCCGCAGATCGTCGCGTTGCCGCAGCGCATCGGCACGCCGCCGCACGGCCCGGGGACGCCGGACATCGGGCCGATGTCGGGGCCGTTGCCGAGCGTCGACGCCGAGGCTCAAGGCCAGGATCATCTCGCGGCGACAGACCGTGCCGAGGCCGCGCACGCAGACGATGCGCCGGCTGGCCGTCTGGATCATCGCCGCCGCCGTCGCACTGGCGGTCATCTTCGCGGTCGCGCAGCTGGTGCCGGTGAGCGATCGCGATGAGACCGCGCCCAAGGCGCCGGTGGCGGCGCCGGCCGCTGACGTGCCGGTGTCGCCCGGGCCGGTCGCGGCCGAGGCTCCGGTGCCCGCCCCTGAAGCGACGCCGACCGAAGCGCCGGCGGCTCCGGCTCCCGCCGAGGCTACCCCCTCCGAGACGGCTGCTCCAGCGCCGGCCACCGCCCGCCTGACCGTTCGGTCGTCGGCGCGGGGCGCAGTGGCCAGCTTCCGCGGCCAGACCTACCCGCTGCCGATGCGCAAGGTGCTCGCACGCGGCGATGAGCCAGAAACCGTCGAGGTGAGCGCGCCCGGTCGCGTGTCCGCGACCCGATCGATCCTGCTCAATCGAGACCGCACCTGGGTCGTGAGTCTCGAGCGTGTCCGGCCGAGCCGCGAATCCAGCAAGCGCACGTCGGCCGAGTCGAGCGAGACCGCGGGCGCGACCGTCGTCGGACCGACCAGGCCCGCCGACCCGGCGAGCGACTCGGCCGATGAGGTGCCGACCGTACCGGACCCGGGGACGAGCGCGGGCGCGCCGTCGCAGTCCGGGCCGAAGGCCACCGCCCCCCGGCCAGCGGTCAAGGCCGCCGGCCCGCACCCGACACAATGGACGCCACGGCCCTGTACCGTCGCTGGCGCGCGCGGGCGGACCAGGCAGTGCGCCGCAAGGAACCAGAGGTCCGCACGTGCCACGAGCGGGGGCGGATGGACAACCCGCAGCTGTCCGGACGCGTCGTGGTCAAGATCTACCTGGATCCCACTGGCAGGGTCACGCAGGCGAGGATCGCCAGCAGCTCGCTGCACAATCGCCGCGTCGAGGCCTGCATCGAGCAGGAAGTGGAGTCGTGGACGTTGCCCGCCCCGCCCGGGGGGGTCTCTTCGTACAACTGGCCCGTCAACCTGCAGTAGCCAGGTCGTCGCACTCGCGACGCCGCCGATCGAGGAGCAAGTGATGACTCGCATCCTTCTGCTCGCTGTTGGCTTGTGTCTGGTTCACGCCTCGGCCGCGACCGCAGGTCCGCCGCTGGGACCCGCGCCCGAAGGCAGCCGGGCCGGCCCCACGCCGCTACGGCGGGCCGGCCAGCCCGTTCCCGCGGAACAGCCCGAAGCACCGCCGGCCGAGGAGCCCACCGCGTCCCCGCCGCCCGACGTCTCGCCCGCGCCCGAACCGGCCAGCCAGCCTCCCGCCGGGACGCAGCCGCCGGCCCCGGCCCAGCAGGAGCCGGTGGAGACCTCCGGAGGACATGCCCGAGGAGGAGACGGTCGACGACGAGGAAGACACGGCGGAGACGGCCGGCGGCACGCCGCGCGACGTCGAGACGTTTGCCGAATCGACTCTGGACGCGCGCCGCCTGCGCTTCGCGCTCAACGCCTTTGGCGACGCGTCGCTCATCGAGCAGATCAGGGAAGAGGGCGACGACGGCTCGTTGTTCAAGCTCGGCACGTTCGCGATGCTCATCAATGCTCAGCTGGGTAGCTCGCTGCTGGGGACAGCCGAGGTGGCGTTCGACGCCAACTCCGCAAATCGCCAGGACATCGAGCTCGAGCGTCTCCAGCTGCGCTGGCAGACCGAGCGCTTCTACGCCGTCGGCGGACGGCTCCACACCGACCTCGGCTACTGGAACGCCGCCTTCCACCACGGCGCCTGGCTGTTCCTGCCCATCCAGCGCCCGCGCGTCCTGCGCGGCGAGACCGGCGGCGGCATCCTGCCCATCCACTGGGTCGGCGTCGAGGGCGGCGTCACGCTTCCGGTCGAGCCCGGCGCGATCACCGTCTCTGCCGGCGTCGGCAACGGACGCGGCTCCGAGGAGGGCTCGCTCAACCTCGCCAGCGACAACAACGACTTCAAGGCAATCAGGCTGAAGGTCGAGGCCCAGGGCCTCGGTCTCGAGGACCTGCGGGTCGGCGTGGGCGGGCTCTACGACCGCATCGCGGCCGAGTCGATGGAGGTGCGCCCTGCGCTCCCCGGCGAGGAGATTGACGAGATCATCGGCAACGCCTACTTCGCCTACCGCGGCGTCCAGCTCACCCTCATCACCGAGGGCTACGCCATCATGCACCGCGGCGACGACGACACCTTCACCACGACGGACGCCTTCGTCGTGGCGGGCTACCGCATCGGCCGCATCACGCCCTACGCTCAGGTCGAGCGCACCGACAAGCACGGCGACACCGACGACCCCTTCTACACCCCGATCATGGGCATGCCGACCATCTCCACCCCGAGCGACCGGACCGAGGCCCTCGGCGGCGTCCGCGTCGACATCAGCGTCTGGAGCGCCATCAAGGCCGAATACGGCATCCTGTTCCCGGACGACGCCGACGGCCCGGACCACACCCTGATGCTCAACTGGTCCTTCGGGATCTGACCGGGGCGCGCCGCCCGCTCAGCCGCCCACGATGATGCGGGCCATGCTGGCCGGGTCGCGGATGGTCTCGGCGCGCATCCAGCGCTCGCTGTCGGCGATGAGGCGCTCGCCGGTGGTGCCGCCGGCCATCTCGCCGCGGCGGCGGCGGACTGCCGCCGCGCAGAGCTCCATCTCGGCGGTCTGGAAGCGGGACTCGGCCTGGGCGAGGAGCTGGACGGCGCGCTCGGTGTCGCCGCGGAGGCGGGCGGCGCCGGCGGACAGGACGTTGGCCTGGGCGTGGGCTCCTGGCAGGGGCTCGCGGTCGAGCTTGCGCTGGACGCGGTCGACCTCGAGGAGGAGCTCCTGGCGGCGGTCGCTGTCCTCGGCGACGGCGGCCGCCGCGGTCAGGGCGGCGCGGCCGCGCATGAACAGCGCCTCGCCGCGGATGACCTGCACGCGCAGCAGCATCGAGCGCTTGAGCTTGGGCCAGCGGTCGAGGATGCGCTGGTAGGCCGCCTCGCCGTCGCCGATGTAGAGATCGATGTGCGTCTGGGCCAGCAGCTCGTAGTAGTGCTGCAGGTAGAAGTCGAGGCGCTGCGACAGCGACTTGCGGGCCCGCTCGCACTGGGCGCGGGCGGTGGCCGGGTCGTCGGCGACCAGCCAGGCGACGTTGGGCAGCCCGGTGCGCATGTCGGTCGCGCCGTACAGATCGCCGCGGCGCTCGGCCTCGGCCAGGTACTGCGGGACGCGCCGGCACAGCTCGCCGAGCGAGCCGAGGTTGTAGAGCGCGTCGACGGCGAAGCGAAGCGCCGTGGTGATCTCGAACGCGACGCCGGTGCAGTGCCCGCGCAGCACGCTGGCCGCGTCCTCGAAGCCGTTGAGCGCGGCCGCCCAGCTGCCGGTCTGGTAGTCGGCCATCCCGCGCGCGATGGCGACCAGGCCGCGCACGTGCGGCTGATCGATCCGGTCGCGCGATCTCGCGCGACAGCCCGATGAGCTTCTGCGTCCGCTTGAGCGTGCGCGGCCCGCCCAGCGACGAGTAGCCGCCCTCGACGGCCAGCGCGCGCGCGATGCGATAGGGCTCGCCGGCAGAGAGGGCCAGCAGGAGATGGCGGGTCTGGAAGTCCGCGCCGCGGAACGGATCGGTCAGGACGATGCCGGCGGCCACCGACCAGCAGATGTTCGACCCGGGTCAGGCGCTCGGCGCTGACCTGGCTGGGATCGCGCTCGCGGAAGCGCAGGCCGCGCAGGCGGGCCCGCGTGCGCTGGCGCAGGAACGACCAGAACGCGCGGCGCGGCGTCGGCGCCAGCTTCATGCCGACCGCCTCGAGCACGGTCTCGAGCGCGCGCAGTCCGTCGTCGACGTGGCCGCTGCGCAGGAGCTGCTCGCCCGCCCGCCGCCGCAGCTCGAGCGCCTCGGCCGCGGGCGTCCCCTCGGCCGCGGCCAGGTACTCGGCGGCCGCGTCGGCGCCGCGGCCGGCGTTGACCAGCGCGTCGCCCAGCGCGGCGCGCAGCTTGCGCCGCGCGACCTGCTCGGGCGGCAGCGCGTCGATGGCCAGGCGGTAGAAGACCGCCGCGCGCTCGAAGGCCAGCGCGGCCGACGCCTTCTCCGCCGCCTCGATGGCGTACTCGGTGCCGCGCTCGACCGCGCCGCCGCCGAGCAGGTGCACCGCCAGCGCCTCGGTGTCCGGCTGCTCGCTGATCTCGAGCGCGTCGGCCAGCGCCAGGTGGCACTCGCGCTGCTGCGTGTCCGACAGCGACGCCACGATCGCCTCGCGGATGCGGTCGTGATAGCACTCGACCCGGCCCAGCTCCGGCGCGCCGCTGGTGCGCACCAGCGAGCCGGCGCGCAGGACGGCCATGACCTGATCGTCCTGGTCCAGCCCGGCCGCGCGCACCGCCACCTGCTGCGGCAGCGGCCGCCCCGACACCGCGATGAGCTGGAGCACGCGGCGCGCCTCCGGACCCGAGGTGGCCCAGCCGCACCCGCATCACGTCGCCGAAGCTGATCTCGGCCGCCCTTCTCGCCGGCGGCGTGGAGGAAGCGGACCAGCTGATCGATGAGGAACGGATCGCCGCGCGACTCGCGCGCGATGGCGGCGGCCACCTCGTCTCCCTCGGTGCCCTCGCGCTGCAGGCGGCTGCGCGCCATCTCGCGCGCCTCGTCCGGGTCGAGCGCGCCGACCACGATCTCGCGCATGTCGCCGGCGCCGGCACCGGGCGCGCGCAGTCCCTCGACCAGGTGGCGCACCGAGTCGCTGGCTCCGCCTCCTCGCTGCGATAGGCGAGCACCAGCAGCAGCGCCGGCGGATCGGGCGGGCGCAGCAGATCGAGCAGCAGCATGGTGGAGTCGATATCGCCCCACTGCACGTCGTCGATGCACAGCACCAGCGGCCGCCGGTCGGCCATCCGGGCCAGCAGCTCGCGCAGGGCCGCCATGCCGCGCCGCCGCAGCTCGTGCGGATCCGGCGCCGCGATCCGGCGCGGCGCGGCCTTCACCGCGTCCACCCGGCGCAGCACCGGAAACAGGCGCGCCACCGCCAGCACGTCGCGCGGCATGAGCGCGTCCACCTCGTGGCGCGGCATCTGGGCCAGGTGCCGGCTGAGCGAGTCGATCAGGCTGTCGAGCGCCTTGTACGGCACCGACTCGCGCTCGTAGCAGCGGCCGGCCAGCACCACCGCCGCGCGCTCGCGCGCCAGCTCGCGCGTCGTCCGCTCGACGAGGATGCTCTTGCCCATCCCCGACCGGCCGTGCACCAGCACGGTCACCGCGCGCCCCTCGCGCGTGGCGGTGCCGAACGCGTCGCGCAGCACCTCGGCGTGGGCGCTGCGCCCGACCAGCGGCGTGTCCTGCGAGCGCGACCCGGTCGGCCGGCGCCGCGGCGGCGCCGCCGCGCGGCTGCCCAGCCGGCGCAGGATCTCGTTGCCGTCGGGCCGCGCCGCCGGATCGCAGCGCAGGAGATCGCAGCAGAGCTGGGACAGGTCGGCCGGCGTGTCGGGCAAGAGCTGCAGCGGCGGCTCCGGCTCGCGGCGCTGCTTCTCCATCAGCACCACGATGGGCGGGCCGTAGAACGGCAGCATCCCGGTCAGCGCGTGGTACAGCACCGTCCCGACCGAGTACCAGTCGCTCGCCGGTCCGAGCGGCAGCGACGCGCCCTGCTCGGGCGACATGTAGTCGACGGTCCCGACCACGCTGTAGTCGTCGGACACGGCGCCGCCGGGGCGCGACACGTCGGTGATGAGGCCGAAGTCGAGCAGCACCACGCGCCCGCTGCGGTCCACCATCACGTTCGACGGCTTGATGTCGCGGTGCAGCTTGCCGGCCTGGTGCAGCACCTGGACGCCCTCGGCCAGCTGGCGCAGCGCGTCGCGCAGGCGGTCGTACGACGAGAGCGGCGACGGCTCCGGGATGCGCAGGTGCCAGGAGTCGCTCATCGACAGCTCCAGGCCCGGGCTGTCGGTGCGCGTGCTGTACTCGTTGCCGTACGCCGGGCTCTCGTCGATCGGGCTCAGGCCGTCGATGTCGAGGATCTGCGTCTGCCCCTCCTCACCGCGCACCCAGGTGATGAAGTCGACCCCCTCGACGAGCTCCATGGTGAAGAACCACTCGTCGCCCGACGACACCAGCTCGTGCAGCGCGGCCAGGTTGGGGTGGCTGATGTCGGCCAGGCCGCGGAACTCGCGCTTGAAGCGGTAGAGCGCGGCGGCATCGCGGTGGCGCAGGGTCTTGAGCGCGACCGTGCGCGCCCGCTCGCGGTCGTATGCCTGATAGACCACGCCCATCCCGCCGGCACCGAGCCGTCTGAGAACCTCGAACCTTTCGGTGCCGACAAACTCGCCGTCTGAGCCGGTCGTCACAGCTCCGCCCCTCTCCGCGGCGGACGATTATATGGCACGGCCTTCCGGTTCGCGCCGTTACAGGCGGCCAAAACGCCGATGCATGCCGCGGCCAGGTCTCTGGCCGCCACCCCGCGGCCGTCAGATCGGCGGGAAGCAGTAGCCGTTGACCGTCGGGTCGTCCTGGACGCAGACGAGGTTGGCGGGGCACTCGCCGAAGTCGAACATCGGCGTGTCGCCGCAGGCCACGATGCACAGCCAGGTGATGTTCCCCGACTCCTCCAGCGGCGCGGCGCAGAAGGGGGTGCCCGGGCCGCTGTAGCCGTCGCGGCACATGACCTGGTTCTCCTTCGGGGGCAGCGGCGGCTCCATCCCGGCGGGAGGCACCGGCGCGGTGGCGCATTGCTTGCTACAGAAGCCCTCGGCCGCGCCGGACCGGGTCAGACAGCGCGGCGTGTCCTCGGCGCACTCCACGTCCGGGACCGCACGCGACACCGAGGCCGGCCGAGGCGACCGCGGCGTCGGCCTCGCCACCCGCTCCGCCCCCGCCGTCCACGACATTGACGCCGTCGTCATCGCCGCCGCCGCATGCGAGTGCGATCGCCATCACGATCGCGAGCAACGAACCTCCGAGGGCGGACGACGAACGCATGAGACCTCCAGCAGTTTCCCCCCTGCGGTCGCCCAGGATACGTCACGGGCGATCCCAGCACCAGCGGAGTGCCATGAGACCTGGGAGCCCGCACCCCGATCGCGCCGCAGCGCGCGCTGGAGCCGGGGCGCGCGGCCCCGGGCCGCTCGCGCCAGCGCTCCTGGCTCAGGAGCCGAACCGGCGGACCAGCGCCGTCGCGCGCTCCACGAACGCCGCGCGATGGAACCGGTCGAACTCGGCCCAGGTGCACAACGTCTTCGAGTCGACGACCCGGTCCACGAACAGAAGGCCGTCGAGGTGATCGACCTCGTGCTGGTAGGTCCCCGCGGTCAGGCCCTTCACGACCATGTCGATGGTCTCACCGCGGCGATCCCACGCGCGGACGTGCACCTGGGCGCGGCGCGGCACCAGGCCGCGCAGGTTGGGGACGCTGAGGCATCCCTCGTAGTTGTCGAAGGTCTCGTCGCCGACCAGCTCGAGCTCGGGATTGACCAGGATGGTCAGCGGGATGTTCGGCTTGTACGGATAGCGCGGATTGTCGGAGACCTCGATGGCGCAGATCCGCACCGGCTCGTGGACCTGGTTGGCGGCCAGGCCTGCGCCGTTTGCGTCGCGCATCGTCTCGATCAGGTCGTCGATGAACGTCTGGGTCGCGGGCGAGGCCAGCTCCTCGCGCGAGACCGGCCGAGCTCGCTCGCGCAGGACCGGGTGACCGATGGCAGCGATCTTGCGAATGGCCATGCGCCATCGAGCCTAGCGCAGCTAACGCAGCGAAGCTGCACCCGCCGTGTCCGGCGACGGTGTCCCGCGACAGTGTCCTGCGACAGTGTCCCGCGACAGCGTCCCTTCGCGGCATCCCGCTGGCTGGGGTCGGACGTCCTTTGTGTGCCACAGGGAAAGAGAGTCGCTATCCTTGGCCCCCTTGACCGAGCATGAAGAACCGTTTGGTCCCGCCCGTCCCGACGCGCCGGACCGCGGCCGACGCTTTCTCGCGGCGCTGACCGCACCGGTGGTCGCGCTCTTGTTTCCCGACCGCGGCGTCCCGCCGCTGGTCTCCGCCGGCAGGTTCCGCCTGGCCATGGCCATCGTGGTCGGGGCGGCCCTGCTGTCTGCCGTCGCCGTGTCGCTGCGCGTCGATGTCGGCGCGGCGGTGCGCGCCGAGAACTCGGGCGCCCCGCCGCCCCCGAGCGAGAGCTCCGCCGCCGGCGCCGGCGCGCCGCAGGCGGAGGTCAAGACCGACCGCGAGATCGCGGAGGAGATCGCGAAGCGCACCGCAGTCATCCGGGTCAACCTCGGGCTCTCGGCCGCCCTGGGCACTCCGGGCAAGATCCTGCTCCTCGCCCTCGCTCTGTTCCTGCTCGGCCGCTACGTCGGCGGCAAGCCGACGACGCAGCGCGCGCTGGCCGCGGCCGCTGTCGGCGCCCTGCCGTGGGCCGTGCGCTCGCTGATCACGGCAGCCGCCGCCCTGCGCCAGGAGGCGATAGGTCCCTCCGATCTCGGCTCGCTGGTGGCGGGCAGTCTGTCGAGCGACGCGGGCCAGTCGATCCTGGCGCGCCTGGCCGCCGGCGTCGATCTGTTCACTCTGTGGTCGGTCGTGCTTTGCGGCTTCGGCCTCGCGGCGGCATCCGGGATCAGCCGCGTGCGCGGTTTCGTCGTCGTGTCGGTAGGCTTCGTCCTCCTCCTCCTT
Source organism: uncultured delta proteobacterium (assembly GCA_963759105.1). Classification (GTDB taxonomy): domain Bacteria; phylum Myxococcota_A; class Polyangia; order Haliangiales; family Haliangiaceae; genus DATFRY01. Next base: position 1,135,652 of record CAVWXW010000008.1, on the reverse strand, counting down.
CTGATCACCTCGATCAGTGCGATAGGTGCCCAATGACGGTCGTGCGGTGGATCTTCGCTGGACTGGTCATCGTCGTCGTGACGTTGATCGCCATCTCGAGCCTGCAACCGCGGGAGACGCCACCGGTGTCGATCCACACCGCAACGGCAGCTCGCACGTCGATCACGCGCACGGTCAGCGGCGCCGGCAAGCTGGAGCCGGAGCGCAAGATCAACGTCTCGTCCAACATCACCGGCGTCCTGCTCGAGCTCAACGTCGAGATCGGCTCCGAGGTCACGAAGGGACAGGCCATCGGGCAGATCGACACGTCGCGCTACAAGGCGCAGTACCAGCAGGCGCAGGCGCAGCTGCGCTCGTCCGAGGCGGAGACCCAGCGCGCCCGCGCCAACGTCTCGTACCTGATCAGCGAGGAGAAGCGGGCCCAGCAGCTGGTCGAGAGCAAGGTGGCGGGGCACTCCGAGCTGGACCGGGCGCGCTCGGCGCGCGCGCTGGCCGCCGCGGAGCTCAAGGCGGCCGAGGGCCGGGCCAAGATGGCGAGCGCGGCGCTGTCCGAGGCGCGCAGCGCGCTCGGCTGGGCCACCTTGACCGCGCCGGCGGCCGGCACGGTGCTCTCGATCAACCACCGGGCGGGCGAGCGCGTGCGCGGCAGCGACTTCGCCGAGGACGTGATCCTGGTGCTCGGCTCGATCGGCGAGGTGGACGTCAAGCTCGAGGTCGGCGAGCAGGACGTGGTCTACGTCAAGCCCGGCCAGACAGCCACCATCGAGATCGACGCCTTCGGCGATCGCACGTTCCCGGGCAAGGTGATCGACGCCGGGCGCGACGCCATCGTCAAGAACGAGGGCACCGAGAACGAGGTCACCAGTTTTCCGGTGTGGGTGGCGCTCGACGAGGCCCCGCCGCGCGCCCTGTCCGGCATGAGCGCGCAGGTGACCATCTCGACCGAGTCGCACAAGGACGTCGTGGTAGTGCCGATCCAGGCGGTCACCGTGCGCCCGGCGGGCGGCAAGGCGGCGGACGGGAAGGCGGCGGGGGGCAAGGCCGGCGAGGCGGCGGCGGGCAAGGCCGGCGAGGCGCCGGCGGGCAAGAGCAAGCTCGACAAGGTCGTCTTCGTGGTGAAGGACGGCGTCGTCTCCAGGCGCGCGGTCCAGGTCGGCCTGACGTCCGACAGCCACGTGGAGATCACGCGCGGCCTCGCGCAGGGCGAGGTGGTGGTCGAGGGCCCGTACCGCACGCTTGCCCGCGAGCTCGAGGACGGCGCCGCTGTCGCCGTCGCACCGATGGGTGGCCCCGGGGCCGAGGGCAAGCAGTGAGCGTGGGCGCGCCGCTCCTCGAGATGGCCGGCGTCTCGCGCCTCTACAAGATGGGCAGCGAGACCATCCACGCGCTGCGCGAGGTCAGCTTCCACATCAAGGCCGGCGAGTACGTCGGCATCGTCGGCTCGTCCGGCTCGGGCAAGAGCACGCTGCTCAACATCCTCGGCTGCCTCGACACGCCGAGCGGCGGCACCTACCGGCTGCGCGGCAAGGACGTGCGCGGCCTGTCGGACGATGCGCTCTCCGACCTGCGCAACCGCGAGATCGGGTTCGTGTTCCAGACCTTCCAGCTGCTGGCGCGCACCACGGCGCTCGAGAACGTCGAGCTGCCGCTGGTCTACCGCGGCGTGCGCGCCGGCGAGCGGCGCAGGCGAGCACGCGAGGCGCTGGCCCGGGTCGGCCTGAGCCGGCGCATGCGCCACCGTCCCAACGAGCTGTCGGGCGGCCAGCGCCAGCGCGTGGCCATCGCGCGCGCGCTGGTCACGCAGCCGTCGATCCTCCTGGCCGACGAGCCGACCGGCAACCTCGACTCCGCCACCGGGCGGGAGATCCTCGATCTGTTCGGCGAGCTGAACGCCGCCGGCAACACGCTCATCCTGGTGACCCACGAGCCGTCGATCGCGGCGCAGTGCCCGCGCGCGCTGCGCATGTCCGACGGCGCCATCGTCCAGGACGGCCCCGGAGCCGAGGTGGTCGCCGATCTGGTGGTCAACGCCACGGCCGGAGCGACGGCGTGATCCTGGGCGCGGCATGGCGGGGTGGGCGGCGGGTCGCGGTCGAGCTGGCCTCCGCCGCCGGCACCGCGCTGCGCGGCATCGCCGCCAACCGCATGCGCGCGTTCCTGTCCACCGTCGGCATCGCGATCGGCGTGGCGACGCTGATGACCATCTACGGCCTCGTGTCGGGCCTGACCAACTCGTTCACCCGCCAGCTGGCCGACCTGGGCTCCAACACGCTTTACGTCAGCAGCCGGCCGTGGGTCATCCGCGGCGACTGGTGGCTGTACCGCAACCGCCCGCCCATCGGCAGCCAGGACGTGGAGGCGCTGCGACGGCGCGGCGACCTGCTGGCCGCGGTGGCGCCGGTGGCCCAGGGCGCGGCCGAGGCGTCCTACCGTGGCGAGCGCATGGGCATCGTCCAGGTGCAGGGCACCAGCAGCGAGTACATCGACACCTCGACCATCAAGATCGCGAGCGGCCGCTTCCTGTCGCCGATCGAGGGGTCCAGCCCCCGCCAACGTGGCGGTGATCGGCAGCGAGGTGGCCACGCGGCTGTTCAAGGGGGCCAATCCGCTCGGGCGCGCGCATCTCGCTCGGGCCGCGGCGCTACACCGTCATCGGCACGCTCATGCCCCAGGGCAAGGCGTTCGGCCGCTCGCTCGACAACCTGGCCATCATCCCGATCGAGACCTTCGGCCGGGTCTACGGGATGCGGCGCGACATGGCGATCGCGGTGGCCGCGGTGCCGGACTCGCTGATGCAGGCAGAGGATCAGATCGTCGAGATCCTGCGCCGCCAGCGCCGCCTGGCGGCCGAGGACGTGGACACCTTCTCGATCAACCGCCAGTCGGAGCTGATCAAGATCTTCAACGAGCAGACCAACGCGCTGTTCGGCGTGGCCATCGCGATCGGGCTCATCACGCTCCTGGTCGGCGGCATCGGCGTCATGAACATCATGCTGGTGGCGGTCACCGAGCGGACCCGCGAGATCGGCGTGCGCCGCGCGCTGGGCGCACGCCGCCGCACCATCCTGGTCCAGTTCCTGACCGAGGCGGCGCTGGTCACGATGGTGGGCGGCGCGATCGGCACCACCGTCGGCGCGATGGCGTCGGCCATCATCGACAAGGTCGCGCCGGTCAGCGCCGAGCTGTCTCCGGCGGCGATCGCCGGCGCGCATCGTCTTCTCCGGGATCATCGGCCTCGCCTTCGGCACCTGGCCGGCCTACCGGGCCGCGCACCTCGATCCGATCGAGTCGCTGAGGTACGAGTGATGCTGATGGCGCTGCTCGACACGCTGCGCGCCGCGGTCCGCATTCTGGCGGTGCACAAGCTGCGCTCGGCGCTGACCCTGCTCGGCATCGTCATCGGCGTGGTCGTCGGTCGTGGCGATGGCGGCGACCATCGAGGGGCTGCGCCGCCAGATCCACCACGACCTCGCCCAGCTGGGCACGGGAGTCTTCCAGGTGCAGAAGCAGCCGAGCGGGCTTCGGGCCGCGCGACCGGGCCGACGTTCGAGCGGCGCAAGGACCTCACCCTGCGCGAGGTCGCGCTGCTGCAAGAGAAGTGCACGAGCTGTCTGCGGGTGGCCGGCGAGGCGTGGGAGCTCGGCGAGCGCGACGTGCGCACCAGCGAGCGCGCGATCCGCACCGCGGTGATGGTGACCGGCGCGACCGGCGCGTTCTTCGACAACAACGGCTACGCGCTGGCCGTGGGCCGCCTGTTCAACGAAGGGGAGGCGCTGGCGGGCATCAACGTCGCCGTGATCGGCGCCGACGTGGCGGACCTGCTCTTCCCGAGGCAGAGCGCGGTCGGCCAGTCGATCCGCGTGCGCGGGCGGCGCTTCCAGGTCGTCGGCACGCTGGCCCGGCGCGGCCAGCAGCTCGAGGGCTCGATCGACAACCTGGTGGTGATGCCGATCGCGGCGTTCATGCCGATCTACGGCAACCGGCGATCGCTGAACATCACCATCCAGGCCAGCGACCCGGAGCGCATCGCCCGCACCCAGGACGAGGTGGTGTCGATCCTGCGCCGCGCGCGCGGCGTGCCTCCCGAGGCGGAGAACGACTTCGAGATGTTCTCCAACGAGTCGATGCAGGAGACATTCGACAGCATCACCGCCATCGATCGCGGCAGCCTCGGTCGGGATCTGCGCCATCGCGCTGCTCATCGGCGGCATCGGCGTCATGAACATCATGCTCGTGTCGGTGACCGAGCGGACCAGCGAGATCGGCCTGCGCCGCGCCCTGGGCGCCCGCCGGCGCCGCATCCTGGCCCAGTTCGTCGTCGAGGCGGTCATGCTGACCAGCATCGGCGGCGCGCTCGGCGTGGCGGTCGGCGCCGGCATCGCCGAGCTCATCCAGGTCCTAGCGGCATCCCGACCGCGGTGCCGGCCTGGGCGGTCGTGCTGTCGATGATGTCGGCCGGTGGCGTCGGCCTCGTGTTCGGCATCTACCCGGCGTACCGCGCCTCCCGGCTCGATCCGGTCGAGGCCATGCGCCGCGAGTAGCGCGGCGTCGAGTGATAGACTGGCCGCCATGGCCAGTCGTCGTCTGCGCGTGCTGATGCTGTTCGGCGGTCGCTCGGCGGAGCACGATGTCTCGCGCGTGACCGCGGTCGCGGTGGCCCGGGCGCTGGATCCGGCGCGCTACGAGGTCGTGCCGGTGGCGATCACGACCGAGGGCAAGTGGCTGCTGGCCGGCGAGGCGCGGGCCCTGCTCGGCGGCAGTCGCGACAAGCTGCCGCCCGCCTTCACCATCGAGGGCGCGCCGGTCGACCTGGTCACGCAGCCAGGCGCCGGCGAGCTGGTCCCGCTGGGCGGCACGCGCCTGGAGTCCGGCGGATGCGCGCATCGACGTGGTGCTGCCGCTCCTGCACGGGCCGTACGGCGAGGACGGCACCATCCAGGGCCTGCTCGACACCGTCGGGCTGCCGTACGTGGGCGCGGGCGTGCTCGGCTCCGCGGTCGGCATGGACAAGGTGATGATGAAGCGCGCCTTCGTGGCCTGCGGGCTGCCCACGCCGCGCTTCCTGCCGCTGCGCGACGGCGGCGACGTGGCCGCGTTCTGCGCCGCGCGTCGAGCGCGAGCTCGGCCTGCCCTGCTTCGTCAAGCCGGCCAACATGGGCTCGTCGGTGGGCGTCTCCAAGGCGCACGACCGCGCCGAGCTGGAGGCGGCCATCGCGCTTGCCTTCGCCTACGACGAGTGGTTGCTGGCCGAGGAGGCGGTGAGCGGCCGCGAGATCGAGGTGGCGGTGCTGGGCGACGATCCGCCGGAGGCGTCGGTTGCCGGCGAGGTGGTGCCGGGCGCCGAGTTCTACGACTACGCCGACAAGTACGAGGACGGGCGCGCCGTGCTGCTGGCGCCGGCGCCGCTCGAGCGACGCGCAGGCCGCCGACGTGCGCGCGCTGGCCGTGCGCGCGTTCGAGGCCTGCCGCTGCGAGGCGATGGCCCGGGTCGACTTCTTCCTCGAGGAGACCGGACCGGCGCGCGGCTTCATGCTCAACGAGCTCAACACGATTCCCGGCTTCACGCCGATCTCGATGTATCCGCGCCTGTGGCAGGAGTCGGGCCTGTCCTACCCGCAGCTCATCGACCGGCTGATCGCGCTCGCGCTCGAGCGTCACGACCGCCGGGTGCGTCGCGCCGGCCGGCAGCGCCCGGGCCGGTAGATCCCGCCGCGCCAGCGCGAACCGACCGCGGAGGCGGTTCACGCCGCAGCATTCTGCTCAGGGGACGGAGCAGAGGCTCGCTGCCGCATTACACATGGTGTATCGACTAGGAACCGCCCCATGGAACCCATCATCTCCGTCTCCGGGCTCGAGAAGGTCTACGCGTCCGGCTTCCACGCCCTCAAGAACGTCAACCTCGAGATCCGTCCCGGCGAGATCTTCGCGCTGCTGGGCCCCAACGGCGCCGGCAAGACGACGCTCATCAATGTCGATCTGCGGCATCGTCAACGCGACGAGCGGCGTGGTGCTGGCCGACGGCCACGACATCGTGCGCGAGTATCGCGAGGCGCGCGCGCGGATCGGCCTGGTGCCGCAGGAGCTCAACACCGACGCCTTCGAGCGCGTCTGGGACACGGTGCGCTTCAGCCGCGGCCTGTTCGGCAAGCGGTACGACGCGGCCTTCCTGGAGAAGCTGCTGCGCGACCTGTCGCTGTGGGACAAGAAGGACTCCAAGATCATGGCGCTGTCCGGCGGCATGAAGCGCCGCGTGATGATCGCCAAGGCGCTGTCGCACGAGCCCCAGATCCTGTTTCTCGACGAGCCGACCGCCGGCGTCGACGTCGAGCTGCGCCAGGACATGTGGAACATGGTCCGCGGCCTGGCCCGCGGGGGGGTCACCATCATCCTGACCACCCACTACATCGACGAGGCGGAGGAGATGGCCGATCGGGTCGGCGTGATCAGCAAGGGGGAGATCATCCTCGTCGAGGAGAAGGCCGCCCTGATGCAGAAGCTGGGCAAGAAGCAGCTCACCTTGCACCTGCAAAATCCTCTCTCCGCCATCCCGCCGGATCTGGCCAGCTCGCAGCTGGCGCTGTCGGAAGACGGCCGCGACCTGGTCTACACCTTCGACGCCAAGGGGGAGCAGACCGGCATCGCGGGCCTGTTCAAGCGCCTGGGCGAGCACGGCATCGACTTCAAGGATCTGCAGACGAGCGAGAGCTCGCTCGAGGAGATCTTCGTGAGCCTGGTGAGGGGCAAGTGATGAACGTCCACGCCATCCGCTCCATCTACAAGTTCGAGCTGGCCCGCACCTGGCGCACGCTGATGCAGAGCATCGCCTCGCCGGTGCTGTCAACGTCGCTCTACTTCATCGTGTTCGGCTCGGCCATCGGCTCGCGCATGTCGCGAGATCGACGGCATCGGCTACGGCGCCTTCATCGTGCCGGGGCTCATCATGCTCACGGTGCTGACCGAGAGCATCTCCAACGCCTCGTTCGGCATCTACCTGCCCAAGTTCACCGGCACCATCTACGAGATCCTGTCGGCGCCGGTGTCGGCCATGGAGATCGTGATCGGCTACGTCGGCGCGGCCGCCACCAAGTCGGTCATCGTCGGCACCATCATCTTGATCACTGCCCGGCTGTTCGTCGACTTCAGCGTCCTCCACCCGATCTGGATGATCGCATTTCTGTTACTGACATCGATCACGTTCAGCCTGTTCGGCTTCATCATCGGCATCTGGGCCGACGGGTTCGAGAAGCTTCAGGTCGTGCCCCTGATGGTCGTCACCCCGCTGACCTTCCTGGGCGGCAGCTTCTACTCCATCCACATGCTCCCGCCGCTGTGGCAGAAGATCACGCTGTTCAACCCGGTCGTCTACCTGGTCAGCGGCTTCCGCTGGAGCTTCTACGGCATCTCAGACGTCAACGCCGCCGTGAGCATCGGCGCCACCCTGGGCTTCATGCTCCTGTGCCTGTTCATCGTGTGGTGGATGTTCCGCACCGGCTACAAGCTCAAGGCGTGAGGCCAGGTCGGCGGGGCGTGGCGCCGATTTTACTTGCCAGCGATTAAATCGCGCGCTATGTATCGCGCCATGACGACCCCAGCCAAGCTCGACAAGCGCCTCTACACCGCCACCGCGACCGCCTCGGGGGGCCGCGACGGGCAGGTAAAGACCGACGACGGCACCCTCGACCTGACCGTGGTCCCGCCCCGCGAGATGGGCGGCAGCGGCGCCGCCGGCACCAACCCGGAGCAGCTGTTCGCGGCGGGTTACTCGGCCTGCTTCGGCAGCGCGCTGGCCCTCGTGGCCCGCAAGCAGAAGATCACGACCGGCCCGGTCGCCATCACCGCGAAGGTCACGATCGGCCCGGTCGGCGCCGGCTATGGCCTGGCCGTCGAGCTGGTCGCCGACATCCCGGAGCTGGCCGCGCGAGCAGGCCGAGCAGCTGCTGCAGATCGCGCACCAGGTGTGCCCGTACTCCAACGCCACCCGGGGCAACATCGCAGTGGACCTGCGCCTGGCGTGATCCGGGCGGTCGCATGAGCGACGCGCTGCGACTCGACAATCAGCTCTGCTTCGCGCTGTACACGGCGTCGCGGGCCATGACGCGGGCCTACCAGCCGCTGCTCGACGAGCTCGACATCACCTACCCGCAGTACCTTGTGCTGCTGATCCTGTGGGAGCAGGACGGCGTCCGGGTATCGGGCCTGGGTGAGAGGCTGCATCTCGACTCGGCCACGCTCACGCCGCTGCTCAAGCGGCTCGAGGCGCGCGGCCTGATCGAGCGCCGCCGCAGCGCCGTCGACGAGCGGGTCGTCGAGGTCTTCCTGACCGCCGAGGGCAAGCGCGCGCGGCGCAAGGCCCAGGACATCCCCGAGGCGATGCTGTGCAAGGCGGGCCTGTCGCTGGCCGAGCTGTCCCGGCTGCGAGCCACCCTGCAGGAGATCACCGCCGCGCTGCTCGAGACGGAAACGCGGAGCTAGGGCGGCGGGTCGAGCGCGAGGCGAACGCGGCGGACGAAGTCGGCGAAGCGCGGATCGCCGCGGAGGCCGTCGAACACCGGGTCCACGCCGACCTCGAGGACGAGGCGGGTCGGCTCCTCGAACGCCTTCTCGAGCCACGCGAGGGCCTGCTCCACGTGGCCCAGCTTGGCGTGGACGCGGGCGAAGCGGCCGGCGGCGACGTACTCGCCTCGCTCCAGCTGCCGGGTCAGGCGTTCGAGCCGCTTCTGCCAGACGGCCCGCACCACGCCCGGGTAGCCGGACTCGAGTGCGGCGCGATCGAGGATCGCGGCCAGCTCGTCGTCGCCGGACAGGATCATCACCTTGCGCCACGCGGCCAGCGCCTCGGCGTGCTGGCCCTTCTGCTCGTACGCGTTGCCCATCATCTCGTGCGCGAACGCGTCGCGTGCGTTGCGCGCGGTCCTCAGCCGGGCGCGTTCGATGAGCTCGTCTGGCCGGCGCGCCCAGAAGAGGATGACCAGAGGCGCCGCCCCGCTGGCGGGGAAGAAGCCGGGCGCGAACGGATCGATCTGCTCGGTCCGCCTGATCTCCGCCATGGCATCGTCGAATCGCCCCAGGACGGCCAGGCAGGTGGCGTGGTGCTGGCCCACCTCGGCGTCGTTCGGGTTGAGGTCGAGCGCGCGCCTGAAGGCTCTGTCGGAGGTCCGCCAGTCTCGCTGGTAGGTGAACGCGATGGCGGCGAGGAGGTGCAGATAGGAGGACTGGAGCGACGGATCGAGCTCGACCGACCTGATCGCGACGGCCTGCGCCTTCGGCCAGGTCTCGTCGGGGGGCAACAGGCCGCGAGAGGCGGCGAACCCGTAGAAATGCATCAGGCCTGAATGGGCGAGCGCGTAGGACGGGTCCAGGGCGATCGCCTGCTTGTAGTACTGCTCGATCTGATGGAGATCGTCGGGCAGTCGTCCGAACGCCGAGCCTGCAAGGTAGAGCGTTCCTCTGCGACGCAGGTACTCACCCTTCAGGTAGAGCTGATACGCGCCCGTGTTGTCGGTGTCCTGCTTGCGGAGCCGCTCCTTCTCGGCGCCGGTCAGCCGCAACGGGATCGTCTCGGCGATCGCCCGGGCGATGTCTCGCTGCACGGCGAGCAGATCGGACCGCTCGGTGTCGTACTCCTTGCCCCACAGCTTCTGGCCGCCGGCCACCTCGACCAGCTCCGACGCGATGACAAGTCCGCCCCCGCGCCGGAAGACCCTGCCGACCAGCACCTTGCGGACTCCCAGCTCCCGCCCGGCCTGCTGCGGAGGAAGCTGCCGCCCCTTGTACGGGAGGACCGTGCCGCGTGCCAGCACGCGCAGCTGCCGCACGCGGGACAGGTTGTGGATGACGCTGTCCGTGATGCCGTCGCACAGGTAGTCGATCTCGGGGTCTGCGGCCGCGTTGACGAAGGGCAGGACCGCGATCGTCTCGATCGGGGCGACCTCGGTTCCAGCCGGGCTCTCGCCGGCCGACGAGCAGCTGCGCCCGACCCGGATGGTCGCGGCGACCGCGGCGAGCCCGGCGAGCGCCAGGAACAGCGCGCCGAGCGGGCGCCCGATGGCCCGGCGGCCGGATCGCCCGGCCGACGCGGCCGGAGATCGCAGCGCGCCCAGCGCGACGCAGAGCTCGCGCGCGCTCTGGAAGCGGTCCTCCGGGCGCTTGGCCAGGCATCGGCTCACGATCCGCTCCAGCTCGCGGGGCGCCTGAGGCATCGGGGGCGGCGTGTCCTTCAGGATCGCTGCGGCCGTCTCCGCAGGCGTGGCGGCCCGGAAGGCGCGGGCGCCGGTGACCATCTCGTAGGCGACCGCGCCGAAGCTGAAGATATCGCTGCGCGCGTCGGCGGCCTGACCGCGCACCTGTTCCGGAGACATGTACCCCAGCGTCCCGATGACCGCGCCGGAGGCGGTGAGGTCCTCGAGCTCGGTGATCCCGTCGGTGACGGTCGAGGGCGGGCTCGATTCGGTGCGGCCCTCGGCCATCATCTTCGCCACGCCGAAGTCGAGGATCTTCACCCGTCCCGCTCGCGTGACGAACAGATTCTGCGTCTTCAGATCGCGGTGCACGATGCCGCCCTCGTGCGCCGCGGCGAGCCCGTCCGCGATCTGCCCCGCCTGGTCCAGCGCCGTCTCCAGCGGAATCGGCCCGCGCGCGAGGAGCTCGTGGAGCGTCTCTCCATCCAGGAGCTCGGTGACGAGGTACGGCACGCCGCCGTCGGCCCCCACGTCGTAGATGGCGACGATGTTGGGATGATTGAGGGAGCCGGCGGCGCGGGCCTCGCGCTCGAAGCGGGTCAGCGAGCTCTGGCTCTGGGCCCGGGCGGCCGGCAGGACCTTGAGCGCGACCTCGCGCGCGAGCCGGGAATCGCGTGCCCGGTACACCTCGCCCATGCCACCAAGGCCCAGCAGAGACTGGACCTCGTAGGGACCAACCCTGTGACCGACCCCCAGACCCACGTCACGTAGGATACGCCATCGCGCGCGAGTCGGCGCCTGCGACGATCGGCGGAGCGGGTCAGACAGTCAGACAGTCAGACGTCGGCCGCGGCCGAGCCGACCCCCGCCGGAGATGGGCGAGGTGGCGTGCGGCGCCTCTGATACGATGTATCCGCGTGACTGTCCGAACCGTCGAGCCGACGGTGCCGAGCTCCTCGGGCGACGTGACCGGCGCCGGAACGCGGGCCGAGTGGGCCGTCATCATCCTTCACTCCCCTGCCGTCGCGCTTGTAGGTCAGCGCGTGTCCATCGACCGGGAGCTGCGTCTGGGCCGGGCACCGGCCGACGACGTGGATCTCGTCATCGATGACGCCAAGATATCGCGTCGCCACGTGACCCTGACACGCACCGGTCTCGTGATCGAGCTCCGCGACGAAGGGAGCAGTAATGGCACGCACATCAATGGAGCTCGCGCCCGGACGCAGGTGCTGACACCGGCCGATATCGTTCGCGTCGGCGAGACGCTGTTCCAGGTCGACGTGGTGCCCATCTCTGCGCCGAGCGAACACCCGGATTCTGGTGGGCAGCCACGCCGCGTTCGCCGGTGCCATCGAGATGGCCGCCCGCGTCGCGCCGTCTCCCTTGCCCGTCCTCCTCCAGGGAGAGACCGGCACCGGCAAGGACGTCCTGGCGCGTCACATCCACGCCTGGAGCGGGCGAGCGGGCGGCTATGTGGCTGTCAACTGCGCCGCCCTGCCGCACGACCTGGTGGAGTCGGCGCTGTTCGGGCACCGCAAGGGAGCCTTCACCGGCGCCGCTGGGGATCAGCCGGGGTTCTTCCTGGAGGCGCAGGGCGGCACGTTGTTCCTCGACGAGGTCGGAGAGCTCGCGCTCGCGCACCAGGCCAAGCTGCTCCGCGCGCTGGATGCAGGCGAGATTGTTCCCGTGGGTGCGGCGCGGAGCATCCGCGCGGACGCGCGCGTGGTCGCCGCGACCAACATCGACCTCCTACCCGGACGGCCGCGGGCGGGTTCCGCGACGACCTGTATGCGCGGCTGGCCGGCGTGGTCATCAACCTGCCCGCGCTGCGACAGCGGCGATGCGACGTCCTCACCCTGGCCCGCCACTTCCTGGCCCAGGAATCGCCCGCGCGCCGGCTCACGGGGCAGGCGGCCGAGCGCCTGGTCCTGCACCCCTGGCCGCGCAACGTCCGCGAGCTGCAGTCCGCCGTCCGCCGCCTGTGCCTTCGTGTCGGCGAGCGCAGCGAGATCACGCGCGACGATGTCGCCGCGGTCCTCGAGCCGCCGGTCGGTCCGGCCGGCGCGCCGGAGCCATCGACATCACCTCGATCGGCGCGCACACCGATCCCTGCGCGGGATGAGCTGGTCGAGCTGCTCTCCGCGCTGCACGGCAACATCAGTCGCCTTGCCGAGCGCTACGGGAAAGATGCCAAGCAGATCTATCGCTGGCTGAAACACCACGGCATCGATCCGCAGCGCTATCGCTGACACCGCTGGCGCGCTGCTTGCTTGACGAGACGCCGGGAGGAGGTGCCTCGATGGCAAGGTGCAACGGAGCTCGCGGTGCAGGTCGTGGTGCAGGTCGCGGTGCGGCAGGGAGCGAATGGCTCGGGGCTGCTCTCGTGGCGGCGGCGTTGCTCGCGCCGGCGTGCATGGTCGAGGATGGGCAGACCGATCTGGACGCCGAAGCGGTGTCCGCCATGCTGCCCCTCGAGGTGCGAGGCCTGTGCGCAGGCGAGCGCTGCGACGCGGTGCTTCGCGGAGCGCTGGCTTTCGTCGACCGGGAGCTCGACGGCCTCGACGGCAACGGGCGCGCATGCGCCGATTGCCACATGGTCTCGGATCAGTTCCAGCTGTCACCGGCCAGCGCCGAGGCTCGATTCCAGAGGCTCCAGGCCAGGCGGCTGCGCGATCCGGACGCCGACGATCCGCTGTTCCGGCCCATCGACGCGGACGACTTCCGCATCGGAGGCGACGACGCGTCGGACTTCAGCAACCTGCGACAGAACGGGCTCATCCGGATCACGTTCCCGCTGCCTGCGAACGTGAAGCTCGTCGATCCCGCCACCGGACTCCCCTCGAACGAGACGTTCGTCGATGTGTGGCGCGCGGTGCCGAGCGTGCTCAACGTGAAGCGGACCGGGGCGGACCCGGCCCCGCCCGACTGGTTCAGGCCGCCCAACCCGCGAGGCGGATATCAGCTCGACGCCCGGTTCGCGACCCTGCAGGAGCAGGCGCTGGCCGCCTTCATCGCCCACGCCCAGATCCAGGGAGCGCCGTCCCCGGGCATGCTCGACGACCTGGCCGCGTTCCAGAAGGTGCTCTTCTCGTCGCTCGGCATGCTGGTGGCGTCGCGCGCCATCGACGAGGGCGTGACGCCGGTGCCGGATCCGGATCCGCCGCTCAACGCGCTGGAGCGGCGCGGAAAGGCCGTGTTCCTCCGCGCGTGCGCGCAGTGCCACGGCGGCGTGGCCGGCATCGGTCCCGTACCGGGCATCCATCGATTCGGCGGCATTCAGACCCAGTGTCCTCGCCCTGTCAACCAGGTCCAGCCCCCTCGCTTTCAGTTCGCTCCGTGCCCGCCGCGGCTGGCGCGAAACGCGAGGACCTACGAGATCACCACCCCGACCGGCGCGGTGCTTCGGCGCACCAGCTCCGACCCTGGCCGCACGCTCCTCAGCGGCTTCGCGGGCGGACCTCCGCCGCTGGACGACTGGAACGCGCTCGACGTGCCGACCACCCGCGGCATCAGCAGAACTGCGCCCTATTTCCACAACAACAGCGCGGCGACGCTCGAGGAGATGCTGGATCACTACACGGAGTTCTTCAAGTTCGTCGCGGCGACGGCCCCGCCCGCGCCTGTGCCTCGTCCGCCGCCGATCTCCACCGACGGCGTTCACGACGACCGTCCGTTCACTCCAGCGGAGCGGCCGGCCCTGCTCGCCTACCTTCGCAAGCTCTGACTTGGGGGCCGCCTCGGTCACAGGCTGGCCTGCACGCTGTAGAGGCCGGCGTAGACGCCGTCGGCGGCGATCAGCTCTTCATGGGTGCCCTGTTCCGTGATTCCCCGGTCGGTGAGCACCAGGATGCGATCGGCGTGGCGCACTGTCGACAGGCGGTGGGCGATGACCAGCGTCGTGCGGTCGCGCGCGAGCTCGAGGAGGGCTTGCTGCACGGCGCGCTCGCTCTCGTTGTCGAGCGCGCTCGTCGCCTCGTCGAAGATGAGGATCGCCGGGTCCTTCAGGAACACGCGCGCGATGGTCAGCCGCTGCTTCTGGCCGCCTGACAGCCTGACGCCGCGCTGGCCGATGTCGGTGTCGTAGCCGCGCGGCAAGGCCATGATGAACTCGTGGGCGCTGGCCGATCTGGCCGCCGCCTGGATCTCGTCGTCGGTGGCGTCCGGGCGACCGTAGCGCAGGTTCTCCGCGACCGTTCCGGCGAAGAGATACACGTCCTGCTGCACCACGCCGATATTCCGCCGGAGCGAGCTCATGGTGATGTCGCGGACGTCGATGCCGTCCAGCAGGATGCGCCCCTCCGTCGCCTCGTAGAAGCGCGGGATGAGCGAGCACAGCGTGCTCTTGCCGACCCCGGACTGCCCGACCAGGGCGACGAGCTCTCCGGGCCGGATGTGGTGCGACAGGCCGTGCAAGACGTGGGGCCCGTCGTCCTCGTAACGGAAGCCCACCCCTTCCAGCGTGAGCGCCCCGCCGGGACGCGCGAGCGCGACCGCGCCCGGACGATCCTGCACGTCCGGATCGACTTCGAGGATCTCCATCATCCGGCTGAATCCGGTGAAGCCGTGCTGCCACAGCCGCGCCAGGTTGGCGAGGCGCTGCACGGGATCGACAAGCACGGCGACGCACAGCAGGAAGGTCAGCATGTCCGCGACGGTGAGGTGGCCCTTCATCACCCGGATCGCGCCCGCGACGATGACGAGGACGGTGATGACCTGCGCGAAGGCGCCCGTGCCGATATCGAAGAACGCCTCGCTGCGGTAGCCGGTGCGCCGGCTCTCGAGGAAGCTGTGGTTGTCGGCCTCGAATCGCCGGTTCTCGAGATCCTCGTTGGCGAAGGACTGCACGACCCGGATGCCGGCGAGCGTATCCTCCACCCGCTCGTTGACCGCGCCGATGCGCTCCTTGCTGAGCCTCTGCGCCCGGTTCATGCGCCGGTTGAAGTGAAGTGCGTAGGCAACGGC
Source organism: uncultured delta proteobacterium (assembly GCA_963759105.1). Taxonomy (GTDB): domain Bacteria; phylum Myxococcota_A; class Polyangia; order Haliangiales; family Haliangiaceae; genus DATFRY01. The sequence goes on along the minus strand of CAVWXW010000008.1, from coordinate 1,120,512 downwards.
GAACGGCGTGACGGCGAGGATCATCAGCGTCAGCGTGATGTCGAGACTGGCGAGAAGAACGACCACCCCGACGAACTTGAGGACAGCGATCGCGAGGTCCTCGGGTCCATGGTGATAGAGCTCCCCGAGCTCGAGCGGGTCGTTCGTGATGCGGCTCATCAACTGTCCGACGCGCTGCCTGTCGTAGAAGCTGAAGGACAGCTTCTGACAGTGCTCGAACAGCTCCCTGCGGAGTGCGCTCTCCATCTTCGCGCCCATCATGTGGCCCTGGTAGTTGACGAAGAGCGTGCTGAGCGCCTGGGCGATGAGCAGCGCCACCATGATTGCGCCCATCTCGTAGATCTGGCCGAGCGCGCCGGGCAGGTCGCCGAGCGTGACCAGCCGCTCGGTGACGTGGTTCGCGCACAGCGGCAGGAACAGCGCCGTCATCGATACGATCACGGCGCAGCCGAGGTCGGCCAGCAGCAGCGGTATGTGCGGCCGGTAGTAGGAGAGGAACTTCGCGAACCGCGCCCGCGTCAGATCGCGTCGCGCCCGCCCGACATCGCTACCGTCGTCGAGGCTGCCTTCCGGCCGCGCTGAAATCGTTCGGATGGGAGTATCCATCGAGCTTCATGTCCTGGTGGATGAAAGAGACCGTGAAACAGACCGTGTTCTTTCTGGACATGAAGATCGTCATTTCCCTCTCCTGCGGCCCTTTCGGTTCGCGGGCGAACTATGGCCCAGCCTCGGACCCCATGCAACGGGCAGCCGACGAGGCGCCAGACCGCGGGCAACCGCGCGCGGAGCGCACGAATGGGGGAGAGTCCGCCTCTCCTGCGCTATCGTCGCGGCCATGGACCGTGCGCTTCGCATCCTCGTCCAGCATCACCGCGTTCGCCTGCCGTCGCCGGCCGCGGGCGCGGATCGACAGGTCGGGCTCGATGTGCTGGCGACCCTGGCCAGCAACCTGAGCGCGTTCGGCTTCGCGCTGTCGCGGGACGGATTCGAGGCGATGCGCGCGGCCAGCGACGGGGCGGCGCGCGCGTGGTGGGAGGAGCTGGAGCCGGTGCTCATGGACCTCAGCGGCGCGGACCGCAAGATGGACGAGCACGTCGTGTACAAGAACTTCCCGCACGAGGTCCTCGCGATGAGCGAGGCGGACTACTGGATGCGGCAGATCCTGATGTACTGGGGGCTGCCGAACGAGTGGTTCACCGAGGAGCCGGTGGAGCGGCCGCTCCTCGACGAGCGGCTGCGCTTGAAAGTGCTGCACCCGGCCGCGCCGGCCTCTCTCGCCGAGATCTTCGCCGAGCTGGTGGCTCGCCCTGCGCGATGGACCGGCGAGCAGCGCGAGGACGCGCTCTTCCTGGCCTGGTACCTCGAGCGCGACATCGATCTCTCGACCGTGGCGTTCAAGGAGAACATGGTCCACCTCGCGGTGCAGTGCCTGGTGCTGGGAATCGCGGCCCGCGTCGATACAGCGACCGATGTGCTGCGGCTCGCGATCGGGATGTCGGGCGGCGACGTGGCGATGCGCGAGAAGTCCCGTCTGCGCAGCTTCACGCGCCGCGAGCGGCGCTTCTTGCTCTCGCTCCTCGAGAACGCCACCAACCTCGAGGAGGACATGACGCGGCGCCCGGAGCGCTTCAAGCGCCTCGTCCACACGCTGCATCCGGGGGACTTCAAGTCTCGCTTCCCGCGCGTGGTGGCCGCCGCCGACGCTCTCTACAAGGATGCGATGGAGCCGACCTTCAATGCGCTGGTGGAGCGCATGCTGGCTGCGCGCGATCCGGCGCTCCTCGACGAGATGGGCCGGCGGCCGGGCGAGATGATGCGGCGGCTGCATCATCTGCTCCTCGTCTACGGCGACGCTGCCGCGGACGCGTTCGCCGGCGTGATGCCGCGGCTCACGCTCATGCAGCTGCTCAAGATCGAGCGCTACCTGCGCAAGGTCAACGACCGGTCCCACCGCACGTTCCCGCCCAAGGGCGACTGGGGAAAGCTGAAGATCTTCCCGGCCGACCGCCGGCGGCGCCTGCCCGCAAAGCGCCTCTCGTCGGTGCTCGAGGCGCTGGCGGCGCAGATCCGGGGGCGCGTGGCGCGCCGGGTCGACGCGGTCCGCCTCGCGCCCGAGACCGTGCTGATCAAGCTGCCGACCAGCGACAGCGAGCTCCTGCCCTACGGGCGCGGCACGGTCTTTCCGCTGCCGCCCGAGGTCCGGTTCCTGCGCACGGCGGTCTACTGGAAGTCGGGGCCGACGCACGGGAACATCTGGTACGACAACGGCTGGAACTTCTTCGGCGACAAGTGGTCGAGCATGGGGGCGTGCTGCTGGAACGCGCCCGAGTTCGGTTCCCGGTCTGCCATCTTCTCGGGCGACCCGACCAACAGCAAGGACCTCGAAGGTCGCGCCTGTCAGATGATCGACATCTATCTGGACAAGCTCGAAGAGGGCGGCGTCCGCCACGCGGTCTGGAACGTCCTCTGCTTCTCGCACATCCCGTTCGACAAGGCCGAGGAGGTGTTCGCCGCGCTCCAGTGGGGCGCCAACCCGGCCAAGGGGAAGCTGTTCGAGCCGGCGCGCTGCCAGCTCGCATTCCCCATCAAGGGCCCGCAGTACACCAAGTACGTCGCGTTCCTCGACCTCCGCCGCCGCCAGGTCGTCTACATCGACGCCAACCTGCGCGCCAACGTCAGCTCGGCCGCGGCCAACGGCGACCGCCTGGCCCGGACGATGCCCGCCTTCATCGAGTACCTCGACAGCCTGCCCAGCGTCCACGACGTCTTCGCCCACCAGCCCGCCTCGAAGACCGGCCTGCCCATCCTCTACGGCGACGCCGGGGTCGAGCTCAGCGACGCCGACAGCGAGGCCTACGTCTTTCGCCCGGAGCGAGAGGGAAACCGCTTCCGCCCCTTCCCGCTCCAGGCGCTTCTGTCTTGACGCCGGCCCGCGATCCGGCCGAGGCTACTGCTCGAGGCCATGGCGGGCCTTCCTTCTAACGGCTTCGGCCGCTGACAACAGGTCCGCCGCTTCCCTCACCTTGACGACCCGCCGCGCGCGGGTCGTTCGGTTTTCGGAGGTAGGCCTCATGTGGCACCTGATCGCACGGCGGCGCGAATCGCCTCGTCACTTGCTCGCCACGCCGATGTGGACCGGGCTGGTCAACCTGGCGGCCGGCCCGTCTCCGGCGCGCTCGCGGACCATCCTCTCGAGTGCCTGCTGGATGGCCTGTCGCTCGCCGGCGGTGACCTCCAGCATGGCCAGGATCTTCTCGGCGATCGGGTTGCTCGACACGACCCAGTCCCACAGCTCGAGCCCGGTCTTGAACTCGGTCGCCTCGGTGACCGTCTCGACCGAGACAGCCTGCAGCCCGGCCGCGGCCAGCTCGCGGCGCAGCCGGTCCGGATCGGCGAGCTGGAACTCGAGGGGTGGGGGATCGGCGGGCGGGCCGTCGAAGCCGGGCCGCACGGCCTGGATCGCGCCGATGAAGAAGCCCAGGAAGTCGATCCGGTGCGGGTCGCCGTAGGCGCTGATCAGCACGCGCCCGCGCGGCTTGACCACGCGCGCCATCTCCCGCAGTGCCTTCGGCAGGTCGGGAAACAGCATCACGCCGAACTGCGAGCCGGTCACGTCGAAGCTGCTGTCCTCGAGCTGGAGCCCGTGGCCGTCCATGACGCGGGTCTGGACGTCGAGCTTCTCCCGGCGCGCGCGCGCTCCGAGCAGGTCCAGCATGACGCGCGACTGGTCGATCGCCAGCACCGACGCGCCGAGCCGGGCGGCGGGGATGGCGAGGGCGCCGCTGCCCGCCGCCACGTCCAGAAACCGCATGCCGCCGCCCAGGCCCGCCCGGCGGAGGCCCTCCTCCCCGATCCACATCTGGGTCGGCGTGTTGGTCCGGTCGTAGCCGGGCGCGATGGCGTTCCACGCGTCCCGTGTGTCTTCTCTCTCCTGCGTGCTCATGGCTGTCCTCCTGGTTCGCGGGAGGCTCGCGCCCTCGCCGGTCAAGGCGCGGATCATGGCGCGCATGAAGGTCCGTTGCAGTCGATCGCGTCCGTGGACCATGTGCGAGCCTCCGTCTCGAGAGATCGCACGGAGGGCTCCGCGCGCGCTTCGCCCGGATGGACCATACCGTCGCGATGGGCCGCCATGGCCCGATCGGACCATGGCGCTCGTCAGGTCATGCCGGCGCGCGCCGCGAAGGCCGCCGCGGCTGCGCGCGATGGCAGATCGAGCTTGGTGAGCAGGTTCGCCATGTGGCGCTTGACCGTGAACTCGCTGACCGCAAGCCGCTCCGCGATCTGGCGGTTGGTCAGGCCCTGCGCGACGAGCCTCAGCACCTCTCGCTCGCGTCTGGTGAGCCCGGCCAGCCCGCGGACCGGGTGCGCGGCCCGAGCGGAGGAGACCTCGCGGAGAAACGCGGTCGCCGCTGCGGCGTCTCGGCCGGCGCCCAGTCGCTCGAAGACGGCAAGCGCTTCCTCGAGCTCCGCCCTGGCCGCGTCGCGATGGTCGAGCGCCGCCAGGGCCCGGCCCAGCGCGACGCGGCAGCGTGCGAGCTCGAGCGAAGCTCCGCTCCGGGCCAGCAGGTCGATGGCGTCCTCGAAGGCGCTGCGGGCCCGGTCGTGGTCCCCCTCCGACGCGGCCGCCAGCCCCTCCGCGGCACGCACGGCCGCCTTGACCGGCTCGGTGGCGACCCGTTCCGCAATGGCGCGCAGCTCGTCGAGCGCGGCGCGCGACGGAGCGCGCTGGCCGAGCGCGATCTGGGCGCGGACGAGGACATCGAGCGCCGCGAAGCGGTCCGTCCGGTTCACGGCCGGGACCTGGCGCAAGAACCTCTGGGCCAGCCGGGCGGCGGTGACGAACTCGGAACGGTCCAGGGCCAGCCCGGCGCGCGCGACCAGCAAGAGCGGGACCGCCTCGTGCACCTGCTCGAGCAGCGCGCCGGCCTCGTCGAGCCGACCCTGCTGGCGCCGCAGATCGGCAAGGCGAAGGAGCGCGTCCTGCTGCATCGGGGGGCGCGCGGCCGCGAAGTGCTGCAGTGCGGCCTCGAGCTCCTGCTCCGCCTCGACCCAGGCGCCGCGCCAGGTGAGGACACCGGCGTACTGGGACCGGCAGATCGCGAGGAGCAGCCCGTGCCCGGTGCGCGTCGAGAACTCGCGCACCCGCTGGCACCACTGCGCGGCCCGCGCGAAGTCGCGGATGCGCTCGCAGGCGATCACCACGTAGCAGCAGGACAGCCCGATCGCGATCAGGTCGTTCATCTCCCCCGACATCGCCGCGGTGCTCGCCTCGTCGAGCCGCGGCATCCCCTCGGCCAGCTCGCCGGCGAGGACCAGAGCGAGACCCTCGAGGGCCAGCGCGGTCATCTCGAGATCGACGTCGCCCAGATCGCGCCCGATCGCGGCGGCCTGGCCCGCGAGCTCCCGCGCGCGAACCGGGTCGTCTCCGACCGTGAGGTCCAGGTCCCCCTCGAACAGCTTGAGCCACCCGTGTTCCGGGATCGGCGCGAGCCCGGACAGCAGCCGGTGGGCACGCCGGTGCCACCCCCTCGCCACGGCGACCTCACCGCGAAACTGAAACGCGTCCTCGGCGATGGTCATCGCCACGCGGCCCGCGCCCCGGCGATCCCCCTGCCGGCGGTAGAGCTGGTACGCGCGCGCGCGCGCGTCGAACATCGCCCTTGCATCGTCGAGCCACCAGGCCGCCATCCCCAGCCCCTCGAGCGACGCGGGAGTCTCCTCGGCGGCCAGCGCCCGCTCGAAGGCCGCGCGCGCGACGTCCCAGCGGCCGTGGGCGAGCGCATCGCGACCCTCAGCGGCGCTCCCCGCCGCGTCGGGGCCGTGCCGGCGTGCCCGTCCCAATCTCCCTCTGCGTCCCTCCACCACCAGATAGACTCGCGTCACCGGGCCCCGACAGCAAGGTGCGATTGCTATCTCGGCGGCCGAGTCAGCTCCAGCCGGAAGACGATGAAGGTGCCGCCCGCATCGCTCGGAGTGCGTCCGACCTCCACCGCGCACAGCCGGCGCGCCACTCCGAGAGACGCGAGATTGCCCTCGAGCACCTTGATCATCGCCGCGCGGGCGGCCATCTCGACGGCGGCGTAGTCGAGCGCGATCTTCGCAGCACGTGTGGCGATGCCGCGACGCCGGGCCGGAGGAAAGACGACGTAGGAGAGATTGACGTCGGTGCCCTCGAGGCGCCGGATCTCGACCCCGCCCAGAATGGAGGAACCGGCGATGTCGCAGATCGCCCAGTGCCGCACCGGGCCGCTCGTGCGCCACGACTCGGTCCAGCTCTCGATCGCCCGGGTGACATCTTCCCTCGTGGAGGGCCGCGGCGATTCGAACCCTCGGATCAGCTCCTCGTCCTCACCTGCGAGCCATTCCGCGGCATCGTCGGCTGTCAGCGGGCGAAGCCGCACCACGCCATCTGTCAGCGCCGGGCCGGTCACGCCCGGATCATGCACGCGATCCGGCCTCTCGCCAGGAGCCGCCGTCAGGCCCCCGTCGTGAACAGGCCGAAGATGGCCGGCAGCATGAAGTGGTGCATGCCGGCGATCTTGCCGTCGCGCAGCTCGACGACCTCGATCGCGCGGAGCTCGCCGTCGCGGTAGAAGGCGAACCCGGGCTGGCCGTTGGCGCCGAGCGGCTCGGCGCGTACCTGGCCCGGGATCCAGTTCGCGAACATGCGCCGGTAGAAGAGCTCGTTGTCCGCGCGACCGACGATCCAGGTCGGGGACGGCGGCATGGTCGTCTGGATGTCGTCGTGCAGGATGGCGATCATCGCCTCGACGTCCGCGTCGGCGAGCGCGCGCACGTAGCGGGCCAGCGCGGCCTCGTCGGTCGGAGAGGGAGCGAACGAGCCGGGATCGCGGCGGCGCACGCGCTCCTCGATGGCGGCGCGCGCGCGGTGGAGCGCGCTGTTGGTGGCGGACACGCTCTGATCGAGGGCAGCCGCCGCCTCGTCGGCGGAGAGCCCGACCACGTCCCGCAGGAGCAGGGTCGCGCGCTGGCCGGGCGACAGGATCTGCAGTACGGCGACGAAGGCGAGCGCGACGCTCTCACGCTGCGCGTAACGCGCCCCCGGATCGTCCTCGGCGGCGGCCAGCCACGCGTCCGGCATCGGCTCGAGCCAGAGGTCGTCCGCGATGGCGGCGGCCGGCGGCCACTGCGACCCGGGACTGGCCGGGCCGAGATCGGAGGCCAGGACACGGCGCGGCCGGCGGGCGAGCTCGTCGAGACACGCGTTTGTCGCGATCCGGTAGAGCCACGGTCTGAGGCGGTCGGGATCCGCCAGCGTGTCGCGCGCGCGCCACGCCCGCAGCATCGTCTCCTGCACCAGGTCGTCGCTGTCGTGGGCGGAGCCGAGCATGCGGTAGCAGTGCAGGCGCAGCGCCCCGCGCAGCGGTTCGACGGCGGCGGAGAAGCTGGCGGACTGGCCGTCCTCGATCGATTCGTCCATGGCCCCTCGCCTTCAGTTCCTCTCTGCCTCGGCCAGCGCGCGCCGCATGCTGGGGCGCACGAGCATACGCTCGAGCCAGGCGGCGACGCGGTCGTGCCCGCGCAGATCCAGGCCGCAGGCCGGAACCAGGCTGTAATGCGCCGCGAGCGCGAAGTCGGCCAGGGTGAGCGGGCCGGCCACGTAGTCGCGTCCGGCGAGCGACGCGTCCAGGATCGCGGTCAGCGCCCCGAACTCGGCCGAGCCGGCGGCGACCACGGCCGGGTCGGGATCGCCCGCGCCCGGTCAGTCGCTTGACGATCTTCTCGAAGCCGACCCGGGAGAGCACCGGCGACAGGTGAGCCAGCTGCCAGGAGATCCAGCGATCCACCTCGGCGGCGGCCTGCCGCTCGGCGGGCAGGAGCCACGAACCGGACGCCAGGTAGCGAATGATGGCTGTCAACTCCCAGAGGACGAAGTCGCCGTCCACCAGGACCGGGACGCGACCGTTCGGGTTGCGCGACAGGAAGGCAGGCTGGCGCGATGCGCCGGACGGCAGGTTGACGCGCACGTAATCCAGCGGAATGCCGAGCTCCTCGGCGACGGCACGCACCTTGCGGCAATTGGACGAGAACGGGAACTCGTAGAGCTTCATCGGGACCTCCTGTAACCAAGACGGTCGGAGGGTCCAGAACTGTTCGCGAGCCTCGCAGCGATTGAATATTTCACCACGCAGCGTCGAAGCAGCGATCGCGCCCACGTCGGTGGGCGCGATCCTGGGTCATCTCGGCTGCGGTCGCCTCTTCACAGTGACTGGAGGAAGGCGACCAGGTCGGTCTTCTGCGACTCCTTGAGGCACAGGTTGAACAGCGTGTCGTAGTGCTCCACCACGTCGGCCAGGGTCGCGGCCGAGCCGTCATGGAAGTACGGCGCGTGCTGCCACAGGCCGCGCAGAGGCGTGGTCCGGTACTTCTTCGTCGCGCTGCGCGCCGCGTGCTGTGGCTCCATGCCGACCTCATCCGCAGCGTGGAGCTTCTCGCCCGCGTCCGTGTACGCCGACCCGGCGTGGCATGACGCGCACCCGGCCGCGCCCTCGAACACCTCGCGCCCTCGCTCGGCGGCGGCCTTGTCAACAGTGCCGTCGGGCGGCGGCGGTGCGGCAATGCTCAGCTGGTAGTCGCGCAGGGCCGGGAGCTTGCTGGTGACCAGATCCGGCTCCTGGTCGATGTCCAGGCCGATGCGCGGATCCTCGAAGTCTCCCTTGCCGCCCATCTGCGTGATCGCGACGTACGCGTTCCAGTACGACACCGGTCCGTCTCCCGTGTACGTCTCCAGCTCGACATCCTTCAGGCCGTACGCCGGCGGGATGAGGACAGGACCGTTGATGCCGTCCTGATTGAACCGCGCGTCATAGCGACCGGGGCCCCACGACTGATAGACCTCTCTCTGGGCGTCGGTCAGCGCAGGCGACAGCGCGATGATCGCGCCCGGGTCCAGGTCGCGGTTGGGCCAGCCATCGAGGCGATGGCCGATTCCAGGTGCCACCGAGTCGTCCACCGTCGAGTGGCACAGCGCGCACGTGATGCCGACCGCCACCAGCGCGCCGCTCTCGTCGACCTCGCCCTTCACGCCGACGACGGCGTCCAGGCCGAGCAGCGCCACGGTCGTGGCCGGATCGGTCAGATCGGCTGTCTCCAGCACCTCGGGTGGGACCGCGTCGGCGTCGACCTTGAGGCCGACCGAGAGGGCCGTCGTGGGATCGACGGCGGAGGCGATGACCTCGTGCATCCGCAGCGTGTCGGTCCACAGCTGCTCGTCGCCGAAGGTGTCGTGGCGGAAGATCTGGCGCCCGTCCAGCTCGCCGTCGCCGCCGTCGCCGCCGTCGTCCGGGCTATCGCCGTCTCCGCCTTCGTGTCCGTCGCGCTGGCTCTCGGGTGTATCGCCCTGCGTGCCCGCCAGCGAGTCCTCGTCCTGGGCGTCGCCCGCGTCGCTCTGGCAGCCGGCCAGGGCGAGTGCGAGGCCGCCGGCGAGGACCCACCGCGATCGATTGACCCTTGTTTCGTTACCGCCAATTCGAAGTGACCTGGTTTCGTCTTCACGTTCGCGCATGAGCCAATGAACTGCAACGGATGCGCCGTCACCGGGACTTGCTGCCGGTAACGAAACCGGACCGCGGACATCGCATGGGGCAACTCCCCGGGAGTCCGGAGCAGCACGCTTCAGTCCGGCATACCCGATAGCCAATTTGTAAGCGACACGGGAGAGCGGGAATGCCCTGTGTGGCAGTTCGCGCCGGGGTCGGCTGCCTCGCTGTCGGTCGCAAGCGCCGCGGACGTCGAGAGCAGCCGTCCGTTACAGAAAATCGTCCCACGGACGAGAGTAGCGGAGAGGCGGGCCGGCCATCAGTCGGATTCCATGTCTCCGGCGGAGGCGGTCGGCCCGACGAAGAGCCAGTGCAGGGCGGCACCGAGATCGTCGATCGTGTTCGGCTTGAGGATGAGCTCCTGAACTCCGAGCCGCCGCGCCAGCTCGCTGTCTTCTGGACGGATGTACCCCGACGTCATGATGATCGGCAAGCCGGGGCGAACCGACAGTAACTCTCGGGCGAGCTCTGGCCCCGCCATGCCGGGCATGGTGACGTCCGTGACGACCACGTCGAAGTCGTTCGGCCGCGAGCGGAAGCTCTTCAGGGCCTCCGCCGCGTCGGTGAAGCCGGTGACGCGATAGCCGAGGCGAGACAGCATTCGAGTGATGAGGAAGACCAGCGCATTGTCGTCGTCAACGTACAGGACGCGTTCGCCCCGCCCCCGCATGACGGCCGGCTTCGCGGCCGGCTCCTCGGCGACCCCGTCTGCCGCCGGGAAGTGCAGGTGAAACTCCGTGCCCCTGCCCGGCTCGCTGTTAACAGCGATCGCGCCGCCGTGGCTCCGCATGATGTCCTGGACCAGGGACAGGCCGAGACCGGTGCCTGCACCGAGCGGCTTGGTCGTGAAGAACGGCTGGAAGATCCGCGCCAGCACCGCCCTGTCCATGCCGCGACCGTCATCGCGGATCGAGAGCCGGACGCACGGCCCCTCCCGCAGGTCGGCAATGCCATCGATGCCCGCCTCGATGGTCGACGCCTCCAGTCGAACGTCCAGCCTCCCGGTCCGCTCCGTCATCGCGTCGGCTGCGTTCACGCCCAGGTTCATGATGACCTGATGGATCTGCGTCGCGTCGGTCGACACGGCCGGAAGCTCGGCGGCGAGATCGGCGTGGATCCGGACCGTCACCGGCAGCGTGGCGCGGAGCAGCGCCAGCGCCTCCTCGACGATCGGTCGGAGCGGCTGCGACCGGCGACTCACGTCCTGCTGGCGGCTGAAGGCGAGGATCCGCCGGACCAGGTCGGCCGCACGCTCGCTGGCCACGGCGACCTCGGCGAGGCTGATGTGCACCGGATGCCCCGGCGGCAAGTCCTCCATCGCGAGCTGAGTGTTGCCCTTGATCGCCGTGAGGATGTTGTTGAAGTCGTGGGCGACGCCACCCGCCAGCGCGCCGAGCGCACCCATCTTCTGTGACTGGCGAAGCTGTGCCTCGAGACCGATGCGCTCCTCCTCGGCCTTCCTGCGCCCCGTGATGTCGATCAGAAATCCGTCCCAGAGCGTGCGCTGATCGGGCAGCCGCCGGGGCGCCGAGCACATGTGCGCCCAGCGCAGCGGGCCTCCAGCAGCGTCCAGGCGGACCTCGACGTCGAGGATGCTCATCTCGCGGCGCGACTGCTCGAGCTTTGCCTCGACGACCGCTCGATCCTCGGCGAGGAGGTGCGAGAGGAACGGGGCAGGCTCTCGCATGGCTGCCTCCGGGCTCACACCGATCAGGCGTTGCACACCGGCGCTCACGTACGCGAGCCGGGTCGAGCCGTCGCGCTCGCCGACGAGCTGGTAGATCAGGCCGTCGGGAAGGTTGTCCCCGAGGCTGCGGAGGCGGTCGGCGCTCTCTCGCAGGGCCGCCTCGGCCTGTGTGCGGAAGGTCAGGTCCCGGATGACCGCCACGCGCAGGAGGCGTTCGCCGATGATCGCGTCGCCGGCCCTGATCTCGACCGGATACTCCGTTCCGTCGCCTGCAAGCGCCAGATGTTCGTAGGGACCCGCGCTTCGCGACTCGATGGCGCTTCGCACCTGAGCTCGGGACCCGGGAGCGACAAAGTCCATGACGCTTCGCCCGATCAGCTGCGCGCGGGACGTCTTCATCATGACCGCGAGCTGGTCGTTCGCATCCACGATGACACCCCGGTCGGTCAACCCGATGCCCTCGAAGGTCGCGCCGGCCAGCACCCGAAATCGCGCCTCGCTCGCGCTCAGCGCACCCTCGGCTCGTCGCCGTTCGAGCAGCTCCTGGCGCGCGCCACGAATGAGCACCTCGATCGACCGAAGGCCCAGCCACTGCGCGACGACGGCCACCGCGATGTACGTCGCATTGGAGATCCAGTAGACGACCGACGTGTGGAACACGGAGCGCGCCGGCAACAGGCCCTCGCTCTCGAGGTAGGCGAGCCCGAGGCCGACAACGCCCATCGCCGCGGCAGTGACCATGCCGGCGCGCGGGCCGAGTAACAGTCCGCCCATGAAGACCAGGACGACGTAGGTGACTGCCGCCGGCGCGCCGATGCCGCCTGCCGTTGACGCCAGCGCAGTGGCCAGCCCACCGAGAGCGATGAGGAGGAGGGTGCTGGCGAGCCGGACGTGCCCGAGACGGTTGGCGCCGAGCAAGAAGAGCGCCGTTGCGTCCACGAACAGGGCGATCGTGGCCCATCGCGCCGTGTGTTCGGGCATCGCCAGCGCTGCAGCGAACATCGCGGTCGTGACGACCAGCATCAGCCACAGCAGCAGGTGGCGAAGCACCTGTGCCTGCCGCGTTCGCTCTTCGTCGGAAAATACTGGCGCCTGGACCAGCCGGAGCATCGATGGCCCTCCAGCGTGTCTCGATGGTGCCGAGCGCCGACCCGTCGGAGGCCCTGGTCGGGCGCTCGCGCGGTTTTCAAACCCCCGGGCTGCAGCATACCGCCTACCCGCGGTGCCCGCCCGCCAAGTTCGCCCCGGCGCAACGATTGCCCGGCCTTGCAACCCGCCGGCTCAGAGCGCTGCATCCCAGTAGGGTGTGCGCCCGAAGTGTCTGACCAGGTGATCGACGAAGGCGCGCACCTTCATCGACATCAGCCTGTTGCCAGGATAAGCGGCATATATCGTGCTCGCTGGCGGCGCCCAGGCCTCGAGCACGCGCCGCAACGCGCCGGTACGGAGCGGCTCGGACACGGCCCAGCTCGGCAGCACGCTGATCCCGACACCGTCGAGCGCCGCCGCGCGCAGCATCTCCGCATTGTTGCTGCGGAAGGTCCCGGCCACGGCCACCCGCACCTCGCCGCGCTTGCCGACGAGGCGCCATTCGTCGCCCCAGGGCAACAAGTTCGTGCAGAGGCAGTTGTGCCTGGCGAGCTCATCAGGCTCGCGCGGTGTTCCGCGCTTCTTGAGATACGCGGGCGTGGCACAGACGATGAGTCGAGACGGCGCCAGCTTGCGCACGACCAGCGGCGAGTCTTCGAGCACACCGATGCGGATCGCCAGATCGAGCCCCTCGTTGACGAGATTCACGTGCGCCGGGCTCAGAGAGATGTCCACGCCGAGGTCGGGGTAGCGCCCGAGGAAGGCCGGAACCGCCGGCGCCACATGCATCCAGCCGAAGGTGTCGGGCGCGGAGATGCGCAGCGTGCCACGCGGCTCGCGCTGCAGCGCGCTCGCCGCCTGCTCCGCTGCCTCGGCCTCGGCGAGGATCCGCGCGCAGTGGCGGTAATAGGCTGCGCCGGCCTCCGTCAATGACAGACGACGCGTCGTCCGGGTGAGAAGGCGAACGCCCAGACGCTCCTCGAGGCGCTGCACATGGGCGCTCACGGCAGACCTGGAGATCTTCAGCCGGCTTGCCGCGGCGGAGAAGCTGCCGCTGTCCACGACGCGAGCGAAGGCAGCAATGCCGTCGAGCGGGTCCAATCGGCCGATTGTTCTGAAATCAGGACAATATGTCCACACAATCCCGGCTAATCAGAGAGCCGGAACGGACCCACGTTTGAGCTGGTCACTCGAACCCCATCGAAGGAGATGAATGATGGACGCCAAGATCACCGCAACCGCACCGTTCGTGCGTGGTCCCGGGACCGGTTCGTCGCTCGACGTGCTGGGCGTCACCCATATCTACAAGGCGACGGCCGCAGACACGGGCGGCTCCTTCTCTCTCTGGGAGGCCGTGGTTCCGCCGGGCGCGGGCGCACCGCCGCACACCCATGAACGCGAGGACGAGTCCTTCTATGTCCTGAGCGGCGAGCTCCTGATCGAATACGAAGGTGAGCCCGCACCTCATCGCGTCGGGCCCGGCGGCTTCTTCTTCGGTGCGCGACAGCGGCGGCATGGCTACCGCAATGTCAGTGATCAGCCCGCGCGCGTCCTGATCCTGAGCGCGCCGAGCTGCGGCCTCGATCAGATGTTTGCCGAGCTGGAGGCCGCGACCGCCAGCGGCACCACTGGACTCGAGACGCTCGCGGCCATCACCGCCAGGTACGGCGTCACCATCGAGCCGCCCGCGTGAGCGATGGCGTACCCTGAGAGGCGAGACCGTAGGCACGCCGCGCGCCGCGCCTACCCGGCCACCTTCCACTTGAAGTCGCGGAAGATCTTCCCCTTGGTGGTCAGCGACTGGGTGCTGAAGTAGTCGGAGCGCTCCTCCAGCTCCGTGACCAGGGTGTGGCGCGGAACCTCGGTGTGAGAGGACTCGTGTCCGTGCTTCCCGTCCATTGTCGAACAGACGGTGGAGAGAGGCTGCCTGGACTTCGGTCCGCGCTTGTGGTGGCTGTCGAAGAAGAGCGACCAGAGCGACTTCGGGGTGGCGTTGAGGCTGCCGTGGTGGCCGATCTTGTAGACGTTGACCGCTGCCAGCTCGGCGCGGTTGGCCTCGGCGTCCGGCGCCTCCTTGAGCGCGTAGAGCCAGTTCTCGATCTGCGCGTCGCCCGGAAACAGCATCCGCCGCGCGCCCACGGTGAAGAGAAGGATGAGGCTCGTGTTGTTCATCGCCCGGTCGAGCGCCCGGACGATCGAGAGCAGCTGCTGCGCGCTCGAGTCTTGCAGCCGCCTGACCAGCCAGCGCGTGTTCGCCGGCTTGCCCTCGATGACGGCTGCGTCTGGAAACAGGCGCGGCGTCCCGACCTCGGCCGCGGCCGCGCGGCCCGCGAGCGCCTGGAGGTGCCAGAACTGCTCCTGGTCGCGGCTGCGCTGGCGCTTGATCTTGTCGGACTGGCGCAGGGTCGGCGGGCCCAGCACCCGGACCTTGACGCCGGGCAGCAGTCCCTCCAGCGCGCTCTTCGCCCCGTAGCAAAGGTACTCGGCGCGCCCCGCCTTGCCCATGGCCATGAGGTTCTCGACCGCGGCGCGGTTCTGGATGTTGTCCTGGCCCAGGAACGACAGCTGCTGGCATACGTGTTGGCCGAGGCGCAGGTCCGCGCCCGGCCGCCCGGCCTCGAGCAGGACCAGCTCGGACAGCGCGTGCATGTGATCGAGCGTCCCGACAAGCGCGGAGTCCGCCGTCGCCGCGGTGACCGGTCCGCTGAAGCTGCGCGCCGCCTTCGGATCCTCGGTCCAGGGCTGCACGACCAGGTCCGGCTCGAGAGACCGGATGATGTCCCCGGATCCGAGGCCGTCCTTCTGACCCGCGAAGCCGCTGACGTGGTCCTGGTGGCGGTGGGTCGCGATCACCGCGGTCAGCTTGCCGCCGGTCACAGATCGGATGTCCTCGGCGACGCGCACCATGTGGCCCTCGGAGCAGCAGTCCGGCAGCGCGGTCGTCCCGAAGTCGATGAGGACGTGGCGCGCGTCGTCGCCCGGGTAAATGAAGGAGAGCAGGAAGCAGTCGCCGAAGCCGACCTGGTACGTGCGCAGCCGGACCGTGTGTGGAGCTTTCGCCATGGTTCACCAGCTCTGCGGCATGTGAGTCGTCATCGCGGTGGCGCGCTGGAGGTGGAGCTCGGCGAAGCTGCGCCGGTTGCTCGAATGGAAGAAGCCAGACGCTGCCAGGTAGTCGAGGCGCACCTGCTGCTTGCGGCTGCGGACGTTGTTCTTGACGTGAAACTTCAGGCGCGAGAACTCGTCGAAGATGAGCGTCCCACCGCCGTACAGCGATACTTCGTCGCCGGCCGCCACGCCGCCCGGCACGCGCAGGCCGATGCCGCCCAGCTCTCTGCCCTGCAGCCGGAGGATCTCGACGTACTCGGCGACGGTCTCGCGCAGGAAGAAGCCGTCACGGCCCTGGCGCATGCACGGCCGCACCGACAGCACCTCGCAGTAGGCGGCCGGGTCTACCTCGAGCGCCACGCGATTCTCCCACAGGAAGCGGAAGACCTCGTCGCGGTCGCGCTGGAGCGGCTCCACGTGGTTGCGGTCGTAGTGAAGCGGGCAGTCGGTCGGCAGCCACAGCCCCTCCTGCGTGGCCGTGGCGGGCGAATGGATGCCGAAGAACCCGAAGCTCTCGCGCAGGTGGTGGCGGAACTCGTACTTGCCGTCGTCCGGGAACAGCTCGGCGTCGGCGGTAAGGACCGCGGCGAGGAAGTCCGCGAACTGAAGATCGACGGGCGGCGTGTAGTCGAGCGCGCGGATGCAGAGCGTGAGCAGGTGGTCGGCGATCTCGGCGCCCGCCTCGACCACGGCGCTGCGGTCGACGTTCCTGGCCTCCCGGGTGCCGAGGCGGGCGATGCGGAGCGCCCACACATCGACGAAGGCGCCGAGCACGGCGGCGACGAAGACCTCGCCGCGACGGTGGGGCTCGACGAAGTCGTCCCGGTCGAGGATGTCCTGGGCTCGCGCGAGACCGAGCGAGTGCCGGAGCGGCTGGCCGCGGATCCCTTGCATCTCCTGGCCCATCTGCTCGGCCAGGCCGAACAGGGCGCTCTGCCGCAGCGCCTCGGCGGTGAGCTCGGTCCGCTTGATCGTGCGAGCGTCGCCGTTGCCTCCGTGCGGCAGCAGCGCCTCGACCACCGGCTCCTGCGCGAAGACGGAGAGCAGCGCGACCACGTCGGCGAAGCCCTCGTGAAACGCAGCCTGGTCCGGCGACGATGGATCGGTGTACCGGGTGCGCAGGCCGTCGACAAGCGCGTGCGCGGTCTCGTGGGCGACGACGTCGTGGCTCAGGCAGGAGAAGACGTTGCCCTTGCCGCTCGACGTCGGAAAGTAGCCCAGCATGAGTGACTCGTCGCGCTCCGAGTAGAAGGCGTTGGCCTGGGAGAAGGCGTGCGGCGCGATCTTGAGCTGATGGCCGCGCAGGCTCCATGGCACGCGGCGGCCCAGCGCGAACTCGAAGCGCGCGAGCGTGCACATGACCAGCGCGTAGACGTTCTGCTGGTGGAACTGCGGATCGCCGAGCAGCTCGTCGTCGGAGGCCTGCTCGAACGGGTCGCCGTGGGAACCGAGGTCGAGCGGTGCGTAGAGCGTGTCGGTGGTCGAGTCGTAGTCGATCACACAGGCGCGATAACCGCACGGCCCGGGCGCCAGCGTCTCGGACGGGACCTCGACCGCGGATCGCAGGATCTTGCCGCCCGCCGTCAGCAGCGGGTCCTGGGCGATCACGGTGAGCCTTCGGCCCGGCCGGGCTCGCACCGCCGGTGCGAGCCGCGCCGGACTCCGCCGCGCCGATGCTGCTCGCGCCTTCATGGCGTCGCGTCCGGGTATGGCCACGCCGGAGCCGGCACCGCCCTGGTGACGTGCGCGCGGATCCCAGCGTCGGCCGCCGCGTAGCCCCAGTTGATGATGCGCTTCTGGAGCTCGTCCGGCAGCGCCTTGAGGCGCGTGGCCGTGTTCGCCAGCTCCATCGTCTTGACGTGCGGAGCCGGGAGCGCGTCGTCGAGCTTGTACTTCGCGATGTCGACCCGGATGCCCCAGTACGCGCCGGCGCGGTGGTTCCGGTCTCCGGCGGGCGCGCAGAACGAGTCGACGACCTGTTGCTTGCGCAGCGCGCGGACCTGGTCGTCGATGAGGTTGAGGACCCTGTAGGTGTGGCGCGGCCAGTCCCGTTTCGGATCCCCCTCGGCCCCGGTGTCGCCGCCGCCGTCCGAGACCAGCACGGTCCGGTAGCGCTTCCAGACCGTCTCGAGCCCGAGATTGTCGTAGACGCCACCGTCGGTCAGCACGACCTGGCTGGTGAAAGGTTCGAGATGGAGGTCGGCGCCAGACGAGTCCGCGACCTGATCCGGCTCCAGCTCGAGCTCGAGCGGGGAGAGAAACGGCGGGAAGGCGGCAGAGGCGGCGACCGCGACAGCGAGAGGTACGGTCGGCGAGTCAACCCGACCGACCCGGTAGTCGGCCATGTACGGGCGCGAGAAGCGCCACAGCGCACCGGTCTGGACGTTCGTTGCGTTGATGACGAAGCGCGGGCCCTCGGCGTCGCTCGGCAGTCCCTGCAGGGTGGCGTCGCCGAACAGGTGCTTCTTCAGCCGCCCGACGACGTGGTCCGCGATGGATCCGAACCAGGCCGTGCCGGTCGCGATGGCCGGGACATCGACGGTCCGGCTGGCCAGCCGCCGGATCGGATCGACCACGGCGCCGCCGAGGTTGCGCGGGACGCCGTCACCGTCGAAGCCGAGCTCCTTCCAGCGCATGCCGAGGACCCCGGCGGTGATCGATCCGCCGGAGACCGACGAGACGCGGCGGAGCTTCTGGAGCAGGCCTGTCTCGCCCAGCCGCCAGACCGCCCCCGCGTGAAACAGCATGGCCCGGTAGCCGCCGCCCGAGAGGCAGAGGCCCATGCCGTCCTCGGGCACTCGATCCTCTTCACCGGCCAGGATCCGAACTGGAGAAACGGATTCGACGGTCTCTCTCTTGCTCGCCATGCTCCCCCTCCTTCGTCAACGTTCCGCGCGCGAAATCTTCTCGGTTGCCGTTCCGGGGCGCAGATCCGGGCGGGATCACCCGCGAGCGATGTGAGGCGCAAGCGCGCCGGTGCGCACCGCGCAGCTGCTTCCCCGCTCGAGCAGAAGAGAGCCGGCCCGGCTCTCGATCGTCCTCCGGCAGGACGCCCATGTGCCCTCCCCCCGTCTCGAATCGTAGCCGGTTTTGCAGCCTCCGCCACCGCTGCGTCGAGACGCGCGATGACCAAGCCCTGGCGTCGTGAGCAACAACACCAGAACGGCGGCGAGAGGCATGGCGGCGGCTCCGGCGAGCCGCGACATGGGTGTCAGAGATCGAGGCGAGCGGCGCGTTCGCCGCAGCGCCAAGCGGCCGTCATCGCGCGACGCGCGGTGCGGCACCGGCGTTGCTCTGGCGTGGCCCCGGCCGCCGCGGATCGCCCCGGCGATCGCTCCGTCTCGAAAGGTGCCCATGTCTCCCCCATCCCGCCGTCTCCTGTCTCTCGCCGCGCTCGCCGGCGTCACCTGGCTGCTCCTGGCCGACTCGGCATCGCCGACCTGCGAGCCGGTCCCGTTCGAGGGCACCTACCGGGTCACCTCGTCGTGTGACGAGCTCGGCAGCGAGACGATCCGGCTCCGCAGCGCGGCCGGGCAGGAGGAGGGCAACGTGTTCGACCTCGAGGCCGAGCACGTGGACGGCGACACGATCGTGACCGAGGCGTCCCTGTTCGCGCAGTGCTCCGACGACGGCGATCCGGCCGAGTACATGTCGCTCACCCTGGAGGTCTCGGGCGCGGGCGGCGTCGAGGGCGGCTGCGACCTCGCGCTCGATCCGCTTCCGTCGAGCTGCAGCCTCGACCCGTCCAGCCCGACGAGCTGCACGATCACGCTCGAGCGCGTGGGCGATCCGTGATCGGCCCGTGGAGCGCGCGCGGCGGGCACATGGTCGCGTTCGCCGCCGGGCTCGCCGTGATGAACGTCGAGATCGCGGCCGGCCGCCTCTTCGCCCCCTACTACGGCACCAGCACCACGACCTGGGCGCTCCTCATCGGCACGATCATGCTCAGCCTGGCGGCGGGCGGGCTGCTCGGCGGGCGACTCAGCCGGACGGCGGATCCGGATCGGTGGCCGGGCCGCCTGCTGGTCGCCGCGGCGATCCTGACCGCCCTCCTGCCGCGGGTTGCCCCGCTCCTCATGGCCGGCAGCCTGGCCCGGTTCCGCGACGGCGACGCGGGCCCGCTGGCCGGCGCGGCGGCGGGGGCGGCGCTGCTCCTCGCCCTGCCGGTCGTGTGTCTGGGCGCGGTCTCGCCGCTGCTCGTGCACGCGGCCGGGCGGACCGCGCCGGCGTCGGCCCTGGGCCAGATTTCTGGCCGGCTGGGCGCGGCCGGCACCCTGGGCGGGCTGGCCGGGACCTTCGCCGCCGGCCTCCTCTTCATCCCGTGGCTCGGTACCAGCCGCACCATCCAGGCCGGTTCGCTGTGCCTGGCCGGCGCGGCGCTGCTCGCGAGCCTGTGCGCGCGGCGGCGCGGCGCGACGCTCGCCGCCGCGGTGGCCGGTGCGCTTGTCGTGATGTGGCTCGGCAGCGTCGTCCACCCGCCCGCGCCGGCCGGACGCCTTGTCAGCGCCTCCGAGTCGCGCATGAACTACATCGCGGTGGTCAACGTCGCCGGCGAGCGGCAGCTCCGCCTCAACGACGGCTACGCGGTGCAATCGACTGCGCCGCGCGACGGCCGCCTGCCCCTGCGCGACGTGTGGGCCTACTATGCGCTCGCTCCCATGTGGGGCGCATCGGCAGAGGTCCGCTCGGTGCTCCTGCTCGGCATGGGCGGCGGGACGGCGGCGGAGATCTACCGCCGGCTCTACCCGTCGGCGCGCATCACCGGGGTGGAGCTGGACCCGGAGGTGGTGCGGGCCGGCGCCGAGGAGCTCGGCACCGACCTGTCGGCGGTGAACGTGCGGATCGACGACGCGCGCACGTTCGCGGCCGGTGCCGCGCGCGGCGACGTCCGCTACGACGTCGTCGTGCTGGACGCGTTCCAGTTCCCGTACGTGCCGTTCCAGCTCACCACCGTGGAGTTCTTCCGCGACCTGGCCGCGTGCCTGTCGCCCGGCGGCGTGCTCGTCATCAACGTCGGCCGCCACCGCGACCGGCGCGACGTTGTCGAACGCGGTCGCGCGGACGGTGTCCGCCGTCTTTCCGCACGTGCAGGAGGCGGACGCGCCCAACCCGTCGAACACGATCCTTGTCGCGACCCGCCACGACCCGACCGACGCTGTCGGCCTCGACCGCCTGGGCCCGCCCGCCGCCGGCGCGCTGCGCCCGCTCGCCCGCCTGGCCCGCGCGATGCGCCCCGCCACCTGGCCCGAGAACGCGCCGCTCCTCACCGACGACGACGCGCCGGTCGAGTGGCTGACCGACCGGATCGTGTGGAGCGCGATGTGAGCCGAGCCCGGCGCGGCCCGCAGGGCCAGACTCCGAGCGACCAGGCTCCGCGCGGCGCGGCTCCCGGCGACTGTCTGCTCGGTCCCTGGCCGGCGCTCGCCGCGAGTGCGCTCGCCGCCAACGTCTTCTGGCTGCGCCCGCACCATCCGGGCTGGCTCAGCGGCAAGCTCTCCGACCTGGCGATCAACTTCCTGCTCCCGGTCGCCCTGGTCGCCGCCGGCGAGGTCGCCTCCGCAAGGACGGCCGGCCGCGCCGCCCGCCTGGCGGCCTGCGCGGCGTGCGCGCTCTACTTCGCCCTGCTCCAGCTCTGGCCCGGGTTCACCCGGATCCACGCGTCTGTCCTGTCCGCGCTCGACGCGCCGATGGGCGGGCGCTCCTTCGCCGGCAACATCGCCGACGCCGGCGACCTCATCGCGCTCGCCACTGCGCTGCTCGCGGCGATCTACCTCCTGCGCGACCGCACCGACACACGTTTCCAGACACCGAGAGAGCGGACCAGGTCTCGCGCTGCTCGGCGGCTCACTGGCGAGCGCGCCTGTGATCATGGACCTGCGTAGCGACAAGGCTCACGCTGTCGTCGCGCGTGGGCGTCAATGCGTCATCGGGGACGGAGGGCGAGGAGAGTCGCGCCCTCGCCGGTACCGCTCACCGTCGTGCGCAGCGTGGACTCCCAGCCACGCGTTCCACCTGATACAGGTGTATCAGCCCGAGCCTCAGCCGGTCCGGTCGGTTGAACCGGTCATCGCTCAGTAAATATACTGCGCCGAAGTGGGCACGGAATCCGACTCGCTGTTCGGAGCCGAAACCGAGCCCGAACGCTACCAGCTGGTGCAGGAGATCGCATCGGGCGGAATGGCGACCGTCTTCCTGGCTCGCACGCACGACGCGACCGGGGCGCCCCAGCTCGTCGCCGTAAAGCGAATCCACCGGCATCTGGCACGCGAGCAGTCGTTCCTCGAGATGTTCTTCGACGAGGCGCGGATTGCGGCGCAGATCCGGCATCCCAACGTCTGCACTCTCCATGACTTTGGCCGCTCCGGCGCTGTCTTCTACATCGCCATGGAGTACGTGCTGGGCGAGACGCTGTTCGAGCTGCTCCGCGCCATCGCCCGCGATCGCCGGCTGCGCGAATCACCGCAATGGCAGATCTACGCCGCCACCATCGTGGCCGAGGCGTGCGACGGCCTCCAGGCCGTCCACGAGCTCACCGACGAGCACGGGCGGCCGATGCACGTGGTGCACCGCGACGTCTCGCCGGGCAACGTCTTCGTGACCTACGAGGGCGGGGTCAAGGTCGTCGATTTCGGCATCGCGTACGCGCAGAACAAGATGCACCACACCCAGACCGGGACGCTCAAGGGAAAGCTCGGCTACATGCCGCCGGAGCTGATCGCCGGCGACGGCCGCGACGTCGACCGCCGGGTGGACATCTGGGCCCTGGGCGTCTGTCTGTGGGAGCTGCTGGCCGGCTCGCTGCTGTTCGGCGGACACAACGACGCCGCGACCATGCTCAACGTGATGCAGCGCCCGATCCCGTCGCTGCTGACGGTCGCCGGAGTGCCAGCCCCGCTCGACGGCATCGTCGCCCGGGCGCTCGACCGCGACCGCAACGGACGCCACCCCACCGCGCAGGCGCTCGGCAGCGATCTGCGCGACTGGATCGCGAGCACCGGACAGCCCGTGAAGCCGGGCGAGCTCGGGGAATTCATGCAGACCCGGTTCGCCCCCCAGTACTCGCGCAAGCTCGAGGTCATCGAGGAGGCGCAGACCGCGACCGGAGCGGTCGGGCTCGGCGCCCTGATCGACGAGGAGATCACCCGGCGGCTTCCGATCCGGAGCCCCTCCAGACCGAAGGTGGACTCGGCCGAGCTGATCAGGCGACCCGGATCAGCCGACCCGCTGCCGACGCCGGTGTCGGCCGCCGCGCTGCCGAGGCCGGCATCGGCCGACCCGTTCCTGCTGCCGGTCTCCGCCGACCCGCTGCGGCTGCCGATCGCGAGCGGCCCGGGCCCGGCCGTGTCCGCAACGCCGTCGATGCCGCCCGTGCCGGATCGGCGGCGCCGGCGCTGGCCCGCCTACTCCGTCGCGATCGGCGGGCTGGCGCTCGCGATCGGCGGCACCGGACTCGCGCTCTGGTACCAGCCGGAGAGCGACCCCGGACAAGGCGCCGCGCTCACCGTCGCCGAGCAGAGTCCGCCGGCCACACCGGCGGAGGAGCCGCGGATCGCCGTGAGCTCGGACGAGCCGCCTGCAGCACCGCCGTCCGCCACGTCGCCGGCCGATGCGTCGGTCGAGCCGCTGCCGGAACCCTCCGTCGAACCACCGGTCGAGCCGTCGCCGTCCGACGAGCCCGACGAGTCGTCGGAGAAGGACGAGTCCGCGGAGAAGGACGAGTCCTCGAACGAGGATGAAAAGCCTTCTCGCTCGAGCCGGCGCAAGCGCGCCGACGCCCGCCGCGAGAAGGCGCGCCGGGCCAAGGAGCGCGCGGATCGGCGCACGGCCTCTGCCGCCGATCAGGAGGCGGAGGCGTCCGAGAGCGAGGCGCCGGAGGACCCGGAGCCTCCGGTCGTGGCCGAGCCGGAGCCTCCGACCGAGCCCGCCCCGCCCAGGCCGCAGCCCAGGCCGCCCAGGCGGACCGGCCCTCTGGCCGCGAACGTGGGCATCGGGTCTCTCGAGGTCCGGGGCTCCCTGGTGAACTCGATGGTGAGGAGCGGCATCGACCGCGTGCTCCCCTCTCTCAAGACCTGCTACCGCGACGCCGCTGTCGCGGCCGGAAAGAACGCCAGCTGCTCGGTGCGGGTGAAGCTGTCCATCAGCGAGACCGGGCTCGTCGCGCGCGCCACGGCGGCCGGAGGCCAGCTGCCCGGCCTCGATGCATGCGTGAAGAAGGTGGCGACGAGGATCCGCACCGTGACGCCGCCGGACGTGGGCGGCGCAACTGCCAGTTTCGACGTGAAGTACACAGCGCAGGGGGAATGATGCCGCGAACGACGTCACGACGCGATGGAGCCTCCTGGGCCTGGTGCATCCTCCTGGTCCTCTCGTCCGGCTGTCTCGAGCCACGAGTCTCCGACGAGGTACCGGGCACCGGCCTGGTCCTGCCGGCCGGCTCCGTCGTGCCCGGCATCGCCTCCGACCCGATCCTCGCCGCCCAGGTGGACGAAGCCGACGCTGTCAACCGGAGGGTGCCGCTCCACTCGGCCTTCGTCGGCGGAGCGCACGTCTTCTTCTGGGACTTCGGACCGGTGCCCGACAACTCTGCCCCCCTGATCTTCCTGCGACAGCCGACCACCGACGGTTCGATCGAGCTGCTCCCTCACCCGCCGATCCTGGACGTCATCCCGGGCGATCCCAACTACACGCCGTTCTGGGCCATCTGGCACGTGGACGTCACCGAGCTCTACGCCGGCGAGGTCATCCCCTCGCTGCAGGCGCTGCAGGAGGCCCAGAGCCGCGGGCTGGTCACCATGCCCGAGCAGAGGCCGACCTATCTCAACTGCCCGGTCGTGCACCCGGACGTCCGCATCGAGGTCGGGGCAGGAAACGAGGACGCGGCTCCCTCTCCCGCGTTCTATCGCGGCGTCCAGGTCGACCTGGTCAACTTCGCCTTTCGCCCCCTGCTCGCGGACAAGACCCACGTCCCGATCGCGGAGGTGTACGTGCTGAACCGCGACGGAGGGGTGCCGCTCGACGAGGTGGCGCGCGGCGTGGACATGACCGGCGACGGCGACACAAACGACACGAACGACGTGTTCCAGTACGCGCGCGACGACGACCCCTACTCGCCGCTGTCGCGCGTGGTGTCCGTGACAATGCCGGCCGAGTACATGTCGATCGATTCGTATGCCGACGAGACCCTGGCCGACGCCACGGACGCTGCCGACCTGTTCGACACCGGCAGCGACCCGCCGGTCCCGCGCACCGGTACGGTCCTGGCGGTCGAGCGGACCGAGGAGCTGCGCAACCTTCCGTTCCAGGAAGAACCGGGAAAGCTATGACGGCGCAGCGAAGAGCCGCCGCGCTGCTCGGAGGCGCCCTGCTCCTGGGTGGAGGCTGCATCGAGGATTCTGCGCCCCGATGTCGGTCCGCCGGCGCAGGACCTGTGTGTTGACGAGGACTCCGATCCGGCCACCGAGGTCCGGTTCGGCCGCGACATCGTGGACACGATCTTCGCGAAGGAGGTGACGGGCTGCCACGCCTGCCACCGTCCGGACGCTCCGACGCCGCTGGGCTTCGAGGTCGGCGGGCTCGATCTGTCGACCGCCGCCACGCTCATGGCCGGCGGCGTGGTGAGCGGCAGCGACATCGTCCTCCCGGGCCGCCCGTGCGACAGCATCCTGCTCGAGAAGGTGGGCGCCAGCGCGCCGTTCGGGGGCCGCATGCCGCTCAACGGGCCGCCGTTCCTCGACGACGACGAGCGCCAGCTCATCCACGACTGGATCGCCGAGGGAGCGCTCGACAACTGAGGGTCCTCGCCGCAATCGTGGCCGCGGGGCTCCTCGCGGCGGTGGGATGCCGCGGCTCCTCGTTCGAGTCGCGGGTGTCATCCTATCCGCCCGCGATCCAGCGAGCGTGCGCCGTCATGACCACGCGTTGCTCGAAGTGCCACTCCCCCGACCGCATCAACACGGTCCAGGTGGAGCAGCCGGTCGGCTGGGAGCGACTGGTCAACCGCATGCGCATCCAGCCGAGCAGCGGGATCAGCCCGGCCGATCAGGACCCGATCGTCCGCTGCATCGTCTACCACAAGTTCGGAATCGACAACGCACGTGGGCGGAAGGGAGGACGTTCATGAGAGCATCCATTCCTGCGCTGGCTCTGGTCACATGTCTGGCCGGGCGCGAGGCTGGAGCCCAGGAGATCCAGCGAAACTTCGTCGGATCGGTCCAGCTGGACTACCTGTCGATCCCGACCGAGAAGGTGGCAGACGACATCGCCCTGGATGGCGCGACCGCCGAGCTGTCGCTCAAGGTCGGCGTCGACTTCTCCGAGAACCTGTCTTCCAACGTCAAGGTCTGCTTCGCGTGCCACGGCTTCGAGGTGGGCGCCGCCTACTTCGACCTGCGCGCGTCCGACGAGCTGAACTTTCGCGTCGGGCGCTTCACGCCGTCGTTCGGCGACTTTCCGGTGCGGCACGACCCGGCCAACCACCGGACCAACGACAAGCCGCTCCCCTACGACATGGGGCGCATGCTGCACATCCGCGACTGGAACATGAGCATCCTGCCCGCGCCGTGGGTGGACAACGGGCTCGAGATCAACGGCTCTCACTTCTTCGCCGAGCTCAGCCAGATCGACTACGCGATCTACGCCATCGGAGGCCCGCGCGCCTCGGCCGACGCCGTCAACTTCGATTACATCCAGTCGCGCACGCCCGCCCTCTACTACATCGACAACAACTCGCGGCCGACGGTGGGCGGGCGCCTGTCCGGGACGCTCGGGTTCACCGAGGCGGCGCATCTCAGCCTGGGCGCGTCCGGCATGGTCGGCACCTACGACCCGGACAACGAGCTGCTGTTCTGGCTGGTGGGCGCCGATCTGGTGCTGCGGACGACGCCGTTCATCCTGCGGGCCGAGTATCTGCTGCGCCGGACCGAGATGTCGCTCGGCCTCGATCCGGCCAGCCAGTTCCGCTACGGCCCCGGCGCGGACGGCGAGTACGACCCCTACTTCCTCAAGGATGGCTTCTACACCGAGCTGGAGATCCCGCTCGGCGACGTTAACCTGGTCGGCCGCTGGGATGGGCTGCGGCGCCTGGGCAACTCGCTCGCCACCAGCGAGCTGCGCAGCGACAGCCTCATGCTGCGCTACACCGGCGCCCTCAGCTACCGCATCAAGGCGGCCACGCGCCTCAAGCTGAGCGGCGAGTACTACGACTCGAGCGATTTCGACGACGAGGTTGCCCTCCACGTCGGCATCGCCAGCCCCTTCTGAGCGGCGCGACTACGCCCGGGTGTTGATGTGCTGGCCGCGCCCGTCCAGGCTCGGCGCCGGCGCGGCGCGGCCGCCCTCGATCAGAATCGAGCGCCGCCTGACCCAGCACCTTCTGCACCGACTGGGCCTTCCGTGCGACCGCGGCCGAGATCTGCGCTTCGATGGGGAGCTTGTCGATCCTCACGAGAGGTGTGTCGGCGGGCGGTCATCGAACTTGAGGGCCGGCGCGCGGAATTCGCGGCGGCCGGTGGCGCTTGACCCCGCCGGGGCTACCCACCGCGCCCTGCCGCCCACTCGCACTGCTCCTGCCGGTGCCGCAGCCACCGGCGCTGCGGCTCGCTGCACGGCAGCGCGGCGGCGCGGGCGAAGGCCATCGCGGCGGTGGGCAGATCGCCGGCGCGGCGCAGGAGCTCGCCGGCACCGCGTGCTCGTCGAGCAGGATGTGCGCGCCGGCCGCGTCCAGCCGCCCGGGCAGGCGCGCGGCGAGCAGGTACAGGAGCGCGGCGAGCGCGTGGGCCGCGGGCGTGGCGGTCGCGGGATGGGCGACGACGAGCTCGACGAGCCGCAGCGCCTCGTCGCACAGATCCGATCTGACCCACTCCTCGCTGCTGGACGCGTCGTAGCCCTCGTTGAAGAGCAGATAGATGATCTGCAGCACCGCGTCGAGGCGCTCGTTCAGCTCGCCGCCGGCCGGGACCTCGAAGCTGACCGCGTGCTCGGCGAGCAGGCGCTTGGCCCGCACCAGGCGCTGCGCCATGCTGGCCGCGTCAACGACGAAGGCGCGCGCGATCTCGCGCACCCCGAAGCCGCCGACCACGTTGAGTGTCAGCGCCACCCGCGAGGCGTGCGGCACGATCGGGTGCGAGCAGGCGAACATCAGGGACAGGCGATCGTCGTCGATCTCGCCGGCCAGGGCCGCGGGTGGAGCGGAGGCGCTCGTCTCCGCGGCCAGCTCGCGCGACGCGGCCGCCGAGCGGCGAGCCGCGCGCAGCGCGTCGAGCGCCTTGTTGTGCGCCACGCGCGCGAGCCAGGCGCCCGGCTGCTCCGGCACGCCGTGAAACGGCCAGGTGCGCAGCGCCTGCACCATCGCGTACTGCACCGCGTCCTCGGCGAGGTCGAGCCGCCCGTCCAGTCGGCGGACCAGGCGCGACACAAGGCGCCCGGCCTCGTGCCGGAACAGGTGGTCGACCAGCGCCGAGACGTCGCCGCTCATGCGACCGGGCGGTAGCTGTCCACCTCGCGCACCTCGATCTCGCCGTACTCGAGGTGGGGGCAGCCGCTGGCCAGCGCCACCGCGTCGTCGTAGCTCGCCGCCTCGATGACGAAGACACCGCCCACGATGTCCTTGACCTCGGTGTACGGGCCGTCGGTGACGACCAGCTTGCCGGACCGGCGCACAGGCCGCGACCGCGTCGCCGCGCTACTCGAGCGAGATGTCCACCAGGTCCTCCGCCAGCGCGCCCATGGCGTTGACCTTCAGCCGGCTGTGGGAGATCGAGAAGACGTAGTCCTCCATGAAGACGCTGCGCTCGACCTGCGACCGGGCGTCGGTCCACCAGTTGTAGCAGCCGACGTCCTGCCCCGGCGGATGCGCGACCTGTCCGGTCAGCGAGAAGCCGTCGGCCGGCGTGACCCGGTAGACCATGAGGCCCGAGAAGGTCATATCGGTGCCGTAGTCGCCGGGTCCGCTGGAGCCCTCGCAGATCGTCATCGGCAGCGCGAGCGCCTCGCGCGTCGGGTAGTAGTTGAACGCCAGGTGGTTTGTGAGCGCGTCGGAGCTCGAGCCGCGCGCGCCAATCAGCTCGCGATGGGCGAGGACCGGCCTCGCCATGTCGCTCACGTCGAAGATCTGAAGCAGGACGCCGGTGAACCAGGCGAAGCCCCCCTGATCGTCCGCGTCGTACCCGATGGTGAGCAGGTGGTCCTCGTCCATCAGGTGCATGTAGGTCGAGAACCCGGGGATATGGAGCTCGCCGGTCATTCGAGGATCTTCGGGCTCCGACAGGTCGAACACGAACAGCGGATCGGTCTTCTTGAAGGTCACGATGAAGCCGTGGTCGCCGTCGAAGCGGACCGAGCGGATGTCCTCGGTGGGCGCGATGTCGTCGATCTCCCCGACCACGGCCAGCTCGCCCCTCGATTCGCGCAGCACGGTCATCGTGCTGCGGGCTGCCGGATCCGGAGCCCAGCCGGTCGTGGTGGCAATGCGCAGATCGCCGTCGCGCTCGTCGAGGGCGAACTGGTTGAGCACGCGTCCCTTCACCGCGCCGCTGCCGCGATACTCGGCGCGCGCCGGGTCGGCGGCCACCGCGAACTTGTGCACCGCGCTGATCTCCGGCTGATCGTACCAGCCGTCGGACGCGTCGCCGAGCTGCCCGCCCTGGTACGAGCTGGCCATGTAGAGCGCGTCGGTGGAGGCGTAGATCGCGCCCGGCCGGCTCATGATCGACGTCACCGACAGCTCGCCGGCGCTGGCCAGATCGAGCGACGTGACCGACGTGATCGCGGTTCCGTCGTCCGCCGACGAGGCGAACGCGTTGCCGCACGCGTCAGGGTGGGACTGCTCGCGCGCGCCATCCGCTCCGTGGACGACGTCGCGCATGAACGGAAGCAGCTGCTCGGTGGGGGTGGTGGCGATGATGCGGCGATTCCGGGCGCGCAGGCTGTCGAAGGCGTACTTGATCTCGGCCGTCGTCGCCGACGTCGACTCGAGGCCCTCCGGCCAGTACGACACGCCGGGGATGTCACGCATCATGTCGCTGACCACCGTGTGCACGCTGGTGCCGATCCGGCGGGCGCTGACCAGGGAGCCGGACAGCCAGATCTCGCGCTCGACGTCCGGGTGCGCGCGATCGGCGATGTCGAGCACGGTGATCTTCGTCGGATTGCCGTCGCCGGTGAATTCGCAATGGTAGCCATAGGTGCACGGGCGCGGGTCGTACCAGCTGTCCTCCCAGGACGAGCTGGACCCGGGGTCGAGCGACGAGTAGACCAGCGCCCGATCGTCGGCGACGAACATCTGCGTCGGCCTGCCCTCGATCTCGACCTCCGTGACGACGTGGGTCTCCGGCGCCGGCCAGGCGTCGATGATGCGCAGCGCGCCGCCGGCCGTGACGTAGAGGTAGTCGGCGTCGTTCTTGACGAAGTCCGGCTCGTCCACGCCCGGCACCTGGACGTTCGTCTGCGAGTAGTCCGCCGGCGAGGGGAGACCCGGCTCGCCTCCGCCTCCGCTTCCGTCTCCGCTGTCCCCGGACCAGCATCGGTAGTACATCGCCAGCTGATAGCTGTCATCGAGCTCCGACTCCATCGTCAGCAGCGCGTCCTCACGCCGTTGCTCGGCCAGCTCGGTACAGCTCTCGACCGGCCGGAGCGCGGGCCACGTGTTCGCGTCGCCTGGTCGCGGCACGGGCCGGGCCGGCCGCGAGCGGACCTGGGCCCGGACCTGCTCGCAGTCGATGTCCTCGTCGTCGGACGCGGTCGGCGGATGGACGCCTGTGTCGAGGCAACCGGCCAGGAGCACGGCCAGGGCAGTCAGAAGGAGGCAAAGGCATCTCGACGAGGTCGGCATGTCCGCGGCGCGTTGCAGACTCCGTACCTGCCTGCTGGACTCGCAGGGTCTGCGGCGGTCGCGCGCCATCTCGTGACGGATCTCCGCGACCGCGGCGCTGCAGTGATGGGGAAAACACGACCAGGCGCCGATGATCGTCAGCGGGACGCTTCTCGGTAAGCGGCAGCGCAACAAGACAGCGGAGAGATCGCGTTGAACGAGCAGGAGCGTCCCGCGCGCAGCGACGGCCGTCATAGCCGATTGCACCGCGCGGCGCCGAGAATGTCCTCACGTGCCGTCTACCGGGAGAGACATCATGACGAAGACAACGACGTTGACCCTCTTGCTCGGCTGCGTGCTCGCGGCCGGATGCGACCTGGCCGCATCCGACTCCGCAGAGGACGAGATCGCCGGGAGCGTGGAGCTCGGGGAGATCGAGGCGACCTCCGAGCTCGAACGGATCGCCGGCCTGCGCACGGGCGCGCGGGTCATGACCCAGAACCTCTACGTCGGCCTCGACGTGTTTCCGATCATCGCGGCGCCGCTGGAGGAGGTCCCGTTCGCGGTGGCGGAGGGATTCGCCGACCTGCTCGCCAATCGCCCCGAGGACCGCATGGCCGCCATCGCCGGCGAGATCGCCCTGGTCCGGCCGCACCTCGTCGGCCTGCAGGAGGTCACCCGCCTGTTCACCCAGTTCCCGTCCGACACCGTCCTGGGCAACTTCACGCCCAACGCGACCGACGAGCAATTCGACTACCTGGCCATCCTGCTGGACGAGCTGGCCGCACGCGGAGCCGACTACGAGGTGGCGGCCGAGCAGCAGGGCACCGACATCGAGCTGCCTCGCTTCGACGGCGTGGTGGACGGCAACCCGAGCTTCACCGACGTGCGCGTGAAGTTCTCCGACGTGATCCTGCGACGCGCCGACGTGCCGGCCACCCTGCTGGTCGAGGCCAACTACCAGGCCGCGCTGCCCATCCCGCAGATCCCGGACATGTTCGTGCGGCGAAACCTCGTCGGCGTGCTGGCCACCGTCGACGGCGACACGTTCCGCTTCTTCAGCACGCACCTCGAGCCGCTCATCCCGGGCGTCCCCGACACGAGCCAGCCGCAGCTCGGCCAGATCGCCGAGCTGGTCCCGCTGCTGGCGACGTCGTTCGAGCCGGACCGCGAGACCATCCTGATCGGCGACTTCAACTCGCCCGCCGCGACCGGAACCAGCTACCAGGCGCTGGCCGGCGCCGGCCACACCGACGTGTGGAACGAGCGCGCCATCGGCAGCGGCCCGGGCTTCACCTGCTGCCAGGACGTGGTCCTCACCCACCCGGACTCGCGGCTGTTCGAGCGCATCGACCTGGTCTGGACCAGCAACCTCACCCTCAAGGACCCGGTCCTGGCCGCGACCATCGGCGATCAGTCGATCTTCCGCACGCCCTCGAAGCCGCGGCTGTGGCCCAGCGATCACGCCGGCGTGGTGGCCTGGCTGCGCTTCTAGGTCCTTCAGGCCGCGTGTCTTCGCGTCTTGGCGTTTTCAACACGCGGCGACGGCGTCGATGCCGGCCTCGAGGGCGAGCAGAGCCGGCCACAGCTCGCGGGCGACGAGCTCGTCGAGGTGCCAGATGTGCATTGCCGGATCCTGGTCGTAGAACCAGCCGACAAGCACGGCGAGCAGATCGATGCAGGCGGCCGGGCAGCGCCAGCGCGGCTCCGCGTCTCCGCCTCGCGCGGCCAGCCGGGCCTCGCCGCGCGCGATGAGCTGCGCGAGCGCGGCCTCGAGAGTGGCCACGCCGAGGACGGCGCGCTGGACCAGGTCCACGCCGGTGCGCCCCGGGGGCGGCGCCAGCGCCGGGGCGAGGGCCGGCAGCGCGGCGGCGAACCGGTCGGCGATGAAGCGAAGCGCCTCGTCGACGGCCTCGGGCAGGCCGTCGCGGGGCAGCCCCATCGCGGCCAGCTCGTCGCACAGCTCGCGGCGCGCGTCGGCCGACCCGGCCAGGCGGCGGTACGGCGCGCTCCACAGGCGCGCGACGCGGCTGGCGTCGATCCATGACAGGTCGAGCTTCAGGATCGCGGCGGGCAGGAGCGACGACGACGGCAGGAGCTCGCGCTGGCGGCCGTACTTGTGCTCCATCAGATCGGCCAGCGCCTCGGCGATGACGAGGTTGAGACCGATGGCGATGCGGCGGCGCAGATCGGCGCCGGCGGCCCGCTCGAGCAATGCCTCGTTGACGACGGTGCTGCCGCCGGCGTTGACAAGGCCGTCGCGCAGGGCCTCGCCGGTCAGCGCCGCCGACACGTCCTGGAAGTCGCCGAACAGCCACTCGAACTCGCACAGCGATTCCTGCCAGCCGTGCCCCCACGAGTCGTGGATGAGGTACTTGGCCGCATCCGCCGAAGGGATGACCAGCACCATGGTGGCGAAGGTGTCGGCCACGACCCGCTCGGGAACCCGCGCCAGCGACGGATCGTGCCCGGCCACCGCGGCGGCCAGCTCGCGGTAAAAGTCGCTGTCGACGGCGGCCGGATCGAACAGGCCGAACGCGGGAAAGCGCACGTTCTTGAGGCTGGTGGCCGCCTTGCCCAGGCTTGCGGCGAACTCCGCGATCGCGGCCCGCTCTCCTGCCGGGCGTTCGGCGTAGCCAGGCACGTCGAGGCCGTGATCGCCGAGCGGAAGGCAGAAGAAGACCCCGGTCGTCGTCACCACCGGCGCCACGTCCCCGGCGCGCAGCGGCAGATCGCCGTACACGGCGCGCATGAGGGCGACAGCCTCCTCGTCGCCGCCCTCCTCGAGCCGGCGCGCGATCTCGGCCGTGATCGCCCGCTTGAGCGCGAGCCCCGACAGGCGGTGGTCGAGCGCGCGCTCGATGTCGGCCAGCTCCTCCTCCCGCCAGCCCAGGCCCGCCTTCAGCCCGGCTCGCACGCGGGCGCGCGCCGCCGGATCGGCCGGCAGATCGATCGGAAACCGGCCCAGCTCGCTCGAGCCCAGCATGTCGATGCGCACCCGCCCGCTGGCATCGGCGAAGTGCGTCCACAGCAGCACTCCCTCGGTGAACCAGCGCCGCGCGTCCGGCGAGCCCCACGCGAGCACGTCCGGGCTGTCCTGCACCTTGTCACCGGCGGCCGACACGATGACCGATCGCAGCGCCGCCGCGCGCTCGCGCCGCTCTGCTTTCCCGTCGTCCCCGCTCGCCTCCGCCGCGGCCAGCCCGCCCAGCTCGCTGACCGCGGCGACCAGCGGCGCCCAGCTGTCGGGCAGCGATCGATCGAACAGCGCCTCGCGCGTGAGATCCGAGGGCTCGCTCATCGCTTCACCCGCCGCCGTCACCTCTTGATCGCGGCGCTGGCGGCCGCCTGGCGCACGGCCGCGCCCGGCTCGACAAGATCGTCGAGCAGGTGCTCCGCCTCGAGGGTGCCGAGCGGATCGACGAGAATCTCGTGGCGCTCGACCAGGTCGCCCAGGTACGCAGTGACGTTGGTGCCCGGGTCGGCCAGCACCTGGCTGTGGATGTTGCGCATCTGGTTGACGATTGTCTCGGCCCGCGTGCGGAACAGCTCGAGGGTCGCCACCAGCTTGGGCAGGCGGGCCAGCCGCGCATCGCACAGCCGCTTGCGCTCGGTCAGCACCGCGCGCAGCTCCCCCTTGCCCACGCCCTCGAGCTGCTCGACGACCTCCTGCAGCTCGCGGCGCAGCTTTGTCTCGTCCAGGTTCGACACCGCCTTGGCCAGCACGCGCGCAGCGACCTGAAGGCGGAGATAGCCGTTGATGACCAGCTCGAGGCGGGCCAGCTCGTGCTCGTGCAGCTTGACGTCGCGCAGCTCGCGCAGCTCGCGCAGCTTGCGCACGGTCCGGCGCAGCTCGAGATACTCGGCCGCCCTCGTGTCGAGCCGCTCGATGCGGTCGTCCAGGTCGTCGGTCACCGTCTCGGCGAACAGCCCGGCGAGCTTGGCCCCGAACGACCGCCTGGCCGGCGGCCGCAGCCCCCACAGCTGGTGCAGGTAGTAGGCGCGCTCGACCAGCACATCCTTGTACTCGAGCTGCTCGTTGACGCTGCGCCGGAACGGGGGCAGGTCCGGCACCACCCACAGCGCCCCCGCCTCCACCGCCAGCGCCGGGATGAGCGCGATCGGCCCCAGCACCACCACCGCCGCGCCGCTGGCCGCCAGAAAGCCCAGGTTGAGCCAGTGCGAGAAAGCGCGCCAGCGGTAGCGGCCGCTCTTCTTCCTGTCCTTGTCCGCGTCGCGCCCGGCCACGCCGCTCTCCTATACCACGTCTAGACCGACACCTCGACGGTGCCCTGGGGCCGCTCGCGCGCTGTCGCCTCGCGGATGCGGGCGATGATGCGCTGCTCGAGATCGAGGTACTCGGGCGAGCGCATCCACGCGTCGCTGCGCGGCTTCGGCTCCACCACGTTCACGTCCATCACCACCGTCGCCGGGCGGGTCGACAGCACGATGACCCGGTCGGCCAGGCGCAGCGCCTCGGACACGTCGTGGGTCACGAACAGCGCCACGCACGGGAACTGCTGCCACAGCCGCAGCACCAGGCGATGCATCTCCAGCCGCGTCTCCGGATCGAGGGCCGAGAACGGCTCGTCGAGGCACAGGATGGCCGGTCGCAGCACCAGACGCGCCGCCAGCGACACCCGCTGCTTCATGCCGCCCGACAGCTGCTTCGGACGCAGCCGGCGCGCCTCGGTGAGCCCGACAGCCTCGATCACCTCGTCGACGCGCTTGGCCCGCTCCTCGCTGGACACCCCCTTGCCCCACAGCCCGGCGCGGAACGGCAGGGCGATGTTGCCGCGCACGTCGAGCCAGGCCTTGAGGACCGGGCGCTGGAACACGGTCAACACTTTCGGATGCGGGGCCGTGACCGGCTGCCCTTCGATGCGCACCTCGCCGCTGGTCGGCATCGGCACCCAGCGGTCGCGCATGCCGGAGACGACGCGCAGCACGGTGGACTTGCCGCACCCGGACGGGCCCAGGATGCAGATCGTCTCGGGCCGCTCGACGGAGAACGAGATCTCCTTGACCACGTGGTTGACGCCGTCGCCGTCGCCGGACGGGAAGTCCTGCGACATGCGATCGATCTCGATGAGCGGAGCGGCCATGCTCACGCCTCCCAGTTGAAGAAGCGCCGCCGGATCGCGCCGAGCGCGTAGTCGGTCAGCACGCCGATGGCCAGGATGAGCAAGATGCCGGCCCACACCCGCGGCGCGTTCTGGAAGCGCCGCGCATCGTAGATGACGCGCCCCAGCCCGGTGGTGACGTTGACGATCTCGGCGGCGACCAGGTAGGTCCACGCGATGCCGGTGCAGACCTTGATGGCCTCGAAGATGCGCGGCCACGCCGCCGGGATGAGGAAGTGCCACAGCGTGCCGATCGGGCTGAAGCCGAAGTTGACCGCCGCGTCGACGTACTCCTCGGGCACGCCGCGGATGGCGTCGAAGGTCAGCGGGATCATGTAGACGACCGTGCCGAAGAAGAGAAAGCCGACCTTCATCTTCTCGTCCACGCCCCAGATGGTCATGAACACCGGGATGAAGGCGATGATCGGCGCTGTCTTGAGCGGGAAGATGACCCACTTGAGGAACGCCTCGACCCGGCCGAACGCACCCATGAGGATGCCGATCGGGATGCCGATGATTGACGCCCAGAACATCGCCTTGGCCACGCGCGCGAGCGAGGCCCAGCCGTCGGCGATGGCGCTCGAGTCCCAGAACGCGCTGTCCCCCTTGCGCGCGATGCCGTCGTGGAACATGTCGAGCAGAGCGCCGAAGGTCTGGCCCGGGGTCGGGATGAAGGCCGGGTTGACCAGGCCCATGGCCGTGATGGCCCACCACAGCAGCAAGAAGGCGACAACCCCCAGCGGCGGCAAGGCGCGCGCCAGGGGGCCGGTGGCCGGGATCGCGAGGTAGCGGGCGCCCATCACGGCTCAGCCGCCGTTCGCGGATTCGCCGCTGATGAAGAGGATGTCGGTGCGCCGGTTGGTGGCGCGGCCGTCGGAGGTCTTGTTCGAGGCGACCGGGTTGCCCGGGCCGTTGCCGCGCGCGTTGATGCGCTGCGGATCGATCCCCTTGGAGACGAGGAAGTCGACGACCGCCTTGGCGCGCTGCTCGCTCAGCGCCTTGTTGACCTTCTCGCTGCCCATGTTGTCGGTGTTGCCCTCGACGCGGATGTACATGGCGCGCGCCATCTCGAACTGCGGCACCAGCTGGGTGTTGAGGATGTGCATCGACTCGGCGTCGAGCGCGGCCTGGCCGGTCGAGAAGTTGATGGTGACCGGCTTGGTGAACACCGGCTTGCCGGTCTCGGCCACCTTGGGCTCGTATTTCGGCTTCTCCGGCTCCGCCTTGTCGGCCGCCTGGGCCGAGCCCCACAGCTTGCGGATGACCGAGTCGTTGCGCAGGTTGGCCGGGGAGAAGCGCTCGGTGATCTGCGCGTCCGGGTAGGCCTGCCAGATGCCGTCGGCCTGGTTGTAGACCCGATCGAAGGCCGGCTTGGTGCCGTCCACGCCGAAGAAGCGGGCGTTGTCGGCCAGGTCGGTCCACTTGACCCACTGGAACGCGGCGCGCGTGCCGGCCTCCTTGAGCTCGTCGCGGAAGCGCGGCACCGTCGAGGCGATCAGCTTGGCGGCCGCGTCCCGGTCGGCCTCGGCGCGCTTGACGCCGGCGAAGTAGGCGCGGGCCAGCTTCTCGGCCACCTCCGGGTGCTTCTGGAGCAGATCCTGGCGGGCCAGCACCACGTCGGCGACCAGCTCGGTGGCATCTGCCGTGGAGAACAGCCGGTGCGCGCCGGCCCGGCTCTTCAGCGCCAGCGACACGTCCGGCTCCCACAGGCAGGCCACGTTGACCTTGTTCTGCACGAACATCACCCGGCCGTAGGTGAAGTCGGACATGTCGAAGCTGGTGTCGCCCCGGACCTGCTCGATCTGCTGCGGCGTGAGGCGCGAGTTGTTCAGCATGAACTCGAAGACGGTGTGGTCGGGCGAGAACTTGAGCATCGCGGCCTTGCGGCCGAGGATGTCCTCCACCTTCTTGACCTCGGCCGACGCGATGCAGGCGTCTCCGCCGCGCGACCAGTCGATCTGTAGAAACGCACGCGCGTCGACATTGGCGCGCTTGTAGCCGACCAGGTTGATCGGCATCTCGTTGACCGTCTGCCACACGAAGTCGGCCTTGCCGGTCTGCAGCGCCTCGTTCTTGTTGACCGGATCCTCGATGAAGAGGACCTCCAGCTGGAGTCCCTCGGCCGCCACCGCCGAGCCGGGCTGGGTCTTGAGCCCGCCGTTGGCGATCACCATCGGCATGTGGCCGGGCCACTCCGACAGCGCCACCTTGAAGGTGCGCTTGTCGCCGCCGCCGGAGGAGTCGGAGCCGCCCGAGGCGGCGGTGCCGCCCGGGTCGCCCGACTTGCCCGCCTCGTCGCCGCCCTGCGCCTTCTGCCCGCCGATCTTGTCGCGCAGGAAGAAGTGGTAGCCGCCGTACGCGACCCCGCCGAGCACGAGAACGATCAAGATCTTGGCCGCCGGCTTCAACCGATAGCTCGTCATCGGTCCTTCCCCTCTGTACCCACCGCGATGGTGGCGCTGCGAAACAGGTCCAGACCTGTTACGGGCCCAGGGCCCCTATGGTGCCGCGCGCTGGCCGAAGAAACCCATCAGGCCGGATAGCGCGTTGATGACGTGGGTGATGCCGCGGCGGGCGTGCTCTGCCTGCTCCTCGACGCCCTTCTTCTGGTGCTCGAGATCGGTGACGGTGGCCGTCGCGTCGGCGATGGCCGCCTCGCGCTGGATCTGGAGATCGGCCATCTGGCGATCGATCTCCTCCATGAGCTGCTTGCCCTGGCTCTGGGCGTTCTGGATGAGCGCATCGAGCTGCTGGATGCGGGCGCCGCGCTCGTGCTCGACGGCCGTCAGATGACTGCGCAGGGCCGACTGGCGCTTGCGCGCGTCGTCGAGCACCTGCTCCTCCGACCAGGTGTCGTCGGCCTGGTCCATGGCGCGGACCATCACGACCTGCTGCTCGGCCGGGAACATCGACAGCCCGGCGATGATCTTGAGCACACGCGGCGCTGTCTGCGGGCCGTCGCCCAGGCCGCCGGCCGCGAACACCTGCTCGGCTGTGAAGCCCATCAGCGAGTCGGGCGGCGGCGCACCGGCAGCGGGGCTGCCGGCCGGGGCGGCCTCGGCGGGGGCGGCCTGACCTCGCGCCCGCGAGCCTCGTCGGCCCGAGGTCTCCGCCGACTGCGTGCTCTCGAGCTGGGCCAGAAGCTCGGACGCGCCGCGGGTGATGTCGTCGAGGTTGGCCTCGGCGGGGCGATCGGCCGAGCCAGCCGCCCGGTCCTTCTCGCCGCGCTCTACCTCGATGAACGCACCCGCCACCTTGCGGAAGAACCCGGCCACGGGCAGATGGTATCGACTCTGTGACGCGGCGGCAACCGGAGCGCCCCGCAGTCCTGCGCGGTTGACAGTGGTTTCGGGCGAGCCTTATTGTGGCAGCTCTTCTCCGGGGCGGAGGGTCAACGATGGCGAAGGTCGGATTCTTCTCGCGGATCGGCAACCTTTGGCGCGGTTTCATCTCGCTGTGGATCTCCGACGTCGAGAAGAAACATCCAGAGATCGCATACGAGAACGCGATCAACTCGATGGTCGAGAAGTACGCGCAGCTCAAGCGCGCCACGGCGGCCATCATCCGCCGGCGCGACGACGTGGGCAGCCGGCTGAAAGATCGCAGCGCGGAGCTGGCCCAGATCGATGTGGACCTCGCGACCGCGGTCGAGACCAACCAGCAGGAGCTGGGTCTCATCCTGGTGCAGAAGCAGAAGTCGCTGCAGGCCACGGTGGGTGAGCTGACCGCCGACCTCGAACAGGCGGTCACCGATGCCGACTCGGCCAAGGCGTCGCTGCTGCAAGTCCAGTCGGAGATCCAGAAGCTCAAGGCCGAGAAGGACAACATGCTGGCCAAGATGGCTTCGGCCGAGGCCCGCGTGCGGGTGCAGGAGCAGCTCGAGGGCGTGTCGATTGACGCCGAGGTAAAGGCGCTCGACAACGTCCGCTCGCACATAAAGAACACGATCGCGCAGGCCAACCTGGGCCAGGAGCTGGGCGAGTCGGACCTCGACACAAAGCTCAAGAAGCTGCGCCAGCAGTCCGGTGACGTGACCGCCAAGGCAGAGTGGGAGCGCCTGCGCAACGCCTCGGCGGCGAAGCAGGCGGCGGCCAAGAAGACGATGTGACGCCCGTGGCGGGGAAGGCCACGGTGCTGCCGGGCTGGGCCGAGGAGCTGCGCCGCCGCTACCTGCGCGGCGAGGCCTCGGTGTTCGTGCTCTACGGCAACGTGCACGACCGGGTGCTGCGCGACGGCGAGCTGGTGCCGGTGTACGAGTTCGTGGCGCGCGAGGTGCTGGAAAAGAAGGAAGTCATCATCCAGTTCAACGTGTCGACCGGCGTGCGCTTCATCAAGAAGGGCGACTCGGTCGAGGGGCTCGAAGATCTGCTGCTCCAGCGCGCGCCGGCCAAGGTGCTGCCGGTGCTCGAGCAGCTGCTCTTCACGCGCGACAACGTCGGCCTGCTCATCGACTACGTCGAGATGGTCGCGCCCGCCGGCGACGCCAGCTTCTCGTCGGAGCAGGACCGTCTGGCCACGGTCAGCCTGCAGCGCTGGTCGATGGCGCCGGAGCTGGAGGCGTCCGACAACGTCGTCATTCTGCTGACCGACGCGCCGGCCGAGCTGCACGCCAAGATCATGTCCAACCCGCGGGTGGCGGCGGTCAAGGTGCCGATGCCGGACCGCGAGCTGCGCCGCGAGGCGATCGCCTTCTGCAACAGCGAGCTGGACCGCGACTGGACCGAGAAGCTCGCCGACCTGACCGCCGGGCTCAAGCTGGTGCAGATAAACTCGATCTTGCAGGCGCCGCCCGCCTCGGCCGAGGACGCCGAGACGCGGTTCCGCTACATCAAGTCGCTCATCGGCGGGGACGAGACCCGCGCGCGCAAGCTCGCCGCGGTGACCCAGGGCATGTCGCGCGAGGAGGTGCACGAGCTGGTCGGCGTGACACCGAAGCCGGCGGCCGCGGGGGAGACCAGCGAGGAGATGGTGCAGGCGCTGGCCCTGCTCGCGCGCCGCAAGCGCGAGATCATCGAGCGCGAGTGCTTCGGCCTGGTCGAGTTCGTCGAGCCGGCCCACGACTTCTCGGTCGTCGGCGGGATGGACGAGATCAAGCGCGAGCTGGGCGGCATCGCCCGCAACATCCGCGACGGGCGGACCAGCCGCGTGCCGATGGGCGTCCTGTTCACCGGCCCGATGGGGACCGGCAAGACCTTCGTGGCCGAGGCGTTCGTGCGCGAGAGCGGGCTGACCGGGATCAAGCTCAAGAACTTCCGCTCCAAGTGGGTCGGCTCGACCGAGTCGAACCTCGAGAAGATCCTCGACGTGGTGCGCGCCATCGGCAACATCATCGTCATCATCGACGAGGGGGACCGCTCGTTCGGCTCCGGCGGCGAGGGAGGCGAGACCGACGGCGGCACCGGCTCCCGCGTCGTCGCGCGGCTCAAGGAGTTCATGAGCGACACGTCCAACCGCGGGCGCGTCCTCTTCATCCTGATGACGAACCGGCCCGACAAGCTGGACGTGGACATCAAGCGCGCCGGGCGGCTCGACCGCAAGATCCCGTTCCTCTACGCGCAGACGGCGGCCGAGGTTGAGCTGGTGCTGGGCGCGCAGCTGCGCAAGCACAAGCTGGACGCGGGCATCGAGTTCCCGCGCGACCGCGACGCCATCTCGCAGCGCATCGTCGGCTACTCCAACGCCGACATCGAGGCGGTGGCGCTCCTGGCCCACAACATGGCCGCCGAGCAGGGCGCCGGCGAGCCCAAGGTCACGACGGCGCACTTCGAGCAGGCCATCGCCGACTACCTGCCGGCCGGCGACGTCGAGATGCTCGAGTACATGGAGCTCCTGGCGGTATTCGAGTCGTCGAGCCGGCGCATGCTGCCGCAGAAGTACGCCGGCATGTCGATGGAGGCCCTGCAGCGGCGCATGGCCGAGCTCAAGATCCTGTGCGGCGATCGCCGCTGAACGAGGAGAGGGAGATGACGGATCTGCTGCCCGAGATCGAGATCAGCGAGCACGAGGCGGAGGCGATCGCACGCGGCCTGTTCGCCGTGGCCAAGGCGGACGGCGACGTGCACGAGCGCGAGCGCGCCCTGATCAGCGAGTTCTTCGCCTCGATCGGCGACCTCCCCTCCGGCCTGGCGGCCCTCGACCGCGACGTCGCCATCGCCCCGGAGACCCTGGCCCTGGCCCTGCCCCGCGGCGAGCTGCGCCAGCTCTTCTTGATGACCGCCCTGCTCCTCGCGCTCTCCGACGGTGACTACGGCAAGGGCGAGGCCGCGCTGATCAAGAAGTTCGCCGCGGCCATGGAGATCTCGGACACGGATCTCGAGCTGATGACGACGCAGGTAAAGGAGCACATGCTCTCGCAGCTCAGCCATCTGCAGAACGTCGACGCTGCGGTCGCGGTCGCGCGCGAGCTCAAGGTCTGACGCTCCAGCTGCGATAGTCGCAGACGCCGGCGCGGATGCCGGTTCATGCCATCGGTGTGCTCCTTGCACTGGCGCCCGGGGCATGCGCAGACACTCGTTCTTCTTGTTCATCGTCGTCGTCGCGACTGCGGTCTCTGCGGGCTGTGGGTCGATGGGACCACAGATCGAGCTCGAGGCTGCAGCCGCGAAGCAACGCAGTGCGGAGATCGTCACGGTCAACCTGCTGCCGGTCGAGACGCGCGTCTCGACCTTCGAGCAGGACCCGGCGCGCGTCGAGGCGGTGGGCGCCGCCTTCCGCTCCCTGGTGATGGCCAGCATGAGCGCGGCGCTGCACGGGCGCCGCTACCGACTGGCCACCATCATCGACCGCTCCGGCAACTACTCGGTCGGCACTGTGCGGCGGGCCTTGACCGACATGGAGCTGGCCGACACGGTCGGCCTCCTCAACGCGCACGCCGAGGAGCAGACCCGCTCGCCCGACCGGCTGGTGCCGGTGTCTCTGCCGGTGCGTCTGGGCGCGGCGACCGGCTCGCAGGGGACGCTCTACGTCGGCGGCGAGGCCTACGTCGGGGACGACCGCATGGACATGGCCGACTTCATGGAGGTGCTCGCGCTGCTCAGCGCCGGCGCCACCGCGGTGGGCACCGTGGGCGCGCTTGTCGACGACGGAACGCCCGCAGAACGGATCGAGCGCGCCAGCCGCATCGCCGCGGAGGGATCGGAGACGACAGCGGAGCTGGCAGAGGAAGCCGAATATCTGAAAGAGGCCCGGGCGGTGCCGAAATATCCGTCCTTCCTGCGGCTGGTCCTGACCCTTGTCAACAACCGGACCGGATCGATCCTGTGGCACTCGGATCGCACGTACCCCTACAAGCCGACCTCGCAGATCTGGCTCCGCCGCGCCCTCGAGCTGTCGCTGCGCAAGATGCCGCGCGGAGGATGGCGAGCCCCGCGCGTGCGGCAACACCACGTCGTCAGGTGAGAGGCCCCTTCGATCTAGCACGCCGTGAAAGCCACTCTTCGGTCTATGCTTCGCGCGTGATTCCTGATCAAGTCTCGGTCGATCGCCTCGTCCAGATCGGCGAGGAGTACCTGATCCCGTTCGCCATCAACCTCGTGATGGCGGCGATCGTCTTCGTGATCGGGCGATGGGCGGCTCGCCTGGCCACGCGGATCATCTCGCGCCTGTTGAGCCGTGCCCACACCGACGAGTCGCTGGTCAAGTTCATCGCCGACGTGGCGTACGCGCTGCTCCTGTGCATCGTTGTGATCGCCGCGCTCGAGCGGCTGGGCGTCAAGACCACCGCCGCGGTCGCCATCATCGGCGCCGCCGGCCTCGCCGTCGGCCTGGCCCTGCAGGGTTCGCTGGGCAACTTCGCCGCCGGGGTGATGATCATGATGTTCCGGCCCTACCGGGTCGGCGAGACCGTCGTCGTCGCCGGCAAGACCGGCAAGGTCGAGTCGGTGCACATCTTCACCACCATCCTGCACACAAGCGACATGCGCAAGGTCATCGTCCCCAACGGCGCCATCACGGCGACGAGCATCGAGAACCTGTCGGCGCTCGGCACGCGCCGCCTCGAGTTCCAGGTCGTGGTCCAGTGCGGCGGCGATCTCGAAGGAGCCAAGACCGGCCTGCGCCGCGCGGTGGATGAGGTGCCCGCCGTCATGGCCGAGCCGGGTCCGGAA
The DNA here is from genome assembly GCA_963759105.1 of uncultured delta proteobacterium. Lineage (GTDB taxonomy): Bacteria > Myxococcota_A > Polyangia > Haliangiales > Haliangiaceae > DATFRY01. The sequence continues at coordinate 1,077,034 of CAVWXW010000008.1, read as the reverse complement.
CGTCACGGTGTCCGAGCTGGCCGAGGGCAAGGCCACCTTCATGGTCCACGCCTCGGTCAAGACCGAGGACTTCGGCGCCGCGCGCGCGGAGCTGATGGAGCGGGTCAAGGGTCAGTTCGCGGACAAGCTGGTCGCGGCCAAGGCGGGCTGAGGTGGCCGGCGGTGTAAGGTCGGGCGCATGAGCAGCGCGCACGGGCCTCGCTGGCTGTACATGCACGGGTTCGCGTCCAGCCCGGGCTCGCGCAAGGCGGTGGCGCTGGCCGATCACTTCGCCGGCCGCGGCGTGGAGATGACGCGCCTGGATGGGAGGGTACCCGTCGTTCGAGCGCTGGAAGCTGAGCGCGATGATCGACGTGATCCGCGGCGCCATCGGGGAAGAGCGCGATCGCGCGGTCGTGTTCGGCTCCAGCCTGGGCGGCCTCGCCGCCGCCCGCGCCGCCGAGCAGGACCCGCGCATCTGCGCGCTGGTCCTGCTGGCCCCGGCCTTCCGCATCGCCGAGCGCTGGCCGGCCCGCATCGGCGAGCAGGCCTTCCGCGACTGGGAAGTCGAGCGGCTGGCTCGAGGTGCACGACCACGCCAGCGGCCAGCCCGCCCGCATGCACTTCGACTTCATCCGCGACGTACAAGAGGTGGACGTCGGCTGGCCCGACGTGCGCGTGCCGACCCTGATCATCCACGGCTCCCGCGACGACGTCGTCGACCCGGCCCTGTCCCGCACGTGGGCAGCCGGCAAGCGCCACGTCCGCCTCATCGAGGTGGACGACGAGCACGAGCTGGCGGCCTCGATCCCGCTCATCATCTCGCGCACCGAGGAGCTCCTGGCCGGATTCCTGGGGGATTGAGCGCGGCAGCGGTCCCGTCGCATGGTCAAGATGAGGGCTTCGGGCGGTGACGTGCCTCCACGCGCCGGGTCGCGCTATGGTGTCGTGACCCGGCAGAGAGGCGAGGCATGTCAGGACAGCCATCACAGACGAAGAGGTCGACCCGCGTGTGCGGGGCGACGGCCGACCGCATCGAGGTGCGGGGCAAAGATCTGGTCGAGGAGCTGATGGGGAAGGTCTCGTTCACCGAGATGTTCCTGTTTCAGCTGCTCGGGGCCGACGCGACGGCGATGCAGGTGCGCATCGTCGATGCGGTGCTGGTCACGATCATGGAGCACGGGCTGGTGCCGTCGGTGGTGGCGTCGCGGATGACGATGCTGGGGGCGCCTGAGTCGTACCAGGGGGCCGTGGCGGCCGGGCTGCTCGGGGTCGGCGACCGCTTCGCCGGGACGGCCAGCGCGAGCGCGGCGGTGCTCGATCGCATCGTCGGCGTGCCGTCCGCGCAGCGGGCGCAGGCCGCGGTGGCCGAGGTGGAGCAGCACCGGCGCGAGAAGCGGCCGCTGCCCGGATTCGGCCATCCGACCCACAAGGGCGGCGATCCGCGGGTGCCGCGGCTGCTGACAATCGCCGGGTCGGCCGGTGCGCCGGGCGAGTTCATCGGGGCGCTGCGCCACCTCGAGGCGGCCTTCGTCCAGGTGGTGGGCCGCGTGGTGCCGGCCAACGTCAGCTCGGCGATCGCGGCGGTGCTGCGCGAGGCCGGGCTTCCCGGCGAGGTGATGCGCGGCGTGGTCATGGTGGCCCGCTGCGCCGGTCTTGTCGGACACCTGCACGAGGAATCGACGCGGCCGATCGCCGACGACATGTGGAAGCTGGTCGAGCGCGAGTTCCCCTACGAGGCGCCGTGACATGGCCAATCCGCTGTTTCCAGACGATCTGATCGACTTCCTGCTCGACGAGGTGATCGGCCTCGATCGAGTGCTGGCGCTGCCCGACTTCGCCGGCCACTCGCGCGAGACCTGCGCCATGTTCCTCGACTCGACCCGCCGGGTCGCGCGCGACGTGCTGTTCCCGGCCTACGAGGAGATGGACCGCGAGCTGCCGCGCTTCGAGAAGGGGCGCGTGCACCTGCATCCGAAGATGCGCGCGCTCTACCGGCAGATCGTCGATCTCGGCGTGTTGCCGGCCACGCGGCCCGCGGAGGTCGGCGGCGCCGAGCTGCCGATGACCGTGACCGCGGTGGCCACCGCCTATCTCATGGCCGCCAACCTGAGCGTGTACGGCATCGCCGGGCTGACCACCGGAGCGGCGCGCCTCATCGAGTCGTTCGGCGACGAGGATCTGCGCGAGCGCTTCATGCGCCGGATGTACGACGGCGAGTGGACCGGCACGATGGCGCTGACCGAGCCGCAGGCCGGCAGCAGCCTCACCGACGTGCAGACCCGCGCCACGCCGCGGCCCGACGGCAGCTACGCCATCCGCGGGACGAAGATCTTCATCTCCGGCGGCGAGCAGGACATCAGCGACAACATCGTGCACCTGACCCTGGCCCGCATCGACGGCGCCCCCGACGGCATCAAGGGCGTGTCGCTGTTCGCCATCCCGAAGCTGCGCGAGCAGGACGGCGCGCTCGTGCCCAACGACGTCCACTGCATCGGCGTGTTCAAGAAGATCGGCTGGAAGGCGCTGCCCAGCGTGCAGCTCGCGTTCGGCGAGGCGGGCGACTGCCGCGGCTGGCTGGTCGGGCAGCCGCACCAGGGCATCCGCCACATGTTCCAGATGATGAACGAGGCGCGGCTGATGGTCGGGCTCAACGGCATCGCCAGCGCGTCGGTCGCCTACCAGGAGGCGCTCGCCTACGCGCGCGACCGGCCGCAGGGCCGGCCGCTGTCGGCCAAGGATCCGCGCGCGCCGCAGATCGCGATCATCGAGCACGCCGACGTGCGGCGCATGCTGCTGCGCCAGAAGGCGATCGTCGAGGGCGGGCTCGGCCTGCTCCTGCGCGCGGCGATGCTGACCGACATGGCCGGGCACGCGGCCGACGAGGCCGCCCGGCGCGAGGCGCATCTCCTGCTCGATCTCCTGATCCCGGTGGCCAAGACCTTCCCGGCCGAGTACGGCTTCGAGGCCAACACGCTGGCCATCCAGGTGCACGGCGGCTACGGCTACACCAGCGAGTTCCGCCCCGAGGCGTGGTGGCGCGATCAGAAGCTCAACTCCATCCACGAGGGGACCTCCGGGATGCAGGCCATGGACCTGCTCGGCCGCAAGGCGGTGGCGCTGGGCGGCGAGCCGCTGCTCCTGTTCGCGCGCGCGGTGCAGGGCGAGCTGACCTCCGCCCGCGAGTCCGGCCTCGAGGAGCACGCGACGGCGCTGTCGGCCGCGCTCGAGGACCTGATCCGGACCACCACCGCGATCGGCGTCAAGGGAATGAACGGCGACGCCGACGGCATGCTGCGCCACGCGGCCGACTACATGGACGCGTTCTCGGCCATCGCGATCGGCTGGCAGCTTCTCTCGCACGCCGACGCCGCCCGGCGCGGGACGAGACGCTCGGCCGCCTTCTACCAGGGTGCGCAGCGGACGTGCGACTACTGGTTCCAGACCGAGCTTCCCTACGTCGCGGCCACCCTGGCCCGCATCCGCTCGGGCGAGGCCTCCTTCGCCGAGGCCCCGCTCGATTGCTTCTGAGCCTCGCGGCCGTCGCTACAGCTCGACCGGCACGCGGGTTGACAGGCTGATCGAGCCGAGCGAGAGGCGGCAGCGGTAGGCCAGGATCTCGGCGCCGGCAGCGGCGTCGCAGCGCACCTCATCCAGCGCGCCACCCAAAGGCGCCATGCTGTCGTCGTCTGGTACCCTCCGGGCATGTCGAACCCACGGGAGCATCTCGACGCTCTTTTGCAGCTCCCGGCTGCCGAGCGTGCGGCTGCTGCCGACGAGCTATGGTCCAGCCTCGACGACAGGGATGAACAGGATCAGGGCGACCTCACGCTTGCGCACGAGGGCGCATGGGCGGCGGAGCTGGTTCGCCGGATCGAGCGCGATGCACCTGGCATTCCCCTGGAGCAGGTCCTTGCCGAGGGGCGGGCCCGCCTTCTCGCGCGCCGGCGGCCTGAGCAGAAGTAGATCGTGAAGCGCGTCGTCCTCGATCCGGCAGCTCGGGCCGAGCTCGACGCCGCGGCTTCGTTCTACGAGGATGACTACCCGGGCCGCGGGTTGCGCTTCTACGATGCAGTCGAGGAGGCGATTGCGGCAGTGGCCTTGGCCGCCTTCTTCGGCGCGGCACCTAGGCCAGGAGGAGTACGGCGTCGCGGATCGAGCACCGGCCCGGCCGGCGGTCAGCTCAGCAGGCCGCGGATCATCTCGGCCGATCCGTCCGGATCGTCGAGGAAGAAGCTGTGGCTGCCGTCGATGGACAGCGCGCGGTGGCCGAGGTCGGCCAGGAGGCCGCTGCCGGCGGTGCTGTCGGTGATGCGGTCGCGGCTGGCGAAGATGCCGGTCACCGGCGAGGTCACGCGGGGAAGCTGGGCGCGCATCATGAGGTCGAGGCGGTCGGTGACCATGCGGAAGGTGCGCGGCACGGTGCGCCAGCGCAGCGGATCGGCGGCGAGGAAGGCGCGGCCGGCCGAGCCCTCGACGAAGTCCTCGTCGCTGGCCGGCAGCGAGATGTGGCTGCCGGCCGCGCGTACGCCGGCGTCGAGGCCGCCGGCCACCTTGTCGCTCAGAGCCAGCGCGGGCGCGAGCAGCAGCAGGTGATCGACCTGGCAGGCGTCGCCGAGCGCGGGGACGCCGAGCTGCGCGCCCAGGCACCAGGGCGCGAGGCAGACGCGCCGGCCGCGCGCGCGCACCGCCCTGACCACGCGGCGCAGATCGTCGAGGAAGACCTCGGGCGCGGCCGGCAGCTCGAGCTGACGCAGCCGTCCCGAGCCGCGCCGGTCGGGCGCGTGCACCGCGATCCCGCGGCGCGCCAGGGCGCGGCCGAGCGGAGCGAACCAGCCGCGTGCGAGACAGCGCCGTGCAGCGCGACGACCGACCACGCGTCGCCGGCGCCGCCGCGCGGCTGCCAGCTGTGGACCATCAGCGCCGCGCCGTCACCGCCGGCGAGCTCCCACGTCGTGGACTCGGTGTTCGTGTTCCACGCAGTCACGGGCCATCCCCTTTCCCATCCACACCGCCAGGGCCCGGACGGCCGGTACGGAGACCCCTGCGCTCGCACCGTCACTATAGCGCACGGCCGGGCTCGCGAAGCGGGGCTCGTCGATGGCGACCAGGCCGTGGCGACCGGCCGGCGCACCGGGCGGCGAAACCGGGCCGCGACCCGGCCGGCGGACCGGGCCGACAAGCCGGCCCGGCGACCGGGGCCAGCGAGCTGGGCGCGACCGGGGCCGGCAACCGGGCCGACGAGCCGAGTCGCGACCCGCGGTCGACGGGGCGTCGAACCGGCCCGGAATCGCTGGGGGTTGTGCGCCCGCCGGTCACGAGCCGGCGCCTCCCCTCTCGTCCAGCGCGGATCGGTTGCCGCCGCCGGTTCGGGCCGTTACGACACAAGTGGAGGCTCCGGGAGACACGATGACCGCGGCCGACTTCCTGCCCGAGCAAAAGGGCCTGCACTCCCTGCGCGAGGCGGTGCAGGGCTGCGAGGGTTGCCAGCTGTACCAGCGCGCGACCCAGGCGGTGTTCGGCGAGGGCCGGGCGCGCGCCCGCGCGATGATGGTCGGCGAGCAGCCCGGCGACGAGGAGGACCTGGCCGGACACCCGTTCGTGGGTCCGGCCGGTCGCCTGCTCGATCAGATGATGGAGGCGGCCGGGCTGGCGCGCGACCAGATCTACGTCACCAACGCGGTCAAGCACTTCAAGTGGACGCCGCGCGGCAAGAAGCGCATGCACCAGAAGCCGAGCGCGTCCGAGGTGACCGCGTGCAGGCCCTGGCTCGAGGCGGAGCTGGCCGCGGTGGAGCCGGAGGTGCTGATCCTGCTCGGCGCCACCGCCGCGCAGTCGCTGCTGGGGCGCGCGTTCCGCGTCACGCAGTCGCGCGGCGCGCTGTTCGAGTCGACGTGGGCGCGCCAGACGCTGGCCACCGTGCATCCGTCATCGCTGCTGCGCATCCCGGACGCCGACGAGCGGCGCGCGGCGCGCGAGCAGTTCGTGGCCGAGCTGGCGCTGGTCGCCGCGGTGCTCAGTCCGGGCGCAGGCGCGTCAGCTCAGCGCTGAACAGCTGCAGCAGCGCATCGGCCGCCTCCATGTGGAGCCAGTGGCCGGCGTCGACGCACGTGCAGCGAGATACGGTCGCCCAGCGACTCGAGGCGGCGCCGGTCGTCCTCGCTCACCGCGCTGGAGCGGCCCGCCACCACGAAGCGGAGCCGGCCGGGCAGGTCCGACTCGACAGCCGGCCACAGATCCTGAGCGTGGTAATCGGTCAGCAGCGCGCGCACGGCGGCGAGGTCGAGCCGCATGCGCACGCCGCCGTCGGTCCGGTCCAGGTTCATGGCCAGCCACTCGGCCAGCGGGCGCGAGAAGCCGCGGTCGGTCATCGCGGCCATGAACTCGTCCCGGCTGGAAAACTGGCCGGGGAGCGACTCGAGCGCGAGCAGCACGTCGCCCGCGCCGTCGCCCGGCGTCTCGGGCGCGGCGGTGCCGGCCTCGGCGAGCTGCGCCGGCCCGCGCCGACGGCGACGCGTCGAGCACCCAGGTCTCGACGCAGGCCCTCGGGCGCGCGGCGCGCGATACGCGAGCGCCGCCTTGCCGCCGAACGAGTGGCCGATGACGCCGGCCACGTTCATGCCCTTGCCGCCCAGATCCCCGGCCAGGCGCTCCAGATCTTCGCGGCCACCGCGGCCAGCGTGTGCGGCGGCGGCGCCTCCTGCGAGCGCCCGTGCATCCGCAGATCGACGAGCACCGCACCCCAGTCCGGGCGCGCCGCGACCAGCCGGCGGGCGATGGTTCGCCAGTTCGGCCCGCTGCCCATGATGCCGTGCAGGAAGAGCAGCCAGCCGGACGGGGCCGCACCCTCTGGCGCGACCAGTGCATGATGTGGGAGCCACGTCACCAGTCAGCTCTTTCCTGCCTCGGTCCTCTCAGGGCTTTTCAGTGCATGCCGCTCTGCGGCATCGGGCAAATCATCGCGGCCCGGGGCTCCGGAAGGGTACGATGGGCCCCGGTCTTGTCACAGCTGTCCGATAGTCCCTCCCTCGGCGATCCGCCCTCGGAGACCGGTGAGACGATTCCGACCGAGGCCGAGGCCTCGCAGGAGGGTGCGGGGGCGGCCCCGCAGCGCTCCGCGGCCGGAACGCTCCCGCCCGACCGCGCGCTCGTCGGTCGCGTCCTGGGCCGCTTCCGCGTGGTCCAGGAGCTGGCCGCCGGCGGACTGGGCGAGGTGTACCGCGCCGAGCAGGAGATGCTCGGCCGCGACGCGGTGATCAAGGTGATGCGGCGCGACCGCCCGGTCACGCCGGCCCGGGCCGAGCGCTTCCTGCGCGAGGCGCGCCTGGCCGCCCGGCTCGATCACCCGTACGCGGCCCATGTATACGCTTTCGGCGCCGAGCCGGACGGCCTGCTGTGGATCGCGATGGAGCTGGTCCGCGGCCAGACCCTGCGCGCGCTGGTCCGCCAGCGCGGCCCGATGCCGCCGGCCCTGTTCGCGCCGCTGGCGGTGGCGCTGTGCGAGGTCGTGCACGCCGCCCACGAGCTCGGCATCGTGCACCGCGATCTCAAGCCGGCCAACGTCATGGTGATGGCGTCGGGCGGGCGGCTCCTGCCCAAGCTGATCGACTTCGGCGTGGCCAAGGCGTTCGACGACGGCGAGCTGCCGGCCGGCCGCGCCGGCGTTCCTGTGTCGGTCGAGCTCACCCGCGAGGACCAGGCGCTGGGCTCGCCGCACTACATGGCGCCGGAGCAGTGGGCGTCGCCGGGCGCGGTGGACCGGCGGGCCGACGTGTTCGCGCTGGGCGCCGTGTTCTACTACCTGCTGAGCGGGCAGCCGCCGTTTCGCGGCAACACCGCGGACGAGCTGGCCCGCGCGCGCATCGAGACGGTGCCCGCGCCCGTCGGTGGCGGGGTTCCCGGCGCGCTCGACGCCGTCCTCGCCCGCGCCCTGGCCAGCGATCCGGCCCGCCGCTTTCCCACCGCGCTCGAGCTGGCCAGCGCGCTGTCGGCCGCCGTCGCCGCGTCGGCGGTCACGCCGTCGCTCGATCCGCTCCTGGTCGAGACCTGGAGCGCGCGCGCGCCCGAGCCGCTGGCCGAGCTTGTCTTCGCGCTGTCCGGGGCGCGCACCGCCACCGAGGCGGACGCGACCGCGCGCATCCTCGTCGAGGCGCTGTGCCGCTGGCTCGCGGTGCTGGCGCTGGCCGAGCAGCGAGGTCACGACGGCGGACCGCCGGAGCGGGCGCGCCAGCTCGGCCGCGGCCTGCTCGCGCGCGGCCTGTCGTCGGCCGAGTGGCTCGAGCTGGCCCAGGTCCTGGTCGCGGCCGGCGCCGGATCGAGTGCCTCGGGCGCGGTGATCGGCGGCGCCGGCGCGAGCCCGGGCACGAGGGCGAGCGGCTCGGGCGACGGCTCCAGCGACTACACGCCGGTGAGCGGCACGTGGCCGCCCGCGCGCGCCGCGCTCGACTCGTCGCCCTACGATCGCGCCGCGCTGCTGCCGCCCGACGGCATCCGGCCGCTGGGGGAGTTCCTGGCCGGCGCGGGTGCGGCGGCGCTGGCCGAGCTGGCCGCGCCGCGCGATCCGCTTCCGCCCGGCGCATCGCTGCACGCGCGTCTGTCGGCCGACATGGCCAGGCTCGGCGCGGTGCTGGCGCAGCTCGGGTCCATGCTCGACACCGCGCTGGTCGCCGACGTGGCCGGGCAGCCGCTCGAGCTCTCGGGCCTGCGCCGCCGCCGCCCGGCCGCGCTGTGGGGCCCGCCGCTGGCCCCCGGCGAGCTGGCGCTCATCGGCGCCGGCGGCGCGGCGCGACTGACCCTGTCGCCGCTGGTCGCGCTGGCGCCCGCGGTGCCGGGCGGCGATCCGGAAGTGTTCATGCTGGCCGGCGGACCGCGCGGGCCGTGCCTGCGCGCGCTGCCCAGCGGCGCCGAGATCTCCGGCGGCGACGCCGTCCGCCAGGTGGCCGACGCGCTCGACCTCACCGCCGATCAGGTCGAGACCGGCGAGTCGGGCGAGGACGCGCCGTACCGCGGGCTGGCCCCGTTCTCCGCCGGCGACGCCGCCCGCTTCGTCGGCCGCGCGCGCGAGGCAGAGAGCTTCATCAACCTCCTGCGCGCGCGACGGCTGGTCGGCCTGGTCGGGGCCTCCGGCGCCGGCAAGAGCAGCTTCCTGCAGGCCGGCGTGCTGGCGGCGCTGCCGGAGGGCTGGACCCACGTGTCGCTGCGGCCGGGCGCCACGCCGGTGCGCGCGCTGCTCGCCGCCGCCGGCGTCGATCTGCCCGCGTCGGCCACGGCCGAGACGATCGCCGAGGCGCTGGTCGCCCGCGCGCCCGCATCCGGCGCGCTGGTCGTCGCTGTCGATCAGATGGAGGAGCTGTTCGCGCTCGGCGCGCCGGCCGAGGAGCGCGAGCGCTTCGTCGAGGCGCTGGTCGCCGCCGCCGACGGCGCCGGCGGCCGGGTGCGCGCGGTCCTGTGTCTGCGCGACGACTTCCTGGCCCGCGCCGAGGCGCTTGGCCCGCTGCGCGGCCGCCTGGCCAGCGCGCTCACCGTGCTGGTCACGCCGGCGCCGGCCGAGCTGCGCCGCATCGTGGTCGAGCCGGCCGAGCGGGCCGGCTACTGGTTCGAGGACGAGGCGGTCGTCGACGAGATGGTCGCGGCCATCGCCGATCGCCCGGGCGGCCTGGCCCTGCTGTCGTTCGCCGCGCTGGCCTGGTGGGAGCGGCGCGACCGCGAGCGACACCTGCTGCCGACCGCGGCCTATCGCCGGCTGGGCGGCGTGGCCGGCGCGCTCGCCTCGCACGCCGACGCGCTCTACGCCGGCATGCCGGCCAGCGCGCAGCGCGCGGCGCGCGACATCATCCGCCAGCTGGTCACCGCCGAGGGCACCCGCGCGGCGCTGCCGGCCGCGGATCTGGTCCGCCTGGCCGGTCCCGGCGGCGAGCAGGCGCTCGACGGCCTCATCGCCGGGCGCCTGCTGGTGGCGCGCGACGACGTCGACGGCGACGTGGTCGAGCTGGCCCACGAGTCGCTGATCGAGGTGTGGCCGCTCCTGCGCCGCATCCGCGAGGAGGACGCCGCCGACGCCGGTCTGCGCGACGACCTGCGCGCCGCCGCGCGCGGGTGGAGCCAGCGCCAGCGCGGCGACGACGAGCTGTGGCGCGGCCGCGCGCTGGCCGAGCTGGAGCGCTTCCGCGCCCGCGCCGGCGTGCGCCTGACCAGCCTGGAGGAGGAGTTCGCCGACGCCAGCCGCGCGCTCGGCCGCCGGACCCGTCGCCGCCGGCGCGGCCTCGTCATCGCCGCCATCGGCGCCGCGGCGGCCGCGGCGGTGGTCCTCGGTCTGGCCGAGCGCGACGCCCGGCACAGCGAGGCGCGCGCTCGCACCCTGGCCGAGCAGGCCCGGCGCGGCGAGGTGGATGCCGAGCTCCGCCTGGCCAAGACCTGGGCCGTCGAGGGGCAGCGCGAGAGCGCGCGCGGCAGCCCGCTGCGCGCCCTGGCCTACCTGCTGCCGGCCTACGGCCGGGTCGACGGCTCCGGCACGCGCTTCGCCATCGCCCGCGCCATGGCCTCGATCGACGAGGAGCGCGCGGTGCTGCGCGGCCACACGTCGAGCATCCACAGCCTCGAGTGGTCGCACGACGGCCGCATGCTGGCGACCGTCGACGAGGAGGCCGCGACCCGATTGTGGCGCTTCGATCGCGGGCGGGTGGAGCCGATCGACATCGGCGACGGCCGCGGCATGTTCCTCGGCTTCGGCGCCGGCGACAAGGTCTTCGGGCTCGGCGACGTCAAGGACGGCTCGATCGTCCTGCGCGCGATCGCCGGGAACAAGGAAGTCGCGCGCATCTCCGGCCTGACGTCGAAGGAGACCCGCTTCGACGGCCACTTCTCGGACAACGGCGGCACCATGCTGCTCTATCGATCCGACGGAGTGCTGTGGATCTACGGCGCCGACGGAAAGCTGCGCAAGCGCGCCGCCACCGGCCAGAAGATCGACTTCGCCGAGTCCGACCGCAGCGGCCGCCACGTGTTCCTGGCCGGCGAGACCGGCGGGCTGCACCTGTGGGACGTGAAGCGCGGCAAGGGCCGCGAGGTGCTGCCGATCTCGTTCGGCGGCCTGGCCATCAGCGACCGCGGCGACGTCGTCGTGGCCGGCGGCGCCGACGGCAACACCTACGTCATCGACGGCATCAAGGGCGCCCAGCGCCACGTGCTGGCCAGCCACCCGGGCCGCCACTACACCGCCGTCACCCGCGACGGCCGCTGGATCGCCACCGGCGGCTACGATCGCACCGCCAAGCTGTGGCAGGCGGCGACCGGCCGGCTGGTCGCGACCCTGCACGAGCACCGCGGGCCGGTCAGCGTCGTCGGCGTTCGATCCGACCGGGCAGCTCCTGGCCACCGCGTCCGGCGACGGCACGGTGCGCATCTACAACCGGCGCGGCGCCATGCTGGCCGCGTACGAGGGACACACGGCCGACATCCTCGACCTGGCCTGGAGCCCGGACGGCCAGTGGCTGGCGTCCGGCGCCGCCGACGGGCTGGTGGCGGTGTGGCCGGGCCGCTCGCCGCAGACGCGCGAGATCTCGAGCGGCAACCAGGAGCTCGACCAGATCGAGGTGTGCGGCAAGAGCATGCTGCTCTCGTTCGAGAAGGAGCTGGTGCTGCACGACATCGCCAGCGGCAAGGTGGTGCGGCGCATCCCGCTGGACGAGCCGCCCTTCAGCGTCGCCTGCTCGGCCGAGCGGGTCGCTGTCGGCACGGCGGACGGTGTGCGCCTGTTCTCGCTCGACGGCAAGCAGGTTTCGCGCGAGCGCGGCGCCGAGGAGCCGATCAGCGTGATCGGGTTCTCGGGCGACGGCCGCGCCATGGCCACCATCAGCTACGACCAGAGCGTGCGCATGTGGGACGGGGTCACCGGCAAGCCCGGCAGGATCCTCATGGGCACGCGGGAGGATCCGTCCCACGCCAGCTCGCTCGACTTCTCCACCGACGGCAAGTCGCTCTTCGTCGGCGACTCGACCGGACAGGTCTCGGTGTGGAGCACAGGTGGCGAGATGCTGCGGCGCCGGCGGATCCACCAGCAGGAGGTCATCTGGCTGGCGGTGTCGCGCGACGGCGCGCGCGTGGCCTCCGCATCGGCCGATCGCTCGCTGTCGATCGCCGGGGCCGGCGATCTGGTGCCGGAGCGGACCATCGAGGAGCACGTCGCCTTCGTCACGTCGATCGACTGGAGCGCCGACAGCAAGCTGCTCCTGACCGGCTCCGAGGACACGTCGGCCTTCGTGTGGGACGTCGACACGGGCGCGCTGGTCGACGAGATCCGGCCCGGCCGCGGCGCGGTGGCCGGCGCCATGTTCGCAGGCGACAAGATCGTGGCCGGCAGCCGCGGCGGCCGCGTCATGACCTTCCCGGCCAGCCTGGAGCGGCGCTCGCCCGAGGAGATCCGCAGGATCCTGCACTGCCGCCTGCCCTACCGGCTCGGCAGCACCGGGCGTATCGAGCGCGTGACGCCCCCCGAGGGCTGCCGCCAGGCGGGCGAGCATCTCGGTCCAGCATCGCGCTAGAAGCAGTCGGGGTCGGGCAGCGGGCAGTCGTCGCAGATGCCGTCGCCGTACCAGCCGTTCTGCTCGCAGAAGTCTTCCTCGGGCGGCGGCTCCTGCGGCGGCGGCTCCTGCGGCGGCGGCTCGCCGGGCGGTGGCTCCTCGCCCTCGCCGGGTGGCGGCTCCTCGCTCCTCGGGCGGCGGCCCGGTGCCGGGCGGCGGCGGAACGACTCCGCCCACGGCCTGGATGACGAAGTCGGCGAGCACGTCGGTGCGCGTCGTGTGGAGCGCGCTGCACGCGTCGTCGCCCCATGACGCGACGCCGACCACGACGCTCTGTCCGCCCACGTCCATGAGCGCGGGACCGCCGGTGTCGCCGGGACAGGCTGCCTCGCCGCCGGCGAAGTCGAGGAACTGGTCGGTCACCGACACGATCGGCAGGCGGGCCGACAGCTTCTGCCCGGCCGGCGGACCGACCGGCTGGCCGGTCTCTCCCGGCTGCGCGTTCAGGCCGTAGCCGACGAGCACCGCGTTCTGGCCGGTGAGCCCGATCGCGTCCTCGCGGTTGAAGGCCAGCGGCTCCTCGGCCGCCTGCTGGCCGAGCAGCAGCACGGCCAGGTCGAAGAGGTGTGCCCCGCTGTCCGGATCGGTCGCGAACAGCGGATGCGAGATGATGCGGGTCACGACGTACGCGCTGCCCGGGGCGGCCGCGCTCGCCGCGCCGGCGCCGAACGTGAAGGCCGCGGCCTCCTTCACGCAATGGGCAGCGGTCAGCACGGCGCCCGTGGCGATGAGCGTCCCGGTGCAGCGCGGCTGGCCGTCGGCCAGGATCGCGCCGACCGCCGGATAGCCGGCCTCGGCCTGACCGCCGGTCTGCGCATCGCCGTCGAGAGGCTCGGTGCTCACTGCCATGCAGCCGCCGGCCGCGATCGCGAGCGCCGCGGCGATGGACGTTCGCGACCATCGGGGTCGAGTCATCGGTGGAGTCTCCTGGCGCCTGCAGCGCGCGTGTGGCGCAGACGAGGAGCAAGTCGCATACCGGCGCCAGGGCCCGCGGAACGCACCGCTGGCGGCCAGGTTGCGCAGCCGTTCGCGCAACACGGGCCGCGCTTGCGCAGGATCCTGCGCGACTCGCGCATCCCTTTCCGCCGCCAGCCGCCCTATGCTCGGGCCATGTCCGGTCGTCGCCCCGAGGACGCCACGCTGGTGACCGAGGAGATCGGACCGGCCGGCCCCGAGCCGCGCGTGCTGGTGGTCGTCGGCCGCAGCGCGCTGTCGGCCCACCCGCTGCCGGATCGCGGCTCGCTGGTGCTGGGTCGCTCGCGCGCCGCCGACGTGGTCATCGACGATCGATCGGTGTCGCGCCGCCACGCGCGCCTCACGCTCGACGGCCGCCGCGTCGCCATCGCGGATCTGGGCAGCGCCAACGGCACGCGCATCGGGCATCGCCCGGTCGGCGACCAGGCGATGGAGGTCGCCGCCGGCGAGCCGTTCCACCTGGGCGCGGTCACGCTCGTCATCGACGGCGCCATCGACGCGACGGCGCGCACCGCCGCCATCTCGCCGGCGCCGGATACGATGGCCGAGCTGGAGTCGATGGCGGCCCGCCTGGCCGCCGGCAGCGTGAGCGTGCTGATCCAGGGCGAGACCGGGGTCGGCAAGGAGCGGATGGCGGAGCGCATCCACCGGATGTCGGGGCGCGCGAGCGGGCCGTTCGTGCGCCTCAACTGCGCCGCCATCGCCGAGAGCCTGCTCGAGAGCGAGCTGTTCGGACACGAGCGCGGCGCCTTCACCGGCGCCCACGCGGCCAAGCTCGGCCTGCTCGAGCTGGCGGCCGGCGGGACGCTGTTCTTCGACGAGATCGGCGAGCTTCCTCTCGGTCTACAGGTGAAGCTCCTGCGCGCTGTCGAGGAGCGAGCCGTCCGGCGCGTGGGCGGCGTGGAGGCGCGTCCTGTCGACGTGCGCTACGTCTCGGCAAGCAACCGCGAGCTCGAGGCGGAGGTCGAAGCCGGTCGCTTCCGGCGCGACCTGTACTACCGGCTGGCCGGCGCCACGCTGTTCATCCCGCCACTGCGCGAGCGGCGCGGCGAGATCCGCCCGCTGGCCGAGCGCTTCGTCGTCGAGGCCAGCGACGCGCTCGGCCGGGCGAGGGTCGCGCTGTCGGAGGACGCCTGCGCGTGGCTGCTCGAGCACGGCTGGCCGGGCAACGTACGCGAGCTGCGCAGCTCGTGCGAGCGCGCGGTGCTGCTCTGCGACGAGGGTGCGCTGCGCCGCGATCACTTCCTGGCCGCAGCCGGACCGCGGACCGGGGCGGCCGTGGCTCCCGTGCCGGTCGCGAACCCCGGCGCGGCGCCCGATGAGTCGTCCAGGGAGGCGCCCGGAGACGTGCACGATGAAGCGATCGATCGCGCCGGCGACAGCCTGCGCGACGCGGCACGCCGCGAGGTCGAGGCGGTCGAGCGCCGCCGCATCGTGGCCGCACTCGAGCAGGCCGGCGGCAACCAGACGCGGGCCGCCGAGATCCTGGGCATCTCGAGGCGCACGCTGGTCCACCGCCTCGGCGCCTACGACCTGCCCCGCCCGCGCAAGCAGAAGTGACGCCCGCGCGGGGTGATGCCTCGTCGATCGCTACGGCTTGTCGACAGGCTGGGCCCTTTGACGCGCCCCGGCCCTGGCAGCAGCAGCAGCCGCCGCCGCCTCGACTGCGACCGGGGCCCGGCGTACCGACGGAGCCTCGGCGCTCGTGTCCCCGACGGCCGCCGCCGATCCCGGTGCGCCCTCGTGGAGGAGATGCAGCCGCGCCTTGCTGCAGTCGGTCTGCTCCTCGCTGGGCTGCGGCATGACCAGGATGCGCGCCCCGGTCTGGCGCGGACAGCGCAGCTCCCGCCGCTCGCACTGCCCGGCCGTGAACGCGCGCACGCCGTAACCGACCAGCATTCCGGACAGGAGCGCCAGCGCAATCGACATGGCCAGCGGAACCCGCCCGCTCAGCGCCTTGCGCGCCTCCTGCCGGAGGACCGGTTCGGGCTCGCCGCCGCCACCATCCACTTCAGGGTTCGAGTTCGTCATGTGACATCCTGGCAAACCCGCCCCGTCGCCGCCCCTATTCCCGCGATCAGAGCTGGAGCTTCGACACGTCCACATCGGGCGGCACGGCGAACCCGCTGGCCATGATGTGCTCCACGAACGAGGCCGGCAGCCTGACGTTGTAGGTGCGCACGTAGTGAGCCAGGTCGCCCGGCCAGACGTGGCGACCGTCGGTCAGATAGTGAGGCGGCGCGATCAGGGTGCGCTTGTCGAACACATCGACCGACGGCCTGGGCGTGGCGATGAACAGATGCCCGGCCTCGAGGTAGCTGGCCACCGCGTCCTGCTGCGGCGCCGGCGAGTCGGCCCGGGCCGCCGCCAGGCTGGGGTCCGTGGGCTGCCCATGAGCCATCTCCTTGAAGAAGCCGACGCGGATGAGCTTTGTCATGCGGTCCTCTCGGTCGGCCCGCCCGGGCCGCTGATCGGATGCTACCGCAGCTCCGCGACGACCGCGTGATGGTCCGACGCGCCGCCGACGTTGACAACGTCGGCCGCGACGAGGCGCTGCAGCATGGGGGGCGAGAGGAGCACGTAGTCCGAGCGCGTGTCGACGACGGCCCCGGCCTCGCCGCGCGCCCGCCGCGCCGTGACCCAGCGCTGGCCGTTGGGCCGCTCGCGCAGCGCATCGACCCAGCCTGCCGCGTACAGGCGATCCATCACGTCGAAGCGCGGCGGGTGGCCATACTTGTGGACGCCGGCGCGCGCCAGATGCTCGTCGAGGTCGGGCGGGTACGGATCGTGGCGCGAGATCGAGTTGAGATCGCCGCCCAGCACCCAGTTGCCGGTGCGCAGCGCGTCGGGCGAGACGATGCCGAGCAGCGCGTCGACCTCGACCAGCCTCGAGTCCTCGTCGTTGGCGTGCAGATGCGCCCCGATGACGACCAGCGGCTCGCCGCCGACGTCCAGCTCCGCCTCCAGCAGGCAGTGGGCGACGTCGTCCGGCGTGTGCACCGCGCTGCGCGTGATCGGGGCGCGGCTCACCAGGGCCACGTGGAAGCGCCGCCCGCTCGGCCGCCGGTTGGCGCCGCCCAGCACCGTGTGCTGCCCGTCGGCCGGCACGCCGACCGCCTCGGCGACCGCGCGCAGCCGCCCACCGTCCTCCCAGCCCAGGCACTCCTCGAGCACCAGGATGTCCGGCCGCTCCGCCGCCAGGATGCCGCAGATGGCCTCGAAACGGTCCCCCCCGCCCATCAGCACGTTGAAGGTCATGACCTTCATCGCGGCCAGGATACGCCGATGCCGCTGCGCGAGACAGCATCGTTCGCCTGGCCGGGAGGCGACGACGACCCGGAGGCTACGCGACGTGGTCGGGCGCGTTGCCCGGGCGCCACTTGATGTTGCAGCCGATCGACGGCTTCTGATCCGCCGATACCGCCTTGCCGGCCAGCAGCGCGTCGATGGCCGCGCGCAGATCGGCGCCGGTGACCGGGACGTCGTTGCTCGGCCGGCTGCCGTCGAGCTGGCCGCGGTACACCAGCGCGCGCTCGCGATCGAAGAGGTAGAAGTCCGGCGTGCACGCGGCTCGATACGCGCGCGCCACCTCCTGGCTCTCGTCGAACAGGTAGGGGAACTGATAGTCGAACTTCTCGGCCTCGGTCTTCATGTGCGACGGGCCGTCCTCGGGGTGGCTCTTCGCGTCGTTGGCGTTGATCGCCACGATGGCGAGGCCGGAGCCGGCGTAGTCGCGGCCGATCGCGGCCAGCTCGTGGCGCACGTGCTGGACGAACGGGCAGTGATTGCAGATGAACATCACGAGCAGCGCCGACTGGCCGGCGAAGTCGTCGCTCGACACTGTCTTACCTGTCCGCGCATCGACGAGCGAAAACGGCGGGGCCATCGTCCCTAGCGGAAGCATGGTGGAAGGTGTGCGGGCCATGCCTCGATATACCGCGGCGCCCGCGCCGGCGCGAGCGGCGGGCCACGGTGCAAGCCCGGCCCTGGGTCGCCGCTCAGGTGTTGCCGCCTCCGGCCAGGAAGTCGAACGCGGCCTCGCCGGAGTCGGTGAGCGTGGAC
Organism: uncultured delta proteobacterium; assembly: GCA_963759105.1. Lineage (GTDB taxonomy): Bacteria > Myxococcota_A > Polyangia > Haliangiales > Haliangiaceae > DATFRY01. The sequence continues at coordinate 1,059,440 of CAVWXW010000008.1, read as the reverse complement.
TCGTAGGTGCCCAGCTCCACGCCCACACAACCGACCATGTCCGGCGTGATGTCCGGGACGTCGAGCGCCTCGGTCGGCTGGCTGAACATCTCGTTGTCGCTGGCGAACTCGAAGTGGACGGCGTTGCCCTCGCCATCGTGCTCGATGCGCCACCACAGATGGCTCGCCACATCGAAGGGGAACGTGCCGTAGATCTCCGTGTCGCAGACCTCGCCGACGCACTCGCCCAGCTTGATCAGGCCGCCGTCGCGCTCGATGCGCAGCCGCCGCCGGTCGACGATGTCGGAGGCGCCGTCATGCAGGATGACGGAGTAGACCATGCTCATCTGGTCGCTGCCCGGGGAGGCGAGCTGGATCTGGAGCCCGTAGTCTCGCATGTCGAACGAGAAGTCGCGGAACGCGCGGCAGAAGCCGGGCGGGTCGACCTGGCGCGCCACGAACAGGCTGTTCTCGACGGCCAGCTCGCAGCCGAAGCGAAGGTCCACGAGCCAGCTGTCGAGCTCGGCCGGATCCTCGAAGTCGATGGTGGTGAAGATCTTCTTGCCGACGCACGCGCTTCCGCCGTCGTCCCCGCCGCCGCCGTCCCGGTCGGGACCGGCGTCCGCGCGAGAGCCGCCGTCGTCGTCATCGCTGCCGTCGTCGGTCCCGTCGTCATCGCTGCCGTCGCTCGAGCCGTCGTCGTCACCGCCGCCGGCGCCGCCGTCCGGGTCGCTGACGTCGGAGGGGATGTCGAGCAGCTGCCGGCAACCGGGCGCGAGAAGGAGAAGGAGCAGCGGAACAGCGCGTGCGATCAAAAACGACCCTCCAGCCCGACGGTGACGCCCCCGCCCGCGACCGACGCCGATACGCCGGCGATCGGGGCCTGCTCGCGACCCTCGGGCGCGGTGAAGTAGACGATCAGCCCGGCCGCGACGGCGCCCACACCGCCGATGACGAGGCCGGTGGCCAGATCGGCGCGGCTACCCGCGGTCTCGGCCTGCTCGCGGCTGCTGTCGTCGGGGCAGACGCCGTCGCCGTTGCAGCCGGCGTCCTTGGCCTCGCTCCAGGCGCTGCTGGCCGCCAGGCCGAAGCCGCCACCCGCGGCGAGGGCGGCGCCGCCCACCCCTGCGATGGCCAGGCCGATCCACTTCTGCACCGGCCGGCGCGCAGGCCGGTGGGTGCGATGCTCGACGACGAGCTGCTGCGGTTCGAGCGGCGGGACCGCGACGCTCTGCCGCTGGCCGTCGCGGATCGTGATGGTCCTGGTCCAGCGCTGGTGACCGGGCGCCGTCGCCGCCAGCGTGTAGGTGCCGGCGTCGACCGGCATCGGCGTCCCGAGCGCGGCATCGGGGACGCGGGCGCCGTCGCGCGTGATCTCCAGTCCGTCGATCGATGCAGCGGGCCGATCGATCTTCAACCGCGCGAGCCGCGGCTCGAGATCGGCGGCCTTGGCGCTGGCGATCGCGGCGCGCTCCGGGTTGCCCGACCGCTCCGCCAGCACCGCCGCGTCGCGGTAATGCGCCCACGCGCTGGCCAGCTTCCCGGTGCGCTCGTGACACGCGGCGAGCAGGCCGGCGGTCCCGGACAGCGGGCTGAGCTCGTAGCTTGCCTGCAGCTTGTCGCGCGCCGCGCCGTAGCGGCCGGCCGCGAACAGCGCCTTGCCCTCGTCGAACAGAGCGCTCGCGGTGGCGTGCGTCGTCCGCGCGCGCGGTCGCAGGCAGCGCGATCGCCGACGACGCGATGAACAGCGCGATGACGATGGCGCGCCAGATCCCCGGTGACGATGCGTGCGCGTGCATTGCGTCTCGTCTCAGCGCGCCGTGCCGAAGGCGCACAGAGGATCGTCCGCGGCGCAGGGCGCCGCCTTGGCCGGCGTCTCGGCGTCGGTCTCGCGCGGCGGGTCGTCGGGCGTCGCGGCCGTCTCGGACGACGCCGGCGTCGTCTGCACGTCGCGACGCTGCCGGGCGGCTCGCGCCCGCGCCCTGGCCCGCTGCCGGCGCGCCCTTCGCCGCTCCTGCCAGATCGGTGACTCGATCGCCGGAGGCGGCGGCCGCCGACTCCGGGGAAGCCTGCTCCTCCGCAGCCTTCGTCTCCGCTGGAGCTGCCACTTCCTCGGCCTTCCTGTCCGCCGGCGGCGACGTCGTCGCGATCGGCGGCACCGCGGGCGACGCTTCCTGCGCCGCGAGCGGCGCGGCCTCGGCGCCGGCCGGCTCGGGCACCGCGGGCAGGCCATCGCTCGTCATCAGCAGCGCGGACGCGGCGATGCCCACGGCCAGGCACGCGGCCCCTCCGAGCCCGATCGCCCACCACCGCTGCCGGGTCGACCGCGCCGTCTCCGCCGACGCGCCGGCCGACGAGAAGCCGACCAGCTGCGTGGCGTAGCCGTCGGAGGGTGGATCCGGCTTGCGCACGCTGACGGTGACGGCGCCGGGCGAGACAGTGCGGCCAGGCGGCCGCCAGCTGCCCGGCACGAGCCGCAGCGCCATGGCCGCAGCCTCGGCCATGGCCCTGCAGTGCTCGGGCGCGAACGGAAGCAGCGCGTACGCCAGCTCGACGACGTTCGGGAAGCGGTTGGCCGGATCCCGCGCCATGCAGGTGAGGATGATGTCGTCGATCTCGGCGAGGTAGATCGGGGCGGTGCGCCGACGGAGGCACCGGGTCCTCGTTGAGGACCATGAGGCACAGCGCGGGCAGCGCAGCGGCGTCGTAGGGCGCCTTGGCCGTCAGCAGGAAGTACAGGACGGCGCCGATCGAGTAGACGTCGGCCCGCTCGTCGACCCGCTTGGCCGAGACGAGCTGCTCGGGGGCCATGAACGACGGCGAGCCCATGACCGTGTTGGTCGCCGTGCTGTGCATGCCGTCGGCCGCCTTGGCCACGCCGAAGTCCAGGACCTTGATGACCGACGAGCCGTCCGGGGTCCACGCGCGAAAGACGTTGGCCGGCTTGAGGTCGCGGTGCACGATGCCATGGCTGTGCGCCTCGGCCATCGCGTCCACGATCTGGAGCGCGTAGTCGGCCACCTCCCACAGCGGCAGCGGCCCGCGATCCTCGATCTCGCGCTCGAGGTCGGAGCCGGCCAGGTACTCCATGACCATGTAGGGCGCGCCGTCCGGCAGGCGACCGGCATCGAGAAGCCGGCACACGTGCTCGCTGCGCAGGCGGCCGATCGCCTCCACCTCGCGCACGAAGCGCCGGTGCAGCGACTGCGACCGCATCGCGTCCGGCAGCATGAACTTGATGGCGACGCGCTGGCCCGACTGTTCCGGGCCGACCTGGATGGCGGACACGACGTAGCCCATGCCGCCCATGCCGAGCACCTTCTCCAGGCGGTACCGGCCTGCCACGAGATCGGAGCCGGTGAGCAGAGCCTCGGGGATGGGGACGTGGATCGACACAGCGTTCCGGGCCAGGGCGTGCACGTGTAACGCCAGGCAGCGCGGGAATCATCTTAGCGCAATCATTCCGTGACCAGGCGCCGGCGGATCGCGCTAGTGTCGCACCCCCGTTGCATGGGGGAGCCCCCAAGCACTGGCGCGGGATCGTCTGCACCAGCGCTGTCCAGAGCTGCGCGACGATACGAGGCCGCAAGGCGTTCGCGCCCGTGGCCGTCGGGTGTTACAGCCTGTCCGCGCGCGCGTGCCCACCGAGGTGTTACAGGGTGTTCGCTTACGGGCATTGCGACGCCGTCGAGCCGGCTCGCACATCCCGGTCGACGCGGGACGTATCCTGGCGCGGCCGCTGTCCGTCTTGCAGGCATGAGCGATCACATCCGCCAGCGATCAACGCAAACGGAGCTCTCCGCGACCGTTTCCCGGTCGTGGAAGAGCTTCCTCGAGGTCTACGAGCCGCTGCGCCCGGAGCTGTACCGGTTCTGCCGCTACCTGAGCCGGAGCGCCTGGGACGCCGAGGACCTGGTCCAGGACGCGCTGGCTCGGGCGTTTGCGACGCTCGGCGGGCTGCACGAGCCGCCGCGCAATCCGCGCGCGTGGCTGTTCCGGGTCGCGTCGAATCTGTGGATCGACCAGGTACGCCGGCGCGGCGCGCGACCGACAGTCGAGGCCACCGCGACCAGCCGGCTCGCGCCGCGGCACCGACGGCCGCCACCGACCGCGACACGCGCGAGGCCGCGGGCACGCTGCTGGTCCAGCTGTCGCCGCAGGAGCGCGCCGCCGTCGTGCTCAAGGACGCGTTCGACCTCGGCCTCGACGAGATCGCCGAGATCCTGTCGACGTCGGTCGGCGCGGTCAAGGCCGCGCTGCACCGCGGCCGCGGCAAGCTCGTCGAGCCCGACCCGGACATCATGCGCACGCCGGCACCCGGAGCGCTCGACGAGTTCTGCGCCGCCTTCAACGCGCGCGATCTCGATCGCCTCACTGCGCTCCTGCTCGACCACGCGACCGTCGAGGTGGTGGGCGCCTCGACCATCTACGGCGCGAAGAACGCCCGCGAGACCGTGCTCACCGGCATGCTGTTCGGCAGCCAGCGCATGGCCTCGCTGGCCGACGGCGGCCGCTGCGACGGGATCGACCCGCGCTTCACCCAGGGCGTGCTGCCCGTGCCCGCGCGCCTCGAGCTGCGCTTCCACCGCGGCGAGCACCTGCTGCTGTCCTGGTACGCCCATCACGACGGCGACTTCGTCCGCGCGGTCTCGCTCGTCGAGCTGTCGCCGGACCGGCGACCGCATCGCCCGCCTGCGCAACTACTTCTACACGCCCGAGGTCATCGCCGAGCTGTGCGGCGAGCTCGACCTGCCGTGCCGCATCAACGGCACCTTCCGCGCGCGAGGCGACGCATGACCGCGCCCCGGCCTCACAGGGGATGGTTGATGGAGACCGCGCGGGTGACGACCTGATCGTCGGTGCGGATGCGGAGGCACAGCTCGCCGACGACGGTGTCGCCGCCGGGGTGAAGGACAGCAGCGGCGGCTAGACCGAGCAGGTGAGAGTCATCTGGCCGGCGCCCGGGTCCCGGGGCAGCCGTGCACGGTAGCGAGACTTCACGTCCGGGCCGCCCGCGGGATCGACAAGCACCGTCGCGCCCGCGCGCAGGCGGCCGATCGGCGCCGCTCACCGACCGGGGCACTGCACGACTGCGCCGGGGCGACGGTCACCACCTGGCGGATCGTGAGGGTCGCGTCGGCCAGGACGATCTTGGGGCCGGGCAGACCGGGCGGGACCGGCGGCATGATGACCTGGCTGGGCGCGAGGGCCACGCCGGGCGGCGCGGCGCAGCTGCCGGCGCAGCTGCCCTGGACGACGGTGGCGACCTGGGCGTAGTCGTCGCGCGTGGTCGAGAAGCCGCACGTGTTGCCGCCGAGGACGCCGTCGCCCAGGTTCGTGGTCAGGATGTTGCCGACGCCGTCCTTGGCCTCGAAGAGCAGCATGACCTGCACGTCGCTCGACGACAGCGCCTGCAGCATCGTGGCGTCGTCGATGTCGACCAGCGCGGGGTCGAAGATGCACGGGTTGCCCTGATCCATCCTGATCTGGCGGATGACAGCGGGGCCGCTCGACAGCTGCTGGACCAGCTTGAGCTCGCGCCCCTCGCAGGTCCAGGTGCGGAACTGCACGCCGATGCGGACGATGGCGAACATGTAGGTCGCCATGTCGGGGCAGTCCTCGACGATGTCGGCGTCCTGGGACGAGCTCATCGAGAAGCCGAGCGCCCACCGACCGTCGAGCTTCAGCACGCTTCACGGTCGCGCCGTTGACGAAGTGGCCGGCCGGCTCGTTGCCCAGCACCATGCGCGGCGGCGCCGTGTCGCCGTGGCAGACCCGCGGCAGCGTGGCCTCGTTGCAGCCGTCGTCGGCGCCGACGTGGCGGGCGAAGCGACCCTGGCCGTCGGTGTGGCGCAGGCGCGGCGTCTCGCAGCGATCGCGCTCGTCGGCGACGCCGTCGCCGTCTCGATCGCGCAGCGGTTCTCGCTGCGGTCGCCCCGGACGGTCCGCCCGCCGCCGGCAACAGATTCCTCGTCGGGTGGCGGCGCCGCCTGGCAGGCCAGACAGCAGCAGGATGGCGAGGGCTCGAATGGTGATCATGATCGGCCTCATCAGTTCCGGTCCTCGTCGCCGCGCGGCAGCGGACAGCCGTAGCGACAGGTGCCCGCGCCGGCCGCGCGCCGCCAGCAAACGCCGACGTCCAGGGTGGTGCCCGGCCAGACGCCGATGCTGGCGCCCTGGGCCGGGCAGTCGTCGACCGCATCCGGGATCCCGTCGCGGTCTCGATCGGCCGCCGCGCCGTGCCCGGTCTGGAACAGCGCGGTCGGCGTGATCGATCTCGCCGGAGCGCTCGAGGTCGCGCACCCGGTCGGTCCTGCGCTGCCCGCCGAGGCAGTCGGCGACCCGCCCCCGCTGCGCCTCGGCGATCGGCGCGCTGCCCGCTGCCTTGCAGGCGCACGCGGCCAGGGCCACCGCCGTGTCGCCGCATCCGTCGCTGGCGTAGGGCCCGCCGGGGCCGGCGCACTCGTCGTAGCCGGGCAGCCCGGCGTACTGGGCGCAACCGGCGCCGTTCGGCTGCTCGAAGCAGCCCAGGATCTCGCTGGCGGCGGACGCTCCTCGCACGACAGCGCGCTGATCTCGGCCCGGCGGGCTCCGTCGAGCGGCGGCCCCTCGTCCTCGCCGCTGTCGCAGGTCGTGCTCGCGTCCTCGTGGGCGCGCGCGGCCTCCATCAGCAGCCGGGCCGTCGCTGCGATCAGGAAGGGCACCGTGCGCCCGGCCACGGGGCGCCAGGTCGGCACCTCGATCGGGTCGATGTCGCTCTTCACCGAGCTGTCGAACGACTCGGCCACGCTCAGCGCCGACATGATCCAGAAGCCGGACTGCGACCTCTCGGCCGAGTTGAGACCCGTGATCGGCGCCAGCAGACCCTCCTCGGCCACCGCCCTGGCGGTGTGGAACGCGACAGCGCGAGCCAGGGCGCGCACCGAGAACGTGTCCTCGCAGTCGCCGCCGACAAGGGCGGTCATGTCTCCGTCGAGCTGGTCCCAGCTGTCGTCCACCCACTCCCAGAAGTTCTGGAACCCGTCCGCATCGCCCTCGTTGAGGGCGTCGATCTCCGCCCACATCGCGTTGGTCGTCTTGGCGGCACCGGTTCCGTCCAGGGTGTCGGCCTGCCAGCGGTTCGCCGCGGCGCTCGGCTGGCCGATCGAATAGGCGCCGGCCTTCGCATCGACCGAGGCGCTGTCGAACGAGCGGAGCGTCTTGCCGTCCTTGGCGGACGGGAACAGCCACCCGCTGAACCAGGTCTCGTAGTTGCTGTGGCCGTAGGCGGTCGTCGGCGCGATGTGGTGCGGGACTGTCATGTCCTGGACCATGTGCAGCGCCAGCGCCAGCCCGCGCAGCCGGAGCGCCTCGCGGTGGACGGAGCCGGGCTCGAACAGCGTGGTCCACTGGTGCAACCCAGCGCGGCTGGTTGCCGTCGCAGTCGAGCGGCGAGAGGCACGTGAACGGGCCCGTGGCCGGCAGCGTCCCGCCCTTATCCTCCAGGAAGATGGCGAACGAGAGCAGCAGGTCGTAGTACGAGAACGCTGTCTGCGACGTGGCGTCGAGCAGCTCCGGGCTGAAGTCGCCGTGCGCCCAGCGAGTGAAGCCATCGAGCGCGCCCATCTCGGCCGGCGGGAAGATCTCCTCGACCATGCGCTGGTCGGCGTAGGTTGCCGGCACGGCGCCGCCCGGGCCGCACTGGCTGGCACCGAGGCCGTCCTTGGTCGTGAGTCCGGCCAGACCCGCCGCGCAGACCCGCCGCCGGAGGATGAGATGCCCGATGGCGGCCGTGGTGGCGAACAGATCGTAGTCGGCGGCCGCGTCGAGCATCTCCTGGTCCTTGCCGGCGGCGCCGGCGAGCGCGTCGGTGTCGCCACGGGCGAGCGCCTTCAGCGATGCCGGCATCGGCTCGAAGCGCACGCCGCCGCCCAGGGAGAAGCCGTCCCACGGGTGCAGCAGGCCGTGCGGCCCCTTCATCACCGAGACGTTGACCGACGGATCCGAGAAGTCGATGGTCGTGCCGTCGGCCAGGCTCAGCACGTCCTGGAAGTGGGTGAGCATGGTGAAGTTGTGGCTGTGGGTCCAGCGCCGCGCGTGCTGGCCCGCGCCCGGGGTCTTCTCCACTCCCTCGCGCGAGAGCGCCCACGGATCCATCGTGCGGAAGTACTGCGCGATGAGCGACTCGTCGGCGGCGCACTCCTCCAGGTCGCCGATCATGTCGTCGTCGAACGGATCGGTCCCTCCGGCCGCGTCGCAGGCCAGGATGAAGTCGGCCAGGCGCGCGCGGATGGTGAACAGTGCCGGCGCGTCGCCGTCGGGAGAGCCGTAGGTGCGGAACTGGGCGATGTCCTCGAGCAGCTCCTCGGCGGTTCCGCAAGTATCGAGGTCGATGCCCAGCGAGCTCCAGAAGTCGGTGTCGGCGGCGAGCTGGGCCTTGAGGGCGGGATCCATGTCGGGGAACTGCTTGTCGATGGCGATCTCGACGAACGCGTTTGTCTCGCAGCCGGAGACGATGTCCTCGGACACTCCCTCCTTGATGCCGTCGCTGTTGACCGAGAGGATGGCGCCGACGACCAGGGTGAATGGACCGCCGCCCTGCTGCGCGAACCAGAGCAGGACATCGAGCAGGGCGCACCCGATCGCCTCCCAGACGCCATCGGCCTCGTCGGAGCAGGACAGATTGTCCGAGCCGGGACCGTCGAACGTGTCGTCGGCCCATCCCTGGAGCAGGGAGCCGCCGATGTTGCCTACCTTGTCGTCGAACTTCTCGATGACCACCTGGAACGGATTCTTGGCGTCACCCCAGACGTCGTTGTGATCATCGACCGCCGCGGTCAGGCTCGCGAGCAGCGCGCCGGTGCCGGTCGGGAGCTCCTTGTCGGCGGCGGCCGGGTCGGTCTCGTCGGTCACGACCGGCCCGTTCAGGCCCGGCTCCCCGCGCGCCACCGGCGCCTCGTCCGGGCTCACCGTCGTGCCCGGCTCCCAGCCCAGCACCACCGGGCCCAGCGGATCGCCGTTGGCCTCGCTGGCCACGAGCTCGAGGTGGTCGCTCCAGAAGTCGAGGGCGGCCTGGGCCCGGGCGTCGCCCGCCGCGGCCCGGCGCTCGAGGTACTGAAAGGCCAGCATCACCGCGATGCCGTGGGTGCGCTCGGCGTGAGCATGGGCCCGGGGCAGTCGCAGCGCGGCGAACACGGTGAGCGCCGCGATGGACGCGGCGATCGCCCGCATGACAGGAGAGTGGCGTCGGGGGTCGGGCATCTTGCTCCTCCGCATTCGAGAACGACGGGCGCGGCATTTCTTCCCGGCCGCGCGATCGGGCTGCCGCGGGGCAGCGGCGCGCGCTCACAGCGCGGCGGCGCTCACAGCTTCGAGTGGCTCTTGATGAAGCTCACGACCGAGCTGTCGATGCGGCGCGCCTGGTTGTAGTCGCCGAACAGGTTCTCCTGGCAGCCGACGTGGATGCCGACCACCTTGCGGAAGCCCTGCGCCTTGTTGTAGACGCCCGATCCGCTCTGCCCGCCGCTCGTGTCGATGTCGTACGACAGCGTGGTGCTCCACGCCGACAGGCCGCCCATGCCCCAGCCCCAGATCTTGGGCCAGAAGCAGCTGAAGTTCGGCCCGGCCGTCGGTCCGAAGCAGCCGTCGAACTTTCCGCAGTTCGTCGAACCATTGAAGTTGCCCGGGTAGCCGTAGACCCAGTGCTGGTTGTCCTCGATGGTGTCGTCCGACTGCGTGCCCCAGCCGAGCCATCCGACCGTCCCGCCCGGCTTGAGCGGACACGATGGGTTGTTGAACTCGATGACCGCGTAGTCCCAGTCGCGGTCTCCATCGCTCGACAGCCAGCCGCCCGGCACCGTCACCAGGTAGCACTGGAAGGTCGCCGGGTTGTTCGGGTTCGTCGACGGGTAGGCCGCCCCCGGCGCCGGGTTGTACGGGAACCTGACGGCGTCCTGGGAGTCGGCGCCCGGTGCCCATGACTTGTCGGGCAGCCAGTTGTTGGAGTCGTGAAAGCAGTGCGCCGCGCTGATCGCCGTTGACTCGCCGATCATCGTGGCCGAGCATGCGCCGCTGCCGGTGAGCAGGATCTGGGTCCGCATCGGGAACGACGTGTTGTCGTTGCGCTTCTCGCGCTGATCGGAGCCGATGACGATCGACGGGCTGGCGGCGGCCTGCGCGGCGGCTCCTTCGGGCACCTCCTCCGCCGGCATCGATCCGGTGCTGCCCGGGAAGTCGAAGACGGTGGCGCGGTTGGCGATCACCCACTCCGCCGCCGCCCGGTTGGCGCGCTCCTCGATGTACTCGCAGTCGTCGACGATGGTGACCGCCCGCATCATCTCGGCCAGCTCGTCGGCCTCCATCGACGCAAGCCGCGACTCGGTCTCCGGCTTCTCCCACGGCGGTTTCTCACCGGGCCGCAGCTCGCGGGCGCGCTCCACCGGAGCCGGCTGGCGCAGGACCCAGCGCCGCCCGAGCTCGTCCTCGAAGCGCTCGCGCGGGCATGTGCGGGCATCCGCGCGCGCATCGTCTTCCGGCGGGGCTTTCGGAGCCTGCTCCGCCTCCTCGAGGTCGGGCACGACCTCGTCGGTCTGCGCCGCGTCGTCACATCCCAGGGCGCATAGCACCGCCAGGCCGGCTGTCGTGAGCAAGGTCGTTCGCATGGACGCTCCTTTCGGTTGCGTCCGAGAAACGACCGGCCCCGCGGATCTTCCCGTCCGCCCCGATCAGGGCTCGGCGAACCACTCGTAGCCGTCGAGGCAGTCGCGGAGGTCGGCAGCTCTCACGCCGTCGAGCAGCTCGATGGTCTGGTTGGGTCGGGTGATGTAGATGACGCCGATCTCGTCGAGGCGGGTGATGATGCGGGTCTTGACCCGGGCCCACTCGGCCTCGTCGAGCTGGATCGCCGGTCGCAGGGTTCTCATGGGGACGTCCTCATCGAGCGAGCGTACGCCGGAAGCGGCGGTCTCCGCTTTCACCTTGTTGGTCGCGGCCGCGACGTCGAGGAGAGCCGGCTCGCCGCGCGTGCCGGCGATGGATCCCGGCGGGTGCACGCGCCAGGGGTGAGGCGTCCGAGGTTCGACCCGGCCGCGGTCTCAGCGGCGCGACGACAGGCGGTGCTCGAGGCCGCCGACGATGCCCCGGCGGAACACGAGGACGCAGAGGACGAAGAAGAAGCCCTGGATGACCGGGATCCAGGCGCCCAGGGAGACGAGCATGTCCTCGGAGACGATGACCAGCGCCGCGCCGACCAGCGGGCCGGTCATCGTACCCATCCCGCCGATCAGCGTCATGAGGACGACCTCGCCCGAGGTGGTCCAGTGCACGTCGGTGAGCGAGGCCAGCTGGAAGACGATCGCCTTGGTGCCGCCGGCCAGGCCGGACAGCGCCGCCGACAGGACGAAGGCGATGACCTTGTGGTGATCGGTGCGATAGCCGAGCGAGACCGCACGCGGCTCGTTCTCGCGGATCGCGGCGAGCACCTCGCCGAAGGGGGAGTGCACCGCGCGGTAGGCCACGAAGATGCCGCCCAGACACACGGCCAGCACGAAGTAGTAGAGGGACAGGTTGTCGGCCAGGCTGATGAGCCCGAACAGCTTGCCGCGCGGGACCGCCTGGATGCCGTTCTCGCCGCCGGTGAACTTCGCCTGCAGACAGTAGAAGTAGATCATCTGCGCGAAGCTCAGCGTGATCATCGCGAAGTAGATCCCGGCCAGGCGGATGGCGAGCCGGCCGACCACCAGGCCGAGCGTGGCCGACACCAGCACGCCGAACGCGATCGACAGCTCCGGCGTGAGGCCCCAGACCTTCGCCGCGTGGGCGCAGGCGTAGCCGGCCACGCCGAAGAACATCGCGTGGCCGAAGGACAGCAGCCCGGCGTAGCCGATCAGGAGATTGAAGGCGCACGCGAACAGCGCGAAGCAGAGCACCTTCATCAGGAAGATCGGATAGGCGACGTACGGCGCCAGGCACAAGAGGACGATCGCGACGATGACCGCGATGCGCGCCCACTTGTCGCTCATCCGGCCCTCCCGAACAGGCCGCGCGGCCGCACCAGCAGCACCAGCGCCATGATCACGAAGATGACCGTCGTCGACGCCTGCGGGTAGAACACCTTGGTGAAGCCCTCGGCGATGCCGAGCGCGAAGCCGGTCAGGATCGATCCGCCGATCGAGCCCATGCCGCCGACGGCGACGACCGCGAAGACCACGATGATCATGTCCACGCCCATCAGCGGGCTGACCCGGTAGATCGGCGCGGCCAGCACGCCGGCGAACGCGGCCAGCGCGGCGCCGAACGCGTAGGTCGCGGTGATGAGCCGCGGCACCGACACGCCGAACGCCTCCAGCAGGCGCGGGTTCTCCGCCGCCGCGCGCAGGGTCGAGCCCAGCCGCGTCTTCTCGATGACGACCCACACCCCGGTGCACACCACCACCGAGGCCAGGATGACCCAGGCCCGGTAGCGCGGCAGGATCATGAAGCCCAGGTTCTCGGCGCCGATGAGCCACTTCGGCGGCGGATACGGCTGCCCCGACGTGCCGTACTTCATCATCGCGACGGCCTGGATGAGCAGCGCGAGGCCGAACGTGAGCAGGAGGCCGTAGAGCGGATCGAGATCGCGCAGACGGCGGAGGAGCGCGATCTCGATCAGCGCCGACAGCAGGCCGACCGCCAGCGGCGCCAGGATCAGCGCCCAGCCGTAGCCGAGCCCGGCCTTGTCGAGCAGCAGCCACGCGGCCAGCGCGCCCAGCATGTAGAGCGCGCCGTGCGCGAAGTTGACGATCTTCATCAGGCCGAAGATCAGGGCCAGGCCGAGGCTGAGCAGCGCATAGAATGATCCATTGATCAGCCCGAGCAGAAGCTGACTGAGGACCACGCTGCTCATCACTTCTTCTCGTCGGCCCCGGCGGCCCCGCCCTTGGCGTCGCCGGCCTTCGTATCGCCGGCCTTGGCGTCACCCTTCGCATCGCCCTTGGCGTCGCCGGCCTTGGCATCGCCCTTGGCGTCGCCGGCCGCGCCGGTCACCAGCGGACAGCCGGTCTTGGCCGGATCCGCGAACGCCTGGTCGGCCGGGATCTCGCGAACCAGCTTGTAGTAGTCCCACGGACCCTTCGACTCGGCCTTGGTCTTGACCTGGTAGAGGTACACCGGGTGCCGCTTGCGCCCGTTCGGATCGATCGTCCCCTTGCCGAACAGCGGATCGTCGGTCGGGATGCGCTTCATCGCGTTGACCACCGCCTTGCCGTCCTTCTCGTCCTTCACCTCGGCGACCGCCTTCAGGTAGTGCTTCACGCCGGCGTAGACCCCGGCCTGCACCATCGTCGGCATGCGTCCGCCGTGCTTCTCGGCGAACTTCTTCGACCAGGCGCGCGTCGCGTCGTCGCGGTCCCAGTAGAACGACGACGTCAGCATCAGCCCGCCGGCCACGTCGAGGCCGAGCGCGTGCACGTCGCTGATGAAGACCAGCAGGCCGGCCAGCTGCTGGCCGCCCGCCTTGCCCAGGCCGAACTCGGAGGCCTGCTTGATCGTGTTGATCGTGTCGCCACCGGCGTTGGCCATCCCGATCACCTGCGCCTTGGAGGCCTGGGCCTGCACGAGGAACGACGAGAAGTCGGTGTTGTTGAGCGGGTGCTTCACGCCGCCCACCACCTTGCCGCCGTTCTCGAGGACCACCTTGGTGACGTCGCGCTCGAGCGCCTGCCCGAACGCGTAGTCGGCGGTGATGAAGAACCAGGTCTTGCCGCCGGAGCGGACCACCTCGCGTCCGGTGCCGTTGGCAAGCGCCCAGGTGTCGTAGGTCCAGTGGACCGTGTTGGGCGAGCAGGCCGTGCCGGTCAGATCGGCCGCCGCCGGTCCGGACGCGATGAACACCTTGTTCTGGCCGCGCACGACCTCGTTGACCGCCAGCGCCACCGACGAGGTGGGCACGTTGACGATGACATCGACGCCCTCGTTCTCGAGCCAGCCGCGGGCCACCGCGGAGCCGACATCCGGCTTGTTGCGATGATCGGCCGAGATGACCTCGATCGGCTTGTCGGCCACCTTGCCGCCGGCCTCCTCCACCGCCATGCGCGCCGCCACCACCGAGCCCTCGCCCGACAGATCGGCGTACAGCCCGCTCATGTCGTTGAGCACGCCGATGCGGATGACGTCCGCTCCGGCCGCCGCCGGCGCGCCGGTCGGCGCGGTGACCTTGCCGTCTCCCGCGGCAGGCGCGCCCTTGCCCCCGTCGCCGCTGTCCGGCTTGTTGCAGGCCAGCGCCGCCGCGCTCATCAGGGTCAGGATTGCGATTCGTCGGAACATCGACTCCTCCTTGCGCGTGCGCCTACACGCTGAGGTACTTGTTGAGCCGCTCGGACGCGGCCTCCAGCTCGTCTGCTTCGATCCGGTCGACGACCTGCCCGCGCTCGACCACGAAGTGGCGATCGGCCACCTTGGCGGCGAACGGCAGGCTCTGGACGACCAGCACGATGGTGAACCCGCGCTCCTTGAGCTTGCGGATGGTGGCGCCGATCTGCTTGACGATGACCGGCGCCAGCCCCTCGGTCGGCTCGTCGAGCAGGAGGAAGCGCGCGCCGGTGCGCAGGATGCGCGCGATGGCCAGCATCTGCTGCTCGCCGCCCGACAGCGCGGTGCCGGGGCTGCGCAGCCGCGACTTGAGATTCGGGAACATCTCGAACAGCTCCGCCACCGACATGCCGCCGTCCTGGATGCGAGGCGGCAGCATGAGGTTCTCCTCGACGTCGAGGCTGGCGAAGATGCCGCGCTCCTCGGGACACAAGGCGATGCCGAGCCTCGCGATGGCTGCCGGCGCGCGAGCGCACCAGCTCGCGGCCGTCGAAGCGGATCGAACCCTTGCGCGGCGACACCAGGCCCATGATCGATCGCAGGGTCGTCGTCTTGCCGGCGCCGTTGCGGCCCAGCAGGCTGACCAGCTCGCCGCGGTGGACCTCGAACTTGATCCCGTGCAGCACGTGCGACTCGCCGTACCAGGCGTGCAGGTCATCGACGGCGAGCAGCGGCGCTCCCTCTGTCCTGGCGTCAGTCATCGCTGGTCCCCAGGTAGGCCTGCACCACCTCCGGGTTCTTCGCGACCTGCGCGTAGTCCCCCTCGGCCAGGACCTCGCCGCGCGCCAGCACGGTGATGCGATCGCAGAGCCGCTCCACCACCGCGAGGTTGTGCTCGACCATGACGACGGTGCGGCCCTGCGACACCTGCCGGATCAGCGCGGTGACGCGATCGACGTCCTCGTGGCCCATCCCGGCGGTCGGCTCGTCGAGCAGCAGCGTCTCCGGGCGCGCCGCCAGCGTGGTCG
The DNA here is from genome assembly GCA_963759105.1 of uncultured delta proteobacterium. Taxonomy (GTDB): domain Bacteria; phylum Myxococcota_A; class Polyangia; order Haliangiales; family Haliangiaceae; genus DATFRY01. Next base: position 1,044,168 of record CAVWXW010000008.1, on the reverse strand, counting down.
CGATCTCGAGCGCGCGCTTCTGGCCGTACGGCAGGCTCGCGGCCGGCTCGCGCGCCGCTGCGCCCAGGCCGACCTGGGCCAGCAGATCTTCGGCCTCCGCGTCCAGGCCGCGCAGCACGCGCGACGAGCGCCAGAAGTCGAACGAGCGCCCGCGCGCGCGCTGCAGCGCAAGCCGCACGTTGCGCAGCGCGCTGAGGTGCGGGAACACCGACGAGATCTGGAAGGATCGGACGAGCCCGAGCCGCGCGACCGCGGCCGCCGGTCGCCGCGTGATGTCGGCGCCGGCGTAGAAGATGCGGCCGCGGGTCGGGTCGAGGAACTTCGTCAACAAATTGAAGCAGGTGGTCTTGCCGGCGCCGTTGGGCCCGATGAGGCCGTGGATGGTCCCGCGCCGGATGCGCAGGTCGACCCCGTTCACGGCGACGAAGCCGCGAAACTCCTTGGTGAGCCCCTGCGTCTCGAGGACCGTGTCGGACATGACGGGCGCGCCTGCGACAGACTTTTCAGAAGAAGAGAAACCCGGTGAGCCCCATCCGGTGGTTCTTTCCCACCTCCCCGTCCACGTACTCGTCGCGGAAGAACGAGTACCCGGCCACGAACCGCAGCGCCTCGGTCGGATCATATCCAACGCAGGCGCCGAACCAGTCGAGCGACTTGCGCGCCAAAGCCGGGGCGGCCGCGTCCAGCTCGTCGGAATTCCGCACGTCGAGGTGCGAGTAGGTGCCGGCCACCCACAGCGCGTCCTGGATCCAGTACTGAAGCGAGGCCCAGCCGGACAGCAGCTCGATCGCGCGGAGCTCGCCGTCCATGTCGTAGGTGACCATACCCGGATCGACGCCGGCTGCGAACACCGGCGCGGGCTCTCCCTCGCCGGGGGCCGGCAGCGACGGGAAGGCGATGCCGTTGGCCATGCCGGTGTAGAGATCGGCGGTGGCCTGACCGAACGCCAGCTCGCCGCTCAGCGAGAGCGAGTCCGCCCGGCTTCTCCTTCGTCCCGACAAGGATCGGAATGAACGCATCGACGGCGCCGCCGACGGTCGTCTTGGACTCCGAGCTTTCCGGCGCCGCGCTGAACTCGGGCAGCGAGAAGCGGCGCAGGTCGCCGGTGAACGCGATCGACAGCGGCAGGTACATCTTGGTGGTCCCGTACAGCATCGCGGTGCCGGTGCGGCTGTCGAGCGAGATGCGCAGGCCTGCCTCACCCTCGGGCGCGCCGGAGTTGCGCTGCGGCGGGCGCGCGGCTGCCGCCGCCGCCTCGATGGTGAGCCCGCTGGTCTTGATCACCTTTGTCGCGCGCAGCTGCAGCGAGCGGGAGAACAGCTGGCCGGGCAGGCCCGGGATCTCCCACGTGGCCGGGAAGTAGAGCGGCTGCCAGCCCATCAGCTGCCAGCTCTGGCCCACCAGGATGTCGACGGCGGGCGACTTGATCTCGAAGTTGGCGTGGCGGATGCGGAACGCCGGATTGCCGAAGAAGCCGTTCTCGCTGTTGCCCGCCTGCGGCGCCGCGGCGACGCCGAAGAAGTCGGTCTCGAAGGTGCCGCTGACCTTGGCGCTGCCCAGGTCGGGCGTCTTGACCTTGATGCCGATGCGCGAGTCGCGCCCGGAGAACTGCATGCGCGGGTGCTCGGCCGCGTAGCCGCCCTCGCGGGCGACCTGACCGTTTCCGGCGATGTCGTTGTAGCTCTGGGTGCTGTCGCGGATGTAGTCGAGCTGGACGAAGCCGTACAGCGTCGCGGCCCACTTGCCCGTCACCGGCACCTCGACCGGAGCTGGCGGGGTCGGCGCGGGCGGCGCCTCGGGCGCGGCCTGCTCGGGCGCGGGCGCGGCCTGGTCGGGCGCGGGCTCTGCCGGCGCCGGGGCAGGCTGCGCCATGGCCGCCGGTGCGTACGACAGGACCGCCGCCGCGAGCGCAGCGATGAGCGCGCGGGGGGAACGAGTGGAGTGCGAGATGGAAGCAGGGCGACGAGCGAACGCGGGCGTCATGACTCACCTCCGTCTTTGCATCGCGGACCAGTTTGCACGCCGCGATGAAAATGCGCCCGCTCCCGTACCGCCTCAACAGGCATTTAGGAAGTCTGCGTGCCCTCAGTCAAGAGAGCTCCCGTTCAGCTTGCCGTTCATTTGCAGCTCAGCTTATCGCTCATGCGCGGGGAGCACGCACACGCATCCCCCGATCGGCATCACGCGAACGCAGGACCGTGAGCGGGCTCGCGCGATCCTGGCGCGACACGCACTACTGCCGGGAGGGGACGAGCGCGAGCGTCGTCTCGTTCGACGCGCCGGTCAAGTTTCGCGGACGACCGGTCCGCGGTCCGCATCCACATCTCGCCGCGCGCGCGTCAGTTCTCGTTTGCCGGCTTGATGCCGGCCCGGCGCAGATGCTCGGCGATCGAGGACTGCGCGTCGCTGCGGATCCGCTCGTCGCGCTTCGCGGCCTCCGCCGCGGCGCCGGGCAGAAGCCTGCCGACCGTGCGCTCCAGATCGGCCAGCAGCGCGTTGACCTCGCGGCCGGCTCCGGGCTGGCGGCGATCGACCCAGGCGGTCAGAGTCTCGAGCGCCCGCGCCAGCTCGCGCGGATCGATCGCGCGTGCCTCGTCGCCGCCGGCGAGACGCGGCGCGTCATCTCCCGTCGCGCCCTTCGCGAGGTCGATCCCGGCCACGGAGTCGCGCAGCTTCTTCACGTCGGCGGCGAGCTGATCCTCGTCCGGCTCCGCCGCAGCAGCTGCCGCCATCAGCCGGCCGATGGAGCTGCGCACCGAGGCGAGGCGGTCGCGCACCGAGTCTGCATCGGCGCCGGCCAGCGCCTCCGGGGTGGTGCCGAGGAACGCGGCCAGCATGGCGAGCAGATCGGGATCATCGGAGCGAGGTGACATGGCGGCTCTGGAGAGGGTAGCGCGATCGCGCCCCGGGCGCAGGACTGCGCGGGCTGTGGCACCATGGCCCGACGGTGCGCAGACGGGAGTTCCTCAAGCTCGCGGCCGCGGGGACCGGTGCGGCCGCGGCCGGGGTCGTCTCGTGGCGGCGCGCGCTCGGCGCGCCGTTCGGCGAGTTTCCCGACTCCGCCGCGGCGCTCGCGCTGCCGCCCGAGCTGCGCGCCGACAGCGTGCTGGAGGTGTTCCTGTACGGCGGCCTGTCGCCGTGGGAGACGCTCTACCTGGTCGAGGAGTACGGCCGCCCGGGCGATCCGGACCACCCCGACGAGCAGTTCTACACCTTCGCCGGCGGCGGGCCCGACAGCCTGGAGGCCGCTCTCGAGGGCTGCGAGTTCCCGGCCGGCGGGCCGATGGGCGTGCCGTTCGCGACCGATCACGCCGGCGCCGCCGTGCAGATCGGCCCGTTCGCCCGCCGGCTGCGCGAGCGCCCCGACCTGCTCGCGCGCATGCGCCTGCTCGTCCACCGCCACCGGCTCGAGCCGCACGAGGCCGCTGTGCCTCAGGCGCTGACCGGCAAGCCGCTCGGCCAGCCGGCGGCCGCCGGGCTCGGCGCGCACATCCAGCGCTACTCGCTAGACCGCGGCGCGCGCGCGGCCCCGTACAGCTACGTGTTCTCCACCGGCGGCCTGCCCGGCGACAACGTGTCGGCCGCGACCGCCACCGGTCTGCACCCGGGCGCCGCGCGCCCGCTGCGCATCGACATCACCAGCGCGCAGGACTTCTACACGCTGCTCGGCCGCCCGGCGCTCGGAGCGCTCGACGCGCGCGATCGCCACGACCAGCTGATGCAGGTCTACGTCGATCAGTACCGGCAGCGGCTGCGCTGGAAGGGCGGCGGCGACCCGGTGCGCAGCGCGCGCTTCACCGACCTGTCGCTCGCCGTCGAGTCGGTCGGCAACGCCGACGCCATCGCCGCCGTGATGGACGGATCGCTGTTCGTCGCCCGCGAGGGCCTTTCGTGTGGCGAGAACAATCCGATCGACGTGCCGGCCATGAGCCTCGACGCCGCCCGCTACTTGCTGTTGCACCCGGAGCAGCCGGCCCGCCACGTGTGCGTGTCGGACATCGGCCTGTTCGAGGCCTCCGGCGGCGGCGGCTACGACACGCATACAAGCCACGCCCACGACACCGCGCGCAACTTCGACAACCTGCTGCGCAGCCTGACCGCGATCATCAACGCGCCCGGCGAGGCCGATCCGACCAAGCTGGATCTCGACCGCACGCTCATCGTCCTCAACACCGAGTTCGGCCGCACGCCGACCCGCCAGGACGGCGGCACCGGTCGCAACCACCACCCGTACGGCTACGTCACGGCGCTGCTGGGCGGGCCGATCCGCGACGGCCAGGCCGGCATCCATGGCGCCATCGGCCCCGACGGCAACGCCACCGAGTACTCGCTGCCCGCGGAGAACCGCATCGCCACGCTGCTCGCGCTCGGCATCTGGCCCTTCTCGCCCGACGCGTTCGCGGTGTCGGACGTGCGCGGCGCCGCCGACGAGGAGGACGCGGCCCGCCTTGTCACCGAGCGCGCGCTCGGGGTGAGCGAAAGATGAGTCGAGCCGCCGCCGCGGTCCTGGCGCTCCTTGTCGCATGCGGCGACGACGGCCCGATCGGACCGCGGCCCGACGCCGGCATCCCGTTCACCGAGTGCGACGGCAGCGATCAGGCGTTCGTCCGCCAGGCCACGCTCGCCGTGCTCGGGCGCCGGCCGCGCAGCCAGGCCGAGGTCCTGGTCCACGCCGATGTGATGGCCCAGGTGCGCGCGCTCGCCGTCACCGACCCGACCACATCGATCGATCCGCGCGAGGTGGTCGTGCGCGCCCTGCTCGACGATCCTGGCGCCGTCGATCGCTGGTCGGAGCACTTCATGGACGCGCTCGAGGTGCCGCGCATCGAGGTGCAGAGCCAGCGCTCCTGCTACGGCATCGCCGCGCGCGATCCGGACCAGGGCATCGACGACGGCGGCCTGGCCCGGGCCGCTCGCGACAGCTCGCCGCGCGACGGCGGCGACGGCCTCGGCCGCTTCACCATGCTCGACCTGCTGCGGTCCGCGCTGCGCCTCGACGATGTATCGATCGTCTATCGCGCCAACCTCTACGCCATGGTGAGCCGGCCGATCGCCGCGGCCAACGTGCCGCCGGTCGAGGCCGAGCTGGCCCGCCGCGAGGATTTCGGACAGCTGTTCGACGCCGCGTACCTCAACCGCGACCTCGTGTGCCTGGGCTGCCACAACAGCGACTTCTCCGTCACCTCGCGCCCCGAGCCGGCCGACAACCGGCACTGGCCGCCGGTCCCGGGCCTCGAGACCGCGATCTACGGCGCGGCGACCGGCATCGAGGCGGAGCGCGCGCACGCCGCCTTCCGCTTCTCGGGCCTGGTCACCGATCCGCTGGCCGAGGACGCGATCCGGCCGTGGGGCTGGGATGCGTCGTGCGGCAGCTTCGCCCCCGACGGCATCGATCCGGATCCGGCCGGCGTGGACGGAAAGCTGGCCAGCCTCACCGGCGACCGCCTCACCGTCTTCGATCTGGACGCGGCTCTGCGCCGCGGCTTCGAGCGCCTCGCCGCCGGCGGCCTGGTCCGCGACGAGGACGGCGCCATCTCCGATCCGGACGCGGCCATGGCGTACCTGGTCGCCGCGACCATCGTCGAGGGCGTATGGCGCGAGGTCATCGGCACGCCTCTCACCATCGCCAACGACTTCCCGCGCAGCGAGGCCGCGCGCGACGTCCTGGCCGGGCTCACCGACGGCTTCCTGGCCGGCGGGTACTCGCTGCGCGAGCTGCTCGTCGACATCCTGACCTCCGACTACTTCAACCGGCTGCCGCCCGAGGCCGGCTGCGGCGGCCCGTACGACATGCCGCCTGTCTACGACCCGTGGGTCGCATCGGAATCCGGATCCGGCGCGGCGGCAGAACGGACCGGGCGACGCCATCGCGCCGCTGTCGCCGCGCGTCGTGCTGCGCGCCGCGCACGAGGCGCTCGAGTGGCCGCGCCCGTTCTTCTACGCCTTCCCCGAGGAGTCGCCCGAGCTCGAGGTCTGCAGCGAGACCTACACCTGCGAGGAGATGGCCGGCGTCTGCGAGCGCGAGGGCCAGTGCTGCGAGGCGTACAAGCTCGAGTGCGCCGACTCGCCGGTCGACGCGACCCCCGCCGCCGAGTTGCGCGCCTTCGAGCGCGGCATCGGAATCTTTCTCAAGCACGCCGACCGAGGCTTCCGCGGGCTGGATTTCCAGGCCCGGCTGGTCCTCGAGGACGCGTTCGGGGCCTGCGCCAACCCGGGTCCGGCGCCCGACTTCGTGGCCGATCTGATCGAGCGCGCGCGATCCGACGCGGGCGCCACCGTCGGTGACGTGGTCGCAGCGATCAAGGATCGAACGATCGGCGACGCGCGCATCGCCGGTGACGCGGGCTCGTCCGCTCCCGGCGAGCAAGCCGCCGTCGAGGCGCTGTTCGGGACCGGCGTGGCAACGGCCGCGGTCGACGTGGACGACCTCGAGGCGCGGGCGCGCACGCTGTGCGGCGTCTTGATCTCCAGCCCCCAGTTCCTGCTCAGCGGCATGGTTGCACCGGACGCGAGTTCCATTCCGCGGCTCACGCCGGACGGAGCCAGCTACGCCGCGATCTGCTCATCTCTGTCCTCGGCGGGCCTCACCGACGGACTCGTTCTGACTTGTGGTGACAGCGCTCTTTCGGTGTCAGAAGCCCATTGAAGCGCAACCATACGAATTCAAACGAACAATTTGCGCGAAATGGCGGTGCTCATCACGCGTCGCGGCGTGTGCGAATGTCTGCCAAGCCGTTATCCGGATGTCGCGCGCGGCAGACAAATCTATTAATAATCGGCTCCGAAACTCGGCATGACGCCGAGCTTGCAGAAGCCCGGACGGCAGTGCGCGGTCACCGGCCGGACCAACGTCGATGGGACCCGCTAAAGGGCCCGGGAGGTGGCGACGTCATGAGACGAGACTCGCTCTTTAGACTCGCGTTGTTCGCGACGGTCTGCTTGTGGCAGACCGGAACAGCCTGGGGGCAAGCACCGCCCGACCAGGCGCAACCAGCTCAGGCAAAGCCGAAAGGCAAGACCCGCCCCATCAGCGGGACAGTGCAAGAAGCCGAGACCGGCACACCGGTCGCCGGCGTCACCGTCAAGGTGAAGGGCACCGAGACCACGGCGACCAGCGGCGCCGACGGTGCATTCACCATCGACGCGCCTCGCACCGACGTCACGCTCGAGGTCACCGGCCCCGAGCACGTGGCCAAGGAGATCGTGCTGCCCAAGCGGCAGAAGACCGTGCAGGTGTCGCTCACCCGCTCGGCCGCCGCCGGTCGCACCGTCACCGGCATCATCAAGGAGAGCGGCACCGGCAAGGGCGTTGCCGGCGCAGTCGTGACGCTCAAGGGCACCGCGATCACCGCCACCACCGACGAGGATGGACTGTTCGTCCTCCAGCAGGTGCCGGCCGGCGACGCGCAGCTCGACGTCGCCAGCCAGGCGCACACGGCGGGAACGCTGACCGTGCCGGACGGCCAGGCGACGGCGAAGCTGGAGCTCCAGCCGACCGCCGGCGCCGCGCCGGCTCCCGCGCCGGCGGCGGCGCCGGCCGCCCCCGCGGTCAACACGCGCGCCATCACCGGCAAGGTGACCGAGAAGGAGACCGGCGATCCGGTCCCGGGCGCGACCATCATGGTCAAGGACACCGAGCTGACCGCCATCGCCGAGGATGACGGCACGTACACGATCGACGGCGTACCGGCCGGCCCGGTCACGCTGGTCGTCACCGGCTACACCCAGTCCCCGGCCGAGATCCCGGTGGTCGCCGGCCGCCGCACTGTCAACGTCGCCCTCGAGCTCGGCTCGTCCGAGACGATCGTCATCACCGGCCGCGCGCCGGTGCTGATGAAGCGCAACCTCGCCAACGGCGCCTCGGTGGTCAACGACCAGGACCTCAACCGCGTCTCGTCGCAGACCCTGGACGCCGCCCTCACCGGCAAGGTGTCGGGCGCCAACATGCAGATCAACTCCGGCGCGCCGGGTGGTGGCACCCAGCTCCGCCTGCGCGGCGTCTCCACCATCAACGGCCAGTCGTCGCCGCTGTACGTGATCGACGGCGTCATCCTGTCCAACGTCGCGACCCCGTCGGGCGCGAATCTCGTGACGCAGGCCGCCGCCGGCGGCAGCGCGTCGAACCAGGACAACCCGGTCAACCGCATCGCCGACATCAACCCGAACGACATCGAGAACGTCGAGATCCTGAAGGGCGCCGCGGCCGCCGCTCTGTACGGCTCCAAGGCGGCCAACGGCGTCGTCATCATCACGACCAAGCGCGGCCGCGCGTCGGCGCAGACCAAGGTCAACGTGACCCAGCGCATCGGCATGTCGCAGGTGTCCAACAGGCTGGGCTCGCGCCGCTTCGACTCCATGGAAGAGGCGATCGAAGGCCTGGGCATGGGCGCCGGCTCCCTGTGGACCGACGACTTCTTCGACCACGAGAAGCAGCTGACCCGCACGGCGGTCGCGTACGAGACCATCGCGTCCGCCTCGGGCGGCACCGAGAACGGCAGCTACTCGGGATCGCTCCTGGTTCGCGACGAGCCGGGCGTGGTCAAGGGCACGTTCTACGAGAAGCAGTCCGGCAAGCTGGGCGTCGGCTACAACTTCGGCGATCGCCTCTCGGTCAGCGTCAACACGAACGTGATCCACTCGGTGAGCGATCGCGGCCTGACCAACAACGACAACACCGGCACGTCGATGTACGTGGCGCTGGCGAACACGCCGAGCTTCGTCGATCTGCGTCAGAACGACGACGGGACCTTCCCGAACAACCCGCGTGCGCCGTCGAACCCGCTGCAGACCGCCGCGCTGCTTCAGAACGAGGAGGACGTCTGGCGCATCATCGGATCGAGCACCGCCAGCCTCAAGGTCTACTCGGACGACGTCAACTCGGTCAGCCTGCAGTCGAACTTCGGCGCCGATCGCTTCCAGCAGGTAAATGACCTGATCTCGCCGCCGGAGCTGCAGTACGAGGACGACGACGGGCTGCCCGGCACGTCGATCGAGGCGACCACGCAGAACCTCAACCTCAACGTCGGCGCGGGCGCGGTGTGGACCCTGTCGCCCCGGAGCGGCGCCATGAAGAGCGCGCTGTCGGCCGGCGTCACCTACGAGTACGTCGACCTCACCAGCGTCTACGTGCTGGCCCAGAACCTCAACGCCGGCCAGCCCAACGTGGACTCGGCGGCGGTCATCAACACCGTGGAGAACCACCTGCGCACCGAGGAGCAGGGCGCGTACGTCCAGGAGGAGGTCTCGCTGCTGGAGGACCGCCTCACCATCCTGGGCGGCATCCTGGCCGAGCGGTCCAGCCTCAACGGCGACTCGGACAAGTTCTGGCTGTTCCCCAAGGCGGCGGTGACCTACCGGCTGCCGGTCCTGGAGGAGCTGTTCAACCCGCTGCGCGTGCGCCTTGCCTACGGCGAGGCCGGCAACCGGCCCAACTACGGCCAGAAGTTCACCGCGCTCAACGCCACCAACACCATCGATGGCAACCCGGGCCTGGTGATCGGCGGCATCGGCGGCGCTCTCACCGCCGGTGATCCCAACATCGAGCCGGAGCACCAGCGCGAGTTCGAGGTCGGTATCGACGCGGCGATGGAGGACCAGCGCGTCGTGCTCGAGCTCACCGGTTACCAGCGGAACATCTCGAACCTGCTGCTGCAGCGCGCGCTGCCCAGCTCGAGCGGATTCACCACCCTGTTCGAGAACGGCGGCGCCATGCGCAACCGCGGCCTCGAGGCGTCGCTCCAGGTCATCCCGGTGATGCACCCGATCGAGTGGACCACCCGCGCAAACCTGACCTTCAACCGCTCCGAGGTCACCGAGCTGCCGGGCGAGCCGTTCAACATCGCCACGGTCGGCTTCGGCGCCGGCCTGGGCGCGTTCCGCATCGAGAAAGGCAAGAGCGCGACCCAGATCGTCAGCGACATCGACGGCGACGGCATGGAGGACGTGGTCGGCAACGGCGAGCCGGACTTCCGCGTGGGCTGGTCGAACGAGCTCAAGTATCGGCGACTTCGGCCTGTTCGGCCTGGTCGACTGGCAGCAGGGCTCGGAGATCGTCAACCTGACCCGCTTCCTCTACGACGCGGGCGGCACCAGCCCGGACTTCGAGGCGGCCGCCGACCGGCTCGCCACCTTCGGCGCCGGCGACGTCCGCCCCTACATCGAGGACGCCACCTTCATCAAGCTGCGCGAGGTGTCGCTCTTCTACAACGTGCCGGAGAAGTGGGCGAGCCAGCTCGGGCCGGTCAACCAGCTGCGCATCAGCCTGTCCGGCCGCAACCTGGCCACCATCACCGACTACTCCGGGCTCGATCCGGAAGTGTCGAACTTCGGAAACCAGCCGATCGGCCGCAACTACGATGTGGCCCCCTACCCGCCGAGCCGCAGCTACTGGCTGTCGGTCGACGCCGGGTTCTGAGAGGAAACCACCATGCGACGAAACAGAAGCACGACCCTCTCCTCGGTTGCACTGGCCGCGGTGGGCTTGCTCGGCCTCGCCGGATGCGACGTGGAAGTCCCCGACCTCAACAGCCCCGGCCTCGCAGAGCTGGAGGACGACCCGACGGCGACGAAGGTGGGAGCAGCCGCAACCGGGCTGCTCATCGGCGCGCGCGCCGGCACCTCGACGCCCGGAACCGGGTTGCGTCTCCCAGCTCGGCGTCGTCGGCCGCGAGATCGTACAACTTCGACGGCGCCGACCCGCGCACCATCAGCGAGCTGCTCGAGGGCTCGCTCAATCCCGCCAGCCCGTTCGGAGGCGCCTTCTGGACCGCGCAGTATACGAACATGCGCCTGGGCGACATCATCCTGCGCGCCAAGGAGAACGTGGTCGAACTGGGACGACGCGCAGAAGTCGGCGACGTCCGGCTTCGTGAAGACGATCCGGGCGCTCGACCTGCTGCGCGTGATCAGCACGCACGATGTGATCGGCGCCGTCATCGACACCGACCACGATATCGAAGAGCTGGGCGCCCTGGTCAGCAAGGACGAGACGCTGGCCGAGATCGCGCGCCTGCTGGACGAGGCGGACGGCGAGCTGGCGGCCGGTGGCGATGCGTTCCCGTTCCCGCTGTCGAGCGGGTATGCCGGCTTCGAGGCACCGGCGGGCGGTTTCCGGCAGTACAACCGCGCGCTCCGCATCCGCACGGCGACCTACCAGGGTGACTACGACAAGGTGCTGGAGATCTTCAACGCGGATCCCGCGGCGGGCGGCACCTTCATCAACCCCGCGGCCACCACCGAGGCGGAGTTCCGGGTCGGCGTGTACCACTCGTTCGGGACCGGCAGCGGCGACGTCCAGAACGGCCTCATCAGCGTCAACTTCTACGCGCATCCGAGCGTGCTCGCGGATGCCGAGGCAGGAGACGACCGGGCTGCCCGCAAGCTGCTGCCGGAACAGATGGAAGGCGCGGGCCGCGGACTGGCCTCGACGACGAAGTTCCAGATCTACACGAGGCCGGACGACCCGGTGCCGATCATCCGCAACGAGGAGCTGATCCTGCTGCGCGCCGAGGCGGAGCTGTTCACGGGCGATCTGGCGGCGGCGGAGGCGGACATCAACATCGTCCGCCAGAACTCGGGCCTGCTGCCCGCGCTGGCCGGCGGTCTGGACGAGGCCGGGCTGCTCGACGCCCTGCTGTACGAGCGGCGCTACTCGCTGCTGCTCGAGGGCCATCGCCTGATCGACGTGCGCCGTCTGGACCGCCTCGCCGATCTGCCCATCGACATGCCGACGGGCGACAACCTGCCGCACGGGCTCAACGTCCGCTGGCCGCTTCCTTCGGCCGAGTGCGACGCCCGTCCGGGCCAGGAGCCCTGCACGATCGGTAGCCGGTGATCTGAACGACAGGCTCGGCGCCGCCTTCCATCCGGGCGGCGCCGGGTTTGTTTGACCCATGCGGCGGCGAGTCGAAAGGCTCGCCGCCGCGCGCGTTTTCGGCGCTTTTTCAGCGGGGCGCCAGTGCCGGCTGGACACCGGCGGCCAAGTCGTACTACCACCCGAGCCGATGCGTAACGCGATTCTGGTCTGCTCCACCCTCGCGCTCTCGTTCGCGGCCGCATGCGGCAGCGGCGGGGCGCAAACTAGCGAGACCGTGCCGAGCCAGCAGGAAGAGAGCGCCCAGCCCACCGGGGACGACGTTCCGGCCGGCGGCGGGCTCACCTACCCGGCGGCCGCCAAGGGCGCCGTCGTCGATACCTACCACGGCACCAAGGTGCCGGACCCGTACCGCTGGCTCGAGGATCCGGACTCGGCCGAGACGCGCGCGTGGATCGAGGCCGAGAACAAGGTGACGTTCTCGTTCCTCGAGTCGATCCCGCAGCGCCGCGCGATCGGCGACCGGCTGACCGCGCTGTGGAACTACGAGAAGTACGGCGCGCCGCAGAGGCGGGCCGGCGCTACTTCTACACCAAGAACGACGGCCTGCAGAACCAGGACGTCCTCTACTGGACCACGTCGCTCGACGGCAAGGCCAAGCCGCGCGTGCTGCTCGACCCGAACACGCTGTCGCCCGACGGCACCGTCGCGCTGGCCGGAGCGGAGATCAGCGAGGACGCCGAGCTCCTCGCCTACGGCCTGCAGTCGGCCGGCAGCGACTGGAGCGAGTGGCGCGTGCGCAACATCGACACCGGCGAGGACCTCGAGGACCACCTCAAGTGGATCAAGTTCTCCGGCGCCGCCTGGACCCACGACAGCAAGGGCTTCTTCTACGGCCGCTATCCCGAGCCCAGGAAGGGCGAGGCGATGACCGACACCAACCTCAACCAGAAGCTGTACTTCCACCGCATCGGCACGCCGCAGTCGGACGACGTGCTGATCTACGAGCGCCCGGACCAGCCGAAGTGGGGCTGGGGGCCGGTGGTCAGCGAGGACGGCCGCTACCTGGTGGTCAGCGTGTGGAAGGGCACCGGACCCAAGAACATGGTCCTCTACCAGGATCTGAAGAAGGCGGCGCCGGGCAAGAAGGCCGGCGCGGACGCCATGACCACGCTGATCGGCGAGTTCGACGCCAAGTTCGAGTTCATCGGCAACGAGGGGCCGGTGTTCTGGTTCGTCACCGACCTGGACGCGCCGCGCGGCCGCATCATCGCCATCGACACGCGCAAGCCGGCCCGCGACAGCTGGGACGAGATGGTGCCGCAGGGGCAGGACGCGCTGCAGTCGGCCAGCACCGTCGGCGGCCGCATCTTCGCCGACTATCTGCACGACGCGCACAGCCGCATCTCGGTGCACGACGAGAAGGGCAAGCACCTGGGCGACGTGAAGCTGCCGGGCCTCGGCACGGCCGGCGGCTTCGGCGGCAAGCGCGGCCACAAGGAGACGTTCTACACCTTCACCAGCTTCACCACGCCGGCGACGATCTACCGCTACGACCTCGCGACGGGCGAGAGCACGGTCTTGCGCGAGCCGAAGGTGGACTTCGACCCGGAGCGCTACGAGACCAAGCAGGTCTTCTACAAGAGCAAGGACGGCACGCGCGTGCCGATGTTCATCACGCACCGCAAGGGCCTGAAGCGCGACGGCAACAACCCGACGCTGCTGTACGGCTACGGCGGCTTCAACATCTCGCTGACGCCGTTCTTCAGCGTCGTGTCGGCGGTGTGGATGGAGATGGGCGGCGTGCTGGCCATCCCCAACCTGCGCGGCGGCGGCGAGTACGGCGAGGAGTGGCACCAGGCCGGCACCAAGCTCAAGAAGCAGAACGTGTTCGACGACTTCATCGCCGCGGCCGAGTGGCTGATCGCGAACAAGATACACGTCGAGCAAGCGGCTGGCCATCCAGGGCGGCTCCAACGGCGGCCTGCTGGTCGGCGCGGTGCATGACGCAGCGGCCCGACCTGTTCGGCGCCGCGCTGCCCGCAGGTCGGCGTGATGGACATGCTGCGCTTCCACAAGTTCACCATCGGCTGGGCGTGGGTCGACGACTACGGCTCGTCCGACGACGCGGACGAGTTCAAGGCGCTGCTCGCCTACTCGCCGCTGCACAACATCAAGCCGGGCACGTCGCTATCCGCCGACGCTGGTCACCACGGCCGATCACGACGACCGCGTGGTGCCGGGCCACAGCTTCAAGTTCGCGGCCGCGCTGCAGGCGGCGCACAAGGGGCCCAACCCGGTCCTGATCCGCATCGAGACCAAGGCGGGCCACGGCGCCGGCAAGCCGACAAAGATGAAGATCGAGGAGGCCGCCGACTCGCTGGCCTTCCTGGTCAAGATCTTCGGGATGCAGGCGCAGCCGGTCTCGGCGCGCTGAGGGCGACCGAGGTCTGATCCAGGTCGACGACGATCAGGGGCCGCGCGGCGGATCCAGCAGCAGGCGCGGCTTCTGATCGGCGCGGCGCAGCCAGGGTGCCTGGCTGGCCTCGACCGACGCGACCACCTCGGTGCCGTCGCCCGTCGGCGTGACGTGGTCGATGCGGCAGACGGCGCGGCTGCCGCCGTCGGGCGAGGCGATGGCGCAGCTCCACTCGCGCGTGACCGCCGGGCCGCGAACCGTCGCGTGCGCGGTCCACACGCGCTGGTTCGAGATCACCGCCAGCGCCTGACCCTGGCTGACGCGCGCGCCGCGGCCGACCGACGCCGTGGCGAACCCGTCGGACGGCGCCTTGATCTTCGTCCAGACCGAACCGCCCTGCTGCGCCCGCTTGTAATCGCTGCGCGCGTCGGCCAGGAACTCCTCGTACAGCGGGTCTTCCTTGGCCAGGCGCTCGAGCTCCGCGACCCTGGCGGCCAGCTCCTTCTTGTTGCCGCTGGCTGTGCGGCGGCGGCGGACCTCGAACAGCTCGTCGCCGCGGTGCACGGCGCGCGGCGTGCTGATCCTGCTGGTCGTGATGTCGCCGCGCGAAGGCGCGACAACCCGTGCGATCGGCGGATGCTCGAGCCGGGCGATGTCCGCGGCCAGAGACTCGGCCTTCGCGGCCGCGGCAGGTGGCGTCACCGCTGCCGCGGCGGCCGGCGCGGGCGTCGCAGCGGCTGGAGGCGCGGCCGGCGGTGGCTCGGCGGTGGCCGGCCTGGCGACGTGGCTGGGCTCGGCCGCCTCGACCGGGCGCCCCGCGCTTGCGGGCGCCGAGGCGGCCCGCGCCGCGACGTCGTCCGGGTGCGGCTTGCGCGCGAACATGAGCCAGCCGAGCGCGACCCCGGCCACCGTCGTGATGATCAGGGCGAAGACGATCGCGATGGTCCACCGCGAGCCGGCTGTCGGCCCCGCGACGACCGGCTGCAGCATGTACGGAATCTGGCCGGTATAGGTCGGGAACGCCCCTGGCATCGGGAACGATCCGGTCACCGCATACTGGCCCGAAAGCGTGGCTCTCGTCGGATACGGCACTGCCTGGAACTGCCCGCTCAGATCGCCGGGCGCCGGCATCGGGAACGACCCGGTGACCGGATACTGGCCGGTCACCGTGGGGGCTCTGGTCGGGTACGGGTACGGATACGGCACGGCCTGGAACTGTCCGCTGAGATCGCCCGGCGCCGGCATCGGATACGGTTGCGCGGGCGGCAGCGGCGGCGCCAGCGGCTGCGGCATCTGCGCCCGGAGCTCCTGTGGAGACATCCCGAGGTCTGCCGGATCGAGCTTGGGCGCCTGGAACGGCCCAGCGTCCCACCCGCCGTCGACCTGAGAGGCCGTGCGGCGCGCGCTGCTGTGATAGGACTGCTCGTCCGCGTCGCCTTCTGGAAAGTGCGACAGGGCCCGCTCGATCTCGCCGGCGTCCTCGAAGAAGGTGTCGGCATCGACATCGGGCGCATGGGCCGGACGACTCGGGGGCATCGGGACCGATGGACCCTGGCCGCGGTCCGCGTGGGCACGGCCAAGGATCTCGCTCTCGAGCAGGTGCATCGGCGGGGCGACGTTCGTCTTCTCCTCCGCCCCGTCCTGGTCCGCGAAGTCAACGGTCGCGTCGGGCCCGTTCGAGGAGGAATCCGAGGGGGCCGGCGCCTCGGGCGCGCCTCTCCTGTCACTCCCGCTCGCGGACTTGCCGCCGATCAATCGCATGATCCCCATCGCGCTGCCGGCCAGCTTAACATCTGTCCTCGGCCCGGCATCAACCATCCAGCCCTGCGACAGGACCGAGCAAAGGTCAGCCCGCGAGTAGGACATCGACGCACGCGTGCTCACCGACGAGCGAGCGCTCCTCGGGAAGAGCGAGCGCTCCTCGGCGCGAGCCAGTGCCGCGAGGTGCCCACTCTCGTGGGCGCGCCGGCCCGTTCGAGAATGTCAGTCTGCGGATCCCGATCATTCGATCGGATGAACGAGCACCCGGGTGAACGAGCGCCGCCGGGTGAAATGAACGCCGTCATGCACGCGTTCCCTGTGATCGTCGACCTGATTTCCGCGCGCGAGACGCGGCCGCGTGAATGTCCGGTCGACGTGATCTCCGCGCGCGAGGCGCAGCCGCGAAACGCGTGCGGTCGACGTGATCTCGCGAGAGTGGTTCGTTCAACCGGCTCGCGATGCGGCGGGGGTGCCTGCGGCGGGGACGCGCCATTTCCCGGGCCCTTCGGTCCCGGACGTTGGCGCTCGGTGCTCCGCTAGCATCCTCGCCGTCGCTGGCGCTCCGCCTTCGGAGCACTCCGCAACGCCCCGCGCATGCACCCCCACCGCATCGCGATCCCCCTGCGCGTGAACCCGCCAGTCCTCGAGTCGCGACGGACTCGTCCACCGGCTCGGCGTCGGCCCGGCCGTCCCTGGCTTGGCGCGGCGTCGGCCGCCCCGTTCAGCGTCGGCCCGACATTGGTCGCTCATCGGTCGCACATCGATCGCGGCTCGGCGTCCCCGGCCGTACGCGGCTCGACGTCCCCGACTGTGTGGACCTGAGTCGCGGGACTGGAAGTCGGTCAGACCCGTCGATCTCCGCTCGGCGTCCCCGGGCGCGCTCGGGTGGTCGGGGACCGCAGGATCTAGGAGTAGGTGTGACGGCCTTCGTCCCAGCCGCCGATCGCGGCGACGCACGCGTCGTAGTCGACCGGCCAGCCGTCCCATCCCGGAGCGTTGGTCTCCGCGGAAATCCGGATGCCGTGCTCGTCGATCTGCGTGCGCAGCCGGTCGATCGAGTCGTCATGGAGCGGCGGACGCACCGGGACCGGCGGAATCTCGCGGCCGTCCGGGTCGAAGAAGACGAGCTCGCCGTCGCGAGTTGCGACCGAGAAGGAGTACTCGTGGAGGTATCGATGGTGGCGGCGGCAGCACTGAAAGAGGTTGGAGAGCTTGGTCTCGCCGCCGTCAATCCAGTGGCGGATGTGATGGGCGTCGAGGAATCGGCGGTTCGTGCAGCCGGGAAAGCGACAGGTCTTGTCGCGGGCGCGAAGAGCCCGACCCAAGGCCGCCGGAATTGTCCGCGTCTTGCGGCCGACGTCGATGGTCTTGCCGCTGGCATCCTCCAGCATCGGCACGACACCGGCATCGCACAGCAGACGCCGGCACGTCTCCGCAGAAAGTCCATCGCCGATTGCCGTGGTGCCCTCGAGCGTCGCCGCCGTGATGTGTACGACGACTTCCACCGGCGAGCGTATCGGCATCGGGCCGCCAGCGTCTCCGCCGTCAGAGTCTCCGCTGCCTGAGTCCTCGCCGACGCGCGCGATCGGTTCGGTCCGGCACCCGGCGTCGCGTGAACCGGTGAGCATGGTCTCGGCCATGGCGACTGCCCCGTCGGCCAGAGAAGAGTGGCCCGCGCCGAGCTCGATGGCGCGCATGAGGCGGGCGGCCTCGTCGGGGAGGAGGCGGATTCTGGATCGAGACCATGCCGTCGTCGGTCGGACGCGACACGACCCAGCGCCGCTCGTCCTCGATGACGCGCGGGTCCTGTTCCGTCTGCTTCCGTGCCTGACAGTAGAAGCGGCAGATACGCTCGAGCTGTGCGGCGGTCGAGCATCGCGCCAGCTCCAGAAGCTCGGCCTCGTTGGACGAGCTCGCCACGCGAGTCATCGCGCGGACCTTCGAGTACGACAGCTCGCCGCGCCGGAACGCCTCGTCGAGCAGCGGCAATTCGGCCAGCTTGTGCGCGACCCGCACCTTCTCGCGCGCCGGCCCGAGGCCGAGCCCGATCCGCCACGACAGCCAGTGCGCGCACGACAACGCGCCCTGCTGCGCCCACCCACCCGCGCGATCGAACTCGCGAATCAGCACCAGCAGCCGATGCGTCGCCGCATCGATGTGCGCCGCCATCTCCGCGATGTCATCTGCCAGCGCATCGATCGCCGCCGGCGACAAGGAGAGCTCCGAGTCCATGTTCTCTCTTAACACGACGATTTTCGACCTCCGCAGACGCGCCATGCGCCACGAGCTCGCCCGCCGACCAGATTCTTCGCGCGCCATCGCCTGATCGCCGCCCGTCGCTCCATCTGCGCCGCCACACGCAACGATCAACCGGCGCACCCAGACACGGGTCGATACACCTCTTACGACTCGTCAAGGGCGAACAACAGATTCGTCATTGCGTCGTCGACCATCACGCTGTCGTTCAGCGGTTGCGCGCCGCCCAGCGGCGACCGGCGCGCGACAGGATGCCGCCTCCGAGCCACGTCCGGAACAAGCCACGTGTCGTCACCGTCGGACGACGCCGAGTGCGCCCGCGCCGCGACTCGCGACAAGACTCCACGACTGGCGGGTTCACGCGAAGGGGGGATGCGATGCGGTGGGGTGCATGCACGCGGCGTTGCGGAGTGCTCCGGTCCCCGACGCAGGCAGCCCCACCGCAGCGCGAGCCGGTTGACGGACCACTTTCGCGAGATGACGCCCGCGTCCGAGCCACGCCCCGCAACGCCCTATTCGGGCGTTGACGAATCGTCGGCAGGATCGACAGGGATCTCGGCGGACGGATCCGTGACCTCCGGCATCACGTTCCGCTCGTCGGGCTGGTGGGGCAGGACGTCGGCCACGTAGGAGTCGATGGCCTCGGAGAGGCCGACGTCGCGGCCGGTCTTTTCGGACATGAACCAGCGGTGCTCGAGAACCTGGTGGAACAGTTCGGCCGGCTCCAGCTTGGCGGAGAGCTCGGGCGGGACCGCGGCGATGGTCGGCTCGAAGACCTCGGCTAGCCACTTGTATGCGACCACCGGTGGAGGCAGGGCGCGCCCGGCCTTGTGCTCGGACTGGGCCCGGAAGCTGGCCATGTCGTTGAGTAGCCGGCGGGCCTGGTTCTCCTGCACGTCGAGGCCGGTGAGGGTCTGCAGCCGGCGGCGATGATGCCCGGGCTCCACCACGCGCGGCTCGAGGCGCAGGCGGTAGCCGCCCTCGGCTGCCTCCAGCTGGACCTCGCCCACGTCGAAGCCGAGCTCGTGCAGGCGCTGCAGCCGGGCGTCGATGCGGTAGAGGCCGTCGGGCGGGAACAGCTCCTCCTGCGTGAGCTCCTGCCACAAGCGCCTCGTAGCGGCTGCGCACCTCCGACGCGATCTCCATCGGATCGAGCCCCTCGGGCAAGAGGCCGCCTGCCTCGAGATCGAGGAGATCGCCGGCGATGTTCTCCTCCGCGATCATGAGATCGTGCGAGCGCTGCCCGTCGCTCAGGCTCGGGTGCAGCTCGCCGGTCTCCGAGTCGACGAGGTAGGCGGCCAGTCCGCCGGCGTCGCGGCGGAAGAGCGTGTTCGACAGCGAGCAGTCGCCCCAGAAGAAGCCGACCAGGTGCAGGCGGGCCAGCAGCTGCACCAGCGCGTCGAGCAGGCTGCCGCGCAGGTTCGGCACCACGTGCCCGGTGAAGAGCGTGCGATACGGCAGCGAGAACTCCAGGTGCCGCGTGATCAGGACGGCGTCGAGCGGCTCGCCGCGCGCGCTGCTGCCCGGCGTCGCCGTGCTGCGCCCGCTCACCACGCCGACAACCTCGACCACCGCCACCGACTCCTCGCGCAGCGCCTGCAGCAGGCGGTACTCGCGCTCGGCCAGCCGGACCGGCAGCTCCTTGAGCGCGTAGAGCCGCTCGCCGTAGCTGACGAAGCGGACCACGTGGCGGTGGATGCCGCGCGGCACCTCGACGAGCCGCTCGCTCGTCCAGCTCGCCAGCGAGACGTGCCAGGGCAGGTCCAGAAACCCCGGGTGCCCGGTCCGGGCCACGATCTGCAGCCGCATCTGGCGTCCTGTCTCTCGGCCGGCTAGTTCGCGCGCCGCGCGCCCACCTGGAACGTGCCCCTCAGGCCCTGGCTCGAGTCGAACCCGACGAGCACCTCGTAGATTCCGGGCTCGACGACGAGCCGGTCGTCCGGATCATAGATCGCGAGGCGGGCCGCGGGCACCACGAACTCGACGACCTGCGACTCGCCGGGACGGAGGCGAACGCGGCGATAACCCTGCAGGCGCGCGCCTGTCACGGTGCTGGCCACGCGCGGCCTGATGTAGAGCTGCGGGGTCTGGTCACCCTCGCGGTCGCCGGTGTTGGTCACCCGCACGCGGATCGCAACCTCCCCCTCCGAGGCGGTCGCGCGCCGGGGCAGCTCGAGCGCGTCGAGCCGGAAACGCGTGTAGCTCAGTCCGTGCCCGAACGGAAACAGCGGGGTGTCGACCTCGTCGAGCCAGCGCGCCTTGTAGTCGCTGCGCGCGGCGGTGTTGGGCCGCCCGTTCGGACGATCGTAGTGGTGGATCGGCAGCTGTCCGACGCTGCGCGGCCATGTGACCGGCTGCTTGCCGCCCGGGTTGTGGTCGCCGAACAGCACCTCGGCCAGCGCGCGGCCGCCCTCGATCCCGGGGAAGAACGAGTGCACCAGCGGCGCCGGCCCGCTCGACCAGCTCCGGCACCGCCAGCGCGCGGCCGCTCAGCAGCACGACGACGACAGGCTTTCCGGTGGCGACCAGGGCGTCCACCAGCTGCTGCTGCCGGCCCGGCAGATCGAGGCGGCTGCGGTTCTTTGCCTCGCCGCTCATCGACGCCCGCTCGCCGACGACGGCGATCACGACGTCGGCGCCGCGCGCCCGCGCCGCCGCCTGCCGGATCAGCGCCGCGTCGCCGGGGTCGCCGTTGCCGTCCTCGTCGAGCTTGCAGCCCTCGCTGTGGCTCACCTCGATCGCGTGTCGCCCGCCCGTGCCCGCCCGCTCGCGGATGCCCTGCAGCACGGTGATGGCGTCCGCGGCCCTGCCTTGCGCCTGCCACGAGCCGAGCATGTCGTCGGCGCTGTCGGCCAGCGGGCCGACAACCAGGATGCGGCGGCGACCCTCGAGCGGCAGCAGCGCGGCGTCGTTCTTCATGAGCACCACGCCGCGGCGTGCGACCTCGAGCGCCGCGGCCCGGTGCGCCGGCGTGAGCCGCACCCGCCGCTCCAGGTCCTCCGGCACGTACGGGTGGCGCCAGAGACCCAGGCGGCGCTTGAAGGCCAGCACGCGCAGCACCTCGCGATCGATCTGCGCCTCGTCGACGGCGCCGGACTCGACGGCGCGCGGCAGCTGCGCGTAGTAAACCCCGTCCTCCATGTCCATGGTCATGGTGCCGTCGCGCAGCGCGGCGACGGCGGCCTCGAGATCGTCGGCCGCGGTCCCGTGCAGCCGCATCTCGGTGACAGCGGCGTAGTCGGAGATGAAGATGCCGTCGAAGCCGAGCTCGCGGCGCACGATGTCCTGAAGAACGCGGCGGTTGGCCGTCATCGGCACGCCGCCGGGCCCGGTGGTGAACGCCGGCATGATGGCCGGGGCGCCGGCGGCGATGCCGGCCGCGAACGGCGGCAGGTGGAGCTCGCGCATGGTGCGCTCGGACAGATCGACCCAGGCGTAGTCCTTGCCGCCCTGGACCGCGCCGTAGCCGATGAGGTGCTTGAGGCAGGTGGCGACGCCGAAGTCGCGCGGCGCCGGGATGCCGGGCTGATCGGCCAGCGAGCCGTGGAATCCGGCGATGGTGGCCACGCCCATGTCCGACGCCAGCAGCGGCGCCTCGCCGTAGGTCTCGACGACGCGGCCCCAGCGCGGGTCGACCGGGTGGTCGACCATCGGCGCGAAGGTCCAGCGCTGGCCGCCGGCGTAGCCCTCGAGACCGGCGATGCGGGCCATGGTGCGCGCGTCGCGCCGCGTCCCAGGTCGCGGCGATGCCCAGCGGCACCGGAAACGTCGTCCAGTAGCCGTGGATGATGTCGATGGCGAACACGATCGGGATGCCGAGGCGCGACTCGGTCACCGCGATGCGCTGCATGCGGTTGATGTCGGCGGCCCCGTGCGTGAACCACATGAACGAGCCGATGCCCTCGCGGGCGAGGTCCTCGAGCGACCTGCCGCGCGGCCGCCCGGCCGAATCCGGGCCGGTGGCCGGGCCGGCGCTGAACTGCATCAGCTGGTTCACCTTCTCGCGCAGGGTCATCCGGCGCAGCAGGGCCAGGTCGCGCGGATCCGCCGCCGGCGCGGGCGTGGCGGCGCGAGCCTCGCCTCGCTTCGACCCGCCGCGCGGCCCGCGCGATCCGTCGCCTGTCGACACACGCTGCCAGGGTCAAGGCGCCGACGATCGCCGTCGATCGGCCCTCGCCGGCGCTCGACGCCTGCGCTGTCGCCCGCTCCTGCGTGTTGAAGGACTCGCACGCGCTCCTCACCGTCGTTGCGGGCGACGCGAGGCATCATACAGCGCGGGCCGCCGCCGCCAAGCGGGAACCCGTCACCTGATCCGGCGCCAGCGCACACGGTCCGACAGCCTGCGTCCGTCGGCGGCGACGGCGGTGACGAACAGCTCGTTGTCGCCCATCGCGAGCGGCACCGCGCGCCAGCGCAGGATGCGGCTGCCGCGCGCCCGCACTGGCGCTGCCAGCCGCGCGCCGTTGACTCGCAGCTCGACCGCGGCGAGGTTGGTGATGACCGCGACGTCGGCGGTCGTCACCCTCGCGCTGCCGGAAGCGCCGGCTGGCGATGCGCAGCGTCGGCGCCGGCGACCAGTGCGCCCTGACCACGTAGTAGGCGTCCTTGCGCGCGCCGCGGTCGTAGGTGACCAGGCCCTTGTCGTTGATGCCGGGCCGGAAGCTGTCGGTCCGGTGGTCGGCGGCGAAATCGGCGAACACCCAGATGAAGGCCCCCCACAGCTGCGCGCCGGCGGCGGTGGCCAGGTGGCGATCGATGCAGGTCGGCCTGGAACTCCTCGCTGAGATCGCGCGGCGACCGGCCGCGCCGCGTGGCGCTCGATGCCGGCGCCGGCGCCGAACTCCGACAGCGCGATCGGTCGCCGCGGGTGGTTGCGGCGGTGGCGCTGGATCCACGGCCCGAGGTCGCCGATCGCGCCGTAGTACCAGCCGTAGTAGGCGTTGAAGCCGAGCAGGTCGCTCACCTCGTGCGTCGGGTGCGTGGCGGGGCCGCGCTCCTGCGCCATGTGCGAGGCCAGCACCGTCGGCCGGGTCGGGTCGAGCCGGCGCGCCAGCGCGTGCAGCTCGCGCAGGAGCGGCAGCGGATCCGGGCCCCTCGTGCTGGGCCGGCTCGTTGGCGATGCCCCACATCACCACCGACGGGTGGTTGATGTTCTGCGCGACGAGCTCGGTCAGCTGCTGGCGGGCGCTGGCCGCGAACGCCGGCGACGCGCCGATGCGATTGATGACCGGCACCTCGGTCCACACCACCAGCCCGCGCCGATCCGCCTCGGCGTAGGTCTGCTGCGGGTGCTGGTAGTGCGTGAGGCGCACCGCGTCGGCGCCCAGCTCCTGGATGAGATCGAGGTTGCGCCGGATCTGGGCCGGACCGACCGCCGGGCCCGCTGCCGCCCCAGTCCTGGTGCAGGCCGACGCCGCGCAGCTGGCGGTACGGGCCGCCGTTGAGCGAGAAGCCGCGCGCCGGGTCGAAGCGGAAGAAGCGCAGACCGAGCGGCTGGGTCACCAGATCGGTCAGCCGGCCGGCGCCGTCGCGCACGCGCACCTCGACGCGGTACAGGTGCGGGTCGACGACGCCCGAGGCGATGCCGTTCCACAGGCGCGGCCTGTCGATGCGGATGCGCTGGGCCGACGGTGACCCGCGCGCCCGGCGCGATGTCCGCCTCGCGGCGCCACCTGCCGCACGTGCCGGCCGTCGGCGTCGCGCACGACCACCTCCACGACCGCATCGACGGCGGCGCGGCCGTCGTTGCGCACCAGCGCCTCGACATCGACGTCGGCCGACGCGCGGCTGACCCGGCTCTGGCGCAGGTACACGCCGGGACCGCCGGCGTCGAGCGCGTCGACGTGCAGCGGGTCGGTGACGATGAGGCGCACGCCGCGGTACAGGCCGCCGAAGTAGGTGAAGTCCGCGCCGGTCGAGCGGCGCGATGTCGTCCGCCTCGGAGTTGTTGACCAGCGACCGCGAGCAGGTTGTCTCGCCCGGCCAGCGCGTGCTCGGTCACATCGAAGCGAAACCGCGCATAGCCGCCGCGTGCTCGCCGACCGGGCGGCCGTTGAGGTGGACGCCGGGCCACGTTGCCGGCGCCGTCGAATTCGAGGAACAGGCGACGGCCGGCCGCCCCGGCGGGCAGCCGGAACCGCACGCGGTACCAGCCGATGCCGCGGTGGTAGTCGTTGCCGCCGTCCTGGCCGTCGTCCGCGTTCCAGGTGTGCGGCAGGTCGATCTCCTGCCACGACGAATCGTCGAGGTCGGGTCGCTCGGCCGAGGCCGCGTCCGCGCGCAGGAAGCGCCAGCCGCGCCGGAGCTCGATGGACTCGCGCGGCGAGACTCGTCCTCTGCAACGCTGCGCGGCCCGGTCCGCTGTTGCAGACCGCAGCCAGAGCCGCTCAGCGCAACGACGGAGGCGATCGCAATCCGACCCGCTCCATGGACGACGGGGGACATCGCGCGCGCATCATATGTCGGCGCGCAGGCCACTTTTTTGGCCGCGGTTCCGGTTTTTTCCGCTCACGCGCGGCGCCCGGGCCGGTGCAACGTGCATTCATGTCCCGCGCCCGTGCCGTCCTCCCTCCCTGTTTCACCCCTCTCACCCTCCCTCGCCCTCGCCGGTCTGTTGCTCGCCGGCGGCTGCGCGCGCTTCGCTCCGCTCGAGACCGACGAGATCGACAGCATCGCGCTTCGCCTCGGCGGCGGCGGTGAAGCGGTGTGCGTCAACGACCCGCGCTCGCACGTCGTCGTCGATCTGATCCAGCGCGACGGCACGCGGCTCGAGACCTGGAACGGCGACGGCAGCCGCAGCGGCAAGGTCAACCTCGGCGATCTCGCCATCGCGGCGGACGGAGTCACCGTCAACCAGGTGGGCCGCATCCGGTTTCCGCATGATCGGCTGAGCGCGCTCGACCAGCGCGTCACGATCCGCGCCCGCCTGCGCGACCGGCCGATCCAGGACGCCATCGTCCTGACGCCGCGCTTCGACTGCGGCGGCGTGGCCGACTACAGCGGCGCGCGCGGCGCGGCCGGCGGCACCGGCAGCGGCGGATCGCCGGGCGAGGCCGGTCCGGCCCTGCAGCGTCGCGCTGGCGCGCATCGACACCAGGCTCAACGGACGGCTGCTGGTGGTCCGCGTGACGCGACCGGGCGCGCCGCCCGAGTACCACATGGTCGCCACTCGCGGCCCCGCGGCCAGGTTCACCGTCTCGGCCGCCGGCGGCCCCGGCGGGGAGGGCGGAGAAGGCGACCGCGGCCAGGACGGCGGCGCCGGCAAAGACGGCGAGAAAGGATATCCGGGCGACCGGTGCGACAACGGCTACAACGGCAGGACGGCCATGACGGCGAGCCCGGCGGCGCCGGCAGCGATGGCGGCGACGGCGGCGACGGCGGCGACGGCGGATCGCTCACCATCGAGTACGCGCCCGGCAGCGCGGTGCTGGTCGACCAGCTCGCCTTCCGGGTCGGCGGCGGCGCCGCCGGTGCGGGCGGCGACGGTGGCGAAGGCGGCGCGGCGGCCACGGCGGCAGGGGCGGCGAAGGAGGCGAGGCCGGCACGGGACAGGACGGCCGCGGCCGTGTCTGTCAGACCTCCCGCGGCCAGACCGGCCGCGACGGCGTCGAAGGCCCGCGCGGCGCCACCGGCTCCGACGGCAGCGACGGCCGTCCCGGCGCCAAGGGATCCGTCCAGGCCCGCGCCGTCGATCCGTCGGTGCTGTGGGCGCGCGAGCTCTCCGAAGGCGCAGCCATCGTCATCGACCCGCTCGAGCACTGAGCGCAGCGTCCTGATTCCGATTGCCGCTTCCGGTTCGACGCGACCGGAGGCGATCGATCAGGGCGCGCTTCCCGCCCCGCAGCCGGGGCAGAAGCGCGAGCCGGCCGGCACCGTCGCGCCGCACGCGGTGCAGAAGCTTGACCTGGCCGCGGCCGGCGCGCCGACCGGCTTGCCGCACGCCGCGCAGAACCGCGCGCCGGACACCAGCCGGGCCTGGCAGTGCGGACAGGCCGCCATCTGCTGCTGCGTCATGTTCGACATGGGCGACGTGATCGACGTCGCGCGCCTTCTGCTGCACCTGGTCGGCGGCTGCCCGCGCCTGGGCCGCTGCCGCCTCCTCGCCGAGATCGGGCGCGCAGGTCTCGCACAGCGTGCGCGCCTCGTTCCAGCACACCTCGGGGCAGACCCACTGGCCGCAGCGCGTGCACTGGCGGAAGCGCGGCCGCATCTCGCCGATGGCCGACTCGAACGCCTTGTCCCAGGCCGGCCCGCGCAGCGCGTCCTTCAGGTGATCGGCGCCGTACCCGGCGCGCCACATGCCGCCGCCCAGGAAGCTGCCCGCCGCCTTGAGCATCTTGGCGGCCACGCCGACGCCGCTGGTCTGGAAGCTCGAGCGGTACCCATTGCCGCACTTGTCGCAGAAGAACTCGAACTGATACCCGGTGTCGTTGCTGTGATCGCGATGGTTGCGCGTGAACGGGGTCGCCACGGGCCGGATGATACTCCAGTCGCCAGGGCCGGCCGTCGGCTATCGTCTGCCGCATGCGCCACCCTGCCGCGCTCCTGCTCGCGCTCGCCGTCGCCTGCGGTGACCGCCCCGCCGCCGTCACCCCGACCGGGCCGCGCCCGGGCGGCGAGCCCGCCGCCACCTCGCCGAACAGCCCCGCCCCGCCGGATCTGCGCCTGTCCGGCGACGTGCGGCCGATCCGCGTCGCCCTCGATCTGACCATCGTGCCGGACCGCCCCACCTTCCACGGCCGGGTCTCGATCGCGGCCCAGGTGGTCCGGCCGGTCCCGGTGGTGTGGCTCAACGCGACCGAGCTCGACATCGCGCGGCGCCGCGCTCGACGGCCAGCCCGCCCGCGTGGTCGCGTCGAACGACGACTTCATCGGCCTGACCACCGGCACCGCCATCCCGGCCGGCCCGCTCACCATCGAGGTGAGCTACAGCGGGAAGATCGACCGCGAGAAGAGCCAGGGCATCTACGCCGTGCAGGAGGGGGACGAGTGGTACGCGTACACCTTCTTCGAGCCGATCGACGGGCGGCGGGCGTTTCCCGGCTTCGATCAGCCGGACGCCAAGGTGCCGTGGCAGCTGACCTTCCACGTCAAGCAGGACCACGTGGCGCTGGCCAACGCGCCGGTCGAGAGCGAGACGCCGGAGCCGGACGGCATGAAGAAGGTGGTCATCGCCGAGTCGAAGCCGATGCCGTCGTACCTGGTCGCGTTCGTGGTCGGCGCGTTCGAGCTCGCCGACGGCGGCACCGCCGGCCGCGTGCGCACGCCGATCCGCTTCATCATCCCCAAGGGCCGGCGCCGACGAGCTGCGCTACGCGCGCGCAGGTCACGCCGCGCGTGGTCGCCGCCCTCGAGGACTACTTCGACATGGACTACCCGTACGGCAAGCTCGACGTCGCGGTGGTGCCGCGCTTCTGGGGCACGATGGAGCACCCGGGCATCGTGGCCATGGGCCAGCCGCTCACGCTGATCAAGCCGAGCGAGGAGACGCGCGAGCGCCGGCTCGAGTACACCAACATCCTGGCCCACGAGCTGGCCCACTACTGGTTCGGCGACCTGGTCACGCTGGCCTGGTGGGACGACACCTGGCTCAACGAGGCGCTCGGCAGCTGGATGGACGCGATCATCACCGATCGGGCGGAGCCGAGCTGGAAGTTCTCCGAGAGCTCGCGCCCGAGCTCGTCGGCGGAGGCGATGGAGGCGGACGAGAAGCTGTCGACCAAGTCGATCCGCCAGCCGGTCGCCACCAAGGAGGCGATCCAGCACTCGTTCGACTCCGCGATCACCTACCAGAAGGGCGCGACCGTCCTGCACATGTTCGAGACCTGGGTCGGCGAGCCGAAGTGGCGCGACTTCATCCGCGCCTACATGCGCCAGCACGCGTGGAAGAACACCACCGCCGACGACTTCCTGGCCGCGATGGGCCAGCACCTGGGCGCGCAGGTGGCCGGCGCGTTCCGCAGCTTCCTCGAGCAGCCGGGCGTGCCGCTCATCGAGCACCGGCTGGTGTGCGAGGGCAAGAGCGCGCGCCTCGAGCTGCGCCAGGGGCGCGCCCTGCCCGCCGGCACGCGCGAGAACGCGCGCCGCACCTGGCAGGTGCCGGTCTGCGTGCGGCACGGGACCGGCGCGCAGTCGCGCCGCGCGTGCGTGCTGCTCACCGAGGCCGAGGGCTCGCTGCCGCTCGAGGGAGCCTGCCCGACCTGGCTCGTGATGAACGCCGGCGGCGTCGGCTACTACCGGTCGCGCTACACGAGGGAGGAGATCGCGCCGCTGATGGCCGCGCGCTCGCTGGCTCGCCTCAGCGTGGCCGAGCGGCGCGTGCTCATGGCCGACGTCGACGCGGCGGTCGACCGCGACCACCTGTCGATCGCCGACGCGATGGGCATGGTGCCGGCCGCGCTGGCCGACCGGGACGAGCGCATCCAGCGCGCGGCCGAGGGGCTGGCCGGCGCCCTGCGCGTCGACCAGCTCGACGACGCCGATCATGACCGCTACCAGCGCTGGGTGCTGGCCACCCACGGACCGCTGGCTCGCAGGCTCGGCTGGCGGCGCCGCCCGGGCGACTCCGACGAGCGCCAGGAGCTGCGCCAGCAGCGTCGTGTCGCTGGCGGCGTGGGCGGGAGACAGGCAGCTGCGCGCCCAGGCCGCCCGCCTGGCCCGCGCGTGGCTCGCGGATCGCTCGGGCATCGAGGACGACATGGTGGATCTCGTCCTGGCCAGCGCGGTGCGCGACGGCGACGCCGCGCTCTTCGACCGCATCCTGGCCGCGGCGCGCGGCGAGAAGGACCGCCTGCGCCAGACCCGCCTGCTCTTCGCGCTGGGCGGCTTCCGCGATCCGGCGCTGCTGACCCGGGCGCTCGAGCTGGTCATCGGCAAGCAGTTCGACTTCCGCGAGTCGCGCGGCATCCTGCGCCGCGCGCTGCAGCAGCGCGAGACCCGCGAGCAGGCCTGGAAGTTCGTGCAGGGGCACATCGACCAGCTGCTCGGCGGCATGCGCACCGACGAGGCCAGCTGGTTCGTGCACGGCACGGGCGTGTTCTGCGACGCCTCCCGGCGCGCCGAGGTGGTGGCGCTGCTCGACCGGCGCGTGGCCCGCATCGAGGGCGCCCGCTACACCCTCGACCAGGCGCTCGACGAGATCGATCAGTGCATCGCGACGCAGAAGCGCGTCGCGCCCGACGCCAGGGGGTTCCTGGCCCGGTACTAGATGATGACCGCCAGCAGGTCTCGTTGAGGTCGACGTCGACGTAGACGTAGACGGTGGTCGTTGTCGAAGACGGCGCCTTGGAGGTGAGCGCCACCTTTGTCGTTGACTCGATGTCGTGGCTTGCGTGGACCAGGATCGATACGTGGGCGACTCGTCAACCTGATCCGACAAAGGTGGCGCTCACCTCCAAGGCGCCGTCTACGTCAACGACCACGTCGACGACCACGTCAAAAGGCAACGGGTCATCCCTGTGGGCCGGCGTTCGTGCGCCAGGCCACGTCTCGGGCCTCGGTTGGACACGGCCGCACAGTTGGCCGACAATTCGCCCGTGAGCGAGACACCGGGTGGCGCGGCGGTCGAGCGCCTGTGGCACGCGGGGCGCTCCGCGTGGCCCGGGGTGGAGGTCGCGCTCGACGCGTTCGCCGCCCACGTCGCCCGCCACACCGCCGACGCGCCCGACGCCGAGGCGGCGGCCGAGAGCCTGTTCGGGCCCGATCTCTACCTGGCGTGCGCCTGCGCGGCCGGCGACCCGAGCGGGCTGCGCACGTTCGAGGACCAGGTCCTGCCGCACGCGGCGGCCGCGATTCGCCGCCTCGATCCGTCGCCTGCCTTCGCCGACGAGGTGCGCCAGCTCCTGCGCCAGAAGCTGTTCGTGAGCGACGGCTCGTCGCTGCCGAAGATCGCCGACTACGCCGGCCGCGGTCCGCTGACCACCTGGGTGCGGGTCAGCGCCGGTGCGCACCGCGCTCAACCTGCGCGGCAGCGGGCGGCGCGAGCAGCCGATGACCTCGTCGCAGGTCGCCGCGCTGGCGCCGCCGGTCAACGACCCGGCCCTCAAGTACCTCAAGGCGCAGTTCGCCGACGAGTTCGAGACCGCGCTCGGCGCGCGCCTGCGCCGCCCTGACCGATCGCGACCGCACCATCCTGCGCCTGCGCTTCGTGGACGACCTCAACATCGATCAGATTGGCGGCCTCTACGGCGTGCACCGCGCGACCGTGGCCCGCTGGATCGCGCGCATCCGCGACGAGCTGTTCGCCGCCACGCGCAACGACCTCGTCGGCCGGCTCAAGCTCAGCGACTCCGACTTCGAGAGCCTTCTGCGCCTGGCGCGCAGCCAGCTGGACCTCAGCCTGTCTGCCGTTCTGTACACAGAGAAGCCCTGACACGCAGAGCGGCGTGGGCGGAGCCCGGACGAGACACGGCGGTCCGACCACGCCCCTCGACGCACAGCGTCGGGCTCACGCGCCGATGAGAATCAGCTGAAGGCCGCCGCGCCAGCGCGCCCCGCGCGGCACCCTCGACTGGACATCGTCCCATCGCAACCGCGTCGCCGTACGGCCGCGCACAGCTTCTCGCCGCACGCGCAATGACAGGTGGCAGGGCCGGCCGCCACGCGTCTATGAACGCACATCCCCGCGGCGCCCGCCCGGCTCGGCGCAGCGCGCCGCGTCACGGACTGCGCCTTGCCCGGTCGTTACGACCTGTCCGCACGAGACACTTGAAACACACACCCGTGGCGGGTTAGTCGTGAAAGAAAACGTTTACATGAGGCGAGGACGGCACACAGAGAGCGCCGGCCGGGCCGGCGCGGTGGCCAGCATCAAGGATGTGGCCCGCAAGGCGGGCGTCTCGATCGCCTCGGTCTCCCGCGTGATGAACGATCGCGAAAACGTCGGCAAGGAGACGCGCGAGCGCGTCATGGCCGCCGTGCGCTCGCTGCGCTACGTCCCGCACAGCGGCGCGCGCAGCCTCATCACCCGGCGCACGAACGCCATCGGCGTCTTGCTGCCGGACCTGTTCGGCGAGTTCTTCTCCGAGTTCATCCGCGGCATCGACGCCGGCGCGCGACGGCGCGGCCTGCAGCTCCTGCTCTCGAGCGTCCACGGCGAGGGGCCGGAGGTCGCCGCGGCGATCCGCACCATGCGCGGCCGCGTGGACGGCCTGCTGGTCATGTCGCCGCACGTCGAGACCGCGCTGCTGGACCGCAACATCCCCAGCGCCCTGCCGCTCGTCCTCGTCAACAGCCCGCTGGTCGACGCGCCGCATCCCACCCTGACCATCGACAGCTACCGCGGCGCCCGCGCGATGGTGCGCCACCTCGTCGGCTGCGGCCACACTCGCATCGCGCACGTCGCCGGACCCGGCCGCAACTTCGACGCGGACGAGCGCCAGCGCGGCTACCGCGACGAGATGGCGCTCTCCGTGCCCGACAGCGAGCCGCTGGTGGTCGAGGGCGACTTCAGCGAGCGCTCGGGCCACCGGGCCGGACAGCTCCTGGCCGCCCGACGCCCGGTTCACTCGGCGAGCACGTCGCCCGCCGAAGACACACCGTCCGTTGGCCCTTCGGGCCGCCCTCCGCTGGCCGCCGATCGTCCCGACGCGGTGTTCGCGGCCAACGACATGATGGCGGTCGGCTGCATGGCCGCCTTCCGCGAGGCCGGCCTGCGCGTGCCGGACGACATCGCGCTGGCCGGCTTCGACGACATTCCGCTCGCGGCGCTGGTGAGTCCGGCGCTGACAACGGCGCGCGTGCACATCGCCGAGCTGGGCCGGCGCGCGCTCGAGCAGCTGCTGCTCGGCATCGAGAACCCACAGCGAACCAGGCGGGCGGCCCAGGCGTTCGTCCCGGAGCTCGTGATCCGGGAGTCCTGCGGCGCCGCGAATCTGCCGGAGCGACGCCTCCGGCGCCCACCACCGAGGACGTCATGACACTGACGACGAAGACGACGAGACGGATCGCGCAGAGGTGCATGCTCCTGGGCCTCGCCCTGCTGGGCCCGGCCCTCCTCCACGGCCAGGAGGCGCTGGCGCAGCGGACCACCGCGACCATCCAGGTCAACGTCACCGCCGGCGGCGGCTCGCCGCCCGCCGGCGTCCGCGTTGTCGCGCTCAACACCAACACCGGTCTCACCACCACCGGCACGGCACGCACCGACGGCTCTCACATCCTGTCGGGCCTGCCGCCGGGCGAGTATCTCATCACCGCCACGCCGCCGGCCGGCAACGAGGCCCACCGCATCATCCAGGTCGGCGTCGCGCAGAGCGCGAACCTGACCATCGACGTCGGCACGTCGGAGGCCGCCACCGGCGCGGGCGAGACGATCATCGTGCAGGGGCGGGTCAGCGAGTCCTCCACCTCGGAGATCGCGACCAACGTCACGCGCGAGCAGATGGAGAACCTGCCGCAGAACAACCGCAACTTCCTCAACTTCGCGCAGCTCGCGCCCGGCGTCCGCGTCAACCAGGACCAGTTCCGCCAGGAGCTCATCTCCGGCGCGCTGAGCGCCAGCCAGACCAACATCTTCATCGACGGCGTGAGCCTCAAGAGCAACGTGCTGCAGGGCGGCTCCGTGGGCCAGGACGCCAGCCGCGGAAATCCCTTCCCCCAGCTCGCCGTCGGCGGCTTCCGGGTCATCACCCAGAACTACAAGGCCGAGTACGAGCAGGCCGGCAGCGCGATCATCTCGACCGTCACCCGGTCGGGCGGCAACGAGTACCACGGCGACCTCTTCACCCAGTTCCAGCACGAGAGCCTCACCGCGATCGACTACTTCATCGACAAGCGCGGCGAGCCGGAGCCGGACCTCACGCGCTATCAGGTCGGCGCGGCGGCCAGCGGCCCCGTGGTCAAGGACAAGCTGTTCGTGTTCCTGACCTACGAGGGCAACTACCAGGACCGCCAGAACCAGGTCTTCCTCGGCCCGGTCCCGGAGGGCGAGGACCTCAGCCGGTTCGAGGAGCTCGAGGGGACCTTCGCCAGCCCGTTCCGCGAGCATCTCGGCTTCGCCAAGTTCACCTGGCGCCCGGCCCCGGACCAGAACGTTGACGTGACGGCGAGCCTCCGCACCGAGACCGACATCCGCAGCTTCGGCACGCCCGACAACGGGCAGGTCAGCTTCGAGGGGGCGGAGAACGTGAAGAACAACGTCGTCACCGCCTCGGCCAAGCACCAGTGGTGGGTCGGCTCGGTCCTCAACGAGGGAACGTTCCAGTTCCTCGAGAATCACTTCAACCCGGTGGCCGAGAACTTCGATGTCATCGGCCAGGACTACCTGGCCGGCGGCTTCGGCTCTGCCCGCGTCTTCAAGATCGGCGGCCGCGACACGAACCAGGACAACGGCCAGCGCACCTTCACGCTCCGCGACGACGTGACCTTCTCGGACATCGAGGGAGGCGGCCAGCACGTCATCAAGACCGGGGCCAAGGTCTCCCTCCAGCAGTACCGCGTGCAGAAGCAGTTCAACGAGAATCCCTTGTTCACGTTCTGGAACGATCCGGCCAACGGGCCTGAGCTACGACTTCCCGGCCGAGGCGAACTACGGCGTCGGCGATCCGAACCTCGACTCCGACAACACCCAGATCGGCCTCTACGTCCAGGACGACTGGCAGATCGGCAAGCGGCTCACGCTCAACCTCGGTGTCCGCTGGGACATCGAGACCGACATGCTCAACAACGACTACGTGACTCCCGATGAGGTGCGGGCCGCCCTGACCGAGGAGCCCTACACCTATCAGCCCGATCCCGAGCAGGATCCGGATCTGCGCCGACACGACCTTCACCGAGTGCATGCAGATGGTGAACGGAGACGACTGGTTCCCGGTCGAGGACTACCTGACCAGCGGAAAGAGCGACAGGCCCGTGTGGCTGGGCGCGATCCAGCCCCGCATCGGCCTCGCCTTCGACGTCCTCGGCAACGGCATGACGACGCTCTTCGGCGGCGCCGGGCGCTACTACGACCGCACGCTCTACAACGACGGCCTGGACGAGCGTTTCCGCCTGCAGCACGAGAACCGCACCTTCCGGTTCTCGCAGGACGGAATGCCGCGCGAAGACGGGCAGCCCACCCTCGTGTGGCAGGACCAGTACCTGAGCAAGGAGGGGTTGCAGGAGCTGATCGACAGCGGCCAGGCGCCGCCCCCGGAGATCTTCCTGCTCAAGAACGACACCCGGCCTCCGCGCGTGGATCAGTTCAGCGGCGGCGTCAGGCAGCAGCTCGGCCCGCTCAACGGAACCGTCACAGTCACCCACGTGCGCAGTACCGGCGGGCTCGGATGGTACCCGGTCAATCGCTTCACCGAGGGCTCCCGCGACTTCCTCACCTCGCCCACCGGCTTCGGCAACGTCCTCATCTCGTCGGACGATCGCGATTCGCGCTACACCTCGTTGCAGCTGCAGATCGAGAAGCCGCTCGACTACGAGTTCTCCGACTTCGGCATCAGCTGGGGCGCGACGGCCGCCTACACCCTGGCGTGGGCAAAGGACCGCGGCGACTTCTTCAACTTCGATTTCCCGACCGTGGTGGACAGCCCGCTGGCGCCGACGGGCAACGACGAGCGCCATCGCCTGGTCCTGTCCGGCATCGTCGGGCTCCCGCTCGACTTCCGCCTGTCCACGCTCATCACCCTGGGGACCGGCCTGCCGTTCAACGTCACCGACGAGTCGCTGGGCACTGCTCCCGACCAGAAGGTCGTCAGGCGCAACGGCGGCCGGGACGACAAGTTCCTCGAGTTCCGCCAGGTCGACGCGCGCGTGACAAAGGACTTCCGCCTGGTCAACGAGCACAAGATCAGCGCGTTCATCGAGTGCTTCAACATCTTCAACTCGAAGAACTTCCGCGACTACGACGGCACCATCCCGTTCGACGACCCTGCCACGTCGGCCGACGACGACATCAGGGACCGCAATCCGATGTACGGCCGCCCCCGCCAGCTGGCCGGCACGCCGCGCGCCCTGCAGCTGGGCATGGCCTACCACTTCTGACCTGGCCGCGAGTACCATGCGCCCGTGCCGCGCCTCGCCTTCCTCACCCTGGAGGATCGATCTGGTTACGTGATCGACGACGCCCTCGCGGTCGCCGAGCTCGAGCGACGCGGCGTGCAGGTCGACGAGGTTCCGTGGCGGACGCCCGGCGTCGACTGGCGCGCCTACGACGGCGTCGTGATCCGCACGACCTGGGACTACCAGCGACATCTCGACGGCTTCCTCGATCTGATGGACCAGATCGAGGGGCTGTCGGTGCCGCTGGCCAACCGGTCGTCGCTGGTGCGCTGGAACGCGCGCAAGACGTATCTCGCCGACCTCGAGCGCCGCGGCGTGCAGATCGTGCCGACCCGCTGGGGCCGCGGAATGACCGCCGAGGACGTGCTCGCCCTGCCCGGGCGCCTCGGGACCCAGGAGTGCGTGCTCAAGCCGGTCATCGGCGCCAACGCCGACGACGCCTATCGGGTCAGCGCGGCCACGACCGGGGAGCAGGCGCGCGCCATCGCCGCCCGCTACGCCGAGCGCGAGTGGATCGCGCAGCCCTTCGTCGAGTCCATCCTGGTCGACGGGGAGTACTCGCTGTTCCACTTCGACGGCGTCCTCAGCCACGCGGTGGTCAAGCGCCCGGGCCCGGGCGACTTCCGCGTGCAGGAGGAGCACGGCGGGCTCATCGAGGCGTGGACCGCGGACGCGGACGCGACCCGCACCGCAGCCGCCATCCTGGCCGCGCTCGACGAGCCGCCCCTGCAGGCCCGCACCGATCTGGTCCGCCTCGCGCGACGGCAGCCTCGCCCTGATGGAGCTCGAGCTGATCGAGCCGGCCCTCTACTTCAGGATGCACGCCGACGCGCCGCGGAACTTCGCCGATACCCTCGAGAGCTGGCTCTCGCGTCGAGCCTGACCCGCGCCGCCCCCGGATCAGCTACCATTGCGGTCGACAGATGAGCCGCACCGCCTCGGCCGTTCGATGTGCCGTCGCCCTCGTCGCTCTCGCGTCGCTCGGCGGGTGTGCCTGGCTGATGGAGGAGCCGCGGGCCGAGCCGGTCCGCGCCGACCGGGCGCCGCGCGGCCCGCGCCCGTCGCTGTTCGCGCGCCCGTGGGTGTGGAGCGACGAGCTGGGGCGACAGGTCCGGTTCGCGCGCTGGCGCGGGCAGCCGGTGGTCGTCACGGCCGCGTTCACGTCGTGCCGCGAGACCTGCCCGCGCACCATGCAGAAGCTGCGAGACGTCTACGCGAGGTTTCAGCGCGAGAAGCGGGCCGCGACGTTCGTCGTCGTCACCCTCGATCCGGCGACCGACACGCCGCACCGCCTGCGCGCCTTCAAGAAGGAGCAGCGACTGCCGGCGTCGTGGCACTTCCTCACCGGGCCGAAGGCGCAGACCCGGGAGCTGGCCCGACTCCTCGGCATCCATGTGGTCGACCTGGACGCGCACATCATGCACGACGGGGCGATCATGGTCTTCGACGAGCAGGGCAGAAGTCGGCGGAGCTACAGCGGCTGGGGTCTCGACAACGAGTCGCCCCTGCTCTGACGCCGCGCGACACCCCTGGCGGGCGTCACCGTCGACGATTTTTTCGCAGCACGCGCGTCTCCGTCGGGCAATAATCGACACGGGGGGGCCTCGTGCGAGAACGCAGCCTGCATCGCCGCATTCTGCTCGCGCTGTGGATGGTGGTGGGTTCGGTGGTCGCGTCCGCTTGCGGGCCGCGCGTCCAGTCCGCTTTTCGGCCGACCGACCTGACGTTCATGCCGAGAGCGCGGGCAGACGCCGCGCGTCTATCTCTACTCGTCCGAGGTCCCGACGGTGCGCATGCGCTACTGTCGGCGTCGTGGCCGTGTCGGTCCCGGCGCGCAACGGCGTCAGCGGCGTCATCCACGCGGCGGCGGCCAAGGGGCGGGAGGTCGGCTGCTGGGCCCTCGTCGAGGAGTCCCTGTTCGCGCAGCTGACGTCGCGCGCCGCGGTCGGCGAGCCGGGCGCGCCGCGTGATCCTCGTCCAGCAGAGCCGCTGGTCTGCGCCAGCACAAGACCTACGTCCCGCCACCGCCGGACCGCTCGGTGGTGGCCGCCGAGTTCGAGTGCGTCTTCCGCCACGACGGTCCCACGCAGGTCCAGCTGCGCCCGCCACACCGGCGACACGCGAACCTGACCGCGTCGGCCCTGTAGAGCCGCCACTCGACCAAGCGGAACCGGCCGCGGGCCGTGCGACAGATCGCGGCCGCGGCTGTCATGTGGGGTGAGCCGCCTCCCAGGCTCGCCCGAACATGCCCGCAATGCGCCGAAATCTGGCAATCCTGAGCATCGCCTGCGCCCTCGCCGCCCCGGCCGGACGCGCCCTGGCCCAGCCCGACCCGGCCCCGGAGGCCGCCCCGGCCGAGGCGCCCGCGGAGGCCGCCGCCGAGATGACCCCGGCGCAGCGCGCCGAGTACGTGGCCGCCCTGCGCGAGCTGGCCCGGTCAACCCGCGCCGCGGTGTTCGATCGCATGACCGCGCGCATCGAGCAGAAGCAGGCCGAGAAGCTCGATCGCATCTCCTTCCTCCTGTCCCTGTTCGCCCTGTCCGGCGCCCTGCTCCTGCTGCTGCCCTTCTTCCTGCGCCGGAAGTATCCGGACCGCATGGGCGTGCTCGTGCGCTACAGCGCCCTGGCCGCGCTGCTGTTCTATCTGGCGGTGAACCTGTTCGCGGTGGTGCTGCTGCTCATGCGCGGCACCCAGTCGGCGCTCGGCGAGTACACGAATCCGCAGATCAAGCTCGTCGCGGCCACCTTCGATCTCATCGAGGACAAGGCGGACGAGATGGCCGAGGTCGGGCCGCTGCTCATCGAGCCGACCATGCAGAGCCTGAGCGCCGGGGGCGACGGCACCGTCCTGGGCGTCATGCTCGAGAACGTCCAGCAGCTGCGCAACGACGTGTCGGTGTTCTCGTCGATCGCGCGCTTCGTCGAGCGGCTCGACGGCCTCTTCGGCATGCTGCCGCTTCTCTTCATCGGCCTGGCCCTGTTCCTGTTCGGCCGCGTCACCTGGCCGACCCTGAGCGAGATCGCGAGGCTGCCCGAGCGCGCGGCCCAGGGCGAGCGCGGCGCCGTGCGCCACACCCTGCGGCTCACGCTGCGCAACGTGTGGGCCGAGGCCAGGGCCACCTTCTGCGTGGCGGGCGTGCTCATCGCGATGAGCCTGCTGGCGTCGTCGCTGCTCGGCCTGGTGCTGGAGCCGGCCATCGAGGTGTTCATGGCCTACCTTGCGCTCGCCTTCCTCTACATCCAGGTCGACGCCGCCGCCGGCTCGTTCTGGATCCTGGCCAGCCTGATGGGCGCGCTGCTGTTCCTGCTGGTCAACCTGGGCGTGATCCTCCTGACCACGATCCTGGTGCTGCTCAAGACCCAGAAGATCTTCCAGCAGCGCTTCCGCGCCGGCGTCCCGCTGCGCGCGCACCGGCGCTTCTGGCAGTGGGGCGTGGCCGGTGCGCTCTGGATCCAGCTCCTGCCGGTGCTCTACGTCGCCGTCGCGGTGAAGGCGATCGGCTGGTTCGCCGAGGCTTCGGCCGGGCGCCTGATCGACCCGAGCGACCCGGCGGCGTCGAACTGGCCCTTCCTCCTGGTCAGCGGCCCGCTCCTGTTCCTGCTCGGCTTCGCGTTCATCTTCTGGCTCGGCCGCGGCGTCTCCGCGCTCGGCTTCCTCGCCCGCTACCGCGTCGACGGCCAGGGCTACGCCGCCGCCGACGCGGCCGAGCAGGCGCTCAGCGCCGCCGGCGCGCGCGGCGCATAGCCCCCCCGCGCCATGCGCACCGCCGCCCAGCACCTCGACGAGAACACGGTCGTGGACTTCCTGGCCGGCGCGGTGCCGGCCAGGGACGCCCGCGCCGTGGCGGTTCACCTGGTCACATGTGCGATGTGTCGCGAGGTGGTCGAGACCAGCCGCCGGGCGGTGGATGGAGTGGCTTCAGGGTCTTCCGCGCCGGCGGATTGACCGCTTCTGCCCAGTGGTGGAATAAACACCTCTCTTCCGCGGGTATTGTGCCCGCCAGAGCGGACCATGAAAGCCATCGAAGCCACCGATTTATCGAAGAGTTACGGTTCAGTTCAGGCCCTCAGCCGCGTCTCTTTCTCGGTCGAGAAGGGCGAGGTCATCGGCCTGCTGGGTCCCAACGGCGCCGGCAAGACGACGCTGATGAAGATCCTCACCGGCTATCTACAGCCGGACGAGGGGACCGCCGCCCTGCGCGGCATCGACGTGGTCGCCGACCCGCTCGCCGTGCAGCGCCGCATCGGCTACCTGCCGGAGAACGCGCCGGTCTACCACGAGATGACCGTGCAGGAGTACCTCATCATGATGGCGGAGCTGCGCGACGTGCCGATCGATCAGCGGCGCTCGATGCTGTCGGACGCCATCTACGCCACCGGCCTCGAGGACTACCTGACCCGACCGATCGGCAACCTGTCGAAGGGCTATCGCCAGCGCGTCGGCATCGCGCAGGCGGTGCTGCACCGGCCGGAGCTGCTCATCCTCGACGAGCCGACCAGCGGACTGGACCCGACCCAGATCGCCGAGATCCGCGCGCTCATCAAGCGACTGGCCAGGACCGCGACCGTGATGCTGTCGACGCACATCCTCAGCGAGGTCGAGATGACCTGCGAGCGTGTGCTGGTCATCATGCGCGGCCGCCTGCGCGCCGACGCGCGCCTGGCGGAGCTGCGCTCCGGCAACGCCGCTGTGGTCGCCATCGAGAAGGGCGCCAGCGGCGTGCGCGAGGCGCTCAAGGCGGTCTCCGGCGTGACCGCGGCCGAGAAGGAGCCGGCCGACGCGTCGCCCGGCCTCGACGGCTTCGAGCGCTGGCGCGTCGTCGGTGACGCCGACGACCTGTGCCCGGCGCTGTTCGAGACGCTGCGCAAGAAGGCATGGAAGGTGGCCGAGCTGCGCTCCGACACGCGCACGCTCGAGGCCGTGTTCCGCGAGCTGGCCCGGCTGCCGGACGTGGAGACCGACGCCGTGCCGGCCGACGGCGCGGCGCCCGCGGACGGCGCGGGCGGAGAGACTTCTACCTCGGAGGAGGTGCGGGCATGAACCACGTCTGGTCCATCGCGCGCAAGGAGCTGCGCGGCTACTTCAACTCGGCGGTCGCGCTGATCTTCCTGGCCACCTTCCTCGCGGTCGTGCTGTTCACGTTCTTCTGGTACGACAAGTTCTTCGCCCGCAACATCGCCGACATCCGGCCGATGTTCGAGTGGCTGCCGCTCCTGCTCATCTTCCTCGTCGGTGCGCTGTCGATGCGCCTGTGGAGCGAGGAGCAGAAGGTCGGCACCATCGAGATCCTCCTGACCCTGCCGGTGCCGCACTGGCAGCTGGTGCTCGGCAAGTTCCTGGCCGGGCTCCTCCTGGTCGCGCTGGCGCTCGTGCTGACCCTGGGCCTGCCGATCACGGTGGCCCTGATGGGAGACCTGGACACCGGGCCGGTCATCGGCGGCTACGTCGGCGCCCTGCTCCTGGCCGGCGCGTATCTCTCGATCGGCCTGTGCGTCTCCGCGGTGACCGACAACCAGATCGTGTCGCTCATCGTCACCGTTGTCGTGTGCGCGCTCTTCTACCTGCCGGGCGCCGACGCCGTGGCCGGGCTGCTCGGCGTCGATGCCAGCGAGGTGCTCCGCCGGTTCGGCACCGGCAGCCGCTTCGACAGCATCGCGCGCGGCGTGCTCGACCTGCGCGACCTGGTCTACTACGGCAGCCTGGTGGCGCTGTTCCTTGTGCTCAACACGGTGCTGCTCAAGGCCCGAGGCTGGGGGCGCGGCGAGCGCACCCGCAAGCAGCGCTTCAACCAGCGCCTGGCCGTCGGCCTGGTCGCGGTAAACGCGATCGCGCTCAACCTGTGGCTGGCGCCGGTCGCCTCGGCGCGCGTCGATCTGACCGATCACAACGAGTACAGCCTGTCGGACGTCACCTCCGACATGCTCGCGTCGCTCGACCAGCCGCTGGTCATCCGCGGCTACTTCAGCGAGAAGACGCACCCCTATCTGGCGCCCCTGGTGCCGCACATCCGCGACCTGCTCAACGAGTACAAGGTCGTGGGCGGCGACAAGGTGCGGCTCGAGTTCGTCGACCCGTCCGAGTCGGAGGAGATCGAGAGGGAGGCGCAGGAGAAGTACGGCATCAAGAGCTTCCCGTTCCAGTTCGAGGACCGGCGCGAGCGCTCGGTGGTCAACTCCTACTTCCACATCCTGCTGCAGTACGGCGACCAGCACGAGGTGCTCACCTTCGAGGATCTGATCGAGGTGACGGCGCGCGGCGGAGAGAAGCCCGACGTCAAGCTGGGCAACTTCGAGTACAACGTCACGCGAACGATCAAGAAGCTGGCCTACGGCTTCCAGAGCCTGGACGCTCTGTTCGCCGCGCTGGAGGGCAAGGTCGAGCTGACCGCGTACATCACGCCCGACACGCTGCCGGACAACTTCAAGACGGCGCCGGCGTCGCTCAAGAAGGTCGTCGACGAGATGCAGGGCCAGGCCGGCGGCAAGCTCACGTTCCGCCAGGAGACGCCCAGCACCAACGAGGCGCAGAAGGCGCTGTTCCAGCGCTACGGCTTCCGCCCGTACATGGCGTCCATGCTGTCGGGCCAGACGTTCTACCTGCACCTGGTCCTCAAGGTGGGCAAGCGCGAGATCCCGCTGACCACACCGCAGGACGTGAACGAGGCGTCGCTCAAGGCGGCCATCGTCGAGGGGCTCAAGCGCGCCGCGCCCGGCTTCATCAAGACCGTCGCGGTGTGGACCCCGCCTGCCGAGCAGCAGCAGCCGCAGATGCCGGGCATGCCGCCGCAGCGGCCGCAGCCTCCGCAGGGCTTCCGCACGCTGCAAGAGAGGCTGCACGGGAGCTACGAGGTGGTGCCGGCCGATCTGTCCAGCGGCCAGGTGGGCGACGAGGTCGAGGTGCTGATCCTTGCCGGCCCGGCCAGCTTCGACGAGAAGGCGCAGCGCGCCGTCGATCAGTTCGTCATGCGCGGCGGCGCGCTCATCGTCCTCGACGGGCGCTACCGGCTGAACCTGAACGCGCAGAGCCTCGAGGTGGAGCCGATCGCCACCGGCCTGGAGAAGCTGCTCGCGAACTGGGGCATCGAGGTCGGCAACACGCTGATCATGGACCAGCAGAACGACGTCTTCCCCATACCGGTCGAGCGCGACCTGGGCAACGGCATGATCGCGCGCGACATCCAGCAGCTGCCCTATCCGTTCTTCGTGCACGTGCCGAGCGACGCGATGGGCGACAACATCATGACAAGCCAGCTGGCCGCGGCGGTGTTGCACTTCGCCTCGCCGGTCATCACCCGGGAGACGGCGCCGAAGGCCGCGGACGACAAGAAGAAGGCGGCCGCGCTGCCGCCGCGCAAGGTCGAGGTCCTGATGTCCTCGTCGGAGAACTCCTGGCTGCAGAAGGCGCCGCAGGTCCAGCCCGACTTCCGGCTGTATCCCGAGGTCGGCTTCGGCCGGCCGGAGAAGCAGGCCGAGGGGGACACCGGGCCGCACGCGCTGGCGGTGGCGATCACCGGCAGCTTCGACAGCATGTTCGGCGGCAAGAAGCCGAACAAGGCGCTGGACCGCAAGGACCTGGACAAGAAGGACGAGAAGGACGGGGGCGAGCGGCTCATCGAGCGCTCTCCGCCGGACGCGCGCGTTGTGGTGGTCGGCTCGTCGAGCTTCGTCACCGACGAGCTGCTCCAGCTGTCCGAGCGGGGCGGCGCCGACTACGTCGCCAACAACCTGGAGCTGGTCCAGAACATGGTCGACTGGGCGGTGGCCGACACCGATCTGCTCAGCATCCGCTCGCGCGGCAGCCATACCCGCCTGCTCGAGGTCGCGCCCGATTCGCGCGGCAAGTGGGAGTCGATCAACTACGCCATCGTGATCCTGGGCCTGGGCATCGTCGTCACCATGAGCGTGCTGCGGCGCAGGACGCTCATGCCGATCGAGCTGGATGAGCGCGTCGCGAAGGCGGCCGAGTCGAGCGAGAAGGACGAGGAGAAGCGGTCGTGAACAAGGTCAACCGAATTCTCGTGGGCGTCCTGGCCTTCCAGGTCCTGCTCGTGCTGTTCGTGAACCTGCGCGGCGAGGACACCAGCATCGGGACACTCGAGCCGCTCCTGCCCGGCCTGGCCGGCGCCAAGGTCGAGCGCGTGCGCATCTTCGACCGCACGTCGAACGACCCGGACGAGACAAAGGAGCAGCGCGCCGAGCGGGTGAAGCCGGGCGGCAAGCCGTCGATCGAGCTGGTCAAGAAGGGCGAGGCCTGGGTGCTGGCCAGCCACTTCGACTACCCGGTCGAGACCCAGAAGGTCACCGACATGGTCGACAAGATCGAGGGCATGCGCTCGCGTGCGCCGATCGCGTCGGGCAAGGCCAGGCAGAAGCAGCTCGAGGTGGCCGACGACTCCTACCAGCGCAAGGTCGTGGTCACCGCCGGTGGCAAGGACACGACGTTCTACGTGGGAGCCGGCGCCGGGCAGCGCCAGGTCAGCGTGCGCATCGCGGGCAGCGACGACGTCCACGGGGTCACCGGGCTGACCGCCTACGGCGTGGCCGCGGAGCCGTCGGCCTGGGTCGACACCGGCTACGTCGATGTCCAGCCCGACCGCATCGCGTCGTTCGACGTGGTCAACGGCAAGGGCAGCTTCCACTTCGAGCAGGGCGAGGACAAGGCGTGGAAGGCATCGACCGGCGGGCAGCCGGTCACGCCGCCGGCCGGCATGGAGCTCGCCAAGGGCGAGATCGGCAAGCTGGCCAGCAA
Source organism: uncultured delta proteobacterium (assembly GCA_963759105.1). Lineage (GTDB taxonomy): Bacteria > Myxococcota_A > Polyangia > Haliangiales > Haliangiaceae > DATFRY01. The sequence continues at coordinate 1,000,185 of CAVWXW010000008.1, read as the reverse complement.
GGCCAGCAAGATCTACCTTGCCGAGCCGGCCGACGCGAAGCGCGCCCTCGACAAGCCGCTCGCCACCGTCACGCTGCGGGTCAAGCCGGAGCCGACGCAGCCCGGCCAGGAAGAGGGCGAGGGTGACGCGGGAGCCGCCGAGGCGGTCTCGACCGCGGAGTCGGGGCCCGAGGAGCGCGTGATCGAGATCGCCGCGTCGGACAAGAAGGACCGCTACTACGTGCGCGAGAAGGGCCGCGCGCAGGCGGTCCTGGTCGACGCCCTCTCGGTCACCGACCTGATCGAGATCACCGGCGATCGCCTGGTGCAGAAGATCGGCGAGAAGAAGGAGCCGGCCGAGGGCATGCCGCCGGGCATGGAAGGCATGCCGCCGGGCATGGAGGGCATGCCGCCGGGCATGGGTGGAATGCCGCCGGGCATGCCGCCGATGCCGGAAGAGCAGTGACGGCTCGCGCCGCGGCGGCGGTCACGCGCGACGACGTCGTCGCCGCCGCCGCCCGGCTGCGCGGACAGGTCGTGCGCACGCCGGTGGTGCGCTCCGGGGCGCTCGACCGCCTGGCCGGCGCCGAGCTGTGGCTCAAGGCCGAGAGCCTGCAGCACATCGGCGCCTTCAAGGCGCGCGGCGCGCTCAACGCCGTGGCCCAGCTCGACGATGAGACCCGCGCGCGCGGCATCATCACCTACAGCTCCGGCAACCACGCCCAGGCGGTCGCGCTGGCGGCCAGCCGCTACCGCATCCCGGCCGACATCTTCATGCCGGTTGACGCGCCGCGCATCAAGCTGGAGGCGGTGCGCGAGATGGGCGCGCGCGTCGTCCTGGTCGGCACCACCTCGCCGGAGCGGCACGAGGCCGCCCTCGCCCGCCAGGCCGAGACCGGCGCGGCCATCATCGAGCCGTTCGATCATCCGCACACCATCGCCGGCCAGGGCACCGCCACGCTCGAGCTGCTCGAGGAGGCCGACGCGGCCGGCGTCGCGCTCGACGCGCTGATCGTCCCGGTCGGCGGCGGCGGGCTGCTCGCCGGCGCGTGCCTGGCCGTCCAGGGCCGTGCCATCGCCCTGCACGCGGTCGAGCCGGTCGGCTGCGATTCGATGGGGCAGAGCCTGCGCGCGGGCACGGTCGTGCCTGTCGATCCGGCGCCGACCCTGGCCGACGGTCTCAAGCCGACGCGCGTCGGACAGCTGACCTTCGCGATCGCCGCCGCCGCCGGCGTGACCGCTCACACCGTTGACGACGGCGAGCTCGCCGCGGCGCTCGCCCACATCGCGCTGCGCGCCAAGCTGGTCGTCGAACCGTCGGGAGCCGCCGGCGTCGCGCTGGCGCTCCGAACCGGTGCACTGGCGGGCGCGCGCAGGATTGGCGTGATCTTATCTGGCGGAAATATCTCGCCAGAGCGGATCGCCGAGCTTCTTTCGCTCGCGACACCGGGAGAGGAGTGAGGGACGCGTGCCGAGCAGTCAGTGAGGCACTAGACTTCTCTCGGTGATCTTAATTCAGAAGACTATCGCTGCTCTCTTCATCGCCTTGTTGATGACCGTCGCGGCGCGAACAGCCCGTGCCGAGATCTACGACTGGGAAGTCAACTCGGAGGTGCAGTTCCGCATGTGGATTGACGACGGCCAGGACGTCGTCTACGGCTTCTACCTCATCTTCAACGAGAGCGGCAGCGACACCCGCGAGCTGACGTCGAGAAGCGCACGCCTCCAGAACTATGCGCGGACGATGGGCTTCGGCGTCATCGCCACGCGATTCGTCGACGGTGACAACGACACCGAGCACTCCGCCGACACCATCGAGGCGATGAACCAGTTCGCCGACATGAGCGGCCACCCGGAGATCGCCAACGCGCCGGTCATCACCGAGGGCATCTCGCTGGGCGGGTTCAACTCGATCCAGTTCGCGTCGATCTACCCGGAGCGGATCATCGCGTACCTGGGCGGCGCTGCCAGCCGGCTGCCGGCGGATACCAGCTCGCCCCAGTTCGCGCTCACGCCGGGCCTCTTCTATCACGGCGAGCTCGACACCGACATCGAGGACGCCAACCGCATGCGCGACCTGTTCCTCGAGCTGCGCAGCTCGGGCGTGCAGGTCGCCTTCTGGACCCAGTGGGGCGCCGAGCACGAGCGGCTGTTCGCCGACGAGATCGGCTGGAAGTTCCTCGCCGATGCCGTGCACCTTCGCTACCCGTTGAACGCCAGCCCGCTCGACGGGCCGATCGACCTGATCGACATCCCGACCGAGGACGGCTGGGTGGCCGACTCGCGGACCTGGGAGGAAGGGATCACCGCGATCAGCCCGTTCGCCGACTCGGAGAGCGCCAACGAGGACTTCTGGCTGCCCACGCGCGACATGGCCTACATCTATCGCGGCCACGCCACCCACGACCGCCCGATCGAGTTCACGTCGCCGACCAACGCGACCGATGTGGCCTGGAGCGAGGTGAACCCGGGCGACACCGTCGACATCGCGGTCTCGGTCGGCGGCCTGCCCACCGTCGAGAGCGTCGAGGTGTTCGACGGCAGCGAGTCGATCGCCGAGATGACCGCGCCGCCGTACACGACCACCTGGACGGCCGAGGGCGTCGGCGCCCACGAGCTGGTCGCGGTGGCCACCCTGGCCGACGGCAGCCGAGCGCACCGGCTACGTGGCGCCGGTGATGGTGCTCGGCACCATCGAGCATCCGGGCGGCGGCCTGCCCGGCGGTGGCGGCGACGACGGTGGCGACGGCGGCGATGGCGACGGCGGCGATGACAATGACGGTGGCGGCGACGACAATGACGGCGGCGGCGCCGACGGTGGCGACGGGGACGGCGACAGCGGCTGCGGCTGCCGCACCGGCAGCGATGGCTCGCCCGCCACCGCCCTGCTCCTGGCCGCGACCCTGGTCGGGCTCGGCGTCAGGAGGAGGCGCGGCCGGAGTAGTTGATGCCGTAGCGGTGAAGCAGCGCGCGCAGGTGGTTGCGGTCCATCTTCACCGCGCGCGCCGCCCGCGACAGGTTGCCCTCGAAGCGGTGGATGAGAATCCGCGACGTAGGCGCTCTCCCACGACGCCAGCGCCTGGGCCTTGGTGGCGCGGTAGGAGCCGGGCACCTCGTTGCGCGCGCCGGCTGCGTCCGGGCTCGGCGTCTGCTGCGACGGCGACGGATCGCCGAGCAGGAGCGCCCGCTCCACCGCGCTGCGCAGCTCGCGCACGTTGCCGCCCCAGGCCTGGCGGCTCAGCCGCGCCACCAGTGACGCCGGCGGGATGGCCTCCGGGTCGCCGCTCAGCTCCTGGTAGAAGTGGGCCACCAGCATCGGCACGTCCTCGGTGCGCTCCGCCAGGGACGGCAGGCGCACGCGCAGGATGTTGAGGCGGTAGAACAGGTCGGCGCGGAAGCGGCCCTCGTTCACCTCGGTGCGCAGGTCGCGGTTGGTGGCGGCGATGACGCGCACGTCGAGCGGGATGAGCGAGGTGGAGCCGACCCGCGTCACGACCCGCTTCTCCAGCACGCGCAGGAGCTTCGGCTGGCAGGCGAGGTCGAGCTCGCCGATCTCGTCGATGAAGACCGTGCCGCCCTGGGCCGCCTCGAAGGCGCCCATGCGGGTCTGGTGAGCGCCGGTGAAGGACCCGCGCTCGTGGCCGAACAGCTCGCTCTCGATGAGAGACGGCGGGATCGATCCGCAGTCGACGACGACGAACGGCTGGTTCGCGCGCGAGCTGGCCTGGTGGACCGCCTCGGCCACGAGGCCCTTGCCGGAGCCGGTCGGGCCCTCGATGAGCACGGTCGAGTCGGTGGACGAGATCTTGGGCAGGAGCGAGAACAGCCTGCGCATGGCCGGGCTCTTGCCCATCACCGGGCCGAAAGCCGACGACGACGCCATCGGCTCGCGCACCTGCTCGTCGAGGATCTCGAAGCGGACGCGGGTGGCGCCCAGCCGCAGCACGGCGCCGTTCTCGAGGTAGCCGGACTCGACGCGCATGGCGCCGACGTAGGTCCCGTTGGTGCTGCCGAGATCGCGGACGTGAAAGCCGGAGTCGGCCACGCGGATGGCGCAGTGGTGGCGCGACACGGTCGGGTCGGTCAGCTCGAGATCGCTGCCGGCCGCCGTGCCGATGGTGAACTCCGCGCCCTCGGCCTGGCGCGTCCGACCGGTCTCGGGGCCGGCGACGACCCGGCAGCAAAACTTCTGGAACACATACTCTGCTTCCTCCGCCCGCATGGCGAAGGTGCTCTCGTCTTCATCCACTCCGTGGTGAGGACGAGTCCCGACTGGTCGCCCATGTAACCCCTCCAGGCCCATAGTGGCTGCTGGGGGGCGAACTGCAGGGAGCGCGCCAGTGTACGGGGCCGCACAGGGCGCAGCCGAATCTGATTCTCAGCCTACGGTTCAGGTCCCCAGATCATGGGCAGATCCGGCCTGTGCTCGGCAGTTTCGCCAACCCTGTTCCTGGGTTGGAGTGCTGCCAGTTCCTACACGCAGTCCGGGGACAGGAGGCCCCACCACCGGGACAAGTTGTATCGATCCTCGCCGCTGGCGAGCGCGCTACATCTGATAGCCGACGCCGAGCGAGATCTCGTGACCCTGGTCTTTGACGTCGGTTTCGGTCGCGCCGTCGATGCGCTCGGACGTGCCGGTCCAGTTCGCGCTGGTGTAGCCGAAGCGATAGCCGCCGCCGATCGTGAGGTTCTTGGTCAGCCAGTAGTCGAGCATGAGCGAGCTCCAGATCGACGTGAGCGAGCCCAGCTCCAGGCCGTCGCGGCTGCCCTGGGTCTGCGTGCGCGAGCCCAGCAGCAGCGCGTCGGCGTCCAGCCTGACCCCGAACTTCGTGCCACCGACCTGGTTGTAGGCCACGCCCAGCCCCAGCGTCGGACCCGAGGTGTTCTCGCGCGGCAGGCTGGCCGCGTTCTCGATGTCGTTGACCTGGAGCGCGGCGTACAGGAACCCGGCGCGGAAGGTGCCGACCAGCTGCTGGCCGTAGCTGATGCCGGCCCGCGCGTTGACGCGGTGGTGCGACAGCTTGATCTTTGTCGGATCCTCGGTGCCGTTGTTGGTGAAGGTGAGGCCGCTCAGGGCGTTGGTGTAGTTGTAGTCCACGTCGAGGCCGGCCGAGAGCTTGGGCGAGAGGCGATAGCCGACCTGGCCATTGAGGCCCGCGATCGGACCGTTGTAAGCGCCTTCCTGCGGGTTCACCACGCCGACCGGCGTGATGTCCATGCCCACGGTGGTGAAGCCGGCGCGCAGGGCCGCGCCGACGATCCACGGGCTCTTGCTGGCCGCGAGATCGTCCTCGGACGACGCGCCCAGCGACGCATCCACTTCCTCCTCCGACTTGCTCTTGCCCTCGTCCCCGTCGTCGCGATCCTCGCCGTCGTCGGCGGACGCGGTCTTGGTCTCCTCGACCTCCTCGGTCTCGGCGTCGGGCGCCTCTTCATCGCTGCTCTTGCTGCTCTCCTCGGCCAGCTCGGCCGAGTCCTTGCGCGCGTCGAGAAGAAGGCCGTGGTCGCGCACGGTGACCGCCGGGATCCAGCCCTGCCGCTTCTTGACGTTCTCGACCAGGAGCCAGCGGTTCTCGCCGCGCCCGATGACGCGCACGCTGTCGCCCTCGGCGGCGGTGAAGACCACGCGCCCGCTGCCGTCCGGCTGCGAGAAGGCCTGCACCGAGCGGGCCTGGATCTCGACCTTGAGCGGACCGCCCGGGATGTTGCTGCGCTTGCTCCAGGTGGAGCGCGGCCGCTTGGGCTTCATCTCCTCGTCGTCGGCCTCCTCGTCGTCGTCGGAGGACTTCTTCTTCTTGCTCTTCGAGGCGATCTCCTCGTCCTCCGCCTCGTCCTCGTCGACCTGGTGCCGCTTGCTGCGCGACTTGCGCCGCTCCGCCTTCTTCTTGGCCGCGTTGCGCTTGGCGCCGGCGGCGGCCGGCTTCGGCGTCTCGGCGACCTCCTCTTCGTCGTCGGCGGCGTCCTTCTTGCGGTCCTTCTTCTTGGCGTCCTTGCCGTCGTCGTCGCCATCGTCGGCGGAGCCGCCGCCGGCCACCTGATCGGTCGACAGCGAGGTGCGGCGGATCCACCCGCTGCGCCCCTCGTACTTGACCATCACCCAGGTGCCGAGGCGCTTGACCACGTCGAGCGACTTTCCCTTGCCGACCCGCTTGATCACCTGCGAGTCGTCGGCGGGCGACGAGCGCAGCTCGGCCGGCCGCTCGGTGTAGAGAGTCTCGGCCCGAGCCTCGCGGCCCAGCACCGCCACCACCACCAGCACCGCGGCGATCGCGGCAGCCAGATTCCAGAATTTCCGGGTGTTCATTCGATGTTCTCCACGAGTCGCCCAGGCCACGGGCAGGGCGAGCTCATCCGAGCCCTGCGTTCGACGAGTGCCGATTTTCCCGCCGCTCGCCAGCAGGCCGCAAGACTTTGGCTGCAACGGTCGTTCCACTCGACGACGTTGCCGTGGATGGGCGAAGACGCGGACCATCACCTACATGGTCACCTCCGGTACTCGCGGAGGTTATGCCGCGTCGCGCAAGATCGTGCGCAGGCACGGCCGAGCGCGGGCCGAGGCTTCGGGGTGGAAGCTCCCCCTCTGCCTACTCAGACCATCAGACAGGCCGCTGTCAGCCCGGGCCCGCGTCGACGCCGGTCGCGGCAGGAGGCGGCCGCGTGGGCGTCCCTGGCTGCCCCGCTGCCGCGCCCGGCGGCTGGCCCGGAGCCGCGCCCGGCTGGCCCGGAGCCGCGCCCGGCGGCTGAGCCGGTTTGGCCCGCGGCGGCAGACGCTTGTAGTAGGTGAGGAAGACCTTTGTCTTCTTCTCGCTCTCCTTGCAGTCGGGATACTCCGCGTTGCGCAGCGTGGCCGAGACGCGGAGGTTGTCCTTGTCTGCCCGGATCACGTGCCAGTTCTTGCGCGGGCGCCCGCTGGGCGTGAGCTTGAAGCCCTGGTTGGCGAGGAACTGCTCGTACTCGACCTTCACCTTCTCGAGCTCGTTGCCGCTCACGCACTGGGTGACGTTGATGCGGCGGCCGCCGGCGACGGGCGTCGCCTCCTTGAGGAAAGCCGCGCCGGTCAGCGGCGGGATGAACGGCTTGATCTCCTCCGCGGTGATCGGGATGAAGTCTGTCCGGCGCGGCTTTGTCGGATCGCCGCCGGCGGGCATCTCGCGACCGCCGCCGGCCGAGGGATCGCCTTCGTCGCCCTCGCCGGACTCGTCGGCGCCGTCGGCGGCCGCGGACTTGTCCTTCTCCCTGCAGCCGGAACAGCTGTTGCAGCCCAGACCGCCCGAGGCGATCAGCGCCGGCACCGTGGCCAGAACCAGATTGGCAATGACGGAACTGCGCATCCGCGCATCATGGCCGCGGTCCACCAGAGCGTCAAGGCGCCCTACTTCTGCGGCGATGCCGGGACCTGCGCCTTGACGGGTGACGCCGGCGTGTGCGACCCGGTCGGTGCCGCCGGTGTCTGCGGCCCGGCGGGTGATGCAGGCGTCTGCGGCCCGGCGGGCGGCTGGTCGGTGCGCTTGAAGAAGAACATCACAAGCTTCACCTTCTTCTCGCTCTCCTTGCAGTCGAAGAACGGCGCGCTCTGCACCGCGACGGTCAGCCGGTACATGCCCTTCTCGGCCGTGATCCGCACCAGCTCCTTGGGCCCGCGATCCTTCTTCTTCGGCTTGTCGCGAAAGCGAATCGCGCTGTAGCCGAGCTCGCCGAGCTTCTGCTCGAACTCCGCCTTGATCTTGGCGGGGTCGTTCTGGGCCAGGCAGTGGATGACGTTGACCTGGCGCCCCCCCGTGGTGATCATCGGCTTGCCCGTTCTGCACGGCTCCGGTCAGCTTCGGGACCAGCGGCATGACCTCGTCGGCGTCCGAGCTGAACGAGGCCGAACTGGCGCCGCGCGGCCTCCGCGCGCTTGCGGAACATCGGGGCCGTCTCGCGCTTGGGGCGCTTCGGCGCGCCGCTGGCAGCCGCCGCGGAGGGCTCGCCCGCGGGCTGCGGCGCGCTCTTCTCCTCCTTCTTGCACCCCGACAGACTCGCAGGCGCGGCGAGGGCCGCAGCGACGACCATCGCGATGCTCGAGGGAGAGATGCGCATCTGGGGCATGATGATGGCGACCGCAGCGATCGTCAAGGCGACGCCCCACACGCAAGAAGGCCCGGGCCGTTGCGGGCCCGGGCCTTCGATTCACTCAGGTGGTAGTCGCTCGCGCGAGCCTACGACTACTGGTCGCCGGGGGCTATTGAGCGAGTACACGTAGTACTCGAGCGCCTTCAGCTGCTCATCCGACAGGTTGGCCGTGGCGCCGTGAGACTCGAGCGAGCCCGCGGCGTTGAAGGCCCAGCCCCGCTCCTCCTGGCCCAGGTCCGGGTGGGCACCGTTCATGAGGAACAGGTCCGTACGCAGAGCCGGGTGGCCCGGGCCGACGATCGCCTCGCGGAACGTCTTGGCCATTGCGTGGTGCAGGTAGTTCGGGTTCCACCACACGCCGTACAGCGCAGGCGTGTTGATCTTCGGCAGCGAGATGACGTAGCCGGGGACATGGCCGCGCTCGGGGTCGAGCAGGTTGATCTCCATGACCTGGAGCCGCCGGCTCTCCTCGTCGACGTTGCCGACCTGGCTGAGCGGATCCTCGAACTGAAGCACGTCCTCGTTGTCGAAGGCGAACGGCATGAAGCCGTCCATCGTCAGGTGGAGGTTGATCTCCTCCTCGATCAGGGCCACCGAGGCGTCCTGCCCGTCGGCCTTGAGCATCTCCTGCGCGATGTCGAAGTTCACGCGGTCGTCACCGTCGTAGCGGTCGATGAAGTCGCGCGACCACTCGGCGCCGCGGCCGTGGTTCTTGCCGTCGGTGAAGGGGGCGCGCGCGTTTGTCGGATCGTGGCACTTGTTGCAGCCGGCCTGCTGGAAGATACCCGCGCCGTCGGCGATCAGCTTCTGGGTTTCCTCGCCGGCCTGACCCCACTTGTTGAGCCAGTAGCTCGGGTTCGGCGGGAGACGCACCGAGCCGACATCCCACCAGTCCATCAGGCGGGAGACCTCGACGCGGGTCAGCGGACGAGCCGGGTCGTTCTGGTTGGCGTTCTGCTTGTTGACCAGCGCCTGGAAGGTCGCGGTGATGAAGTCGTCCGCGTTGGCCTTCTGGTTGGCGATCTCGGCCAGGATGTCGTCGAAGTTCGCCGGCAATCCCGTCGCCTGGTCCACCGGCTGCGGCTGGCAGACGGCGTCATTGCCGTTTGTGCGGCCGATCGTGTTCGGGTCGCCAACGCGCTGATTCGCCGGGACGCCCGGGCCCTCGGTCAGGGCGAATGCGATCAGCTCGCAGTTGGTGCGGGTCTGGGCCGCGAACGCCAGCGACAGGTAGCTGTCGTTGGTGAAGGTGCCGGTCCAGAAGTAGTTGCCGGTCGTGGTCTGGTTGTAGGTCGGGATGACCTTGTGATAGGTCGTCGGCGCGGTCACTCCGTTGGAGTAGCCGTGGCCGTCGCCCAGCAGGTCGTCGCGGTGGCAGCTGACGCACGACTTGAAGCCGTTGTTCGAGAACTCGGTCGTGATGTAGGCGAGCTCGCCCATCTCGATGTCGCTGCACGGGTACTCGGCGCCGTTGACCACGCCGTTCAGGTTGTCGGCCGCGTAGCCGAGGTCGACCTGCTCGAGCAGGGTCTGGTTGTTCAGGTCGAAGGTCTCGAGCAGACCGCCACCCCACGTCGCGACCACGAGCTCCTGGGCCACCTGGTCGATGAACATGGCCTTCGGAGTGAAGCCAGTGGGGAACTCGGCGCCGACGATCTCCTCGAGCGGGAACGCCGCCGCGCCGTTGATGTCCAGCTGCTGGACGATGTCGTTGCCCTCGCCGACCGTGAACAGCGAGCCGTTGAAGGCCTCGAGGTTGCCGGTGAGCGTCGCCCGGATGACCTTCTGGTCGGCCTGGAAGTTCTCCTCGACGGAGGCCGCGTCGGTGAAGGTCGTCTGCTGGAAGATGTTGTTCTGGTTGATGCCAGCCGGCAGCGCGACGATCGAGTTGTGGATGTCCTCGAAGTTGTACGCCTTGGTGCGGTCCTGCAGGGCACCCTGGTGCGCTTCGACGGTGGCGCTGTTGAGACCGGTCGTGGTGGTCGGCGGCTGCTCGAAGAAGGACGGGATCTGCTCGTCCTGAGCCAGCAGGCCGCGGTCCTGCATCGTGGTGCTGACGAAGACGTTGTTCTCCACCTCGATGATGTCGACCGCCGGGGCTCCGATGCCGGAGTAGCTGAGCACGTTGCCGCCGCGCACGTCGACCAGGGCGATCTCGCCGCCGCGGCCGTTGGCCACGTAGACCTCGCGCTGCTGCTCGGACAGCTTCAGGCGCTGCGGGTTGGTACCGACGCCATTGATGACGGTGTCGGGGGTGCTCTCCGGACCGGCCGGCGTCTTGGTGCGGATGACGTCGTCCACGCCCGCGTCGAGGCCGCCAAGGACGACCGAGAGCTCGTACTTGCCGACGTTGCCGAGCCACTCGTTGGCGGCGAACAGCTGGAAGGTCTCGTCGAAGTTTCCACCCGGATCGTTCTCGGCCAGGAGGATGTCGCTCGTGTAGTAGTTGACCGGGATCTCGACCGGCTCGCCCGCGGAGTTCTCGAGCAGGCGCTCACCGACCATGTCGATGACCGAGATGTAGTTCGAGTACTGGTTGGCCACGAAGCAGACGCCGTCGGGATGGCACGCGGTGCGCACCGGACGGATACCGACGTTGATCCGCTCCACGTTCTGGCCGACCACGATGGCGACCTCGTTGCCCGGCGTCGAGGTGCTGCCGCCGAGCGGCACGATGCACTTGCGAACGCCGTCGATGTCGAGGCAGTCCACGTCGGTCGGGTTGGCGCGGAAGGGCATCGTCTCCGCGAGCACCTCGTCCTCGCCGACGAGCTGGATCTGCTCGCCGGTCTCCTGGTTCACCTGCGACTCGACCTCGAACATCTTCTGTGACAGCGGGGTGAAGCCGCCCACGCCGCAGGCGAACTGGTTCGCGGTCGGCGCCGCCGGCTGGGTGAGGACGCCGTTGTTGAGCAGCACGTCCACCGTCGGGATGACGAACGTGTTGAGGTCGTTCAGAGACGGCAGCTCGAAGTTGGGCGGGATGGAGCCGCGCTTGTAGATGGCCGGGCCGGGGGTGGCCGGCTCGCCGCCGCCTCCTCCGCCGCCGCCACCACCGTCGCCTGGGGTGTCATCACCGCCGTCTTCGTCGCCGGGGTCCACCCCGACGTCGCAGCCTGCCGTGGCAGCCGCCAGAAGGAACAGACCCAGAGCGCTGCACCTGGCGGCGGGAGCCAGCACTCTGTCGATGTGGAGCCTACGCATGTTCAGATTCCTCCCTGGCCGGTGAGCTCGATGATGTCGTCATCCACGCCGTTGAACGGCACGTTGTTGTCCGCGTCGATGATCTGAGCCGAGAACGCCATCGCTGCATCATCGGCAGCCTGATGGACGCGCATGAGCAGTTTCGGGATCTCGACGTCGGGGGCGTACGGCGGGATGGTCAACGTGGCGCTCAGGTTGCCGCCGCCGGCCGGGCTGGAGGCGCGCACGTCGCCGAAGTAGAGCTCGATCTCGTTGTCGGTCGCGATGTTCAGCTGGACGAGCAGCGGAACGGTCGTGGTGTTCATGAGGTACGCCGCGGCGTACGCGGTGCGGCCCTGGCCAACGGCGCCACCGAGGGCGTCGAGGAAGGCGCCGAGGTCAACAATCTGCGCATTCGAGGCGAAGAAGTCCCACTCCTCGACGTCCTCACCATTGGACTGGTCGAAGATCTGCGGCCGGATGGTGTCCTCGTTGAACAGCACCTCGTCGTCCGGATCCACCGTCGCGAAGGCGCCCGTGACCAGGAAGTTGGTCAGGAAGCCGTCGTTGTCGGGACGCAGGCCCTCGGCCCACGCCAGCACCGCCGCCGCCTGGACCGAGTCCTGAGCGAAGCACTGGCCGGCGCCGTGCGCGATGCCGGTCGCGAAGTCACCGAAGTCCGGGTTGTCGCGGTCGGCGATCAGGTTGGTCGGGTACAGGAACAGCGAGCTCGACTCCGGGATGCCGAAGCTGATGAAGTTGTGCGCCGCGGCGTAGTTGGTCCGGAGGGTGTTGACGTTGGTGCCTGCGTTGGGGAGGAGGCCGAAGTCGGAGTTGTTCGGCGGCACGCAGCCGGCCACGTTGCAGCCGTGGCAGGCGCCCGTGTTGGCGCAGGTGATGTTCTCGAGCTCGTCGTCACACGCCGCCTCGTCGTCGAACAGCGGGTTGATGGTGCGCGCGAACTGCGGGAAGTCGACCGGGGAGCGATCGGCCACCGACGCGAACAGGAACGACAGCAGCTTCTGGTAGTTGATGTCGTTGGCGTCCACGAACAGCTCGCCGCCCGGGTGCGGGTCCTTCCGGCAGAGCCGGCTCTTGCTCGGGCACTGCAGGACCTGCGAGTTCGACGGGCTGGTCAGGTCGATGAAGCACGCGAACTTCTCGAGGGTCTCCTCGTCGGTGCCGACCAGGTCGAACGAGCCGGGCCGCGGCTGGCCGTGGCACGGGCCGCGGGTACAGCCGGTGAGGATGTTGTCGTCGTTCTGGTCGTTGTAGTTGACCTCGCCGCGAAGCATCGGGAGGATCTCGTTCGACCAGACGCGCAGGTCGAGGAGGGTCGGGTCGGAGCAGGTGACCGGTGTGCCCTCGCCGCCGTTTGTCTCGTAGACCGTCTTGGCCTCGGTGATCCACGCGAGGATCGCCTCGCCGGCGGCCGCGTCGACCGTCTTCGAGGTGCCGCTGCCGTGGACGACGGTCGCATTGCGGTAGAACAGCGACTGAGCGGGGTCACCTTCGAGGTCGATGTACTTGAGGGCGGTGATGGCGTCGAAGTTGGCCTTCAGCTCCTCGCTGCCCTCGGCCGGCTGGAAGTTCAGGTTGAACCCGAACACGCCGTTGGGAGCCAGGTGGCAGCCGGCGACCGCGCATCCGGTCCCACCGGCCGCGTCGAGCGCCGGCTGGACGACCGAGGCGAAGGTCTCCTCGTTGAAGTAGCTGGTCAGGGCGCCGCCGTTGTCGGCGCAGCCGCCGCCGGCCACGCAGGTCACGTTGGCGTCAGTGACGTACGCCAGCAGGGCCTCCCACGGCTCGGCCGGGACGGCCGCGTGGTCGGGCGTGGTCTTGGCCAGGTAGATACGGCTCTGATCGGGGGCGGTCGTGTCGGACGCGTTCTTCACGCTCTCGAACGTGTTGACGAACGCGCAGTTACCCGGAGCAGCCTCGGCCGCCCAGGTCTCGAACTTCGCGACGCCGAGACCACCCGGGTCGTGACAGGTGGCGCACGTCCCCTTGAGGGCGGGCAGTACCTCTGTCTCGTACTTGTTGAGGTTGAACGGGAACCCCGGGTTCTCCTCGTTCCCGCCTGTGATGACGCACTCGCCTGCGCCTCCTGGCCCTGGTTCGCTGGAGCAACCAAGTGGGAGTAGCAGAGATAGAAGTGCCGAGAGCAGGATAAGGCGCCCAACGCGAGCGTGCATGAAAGACCTCCCCGACCCGACGCAGGCGGGCCGCTGGAGGCTGCTCTGCAACGGTCGTTCCAGCAAAATCGAGCGACAGGGAGTGCAACGCGGGCAGGGCGACCTACATGCGCACCACGCGGCCGCGCGGCGACTTACGGAGGCTCATGTCCGATCGCGCGCCGCCGGTGACGGAGCTGCGAAGCGGCCATCGGGGTGGAAAGGCCCCCCTGGGTGCCTACGGTCAGCATCAGTCGCAAGACCGCGCAGCTACGATCAAAGTGAGCTGCTCGCGCCCCTTGTGTGAGCCATGGAATGATGCTTGCTGAGGCGCTCTCGGGAGAGCATCCGACTTTGCAGAAACCACGCGCGCGATCAGGAGCGAGATGGTCGCCGCGCAGGGGTCGTTGACGAGCCAAGTGGGTCGACCTGCTCGCGCTCTCCCACAACGTGGTTGGGGCTCGCACTGGGGAGCGCCACCTCTTGCTCGAAGATGCGGCGCAGGATGGCGACTGCACATGCGTAGGTGCTCTCCACACCGAAGAACGAGAGGCTCTTGGACAGCAGGCTCTGGCGGCGCGAGTACGGAGTGTCGGACGCGTAGTGCAGGACGCCGAGGTCGAAGCGCACCTGCGTTGACAAGTTGACGATCTCGTCGTTGGGGTGGCGGCCCGGGAGAATGATCTCGTAGAGGGCAGACAGATACGGACCGGCTTCCATTTCCAGCACGGTGTATCCGTCGGCATAAAAGAGACTCATGTAGTCCCTGTTTTGCAGAAAGGCGCTGCGCACGGTCACCGCCTTCTGGTTGTCCAGGACGGTCCCCTCGCTCATGAACGGCTGCAGCGCGGCCGCCGAGAAGCAGTTGCGCACCAGGTAGGTGTTGCGCGAGTGCTCGTCGAAGACCGCGCTCGAGACCATCACGTCCCCGACGCGCCCGTTGAGGGTGGCGGCCTTGCCCATCACGTAGATGCCGCGGATCTCGTCCACGCCCTGGGCAACCCGGGACAGGTGATGGTAGGCGGCCATCCCGAGCGGGTAGTCGATGTTGAGGATGACGGCGTCCGACGCGGCCAGGCGCTCGATGCCGGCGACCCGCACGCGGGGGTCCATGCGCTCGGGCTTGAGGCGGGCGACCTCGATCAGCTGGGCCGACACGTCGATGCGGCCGGGGCTGGGCACCGAGCGGATGCCGCTCTCGGCGTCGAACGACTGCACCGCGTCGAGCACCTCGGGCAGCGGCTCGCCGTGGTTCAGGTAGGCGCGCAGCAGGTAGTAGAGGTAGTTCGAGGCCGCGGCCTGGTCGCCGCGCTCTTCAGCGCGCTGCAGCGGCTCGGCCAGCCGCTCCGGGTCGCGCCGGCGCGCGAACTCGAGGATCTCATCGCTGATGCGCGCGCGCGTAGCCGCCGACCAGGTTGGCCACCGAGTGGGTGTTCGACGAGACGAAGTAGATCGGCCGGCGGTGCTGGCCCTCGCCGGCGCCCTCGGCCATGGCCAGGTACGGCCGCTCGATGCCGCTCCACCAGCGCTGCGCCGATGTCTGGTACTGGCTGAACGATCCGTCGAGCAGGCGGATCGACAGGTCGCACTCGCGCGCGGCGATGATGTCGAGCGCCTCGCGCCAGCTGGCGCCCAGCGCGCCCGGCAGGCGGTCCGCGTCGGCCGAGTCCAGACCCAGGCGATCCAGACCCAGGCGCGCCTGCCCCACCTCCGCCGGGTCGCCCCCGGCGGAGACGTCGCCGGCGCCGGGGCTCCGGGCCGGCGGCGCGGCGCGCCCGTCGCCGAGCAGCGCGTGCATCTTGTTCCACTCGATCTGGTAGGCGGTGACGATCGGGACGAGGTCGTCGATGTCGCTGGCGCTGGTGATGAAGACGCTGAGCGTGGCGCCGCCGTCCCAGAGCATGGCGCGCCGGCGCCCGCGCGCCGCGACCACCTCCCAGCCTCTCACCGGCAGGCCGACCTGCTCGAACTGCTCGATGCTCTGGCCCAGCACGACGCGCTCGACGCGCGGGAAGCAGTCGGGCAGGCGCGCGGCGCTGTAGGCGAACGCGGCCACGTCCGGCACCGCGGCGCGCGCGCCGGCGTGCAGGCTGGAATCGGAGAAGGTGTGCGCCTCCTCGAACGCCCTCACCCTGACGTCGCCGCTCGAGCGCAGCAGCGAGTAGTAGGTGCGGATGTAGAGGTCGATCTCGTCGCTGGTCGACCGCGGCCGCCGCCTGTCCATCGCGACGTAGTCTACCCGAGAGGGTGGCCGTGCCGGCGTTTCTCAACCCGCCGGATGCTGCCGTAGCCATCGATTCGACTCGGGCGACCTCGCGGGTCATCGAAACCGCGAACGAACGCCTGTCAGCCCTTCGTGCCATGGCCACCGCCTCTGCCCGCTCGCCACCTACCCACAGTGCCCGCGCCAGCTGCCGCCGTGCCTCACCCTCGCCCAGGTGCACGGGACGGGTCTCGATCGTCGAGACCGCCTGCCGGAGGGTCGCCGCCGCCGCGGTCGTCTGACCCGCCTCGAGATAGGCCTCTCCGAGACCGGTCCGGGCCGCGACGACGAAAGCGGACTCCGGTCCGTAGGCCTTCGACAAGAAGTCAACGGCGCGCTCGAACTGCGCGATCGCCTGCCCGTATCGCCGTCCGGCGAGATCGACCCGTCGCCAGGCCCTGGTAGGAGCGCCCTAGCAAAGGATCGTTCGCGCTCGCTTCCTGCGAATCGCGAGGGCCCGCTCGTGGGCGGCGCGCGCCTCGTCGAGACGATTCTCGCGTACGTAGCACATCGCCGTGGATCGTGCATCGCCGCACGCGACTGTGGATGTGTCTTCGCCGTACGCCTTGATCGCGGCGGGCAGGAGATGGTCGAGCACGCGGCGGGCCGCGGCGATGTCATCGAGCTTGAGCGCGAGCTCCGCACTGGGTCGAGGGTGCACCAGCCCGGTCATTGGATCGTTCGGGCCCCAGCGCCCGCACCATGATGGACGCGGCGCGCTCCAGCAGCACCCCAGCCTCCTGATTGCGCTCCTGAAGGAGGCGCAGCGTCCCCAGGTTGAGCAGAGTGCCGCCCGTACTTCGGGTGATCGGATGGATATAGCTGTTCCGTGACCTCGCGGGCTCGCTCGCAATACCCGGCCGCGCCGGATCTCGCATCGTCGTGTGCGCAGCAGGCGAGCGTTACGTCACGGCCGCGTTCGTGTAGGGATTAAGCGAACCGACCGCGTTCTCCCAGAAGGCGAGCGCTCGAAGGTCCAGCGCTGTCGGCCTCGCGCCAAGCGGCGAGTTCGACCTTGGCGTTCGCCAGGCTGGTGATTATGCGGACGACGCTCTGGTGGTCGGGCCTCGTGCGTCTTCTCCCGCCCAGCGCGAGAGCCCGCTGAAGCAGCTCGGCCGCCTCCCCTGAACGCCCCTGTCGATGCCGAAGCGCTCCCTTAACGGCCAGGAGATCGGTCGACGAGATTATCGCGGTTGCCGGCCCGCGCAGACCAGAGCCTCCGCGGCCGACTCACATGCCGGTCGCCTCCGCGAAGCGCTCGCGATTGAACACCGATGATGAACAGCAGGTCGCGTACGGCCTTCGCGGCGCGAGGACGTCGTCTCGTGCGCCTGCTGGCCGTCTTCAATGCCTCCTGGATGAGAAGGACGGCTCGATCGACCTGCCCGACCTCGGATTCGAGCCGGCCGTTGCGCGTGGAGAGCCTCGGCCAGCACCGGCGCATACCCGAGCTCGCGGGCGCTGTTCACCACGCCGCGAATCATGCCCAGCGCCTGCTGATACTGCCCCATGCGCTGGCGCAGCGTCGATCTCGATCCAGCCGGGACCGGAGCTGCTCCACCAGCCGGCCCGGTCCGAATCGCGTCGGCTGGCGCGATCGGAGCTCGCCAGTCCGGCGGTGTCGGCGCATCCCTTCATGTCTCCGACGCCGAGCGCGGCCTGTGCGGCCTGGTTCAGCTTCACCATGTCCTGCCACAGCCAGACCAGGTTTCTGCATCTGCCGTCGTGTCGCGCTCGAGACACTGCATGCGCAGGTCGAGCATGCGCCTCCGACTGCTCGCCGCGGACGCGCGTGGCCCGACACGCCTCGGTATGCGCGTCGGCCCAGGTCGGTCGAGGCGCGCGTCGAGCGCTCGCTCCACGCGCCCGAACACGTCGTCGGCATGCGGGTCCTTCGTGTTCAGGAACGCCGCCCGCACCTTCTCGCGAGCCGCGGGGCCCCAGACCTGGGCCACCTTGTCGGCCGCGCCGGTACAGACCGCGGCTCCTCGTTCTCTCCACGGAGCAGGAAAAACGCTCCGCTCACACCCGCCAGCGCGACCGCTGCCACTGGTCAATCTCAGCCTGCGCTTCCGCCGCGCCCTCGCCGGATTGCCCGCGAGCGCAGTCGAGGAGCGCGTCCATGCTCGGCCAGCGATCGTCGGAGACGCCGACAGTCCGCGCAGGACCGCGGCGTTCAGCCAGGCCGGAACATGCGAGCTCGGTCGGAGCGATCCTGCGCGCCAGGATCGCACTCGCGAATCTCGGCCAGGGTCTCGCCGCGAACGGCCGCACTCCGTGAAGGCCTCGTAGAGCGCCACGCAGAAGCTGAACTGGTCGGAGCGCGCGTCCGCCTCCTTCCCCTCGTGCTGCTCGGGGGACATGTAGGAAGGCGTCCCGAGGACCGCGCCCGGTGAAGGTGAAGCGGGCGTTGAGAGGCGTCCGGATCGAGTCGGAGCGTCCCGGCGGCTCCCTCCTCGCCGTCCGATGGCGGTGCGACGTCGCCGAGGTAGATGGCGCGAGAGAGACCGAAGTCGGTGACGCGGCTGCGGCCGCTCCTGTCGACGAGGACGTTCGCCGGCTTGAAGTCGCGGTGGACGATGCCGGAGGCGTGCGCTGCTGCCAGCCCCTGCCCGGCCGCGCTGAACACGCGCCAGGATCTCGGCGGACGTTCGCTTCCCGGCCTGCAGCCAGCTGCGCAGGTTGACGCCGTCGACCAGCTCCATTGCAAGGAACACATGGCCGTGCGAGGTCCCGACGTCGTAGGCCACGGCGACGTTCGGATGGGAGAGACGCGCCATCGCCTGCGCCTCGCGCAGAAGACGGTTCCACTGGCCATGCTCCGGGATCCGGTCGATTGAGGAACTTCAGCGCGACCTTGCGATCGAGCTTCGGATCGTAGGCGGCGTAGACGACGCCCATTCCGCCCTCGCCGACGCGATCGAGGACGACGTACCGATCCACCGTGCTGCCAAACGCCAGCTCGCCAGCCGGCGTGCCGAGACGCACCGGCGGCACCGCACCGTAGCTCCACGTCTCTCCGAGAGCGTCGCCCTGCGACGGCGTCTCCGGCGGCCCCTCACGCTCCACCAGCCGAGCATATCGGAGACGCCCGCAGCCAGACCTCGAGTGGACGCTGTTTCTACGCAACGATGACCGCACGACCTGCCGTGCCGTGCTGGCTCTCGCAGTTCGTGTCCTGTCGGGCGCGAATCTGGGTGATAGTTCGCCGCGATGGATGGCGAGACGAGGACGGCGCCTCGTCCCGTGGGACCGCACCTGAGCGCGTCTCCGGGCATCGAGGCGGAGGCGTCGGAGACGGGCGACGCGCGCGGAGCCTACGAGGAAGCAGCAGCGGCGGTGCTCCAGGTCGCGACCGCGGCCGCTACGCCGTCGTGGCCGAGCACGGTCGCGGCGGGGTCGGGCGTGTGCTGCGGGCGACCGACGCGGAGTTCGGGCGCGACGTGGCGGTGAAGGAGCTGCTCCAGCGTACACCCGCGTCGGAGGCGCGCTTCCTGCGCGAGGCAATCATCACGGCGCGGCTCGAGCATCCGAACGTCGTCCCCGTCCACGAAGCAGGGCGCTGGCCGGATGGCACGCCGTTCTATGCCATGAAGCTGGTAGCCGGGAGGCCGCTCGCCGCGCTCATCGACGAGGCCACGACTCCCGCGGAGCGGATGGCCTTGCTGCAGCGTGTGCTCGCCGTGGCCGACGCCATGGCCTTCGCGCACGACCGCGGGGTCATCCACCGCGATATCAAGCCCAGCAACGTCATCGTGGGCGACTACGGCGAGACCGTCGTGATCGACTGGGGCCTCGCCAAGTACCTCGCGGAGCCAGACGACGATGGTCGCCTCCCTGATCGCGAGGACGAGTCGCTGCCATCGCACCGTACGAAGACCGGCGCTGTCCTCGGACTCGGCCTACATGGCTCCGGAACAGGCGTTCGGGGGTGCCGTCACCAAGCGCACCGATGTGTACGCCCTCGGCGCAATCCTGCTCGACGTGCTCGCGGGGCGGGCGCCGGCTCGCGCAAGCACGAGCGACGGTTCCATCGATTTCGGCGCGGCCGAGCGCGATGTGGACCGCCGCATCCCCGCCGCGCTGCAATCGATCGCGCGTCGCGCGCTGGCGCCGTCACAGTGGAACCTCTACGCCGACGCCAAGGAGTTCGGCGACGACCTGCGCCGCTTCCTGGCCGGCCAGGCGGTCGCCACGCACCGCTACAGCGTGCGCGAGCGGGTCGCGCGATGGCTCGGCGCTCACCCACGGCTCGTGCCGGCCGCGGCGACCGCGCTGGTCGCCCTCCTCGCGGCCAGCACCTGGTTCCTGGCCCGCGAGGCGCGGCTGCGAGGCGAAGCCGAGACGGCACGGCAGACCGCCCTGGAAGAGCGCGACCGCGCCGACCGGCAGACCGCTGCCCTTCTCGAGCAGCAGGCCCGTGCCGAATTGAGCGCGGGCCATCCCTTCCGGGCCGCACCCTTCCTCGCCGAATCTACCGCCGCGACCCCACGAACAAGCCGGTTCGCTGGATGCTGACCGAGTCGCTACGCGCCCTCGACAGTCTGAGCACGTCGTTTCGCGCGACCCTGCCCGGTGTTGACCCGACAGAGGATTCGACCTTCATCGTCAACTACAGTGCCGGACGACAGCGAGCTCGCCATCGGCCATCACACCGCAATGAGCTTCTGGGATCGACGGGCGACGTTCAAACGGAAGCTCGCGTTTCCAGTCCAGAACATCGGAGGGCGGTACAGCCGCGATGGAAAGCACCCTGCTGTTGATATTCGGACTCGCTGGCGACGCTCCCGCCTGGCGCGTGGATGCCGCAACGGGAAAGGACCTTGTCCGCGTACCCGTCAGGCCACGATGCCGACTGTTCGCCTGGTCAAGCGACGGTCGCTACCTGGCCAGCCTCAAACGTTCCGGCCGCGTTGACATCTGGTCCGTTTCTTCTTCCACGGCAACACGTGTGCGCTCCTTTCAGGCCGCCCCACGTCCGGTATTCAACAGCTTGGCCATGAGCCCTGATGGTTCTCTCGTGGCCGCCAGGGGCACGGAAGAAGTCATTCTGGCTTCGCGCACCGATGGCGCACTTCGCTGCTTCGCTCTTCCCGGCGAAAACGTGCAGCAGGTAGTGTTCAGCCCCGATTCTCGCCGTCTGCTCGCAACGCTCACGAATCAATAGGTGGATCTGGGACATGGGTACCGGACGTGCCGTCGGAAAGCTACCGCCCCACGATGCACCTCCTTTGGTCGCCCTGTTCAACGGCGACAGCTCACTCTATCGCAACGGCGAACGCCTATCACTCCGCGTCTGGAGTGTCTCCACTATGCCCTCGCAAGCTTCGAGCTCCAGACTCGCGACCCGCCGTTCTCGCCATTTTTGCCCATCGCGGTTCGCGACTGGTGACGTTGCTCCCAGCGGACTGGTCCGTACATGGGACCTGCCGCTGCGATGCTGGCAGCGCTGCCGGCGACCATCGCGGCAGGCTGCGCGCAATTTCCTGGGCAGCATCGAACGCACCGATCAGCCGGGTGAGCTGCCGGCCAGGGTGCGCCGGTTGACCAGGATCTGGTAGAAGGAGCGCGAGCGCAGCTCCTCGATGGTGAGCCCGGTGGCCAGCGCCTCCTCCTCGCCGAAGGCGCCGCCCCAGTTGATGCCGCGCAGGAAGAAGTTGAGCAGGCCCTGACCGGTGGCGGCGTCGTCGAACACGTCGCCGACCAGCGTCGCCTGCGCGGCGCGCGACAGAAGCCTTGAGCCGCTGCGACGCCGGCGCCAGCGCCTGCGACGAAGAAGGCGTAGACCGCGGCGTAGCGGGTCGGCAGCTGCGCCCGGGTGCAGGTCCCAGCCCTGGTAGAAGCCGGTCTCCAGGCTGTGCTGGATGTCGGCGACGTGCAGGCGCCACGCGTCGTGCACGCTGCGCCGGTTGTCGCGCTCCTGCTCGTCGGTGAGCGAGGCGCCCTTCTCGGCGCGGTGCACCGGCACCGGCATGGTGGTGGTGGCGCCGTCGCTCAGGAAGATGCCGCGCCCGCTGTAGGCCACCTGCATCATGTGCTTGGCGAAGTCGCAGGCCGGGTGGCGCATGCGCTGGTGGTGCGCGGTGATGTTGCACGACGCCGTGTAGTCGTAGGTCCCGAAGTGGGCCGCCACGCAGCGGCCGCGCGCGGCGTCGAGCAGGCGCGGCAGGTTGAGCGCGCCGTCGGCGCCGATGATCGACTGCGTCGTCTCGACCATGAACTCCATGGTCAGCGTGCCGGCCGGCAGGCGCAGGCGCTGCTCGAGCTGCTCGAGCGCGCGGCCCAGGGTCTCGACCTGCTCGGCGCAGGTGATCTTGGGCAGGGTGACGACGAAGTTGGCCGGCACCTGGCCGCGCCCCTCGCGCGCCATGGTGGTGAGGAAGATGTCGAGCGTGCGCAGGCTGCGGCGGGCCAGCTCGTCGCTGAACGGCTTGATGCGGATGCCGCAGAAGGGAGGCAGCGTGCCGGCCGCCATGCCGCGCGCCACTTCCTGCGCCGCCTGCGCCGCGTGGCCGTCCTCCTCCTGATCGGGTCGGTTGCCGTAGCCGTCCTCGAAGTCGATGCGGAAGTCCTCGACCGGCTCGCGGCGCAGCTTGGCGACGACGCGCTCGTGGATGGCGCGCGCATGCTCCGGGCCGACGCCGAGGCCGAGCGCGTCGGCCAGCTCGGCCGGGTCGCCGCCGTACTGCTCGAGCGTGCGCAGCGCGAGCGCGCCCAGCTTGCCCGCCAGAGTCGGACTTGAAGAGATGCGCGCCGCCGTAGACGGTGTGGACCGGCTGGCGGCGGTCCTTCTCGAGCGGATAGCGCTCCGCCACGAGGCGGTTGGGAGCCTTCAGGCGGCCGATGAGCTCGTTGAGCTCCGCGTTGGAGAGCGTCTTCGCGATCGAGTTCGGCGAGGTCACGTCGGCCACGGCGGACGTTGCCATGTGGGCTGGTACAGTGCAAGGACAGTGGCGGAACCAGCAGGGACCGACGATCGCCCGCGGCGCGGACTGCGCGACCTCGCCTCCGTCTATCAGTACAGCGGCCGCGCGATCGGGCTTGTGTGGACGACGAGCCGGCTGCTCACCATCCTGCTCGTCCTGCTCGCGCTTGTGTCGGGCCTGCTGCCGGCGCTGATCGCGTACGTCGGCAAGTGGCTTGTCGACGCGGTCGTCGCCGCCGCGAGCGCGAGCGGCGATCCGGATCGCGCGATCGGCTTCGTCCTGCTCGAGGCCGGGCTGGTCGCGACGCTGGCGGCCGCGCAGCGCGGCAGCACCGTGTGCCAGTCGCTCCTGCGCGCGCGGCTGGGCCACCGCGTGAACGTGATCATCCTCGAGAAGGCGCTCACGCTCGAGCTGCGCCACTTCGAGGACTCGGAGTTCTACGACAAGCTGACCCGCGCGCGGCGCGAGGCGTCGAGCCGGCCGCTCAGCCTGGTCATGCGCACGTTCGGGCTGGTGCAGAACCTGATCTCGCTGGTCACCTACGCCGCGCTGCTGCTCCAGTTCTCACCGCTGGCGGCCGGGATCCTCGTCGTCGCGGCGCTGCCCGTGTTCGCGGCCGAGACGCGCTTCTCCGGCCAGGCGTTCCGCCTGTTCCGCTGGCGCACGCCGGAGACGCGGCAGCAGGCCTATCTCGAGTCGGTCGTCGCGCGCGAGGACTCGGCCAAGGAGGTGATGCTGTTCGCGCTCGGCCCCACCCTGCTCGAGCGCTACGACGACATCTTCCACCGCCTCTACCGCGAGGACCGCAACCTGACCCTGCGCCGCGGCGGCTGGGGCTTCGTGCTCGGCCTTGTGTTCGACCGCCGCGTTCTATGGCGCCTACGCCTGGATCGCGATCGAGACGGCGGCGGCGCACATCAGCCTGGGCGACATGACCATGTACGTGCTGGTCTTCAAGCAGGGCCAGTCCGCGCTGTCGGCGGCGCTGAGCTCGATAGGCGGCATGTACGAGGACAATCTCTACCTGTCCAACCTCTACGAGCTGCTCGAGACCGAGGTGACCGCGCCGCCCGGCAGCGCCACCGTCGGCGTGAAGCCGGGCGACGGCATCCGCTTCGAGGACGTGTCGTTCATGTACCCGGGCGGCGACCGGCCCGCGCTCGAGGGCGTCAGCTTCCACCTGCCGCCGGGCCGCAAGCTGGCCCTGGTCGGCGAGAACGGCTCCGGCAAGACCACGCTCATCAAGCTGCTGACCCGGCTGTACGAGCCGAGCTCCGGCCGCATCCTGCTCGACGGCACCGATCTACGCGAATGGGAGATCGCCGCCCTTCGCCGCCGCATCGGGGTCATCTTCCAGGACTTCATGCGCTACCAGTTCATCGTCGGCGAGAACATCGGCGTCGGCGACGTGGACGCCCTCAACGACGAGGGGCGCTGGCAGGAGGCGGCCGTGACCGGGATGTCCGCCCCCTTCATCGCGGACCTGCCCGAGACCTACCGCACGCAGCTGGGCCGCTGGTTCAAGGGCGGCCGCGAGCTGTCGCTCGGCCAGTGGCAGAAGGTGGCGCTGTCGCGCGCGTTCATGCGGCGCAGCGCGGACATCCTGGTGCTCGACGAGCCGACCGCGTCGATGGACGCCGGCGCGGAGGCGCTCATCTTTCAGCACTTCCGCCAGGTCACCGAGAACCAGATGGCGATCCTCATCTCGCACCGGTTCTCGACGGTCAGGATGGCCGATCACATCATCGTGCTGGCCGGCGGCCGCATCCTCGAGCAGGGCAGCCACGACGACCTGGTCCGGCTGGGCGGCCACTACAGCCACCTCTTCTCGCTGCAGGCGGCCGGCTATCGATAGATGAGAGATCGATGATCGCGGGGCCCGAAACGACGAAACGGGCGAGTGACCTCGCCCGTCCGTCCTTCATGCAGCGCGGCCGCCGCTATGCGCGTCGAACGTTGGCTGCCTGCAGTCCTTTCGGTCCCTGGACGATCTCGAACTCGACAGTCTCTCCTTCCGAAAGGGTCCTGAAGCCTTCAGCCATGATGGCCGTGTGGTGGACGAAGACGTTCCGGACCGTCGTCCTGAGCGATGAACCCGAAGCCCTTCGTATTGTTGAACCACTTCACAGTACCTTTGTGCACGACCAAGTTCCTTCGCAGCTGGCGGCCCCTGTCAACGAAAGCTCGCCGCCTCTTACATAGCTCCACGAGAATCCGTGTCGACGCGCAGGAGCGTTGACTTGCCGGGGGGCGCCCGTCAAGTGGAATGCAGCGGGTTCGCTGGCACCCCGCGGAGGTCGATCGCCGCGCTGCGACACGCGGTTTTCTGATGCGTCGCGTTGGGCATGAGTCGGAACTTTGACTCAGCCGCCCGTGATCACAGCCGGTTAGAATGAGCCGATATCTCGGCCTCGGCTTTGCTTCGAGAGCTCGCGGCCCACTCACAACGGAGCTCCTCGATGAAGCGCTGGCTCGCTGTCCGTCTCGCTGCACTCTCCATCGGAGTCGCCTCGGTAGCAGTAGTGTCCCTGGTTCGCATTCCGGATGCTCGCGCCTGCGGCTGCTTCACACCCCCGGATCCGTCGGTGCCCATCGTTCAGGCAGGCGAGCGCATCGCCTTCCAGCTGGCCGACGGCAAGGTCACGGCTCACATCCAGATCCAGTACAGCGGCCCGGCCGAGGAGTTCGGCTGGCTCCTGCCGCTGCCGTCGGTGCCGACGCTGCAGGTCGGCACCGACGAGCTGTTCGCGCAGCTCATCCAGCAGACCCAGCCGACCTACCGGCTGACGGCCCAGTACGATGGGTGACTGCTGGTTCGATCCGAACCGCGCCGGCGGCGGCGGAGACGCCGGCGCCGGCGAAGGTGGCGACGGCGGCGGCGACGGCGGCGGCGAGCCGGCGAGCCCGCTGGTGCTGCGCGAGTCGGTCGGCCCCTACGACGCGGCGGTGCTCGACGCCAGCTCGAAGGAGGCGATGCTGCAGTGGCTCGAGGAGAACGGCTTCTTCGTGCCGGCCGGCACCGACGAGGCGGTCGAGCCGTACATCCGCGAGGGCGGCTACTTCCTGGCCCTCAAGCTGCTCAAGGGGCAGGACGCCGGCGACATCCAGCCGGTGGTCGTCGACTACGAGAGCGACTACCCGATGATCCCGATCGTGCTGACCGGCGTGGCCGCCGATCCGGACATGCCGGTCATGGTCTGGGTGCTCGGCGAGTCGCGCGCCATCCCGCGCAACTACTTCCACACCGAGATCAACGACGCCGAGATCGACTGGCTCAACTTCGGCCAGAACTACGTCGAGGTCATCAACAAGGCGGTGGACGAGGCCGAGCGAGCACCACTCGTTCGTGACCGAGTACGCCGGCACCAGCTCGATCATGGTCGACCTGCTCGACTACCCGGGGCGGTTCGGCGACATCAACGAGCTGCGCTCCATCGCCGATCCGATCGAGTACGTCGAGTACCTGAACTACAACGGCTACGCGAGCTCGCCGCCCTTCACCGGCGCGACCTTCGGCGGCCCGGCGCTCGCCTCTCTGCAGGAGCAGCTGCCGGTCCCGGCCCGGCTGCTCGAGGAGCTGACCGAGCAGCAGCAGGGGCCGAGCGCCTACTACTTCAACATGCGGTACTACGTGGTGGACGACCGGAAGTATCGCCCGGAGCTCTACGAGGACCTGGATCTGGAGTTCGATCCGGTCGAGCTGACCGCGCTGCTCGACGAGCGCGTCGTCCAGCCGACCCTGGCCGCCGGCGCGCTGTTCCGCGACAACCGCGTACATGACGCGGCTGTTCACCACGATGTCGCCCAACGAGATGACGCGCGACCCGGTGTTCAGCTTCAACCCGGACCTGCCCGAGGTCAGCAACGTCCACGACGGCACGCTCACCTACTACTGCGGCCGCGTCGAGGAAGACTCGCCGACCGACGACGCCGGCCGTCATCACCACCGAGGCCGGGTGGGAGCTGGTGCTGCCCGACGGGCCGGGTGCGAACCCGTGGACCGACCAGCAGTGGCCCAAGAGCCAGTTCATCCAGGTCGTGCGCGAGGAGGGCGAGGCCGACTCGGTCGTGGACAACACCGACGAGATCGCGGCCTACATCGCCGAGCGCGGCCTCGAGCTGCCCGAGGGTGCGAAGGGCGACCGGCCGCACCGCGACCGGGACGGCGGCTGCTCGGTCGGCGGCGACGGCGCCAGCTCGGCGGGCGGTCTCGCCCTGGCGGCGCTCGCGGCGCTCTTCCTGCTGCGCCGCCGGCGCCGGCTCGCCTAGCAGACAGGGGCGACACGATGATCAGGTGGGTGTGCAGCGCCGGCGCGATCGCGCTCTTCGCGTGCGGCGGAGGTGAGGGCCCGGGCGGGCCGGGAGTGGAGCTGGTCCTGGGCAGCGCGAGCGCGGACCGCACCCAGTTCGTGCCGGTGGACGACGGCGCCGACCTGCCGCTCGTCCCCGGCTCCCAGGGCGGCTTCCACGTCTGGACCGGCCTGCGCGTGCGCGGCGCCGCCGGCATCATCCACCTCGAGCGCGAGGTGCGGCGCGTGACCGACGGCGAGCTCATCCTGCTCGCCTCGACCTACGTCATGGAGGTCCCCGACGAGCGCCGCCGGCGACTGGTGGGAGCACCCGCACGGCGAGGCCGACGCCCTGCCCAGCTTCATGTGCCCTACCCCGCTCGGGCTCCACGTCCGCGACGAGCCCCTGATCCTCCGCGCCCAGGTCCTGACCGAGGACGACGAGCTCCTGGCCGAGGACGAGCTCCTCTTCACCCCCCGCTGCCCCGAGGGCGACCAGGCCGAGTTCTGCGCCGACATCTGCAGCGGCTGACGTCGCGGCCCGGTCGAGGCGTCAGGCGAGGGTGGGCGAGACGTAGAGGGACTCGACGGTGTGGGCGATGCGGCCGGCCAGGGTGGCCTGGCTGGAGCGGCCGGCGGGGAGGAGGATGCGGCGCAGGCCCAGCTCGCGCGGGAGCGGCGGGCCGTAGGCTGCGGTCGCCGCAGCGTGCCGTCGAAGCTGACCAGGAAAGGCACGCGGCGGCGGTTGAGGCGGTCGAGCTCGGCGATGAAGCGGTCGAGGTCGAGGGGGGCGACGTAGCGCGGGTCGCGGGTGCGGCTGACGCCCTGGTAGGGCGGATCGAGATAGACGAGGTCGCGCGGGGTGGCGTCGGCGAGGAGATCGGCGTAGTCGGCGGCGACGACCTCGGCGCGCCGGCGCAGCAAGGCGGAGGCGCGCGCGATCTCGCCGCGCATGCGGTCGGGGCGCATGCCGGCAGCGCCGGTGATCGGCGCCCTGGTTGAACTCGCCGTCGGCGTTGAAGCGGACGGCGTTCTTCACGCAGCGGGCCAGGAGGTAGAGCAGCGCGACCGGATCGCCGGTGCGGTTGAAGCGCGCGCGCACCGAGCGGTAGTGCGCGGCGGCGTCATCGTGCTGCGCCCGCCACAGTCGCTCGTAGGCGCCGGCGGTGGCGGCCGGACGATCGATGATGGCGCGCCACAGGCGGGCCAGCGCGGTCAGGCGATCGGCGAGGCAGTAGCGCGGCGGCCAGGTCGCGCGCGGCCGCGGCCAGGCTGATGGCGGCGGAGCCGGCGAACGGCTCGATGAGGCGGCGGACGCCGGACGGCGCGTGCGCCAGGATCGCGGCGGCGAGCCGGCGCTTGCTGCCCTGGTACGGGATCGGATGGGGCGTCGGCGCGCGCCCGGTCACGGGAGCGCGAGCGACCACGGCGAGCTGCCGCTGCCCGGCCTCCGCGCCGCCGGTCTCCGCCGTCCTGCCGTAGTAGGTGCGCGGGCCGCGCGACGGCGTGCTCAGCTCGAGGCGCAGGTCGAACGGCTCCGGGCCGGAGACGCGGTCGATCCGGTAGACCATCCGGTCCTCTTCCTTGCTGTCGGGCCACTGGATGGTGAGGTGGTCGCCGTCGAGCTGGTAGGTGAAGAGCTCGAACTTGCCGGCGAACAGAGTGCGATCCTGGTACACGCCGCCGCCCATGCTCGGGGTGAAGCGATAGACGTGCAGGCGCTCCTTCTCGCCGGTCGGCCAGCGATCGAGCCAGTTGCGATTGATGAGCAGGTCGGCCGCCTCGTCGGGCGGCACCGCCACGGCCTTCGCTGTGTCGCGGCCGCAGGCAGAGCTCGCGGCGGCCAGGGCGAGGACGGAAGAGAGGATCCACCGGCGCATGCCCACATTGTAGCCCCGGCTCCCCGGGGCGTCGTCAACCGAAGTCGAGGCCGAGGCCGAAGATCGATCTTCGAGCTGAGCCATGACCACCAGGGCGATGAGGCTCAGCGTGACCACGAGGACCGCCAGCTGCAGCATCAGCGCGCCCCAGTTGATTCCGGCCGAATGCCCCCCGCTCTCGCAGCGCATCAGCAGTGCGCCGCGCTCGGCCATGACCACGCGCTGGCACCGCTTGCACGACAGCTCGACGCGGCGGCGGAAGAACAGACCGCGCACCGAGATGAGGAAGCCGAGCGACACGTACAGCGCAGCCGCGCCCTGGGACGCCTGGTAGAGCGGCGGCGGGAAGCGCCAGGCGTGCTCGTCGACGCCGGCCTGCCGGCTGATGCGCACGCGCTCCGGCTCGGTCAGCGGCTTGCGGCCGGGCAGGAAGATGAGCAGCAGCCAGGCGCCGAGGCCGGCCAGGAGCAGGCCGGAGACGATGCGCGGGCGGCTGGGCGCGCGACCGACCCCGTGACGCTGTTCCGGGTGGCCGCCCAGCGCCGCGCCGACGGGTGCGCCTGCTTCCACACCGCCGGGGCCGGGCGCAGCTCGTCGTCGGGCAGGTGGAGCGGCGGTCCCTCGGCGTGCTCGAGGCCGGGCTCGCTGCGCAGGTGCTCGAGCTGCGCGCGCTCGATGTGCGGGCGCTCGACATCGGCTGCTCGAACTGATACGACTGCGGCCGCGCGCGCGGGTCGGAGCCGTGCCGCTCGACCGGCATGTGCTGCGACGCGAAGTGATCCGGCGGCAGGTGCTCGGGCGGGAGGTGGTCTTGCTGATCGTGCGGCAGCTGCTCGGGCCTGGAGTCGCCGTAGACCTGCTCGCCGAAGACCGGCTCCCACATGGCCTGCCCGCCCGAGCTCTGGTCGCCGTACAGCTCGCCCAGCGACGGATCGGCGAAGACCGGATCGCCGTGCGGCTGCTCGGGGAAGCGCTGGTCCGGGAAGCGCTGGTCCGGGAAGCGCGGGTCGGGATACTGCTGGTCGGGGAAGCGCTGGTCGGGGTGCGCCTGATCGCCGAAGCCTGCTTCGAAGGCCTGCTCGTCGAACGCCTGCTGGTCGTAGCCCGGGCCGCCGTAGCGGGGATCGCCGTAGGGCTGGCCGTGGCCGGGATCGCCGTAGCGCGGGTCGCCGTACGGCTGCTGGCCGAACCGGTCGAACGGCGGCTGTCCGTACGGCGGCTGCTCGTATGGCGGCTGCCCGTACGGCTGCTGCCCGTAGCCCTGCTGCCCGTAGCCGGGATCGTGGAACGCGCGGTTGCGCAGCTCCTGCTGATCGAAGCCGGGATCGCCGAACGGCTGGGCCGAAGGGTCGCCGAAGTGGGCCGGCGTGAAGCCGCGCGGCGGGGCCGCCGGATCGCCGAAGCCGTGATCGACGACGGGTGGCGACCCGAAGGGCTGGTGGACGCTCCGATCGGTGAAGGCGTTGTCGGCCGCGGTGACTCCCCCTGCTCGGTGCCGGTGCGGTCGCGGCGCACGGCGCGCGATCGGCGGCGGTCTGGTCGCCCAGCGCCGGATCGACGGCGCGCTCGATCTGATCATCGGGGAGGAAGGCACCGTCGGGCCCGCGCGCCTCACCGGGTGGCGGCTCGGCCTCCGGCTCGAGCGGCGCGCGGAGATCGCGCAGGTGAGCCGCGAACGGCTGGTGCAGCTTGCGGTCGAGGTCCTGATCGAACCAGGCGGGCGTGGGCGGGCCGTACGCCCCGGCGCCGTGCGCCTCGCCCTGCGGCCACGCAGTCGGCGGCGCCGGCATGGCGTGCGCGCCGGCGGGCCCGTCGGACATCGGGTCCGGCCCGAAAAGCGCGTCGCCTTCGGGCAGCTCCGGCTCGTAGGTGCCGGCCGGCGGCAGCGCGTCGGCGCCCGCGAACACCGACGGCGGCGGTGGGAGCGGTTCCGGGGTCACGAACGGACCGGCCGCCCGACTGCCCCCCCGACGGCGGCTCGCCCATGCCGAACGGCGACGGCGGCTCCTCCACCGTGGCGAACGGAGACGGCTCCTGGCCCGCGCCGAACGCCGGCGGCTCCTCGACGGTGGCGAACGGGGACTCGGGCGCCGAGCCGGCCGTGGCGAACGGAGACGGCAGCAGCTCAGGCGCCGGAGACGCGGCCGGCGGACGCGGCGGCGGCGGCAGCGGCTCGGCGATGATCGACGGCAGCGGCTCGGTGGCGCCGGCGCGCCGCGGAAGCCGCGGCAGCGGAGGCGGGTCGCTCGCCTCCGCGCTCACGCCGCGCGGCGGCTGCGGCGCGGGCTCGGCCGACGGCTCCGCACCGGCGGCAAGGCGCGGCGGCAGGCGAGGAAGCGGAGGCGGCTCGGCCGACGGCGCGGCGCCCGCCATCTGCGGCGGCAAGCGCGGCGGCGCCGTCGCGCCTCCACCGCGTCGGAGGACGTCGGGCGCGGCGGCAAGCGCGGCGGGAGAGGCTGCTGCTCCTCGGCCGTCGGTGGCTGCGTCGCGGAGGCGCGAGGCGGCAGGCGCGGCGCCCGCGGCTCCGGCGGCCGGGTGCCCGGCGGCGCGCGCAGCGGCATCGCGGGCGCCGTCGAGGCCGTCTGGGCGGCATCGACCGCCGAGAGCGGCTGCGAGCGGCGGCGCGACACAGGCGCGGCGGATGAATCGGATGATCGGACGCAGGCGCCGCGCCGGGTGGCGGGGCGGCGCCGCGCTGATGCCGGTCTTGCGCCGGGCGCCGGGCGGGATCGGCGGCGGCTTGGTTCGCGGCGCGCGCGGAATCGGGCGGTCCGCGGCCCGGTGCGGAAGCGACAGCGGCCACCGGCGCGGAGGCGAGGCCGGGCGCGGCGTGGCCGGCCGGCGATCCGGCCGCCGCGGCGATCGCGCGCGGAGCCGGCGGCGGAGTCGCCGCGACGACGGGCACCGGCGTGTGGGTCGCCGTGTAGGAAGCCAGCGCGGACACCGACGGCGGCATGGACGCCGAGGGAGTCGATGGCGCGGCCGGGAGAGCCGCCGGCGCAGCGGGAGGAGCCGCCGGCGCCGGCGGCGCCGCGCCGGCCGCGTCGTTGCGGGATGCCGGCTGCGCCGCATGCGGCGGGCTTGTCGTCCGCGTGCGCGCGCTGGGCGGCCGCGGCGAGCGAGACCGCTCGGCAGCGCCCCGGGGCGATAGCTCGGCTCGGTGTCCTCGGACCACTCGCCCAGGCCGGGCGGATCGCTGGTGCCGGGCCGTGGCGCTGTCGATGCTTCGCCGGCGCCGCTCGCCCGGCTCGCAGCACCCGCTGCGGCTGAAGGTGCAGCGGCTGCGCTCGCTCGACGCCGGCGGCTTGCTCGCCTCCGGACCGCGCTCGCGGCGGCCGGCGCTCGCCGGAGCTCGCCGCCGCGCTGGCGACCGGCGGTGCGCTGGTCGGCGCCGCGGTCCGGGTCGGACCGGCGCGCTCGACGTCGTGAGGTGCGTGGCCCGCTCACCGTTGCGGTCGGCGGCGCGCCCGGCGCCGTGTCGTCCCGCTCCGTCGTCGCCGCGACCGCGGCTGCGGTCGCCGCCGGGCGCTGGCCGCGCCCGACTTCTCCGCATCACCCGTGCTCGGTCTGTCGGCCACCTCGGGCACAGGGCCGGCGTCGAGTCTCTTCGGCGCGATCGTCGGGGGCCCCGTCCGCGGCTTCGTCGCGGCCGACGGCGCCGGCGCAGCTGCGGGCGGCGGCGCGGTCGTCGGCTTCGACACAGGCGGCGGTGTCGTCGCAGGCCGCCGGCGGCAGTGTCGTCGCGCTCGGCGTGCTCGGCGCCGCGCTCGACGCGGCCGGCTTCGCTACCTCGCCGCGGGCGGGCTCGGCGGGCTTTGCGGATCCATCGCCGGGAGAGCTCCCGCCGCCGAGCCCCTCGAGGACCTTTGCAGCGAAGGTTGAGCCGACCGGTGGGAGCGGTCGATGCCCGCAGGACGGGCAGGCCTGGACCAGAGTCGCTCGGCCTCGATCGGCTCCGCATTTTGCACAGTCGGACATCGCCTCGCCCGCGCCGGCCCCATCTTACCCTCAAACTGGCCGCCGGCGGTTCGCGCCCGGCGCACTCCCATGCTGTCCACGCCACAACGGATCTGGTCGGTCACGGCGCGCATCCAGGTCAGGGCGAGGGGCGCCGGCGGTTCAGCCGCCGCTCCACTCACGCCCACCTCCGTCCCCGCGGCGATCTGACTGTCGCTCTGGCCGGCGGCCGATCGCTTCCCCTCGGCCATCGAGCAGACGACGCCGGAGGCGGCGAGAGCGAACCACGCCGCCACGACCACGCTCTTTCGGCGCATCAGCTGCACGCACCACGCCGTGGGCGCGGCGAATGGCGGCCGGGCTCATTCCCTGGGTCGCCTGGCCGTCGCGGCCGACATCCCACACGACGGCAGCCCCGGCCGCATCGACCATCGGCATCGAATCGATCAGCGTGGCGGCCGACGTCGCGTGTGCGGCGAATGGGCTCGCATCGACGACGGTCGCGGCCGACGTGGCGAGGGGAGGTCCACCCACCTGGAGCCAGCTCGCCGCCTTCCGGCCCCTGCCGTCGGACCCGCGACCACCCGCGCGCGCGGGCCCAGGCCGAGCCCAGCTGGGCGCGCCCGGCCCGCAGCCACTGCATCGGCGAGCGCAGGCGCGGCGTCGATCGCGTGAACCGCGGGGCGTCGGCGACCGGCATCGGGACGGCGCGCCGGCCCAGCTGCCCGAGCGCGGCGATCACGTCGTCGGCCGACTGGAAACGGTCGCCGGCCCGCTTGGCCATCAGCTTCATGATCACCGCCTCGAGCTCCGGGCTCACGCGCACGTTGGGATTGCGCTGCGCGATCGGCGGCGGCGCCGTGGTCACGTTGGCGCGCGCGATCTCGTGGCTGGTCCCCTCGAAGGGCGGCTTGCCGGCCAGCATCTCGTACATCACCACGCCGAGCGCGAACAGGTCGGCGCGGTGGTCGACCTGCTGATCGCGCGCCTGCTCGGGCGAGATGTAGATCGGGGTGCCGACGACCAGCCCGTGCTCGGTGAGGCGGCCGATGCGACCGTCTCCCTCGGCGATGGCGAGGCCGAAGTCGAGGATGCGGACCAGCTCGCGGCCGTCCTCGCCGTAGCCCGCCGCCACGTTGGCCGGCTTGAAGTCGCGATGAACCAGCCCGGCGCGGTGCGCGTGGCCCAGCCCGCGCGCCATCTGCCGGGCGAGGTTGACCACGCGCGCCTCGGGCAGCGGCCCCTCGCGCCGGATCACCGCGGCCAGGGTCTGGCCCTCGGCGTACTCCATCGCGAGGTAGAGCAGCCCGCCCTCGGTCTTGCCGAAGTCGAGGACCGAGACGACGTTGGGATGCGACATCCGGCTGGCCGCGTCCGCCTCGTGCGCGAAGCGCAGGCGCATCGACGGATCGGCCGCGACGTCGCCGAACATCAGCTTGAGCGCGAACAGCCGGCTCAGCCTCGCGTGGTGCGCGCGGTAGACCAGCCCCATCGCGCCCTCGCCGACCAGCGCCTCGATCACGTAGCGCTCGGCCAGGGTGGTGCCGATGAGCGGGTCGTCCGCGGTGCGGATCAGCGGGACGCCGTCGCGCATGCAGCGGGTGAAGTTGCCGCGGAACGCGGCGTGGCAGCTGCGGGCAGCGCAGCCGCGCGACCGACTCCATCTGCATGGTCGCCGAGCCGGCCGCCAGCCGCTCGCGCTGGTCGCTCTGCGTCTCCGTGACGCACCGCCGACCCCGCCCGTTCCAGGTTGCAATGCGGCCTGTTGTCGCGGTCGCGAACCGCCCGCCGCATCGCAGGCTCGCCCCACCACTCGAGCCAGAAATGCCTTCGCCTACACCCACCTTGATCCGCTGCTGCGGTTGAGTCGGCAAGGTGCGAAAGCTTCCTGACATGGAACCGGAGCGGCAATGTGCGAACGACATGCCAAGGGGCTGTGCTTGCGTGTTTTCCCCGCCAAGCTCGCGTGTCGAGGCGGGTACTCGATCAGCGCCGTCGGTGAGTGAGCCCTCTCGGCACTCCTGCGAGCGAGAACGCACTGAGGCGAATTGCCTCGACGCGCGCCACCGCCACATCTGAACAGTGTGGCATCACGACCGTTTCCTCTTGGTTTTCCGGCGAATGCAGCACGAGCGGAATCGGCAGGCCCGAGATGTGGGTGAGCCAGGGTTCATTCGAGCGACTCGAAGATGCGGCTGAGGCCGTCGTGCGGATCGCAGTGCTCCATCAGCGCCATGAGCTTGCTCGACGAGGCCAGCATCCGGGCCCCGTACTTCTCGCCGATCCAGCGGTGCTTGGCCGGGACGCGCTCCATCGCCGAGCTCGCGGCCAGGAGCGGCCGGGTGCGCTCGACGACGACCTCGATCTCCTTGGCCGCCGCGTCGCAGTCGCGGGCGCGCTTCTCGGCGATGGCGGCGATCTCGTCGCGCGCCGCCATCACCTTCTCGATCGTCGCCTCCTCGTCGGCCGTGAGCGCCGGGCGCGGCGGCGCCGGGCGCGGGGCCGGCGGCGGCGGCACCGAAGCCTCGGGCTCGGCGCCGCGCTCGTCCTCCCGGCACGCGGCCGCCGCGAGCGCGAGCGCGCTCACCAGCAGCCACAGGACGAACGTGTTGACAGCCGATCGAGCTCGCTCCGCCATCCCCCTACCCCACTCCTTTTCCGGGTCCGAATCTAGTCCCGGTAGAGCGGGCGGTACCGCTCCTCCCGCCGGTCTCTCTCGCCGCGACGTCGATGGGCGGCGCGGGGACGCACGTGGCCGGGTCCGAGGACGTCGCTCGCGTCCACGAAGCCGCGCGCGCGCGAGTGAGCGACAGCCTCCCAGCGCGGCTCCACCCAGTGCCAGCGCCCGCCCCTGCGGACCCAGCGCCCCTGCACATAGATGTGGCCGGGCCGGGCGCGCAGCCAGTGGCCCTTGCGCCAGGCCCACCGTCCGCCGCGCGACAGCCAGGAGCCCTCGACCCAGACGTAGCCGGGGCGAGCGTGGACCTGAACCCGGCGAGGTGGCGGCGGCGGCGCGTCGACGACCACCGCGCTGCGGACCTCGACGTAGCAGCCCAGCGCAGGCGCCGACGCCGAGACGCCGACGGCCAGGACCAGGGAGCGGGCAACGTGTCCGCGCATGACCAACCCTTTCGCGGGCGCCGTGTCCTCGGCACGCGGCGCCGGTGCAGAGCGAGATCGAGGATATCGTCCATCGGAAGAGAGCCGCAACGAGCGTCACGTTCGTCTTGCGTCACCTCGTTGCGGACTTCACGCGTGGGGCGTCGAAGGTGCGCTGGCCGGCGACTTCGGCTGCCATGTCGTACTCGCCACCATGGATTTCACTAGATTTCAGGCGCCTTCAGGCGACAGGACCGGCACCGCTGTTGCACAACGCGCGGACCCCTTGCCACGCAGGAGCCCGCGGTGATGTCCACGACACGAGTCCTCCCGATCCTACTCGCCGGCGCGATCGCAGCGACCGGCTGCGCCGTGCAGGACGCAGACGGCAACGACACCTCGCAGCCGAGCTGCTCCGGCGGCAAGTGCGACAACCTCGGCGACAGCCCCGAGACGTCCGACTTCGACTACATCATCGTCGGCTCGGGCGCGGGCGGCGGGCCGCTGGCCACCCGGCTGGCTCGCGCCGGCGCGCGCGTCCTGCTGCTCGAGGCCGGCGACGACGCCGGCGACGCGCAGAACTACCAGGTCCCTGTCTTCCACCCGCAGTTGACCGAGGATCCGAGGCTGGCCTGGTGGTACTTCGTCGATCACTACACCGATCCGGCGCGCCAGCAGCGCGACACAAAGATCACGCCGGAGGGCATCCTCTACCCGCGCGGCGGCACGCTGGGCGGATCGACCGCGGTCAACGCGATGATCACCGTCCTGCCCAAGCAGAGCGACTGGGACGGCATCGCGGCGGTGACCGGCGACGCGTCCTGGTCGGCGGCGCAGATGGATCGCTACTACGACCGCGTGCGCGAGTGGCTGGGCGTCGAGCAGCCGGACGCGACCCTGGCGCTGGGCGACATCCGCCTCATCGGCACCGTCATGGCCGCCATCATCAAGCTGGTCGACGAGGGGCACGGCGGGCCGGATCTGAACCCGTTCGACATCTTCGAGAACATCGACCAGATCCTCAACCTCATCAAGCGCGACATCAACGAGGAGCTGCGCCGCGGCGACACCGAGGGCGTGTTCAGCTTCCCGCTGGCCACGCGCGGCCGCGCGCGCAACGGCACCCGCGAGCGCATCGCCGCCACCGTGACCGAGGGCTTCCCGCTCACCGTCCGCACCCGCTCGCTGGTCACGCGCGTGCTCTTCGCCGACGAGCCGGACGAGTCGGGCCGCCCGCGCGCCATCGGCGTCGAGTTCCTCGACGGCGCGCACCTGTACCAGGCCGACCTCAACGCCGGCTCGCCCGAGGGCGGCGCGCCGGTGCAGGCGTTCGCGCGCCGCGAGGTCATCCTGTCGGCCGGCGCCTTCAACACGCCGCAGCTGCTCAAGCTGAGCGGCATCGGTCCGCGCGCCGAGCTCGAGCAGCACGGCATCCCGGTCCGCGTCGACCTGCCCGGCGTCGGCGAGAACCTTCAGGACCGCTACGAGGTCGGCGTCGTGTTCGACGTGGTGCAGGACTTCCGCCTGCTGCTGCGCTGCACCTTCGCCGCCTCGCCGGACGATCCCGTGCCTGAGCGACTGGCGCAACGGCAGCGGCCCGTACACGTCGAACGGATCGGTCGCCAGCATCCTCATGCGCTCGGGGCCCGAGCGGGCCGAGGCCGACCTGCACCTGTTCGGCCTGCCCGGCGTGTTCAAGGGCTACAAGCCCGGCTACGCGGCCGAGGGCGTCGCCGACAAGCACCACTTCACCTGGGTGGTGCTCAAGGGCCACACCGACAACCGCGGCGGCACGGTCAAGCTGCGCTCCGCCGATCCGCGCGAGCGCCCGGCGATCAACTTCCACTACTTCGACGACGGCGACGTGGACCAGGGCCAGGACGTCAACGACGTGACCGCGGTGGTCAACGCTGTCGAGTTCGTGCGCCGCGTGGCGGCCAAGACCGACAGCATCCCGCTGTTCGGCGAGTTCCGCGAGGTGTGGCCCGGCCCGGACGTGGACACGCGCGAGGAGATCGCGCAGTGGGTCAAGGACGAGGCCTGGGGCCACCACGCGTCCTGCTCGGCGCCGATCGGCGGCGACGGCGACCCGATGGCGGTGCTCGACAGCCGCTTCCGTGTGCGCGGCGCCAGCGGGCTGCGCGTCGTGGACGCTTCGGTCTTCCCGCGCATCCCCGGCACCTTCATCGTCCTGCCCATCTACATGGTCAGCGAGAAGGCGGCCGACGTGATCCTCGAGGACAACCCCGCGGTGCAGTGAGGCCGCGGGCGGTCGCCGCCGGGCCGGGTTAGCCTCCAGGGTGCGCTACCAGCCGCAGCTGGCCACCCTGGTCGCCGATGCGCCCGACGGCGACGGCTGGCTGCACGAGATCAAGTACGACGGCTACCGCATCGGCTGCATCGTGCGGCGCGGGCGGGCCCAGCTCATCAGCCGCAACGGCAACGACTGGAGCGAGCGGTTCGCCGCGGTCACCGCCGCCGCGGCCGCGCTGCCGGTGAAGAGCGCGCTGCTCGACGGCGAGGTCGCCGCCGTGCTGCCCAGCGGCGTGACCAGCTTCCAGGCGCTGCAGAACGCGCTCGGCGCCCGCGGCAAGAACCTCGTCTACTTCGCCTTCGACCTGCACGAGCTCGACGGCGAGGACCTGCGCCGCCGCCCGCTCGAGGAGCGCAAGGCCGCCCTGCGCGACGTGATCGAGCGAGCCGGCGCCGACGCCATCATTCGCTACTCCGATCATGTGGTCGGCAAGGGCGCGCGCTTCTTCGCCGAGGCGTGCAAGGCCGGCCTCGAGGGGATCGTGGCCAAGCGGCGCAGCGAGCCGCATCGCGCCGGGCGCACCACCGGCTGGCTCAAGATCAAGTGCGTCGTCCGCCAGGAGCTGGTCATCGGCGGCTTCACCGAGCCCGAGGGGACGCGCGCGGGGCTCGGCGCGCTCCTGCTCGGCGCCTACGACGACGGCGGCGCCCTGAGCTACGCCGGCAAGGTCGGGACCGGCTTCACCCAGAAGACGGCGACCGAGCTGCGCGCCAGGCTCGACGAGATCGAGCGAGACGATTGCCCGTTCGAGCCGCGCCCCGAGGCCCGGCTGCTGGGCAAGAAGGTGCACTGGGTCGAGCCGACCCTGGTTGCGGAGGTGGCCTTCGCCGAGTGGACCGACGACGGCCGCATCCGCCACCCGTCCTTTCAGGGCCTGCGCGAGGATCGCGCCGCGGGCGAGGTTCGGCGCGAGCGGCCGAAGCCGCTTCGCACCGACGGCTCCGTGGTCAAGCGCGGGCCGCGTCGGCGCTGAGGGGGGACGAGTCGGAAGGTCGAGTCCGCGTCAGCGCGGAAGGACGCCGGCGTCGTCGCCGCCGGCCGCATCCGCTTCGCCGCCGCCCGCGTCGGCCGGGGCCGCGTCGGCCGCGCCACCGCCGCCGGCATCGGCCGCGCCGCCGTCGACGGTGCCGTCATCATCGCCACCGCACGCCACAACGGAAGTCGACAGCGTCAGAGCGCAAGCCAGGGATAGGAAGAGCAGAACTAGACGTCGCATGGCCGGCACCATAACATGGTGCCTGACCCGAATGGCTCGACCGGGCCGCCTACTGGACTCGGCGCTGGCGTAAGATAGGCTGCCACATGGACTCGAACGGCGCGCTGGGAGCTATCGACGCCGGCTCGAACGCGATTCGAGTCTGCATCGCCCGCGCTGTCGGCCCCGGCGAGTTCGCCGTGATCGAGGCGGAACGCGTGCCTGTCCGTCTCGGCCACCACACGTTCACCCACGGCGAGCTCGACGCGAAGACAATCGAGTCCGCCGTCGTCGCGTTCGCGCGCTTTCGCAAATTGTTCGACCAGCACGGTGTGCGGCGTTACCGCGCTGTCGCCACATCCGCGCTGCGCAACGCGCACAACCGCGAGCATCTGATCGATCGCCTCTTCCGCGAGCTGCAGATCGAGCTCGAGGTGATCGACGGCGAGGAGGAGGGCCGCCTGGTCCGGCGCGCCGTGCTGCAGTCGATGAAGGGCCGCGGCGACCCCAGCCTCATCGCCGACCTCGGCGGCGGCAGCCTCGAGGTCACCGAGCGCGTGCGTGACAGATGGGTCACGTCTTCGATGAAGATCGGCACAGTGCGGCTGCTCGAGACCTTCGGGCTGGGCGGCCGCGTGTCCGACGACGAGGCGCGCCTTGTGCGCCGCTTCATCGCCACGTCGCTGAGCTCGAGCATGCCGGAGTCGACCGAGAAGCACACCTCGGCCATCGCCTGCGGCGGAAACGCCGAGGCGCTCGCGTCGCTCTACGGGCAGACCGACAAGGACGGCCTGCCGTCCATCAAGCTGAGCGCGCTCGAGGACGCGCTGCCGGTCCTGCTCGAGGCCGACGTGCCCGAGCGCATGAGCAAGCTGAGCGTCCGGCAGGATCGCGCAGAGGTGCTGCCGGTGGCGGCGCTCGTGTTCGCCGAGCTGGGCAAGCGGCTCGGCCTCAAGAAGCTGGTCGTGCCCGGCGTCGGCATCCGCGAGGGCATCCTCGTCGACCTGGCCGAGGCCACCGGCACCGACAGGCCGGCGTCACAGGAGCCGGCGGTCATCTCCGCGGCGCGCGTGTTCGCCGATCGTATGGGCCACAACACGGCGCACGGCGAGCAGGTGCGCATGGTGGCGCGCTCGCTGTTCGATCAGCTGGCCGATGTGCACGCCCTGCCGCCGCCGCTGGCGTCGGTGCTCGAGGTCGCGGCGCTCCTGCACGACATCGGCGAGGTCGTGCATCGCCGCGCCCACCACAAGCACGGCGAGTACATGATCCTGCACGGCCGCCTGCCCGGCCTGGAGAGCCCGGAGCGCGAGATGGTGGCCGCCGTGGTGCGCGCGCATCGCAAGAGCGGGCCGGACGCGCGCAAGCATACTGTCTACGCGGCGCTCCCCGAGGCGCGCCAGGAGCAGGTGCGGAAGCTGTGCGCCATCCTGCGCGTCGCCGACGCCCTCGACGCCGATCACCGCCAGCGCGTCATGAGCGTCAAGGCGGACGTCAAGAACAAGAAGGTCGTGCTGCAGCTGGAGTCGGCAGCCAACGGAACGCCGGCCGCGCTCGCCGATCTGACAAAGGGCCTCAACTTCGAGGAGGTCTTCGGCCGCAAGCTCGACGCCGAGGTCAGCGAGGTCACGACGGCGCCCGCACCCAGGCGCCGCCGCGAGTAGAGCCAGAGCGGCTACAAGCTGCCGAGGAAGGCCAGCAGCGCGGTGCGGTCGGCCTCGGACGCGGTGCGGAACTGCTCGCGCGCCGCCTCGGCCTCGCCGCCGTGCCACAGGACCGCCTCGGCGATTGTGCGAGCGCGCCCGTCGTGCAGGTAGCCGGAGCCGGGCTGCACCGTCTGCACCAGGCCGAGCCCCCACAGCGGCGCCGTGCGCCACTCGCGCTCGCCGGCCAGGAAGTCGGGCCGCCCGTCGGCCAGGCCCTCGCCCATGTCGTGCACCAGCAGATCCGTGTACGGCTGGATGGCCTGGAAGGCCAGCAGCGCCAGCTCGTGATCGCCGGTCTCGACCTGCGTCACGTGGCAGCCCGCGCAGCCGAAGCGCCGGAACAGAAGCTGCCCCCCGTCCGCGCCTGGCGTGTTCCGCGCCGGCGCCGGCACCGCCAGGGTCTGGGTGTAGAAGGCCGCCAGATCCACCGTGTCGATGCCGATGTCCTGGCTGCTGTCCTCGGCCGGGAAGACCGGGTTTGTCACGCCCATGTCGTTGAAGTACGCGGCCGCCACCTGCTGGATGAGGTTGGGCTGGTTGGCCTTGTGGCCGAAGCGTCCGACCTCGGCGGCTCCCGTGCGCACGTCCCACACCCGATTGACGCGGCCGGAGATGCCGTCGCCGT
This sequence comes from uncultured delta proteobacterium, assembly GCA_963759105.1. GTDB lineage: Bacteria > Myxococcota_A > Polyangia > Haliangiales > Haliangiaceae > DATFRY01. Next base: position 958,483 of record CAVWXW010000008.1, on the reverse strand, counting down.
CGAGGTCGTCCGGATCCTCCCACGCCTCGAGCGTCTCGGCCTCGATCGCCTCGAGCAGTCCGAGCCCGAAGACCGGCGGCGGCTGGCGCAGTGACGTCATGGTCCCGGCCTCCAGCGGCTCGCCGTCGGCGCGCTCGAGGGTCACCTGGGGCCGGCGCAGCGAGTACTCGGCGCCGTCGCCGTACGCGCCGGTCTCCTCGGTCCACTCGACGACGATGCGCGCCTCCGGATCGAGTCCGTAGACGGCGTGGTTCTGGACCTGGGTGCCGAGGCCCGGCACCGGGACCGCGCCGCCCGGGACCTCCGGATCCCCGTCGGGCAGACTGACCCGCACCAGGCTCTGCGAGGTCGATCCGACCCCGATGAGGGCCAGGCCGCGCCCGTCGCGCCCGTGGCAGCGCCCGCACGACGAGTTGTTGTACAGCGGCCCGAGCCCGTTGTTGACCGGCGCGCCGCCGGTGACGAAGGTCGAGTCGAAGGCCAGGTCGCCGTCGAGATGGCGATCGAGCTCCTCCTCGCTCAGGTTGGCGGCGGGGAAGCTGTAGGCGGTCGACGTCCGCGTGTCGACCGTCGTGTCGCCGCCGGCCCGGTACTCGACGTCGACCTCGTCGTCGCCGCACGCGAGCAAGGGGGAGGCGGCCGCGGCGACGGCCAATCCCGTCGCCGCGGCCCGGAGGAAGCTACAGAGCGCTGCTCGACGCACGGCCGGCTCTCTCTCTATTCCAGGACCAGGGGCATGATGTCGCCCTCGATGGTCGTCTGCACCGTCGCGATCGCCTGCTGCGCCGTCTCGATCAGGTCGTCGTTGGCCGGATCGGTGATGGCCTCGGGGAACGGCGGCGGGATCTCGCCCAGCGCCGTGATGGCGGCGTCGATCTCGGCCTGGAAGCGCGCGTCCAGATCCGGGTCGAGGGCGGCGACATAGTCATCCAGCCCGACGCCCTCGGTCTCGGCCGCCGGCATGTCGCCGGTGTACGCGTTGAGCACGCTGCGGATGTTGTCCTGGAAGTCGAACAGCGAGTTGAAGCTGTACTGGCTCTCGACCAGGTTGGGATCGCGCGCGTCGTACGGGTCGGCGATCTTGCCCTCGGCCACCTCGGTGCAGATGTCGACCATCCCCTGCAGGATCTCCTCGGCCGCGGAGCTGCGGGACGGGTAGATGCTGTTGCCGGACTCGCCGGCGGTGACGAACACGTCGCGGTAGGGGGCGTCGCCCGCCACGCCCTCGCTCCAGCTGAGCGCGAGGTCGGAGGTGATGAGGGTGAGCTCCTCGCTCAGCGCCAGCAGGTACTCCATCTCGCGGTCGGTCATGTCGGCCGCCGTCTTCGCGCTGTCCTGGCCCCACAGGAGGTACTCGATGGTGTGGAAGCCCTTCTGGGTCTCCTGAAGATTTGCCACCAGGTCGAACGGTGATCGGGTCGTCGGAAGCCAGCACCGCCTCCAGGTCGTCGCGGTTGAGCGGCCAGCTGTCCATGGCCGGGTCCCATCCCCGCGCCGAGACCGGGCCGAACAGGAAGCCCTCGCTCTGCTCCCACGGCACGCGGGTGTCCACCCACGCCTGCTTGGCCAGCTCGAGGTTCTCGTCGCTCAGATCCTTGTCGAGCGCGATGATGGACTCGTCGAGCGCGGCGGCCTGGGCCTCGAGCAGGTCATAGGTCGGGATGACGACCTGATCGGCGTAGTCGATCAGGATCTGCTCATCGTCGAACCCGCCGCCGCCGTCGCTGCCGTCGTTGTTTCCGTCGTCGTCGCCGCCGCAGGCGGCCAGCGCCACAGCCAGCAGCGTGCCAACCAGTCGAATGCGCATGTCAGTCTCTCCTCCTCAGAAGACGAAGCCGGCGGTCGCCCGCACGGTGTTCTCCGAGCTCAGCTCCGAGGAGCCGAGTCGGCGATGTGCGACGTCGAGCTTGGCGACGATCGCGTTCTTGTAGGTGTAGGCGGCGCCCAGCCCGTAGATGGTCCGCTCGAATCGGGGGTTGTCGAACAGCCCCTCGCTCACGTCGAACATCGTGTCGATGTAGTCGAAGCGCACGAACGGCTCGACCTTGTGCGCCACGCTGATGCCGGCGAGCGGGGCCACGTCGTAGCCGACCTCGGCCGCCACCGCGATCGCCTCGTCGGCCACCGGCGTGCGCGCGACGCCGAGCTCGTTGGACAGCCGGTCGTTGCGCTCGGAGATGGCCGGCGCGTTCTTGAGGTGGCCCCACATGGCCCAGGCCTGTCCGCGGATGCCGTATCCGACCCAGCGCGCGTGCACGTCGGCGATCGCGACCGCGCCGGACACGTAGTCGCACGGCGCCACGGCGCCCTCCTTCGGGTCGTCGCAGTCCTGGACCAGGTCCGGCTTGGGCCGGTTGCGCGAGCTGCCGCCGTAGTAGCCGGACGCGCCCACCTCCAGGTGCCGCGTGGCATCGACGTCGGCGCGCCCCACGATCGCCAGGTCGGACGCGCGGATGGTCTCGAACGCGCCCTGGTGGCCCGAAGCGACCCAGAACTGCGAGCTGAACCCGGACGAATCGAGGCCGTTGACCACCTGCGCGGTCAGGCGCACGCGCGGCAGGTAGGTCAGCAGCGACGCGCCCATCTCGTCCCACTGGGCGGGGAGGACGGTGGTCTCCGCCTCCGAGCGCACCGAGCCCAGGTAGTCGGTCGGCCGGTAGTAATAGGAGAGCTGGCCCAGCGCCACGTAGAAGCGGCCGACCTTGAGCTCGAAGCGGCCGCCGAACTCCTTCTCGACGTACAGCTCCTCGACGATGACCTCGCCGCCCTTCTCCACCTCGTTCTCGAACTCGCCGAACTCCTCGAACTCGATCTCCTTCTCCGCGCCGGTGCCGCCGTGCTCGAACTCGACCTCGGCCTCGACCTCGAGGTCGCCGGGCAGGTGGCCCTCGACGATGGCGACCAGCCTGGTGGTGTCGAACTCGAGCCGGCGGTCGTCCAGCGCGCCGCCGGCGCGGGTCTGGTCGGCGCCGTGATCGTGAAACGAGAAGCCGAGCTCGCCGTAGCCGCTCAGCGACAGGTCGAACGTGTCGGTGGCGAAGACCTCCTCTGCCCGGGCCGGAGCCGAGAGCAGGGCGAGCGGAGATCGCCGCGGCGAGCGAGCCGGCGGCGAGGATGGACCGGGGGCAGTGCGACATCGAGGATCGACATTGAAAGTAATTTTCAATTTCTGGTCAAGGCCCGGGCCGACCTGCGTGAAAAAGCCCACTTGACCGGACACTTGCAGTGAGTGATCGATCGAACATGAGCGACCCGGCCCGCGCCGACCCGCCCGGACTCAGTGTCCTGGTGGTCGATGACGAGAAGAACATCCGGGCCACGCTGGCGGTCTGTCTCGAGGACATCGGCTGCTCGGTCACGGCGGTCGGCTCGGCCGCCGCCGCGCGCGACGCCGTCGCGCGGTCGCGCTTCGACCTGGCCTTCCTCGACCTGCGCCTGGGCACAGAGAGCGGGCTCGACCTCCTGCCCGCGCTGCTGGCCGCCAGCCCGGGGCTCGACATCGTGGTCATCACCGCCTACGCCACCTTCGACACGGCGGTCGAGGCGATGCGGCGCGGCGCGGTGGACTACCTGCCGAAGCCGTTCACGCCGGCGCAGATCCGCCACGTGGTGGAGCAGGTCGGGCAGCGCCGCGCCATGCGGCGGCGCGTCGTCGAGCTCGAGTCCACCCTGGCCGTCGAGGTGCCGGAGCTGGACCTGGCCACCGACTCGGCGGCGATGCGCGTCGGCGCTCGACGTGATCGAGCGCGCCGCCGCCGCCGACGCGCCGGTGCTGCTGCGCGGGCCGAGCGGCACCGGCAAGGGCGTGCTGGCGCGGGCGCTGCACGCGCGCAGCCCGCGCCGCGACCGGCCCTTCGTCGTCGTCAACTGCCCCACCCTGGCCGGCGATCTCCTGGCCAGCGAGCTGTTCGGCCACGCGCGCGGCGCCTTCACCGGCGCGGTGCGCGACCAGCCGGGCCGGGTCGAGGCGGCCGAGGGCGGCACGCTGTTTCTCGACGAGATCGGCGAGATCTCGCCCGGCCTGCAGGCCAAGCTGCTGCGCTTCCTGCAGGACAAGCAGTTCGAGCGCGTGGGCGAGAACCGCACCCGGCGCGCCGACGTGCGCGTCGTGGCGGCGACCAACCGCGACCTCGAGACCGACGTGGCCGGGGGCCGCTTCCGCGAGGACCTCCTGTTCCGCCTCAACGTCATCGAGGTGTCGGTGCCGCCGCTGCGCGCGCGCCCGGAGGACATCGGCCGCCTGGCGCGCGGCTTCCTCGCCTTCTTCGCCCGCGCCGCCGGACGGGCCCCGCTCGAGCTGTCGCCCGAGGCCGAGGCCGCGCTCCTGGCCTACGAGTGGCCGGGCAACGTGCGCGAGCTGCGCAACGCGATGGAGCGCGCGGTCATCCTGTGGCCGGCGCAGATCCTCACGCCCGAGGCGCTGCCCGAGCGCATCGCCGCGCGCGCCGCCCGCCGCGCGGTCCTGGGCGGCGACGCCTCGCTCGACGACATCGAGCGCGAGCACATCATGCAGGTTGTCGCGCGCTCGCCCACCCTCGACGACGCGGCCCGCATCCTCGGCATCGACGCGTCGACCCTGTGGCGCAAGCGCAAGAAGTACGAGGGCGGCTGAGCTCAGGCGCCCTGCGCGGTCGAGGTGCTCGCCGGGAGGGTGAACCAGAAGGAGCTGCCGCGGCCCGGCTCGCTGTCGAGGCCGATCTCGCCGCCGTGGGCCGTGACCAGCTCCTTGGCGATGAACAGGCCGAGGCCGGCCGCGCCGGTCGGGGCGCCCGGCATGCGGAAGAACTTGTCGAAGATGGCCTGCTGGTACTCGCGCGGGACGCCGGGGCCGGCGTCGCGCACGGTGAAGCGGACCACGCCGTCGCCGCGCGCCGCGGCGACCGACACCACGCCGCCGCCCGGGCTGTGGCGGATCGCGTTGGTCAGCAAGTTCGCGAACACCAGCTGCGTCCGCTCCGGGTCGGCCGAGACCTCGCCGTTGCCCGGCAGCACCTCGGAGCGCAGCTGCACGCCCCGCATCGCCGCGTTGCCGGCCTGCGCCTCGAGCGCGTCGCGCACCAGCATCTCCACGTCGAGCGCGACCGGCCGCAGCTCGACGCGACCGGCCTGGATGCGCGACAGATCGAGCAGCTCGTCGACGATCGCCTGCAGCCGCTCGCAGTCCTCGCGCGCCGCGTGCAGGAGATCGGCCTGCTTCTCGGTCAGCGGGCCGACGACCTGCTCGGTGCACAGGTGGATGGCCATGTGCAGCGACGTGAGCGGCGTGCGGAACTCGTGCGCCACGGTCGCGACCAGGTTGTTCTTGAGCTCGTCGAAGCGGAGCAGCCGGCTGACATCTTGTAGAACCACGGTGACGCCGGCGACCGCGCCCCCCTCGCTGTAGACCGCCGTGCCGCGGGCCAGGAAGTGCCGGTCGCCCTCGGGCGTGGCCACGCGGACCGCATCCTCGAGTCCGCGCGGCACGAACGCGCCGCGCCCGCCAACCACGTGCTGGCGGACCGCCTCCACCACCTCGCGGATCGCCGGATCGGCGTCGCGCAGCGCGTGCTCGCCCTGGGCGCCGGCGTCGAGCCGCAGCATGGCGTCGGCCGCGCGGTTGGAGTGGCGCAGGTCGCCGTCGATGCCGAGCACCAGCACCGGATCGGGCAGGCTGTCGATGGCCGCCTGCGACGCCTGCTGCGCCTCGATCAGCTCGCCCAGCGAGCTCTCGCGGTACTGCTGCAGCCGGTCGGCCATGGTGTTGAAGTCGTGCGACAGCTGCGCGATCTCGTCCTTGCCGGTCACCCGCGCCCGGCTCTCCAGGTCGCCCTCGCCGATGCGGCGCGCGGCCTGCGACAGCACGTTGAGCGGTCGCAAGAGGCGCGTGGTCAGCACGCTGGTGGCGAGCACCGCGACCGCGAAGCCGGCCACCAGGATGGCGATGAGGCCGGCGCGGAAGCGATCGGCCTGGCGCGCGGCCTGCTCGCTCTTCCTGACCATGGCGTCCTGGTTGAGCGTCAGGATGACGTCGGCCGCCTCCTTGACCGCCGAGAAGGCCGGCAAGAGGCGCTCGAAGTAGACCTGCTTGACCCCGTCCGGCGGGGCCCGACCCAGCGCGTCGAGCTGCGCCAGGTAGCGCCGTCCACAGGCCGCGCAGCACCTCGGTCGCCTCCCCCTCGCCGCGCTCGGTGATGTTGCCCTCCTGCACCCGCAGCTCGGCCTCGAAGCGACCGCGGTGCTCGGCGGCCTGGGCCAGGCCGCGCGCCGCCTCGCCTGCGACGACGAACAGCGCGCCCGAGTCCATGCGCTCGATCGACTCCTTCATGCGCTGGGCGGCCAGCACGCTGCGGTAGTTGTCCTCCAGGATGAGCTGCGAGCTGCGCCCGAGCGACTGCGTCATCACGCCGCCGGCCACGCCGACAAGGACCAGCGCCGCCGCCAGCGGGACCTGGGCCAGAAGCAGCCGGGCGCGGAAGGTCATGCCCGCTCGTCCTCCTCCGCGCAGCGACACGATGTGCAGGTCGAAGCCGGAGGCCTCGCGCACCAGGCGCAGCGGCACCGAGCGGCCCAGCACCTGCCGCCACCAGGGCTGGTGCGAGCGCCCGATGATGATGTGGCCGACCCCGTGCGAGCGGGCGAAGTCGATGAGCGCGGTCACCGGGTCGCGCGCCTGCAGCCGCACCACTTCCGCGCCCAGCTCGCGGGCGCGCTCGATGTTGGACAGCAGATGGCGCTGCGCCTCGGCGTCGATGCGGGTCGGCGCCTCGCCCGGCGTCTCCACGTAGACCACGAACCAGTCGGTGTTGAGCCGGCCGGCGCTGCGCGAGCCGCGCCGGAGCAGCACGGCGGCGTGCCGCGGGTAGGACGACATGCAGACCATGACCCGGCCGTAGCCGCGCCGCCCGCCGTCCTTGTCGTCCTGCCGCGTGCGCGCCTCGCTGGCCCGCTCCAGGCTCTCGGCCACCTCGCGCAGGGCCAGCTCGCGCAGGGTCGACAGGTTCGACTGCGCGAAGAAGTGCTCCAGCGCCCAGGCCACCTTGTCCTCCGTGTAGATCTTGCCGCTGCGCAGGCGTTCTTGAAGATCTTCCACCGCCAGGTCGAGGTTGACCACCTGGTCCGCCTGCTTGAGGAAGCTGTCCGGCACCGTCTCGCGCACCGCCACGCCGGTCACGCGCTCGACCAGGTCGTTGAGCGAGTCCAGGTGCTGGATGTTGAACGCGCCGATCACGTTGATGCCGGCGTCGATGCAGCTCCAGCACGTCCTGGTAGCGCTTGCGGTTGCGGCTGCCCGGCACGTTGGTGTGAGCGATCTCGTCCACCACCGCCACCGCCGGGCGGCGCGCCAGCACTCCGTCGAGGTCCATCTCCTCGACCTGCACGCCGCGGTACTCGATGCTCGTGCGCGGCACCAGCTCGAGCCCGTCGATGAGCGCCGCGGTCTCGGCGCGGCCGTGAGTCTCGATGAAGCCGAGCACCACGTCCACCCCGCGCTTGTCCAGCGCGTGCGCCTCCTCGAGCATCTGGTAGGTCTTGCCGACCCCGGCCGCGAAGCCGATGTACAGCTTCAGGCGCCCGCGCCGCGCGCGCTGGACCAGCTCGAGGAAGTCCTCGGGGCGGCGGGCAGCCACGGCGGTATCGTATGTCAGGTCGACTCGGGCGGCGGCGGAGGCGGCAGCGCCGGCGCGCCGAACTGCCGGTCGAGCGCGAGGTTGAGCTCGAGCACGTTGACGCGCGGCTCGCCCAGGAAGCCGAGGTCGCGTCCCTCGATGTGCGCGTCGACCACGGCGCGGATCCGCTCGGGCGCCACCTTGCGCGCCCGGGCCACGCGCGGGACCTGCCAGAGCGCGGCGGCCGGCGAGATGTGCGGATCGAGCCCGCTGCCCGACGCGGTCAGCAGGTCGGCCGGGATCGGCCGCGCCGCGTCCGGGTTCTCCTCGAGCAGGCGCTTCTCGTCCGCGGCCACCCGGTCGGCCAGCTTCTTCGAGGTGGTGCCCAGGTTGGAGCCGGACGAGGCGGCCGCGTCGTAGCCGCCGCCGGCCGCCGACGGGCGGCCCTGGAAGTAGACCGGCGCCGTGAAGCTCTGCCCGATGAGCGCCGAGCCGACCGTCTGGCCGCTCTCGTCGCGCGACCAGGCTGCCGTTGGCGCGCGACGGGAACAGCGCCTGGGCCAGGCCGGTCATGACCAGCGGGTAGACCAGGCCGGTCAGGACCAGGGTGACGATGGTGACGCGAAGCGCGATGACGGTGGTCCTCATGGGATCCTCTGCACCAGGCCCACGCCTTCGAGGAGCAGGTCGATGGCCTTGATTCCGATGAACGGCGCGATCACGCCGCCCACGCCATAGATGAGCATCGAGCGCCGCAGCAGCGCCGCCGCGCCGATCGGCCGGTACTTCACGCCGCGCAGCGCCAGCGGGATGAGCAGCGACGATGATGATCGCGTTGAAGATGACCGCGGAGAGGACCGCGCGACAGCGGCGACGCCAGGCCCATGACGTCGAGCGGCGCGATCGCCGGGTAGACGCCGAGGAACAGCGCCGGCAGGATGGCGAAGTACTTGGCCACGTCGTTGGCGATCGAGAACGTGGTCAGCGAGCCGCGCGTCATCAGCAGCTGCTTGCCGACCTCGACCACCTCGAGCAGCTTGGTCGGGTTGGAGTCCAGGTCGACCATGTTGCCGGCCTCCTTGGCCGCCTGCGTGCCGGTGTTCATGGCCACGCCGACGTCGGCCTGGGCCAGCGCCGGCGCGTCGTTGGTGCCGTCGCCGGTCATGGCCACCAGCTTGCCCTTGGCCTGCTCCTCCTTGATGAGGCGCATCTTGGCCTCCGGGCGTCGCCTCGGCCAGGAAGTCGTCGACGCCGGCCTCCCTGGCGATGGCGCGCCGCGGTGCGCGGGTTGTCGCCGGTGATCATGACCGTGCGGATGCCCATGGCGCGGAAGCGCGCGAAGCGCTCCGCGATGCCGCCCTTGACCACGTCCTTGAGGTGCACGATGCCGAGCACCCGGCCGCCGTCGGAGACCGCCAGCGGCGTGCCGCCGCCGTCGCCGATGGTGCCGGCCACCTGGTCCAGCTCGGGCGGCACGACGGCGGAGCCGTCCATCGACCTCGACGTGCGCCACGACGGCGTCGACCGCGCCCTTGCGGATGCTGCGGCCGTGCAGGTCGCAGCCGCTCATGCGGGTCTGGGCCGAGAACGGGACGAACGTGGCGCCCATCTCCTTGATGTCGCGCCCGCGCATCTTGTAGCGCTCCTTGGCCAGCACGACGATCGAGCGGCCCTCCGGCGTCTCGTCGGCCAGGCTGGCCAGCTGCGCCGCCTCGGCCAGCTCCTCGGCGGCCACGCCCGGCATCGGGATGAACTCGGTCGCCATGCGGTTGCCGAGCGTGATGGTGCCGGTCTTGTCGAGCAGCAGGTGTCCACGTCGCCGGCCGCCTCGACGGCGCGGCCGCTCATGGCGATGACGTTCTTGCGCAGGAGGCGGTCCATGCCGGCGATGCCGATGGCCGACAGCAGGCCGCCGATCGTCGTCGGGATGAGGCAGACCAGCAGCGCCACCATGGCGGTCGCGGACAGCGGCACGCCCGAGTAGAGCGCCAGCGGCACCAGGGTCACGCACGCGAACAGGAAGACGATGGTGAGGCCGACGAGCAGGATGTGCAGCGCGATCTCGTTCGGCGTCTTCTGGCGCGAGGCCCCCTCGACCAGCGCGATCATGCGGTCGAGGAACGACTCGCCCGGGTTGGCGCCGATGCGCACGACGATGCGGTCGGACAGCACCTTGGTGCCGCCGGTGACGGCGGAGCGATCGCCGCCGCGACTCGCGGATGACCGGCGCGGACTCGCCGGTGATGGCCGACTCGTCGACCGACGCGACGCCCTCGATCACCTCGCCGTCGCCGGGGATGAGCTGGCCGGCCTCGACCACGACCTGGTCGCCCTTGCGCAGCGACGAGGCCGGCACCGGCTCCTCGCGCCCGTTGACCAGGCGGCGCGCGGTCGTCTCCTTGCGCATCTTGCGCAGCGTGTCGGCCTGCGCCTTGCCGCGCCCCTCGGCGACGGCCTCGGCGAAGTTGGCGAAGATGACCGTGAACCAGAGCCAGACCGAGACCCAGCCGGTGAACCAGAGCGGGATCTGCGGATTGCCGGCGAAGGCGTCGCGCAGGAACAGGATCGTGGTGAGCAGGCTGCCGACCTCGACCACGAACATCACCGGGTTCCTGGCCACGTGCTGCGGAGCCAGCTTGCGGAGGCTGTCGATGGCGGCCTGCCGGATCAGGGCCGGCTCCATCAGCCTGGGTTGTGCTTGTCGCGCGGACATCAGAACAGCTCCCCTTGAGCAGCGAGGAAGTGCTCGACCACCGGGCCGAGCGAGAGCGCCGGGAAGAAGGTCAGCGCGCCGACGATCAGGATGACCGCGACGAGCAGACCGACGAACAGCCAGCCGTTGGTCGGGAACGTGCCCGGACCCGGCTGCACCACCTTCTTGCCGATCATCGAGCCGGCGATGGCCAGGGCCGGGACGATCATGAGGAAGCGGCCGACCAGCATCGCCAGGCCGAGGGTGACGTTGTAGAAGGGCGTGTTGGCGCTGATGCCGGCGAAGGCCGAGCCGTTGTTGCCGGTCGCGCTGGTGAAGGCGTAGAGGATCTCCGACAGGCCGTGCGGCCCGCCGTTGTTGAGCGACGACACGCCGTACGGCGCCAGCACCGCCCAGGCCGAGAAGCCCAGGATGATGAGCGGGAAGATGAGCACGTAGAGCATGGCCAGCTTCATCTCGCGCGCCTCGATCTTCTTGCCCAGGTACTCCGGCGTCCGGCCGACCATGAGGCCGGCGATGAACACCGAGAGCAGGACGAAGATCAGCATCCCGTAGAGGCCTGCGCCGACGCCGCCGAAGACGACCTCGCCCAGCTGGATGTTGACCAGCGGCACCAGGCCGCCCAGCGGGGTGAAGCTGTCGTGCATCGAGTTGACCGCGCCGCACGACGCGTCGGTCGTGACCGTCGCGAACAGGGTCGAGGCCGACAGGCCGAAGCGGACCTCCTTGCCCTCCATGTTGCCGGCGCCGATGTCACCCGCCGGGGCGGCCGCCGCGATGGCCGCGTTCGGCTGCGCCTCGGCCCAGTACGCGGTGGTCACGCCGCCGGCGAACAGGATGAACATCGCGGCCAGGATGACCCAGCCCTGGCGCTGATCGCGCGCCATGCGGCCGTACGTGTAGGTCAGCGCCGCCGGGATGCAGAAGATGAGCAGCATCTCGACGAAGTTGGACAGGCCGCTCGGGTTCTCGAACGGGTGGGCGCTGTTGGCGTTGAAGAAGCCGCCGCCGTTGGTGCCCAGCTCCTTGATCACCTCCTGCGACGCCACCGGGCCCATGGCGATGATCTGCTTGGCGCCCTCGAGGGTGGTCACCTCGGCGTAGCGCGTTGAGGTTCTGGATGACGCCCATCGCCACCAGCACGAGGCCGACGACGATCGAGATCGGGAGCAGCACGTAGACGGTGGCGCGGATGAGATCGACCCAGAAGTTGCCGAGGGTCTTCTGCCCGCCCTCGCCCACCTTGCGGGTCAGGCCGCGGGCCAGCGCCAGGGCGACGCCGATGCCGGCCGCCGCCGAGGTGAAGTTGTGCCAGGCCAGCCCCGCCATCTGGGTCAGGTAGCTCATCGTCGCCTCGCCGACGTAGCCCTGCCAGTTCGTGTTGGTGGTGAAGCTGGACGCGGTGTTGAACGACGACTCCGGCCCCACCGCCGGCATGTTCTGTGGATTCAAGGGCAGGACGTGCTGGAGCCGCTGGATCGCGTACGTGACGAGAACGCCGACCAGGCTGAACACGAGGAGCGAGACGGTGTACTGGACCCAGGTCTGCTCCTTCTTCTCGTCGACGCCGCACAGGCGAAGAAGAACTCGCTCGATGGGGCCGAACACGCGCGGCAGAGGCCGGTGCTCGCCCTCGAACACGCGGAACATGTAGACGCCCAGCGGCTTCGTCAGCGCGAGGATGACGAGCGCGAAGGCCAGGATCTGGAACCAGCCGATGGCGGTCATGGTGCTCCTAGAACCGCTCCGGCCGGAGCAGCGCGTAGACCAGGTAGATGAGCAACAGGGCAGAGACGATGGCGCCCAGCGTGTACTCGAGACTCATGGCGAACCTCTAGAGTCGATCGCAGCCCGCGACGTACGCGATCCCGACCGCGAAGAAGGCGAACGTGACCAGGATGAGGACGATGTCGGTCATTGGCCGTCCCGCTTGCGAGCAGAAGGAGCCATGCCGGCCCGCCGAGCATTCGCTGTGCCAGCGCCCGGTGTCCGCGTCGGGACTGCGGGTGTCCATGTCGGACGGCGCGTCCGGGCTTGCACTTCGCACGACGCGGCGGCGGGCGCCTTTCAATGTGCAAGGCGTGGGAGGTCGAAGGCGCGGCATCGCGGGAGGAGGCTGCTGGCACGGCCGATGCTTCAATGGGTCGCAAGACAATGGCCGGACGAGTCGATCCGCTGCTCAAGTATCTCGAGGACGTCCCCGCCCGGCCGGGGCGGAGCAGCGCGTCAGGTCGCTTCTGGCTCGCGGCCTCGATGGTCCTGATCGTCGTTGCGGGCGCCCTGCTCCTCTGGATCTGGAGCCAGCAGTCGGAGAAGCGCGCCATCCAGGCGCTGCCGGTGGCGGAGCGGCAGTCTCTGTACCGGCGCACGCTAGAGGATCTGCAGTCCGTCTGTGCCTCGCGCCACGCGAGCGACCTCGACAGGCACTGCGAGCGCCAGGCGCGCTTCATCTTGCAATTCCCCGAGTGCGACGACGGCTGCCGCCGGCTGGCTCAGCGCCAGCTGCGGATGCCGACGCGCTGAGGTTCCGGCGGCCGGGCTTCGCGGTACGATCGCGCGATGGAGCCGCGAGCACAGTGATCAGCCTGCAGCTGGTGGCGACGCTCGACGTGGCCGCGGCCAGCGGGCTCGTGCTGGTGGGCGACGAGCTCCTGGTCGTGGCCGACGACGAGCTCGGCATCTCGCGCTACGGCCTGGACGGCGCGCGGCGTGGCGCGCTGGCGCTGTTTCGCGGCTCGCTTCCGGACGAGGCGCGCGCGCGCAAGCTGGCCAAGCCAGATCTGGAATCGCTGGCCGGCCTGCCGGACGGACGCTTGCTCGCCCTCGGGTCCGGCTCCGCTCCGGCGCGAGATCGCGGCGCGCTCATCGCCGGCGAGAATGTCCGCGACGTGGACCTCGAGCCGCTCTACGCGGCTCTGCGCGGCCAGTTTGATCGACTGAACGTGGAGGGCGCGTGCGTGGTCGGCGACCAGCTCGTGCTGCTCACCCGCCGGACCGGCCGGCGCGGACGCAACACGCTTGTGCGGCTCGATCTCAGGCTGGTGCTCGCCGGGCTCGACCGCGGGCGTCCGTCGCTCGAGGCAGCGATGCTCGCCGGCGTGCAGGAAGTGGAGCTCAGGACGATCGCCGGCACGCCGCTCGGCTTCACCGACGCGGCCGCCTGGCGCGATGGCCTGCTGTACGCCGCCGCTGCCGAGGTCACCGACGATCCGGTTGACGACGGCGCCTGCGTCGGCTGCGAGGTGGGCTGGATCGATGCCGGCGGCACGGTCCGCCACCGCGAGACGGTCGAGCCCTGTGTCAAGATCGAGGGCATCGCGATCGCCGGCGGCCATGCGCCGCGCCTCTACGCGGTGGCCGACGCCGACGATTGCGCGAGCCCCGCGCCGCTGTTCACCGCGCCGCTGCCCGCCGGCCTTGCATGATTTCGAGCGACGCCTCGGTGCTCTCGAGGTCGGAGGGCTTGAGGCCGGACTGGTCGAGCACGCCGCGGGCCACGTAGATCGGCACGCGGTTGCCGATGGCCAGCGCGATGGCGTCGGACGGGCGCGCGTCGATCCGGCGCGTGCCGGTGGCGGTGCGCACGAAGATGCTGCCGACGAAGATGCCGGCCGTCATGCGATCGACCTGGACCTTGACCAGCTCGCCGCCCAGCTGGCGGATCACCGAGTCGAGGAGATCGTGGGTGAGCGGCCGCGGCGCCGGCTGGTTGCGCAGCCGCAGCGCGATCGACACCGCCTCGGTGCCGCCGATGAAGATGGGCAGCATCGTCGTGCGCCCGGCGTCGACCAGCAGGACCGCCTCGCCCTGCGAGACCGAGATCACGTCCTGCACCTGCATGCGCACGTAGCCGGCCGGGACCTGGCGCGGATCCTCTTCCGGCCCCGACCTGCGCGCCGATCGCGCCCCGCCGCAGGCGACCGCCGCCAGGGCGGGCACGACCGCGCACGCCGCCAGCATCGATCGCACCATGAGATCCTCCTCGCCGGGTCAGAAGCTGAAGCCGACGCTTACCTCGGGATAGATGGTCGAGCAGTCGTCCTCGCACTCGGACACGAAGCGCTCGAACGCCGCACCGACGCCGACGATCAGGCCGCCGCCCTGGTGGTAGAGCATCCCGAGCCGGGCCCCGACCGTGTCGGCGTCGGCGAACACGTCCTCGATGAAGTAGTGGGTGTAGAAGGCGCCGACGTAGGGCAAGAGCGGCCAGCGCAGCGGAACGGCGACGTAGCGCACGTGCGGGCTCAGCTCGGTGATGCCCGGATCGCCACCGAACCAGCGCACCACCGTGCCGCCCAGCTCGAGGCCGTCCACGACGAAGAAGCCGGCGCCGCCGCCGACGACGAAGTAGCTGTCGCCGAACGAGTCCTGGCTGGACAGCACGATCGCGATGCTGATGGACCCCTGATCCCACGGCGTGGGCTCCGCCTCCTCCTCGTCCTGCGCGCGGGCGGTGCCGGCGAAGAGCAGCGTGGAGGCCAGGACAGCGGCGGCGAGGGGGACGGCGTTCCGGCGCATCGGCGTCGATCGTACCCCGAATCGAGCCGGCGCGGCGGCGGACCGGCGGCGGCTTGCTGCTAGAGTCCCTGCCTGCCGGGTATGCGCGCGCTGCTCGTTGACAACCACGACTCGTTCACCTTCAACCTGTACCAGCTGATGGCGGTGGTGAACGGCGAGGCTCCGGCCGTGGTGCGCAACGACGCGGCCACCTGGGACGAGATCGAGCGCGCCGGCTTCGACTGCATCGTGATCTCGCCGGGGCCGGGTCGGCCCGAGGTGGCGCGCGACTTCGGCCTGTCTCGACTCGCCATCGAGCGCAGCGCCGTGCCGCTGCTCGGGGTGTGCCTGGGCCACCAGGGCATCGCGTGGCTGGGCGGCGGCGCGGTGAGGCCAGCGGCCGAGGTCATGCACGGCCGCGCCAGTGACGTGGTTCACGGCGGCGACGAGCTGTTCGAGCGCATTCCGCGCCGCTTCCGCGCGATCCGCTACCACTCGCTGGTCGTCGATCCGGCGCTGCCAGACGATCTCGAGGCGATCGCCTGGACCGACGACGGCGTGGTCATGGGCGTGCGCCACCGGCTGCGGCCGCTGTGGGGCGTGCAGTTCCACCCGGAGTCGATCGGCAGCGAGCACGGTCGCCGGCTGCTGGAGAACTTCCGCGCGATCGTGGAGCGCCATCCCGTGCGGCGGGTGGACCATGTGTCGGGCCCGGCGTCGGCGGGCCTGGCCTCGGCGATCCCGACAGGCAGGACGCGACCGCGGCCGAGCGACGCGCTGGGTCTGACCTGGCGCAGGCTGGACCGCTGGATCGATCCGGAGGCCGCGTTCGTGCGCTGCTTCGCGGGCAGCGAGTCGGCGTTCTGGCTCGACAGCAGCCTGGCGACGCCCGGGCTGGGCCGCTTCTCGTACATGGGCGACGACCGCGGCCCGCTGGCCATGCGGGTGCGCTACGACGTGAACACGGGCGAGGCCGTGATCGCGGACCGGGAGGGCGAGCAGGTACGGCGCCAGGGCCTGTTCGACCTCCTGCGCGAGCAGCTGGAGCGCAGACACGTGGCGGCCGCCGCGCTGCCGTTCGACTTCCAGTGCGGCTTCGTCGGCTATCTGGGCTACGAGATGAAGGCCGACTGCGGGGCGCCGCGCGGTCTTCGTTCGCCTCATCCCGACGCCGGCCTTCTCTTCGCCGACCGCCTCGTCGCCTTCGACCACGCCGAGCGCGCCGTCTATCTCGTGTGCCTGGCGCCGGTGCAGGCGACCGGCGAGGCCGAGCGCTGGATGGCGGAGATGGCCAGCGAGCTGGAGGCTGCCGAGTGGAAGGTCTCGCGCGATGAAAGCGATGACCAGGTCGTTGCCGCCATCGACTGGACGCTGCGCCGCGACCGCGACCGCTACCTGGCCGACATCGCCGCCTGCATGGAGGCGATCCGCGGCGGGCAGAGCTACGAGCTTTGTCTCACCAACCAGCTGCGCGCGTCGGTGCGCGTGAACGCGCTGCGCCTGCACCGCGTCCTGCGCCGCAGCAGCCCGGCCCCGTACGCGGCGCTCCTGCGCCTGCCCGGGCTCGACATCGTCAGCTCGTCGCCCGAGCGCTTCCTCACCGTGGACCGCGAGCGGCGCGTCGAGTCGCGCCCGATCAAGGGCACGCGCCCGCGCGGCGCCACGCCGGAAGCGGACGCCGCGCTCGCCGCCGACCTGCGCACGGCGGAGAAGGATCGCGCCGAGAACCTCATGATCGTGGATCTGGTGCGCAACGACGTGGGCGTCGTGTGCGAGCCGGGCAGCGTCGAGGTGCCTTCCTCGATGCACGTGGAGAGCTACGCCGCCGTCCACCAGCTTGTCAGCACGGTGGCGGGGCGGCTGCGCGGCGACGCCGACGCCATCGACTGCATCCAGCACGCGTTTCCACCCGGGTCGATGACCGGCGCACCCAAGCAGCGCACGATGGAGATCCTCGACCGGCTGGAGGGGCAGGCGCGCGGCGTCTACTCCGGCGCGCTCGGCTACCTGAGCTGCAGCGGCGCCGTCGATCTCTCGGTCGTCATCCGCACCGCGGTGGTCAGCGGCGGCGAGGTGTCGATCGGCCTGGGCGGCGCGATCGTGGCGCTGTCCGAGCCGGAGGCCGAAGTCGAGGAGATGCTGCTCAAGGGGCGCGAGCTGGTCCGCGCGGTGCAGCGCGCCGTCTGATCGATCGCTGGTTCAAGCGCCGCTGACGGTCACTCCGGCTGCCTGCTGCTGAGCCGGGTGCGGCCGGCGGTGCGTGCTAGGCTCGATCGCGAGGCATGGCAACGCAGCGCGCGAAGGTGATCCGCGAGCAGGCGAACGGCCACGGCTGGGAGATGGCGTTCCGCAGCCCGCCCTCGTGCGTGCAACCCTACGTGCGCCAGTACTGCGGCTACGTCGAGACGACCCCGGGCACGCTGCGCCGCTACGAGTTCCCGCTGCCACAGGTCGTCGTCATCTTCGAGTTCGGGCCGCCCATCCGCCTCGCCAGTCCGGCCGACGAGTCGCGCTCCGATCGCTTCCCCGGCGGCTTCACTGCCGGCATCGGCGGCACCACCACCATCACCGAGCACGACGGCTTCCAGAGCGGGATGGAGGTCATGTTCACGCCGATTGGCGCCCGCCTGTTCTTCGACTTCCCGATGCACGAGCTGGCCAACCGGCTCGTCGGTCTGCGCGACGTGCTGCGCCCGGCCGAGCGCGACATCTCCGCGCGCCTCGACGAGGCGGGCGACTGGGACGCGCGCTTCGACCTGCTCGACGACCTCATCGCCGGCCGCATCGCCGCCGCGCGCGCCCGCCCCCAGCTGGCCAGCTGGGCCATCGATCGCATCGAGGAGACCGGCGGCCAGCTCGACATCCGCGGCCTCGCCCGCGAGCTCGGCTACAGCCAGAAGCACCTCATCACCCTGTTCCGCGATCACGTCGGCATCGCGCCCAAGCTCGCGGCCCGCCTCTTCCGCTTCGACCGCGTCGTCCAGCACATCCGCACCGGCGCCCCGGGCACCTGGGCCGAGATCGCCGCCGCCTGCGGCTACTACGACCAGGCCCACCTCAACCGCGAGATGCGCCTGTTCACCGGCACGACCCCGACCGCAGCGCGCGAGATGATGACCGACGCGACGGCCCCCCCGCTTGCGTAGTCGTCGGGCGCCCGACATGCGTCGGTCGGTAGGCCGACAGGCCGCGGCGCGGTCAGATCGTGAAGTCGAGGAGTTCCGGCCGGCACGCTGGCTGCACAGGTGGACGGCGAGCGAAGGCTCGAAAGGATTGGCGACATGGAACTCCTCACTCCCCCGGCCGAGCTCGTCCAGTACGGGCTCCGCGCGATGAAGACAGTCGGTCTGGCCAGCGGCGGACTGGCCACCCAGGAGCGCGCGCTTCTCGACGCCGCGCAGCGCCTGTTCGGCACCGAGCAAGACGTTGACGAACTGGCGCCGATCGCGCCCGCGGAGCTCGCGACCAGGTTGACCGATCCCGGGCTGCGCCGGCAGCTCGTCTTCGGCCTGCTGCTCCTGTCGATGGCCGACGGAGAGGCGAGCCGCGAGGAGGCCGACCTCGTGGAGGCGTTCGCCGAGGCGCTCGAGGTGGATGCGCATGAGGTGACCACGTTCCGGCGCCTGGCCGAGGGACGCCTGCTTCTGGCCCGGCTGGACGTGCTGCGGCGGTTCTGGGTCCGCCCCCACATCCTCGAGAAGGTGAAGGAAGGAGGGGTTCTCTGGGTGATCAAGGCGATGGCCGCGTTCGCCGGCCTCCGCGAGGACACCGAGCTGGCCGCCAAGTACCGCGCCCTCGCCGACTACCCGGACGGTACGCTGGGCCGCGCCTACGCCGACTTCATCCGCAAGAACGAGTTCACGTTTCCGGGCGAGAAGGGCGGCCCTCCCGAGCCGGTGGTCATCCACGACCTCACCCACGTGATCTCCGGCTACGGCACCGACCCGGCCGGCGAGATCTGCGTGACCGCGTTCCATGCCGGCCATCGCCGAGAGGAGCCCTTCACCTTCCTCCTCTTCTCGATGATGCAGTTCAACATGGGCATCGCCATGACTCCGATAGCACCGGCGTCATCGCACAACTTCGACGCCCCGCGCGTCCTCGCCGCGCTCCGGCGCGGCTCCCGCATGTACATCGACCTGACCGACGGCCACTGGGACTACTGGTCCGACATGGCCAGGCCGCTCGACGAGGTCCGCGCCCGGTACGGCGTGCCCCCGCTGGCGGAGTGACGGCGCCGGAGCTGCCGGCCTCGGCCTGGGTCTGGACAGTCGGTCGAGGACCGCGGATGTCCGATCCAGGAGTACGTGCTGCGGCCTTCGTCCCAGCCGCCGATCGCGGCGACGCACGCGTCGTAGTTGACCGGCCAGCCGTCCCATCCGGAAGCGTTGGTCTCCGCGGAGATCCGGATGCCGTGCTCGTAGACCTGCGCGCGCAGCCGGTCGATTGAGTCGTCGTGGAGCGGCGGGCGCACTGGGACCGGCGGAATCTCGCGGCCGCCCGGGTCGAAGAAGACGAGCTCGCCGTCGCGAGTTGCGACCGAGAAGGAGTACTCGTGGAGGTATCGATGGTGGCGGCGGCAGCACTGAAAGAGGTTGGAGAGCTTGGTCTCGCCGCCGTCGATCCAGTGGCGGATGTGATGGGCGTCGAGGAATCGGCGGTTCGTGCAGCCGGGAAAGCGACAGGTCTTGTCGCGGGCACGAAGGGCCCGACCCAAGGCGGCCGGAACGGTCCGCGTCTTGCGGCCGACGTCGATGGTCTTGCCGCTGGCATCCTCCAGCATCGGCACGACACCGGCATCGCACAGCAGACGCCGGCACGTCTCCGCAGAAAGTCCATCGCCGATTGCCGTGGTGCCCTCGAGCGTCGCCGCCGTGATGTGCACGACGACTTCCACCGGCGAGCGTATCGGCATCGGGCCGCCAGCGTCTCCGCCGTCAGAGTCTCCGCTGCCTGAGTCCTCGCCGACGCGCGCGATCGATTCGGTCCGGCACCCGGCGTCGCGTGAACCGGTGAGCATGGTCTCGGCCATGGCGACTGCCCCGTCGGCCAGAGAAGCATGGCCCGCGCCGAGCTCGATGGCGCGCATGAGGCGGGCGGCCTCGTCCGGGAGGAGGCGGATTTGGATCGAGACCATACCGTCGTCGGTGGGGCGCGACACGACCCAGCGCCGCTCGTCCTCGATGACGCGCGGGTCCTGACCCGTCTGCTTGCGTGCCTGACAGTAGAAGCGGCAGATCCGCTCGAGCAGGGGTCCGGGGCCGCTCACCCTGGTGCCAGGCGATGCACGCCCCCTCGAAGTGCACGCGGTAGTCGCCCGAGGGCAGATGCTTCACGATGACGGTCTTGCCAGCATAGCTGCGAAGCGGAGAGCCCTTCGGGGCCCGTCTGTCGAGAACCCGGCCGTCGGCGCGCACCGTGTTGCTCTTGGACAACTTCCGGACGTACTGCAATGCACAGAGCTCGAGCAGGCGGATGTGATCGAAAGGCGCTTTGCGCCAGGCTGGCTACGCGTCGGTCGTCCGGCACCACGAACGGCACGGGACTCAGTGGTCGTGGGTCTTCTGCCCGGCCTCGATGGCCACGCGCAGCCGGTTCTCCGGCGGCGGGATGGGGCAGTTGAACGCGGACGAGTAGTTGCACATCGGGTTGTAGGCGCGGTTGAAGTCGATGGCGAGGGTGTCGCCGTCCGGCTCCTTCAGATCGAGGTAGCGGCCGCCGGCGTAGGTCGACGTTTCCGGAGGTCGCGTCGCGGAACGGGACGAACAGGGCGCCGGGCGGGGCGCCGGCTGGCGCGAGCGCGATGAGCTCGCACGGCTGGCCGCCGATCGTGAACCGGAGCCGCGCGCGCCGGCGATACGACTTCTCGAGGCGACGGGTGGTCGGCAGGGTCACCTGCTGCGGTTCGGTCCACCGCTCGAATCCGGGCCGTGACGAGGTAGGCCTGGTCGGGCGCGAAGTAGTCGAGCCCGCTGAAGTGGCGCAGCTCCTCGCGCTGGGAGTCGTGCAGCATCAGCACCAGCGAATCGGGGACCGGCTGAGCGACGACGCTGAAGCGACCCAGGCGGAACACCGACAGCGCCGCCACCGGTCCTGGCGCGAGCGGCCGGTCGCCGTCGAGGAGAGTGGCGGCGACGCCGCTCGCGGCTGCCTCCCATGACCATCGGCTCGCGCCGGCAGGTTGAAAGGAGAGCGCGGCGCTGCCGCCGCCCTTGTCGTCCAGACGCACCTCGCTCGCGTCGACATGAACGTAGGTGGCTTCGCCGCTCCGTAGCGCGTGCCGATCGATCGCGCTGAGCGGCGAGCTGGCAGGGGCCCGGAACTCTGCGTCGGTGCCGGCCCGTTCGTCGAGGAGCGCCTTGCGCCAGGTCGACTCGTCGGGGAGGCTCGCCTCGCCGCCGCAACCGGCGGCGAGGGCCGCCAGGAGCGCCGCTGCAATCGGCCGGACCAGCACCATCGTCCGCGCGATCGTGCAGCGAGCCGCCCGGGCGGTCAAGGATGAGGAACCTCGCCCAGATCGGCGCTGCCGTTCCTACTCGGCTGCCTCGCCGGCCGGATAGGGGAAGTAGAGCTCGTTGCCGTCCGGATCGCGGACGATCATGAGGCGGTAGCCCCACCGGCCGTCCTCGACTGCGACGCCCCTGCCCTCGAGCTCCGCGCGGACGTCCTCGAGCGCGGCGACGTCGAGGGAGATGAACATGCGGCCCCGACCGGTCTTGTCGGGTTCCTGCGACGACAGGATGAGCTCGCAGCTTCGACGGTCCACCTGAGCGACGAGCGCCCTGCCTCCATCCTCGTGGCGCCAGCGCTCCTCGAACCCGAGCTGTCCGACATAGAAGGCGACGGACCGGTCGATGTCGGAGACGAACAGGACAGGTCTGGCATACCAGCGCAGCGAGCTTTCGCGCCGCATCGTCAGTCGAAGGTAGCAGAGCTCCCGATCACGGGGACAGCGCGAGCATCCCGGCGTCCAGCACGGGTTCCTCGCACCCGGATGGGATCTCGCCGTCCTCTGCAGGCTCGAGCGTCATCCGCACCTCGTGGTGGCGGCCGCGGATCAGGTGCACGGGTGCGGCCAGCGCGACCAGGACGTCTTCCTCGTCGGCGCCGCGCGCGACGGCACAGAGCTGGATCACGGTGTCCGACTCGCTGTAGATCCCCCAGCCGCCGCCGCGCTGGGGAAACTCGAGCGGCTCGGTTGCAGACGTCGTATCGGCGAGGAACGGTGTGTCCACGGCCCTGACCGAGAGCTCGTAGATCGGAACCGGCGGGTCCGGCTCGTTCACGACGTACGAGAGCGTGCTGCCTTCGTCTTCCGTGCAGGCCGCTCCGACCATGGCCAGGATCCCCAGAAACGCAAAGCGACGCATGTCACCTCCCGGCGCCTCGTCGGAGCGCGCCCCGTCACGCTGGTCTGCTTGCTTTCATCGGGTACTGACCCATCTCGCCGAGGATGGTTGTCTGCAGCGTGCACGGGTGGGTGGCCGCGCCGTACGCGCCGTACGGAGCCTGCGTCGCCGGATCACGCCGCGCGGACGTAGTCCAGACCGATGACGCCGGTCGGGTACGGCGTCGACTTCTGGAGGGTGAAGGGCGCGTGGACACCCTCGGGGAACACGCGCTTGCCGGTGCCGAGGATCAGCGGATAGACGAGCAGGTGCAGCCGGTCGACGAGATCGTTCGCGATCAGCGTGTGCACGAGCTGGCTGCTGCCATCGGTCACGATGGTCCCACCCGGGCTCGCCTTGAGAGCGCGCACGGCCCCGACGACGTCATCGCGGATGATCGTCGTGTTGCGCCAGATCGGCTTCTCGAGCGTGCGCGAGACGACGTACTTGGCCGGCCCGTTCATCATGTCGCCGAACGGATCGCCCGGCGGCATCGGCTCGAACGCCTCGGCGTGGGTGACGTAGGTGCGTCGCCCGAGCAGAAACGCGTCGACGCCCTTCATCAGCTCCCCGAACGACGCACCGATGTCGTCGTGCCAGTACGGGTGGGTCCAGCCGCCGTGCGCGAAACCGCCATCGCGGTCCTCGTCGGCGCCGCCCGGCGCCTGCATGACTCCATCGAGGGAGACGAACTCGGAGACGATCAGCTTTCGCATCACAGGTCCTTTCGTGGTCCTCTGATAACACCGACGAACGAGCAGGCGCGCGATCGACACGCCGTCGATTCCGCTGACACTGAATGTCTGCCCGGCCGGGATCGAGCAACGACTCCCGCGCCGTGTGCGAATGCTTCAGCTCGGTGCCGCCAGGTCCCGGCGCGGGAAGACGACGAGCGCCAGGCCTACAGCGCCGATCGCGACGATGGCCGGCAAGGCGAAGGCGACCGGATCGGTGTGGCCGACCAGGATCCTCCGCACCTGGAGGTAGTGGAAGAGTGAGTACGGCCGGAGGAAGTCGGCGTCCGGCCAGAGACGGCCGATGACCTCGAGGAAGTACGAGGCGACGACGATCGCCAGGGTCGCGCCCAACGCCCGGCCAAGGCGGTCGCAGGACACCGAGGCGGCCAGGGCAATCGTCGTGAACGAGCCGAAAAGGAGGAAGGCGTTGAGCCAGGCCAGCGGCGCCCGAGCGATGTCGATCTCGCCGATCACGCCCAGGAAGGCCGCGGAGACCAGCGCGCCGACAAGGAGAGCGGTCAGGACCAGCCCGACGAAGGCCAGCGCGCAGAATGACAGGGTCGCGTAGACCTCGTGTCGGGACAGGGGGCGGGAGAGGAGCACCTCCAGCGTGCCGCGCTGCCGCTCGCCGGCCACGGCCCCGCTCGCGAACCCGACGGCGAAGATGGAGACCAGGACGATCGAGATCGGGTGGACGAAGGCGAGCGCGATGGTGCCGGCCAGGCTGAAGATGTCGCCGGCGACGTTTGCCAGCGCCTCCGGAACGACGCCCGCCTCCACGAGGCCCGCGAACGTCGACCCGAACGTCGCGTAGACGACCGGCAACAGCGCTCCCCACGCGGTGGCGGCGACACATACGATCACGAGGCGGCCGCGGTTGCGGCGCCAGGTGTGCCCGAGGAGCGCCCTGTTCATCGCGAAATGCCGGCGCTGTCGGGCAGCGGGGCCTCCGAGGGCCGGCCCGACGACTCGCCGTCCTCGTAGAGCTCGAGGAACGCCTCCTCCAGGTGCGCGGGCTCGATCGTGAGATCGATGATCGGGTGGCCCGCGATCGACTCCAGAAATGGCCCCACGTCGCCTTCCAGCTGGCAGGTGAGGAGACTTTCGGCAGCGACGACACCCGACACGCCGGGCACGCCGTCCAGCGTCGGCATCCGCCCGTCCGGGCGCACGCGCATCTCCACGTGTCGCTTCCGCCGGGAGAGCAGGCCGGCAACCTCCTCGATGGCGACGAGCCTGCCGCGACGGACGATGGCGACGCGGTCGCACACTCGTTCGACCTCCGACAGGACGTGCGAGCTGAAGAAGATCGTCCGACCTGCCGCGCGCAGGTCTTCGAGGAGCTCGTGGAAAGCGCGCTGCACCAGCGGATCCAGGCCTTCTGACGGCTCGTCCAGGATTGCGAGCTCCGGGTCGTGCTGGAGCGCCTGGATGATCCCGATCTTCTGCCGCATGCCGCGCGAGTAGTCGCGCACGTGGCGGCGCAGCATGTCCCCGGAGACGCCGAGGCGGTCAACCAGGTCGTTGCGCCGCACGGGCTGCCGGCCGGAGAGCGAGGCCATGTAGTCGAGCTGATCCTCGCCCGACAGGTGGTCGTGGAGCGTGACCCCACCGGGCAGATACCCGACCCGCCGCCGGATCGCGACCGACTCGCGCTGGATGTCGTGGCCGAGCACTGTCGCCTGGCCCGCCGTCGGGTGGAGGAAGCCGAGGAGCAGGCGGATGAGCGTGGTCTTGCCGGCGCCGTTCGGCCCCAGGAAACCGAAGATCTCCCCCTCGCGGACCGCGATGGAGAGGTCGTCCAGCGCGCGAACCACGCCGACCGGGTGCACCAGCGGCACCCGGATCGGTCGAGCACGGCGGCCGTACTGCTTCGACAGCCCCCGCGTCGCGATCGCGCCCTCGCCGGCCTTCTCCACCGGGTCGAGCGTAGCCCGTCGCGCGCGTCGCTCCAACGACAAGACGGTCAGGGATGCGGCCGGCCGACACCCGTGGTGCGCCGGACCTCGAACCCATTCTTGAAGATGCGCGCGATCGCGCGCGTCGCCGTGATGTCGATCAGCGGATTGCCGTCGATGAGGACGAGGTCGGCGCGGGCACCGGTGACGATCCGGCCGCGGTCGGACAGCCCGAAGGCCTCGGCCGGCGCCCGGGTCGCGGCCTCGAGCGCCTGGGCGGGCGTGAGGCCGGCACGGGTCAGGAGCTGCAGCTCGCCGAGCATCGAGATGCCGTGCGGACCGAAGTTGGCGGCGTCGTCGCCGGCCAGGATGCGCACGCCGGCGGCGTGAAGTCGCCGCACGTTCTCGGATGCCCTCTCGAGAGAGAACCGCACCAGGTAGGGCGCCATCGGGTCCTCCTTGCCGGGCGGCGGGCTCGTCAGCGAGGCGCGCTGTTTCGCGGTCAGGAAGCGCGACGTGCGCGGGTCCGCCGCGAGCTCATGTCTCGGATCCCCGGCAGGCGCGCCGCCGAGGAACGCGAAGGCGGACAGCGTGGGCGTGACGAACATGCCCTGCGCGGCCATCTTCCTGGCCAGGGCTTCATCGACGAGCGCGTCGCCGCAGATGTGTGCCAGCCCGTCGGCACCCGCGGCGACCACGGCCCGGACGCCCTCGAGCGAGGTGACGTGGACGACTGCCATGGCGTGCTGCGCGTGCGCCGCCGCCACGACGGCAGCCAGCGTCTCCGCCGAGATCGACGTGACGATCCCGGCATCGGGCTCGTACATGATCTTGATGTAGTCGGACCCTTCGCCCAGCCGGGCGCGGACGAACGCCTCGGCCGCCTCCGCGCCCGCGATGGTCGGAAACGGGATCCCGAACTGCGTGCCCATGCCGCCCGCCGAGGTGACCGGCGCGCCGGCCGAGTACATGTCCGAGAAATCGGTCTCGCGCAGGTGGGCTCTTTGCCCGCGGTGGGACTGCATGACCTCGACCCTGGTGAACATGTCGAGCAGCGTCGTCACGCCGAAGCGCAGCGCGACGCGAAGGCCCTCCTCGCGCGGCACGTGGGCGTGCGCATCGATCAGCCCGGGCACGAGCGTGCGTCCGGCGCCCTCGATCACGGGCAGGCCGTCTGCCGGCGCGCCGCGGCCCACGGCGGCGATCCGACCGGCCCGCACGACGACATCGGCGTGCTCGATCGCCCGCATTCCGTCGAAGACGCGGACGTCGCGGATGACGAAGGAGTTGCCGCGAAGTGGCCCCTGAGGCGCGTCGCCGCCGCGAGACGTGTCGCCGACGCGCGGCGCGCTCGAGCACCCGGCTGCGATGAGGAGCGCGGCCGCGAGGACTCGCCGCGAGATCTGGACCGAGGAACCGGTGCGTTCCGATTTCATTTCATCTCCCTGATGGACGGTGCACGCCATCATGGCCGCGCGAGACCTGCAGCGTGACCAGGTTGCGACGGACGACGGGTTCGCGTGGACGAGGCACGGTATGCGCCGACGAGCGGCGTGCCCGACGAAGCGGCGGCGACGGCCCGCCTTCCTTGCTATCGTGGCGCCATGATCCCGGCTGCCTCGCCAGCGCAACCGCGACCGGTCGGCCGGATGCTGGGCTGGAGGCGCGTGCGCTTCCCGCTCGCCGTGTGTCTGCTTCTCAGCCTGCTCTTTTTGCCCGACTGGCACGGACCGGTGGCGATGCTGTACGGCCGCCTGTTCTTCTTCACGCTGGTCGGGGTCCTCGCGTTCGGGCTGTTCGAGCAATGGCCGCAGCGCCTGCCGCGCTGGCTCGCGCGCTGGGCGCTGCAGGTGGCGGCCGTGGCGCTGGTGATGCCGTTCGCGCGGCGGTCGTGTATCTCGCTGACGACGTACGGCGACCCGGCCGTTCTGGCACGAGCAAGACCGCATGGAAGGCTTCGTCGGGATGACCATCATCGGCCTGCTGTTCGCGCCCTGGATCGCGCTGGCGGCGCTGTGCGCCAGACAGCGGCGCCGCGCGCAACCAGGCGCTGGCCTTCGAGCTCGAGCGCAGCGAGCTCGAGCGCCAGGCGCTGGACGCGCGGCTGCGGCTGCTGCAGGCGCAGGTCGAGCCGCATTTCCTGTTCAACACGCTGGCCAACGTGCAGGCGCTGGTCGACGCGGGATCGCCGCAGGCTTCGCAGGTGCTCGGCAGCCTGATCGCCTACCTGCGCGCGGCGGTGCCGCGCCTGCACGAGCCGGCCACGACGCTGGGGCAGGAGCTCCAGCTCGTGCGCGCCTATCTCGAGCTGATGCACATGCGCATGCCCGATCGGCTGCAGTTCACGCTGCACGCCGATGACGAGGCCGCCTGCGCTTGCGCTGCCCGCCGATGACGCTGCTGACGCTGGTCGAGAACGCCGTGCGCCACGGCATCGACCCCAGCGAGGAGGGCGGGCGCATCGACGTCAACGTGCCGCGTGCGCGACGGACGCTGCCACGCGCGAGGTCAGCGACACCGGCGTGGGCCTGCAGCACGGCGGCGGCGGGCTCGGCACCGGCCTGTCGACGCTGCGCGAGCGCCTGCAGCTGGCCTTCGGCGGCGACGCGCAGCTTGCGCCTCGACCGCGGTCGCACCCGCACGGCGTGCTGCGCCGAACTCGACTTCCCGGCGCGGCGAGGCCGCGACATGAATGACCGCGCGCCCGACCGCGCTGATCGCCGACGACGAGCCGCTGCTGCGCGAGGCGCTCGCGCGCCTGCTCGCGCAGGCCTGGCCCGAGCTGGAGGTCGTCGCGCAGGCGCGCAACGGCCGCGAGGCGGTCGAGCATGTTCGAGGCGCAGCAGCCCGACATCTGCTTCCTCGATGTGCACATGCCGGGCCTGTCGGGCGTGGAGGCGGCGCGCCACATCGGCCGCCGCGCGCACCTCGTGTTCGTCACCGCCTTCGACCAGTACGCGGTGCAGGCCTTCGCGCAAGGCGCGCTCGACTACCTGGTGAAGCCGGTCGAGCCGGCGCGCCTGGCCGACACGGTCGCGCGGCTGCAGGAGCGGCTGCGCGCGCGCAGCCGGCGCTGAACACCGAAGCGCTGCTGCAGCAGCTCGCCGCGCACCTCCGCAAGGACGCCGGGCCGGCGCCGCTGCGCTGGATCCGCGCGTCGGTCGGCCAGTCGCTGCGCCTGATCTCGGTCGACGAGATCGACTTCCTGCGCTCGGACGAGAAGTACACGCTGGTCGCCTGGCGCGGCGACGGCGGCAAGCCCGGCGAGGCGCTGATCCGCACGCCGCTGAAGGAACTGGTGGCGCAGCTCGACGCCGCGCAGTTCGTCGCAGGTGCACCGCTCGGTGGTGGTGAACCTGCGCGCGATCAGCCACGTCACGCGCGGCGTCAACGAAACCGCGACGATCCACCTGAAGGGCCGGACGAGGTGCTGCCGGTCAGCCGCAGCTACCTGCACCTGTTCCGGCAGATGTGAGCTGTCGGGCATCGAGGCGCAATCATGACCACGAGGGCCAGGATGGCCGTCTTCACGGCCGTCGGTCCCACCTACGAGTCCTGACCGTCGCCGTCCCCCTCTTCGGTGGCAGGCGCGGTCGGGGCTGCGCTCGCCCCCTGCGCGCCGAACTGGGCCATGTCCTCGCAGGCCATGCTCGACATCATCGCGATCACCTGGGCCCGCTGCTCGGGCGTCAGCTTGAGGCACCTGCGGCTCGCGGACCGGCATGCACTGCTCCTTCGACGCAATCTGGCAGGCGGCGACGCGGTCGCACATCGCCGAGCAGACCTCGGCATTGCCCGACGCAGCGGGCTGCTCGAACCCGACCGGTTCGTCTGGCTCGGCCGGCTGCATCGGCGGCGGTTGCGCCGGCTGCATCGGAGACGGCGGCGCCGGCATCAATCCCGGTTGCGCGGGCTGCTGCACCGGAGCCGGTTGCTCGGTCGGGGCCGGCTGGGCGGCGGCCGAGCTGGGCAGCGCCCGGGCAAGGAGCCCGGCGAACCCGGACGGCTGCCCGGACGGGTCAGTCTTCCCGGAGGTGGAGCACCCGAGCACACACGCAGAGACAGGAGGGCGAACATCTTCTTCATGCGAGGGAGGAGGCGATGCAGCGCCCCGGGTCGCGCACAGATGTAACCGGCCTTGCGGCCAGGGCCCGGCGACGACCCGCACGCCCGCATCTGCCACTTTTTAGTGCGACATGGGCGTGGTCGCATCCTCTTCTCTCTGTCCGATCGGGAAAGGAAGAGAGCAGAAGCCCGTGCACACTGCGCAGATTTCATGAGGGGTCTCGCCGACCTGGTGGCTGCGCCGAGGGGGATGGTCGCATCCTGTTCGTCATCGCGGCGCTCATCGCGATGGTCGGCATCGCGATCTCGTTTCACGGCGCCACGAGCTCGCGCCGGCCGGGATAATAGTCCGCGGCCGGCGCCCTGTCGGCGCTCACCAGACCTGGATGCCGCCGTCCCAGCACCGGCTGTTGCCGTATGCGCTGGCGACATCGGCGTAGTCGAGCTGGTACTCGTGGCCGCCGATGTGAGCGGCGAGCAGGATGTCAATCTCGCGCTCGGTCGGCGCGTCCGCGGCCGCCGCGCAGCGAGTGCCGCCCCAGAAGTAGAAGGCCAGGGCGCCGGCGCTGTCGCGCAGGTCAATCTTTCCCTCGTATTGCTCGTCGTAGCCCTCTCGGACGGCGACGCGTCGGCTTCAGGGCGGGCAGAGATGCCGCGCGGGCATTCGGCATGCTTCCGGCATGCCGCACGCGCCGCTCCGTTCTGACGCCGGGTCAGCGGCCGAACTGGAACCAGTTGATGTTGACGAAGTCGCCGCCGGAGCCGGTGAAGGTGATGAACAGGTGTGCACGCCGGTCGCGGTGCCCGACAGGTTCGTCGTGACACTCCCCCACGATTGCCAGCCGCCCGTGTTGCTGATCGGGACGCTGGCGATGATCGGGCCGGTGGTGCTGTCGAGGCGGTACTGGATGGTGCCGGTGGCGCCGGAGCCGGACGCGCGGCGCGTGGTGACCCGCAGCGCGGTCGGGGATCCGAAGTTCATGCCGGGATAGGCGATCCAGTCGCCGGGAGCGATCCAGCCGACGTTCTGGCCGCCGCCGGTGTCGGACGTGTTCTCGAGCTGGACGCCCGACTGCGACCCGAAGCTCTCGGCCTGGGTGACCGCGTACGGGTCGCGGGTGGCCGGCGCGCCGTAGCTGAGGCCGAAGCCGAACGGGAACAGCGGCGTCTGTCCGTCGCCGGAGTTGATCGGCTGCTGGCTGACGCTGTTCATCCAGGTCATCGGCAGCTTGCCGGTCGGCTGGGCGACGCCGAACAGGACGTCGGCGACGCCCTGTCCCTCGGTGCCGGGCAGCCAGGCCGCGACCAGCGCGTTCCAGTTGCCCAGCTGGGTGGCGATGTCGAGCGGCCGGCCGGAGACAAGCACGACGACGACCGGCACGCCGGCGCCGCGCAGCGTGTTGATGGTGTTGATGTCGGTGGAGGCCAGGCTCATCGAGCCGGGCCTGTCGCCCGCGCCCTCGGCGTACGGCGTCTCGCCGACGACCGCGATGGCGACGTTGTACGAGCTGTTGATGCCGCTGCCGCTCTGGTTGTAGGTGACCACCGACGAGGCCGCGACGGTGTTGCGGATGCCCTGCAGGATGGTCGTGCCGGGTGTCGTCGCGCCGCTGCCGCCCTGCCACGAGATGGTCCAGCCGCCGCTCTGGTGGCCGATGTTGTCGGCGTTCGTGCCGGCGACGAAGATGCGGTTGTTCGCCGTGGCCAGCGGGAGGATGTTGCCCGCGTTCTTGAGGACGACCTGCGACTCGCGCACCGCCTGGCGGGCCAGCGACCGGTGCGCGGCGTTGCCCACGGTGGGCGTGAAGCTGCGGTCGGTCAGCGGCCGCTCGAACAGACCCAGCTCGAACTTCTTGGTCAGGATGCGGCGGTTGGCGTCGTCGATGCGCGACATCGAGATGCGGCCGGCCTGCACCTCCTGGCGGAGCAGCGAGATGTAGCTCTGCCAGGCGTTGGGCACCATCACCATGTCGATGCCGGCGTTGATCGCCGTGCGCACCTCGGCGGCGGTGAAGCCCGGCTGTCCGTCGATCTGGTCGATGCCGTTCCAGTCCGAGACCACGAAGCCGGAGAAGCCGAGCTCACCCTTGAGCACGGTCGTGATCAGGAACTGGTGCCCGTGCAGTCTTCACGCCGTTCCAGGAGCTGTAGGAGATCATCATGGAGCCGACGCCGCGCTGCACCGCCGCCTGGAACGGGGGCAGGTGGATGGCGCGCAGCTCCGCCTCGCTCAGCTGGGTGTTGCCCTGGTCCACGCCGCCGGTGGTGCCGCCGTCGCCGACGTAGTGCTTGGCCGTGGCCATCACCGATCCGGGCGCGCTCAGCGACGACCCCTGCAGCCCGGTGATGATGGTCGCCATCGAGGAGACGAGTCCGGCGTCTCGCCGAACGACTCGTAGGTGCGGCCCCAGCGGTCGTTGCGCGCCACGCACAGGCACGGCGCGAAGTCCCAGTCGATGCCGGTGCCGGAGACCTCCTCGGCGGTGGCGCGCCCGATGTTCTGGACCAGCGACGGGTTGCGGGTGGCGCCCAGGCCGATGTTGTGCGGGAAGATCGTCGCGCCGACGACATTGTTGTGGCCGTGCACCGCGTCCACGCCGTAGATGAGCGGGATGCCGAGCGGCGTGGCCAGGGCCGCGTTCTGGAAGCCGTCGTACATGTTGGCCCAGCTGGTGGCGTTGTTCGGCGAGGGCGCCGAGCCGCCGCCGGACAGCAGCGAACCGAGTCGAAACTGCGTGATCTGGCCGTTCGAGACAGCGCCGCGCTCCGCCTGTGTCATCTGGCCGAGCTTCTCGTCGAGGCTCATCCGGCTCAGCAGATCGTTGACCCGTGCCGGGATCGGCTGGTTCGGGTCCTTGTAGATCTGGGCGCCGGCGACGGCAGGCGCCAGCCCGAGGACCCCCGCGGCCACGATCACCAGCAGGGAAGTGCTTCGACGACCGGATCGCACGAACGCCGGGACGGTTCGCATGGGGAGTCCTTTCGCTGGGGGCGCTCGCCAGTATGGAGCGCGGCCATCGCGGCGGGGAATGATGTCTCCTCCGGCGTCTTGACGATTCCTACGGCGAACGCCTTCGCCGCAGGGAGGAGCCGACCCTACCCCGGCGGGGTCCACGGCTGGCCGGTCTCGCAGTCGATGTGCGTGAGCCGGACGCCGGTGGCGGCGATGTCGATGGTGCCGAAGACGATCGGCAGGCTGAAGCGGCGGGGGCCGATCGAGCCGGGGTTGAAGACGGTGAGGCCGGCGTCCTGGCCGATGAAGGGGACGTGGCTGTGGCCGCACACGATCAGCGATGCCTTCTCGGCGCGGGCCCTCTTCGCCACCTCGGCGCGGATCTTCGGGCCGTAGACGGCGATGTGGGTCATGAGGATCCGCATCGACTTGCCGCCGGCGTCGAGCTCGATTGTCAGCAAGTCCGGCAGCTCGCGGGCGTGGGTGTCGATGTTGCCGCGCACCGCGATAACGGGCGCGATCCCGGCGAGGTCCTCGAGCACCGACAGGTCGCCGATGTCGCCGGCGTGGAAGATTGCCTCCGGCTCGAGCGCGGCCAGATGCTCGGCGGCGTAGGGGTGCGGGCGCGAGTGGGTGTCGGCGACCACCGCGATCCGCGCCGACTCGCCGACGGACAGGTTCGCCGTCTTCACGATCACCCGTGGCGCCATGGTCAGGGTTTACCCTGCGGCGGGCCCTGCGTCATCAGGCCGGCGGCGCGGTCGAGGAGGCCGGCCATTCGCGTGGCCTCGGCGTCGAAAGCGGCCCGGTGGGTATCGGGCAGCGCCCGGCGCGCGCTGGCCTGCGAGACGAACGGGTCGAGGACCCGGCCCGCGCGCGACATGAGCTGGTAGTGCAGGTGCGGCGCGAACGAGCGGCCGGTGTTGCCGCTCCTGGCGACGACCTGTCCCTTCTTCACGCGATCGCCGGGGCGCAGATCGGCGGCGACCTCGGACAGGTGGAGAAAGTAGATGGTGCGGCCCTCGCCGCCGCGCTCGTGCAGCTCGAGGCAGTTGCCGTTGGAGCGGAAGTTCCAGTTGCGGCGCGCCACGACCGCGTCGAGGGTGGCCTTGACCGGCGTGCCGACCGGCGTGCGGAAGTCAACGCCCTGGTGGCCGCGGCCGTCGCGGATGAGCGAGGTCACCTGCTCGTGCTCGTCCATCGGCGAGTCTTTCAGCCGCAGCTCGAGCTCGTTGCCGTCGCGGGTGTAGAAGCGCGCGAAGGCCGCCCCTGGCTCCTGGAAGCGATAGGCCTCGAAGGTCTTGCCCGCCTTCTCGCTGCGAAAGCGCACCGCGTGGACCAGCGGCTCGGCGCCCGGCCGCTCGCTGAAGAGCGCCTCCACCGTGTCGCCGCGGCGCAGATCACCAGGCACCGACACCCACCACACAAGCGTGCGCGTCACGACCTGGGTCAGCGGCGCACCGAGATCGCGCCCGAGCGCGGTGACGAACGCGGTCTCGAGCGGCCCGGCCACCACGACCTGCGCGTATCGCATGCCGAGCGGGCCCAGCAGATCGTCCGTCGAGGCCGGAGCCGGTGTCGGCGCGGGAGCCGGTGCCGGCGCCGGTGCCGCGGCCGCAGCCGCGTCCGCCCGCGACGCCACGACGGGCGCGGTCGCGGGCGATTCCTCCTCGTCGTCACCGCCGGAGATCCACAGCCAGGTCGCGATGCCCGCGCCCACGACGATCACCGCCAGCACAGCTCGTCGGATGACCCGACGGCGGCGCGCGCGATACGGAGGGCGCCCGAGGCGCGGCATCTGCGACATGGACCTCATGTGATGGGTCTCATGCTAGCGTCGGTCGATCGCGGTGGCCAGCTCCCGCACAGCCGTCCATGCGCGCGTCCTTGACCGCGAGCACGATCAACCGGTGATCGAGCGAGCGCGCGCGGGCAGCGTCCAGTAGACGGTCGCGCCGGCGTTCACCCGCCCTTCGGCCCACACGCGCCCGCCGTGGCGTTCCACGACGCGCCTCACCGTGGCCAGGCCGACCCCGGTGCCGGGAAAGT
Source organism: uncultured delta proteobacterium (assembly GCA_963759105.1). Taxonomy (GTDB): domain Bacteria; phylum Myxococcota_A; class Polyangia; order Haliangiales; family Haliangiaceae; genus DATFRY01. Next base: position 924,597 of record CAVWXW010000008.1, on the reverse strand, counting down.
CGCGCTCCGAGTGGAGTCGCTGGAACGGGGTGAAGAGCCGCCCCGCGTTCTCCTCGTTGAAGCCCGCCCCGTTGTCCCGCACGAAGAACACGCTGGCGCCGTCCTGCTGCAGCGAGCCGAGCTCGACGCGAGGGGACGGCGTCCTGGCGGTGAACTTCCACGCGTTGCCGAGGAGGTTCTCGAGCAGGACCTGGACCAGCCGCCTGTCCGCGTGCGCGATGAGGCCGTCCTGGACGACGAAGGCCACGCTCCGGTCGGCGTGCGCGCCGCTCAGCAGCTCGCCGATCCGCCGGCCCAGGAGCGAGAGGTCGGCGGTCTCGCGGACGAGCTCCGCTCGCTCCACGACCGAGAGCTTGAGCAGATCGTCGATCAGCTCGCCCATCCGCTGGGCGGCGGCGCGCACTCGATGGAGGTAGCCCTCGCCGGTCGGGCCCAGCCGGTCGCCGCACTCCTCGAGCAGCGCCTCGCTGAACCCGTCGATGCTTCGCAGGGGCGCGCGAAGGTCGTGCGAGACCGAGTAGCTGAAGGCCTCCAGCTCGCGGTTCTTTCGCTCCACATCCTCGAGGAGGGCCGCGCGGGTCTCGGCCAGCTCGTTGGCGGCGTCCGTGGCCACGCGGCGGATCCGCGCCATCTCGAGATGGGTGCCGACGCGGCCGAGCAGCTCGCGGGCCGAGAAGGGCTTGACGAGATAATCGTCGGCACCGGTCTCGAGGCCGCCGATGACCGCCTCCTCACCGGCTCGCGCCGAGAGGAGCACGACCGGGATCGTGCTGGTCCGCGGATCTGCCCGCAGCGCGCGCAGGAGCGCCACGCCGTCCATGCGCGGCATCATGACGTCGCTGAGGACGAGGTCCGGTGGCCGCTCGAGGGCGGACTCGAGCGCCGCCTGCCCGTCCTCGACGGCATCGACGGTCCACCGCGGTGCCAGGATGCGGACCAGGTACGCGCGCATGTCGGCGTTGTCGTCGGCCACGAGCACGCGCGCGCCGGAGGCCGCGAGGAGCCGGTTCGGCGGCGCCGTCAGCCAGGGTCCCGGTCTGCGACCCCGCTGTCCCAGTGCGAGGCGTCCATGATGTAGGGAGCGGCCGACGCGGCGGACGCGGCGTCGGGCACCAGCGGGCCTCCCTCCGCGATCCGATCCTCGGGAAGGTGGTCCCGGCCGCGAGGGATCGAGACGACGAAGGTGCTCCCTCGGCCCGGATGGCTCTCGACGCGCAGCGATCCCTGGTGCTGCCGGGTCAGCTCCTGCACCAGCGCGAGCCCGATCCCGGTCCCCTCGAAGCTCCGCCCCCGCGCTCCCTCGATGCGATGAAAGCGCTCGAAGATCCGGGACTGCTCCGACAGCCGGGATCCCGATGCCTGTGTCGTGGACCGAGAGCTCCACGCGATCGTCGTGGCCCCGCAGCACGACGGCGATCTCGCCCTCGAAGGTGAACTTGAAGGCGTTCGAGATCAGGTTGAGGACGATCTTCTCCCAGTGCGATCGATCCACGTAGACAGGTTCCGGGAGAGGAGGGCAGTCGATGACGAGCTTCAGCCCGGCCGAGTCGAGCAGGGAGTGAAACGAGCCGGCCAGCCCGGCCGTCAGCATCGCCAGGTCGGTCGGCTCGAACCTCGACTGGAGCCGGCCGGCCTCGATGCGCGAGAAATCGAGCAGGCTGTTGACCAGGCGCAGGAGGCGCAGCGCGCTTCGATGGACGGTCCCGAGGTCGTCGCCGCTCAGAGATCTCGCCGGGCCGGCGACGGCGCCCTCGAGGGGACCCAGGATCAATGTCAGCGGCGTGCGGAACTCGTGGCTGACGTTGCTGAAGAACGCGGTCTTGACGCGGTCGATCTCGGCGAGCGCCTCCACCCGCCTGCGCTCCTCTTCGAACGCATTCGCCGTCCGCATCAGCATGGACACCTGGCCGGCCAGGAGCTCGTAGAAGGTGCGATATCCGTCGTCGAGCGCGCGCGCCGGACTGATGCCCGCGATGAGGATCCCGAGCGAGGCGCCCGGGTCCTCCGCCCCGATCGGCATCAGGAGCGCCGCCTTGACCGTGTCGCCGAAGGGTCCGCCCTGGCGCGCGAAGTGCCCGTCGACGTCCTCGACGAGGACTGTCTCGCCGGCCGCCACGCGCGCGAACGGCCAGAGCGGGTGAGCATCGCCGGGCCCGACGTGCCGCGGAAATGCGTCGCCGGCGCCGAGATTCGATGAGCCGCACAGCTCGAGCGCGTCCTGGTCGCTCGCCTTCAGGTACAGCGCCGCGAACGGGACGTCGAGCGCGTGCTCCTCGATGATCCGGCTCAGATGCTCGCACGTGGCCCTGGGATCTCTCGCCTCGCCCGCGGCCGCGAGCTCTCGCAGGAGCTGCATCCTGCGCGACGAGACGATCTGCTCGGTGGCCTCGCTGCAGACGCACAGCATCCCGCGAATGACACCCTCGTCGTCGTCGACCGCGCTGTACGAGAGGCTGAAGTACGACTCCTCCAGATAGCCGGCGCGCATGAGCGGCAGCTGCTGGGCCGGGACCCAGTTGGGGACCCCGCTGGACATCACCTGCGTGGATCATCGGGCCGATCGCGTCCCACGACTCGGCCTGGGTGTCGCGAATGGATCGGCCGAGCGCGTCCGGGTGCTTCGCGCCGATGAGGCCGATGTACGCGTCGTTGTAGAGCTGAACCAGCTCGGGCCCCCACAGGAGGATCATCGGATAGCGCGACCCGAGGATGGTCCTGACGATGGAGTGCAGGCTCCTCGGCCAGCGCTCCGACACACCGAGCGGGGTCTGCTGCCAGCTGAACTCGGCCATCCGCCGCCCCATCTCGCCGGTCTGCGGAGATGGTCCCGCCCGATGTGAAGGAGCCGGCTGCGCCTCGTGGTGCTGCGCCTCCCTTTCCATCGATCACGAGGCTTGCAGAACGAAGCCCCGCAAGCCAGCGGGATCGAGACGCTGCAATGCGGTGAAAGCGGGCTCGCGACGCTGCACCCCGCTGGGGTCATCGGGTCGGCCCGCCTGCTGCCCGTGCCGCTGCAACCGATCCCCGCCCGGTCCGACATCGGTCTCTCGAGAGCCGACGTCAGGGAGGAGCCGAGCATGCCTCTTTCGCCATGGGATGGGGACAGCGACCAGTGGGAGGCGGAAGAACCGGAGAAGCGAGCCGGGAAGAGAGACCTCTGGCTGCGCGACGTGGCCTACAACGCCGACGGAGTCATCGCGTCCAGCCATCCGTCCCTCCACGTACCCGACGCCCTCGATGACCAGCCCACGCTGGACCAGTTCATCGCCAGCCTGATCGCCGGCGAGTGACGCCGGGTCGGGGCGCGACCCCTGGGCGCGATCGTCCCGGCTGTGGTAAGCAAGGCCGGCCCATGCAGCCGTGGCGGATCGTCGACAGCATCGAGACGCCGGAGGGGCTCCTCGAGCTGCGCCGGCGGGGTGAGCGCAGCTTTCTCATCACCATCGCCGGGCGGGTGCTCGATGACCAGCGATGCGCACCGCTCCGAGGATGCGCTGGCGCGGCTGGCCTGCGCGCCGCTGGCCGGGAGACCGCAGCCGCGGGTGCTGCTCGGCGGCCTGGGCATGGGCTTCACGCTGCGCGCGGCGCTCGATGGGTTGCCGGCCGCGGCGCAGGTAAAGGTCGTGGACCTCAACCCGATCGTGGTGGACTGGTGCCGCGGGCCGCTCGCGGACCTGACCGGGAAGGCGATCGACGATCCGCGCGTCGAGGTGGTCGTGGCCGACGTGGCGAAAACCATCCGCGCGGCCCGACCGGCGTCGCTGGACGCCATCGTGCTCGATCTGTACGAGGGTCCGCACGAGGCGACCAGCCGCGAGTCCGCATCTCTGTACGGCGCCGCCGCGCTGCAGCGGGCGTGGAAGGCGCTGGCCCCGGACGGCGTGCTGGCCATCTGGTCCGAGGACCCGGATCCGGCCTTCGAGCGCCGCCTCGAGGCGGCCGGCTTCCGATCCAGGCGCCACCGGGCCGGCAAGGGCGGCCGCGCTCACATCATCTATGTGGGCACGCGCGGCGCCTCGCGGGACAAGCCGACCGGACGGCGGCGCGACGAGAGGATGGATCGATGAAGCACGGCCTGCCCTTCCTCGCGATCGCGCTGGGCGCCTGCGCAGGGCCTCGCGCGGCTCCGCAACCGTCGCCCCCTGTCCCGGCGTCCGGACCGTCGAAGGCGCCGGACTGCGCCCCGGCATGGGCCGGCGCCCGCACGTTCACCATCCGGTCCGCGGCGCTGGGCGAGACGCGGCGCATCAACGTCTTCACGCCGCCCGGCTACGCCGAGAAGACCGACGCGCGCTTCCCGGTGCTGTACATGCCGGACGGCGGCATGGCGGAGGACTTTCCGCACGTGACCGACACCGTCCTGGCCGGCATCACGTGGGAGACGATGCGCCCGATGATCGTCGTCGGCATCGAGAATACCGAGCGCCGCCGCGATCTCACCGGACCGACCTCGGTGGCCAAGGACAAGGAGATCGCGCCGCGCGTGGGCGGCTCGGCGGCGTTCCGTAAATTCATCCGCGACGAGCTGATGCCGCAGATCCGAGAGCAGTACCGGACGACCGACGAGACCGCCATCATCGGCGAGTCGCTCGCCGGCCTGTTCGTGCTGGAGACGTTCTTCGCCGAGCCGGATCTGTTCGGCGCCTACATCTCGATCAGCCCCAGCGTGTGGTGGAACGACAGGCAACTGGTCCGCCAGGCCGGCCCCTGGCTGCGCGCGAGGCCGGACCTGCGCAAGACCCTGTACCTGACGTCCGCCGACGAGAGCGACATCGTCGCCGGGCTCGAGGTCCTCAGGCGCACCCTCGCGGCCGACGCCCCCCGGGGGCTGGTCTGGTCCTATCACCCGATGCCGGAACAGTTCCACGACACCATCTACCGCGCGTCCTCTCCGCGAGCTCTCCGCATCGTCTTCGCGCGGCCCGCGAAGTAGACAGCGATACCCCCGCGGGCCAGGAATGCGGCCTGCACCCCTGGTGGTCGCCTTGACGGCTGAAGTGGGTCAGGAGACGCTTCGTGCAGGGCGGGGGCGTTGGTCCGTTTCAAGAACGGGTTGGTGGCGGGGCTGGTCGTTGCTGGCGGGCTCTGCACGGCTGTCGAGCAGAACGCCCTCGCGCAGGACGCGCCGGCCGAGGCTCCCGCTGCCGAGCCTTCGGAGGCCGAGCCGCCCGCCGAGCCTGTCCCTGCGGAGAGCGGCTTCGACATGCCCTCGGTGGCGATCCACGGCTTCGTCAGCCAGGGCGCGTTCACGTCGACCGACAACGACTACCTCGGCCGCTCGGAGCGCGGCAGCGTCGAGTTCCTCGAGGCGGCGGTCAACGTCTCGACCGAGGTGACCGAGCGCCTGCGCATCGGCGCTCAGCTGTTCACGCGCGATCTCGGCCCGATCGGCAACTACACGATGACCCTCGACTGGGGCTTCATCGACTACAAGTGGCGCGACTGGCTCGGCCTGCGCGCCGGCCGCATCAAGATGCCGTTCGGTCTCTACAACGAGTTCGCCGACATCGACGCGGCTCGCACGCCGATCCTCCTGCCGCAGAGCGTCTATCCGATAACGAGCCGCGACTTCCAGCTGGCGCAGACCGGCTTCTCGCTCTACGGCAGCATGAACCTGGCCGCCGGCGGCTTCGACTACCAGGTGTTCGGCGGCGCGCTCTTCATCGCAGAGTCCACCTTCCTGGACACCGGCCCGCTGCTGGATCTCGTCGAGGTCGACACGAAATACGTGGCCGGCGGCCAGCTGTTCTGGCGCACCCCGGTGTCCGGGCTGCGCATCGGCGCCAGCGCGCTGCACACGAACGTCGCGCTCCACCTGCGCACCGACGCGCTCACCTCGGCGGCGCTCATCATGGCCGGGGTCGTCCCGCCCGACTTCGACGGAAACTTCGAGTACGGCCTGCGCGACGTGACCATGGCGGTCGGCTCGATCGAGTATGCCCGGGAGGACTGGCTGTTCAGCGCCGAGTACAGCCGCTGGCTATCCGAGGTCTACAGCAGCATCCCGACCTTCATTCCCACCGTCGAACAGGAGGAGGAGCGGTTCTACGGCATGGTCTCCCGTCGCTTCACGCCGTGGTTCGAGCTGGGGACCTATTACTCGGTCCACTTCCTCGACGTCGACGACCGGGACGGCAACGCTCCCCGCAACGCCATGCGATTCCGCGAGACCCATCGCGCCTACATCAAGGACCTGGCGCTGAGCACGCGGTTCGACATCAACGACTACTGGCTGTGGAAGCTCGAGGCCCACTACATGGACGGAACCGCCGGGGTCGCCGACGACGACCCGGACGATCCGGACAACCTGGCCGAGCACTGGGGCTTCTTCCTGCTCAAGACGACTGTGTCGTTCTAGCCCCTGAGTCCTGCCCTCAGTGCACGCCCAGCTGGGCCTCGCCCTCGGCGACGAGGCGATCGAGGTCGGCCTGGCCGCTGGCCACGGCGCGCGCGGCCGCGTCGCGGCTGCCGAACCGGCGGCGCACCCAGCCGGACAGGTCGTCGAACAGCGAGTAGATGACCGGCGTGGCAAGCAGGGTGAGCAGGAGCGACAGCGTCTGCCCGCCGACGATGATGCCGGCAGTCGCGCGGCTGTAGCCGCTGCCGATGCCGGTCGCCGTGAGCAGCGGCAGCATGCCGGCCACGAAGGCGAAGGTGGTCATGAGGATCGGACGCAGTCGGCTGCGGTTGCCCTCGATGATCGCCTCGAGGCGGTCGCGACCGTTCGCGCGCAGCTGGTTCGTGTGGTCGATCTGGAGGATGGCGTTCTTCTTCACCACCCCGAACAGCACCAGCAGGCCGAGCATGGAGAAGATGTCGAGCGCCTGGCCGAAGAACACCAGCGACAGCAGCGCGAACGGCAGGGTCAGCGGCAGGGCGAGCAGGATGGTGAGCGGGTGCAGCCACGACTCGAACTGCGCCGCCAGCACCAGGTACATGAACACGAACGAGAGCAGGAAGGCGAAGCCGAACGCCTTGCCGGTGCGCGCCATCTCCTTGCTGCGGCCGATCGGCTCGACCTTGTAGCCGGGGGGCATGTTCATGTCGGCCAGCTTCTTCTCCAGCGCCACGGTGATGTCGCTCTCGCCCGTGCCCGGCGCCATGTTGGCCATCAGCGTCACCTGCCGGCGCCGGTTGATGCGGTTGACCTCCGACGGCCCCTTGCCGTCGGACATCTTGATCACGCTGGCCAGCGGGATGTCCGCGCCGGTCGCCGACTTCACGGTGATCGAGTCGAGCAGCTCGGGACGGTCGCGCCAGCCCTCGACCGCGCGCAGGTTGACGTCGTACTGCTCGCCGCGCTCCTGGTAGGTGGACACGTCGCGGCCGCCGACCAGCAGGCGCAAGGTGGCCGCCACGTCGGCCGGGTTGACGCCGAGGTCGCCGGCGCGGGCGCGGTCAACGGTCACCTGCGTCTCCGGCGTCGGCCGCGGCAAGTTGCTGTCCGGATCCACGACGCCGGGGATGGCCGCGAGGGCGTCGAGCGCGCGCTGGCCGTAGTCGGTGAGCTTGTCCAGCTCCTGGCCGGTGATGGCGTAGGTGATGAACGCATTGCTGCCGCCGCTCTGGATGTCCGGCACCAGCTCTACGCTGGCGCGGGTCCCCTCGGCCAGGCCCGGCAGCACCTCGCGCCGGACGCGCTCCATGATCTCGTCCTGCTCCTCCTCGCGCTGGTCCGGATCGACGAGGCGCACGTAGATGGCGGCGCGATTGACCAGCTTCTGCTCGTTGTCGGCGACGGTGACCAGCGTGGACCTGACGCCCGGGACGGCGCGGACCTTGCGGGCGATGCGCTCGGTCTCGAGCGCGGTGGAGTCCACCGTCGAGCCCTCGGCGGTGCGGATCTTGATCTCGAACTGCGCCTCGTCGTTCACCGGCAGGAAGCCCTTCGGGATGTGGTTCATCAGGACCGGCACCGACGCGAGGGACGCGACGCAGGCGACCACGACGACCCAGCGGTGACGCATGACCCAGCGCAGGACGCGCACGTAGAGGCGTTCGAGCGGCATGTAGCCGGTGTCAACAACGCGCTCGAGGATCGGCTTGCGCACCTGGGCCACCGGCAGGCCGTGGCCGCGCTGCTTGAGCCAGCGCGCCGCCAGCATCGGCGTGACGGTGAAGCTCACCAGCAGCGACACGACGATCGAGAACGCCATGGTGAGGCCGAAGCTCATCAGGAAGCGACCCACGATGCCGGACATGAACGCGACCGGCAGGAAGACAGCGATGAGCGAGAGAGTGGTGGCCAGGACCGCCAGGCCGATCTCGCGCGTGGCCAGGATGGCGGCCGGGAACGGACGCAGGCCCTTCTCCTCGACCCAGCGGTGGATGTTCTCGAGCACCACGATGGCGTCGTCGATCACGATGCCGACCGCCAGCGCCAGGGCCAGGAGGGTGAGGATGTTGAGCGTGAAGCCCGCCGCGGCCATGAGCGCGAACGTGCCGACGATCGAGACCGGGATGGCGATGGCGGCGATGAGGGTGCTGCGAATGCTGCCGAGGAAGACGAGCACGATGACGGCGGCCAGGACGGCGCCGACAACCAGGTGCTCGAGCACGGCGTGCGTGCTGGTGCGGATGGTCTCCGAGTTGTCGCGCACCACCTCGAGGCTGAAGCCCTGGGGCAGGACCGGCTGGATGCTCGGAGATCGCCTGGCGCAGGCTGTCCACGACGGCGACGGTGTTGGCGCCGGACTGCTTGCGGATGGCGAGCACCACCGCCGGAACGCCGTCCTTGAGCGCGGCGTCCTCGACCTCGGAGGCGCCGTCCTCGATGGTGGCCACGTCGCGCAGGCGCACCAGGTGCTCGCCGCGCTGGGCCACCACCACGTCGCCCAGCTCGCCCGGCTCGCTGACGCGGCCCTGGATGCGCAGGGTGGACTGGGTGGGGCCGGACTCGATGCGGCCGGCCGGCATCATCGAGTTCTGGGTGGCGACGGCGCGCTCGACCTCGATCGCTGTCACGCCGGCGGCGCGCATGGCGAGCGGGTCGATGCGCACGTTGATCTGGCGCTTGCGGCCGCCGATCAGGCGGACCTGGCCGACGCCGCTGACCGACTCGAGCCGGTCGCGCACGGTGGTGTCGGCCACCTCGGTCACCTCGCGGACCGGCGCCTGCGCGCGCACCGCGACCAGCAGCACCGGCGCCGCGTCCGGGTCGACCTTGCCGACCTGCGGCGTCTCGGCGTCCTCGGGCAGGTCGGCGAGCACGGAGTCGATGCGATCGCGCACCTCCTGGGCCGCGACGTCGCCGTCCTTCTCCAGGACGAACATCACCTGCACGAGCGACATGCCCTCGCTCGAGACCGAGGTGAGCGTGTCGATGCCGCTGACGGTGTTGACCGCGGCCTCGATCTTGTCGGTGACCTCGCTCTCCACCTCCTCGGGCGCGGCGCCGGGCAGCTCGGTGGTGATGAGGACCATCGGGAAATCGACGTCGGGGAACTTGTCGACCCCGAGGCGTCCGTAGCCGACCGCTCCGATGACGAGGAGCGTCAGGACCAGCACCGATGCGAAGACCGGGCGGCGGACCGAGATGTTGGCGAGCCATTGCATGGGAAGCGTTTCCTCGAGGCTTCGTGAGTGGTTGCGTCGAGACCGGGTGGATCAGTTGGTGCGCATGCCGTCGCGCAGCTCGGCGCTGGCGGGGCTGACCACGACGTCGCCGGCGCGGGCGCCGACCAGGAGCGCGACCTTCTCGCCCTCAGGCTCGCCCGATCCGGCCAGCTGGACGATGCGCTCCTCGAGCGCGCCGTTGACCACCGCGAACAGGCGCCAGGTGGCGCCGGCCCGGCGCAGCGCGTTGCGCGGGACGACCGGCAGCTCGCGGCGGCCGATCTCGATGTGGGCGGTCACGAACATGCCGGGCAGGAGGCCCGGCGCACCGTCGACCGAGGCGGCGGCGTCACCCTCGACCAGCGCCTCGAACACCAGCGAGCGGCCGGTGCGATCGACCGCCGGGCCGAGCACGTCGATGCGGGCGCCGAAGCTGCGGCCGGGCAGACCGGTGGTGGTGAAGCTCAGCGCGCGGCCGACGGCCAGACGGCCGATCTGCGACTCCGGCACGGTCAGCTCGAGGCGGAGTGGATCCGGATCGACCAGGCTCACCAGCTGGGTCTCGGCGCGCACGTACTCGCCGACCTGGACCTTGCGCTCGACGATGAGGCCGGCGTACGGGGCGCGGACCACGCCGTCGCCGACCGCCTTGCTGGCCAGGCCGACCCGCGCGGCCGCGGCCGACGCCTGCTCGCGCGCGCTGGCGCAGGCTGCCATCTCGCGGTCGTACTCGGCGCGGGTGATGGCGGCCTGATCGAAGAGCATCTTGCTGCGCGCGCACTCGACGCCGGCCAGGCGGGCGTCGCTGTCGGCCGCGGCGCGCTGGGCGCGGGCCTCGCGGGCGCCCAGCACCGCGCCGCGCACGTCGAGGCGAGCCAGCGGCTGGCCCCTTGTCACGCGGTCGCCGCGATCGACGTAGATCTCGATCACCTTGCCGGCCGCGTCCGCGGCCACCGCCGACGAGCGGTCGGCGATCACGGTGCCGGTGGCGACGACTGTGTCGGCCATCGGCTGGAGCGCGACCACGGTGGTGCTGACCACGGGGGCCGCCTGCGACTGGTCTGGGTTCGGGTTGGCCTCGGACACGCCGCTGCAGCCGGACAGCAGGCTGCCGGCCGCGCCGAGGGCGACGAAGAGGCCAACGGCAAGGAGGAAGAACAGGGCGCTCGAGGCCAGGCGGCTCCTGGTGGTCTCGATTCGGTGCGTCTCGGTCCGGTTGGTCATGCGGGTTTGCTCTTTTCGCGTCGTCTGGTGTCGTTCGTTCGAGTTGCGGGGGTCGTTTGCACCGCGCGAGCCAGGTGCGCGGGGGGATGGAACAGCCGGGCGGACGCGGACTTGCGTGGGCGGCGGTCGTCCGGGAGGCTCGTCTGTCAGGCGGCCCGACAGGCGGGGTGTAAGGCCGGCCGACGAGCGCGACGGAGAGCCGACGGTCGGGGCGGACGGGCCAGGCGACAGGCCTCGCCCGGCCGCACGTCCAGGTGCTCAGTTCGCGACGGCGAGGCGCCAGCGGACCAGCGCCACGTGGAGGTCGATGCGGGCGTCGATGAGCGCCACGCGGGCGCGGGTCAGCTCGGTCTCGGAGTCGATGACCTCGACCGCCGTCGCCCGGCCGGCGCCCTGCAGGGCGCGGCGCACCCGGTAGCCCTCCTCGGCTGCCGCGAGTCCGCGCTCGCCCACCGAGATGGCGACCTCGGCCTGGTCGACCGCCTGGCGCGCGGCCAGCACCTCGTCGCGGACCAGCTCGGCCTGCTGGGCGACCTGGGCGCGACGGGCCCGCGCCCGCGCCCGCGCCTCGTCGGCGGCCCTGGGCGCGCCGAGGGCGAGGTTGAAGTCCCAGGAAAGCTCGAGGCCGACCGTCCACGACGTGCTGAACTCGTCCTCCTGCGGGAAGGCGCGCGCGTTCGGGTTGTCGTAGGCGACCTCGCCGAAGGCGGACAGGCGCGGGAACAGGTCGGCGCGGGCTGCCTTTGCGTCCGACTCGGCCGAGCGCTCGGCGGCGCGCAGCGCCAGGGTCTCGGGGCGGCGGCCGGCCGCGGTGCGCCACAGAGACGACGGGGACGCCGCGCGCACCTGCGAGAGCGCCGCCGGGTCGATCGTCGCGATGTCTTCGCCGACGGCGAGCGGCTCACCGTCGGTGGCGCCGATGATCGTGCGCAGGCGATCCTCGCTGCGCGCGGCGGCGTCGGAGGCGCGGCGCAAGGTGAGCTCGGCGTCGGCGTGGCGCGACTCGAGGCGCAGGAGGTCGGCGCGCGAGGCGGTGCCGGCCCGCACCTGGCTGGCCGTCGTGTTGAGCGACTCGTCGACCAGCGCCAGGCCGCGCTCGGCGGTGATTACTTGTAGCCGCGCGCGCACCCACTCGTAGTAGGCGATGCGCGCGTCCGCCTCGACCTCGCGCCGGGTGGCGCGCTCGCTCTGGCGCGCCGACTCGGCGCCGTGCCTTGCCGACGCGACCTGGTGCGGCGTGCGCATCACGTAGTCGGACAGCGGCACCTCGACCTGGGCGCGGTTTGTGTACTGGTTGCGGAAGAACTCGATGCCGAACTGCTCCGCCTCGGGCGGCGGGTTGACCTTGGAGAGCCGGGCGTACTGCGCGCTGGCCCGCACCCGCGGGATCCAGCCGATCTTCGAGCGGTCGTGCAGCGCCTCGGCCGCCTGCGAGTTGGCCCGTCCCTCGGCGTTGCGCGGGCTCACGCGGCGCGCGCGGGCGGCCGCTGCGTCGGCGGTCAGCCCGCCCTCGACGCGCAGCCCGGCGATCAGCTCGGACGTCGAGTCAGTGCCGGGGGCGGCCGGCTGCGAGGGCGCCGGCTGACCGGCGGGTGCCGGCTGGGCGGCGGGGCGAGACGCAGGCCGCGAGCCCGGCCGCGGCTGGCCATGGGCGCTGGAAGCCATCGTGCCTGCGAATGTGGCCGCGGCGATGGCAGCGAAGAAGAGGATCCGGTGAGAGCGGCGCATCATATGGCGCCGCCCTATTTCACGGCCCGTGCCATCGGCGCGGACGCGCAAGGTCGCGGCGGCGCGCGCGCGTCCGGCCGGTGGCCCGGCACTGCTGCCAGGCCAGCCGACAGCTCTGATCATCGAACCGACAGGACAGGCGGCGAGGGAATACAATTCCGCCATGGCGCGGCAGCAGGGCGTTGGCACATCACTGGCTAGCTTCGAGATGGATGTGTGGCGTGGGCAGCGCAACCAGCAACTTGGCGCGGCGATGCGGGCCGGCTTCTGGCGTCCCTATGTCGGATCGCTGACCTTCTACGCGATCCTCGCCGCGACGATGGCGATGGCCGGCCAGGAGACCTGGCGCGTCGGCGCCGTGCTCGCGATCGCGATCGCGCACTCGATCGGCTTTCTGATGTTCCGCGGCTGGGCCAAGGATCCGCACCGGCTCGAGCAGGCCGTCGTCATGATCAACGCGAAGATCCTGGTGATGATGGCCGCCCTGACCGCGCTGAGCGGCGGGCTCACCAGCCCCCTGGTCGTCTGTCTCCCGATCCTGGTGCTGCCCAGCGCGCTCATCGTCGGCCTCGGCCGCACCACGCGGATCCTCGCGCTCTCGGTCGCGGCCTTTCTGATCCTGCTCGCCGCCGCGCCGATCGAGCTGACCGGTCCGCCGCTGCCGTCGCCGCATCGCGAGATCCTCACCATCGTGGCCTGCGTGTGGGCGATGATGAGCGTCTTCATCTTCACCGGCCGCATCATCGCCGCCACCCGCGCCGCGTCCGATGCGCTCGGCGAGCTGCGCGAGGAGCGGCTGTCGATGGCGCTCGGCCAGCTGCGCCGCCTGCAGTCGGTCGGCGCGAAGGTCGCCCACGAGCTCAAGAACCCGCTCGCCGCGGTCAAGGGGCTGGTCCAGCTGGTGGCGCGCGCGCCGGCCGACAGCGAGCGCTCGCGCGAGCGTCTCGCCGTCGTGCAGGGGGAGATCACGCGCATGGAGACCATCCTGCACGAGTACCTGTCGTTCGCCCGACCGCTCGAGGACCTGGCGCCGCAGCTCATCGACCTGGCCCAGGTGGCCGAGGACGTGGCCGCGGTGCTGGCCGGCCGCGCCGATCAGGGCAAGGTCGAGCTCGCGGTGTCCGGCCCGTCGGTGCGGCTGCAGGCGGATCCGCGCCGCCTCAAGGAGGCGCTGCTCAATCTGGTGGCCAACGCGATCGACTTCACGCCGGCCGGCGGGCGGGTCGACGTCGAGATCGGCCGCCACGAGATGGGCGCGCGCGTCGTCGTGCGCGACACCGGCCGCGGCATCGCGGCCGACGATCTGGCGCGCGTCGGCACCTCGTTCTTCACCACGCGGGAGACCGGCACCGGGCTCGGCGTGGTGCTGGCGCGCAACGTCGTCACCCAGCACGGCGGCAGCTTCGACCTGGCCAGCGAGTCGGGCCGCGGCACCACCGTGACCATCAAGCTTCCGGCCGCGCCGCCGCCGACCGGCGGGCCGGCCATCACGCGCGACACGGCCGAGAAGATCGGGGCACAGCATCATGGGACAGGTACTGCTAGTCGATGACGACCGCGCCGTCCTCTACGCGCTGACCGAGGTGCTGAGCGACCGCGGCCACCAGGTCGTGGCCGTCACCTCGGGGCGCGATGCGCTGGCCGCGCTCGACCAGGCCGACGCGGTGCTTACCGATCTGGCCATGCCGGAGATGGACGGCATGGAGCTCCTGTCGGCCGCGCTGGCGCGCGACGCGACCCTGCCGGTGGTGCTGCTGACCGCGCACGGCTCCGAGCGGGTCGCGGTCGCGGCGATGAAGGCGGGCGCCTACGACTACCTGCGCAAGCCGTTCGACATCGACGAGGTCGCGATGGTCATCGAGCGCGCGCTCGAGGCGCGCCGCCTGCGCCTGGAGAACCGGCGGCTCAGCGCCGAGCGAGTCATGGGCCGGCGCATCATCGGCGAGAGCCCGGCCATGCGGCGCCTGCTCGACGCGGCGGCCATGGTCGCGCGCCGCGACGTGACGGTGCTCGTGCGCGGCGAGACCGGCACCGGCAAGGAGTTCCTGACCGCGCTGCTCCACGTGCACTCGCCGCGCGCCAGCCGGCCGCTGGTCCGCTTCAACTGCGCCGCCATCCCGGCCGAGCTGGCCGAGGCGGAGCTGTTCGGCCACACGCGCGGCGCCTTCACCGGCGCCCACGCCGCCCGGCGCGGCTTCTTCGCCGAGGCCGACGGCGGCACGCTCGTGCTCGACGAGGTCGGCGAGCTGCCGCTGTCGGTGCAGGCAAAGCTCCTGCGCGCGCTGCAGGAGGGGGAGATCCAGCCGGTCGGGTCCGGCCGCATCGAGAAGGTCGACGTCCGCATCGTGGCGTCGACGAACCGCGACCTGGCCGCCGACGCCGCCGCCGGCCGCTTCCGCGAGGACCTGTACTACCGCCTGGCGGTGGTCGAGATGGTGGTGCCACCACTGCGCGACCGGCGCGAGGACATCCCGGCCCTGGCCGCCGAGTTCGCGCGGCGCTACGCGGAGAAGTTCAGCCTCGAGGACCTGCGCCTGTCGCCGGAGCTGGTCGACGCGCTGGCCCGCGCCGACTGGCCGGGCAACGTGCGCCAGCTCGAGAACACGATCGCGCGGCTCACGGCGCTCTCGCCCGGGGGCCAGGTCGAGGTCTCCGACTTCGATCCGTCCGCGCGCCCGCCGATGGTCGGGTCGGCCCCCGCCGCCGTCGGCGAGGCGGACGCCGGCACGGACGACGAGCCGGACGCCGCGGAGGGCGGCGGCCCGTCTCTGCGCGAGCAGGTCGAGGCGTTCGAGCGCAACGTCATTTCCCGCGCGCTGACCGCGGCGGCCGGAAACCAGTCCGAGACCGCGCGCCGCCTCGGCGTCAGCCGCGTGACGCTCATCGACAAGCTCAAGAAGTACGGGCTGTCCGGCGTTGGTCGCCGGAGCGCGCAGTAATCCCTCGACCGCCACATTTGACAGCCCCTGACCTTCCGGGTTCACTCACCCCACGGAACGGGGTACACCAGTGTGGGGAGGATCGAGGCGGGTCCGGTGTTCGAGAGACGGATGAGCGAAGTGCTGCCAGCGGACAGCCGAGACCATCGGCCGGCGGTACAGTCGCGGCGCAGCCGCGTCGCTCCGCCACCGCAGCGTCTCGGGCTGTCGTTCGGTGACGGCGACCCGCGCGCGCTGCTGCAGCAGCGGCTGCGCCTGTTCCACCTCATCCTCTTCGGGCTGGCCGCGTCGCTCCTGATCGCGTCGGTCGGCGTCAACGCGCTGCGCGGCCTGGAGATCGACTCGGCGCGCCGCTTCACGTACCTGCTCCACGGCACCGCCGTGGTCGTCGTCGGCGGCACGTGGCTCGTGCTGGGCGCGCACGAGTTCCGCTCGTTCCCGCTCCAGATCATCGACGCGGTGTCGCTGCTGCTGATCGGGCTGCTCACCGCCGGCATGGTGGCGCTGTCGGACATGCGCTTCCGGCCGGAGCTCGCCATCCTGCTCGGCATGGCGCACGTGCTGGTCGGGCGCGCGGCCCTGGTGCCGAGCAGCGCGCTGCGCAGCACCACCATCGGCCTTGTCACGCTGCAGCCGATCGTGATCGCGACCTACTGGAACCTGCGCCAGGAGTCAACGCCGGCGTGGCTGGGTCCGGCCAGCGCCACGCTGATCATGACGATCGTGTGGTCGCTGCTCATCGTCGGCCTGTCGGTGGCGACCTCGCGCGTCATCTACGGCCTGCGCCGCAAGGTCGAGCAGGCCATGCAGCTGGGCCAGTACACGGTCGAGCGGATGATCGGGCGCGGCGGCATGGGTGCGGTCTACCTGGCCCGCCACTCGCTGCTGCGCCGGCCCACCGCGCTCAAGGTGCTCGAGACCGACGCCGCCGGCGCCGAGGCGATCGCTCGCTTCGAGCGCGAGGTGCAGACGACCAGCCAGCTCACCCATCCCAACACCGTCGCGATCTACGACTACGGCCGCACCCCGGACGCCTGCTTCTACTACGCCATGGAGTACCTCGACGGCTTCGACCTCGAGACCCTGGTGGGCGCCGAGGGCCCGCAGCCGCCCGGCCGGGTGGCTCACATCCTGCGCCAGGTGTGCGGCGCGCTGGCCGAGGCGCACGGCCTCGGCCTCGTCCACCGCGACATCAAGCCTGCCAACATCATGCTGTGCCAGCGCGGCTTTCAGCCCGACTTCGTCAAGGTGCTCGACTTCGGCCTGGTGCGGACGCAGACGCTGGGCGCGCCCGACCTCAGCACCGACAACACCCTGCGCGGCACGCCGCTCTACATGGCTCCCGAGTGCATCCTCGCGGTCAGCGAGATCGACGCGCGCGCCGACATCTACAGCATGGGCGCCGTGGCCTACTTCATGCTCGTCGGTGAGCCGCCCTTCGACGGCGCCACGGCGATGGAGGTGATGGCCCGCCACGTGCGCGAGACGCCGGTGCCGCCGTCGCGGCGCGGCGTCCACACGATCCCGGCCGCCCTCGAGGCGCTCGTGCTGTCGTGCCTGGAGAAGGAGGCGATCATGCGGCCGCGCAGCATGGCGGCGCTGCGCGACGCCATCGCGGCGATCGATGTCCAGCCGTGGACCGAGGAGGACGCCAGGGCCTGGTGGCGCGAGCGCGCCCACCGCGTGCGCGAGTACCGCTCTCGTCGCAGCCGCGACGACAGCTCGCCGACCACCGTGATCGTGGACATCTCGCAGCGCCAGCTGCCGGCGCTCGACTCCACCCAGGCCGTTCAGGCCCAGTAGCCCGGCAGCGACGACGCCGTCACTGCGGCTGGGTCGCGCCCTCCGGCTGGGCCGCGCCCTCCGGCTCGGCGCCGTCGCCGTCCGGTCCGCCGCGGCGCTGACGCATGCGCTCGGCCATGTGCGTCTCCAGCTCCTCGGCCGACACGGCGCCGTCGCCGTTGGCGTCCGCCTTGGCGATGTCGAAGAAGCGGCGCCGGCCCTGCCCCTCGACGGCGGCCAGCTCGTCCCTGGAGAGCGAGCCGTCACCGTCGCTGTCGAGCCGCGCGATCATCCGCGCCGCGCGCTGGCTGCGCATCGCGGCCCGCTCGGTGTCGTCGATCTGGCCATCCTTGTTCTGATCGAACCGCTCGAGCATCTGGGCGCGGCGCTCGCCTCGCCGTCCGCGCCGCCGCCCGTCCTGGCCGGCTCCGCGTCGGGGGCGCTCGCCTCGGGCGCGACCGGCTCGGCCGGTTCCACGTCCTTGCCGGCCGGGGCGGGCAACGACGGCACCGGTCGCTCGGCCGCGCTCGTCTCCGTCTCGGCGATCGGCTCGGCCGCCTGCTCGGGCGGGGTCTCGACCTTCTCCTTGCTGCAGCCCGCGACGGCTCCGGTCGAAAGCATGGCGCCCATCAGGACGCTCAGAAGACTGCCTACTCTGGTCATGAACGGCTCCTTCGGGATCGTCGGATCGACCCCTGCCGTCCTGCAAAGCAGAAAGCGAGCCAGCGCCCGGGGCGCGGAAAGCGGGGGCGCACGCCCGGTCGCGCCGGTCGGACCTGCGGCTATCGCAGTGTCCGCTGCGAGATCCGCGCGGCGGCGGGTCGGCTCAGCCGATGCCCGCCCCGATGCTCGTCGCGGTGCGAAGCTCGGCCAGGTGGCGCGCGTCCTCGATCGGGATCGAGATCGTGAAGGTCGTGCCGCGGCCGACCTCGCTGTTGACCGACAGCTTGCCGCCGTGCTTGTCGACGATGACCGAGCGCGCGATGGTGAGCCCCTGCCCGGTCCCCTTGCCCACCTCCTTGGTGGTGAAGAACGGGTCGAAGATCTTGTCCATCACGTCCGGCGGCATGCCCTTGCCGGTGTCGGTGATGGAGATGAAGACCTGGTCGCCCGCCGTCCAGGTGCGGATCTTGATCTGGCCGCGCGCGCCGGTCTTCCCGCACACGTCCGCGATGGCGTGCGCCGCGTTGACCACGATGTTGAGGACGACCTGGTTGAACTCGCCCACGTGGCACATGACGCTGGGCAGCTCGCCCAGATCGGTGGTGACGTCGGCGACGTACTTGTACTCGTTGGCCGAGACCATGAGCGTGGTCAGGATGGCCCGGTTGATGTCGGCCTGCCCCTTCTCCTTGCGCTCCGGGTAGGCGAACTCCTTCATCGCGCGGACGATCGCGGCGACCCGGTCCAGGCCCTCGATCGACCGCGTGACCGCCTGCGGCAGGTTCTCGAGCAGATAGTCGAGGTCGCTGGCCTGCTCCACCTCGGCGGCCCGCTCGCGCGCCTGCTCCGGGGGGAGCGCGCCGGCCTGCAGTCGGCGACGATCTGGCGGTAGCCATCGATCACGGCCTGGACGTCGCGGACCGAATCGCGCAGGAAGTGGCAGCTATCGCTGACGAACTGGATGGGCGTGTTGATCTCGTGGGCCACGCCGGAGGCCAGGCGGCCCACCGACTCCAGCTTCTGCGCCTGCCGCAGCTCCAGCTCCATGCGCCCGCGCTCCTCCATCTCGACGACCAGCTTCTGGTTCGTCGCGGTCAGCTCGGCCGTCCGCTCCTTCACCCGATCCTCGAGCTCGCGGTTGACCCGATTGAGCTGCTCGACCATGCGGTTGAAGGCGGACGCCAGCGAGCCGATCTCGTCGGACGAGCTGTCGTTCACGCTGACTGTCTGAGTGCCGCCCGAGGCCACCGCCGTGGCGACGCTGGCGATGGCGCGCAGCCGCCGGGCCAGCGAGCGGGCGATGAGGAACGCCGCCGCGATGCCGAAGATGAGCGCCGCCGCCCCGCCCGCGGCCGCCGTGCTGATCACGCGCTGGATGCCGACGCGCATGCGCGAGGTCGATACCTCGATCACCAGCGTGCCGGTCGGCCCCTCGAGCGAGACCACCGGGCTCACGACGGCGATGCGGTCCTTGAGGTGAATCACGCGGGGCGCGGCGGCGCCGTGCACCTCGTCCTTCCACAGTGCCGGCTGGCCGGCCCTGTACAGCTCCCCGCCGCCCGAGTCGAGCAGCAGCACGGCCACCACATCCCGATCCGAGTCGAGCGAGGACAGCACCTCGCGTGCGGTCTCGCGATCCGCGAACGCGACCGCCGAGCGCACCTGGTTGGACAGGAGCGCGCTGTAGCTGCTGGTCCGGCTGGTCAGCGCGGTGCGGATGTTGCCGAACTGCTGCAGCGGGAAGTAGACGCAGAGAAAGCCGACGATCGCGGCGATCATGACGGCGATGAGCCCGATCAGCTTCTGGTGGATGCTCAGCTGGAGCCCTCGCCTCATCGCCACTTGACGATCGGCCGGATCCAGATCGACTGAAGGTCCGGTCAGCAACCTCGCTACATCGGCCAGAGGTCGCAGCACCCCCGCGGGGCGCCGCATCCGTCGGCGCGCGACCGCCGCGGTTCAGCCCCCGGGTGTGGACGCCGCCATCCGCCTGCCTCGCCGCGTGCGCGTGGCAACAAGACCGCTGGAGCTGGGGTTGACGCGCACCACGCCGCGATCGGCGTGACGACGAGCAGATCGCCCGGCCGGGTCCAGGCGAACAGGCCGCGCACGCCGGTCACCAGCGGCAGGCCGGCCGCGCGCGCGATCGCCTGCGCCTCGTCGGTCGCCTCGCCGTCGCCCTCGAGCACCACGGCGGCGGCGGTGCGCGCGGCCGCGGCGGCGAAGAACGCCCCCAGGCGTCGGCCGATCCAGATGCGCCCGCTCTGCAGCAGCCGGCTGCCGCTCGCCACCGTCTGGAGCAGCGCGCACAGCTCGCCGATGCCCTCGGCGCGCTCGACGAGGGTCGGGTCCGGCTGGCCCGATCGGCTGACCATGCCCATCGACGCGCGGGCGTAGTCGCGGGCCAGCGACGCGAGGTTTCCGCCCGGCGCGGCCAGCGCGCGCTCGCGCAGGCGCCCGTCGGACAGCAGCAGCTCCATGCGCGAGAGCGCGCGCTCGACCGTCGGATCGAGCGGCGCGCCCAGCCGCGCGCGCAGGCGCGCCAGGTCGCGTTCCACGCGGGCGAACGCGTCACCTACCTGCCGGCGGCCGGACGGCGCGCGATCCGGCGCGGCCTCGGACGTGGGGATGAGCTCGACGCGGCCCATGCCCAGGCCGGCCGACAGCGGGCGGCCGAGCAGCGACACGCTCTCGGTGCCCACGTCGGCGCGCGCCGGCCGGTGGCTGGCCGACGCCTCGAGCACGACGCCGAGGGCCTCGGCCAGAAAACTGGCCAGGCGCGCCTCCTCCTGGCTGAACGGCTGCGCGGCGGCGCGCTGCAGCACCAGCACGCCGAGGCAGCGACCGTGCCGCAGCACCGGCTGCGCGATCATGACCGGGAACGGCTCCTCGCCGATGCCGCGCACCGGCTTGAAGCGAGGGTCGGTGTCGGCGTGGCCGAGCGAGATCGGGCGCAGGCACTCGGCCACCCAGCCGACCAGGCCGTCGCCGACCGCGAGGCGGAGGTTTCCGATCACCTCGCTCGACAGTCCGACGTTGCCCTGCACGACGAGCACGTCCTCGTCGCCGACCTCGCGCACGTAGACGCTGACGACATCGGCGGCGAGCAAGCGCGACGTCTGCTCGCACGACGCGGCCAGCACGTCGCGCAGCGGCGCATTGAGCGCGCCCGGCTCGAGCGCGGAGAACAGACCGGTGAGAGGAGACGGCGGCGGGTGCACGTGGAGCGCGACGCCCGCGCCGGCTCGAGAGAACCTTCATGCGATCAGCGTGACAGGCGCGGATTTCTGCCGCGTTTCCGGCGCGCATCCGCCGACCGAGAGCCCCTCTCGCGTGCCACGTGGAACACTGTCAAGTTTTCTGCCATACGATTCTTCGGAGCGCCGCGTCATTGCAGCGATTCTCTTTTGGTTACAAGCATCTACTTCATAAGGATCGGGCGGGAACGGATCGATTCGCGGCAGCCGGTGGCAGATCCGTGTCGAGCGTGAGCGACGCGTGACGGCGCCGTGGCAGGCCGGCGAACAGGCCGCCGCGCGCGGCACGGCCCGGCAAACGACGCACCTTTTCACGATCGGTTCACCGCGAGTTCGTCGGACCGGATCGAGACGGTGACACGAGTCGTTCATGGTCGTGAGCAAGGGAGGTTCGACATGGCTCACTTCCAGGTTCGCACGCTGATGAAGACAGACTTCGAGGCGCTCGCGCAGCTGGAGCAGGAGGTGTTCGGCGCGCAGGGACAGTCGGTCCTGTGTCCGTACTATCTCCGGCTGTGCTGCGAGTTCTTCGCCGATAGCTGCTTTCTGGTCCTGGCCGACGATGTGCCGATCGGCTACCTGCTCAGCTTCGTGCGCGAGCGGGAGGCCTACTGCACGACGCTGGCCATCGCGCCGGCGTACCAGCGCACCCGCGCGGTGGCGCTCGCCATCCGCGCCTTCCTGGCGGCGCTGGTCGATCGCGTGGACAGCTGCTGGTTCACGGTGGAGGAGACCAACCTTGCCGCGCGCAACCTGCACCGCATGCTGGGCGCGGTCGACGTCGAGGTGCGGCGCGACTTCTACGGGCCGGGTGACGATCGGATCGTGTCGCGCATCGACCGCACCCGCTTCGAGGCGCTGCGCGAGAAGTACGCGCGCATGGGTCTGGTCGAGCGCCCGGCCGAGCAGACGTCGGCAGGAGCCGCATGAGCGCGCTGGCTCCCTGGCTGCGCTGCGCGCGGCGCCTGGCCGCCACCGGCGCGACGGTGGCGCGCCAGCTCGCCGGCGCCGGCGACGGGAACCACGCGACCGGCCTGTCGCGCGCGTTCGCGCATCTGGCCCGCCACCACGGCCTCGCCATCGAGGTCGCCGGCGTGCCGCCGCGCTGGCCGTGCGTGCTGGTGGCCAACCACCTGAGCTACATGGATCCGATCGTGCTGCTCTCGCTGCTGCCGGCCCGTCCGATCTGCAAGGGCGAGGTGGGCAGCTGGCCGCTGATCGGTCAGGTGGCCAGGCTGCGCGGCGTGCTGCTCGTCGATCGCGAGTGCCCGTGGAGCGGCGCGCGGGTCCTGCGCCGGGCGATCACCGAGCTGCGCTCCGGCGGCCGCGTGCTCGTCTTCCCCGAGGGGACCACGACGCGCGGCGATCGAGTGCTGCCGTTCCGGCGCGGCATCTTCGGCGCGGCGAAGCTCGCCGAGGTGCCGATCGTGCCGGTCACCATCTCGTACGCCGATCCCGACGCCCCCTGGGTCGGCGACGAGACGTTCATGCCCCACTACCTGCGCACCGCGGCCAAGGAGCGCCTGGCCGTGCGCGTCGCGTTCGGCGCCGCCATGTGGCCGGGGCGGCGTCCTGCCGCCGAGCTGGCCGCCGAGGCGCGCCGGCGCATCGAGATGGAGCTGGAGAGGAGCACGCATGTCGCAGCAGAGCGCGTTCGAGTACCTGAGCCACGGACAGACCCCGTTCTTCCGGCTGCCGTCGGCTGATCTGCGGAAGCTGACCGGGGCGCCCGACGCTGTCATCCTCGGCGTGCCGCACGACGGCGGCACCACCTACCAGCCGGGCGCGCGCCTGGCGCCGTTCCACGTGCGGCGGGTGAGCGCATTGCTACAGTCGTTCCATCCGTTCCACCGGGTTGACGTGTTCGGCCGCCTGCGCGCCGTTGACGGCGGCAACGCCGTGTTCCCGCCCTTCGACCGCCAGGCCATGCGCGAGTCGGTCGAGGGCGCGACCGCCGCCGTGCTGCGCGCCGGCGCGGTGCCGTTCCTTGTCGGCGGCGACCACTCGATCACGCTGCCGGCCCTGCGCGCGGTGGCCGCGGCGCGCGGCCCGATCGCCGTGGTGCACGTTGACGCCCACATGGACACGAGCGGGCCGGAGGTGTGGGGCGACGCGTTCCACCACGGCACCCCCATCCGCCACGCCCTCGACGAGGGGCTCATCGCGCGCGGCCAGCTGCATCAGATCGGCCTGCGCGCGCCCTGGTCGAGCGGCGAGGAGCCGGCTCTGGCGGCCAGCTTCGGCGCCACCATGATTGCGGCCGACGAGGTCGGGACCCGCGGCATCGCCGCCGTCATGGCCGAGGTACGCGAGCGCATCGGGGACCGCCCGCTCTACGTCACCTTCGACGTTGACGGAGTCGACCCGGCCCACGCGCCCGGCACGGGCACCCCGGTGCCCGGCGGTCTCACCTCGCGCGAGGCGGTCGCGCTCATGCGCGGCCTGGCCGGCGCCGATCTCGTCGGCATGGACGTCGTGGAGGTCGCCCCGGCCCTGGATCACGCCGACATCACCAGCCACCTCGCGGCGCACCTGCGTCTACGAAGGCCTCGCCCTGGCCGCGCTGAGGCGCTGACGGCGCGGCCAGCTCAGTCGAGCTGGACCGGGAACGCGGTGGCGAAGCAGGCGGCCACGGCCTCGCCTCCCTCGATCACGGGCCGGTAGCGCCACGACGTCAGCCCGCGCTCGATGGCGCGGCGGACCTTGGCCGATACAGTCTACAGCACCGTGACCGAGGTGACCGTGCCGCGCGTGTCGATGCACAGCTTGGCCGTCACCTTGGGCGGCAGCGGCTCTCCCGGTGGGAAACGGATCGGCCGCGTGTTGCCCGCCTGTCGCTGGGCGCGGCCGGCCGAGATGATGATGGGTCCGCTCGTGCGAGACCTGGTCGGCTCGGCCGGCTTCGTCGCCGGCGGCGGGACCGGCACCGGCAGTGGCTCCAGGTCGGGCTTCGCGTCGCTGGTCTTCGGCGGCGGGCGCGCCGCGGGGCCGGACGGCGTGGCGCGCGCCTCGTCGTCGGCGGCCGGCTTCTCGCTGCTGGCCGCGCGCTGTTCCTCCGCCTCGGCGGCCGCGCGCTCCTCTTCCTTGGCCCGCTCGCGTGCGGCGGCCGCATCGCGCTTGGCCTTGGCCTTGCGCGCCAGCTTGTCGTCGGCTCGCGGCTCGTCGGCGTCGCGCTCATCGAGATCGGCGGGCGCGCGACGCGCCACGCGCTCCGGCGTCGCGATCGGCTCCTCCTCCGGCGTCACCGCGCCGCCCGGGCTCGCCGTCACCACGTTCTGCACCGGGGGCGGCGCGGGCGGCGGAGCGGGCTGGGTCTCGGTCGGGAGCTGCGCGCCCTGCGCGGCCTCGGCCACCTGAGCCGGACGATCGCGGTTCGTGATGAACCACGCGACCGCGGCGCCGGCCGCCGTGACGGCCACCGACGCGATCAGCAACGGCGCCAGCGATTGCCGGCGCGTCGCCATCGCGGCCATCGCCATGACCTCGGCCCGTCGCGCGGCCAGCATCGCCTCCTCGAGCATCGCCTGCGACTGCTGCGGAGCTGTCGGCCCGGTCCCCACGGCCCAGCCGGTCGGATTGGTCACCTGGCGCAGGTTCGACGTTGACCAGGCCGACTGCGACGTGACCTGGCCGCCCATGCCGAGACTCGTCATGGCGATGGGTCCAGTCCGCTGCGACGACGACGGGGAGCCCAGGATGAGCGACGCGTCCGAGCGGTGCACTGGCCGCAGATCCGGCGCCGCCGGCGTGGAGCCGTGCAGCGGCAGCTTGTCGGTCACGTCGGGCACCTCGTCGAGCACGACCGGCGTCGAGCGCGGGCTGCTTCCGCCCCACACGATGTCCATGACGTCGTCGTCCGACTCGCCGCCCGAGGAGCCGCGCCTCTCCGGCCCATCGGAGGGAGGCGCCGCCAGCGGCAGGCGCCGGCGCGGCTGCGCAGCGGGCGCCGGGTGCTGGAACGCCTCCTCGACCCAGCCGCACACCTCGCGGTTGGTGGCCAGCAGGCGCTGGTCGAGGGCGAGCTCGGCGATCGCGGCCCGCATCTCGGCGGCCGATCGCCAGCGCTTGTCCGGATCCTTGGCCAGCCCGCGCAGCACGATGCGATCGAGCTCGGCCGGGCAGCTCGGGTTGCGCGACGACGGCGCCGGCGGCGTCATGTTCTGCAGCCGATCGATGATCTGGAAGTCGTCCTTGGCCGCGAACAGCGGCGTCGCGCTGATGAGCTCGTGCGCGATGATCGACGCCGAGAACAGATCCGATCGCCCGTCGAGCGCGCGCCCGGCCAGCGCCTCGGGCGCCATGTACGAGAGCTTGCCCTTGATCCGGCCCGAGTGCGTCATCAGGTGGCCGAAGGTGGCCTTGGCGATCCCGAAGTCGATGACCTTGAGGTGACCGGTGTTGCCGACGATCAGGTTGGCCGGCGAGATGTCGCGGTGGATGAGACCGAGCGGCTTTCCGTCGGAGCCGACCTGGCCGTGCGCGTAGTCGAGCGCGTCGAGCAGCTCGGTGAGCAGCGCGATCGAGATCTCGATCGGCGGCGGGCCCGACACGCGACGAGCCTGGCGCAGCACCAGGCGCAGATCGCGGCCGGGGATGTACTCCATCGAGATGAAGTAGCTGCCACCGACTCGACCGAGCTCGTACAGCTGCACGATGTTGCCGTGCTGGAGCATCGACGCCAGCTTCGCCTCGCGCACGAACGCGCGCACGAAGTCGACGTCCTCTGCCAGGTGAGGGAGCAGACGCTTGAGCGCGACGACGCGCTCGAAGCCGTCGATGCCGCGCTCGATGGCCCGATGCACAGTGGCCATCCCGCCCATTCCCAGCCGCTCCAGGACCTCGAACGGTCCGTAGATCTCAGTCCGCGCAGCCCCTACCAAGTTCGCACCTGTCCCCCGAGACATGCTCGGCCAAAGCAACGTTCGTTATATCAGCAAGCCCGGGCACGAGGAAGCCAACTCCGACGAGCAGTCGCGGAGCCATCGCCGAGCCATCGGTCGCGGCGTGGCCGCCTACGTCGGACGACATCGCGATGCGGCGCCGTCGTCGCTGACAGTGCCTGTCCTGAAGCGGCGCTGCAATTCGGCCGAATGCTCTCGCGTGCTGACTTACTTTCTGCCGATGGGCTGAAGACGGCAAACGGACCACGCGCAAGTTATTCGGGTGCGCAACAGCCCCATTGCTCGCTTCCAAACGGCGAACGTACCTCTGTAAGCTCTGCTCGGACGTCAAGGGGAGGTGCCAGTTGCGCAACAGACGGGCTCGATTTCTAGCTTTCACGTTCCTTGCGCTGACGCCAGCGATCTCTGCTGGCCGGACTGCTCGGCGAAGGGCGCGTAGCCCTCGCCCAGGAGAACAGCGCCATCACCGGCAAGGTCGTCGCTCAGTTCGAACAGGTCAGCCGCTCGTGGGCGCGACAGTGTCGGTCGCGCCGACCGGAGTCGGAGCATTCACCGACGATCAGGGTCGCTTCCAGATCCCGACGCCGCCCGGGAAGTACTCCATCGAGGTGTCGTTCTCCGGCTACGCGCCGCAGACCCAGGAGGTCGAGATCGGCAAGGGGCCGATGCAGGTCACCATCACGCTGAAGGATGATCCGCGCTACGAGGAGACCATCGTCATCGTCGGCGCGCGCACGCCGCGCTCGGTGACGAAGTCGCCGGTGCCGATCGACGTCATCACCTCGGAGCAGATCCAGGAGGTCGGCGAGGTCGAGACCAACCAGGTCCTTCGCACGGTGGCGCCGTCGTACAACGCGTCGCACCAGTCGATCTCCGACGGGACCGACCACATCGATCCGGCCAGCCTCCGCGGCCTGGGTCCCGATCAGACGCTGGTCCTCATCAACGGCAAGCGCCGCCACACGAGCGCGCTGGTCAACGTCAACGGCACCTTCGGTCGCGGCACTGTCGGGACCGATCTCAACGCCATCCCGACGACGTCGATCGAGCGCATCGAGGTCCTGCGCGACGGCGCCGCCGCCCAGTACGGCTCCGACGCGATCGCCGGCGTGGTCAACATCGAGCTCAAGGAGCAGCCCGGCGTGGTCGAGGCGACCGCCATGTCCGGCATCACCGCCGAGGGGGACGGCTTCCAGGTGCTGACCGGCGTCAACGGCGGCGTCGGGCTCGGCGAGCGCGGCGTCCTCAACCTGACCGCCGAGTTCGTCCAGCGCGGCTCGACCAACCGCGGCGGCGACTACACCGGCGACTTCTACCCGGGCGTGACCGGCACGGAGGCCACCGACGCCGAGCTGGCGGCCAACGGCCTCAGCCGCGAGGACATCTCGCTGGACATCGGGCAGGCCCAGGCCACCGTCGGCATGTTCATGTACAACGCCAGGGTCCCGTTCGGCAACAACGAGGCGTACAGCTTCGGCGGCCTCACCTATCGCCAGGGCGAGGCGGCCGGCTTCTACCGGCGCCCCAACCAGCCGGATCGCATCCAGCCCGCCTTCCACTCGGAGACCGGGTTCCTGCCCACGATCCACCCGACAATCTTCGACTGGTCGGTAGGCGCCGGCGTCCGCACGGACCGCGACGCCTCAGGCCCGCGCTGGGATGTGTCGGTCAATCACGGCGGCAACATGTACGACTTCCAGATTGAGGACAGCATCAACGCGTCGTACACGCCCGAGAATCCCAACTACGACCAGACCTCGTTCGACTCGGGCGGCTTCACCTTCCACCAGACCTCGGCCAACGCCGATGTCGTGTTCCCGATCCAGGTGGACGCGCTCAAGAGCCTGGCGCTCAACGGCGGCGCCGAGTACCGGCTGGAGGCCTACAGCATCCACGCCGGCGAGCTCGCCTCCTACGAGTTCGGTGGGCGGACCTACGAGTTCGACGAATCCGGACACGGGTATGCCGGTCGAGCTGGCCACCGTGCCCGGCGCGCAGGTCTTCCCCGGCTTCCAGCCGGACAACGAGGTGGACGAGACCCGCAACAGCGTGGCCGGCTATCTCGGCCTCGAGACCGAGCTCAACGACCGGGTCCTTGTCGACGTGGCCGGGCGGTTCGAGAACTTCCAGGACTTCGGCTCCACCGTGAACGGCAAGGTCGCCGCTCGCGTCGCCATCATCGACCAGCTGGCGCTGCGCGCGGCGGGCAGCACCGGCTTCCGCGCGCCGTCGCTGCACCAGGTCTACTTCAACAACACGAGCACCCAGTTCGTGGCCGACGAGAGCGGCGCCCTGGTCCCCCGGCAGGTGCTGACGGTCAACAACGCCGACCCGCTCGCGCGGAGCTTCGGCATCCCGGAGCTGGACGAGGAGACGTCCCTCAACGGCAGCGGCGGCGTGACCATCCAGCCGGTCGAGAACTTCTCGATCACGGCCGACGCCTACTACATCAAGATCGACAACCGGATCGTCCTCACCAGCCAGTTCAGCAGCTCGCTCATGACCGTGGCCGACCTGCTTCCGGGTGACGTCACCGCGGCGCAGTTCTTCGCCAACGCGGTCGATACCGAGACCCTCGGCACCGACGTGGTGGCCGACTGGTTCACCGACGTGGGCAAGGGACGGCTCGGCTTCACCGCCGCCGCCAACTTCACCAGGACCGAGGTCAAGGACATCAACGTACCGGACGGCGTCGCCGACGTGTTCGGCGACGAGAGCGAGGCGGTGCCGAACATCCTGCTCAACCGCGAGGAGAAGAACCGGCTCGAGGACGGGTTGCCGCACCAGAAGGGGCTCCTGCAGGGTCGCTACAGCATCGGGCCCTTCGCCGGCATGCTGCGCGGCAACTACTACGGGAAGGTCCGGTTCAAGACCATCAACCGGGACAACGACGAGGAGTTCGGCGCCAAGGCGACGCTCGACGCCGACGTCTCCTACCAGCTGCCGGCCGGCTTCAAGGTCGCCGTCGGGGGTTCGAACGTGCTCAACACGTTCCCCGACAAGCAGGAGATCCCCGCCAACCTGTCGGACGGCCAGTTCCTGTACAGCCGCCGCGTCACTCAGTTCGGCGTCAACGGCGGCTTCTACTACCTGCGACTGCAGTACCTGTACTGAGCTGCAACTGAACGACCGAGCACGGCACGGGTATCGCGCAGGGGTACCCGTGCCGTCGCCTTCGCCCCGGTTACCATTGCCTGATGGCACAGGCAGACGGCGCCGGCGGGCGCAAGCGTAACGGCCCGAAGAGCTACCTCATCGACATGGACGGCGTGCTCGTCCATGGCCGGAGGGCGATCCCGGGTGCTTCCGAGTTCCTCGGGCGGCTGCGCGCCGCCGGCTCGAAGTACCTGGTGCTGACGAACAACTCGATGTACACGCCGGGCGATCTGGCGCACCGGCTGCGCGCGTCCGGCCTCGAGACCTCGCCGGACCACATCTTCACCTCGGCGATGGCCACCGCCGCGTTCCTGCGCTCGCAGTGTCCGTCGGGCGGCACCGCGTTCGTGGTCGGAGAGAGCGGCCTGACCGAGGCGATGCACCAGGCCGGCTTCGTCATCACCGACACGGTCGTCCAGTACGTCGTGCTGGGCGAGACGCACGCCTACAACCTGGACACCATCACGCGCGGCATCCAGCTCATCGCCGACGGCGCCCACTTCATCGCCACCAACCCGGACGCCGCGTTCCCGCGCGACGCCGGCATGACGCCGGCCTGCGGCGCGATGGCGGCGCTGATGGAGAAGGCCAGCGGCGTGCCCGCCTTCTTCATCGGCAAGCCGAATCCATTGATGATGCGCACCGCCCTCAACCACCTGGACGTGCACTCCGAGCACACCGTCATGGTGGGCGACAACATGACCACCGACATCATCGGCGGCGTGCAGGCCGGCATGGAGACGGTGCTGGTGCTGTCGGGCGTGACCAGCCGGGCCAGCGTGGCGCGTTACGCGTACCAGCCCAGCCACATCGTCGAGTCGGTGGCGAGCCTGCCGCTGGAATGAGAGGAAGCGCGCGCCCGCTTCACAGCTTGCTGAAGTCGAGCGGGCGGCCGTCGGCGAACCGCTTCTGCAGCCGGCCCAGCACGACGTCCCAGGCCTTGTCGAAGTAGGCGCGGACGCCCTCCCAGTCGCGGCCCTCGCCGCCCCAGTCGAGGTGATGCAGGACGACCCTGGTCGAGCGCGGCCCGAGGCGCGTGAGCTGCACCACCACCGTGCTGGACGCCCCGCGCTTGCGGATCGTCGGGGAAGTCGGGCGGCGCGCTCCACTCGAACGAGATCATCTCGCCCGGGACGAACGACAGCACGTGCAGCCCCTCGGCGCCGCGCAGGCCGGGCGGGGCGTCGGGCGCGAACCAGATCTCGAACGCGCCGCCGCGCTCGAGCTCGATCTGCACCTTCGGGGCGAAGAAGGTCTGCGCCCCGGCGGCGGTCGACCACGCGGCCCACACGTCGGCCGACGGCGCGGCGACGACGACCTCCTTGCGCAGCGCTCGCGGCCGCTCGGCCGCGGCCGGCGCGGCCAGGATCGAGGCGACCAGCGCGGCGATTGCCGCTGCGGCCGGGCGGGTCACTGCGTCACCTCCTGCGCCAGGTGGTCCGCCATCCAGCCGAGCACTCGCTTCCATCCGTCGTCCACCCCGTCGCGCGCCTCGCCGCTGGCGAACTGGCCGCGGTGAACGACCACCACGCGCGCGCCGCCGGGCGTCGCCTGGATCTCGATGCGAACCACGCTGGGCCGGAACTCCTCCCAGCTGGCCAGCCACGTGAACTCGAGCAGGTGCGGGGGCTCGACCACGCGATACTCGCCGCCGACAGTCGACAGCTCCTGGTTGGCCGTCGTCCGCGCCGAGCAGCCCCACCGCCCGCCCGGCCGCAGATCGATCGACCAGTCGAAGGTCTGGTACATCTCCGGCGATCCCCACCAGGCGGCCAGCTCGCCCGGATGGGTGAGCGCGCGAAAGACCCGCTCCGGCGGAGCGGCGATGTTGACGACGGCGTGCACGGTCCCCTCGATCACCTCGCCGACAGCGGTTGCGCTCATGACTCGTCTCCTTCGATGTGCTGTTTCAGTCGGGTCAGGCTCGCCTGCCAGAAGGTCCGGTAGGTCTCGACCCAGTGATGGACGCGCTCGAGCGGCGCCGGCGTGAGCTCGTAGATCCGCTGGCGCCCGGACCGGTGCTCCCGGATCAGCCGCGCGTCGCGCAGGACGCGGAGGTGCTTGGACACGGCCGGGCGGCTCATGTCGAAGTGCGCCGCGATCTCGTTGACCGGCGCGCCGCCGTCGCGAAGCCGGTCGAGGATCGCGCGACGGGTCGGGTCGGAGACGGCGCGGAAGGCGTCAGCCATCGGTAACTGAATGGTTACCTATTTTCCAGATGTGGTCAAGCGACTCCGAGCGACGCTCGCACCTCGACCGGCCCGCCTTTATGGAGCCCTCCCGCGTGGACTCCGGTATCGTCGGAGGCTCGCCGGCCCCCAAGGCGAAGGCAGCCTCACGATCCATGTCCAGCCGTACCACCATCGCCAAGGCTCGCAAGCGGATCGCGAGCGTCTTCACGTATCTGCAGGAGCTCCACCGCGTCCGCACGCCGCCGATCGTGCACCTCGATCGCTATCCCTGGCGGCTGCGCCTGGCGGACGTCACCGCCGGAGACACGATCGACTGGGGCGCGCGGCTCGCCGCGTTCAGCGGCGGGCGGTCGAGCTGGAACGCGGCCGACGAGTTCCTTCTCCGGGTCGGCCGGCCCGAGGAGGTGCCCTGCCCCGAGCCGCCCGACATGATCCGCGAGCGGCTGGCCACCGGCTGGGACATGCCGTCGGGCGAGGCGCGCATGCGCACGTCGCCGGCAGTGGTCGCCGACGACGGCACCGACGCGTTTCGCCAGGCCGGCGCGCGCCAGGAGGCGTTCGAGCGCTGGGCCTCGCAGCGCGAGCACTGGATGCGGCATCAGGAGCCGCTGGCCCTGTTCCTGCGCCTCTACGATCTGTGGTCGCAGTTCGAGCGCGAGTCGGAGAAGTACCAGCTCTACTTCGGCGACGGCATCCTGGTGAACGACGACGGCGAGGTCGAGCACCCGCTGCTGCTGCAGCGCCTCGAGCTGCGCTTCGACCCGGGCATCCCCGCGTTCACCGTCACCGAGTCGGACGACGAGGCGGTGCTGTACTCGCCGATGCTGCGCCACCTCATGGTCGACGGGCGCACGCTGCTGCAGCTGCAGCAGGAGTTCAGCCAGCAGGGCTGCGATCCGCTGGCCGGCGAGGGCACCGATCACTTCCTCAAGACGCTGGTGCACAAGCTGTGGCCTGGCGGCACGCTGTACCCGGATCGCGACGCGGCCGCCGCGGCGAGCGGGCCGCGCATCTACCGCGACCCGACGCTCTACCTCGGGCGCCGCAGCCAGGACTTCGCCGGCGCTGTCGATCGCTATCTGGAGTCGCTGCTCCAGGAGAAGGAGCTGCCGCGCGCGCTCCTGCGCGTGGTCGGCATCGACACCGACGAGGAGCAGGTCGAGGCGCCGGCGCGCGACGTCGACCTCCTGCTCACCCGGCCGGCCAACCCGGAGCAGCGCCGGGTCATCCGGCGGCTGGAGGAGACCGGCGCGGTCATCGTCCAGGGCCCGCCCGGCACCGGCAAGAGCCACACCATCGCCAACCTGATCGGGCATCTCCTGGCGCAGAACAAGTCGATCCTGGTCACCAGCCACGCGTCCAAGGCGCTGCGGGTGGTGCGCGAGCAGGTCGCCGCGCCGCTGCAGTCTCTGTGCGTGAGCGTGCTCGACAGCGACGGCGAGAGCGCCAAGCAGCTCGAGGAGTCGATCACCGGCATCCTCAACTACTTCTCGCTCACCACGCGCCAGGACCTCGAGGCCGACATCGAGAAGCTGGGCGCGGCGCGCGACCAGCTGGCCGGCCGCTGCGAGTCGCTCACCGCCCAGCTGCGCGCGGCGGTGGCCGGCGAGTACGGATCCATCGAGGTCGACGGCGAGAGCGCCCCCACCACCGACGTTGTCGGCGAGCTTGTCGGCGCGCGCGGCCAGCACGACTGGCTGCCCGGGCCGGTGGCGGACGCGCCGCTGCCGCTCGAGGACGACGAGGTGGCGGAGCTTTACCGGGCGGTCGCCGCGATCACGCCGGAGGACGAGCGCGGGCGAGGCCTGGTCGTGCCGGATCTGACCCGGCTGCCGGATCCGGACGCCTTCGCCGAGCTGTGCAACGCGCGCACGCGCGCCGCCACGCCGGAGGCCGTGCAGACCAGCGCGCTGTGGCGGCACGGCGAACAGCGGCCGCAGCAGCTCGACGAGCTGGCCGGCCTGGTGCAGGAGGCCGCGGCCATCTTCGCCGAGCCGCAGCCGTGGCTGCTCGAGTGCCTGGCCGACGGCCAGCGCAGCGCCGACGCGGCCGAGCCGTGGCGCGAGCTCTGCGATCTGATCGAGGACGCGGCGTCGGGCATCCCGCCCCGCCAGGCCGCCGTCCTGCACTACGGCCCGCACGTGACCACCGACCTGCCGGTGGCCGAGGGGATCGAGATCTGCTCGCAGATCATCGCGCACCTGTCGGCCGGCAAGCGGCTCGGCGTCGTCACCGCCATGCTCAAGCCGCAGTGGCAGGCGTTCGTGCGCGGCTGCCGCACCGACGCGGGGCCGCCCGAGACGGCCGAGCAGTTCCAGGCGGTGCGCTCGCTGCTCGAGATCGCGGCCATCCGCGCGTCGCTGGGGCGGCGCTGGGATCGCCAGATGCCGCAGCTGGGCGCGCCGACCGCGCAGTCGCTGGGCGCGGAGCCGGAGAAGGCGGCGCGGCCGTACGCCGACGCGATCCGCCGCGCGCTGGACTGGGGCGTCGAGCGGCTGCGCCCGTGCGAGCGCAGGCTGGTCGCGGCCGGGTTCGACTGGGCCGCGGTGCTGCGGCAGACGCCGATCCCGGTCACGCCGCACGGGCCGGTGCTGCAGCTGCGCGCGATGCTCGTCGACCGCGTGCCGCGGCTGCTGGCCGCCCGCCGCCACTACGTCACCGCGGAACGCCTGGCGGCCAGCCGCGACACCTGGCTGACCTTCCTCGCCGCGGAGGCGGAGGCGGAGGGCGACCCGGAGCTGGTCCGCGCCATGACCGACTCGATCCTCAACCGCGCGCGCGCGAGCTACGCGACGGCGTGGCAGCGGGCGAAGCGGCTGGCCGACGTCGGCCCCGCCATCGCGCGGCGCGACGAGCTGCTGGCCCGCATCGAGCTCGCTGGCCCCGACCTGGGCGCAGGCGCTGCGCGAGCGCCACATGCCGCACGCGGCCGGCGGCCTGCCCGGCGCAGGCGACCCGCAGGCGGCGTGGACGCTACCGGCGCTGGGCGCAGAAGCTGGCCGCCGCGACCGCGAGCGACGTTGACGCGCTGCAGATCGAGGTGAACCGGGTCAGCGGCGAGCTGCAGGACGTGACGGCGGCCTTCGTGGAGAAGCTGGCCTGGCGGGCGCAGTTCGAGCGCACCGGCCTCGAGGAGCAGCAGGCGCTGGCCGGCTGGCTGGCGCTGCACAAGAAGATCGGCAAGGGCAGCGGCAAGAACGCGGCGCGGTTGAAAGAAGAAGCGCGGCGCACCCTGGTCAAGTGCCGCGAGGCGGTGCCGGTCTGGATCATGCCGATGTCGCGCGTGATGGACAGCTTCGACATCGCGACCACCAAGTTCGACGTGGTCATCCTCGACGAGGCCAGCCAGTGCGACGTGACCGGCCTGGCCTGCTTCGCGATGGGGCGCGAGGTGGCGGTCGTCGGCGACCACGAGCAGGTGAGCCCGTACGGCGTGGGCCACCGCATCGACAAGATCCAGGGGCTCATCGACGAGCTGCTCGACGACATCCCCAACAAGCAGCTCTACGACGGCCGCACGTCGGTCTACGACCTCGCCCGGCAGTCGTTCGGCGGCGCCATCCGGCTGCTCGAGCACTTCCGCTGCGTGCCGGAGATCATCCAGTTCAGCAACCTGCTGGCGTATGCCGGGGAGATCCGGCCGCTGCGCGAGGCCTCGTCGGCGCGGGTGCGCCCCGCCCTGCTCGTCCACCAGGTCGCCAGCGGCGAGAAGGTGGACCGGGTCAACGAGGAGGAGGCGCGCGAGATCGCCGCGCTGGTCGCGTCGATCTGCGAGATGCCGGAGTACGAGGACTGCACCATCGGCGTCATCTCCATGGTCGGCACCGACCAGGCGGTGTTCATCGACGCGCTCCTGCGCCAGCACCTGCCGGCCGCGGAGTACCGGCGCCGGCGCCTGCTGTGCGGGAACGCGTCGCAGTTCCAGGGCGACGAGCGCGACATCATCTTCCTGTCGCTGGTGGACTCGCCGGCGACCGACAAGCGATTGCCGATCCTGCGCCGCGACGACGCCAAGAAGGTCTTCAACGTGGCGGCGTCGCGCGCCCGCGATCAGCTGTGGGTCGTGCACTCGCTCGATCCGGCGCGCGATCTCAAGCCGGACGACCTGCGGCTCAGGCTGATCGGCCACGCGGCGGCGCCGGGCTGGAAGGCGGCCGAGCAGCAGCTGCGCACCGGCGCGCGGCCGCCGTCGTCCGTCGAGCGCACCCTGGTCGAGGCGCTGCGCGGGCGCGACTACAGCGCCAGCCTGCACGTGCCGATCGGCGACCACGTCATCGACGTGGTGGCCGAGGGGCGCGACGGCGATCGCGTGGCCATCCAGTGCGACGGCGGGCGCGAGCAGAGCGACGACCAGCTGGCCGGCGCTGTCGAGCGCCAGCTCACCCTCGAGCGGCTGGGCTGGCGCTTCATCCGCGTGCGGGCCAGCGCGTTCTCGCTCGCCCCGGAGGAGACGATCGATCGGGTCTGCGCGCGCCTGCGCCGAGCTGGGCATCGCGCCGGCCGGCGCCAGCGAGCGCGCGCGCCGACCGCGCCCCGACCGGCGACCTCGAGGCCCGCGTGCGCGGCCGCGCCGAGCAGAATCCGCCGCGGCTCGCGCGGCAACCTGCGCGCCATCTCCAGCGCCGACGCCGGCTGATCGTCCGGCCTCTCCGGCAAGGCTGTGAGGTCGGGCACCGGAATTCGACCGCGCTGCGAGGTCCCAGTGGGATCGCTCTGCGCGTCCAGTGCTGCCTTGATCGATTCTGACTCGCGATCGATTCTGATGGCGGGATCCATCAGGGGGGACCAATGACGATGCGCAAGAGCCCGCCAGCCGTTCAGGCGCGGCGTGGTTCATGGCCAGCGCCTCGCCGTCCTGTTCCCGCGGCCTCCGTTGGCGAGCAGCGCCTCGCGCCGCGACCACGCCGGCCCTGAGCAGCCCCGACGACGCAGGCCCACCGCCGTGCCGCCGCCCGCGATTCAACAGTGGGCAGGTGAACTTCCCGACCTCGTTGACCCGGAGTGCAGGCGCAGTTCGAGCGCGGCGTGGCGTTCCTGCACTCGTTCTTCTACGGCGAGGCTCAGCTCCGTCTTCGAGGACGTGACCAGGCGGATCGAACTGCGCGATCGCGTACCGGGGCATCGCGATGACGCACTACCATGCCGATCTGGGTGCCACCGACGCCCGAGGAGATGGAGGCCGAGCGCAAGGCCGTCGATCAGGCCGGAAGGGCGCGGCGAAGAGCAGCTCGAACTGGTCCTCATCGCCTCGGTCGCCGCTTCTACGACGCGCCCGATGCCGCGCCGGAGGGCGGCAAAGCGGCGCGGTCGCAGCAGAGCTGCCACGGGGTGGGCGGCCATCCGGCGCGGGCCAAGGCCTTCGCGGCCGCGCTCGCGAAGGCGCACGAGCAGTTGCCGGACAGGAGGTGACCGCGTTCTCGCCCTGTCGCTGCTGGCTCGGCGCCGCCGGCGGATCCCGAGCTCGCAACCAGAAGCAGGCCGCCGCCATGCTCGAGAAGCTGTGGGCCGTGCGTCAGGATCATCCGGGCGTCGTGCACTACCTCATCCACGCGTACGACTACCCGCCGACTGGCCCAAAAGGGCCTGCCGGCGGCCAGGGTGTATGCCTCCATCGTGCCGCGGGTCCCGCATGCGCTGCACATGCCCTCTCACATCTTCATCCGCCTCGGGATGTGGCCAGAGGCGATCGAGAGCAACCTCGCGTCGGCCGACGCGGCGCAGGACTACACGGCCAAGAAGAGCCCGGGCGCCACCTCGATCGAGGAGCTGCACGCGTGGGACTACATCGACCTACGCCTATATCCAGACCGCGCAGGAGGCGAAGGCACGTGCGGTCGGTGAAGCGCGCCGCGGGGGTGACCAGGACGTTCCCGCCCAACGACATCGCCGCCGCCTACGCGCTGGGAGCCATCCCCGCCCGCTTCGCGGTCGAGCGTCACGCGTGGGAGGAGCCCGCCGCGCTGACCTCCGGAGCTGCGGCTCGGGCCACGTATCCGTTTGCCGAGGCCCACATCGAATACGCGCGCGGCGCTGGGCGCGCCCACTCCGAGCTCGCCGGCGACGAAGACCGGCTCGTCGTCGAGGCGACGCTCGACCCCGCCGTCGGTGACCATCTCGGTCATCGTCGCGCCGGACAGCAGCCGCCGGCCCAGCGCGACCGGCAGGAACACCACCAGCCGCTGGGCCAGCCACGGCTCGACGCCGGCGCGCTCGAGCGCCGCCCGCACCTCGTCGTCGTCGGCACCGCGGTGGGCCAGGAAGGTCGCGATGCCGGCTTCGATGGCAGCGTCGAACATCGCGGCAGTGTAGCCGAGGGTCGCTAGCGACGGGCCTTGTCGAGCCAGGGATAGCGGTCGACGTCGCCGGCCGCGTAGTCCGGATCGAGGTAGATGAAGCAGCGCTGGATCTTCCAGTCGCGGATCTCGAAGACGTCGCACCAGCGGCCCGCGCCCCAGTCGGGGACGCCGGCGCGCCACGGCCCGTCGCGGTGCTCGCCGTGGCTGGTCCCCTCGCACACGACGAGGTCGCTGCCGGAGAAGATCCAGTTGAAGTGCGAGTAGTGGTGGACGATCGACTTGAGCGTCCCGCCCACGTCGCCGAACAGCCGGCCGATCATCTCCTTGCCGGTGGCCAGCCCCCACTTCGGGAAGTAGACCTGCGCGTCGTCGGCGAACAGCTCGAGGACGCTGCCGCCGGTTGACGTCACGCCCCCGTTGTCGAACGCCTTGAGATACTCGAGCACCACCGACTTGCGCTGCTCATCGGTCATCGTCTCGCGTGCGAGTGCCATCCTTGTCCTCCCTCCGCCTGGTACACCGACGGAATCAGGTTCCGCCCCGCCGCCGCCCTCGTCAAGACCGACCTGGGGCGCGGCCTGCTGACAGGACGGTGTCAGCAGCCCCCGCGTAGCCTTGGCGTCATGGACACGAAGGTCATGGACGCGAAGAGGTTCGAGCTCGCGATCGATCCCGAGGGACCGTTCTCGCTGGCCGCGGCGGCCGGCTTCCTGAGCCGGTTCGCGCCGCTGCGGCGGTCGGGCGCGTGCGCCGGCGGGGTCGTGCGCTTCGCCTTCGTCGTCAACGGGTACCGGCAGACCGCCGCGGTCCGGCTGTGGCAGGAGCCGGCGCCGGCCCGGCGCGGGCGGGTCCACGCGACCGTCCGCGGGCCCGCCGATCTCGACCGCGGCGCCGTCGAGGCGCAGGTGCGGCGCATCCTGTCGCTCGATCGCTCGGCGGTCGGCTACGCCGCGGTCGGCGATCGCGACCCGGTCGTGCGCCGCCTGCTCGAGGCCAGCGACTACCTGCGCCCTGTCTGCTTCTACTCGGCGTACGAGGCGGCCGCCTGGTCGGTGCTGGTCGGGCGCGGGCGGATGGCGCAGGCCGCGTCCCTGCGCGCCCGCATCGCCGCCGATCTCGGCGATCGCTTCACCATCGACGGCATCGAGCTGCACGCCTTTCCGACCCCGGGCCGGCTGCTCGAGGCCGGGACCATCGACGGAGTCGGCGACGAGCGGCTGGCCCGGCTGCGCGGCGTGGCCGAGGCAGCCCGGGCCGGTCTGCTCGACACGGCCCGCCTGGCCGCCATGGCGCCCGACGACGCCATGCGCGAGGCGCGCCGCGTCCGCGGCATCGGCGCCTTCTACGCGGCGCTCATCTACGTGCGCGCCGGCGGCGCCGTCGACTACCTGGCGGTCGGCGAGCCGCGCCTGCACGCCGCGGTCAAGCAGCTGTACGGCCTGCAGGAGACACCGGACCGCGACAGGCTGATCGACATCGCGGCCGCCTGGGCGCCGTACCGCACCTGGGTCAACGTCCTCCTGCGCGCCTCGACTCAGTAACGCCAGCTGCGCGTGTCGGCCCCCTTCGGCGCCGTGCGCAGGAAGTGCTTCACCAGCATGGGGATGAAGCGCTCGTGGTAGGTCAGGCGCGACTCGAAGTTCATGTGCTCTGCGTCGCCGCTCCAGCAGTGGCCGTCGCGAGCGCCGTACGCGAAGAGGGCGTCGGAGCGCGGGTTGTCGACCTGGCGCAGGCGCTCCTCGACCAGGCGCACCGAACGGTCGAGGAAGTAGGTGTCGAAGTTGCCGACGTTGATGCGCAGCTTGCCGCGCAGCTTCGGGCCCAGCTTCGCCCAGTCGCGGGTCAGGATGTGGCCCAGGTCGTAGTTCTCGCGCCAGTGCTCGGCCACGCTCCTGTCGATGCGCCCGGTCACCTTGTCGTAGATGCGGCGCGGATAGCCGTCGTCGCCGACCGGCGAGTAGACCGCCTCCCAGATGTCGTACTGCTGTCCGGAGCGCGAGCGCGTGCCCAGCGCCAGCTCCTTGCGGTTGTCCATCTCGGTGGTGCTGCGCGCCGTGCCGTCGTCGTGGCGCTGCCCGGTGCGCGGCGTGCGGCGGAAAGGCCCCTCCGCGAAATAGGCATTCTCGTCGCCGTAGATGTCGATTGTCGTGTAGGCGCGGAAGTCGATCGGGTCGGGGCAGCTGCCGATCGCGCCGTTGTACTCGTCCGGGTAGAAGACCTGCGCGGCCAGCGCCTCCCAGCCGCCGGTCGAGCCGCCGTACATGCCGCGCGCCCACGCGCCCAGGCCGCGGAACTCCTTCTCGATGTGCGGGATGAGCTCGTGCGTGATGGCGTCGCCGTACGGGCCCACGTTGGCCGAGTTCACCGCGTACGAGTCGTCGTAGTACGGGTTGGCGTGCTGGATCTCGATCAGGATGACGCGCGGGAAATCCTCGCTCTCCCACAGCTTCGCGAAGCGATGACCGGCCTCCTGCACCATGCGCTCGTAGCCGTACTTCGCGCACTCACCTCCGTGTCCGTTGGGGCAGTGGCGGCGCAGGTTCTCCATGTCCGGCTGCGGCAGCTTGGGATCCGGCGGCGCCTCGCGGTAGCCGGTCAGGTTGCGGCTGAAGTGCCCGTGATAGATGGCCAGCGGATAGTGCGCGCGCGGGTGGCTGTCCCAGCCCTCCGGCAGCAGCACCATCGCGCCCAGGAACATGTCGCGGCCCCAGAACTTCGAGAGCAGCTCGCTCCTGAGCTTCACCCGGCGCACCCGGCGCAGCTCCGGCGTCGGCGGCAGGGGCGGCAGCGCGCGGTCGAGCACGACCTCGATGGTGCCGCCGGCGGTCGGATCGACGCGTATCCGGCGCGGGGTCGAGACGAGGTTGCCGGGCGCCTCGTTCCACACCTGTCCCTCGCCGCGGTCCGGCGGCAGCATGACGACGTGTCCGTCGGCGCGGCGGAAGGTCTCGTACCTGTGCAGCAGCGCCTGCACCGTGTAGTCGCCGGGCGGCACGTCGGCCAGGTCCGCGATCGGATAGCCGGCCACGGCGCGGCCGCCGTTAACGACGCGGGACTCGCCCGGCGCCCATCCTTCGACGTCGACGCCGAAGACCTGGGCCGTGTCGTCCATGTCGCTGAGCTGGTTGCGCGGCTCGTCGTCGGCCCGCGTGGCCAGGAGCAGCAGCAGCCGCCCGTTCTGCGCGGACTCGGCCACCGAGGGCGCGAGCTTGACCGAGACGCGCAGGCCGGCCGCCGGGCCGGGCGCCTCCGGCGGCGTCTCGCCGGTCTTGACCGGCGCGGTGCACGAGGCGAGGAGGAGGGCGGCCAGCCGGATGTTCATGCGCGCAGCATATCGCCGCGCGCGTGCTCACGTGGCGTCGAGAACGCAACACAGGGACGCGATACTGGGTTGTTTCGAGGCTCTGGACAGCTCGCCATCGCACAGTGTAATAGTCGCGCCCCGATGAACCCGAAACACATTCGAGCGTGGTTGCTTGTCCTCGTCTGTGCCGTCGCCGGCACCGCTGCGTGCGGCGGCGACGACGATGGAGGCGGTGATGATGATGACGGCGGCGGCGCGTCCGCCATCTGCGGCGACGGTCGGCTGACCGGCGACGAGGAGTGCGACGGGACCTCGCTGGGCGCGAACGACTGCACCACCGCAGGCGACTTCGCCGGCGGCGAGCTGGCCTGCACCACCGACTGCACCCTCGACACGAGCGGCTGCACGGCGGACGCCATCTGCGGCAACGGCATCGCCGAGGTCGGCGAGGACTGCGACGGCGACGCGCTGGGCGACGCGACCTGCGCCTCGG
The DNA here is from genome assembly GCA_963759105.1 of uncultured delta proteobacterium. GTDB lineage: Bacteria > Myxococcota_A > Polyangia > Haliangiales > Haliangiaceae > DATFRY01. The sequence goes on along the minus strand of CAVWXW010000008.1, from coordinate 883,107 downwards.
TCGGCGTCTTCACCGGCGGCGAGCTGGCCTGCGCGGACGACTGCTCGTTCGACACCAGCGGCTGCGAGAGCGACAGCACGCCGTCGGGTCAGATCGCTGCGGCGCGCGCGGCGACCGACGGCACGGCGCTGACGCTGCCGATCGACGGAGCCATGGTCACGTACATCCGGCCGGCGGTCGGCAACGATCCGGCCGGTGTCTTCGTCCAGGCCGAGCAGGCCGGACCGGCGCTGTTCGTGGCGGTGGCCCCCGCCGACCTGGACAAGGCGCTGGCGGTCGGCGACACCGTCAGCTTCACCGTCACCGCCAAGGTGACGCAGGACGGCCAGCCGCGCGCCACCGCGGTCACCGGCTTCACGATCGACGCCAGCGGCGGCGACGTCGACGCGCTGGTCCAGGACGCCAGCGCGGCGACCCTCCTGGTCAGCCCGGCGGCCGCCCCGACCGACGACTACGACTCGGAGCTGATCGTCCTGGACGCGACCGTCCTGGCGAACTTCGCCCCGGCCGGCGGCGGACACGAAGCGGCCGCCATCGCCACCCCGGGGATCCCGAGCGGCACCCCTGACGCTCCTCGCTTCCGCCTCGAGGCCGCCCTGCGAGACAGCCTCGATCTCGCCGGGGGCTGCATCCTCCGCATCGGCCCGACCCCGCTGTGGCGCTTCCAGGACGTGGCCCAGCCGTCCATCTGGGCCGGCGGCGAGGTCGCGATCACCAGCTGCAATCCGCCGCGCGTGACCGAGGCGGACGCGTCCGCCGCCACGACCGTCACCGTGACGTTCGACCGGCGCATCGACCCGGCCAGCGTCCAGCCCGGCGACTTCACCTTCACCAGCGGCCTCTCGGCGACCGCGGCGGCCGTCGGAGACGACCCCCGCCAGGTGACGGTGACGACGACGACGCAGACGGCGGAGACCGCGTACGTCGTGACGGTCGCGGGCTTGACCGACACGCGCGGCGCGCAGATCGACGGCACCGCCGACAGCGGCAACTTCACCGGCTTCGGCAGCTCCGAGCTGGTCTGCGACGACAACGACGACAACGACAACGACGGCGCCACCGACTGCTTCGACTCCGACTGCGCGCTGGACGCCGCGTGCGACTTCGCCTCGCAGCTCTACATCTGGGAGATCGACCCCGACCAGGACATGACCGACACCGCCGAGTTCATCGAGATCGCCAACAAGACCGGCGCGACCGTCGATTTCTCGGTGCAGGGCTGGTACGTGCTCCTGATCAACGGCAGCAACGACCTCATGTACGACGTGTTCCAGCTGTCCGAGGCCGGATCGCTGGCCGCCGACGGCGTGTGGGTGATCGGCAACGTCACCGCGCCCGGCGATCAGGAGGAGTTCGCGAACAGCAGCTTCCAGAACGGTCAGGACGGCGTGCTGCTGGTCCGCTGCGACGCCTGCGCGGGTGTGGCCGACTTCGCGGCCAGCCTCGACGTGGGCAACGGCCCGACCTTCACGACGACGAGCGGCGCCACGGCGACCAAGATGGACGGGATCGCGTACGGCACCACCGACGATCCGGCGCTCCAGGCCAAGCTGAACGTGATCGGCCAGTTCGACGAGAACGCGCTGGGAGACGGCATCAACGACTCGCTGCAGCGCACCTCGGTGGCGGGCTGGGCCCCGACCGACCCGTCGCCCGGCGACGTGCAGTAGACACGCACCGGCCGGGCCGCGGGATGGTCCTCCCGCAGCCCGGCCGCGCTCGCGTCACTTCGGCTGCGGAGTGATGCGCAGGTAGGGCTTGGGGGACTTCCAGCCGGCCGGGAACTTCTTCTTGGCGTCCTCCTCGGACACGCTGGTCGGGATGATGACGTCCTCGCCCGGCTTCCAGTTGACCGGCGTCGCCACCTCGTGGCGCGCGGTGAGCTGGATCGAGTCGATCACGCGCAGCACCTCGTCGAAGTTGCGGCCGGTGCTCATCGGGTAGGTGAGCGTCAGCTTGACCTTCTTGTCCGGCCCGATGACGAACACCGAGCGAATGGTGGCGTTGTCGGCCGCGGTGCGCGGGTTCGCGCTGGTCGCGTTCGGGTGGATCATGTCGTAGAGCTTGGCCACCGTCAGGTCGGCGTCGCCGATGATCGGGTAGTTGGGCGCCGTTCCCTGGGTCTCCTCGATGTCCTTGGCCCAGCGCGCGTGATCGGTCACCGGGTCGATGCTCAGGCCGAGGATCTTCACGTTGCGCCTGTCGAACTCCGGCTTGAGCCTGGCCATGTAGCCCAGCTCGGTGGTGCAGACCGGCGTGAAGTCCTTCGGGTGCGAGAAAAGGACGGCCCACCCGTCGCCGATCCACTCGTGGAAATCGATCTTGCCTTCCGTGGTCTCCGCCTTGAAGTTCGGAGCCTCGTCTCCAATCCGAAGCGACATGTCTGTTCTCCTCCTCCGTGCGTGGGAGTCTCGACCGCGGGGAAAGCATGCGGCACCCCGGGCGGGCGTCCAGTCCCGCGGATGCGGTTCCGGGGCGACGAATCGCCGCAGCCGGACCGAGCGTAAGCCAGCCGACCGCCGACAGTCGCGCCCGCGGTCGGTCTCATGCGCACCGCCCATGAGACGGGAGATCCGGCCCGCCGGCGCCGGCCGGCCAGCCCCGGCTCGCGACGCCGCCTCGAACCGCCGGCTCGCCGCGCCGCCGACACAGCTCACCGAAATCCCCCGACGGAAAGCCCGGCGCCCGGGGATACTCGTAGCTGATGCCAGGGGCGGATCCGGAACCGGTGGGGGGCGGCGGTCTCGCACGCGCGCTGGCGAGGCTCCGGCGCGGATCCGGCCCCGCCGTCGTCATCGTGCTGGCGTTCTGGACCCTGTTCGGCGTCGTCTGCGCGTCGGCGGCGTACTGGCACGTGCGCACCCACGGTCACTCGGCGGTCCGCCTGTTCGCCTGCGTGCTCCTGACCTGGTACGCGTGGGCCGCGGTCACGCCGGTGGTCGCGTGGCTGGGCCGGCGCGCGCCGCTCATCCCGTTCTCGCTGCGCAACAGCCTTGTCCACCTCACCGTCGCGGTGCTCGGCGGCATGCTCCACGTCGCGTGGTGGACGGCGATGGACCTGTGGATCCAGCCGTACGACCACATGGGGATCCAGGAGTTCGATCTCGGCCGGGTGCTGGACGTCGACAAGCTGTTCCTCGAGGCGATGATCTACTTCGCCGTGGTCGGCATCAGCTGGGCCGTGGACGCCCAGCGCCGGCTGCGCCAGCGCGAGATCACCGCGCTGCAGCTTGAGAAGTCGCTGGCCCACGCCAGCCTGCACGCCCTCGAGCTGCAGATGCAGCCCCACTTCCTCTTCAACACGCTGCACGCGATCGGCGGCCTGGTGCGCGTCGGCCGCAGCTCCGAGGCGGTCGAGATGATCGCCGGCCTCAGCGACCTCCTGCGCTACTCGCTCGACCAGGCCGGCGAGCACCTGGTGCCGCTGGGCCGCGAGGTCGGCGTGCTGCGCCGCTACCTCGACATCCAGCGCATCCGCTTCCCGGACCGCCTCGCCGTGGAGATCCACGTGCCGGACGACCTCAAGCGCGCCTGCGTGCCGGCCATGATGCTGCAGCCGCTGGCCGAGAACGCGATCCGGCACGGCATCGAGCCATCGGCCGCGTCCGGCCGCATCGAGGCGCGCGCCTGGCGCGACGGCGACGAGCTGCACATCGAGCTGTTCAGCAGCGGATCGCTGCGCGAGCCGGTCCGCCGCGGCATCGGGCTGGAGAACACGCGCGCGCGGCTGGAGCAGCTGTACGGCGGCCGCCACACCTTCACGCTGCTGCAACGCGCGCGGCGGCGTGGTCGCCAGCCTGACCCTGCCGTTCGAGGAGGAGCAGCGTTGATCCGCGTCCTCATCGTCGACGACGAGCCGCTGGCCCGCGAGACCGTCCAGCTCGGCCTGGCCGGCGATCCGGAGATCGCCGTCGTCGGCGCCTGCTCCGGCGCCGACGCGGAGGAGCTGGTGCTGCGCACGCGGCCGGACATCATGTTCCTCGATGTGCAGATGCCGGAGGTGGGCGGCTTCGACCTGGTGGAGGCGATCGGGCCCGGCACGGTGCCGATCATCGTGTTCGTCACCGCCTACGACCAGTACGCGCTGCGCGCCTTCGAGGTGCACGCGCTCGACTACCTGCTCAAGCCGTTCGACGACGAGCGCTTCCGCGCCGCGCTGCGGCGGGCCAAGGAGCACCTGCGCTCGCACAGCGCGCGGTCGATCGAGGAGCGCCTGCTCGACCTGCTCGAGGACCGCGAGAAGTCGGCGCGGCCGTTCGTGCGCCGCTTCGTGGTGCGCGAGCGCGACCGCTCGGTGTTCGTGCCGGCCGACTCGGTGGACTGGATCGAGGCGGCCGACGACTACGTGCAGCTCCACGCCGGCGACCAGATCCACCTGGTGCGCGAGCGGCTGGCCGATCTCGAGACGCGGCTCGACCCGGGCCAGTTCGCCCGCATCCACCGCTCCACCATCGTCAACATCGAGCGCGTGCGCGAGCTGCACCCGCTGTTCCGCGGCGACTCGATCGTGGTGCTGTCCGACGGCACGCGCCTGAGGCTGAGCCGCAGCCGGCGCGGCGAGTTCGAGCGCCGCCTGACCAGCTCACCGCGCGAGAGGCTCGACTCGCCGCAAACCGACTGAGCGGTTCGCCTCGGGCTGGCAGAGTCGCGGGCACAGGAGGTCTCTCATGAGACAGACCGCGATCATCTTGCTGGCTCTGTGTGCTTCCGCCCGGCTCGCCTCGGCCGGCGAGCAGACGAATGTCGCCATCGTCATCTACGAGGGCACCGAGATCCTCGACTTCGGCGGACCGGCCGAGGTGCTGCAGGCGGCCGGCAACTTCGCCGGCGACGGCATCACGAGCGCGCTCAACGTCTACACGGTGGCGAAGACGCGCGACCCGATCGTGTCCCAGGGCTTCATCCGCATCGTCCCGCAGTACTCGATCGCCGACGCCCCCAGGCCGGACATCATCGTCATCCCCGGCGGGCAGAGCTCGCAGATCTCCGACAGCGACGCCATGATGAAGTGGCTGCGCAGCTCGATGGCCAGCGCCGAGGTCACGCTGACGGTGTGCACCGGCGCGTTCCCGGTCGCCGAGACCGGCGTGCTCGACGGCATGGAGATCACCACCTACTACCAGGCGGTCGAGGATCTGCAGAAGAAGGCGCCGAAGACGCGGGTCAAGCCCGGGCGCCGCTTCATCGACAACGGCAAGTACATCACGACGGCCGGCGTGTCGGCCGGCATCGACGGGGCGCTGCACCTGGTGGCGCGCCGGTTCGGCCGCCGCGTCGCCGACCAGACCGCACGCTACATGGAGTACCGCTGGACGCCGGAGCCGTTCCTTTCCCTGCAGTACAAGTACTGGAACCCGAGCACCGACGAGCGCGGCCGCATGCTGCAGCAGGCCGAGATGGCCTCCGACGAGAAGCGCTACGACGAGGCGGTCGCCGTCCTGCGCCGGCTGGTCGCGAAGAGGCCCCGTGACGAGATGGCCTGGCTGCACCTGGGCTACGCGCTCAGCACCAGGAAGGACCGCAGCGCGGCCATCGCCGCCTACCAGCGCGTGCCGGCGTCGAGCAAGCTGCACGGCGAGGCCCTGTACTACATCGCGCGCGAGCACGCGGCGCTCGGCGACAAGAAGAAGGCGGCCCAGCAGCTGAGCCGCGCCGTGGCCGCCGGCTTCGATCGCGACCGCGCCCTGAGCGACCCGCTGCTTGCCTCGCTGCGCGACGCCGTCCCCGCGCCGGCCCGCCCGAAGTCGTCCAGCGCGCGCTGACTGCGTCGCGTAGGGAGCCCCGCCGGGACGCGGAGGTCCGGGCGGGGACTCGTATCGACCCGACGGTCTCTAGCTCGTCACTGCAAGATGGCGTCGATGCGGCACTGGAGCGGCGCGCACCAGTACGCGTTCACGAGCTCGGAGCTGCGGTGGTGGCACACGATGTGCCCCCAGCCGTGGCAGTTCGTCGTGACGTTCGGGCCGGCGTACACGATGTCGGCGAAGCCGCACTTCGCGTGGCACCAGTCGCCGTTCTCGCGCGCCTCCGACTCGTTGCCGTCGCCCTTGGCGGCGGCAGCCGCGGCCTCGGCCGCTGCGTCGTCTTCCTCGACCGGGATGGCCTCGAGATCGGCCTCGACCGCTGGCTCGGGCGCGGACTCGTCGACGCCTCGCCCGGCTCCTCCGCCGCGGCGAGCTCGTCCTCCAGCCCCTCCTCTGCGTCCATCGCGCAGCCGGGGACCAGAGCCAACCACGCCATCGACAGCAGCGACAGCGGGACCAACGATACGATCCTTCGCATACGACACCTCCTCGCAACAATGCCCGACCCAGCAGACATCGTACGTCTCTGTCAGTCAAATATTGAAATTGGCAGTTACACTGACCGTTACGTGTAACGGTGGCGGAACTGTTTCACCGGAGCTCGCGGAGCTTGATCGGCCGCCCGGTCATGGCACAGTTCCGCCACACGCCCCACCTGTGACGGGGCCAGACCAGGCGGTGAAGCGATGGCGGGCGAAGCGAGACGCATGCCGGTGGTGTTCCTTCCGCACGGGGGCGGGCCGTGGCCGTTCGTGGACCTCGGCCTGCCGCGCGACGAGAACGACGGGCTGCTCGAGTACCTGCGCTCGCTGCCGGACGCCACGCCGCGCCGGCCGAGAGCCCTGCTGGTGGTGTCGGCCCACTGGGAGGAGCCGGTCCCGACGCTCATGACGGCCGAACGCCCGGGGATGCTCTACGACTACTACGGCTTTCCGCCCGACGCGTACACGATCACGTGGCCGGCGCCCGGCGATCCGCAGCTGGCGGTGCGAGTCGGCGAGCTGCTCGGCGCCGCCGGATTCACGGCCGCCGCCGACCCGGAGCGCGGGTTCGACCACGGCACCTTCATCCCGCTCAAGGTGGCCTATCCCGAGGCCGACATCCCGGCGGTGCAGCTCTCGCTGCTGGCCGGGCTCGAGCCGGAGCGCCACATCGAGCTGGGCCGCGCGCTGGCCCCGCTGCGCGACGAGGGCGTCTTCATCATCGGCAGCGGCATGTCCTATCACAACATGCGCGGCTTCCGCGATCCGCGCGCGGCTCGCCCGGCCGAGGAGTTCGACGCCTGGCTGAGCGAGACGGCGTCGCTCGACGCCGCCGAGCGCGACCGGCGGCTGGCCGCGTGGTCGACCGCGCCGGCGTCGCGCGACGTGCATCCGCGCGAGGAGCACCTGCTGCCGCTCATGGTCGTCGCCGGCGCCGCGGGCGCAGATCGCGGCACCACCGCGTACAGCGGCACCTACATGGGCAAGCGCATCTCGGCGTATCACTTCGGTCACGCCTGAGCCGAGCGCGCCGGTTTGGCGACGGCGGCCCGCCGCGCACGCGGCGCCGCGCTGTTATCATCGCCACCGACGATGGATGCGCTGCACGGCGGCTGCCTCGGCCTCGAGGCGGTCCATGGTTTCGTCAGCGGAACCCTGGCCGACGACGAGGCCGATCGGGTCGAGGACCACCTGGACGGCTGCGCCGACTGCCGCGCGCTGGTCGCGGTGCTGGCCCGCGGCACGGACACCATGCTGCCGATCAGGCCGCCGAGCGGCCTGGAGAGCACCGCGGCGGCCGGTTCGAACGCGGCCCTGCCGCTCGCCAGACGCCCGGCGCTCTCGCGGTCCGCGGGCCATCCCCCGACCGGCACGGTGATCGATCGCTACGTGATCGAGCGGCCGCTCGGCGCCGGCGCCATGGGCGCTGTCAGCCTGGCCGACGACCCGGAGCTCAAGCGCAAGGTGTGCGTCAAGCTGCTGCGCCGCGAGCTGCTCGACTCCGGCGACACCCAGGCCACGCGCGCGCGCCTGCAGCGCGAGGCCCAGGCCATGGCACAGGTCTCGCACCCGAACGTGGTCGCCGTCTACGACATCGGCGCGTACGAGGGGCAGGTCTTCATCGCCATGGAGTACGTCGAGGGCAGCGACCTGTCCCGCTGGCTGCGCGAGAAGCGGCGCCGCCCGGCCGAGGTGCTCGAGGTCTTCCGCGCCGCCGGCCGCGGGCTCGCCGCGGCTCACCGCGCCGGTCTCATCCACCGCGACTTCAAGCCGCACAACGTGATGGTCGGCAGCGACGGCTCGATCAAGGTCACCGACTTCGGCCTGGCCCGCGCCGACGAGGCGCCGGAGCGGCGCGAGCCGGCGGGCGACCAGGTCGACCGCGACGCGCCGACCGACGAGGAACCGGACAGCCTGCTCGCCTCGCCGCTCACCCGCACCGGCGCGCTGGTCGGCACGCCGGCGTACATGGCACCGGAGCAGGTGCGCGGCGACGAGGTCGACGCCCGCTGCAATCAGTTCGCCTTCGCCGTGGCGCTGTACGAGGCGCTGTTCGGCGACCGCCCGTTCGCCGGGGCCGGCCTGGAGGAGATCCACGCCGCCGCCGTCGCCGAGCGCGTCGTGCCGCCGCCGCGGCGCAGCGGCGTTCCGCGCCGCATGCGCGCCGCGATCGTGCGCGGCCTGCGCGCCAGGCCGGACCGCCGCTTTCCCACGATGGACGCGATGCTTGCCGAGCTCGCGCCGCCCACCTGGCGCCGCGCCGCCATCGCCGCGGGGGCCGCCGCCGTCCTCCTGACCGCGGGGCTGGCCGCGGCCGGCATCCGCTCCGGGGCGGACGACGCGCCGCTGTGCGACGGCGGGCCAGCCCTCATCGCCCCGGTGTGGGGCGAGGCGGCGCGCGGCCGCATCCGCTCTGCCTTCGCCGCCACCGGGCTCGTCGTCGCGTCCAGCGCGTCGGCGACGGTGATGCGCGAGCTCGACACCTACGCCGGCCAGTGGATCGCGGCCCACCGCGAGGCCTGCGCCGCCACCCGGGTGCGCCAGGAGCAGACCGAGGACATGCTGGCCCTGCGCATGGCCTGCCTCGAGCGGCGTCGCGTCGAGCTGGCCGCCACGGTGCAGATCCTCGAGCGCCCCGACGCGGCGATGGTCGGCAACGCCTTCCAGGTCCCGTCGAACCTGAGCTCGATCGCCGACTGCGCCGACGCCAAGGCGCTCGCCGCGCCGCTGCCGCTGCCGCGCGATGCGCGCACGCGCCAGCAGATCGCCGCCACGCGAGCCACGCTGGCCCGCGCCGACGCGCTTGTCCACGCCCAGCAGCTCGACAAGGCCCGGCCCCTCGTCGAGCGGGTGGTCGGCGAGGCCGCCGCCATCGGCTGGAGCCCGCTGGTGGCGGAGGCGCGCTTCAAGGCGGCGCAGCTCGACCTGCTCCAGGTACGCCTCGACGACGCGGAGAAGGGCTTCGACGCCGCCGCGGTGGCGGCCGAGCAGGCCGGCCACGACGACGTCAGGATCGAGGCCTACTTCGGCTTGACCAGCATCAGCAAGGAGCGCGGCCAGGCGGATCAGGCGCTGCGCTGGGCCGGCTACGCCCGCGCCGCCATCGAGCGCACCGGCTCGCGACCGGGCAAGCTCGCGTCCCTGTCCACCATGCTCGCCGACATCTACGCCTACCAGGGAGACGGCAAGCGCGCGATCGCCGAGTACCAGCGCGCCATCGAGCTGGACACGCGCGCGTTCGGCGCGCGCAGCAGCGAGGTGGCCACGGCGATCTACCGGCTGGGCGCCTTCTACCACCAGCTGCGCGAGCACGAGCGCGCGATCGCCGAGTTCGAGCGGGCGCTCGCGCTCTACACGCAGATCGAGGTGGGCGGCGCGGATCACCCGCTGGCCCTGTTCACGCTCAAGACGATGAGCTCGGTGCGGCAGGAGCAGGGCCGCGGCGAGGAAGCGCTCGCGCTGGCCGAGCGCGCGCTGGCCGGGTTTCGCCGCGTGTACGGCGACGATCACGAGATGACCGGGGCGGCCTATTTCGCGCTGGGCGTGGCGCAGGGGGCGGTCGGCCGCGTCGACGAGGGTCTGGCCAGCCAGGAGCGCGCGATCGCGATCTGGCGCCGCGTGCTGGGGCCCAAGAGCCGCTACCTGGCCGCCCTCATCGGCGGGCTGGCCATCACGCTCAACCAGGCGGAGCGCTACGAGCAGTCGGCCGCGCGCGTGCAGGAGGCGATCGACATCTACCTCGCCTCCGGCCAGCCGGAAGCGTCGCGCGACATCATCCAGTTTCGCAACATGCTGGCCACCGTCTTCACCCGCCTGAAGCGCCATGACGACGCGCTCGCGCAGGCGAAGCTCTCGCTCGCGTCCGCCGAGAAGATCCTGGCTCCCGACGCCCAGCAGCTGGCCGACACGCTCACCGTCTTCGGCTTCGCCCACAACCGCAAGGGAGAGCCGCGGCTGGCCCTGCCGCTGCTCGAGCGCGCCTTCAAGGTGAGACAGGCGGGCAAGGCCGGTGCCTCCGACTCGTCGTGGACGAAGCTGGAGCTGGCGCGTGCGCTGTGGGACGCACCCGGCGATCGCGGCCGGGCGCGCCGCCTGGCCGAGGAGTCGCTGGCCGAGGCTCGCAGCGTCGAGCACAAGGAAGGCACCGAGGCGGCCGAGGAGTGGCTGGCCAGTCACGGCGCCAGGCGGCGGGCGCGCCCGGACTGACGATCTCGTCGGCGATTCCGCCCGCCCTTCAATTGCGCTCTTCTCGGGCGCTCAGTCGGTGACGGTCGACAGGTCAGTCGTCGGGGCGCGAATCCGCCAGCGATGAAGTTATCCGCGTCTGCCGACGGCAAGTCGTGCGCGTCGCCCTCCGGGGGCGACTTCTCCTCGGCGCTGCCTTGTTTTGGACCAGCCGATCTCGAATTCACGTGATTGGCTGTTTGCTTTCCGGGGTCACTGCTCCGTCGGAGCGTGACATAGTGCCAGGTGGTTGAGAGGAGGGGGGCGTGGGGAAATTCATCTTGCGGGTCATCCTGCTGGGCGGGATCGGCTGCACCTTCATCGGCAGCGGTTGCAGTTTGGGCCCGCCCGACGACGACGACGACGACGACGGCGGCGATGACGACACCGACGACGACGGTCTACCCGTCCGACCGCTCGAGGTGATATCGACGCTGCCCGCAGCCGACGCGACGGACGTCGACGCGGACCTGTCGGTCGCCGTCACGTTCTCGTCCCGGGTCCGGTCCGAGACAATCAGCGCAGAGACGTTCGTCGTCACCGGCCCGCTGGGCGCGGTGCCGGGCGGCTATCGGGTCGAGGAAGAGGTCGTGACGTTCATCCCGGCCGCGCCGCTGCACCTGCTCGGCCACTACGACGTGTCGCTCACCGAGGCCATCATCGGCTACGAAGAAGGGCCGCTGGCCGCGCCATACGAGTGGGGCTACGGGATCTCCGAGGGAGACTGGACCGATCGCGTCGACCTGGCCACGGACGTGGGCGACTTCGTCGATCTGGCGCGCAACCGGCGGGGCGACATGGTCCTCGCCTTCACGACGCTCAGCCCGCCGGCCAGCATCAAGGCGGTCCGCTACGACTCGGCCTTGCGGACGTTCTCCTTGCCGGAGCTTCTCGAGGAGAGCGCGACTCCGTTCGGCGGGGCGCGCGCCGCCATCAACGAGAACGGAGACATCGTCGTGGCCTGGTCGGCCGCCTCGGATCCGGCCACGCGCGGCTGGGCGCGACGCAGCGGCGGCGCCTGGCAGGACGCCACCATCGAGGCCGGTGCCGCCGGCAGCCTGGGTCTCACGACCGGCGGCACGGCGGTCATGGCCACGACTGCCCTCGCGGACACGGTCGTCGAGACGCTCGACCCGGGGGCGTCGGCGTGGAGCGCGCCGGCCACCGCCATGGTGGGCGCCAGCCTGGTCGGCGTGCTGCAGTCCGCCGAGCGCGCCGAGCTCATCGCCTACGACGAGACCTTGCAGCAGCTGGTCTCGCGCGCGTACGTGGAGGGCGGCGGGCTCGACGGCCAGCAGTCGCTGTCGGACGCGGGCGTGACGGCCGGGGCCGTCTTTCTGCAGTACCTGCCCGGCGACGACCTGGCCGTCTCCTGGGCGCAGGCGGACGCGCAGCTGTGGTACTCGCACTTCGACGGCGCCGAAAACACCTGGTCGCCCGCCATGCTGGCCTCCGGCGTCATGGGCAGCGCGCTGTGCGCCAACTCCGCCGGCGCGCGCATCGCCGCGTTCATCGACGGCGATGGCTCGATCTTCGCGGTCCACGCCGATCCGGAGCAGGACTTCTCGCCCGCCGCGGACCTCGGCTCGCCCGCGGGCATGCAGTACGCCCGCTGCGCCATCGACGATCTCGGCAACGGGGCGGTCTTCTGGGCCGAGGCCGGCGGCAAGTCGTTCCAGTCCCGCTACGCCGGCGGCTTCACCCAGGCGGCCGAGCTGGGCGATGGCCCGACCCTGTTCGCCGCCGTCGCCGAGCCGGGCACCGGGCGCGTGCGCGCGCTGTTCTACAACGGAGAGAAGCTGACGACCCGCGCGTTCGAGTAGATACTCCGGGCATGGCTCATCCGCTGGCGGGCAAGTCGCCCGATCCGTCGATGCTGATCGATGTCGATCGGCTGCGCGCGCAGTACTACGACGACAGTCCCGACGTCGATCGCCCGGAGGAGCGGGTCGCCTTCGGCACCTCCGGCCACCGCGGCTCGGCGGCGCGCCGCAGCTTCAACGAGGGGCACATCCTGGCCGTCGCCCAGGCGGTGTGCGACTACCGGGCGCGCGAGGGCATCGCGGGCCCGCTGTTCCTCGGCATGGACAGCCACGCGCTGTCGCCGCTCGCACACGCGACGGCCCTCGAGGTGCTGGTGGCCAACCGGGTCGACGTCCGTCGCGCCGAGGGAGACCAGGTCACGCCGACGCCGGTCATCTCGCACGCCATCCTGACCGCCAACCACACCGCCGGCGGCCCGCAGGCCGACGGCATCGTGGTCACGCCGTCGCACAACCCGCCCGAGGACGGCGGCATCAAGTACAACCCGCCGCACGGCGGCCCGGCCGACGAGACCGCCACCCGGTGGATCGAGGACCGCGCCAACGCGCTGCTGCGCGCGGGGCTGGGCGAGGTCCGCCGGGTGCCGGCCGCGGAGGCGACGGCCGGCTCCACCGCACGCGACTTCATCGCCCCCTATGTCGACGACCTGAGCGCGGTGCTCGACATCGACGCCATCCGCGCGTCCGGCGTGCGCATCGGCGTCGATCCGCTGGGCGGGGCCAGCCTGCCCTACTGGAGCGCGATCGCCGAGCGCCTCGGTCTGGCCATCACCGTGGTCAACCCGCGCCTGGATCCGACCTTCGCCTTCATGGCGGTCGACCACGACGGCAAGCTGCGCATGGACTGCTCGTCTCCCTACGCCATGACGCCGCTCGTCGCGCTGCGCGACCGCTTCGACGTCGCCGTGGGCAACGATCCGGACGCCGATCGCCACGGCATCGTGACCCGGTCGGCGGGCCTCATGCAGCCCAACCACTACCTCGCGGTCGCGATCCGCCACCTGTTCACCACGCGCGACTGGCCCGGCGCCGCGGTCGGCAAGACCCTCGTCTCGTCGCTGATGATCGACCGCGTGGCGGCCGACCTCGGCCGGCGGCTGTACGAGGTGCCGGTCGGGTTCAAGTGGTTCGTGGCCGGCCTGGGCGACGGCTCGCTCGGCTTCGGCGGCGAGGAGAGCGCCGGCGCGTCGTTCCTGCGCCGCGACCGGACGCCGTGGTCGACCGACAAGGACGGCATCATCCTGGCCCTGCTGGCCGCCGAGATCCTGGCGCGCACCGGCAAGGATCCCGGAGAGCACTACCGGGAGCTCGAGGCGCAGCACGGCTCGTCGCACTACACGCGCGTCGACGTGCCGGCCACGCCGGCCGAGAAGGCGCTGCTCAAGAAGCTCTCGCCCGACGCGGTCGCCGGTGACAGCCTGGCCGGCGAGCCGGTCGAGGCGGTGCTCACCTCCGCGCCCGGCAACGGCGCGGCCATTGGCGGGCTGAAGGTGGCGACCAGAAACGGCTGGTTCGCGGCGCGACCGTCCGGCACCGAGGACATCTACAAGGTCTACGCCGAGAGCTTCCGGTCCGCCGAGCATCTGGCCCGCCTGCTCGACGACGCGCGCGCCATCGTCAGCGCGACCCTGCAGCGATCGAGCTGACCGAGCCGCCGTCCGCGCCGACGGCGGCCAGGTCCTCGACCGGCACGTCGATGGCGCGGGCGGCCAGCGGGCGCGCGACGCGCACGAGCGCGGCCTCGGCCAGCGCCGGATCGTAGCGATCGCAGCCGAGCGCGCCCAGACCGCTGCCGCCGCTGCCCTCGCAGCTGGCGCCGAGAAGGGGGCCGAACGCGCGGATCGCGGCGCCGGCGACGCGGCCCAGGTGGGAGCGCGCATCGCCGTCGAGCCGCGGCTCGGCCCAGTCGAGGAACCACCAGCCGATCTGGGCGTGACTCGACTCGTCGCCCACCACCACCTGCAGAACGGCGTCGATCAGCGCGGAACCGGCCAGCCGGCGCGAAAGCTTGAGGATCGGCACCGTCAGCGCCTCGCCCACGCACGAGGTGCGGACCACGAGCTCCGCGGCGCGGACCAGCGGATCCGCGGCGACCGGCGGCCGCACCAGCCGCTCGAGGTCGACCTCGAGCGCCACCGCACCGCCCAGCGCGCCGGCGACCCGCGCGGCCGCCTCGGTGTGCACGATCTCGTCGACGACGAAGTCGCCGGCGGCAGCGACCAGGTCGATCGGGGCGCCGCAGGCGAGCAGCGCCGCGGCGATCTCGGCGAACGCCGCCGCGCTCGCGTACTCGCTGAAGGCGGTGCGCGTCCACACGAGGCGCGCGCCCTCCGCATCGCGCGGCAGCTCCTCGCCCCACGGCAGATCGTCGATCCAGGCCCGGCGCGGGGCCATGCGGCGACCCCAGGGGCCTCCGATCATCGCCAGCTCGAAGTCGCCCGCGGTCACTTGCGGGCCTTGCGGACCTCGGCGCAGAACTTACTCGGCTGGAAGACATTCGGCTTGTTGCCGATGTTGCCGACCAGCGGGTAGCCGTCCGCGTCGCACAGCGGGCGGAACCGGGGCATGTCCCCCAGCGCGCGCTCGCGCCCGGCGTTGATCAGGTCGGCGCGCAGGTCGCGTATCTGGCGCGAGACCTTCTCATCGGGCGGCGGCTTGCGCTCGGCGTCGCGGCCGGGACTGGCCGCGGCGGGCGCCGCCGACAGGAGCAGGACTGCGAGGATCGAGTGCTTGCGGGTCATCGTCCCTCCTCTCGTCTCGTGGTTCGGAGACAAGGACGACCGCGGAGCGCGACCGTTAACAAGAAGGGGGCCCGTGGGCCCCCTGAAACGTCACCGGCAGCGCCGGTCCGCGACCTCGATCGTGTGACTCAGGGCAGCGCCTTGAAGGTGGTGAAGCCGGTCAGGCTGTGGCCGAGGACCACGGTCGTGTCCGTCGGAAGCGCAGCCACGAAGCGGCCGACAGTGATCTGCACGCGAGCCGGGTTCGTGTCGAGGATTGCCTGGACGCCTTCCAGAGGGATCTCCACCGAGTCCACGCCGATCGCAGAGCAGCTGAAGACGGCGTAGCTGGACACGGCCGGCAGCATGGTGAGGCCGTCGTCGCCCTTGGCCGGCAGCACGTCGGTGGTGACGCCGTTGATCACCATCGCGTCGAGCTGTCCGGTGGCCTGGTCCGGATCGCTCCCGCAACCCTCATCGAGGCAGCCGAAAAGAACGTCCGCCGGCTTCGCGGGGAACTCGTGCGGCAGGTTGCTGTCCTTGCTCAGGACCAGGCCCTCGCCGCGCGCGAGCGCGGTCACGGTGAAGCCAGGCACCAGGTCCGAGTCCTCCTTGGTGATGATGACGTCCTGAGCGTCCTTGCTGATGCCGTCGTCGAGGAACTCGACCGGCGCAACATCGAACATCGGCCCCTCGCCGACAAACGTCGTGTACGTGGCCGTCTTCCCGCCGATGGACAGGGCAGGAACGACAACCAGTGGCGACAGCACGAGTGTCTCGGCGTCCGGCACGTTGACGACGGGATACACGCCGTCCCCGTCCCCGTCGAAGCCGTCCAGCTGGAGGTACATGCCGGCCATCTCGGGCCCGAAGTTGCCGCCGACGAGCGTGAACGTCCCGTTGACGTCGAGCTCGCCGTCGATCGCGTTGCCGGCCACGCCGCCGCCCAGATCGGCGTCGGTGGACTGACACACGTACCCTCCGGCGGCATCGTTGAAAGCGCACGCGAAGTCGCCGTTGGCGGTGCCGCTCACGGTGAACCCGCCCTCGTCGACGCTGTCCGGCTCCACGTCTCCGGCCTTGACGTCGTAGACGGTGATCAGGCAGCCACCGACGTTGTTCTCGAAGCCCTCCAGCGGCAGCGTGGTGATGGTCTGCTCGTCGATGTACCCCATCGAGACGACCGCGCCGCTGATGCCCGGAGCGGGCCCCAGGCCCAGCGCGAGCTCGTTGGTGACCGTCGTCTCGGTGACGGCGATCAGGCCGCTGCGGGTCATCTCGACGGCGGCGTCCGCGACGGCGGCATCCGGCCCGTCGTCGCCGTCATCGTCGGCGTCGTCGGCATCGTCGGCGTCGTCGCCGTCATCGTCGCCGCCGCAACCGACAGCTGCGGCGAGGAAGACGCTGAGCAACCCCGACGCGAGAATGGATGGTACGGAAGATACGCGAGATCGAAGTCGACACATAAGCCAGCCCTCCTTGATGTTCATGGCCGCACGAGCCGGACCGGCGGCCCTGGCGAGATCCTCGCCATGCGCGCGCACTCCCCCGTGGCCCGCGCTCGCGATCTTGCGACGACAGGTTCGCGCGCGTCCATCACTCAGTGCGCGCGCGATCGATCGAGCCGCTCGTGCGCACTCACGGGGTGAGCCCGCCAGCGGCTCTCTGGAGACATTCCGTTCAGTCGACGTCGGCGGCCGGATCGAGACGCGTGCGCCCGCGCACCAGATCGGCGGCGCGCTCGGCGATCATGACGATCGGCGCGTGCGTGTTGCCACCGACGATCGTGGGCATGATCGAACCATCGGCCACGCGCAGGCCGGCCAGGCCGCGCACGCGCAGCTCCGGATCGACAACCGCGTCGTCGCCGATGCCCATCCGGCAGGTCCCTACCGGATGGAAGATGGTGTTCGCGCGCAGGCGCACGTCGCGGCGCAGGTCGTCGCCGGTGGAGACCTGTGATCCGGGCGCGACCTCGTCGCCGCAGAAGTCGGCCAGCGGCCGGGTGGCTGCGATCGCTCTCGCGCGCTCGATGCCGGCCACCAGGAGATCGAGGTCGGCGACGTCGGTGAGGTAACGCGGGTCGATGGCCGGCGGGTCGCGCGGGTCGGCGCTGCGCAGGCGGATGGTGCCGCGGCTGCCGGGATAGATGAGCGTCGGCAGGATCGTCACGAACGCGCCCAGGTCCGGGCCCACCTTCTCGTCGAAGTTGGGCGTGAAACCGCCCCACGGCAGGACGTGGTACTGCAGATCCGGCCGCGCGCGATCGGCGCGCGTGCGAACGAAGGCGCCTGTGTGCACGGGCGGCAGGGTGAGCGGCCCGCTGCCTCGCATCGCGTAGCGGCACAGCCAGCCGAGCGACCCGAGCGTCGAGTACTTGCTCGACCCGCGCGCGCGCGTCCTGTACTGCACGACGGTGAAGAGATGGTCCTGGAGGTTCGCGCCCACGCCGGGCAGGTCGTGCACGACCTCGACGCCCACCTGGCGCAGGTGATCGGCCGGCCCGATCCCGGACAGCTGGAGCAGGTGCGGCGAGCCGACCGCGCCGGCCGCGAGCACGACCTCGGCGCTGGCGGTGGCGACCCGCTCCTCTCGCCCGACCGCGTAGCGCACGCCCTCGACCCTGCCGCCGCGCACGACCAGCCCGAGGACGTGCGCGCCCGTCTGCACGTCGAGGTTCGCGCGCTCGCGCACCGGGTGCAGGAACGCGTCCGCTGCGCTCCAGCGGCGGCCGTCGCGCACCGTGTACTGGTAGTAGCCGGCCCCCTCCTGCCTGACCCCGTTGAAGTCGTCGTTGCGCGAGACGGCGCACACGGCGCAGGCGGCGTCGACGAACGCCGCGGCTGCCGGCGCGCACGAGCCGGTGTGGCGCACGTCGAGCGGCCCGCCGCTGCCGTGATAGGGAGACGGCTCGCCGCACCAGTTCTCCGAGCGCTTGAAGTACGGCAGCACGTCGTCGTAGCCCCAGCCCTGATTGCCGAGGTCGCGCCAGTCGTCGTAGTTCGATCGGTGGCCGCGGATGTAGATCATCGCGTTGAGGCTGCTCGAGCCGCCCAGCACGCGGCCGCGCGGCCAGAACATGCGCCGGTCGCCCACGCCGGCCTGCGGCTCGGTGCGGAAGGCCCAGTCGTGCTTGCCGCGCCACAGCATGTAGTAGAGACCCGGGCCGCGGATGAACAGCGCCTTGTCGCGCCCGCCCGCCTCGAGCAGCAGCACGCGGGCGGACTCGTCCTCGCTCAGCCGCGCCGCCAGCACGCAGC
This sequence comes from uncultured delta proteobacterium, assembly GCA_963759105.1. Lineage (GTDB taxonomy): Bacteria > Myxococcota_A > Polyangia > Haliangiales > Haliangiaceae > DATFRY01. The sequence goes on along the minus strand of CAVWXW010000008.1, from coordinate 864,794 downwards.
CGGCCGACCCCGCTCCCACGATGATGTAGTCGTACATGGCCCCTCTCCTCGTTGCCTGTTGACTGCCGTGCGATGACTCAGACTGGATCGAGCTCGGGGTAGATCGGCTCCCACATGGCGGACGCGACGGTGCCCGGTATCTCGCCGTCGTCGAGAGCGCGGCCGATGCCCTCGTCGCGCGCCTGGCGAACCACCGCCTCGGCCACCCGCGCCGTGACCGTACGCAGCCGCGCGATGGCGGGAAACAGCGAGCCGGCCTCGCGCTCCTCCGCCGTCACCTCCGCCGACAGGGCCTGGGCCGCGGCCAGAAACAGCGTGTCGGTCACCGCCCGCGCCTGGCTGACCAGCACGCCGAGACCGACGCCGGGAAAGATGAAGACGTTGTTGCCCTGCCCGACCTGCACCGTGCGGCCCGCGTGGGTGACCGCGCCGAACGGGCTGCCGGTGGCGATGAGGGCGCGGCCCTCGGTCCAGGTCAGCAGATCTCGCGGATGCGCCTCGGCCCGCTCGGTCGGATTCGACAGCGGGAAGATGATCGGCCGCGCCGCGTGCGCCGCCATCTCGCGCACCACCGGCTCGGTGAACAGCCCGGGCACGCCGGCCACGCCGATGAGCGCTGTCGGCCGCAGGCTGCGAACGACGTCGACGAGCTGGTGGCCGGGGCGGAGCCCGGCGCTCTCGGCCAGGGGCGGCGGCCAGGCCAGGCCGCGGTGATGCGCGAGGCCCGAATCCACGACGAGGCCGTCGACGTCGACCAGGGCCAGCGCACGCGCCAGGTCATGGCCGGCCAGCCCGGCGCGCTCCAGGCTCAGGCGCAGAAGGCGCGCGATGCCGGTCCCGGCCGCGCCCGCCCCGACGATGACGATGCGCTGCTCGGCCAGCGAGGTGCCGGCCACCTGCGCGGCGACCAGCGTGCCGGCCACCGCCATGGCCGCCGTGCCCTGGATGTCGTCGTTGAACGAGGGCAGCACGCCGCGGTAGCGCTCGAGCAGGTCGACCGCGTTCCACTGCTTGAAGTCCTCCCACTGCAGGAGCGCGCCGGGGAAGCGGCGGGCCACCGCGCGCACGAACTCGTCGACGAGCGCGTCGTAGGCCGCCCCGCGCAGGCGCGGCTGGCTGTAGCCGACGTAGAGATCGTCTTGTAGAAGCGCCTGGTTGTCGGTGCCGACGTCGAGGCTGACCGGCAGCGTCTGCGCCGGATGGATGCCGGCCGCGGCCACGTACAGCGCCGCCTTGCCGATCGGGATGCCCATGCCGCCCGCGCCCTGATCGCCCAGGCCCAGGATGCGCTCGTTGTCGGTCACCACGATCAGGCGGACGTCGTCGTACGGCGCGTTGGCCAGGATCTCGATCGATGCGGCCGCGGTGCTCCGGCGTGATCCACAGCCCGCGCGCGCGGCGGAAGATGCGGCTGTACTCGCGGCAGGCCAGGCCCACCGTCGGCGTGTACACGATCGGGAGGAACTCCTCGAGGTGATCGAGCAGCACGCGGTAGAACAGGTGCTCGTTGCGGTCCTCGAGCGCGGCCAGCCCGATGTAGCGCTCGAGCGCGTCGGTCTTGCGGACGATGTTGGCGTAGGCGCGGCGGGCCTGCTGCTCCATCGTGCTGACGACGTCGGGCAGGATGCCGTCGAGGCCGAGCGCGCGGCGCGCCTCGGGCGTGAACGCCGTCGAGCGGTTGTACATCGGGTGGTTGAGCAGCTGCGAGCCTCGCAGCCGCACCTCGACCCGCTCGCGCCCGTCCGGCCCGCGCTTGCGGCGGTAGGACTCCATGGAGGCCGATGTTACACGGCCCGACGGAGACGCGTGCTCACATCCCGAGCTGATCGGCAAGGAACGCGAATGCGTCGGTGCCGCCCTCGACTGTCTGCTTGACCAGGTCGGCGCCGCCGTGGCCGGCGTGCTGCTCGATGCGCAGCAGCGCCGGCGCCTTCGAGCCGCTCGCGCGCTGGATCGCGGCGGTGAACTTGCGCGCGTGCATCGGATCGACCCGGTCGTCGCTGTCGGTTGACAGCACCAGCAGCGCGGGATAGGCCGCGCCTTCCTCGACGTGGTGGTACGGCGAGTAGGCGTGCAGCGCGGCGAACTGGGCCGGGTCCTCTGCCGAGCCGTACTCGAGACTCCAGGTCTTGCCCGAGCCGAACAGATGGTAGCGCACCATGTCGAGCAGCGGCACGCCGCACACGACCGCCTTGAACAGCTCCGGCGCCTGGGTCATGGCCACGCCGACGAGCAGCCCGCCGTTGGAGCGGCCGGCCGCGGCCAGGTGCTGCGGCGAGGTCCACTTCTGATCGATGAGGTAGCGGGCAGCGGCCAGGTAGTCGTCGAAGGTGTTCTGCTTGACCAGCAGCATCCCGGCCTCGTGCCACTCCTCGCCCAGCTCGTTGCCGCCGCGCAGGTTGGGGATGGCCAGCACGCCGCCCATCTCGATCCACGCCGCCCACGGCCACTGCCAGTTGCCCGCCACCGGGTCCGGCAGCATCGGGACGCTGAAGCCGCCGTAGCCGAAGAGGATGGTCGGGTTCGCGCCGCTGCGGACCGCGCCCTTGCGGTGCACCACGAACATGGTGACCTCGGTGCCGTCCTTCGAGCGATAGCGCACCTGCTCGGTCTCGATGGTGGACGGGTCGAGCGGCAGCCGGGCGCGCGCCCACTCCTCGACGGTGCCGCGCTCGACCGAGACCTTGAACACGATGGCGCGCTCGCTGAACGACGAGAACTGGAAGTAGGCCGCGTCCTCGTCGAACGAGCCGTGGACATCCGACACGGTGCCGAGCGACGGCAGCTTCAGCGTGTGGACCAGCCGCCCGTCGCGACGGTGGATGGCGACCGAGCTGGTCGCGTCGCGCATGTAGCTCAGGATCAGGTGGCCGCCGGCCACCTCCATGTTCTCGATGGTCGCGTCGCTCTGGGCGACGATCTCCTTCCAGTGCTCGCGCGCCGGCCGGCGCGGGTCGATGGCGAGCACCCGGAAGCGCGGCGCGCCCTCGTTGCTCAGCACGTAGAAGCCGCTGCCCCCGGCCTTGACCCCGAACACAGCATCGACGCCCAGCGACGAGCGGCTTCCAGGCGCCGCGCCTGTCCCTGCGGTCGCGAAGGTAGAGATCGGTCGAGCTCCAGCCGTGGCTCACGCTGGCGACCAGCCAGCGGCCGTCGTCCGACACCGTGCCGCGCAGGAAGGTCTGCGCGCTGCCGGTGGCCGGGTACGCGGTCGTGTCGCTGCTCGGGTCGCGCCCGAGCAGGTGATGGCGCAGCTCGGCGAAGCCGGGCCGGTCCGCCACCGGCACCTTGTCGGACACCGGCGGCACCCACGTGTAGTAGAAGCCCTTGCCGTCCGGCGTCCACTCGACCTGGGCGTACTTGGCGCCGGCGATCGTGTCGGACAGCTCCGCGCCGGTCGCGACATCGACGATGTGCAGCACCGACTCGTCCGAGTTGTTCACCTTGCGCTGGAACGCGACGTGGCGCCCGTCCGGGCTCGGTTTCCACGCGCCCATGCTCGTCGATCCGTCGGTGCTCCACGTGTTGGGATCGAGCAGCATCTTCTCGGCGCCCTTGTCGCCCTGCTTCCAGTACAGGACGCCCTTCTCCTTGTCCCGGTGCTTGCGGATCCAGAACAGGCGCCCCTCGTACTGCTCCGGCACGCCCGTCGCGTCGAAGTAGGAGAGCTCGGCGATGCGCGCGGCCAGGCGCTCGCGCCGCGGCAGCTTGTCGAGGTACGCGCGGGTCAGCCGCTGCTGCGCCGCCATCCACTCCTTCACCTCCGGCCTGGTGGCGTCCTCGAGCCAGCGATACGGATCCGGCACCGCCACGCCGTGGACCCGATCGACGACGTCATCGCGGCGCGTCTCCGGGTAGGCCGGCCGGGCCGCCTCGGGCGCTGCGCTGGCGGCCCCGGGCGGATCGGGGGGCTGCGCGGCCTTGCCTCCGCAGGCGATCAGCGTGAGTCCGAGGGTGACGGCGGCGAGCCGGCCGGCGCGGCCGATGTGGATCGATCGGAGAGAACGCACGACGCGGACGCTAGCACGGCCGCCGGAAGCGTGAAGCCTCCGGCCTCTAACCGGCCCTGCCTCACGGCATGGCCAGACCCTGGATGGTCATCCCGCCGTCCACGGCCAGGCTCTGCCCGGTGACGTACGACGACGCCGGCATGGCCAGGAAGGCCACGACGGTGGCGACCTCGCGCGGCTCGGCGACGCGGCCCAGCGGCGTGCGCGCCTCCACCGCGGCGAGAAATTCCGGCCGGCTCAGCAGCGGCTCGACCAGCGGCGTGCGCGTGTACCACGGCGAGACCGTGTTGACCCGGATGCCGTCGCGGGCCCACTCGAGCGCGAGCGTGCGGCCGACCTGCGCCAGCCCGGCCTTTGCCGCGCCGTAGGCGACGCCGGTCGGCAGCGCCACGTGGCCGGCCACCGAGCCGACGTGGATGACGCTGGCGCCGCCGGCGGCGCGCAGCTGCGGGTGCAGGTCGCGCGACAGCAGCACCGGCGCGGTCAGGTTGAGCGCGATCAGGCGCTCGATGGTGTCGTCGTCGTAGCCGACAAGCGGGCTGCGCACGTTGGTGCCCGCGTTGTGGACCAGGATGTGGAGCGGCCCGCGCTCGCGCACCGACGCGGCGATGCGCGCGCGGCCGGCCGGGTCGGTGACGTCGGCGGCGATGGCGGTCACGCCCAGCTCGATCACGGCCTGATCGAGTCCCTCCTGCGAGCGCGCCACCAGCGTCACCGATGCGCCGAGATCGAGGAGCTCGCGCGCGATCGCGAGCCCGATTCCGCGGCTCCCGCCGGTCACCAGCGCGGTGCGGCCGTCGAGGCGCCAGGCGCCGTCTGTCGTGCTGGACATCCGCGCATCATCGGATTGTCGCCCGACGCGTTCAAGCGCCGAGCGGGAGGGGTACACTCGCGCGGCAGGGTTGCTGGCTGGTCGTTCGCGGGAGTCGTGCTCATGAGACTCGATGATCTGATGGAGCTGATGACCCGGCTCCGCCTGGGCGAGCCGGGCGCGCGGCCCCGACGCCCGCCGCGCGAGCAGCTGGACCAGGTGCGCGACGCGTTCGCAGCCGGTCTGGCCGGCGCCGACTTCGCGCTCGACTGCGTCGAGGCGGATCTACGAACCTGGCGCGAGTGGGAGGCGTCGGGCTGGAAGGGTCGCAAGGCCCCGCTGGCGGCCATCCCGGAGCTCGGCATCACGGTCGTGATGTTCTTCTGGCCGCCCGGCGAGGTCTCGCAGCCGCACGAGCACACGTCGTGGACGTTGAGCGCCGTCCTTCACAACCCGCTCGAGGTCACCACGTTCGAATGGGACGTCGCGGTGACGGAACGGCGCCTGCAGAGGCGCAACGTCTTCACCGCCGCGGTCGGCCGGGTCGGCTACGTGGTACGACCCGGCCATCCACAGCCCGCGCAACCGCTCGGACAGCTGGGCCACGTCAATCCACATCTACAACGCCGACGACGTCGCGGTGCTCGAGAAGCAGGTCGGCCCGATCGAGGGCCTCGAGAGCGCCGATGACGACGCCGGCCGCGCCCGCTACGAGTCGCGGCCGCCCGCGGTGTTCGAGCACGTGCGGCAGTGCACCTACCGCGTCCACGTCGAGGCGCTGCGAAGATTTCCGTCGGCCCGCACCGTCGGCGTGCTGGAGTCTCTGTGGCAGCTCGGGGACGCCGCCACGCGCGATGCTGCCGCGGCATCGATCCGGGCAGTGTCGCCACACGACGCGGACGCGCGCATCAGGCGACTCGAAGCCCAGGCCGGCTGACCGGCAGTGAAGGGGTGATGGCGCCGATGACCGGGCAACGCGAGACCTTCACGTCGCGGCTGGGCGCCGTCGTCACCATGATCGGCGTCGCCGTCGGCATCGGCAACATCTGGCGCTTCCCGTACATGGTCGGCAAGTTCGGCGGCGCGGCGTTCGTGCTGCATCTATGTCCTGATCGTCGCCGCCATCGGCGTGCCGGCGCTGATGGCGGAGTGGGCGCTGGGCCGCCGCACGCGTCGCGGCCCGGTCGGCGCCTTCGCGGCGGCCGGGTTGCCCTTCGGCCGCGCGGCCGGCTGGTTCTTCTTCGCCGTGGTGGCCGCCGCGACCGCCTACTACACCGCCGTGATCGGCTGGGTGCTCTACTACGCGGTCGCCGAGCTGCTCGCGCCGGTCGTGAAGATCCGCGCGGCCGCCGTGCTCCCGCCCGACACCGGCTTCGACGGCGTTTCCTTCGCCCTGCAGCTGGCCTGCACGGCCGCCGTGATCCTGAGCTGCGCGTTCGTGCTGCTGCGCGGCCTGCGCGCCGGCATCGAGCGCGCCAGCGCCGTCATCCTGCCGCTCCTGCTGGTCATCACGATCGTTCTCCTGGTCCGCGCGCTCACCCTGCCCGGCGCCATGGCGGGCGTGCGCTGGTACATCCTCGAGCTGCGCTGGTCCGACATCGACGCGCGGGTCGCCATGGCCGCCCTCGGCCACGCCATCTTCTCGCTCTCCCTGGGCGGCACCTTCATGGTCGTCTATGGCTCGTACCTCTCGCGCGGCGAGGGCCTGCTCGGCAGCGCCGTGTGGACCACGCTGGGCGACACGCTGTCTGGCCTCCTGGCCGGCCTCGCCATCATCCCCGCCGTCTTCGCCTTCGGCCTCGAGCCGACCTCGGGGCCAGGCCTCGTCTTCTCGACTCTGCCCCAGGTCTTCGCAGCCATGCCGGCCGGCTGGCTCTTCGGCTTCCTCTTCTTCGTCGGCCTGCTCTGCGCCGGCTACCTGTCGGACATCGGCGCCTTCGAGGTCCTCGTCGCCGGCCTCACCGACAACACGAAGCTCAGCCGTCGCGCCGCCGTCTGGCTCGTCGCCGCCCTCGTGCTCGTGCTCTCCATGCCGCCGACGATCAACAACGCCATCTTCATCCCCTGGGACCTCACCTTCGGCAGCGGCATGCAGACCCTCGGCGCCCTCCTCGCCGTCGTCGACCCTCGCCTGGTGCCTCGACCGCAGCACCGCCCTCGCCGAGCTCTCCAGCGACGGCACCCACTCCGTCCCGGCCTGGCTCTACTACTGGATCCGTTTCGGCGTCCCCGCCGCCATCCTCGGCGTCGGCATCTGGTGGCTCCTCACCAGCGTCCTCGGCGCCGCCACCGCGGAGTGATCGGCGCGGCGACGGCCGACGCAAAGTCCCTCGACGCTGTGGGCCGACAGTGCGATCCAGTCCCGTCCCGGACGGAGTCTCTTATCGCGAGGTTGCGAGCGTGGGCTTTTCGCCTGGCCGCGTGAGCTCGGCGTGTTCGCTTCGCCGCGTGGCTCGGCCTGGGGTTTGACAACCCAAGTACCAGAACGCAGGATCGCGAGAACAGGCCAGGTCGGTCGAACCGAGATTGCTCGTGGCGTCCGCAGGTGCTTGCCGTCGCGAGCGACGACGGAGATTTCGTAAAACGACGGCTCGGTCGATTTCGCTTGACAGTTCGAGAGAGCTCGTCGACGCGAGGTCACGTCCCAGCGCGCGATCGATCGCGAGACGCGACGAGAGCGAGCGTGGGCGACGAATTGTGTCCGTCTCTCGAAATTCGTCGACGAGGAAGGTGATCAGCGCTCCTGGGTCGACTGACGAGGTCAATGAACCCTCGTGTTATGGGTGGACGTATGAACACTGCTCGCTCCACGTCTCGACAGCATCTCCGACGATGTTCTGCTCGCGCGTATCGCCGAGCTGGTCGGGCGCAGTCGTCGGGCCGAGGCTGAGCTGGTCTGGCACCTGGCCGAGGTGGACAGGCGACGGCTCTATCTTCGGGAGGCTTGTCCGTCGATGCACGTCTATGCGACGACGCGGCTGCATCTGTCGGACGCCGAGGCGTACCTGCGCATCACGGCGGCGCGGCTGTCGCGACGGTTCCCGATGGTGCTCGACATGCTGGCCGATGGCCGTCTGCACCTGAGCGCGATCGCGAAGCTGGCGCCGCATCTGCGCGAGGACAACGCCGAGGTGTTGCTCGGGCGCGCCGCTCGCCGATCGAAGCGCGAGATCGAGCTTCTCGTCGCCGAGCTCGCTCCGCGGCCGGATGTCCCTTCGCGCATGCGTCGCCTGCCTGATGCGCCGGCCGTGCGCGCCACCGTCAGTGCGGTCGAGTTCCGTCCGGCCGGAGTCTCCTGTCGCGAGGTTACGGACGGCGCGGCGTCCACCGATCGCCGGCGCAGCGACGCACAGCGCCAGCCTCTCAACATCGCCTCGTCTGCCCGATGACAGACACGTCGCCGCCGCGGCTCGCGGCGGCGGTCATGGCCCCCATCGCGCCATCTCGCTACAAGGTGCAGTTCACGGCGAGCGCCGAGCTTCACGACAAGATCGAGCGGGCGCGGGCGCTGCTTCGCCATCAGATCCCGGACGGCGATCTCGGCTGCCGTCTTCGACCGGGCGATGACGCTGCTGGTGCGCGAGCTCGAGCGGGTTCGCTTCGCCGCCACGCAGACGCCGCGCAAGGCGGCGCATGAGGCCGACCCGACGCCGTCGTCGCGGCGGATTCCGGATCCGATCAAGCGCGCCGTCTGGATCCGTGACGAGGGGCAGTGCACCTTCCGCGATCGCAAGGGACAGCGCTGCCCGGCGCGCGAGCGGCTGGAGTTTCATCACCTCGTGCCATTCGCGCAGGGAGGCGATCACAGCCCTTCCAACCTCACGCTGCGCTGCGCCGGTCACAATGCGTATCAGGCGGACCTCGACTTCGGCGCTGCCTTCATGGCCCGCAAGCGCCGCGGCACTCGGGCCAGTGAGCGACGGCCGCCTACCGCCTGGCCCGCTCCGGCGTCCCCGCGACGCCCGCGACGACGGTCCGGATTGCCGGGGCCTGCTTCTCCCCGGCAGTGCGTTCAGGACCTACTCGCCAGATCTGGATCGGCGGCGGGACGCGTCGCGCCCGACGACTCGGCTTGACACTCACACGCGGGCGGGGCTACGGAGCGCTCATGCTCACCTCGATGCGGGTGTCGCTCGGTGTTGCCGTTGCGACGTTGCTTGCCACCACTCTGGCCTGTACTGGCGATCTCGGAGAAGAGGAGGACGTACGCGAGAGTGCTCGACAGGGGCTGGCGCTCCCGGGTGACGGCGGGCGGCAGCAGGCCTTCGCCGATGCGGCGCGGGAGTTCGGGGTGCCCGAGAGCGTGCTGCTCGCGTGTCCTACCTGGAGTCGCGGTGGGACGCCAACGCCGGGCAGCCCAGCCGCGCGGCCGGCTACGGGCCGATGCACCTCACCGACGCGGCGCCGCTCAGCGCGGCGCCGGGCACCACCAGCGACGGCACCGAGGACCCGCGCGGCGACGACCGCGCGCCCGCCGCTGCACCCGCGGCCGCGAGCCGCCGACGCGCGTCCGCGCCGGCGCTGCAGCACGATCGCAGCTGGCCGCCGAGCTGACCGGCGTCGACGCGGCGACGCTGCGCAGCGACCCGGCGCAGAACATCCGCGGCGGCGCCGCGCTGCTCGCCCAGCACCAGCGCGACGCTCGGCGGCGCGCTCAGCCGACGACCCGGCCGCCTGGTACGGCGCGGTCGCCCGCTACAGCGGCGCCGCCGAGACCGGCGCGGCGCGGCAGTTCGCCGACGAGGTCTACGCCATCATCGCGCACCGGCGCCGCGCGCACGACCGACGACGGCCAGCGCGTCAGCCTCGCCGCCGCAGCCGATCCGACCCGACACGGCGCAGCTCGACCGCCTCGGCCTGCGCGCAGCCGACCGGCGCGACGACGTCGAGTGCCCGCACGGCCTCGGCTGCGAGTGGATCCCGGCGCCGTACGAGGAGTTCGGCGAGCGGCGACTACGGCAACCACGACCTGGCCGACCGGCCGCACAGCCAGAAGATCGCTACATCGTCATCCACGACACCGAGGCCGCCTACGACACCACGCTCGAGCTGGTGCAGGACCCGACCTACGTGAGCTGGCAGTACACGCTGCGCTCCGCCGACGGGCACGTCGCCCAGCACGTCAAGGCCAAGGACGTCGCGCTGGCACGCCGGCAACTGGTACATCAACGCCAAGTCGATCGGCCTCGAGCACGAGGGCTTCGCCGCCGCAGGGCACCTGGTACACCGAGGCGATGTACCGCACCTCGGCCAAGCTGGTGCGCTACCTGGCCAAGCGCTACGACATCCCGCTCGACCGCGCGCACATCATCGGCCACGACAACGTGCCCGGCACCACCCCGGCGACCGTCGCCGGCATGCACTGGGACCCGGGCCCGTACTGGGACTGGGCGCACTACTTCGACCTGCTCGGCGCGCCGTTCTGCGGCCACCGGCGCGCCCGCACGTCCGGGCTGGTCACGATCCGGCCCGACTTCGCCACGCAACCAGCCGGCCGTTCACCGGCTGCGACCCGACGCAGCCGGCCGAGCCCTGCCCGCCGCACGGCTCGTCGCTCGGTCATCCTGCGCACCGAGCCGGCGCACGACGCGCCGCTGCTGTCAACGACATCGGCCTGCACCCGCGACGGCTCGCCCAGCACGATGCACGTCTCCGACCACGGCGCCGCGTGCGACGACCGGCCAGCAGTACGCGGTCGCCGAGCGCCAGCGGCGACTGGACCGCGATCTGGTACCTGGGCCAGAAGGGCTGGTTCCACAACCCGCGCCGACGCGCCGACCGCGATGTGGGCGACCGGCCTGGTGGCGACGCCGAAGCCGGGCCACGACGCGATCCCGGTCTACGGCCGCGCCTACCCGGAGGCCGAGGCGTACCCGGCAGGGCGTGCCGGTGCAGGCGATCGTCGCCGCTGCAGTACACGCTGCTCGCCGGGCAGCGCTACGCCGTCGGCGCAGGTGCCCGAGCCGAGTACTACCGCGCGACCACCTTCGACGCCGGCCAACCACGACGTCGTCCGCGGCGAGCTCGACGTACTACCAGATCCAGTTCGGCCACCGGATCGCCTACGTCCTGGCCGACGACGTGACGATCCAGCCTTCCCGGTCGGAGCGCCGCTAGGCCCGGTCGGAGAAGACAACGTCGCGGCCCCGCGTCGCGTAAGCTCCATCCATGACGCGCCTGCTCCTGGTTCGACACGGGGCCACCTCGCGCACCGCCGAGGATCGCTTCTCCGGCGACGAGGGCGTGGACCTGTCCGACGAGGGCCGGAGGCAGGTCGGCCGCCCTCGCCGAGCGGCTCGCCCGATCAGCCGATCGCCGCGATCTACGCCAGCCCGCTGTCGCGCACCCGCGAGACCGCCGAGATCCTGGCCGCGGCGCACCGGCCTGCGCCATCGCGACGCGCGACGGCCTGCGCGAGATCAGCCACGGCCACTGGGAGGGACTCACGCGCCAGGAGGTCGAGGCCGCGCTTCCACGACGAGTACGCGGCCTGGGAGGAGGATCCGTTCACCTTCGCGCCCGCGCGGCGGCGAGTCCGGCGTCGCGGTGCTGGCCCGCGCGCTGCCGGTCGATCCGCGAGATCGTGTCGCCCACCCGGACGACACCGTGCTGGTCGTCTCGCACAAGGCCACCCTGCGCCTGCTGCTGGCCAGCCTGCTCGGCTTCGACGCCCGCGGCTACCGCGATCGCCTGGATCAGTCGCCGGCGTGCCTGAACGTCGTCGACTTCAAGGACGCGGTGCGCGCGCGCCTCATGCTGTTCAACGACGTCTCGCACTACACGACGAGCCGCGGTACGCCGAGTCAAACCTATCGAGCTGGTGGGACGCGCCGCGCACGAGCGCGACCGCTTGCGCCGCGCGCAGGCGTCTCGACGGCGACCCGCTTGGACCGCGCCGTGCAGTTCGTCGCCCGCTCGTCGCCGGCGTTGCGCGCGGCATCGAATGGCGTCTCGTGTCCGACGCGAGACACGCCGTCTTCGACGAGACCTCGATGCACCTACATCCGTGTCGTCGCCAGACTTCGGCATTCCACGACACAGTTCGGCGCCGAGCTCGGCAACGACCGCTGATGTAAAGATCGGCTGCCCGGCCGACGGGAGGACCATTGCCAATCCGTCGGATCAGCATCGGAAGTCTCGGCCGGCCGGGCACTCGCGGCCGCTCCGATCAGCGAGCGCTGGCCCGCGCGGCCGCCAGCCACGCCGCCTGAGCTCGTCGCTCGCGCACGAGCGCGGCGACCACGCCGAGAGACGGGAGGAGCTCGCCGGTGCGCGCGATGTGGCGCAGCTGCTGGTAGTACCAGTAGATCGCGCCGACGCCGTTCACCGCCTTGATCATCTTGATCGGCGACTGCGGTCCGAGCCAGCCCGGGCCGAGGCGAACGCGCGCCTCGGGGCGATCGAGCGCGCCTCCCTCGCGCAGTAGCCGCGCCGGTCCGTCGAGATCGGTGCACAGCGGTCGGCCGATGCCGATCAGCGACACCCCGTCGACCTCCAGCGCGCGCGCCATTCCGTCGGCGCTGCGAAAGCCGCCGGTCACCATCAGCGGGATGCTCACCCGCTCGCGCATCTCCCGCGCGAACTCGAGGAAGTAGCCCTCGCGGGCCGCGGTGGAAGCGGTGAGCCCGTTCATGTCCGGCCGCTCGATCCCGTCCAGTCCATCATGCGCGGCTGCTCGTAGGTGCCGCCGGAGATCTCGACCAGGTCGACGCCGGCCTCGGCCAGCCAGTCGACGACGCGCAGGCTGTCGCCCGCGCTGAAGCCGCCGCGCTGGAAGTCGGCCGAGTTGATCTTGACCGCCAGCGTGAAGTCGCGGCCGACCGCGGCGCGGGTCCCGGCGACGACGGCCAGGAGCAGGCGGGCGCGGTTCTCCAGGCTGCCGCCCCAGCCATCGGTGCGCCCGTTGGCGCGCGGGCTGAGGAACTGCGACAGGAGATACCCGTGCGCCGCGTGGAGCTGCACGCCGGTGAAGCCCGCCTCGCGCGCCGCCACCGCCGCGCCCGCGAACCTCTCGATGACCTCGCCGGATCTCGTCCTCGGTGAGCGCGATCGGCCGGCCGAACTGCTTGCCCGGCAGATCCACGCCGACCTCGGACGGCGCCTTCGGGTGCGGATTGATCGCGCGCATCGTCTGGCGGCCGGCGTGGCGAGATCTGCATCCAGAAGCCGGCGCCTCCCGAGCGCGCCGCCTGCACCCATGCCCGCAGCGAGGCCATCGCCTCCGCGTCGGGCGGCCCCTCGATGATCACGTTGCCCGGGCGCTCGAGGTGGAGGCGATCGACGGCACGTTGCCGGTGATGAGCAGGCCGCAGCCGGCATCCGCCCATCGCCGGTACAGATGATCAGTTCCGGCGACGCGCGACCGCGCGGATCGGCGAGCCCCTCGGTCATGGCGGTCTTGGCCAGGCGGTTGGCGAGACGCTCGCCGCTCGGCAAGGTGAGAGGCTGCCCCAGGACGGCGGTCGCGATCATCGCGCGTGACTATGCACCGACCAGATGGCAACGCGACAGCGGTCACGCACGCGACGACAGAAAACTGTCGACGCGATCAGAAATGTGAAGACACCGGCGGCGCCTGGTGGGAGCAATTTCCTCGCGACTGCAGGCAACTCGCTCATGCACGCCCGGCGCTGTCCACCGGAGCGGGCGCAACCCGGTGCGAGCCGTCACGCGACTGGATCGATTGCGTCCCGAGCTGTGACGAAGGAAGTGAGTGCCGTCGCACGGAGAGGAACGAGACCTTTCGTAACGTCGCTGGCTTGCCGCTTGCCTGAAGCCCCAGCCGCGTGACCCTCGCTCAGGAGAACCAGGCCATGCGGCTACGACAACATCACGGAACAGACAAGACTGGCGGCTGCGCTCTGCGGATCTGCGCTGCTCGCGCTCGCCGGCTGGGGATGCAACTCGTCACAGGATCCGGATCCAGATCCGCCCCCGACAACCCAAGAGGAGGACAGGCAGCAAACAAGGCGAAGTACGCCAAGGACTCGCTCATCGTCCGCTTCCGCAACACGCCGACCGCGTCGAACCTGCGCAGCAGCGTGGCGCGGGTCAACGGCACGATCGAGGACAAGAACAACGACGGCGTCTACGACCGCTTCTCGCACATCGCCAGCGGACAGCTGGCCGTGGTCAAGCTCGGCGCCGGCGCCGACGTCAACGACGCCATCGAGGAGCTGCGCAAGGACCCGGAAATCCTCTACGCCGAGCGCAACTACATCGTCAAGGCGATCGCCACGCCGAACGACCCGCGCTTCCCGCAGCTGTACGGCCTGGACAACACCGGCCAGACCGGCGGCACGCCGGACGCCGACATCGACGCGCGCCGAGGCGTGGGACATCAGCACGGGCAGCAGCGACGTGGTCGTCGCCGTGATCGACACCGGCATCGACTACAACCACCCCGACCTCGCCGCCAACATCTGGACCAACCCGGGCGAGATCGCCGGCAACGGCGTCGACGACGACGGCAACGGCTACATCGACGACGTGCACGGCTTCAACGCCATCAACGACAGACGGCGACCCGATGGACGACCACTGCCACGGCACGCACGTGCGCCGGCACCATCGGCGCGGTCGGCAACAACGGCATCGGCGTCGCCGGCGTGAACTGGGACGCCAGATCATGGCGCTCAAGTTCCTCGACGCCGGCGGCTCCGGCACGACCGCCGACGCCATCAGCGCCATCGACTACGCGATCGCGACGCGCGCAGCGACGCGGCGTCAACCTGCGCGTGCTGTCCAACAGCTGGGGCGGCGGCGGCTTCTGCCAGGCGCTGCTCGACGCCATCAACGCGGCCGGCGACGCGCCGGCATGCTGTTCGTCGCCGCGGCCGGCAACGTCGGCTCCGACAACGACGGCTCGCCGTTCTACCCGGCCAGCTACGACTCGCCCAACATCGTCGTCGGTCGCCGCCACCGACCACAACGACGCGCTCGCCGACTTCTCCAACTACGGCGCCACGACGGTCGACCTCGGCGCGCCCGGCGTCGACGTGCTGTCACCTTCCCGGGCAACACCTACGGTCTCTCGACGGCACGTCGATGGCGACGCCGCACGTGGCGGGCGTCGCTGCCCTGGCGCTGGCCGCCAACGGCACCCTCACTGTCGACGAGCTCAAGGACATCCTCCTGACTCGGGCGACCCGCTCCCCGCGCTCGAGGGCATCACGGTCAGCGGCAACCGGCTCAACGCGGCCGCCGCGCTCGAGCAGACCGGCCCGCCGGTGCCGCGCTTCAGCCTCAGCGTTACGCCGCCCAGCATCGTGGTCACGCAGGAGGAGACCGCGACCTACGGCATCGACGTCGCCTCGCTCGCCGGCTTCGAAGGAGACGTGGCCCTGACCGTCACCTCGGACCCGGCCATCGACGCAACGCTGTCGATCACGGACAGCGTCCCGGCGCCGGGTACCGGCACGCTCACCGTCGAGACCTCGCTGACCACGGTCACCGGGCTCTACACCCTCACCATCACCGGCGAAAGCGGCGAGCTCGTCCGCTCGCGTACGGTCCGGCTGCGCGTGCGCGCCGAGGGCGACCCGCTCTTCGGCCTCACCATGTCACCCGAGAGCCAGACGATCTTCGATAGCGACGGCGCACAGTTCAACATCGCCGTGGAGTCGTTCGGTCTCGAGGGCAACGTCTCGCTGACCTTCACGTCCAATCCGCCGTTCGACGGCTTCGTCGAATCTGTTCCCCACCGAGGTCCCGGCGCCCGGAAGCTCCGCGCTGGTCGCCTTCCCCGACTGCGTCGCCACGCCCGGCGACTACACGTTCACGATCACCGGCACGTCCGCCGACGGCGAGGTCGTGAGCGACAGCTCGGTGCTCACGGTCCAGGCGAGCGACGAGCAGCCCCCGTTCGCGGACTTCTTCTGGTTCCAGACCCATCTCACCTTCGAGTTCCTCGACTTCAGCTTCTCGCCGGGATGCAATTCCGTGCCGATCGTCGAGTGGTTCTGGGACTTCGGAGACGGAGAGGTCTCGACCGAGCAGAACCCGATCCACACCTACGCCGCGCCGGGCGACTACGACGTCACCCTGACAGTGTTCGACGCCAACGGCCAGAGCGACTCGGTCACGTTCACCGTCTCGGCGACCCCGCCGCCGCCGCCGCTCTCGATCTTCCGCATCGTGCGCGATCCGGACCGCTTCGAGTTCCGGGTCAACCTGCGCTGGAGCGACCTGACGGGCGATCTGGTCGAGCTGTTCCGCAACGGCCAGATGGTCGACATCCCGGACAACGACGGGGCAGGTTCGCGACGTCTTCCGCCAGTACGAGACCTCGTACACCTGGATCATGTGCGAGCAGTACGGCGGGGTGTGCACCAACGAGGTGAGCGTGAACTTCGGGCCCAACCTGCAACGACGACGAGGCCACCATCACCGCCGTGATCGACGGTAACCGGATCGAGGAGACGGTCGACATCGCCGACGGAGTAGCAGGCGGAGTTTAGCCAGCCGGCGCGCGCCGCCCACCCGCCGGAGTGGGCGGCGCCCCCGTACTTGCCGCCCCGGGCCGCCTCCCGGCGCGCCTTGTTCTCGTACATCTCTTGGTCGGCGCGCTTGAGGATGACGTCGACCGGCTCGGGCTGCTCCGGGTCGTGGGTCGTGGACCCGATGCTGATGGAGAGCGTGAAGGGGCGCGGCGGAGTCAACGCGTTGTAATGCTGGATGACCTCCTCCAGTCGCGTCACGGGCGCGGTCGGCTCGATGGCGCCGTCGGTGCAGAGGATGACGAACTCGTCCCCGCCCAGGCGGGCGACGATGTCCGACTTGCGGAAGACCGAGCGCAGCACCGATGCCGCGTCGCAGATCGCCCGGTCGCCGAACTCGTGGCCCGACCTTGTCGTTGATCTGCTTGAGGCCGTCGACGTCGGCGAAGAAGAAGGTCGCCTTCTGGCGGCCGCGCCTGGCCCGCTTGAGCTCCTGCTCGACGAGGATGTTGAAACCCCGGCGGTTGTGGAGCCCGGTGAGCTCGTCAACGACGGCCATCACGCGCAGGTCCTCGGCCATGGCGGCCAGCCGCTCCTGGGTGGCCTTGCGCTCGGTGACGTCGCGCGCGAGCGCATAGATGGACCCGTCTCCCCCTGGCGTCGCGTGCCAGGACAGCCACTTGTACGAGCCGTCCTTGCACCGGTAGCGATTCTCGAAATCGATCGTCGACTCGCCCTGCCCCAGCTTCTCGAGCACGTGCAGCGTCGGCTTGAAGTCCGCCGGATGCACGAACTCGAAGAACGACCGCTCCATCAGCTCCTCGCGCGTGTGGCCGAGGACGACCTCGAACGTCGGGTTCAGCTGCCGGAAGTAGCCGTCGGTCCCGGCGATGCAGACCATGTCGAGCGACAGCTCGAAGAACCGATCGCGTTCGCGCCGCAACGGCGCTCCTCGGTCACGTCGCGTGTGACGATGGCCGCGCCGGCCACGCGCCCCGACTCGTCGTTGACCGGCGAGACCGCGAGCACGACATCGAACAGCTTGCCGTCCTTCGTCCTGCGCAGGGTCTCGAGGTGGGGAATCGGCCGCCCGGCCCGGATCTCGTCCAGGATCTTCGGGATGTCCTCGGCCAGCTCGGGCGGCACCAGCATCGACACGTGCTGCCCGATGACCTCCTCGCGCGAGTAGCCGAACACTCGCTCGGCGCCCCGGTTCCACGACAGGATGTTTCCGTCCAGGTCCTTGCTGTACACGGCGTCGTGGGACGACTCGACAATCGCCGCCAGGTGGCGCCGCGTGCGCTCGGCCCTGCCCTCGATGCGGCGAAGCGTCCGCGCCAGCGCGAGTGACGACAGCGCGGCGACAATCACCGCGAGGCCGGTCGCCAGCCACACCACCAGGACCGCTCGGGAGGTCGTCTGTCGTCGATCGCGTGCGTGCGGCGGCGACGTTGGCCTGGTGATACTCGACCAGGCTGCCAATCGTCGCGTCGAGGGAGTCGACGATCGGCTGCAGCTCGGCCTCGAGCACCTTGATGAGCGGGTCGGCCAGCGCGCCGGATCGCCGGTCCTGGATGAGCCGGTCGGTCGTGTAGCGGCGCGACTGCTCCTGCTGGTGGAGTCGGTCGAGCAGCTCGAGCTCCTTCGCCGCCCTGGCGGCCGCCCAGCGCGTCGCGAGCAGCGACCGGGAGGCGTCCTCGGCCTCGCGCAGCTCGTGCAGGTACCGCTGCTCGCCGGTGAACAGAAACGCGCGCGTCTTGCGCGAGACTCGCTCTCGCAGGCTGCGCAGCCGCTCCGCGTCCCCCAGGTCGAGGGCGGCGCGCTCCAGCGCGTCGTCCGATCTGCGGACCACGCCACGCATGACGACTGCTGCTGTGGTCACGGCGCCGATCGCGACCAGGGCGAGCAGGAAAAGAGCAATCGGCGCGCGCAGCCACGCCATGGTTCTGCAGCAGTCTAACATCGAGTTTCGCCAAGGATTCCCGCTTCCTGCGTCACCCCGGGTGGAGGGTCCTGTCGGGAGTCGCCTGTCGCATGAGACGGTTCGCGCGCACGAGTTGTGCGCACGAATCGTGTGCGTCGTGTCGTCGGGCCTCGCCTCCCGTACGCTTGCGATGGGCCCGTCGCGTGCAAGGGGCGACGGTCACCAATGAAGGCGAAGAGCAGGTTCGAAAGGAACGAAGCAATGAAGATTCAAGCGCATAACGAGCCGGTGGGAGCGCGCTGGAGCGCGGGTGGAGCGGGCTACGATCGCATCAGCCGTCAGATCGCAGACCTCATCGAGCATTGTGTGGACCGTCTCGATCCGCGCGCCGGCGAGCGCATTCTCGACCTGGCGACCGGCACCGGGTGGACGGCCCGGCGCATCCACGCGCGCGGCGCTCGCGTGATCGGCGGCGACATCGCCGCGGGTCTCCTGGAGGCGGCGCGCGAGCTGTCCCCGAAGGAGATCGAATTTCAGCAGGTCAACGCCGAGCGCATGCCGTTCGGCGACGCAGAGTTCGACGCCCTGTCGTCCACCTGCGGCGTGCAGTTCGCGAGCAAGCCGGAGCCGGCCGCCGCCGAGATCGGCCGCGTGGTGAGGCGCGGCGGACGCATCGCCCTCGGGCTATGGGTCCACGACGGCGCCCTCGCCGACATGTTCAAGGTCATCAAGGCGTACATGCCGGCCCCGCCTGATCCGAGCAAGGCTCCGCCGTCGCCGTTCGAGTGGGGGCGCCCGGAGCGCGTCCGCGAGCTCCTGGGCACGGACTTCGATCTCAAGTTCGAGCGCGCCACGTCCTTCTATCGCGAGCCGCACCCCGAGGACGCGTGGTCGGCCTTCTACGGCGGCTACGGCCCGGTCAGGATGCTCGCCGATTCGCTCGAGCCGGAGCGCCGCGAGTCGTTCCAGCGCGAGTTCATCGCCTTCCACGCCCGCCACATGACGGACTGGGGCATGCTGGTGCGGCGCGACTACTGGATCGTCGGCGGCATCCGGCTCTGATCCGTTCCCTGCGCGCCGGTCGACGCAGCGCGTACTGGCGCTGCACGACCGGCGCGCCGCGCGAGCGCGAGTGCACCTGCACGTCGCGCAGGTGCTGGAAGCCGAGCCGGCGCAGGATGCGCCCCGACGCGGCGTTGTCCTCGGCGTGGCCGGCGACCAGCTCCGCGAGCTCGAGCTCGTGGAAGGCGAAGCGGACCAGCGCGCTCGCCGCCTCGGACGCGTAGCCGCGCCCCCAGCAGGACCGGTCGAGCCAGTAGCCAAGCTCGCCGGTGGCGCCGGAGATCTCGTCGATGTCGGCGAGGCCGATCATGTGGCCATCCAGCGTGACGGCGAAGCGAAAGGCGGTGCTGGAGCTCCACTCGGCGGCATGGGCGGCGAACCAGGCGTCCATCGCGCCGCGGTCCGGCGGCCACGAGGCCTGGCGCAGCATGCGCGTGACCTCCCAGCTCGACTGCACCTCGAACGCGCGGCCGGCATCATCGGCCTCGCTCGGGCGCAGGAGAAGACGCGGCGTGGCGATTGTCGTGGTGCGCGGCGGCTGCATCGCGTGAGCTTCTCCGTGGGGATGGTCGGACATCGGCCGGCGTCAGCTGGCATCGCTCCGCTGCCGCGTTACAGTGGAGCGATGCCAGCATACAAGCTCACGTACTTCGATGGTTCCGTCAGCCGAGGAGAGGAGTGCCGCCTGGCCCTGCACGTCGCCGGGGTCGAATTCGTGGACAATCGCATTCAGAGCGCGCAGTGGCCCGACCTCAAGCCGAAGACGCCGTTCGGCTCGGTTCCGGTGCTCGAGGTCGAGGGCAAGGGACAGCTGGCCCAGTCGAACGCGATCCTCGCCTTCGTCGGCCGCGCCCACGGGCTTCACCCCTCCGATGCGTGGGAGGCAGCGCAGCACGAGGCCATCATGGCCGCGGTCGAGGAGCTCCGTCACCGGATCGCCCCGTCGCTGACAATGAAGGATCCGGACGAGAAGAAGCGCGCGCGCGAGGAGCTGGCCCGCGGCTACATGCAGTCGTGGGGCGCCAGCGTGGAGAAGCAGCTCGGCGACGGACCGTTCGTGGCCGGCGAGCGCATCCAGGTCGCCGACATCAAGCTCTACGTGGTGATGAACTGGTTCGTGAAGGGCGCCCTCGACCACGTCCCGGCCGACGTGTTCGGAAAGTACACCCGGCTCACGCGCCTGTTCGACGCCGTGAAGAAGCACCCGCGCGTTGTCGACTGGCAGACCCGCCATCCCTGACGCGAGCGCATTGATTTTCTGACGGCGATCTTCACGACACTTTCTCGCTGGGTCCGATAACGCACGTCATCGACCCATCGAGAAAGGACGTGCAATGCTGAGAATGACCCGTGTCCGGATCCTGATCGCCGGGATCCTCACCCTCACCGCCTCCGCGGTCGCCGTCGGTGTCCTGAACAACGAAGCCTCCGCGCAGTACGGCTTCCAGGGCAGCTGCGGACAGCCGGTGTACTTCGGTGGCTACCCTGACCACGGTGCGTGGGTGGTCTGCGAGGCGAATCAGGACGCCATGGCGATGCTCACCGGGAACTGCGGCTCCGGGGCGTTCGTCCACGACACCGAGCGCATCTACGGCTCGGGCAACGTCGGCCTGCAGATCGAGTGCTACGACTACGCGACCCTGACCAGCGCCCGGGCCACGATCTCTCCCATCTATGGCGGCATCGACGCCCCGGAGACGCCCCCCGAAGACGAGTAGCCGACTCTACAGTTCGAGCTTCATCCCCTCGTGGCTGGCGCGAAAGCCGAGCGACTCGTAGAAGCGCAGCGCGTCGGTCCGGCTCTTGTCGCTGGTGAGCTGGACCAGGCCGCAGCCGCGCGCGCGGCACTGCTCGATCGCCCACTCGATCATGGCGCGCCCGAGCCCGCCGCCGCGATGGCCGGCGGCGATGCGCACGCTCTCCACCTGTCCGCGCCACATGCCGAGCCGCGACAGCCCCGGGAGGAAGCTCAGCTGGAGGCAGCCGATGACGCCGCCGTCGCGCTCGACGACGGCGAGGAGCTGATTCGGATCCGCGTCGATGGCGGCGAACGCGGCGACGTAGCGCGGGTTCGACGGCGACGCGCCGTCCTCGCGCAGCCGCCCGAGCGGATCGTCGGCCAGGAGCGCGATGACGGCCGGGAGGTCCGCGGCCGTCGCCCGTCGGAATGCATGCGACATGCCCAGCAGCTACGCCCGCGGCACCGACCCGTCAAGCTCGATCCCAAGATGTCGTACGGGTTGAACGTGTAGTCGAAGCTGACTTCCTCCGGGATGGTGAAGTACTCGGTGACCAGCCCGGCCGGATCGCTCGCCATGTCGCCGCGGACCGGGACGTCGTCGTGGTCGTCCCAGCCCCAGGGCGGGTTGGCGGCGTTCGTGTCGCACGCGGTCGGGCCGGCGCCGCAGCCGCCCGAGCTGTTCCCCGAGAAGGTCCCGAAGCTCGAGAACAGGGACGTGTTGCTGCGCCCGGCCCACAGCCCCGACGGCGCGAAGATGTCGATCAGGCTGTAGCGAACGCCGCGATCGTTCGGTCCGGTGGGGACCTCGGCCAGGCTCGACGACGGATAGTACGAGACTCCATCTCCGTTGATGTCGAAGTAGGGGCGCGCCTTGAGGCCGTGGCCCTTGGCCTCCTGCGCGGTGACCGGGTGCGCCCGCCCGCTCCAGTTCTCCATCGACAGCGTCCCGTCGACGTCCTGGCCGCCCTCCTCCCAGTCCGTGCTGGAGGGCAGATACGAGAAGAAGTCGCGGTGCGCGACGGTGACCGCCGACTTGAGAGCCCCGTAGACCGAGCCGTCGCGGGCCACGGTGAGCAGCACGCCCTCGGAGTCGTTCTCGTGCTCGGCGTCGAGAAAGGAGTCGGACCAGTCGCGAGGGTGGAAGAACATGTAGACGATGAACCAGTGCGTGTCCGTCTCGACGACCGAGAAGTAGACGTACGCGGCGAGCGAGTAGCTGCCGGCGTGATCCCAGTTGTCGTTGGCGACGAGGTTGCTGTCGAAGTCGACCCGCGAGATGTAGTCGGCGCGCCCGCCGAGCGCGTGGCTGCCCGTCTGATCGACGTCCTGGTAGTGGACCGGGGCCCAGCGCAGCGCCAGCTCCTTGCGGTCCGCGGCCGAGCCGGCCGACAGCGCCAGGGCGGTGGAATCGATCGCCTCCTCGTCCATCTCGGCGCAGCCCCACGGCGCCGCCAGGAGGATCGCTGCCAGAGCGCAGGCGCCGGTGCCGCGCCTCCATGTCCGTCCGCATCTCGGGTCCGGGTGCATTCGCGGTCTCCCCCCTTCCGCTTGCAGTGGTCGTTCGAACCAGTAGATGCGAAAGGAGGCAGGCGTCACAAGGGAACAGCTGTGCGCCGGTGTGACCGCGAGGCTGGTGACGAGCCCGACTGCCGCGGTGCGCAATTGCTGCGTCGCCGCATGCGAAGTCGGCAGGCATCGCCAGCATTTAGTGGTTGAAGGCGCCGATCCGTCCGCCTACGTTCGAAGCGGCGGGAGGTCCGCGTTGGCGCTTGCCCGGCGAGACGAACGTGTGGAGGAGGGTGTGCTCGCGTCGCACGAATCGAGCGGGCCGTCGAGGTTCGTCGCCGTCGCGCGCTGGACGCTGGTGGCGGCGGCCGCCGCGCTGGCCGCTTTCTCGGTCGCGCGCGGGATGGGGCTGTTCGAGACATCCGCCGCGGCGGCCGCCGAGCAGTACGTCTGTCCGATGCATCCGGAGGTGACGAGCTCGCAGCCCGGCGCTCTGCCCGGTCTGCAACATGCGCCTCGAGGCTCGCGCGCACGTGCCGTCCGCGAGCCCGACGCCGGCGCCGCGCGCCGTGCCGGTGCGTCGCAGGCAGCTGGCGCGGACGTTCGCGGCGCCGGCCGCCCTCGCCGTGCCGGACGCGCAGCTGGTCTCGGTGTCCGCCCGCGCCCAGGGCTGGATCGCCACGCCTGCCGGTCGCCGAGGTGGGCCGCCGCGTCGAGCGCGGGCAGGTGCTCGCCACCCTCGACAGCCCGGAGCTGTTCCGGCTGCAGCAGAAGTACCTCAACGCGGTGCGCTGGAGCCGCGCCGGGCAGCCCAACGTCCAGCCCAGCCACGAGGGAGACTCGACCGGCGATCTGGTCGCCGAGGCCCGGACCCAGCTCGGGCTGGCCGGACTCTCCGACGGAGACATCGACGCCATCGTCGCCGGCGGTCGCCCCCGGCGCGCGCTCGCCCTGCGGTCGCCCATCGACGGCGTCGTGATCCGCAAGCAGGCCGACCGGGGCGGGTTCGCTGCCGTCGGGCAGGAGCTGTTCGCGATCGCCGACCTGCGCACCATGTGGGCGGTGGCGGAGGTGCCGGAGAGCGGCGCGGCTCGACTGCGCGTCGGCGAGCGCGCCCGCGTCGAGCTCGCGTCCGGCCACGCAATCGACGGCGCCATCGCCTTCATCCATCCCACCGTCGACGAGGCGAGCCGCACCGTGAGCGTCCGCGTCGAGCTGCCCAACCGCGACGGCGCGCTGCGCCCCGGCATGTCCGCCACCGTCCATCTCTCGGGCGCGCCGATCGAGGTGCTGGTGGTGCCGGCCGCCAGCGTCGTCGACACCGGCTCTCGCCCGGTGGTCTACGTGGCGCGCGACGGCCGCCACGAGCCGCGCGCGGTCGTGCTCGGCGCGCGCATCGACGACGACATCGAGGTGGTGAGCGGCCTCGACGCCGGCGAGCTGGTCGTCGGCGACGGCGCCTTCCTCCTCGAGGCGGAGAGCCGCCCGCGCGCGGTCCCTGCGACGCCGTGATCGCGGCGATCCTCGACTGGTCGGCGCGTCACCGCGGGAAGGTGCTGCTGGCGACGTCCCTCGCCGCGCTGGCCGCCTGGCTCAGCATCGACCGGCTGGCGATCGACGCCAAGCCGGATCACGCCGACCGCCAGGTGATCGTCGTCGGCGAGTGGCCCGGCCGCAGCGCCAGCCTGGTGGAGGCCAGGCTCACCAGCGTCCTCAGCGCCGGCCTCGTCGGCCTGCCCTCCGTCGACGCGGTGCGAGGATCGTCGATGACCGGGATGTCGTTCGTCCACCTCGTGCTCGAGGACGGCGCCGACATCGGCCGTGACCCGCGCGCGCGTGTCCGAGCAGCTCGCCGCGCTGCGGGCCCAGCTGCCCGAGGACGCGACCGCGACGCTCGGGCCGGACGCCAGCGCGGTCGGCTGGGTCTACCAGTACGCGCTCGTCGACCGCGCCGGCCGCCTCGACCAGCTGCGCGCCTTTCAGGACCAGACCCTGCGGCCGGCGCTGGCGTCGCTGCCCGGCGTCGCCGAGGTCGCCACCGTCGGCGGTCACGTGCGCCAGTTCGAGGTGACCGTCGATCCGCGGCGCCTGGCCGCGCGCGAGGTCCGGCTGTCCGAGGTGATGGAGGCCCTGCGCGCGGCCAATCTCGAGTCCGGCGGCCAGTCGCTGGAGCTCTCCGGGCGCGAGGTCGCGGTGCGCGGCCGCGGCGCCGTCGCGCGACTCGCCGATCTCGAGTCCGCGGTGGTGCGCGGCGGCCCGCCGCCGGTCCTCGTGCGCGACGTGGCCACCGTCGCTCTCGGTCCGGCCCCGCGCCGCGGCCTGGCCGACTGGAACGGCGAGGGCGAGGCGGTCGGCGGCATCGTGGTCATGCGACAGGGCGAGAACGCGCTGCGCGTGATCGAGGCGGTCGAGGCGCGGCTGGCCGCGCTGCGCCCGAGCATGCCGCCCGGCGTCGAGCTGCACGTCGCCTACGACCGCTCGAGCCTGATCCGGCGGGCCGTCGACACCCTGCGGATCGCGCTGCTCGAGGAGGGGCTGGCGGTCTCGCTGTTCATCCTGCTCTTCCTGCTCCATCTGCGCAGCGCGCTTCTGCCCGCCCTCTCGCTGCCGCTGGTGGTGCTGCTCAGCGTGCTGCCCATGGTGCTGTTCGACGTGCCGGCCACGATCATGAGCCTGGGCGGCATCGCCATCGCGCTGGGCGCCGCCATCGACGCCGAGATCGTCATGATCGAGGCCTGCCACCGCCGGCTCGAGGGCGCGCCGCCCGGCGCCGACCGGCGACCGCTGCCTGGCCGCGGCCGCGCGCCAGGTGACCCCGGCGATCTTCTTCTCGCTGCTGGTGGTGGCGGTGGCGTTCCTGCCGGTGTTCGCCCTGACCGGCGAGGCGGCGCGCCTGTTCCGCCCGCTCGCCTTCACCAAGACCGCCGTGATGGTGCTGTCCGCGATCCTGTCGATCACGTTCGCGCCGGCGCTGCGCGACTTCCTGCTGCGCGGCCCGATCCGACCGGAGGCGGTCCACCCCGTGTCGCGCCTGTGCCGCCGCGTCTACGGGCCGTTCGTGCTGGCCGCCCTTCGCAACCCGCGCTCCACCCTGCTCATCGGCCTCTTCGCCGTCATCTCGGCGGTGCCGGTCGCCATGCGGCTCGGCCACGAGTTCATGCCTCCGCTCGACGAGGGCGATCTGCTCTACATGCCCACCACCGCGTCGAACGTCTCGATGGAGGAGGCCAAGCGGCAGCTGCAGCGACAGGACCAGGTGCTGCGGTCGTTTCCGGAGGTGGCCTCGGTTTTCGGCAAGGTCGGCCGGGCCGACTCCGCCACCGATCCGGCGCCCATCACCATGATCGAGACGACGGTGCGGCTGCGACCGCGCAGCGACTGGCGCCCCGAGATGCGCAGCCACGACGATCTGGTGCGCGCGATGGACGCGCGGATGCGCGTTCGCCGGGCTGGTCGAACGCGTGGACCATGCCGATCCAGGGCCGCGTCGACATGCTGAGCACCGGCATGCGCACGCCGGTGGGTCTGAAGATCTTCGGCCCCGATCGGGCCGCGATCGATCGGTCCGGCGCGGCGCTGCAGCGCGTCGTCGCCTCGGTGCCCGGCACCCGCGGCGCCTTCTTCGAGCGCAGCGCGGGCGGCCTGTACGCCGACATCGTCCCGGACCGCGAGGCGCTGGCCCGCTCCGGCGTCCGCGTCTCCGATCTGATGGACATCGTCGAGACGGCGGTGGGCGGGCGCCCGGTCGGCCACGCGGTCGATGGCCGCGCGGTCGACGGCCGCGCCCGCCTCCCCATCCGGGTGCGGTTCCCGCCCGACACGGTCGCCGACCTGGATGGTCTGCGCAGCCTGCCGGTGCCGGTCGCCAGCGCCGAGCCGCACGCCCCACCACAGCCAGGGTCGGCCCAACCGGGCGACGACATGGCGATGGACCCGGACGGCGCCGAGGCACCTCGACCATCCATGTCCCCAGCACGCCCGTCCCGCCTCGCCCACGTGCCGCTGTCGCAGCTCGCCCGCGTCGACCTGGTCGAGGACGCGGCCATGATCCGCAGCGAGGGCGGCCAGCCGGTCGGCTATCTGCACGTGGACGTCGATCCCGCGACGCAGGACCTGGCCGGATACGTCGCCGCCGCGGCCGCCGCTGTCGATCGGGCGCGCGCCAGCGGCGCGATCGCGCTGGGCGTCGGCGTCCACCTGGCCTGGGCCGGCCAGCACCAGCAGCTGCTCGAGACCGAGGCGCGCCTGAAGATCATCGTCCCGCTGACCCTGCTGGCGATCTTCGGCCTGCTCTACCTCCACTTCCGCAGCGCCGTCGAGACAGCGATGGTCCTGCTCTCGGTCCCCTTCGCGCTGGTCGGCAGCTTCTGGCTGCTCGATCTGCTCGACTACCACCTGTCCACGGCGGTCTGGATCGGCCTCGTCGCCGTCGTCGGGCTGGCCGCCCAGACAGGAGTCGTCATGGTGGTCTACATCGACGACGCGTACCTGCGCCGCAAGCGCGCCGGCCTCATCCGATCGCTCGACGACATCATCGCCGCCCACCTCGAGGGCACCGTGCAGCGCCTGCGGCCCAAGCTGATGACCGTGGGCGCGATGCTGGCCGGCCTGCTGCCCTTGCTGTGGGCCACGTCGTCCGGTGCGGATGTCATCAAGCGCATCGCGGCGCCGATGGTCGGGGGCCTGGTCACCTCCGCCTTTCTCACCCTCGAGATCATCCCGGTCGTCTACACGTACTGGCGCGCCGAGCAGCTCCTGTGGGAGCGCGCCGCGGGCCGCCCGTCGTTCGCTCGTCTGCGGCGCGCGGCTCGCGGCACAGGCTGGGCCGCGGTCGTGACCCTGCTGATCGCGGTCCTGCCCCTCTATGTTTCCATTTCGCGCCAGGCGACCATCGCCGCGCTGACCGCGGCGATGGCCCTGACCATCGGATTCGCCCTCCGCTATCGCCGGCTGCGCGTCGAGTAGACCGGCGTCTCCATCAGTACGGCGCGCTCTCCACCGGCCCGGTGCCGGTCGGGACGAAGGTCGAGCTCGACGTGAGCAAGACCTTGTCGAGCTGCGTGCCGTCCTCGCGCATCCAGATGCTCACCCGGTGCAGCCCGATGCTGGGCACGTTCAGCGTCGCGACCGGGCCGTCCATCGTGGCTCTCACCCACGCGAAGGCAGTGCCCCCCGCGCTGATGCGATCCGAGGTCGTGTTCGCCGCGCCGTCCAGCCCCGCATGCATGCTGTCGTCCGATCCGGTCGGACCGCGCATGCGCACCCAGACGTAGTGGGTGCCGGTCCTGGTGAAACTCGCCCAGTAGTCCAGACGCGGGCTGCCGGTGACGAAGCCGGTGTCGACAGCGGCGCCTGAGTTGGGCAGTGCGCTCATCGAGCCCACGCCCGACTGGCCGGTCACCCCGACCCGGTTCCAGCTGCGGCCGCCCTGGTCGATGCGCGCGTGGAACCGCTCCGCCTCGATCGAGACGACGCCGTTGGTCCCCGCCTCCTGCTGGTAGGGCCGCTGCAAGGAGATCAGGCGCCCCACCGACGGCACGCCGGTGCTCCGCACGACGAACAGCCAGTAGTAGCCCGGCGGGGCGAGGTTCGAGCTTGCCGGCAAGGTGACGTTGAGCCCGCCGGCGACAGCGCTGAACGACAGCCGGTTGATCCGCTGATCCTGATCGAAGGCGTGGGTCGTGGCGGTCAGGCGGATGACGTGCACCTTGGTGATGGTGGCGGCGTCCGGCGTGGCGACGAACACCGTCTGCCCGTACGCCCCGCTGTCGGGGGCGCTGGTGACGGTCGGGCGCGCTCCCTTGAACAGGTAGGGCGGCGAGTAGTACTCCATGTTGAAGTTGTCGGGACCGCCGTTGGCTCGCCGCCGGGTGACCGCCGCCGAGGCTGGCCACGCGCCCGTCGGGGAGCAGCACGGTCTCGGAGTGGTACAGGCGCGCGACCGCGGCGGCCGCGCCCATCGACCAGGTGTTGGCCAGCGGATCCCAGATCTCCGGCGGCGAAGATCGACCCGGCGTTGTCGCTGAAGACCGGCGTCTTCGAGCCGCCGGTGACCAGCACGTTGCCGTCGGCCAGGATGACCGCGTTGATCTGGCGGCGCGGAAACGCCATCGGCGCCGCGAACGACCAGGCCGGCGTCGCCGCCGCCAGATCGATCCGCTCGACCGTGTTGGTGATGTAGCCGCCGCCGATCAGCGCCACCTTGCCGGCGTCGTACATGACCGCGGCGCCGTAGTTGCGCTCGAAGCTGCTGTTGATCGACGCCGACCAGGACCCGGTCCCGGCGGTGTTGAGGAACTGCGCGCTCTGGTTCGGCCCGGCGTTGAAGACCCGGCCGTCCGGCGCCAGGAACATCATCGGGTAGAGCGGCACGCCGCGGACGGCCGTGGTGAGGGTGCGCCAGGTCTCGGTCTTGGCCTGGAACACCTGCGGCGTGTTGTTGTTGGTGCCCGGCGTGATGCTGCCGCTGATCACCAGCGTGTCGCCGTTGGCCAGCGCCGTGTTGGTCGGGTACCAGCGCCCGGCGTTCATCGCCGCGTGGCTGGTGAAGGTGTTGCTGGCGTGGTCGTAGGCGAAGGCGGTCGCCAGCCCGAAGCCGTCCGCAGCCGTCGTGACCGCCGAAGATCATCGCGCGCCCCTGGGCGTCCAGGGTGTGGCCGCCGCAGAAAAGCTCGAGCACCGGGTGCGGCGTGGCGACGACGGTGCCGTCCGGGTTGAGCAGGCGCGGGTTGATGTCGGTGCCGCCCGACGCCCGGTCCCAGAACAGGATCTTCTGGTTGGGCAGCATCACCGAGTGGATCGGG
Source organism: uncultured delta proteobacterium (assembly GCA_963759105.1). Lineage (GTDB taxonomy): Bacteria > Myxococcota_A > Polyangia > Haliangiales > Haliangiaceae > DATFRY01. Next base: position 835,499 of record CAVWXW010000008.1, on the reverse strand, counting down.
ATGACCGGCAGGCTCTCGAGCGGCGCCCACTGACCGACCACCGCCGGGTCGCCGGCGTACGTGACCGACACGTTTGTCACATCGTGGTGCGCGGATTGACCGCCGGTGCGGGCCCCGAAGTAGGCGCGGCTCTCGAAGGGGACCAGCCCGGCCACCGCGAAGTTCGAGACGATCGCCACCTCGGCCCCGCCCAGCGGCGTGAGGAAGACGCTCACGTTGGACTGTCCGCCGCCCGGCCGCACCACGATGCGGGCGTGGATCCACTGGCCGCTGGCCAGGTTGACCGCACCGGCGCTGAACTGCCCGCGCAGGACGTTGTTGAAGTTGATCGAGACCTCGTTGGCGCTCAGGTCTCCGGGGGCGTTCTGGTAGACGTCGAAGCCGACCCCGATGGCGCCGGGCGCGTTCGCCTCCTCGGCGCCCTGGCAGGTGCCGCCGCTCACGTCGTTGACCGCGGTGTTGAGCAGGATGAAGCCGAGGCCGTCGGCCTTGCTGGTCGGCGAGGCCGGCGTGATCCGGAAGTCGAACTGCGCGGTGATGGTGGTGAAGGCGCCGCGGTCGCTGGACGGCGAACGCGACGCTGTTCCTGCCGCTGGCGTCGCCGGCTCTCACCAGGCGCATGAAGTTGCCGGTCCCGCCCGGTCCTCCGGCGAGGATGACCGGCGCGGCGACCGCGGAGCAGGCCGAGGCGACGTAGGCCGTGCCAGGGGCGTTGAAGTTCTGCGTGGTGGCGGCCATCGCCGCCCCCCATCCGCCGCACAAGGAGAGCACACAGACGAGCGGTCTCGACACGACAACCCAGGGTCGACTCATGGGGGGCCTCCGATCGTGCGCGCGGCAGGGCGCGCTCTATCGGACAGCGCCCGCCAGGAGAGAGTCGTACGGATGTCTGCGCCTCACTCTCTCTAGCACGAGGCCATGCTTCTCCTTCAACAACACTTTCGGTCCGGCGCACGAATTCGCGAGCGTGACGCGGGACGGCGACGCGCTCGGCTCACCAGCAGGTGTAGCCGCCGTTGACCGACACGATGGAGCCGGTCATGAGGCTCGCCGCGTCGCTGGCCAGGAAGAGGACGACCGAGGCGACCTCCTCGATCTGGCCGAGCCGTCCCATGGGCGTGCCGCCGACCCAGGCGGCGAACATCTCCTTGTTCGACTTCACGAACGCGGTGAGCGGCGTCTCGATGTACGTCGGCGCGACCGCGTTGACACGCACGCCGCGCGCCCCCCACTCGGCCGCGAGCGACTTCGTCAGGTGGTGAACTCCCGCCTTCGAGGCGTTGTAATAGCTCTGCTCCTGCGGCCGGTTGACGATGAAGCCGGACATCGACCCGATGTTGACGATGGCGCCGCGCCGCTGCTCGAGCATGTGCCGGCCGAATGCGCGGCAGCACCAGAACACGCCGTTGAGGTTGACGTCGATCACGTTGAGCCAGTGCTCGTCGGTCACCGACTCGGCCGGCGTCTCCGACCGGGCGATGCCTGCGTTGTTGACCAGGATGTCGATGCGGCCGTGCTGGCGGACGACCGTGTCGGCGACCGCGGTCACCTGGTCCGGCCGGGTGACGTCCATGATCGCCACGCTGACGTCGTGGCCCTTCGCCTTCATGGCGCTGCGGCCGGACTCGGCCGTCGCCTCGTCCATGTCGGCGATGACGACCGTCGCTCCCGCCTCCGCCAGCGCCTCGACGCAGCCCAGACCGATGGCGCGCCCGCCGCCCGTGACCAGCGCGACGCGATTCGTGAGCTTGAATTTCTCCAGATACATGTCTTTCTCCTCACGCGCGTATCGCGTGCCCGCCCTCGTCGAAGCGGTGGACGCGGGCCGGATCCGGCTGGAGCGTGACGCTTGTCGCCGGCCTGGAGACCGAGCTCGCCCGGCTGTCGGACGGTGACCGTCCCGCGCTCGGGCAGCTCGACGCTCAGGAAGGTGTCGCTGCCCAGGTGCTCGGCCGTGACGACAGTGCCGGACCAGCCCTCGCCGTTGGACGACGGCGCGCAGGTGCTCCGGCCGGATGCCGATCGAATGCGCACTGAACACCTTGGCGGTGTCGCCGCCGAGGAAGTTCATGCGCGGCGAGCCGATGAAGCCGGCCACGAACAGATTGTCCGGCTTGTCGTAGAGCTCGAGCGGCGAGCCGACCTGCTCCACGTTGCCGCCGTTGAGCAGCACGATCTTGTCGGCCATGGTCATCGCCTCGACCTGGTCGTGGGTCACGTAGACGCTCGTGCTGCCCAGGCTCTTGTGCAGCCGCGTGATCTCGGCGCGCATGCTGACGCGGAGCGCCGCGTCGAGGTTGGACAGCGGCTCGTCGAACAGGAACGCCTTGGGCTGGCGCACGATGGCGCGGCCGATGGCCACGCGCTGGCGCTGGCCGCCCGACAGCTGGCTCGGCTTGCGATCGAGGTACGGCGTGAGGTTGAGCGTGGCCGCGACCGACTCGACCCGGCGCTCGATCTCCGGGCGCGCCATGCCGGCCATCTTGAGGCCGAAGGCGATGTTGTTGCGCACGCTCATGTGCGGATAGAGGGCGTAGCTCTGGAACACCATGGACAGCCCGCGCCGGGCCGGCGGCTTGTTGACCACGTTGACCCCGTCGATGAAGATGCGCCCGGAGGTGACGTCCTCGAGCCCGGCGATGAGGCGCAGCAGCGTGGACTTGCCGGAGCCGGACGGCCCCACGAACACGACGAAGGAGCCGTCCTCGATCTCGAGCGAGACGCCCGGGATGACGATGGTGCCGCTGAACGTCTTGGAGACACCTTCCAGCCTGATTTGACCCATGACCGTTTCCTTACTTGACGGCCCCGAAGGTCAGGCCGCGGACGAGCTGCCGCTGGCTCAGCCAGCCGAGGACCAGGATGGGAGCGATGGCGAGGGTGGAGGCGGCCGACAGCTTGGCCCAGAAAAGTCCCTCCGGACTCGAGTAGGACGCGATGAACGTCGTCAGCGGCGCCGCGTCGGACGTGGTGAGGTTCAGGGTCCAGAACGCCTCGTTCCAGGCCAGGATGACGTTGAGCAGCACGGTCGAGGCGATTCCGGGCAGCGCCATCGGCGCCAGCACGAACAGGATCTCCTTGGCGGTGGTCGCGCCGTCCATGCGCGCCGCCTCCAGGATGTCCTTCGGGATCTCCTTGAAGTAGGTAAAGAGCATCCAGATGACGATCGGCAGGTTGGCCAGGCAGAGCAGGACGACCAGGCCGAGCCGGCTGTCGAGCAGCCCGGCGTCGCGATAGATGAGGTAGATCGGCACCAGCACGCCGACCGGCGGCATCATCTTGGTGGACAGCATCCACAGCAGCGTGCCGCGGGTCCGCTTCGACGGCGCGAAGGCCATCGCCCACGCCGCCGGGATGGCGAGCACCAGCGCGACAAGCGTCGAGCCGCCGGCCAGGATGATCGAGTTGATCGCGTGGCGCACGTAGTCGCTGCGCTCCTGCACGATCTTGTAGTTCTCCAGCGTCCAGTCGAACGCAATGAACTTGGGCGGGACCGCGAAGGCGTCCACCTCCGACTTGAAGCTGGTGATCACCATCCACAGGATGGGAAAGAAGATCAGGAAGGCGGCCGTCCATGCGAGGGCGGTCATGACCGCCGTCCGGGTCGGTGATTGCATCCGCGCCATGTGTCAGGCCTCCAGGTTCTTGCCGACCATGCGGACGAAGAAGTAGGCGACGATGTTGGCCAGCACGACCGCGACGAGTCCGCCGGCCGAGGCTCCGCCCACGTCGTACTGCAGCAGCGCCTGCGAGTAGATGAGGAAGGCCAGGTTGGTGGTCTGCAGCCCGGGCCCGCCGCCGGTGGTGACCAGGATCTCGGCGAAGATGGTCAGCAGGAAGATGGTCTCGATCAGGATCACGACCGTGATCGGCCGCGCCAGGTGCGGCAGGACGATGTAGCGGAAGAAGGGGAACGCGCCCGCGCCGTCCATCTCGGCCGCCTCCTTCTGCTCCTGGTCGAGCGACTGCAGCGCGGTCAGGAAGATCAGCGTCGCGAACGGCAGCCACTGCCAGGCCACGATGATGATCACCGAGAACAGCGGCCAGTCGGCGAACCAGTCCACTGCGGGCAGGCCCACGAGGCCCGCGATCCACGCGAACAGCCCGGAGACCGGGTGCATCAGCAGATTCTTCCACACCAGCGCGCTCACCGTCGGCATGACGAAGAACGGCGCGATCACCATCAGCCGCACGATCGGGCGGCCGATGATGTTCTGATCGATGAGCAGGGCCAGCAGCGTCCCACCGACGACGGTGATGAGCAGCACCGACCCGACCAGGAGCAGCGTGTTGAGCAGCGCCGTCTTGAAGGCCGGGTCGGTCAGGAACCAGTAGTAGTTCTCCAGTCCGGCGAAGCGCTCCTCGCCCGGGGCGAGCAGGTTGTAGCGCAGCGTCGAGAAGTAGATGGTCATCACCAGCGGGACGATCATCCACAGGAACAGGACGACCACCGACGGGGCGACCAGCAGCCGCCCGGCGACGCGTGTTTGCCGAGTTCGACACGATCGGCTCCTCACCTCACTTGAGGTAACCGGCGCGCGTCATCTCGCGCTGGGTGAGCTGCTGGGCCGCGGCGAGCGCGCGGTCGACGTCGACCTGGCCGGTGAGCGCGGCCGCGAACTGCTGTCCGACCGACGTGCCGATGCCCTGGAACTCCGGGATCGCCACGAACTGCACGCCGGTGTACGGGCACCGGCTTGACCGTCGGATGCGTCGGGTCGGCGGAGTTGATCGAGTCGAGCGTCATCTTCGCGAACGGCGCCGCCTTCTGGTACTCCGCGTTCTTGTAGAGCGAGGTGCGGGTGCCGGGCGGGACGTTGGCCCAGCCCTCCTTCGCGGCGACCAGCTCCAGGTAGCCCTTGCCGGTCGCCCACGCGATGAACTTCTTGGCCGCGTCGGCCTTCTTCGAGCTGGCCGGGATGGCGAGCGACCAGGCCCACAGCCAGTTGCCGCGCTTGCCCAGGCCCTTGTCCGGGGCGAGCGCGAAGCCGACCTTGTCGGCCACCTTCGACTCCTTCGGGTTGGTCACGAACGAGGCGGCCACGGTGGCGTCGATCCACATGCCGCACTTGCCGGAGTTGAACAGGGCCAGGTTCTCGTTGAAGCCGTTCGACGACGCGCCCGGGGGCCCGGCGTCCTTCATCAGCTTCACGTAGAAGTCGAGCGTGCTCTTCCACTCCGGCTGGTCGAACTGCGGCTTCCACTGCTCGTCGAACCAGCGCGCGCCGAACGAGTTGGCCATGGCGCTGAGGAAGGCCATGTTCTCGCCCCAGCCGGCCTTGCCGCGCAGGCAGATGCCGTAGACCTCGCCGGACTTGTCGGTGATCTTGCGCGCCGCGTCGGCGACGAAGTCCCAGGTCGGCGCGTCCGGCATCTGCAGGCCGGCCTTCTCGAACAGGTCCTTGCGGTACATCGTCATCGACGACTCGCCGTAGAACGGCGCCGCGTAGAGCTTGCCCTCGTAGGACAGGCCGGCGCGGATCGCCGGCAGCAGGTCGTCGACGTCGTAGTCGTCGCCGAGATCGTCGAGCGGCATCAGCCAGCCGCGCTTGGCCCAGATGGGCACCTCGTACGTGCCGATGGTGAGGAGATCGAACTGGCCGCCCTTGGTGGCGATGTCGGTCGTCACCTTCTGGCGCAGCACGTTCTCCTCGAGCGTGACCCACTCGACCGTCGATGCCCGGGTTCTTGGCGGTGAAGTCGGCGGTCAGACCCTGCATGCGGATCATGTCGCCGTTGTTCACGGTGGCGATGGTCAGCTTGTTTGTCGCTCCGGCCTTGCCGGAGGAGGACGTCTCCGAGTCCTTCCCGCAGGCGTGGAGCAACGCGACGCCGGCCAGCAGCGCGGTGGCGATGGCGATGCGTGGTCGCGTCGTGCGATCCGCCGATGTCGGCGGAAGCGGCGATGGCCGAGACGAGCGGCGGATACAGCCCGGTCCGGGAACAGCGATTGGCGCCATGGTTTCCCTCCCCAGGGACTCTTGCGGGACGGCGGCTTCGCCCCCGCAGTGCCTGATTTCAGCGGCCATCTAACCCCCCGATGACGCTCCTGTCAATAAATAAATCAGACGGAAGTAATTATTGACCGGGCCTGGTAAAGCCCTTCATTCTCGACGTTATAGAAACCTCTTCATGGAAAGCGACGATATGGAACCGGACGCCAGCGGGGAATCGGCGGCGGTGCAGTCGCGAGATGGTCGCGGCACCAACCAGACCGGGGTGCGCCTCTACAACGAGCGGCTGATCCTGTCGCTCATCCGCCGCCACGGCAGCCTCACAAAGGTGGACATCGCGCGCCTGACCGGCCTGTCGACGCAGACGACGACGGTCACGATCAACCGGCTCAAGTCCGACGGGCTGCTGCGCGCCGGCGAGCGGCAGCGCGGTCGCATCGGCCAGCCCGCCGTGCCCTACTCGCTCAACCCCGACGGCGCGTTCGCGCTCGGCCTGAAGATCGGCCGCCGCAGCAGCGACCTGGTGCTGATGGACTTCGTCGCCGGCATCCGCGCGCGCCGCCGCATCACCTACGCGCATCCCGAGCCGGCCGAGCTGATGACCTTCGCCGGCTCCGGCATCCCGGAGCTGACCGACGAGCTCAGCGCCCGCCAGCGCGATCGCATCGCCGGCCTGGGCGTCGCGATGCCGTTCGAGCTGTGGAACTGGGAGGCGGAGCTGGAGATGCCGGCCGGCACGCTCGGCGACTGGCGCAGCTTCGACGTGACGTCCGAGCTGTCGCGGGTGGTCGCCCCGTGGCCGGTGCGCGTGTGCAACGACGCGACGTCGGCCTGCGCCGCCGAGCTGACCTTCGGCCGCGGCGCCACCTATCGCGACTTCGCCTACTTCTATGTCGGCGCCTTCGCCGGCGGCGGCGTCGTGCTCAACGGCAGCCTGTTCCCCGGCCGCAGCGGCAACGCCGGCGCCCTGGGATCGATGCCGGTCCTGCGCACCGAGGCCAGCGGCGCCGCCGGCGTGCAGCAGCTCATCCGCTCGGCGTCGCTGTACCTGCTCGAGCGCCGCCTCGTCGCAGCGGGGCAGCCCGGCACCGCCATCTGGCTCTCGCCCGGACGACTGGTCGAGCTTCGCCGGCCCCCTCGACTCGTGGATCGACGAGGCGGCGGGCGGGCTGGCCCAGGCCGTGGCCGCGGTGCTCTCGGTGATCGACTTCGAGGCCGTCGTCATCGACGGCGCCTTCCCCGCCGACGTCCGCCGCCGCCTTGTCGAGCGCACCATCGATCGCTTCGGCGGCATGAACCGCCAGGGCCTCACCGACGCCGCCATCGTCGAGGGCTCCGTCGGCCGCGACGCCCGCGCCATCGGCGGCGCCGCCATGCCCCTTCTGGCCGCCTTCGCCCGCGACTTCGACGTCCTCTTCAAGGCGAGCTGACCCGGCGCGCGACGGCCTGTCGTGTGCGGCCCTGCGGGAGGGGTATGCTCGCTCTGCCATGAGCGACGCCAGCGTCTGGTACATCGGGATCAACGGGCAGCAGCAGGGACCGGTCGGCACCCATCAGGTGATCGATCTGATCCGCACGGGGCAGCTGAGGGCCGACGCGTATGTGTACGGTCCGGGGCTGGCCGGGTGGACGCCGATCACGCAGGTGGCGGCCTTTGCGCCGGCGCTCCACGGGTCGGCGATGCCGCCGCCACCGCCGCCGCCGGTGGGGCCGGCGCCGGCCGCGGCCGATCAGATCGACTTCGAGATCTTCGGCGAGGAGATGCAGTTCGTCGAGGTCACGCTCGATCCCGGCGAGGCCGCCATCGCCGAGGCCGGCTCCTTCTTCTACATGGATCCCGGCGTCGAGATGTCGACCATCTTCGGAGACGGCTCGGCGCAGAGCGAGGCGCAGGGCTTCGTGGGCAAGCTGCTCGGTGGGGCCAAGCGGCTGCTCACCGGCGAGTCGCTGTTCATGACCATCTTCGGCAACGCGGCGGGGCAGCGCCGCAAGGTCGCGTTCGCCGCGCCCTACCCCGGCAAGATCATCCCGATGGACCTGCGCCAGCTCGGCGGCGCCATCCTCTGCCAGAAGGACGCCTTCCTGTGCGCGGCCAAGGGCATCTCGGTCGGCGTGGCGTGGAACAAGAAGGTCGGCGCCGGCCTGTTCGGCGGCGAGGGTTTCATCTTGCAGAAGCTGGAGGGCCAGGGTCTCGCCTTCGTCCACGCCGGCGGCACCATCGTCACAAAGGAGCTCGCGCCGGGGGAGGTGCTGCGCCTCGACACCGGCTGCCTCGTCGCCTTCGAGCCGCGCGTCGCCTACGACATCCAGTGGATCGGCGGCTTCAAGAGCGCGCTGTTCGGCGGCGAGGGGCTGTTCTTCGCCACCCTGACCGGGCCCGGCCGGGTGTGGCTGCAGTCGCTGCCGTTCAGCCGCCTGGCCGGACGCATCCTGGCGGCCGCCGCGGCGTCGGGCTTCGGCCGAGGCCGCGAGGAGGGCTCCGTGCTGGGCGGGCTCGGCACCGGCTCGTGAGCTAGTCCCGGGACGCGGCGTGGTAGCGTGGAGCGATGCCGTACATCGCGATGATCGACAGCGACCAGGCGACCGGTGAGCTGGCCGCCGCCTACCGCGCGATGGCCGAGCGGCCGATGCCGCCGGTGTACCGACCGCCGCACGGGCGCGCGCCCGGCATCATCCGCGCCCACAGCCTGGACCCGGTGCTGATGATCGCGACGTTCGGAGTATCGGCCTCGCTGGCCACCGACGCCACGCTGGTCTGGTCCGCGCGCGAGCTGGTCAACGCGGTCACGTCGCGCGCCAACCAGTGCTTCTATTGAACGGCCGCTCACGCGGAGTTTCTGCGTGTCGCCGCCGGAGATGATCGCGTCGCCCGATCGATCGTCGAGACGCCGGACGAGATGTCCCTCGATCCGGCCTGGCAGAGCCTCGCCGCGCTGGCCCGGGTCCTGTCCGACGAGCCGTGGCATTTCGGCGATGCCGAGCTCGAGCACGGCCGCGCCGCCGGCCTGACGGACGAGGCGCTGCTGCATGCGATCGTCCAGTCCGCGTTCTTCAACTACCTCAACCGCGTTGCCGACGCGACCGGCATCGACTTCGACTATCGATCGCCGCTGCCGGCCATGCCGGTCGATCGCGGGCGCGACCCGCTGCCGCGCCCGCCGTCGTCCGGGTGGCGGCGCCGACCCGCCGCGTTCGCTCTGTCCGCCCGACCGCTCACGGCCGAGCGCTTCTCCTCGTGGCGCCGCCACGTGCTCGACCGCGACGCGCCGCTCGCCCGCCGCGAGCGCCGGATGATCGCGCACGCCGCGGCCCTCGCCACCTGCGACGCCGCCGGCGCCGCCGCCCTCGACGCCGGTGCGCCGTCCACGCCACGCGAGCGCGCCATGGTCGCCTACGCCGACCTTCTCTCGCGCGCGCCGTGGCAGCTGGGCGCCGCCGACCTGGCCCCGCTGCGCGAGCTCGGCCTCGACGACCACGCTCTCCTCGATCTCATCACCGTGGCTGCCTTCCAGAACACCGCGTCCCGGCTGACTCTCGGCGGCGTGGCGATCGAGAGCCCCGCCCGATCCTGACCGGGCGCCCTGCCTGGCGAGAACCGAGCTGATCATCATGAAGATGCCGCCCCGTCATGCCGCGACCGAGCCGGTTCCGTGGTCCATTTCGCGGTACACTCGATGCGTTGCCGAGAGTTATCCGCAAGCAGATCCGTAGCGCAGCTCTCGGTCACGCGGCACTGGCGGACGCCGAGGATGCCGCCCGCACCCATCCGGCCGACCGCTTCGAAGCCGTAGAAGACCTCCGGCGGATGTACTTTGGCGATGACAGCGATCCACCAAGACTGGAAAGAGTTCTTGCTCGCGCTTCTCTCGGAGAACACAAAGTTTCTTCTGATTGGAGCGCACGCCCTCGCCTTCCACGTCGAAGCACGTCTGACCGAAGATCTCGACGTGTTCGTCGAGCCCTCCCCCGAGAACGCTGAGCGCCTCCATCGCGCGCTCGACAGGTTCGGGTTCGGCGGACTGATCGCGGACGCGAGCGAGCTGGCCGCGGTCGATCGAGTGTTCATGCTCGGCGTGAAGCCGTGGCGGATCGACATCCTCACCGGCATCGATGGCGTCACCTTCGACGAAGCATGGGCGTCGCGCGTCAAGGCCGACTTCCATGGCGTCGAGCTGTTCGTCATCGGTCGGGACGCCTTGCTCAGGAACAAGAGAGCCTCGGGCCGAAAGAAAGACCTCGTCGACGTGGCGCTCCTCGAGGAAGCGGCCGACGGCGAACCGACCTGACGCGTTCCGCGCCCGCAATGGCCCGTCTTGCCTTCCGCGGCCCGGTCGTCGACGATCGGACCGCGTGATGCGCAGTCGTGCACCCACGTCTCACCTGGTGCTCCTCTGGGCCGGCCAGCTGCTGTCGGCCATCGGCGACCAGCTGCACCAGGTCGCGCTGATGTGGATCGCCGTGTCGGCGGTCGGAGCCGGCGCGGGGCTGGTGGCGGCAGCGGGCACGGGCGCGCGCCTCCTGTTCGGCCTGCTCGGCGGGGTCTACTCGGACAGGTGGAATCGACGGCGCGCCATGATCGCGTCGGACCTCGCGCGCGCGGCGCTCGTCGCGACCCTCGCGGTGGCCGGCGCTCGAGGGCCGCTCGCGCTCTGGCATCTCGCCGCGGTCGCCGCCGCGCTGGGCGCGCTCGACGCGCTCTTCCAGCCGGCGCTGCAAGCCAGCCTCCCCGCGCTGGCGCCGGAGCCGGCGCGCCTGCAGCGGGTCAACGCTGCGCTCAACGTCAACCACCGCGCGGCGCTCATCGTCGGCCCCATGCTCACCGGCGCGCTGCTCGGCGTCATTCCGATCACGCAGTTCTTCGCCGTCGACGGCGTGAGCTTCGTGGCGTCGGCCGCCGCCATCGCGTCGCTGGGACGCCACTACCGCTGGAAGGGTGGAGCCGACCCGCAGCTCGGTCCGCGGCCGATCCTGCGCGAGCTGGCCGACGCCGGGCGCGTGGTCGCCGCGCACCCGTGGATGCCGGCCGCGCTGATCGCGTTCGTCTGCTCGAACGTGGCGTGGAGCGCCGTGGTGGTCGGGGCGCCGCTCCTGGCGCGCGACGTCCTCGGGGGCGGCCCGGAGACCTACGGCTACGTGATGGGCGGATACGGCCTGGGCAACGTGCTCAGCAACGTCCTTTTCGGGGTCGTCACCGTCAGGCGGCGTGCGGCGGTCTTCTTCGCCGGCGGGCTCGTGTTCTCGCTCGGCGTGGCGGCGCTCGGGTCGACCGCCACGCTGGCCCAGGCGCTGGCGGTCGCTGCGATCGCCGCGCTGGGCGGGCCGATGCAGGATCTGATGATGCTGTCGGCGGTGCAGCTCGATGTCCCGCCGGACAGGATCGGCAAGGTCTTCGCCTTCCGCACCACGATCTCGCAGACCGGGCTGGGTCTCGGTCTCGTGATCGCGGCGCCGGTGCTCGCGTCGCTGCCCATCCCGGTCGGGATGGCGCTGCTGGCGATGCCGGGCGCGTTCCTCTCGCTCGCCGCGCTCGTGCGCTTCGGACGTCGCTGACGCATCGCCGGCGGCGAGGCCATCACCTTCGCGAGCATGCTCGCAAAAACTGCGGGCGACGCGCAGCGCCGATCACGCGCATCGCGCAGGCGCACCGCGCGGGTCATGAGTCCGCGACCTACGTGCTGACCGACAGGCGATCATCGCTCGCGCGGATCATTGTCGGCTGGCTTCCGATCAACGATCCGCTCGGTGGCTCGCGCGCGTGCTGCTAGCTTGATGCGCGCGCCGGTGGTGCTGGCCGACCGCCGCGCAGCTTGTCTGCGGCCGCTGCAAGGAGCTCCATGGAACTCGTCTCCTCGTCGCCCGGTCTCGACTTCGAGCCCCCTCCGATGATCCACGAGCTGGTGGCGCGCGATGTGCCCGCGCTGGATTACGTGGATGCGCTCCAGCGCTACGCCCGGATGTCGCGCGCCGCCCGCCATCCTCTCCTCGAGGTCCTGGCCGGCGGCGCGTTCGCCTCGCGCCGCGCCGCCATGCGCACCTTCTTCCGCGAGTACTACCACTACAGCCGCCGCTTCACGCGATTCCTCGCGTCGGTGATGGCCGCGCTGGAGGAGCCTGAGCACCGCGCGGCGCTGGTGCCCAACAGCGCCGAGGAAGCCGGCCGCCTCGACGATCGAGCACATCATCGAGCTCGTCGCGGCCGGTCTCGATCCCGCCGACGTGTCCGCGCCGCACCCCCAGCTGTTTCGCCGCTTCCTCGTCGCCATCGGCCTGACTCCCGAGGAGCTCCATGGAGCCACGCCACACGTCGCCACCGCGGCGTGGATCCGCTCGTTCGAGTCGCTGTGCCGCACCGACGAGGCGACGGCGGTCGGCGCCCTCGGCATCGCCACCGAGGGGATCGTCCGCGACATGTACCAGCAGATCCTCGCCGGCATCCGGCGCGCGTGGCCCGACCTGAGCGCGCGCGACCGCGCCTTCTTCGAGCTGCACGCGCTCGTCGACGACGACCACGCCGCCATCCTGCGCACGATCGCGATCGCGCTGGCGGCCGGACCGGCCGGGCGGCACGGCCTCGCTGTCGGCGTGCTCGGAGCCCTCGACGCGCGCGCCAGCTTCTACGATCAGATGCAGCTGTTCCTGCTCTCGATCGACAGGCCCGGGGAGGAGCGCTCGTGACCGAACGGTTCACCGACCCCGCGCGCAACCGCGAGGGTCTCGAGCCGCGCCCATCCCGCGGACCGGTGCCGGAGCTCCTCCACACTGCAGTGGTGTCAACCGGCGCCGCGCTCGCCTTCTCGCAGGAGCGCGGCCACCCGGTCTATCCGGTGCGCGTGCCGGCCTGCTCGCTCAGCATGAGCATCGGCGTGCTCGAGCCGGGCGCCCGCACCGTCAACCATCGCCACGCCTACGAGGCGATCATGTACGTGCTCGCCGGGCACGGCCACAGCGTCGTGGAGCGGCGCAGGTTCGACTGGAAGGCGGGCGACGCGCTGTACACGCCGCCCTGGTGCTGGCACCGGCACATCGCCGACCCGGATTGCCGCGTCGAGTACGTGACAGCCACGAACATGCCGATGCTCGAGTCGCTGGGCCAGACCGTGATGCGCCAGGAGGAGCGCTGATCTGAGTCAGCCGGCGATCTCGACGCCGTGATTGGCGGCGACCGCCTCGCGGACCGTCGCGGTCATGCGCCGCTCGAGCGCGTCGCGATCCTCGAACAGATCCCACACCGGTAGATCGTCGCCCGGCTCCGCCGCGCGCACCACTGCCATGGCCGTGGCCCACGCCAGGCGCTGGCGCGGCGCCGGATGGCTGTCGTACGCCGACGGCTCGCGCTCCATCTGCTCGCGGACCAGCTCCGCGTGGCTGCTACCGGCCGCGTCCTTGTCGGCCGCGTCCTTGTCGGCCGCGTCCTTGTCGGCCCCGGTTCCCTCGGGGGACGGCTCGTGACGGTAGAGGTTGGGCAGAGGCCGCTCGTGCTCGATCACGTCGTGGAGCGCGCGCTGCACGTGCTGCTCGAAGTGAACCGAGCGCTCGACCACGTGGGTGTAGCCGCGGACGAAGGCCTCCGAGCCGTAGGCGCGGATCGCCCAGCGGTCGGCCAGCACCTCCTGGAGACGCGACGCGCCCTGCGACACGACCAGGTAGACACGGTGATAGGCGCGCAGGAACAGCCAGACCGGGTTGTACCAGGTCGCCGCGCCGGACTCGGCCAGCCGGATGATCATGGTGATGAGCGAGCGGCGCACCGCGAGCGCGAAGCCGCCGCCGGCCGTGTCCTCGTTGCGGAAGTGGCCGTACTCGTGGCCCAGGACCGAGCGAAGCTCCACCTGCTTCATCCCCTCGAGCAGGCCGACACCGATGATCAGGCAGCGCTCGCCGGACGTACCGCGCACGGACTTCCACAGCCCGCCGCGCTCGGTGACAGCCATGTCGGTGTGCGGGGTGAGGTAGGCGCTGTCAACCGGGCGCGTGCCGATCGTGCGCGCGACCGAGTCCAGCAGGTCGCGGAAGCGGGGGTTCTCGTCGAGGTCGATCTTGTAGCCCAGCTCGATCTCACCGCGACGCGCGAACACGCCGCGCAGGATCGCGCCCAGGGTCACGAACACGACGATCCCGATCAACAGCACCAGCTTGACCGGGATGTATCCGGCGGCCAGGAACAGCACGATCGCGCCGCCGCCCGCGACCACGATCGAGACGAGCAGGATCGGCACCGACAGGTAGAAATAGACCCCGCACATCGTGACGACCGCCCTGTAGAAGCGGCGGAGCCCGCGCTCCTCATCGGTGCCATCGCCGCCTGCTTCACCGGAGGTCGCGACCCGGTCGGCCGAGCGCAGCGTGAGCCGCGACAGGACCCAGCCGGCCGCCAGCAGGGCGAGCATGACGAGCACCCACGCCCCGATGAAGATGAGCGCGCCGATGACGAAGGACGTGCTGGGTCCAGGCAGCCCGACGCTGTCGGTCCTGGCCTCCGACGTGGCGCTCGCCTCCACGCGGTTCGCCAGATCGGCGAGGTTCTTGTACGCCTCCTCGGCCATGCCGGCTCCGCGGGCCCTGGCCAGGTGGAAGCGCGCGAGCGGCAGCTCGCCGTTCATCAGCGCCGCCAGGGTCAGGACCTGCATGGGTGTCGGCGGCGTCCGGCTCGAGCACGCGGAGCTTGTCGGCGCAGGTGCGCAGCTCGGCCGGCTGCTGGGCCTCGAGCGCTCCCTGACACCAGGCAAGCAGCGCGAACCTGTCGTCAGGGCGCGCGGTCGCGACGCGGCGGCCGAGCTCGAGGGCCCGCGTCGCATCGCCCGGCCCGCGGCGCGCTGCCAGCGCGTCCGACATCGCCATGTCGTTGAACGATGAATCGGGCGCCAGCCTCGCCGCCCTCTCACACTCGGCGATCGCTTCGTCGTGCCGCCCGAGCCTGGCCAGCACGCTGCACGCCCGCCGGATCGGATGGTCGACCGACGGCGCGAGCTCGCTGGCCTTGCGGTAGAGCTCGAGCGCTCGCTCGTAGTCCTTCGCGTCCCGGGCCTGGTTGGCCTGATCGAACAGCGCCGCGGCTTCGGCGCTCGCGCGCTCCACGTCGGCTCGAATCTGCTGATCCGTCGCGGATGCGCTCTGCGTGGGCGCAGAAGGCGGACTGCCTTCCTCCTGGGCCCGAGCCGGCGCCGCCAGGAGCAAGAGAAGACCAAACCCGACCGAGACCGACCCCCGAATCCGCCTCATGGCGGGACTCTGGCATGCGCGGCGCAGGGATGGAAAGCCCGAATTCGGGCCCGAAAGCGGGAGCTGGTCTGACGGTCTGGATTCAGCGCGGCCGGACTGAGGATCTCGCGAGGGCCTCAGTCAGGCTGCGCTCAGTTGACCTCGAACTCCCGGTGGACCGGAAAGAGACTTCGATCATCGATCGCGTGGATCGTGATGATCCCCGGCTTGGTTCCGGGCGGGACGGTGAACACCACCGGCGTCGTCATGTCCCCCGTCTCGTCTGTCTCCGCGGACCCGACCTCGGGCGCGTCGAGCGCGCCGACGCGGACGCTCACCGTCGCGTTTGCGGCGAAGTTCGAGCCGGCGATCTGGATCTGCGTGCCGACGGGGCCCTGGAGAGGACTGAGCGACAGCGCGGGGCCGTAGATCTCGACGGTCCCGACCGACGCGGCGCCGGTCCCGCCGATCGCCCAGAGGCGCCCGTCAGGCCCGAGCGTGACGCCGAGCGACGCGCGACCGCCGGCGGGCAGCGATGCGACCGGGAACCAGTGGTCCGCCTCGGGCGAGTAGGCGAGCACGGCGTCGAGCGGGTTCACATCATCGTCGCCACCGACGACGTAGAGGCGACCGTCGCCGGCCGTGGCGGCGCCATGGTTCGCACGCGCGGACGGCAGCTCGGCTGCCTCGCTCCAGGCGGCGTCGCCCGGCTTCCAGCGCAACGTGGTGGCGAGATATCCGGTGAACGCCCTGCCTCCGAGCACGTAGATGTGATCGCCGGCGGTGGCGGCGGCGTGGTCGATGATGCCGAACGGCAGATCGGCGGGCGCGGAATCCCACATGCGGGTGCCGGGCGCGGCCGGCGGCGGCTGATATGACTCCACGGTCGACCCGAAGGCCGACATATCGGGAGAGGCATTGGGCGAGCCTCCGATGGCGTACACCTTGCCGTCGGGCCCGATCGCTGCGGCGAGCGACGAGCGGCCGGGCTCGATCGGGGCCAGCGCGGTCCAGGCCGCAGCGCCGGGCGGCAACCCCCAGGCCCGCGACGACGCGCTCGCCATCGCTCTCGCGGCCGCCGATGGTCCACACGTTGGTGCCATCGCCGGTGACCGCCATCGCCGAGAACGGGATCACGAACTCCAGCGGGTCGTCCTCGGGACCTCGGTCCACGCCCCGCCGTCGAGGAACGCGACCCGGTTGCCGCTCAGGATCCAGATGGTTCCGCCGCCCAGCCCTGCCGCCATCGTGCCGACGTAGGTCGGCAGCGTGGGCCCTGCGACCCAGGACGGCGGCCCGCTCACCAGCGCGCAGAAGGTGTCGACGCAGCTCTCGGTGGAGCAGTCGGCCGGGACCGCGCAGTGCCTGTGCGGCGCACACGGATCGCACGAGCCGCCGCAGTCGACGTCGGTCTCGTCCTGGTTCTGCGCCTCGTCGGTGCAGCTGGGCTCGGCCGCACCGTCGGCTCCGTCGTCGTCCGACGATCCGTCGTCGCCTGTCAACGCGTCCGCCGGCATGCCGTCGTCGTCCCCATCGCCGCGCGAGACCGAACCGCACGCCGCCACCCCCAGCGCGAGCACGATCGCGCCCGCCACCCCGACCAGACATCCACGCAGGCTCATCACCACCCCCGGCCGGCGATCCTAGCGGGGCGGTCACGGCAAAGGAAGGTCGTTTTCTGTTCAGCGAGACAGGAGCACGGTGTTCGATACGGGACGGAGGAATCGCGATGACCGTGCACGGCAGCTGTCACTGCAAGGCGACGACGTTCGAGCTGCGCCAGGCCCCGACCACAATCACCCGCTGCAACTGCACCTTCTGCTCCAAGCGGGGCATCCTGTGGGCGTACTACCAGCCGGTCGAGGTCACCATCACCTCCCGCCGGCACGACGCCGTCTACGCCAGCAGCCGCTACCCGTTCACCCATCACCACTGCTCGGTCTGCGGATGCGGGACCTACACCGAGTCCCCCGAGTCGGTCGAGGAGCCGGACTTCTCGCGCATGATGATCGGCATCAACGCCCGCCTGCTCGACGACATCGACATCGACTCGCTCCCCGTCGAGCTCCTCGACGGTCCCAACCTCCTGTAGCGCATCGCCGCAGGTGAAGAAGTGATAGCCGGGCGGATAGCTGTCCGCCGGGCATCCCCTGGCGGGCGCGCGCGGTCCTAGTTCTTGCCGGCCCATGCGGCGTGCGGCAGCGGAGGGATTGACTGCTTGTCGTTGCGCAACGAACACCGTTTCCTGGTCCTCGCTCTTCTCGTCGCCGGAGCCGGTTGCATGACCAACCAGTCGGGCGACGTCGCCGCGTCCCGGACGGGCGATCTCTCCAACCCGCTCGCCGAGCGCACCGCGCCGGACGCGGAGGAGGTGGCTCGCTGCGGCGCGGGCGGCCTGCGCTCCGGCGTCCAGCCGGCGCTCGTGCGCGCGCCCTACTTGCAGCGCATCTCGCCGGCCGACGGTCGCGTCCTCTGGACCGCGGAGGCGGGCGACCCGGCCCAGGTCCGCATCCTCCCGGATCAGGGCTCGAGCACGCCGCTCGCCCGCGTGGCGGCATCGGCCGTCGTCGACGGGGCAGAGCCGGGAGGCGGAGCCCTCCAGTATGACGCCGCGATCGGCCAGCTCCAGGCGGACACGATCTACTGCTACCAGCTTGACGCCGGCCAGGCCGCGCTCACCGATCCGGCCGGGTTCCGCACGGCGCCGGAGCCCGGCAAGGGCGCCAGGATCTCGTTCGTTGCCTTCGGCGACTCCGGTAGCGGGTCGGCCGATCAGATGGACATCCTCGCCCAGCTCCATACCGTGCCGTTCCGCTTCATGCTCCACACCGGCGACATCGCCTACGAGTCGGGGACGATGGCAGAGTTCGAGGCCAACTTCTTCGCCGTGTACGCGCCGCTGCTGAGGAGCTTCGCCATGTTCCCGACCAGCGGCAACCACGACGAGGCCGCGATCTATCACCGGGTCTTCGATCTGCCGTGGGACGGCTCGCACAACTGGTACTCGTTCGACTACGGCGACGCCCACTTGGTCTCGCTCGACACCAACGAGGTGACCGACGAGCAGGCCGCGTGGCTCGATCAGGACCTGACCGCCAACCAGCGCGAGTGGACGATCGTGTACGGCCACCACCCCGCCTTCTCCTCCGGGCAGCACGGGTCAACGGCATCGGTGCAGAAGCTCCTGGTCCCGATCTTCGAGCGGCACGGGGTCAACCTGGTCCTGGCCGGCCACGATCACGACTACGAGCGCATCGAGCCGCAGAACGGCGTCAACTACGTGGTCACCGGTGGCGGCGGCCGCGGCACCCGCGCGGTCGGCTCGTCGTCCTTCACCGCCTTCTCCGAGCAGGTCCTGAACTTCGTGTACGTCGAGATCGAGGGCAACCAGCTCCTGCTCCACGCCATCGACGCGACCGGCGAGGAGTTCGACCAGCTGGCCATCGACCACTAGCGCGTCGAGGCGGTCTCGCCGCGCGGCATGATCGCGCAGGCGAGCGCGGGGACGGCGAACAGGGTGACGAGGGTCGAGAGCAGCAGACCGCCGATGGTGGCAACCGCGAGCGGGCGCTGCAGCTCGGCCCCGGCTCCGAAGCCGAAGGCGAGCGGGACGAGCCCGACCACGGTGGCCGCGGTGGTCATCAGGATCGGCCGCAGCCGCCGTGCCCCGGCGCTGGCGACCGCCTCGCGAAATCCGCCCGCCTCGCCCGCGTGGGCCTGCGCGTGCTCGAGCAGGAGGATGCCATTCTTCACCACCAGACCGGCCAGGAGCACGCAGCCCATCAGCGACGATGCGTTGAGCTGGATGCCGGCGCAGAGCAGCGTGATGACCGCGCCGACCAGCGCCAGCGGCGCGCCCAGCAACACGACAATCGCCAGCCGTAGCGAACGGAGCTGGACGAGGAGCACCGCCAGCACCAGCGCGACGCCGAGCCCGAACACGCCGGCGATGTCGCGCTGGGCCTGACGCGCGCTCTCGAGCTGGCCGCCGACCTCGAGCCGGTAGCCGCGGGGCAGAGGCATGTCCGCCAGGCGGTCCGCGACCTCCTGCGTGGTGCCGGCCAGATCCGCGCCGGGTACCACCGCCGCGGTCAACATGATCACCTGGCCGAGGTTCTCGCGCTCGAGCACCGAAGGGCCGGCCGGGCGCGACAGGGACGCGACCGCGCGGAGCGGCACCGACGTGCCGCCGTAGGCCAGTGGCAGGTCCGCGATGGCATCGGGCGAGAAGCGGATCGGATCCGGCACGCGGACCCGCACCCCCAGGCTGCGGTCGCCGAGGCGGACCTGACCGGCGACGCGCCCGGCCAGCGCGACCGAGAGGTCGTCGATGACGTCGGAGGGTGACACGCCGAGACGGGCCGCGCGAGCCGCGTCGATGTCGGCCCGCACGACCGGGACGTTGCCCTCGACCCCGTCGAAGAAGTCGTCAAGGTCCGGCACGTCCTCGATCTTCGCCGCGGCGGCGCGGGCCAGTTGCTCGAGCTTCGCCTGGTCCGGCCCGAAGATCTTCACCTCGATCGGGCGCGGACTTCCGGACGAGATCGTCGAGCACGTCCTGAAGGACCTGGATGAGCTCGACCCGCGCCTCCGGGACGTCGCGCTCCGCGCGCGCTCGCACCGCGTCCATGATCTCGTAGACCGAGGCCCGGTCGCCCGGCGGGGCCAGCCGCACGAGGATGTCTCCGGTGTTCTGCTGGGTCGCGGTCGCGGGCCCCATCTCGGCACCGGTCCGGCGGGTGAAGGAGACCACCCCGGGCGTGGTCTCGAGGATGTGGTCGAGGTGGCTCGCGATCCGGTCGGTCTCCTCGAGCGAGGTCCCCTGCGGCGTGAAGAAGTCGACAACCATCGCTCCCTCGTCCATGGACGGCAGGAAGCCGGTCGCGGTCGCGCGGCCGGCCAGGACGCCACCGGCGGCGAGCAGGACCACGCCGCCCACACTCAGGATCGGATGGCGGATCACGTGCCGGAGCGCGCGGCCGTACGCGAGCGACAGCCGGCCGCCCGGGACCTGGCTCGCGTCCGCGGCCGGCCGGGGGCGCAGCAGGCGCGCAGCGACCAGCGGCACGACGCTGAGCGAGAAGACCAGCGACAGGATGACCGCCGCGCAAAGAGTCGTGGCCAGGGCGCCGAAGAAGCTCCCGACCACGCCGGAGATCAGGCCGAGCGGCGCGAACACGACGACCGTGGTGCAGGTCGTCCCCACGACCGCGGCGAGGAGGTCGCGGGTTCCGCGCTCGGCCGCCCGCGCGACCGGCATGCCCTCCTCCACGCGCCTGACGATCGCCTCGACGATCACGATCGCATCGTCGACGACGAGCCCGATCGCGACCGCCAGCCCGCCCAGCGACATGAGGTTGAGGGTCTGCCCCATCAGGCGCATCGCGCCGAACGTGCAGAGGAGCGTGATCGGCACGGCCACCGCGGCAGCGATCCCGGCGCGGGCATCGCGCAGGAACACCGCCAGCACCACGAGGCTGAGGCCGATGCCGATCAGGATCGCGTCGCGCACGCCGCCCATGGCGTCGTCGATCAGCTCCGACTGGTCGTAGACCGCCTCGACTCGCACGCCGGCGGGCAGCGCGTGCGAACGGACGAGATCGTCGATGACCTCGCGCGCGCCGCGCACCACGTCCGGCGCGCTGGCGCCTGGTGCGCGCGACACGGTCACCACCACCACGTCGCCGTCGCGGCCGGCGGCGCTGGTGGTCCGGTCCTCGGCCCCCTCCACCACGTCGGCCACCATCGAGAGCGGGATCGGTCCGTTCGGTCCTCCGCCCACCGGCAGGGCCGCGATCGCGGCCGCGGTGGTCGGCTCCGATGCGGCCAGCACGGTCAGGATCTGGTGCTCGTCACCGGCCCTGCCCACCGCCGCGACCCGATCGCCGGCGGCGAGGCTGTCGGCGACGCCGCGCGGGGTGAGGTGCGCCGCCGCGAGCGCGTCGGGTCGCAGGATCACCTCGAACTCGCGGACGTCGCCGCCCTGCGCCTCGACCGAGCCGATCCCGGGCACCCGGGTCAGGGCCGGGCGCACCACCAGCGTGGCGGCCTCGCGCAGGAGGCGCGGGTCGACCTCGCCGATCACGTTGAACGTGGCGATCGGCAGCGCGGTCGGGGTCACTCGCTCGATCCGGATCTCCGCCTCGGCGGGCAGCTCCGATCGGATCTCGGCCACGTGAGTCTCGACCAGCTGGAGGGTGCGCCACATGTCGCTGCCCGCCTCGAACTGCGCCGAAAGCTCGGTCGCCCCGCGGATGGTTCGCGCGCGCAGACGCCGCAGCCCCGGCACCGTCGCGACCGCCTCCTCGAGCGGCCGGGTCGCCACGGTCTGCACCACCTCGGGCGGCAGAATCGCCCACGCGGGCGACCAGGACGACGCGCGGGAAGTCGATGTCGGGATAGATGCCGCTCGGCAGTCGCTGCATCGCCACGGCGCCGAACGCGAGCGCGGCCAGGGTCGCGAGCGCGACCAGGCTGGTGCGGGCCCGCAGCGCGCCGACCAGGTTCACGGCCGCGCTCCGCGTGCGGGAGCCACCACTCGCATGGCCGTCCCGTCCTCGAGGCCGAGCACGTGGCGCGTGACCACACGATCGCCGGCCGCCAGGCCGGACGTGATCTCCACGTCGCCGTCGGTCCGTGTGCCGACCTCGACCGGGCGGACGCGGGCGATGATGCCGCCGTGATCGGCGGCGTCGCCGGCCGCGCACAGGACGACCTCCTCGGTCCCCTCGGTCGAGCGCCGCACCGCGACGGCGGGCACCAGGACCGACCGCTGCTTGCCCGGCAGCTGAACCGCGATCCGACCGGCCAGGCCGAGCTTGAGCTGCAGACCCGGAGGCGGCGGCTCGATCGACGCGCGCACGACGCCCAGCGACGTGGCCGGATCCACCGTCGGAGAGACGAACGCGATGGTCCCGCGCAGGGCCTGGCCCGGCACGGCGTCGAGCCGGATCTCGACCTCGGCGCCCTCGCGCAGGCGGACCAGGTCCGGCGCCGAGGCGTCGGCGCGGAGCTCGAGAGATGCGGTGTCGGCGATCTCGGCCACGGGGGTAGCCGGGGTGCCGTTGACAAGCTCGCCGGTGCGCCGGAACACCCGGACCACGACACCGGCGATCGGCGCAGTGACCCGCGCGCGGCCCCGCTGGCGCTCGGCGAGGTGGTTGCGCGCCTGTGCCGCCTCCAGCTCGGCGGCGGCCGCGTCGCGGCGCGCCTGCGCGTCCTCGACGTCGCGTCGCGGCGCGATCCCCTTGTTGACAAGCCGGCGCGCGCGCGAGAGCGCGGCCTCGGCGTTGACCAGCGCGGCGCGGGCCGAGGCGAGCCCGGCGCCGCCCTCTCCCACCGCGGCGGCCAGGGCCGGGTCATCCACCACGGCCAGCGGGTCGCCGGCGCGCACGCGGTCACCCTCGCGCGCGCTCACCTCGATCAGGCGACCGGCCACCGCCGGCGCGACCACCGCGTCCCGGTCGGGCGGCACGCTGACCACCCCGCGCAGGAGCACCTTGGCGGTGACCGAGCCCGACCGTGCGGGCGTGCACTCGACCGCGGTCGGCGCCTCGGCCTCCGCGTCCTCCTCGGCCGGGTGGCCGCAGCTGCTCAGCAGCGCGATCGCGAGCACCGGCCATCTTGCTGTCGCGATGCGTCTCACAGCCGGCCTCCGACCGCCCACTCGAGCTCTGCCCAGGTCACCGCCGCGTTGACGCGCGCATCCACCCACTCCGTCTCGGCGTCGGCCAGGCTGCGGTCCGCCTCGAGCACCGCGACCAGCCCGCCTTGCCCCTCGCGATAGGCCTCCCTGGCCAGCTCGGCGGCGCCCCGCTGGGTCGGGAGCACCTCCTCCTCGAGCGCCCGCGCCAGCTCGCGCGCCGCCTGGTAGCGGCGGTAGGTCGCCACCAGCGATCCGTTGACGCCGGCGAGCGCCTGATCTCGCTCCCTCAGCGCGGCGCGATGGCGGGCCGCCGCGGCGCGCTCGGCGGCCCCGCGCTTGCCGAACAGGGGCAGCGCGAGGGTGAGTCCGACGCGGTAGTCGTTTCCCGGCAGGCCCGGGTCGTCGATGATCGCCTCGAGATCGAGCGACAGCTCCGGCCAGCGCGCCGCGTGCGCCTCCGCGATGCGCGCGCGCTCGGCGCTGGCCCGCGCCGACGCCGCGCGCGCATCAGGGTGGCCGGCGCGGCGGGCGCGCAGCTGTTCGAGCGAGGGGATCTGGACGGGGGCCACCGGGAATCCGCCGGCGGCCGAGAGCGGCGCGGCCGGATCGAGGCCGAGCGGGGCGGCGAGGTCGGCCGACGCGGCGGCGACCGCCGCGCGATCGGCCGCGGCCCGGGCGCGCGCGCGTCGGGACGCGGCGTCTGCGGCCACCAGCTCGGCGCGCGACGCGTCGCCCGCGTCGGTCCGCGCCCGGGTGATGTCGGCGAGCTCCGCCTCGCGCCGGGCCGCACCGGCAGACAGGTCGGCGCGCGCCTGCGCCCGCGCCAGCTCGAGCCAGGCCCGGGTGACGTCGCGCCGGAGCGTCAGGTTGACCGCGCTCTCCTCGATCCGCGCCACGTCCAGCTCCGCGCGGGCGACGTCGCGGTTCGCACCGAGCGTGCCGAAGATCGGTAGAGGCAGCGACGCTGTCGGGGCCGCGCGCTCGGCCCGGTGGGTCGTCGAGACGGCGAGCGAGGTGGCCGGCCAGGCCCCGGCTGCTCCGAGCGCGGCCATGGACGCGGCCCGGCGCGCGTCCGCGGACCGATGCGCCGGAGCCCGACTGGCCGCGGCCAGCGCGTCGCCCAGGGTGAGCGAGCGCGCGGCCGGCGCGCCATGCCCGCTCTCACCGGGCAACAGGATCGCGCATCCAGCCGCGACCGCGACCAGCCGGCTCCGGGTGCCCCGGGCGACGGCGGCGAACAACTCAGTCCCTCTCGGTCTCGACCCCGACGACCTTCCCGCTGTCGGCGTCGATGTTGACCTCCTTGATGATCTTTCTCTTCTCGCCTGCCGGGACGATCTCGAACGTGTAGATCCACCGCCCGCCTTCGCGCTCGAGCTCCTCGCTCCTGATCGCGCCCGGCACTCGCTCGAGCGCCGTCTTGCGCGCGTCCTCGATCGCCACCCTGGCGCGGTGGCGGGGCGCTGGATTGGCCTCAGCGAGGCGGGCTGCGCAGCCCATCGACAGCGCCATGGTCAGGGCCAGGACCAAGCGCTTACTGGTGTTCATCGCGTGTGGGACGAATCGCATCCCGCGCAGCCTACGGCAGCTCCGCGGCTCGTCGGGTTAAGTCTCCATGAAGGCGCCGGCCGGGCTGGCCGGCTGCGATCACAGGCCGCTGTACTCGACCAGCTCCAGCCGCGTGGCGCCCTCCTCGACGAGGACGTTGCCGACCCCGGCGCAGTAGTACTTGAACTCGTCGAGCTCCGCATCGATGGCCGAGCGGTCGCGCGTCTTGAGGCAGCCGGTGAACGTCCCTGCCCGCACCGTGACCGCCGCGTCGCGCGACACGACCCTCGCGTAGTCCTCGGCCTCGCCGGGCAGGTACTCCTGGCGGTACTCGTTGCCGACCCTTGGATCGGCCAGCATGACGAGCCCCGGCCGCGCGCCGCCCACGCCTGACTCCCACGCTCCCGCCCGGCTCACGACCCGCCCGTGCTCGTATTCGGACGTGGCTTCTCCCAGATACCAGACGTGTCCGGCCGCATCCTGCGCGAACCAGTCCCACGTATCCTCGACGATCTGGTCGTCGATGAACTCCGTGTCGCGCACCACGCGCGCGGTGGCACCCCAGACCGTCCTGGTCTCCCGCTCGACGGCGACGACGATGCGCGCCCGTCCAGTTTCGGTGATCGCCTCGTAGATCCAGCGCGCGCCGACCGGCGCCGGAAACAGGGGATGCGTGATGTCGGGCGAAAGCTCGGCCGACGCGACCCTTGGCTCGTAGGGCCGATCGGGCAGATACGGGCCGGGCGGAGCCTGCCACGCCTGTCCGGCCGTGATCGCCCGACCGGCGCCGCCGGCCGCGCGCACCTCGACGGTTCCGCGCATGACGCGCGCGGACTCGAGGTGGTCCGCCTTCGCGGTCACATCGAGCGCCGCACCCTCGGCGTTGACCTCGAGCTCTACCTCCCCGGTGACGATCCGGAACCGCTGGCCTCGCCGCAGCGGGTTGACGGCGACGGAGAGGCTGCCATCGAGCAGTCGCACGATCTCGTCCGGCTGTGGGCTCTCGACACGGTAGCGCGCGCCGTCGTGTGCGAGCACCCTGGCGCGGTAGCTCGGCGGCGGCACGCCAGCGCCGGGTCCCACCCACCACCAGCCCGCGACCGCGATCGTCACGGCGACCACCGCCCCCAGCGTGGCGATCGTCCAGCGGCGGCTTGTTGAACGGGTATCGAGGCTGTTCACGCGAGGACAGAAGGGACGTCCGCATCTCCTCGCGTCGCTCCTCCGACCACGACGGCGGCGGCACTTCGCGCGCGATGTCGGCCAGCGCGGCCATCTCCGCCCAGCGCGCGCTGCACCGAGAACACCTGACGACGTGCCGGCGGACTCGCGCATCGCCCGACCAGAACGCCCGCTCCAGCCGCGGCGGCGACGGGCACCGTGCTCGCCAGAGCCTCATTATCGCGCTCGTCGCGACATGATCATGGGTGCCCGGGACTCGGTCGTTTCCTTCAAGGCATTGTGATGATAGCCACCTGCCTCGCAGGCCGGCACGCCATCTTTCGATTCCTACCGCCTCGGCTCGATGTGGTGGACCACGATCTCGGCGGCGTCGCGAATCATGTCGATACGATGAACATCGACGCGCACGACCTCGAGCCCGGTCCGCTCTCCCAGATCGGAGTGGAGCTCGATCTCGTTGCCCGGTCGCAGCAGCTCCAGCTTGTCGTAGTGCATCGGGGTCGAGCGGTGCGAGCGGGAGGACAGGCGGAGCTCGAGGAGCGCGGTCGCGAGCACGATGGCCGAGTTGACGGCGAGGATCTCGGCGACGCTGATCTTCTTGTTGGCCGCGGCGTTCAGGATGCCGAGCCCGATCACGATGAACAGGTACGTCAGGTCGAGGATGCGGATCGGCTCGGTGCGGTAGCGAAGGATGCCGAACACCGCGAACAACCCCAACGCGAAGCCGAGCTCCATCGGGACCTTGCGCAGGAGCATGCACAGGCAAAAGGTGATGATGTTGAACAGGAAGTACGTGAAGACGTACTCGCGGTTGCGGTACAGGCGGTAGTAGATGAAGCGGATCGTGATCGTGGCGAAGATCAGATCGATCGCGAGGCGACCGATCAGCTTGATGAAGTCGTCGTCCGCGAATGTCTCGGTGCCGAACAGAAGGTCGATCACTTTCTTACCCTTTCGATGGCCCGCAGAGCGGGTCGGAGGCCGGCCTGGCGCACGCCTTCGCGCGTGAGGACGAGCGCGGTGCAGTACTTGCTGAACGACGTCGGGCGCGCGTGCGCGGCGTGTAGCGCCGCCATCACCGGCGTGGTGCGGCAGAGCTGCGCTTGCTTGACCTCGAGGACAGCGGCGCCTTCGAGGTGCGCGCGCCGGTCGGTCCGGACCACCTCGAGATCGATATCGACGGTGACCCGCTCGTTCGCGTCCAGCCCCAGCAGCGTGAACCGACGGAAGTTGGTCCATACCTGCGGTATCAGCTCGCCGACGGGGAGGGAGGAGTGGTCGGAGAGAAACGCGAGGTCGCCGGGTCCGAGCGCGCAGTCGCCGTACGGCCTCTGGAGCCGGCGCTTGAGCGTGACGATGTCGCTGCGCCTGGTCTTGAGCTCGAGGAAGCTGAGCGCGCGATCCGGATAGTGACGCACCCTGACCTTCTGCCGCACCCGGCGGCGGCGACGGTGCGCTTCGAAGCAGCGGAGGTCCGGCGTGTCGAAGTAGAGCGAGCGGTAGGTCATGAGGCTCGAGCCCGCGGTCTCGAGGATGACGTAGTGCTGCGCGAGCGAGGCCATCACCTGCTCGAGCATGCGGTGGGCAAGCAGGTACTTCGAATCGACTCGCCGCAGCAGCGCTCGCCGGGCCAGGAGCTCGTCGGACGCGGGCCGAAACGCGGCGATCAGGACATCAGCTCCGGTGCGCGGCGCATGTCGGGCCGATCAGAAGCGGACCTGGGTCCAGAGGAAGAGCTTGTCGTCGCCACGTACGTCATCTTTCACCCCGCGGTACTCGTAGTTCACCATCACCCTCACGGCGTCCTCGGCCAGGCCGTAGTAGGCGCCGAAGGTCCACCGCCGGAAATCCTCGTCCGGGATCTCGAGCACGTCGTAGCGAACGATCGGCCCGAGGTTCCACGGCGTCCTTCCGACCAGGTTGACGTAGTAGCCCTTGGGCTTGATCGTCTCCCCCTCGGCTTCGTCCTCGCCCCACACGTACTCCGCGCTGAGGAAGGCCCACGGGAGGTCGATCTCGGCGTCCGCGCCCACGCGCTTGAACTTCACCAGGAAGTCATCTGTCGGATCGAGAATCGCTGTCGCCCGGGTCGACGAAGTCGCCGATGCCGCCCAATCCGCCCAGCCGCACCCAGGAGCCGTCGAACTTGTAGCGGACCCCGAGCCGGCCCCACACGGTCTTCATGTCGGTGTCGTCGGCCTGCACGTTGAGGCCGGTGCCGTTGGTCAGCGTGACGGCGTCCTCGATGCGCAGTCCGCCGCCCAGCGGCAAGCTGCCGAGCAGCCCGATGCCGATGTCGCGAAGGTTGGGGCCGCGCGAGAGGTTGTCGGAGACCTCCGTGCGGTTGACCGCGAACAGGCGCGATGACGACTCGCGGTTCTCGTAGCCGAACTGGGTCTTCTGCTGGCCGAGCCGGACACGGTGGCGCGGGATGAACCGGAGCGTGATGTACGCGTCTCGCAGCACGCCCGCCACCTCCGGGGCTCGCGGGTCAACCTCGACGTCATAGGAAATCCAGGGCCAGACCTTGCCCGACACGCCGATCCGGACCCGCTGCACCCGGAAGTTGTCGTAGTCAACCAGGCCGTCGCTGCCGGTCTCCCAGGCGTAGCGATAGAACATCTGCATGTAGCCCGAGATGGTCGGAGGCTCGAGCTTCCGCCGCTTCTTGTCGGGCTTGTCGAGCTTGTCGGGGTCGTCCAGCGTCTCTGCGCTGGACACGGCTCCGAGAAGGAGCAGGACCGCGAGGGAGCGAACAGCGAGGCACCACATGACTCGTGGTGCCCGCATGGGGTCTCTTCATTCCCCGTTCTGGTACGAGGCTGTCACTTTTCGGCTGGCCGGGGAGCGGCCTGCACACGCCCTGCAGATCTGGCCAGCGCGGTCGCTGGCCCGGTAAGTGGACGAAGTTGACGCCCAGCACGGCGCCACCGTCTCGCAGCTCGATCAGCGGCGAGGGTGCAGGCGCCCCAGGCTCGCGTTGCGAGATGTCGCGCCGGCCCAGGAACCACGGGACCGCCCAGCCGATCGCGGCCCCGGTCGCCGCGCCGCCGAGCACGTCGGTGATGTAGTGCTGGTCGGCGGCCATCCGGAAGTAACCGGTCGCCGCGGCGACGGAAAGACCGACGCCCCAGACCCACGGCGCCGTCTTGTAGCCGCGGATGGTCGCGATGGTGCCGCCGGCGACCGCCAGCGAGAAGGCGAGACTCGTATGGCCCGAGCTGAACGACTCGTTCTCGTCGGGATCTTCGGGCAGGGTCTGGTCGGTCCGGAAGTGGGCGTAGGGTCGCTTGCGGGCGAAGGCGACCTTGGTCAGCTTGTTCACTGCGGTCGCCAGCACCATCGCTTCCATCACCTCGAGCGAGTTCTCGCGCCACTCGTGAAGTCGGCCCTCGCGTCCGGCGGCCAGGGCGCCCATGCCGAAGGCGATGACGGGGCTCAGCACGTAGGTGGTGATGTCGCTCGCCGTGTCGGGCGCGGTGACGTTGTCCCAGCGCACGAGGTCGCGGAAGTTCGCGTCCAGACCGTTGAGCGTATCGGCCCCGCCGCCGCCGCAATCGCACCACCGGCACCGGTCGGGCGCGAAGGCGTCCTTGAGTACGGTCTCCTCGAGCACCCAGAAGGTCAGGCCGAGCCCGGTGATGATGCCGTCGCGCACGGGCTGAAAGTCGAGCGTGTCGGGCGGTTCGGCCAGCGAGTCCGGCTTGGCTGCTCGTGGGGCCTCCGGCGACTCGGCCGGCGGTCGGGTGGCCGACTGCGGCGGCGGTT
Source organism: uncultured delta proteobacterium (assembly GCA_963759105.1). Lineage (GTDB taxonomy): Bacteria > Myxococcota_A > Polyangia > Haliangiales > Haliangiaceae > DATFRY01. Next base: position 806,204 of record CAVWXW010000008.1, on the reverse strand, counting down.
CGGCCCGCGCCGTCGGTTGCGCGACGGCCGCGACCAGGCCAGAGCAGACCAGCACGAGCAGCCACCCGGACGCACCTCGGCCCGTCACGTCGCACGCGGCGTTCTGTATGTCGAAGGCCAATGGTCACTTCTCCGCATCGCTGTGTCCTCGCCCCACTCGTCGCAAGCGAGCGGAAGCTCGAGGACGAAGCGTGCGCCGCCGGCCGGTCCCGGCTCGGCCCGCAGCCGTCCCCCGTGGCGCACGGCGATGCGTCGCGCAATCGGGAGCCCGAGACCCAGGCCCGCAGGTCCATCGGGGCGAGCGTCACGGGCGCGGCCGGCCACGCCGCGGACGAACGGCCCGAAGATGCTGTCAACCTCGTCCGGCGAGATGCCCGGGCCGGAGTCGTCAACGACGATCGCCGCCCACGGATCGCGGTCCTCGAGCGCGACCGCGATCCGTCCGCCGGCCGGCGTGTAGCGAACCGCGTTGGCGAGGAGGTTGCCGAGCGCGCTGGCGAGCGCGTCCCGCTCACCCCGGACCATGAGCGGGACGACATGCACGCGGCGCGGCTGGAGCTCGATGACCACGTCGGCGGCGCTGGCCGCGCGGGCATGACCGGCCACGGCATCCTCGACAAGGGCCTCGGCGTCGATCGTCATCAGCACCGACGGTGCGGCGACGTCGCTGCGAGCGAGCCGCAGGAGTGCATCGACCAGCCGACCGAGCCGCCGAATCTCGTCGAGCGACGTCCTGGCCGAGCCCTCCCACTCGCTGGCGCTTCGCGACCGGCGCAGCGCCACCCCCAGCTCGTTGGCGATCACCGTGAGCGGCGTGCGCAGCTCGTGCGAGACCTCGGCGGTGAACGAGGACAGTGCGTCATAACCTGACTCGAGCCGGTCGAGCAGACTGTTGAGCCCGAGGACCAGGTCGCGCAGCTCTCCGTCCTGCTCGGGGACGGGCAGGCGGCGGCCGAGCCGCTCGGCGCTGATCTCGGCCGCTGCGTGCAGCATCCGGTCAACCGGCGCCAGCGCACGGCGGCCGAGCAGGAGCGCGCCGCACACCGATACGATCAGGCCGATCGGCGCCGCCAGCGCCAGCGCGCCGAGGACCTGTGTGCGGGCCTCGTCCGTGACCTCGTCGTGCGAGTGGTCCCCGTCCTCGGTGATGAGGATGACGGCGTAGGCGGCCCCTGCGAAGAGGAGCATGCTGAGCGCCGTCGACGCGGCGATCCACAGGGCGAGGCGTCCCCGCAGGGTACGCGGGCCACGCGGCCATCGCCGCTCAGGCATCGCCGTCCGTCTTCGGGCACAGCCGGTAGCCGACGCCGCGGACGGTCTCGATCCGCACGGCGGCGTCGCGCAACTTCCGCCGGAGGTTGGAGACGTGCACGTCAACCAGGTTGGTGCCCGGATCGAAGTTGTAGCCGAACACCTCGCCCAGGATCTCGCTGCGGCTGAGGACCTCGGTGCGCCGGCGCAGGAGCAGCGCCAGGAGGGCATGTTCTCGCGGCGAGAGCGCCACCGCGCGGCCGTTGACCTGGATCGTCGTATCGCCCGCCTGCAGTACCAGCCCCTCCGCCGCCAGCGGCGCCCACCGCGGAGCGGCGGCACGGCGCAGGAGCGCGCGCAGGCGGGCGAGCAGCTCGGCGTACTCGAACGGTTTGACCAGGTAGTCGTCGGCACCCTCTTCGAGCGCGCGCACGCGTTCCTCGACCGCATCGCGCGCGGTCAGGGTCAGCACCGGGACGACCAGCCCGCGGCCGCGGATGCGGGCGAGCACCTCGAGGCCGTCCAGATCCGGTAGGCCGAGATCGAGGACAATCGCGTCGACATCCCCGCGGCCCAGTCGCTCGAGCGCCGCCGCGCCGCCACCTACTGCCTCGACGGTGAAGCCGTCCTCCGTGAGGCCCCGACTCAGCGACGCGGCCAGCCGGCTGTTGTCCTCGATGATGAGAAGCGCCATCCGTTCGGCCTACCATGCAACGGCGGCGCGAGTGGGTGCCCGGAGAGGACGCGCTTCAGTCGGCCCTTCATCGAGTCTTAATGATCGAGGACTGATCGGCGGAGTAAGGAGAGCCTCTGATTGGTCCGGGGATTCCGCATGTTCCGCCGCCGGCGCCTTCCGCCGCGCGCAACCTGGGTCGACTCGGCGCCAGAGGCGCGTCGAGACAGCGGCGGATATGATCCACCATGTCCCGACGGAACGTCTGCATGAGCGAGCCGCGCGGCGACGGCTTCTCGTGCACCAGGCTTCTTGTCGGCAGGTGACCGGCTTGCCCCCCACAGCCGAGCGTCGACATCGTGCTGCGCCTGGCACTGCCGTCCTTCTCGTGCTTCTCGGATGTGCGTGCACCGAAATTCCCCCGACCGTGACCGTGCGCGGCACGCCCTGTGGCGAGCCGTTCGAGCTGGCCGGCGCATTCGTCTATCCGAGGGATCGCGGGGCGCAGCTCGTTCATGGTGAGGTCGGGGGTATCTCGGGCGGATTCTGACGATCGCGTGAAAGGGCGACTGCTCGCGGTCTCCGACGATCGCGAGCGGCCGCGGCTCCTCCTGTTCGACGTGCGCCTGGCGCCGACCCCCTCGCTGACGTGGCTGCGGAGCGTGCCGCTCGAGCGTCCGCCCCCCGGAAGAAGGACGCTCGATGCCGAGGGAGTCGCGCCTGCCCCGGGCGGCCACGTCTTCATCGCGTCCGAGGGGGACGCCTCGAACCCGGAGGCACCGACACCGGGCATCTTCGAGTATACCGGCGAGGGTCGGTTCGTTCGGTCGTTGCCGCTGCCGCCCGCTTTCGCGGGACGCGCCGGCAACTCCGGGCTGCGCACACGGAGAGGAATCGAAGGCCTGGCAGTCTCGCCGAGCCGGCGATACCTCTTTGCGGCGACCGAGAGCAGCCTGCGGCAGGACGCGGACGAGTCGAACTTCGAGCACGGAACGCTCGTACGCCTGATCGCGTACGACCTCCCGCTTGCCGCGGCCGCGCGCGAGTATGCGTACCCGCTCGATCCGATCCCGCGGCCATCGAGGGAGCTCCGCGACCCGATTGGCAGCATCGGCGTCTCCGAGGTCATGGCTCTGAGCGACAAGGACCTCCTGGTGCTCGAGCGAAGCTTTGTCGAGGAACGAAACAGCTCGCCGCGCCGCCACGCGACCACCGTGCGCGTCTATCGGGTGACACTCGAGGGCTCCGCGGAACTTGGCGGTCGCATGTCTCTCCGGGGCTCGCCCCCGGTCGTACCGCTGAAGAAGACGCTTGTCGTGGACGGGGCCGAGCTGGCTCCCAGGCTGGGCGGTCGCCTCCGGCAGCTCGAGAACTTCGAGGTGATGAGCGCCGGGCCGCGCCTGCCTGGCGGCTGCTCCTCGCTGCTTTTTCTCAGCGACGACAACTTCTCCGCAGAGCAGGTGACCGCGCTCGTGGTCCTGTCCTCCCCCGCTCCGGGGCCGACGACGACCCCCGCAGCGCGGATCCGGCGACGGCCTCGCGGCCGAGGGCACGATGGAAGCGCGGCATCGGGCGATCGCGACCGCCGGTGTGGGATTCGATCTTCGCCTCCGCCATGAGCAGCGAGCGCTCGTCGCGCGTGACCGGGACCTCGCCCGCGCGGGGCGGGTCCTTCGATCCTCGGGCTCGGGTATCCTGTCGATGCGGCGCGTCGCTGCGTCGAGGCCGGCAGACCTTGAGCTCCAAGCGCATCCATCTCACCGTCCACGGGCCGGACCGACCGGGCATCTGTCACGCCATCTGCCGGGTGCTGGCTCGCCACGCCGTGCCGGTGGTCGAACATCGAGCAGGCCTCCACCCACCGGCTGCTGTCGCTGTCGTTCGTCGTCGACCTCGGGCAACTGGACGGCGAGCAGGAGGAGGCGGCGCTGGTCAAGGAGCTGCTCTACGAGGCCTGGCAGATCGGGGCCAACGTGCAGCTCGAGCCGATGAAGGACGACGACTTCATCGCCTTCCCGGAGCTGACCGACTCGGTCAACCGCAACCTCTACGCGATCACGCTCATCGGCAACCAGGTCGGCGCCGAAGGGCTGGCCGCGGTGACCGGCGTGCTGGCCCGGCGATCGGCAAACATCACCAACATCCACAAGCTGTCGCGCCGGCGGCTGGCCGCCGTCGAGATGATCGCCAGCGTCCCGAGCGGCGAGATGACCGAGGTCAAGGGCGAGCTGCTGCTGGCCGCGCAGGGGCTCGACATCGACGTCGCCGTGCAGCGCGAGAACCTCTACCGCCGCTCCAAGCGCCTTGTCGTGTTCGACATGGACTCGACGCTGATCGAGCAGGAGGTGATCGACGAGGTCGCACGCGCGGTCGGCTGCTACGAGCAGGTGGCCGAGCTCACGGCGCAGGCGATGCGCGGCGAGCTCGACTTCCACCAGGCGTTCGCCGCCCGGGTCGCGCTCCTGCGCGGCGCCCGCTTCGACGAGATCGTCGCGCGCGTGGCGCCGACCCTCGAGCTCACCCCGGGCGCCCAGGAGCTCATCCGCGTGCTCAAGAAGCTCGGATACAAGCTGGCGGTCATCTCGGGCGGCTTCAGCGCCTTCGTCGATCCGCTGGTCGAGCGCCTCGGACTCGACTACGGCTTCTCCAACGAGCTCCACGTCGAGGACGGCCTCCTGACCGGCCACGTACGCGGCCAGATCGTCGATCGCGAGCGCAAGGCCGAGCTGCTGAGCGAGGTCGCCCGCGCCGAAGGCATCCAGCTCGATCAGGTGATGGCGGTGGGCGACGGCGCCAACGACATCGCGATGCTCGAGCGGGCCGGCCTCGGCGTCGCCTTCAACGCCAAGAAGACGGTGCAGGACGCCGCCCCGGTCGCGGTCAACCAGACAAGCATGGCGTCGCTGCTCTACCTGCTCGGCATCCGCGAGGACGAGGCCGCCGAGCTCTGATCGACCCGGACGCGGCTCACTTCGCCGCGTCCGGCCGCAGCTTCACCCAGGGGACCAGCTGACTGGCGTCGACCGGCTCCGGATCGTCCTGTTCCTGAGACTTCTTCCGGCGCGGCGCGCGACTTTCCTCCACATCGAAGAGCTGGTTCTCGTCGAACGACGCGCCCCCGCCGAGCAGGACGTTGGGACTGCTCGAGAAGATCATGCCCGAGCACGGCGGCCGCGCTGGCCGCGACCGTCTCGGCCTTCCGCACCTTGTCGTTGATCGGCTTGCGATTCTCCGGGGCGGGCCGCGCAGCGGCCTTGTCCAGCCGCTCGTTGCGCCGGTCCGCATCGTCCGGCAGCCCCCGCATGTCCAGCAATGCCGCCGGCGCGACACTCTGCGAGCAGCCCAGCGAGAAGCCGAGCGCAAGGATCAGCGCGCATCTCCAGTCAGAACGGCGGCGAGCATCCGGCATGGCGACGTCGGTCACGTGCATCGGCAGTACCAGCCGCGGTCAGCATGGAATCCGCCACCTTGCTGTCGAGCTGGCCAGGCATCTGTGGCCAGGGCGCCACAGGATGGGCCGCGGTCGCGCCTGTTTTCACTCCAGCGCGGAGGCGCGACATGAGGTAGGCCACTGGCAATGGTCCAGATCTCCCTCCTGGGAATCCCGCACGACGAGAACTCCTCTTACCTGAGGGGGCCCTCCGAGGCGCCCGCGGCACATCCGCCGCGAGCTGCACTGCGACGCGTACAGCATGTGGAGCGAGACGGGGATCGATCTCGGCGTCGCCGGCCGGCTCGTCGATCATGGCGACATCCAGTTCGGTGCCTCGGACCCGTGGGAGCTCATCGAGCGGACCGTGGGGCGCGCGATGGAGTCGGGCCATCCGTTGATCAGCATCGGCGGCGACCACGCCATCACCTATCCGATCATGCGCGCGGTGCGCCGGCGCCACGCCGAGCTGACCATCCTGCACATCGACGCTCACGCCGACATCTACAACGCCTACCAGGGCAACCCGCGCTCGCACGCCTCGCCGTTCGCGCGGATCATGGAGGAGCGCCTCGCGGATCGACTGATCCAGGTCGGGCTCCGCACCATCAACGAGGAACACCGCGCGCAGTTCGAGCGCTTCGGTGTCGAGGTGATCGAGGCAGCCCGCTGCGGCGACCGCCTGCAGCTCGAGCTCAGGACGCCCGTCTACATCTCGATGGACATCGATGCGCTGGACCCGGCCCATGCGCCCGGCGTTTCGCATCGGGAGCCCGGCGGCCTGTCCACCCGCGCCGTCATCGACCTGATCCAGTCGGTCGATCAGCCGATCGTGGGCGCCGACATCGTCGAGTACAATCCGCGCTGCGACATCTCCAACCTGACCGCGCTCGTGGCGGCCAAGCTGCTCAAGGAGATCGCCGGGATGATGGTGAAGACCGCCCCGAAGTGACCTACGAGGCGGGGCTCGACTCGCGTGCGGCCCGCCGCCACGCCGTAGGTTGGAGAAACCTCACACGCCGAACGGCTGCGCGTCCTGCTCGTCGATCGCGGCCTGCCAGACCGCGTTCGACTCCATCTCCGCGGCGGCGCGGGCGGCGATGGCATCGCTCTCGCGCGGGGCCCGCTGCGGCGCGTAGCTCAGGGCGGGCAGCTTCGCGGCGAACGACAGGCTCGAGAACAGGACGACCAGGGTGAGGAGAGCGGCGCCCGCGAGATCGCGGACGCGGTTGGTGCGGTTACGGCTCAGAACGTCGTCGAGTCGGTTGTGCGTCATGGCGACTTCTCACACTGCAGCTGGCGTTCCGGAGATTCGGGCCTCCAAGCATCGAGAACCCCGTGCCTTCCGCGACACACTCGCCTGTGAGGACGGTCGCACCGCGTGTCGCACCTCTGTCGCACCCATCGAGCCGCCGGCGCAGGTGACGCAGGGCGGGCTCGAAGCGGTCTACCTGGGACGGCGCGTGGTTGTCGTCGCGACCGGCGGACCGAGAGTCTGCGCCACGATGAAGCCGGCGTCGTCGACCACCAGCTCGCCGGTGACCGTCGATCCGCCCTGGGTCGTGGCGACGGCGTACACCCGGTTGTGGCCGGCATCCGGCTTGCGCTCGACCTTGTAGCGAGCCGAGACGATCGCGATGGCCGGGAGGTACTCCAGCGCCAGGGACGTCAGGGTTCGCTTGCTGCCGGGCTTCATGCCGGCGAGCTTCTCGACCAGGGGGATCGATCCGCCGATGCCCGGCGCCGACAGGAACGCCCCGGTCGGCACCGGCGCGCTCAGAGACACCGCCCTGCCGGTCAGATCCGTCGCGGCGACCATCAGCTTGCCGCGGACGATCCGGCCGCGCATCTCGACCTTCATCGTGTGATAGGTCGACGCGAGCGTCGTGGTGTCCGGCCCGAGCTCGTACGAGGTTTCGATCCGCTCCCCGAAGTCGGCGACCTGCCCGACGATCATGCGCTTGCCGTGGGCCACGCCGACCGCGAGGCGTTCCTGCCTCACGCTCGTGCCGCCGATCGACACGTCGTGGTGCGCCCGGTGCGCGACCCTTCCCTGGACGGCCAGCGGCGGCGCGCCGGCCCAGCGGTCGCTCGGCGGAGCGCCGTGCTTCACGACCTCGGCGAGCCGTGCCTCGAGCTCGCTGCGCGGAAGCCACCTGCCGCCGGCCATCACACCGTCCGGGACCAGCGGCAGGGGCGCGGTCAGCGGATCGCTGGCCACGAGCAGGAGGTCGGCGCGCGCTCCGACCTCCACGACGCCGGCCTCGTGCGGCCTGCCGAGGTAACGCCACGCGTCGGCGGTGGCCGCTCGCAGCGCTCGCGCCCGGGGCACGCCGGCGGCGACGATGAGCTCGATCTCGTCGTGCAGCGACTCGCCCGGGACGACATAGGAGCCGCCGGTGTCGGTGCCGATCAGGATCGGCGCGCCGGCTGCGACGAGAGCCGCGACGATCCTGGCCAGCTGCGCGTTGTGCGCGCGGATGGTCGCCGAGTCGTCGGCGGTGAAGCGCAGCGCCGCGAAGTCGCGCGCCCACGTTGCGCGCACCGCGGCGGGGATCATCGCGAGCCATTTCACGCGCCGCTCCAGCGCGGCGACGTCGTGGAGCTCGGGCGTCCGATCGTAGGCGATCAGGGTCGGGCAGTTCCACGTGCCGGCGGCGATGGTCCGGTCGATCAGCCCGGGCAGGCGCGACGGATCGAGCCGGGACAGCACGGCGCGCATCCACGCCAGCGGGTCATCGACCGACGGCAGGGATGTCCCGGGAGGCACCAGCGCGGCGAGATAGCCGTCGAGGTGCTCGATCGAGCGCTGATGGGCGGACAGCACGCCGTCCAGGCCGACCGCGAGCGGCACGTGTCCGGAGAGCGCCATGCCGTGCCGCTCGCCTGCGGCGGCCAGCGCCTCGTACGCCTCGCGCGAAAGCCGCGAGACCGGCTTCAGGAAGTCGTAGCCGGCCTCCTTCTGCCGGGCGACGAGCTCGTCGGCGTCGCTCGCATTGCCGAGCACGACGCTGCCGGCCCAGTCGGGCGGCTCGCCGTCGATGAGCGAGCCCGCGGTGATGATGGTCGGGCCCAGCCGCTCGCCGCGCGCGATCTGCGACCGCCACGTCACATGCTGCTCGACGCCCCACATGTTGCGGACCGTGGTCACGCCGGCGGCCAGGAACATGATCAGGTCGTCGTCGTACCAGGTGTGGACGTGCATGTCGGCCAGCCCGGGTATCAGCCACTTGCCGGCGCCGTCGATGACCTTCGTGCCGTCAGGCAGCGCCACCGCGTCGCTCGGTGCCACCGCCACGATGCGGTCGCCGCGGATCACGACGGTGTGGTGGGCCAGGACCCCGTCGGACGACATCGGGATGACGGACACGTCGGTGATCGCGGTATCGCCCGGCCGCACCGCGATCGAGGGCACCGGCCTGGAAGAGCCGGCCGCTGCTGTGGCTCCGGGATCGGCGCGCCCGGCAGGACCGGCGCAGCTGCACGCGAGCAACCAGGGCCAGACGGAACGAAGAGTCATGGGGGCAACAGTATGTCGCAGAGACGCCGACTTCGAACGACGACTCTCGCGAGAGTCCCGCCTGGACAGCGCGCGGATCGTCTCTCAAGCTTTCCCGCGATGCCGAGGCCCGCGAGTGAAGCGATGGCGTGGCGATCCTCTGTCCCCCTCGCAATTGCCGTCGTGCTGGCGGCCTGTCGCGCGCAGCCGCCGGCGGGCACGCTGCAATCGGCGCTCGACCGACAGCTGGCGGAGAACGCGGAGCGCCACGGGATCCCCGGTCAGGCGGTCCTGATCCTTCGCAACGGCAAGTCGATCTACCGCGGCAGCCACGGCCTGGCCGACCGCGAGAACAAGATCCCTGTCCGCTCCGACCACATCTTTCCTGTGTTCTCGGTGAGCAAGCTGTTCGCGAGCGTGTTGATCATGCAGCTGGTCGAGCGCGGCGAGCTGGATCTGAAGGCCCCGGCCAGCCGATACCTCCCCGATCTACCGGAGGGCTGGCGATCGATCGCCGTTGACGAGTTCTTGAACCACACGTCGGGCGTCCCGGACTACTTCGACCTGGAGGCGCTCGTGTTCCCGCCGACGACGGAGGCGATGTTCGCGGACCTCGGAGCCCGGCCGATGCTGTTCGCCACCGGCACCACCACGCGCTACACGCAGACCAACTTCATCGTGCTCGGGAACATCCTCGAGGCCCACTACAAGGTGCCCTACCGGCAGATCGTCACGGAGCGGATCCTCGAGCCGCTCGCGCTGCACGACACGTACCTCGGGAAGCGTCACGCCCCCGCCGACAGGCTCGTCAGCAGCTACCGCGGCCAGGACGGCGAGCTCGTGGCCGACTACGTCATCGACTGGCCCGAGTACGGCATCATGCACGCCGAGCTGTACACGACCGTGCAAGACCTGGGCGCGTTTCTGAACGCGCTGTGCAGCGGGCGTCTGCTGAAACCCGAGACTCTCCGGCGCCTGTGGAAGCCGCACCGCTATCGCGACGGCAGTGACAGCGAGTTCGCCGCCGGGTGGGCGTACGGCACCAGCGGCGCGTACAAGCAGGTGGGCCACGACGGCGGCAACAAGGTTCGAGTGCGCCTGCTGTTCGACGACTCGCTCGCCGACGACACGTACGCGTACGTCTACTTGACCAACGGCAGCGCCGACAACGTGTGGACGAACACGCTCACCGAGAGCGTGATGGACGTCGTGTCCGGCTACGACCTCACCCGCTGAGCAGGCGCCGATGGGTGGAAAGGTAAAGCGCGCCGCTCCGAAGGCCGCCCGCGCGGCGTCGCCGAGGAGTCCACGTGCCCGGCCGGTGCGCGTCAACCGGGCGCCGGTGCTCACGCTGTGGGCCGCGGTGGTGGCCGAGAGGCTGGGCCACGACCGCGAGTCCGCGCTCACTCTCGGCAAGGCCCTGGCAGGACTCAACGCGCTGTCGAAGGGGCGGCGGCTCGGCCTCTATCACGAGACGCCGGAGAAGGACAGGAAGCGACGCGCTCGCGCCCGCGCAAGGGCCGGCGTGACCGAGGTCGAGCTGATGGGCCGGCGCCTCCCGGTGCTCCGCACCGACGACGGACTGCGCGCGGTCAGAGATCGCACGCCCGAGGACCCGGCGGCCATCGAGCGCTATCTCGAGGGCAAGCTCGGCGACGCCCTTCCCGCCGTACGCGCCGCGATGCGCGCCCTGGCGAGGTCGTTCCCAAGACGCGAGCTGGCAGAGCGCGCCTTTGCGCTGTACGAGAAGTTCCGCCCCGGCATCCCGTCTGGCCAGCGCGGATGGGGCGCCCGCGGCGAGCTGGACCCGGCCCGCGTGCGAGCCCTGGCGCGAAAGCGATCGCCCGCCCGCACTGCGACCCGCCGGTCGTCCACGAGCCGCAAGCGCTGAGCGACGACCGCTCTCTGCGAGGCGCTCCCGCTGCCGCGGCCCTGCATCATGGTGGTGGATCCGGTGGACAGCGTGGACTGCGTCTTCCGTCACGTCATGGCCGGTACATGTCGGACTACAGTTTCGGTGACGACCCGGGCTGGCCCCAGCCACTCATGCCAATGATGCGATGTACAGTCTCCCTTCTCATGGCGACGGCCCTCGGCTGCGGGTCCGACGTCCAGCTGCCACTGGATCTCGAGCGTGGAGCCAACCCGCCGCCGTCCGACTCCCCGGAGTCCGACTCGCCTCCGGAGTCGGCGCCGCCTCTGGGCCAGCTGGCCTGGTCGCGCACCGAGTTCGACGATCCGGCCGGGTACGTGCACGACCTCGTCTGGGCGGCCGACGGCGGAGTCCTGGCTACCGCTCCCATGGTGGGCACGGAGGACGATGGCTACATGTCCGTGCTCACCCGCCACGAGCCGGACGGCTCGCTGGACTGGGACGTCCACAGCAACGTGGACGACTTCCTCGGCATGCTGTCTCCGACGGCGGATGGCGGCGCCGTCGTCGCGATGAGCCCCGACGACTGGACCGAGGAGGGCCCGAACCGGCCGGCCGGGCTGGACTGGTACGACGGCGACGGCAATCTGGTGCGCAGCTGGCGCGCCGGCGAGGGCGACACCGAGGACACCCTGCGCGAGATTGACGCCGTGCAGACGCTGCCGGATGGGCGCGTGTTCTGGGCCGGCCAGACCCTGAACGACGACTTCACGAAGTCGAGGGTGGTGGCGGGCCAGGTTGACACCGACGGCCAGCTGGAGTGGGCCGTGACGGTGCAGTCGCCGGTTGACGGACCTTTCTACAGCGGCCAGCCCACCCACGCGACGCTGGCTGCGGACGGGACGGTCCTCATGCTCGCGAGCTACCCGATCACGCCGGGGGCGGGCACGTACGCCTCGTACATCGTCAACTACGCGCTCGACGGGAGCGAGTTGTGGCGGACCGTCTTCCTCGGCACCGGCGATGGCAACGGGTTCGAGGTGTTGCCGTCAGGCAACGTGGTGGTGGCCGGCAACTTCCAGGGGTCCATGGGCATCGGCGACCTGCGGCTGGAGGGCGCCCCGTACGGCCACAATCACTTCGTGGCCGAGCTCGATCCCGCGGGCCAGCCGCTGGGGCTCAGCTCGCTCGAGCTGCCCGCGGCCATCGACAGGGAAGAGCTCGGAGTTATCGCGAACACGATGAGCGCGGTCGGCGAGGATGTGGTGGTGGCCGGCAAGTACTACACGAACACGTCGAACGCCCCGCAGCTCACCGGCTACTACGCCGCCACCAACCGACTCGATGGCTCGCTGGCCGCAGAGCTCATCTTCCCGGTCGAGGTCAGCGATCAGTTCTCCAGCTTCGGCCCGATGGCGGCCGACGCGACTCCGGAGGGCCGGCTCGCCCTGGGCGGAGCCTACTCCGGTCGGGTGGACTTCGGCGACGGCGAGGTTGACGCCGGCCCGGGGTCGAAGGCGTTCATCGCCGTGTTCGACCCGATGCCCGCCGACTGTGGCGGCGACGTTCAACTGATCGATCGCAGCGGATGCGCCGGGCCGGCGGGCGATCAGCGCGCGCTCGCGCCCGGCACCAGGCCGTGCAGCATGGCCGACAGCGCGCCGCGCAGGTCCGGCTCGAAGTCGGCACACACGGCGCGGAACTCCGGCCGCGCGACCACATCGGCGGCGGCCGGGGCCGGGTGCGCCATGGGCCACAGGCCGGCGACCAGCGCGTGCAGGTAGCGCAGGAGCGCCTCGCTGCGCGTGTGCGGCAGGCCGGGCAACGCCGCGTGCAGGGCGTTGCGGATGCGGATCGATAGCTCGAGCACGCGCTCCTTGAAGGCGAGCACGGTCGCGGGCGACAGGTTGCGCTCCAGGACGTTGGCCACCACCGCGATGAGCTCGCACATGACCGGGCGGGCCGCGATGGTGCGCGCCACCGTCCCGGCCACCGCGTCGGCGTCGTCGGAGCCGGCCATCGGCGCCAGCTGCTGCTCGAGCTCGCCCACCCACGCCAGCTCGTCGGCCACCAGGATCTCGAGCAGGATCTGCTCCCGGCTCTCGAAGTAGCGGTACACGTTCGACTTGGCCACGCGGGCGGCGCGCGCGATCGCGCTCAGGCTCACCGCCTCGAGCCCCTCGGCGGAAAGCAGGCGCGCGGCCGCGTCGAGCAGGTCCTGGCGCCGCTGCTGCTTCTGGCCCGGCTCGCGGGCCCGCTGGAACGAGGGACGGGACACAAAAACCAGTGTTCTCTTGTACCGAAACCGGCCCCGGGGGTCAAAAGGAGATCTGGCTCACAGGGCCTTCAAGCTCGACCAGGCAGAGCGTTCTTGACAGGAGAACGACAGTCTCTTAAATACGAGACCGTCGTTCTTTTTCCCCGAGCAGGAGAGCCCTCGATGTCCGCCAGCCACAACCCCGCCGACACCACCGTCCTGGTCACCGGCGCCTCCGGCTTCATCGCGCAGCACGTCATCCTCCAGCTGCTGGAGGCCGGCTACCGCGTGCGCGGCACGCTGCGGTTGACCGGCCGGTCGGACGAGGTCCGTGCCGTCATCGCCGCCAACGCGCCCGGCGGCGCCGATCGCCTCGAGCTGGTCCCGGCCGATCTCGATGAAGGATGACGGCTGGCGCGACGCGGTGCGCGGCTGCCGCTACGTCCTGCACGTTGCCTCGCCGCTGCCCAGCCGACCGCCCCGGCACGAGGACGAGCTGATCGTGCCGGCGCGCGATGGCGCGCTGCGCGTTCTGGCCGCCGCCGCGGACGAGCGGGTCGAGCGCGTGGTCATGACCTCGTCGGTCGCGGCCGTGCTCTACGGCCACGTGCGCGACGGCAGCCGCACCTACGACGAGAAGGACTGGTCGCAGCTGACCGACGAGGTGGGCGCCTACGAGAAGAGCAAGACCATCGCCGAGCGGGCGGCCTGGGACTACGTCGAGAGTCTGCCCGCCGACCGGCGCATCGAGCTCTGCACCATCAACCCGGGACTTGTCCTGGGCCCGGTCCTCGCCGCCGACTTCAGCACCTCGGGCGAGGTGGTGCGCAAGCTGATGAAGCGCGACCTGCCCGGCTGTCCCGACGTCGGCTGGGCGACGGTGGACGTGCGCGACGTGGCCAGCGCGCACCTGGCCGCCATGGTGACCCCGTCGGCGGCCGGCCAGCGCTTCGTGGTGGCCGTCGAGCACGCCTCCATGCTCGACATCGCCGCCATCCTGTCGCGCAGGTTCGGCGACCGCGGCTACAAGGTGCCTACCCGCCGCGTGCCGGACTGGCTGCTCAAGCTGGTCTCCATCTGGGACCGCACGGCGCGCCTGGCCGTGCAGGAGCTGGGCAAGCGCCAGGACGTATCGACCGCGCGCGCGAGAGAGGTGCTCGGCTTCAACCCGCGCCCGCTCGAGGACATGGTGGTGGAGATGGCCGAGAGCATGATCCACCACCACGTCGTGTGATCGCGCTACGGGGCGGGCGGCCTTGAGAAGCCGTGGATGCCGTAAGCGCCCGTCGTGAAGACGAGCGCCTGGCCAGGCACGAGGGCGACGCGTCCGCCCGTGCCGGGGCCGTAGCTGCGGCTCGTGAACGTCTCGACCCCGCCCAGCAGCTTGTCGAAGCCGCGCAGGATCCCTCCCGAGCCGACCCAGAGCTCACCGTCGGGGAGGACGGTCAAGCCGTCGAGCGCGGCCGGGCCGAGGTCCGCGCCGCCGATCTCGACGTAGCTGGTCCCGTCGAAGCGGCGGACGCTCATGCGACCGGATGCGTCGCCCAGGAGAAGATCCGCGCCGCTGCCGGTGCCGAGCGCGGTGAAGCCCATGCCCTCGGCCTGGATGACCGCCTCGACTGACTGCGTGGCGCCATCGAGGATGTAGACGTTCCCGCCCGCCTGGAGCCCGGCCACCTCGACCGCGCCGTCCCCGTCGGTGTCGGCGACGACCAGCTGTGTGACCGGTCGCGTGCCGTCTGGCAGCTGCGTCCGCCACTTCTGTGCGCCGGTCGTCGCGTCGTACGCATAGATGAACACGCCCGACGACGGCTCGTCCTCGGGGCTACCTCCGGCCAGCACCTCGACCTCACCGTCGCCGTCCACGTCGGCGACCTCGACCGAGGTGAACTCGCCAGGCGGCTGCACGAGGTTGTTCCATACACGGCTGAACTGGTTGGCGGCGGAGAAGCTGTACGCCTCGATCAGGCCGTCGTGGAAGTCGTCGGTGGCCACGAGGATCTCGCGCCGGCCGTCGCCGTCCAGATCGCTGAGCACGACATCGTGGACGCCGGTCGCCGAGGAGGAGCCGCCCGGCGAGCCGCCCACTCCCGGCGAGATGCCTCGCACGGTGAGCTGCTCACCGTCGATGACCACGATGCGCCCGCCGTCGTAGCCAGAGTCCGAGCCGAACGTCACGGCGGCCATCTCATCGCTGCCGTCGCCGTCCAGGTCTCCGACCTCGGGACCGACGAACGGACCGTCCAGATGCACCGTCTGCGAGAGGATCGTTCGAGCCGGCCAGTTGACGACGTACAGGCGATCGGGCCCGGTGGTCGCGGCACCGCCGCCCCAGAGGACCTCCGCTCGGCCATCCTGGTCCACGTCGACGACGGCGATGTCGGTGACGCCGAAATCGCCGCTCATCACCCCCTCCGCCGCCCCGGTGGGTCCGTCGAATGCGTGGAGGTCACCAAACCCGCCATCGCCGATCACGACCTCCACGACCCCGTCGTCATCGATGTCGCCCATCCCCATGGCTTCGACCTCATCGTCGAGGACGAACGCCCACTTCTGGAGCTGGAGGTCGGCGTCGTAGGCCGCGACGGTGCCCGCGAAGTCCGCGGCCACGATCTCGTCGCGACCATCGCCGTCGATGTCGGCCGCCCGCACCAGGCTGCCGAAGCCGCCCTCCAGGAACCATTCCACGTCATGCGTCACCCCATCGATCACGTGCCCGTTGTCCGTCACGATCTCGAGGGCAGGGTCGTCGTCCAGCTGGCCCACCGTGACACCGAACGTCCCGGAGGCGAACACGTCTCCCCGCCAGCGGGGGTAGTTCGTGCCGTACACGAACAGACTCTGGTCGCTGCAGTACGCGATGGTCTCGTCGAAGCCGTCGCCGTTCAGGTCGCCGGTGGCCAGCGCATACAGGCCACCCCGCCTCGCGCACTGGCCCTTCGTGGCCTTGCGCAGGCGCCTGGTCTGCTGATCGTAGCGCCGCACCGTCCCGTTCGACAGCGCCACCACGATGTCCGTCCGCGCGCCCGCGCGAGCCAGCGCGACGGCCTGGACACCGGGCAGGTGTTCCGAGACATGGACCTCCTCGAAGCCACCTCTGGCAGCCGAGTAGCGCAGCGCGGACCAGATATTGTTTCCTCCGAGCTGATCGACGACGGCGCCGCCGGCGTAGACCTCGATGGCCTCTCCCTGCTGCCCGACCGCCATGCCGCTGCCTCCGATCGCAGTCCCGAGAGCGCCGATGCTCCACGTGGCGATCCCCGCGGCCTCGGCCGGTGGGATCGACTCTCCGGGCGACTCTCCGGGCGCGCCAGGACCTGGGTCCGCGCCATCGCCAGCGGTGCCGTCATCATCCGCCGGCTCCGGTTGGACGTCGTCGTCGCCCATGCACGCGAGCGTCATCGCGCCCGACATGCACGCGATGATCAGGAAAGCGGATGGATCTCGATACCCCAGCGACATGACGATCCCCTTTCGCCATCGACGACGCAGCCATGATGCCCGCGGCCCCGCACTGGCATAGAGGTGGCCCACCGGCGCGCCGGATGTTACGCCGACGCTCAAGAGCTCTCACGTGAGCGAGGGCACGGAACCACCCCGCCGCGCGGACCTCTACACGACACTGCGCGCGCACAAAAAAAGCCGAGATCGTGATGATCTCGGCTTGGGGAGAAAGCGGGGCGGACGGGACTCGAACCCGCGGCCTCCGGCGTGACAGGCCGGCGTTATAACCGACTTAACTACCGCCCCAGGATTTGGTTGTCAGGTCGCTTCTCCGGGTGGGTGGAGCAGGGATCGAACCTGCGACCACCGCCTTGTAAGGGCGGCGCTCTACCGCTGAGCTATCCACCCGTTTCCCTTTGAGGCCGGAGTGTTCTAGCGGTAGCGCTCGGCTTTGTCAACCGCGATCCGAGGTAGCTCCGCTCCAGATGAGGGCGATGGCGCATCCCAGCGATGAAACGCTGCGCATGGTGCTCGACTGTGCGCCGGATGCGATCGCCATCATGAGCGGGCCCATCGTGCTCTACATGAGCCTGCCCGGGGCGCGGATGCTCGGGTTCGAGAAGCCGGCGGACGTGATCGGCCGGAGCCTGGCGGAGTGGCTGGCGCCGGACGGAGTTCTCGGCGGCCAGCGACCGCATGGCCGAGGTGATGCGGACGTCGCTGCCCAACGAGCTGAAGGAGTATCGGGTGCGGGCGCTCGACGGGCGCATCCTCGTCATCGAGGTCGCCTCGGCTCCGATCACGTATGAGGGATCGCCGGCGGTGCTGTCGTTCGCCCGCGATGTCACCGAGCGCAAGGCGCTGGAGCGGCAGGTGGCGGAGTCGGCGCGGCTGGCCGCCCTCGGACGCCTGTCGGCCGGCGTCGCGCACGAGCTCAACAACCCGCTCACCCACCTGGTCCTCGCCGTCGACGGGCTGCGCCGCACGCTGGGCAGCATCGGGCCGGTGAACGCGGCCGCGGCGCTGGCTGTCGCGCGCGACCGGCTCGACCTGATCGCCCAGGACATCGACCGCATGGTGATGGTGGCGCGAGAGCTGCGGCTGTTCGCCAGCCCGCAGCCGGGCGCGCGGCGCGCCGTCGATCTGCGCCAGCCGCTCGAGGCCGCGCTGCGCGCGGTGCGCGACACCCACCCGGCCGCCGCGCGTGTGACGGTGGAGAGCCGGTTCGACGACGTGCCCGCCGGCCGACGCCTGTCCGCTGCGCATCGAGCAGGTGTTCGTCAACCTGCTCAACAACGCCTTCGACTCGCTCGGCGACGCCACCGACGAGAACCGGCTTGTCGCGATCGAGCTCGTGTCGGCCGACGACGCGGTCGCCGTGCAGGTGAGCGATCGCGGGCCCGGGCATCCCCGAGGAGATGCTCGAGCGCGTGTTCGAGCCGTTCTTCACCACCAAGGCCTACGGCCGCGGCGCCGGGCTCGGGCTGGCCATCTCGCGCAGCATCGTGCAGGCGCTCGGCGGCACCATGACGGTCGCCAGCGCGCCCGGTCGCGGCACCACCTTCACCGTGACGCTGCCGGCTCTGGCGGCGGCCGGCGCCGCCGCTCGAGACCCGCTCGCCGCTGGCCTGCAAGCGGCTGCGCGTGCTCGTCGTCGACGACGAGGCGGCGATCGGAGGCGCGCTGGCCGCCTCGCTCGAGGAGCATCAGGTCGAGGTGGCCGGCAGCGCGGCCGAGGCGCTGGCCCGCCTCGCGCGCGACCCCGCGTTCGACGTCATCCTGTGCGACATCGTGATGCCGGAGGCGTCCGGCGTGGAGTTCCACCAGTCGCTGGCGGCGCTCGATCCCGGCCTGAGCCGCCGCATCGTCTTCATGACCGGCGCCACGCTCGGCAGCGACGAGGGCAAGACCCTGGCCGCGCTGCCCAACCCGGTGCTGGAGAAGCCGTTCGACCTCGGCCGGCTCGAGCGCGTGCTGGTGGACGTCGCCTCGCGCTGAACGGCGCGGCGCCGCTCAGAGATCGCCGAGCTTGCACTCCGGGCCGCAGGCCGGGCCGGTCAGCGCGCCGAGCAGGCGGCCGACCTGGTAGAGCACACCGTCGACCTGGCCGTTCTTGAGATCGTTCGGGTCACAGCGCGAGAACAGGCAGCCGGCGTAGGTGTAGCCCGGCCCCTTCTTCTTCACCTTGCGCACGTAGCCGTAGGCGTCGTGCCAGATGGCGTGGACCGAGACCGCCTCGGCCAGGACCGTCGCGATCTCCGCCGTGCGCTTCTTGTGGAACGAGGCGATGACCGGCGCGCAGACCCGGGCCATCTCCAGGCCGAGGGTCAGGTTCGAGCAGTCCGGTCCGCTCCAGCCGCCGCACGGCATCTCGCGCATGGCCTGCGCCTCGGAGATCGGGGCGCCCAGCTCCGTCGAGATCTTGACCACCGCGCGAGCGAACTGGCGGCGGCGCGCGCCGGCCCGGGCGAGATCGACGAGGGCCGAGCGAAGCGCGTCGTCCAGCGACACGGCCGGCTCGGGCGAAGGCGCCGGCGTGGCGAGCGGCCGCCGCAGGCAGGGCCGGACCACGGACTCTCGGCGGGCGGCGCGGCCACGACCGCCGTCACGGCCGGAGCCGGTGCCACGGCCGCGGCGCTCCACCGGCGACGCCTCGCCGGGAAGCGCGGCCCCGCCCGTTGACGCGGCCGCCGGCCCCCCGACCCGCCGCGTCCCTCCACATCCGACGATGGCGAACGCCGCCGCGACCACCGCGACGGCGCCCACCAGGCGCGACCCGGCCAGTGTCTCCATCGGCGGCTAGTGCGGCTCGACCGGCGTGGGCGACGTCGAGTCCGACGCGCTGGTGCAGCGACAGACGCCAGTCGATGGCCGACGTCGGCTGGGGCAGGAACGCCTCCGGGTGCTCGTGGGCCAGCGCCAGCTTGAGCACCTCGTCCATGTGCGTGACCGGGTGGATCGTCATCTCCTTGAGCACGCGCTTGGGGATGTCCTTGAGGTCCTTCTCGTTCTCGGCCGGGATGATGACGCTGAAGATCTCGGCGCGGTGTGCCGCCAGGATCTTCTCCTTGAGGCCGCCGATCGGCAGCACGCGCCCGCGCAGCGTGATCTCGCCGGTCATCGCGATGTCCTGCCGCACCGGCACGCGCAGGAGCGCCGACGTCACCGCGGTCGCCATGGTGATGCCGGCCGACGGCCCGTCCTTGGGGATCGCGCCCTCGGGGAAGTGCACGTGGATGTCGACCTTGAGCTGGAAGTCGCGCACCAGCCCGAGCGACTCGCAGCGCGAGCGGATGTAGCTCATCGCCGCCTGCGCGCTCTCCTGCATCACCTCGCCCAGCTTGCCGGTCAGGGTCAGCTTGCCCTTGCCCGGCACGATCGTCACCTCGGCGGGCAGCAGGTCGCCGCCGTGCATCGTCACGGCCAGGCCGTTGGCCAGCCCGATCTCGTTGACGTCTTCCTTGCGGTTCTTGCGGTACTTCGGCACGCCGAGGTACTTGCCGCAGCTGCTTGGGCGAGAGGACGTACTTCTTGCCCTCCTCCTGCTGGGTCGGCCAGCCACTCCTTGGCCAGCTTGCGGATGATGGCGCCGATCTCGCGCTCGAGGCTGCGCACGCCGGCCTCGCGCGTGTAGTCGTGGATGATCGAGCGCAGGCAGTCGTCGGTGAACGTGACCGACACCGGCTTGTTGGCCATCCCGTTGGCCTCGAGCTGCTTCGGGATCAGGTACTCGCGGGCGATGGCGAGCTTCTCCCACTCGGTGTAGCCGGGGAGGTTGATGATCTCGCATGCGATCCTGCAGCGGCAGCGGGATCTGGTGCTGCGTGTTGGCCGTCGTGATGAACATGACGTCCGACAGGTCGTAGTCGAGATCGAGGTAGTGGTCGTTGAAGCTGTTGTTCTGCTCCGGGTCGAGCACCTCGAGCAGCGCGCTGGCCGGGTCGCCGCGGAAGTCCTGCGACATCTTGTCGATCTCGTCGAGCAGGAAGACCGGGTTGTTGGTGCCGACCTTCTTGAGCGACTGGATGATCTTGCCGGGCAGCGCGCCGATGTACGTGCGCCGGTGGCCGCGGATCTCGGCCTCGTCGCGCACGCCGCCGAGCGACTGGCGCACGAACTTGCGCCCGGTCGCGCGCGCGATCGACTTGGCCAGCGACGTCTTGCCGACGCCGGGCGGGCCGACGAGGCACAGGATCGGGCCCTTGAGCTTGCTCGACCAGCGCCTGCACCGCCAGGTACTCGACGATGCGCTCCTTGACCTTCTTGAGCCCGTAGTGGTCCTCGTCGAGGATGCGCTCGGCCTCGGCGATGTCCTTGTTGTCGGTCGTCTTGTCGCCCCACGGCAGGGCGAGGATCCAGTCGATGTAGTTGCGGACGACGGTCGCCTCGGCGCGACATCGGCGACATCATCTTGAGCTTCTTGAGCTCCTTGAGCGCCCGCTCCTTCGCCTCCGGCGCTCATCTTCTTCGTCTTGATCTTCTGCTCGAGCTCGTTGAGCTCGTTCTTGAACTCGTCGCGGTCACCCAGCTCCTTCTGGATGGCCTGCATCTGCTCGTTGAGGTAGTACTCCTTCTGCGACTTCTCCATCTGCTTCTTGACGCGCGTGCGGATCTTCTTCTCGACCTGCAGGATCTCGATCTCGGACTGCATCAGCTCGTAGAGCCGCTCGAGCCGCTTCTGCGGCGACTCGGTCTCCAGGATGATCTGCTTGTCGTTGAGCTTGAGCGACAGGTGCGCGACGATGGTGTCGGCCAGCCGCGCCCGGCTCGTCGATCGTCTGCACCGAGACCAGCATCTCGGGCGGGATGCGCTTGTTGAGCTTGACGTAGTTCTTGAACACGCCCTGGATCGAGCGCATCAGCGCCTGCAGCTCGACGCTCTTGCTCGTCCGGCTCGTCGATCTCCTCCACCTCGGTGAGGAAGAACGGCGTCGTCTGCGGGTAGCTCACGATGCGAGCGCGCCGCTTGCCCTCGACCAGCACCTTCACCGTGCCGTCGGGCAGACGGAGCAGCTGGATGATGTAGCCGATGGTGCCGAGCCGGAAGATGTCCGCGTCCTTCGGATCGTTGGTCTTGGCCTTCTTCTGGGCCGCGAGCAACAGCTCCTTGTCCGAGGCCATCGCTTCTTCGAGCGCCGCGATGGATTTCTCGCGCCCGACGAACAGCGGCACGACCATGTGCGGGAAGACGATGATGTCGCGCAGGGGCAGGAGCGGCACCGTGCGCACGGATGTCCCCCCTTTGGGGGGGTTGTCATTTTTGAAGAACATTGGCGTGATGAGGACGGGCCGGCGAGGAAGTCCTTCACCGTCGCGGCCGGTTGACGCGACGGGCGATCTCGTACTCTACGACGTGGGGGGTCGCGCGCAACAATCGGCCAGACACCGTCGACCTTCGAATCCCTGGGTCACGGCGGACCCCCGCCGTGGGGTAAATACCACGAAATACCATGGCATCATTGCCACGCTACCAGATCGGACAATTTCTTTAATATCATCCGGTTGAGTCGCCGAATGGCGAATCCCTTACCACGATCGCAACGGGCATCCAAGCTGCTCCATTTCTGAACGCCTTCCCATGGAACCCATCACTGGCAGTTCGAGTCCGCCGTCGGATCTGTTCATCGTGCTCGAGCCGTTTCGCGCCGGGTTCGCCGACTTCGTGCGCGCGCTCGAACCGCTCAACGGCACCGCCAGCGACGGGACGCTGCTGGGCAGCGCCGACGTCTACTACCGGGCCGACACCGACATCGCGCTCCTGACCATCCGCCTCGACAAGGGTGGCATCACGCCGCAGAAGCTGGCCTGGCTCACGTCGGTGGCGGCGCGCGCCGATCTGCCGGTGCTCGATCCGTCGCGGCTCGGCTTCAGCGACCGGCGGGCGTTCTACGAGGACTACCTGCCCAACTACCGCGTGCGCGTCGAGGCGCGCGGCGGTCCGCAAGAGGCGCTCGAGGAGCTGGCCCGCCTGCTGGCGCTGCCCGATGCGCCGCCCCTGCGGCCGTCGTCGTCGCCGTCGGTGCGCCCGTCGCCGGTCAGCAGCGAGGACTCCAGCCGCAAGACGGTCGAGACGGCGCCGCGCTCGCCCAGCGGGACCGAGCCGAACGGACGCTACGGCCCGGCCCGCACCGCCAGCGAGAGCGTCGGCGCGCGCCCGGCCGGCCGGCGCACCTCCGCCACCCAGGCGACGCGCCGCGCGCCGGAGGCCAGCAGCACGCCGCCGCGCCCGCGACTCCAGCGGCACCGGCAGCCACGGGCGGCAGAAGACGCTCGAGTATCAGTCGCTGCGCCGGCCGGGCCGCCGCCGCCCGGAGCCGGCGCTCACCACGCCGGAGGGACAGCGCGTGCGCGAGCCGGAGGAGTCCGCCTCGGGCCCGAAGCCGGCCGCGCAGATCACACCGCGCGGCGCTGCCGTCTATCCGCTGGCCCGCGAGCTGTCCGGACCGGTCACGCCGCCGCCGGCCACGCCGACCCAGGCCGGCGCGCCGTCGCCGGCCATGTCCAAGGTGATCGTGCCGATGCCGGCGTCGCCGCGCAGCACCGGCATCCCCATCGTCATGCCGCCGACCGACTCCGACATGCCGCCGGGTGCGATGGCCACGCCGACCGGCACGTCGCTGTCGCCGCCGTCGGCGAGCGGGTCTCCGCCGGCGTCAACGCTGACGCCGCCGGCCTCCAGCCGCGACACCGGCCCCGGGGCCGCCGCGAAACAGCGCGACACCGGTACAGGGGCCGCCGCGAGACAGCGCGACACCGGTACAGGGGCCGCGAGCCGCGAGGTGGCCACGTCGCCGTCGCTGGCGCGCGACAGGTCCTCGGCGGCACCGGCGGCCGGGACGCTGGCCCCGGAGGGCAGCATCCCGCCGCCGACCGACGGGGTGCCGCGCAAGCGGCAGGCGCTGATCGTGGAGGACGAGGACGCGCCGCCGCTGCAAGTTCGCTTCCTGCGCGGCGACACCTGGGCGCAGGGGCGCCTGCGCGCGCTCAGCTTGCAGGGCGCGCGCCTGGCCGCGGCCGCGCCGCCGCGCCTGGGCGACATCGTCCAGCTCGCCCTCGGCCTCGACCACATGGACGTGCACATAAACGGCGAGGTCACGCAGGTGACCGGCGCGGCCCAGGCGGCCGGCAGCGGCGAGCCGAGCGGCTTCGCGGTCCACTTCCGGCCGTTCGAGGCCGGCGTGCGGGCCAAGCTGGTCAACCTGCTCAAGCGGGCCAAGCAGAGCGGCATCTCGCTGCGGCCGCCGCCGCCGCGCGCGTCGGTGCGCTTCCCGGTCAGGTGGCCGACCGGCGTCATCACGTCGTGGGGTGAGCTCAGCACCGCGTCGCTCGACGTGTCGCGCAGCGGCCTCTTCATCGCGGCCGGCACCGTCATCGGCGCGCGCGAGATCATCTTCCACCTGCCGATGGACACCAGCGGGCGGGCGCTGTCGGGGCGCGCCGAGGTCGCGCGCGAGGTGACCGAGGAGATGGCGACCCAGCGCGGCCTCACCCGCGGCTACGGCGTGCGCATCGTCGACTTCACGCGCAACGACGGCGACCGCTACGATGCGTTCCTCGAGCGCATCCGCCAGCGCACCGAGAAGCGCGTCATGATCGCCGCGCGCCGCGAGCGCGCCACCGACCTCGGACGCGGCCTGATGGCGGCCGGCTACGCGGTGCACTCCGGCAACGACCTGGTCGCGCTGGCCGAGTCGATGAACGAGGCCGGGCCTCCGCCCGACGCCGCGCTCATCGAATCGACCTTGCTCGCCTCGGACGCGAACGCGGCTGCGCTCAAGCGCGCCCTGAGCGCCAAGGAAGTGCCCTGCCTGACCATCAACAACGAGCAGCCGGAGCGCGCCCGCGCGGTGGTCGATCACCTGCTGCAGATCACGTGAGGCGCGCGACCCGGCGCGGGTGCCGGGCGCGCGGCGGGTGTGGACTGGACGAGGTTTGCCTGCTCGTGTGAGCAAGGTTTCTCCACATCCACGCGATCACTTGCCCGCGGCTGCCTGCCAATTACACTCGGTCGACGGCCGTCCGTCCGTCGTTGCCCGAGGTCCATTCCAGCATGCATCGTCACGTATCGCGCTTCGCTCGCGGATCAGCCCTGGCTGCCGCCGCTCTGGCCGCTCTCGCGATCGTCGCCGCGCCCTCGCGAGCCGACGCGCAGCCGGGAGCCGATCCGCCCCCGCCGCCCGACGGAGAGGGCTACGGTCAGCCCCCGCCGCCCGACGGAGGCGGCTACGGTCAGCCCCCGCCACCTCCGGGGGGTTACGGCGGAGGCTACTACGGTGGCCCGTACGGCCCGCCGCCGGATCCGACGCGGCGCGGTCTCACCCTCGGGTTCGGCGTCGGCCTCGGGGCCATGGACAGCGACTCCAACCTGACCGAGTGCATCGACTGCAACTACGACCCGCTCGCGCTGGCGTTCGACTTCCACATCGGCGCGATGCTGAGCCCGAACATGGCGCTGGTCGGCGAGGTGTTCTGGCACGCGCAGAACATCGACTCCGACGGCTTCAACTGGCTCAGCCAGACGATGCTGGTCGGCGCGCTGCAGTTCTGGCTGACGCCGCAGCTCTGGATCAAGGGCGGGCTCGGGGTCACCAGCCTCAACACCCACTTCGACGACGGCTACGAGTTCGACGACGACACCATCGACACCGGCTTCGCGGTGCTGGGCGCGGTCGGCTTCGAGCTCCTGCACTCGCCGTGGTTCGCCATCGATCTGCAGGTGCAGGCTGGCGTCCGGCAACTACGAGGGCGTCGACGAGCAGGTCAACGTCGGCACCGTCGGCCTCGGCTTCAACTGGTACTGAGGCCGCGGCGGCGAGGCGGCCCTTGATGATCGGGGCCGCCCTCGCTCGGGCCGATTTCAGCCCGTCTGGGCTTCCTTGGCGTAGGTGACCATCGGCGAGGCGTGCTTCTCGATCACGTCCTCGTTGATGATCACCTCGCTGATGTTCGCCTGGCTGGGCGTCTCGTACATGATGTCGAGCAGCGCGCCCTCGAGGATGGCGCGCAGGCCGCGCGCGCCGCTCTTGTGGGCCTGGGCCATCTTGGCCACCTTGTAGAGCGCCCCGCGCGTGAACTTGAGCTTCACGCCGTCCATCTCGAACAGCTTCTGGTACTGCTTGACCAGCGCGTTGCGCGGCTTGGTCAGGATCTCGACCAGCGCGTCCTCATCGAGCTCGTGGAGCGGGGCGATGACCGGCAGGCGCCCGATGAACTCCGGGATCATGCCGTACTTCAACAGATCCTCGGGCTGGACTTCCTTGAGCAGCGCCCACTGATCGCGCTCCTTCTTGGGCTTCACATCCGCGCCGAAGCCGATCAGCTTCTGCCCGATCCGGTTCTCGATGATGTCCTCGAGGCCGGTGAAGGCGCCGCCGCAGATGAACAGGATGTTGGTCGTGTCGACCTGGAGGAACTCCTGCTGCGGGTGCTTGCGGCCGCCCTTGGGCGGCACCGCGGCGATGGTCCCCTCCAGGATCTTGAGCAGCGCCTGCTGCACGCCCTCCCCGCTCACGTCGCGGGTGATGGACGGGTTGTCGCTCTTGCGCGCGATCTTGTCGATCTCGTCGATGTAGACGATGCCGCGCTGGGCCCGCTCGATGTCGTGGTCGGCGTTCTGCAGCAGGCTGACGATGATGTTCTCGACGTCCTCGCCGACGTAGCCGGCCTCGGTCAGGTTGGTGGCGTCCGCGATGGCGAACGGCACGTTGAGGATCCGCGCCAGCGTCTGGGCCAGGAGCGTCTTGCCCGAGCCGGTCGGGCCGAGCAGGAGGATGTTCGACTTCTGCAGCTCGACATCGTCGTCGTCCAGGCTGCCGGGCAGGGAGGTCCCGGATCCCACGCTGCTGCTGGCCCGCGTGCTGGCAGGCTTGGCGTCGATGCGCTTGTAGTGGTTGTGCACCGCGACCGCGAGGATCTTCTTGGCCCGCTCCTGGCCGATGACGTACTCGTCCAGGATCTTCTTGATGGCGGCAGGCTTCGGGATGTTGTCGCCGCCGTAGGCCTGCTCTTCCTTCTCGATCTCTTCCGCGATGATGTCGTTGCACAGGCCGATGCACTCGTCGCAGATGTAGACGGTCGGGCCCGCGATGAGCTTCTTCACCTCCTTCTGCGACTTGCCGCAGAAGGAACAGGTGAGGTTGGCCTGCGTTGTGTCTCGCTTTTCCGGCACGGTTCTTCGAATCGTAACCTAGCAGGCCCTCACTTGTGATCGGGCCCGAGCTTCTTGTGGGGCAGGACCTCGTCTACGATCCCGTACTCCTTGGCTTCACCGGGTCCCATGAAGTAGTCGCGCTCGGTGTCGTTCTTGATCCGATCGACCGGCTGCCCGGTGTGGCGGGCCCACAGCGAGTTCAGGCTGTCACGCATCCGGAGGATCTCCTTCGCGTGTATGTCGATGTCGGTCGCCTGACCCTGATACCCGCCGAGGGGCTGGTGAATCATGATGCGCGAGTGCGGCAGCGCGCGGCGCTTGCCCTTGGTCCCGCACGACAGGAGAAATGCACCCATCGACGCCGCCTGACCCATGCAGATCGTCGACACGTCGCAGCGCACGTACTGCATGGTGTCGTAGATCGCCAGCCCGGCCGTGACGTGGCCGCCCGGCGAGTTGATGTAGAGCATGATGTCCTTCTCCGGCTCCTCCGACTCGAGGAACAGGAGCTGGGCGATGACGATGTTGGCGACGTCGTCGTTGATCGGCGTGCCCAGGAAGATGATGCGGTCCTTGAGCAGGCGCGAGAAGATGTCCCATCCGCGCTCCCCGCGGTGGGTCTGCTCGATCACGGTCGGGATGAGGATGCTGTTGCGCGGGTCCATGTCTCCCAAGCGTAGGCTCCGGCGGACCCGGGCGCAACGCCAGCGCGCCGGCGACGGACCCTACCGGGATTCGGGATCGTGTGGTGCGGGCGCCTCGCTGGCCTCGGGAGCCTCGGCGGCCTCGGGCGCGGCCGGCTCGCTCGCCGCTGCCGCGCTCGCCTCACCCTCGGCACCTGGCTCCGATCCCGGGGCCGGCTCGGGCGCCGGCTCACGCACCGTCACTTCAGCGTGCTGCACGAGCAGGTCCAGCGTCTTTTCCTGACGGATCTGAAAGCGCAGCGAGTCGAGGCGGCCGTCACGCTCCATCTCGGCGCGCGCGCGGCCGGGAGCCTGCCCGGAAGAGCGGGCCACCCGAGCTACCCGATCGTCCAGGTCGGCATCGGCGACCTCGATTCCCTCCTGGGTCGCGACCTGGTCGAGGAGGAGCTGGCCGCGCACATCGTCGGCCGCGCTGTCGCGCAGCTTCTCGCGCAGCTCGCCGTCGAGCTCGCGGTTGTCTTCGGGCGACATGCCGAACAGCTGGCGCAGGCGGGCGTACTTCGAGTCGATGGAGCGCTCGACGAGGCTGCCGGCCACCGGGATCGGGTTGCGCTTGACCAGCTCGGCCAGCGCTTCCTTGCGCACTTCCTCCTGGATGTCCGCCTCGACGCGCGCCTCGAGCTCCACTCGAACTACCTTGCGAAGCTCGTCGAGCGACTCGGCGCGGCCGGTGTCCTTGGCCAGCTCGTCGTCGAGCTCCGGAACGTCCTTCTGGCGCGCGTCGAGCACGGTCACGGTCAGCGACGCGGTGCGGCCGGCCAGATCCGGATCCGGATGCTCGGCCGGGATGGTGAGCTCGATGCGCTGATCGGCAGCGTTGAGCGGCAGGCCGAGCAGCGCGGCGCGCAGACCGGGAAGCGGCTCGTGCTCGGCGTCGCCCAGGTCGACCGGCATCTGCGGCCGCTCCACCTCGTGCTCGCCGATCGTGCCCTTGATCGAGATGGCGGCGATGTCGGTGTCGGCCAGCGTCTCGCGGCCCTCGATCGGGCGCAGCTCGGTCTGCTCGCGGCGGATCTGCTCGAGCGCCATGTCGACGGCTTCCTCACCGAGGACGACCGGACGGCGGCCCAGCTGCATGCCCTTCCACTCGCCGACCTGGATGTCGCCGCGCACCTCGATGATGGCGGTGAACGAGAACGGCTGGCCCGACTGGATCTCGGGCGCGTCCTCGATGCGCGGCTCCGACACCGCCTCCAGCTTGTGCTCGGTCACCGCGGTCATGAACGACTCGCGCACCAGCTGGACCGCGACCTCGGCGCGCACGCGCTTGCCGAACATGCGCTCGAGCACGCTGCGCGGCACCTTGCCCTTGCGAAAGCCCTTGAGCTGCACGCTCTTTGTGAGCTCGCGAAAGGCCTCGCCCATGCGAGTGTCGACCGCGTTCCAGGGGACCGAGACGATGAGCTTCTTCTCGACCGGGGAGACGTCTTCGATCTTGACCTGCATGGCTGGGGCCGGGTCCTACCACATGGGCGCCGGCCTGGCGAGCCCCTGGACAGGGGTCAGCGGCTCACCGGCGCAGGACGTAGGTCGGTTCTCCGGTGCGGGCCACGCCGGTCGCGACCATGTCGAGGCCGAGCTGGGCCAGCTTGTGCATCAAGCGCTCCATCCACGGCACCGGATCGGCGGCACCGACGATCCGGCCGATCTCGTCGGCGGTGAGCGAGGGGGCGCGGCCGAGCGCGTCGAGCACGTCGCGCTCCACCTGGGTGAGCTGCAGGCCCAGCGGCATGGTGCGACCGACGAGCGAGGCGAAGGTGAGCTGCGTGCTGGCCGCCGGCGGCGCCGGGGGCGAAGGAGGCACGGTCATGCTGGCCGAGCGCGCGGGCGGCGGCGGGGGCAGAAAGCCCGGCCGGGTGCGCGAGCCGACCGATTCGGTCGTTGTCTCGGCGGTCGCGGACGCGGCCAGACCGCCGAACAGTGGCGCCATCGGGATGGTCCCGGAGCGCGAGCGTCCGTCCGACGGTGGAGCCTGGTGCGGTGGGGCCAGCACGGTCTGGCGATCGGGCGGCGCGAGGGCGGGATGGGGATTGCCCTCTACAAGCATCGGGCGGCCGCTGCGCGCGACCAGCTCGGCCGGCTCGTAGTAGCCGTGGCCCATGCGCGGGGCCGGCGCGGCCGGCACATCGGGCGCGGTGCCGGGCGCCCACAGATGGGTGGCCTTGTTCTCGAAGCGCGACACCTCGTCGGCCAGGCGCGGCGGGTTGCCCTTGCTTCCGGCCAGGCGGCGGGCGGCCAGCTCGAGCTCGGTGCGCAGCTCCTGGGCGCGGCCGTCGACCGGCGGCTCGACGTGGATGCCCCACTCGCCGTGCGGCTCGAGGCCGGCCGGGCCGATCGCGAGCACGATGCCGTGCAACACGATGGTGGGCCGGGTCTGGTCGCCGCACGCGGCGAACGCGCGCATCAGCACGCGCTGCTCCGACCACGATTCGGCAACGACCATCACCGCCCGGTAGCGCGAAGGTGGCGCGACAGGGCTGCGCAGCCACTCGTCGATGATGCGGATGCGCGCCAAGCGCACCTATAGTACACGCTGGAGCGAGCTTCCGATCCGAGCCACACGGAGAATGACGATGACCTACTCGGCAGCACCCGGTCGCTACGAGGCCATGACCTATCGACAGTGCGGGCGCAGCGGGCTGCGCCTCCCGCTGATGTCACTCGGCCTGTGGCACAACTTCGGCGAGGCCACGCCGCTGGCGACGCAGCGCGAGATGGTGTGCGCCGCGTTCGATCTCGGCATCACGCACTTCGATCTGGCCAACAACTACGGGCCGCCCTACGGCAGCGCCGAGGAGAACTTCGGCCGCATCCTGCGCGGCGACCTGGCCAGCTACCGCGACGAGCTCATCGTCTCGACAAAGGCGGGCTGGGACATGTGGCCGGGCCCGTACGGCCAGGGCGGCGGCTCGCGCAAGTACGTGCTGGCCAGCCTCGACCAGAGCCTGCGCCGGATGGGGCTGGACTACGTCGACATCTTCTACTCGCACCGCTTCGACGCCGACACGCCACTGGAGGAGACGATGGGCGCGCTGGCCACGGCGGTGCGGCAGGGCAAGGCGCTGTACGTCGGCATCTCGTCCTACTCGGCGGCGCGCACGCGCGACGCGGCGCGGCTCCTGCGCGAGCAGGGGGTGCAGCTGCTCATCCACCAGCCGGCCTACAACCTGTTCAACCGATGGATCGAGGGGGAGCTGCTCGACGCACTGGAGGCGGAGGGGGTCGGCTGCATTCCTTTCACCTGCCTCGCCCAGGGGCTGCTGAGCGACAAGTACCTCCAGGGGGTGCCGGCGGACGCGCGGCCCAACCGGCCGGGCGGCGGGTCGTTCTCGCGCGACCACCTGAGCGAGGAGAACCTGGCCCGCGTGCGGGCGCTCAACGAGGTCGCGAAGGCGCGGGGCCAGAGCCTGGCCCAGATGGCCTATGCGTGGGTGCTGCGCGATCCGCGGGTGACGACGGCGCTCATGGGCGCGTCGAGCGCGGCGCAGATCCGCGAGAACGTCGCCGGGCTGGCCAGGCTGTCGTTCACCGCCGACGAGCTGCGCGCCATCGACAAGCACGCTGTCGAGGGGCACGTCAATCTGTGGAAGAAGCCGAGCACCGACCAGCGGGTGTGAGCCTGCCGCGCGGGCGGCTGGCTCGATGGGTCGCCGTGGTAGCCTGAAAAGCCGATGGCACGCTCGCACGGCACCGGGGCGTTCGACCGCGCCGACCTCGCGGCCTGCGGCGAGGGCACGGTGTTCGAGCCGGGCGCGCTGGTGTTTCACCCGGAGAACGTCGAGATCGGGCGCGACGTCTACATCGGCCACTACGCGATCCTGAAGGGCTACTACCGCAACCGCATGCGCATCGGCGACGGGACGTGGATCGGACAGCAGGCGTTCCTGCACTCGGCCGGCGGGCTGACGATCGGGGTTCGCGTCGGGATCGGGCCTGGGGTCAAGATCATCACGTCGAGTCACGAGCTGCCGGGTGACGTGGCGACGCCGATCATGGACGGGGCGATCCGGGTGGCTGCCGTGGTGATCGAGGATGGGTGCGATATCGGGACCGGGGCGGTCGTGCTGCCCGGGGTGCGGATCGGGCGCGGGGCGCAGATTGGCGCCGGTGCCGTGGTCACGCGCGATGTGCCCGAGGGAGCAATCGCTATTGGGGTGCCGGCTGTCGTGACGAGGATGCGGTGACGCGGAAGAAGAGGCGGGGGGGCGGGGAGGCCACGCTGGCGGCTGGGGCCGCTGACGTGTCCGAACAGGAGACAGGCGACGGGCAACAGGGAGCGGGCAACGGGCAGCCGGGGGCGTCGGGGTGGCGCGGGCGTCTCGATGCGGCGTGGTCGCATGCGCCCGGGCCCGAGCTTGCCGTCTTCGCCGTTGCGACCGCGGTGTATGCGGTCCTGGCCGGCGGCGGGGTGGCGTGGATGGACGCGGGCGAGCTGAGTGCGGCCGCGTTCACGCTGGGCGGGGCGCATCCGCCGGGTCATCCGGTGCACACGATGCTCGGCAAGCTGGCGTCGCTGGTTCCGGTGGGAGAGATCGCGTTTCGCATCGCGCTGGTCAGCGCCGGTCGGCATGGCGGCGGCGCTTGCCGGTGTCGTCGCGCTGGCCCGGCGGCTGGCGCCGGACCGCGATGCCGCGCGCGCGGCCGGGCTGGTCGGGGCCGCGCTGGCCGCGCTCGCGCCGGTGGCCATGGTCAACGCGACGCGCGCAGAGGTGTACGGGCCGACCGCCGCGCTGCTGGTCTGGTCGCTGGTCGCCGTCCTCGACTTCGTGCGCGCGCCGGCCGGCGAGCGGAACGGCCGGCTCCTGCTCGTCGCGGCGTTCGGCTGCGCGCTGGCCGCCGCGATCCATCCGGTCATCGCCGCGGCGGCCGCGCTGCCCATGGTGGTCGCGGCGGCCGCGACGGCGCGCCGCCGGCTGGTCAGGCTGGCGCCGCCCGCCGTGCTGCTCGGCATCCTGGCCCTGGCGGCCTATGCGTACCTGCCTGTGCGCGCCACGGCCGGCGATCGCGCGCTGCTCGTGTGGGGCGAGCCGTCGACGGCGGACGGCTTCTGGCGCCTCGTCACCGGCGCCGCGTACCAGGCCAACTTCTCGCTCGGCGGCACCGCGGACCGGTTCGCCGGGCTGTGGTCGATCGTCGGGCAGGCGACCGGGCTCGGCGTGCTGCTCGGCGGACTGGTCGGGCTCGGCTTCGGCGCGGTCACACGGCTGCGCGGCGCCGGCACCGCGCTGGCCGTCGCCGTCGCTGTCGTGCTCGGCGCCAGCCTGCAGAGCCGGTTGAATCCCGACCTGCCCGGCTACGTGCTGACCGCGCTCCTCGTCCTGGCCGCGGGACTGGCGCCGCTGGTGGCCGCGGCGCTGCGGCTGATGCCGGCCGAGCTGGCCGGACCGGGGCGGCGCGGCCGGCCGATCGCCATCGCGGTGGTGCTGGTGCCGGTCGCGGCCGCGGGCCTGGTGGCCGCGTCGGGCCCGGACCTCGACGCGGGCGACGATCCGACGCGTCTGTGGGCCGAGACCGTCGCCGTCATGCCGCCGGGACCCGGCGTCTACTTCGCGGCCGGCGACCACGCGCTGTTCGCCGATCAGTACGAGCGCCTGGTCGCGGGCGGCCGCCCCGACATCGCCGTCGCCAGCGAGGAGCTCAGCCGCGACGAGTGGTTCGTGCGCCACATAAAGCGCGCCCGCCCCGAGCTGTACGTGCCCTACCTCGACGACGGGCTGCGCGGCTCGATCGCCGAGCGTCTGGCGGTGTCGAACCTGCGCCGGGGCCGCCCGGTCGGCGGCGACCAGCCCGCGTTCGGCCGCCTGCGCAGCACGAACGCGCGGCCGATCGGTTTCGGCTACCAGTTCCTGCTCGAGCCGGGCGACGCCGTCCGCGGCCAGGAGGCGCGGCCGCCGCCCGACTTCACCGGCGACATCGGCAGGCGGATCGCTGCGCTCATCGGCCTGGCCCGCGGCGACTACGAGCTGGCGCGCGGTCGCTTCGCCGCAGCGGCGCGCGCCGCCGGGCTCGAGCGCGACATGGACGCCGTGGTGATGGCGCGCCTCGACGCCGCCCGCCCGCGCGGCGATCGCCCGCCGCTCATCAACCTGGTGCCGCGAGTCACCGGAGTCCTGCTGCACGAGCCCTGGCTCGACGAGCTGTTCGCCGACGAGCTGGCCTGGCGCGCCGGCCTCGATGATGCCCAGGCGCTGCCCGATGACGCCCCGTTCGAGCGCGTCCTGCACGCCCGCTGGCGCTCGCTGCTGCTCGGGAAGATCGAGCCCGGCAGCGACGCGATCCTCGATCTCGGCCCGGCGGCTGCGTCCGCCACCACCCGACTCCTTGTCTCGGTCGGCCGCGACGCCGCCGTCGAGAAGCACCTGCGCGCGCTGCTGAAGCGCTACCCGCGCGACGCCGCCTCGATGGCGCTGCTCGCCTCGCTGCTCTTCAACCGCGGCGACCTGCCCGAGGCCGAGAAGCTCTTCCGCGCCTCGGTCGCTCAGGCCCCGCGCATCGCCGAGACCCACGCCCGCCTCAGCACCGTCCTGTCCCGCCAGGGCAAGCACGACGAGGCGAAGGTGGAGTGGCAGCGCGCGCGCAGCCTCGACCCGTCCCTGCCGGAGACCCCGCCGACGCCTTGATCGCCGCGAGTTGCTACTGGACCATGCCGACGACGTTGCGGGCCTGGCGCTGGATCTCGATCGAGTCGCGGATGCGCTCGAAGAGCTGGCGCGAGGCCGGCAGGCCGACGATCTGGAGCATCGGCGTGGTCACGTCGGCGGTGTGGATCTCGATGTGGGCGATGCCCAGGATGCGGTCGAAGAACGACTGCACGTAGCGCACGTCGCGGCAGCGCCACAGCTCGAGCACGTCGATCTTCTTGCTGAGCAGCCCGTACTCGCTCTCGATGTTCGTCGTCGTGACACGGAAGACGCGCGAGCGCCGCCACAGGTGGATGGCGAAGAACGCGATGACGCCGATGGCCAGCGGGATGGCCACCGCCAGCGTCTCGGCCATCTGCGTGGCCTGCAGCTTGCGCGCGATCCACCAGGACACGAACGGGATGCCGATGGTCGCGATCGTGACCACGGCGTACTC
Source organism: uncultured delta proteobacterium (assembly GCA_963759105.1). GTDB lineage: Bacteria > Myxococcota_A > Polyangia > Haliangiales > Haliangiaceae > DATFRY01. The sequence goes on along the minus strand of CAVWXW010000008.1, from coordinate 771,846 downwards.
GCCGAAGTACGCCCGCCACGACGGCGATCCGGCGTAGAGCACCTTGCGCTCCGGCTGGGCCGCGTGGGCGGGCGCGTGCGCCGGCTGCAGCGGATTGGCCGGCGCCTGGGCCTGCGCGGCGTGTGCCTGGTCGAGAAACGAGTTACAGAAGCGACACTTGATCGCCTCGTCCTGGATTTCTTCGGCGCAGAAGGGGCACTTTTTCATGGCGGCCTCAGGCTACATCCTGTAGCCGACTCCGACCAGCATCTCGAAACGGGTGATCGACTCGATGTCCGCGCGCAGCGGCCGTGACGGGCTGTACGAGAACACCAGCGGCTCGGCGTGAATCAGGAAGTTATCGGTGATCGCGTACTCGGCGCCGAGCGCGCCGCGCACGTGAAACATCGCGATCGGCCCGTCGGCGAAGTCGTTCATGTCGAGGAACGGATTGCCTGTCTCGGTCAGCCCGCTGAAGATGAGCGCACCGAGGCCGGCCTCGGCGCGGCCCGACAGCCTGGGCAGGAACTCCATTCCGGCGCCGAGGTTGGCCATGAGCCCGGTCAACGCGGCCGTGCCGGAGCGCGGCGGGTCGGCGTTCTCCACCTCCCACGGGATCGGGGTGTAGCTGACCAGCGCGCCCGGCTCGAGGACGACCTGACCCAGGTAGATCGGATGCGCGACGCTGGCGGTCAGCGACACGAGCGTGCCGACGTCGAGGTTGCCGAGCGACGGGAAGCTGGGTCCGACGGCGACGCGGATCGCGAACAGACGCGCCTGCGCTGTGGTCGGCTCGACGCTGTCCTCGACCTCGCCCTCCTCGTCGATCTCGCCCTCGTCGCCGGTGTCGCTCGCGTCGGCCACGCTGCGGCCGTCGCCGCTCTCCGATCCGTTGCCGGTGTCCCGTCCCTCCGCGCCCCCCTGATCGGGCACGCCGCGTTCCGCCGTTGACGGTGGCTGGCGGCCGGCCGGGGGCGTTCCGGGTGTCGTCTCGTCGGGGCTGGGGGCCGGCTTGTCCTTGCACTTGCGATCCAGGTCGGCGATCAGCTTCTCCACCTCGTCCCGGTTCTTCGCGTTCGGCCTGGTCGCCAGGTAGCGGCGGTAGAAGAACGCTCCCTGCCCGCAGTCGCCCTTGTGGCGGTATGCCTGCGCGATGTTGAACAGGAACTCGGGCGCGTCGAAGGTCTCGTAGGCCTGCATCCACAGGTCGATCGCCTGCTCCCAGCGGCCGAGGTCGTACTGGATCTTGCCGCGGTCGTAGAGCTCGAGCGCCTTCTTCCGGTTGCTGGCCGGCTGGACCTGCGCCATCGCTGGCGAGGCCGCCGACAGGAGCAAAGCGCACGCGACGATGACGCTGCTCGAGCGGACGTTCATGGCGGCCTGATTCTAGCCCGGATCGGCCGTGAATGCAGGACGCCTACAGCTCTGGACGCAGGATGTCGTCGCCGATTGTCGTGCGACCTTCACCCTTCTCGCCCTTGTCGCCCCGCTCCTTCTCGTTCTTGTCGCGGTCCCGGTCGTGGCTGCGTCGGCGCCGCCGCTCGCGGTCCTTGCGGTCGCTGTCGCTGCGGTCGCTCGCCCGGTCGCCGTCCTTGCTCGTCCTTGTCGGACTTGTCCGGCGCTTCGACAGCGGTCAGGACCAGGACGAGGACCCGGTTCTCGATCGGCACCACCGTCTCCGCCTTGTCGGCCATGCCGTCGGCCTTGACCACGATCTGCACCGGCGTCTCGCCGCGCTCGAGCTCGACCGTCATCGGCGTGACGCCGGGCGCCTCCTCGCCGGCCACGAACACCTTCGCGCCGGGCGGCTTGGACTCGACGGTGACCGAAACCTTCTCCGCGATCGGATCGACCTTGGGCGGCGGCGTCCTGGTGCCGTCCGCGGTCTCGCCCTTCCCGGCGGTCGGCGGGGTCTCGCCCTGCCCGGCCGGCGGCGTCGGAGCCACGGGCGCGGGGCGCGCGGTGCGGGTCTGCGGCCCGGCCAGCGCGCGATAGCCGAAGAACGCCGCCACGCCGACCGCGATCGCCGCCACCGCCACCAGCGCGATGCGCGACGCGCCGATGCCGTGGCGAAGCTCGCCCGGCGGCGGCGTGAGATACAGCGGCGGCGCCTGCTGCGCGCGCCCGTCCTGGCTCTTGCCCGCGATCGACGTCGGCCCCAGATGCGGCATCGGCGTGTGCAGGCCGACCTGGACTCCCCCCGGCATCGGCGTGGTCAGGCGCGCGTGTGCCACGTCGCCGTGATCGCCGTGAATCGGGAAGGGCGTCGACGGCGCGGGCCCGGTGTAGAGGCCGCCGTGCTGGAACTGGACGAAGCTGTGCGAGTAGCTCAGGAAGTGGTCCAGGCCGCCATGCGCCTCGACGTAGCCGACCGGATCCTGGAGCGCCCGCATGAACTGATCCATGTCGGAGAAGCGATCCGACGAACGCTTCTCGAGCGCCTTCATGCACACCGCCTCGAGGTGGGGCGGGATGACGCCGCGGATCGTCGACGGCTTGCGCGGCACCTGGGTCATGTGCTGGACCAGGACCTCGCCGTAGCCCTCGCCGCGGAAGGGGACCTCGCCGGTCAGCATCTCGTAGAGCAGGATGCCGAGCGAGTAGATGTCGGTGCGGTGATCGACCTGCCCGCGCCCCTCGCACTGCTCCGGCGACATGTACGCCGGCGTGCCCATCACGATGCCGGTGCGCGTGCGGCGCGAGCCCGGATGATCGCCGGTCAGCTTGGCGATGCCGAAGTCGAGCACCTTCACGAAGTCGCGCCCGTCGCGGCGCACCGAGATCATCACGTTGTCCGGCTTGAGATCGCGGTGGACGATGCCGTGGCGGTGGGAGGCGCCCAGCGCGTCGGCGACCTGCATGCGAGATGATCTGGGCGCGCTCCGGCGCGAGCGGCGCCTGATCGTGGATCACCTTGGCCAGGCTGTCCCCGGCCAGGAACTCCATGATGAAGTAGACGACCTTCTGCGAGCTCCCGGTCGCCGACGGCATCTCGCCGTAGTCGATGATGTCGACGATGTTCGGGTGCTGGATGTCGTTGACCGCCTTCGCCTCGTTGAAGAAGCGGCCAATGACCTCCTCGTTGCTCGAGAACTCCGGGTGCAGGACCTTGAGCGCGACGCGCTTGCCGATGTTGGGGTGAACGGCCAGGTAGACGGCACCCATGCCGCCCTCACCCAGCTTCTGCTTCACCTCGTAGTTGCCGACCTTTGCGCCGAGTAGGCGGTCCTGCGCGGTGGCCTGCTCCATGCACCCCTCGTCCGAGCGACGGATTGTAGCCCAGGCGACCTTTCCCGTCACCGTCACCAGAGATGGGACGTCCGACACGGCCCCGAGGTTTCATCGACTCTTGCCGCGGCTCGTCAGATGTGGCCGAGGGTGCGACAGCATTGCGGCATCTCAACGGATTTCGTCTCGTGATACCGTGGGTCGGATGAGGCCCACGGCCGTTCGGGTCGGGACCGGTGCAGGGGGGGAGCAGTGATGACGCGGTGGCGGCACGGCGTGATTCTGGGGATCTGCGTGGCGTTGGTCCTCGCTCTGACGGTGGAGTCAGGCCGATGCCAGGCGGCGACGCCGGGCTCGCCGTGCTCGCGCCGCAGCCAGTGGTGCCCGCGCTGACCATCGACGGCCTGCCCAATGTCCGCTCGGGCTCGGCGCTGGCCATCGACATGGACACCGGCACCATCGTCTACGGCAAGAATCCGGACACCGTGCGCGCGATCGCGTCGACCGGGAAGATCTTCGTGGCCCTGGTCGCTCGCCGCCGCGGCATCGACCTGGACGGCGTCACCGAGATCACGATGGACGACGTGCAGTACGCGCGCGGCGGCTCGCGCACGCACCTCGATCTGCGCCGGCGCTTCCGCAACCACGATCTCCTGCGCGCCATGCTGATCGCGTCCGACAACCGGGCGGTCACGGCGCTGGGCCGCGCTGTCGGGCTGACGCCGGAGCAGCTGGTCCGCGAGATGAACGCGCTCGCGCTCGACCTCGGGCTCAAGCGCACCACGTTCGTCGACCCGACCGGGCTCAACGGCAACTGGTCGACGGCGCGCGAGATGGCGCGCGCCCTCGCCGCCACCCTGCGCGATCCGGTGCTGGCCGAGATTCTGGCCACGAAGTTCGCCAGCGTGAGCACTGTCGGTGAGGGCCGCGTGCGCACGATCCACTACGCCAACACCAACCGCGTGCTGCACCGCGACGGGATGCGCGTGCTGGGCGGCAAGACCGGCTACACGCGTCCTGCCGGATATTGCCTGGTCACCGGTGTCGAGTTGAACGGACGTCGTCTAGGTTTCGTGTTCCTCGGCGGCGACGGCGAGCTGACCCGGTTCGCCGATTTCAACAGAGTGGTCGGGTGGATGGGAGGCAGCGGCGGAGGCGGCGGCGGCGGCGACAGACGTCGCGGTAGGCGCAGCGGCGATGCAAATGAAAGCCGAAGACTCCCGCTGATGAACCCGGAGCGCCGGGCGATGATGCGGGTATCCACTGGAGGTACTCATGCAGCCTCGCTTGACGCTCGGACGACTCGGATTCTCTCTCTCCCTCGCGCTCGGGCTGGTCGCTGTCGCGGCGGCGCCGGCGGCGCCCAGCGCATGCCGGACATGGCCACGCTCGACCGCGGCGACGGCATCTCGCGCATCGGGCTCGACTTCGGGGCCACGTTCGTCGATGACTCCGCCGATGACGACGCCGCCATGCGCTTCGACATCTTCGGCCAGTTCGTCAGCTGGCAGGGCTTCGGCATCTACGGCTCGCTGCCGATTTCCCGCTCGGTGACCGACGGGGACGACACCACCGCGATCGGCAACTTCGACGTCGGCGCGCTCTACGTGATCGAGAGCCCGGCGCTGTCGCTTGTGTTCCGCGGCGGCGTGGCGCTGCCGACCGCCGACGACGACATCGATGGCTTCCTCACCAACTACTTCGCCAGCTGGTCGCGGCTGACCGACGCCGCCCAGGTGATCCCGAACGTGACGTACATGCGGCTCGGCTTCTCGCCGCTGTTTCACGCCAGCAACCTCTTCGTGCGCGCCGACGTCGGCTTCGACCTGGCCGTGGCCGAGGAGGAAGACAACCTCGGGCTCGCGCCGGACACGCTGTTCCGCCTCAACGTGGGCGGCGGCATCGACTTCGGCTCCGTCGCGCTGATGGCCGAGCTGGTCAACCTGGCGACCACCGACGACCTCCAGTTCGATGTCGGCGACGAGGAAGAGGACTTCATCCACACGTTCGCGGTGAGCGCCCGCTTCATGGGGACGACCATGCAGCCGTACGTCACCTTCGGCATGCCGATCGACACCTACGGGCTGGACACGGTCGACTTCTTCCTCGGCGCGGGGCTGCAAGCCCGGCTGTGACAGTCCGGCGGTGAGCGCCGCGCCGCGCTCTGGTGCTACAGTGCGCGGCCATGGGGTGGTCGCGACGCGAGGTGCTGGCCGCGCTGGCGGCGGCCGGCGCCGCGCCCGGTGGAGCGCGCTTGCTGGGCGCGTGCGGCGGCGCGCGGCCCGCGCCTGCAGTCGTGCCGCGGGAGCCGGTCCCGGCCGAGACGATCGCCGGGCTGCGCGATCAGCTGCGCCAGATCGCGGCCGACCTGGGCCGCCGCTTCCGATCGGTCGCGGTGCGAGCCGAGCTGGGCAGAGCGACGCGCGCGGTGGTCGAGCCGGACGAGCGCGGCTTCGACCAGCGCTGGCGGTCGAGCGTGGTCCTGGCCGGGTTCGACGGCGCGACCTGGCTCGAGCAGGCGACGTCGGATCTGTCGCGCGATGCGATCGCGGCGGCGGCGGCGGCGCTGAGCGCGCGGTCCGTGCGGCGGGCTGCGATCGTGCCGCGGCCGGTGAAGCCCGCCGGCGGCGCGGTTCGGGGGGCGGAGACGGCGGCGGTCAAGCTGCGTGTCGATCCGCGCGATCGGCCGATCGGCGACTGGCTCGAGCGGGCCGCGCGTCTACAAGAGAGAGCCGCCAAGGTCGGCGCCAGCCGGCTGGTCTACCGCGCCTCCGCCATCGAGGTGGACGACAGCGACGTCCTGTTCGTCGGCGACGGCCGCGACCAGGCCCAGCGGCTGGTGCGCACGCGGGCGCGGGTGCTGTTTCTGGCCTGGACCGGCGCGATGCTGGCGGCGGAGGAGGCGACCGCGTCGGGCGCGTTCGGACTGGAGGGCGCCGACCTGTCCGCCAGCGAGATCGAGCGCGCGGCCGAGGGCGCCCTGACCCTGCTGACGAGCTCGCAGATCGAGGCCGGCACGCGCGAGCTGCTGCTCGATCCGTCGGTGGCCGCCCTGCTGGTCGGGCACGGCGTCGCGCGCGGCTTCGAGGGGGACGCGTGGGTGCGAGGCGGGGCGCGCGCGGAGACGCTGCAGGGAAAGCCGGCCGCGGCGGCGATCGTGACCGTGCGCGACGACCCGACAGCGGGCGGAGCCTACGGCGGCTACCGGTTCGATGACGAGGGCTGGCCGGCCGCGCCGCTCGCGCTGATCGAGCGAGGCGTCGTGCGCGGCCCGCTGTGCGACGCGGCGGCGGCGGCGGCGCTGCGCCGTCCCCGCACCGGTCACGGGCGGCGGGTCGGTCCGCTCGATGCGGTCGAGCCGCGACCGTCGCATCTCGTGCTCGAGGCAGGCGCCCGCGCGCGCGACGATCTGATCGCGGCCGTCAACGGTCAGGGCTATCTGATCGAGAGCGGCGTGGACGGCAGCGGCGATCCGCTGTCGTGGCGCGTGGCGGTGCGGGCGCGTCGGGCGCGAGAATCGCGCGCGGCCGCCTGACCGGGCGGGTGTACGGCCCGGTCGTGGTGGCCGGCGAGGTGCCCGCCCTGCTCGGAGCGGTGCGCGCGCTCGACCGCGGCGTACAGGTGTACGGGTGGCACCAGCGCGGCGCCGCCGTGTCGGTGGCCACGCCGTCGGTGCTCACGCGCGGCTGGGTGGGCGTCGCATGACGGAGGGGAGGCGGCGATGGCGGTGACCGTCGAGCAGCTGGTGCGGCTGCTCGACGCCGCGGTCGGCGTCGACGAGTGGATCGCTGTCGAGTCGCGCGTGCGCGGCGTGGCGCGCTCGAGCGGGGCGCGGCGCGGTGCGCAGCGACGGCGAGGTCGTGTCGCTGAGCGCGGTGATCTTCCGCGACAGCGAGCAGGGTCGCGGCGGCGCGCGGCTGTGGCTCGACGGCGAGGAGGCCGACCAGCCACGCGCGCAGCGGCTCATCGCCATGGCCGCGGAGCGCGCCGGTCTCACGCTCGGGCCGGCCTGGACGCTGCCGGCGCCGGCCGCGCCCGCCCAGGTGACTGTCGCCGACGCCGAGCTCGAGCGCGATCCGGCCGGCGCCGTCGACCGGGCGATGGCGCAGGTGACAGCGGCGCAGGGCCGGCTGGCCGCGATCGGCAGCGCGCGGATCGAGGTGCAGCTGTGCTCGCACCGGGCACAGACCAGCCGCGGGTTCGCCAGCCAGTACCGGTCGACCGCGGCGGCGTACGATCTGGCGGTCGGGGCCGGGCCCGGGTCGCCGCAGGAGCGAGTGAGCGGGTGGGTGCGCAGCTCGTCGCAGCTGTCGATTCACCGGCGCATCGCCGACGCGGCCCGGGCGGCGTCGCGGCGCAAGGCGGCGCGGCCGCTCCAGCCCGGGCGCTACGATCTGCTGCTGCGACCGGGCGCGATCGCGGGTCCGCGGGCCGGGCTCGGCGGAATCGATCGATCGGCGGGCGCGGCCGGCTACGGCTGGTTCGCGCCGCTGGTGGGGCACGCCGACGCCGAGTGGGTGCGGCTCGGGATCAGCCATCATCGGCCGGGCCAGCCTGTGTTCGCGACGGACGAGGCGCGCGGCGCGCGTTCCACGCTCGGCGGGCCGCGTGCCATGCATCGAGCCGGCGACGCCGACCCGTTCACCCTGGCCAGCGACGGCACCATCGACTTCGGGCTGCTGAGCGCGCCGTTCGGCGAGCTGGGCGAGCCGGTGCGCCGGTTCGAGATCGTGCGCGACGGCGTGGCGACCGGCCTGGCGCTCGACCACCGCGAGGCGGCGCTGGCCCACACGACCCCGAACGGCGGCGTGCGCAACCTGGTGCTGGGCGCGGGACGGACGCCTGTCGCCGGGCTGACCGCGCCGGGCGAGCGGCCGCTGCTGGACGTCGCGCAGCTGGCCTGGATCGACGCCGATCCGCGCAGCGGCGCGCTGACCGCCGGCATCGCGGCCGCGACCGCGCGCGGCGTCCCGGTCGCCGGCGGCCTGGTTGTCGGCAACGCGTTCGACCTGCTCGGGCGGGCGCGGCTGTCGGCCGAGACCGGCACGCTGGCCTGGTACCGCGGCCCGATCGCCATCCGCATCGACGGCGTCAACGTGACCGCCTGATGACGGCAACCAGCGGGGCAGATCAGCCGGCGACCGCCGCGACCTCTCGGCCGGCGACCGCGGCGACCTCGCCGCGCCGGGCCGCACCCGGCGTCACGCCGATGAAGCGCTTGAACGCGCGGCTGAACGCCGCCTCCGATCGATAGCCGAGTCGGCTCGCCATCTCGCCCACCCCGACCGTCTCCTCGCGCAGCCAGTTCATCGCCACGTGCATGCGCCAGCGGGCCAGGTAGTGCATGGCGGCCTCGCCGACCAGCTGGGTGAAGCGCGCCGCGAACGCGGACCGCGACATGCCGACCTCGGCCGCCAGCGACGAGACGGTCCACGGCCGCGCCGGCTCGCGATGAATGGCAGCGATGGCGCGCCCGATCTGCGGATCCTGTAGAGCGCCCAGCCATCCGGTCTGCGCGGCCGGATCGCGTTCGATCCAGGAGCGGATCGCCTGGATGACGAGGATGTCGGCCAGCCGCGTGATGACCGTCTCGCCGCCGGGCCGCAGCTCCCTCGCCTCGGCCGCCATCAGGCGCAGCGTGCTCTGCAGCCACTCGGTCTGCGGCGAGCTCGACGCCTGCACGTGGATCATGCGGGGCAAGAGCGCGATCAGATGATGCGCGGCCGGATGATCGAACCTGACCGCCCCGCACACAAGGCTGGTCGGCGCGCCGCCGCCACCGTGGCGCAGGATCGCGTAGCGATCGCTGACGTGCTCGTGGCGCAGCTCGTCGACCAGCGGCGCCGGCACCCCCGGCTCGCTGACGAGACGGTGACCGCGCCCGTGCGGGATCAGCGCCAGGTCGCCCGGTTCGAGCGCGGCCCGATCCGCACCGTCGACCTCGAGCCAGCAGCGGCCGGACGTGAGGACATGAAAGCTGAGGCAGCCGGGCCGCGGCGGCAGGGCCAGCGCCCACGGCGCCGACATCTCTGACCGGCAGTAGAACGTGCCGGTCATGCGCAGAAAGTGGAGGGCCTCGCCCAGCGGATCGTCTGTGCGCGGCGCCTGCAGCACGCTCGCCAGTATGGCGTGGCGGGCGCTCCTGCGTCCAGCCACCATGGACGCGCGAGCAAGAAGTCGCGACGTTCGGTCATTGATGCGCCTGCCGCCCGGCACAATAGTGGACGCACTGCGGCGCGGGCCGCACGGCGAAAAGGAGCAAACACGATGCGAATCGGGATCCTGGGAACCGGTGAAGTCGGCAAGTCGCTGGGCAAGGCCTTCATCGCGCTCGGCCACGACGTGAAGATGGGCTCGCGCGAGGCCGGCAACCCGAAGGCAGAGGCGTGGGCCGCCGAGGCGGGCGCGAAAGCGTCGGCCGGCACCTTCGCCGACGCGTCCGAGTTCGGCGAGCTCGTCGTGCTCGCCTGTCTCGGCGCCGCGGTCGAGCCGGTGCTACGCGCGGCCGGCCCGGACCGTCTGCGCGGCAAGATCCTCATCGACACCACCAACCCGCTCGACATGTCAGCCGGCTTTCCGCCCGGCCTGACGGTCGGCCACACCGACTCGGGCGGCGAGCAGGTCCAGCGCCTCGTGCCCGACGCCCACGTGGTGAAGGCCTTCAACACCGTCGGCAACGCCCACATGTTCCGCCCCGAGCTTCCCGGGCGGCCCGCCCGACATGTTCATCTGCGGCAACGACGACGGCGCGAAGAAGAAAGTGTCGGCCCTCCTGGCCGAGTTCGGCTGGGGCGTCATCGACATCGGCGGCATCGAAGGCTCCCGCCACCTCGAGCCCATGTGCATCGTCTGGGTCGCCCACGGCGGCCGCTCCGGCTCGTGGAACCACGCCTTCAAGATGCTGCGCAAGTGATGGCCGCCCCGGAGAAGCCACGCGTCGCCACTCGCAGATTCGCGACGGCAGGGTCGTGCGAAGTGGTAAGCGAGCCAGTTCACAGTCCCACCCGCTCCCTCAATGATCGAATCCATTCGTGTTCAGCCAGCGCGGGACTGACCTCTTCGAGCTCTGCAGAAAGGTCGTCCGGAGGACCAAGAGCATCACCTCGAGCTGAGCGCGCTCGACGGTTATGTGCAGCGTCCACGGTGCCCGCTCCGGCGTGGACCCACGCCTCAAGCTCTTGCGCTGGCGAGGGCGCCGCGTGCGTTGCCAGGTGAGGCAGGTACTACGGGCGACAGGAGGGAGGGGACCCTCCTCCCTCCTGTCTCATCTCACATCATGGCTCTTTCAGCATTCCGAGCTCGTTCATCGACGACACCGCATCCACATAACGACGGGGGAATACACGACCAGAGTGTTTGTCCACGAGGAACGCTCCACCCGGTGGGATCCGCGCGTGAGCAATACGAGCAAGGACGATCCAGCAGCGCGAGTACTCCACTGCGCGTAATTCGGTCTGTGCCTCGATGGCGCCAAAGTCGTTGAGCAACGTCTCCCATGCCGTATGGTTCTTGAGCAGGCGCAGCGCCGACTCCAATGGCACCGAAGGAATGTCTTGTTCCCCGGGTTGGATCAGGATCTCCTGGCCCAGGCGACGGACTGCGGTCCGATCGGCCTCCACCAGCCTTGCATTCGCTTCCTCCGCAGATGCAAAGGGAGGAGAGACGATCGGAAGGATCGATTCCTGAAGATCCGCGCCGAAAAGATGCTGCAGAATGCGAAGATCTGTCCGAGACGGGTGCTCCACATATGCCACCAGAAAGTGCATGCTCATTCGCCCTGGACGGGATACGCGACGTGACGACCTACGGCTGATGGGGCGATTTTTCGGGCGATTTGGGGATCATAGAAGTAGAAGCTCCCATCTGGCCGCACTCGGCCCCAAAGAACGTGAGTTGGTGCGCCGTCAACAAATCCGTTGAAAACTACGTAGTCGCCGGGGCCACCCAGGCCGCTGCGTGCGCCGGCCCATCGTGATCGCCAGGATCGGCGCATCGTGATCACGCGGATCGGTACATCGTGATCACGAGGATCGGCCATCGTGATCACCAAGATCGGTCGATCGTGATCACCGGGATCGGTGACGTGGTCAGGGCCGGGTCGGACGCTCCTCGCAGAGGGGTCGGCCGGCTCAAGTAGCGACGCTGGATGGTCTTTCGCCGTCGCCCTCGCAGGAGAGCGATGGCTACGGAGCGACTGTCCATGCGTAAGACAAGAGAGATTCTCAGGCAGAAGTGGGAGCTGGGCCGCACGCACCGGCAGGTGGCTGCCAGCGTCGGCGCCAGCTCCGGTGCGGTGGCCGGCGCTGTGAGCCGCGCCGGCCAGGCCGGGCTCGACTGGGTCGCAGTTCAGGCGCTGTCCGACGACGAGCTGGAGGCGCGTCTCTACCCGGCCATGGCGGCGCGGGCGACGCGGCCGCTGCCCGATTGGGGCTGGATCCACGCCGAGCGGCGCAAGGCCGGCGTCACGCTCGACTTGCTGCACCTCGAGTACCTTGAGAATCACCCCGCTGGGTACCGGTACAGCCAGTTCTGCGACTACTACCGCGAGTGGCTGGCGAAGCGCAGCCTGACGATGCGGCAGGAGCATCGCGCCGGCGACAAGGCGTTCGTCAACTACTCAGGCAAGAAGCCGCGCATCGTCGACGGCGCGACCGGCGAGGAAATCGAGGTCGAGCTCTTCGTCGCCGTCCTCGGCGCGTCCAACTACACCTTTGCCGAGGCGACGCTGTCCCAGCGCGGGCCGGACTGGATCGCCAGCCACCAGGCGCGCTCACCTACTTTGGCGGTGTGCCGAAGGCGATCGTTCCAGACCAGCTCAAGAGCGGCGTCACGCGCTCGTGTCGATACGAGCCGGGCATCCAGCGGACGTACGAGGAGATGGCGGTGTTGGTCGAGGCGAGGATCCGCGGAATTTCGGACCGGGTGAGCCGACCCGGGCGCCGGGAAGCGCGGGAATCTGGACCGGGTCGCTCACCAGGACCGAGCGGTGGTTCAGGCGGCCTTCTTGCCGCGGCGGGTCTTCTTGTCGGCCTCGGCCTCGCGCCGACGGTAGCTCTCCCCCTCGATGGCGATGACGTCGGCGTGGTGCACGGTGCGGTCGATGAGGGCGGTGGCGCAGGTTGCGTTCGGGAAGATGGTCGGCCAGTCGCTGAACGCGAGATTGGTGGTCATCACGAGGCTCTTGTTCTCGTAGCGGCGGCTGATGACCTGAAAGAGCAGGTCCGCGTTGCGGGCGTCGTAGGACAGGTAGCCGATCTCGTCGAGCAGAGGAGTGTAGGCCGGCAGTAGTGGCGGAAGCGGCGCTCGAGGGTGCGCGCCGAGTCCTGTGCGGCGAGGTCGAGCAGGAGCTGGGCGGCGGTCAGGAAGAGCACGGAGTGGCCGGCGGTCACCGCCTGATGGGCGATGTTGCGGGCGATCATGGTCTTGCCGAGGCCCTGCGGTGCGACGAGCACGATGTTGCGGGCGCCGTCGAGAAACTCGAGGCGCAGCGCGGCCTCGATGGCGTCGCGGTCGATGCGCTTGGGCCAGTCCCACTCGTAGTCGGCCATCGGCTTGAAGCGGCCGATGCGGCTGCGGGCAAGGCGGCGTTCGAGGCTGCGCTTGGCGCGGTGCAGGGCCTCGCGCTCGACGAGCATCTCGATGATCTCGACCGGGCCGAGCCGCTTCTTGGTGGCGATGGCGATCAGGTCGTCGATGTGGGCCGCGCTGTGGCGCAGCCCGAGGGCGGTGAGCTGTTCAGCGAGTGGCGTCGTCATCGTCGTTCTCCTGCGAGAGCGCGTCGTACTGGGTGAGGGCGTGAGGCGTGACCCGGAGGTCGCGCACGCGGGGGTCGTCGGGCAGGACGACGGGATGGGCGGCGGCGTCTTGCGCGCGCGGGCCCGCTGGTCGAGCAGATGGGCGACCGAGGCAGCGGAGACGGCGCCGCGATCGAGGGCCTCGCTGAGCGCGCTCTCGACCGCACCGGGGCCATGCGCATCGAGCAGGCGGGCCAGACGTGCTGCGTGAGTGCCGATGGGCTCGCCGCGGCGAGCCAGGGCATCGAGGAAAGCGGCGGCGCTGGGGCACGCGCCACGCAGGCGATCGCGGCGACGGAGCTCGAGCGCGCGACGCTTCTCGGCGGTCAGCTTTTCAAGGTGGGCCGGATCCTCGATGACGACGCCGCTGTCATAGCTGCGGCGGTGGCGCGCGAGCTCGTTGCCGACTCCGTCGGTGATGCGGATCTCCGTCTCCGACGCGATGAGGGTGAGCGGCTGGCGGATCCGGTCGTGCGGGATCGAGTAGTCGTTGCGGTCGAAGCGCACATAGGGCTGCTTGCCCGAGGTGACCGGGCGAACGTGGTCGCACTCGAAGCGGTGGTCGGGCACGGGCAGGAGCCGCTCGCGCTCGTCGGCCAGCGCGTCGCGCACCGGCGGCGAGTCGGATCGCCAGGGACTGGCCGCGCGTGGGCGATGCGCTCGATCCAGTCGGCGAGCTGGCCGTTGAGATCTTCGACCGAGGCGAAGCGGCGCGCCGCGAAGAAGCCGTGGCGCAGGTACTGGATGGTCCGCTCGACCTTACCTTTCTCGTTGCCCCGGTAGGGCGCACACGGCACCGGCGCGAAGTGGTAGTGGCCGGCGGACTCGAGGATGGTCGGGTGAAAGCGGATGTGCTCACCGACGCGCTCGACCACGACGCTCTTGAGATTGTCGTAGAGGATCCGCCGCGGCACCCCACGCAGGGCCTCGAATGCGAGAGCGTGACCGAGTAGAAAGGTCTCCAGCGTCTGGTCGAGGGTGAAGCGCGCGAACATGGCCCGCGACCACGACAGCACCAGAACGAAGCAAGACAGTGCCCGAGTGGCGGCGCCGACCTGGATCTTGCCGAAGTGGCCCCAGTCGACCTGGGCCTGCTCACCCGGCAACGTCGTTAGCTTGAGGAAGGCCTCGGCCTTCGACGCTGGCCTGACCGAGCGGACGTAGCGCATGACCGGGAAGTAGCCGCCCGGGTAGCCTCGCGTGCGGAGCATGTCGAAGATGCGCGTGGCGCGCAGCCGCGGATGCTTTTCGAGGACCTCGCCGATGAACGCCTTGTACGGGTCGAGCAGCGACGGACGGATCTGCCGCGGGGACCGCACGAACCGGTCGGCCTCGATGGCCCGCTCGACGGTCTCGTGGTGGACGCCGAGCTCGGCGGCGATGGTTCCGACCTTCCAGTGCTCGGCGAAGAACTTGCGCCGGATGCGCGCGTAAAGCTCGGCGTCGATCATCGGGCCACCTCGAACAGGAGTAGCTGGCGCAGGTCGTGGAACCGGCCGAGCCCGTCCAGCGGGTCACGATGGCGGCGCTTGCGACCGTGGACGAACTCGAGCGTGTAGAGCGGACCGCCGCCGAAGTCGGTCAGGGCATCGAGACAGAGTCTCGTGGCGGACGAATCGTCCGGGCCGTCCACAACGAGCGCAGCGTGGACCGGCATCCCCTGCCACATCGCCAGCGCCTCGAGCAGGTGCGGCACGGCGCGCGGGTGTCGCGCCGTCGGCGACAACCGGGCCTTCAGGATGGTCTCGCTCGGCCCGGTCGTCGCCAGGACCCGGGTCTCCTCGCACTTCGGGTCGATGCCGACCCAGATGGAACGCATGGTCTTGCTCCTCGCCGCCGCTCGCGACCAGGGCGTCGTGCCCTGCCGTCGGAGCCGGCGAGTCCACCTCTATGGCCGCGGACAAGTTTTCGGCAGGGTGATGCGTCATCTTCGCGGCCTCGCGCCGATCGAGGTACGACTGCTGGCGCGCCGCATGGTGAGCTCGGCCGGCTTCGGTCCGCTGGTAGCGGCGCCCGGCGGCGCGCTGCCGCATCGCGGCGCGCGAGATCGGCGCACAGGTCGCCGCAGTAGGCATGGCCGTCATCGCACCACCGGCACAGGTAGAAGACCTGACTACAGCGACGACAGCTGACGAAGCGCAACGAATCCACGTCCCGGCGCCGCGTCAGAAACTGGACGCCCGCTCCGAGACATGCGACGAACAACCCGTCAACCCACGTCCCGTGGACGACCTGAGGGCTCGGAGCGGCTACTCCGGGCCCTCATTCCTTTCGGCAGCGAGCGACCTCGGTACCGCGGCCCGGACCCCAGCGCGAGTTTTCAGCTCCGGCTCGCTGCCGCTTCGGATTTCCGCGGTTTCACGAGCTCACTGACGGCGCGCACTACGGCACCGCCGTGCTGCCGGCGCGGCCGGCCGGCCGCGCGACAAGGCGAAGGTCGAGGTCGCCGTGCAGGTCGCCGCAGCGCTGGATCCTGGCGCGGCTGCGCAACGAGACCTTCTTCTCGCCTCGACGGCTCAACGAGCGGATCGCGCGAGCTGCTCGAGGAGCTGAACGCGCGCCCGATGCGGCGCTACGGCGGCGAGCCGCCGCGAGCTCTTCGAGCGGCTCGACCGGCCGGCGCTGCGGCCGTTGCCGGCCGAGCGCTTCGTCTACGGCGAGTGGAAGACGCGCGCGGGTCAACATCGACTACCACGTCGAGGTCGACCACCACTACTACTCGGTGCCGCACGCGCTCGTCCATGAGCACGGTCGACGTCCGCATCACGGCGCTGACGGTCGAGATCTTTCACGGCGGACAGCGCGTCGCGTGCCACGCGCGCAGCTACGCAGCGCGGCCGGCACACCACCGATCACGCGCACATGCCCAAGTCGCACCAGAAGCATCTCGAGTGGACGCCGTCGCGCATCATGCCTGGGCGAGCACGATCGGCGCCGCGCACGGCGCGCTCGCCGAGGCGATCCTCGCCGAGCGCCCGCATCCCGAGCACGGCTACCGCTCCTGCCTCGGCATCCTGCGGCTCGGCAAGCGCTACGGCGACGCGCGGCTCGAGGCGGCGTGCGCGCGCGCGTCGCGGTCGGCGCGCGCTCGTACCGCCACGTCGACTCGATCCTCAAGAACGGGCTCGACCGCATCCGCCGTCGAGCCCACCGCGGCGGAGCCGACGGCGCCGACCGACACGAGAACGTCCGCGGGCCGCGACTACTACCACTGAGGAGAACCCGATGCTGAACGAACCGACGCTCGAGAAGCTCAAGGCCATGCGTCTCGACGCGCTCGCCGACGCCTGGCGCGAGCAGCAACAGAAGCCCGACGTCGCCGAGCTGGCCTTCGACGAGCGCTTCGGCGCTGCTCGTCGACGCCGAGTGGCTCGCACCGCGAGAACAAGCGGCTCGGCCGCTGCCTCAAGGAGGCCAAGCTGCGGCTCGGCCAGGCCTGCATCGAGGACATCGACTACGCGGCGCGCCGCGAACTCGACCGCGCTGTCGTCCGCCAGCTCGCCACCTGCCGCTGGGTGGCCGAGCACCAGAACGTCGCTCATCACCGGCGCGACCGGCACCGGCAAGACCTATCTCGCCTGCGCGCTCGCGCAGCAGGCGTGCCGCAAGGGCTACCGCGCCATCTACCGGCGCGCGTCCCGCCTCTTCGACGAGCTCGCCTCGCCCGCGCCGACGGCACCTACGCCACGTGCTGCTCGCGCGCCTCGCCCGCGTCGACGTCCTGGTCATCGACGACTGGGGCCACGCGCCCATGCGGGACCAGGAGCGCCGCGACCTCCTCGAGGTCCTCGACGATCGCCACGGACTCAAATCGACCGTCATGACCAGCCAGCTGCCGGTCGCGAAATGGCACGACCACATCGGCGATCCCACGAACGCCGACGCCATCTGCGACCGCGTCTTGCACAACGCCCACCGGATCGTGCTAAAGGGGCCGTCCCGACGGAAGGGAGAGCCCAAGGAGCTAGACCACCAGCAACCAGCGTCGCTTCGCTCCGATCACGATGACCGGTCGACGCGATCACCATCGTCCGATCTGCGTGGTCACGATGGCCGGAATACGCACCGCTTCTTCCGCGGCCGAACGCGACCCCTGTGTGGTCCGAAATATACTCCAGGGCGCTCCGCACAGTAGGAAACCGGCGACCCGCGCCCGGGTAACGATTCGCGGGGAGGACGAAGCTGCCGTTCTCAACCGCATCAATCAAAGAAGTAACGCATTGAACGCAGTTGGTACGGCTTCCACTCGGATTGAATGGGGAGGTTCGAGGTGCGCCCCCCGCGCCGACGCCGCCTCCGGTGGAGTGGCCGAGCGCACCGAGCCCAACCCCAAGAACAGCTTCAGCTTGATCCGCACGCGCACTGATCTCTCCCGCCTGGTGTGCATACCACCATGTTGCGGGGGACACGGGGCTTGCATCACTCTTTGCCTTGGTCTCGGCAATCTTCTGATTCCTCCGGATGCTTTCGTCGCTGGGGAGGCGCTCGACGCTCCCACTTGCTCCCAGCTCACGAGCCATCCACAGGCAAGCGATGCCGTTGCATGCGAGGGCGGCGTGTTGACTCAGCTCAGCACGCAATCCGCTTCCTGAACCAGTCGAGACGATATCGGTGGGGTTGCCGTCATGCGAGCTAGGTGTCTCGGTGGCCGAACCGCCGCAACCAAAGATCCCGCACCATAGACCCTCTACGGCGTTGACGATGCCGCCGGGAGCGTTGGCGAGCGCCTTCGGCACATTCTTGAGGCCGCCCAGGTTGGGCACGATCGGCGGCAGGAAGTCGCTCTGGCACTCGGAGTTTCCTTCCACGCATCCGAAGCCCGAGGGATCGATGTAGGTCGCCGGGTTGTTCCAGACATAACTGTAGCGGCTGTGGCTCTGGCTGAAGAGTGGGGCCTGGATGAAGGGATCGGGGGTGAGGAATCGGCGTGTCTTCGGGTCGTAGATGCGGCCCCCCGAGTTGATGAGGCCGACCTCGTCCTCGTGTTCGTGGCCGGTGTAGCCCTCGTGCGGTCCCCCCCAGCGCTCGTCGTCGTACTGCGTGTAGCTGGGCTTGATGCGAACGCCCCAGGGGTCGTAGAGCATCTGGCCGAGGAAGCCCGTGATGGCTCGGCCTGCCTGGTTGGTCACGAAGGTCGTCGAGCCCTGTAGATCCATGTGCAGATACGAGGCGAACGTGTTCGTGATCTGCCCGTCGGAGCTCTGACGGCGGTCAACCTGGGCGACGATGCGGCCATCGGCCACGATGTTGTGCAGGTTGTTCGTCTCCCGGTCAGCGGCGGCCGGGACGCGACGCTCGAACAGACCGCCGACGTACACCATGGTGTTTTGATCGTCGCGCTTGAGCACCCGTGAGCCATGGGCGTCGTAGACGAACGAAGTCAGCCATGGACCGCCTTCGCCGATGCCGCCGGTCAACAAGGTCGGCAGGCCCCACTGGTTGTACTCGATCGTGCGGTTGGGACCGCTTGTCTGCCGACCCGCCGCGTCGTAGCCGTAAGAGATCGTGTTGCGCTTGGTCATCGCATGCGGCGGCGCTCCGTTCTCACCGTATCGGTAGGTGGCGCTCTGGCTGGAGACGCCTTGCACGTCCTCCGCCTCGAGGTTGCCGACTCGGTCGTAGTCGTACGATGCCGTGAGCTGGACCGTCCCGTTGCTGGCGCTCCACTGCGTGAGGCGATCGAGCTCGTCGTACTCGTAGGTATCGCTTCGCCCCTGAAACGGGTCGCCTCTGCTGATGACGTTGCGATTCAGATCGTAGTCATAGGTGAGCTGGCCGAGGCGCCCGACGGTGCCGGGCCCCGTGACCTCGCAGCCGCGCAGGAGCCCGAGCGCGTCGTACGCGTTTTCCGTCAGGACCTGGTTGCCGTACCGCTCCCGGACCAGCTGACCGGCGACGTTGCGGTCCTCCACGGTCCAGTAGGCTTGATCCGTGGCCGCATTCTTGATCTGAAACAGGTAGCCCTGCGGGTTGTATGAATGGGCGACGGTCAGACGACCGGCACCTTGGGGCGCGCCGGGAAGTGTGGGATAGGTGATTGTCGACGGCCGCCCGATGTCGTCGTAGGCGTATTCGATGTCATACGATGTGCCCTCGATGTTCCATCGCGTCGACGACGGCCGGCCGATCGGGTCGTAGCTGTAGACGATGCCGACCCCATCGGCGCTCGAGGAGCTTGCCGGCTTGCCGATGCCGTTGGCGGCAGTGTCCCAGTTGTGAATCGCCAGCCCGTCAGGTGAATTGACCTGCACGATGCGACCCAGTGCGTCGAACTGGTACTCGGTGACGTCGCCGTTTCCATCGATCTCGTCGATCAGTTCACCGAAGGCGTTGTAGCTGGAGAACGTGGTGCCGGCACTCGGGTCCACGAGCACCGTGCGACGTCCGAGCTTGTCGTACTCCATGCTCTGCCCCGTCTCGTCGGGCGCGATCACGTCGCTCACCTGGGCGAAGGGGCCATACGCGAAGCGAGTGCCGAGCCACTCGGTCGATTCCGGGTCGTCTTCGTGACGCGAATCGATCAGTCCGTCCGGTCTCTCGAGCGTGTAGCTGTGGTTCCCCTCGGCGTCGTACGTGTGGCTCTCGAGCCCGATGTACTCATGGCGGACCGTCGCGGCGTCGGGCTCCGCGATCGAGAGCGGTCGGTCGCGACCATCGTAGACATAGGTCGTATTCTGGAGCGGATCCGCCGAGCCGGACGGGAACGGGCGCGATACCGAGCGAATGCGTCCGAGGCGATCGTAGGAGGTGCGAACCGTGCTGAAGCCGCCGGCGAAGGCAGGAATGGTTCGACTGACAGGCCGGCCGAGCTCGTCCAGCACGACCGTCCTGGCCGTGATGGTGCCGCCGGATCCATCCGGCACCGCGACAAGATGGGCAAGCGGTCCAAACGTGGAGTACCGCTCGAAGCCGCCATCGGCATGGTTGACCTCGCGCAGGCGACCGAAACGGTCGTACTTCATTGTGGCCTGGAGGACGCCGTTGGGATCGTGGGCGTCGAGAACGACGCCGAGGTCCGAGTGGAAGGTCTGCGATGTCGTTTGAAGGAGCGCGTTGGTGATGGTCGCCGGATAGAGACCCAGGCTGTCGTACGTGACGCTGGTCGTACGGGTCTCCTGCTCCGGCCCCTCCGCATCGGCGACCGTGATGGACGATACGTTGCCGAAGCCGTCGTACGCGTAGGTGGTGGTGAGCAGATGCTCGGCGTCCCCCGGCTCGACGACGAAATCCTTGAGGTCTCCATTATCGTAGGTGTCGAAGCCGAGCTCGCGCGTCTTGCACACGTTGTCGGGACGCGTGCACGAGGTCGTCGTACGCGTTCGCGGCAGTGCGAGGAGCCAGTTCTCGAAGTCCTGCTCGTAGGTCATGAAATCGACCTGGTCCGAGCCCGGAGCCGCCGCGATGACCTGTCTCGGGTTCTGAAACTCGTCGTACTGCAACGACGTGGTTTGCGAATGGAGCGCGGTCCAGGCTCCGCTCGTGCCCACCTTCTCGCGGTCCGAGATTGCGACGCTGTCGAGCTGCGTGAACCAGGTGCCGGGCTGCCCGCCGAGCTGAAACACGAGCGCCCACTCGGTCGTCCGTTCGTAGAACACCGGCGAGCCCTCGCGAGATCCAGATGTGACGCTGTGCGTGATCTGGCGAGGCTGACCGGCGAACGGGTAGACGTACGTCGTGAACCCGTTGCCGTCCGGGAAATGCTGGGCGGTGTGATTGTCGAACAACAACGTTGTCTGGGCATCGCCTCGCTCGTCGTCGAGGATGTCGTGCTGCTCGAATCCCAGCCAGCCGCGACCGCGCAGGTCGGCCCGCGCCCCCCAGTAGCGATGCCTGAACTGGCGCAACGGCGACTCGGGGTCCACGCCGTTGGCCAGCCAGTGGGCCGACACGATGCTACCGCCGCGGTTCGGACACGTCAGCGGGTACGAACAGTTCGTGAGGGCACGGCTATGTACGGACGGGTTCGCGAGCGTCGTGTATTCGACCTCGGCGCGAACACCGATGCCCGCTACCCTGACGCGATAGAGCTTGTCCGGGATGTCGCTGACCCGCTTGTGCAGCCGAAGGAAGCTGGTCGTCGTGTCGGCCGACGAGGACCAGACCTGGGCGATGTCCATCAGACCGTCGCCGTTGAAGTCCAGGGGCTGGATACCGGCAAACGGAAGGCCCCAGGTCGGGTTGGAGGCGATGTTGGTGCCGTGTCGATCCCAGCCCCGGCCGGTCCATGTGTAGAGCTGGACGCCGCGCGCGTGGTCGCCGGTATCCGCTGGCGTCCCCTCGTGGATGAGCAGGATGTCTTCGGCGCCATCACCCGTGAAGTTGACGACGCGCACGCGCAGGTTGTCGTCCGCGACGATGGGGCAGTCGTTGACCTCGTCATCGATGGGACCGTCCAGCAGCCTGGAGAAACCCGTGCCGCTCCCCAGCTGCACCTTCAGTCCGGTACATGGGTACACGGCGTCGTTCGACGCCGTCACCGTTGATGTCCGCCAAGTGAAGGTTGCGGCGGTCCGTGTTCTCCGGCTCGCGAAGGAAGGGCAGGTTGAATTCAAAGGACCCTCCGCCCATCTCACCGTCGTCTCTGATGTAGATGGACGAGTACGCGACCCCGGACGGGGTCCACTGGAGCAGTCGGGGACGCGCACCGGTGGCCGCGACGCTGCGAATCTGGTGGTCGAAGCGCGCGATGTCGGTCCACGTCTGGAGAGGCCCGGCCGTGTTGATTCCATCCACGTAGGGGCCGAACCCAGAACCCAGGTTGAGGCGGTAGGTCCAGGTCAGCCGGTTGTCCGGCTCCCCGTCGGCGTCGCGCTGGAGGCGAGGTCCGACGTAGTCGGGCAATCCGTTGCCATCGAGGTCGACGAAATACCCCGCCCAGAGTCCGCCGATGCGGTCGGAGCCGCTGAACCTGGTGAAGATTTGTATGTCGGTGAAGACGGGCTCGTAGGTCGATCCAGTCGATCGGTACAGCGCGAACTGGGTGATGTCATCGAGCACGGGGACCTCGACCATGAGATCGAGCCGTCCGTCTCGGTCGAAGTCGATGGGGCGCACCCTGGGCTCGGCGTCCGGGCCGAGGCTGGGAATGCCCGCGTCGTGTGGCTCGGAGAATCCCTCCCCGGTGCTGAACCGCAGCTTCCAGTTGTTCTCCAGATCGCGATAGATAAGATCGTCGAGTCCGTCTCCGTTGATGTCGCCAGGAATGTAGGTGCGACCCTCGCGGACGGACCGGGCGACGTCGGTCACGTCCGTGTCGATCATCTGGTAGCTGCTGGCGCTTCCCCTCGTCCAGTCGAACTCAAGTGCATTGAGGCAGACTGGTGGATCTCCGTCCGACGGGTCGCCGCCGTCGCATTCGGTGACGCTGCCAAGCTGGCTGCGACCAGTGAAGCTGTTGTTGGCGTAGCCCAGCGTGTACTGGCGCAACAGGCCGCCCCCACCCATGATCCGGACCGTCTTGAGGCGGCGCTCGAGCGCCATGTGCATGCTTCCTGATTCGCCGGTCCCCGGATGAAAGCCATCGACCTTGTCGCTCCTGTCCTCGTAGCCGAACTCGATCGCGCGGTCAGGACCATAGGTGATCCGCTCGGGCACCATATCGATGGCCCACTGGCCGTCATCGCTCTCGATGCTGTCGTACTCGACGACGATGGCGTTTCCGTTTCGGTCCTCGATCCTGGTCAGCGCCCAGGCGGTCGTCAGCCGATCGACAGAGATGTTGAAACCCGGATCCTCAACGTCGAATAGCGACCCACTGACCCCGTAGGCCTTGACCGGATCGTAGGTCAGGATCCGGCCGTTCTTGCTCCAGACCTGGAACTGGTTTGGCGGCCGATCGGGACCGTCCTCGCTGTAGGCTCGGACGCGAGCAAAGGTCTCACGCTCCGTGCGATAGTCCTGCTCCGCGCTCCACTCGGCGTCGGTCGGCCGCAGGCGCTGTCCGTCGAGACAGTAGGCGTTGGTGAACAGAAAGTCGGGGTTCCTGCTCTGCCCGTCCTGGACCCAGGTGCGTGCACAAGGCGCGATCGACGACAGGCCGGCCGAGAGCGACCAGCCGACGCCGACAAGACCGTTGCCGCTCTGCGAGTTGTAGTGAAGCGCGAGCTCGGGCTCGAGGCCACCGCGGCCGTCCGGCACCCATAGTGGAAGGTGGTACTCGGCCGCGCCGTTATCATTCACCGTGAGCGTGCCCTCGGTCCAGCCCGAGCTTGGCTGGGTATCGACGATGCCGCCCGGCGGTGGCGCGAGGGCCGCCCCGGCCGAGCCGCTCGCTTCACCGGCGGATTCGCTGTCGCCGTGAAGGGAAGCGCTCCTGTCCGACAGGCAGGCGCCCATCATGGCGAGGCCGCAGACGGCCACTCGTCTCGTCCATTTTTGCCTGGCAGCTTGCGCGGTGCGCCGCATCCGGCGGCAGCGGAATGCAACGGATCTGTAGCTACGTCTCATCATCTTCTTCCCCCGGGACCTGGTGTGTGCGAACTGCGGGCAGACGATCGGCGTGCGGCCGATGCGGCCGTCGTGTCGAACGCGCACGAAGGTGGCCTGGCGCGGACGCCGGGTGCGTGCGCGATCTGGGTCGGGGCGAGCGGCCCGATCAGCTGATCGGGTCGCCCGCCCTCAGACGGTTTGTGGCGGTGCGGACGAGCCGCGACGCTTCGCTACTGCGATGCTGTCTCCTGGTGGTGGTCATTCGCATCGGGCGGCTTGCCGCATCGTTGACGCTTCACCACTCCTGCCACAAGAAAGCGCGTCTGGGAATGCCGCAGATTGCGGCAGTGGGAGTCCCGCGCACCCGGGGAAGCAGGCGGCGGGCTCCGACGCAATACTGGATCGCGCTACCGGCGAACGCGGCCGGCTGTCAGCGCGATCCGCGGGTGGCGGTCGCCGGCTGCGATGCGATGGGCTGCTCGCTCGCCGGGCGCTTGCGGCTGGAACGCGGGCCGGAGGGGCCGAGCACAACCAGCGCGGGGCGGCCGGCCGGATTCCACTCCGCGGCCAGCTCGCGCCACTGCCGGATGCCGAGGCCGCCGGCCGGATCGATCGTCGCGACCTCGCGCCGGGCCGGGTGGAAGCCGACGACTACCTCGAAGTGGCTGAGGCGGCGGTCGCCTCGCGCGCGCAGGAGGCCGACGACGACCGGCCGGCCGCGCTCCAGCTCGTGCACGAGCGTCGCGCGATCGGCGCGGATGGCGAACGCTGTCAGGCCGCGCCTGCGCGCGAGGTCGCGCAGCGCGCCCAGCCTGGCGCCGCGGCCGCCGCTGCGCGCCTCTGCCACCACCGTGGCGTCGTGCAGGGCGATCGGGCGGCCCCAGAAGCGGGCCACCATGGCCAGGGCGGCCGGGCCGCAGTCGCGCGCGGCCTGCTGGCGGATCGGGGTCACCGGGCCGGTGGCGATCCAGCCGCGGTCGCGCGAGATGGCGGCCGGCTCGACCGGCCGGGCGGTCGATGGAAAGCTGACGCACCCGGTCAGCGTGGCCGCCAGCGCGAGGGCGCCCCACGCCGCGGCGTGCGTGGGGCGCAGGGAGCGGCTCATCAGAGGAGCACGACCAGCAGCACGACGCCGAGGACGATGGCGGTTGTCGACCCGATGAGGACGAACGTCGCGCCACCCTCGAAGTCGGCTGCCTTCGGCTGCGCGCGCTCGGCCGCGGCGTAGCGGGCGGTGTCCGCCGCGCGGTCCGGCTGCGCGTCGCGCTGCGTCCGGGCCGGCTGGGTTTCGGTTGCACTGGCCCGCGGCACCACCGGCGGCGCCGCCAGCGCGGACGGAACGCCGACACCCGCGGCCAGGAACAGACTGAGAAGACTCGCGGTCACGATTCGCTTGCTCATGATGGGGTGACACCGCAATCGGCATGCCAGCGCATCGTCGCTCCACGATTGATCTGAGGCGAGATCGCGCTGTGGCGGCCGGCCGCACTGTGGCGGCAGGGCGCGTCGGTTTGACAGGTGCCGGCGCATTGCGCAAACTCGATTCATAGCGCGAGCTGCCACGCGCAACCCTCTCCGGCCAGCCCATGCCTGGCCCTCGCGGGGGCAAAGGGTAGCCATCTTCTCGGCAGATGAGTCGTCTCCTTCCCTCGCGACGCGGGGATGCATGGGCTCCGGTCCGCGACGCGGGAGAGGAAGATCAGATGACCGCGAAACGTGATCTGAAGAAGCGCATCCGCGAGCGCGCGTCCCGCACCGGCGAGCGCTACAGCGCCGCCCGCCAGCACGTCCTGGACGCCCGCGGTAGGCGGCGATGGCGGCGAGGGCGGTGACGGCGGTGACAGCGGCGGCGCCCGCGGCAAGGTGCCCTTCATCGAGCTGCGCGACGTCTCGGGCGAGGCGGCGGCGCTGGGCATGCGCTGCCCCGTGCACGTCTTTCCCGAGCTGGCGCGCCGCGTGGACTGTACTGCCCTGCTGGTCCAGATCCGCGACTCGCTGCGCGCGACCGAGGGAGACCACCGGACCGAGCTGCTGCGATCCGTCATCCTGCACGGCGAGCGCCCGGAGCTACCGCATGTCCTCGCGGACGATCTCGTGCGCAACGCTCTCCTGCGCGACGCGAGCCAGTACCTCAGGGCGCTGGCCATCCGCAGCGATCCGACAGCCACGCCTCGCGCGATCCCGATCGCGCTTATCGAGAGCGAAGCCTTCCTCGCCCGCGCGCGCGCCGGCATCGGCGGCATCAGCGAGAGCGGCCGCCTGCTCGCCTTCCACACCCCGGGCAGCCGCGGCCCGGAGATGGTCATCTGCCAGCTCTGGTACTCCCCGATTCCGCACCAGGGCGTGCGCACCCACTCGCTGATCCTCCTGCGCCCGGACGACTTCTTCATCAGCCTCGACGACGCGACGGACGGCGCCGAGCCGCGGTGAGCAGCAGCCGCCGACCGCCGATCCATCGACCCGAACAGCCCCTTGAGCGCGCACGCGTGGCAATTGCACGTGTGAAGAGGCCAGCTACGTCGCGACTGGCGATTTGCTGCAAGCTACGGTCTGCGCATCGGGTCACACTCCCTCACGAGGACGCCATGCCCAATCTTCCGACTCTCGAGCCCGATGATGCTCCGAAAGAGGTTGTCGAGGTCTATCTCGATTTTCAGCGGCGCATGGGGTTTCCGGCACCGCCAAACTTCATCAAGACACAAGGCCACTCTCTCGCGGTCGCCCGTGGAACATGGGGGCTCGTGCAAAACGTCCTGGTCGGCGGTGTTCTGCCCAGAACGCTCAAGGAGATGATGTTCGTGGCCATCTCTCAGGCGCGGCAGTGCCGCTACTGCGAAGCGGCGCACCTCGCCTGCTGTCGAATGCTCGGAATCGATCCAGACGCGCTCGAGATTCTTGTCTCGAACGTGAGCGACCTGTCGCCGCCCAAGGTGCGGCAGATCATCCTGTTCGGGCTGAAGTGCGCGGGCGATCCCCAGAGCCTCACGGAGGACGACTTCGAGGGCCTTCGCCGGTACGGGTTGGGGCAATCCGAGATCATGGAGGTCATCTCGATGGCAGCGCTCGCGGTCTACGCCAACACGATCGCGGACGCCACGGGGATGCCCGCTGACGAGATGTTCATGAGTTTTTGATGTCCGTCCTTGGCGACATTTCGCGGCTCAACGTCCTCGTCGAGCTGTTCTCGGAGTGCGCCAACGCCACCGACCTCGAGACCCTGGCCCGCGTCGCGATGCGGGGCCTCCACTGGGTCCTCGACTTCGACCGCAGCACCTTCGCGCTGGTGCGCGATGGTGAGCGCGTGTACTGGGTGGGAACCCGGCTGGACGAGGCTCCTCGTCACGTCGCGCTCGCCGACCTGCCGGAGACCGAGGCCGCGCTCATCGATCGCGTGCTCGAGGGCGGCACGCCAGCCGGTCTGGTGCCCGGCAGAATATGCGTTCCGATCCAGGTGGTCGGGCGAACGATCGGCGCGATCTGCTTTTCCAGCGAGGCCGGGGCCGGCTACACGCATCAAGACATACGCCTCGGCCATCACGCAGGACAGTATCTCGGGTCGCTCATCTCCAGGATGGATCTCGAGGAGAGAGCGCGACGCATGAGCGAGCGAAAGGACGACATCCTGGCGTTGCTCGGCCATGAGCTCCGCAATCCACTGGCGCCGATCCTCACGGCGGTGCACCTCCTCAAGGGGCGCGCGGACGGGTCGCCTTCAAAGGAGCTCGACATCATCGAGCGGCAGGCGCAACACCTCGTTCGGTTGGTCGACGACTTGCTCGACGTCGCTCGCTTGACGCGAGGCAAGGTCGTGCTCGAACGGGCGCCGGTGGAGATCGCCCAGGTGGTGGCGCGCAGCGTCGAGATGGTGAGCCCGCTGCTCGAGCAGCGAGGGCACTCGCTCGACATCGACGTGCCCACCGTCGGCCTGGTCGTCGACGTCGATGAGAATCGGCTCGCGCAGGTCGTGTCCAATCTCCTGAGCAACGCAGCCCACTACACGCAGGTGGGCGGCCATATCGGCGTCTCTGCGCGGCGGGACGGTGAAACCGTCGTCGTCGACGTGTCCGACGACGGCATGGGAA
Organism: uncultured delta proteobacterium; assembly: GCA_963759105.1. Classification (GTDB taxonomy): domain Bacteria; phylum Myxococcota_A; class Polyangia; order Haliangiales; family Haliangiaceae; genus DATFRY01. Next base: position 744,335 of record CAVWXW010000008.1, on the reverse strand, counting down.
TCGAGGCCGATTCCCTCTCGGACATCTTCGACCTCTTCGTTCAAGGTGCGAATCGCTCGAGCGAGCACAGAGGCCTCGGCCTCGGACTCGTGGTGGTCAAGCAGCTGACGGAGCTGCACGGCGGGTCCGTCACGGTCGCGAGCGAGGGCGCCGGACGCGGGACGAAGTTCACGGCCCGACTTCCACTCCTGCCCGCTGGATCCATCGCGGCGACAGCTCCCACTTCGTTGCTCCACGTCGCGCACACGGAAAAGCCCATGCGCGTCCTGCTCGTCGACGACAACGAAGACGCTCTCGACCTGCTTTCGGCACTCCTGGAGAGAGCAGGCCACGAGGTCGTCATGGCACATGACGCGCCCGAGGCGCTTCGAGTCCTCGAACGATTTCACCCGCTGGTCGCAGTGATCGACATCGGCATGCCCGTCATGGACGGCTACGAGCTCGCCGCGCGCATCCGGGCGCAGCATGGCAATGATCGGCCCTATCTCGTGGCGCTGACGGGCTACGGTCAGCTGACCGACCAGGAACGAAGCCGCGCCGCTGGCTTCAACGAGCATCTCGTGAAGCCCGTCAAGTTCGCCGATCTTCTCCGCGTCATCGCGCGCCTCGCAGAGCTTCCAGCTGCATTCGACGATTGAGTGACCTGAATCAGAGGCAGAACCAGCCGTCCTGCACCCATCCGTAGCGGTTGATCTCGCCGTAGGCGAAGCCGTAGATGTAGTTGCCTACCCTGGGGCCCTCGACCCGGAAGGTCTGCGGGCGCCACATGTTGCCGTCGAAGGCGCCGTCGTGCGGTGCGGTGCGGAAGTAGAGCGAGTCGGCGCAGATGGTCTCGCGCACGCCGATGCGCCCGTTCCGGAAACCTGCCGCGGCGGGGGCCACCTGGTCCTGGTCGGCCTGCGCAGGAGCCGCCGGGGCGGCGAGAACGGCGATGGCGACGGCGAGGCTCGCGGCCGCGATGCCGGTGCGGATAGCTGTCTTGCGGGAGAAGGACATCGGATCTCTCCTTGAGTCGTGAATCAACGTGTCTGCAAATCGTGAGTGGAAGGTCGATGATCAGCGCTGTCTCGGGCTCACCACGAGTCGTAGCCGCCGATGCACTCGATGCGCATGAAGCCCCAGTCGCCGGGGCCGAAATCGTGGGTGGCGGCCCAGCCGTTGTGGACCGGGTGCGCGCCCGGCGTGTGGCCGATCTTGTTGTCCCTGCCCAGAGTACGGATCAGGTGAACCGGGCCCGACGACGAGTCGTAGTTCCGATAGAAGCTGGCGCTGTCGCAGGTCACGACCGCGTGGCGCGGCACGACCGCGGCCTCCTCGCCCAGCTCGACCCCCTCCTCGGCGGCGGCATCGTCGCCCAGCTCATCGTCGAGGACGCAGCCGGCCGCGATGAGCGAGAACAACGCCAGTGCGATGAGGGTCGAAAAAGCAGCCTTTGAGTTTCTGTACATGAGTACCTCCCGGCCCGTGATGCGGCGAATGGCTCGCCGCGTTCGTGGGAACCGTGAGCAAGCAGCGTGCCTCTGGTCGTCCCGGTCACCACGTGCGGTGTTTCGGCGGTTTCCGCGCGCGCGGCCAGCTCGTTGTGCCGGGCTGACACTGAGCCGCCACGTTACATCCGGGGGCGCCCACCCCGAGCTGGATGCTGAACCGGCCAGGCACGCCCAGGCTCGGGCGGTTCCGCTGGATTCACCGGGGCGGGCGGATCACTCGATCGCGAGGATCTCGAGCTCGCGTCGCCGACCGGCGAGCCGCAGCTCGGCCACGTCGCCGGCCTGCTTGCCGAGCAGCGCCACGCCCAGGGGCGATCGCGGCGTCACGACCTGAACCGTGCCATCGGCGAGGGTCTCGCCGCCGCCGTGCGACACGACGAAGTAGGACAGCCGGCGTCCATCGTCGTCGACCACCACGAGCGCTCCGAGCGCCACCGCCTGGTTAACGGTGAACGCGCGCAGCGCCAGCGCCCGGACCGCGGTGACGGCGACCTCGAGGTCGGCGATGCGAGCGGAGTGACCGCGGGCAAGATAGGACTGTTCGAGGCCGCGCGTGTCCTTGTCGTTCTCGGCCCGCGCTTGCTCGTGGGTCGCGCCCTCGATCGCGGACTGGTGGGCGTGCCGGGCGGCGTCGAGCTGCGACGCGAGCCGGGCGACGAGCTCCGCCCGGAGAGCGCCCTTGCGGTCGAGCGACGACATGAGCGAAGCGTATACCCGGAATTGCTCGAAACGCGGCCACGGCCGCTCGAGCGGGCGGCAAGGTGGTCCGCTACCATGTGGACCATGCTCGCGCTCGTCCTCGACCGCACCACGCATGCCTCCTCGATCGGGGCCGCGTTCCTGACGTCGCGTTCGACCGTGGCGGGCGGTCGCTTCGTGCGGTCGAGGCTCACCTTGCGGCGCAAGGTGTCACGCTGCCGGCGCCGGCGGGGTCTCGCGCGCGCGGTGACGGCTCCGGTCGAGACTTCGTCTTCGTGACGGACCGGTTCGCTGCGCCGGCGGGGATGGACTGGCAGCCGCTGCGCGAGGCGGGTGACGATGTCTGGGGCCGACTGGCGCGAAGCTCACGAGGCCTACTTCGAGGGCGAGGGTCGCCGCCTCGGGCTCTCCTTCGACGAGCGCGCACTCATCTCGGTGGAGCGGTTCGAGGTCCCGCACGTCGTCGGGCGCGCCGACGTCATCCGCTGATCCGCCGCGCAGTCCGTCCGGCTGGCGGGCGCACGCTACGGTGACGGCTGGAAGGTGAGCGCGAAGGCACCCTTGCTGCCCCACACGTAGACCTGAACCGACGCGGCGCCCATGCTCATGTACTGCACCGTGTCGCACGGCAGGGTCATCGCGTCGGCGACCGGCCCGTCGACGGTCCAGCCGGCGGCGACGAGCTCGGTCTCGTAGTGGGCGTGCACCGTCGAGTCGTCGTCGATGGTCCAGTAGGCGGTCAGGAGCTTCTCGCTCTCGCCGCACAGCGTGGCGCCGGCGGGCGCGGCGGGAAAGCCGTCCGGTACGATCTCCGAAGTCCCGTCGCTCCAGCCTGAGAGCTCGGACAGCGCGGAACAGGTCACCGGCTCGCCGCACTCGCCGCCTGCGCCGCTGTCGGCGCCGGTGCCACCAGCGCCGCTGTCGGCGCCGGGGCCGCCTCCACCATCGACACCACTGCCGTCATCGCTGTCATCGCCGCCGCAACCACCGGCCGCCGCGAGAATCAGAATCGATGAAAGAAGCATTCCCACGACAGGATGCACCCACTTCACGGTTCTCATGGCGCGGCACGCTATCAGGGTGTCTCGGGCCGGCTCGCTGCCTCGCGCCGACCTCACGCGCGCGTCCCGGCGCCTCGCCGCGCCGGGAGGTAGAGTCAGCCGCGCGCGGATCGATCACCGGGCGTCGCGCGACTTGCGCGAATCGCGCGGCTCGTCGGTTCCCGCATCGCTCCAGGCCTGCGGCTCGAACACTGCCTCGAGGGGCGGCGTGGTGATGTTGCCGGCGTAGTTTGCCATCACCGAGCACGCGAGCCCGGCGAGCACCTCGAGCGCCTGCTCGGGAGTGAAGCCCGCCTCCGTGAACCGGCGGAGCTCCTGGTCGTCGAGGTGCCCGCGCTTCTCGATGAACTCCTTCGTCAGCGCCGACAGTGCCGCCAGCCCGGGCTCGCTCGGCAGCCGCCCCTCGCGGATCGCGCGCACGTCGTCGGCGGCCACGCCCTCGCGGAGCGCCGCCGTCGAGTGAAACGCCACCGCCCAGGCACTGCGGTTGGTCACCGCGTTTGTCAGCAGCAGCGCCTGCCGCTGCCCACCGGTGAAGCTTCCGCCCAGGAAGTTGACCAGCGCGCCGACGAAGCCGTTCACCAGGGTCGGCGATCCGGCCATCGTCGCCGCCAGGTTCGGGATCATCCCGAAGTTCTGCTGCAGCCGCTGGAGCGCTTCCCTTGCCTTCTCGGGCGCCGACTCCATGGTGTGAATTCGATAAGTGTGCACAGTAGTCCTCCGCTCCGGGTAGATGAGATCGCGCGAACCATCGCGCGCCCATCTTCCATAGCGAGGCCCGGCGCAGCCCTCAATTCCCCCGGAGGTAAGCGGCGATGAGACGCGGCGAACCCGCGCCTTGATCCGGGAAGGCGACGGTGCATGTACTATGTCGCACGCGGCGGAGTGCGAGAGGCCATCGGCCGGACGCGGCACCGACGGCGAAGCAGGAGCGTATCCGTGGACGAGTTCAACTACCTCTCGGTGCTGGTGTCGATCATCCTGGGTCTGGGCGTCACGCAGCTTCTGACCGGGATCGGCCGGATGCTGCAGAACCGCGATCGAGTGGTGCTGTACTGGCCGGCGATCGCCTCGGTGCTGATCCTGCTCGTCCTCCACGTGCTGATCTGGTGGACTCTGTTCGAGCTGCGCCGATACGCCGGGTGGACCTTCCCCGGATTCCTGGCGGTCCTCCTGATGCCGATCCTGCTCTACCTCCTGTCGGCGCTGGTCCTGCCGGATTTCGGCGACACCGTGGCGGACGACCTGCGGCAGCACTACTACGCGAACAGTCGGTGGTTCTTCAGCCTTTGCTTCCTCCTGGGGTGCGCCAGCTTCCTGCGCGAGCTGGTGCTCGACGGCCGGATCGATCGAGACGTGGACACGGCCATGAAGGTCGGGTTCATGGCCCTCTTCGCGACCGCGGCGATCACCCGCAGACCGCGCTTCCACGAGGTGCTGGTGTCCGTGAACCTCCTCTTGCTCGTGGTCTACATCGGCGCGCTGTTCATTCACCTCCCCGGCCGCTAGCCGGCTGCTATCTTCGGGGCTGGTCGAGGAGTTCTGCCCATGGCGCGCATCGTTGCGGAGCTCGAGGCGACAATCCAGGCGCTCCTGGACAAGGGTCGCGACCACGACGCGATGACCGCCGCGGTGCGCGGATACGGTCCTGCCGTGCTCGGCTTCCTGGTGTCTGCCCTCAAGGACAAGGACACCGCGAAGGACGTCTTCTCGCAGGCCTGCGAGAATCTGTGGCGCAACATCGCTGGCTTCCGGCGCGAGTGCGCGTTCGGGACCTGGTTCTACGTCCTGGCCTGGAATGCGGCCAAGAACCAGCTCAACGAGGCGCACAGGCGGCGCGTGCGGCGACTGCAGACCAGCGAGATCTCGAAGCTCGTCACGCCGATCAAGTTGACCGGCGTGAGCCATCTGCGGGGTGAGGCCGCGCGGCTGCGCGACAGCCTGACGCCGGAGGAGCGCACGCTCCTGATCCTGCGCATCGATCGCGACATGCCGTGGGGCGACGTGGCGCGCGTGATGGAGGTCGACGAGCCGGTGTTGCGCAAGCGCTACGAGCGGATCTGCCGCAAGCTCAAGCGCAACGCAGAGGCCGGAGGGCTCACCAAGCCACAGGGGATCCGGTGACCCGCCGCCCGCCGGAGCCTTCCCCGCCCGATCCCAGCGTCGGATCGCTCCTGCGCGAGATCGCGCGCGCGCCCGAGGTGTCGCCCGACGAGCTCGACTCGACGCTCGCGCCCGGCTCGACGATCGGGGCGTACCAGGTTGTCGCGCCCATCGGCGCGGGCGGCATGGGCCAGGTCTACCGCGCGCGAGATGCTCGTCTGGGCCGGGACGTCGCGATCAAGGTGCTGCCGCGCGAGTACGCCGACCATCCCGAGAGGCGCCGGCGGTTCGAGCAGGAGGCGCGCGCGGTCGCCGTCGTCGATCACCCGAACGTCCTGGCCATCCATGACGCGGGGACCGAGGCCGGCACACCGTACATCGTGTTCGAGCTCCTCGAGGGCGAGACGCTGCGCAGGAGGCTAGACCGCGGGCCGTTGGGGATCCGCCACGCGACCGAGCTGGCCGCTCAGATCGCCCGCGGGCTGGCCGCGGCGCACGCGCGCGGCATCACCCACCGCGACCTCAAGCCGGACAACGTGTTCCTGACTGCGGGGAGCCGCGTCAAGGTCATCGACTTCGGGCTGGCCAGGCCGGACCGACCCGGCGATCGTGTCGACGGCGCGGGCGCGACCGCCCCGGGAACCGTGATGGGGACCGTCGGCTACATGTCGCCCGAGCAGGTGCGCGGCGAGGTGCTCGACCAGCGGACCGATCTCTTCGCGCTGGGTGCGATCCTGTACGAGGCGCTGAGCGGGCGCCGCGCCTTCGACGGCGGATCCGCAGCGCACGTGATGCACGCGATCCTGAGCCAGGAGCCACCGCCCCTCGCGCAGGTCGCGCCGGCCACGCCCCCGGCGCTCGACCGCATCGTCCATCGCTGCCTGGCCAAGGATCGCGCCGAGCGCTATCAATCGGCACACGACCTGGCGTTCCAGCTCGAGGGCGTGGACGCAGCGCACGGGGCCGCGCCGCCCCGACACCGTTCCTGGCCGGCGTGGCTCGCGCTCGCGGCTGCCGTCGTCGCGGCGGGGTTCGCGATCGCCGCGTACGTCGGTGATCGAGCAGGCGATCGCGCTGCACCGGCGGATGGAGCGGTGGAGCGATCGCGCCCGCAGCCGGGCGCTGGCGAACCTGTGGCTCCGGCGGGGTCGGTGGTGCCGGTCGCGTCCGGACCGGGCGGACAGGACCGCCACTGGATCCAGCCCGACGACTACTTCATCAGCGAACAGCCGTGGACGCAGGGCTGGATGTGGGTCCGTCTCGCAAAGCTGCAGCAGGCGGCGACCGGCGCCTCCCCCGAGGCGAAGTTCTTCCAGCTCGACACCGCGCGCGAGATCTGGACCGCGCACTTCTGGGTCACCCGCCCGGCCAGGCCGGGCGAGCTCGCGCTGGGCATGGTCGCCATCTGCTTCAACGACAACCAGCGCGACGCCGTGTATCAGGCGCCGCTCACCAAGGACGCCGCGCGCACGGGTAACTGGTTCATGGGCAGGGTGACCGACACCAGCGACGCGACCAAGGGCTGGGTCCGGGTGGCGGACTACAACTGCGCGATCGACGGCGTTCGCGTGGTGGCCAGGTAGTCACCGGTCGGCGGCGCGCGCCGGGGCGACCGCGCGCACCGCATCGACCGCACAGCTGTACGTGTCGACCTGCACGACGCCCTTGAAGACATCCGAGACGTCGGTGATGCGTCCCATGAACCACTTCCCGGTTCTCGCCTTGTCCTTTGTCTGCGGCGCCTGATAGACGTTGCCCTGTGAGCTGTCGTTGAAGCACAGGACCAGCTCGCCGAGCTCGAGGTCGTCCGGCCCGGCGGGGCGGGTCCGCCAGTAGTGCTGGGTCCACACCTCGCGCGAGTCGTCGAGCTGAAAGAACAGGGCCTGATCCTTCGTGCCCGGGCCCGGGGGCCGCTTCATCTTGGACAGGTGGACGTAGATCCAGCTCTGCTGCCAGGGCACCTCGCTGATGAAGTAGTCGTCGGCCTGCATCCAGTGGCGATCTTCGCCCGACGCGTGAGCGGGACCGACCGGTGCGCTTCCCTCGTCCACCTCGGCCATCTCTTCGGGGGCGGCCAGCACCGGGCCCCGGGCACCGGCGCCGGCCGCGAACTGTCCTGAACAGCCGGTGGCCAGATAGACGTGGAGGATCGGGATGGTGAGCGTCGAGAGCGTCACGAGCGAACGGGTCATTGGTTTCCTTGCGGCGACGGCCGTGCGAGATAGACAGGACAGCCGCACGAATGTGACCGCGACCGAAAAGAAACCTGGTCGCGGGATCACGACCCGGCCGGTAGCGTCACCTCCATGATGGCCCCGCCGTCCTCACCGACCGCGCCGAGCACGAACATGCGCCCGTCGTGGATGGCCACGTACCCCCAGCGGATCCCGTGGGCCGGAATCTGCCAGACCTCGAGGATATCGCCGGTCTCGTCGTCGATCCGGGCGAGCGCGGGAGAGAGCACCGATACGACGGTCCACAGGTCCGAGCCGTCGTAGGCCAGCGCGCCCGTCGCCAGTCCGTCGGACAGCTCGATGGTCTCGAGCAGCGCGTTCGGCTCCACGCCTGTGTTGACCCGGAGCAAGAAATCGCCCTCTGGATCCGAGTCGTGAGCGACGATCCAGGCGATGTCGGCGTCCAGGTCGGCCGCCATGCTGTTCACCTGCATCTGGTTGCCGAGCGTGGTGGTGTTGATCGATTCGGTCGAGCCGGCCGGAGATGTGAGGAGCGCCTCCTCGTCGCCACCGCAGCCACAGGTTGCCCAGAAGGAACCGTCCTGCCAGGCGCGGATGAAGGGCGGGTAGAAGGAGTCAGGAGGGGTGGTGAGCTCCCCGGTCTCGGCGTTGACCGCGCGCATCGGGTAGGCGACGGGATCCGGAAACTCGTCGGACACGTAGAACAGCGTGCTTCCGTCGAACTCCAGCTCGGCGTAGCCCGCTGGCTCGGGCAGGTCCTCGTGCAGGCTCAGTTCCTCGACCATCTGGCAGGATGGCATCGGGAGCGCCTCGGTCGGCCGCGACAGCACGAGGAACTGTCCGTCGCCGTCGAACAGGGTGAGGGTGTCGCCGTCGCTCTCGGTGATGGTGAAGACCTGCCCCACCGGATAACCGGCCGGCGCGAAGTTGAGCACGAGCGAATCGTCGTGGAGCAGCGAGGTGACCGGTGTGCAGGTGACGAAGTCGCCACTCGGGCCGCCAAAGACGGCAAGGCCGGTCTCGTCAGCGTCGATCGTGAGCGCCACGCTGCGGATGGTCGGGCCGGCCAGCGGCAGGATGTGGCCGCTGGTCACGACCCAGTCGCCGAGGAGGCTATCCGGCTGCGCGTCGCCGGCGCCGGCATCGGGTGCACCGTCGTCCCCGGCGCCATCACCATCGTCGTCGTCGCCGTCATCGGCGCCGGGGACATCACCGCCATCGTCGCCCCCGCCACATCCGGCGCCGAGGAGGGCGCAGGCGACCAGGAGAGACGCGCCGCCGCGGGCGAATACGCGATCTGGATGGAAGCAAAGGCCAGGCGCTGGTTTGAGCATCAGCCGTCCCGGTGCACGGCCGGTGCCACCGCGGGAGCTTCGCTCGCTCGACCACTTGTCCTCGCTGCCGTCGCCGCCTCGCCGGTTGTGCGCGCAGGTTGCGCGCGCGATCTGCTCTCGGGTCGAGGACCGCCGGGGTCCAGCCGTTCCCTCGCCTCAGGTCGCGATTCGCACGCCGGAGTACGAGGTCGTGGAGAGCAGCTCGTCGAGGAACGCCGAGGCCGTGCCGGCCGTGCCGGCCGTGCCGGATCCGCCGATGGTGATCGCGGCGTGATTGCCGTCGTTGACGATCGTGATCACGCAGCCGCCGATCGGATCGACGTCGGTGGCGAGGCGCGACGGCGATGACACGGCGCACAGCGCCGGGACCGGCGTATCCATCGCGATGCGCGAGAGCAGCGCGCGGCCGCCGATCACGGCGGCGACGCTCTCGAACCAGTGCGTGCGCTTGGCGCTGATGCTCCTGCGCTTCCACGAGACGGGCACCGGCAGGGCACGCGCCGCCGCGAGCAGGCGGGACACCAGACCGCTCGCGGCCGCCTCGCGCGCGATCACGTCGCGGACCCGCGCCTCGAACGCGGCGTACGGCTCGGGCACGCCGCCGGTGAAGCGCACGCTCGTTGTCGCCGAGACGACGCGGCGGCGCAGGCGCATCGGGTCGTCCATGCCGCCGCGCGCGACCGGGATCTGGATCGTCGGCGAGAACCTGGCGTCGCTGCGGCCCGCCTGGCGATGCAGGATGCGCCCGAGCTCGTAGGCGAGCGGGATGACGCGCGGGGTCGGCTGGGGAAGCTCGCGCCACGTCACGGCGAGCGGCACCGCGCCGGCGACCGCACCGAGCGGGGGCAGCGCGGCGTGGCCGCTGGCCGAGGATGCGCTCCTCGCGGCCGCCCCATCGACGAGCCCGGCGATCCGGGCCGTGATGCTCGCGTGGCCGTAGCCGTCGATGATCAGGTGACACGTCGAGACGACGGCGAGGTCACCGGCGCGACCCAGCCCGAGCCACGGACCGCCGTGCTCGGTCCACGCGCGGCGGTGGCCGTGGCGCACGGTCTCGATCGGCTCGTCACCCAGCGATACGCACACGAACGGCGTCGCGCCACGCCACCGCGGCGGCTCCGCGCCACGAAGCACGGCGGCCAGCACCGTCGCGAGCGCCGGATCGTCCAGCGGGGCGGTGAGGCAACGGTTGCCGATCGCGAAGGCCGCGACGTCGAGGTCGCTGGGCGTCTCGGCGCCGCTCGAGTGGGCGATCGTGACCGCGAGCGGCTGATCCGGGAGAGTGCCGTCGAGCTCGAGGATCGCGGTGCGCGCTGCCTTCGCGCGGTGGATCGCGTCGACCACCGGATCCCGCGGGCGGAGGACGCGGTACCCCATGAACGTGTCGGCGTCCGGCGCGGCATCGCACGCCAGGTAGGTCTCGGGCCCCGCCTGGGTCTCGGCCAGCGCGACGCCAGCGGCGAGCAGCCACCACCGCGCATCGACGTCCGCGATCGCGGCCAGCTCGCGCTGGAGCTCGGCGGTCCGGCGCGCCCATGCTCTCACCGGACCTCCACGTCCCCGGGAGACTGGCCGGATCCGGTGCGCGTCGGCCGTCCAGAGCGGTTGCAAGCCGTCACCGCCTTCGCATCGCAGCCAGACGCCAGCCATCTCGCGTCCGGGCGGAGGTCGTCACGCGCGATGCCGCCGACAGGCTGTCGCTGAAGCCCTTCTTCCTGTCAACGTCTCGCCCCGGGAGCTCGGAGCCGTAGTAGAAGCGCTGCAGTAGCCACACGATGAACGACGGCCGGTACATGAACAGATCTGCGACCAGCGACATCTGCGCCTCGTTGTCCCAGAACACGCGCCTGGGTGCGCCGTCGGTGCGGCGCAGCTTCAGGACATCCGTTAACACAGGACACCGCGTGATGCACGCCCGGCACATGTGGTCGCGCCGCGGGCCGAAGAAGTCGCCCGAGATCAGGCGGTCGCACGACTCGGTCCGGGTGATCACGTAGTCGTCGAAGGCGCCGACCGGACATGCCTCGACGCACAGATTGCACGTGCTGCAGTCGGGGAGCTTCCACTGGTCGCCGACGGGCGTCGGATCGTAGCGATCGACCGGGGCGTTCAGGAACACGACGTTCAGCTTGCAGTTGAAACCGAAGCGTCGCGAGAAGAAGAGCGCGTTCTTGCCGATCGTGCCGAGACCCGCGGCGGTCGCGACCTCCTTCAGCAGCACCGGGATGCTCGCCTGCGAGTCGGCGAACGCCACGCCCTCTCCGTACTTCTGGTTCGCATGGCTGGCGACGTCGGCGGCCATGCTCTCGACGAAGTAGTCGGCGGCGACGTCACTGAACAGCACGAGCACGAGCACCGACGGGCTCGGGATCGAGCGGTGCGTCATCCGCAGCTTTCCGTGCATGTGCAGGCTGCGGCGCTCGAGCGGCCCGTCACCGAAGCGCTTGCGGAGCTCGCCGGTCTCGAGCACCACCGCGTCGAACGGAACACCGGGAGGAGCGGCATCCCGCAGCCATCCGTCGAGGAGATCGCGCGCGATGACGATGTCGTCTCGCCGCGGCGCGAGGTCGCCGAACAGCCTCGCGCGCGCCTGCTCGTACGCCGGCCGGGCCCATGGCGTCGCCGCGGCGCGGATCGCCCGCCAGTTGGCCTGCCAGCCGAGATCGCTGGCGTGCCACCTCGCGCTGCGGAGCCACTGCGGCACGTGCTTCCGGATCCTGTCGAGCATGGGCTGCTCGAACCGTAGCACCGACGAGCGCGCCGTGACGGGTGGTATCGGCCGGGGTGTCAGCGCGAGATATCGACGCCTCGATCAGCGCGCGAACCTGGGCCGGGCCGTTTCTGCGGCGGGCACGCGCCAGTGACCGACTACAGCGAGCCCAACACCTACGCTCCGAACCCGGACTGGCCGGCGTGCCAGGCCCTGGTGGAGGATGAGTATCGAAGGATGCTGGGAGTCCAGAAGCTCATCTGGGTCCCGACCGGCGTCATCGAGGACAACGGGACATACCGCGGCCCGGTCGGGACACATATCCACGTACCGGACCAGGGGGGAATCGCCATCCCGCACGCCCGGACGAGTACCTCCGGTTCGTGGCCCCCAACAAGGTCGTGCTGGCGCAGCAGACCGTGTCGGACGACCCGGTGACGACGCCGGCCGTCTGGCCGTCGAGCTACGTGAACTACGTGCCGACGAACGACCTCATCCTCAGCGCGCCGGCGAGAAGTGCGCGTCCGTCTACTCCATGAACTGAAGCGACAGTGGAAGGGCGAGCGTCCGCCGCTCATCCGGCGCGATGGTCCGCTACCATGCGGACCATGCTCGCGCTCATCCTCGACCGCACCCATGCATGCCTCCTCGATCGGGGCCGTGTTCCGGACGTCGCGCTCGACGGCGGACGGCCGCTGCGTGCGGTCGAGGCCCATCTCGCGGCGCTCGGCGTCACCGTGCCGGCGCCAGCGGGGTCGCGCGCGCGCGGCGACGGCCGCGGTCGAGACTTCGTCTTCGTGACGGACCGGTTCGCCGCGCCGGCGGGCATGGACTGGCGGCCGCTGCGCGACACGGGTGACGATGTCTGGGGCCCCTACGTGCATTGCATGCTCGGCGGCTGGGAGCCGCCCGTCCGGGCCGTCGATGTCTGGTCGTTCGGCAACGAGCCGGAGATGGCCAGCCGTCTGGCCCACCTCGCGGCATGCGGCGAGAAGCGCGTCACCATCGGCTGGATCGCTGCATCCGAGCGGTCCGGCACGCCGCTCGCGTACGAGGGCGGGGTGAGCGTGGTCACCGACGGGCTTGGCTATCCGCGGCTGGTGCTGCGCAGCGCGGCCGTGCGCGAGCAACCGTTCGCCGAGATCGACGCGAAGACGGCGGCCGCCGAAGGCGAAGGCGACCTCAGCTACGAGGACTGGCGCGAAGCTCACGAGGCCTACTTCGCCGACGAGGGTCTCCGCCTCGGTCTCTCCTTCGACAACCGCGCCCTCATCTCCGTCGAGCGCTTCGAGGTCCTGCACGTCGTCGGGCGCGCCGATGTCGTCCGCTGATCTGCACGTCGGCGTGCGGCGCTTACTTCGCGGCTGCCAGCCGGAGGCGGCCGTCCACGGCAATGGCACCCTGGCCCGGGCCAAGCACCATCACCGGATTCAGATCGAGCTCGGCGAGCTCCGGCATGGCCTCGACAAGCGCCCCGATGCGCAAGATGACGCGGGTCAGCGCGGCGCGATCGGCTGGCGGCGACCCGCGAAAGCCATCGAGCAGCGCGCGGGCCTTGAGCTCATCCAGCATCTCGGCCGCGTCGAGCTCGGAGACCGGGGTGAGGCGAAACGCCACGTCGCGAAACAGCTCGACCTGAACGCCACCAAGCCCGGCAACCAGGAGCGGACCGAGCGAAGGATCGGTCGTGACTCCGACAAGAGCCTCCAGCCCGGGCGCGACCTGTCTCTGGACAAGGAACCCCTGGAGCGCGATGCCCGCCTCTTGCAGCCGGGACGCCATCTGGTTGGATGCCCGGCGCAGCGAGTCGGCCGAGTCGAGTCCGAGCGCGACACCTCCGGCGTCGGTCTTGTGCAGGAGCTCGGCCGCCACTGCCTTCAGGACGACCGGATAGCCGAGCTCATCGCCAGCTGCCACAACGGCCTCGACATCGAGACCGGTGCGCCGGAACGGGGCCATCGGCACGCCGATCGCGTCGAGCAGCTCGGCCAGATCCTCGGCCGACAACCAGCCGCCGGCGGGCATGTCGCGGCGAAGGCGACCTGCGATGGCGCGGACCGTCTGCTCGACGTCCGGTTCGAGGACCGCAGAAGGCACCACCGGCCGGGCCCGCCAGCGCCCATAGCGCACCGCGGCGGCCAGGGCCAGGGCCGCGTTCTCCGGGAAAGCATAGGACGGGATCGGCCCGCGCGGTCCGCGCGACAGCTCTGGCGGCGTCCCGCGCGATGACATGTAGACGGTCGCGATCGGCTTGTCTGCCGGTACGCTTCCCGCTGCCCGTGCAATCGCGGCCGCGACCTCTTCGGGCCGGGTGACCAGCGGCGGGACGTAGATCGCGACCAGCGCGTCCACTGAATCATCGGCGCCGACCGCCTCGATGACCTGTTCGTAGACGGCAGGCGACGCCGACGCGATCATGTCGATCGGGTTCGAGAGTCCGGCCTGAGGCGGCAGGATCGCACGCAGGCGCTCCAGGGTCGCGGGCGACAGCTGAGGCAGTACCAGCCCGTGCGCCTCACAGGCATCGGCCAGGAGGATGCCGGGCCCGCCGGCGTTGGTGACCACGCCGACGCGCGCTCCCTTCGGCACCGGCTGACTCGAGAGCAGCGCGACCACGTCGAACATCTCCTCGAGCGTGGTGGTGCGGATGACCCCAGCCTGCGCGAACAGCGCGTCCACCCCGACGTCGAGGCTTGCCAGCGCCGCCGAGTGGCTCGACGCCGCCCTCGTGCCAGCCGCCGACCGGCCGGACTTGACAGCGACGATCGGTTTGGTCCGCGCCACGGCCGGCGCCAGACGCGCGAACTTGCGCGGGTTGCCGAACGACTCCAGATACAGCACCACGACCTTGGTCCGCGGGTCGTCCTGCCAGTAGGACAGGAGGTCGTTGCCCGAGACATCGGCCTTGTTACCGACCGAGACGAATCCGGCGATCCCGATGTTGAGCTTCTCCGCATAATCGAGCATGGCCAGGCCGAGTGCGCCGCTCTGAGTGAGCATGGACACGTTGCCGGGTGGTGGGAACACTGGACTGAATGTCGCGTTGAGACTGACCGCCGGATCGGTGCTGAGCACGCCCATGCAGTTCGGACCAACCATGCGCATGCCGGCGCCGCGTGCGAGCTCGCGCATCTGGCGCTCGATCGCGCGGCCCTCGGGCGTCGCCTCCGCGAAACCGGAGCTGATGACCACGACCCCGCGCACACCACTTCGGGCGCAGTCCTCCAGCACACCCGGAACCGCCGCGGCCGGGACCGCGATGACAGCCAGATCGACTGGTGCGCCGATCTCGCTCACCTTGGCTGCGCAGGGAAGCCCGGCGATCTCCCGGGCGGAAGGGTTCACCGGGTAGACAGGTCCCCGGAAGCCACAGCGCACCAGGTTGTCGAGAAGTGCGCGGCCGATCGTCCCCTCCTCTCGCGAAGCACCGACCACCGCGACCGAGTGTGGCTGGAAGAAGACCCGGACGCTCTCGCCCGCAGCGCGTCGCTCGCGCTCCAGGCTGACGTGCAGAAACCGATCGGTCTCGCGAGTCGGGAAGACGACATGAACGATGTTGCTCTCGAGCGCCTGCTTCAGCTCGAAGCCGCTATCGCCGAAGACATCCAGCATCCGGGCGTTGTCGGCCAGCACCTCGGCCTGGAAGTGGGTGATTCCCGCCTGCTGGGCGATGCGCGCCAGGTGCTCGAGCAGGATCGTGCCGATCCCCCGCCCCTGTTCCCGGTCCGGAACCTCGAAGGCCACCTCGGCTGGCCGCTGCCCGGTCCCATCGACCAGGATGTATCGGCCCACCCCGACCACCCGTTCCTCCCCACCTTCCTGCGACAGCGCGACCAGCGCCACATGACTCGCGAAGTCAACCTCGGTCCAGTGGACCTGCTCCTTCTCGCTCAGCTCACGCCGGGCGGACATGTAGCGGAAGTGGATCGAGCGCTGGCTCAGGCCGTGAAACAGATCGAGAAGTAGCGGCTTGTCGGACGGACGGATGGCCCGGACCAGAATCGACTTGCCGTCGCGAAGCACCACCTCGCGGCGGTAGTGGCGGATCTCGTTCATCACGGGCGCACGGCCACCTTGATGACCCCCTCGCGTCGATCGCCGAACAGCGCATACGCCTCGCCGATGTCCGCCAGCGAAAAGGAGTGGGTGAGGAGCGGCGTCAGATCGATCCGCTTTGTCCTGACGAGCTCCATGAGACGCCGCATGCGTTCCTTGCCGCCGGGGCAGAGGGTCGTGACCATGCGATGGTCACCGAGGCCAGCCGCGAAGGCGTCGTTGGGCAACTCGAGCTTGCCCGAGTAGACACCGAGACTGGAGAGAGTGCCGCCAGGACGCAGACAGCGCAGAGCGCTCTCGAATGTCTGCGGGGTGCCAAGCGCCTCGATCGCGACATCGGCACCGCCTCCGGTCAGGCGCTTCACCTCGGCGACCACGTCCTGCTGCCGGTAGTCCACCACCACGTCGGCGCCCATCTGGCGGGAGAACCGGAGGCGCGTCTCGTCGCCGTCCACTCCGATGATCAGGGCCGCTCCCATCAGCCTGGCGCCGACAGTGGCGCAGAGCCCGATGGGTCCCTGTGCGAACACCACGACGGCGTCCCCGATGCGGATGCCGCCCGACTCGGCTCCCGAGATGCCCGTCGATGCGATGTCAGCGAGCAGGACGACCTGCTCGTCCTCCAGCTCATCGGGGATCAGGGCGAGGTTCGCCTGCGCGTTGGGGATCCGCACGTACTCAGCCTGCGTACCCTGGATCGTGTTGCCGAGCTTCCATCCCCCGAGGGCCTTGTACCCTTCGTTCCCGCCGCACTGCGAGAGGTGGCCCGAGAGGCACGCATGGCACTGGCCGCACGGCGTGATCGCGCCGACAAGCACTCGATCGCCGATGGAGTAGCCGGTGACACCGGGCCCGAGCTCCTCGATCACGCCAACCGGCTCATGCCCGATCACCCGGCCAGGCTCGACCGGGTACTCGCCCCGCACGATGTGGAGATCGGTACCGCAGATTGTCGTGAGGGTGACGCGGATGATCGCGTCACCGGCTCCGGCGCGAGGACGCTCGACTTCCTCGATTCCGAACTCGTTCACGTTCCGAAAGACATTTGCCTTCATGAGCTTTCTCTCCGCCGTCCGCTTCTCGATCGTTGATTGATGTTCGGCTGGCCGTCCCTGTGGGTGCCGCTTCCACTTCAGCAACGAAGATGCCAACCCCAGGAGCACGCATGGCAGCTGCCCGCAGCCACCCGGCCCGCACCTTCTGCGCCGACAGGCGGAACCGCGCAATCAGTGCACCGCCACTGCGCAGAAGCCGCAAGCAGTTCGGGTTCGCACTCCGCCATCGGGCCGAGCAAGACGTGCTGAGGCGTCCGCCGTGCGTCACGGCTCGGTGGCGCCGGGCTCACCGTCGCGTCCCAGCCACCGCGGCACGAGCTTGCTCAGCTCGCGCAGCCACAGCACCGAGCTCGCGGCCACGGCGCACCGTCCCCAGTCAACCAAGCTGAGCTCGGTCGTCGAGAACGCCAGCTGAAGGAAGGGGACATGGACCACGGCGGCCTGGAGCGCGAGCGCCAGCGCCACCGAGCCCCACAGCCAGGGGTTCGAGAAGAGCCCCGAGAAGGCGCTGCGCTCGTCGGACCGCGCCGTGAAGATCGTGAACAGCGAGCAGAACACGAGGGTCGTGAAGGCCATCGTCTGCGCGTGGCGCAGGGTCCCCTCCCCCTCGATGAGGCCGCCCGGCAAGCTCGCGTCGAGCACGAGCAAGGTCGCCGCGGCGCTGACGGCGCCGACGAGCAGCACCCCGCTCCACATCCGCCGCGTGATGACCCCTTCCCCGCGCGGTCGCGGGGGTCGCTCCATCAGGCCCCGTTCGGACGGCTCCAGCCCGAGCGCCAGCGCAGGCGCGCCGTCGGTCACGAGGTTGATCCACAGCAGCTGCGTTGCCAGGAGCGGGAGGGCGACCGCGCTGCCTGCCGGGGCCGTGAGACCGATCCAGTCGGCGAAGACGACGCCGAGGAACATCGTCATCACCTCGCCGATATTCGACGACAGGAGGTAGCGGAGGAACTTGCGGATGTTCTCGTAGATCGCCCGTCCCTCTTCGACCGCACCGACGATGGTCGCGAAGTTGTCGTCCGCGAGCACCATGTCGGCGGCTTCCTTGGAGACATCGGTCCCGGTGATGCCCATCGCGATGCCGATGTCGGCGGTCTTGAGCGCGGGGGCGTCGTTGACTCCGTCGCCGGTCATCGCGACGACCTCGCCGCCCCGCTGCAGCGCCTGGACGATCCTGAGCTTGTGCTCCGGGCTGACGCGCGCGTAGACCGACGTCTCGCGCACGGCGCGGTCGAGATCATCGTCGGACATCGCCGCGATCGCCGCTCCGGCGAGGGTGGGCGCACCGGCTGGCGCTATCCCGAGCTCCTCCGCGATCACCGCCGCGGTCCGCGGATGGTCGCCGGTGATCATGAGCGGCCGGATCCCCGCGGATCGCGTGCGCGCCACGGCGGACCTCGCCTCCTCGCGCGGCGGGTCGATCATCCCGATGAGGCCGAGGAAGACGAGATCTTCCTCCACGCTCTCGTCGAGGTCCTCGGCGCTGAACGCCTGCCTCGGCAGCGTGCGATAGGCCACGGCGATGGTTCGCAAGGCCTCGCCGGCCAGCTGATCGATGACCCGGTCGATCTCGCCCCGCCGGTTCACCTCGAGCGGCCGGCTCTCCTCGCCGACGAGCTCGCGCGAGCACCGCGCGAGCAGGACATCGGGCGCGCCCTTGGTGAAGGCGATCACGCGCTCCTCGCGCTGCGCGTCGCTGTGCACCGTGCTCATGAGCTTGCGGTCCGAGGAGAACGGCACCTCCGCGAGTCGCCCGAAACGGGCGGAGAGCGCCGCCTCCTCGAGCCCCGCCTTGAGCGCCGCCACGATCAAGGCGCCTTCGGTCGGATCGCCCTGGACGGACCACCGGCCATCATGCTCCCGGAGCACGGCGTTGTTCGCGCGATCCGCCGCGGCGAGCGTGCGCTCCAGCTCGACCCGGAACGCGCCCTCGATCTCGCGGCCGTCGTCGCGCTCGACGGCTCCCTCCGGTTCGTAGCCGGTCCCGCCGAAGTGAACCCGGCCGCTCGCCGTCACGACCGCGCGCACGGTCATCTCGTTCCTGGTCAACGTGCCGGTCTTGTCCGACGCGATGACGGTTGCCGAGCCGAGCGTCTCTACGGCCGACAGGTGCCGGACGATCGCGTTCTTCCGGGCCGCTCTCTGCACGCCGAGCGAGAGCACCGCGGTCACGACCGCAGGCAGGCCTTCTGGCACCGCAGCGACCGCCAGCGCCACGCCGAGGATCAGGATGTCGAACACCCCGGCGAAGCCACTGACGCCTTGCATCACCAGCATCGTCGTGATCATGACCGCCGCGATCGCGAGGACGATGATCCCGAGCAGACGCCCGACCCGCGCGAGCTCCTTTTGCAGCGGCGTGGTCTCGGCCCTGGTCTCCTCGAGCAGGCCCGCGATGTGCCCCATCTCGGTCTGCATCCCGGTCGCCACCACGACCGCCCTTCCGCGCCCGTAGGTCACCGCCGTGCCGCTGAAGACCATGTTGTGTCGATCGCCGATGGCCACCTCCCCGGCGATCGGCAGGGTGTCCTTGGTCACCGGCAGGCTCTCTCCGGTGAGCGAGCTCTCGGCGGTCTGCAGCGCGGCCGCGCCGAGCAGGCGGGCATCGGCGGGGATCGTGTCCCCCTCCTCGATCACGATGATGTCGCCAGGAACGACGTCGGTCGCGTCAACTTCCTGCCGCTCGTCGTCGCGGATGACATGGGCGTGCGCGGCGGCCATCTTGCGGAGAGCTGCGACCGCGGAGGCCGCGCGGGCCTCCTGGACGTAGCCCAGGATCGCGTTGAGCAAGACGACCGCGAAGATCGCCAGAGCCTCGTACGGCAGCGAGGAGCCGCGCTCGTAGACCCACAGGCCGACCGAGATCGCGGTCGCGATCAGAAGGAGGATCACCAGGACGTCCTGGAACTGGGCCAGGAACTTCCGCCACGCCGGCTGCGGGCGCTCCGTGGCCAGCTCGTTCTTCCCGTGGCGCTCGAGCCTTGCCCTGGCCTCGGCCGAGCTCAGACCGGCGCGCGGATCGACGGCCAGCGCCGCCACGACCGCGGCCACAGTCTGGCGGTACGGCGGAAGCTCAGCTGTACCTGAAGTGGCGCGTTCGCCGAGTGCACCGTCGCCGAGGGGCGGCACCGCGGCTTCGGCCCATTTCATGGTCCCGGCCTGGTCGGCGCTGGTTCCGGCCCGGGCGGAGGCGCTGCCGGGTCGGGCCCGCTCATCAGGATGACCGCCTTCAACTGCGCCTGACGCGACAGGTCGATCGACTCCGCGAGGATGCGCGCCAGCTCCTGTGGCGCGTGAAAGCCCATGGAGTTCTCGGCGGCCACGAAGTCGAGCCGCCACTGAGCCGCGCGCTGGAGGTCGCCCAGCTGCTTGAGATTCCCGTCCTGCTCGACGGCCGCCTGCCACATGACCTGGAGCTGGCTCTTTACCTCCGCCGCCAGCTTCTTGCCCTGCGCTTCGGCCGAAAGGGCCGCGAACCCGGCGCTCGCCGCGATCGCCTGCCGGGCTTGCGCGGCCGCCTGCGCCCGGTTGCGATCGTCGTACGGCCGGCGCACCGCCACGATCGCGTCGATCATGGCGACGGCCGCCTCTCCGGCGCGGCTCAGCAGCGCATGGTGACGGTCCTGGATCGCCTCGACCCGGGCCTGGAGCTCCTTCTCACCGTACGGGTGGCACGTCTCGCACGATCGATTGACCTGGAGCAGCGGGCTGCGCACCCAGTGCTCCGAGACCTTCATCGCCCCCTCGCGCTTGTAGGGCATGTGGCAGTCGGCGCACGCGACCCCGCTCCGGGCGTGGATCCCCTGGCTCCACACCTCGAACTCCGGGTGCTGCGCCTTCAGGACCTCCATGCCGGTCTCGTCGTGCACCCAGTCCTTGAAGCGGTGTCCCTTCACCTGCATCCCATCGTAGCGGTGTTCGATCTGCTCGACCTTGAGCCCCTCGTCCCACGGGAAGAAGAGGGTCATGCCCTTGCCGCAGTAGTACTCGACATGGCACTGCCCGCACACGAAGGAGCGCATCTCCTGTCGCGTGCCGTCGACGTTGGGGTCGTAGGGCTGGTCGCGGTCGCCCAGCCGCCAGCGCTCGATACTCGGCAGGTGCGGGACCGCCGCGTCCGACGCCGCCAACCTCTGGATCCCGGCGAGGAAACCCGGCCGCGTGACCCGCAGCTCGATCGTATCCGGATCGTGGCAGTCGACGCACGAGACCGGGTGGACACCGCCGGTCACTGTCTCCAGCATCTTGTGCGCGTCCCAGTAGGTCAGCTCGCCGACGCGCTCGAGGCCCTTCTGGACCTGCGCTGCCGGGGTGCCCTGCGGGAGCGCCTCACGGCCGAGCTTGCGGTAGAGCGGCATGATGGACGCATGGCAATGGAGGCAGTTGCCCGACTGCTTCGCCTCGCCCGGCACGTTGCGCTTGGTGATCTCCTGGTCCTGGAGCATGAACGCGTGGCCGCGGCGGTCGCGGTAGTCGACGGCGAAGAGGTAGCCTGCGAAGAGCCGGGGGAGCCACGGGTCGCGCTCCGCCTTCTGCGGCGCGAGGCCGCCCTCGGGACCGATCATCCCGCCGCCGTACTTGGTGCTTGTCGGCTCAGCGGTGCGCTGGTAGCCGTCGTACTCGCGGGGCCAGTTGGCGCCCCACTTCTTCGGGTCGACGTCAGCTTCGGTGAGCTCGACCAGCTTGAGGTAGGGGCTCTTTGCCTCCTGCTTTCGCTGGAAGATATTGACGAGCAGCGCGACCGCCAGCGCGGTGACGACAGCGGTGACGATCGCGACGACCGCGTAGCCGGCGGCCGCGCGCCTGCGGGTCGGCCTGGCCGCGGTCTCCTCGGAGGTGGTCGGTTCGTCCATGGTGTCCTCGCGTGAAATCGCTCTACCGGGTGGCACCGTGCCCGACGGCGCGGTGGCAATGAACGCAGCGGATCGCGTCATCCGCCCACGTGCTGCTTCGAACGATCTCGTGGACGAAGTCACCATGGCAGCGGAGGCAGTTGTCCTGCAGGATCTGGCTGTTCTTGGGCTTGATCCGGATCGGCTCCTGGTAGATCCGCCGGGCGCCCGGCTCGTCGGGGGCAGCGGCCTGGAGCGTGAAACCCTTGGAGTGGTGATAGCCGTTCCGCGCCTTCGCCACGTACTTGTCCGGGAAGTGCGGTGGCACGTGACAGTCGTTGCACGTGGCCACCGCGTGGTGCGGTCCCTTGCGCCACGAGTCGAGCTGATCATTCATGACGTGGCAGTTCGCGCAGGCCGTCGGCTCGTTGCTCAGGTAGGAAAGCCCCTCGGCATAGTCCAAGGTGAAGGCCGCCAGCCCGGCGAGGGCACCCACCAGCACGGCCAGCCCGAGCCAGCGCTTCGACCAGCGTCCGACCTTCACAACCGACTCCGCCCTGCCGAGCGCATGCCGGATGCGGACAGATGGATCATCACCTTCCGCTACCTCCCCTCTGAATCC
The DNA here is from genome assembly GCA_963759105.1 of uncultured delta proteobacterium. Taxonomy (GTDB): domain Bacteria; phylum Myxococcota_A; class Polyangia; order Haliangiales; family Haliangiaceae; genus DATFRY01. Next base: position 722,178 of record CAVWXW010000008.1, on the reverse strand, counting down.
CCTCTCCGACGATACCCCGCCCCTCGAGAGCGGAGAAGCCTGGAGCGCTGCTCGAACCGTAGCACCGACGAGCGCGCCGTGACGGGTGGTATCGGCCGGGGTGTCAGCGCGATATGTCGACGCCTCGATCAGCGCGCCGCGAGCGACGCGGCGATCTGCCGGGCCACCCGCATTCCGTCGAGCGCGGCCGACACGATCCCGCCGGCGTAGCCTGCCCCCTCGCCCGTCGGGTAGAGGCCCGGCATCGAGATGCTCTCGAGCGTCGCGGCGTCGCGCGTCACGCGCACCGGCGAGCTGGTCCGCGATTCGGTCGCGATCAGCACGGCCTCGTCGGTGAGGTAGCCGCGCAGCGTCTTGCCGAACCCGCGGATCCCTGCGCGGAGTCGCCCGGCGAGCGGCAGGCCCGACGACTCCAGCACCTCGCTGATGTCGCCGGCGACCAGACCGGGCAGGTAGCTCGACTCCGGCACCGTTGACGATCCGCGCTTCTCGAGAAAGTCGGTCACCCGGGTCGCCGGCGCCCGCAGGGCCCCGCCCCCGGCGGCGAACGCGGCCACCTCGATGTGCCGCTGGAGCGCGATCCCGCCGAGCGCGCCGCCGCGATCGGCGACCGCGGTGGCCCCGGCGACATCGCCGACCTCGACGCCGACCACGATGCCCGAGTTCGCGAACTTCGAATCGCGCCGCGACAGGCTCATGCCGTTGACCACGAGGCCGCCCGGCTCGGTCGACGCCGGCACCACCCAGCCACCCGGGCACATGCAGAAGGAGAAGACCCCGCGCCCGCCGATCTGCTCGGCGAGCCGGTACGACGCCGCGGGCAGCGCCGCGTGGCCGGCCGCCCGCCCGTACTGGATTCTGGTTGATGAGCGGCTGCGGGTGCTCGATCCGGACGCCGAGCGCGAACGCCTTGGGCTCGAGCGCGACGCCGCGCGCGGCCAGCATGGCGACCACGTCGCGGGCCGAGTGGCCGGTGGCCAGCACCACGGCGTCGCCGGTGACGGAGGAGCCGTCGGCCAGGACGACCCCGGCCGCGCGCCCGCCGTTGACGACGAGATCGACAACCCGCGCCCCGAAGCGCACCTCGACCCCGACCGACTCCAGCCGGGCCCGCATCGCGCTGACCACCACCGGCAGCTTGTTCGAGCCGATGTGCGGCCGTCCCTCGATCAGGATGGCGTCCGGCGCCCCGTGCAGCGCGAGCACCTCGATGACGTCGCGGACGTCGCCTCGCTTGTGCGCCCGCGTGTACAGCTTCCCGTCCGAGTACGTGCCCGCACCGCCCTCGCCGAAGCAGTAGTTGCTGTCGGGATCCACGTCGCCGCGCTTGTTGAGGCCGGCCAGGTCGTGCCGCCGCGGCTGCACCGGCTTGCCTCGGTCGACGACGATCGACGCGATCCCCTCGCGCGCCAGCTGATAGGCGCAGAACAGCCCCGCCGGCCCATCGCCGACGACCACGACACGAGGCCCGCGAACATCGACCTCGCGCGGATGAGGAAGCCCGAGCTCCCGCGACTCCCTGGCTGCGCCGACGGTCAGGTGGAACCGCACCCGCCCCCGCCGCGCATCGAGCACGCGCTTGCGCACCTCGAGCGCCGGCAGGTCGGCCGGCGACACGGCGAGCTTCTGCCCCACCGCCGCGCGGATGGCGTCGTCGTCGGTCGCCTCGTCCAGCCCGACCTCGACCTCGATATCGCGGTCCGGGTCGATCCTCACGGGCGCCTGCGCAGGGACAGGCCCTCGATGTCCATCACGATGTGGCGCAGGGCAGCGCGCTTCTCGACCTCCGTGCGCGGCTGTTCCTGCGAGCCGTGCGAGACATCGGCGGCGGTGTCGATCGGGGCCGGGATGCGCTTCTCGAAGTCCAGCCAGATCCGTTCATCGCCGCGGCAGTCGAAGGCGCGGCAGGGGGCGGGGCGCTCCTCGTACACGCTGCAGCCGTGGTCGGCGTCGTTGTGGACGCAGTAGCCGTCCGGCCGGCGCAGGTTCCAGTAGGGCCGGCCGTAGTCCCAGCGCACGTGGCCGCCATCGAGATCCTGGGTCGACAGGCGAAACGGGAGCGTGCAGCAGCGCGCCTTGCAGATCGGCAACAGCTCGGCGCACGGCACGGGAGGGATTGCGACGGCGTACTTGTCCCGCTGGTGATCCGACAGCTCGACGCGCAGCGGCGCCGCGGTCTCGTCGGCCACCCGCGCCTTTCGCACCCCGTCCGGCAGCGTCTCGAGCACCGACTCCTCCCGGATGGCGCCGCGCTCATCGAGCTGGCGGGTCAGCGCAACCACCTGTGCACCGACCTGGAGAAGCTCGTCTCGCATCGTGCTCACGAGGTGATTCAACAGGCGGAGGCCGCGCTCCACCTCCTCGCGTCTGACCGGATCGTCGTCCATCCCCGGAGTCTAGCGGCGAAACAGGTTGACGAGCGATGAGCTCAGGTCGCGAAGCATTCCTTCATCATCGCGACCAGAGAGGCGCCCGGACGGTCCCTTGATGCTTCATGGGCCGGCGTGATAGCACGACTCATGCGCGACCACGCCAGACGCTCGATCGCCGCCGTGGCCGCCGCCGCGCTCCTGGCCGGCGCCGGCTGCAAGGAGTCGAAGGACGAGGCCGTCGCGCGACCCGCGCCGCCGGCTTCGTCAGCGCTCGCCCGACCCGCTGGCTTCGAGGTGACCGGCGGGACGCCGCAGGCCCACCGCCACTTCGCCACCGGGCTGCGCGCGCTCCACTCGTTCTGGTACGACGAAGCGACCCGCGAGTTCCAGGCCGCCATCGACGCTGACAGCAGCTTCGCGATGGCGTACTGGGGCCTGGCAATGAGCATGTCGCAGCTGCTATGGGGGGACGACAAGACCCGAGAGGCGCGCGCGATCCTGGAGCGCCTGCCGCGGCCGTATCGGCTGAGCGAGCGAGAGCGGGCCTGGATCGACGCCGCGCGGGCGCTGTTCGGCGAGGAGACCGCGCTGGCCGGCCGGCGCCGGTTCGCCGCCGCCATGGAGAACCTGCACCGCCGCTTCCCGGACGACGAGTCCGCCACCTTCCTGTCGATCGCGCTGCAGGCGACGCTGACCCCGCGGCACCCGGACGAGGCGGCCATCCGCGCGCGCGCCGGCGCCCTGGCCGCCGAGGTGCTGGCCCGCAACCCGAACCACCCGGGCGCCGCCCACTACCTCATCCACGCCTACGACACCCCCGCCCTGGCGGCGAAGGCGCTGCCCGCGGCGCGGCGCTACGCGGCGATCGCGCCCGAAGCATTCCACGCGCAGCACATGCCGGCCCACATCTTCGCGCGTCTCGGCATGTGGAAGGAGGCGCTGGCCAGCTGCCAGGCGGCGTGGGACGCGTCGATCGCCGCCGCCCGCCGCCACGAGCTGGGACCCGACCACCATGACTTTCACAGCCTCACCTGGTTGGTCGAGATCAACTTCGAGCTCGGGCGGCGCAGCCAGGCGGACGCCGCTTTCGCGATCTACGCCGAGGCGGTCAAGGTCGGGCTCGGCCCCAGGAACCGCATCACCTACGTCAGTCAGGTCGCCTCGTACCTGACGCGGACCGGCGAGTGGCGCCGGGTCGACGAGCTGCTCGCGCCGCTCGACGCAGCCAGCGCCGACCCGGCGGCGCCGGCGGTCGCGCCCCCGGCCGAGGGGGCGCCCGGCGCCTGCCACGCGGCCGCGCCTGCGCCTGCCGGCTCGCCGATGGGCATGCTCGAGAAGCGGGCGATCCTGAGCGTGCGCGCGCGGGCGGCTGCGGCGCGCCACGATCTGGCCGGCTTGCGCGGGCTGCTCGACCGGATCCAGAAGATCGACCGCGAGCTGCACCCGTTCCTGGTGCGCAGCCAGTCGCCCGAGCTGGTCGCGATGCAGGATGAGGTGAACGAACTGTCGACCCGGGGACTGCTGGCACGCGCGCGGCGCGATCAGCGCGGCCTCCTGGAGACCCTGCGCGCGCTCCAGACGGCCGACCGCTCGCCGCCGGGCGAGGGGATGCCGGTCGGCTTCATCCTCCACGAGGGGATCGCCGACACGCTCCTGGCGATTGGCGATGCCGCCGGCGCGCTCGCCGCCTACGAGGCGGTGGTGCGCGAGTACCCGGGCCGCGCCCGCGCGATGCTCGGCGCGGCGCGCTCGGCGAAGAGGTCGGGCGACAGCGAAAACGCGCGCGCGTGGTACGCCAAGCTCGTCGCGCAGTGGAGCGAGGCGGACCCGACCACGGAGGGACTCGCGGAGGCGCGCGCGGCGGTCCGCTGAGTCCCCCGACGCAGGAGGAAGCGCGGGCCCGGCCCCCGCGCTCATCGACGACCCGGAGCCGCTCGCAGCGCTGCGCCCCGCCTGGCTCGATGCCCAGCAGCGCGGCGAGTACGCCGTCGCCATCAGCGACGAGGCGGGATCCCTGTGCGCCACGTGGGCCCGCGACGTCCTGCCCTTCGAAGGGCCCGGCCCGTGGGACGGCGTCCCCCTGCCCTGAGGCAATTCGACTCGCCTACGCGGCCAGGCTCGCGAAGCCCGCCCCGGCGGCGACCAGCTCCTCGAGCAGCGGCGACGGCGTGAGCCATTCCTCGCCGGTCACCTCGCTGAAGCGCCTGATCTTCTCGAGTGCGGCCGGCAAGCCCACCTCGTGCTCGGCCCAGTACATCGGACCGCCGCGATAGGCGGGGAAGCCGTAGCCGTAGATGTACACCACGTCGATGTCGCTCGCGCGACAGGCGATCTTGTGGCGCAGGAGCTCGCAGCCGACGTTGACCAGCGGCAGGAAGCAGCGGTCGATGATCTCTTCGCTCGAGACGCTGCGGCGCGAGATGCCGAGGTCGGCCGCCGCTTCCTCGTAGAGCGCCGCCGTGACCGGAGACGGCCTCGGCGTCCGCTCGCCGGGCGCGTAGTCGTAGAAGCCGGCGCTCGTCTTCAGTCCCAGGCGGCCCGCCTCGACCAGGCGGTCCGGCACGCGCGCCGCGCGCCCGTCATGGGTGGACGGATCGCGGTCCTTGCGCGACTTGTAGCCCACGTCGAGGCCGGCCAGGTCGCTCACCTGGAAGATGCCCATCGGCATGCCGAACTCGTACAACGCCCGGTCGATCTGATCGGGCGCCGCACCCTCCAGCGCGAGCAGCTGCGCCTGCTGGGCGTAGGCCCCGAGCATGCGGTTGCCGATGAAGCCGTCGGCGTTGCCGGCCACCACGCCCACCTTCTTGATCCGCCGCGCCACGGCCAGAGCGGTCAGCAGCGCGTCCGGGGCGGTCGCCGCGCCGCGCACGATCTCGACGAGCCGCATGACGTTGGCCGGCGAGAAGAAGTGCATGCCGAGCACATCCCCCGGACGCGACGTCGCTGCCGCGATCTCGTCGATGGAGAGATAGGAGGTGTTGGAAGCCAGCATCGCGCCCGGCCTCGCCACCTGGTCGAGCCGCGCGAACACCTTCCGCTTTATCTCCATGGTCTCGAACACCGCCTCGATGACGAGATCGGCGTCCGCCAGGTCCTCGTAGGCGAGGGTCGGACGGATGAGATCCATGCGCGACTCCACCTGCTCACGGGTCAGCTTGCCCTTCGACGCGCTGGTCTCGTAGTTCCGGCGCACGACCCCGAGCCCGCGGTCGAGCCCCTCCTGGTTCATCTCGAGCACCGTCACCGGGATGCCGGCGTTGGCGAAGCTCATCGCGATGCCGCCGCCCATGGTGCCGGCGCCGATGATCGCCGCGCGCCGGATCTCGCGCGGCGCCAGCTCCGCCGGCACGTCCGGGATCTTGCCCGCCTTGCGCTCGGCGAAGAAGACGTGCTGCTGCGCGCGGGCCTGCTCGCCGCGCAGGCAGGTGATGAAGAGCTCGCGCTCTCGCGCCATGCCCTCCGCGAACGGCATCGTGGCCGCGGCCTCCAGCGCATCGACGATGCGCTGCGGCGCGACGAGGTTCCGCTTCTCCCGGGCCAGGCGCGCGCGCGCCGCGTCGAAGAAACCGGCGGCAGCGGGCTCGAGCGACCGCTCGCTGACGCGCCCGTGCGTCCCGCCCGCGGCGATGCGCTCACGCAGGAAGGCGACGGCGCCGCCGACCAGATCCCCGTCGACAACGCGATCGACGACACCGAGCTCGAGCGCGCGCGGCGCCGGCAGTGGATCGCCCGTGACGATGATGTCGAGCGCTCGCTCGAACCCGACAAGTCGCGGCAGGCGCTGCGTCCCGCCGGCGCCCGGAAGCAGCCCGAGCTTGACCTCGGGCAGGCCGACCTGCGCCGACCCGACCGCGACCCGGTAGCTACAGGCGAGCGCGATCTCGAGCCCACCACCGAGTGCCGTACCGTGAATCGCCGCGACCACCGGCTTCACCGACCCATCGATCGCGGCGATCACCTCGAGCAGATCGGGTGGCCTCGGCCCGGTCCCGAACTCCGTGATGTCCGCCCCGGACATGAACGTCCGCCCGCGACACGCGATGACCACGCCCGCGAACGCACCATCGGCGGCCGCGCGTCGCACGCCGTCGAGGAGGTCCTGTCGCACCCGTTGACTGATCGCGTTCACCGGCGGGTTGTCGACCCACAGGATCCCGATCTCACCGCGCGCCTCGAATGACTCGCCCATGCCCTCTTCTACCAGCCGCGCCGCGTGCCCGCGAGAGCTTCGGTCAGGGCTGCGAGGATGCGGCGGATCCGACCGGCACCGACGCTCGCGGACTCTTCGGCCAGCGCGAGCGCCTCTCGCAGGTGGGCCGCCGCAACCTCCCGGCGCCCGCCTCGCAGCGCCGCCATGCCGCGCTGCTCGGCCATCTCCTCGGCCAGGTCCAGGCTCCGGCCATCGAGGTCGGAGCGGAGCTGGCGCCAGCTCTCGTCGGGCGGATCCTCGAGCCCCAGCTGGAGGATGGCGAGGCGAGCGGCTTCGTCGGGGGAGAGCTCGCCCTCTTTTGCCCGGCGAGCCGCCTCGCGGGCCTCGTCGATCCGGCCGGCGCAGGCGTGGATCTGAGCCTGGAGAAAGAGGACGGGCGCCGGAGCGGCGTCGCCCGCCGCCTCGAACGTGCCCGCTCGCTCGGCCAGGGCGGCGGCCCTGTCCAGATCCCCGGTCCCGAAGTGAAGCTGGGCGAGCGACAGCGTGATGCGGAAGCGCGCGACGGTGAGGCCGAGCTCCAGTGCCAGCGACTCGGCGCGCTCGAGAATCGGCGATCACCAGATCCAGCCGGCCGCGAGACTGGTGGAGCATCCGGCGGTTGCCGAACGTGGCCATGAGATGGAGACGGTCGCCGTGGGCGGCGCACTCGGCCTCGAGGAGATCGCCGAGCTCCTCCGCGGCCTCGAGGCGTCCGACGCCGGGCAGAAGGAAGAGCAGCAGGAGGCGAGCGGCGACCAGCGTCTCGTAGCCGTCCGGACCGAATGACGAGATGGTCTCGACCGATCGCTCGAGGAGCTCGATCGCTTCCGGCGAGCGGTCGCGGCGATGGGCCCACCGTCCGCGGGCCATGAGCAGTCGCGCCGTCAGGATCGGCGAATCCAGTCCGACCGCCAGCGTCGCCGCCTGTTCGACGCGCTCGGCCGATGCGGTGAAGTCGATCAGCCAGTCGAGCGCGGTGGCCTCGTCGAGAAGCACATGGACCTCGGCGTCGCGATCGCCGAGCTCACGACACAGCTCGCGGGCGCGGCGATAGTCGTCGAGCGAGTCCTCGTAGCGGCCGAGCCGATAGCGCATGAGAGCGCGTCCCTGCCGGGCGCGCAGCTCGGCCGCGATCGCGCTGCCCGGCAGGAGGTCGAGCGTGCGCCCGTACAGCGCCTCGGCCTCCAGATAGGCGTGAGCGTCGCGCGCGCCGTCGGCGAGCTCGGCGTACACGTACGCGGCGCGCTCGAGCTGACCGGCGGCGGCGTGCCCGGCCAGGCGGGCGAGGAGCGCGCGGTCGCCGGGCCGGTCGCGCAGGCGGCGCTCGAGAAACGCGGCCGCCGCGCCGTGGATCGGCACGGCGCGATCCGCTGTCAGCCTCGCCAGCAGCGCATCGCGGAGCAGAGGGCTGCGGAAGCGGTACGACTCGCGGTGGCAGACGAGGACTCCGCGATCGACAAGGCTTCGCAAGGCCCGCTCGGCATCGAGCGGCACCAGCTCCCCCCGCCCCTCGCCGACGAGCTCATCGGCCAGATCGGAGGCGTCCTCGACCGAGACCTCCATGCCCAGCACGGCGGCCTGGCAGGCATGGAGGAAGAGGTCGGGGGGAATCCGGCCGAGCTCATCCTCGACCAGCCAGTCCGCCACCGGCAGGTCGCCCCCGAGGGCATCGGTGGCCAGATAATAGTCGTGGCCGCGCGAGTGGGCGCGAATGGCTCCTGCCGCGCGCAGCGCCCTGACGATCTCCTCGAGGAGGAGCGGAGATCCACACGAGCGCTCGACCATGCGCTCGACCGCATCGCTCGGCATGTTGACGACCGGCGCGAGTAGATGGCGGCACAGCGCCGCGGCCGGCCCGGCCGCGAGGGGTTCGAGCTCGATGGATTCCAGCCCTCGAACCGGCCCCTCCCGTACCGGCGAGCTGCGGGGTCAAGAGCGGCCGGCGCGAGAACAGGCAGATCCAGATGGGGGCAGTCGATGCCGACCGGAGCAGTGCATCCAGGCAGGGGCCGTCGGCGTGCTGGGCGTCATCGATGAGGATCACGAGCCCGGCCGTCGCGCGCCGGGCGATCGCGGCGGCGACACCTTGCACGAGCGCCGAGCGGTAGGCGCCGGGCGCGGCGACGAGGCGGCGGATGCGCTGGTCGCCTCCGGGCAGCCGGCCGAGCGCGTGCGCCAGCGCGACCGCGTGCAAGTCGAGCTCTCCATCCGGTTCCGCGTCGGCCAGGACCGCGGCTGCGATCGCGAGGAGCGCCCGGTCCGGATCGCCGGCGGCCGGCTCCGGGAGGGCCAGGGCGATGACGGTGCGAGTCTTCTCCACGGCGGAGGCGAGAGCGCCGCACACGCGGCTCTTGCCGATCCCGATCGGGCCGACCACCTCGAGCACGGCCGGCGCACCTGAGTCGATTGCGCGGGCGGCGGCACCGGCCAGATGCTCCACCATCGCCTCGCGGCCGAAAAGCGGAGCCCGACCCTCGAGGCCCGAGGGCGACGCCACGTCGGCATCGCGGCCGAGACCCGCTCGCGCCGAGTCGGTCAGAGACAGTCCGCTGCCGGCGCCGGCCAGGAGCTCGGCTCCTCGCTCGGCGAGCGGCGTGAGGACCTGGATCCCCCGCCGCCCGGTCCGCACGGAGACATCCGTCCGATCGACCATCGCGCGGCTGGCGCCGGCCTGGGCCAGGGCCGCCTCCGCCGACCGCACCGCGCGCTCGACCGGCTGCCCGGCGGCGCCAGGCAGGAAGACGGCGGCGGCGGTGCGCCCGGCCAGGCCGACGAGCTCTCCTCGATGCGCCTCGAGGATGGTGGCGAGCGCCGCGACCTGGATGTCTCCTTCCGCATACAGGACGCCGCACGGAACCGCGCGGCGAGGATTCGACCGTGTGGGGCGAACCTGGGATGAAGGTGGGCTGGCCGCCGCGATCGCGCTGGCCAGGTCGTCCGCGGTCGGACGCTCGGGCGAGGACTTGGCCAGACACCGGGCGATGAGACCGTCGAGCGGAGCCGCCGCCCGCGCGAACTGCGATGCGGCCGGCGGACGACGGAGCCGGTGCGAGATCCGGATCTCCGCCTCGGTTCCGTGGAAGGGAGGTCGCCCACAGACAAGCTCGAACAGGATGACGCCAAACGCGTAGACATCGGCGGCCGGCCCGCCCGGCGCGCCCTCGCAGCGCTCGGGCGACATGTAATAGGTGCTGCCCACCCCCTCGTCAACGGCGGTGAGACGGGATGCGAGCTCACCCGAGCTGGCCTGGGCGAGCCCGAAGTCGATCAGCACGGCCCTGTCGGCGCCGATGAAGATGTTCTCGGGCTTGAGGTCGCGGTGGGCGAAGCCGCCCCGGTGCAGCGCGGCCATCGCGCCGGCGAGGGCCAGCGCGACCGGCGAGACCTCGGCCAGCGCGAGCGGACCGGCCTGCTCCGCCATCCACTCGGTGAGAGTGGGGAGGTCGATGAGCTCCATCGCGAGGTACGGCGCGCCCGACGCGAGGTCTCCGCTGTCGAACAGGCGCGGCACGTGGGGCGGCCCGATGGCGCGCAGCACCGCCGCCTCGCGGCGCAGGCGGATCGCGGCGCTGGGCTCGGTCGGCTGGGCGAGCTTGACCGCCGCCGGTGCGCCGTCCGGGAGTCGACGGGCGCGATAGACGGCACCGAACCCGCCGCGCCCGATCGGCGCGACAAGCTCGAAGCCGGGCACCCGGTCGCGGAGCGTACCGGTCGCTGTGGGTCCGGGATCGGGAGGGCCCTCGAACCGCTGACCGCACGCGGCGTGGTAGCCGCGACCTGCACGACCGCCGCACACGGGACACCGGACCATCCGGCCCATCCTAACCAGGTCATTCCGGACGCGCCGCATCTGCCTGCACGCGACCCCTCCGCGCGTTCGAGCTCCGCGTTGCGCCCGGTGTTCCACCCAGGCGGTGGAGATCGACCCGCGCGAGCGCGCTCCAACTATGGCGGCGACGTGGATCACCCTCACCGACCGGCGGGGTCAGGCGCTGCCAGCGAGGCGTATCGGTAACGCCTGGCGCGCATGTCGATCCGTTTCGGATTCGAGATAGAGAGCCGACGATCGCCCTGGTCGTTATATTGCGCTGGCGTGAGTCCTCGGCCGGGCGACGAAGAAACCGAGCTCTGCACGACGAACGTCGTGCGCCGGCGCGATCGCGACGGCCCGGGCGGCCCGATCGATACGGCCACCGGGAGCCATGACGATCGAACGCCCGAGGGGCTCGCGCCCGGGACGATGGTCGGGCGCTACCGGCTCGAGAAGCTGTGCGGCCGCGGCGGCTTTGCCGCCGTCTATCGCGCGCGCAATCCCGACGACGAGCTCGTCGCGGTCAAGGTTCTGCACCCGCTGCTGGGCGGCTCGCAAGAAGTACTGGAACGCTTCCACCAGGAGGCGCTCATCCTCAACCGGCTGCGCAGCCCGCACATCGTCCAGGTGCTCGACGTCGACGAGCTCGAGTCCGGCCGGCCGTTCTTCGCCATGGAGTGGCTCCCCGGCTCGACGCTCGCCGCGCTGGGCCGGACCCGAGGGCGCCTGAGCTTGCCGGAGGCGTTCGCGGTCGTGAGCGGGCTGGGCGACGCGCTCGGCCTCGCTCACGGCGAGGGGATCGTGCACCGCGACATAAAGGCCGAGAACGTGATGGTCCGCGAGGGGGGCGATCTGAGCCGGGTCGTCCTGCTCGACTTCGGCATCGCCAAGCTGCTGGAGACGGAGGGGACCCCAGGAGCGACGCGCACGGGGTCGATGCTGGGCACGCCCGGCTACATGGCCCCCGAGCAGATCAATGGATTCAAGATCGACGCGCGCGTCAACATCTATGCGCTCGGGGTTCTGTTCTTCGAGCTGGTCACCGGCCAGATGCCCTTCTCCGGCCGGGCCAAGGTCGATGTCGAGGAGCAGGTCCTGCGCGTGCCGGTCCCGCGCATCAGCGAACGCGCGGCCGTGCCGGTCGCGCTCGACGCGGTCATGGCGCGCTGCCTGGCCAAGAATCCGGCCGATCGATACTCCAGCGCGCAGGAGCTGCTCGACGCGCTCTGGCCGGTGGCGGACGGCGCGGTCCGCGCCCGGCCCGAGGCCGAGCCCGAGGCCCCCGCGTTCACCGGCGGTCTCTACGTCGGTCTGGTCGCCGAGCACGCGATGAGCGACGACGAGCTCGACGCGGCCGATGCCGCCCTCGACGAGATCGACGCGCTGGCGGCGAAGGCCGGACTCGATCAGGCGGTGCGGGGGGCGACCTCGCGCGTCTTCACCCGGTCGCTGCGCTCTCTGGCCGACGGCGCCGAGCTTCGCGCCTTGGCGCGGGCCGGCCGCGGAGCACTGCCTCCCAATCTGGCCCGCCGGTTCCGCTTCGTCCTGCACGTGGCTCCTCCCCACCAGGCTGGTACCGACAGCGCGCTCCTGGTCGTGGGCTCGTGGGCAGTCGATTCGTCCGACCCCGGCCTGTTCGAGACCCCGGCCTTCGCCGCCGCCGCGCCGCCCACATCCTCCTGACCGCGGCAGGCGCGGCCGCACTGCAGCCGCATGTGGGCGCTCACGACCGTCCCCGCACACGGCAGTCCTCGAGTCGGCCGGGCGCGCGGCGGCACAATTCGTTACCGGTTCGACCCGGGCCGTTACCGGTTCGACCCGACCGCGCGCTCGCCGGAGGATCCCGGGCAAGAGGGTCCGTATCTGGGGCTAGCTCAGCGAAAAGACCGCTTGACGATACGGCGAGTTCGGACTGAACCAACAGAGCTAGAAAGCTGGCCCCCCCCCGGCCCGAGGAGTACACGATGAGCCACGCGCTGCGCCTTGCGCTCGCCCTCCCACTCGCTGTCAGTGCCTGCTCGGTTGCCGAGGAGGAACCGACTCTCGACGAGTCCAACGTCATCAGCTTCAACGGGCTCGCGCCGGAGGCGCTGGTCGACAACCGAGACGCCCTGACGGCACTCGCGGGGGCCCCGCTCGACGGAGCCACCACCGAGCTGAGCAAGAGCCAGGGTGGCGAGGCCCTGCTGACCGACCTCGTCCGCTGCGCGCTCCCCACGGGGGACTCGGTCAGCTTTCCGCGCGAGGGTGCTGCCGACCTCGTCCTTCCCGGCCTGCTCGGGCTCGCGCCGGGCTGGAAGAGCGCCGCCATCGGCGAGAGCGAGCAGCGCTTCATGACCGGGTGCCTGATGGCGCACGTCAACGGTCGCGAGACACCGTTCCCGATCTCGGTGCGCAGCAAGCAGCGCGATGTCCCGCTCACCGAGAGTCTCCTTTTCACGGCCGAGGAGATGGCGGTCTACGGCAACCTGTTCGGCCCCGACCGCGAGATGATCGCATGCTTCGGCGAGGCCGTGGCACAGACCCTGGGCAAGAGCGGGGGCATCGACGATTCGCTCGGCGTTCCGAACTACCTCGACTTCCGCTTCTGCTCGGTCAACAAGGCGTGCGGCTTCAGCCTCGTGGGCTCGTGCTTTCGCTTCGAGAGCGACGTGGCGACATCGTCCTGCGAGTCGCGGTCCGACACCGTGTACGACAATTGCCACGAGAAACCGATCCAGGAGGTGGCGACGCCGGCCTTCACCGAGGCCGTCACCGTCTATCTCCAGCCGGCCGACCTGGCGATCCTTCTCACCCAGTACACGGCAGTCGTCTGCGAGGCCACCGGGATCTGCGTCGACCTCGACCTCGGCGGCGACGGCCCCCTCGGACTACCGCTCTGACCGCCCGATAGCCTCCCCCCTCGTGCTGCGCGATCTGGCTGCTGGTCGCGGAAGTCGAGGGGGATGCGGAGGACGAAGGTGCTGCCGCCGCCCGGGCGGGTGTCGAAGGTGAGCGTGCCCTCGTGGCGGTGGGCGACCGAGCTGGCCATGAACAGGCCGAGGCCGACCCCGCTGCCCACCTCCTTGGTGGTGAAGAAGGGATCGAAGACGCGCGGGGCGACCTCCGGCGGGATGCCGCAGCCGTCGTCGGCGACTGTCACCTGAGCCGCTTCGGCGACGCGCTCGACGCGCACGCCGATCCGACCTCGACGCCCGGTGGCCCGGATGGCATCGGCGGCGTTCACGATCATGTGTCGGATCGCCTCGCCCAGCTCGGTGGCATGAGCGACGGCGGTGACCTCCTCGATCTCCACCTGGAGGTCGGCGACCTCGGCATAGGTCAGACGCGATAGCTCGAGCACGTTGCTGACCAGCGCGCCCAGCTCCTCGTTGGTCGCGCCGCGGCGCTCGGATCGGGCGAATTCCTTCGTCGCCCGCACGATGTCGGCGATGCGCTTGCCCATCTCCAGCGCGCCGCCCACCGCCTCCGGCCCGGCCGCGAGCAGGTAGTCGACGTCGGCTGCTTCTTCCGCGGCGCGCGTGCGGGCGACGACCTCGGACAGTCCGGCGTGGCTCGCGGCAGCCACCATCACCTCCCGGTACACGTCCACGAGAGGGCGCATCGCGGCCAAGGCCTCCTGGACGAAGGACAGCGTGTCGCCGATGCACTGGATCGGCGTGTTGATCTCGTGCGCGATTCCCGCCGCGATCCGCCCCACCGCCTGCAGCTGATGGGCCTGGCGCATGAGCGCCTCGATCCGGCGCGCTCCTCGCAGATCGCGCACGACGATGCACACGATCGGCCCTTCCGGGCGCTCCGCACACGTGATCGAGCAGTCCACGGGGAATTCCTCGCCGGTGCGGCTCCGGGCGACCGCCTCGCGGCGTTCCGACCGGACCTGCCCCGAGGCGATCCGTTCGAGCGCGTCGCGGAGCTCGAGGCGCGATCCATCGACGCCGAACAGGTCCAGGAAGCGGACGACGCCCGCCTCGGCGCGCGACATGTCGAACATCGCCTCGGCCGCGCCGTTCATCAGATCCGGGTAGCCGTCCGCGTTCAGGGTGAAGACCGCATCCTGGGCCGCCTCGATGATGGCATGCATGCGCGCCTCGCTCAGGCGTGCCTTCTCCTCGGTGTCGGCCAGACGGAAGTACATGTCGGCCAGCTCGGCGTGCTGCTCGTGGCGCCGTCGAAATGCCTCGAAGGCGCGGCTCGCGGCTCGCGCACGGGCGCACAGCTCGCGGCCGCGGACCGGCTTGAGGATGAAATCGTCCGCGCCCGCGTCGAGGCACGCGGCGCCCGCCTCCTCGCCCCTGCCGGCCAGCAGGATGATCGGAATCGGCTGCGTCAGCGGATCCTGCTTGAGCGCACGCGTCATCTCCAGGCCGCCCGGGGTGGCCGGCAAATCGACGTCCATGATGACCACGGACGGCTGCTCGACCAGGGCGGCTTCTTGAAGATCCGAGGTGCCGCGGAACAGCTGGACCGCGAAGCCGGCACGCTCGAGCCAGGAGCGCACCTCGGGGCAGAACCCCGCGGCCGGAGCGAGATAGGCGACGAAGGTCGGCTGGGTCATTGCAGGACGCCCGCACAGGGCGACGTCTCTCGGATCGGCCGCTCCCCTCCGCACCTTTAGCCGGCCATGGTGCTCCCGACCCACCCCCCCCGGGCGTGCCTGCCGTCGGAGGGCGGTACGTCGGTCGCTCAAGTCGCACGGCCTGCGGCCGATCTCCACACGAACGGGGGTAGGCATTGAGCAAGCGAGTCCTTGTCGTAGACGATTCCGCGACGGTCCGCCAGATGGTGGGCACGACGCTCGGGCAGGCAGGCTACGAGATCGTGGAAGCCGTTCGACGGCGTCGACGGTCTGAGCAAGCTCTCCGACGACAACGGCATCTCGATGGTGATCTGCGACATCAACATGCCGCGGATGAGCGGCCTCGAGATGATGGAGCAGATCGCCCAGAGCAAGACGATCAAGAAGGTCCCGGTCGTGATGCTCACGACGGAGGGCCAGCCGGCGCTCATCCAGCGGGCGCGCCAGGCAGGGGCCAAGGGCTGGCTCGTCAAGCCGTTCAAGCCCGACCTTCTCCTCGCCACCGTGAACAAGCTGACCGCCTGAGGATGTCAGGAGCCGTCATGCACAACGACAAGGTTCTGCAAGATCTCCTGATCCAGTGCGCCGCCGCGCTGTTCGCCGACTACAACCGGCCGCTCACGTACACCGGTACGAGATCGTCGGAGAGTCAGCACTTCGTGCTTTCGGGGGTGATCGGGTTCGCCGGCAGAGACATGCGCGGCACGCTGCTCCTGGCCCTGACGAGCGAGCTGCTCGAGGAGCTTAGCCCGAGCACCGCCTTCATGCGCGACTGGATCGCCGAGCTGTCCAACCAGCTGCTCGGCCGGTTCAAGAACCAGCTCCTGCGCTACGGCACCGAGATCTACGGGACCACTCCGTCGGTGTTGCGCGGAGAGCTGCTCACGCCGCTACAACCGCGCTGCGCGCCCGCCGGCCATTGCTTCGAGTCGGCTCGGGGCAGGGCCTGTGTGTGGCTCGACACCGAGATCCGGGAGGGCTTCGCGCTCCCGGAACCGTCCGCAGAGGCCGTCGCCGAGGCCGAGGGCGGGGCGATCTTCTTCGACTGAGCCGGAGCCGGCCGCCGAACCAATGACCGACACCGCGACCACGCGTCGTCCTCCCTCCCGCGTCCGCCAGTGGGCATTCCTCTGCGGCCTCGCGGTGCTGCTGGGCGCCACGGCCGCCTATATCTGGATCCAGAGGCCGGTGCGCGAGTCCATCGGACTGGAGCGTCAGCTCGCCAAGAACGTGGGGCGGATCATGACGCTCGACGAGATCTTGACGATGTCCGCCCGCATGGCCGCGGCAGCGCGCGACAGCGGCTACCAGGAGCGCTACAACGCCCACGTCGATGAGCTCGATCGGGTGATCCGAGCCACCATCGCTCTCGCGCCGGACGCCGACGTCGCGGCCGCGGTGAGCTCCACCGACGAGGCGAACCAGCGCCTCGTCGCCATGGAGACCCGCTCGTTCGAGCTGAGCAAGGGCGCCAGGCACGAGGAGGCGCTGAAGCTGCTCGAGAGCCAGCCCTACCGGGCGGACAAGGCCGTCTACGCGCACGGGATGGAGCGGGCGTTCGCCCGCCTCGAGAAGGTCACCGCCGCGCGCCGCGCGACGATGGAGCACCGGGCCCTCATGCTGCAGATCCTGGCCGTGGCCGCGCTCGCGCTCGTCCTGGGCGCCTGGACGATGGAGCGGGGACGCCGCCGTCAGGCGGCGGTCCAGACCACGTTGCTCGAGGCCACGGTCGCAGAGCGGACTCGCGAGCTCGCGCAGCGCAACCAGGCGATGCGGATGGTCCTCGACGCGGTGCAGGAGGGATTGATCGGCATCGACTCCGAGGGCTGGATATCGCCCGAACGTTCCGCGATCGTGGACCGCTGGTTCGGGCCGGTGACAGGACGGCTCAAGCTCTCCGACTACGTCCGCTCACACGACCCGGCCTTCGCCAGCTGGTTCGAGCTCCAGCTGGACCAGCTGCGCGAGGGACTCTTGCCCATCGAGGTGTGTCTCGATCAGATGCCGGGACAGATACGCCTGGGCGAACGGATCATCCAGGTGTCGTACGAGCCGATCCTCACCAACGGGGCCTGCGGTGGCCTGCTGGTCGTCCTCGACGACATCACGGCCAGGCTCGAGCGGGAGCGAACCGAAGCGGAGCAGCGCGATCTCATCCGCGTGCTCGAGCACATGGGGCGTGATTGGACCGGGTTCCTGAACTTCTTCCACGGTGCCGAGAGCCTGGTCTCGGAGATCCTCGCGTCCGGCACCAGCCACGTGGTCACCGCTCGGCTGGTTCACACGCTCAAGGGCAACGCGGCCCAGTTCGGACTGCTGACCCTGGCGGCGCTCTGTCATGCCATCGAGGAACGCCTGCGGGACGGCTTCGACATGAGCGCCCTCGATCGCGAGCTGCTCGACCAGACCTGGCAGCGGCTGGCCGGGCGCATCCACGAGATCCGCGGCGAGCGCTCGCTCCAGCATCTCGAGGTGCACAGGAGCGACTACAGCGACGTGGTCCAGCTCGTGCAGCGGCGCCGCAACCACGAGAGCATCCTGACCGCCATGGCGGCCTGGGAGCTCGATCCGATGCAGGCGCGGCTCGAACGGCTGGGTGAGAGCGCCCGCGCGCTGGCCGACCGTCTCGGCAAGCCGGGTCTCGAGGTCGTCTGCGAGGGCAACGGCCTGCGCACCAGCAATGCCGACTGGGCGCCGCTCTGGTCGTCGTGCGTCCACCTGATCAGGAACGCCGTCGACCACGGGATCGAGCCGGTGTCGGCGCGCGCCGCGGCCGGAAAGAGCGCGGCGGGCCGTCTGGTCCTGTCGGCCACGCGCGAGACGGACGAGCTGGTCATCCGGGTCAGCGATGACGGCGTGGGCATCGACTGGGACACGCTGGGCCGGAAGGCCGCCGAGGAGGGCCTCCCCTTCGACACCGACGAGGCGCGCGTGGCTGCGCTGTTCAGGGACGGGGTGTCGTCGCGCGACCAGGTCGCGGAAGTCTCGGGGCGCGGGGTAGGGCTGGCGGCCGTGCTGCAGGAGGTCAAGCGGCTGAACGGCGCGATCGCGGTGACCAGCCGGAGAGGGCAAGGCACCACCGTCGAGATGCGCTTCCCGGCGGCCGCGATGATCGGACGGCAGGTCTCGCGCGCGACCGGTTCGGCCCTGGCGACGCCGCCTCCAGGGTAGGCGTATTCTTTGTGTGACCGCTATCCGCGCGCCGCGGAAACGGGCAGACCGCTCAGGTGGATCGCGCTTCCGGCGCTCGGTTCGCGCCGCGCAGCGATTCCAGATACAGCTGCTGGAATCGCTGCACGTTGACCTCCCAGCGGCCGGCGAAGCGAGCGCGGTTCCCGATCGCCTGGTTCGTGGGTTGCGTGTCTTGCCACGCATCCAGGAGCACGGCGTCTTGCTGATTGAGCAGCTCCCAGGCCTGCACGGCCGCGTTAACGGCACCCTTGTGCACGCCGTCGGGCTGGACGCGGCCGTCGAAGTAGAACTCTTGCCGGTGCTCGTAGCTCGTCGCGTCGATCGGCAGGACGATCTCCATCGACAGCTGATCGGAAGCCGCGAAGATGCCGAGGTTGGGAAACAGCACGATGTAGGTCTGCCAGCGTTCTCCGCGCTCGAGCCATCGCGGCAGCGGCACGCCCGAATAGTAGATGGGGCCCGCCCCGTAGCTGCCGCTGATCAGGGCCTCGGACCCCAGCAGGTGGCGATCGATGATCGGCTCGTCCTTCCACGTCAGCGGATCCATGCCCGCGAAGATCTGCGGATGTGCCGCCTTGAGGTGATACTCCTCCAGCGCGCTCTCGAGGTACCCCTTCCAGTTTCCGCGGACCCGGTCGGTGTGGATGCTTCCGCGCGCGTGGTGATGCAGGGCGCTCCAGTCGCGCTCTCCGCCCAGGTGGCGGACCAGCGGATCGACGTGCTCGTCGAGTGACGGCGCCTTGCCGTCGAGGTTGACGAAGATCGTGTTGCACCAGATGCCGGCGCGAACCGGAACCAGCCCGAGGCTGTCCTTGTCGAACCCGTCGAGCGTGTGCTGGCCGACGCCGCCGACGTAGGGCATCGCCCGCAGCCGCCCGTCGAGCCCGTACGTCCAGTTGTGAAACGGGCACACGAAGCTGCGGAGGCCCCGAGAGGCCTGGCACAGGAGCTTCATTCCGCGGTGGCGACAGGTGTTGTAGAAGGCACCGATCTGCCCGTCGTCGCCGCGAACCAGCACGATGTTTCGGCGGGCGACAGTGACCGGAGCTGCGTCGCCCGGGGCCGGGATGTCGGAGGCGACTCCGACGGCCACCCACGTGCGCGGGAACAGCCGCTCGCACTCGGCCTCGAAGACCGCCGGGTCGTAGTCAGATCCGCGCCGGGAGCCCGCGGGCCGAGGTCGTCTCGGCATCCAGCTCCGCCGCGACGCCGGCGTCGAGGAGGTCGTCGAGTGTCGTCGTGCGATGGCTCATGCCGTTGCCCCGAGCTCAGCTGCCGGGCTGGCAAGCTGCCCGAGCGCGGTGAGGAACACGCCCAGCCTCCGGGCGAGCTCCGAGAAGAATTCCCGGTCCGCGATGTATGGAGGGCCGAGCCCGAATTCGATGTGGTCCGGCTGGATGTCCTCAATCCATAAGAGCAGGCCGCACGAGAGCAGTGTCCGCTGCACGGCCAGATAGAACTTGTCGGCGCCGCCCTCGGGCGACGTGCACGGAACGATCAGTCGGCCCATGGCGCCGATGACTGCCATCTTCGCTCCGGGGCAACGCTCGCAGATCGACCCGAGGACCTCCGCGAGCTGCGATTCGATGGAAGCGATGGCCCCGGCGGGGAGCAGACGGGACTCGATCTGATCCAGCACGGCGAGGGCGATCTCGCACGACAGGACGTGGCCCGAGTAGGTGTGTCCGCCCCAGAACCGCCCCGACAGCGCCAGCGACTCGCGCACGTCGGCCGTGACCAGCGTCGCGAAGATGGGGATGAAGCCGGCGCCCAGGGCCTTCCCGGTGGCGACGATGTCCGGGACCACGTTCCACCTGTTCAGGGCCACCGCCGGGCCGATCCTCCACATGCCCTCGAGCACTTCATCGGAGACGAGCAGGATCCCGTACCTGGTGCAGATCTCGCGGATGCGCGGCCAGTACTCGTCCGGCACCGGCCCGCCGTTTGTCAACGGCACACCGACGAACGCAGCGATGGTGTCCGGCCCTTCCACCTCGATGAGGCGCTCCAGCGCCGAGGCGCACATCAGGTCGCAGGAGGGATACGCGAGGTCGAAGGGACACTTGAAGCAATCCTGCTGTTCGAGCTGCACGAAGTTCGGCACGTCCTGGGCGCGGACGCTGCCGGAACCGCCCAGGGCAAGGGCGCCCATGGTGAGCCCATGGTAGGCGCCTCGCCGCCCGATGATCTTCGTCCGCGATGGTGAGTGCCGCGTTCGCGAGACTTGAAGAGCGGCCCGCAGCGCCGCCTCGACCGCGTCGGCCCCGCTCTGGTAGAAGCCGGTCGCCGCGAAGTCCGGCATCAGCGCCAGCAGACGATCGGCGAGCCGGTTGGCGGCGTCGTTCTGAAAGTAGGCCATGCTCGCGAAGTTGAACGCCTGTGTCCGGGCGCGCAGGACGTCCGCGACCGGCCCGGGCATCGTGTGTCCGAGCACGCAGTTGTACGCGCCGGAGGTCGCGTCGAGATATCGATTACCCTCCGCGTCGTCGTAGTAGTAGCCCTCGGCCCGCTCGGCGCGCGGATTCTGCCGGTCGAAGAGGTAGTACAGGATCTTGTCACTGGTGGGCATGTGCGTCGCTTCCTCGGCCCAGCTCGAGCGGCGGAGCTCGCCACTCTCCAGGGCGCGGATACATCCGTCGGCGGAACCGTTCCCAGATCTGCTCGACCTCGCTGTCGCCGGGCCGCAGCGGGATCCTCAGCAGCGTCTCCAGCGCGAGCGCGCGCTCGACCTGCTCGAGCCTCGCGGGGCCGAAGGCCGAGCTGAAGCGCCGCTTCGTCCCGGGCAGGTCGCCCGACGTCGCCGCCAGGTCCAGAAAGTGCCCCACACTGCGGGCCGGTCCGCCCGGGCCCGGATCCAGCCGGCGCCAGAGCCGGGCGGCCTCCGCGACGTCACCCGCGTGATAGCGCAGGCCGGCGACCAGCATCGTGAAAGGAACGCCGCGATGGCCCTTCTCGAGGGCAGCGTCGAGCCGTGACGACACCGGCCAGGAGAAGTAGTCGCAGACGTCCTCGCTCTCGGGGCTGCCGACGAACGGGTTGTCGAGCAAGGCGGCGAGCGGTCGCGAGGCCTCGAAGTCGCCGCGGCTGCATCTGTCGAGCGCCGGCAGATGGTCGTGGAGCCAGCAGTCCCTGCTCACCTCGACGAGCGCGCGCGCATTGGCGCTCGACCCCGAGCAGCCCCTCGTGAGCGACGAACGAGTACTCGGACAGTGTGCCCGCGTAGACGTGCACGGCCGCGACCCCCAGGATCGAGCAGTCGCGCACGAACACATCCGCGTCGAACCGGCGGCAGATCCGCAGGCAGGCGCCGAGCAGATCGACGGTGTTCCGGGCAGGCAGCTCGAACGCGGCCCGGAAGTCCCGCGAGTAGGGCCGCTCGAGCTCCACCTGGGCGAGGCTGCCGCCCCAGCCGGCCGTGAAGCCGGCGCGGCTCCACGCGCGCACGAGGTCCGCGGTATCGACGGCGGCGGACCAGCCGGTGACGCGATCTCCGTAGTACTCGTCGGACATCATCTCCCGCAGGCAGTGCTCGACGGCGTGCTCGACGCGGTGGCCGCCCGCGACCGCGAGAGACATGCTGTCGAGCGCCGGATCGAGGAGCAGCACCCCGACCACAGGCAGCCTGCCGCCGAGCGTCATGTCGAGGTAGAGCAGCTCGCGGCGCTGCGCCCTCAGACTTGCGGCGACCCGCTCCACTGGCTCACCGGCGAAGGTCTTCGGGTCAATCAGCGGAAACCGCGCCGCGCGAAGGGCGAACTTGCGGAGCGCGTACCGCTCGAAGGTCTCGAACAGGGCCGCGACGATCGCCTCACACAGGTTCGAGCCGACCGCGCCGCCGTTGTTGCGCCCGACCACCTCGAGCCCGATCTCCCTGGGAAACAGCAGCTCCTCGCCGCCCGCGAGACCGACGTAGCGATGGACTCTGTGCTGGGTTCGCGGAGACGCCGCCGCCATGGTCGCCCGCAGCCCGCTGCCCGGCGGGAGCGTCTCGACGCATTCATCGACGTTGACGCGGCGCTCGTCCCAGAGGGGCGCGATCTCGCGCCGGCAAGGGAGCCA
The DNA here is from genome assembly GCA_963759105.1 of uncultured delta proteobacterium. Lineage (GTDB taxonomy): Bacteria > Myxococcota_A > Polyangia > Haliangiales > Haliangiaceae > DATFRY01. The sequence goes on along the minus strand of CAVWXW010000008.1, from coordinate 699,973 downwards.
GTCCGGATACCAGAGGTCGCAGCTCACGTTCTCGATCATCTCGCCGTACGCGCCCGCGAGGCACCCGTGCAAGAGCAGCGTTTCTCCTGACTGACTGCCCGACGCGTGACCGAACCATGGCGAGCTGAACACCGGGTCCGTCAGGACGGCGTGCGAGATGCAGGTCGCTCCATACCGCCTCGTCCCGATGTCTTGTAGCGGATGCAGGTCGTGGCGGACGGCGGCGCCGCTGAAGGCGCGCAATGCCTCCTCGGGAGACATCTGCCGGATGGTCATGCTCGGCGCCGCTCCTGTCCGCCGGCATCGGTGGTGGCGTGGGCTTCGAAGAATCGGGTCACCAGCGCGACCGGATCGAAGTCTCCCGTGCCCGCGAGCGTCCTCGACGCCAGCTCGCCGGTCTCGTCGAGGTAGGGGCCGAGCAGGCTCGCCGGATCGGTCGGGTGACTCGCGCAGAAGGCGGCCAGACGATCTCGCCAGGTCCGGCGAGGGACCACCGCCAGGTCCAGACCGCTGACGGCAGAGGCGGCGAGCACCGTCTCGCGCGTGATCTCGCGCTCGCGGTGGACCAGGTGGAAGGCGCGAGGAGGCCCGCCCCGATCGCTCGCCAGGTCACCTATCGACTGCACGAGGAGATCGACGGGCGTGAGCGGGAAGCCCGGCATGTCCTCGGGAACGCTGCGCAGCTTGAACATCGCGGTCAGATACAGCTCGACCCAGCCTGCCGGATTGGCATCGATGCCGCGCGAGTGCGGTCCGACATAACCGACTCGATAGATCCGGGCTGGAAGTCCCCGCGCCGCGGCGCGAGCGACGAGCTGGTCCGCCACCCACTTGGTCCCGCCGTAGCCCTCGATGCGATCGGGCGGCGCGTCGATGACCAGCGATTCCGGCGCAGGGCTGCCGGCGAGCGGGACCACATCGATGGAGGAGATGTGATGCGATCTCCACCGGCCGACTGGCGACGGCGAGGCGCAGGAGCTCGAGCGTGCCACCGACGTTCGGCGCGCGGAGCGAGTCGTACGACCTGACGTGATTGACTGCCGCCCCGACATGAAAAATTTTGCTCGTGCGCTCGCTCAGGAGCCTCCACGCGCGCGCGGACAATCCCAGTCGGGGGAGCGCCGAGATCGCCCACGACGATGCTGACCCGGCCGACGCCGGCGTCCGATCCGGCCAGCTCCAGCGCACGCCGGAGCCTGTGGCCAGCTTCCGCCTCGCTCGGTGCTCGAACCAGGCAGCGGATCCGGTCCCGGGTGCGGTCCAGGAGCGCGCGGAGGAGGTGGCGTCCCAGATAGCCGGTCGCGCCGGTGACCAGGATGTCGCCGGCGGTGGCTCGACCGGGTCGCGGGACGATGTCGCCTGGAAGCGAGGCATCGGCCAGGAGAGTCCCCCGGGCGGGCTGCTGTCGACGCGGACGTCCGCCCTGTCCGGACGCGATGGCGGCGGCCATGCTCTCCACGGTCGCCAGCTCGTCGACGGAGCGCAGCGACAGCTCGACCCCGAAGCGGGCCTGGACCTCGTGGATGAGGCGAACGGCCAGGAGCGAGTGCCCGCCGAGGTCCACGAACCGGTCATGGATACCGATCCGGGCGACCCCCAGCAGCTCGCTCCAGATCGCGGCCAGGCGCACCTCGACGGCGGTCCGGGGCGGGACCGGCTCGCCGGCGACGTGCAGCGGCTCGGCGCCGATCGACGGGAGCGCATCCCGGTCGATCTTCCGGTGGCGGGTCAACGGCCAGCTCGACAGCGGCACGACCGCCGCGGGTAGCATGTGCGAGGGCAACCGGGCCGCGAGATGGTCCCTGAGCCCCGCGGGGGAGAGCGTCGCTCCCGCCAGCACGTATGCCATCAGGCGCGGGGCCGCCGACCCGTGCTCGTCGAGCAGCACGACGGCGTCGACGATCCCGGGATACTGGCGCAGGGCGTTCTCGATCTCGCCGAGCTCGACCCGGTGCCCGCGCAGCTTTACTTGATGATCGACGCGGCCGATAAACTCGATCTCGCCGTTCTCGAGCCAGCGGCCCAGATCGCCGGTGCGATACATGCGCCGGCCGCGATCGGGAGCGAACGGGTCGGCGAGGAACCTCTCCCGCGTGAGCGCGGGGTTGTCGAGATACCCCCGGGCGAGGGTGGCGCCGCCGATGTAGATCTCGCCGGTCGCGCCGATCGGCAGCGGCATCCTCTCGGGGCTCAGCACGTAGAGCTGGGTGTGAGCGATGGGCCTGCCGATGGTCACCTGCCGGTCGGGACGACAGCGATGAAAGGTCACCTGGCACGAGGCCTCGGTGGGGCCATAGGCGTTGAAGACTTCGCGGCCCGGCAGGGTGCGGGCGATGTGTCTGAGCAGCGCGAGCGGAAGCGCCTCGCCGCCACAGATCACCGTCCGCAGCGAGGGGAGGCCCGACGACCTCCTGTCGATCTCGTCGAGGACGGCGGGCAAGAGCGACGGCACCAGGTTGACGACGGTCACGCCATCCCGCTCGATGCAGCGGACGATCTCGACCGGATCGGATGAGTCCCCGGTAAGCACCACGCGGCCGCCCCGGCACAGCGGAGCCAGAAGCTGCCACACGGCGGCATCGGATCCCGGACAGGCGAGGCCGAGGAATCGGTCCTCGCCGGTCAGCGCGTGCGCTCGCTGCGCGCCGGCGAACGCCTTCAGGAGCGATCCGTGCTCGACGAGTACGCCCTTGGGCGCGCCCGTCGACCCTGACGTGTAGATGACGTAGGCGAGATGGCTGGCTGCCCCCGCCCAGGGCAGGGGGCCGCCGTCGCAGCGGTCGATCTGCTCGGCGACGGCCGGGTCGTCGAGCGCGACGCAGTGGCGATCGCCGGCGAGCTGCCGCGTCGCGGCGTGACAGACAATGATCGATGCGGCGGCGTCGGCGAGCATCCACCGGATGCGCTCGCGAGGCTGGCCGGGATCGATGGGGACGAACGCGCACCCGGCCTTCCACGCGCCGAGCATCGCGACGATCGCGTCTCGTCCCGGCGCCAGGCAGATCGCGACGCGCGCCTCCGGCGGCGGGGCAAGGGCGCGCAGGAAGCGAGCCAGCTGGTTCGCTCGCCGGTCCAGCTCCGAGAAACGCAGCGGCGGCCGCTGATGGTCGACCACCGCGACGGCCGCGGGATTCTCGGAGGCGCGGCGCTCGATCAGCCGGGCGACGCTTCCGGCGCGGCCGTCCTCTTCGAAGGGCGACCAGTCCCGGTACAGCTTCCCGCGCTCTTCCTCGGTCAGGAGCTCGAGCGAGAAGATGGAGTCGGCCGGACGTGCCAGCGCCTGCTCCAGGAGTCGACGGTAGTGAGTCGAACATCCTCGCGACGAGGGGCGGGGCGAACGCGGCGGCGTCGTGATCGATGACGAGCTCGATCCCGCCGTCCCGCTCCTTGTAGGTCCAGGACAGCGCGACGGCGGCGCTCGCCGGCACCGCTTTCTCGCCGGCTTCGGTGAAAACGATGTCGAAGGGGCGCCCTCGCCGGCCGAGCTGGCGTCCTGCGTCTCCTCGTCGTCGAGTCCTTCCGCGTGAGACGCCGCCAGGTCGCACTGCTCGCGGACCCGCATCACGGCGCCCTCGAAGCCGACATCATCGGGCAAGCGGACCCTGATGGGGAGCGGTCGGCGAGAGGTCGCCGCCGGTGGCGCGGTCTCGATGCAGACGTCCCGCGCTCCACCGTATCGGGCCACGAGCGCGAACAGCGCGGCGAGCAGCCCGTCTCCCGGCTCGACGTTCCGGGATGCCGCCCAGCCGCGGAGCTGTTCCGTCGTCCCTCGCTCGAGGGCGAACCCGTGCTGTCCGCGAGCGGCGTCTGCGACCGGCTCTTCATGGACACCGTCGCCGCCGGCAGCAAGACGCAGGGGCGGAAGGTCGGCGAGCTGACCCAGCCAGAACGCGACCGAGCGGCGGCGACGATCGGTTGCGTCGATGGTCGCCCGGCGCCGGTCGAGGTGAGCGCGCAGCTCCTCGATCCGGCGGACGTGCTCTCGCGGCAAGGCGCCGTCGAGAGGGCCGAGATCCGTGGCCCGGTCGAAGTCTTCGTGGTCGCGGTAGCCGAGCAGGCGATCCGAGATCTCTCGACGTGTAGAGCCGGGTCGCTCCGACCTCCCCGACCCTCCCGCGGTACGTCCGCCGGGCGATGCTGTTAACGTGGTCGTCGAACATCCGCTGGCTGAGATCGGCGCACCTGAGTATCAGCTCGTGCAGCCGCATCTCCGGTGAGATGGCGAAGCGCTCGATGGCCAGGATCTCGCCCGCGTCGATGGCAGCGTCCAGCTCGTACAGTGAGACGCCGTACTCGGGGCTCCCGTCCAGAATCGCGAAGATGGCCGCGACGATCGGATCGCCGCGCTGGATGGGGAGGATGCCGCTGTGAATGCCGAAGAAGGAGATACCCGCCGAGGCCAGGAAGCTGGCCTGGAGCAGGAGCGCATTGTCGATGGAGAACCCGACGCCATCGGAGCACATGGATCGAGCTCTGGAAGGATCGGCCTGGAGGTCGCGCGCGGCTGCAAACGGCACTCGATGCCGCGCACAGAAGGAGCCCAGGCGGTCGCTGTTGCCAAAAACTCCGTCGACCCGGTACCCTCGTGTGAGTGCGCTCGACACCGCTTGCTGCAGCAGCGCGCCGTCGCCAACGAAGATCATCGTCACCTCACGACATCGACGTCGCAGAACTCAGCAGCGCAGTAGAGCACGACTCCCGGATCTCGAGTTGTTCAACAAATCGACGACCGAGCGAGTCGGTAGTTGCCGTACGAATTCGTCGGGCCCAGTTTCGCCCTCGCCGCAGCGGTCTTGTGGGGCGGCGCAGACTTCAGTGGGGGGATGGGCGCGAGAGGCGCACATCCTGTCCTCGTCGTCGTGCTGTCACAGGCGGCGGGGCTTGCCTGCCTCTTGACCTTCGCGCTCGCGGCCGGCGAGCAGATGCCGCCTGCGCCCGCGCTTCTGTGGGGCGGCGCCGCCGGTGTGGGCGCGAGCATCGGCTATCTCTGCTTCTATCGAGCGCTGGCCATCGGGAAGATGGGGATCAACTCTCCGATCGCGGCGATCGTGACGAGCGGACTTTCCGTCCTCTACACCGTCGCCATCTTCGATCAAGGGCTGCCGGCGACCACGCAGCTGGTCGGCTTCGCGGTCGCGCTGGCCGCGGTCTGGCTGATGACGGTGTCGAGCGGAGAGACGAAGGGGTTGGGGCTCGCCATCTGCGCCGGCCTTGCCTTCAGCGCGTACCTGACCTGCAGCAAGCAGGCCACCGGCGAGGCCGTGTTCTGGCCTCTGGTCGCCGCGCGCGCCGCGGGGGTCGCCGTCCTCGCTCCGGCGCTCGTCTCCGCCCGGGTGCGCGAACGGCCGGCCAGCTGGTGGTACATCGTCGGCGCAGGTGTCCTGGATGCGGCCGCCAATGCGCTGTTCGTGTACTCCACGCGGCACGGGCGCCTCGACGTGGCCACGATCCTGTCCGCCTTCTATCCTGCGATCACGGTGCTGTGCGCGAGCACGATCCTGCACGAGCGCGCGACCCCGCTGCAGCGCGCGGGGATTGCCGGCGCCCTGCTGTCCATCCCGCTCATCGCCTCCCACTGACAGTGGGTCGGCGCCGGGTCCGGAACTACGGCGGCGTGAACTGGGTGGCGGCGACGTGGGCTGGTCGAGGTAGGCCTCGATGACCCGCGCGATGTCCGGTCCCATGCCGAAGTTGTAGTGCGTGTAGCCCGGCACGATCGCGAGCCGTGCGCGGGAGAATCGCGGCTTGGCTTCCCAGCCGGCGTCGCGCACGCCGCCGTCGAACAGCGCGAAGAACTCGGCGATGTGACGCATCGAGATCGCATCATGGTCGGCGAACAGCAGCAGCGTGGGCACGCGCAGCTTCGCGATCTCGGCACGCCAGTCGTAGTCCTTCTTCATCAGCTCACCCATGCGGTCGAGCAGCAGGGGGAACTGCTCCGGATGCGGCGCGACGGCGGTGTAGCGCTTGTAGAACGGCGTCTGCTCCATCATCTCGGCCTGCGCCGAGCTCACGGCTTCCATGCCCTTGAGGACTTCGGGATACCAGCCCTCGCGCGCGGCGGCGGTGGAGATGACGATCAGGTTGCGCACCATCTCGGGATGCTGGATCGCCATCCGGATCGCCGCATCGCCGCCGTGCGAGTAGCCGGCGACATCGGCCTTCGCGATCTTCAGGTGCCGCAGCACCGCGGCGACGTCATCGCCGTTTCGTTCGTGACTCATCGGGGTGGCGCGCAGCGCCGTGCGGCCGTGCCCCTCGAGGTCGATGCCGATCACCTGACGCTCGCGCGACAGCGGGCCGATCGTCTGCGCCATCGAGCTGATGTCCCCCAGCCCGCCGGCCAGCACCACGATCGGCTCACCTTTTCCGTGGATCTCGTAATAGACGCGCAGGCCCTCGGCAGCCTCGGCATGGCCCGTGTCACTCGGCTTCAGCTGTTCTTGCTTGCTCATCGGTGCACCCTGGCTCCTGGTCGGGCTGCACGCCATCGGCGCGACAGCCGCGCCGGCAAGCAGCGCTCGGACGAAGAAACGAAACATCGGGGATCGCTCCTCACGCAAAGTGGAGATCGCGGATGGCTTCGGAATCCGCGCCCACACTTCTTCGTCACCCGATGACGCCCATACGTCAACAACAGGAGTGCGGACAGGAACGCATCTGCGGGCCGAGGAAGTTGCTTCTCACGTGGTCCGGGGATCGAGGAAGCGAGCGAGGATGGCCGACATCTGCTCCCATTCCCGGGCCTCCTTCTCGACCTGCTTCCGGCCCGCTCGCGTGAGGGCGTAGAACTTCGCCCTCCGGTTGTTGTCCGACAGACCCCACTCGGAAGCGATGTATCCCTCCTGCTCGAGCTTCAGCAGCGCCGGATACAGAGTCCCGTAGTTGACCGACAGGAGATCGGCGCTCGTCCGCTCGATCTGGCGCGCAATGCCATAGCCGTGCAACGAACCCTGACGCTCCAGCGTCTTCAAGATCATGAGCGCCAGGGTGCCCTGCCACACGTCGGTCTTGCTGCCCACCGGCGACGACGATACACGCCGACCTATGGGGATGCAATAGGAGTATCGAAGGCGAGCGGCGCGGTCATGCGGGCGTGGCTACTTGCACTCGTACTTGGGGAAGCCGGAGCACTTGCCCGACTTGCACTTGTGGTCGTTGCCGAATGACCCGGCCTTCCCGCACTTGGCGCCGTTGCTCAGCTTGGGGCGGCACGCGTTGATCTTCGTGTCGATCCCCTTGTCGCAGTAGCTGCTGCTCGAGCCGCAGTCGTCGTCGTCGTTGCAGACGCAGACACCCTTCACGCCGTCGATGTCGCTGCACCGGCCGGACCTGCAGGCATCGTCCATGTAGCAGGTGTCGCCGATGTTCGCCGCGTCGGGGGTGTAGCAGCGCGAGAACCGGCAGTGGCCGCTCTTGCACTGGTGGCCGCCGCCGACCAGGTCGCAGGTCTCGTTGTCGCTCTTCAGCGCGACGCAGCTGTTTCTCTTCAGATCGACGCCGGCGTTGCAGTACTCGCCCTCGTCGCAGTCGCCGTCCTTCTTGCAGGTCGGCCGGTTGACGGCGTAGGTCTCACCGTCCTTGAGCGTCTTGCCGGGCACGCCGGCGATGACCGGGTTGCGCGCCTGCGACGGATGGTAGCCGGCCAGCTCGCCGCTCGAGTCGCCGATGGCCGGCTTCCAGCCATCCGGCGGCCTGACCATCTCGAAGTGCAGGTGCGCCGGCCAGGCGCAACCGACCTTGCCCTCGTCGCCCAGGTACCGCCCCGCCTCGACCTTGTCGCCGATGTCGAGGCCGGCCTTCCCGGTCGTCGTGTACTGCTGCATGTGGGAGTACTTGGACCACTCGCCATTGGCGTGCTCGATCCAGACGTAGTTGTTGTTGCAGGCCCTCATGTTCCGCAGCCAGCGTAGCGGATGCTGCTGCTTCGACAGGCGGTCCTCGATGAAGCGGATGGTGCCCGGCGCGGCGGCCACGATGCGGTAGGGCCCGCCCCCGCGGCCGGACATGTCGAGCTTGCCGGGCTCGTTGTGGGTCTTGAAGTCGCGCGAGACGTGGACCCTGCTGCCGTCGGCATACGGGAACCGGTAGATGTTCACCGACAGGTCCGGGTTCACGGGCGCCGGCTGGGTGGCACCACCGGACGACGGGTACCTGCACCGGTTGTACGCCTCGTCGTACGCGCGCAGGCACGCGTCGCGGTCCGCCTTCGGGCCCGCCATGCACAGGTCGTAGACCCGGCGACCGAGCGTCTCGCATTGCTCGTCCTTTGCGGCGTTGCCGGACCTGTTGCCGCGACCCGAGCCGGGACCACCGTGCGCCGGCAAGCTCATCAGCGCGACAAGTCCGACCAGAAACATTGCTGCTCTCATCGTTCGCCTCCTCCGCCGGATTGGAAGAGCAACGATGATGCCGGACCGCGCGACGGGTGCGCGGCGAGCGTTTCAGGCTCCTTGCGCGACCTGGCCGGCCCGAGGAGCGCCGCGCATGCCGAATCAGCATGCTCACCCGGCACGACCGCTCGTTCGCTTCAGGAGTCGAGCGCCTCGACCAGAGCGGCAAAGGACGGATGGGTCTGGTCCGGCGCGGTGGCCCGCCCGAAACCGTACGTGACGAACGCGAAGGGAATGCCGCACTGGCGCGCCGCGATTCTCGTCGCCTTCCGCATCGCCGACCATCAGCGGTCGTTGCAGGCCGTTGCGGGCGACGATGGCCGCGAGGTTCTTGCCCTTCGGCTCGCCAGATCTTCCGAAGCACTCGAAGTCGTCGAAGAGATGGCCGAGACCGGAGAGGGCGAGGAAGGTCTCGATGTAGCCCGCCTGGCAGTTGCTGACGATGAAGAGCCGGTACCGCTCTTTCAGTCGGGTCAACCCCTCGACCACGCCCTCGTAGAGCGTTCCGCCCAGGCGGGCGATCGCCTCGATGTCCGCGACTGCGGTGGCGTCGATCATCGACGTCACGACGTCCTCCGGCACTCCGGTGAACGTCAGGCGAATGCAGTCGTCGTGCGGCTTGCCGGTCACCTTGCGCACGTCCTCGGCGGTGATGGTCCGGAACTCGACACCGTGGGCGGCCGCGACCTCGTTCCAGGCGACCGCACACGCGAAGGTGGTGTCCCAGAGGGTGCCGTCGAGGTCGAAGACGATCGCGTCGAAGTCCATCAAGGACGCGAAGCGTACCGTCAACTCGCGTGGGCCGGGAGCCGGACGAGATTTCGGCGATCCAGGAGCTGGACGGGTCCCGGGGCGCGCCGCGAGGGTGTCCAAGGGAAGGGCTGTTCGGCGGTCTGCGTGACGGATGGCGCGTGACCCCCGCCTCAGCCGAGAGGAGACGTCATGAGCATTCCTGGAAGAGGAAGCCCCATCGCGATTGGTCGGGCCGCGGCCACGACGTGCCTGGCCGTCGGCCTCGCGGCATGCGGAGTCGATTGCTCCGGCGATGCAGACGGGGCGGCCGGCTGGAACGCGAGCGCGGGGCTCCGGGTCCGATTGCGCCCGGATCGCCCGGTCGGTCTCGGGACGACGGCGACGGCGACGGACGCTTCGATTGACACGAGGAGGGGCTGCGCGGCGTGCGCGTCTATCTCGACGACAACGACAACGGGGTCCTCGACGACGGCGAGCGCGGACCGTCACCAACACGCGCGGCCGGTATTCGTTCGGCGGACTCCCGGCGGGCACCTACAACGTCCGCCAGGAGGTCCCGTTCGGGTTGCGCAACACGACCGGCGGCGAGGGCCCGGCGGTGACGCCGATTGCGGTCGGACGCTCATCCGGCGCGAGCATCATCGGCGGCGCGGTGACGACCATCGAGGAGTACCCGTTCATGGTCGCCACGGGCTTCCTGTTCGAGGGGGAGTTTCATCCAGATTGTGGCGGCTCGCTCATCAGCGATCGCTGGGTGGTGACGGCGCGCACTGCACGGAGGCATTGCCCTGGAGGAGGCCGCCGTCCTCGTCGGCACCAACGATGTCACCGACGGGAGCGGGCAGTTGCTCGAGGTGGCCGCCACGCTCATCCACCCCGACTACCTCCTCGACCCGGAGGATCCCTTCGCCGTGCTCGCCGGTTTCGATATCGCGCTGTGGGAGCTCGCGACGCCGGTCGCCCTGGCCGAGAGCGACCTCAACACGGTCGAGATGCTGCACCCCGGCACCCGGCTCGACCGGACCGGGACCCTGGCCACCACCATCGGCTGGGGCGTGACCGAGCTCGACACCCGCCTCCTGCAGGAGGTCCACGTGCCAATCTTCGACCAGGACGTGTGCCACGAGGTCTACGTCAACTCCACCAACTTCGAGACCCAAATCTGCGCGGGTGTCCCGGAGGGCGGCATCAGCAGCTGCTTCGGTGACAGCGGCGGCCCGCTGCTGGTCCGCAGCCGCGGCGTGGAGTGGCGGCTGTCCGGCATCACCAGCTACGCCTACGGATGCGCCGAGCCCGGCCACCCGGCAGTCTGGGCGCGCGTCTCCGCGCTGTCCGGCTGGGTCGAGGCGACCGCCCGCGAGCCGTCGCGCGTGCACCGCGTCGAGGTCCGCGCGGAATCCAGCGAGACGGCCCATTTCGGCGACCGGACCACCCTTCGACCGCGACGCGAGCGCATCGACCCGCGCTGGCAGCTCACCAACCTGAGCACCCAGCGCGAGGGTGAGGACCGTCTGGCGCTGAGCTGGACGATCATCGATGAGGCGCGCCGGCCGCGCCCGTACGAGTGCAGTTTCGACCTCGACGGGCCCGGCCCTCGCGCGATCGAACACCTGCCCTGCGCCGCAGGTCCCAACCACGCCGAGGTCGACGGCGCGCCGGTGGGCCTCTATCTCTCCGATCTGGTCGCCGCCAGATCGGACGCGGACGAGAGCTTCGTCGAGACCCGATCGTCTTTGTCGGGACTCCGCCGGTGAGCTCGGCGATCGGCGCCCTGACCGGTGACGATCCCATCGACCCCGACTTCCCGGACGAGCCGTCCTTCATCGACTACTTCGATCCTGGCGGGTCTGAGCGGGCAGAAGGCCGTCCTGATCCGCGTGACGTCCACGGACATCTTTCTCTTCGTGAGCCTGTACGACCGCGATCTCCGCGAGGCCGGCGACCAGGCCAGCGTCATCGATCGCTTCGAGCGCACCTTCGAGCTCGACGGCAGCATCACCGCAGAGCTCGCCTTCTTCCCCGATCCCGCCATCCGCCACGTCATCGGCGTGTCGACCTCCATCGGCGGGCAGACCGGGAGCTATTCCGTCGAGGTTGTCAACGAAGGCGATGCGGTGGCAACCACGCTCGACATCCCGCCCGCACCGATCCAGGTGCGCCGATCAGGCGCTGAGGGGTCCCGTGATCGCGCCGCAGGGTGTCCAAGAGGTGGCTGTTCGACTGTCTGGGTGACGGATGGCGCGTGACCGTCCGCGGCCCGCAGCCGGGAGGAGAAGGTCATGAGCGTTTCTGGAAGAGGAAGAAGCCCGATCGCGATCGTCCGGGCCACGATGTGCCTGTCCATCGGTCCGCGGGGCATGCGGAGTCGATCACTCCAGCGGTGCCTCCACCGAGGCAGAGGGCGAGGCCGGGCCGAGCGCGAGCGTGGAGCTCGGTCCGATGGCGGACGGATCGCCGGCTCGGTGTGGGACGATGCCGACGGCGACGGACGCTTCGATCGACACGAGGAGGGCCTGCGCGGCGTGCGCGTGTACCTCGACGACAACGACAACGGCGTCCTCGACGACGGCGAGCGCGCGACCAACAGCGTGGCGCGCGGCCGGTATTCGTTCGACGGACTTTCGGCGGGCACCTACAACGTGCGCCAGGAGGTGCCGTTCGGGTTGCGCAACACGGCCGGCGGCGAGGGCCCGTCGGTGAGGCCGATTCCGCGGTCGAACCGGCTCACCGAGCGCCGGAGAGCATCATCGGCGGTGCGGTGACGACCATCGAGGAGTACCCGTTTGATGGTCGCCGTCGGGTTCCTGTTCGACGGAGAGCTCTTCCAGTTCTGCGGCGGCTCGCTCGTCAGCGATCGCTGGGTGGTGACGGCGGCGCACTGCACGGAAGGATCCGCCCCGGAGGAGGTCGGCGTGCTCGTCGGCACCAACGACGTCACCGACGGGAGCGGGCAGGTCTTCGAGGTGGCCGCGCTGCACATCCACCCCGACTACGTGCTCAGCCCGGACGAGCCGACCGACGAGCCCTTCTCCGTCTTCGCCGGCTTCGACATCGCCTTGTGGGAGCTGGCTACGCCGGTCGCCCTGGCCGAGAGCGAGCTGAACACGGTCGAGATGCTGCGCTCCGGCACGCAGCTGGACCGGACCGGAACCCTGGCCACCACCATCGGCTGGGGCGTGACCGACCTCGACAGCGACCTCCTGCAGGAGGTGCACACGCCGATCTTCGACCAGGACGCGTGCCACGAGGTCTACTCCGACTCCATCAACTTCGAGACCCAGATCTGCGCGGGCACCCCGGAGGGTGGCGTTGACGCCTGTCAGGGTGACAGCGGCGGCCCGATGCTGGTCCGCAGCCGGGACGACAAGGAGTGGCGGCTCTCGGGCCTCACCAGCTACGGCAACGGATGCGCCCTGCCCGGCAACCCGGGAGTCTGGGCGCGCGTCTCCGCGCTGTCCGACTGGGCCGAGGCGACCGCGCGCGAGCCATCGCGCGTGCACCGCGTCGAGGTCCGCGCGGGACGCACCGCGGCGGCCGATTTCGGCGACCAGACCACTCTCCGACCCATTGCGAGCGCATCGACCCGCGCTGGCAGCTCACCAACCTGAGCACCCAGCTCGAGGGCGAGGACCGTCTCGCGCTGAGCTGGACAATCATCGACGAGGCGCGCCACCCGCGCCCGTTCCAGTGCAGCTTCGACCTCGACGGGACCGGCCCCGCCTCGAGCGAGCAGCTGTCGTGCGCCGAGGGCCCCAACCACGCCGAGGTCACCGGCGCGCCGGTCGGCGTCTATCTTTCCGAGCTCGTCGCCGCCAGGCCGGACGCGAACGAGAGCTTCCGTCGAAGCCCGGTGGTCCTGGTCGGCTCGCCACCGGTCAGCTCGGCCGACGGGGCGCTGACAGTGGACGACCCGCTCGATCCCGACTTCCCCGATCCGTACTTCATCGACTACTTCGATCTGGCGGGTCTGAGCGGGCAGAAGGCCGTCATGGTCCGCGTGACGACCACGGACTTCTTCCCGTTCGTGAGCCTGTACGACCGCGATCTCCGCGAGGCCGGCGACCCGAACAACTTCCTCGATCTCTTCGACCTCACGTTCAACGACGACGGCAGCATCACGGCGGAGCTGGTCTTCTTCCCCGATCCCGCCATCCGCTACGTCATCGGCGTGTTGACGTTCCTCGTCGAAGAGACCGGGAGCTACTCGGTCGCCGTGGTCAACGAAGGCGACCCGGTGGCAACCACGCTCGACATCCCGCCCGCGTCGATCCAGGCGCGCCGGTTCAGGCGCGGCGGGGCGATGATCGAGCTGCCGCCGCTCATCCATCCCCGGTAGGGGTTCTGCAGGCCTACGCCTCGTCGCTGTCGGCGAGGCGGCCGCCGCGCACAACGCGAAGCTTGCGGCGGGTCCAGGCGAGCTTGAGCTTCAGCCACCAGCGGCGGACCGAGCGGTTTCGGTGCAGCAGCGCCGCACTGACGCCCAGCAGCTCCGGCAACATCCAGGCGATGCCGAGGAACACGGCAAACACGATCGTGACGGCGACGATGACCGACACGAGCTCGCGTCCGCGCACGACGAGCACGAAGTACGCCCTGACCGGCTGATCGGGGAACTGCCGCGCCCAGGCGATCACGAGCGCGTCGGCGATCACCATCCCGCCGAGCTGCGGAAGGTCCCGGGCGGCCGGCAACACGAGCGCGAAGAGGGAGGTCCCGACGCCAGCGATCAGCACGATGCCGGCGAGGTAGCGCACGAAGCGCCGCTGCCCCCAGGCTCGCAGCAGATCGGAGCCAAACACATAGATCGTGACGCACGTGAGGATCAGCGAGAGCGGGCTGCCCTGGATGAACGGCCACGTCACGAGCCGCCAGATCTGGCCGCGCCAGATCGCCTCGGGCAGCAGCGCCAGGTGGTGATACAGCGCGCCGCCTGCCCGCGCGTCCATGGCGACGATGAGCGACATCGCCAGCGTCACGGCGATCAGCACGGTCGTGACCTGCGGGCTCCGGCGCTGGACGATCACCGCCACGTGCGCATCATACGGCCGGCGCGGCCGATTATCAGCCCCTCATCTGGCGCCCTCGGTCAGGGAGCGAGCGAACCGATCTCGACCTCATCGGCGTCGGGACGGTCGCGAGGCGTCCCGTTGACCAGGATGCAGGCTCGCTCCCAGGGCCGCTGACGCTCGAAGAAGGGCAGCTCTTCTGTCATCCACCACCGCCAGAACGCGGCGGCCTGCCCGGGGTCACCGTTGACGCCCTCCGCGATGTCGCGTGCGAGGGCGCGCAGCTCGGCCTCATCGAAGTCTGCCTGGACCCAGACCGTGGCGTCGATGAGGCCTGCGTGCTCTCGCTGGCTCGCGCCGGTGCCCTCGACGAGGACGAGGTCGAGACCGGCGGGCACGGTGATGACCCCCTCGCGTCCTCGTCGCCCCCACGCCGGTGGTCGCAAGGCGACCGCTCGTCCCTGGTGCAGGGGATGGAGAACGTGATCGGCGAGCAGGTGGCCCCAGCCAAAGAGCGGCTCGTGCCAGGCAAGATCGTCGGTGTGGACCACCGCCGATGCGGCCGCGTGCCCCTGCAGCCGGGCCGCGAGGGTTGACTTGCCGGCGCCGCCGCGGCCGTCGATGGCGATGATCCGGGGCCGGCCCGGCGGTTCCCCCGCTGCTGCGACGATGAGCTCCAGCAGCGCCGGCACTCGAACACGTCGCCACCCCACGGCCTCGGGCTCGCCATCTGGCAGCGTCAAGGCATGAAGGTAGCACGGGTGTGGTTGAGCGGCGCCGCGGAGGCGCGGCTCTGTCCGAGCAGCCGAGCGAGCCCTGAGTCGCCGTGTATCAGTGACTGGCACGTAACAGATACGTTCCAGTCTGAAATATCGATTCAGGCAAAATTCCTTTGTCGCTCGATCGCAGCGCCGCAGTACGTTCTCCGTGCCGGCCCGCGTCGGCCAGGCGTTTCAAAGGAGGGTGTCATGCGTCGTTGTCCGTATTGATCGTGAGTGTGGCCCTGAGTCTCGGACTCGCATCTTGCGTCCTCGACGAGGGCGACCCGTCGGACGAGATGGGTGAAGTCGACGAGACAGAGGAGGTCGGAACCGCGTCGCAGGCGCTGACGCGCGACCAGCCGGCCAGCAGCGGTGGTGAGGTGGCGGCCGCACCCGGCGACGCGCAGCTCGCGCCGGCCGGTCAGGTATGCGGCGGCCTGTGCCGGGAGAGTGTCAACTGGGCGTACTCGACCTGCCGCTGGAACGTGACCCAGGACTGCCGCGAGCGGATCGTCGAGTTCTGCCACAACCGGAACTGGAGCTTCATCGACGCCTACTGGCGGAGCACCTGCTACGAGGGCTGGGTCCGCCTCTGGCCGCGTGACGGCCGACAAGTAGCGCTCTGCCGGCACGCCGCGCCCGAGCTCGGCCGCCAGCCGCTTGCGCGCGGCGTGCAACCGCGACCAGATGGTCCCCTCGGGCACGCCGAGGATCTCGCCGATCTCGCGGTGCGACAGCCCATCGACCGCGAACAGCGACAGCACCGCCCGGTGATCCGCCGAGAGCACGCCGAGAGCGCGCTGAAGGGCCTCGCTCTCCTCGCGGCGGATTGCCGGATCGCCCGCGAAGGGAGCCGCGGGCTCCTCCTCCATCGGCTCGACGCGCCGGGACACCTCGCGCGCCCGGTGGCGCAGAGCTTCGCGCACCGCGATGCGGTACATCCAGGTTGACAGGCGCGCGTCGGCCCGGAAGCCGGGCAACGCGCGGAACACCGAGACGAACGTTTCTTGTAGTGCGTCCTCCGCGGTGGCGCGGTTGCCGCAGAGATGCAGACAGAGCCTGAACAGCGGCTCGCGGAAGACCTCGAAGATCCGGGTCTGCGCCGCAGCTCGCTCGCGGGCTGCCGACGAGAGGGCCGCGGCCAGGAGCGCCCGCTCCTCCGCGACCTCGAGCCTGGGCGCGCGCCCGTCCATCAGCTACTCGAGCTCGGCCCGCTCGCGCAGGAGGCGCGGCAACACGACGAAGCGCGACCGCAACGCGAAGGCGGCGAAGAGCAGCACCAGCATCGCGGCCCCGGCGATCCGCCAGGGCGTGAGCTCGCCCGCGAGCAGCCCGGCGATCGGAATCAGGGTGAAGAAGGGCAGCACCAGCGCGTTCTGCTTCTCGATCCTGACCAGCTTGTCGAGCTGTGACCGCAGCAGGGCCAGGAGCGGTCCAGGCGCGTGCTCCACCTCCCGAACCTCGGCGATCGACCGGCGGGCGATGATCCGCCCCCACACGACGACGGCGAGCCCGGCGATGAAGCTGGTCGCGATGTACCCGCGCCCGAACACCAGGCCGACGAGCGGGGCCGCGACGATCACCGCAGCGAGCCCCTTCCAGACACCGGCGAGCATCTGCCTCTTCCAGCGCTCCACATTCCGCCCGACCTTGCTCCAGTCCACGTCGCCGATGGCATTCACCGCGTGCGTCCTCATGGCTTGCTCCAGCTCTCTCGACTGCGCCTCGAAGGCGCGGCAGGCCTCGCACGACGACAGATGCTGCGCCAGCCTTCCGGCCGATTCGGGATCGAGCGCCCCGTGCAGGCGCTGCTCGATCGCAACTTCGAAGTCGTCGCAACTGGTCATGGCCTTCGCCCTTCCTGTCCCTTTCGAGTCAGGAGCGTCGCCAGACCTTCACACGGGCCGGTGAAAAAGTTGGATCCCTGCCAAGGCCGCAAGATCAGGCGCGAGCTGGCTCAGTAGTTGACCCAGTTGGCGATCCGGCCTGCGTTCACGTGCATCGGTCCGACCCTGGTGATCGTCCAGCCGCCTGCACCGGGCAGGGCGGGCGTCCAGACGTCGCGCGGGGGGACCGGGCCGTTCGCTCCCCAGGCGATCTCGAACTGCTGGTTGGCTGCGTTGTACAGGTTCGCCGCCGCGCCCACGCCCGGCTGGAGGTTCCGGCACCGATCGGCGACGGGGATGGCCGTGAACCCATCCTCGTCGCCGACGCCGTGGTGGACGCGCATGAACGTGATGTAGCCCATGAGATCGGCAGCGTCGATCCCGCGCAGCGCGATCTCCGGAAAGCCGCCCCCGGCGAGCGCTGTCTGGAGCGCGCGGGTGTCGAACATAGTGCGCCAGCGCCGGAATCCGGCACAGGTACAGCTGCACGTGATCGACGTAGAGCTGCTGCGTGTCGTTCTGGCCGACGTTCGCACCGGTTCCGGTCCGATCGACATGGACCCTCCTCCGCTTGGGCACCGGAATGGTGCTGAGCTGGGGGAACGTCACGTTGATCTGGAACGCGGCCGGGTCGGGGTTGCCAAACTGAAAGGCGTTGCCGACCCCGCCGATGGTCACGGCCGGCGTGACGCTGACGGCGGTGAAGAGGCAATTGTCGTTCTGATTGCAGCGGTAGTAGATGTGTCTCCGGTACTCCTCTCGGTGGAACGGATGCCACGCCTCTCGCATCTTGGTCCGCTCGGCGTAGGCTTGCGACGCGGCCTTGCACCACAGGCCGCGAGCATCCCTGATCTCGCCGTAGCCGCGGCCGTCGCCGCGCCAGCAGTAGGAGACGACCGCGGTCTGCCTGACGAAGGTGGCCGCGAAGGCCTGGGCCGTCGCCGCGCTGACCCCCCATGCTGGATTGGTTCGCCAGGCGGTGTGCAGCTGCACCTGGGCCAGCCTCGGCGGGCCGACGATCGTGCGGTCGGTGCACTCGGCGATCGGCATGAAGCCCGAGCGCAGCGCCACCACCATGGCCTCCTCGAACACGTCGGCCTTCGGACGATACGCGTGCGTGATCTGGATGGGTGTATACGACTCCATCCTCGCCATCACCGTCTGTGCACCGTCCGTCCGCTCCGGTAGCTCGTGGTTCTGCAGGAACTGGGTCGCGTTGTACGCACTCGCGAGGCCCGGGCCGGCGCCACCGTTCGCCAGCGCCAGCTGGACGGGCCGGTCGTAGAAGACGTTGAGGAAATCAACCATCCACTCCCTGCTGCGCTGAGGGACGTGGTTCCACTGCTGGCGTTCCATGAAGAAGTACGCGATCCAGCCCTTGGCATCGAGAGTGTCATCGTGGGCGCCGACGAGGCAGAACAGCGAGTTCGCCCGCCACACCTTTTCGGCGTGGGCCATCACGAAGTCGGCGGGAAAGGCGAGCGCCGCCTTCACGTCGAGCAGCATCGCGTACAGTCGCGATTCGGCTCCGGTCAGGGTGGTCCTGCTGATCTCCCTGAGAGCCGCGACCGGGCCATCGCCGACCGCCGGTGTCCTGTCCGCCAGGTAGTTCACCGCAGTCAGCAGGCCGGCTGCGTTGCCGCCGTTGACCCGCTGCGTCAGCAGCGCGACCGCCGCGATGCTCTCCCCGCTGCGCCACGCGGTCCACGAGCTCTCGATCGGATAGCGATCGACTACGTATCGCTTCACCGCCTCGACGATGTTCATCGCCACAGGTCTACGCGGAAGCCGCGCTCCCCTCCATGGGACGTTTCGTCCTCCTCATGTCAGCACCAGCCGCGCGCGCCGTGACGATCGCGGGGTGGCTGGTCGTCAGCTGGGTTACGATCCGCATCTCCAGGTCGACCTGAAGAAGGTCTGCGGGGCTCCCGGCGTACAGATGGAGGGGACAGGAGGAAGGAATGAAGGGGACGCCGGGAAAGAGGAGTCGGTCGAACGACACCTACGCCGATTCCTCGCCCGTCCAGGTCGCGCCGGGCAAGCGCACCCTGGTGCAACAGCGCTATGGCGCCGCCCCGCCGGAGCGCCGACGCCATCGAGCCCGCTGGCCTGCGCAAGGAATCAGGCGGATCGGTCCCGTCGGACAAGGCTGATTCGGCTCGTTTCGACGGCGACAAGAAGTTCGAGGACGTTGCCGCCGGCCTCTCGACTGTCAAGCGGGGCGGCCGCGGGGTCGATGTGACCAAAAGGAGCTGTTCGAGGACAAGGAACCGCTGCGCGCCGACCCCGCGAAGAACTTCCACGAGTGGAGCACGATGGAGGGGCCGGCGAAGGCAGCGAAGCAGGTGACCGACACGCTGTACGATTCGAACTACGGCGGCGCCGCGGCGTTTCCGGCCATGACCCACGCCGGCGGCAACCTCGTCGATCAGTGGGAAGACGAGATCAGCCGCAACGCGGCGCTGTCGCCGGCCCAGAAGAAGGCGAAGGCGGACGACAAGGTCCGGTACCTCATCGATTCGAACTGCGAGGAGATCAATCACCGGCACGGCGCGGTCCCTTCGAACCCGACCGAGAAGGCGATCCTGCAGCCGATCGTGGACAGCTTCGTGGCGACGGCGGCGAAGGTGCAGACGATGCTCGAGCTCGACATCGGCTGGGAGGGCGCCCAGCTCGAGGGCGTGGTGTACCTGCAGCGCTACAAGAGCACGAACGCCGATGCGGCGAAGGCCAAGGACGAGAACCGGATCCAGATGTGGGATCTCTTCCAGACCTGCATCCACGAGTACATCCACACGCTGGCGCACGCCGACTACATCGCGTGGGCACAGACCTTCAGCGCCGCCGGCGACGACACGCGCTACAACACCCTGGTCGAGGGGTTCTGCGACTTCTTCACCCTCAACGTGCGCAAGGCGATGGCGATCGACGCGACGATCCAGGGGCTGGTCGAGGGCCCCTACGCCAACGGCAAGGCGCCGGCTCCGGATCGGTCCGGCGTCTACCCGTCGCACGCCCAGGCGGAGCAAGTCGTGTCGATCGTCGGGATCAAGAACGCCCAGCGCGGATACTTCGGCGGCAAGACGTCCGGGATGGGAGGGCCGTGAGTGGGAGATTCATCGCGCTCCTGGCCGGGCTCATCGCCTGCGGACCCAGCAGCCCGAGCTCGACGAACGGCGCCGGCGGCGGAGCGAAAGGATCGGACATGACCGTGATGAGCTGCGAGGAGGTCCGCGAAGCGATCGGTGCGCGCCGGTTCATCGACTGGCGCGGACTGCCGCCCGGGTGCACGGCGGAGCAGCTCTTCGGCGTGCCGCTCGACGACTCGTGGGGCGCGCTGCCGCTGGGAGATGCGCGTGAGCAGGCGCGCTCGCGGCTCCTCGAGCTCCCCGGCTACTACCGTCCTCTCGCCTATGCGCGCGACGGCGTGGTCGTCGCGTTCGACGCAATGAACCCGGAGCTGGACGGCGATGCGCCCGCGCTGGCCGAGAGCCTCGGCCCACCGGATGCCACCGTCGACTGGACCTTCGGAACCGTGTCCATGCCGGGCGGCGAGCACGTTTTCGCAGGGCGCGGCATCACGCTGTCCCTCAATCCTGAGACCAAGGGCGTCGTGTACGTGACAGTCTACGCGCCAACCACGGTCGAGACTTATCTCAAGCGACTGCGTCCGCCGCGAGAGAAGCGGCCTCTCCGGCGCCCCTGAGCTTGTCGAGCGATCCGAGGCGCGCGAAGCGCACGCGGTCGCACGGAGCGGAGCGGACTGCCAGAGAGGGGACTCGCCACGCGCCGGAGCGGAGCGCGACTGAGGGGACTCGCCACGCGCCGGCACGGAACGCGAGCAAAGCGCAGCGGAGCGAAGCGTTCCCCGGCGCGTCCTCGAGGACCCTCTCCCCTGCGGGGAGCGCAGGGACGCGGGCGCGAAGCGGACGCGGTCGCACGACCGGAGGGAGTGCGAGAGAGGGGACTCGAACCCCCAAGCCTTTTGGGCACGGGAACCTAAATCCCGCGCGTCTACCAGTTTCGCCACTCTCGCAGGTGGCGCGAAGGTAGCACGCGGTCCGGTCAGGCGATCCGGTGGAGGAGGGGCTCGCCGCGAAACACGCGCGTCACGTTGGTCGCGACGATGGCGGCCATGCGGGACATGTTCTCTTCGGTGGAGCCGCCGACGTGCGGCATGACGACCACGTTGGGGCGCTGATAGAGGGGATCGTTCGGATCCCAGGGCTCGTCCCAGAAGACGTCGAGGCCGGCGCCGCCGAGGTGGCCGCTGTCGAGGGTGCGCTCGAGGGCGGCGCGGTCGATGACCGGGCCGCGGGCGCAGTTGATGATCAGCGCTCCGGGCTTCATCAGCGCGAAGGCGCGGTCGTCCATCAGGCCGCGGGTCGCGGAGGTCAGCGGGCAGTGAAGGCTGACCACGTCCGCCTCGCGCAGGAACTTCTCCCACTCGGCGTCGGTGCGGCGCGACTTCACCGCCGTCACCTTCATGCCCACGCCCTCGCCGAGGCGGGCCAGCGCGGTGCCGGTGACGCCCATGCCGATGATGCCGAGGGTGCGGCCGGCGAGCTCGCGGCCGATCGTGCTGCCGATGGTGGCGCGGCCGAACGCGGCCTGTGCCTCGGGCGCGCGGCGCAGCAGGGCCAGCATCAAGAACAGCGCCAGCTCGGCGACGGCCGGGCCGCTCTGGCCGGGGGCGTTGCAGACCGGGATGCCGCGGGCGCGGGCGGCCTCGAGATCGATGTTGTCGGTGCCGACGGCCGGCTGCTGGATCAGGCGCAGCTGGCTCGGCGGCCTCGATCACCGCCGCGGTGATCGGCCCGTTCGACGGCAGGAGCACGTCATAATCGGCGACGACGCGCTCGAGCGGCTGCGGCGCGGTCCCAGATGTCCACCTCGGAGCCGGGCGGCAGGGCGCGCGCGATGATCTTCACGAAGGAATGCCAGCCAGATCCGCAGAAGAGCGCTCGCACGGCCCGGAGCCTAGCATCCCCGGCGCGGCTTAACCCGATCCGCTCCAGCCGGGTCGTACAGGCCTGTGAGGCGAGACCGGATCGGCGCGCTCCTGCTCTCGATCGGCGCGGTCGCGCTCGCGACCACCACGGTCCTCACCGCCCGCGCCGCGCCGGCGAAGCGCGCCGGCGCCGCGCTCATCCGCCGCGGGATGCGGTCGACCGCGTCGACGCCGAGCTGGCCGCGGCGCTGGAAGGCGGCCCGGATCGAGCCGGCCGAGCCGGCCACCGACGCCGAGTTCCTCCGCCGCGTCACCCTCGATCTGGCCGGCCGCATCCCCACCGCGGGCGAGGCGCTCGCCTTCCTGCGCGATCGCTCGCCGCGCCGGCGCGAGCGGCTGGTCGACCGCCTGCTGGCGTCGAGCGACCACGCCGACTACTGGGCCGACGTCTATCTCGATCTGCTGGTCGGCCGCGATCTGCGCCTGCGACCGCGCCTGTCGGCGCGATGCGCGCGAGTATCTGCGCGCCGCGCTGGCCGCCAACACGCCCTACGATCGAGATGGTCGACGCAGATCCTGACCGCGTCCGGCCCGCTCGACGGAAACGGTGCGGCCGGCTTCCTGGTCGCGCAGGAGCGCAAGGGCGGCAGCATCGAGGCGGTCGCCGGCGAGACCGCGCGCATCTTCCTCGGGCTGCAAGTCCAGTGCGCCCGCTGCCACGATCATCCGTACGACCAGCGCTACAAGAAGCAGTCGTTCGCCGACTTCACCGCCTTCTTCGGCGATGTCCGGCATCCGGCGCGACAGGAGCGCGATGGGGCGCGCGCGGCCTCATGATCGAGGATCGCCCGCTTCCGGCCCGGCGCCGCGCAGCCGCCCCAGGTTCCAGGAGCGCCTGAAGAAGCGGCCCGATCTCGCGTACGCGTTCGCCGAGCCGCGCTACTTCTTCCGGCGCGATCGAGCCGCGACCGGGCGAGACAAGGCGGCAGCGCCTGGTCCGCGCCATCCTGACAAGCGACCTGTTCGCCAAGGCCGCCGTCAATCGCATCTGGACCCAGCTCCTCGGCCAGCCGATCGCCGGCGCCAGCTGGGACGACCTCGGCGCCGAGCGCGACGACAGCCACCCGGCCCTGCTCACCATCCTGGCCGACGACTTCACCGCCACCGGATACGACCATCGCCGCCTGCTGAAGGTCATCGCGCTGTCGAGCGCCTACGCGCGATCGTCGCGCACGCCGGCCCAGCCGGCGCCACGCCGCGATGCGCGCAGGCCGCGGCGTCGGCCACCACCGCCGACGGCGTGGCCGCCAGCGCCGACGCAGATGCGACCGCCGGCACGGCCGCCGCTCGATCCGGCCGCAGCGCCAGCACGACCGCGCCGCCGGCGCACCCGACGACACCGGGCCCACCTTCGCCCGCATGCCGGTCCGCCCGCTGTCAGCCGATCAGCTCTACCGCTCGCTCCTGGTGGCCGCGGGCCTGCCGCCCGGCGACCGCGGCGACGCCGACCATCCGCGAGGAGCGGCGGCGCATGCTCGGGCTGCGCGAGTTCCTGTTCACCTTCCCCGACGACGAGGAGCGACAGGGCGACGCCTTCACCGGCAGCGTGTCGCAGGCGCTGCTGCTGCTCAACGGCGCGGTCGCCAACCTGGGCCGCGCGCGCGGCCGGACGCTGGCGCTCGGCCGCATCCTGGCCGCCTCCACCGATCCCGGCCAGCGCATCGAGTGGATGTTCCTGGCCACCCTGTCCCGCATGCCGACCGCCGCCGAGCGCGATCGCTACGCGGCCTACATCGCCAACCACAACAGCTCCCGCGCCGCCTACGAGGACCTGTACCACGCGCTGCTCACCTCGACCGAGTTCACCACCAACCACTGAATCGACTCGCCGTCCCATGCTCATTCGCCGAGACTTTCTTCGCCTCGCCTTCGCGTCCGGCCTGGCCGCCGGCCTCGGCTCCTGCACCCGCGCCTCGCGGCGCGCCGCACCCGGTGCCCGGCGAGTCACGCGCGGCCGGCGTCACCGCCCCCACCACCTCGGCGGTCGGCGCCGGCCGCGCGCGGGCCTGCATCCTCCTCTACATGGCCGGCGGCCCCAGCCAGCTCGACACCTTCGATCCCAAGCCGGGCACACCGTCCGCCGCCGGCCTCAAGGCCATCTCCACATCGATCGCCGGCATGCGCTTCGGCGAGCTCCTCCCCACCGTCGCTCGCCACGCCCGCCAGCTCGCCGTCATCCGCTCGCTGGTCAGCGCCGAGGGCAACCACGCAGCGCGCCGTCCACCTCATGCACACCGGCTACGCGCCGGGCGGCGGCGTGGCGCACCCGGCCTTCGGCGCCATCGTCGGCGCCGAGCGCGGCGGCGGCCCCCTGCCCGGCTACGTCGCGATCGGCGGGCCGGGCGCGGACGCGGGCTTTCTCGGCGCCGGTCACTCGCCGTTCGCGGTCCTCGCGCCGAGCAAGCCGGTCCGCAACCTGCACCGCTTCCGCGACATGGACGCCGCATCGCTTCGACGAGCGCCTCGCGCTGCGCCGCCAGCTCGACGCCGACTTCGCCGCCGCGCACGACTCGCCGGTCGTGCAGGGCCAGCTCGCGGTCGGCGAGCGCGCCGTGGCCATGATGAACGCCGTCGCAGATCGCCGCCTTCGATCTCGCGCCCGAGCCGGCCAGCGTGCGCCGCTCCTACGGCGAGACCGACTTCGGCCTCGGCTGCCTGATGGCGCGCCGCCTGGTCGAGGCCGGCGTCCCGTTCGTCGAGGTGACGCTGAAGGGCTGGGACACCCACTTCGATCACGCCAACCGGATCCGTCCCCTGTGCGCCGACCTCGACCGCGGCATGAGCGCGCTCATCGCCGATCTCGCCGCGCGCGGCCTGCTCGATTCGACGCTGGTCGTCTGGACCGGCGACTTCGGCCGCACCCCGGAGATCAGCGCGCGCGGCGGCCGCGACCACTATCCCCGGGTGACGCCCGCGGTGCTGGCCGGCGGCGGCACGCGCGGCGGCCAGGTCATCGGCGCGACCGACGCGCGCGGCCGCGAAGTGATCGAGCGGCCGCTGGCGGTGCCCGATCTGTTCGCCTCGATCTGCGCCGCGCTCGGCCTCGACCCGTCCCGCTCCCGCATGTCCCCGGAAGGCAGACCGCTATCCACAGTCAATGGCGGACGGCGCATCGATGAGCTCTTCTCCTGACATCTCGCTTCTCCTGACGAGGTTAGATCGAGTACGGTTCCGGCCCGTAAAGAGCGGCGCGGGCGGGAATCTGGACTCGGGAGAGAGCCTCGATGCGGGAGCTGCGCAAGCTGACCTCTGCAGTACGCGCAATCGCCGCCCTGATCGCCGGAGCGGTGGTGGCCAGCTGTCTCGGCGGCAGCGACGAGCCGCCCCCGCCGCTGGGCGCGACGGCGGCGCCCGGCAGCCCCGCGCCGCGCCCGGCGTCCGCCGGCCCGCCGCATCCGCAACGGCGACTACGCCTGCAGCATCGAGAGCGGCGGCCACCGCTACCCGGCCTTTCGCTGCGCCGTCTACCACGCCGAGGACGGCAGCCAGATCCTGGAGAAGGTGGGCGGCTCGCAGCGCTTCCGCGGCCGCGTGTTCCCGGACGACAGCGGCTTCGCCTTCGACGGCACCTTCTTCTGCCCCGACGGCGACTGCACCGAGAACGTGACCGCCCGGTTCACGCCGGTGAGCGGCGGCGCGCGTATCGCGGAGTCATGCAGGGCCGCTCCGGCGCGCTCAGCGTCTCGCTGCACTACATGCCGGGCGGCTTCACGTACGGCGGCAGCCGGCGCCCGCCCGCGACGCGGCCGCTGGCCGACGGCGTCCCGGAGTGACGGCGTCCCGGCTTTCGCGGTAGGGTCGCGCCATGTCCACCAGCCTGCGCGGCAAGACGCTCTTCATCACCGGCGCCAGCCGCGGCATCGGCCTGGCCATCGCGCTGCGCGCCGCGCGCGACGGCGCCAACGTCGTCGATCGCCGCCAAGACCGCCGAGCCGCACCCGAAGCTGCCCGGCACCATCTACACCGCGGCCGAGGAGATCGAGGAGGCCGGCGGCAAGGCGCTGCGCGCTGCGTGTGCGACATCCGCGACGAGGAGCAGGTCGCGGCCGCGGTCGCGAAGGCGGTGGAGACCTTCGGCGGCATCGACATCCTGGTCAACAACGCCAGCGCGATCAGCCTGACCGGCACGCTGGACACGCCGATGAAGCGCTTCGACCTGATGCACGCAGTCAACACGCGCGGCACGTTCGCCTGCTCGCAGGCCTGCATCCCGCACCTCAAGAAGGCGGCGAACCCGCACATCCTCAACCTCTCGCCGCCGCTCAACATGGAGGCGCGCTGGTTCGCGCCGCCACGTGGCCTACACCATGGCCAAGTTCGGCATGAGCATGTGCGTGCTCGGCATGGCCGAGGAGTTCGCGGCGCACGGCATCGCGGTCAACGCGCTGTGGCCGCGCACGGTCATCGCCACCGCGGCGGTGCAGAACCTGCTCGGCGGCGACGAGACGATGCAAGCGCTCGCGCAAGCCGGAGATCATGGCCGACGCCGCCCACGCGATCCTCACCCGCCAGTCGCGCGAGTTCACCGGCAACTTCTTCATCGACGACGAGGTGCTGGCCTCGGCCGGCGTGACCGACCTGTCCAGCTACGCCTACGACCCGGCGGCGCAGCTCCTGCCCGACTTCTTCATCTGATCCAGCCGCACCGTAGTGTACTCGTACTCGTACTCGTGCTCGTGCGCGTGCGCGTGCACGTACGTGCGACGGTGCGCGCATGAGAGGCAGACTCGCTCTGCCGAGTCAGCCGAGTACGAGTACGAGTACGAGTACGAGTACGTGTACGTGTACGCGCACGCGCACGAGGACGCGCACGAGGACCGGCCCGCGGACTCAATCTCTCACTGCGAGCGCAGCGCCTCGACCGGGTCCACCCGCGGTGGCCGCGCGCGCCGGCGGCCAGCTGGCCAGAAGGCCGATGACGCAGCAGCCCGCCGCCGACCACGGCGAACGTGGCCGGGTCCCACGGGCTCACGCCGAACAGCATCGACGACAGGAGCCGCGCGCCGGCCAGCGCGCCGGCCAGGCCGAGCGCCACGCCGGCGCCGACCAGGAGCGCGGCGCGGCCGACCACGAGACGCACGATGTCCGACTGGCCGGCGCCGACCGCGCGCCGGATGCCAATCTCGTGCGTGCGCTGGCGGACCGTGTACGACAGCACGCCGTAGATGCCGATCGCGGTCAAGAGCAGCGCGAGCCCGGCGAACGCGCCCACCAGCAGCGCCGGAAATCGGCGCACGAACATCCACGGCGCGCCGCGCCATCCGCCCCTCCATCGTCTCCACCTCGAAGACCGGGATGGTCGGGTCGAACTTCTTGCACCGCCCGCGCGATGTCGTTGCCGCGTCACCGTGCCGCGCACGACCAGGCTCATGCCGCTGTTGGGCCCCTGGTCGTAGGGCAGGTAGACCGCCGGCCGCACCTGCGCGTCGAGCGGGCCGAGCTGCTCGTCGGCCACCACGCCGACGATGCGCCGCGGCTTCTCGGTCTGGCGTAGGTGAAGATGACGTGCTTGCCGACCGCGCCGCCCGGGAAGTGCCGCTCGGCCAGCGTCTGGTTGACGATCAGCACCTGCTCGCCGCCCATGCGGTCGCCCAGGTCGAACGGCCGGCCGTCGCGCACGCGCATGCCCATGGTCTCGAAGTAGCCGGGGCTGATGTCGCGGATGTTGGCCTCCGGCTCCAGCTCGCCGGGCGGCGGCGGCTTGCCCTCGACGACGAAGCGGATCGTGGTGCCGCCCTCGCCCAGCGGCAGGATGCTCGTGCTCGCGGCGCTGCGCGCGCCCGGCAGCGCGGCGAGCCGGCCCAGGATCTCGGCGTGCGCCGCGCTGGCCTTCGTCCCCGTCGTCGTAGGAGTCCGGCAGGGTGATGCGCGCGGTGACCAGCTCGCGCGGTGTCGAAGCCGGGATCCGTGGCCAGCACCTCGAGCAGGCTGCGCGCGACCAGGCCGGCCCCGACCAGGAGCAGGAAGGCGAGCGCCACCTCGCCCACCACCAGCGCGTCGCGCAGCCGGCTGCGCCGCGGATCCGCCGAGGCGCGCCCGTCCGCCTTGAGCACGTCGCCGAGGTCCGGCCGCGACGCGCGCGCGCGCGCTCACCACGCCGACGCCGACGCCGGTGGCCAGCGCCAGCGCGAACGTCACGGCCAGCGCGACGCCGTCGATGCGCGCGCCGGCCAGGAACGGCATGCTCTGCAGCACCGACGCCGGCACCGTCGCGATGAGCGCGTCGAGCGCCCACAGGGCGAGGACCACGCCGAGCGCGCCGCCGGCCAGCGGCGTAGAGCACCGCCTCGGTGGCGAGCAGCGCGACGAGGTTGCGGCCGCTGGCGCCCAGCGCCGCGCGCACGGCCAGCTCCTTGCCGCGCGCGAGGTGCCGGGCCAGGAGCAGGTTGGCGATGTTGGCGCACGCGATGAGCAGGACCAGGCCCGCCGCGCCGAGCAGCAGCACCATGATCGGCCGCGCCTTGCCCAGGATCTCGTCGGCCAGCGGGACGACCAGCGCGCCGCCGCCCTCGTTGGCGTCGGGATAGGTCGCGGCCAGCCGCGCGGCGATGGCGCTCGCCTCGGCCTGGGCCGCCTCGCGGCTCACGCCGGGCGCCAGCCGCGCGACCGTGTTGACCCAGTGAAGGTTGCGGCGCTCGCGCATGCCGCCCTCGGGGCGGCTGGCCATCCACACCGCCGGCTCGCCGGCCGGCGCGAAGGCGAACCCGGGCGCGAGCACGCCGACGATGATGGCCGGCTGTCCGTCGATCGTCATCGTCTGCCCAGCACGCGGCGGTCGCCGTCGAAGCGGCTCTGCCAGGTGCCGTGGGACAGCACCACGACGCGCTCGGCCTCGGGCGCCTCGTCGCGCGGCTCGAGCAGGCGGCCGAGCGCGGGCCGCGCGTCCAGCATGCGGAAGAAGTCGCCCATGGCCACGCCCGTGCGGATCATCTCGGCGCCGTCGCCGTCGTCAGCGTGTACGATGCGCGAGCCGTAGGCGCCGATGCCGTCGTACGAGCGCATGCCCGCGCGCCAGTCGAGGTAGTTCGGGTAGGACGCCTCCGTGCGGGCGAAGTCCTTCGCGCGCGCGCGTCTCGAACAGCGCCACCAGCCGCTCCGGCGCCGGATAGGGCAGCCCGCGCCGCAAGGTCGCGTCGGCGACGGTGAAGATGGCCGTGTTGGCGCCGATGCCGACCGCGAAGGTCAGCACCACCAGGACGGCGAAGCCGGGCCGGGCCGCCGCGCCCCGCACAGTCGCGCGCAGCGCATCGCGCAGAAGACGCATGGAGGTCACCGACAGCAAGTCATGTGCCCGCAACATCCGCCCGAAGTGGCGCGGAAGCGCGCGGGCCGGCCCGGCGCCGCGCCCCGCCATGGGACGCGTGTCCCGGAACCGGGATCGATCCGGCGACGGACAGGGTCTCGCCCTCCCGGCCGAGGGACGCCCGGCCGGCACGCGCCCACACCGGCGCGAGCTTCAGGCCCCGGTCGCCGCGCGCACGGCCTGCTCGAACACGGCCGCAAACTGTGCGGCCTGGGCCCGCCGGTGGTAGCGCTCGATGTCCACCGGGTCGACCGCCGGCGGCCGGCTCGCCGGCGCGGAAGCGGCGCAGCGCCGCGGCCAGGTGCGCCGCGATCGCCTCCTCGTCGCGCGGCGCGATGACCGTGCCGAGCCGGTGGCGCCGGCACAGGTCGGCCAGCGCGCCCGGCGGCGCCAGGGTCAGGCACGGCCGCCGCAGGTACATCAGCTCGAAGATCTTGGCCGGGTAGATCTGCTCCGCGCCCGGCACGTCGTCGAGCAGGCACAGCACCATGTGCGACGCGGCCAGCTCGCGCACCACCTCGTCCTTGTCGAGGTAGCCGCGCTGCACCACGCCGAGCGCCTCGCCGCCCTCGAAGTGCGCCGCCTCGGTGTCGACGATGCGGCCGATGAAGCGCACCTCGAGCAGGCGGGCCAGCTCGGGCTCCTCCCGGTGCAGCCGCCGCAGCGCGCCGAGCAGGCCCTGCGGGCTGGTCAGCTTGAACAGCGTGCCGGCGTAGGTGACGACGAAGCGATCGGTCGGCGGCGCCGGCAGCTCGGTCGCGGCGGCGGATAGTCGTCCGGATCGTAGCCGTTCGGGATGGCGTGCACGCGCGCCGCATCGAGGAACGGAAAGTCGTGCCAGCAGCCGCTCGCGAAACGCGTCGGTCGCGGTCGTGATCGCGTGGGCGGCGCGGACCAGGCCGCGCTCGAGCGCCGCGCCGACCACCGCCGAGGCGCGCCCCATCATCTCGTACGTGCTGCGATACGTGGCCCAGTCGTCGCGGTAGTCGAGCACCACGGCGGTCGGCCGCCGCGCGCGGGCCAGCGGCGCCAGCAGGAACTGCGAGAACGGCGGCCCGCTGATGAAGCACGACGTCGTCGCGGCGCGGCCCGGCCAGGCGCCGGCCCAGCACCAGCTGCGCGTGCGGCTGCCACAGGATCTGCGGATCCGGCACCAGCGCCGCGCGCGCCAGCCCGCCGGCCAGACCCGACCAGGCTGCGCATGCGCCGCCGCGCTTCTTCGCCGCCGCCCTCGCTCTCCCAGGTCGCCTTCTTGAGGCCGTAGCCCGGCTCCAGCGTGCGCGCGCGGACGATCTCCATCTCCGGGTCGACGTCGCGCATGAGCGACTCGTCGAACACCGGCACCGACGGGTTGGCGCAGGTCAGCACCGACGGCTGCACGCCCGCGTCCGGGAGATACTTGGCCAGCTTGAGCGTCCGCCCCACCCCGGCGCCCCCGACCGGCGGAAAGACGTACGAGACCAGCAGCGCGCGCATCGACGTCAGCTCTCCTACTTGGAGCAGGCCGCCGCGTCCAGCGCGATCGTCCCGCTCGGATCGGCCTTCGTCTGCCCGCCGCGCGCGACCTCGATGCGGCACCCGCCCGCCGCCGGCGCCGCCGCGGCCTTGTAGGCCTCGCCCGGCGCCAGCCCGACGATCACCGCGCGGCCCAGCTGTCCCGGCACCGCCGCCTGCCCGCCGCCGCACCGCCGAACAGCACCGCCACCCGGGTCGCCTCGACCATGCCGACCGCGCCGCTCAGCCCCTCGCCGCGCACCGCCGTCACCTGGTCCGGCGCCGCGCCCGCGTTGGCCGCGCGCAGCCAGGTGCGGATGCGGCGCGACTCGCTGCCGCGCGGCGTCTCCACCTCGATGCGCCACACGTCCCCGTCCGGCTTGTTGCCGATGTAGATGTGGTCGTCCTCGAGGGTCGGCTCCTCCACCGAGCGCAGCTGGCCGCCGGCCGGCAGCGAGCGCGTACACGTCCAGGCGCGAGCCGCCGGTCCGCACGCGGCGCGCGGTGCCCGCGATCTCCGGCGCCGAGCGCACGTGCGCCGCCCAGGTCGCGCCGTAGCTGTCCTTGGTCAGCTCGATCTGGTCGTCGATCACGACCACGTTGGGCCGCACGTACACCAGCGTGCGCATCACCTTGGTCACCGCGCGCTCGGCGCAGCCGCGCAGCACGCACTTCGGATCCCAGTTGTCGGTCAGGTCGCCGACCGCGACCGCCGCCACCCCGCTGTCGTGCCACCTGACGGTGCGCGACCTGCGCCCGTAGACCGCGTGGCTGGGCACGTAGCGCAGCACCTCGCCGCGGTCGTCGATCAGGATCGAGTTGTGATTGATCGTGGCGTACGAGCCCTCGTCGCCGAAGTCGCCGGTGAGCGCGTCCTTGCCCCGCCAGATCTCGAAGTGGCCCTGGTCGTTGTGCTGGTGGTCGATCGCCACGCGCGAGCCGGCCTGCAGCGACACCCAGATGGCGTTCTCCTTCCAGCTCGAGCGCATGAAGGTCTGCCCCGGCCCGGGCAGGTGATAGCTCAGCACATTCGGCGGCGCGCGGGTCCTTCTCCTCGCCGTTCGGGTCGTCGGCCGCGAACGCGAACCACATGCGCTCCTTGCGGTGCGGGGGCAACAGGCGCCGCACCAGGAAGCGCGCGTGCGCCGCCGCCTCCGCGTTCGACCAGCCGAGCACCAGCAGCGCGTCCATCAGCCCCGACGGATCCGGCGGCGGCGGGCGCTCCGACTGGGTCGCGTTGCCGTACACCGACTGTCGATCCGGGTGCATCCGGTGCAGGTGCGCGTCCACGATCTCGGCCAGCCACGGGAACCGCACCGAGTAGTCGGCGCCGGTCGACGTGCGCAGCGCGTCCACCAGCAGCGACACCTCCATCGTGACCAGCTGGCCGTACTGCCAGCCCTCGGCCCACTCGCCGCCGCGCAGCCGCGCGCGGAAGCCGGGGATGATCTTGCCCTCGAGCATGCCGTACATCTTCTCGAGCCAGGCCTTGGCCTCGTCCGCCTCGCCGTCGGTGGCGATGCCGGCCATGGCCAGCGTCGTGAAGTAGCCCCAGAAGTAGTTCGAGTACGGGCTGTCTCGCAGGTAGCCCTGCTCCATGTACCAGTCGAGCCACGCGTCGAGCCGCTCGATGATGAGCGGGCGCAGCTCCTCCATGCCCGGCTCGTCGTGCAGCCAGTCGAAGGCGAGCGCCGCGTACACGCCGAAGGCGCGGATCGGGTAGCCGGAGTTGCCGCGCATGACGTTGTCGCCGCCCTTGCCGTCGCCGACCCGCTGCTGGTCCTCGACCAGCGCGCGCACGTACTTGATCGCGCGGTCGCGGTAGCGCTTGTCGCCGGTGGCGTACCAGCAGGTCGTCAGCGCGCCGATCGCGTCGCCCCACTGCAGCCCGAGGTAGCCGGCGCTGTTGTCCTCCTCGTCGCGGTAGAGCTGGCAGCGCTCCTCCATCTGGCGCCACATGGGCGAGCGCGCCTTGACCGCGGCCCGCATGCGCGCGACCGTCTCGGCGGTGAAGAGGATGCGCGGGTGCTTTGTCGCCGACGGCGCCCGCTTCGCCACCGCGGCCGGCAGATCGACCGGCGGCGGCGGCACCGGATCGTAGACCTCCTCCTCGTCGTCGCCCGACCCTCGCCGGGAGACGCCGCACGCCGACGCCGCGGCCGCCAGCAAGGCGACCGCCAGCGCCCATCTCGCGGATCTCAACCCGCGGGCTCCAGGAAGGCCGGCACCGCCGCGTCGTCGTCCACCAGCTGCTCGGCCGCCAGGGTGCGATCCGGCCTGCAGCCACACCCGCCAGATCGGGATGATCTCGATCCCGGCCGAGCCGAGCGACCGCGTCGCGCCCTCGAGCTGGTGCTTGACGAAGAAGCTCGCCTCCCAGTTCATCCCCCAGTCGCTTCAGGATGTTGAGCTCCTCCAGGAAGCCCACCCTCCGCAGGCCATGTCCGCGCAGATCCGGGTCGGTCCAGGCGTCGTAGCCGTAGCCGGTGTCGGCCCGCAGCCGGACCTCGCACCCGGGCAGGCTCGGGATAGGCGGCGCGGTCGCGGTGGTGCAGCCAGGTGTAGCCCACGATCGCGCCGTCACCCTCGGCGATCATCCAGTGATCGCCTCGTTCGAGCCGCTGGCGCATCTGCGCGATGTCCTCGTCGCCGTGATGCTTGCGGTCAACGCGGTCGATGTCCGCCTCGGTCCCCTTGACGAACTTCACCCGTGCGGACAGCCCCGTGGCGTTGGGATCGCGGCGGACGACGTCAGTGGAGCATTTACAGACGAATACTTCCCGGGCGAAGACCAGCACTCGGATATCGTACCAGATTGAAGGCTAGAGCCGAGCTGTGGTCTGCTCGACGGCAATGGCACAGAAGCAATCCAGCTCGGAGAAGATCGCGGTCCTCGGCCTCGGCTACGTCGGCCTGCCGGTCGCGCTGGCCTTCTCGCGCAAGTACCCCACGATCGGCTTCGACATCAACGAGCGCCGGGTCGACGCTCCTGTCCAAGGGACAGGACGACACCGGCGAGACCAGCGCCGAGGAGCTGCGCTCGTCGCCGCTGCGCTTCACCACCAAGCTCGAGGACCTGCGCGGCACCACCTTCTTCGTGGTCGCGGTGCCGACGCCGATCGACAAGAACTTCCGGCCGGACCTCAGCCCGCTGGTGTCCGCCTCCGAGAGCGTCGGCAAGGTGATCGAGAAGGGCGCGGTCGTGGTCTTCGAGTCCACGGTCTACCCGGGCGCGACCGAGGAGGTGTGCGGCCCGGTCCTCGAGCAGGTCTCCGGGCTGCGCTGCGGCGTGGACTTCGCGCTCGGCTACTCGCCCGAGCGCATCAACCCGGGCGACCGCGAGCACACCTTCGAGCGCATCACCAAGGTCGTGTCCGGGCAGGACGCGGCCACCCTCGACCGCGTCGCCGACGCCTACGGCGCGGTGGTCACCGCCGGCGTCCACCGGGCCCCGTCGATCAAGGTGGCCGAGGCGGCCAAGGTGATCGAGAACACGCAGCGCGACCTCAACATCGCGCTCATGAACGAGCTGGCGCTCATCTTCGACCGGCTGGGCATCCGCACCCAGGACGTGCTCGAGGCGGCCGGCACCAAGTGGAACTTCCTGCGCTTCTCGCCCGGCCTGGTCGGCGGCCACTGCATCGGCGTCGATCCGTACTACCTGACCAGCAAGGCCGAGGAGCTGGGCTACCAGCCGCAGGTCATCCTGTCGGGCCGCCGCATCAACAACGGGGTCGGCGCGTTCGTGGCGCAGCGGACCATGAAGATGCTGTCGCGCGCCGGGCGTGCCGCTCAGCCACGCCAAGGTCGGCATCCTCGGCCTCACCTTCAAGGAGAACGTGCCCGACCTGCGCAACAGCCGCATCCCGGACATCGTCCACGAGCTGAGCGAGTTCGGCATCAGTGCGCTCGTCCACGATCCGCTCGGCGATCGCGGAGATCGCCGAGGAGGAGTACGGCGTGCACCTGTGCGAGTGGGAGGCGCTGCACGGCCTCGACGCGCTCATCTTCGCCGTCGCGCACAGCAAGTACCTCGAGATGGGCGTGGACAAGCTGCTCGTCGCTCGTGCGCGAGGGCGGCGTCGTGGTGGACGTCAAGTCGGTCCTCGATCCTGCGACGCGTCACCGAACGCGGCCTGGCTGTACTGGAGTCTTTGACTTGCCTGCAAATGCATACGCCGAGGTCTGTCGGCGAGCTGCGAGAGGCGCCGCAGCGCTGGCTGGTCACCGGCGCGGCCGGCTTCATCGGCTCGGCCCTGGTCGAGCAGCTGCTGCGCCTCGGCCAGGAGGTGGTCGGCATCGACAACCTCGTCACCGGACGGCGGGAGAACCTGGACGACGTCCGCCGCGGCGTGGGCGCCGAGGCCGCCGCGCGGTTCGACTTCATCGAGGCCGACATCCGCGACCTGGAGGCGTGCCGGCGCGCCGCCCGCGGCGTGCACCTGTGCCTGCACCAGGCCGCGCTCGGCTCGGTGCCGCGCTCGGTCGAGGATCCGCTCGCCTCGCACCAGGCCAACGTCAACGGCTTCATCCACGTGCTGCTGGCCGCGCGCGACGCCGGCGTCCGGCGCGTGGTCTACGCCAGCTCGAGCTCGGTCTACGGCGATCACCCGGCCCTGCCCAAGGTCGAGGACGCGATCGGCGCGCCGCTGTCGCCGTACGCCGCGACCAAGCGGGTCGACGAGATCTACGCCGGCGTGTGGCAGCGCGCCTACGGGCTCGAGCTGATCGGGCTGCGCTACTTCAACGTGTTCGGCCGCCGCCAGGATCCGGACGGGCCGTACGCCGCGGTCATCCCGCGCTGGATCAAGCGGCTGGCCGCCGGCGAGCCGTGCGTCATCTACGGCGACGGCTCGCAGAGCCGCGACTTCTGCTACGTGGACAACGCGGTGCAGGCCAACCTCCTGGCCGCGCTCACCGCCCGACCGCGCCGCCACCGGGCACATTTATAATGTCGGGGTCGGCGGCAGGACGACCCTGCTCGAGCTGCACCGCATGCTGCGCGACCGGGTGGCCAGCCGCCGCCCGTCGGCGATGGCCAGCGAGCCGCTGCACGCCGAGCCGCGGGCCGGCGACGTCGTCCACTCGCAGGCCTCGATCGACAAGGCCCGCAAGATCTTGCGGTTCGAGCCGACGGCGACCATCGAGGAAGGCCTGACGGCGACGGTGGACTGGTTTCTGGGCCGGCCGAACGAGTAACTTCGGTACCATCTGTTGGTGCTTATGCCGGATGTGATCGCGGGTCACTCGGTTAGTCTCCTGCGCGTGTCGTCGCCCCGGACTTTTCTGATCCGCTGGCTGTTTCCCCTCCTCCTGGCCGCGATCGCGTCGCCGGCGTGCATGGCCGACTCGGCCGGCCCCGGCTCCGACGACGACGATGGCACCGGAGACGGAGCGGACGGAACCGACAAGAGTGACGACACCGACGCTCCTGGCGATGACGACGGCGATGGCCCGCAAGATGACGGCGACGGCGATGCCACCGATGACGGCGACGGAGACGGCGACGACGCCAGCGGCGTGGACGCCACGACGCCGCTGGTCGATGCCGCGCTGCCCGACGCCGGCCCGCCCCCGCCCGAGGGTCCGTATCAGCTGCTGAGCGAGTCGGGCCTGTACAGCGACATCGTCAACAAGGTCCTGCGTCCGGACGTCACGGAGTTCGAGCCGGAGTTCAAGCTGTGGAGCGACGGCGCCGCCAAGCGGCGCTGGATCTACATGCCCGCCGGCACCCAGATCAACACCGCCCGGATGGACCGATGGGTGGTGCCCCCTGGCACCACGGTGTGGAAGGAGTTCTCGGACCCGACGACCGGCAAGCGGCTCGAGACACGCATCATCCAGCGGCTGGCCAGCGGCGAGTTCTACCTCGCCTCGTTCATCTGGAACGAGGACGACACCGAGGCGGTGTTCGACGACACCACGTCGACCGAACCGGCGGTCGACATCCCGGCCGGCTGCTCGCAGTGCGCAGACCCGCCCTGCGAGACCTATCCGGCCGACTGCCACGTGGTGCCCCGGTCGACCGAGTGCGTCCAGTGCCACGGCGGAGAGGTCAGCCGCCTGCTCGGCTTCAGCGCGGTGCAGCTGTCGCACGACGGGCCCGGCCTGAACCTGACCGACCTCGTCAACCTGGGACTCCTGAGCGCCCCGCCCGCCGGGGGGCAGACCTTCCCGGTGCCCGGCACGCCGGTCGAGCGCAACGCCATCGGCTACCTCCACGCCAACTGCGGCCACTGCCACTCGCCCGCGTCGGGCCAGAACGGGTGCGAGTCGCTGACCGG
Source organism: uncultured delta proteobacterium (assembly GCA_963759105.1). GTDB lineage: Bacteria > Myxococcota_A > Polyangia > Haliangiales > Haliangiaceae > DATFRY01. The sequence goes on along the minus strand of CAVWXW010000008.1, from coordinate 663,082 downwards.
GTTCCAGGCGCGCGTGTTCCCGGACGACGTCGGCAGCGTCGAGGACACGTCGATCTACCAGACCGGCGTGGGCCAGCCGCTGGTCTTCTGGCTGGGCGAGGTGCGCGGCAACTTCACCGACATCACCGATCGCATCGTGCCGGGCGACGCCGCCGGCAGCGCGGTCTGGTATCGCATGAGCGTGCGCGAGTTCGGCCAGGTCGCGCCGTTGAACGACCACCAGCAGATGCCCTTCTCCTTCACCAACGAGGTGGACGAGGAGGGGCTCGCGGCGGTCGAGTTGTGGATCAACTCGCTGCCCTGAGTTACGGTCCCGTGAACATGGCGGACGCCGAAGACCTGCTGCCCCGACCCGAGCCGAAAGAGATCGACGAGAAGAAGGCCCTCGAGCTGCGCCACATGGCCGAGGACGCCGTGCTCAAGGGGGTCCCCTACGGCGACGAGAAGTGCGGCAATTGCCTGTACTTCCTCGACCCTGACGACAAGCTTGCCTACTGCTGGCACCCCAAGCTCCGGATCCTTGTCGGCTCCGAGTGGTGGTGTCAGTGGTGGGAGGCGATTCCGGAGGACTGAAAGCCCGGCGCGGCGGGGAAGTCGCCCGTCCATGGAGGCGTAGGATCGCCACATGCGGGACCAGGCACAGGAGACGGAGCGCCAGGAGACCGAGGAGCTGGCGCAGAACAAGGATGCGGCGGCCGGCGCGCTCGCCCCGACGCAGGGACAGGTGGAGGAGGTAAGGGCCGACGACCGGTCTCACTTCTTCGCCCTGGCCAACTCGCTGCTCTCCGCCATGCACTGGCAGAGCCCCGAGCTCCTGACCGAGAAGCTCTCGCGTCGCGAGTACCAGGCCGTCACGCTCATCTACGAGGCGCGGACGGCGCAGGAGACCGAGCTGGGCGCCGGCAAGATCTCGGCGCTCGAGCGCATGCGCTACCTCAACGAGGGGCTGGCCTCGCTGCAGGGCGTGCTGGCCATGGCGCGCTCGCCCAACTTCCCGCAGGCGCGGACGTACATCGAGGAGATCCGCAAGGCCATCGCGCGGCTGAAGGAAGAGATCGCCCAGGCCATCGTCGCCGAGGAGCGGCGCAAGCGCGAGGATCAGGACAAGAAGGAAGGCGAGAAGAAGAAGGGCGACGACGAGGCCAAGGCCAAGAAGCAGGCCGAGGCCGAGGCCAAGAAGGCCTGACCCGCGCAACGGCCCGGCGGTCGGGCCGACATCGCGGCGTGAGCTGCCGCGCGCTCTTCTGTCTCCTCCTCGCTGGCTGCGCGCATTCTCCGCGCGCGTCGATCGACATCCGCGGGGCGCCCTGCGAGGCGGTGCAGTTTCGCGCGGCCACGTCGGCGCAGCTGCCCGCGTCGCCGCTGCACGAGCTCGTCGTCGCGGTCAACGGGCGCATCTGCCACCGCGAGGGTGTGCCCGGCGACGCGGTCGTGTACGGCGAGGTGGCGTCTCTGTGCCCGGGCGCGGCGCTGTTCGAACCGGGGTCGAACGTCGTCGAGGTCGCGCTGGTGCCGCCCGGCTGCGGCGCACGCACGCCTGTCGCGCGTCGCCGCGCGCGCTGCGACGCACCCGAGCCGGACTGAGCGACACCGGCGGGCGCCTGGGGTATCGTCCCCGCCATGGAGCCCAGGGATAAGCCGCCGATTCGCCGCGTCGCCGTCCTCGGAGCCGGGGTCATGGGCGCCGGCATCGCCGCCCACGTGGCCAACGCCGGCTATCCGGTCCTGCTGCTCGACATCGTGCCGCCGGACCTCAAGGACGCCGGCCGCGCGCCGCGGGCCGCCCGCGATCGCATCGCCACCACCGCGCTGGCCAACCTGGCCCGCAGCAAGCCGGCGGCCCTGTTCGCCGCGTCGCACGCGCGCCTCATCACGCCGGGCAACCTCGAGGACGACCTGGCCGAGGCCGGCAAGTGCGACCTCATCGTCGAGGCGGTGGTCGAGCGGCTCGACATCAAGCGCGGCCTGTACGCCCGCCTCGAGCCGCTGCTCGGCCCGGACACCATCGTGGCCAGCAACACGTCGGGGCTGCGCATCGCGGATCTGCTGGCCGAGTGCGGCGACGCGTTCAAGCGCCGCTTCCTCATCACGCACTTCTTCAACCCGCCGCGCTACATGAAGCTGCTCGAGACCGTGGCCGGCCCGGACACCGACCCGGCGGCGCTGGCCCGGGCCGAGCAGTTCGGCCGCGAGGTGCTGGGCAAGGGCATCGTGCGGGCCAAGGACACGCCCAACTTCATCGCCAACCGGATCGGCGCGCACGCGATGATGGCCGCCATCCACGTGATGCTCGAGCGCAACCTGGCGCCCGAGGACGTCGACGCCCTGACCGGCGAGGCGATGGCGCACCCGAAGAGCGCCACCTTCCGCACCGGCGACGTCGTCGGCCTCGACACGATGGCCCACGTCGTCGACAACTGCCACCAGGTCCTCACCGACGACGAGGACCGCGAGGTCTTCGCGCTGCCGGCCTACGTGCGCGCCATGCTCGAGCAGAAGCGGCTCGGCGACAAGACCAAGGGCGGCTTCTACCGCAAGACCCAGGCCGGCATCGAGACGCTCGATCCGACCACCGGCCAGTACCGCCCCAAGGGCGGCAGCGCCGACATCGCCAAGGCGTGCAAGGCGATCGCCAAGGAGGAGGACGCGCGCAAGCGGGTGCGCGCCCTGGTCGCCGCCGACGGAGAGGTCGGGGCCGCGGCGTGGCAGATGCTGGCGCGCAGCCTGGCCTACGCCGCGCGCCGGGTCGGCGAGATCTCCGACGACGTGGCAGCCATCGATGCCGCCATGCGCTGGGGCTACAACTGGGAGCTCGGCCCGTTCGAGACCTGGGACGCGCTGGGCGTGCGCGAGACCGCCGAGCGGATGAAGAAGGACGGCATCGCCGTCGCGCCGGCGGTCACCCGCATGCTCGAGCGCGGCATCGACCGCTTCTACGACGAGGGAGGCCGGGTCTACGACCTCGTCGCGCAGAGCTACGGGGTCATGGAGCGCGATCCGCGCGAGGTGACCCTCGACCGTGCTTCGCCGCGGCGAGGCGCCGGTGCTGGCCAACGACGGCGCCGAGGCGTGGGACGCCGGCGACGGCGTGCTGTGCCTGACCTACAAGACCAAGGCCAACAGCATCGACCCGGACGTCACGCGCATGCTGCACGACGCGGTGGCGCGGGCCGAGCGCGACTTCCGCGCGCTGCTCATCGCCAACCAGGGCGATCACTTCTCCGTCGGCGCCAACCTGTTCCTGGTCGCCATGGCGGCGGGGCAGAAGCAGTGGGATCAGCTGCGCGAGATGGTGGCGCTGTACCAGGGCGCCATCCAGCGACTCAAGTACGCGTCGGTGCCGGTGGTGGCCGCGCCGTACGGCATGACCCTGGGCGGCGGGCTCGAGTTCTGCCTGGGCTGCACGCGCCTGCAGGCCGCCGCCGAGACGTACGCCGGTCTCGTCGAGGTCGGCGTCGGCCTCATCCCGGGCGGCGCCGGCACCCTGAATCTACTGTGGCGCGCGATGGAGAGCATCCCGGTCGGGGTCGACTACGACGCGTTCCCGTTCGTGGCCCAGGTCTTCAAGAACATCGCCACCGCGCAGGTCGCGACCAGCGCGGCGGAGGCGGTCAACTACGGCTACTTCCGCCGCAGCGACGCGGTGTCGTTCGACCGCGCGCGCCAGCTGTGGGAGGCCAAGCGCCTGGCCGTCTCCCTGGCCGAGAGCGGCCACCACCCGCCGGTGCCGCGCGCGTTCCGGCTGCCCGGGCGAGAGCGGCATCGCCACGCTCAGCCTCCTCGTCAACACGATGATGCAGTCCGGCTTCGCCAGCGAGCACGACGGCGTGGTGGCGCGCCACCTGGCCCGCGTGCTGTGCGGCGGCGCGTCGGGGGCCACCCACGAGGTCACCGAGGAGGAGATCCTCGAGCTCGAGCGCGAGGCGTTCGTGAGCCTGTGCGGCGAGCCGAAGAGCATGGAGCGCATGCAGCACATGCTGATGCACAACAAGCCGCTCAGGAACTGAGCGGGAGCACCAGGAGCCAGTCATGCCAGCGAAAACCAAAACAGCAGACTCGCCGCGGGACGTCGTCATCGTCGAGGCGGTGCGCTCGGCGGTCGGGCGCGCCCACAAGGGCGCCCTGCGCGCCACGCGGCCGGACGAGCTGGCCGGGCAGGTCATCCGCGCGCTCCTGGCGCGCGTGCCGAAGATCGAGCCGGGCATGGTCGAGGACGTGGTGCTGGGCTGCGCCATGCCGGAAGGCGAGCAGGGGCTCAACGTGGCCCGCCTGGCCGCGCTGCTCGGCGGGCTGCCGGTCGAGACCTCGGCCGTCACCATCAACCGCTTCTGCTCCAGCGGCCTGCAGGCGATCGCGATGGCGGCCGGCGCGGTGGCGCTGGGCCAGCACGACGTGGTGCTGGCCGGCGGCGTCGAGTCGATGAGCATGGTGCCGATGACCGGCTTCCACATGAGCGCGTCGCCCGAGCTGATGGAGAAGATGCCGACCGCGCACACGCCGATGGGCATCACGGCCGAGAACCTGGCCAAGAAGTACTCGATCAGCCGGCGCGACGCCGACGAGTTCGCCCTGAACAGCCAGAAGAAGGCGTCGGCGGCGATCGCGGCCGGGCGCGTTCGCCGAGGAGATCGTGCCGGTGCAGGCGGTCGGCTACGAGCCGGGCGCATCCGGCGGCCGCCTGCTGACAACGTTCGAGGTCGACGAGCTGCCGCGGCCCGACACGACCATCGAGGGCCTGTCGTCGCTCAGGCCGGCCTTCTCCGCCGGCGGCGCGGTCACGGCCGGCAACGCGTCGCCGCTCAGCGACGGCGCCGCCGCGGCGCTGGTCACCACGCGCGGCAGGGCGGCCGAGCTGGGCCTCCAGCCGCGGGCCGTGTTCCGCGCCTACGCCACCGCCGGCGTCGATCCGGCGATCATGGGCATCGGCCCGATCCCGGCGGTCAAGAAGCTCCTGGCCCGCACCGGGCTGTCGATGGCCGACATCGACCTGGTCGAGCTCAACGAGGCGTTCGCCTGCCAGGCGCTCTACGTGCAGCGCCAGCTCGAGATCCCGGACGACAGGCTCAACGTCAACGGCGGGGCCATCGCGCTCGGCCACCCGCTCGGCTGCACCGGCGCCAAGCTGACCGCCACCGCGCTGAGCGAGCTGCGCCGGCGCGGCGGGAAGCGCGCCATCGTCACGATGTGCATCGGCGGCGGCCAGGGCGCGGCCGGCCTGTTCGAGGCGCTGGCGTAGACGGCGCGGTCAGCGGGGCCGGGTCGGCGCGAAGCCGAGCTCGACGCCATGCGCGGCCAGCCGGGCCACCAGCTCGGCGCGCTGCTGGGCGTCGACTCGTCGCCACGCGGGCGACCCGAGCTGACCAGGTCCATGATGCTCGAGCGCGGCGCGCTGTCGCCGTGGAGGGCGAGCAGGCGGTCGACGAGCACCTGCGCCACCCCGCGCTCGGTGGCGGCGTGGCCGAGGAAGCGGTCCATCGCCTCCCCGTTGGCCAGGAGAACCGCGTCGCCGCGCGCGAGGTCGGCCAGGGCGAGCATCTCGTGCTCGTCGGCCAGCTGCTCGAACACGGCGGCCCAGGGCGAGAGGATCGGGCGGTCCGGCCCGTCTCCGGCCTCGCTGCGGACCAGGCCTCGCTGCACGATGCGGGCGGGATCCACGTCCGGCAGCGACAGCAACAGGCGGCTGCCGGGCGCCGGCGGGCGGCCCTCTGCTGGCTCGGCCTCGCACACGACGACGTCCGCGACCCGCGACGTCGCGCACACCGTCTGCCCCGGACCGACGAGCTCGATCGTGTCGCCGGCGGCGACGGCGCCGTGGATGACATCGACGACGACGCGAGCTCCCGCGCCCACCGGCTCGACCCGGTGCACCATGGCCTTGAAGCGAACCATCCCCGTGGCGGGATCTACGCCCGGGGCCCCCGGTCGGATTCCGGCAACCTCGTCCGCGCGGCGGCGGGGCCGAGCGCGTCGCCCGTCGACCTGAACGTGGCCCGCGATCTACGCCCGCGGACGTCGATCAATTCCAGCGCTGCGCGTAGCTCAGCTCGATGCCGTGCCGGGCCAGGCGCGCCACCAGCGCGGCCCGCTCCTCGGGCGTGGAGTCGCTGTGTCCGTAGCGGTCGCGCGTGCAGTACCACAGGCGCAGGTACGACCACTCGTCGATCTCGTCGCCTTCCTCGCCGCCGAACAGCGCTCGCATGCGCTCGGCCAGGACCGACGCGACCGCGCGCTCGCCGTACCAGCAGCCGAGGAAGTAGTCGATGGTCTCGCCGTTGGCCAGCAGCCGGTCGTCGGGCGCCGGGCCAAAGGCGAGCAGGTCGGCCAGCGCGATGCCCTCCTCCAGGCTGGACAGGAGGTCGAAGGTGGCGGCCCACGGGCACAGGATCGGCGACGGCTCGCCGGCGAGCGCCTCGCTCTGCACGCGGCCGCGCCGCCACACCTGCGACGGCGGCACCTGGTTGACCACAAGCAGCAGCCGGCTGCCGTCGACCGGGGGCCGCCCGCGCTCGTCGTCCCACTCGTCGAGCTCGCTCACCGCCAGCTGGTCGACGGCGCCCACGATCTCGCACCCGCCCGGGCCGACGAACGTGACACGTTCGCCCGGGCCGAGAGACCCGCGGATGACGTCTACCTCGATGCGCGCGCCCCAGCGCAGGGCGTCAATCGCCACCGGCTCGACGTCGTACACCAGCGCTTCGAACCGGAACATCAGTGAGGGCAGAAGGACTCGAACCTTCAACCAACGGATTAAGAGTCCGTTGCTCTACCAATTGAGCTATGCCCCCGAGAGCCATGTGGCTCGGGTACGTCTTCGGTTGTCAGGGTTGCTCGGTGCGGCGGGCCCGGGGCGACTCGAACGCCCGACCTACGGATTCGAAGTCCGGCGCTCTATCCATCTGAGCTACGGGCCCCAGTGGCCGCGAGGCCGGGCGGGTTAGATAGCCGTGGGGGCGCTCCGGTGTCAAGTGAAGTCGGCAACGTGCGTACTGCCTTGCCAGCCGGGGACGTTTGTGTAAGCCGAATTAACGTGTCGTTGTCGGTTCTCGAATTCTCGGGTCGCAGCTGAAGCTTGTATCATCGTCCGCCCCCACGAGCTCCAGGGGTTGCGCCTACCTGCCAACGGGTGGAGGACAACATGTCGAAGCTCCGGCGCGCCGTCCGCGGCGATCGTGATCGACTTCTCCTTGCCGGCCTCGCGCTGGCCATCGCAGGGTGCGGCGGCGACGGCTGTGCCGGCTGTGATCTGGCTCCTCTGCCGGCCGGCGGGCTGCCGGCCGATCAGACGATCGAGGGCGGCGCCCAGGTCCGCGTGGCGCCGAGCGGCTTCGACAAGGTCGAGCAGATCGTCGGCGGCATCATCGACGACGCGCTCGGCGGCGGCATCTGCATCCCGCCGGGCGAGGAGGACCTGGGTGTCATCGGCGACCTCACGTTCTGCTTCGAGAACCAGGGCGACTGCGCGCCGGGATGCCAGGCCGACATCGCGGTCAACTCGGTCGACCTGACCCCGGAGACGGATCAGCTGCGCATCCGCGCGCAGTTCGACGTCCAGTCCGACCTGCGCGTCCACCTCGCGATCCCGATCTTTCCCGACATCGACTGCACGCTCGGCGTGACCGCCAACGACACCGCAGGTCGATGCGCTGGTCGGCGTCGGCACCGATCCGACGACCGGCGAGCTGACGGTGAGCGCTCATCGCCATCCCCGGCTTCGAGGTCGACCCGGACTTCAGCGGGTGCGGCATCGCCGGCGCGGTGATCGACTTCCTGGGCGGCCTGTTCGGCGACCTCATCTCCGACTTCGTGCTCGGCGCGCTCGAGCCGCAGCTCCAGACCCTCATCGCCGAGCTCCTGCCGGATCCGCTCGGCATCGAGAACACGCTCGACCTGGGCGGCTTCCTGACCACGCTGTCGCCCGGCACCACCGGCGCGCTCGAGGCGCGCGTGGTGCCCGGCGGCTACGCCTTCGTCGAGGGCGGCGGCCTGAGCGTCGGCATCATCTCCGGCATCAACACCGACCGCGACCCGAGCACGCGCACGCCCGACCTCGACAGCGAGCCGGCCGTGTGCGTGCCGCCGATGGCGGCGCCCGACCTGGCCGCGCTGGGGCTGCCGCAGTCGCCGCGCGGCAACTTCGTGCTGCCGGCGGCCGGCGCCTTCCGCGGCCAGCCGGAGGACCCGAACAGCGACGTGGCCATCGGCGTGTCGCAGACCTTCCTCGACATGGCCGGCCACCACATCATCACGTCGGGCGCGCTGTGCCTCGGGATCGGCACGCAGACGATTCCGCAGCTCAACCTCGGCACCATCGGCATCGTGGTGCCGTCGCTGGGCGAGCTCGGCGAGGCCGAGGGGACGACCCGCTGCTGCTGGTCACGCGGCCGACCCGCGCGATCGACTTCACCGTCGGCGACGGCACCGAGGAGTCTCCGTCGCTCACGCTCCACCTGCAGGGCTTCCAGATCGACTTCTACGCGTTCCTGTTCCAGCGCTACACGCGCGGCTTCACCGTCGGCCTCGACCTCGACGTGGGCGTCAACCTCGAGTTCGCCACCGACGAGGAGGGCAACCCGCAGCTGGTGCCGGTCCTGGTCGGCCTCGACGCCGCGAACATCGGCGTCGACGTGCAGAACGAGGAGTTCCTGCGCGAGGGCGGCGCCGAGCTGGAGGGCCTGCTGCCGTCGCTGCTCGAGCTGGCCCTGCCGTTCCTGACCGGCGCGCTGCCGGAGATCGACGTGCCGGAGATCCTCGGCTTCCGCCTCGAGGGGCTGCGGCTGAGCAGGGTGACGACCGCCGAGGACGACTTCCTCGCCATCTTCGCCACGCTGGGCGCGTCGCAGACGCTGGCCCGGCTGTCGCAGCAGTTCCCGGGCGTGGCGAAGGTGCACCAGCGCATGGCGGCGGCCGCGCCGGCGGTCCCGGCGCGCGCGGTGGCGCGCGGCAAGGCGCGCCTGGTCAGCGTGACGACGCCGAAGCCGGAGGCGATCCGCGCCCACCTGCGCGGCGAGGGCGGCGCCATGCCGCAGGTCGTGATCGACGTGCCCGCCCGCGACGAGCAGGGCCGCGATCTGGAGTGGACCTGGAACCTGGGCGGCGGCGTGTGGCGTCCGTTCCGCACCGGCTCGCGGCTGGTGATCGAGGAGCGCGCCTTCGCCATGCAGGGCCGCTACGACATCCAGCTGCGCTCGCGCGTGGCGGGCGACTACCGGACGCTGTCGCTCGAGCCCGAGGTGGTGCCGGTCGTCATCGACTCGGTCGCGCCGCGCATCCTCGTGGCCAGGGCCGCGGCGAAGGACGGCGCCATCGTGGTGCCGGCGAAAGATCTGGTGACGCCGGCCGACAAGATCCAGCTCGCCTTCGGCGCGGCCGACGACGAGGCGCCGGTCACCGCCTGGGGCCCGGGCAGCATGTCGACGGAGCAGGCCGGGCAGCTGGCCGCCGGCTCGGGGTCGCTGCGGGTGTGGGCGCGTGACGAGCTGGGCAACCAGTCGACCGAGCTGCTCGACGTGACCGGCATGGTGAAGCTCGACGCGGCCGCAGCGGACGGCTGCGCCTGCCAGGCCAGCGGCGGACGCTCGGCAGGCGGGCTGGCGCTGCTGGTCCTGGCCGCGCTGCTCGGGCTCGGCCGCCGGCGCGCGGCGTGGAAGGCGATCGGGCGCGCGGGGCGAGCCGCGGTGTTCGTGCTCGCGGCCGGCGCGCTGGCCTCGCAGCCGGCCTGCAGCTGCGGCAACTCCGGCGACGACGACGAGGGCGGCGCCACCGACGACGACGGCGACGACGCCAGCGCGCCGATGTGCGAGATCGAACACCGACTGCGCCGACGAGTGCGAGCCGGGCATGGTGCCGATCTGCGACGGCGAGCAGCAGTGCCAGTGCGACAGCGACGTGCAGTGGGGCCGCATCGGCCAGTTCTCGGAGATGGACGTCGCGCCGGACGGCACCATCTGGGTGTCGGCCTACAACGCCTATCACGGCGACCTCATGATCGCGGCGCGCGACGAGGACGGCCGCATCCCGGACGAGGCGTGGCAGTTCGTCGACGGCGTGCCGGACGGGCCGGTCCTGGTGCCCGACAGCGACATCCGCGGCGGCATCAACGAGCCCGGCCCGGACGTCGGCCTCTACACCGACATCGCCGCCGCCGGCGACGGCGCCGTGGTGGTGAGCCACTTCGATCAGGACACCGCCTCGCTCCGCTTCACCAGCAACCGCAGCGGCGCGTGGGTCACGCACGTGATCGACGAGGGCGTGCCGGCTCCGGCGGAGGAGGCGGAGGGCGCCACCTTCGAGATCGCCGGCCAGTACTCGGCCATCTCGATCGATCTGACGGACCGCCCGGGCGTCGCCTACTTCGCCCACGTGTCCGACGCCGACGGCGCGCGCACGGAGCTGCGCTTCGCCCAGGCCGCGACCAGCGACCCGACCCAGGCCAGCGACTGGACCGTCAGCGTGATCGACAGCGCGGCGGTGCCGGCGCCGAGCAGCGACCCGCTGCCGATCCCGATGGGCGTGGGCCTGTTCGTCAACGCGGCGCGCCTGGCCGACGGCAGCCCGGTGGTCGTCTACTACGACCGGGTCAACGGCGATCTCAAGTCGGCGCGCTTCAACGCGGGCGCCGGCGCGTTCGACCCGCCGCAGGTCCTCGACGGCGCGTCGGTCGACGTCGGCTGGTACCCGAGCGTGGCCGTGGACGCGGCAGACGTGCTGCACGTGAGCTACGTCAGCGCGGCCAACCACGATCTCCTCTATCTCGATACACAGCACCGGCGCGATCGAGCTCATCGACGACGGCTATCGCGAGGCCGGCCAGACCGAGGACGGCCTGCCGATCCCGGAGTTCCACTTCGTCGGCGACGACAGCAGCGTGGTGCTGGACGCCGAGGGGCTGCCGGTGGTCGCCTACCAGGACGCCACCACCCACGAGCTGCTGGTCGCGCGGCGCGACGCGGCCGGCGCGTGGACGCGCGAGACCTGGGCCGGCGACGAGGATCCGTTCGCCGGCGGCTACGGCTTCTACGTCTCGGCCGACACCGCCGACGGACAGCTGCTGCTGTCCACCTGGGTGATCGACCAGCCGAACGAGACCGCGTGGATCGAGATCCTGCGGGACCCGGGCGAGGTCGACTAGTCCGGCCGCTCGCGCGGCCGTGACCGCATGCTGAAGCGCCCCCGCAAGCGCCGCATCCTCGACCGGACGCGCCTGATCATCGGTGTGGGCCTGGCCCTCTTCGGCCTGTATCTGATGGCGATGGGCGTCGTCCGCCCGCTCCTGGCAGGTGTACGAGGCCCGGGACTGGAAGCGCAACACGTGCCGGGTCGACCGCGTCGAACGTCTCACGTCACGTCGACTCGGATGACAAGGTCTCGTTCTCGATGGACCTGCGATACACCTTCGAGCACGCGGGCCGTCGCTACTGGGGCACGCGCCTCGACTTCGTCGGCGACAGGTCCGAGAAGACGGAAGGTGCGCTTCGCGCGCGGTTCCCTTTCGCCGGCGCGAGAGTGCCGTGCTGGTTCGATCCGTCACGCCCGGAACGATCGGTGCTCCGGCGGGACGGCTGGGTTGGCTGGCCCATCGCGGGCCCGCTGATCCTGATCGTCTTCGCGCTGGGCTTGACCTCGGGCGCGGTGCGGCGCACGCCGGGGCAGCGCATCCTGCGCGACGGCCGCCTGCAGATCAGGCGGCGAAACGGGAGCGTCCTCGTGGGCGCGGTGCTGGCCGTGGTTCGCGTTCCTGTTCGGACCTGGTGGAGCCGTGTTGATTGCGTTCGGAGCGGGCGCGGCAGGAGTACTCCTCCTGCTCATCGGCCTGGCGGCCTCGATCTGGTTGACCTACGTCGTCCTGGGCCTGCTGACCGTGGTCAGCGTCGTGATCGACAGGTCCGAGGTTCGCGCGGGCCAGCCGGTCGGCGTGTCCTGGACGGCACGGGCCCCGTTCAGGAGCATCGAGCCGACGGCGACCCTGGTCGGCCGCGAGCAATGCACCTGGAACGAGGGCTCCAACCCGAAGATCGAGCTCCGCATCTTCCACCAGCAGGACCTGTCCCCGGACAGCGACCTCGACATCCCGCGCGACGTGCCTCCGACGATCGCAGAGGGCGACAACCAGATCGAGTGGCTGATCCAGGCATATGCGCCCGTCCGCGGCTGGCGCGACATCGAGGTCGACATCCCCCTCGTCGTCCGCGGCGCGCTCGCCTCCGGGGACACCGGCGCTGCAGCCATCGCGCCCCGGCCGCGGCCGTCCAGGGAGCCGCTCTCCATCCAGCTCGACGACGACCGCGTCACCTTCGAGCCCGGCCAGACGATCGCCGGGACCATCACCTGGAACCTCGAACGCGCTCCGCGACGGGCGACGCTGTCGCTCACCTGGACGAGCAAGTCCGTGCACTCGACCCATGACGAGATCGCCGGCACCCTCGACATCGGCGCGCTGCCGCGGCTCGTCGAGACAGACTCGGCCGATCCGTATCGCGGCGCGCCGGTTCACGAGGAAGCCAGCGCCCCGCTCGCCGCCAGCGACAGGCGGCGGCTCCGCATCGTCGCGCCCGATGCCCCGTACACCTACGCCGGCGGCCTGTTCTGGGTGCAGTGGAAGCTCGCGTTGAAGCTCGAGCCCGACGGGCTGGCCGAGCCGGTCACCGTCGATCTGGTGATCGCGGGCCGCGAGCCGGACCAGGAGCCGCCGCCAGGCGCGCCCGCCGCCCGCAGGAGCCGGCCGAAGCAGAGCAAGCAGCACCGGCGCTAGAATCCGCCTCTGATAGACTCGGAGGCCGGTGCTGTTCTATCGCATCTTTCAGTGGCTGCTGCGGCTGGCCACGCGGGTGTTCTTTCGCCGCATCGAGATCGTCGGCCTGGGCAACCTGCCGCGCGAGGGCGCGGTCATCTTCTGCGGCAACCACCCCAACTCGCTGCTCGACCCGATCCTCATCACCGCTCACTGCGGCCGCATCGTGCACTTCGCGGCCAAGGACACGCTCTTCGAGAGCCCGCTCATGGGCGCGCTCCTGCGCCGCATGGGCGCGGTACCGATCAAGCGGCGCATGGATCATCCGGGCCAGGAGACGTCGTCGAACGAGGACGCCTTCGCCGCGCTGCACCAGGTCCTGCTCGACGGGCGCGCGGTCGGCATCTTCCCGGAGGGGCTGAGCCACCTCGACTCGCAGCTGGCGCCGCTCAAGACCGGCGCGGCGCGCATCGCCCTGGCCGTCAAGCGCAAGGCGCCCGAGAAGAAGGTCCACCTCATCCCGACCGGCCTCGTCTACTTCACGCGCCACCGCTTCCGCTCCAGCGTGCTCATCCAGTTCGGCGCGCCGGTCGTCGCCGACCTGTCGGGCGCCGGCGAGGAGGCCGAGCGAGGCGCGGCGCGGGCGCTGACCGCGCAGATCGAGGCGCGGCTGCGCGCGCTCACGGTCAACGCCGACTCGTGGGACACCATCTGGGTGCTCGACGGCGTGCGCCGCCTGTACCAGCCGCCCGACATGACTCTCGAGGACCGCGTCGAGCTGGCCCGCCGCTTCAACATCGCCTATCCGCAAGTGTCGCATCACCCGGAGGTGCGCGAGCTGTTCGGCCGCGTGCGCTCGTACCTGACCCGCATGTCGGCGGCCGGGCTGCGCGACGACATCCTGCGCCGCGAGCTCGGCGTCGGCGACACGCTGTCGCGCGTCGTCGGCCACCTCGGGCTGCTGCTGTTCTGGGCCCCGCTGGCGCTCGTCGGCGCGCCGCTCCACCTGCCGCTCGGGCTGCTTGTTTCGCTACCTGGGCCGCTGGACCGCGCCGCGCAAGGACACCGTCGCCAGCACCAAGTTCCTGATCGGCTTTCTCACGCTGCTGTCGGTCTACGCGGCGCTGGCGGTGCTGGTCGGCTGGAAGCTGGGCGCCTGGGCCGGGGCGCTCACCGCGCTGGCGCTGCCGCTCAGCGGCTGGGCCTTCGTGCACGTGATCGGGCGCGTCGACGCGCTGCGCCACCTGGTGCTGACGCTGCTGCGCGTGCTGAGCCTGCGCCGCGAGGTGGCCGCGCTGCGCGCCGAGCGCGCCCGGCTGGTCGAGGACATCGTGGCCGCTGTCGATCGCTACCGCCCGGACGACATGGAGCCGATGTTCGGCCCGCGCCGCGGCGCGCCGGGGGAGACGTGAGCGCGGCCGTCGACGACCGCCCGGCGGTGGTGTTCCTGCACGGCCTCGGGCGCACGCACCGCTCGATGAACCCGTTGCGCCGCCACGTCGAGTCGCTGGGCTACACGACCTGGTCGCGCACCTACCCGTCGCGGCGCGGATCGATCGGCGACATCGCCGAGCGAGGTGGCCGACTGGATCCGCCGCGACCTCGGCGATCGCCCGCTGGTCGGCGTCACCCACTCGATGGGCGGCATCCTGGTCAGGTACATGCGCGACCGCCTGCCCTGGCGCGGCGTGATGATGCTGGCCCCGCCCAACCAGGGCAGCGTGGTGGCGGCGCAGCTGGGCGGCAACCCGCTCTTTCGCTGGGTGTTCGGGCCGGCCGGGCGCGAGCTGGGCGACGGCCGCGGCCTGGCCGCCGCCGCCCGAGCCGTTCGCGGTGGTGGCCGGCACGCGCGGCCCGACCTGGGGCAACCTGCCCAGCTGGCTCATCCGCGGCATGCGCCTGATGCCGGCCGGCGAAGCCCACGACGGGACGGTCCGGGTGGCCGAGACGCGGCTCGACGGCATGGTCGGTTTCGCCGAGGTCGATGCCAGCCACACATTCCTCATGAACCACCCGGCCACGCGCGAGCTGGTGTCCAGATTCTTGAAGACAGGCCGGTTCACCGACGGCGGCGAGGCGACGTAGCGAGCGGAGCGCCGGCGCGGGAATTCGACCGCTCTCGAGTACAATGCGGCCATGTCGACCGGCCGCGGAAGCGACGAGCTCTGCTTCGCGCTGCCTCCCTCGCTCGGGGTCGATCCGGTCAAGGAGCTGGCCCGCCGCTTCGCCGACGTGCTGTACGGCGCCGGCTTCTCGACGGTGGTGCCGATGAAGACCTACGAGCAGCTCGAGCAGGCGCTGCAGGACGGCGAGGTTGACGCGGCGTGGGGCCCGCCGATCGTGTGCGCGCGGGTCGAGTCGACCGGCGGCCAGGTCGCGCTGCGCGCGGTGCGCTACGGCGCGGTCACGTATCGCTCGGTCCTCATCTGCCGGACCAGCGATTCGCTCGATCTGCGCCAGCTCGGCCCCGAGGGCGGACGCCTGGCGCGCGCGGCGTGGGTTGACCCGCACTCGATGGCCGGCTACATCCTTCCCAGACACTACCTGCGCGCGCGCGGCATCGACGTGAAGCGCGCGTTCTCCGACGAGTGGCTGCTCGGGTCCTATGGCGCCTGCTTCGACGCCGTCCTGCGCGGCGAGGCCGACATCGCCGCGTCGTTCGCCAACCGGCGCGGCCTGGGCTACCAGGAGCTGTGCCGCGAGCGCGCCTTCGACCTGCGCACCCTGGGCTACACCGACGAGTGCCCCAATGACGGCGTCGTGCTGAGCCCGCGGCTCGACCCGGAGCAGGCCAGCGCGCTGCTGGCCGGCCTGCACCGCCTCATCGCCCACCCCTCGTCCCTGTCGGTCCTGACCTCGACCTTCGATGTCGATGGGTTCGACCGGCCGCCCGCGTCGAGCTACAGCCCGCTGCTTTCGCTGCTTTAGCGGTTTTCGGTCACGAAATCGCGGCCGGCGCGTACTTGCACCCCAGATGCTGGCGCAAGTGACCGCGGCCTGTGCGGCCGATCCGGACCCGATCGTCGCGCTCATCGAGGAGGGCAAGCACCGCGAGGCGGTCGCGATGTGCGCCCGCCAGCACGGCGCCGCGATCGGCCGGCTGTGCATGGCGCTGCTCGGATCGCAGGCCGACGCCGAGGAGACGGCGCAGGAGACGCTCCTGGCCGCGTGCGCGCAGATGGGCTCGTACCGGGCCGAGGGGACCGTGCGGGCCTGGCTGTTCGGCATCGCCCGGCGGCAGTGCGCGCGCCGCTTCGAGCAGGGGCTTCGCGACCGGCGCCGGCTGGAGCTGGTGCCGGACGCGGATCGCGCCGACGACGCCTCGCCGGCAGCCACGGTGGCGACGATGCGACGGGCGCGCGCGGTGCGGGCCGCCCTGGCCGCGCTTCGGCCGAGCGAGCGCGAGGCGCTGCTGCTGCACTACCAGGCCGGGCTCAGCTTTCGCGAGATTGCCGGCCTGAGCGGCATCGAGGAGGCGGCCGCGCGCAAGCGAGCGAGCCGCGGCCTGGCCCAGCTGCGCCGATCCATCACCTCCGACAGCGTGGAAGGATGACGATGACTGCGCGTGCGAACAACGAGGCGTGTGAGCGGTTCCTGGACGACCTGGCCGCGGTGGTCGATGGAGATCCGGATGTGCTGGCGCTCCACCTGGACCATCTCGAGGAGTGCGATGGCTGTCGGGATGTGCGCCATGAGGCGATGGGTGTGCTGGCGGCGATTGGCGGGGCGGGTGATGACTTGTGGAGCCGGGCGATCTGGAGGGCCGCGTGCTCGCGGCCTTTGATGTCGCCACAGGCGCGGCGACCGAAGGCGCGATGGCTTCGGGGCCGGACGCAGTGACGGTGCGCGAGGGAGCGCGTCCCGGTGCGCCGCGCACGCCGGCTACGGGCAGGGCTGGCGCGGCGAACGGCGCTGCCAGCAGCGCGCCCGCGTCGACAGACACGGCCGCCCATCGGCGCGGACGACGCGCCTGGCTCGTGGCCGGCGGCCTGGCCGCGGCAGCTGCTGCCGCCGTCGTGATCGTTGCGCGGGGCGGCGACGAGGATGCGACGCGCCCGATGACGGGCGCGTCGGTATGGACCGCCAAGGTCGCGGTCGTGGACCGCGCCGCAGCCGACTCGCGATCCGGCATCGAGCTGCGGCTCGAGGGCGAGCGCGAGTTCGCGCCCGCGGGACCGGGCATCGCCCTGCCCGCCGGCGCCGCGCTGCGCACCGACGATAGCACCCGCATCGAGCTCGCCCTCAGCGACGGCACCCGCGTCTACCTCGACCACGCCACGGAGATCGAGCTCGGGCGCGGTGGCCGCGAGCTGCTGCTGGCGCGCGGCAACCTGGTGGCCGACGTCGCCCATCTGGAGCGGGGACCCATCGCGGTGTTTCGCGCCCCGACCGGCCGCGTGGAGGTCCTGGGCACCGCGCTTCTCGCTCAGCGCCACCGACGACCACGCCAGCGTCCGCGTCGTGCGCGGGGCGGTGCGGCTGGTCTCGGATCGGGGCCACGTCGACGTGCGCCCGGGCGAGGAGGGCACCGCCGGCCGCGGCGCGGCGCCCGAGGTGGCGGCCGCCGGCGACGTCGTGGCCGCGATCGGCTGGTCGGAGCTGCTGGCCGCCGGCGAGCCGGCCGACGAGCTGCCGGCCGGGATCGGCGAGCTGCGCGCGCTCAAGCCGGGCGAGAAGCGCGACCGCGACTGGAAGCTGGCGCTGTCGCGCCACCGCGTGACCGTGCGCATCGCCGGCAACGTGGCGCGCACCGAGATCGAGGAGACGTTCCGGAACGACAGCCCGACCGCGCTCGAGGGCGTGTACCGCTTCCCGCTGCCGCCGGACGCGCGCATCGAGCGGCTCGCGCTCGACGTGAACGGCGCCATGGAGGAGGGCGCGTTCGTGGCCAGGGACCGGGCGGCCAGGATCTGGAAGGGCGTCATCCAGAAGGCCACCCCGCGCAAGATCGCGCCGCGCGACGAGATCATCTGGGTGCCCGGCCCGTGGCGCGATCCGGCGCTGCTCGAGTGGCAGCAGGGCGGACGCTTCGAGCTGCGCATCTTCCCCATCCCGGCCCGCGGCGCGCGCACCATCCAGCTGGCCTACACGCAGATCCTCGAGCCGCAGGGCGCCGGCTCCGAGCGGCGCTACGTCTACCCTCTTCCGCACCACGGCGGTGCCAGCGCGGCCGGCAGCTTCGACATCGACGTCCGCCTGAGCGGCGCCGACGCCGCGCGCGAGCCGCGCATCGCCAGCTACCCGGTCGAGCGGCGGCGCGACGGAGACGCGCACCGCTTCACCATGCACGCCAGCGACTTCCGCCCGCGCGGCGACTTCGCTGTCGAGTTCGCGCTGCCCGACAGCGCCGCCGAGCTGCGCGCATGGAGCTTCGCCGGCGCGGCCGCTGCCGCTCCGACGGTGGCGGCGTCGCGACGCGGCGGCGGCGATCCGGCCGTTGTCGCGGCCCAGCGCGAGATCGCGGCCGACGGGCGGCCCACCGCGCTGATCGCGTTGCGCCCGCGACTGCCTCGCTGGACCGAGAGCCGCGCGCGCGACATCGTGCTCGTCGTCGACGCGAGCCAGTCCATGGTGGGCGAGCGGTTCGCGCGCGCTCGCAAGCTCGTGACCGCGCTGGTCGGCGAGATGGACCGCCGCGACCGCTTCGCGCTGCTGGCCTGCGACGTGGACTGTCGCGCCTTCGCGCCCGAAGCGCAGCCACCCTCGGCGGCCGCCGCGAAGCGCCTCGGCGACTGGCTGGGCCAGGTGCAACCGGCCGGCGCGTCGGATCTCGTCGGCGCGCTCGAGCACGCGGCTCGCCTGCGCGGCGCGTCCGGCCCGCGCGAGGCCTGGATCATGTACATCGGCGACGGCGCGGCCACCACCGGCTACCGGCGCCTCTCGGACCTCCGCGCCGAGGCGGCCGCGCTGGCCCGGCGCGAGAGCGTCTCCATCAGCACCGTCGGCATCGGCGGAGACGCCGACGCAAGCGCGCTGGCCACCGTCGCGCGCGCCGGCCACGGCTTCTTCACGCCGTACGTTCCCGGTCAGCGGGCCGAGCTGGCCGCCCTGTCGGTGCTCGAGACCACGTTCGGCGTGGCGCTGGTCGATCCGGTGGTGGAGCTGCCGCCCGGGCTCGAGGACGTCAGCCCGGCCGAGCTGCCGACGCTGCGCGCGGGCCAGGAGCTGCTGGTCGCCGCGCGCATGACCGGCCCGGTCCGCGGCCACGTCGTCCTGCGCGGGACCGTCGGCGGCAAGCCGTACCGCAACCGGTTCCCGATCGCGCTGGAGCCGAGCGCCGCGCGCGGCAACGCGTTCGTGCCGCGCGTGTGGGCGGCGCTGACCATCGAGCGCATGGAGCTCGACGGCGCCGACCAGGCCCGCATCGTGGCCATGTCGCAGGCCTACGGCGTGCTCTCGCGCCACACGTCGCTGCTCGTTCTCGAGAGCCCGGCCATGTTCCGAGCCTTCGGCGTGGACCGCAGCCGTCCGGCGCTCGAGTGGAGCGGCGACGATGCAGCCGAGGCGGTCGAGTCGTCGGGCGAGGTCCGCCACGACACGATGCCGCGCAGGCCCCGCTTCGCCGGCAGCGGCTACGGTGACAAGCCCGCCGACGTGCTGGGCAACGTGGCCGCCGGCAGCGGCCAGGCCGGGGCGGACGACGAGAACGGCCTCGAGCCGAAGGCGAAGAACATCGAGACGCGCAAGGAAGAGATGAACAAGGCGCCCGCCAGCCCACCGGCCCTGGGGCGGCGGATGATCCCGATGCGGCGCGAGTGGTTCCGCCGCGGCGCGATCGGCGCCTTCGATCGCATCTCGAGCGGCATGCTGGACGCAGTGGCGCGCGCCGACGCCGCCCACCGGCAGCAGCCCGACAGCCGCGAGCGCCACCGGGCGCTGGTCCAGGCGCTGGCCTACGCCGGCGATCTCGAGCGCGCCTTCCAGGCGGCGTCGCGCTGGCTCGAGCGCGATCGCATGGATCCGGAAGCGCTCGTCTACATGGCCGACCTGCTCGGCCGCCAGGGCCGCCGCGCCGAGGCGGTGCGCCTGCTCTCCGGCGTCGTCGACCTCGAGCCCGGCCGCCGCGATCTCCACCTGCGCCTGGCCGAGGCCTACGACCGGATCGGCGCCGCCGACCGTGCCTGCTCGCACCGCGTCGCCCTGGCCGCCCTGGCGCCGACGGACGCAGCCGCGCTCGGCGGCGCCCTTCGCTGCCAGCGTCTCACCGGCCGCACCGAGTCGGCCGACCGCATGCTGCGCGGCATCGTCGACGACGGACTGCGCGCCAGGGTCGAGACCTCGTCCGCATTGCCGCCGGCAGGCGAGCAAGCCTCCGGCGATCTGATCGTCGACGCCAGCTGGGAGACTCCGGCCGATCTCGATGTCGTCGCTGGTGGCGCCCGACGGAAAGCGGATCTCGTGGCTGGGCGGCCGCGCCGGCGTGGCGGTCGAGCGCGCGGGCGAGGCCGGCCGCGAGCGCCTCGGACTCCGTCGCCTGCGCGCCGGCAACTACCTGGTCGAGGTCGCCCGCAGCGATCCATCCGATCGCTCGTCCGTGCGCGGCTCTCTTGCCATTCGCGCGCTTGGCGCGCGTGGCAGCCTTCCCTTCCTGCTCACCGGCGAACGGACCGTTGTCGCCCGTATCGCGGTGACTCGCGAATCGCGGCTGGTCCCGCTCGGCCCGCCCCCATTCTAGAGGGCCGCGCCAGCGCAGGCGCTAGCGCGGCTTCGGCTCCGCACCGGCGGCGTTGCCGACCACGGTCTGGGCGAGCTCGGGGAGGGCGGGAAGCTCGTCGCCGATCCAGCGGGCGATGATCTTGTCGCTGACCCAGACGCCGTGGCGCTCGACGACGCCGGCGAGGGCCAGCTCCAGCTCCTCGCAGGTGGAGAAGCGGCTGTCCGGCTCGAAGGCCATGGCGCGAAACACGATCGCATCCAGCTCGGCCGGAAGCTCCGGCCGCACCTTCGACGGCGGCGGCAGGTGCGGCCAGCCGTCGCGGCCCAGATGGGCGAGCATGGCGAAGTCCAGGTTGATGACCCGCCCGGTCATCAGCTCGTAGCAGATGGCGCCGACCGCGTAGATGTCGGCGCGCCGGTTGACGTCCTGGCCGACGCGCTGCTCCGGCGACATGTACGCCGCGGTTCCCTTGATCTCGCCGACCTCGGTCCTGACCTGGCGCGTCGGCCCCGCGGCCTTGGCGATCCCGAAGTCGCCCACCTTGACCGCGCCGGTGCGCGCGACGAAGACGTTCGCGCTCTTGACGTCGCGATGGACCAGGTGGAGCGCCTCGCCGCGCCCGTCGATGGCGGTGTGGGCGTAGTGCAGCCCGTCGCAGATGTGGCGCACGATCGCCAGCGCCACGCCGATCGGTATCTGCACCTTGCGCCTGGCCACGCTGTGCATCAGGCGCTCCAGGTCGGCGCCATCGACGTACTCCATGGCGATGACGTACTTGCCGTCCTCCTGCCCGAGGTCGGTGATGGCGATGATGTTCGGGTGGCTCAGGTTCGACGCCAGCCGCGCCTCGTCGAGGAAGTGATTCGACGAACTTCGGGTTGGACGCCATGTCGTCGAGGATCACCTTGAGCGCCACGAGCCGCTCGAAGCCGGCCTCGCCCTGGGCGCGCGCCAGATACACGTCGGCCATGCCGCCGCTGCCCAGCCGCCGGATCACCGAGTAGCGTCCGATGCGGAAGCTCTCCGGCAGCGCCGTGCGCGGCGCGGCCGCGAACTCGGCGATCGGCGGCAGCGGATGGGTCGGGGCGCGCAGCACCTCCTGCACCGTCGGGTTCGTGCGGGGGCGGCGCCAGAAGAGAGTCGCCACGATCAATCCGAGCGCGCCGAGCGCGATCCCGAGGACCAGCAGGCCGGCGATTCCAGCCGCCCGCCATGCGCCCCGGCGCGACCAGCCGCGCGCCCTGGCTCGCCTCGCTGCTCAGCGGGACCGAGATGGCACCGCTGCCCTCGGCCGGCGGCCCACCTATCTGAAGGTCGCCGGCATTGGTCTCGAGTCGGATGCCACCGCCGACCGGCTCCAGCAGCGCGCCCGGCAGCTTCAGATCGACGACGCGCGACACCGCCACCGCGCCGTAGAGCTCGGTGGCGCGCTCGCGCGGGTCGACCTGGACCACCGCGGCCACGCGCAGCGTGTCGCCGTCCACCGCCAGGTGCATGCCCGGCGACGCCAGCGGCACCGCGACCTTCGACCCGGCGGGCAGACGAAGGAGCGACGTCGGCTCGCCGCCGCCTCGCGGCACCTGGGCGATCTCGATGGTCTCCTCGGGGCGCGGCCGGAATGCCAGCTCCTCGGTGGTGAGATCGCGGACCGTGGCCGCGTCGGTGGCGACCGCCAGCGCGAGGCGCGGCAGCTCGGCCAGGGTCTGCGCCCGCGACCGCGCCTCTGCCACGCGCTCGCGCAGGCGCGCGTCGATCTCGGCCGCGATGCGGGCCATGTCGGCGCGGGTCGGGCCGGTCTCGGGGACGCGCGCCACGGCGATCAGCGCGCCGGCCGCTGCCGCCCCCAGCGCCATCGCCACGAGGCTCGCAGTTCGACGTCCTCTTCGCGCGGCAGACATGTCGGCCAGGAGCATAGCCTCGGGAGGGCGCCATCGCTCTCCCTCGGCTCGTTGTGGGGCCTACTTGCGGGCCCCCCGGGGCGACCCGAACTTGTCCGGCTGCGGGCCCGGCGTCACGCCGCCGGCGGCGTCGATCAGGATGTCGTTCGCGCCCGGCTTGATCTCGATCCGCTTGCTGACCGGCTCGGCGCTGCGCTCGGTCCAGGCGCGCATGGTGTAGGTCCCGGGCCGCAGCCTGTGGAACTTGAAGGCGCCCTTGTCATCGGTGACCACGTAGTGCGGAGCGCCGACCACGACGATCGACGTGGACATGTTCGCGTGCAGGTTGCAGCCGATCCTGACGATGCCCTCGCGGTCGAAGCGCACCTCGCGCGACTGCCCGTTCTTGAAGATGCCGAGGTCGAAGGGGCGCGCGTCGGAGCGCGAGAACACGTTGTGATAGATCGGATCGAAGTTGGGGAACGCGACGGTCGAGCCGACCGACACCGCGACCAGGCGCGGCGCGAAGGCGCGGCCGCGCTGCTCGATCACGTGCGGCTTGGCGACCCGCTTGCGGTACTTGCCGCGCACCGGCGTCAGCATCACGACGCCGAACGCGTCGTCCACGTCCGCGCCGTCGAGGCGCAGGCGGCCGGAAAGCTGAGAGCGCTCCGGCTTGCCGGACGGGTCGTCCTCGTCCGAGCCGCCGACAGCCCCCTTGGGCTGCGGCTCGCTCCCCTCCGGCGCCTTCTCGAGCGCCGTGGCGATGCGCGGCGGCGCGCCGGTGCGAAACAGCGGCGCCAGGTCGGCCACCGCCGACGGGCTGGTCCACAGCTCGACCATGCTGAACAGCTGATCCGCATACGAGCGCTGGCCGCGGCGCAGCGCCGTGAAGGCCGCCCCCATGATCTCGGCGTGCTTGCCGAAGCGGTCGAGGTCCTTGCTCGCGGCGTCGATGCGCGCCAGCTCGTCTCCCGACGGCTTCTCGGCCGGCGGGATCACGATGTCCTGGCGAGTGGCGCCGATGGCGCCGAGCACCTCGTGCCGCTCGGCCAGGCCGACCTTGAACTTGTCGAGCGCGGCGACCAGCGCCTCGACCGTCGCGTCCCATTCCTCGTCGACCACCTGCATCTGTACATGCAGTGGCGCGCATCGGCCGCCCGCCGTACTTGCACGGCCCGCCCGACGCCGCGCAAACGAAGTCGACCAGCTGGGACGTCAGCTCCTCGATGTCGCTGTTGGCGAAGCGATACTTGACCCGCACGTCGGCAGCCAGCCGGGCGACGAACTCGCCCACGACAGCCTCGATGGCCGGCTTTCCGCCCAGCCGCACGAACAGGCTCTTGGGCGGCCCGGCCGGCTTGCGCGCGCGCGGCGCCGGCTTCGGCGCGGCCGGCTCCGGCTCAGGCGTGGAGCCGCCGCACGCCGCGGCGACGACCAGCGCGGCCGCGCACGCGAGACGACCGATCTTGCGGATGACAGCAGGCCCGGTCTTCACTCGCATTCTCCCCTTCTCCACCGCGGCGCATTGTCGCCCGCACCGCTCAGGTGGGCAAGCACGGCCCCGACGCCCATACGCCAGGCGCCGCGGTTCGGATTTCGGACGATGACGTACACGACTTTTCGGACCGGCCCCCCGATTGTTGCGGCGCGAGCCCGCATCAGCGCAAAGATGTCGCGAGGCGACCTGTCCTCGGCCTCGCGCCGGTGAGCCCCTTCGATCTGACGCTCCGGCTCCGCCTGCGGTCCCTCCGCCTGCTGCCTCCACCTGCTGCCTCCACCTGCTGCTGCCTCCGCCTGCCTCGCTGCTGCCTCCGCCTCGGCGACCGGGCCGATCGCCAGGACGTTCGCCTCGATCATTCATCCCGCCGTGCGCGGGCTCCTCGCACCTGGCGATGCGCGGCGCGCTGGCGCGCGCGATGGGCAGCGCTTCGCCCACGGGGCGTCGAGCCGCCACCGGCGGTCGCTGGTTCGAGCGACCCCGATAGCCGCGAGTGGTGCGTGGACGGACGAGCCGCGAGTCAGAAGCCGGAGCGACCGGGCGCACCGGCGAGGTGGAGCTGCGCCCGACGGCGCGGAGCGGGAACGCCATGGCGTGTCGGTGTCGAGAACCGCTTTGTCGGGCGCCACCGAGACGAGAGCGTCACTCCGGCGCGCGGGCCCTTGCACCGGCGTCATTGCGCCGGCCTCCTTGCGCACGCCGGGCCTTGCATCAAGACGAGGTCTGGGCCGCTGATCCTGACGGAGCTGCGCCTTCAAGCGACCCGGGCGAGGCTGTCGCCGGTTCCGACCAGGCATCGCCCGGAGCCGCCATCTCCCGCGAATGAACATTCATTCCGTCAGCCTGGCGAGCCCGTGCCGGATCAAGGGCGCCTGGCTCAAGCGGCGGGCGCGGCTGGCGACGTAACATCTTGATAAGAGGACTCCGTCCAGAACGAGCTGGGCGCCGAGACGCGGTCATCTTCGCGGAATCCCGAGCGTGTCAGCCGCGTAGGTGCTGTCCTCGGCGCGAGGCCGCCCGCCGCGCGAGGCCGCCCGCCGTCAGGTGCATCCGCCCTCCGAAATGGCTTGACCCGGAAGACACGGAATGAATATTCATTCCGTCGCCTGCTCGATCGGGCGTCAGCCCCGACCAAGCCGGCCTTGAGGGTAGAGCCTTCCTCCAGAAGAGAGTCCGCGGCAAGCAATGAGCCCCGTCCCTGTCCGCGTCGATGAAGGAGACAAGCGGTCGGCGATCCTCGCCGCGGCGCTCGAGCTCTTCGTGGAGCGCGGGTACTACGGGACGGCGGTGCCGGCCGTGGCCGCGCGCGCGGGTGTTGGTGCCGGCACGATCTACCGCTACTTCAGGAACAAGGAAGACCTGGTCAACGAGCTGTATCGCGAGTGCAAGACCGCTCTGTCGACGCACGTCATGATCGGCATCAACCCGGACGCGGCTCCGCGCGAGCAGTTCCACGAGCTGTGGACCCGCCTGGCCGACTTCTACCGCAAGAACCCCAAGGTCTTCTCGTTCCTCGAGCTCCATCACCACGCGTCGTACCTCGACCAGCTCAGCCGCGACGTCGAGCAGCGCGTGCTCGATCTGGCCACCTCGTTCGTGCTCAAGCTCCAGGCCGCCAAGGTCTTCAAGCCGGTCCGAGCCGACGTGCTCATGACCATCGTCTACTGGTCCTTCGTCGGCCTCGGGCGCAGCGAGCAGGAAGGTCGCCTCGTCCTCAGCGACGAGAACCTGGCCGCCGCCGAGCAGTGCCTCTGGGAGGCGATCCGCTACTGACCGCCTCCTCGTCCTCCGCGGGCACCCGCCCGTCGTTCCCTTCACGCCCACCCGCGGAATGAATGTTCATTCCCCTTGTGGGTCGTCTGGCCGGGTTCTCTCTTCTCCCCTCTCGCCCGTCCGCCCAACCAGCCGGGGCCTCTCGCTTCCCCCCACTCGCCAGCCTCATCCCCACTCGCCTCGTTCCACCGGGCCCACCACCGAGCCCTCGCCTCTCGACCCTCCACGCCGCCCTCTCCCCGCATCAGCGTCGCAACAGGAGCCCTCTCATGACCGATCGCAAGCCCGTCGTCCTCATCACCGGAGCCACCAGCGGCATTGGCCGCCACGCCGCGCTGTATCTGGCCGAGCGCGGATTCCACGTCATCGCCACCGGCCGCAGCAGTGACGGTCTCGCGTCGCTGGCCAAGGAGGCCGCCACCGTCGGGCTGCTCACGCCGCTGCGCCTCGACGTGACCGATGCGGCCTCGATCG
Organism: uncultured delta proteobacterium; assembly: GCA_963759105.1. Taxonomy (GTDB): domain Bacteria; phylum Myxococcota_A; class Polyangia; order Haliangiales; family Haliangiaceae; genus DATFRY01. The sequence continues at coordinate 637,073 of CAVWXW010000008.1, read as the reverse complement.
CGAGCACGGCGCAGGCGGTCAACCGGCTGACCGGCGGGCGCGGCATCGACGTCCTGGTCAACAACGCGGGCTACGGTGACATGGCGCCGGTCGAGATGATCAGCGATGCCGACGTGCGGGCCAACTACGAGACCAACGTGTTCGGCCTGCTCGCGGTGACTCGCGCCTTCTTGCCCGCGATGCGGCTGCGCGGGCGGGGCCGCATCATCAACGTCAGCAGCCTCGGCGGGCTGTTCACGCTGCCCTTCTACGGCGTCTACAACTCGACCAAGTACGCGCTCGAGTCGCTGTCGGACGCGCTGCGCGTCGAGCTGCGGCCGTTCGGCATCGAGGTCTCGATCATCGAGCCGGGCGCCATTCGCACGAAGTTCACGTCCGGCTCGATCGAGACCGGCGGCAAGTACCAGACGCCCGCATCGCCCTATCGCCAGGTGCTCGCGCACTACACGTCGGTGGCGCGCAAGGTCGACCGCAAGGCGCCCGACCCGCGCGTCATCTCGAAGGCGATCCATCACGCCGCGTCGAGCCGCCGCCCCCGCGCGCGCTACGCCGCGCCGTTCAGCGCGCGCCTCGGCATCGCGCTGCTGCGCGCCCTGCCCACCCGCTGGGCCGACGCGATCCTCCGCCGCGTCTCGCACATCGATCGCAAGCACCTGTCGTCCGGCGAGATGGCCGTGGGCGAGCTCGGCACCGGCCAGGCGTAGCCCGCGCCCTCGACTCGCTTCACATGAAGTTGCGAGTGTGCAGGCTCGACAGCGCCTGCGCCTCGCCGTCGGTGAAGCCGAGCCGCCGCAGCCGGCGCTGGCGGCCCTCGTCCATGTCGCGCTCCAGCTCGACCACCGCGGCGTGGCCGCGCGCGATCGCCTCGGGCCGCCACGATCCGGCGCCGATGCAGGACGAGCGCGTCGAACACCTCCTCGTTGAGCCCGGCGGTGTGGCGCAGAGCGTCGTGGCGCCGCTCGACCGCGGCGGCCAGGCGCGCCCGGAGGCCCGGCTCCTCACCGGCGTGGCGGGTGAGGTGCGCCAGGCCGAACGCGACGTGGCGCGCCTCGTCCTGCGCCGCCAGCCGCGCCACCTCGGCGGTGACCGGGTCGGGCGCGTGGCGGTGCAGGAACCAGAGCAGCGACAGAAAGCTCCCCTCGCCCAGCACCGAGAGCAGGAAGGAGGCGAGCGCGAAGTCCGGCTCGTCGACGAGCGTCTTGAGCGACAGCTGCCCGCCGACCGTCGACAGGCCCAGCTGATCGCGATGCAGGAGCGCGCGGCGCGTGAACACCTCGATGTGGCGCGCCTCGTCGGCGGTCTGCACGGCCAGCAGCTGCATGACCTCGCGGAAGTGAGGATGCAGCTGGGCCAGAAATCGAGCCGGCACGACCAGCGCGGCGGTCTCGTTCTCGATCAGGTAGGTCATGACCTGGACGACGGCGTCCTCGACCTCGTCGGGCAGATCGCACGGCGCGGCCCACGGGATCGCGGTGGCCGGATCCCACTGCGCCGCCGCCGCCTGCTCGTAGAGCCGCGCCGCCTCGTCGGCCCACACGGTCCGCTTGTCCCCGAGCGCGAAGTGATACTCCGGCCCGCCCGCCTCCACCGCGGCGCCGCGCGCGGCCAGCCCCCATCGCCGTGGCGGTTGCGACACGACCCCGGCGTCGCCGGCTCGCGCTTCCCCGGCTCGCTCCGCCCCGCGCCATCGCCCCGCCTGATCGGTCTGCCGGGTCACGAACCCGACCAGATCGTCCGCGACGCCGCCGCCGGTCTCGGTCCCCGTCGCGGCTCGCTCCGCCGGCGCGAACTGGAGTCCCTGGGCGCGGCACCACGCCAGCAGGTGCACGCCGAGGTGCGCATCGCGGCCGCGCACCTCCAGGCGCTCGCCGATCGCCGACGCCGGCCAGCGCGCGCTTGAGCAGCAGATGCCCACCCCGGTCGAGCCCCAGGTCAGCCAGGTCGACGCTGGCCGGCGACCGGAAGGCGGTCATCAGCCGCCCCGGTCGCCGCTGCCGCTCATCCGGCCCAGCCACGGTCCCAGCGTCCCGAAGCGATCGACCGCGCGCTCGAGCTGCGCATAACCCTCGACCCGACCCGGCTTCCACTGCTTGAGGCCCTCGAGGTCGAGCAGCCGCCGCACCTCCGGCTCGTCGTAGGACATGTCGAGCAGGAGCTCGACGAAGCGGTCGACGAGCTCGCGCGGCGCGTCGTCGAGCACGGTGAAGTTGCAGTGGTCGTAGGGCGGCGTCTGGTACAGGATGCGCGTCGACCCGGCCGGCAGCACGCCCTCGCGGGCGAACAGCAGGTGGTTGCCGTCGATCATGCACGCGGCCTCCACCTCTCCGCTCACCAGGGCGCGCGCGCCCTCGCGCTCGCCGCCGATGTGGTCGCCGTGCTTGCCCAGCAGCAGGTCGAAGCGGCGCACCTCGACGTCGCGATCCGGCTCGAGGCCGGCCTCGGCCAGGTGCAGGAGCGGGATGAGGTGGGCCTGCGGCGAGTCGCCGGCGCCGGTCGCGATCCGCTTGCCGCGCAGATCGGCCAGCGTCTTCACCGTCCGAGTCGGCGCGCACCGACGATGACCGACGTCAGGTCGCGATCCGTGTCGCGCATGGCCACGGCGCGCGCGCGCCGGCCGCGGGCAGAGGCAGCGCGCGCCGCCTCGATCCACGCCAGCGGCGAGTTCCAGCCGACGTGGTAGTGCCCGGCGAAGTGGCCCTCGACCTGTCGCTCGTAGTTCGAGTACAGGACGTAGTCGAAGCTCAGGCCGCGCGCCGCGAAGTACTGCGCGAAGCCCTCCCAGATGGTGACCACCTTCGGGTCATAGGCCACCGCGCCCAGGAGCAGCGTGTCGCTCGCCATGTCGTCCCCCTTCGACCTAGAAGACCGGCAGTCCGCAGACCGCCTTGCCGATGAAGTCGTACAGCTGATCGGTCGTCGGCGCCATCACGTTGGCCGCGCGCGAGTCGCGGAAGATGCGCTCCACGCCGACCTCGCGGCGGAACGCCGCGCCGCCGCACACGCGCATCGCCGTGTCGAGCACCTGGCCCGCGGTCTCGCCGGCCGCCGCCTTGCACTCGAGCACGCGCAGCATCGTGTCCGGTCGCCCGCTCTCCATCGCCGCCGCGGTGTCGAGCAGCAGACAGCGCGCCATGTCGGTGGCCACGCTGCATGCGAGCGAGGTACGCGCGCAGGGTCGGCAGATCCGCCAGCGACGAGCCGATGTTCTCGAACTTCGTGCCGGACGCGTGAGCGACCGAGCGCTCCACGGCGGCCTCCATCATGCCGACCGAGCAGGCCGACACGAGCAGGTTGAAGACCGGCAGCGCAGCCTCCAGCATGATCGACAGCCCCTGTCCGTCCTGGCCCAGCATGGCCGAGGCCGGCAGGCTCGCACCCTCGGCCGTGACCGGAACCGAGTCGTTGCCGCGCAGCCCCATGCCGTCGAACGCCGCGCCGGTGCGCAGGCCTTCGGTCTCGCGCGGTACCAGCCAGATCGTGCTCGGCCCCTCGGCGGCGACGGGCCGGCTCGACCAGACGTACGCGGTCGCGTGGTTCGCGGAGGTGACCCAGCTCTTGCGCGCCTGGAGACGGACCTTGCCGCCGTCCATCTTCTCGGCGCTCGACACCGGCGCCCAGAACATGCTGCGCGAGCCCGCCTCCGAGAAGGCCAGCGTGCGACAGGTGACGGCCCTCTGCAATGTCGCGGCGGACGTTCTCGGGCCCCAGCTTCTCGAGCACCGCGGCGCCGGCGAAGTGCATCGTGACGACCATCGCGGTCGAGCCGCACTCGCGCGCGATCCGCTCCACCACGAGCGCAGCGACGCGCGGTGACAGACCCAGCCCGCCGGCGTCGCGGCCGGTCAACAGGCCGAGAACACCGGCCTTGCCCAGCGCGGCGACCGCCTCGGCCGGAAAGACAGCATTCTTGTCCACGGCAGGCGCGTGCGCGGCAACCACCTCGCGCGAGATCCGGTCGACTGTCTCGAGCAGGCTCGCTTCGTCGTTCGACATTGGTTCCTCCCGGGGCCCGGGGGAACCGGCTGCGCTCAGCGGCCGAGAGCACCCACGGGCGATGTGCTCGACCCGACACCGTCGGGCCACGAACTAGTTCAACGGCCGACAGAACGCAACATGGCGCGCATCATTTGCCAGCCGCGGGAGCCTGTCAACCGAGTAGACTCGCAGCCACGTAGACTGTTTTCACTCGCCTATCGGGGGAACACATGAGGATAGCCACACGCGCGCTTCTGCCACTGGTCTGCCTCCTCGCCGCTGCGGCCTGCGGCGACGACGACGGCGGCGACGATGGCGATGACGGAGATGATGACGGCGGCGTCGAGCGCCGCATCGTCCTGTTTCACACAAACGACGAGCACTCGCACCTGTTCGGCTTCGCGCCGGAGCTCGACGACTTCCCGCTGCCGACGGCACCCGGCGACGGCAGCATCGTGGGCAGCATCGCGCGCCGCGCCGAGCTGCTCGGCCAGGAGCGCGCCGCACTCGACGACGAAGGCATCGACAGCCTGACCGTGTCGGCGGGCGATCAGACCCAGGGTGCGCTGCCGCAGATCGCGTTCGAGACGACCTCGCCCGACTTCACGCTGATGACCGAAGCCGGCTACGACATCATGTGCCCGGGCAACCACGAGTTCGATCTCGGCCCCGAGGCGTACGCGGCGGCCATCGAGGCGGTGCCGGACATGCCGCCCATCGTCTCCACCAACATCGTGTTCAGCGCGGAAGAAGAGGGAGACGACACGCTCGAGGCGCTCTACGGCGAGGGCCTCTCCGCCGCGCCGATCACGCCGTATCAGATCCTCGAGACGCCGAGCGGCATCCGCGTCGGCTTCGTCGGCATCATGGGCGTGAACGCGTCGTCGGTCGCGCCCAACAAGGTGCCGGTCGATTTCTCCGCCGACCTCGAAGGCCTGTACGCGTCCATCCGGCCCGCCGTCACCGCGCTGCGCGACGAGGGCGTCAACCTGGTCGTGGCGCTCTCGCACAGCGGCGTCGACCTCGCCACGCCGGAGAACGGCGAGGACTTCAACATCGCCCAGAACGTCGAGGGCATCGACATCATCGTCAGCGGCCACACGCACACCGAGGTCGACGAGGCCATCATCGCTGTGGGCCCCGACGACCACGAGGTCCCGATCGTCCAGACCGGCTCCTACGGCCGCTTCCTCGGCCGCGTCGAGCTCGTCCTGCCGGCCGACGGCGGCCGCCCCGACCTGGCCACCTCCGAGCTCATCCCGGTCGACGACACCATCGTCCCGTCGGACGACAGCATCACGTCCCAGCTCGACGACCTCATCGCCGACCTCGAGGCCACCGCGCTGCCCGCCCAGATCTCCCGCATCGAGGGCGATCCGAGGTCACCGACGATCCCGAAGGTGCTCGGCGACCTCTACTACCGCGACATGGGCTCGACCGCGTTCGACATCATCGGCATCCGCTCGCGCACCGAGACCAACATGCTCAACCTCTCCAACGACGCCAAGCTGGCCGCAGCGGAGGAGTTGGCGTGCCCCGACCGAGGTCGCTGTCGAGGCATCGGGCACCGTTCGCGACGACCTCCTGGTCGGAGAGAGCGGAGTCCTGAGCTATGCCGATCTCTATCGCGTCTTCCCGCTGGGTGAGAACCCGATCGATGGATCGATCGGCTATCCGCTGTGCCGCTTCTCGATCTGGACTGCAGAACTGAAGGCGGCGTTCGAGGTCGGCGTCTCGACCGGGCTACGTCGACGATTCGTTCTATCTGAGCGCGAGCGGGTTGCTGGTCGAGTACGACACCAAGCGCTGACCCGCAAGACATGAGCGGTGGCCCGGCTGGTGCTTCGATCCGGAGAATGGCCGCATCACGCTGCATCGTGCTCGATACCGATGGCGACGACATCTTCGATGAGACCGATGAGACGTCATCTTCGACCTCGCGCTCAGGTGCCGACGCATGGGGACGCCGACGGTGCATCGCTCGCTGACTCCACTCGGTCGTGACCACGCTCTACATCGCCAGCTTCGCGGACGCGGCTGGCATCCCGCTGAGGACGACGACGGAGCACGCATGCGACCTGTTCGACACCATCCTGCCCGCGAGGACGGCAGCGACGTGAAGGACTACGAGGCGTTCATCCGCTACGTCCTTGCTCCAGTCGCAGGCGAACGACGGCACCTGCCGGCCATCTACGACGAGAACAGTCCAACGAAGGGGAGATCCCGCGCCACATGCTCTGCAGTGGCCCGCTTTGCCAGTAGATCGCCCTGCGTCTCACCTGATCCCGACCGCACCCAGGCTCGGGTTCGGGCTGACGACCCCGGCGGTGGCGAAGTCTCGGCTGAAGCGAACGTTGATTCGTATCCGGCCGGCCGAGCCGCCACCGCCTCCGCCAGCAGCAACGCCCGCATCGTCGGGATTGATGGCTTCATCGCCGACCGATGGAGGCGTGGACGGCGCCTCCGCTCCCGCCGTCGACGGCGACGAAGCCAGGTTGCGGGTTGCAGTCGCCGCCGGCCGCCGGCATCCCGTTCAAGGGTCCGTCCTCGCCAGGCTCCGAGCAGCCGCCGCTACCGCCACCGCCATTGGCGACCACGGCTGTACCTTCGGAAATGTCCACACGCGGTGCTTCGAGGAGGATCCCGCCACCGGAACCGCCCCCCGCTTCCGCCGATGGTTCCTCCGCTGCCACCCACGCCGCCAGCATCGATGTAGGCCTGCGCGCTCGAATCTTTGACAGCAATGAGAGTCCGGCTCACGAGCTGGATTGCACCTCCTCCAGGCCCGCCGAGTCCCTTCTGATCGTCGGTCCCACCCCCCGCGCAGCCTCCGCGCAGCGGCACGAGCGATTCGGTTCCGATCGCGGTGCCGCCTGCAGAGCCCGCGGCCTCCCGGACGTCGACCGAGGCGGTACCGCCGCTCCCTCCGCTGGTGGCGAATCCGCCCCCGCCAGCTCCGCCAACCGGCGCGCTGAATCCCTCCTGTGGCCCGACAATTCCCTCCCGGCCCACGCAGCCCCCCGTGGTGAACGCGCCGGCTTCGACTCGCAGGTGCCCGCGGATCAGGATGTCGCCGTTGGATACGATCGCGGCTGCGCGGGTGCCGGTGACCGTGGCGTCCGAGACGGTCAGCGACTTGACGATGAAGATGCGGCGCAGGGATCCGCCGCTCGGGGCGCCGGTCGCGAAGTCCGGCACGTCCACCAGCGTCCCGTCGCCGTTCGTGATCGTCCCGGCGTCGGTGTCGATGATGGCGCCGTTCGTCAGGACCACGTCCGGGGCGTCCGGCGTCATGTCGAGGTAGCCGGCCAGGTCGTTGGACGGCTCGACGTCGAAGCAGCGGGCGCCGATCTCCTCGCAGCCGAGGGGGCACGTCACGATCTCGTCGACCTTGCCGTCGGTGCTGCACTGGATGAGCTGGTCGCCCGAGCAGATGCGCGTCTCGGGCTCGCAGTAGCAGAGCTGCTCTTCGGCGTTGCACTCGGAGCCGCACTCGACCGGGACCGTGGCGGTGCCCTGATCGTCGCAGTAGACAGCCGTGTCGCTGTCGGAGCACTCGAGGAACGATCCGGGCTCGCAGGAGGTGCCGCCGTCGCCTCCGCCGTCGCCATCGCCCCCGTCGTCGCCGCCGTCGTCGGGGCCGCCGTCCGCGGCGAAGGGGTCGGGGATGCACGTCCGGGCGACGCCCTCCGAGGCCGGGTATTCACCCTCCAGGTCGCAATAGGACCGCGCCGGATCGGTGCACCCATCGGGGCCGTCGCAGTAGAGCGGGTCGTAAACTTTGCACGCCGGGGCGGCCGAGACGACAATCAGCAGGGTAAGGCTGGCGACTCGCATGGGGCAGCTCTCCTTCGCGCATGATATCGGCCCGAGACGAGGCCTGTTGCATCCGCCAGTGCCGCGGCGCCGGAAAGCGACGCGTGAGCCATCTCCGGCTCTCGCCCGCGTGGTCGCCGGCACGGTCCGGCGAACCTGAGATGAGAGCGCTGCGTCTCTGCCTGCTGCTCGCGATCGCGGTGACCTCCTGCGCCGGCGCCGCGCCGCTCGAGACCGCGCCGCCCGCCCGCCGCCCGCGCGGCGAGACTCGGCGTCCGCCCACCGTGAGGATCGTCAGCTGGAACCTCAAGCGGCTCGGGCATGGCAAGAAGCGCTTCGATCTGGTCGCGCGCATGCTCGCCGACCAGGACGTCGCCGTCCTGCAAGAGGTGATGTCGCCCGCCGGCGTGCGCCGGCTGCTCGCGCACCTGCCGGGCTGGAGCGCGGCCATCTCGCCGCGTGCGGTCGGGCGCGGCGGCTACGCCGAGCACTACGCGGTCCTGTACCGGCGCGATCGGGTGGCGCGCCTGCGCGCCTACACGGTCGACGATCCGGGCGACCTGTTCGCGCGCGAGCCGTACGTCGTCTGCCTCAAGGCGCGCGCCTTCGACTTCTGTCTGCTCACCATCCACGTCGTCTTCGGCCGCACGGTCGGTCCGCGCGACGCGGAGATCGAGGCGCTCGGGCCGCTGCTCGACCGGCTCATGCGCACCTCGCGCGAGCGCGACTGGATCGTCGCCGGCGACTTCAACCGCCCGGCGCGCGCCGGCTGCTGGTCATCGCTGACCCGGCGCGGCTTTACCATGGCCCGCCTTCCGACCCCGACCAGCATCAGCCCACGCGGCTACCGCAACGACTACGATCACCTGCTGCTCAACCGGCGCTACACGCGCGAGTGGACCGGCGGCGCCGATCGCCTCGACTTCGTGTCGCGGGTGTGCCGCGGAGACTTTGCCTGGTGCCAGGCCCAGGTCTCGGATCACGCGCCGATCTACGCGACCTTCTCGATCATCGGGGCGGACGACGACTGACGACGCCTGACGACGACCGACCTGCGCGGTCAGTTCTCGCTCTCGACCTCGACGCCGAACACTCCGCCGGTCCCGCGCCACACGCGGGCGCGGTGAACGTGATCGGAGAGCTCCGGCATGCTGATCGTGAAGACCCACGAGCCCATCACGCAACGGCTGGTCACCACCACGCTGGGACGCTCGAGGTGGCAGCCCACGCGCCCGTCCACGCCTCCGCTCGGACACGCAGCGTCGCGATCGAAGCCGGCCACGATGCCTCGCGGCGCCTCGACATCGCTCGACGCCGCGAGCGCCCGCAGCGCCACGAAGAATGCCCGGCCGCGCTCCGGACAATGCGGCGACGGCGGCGCCCGGGATGAGCCGCCGCACGCTCCGATCCCGAGCCCGCTGGCCAGCCAGGCCGCCGCTGCGATCCACGTGCGCCTCAGCACATCCGGACGCATCGCAAGGACGGCGCCACCTCAAGCACACGACCGTCCGTGCATTGTCCGGCGCCCTGGCCGGGATTCCGGCCGGACGCGTCCCGATATCCGTCCACATCAGCCCTGGGGCGGACAGCCCCGATAGGACGCTACTGCCCCCTCCACGCTGCGGAATGGTGACCGCACTCAACAACGCCAAGCGGCAGGAATCACGTGCTGCTCACCCCATTCGTATCGGTCTCATTTACTGGTCTATCCGTTGCTAGTTGGCAATGTCGCCTGCGCCACGGCCTTCGCTCGGTCCCACGCCGGGTCACGAGGAACCCCATGCCCAGCCACAGTACTCCGCCCGGAGTCGCCGCCCTGTTACAGAAGACGGTGCGGTTCCCGCAAGGCTCCGGGCAAGACCAGCTTCCGCGCGTACGCCGGCGCCGCGTCCTGCCGTTGCAGTCAGGGCCCGCCCGCGTGTGGCCGGCCGACGACGACGACGAGCCGACCGAGCTGCGCGTCCTCGGGGCTCGCGATCGGTCACCCGAGCGCTGGGGGCCGGCAGGCTCCGGCCTGCTGCGTCCCGAGCGGCTCGGACCGGGGTCGGTCATCGGCAACTATCGCGTGATCGAGCCGCTCGCCAACGGCGGGATGGGCATCGTCTATCTCGGCGAGCACCTCCACCTCCGGCGCAAGGTCGCGCTCAAGTTCCTGCACGAGCGGCTGCTCGGTGATCGCTGGGCGGTTGCGCGCTTCTTCGCCGAGGCGATCGCCGCGTCGCGCATCTCGCACCCGGGCGCGGTCAGCGTGCTCGACTACGGCACGTTCGAGGGGGGAGCCTACCTGGTCATGGAGCTCCTGCGCGGCGAGACGCTGAGCGGGCGCCTGGAGCGCGAGTGCCGGCTGCCCATCCCGCGCATCCTGGACTTCGGGATGCAGCTGGGCCTCACCCTGTCTGCGGCGCACGACGCCGGCGTCATCCACCGCGACCTCAAGCCGGACAACATCTTCCTGGTCCCGGACCCGGCCGGCTCCGGCTACGAGTACCTCAAGGTGCTCGACTTCGGCGTCGCCAAGCTCACCTCCGGCCACGCGGCCCCCACCACGCAACGGGGCGACCTGCTCGGCACGCCCCTCTACATGGCGCCGGAGCAGAGCGTGCACGCCGGCAGCGTGGACCACCGCTGCGACATCTACTCGCTCGGCTGCGTCCTCTACCAGCTCGTCACCGGCATGGCTCCGTTTCGCGGCTCCATGTTCGAGGTCCTGATCGCGCACCAGAAGGAGCCGCCGCCGTCGCCGCGCTCCTACGACCCGACCATCCCGCACGCGCTCGACGAGCTCATCCTGCGCATGATGAACAAGTCGCCCGACGGGCGGCCCGAGCAGCATGGCCGAGGTCGTGCGCGTGCTGGGCAGCATCGAGCGCGAGCGGTCGGGCGAGGTGACGCAAGGCCCGTCGCGCCGCACCAGCGCGGCCTGGCTCGGCCTGTTCTTCGGGCTCGGCCTGATCATCGCCGGCCTCAGTCACTTCTCGCACTACTGGTGAGCGAGCGCGAGGAGCGGACGAGGCGCTACTTCGTCGCCGCGACGATCGCGGCGGCCTGCTCCTGGTAGGTCGCGATCGCCTGCCGGTGCTCGTCCGGGTGCTCGGGGCCGGCGAACGACGCGTGCACCGATCGGATGGCGCCGTCGCGACTCACGAACAGCGTGATCGGAAACCCGGACGCGTCCACGCCCTCGATGCCCGCGGGGATGATCTCGGCCGCGCGCTCCGGCGCACCGTCGACCGGGATCACCTCCCACGGGATGCGTAGGCGGCCTTGAACGCTTCGGCCTGCTGGCGGTTGTACGCGCTGTCATCGGTGAACTCGTAGGTGAGCGAGACGACCTCCAGGCCCTGGGCGCGGTGGCGATCGAGGATCGGCTTGAGCGCCTCGGCGGCGTGCTTGCAGGCGTCGCACCAGCTGCCGCCGAGCTCGACGATGAGCGGCTTGCCGCGGTAGCGCGCCAGCTGCGGCATGTCGAGGCTCTGGCGCGGCTTCTCGGTCCTGAGCTCGATCTCGACGGCGAAGTCGTCGGCGCGCGCCGCCTCGAACTTCTCGCGCCAGCCCAGCTGCGGTCCCGACATCCAGGTCCCGGCCAGCACCTTCTGGCCGGCGTCGACCTTCGCGGTCAGGAGATAGAGCGACAGCCCGATGACGCTGGACAGCCGGATCTCCTCGCCGCGCCCGTTGCCGGCCAGGTAGGCCACGTTGCCGGTCGGAAAGTGGACGGTCGCGTCGAACACCCCGGGCGAGCGCTGGCGCAAGGTGATCTTGGCGGTGCCGGACTCGGGGAAGGTCGCGCGCCACACGGTCGTGGGCGCACCCAGATCGATCGGATCGCCGGGGAGGCTCTGCGCGTCGAAGCGCTGCTCGGGCGCCGGGCCGTCAACCGGTCGCGCGCGGAACGGCACCTGGCCCGCGCCCCACGACTTCGACGCCACCTTCCACAGCCCGCCGAGGTTGCCCTCTGCGTCGACCGTCGCGTCGATCGATGCGTGGACCAGCGGAAACGCGATCGCGACGGCCTTGCCGCTCCAGGTGGTCTCGACCTCGTGCACGCTCTGGCCGGTGACCAGCTTGCCCGTCCCGGCGCCGGCCGCGGGCAGCTCCAGGTAGACCGGGATCTCCGGGGTGTCGGGCGGCGCGAAGACGGCCCGGTACCAGCGCCGCGGGCCCTTGTCGCCGGGCGAGGCAGTTGCGGCGCTCTTGTCGGGCGGGTCGGCCGTGTCGGACGATCTGGTGCAGGCGCACGCAGCCGCGGCGGCGACCAGCGCCAGCATCAGGCGAGCGGAGGGCATGGCGCAGTATAGAGTGCGCGGCAGGGCCGCCGGGCGACGGACCTGGTCAGTGGGTGGGCTGAAGCTTGACGATGACGCGCTGTCCCTGGCGCGCCCGGACCACGACCTTGCGCCTAACCGGCGGCGGGGTGTGCGCGATGGGCTCGCCCGAGCGCGTGAAGCCGACGACGACTGGCTCGTGCCACACGACCAGCGTGTAGCTTCCCGGCGGGATCTGCTCGAGCGCGAACCGGCCGCGCTCGTCGGTGAGCGCGTAGTAAGGATGCGGCGCGACGATCGACCCACGCGCTGGCCGCGTGTCCCGCCGCCACCGCGCGCAGCTCGAAGATGCCCTCGCGCTCGAGCAGGTGCTCGTGCGCCGACCCGCGCGCGCCGAGCGGGACGCTCCACTCGACGGCGCGCCCGCGTCCGTCGACGCGCGCGGCGCTGACCTGGATCGGCCTCGTCGGCGGTTGTGAGCGACAGGACCGAGCCTATCGGCGCGACCACCTGGACCTGCGGATGGAAGCGGCAGCCGCGCCACTCGAGCACGCCGCCTATCTGCATGTGCTTCGTCGGGTTCGGATAGGAGGAGTTCACGCGGCCCAGCAGCAGGCGTCCGGTGGCCACGTCCTCGAGGTAGACGACCGCGTTGGCGACGCGCGCTGCCGCCGGAGAGGGCGAGGCTCTGGTTCGGCGCGCCGGCCGAGCACGGGCCGTTGCGGTCCGGCGGGGCCGAGCTTGCGGCCTGCAGGCGCTCGGGCGCGCGCGGCGGGTGCGGCCACTGCACGACGCCTTCGATCGATCCGTACTCGGCCAGCGCGAACGGGACGTAGCGGCGGGCGTACGGCAGCGGCGCCGAGTGCGGGCGCGCCGAGCGATCGAAGCGATAGTTGGCGTAGCGGGTGCCGCCGTAGGTGGTGGCGCCGGCGCGCGCCACGTCCGCGCTCTCGGCCCGCGGGGCACGCCTGGCGCGAGCGGCCTGCTCGCGGCGCTCGAGGCCGCCGCCGGTCGAACAGGCGCGCCAGCACGCCGCGGCCATCGTCGCGCGGGCTGCCGGCCGGCGCGAGCGGCGTCGTCTTCCGCGTGGCCGCCCGGCCGCAGGCGTAGCCGAGGGCGCACGCACATAGCGCGAGCGCAGCGGCGGAGAAGGGCCTGCCTCGCGATGCCCGCGGCCGCGCTGCGGGCCGCAGCTCGTCGGTCGAGCAATGATGCAGGGGTCCTCGTCCTCGCAAGACGACCACCTGGGCTCCAGTCTGAATCCAGTCGCCCGCGCGATCAAACGCGATCGAGCGAGGCGCGCGGATTCCCTGGGGCGCGGATTCCGGGCCCAGGGAGGCGCTACCGCCGGGGTGCGCTGTCGTTCGGGGCCGCCCTGCCCGTCGGGGCCGCGCCGGGCACCGTCGCGCCGCCACCCGGGGCCGCGCCGCCGGGCGCCGTGCTGCCCGCGTTTCCGGGGACCGCGTTGCCGGGCGCCGCGCTGCCAGGTGCCGCGCCGGTTGCGGGGCCGGGCGCGCCGGCCGGCGCTGTCTCTTCCGGCGGAGTCTCGAAGAAGCGACGCGCCCAGTCGGCGGCCAGCTTCATCCCCGCCTTGGCGTCGGCGTTGCTGATCGAGGTGGCGTAGGTCACCAGCTGTCCGCGCCGCCGCAGGGTCAGCCCTTCCAGCGCGTGCAGCGCGTGCAGGTTCCTCAGCATCAGCTGGGTGAAGCGATTGCCGAGCATCTGCTTGCGGCCCTGCACGACCTGCACCTCGAACTGCTCGGCCAGCTCCGCCGTCGCGAAGGCGAGCGTGCCGCGCACGTAGAAGCCGACCTTGGCCATCTCGAGGGCCAGCGAGAAGCGCACCGGCGTCGGCACCGAGCCGAACTCCGGGACCGCGATCTCGTCGCGGCGCAGGCCTCCGACGGTGACGACGGCGATGACGTCCGAGTCGACCCCGGCCTCGTTCTCGACCGCGCGGGCGCGCGACAGCCAGCCGGGCAGATCGTTGTCGGCGGCACGCGCGCTGTCCGCGTCGCGCGCGGCCGCCGGGCCGGGCTCGACCAGCACGCCGAGGTGCTTGGGCGCGGTCAGAACCACCAGGCCGGGCAGCGGCATGAGGTAGACGCGACGGTCGCGCTCGAGCTTGAGCTCCGAGTCTGCGCGGGTGCCGAGCATGCCGCCGCGCGCCGGCTGCCAGCTGACCGGCTGCGCCGGGTGATTGAGGAAGCGGCGGATCTCGGCCGGGCTCAGGTGCGTGCGCGCCACCAGGTTGGTGGCGATCGGGTTTGTCGGATTGCGCGACGAGATGAGCAGCGACTGAAACATGTCGGCCAGCGACACCTTGCGGTCGCCGACGATGGAGCGGTAGTCCGGCATCGGCGCCACGATCGCGTCGGCGAGCGCTGCCCACGGCGTGCCGCGCAGGCGGTCGTAGCGCAGCAGCACGGCGATCTTGTCGCTCGTCGGCGCGTAGCTGCGCAGGTCGGCGCTGGCTCCAGGCGGCAGCGCGATCGGCTTCGCGTCCGCGCCGCGCCTGGTCGCAGCCGGGGCCGGTTCGCTCGTGATCGACGGGCCGGTGCGCGCGATCTCGGCGGCGGTGCGGGCAAACGGCGACGGAGACGACGGCTCGTCGTTCGCGGCCAGCTCGGTCCCTCCGTCGGTCGGCGGGCCTGCATCGCTCGCGCCGGCGGCGACCTGGTCGGGCGGGCCGGCGTCGGCCGCTCCGCTGTTCTCTGCCGTCTCGTCTTCATCCTTCTCTTCCGGAGCTGGCTTCTCCTCGGCCTCCGGCTCCGGCTCGGGCTCCGGCTCGACGGTCACGCCCGCGGAATCCAGCTCGGCCTGCTCCGCCCCGCTCTCGTCCTGGCCTGGATCGTCGATCAGCGTCGTCGCCGATGGATCCTGCGGGTCGAAGCCCTCGGGAGCGGCCGGCGCGATGTCGAGGTCGACGTCGACAACCAGGTCCGGCTCCTCGTCCTGGTCGCTGTCGCCGACGTTCCAGATCAGCAGCGCCGCGACCGCAGCGTGTGCGGCGAAGGACGCGGCGAAGGCGACGAGCTCGAACGGGCGACGCGAGGACACGGCGATGACACCAACTGCGAAGTTTCGGTGTAGCATTGCATATATGGACGCGCGCGACGCGGGGTCCGGTGCAAGCTGGCCGGCGGCCACCCCGGCGGGGGGCAACCCATCGCCGCTGCTGAGGAAAACCCGCTCGCGGCGCGCCCGGCCCCCGCACAGGTGAAGCGCCGGCATGCGCATCGACCAGGCGACCGTCCTCGAGGTGGTCAAGGAAGCCTCGACAAAGATGTCCGACCCGAACTACTCGGCCGTGATGGTCGGCGGGTTCGTGCAGGCGCAGGGCCCGGCCGCGCAGTACATCAGCGCGCACGCCACCGAGCTGGGCGGCCCCGAGGGCGTGGTCAACACGATCTTCCACGCCGCGGTCATCGCGCTCTGCTTCCAGCGCACCAACCGGCGAAGCGTGCGCAGCATCCGCTTCGACGAGCTCGACCACGTGGCCGGCGGCGATCGCGAGGAGACGCTGCGCATCCAGCAGCCGGCCGTGCTCGACTACATCGAGGTCAACGTCGAGGTGCCGGCCATGAGGCAGGTGCTCGTCCTGCTCGCGCTCGGCATGGAGCTGGTCTCGTAGGCCGCGCCGGGCCTCAGGCGGGTGCGGCGTCGGCCGGGCTCGGGGCCGCGACGCCGAGCCGCTCGCGCAGCTGGGCCACGCGCTCGACCATGGCGGCGCGCGCCTCGGGCGGATCCACGATCCACGCGTGGCTGCCGAAGCCGAGCACCCAGCCGGTGATCCACTCGAAGCTCTCGGTGTCGATCGCGATCTCCGAGCTGCCGTCGTCGAACGTCTGCACCTCGCCGACCGGCCAGGCCGCGCCCGACCCTGGCAGTGGCCAGCGGATCGAGGTGGACGCGCACCGTGATCGCGTCGGCCGGCGGCAGGTAGAGGTGCTCGCGGCGATAGGTCTCGAGGTCGAAGTCGGCCGGGATGTCGAAGCGCCGATCGGTCGAGCTGCAGCGCAGAGATGCGATCGATGCGGAACGTGCGCGTGTCGCCGCGCACGTGGCAGTGACCGACGAGGTACCACTCGCCCGCGTGGTGCACGAGGCCGTACGGGTCGACGACGCGGCGCGCGGCGCCGGGGCGCGACGCGGCGGCGTAGTCGATCTCGACGGCGCGGCGCTTGCGCGCGGCGGTGACCAGATCGCGCAGGTGGCTGGCCACGGCGCGGTCCGGCTCGGCCACGACGGTGCCGGTCGCCAGCGTCTCGGCCTCGCGCGCGTCGTGGCCGAGCGCGCGCAGGAGCTTGCCCTCGGCCGACCCCAGCGCGTCGTCGAACGGCGCGATGCCGCTCTCGCGCAGCGTGCGGATGCCGAGCAGGAGCGAGCAGCCCTCGGCCGGCGTGAGGCGAAGCGGCCGGGTCAGGCGCTGGGCCAGGTCGACGAACACGCGCCCGTCCTCGACCGAGACCAGGAGATACTCGCCCGGATCGCCGTCGGGCGGACCGACCTGGGCGAGCAGGTCGAGGTCCTGCACCATCTGGTCGCGCTCGATGCCGAGCAGGCGGGCCAGCTCGCCGACGTCGACGCCCTCGGGCTGCCGGGCCACGTACGGCACGAGGTAGAGCAGGCGGCGCAGCCGCTGCGACACGTCCCTCATGGCCTGTATTGCTCCGCCACCGCCGCGAGCTCGCCCTGCAGGCGCTGGAGCAGGCGCGGCCCGGCCAGCACGCGGATGGCGCCCTTGGCGGCCAGGATGCGCGACACGGCGAAGTCCGGGTTGCCGCAGGCGAAGCGCAGGCGCACCGAGCCGTCGGGACCCGGCGTGCGCACCGCCTCGGGCCCGAAGTCCTCGTTGGCCACGGCGGCGGCCTCGGCGCCGATCTCCAGCTCGACCTCCTCGACCGGAGCTGGAGCGGAAGGTCCAGGCCGATCGGTTGGCGTAGGCGCGAACGTCGAAGTTGGCCGGGCGCTCGAAGTCGGGCGTCTTCGGCTTGGGCGCGACCGCCGAGATCGCTCATGCGGTCGAGCCGGAACGAGCGCACGTCGTGGCGCAGGTGGCAGTGTCCGACCAGGAGCCAGCTGCCCTCGCGGTAGAACAGGCCGTACGGGTCGACGTCGCGCGTGCGGGTGTAGCCGGTCGACGCCGGGCGGTAGCTGAAGGTCACCCGCTTGCGGTTGCGGGTGGCGGACTCGAGCTCGGCGAAGCGCTCGCCCAGCTCGCGCGTCTGCCGCCCCTGCGGCGACGGGAAGTGGACCAGCACCGGCTCGCGCCGGCTCACCGCGCTGGGCGGCGGCGGCCACTCGAGCGGCGTGTCGGGCGCCTCGGGCACGTCGAAGGCGAGCTTCTTGAGCGCCAGGTCGACCACGCGGGCGTAGTCGTCGCCCGGCACCGCGCGCGCCACCGACGCGGCCAGCACCAGCGCCGACACCTCCTCCGGCGTGAGGTGCACCTCGGGCAGGCGGAAGCGCTTGAGGTCGACCACGTAGCCGCCCTCCTCGAGCGAGTCGTCCTCGTCGGGCGTGATGTAGCGGATCGGCACGCCGAGCTCGAGCAGATCGGCCTTGTCGCGCTCGAACGCGCGCAGGCCGGCCTCGATGTTGGCGGTCTTGTACGAGTCGAACTGCTCGCGGATGTCGCGGAACGTCACCGGCGTGCGCGCGCGCAGCAGCAGCATCACGAGATCGAGCAGCCGCTTGGAGCGGTCGATGCGAGGCGCCGACGACGTCGCGCCGGGCCGTGCGCGGCCGCTCTCGCTTCCTCGAGCGCCCGCGCCCTGCCTCGCGGCCGGCGGCATCCTGGCTGCTGGCCCCGTTGCGGGCGCGCTCGCCACGTGTCGCGCTTGGACGCCACGCGGCCGCGCCCGCTCGCCCCGTTGCTCGACTGCACGCGACCGCCGGCAGCGACGGGGACGCGGGCCCGCGCGTCGCGTCCGGCGGAGGCGCGCTTCCGTGTCTTTGTCAACTTGGCCACGATCTTCTTCGAGCCCCCCATCGGGCTGGCATCTTACTTCGCCGGCTCCGTCGCTGGCCGACCGGTTTCCCTCGAAACGACCCCCGACCTCTACCCTCGGACGCGTCCGGCCGCAATCCGGACTCGACGTGAAGCGACGACGGCGCCGACCCCTCCGGCAGCGGCGTCTCGCGGTCGGGCGAGAAACTTTCGCCGACCGGCCGGATGCGATTAGAGTAGCGCCGGTTTGGCGTCGAGACCAACTCGGATCGCGTTCCTCTCCATCCTGCTCGCGGTTGCGGCGGCGGCGGTCGCGCCCCGAGCGGCGAGCGCGCAGCCGGCCGAAAAGGGCGTTCTGGGCGTCGGCCTGATCGTCGGTGAGCCGACCGGCGTGTCCGCCAAGTACTACCTGAGCGACGATCGGGCCATCGACCTGGCCGTCGGCGGCGCGGTGGTCGGGCGCGGCATCCAGGTCCACGGCGACTTCCTGTGGCACCCGTGGATCCTGGAGCAAAAGGAGAGCTTCGCCCTGCCGCTCTACCTGGGCGTGGGCGGGCGCATCCTCGACCACAACGGCGGCGGCGAGGACGACGACGACGTCCACATCGGCGTCCGCGTGCCGGCCGGCATCCTCTTCGACTTCACCAAGGTCCCGCTCGACGTCTTCGCCGAGATCGCCGGCGTGCTCGACTTCCGCACCGAGGGCGACCCGTTCGGCGTGGCCCTCAACGCCGGCATCGGGGCCCGCTACTACTTCTGACCGCGCGCCTGGCGGATGCGCTGGGCCAGCCAGGTCCAGCGCGCGCCGCCCGCGGTGTTGCGCACCGCCATGTGCACGGCGCGGCGCGACCCGACCAGCACGACGAGCCGCTTGCCGCGCGTGATGGCGGTGTAGAGCAGGTTGCGCTGCAGCATCATGTAGTGCTGCGTGAGCAGCGGGATGACCACGGCCGGGTACTCGGAGCCCTGGCTCTTGTGGATGCTGATGGCGAACGCGTGCGCGAGCTGATCCACGTCCGACGCCGCGTAGTCGACCATGCGCCCGTCGGTGAGCTCGACCAGGAGGCCGCGCCCGCCGCCGCCCTCCTCCTCGTCGCGCGCGCGGATCTCGCGCACCAGGCCGACGTCGCCGTTGAACACGTCGCGGTCGTAGTCGTTGCGCACCTGCATGACCTTGTCCCCCTCGCGCAGCACGCGCTCGCCGCGGAGCCAGCTCGGCGCGTCCGGCGCCGGCCGGGTTGAGCCGCGCCTGCAGCGCCTGGTTGAGGGACACGGTGCCGAGCTCGCCGCGGTGCATCGGGGTGAGCACCTGCACCTCGCGCAGCGGATCGAAGCCGAAGCGCGACGGGATGCGCTCGGTGACCAGCTCGATCAGGGTCTCGCGCGCGGCGCCCGGGTCGTCGCGATCCACGAAGTAGAAGTCGGAGCGGGTCGGATCGCCGCCGGGCGGGCGCTCGATCTCCGGCATCTCGCCCTTGTTGACGCGGTGGGCGTTGATGACGATGCGGCTCTCGGCCGCCTGGCGGAAGATCTCGGTCAGCTCCACCACGGTCGCGGCGCCGGAGGCGATGACGTCCGACAGCACGGCGCCCGGGCCGACCGACGGCAGCTGATCGACGTCGCCGACGAGCACCAGCTGCGCGGGCGCCGGCATCGCGGCGATCAAGCGCGCGGAACAGCTCGGTGTCGACCATCGACATCTCGTCCACCACGACCGCATCGACGGGCAGCGGATCGGCCGCGTTGCGGGCGAAGCTCTGCGTCTGCGGCTGGTACTCGAGCAGCCGGTGCAGGGTCATCGCGGTCGAGCCTGTGCTCTCGCCCAGGCGCTTGGCCGCGCGGCCGGTCGGCGCCGCCAGCGCGACGCGCCGCATCTTGGCGCCCATCAGCGCCACCACCGCGCGCACGATCGTCGTCTTGCCGACGCCCGGACCGCCGGTGATGACCACGACCTTGTCGTGCGCGGTCGCCTCGACGGCCTGGCGCTGCTGCTGGGCCAGCGCGATGCCGGTCTTCTGCTCGAACCAGGTCAGCGCCGCGGCCACGTCGCCGGTCCATGCCTCGGCCGGTGTGTCGCGCAGCCGCGCCAGCGCCAGGGCCGCCTCGCTCTCGCTGCGCCACATGGCCAGGAGCGAGAGACAGGTCTTGCCCTCGGTCAGGACCTCGCGCACCGCCAGGCCGCCGGCCACCAGCCGCTCGGCCGCCTCGTCGAGCAGCGCCGACGGGACCGCCAGCAGCTCCGTGGCGCGGCCCAGCACGGCGTCCTGTGGCGCGTGCACGTGGCCGTCCTCGACCAGCTCGCCCATCACGTGCAGCACGCCGGCCTCGAGCCGCTCCGGCGCCGTCACCTCCATGCCCAGGCTGCGCGCGATGCCGTCCGCGATCTTGAAGCCGATGCCCCAGATGTCGATGGCCAGGCGATACGGGTTGCGGCGCACGACCGCCATCGCGTCGCGCCCGTAGCGGCGGTAGATGCGCACCGCGTAGGCGGTCGACACGCCGTGCCCGCGCAGGAACACCATGACGTCCTGGATGTCGCGCTGCGCCGTCCACGCCTCGGCGATGCTCTTCGCGCGGGCCGGCCCGATGCCCTCGACCTCGAGCAGACGCTGCGGCGAGCGCCCGACGATCTCGAGCGTCTCGACCCCGAAGTGCTCGACCAGCCGCTTGGCCAGCTCCGGCCCGATCCCGGGGACCATGCCGGAGCCGAGGTAGCGCTCGATGCCGAGCAGCGTCTCGGGCGACTTCGTGTGATACGACGCGACGCGGAACTGGCGACCGAAGCGCTTGTCGTTCTCCCACGTCCCGCGCGCGACCAGCGGCGTGCCGACCGTGACGCCGAACAGCGACCCGACCACCGTGACCGGCGGACCGCCGCCGGCCGGTTCGAGCCGCGCGACCGTCCACTGGTTGCTCGGGTTCTGGAAGACGATCCGCTCCAGCGTGCCTTCCAGGACCGCGCCCTGGTCGTCGTCCTTCACATGATCAGGCCGCCGTCGACGTCGATGGTGCGGCCGTTGAAGTAGTCGCACTCGATGATGAACTTCACCGCGAGCCAGATGTCCTCGGGCAGGCCGATGCGGCCGACCGGGACGTTGGCGACCAGCGCGTCGCGCGCCTTCTGGTTCATGCCCTTGGTCATCGGCGTCTCGATCATACCCGGTGCGACCGCGCCCACGCGGACGCGAAACGGCGCGAACTCGCGCGCCCAGGTCACCGTGTTGGCCGCCAGCGCCGCCTTGGCCGAGACGTAGTTCGACTGCCCGCGGTTGCCGTAGCGCGCGAGCGACGACATGTTGACGATCACGCCCGGCCCGAGCTCGGCCGTGACCATCTTGGCCACCACGTCGCGCACCATGAAGGTCGCGCCGGTCAGGTTCACGTCGATGACCGCCTGCCACGCCTTGCGGTCCATCACGGCCACGGCCCCGGTCGTGCGGTCCTTCTTGACCAGCAGGCCGTCGCGCAGGATGCCGGCGTTGTTGACCAGGCCGTTGAGCCCGCCCATCGTCTCGGCCGCCCAGTTCGACGAACGAGGCGATGCTGCCCTCATCGGACACGTCGAGCTGGCGCGTGTGAACCCGGCCCGGCCCGCCGGCGGTGGCCTCGACGAGCGCCTGAAGCCCCTCGGCGTTCACGTCGCCGGCCGCGACCTGCGCGCCCGCCTGGGCCAGGCGAGTCGCGAAGTGGGCGCCCATCCCGCTCGCCGCCCCGGTCACGATGATCTTCATATCCTGAAGTTGCATGGTCTCTCCTGTGGCTGGGGGCAGGCTACTGAGCCCGGACGCAGCCCGTCAAGGCGCCGGTCCGTCCCGTCGGTCCCGAGCCGCCCGAGCGGTCTCCGCGCCCCGAGCGATCCCGGCGTCCCGAGCGGCCGAGCGGGTCAGTTCGCCGGCTGCGATCCCGGCCTCCCGATTCGAATCAGTACGCCGGCCGCGTCGCCATGCTCAGCGGACCTCGCGATCGCCCCGAAGCCCGCTGGCGCGACGCTGCCGTCGAGCGGCGCCCGTCGTCGTCGCCGTCGACGTACGCGATCGCGTCCTTGCAGTCGAGGCCCTCGAAGGTCTGCAAGCTCTCTCGATCCGGTTCGCCCTGGTAGACGAAGATGTCGCGACAGTCGGCCACGCACGCGCGGAACGACTCCGGCCTCGAGTCGTCCTTGCAGGAGAGGTAGTGCTGGCACGCACCATCGCACGTCCCGCCCGATGACGAGAATCCGGTGAACCGCCCGTAGCGGACACACGACAGCGTCACCGCCATCAACGCCGCGCCGAGCGCGACGCCCCACCACCAGGCCAGCCTCGCCCCCGGCCGCCGCGCCGCGCTTCGCGCTACCACCGGACAAGCCTACGAGCGCCCCGTCTCGGAGTCCAGTGCATCCGAGTTCGCATCCGCTGACCCCGCTGCGGTCGCCTGCGTCGTCGCTGTTCAGTCGCGGGCACGCCCGCCGGTCGGGCCGGCTCCAGGCGTCGCCGGCGCGGCGGCGCCGAACTCGCCATGACGCCCCGCTCCGCGCTCGAACCGCCCCGCTCCGGTCACGCCTTCCTGCAGGGCCCGCATCCCGTGCGCCAGCTCGTTGGCCACCGCATCGGCCCGCTCGAGGTCCCACTGCTCGATGGCCGACAGGCGATCGCCTCGCATGGCGGCCTGAGGGAACGCGGCCAGCTCGCGCGCCAGCTCCTCGGCCGCCGCGCGCGCCGCCCCCACCGGCACCACCCGGTTGGCCAGCCCGATGGCCAGCGCCTCGGGCGCCGCCACCGGTCGCCCGGTCAGGATCAGATCCATCGCGCGCCCGTGCCCGACGATGCGCGGCAGCCGCAGCGTGCCGCAGTCGATGAGCGGCACGCCCCAGCGCCGGCAGAACACGCCGAACACCGCGTCCTCCTCGACCACTCGCAGGTCGCACCACAGCGCCAGCTCCAGGCCCCCGGCGACCGCGTAGCCGCTCACGGCGGCGATGACCGGCTTGCTCAGGACCATGCGCGTGGGCCCCATCGGGCCATCGCCATCGGGCGCGACCCGATTGGGCCGACCGGCCGCGATCGCCTTCAGGTCGGCGCCGGCGCAGAAGGTCCCGTTGGCGCCCCAAAGAACCGCGACACGCGCCTCCTGGTCCGCCTCGAACTCGCGAAACGCATCGGCCAGTGCCGTCGCGGTCTCGATGTCGACCGCGTTGCGCGCGGCCGCGCGGTCCAGGATCACCGTGGTGACAGGTGGCTGCTTCTCGACCAGAACCGGCATCGCGCTCCTCGGCTAGCAGTCGTCCTCGTACACGTGCTGGTGGTCCTTCCCGATGCTGAACCACCACGTCGCGTCGCCGTTCATGTTGTAGCGATAGCTCAGCGAGCCGACGGCGTTCCTGGTCGGAGCGCCGTCGCCGGCGGCGCGCCGCCAGATCTGCCTGGCCGAGCAGCGCGGCATCGGGATCGGGCGCTCCTTCTCGCACGACCAGCCCTGCAGCGGATAGCCGGTCACCGACTTGCGATCGATCGAGACGTAGTACATGCAGGTCGGCTTGTGCTCGACACCCTTCGGCAGATCGGCCGGCCGCCTGGCCTGCGACGGAGACATGAACCGATACAGCACCGAGAATCCATCGTCGAGTGTCAGGTCGGCCTTGCCCGACGGATACACGCCGTCGGCGTCGATGCGCACCAGGACCGCGTCGGGAAACTTCCGCCGCGCCCGCGCCAGCGCCTTGGGCAGGTAGCCGCTCACATCCCACGCCTTCGCCCCGGTCTGAGCGGCCTCCTGGCGCAGCGTTTCGCGCGCCCCGGACGCGGCGGTCTCCGTCGGGCTCGCTCGGGACTCTCGGTCGCGGGCCTCGACATCCGGCTCCTCCGCGCGCCGCGCGGTCGCCCGCCGATCCGGTCCCTCCTCGTTGGCGTCGTGCCGGCCTTCCCTTGCCGCTTCGGCGCCGCCTTCTGCGCTCCGTCCTGCGCGCCCTTGCTGCCAGCCCCGCCACCCGCCGGCTGCTGCCTCGCGACTGCTTCTCCCGGCTGCTTCGCCTCGGCGCTCGCGGCCTCTGCCGGCGCGCTGCCGGCGTCCAGCGCGTTCGCTGCCGGCGCCGCCGCAGCGGGCGATGCGGAGCGCTGTCCAGCGGCGGCTCCGTCCGCGGCCGGATCCTGCTCGCGGCCGGCTCGCGCCGGCTCTCGGCTCGCGGCCTGGTCCTGGCTCGCGGCCGTCCTGGCTCGCGGCCGGCTCCTGGCTCGCGGCCGGCTCCTGGCTCGCGGCCGGCTCTCGGCTCGCGACCTCCTCGCCCTCGTCGGCCCCGCGCTGGCTGGCCACGATGGCCGCGATCGCGGCCCCGGCGAGAACCAGCCCCGCGACCACGAGCAGCGCCATGCGAGATCCCGCGGGCCCGACCCTGCCATCGATGGTCCGGCGTCCGTGCTGCTGTCGGCGGCACCACCAGATCCGAGCGCGACGGCGCGCCGACCGCGGCCCACGCGCCGGGCGGCAAGCGCCGCCGTCGCCTCGTTCAGGGCGCGGCCCAGCTCGTCGGCCGACTGCCAGCGCCTGGCCGGATCCTTGGCCATCGCGCGCACGATGACCCGCTCGTACGCCGGCGGCATGTCCGGCGCGAACCGGCGCGGCGGCGGCGGCTCCTCCTCCACCTGCTTGCGCAGGATCTCGAACACCGACTCGCCGTCGAGCGGCCGCTGCCCTGTCGCCGCCTCGTACAGGATCACACCGATGGCGTAGATGTCCGCCCGCGCATCGGTGGGCAGCGACTGCGCCTGCTCCGGCGACATGTAATGAGGCGTGCCCAGAAGCGACCCGGCGCGCGTCCGGCTGGTGCCGTCGCGCTGCTCCGAAGCCAGCTTGGCGACACCGAAGTCGAGGATCTTGGCCCGGCCGTGCCGGGTGACGAAGATGTTGTCCGGCTTGAGATCGCGGTGCACCACGCCCTTGGCGTGCGCCGCGCCCAGCCCATCGAGCACCTCGTGCGTCCAGCGCGCCAGGGTCCCGAGCGGCAACCGGCCGAGCCGCGACAGGAGCCCGGCCAGCGACGACCCGTCGAGAAACTCCATCACGATGTACGGCCGACCGTCGGCCAGACGGGAGAGGTCGAGGACATTGACGATGTTCTCGTGGCGGATGAGGTTGACCGCACGCGCCTCGGCAAAGAAGCGCTCCACCAGCTCCGGCTGATCCGCGCAGTCGTGCGAGAGCACCTTGATCGCGACGCGGCTGCGGATGGTCGGATTGATACCCTTGTAGACGCGCCCCATCCCGCCCACGCCGACCACGTGCGCGACCCGGTAGGGCCCGAGCATCGCGCCGAGCAGCGGGTCGCCCGATCCCGACAGCAGCGCGGACCCATCCTGAGTGCAGAAGCCGCCCTCCTGGAACGTCTGGCCGCACTCCGGGCATACGTTCATGGCTGCTCAAGATAACACCAGCTCCGAAGAGGATCGGTCGAACCTGGGCCACAGCACGCGGGGTGGAGCAAGGGCCATGCCGCGGCCCACGTTTCGCGGTCGAGCGAGCAAGAACGCCCACCTGGGCGGCGATGCGCGAGCCCTCGCCGTCCGGCGGGCCGGACGACCGCGTCCGAGCCTCGGACAATATGTCCGGCGGGCCGGACGAGAGGACGCGCTATCGGGCCGGAAGGATGGCGGGGCGCGTTTGGCGTGCGGGTTGCTTCGCCTCCTGCGCGTGACCCCAGCGTACGAGCGACCGCGCGAGCGTCTGTTCCAGCACGGCGGCGATCCACTGACCAGCGAGGAGCTGATCGCGCTCGTCCTGGGCACCGGCTCGCGCGGCGCCTCGGCCGTCGAGGTCGCGCGCTCATTGCTGCGAGAGTCGGGCGGTCTGGTTGATCTCTCGCGCGCCAATCCGCGCGAGCTGGCCCGTGTGCGCGGCATCGGCAGCGCGCGGGCGGCGCGCCTGGTGGCAGCCTTTCAGCTGGGCAGGCGCGCGCTGACCTTCCCGTGCGAGAGAGCGGTGCTGAACGAACCGGCCGACGTCTACCGGCACCTGCGGCCGCGCCTGCAGGGAATGACACAGGAGGTGTTTCTGGTCCTGGCGCTCGATGCTCGCAACGGATTGGTGGACGAGATCGAGGTGGCGCGCGGAACGCTGACCGGCGTCGAGGTCCATCCGCGCGAGGTGTTCCGGCCGCTCGTGCGTCAGGCCGCGGCGGCTGCCATCGTCGCGCACAACCATCCGTCCGGCGACTCGCAGCCGAGCCCGGACGACATCGCGCTCACGCGACGGTTGCAGCTGGCCGGTGAGCTCCTGGGGATCCCGATCCTCGATCACATCGTGATGGGGCGCGACGAGTTCACCTCGGTCGCGGAGGCGGTGGGCGCGGAATGCGACGGGGAAGACGCTTCGTGAATGTGACCGAAGACTGCCGCGAGCTTCCTTGCCGCTCGGCGACCGCGGTCGCTAGAATTGCGTCCATGCTGACGATGCTGTCGAGGGTCGCTCTCGGGGCGACGTGTTTCCTTCTGTCCTCGACGGCGATCGCGAGAGCCAGCTCGCTGAACGACTACTTCGGACCGCGCGAGATCGCCGTGGGCGAGACGCTGCGTGCCAACGCGCAGGGCAGCATGGCCACGACCTTGAACCCGGCCGGGCTGGCTCTGACTCGCCAGCTCGTGTTCGAGGGCTCGTATGGCTACCGGCCGGAGGACAGCGCCTCGACCGTGTCCGCCTCGGCGTGCGACTCGACGGTGCCGGTGCCCGGATGCTTCTACTACCACTACTTCACCGCGTCGCCGGAGGTCGGAGGCATGGAGTTCAGCCGGCGGGTCCACGAGTTCGGGCTCGCGGCGGCGCGGGCGATCACCAATCGCATCGCCTTCGGACTGAACTGGCGCTACTTCGACTACGAGTCGAACCTCGAGGGCGAGGAGGACGCGAACGGCTTCGCCATGGACGCGGGTCTGACCTTGCGGGTCAGCGAGGCGATCCAGGTCGCGGTGGTCGGCTACAACCTTCTCGCCGAGGACTCGAGCCAGTACCCGATGGGCATCGGAGCCGGGCTCGCGCTGCGGCCCGTGTCTTCGCTCAGCATCGGGGCCGACGGCGTGTGGAACCTGGACGCGCCGGAGGGCGCCGGGACCGGGAGATACGGCGGCGGCCTCGAGTACTTCTTCCAGGGAGGGGATCGCCAGAGCGGCTATCCGGTGCGGCTGGGCACGGTCTATGACAACGAGCTGGACTCGACCTACATCACGGGCGGGCTCGGCTTGACCACGCTGAAGATCGGGATCGACGTGGGCGCTCGCAAGCAGGTCGATGGAGGAGACGAGCTCATCGTTCTGGGCAGCCTGCGCCTGTTTGGACCGCACCTTCCCTGATTCAAAGCGCGCGCGTAGAGTTGCGCTCGCATGTCGCTCCGGGAAGGCCGGCTGGTCCGCAGGCTCAAGGACCGCGATGAGAAGGCCTTCCGCGAGATGGTGGAGGAGTACCGCGACCGGGTGTTCAGCCTGACCTACCGCATGCTCGGCAGCCGCGAGGAGGCTGAAGATCTGGCCCAGGAGGTGTTCATCACCATCTTCAAGTCGATCGACTCGTTTCGCGGAGACTCGAAGTTCTCTACCTGGCTCTATCGAGTCACGGCCAATCACTGCAAGAACCGGATCAAGTACCTGGCGCGGCGCCATGACCGCGATCGAGCGGAGCTGACCGAGCGCGTCGAGGGGGGCGACGGGGCCTCGCTGGCCACGCGGCGGCCGTCGGCGCGGCCGGACGCTCAGCTCGAGGGTGCGCAGATGGAGCAGATCCTCCAGCACGCCATCGCCGAGCTCGACGAAGAGCAGAGGATTCTCGTGATCTTGCGGGACGTCGAGGATCTCTCGTACGAGGAGATCTGCGCCATCACCGAGCTGCCCGATGGGACGGTCAAGTCGCGGCTGCACCGGGCGCGTATGGCGCTGCGCAAGAAACTGCTGAAGCATATGTGAAGGGCGTCGAATGAGCAGTGCACCTCCCACACCCGGCCACGACGAGTACGAGGCTCGGCTGTCCGAGCTGGTCGACGGCACGCTTGCCGCCCGACGAGCAGAAGGCCCTCGAGCAGCACATCGAGGGCTGCGCCGCGTGCAAGGACGACGTCGCCGAGCTGCGCAAGACGATGAGCGCGCTCTCGGGTCTGCATCGTATTCCCGCGCCGCAGAACTTCGACGAGGAAGTCGCCGATGCGATCCGCAGGCGCTCGCAGGGGCGCTTCTTCGGGCGCAGGACTCTCGGCGATCGCGTGCCTTTCGAGCTGCTGGCGCTGCTGGCGCTTGTGCTGGGGCTGGCCCTGTACTTTTTCTTGCGCGGGTCGGATACTGGTTCACTCAGGCCGTTCGATCGTGAGCCGGAGGCGCCGGCGATTCACGAGGACGCCCCCAACGTGGTGCCGAGGCCATGAGGAAGCTCACCGACCGAGTTCGCCGTTCGCTCGCCCTGGTAGGCTGCCTCGCCGGAGGCGCCGCGCTTGTCACGGCCGGGGGGTGCCGCGACGAGGCCCAGAGCAAGCCGGCGGCTCCACGGGCCGCGGTGGCCGAGGAGGCGCCGGTCGAGGGCAAGCTGCTTCCGGTCGGCACCGAGGCGCCCGACTTCGAGAGCGTGGCCCACGATGGGACGCACGTGCACCTCAAGGAGCTGCGCGGCACCCCGGTCGTCCTCTACTTCTATCCCAAGGACGAGACGCCGGGCTGTACCGCCGAGGCCGAGGCGTTCCGCGACGACTCGAGCGACTTGCAGCAGCTGGGCGCCCGCGTGCTGGGCGTCTCGCTCGACACAATCGAGTCGCACCGCCAGTTCGCTGAGGGCCACGAGCTCAACTTCCCGCTCATCGCCGACGCCGGCGGCGTCATCGCGGGCAAGTACGGCGTGTCGACCCGCAGCGGCTTCGCCGAGCGCGTCACCTTCATCATCGGCGCGGACGGCAAGGTCGCACGCGTGTTCCCCGAGGTCCGCGTCAGCGGCCACTCGGACGAGGTGCTGTTGGCCCTGCGCGAGGTCGGCAAGGCGAAGTAGGCCAGCGGCTCGACCTGATGCTTGCCAGATCGCGATGTCTGCCCTTTGAACCGCGAAACGCGAAGAGCCGCGAAGGAGAACCGCCAAATCGCCAAAGGCGCCAAAGGGCTCGACCAGTCGCCCGACCGGTCCATGCTGCACACGAATGCTGCCGCGATGCGCTCGATGCCCTGATCGGCCGCTTTGGCGTTCTGGTCGAGTCCCTCTTCGCGACCTTCGCGTCTTCGGCGGTTTACCCACGCGGCCACCACCGCTGTCTGACGCGGCGATCGACATCAGCCGTTGGCCTTCTCGAACTCGGCCATGAACGCGACCAGCGCGTCGCAGCCGGCCGGCGGGAAGGCGTTGTAGATGCTGGCGCGCATGCCGCCGACGGAGCGGTGGCCCTTGAGGCCGGAGAAGCCGCGCTTCTTCGACTCGGCGATGAACTTCTCCTCCAGCTCCGGGGTGGTGGCGCGGAAGCAGATGTTCATGCGCGAGCGGCTGTCGGGGCGGGCGGTGGCGCGGAAGAGCGAGCTCCTGTCCAGGTAGTCGTAGATGACCTTGGCCTTGGCCTGGTTGCGCTGCTCCATGGCCGACAGGCCGCCGTTCTGCTTGATCCAGTCGAGCACCTCGGCGACGACGTAGATGGCGAAGGTCGGCGGGGTGTTGTAGAGCGACTTCTCTTTCGCGTGGGTGCGGTACTGGAGCATTGTCGGGATCGACGACGAGCCGCGCTCGACCAGATCCTTGCGCATGATGACCAGGGTGACGCCCGAGGGTCCCAGGTTCTTCTGCGCGCCGGCGTAGATGAGGCCGTACCTGGCGATGTCGAGCGGCCGGCTGAAGATGTCGCTCGAGGCGTCGCACACCAGCGGGACGTTGGCCGGCGGCACCGGCTCGGTCGTCCACTGGGTTCCGAAGATTGTGTTGTTGCTGGTGAAGTGCGCGTAGGCCGGGCGCTCGGACCACTTGATGGCGTCCTGCGCCGGGATGTAGCTGAAGTTCTTGTCCTCGCTGGTCGCCGAGCACGTGGACCTTGCCGAACTGCTTGGCCTCCTTCACCGCCTTCTGCGCCCAGACGCCGGTCATCACGTAGTCGGCGGTCGCGTCGGACGCGAGCAGGTTCATCGGCACCATGAAGAACTGCGTCGAGGCGCCGCCCTGCAGGAACAGGACGTCGTAGTCCGCCGGCACGCCGGCCAGCTCGCGCAGCAGCGCCTCGGCCTTCTCGATGACCGCCATGAACGGCTTGTCCCGATGGCTGTGCTCCATGACGCCGATGCCGGAACCGTTCAGGTTCCACATGGCCTCCTGGCTCTTGCGGATGACTTCCTCGGGCATCACGGCCGGTCCGGCCGACAGGTTGTAGATTCGCTCGCTCACGGTCTCTCCTCGCGCCCGCGCACGCGGGCGGCCACGACGTTCACGATCCGATGCTGGCCAGGTCGACGCCCAGGATCTCGTCGCACGACGCGCGAATGCGATCGAGATCGCCGGACGACGGCGGCGTGTCGAGCTGGATCCGGGCGCAGGCGGCCTCGGCCCCCTCGTAGATGACGTTCTCCATCTCCTCGACGTTGATGCTGGCCTCGCTCAGCACCTGGAAGACGTGGGCCAGCACGCCCGGCCGGTTGCGATGCCGCACTGTCAGCAGGCACGTGGCGGGGCTCTTGAGCGCCCGGTTGACGCAGTGGAGCGCCACGCCGGTGGCCCGGAACTGCTCGATGATGCGCACCGCCTCGAGCGCGATGGCGGTCTGCGCCTGGTCGGTCGACGCACCGACGTGATGCGTGCCGTAGACGCCGCGCATGCCGCGACAGCTTGCCGGCGAACTCGCCGGTCGCCGCCTTGGGCTCGCCCTCGTAGACGTCGAGACCGGCGCGCAGGTCCTTGTTGTCGAGGCCCCACAGGAGCGCCTCCTCGTCGACGACCGAGCCGCGCGACGTGTTGACCAGGATGGCGCCCGGCTTCATCGCCTCGATGAAGGGCCGCCCGACCAGTCGCCGTGTGTCGGCCGTCGCCGCCACGTGCACGCTCACCACATCGGCGCGCGCGGCCAGGTCGAGCGGCGTGGCCATCGCCTCGATGTCGAGCTCGGCGGCCCGCTCCGGCGTCAGGCTGCGCGACCACGCGACCACCGGCATGCCGAAGCCGCGCGCGCGCTCGATCACGGCGAGCGCGATCGACCCGAGGCCGAGCACGCCCAGGGTGGCGCCATACAGGCCGCTCGCCGCGCTGTACTCCTTCTTGTTCCAGCGGCCGGCCCGCAGCTCGGCGGTCTGGTCGGGGACGCGGCGGTCGCAGGCCAGGATCAGCCCCCAGGCCAGCTCCGCCACCGCGATCGCATTCTTGCCCGGGCAGTTGGCGACGTAGATGCCGTCGGCCGAGGCGGCCTTGACGTCGATGGTGTCGTAGCCGGCCCCGGCGCGCACGACCAGCTTGAGCCGCCGCCCCGCCTCGAACACCGCCGCGGCGACCTGCGTGCCGCGCACGACCAGGACGTCCGGCTCGCCGGCCGCCACCGCGGCGGCGAGCTTGTCGGCGCCCAGGCCCGGCTGGTAGTCGAGGTCGAACCCTTGCTCGCGCAGACGCGTGAGGCCGACGTCCTCGAACTTGTCCGCGATCAGAACCTTCATGACCGGCAGCCCACGGCCACGCCGCGCGCGCGGCGCCGACGGGCGCTACTTGCGCTCCCAGAAGAAGACGGTGATGGCCAGACAGTGGAACGCCTCGTCGCTCGACTGCGTCACCACCATGTCGCGAACGTCGATCTGGGGGTTCGTTGCGCAACCAGTCGGTGATCTTCTCGCCCAGTCGCTCGCGCTCGGCCACCATCGTCGCCGAGAACACCTTCACGCCGTTGAAGTTCCGGTCGTCGCCAAAGGACGTCTGGCCGGTACTCACATTCGAACGCATGACGAAATCGGTCATCCTCTCTTCTCTCTAGACGGAGGGCACCTGTCGGGGAGCGCTCCGGTCCTTGCCACCGTGAAACTCTTTGATGATCTGATTGACCTCGTCGTCGGTCAGCACGCGGTTGCCGCGCTTGGCGGCGGCGAGGATCGTGGCGACCAGCTCCTTGGTCGGATTGTGGCCGCGCTTCTGGAGCCAGTACACGACGTTCGATTCGCCCGAGTAGTGCCCGATCTCGATCTCCTGCTCGCGCGCCGAACATACCAGCCGGGACGCCGGAATAGATGCGGTCGGCGAGCCAGTGATGGCCCTTCTTCTCCGCCTTGATGATCGCAGCCGCGTGCACGCCGGTGGCGGTGCGGAAGGCGTCGGACCCGGCCAGCGGATACTGCGGCGGGATGTCGACGTGGGTGGCGCGCGACGCGACCTTGCACCAGAGCAGGAGCTTGGACAGGTCGTGGTCGGGCAGCTCGCCGAGCAGCTTGAGGTTGAGCATGACCTGGTCGAGCGCCGCGTTGCCGACCCGCTCGCCGAGGCCGAGCGCGGTGCCGTGCACCCGGTCGGCGCCGAACTCGATGGCGAAGATCGTGTTGACGACGCCGAGCCCGCGGTCGTTGTGGCCGTGCCAGTCGATGCCGACGTCGCCGCGGCCCATGCCGTCGAGCAGGTTGCGCGTGAAGCGAAGCAGGTTGTGAATGCCATCGGGCGTGGCGTGCCCGACGGTGTCGCAGAGGCACAGGCGATGCGCGCCGTGGTCCACCGCGTTGCGGAACAGACGGTCGAGCACCTCGGGGCGTGAGCGCGTCGTGTCCTCCGTGACGTAGGTCACGGGCAGGTCGTTCTTGAAGGCGAGGTCGATCGCCTCGGCCGATCGCTTGAGCAGGATGTCGAGGTTCCAGTCCTCGGCGTAGGAGCGGATCGGCGACGAGCCGATGAACGCCATCACCTCGATCGGGATGCCGACCTTCTGCGAGATGTCGACGACCGCCTGCACGTCCTTGACGTGCGTGCGCGCCGCGCAAGCCGCCTTGATGTTGAGCTTGTTGTCGCGGATGTAGGTCGCGAGCGTGGTGCAGTCATCGACCGCGCGCGCGCCGGCGCCCGGCAGACCGATGTCGATGTGGTGGATGCCGAGGTCGTCTGCGATCTGGGTGAAGAGGATCTTGTCCTCGATCTTCGGATCGACGACCGAAGGGGACTGGATGCCGTCGCGCAGCGTCTCGTCCATGAACGTGAACTTCCGCTTCGGCGAGAGCGGAGCGACCTTCTCGAGCGAGTTCCAGTCGTAGATGAGCTCCGCCTCGTTCAGATCCGCCTCGCGGTCATGCTCCCCGTTCGTCGGCATATCGAACGCTTAGCACGTCTGGCAGCAGGGTTCACCTCCCGCCTTCGCAGGTTCGGCGCGCTCTGTCTTTCCGCGCCCCTCGGACGCGGCGGACGCGAGCATGACGCCGGCCGGAGCCCGGCCCGACGGTGCTAGAAGGCCTCGGACATGATGTAGATGATTACCAGCGTCACCGCGGCGACGATGGAGAGCACAAGCACCCACCCGAGGGCCAGCGCGGCGCTCGCCAGGGCCACGCCCGCCACCGGCAGGCCGTAGCTGCCCTCCTTGCGGACGAAGCTGACGACGGCCGCGGCCGCCGCCGCCGTCCACAATGGAACGGTCACGCGCCAGTCCGGCACCTCCTGGAACAGCGCATCGCGGCGGATGACGAGCACCGCGGCGATCGCGACGGAGATGATGCCGAGCGCGATGCAGATGAGTCCCGCCAGGTGGCGCGTCGGCCACGCGCGCCGCGACGGAGTGGCTGGCTCCAGCTTCACGACGGCAGTATAGCGCGCCGCCACCCTGGATCAGCTGGCGACGTGGCAGGCGGCCAGGGTGCCGTTCTCGAGCCGGCGCAGCGGCGGCTGGTCCTCGAAGCATGCTCGCGGCTTGTCGGCGACGGGACAGCGCGGATGGAAGGGACAGCCGGCCGGCGGATCGAGCGCGCTGGGCACGTCCCCCTCCAGGATGATCCGCTTGCGCCGCGAGGCCGGGTCGAGCGTCGGCACCGCCGACAGCAGCGCCTGGGTGTAGGGATGCTTGGGGGCCGCGTAGAGCTGCTCCGACGACGCCAGCTCCACCACCTTGCCCAGGTACATGACCGCGACCCGGTCGCACAGGTGCTGCACGATCTTGAGGTCGTGCGAGATGAACAGGTACGTCAGCTTCTCGGCGGTCTGTAGATCGACGAGCAGGTTGACCATCTGCGCCTGGATCGACACGTCGAGGGCGCTCAGCGGCTCGTCGCACACGATGAAGCGCGGCTCGACCGCGAGGGCGCGCGCGATGCCGATGCGCTGGCGCTGGCCGCCGGAGAACTCGTGCGGGTAGCGGCCGATCGCGTCGGCGCGCAGGCCGACCTTCTCGAGCAGCGCCGCCGACCCGCTCGCGCCGCTCGGCCCCGGTGCGCGCCAGGCCGAAGATCTCGAGCGGCTCGGCCAGCGTGGCGCCGACGGTCATGCGCGGGTTGAGCGACGCGTACGGGTCCTGGAAGATCATCTGCATGCGCCGGCGCACCGGGCGCAGCGCCTTCTGCGGCTGGCGCGTGATGTCCGCGCCCTCGAACAGGATGGTGCCGGCCGTCGGGTCGAGCAGGCGCAGGATGGTGCGCCCGAGGGTGGACTTGCCGCACCCGCTCTCGCCCACCAGCCCGACCGTCTCGCCGGGCAGGACCTCGAGGTCCACGCCGTCGACGGCGCGCACCGTCGCGCTGCGGCGGGTCAGCGCGCGGCGCACGCGCTCGCCGGGCGATGGATCGGCCTTCTTCGGCCACGCCACCTTCTGCGGGAAGTGCTTCTCCAGGCCGCGGATCTGCAGCAGCGGCCCGGTCACGCGCGCGCCTCGACCGGGAAGTGACAGCGGACCATGGCTCGGCCCCAGCGCGGCCAGCTCCGGCTCCTCCTCGCGGCAGCGCTCCTGCACCGCCGGGCAGCGGTCCTGGAACTTGCAGCCGCGCGGCAGCTCGTGGAGGCTCGGCACCATCCCGCGGATCTCCTGCAGTCGCGCGCGCGGTCCGGACGCCCGCGCCGCGCCGTAGCTCGGCACCGACTGCAGCAGCCCCGCCGTGTAGTGGTGGCGCGGCGCCGCGAACAGGTCGGCGGTCCGGCGCCCGCTCGACGACGCGGCCGGCGTACATCACCACGACCTCCTCGCAGCTGTCGGCCACCACGCCCAGGTCGTGCGTGATGAGCATGATGCTCATGCCGAGCTCGCCCTGCAGGCGGCGCAGGAAGTCGAGGATCTGGGCCTGGATGGTCACGTCGAGCGCGGTGGTCGGCTCGTCGGCGATGAGCAGGTCCGGGCGGCAGGCCAGCGCCATGGCGATCATCACTCGCTGGCGCATGCCGCCCGACAGCTGGTGCGGGTAGCTCCTCAGCCGCTCGGCCGGCGACGGGATGCCGACCAGGCCGAGCATCTCGACCGCCACCTCGCGCGCCTGCGACCGGCTCTTCTTCTGGTGCAGCCGCACCGCCTCGGCCACCTGGTCGCCGGCGGTGAAGACCGGGTTGAGCGAGGTCATCGGCTCCTGGAAGATCATCGAGATCTTGTGGCCGCGGATGTCTCGCATGTCCGGCTCGGCCAGGTCGAGCAGGTTGCGCCCGCGGTACTGGATGCGGCCGGCCGCGATGCGCCCCGGCGGATCCGGCACCAGGCGCAGGATGCTGAGCGCGGTGACCGACTTGCCGCAGCCGGACTCGCCCACCACGCCGAGGGTCTTGCCGGGGCTGATCTCGAACGAGACCCGATCGACCGCGCGCACGGTGCCGTGCTCGGTGCGGAACTCGGTGACCAGGTCCTGCACCTCGAGCAGCCGCTCCACGCCCATCGGCCGCGACGATAGCACGCGGCCGGCGAGCGACGCCGGGCTCAGCGGCGCGACGACGGCGCGCCCTGCTTGGCCCCGCACGCCTTCAGGTCGGGCGGCTCGCGCTGGAACGCCTTGTCATCGAGGTTCTCGTTGACCGTGCGCTCCTCCCACCTCACTTGTAGATCTGCCTTCTGCCTGGGCTGCTCGAAGCGGGTCGCGCCCGGCACGCGGATCGTCTTTCCGTCGGCCGCCTGGACGGCGCGGAAGTCCTTGTTCTGCAGCTTCCAGTCCACCGCGCCCTGCGCCGTCGGTCACCACGCTCTCGAGCACGTCCCACTTGCCGGCGCCGCCGCGGCCGTCGAGCACCAGGGTCTGGCGCCAGGCGCGGTCGCGCGAGACCAGCTCCACCACCTCGGCGCCGCGCTTCTCGTCCCAGCGCACCGTGCCGGTCGGATCCGGGATGATCGGCACCGAGCCGACCGCGAGCAGCAAGAAGTCGTCCGGCGCCATGCTCACGCGCAGGAGCTGGCCGATGGCGCGCCGGTCGCACTGACCGCTCAGCTGGCAGTTGTGCTCGTAGTCGACGAAGACGAAGTTCTGCCCGTTGCACACGAGATCCGCGGCCGACGTGTCGGTGGCCGGGTTCATCGCCTTGAAGAAGGCCTTGGACCCGCGCTCGCCCATGACCAGCACCGTCGCCTTGATGCGCTGGTCGCCCACCCAGTAGTCCATCTTGCTCTCGGCCTTGTAGGAGCGGGCCGACTCGCCGCCCTGGCGCACGTGGGTCAGGAGCTGCTCGACCGTGGGGGCCGGATACGCGCGCGGAATCGACTGATGGGTGCAGGAACAGCTGGGACCCGCCAGCCAGGAGACCGCCAGCGCGGCGCAGACGAGCGTGATCCGCCTCATTGAACCGGACGATACCGGGCTCCCCCGCGGAAGCAACCTCGAACGCAGCTTTGCCGGGCCGCGTGCGCGCCGGCGCAGCGTCTCGCGGTCAGCGCGTCTCGTGCACCACGATGAATTCCTGCTGCGCCGCGACCAGGAGCTCCACGTCGCGGCCGTCGATCGACGCGCGGTCGGCTCGAAAGCGCATCAGGCGTGGACGGCGGACAGTCCGCTCCGACGCAGATGCGGGCGTACGGCTTGTCCGGGAAGGCCTCGACGATCGCGCGCGGCACCACCAGCTCGCCGCTGTCGTCCGCCTCGCACTGGATCATCGCGTTCGACCGGCTGGCCGTGGCCGCGGTTGTTCGACAGGATGTCGAGCCTCACCCGCGTGCCGGGCACCGCGGGCGACCAGGACACGACCAGGTCCTCGCCGTCCACCAGCCGGAGCGTGTCGTCGGACTCCTCGCCCGCCTCGAGATCGATCGCGATGCTCGGCGGGCTGTCCGCCTCGAGCGAGAAGGCCGGAACGTCGTCGCCGGCCGCCTCGAGGACGACGCGGTCGCCGTCGCCGAACAGGTCGCCTGGCAGCGACGTCGACGGCAGGTATCCGTACTC
This sequence comes from uncultured delta proteobacterium, assembly GCA_963759105.1. Lineage (GTDB taxonomy): Bacteria > Myxococcota_A > Polyangia > Haliangiales > Haliangiaceae > DATFRY01. The sequence goes on along the minus strand of CAVWXW010000008.1, from coordinate 599,823 downwards.
GCCGAACGGCACGGTGAGCTCCTCGGCCAGGCCGGAGATCGGTCAGCGTGCCGGCCGAGAGCTGGACCGGCAGCGGGATGCACTCGCCGTCGGCGTTGCACAGGCCGTCGCAGGCGCCGCAGTCGCCGACCTCGTAGGTCCACAGCTGGCAGGCGCCCGCCTCCTGCTCGAGCCGGTGATAGAGCGGGCGCGGATCGACGATCGACGCGAAGACGCGCGACCAGGCCTGCCCGCCCTCGCCGAGCTCGCCCTCGAGGATCGAGAACTGACCCTCGGCCGGCTCGCCCGGTCCGTCGCCACCGCCGTCGTCGCCGGCATCATCCCCATCGCCAGCGTCATCCCCGTCGCCATCGTCGCCGCCGTCATCGCCGCAGGCAGCCACGGCGATCACACCGATCCCCAGCCACAGCGCCAGCCAGGCCACCCGCGTCACGCGAAGCATGGCCCTCCTCGATCTTCAAGAAGCGCGCCAGCGACCCTTCGCGCCGCTCCGCCGCGTTGCGCCGCTCGATCGCAGAAATCCGAGGCTCACACGGCGTTCACGCCGGTCAGCGCCTTGGCGATGATGCGGCGCTGGATCTGCCCGGTGCCCTCGAAGATGTCGTAGATCTTCGCGTCCCGGTACCACTTCTCGACCGGGTGGCCCGGCTCGAGCGCCTCCTCGCCGAGCAGCGCCATGGAGCGCGCGGTCACCATCTGCGCCGTCCGCGCCGCGTGCGCCTTGGCCATCGACGCGAACGACGACGTTCTCCAGCCCGTGGTCGGCCATCCACGCCGCGCGGTGCACGAGCAGCCGCGACGCCTGGATCTCCATCTCCATCTCGGCCAGCGCGAACGCGATGTGCTGGTGGCCGGACATCGGCGTGCCGCGCAGCGATCCGCCGCGCACCCGCTCGAGCCGTGAACTCGAGCGCCGCGCGCGCGATGCCGACCGCCTGCGCGCCGACCGCCGGCCGGGTGGAGTCGAGCATCTTCTTGGTGTCGCCCAGCCCCGCGCTCTGCCGGTCCGCGCCCAGCATGAGGTCCTCGTGCACGCGGCAGTCCTCGAAGTGGACCTGCGCGGTCTCGCTGGCCCGGATGCCGAGCTTGGTCTCCTTGCGCCCGGGGACGAGCCCCGGCGTGCCGCGCTCGACGATGAAGCCGCGCACGCCGCCGCGCCCGAGCGACGCGTCGGTCTGCGCCCACACCACGTAGATGCTCGCGGACTGGCCGTTGGTGATCCACTGCTTGTGTCCGCGCAGCACCCAGTGCTTGCCGTCGCGGCGCGCGCTGGTGGCCAGCGACGAGATGTCGGATCCGGTCTGCGGCTCCGACAGCGCCATGGCCGCGACCTTGATGCGCCCGCCCTCGTCCTCGCCCTTGAGCGCGGCGCGGAACAGCTGCTTCTGCTCCTCGGTGCCCATGCGCGCGACCGGCGCCGCGGCCAGGTTCGATCCGCCCAGCGCCAGCGCGATGCCGGCGCAGCCCCAGGCCAGCTCCTCGGAGCCGACCACCGCCGCGCGCGCGCCCGCGCCCGGCCTTTCGCTTCGCGCCGTCCCTGGATCCGTCGCCGTCGTCCTCGGCGCTCGCCCATCATGCGGCGCGCGTCGAGCATCGCGGTCTGGCTCATGCCGAACGCGCGCGCCCGCTTCATCAGCTCCCAGGGCATCGACTCGTCGCGGTCGTGGCGGGCTGCGATGGGCCGGATCTCCTGCTCGGCCAGCGCGTGCGTCATCTGCCGCACCGCGCCGAACATCGGCTCTCCGTGAAACAGGTCCATCGTCAGTCGCCTCCCTCAGGCCTCCGCGACCGCGGCCAGCACGCGCGACAGGGCCTCGTTGCCGCCCAGCACCTCGAACGGGCGCGCGTCGCGCATCAGCTTCTCGACCGGGAAGTCGTTGACGAAGCCGTAGCCGCCGAAGATCTGCACCGCGTCGATCGTCGCGCGCGTCACCACCGCGGCGGCCAGGTCGCGCGCGCGGCTGGCGGTGTCGGCCGCGCCGGCCTGCCCGCGATCGATCTCCCACGCCGCCTGCAGCACCAGCAGGCGCGCGGCGGCGATCGCGGTCTGGTTCTCGTCGCGCATGCGGGCCAGCGACTGGAAGCGGCCGATCGGCTGCCCGAACTGGATGCGATCGCGGCCGTAGCGCCTCGGCGTGCTCGATCGCGGCGGCGGCCACGCCGACAGCGCGCGCCGCCAGGCTCACCCGGTACCAGGACAGGACCTCGTCGATCGCCGTCCGCGCCGCCGCGCCGCGCGCCAGCACCAGCTCCGCGGCGACGCGTCGCGCCGTCGAGCTCGAGCGTGCCCCAGCCGGCCGCGCGCCAGGCCGACGGAGCCGGGTCGCTGGCCGCGACGCGCCCGAGCGCGACCGGCACCAGCGCCAGCACCGGCTCGCCGCCGGCGCGCGCCGCGCAGAGGACGTGCGATGCCAGCGCCAGCCCGGGCAGCGGCCCGATCCGGCCGCGCACCGCGAGCCCGCCGCCGCGCTCCTCGACGACGAGCCGCTCGTAGAAGTCGTGCGCCGTGACCGCGATGGCCGGTCGCGCGGACTCCGCGCTCAGCGCGCCGAACAGCGCCTCGCGCGCCGCCGGCGAGCCCCAGCGCGCCACGGCCAGCGCCGGCTCGACGTTGCTCTCGCACAGCGCGGCCAGCGCGGCGCATCCGCGCCCGAGCTCCAGGCCGCGCAGCGCGCGCGACAGATGCGAGTAGGCCGCTCACCATCTCCGTCGTCGGAGTCGAGCAGTCCGCCGGCCGCGGCGGGCACCGCGTCGAGCAAGAGGCCCAGCTCGGCGGCCGCGCCCCACAGCGCATCGGGCGCCGCTCCGCGCACGATCCGCGTCGGCGGACCACCCGCGAAGGGCGCGCTCGCTCCAGCGCCGGATCGTCGTGACCAGCAGCGACTGTTCGTCGTCGAGCGCAAACTCCATGAGTCGGACCTGTAAGGTTCGTGGCGAGGGGCGGATTCGAACCGCCGACACAGGGCTTATGAGACCCCCGCTCTACCGACTGAGCTACCCCGCCAAAGAAGGGGGGAGGAAGATAATAGCCTGTCGTTGCTGGGGCAAGGGCCCTGCGCCGGTTGACTTCCGGCGGTCTGCGGGGCAACGTCAGAGGGCCCTTGGCGGGGCTCCTACGCGGGTTCGCGAGCGCGCTCGGGGATCGTCTAACGGCAGGACAGCGGCCTTTGGAGCCGCTCGTGAAGGTTCGAATCCTTCTCCCCGAACTCGACCCCTGACCAACCGACCGGCGCTGAAGCGAAAACGACGCTCGTACCCATGAAGCTCCTCAAAGGCGAACGGCTCTTTTTCGGCTGCAAGATCGACAGCAAGCTGCGCGAGGCGCTCGCGCAAGCCAAGCCGGGCGAGCGGCGCTACTTCGATGACCCGAACGGCGAGTTCCTGCGCGTGCTCAGCTTCGAGGAGGAGCGCTGGATCGGCAAGGTGATGGGCGGCGGGGTCAACGTGAGCGACGTGGAGGACATCCAGCGCAACGTCGTCTCCATCCTGCGCCGCGTGGCGCCGTCGGTGCGCACGTCGCCGACGTCGATCAAGATCTTCGCCGTCTCGGCCGAGGGCGAGGCTGTGCAGACCGACGTCGAGGGCGAGGTCAACGGGGCCGACACCGGCCGCGGCGAGCGCGGCGGCGACGACGGCCCCTACATCGACTACCCCTGACCACCAGGTCGGGCCGCCCGCAACACACTCTCCCGTCGCTCAGACGCCGGCCAGCTCGAGCAGCGCGCCCCAGCGCACGCCGCGGTCGCTGGTGACCAGCGTCGGCGCGTCCAGGTGCACGGCCAGGCGGGCGTAGATGGCCGCGCCGGCCGCGATGACGTCGGCCCGCTGCGGCTCCAGCCCGGGCAGGCGCCGCTTCTCGGCGACGGTCAGCTCCAGATAGCGCGCCAGCTGTCGCTCGACGGCGGCGCGGCTGAGCCGGAAGCCCTGCACGCGGTCCGCGTCGTAGGCGCGCAGCTTCTGCTCGACGGCGGCCAGCGTCGTCGCCGTCCCCGCCGTGCCGACCAGGGCCGGCTTGCTGCCGGCCAGCGCCGAGTCCAGCCGGCCGAGGTGGCCGTCGATGTCGGCGAGCAGCGCGCGCGTCTCGTCCGGCGTGGCCGGATCGCCGTGCAGGTGCCGCTCGGTCAGGCGCACGCTGCCGATCGGCAGGCTGACCAGCGAGCCGACCGCACCGCCGCGCCCGGCGATGACCTCGGTCGATCCACCGCCCACGTCGGCCACCACCAGGTCGCCCGCGGCCAGGTCCGGGAACGCGTGCACAACCGAGCGGTAGACCAGCGCCGCCTCGCGCGCGCCGTCGATGACCTCGACCGGCGCGCCCAGGATCTCGCGCGCCGGGCCGAGGAACTCGTCCGCGTTGGCCGCCTCGCGCAGCGCCTGGGTGCCGACCGCCGCCACCGCCGCGACCTGCGCCGCGTCGACCATCTCGCGGTACTCGCGCAGAAAGCCGAGCGAGCGCTCGATCGCCTCGCCCGACAGGCGCCCGCTGCGATCCAGCCCCTGGCCCAGCCGGCCGAAGCGGATCTCGTCGCGCACAACGCGCACGCCGTCGCCCACCTCGGCGACCAGCAGGAGCAGCGTGTTGGTGCCGATGTCGACCGCGGCCAGCCGCTTCATGCGCGCTCGATCATTGCTGCGGCGCCGGACCCCAGTCGATCGACGTGGCCCACCCCTTCCACACCATGACCGCGTCACCCTTGCCGTCGGGGCTGGCGATCCAGATGCCGGTCCCGCCCGGGCGATGCGACGCGAACGCGATGGCCCGCCCGTTGGGCGCCCAGCTCGGCTCCTCGTTGACGCCCTCCTTCTGGGTGATGCGCGTCATCTTGCCGCTGCCCAGGTCGAGCGTGACGATGTCGAAGGTGTTGCCGTCGCGCGTGGTGTAGGCCAGCTGCCGCGTGCCCTTGCGCGGGTTCCAGCTCGGCGTCGTGTTGTAGCTGCCGTTCATCGACACGCGGCGCTGGTTCGAGCCGTCGACGCCCATCGTGAAGATCTGCGGCCCGCCCTCGCGGTCGGACACGAACGCGATCTCGCTGCCGTTGGGCGACCAGGCCGCGCCGCTGTCGATGGCGCGGTTGTTGGTGAGGCGGCGCATGATCTTCCCGCTGATCGCGCTGATGATGTAGATGTCCGGCTGCCCGTCCTTGGACAGGGTGACGGCGATCTTCGAGCCGTCGGGCGACCAGCTGGCCCCCGTGTTCATGCCGTAGTAGCCGGCGACCCTGCGCGGCCGGCCGCCACCCGCCGGCACGATGTACAGGTCCGGGTTGAGGCGCATGTACGAGGTGAAGGCGATGTGCCCGCCGGACGGCGACCAGGCCGGCAGGATGTTGATCGAGCTGTTGCGCGTCACCGAGTAGGCGCCGTGGCCGTCGAAGTCGACCGCGACGACGCGCTTGGTGCGATTGCTGCCCTTGGTGCTGAAGGCCAGCTTCGAGCCGAAGAAGCCGGGCTGACCGGTCAGGTGCAGGACCACCTCGTTGCACCACATGTGCGTGAGCTTGCGGACGTCGCCGGGCGCGCCGCGATAGTTGCGCGACAGGACCGGCTGGTCCCCCTTCTCGACCTCGTAGAGCTTGAAGTCGATGCTCAGGCGCCCGCCGCTCACCTCGGAGCGGTACTTCATGACGCCGTAGGCGCCGGCCTCCTTCCAGCGCTGCGTGTCGACGCCCACGCCCTCCGCGCGCAGGTCACCCGCGACCGCGCTCAGGTCGACCGGCTTGAGATCGCCGGACAGCTTCATGTCGAAGCTGGCGACCTGGGCGATCACCTTCGCGGTCTGCGGATCGCCGGTCGTCGACACCGGCACCGCGATCGGATACTTCGAGCGCTGCGGGTTGTTGATGTCGATGACGGCGCCGCTGTCGTCGTCCTGCGCCAGCGCGGGTGCGGTCAGCGCGCCGAGGGAGCCGCAAACCAGGAGCGAGATCCGAGCCGCGACAGCGCCTCGAGTCAGTTGCCTTCGAGCGTGAATCGGAAACATATGCCCTTCACGGTGATGAGGTCGATCAGGTGTTCCGGCACCGGCTCTTCCATGTCCGGCGCCTGTTTCAGTGCAAGTTCGACGGAGCGATCGAGGTTGGCATTCCCCGATTTCTTCTTCACGTGCCGATCCACGATCTTGCCGTCCTCGTCGAGCTTCACGCACCCCTGCGCCACACCCGTTCCGGTCTCCACCGAAGGCACGGACCAGACGCTCTCGATGCGGCCCCTGAGCTCGCCCGCGTACGGGTCTCCCCGCGCGTCGCGCTCCGACCCCCACTCCGAGCCGTCGGCCGATCCTTCTTTTGGAATCTCCTCGACTCCGGTCTCGCTCAGATCCTCGTCCTGGACCCGGTTCTTCTCGAGGACGCTCTCCGGATCGACCTCGTCCGGCCTGGGCTTCACCTTGTGCTTGGGCTTCTCCTTCGCTGCCTTCGGCGGCTCCTCCGCCTGCACCTGATTGTCGGTGTCGATCTTGGGCGCCTCCGGCTCGGGCGGCAGCTCCGGCGGCGGCTCCTCGACCGGGACCGGCACCTCTTCGACCGGCGGGGCGTACTTCTCCTTCTTCAGCTTCTGCGGCTGGCGCGACTCCGGCTTGACCTCCTTGAAGGCCAGCGCCGCCTCGATGGTGATCGCGTCGTTGAAGCTCTCCGATGGGTCGGTCGCCGCCGAGCTGTCGCTGCCCAGCTTCGAGATGGTGACGAAAGCGAGCGTCGCGTGCAGGAGCACCGTCACCACAAACCCGCCAACCTTGAGTCCGTTGGAGTCCATCGCGATCCTAACGCTTGGCCCCCTCGGTCGGTTGTCCGGTGGCCGGGGCCGGCTGCTCGCCGGGCGCCAGCGGGGCGCCGCGCGCCACCTGCCCGGAATCAAGGGCCGAAAGGTCGAGCGAGGCGCCCGGATCGGACAAGAGCTGCAGCTTGCCGACCCCCGCCTCCTGCGCCACGGCCATGGCCGTCACCACCACCGAGTACGGCAAGTCCTTGTCCGCCTCGATCTGGAGCTCTGCCATCTGTCCCTTCGCGCGCAGCGTCTCGGCCAGCTTGGCCCACGCGATCTGCTGGCCATCCATCCAGAGCGCGTACTCCCTGCTGATGCTGAGCGTCGGCTTGCCCTTCGGATCCTTGACCGCCTTTGTGTTGGTCTCGGGCAGGTCGACCTCGACGCCGGTGTTGAGCAGCGGCGCGGTGACCATGAAGATGACCAGCAGCACGAGCATCACGTTGACCATCGGGGTGACGTTGATCTCGCTGTTGAGCTGTCCCTTTCCGCCGCTGCTGCTGGTGATCGCCATGCGCGTTCCTTCGTCCGCTGCCTACTTGAGGAAGTGCCGCCGGATGATGTTGAGGTAGTCCTGCTCGAAGATCTCCATGGCGGAGACCTGCACCCGGATGCGGCGCACGAAGTAGTTGTACGCCATGACCGCCGGGATGGCGGCGACCAGGCCGATCGCGGTGGCCAGCAGCGCCTCGGCGATGCGCGGCGCCACGTTCTGCAGGGTCACTGTCTGCTCGGCGGCGAACGCGCGGAACGAGACCAGGATGCCCCACACCGTGCCGAACAGGCCGATGAAGGGCGCCGCCGATCCGGTCGTGGCCAGAAACGGGATCATCGCCTCGAGGCGCGTCGCCTCGGTGGTCTGCGCCTTTCGCAGCGCGCGCTGGATGTTGTCGAGGTCGGCGTCGCGGTCGCGCACGCCGTGGTCGCTCGACAGCTTGGCCAGCTCCGAGTAGCCGGCCAGGAACATCGACGAGACCGGGCTGGCCCGCAGAGCCTGGGCGTTCTTGTAGATATGCTCGATGTCGCGCGAGCGCCAGAACGAGTCCACGAACAGCTCGGTCTCGCGGGCCGCGCGCCTGACGTACAGGTACTTGTAACCGATGATGTACCAGCCGACGACGGACATGATGGCGAGCAGCGCCATCACTCCTTTCACGACCGGGGTTGACTGCTCGATCAGCGACCAGATGCCCATGTTGACCATGGCCGCTCCTGCACGAGTGAGAGGAAATCTTGCATATTCGGTGCTTAGCAAGTATCACGGCGGACAGCGGGCGGTCAATTTGCGCCTGTCCCGTCGGTGCCGCGCCGCGCGGGCCGGCCCTTTCATCGCTGCCGTATCATCGCCGTCATCACCGCCGTGGCTGAGAATACGATGAATGGGCGCCCGGCCCACCCTGTCCGCACCTCGATCCGGCAGACGCGCGAGGTGACACGGTTCGCAGCGCTGTGGCTCACCCTGATCGGGCCGTGGAGTTCCGCGTGCATCGAGATCGACGGGGGCGCGGCCGAGCTGAGCTGGTCGCTGCGCTCGCAGGACGGCGCGAGCATCGAGGCGTGCGCCGACGTCCGGGTCAGAGTTCGTGCGCCTGTGCTGGGAGCCGCTGGCCGACGGAGCGGATCCTGGGAGGCGGCGGAGATGTGCCGCTCGGGCCAGCAGCGCGACTTTCCGTGCGGCGAGTCGAGCGGCATCACCGCTTTCAACCTCGATCCCGGCCCCACCGCCTTCTGGGTCGAACCGGTCTGCATCGACGATGAATCGGCGGATGCCGGGACCTACCAGGTTCCGCCACCCATCGTGCGAAACGTCGAGGAAGGTCAGATTGTCTCGCTGAATTCGCTCCTGCTCGTCGTGAATCCGGCCGACGGAGAGTGCCCCCCGGCGGGTTGCACCTGTATCCGGCCCTGATACGCGCCGTCCTGCCGAAGCTGCAGACGCTTGCATCGCTTGCCGGCAGTGGGTTCAGCCGTGATACTGAGTCGCGGCCGACCGTGAAGCTGACGCAACGGCACTGGGTCACTGACCTAATCGAGGGGAGAACGAGCATGCTGAAACTAGTTTTGGGCACTTTCTTGACGGGCCTGATGCTGGCCGGCTCCGGCTGCATCATCTCGGCCGACGACGACGACGACGGCATCAGCGACGGCGGCGACGACGGCGACGACGGCGGCGACGGCGGCGGAATCGCCCGCTGCGGCGAGAGCTTCGTCGGCATCCTGTACGAGCCGACCTGGGTGTGCCCGCCCGACGCCGACACCATCACGTTCACCGCCTTCCCCGACGGCAGCACCGTGTCGCTCGAGCCGGACACCTTCGACTGCGCTCGAGACCCAGCCGCCCGCCATCTGCTACGACCCGGGCATCTACGACATCGTGTCACGCCCGAGGGCTCGATCGGCGACGTTCGCGCCGCAGTTCGACACCCTCGACGGCGTGGACGGCGACCTGTTCGACGGCGACTTCGTGTTCAGCGATGTCGGCGGCTTCTTCGATGCTGTCCTGGACCATCGACGGCGCTCGATCCGGCCGACGCCTGCGAGCCGGGCGAGACCATCGCGGTCACGGCCACGCTGGCCGACGACCGGATCAGCCGTTCATCGACGACGGACATCCCGTGCGAGGACGGCGGCGCGATCGTCCCGGCCGATCTCGACGGCTGGCCGGTCGGCGAGTACACCCTCGACATCGCGCTGATCGACGCCGGCGACATGCGATCAGCGTGCCCGATCCGTTCGAGGAGGACTTCATCGCCTTCGAGGGCGAGCTGTCGCGACGTCGGCACCGTCGATCTGCTGCCCGAAGTAGCCTCGGTCCGTTCGGCTCCGACACGCGCGGCGCCCCTCGCGGGGCGCCGCTGCTGCTTTCGGCGCGGTTGCCAGGTCGCCTTCGCCGGCCTATGGTTCGGGAATGGCGCAGTACGGGCGCGGACGCGGACCGGGTCGATTCAGGCAGATGTTCGCCCAGGCGCGCATCACGCAGGGCGCCCTGTACATCCTGTTCGTCTGCGCCGGGCTGTCGTTCGTCTATCTCCTCGGCGGCGACGAGGTGCGAGCCCGCATGGGCTCGCTCATGGTCGCCACCGGGTACAGCCTGTGGGGCGAGTTCAAGCTGTGGCAGCTGGCCACCAGCCCGCTCGTCGAGATCGAGTTCATCTCGCTCCTGTTCCAGGGCTTCGCGCTGTGGATGTTCCTGCCCGCGCTCGAGCGCTGGTGGGGGATGAAGCGCTTCCTCACCTTCGCCGCGGTCACGTCGGTGGTCGGCGTGGTGGCCGGGTCGCTGGTCGGGCGTGCTGCTGGGCGGCGGCTCCGACGATGGTCCCGCTGGCCGGGCTCGATCCGTTCGTGTTCGGCGGCATCGTGGCGTACGGGATCCTGTTCGCGCACCAGCAGGTGCAGTTCTTCGGCGTCCTGCCCATGACCGGGCGCCAGCTGACCTGGGGCATCATCGCGTTCGTCGGCGCTGTTCGTCGTCCTCGGCCAGGCCTGGGTCGAGGGCGCGGCCATGGCCGCCGCGATGATCACCGCGTGGGCGATGACGTCGCAGCGCGCCTCGCCCCGCCTGTGGTTGCTCAAGATGAAGCAGCGCAGCGCCGCCGCAGCCACCTCAAGGTGGTGGGCGGGGAGCGCGGCGGCAAGGAAGAACGAGAAGCGCTGGATGAACTGACGCGCAGCTATCCGGAACCACGGACTGCGCGGGTCCCCGTCGATTGACCTCGATCTGAGGCCCACGCTAGTCTGGCCGGGCGATGTCAGAGCACGACTCCGCGGGTGAAGGCTCGGCCGACCACTCGGGGCTCACCACCGTCTTCGAGGGCGAGCGCGCCACGGTGCGCAGGCTGCGCAAGGCCAAGCTCGTCGTCATGAGCGGGCCGGACGCGGGCAAGGAGGTCGAGATCTCGAAGGCCGCGCGTGCTCCGGCGGGCGCAGCATCATCAACGACCTCGTCCTGCAGGACAAGGCGGTCTCCGGCACGCACTTCGAGATCGCGGTGCGCGACGACGGCTATCGCCTGCGCGACCTCAACTCGCGCAACGGCACCTACGTGGCGGATCTGCAGATCCGCGAGGTGTATCTGCGGCCCGGCGTCACGTTCCGCGCCGGCCAGACCCAGATCCAGTTCCAGCCGACCGCAGACGTCGTCGAGATCGAGCTCAGCAAGAAGGACCGCTTCGACCGCGTGGTCGGCACCTCGGCGGCGATGCGCGAGATCTTCGCCTCGCTCGAGAAGGTGTCGCCGTCCGACCTGACCGTGCTCATCACCGGCGAGACCGGCACCGGCAAGGAGCTCATCGCGCGCGGCATCCACAACGCGTCGACCCGGCGCAGCCGGCCGTTCGTGGTGCTCGACTGCGGCTCGATCCCGCGCGACCTCATCGAGTCGACCCTGTTCGGCCACGAGAAGGGCTCGTTCACCGGCGCGGTCGGGCAGCACCGCGGCTGCTTCGAGCAGGCCAACGGCGGCACGATCTTCCTCGACGAGATCGGCGAGCTCGACGTCAACCTGCAGCCCAAGCTCCTGCGCGTGCTCGAGCAGCGCGAGATCAAGCGGGTCGGCGGCGACAAGACGATCAAGGTCGACGTCCGCGTGCTGGCCGCGACCAACCGCGACCTGCGCGCCGAGGTCAACGCCGGGCACTTCCGCGAGGACCTCTACTTCCGCCTGTCGGTGGTGCACGTCGAGCTGCCGCCGCTGCGCGAGCGGCGCGAGGACGTGGCCCAGCTGGTCGCAGCACTTCCTGCGCGAGGTCGGCGTCGCGCCGCGGCCTGACGCTGTCGTTCGGCCAGGACGCGATGGCGGCGCTGGTCTCGCACTCGTGGCCGGGCAACGTGCGCGAGCTGCGCAACGTGGTCGAGCGCGCCGCCGCGCTGGCCGACGGGCCGGTCATCACGCGCGCCGATCTCGTGTTCGGCCCCGACGGCGGGCCGTCGCTCATCGCCGCCGCACGACCTGGCCCAGGCCGGGGCGACAGCGGCGCGGCGCGCGGCGGCCGAGCTGAGCGGCGTCGAGCTGCCGCCGCTACCGGGCGGGCCGGCCATCTTCGATCCGGCGCTGCTCAAGCCGGGCCTCGGCTTCAAGCAGGCCAAGCAGACCGTCGTCGACGCGTTCGAGAGCGCGTATCTCGGGGCGCTGCTCGAGCGCAACGAGGGCAACATCACGCGCTCGGCGCAGGAGGCGGGCCTCACCCGCTATCACCTGCGCGAGCTGCTCAAGCGCCACGCCCTGACCGGCCAGGGCGACTGAGCGGCGCGCCGGACGCGAGCCCGCGCGATCACGGATCGCTGCTGGTCGTCTCCTCGTCGGAGAAGGCGTCCATCGCCGGGCTCGCGGCGCGGCGGTGCGAGGCGCCCAGCAGCGCGGCCGGTGGCTCGCGATCGTCGGCGGCCCTGGCCGCGTTGGCGGCGGCGCGCATCTCGTCGTCGCGCGCGACCGTCGCGGTGCCGACGGCCAGATTGGCGGCGCGCAGGGCCCTCCCGATGCGGCCCGGCCGGGTCGGCTCGGCGGTATCGGAGTCGGGGGGCTCGCCGTCGCCGTCGTCCGGATCGCCGTGCACGGTCGGATCCGGCAGCAGGACCACGGCCGGCACGTCGGCCCAGTGCCTGCGTCCCGCCGCGCGCACGACGCGGCGCACCGACGCGCGCAGCTGCGGGAACGCCGGTCCCGGCCGGGCCAGGAAGTAGCCCTGCCCGTAGCGCACGCCCAGGTCGCACAGCACGGTCAGGTCCTCGGGGCCCTCGATCCCCTCGGCCACGATGACCGCGTCGATCGCCTCGGCGATGCGCTGCAGCGAGCGCACCATCTCGCGCTTGACCGTCGACTTCGACACGCCGCGCGTGAGCACGTCGCTCAGCTTGATGAAGTCCGGGCGCAGCGCCATCACCGTCTCGAGGTTCGAGTGGCGCGTGCCGACGTCGTCGATGGCCACGCCGAAGCCGGCCCGCGTGTAGCCGGCCAGCGCCTGGCGGAACGAGGCGAAGTTCTCGATGGCGAGGCGCTCGGTGATCTCGAAGACGACGTTGGCCGGCGTGAGCTCGGCGGCGGCGAGGAGGTTTGCCACCTCGCTCTCGATGAAGGAGCTGTCGTAGAACGACGTCGGCAGGAGATTCACGAACAGGCGATGCACCGGCTCCAGCCCGGCCGCGCCGACCAGCGCGCTGCGAAAGCAGGCCCGGTCCAGCTCGAAGGTGAGCTCGACCTCGTCGGCGACCGAGAACAGCGCTGTCGGCGACTCGAGCGTGCTGTCGCGCGGCCCGCGGGCGAGCGCCTCGAAGCCGAAGATGGTCCCCGACGCCATGTCCACGATCGGCTGATAGACCGACTGCAGCATCCCGCGCAGGATGATCTCTTGTAGATGTGTGCGGTGGCGCTGAATGGCGCGCTCGCGGTACAGGAGCGCCGAGCGATGCGCCTCGCCGACCAGGCGGACCAGCAGCCGCTCCGGCCGCACCATCGGATTGTCGAGCACGCGCGAGAAGCCGACCACCACGCGCGGCTGCTCGCGGGTGAACCCGGCCAGCGCGTCGGACAGCGAACGATCCAGGTTTGCCTCCACGCGCGACGCGATCGCCTCGAGGTCGACAGGCGATCCGCCGGCGTCGCGCGGCGAGGCCAGGAAGCACAGGTAGCCGTCCGAGTCCTCGGTGCGGCAGATCAGATCGTCGCGGCGCAGTCGATCGCCGCGCATGCGATCGAGCAGATCGCCGGCGCGCGCCATCACGTCGGCGTGATGCGATGGGCCGAGCTCGCGCTCGACCTCGCGCAGGTGCGACAGATCGACGAACAGGCACGCCATCGCGCGATCGCGGCGCAGGCTGGCCGCGATGGCGGAGAGCCGCACGTGATACGTGGTGAAGCGCTCGGGGCGCGGCGCCACGTCGCTGCCCGACGCCAGTCGGCGGCCGGATGCGGCGTCCGCGTCGCCATGCGCCTGCGCTGCCTCGCGCGCCTCGCGCTTGCTGCGAAACCAGTCGCACAGCCGCTCGAGCAGCTGCAGGAGCGACTCGCCGCGCGGCCACTCGCTCTCGATGTGGTGCGGCCGGCAGCCGTTGACCGCGGCGAGCACCGCGCGCTCACTCTCGCGCGTGTCGCGGTTCGATTCCGGCGCCACCAGGACGCGCCTGCAGTCGGGGCGAAGCTTGCGAACTTCGCTCAGCACGCTCGCACCGTCGATCAGCGGCGGCTGATGAAGTGCGATCACGACCGCGAGATCGGGCTCTGCGCGCAGCGCGGCGAGAGCGCTCTCGGTGTCGATCGCAGTGACGAGATGAAAGCGACCGCGCACGAGAGAGGCGAACCGCTCCAGTTCTCCCACCTCGTGAGCCACCGCCAGGACCGCCGCCCCCCCGGGCGGTGTGACATGGGACAACATGGACGTAGGCGTTGGATTATAGACGAGCGCCTGCTCCAGCCATCATATGCACGAAAAATATTCGCGGACGCACAATGTGCGTCGCTGTACGCGGACAAGGGGCGATGGCGGCCGGTATCGGCGGCCTGCCCGCGGCAGATCCGGGAGGCGATCAGAGCCCGAGGATGCGGATGTCGAGCGCGCGTTCCAGCAGCCAGATGAAGGCGATGCCCCCGAGCAGGAACGCGGCGATGGGCAGCAGCGTCCGGCGATAACGCGCCGCTCCGACCGCGCGGACCAGGCCGAACAAGAGCGGCAGGCTGACCAGGACGATGCCGAGCTGGCCGAGCTCGACGCCGAGGTTGAAGGCGAGCAGCGGAAGCACCACGTCCTCGGGCGGCAGCAGCGGCCGCAGCATCGACGCGAAGCCGAGCCCGTGCACCAGGCCGAACAGGAACGTGATGACGTAGCGGCGCGGCGGATCCAGACGCACGGCGTTGTTGACGGCGACGAACAGGATCGATGCGGCGATGACGCTCTCGACGAGGCGTCCGGGCAGCTCGATCCATCCCAGCGCCGCGGCGATGAGCGTGATCGAGTGGGCGACGGTGAAGGAGGTGACGATGGTGCCCGCGTAGACGAGCGCGTCGCGTCCCGGCCGCACCGCAGCCTGCGCCTGGCCCGGACCGGCGCGGGTGATCACGGCCATGAGCAGCAGCGAGAGTAGAAACAGGATGTGGTCGAGACCGTACAGGATGTGCTCGACCCCGCTCTCGACGAAGCCGAGCAGGCCGGACGGCGCGTCGCCGCCGATGTGCCAGACCAGACGCGTGTCGTCGGGCGCGCTCAGCCGCGCGGACGCTCCATCGACGGCGACGAAGCCGATGTGTCGCGGATCGAGGTCGTAGAAGAGATCGTAGTCGAGGGCGAAGTCGCGGATGGGACCCGGGCAGGTCACGTCCATGACCGCGCGGGCGAAGCGCTGGCTCTGCTCGACCGTCTCGAGGCTGGTCAGCGCGGCGCGGCACGGGCGCCCGTCGGCCTCGAAGTCGAGGCGCTCCATCAGATAGGTGGCCAGGCGATCCTCTCCGCGCGCGATCTCGGCGGCGGTGGCCTCGCGGTCCGCGTCGAGCGACAGCGCCTCGTACAGGTCGCGCGCCGCGATCAGGATCTCGTAGCGGACGTGCGCCGGATCCGGCGTCGCCTCGAGCCGGGCGTAGGTCGCCGATGCCTGGTGCGCCTCGGCCGGGCGTGCGCCGGCGAGGAGCGCCAGCGCGGCGGCCGCCGTGGCGGCGAGGGAGGTCCGCATCGCCGGAATGTTATATCTTTGCCGTCGCATGTCGCAGCCCATCGTCGTCATCCTCGCAGCCGGTCTGGGAACTCGCATGAAGAGTGAACAGGCCAAGGTGCTCCACGAGGTGGCGGGTCGACCGCTCATCGCGTGGGCCGTGGACAGTGCGCGCGCAGCCGGCGCGCGCCGCGTGGTGGCCGTGCTCGGCCATCAGCGCGAGAAGGTGCAGGCCGCGCTCGACGCCCGCTTCGGCGCCGGCGCGGTCGAGGTCGCCGAACAGCGCGAGCAGCGCGGCACCGGTCACGCGGTGCAGTCGGCCCTGCCGGTGCTGAGCGGCGAGCCGGACGACGCCGTGCTCATCGTGCTTTCGGGCGACGCGCCGCTGCTTGCTCGCCGAGCGCGTGGCCGAGCTGGCCCGCGCCTGCGAGAGCTCGCCGTCGCGCATGGCCCTGCTGTCGACCCGGCCGACGGTGCCTGTCGCGTACGGGCGGCTCCTGCGCGACCCCGAGGGCCGGCTCGTGCGAATCGTCGAGCACCTCGACGCGACCCCGGCCGAGCGCGCCATCGAGGAGATGAACGCCGGCTTCTACGCCATCCGCCTGCGCGAGCTGCGAGCCGACATCGCGTCGCTCACGGCAGACAACGCCAAGGGCGAGCTCTACTTGACCGATCTGGCGGCCCGCGCGTTCGCGCGCGGCGGCGCGGCGGTGATCGAGGCCCCCTTCGAGGAGGTCAGCGGCATCAACGATCGCGTCGACCTGGCGGGCGTCGAGACGGCCGCGCGCCGGCGCATCCTCGAGCGCTGGATGCGCGACGGCGTCAGCATGGCGGATCCGGCCAGCACGTACATCGACGCCGACGTCGGCCCGATCGGGCGCGACACCTGGATCGGCCCCGGCGTGTGCCTGCGCGGCAAGACGCGCATCGGCGAGCGCGTGCGCATCGACACCGGCTGCGTGCTGACCGACGTCGATGTGGCGGACGACGTGAACGTGAAGCCGTACTCGCTGGCGAGCGAGAGCTCGATCGGCCAGCGCGCCCAGGTCGGGCCGTTCTCCCACCTGCGCTCGGAGACCAACCTCGAGGCGGAGGCGCGGGTCGGCAACTTCGTCGAGACGAAGAAGGCGCACATCATGGCCGGGGCCAAGGCCAGCCACCTGAGCTACCTCGGCGACGTGTCGGTCGGCGCGCGCGCCAACATCGGCGCCGGCACCATCACGTGCAACTATGACGGCTTCCAGAAGAACCGCACCACCATCGAGGCGGGCGCCTTCGTCGGCTCCGACACGCAGCTGGTCGCGCCGGTCACTGTCGGCCGCGATGCCTACGTCGCGTCCGGCACCACGGTGACAAAGGATGTGCCGCGCGCGGCGCTCGCGCTGTCGCGGGTCAAGCAGGTCAACGTGGAGGGCTGGGCCGATCGCTTCCGCGAGGCGCAGTCCAAGCGCAGGCGCGGGCCGAAGGAGGAGTGACCCCGGCGGGGGCACGGCGCCCCGGAAGAACGTGGGCGCGGCACCCATGGACACCGATACGCCGGGAAGGCGGCGCTGGATCGGTGCCACCGCGGCGTGGAGCCTGACGACAGCCAGATGGCGGCGTCGCGATTCTCGACATCACAAGCGGCCGAGATCGCGCGAAAAGCCGCCGGCACGGCCGCTGCATTGAGAGGCGGGCACAACCGTCGTGCTCCTGGAGGGCTTCTCAATGTTTTCGCGCAAGGTTCTATCGCCGCTTCTCGCCGCCGCGCTCATGGCCGGCTGCGTGACCACCGAGGAAGAGACCCCGATCATCGACGCGCTGCCCACGGCAGAGTCGGTGCAGATCAGGCTGCCGCAGGCCACGGCGCGCTCGATCGGCCAGCTGGCCGAGTACTACGTGCTGACCCGCCAGGTCACGCGCGACCTCAACGCCGGCGCCGCCTGGGTGCTGCTCGTCGTGCACGCGGTGGTGCAGTACCCCGCCACGACCATCGACGACAACGTCTATACCTGGGGTCCCTGGACCGGCGGCGCGCTCGACCCGGCCGAGTGGCAGCTGGTCGTGACCGCCAACGATGACGACACGTACGACTGGGGGCTCGAGGGCCGCAGCAAGTCCACGCCCGAGGACGGCTTCATCGCCGTGATCACCGGCCACGCGGTGCCGGGCGACGAGCCGCACCGCGGCACCGGCGACTTCACCATCGACTTCGACGCCGGCGAGCGGGTCAACCCGATCGACAACACGCCCGACACCGGCCGCGTCAACGTGAGCTACGACCTCGAGAACCGCGACGGCACCGCCGCCAGCGTGACGATCCACGCCGAGGGCGTCGATGCGCTGGCCAACCCGGCCACGTTCGACTACTCGTACGCCGAGAACGACGACGGCTCGGGCGACTTCCAGTTCGCGCTCGAGGGCGACCTCGAGGAGAACGGCAGCGCCGCCGAGCAGGCGCTCATCCGCTCGCGCTGGCAGGCCGACGGCACCGGCCGCGCCGACGCGCTGCTCTCCGACGGCGACCTCGGCGATCTCGAGGTCGAGGCCAGCGAGTGCTGGGACGAGCAGTTCGAGCGCACCTACTACACCGACTCGGTCGACTTCGCGCCCACCGAGGGAGACGCGGCCAGCTGCGCCTACGACGCGGTCGCGCTGCCCGAGCTCTGATCGTCTCTCGAGACTGTCTGCGGCCCCGGCGTCCCACGCGCAGCGACCAGGGACAGGACGCCGGGGCCGCAGCTTTTTCGGCCCCCGTACGCCCGCTTGACGCCTGCTGACGCGGCGTGTTACCAAGCCGATCGTTTCAATCGGAGGACGAAAGATGGCCCAGATGCCCAAGGACGCCAAGGAGCTGTTCGACGTGCTGGTTCCCGAGGCGATCAAGAAAGCCCCGGACAAGGCGAAGGAAGTCAACGCGATCTATTGTTTCAAGATCACCGGTGACGGCGGCGGCACCTGGACCCTCAACCTCACCTCCGACCCGCCGACCTGCGTGCAGGGCGACAGCGGCAACGCGCAGTGCACTGTCGAGGTGGCGCACGAGGACTTCAAGAGCATGTTCACCGATCCGCAGGTCGGGATGCAGCTCTACTTCCAGGGCAAGCTGAAGGTGTCGGGCGACCCGATGCTCGCGATGAAGCTGCAGCAGGTCTTCGACATGGCGAAGCCGGCGTAGCTGGCGTCTCGCGAATCTGCAGCGTCGCGGGCGGGTGGCCATCCGGTCATCCGCCCGTTTGCATATGTGGAGGCGATGATCATGGATGCGACCGCCCGCCCGCTCGACGGGATCCGCGTGCTCGACCTCTCGCGGCTCTTGCCCGGCCCGTTCCTGACCATGGTGCTGGCCGACATGGGCGCCGACGTGGTGAAGGTCGAGGACCCGCGCGTCGGCGACTACATGCGCCAGATCCCGCCGGTCAAGGCCGGCATGTCGGGGCGCTTCCTGGCCGTGAATCGAGGCAAGCGGTCGCTCGCGCTCGACCTCAAGAGCGAGGCGGGCCGCGACGCACTCTTGAGGATGGTCGAGCGGGCCGATGTCGTGATCGAGAGCTTCCGGCCCGGCGTGATGGCGCGGCTCGGCGTCGGCTGGGAGGCGCTCGAGCGGCGCAACCCGCGCATCGTGCTGTGCTCGATCTCCGGCTACGGCCAGGACGGGCCGTACGTGGAGCGCGCCGGACACGACCTCAACTACATCGGGCTGGCCGGCGTGCTGGCCATGGGCGGAGCCGCGGCCGGATCGCCCGCGATGCCGGGCGTGCAGGTCGCCGACCTCGCCGGCGGCGCGCTGTGGGGCGCGACCGCCGTGCTCGGCGCGCTGGTCGGGCGCGGGACGACAGGGCGCGGCGCGCATCTGGACATCTCGATGACCGAGGGCGCGCTCGCGCTGCTGTGCGCCGAGATGGGCAACCTGGACTCGGGCGGCGAGGTGCCGACGCGCGGCAGCGCGACGCTCAACGGCGGTCTGGCCTGCTACGGCGTGTACCAGACCGGCGACGGCAAGTATCTGTCGGTGGGCGCGCTGGAGCCGAAATTCTGGCTCGCCTTCAACCGCGCCATCGGCCGGCGCGAGGACGTGAGCGAGCTCGTCGCGCCGCCGGACCGACAGGAGAAGGTGCGCGCCGAGGTCCAGGCCATCCTGCGCACGCGCACGCGCGACGAGTGGGCCGAGATCCTCGCCGCCCACGACTGCTGCTGCGAGCCGGTGCTCGAGATGGACGAGGTCCTGGAGCACCCGCTGCACCGGGCCCGCCAGGTCTTCACGCAGGTGAAGGCGGCCGGCGAATCGGTGCTCCAGGTCCGCACGCCGGTCGGCCCGGCCCGCACCGACCGCCTCGCCCCGCGGCTGGGCGAGCACAGCCGCGAGGTGCTGGCCGAGTACGGGTTCGACGACGGCGAGATCGCCGCGCTGTGCTGAGCGACCGCTAGCGTTCTTCCACGGCGTCGCCGTCGAGCGGCATCGGGAACAGCGACACGCTGGCGGTCAGGCCGTCCCCCGAGCACCAGGCCGGCCCGCTGCGCATGAGCGCGGCCGTCATCGGGACGGTGCAGGCCTCGTCGTCGATCGCGATGATGAGAGAGCTTCCCGCGACCAGGTCGATGTGGGCAATGCCGGGCTTCCTGTTGTCCAGGATCGGATGAGCGAGGTCGTCCTGATAGACCATCACCGGTAGACGCGGACAGTCGGCGTGCAGCTCGCATTTTCTGTCTGGTGTGAGCGAGTGCACGTTCAACCGCGCCCGGTACTCGCGAGGAAACGCGTCCTCGCAGTCGGTCTCGCCGCAGATGGTGTCCCCGGTGCACTCGACGTCGAGCTGCGAGCACATCTCGCCCGTCGTTCCAGGTGGCTCCTCTTCGTCGCTGCAGCCGAACACAGAGAAGGCGAACACAGCCGCCAGAACAATGTTGTTGAGTTTCACGGTTTCCTCCTGATGCCGGCCGATCTCGAAAGAGCTCTCGGATCGGTCGGGCCCCACCACATCCACGCGAGAAACGGCCGTCGAGCGGGCCACGCGCGGGGAAAAAAAGGAGGGCCGGGTGCTCCGGCCCTCGACAGGTGCTCGATCGCCGCACGGTCAGCGCGGCATCGACTCGAACGGCATCGGGTCGAGCCGCATCGAGACGGCCATGTCACTGCTGTTGCACTTGACGTGACCGGTGCGCAGGCGCTCGGCCGTCAGCTCGACCGAGCACTGCTCGGACGCGAAGTTGACGATCAGCGAGGCGCCGGCTGTCACATTCTCGAGCTCGGCCTCCTGTGCGTCGACCGTCGTCATGATCCAGTCTGCGTTGAAGGAGACGGTCACCGGCGAGATCGGACAGCTCTGGCATACCCCGCTGCCGGTCTTGTACGGGTTGACGTGCAGCATGTAGGGGCGATCGAACGCCTGCTCGCACTCCTCATCGCCGCAGACCTGGTCCCCGGTGCACTCCATCCCCTTCTCCTCGCAGGTGGACTGCGGACTGTCCCCGCCCTCGTCGTTGCAGCCGAATGCAGTCGTGGCGAGAACCGCCGCCAGAATGATGTTGCTATGCCTCACTTGTTCCTCCTCATGCCGACCGAGAAGTTCGGTTTCGGTCGGGCCCCGAGGACGACGCGAGAACGGAACGTCGAAAGGACCACGCGCCGGAGAAAGATTCGCGTCGCCGCTCAGAGCGGCAGCGGGCTCAGCTTCAGCGTCACCGACACGCCACCGCTGGTACACGTGCCGGTACCGAGACGGAGGCGCTCGGCGGTGAGATCGATCGTGCACCGATCCCCGGCGCGCTCGACGATGAGCGAGCTGCCCTCGATCACCTCGATCTCGGCGACCCTCGGATCCTCCGCGTCGAGGATCGGAAATGCGAGCTCGCTGTAATAGACCTCCAGCGGAGGAAGCGGACACAAGCGATCGTCCGCGCAGTGCTGCTCATCGCGGATGGGCACATAGACGCTCATGCGCACCTGGTAGTCGCGATCGAACGCCGGCTCGCACTCCGCCTCGACGCAGATGGTGTCTCCGGCGCAGGGCGCTCCCCCACACTCGTCTTCCCGGGGAAGGGGAGCGACCCCGCCGTCATCGTCTCCTGCCTCACCACAAGCGAACGCAGAGAAGGCGAGTACACCCGCCAGAAAAATGTTGGTGTTCGTCACGTGTTCCTCCTGATGCCGACCGATCTCGGGAAGTTCCGATTCGGTCTGGCCCCTGAGATCCACGCGAGAAGCGGGCGTCGAAGAGGTCGCGCGCGCGAAACTATAAATTTGCAGTCGAGCGCGAGCCCTTCAGCGCAAGTCTTGCGGACAAGGCGATTGAGGATCAGCCGATCGTCTTTGCCGACGAAGAAACGAATGCGGTCTCGTCATGGAACTCAGAGTGACGCGATCGGTTCTGGCACCCGCGGGTCAACATGCGCCTTTGACGGCGCGCTCGACTCCGTGTGACTCTGGCCAGGCCATGACCGACATGGGGGGGGCCCGTGGTCGGGACGCTCGTCCGCTCGATCCGGCCGAGAACGGGCGGGACCATCGTCCGCTCGATTCGATCGATGGACTGGACCAGCGTCCGCTCGACTCGGTCGATTCGACCGGGAATGGACTGGACCACCACGCGCCGGCGCTTCGCGCGGTTGCCGCGGCGCTGAGCCGCAACGCCGACGAGTGCGACGATCTGATCCAGGACACGTTCGAGCGCGCGCTCCGCTACCTGGCAGGAGGTCACGAGCCCGTGCGGAACGAGCGAGCCTGGCTGGTCGCGATCCTGCGCAACGTCTTCATCGATGGAAAGCGCGTCGAGCGCCCCACCACCGCCAGCGTCGACGACTGCGAGGCGCCCGAGCCGGATCCACAGCCGGCCTGGGCCGATGTCAATCTGGCGGACGTGCGCGCGGCCTGCGCCGCGCTCGATCCCGATCTGCGGATCGCGTTCGAGCTGCACTATCTGGATGGGCTGCGCTACCGGGACATCGCGCTCCGGCTGGCCATACCCGAGAACACCGTCGCAAGCCGCTTGTACCGGGCGCGCAAGGCGCTCCGCGATCAGCTGCTCGAGGCGTCGAAGTGAGGAGGCTGTCGTGAGAAACGCGGAACAACCGAGCGCAGAGGAGATCCAGGCGCTGATCGACGGCGAGCTGTCGCCCGACGACGCCGCGCGGGTGCGCTCGGTGCTGGCCTGCAGTCCGGACGCGATGATCGAGCTCGACGAGTGCATGCAGATGGCGGCGCTCGCCTTCGTTCTTCGCACCGAAGCTCGCGAGCTCGAGAGCGCACTCCAGATCGAGAGGGGGCGGTCTCCCGTCGGCGCCAGCAGCGTGATCCCCATCCTTCGTCCGATGCGGCGCCCGAAGACCCTCATGGCGATGGTCGCTTCGCTCGCAATGGCCGCGGCGGCCGCCGTGTTCGTGCTGCATCACCACAGCTCCGGCCCCGGGGATGAACCGGTCGTCGCGGCCGCCGACCCGGCCAGCGCGTTCACCGCCGCGCTCTCGCCCCGGCGTCCCATGGCGCCGCGACTGTCGTGGGCGGCCGCCGACCGCTATCGCCCCTATGACACCGCCCGCGCCGGCGGCACCGGCGAACGCCCGGCCGAGACGCTGTCCTTCGAGCTCCTCGGCCGCGTCGAGAAGCTCGGCGATGCCCGCGCGATTACCGCGGCCCAGGTCCTGCGCGGGGACACGACCCAGGCCAGAAACCAGCTCGTCCTCGCGAAGCCCTCGCCCGACGCCGACAGCGACCGCGCCGCGATCTCGCTGGTCGACGGCAAGCCGGAGGACGCCCTGCTCGCGGCCTCCGCCGCCATCGAGTCCCATCCGGGCCACGTGCAGGCGACATGGAATCGCGCCCTCGCGCTCGAGCGCCTCGGCATGCCGCTGACCGCCGCCGACGCGTTCGAGGCAGTGGCCGCACGTCGCGAGCCAGGCTGGAGCCAGGAGGCGGCGGAGCGAGCCACGGCACTGCGCGCCCAGTTCCAGCGCCGCAAGTCAGCGTGGGAAGCCGCCAACGCCGCCGGCGCCCAGCTCGTGGCCGGGGGTCCACCCCCCCGCCCCATCTCCACCGTGGGAGTCATGGGACGAGCGCGGGCCGGCAGCATCGTGGAAGACGGGAACGTTGCCGCCTACCCCAGCCTCATGCGCCGCTACCTCTACGAGGCGGTACGCACGGCCGACTCCGCAGCCCGCGTGAAAGCGCTGCGCCCGCTCGCGGCGACCCTCGACGCACGCTTCGGCGGCAGCCATCTGACCGACTACATCGATCGCATCGCGAAGTCCGACTTCCGCCGCCGCGCCCCGCTCGCCGCCCGCTACGCCGCACTCGCCCGCCGCGAGATGAAGGACCCGGCCGCGGTCCAGGACCTGCTCCGCGACCTCCGCGCCGCCCGCCAGAAGGACATCCTCCTGGGCGCCCTCGTCCATGCCGGGAACAACCCGGACCGACCGGAAGAGGCAGAGCTGGACGAGTATCTTGCCCTCGCAAAGGGGACCGGTGACCCGTGGTTTGCGCTCGAGGCGGCGGATCATCGGGCCTGGTTCGTCCTGCTCAGGGACGAGGTTCTGCGGGCGCAGACGCTGCTCGGCGCAGCCGAGAAGCTTTGCAACGGCGCCGAGGCCATCGACTACCTGTGCGGCGATGTCTTTCGCCTCGCGACGCACGCCTTCCAGGACATGCACCGGCCCGACGCGGCAAGGCGCACGCTCGATCGGGCCCTGGACATCGCCCGTTCCGCGGGAAACGTCGCCCAGGAGACCCAGCTCCTCTGGTACGCGCACTGGATCGCCGCGCTGCGCGGCGAGACGTCCAGCACCCTGATGCCAGTGTCATGGGCGTATCTGGACGAGTTCACCCGTCAGAGCGACGACTGTGGCGACGCACGCGACGCACGCGAATGGAAGGCGATGGAGCTGATCAACAGGAATCGTATCGACGATGCTCGCAAGCTGATGTTCGGCGACTCCGCGGAATGCGAGGCGCCGTTCTCGACGGGCCGTGCGTTCGTCCTGGCTCACCTCCTGAGCGAGTCAGGCGACGATGCGGCCGTGCAGGCTCTACGGCACAACATCGCCGCATTGCGCAGCTCGAAGGTGGCCCCGGGGGAGCGAGCGTTCCTGGATCACACCGAGGGCCGCCTACTGGTCACGCGCATGCCGGGGGAGGGGCGCGCCCTTCTCCGGCGGGCCATCGCGGAAGCAGCCGACCTGCCGGCCGAGGACAGCAACGCGGCCAAGGCGAGGGCATACAGCTATTCGGTCCTGATCGAGCAAGCCGCGGTTCGCGACGCCCCCAGTGAGGTGTTCGGGCTACTCGCGGAGGAGATCGGCGAGGTGGCGCCAGAGCGCTGTGCGCTCGGAGCGTCGCAGGAGGCGTCGCCGGTGTTCGTGGCACGCGCGGCCGACGGCAAGGAGACATTGTTTCGGGCGCCGCGCGCGCCCGGGGAGCCCGCTGGCCAGCGCGGGGTTCCGGCGTCGATGCAGGCGTCGTTCGTGGGCTGCCAGTCGGTGGACGTGTTCGCGCGGCAGCCATACTATGGTCGGCCCGACCTCCTGCCGCGCGACGTGGCCTGGCAGTTCCGGACACGAGGGTCCGAGCACGAGCTGCCGCCAAGGCAAGGTCGTCAGGTCGTCGTCGCCAACATCGCTCCGCCGCCCGGTCTCGACCTCGCGCCTCTGCGTGCCCTGGAAGCCGCGCCCGGCGCGACCTTGATCGAGGGAGCTACCGCGACACCCGAGCGCGTGATCGCGGCGGCCGCCGATGCGTCGTTCCTCGAGATTCACGCCCACGGCCTGCCCGGCGGGGCCGACTCGGACACCTCGGTCCTGGTGCTGGCTTCCGACGCGCGCGGCCGCTACGCGCTGGGAGGTGCCGACATCCGTCGCGCGCGGCTGCGGGGCTCGCCGGTGGTCGTGCTGGCCGCATGCCACGCGTCGGCGGTCGGCGAGACGTTCCACTCGACGTGGGGACTGGCCGACGCCTTCGTCGCGGCGGGCGCACGCGCCGTCATCGCCTCGCCCGACCCGATTCAGGACGCCGGCGCGCCCGTCTTCTTCGCCGCGCTCCGGAAGCGCATCGCCGCCGGCGAGCCGCCTGCACAGGCGCTGCGCGCGGAGAGGCTGACGCGAACTGATTCGATGGAGCGGAGCTGGATTCGATCGACTGGTCGTCTTCCGCTGAGGCGCGAGCGACGACCCGAAAGGGAGGGTGCGATGGGGAACGGGAACGGTTCGAATGGTTTCGAGGTGGTCGTCCGGCCGCAGGCTGGCACGCCGCCGGGCAAGGATCCGAAGGCCACGGATCCAAAGGACACAAAGCGCGGAACACCGCCAGGCAAGAATCCAAGACTGATCTGCCTGGCCGACACGGTGGCGATGTCCACCAAACAGCTCAACGATGACCTGTACAGGTATCTGGACGCCACGGAGGACGGTGGTGGCTGCTGCGGAGGGACGACGGCGGGACGTCTCCTCCGAAACCTCAAGGCTTCTACCAGCGATCTGGCCGACGATCTGGAAGCATTGGGCAAGCTCCTCGCCGACGAGGAGCAGCTGGCTATCATGGCAGCCAAGTTGGCGGCCGTCGCGCCTCCGGGCAAACCCGCCGCGAAATCGGTTTCGGCGGCCATGCCAGCGACTGCGTTGACGACGGCATCGACTGAGCAAGCCCAGAATCCGGGGTAGGCTGAGCGGCCGGACGTTGCGCGGTCGGCGCCCCGCTGCGTAAAGGCCCGCTCCCGCGAAGAAGCGCCCGCCCCGCCGTCTCTCCTGTGAGGGACCGAAATGCGGACAACAGAGACTCTCCCGGGGCGGCCAAGATCACATGGGATGACGCCGGAGCGGTGGGCGCGGGTCAAGGAGCTGTTCCTGGCGGCGCTCGAGCTTCCCGTGGAGGTGCGCGACGCCTTCCTGGCTGTCGAGTGTGGCGGGGACTGTGATGTGCGCCGCGAGGTGGAGTGCTTTCTGGGCGCGCATGACGGGGCGGGGAACTTCCTCGGAGGGCCGGCGTTCACGGCCAGGTCCACGGTCGGGTCGGGAGAGCGAGCGCCGGCCGGCCCGAGTCTGGGGGCCGGTGCGCGGGTCGGGCGCTACGAGATCGTCGACGCGATCGGCGGCGGGGGGATGGGCGAGGTCTACAGTGCGCGAGACGTGCGCCTCGGTCGACTCGTGGCCATCAAGGTGCTGCCGCGCACGATGGCCGGCGATCCGCTGCGCCTGGCGCGCTTCGATCAGGAGGCGCGCGCCTCGTCGTCGCTCAGCCATCCCAACATCGTCGCCGTCCACGACACCGGATGGCACGAGGGGCTGCCGTACCTCGTCATCGAGCTGCTGGAGGGAGAGCCGCTCGACCGCACGCTGGCGCGCGGGCCGCTGCCGGTGCGCGAGGCGATGCTCTACGCGCTGCAGATCGCCAGCGGCCTGGTCGCCGCCCACGAGCGCGGCATCGTGCACCGCGACCTCAAGCCGGCCAACCTGTTCGTGACCAGGCAGGGCCAGGTCAAGATCCTCGACTTCGGCGTCGCCAAGCTCACGCATCCGGGACCGCTGCCGGACGCATCGACGAGCACCATGATCCTGTCCACGATGCCGGGGATGGTCCTCGGCACCGTCGGCTACATGTCGCCGGAGCAGGTGCTGGCCGGACCGATCGACCCGCGCGCCGATCAGTTCTCGCTCGGCTGCGTGCTGTACGAGCTGCTCACCGGCGAGACTCCGTTCAAGCGGGCCAGCCCGACCCAGACCATGGCGGCGGTGATCGAGGACGAGCCGCCGTCGCTGGCCGAGGTGGATCCGCGCATCCCGCGCGCGGTCGCGCAGGTTGTGGAGCGCTGTCTGGCCAAGGATCCGGCCGACCGGTATCCATGCACCGGCGACCTGGTGCACGACCTGGAGCTGGCGCTGTACGACCAGTCGCAGCCCTGTCTTCAGCTCGCCAGCGCCGCGACCGCCACCGCCCCGCCGGGGGCGACGGCGCCGCAGATGCTCTGGCGGGCCGGCCTGATGCTCATGGTCGGCGCGATGCTCCTGACCAGCGGGGTCGCGAACGAGCTGTGGACTCTTCGCAGGATCCGCGGATGAGGCGCTCGCGATCGGCCGGTGGTCGCGCGCCGCCCCTGGCGGAGGTGGCGCCCGGTGTCGTCACCGACCTCCTGCGGGCGTGGCGCCGGGGCGATGCGAAGGCGGAGAGCGAGCTCCTGCCGCTGGTCTACCGCGAGCTGCGGCGGCAGGCGGCCTGGTTCCTCCGCGGCGAGCGCTCCGGTCACACGCTGGTGGCGACCGACCTGGTCCACGAGGTCTACCTGCGCATGACCGATCAGGAGGCGGACTACGAGAACCGCTGCCAGTTCTTCGCCCTGGCCGCGCGCATGATGCGGCGCGTGCTGGTCGACCACGCACGCGCGCGCGCCGCGGCCAAGCGACCGCAGCCGGATCTACAAGTAACGTTCGAGGAGAGAGAGCTGCCCGCCGCCGCGCCGAGGGCGCTGGAGCTGCTCGCTCTCGACGCGGCGCTGACCGAGCTCGCCGTGTTCGACGCGCGCCAGGCCCGCCTTGTCGAGCTGCGCTACTTCGGCGGCCTCACCTCGGCCGAGGCCGCCGAGGTGCTCGGCGTGTCGCCGACGACGATCAAGCGCGAGTGGAGCCTGGCCCGGGCCTGGCTCTATCGCTTTCTCACCCAGCGGGACAACACCAGCCCCGGCTGAGGGGAGCGGCTCACTCGCGGAAGTCAGCCGCGAGGTCGATGACGCAGACCGTGCCGAACCGCTTGTGCGCGGAGCAACCCACGCCGAAGACCCGGTACTCCGACTCGAGCAGGTTGACGCGGTGGCCGCGTCCGATGACGCCGTCGTCGATGAACAGGCTCATCACCATCACGCCGGAGTCGCCCCATCCGGTGCCGATGTTCTCGCCGGACAGGCCGAGCACGCGGCCGTGACGCTCCATGCGCTGGAGCGGCTGGCTGCCGTCGCGCCCGTCGTGCTCGACGGTGCCGGCGCGGCCGATCTCGATGGCATGGGCGCGCGCCCCCCGCGACAGGCCGGGTGAGAGCCTCAGCTCGGCCCGGGGCCGGGCACGCCGCGCGGCCCTGATCGCCTCGTCCACCGCCCGCACGCCCTCCACCGTGAGGATCGGCGCATCGAGGCCGGGCAGGTAGAGGTAGTTCTCGTGGTAGTTGCGCCGGTGCCGCTCGAGCGCCGCGGCATATGCGCGCGGGTCGCGCCGCAGCCGGTTGACCGCCGCCACCACGCCGGCCTCGAAAGGCGTGAGCCCCTGCCCTCGTCCCGGTCGGTCGGCCGCCTCCGACTCGGCGCCCTCCACGCCGGGATCCGAGGCCGCACCGGATTCAGTCTCCGGTCCCGACTCTGTTCCCGGCCCCGACTCCGATCCCGGCCCCGACTCCGTCTCCGACCCTGACTCCGACCCCGACCCCCCGCCCTCCTCGCCGTACGCCCCGGGCGGCCCGTCGTAGCGCGGCTCCGAGACCGGCTGCGCGGCCGGCGCCACACATCCGGCCGCCCCGGCCAGCGCGGCGAGAGTGCACAGACGGAACATCGTCCTCGATCCTACCGGTTCTTCCAGCGCGGGTCGGCCGGATTGGTCAGCGCCGCGCGCACCCGGGCCAGCGGCTTGTCCTGCCCGGCCGCATAGGCGCGCACCGCGCCGTCGCGGACGCCGGCCAGGTCCTGCCCCTGCGCGAAGGCGGTGACGGCGCCCTCGAAGGCATGCGCGCCGGCGAACAGCAGGCTGCGGGTGAAGAGCAGCGGCACCCGCCTGGGGCCGGGCACCGCCGGGACCAGGTAGGCCTCGGTGAGGCACGCCACGGCGATCGTCCCGCGCCTCGGCGCCCGCGCGTCGGCTTTCGGCCAGAGAAAGCCAAAGACGTTCATCCACCCGTTGTGCCCGACGAACGCCACCACGCGCGCCCCGCCGCCGGCCGCAAGCTCGGTGCCGTCCGGCAGCTCGATGCGGCGCACCTGACCGCCGGCGGCGAACAGGTCCGCGGCGTAGGCGGCCATCGCCGATGCAATCGACTCGCCGCGCCAGGCGTGAGCCACCACGTAGACCGGAAACCGCCGGCGCGCGCCGCGAGCGCGCAGCCGCCCCGACGGCGTCATCCACCGCCGCCACACCCGCAGCTCGAGCACGTCCGGCTGCGGATTCTGCACCCGCAGCACCTCCGTCCAGCCCGAGCCGCGCCGTCCGAACCAGCCGCGAAAGCCGCCGCTGGTGGCCCAGTAGAGATTTCCGTCCGGATCGTCGCCGTCGCCGAGCCGGCCGCCGCCGCAGCGAAGCACGTCGTTGTCGCACAGCGGGACGTGGACCTGCACGACCAGCGGCCGGCCCGCGGCGATGTCGGCCGCCACGTCGCCGTGCAGATCTGCCAGCCAGGCATCCGCATCCTCCGCCGTCTGGCCCCACGCGACCCGGCCGGTCGCGCCGGTCGCGAGCAGGGCCACCGAGGCGGCCATGAGCCCGGCGCCGCGCGAGCAGACCCGTGGCATACCGGTTGTGACGCGCGGGGAGCGAGAAGCATTCCAGCCGCAGGCGGCGCCTACGACCCGGCGAACCGGAGCTCGATGGCCCCGACATCGCCGCCGGCCCCGCCCTCGCCAGCCTCGCCCGCCGCCAGAACCTCGCCGATGTCCGCCGCCGGCAATCCCTGGCCGCGCAGCTCCGACACCAGCTGCGGAGCGCTCCCGGCCGGCACCGCCAGGAGCAGCCCGCCGCTGGTCTGCGCGTCGCACGCAAGGAGCAGCGCCAGCTGTCCATCCGCGTCCAGCCGATCGCGCCCGCGCAGCGACGGCGCGATGAAGTCGAGGTTGGACTTGCTGCCGGCCGGCACGAAGCCGGCGGCCGCATGCTCGCGCGCCCCGGGCAGGAGCGGCAGCGCACCGAGATCGATCGCCGCGCGCAGCCCGGACCCACGCAGGATGTTGCGCAGGTGACCGAGCAGGCCGAAGCCGGTCACATCGGTGCAGGACGTCACACCGGCGGCCCGCGCCGCCTCGAGCGCACCCCGGTTGTGCGTCGTCATCGACCGCACCGCGGCGGCCGCCTCGCTCTCCGACGCCACCTGCTTCTTGATGGCCTGGCCGAGGATGCCGGTGCCGAGCGCCTTGCTCAGGACCAGCCGCTGCCCGGCCTGCGCCGTCCGGTTGGAGAGGATCCCGGCCGTCTCCACCTCGCCGGTCACCGACAGCCCGTACTTCACCTCCGCGTCGCGCACCGAGTGGCCGCCGACGATGGCGACTCCCGCCTCCGCGCACGCCGCGGCGCCCCCGCGCAGGATCGCCTCCAGCACCGAGAACGGCAGCTTGTCGTCGGGGAAGAACACGAGATTGAGCGCGTAGAGCGGCCGCCCGCCCATCGCGTAGACGTCGGAGATCGAGTTGGTGGCCGCGATGCGCCCGAATGTCTCCGGGTCGTCCACCAGGGGCGCGATGATGTCGGCGGTCATGACCAGGGCCCGGTCGCCGCCGGCCAGGCGCACCACCGCCGCGTCGTCCGCGAAGTCGGTGGACACGAGGACGTTCGGATCACCGCCGGCGGAGGTCGTGATTCCGCCGGCATGCATCCGCTCCAGGACCTGGACCAGGTCCCCGATGCGCAGCTTGGCGGCTCAACCACCTCCCCGGGCGTACTCGGTCAGGCGGACGGGAGCCTCGTGCGCGGTGGGCTGCTTCGTCGCATGCGGAGCAGCCTAGCAGACGCGCCAGACTGGACCGCGGGTGGCGCCCCGGCTACTCGAGCTGGCGCTGTCGGCGCCGTCGCGTCAGCAGCACCAGGGCGGGAACCCATCCAGCGGCGACCAGCGCCGCCAGCCCGAGCGGGCTGAGGTCATCCGCACCGTGCGAGCCCAGGCTGGCCTCGGAGGACGCAACCAGAGCCGCCGCCGGACGCCTGTCAGCCCCAGGTGAGGCGCTGGCATCGGAGGGGCGAAGAAAGAAGAGAGCAGAGGGGAGGAGCAGGGCGGCTAGCGCCCGGCGTATCGGCATTACGCTCGTGAGCATACATCCGGGGCCTCGGGGTGGCCGAGAAAATCCCCAAATCCGATATTTTCATATATATTGCCGCCTTGCGCGCGATTCAGGGGGCCGACTGTAAGGCAACCAACGCTCCGCCATTGAATGGTCGACGGGGCTATTCGTTCTCGGGGGTTGCCCGAATGGATCGCCGCAATTTCGTGTGATATGGAGAACTTCACGGGAGGTCATTCCATGCGAGGCATGAAGACTGTGGTCCTGGCCCTCTCGCTGGTCGCCCTTGTGGGCACGGCGTGTGGCGGCAAGAACAAGAAGCGGACTGCCGGCGGCGGCGACTCGGCCGACAACGGCGAGAACTTCGACGGCTCCGGCTCGTCGGGTTCGGGCAAGAAGAAGGGCGGCAAGGACCCGTCGCTTCAGGATGTCGTCTACTTTGCCTTCGACTCGTCGGACCTCGACGAGGAGTCGCGCAAGAAGCTGTCGGAGAACGCCGACTGGCTCAAGAAGGACAAGGCGCGCACCCTGACCATCGAGGGGCACACCGACGAGGTGGGGACCCCCGAGTACAACCTCGGCCTCGGTGAGCGGCGCGCGCGGGCGACCAAGGACTATCTGGTCCGCCTCGGCATCCAGGAGAAGCGCGTCTCCATCATCACGTACGGCGAAGAGCGGCCGGCAGGCAGCGACGACAACAGGAACCGTCGCAGCATGTTCATCGCGACGAAGAAAAAGTAGCCGTCGCCGGGCGCCCTGCCCGGGGTGTGATCAGCGGACGCGGACGCGCTTCTCGAAGAAGGACGTGCGGAAGTCCGCTGTGCGATCGAACGCCGCGCCGGGCGCCTGGATGATGACGACCGACAGGTTGCCCGACCCGGCAAACA
Source organism: uncultured delta proteobacterium (assembly GCA_963759105.1). Lineage (GTDB taxonomy): Bacteria > Myxococcota_A > Polyangia > Haliangiales > Haliangiaceae > DATFRY01. The sequence goes on along the minus strand of CAVWXW010000008.1, from coordinate 567,626 downwards.
TCACCACCTGGGCGCGGGTGCCGTCGCTCGCGCTGTCGACGACGACGCTGTAGCGGTCGCGGCCCTGGATCCGGACGGACGACATGTCGCCGACGTGGCCGTCGGCGAGCGGCAGCTGGCCGACCACCTGGGCCATCATGGAGTCGTCCATCTGCACACCCCAGGTCGAGGTGGTGACCGTGTTGATGGTGCACTGGATGTCGCCGCACCGGCCGGCGAACATGGCGGCGCCGCCGGCGGCGCCGACCGTGAAGCCCTTCGGGATGTCGAGCTCGAGCGCGCCGCTCGGATCCTTCCACCATCCGCCCTGCCACACCCCGTCCTGCGCCTGGCCGGGCTGACCCGCTGACGGGTCGCCGGCCGGGGCCGACGGGTCACCACCGGAACCGCCGCCGTAGAGCTCGCGCTCCGGCTTGACCGAGAAGTCGGGATTCACCGAGCCGGATCCCGCCCGGGTTGCCGCTCGGGTCGCCGCCCGCGGAGGGATCGTGGGCCGGCTCGTCCCGACCCTCCGACCCGATGCTGAGCGGCGTCTTGTCGTCGGGGCGCGCCGCGAAGTAGACAGCCACGCCCGCGACGCCGGCGACCACCAGACCGAGCGCGATCCACATGCCGGCCCGCGCGCCGCCCGGCTGGCCGGTGGTCGGAGCGCGCATCGGCGCCGGCACCGACGACGCGGCCCGGTGCCGGGGCTGGTCCGCGAACGGACCGGGCGACGGGCTCGGGTACGGACCGGGCGACGGGCTCGCGTACGGACCGGGCGTCGGGCTCGCGATACGGACCGGGCGACGGGCTCGGATACGGCGCCTGCCCGCCATACGCCGCGCCCGCGAACGGCGCCTCTGCGCCGGGACTGCCCGGCGGCGGCGACATGTAGTTCGGCGCCGGAGACGCGTAGCCGACCGGCGGCGACGACTCCGCCTGCACGTGGGCCGGCCGCGGCGCCTGCAGCGCGCCAGGCAGCGGCGTCCGCAGCAGCGGAACGCCGGGCGGCGGACTGTCCGGCAGCGCCGGCGGCGGTGGAAACCCGGCCGCGCCGGCCGCGCCGACCGGAGCGTCGCTGCGCGGGCCGACCTCGACCACCAGCCGGGCCAGCCGATCGGCGAACGCGTCCATCGTGGCCGGCCGCCGCGCCGGGTCCTTGTCGAGCGCGTCCATGACCAGCTGGTTGAGGGTGGGCGAGATGCGCAGATCGGGCCGGCGGTCGCGCGGCGGCACCGGCATCTCGGTCAGGTGCTTGGACAGGATCGACATCAGGGTCGGCCCCTCGAAGGGCAGCCGCCCGGTCACCATCTCGTAGAGCATGGCGCCCAGCGCGTAGATGTCGGTGCGCGCGTCCACCGTCTCGCCGCGGATCTGCTCGGGCGCCATGTACTGCGGCGTGCCCAGCAGGTCGCCGGCGCGGGTCATCGGCCGGTTGGCGCCGTCGGTCTGCTCGTCGCGCAGCTTGGCGATGCCGAAGTCGAGCACGCGCGCCACGTCGGTGGCCCGGCCGCGCTTCACCAGCATGACGTTGTCCGGCTTGAGGTCGCGGTGCACGATGCCGCGGCTGTGCGCGTCGGCCAGCGAGGCGCACAGCTGCTCGCTGATGGCCAGCGCGCGCCCGGGCGACAGCGGGCCCTCGCGCGTCAGCACCTCGCGCAGCGAGCGCCCCTCCAGGTACTCCATGGCGATGAACAGCGACCCGTCCGCGTCCTGGCCGAAGTCGAACAGCGTGACCGTGTTGGGATGCGAGAGCTTGGCGGCCAGCTCGGCCTCGGCGTTGAACCGGCGCACCATGCCGGGCTCGGCCGACAGCTCGGGGCGGAGCACCTTGAGCGCGACGGTGCGCTTGAGCGAGATCTGCTCCGCGCGATAGACGGCGCCCATGCCGCCCTCGCCCAGCTTGGCCAGGATGCGGTAGCGGCCGGCCACCTCGCGCCCGATGAAGCCGGAGCTGCCCGCGTCCATCGCGTCGCCCGGCACCCCGCTGACAGGGATGCTGTTGGAGCTGGGCTCGGTCGCGGCCAGTGCGCTACCGCACGAGCCGCAGAAACGGGCGTCGGGCGCGATGGCGCTCCGGCACCGGGGACATTGACTCGATGTGCTCGCTGCCGTCAGACCGCTGTCCCCCGGTTGGCCTGGGAGTATATCACCTCACCCGTGCTACGCTGGCGACGGATGAGAGCTGCCCGCTCGGTCGCCGCGGCGATCGCGTTCAGTTCCGCGCTCGGCATCCACGGCATCGGCGCGGCGTCTGCCCAGCCGGCGGAGGAGCAGCTGGCCTCGCCGCTCATGCGCCCGGATCCGTTCGGGCCGATGATCGTGATCGAGGCGATCGAGGTGGTCGGCAACACATGGACCGCCGAGGATCACATCCGGCGCGCGGTGCCGGTGCGCCCCGGCCAGAGGCTGCGCGCCGGCGACGAGCGACTGCGCGCCGCGCGCTTCAAGGTGCTGGCGCTGGGCTACTTCCGCGAGGTGGACCTGCGCCTGCGCAAGGGCAGCAGGCGCGGTCACGTGGTCCTGACCGTGCGCGTGGTCGAGCGCGGCACCGTCGTGCTCAACCGCATGTTCTTCGGCAACACGCTCATCACCCCGTGGTGGGCGGGCCTCGACCTGACCGAGCGCAACTTCTTCGGCACCGGCATCGGCGTGGGCGGCGCCTTCGTTGTCGCCGGCGAGGGGGACGCCGACGGGGCCGACGCGCAGAGCGCCTATCAGCTGCGCATCGAGGACTCGTCAGTGCTCGGCAGCACGTTCGGGGCGCACCTGTCCGGCTACTACGCCGACGCCAGCGAGCCGTACCGCGTGGCCGGGGCCACCGACGACGGGGCGGCGGCCAACTACGCCGCCTTCGACTACCGCCGGGCCGGCGGGCGCGCCGGCCTGACTGTCAATCTCGCGCCGCTTTCGCGTCTGACCGGAATGGCACGCTTCGAGAGCGTCCGCGCCGAGCTGCCGGCCGCGCCGACCCGGTCCCTGCCCGACGGGACCGAGGTGCCGGTCGACCTCCTGCTCGAGGACGGCGACAGCCGGGTGGCCACGCTGGGCCTGCTGTTCGAGCGCGACACGCGGCCCGACCCGATCCTGCCGTTCGCCGGCGATCACACGCTCGTGCTTGCCGAGGGCGGGGCCGGGTTTCTCGGCTCGAGCTACGACTTCGCCACCGCGCTGGTCCGCCACGAGCGCTGGTGGTCGGTGCGGCCCGGCCACGTGCTGTCGCTGCACATGACCGGCGGCGCGGTGGTCGGCGACGCGCCGCTCTTCGAACGGCTGCACGTCGGCGACATCGACCGCATGGTGTCGGCGCGCGCGCTCGGCCTCGTCGTCTCCACCACGCCGCCCTTCGACTTCTTCGACACCGGCTCCGACGAGGTGACCTACGGCGAGCTGGCCGGGCTCGTCGAGGGCCAGTACGCGTACCGGCTCTTCCGCGGCAAGCGCGGCGTCTACGGCGGCGACCTGTTCGTCGGCGTCGGTCTGTGGACGCTGATGTCCACGCGCGACATCGGGGTCGACAAGCCGACGTTTCCTGTCAACCTCCTGCTCGACGCGGGCCTCCGCCTCGACACCGAGATCGGCATCTTCGAGCTGAGCCTGGCCAACGCGCTGGGCCGGGTTCCGCTGTAGTGCTTCTGCGTCCGGTCGCGCGCGTCACCGCGCTCTGCCTGTTCATGCTGGTCGGGGCCCGGCCGGCCGCGGCCCAGGACGAGGACGACGACATCGTCGTGCGCCGCATGGGCTTCGCCGAGCGCGGCAGGCACCTGGTGCTGACCACGTCGTTCACCGAAATCTTCGACCGCTCGGCGTTCGAGAAGATCTCCAGCGGCTTTCCGACCACGGTGGTGGTGCGGATCTACGTCTATCGCAAGGCGCGCACCGATGCGCCCGTGTCGCTCGCGTTGCTCGAGCTCGAGGTCGTCTATGACTTGTGGGACGAGGTGTACGTCGTGAGGTCGCGCGGGCCGCTCGGGCGAGAAGCAGCTGCGCACGCGCAGCCGGGCCGAGGCGGTGAAGATGCTGACCGAGCTGGACCACATGCCGATCGCGCCGCTCGACCGCCTGCCGGTCGGGCCGCATCATTTCATCGCCATGGTGGTGGAGCTCAACCCGGTGTCGCCCGAGCTTCTGGCCGAGATGCGGCGCTGGTTGAGCCGGCCGGCCGGCGAGACCTCGCTCGACTCGAGCTCCTCGTTCTTCGGCTCGTTCGTGTCGGTGTTCGTCAACCCGAAGCTGGAGCAGGCCGACCGGACGCTGCGCATCCGCTCGCAGGCCTTCTACCGGGCGCCGCGATGAGGCCGGTCGAGGAGAGACAGGGCCGGCGGCTGGGCCTGCAAGTCAAGGTGGTGGTGGTGCTGCTCGCCATCGCGCTGACGCCGCTCCTGGTGTCGGCCCTGCTGGTCGATCAGATCGCCCAGGTGGCGCAGAACTTCGCCTCGCACGAGGCGGACAAGATGCGCGAGCCGCTCGGCGAGGCGCAGAAGGTCTACCAGCAGCTCATCGAGAGCAAGAAGCGCATGTACCGCCACATGGCCGAGCAGCTGGCCCAGGCGGCGTCGGTCGGGGCCGCGCTGCGCGGCGAGGGCACCGAGGACTTCTCGAGCGCGGCGCGGGCGCTCATGGCGGAGGAGCCGGATCTGCTGCGCGTGGCGCTGCGACGGCCCGGCGGCGAGATCCTGGCCCAGGAGAAGCGGACGAAGCCCGGGCCGGACGGGCCGCGTCGCTTTCGCGAGTTCGCGGTGAGCCGCCCGGCCGGCGACCGCGCCGCGGTCGAGCTGGCGTTCGCCGCCGACGTCGAGCTGCTCGATCAGCACCGCGAGGTCGGCCGCGTGCTCGACGACAGCCAGCGCATCGACCGGGTGCGCAGCTCGCTGCCGCGCTCGTACCGGCTCGGCTTCATCGCGCTGGTCGGCGGCGTGGTGGTGCTGGTGACGGCGACCGGCATCCTGTTCGCGCGGCGGTTGACCGGGCGCATCGCGCGTGCTCGTCTCGGGGACGCGGCGGGTGGCGGGCGGCGATCTCGACGCGCGGGTCGATCTGGCCGGGCGCGACGAGCTGGGCGAGCTGGCCGGCGCCTTCAACCGCATGGTCGAGGACCTCAAGAAGGACCGCCAGCAGATCCTCTATCTGCAGCGAATCGGCGCGTGGCAGGACGTGGCGCGGCGGCTCGCCCACGAGATCAAGAACCCGCTCACGCCGATCCAGCTGGCCGTGCAGCAGCTGGTGTCGAGCTACGGCGGCGACGACGCGCGGCACCAGAAGATGCTGGCCGACGCGGCCGAGATCGTGGGCGAGGAGATCCACGGGCTGCGCCGCCTGGTCGACGCGTTCAGCGCGCTCGGGCGCCTGCCGCCGGCCGAGCCGCGGCCGCTGCCGATGGCGCAGCTGGCCGACGACCTGGGCAAGGAGGCGCACCTGGCCGGCCGTCTGGAGCTCGCCGCGCCGGAGTCGCCGGTCACCGTGTCGGGCGACCGGCTGCTCCTGCGCCGGCTGCTGGCCAACCTCATCGAGAACGGCATCCACGCCGGAGAGGCGGCGGGCAGGAGCGGCCGCGTGGTGATGCGGTGGTCGGCGGATCTCGGGCGAGGCACCGCGCGCATCACGATCGACGACGAGGGCCCGGGCGTGGCGGCGAGCGACCGCGAGCGGATCTTCGAGCCGTACTTCACCAGCAAGGAGACCGGCACCGGGCTCGGCCTGGCGATCGCGAAGAAGGTCGCGCTGGATCACGGCGGCAGCCTGGTGGCTGACGAGGAGGCTGCGCCGACTGGAGGCGCGCGGTTCGTGCTGACGTTGCCGCTTGCCTAGTCCGAGCGGCTCGCGATCGGGTGAAGCTTGCCAGCCGCGCGCAGCGCGAAGCCGCCGGGCGTCTCTTCAATGCGCTCGGCCAGGACGTAGTACGCCGGGGTCGTGATGCGTGCGGTGAGGCGGCCGTTGCGGACGCGGCAGTAGAGGGCGTTGTCAGCGCTCGCGGCCAGGCTCGCGGCGTCGAGCTCTTCCTCGGTCTCGTCGTTGAGCGCGATGATCGCGCGATCGCCTTCCCAGCGGGCCGACAGGGCCAGGAGCTCGGCGTCGTCGACGTTGACGTAGGCGTAGCGCTTCTCGTCGAGGCGCAGGATCGGGCGGCCGTCGTCGAGGCGGTCGAGCCAGCGCAGCAGGGCCAGCTGGAAGCCGCGGTGCGTGACGACGGCGCCTTCGTGCCAGAAGCGGCCCTCGCGGTCCAGACGGATGCCGGTCTGGCGCAGGCGCTCGATCATCTCGGGCGTGGGCCGGAAGTCGGACACGCTCCGAATCTTAGCGGGGCGCGGACCGGAAGTCCGACCGCGCCCGGTATCACGTCAGGGCGACGGATGCGCCCGTGGTTGCTCGGAGAGCGATACGTCCTCGAGCGCGCGGATGCGGTCCTTGGTGGCCAGCTTCATCTTCTTGAGCTGGGCGTACTCGACTTGTTCTGAAGAGGTCAGGGATATATGGCGGTCGAGCTGGCGGAGTCGCTCCTTGATGGCGCGATGCTCCGCCGTCAGTCGGGTCAGGATATCGTCCTTCGACGCAGACGCACCAATCTCCATGCGCTCCACCGATTCACCTCCGAGCAAAGAGGATGCGATCGCCACGCCCGAGCTACTCGTGAGCCGCGCTGCGATCGCGTCGAGTACCACACGATCACGATAGCGTGTTCGTTCGGACCCGACAACGATGAATCAGGCGCGGACCCGGACGTGCGGGCCCGTGTCCCATTCGTGAGGCGGCTGCGGTTTGCTCGACTACTGTTTCCGGGGATTGCCGGCGAGGAGCCGGCTACCCGGGTTGCCATCCGGGAACGCGACCTCGGCCGCGCTGGGTCGGATGTAAACGGGAGTACCCGTCTGGAGCACGTCGACGCGCGATCCGACGAGCGCCAGACGCGCGACGGAGCGACCTGTAGGCGTGATGCGCGCGAGAGCGAGCGGCTCGCACGCGTCGGCCAGAGACGCACCATGGGACGCGATCGCGTCGCCGATCAGCACGGCGCGCGAAAGCTGCGCCTCGCGCAGCAAGTCGGCCACCGCAGCGGCGAGCTCGTGCGGAAGCATGATACGCTCCTCGGCCATCGCGTCGGCACGCTCGCCCTCGACGCGGTAGAAGCCCGCGCAGATCTCGCCGCGGCGGGCGTCGAAGGCCGGCACGACCAGCGTGTCGGTCAGTGAATCGACAGCCGCGGCGTCGAGGCTCAGCGCGGCGAGCGACGACACCGACCACAGCGGCAGCCCGGTGGCGAAGCACAGCCCCTTGGCCGTGGCCATGCCGATGCGCAGGCCGGTGAAGGAGCCCGGGCCGGCGCCGATCGCGACGGCGGCCAGCTGGGCCAGCTCCAGCCCGGCCTGGCCGAGCACCTGGTCGACAAGGGCGATCAGGTCGTCGCTGCGGCTCTCGGCCCGGCCCTCGGCCCCGATGTCCCGCCCGGGGCCCAGGAGCGCAACGCTTGCGACATGGGTCGAGGTGTCGATGGCGAGGACAGGAGCTACCCCCGGCGTACCACTCCAATCCATGCTGTAGCGCCTCCTACCACGTCTGGTACGCTGGTGAAAGACCCGTGGCACTGGGCTCGGACGTCAAGAAGCAGATCAAGCCGGAGGAGCTGGAAGAGCTGCTCAACGGCCTGGACCGGCTTCTCGATCGCACGAAGGTGCTCTACGAGCAGTACTTCATGGGCATCCAGAAGCTGGCGCCGTTGCAGCTGCACCGCGACGCCGAGCGCAAGGTGCGCGAGCTGATGCAGGCGCAGATCCGCAACACGGCGCTGCGGTTTCGCCTCACGACGCTGAGCCAGAAGTTCGGCGCCTACTCCACCTACTGGAAGCGGACCCTGCGCGAGATCGAGCAGGGCAGGTACGTGCGCGACCTGGCGCGGGTCAAGCGCAAGGCCGACCAGCTGGGCGAGGAGCTGCCCGACGAGCTGCTGGTCAAGCTGCCCAAGCTGGCCCAGGACCGGATCCGCCGCGACCGCGAGCGCATGGGCGAACGCGCGCAACGGGACGCCGAGCTCGGGGCGGGCGCGCACGCCGCGTCGGCCGGCGACGTCGAGCCCGGGCCCGACGACGGGCTGGCGCTGCACGAGATCAGCGAGGACGAGGCGCAGACGCTCTTCACCGAGCACGACCTGGACCTGGACAACCTGTTCCAGGCGCTGACCGACGCGCCGGTGCCCGAGGGCACGCCGGTGCCGGGCGCGACCAGGGCGGCACCGGAAGCGGATGCCTCGGACATCGACGACTCGGCGGATGTCATCGAGCCGGATACCGCCGCGTGGCCGCCCGAGCCGCAACGCGCCGAGGAGGCGGACGCGGATGTCCGGGCGGATGCGTCGGAGGGCGAGGAGTCGCATCTGGAAGCGTCGCAGGAGCCGGGACTTGCCGCGCTTGCCGCCGCGGCTCCCGCCGGTCCGGGCGAGTCGTCTCGCGCCAAGGGGCGCACGGTGACCTTGCCGCTGGGCAAGGCGATCGCGGCGAACCGGTCGGCTGCGCCGGCCCCACCGGTCTTCCGCGTACCGCTGCCGCCGGGGACGAGCCCGCGCGGAGGCGCGACCTCGCCCGAGCAGCCCGTGCCTGCGCCGCCGGTGCTGCCGCGTACCGCGACCGGGCAGCAGACTCCTCCGCAGACGCCGCCGGTGCCGCGCACCGCGACCGGGCAGCAGACTCCGCAGACGCCGCCCGTGCCGCGCACCATGACGCAGCAAGCGCCGCCCGCGCCGCGCACCGCCACCGGGCCGCAGACCCCGCCCGCGCCGCGCACCATGACCGGGCAGCAGACACCGCCCCTACCGGCCGAGACCGGACCGCAAACCCCGCCCGCGCCGCGCACCATGACCGGGCAGCAGACCCCGCCGGTGCCTCGCACCGCGACCGGGCAGCAGACCCCTCCGGTGCCTCGCACCGCGACCGGGCAGCACACGCCACCCGCTCGGGCCGCGACCGGGCAGCCGACCCCACCGCGGACCATGACCGGACAGCAGACGCCGCCGCCGCGGGCCGCGACCCCGCCGCCGACACCGCGGGCCGCAGCCGCGCGCCGGGCCGACCCGCCTCCGCCGCCGAGCCCCGACCTGCCGCCGGGCATGGACGACCGCCAGTGCCGCGAGCTCTACGCCCGCTACCTCAAGGCGCGTCAGCTGGTCGGCGAGAGCAACGACGATGTGACCTACGAGCGCCTGGTGACGTCGCTCAGCAAGCAGGCGACCGCGATCATGACCCAGCACAGCGCGCGCGGCGTGCAGTTCCACGTCGTGGTGCGTGGCGACAAGGTCGTGCTCAAGGCCAAGCCGCTCAAGCCGGGCAAGGACGAGTAGAGCGCGCATGGACTATCGCGCGGTCTTCCGCTGCATCGCCGGATGTGAGGGGGAGCATCCGCTGGACACGGTCATCTACCGCTGCCCGCGCTGCGGCGACCTGCTCGAGGTGGTCCACGACCGGTCGCTGCTGAGCCGCCGCTCGGCCAGCGGATGGATGAAGCTGTTCGACGACCGCTTCATGAGCACGCAGTGGCCGTACGGCTCCGGCGTGTGGGGCAAGAAGGAGTGGGTGGCGCCGCACGTCGAGGACCGCAACGTGGTGTCGATGTTCGAGGGCGGCACGAACCTCTTCTGGGCCGAGCGCTACGGCCGCTCGCTCGGCCTCGACGACCTGTGGGTCAAGCAGTGCGGCAACTCGCACACCGGCTCGTTCAAGGACCTGGGCATGACGGTCCTGGTGTCGTCGGTGGTGCAGATGATGGCGGGCGGCGTGCGCATCCCGGCCATCGCGTGCGCGTCGACCGGCGACACCTCGGCGTCGCTGGCCGCCTACGCGGCGGCGGCCGGCCTGCGCGCCGTCGTGCTGCTGCCGCGCGGCAAGATCTCGACCGCGCAGCTGGTCCAGCCGCTGGCCAACGGCGCCCTGGTCCTCGCCGTCGACAGCGACTTCGACGGCTGCATGCGCCTGGTGGCCGAGCTGGCCGACCGCGAGGGCGTCTACCTGGCCAACTCGATGAACGCTCTGCGTCTCGAGGGGCAGAAGACGGTCGCGCTGGAGATCGTGCAGCAGTTCGACTGGCAGGTGCCCGACTGGGTCTTCATCCCGGGCGGCAACCTGGGCAACGTCTCGGCCCTGGTCGCCGGCTTCTCGATGATGAAGGAGCTCGGCCTCATCGCCCGGCTGCCGCGCGTGTGCGTCGCCCAGGCCGAGCACGCCAACCCGCTCTACCTGAGCTACAAGCGCGGCTTCGCGGAGTTCGAGCCCGTCGCCGCGCGCACCACGCTGGCCTCCGCCATCCAGATCGGCAACCCGGTCAGCCGTGACCGCGCCATCCGCGCGCTCCGACAGTGCGACGGCGTCGTCGAGCAGGCCAGCGAGGAGGAGCTGTCGGACGCGTCGGCCCGCGCCGATCTGTCCGGCATGTTCACCTGCCCGCATACCGGAGTCGCCCTCGCCGCGCTGGAGAAGCTGTGCAGCCGCCAGCTCGTCCGCCGCGGCGACCGCGTCGTCGTCGTGTCGACCGCCAACGGCCTCAAGTTCGCCGACTTCAAGACCCGCTACCACGAGGGCTCCCTGCCCGGCGTGCCCCACCCCCGCCACGCCAACCGGCCCGTGGACGTCGCCAACGACTACAATGCGGTGCGGGACGCCGTCCTGCGCAACCTGGGCTGAACCAGTCAACCCTCGACCCACCGACCGCACGTGGTCGAAGACGTTGACGTAGACGTGATCGACCTAGTGGGGCTGGGCGCTTTCGCTGTCGGCGAAGCGGGTCCGGCCCGTCTGGTTCCACCAGTCCAGCCAGCGCTGGCGGGCCTGCTCGCGCTCGCGGCGGGGCAGATCGTGGTGGTAGCCGAAGTACTCGCCGGTCGCCTTGCGCAGGTCCTCGGCGGCGGAGCGCCGGATCTCGGTGTCCTTGTGGGCCAGGCCTTCGAGCAGCCACTCGATGCGGTTGCGCCGCCGGTTCTTGTCCCACCAGTGGCGCCACTTGCGATTGCTCGGGCCGAAGTCCTGCTTGGTCAGGCGCACGAGGGCGCGGCCGGCCACGGTGGCCGCCTCGCCGCCGCGGGCGTGGGCGTCGAGCAGGTCCGGGATCGCCTCGACGTCGGCCAGCTCGGCGAGCGCCGTCGCCGCGCACTCGACGCGGCCGAGATCGTCGTCTTGCAGCGCGCGCCGCGCCGCCGCGAGCGCGCCGGCCAGGTGAGGCTGCGGATACGACGACAGCGCCTCGATGGCGATCGCGCGGGTGCCGCGGTCGGCGTCGAACAGGCGCTCGACGAGCGGCGGCAGCAGCGCCTCGAGCCGCATCTCCGACGCGCACAGCGCGGCGTAGTAGCGGACGTCGTTGCCGCTGTCGCGCAGCTTCTCGGTGACCACGCCGGCGGCCGGCGCACCCATGCGCACCGCGAGCTCGAGCAGGTGGCCGTGCTGCGCGGCGCGCACGTGTCGGCCGCCGATCTGGCGGCGGTCGAGGATGAGGCGGCCCGGGAAGTGCCGGCGCAGCCACGGCAGCACGTCGGCCGGCCGGGCCAGCGCCTCCTCCATCGCGCCGGCCGCAGCTGCGTCGTTGGCGCCGTCCACCGCGACCATCAGCGCCTCGACCTCGGGCGGGATGGGGACGTCCGCCGCGGCGCTGCCGGTCGCCACGCGCGGCTCGCCGGCCCGCGGGACCTCGCCCAGCATGGTCGGCATCACGTCCGGTGAGACCGCCGCCATGCGCACCGTGGCACGGTCGTCGACGCGCTCGGGCGCCTGCGCGTCCGCTCGGTCGCCGGCCGAGCCCAGGCCCGGGGGCGGCGTCGTGGCCGGCGTCTGCCGGCCCTGCGACTGCGCCTTGCCGCGCATGATGATCCGGCCGAGCGCCTCGCTGGCGGTGGCGGCGAGCGGCAGGATCTCCGACGCCTCGGCCACCTGCAGCATGTCGCCGCCCCGGTGGCCGATGACCAGCGCCACCACGCGGTTGCGCAGGACGACGGGCAGGAGCAGCGCGCTCGGCGGGATGACGCCGCCGAGGCGGCGGATCATCGCGTCGATGTCCTTGGCCCCGGTGGTGACCGGGCCGATGTACGGCGACGCCGTGTTGACCGCCTGGCGGAACGCCGACGGCGTGTCGAGCGGGATGAGCACCTGGGCGATGTCGCTCTGCTCCACCTCGTCGCCGGCGATGGCCACGCGCCCGATGGCGGCGCCGCCCTGCACGGTCAACAGGCCGGCGTACCAGGTGCGCGCGCGGATGGCGCGCAGCAGGATCTGGAAGACCACGTCTCGCTGTTCGGCCTGGGCGAGCAGCGCGCGCGCCTCGGCCACGGTCAGCGGCGTCGGGTCGAAGCCGCCCATCCGCCGCACCGTCTGCGTCGTCGCGCCGGAGTCGCCGCCGGCGATAGGTCCGGTCGGCGCCGACGGCACCGGGGCGACCGGCGACCCGCTCGGCTCCTCCTGCGGCCGGATCTCGCCGCTGACCGCGCTCGGACCGCGTCCGTCGTCGAGCTGGGGGACCGGCGCGGTCACCGCCAGCGCCCCGGAGTCCGGCATGTCGTACTCGATCACCACCTCGGCGGCGGAACCGGTCAGCACCTCGGGCGCGGACTGCGGGTCGCTCGCCGACCCGTCGGGCACCGTGTCCTCCGGCGCAAGCGGCAGCGGCTCGTCGGTTGTGTGGCGCCGGTATGCCTCGGCCGCCTGTCGATCGACCTCGAACTGTCGCTGGCGGACCGCCTCTGGCGTCATGTCGCGGGTGCGCCGGCCGGTCGGATGCAGCGGCTGCACCTCGGCCCGGGCCAGGGCCGCCGGCGTGGGAGTCGTGATCGCCTCGGACGCGTCGAACGGCGCCGTGACCTGCGCCTCGAGCGCCGCCTCCGCGGCCGCCATCGCGCCCGACGGCGTGTTGAGCGCGACCGGCGCAGCGGACGCCGCATCGGCAGCCCCCAGGGCCTCGGCAGCGGCTGCATCGGCCGCGGCCGCAGCAGCCGCTTCGGCGGCCGCTTCATCGTCAGCCGCCTGGGCCTGGGCCTGGGCCTCCGCAGCGGCCCGCGCCGCCCGCGCATCCGCAGCGGCCCGCGCATCCGCAGCCGCACGCGCATCCGCAGCCGCACGCGCATCCGCAGCCGCACGCGCATCCGCAGCCGCCCGCGCTTCCGCAGCCGCCCGCGCTTCCGCAGCTGCCCGCGCCCCCGACTCTTCCCGGGCCCCCGACTCTTCCCGGGCCCCCGCCTCCTCCGCGTCAGCCGCCGCACGCGCCGCCAGCACCGACGCGCCCGGCCTGGTCTCGGCCGCCGTCGGAGCAGCGGCCGCACGCGCCGCCGCCGCGTCGGCGCCCGGCTTGGTCTCCGCCTCGGTCGGCGCGGCGGCCAGCCGATCGTCCGCGTCGGCCACCACCACGCCCGGCGACGTGTCCACGGCGGCCAGCGCAGCCGCGAGCGCGCCCGGCCTCGTCTCCTCCGGCGCCGGCGCCGCGGCGATCCGCGTCGCGGCCGCGGCCACCGCCGTCGCGACCGCGTCGGGCTTTGTCGACTCGACGACCGGCGGCTGGGCGAGAGTACCCACGACCACCGACGGAGAGCCGCCGACCGGCGGGATCACGGAAAGACGCGACGCCTCGGCCAGGCGGGTGAAGCGATCGTCGCTGGCGCGACCGAACACGCGGTCGAAGGCCAGCTCGAAGCGAAACTCCGGCGCCACGAACGGCTGCACCGGCGCCCCCAGCTCGCTGGCCAGGTCCTCGAGCAGGCCCAGATCGACCGGATCGCGCGCCAGCACGCGCATGGCGTCTCCGTCGAACGACAGCGGCACGATGCGGAAGCGCTCGGCCAGCGCGCGCGGACAGCGCTGCGCCGCGCGCGGCTCCATCCCGTCCAGCTCGCGCGCCGTCGCCGGCGGCAGCCCGGTCGCGAGCGACAGGTACTGCAGGAGCCGCTGCTCGGGCAGGAGGTTCATCTCGAGCAGGATCGTGTCGAGCGCGCCGTCGAACAGCACCTGGCGCTGGAACGCCCGCTCCATGCGCCGCACGTCGACGACGCCGTCGCGGACCAGCAGCGAGCTCAGGCGCGAGGTCCCACTCGTCTGGCTCGTCTCGCTCATCTCTGGCTCATCCTCGGATCATCTCCCCCGCTCACGGTCAGCCCTCGGCCACGACCACGTAGGTGCCGGCCAGCCAGTCGTGCAGCGCCCGCTTCTCGCTGTCGAACCCGATCCAGAAGAAGCCCAGCCCCAGCGTCGCGAGGCTGGCCAGGTAGGCGGCCGTGCGCGCCGCGGTGCGCGGGATCGACGGTGGATCGCCGAACAGATCGATGACGCGAACGCGCAGGACGCGCATGCCGAGCGTGCGGCCGGTGGTGGCCTGGAACAGAAACAGATAGATGAGCGCGATGGCGAGCGCCAGCCCGATCCCGCCGATGAGCGCCGGCTCGCCGGCCAGAAACATGTCCAGCCAGAAATCCAGCCCGCGGAAGTTGGCCGCCGGCAGCCGGATGCCGGTGATGACCGCGGCCAGCCAGGTCAGGAGCAGCATCACCGGCGCCAGCACGCCCAGGTCGATCAGGCCGGCGGCCAGCCGGCGCCAGAACCCGGCCACGTAGAAGGTGGGCGCGGCCGTGCGGCCGCCGCGCGGCACCGGCTGGCGCGGCCCCGGATGCGGCAGGTGGGCGCGCTGGCCGTGCTGGTGCGACTCGTCCCAGCCCGGGTGGTTGGCGCTCGCGCTGTCGCGCAGGCGACCGTCCGGGTCGCGGCGCCCCCCTGGGCCCACCGCTCGCTCCCCCGGATCCGCGCCCAGTATTGCTGGTTGCCGCACGGACATCGTCATGGGTTTTACAGCGCGCACACCACGGAGATCAAATCTCGCCGAGGGCGTACGCGAGGATCGCGGCTCCCGCAACCGCCGCCGTCTCGGCGCGCAAAATTCGGGCACCCAGTCCCACCGCCGTGAATCCGGCGGCCGTCGCCGCCTCCACCTCGCCGGCGGACAGACCGCCCTCGGGCCCCACCAGCACGGCAACCGTGGCCGGCGGCCGCTCGGGCAGCACCGATCGCAGCGGAACTGCCCTCGCTCCCTCCCAGAAGACCAGTTTCAGCTCCGCCTCCGCGGTCCGCGCAAGTGCTTGGTCGAGGCTGCAGATCGGGTCGACCACCGGCACCTGCATGGCCCGACATTGCTGGACCGCCGCCCGCACCTGGACGCGGAAGCGGTCGCGCCGCTTCTCGGCCCGCTCCCCCTCCAGCCGCACCACCGACCGCTCGGCGGACAGCGGCACGATGCGCCCCACGCCGAGCTCGACCAGCTTGGTGAGACAATAGTCCATGCGCTCACCCTTGATGAGCGACAGGATGACGGTGAGCCGCGGCGCCGTGCGGGGCCCGGCGACCGCGGTGCGCGCCCCCACGTCGAGCGCCGCGCTGCGCGAGCCGACGCTCTTGACCTCCGCCTCGGCCTCGCAGCCCTCGCCGTCGAACAGGAGCAGCCTGTCACCCGGACGCATGCGGCGCACGTGAAACAGATAGTGGTAGTCGTCGCCGCGCACGCTGCGCTCGCCGGCCACCAGCTCCGACGGAGTCACCAGGATCCGGAGCAGCTGAGCAGCACCGCGCTCCACGCCGTATCCTCCTCGTCCCGGCGCACCTGTTCCAGCGCCATCCCGTGCCCGCGATAGTGCTCCGCGATCGGCTCCGCCTGCTCCGACAGGAGCCCGCTCAGCGCCAGCCATCCGCCGGGCGCCACGCGCTCGCACAGCGGCGCCGCGAGGTCGGCCAGGACGTCGGCCTGGATGTTGGCCAGCGCGAGATCGAACGGGCCGCGCAGCTCGCGCAGATCCGCGGTCGAGACCTGGATGCGCGCGGCGTCGTTGGCGGCGATGTTCTCGGCGGCGACCGCGACGGCGGCGGCGTCGTTGTCGACCGCCAGCACCTCGGCCTGCGGCCACAGCGCCGCCGCGCCCAGCGCCAGGATTCCGGACCCGGTGCCCAGGTCGAGCACGCGCGCCGGCTGCAGGCCGCGATCGGCAAGGTCCTGCAGGATGCGCAGGATCAGCCGGGTCAACGCATGGGCCCCGGTGCCGAACGCCTGGCCCGGATCGAGGTGCACCACCCGATCGTCGGGTCCCGGCTCGTGGCTGTCCCAGCTGGGCACCACGACGATCTGTCGCGTGAGCCGCACGGTCCGGAAGTAGCGCTTCCAGGCGTCGCGCCACTCCGCTTCGGGCGCGGCCGGGCGCGAGCCGACGCCGGCCGGGTCGAGCGGCTGGCCGGTCGCGGCCAGCGCGGCGGCCGCGGTGCGGGCGGCCTGCTCGGCCGCGGGGGCGCGCTCGCGCGGCACCCAGAAGACGACCTCGCTGGCCCGCACCTCCACGCCCCCGGCTGCCTCCGGGACGGCCGCCGCGAGCAGGGCTGCAGCCTCGTCGGCGGCGCTGTCGTCGCGCACCTCGCCGCCGATGACGGGGATCGAGATCTCGACCCAGTCGGTCAGGGCGCGCCGCCGTTCGCCCGGAGCCGTGACCCGCAGGCGTGAGCGTCGTCAGCCACGAATGTTCTCCGTCCCCCCGATCGGGCGCCTAGCGCGACGCGCGGCGCTTCAGCTCGCGGCGGAGCCGCTTGCGCGCCTCGCGCATCTTGCGCTTGCGGCGCACGCTCGGCTTCTCGTAAAAGCGCCGGCGCTTGAGCTCCTGCAGGATGCCTTCCTTGGACATCTTCTGCTTGAGAATTTTCATCGCCTTCTCGAGGCTGTCGCGAACTTCGACCTCGACCGGCTTTCCGAAGAGCGGTTCCATAGAGCCATCGTGGGTACACGAATACTCGACCCAAATCAAGTGTATGGCCGCGAAGTGAATTCAATATAGGTGTAAATATACCCCTTGACTAGAATCAATATTGCGGGATAGTGTTCGGCTTCAGTTTCCGCCGGCGGGGCACTTAAGCAGAGCAAGGCTTGCGCGACTGCTGCTTCCTATCAGGAGGGTGAGAGTGGCAAACGTCACTGGGGTCAAGGTCTTCTCGGCAACCAAGGCCAAGGAGAGAGAGGGACTCGGCGAAGCGATCACCGAATGGCTCCGCGGGAATCCCAACATGGAGATCGTGGACAAGATCGTCACCCAGTCCTCCGACTCCGAGTTCCACTGCCTCACCATCACGTTCTTCTATCGAGCGCGAGAACGATCGTCCTCCGCCGCCGCGTGAAATCGTTTACCGCGGCCCCGAGTTGACGGGCTCTGTATCCGCGATACCTTGCGCGGATGAGCGCACGAGCCCTGCGGCCGGCGGCGTTCGCGATCGCTTGTGCCGTTGTGGTTGCCGGCGCGCCGTCCGTGCGCGCCCAGGCTCCCGCACGGCCACCTGCGACCAGCGAAGCGAACCCGCTGCCCACCATCCATGAGTGGAAGCTCAAGAACGGACTGACCGTCGCCCACGTGGAGCGGTCCGGCCTGCCGATGGTCACGGTGCAGGTCTGGTATCGCTTCGGCTCCAGAGATGAGCCGGCCGGGCAGCACGGAGCCGCGCGCTCGTTCGAGCGCCTCATGTTCCTCGGCTCCGAGCACGTGCGGAGCGAGGACCACCGCCACTTCGTCGAGCAGGCCGGCGGCGAGACCACCGCGCTGGTGACCGAGGACGTGACCGCGTTCCACGACGCGGTCCCGGTCGAGCACTTCGAGAAGGCGCTCGAGCTCGAGGCCGATCGCATGCGGCGCCTGCTGGTCCGCGGCGAGGCGCTCGACGCGATCCGCCCGGCCATGCTCGAGGAGGTTCGCCGGCAGGAGTCGAGTCCGGTCTTCCACGCGTACCAGCGGCTGCTGGCGAGCACGTTCGGCGACCACTCGTACGGCTGGGCGCCGCTCGGCTCGCGCGAGGACATCGCGAAGCTGACCGGACAACAAATAAAGGCGCTCTACGACCGCTACTTCATACCGGGCAACGCGCTCGTGATCGTCGTCGGCGGCGTGCCGGCCAACGTCGCGGCCACCGCGGTGGAGAAATGGTTCGGGCCGCTGCCGGCGACCAACGCCCCGGCCCGCGCGGAGGAGAAGGCGCCGGCGGCGGCGAAGGAGCCGCACCGCGAGCAGCTACAGGGCAGCCCGATCGGCCTGGTCATGGCCGGGCATCGCCTGCCGCCCGCGGTGGACGAGGACGTACTGGCGCTGCAGCTGGCCGGCACCATCCTGACCACCGGCACGTCGTCGCGCCTGCACCGCCGGCTGGTCGGCGGCAAGCTGGCCGACGAGATCGGCGGCCAGGTCCTGGTGCGCCGCGACGGCGGCGTGCTGGTCGCGTTCGCCCGCTTCTCGAGCGGTGCGCTGGCCCCGGTGGAGAAGGCGCTGCTGGCCGAATTCGATCGACTGGCCGCGCAGGCGCCCAGCGCGATCGAGCTGCGGCGCGCCAAGGGACAGATCCTGGGGGCGGCCTGGTTCGGCATGGAGAACGCCACCGGGCTGGCCAACCAGATCGGCGTGTCGTGGGGGCTGACCGGGAAGCCGGGCGCGTTCCTGGCCGACCTGCTCGCGCTCGACAAGGTCACCGCCGCCCAGGTGCGGCGCGCGGCCGGAAAGTACCTGGCGCGCAACCAGCGCGTGATCATCGCGGCGGAGCCGCAGCCGGCAGGAGGTGCGCGATGAAGCGCGCGAGGAGCGACGGGGGCGCGACGAGCACGATGAGCGCGCGCCGCCCCACGAGCGTGGCGAACGGGCGCGGCGCCACCAGCGTGGCCAATGCGCGCGTCTGGCTGCGTGCGGGGTGATGGCGCTGGGGCTCCTGCTCGCGGCATGCGGCGGCGGCAGCACCGAGGTGGTGCCGCGGCTGCCCGGCGACGGCAGCGAGCACACCGCGGCGCCGCGCGAGCCCGGCGGCGGCGCCGACCTGTGGGCCGGACGCCAGCTGATCACCGCGCCCGCGCGGGTGGCGCCCAGGCCGGTGAGCTTGCCGCCGTTCGAGCGGTTCACCCTCGGCAACGGATTGACCGTCATCGCGATGGAGAGCCACGTCGCGCCGACGTTCTGGGTCCAGCTGGCGGTGAAGTCGGGCCGGCAGAGCGAGCCGCGCGACAAGATCGGCCTCTCCAGCTTCGTGGCCTCGATGCTGCCCAAGGGGGCGCGCGGCCGCAGCGGCGCGGCGATCACCTCGGCCATGGAGCAGGCGGGCGCGGAGCTCAGCAGCAACGCGAGCCTGGAGGCGCTGCTCATCAACTGTCACGCGCCCGCCGACGGGCAGACAGCGTGCCTGCGCGCGGTCGCCGACATGGCGGCGGCGCCCAGCTTTCCGACCGGCGCGATGAAGGAGGTGCGCGAGCAGCTGCTCGGAGCCGCGCGCCAGAACCACATCGATCCGGCCCAGCTGACCAGCGTCCACTTCCAGAACTCGCTGTGGGGCGACGAGCACGTGCGCGGCGTCCCGCTGAGCGAGCGCACGGTCAACGCCATCAAGCGAGCCGATCTGCAGAGCTGGCACCGCGCCAACGTCACGCCGAAGAACGCCGTGCTGGTGGTCGTCAGCCCGCGCAAGCCGGCGGCGATGAAGGCGGCGCTCGAGTCGGCGTTCGGCAGCTGGCGCGGCGCCGCACCGGCCTCGCAGGCCGCGGCGGCCGCGCCCGCGGTCAAGGGCATCCGCATCCGGCTGATCGACGTGCCGGGCGCGCGTCAGGCCCAGGTGCGGGTCGGGTCGCTCGGCGTGGCCCACAAGGACAAGGACTTCTACGCCGCGACCGTGGTCAATTACGTCCTGGGCGGCGACGGTGATCGATCGCGCATCGGACGCGCGGTGCGCAAGCTGCCCGGCGCCGGCGCGACGACGAGCTTCGACCGCAACCTCGAGCGCGGGGCGTTCGTGGCGGCCGGCACCGCACCGCCCGGGCAGGCAGTGGCGCTGATGCGCCTGATGATGGATCAGATCGGGCTGATGGCGACCGACGGCCCGCGCGAGGCCGAGGTGCGCGCCGCGGCCAGCGAGCTGGCCGGCAACTACGAGGCGCGGCTGTCGTCGCACCAGGAGATGGCGAGCGCGCTCCTCGCCGCCGAGCTGCACGGGCTGGGCGCCGAGTACGTGCGCGACTTCGCCGTCAACATCGGAAAGGTGGACGCGGCCGCGGCCCGCGCGAGCGCGGCCCGCTGGCTCGACGGCAAGAACCTCGTCGTCGTCATGAGCGGCAGCGCGCAGGAGATCGAGCCGCAGCTGGCCGAAGCCGGGCTGAAGTTCGACAAGGTCGCGGGCAACACAGCGGTGGCCGAGAGCGAGCGCGCGGCGACGCAGAAGGAGGCCACCGCCGATATCGATCCGAAGAAGGAGGCCGCGGCCCGCGCGCTGCTCGATGCGGCGCTGGCGGCCAAGGGCGGCGCGGGCAAGCTCGCCGCCGTCAAGTCGATGTCGTGGAAGGGCAAGGCCACGCTCAACCTGCCGGGTGGCCAGGTGCCGGCCACTGTCGAGAAGCGCTACCTGGCACCCGACAAGCTTCGCCTCGACATGGTGATCCAGATGGGCGGCTCGTCGATGAGCATCACGACCGTGCTGGCCGGCGACAAGGGCTGGGCCCAGGAGACGCGGCCAGACGGGGTCAACGCCATCGAGTTCCCGCCCAGCGAGGTGGAGGCAGGCAAGGCGCAGATCTGGCGCGACCAGGACTTCGTGCTGCTGCGGCACCGCGAGAAGGGCGCGCGGGTCGCGCCGCTGGACGATGTCGAGCTCGACGGTGTCGCGCACCACGCGGTCCGCCTGATCTCGCCCGACGGCAAGCGCACCGTGACGCTCTACATCGACAAGAAGCGCAGGCGCCTGGCCGGCATGACCTACAGCGAGCAGGGCGTGAGCGCCGAGGAGACCTTCGGCGACTACAAGATGGTCAAGGGCATCGAGATCGCCCACAAGCGCACCACCAAGAGCGCGCAGATCAACCTGACCACCAACGTCAGCAGCGTGACGGTCAACTCGCCGATCGACGCGTCGATCTTCGTCAAGCCGGCCGCAGCGACGCGACCGGGCGGAGCGGCGCCGCCGGCCGGTGCGCCGGGCGGTGCGAAGCCGCCCGCCGGTGCGAAACCCCCGCCCGCGTCGTCGTCGCCAAAGCCGGCCGCGCCGCCCGCGTCGTCATCGCCAAAGCCGGCCGCGCCGCCCGCGTCGTCGCCAAAGCCGGCCACACCGACGCAGGGCAAACCGGCCCCGGGGACGGCCAAGTAAGTCATGAGGTGGTGGCCGCTCCTCGCCGCGGTCGCGCTGGCGGCGCCGGCGACCGCGCGCGCCGGCGGGCAGCCCGAGCCGACGCCGAACACGGCCGAAACCGGACCGGCGCCGGAAGGGCCGCCGCCGATCATCGAGCTCTACACGATGGGCCAGGGCGACCTTGTGTTCGAGAAGTTCGGCCACGCGGCGCTGTGCGTGACCCACACGCTCGGGCGGCGCCGCACCACTTGCTACAACTACGGCACCACCGACTTCGACGACATCGTGCCGCTGTTCTGGGGCTTTGTGCGCGGTCGGTCGGAGTTCTGGGTATCGACCTCGGGTCGACACCGCATGATCCGCGACTACCGCGCCGCCGACCGGACCTTGTGGCGCCAGGTGCTGCCGCTCCAGCCGGCGCAGGCCCACAAGCTCGACGCCCTCCTGCGCGAGAACGCGCGCGAGGAGAACCGCTACTACCAGTACCACCACTATCACGACAACTGCTCGAGCCGCGTGCGCGACCTCATCGACGACGCCACCGGCGGCGCGCTGTCGGCGGCCAGCGAGGCCGGGCGCCCGCTGCCGACCTACCGCGAGCTGAGCCGCACCGGCTACGCCGACAATCTGGCGCTGCTGCTGGTCAGCGACGTCCTGCTCGGCCGCGCGGCCGACGAGCATCCGACCGTCTATCAGGGGATGTTCCTGCCCGACGTGCTGCGCACCGAGGTGGAGCGGCAGCTCGGCGCGGCCCCGTCGGTGGTCTACGAGCGGCGCGGGCCGCCCTTCCCCAGCGACCCGGGCATGGGCGGTCGCTGGCTGTGGGTCGCGCTCGCGCTGGTCTTCGCCGTTCCCGCCGCCCTGGCGCGCCGCGTCCGCCGCCAGCGCCTGGCCCTGGCCGCCGCGGTCTTCCCGCTCGCCTTCCTCGGCCTGCTGCTCTGGTTCCTGGCCGCGGCCAGCAGCCTGCCCGAGCTGCGCTGGAACGAGGTGCTGCTGGTCTTCGTGCCGTTCGACGCGGCGCTGCCGTTCCTGCGCCCGGCCTGGCGCGCGCGCTACGCCGCGATCCGGGCGGGCGAGCTCCTGCTGGTGGGCCTGCTCCTCGCGGTCGGCCTTCTGCACCAGCCGCTGTGGCTGCTCCTGCTCATGCCGCTTTTGCCGATGCTGCTCATCGCGCTGCCGCGGCGCGCGCTGTCCCGCGAGGCCGCGCCCAGCGTCGCCGCCACCAGCTGAGACACGCCGGACGCCTCAGCGCTCGTCGGCGATCTCGACGTGCACGCCCTGCTCGCGGCAGATGTCGCGCAGCCGGGGCGCCAGCGGCGCGTCGGTGACGAAGTAGTCGAGCTGCGAGATGTGGCCGATGCGCACCGGCGCGGTGCGCTCGACCTTCATGTTGTCGGCGACGAGGATCGACTTGCGCGCGCACTCCATGATCGCGCGCGCCACCTTCACCTCGCGGTAGTCGAAGTCGAGCAGCGTGCCGTCCTCGTCGATCGCGGACGCGCCGACGACCGCGTAGTCGACCTTGAACTGCCGGATGAAGTCGACCGTCGCCTCACCCACGATGCCGCCGTCCGACTGGCGCACCACGCCGCCGGCCACGATGATCTCGATCTCCTCGCAGCCCTGCAGGATGTTGACCACGTGGATGTTGTTCGTGATTGTCAGGAGGCCGTGCTTGCCGCGCAGGGCCAGCGCGACCTGCTCGGTCGTGGTGCCGATGTTGATGAGCAGAGACGAGCTGTCCGGGATCAGCTCCGCGGCGCGAACCCCGATGCGCCGCTTGCCGTCCGTCGCCAGCTTGCGCCGCGCCTCGTAGCCGACGTTTGCGATCCCGGAGGCGAGGATCGCGCCGCCGTGGAACCGCTGCAAAACACCACGCTCGCACAGGTGGTTCAGGTCGCGGCGAATCGTCTGCGGCGTCACGTGGAAGCGGTCGGTCAGGCTCTCGACCTTCACACGGCCTTCCGACCGCGCGAGCGCGACGATGTGTGCCTGCCGCGGGTTCAGTCGCTCCATGAAAGCGCGAAAAACGCTATCAAGGAGCGCGGTCGAGCAGCAAACGAAAACGAAGTTTCGTCAACCGGGCGCAAATGTTTCCGTTTGACTTTCGTTTATTTTCGAACTTAGGCTTGGGCCGCTGTCTAGAGGAGTAGTTCGCAGTTTCCTCGCAGTGGGTTGGTAGGGACCCGAATCTGTCCTTGACCCAGCGGAATACTGGAGCGCTGTCTCGATAGCTCTGGGGGAGGAAAACCGTCCAATGAGGATCCGACTGATGGCGGCCATTGCCGCCGCGGCGTTCATTTCATGCGAGAGCCCGAAGTCCGAGAAAGCGGAGAAGAGCGCCGGCGGCTCGGGCGCCACCGGCGGCGCCGCGGCAAGCGCCGGCGGCAGCATGGAGGCGGCCAAGAAGTGGGTCGACAGCGAGTTCCAGCCGTCGACGCTCTCCAAGGAGGACCAGCTCAAGGAGATGGAGTGGTTCGTCAACGCCGCCGCGCCGTTCCGGGGCATGGAGATCAACGTGCTGTCGGAGACCATCCCGACGCACGAGTACGAGTCGAAGACGCTGACCAAGGCGTTCCAGGAGATCACCGGCATCAAGGTGAATCACCAGCTGCTGGGTGAGGGCGAGGTCGTGCAGGCGGTGCAGACGCAGATGCAGACCAACCGCAACCTGTACGACGCGTACATCAACGACTCGGACCTGATCGGCACGCACTCGCGCCTGCAGTCGGCCGTCAACCTCACCGACTGGATGGCCGGCGAGGGCAAGGACGTCACGCTGCCGACCCTCGACGTCGACGACTTCATCGGCAAGTCGTTCACCACCGGGCCCGGACGGCAAGCTCTACCAGCTCCCCGACCAGCAGTTCGCGAACCTCTACTGGTTCCGCTACGACTGGTTCAAGAAGCCGGAGCTGCAGAAGCAGTTCAAGGACAAGTACGGCTACGACCTCGGCGTGCCGGTCAACTGGTCGGCCTACGAGGACATCGCCGAGTTCTTCAGCGTGCACGTCAAGAACATCGACGGCGTCCGCATCTACGGCCACATGGACTACGGCAAGCGCGCCCCCGACCTGGGCTGGCGCATGACCGACGCGTGGCTGTCCATGGCCGGCGCCGGCACCAAGGGCATCCCCAACGGCCGCCCGATCGACGAGTGGGGCATCCGCATGGAGGAGGGCTCCTGCAACCCGGTCGGCGCGTCGGTTGCCCGCGGCGGCGAGACCAACGGCCCGGCCTCGGTCTACGCCATCCGCAAGTGGGACGAGTGGCTGCGCAAGTACGCCCCCCCGGGCGCGGCCGACTACGACTTCTACCAGTCGCTGCCGGCGCTGTCGAAGGGCAACGTCGCCCAGCAGATCTTCTGGTACACCGCCTTCACCTCGACGATGGTCGCGCCCAAGAGCGAGGGCAACAACACCGTCGACGACGAGGGCAAGCCGCTCTGGCGCATGGCGCCGTCGCCGCACGGCCCGTACTGGATCGAGGGCATGAAGCTCGGCTATCAGGACGCCGGCTCGTGGACGCTCTTCAAGTCGACGCCGCTCGATCGCCGCAAGGCCGCCTGGCTGTACGCGCAGTTCGTCGTGTCGAAGACCACGTCGCTCAAGAAGAGCCACGTCGGCCTGACGATCATCCGCGACAGCGACATCCGCCACCAGTCGTTCACCGACCGCGCGCCCAAGCTGGGCGGCCTGGTCGAGTTCTACCGCTCGCCGGACCGCGTGAACTGGACCCCGACCGGCGTCAACGTGCCCGACTATCCCAAGCTGGCGCAGCTCTGGTGGCAGAACATCGGCGACGTGAACTCCGGTGCGTTCACCCCGCAGCAGGCCATGGACCGCCTGGCCGAGGAGATGGACCAGGTCATGGCGCGCATGCAGGAGGCCGACGAGAAGGCCAAGGTCTACGGCGGCTGCGGCCCGCGCCTGGCGGCCCCCAAGGACCCGAAGGAATGGCTCGGCAAGCCGGACGGCCCCAAGGCCAAGCTCGCCAACGAGAAGCCCAAGGGCGAGACGGTGGACTACGACGAGCTGGTGAAGCGCTGGCAGGTTGAAGAGAAGAAGCCCCCGGGCTAGACCATCCTGCAGTGACGCTCGAGCTGAGAAGTGTGGTCAAGCGCGTCGGCGCCGAGACCCACATCCACGAGACCAGCGTGGTGTTCGCCGAGGAGGGTTTCAACATCCTCCTCGGCACCACGCTGTCCGGCAAGACGACGCTGATGCAGCTCATGGCCGGGCTGGAGAAGCCGAGCTCGGGTGAGGTCTGGTTCCGCGGCAAGAACGTGACCGGCGTGCCCGTGCAGAAGCGCAACGCCGCCATGGTCTACCAGCAGTTCATCAACTACCCGAACTTCTCGGTGTTCGAGAACATCGCGTCGCCGCTGCGGGTGGCGCGGCATGAAGTCGGCCGAGGTCAAGCACGCGGGTCCACAAGGTGGCGGAGCTGCTGCGGCTCACGCCCATGCTGGACCGGCGGCCGGCCGAGCTGTCGGGCGGGCAGCAGCAGCGCACGGCGCTGGCCCGCGCGCTGGTCAAGGACGCCGACCTGGTCCTGCTCGACGAGCCGCTGGCCAACCTCGACTTCAAGCTGCGCGAGGAGCTGCGCGACGAGCTGCCGCGCTGTTCACCAACCGGCGCTGCACGGTGGTGCTGGCCACGTCGGACCCGACCGAGGCGCTGCTGCTGGGCGGCCACACCGCGGCGCTGCACGAGGGCAGCGTCACCCAGTTCGGGCCGACCGCCGACATCTACCGCAAGCCGGCCAACGTCCTGACCGCGCGCGTCTTCTCCAACCCGCCCATCAACATGGCGCCGGTGGCGGTGGAGAAGGGCGACCGTGGTGCTCAGCGACACGGTGAAGTGGCCGGTCCGCGGCGTGACGCTGCGCCGACGGCAACTACACCGTCGGGCATCCGCCCGCACCACATACAGCCCGACCGCCAACGGCAAGGCCGCGGCGCAGATCGAGGGGCGGGTCCAGATCGCCGAGATCAGCGGCTCCGAGAGCGTCATCCACTTCGAGCACGGCGAGCTCAGCTGGGTGTCGCAGTCGCACGGCGTGCACGCCATCCAGGTGGGCGAGACGGCACCCTTCTTCATCGACGTCGAGCGCTGCATGTTCTTCGACGGCGACGGAAAGCTGAGTCTGATGGCGCGCATCACCTCGCAGAAGGTGCGGCACAGCTATCAGCGCGAAGCCGTCAGACGAGGCGGACTGGGCGCTCAAGCAGCTCGACCTCGAGTGGCGCGACGGCGGCGCGTACGCCCTGCTCGGCCCTTCCGGCTGCGGCAAGACCACGCTGCTCAACATCATCTCCGGGCTGGTGCGGCCGACCGAGGGGCGGGTGCTGTTCGACGGCGCCGACCTGACCGACGTCGCCCACCGACCGGCGCCACATCGCGCAGGTGTTCCAGTTCCCGGTCGTCTACGACACGATGACCGTGCGCGACAACCTGGCCTTCCCGCTGCGCAACCGCGGCCTGCCGGAGGCGGACATCCAGTCCAAGGTGTGCGGAGATCGCCGCGCATGCTCGATCTCGAGCGCGATGCTGGGCCGGCGCGCGTCGGGGCTGACCGCCGACGGCAAGCAGAAGATCTCGCTCGGCCGCGGGCTGGTGCGCTCCGACGTCAACGTCATCATGCTCGACGAGCCGCTGACGGTCATCGATCCGCACCTCAAGTCGCAGCTGCGCTCGCAAGCTGCGCGAGCTGCACCAGCGCATCGCGCGCACGATGATCTACGTCACCCACGACCAGACCGAGGCGCTGACCTTCGCCGACCAGGTGGTCGTCATGCACGACGGCACGGTGGTGCAGATCGGATCGCCGGTCGAGCTGTTCGAGCGGCCGCAGCACACGTTCGTGGGTCACTTCATCGGCTCGCCGGGCATGAACGTGCTGCCGTGCGAGCTCGACGGCGACTCGGCGCTGCTGGCCGGGACGCGGGTCCGCGTGGACAACCCGCCGGCGCGGGTCGCTCGACGGCAAGCGCATCGAGATCGGCGTGCGCCCGGAGTTCGTGAAGCTGGCCGAGGACGGCATCCCGGTCCGCATCGTGCGGGTGAGCGACGCCGGGCGCCACCGCATCGTCGAGGCACGCCACGGCGAGATCGGCATCAAGCTGCTCGTCGACGACGGCGTGCCGGTGCCGAGCGAGGTGGCCCACGTGAAGTTCGACCAGGCGCACACGCGCCTGTACGCCGACGGCTGGCTGGTGGAGAAGGCCGCCGACCGAGGCTGACCGAGGTCAGATGAGCGACAAGACGCAGAACCAGAAGGCGTGGCTGTTCGTGCTGCCGGTCGTCCTGCTGGTCGCGTTCAACGCGATCATCCCGCTGATGGCGGTGGTCAACTACGCGGTCCAGGAGACGTTCGGCAACAACATCTTCTTCTTCGAGGGGCTCAAGTGGTTCGAGGCAGGTGCTGCACTCGGACGCGCTTCCACGACGCGCTGCTGCGCCAGCTCGCTGTTCACCGGGATCATCCTGCGTCATCGAGGTCCCGCTCGGCGTCATCGATCGCGCTGGCCATGCCGCGCCAGGGCTTCTGGGTGTCGGTCTGCCTGGTGCTGATGGCGCTGCCGCTGCTGATTCCCTGGAACGTGGTCGGCGCGATGTGGAACATCTTCGCGCTGCCCGACATCGGCATGCTGGGCAACCTGCTCAACGGCATGGGGCTCAACTACAACTACACGCAGCAGCCGGTGGCCGCGTGGGCGACGCTGATCGCCATGGACGTGTGGCACTGGACGTCGCTGGTGGTGCTGCTGGCCTACGCCGGGCTGCGCGCGATCCCCGACGCGTACTACCAGGCGGCCAAGATCGACGGCGCCACGCTCGTGGGCGGTGTTCCGCTACATCCAGCTGCCCAAGATGAAGCGCGTGCTCATGATCGCGGTGCTGCTGCGCTTCATGGACAGCTTCAACATCTACACCGAGCCGTTCGTGCTGACCGGCGGCGGGCCGGGCAACTCGACGACGCTGCTGTCGATCGACCTGGTCAAGATCGCGCTCGGCCAGTTCGACCTCGGCCCGGCGGCGGCGATGTCGATCATCTACTTCCTCATCATCCTGTCGCTGTCGTGGCTGTTCTACACGGTCATGACGCGCGGGGAGGAGCAGCAATGAAGCGCGTCAGCTGGCTGCTGCCGACCCTGTACATCCTCTTCCTGATGCTGCCGATCTACTGGCTCATCAGCATGTCGTTCAAGACGACCAACGAGATCCTCGGCTCGTTCACGGCTGTGGCCGCAGCAGTTCACGCTCGACAACTACCGCAAGATCTTCACCGACCCGACCTGGTACCTCGGCTACGTGAACTCGATCATCTACGTCCTCATCAACACGGTGCTGTCGGTGACCGTGGCGCTGCCCGCCGCCTACGCGTTCTCGCGCTATCGCTTCCTCGGCGACAAGCACCTGTTCTTCTGGCTGCTGACCAACCGCATGGCGCCGGCCGCCGTGTTCGCGCTGCCGTTCTTCCAGCTCTACTCGGCGATCGGCCTGTTCGACACGCACATCGCCGTGGCGCTGGCGCACTGCCTGTTCAACATCCCGCTGGCGGTCTGGATCCTGGAGGGCTTCATGTCGGGCGTGCCCAAGCAGCTCGACGAGACCGCGTACCTGGACGGCTACGGCTTCTGGCGCTTCTTCACCAAGATCTTCATGCCGACCATCGCGTCCGGCATCGGCGTGACGGCGTTCTTCTGCTTCATGTTCTCCTGGGTCGAGCTGCTGCTGGCCAAGACGCTCACGTCGGTGGCGGCCAAGCCGATCGCGGCGACGATGACGCGGACGGCGAGCAGCTCCGGCTACGAGCTGGGCCTGCTGGCGGCGGCCGGGACGTTGACGATCATCCCGGGCGCGCTCGCCATCTACTTCGTCCGCAACTACATCGCCAAGGGCTTCGCGCTCGGCCGCGTCTGAGGGAGGGCGACGATGTGGAGCAAGCTCTCGTGGATGGCGTGGACCTGGCAGACGGCGGTCTTCTTCCTGGCCATCGGCTTCCTGCTCATGTGCATGGGCATCTGGGAGTGGCGCCGTCCGGGCGGCGCGCCGCGCCGCGGCATCCTGCGCATCGACACCACCCGCGGCGACCGCCTGTTCATCTCGCTGCTCGGCACCTCCTTCATCTTCCTCGGCTGGCTGGCCGCGTTCGGCGGCGGCCTGTGGGGCGCGGCGGCCGTCGCGGTCGTGTACGCGCTCGCCGTCTTCCGCTGGGTGTGAGCGCGGCGTGAAGGCCCTCCGCTTCTCGGACGCGCCGGCGATCGAGGACGTCGATGTGCCGCGGCCAGGAATCGACGAGGCCCTGATCCGCGTCCGCCGGGCCGGCATCTGCACGACGGATCTCGAGATCGTCAGAGGCTACCTGGGCTTCCGCGGCACGCTGGGCCACGAGTTCGTCGGCGAGGTGGTCGATGTCGCCGGCGAGGCCGAGCAGCTGGGTCGGCGCGCGCGTGACCGGCGAGATCAACCTGGGCTGCGCGCGCTGCGAGCGCTGCCTGGCCGGGTTGGCGCGGCACTGCGCGACCCGGACGACCCTCGGCATCGTCGGCAAGGACGGCTGCTTCGCCGAGTACGTGACCTTGCCGGTCCGCAACCTCCACCGCGTGCCCGAGGGAGTATCCGGACGCGATCGCCGCGTTCACCGAGCCGCTGGCCGCGGCCTACGAGATCCTCGAGCAGCTGCGGATCGATCCGAGCAGCCGGATCGCTGTGCTCGGCGACGGAAAGCTCGGCTCGCTCGTCGCGCTGGTGCTGGTGCAGACCGGCGCCGAGGTCACGCTCGTCGGCCGCCACCGCCACAAGCTCGAGAGAGTGGCGCGCCACGGCGTCCGCGTGGCGATGGTCGATGAGAGCATCGACGGCGGCTTCGATGTGGTGGTCGAGGCGACCGGATCGGCGACCGGCTTCGAGCGCGCGCGGTCTCTCCTGCGCCCACGTGGGACCATGGTCCTCAAGAGCACCTACCACGGCAAGCTCGAGCTGGACGCGGCGCCCCTGGTCATCGACGAGATCACCGTCGTCGGCTCCCGCTGCGGCCCGTTCGCCCCGGCCCTGCGCGCGCTGCAGGAAGGCCGCATCGACCCTGCCCCGCTGCTCGAGGACGCCTACCCTCTCACCGACGGCCTCGCCGCGCTCGAGCGCGCCGCGTCGCCCGGCGTGGCCAAGGTGCAGCTACTCTGCGAGGCCTGACCTTGTATGACGTCCACGTGAGCTCAACGGCCCACGTAGACTCGCCTCCGGTCAAAAGTTGACTCCTGCGGCGCGCTCTGGCGTGCAGGTATCTCAGTCCGGCGCGAAGCGACCGGCCTAGTGATGGCGGGACAGCTTTGCCCGCCTGGATGCGAGCGCCGGCGGCCGCAGACCCTTCGAATGAGTAGACCAGCGAGGAACGGAACTCGCCCACGCCGCCGTCCGCACCCGGACCTCTCGCGAGGACGATCGCCGCTTCGAGATTCCTTGTGCCGGCACAGTCTGGCGATCGGCCCACGGCGCGGATCATGCGCCGTGGGAGTCGGCTCTCTGTCCGCGCTACGCGCTCTCGATGAGACACGCGGGCATGGATGGTCTCCAGGCGCTACAAGCCATGACGATCATCCATCGATTGACACAGCGGCAGGTCAACTGCGGTTCGGCCCGCGACGCCTTCCACAGGATAGCTCTCCGCAATGTCGACTGCATTCTCAGGTAGGAGAGTCAACGTCCGACCAAATGCGAACCGTGCGTCGGAGTTCATCCAGCGTCACTCGACCGATCCTGCCATCGGCTTCAACCGCTGCGAGGTCACCGCCGGCGAGGTCTTCCACCAGTCGCCGAATGGCCTCTTCGCCTCTTGGCCAGCTTGGTCATTACACGTTCCCGTCGTGTAGACGTATGAGGCGAGTAAGGAGTGGGCCCCGCTCCGCGAGGGGGCGGTCCAAACCGCCCCCCCGGCCGAACGCGCGGGCTATTGGTGTCGTCAATACAAGTTGACGTTCTCTTTGATCTCGACCCACCGACGGCGAGAGCTATCGCAGCGGGAGGCCGAGGCCAACAAGAAGACCCGCCGCATGAGCGGCCGAAGCGCGCGGCGACCTTTACGGGGGCACACGCTCTTAGCCGACGGGAGATCCGTTTTCATAGTGAAAGTGTTCCTGGCTTCCGCTGGAAAATCGTCCGACAAACTCGGCCGAAGTTTGCTCGTCCTTCTTCGGAGTGAAGAATCCACGTTCCTGGGCCCACTCATACACCCCGACGTTCACGGGATATTCCGTCAGCACGCCCGAGAGTCGATGCTTAAGAATCCACACGTCGGCCAAGCTCCGTGTCTCGAAAACTGCCGAAGGAAAACTACCGCCCTCACCGAGAAAGACCCAAACTGTCCGGTCGTTCTTTTGCTCGTCCGCGTTGCCCATGCCGATCTATGATCCCTTTAGTATCTCTTTTCGAACCTGAACCACCGCTGAATCTGGTCGATGGCTTTTCTCACAGCCGACCGATTTCCTTTGACCACGGCCCGCTGGGCTGCCGTAAGTGCCGGCGAGCCAGCGAGCGGCCGACCCGCTTGGCCGATCCTAGTTGGGGGCCCGCCGCCATAGACGTGGAGATGCGCCGGACCATGGTCGCCGCCTCTGTAGAATTGCTCGATCCGAACACCATCTTGCTCGACTATCATCCTCGGCGGAAGATCAGGCTCAGTGAACCTTCCCCCCTGCTTCGTCCGTCTGGCCGCAGCCGCACCGAGGCTGCGGGGATAGGCACTCTCTGTGGCTGCTGCACTTGCGGCATCATCGAGGAATCCTGTTGCTCTTGCAGCCGACCCAGGCGACCCAACGAATCCAACGTACGCAAACGCGGCGCCTTTGGCCAGCGACTCTGTGGTATCCACAGCGCTTTCCATGAAGGCGTTGATGAACGACGCGCAAAGCTCCGGCGTCTTGCAGTCAACCTCGAGTGCAGACCCTTCAAAGAGGATCCATTTTTCGGAGCCCGAAGACCAGTCGGGCCCTCGAATGGCCTCGGGGTAGTTGGGCCGTGCCCCGACAAATCCAGGTCCCCACGGATCGTGGCCGCCGACCAGTCCGCCCCCTGACCCTGTCGATATTCCATCAGTCACGTTGTTGTCGTCGGAGCTCGGGGCTTCACTGCCGTCGCAACCGAAGAGGCAGTCGAAGAAACCCGTAGCGGCAGCAACCCCCGCCGTCACCCCGATGGCAACGCCGATGCCAAGGCCCACGAGCGTGTCGCCCTCCACGGAGACTCCGTCGCCGCCCTCTGAGCAATTCGAGTCTCCGTTGGAGATCCCCGCGTCGGTGTCAAAAACCGAATCGTTGCAGAAGCCGGAGGGGTCGATGAGCGTGGCCGGGTTGTTCCAGACGTAGGGGTAGCGGTTATGGCTCTGGCTGAACAGCGGGGCCTGGATGAAGGGGTCCGGGGTCAGGAAGCGGCGCGTGTCAGGGTCGTAGACGCGGCCGCCCATGTCGATGAGACCGAACTCCTCGTCGGGGCGATGACCGGTGTAGCCGGGCCTGACCGGGGCCGTGCCGCCCAGCGGATCGTACTTGTCGTCGGTGCGGCGGCCGAAGGGCTCGTAGAACAGCTCGGCGACGCGCGCGCCTGCCTCGTTGGTGACCAGGACGGCGCTGCCCTGGCCGTCAGGGTGGATGTAGCGGGTCTCCGTGGCCGTGATCGGCCCTTTCGGTTCGGCCTGCGTCACCGTCACCTGGGCCACCTCGCGGCCCTCGGCCATCACGAAGTGCGCGTTGCGGAACTCGCTCGTGATCGTGCGCTCGAAGAGTCCGGCGATCGAGAAGCGAGTATAGGCGTTCGTCTGCTTGAACACCCGGGTTCCCGCCGCGTCGTATGCGAGCTCGGCGCTGGTGCCGCTGCTCCGCTGGATCACCAGGGGCAGGTTGCGGCGGTTGTAAGTGATCGACGACAGCGCGCCGCCCGCGGTACGGCGGCCGGCGCCATCGTGGGTGTACGGCTGCCCGTTGCGCGACGTGAGGACGTGCGGCGGAGCGCCGTTCTCCCGGTATCGATAGACGACGTTGCGCCCCGCCCGTCCGGTGACGGTCTCGCTCAGCAGGTTGCCGACGCTGTCGTAGCTGAAGTCGGTCGTCACCGTGTCAGAGTCGTCGAGCCGTGCATGTGTCCACGTATCGAGTCTGCCGAGCGAGTCGTAGGTATAGGTCTGAGACCGTGAGTTGACGCCGACCCTGTCTTCGCGCAGCCGGACGTTGCGATTGTCGTCGTAGTCGTAGACGAGCTCGTCGAGGCTGGCGCCCGGGCCGTCGGCTGTCAGCGAGAGCAGCAGCCCCGTCTGAGGTTCGTACTCGCGCATCCCGACCACGCCGTTGCCGTAAGTCTCCTGCTCGATCTGGCCGTCCGGTTCTCGGCTATCGGCGGTCCAGTAGGGGACGCCGGTCGCCGCGTTCGTCACGCCCACAAGGTAGCCGACCGGACTGTACTCGTAGTTGACCTTGAAGCGTGGCGGCGACAGGAGCTCCGATTCGGATGGCAGCCTCGGATACGTGATGCTGCCGAGCCGGCCGATGGTGTCGAACCCGACGTCGATCTCGAAGACGTTGTCGTTGCCGTCGATCTCCCAGCTCGTCTTCTTGTTGCGCCCGATGTCGTCATAGGTGAAACGGCTGATGACGTAGTGGCCGTTGGCGTCGTCCTGCTGGGTGGCCGCGTCGAGCTTCCCGAGTCCGCCCGGCTTGTCCCACTCGTACGTCGTCAGGCCGTCGGGAGAGCTGATCCGCCACACCCGGCCGAGAAGGTCCCTGATCTGGACGTCGGTCAGCTCGCCCTCGCCGTTGATCTCCTGGCGCAGGTCGCCGAAGGCGTTGTACACCGCGGTGGTCGTCCCGGTGCTCGGATCCACGTGCTGGATGCGCCGGCCCCGCAGATCGTACACCATGCTCTGGGTCGTCCCGTCCGCTGCGGTGGTGCCCCGAAGCAGCCCGAACGGGCCGTAGTCGAACCTGGTCTCGAGCCAGTTCGCGGAGACGGGATCGTCTTCGAAGCGAGAGCCGATGCGACCGTCGCGGCGCTCGACGATGTAGCTGTGCACGTTCTCGCCGTCGTAGCTGTGCGTCTCGAGCCCGATGTACTCGTTCCGCGTGGTCACGTCATCGGGTGCAACCGTCGTGAGCGGCCGGTCGAGGTCGTCGTACGTGTACGTGGTGAAGTGGCTGGGCGGCGTGAGATTGGGGTGCGGCCGGGAGATTTGGGACACCCGCCCGAGGTCGTCGTACATGGTCGCGACCGCGCTCTGATGCTCATCGAACAGGATGCGGCGGATTGGCCGGCCGAGCGCGTCGGTCCGGACCTCGTCGCGCACGACTGTGCCGCCGTTGCCGTCGGGCACCGTCGTGCGCCCGACCAGAGGACCGGCCGAGGTGTATCGTTCGAAGTATCCGTCGGCGTGGTTGACCTCGCGCAAACGACCGAAGCGGTCGTACTTCATCGTCGCCGGCACCACGCCGTTGGCATCGCGGCTGTCGAGCGCGACACCCAGGCCGGAATGGACCGTCACCGAGGCCGTGTGGCCGAGCGCGTTGGTCGAGGACGCCGGGTAGAGCTGAAGAGGGTCGTACGTGAAGCTGGTGGTCCGCGCCTCGCCGCTCGCGTCGGTGTGCGTGACCGACGTGATGTTTCCGAAGTTCCCGTACCCGACCGTGGTGCGCAGGTGGAGCTCGGTATTCGAGGGCTGGTCCGGCGCGATGACTCTCTCCTCGAGGTTGCCGTGCTCGTCGTAGTCGAAGCCGAACGTCCGCGTCTGACAGTCACCGTCGGGACGCGTGCACGATGTCGCCACGTGCGTCCTTCTCAGCCCGATGAGCCAGCTGGCCGTGTCGTTCTCGTACGTGAAGGAGTCGATCTGGTCCGAGCCGGGGACCGCCGTGGCGACCGCGCGGGCGTTCTCGAACTCGTCGTAGTCGTCGAAGGTCGTCGTGCGCAGGCGGAGGGACTCCCAGTCTCCCTGCCCCACACGCTCCCGCTCCCTGGTCGTCCTGCTGGCGAGCCGCAGGATCCAGCTGCCTTCGCTGGTCCCCAGGACGAAGCGTAGCTCGCTATCTGCCATGCTCTCGTGGGTCACCGGCGCACCGTCGCGCGTACCCGAGACGACTGTAGAGACGACGCTGTCCGCGAGCCCGGCAAACGGATAGACATAGGCCATGACGTCGCCACCGACCGAGAACGACCTGGTGTCGTCGTTGTCGAGGAAGGTCGAGGTCACAGCGTTGACACGTCCCGTGTCGCGCACGTCATGCTGAGCAAAGCCGAGCCAGCCGTGGCCGCGGAGGTCAGCGCGCGCCGCCGTGTAGTGATGTGTGAAGGTGTGCCATGGGAAGTCCGGGTGCTCCATGCCGTTGGCGATCCGTTCCATCCACACCACGCTTCCGCCACGACCGGGACAGCTGAGCGGGTAGGCGCAGTTCGCGGTTGCAGGCGTGTGAATGGCGCTGTCTGCCATCGTCGTGTAGTTGACCTCGACGCGGTCACCCAGGCCGGCCACCTTGACGCGCACCAGCTTGTCGGGCACCTGCGTTGTATTCAGCCCCTGGGGCACGAAGCCCAGGCGCTTGTAGAGCCTGATGAAACTCGTCGTGACCTCCGGCCCGGTCCTGACCACCTTGGCGATGTCCATGAGCCCATCGCCGTTGAAGTCCAGCGGCTGGATCGCGCCGATTGGCTCGCCGCCCGACACGACCGGGGTCACGCCGATGTTGGTCGCCCGGCGCCTGAAGCCCCGGCCTGTCCACGTGTAGAGCTGAACGCCCTGGCCAAAGTCACTGGTGCTCTCTGGAGTGCCACCGTGGATCAGCAGGATGTCATCGTTGCCATCACCGGTGAAATCGACGACTCGAATGCGGCGGTTGTCGTCGCCACCCAGCGGGCGGCAAGGCTCGTACTCTCTGGGTCCCTCGATGAGGTTGGAGAATCCAAGCCCGCTCGAGAGTTGCACCTTCATTCCGGTACACGGATAGACGGCGTCCTCGAGGCCGTCGCCGTTGACGTCGGCGAAGTGGAGGTTGCGCCGATCGACGTTCTCGTCACCTGCCAGGAACGGAAGATTGAGCGCATGCTCGCTCTCCGCCAGCGTCTCGAACAGGCCGAGCGCCGTGTAGTTCGAGTCGTCGCCACCGGCCCACTTCAGCAGCCGCGCGCGCCGGCCGTCCGAGGCCATCGCCCGGATCTGGTAATCGAACGGGACGTCATCGCCGAATTCTTCGATGGGAGGTGCGGTGGTCGGGCCCTCCTGGAACGGTCCCAGCCCCGAACCGTCGTTCAGGCGATACTTCCAGCGCATGCGGATACTGGGTTCCTCGTCGGGCTCCCAGTCCAGAACCGCTCCGAGATAGTCGGGCAGCCCGTTGCCGTCGATGTCCGCAAAGAATCCGTTCCACAGGCCGCCTTCGAAGTCACCGTTGACAGTCCAGGCGAATCGATCCGGATCCGTGAAGACCTCCGCGAATCCAGCGCCGGTTGACCGATACAGCCGGAACACAGTCCGGTCGGAAGAGTCGGGGACCTCGACCATGACGTCCATCCGGCCGTCGCGATCGAAGTCGATGGCGCGTGCCTTCGTGTCGTGGTCGGCGCTCACCTTGGGGATTCCGGCGTCCTGCGCTGGCCCGAAGCCGCTCCCGTTGCTGAAGCGCATCTTCCAGTCATTGGTCTCGTTGCGGTAGAGGAGGTCGTCCTTCCCGTCCCCGTCGATGTCGCCCGGCATGTAGAAGCGCTCGTCCCACGCCGCAATCGCGGCATCCGTGACATCCGTGTCGATCTCCTCGAAGGAGCTGTTGAACCCCCCGGACCAGACGAACTGGAGAGGACGGAGGCAGACGGGCTCCGGCGCGCCATCGCATTCGGTCACGCTGGAAAGCAGGCTGCGTTCCGTGGACAAGCTCTGCCCGTACTCGAGGGTATAGGTCCGCAGGAGCCCGGTTCCGGCCGATACCTTGATGGACGTGAGCAGCCGGCTGACGTCGGTGTGAACGCCGCCATCGCCGCTCTCGAGGGTCGATCGTCCGGCGTGGAAGATGCTGATTGCGTCCGGCCTTTCTTCGTCTTCGTCGTAGACGAATTCGATGCTGCGGTCCGGTCCATACGTGATGAACCTGGGCACCATCTCGACCGACCACTGGTTGTCTTCTCTCTCGAGGGTCTCGTACTGGATGGTGATGGCGTTGCCGTTGCGATCCTCGATGGTTCGAAGCGCCCAGGAAACCGTCACTCTCGCGGCCGATCGGCTGAAGCTGGGATCTTCCGGGTTCTGCCCGGTGAGCTGGTAGGCTCGCAGCAGGGTGTCGTAGGTCAGGATTCGACCGTCCTTGGTCCACACCTGGAAGCTGGTGGGCGGCAGGTTGCTGCCCGCACCGTGGTAGGCGCGGACCCGCGCGAAGGTGTCCCGCTCGGTGCGGTAGTCCTGCTCGCCGGTCCCGCCGCCCGAGACGGGCCTCAGACGCTGGCCATCCATGCAGTAGGCCGCGTCGAGGCGTCCGATACCCGCGTTCTCGGTCCGGCCATCGCGTGCCAGCGTGAGCGGGCACGGCGAGATCGACGAGAGCCCGGCCATAGCGACCAGCCGACACCCACGAGGCCGTTCCCGGCCTGGCTGTTGTAATGAAGAGCAAGCTCGGGGGTGAGTCCACCGC
This sequence comes from uncultured delta proteobacterium, assembly GCA_963759105.1. Classification (GTDB taxonomy): domain Bacteria; phylum Myxococcota_A; class Polyangia; order Haliangiales; family Haliangiaceae; genus DATFRY01. The sequence continues at coordinate 529,880 of CAVWXW010000008.1, read as the reverse complement.
GACCATCCGGCACCCAGAGGGGCAGGTGATACTCGGCGGCGCCGTTGTGGTTGACCGAGAACCTGCCCTCCGTCCATCCAGAGTCGGGCTCGGTATCGACGATCCCGCCGGGCGGCGGCACGAGCGCCGCGGACGCGCCAGCCTTCCCGTCGACCGCCGACCCGGGCTGTCCGGTCACGCTGGTCGCATCATCTGAGAGGCAGCCGCCGAGCGCCGCCAGGATGGCGACAAGTCCGATCAGCCGGTCGCTTCCTCGCCGTCGCAGCCGCGCTCCCCTGTGCAGGCGGCTCCGCTGGATGGTTCGAGCTGGCTCCCTGCAATCCGCACGTCTCCTCATGGTCTCCTCCCGACGAAGGGCACAGTGGCCCCTCAGGTCGCAGCTATCCCGTTGCGCCGCGGCTGCCGCTCGGCGCGCTCGTCTCGCACGCGCTCCCGGAGGCACTGCCTGCATGGCGACCGGGAGCTCGTCAGATCGTCCGCGAGGTCAGCGTTCGCTGCCTCGCGCGCGCCGCCCCACGTCGGCACGCTGATCACTCGATCAACAACTCGACCGTTCCTCCTACCACTCCCTTTCGAATCCTGTGCCGTCGTCTCGGAGGAACTGAAACGACCCTCCTACACTCGAGATGCTCGCGGTGAGCGAGCGCCTCAAAGACTCCTGCCAGAGTGCGTGCTGAATGGGAATGCCTCAAAAAGAGGCACGCTCGGAGCGCTCGAAACGACCGGCCTGGCCGTGATCGGGCGACCGCCTCGGCTATTTCAGTTCCGGAGGCGGTGTCTTGCGCAGGACGCGCTGCAGGTTGCTGCGCCTCATGCCGAGGGCGCGCGCCGTGCTGGAGACGTTCCGGTTGTGGACGAGGTAGGCGCCATGTATGGCCTGCCGCTTGAGGGCGTCAAGGTCAACGGCAGGATGAACAGGGTGATCGGGAACAGCCCTCTCGCAACGGGCGACGGAGACCCAATCCACGTTGGCTTTGGAGCCGACAAGGTCGGCACCGGCTGCGTAGCCATGGTGGACCAGCTCCGGCAGGACTCCGAGCCCGCTGAGAATGGCGATGCGGATGGACGGGTTCCGGATACGCATCGGCGCGATGAGTGCGCAACCGTAGTCGCCGGGGCCGAGAAAGTAATCCAGGATTGCCACGTCGAAGCAGCGGTCTGCCACCAGCTCCAGCGCATGAGTCGTCGTGGCAGCCACGGCCACCTCAAAACCTGCTCGCGTCAGCGCGCGCTCACTCACCTTCCGGATCAGCTCATCGTCGTCCACGATGAGCACATGTGCGCACATAGGTCCTCCGTCGAAATCCCGGAGCGATGTCGGACCAGAGCGGTCACGTGTTGCCGCCCCGGCCGCGATAGAGGCACGACGTTCCCGCCGCCCGGACTGCGGGCTTGCTCACTGGCTGTTGTCGGGCACAACCGCCGCATGGCTGCGGGTAACCGCGCCCTCACTGGCCATCGCCAGGCCCGATATCGAGCAGTGCACGCTCAGCGTCCGGCGATCCCCAACATCGACCTCGACGAGCTGGCCAGCTACCCCGACCGACCGGCCGACGAGCCAGGCCATGCGCGAGTACCGCGCCGCCCTCGAGGCGCGGCGAGGCTGATGCCTCCGCGGCGACGTCGGGCATCCAATCGGGGAAATCCCCGATGTCCGCCGTGCGTTGAAAGGAGGCAGCATGAACCCTCTCGTCGTCGTCACCGTCGGGGTCGCCTCGCTCGCGCTCCTCGCGGGCATCATCGCGACCTGGGTCGCCGCGCGCGGCCAGAGGTGGCGCTGGGGCCGGACGATGGAGTCGGGCCCCGCGGTCGGCGAGGGCGTCTACCGTGGCGCTCTGGTCAGCATCGAGCGGCCTCGCCGCATGCCGGCCATCTGCGCGCTCGCCTCCGTCACGGCGTTCGCCTGGGGCGCGCTGACCGTGTGCCTGTTCGCCCCGGCCGGCGGACTGTTCGTCTACGTCGCCACCTTCTCCATCATCCCGGATCGCTGGTGGTTCGCACTCGGCGTCCTGGGTCTGCTGGTGGCGGTCATCCGCGGCTACATGGTCGGCCCGCGGCTCGTGCGTATGGTCCGCGCTCTGGCGGTCCGCACGCCCGACTCGGCCGGGTCAGTGGGGTCCGTGGCGCGACAGAGCCTCTTCCACCATGTGCTGGTCGCGGCGGCGCTTGGCGTCCTCTGCTCCGGGGCGGGCGCCGACCCGATCGCGTACGCATGCGCCATCCCGTGTGCGATCGGGGCCGCGCAGGCCGCGCTGCTGCTCGGCGCGCGCGCGACCCTCGCCCGGCTCGATCGCGAGGACGCCGCGACGTCCGAGCTCGCGTAGCCTCAGGGCCGCGCGACGGTGATCGCGCGACGGCGCGGCAGGCGAGCCGGTAGCGCCATGGCGACCACGCCCATGACCGCGGCCACGACCGAGACGACGACCGCCGCGTGGAACGCGTCCAGGAGTCTGCGCCGGCGACCCGCCCGGCACGGTCCAGGCGCTGTTGACGGCCGTGACCGCGGCCAGCACGAGGGCGCCGCCGACCTGGAACGATGTGGTCACCAGGCCGCTGGCGAGGCCTTGCTCGTCGGGGGCGATGCCGTTGGTGGCGGCGATGTTGAGCGGCCCGTAGGCCAGGGCGAAGCCGAGCCCGGCCAGCATCACCGTCGGCAGGATGGCCGGCACGTAGCTCGACTCGAGGCCGGTGCGCAGGAACAGCGCGTAGGCCGCGACCGTCGACCCCAGCCCGACCAGGACCATCGTCTTGACCCCGAGGCGCTCGACCAGCGGCTCGACCCGCGGGGCGAGGATGGCGACCAGCAGGCCGCCGGGGAAGATGGCCAGCCCGGTCTCCAGCGATGACCAGCCGCGCAGCTGCTGCATGTACAGCGTCGCGATGAACTGGAAGCCGACGTAGGCCCCGAACAGCGACATGGCGCCCAGGTTGGCGCGCACCAGCGGGCCGGAGCGCAGGATGCCCAGACGCACCAGCGGCGACGCCGTCCTCGCCTCGTGGCGGACGAAGCCGACCAGGATCGCGGCGGCGACGGCGAACGAGCCCAGCGTGCGCATAGAGGCCCAGCCGGCCGCGGGCGCCTCGACGACGGTGAACACCAGCAGCAGCATCGCCGCGGTCAGCGCGACCGCGCCGGCGACGTCGAACGCCCGCGAGGAACCGTCGCGCGGCGGATCCGCCGGCACCAGGAAGTAGGCGGCCAGAAGAATGAACAGCGCGACCGGCACGGGCAGGAAGAACACCCACCGCCAGCTCAGGACGGTCAGCACGCCGCCGAAGACAAGACCGAGCGAGAACCCGATCGCGCCGGTCGCCGTGTAGACGAGGAGCGCCCGGTTGCGCGCCGGCCCCTCGGCGAAGCTGGTCGTGATGATCGAGAGCCCGGCCGGCGCCGTGAATGCCGCGCTGATGCCCTTGATGAGTCGCGTCGCGATGAGCAGCGGCCCGGCGTCGGCCAGCCCGCCCAGCGCGGAGGCGACCACGAACACGGCCAGCGAGACGAGGAACATCCGGCGGCGGCCCAGGAGATCGGCGGCGCGTCCGCCCAGAAGCAGGAAGCCGCCGTAGCCGAGCACGTACCCGCTCACCACCCACTGCAGCGAGCCATTGGACATGCCGAGATCGGCGCCGATCGACGGCAGCGCCACACCGATCATCGACACGTCGAGCGCATCGAGAAAGATCGCGCCGCAAAGCACCAGCAGCATCCCGCGCGCCCGCGCGCTCAGCCGTTCGACGCCGCCGTGAGGCGCAGGCAAGACATGAGTGGACGACACGACGTTTCTCCTCGGTCGAGGTTGTACAGCGACGACCTGATACGGCCGCCGCAGCGGGCACCCGGGTCCCGGCGACTGAAGCCGGCCGGGCCGGCCCGCGAGACGACTGATTGCTGGGTACACGTAGAGAAGAGCGCGCGCGGCGTCAAACACAGACCGGCGCCGGCGCCGGCGATCAGATCGGCGCGCCGCGCATGGAGGCCACGCGTCGCGCGGTCCGTGACCCCGCGATCAGAGATTGCGCCCGGACGGGGTCCGGTCGCGACTCAGCGGGCGGCGAACGGTTCGGCGCCGAGCTCGCGCATGACCTGCTGGAAGACGGGCAGCTCCTGCGCGCCCTGCACCGCGAGCCGGCCGTCGAAGATGAAGGTCGGGACGGCGTGGATTCCGAGGTCGTTCGCCTCGCGGACGCTGTCCTCGACGGCGGAGCGGTACGTGCCGGCCTCGATCGCTGCCTGCAGCGCGTCCGGGTCGAGGCCGACCTCCTCGGCTGCGGCTCCCAGCGTGTCGAGCGAGTAAAGGTCCTGGCCGTCGGTCCAGTAGCGACGCAGCAGGGACGCGTGCATCGAGTTCAGCTGGCCGTGGGCGCGGGCGAATTCGGCGGCCTCGTGGGCTCGCCTGGTCGACGGCACGATCTCGCGCCGCACCATGACAAGGCCCTCGCGCTCGGCCCGCCTCTTCAGCGGATCGTTCGGGTCCTTGGCCCGCGCGCGCACGTACGCGGGCAGCGGGCGGCCCTCCGGCGGCGTGTCCGGGCGCAGAAAGAACGGTCTCCAGTCGACGGTGAGGTCGTATTCCCGGCCCAGCTTCGCGATCTCGACGAGACCGACGTAGCACCAGGGTCAGACGAAGTCGGACCAGATCGCGACGTCCATCGTGGACACATAGAGCCCCGTGCCGCCTCCGTCAAGCAACGTGCAGCAAGCGGCTCCTGGACACCCGCAGGATGCTCCAGAAAACCAGCGACGACGAGGCGGACCCGGAACGTGCTACCGCGGTCCGGCGCCTGCCATCACCACGGCGGGCACGTCGCTCGCAGAGTCGGTGGGGCACGCGACATAGTCGTCGGGGAACGGGGAGACGGGCTGGCCTTGATCCCCGTTCTCGAGGCCCTCGGTACCCTCGTACTGGTTGCCGAACACGGTCAAGCCGGCCGACGGTTCGTCGTCGTAGAGGATGTTGGGGTCGTTCACGCCGGCGAAGGCGTTGTTCTCGACGACGGCGCGCGCCTCGACGCCGGCCCCGATGCAGTAGTTGTTGCCGGCGGCGGTGTAGTAGTTGTTGAGCAGGTGCACGTAGCCGAAGCGCATGCGGGGCATGCGCTCGACGACGTTGTCGGCCCACCAGTTGTGGTGGAACGTGACCCGCAGCCGGCCCTCGTCCTCCGCCTGGTTGTCGTCGTCGTGACCGATGAGATTGGAGAAGCGGTGATCGGCGGGGGCCGCGTCGGTGTAGTGGAACAGGCTCGACGAGATCGTCACGTTGTCGGAACCGTGGGTGACGTCGAGATTGCCGTCGGGGGCGTCGAAGACGTCGACGTGGTCGATCCAGACGTGATGGGCAAAGAAGATCTGGATGCCATCCTCGATGTCGGTGGTGGTGCCGTCGACGTGCAGGTTGCGGATGATGACGTTCGAGATGCGCTCGGTGAGACTCTCGCCGTGGATGCGGATGCCTCCGCGGATCCCGGAGCTCGGCCCCACACCGACGATCGTCTTGTTCGACGCCACGTCCAGCGCCGGCGTGTCGAGCATGCCGTCGATCTGGATCACGCGCGGCTCGGGGTCCTCGGCCAGCGCGAGAAGCTCCTCGGCCGTGGTCACGGTGATGGGAGGCGCCTCTCCGCCCCCGGTCGTGGTCGTCACCCCGTCGCCGGCGACCGCAGCCCAGCCGCACAGGCCTGCGGCTGGCGCAACGACGGGAGCACCGTCGGACCAATCGCCGTCTCCACCTCCGCCCCCGTCGGCGCCCGGCTGCCCGCCCGTGTCCATCCCCTCCCCGCCCGACCCGGAGTCGCTGCAGGCCGACAGCGTGGCCGCGGCCAGCAAGGCAATCGCATCCGCTGGCAGGAGGCAGGATCGAGTCCACATACCTTGATGGAGGCCGCGCCGCCCCGATCCGGGTCAGTTCGGGAGTAGCCCGGTCACTGGACCACGTCAGCTGCCACTGAGCGACGTCGACGGGGCATCCGTTCAGCGACATTCGTCGTCCTGGCCCGGCGCCTGGACGATGCATCCGTCCGGGCAGACCATGCCATCGACGCCAATCCCGTCCTGACAGCGATACAGCGTCTGCGGATCGCCATCGAGCTTGTCACCGCCGCAGTAAAAGCCGGTGTCGATGCACCGGCCTCCGCCGCCGCGGCACGCGTCGTCGCCATCCAGCACGAGGCAGCCGAAAACGCAGAGGCCACGCGCCAGCGGCACGCCATCATCGTTGCACTCGTACAGGGTGTTCGGGTCGCCGGCGAGGCCGTGGCTCCCACAGTAGTGGTCGCCCGAAACGCACTCTGCCGCCGGCTCCAGCTGGATGTCGATCTCGGTGCGTTCGCCCGCTTCGAGGACGGCGGAGCCTGCACCCGACCCGACGACGCGACCATTGAGCTTCCCGGCCACGACCAGGCCGACCGACAGCACCGGCTCATCCGGAACGTCGAGCTCGACGGCGGTGACGACCGGCAGAGAGACCACACGCCCGTCATCCGGCTGTGTCCGCGTCGTCGCATGAAGGTCACCGTACAGAAGATCGACCTCGAGCTCGTCGATCTCGACCGCCACCGATGACGCGACGCGCACGGCCAGGCAGGCCCCGCTGATGCCATCACACGGGTCACGCACGTCGCCACACGCAGCAAGACCCGCTGCGACGAGGGTAGACGCCACGTACTGCAGGCATGGCGCACGCGTCACGGCTCAACTCGCACGGCACATGGTCCGGTCGCCCAGTATGGCGGCAACAGCGTCGCCTCGGGGGTGCCTCGAAGGCGGTGCGATGAGGAAGACAGAGAGTCGGGGGCCTGAGCGCAGGTCTCGAGCGAGACCTCCCCCGCCAGGCCGACCGCCTCGGCCTCGAAATCCGGACCGTCGTCTGGGGCCCGAGGAAGATGGATCGGGCCTGAGGTCGGCTTTCCACTATCGGCACCGGGTATCCGTCCCGTACGTCGCCGGCGCCGGTCGTGCGTTCGAGCAGGTAGATGAACTTGGTTGTCGGGCTCCTCTCCCTGGCTCTCCTCGCGGGCATCCTCAAGACCCGCAAAGTTGCGCGCGGACACCGGTTGCGCTGGGGCCGCACGGTCGAGACCCGCCCCTCGGTCGGCCAGGGCGCGTACCGCTCGGCCCCGATCCGGATTGAACGTCCGCGAAGCATTCCGGCCGTCTGCTGGTTCGCCTCCGTCACCGCGTTCGCCTGGGGCGCGCTGACCGTCTTCGTGTTCGCCCCGGCCGGCACCGTCCTGTTCGGCGGCTCCGCCTGCTGCGCCAGCGAGCTCGCCCATCATGGGTGGCTCTTTGGCCTCGGCACCGTTGGCCTGTTCGTTGCGGTGGTGCGCGGCTTCATTGTCGGGCCGCGCCTCATGCGTGCGGTTGACGTGCTCGCGGCCCGCCGGACCTGCTCGGCCGAGTCGGTGGCATCCGTCGCCCGCCAGAGCCTCTTCCACCACACCCTGGTCGCGGCGGCACTCGGCGCCACATGCTTCGGCGCGGGAGGCGAGCCGATCATGTTCGCCGTGTCCGCCATCCCCTGTGCGCTCGGCCTCGCGCAAGCCGCGCTTCTCTTCGCCGCGCAGGCGACGCTCGCCGGGCTCGACCGCGAGGACGCTGCAGCTCTCGACCTGGAATAGCCCGAGGATCAGAGCCCGGCGGCCGCGAAGACGCCGGCGTGGAACGTCAGGCTGTCGTCGATCCGGTGCTTCCACAAATTCCAGTCGTGTCGTCCCGGCACGAGCTCATAGCTGTGTCGGATGCCGCGGCGCGCCAGGACGTCGTGCAGGTAGGCCGCCTGGTCCTGGAGCGCGAAATCGTCCTCCGTACCGCAGTCGACGTAGATGGCGAGATCGCCGTCGCGCAGCTTCCAGGCCAGGGTCGCCGGATCGTGCGCACGCCAGTTCTTCGGATCCGGGCCGAAGATGCTGCGCACCCAGGGACCCCACCGCCCCGTATCCCCGCCCCACCGCGAGACGTCCTCGACAAGATCGACGCGCGCCGCGTCGTAGGGGTGCGGGCCCTGGTAGAACAACGCGACGCCGCCGGAGTGGCTGGCCGCGGACGAAAACAGGTCCCGGTGACGCATCGCGAGTGACAGCGCGCCGAAGCCGCCCATCGAGAGACCATCGATGGCCCGGCCGCGCCGCTCGGCGACGGTCCGGTAGCGAGCGTCGACCTCGGCGATCAGATCGCGGACGATGTAGTCCTCGTAGTCGGCCTTGTGGACGCAGGTGCTGGCGCGCGGCGACTCTTCCTCGAATGGAGACTTTCCGGCCATGCACTCCTCGTATCGGGCCGGGGTGACGGAGTTGGCGTAGAAGCCGGCATCGCCGTCCGGCATCACCACGATCGCCTGCAGCCGCAGCCGGTCGGCAGCCCGGGCCAGGTCGCCGCGCTCGAGCCAGTCCGACTCGACGCCGGAGATGCCGTGGAGGAGGTAGACGACCGGATAGCGTCGATCGCTCCGGGCGTATCCGGCCGGCAAGTAGACCCGATAGCTCTTGTTGACCCCGAGCGCGGCCGAGCGGAACGTCTGCGTGGCGACCGTTCCGACCCCGCCAGCGGCCGGCTCGGGCGGAGCAGGCGCAGCGGCCGGCGTCGTCGACGCCGGCCCGGTCGGCGATTCCCCGGAGGACGTGCAGCCGACGAGCGAGACGAACAAGACGGGAGCGGCGAGGCGGGCGAGGCGCGTGCGCACGCCTCGATCCTACGACAGCTCTGGAGCAGTTGATGTCCTCTGGCAGAGCGTGACCCTACGCTACCTGTCATTGCGGTGCCGTCCAGCTGGCGCTCGCGCCTGCCCCGACCGAGGTCACCGATTGCAACTGCACCATCTGCCGGCGCTCTGGCGCGCTCTGGACCTATTGCTCGCCTGGAAGATGATGGACCCGGCCCTGCTCTCCAGCGTGCGCAAGCTCGACGCCTTCGACAACTGGACGCACCTGGATGAGTAGAGACGCACCTCGGTCGTGACCAGGTCGGCGCCCCGGTCGCCCGGCGTGCTGTCTCGCTCTCGCGCCACAGCGCTGGCCTTTCGCGAGGTCCCGCCACTGCGGACCCGACGCAGCTGACGGGCATCCCAGGTCTTGCGCATCGTTGGGTGCCGGCAACACGCGCTCGGCCGGGCCGATCTCCGCGCCGAACTTCGATGGAGGCGTGGCCAGTGCGCCGGCGTGTACTTCTGGTAGACGATGATCCGCTCATTCGCAGAGTGGGCGCCCGCGCCCTCACGGCGGCCGGCATGGAGGTGAGCCTCGCGGGCAACCGTCTGGAGGCGCTTGCGTCCATGGATACGTGCGCGTTCGACGTGGCGATCGTTCAACTACTTCCTCGGCCAAGCCGAGTGTGGGTGCGACCTGATTGCACCCCTTCGCGCCAACAACCCGAACATCCGGATCACGATCCTGAGCGGGCTCGGCGTCCTGCCGGACGTCGTCCGCCATGCCGAGCGCGCCGGCGCTGACGTCGTCGCATCGAAAGCCCGCGTTGACTGGTTTTCTCTCGCCAGGGAAGAGTTGACCTGCGCCTCCGACTCGCCTGCTCTCGATCTCGGAACCTTCAAGCGTGCCGTCATCCACGGCACGTTCCTCGTCCATCGGCGCAACATCACCAGCACCGCCCGAGCGCTCGGCATCACTCGAACCAGCTTGCAGCGCATGCTGCGCAGAAACCCACCGCCCGAGTTGATGCCGTCGGACGACGAGTAGGCAGGGCGAAGGCCAGCCAGGCCGGTGCGACATTTTACGGCGCTCTCACGTCGCGCTCTTTCTGGCAGAAGGTCGTTCTGGCGCTCGCGTCCCCGGCGAGCGCACGGGAGGGCGACTGGACGCACGTGATGGGCGTGCGTCGCGGAGACCGGTCTGCCCTTCGAGTGTTCGGGAGCGCGGAGGATGTCATGCGAAAGGGAACCGCTGTGCGGCATCAAGGAACCAGGGCCCGAAGAGACTCTCGCGGCGGCACGCGAGGCGGGCGAGTCACTTTGCGGGCCACCGGGATCCTGGCCATGGTCGTCGGCTTTGCCGCGTGCCTGTCGGACGACAGTGCGCGGTCTCTCGATGGGGAATCTCGATCCTCGCAAGACGATCGCGGCAGCTGGCAGGGTCGTCTGAGCGCCCTTGCACTGCCGCCCGGAGGGATCGTCGACACGCAGCCCAACTCCGGGTGGACCGAGGGGAGCTTCTCGGTGAACGACAGCGGCGCCGCCGAGTATCACCTTCCTCTCTGGGTGCCCGATGGGCGCGGCGGACTGCAGCCCGATCTCGCTCTCAAGTACAACAGCCAGGCGGGGAACGGCTTGGTCGGGGTCGGATGGTCTCTGGCGGCGGGCCTTTCCTCCATCACGCCGTGTTCGCACACATGGGCGCAGGATGGCCTGGTCAAGACTCCTTCCTTCGTAAACGGCACCGACGTGTACTGCCTCGACGGACAGCGCTTGCGACCCACAGACTCCGAATGGAGTCAGGAGCAGGATTATCGTACGGAACGGGACACGTTCGCGCGCATCCGCGCTTACAGCCCCGACCCTGGCCAGAGTCAGACCCCACCGCCTCCGAGCCATTTCAAGGTTTGGATGAGAGACGGCAGGATTCTGACCTTTGATCTCTTGCTCCGGGCGTATGGGCTCACCGGGAACTTCGAGGACGACGAGAATACTGGTTTCGTCCGGACAAGCGAGAGACTGACCGCCGCGTGGGCGCTGACGAAGATCGAAGATCGCAACGGAAACGCCATCACGATCGAATACGACACCATCGAGAGCGAGCAGAACCAGTGGTCGGTTAACAGAGTGCCGAGCCGCATGACCTACGGCCCCGATCGAGTCATAGACTTTGTGTACGAAGACAGAAGCGACCCGGTCAGCCACTTCCGCGGGGCCGCAGAGCGCATCGATCCCGTTCTGACAGGTGGTGTTCACACCGAGACCAGCCGGCGCCTCAAGACCATCCAGATGCGCGCGGGGACGCAGCTTCTGCGCCAGTACACCCTTTCCTACGACCAGGCCTTCATCTCCAGGCGCAGTCAGCTCCGCAGCGTGACCGAGTGCGACGGCGCCGAGCCAGCCGTCTGCATGAATGCACTCGAGTTCGACTGGTCGTCCGGGAGCAACACCTTTCACTTTGTCAACACGGACGTAACGGACGCAGCGGTGGAGGCCTGGGACAAGCGCTACTTCATTCCGGGCGATATCAATGGAGACGGCCGCGACGATCTCCTGTACCGCAACCGGAACGGCTTCTGGATGATGCGTTTCAGCACGGGCGAGGCGTTCACCTTCGCCCAGTTTTCCGGCATCCCCTCGGTCTGCTCCGACTGCGACGCCAGGGTGCGCCCCATCGACTTTGATCGCGATGGCCGGATGGACGTCATGGTCGAGATCCCGGACGACGTCTTCAACATCACCTGGTTCGCGCTGTACAGGTCAACGGGATCGACATACGAGCACGTGTTCACCGACAGCGCGAGCTTTCACAAGAACCTCGCTGACGGATTCGTCGATGGACTGTGGGGCGGCTTCTTTGCGGACATCGACGGAAACGGTCTACCCGACTATGTAGGCGCCATCATTGAAAACGGGCCGCAAGGCATCCCAGGCCTCGGTCTCCGATGGAGGTATCGACTCAACGACGGATCGTTCGGGCCATTCCAGCAGGGCCCCGACTGGGTGGCCCCAATGGGGAATCCCGGCGACACCGTCCCGTTCGACTATCAGGTTCGCACGATGACAAACGGCTCGCGGGCCCAGCTGCTTCTCATGGGTTCGGGCGGCTACGGCGCACTGTTCTTCGATGAACTGGGTCTGCTCCCAAGCCTCCACGCCGTGGGCCTCCCGCTTTTTCTGGAGCCTGAGAACGCGGACCGCCGGAACCTCCATCTCGCGGATGTGAACGGGGACGGCCTGGACGATGCCGTCTATCCGTGCACCGGCATGAAGGCGCAGCTCTCGAGCGGACTCGGATTCTCCGAGTTGCTGGACGGCCCGAGTGCATACACGCCATGTCCCGAGGTGGCCGATGACAGACTCCGCGTTCGAGTTGTCAACTTCACGGGCGATGGGATTGATGACGTGCTGCTCATCCATACCGGAACGCCGACCGGTGTCGGCGACCACGAGCAGGGCATTCAGGCATACACCTGGACCGGGCGCGGCTTTCACCGGTTGCCGACCGGGATTGGAACGACCGGGCCCGATGGGCAAAATCCCATCGGGGCCATCCAGCCGCTCGACTTCAATGGCGACGGCCTCATGGACATTGCGCAGGTATGGAGGACGGGCAACGACATCACGACCAGCTTCATCCGCATCCAGCAACGCAACGGCGACATCCCCGGCAAGCTGATTCGTGTCAACGTCGCTGGCCTGGGGCCCAGGGTGGAGATCGAATACACGACTCTTGCGAACAGCAGCGTTCATACGCCGGGCACAGAGAACTGCGCGTATCCCCTGATGTGCCCGCGTCGCGGCGGCAGCATCGTCTCCAAACATTGGCTGGCCAATGGCATGACCGCCGGCGAGCCATGGCATCAGTTCACCCATCGATACACAGCTGCGCGAGTGGACCTTCGAGGGCGTGGCTGGCTCGGCTTCGAGGCTCATGGCACACGCGACGAGGAGCGGCCGGATGCGGTGACCACCGCATTCTTCGACAATCATACGACAGCGGAGATCCCTGTCGACGAGGACACGACTGCGTACGTTCAGCCCTTCGCCGGCGAACCGTACAAGGTGCTGCACACCGTGACCTCTGGCGTCGTCAACGGCTCTCTCGTGACCTACGAGCACACCACCGAAAGGAGCTTCCGCTTTGTCCTCGGCTCCACTCCAGGGACCTGGGTGAAGCGCCTCGACAACGTCACTGTCTCCGAACGCGAAAGGATCGGCGCTGGTGCGTGGACGAGCCTTGCTTCGCGGGCCACGACGTTCAACGAGTACGACGAGTTCGAGAACGTGAAGAAGGCCACGACCGTGGTTCCCGGATTCCGACCGAGTCAACGTGCTGACATACAGAAATGACAGCGCCGACTGGCTCATCGGCCTGCCCAGGTCTCGGACGGCAACCTCCTGCACCCGCCCCGACGACGACTGCCAGACGCGCACATCGAGCCTGGACTATGACGACAACGGAAACCTCGAGGAGACCGTCGTCGAACCTGGCGACGATGACCTTTCCTCCGCAATACGATCGTCTATGGCAGCTTCGGCAATGTTGCCTCGATCACCAGCTCCGATGCGGCCGGCGAGATGCGCACGACGGGTTTCACGTACGACAGCCCTCGACATGTATCCCGCGACGACCACCAACGCGCTGGGTCACACCAGTTCGGTGACCGTGCATCCCGCACTCGGCGTCGTGCTCGACAGCCGCGACCCCAACGGGATCGTTCCCGCGACGATGAAGTACGACCGGTTCGGGCGCGTCCGTGAGGTCAACTACGCGGACGGCTACTTCGAGCGCCACTCCGCGTTCGGCCTGCTTGCGCGCGTCACGGTGGTGCCCGATGGATCCGGCGGCACCATCACCGCGCAGAGCACGGTCCTGGATCGTCTGGGTCGTCCGACGGACCGCACGGTCCCCGCATTCGAGGGCGGATTCAGCGCGGTTCGTACGACGTACGATCGACTCGGCCGTGTCGCGACGATCTCGCGGCCGCACCTGTCAGGTTCCGAGGATCCCCTCCAGAACACGACGTTTGCCTACGACTTCCGCGATCGCCTGCTGAACAGGAACGAGCCGGACAACGTGACCACGCGGCACGAATACATCGGCCGGGAGACCCACACCTACGACGGCAATGGCTTTCACAGCTACGTCCTCGCCCGCGAGGACGGTCAGATCGGGGCGCGATACGAGGACGACCCGAAATCCACGGCCTGGCTCGAGACCAGCTTCGAGTATGGGCCCTTCGGACTCCTGCGCCGATCCGCCGCGGCCGACACGACAAGCCAGAGCATGGAGTACGACGCTCGCGGCCGCAGCATCCGACATGTGGACCCCAGCACGGGCACGACGACGAGGACCTACAACGCTTTCGGAGAACTGCGCCACGAGACGACGGGCGCGGGTGAGGAGATCGACGTCCAGATTCGCGACCTGCTCGGGCGTCCCTGGCGTATCAGCTCGGCGGACGGTCTGACGACCTACGAATGGGACAAGCCAGGTGCGCTGGGACAGCTGGACGCCTCGACCCAGAACGATTCGAACGGACACTATGTCGTCACTCGCTTCAGCTACGACGAGATCGGCCGGAACAGGCGTACGAGCTGGGAGATCGACGACGGATTGCTCCTCGAGCTGGATGCGGGCTTCGATACGATCGGTCGGCTCTCCAGCATCACCTATCCCCGGATCCCTTTCGAACCCGAGGCGCTCTCGCCCCCTCGTCTGAAGGTCAACTATGCGTATCATCCCGCCGGCTACCTCCTCTCCGTGACCGACGCCCTGACGGGAGCTCCTTACTGGCGGGCTGACTCGCGCCAGCCGGATGGGCAGGTGACGCAGGAGACACACGGAAATGGAGTCGTCGGGTTCCGCGAGTACAAGCCGGAGACAGGGCTGCTGGAAACCCTGACCACCGATGGACCCGACGGGCAGCTCGACCAGATCGTCTACGGGTACGACGACAACCGAAACGTAAGGTCTCGCGATGACGTCGTGGGCGCGAGCGCCCGATCCCAGACCTTCACCTATGACACGCTCAATCGGCTTGCGACGTGGACCCACCAACGCGCCGACCAATCCGATCCTGTCCTCACTGTGTTCGACCACAACGCGGTTGGCAATCTACTCAGCGAGACCGTCACCGGCCGAACCGGCCGCAACGTGTCCTATGCGTACGGGCAGAACGGTGCACCACCTCATGCCCTCACCACGCGCAACGGGCAGGCCTACTCCCACGACGGCGGCGGTCGCCGCATCGCAGGCGCCGCTCTCGGTTCGATCATCTACAACCGCCGCAACCTGCCGATCCGCATCCAGCGCAACAGCGGCGTGACGGTCGAGATGGCCTACGATGCGGCCGGCACGCGAGTCCTCAAGCGCACGGCCGACTCCACTCGCTACTCGGTCGGGGGCCTGTTCGAGCGCACCATCGGAAGTGACGTCCGGAACCAGCACTACATCGTTGCGGAGGGACGCCCGGTAGCCGAGGTCGTCCACATCCAGGAGGCCCCGGAGGGCGCGGTGGTCGCCAAAGAGACCCGCTACCTTCACTCGGATGGGCAGGGCAGCGCTGTTCTGGTGACCGACGAATCCGGCGCCACCGTCGCCGAGCTCTTCTACGACCCCTTCGGCCGCCGCACCGATCAAAACTACGATCCGCTCGCCGGCACGGTCCCGGTCCGCCCCGGCTACACCGGCCACCTCCACGACGACGAGCTGGACCTGATCGACATGAAGGGCCGCGTCTACGACATCGAAGCGCGGCGCTTCCTCACCCCCGATCCGTTCATCCCGGCCCCGCTGTTCAGCCAGAGCCACAACCGCTACAGCTACGTCTGGAACAACCCGGCCACCCTCATCGACCCGACCGGCTTCCACCCGGACGATTTCGAAACCGAAACGACCTGCTTTTTCATCGTCTGCTGGAGCAACAGCACCGCGAGCGACGGTGGCACGAGCGGAGGCGGCTCAGTTGGCGACGGAGGCAGCTCGACGAATGGCGTGAGCACGACGGTGCCCCAGCAGCCGGCTGCTGCGACTCCAAACTCGAGCGACGCCAGCGGAACAATTCCCTTTGAGCCCCAAGGGTCAGGGGGTGGACTCCTTCTGCCAGGCGACGCTCCGACCGACAACTTTGTTGCAGCTGGTGGAGCCGGTCCGTGGATCTCGATTCAGTCTTTCCTCGATCCCACCTGGGGCTACGTCGACTGGGATGCATACGAGTATGTGACCCCGAGCCAGGCGGCCCAGGCGTTGGGTTGGAGTCCCGACTTGGGATCGTACGCTGACGTCTCGGCGCGGGCGAACGCTGATCCCAAGTTCCGCGAGCTCATCCAGCGGACCAACGCGCTGAAGCGGCCAGGCGCCTTTGATAGGGAGCTGGGCGTGATGGCGAGTACAATGGGCCCGTCGAGGGGCCCAACGAGGCCCATTATCAATCTTGACGCACCTCGGACTGGGGTGCGTGCCTCGGGGTCAAAAATTAGCGCGGCTGAACAGCGGGCCGTCAACGCACTAGGGGACGCGCACGGATGCTGGACGCCAGGATGTGGCGCGCGAGTTCCCGGCACGAAGCCACGACCCGGTCGCCCACAAGGCAACTGGGTCGGAGACCATCAACTGCCGAACTCCCTCACCGCGCCTGGTGCACCACAATTCCTGGTCCCACACTGCGCCGGCTGCTCTCGCGAGCAGGGGCTGTTCCTGGCGCGAATGGTCAACTGGTTCAACGGAGCAAATGAATGATGACGACCATAAAGGCCGCACCTCCCAATATGCTTGTATTGATTGGGGACCGTACCGGCGATATCCCGGAGACGATGGCCGGTCGCCTAGTGGCGGCGACATCCACGCGCGTCGCCGTCGGAACGCAGTACGCGTACGACGGGGAAACATCAATTACCCTCTCCGATGAGAGTGTCCACGCGATGGATGGAACCCTAGCCTTTGACGGCGTTCTAGAAACACCTTCAAGGAAGGTGACTATCTGCACAGTGCTCAATGAGGTCCTTCTCGAGATGAACGTGCCCACGGACCTGACGCGGGTGCAGATCTGGACCAACCATCCGTCGGAGCCAGACACGATCGCAGTCGTGGCACGAGCTGTCCAGTAAGCCGGGAAGACGAGAGGGGTGTGACTCTCATGGTGATCACGCCGCCAGCCGGACCGCCTTGCGGAGCGGCCGCAGCGTGAGCTCCATCGCGCCTCCCCAGCGGTCGCTGGTGGCGAGCGCGCGGAGGTGAAGGACGTGGCGACCGGTGGACGGCTTCCATCGCGCGCCCGCTCGCTTCATCCGCACCTGCACCAGGGTCTTGCAGGTGGCCTCGACGTTTCCGCTGCCGATCGGAAGCCCCGCGGCTCGCGCGGCTGCGTAGTTCATCCGGCTGCGGTGGTTCTCGAGGTAGGTGATCGCCTCGTGCACCGGGCGAGTGTCACTGATACCGGCGGCGTGAAACTGATCCGTTCGGCAGCCTGAAACTGATCCACCCCCGACCGCGGATCCGGCCCGTCAGGGGCCGGGCGTCCGCTGAAAGGGATGCTGCCGATGGACCAGGTTTACGTTGTGAGGCACAAGGTGCTCGTCGAGCGCCGGTCGGTGCGGCGGGTCGCCAAGGAGCTGGGCATCTCGCGGAACACGGTGCGGCGGTACGTGGCGGGTGCGAAGCCCGGTGTCCGGAAGGAGGCGCCCAGGCCGTCACCCGTGAAGGACCGGGTACGGTCGCGCGTCGAGGAGCTGCTCGAGGACTCGAAGCACTGGACGGGCGGTAAGCAGTGGCTCACGTCGGTGCGGCTGCACGAGATCCTCGTCGGCGAGGGCCATCTCGTCGGCGAGCGGACGGTGCGCGCGCTCGTCTCCGAATGGAAGCGGCAGCGGCGCGAGGTGTTCGTGCCGTTGACGTACAAGCCGGGCGACCTCGCCGAAGTCGACTTCTTCGAGGTCCTCGTCGACGTCATGGGCAAGCGGCAGAAGGCGTGGATGTTCCTGCTGCGCCTGATGCACTCGGGGCGAGACTTCGCGTGGCTCTACGGGCGGCAAGATCAGGTCTGCTTCCTCGACGGGCACGTGCGCGCGTTCGAGCACCTCGGTGGCGTCCCGCACCGCGCGATCTACGACAACCTCAAGCCGGCCGTGACGAAGATTCTCGTCGGCAGCGAGCGCGAGCTGTCGCCGAGGTTCGTCGCGATGGCGAACCACTACCTTGTCGAGCCGTGCTTCGCTCGTCCGAGAACCGGACACGACAAGGGAGGCGTCGAGGCGCGCGGCAAGGGTATCCGTTGGCAGCATCTCGTGCCGATCCCGTCGGGGCCCGACCTCGCGACGATCAGCGGCGAACTGCTCACCCGTCTCGACGCACGCGCCGCGACCAAGCGCGATGTCGAGCGACGCACCGTGGCCGAGCGCTTCGTCGACGAGCAGGCGCGAATGCTCCCGCTGGCTGCGACGCCATTTCGCGCGGCGGTCGTGCATCACCCGCGCGTCTGGCGTCGCAGCCTCGTGCGCGTCGAGGGCGCGTTTTACTCGGTGTGGTCCGAGTGGGCCGGTCTCGACGTACGCGCGTTTGCGGGCGCCGACACGATCGAGATCGTCGGCCCCGACGAGCGCTGCGTCGTGCATCCTCGGGTGCGCGCCGGCAAGAAGCAGATCGACTATCGCCACTACCTGCGCGAGCTGCGGAAGAAGCCCCAGGCGGTCCGTCAGGTCGCCGACGACCTGATCCGCGATCTCGGCGAGCCGTACGGCGCGCTGTGGCGCAGCCTCGTCGACGAGCACGGACCGAAGGACGCGGCCCGGCGGTTCGCCCGAGTCCTTGGTGCGATCGTCGACCTCGGCGAGAACATCGTCTCCGCACGCGTTCGCTCCGCGCTCGCAAGCGGCGAGCCGGTGCTGCTCGCGTTGCATCCGACGGCGCCGATGCCGGCAACGATCTCCGCCGACGTGCTACCCACGGCGCTATCGGGGCACGACGTCGAGGCCGGCTGCGCCGCCGACTACGACGCGCTTCTCCGAGGTGCCGCATGAGCCGCGCCGCGATCGTCGCTGACCTGGTCCGCATGCAGGCTCGGCAGCTGAAGATGCCAGGTCTCGCGCGCGGGTTCGAGGATCTCGCTCGCCACGCGCGTGAGGAGCATTGGTCGCATGAGGACTATCTGCATGACATCCTCGCCGCCGAAATCAACTCGCGCGCCGAGTCAGCAGTGAAGCAGCGCGTTCGCAGCGCCGGCTTCCCCGAGATCAAGACGCTCGACGAGTTCGACTTCGCGATCGCCGACGGAGTCGCACCGGCAAAGATCGCCGACCTTGCGAAGGGCAACTGGATCGACGCCGGCGAGAACGTACTGCTCGTCGGGCCGATCGGAACCGGTAAGACGCATCTCGCGATCGCGCTCGGGATCGAGGCAGCGCGGCAGCGCCGTCGCGTGGCGTTCCACCGCGCCGCGGATCTCGTCTGCGCGCTGATCGAGGCGCGCGACGCGAAAGAGCTGGGTCGCTTCCGCCGCCGCCTCGAGCGTGTTGCTCTGCTGATCGTCGATGAGCTCGGCTTCGTGCCGTTCGACAGCAAGGGCGGCGAGCTCCTGTTCAACGCTCTCGCACAGCGACACGGTCGGCGCAGCGTGCTGATCACCTCGAACCTAGCGTTCGGCGAGTGGCCCCGCGTGTTCGGCGGCGACGAGAAGCTCACCACTGCACTCCTCGATCGCCTCGCCGAGGCCGCGTCCGTGATCATCACAAAGGGCAAGAGCTACCGCATGCGGAAGCGGAAGGCCGACGAGAACAGCGGCGGCGGCGCTGCGACGGCCCACTCGCCCTCCGACTCTCTCGACCCGCCGAAGCCGACCCCGAAGGAGCCCAAGAAGCGTTAGGCTGCTGGCAACCACTGAACAAACGGGTGGATCAGTTTCAGAGTGCCGGAGTGGATCAGTTTCACGGTGCCGGGATCAGTCACCCACTTGAGCGTCTTCGAGACCACCGTCGTCGAGCCTGGCGACGATGACCTGCTCGTCCGCAATACGATCGTCTATGGCAGCTTCGGCAATGTTGCCTCGATCACCAGCTCCGATGCGGCCGGCGAGATGCGCACGACGGGTTTCACGTACGACGCCCTCGACATGTATCCCGCGACGACCACCAACGCGCTGGGTCACACCAGTTCGGTAACCGTGCATCCCGCACTCGGCGTCGTGCTCGACAGCCGCGACCCCAACGGGATCGTTCCCGCGACGATGAAGTACGACCGGTTCGGGCGCGTCCGTGAGGTCAACTACGCGGACGGCTACTTCGAGCGCCACTCCGCGTTCGGCCTGCTTGCGCGCGTCACGGTGGTGCCCGATGGATCCGGCGGCACCATCACCGCGCAGAGCACGGTCCTGGATCGTCTGGGTCGTCCGACGGACCGCACGGTCCCCGCATTCGAGGGCGGATTCAGCGCGGTTCGTACGACGTACGATCGACTCGGCCGTGTCGCGACGATCTCGCGGCCGCACCTGTCAGGTTCCGAGGATCCCCTCCAGAACACGACGTTTGCCTACGACTTCCGCGATCGCCTGCTGAACAGGAACGAGCCGGACAACGTGACCACGCGGCACGAATACATCGGCCGGGAGACCCACACCTACGACGGCAATGGCTTTCACAGCTACGTCCTCGCCCGCGAGGACGGTCAGATCGGGGCGCGATACGAGGACGACCCGAAATCCACGGCCTGGCTCGAGACCAGCTTCGAGTATGGGCCCTTCGGACTCCTGCGCCGATCCGCCGCGGCCGACACGACAAGCCAGAGCATGGAGTACGACGCTCGCGGCCGCAGCATCCGACATGTGGACCCCAGCACGGGCACGACGACGACGACCTACAACGCTTTCGGAGAACTGCGCCACGAGACGACGGGCGCGGGTGAGGAGATCGACGTCCAGATTCGCGACCTGCTCGGGCGTCCCTGGCGTATCAGCTCGGCGGACGGTCTGACGACCTACGAATGGGACAAGCCAGGTGCGCTGGGACAGCTGGACGCCTCGACTCAGAACGATTCGAACGGACACTATGTCGTCACTCGCTTCAGCTACGACGAGATCGGCCGGAACAGGCGTACGAGCTGGGAGATCGACGACGGATTGCTCCTCGAGCTGGATGCGAGCTTCGATACGATCGGTCGGCTCTCCAGCATCACCTATCCCCGGATCCCTTTCGAACCCGAGGCGCTCTCGCCCCCTCGTCTGAAGGTCGACTATGCGTATCATCCCGCCGGCTACCTCCTCTCCGTGACCGACGCCCTGACGGGAGCTCCTTACTGGCGGGCTGACTCGCGCCAGCCGGATGGGCAGGTGACGCAGGAGACACACGGAAATGGAGTCGTCGGGTTCCGCGAGTACAAGCCGGAGACAGGGCTGCTGGAAACCCTGACCACCGATGGACCCGACGGGCAGCTCGACCAGATCGTCTACGGGTACGACGACAACCGAAACGTAAGGTCTCGCGATGACGTCGTGGGCGCGAGCGCCCGATCCCAGACCTTCACCTATGACACGCTCAATCGGCTTGCGACGTGGACCCACCAACGCGCCGACCAATCCGATCCTGTCCTCACTGTGTTCGACCACAACGCGGTTGGCAATCTACTCAGCGAGACCGTCACCGGCCGAACCGGCCGCAACGTGTCCTATGCGTACGGGCAGAACGGTGCACCACCTCATGCCCTCACCACGCGCAACGGGCAGGCCTACTCCCACGACGGCGGCGGTCGCCGCATCGCAGGCGCCGCTCTCGGTTCGATCATCTACAACCGCCGCAACCTGCCGATCCGCATCCAGCGCAACAGCGGCGTGACGGTCGAGATGGCCTACGATGCGGCCGGCACGCGAGTCCTCAAGCGCACGGCCGACTCCTCTCGCTACTCGGTCGGGGGCCTGTTCGAGCGCACCATCGGAAGTGACGTCCGGAACCAGCACTACATCGTTGCGGAGGGACGCCCGGTAGCCGAGGTCGTCCACATCCAGGAGGCCCCGGAGGGCGCGGTGGTCGCCAAAGAGACCCGCTACCTTCACTCGGATGGGCAGGGCAGCGCTGTTCTGGTGACCGACGAATCCGGCGCCACCGTCGCCGAGCTCTTCTACGACCCCTTCGGCCGCCGCACCGAACAAAACTACGATCCGCTCGCCGGCACGGTCCCGGTCCGCCCCGGCTACACCGGCCACCTCCACGACGACGAGCTGGACCTGATCGACATGAAGGGCCGCGTCTACGACATCGAAACGCGGCGCTTCCTCACCCCCGATCCGTTCATCCCGGCCCCGCTGTTCAGCCAGAGCCACAACCGCTACAGCTACGTCTGGAACAACCCGGCGACGTTGGTCGACCCGACCGGCTTCCACCCGGACGATTTCGAAACCGAAACGACCTGTTTTTTCATCGTCTGCTGGAGCAACAGCACCGCGAGCGACGGTGGCACGAGCGGAGGCGGCTCAGTTGGCGACGGAGGCAGCTCGACGAATGGCGTGAGCACGACGGTGCCCCAACAGCCGGCTGCTGCGACTCCAAACTCGAGCGACGCCAGCGTGACAACTCCATTTGACCCTCAAGGGTCAGGGGGTGAAGCGCGGCCTTGGGGGATAGGATCGTGGCCAGGTGTAGGCGGTGGGTATAGCGGTGGCTCCTCTGGCTATCCCGCGTGCCCGGCATGCATGCCCAAGAACTCGTGGAGCACGCCGGGTTGGATCACGGATCTCGAGCAGCGATTATCGGAGCTGGGTCGATACGCTGGTTGGTCCCATGGCCCGGGCGCCGTGGGCACCTGGTCGGCTGCCGTTGACAGTACGGTAGCTGGTGCTCTGAGTGTTGATCGGCTGGCGGGTGTTGTTCCACTCGGCGGAACGCTCTACCACGCGGCCCAGGGGCGATGGCGCGAGGCGGGCACATCCGCACTGACCGATCTGATCGCGTTCGGTGCTGCCAGAGCGCTGCGGGCTGGGGGTGTAGGATCAAGCTACGTTTATCAGCTTATCGATGATGCCGGGGAACCGGTCTACTACGGGGTGGCCGGCGATCCAGCCGTAAGGCTCGGTCGTCATGCGTTGCAACCACCCGGACCATTCCGAGGCATGCAAGTGATCTCGGGACCGCTTCCACCACCGCAAGCTCTGATACTCGAGACATCGCTCATCCATCAGGCTCGCGCAGAGGAGCGTTTCATTTACAACATCGCAGACACGTCACTCTCGCCGCCGGTGCTGATCGATGTCCCACCCACTATTATTCCAACGCAGACCTTGCTAAATCCGAAACTCTATCGACGGCGGTGATACATGGGCTGGTGGAAAGTAATGGGCACCGAGAACACGATCGGCGATGGCCCACTCGAGGCTTTGGAGGGAGCTGTTGCAGAGGTAGTCGCACAGTACCAAGAGGCTTTCGATCGAAGGCCGAGCAAAGCGGAGTGGGAGTCGCTCTTGCAGGCGGTTCTTGGAAGTGCAACCTCGTATGAGTGCGTGACCGACAGCGGCGTCGTCGCCAAGGTCCATATCGAACTCGAGGTTCCCTCGCCCTCGCCTTCGGAGCAAAGCCGCGGCTAGCGCTGGAGACGTGATCTACGTGGTGAGTGGAGACGGAGAAGCGACTGCGCCAGGTGCATCACCTTCGAGCCGATGCACTCGGCGACGGCCGCGCGCCACAGCGGCCGGAGCAAGTCGGCCACCCAGGTCACCTGGTCGACCAGCGTCGATACCGAGATCGGGAGTCCGAGACGGGCGTAGCGCTCCTTCTGTCGATGCGGCGGCAGGCCGTCGGCGTACTTGCCGATGAGCATGTCGATGACGAGTTCATGGCCGAGCTTGCCGCCGGGCACAAGCTTGTCGCCGAGAGGCGAGCGAGCCAGCTCGCTCTCGCAGTTGTCACAGGGGAGCTTCTCGCGCTGGTCCTGGCGCACGATGACCTGCGCCGGGATCGGCTCGATGACTTCGATGATGTCGTGACCGATGCAGCGGCGTTCCTTCCCGCAGCGTGGACATGGCCGCTCCGCCGCCGGGACCGCGATGGGGTTCGGCACGCGAGACAGATGGGCCGGCGCCGGCTTCTGCCGCCCGGGCTGATTGCGCGGCGGCTTGGTCTTGGGCTCGTCGTCGTCGGGCTCGTCGATGCCCGAGGCATCGTGTTAGCGCTCACCTCAGCTGATGGGCACCGGGCGTTTCCGTGCACGCTCGATGAGCTGTCGCCTTTGGGGCCGCCAGTCACGCTATCCACTTCGATCCAGCTCGCGCGGTGCCAGTGCTCCAAGCACTCTCGGCGGAGCCGCGCTTCTTGGGATTTGACGCCAGGATGACGCTAGAGGCGTGGAGCAGGGGTTAGCTCGGCGAGCGCAACTGAGATGATTGGGCCAATGGTCACCACGGACGAGCGGCGCAACTGCATCGGCCGCCGGGCGCGTCTGCCCGGACGCAGCCAGGTTCATTGGCGAGGGCGCCGCTCGCGCTCGTCCGTGAAGTTCCTCGGCGCCGGCCGGATGCCGTGAATCTCCCGCCAAGCCAGGAACGCGACGCGCCTACGCCTTGGCCGGGCGTCAAGCTGTGCCTCGCTGGGCCCATACCGCTGAGGAAGACGATGAGGATACCGATTGAAAAGGAGCTTCGTGAGATCTGCGCGGCGATTGTCGGCGAACGCAGGACGCGGAGGAGTGGGCCGCAATGGAAAGTGACGACATGTTCCAGCGAGGCTCCTTTGCTGGTGGCTACGACGCCGACGAGTCGGAGTTCTGCTTTAGCTTCTACGCCAGCGACGGCAAGAAGTACTGGTTTCAGTTCACGCTTGACCAGGCTGGCAGAATCGCTGCTGGGCAGGACGTCCCTCTCGAGGCTCGTGACGCAGAGTAGATGCCGCGAAGGGGACCAGACTGGGCGATCGCATTGGCGCCATGCGGCGCCTTCGCTACCAACCGGCTCCGTACCATGGCCGTGTCGGCTGCGGGGTAGCTGACCCAACGCGTTGACCTGTCTGGCTTGTCGATGGTGCGTGGTCGTCGTAGCCGTGCGCGGGCGCTGAGGGTCAGCTGCGCTGCCAACCTCGCTTCCGTTAGGCGGGCCCGCCAGCGGCCCTCTTCCTGTAGAGCCGCTCGGTGCCGTCCGGAGGCCGTGAATCTCGCGTCCAGTCAGGGACGGGAGGCGACTACACCTTGGCCTGGGCGTCCAGCTGGGCCTGGGCCCAGTCCAGGCGGGCCTTGACGTTCTTCCAGTCGGCGTCGAGCGCCTCTTTCCAGTCCTTGATCTTCGGGCCGAGCTCGTCGACCACCTTCTTCGCCGCGGCCGCATCCACCTTCTCGGCGGGGACGGCTCGCTCGACGAGGACCTGGACCTCGCCGTCCGGCTCCACCTCGAGGAAGCCGGACGAAACGGCGAACACGCGGCGCGCCTGCTTGTCGCCGAGGATCAGGACGCCCGGGTGCAGCAGGGTCAGGAACGGCACGTGGCCGGGCAGCACCTCGAACTCGCCCAGCTGGCCGGGGGCCGTCACGCCGTCGGTCTCCTCGTCGGCCACCGGGCCGCGCGGAGTCACCACGGCGACGCGCAGCGCGCCCTCGGGCGGCGCGTGCTTGTCGGCTGTCTGCGTCTGCGCCACCTGTCGGCTCCTACGCCGCCGCCCGCTTGGCCAGCTGCTCCGCCTTCTTCAGCGCATCGTCGATGGTGCCGACCATGTGGAAGGCCTGCTCCGGCACCGAGTCGTGCTTGCCCTGCAGGATCTCCTCGAATGCGCTGATGGTGTCCTTGAGCTCCACGTAGACGCCGGGCGTGCCGGTGAAGGTCTCGGCCACGTGGAACGGCTGCGACAGGAACTTCTCCATCTTGCGCGCCCGCGCCACGGCCAGCTTGTCGTCCTCGCTCAGCTCGTCCATGCCGAGAATGGCGATGATGTCCTGGAGGTCCTTGTAGCGCTGCAGGACCTGCTGCACCTGGCGCGCCACGTTGTAGTGGTGATCGCCGACGACCTGCGGCGAGAGGATGGTCGAGGTCGAGTCGAGCGGATCGACCGCCGGGTAGATGCCCTTCTCGGTCAGGGCGCGCGACAGCACCGTCGTCGCGTCCAGGTGGGCGAACGCGGTCGCCGGGGCCGGGTCGGTCAGGTCGTCGGCCGGCACGTAGATGGCCTGCACCGACGTGATCGAGCCCTCGCGGGTCGAGGTGATGCGCTCCTGCAGGATGCCCATCTCGGTGGCCAGGGTCGGCTGGTAGCCGACCGCCGACGGGATGCGGCCGAGCAGCGCCGACACCTCGGAGCCGGCCTGGGTGAAGCGGAAGATGTTGTCGATGAACAGGAGCACGTCCTGCTTCTCGACGTCGCGGAAGTACTCGGCCACGGTCAGAGCCGACAGGCCGACCCGCTGGCGCGCGCCGGGCGGCTCGTTCATCTGGCCGAAGATGAGCGCCGTCTTCGACAGCACCGGGTTCCCGTCGGAGAGCTTGGCCTCGGCCATCTCGTTCCACAGGTCGTTGCCCTCGCGGGTGCGCTCACCCACGCCGGCGAAGACCGAGAAGCCGCCGTGCTTCATCGCGACGTTGTTGATGAGCTCCTGGATGAGCACCGTCTTGCCCACGCCGGCGCCGCCGAACAGGCCGATCTTTCCACCGCGCCGGTACGGAGCCAGCAGGTCGATGACCTTGATCCCGGTCTCGAACGCCTCGATCGAGGTGGCCTGGTCCACGAACGAGGGCGCAATGCGGTGGATCGGGTCGCGGCGCTTGGCCTTGACCTCGCCGCGTTCGTCGACCGGCTCGCCGATCACGTTCAGGATGCGTCCCAGCACCTCGCGACCGACCGGGACTGGTGATCGGGCTGCCGGTGTTGGTCACCTGCATCCCGCGCACCAGGCCGTCGGTGGTGTCCATCGCCACGGCGCGCACCGTGCGCTCGCCCAGGTGCTGCGCCACCTCGACCGTGAGGTTGTTCTTCTTGTCGTTGATCGC
Source organism: uncultured delta proteobacterium (assembly GCA_963759105.1). Classification (GTDB taxonomy): domain Bacteria; phylum Myxococcota_A; class Polyangia; order Haliangiales; family Haliangiaceae; genus DATFRY01. The sequence continues at coordinate 503,302 of CAVWXW010000008.1, read as the reverse complement.
CGGGTTGGAGAGCAGGAGCGCGGTGCCGATCTCCGGCAGGTCGGCGCTCTCGAAGGCGACGTCCACGACAGGTCCGATGACCTGGGCGACGGTTCCGATCGTGTTGGGTGAGATGTCCGTGGCCATGGCTGTCTTTCCTCGTTATCCCTTGAGCGCCTCGGCGCCGCCGATGATCTCGAGCAGCTCCTTGGTGATGGCGGCCTGCCGGGCGCGGTTGTACTGAAGCGTGAGGCGGTCGATCATGTCGCCCGCGTTGCGCGTGGCGCTGTCCATCGCGCTCATGCGCGCGCCCAGCTCGGAGGCGATCGACTCGAGCGCGGCGCGGTAGATGCCGTTCTGCACGTAGAGCGGCAGGAGGTGCTCGAGCAGCTCCTCCTTGCTCGGCTCGTACAGGAAGTCTCCGGCCTGCGGCGCGTCCTTGTCCTTGTTCTGCTCTTTCGCGTTCTCGTCCGACACGCGCGGCTCGACGGGCAGGAGCTGGCGCACGACCGGCTTCTGGCTCATCGCGCTCTTGAACTCGCTGTAGATGAGGTAGAAGCGGTCGGCCTTCTCCTCGAGGAAGTCGTGCACGAGGTGGTTGGCCAGCTCGCGCGACACGTCGAGCGCCGTGTCGCTGGTCGGCGCCGCCACGTGGCTGATGATCGTGACCGAGCGCCGCTTGAAGAACTCGTTGCCCTTGCGGCCGACCACGCGCAGGCCGGTCTCGTCCCAGCCGTCCAGATCCTCCTTCAGGAGCGCCTCGGTGCGGCGCAGGATCTGGGCGTTGAAGCCGCCGGCCAGCCCGCGGTCGGAGGTCAGGACCAGGACATGGGCCCGCTTGCCCGGACGATCGGCCAGCAGCGGGTGCGCCTCGCGCCCGGCGCGCTCGGCCAGCTCGGACACCACGCGCTCGAGCGCCTCCGAGTAGGGGCGCGCCGCGATGATGGCGTCCTGGGCGCGGCGCAGGCGCGCGGCCGCGACCAGCTTCATCGCACGCGTGATCTTCTGCGTGTTCTTGACCGACGCGATTCGCGTGCGGATGGCCTTGAGCGAGGGCATGGCTCCTCCGCGACTAGTTGGAGTTGTCCTCGACCGAGAAGGTCTTGGCGAACTCGGTCAGCGCTTCGCGGATCTCCTTGTCCATCGAGTCGTCCAGCTGGCCGGAGCCGCGCAGGCTGTCGAGCAGCGACTTCTTGCGCGTGCGCAGGTACTGCAGCAGCTTCGCGCTCGTAGCGCCCGATGGCCTCCACCGGGTAGTCGTCGATGAACCCGTTGGTGCCGGCGTACAGCACGATCACCTGCTCCTCCATGGCGAGCGGGCTGTACTGGCTCTGCTTGAGCAGCTCGGTCATGCGCTTTCCGCGCGCCAGCTGGGCCTGGGCGACCTTGTCCAGGTCGGAGCCGAACTGCGCGAACGCCGCCATCTCGCGGTACTGGGCCAGCTCGAGGCGCAGCTTGCCGGCCACCTTCTTCATGGCCTTGGTCTGGGCCGAGCCGCCCACCCGGCTCACCGACAGGCCGACGTTCACCGCCGGCCGGATGCCGGAGTAGAACAGGTCCGACTCGAGGTAGATCTGCCCGTCGGTGATCGAGATGACGTTGGTCGGGATGTAGGCCGACACGTCGCCGGCCTGGGTCTCGATGATCGGCAGCGCGGTGAGGCTGCCGCCGCCGTAGTTCTCGTTGAGCTTGGCGGCCCGCTCGAGCAGGCGGCTGTGCAGGTAGAAGACGTCGCCCGGGTAGGCCTCGCGGCCCGGCGGCCGGCGAAGCAGCAGCGACAGCTGGCGGTACGCCACCGCCTGCTTGGACAGGTCGTCGTAGACGATGAGCGCGTCGCGCCCGCTGTCGCGGAAGAACTCGGCCATGGTGCAGCCGGTGTAGGGCGCGATGAACTGCAGCGGCGCCGGCTCGGACGCGCCGGCCACGACGACGGTCGTGTACTCCATGGCGCCGGCCTTCTTGAGCCGGTCCACCACCGTGGCCACCGTGGACTGCTTCTGGCCGATGGCGACGTAGAAGCAGAAGACGTTCTGGCCCTTCTGGTTGAGGATGGTGTCGATCGCCACCGCGGTCTTGCCGGTGCCGCGGTCGCCGATGATGAGCTCGCGCTGGCCGCGGCCGATCGGGATCATCGAGTCGATCGCCTTGAGGCCGGTCTGCAGCGGCTGGTGCACCGACTTGCGGGTCACGATGCCGGGCGCCTTGATCTCGACGACGCGGCGATCCTTGCCGGTGAGCGGCTTGCCGCCGTCGATCGGCTGGCCGATCGCGTTCACCACGCGGCCGAGCAGCTCCTCGCCGACCGGCACCTCGACGATGCGGCCGGTGCGCTTGACCTGGTCGCCCTCGCGGATGGACTCGAACTGGCCCAGGAGGGCGACGCCGACGTTGTCCTCCTCGAGGTTGAGGACCATGCCGTTCACCACGTCGCCGTCGGTCGAGCGGAACTCGACCAGCTCGCCGGCCATGGCCCCGCCAAGGCCGTACACGCGGGCGATGCCGTCACCCGCGGTCAAGACGGTGCCGGTCTCCGACACCTCGACCCGGCGCTCGTAGTCCTTGATCTGCTTGCGGATGATGTCGCTGATTTCTTCGGCTCGGATATCCATGTCAGTGCGTTCCTCGTCTACAAGGACCGGATCAGGTGAACAGGTCCTGGCGAATTCTCTCCAGCTGGGTGCGCAGGCTGCCGTCGTAGACCACGTCGCCGACCTTGGCGACCACGCCGCCGAGCAGCGATGGATCGTGCTCGACCGCCATGTCAACCTTCTTGCCGCTGAGCGACTCGAGGGTCTTCACCAGCCGCTTCTGCTGCTGCTCGTCCAGCGGCGTGGCCGAGGTGACCTGCGCGGCGACGCGTCCGGCCCGCTCGTCGATCATGCTGTCGAGCGAGCGCGAGATGGCGGGGAGGAAGTTGACGCGCTCGCGGTCGAGAAGCAGGCGCGTGAAGTTGATGACCGCCGGCAGGGCGCCGATGCGGTCGAGCAGCGCGCGCAGCACCTTCTCGCGGTCGGAGCGCGGAAACACCGGATTGGCCAGGGTCTGGGCCAGCTCCTGCGAGGTCTTCATGGTGCCGGCCAGGGTGCGAACCTCGCGCCCCATGCGCTCGAGGTTGTCGTCGTCGATGCCGATGAGCAGCATCGCCTTGGCGTAGCGGCGCGCGACGCTTCCGGTGATCATCGTCCCCACTCCTCGTCGACGGTGCCGCGGCGCTTGCGGCCGCCGCGCCCACCACCGCCGCCGCCGCCGGGCCCGGACGGCTCGCTGCCCGCCGCCACCAGGTTGGCGATGAAGCCGTCGAACAGGCGGGCCTGGTCGTCCGCGGTGGTGCGCTCGCGCAGCACCTTCTCGGCCGCGGCCACCGCGGCCGACACCACCTCGCGCTCCAGCGCCAGCCGCGCCCGGGCGATCTCGCTCTCGATGCGCAGCTGCGCGTCGCGCTTCATCGCCTCGGCCTGGCTGCGTGCCTGCGCCAGCATGGCGTCGCGCTCGGCCTCGGCCTCGGCGCGGATCTCGGACATCAGCCGCGTGACCTCCTGGTCCAGGCCCTCGATGCGGCGGTTGTACTCGTCCAGCTTGGCCCGCGCCTCGGCGCGCAGCCGGGCCGCCTCGTCGAGGTCGCCCTTGACCGTCTCGTGGCGCACGCGCAGGTACGTGGCCAGCTTCGGTCCGGCGAACTTGACCAGCAGGCTGACGAAGATGGCGAAGTTGACGAGGGCGAACAGCAGCCCCGGCGGCATCGGCTCCTCGGCCGCGTCCAGCGCGCCGCCGTTCAGATCCTTGCCGTAGTGCCAGTGAAACCAGTTGATGGGCGGCGGCGGCTCGGCCGCGTGGTGCGCGCCGTGCCCTGCCCCGTGCCCTGCCCCGTGCGCGGCAGCGCCGTGCGCGGGCGGGTGGCCGCCTTCGGCCGGCTCGATCTCCGGCTCCGCGGCCTCCTCGGTCTGGGCCCAGGCGGGGACCTCGGCGGCGCCGGCCACGCCGAAGGCGAGCGCGACGGCCGATGCGGGACCCAGTAATAATGACCGCAGGCTCGTCATCACGCGCCCACCCTCCTGCCGAGCAGCGCGTCGGCGATTTCGCCGGCCAGCTGCTGGCCCTGCGGCATGAGCTGCTTGCGGGCCGACTCGGTCTCCTTGCCGATGCGAGACTTGGCCTCGTCGAGGGCGCTGGTGGCGTCGGTGCGCGCGCGATCGGTCAGCTGGCGCTGGCGGTCGGCCGCCTCGGTGCGGGTCTTGCGGCGCTCGTCCTGGGCGCGCACGCGCGCGGCCTCGACCTGACTGCGGTAGCGATCGAGCCGGGCGTCAGCTTCGGCCGACAGGCGAGCCGCCTCGTCGCGGGCGCCCTCGATGCCGGCCGTGCGCTCGTCGCGCATCTTGAGGTAGGGCCGGAAAAGCAGCCTGCTGCACAGGAAGGCGACCACGAAGAACAGTCCCAGCTGGATCAGGACCGTGTGGTCGATGTCGATGAGCGGATGCTCTTGCTTCAGCGGCGCATCGGGCCCGGATGGTTGCAGGACACCCGTGGTGGAGATCATTCAAACCTCGCGCAAAGCCGACGGATTGTCGGGCTACGTAGGGCGCGTGGCCTGATACCACTCGCCCTTCGTACCTGTCAACCGCCCGCGTTTCCGGGGCTTGGATGCGCGCCGGACCGGGTTTGTCGGTGCTCGATGGTGCGGCGCGTTGTCGCAGCCGCGACCGGGCGGGCGAGGGCAAGTCAGCGTGCTTGCTCGCCCGCTCCGGAGGCTCTCCGGGCCTACTTGGTGATGACCGGAGTCGGCTTGGGCGCCGGTGCAGCGGCCTGAACCTGCCCCTTGGGCGGCGGCGGCGGTGGCGACCCCGCCTCGATGACGATCTCGGCCTGCTGCTTGCGCGCCGTGGCCATGCTCGAGCCCGCACTCGAGGCAGCAGCAGCGCTCAGTCGCTCGGCCACGCCCTCCATGAAGCAGCGACCCTCGAAGATGACGCCCTTGTCGATCTGCAGGCTCGGCGTCGTCAGATCCCCCTTCACCCGCCCGGGGGTAAGCAGCTCGATCGAGCGCTTGGCCCGGATGTTCCCGACCACCGCGCCCTGCACGATGATCTCGCCGACATCGATCTCGGCCTCGACGCGCGCACCCTCGCCCACGATGAGGACATCGTCGGAGAAGACCTCGCCCCTGAGCGTTCCGTCGATGCGCACCGTCCCCTCGAAAGTGAGCTTCCCCTCGAACTCGCTTCCCCGACCGAGGAGCGTGTTGATTTCACCGACCATCGACTCGCGCCGCGCTGGTTGCGTCATGGCACTACCTCCCTCCTGTGCAGTGTCAACGCTGCAGGGTATCACAGCGTCGAGGACCAGATCGGATTGCCAGGTCAGGTGAGCTTCATCGTGGGGCAACGCCCCTCACCGGTGATATGCCTACACGTCCATGGCGTACTTCGACCCCCCATCCCTGGTCACGCACCGGCTCGGCGCGCTCCTGCTCGGTGTCTCTCTCTCCCTCGGGCTCGGCACGGCCTGCGGTGACGACATCGACAACGACCCCGACGACGACGGCGGCGGCGATGACGGCGGCAGCGCCTGCGCCGACACCGAGGTGGACGAGTTTCCCGAGGGCGAGTTCGGCAGCCCCGAGGCTCTCGTGCCCGAGGGCTTCGAGTGTCCCGACGGCGGTCTCGCCGACGTCGATCTGAGCGGGCGATGGTCCCTCGTGTTCCCGGGCGCGTTCAACTACCAGATGCCGTACATCCGGGAGAGCTGCGAGGACGGCTTCGAGATCGACATCGAGGGCGGGGAAGACTCGCTGATCCACCGCGACGACTCGAACATCTTCGTCCGATCGGAACAATCCGGCGAGGAGTTCTCGTTCGTCACCGCCGCGCGCGTGTGCGCGGGTGCCAGCCCCGACGAGCTGACCGCGGCGTTCGGCTCCTGCTTCGTACCGGCGGGCATGGAGGCGCAGTGCTTCTCCGGCGTCGGCACCATGAAGCGCTTCGGTCGACCCGAGGGCGAGGCGGAGGCCGACGGGCTCGAGCTCGTCTCCGAGTGGTCCGGCGGCGACCAGCCCTGGCCCCAGGCGACCACCACCAACGTGAAGGTCGCCGACGGCGTTGCCTTCGTCTCGCGCCTCTCCTACCTGAACGGCGACGTGAGCGACCTGCGACTCGTCGACGTGTCGAACCCGGAAGCGCCGAGCGATCTCGGGATCGTTCGCGGCCGAGGAGCCCGCCGGCGCCGACTTCAACGACGTGAAGCTGTTCCAGGCCAAGGACGGGACCTACGCCGTGCTGTCCGGCGTCAACTCGCCGGTGATCGACGCGCGCGACCCGACAAATCCGGTTGTCGCGTCCACGCTCGAGTACTCGCACTCGATGTTCGTGCGCGTGGACGAGATGGGAAGGCCGCTGGCATACCTGGCCAACTCGGACAAGGACGTGCCGATCTACGACCTCAGCGATCCGGCCGCGCCGGTCCTGGTCGAGCGGGTGGTGACGCCGATGGGCGCCGAGGGGAAGGCCCAGGTCGGCGTCCACGATCTCTACGCCGAGGAGGATCGGCTCTACCTGAATGGCCAGTTCGACGGCTTGTACGTCATGGACCGCGACGGCGCCGACTGGGCCGTCGGCGGCAACCTGCCGACCGGCGGATACAACCACGCCAACTGGGTCGGCGAGATCGGCGGACGCAAGCTCTCGGTCATGGGCGACGAGGGCTACAACGCCCACCTGCAGGTGGTCGACGTCGATCCCGCGTCCAAGGACTTCATGACCGTGATCGGCGAGTACCAGACGCGGCCGGAGGTGTCGATCCACAACATCATGGTGTTCGGCACGCGCGCCTACGTCGCCTACTACCACGACGGCGTGCGCATCATCGATCTCGAGGATCCGACGCAGCCGCAGCTGGTCGCCTACTACCACACGTGGGACGTGGAGACCGGCGGGCCGGGGCCGTTCGAGAGCGCCATCGGCCTGGACGTCGACACCGAGGCGGGCCTCATCTACGTGGCCGACGAGAAGCGCGGGCTCCTCATCCTGCGCGAGACCAAGTAGCCGCCTGAGGGGCGCGGTAGCCGCGCGGCGATCTCGCGCGCGGCTACTCCTCGAGCTCGACGACCAGCCGCTCCTCGGACTTGTCGGTCCAGTCGAGCGGCTTGCGCACCGGGCGGAAGCCCTTGAGGCGTAGCTCGATCGACGTCGTCGAACTGCGGGTCGAGGCCGGGCAGCTCGAGCGGCGTGCGGCCGACCGAGTTGCCGCCGATGAAGACCTCGGCGCCCTGCGGCACGCTGTCGATCGACAGCTTGACCACGCTGGGGTCGAGCCGGGCGACCACCTGGTGCACGTCGCCCTGCTCCGGCACCACGAACTCCTGCTCCTCCTGCTGGTAGCGCGGCAGCTCGAAGCGGAGCAGAAAGCGCGCGCCGGGGGCGCCGCGGATCTCGGTCGGCGTGGGCGACGGCAGGACCTTGCCGTCGACGGTGACCTTGGCTCCCGGCGGGATCGAGATGAGCTCGAGGACCGCGTCCGCTCCGCCGGCGTCGCTCTCGCCGGTGCCGTAGATGGCCAGCAGGGTGATCGCGACGGTGGCCGACAGGATGAGCGCGAGAAAGCCGATGATCCAGGGCGTCGGCTGGCGTGCGCCGACCGATCTTGTAGTGGTCCGGGATCTCGTCGCGCTCGAGCGCGGCGACCATGGCGCGCGTGGAGAACGGCTGCTGCGCGGGCATGGCCGGCACCGGAAATCCCTGCTCGGGCGGCGCGAACGGCTGGCCCTGGCCCGAGTCGATCCCGCCCGAGCCCTGGGCCGGATCGACACCGGGCGGTGGAGACTGCCGCGCCGACCGCCGCGACGCGCTGGACTCGTGCTTGCGGCGGGTGGGCGCGTCCCGGCCGCGATCGTCCCGGGCGCGATCATCCCGGGCGCGATCGTCCCGGCCGCGATCGTCGCGACCGCGATCGTCGCGCTCGACGCGATCGCCTTCGCCGAGCCGCGTGGGCGGCGACATCGCCACCTCGGTGCCGGTGCCGGTCCCGTCGCCGGACGAGAGCAGCGACGCCAGCACCGAGCTGAGCGCGCGGTCCTGGGTCCCCCCGGACACGGCCACGTCGGCCTGGCCCTGCGCCAGACCGGAGACGCCGCCGGCCGGCGTTCGTCGCGAGCTGCGCGGCGGCCGCAGCTGACTCACCGCCGGCTGCGACACCTTGGCCGCCAGCGCCGGCGCACGCTCCCACGACCCCGGCCGCGGCGTTGGCGGCGACACCACCGCCGGCGCCTTGTGCAGGGTCGGCGCGTCCTGGTCGGCCTCTGCCGGCGACACGAAGGTCGGCTCGCCGAACGGCGACTCGCCGACCTCGGTCATGTCGCCCGGGCCGCTCCACCAGTTCGGCGCCTCGGAGATGACGGTGGCGTCGTCCGGGTGAGAGGTGCCGCCGTCCTCGTCGGACACGAGGGTCGGCGCGGTCGACAGCGACGGTGCCGGGCCGGCCGCATCCCCCAGCGCCTGGCGACGCAGCGTCGCCGCGTCGAGGAGCAGGCGCGTGTCCTGGTCGCGCGCCCGCGGCGCGGCCGGTCGCGGCAGCGCCTGCGCGGACGACCCGCTGGACGACCGGCCGATGGCGGCCTGCCCGCCGGACGACCGGCCGATAGGGGCCTGCCCGCTGGACGACCGACCGCCTTGCGCGGCCTGCCCGCCCGACAGCCGGCCGCCGGGCGCGGGCACGACGCGCCCCGGCGAGCTGGCGTCGTCCTCCGGCGCCTTGCCGGATCCGCGGCTGACGACCGGACCGGGCGTCACGCCGGGAAGCCCTGGCAGCCGGCGCTGGGTCGGCGGCTCGGAGAAGGCGGGCAGACTCTCTCTCGGCAGCTCCGGCAGCTTCGCGGTCACGCGATCGGAGCTGACCGGCGCCGGCACCGCCGCCGGCTTCACCGACGATCGTCCGGACGCCACGTGATCGCGCGGCGCCTCGGGCAGCGAGTCGACGTCGGCGTCGACCCCCGGCAGGCTGGCGTCGAAGGTGCTGTTCTCGTCCAGGACGGCCTCGCCGTCCGAGCCGGCCCGCGACTCCGGTCTCTCGTCCTCGAAGGCCGCGAAGATGATGCTGTTGTCGTCGGTGAAGTCCGAGCGAGCCCGCACCAGCTGGTCGCGCGTGAGCCGGCGGGTCTCGCCGCGCTGTCCGCGCGGCGGTCGCCGGGATCGCTGGGCTCGGACTCCGGCTCCGGCTCCGGCTCCGGGTTCTCCTCGGAGATGACCTCGTGCTGCTGCGGCATGGGCGTCGGCGCCGGCTGGCCGATCACCTCGGCGATCCAGGTTGACACCTTGTTGGCGGTGAAGACCGGCGCGTAGGCGTGGAGGAAGCGCTCCAGCTCGTGGGCCATGTCGGCCGCCGACGAGTACCGCCCCTCCGGCTGCTTGGACAGCGCGCGCATCACGATGGCGTCGAGCTGGGGCGGGATGTCGGAGCGCAGCGTGCTGGGCGGCGGGATCTCGGCGCGCCGCACCTTGTCGAGCAGCTTGTGCAGGTCCTCGTCCAGGTACAGCATCTGGCCGGTCAGCGTCTCGTAGAGCAGGATGCCGGCCGAGAAGATGTCGGTGCGGTGATCGAGCGGCTCGCCCCAGGCCTGCTCCGGGGACATGTAGTAGTACTTGCCCTTGATCACGCCGGCGGCGGTCTGGCGGGCACGCATGGTCGCCTTGGCGATGCCGAAGTCGACCAGCTTCACCTCGCCCGCGTACGAGATGAGCACGTTCTGCGGCGACACGTCGCGGTGCACGATGCGCAGCGGCCGCCCGTTGTGGTCGCGCTTGCGGTGCGCGTAGTCGAGCCCGCTGGCCACCTCCTTGCCGATGAAGGCGCACAGCGCGATCGGGAACACCCGGTCCAGCTCGGAGCTCCTGCGCAGGAGCTTGTAGAGGTCGACGCCGTCGACGTACTCCATCGTGATGTAGAAGGTGTCGCCGACGCGGCCGAGGTCGAAGGTCTGCGCGATGTTGACGTGCTGCAGCTGGACGGTGATCTTGGCCTCGTCGATGAGCATCTGGATGAAGTGCGAGTCCTGCGAGAAGTTGGGGTGGATCATCTTGAGAGCCACGTACTTCTCGAAGCCCGCGATGCCGTGCGTCTTGGCCAGGTGGATCTCGGCCATGCCGCCGACGGCGATCTGCTGCACCAGCCGATACGGACCGAACTGGCGCTCGCCGATCGCGCTCATCTCGACGCCTCAGCCCGCCTGCTTGCGGGCCCGGAAAGCCAGGTCCTCCGCGGTCGGGCCCTCGTGCAGCTTCTCGGCCTGGCCGGGATGGATGAAGACGCCGACCAGCCGGAGCGGAGACTTGCTGGTCCGGTCGAAGGTGCACACGACCTCGGTCGCGATGCCGAACGCGACGTTGACCACGTAGCTGGCCGCCGCGTTGGCGACCAGATACAGACCGAGACCGGCGCCGTACGTCTTGCGATCGATCTGGTTATCCGAGGTGAGGCACTTGTTGATGTAGGAGAGGATCGTGTTCTTGGCCAGGCGGCCGAACCGGTCGCGCACGGCGACCGCGAACTGGGTCTCGGTCGCGGCGTAGCGGATCGAGACCGGCTTGGGGGAGCGGGTCTTGGTCCGATCATGGGGATCGATCTCGGCGAACACCTGGTTGCCGAACTCGTCCACCGGCGCGTCGTAGAGCGCGTTCATGAGCAGCTCCTCGCAGACGGAGCCGATGGCGGTCCGGATCGTGCGACGGATGCGCGCACCCTGAGCGAACTCGAGGATCGCATCGATGGCCCGGCTGCGCCCCTCGAAATCGTTTAGCCGGAGGTAGTGCACAGGAGTGCCCTCCGGTAGGTATTTCTCGATACCGAAGATGTCGCCGGTCAGCAATTTTTGCGCGGTGACGTAGACCCCGCGATCGAGCTCGTCGCCGACGATGACGTGGTTGATGCGACGGTCGTGAAGCAGGCGCGTGAGATCGGTCAACCCGGCGTGCGGAACGACGACCGCGACATGTGCCTTCTGCCGCGTTCGCTCCAGCTGGCGCTCGACCTCGTCGATGTTGCCGTCTGGAATCGAATAGAAGATGTAGCGATGCGGAATGATCGGCTGCTCGACCGCATGCGGCGAACGAACAGCGTCCACTTCGGCTCCGGCGCGCTCCAGGTTCGCGACAATCCGGCGAAGTTGGTCGAGGTCAGGGGATACGGCGAGAACGCGGCGACGGGACAATGGGGGATGCCTGGGGCCAGGTGGCCGGTACGACCAACTCAGCCTGGATTCTAACGAAATTGCTTTCCCAGGCCAAACATTGCGGCGCGGCCCACAAACGTGTAACTAGGCAAGTCGGAGGGGCAACCTGCCGTTTTCCGACCCCGAGGCCCGACCGAGGCTGCTTCTGGTGGACGACGAGCCCGATATCCTGGACTTCCTCGAGCGGGCTCTCCGGCACTCGTATGAGGTAACTCGGTTCACCGACCCGGTCGCCGCGCTCGCCGAGCTGCGGGCGCGCGCCTTCGACGTCGTCATCACCGATCAGTGGATGCCGGCGCTGAGCGGCCTCGAGCTCCTGGCCGAGGCTGCATCACTGCATCCGAACATCGTCCGGGTCCTTATCAGCGGCTTCGCTGACGCGCCGCAGCTGAGCCAGGCGATCGCGCAGTGCCAGATCCACAACTTCGTGCTCAAGCCGGTCACCTCGCGGCAGCTGGTCGAGGCGATCACGGCGGCGACCGAGCGAGCGCGGGCCTGACGCCGCGCGGCAGCTACATCTCGAAGTAGTGGAGCGACTTGGCCTGGGCGCGAAACTCGCGCTGGGTCAGGTCGAGGTCGAAGATGCCGGTGACCTCGGTCTTCCGGCCGCGCACCACGTCGAAGAACATCGCCACGGTGCAGTTGTGGCAGACGACCATGCCCAGGCCCGCGCCGCCGCGCGACGTGTCCATCTGACCGCCGTTGAGCCCGCGCTGGAGGCCATCGAACACATGCGTGCGCTCGAGCCGGCCGAAGCCGTCCGTGACCTGGATGGCCAGACGGGTGCCATCGGAGGCGAGCCGGAGCGAGGGCTGCTCGTGCTCGGGCAGGACCAGGCTGGCCTTGCGATCGAGCGCGTACTTGGGCTGGCCGCGCTCGTCCACCGGCGCGCCGAACATCGCGTTCATGAGCAGCTCGTGCGCGAGCTCGCTGAACAGCTCACCCACGCGCTCGCGCACGCCGAGGTGATGGACGAACTTCTGCACCTTGTCGACGAGGCGATCGCGCCCGACGGTGTCGATGACCCGCTCCTGGAAGCCGGTGAAGCCCCAGTCGAGATACCAGGCGAACTTCGGGCCCTCTTCGCGCGGGCGGAGCAGCCGGCGCAGGACCAGCATCAGCTCCCAGCCGCGCGGCGGACTGTCGAAGTCGCCCCGGCCGAGGATGTTGGAGATGTTCCGGTGCTCGGCCAGGTAGTGCAGCGAGCGCTGCATCGGCTCGGCCGTCCACAGCACGACGCGCAGTGTGGGATTGTTGCGCAGCGCCTCGACGACAAGACCGATGTCGAACGCGTCGGCGCCGAGCACGTACGTCCCCGGCAGGTGCTGCTTTACCTCGTGCGGGTTCTCGAGCGGGATCGGGTCGAAGCCGGCGCAGGTGAAATAGCGGACCAGCCGGCGACCCACGAGCTTGTTGCGCTCCAAGATGATGGCCTTGGCCCCGGAGGCACCTCGCTCGTCCATGCTCACCGTGTTTTAGAAGAGACGGGCGCCTCCCGGAAAGCGCCAACGAATGCGTTCGACTCTATCAAGTTTGGAAATACATGACAATTCGCGTTCGTGATAGCGTTCACAGGAACGGGCCTCGGAGTTTCTCTGCCCGGCTCCCCCGACCTCCTCCGACCGCAGCGCGCGAACGAGGGGTCCGTTTTCGCTCGGCCGCTGCGAAGTGATAGATTTGGCCGGCGGATCCCGACTCGGATGAGCAAGGATAAGGTAGCGAAGGCCAGCAAGCTGAACCCCGGCTCGCCCAGCGATCCGGCGCCCTTCGGCCCGTACTTCCTGCTCGGCCTCATCGCGCGCGGGGGCATGGCAGAGGTGTATCGGGCCCGGCCTCGCGACGGGTCGAACCCCCTGCCGAATGCGCCGGACCTGCTGGCCATCAAGGTGATGCGTCCGGAGCTGGCCCGCGAGGCCCGCTTCGTCGACATGTTCCACCGCGAGGGCCAGCTGGCCATGCTGCTGCACAACCGCGGCATCGTGCGGACCATGGGAGTGGGGCGGATCGAGGGCCGCCACTACATCTCCATGGAGTACATCGGCGGGCGCGATCTCACGCAGGTTCTGCGCCGCTGCCAGAAGAGCAACCTGCGCATCCCGGTACCCCACGCGGTCTACATCGCGGCGCGCATCGTCGAGGGGCTCGACTTCGCCCACCGCCTGGTAGGCCCGGACGGGCGGCAGCTCAACATCGTCAACCGCGACGTCTCGCCGTCCAACGTGCGGCTGGCCTACAGCGGCGACGTCAAGCTGCTCGACTTCGGCATCGCGCAGGCGCTGATGAAGTTCACGTCGGAGATCGGCGTGCTCAAGGGCAAGTTCAGCTACATGTCGCCGGAGCAGATCCGCGGCATGCCGGTGGACGCGCGCACCGACGTGTTCTCGACCGGCATCATCCTGCACGAGATGCTGACCACCGAGAAGCTGTTCCGCGGCGACACCGAGTTCGCGCTGATGGAGAAGGTGCGCAAGGCCGAGGTGGATCCGCCGTCGCGCTTCAACCGGCGGGTCACGCCGGAGCTGGACTCGATCGTCCTCAAGGCGCTGGCCCGCGACGTCAACGATCGCTACCAGACGGCGGCCGAGCTGCACGCCAACCTCACCCAGCTGCTCGACACCTATCGCTTCGATCCGCGCGAGCTGCGCGAGTTCATGCGCAAGGAGTTCCGCCGCGAGTACCTCAAGGAGGAGGAGGAGCGGGAGCAGGCGATGGTCGCGATGCCGCTGGGGCCGCGACCGATGGGCGATCACGAGGAGGAGCCGACGACGGCGGTGTCGCGGCGGCGGCCGTCTGGCGGGTCCGGCGAGGTGCCGGCGGCGGTGCCGACGACGATCCCGCACCGCGCGCCGCAGCACCAGCACTCGGAGCCGATCGGCCTGGGCTCCGGATCCGGCTCGATGCCGGCGCAGCACTCGCCGCGCGCGCCGCTGGGCACCGAGCCGCCGGCGATGGACCCCGGGGACGAGGACGATCCGGGTGGATTCTGGTCCCGGTTGTGGAAGCGCAAGCGGTGATGTGACCGACGGGACCGTCAGTCAGGAGCACGAGCAAGGACATGGGTAAGCGCAGTCAGAAACGGAAGGTGGCCGCGGTCGAGACGCCGCAGGTCGAGACGCGGACCCAGACCCGCCGGCGTGCGCACGCCGCGACGCAGCAGCCACGCACGCCGCTGCCTCCCGGGTCGAGCGGCGCGTTCGGCGCGTATCTCGGCATGGCCTTCGGGCTGACGCTGGTGACTCTGGCTGCGATGGGCGCGATCGGGAAGGTGGACCTGCCGGTGCCGCTGATCCTCGCGCTGTTTCTGGCCGGTCCGCTGGAGGGCGTGCTGTGCTGGAAGGTGCTGCATCGCTCGCGCGCGGCCTGGTCGTTCGCGGTGGCGCTGAGCGGCACCACGGCGCTCGTGTGTCTGTTCAGCGCGCCGAAGATCCGCGACGCGCTCGGCCTGTCGATCGGCATGGCCATCCTGCCGGCCGCGATCGCGCTGGTCGTGTGCTGGCTGCTGGCGACGGCGGCGGCGGCCATCGCGGCGCGCACCTGATCGATCAGGGAATTCCGACGATCTTGTGCAGCTGGAGGGAGAGGCGCCAGCGCGGGTTGCGCTGCAGCAGCGCCATCGCTCGGCCCAGGTTGTCGGTGTAGCGCTCGTCCATGCACGGCTGCAGGAACCACAGCTCGCAGCCGGCGTAGCGGCCCTCGTATGCGGACAGGTCGGCGTCGTTGACCGCGTCGTTGACGACGAGCTTGCACTCCGACGGGACCAGCGGCGCCAGCGCGATGCTGGACGGGTGGAACTGCGGCTTGGGCGAGACGGTCAGCCAGTTCGACCGGCGCGCGCAGCGGCCGGGTGCCGTTGGACTCCATGTGCACCGCGAAGCCGGCGTCGCCCAGGGCTGCCGCGAGCGGCTCGTCCCACTGCAGCGCCGGCTCGCCGCCGGTGACGATGACCAGCCGCGAGGCGTGCTCGTCGAGCTCGTGGAGGCGGGCGACGATCTCGCCGGCGGTCATGCGAGTGGACGCCTCGGGGCGGAAGTCGGTGTCGCACCAGCTGCAGGCCAGATTGCAGGCTGCGAAGCGGAGGAAGACGCATGGCCGGCCGGCGTGCGCGCCTTCACCCTGCAGGGTGGGGCCGAAGATCTCTCGGACGAGATAGGTGCCGGGGGCGGGCACGGGCTGTAGGCTACGCGGGAGATGAGGGGATGGCCAGCGGGGGTCTTGGTGGTTGTTGTCGTTGTCGTGGTCGGTTGTGACTCGGGGGGGTCGGGGACGGGGACGGTGTCGGGGACGCGGTCGGGGTCGGGGACGGGGTCGGGGACGGGTTCCGGATCGTGGTCGGGGACGGGTTCCGGATCGGGTTCGGGTTCGGGATCGGATGCTGGGGTGGAGTCGGTGGGGTGCTCGCAGGAAGGGTTCGAGAAGGTCATCGGTGTGGCCGAGGCTTCGAGTGCGGTGTGGGTCGAGGCGAGCTTCGGGCTGCCGGCTCATGTGGTTGTCGTCGGTGACAGCGGGACGCGGGGGGCGTTCGCGATCGTCGATGCTGGCAGCGGTGCGGGGTTGGGGACCGGGCGGCTGCCGCTCGACGCGGGGGTCAGCGATGACATCGAGGGGCTCAGCCGCATCGGCGACGTCTACTACGCGCTCACGTCTGGCGGCTACATGCGGCATTTCCGTCGGACAGGCGCGACCAGGTTCGAGCTGACGGTGAAGGCGTACGAGCTGGCCGGGGTCAGCTGCGATTCGCCGCGCAAGACCAACTGCGGGCGCGACTTCGAGGGGCTGTGCCTGGGCGACCCGCTGCCGCGAGAGCGGATGCGCCGGCTTCGCCGCGTCCCGGCGCGATGGCGACCTTGTCTGCCTGGTGGCCTCGGGCGGGCGCCTGCGGGCCGATCCGGCGCGGACCATCCGCGTGGCGATGCGGCGGGCGCTTTCCGGCTGCGACATCGCGCCGGCCGCCGATGGCCAGGCGCTGTACGCGGCCACCAACATGTTCGGCGGCAACACGCTGGTCCGCGTGCACGGCTGGCGCGACCCGGCCACGGCCCGCATCGAGCGGCTGGCCGGGTCCGGCATCGGGTTCATCGAGGCCGTGGCGGTCGCCCCGGGCGGGATCGTCTATCGCTTCTCGGACACAGCCACCCCTACCAGTGGGATGGGCAAGTATTCGTGTCCGGCGGCCGGGCCGGAGTAGGATCCGGACAGAGGCCCCGGCGTGCAGTGCCCCTATTGCGGCGGCGATTCACAGGTAGTCGACTCGCGCAACGCGCCTGACGGCGTGCGGCGCCGGCGCGTGTGCAACGAGTGCCGCCGGCGGTTCACGACCTACGAGATGTCGCGGCCGCCCAGCATCAAGGTGCAGAAGCGCAAGGGCGGGACCGAGGTGTTCGCGCCCGAGAAGATCGTGCGCGTGCTGCAGCGGGTCTGCCGCGACCGGCCCGGCCTGGGCCAGGCCGATTTCCAGCGCCTGGCCCGCGCGATCGAGGCCCAGCTGGTCGACGAGGGGGTCAGGACCGTGCGCTCGAGCGAGATCCTCGAGCGACTCCTGGCCCTGCTGGCCGACGTGGATCGGCTTGCGCGCGACCGCCTGGCCGCCGACTATCTCGACGAATCCGGCCATCTCCGTCCCGAGCCTCCGCCCCCGCCGGACACGGAGCCTCAGCTCGGGCTTTTCGGCGAAGGAGAAGAAGAAGAGCAATGAAGCCAGCGCCCAGCCCGGAGTCGCAGCGCATCTTCGCCCCCGCGATGATGGACGGCCAGGTCGCCATCGTGACCGGCGGCGGCAGCGGCATCGGCCTGGCCACCGCCGCCGAGATCGTCCGCCTGGGCGGCCGCGTCGTCATCTGCGGTCGGACCCGCGAGAAGCTCGACGCCGCCGCCACCCAGCTGAGCGCGCTGGCCGACGCGACAGCCGTCCTGGCCGACACCTGCGACATCCGCGAGCCGGAGCAGGTCGACACCCTCGTCGCGCGCGCGCTGGAGACGTTCGGCCGCATCGACATCCTCATCAACAACGCCGGCGGACAGTTTCCCGCCGCCGCCGAGGCCATCAGCCCGCGCGGCTTCGAGGCCGTCGTGCGCAACAACCTGGGCGGGACCTTCAACATGACCCGCGCCGTCGCCACCGCGGCCATGATCCCGGCCAGCCGCGGCCGCATCGTGAACGTCATCGCCAACATCTATCGCGGCTTCCCGCTCATGGTGCACACCGGCGCCGCCCGCGCCGGCGTCGAGAACATGACGATGACCCTCGCCGTCGAGTGGGCCCGCCACAACATCCTGGTCAACGCCATCGCCCCCGGCGTCATCCTCTCCTCCGGCACCGACCGCTACCCCCGCGAAGCCATCACCGCCGCCGTCCAGCGCTGCCCCCTCAAGCGCGCCGGCACCGTTGACGAAGTCGCCGCCGCGATCCTGTTCCTCTGCTCCCCCGCCGCCCAGTACATCACCGGCGCCACCCTGCGCCTCGACGGCGCCCAGTCGCTGTGGGGCGACACCTTCCCGATTCCTGACTGACGGGCCCGCCCGTCGCTTCGGCGGCGTTCACGTGGCGAGGTCGGCGGTGCGGTCGGGCGTTCGTGGCGTCGGGACCAGCTCGCGGAGGGCCGCCCTCGCGACCTGGTCGAGGTGGTGGCGGGAGGCGACGCCGAGGGTGGCGAAGCCGGGGTTGCGGGTGTCGATGAACCAGGTCTGCGCGCCCGAGACCACCGCGAAGAGGAGATCGGCGGCGGGCTCCTGGCCCCTCGGGCTGCGCGTCGCGGTGAGGGTTCCCTTCCAGCGAGCCGAGGCGAGGTCGGCGGCAAACGTCGAGCTCGTCGACGGTGGGACGCCGAACCGGTCGAGCTCGGCTGCGAGGTCGGCGCGCTCGCCGAGGCGACCGAGCTCTCGCATCGCGGCGCGGTCGATCCGGACCGGTCGGACGGCCGGCTCCACCTCGATCGGGGGCAGCTCGAAGAAGGCGCTCGCGCGCTCGATCACCCCGGCGACGCGCGGCTCGGACCACAGCCGGAGCACGACGTCGTCCTCGACCTGCTGCGCGAGGATCCCGGCCGGGGCGAGGTGAAACGCGAGGCTCTCGACCCGCTCGCCGATGACGCGCTCGCATCGGAGCGCCGCTTCTGACTCCGCGATGATCTCGGCGGCGGTGCGCAGCGATGGCGCGAGCCGCACCTCGTCGTCGCGCCGCGTCGCCAGCTGACGGGCGACCAGCGAGTGCGAGGATGCGGCGAGCACCGCGCGGGCGCCGCTGTCGTCGGTGACGCCGAGCTCGGCGCGAATGAGCTCGAGCGCGCGGCCCAGCGTCGCGACAACGCCGACCGCGAAGCCGAGCTCGCCGACGGTCAGCCGGAGCTCCATGGTCACAGCCCCACCAGGCCGAGGGCGTCGTCCCCGAGTCCGATCGGCACGCCGAACGTGCACGCGATGGCAGCCCCGTTGACGACGGCGAGTCTTCCCATGAACATCCCTGTGACGGAAACGTCACCCGGTCTAGCAGGCGGCAGGCCAGGCGTTGAGGCGGTCGATCGGCGCCAAGTACGCGCCGCGGCGCGCGCGCGCCGGTGCATCTTCGCACCTGGCCGGTTGCAGGCACTGTCATGCACCCGTGCCAGCGAGATCCACCGGGCGCGGGGGGATCGGCCGAATGACAGCGCGCGACATGGCAGCGGCGTTGACCGGCGCCTGTCCTCTGCAATCATTTGGCCTCCAAAGGAGGCACCGATGGCGACGACACTCGAGGTGGGCAAGCGGCTGGTCCAGCTGTGCAGCGAGGGGAAGAACGACGAGGCGATCAAGGAGCTCTACGCCAAGGACATCGTGAGCGTGGAGGCCGGCGCGCCTCCCGGCATGTCCGCCGAGACCCGCGGCATCGAGGGCGTGATCGGCAAGGGGACGTGGTGGGCCGAGAACCACATCGTCCATTCGGCCAAGGTGGAGGGACCGTGGCCGCAAGGCGATCGCTTCATCGTCCGGTTCACCTACGACATCACGGCCAAGAAGGAAAACAAGCGGATGACGATGGACGAGGCGGCGCTGTTCACCGTCGCCGACGGCAAGATTGTGCGCGAAGAGTTCTTCTACACGATGGGCTGACCGGCCCGCGCCAGGAGAGTCCGACGAACAAGCCGTTTGCCAGGACGGCCGTGTTCGCCTGGTGAAACAGCGCCGCCGACCGGAGCTGGACATCCGCCGACCAGGCGGCGGGCGTCTTCATGGCGCTGGCCATCACCGGGCGCAGGCGATCTACTTCAGGGCCTCTCGCAGGTCGTGCTCGATCGCGTCGAACGTCGTGTTGACGTCGATCGTGTACTCGTTCCAGTTCGCGTCCAGTGTGCCGGTCAGCGCGGCGAGCGTCGCCGCGAGCTGGTCGCGCCGCGCACGGAGGCCGGTCATGGCGTCCGTGGATCTTGGCGTCGGTCCGGGTCGCGAGGGTGGCCAGCGAGGCCTCCAGCTTGGCGAACCGCTCCTTGACCGCGGCGGCAAAGGCCACGCGCGCCTTGTTCAGGTTCTCCTTCGCCGCGGCGAGCTCCTGCTTCTGCTGCGCGAGCAACTTCTGTCTGTCGGCCAGCTCCTGCTGCTGGCGGGCCAGCTCGCGCTGCTGCTGTTCGATCGCAGCCTCGTTGCTGGTCAGACTCTCGCTGTGCTGGCTGAGCGCCGTCTGCGCCTTCTGCAGCTCCTGGGTGGCCTGGTCGGTGTCAGCGGAGTTGTCCTCCTTGCCGCAGCCCACGACCACGAGGACCGCAAGCACCAGCCAACATCGAGACTTCGTGCGCATGAGCTCTCCTGTCACGCCGCATCTCGGCGGGCGCGGCCAGCCTGGACCGCTGGGTGAAGGATGAAGGATACCCCGCGCGGCGTCACCGGGTCGCGACGAAGGTGGCGGGCGCCTTCCGCGTGCGGGACTCGATTGCCCAGGGGTGTTGATGCGCTCGGGGCGCATCGCCGAGCTCGACGTCGCCATCCACGACCCGGATCTCGATTGGGATGGCCGCTGCGCCCTCGACATCGTGAGCCACATCGCCTCCGCGCTGGGCCGGGATGCGGGAGCGGCGGCGGCAGGGTGAGCGCGGGCGACGAGATGCGATCAGGGCCGTATTGCTGCGGCGCCGAGCGGTGCACACTCGCGAGGCACCAGCTGTGCTCCCCGCTTCCAGGAGTCACGTATGCACTCGAGTCATCATCTCGGCCTCGTTGGCGTCGTCATGATCTCTCTCGCTCTGCCCACCACTGCACGCGCGGCCGGTGACGCTGCCGCCGGCAAGGGAAAGAGCCTGGCCTGTCAGGCCTGTCACGTCTCGCCCGCTGGCGCCGGCGGCGCGCCTCACCTCGCCGGCCAGCGCGAGGCCTACATCGCGAAGCAACTCAAGTCGTTCAAGACCGGGGATTGCAAGGACCCGCTGATGAACGCGATGGCCGCCCAGCTCAGCGACGCCGACATCGACAACCTGGCCGCGTTCTGGAGCAGCCAGCCGCCGGGGAGCGATACGACAGCGTCCAGCGCGGTCGCGGCGATCAAGAAGTCGCACATGGTGTTCCCGAAGAGCTTTCCGGTTGGCTTCACGCTCTACCTCACGTCGAACGACGCCAAGGAGAACGTCGTGAGCAAGACCTACGTCAACGCCGTCGGCCTCCGGGCCGCCAAGGCGAGCAAGCCGTCTTCCGGACGGCAGCATGATCATCGTGGTCAAGTCGTCGGCGAGGCTCGGCGCCGACAAGAAGCCGGTAGCCGAGAAGGATGGTAGCTGGGCGACCGACAAGATTGTCGGGTACGCCGGCATGGAGGCGCACGCCGGCTGGGGCAAGGACATTCCCGAGCTGCTCCGCAACGCGAACTGGAACTACGCCGTGTTCTCCGCCGAGAAGGCGCCGCGCGCAGAGGTCAGCCAGACGATTTGCCTGGCGTGCCACAAACCCAAGGCGGGTGAAAGCTACCTGTTCAGCCTCAAGGAGCTCAAGGAGAAAGCCCGAGCGAAGTGACCCGGACAGCCGGCCCTGAGCCAGCGGCCTTCATCACCGGCGCCCTCCTGATGGAATCCGCGCCCGGCGCCCGGGCGTCGCCGGGCGGGCCAGGCGGGTCGCGATCGCCGTGATCTTCGCGCGGGCGAAGACGCACGCCTGGTCGTCGTCGTTGGCGGCCGGCCACAGGAGCTCGACCGCGGAGCCGCGCACCGGCAGCGGCAGCGGCCTGGTGCGCAGGTGAGGCCGCGTGGCGCGGACCTGCGCGGCGACGATCTCCGGGACGGTCGCGAGCATCGCCGTGCCGTCGATCACCGCCCCGAGGTTGGCGAAGCTCGAGACCGAGCAGCGCACCTTGCGCGCCTTGCCGAACATGTCCTCGACGATGCCGCGCAGGTCGCCGTTGTACGAGACGATGACGTGGTCGTGGGCGAAGTACTCGGCCTCGGTGAGCCTGCGGACCCTCGCGTGGCGCGGATCGAAGAGGCACGTGAAGCCGCCGTGGAACAGGCGTCTGGCGGCGGATCGATGCCGGCAGCTCGTCGGCGACGCTGATGGCCGCGTCGAGGCCGCGGGCCAGCATCGCGCCGACGGTGCGGAACTGCACCGGCAGCGCGATGACGCGCATGTGCGGCGCCTCGCGTTCCAGCACGCGCAGCAGCGGCGGCAGCAGCCACACCTCCGCCGCGTCCGACGAGGCCGAGCCGCAGCGTGCGATCGCTGGTCGCCGGATCGAACGTCGCCGGCGCCAGCGCCGCCTCGATCAGCAGCTTGCAGGTGCGGCTGCAGCCGGGCGCGCAGCTGCTGCCCGCGGCTGGTGAGCGCCAGGCCGCGGCCCTGCGCACGAACAGCGGCGCGCCGACGGCCGTGGTCAGCCGGCGCAGCGCCGCGCTCACCGCCGGCTGGGTCAGGTAGAGCCGGCTGGCCGCCTCGGTCACGCTGCCGCTCTCGGCGACCACGGCGAAGACGCGCAGCAGATTCAGGTCGAGGTCTCGTCCATAAACGCTGGGCATATGACGTATACATCCTATTCACTGGTCGTGATGAGATGCAGGCCCGCTAGCGTGTCCGCATGACGAAAGAGCCATCGATAGATGAAGCTGGGAGCGACGGGCCCCGAGGTGTTTCCCATGGCGCTGGGCTGCATGGGCATGGGCGCGGCAGCTTCTACGGCGACAGCGACGAGGCGGAGAGCATCGCCACCATCCACGCCGCCCTCGAGCGCGGCGTGAACCTGCTCGACACCGGCGACTTCTACGGGACCGGGCGCAACGAGCTGCTGGTCGGCAAGGCCCTGCAGGGCCGCCGGGACCGCGCCCTGCTGAGCGTCAAGTTCGGGGCGCTGCGCGGCCCGGACGGCGCCTTCATCGGCTATCGACGCCCGGCCGGCCGCGGTGAAGAACTCCCTCGCCCACAGCCTCACCCGGCTCGGCGTCGACCACATCGACATCTACCGCCCGGCGCGGCTCGACCCGGCGGTGCCGATCGAGGACACCATCGGCGCCATCGCCGACATGGTGAAGGCCGGCTACGTCCGCCACATCGGCGCTCTCCGAGGTGGGCGCCGAGACGATCCGCCGCGCCGCCGCGGTCCACCCGATCGTCGATCTGCAGATCGAGTACTCGCTGGTGAGCCGCGGGCCGGAGTCGGACGATCTTCCCGACCCTCGCCGAGCTCGGCATCGCGACGACCGCCTACGGCGTCCTGTCGCGCGGCCTGCTCGCCGGCAGCAAGCCGCCGGCGCGCGGGACTTCCGCGCCCACCTGCCGCGCTTCAGCCGGCGAGAACGCCGAGAAGAACCAGCGCTGGTCGACGCGCTGGCCCGCCTCGCCGCCGACAGGGGCGTCAAGCCGGCCCAGCTCGCCATCGCCTGGGTCCGCGCCAAGGCGGCACGTCGATCGTCCCGACCATCGGCGCCCGCACGCGCGAGCAGCTCGACCGACGCCCTCGCCGCCCTCGACATCGCGCTGAGCGCCGACGAGGTCGCGGCGCTCGAGGCCGCCGTCCCCGCCAGCGCCATCGCCGGAACGCGCTACGCCGAGCCGCAGATGAAGCAGCTCGACAGCGAGCGCTGAACCCGGCAGCGCAGGGCACCGAGGCAGCGCGCATCATCTCCACCACGACCTGTGATTCTGCGTAGCACCTCGCGTTGGGGGTGATGGTCAGGCGTTCTTCATGTGCGCCTGACGCGCGTCTGGAATCTTGGCCCGTGGCCTCCCGTAGGCTAGGCTGTTCGCGGGAGGTCGAGGGCGAGCCACGTGAGTCGGCAGCGGATTCTCTGGCTTTGTCTTCTGGGCCTCGCCCTCCTCTGCCTCCTGGCGAGCGCCCGCTACGCGTACGACAAGGGGCTGTTCGGCGGGGAGCTGGGTGCACTGCTCGACGCCGTCGTCTGGGCAGTCCCCATCGTCGCCGGCGTGGCCGCGTTCGTCGGTGTGGCCGGCGTCGTGAAGGAGTCATCGAAGCAGGCGGTCATCGCGATCATCAACAAGCGCGCGAACCGGATTGCCATCCTGGTCGTCTGCTTCGCCGCGTCCGCGATGCTGGTGCTGGCCGGCTCCGGCTTCGAACCGCCACCGCCGCCACCGCAGTGGACGTGCGAGATCCAGCGCGAGTGGTCCGTCGTCCCGGCCGATGCGCGATTCTGTCCGAGGGATCCCCGCCTGGATCGCAGGCAATCGCTCGGCCTTGTCCTGCGCCGTGCGGGCGACCTCGCCGCGCCGCGCGTCCTTGTCGCGCGCGCCAGCGACCGCCGCGCCCGTTCGGTGTTCGTCGACTCGAGCCGCGGCGGGAGGTGCTCGGTCTCGGGCCCCGACAGCGCCGGTGCGGGCGAGGCGAGGATGGATCTCCGGCCCGAGTGCGCGACGGGCGGCGCCTTCGAGGTGAACCTGCACCTCTGCTTCGGTGGACCGACGCCCCGGCTCGCGCCGACCCAGCTCCACGCGGCAGCCGAGCTGACCGTCATCGAGGGAGCCAGCCCGTACGAGCTCCGCTGCGAGGACCGACCGACGACAAGGAGCCGATCGCCATCGACGCCGGCACTGCAGACGCTGGCGCGGCGGACGCCGGCACCGAGCCGGCCGGCGCGTGTCCACCGTGGCCGCAAGCGCCCGGTGCCGACCAGGCATGGGTGTTCGTCCGCGCGATCTCCGACGCCGGCCCTCTCACCCATGCCGACAGCTTCGTGGCCGTCCACGTGAAGTGCGAGCCGCCGCCCGACGCGAGCGAACAGAGAGGCCGCCCGCTCGACCCCTGCGCCGTCTCCAGCTGCCTCCGGACCGCGACCGCGATGACCATCCGCGGCGAGGCGCCCGGCTTCAGCTCGCGCGAGGACAGCGTCGCGCCGGGCGAGTGCACCCGCACCGACCCCTGCGACCTCCTGTTGCCGCGCGCCCTGCCGGCCCGGTACTACCGTCGCGGCGGCGGCGGCGACCGGCTGCTCAAGGTCAGCGAGATGACCGCGGACTCCGACGCGGCCGAGTTCGCCGCGCTCCTGGCCGGCGACGCCCTGGCGAGGTCGCGGTTCTTCCGCCGCCCGCTCAAGTCCGAGCTGGCGGCCACCGAGCGAGCCACCGGCGTGCCGGCGAAGCAGCAGGTGACCAGCTTCACCGAGAAGAAGCTGGCGCGCCCCTGCGACGAGGCGTGCATCGACGACCCACGCCTCGACCCCGCGATCCGCGAGGTCCTGCGCGACTTCAGGCGGCGCGGCACTGTCTTTCGACGAGATGCGGTGCGGCCCCGGCGTCCACCGATCCGGGAGAGACAGCCGCCCTGAGGGCCAGGGCCCGGCCGCCGTCAGGATGGAATGACGTCGTCGATCGCGACGAGCAGGTCCGGGAACTGGAGCGGCGCAACCGCCTCGCCGCGGCCCACGCGCACGATGGACGCGTATCCGGCCGGCTGCGGATCGCGATGGACCTCGAAGACCTTCTCGACCAGGTTCACGAGCCAGTACTCGGGGACTCCCGCCGCGGCGTACAGCGCCCCCTTGATCCGGCGATCCTTGCGAAGCGACGAATCGGCGACCTCGATGACGAGATACGCCTGGCGCGGATGCTCGCGCGTGTAGTCTCCCGCCGGCGACACCACGAGATCCGGCTCCGGCTCCGAATCATCGCTGAGCGCGATCGGCAGCTGAGATCCCACGACCGCGCGCCCCTGGAGCGCGATCACGAACAGCTCGGTGAGCCGGCGGACGGCGTGGGCATGAGCGACGCCTTGCGGGCTCATCTGGACCAGCACGCCGGCGAGGAGCTCGATCGGCTCGTCCACGAAGAGCCCCATCGCGACCATCTTGTCGTACTCGACACGGCGCAGACGGCGTATGCCCTCCTGCGCCAGGCTCCCGAAGTCGACCATCGTTGACCAGGATAGCATCGCATCGACCACTTCGAGCGATGTCGGACCGAGCCCGCCGCGGTTGCGCCCCTGCCGCATCTTGCGCCATTCCCGCGGCGGCGCGGTTGTGGCATCAATGATCCCGCTGCAGATCGGCGTCGGAGTCCGAGCTGCTAGCGTGGCGTCAAGCGAGGGGGAACGATGCGGTGCACGGCG
This sequence comes from uncultured delta proteobacterium, assembly GCA_963759105.1. Lineage (GTDB taxonomy): Bacteria > Myxococcota_A > Polyangia > Haliangiales > Haliangiaceae > DATFRY01. The sequence continues at coordinate 477,614 of CAVWXW010000008.1, read as the reverse complement.
ATCGTCGTGGTGGTGGCTGCGCTGCTCGCAGGATGCGCCGGGGCGCGGGTGCGCCCGGACGTGCACGAGGATGGGTGGCTGCTGGTGGAGACGGAGCACATCGCGCTGAGGACGGACCTCGAGCGGTGGGAAGCGATGTGGAGGGCGCGGGAGCTGGAGCAGTACTGGCAGGCGCTCGGGCGGCTGTACGGGCTGTTCAAGCCGGGGGGCGTGGTGCCGCGGGGGCCGTTTCAGGTCATCCATCTCCAGAGCTGCGAGGAGCTCGAGCGGGTAAGCGGGCGGTACGCGTTCGTGCTCGCGGCGCCGGCGTGGATGGACCAGGACGTCGCGGTCACGTGCGCGGGGCACGAAGACTCGACGCTGCTGCACGAGCTGGCCCACATCTTCAATCGACCACTACTTTCCCGGCGCGCCGGTCTGGGTCGACGAGGGCCTCGCCACGTACTACTCGACGTTGCAGGTCCGGAACGGAAAGGCGATCCTCGGCCTCTTGCCGCCGGAAGTGACTTCCCGGTGGCGCGGATACGACGAGTCGCACACCAGCCTCGAAGACATCCGGCGCATGGACCCGGCCCGCTTCCACGGAACGGACGACCGGAGCGACCACTACTTCGCCGCCTGGAAGCTGGTCCATCTCCTGACCAGCACGGAGCCCGATCTGCAGCTCCGTTTCCGCCGCTACCTCGCCGCGATCGCCAGTGCCGTCTCGAACGATGACGCGTGGGCGCAGGCGTTCGGCGATCGGCCGGCCCGGCCGCTCGCGCGGGTGTTCGCGGTGTATCACCGGCGAAAGCGGGTGAACGTCTGGACCGCGAAGTACGAGTGGCCCGACCCGCCGCGACCCCGCGTGCGGGTGCTTCGCGCGGGCGAGGCTCACATCCTGTGGGCGAATCTGCTGACCAGCCGCGACCCACCCTCGGGCATGGCCGAGCAGCTGGAGCTGGCTGCGGAGGCAGACCCGTCGTGGCCCGAGCTCCCGTACTGGCGCGCGGTGCTGGTTCGCGGCCCCGACGCGCTGCAGCTCCTGCGCGATCACGTGTCTCGATTTCCCGGCGATGCGCGCGGGTGGAACGCGCTTGTGGAGATCGGGCTCGAGCGGGCGGTGCCTCCGAGCTACGTCGGCCTCGATGGCCCCCCACCCGCGGGGCTGGCCGCCATGGCGCGCGACGTGCGCCGCCTGGTGGAGCACGCGAGCGACCCGCATGCCCTCAACACGATCGGGCGGTACTACGCCTTGCGGAGGGAGCCGGCCACCGGGCTCAACTTCGCCATCCGCGCGGTGCGGGCCGAGCCGAGCTGCGGCGACTGCTGGGACACGGTCGCCCTGCTCTATTTTCAGGCCGGCAAGGTCGCCGACGCGCTCAAGGCGCAGGAGCGGGCGATCGGTCTGTACGGCGAGAAGGCGACGCCGGCCGTCCTGTCGCGGCTGCGTCGCTACCGGATGGCCGCGCGCGGCACGTCGGGGAAGTAGGTCGGGGTCGCGAGCTCAGACTGTCGTGGCGCCGTCGCCCTCGCCAGGGTCGCTATCTTCCTCGAGCCATCGCAAGACCACCGATGGCAGCGGATCGACCCGCGTGCCCCGACCCATGGCGTTCTGCAGGCCAGCAAGCGCGCGCCTGGACCTGTCGTAGAGGTTCTCGTGCGGTCGCGACGTGAGCAGCGATGCCCTGGGCGCTTCCGGATCGGCGGAGGCACCACAGTTCTGCCACGTGTCCACGACCCAGAGCTTCCGGCATGGCAGCGGCCTGACGTCACGGATGTCGCACGAGTCATCCGTGTTGAACGGACACATGGAGTGCGACAGACCGTGCTGTCGCATGAGCTTCATGTAGCCGGCGATGTCACCGGCCGACAGAGCGTCGGCGCACCGCGAGCTCCGTCGCCGGATCTCTCCGACCATTTTTTCATTCGCGCGACGAAGCGCTCGCGAGTCTCTCGTCGCTCCGGTTTCTTGAGCTCGTTCGCGATTCGAAGCCCCTCCGGCGCGGAGATGAGAACGAGCGACTCGCAGCATTTGCCGGGGCAGCCCTTGTGGCACGCGATCTCCACGCCGAGCTGCGCGGCCAGGGCGGGCAGGTGTTCGTCGGCTGCGTTCGAGCCGGCGTAGATGTCGTCGAGGACGGCCAGCGACTCGTCGTGCGAGACCGCGCGATCGGGGAAGCTCACCGGTCGCGTAGCGAGGCTCTGCCAGCAGAGCATCGACCAGCTCGTCGAGGTCCATGTCTGTCGGCGCATCGGGCATTCGAGGTACCGTGAGTCAACAGCTCGAGCTGTCAGTTCGTGACGCCCAGCAGCTTCGACATCGATGACTGATCGGCCGGGGGAAATTCGTAGCGCTCGAGCTCTTCGGAGGCGACCCAGCGGACCTCGTTGACGCCGACGGGGGTCGGCTCGGCGCCGCGGGGGAGGGCGCAGGCGTACATGGACATGAGGACGTCGTAGGCTTCGTATTCGTGGAAGTGATCGCCTAGCTTCTCGAAGACCGCCACCTCGCTGCCGATACGGCCCTTCACCTCGCGGACGAGCGCCTGAGTCTCGCTCTCGCCGTCCTCGACGCGCCCGCCCGGGAACTCCCACAGAAGCGGGAGAACGGCGGTCGGCTTCCGCTGGGTGATGAGATAGCGGCCCTCCCGCTCGATCACCGCCGCCACCACCCGGATGAGCTGTTTGGGCATCGGCGGGAATTATCTGCCGAACCGACGCGATTGCAAACTGCCCCCCCGGTGCCCGAGAATCCGACCATGCCGACACGGACCGTGACCCCGCAAGAGGCGGCCGAGCTCCTGGCCCAGGGCTGGACCTACGTTAACGTGCGCACGATTCCCGAGTTCGACGCCGAGCATCCCCGTGGCGCGTACAGCGTGCCGCTGATGCAGCAGGGGCCGACCGGTCGCACGTCCAACCCGGACTTCGTGGCCACCGTCGAGGGAGCGTTCGGCCACGGCGCGAAGCTCGTCCTCGGCTGCGCTGGCGGCACCCGCGCTCGGCGCGCCGCCGAGCTGCTGGCCGGTGCCGGCTTCGAGGAGCTGGCCGAGATGAGCGCCGGCTTCGGAGGCAAGACCGACTCGATGGGACGTACGGTCACGCCGGGCTGGAAGGCGGCCGGGCTGCCGACCGCGAGCGCGGCGGAGCCGGGGCACCGATACGAAGAACTTGTCGCGAAGGCCCGCGGAGGGGCCTCCTGATGGCGCTGAAGATCGTCGAAATCCACCCTGCCGAGGAGCCGGAGGCGCTCAACACCGAGTGGTTCATCCTCGAGAACGGCGGCGAGAACGCGTTCTCGACCAAGAACTGCACGCTCAGCGTGACTCGCCGCGGCGGCAAGAAGCGCGTCGAGCTCGGCACGCTCGACCCCGGCTTCATGCTCAATCCGGGCGAGAAGGTCCGCGTCGTCACCGGCAACCCGGGCCGCAAGGCGCACGGCAAGTCGCCCGAGGACGACACCCGCAACTACAACCTGTTCCTCGGCGAGCAGGTGCTGCGCGGGACCGGCACGGTCCTCGTGTTCGCGCTGCGGTCACACACGCTGGCCACGGCCGAGTAGGATCCGGACGCCAAGAAGGGCATCGCCGCGCCAAAGGAGTAGAAGCACCTCGGCCCGGCGAGGCCACGGCCCGGCGCGATGCGCTCAGACGAGCAGCGAGCCAATCAGCACGGTCAGGCCGAGGCCGACGCCGGCCGAGAGCAAGAAGGCCAGGGCGAGGACCCAGAGCGACAGCTGCTGGCGGGGAGCCGATGGCCCGGGCCCGAGATTCGGCGGCCCCAGATTCGGCCCGAGATTCGGCCCCAGGCCCGGCCCCGGCGGCCCAGGCGGGCGCAGCACGGTCGCGCGGAGATGAGGAGGCGGCTCGGCCTGCGGGGCATCCGGCACGGACCCCATCGGCCCGGACGGAGGGCCCGGGGGACGGCCGCCCGGAGCGCAAGACTTCGGCGGAGTCATCGCCCCACATCACGCCCGGCGCAGCGGGCGATGACGCGCCTCCGTAGCCGCCCATCGGGCTCGATAGTCCGGTGGCCGCATCCGGGTCCGCGACCATGTCGGTGGCGGGCATGGTCAGCTGGTCGTGCGCGGGCCGGCGGCCCGGCTCCATCTCGGGCGCGGTCTGCTCGTTGGCGCCGCGCCGCGCGCCGGGCTGCCCGCTCGCCGGCTGCGCCGAGGCGGGCCCGTTGTCGCCGGCCGTGCGCGGGCGCAGCGTGGTGGACCCAAACTGCGGATCGTCGGTCGGACGCCCGACTGCCGTGCCGGATGACGCCGCCGGCGTCCTGCGCGGCGTCGCGGAGGCGCCAGGCCGGGCCGCGGCGTCGCCCGGCCCTCCAGGCGCGCTGCCACCCGCCGAGCCGCTCCGCTCCGGGCCGACGGCGCTGCCGGTGCCGCTGGCCGCCGAGCCAGCTCCGCTCCACTCCGCACCGACGTCGCCGCCGACGCGTGTCGCCGCCGAGTCAGACCCGCTCCACTCCGCACCGACGGCGCCGCCGCCGGCCGAGGCTCGCGACCCCGGACCGCCCGGGACCGAGGCGCTGCCGGGCCCCGAAACACTGCCCGGCGCCGGCGCGCCGGCCGACGCGCTGCCCGACGCGGCCGGTCCGCTCGCGCCTGCCGCGGCCGGTCCGCGGTCCGGCCGCGATCCAGCGGCCGAGCTGTCGGGCGGCGCCTGCAGCGGCGGACGACGGCGCGAGGGCCGCCCCTCCCGCCGCACCGGCGGTTCCGGCCCCCGCCCCACCGGCCGCCCTGCTCGCGCCGGCCACGGCTCCACGCGAAGCTCCACCCGCCGCGCCGCTGGCCGCGCCCCGGGCCTTGAGGCCGGCAGGCGCCGCGCTCCGCCCCGCATCCGGCGCACCGGGCCGCGCCGCGCCGGCACCGGCGACCCCGGGACGCGCGCCCTTGATCGGCTGCGGAACCCGGAAAGCTGCCGCCGCCGCCGCGGCCTCCGCCTCGGCCTCGAGCGCGGCGACCCGGCCCATCGGGTCGAGCTCGATCTGCGTGTCGCCGCCGAAGTCGCCGCCGAAATCGCCCGAGTCCTCGCCCGGGCCAGGGTCGGAGCGCTCCGCGATCTGCGAGCTGTCCCCGTCGTCGTCGCCGTAGTCGCCCGATCCGATGTCGAAGCGCAGCGCGCTGTCCGAGCTGAGCGGCGACGCGCCCAGCGACAGCGACTCCGCGTCCTCCTCGGCGGCCACATCCCAGCGCAGGCCCTCGCCCGAGCGCAGCCGGTGCCCCGAGATGAGCTCGCGCATGTGGGCCGCGTGCTCGTCGATCTCCTGGACGCACACCTTCTCGACGTAGCGCGACACGTCGGTGGCGCTGATCGACTGGCCGCGGCTGTGCAGCCAGCCCAGCATCGCCTCGCCGAACGCCTCGGTGCTCTCGAAGCGGTCGTCCTTGTGATAGGCGAGCGCGCGCAGCACCACCCGGTCCAGCTCCTCGTCGACGGTCGCGTTGTAGCGCGACGGCGGCGGCGCGTTGCCCTTGAGGATGGCCTGGTAGGTCTCGTAGGTGCTGGCCCGCTTGAACAGGCGGCGCGCGGTGAGCAGCTCGTGCACGACGGTGCCGAGCGCGAACACGTCGGTGCGCCGGTCGATCGGCTCGGCCAGGCACTGCTCCGGCGACATGTACGCGAACTTTCCCTTGATGGTGCCGCTGCGCGTGTGCGTCTGGCGCAGATCGGCCTTGGCGATGCCGAAGTCGACGATCTTGAGCATCCCCTCGAAGGTCACGACGAGGTTCTGCGGCGACACGTCGCGGTGCACCACGTTGAGCTGGCTGCCGTCGTTGCCGGTGCGCTGGTGCGCGTAGTGCAGGCCCGGCGCACGCCTGCGCGGCCAGGCCGAGCACGATGCGCGTCGGGATGACGCCCTCGGGCACGCGCTCGTGGGTCTTGCGCGCGAGCTGGGCCAGCGACATCCCGGCCAGGTGCTCCATCACCATGTAGTAGCGACCCTCGTGCTGGCCGAGCTCGAGGGTCTGCACGATGTTGGAGTGGTCGAGCTGCGCGCACAGGCGCGCCTCGTCCAGGAACATCCGCACGAAGTCGGTGTCGTCGGCCAGGTGGTCGAGCAGGCACTTGACCACCACGTACTTCTCGAACCCGGCCTCGCCGCCGATGCGGGCCAGGTAGATCTCGGCCGTGCCGCCGATGGCGATCAACGCCAGCAGCTGATACTTGCCCAGTCGCTCGCCCACGAGCGACCCGGCGTTGACCGGGCTCACGGCCATCGCCGTGCAAGAATACACTCTGCTCCGAGCGAGCGCCCGGAGAGCCGATCAGACCTCCAGGATCTCCTTCTCTTTCCTGGCGCCGACCTCGTCCACCTGAGCGATGTACCGGTCGGTCAGATCCTGGATCTTCTTGCCGCAGAGCTTGGCCGCGTCCTCCGGCACGTCGCCGTCCTTCTCGGCGTCCTTGAGCATGTCGTTGGCGTCGCGGCGCGCGCCGCGCACCGCCACCCGCGCGTCCTCGGTCATCTTCTTGATCTGCTTGACCAGCTCCTTGCGCCGCTCCTGGGTCAGGGGCGGGATCGGGAGACGGACCAGCTCCGAGTCGGCGACCGGGTTGAGCCCCAGGTCACTGGACCGGATCGCCTTCTCGATGACCGGGATCATGTTCTTCTCCCACGGCTTGATCGTGATGAGCCGCGCGTCGGCCACGTTGAGGCTGGCCACCTGATTGAGCGGCGTGGGAGTGCCGTAGTAGTCGACCTTGATTCCGTCGAGCAGAGACAGGTTCGCGCGCCCGGTGCGAACTCGCGACAGATCGCGTGCGAACGCATCCATCGCCCGCTTCATGCCGGCTTCGCATTCTTCGAGGATCTCTTCGACCACGATCAGACCTCCGCGAATCGCGTTGCTTTCTCCGTCTGGATCACGGTGCCGACCTTCCGCCCCGTGACCACTCTGCGCACGTTGCCGGCCTGGTGGAGGTCGAAGACCACGATGGGCAGGCGATTGTCGCGGCAGAGCGCGAACGCGGTGGAGTCCATCACCTTGAGATCCTGCTTGAGCGCGTCGTCGAAGCTGACGCGCTCGTACAGGCGAGCGTCGGGGTCGCGCGCCGGATCACGGTCGAACACCCCGAGCACCTTGGTCGCCTTGAGCAGCACCTCGGCCTGGATCTCCATGGCGCGCAGCGCTGCGGCGGTGTCGGTGCTGAAGAACGGATTGCCGGTGCCGGCGGCGAAGATGACCACCCGCCCCTTCTCGAGGTGGCGGATGGCCCGGCGCCGGATGTACGGCTCGGCCAGCTCGGAGATCTCGAGGGCGCTCATGACCCGGGTCTTGAGCTCGCGCCGCTCGAGGGCATCCTGCAGCGCCACCGCGTTCATGACGGTGGCCAGCATGCCGAGGTAGTCGGCCGTGGCCCGGTCCATGCCGAGCTCGGTCGACTTGGCCAGGCCGCGGAACATGTTGCCGCCGCCGACGACAATGGCCAGCTCGATGCCCAGGCGCCACGGTCTCGACGACCTCGTCGGCCACGTAGCTCAGCACCTTGGTGCTGATGCCGAAGCGCTCGTCGCCCATCAGCGCCTCGCCGGACAACTTCAGCATGACCCGCCGGTAGACGGGTTTGTCCGAGTCTCCACTCATGGGCGGTAACCGAGCGCGCCGGCTCTCGCGAGGCAGACTACTGGAGTCCGGCCTGACGCGCCACCTCTTCCGCGAAGTTGTCCGCCTTCTTCTCCAGGCCCTCGCCCAGCTCGAAGCGCGCGAACCGGCGAACGCGGATGTTCTCGCCGAGCCTGGCCACCAGCTCCTGCTGCAGGTCGCGGATGGTCTTCTTGTCGTCGCGCACCCACGGCTGGTCGAGCAGGCAGATCTCCTTCTTCCACTTCGGAGATCTGACCCTCGATCATCTTCTCGACGACGGCCGGCGGCTTGCCGCTCTCGGCCGCCGCCTCGCGCCGGATGCTGCGCTCCTTCTCGACCAGCGTCGGCCGGCACCTCGTCGGTCGGAGACGAACTGCGGGTTCATGGCGGCGATCTGCATCGCGACTTCCTTCGTGAAGCCCACGAAGTCCGGGTTGCGCGCCACGAAGTCGGTCTCGCAGTTGGTCTCGAGCAGGACGCCGATGCGGCCGTTGCCGTGGATGTACTGGGTGATGAGGCCCTCGGTGGCGATGCGGCCGGCCTTCTTGGCCGCCTTGGCCAGGCCCTTCACGCGCAGGTACTCGATCGCCTTGTCCATGCTGGCCGCGCTCTCGACAAGGGCCTTCTTGCAGTCGGCCATGCCGGCGCCGGTGCGCTCGCGCAGCTCCTTGATCATGTCGGTGGTCACCTGGGACATGTCGCTTCTCTCTCCGTCTCGTTGCTGCTGTTACTTCGCTCGATACGCGGGCGGCTAGTTGCTCTTGTCGTCGGGGGTGGCGGAGGCCTCGGGCGTGAACAGGCTGCCGCCCTGGGCGATCTCGACGCGCGGGCCGTCGCCGCCCGAGCTCACGTGGATGACGCGCTCCTCCTGGTCCTCCTCGACCTTGCCGCGCGCCATGCCGCGCTCCTTGAACAGCTTGCCGCCGATGGAGGCGGCGTCGGCGATCCGGCCGGAGAACAGGCGGATGGCGCGGATGGCGTCGTCGTTGCCCGGGATGACGTAGTCGATCTGGTCCGGATCGCAGTTGGTGTCGGTCACCGCCACCACCGGGATCTCCAGGGTGCGGGCCTCGGAGACCGCGATGTGCTCCTTGTTGGGATCGATGACGAACAGCGCGCCCGGCAGCTTGGACATGCCCTTGATGCCGCCCAGCGAGCGGAGCAGCTTGTCGCGCTCGCGCCGGATCTGCACCTGCTCCTTCTTGGACAGCGCCGCCAGCGTCCCGTCCTCCTCCAGCTTCTCGAGGCCGCGCAGGCGCTCGAGCGAGCCCTTCACGGTCTTGAAGTTGGTGAGCGTGCCGCCCAGCCAGCGCTGGGTGACGTGGTACTGGCCGGAGCGCGCCGCCTCCTCGCGGATGACGTCCTGGGCCTGCTTCTTGGTGCCGACGAACAGCACCGAGTCGCCGCGCGAGGTGATGTCGATGACGGCCTGGAACGCGCCGCGGAACAGCTTGACCGTGTGCTGCAGGTCGATGATGTGGATGCCGTTGCGCGCGCCGAAGATGAACTGCTTCATCTTCGGATTCCAGCGGCCGGTGTTGTGGCCGAAGTGAACCCCCGCCTCGAGCAGCTGGCGCATGCTGATGGGGGGCCCATCGCCCAGAGCCTGGGCTTGCGTGGTTTCCATGATTTCCTCCGTTGTTTCCACCGGCGCCGTCTGCGGCTCCCGGAACCCCGCTCGATGAGCGGGGCACGGCCGGTTGCCTCGAGCGCCGTGAGTGATTTGGTCGCCCTCGCCGGACCGGTGAGGACGGCGCGATCTACCACGCGGCCCCGGCGGAAGCAAGGCTGCGGAATTCGAGGCAGTCCCGGCAACTTCGCTGGTACGCTGGGCAGGGTGAGCCCGGACGTCCTCTTCCGTACACGCACTCCCAATGATTTCCCGCGTCTCGAGCGCCTGTTCGAGATGGCCAAGCAGGATTTCTGGAACGAAAGCACGGTCATCGACTGGGACCGGCCGATCGAGCTGCCCCAGGAGATGCGGGCGCCGCTGGCCCGGATCCTGTCGGTCGTCTACTACGGGGAGCGGGCCGCCCTGGAGGTGGCCTCGCAGCTGCTCCACATGGTGGACGACGAGCAGTGCAAGTTCGCGCTCGCGGCCCAGGTCATCGAGGAGGCCAAGCACGTGTCGGTGTTCCGCCGGCTGCTGGGCAAGCTCGACCGCATCTACCCGGTCACGCCCTGGTCGCGGCGCGTCCTGTCCGACCTGGTCCGCGTGCGCAGCGCCCCGGCCAAGCTCATCGGGATGCAGCTCATCGTGGAGAACTTCGCCAACCACCTCTTTCACTACCTGGCCCGCGCCGTGCCGGACGCCCAGGTCAAGGAGGTGCTGACCTACGTCGAGCGCGACGAGAAGAAGCACACCGGGCTGGCCGCCATCTACCTGCCGCGCGTGCTGCGCGACCTGCCGCCGTGGCACATCCCGTACCTCAAGGCCAAGCAGATGTACTGGGGCTTCTGCCTCGAGCGCACCACCTACGCCCACCGCCACGACGCCGACGCCCTGGGCATCGACCTCTACGAGGCGATGACGCGGGTGCTGCGCTCGCAGGAGCGCATCATCGGCGAGATGGGCACGCGGCGCGCGATCTGGAAGAACACGACCCTCGAGCGGGTCAGCCTGGCCAGCTTCCGGCGCTTCCGCGACCGGCGAGCGTCGGCCGCGCGTCAACCTGAACGGGACGCCAGCGTTCGACTCGATCGAATGTGACGATCAGTCGTCGCGGCCGCCGTGGACGAACTGCCAGCCGAAGCGGCCCTTGATGCAGAGGTGGCCCTCGGTGACGGTCGAGTCGAGCGGGGACGTCACCTTGACGATGCGGTCGTCCTGGACGTGCAGGTCGAGGGTGCAGCCGACGCCGCAGTAGGGGCAGATGGTCGTCGTCTCGGTCTGCTTGCGGCTCGTCCCAGGTGCCGGCCTGCGCGCATGTCGTGCTCGGTCTTGAACATGAGCGCGCCGGTCGGGCAGACGCCGATGCAGTTGCCGCAGTAGACGCAGGCCGAGTCGGGCAGCGGGACGTTGAGCTCGGTCGAGATGCGCGCGTCGAAGCCGCGGCCGGCGACGGCGATGGCGAAGGTGTTCTGCGCGTCGGTGCCGCAGGCCTCGACGCACTTGTAGCAGAGGATGCACTTGCCGTAGTCGCGGACGTAGAGGTCGTTGTCGACCTTGACCGGCTGCTGCGACGGTCTCGGCGGCGGCCCCGTCGGGCGCGTGGTGGTGGCCGGCGTGGGCCGCGTCGCGGTGGCCGCTGCCGGGCTGGGCCTGGCCGAAGCGCTCGGGCTCCGCGTCGTAGCGCGTCGAGGTAGCCGGGGAAGGCCGGCGCGGTCGACACGTCCACCGACGAGGCGAGAAACTCCAGCACCAGCTTGCGGCTGAGCCGGACCCGCTCCGAGTCGGTCGCCACCACCATGCCCGGCTCGGCCTTGCGCGAGCAGGCCGGGACCAGGACGCGCGCGCCCTCGACCTCGACCACGCACACGCGGCACACGTTCACCGGCGTCAGGTTGTCGGCGAAGCAGAGGGTCGGGGTCGACACGCCGGCCGCCTTGCAGGCGTCGAGCAGGGTCGAGCCCTCGGGCACCGACACGGCCTGCGCCGTCGATGGTGAGCTCGAATCGGGCGCGGCGGCGGCGCCATGGGCAGGCGGATCATCGCTTCTCCTCGAGCAGCCGGAGCTTGGCCACCGCCGACTCGATCGCGCTCGACGCGGTCTGGCCCAGGCCGCAGATCGACGCGTCGCGCATGGCCTGGCCCATCTCGGCCAGCAGCGTCCGCTCGCTGGCGACGCTGCCCAGCGGCCGGCCGCGCGTCACGCGGGCGAGCAGCTCCTCCTGGCGCACGGTGCCGACCCGGCAGGGCACGCACTGGCCGCACGACTCGTCGCGGAAGAACTCGGCGATGCGGCGCAGGATGGGCAGGATCGGCGTCCTGTCGTCGAACACCATGACCACGCCGGAGCCGAGCGTGGCGCCGATGCGGCGCGTGTCCTCGAAGGTGAGCGGCGTGGTCGAGCTCCTGCGGCGTGACGAAGGCGCCGGCCGCGCCGCCCAGCAGCACCGTCTGGATGCGTGCGGCCCGCCGGCGCGCCCGCCGGCCAGCTCGATCAGGTCCGACAGGCGCGCGCCGAACGGCAGCTCGTACAGGCCCGGCCGCTGCGATCGCGCCGGACAGGCAGAAGAGCCGCGTGCCGGCCGAATCGGCCGTGCCGCGCGCCGCTGTAGGCGGCCGCGCCCTCGACGACGATGTCGAGCACGTTGACCAGGGTCTCGACGTTGTTGACGCAGGTCGGCTTGCCGAACAGGCCCGACCTCGACCGGGAACGGCGGCTTGTTGCGCGGCTCGCCGCGGAAGCCCTCGAGCGAGTTGAACAGCGCCGTCTCCTCGCCGCAGATGTAGGCCCCGGCCCCGCGCCGGATCTCGATGTCGAAGCGCAGGCCCTTGCCCATCACGTCGTCGCCGAGGAAGCCGCGCGCCGCGCGCCTGCTCGATGGCCGACGCCAGCCGCTCGGTCGCCAGCGGGTACTCGCCGCGCACGTAGAGGAAGCCCTTCTCGGCGCCGGTGGCGAACCCGGCGATGGTCATCGCCTCGACGAGCGCGAACGGATCGTCCTCCATCAGCACGCGGTCCTTGAACGTGCCCGGCTCCGACTCGTCGGCGTTGCAGACGAGGTAGCGGGTGCGCACCGGCCGCGCGCGACACCGCCTCCCACTTGCGTCCGGTCGGGAACGCGGCGCCGCCGCGGCCGAGCAGCTTGGCCTCGGTCACCTCGCGGATGACGCCGCCGGGCCCCAGCGTCGAGCGCGCGGCGCAGGGCCGCGTAGCCGCCGTGGGCGCGGTAGTCGTCGAGGCTGGTCGGGTCGACCACGCCGATGCGGCGCAGCAGGCGCAGCTCCGGGCTGCCGGCCTGCGGCAGCACGGTGCGCGGCGGGTCGGCCACGGTGCGCCGGTCGAGCGCGCGCGCGACGCTCTCGGCCGTGGCGTGGCCCCACGACCGCTCGAACGGCTGCTTGCCCGCCACCACCAGCATCGCGGCCGGCGCCTGCTCGCACAGGCCCAGGCACGGGCTGCGCATCCAGGTCACGCCCCGCTTCCCCTCGCCGGCCGCGCCCAGCCGCGCCTCGAGGTCGCCGCACAGCGCGTCGGCCCCGGCCACCTTGCACGCGATGTCGTCGCACACGTGCGCCACCACCGGCGGCCGCGCCGACATCGCGAACAGGGCGTAGAAGCTGGCCACGCCGTAGCCCTCGGCCGGCGGCACCTCGAGCCGGCGGCACACGTAGCTCAGCGCGCCGGGGCTGATCCAGCCGGCCCGCGCCTGCGCCGCGTGCAGGGCGGGCAGGAGCAGGTGGCGCTGCGCCTTCGCGTGGCGCAGCCCGCGCGGCGCCTCCGGCTCCGGCGGACCCAGCAGGGCATCGATGGCCTCGCGCTCCTCGGCGCTCGGCTCGGCGTGGATGGGATGCAGATCCATTCAGGAGCCTCGTCGGATCACTCGGCCGCGGCCTCCGCCAGCTTCTCGATCCTGACCGCGGCCGCCTTGAACTCCGCCGTCCCCGACTTGGGATCGGTCGCGTCGATGGTCAGCAGATTGGTGTCGATCTCGTCCGGGAAGTGCATCGTCATGAACGCGAGGCCCGGGCCGCAGGCCGGTGTCCAGGCGCACCGGGACGACGACGGAGCCGCGGCGCGAGCTCACCCGCACGCGCTCGCCCTCGGCCACGGCCAGCCGCTTGCATGTCGTGCGGGACACAGATCGAGCGTCTCGCCCCGCCGCATCGGCGAGTCGTAGCCGCCCGGTCTGCACGCCGGTGTTGAACGAGTCGAGCCGCCGCCCGGTGGTGAGGCGCATCGGGAAGTCGGCGTCGAGCGTGTCGACCGGCCCCTCCTGCTCGACCGGCATGAACGGCGCCTTGCGGCCCGCCCGACCGGATCCTCCCACAGACGCCCGTGCAGGAACTGCGAGCCGGGATGATCCTCGTCGGGACACGGCCAGTGCAGACCGCCGTGCTCCTCGAGCCGCGCGTAGCTCATGCCGCCGTGCATCGGGCTGAGCGCGCGCAGCTCGTCCCACAGCTGCTCGGGCGTGGGATCGCCGAGGTCGCGGCCGAGCCGGCGGGACAGCTCGGCGAGGATCGCGATGTCGTCGCGCGCGTTGCCGGGCGGCGAGACCGCCTTGCGCACGCGCTGGACGCGGCGCTCGCTGCTCGTCACCGTGCCCTCGGCCTCGCACCAGCTGGCCGAGGCCGGCAGCACCACGTCGGCCATCTCCGCCGTGCCGGTGCGGAAGATGTCCTGCACGACCATGAACTCGAGCTTGCGGAGCCGCTCGTGGGTCAGCGTCGAGTCGGCCTCCGACTGGGCCGGATTCTCGCCGAGCACGTACAGCGCGGTGAGCTCGCCGTGGTCCATCGCCTCGAACATCTCGGTCAGGTGCCAGCCGTTCTTCGGCGGGATGGTCGCGCCGCCCCAGGCGCGCTCGAACTTGGCCCGCGCGACCGGGTCCTCGACGTCCTGGAAGCCGGTCAGCTTGGTCGGGCAGCGCGCCCATGTCGCCGCCGCCCTGCACGTTGTTCTGGCCGCGCAGCGGGTTGAGCCCGCAGCCGTAGCGGCCCAGGTGGCCGGTGAGGAGCGACAGGTTGATGAGCGCGAGGACGTTGTCGACGGCGTTGTGATGCTCGGTGATGCCGAGCGTCCAGCAGATCTGGGCGCGGTCGGCCGTGGCGTAGTCGGTGGCCATGCGCTCGATCAGCTCGGGCGCCACGCCGGTCTCGCGCGACACGCGGTCCAGGTCGTAGGCGCGCCACGCACTCGCGGTAGGCGGCGAAGTCCTCGGTCGCGTGCTCGATGAAGGCGCGGTTCTCCAGGTGCCGGTCCAGGATGATCTTGGCCACGCCGTTGGCCAGCGAGATGTCGGAGCCGACCTCGAGGCCGAGCCAGCCGTCGGCCCAGTCGGCCGAGGTGGTGCGGCGCGGATCGACCACGTACAGGCGCGCGCCCCGACGCACCGCCTTGAGCACGTGGTGGAAGAAGATGGGGTGCGTCTCGCGGGCGTTCGATCCCCACAAGAGGATGACGTCCGTCTCCTCGATCTCGCGGTAGGAACTGGTTCCCCCGCCTGCTCCGAGCACTGTCGCCAGACCGACGACGCTAGGGGCGTGTCAAGTACGGTTGCAGCTGTCGATGTTGTTGCTGCCGACGACGGCGCGGGCGAACTTCATGCGCCATGTAGTTCACTTCGTTGGTCGCCTTCGAGCAGCTGAACATCCCGAAAGTATTCGGCCCGTGACGGCCCACGGACTCGCGGATGCCGCGCGCGGCGCGGTCGAGAGCCTCGTCCCAGGTGGCGGGGCGAAGGACGCCGTTGTCGCGAACGAGCGGCTCGGTCAGTCGAGGGAGCGAACGTTTCATGCGAGCACCTCGCGGCAAGTGTAGCCGCCCCGGACCCTCGCCGTGAACTGCGGGCCTCCCGAAATCTTCCGCTTACTTCGACGCGCTGCGCAGTGCCCTGGAGGCGACGCCTCGAGGCGATCGGTAAGCGCCGATCCGCGTCCACCGACCTACAGTGGACGGGTGAGCCGGGTCAGCATCGTGTCGTAGCCGAGCGCGCGGTAGAAGGCGAGCGCATCGCCGTTGAAGCCGACGACGCTGAGCACGAGGGTGGGGACGCCCCAGCTGCGCGCCTGCGCCTCCGCCGCCGCCATGAGGGCGCGGCCGACGCCGCGGCGGCGCGCGGACGTGGCCACGCCGAGCTGGTCGACCTCGGCCATCACGCGCGGCAGCGCGAAGATGTGGCCGGCCCATTCGAGGCGCCGCACGATCACGTAACCGACAGCGACGCCGTCCTCGTCGGCGACCAGGACCATGGTGGCGGCGTCGGCCAGCCGGCCGCGAAACCACTCGCCGACCTCGGCGGCGGTGGTCGGGCGGTACACGTCCGGCATCGCGGCCAGGTGGATCGAGTGGACCTCGAGGTTGAGGCGCGTGAGGTCCGCGATGTCGTCGGTGCCGGCGCTGCGGATGCGCATCACCTGACGCTACCACCCACACCGACGGACGCGCAGAGACACGCGATGCGCGGCCGGGCCGCGCATCCATCCGCAATCCTCAGATTCACAGGCCCGTCCACAGACACAGCGTGGACAGATTCGAAGCTCCCTCGGTAGCAGCTCGACTCCGTATTTACCCGGCCAGCACGTCGCCGGCCAAAGACATACCCTCGGGCTCCCTCGGCTAGTCGAGGTCCCAGTCGATCTCGGACAGCGAGTCGGCGCGCTTGAGGTCGACCGAGCGCGTGTCCTCGTCGGGGCGACGGGTCAGGTCGGCGCCATGGCGCGGACGCGGAGTGGGCGGCGCCGAACGACGCGGCTGCTCCGGCGGCTCCGGCCTCATGCGCCCGCCGGGCGGGCTGCCGCGCGCCAGGTCGTCCATGGTGCCCCAGTCGACGGCGCGGGTTGGCTCGTCGAATGCGTCCACCGGCCGCCGGCGACCGGACCCGGCCGCCGTGCTCCGCGCGTCGCGCAGCGCCTGGTGCGCGCCGACGTTGGCGGTCTCGTCGTCCTCCAGGTGCATCGGCGCGCGCATCGGCGGCACGGCCTCGGTCGGCTCCTCCATCTCGAGATGGAGCGGCGCGATCGGACCCGGCTCGGGCAGACCGGGCATGCGCGGCGGCTCGCGCAGGCGGCGCTCGGCCGCGTGCGCCTCGTACATCTCGCGCTCGCGGCGCTCCGCCTCCATGCGCTCGAGCATGCGGCGCGCGTCCTCGCCGGCCATCTGCCGGGTCGGCTCCATGGTCTGGAACGGCCGCGACTCGTCGCGACGGCGCCGGATGGCCGGCGCTGTCTGCGACGCGCGAGCCAGCCCGACGATGACGGCCGGCTTGGGCGAGTCGGTGCGCTGGCGCGGACCGCCCGGTCGTCCCAGGAGATGCGGGCGCGGCACGCCGCTGGGCGGCAGCGTTGCCATCGGGTCGTACGCGTCGAAGCCGTCTGGCTGGCGCGCGTCGGGCTCGTGCGGGAACGGCGGCGGCAGGCGCGAGGGCGCGGCCGGCGGCGGCGAGCCCTCGGCGCGGCGCTCGGCCTCGGCGCGGCGCACCTCCTCGGCCACGCGCTGGGCGCGCTCGAGCAGGTAGACCTTCGAGTCCTCGTCCGCCCGGCGGCCGCCCTCGTCGCGCAACATGCGCAGCACGCGGGTGCGCTCGCGCGGGTCGAGCTTGTCGCGGCGGCCCTTGCCGTTGTGGCGGCGGGCCTGCTTGGCGAACTCGCTGAGCGGCATCGGCCGCTCCAGCTTGTTGCCGCCGCTGGCGAACATGTTTGTCGCCGAGCGCAGCCACTTCCTGGAGCGCGACTCGGCCACCACCATCTGATGAGCCTCTGGCTCGTACTGCTGCTGCTGCTGCTGCGGCGCTCCGGCTCCGGCGCCAGCTCCTGGCCCATCAGCAGCGCGGCGGCCGCCGCGGCGGTGTCCGGGCACTGGCGCGCGTCGGAGACGAACTGGCGCACGAGCTCGTCGCTGCGCGGCAGCGACGCCATGTGCGGGCGCTCGACGAAGTGGATGCCGAGGGTGGCCAGCCACTCGATCGGCGGGTCGGCGCCGATGACCACGAAGGCGGCCTCGTTCGGGTAGCGCTTCTGGGTCCCGTCGGCCATGCGGAGCGTGACCGTGTCCGGTCCGAACTCGACCACCTCCGACTGGTACTTGATCTTGATGCGGCGCTGGGCCTCGTACGACTCGATCGCTGCCTTGTTCTTGGGCTGCGCGCGGGCGAAGGATCGGCCGCGATAGGTCAGCACCACCTTGGCGCCCGCGTCGGCCAGAGCGAGGGCCGCCTCGAGAGCGCTGTCGCCGCCGCCGACCACGCACACGGTCTGGCCGCGGTGGTTGTCCGGGTCCTCGAGCAGGCCCTGCACCTTGGGCAGGTTCTCGCCCGGCACGCCGAGGGTTCGCGGCTTGCCGCGCAGACCGGTCGCCAGCACCACGCGCTGCGAGCGATACGCGGTGACGTTGGTGCGGATGTCGAAGTTGCCGTCGGGGCCGCGCTTGACCGCCTCGACCGCCTCGTTCATTCGGATCGATACTTGCAGTCGCTCCATCAGGTCGCGCCAGATCGGGACCATCTCCTCCTTGCTCGAGTCGAAGACCGGCAGGAAGGAGAGGTTCGCCACGTCGTAGGGCTCGGCCATGATGAGCTTGCCCTTGGGGTAGCGAGCGACGGTCGAGGCGACCAGGGTGTCCTTCTCGAGGACGATGTACGACAGACCGCGCTGGATGCAGGTGAGCGCGGCGGACATGCCGCCGGGGCCGGAGCCGACGATGGCGACGTCGAACAGGTTCGGCGCCTGGCCCATCGGGCGCAGCCCGGTGGCGAGCATGTGCTCGATGACGCCGCGTCCGAGGTTGGCGGCGTTCTTGACCAGCGGCTTGCCGGCCACCTCGCCGATCAGATACTGGCCGGGGATGGCGGTCTGGTAGTACTGATCGAGCTCCGGCTGCTTGAGCTTGGGAGGCTCGGTCCCCTCGGGATGCATGACCAGGGCGGTCGTGGGGCAGGCCCACATGCACGCTTCACACTGGATGCAGTCCTGGAAGCGGAGAACGCGGCTCTTGTTCTCGACCAGGTCCAGAACGTTGGTCGGACAGACGGCCACGCACGCGTCGCATCCTGTGCACCGATCATCATTGATGCTGTGGATGAGAATGCGCACCTGGGCGCCCGCACCCCGGCCCGCGCGGCCCTGCCGCGGGCGACGTGCGTTGGCGATTGCGACCAGCGCCATCACGGCCAGCGCTAGGCCTCCGAGGATGGCAGGGACGACGAAGCTCACCGGCACTTGACTTAGCAATCCAGGTGCCGCGACTGTTCCAAACCTTTTCACGCTGTTATTTCGCAAAAAGGGATGGTGCCCGGGGCCGGGCGGCCCCAGATCCCGTCAATTCCCACGCCGATTGCAGCAGTCAGCCTGCAGACGTAGAGATCGCGCAGGTAAACCTACCCTCAGACCTACCCCCACCGACCTGCGTGCGCGCTGTGCGACTCTGCAGGGCGCGCGGCGGTCCCGCGCCGGCGGAAGCGGTGACGGAAAGTGCTGGATCCAGGCCGGTGCGGCTCGCACCCGGCGGGCTATGGTAGGGCCGGCGTGGACCTGACGCTCCTCCTCATCAGCCTGCTCGCGTTCGCCGTCGGGCCCGCGCTCTACGGGATGGCGGATCGCGCGCGGGCCAGCCTGGCGGCGCTCGACGGCTTCGTCATGGTCGCGGTGGCCGGCCTGGCCCTGGTGCACATCATCCCACACGCCGTGGTGACGGCCGGTGCGGGCGCGCTGGCCGTCGCGCTGGCCGGGTTCATCGGACCGGGCCTGGTCGAGCACCGACTCGAGCGCGCGGCCCGGCAGACGCACACCGCCGCGCTGGTGCTGGCGCTGTCGGGGCTGACCGTTCACGAGTTCTTCGACGGCGTCGGCCTGGCCAGGGCGTTCTACGATCCGTTGAACCGGCATCTCGATCCTGGCGGTGGCGGTCGTGCTGCATCGCCTGCCGATCGCGATCACGGTGTGGTGGCTGCTGCGCCCGCTGCGCGGACCGCGGCTGGCCTGGGCCGTGCTGGCCGCGCTCGGCGCCGCCACGGTGCTCGGCTACGCGTCGGTGGACCTGGTCGCCGGGCTTGTCGACGCGCGCTGGCTGGGACTGCTCGAGGCGCTCATCGCCGGATCGCTCCTGCACGTGGTCGTGCACCGGCCGTCGCCGCTGTCGGCGCCGGACCAGGGACGGCGCGAGCGGCTGTCGGCCGGCATCGGCGCGCTGTTCGGGCTGGCCGCCGTGGCCGCGCTGGGCAGCGAGCACCACATCCCGCTGCACGGCCACGAGTCGATCGGGTTCGGCGACATCTTCATCGCGCTGGTGATGGAGAGCGCGCCGATGCTGCTGCTCGCCTTCGCGCTGGCCGGCGCGGCCCAGGTGGTGCTGCCGCGCGCGTCGCGCAGCTGGATGCGGACCGGCAACCCGACGACCGAGGCGATGCGCGGCATGGCCTACGGCCT
Organism: uncultured delta proteobacterium; assembly: GCA_963759105.1. GTDB lineage: Bacteria > Myxococcota_A > Polyangia > Haliangiales > Haliangiaceae > DATFRY01. The sequence goes on along the minus strand of CAVWXW010000008.1, from coordinate 458,004 downwards.
GCGGCTGCCGATCTGCGCCTGCCGGGTCATCCCGATCTACCAGACGCTCGTCGTGCAGTCGGTGCCGGCCGCCGCGGCGCTGGCCTTCCTGGTCGCCACGCCGGCGCTCGGCATCGACTCGATCCTCATCTCGCTGCCTTTGCTCGGCGGCGAGCTCACCGCGGTGCGGGCCGTGGCCGCGGCGCTCGTCGCGCTGATCATCGGCGTGGTGCTGGGGCGCGTGGTGCAGCGGCACTGGCCGGGCAAGTCGCCGGACGCGTCGACGCAGGACGAGGCGCAGCCGCTGCCGCTGGCCGACCGTGTGCGGGCCGGGCTGCGCTTCGGCTTCGGCGACGTCGTGGACCACACCGCGCCCTGGATCGTGTTCGGCATCGCAGTCGCGTCGCTGGCCGAGCCGGCCCTGCACGACACGTGGCTGGCCGCGCTGCCGTGGGGCATCGGACGTGCTGCTCTTCGCGCTGCTCGGCATGCCTTTCTACGTGTGCGCCTCGGGCGCGACCCCGCTGGCGGCGGTGCTGATCCACAAGGGCGTGTCGCCGGGCGCGGCGCTCGCCTTCCTGCTCGTCGGGCCGGTGACCAACGGCACCACGTTCGGCGTGCTGGCGCGCCTGCACAGCCCGCGCATCGCGCTCGCCTTCGGCGGCATGATGGCCGGGCTCACCGTCGGGATCGGGTTGCTGGCGAACCTCTTCATGCCGCGCGGCCACGGCATCGCGCTCTACGCCGAAGCCAGCGCCGACGCCAGCGCCTTCCAGATCCTCGCTGTCATCGCCTTCACCGTTGTCATCGCGCTGTCGGTCCTCCGCCAGGGCCCCCGCGGCTTCGTCGCCCAGATCCTCAACCCGTACGGCGACGACCGCCACGACGACCACAGCCACGGCATGCCGGACCACGCCCACCACGGCGATTGACGACCGCTGCTCGACGAGTCGTCGCAGGCCGAGGCGGTCCGCTCGCTTCGCGCGGCGATGCGCGCCGGCTCCTGAGCCGATCGCTACTGGCCGGCCAGGACGACGTCGAAGGTGAAGCTCTTGGCGGTGGCGGTGCAGCCGCCCTCGAGGAGGCCGCCGGTGGCGGGATCCAGCTGCTGGAAGACGAGATCGGCGACGCTGCCGGTGACGTTCGTGTCGACCACGTCGAGGGTGAGGGTGCCCGACGTCGCCAGCAGGCCGAACAGCGCCTGATCCGCGTTGAGCGCGAGCTGGACACACGCGCCACAGGTGGTCAGGGCCGTCTCGGACTCGCCGAGCGGATAGGTGCCGGGCACCGCCGTCGTGCCCTCGAAGGGGCCGCGTCCGTCGATCAAGAGCATGTTCGCGGTCAGGTTCGCGCCGAAGTCGCCGAGCAGGATGCGAACTTGTAGGCCGTCCGGATCCTCGACGTCGAACGGCTCCTGGAGGCCCATCGGGTTGGCGAGCTCGCCGAGCGCGCCCAGGTCGCCGCCGGGACATTCGAGGTCGATGCCGGAGTCGATCGTTCCGCCGCCGTCGGGCGCGCCGGGGCCGCCGTCCGGGAGAGTGGCGCCGCCGCCATCATCGCCGTCATCGCCGCCGTCATCGGCGCCGCCGTCGTCGCCGTCGTCGCTGGAGTCGGAGCCGCAGGCCGCGGCGAGGAGGAAGGTGCAAGCAAGCAGCGTCGCTGCCGGCGCTCGTCGTTGACGGGACATCGCGCGGCATCATGGCACAGGGCGCAGCAGCGGATGGAGCGCGAGGACGAGACTTTGATCCGGGGTGAGCGCCGTGCCGTGGCCGGTTCGCTCCATCAGATTGCCGTCGCCCAGCTCTGTGTCGTCGAGGGGATCCAGCAGCCGCGCTCCGGATCGGCTCTCGTCCTGGACGTGCCAGAGGCCGAGATAGTGGCCGATTCTCGTGGGCCAGGATCCTGGCCAGCTCGTCGCCGTCGTCGAGGCGCGCCGCCACCACGCCGGAGTAGCAGGTGTCGGGGAGGGGCGGACCAGGTGTGCCGAGCGTCCAGCCGCCGACGCCGGGCGGAAGCGAGTTGACGATGAAGAGGTTGAGCGCGTCGCCGTCGGTCATGGTGCCGCCCTCGAGCGCGAGCCGGGACGACGCGCTATCGGGCGGCTCCTGCGGCTCGCTCAGCTCGGTCAGCTCGGCGAGGTCGTCCTCGCGCATGCGCAGGTGGCGCTCGACGCGCAGCTCGACGTCGCCGCCGGCCAGGATCGCGCGCAGCGGCGCGACGAACGGCAGCGCGTCGGATCGCCCGACGGCGCCGCCCCCTCGTGTGAGACCGAGAAGATGTTGACCGGCAGGTATGCCCTGCCCGCCCGGGCCGCGAGGATGACCTGCACATCGACGAGCCGGTCCGGATTGCTGGTGGCGACGCGCAGGACCGCATCGCCGGCGGGCAGCGCGACGCCGGGGCGGTCGGGGAAGACGAGCGTGAAGAGGCCGAGCCGGATGGTCTGGTGCAGCGCGCCCGGCATCTCGCCGCTGCGCTCGTCGAAGTAGGCCGACCGCATCGCGGCCGCGAGATCGACGTCGCGCGGCAGTGCGACATGCTCGACGCCGTCGGCTGTCTCGAGGTGGGCCACGCCGAACAGCGCAGCGCGGTGGCCGGCGACGACGACAGCGAGCGAGCGAGTCCCTTCCGGCACCTTCACGCGGATCGGCGCCGAGACGCCGCGCGCGTCGAAGCCGATGCGCGCGAACGACAGGTGCCGGCCGTCGCCGGCGTCGTCCGGCCTGGCGCGTTCGCTCGATCGGCAGCCGGCCGGCGCCGCGATGATGGCGATCAGCGCCGGCCAGACCATTCCTCGTCGCGCTCGACGCGGTCGGTCATGGCCATTCTTCGCTCGCATCACGAAACCCGGATGGATCGATCGCGGCCGCGCGTTGCGGAACGTTGCACGAGGTGACACGCGCTACAGGCGCTACAGACGATCAGGTAGCAGAGGTAGGTGTCTTGCATCTCCACTCGGTTGCCGCGCAAGAGCTGCATCGCGAGAGACCGTTTTGATCGCATGTGCGTCGTCGCTCCGAACGGTCCGTCGGTCGCGGAGCGCCCGGGGGCGTGTGTACTTGTCGTGAAAAATGCCGTCAACTAGACTGGATAATCAGCCGCGGGAGCAGGTCTGGCGAGACCTCCCTGCAATGGCATGTCCCTGGAGGAAGTCTATGGTGAGACGTCGATTGGCGGTTCTGGCCATGATTGCGGCCGGCACCGCGATGCTGGCCTCTGGCTGCGTGGTGCGCGCCTACACGCCGGCCACGGCGACGGTCTACTCGAGCGGAACGGTCCACACGAGCGGCGCCGATCGCCGTTGACACGAGCGCGACCTACACGGTGAACAACTACCCGCCCGAGCCGCTCTACGAGGAGGTCAGCGTCTCGCCGGGATACGGATACGTCTGGATCGACGGCTACTGGAACTGGAACGGCTACGACTGGGCCTGGAGCACCGGACGCTGGGTGCACGAGCGACCCGGCTACGTCTACGTCGCCCCGTACTATGACTACTACAGCGGCCGCTACGTGTATCGCGGCGGCTACTGGTCGCATCGCAGCCGCCTGCCGCAGCCACGTCCACGTGCGCACCTATCGCGATGGCCGCCCGTCGGTGTACGTGCCCACGGTCCGCGACCACCGGGCGCGCCGCTACCACGCTCCCTACGCGCGCTCCTACGACCGCAACTATCGGCGCCCCGTCGATCGCCGCTACGACCGCAGCTACGATCGCAGCTACGACCGCCGCCCGGCGTCCGCGATCATCGCTCCGGCGGCTACGACCGAAGAGCGCCGGGCTACGACGGCCGGCGCGACGTCCGCGATCACCGCTCGGGCGGCTACGACCGCCGCGCGCCCGGCTACGACGGCCGGCGCGACGACGGCCGGCGCGACGTCCGCGATCATCGCTCCGGCGGTTACGACCGCCGCGCGCCCGGTTACGACCGGCGGCCGCCGGTGCGCGATCACCGCTCCTCGGGCGACCGCTCACCGCCGCCGAGCCGACGCGACCACCGCTCGTCGGACCACGACCGGCGCAGCGACGACGATCGCGACAGCGGCCATTCACGACGCCGGCGCTAGGCTTGCGCTAGGCTCCGGACGCCAAGAGGGCCCTCGGCCTGCGCCAGAGGGCCCTTCTTGCATCCGGTGTGAGCGTCCGGTAGCTCAGACCTGCGGCTGCGACGAGCGCAGGGACTTGCCGCGCGAGGGGCGCTTCTTCCCCTTCGCCTTCTTGGCTGCCGCCGCCTTGGCGGCCTTCTTGTGCGGGTCGCCGCCCGACCACTTCGGCCAGTACTTGTAGTTCGAGTCCTCGGTGCGCTGGTCCCAAGCGATCTTGCCGTCGACGGGGCGCCAGTCCACGTGCAGGAACTTCTGCTCGCGGTAGTAGCCGAGGCCGATCGGCTCCTGCATCTGCCACACGAAGGCGCGCACGTCCTTGACGTTGGCGCCCTGGACGCGGAAGTCGAGCGCGTGGCCGGTGCGGTGCTTGGAGGTGCGCGACGTGCCGCGATTGTGGCGATGGGCCGACACCACCTCGAGCACGTGGCCGTCGTAGCGCTGCGCGATGTGGGCCAGGATCTTGATCAGACCCTGGTCGGGCGCGAGCTCGTGCCCTGTGCGCTTGCAGCGGAACAGGTGGGTGATCCGCTTCTGATCGGCGCGCGACAGGACGCCGTCGAACGGGAGCACGAAGGTCTCGCTCTCGCGCGAGTTGACGTTGAACATCGTCACCTGCGCGCCGTCCTGCGACTGGTCGGTTGCGCTCGCATCCTTCTTCACCATCGAAATCGGAGAGTCGGCCAGCGTCTGCACGGCGATGGAAGCCGCGATTCCTGAAGAGGGCACCCACGGGTCGGCGATGGGGGCAAGAGTGGCCGCCGCGGAGATCCGCATTCCGATGAGCACGACGATCGGGGACAGGGTCACGCCCATGAGGAGAGCAAGAGGCGGACCGTTGCTGAGGGACGGAACCAGCAACGCGATTTCAGCTACATCGACGTCCACCGGGGGCTACCGCCCCGCCCCCGGTCTTCGATTTTCGAACAGGGGGCTTTCGTTTTGCATCGGGGCCGAGTCCCGCCTACGATGGCTCACATAGGGTGCAAGCCTACGCTTTGACGGTAGAAACAACGGAGAGTAGGCTGCGAAAACATGGCCAAGAGCCGCCGTGAAGACCCGACCCTGTCGCTTCCGGCGGAGGCCCAGACCCTCGGATCCGTGCGGCTCGTGGTGGCTCCCGGCAGCCCGCTCGAGCGCCGCATCCCGATTGCGGCCACGCTGGCTCGCGGCCCTGTCGTGATCGGCAGCGGCGCGCAGGCCGACATCGCCATCGACGACCCGCACGTGTCAGGACGCCACTGTGAGCTGCGGGCGGTACCGGGCGGCGTCCAGGTGTCCGACCTTGGCAGCCTGAACGGCACGAAGGTGCAGGGTGTCGCCGTCCAGGCCGCGATGCTCGAACCCGGCGCGGTCATCACACTGGGCACGACCCACCTCCTTTACGAGCGCATCGCCGACGACGACATGGCGATGTCCCGGCCGGGCAGCGCCAGCGGCATCGGCGAGTCGAGCGAGATCGGCCTCGACGGGCCGTCTCGCTTCGGCGACGCGATCGGCAGCTCGCCCGCCATGCGCCGCGTGTTCGCGGTGCTGCACAGGCTGGCACCCACCGACCTGACCATCTCCATCCTGGGCGAGACCGGCACCGGCAAGGACGTGCTGGCGCGCGCGGTCCACCAGGCCAGCGCGCGCGCCGACGGGCCGTTCGTCGTGTTCGACTGCGGCGCGGCCGCCCCCACCCTGATCGAGAGCCAGCTCTTCGGCCACCAGCGCGGCGCCTTCACCGGCGCCCACGACGATCACCAGGGCGCCTTCGAGCGCGCGCACAAGGGGACCCTGTTCCTCGACGAGATCGGCGAGCTGTCGCTCGACCTCCAGCCCAAGCTCCTGCGCGTGATCGAGCAGCGCAAGGTCGGGCGGCTGGGCAGCGAGGCCGAGCGGCCGGTGGACGTGCGGATCCTGTGCGCGACGAACCGCGACCTCGAGCGCGAGGCGGCCGAGGGTCGCTTCCGCCAGGATCTGTTCTTCCGGGTCAGCGGAGCGGTGGTGCGGCTGCCGCCCCTGCGCGAGCGGCGCGACGACCTCGTCGCGCTCATCAACCACCTGGCCGCGGCGCTGGAGCTCAAGGTCTCGTCCGAGGCGATGGCGATCCTGACCAGCTACGAGTGGCCGGGCAACGTGCGCGAGCTGCGCAACGTCATCCAGAGCGCCGCGGCGGTGTCGGACGGCCAGTTCCTGCGCGCGCGCGACTTCATCCTGTTCTCGGGCGGCTCGGGCGGCGCGGCCGGCGCCGGGCGCCAGCGCGCGCCCACCCTGGAGGGCCTGCCGCTGGCCGGGCGCACGCTGGAGCAGATCGAGAGCACGGCGATCCGCCAGACCCTGCAGCAGTTCGGCGGCAACAAGACGAAGGCGGCGCGCGCGCTCGGCATCGCGCCGTCCACGCTCTACGCCAAGCTCAAGAAGTATCTGCTCGAGGAGTAGGATCGCGCCAGGAGGGGGGCGGCCGGCGGGCCGCGGGGATCAGGGATGCGCTATCGCGACGCGCTCACCGCGTTTCACTCGAGTCTCGGCCACGGTCTGCGCACGCGCCTGGCCCGCGGCTACGGCGCGGCGGATCTGCGCGCCGATGTCATGGCCGGCCTCGTCGTCGGCGTGGTGGCGCTGCCGCTGTCCATGGCGCTGGCCATCGCGTCGGGCGTGCCGCCGCAGCACGGCCTCTACACCGCGATCGTCGCCGGCGTCGTGTGCGCGCTGCTCGGCGGCACGCAGTTCCAGATCACCGGGCCGACCGCCGCCTTCGTCGTGATCCTCCTGCCGGTGGTGCGCGACTTCGGGCTGAGCGGGCTGCTCCTGGCCGGCATGATGGCCGGCGTGATGCAGATCGGCATGGGCCTGGCCAGGCTCGGCCGTCTGATGACCTTCATCCCGCACCCGGTGACGACCGGCTTCACCGCCGGCATCGCGCTGGTCATCGCCACGATCCAGCTCAAGGACGTGCTCGGACTGGAGCTGGTCGGCTCGCCGGAGAGCTTCTTCGACCGGCTCGAGATGATGTGGCAGGCGCGGGCCACCCTGTCGGGCTGGGAGCTCCTGCTCGCCGGCTTCACGCTCGCGGTGCTGATCGCGATGCCGCGCCTGACCCGCAAGGTGCCGGCGCCGCTCGTCGCGCTGACCGCGGCGGCCGCGCTGGCCGCGCTCCTGACCCACGCGATCGATGGCTTCGAGGTGGCGACCATCGGCTCGCACTACGGCGGCATTCCCGCAGGAGCCGCCGCTGCCGCTCCTGCCCTGGCGCCTGCCGGCGGCAGGCGGCGGCGAGACGGTGCTCAGCTTCGCGACTGTGCGGGCGCTGCTGCCGAGCGCCTTCGCCATCGCCATGCTGGGCGCGATCGAGTCGCTGCTGGCCGCCGTCGTCGGCGACACGATGGCCGGGACCAAGCACGAGCCGAACTCGGAGCTGATCGCGGTCGGCATCGGCAACATCCTGTGCCCGTTCTTCGGCGGCATCCCGGCGACCGGGGCGCTGGCTCGCACCGCCACAAACATCAACGCCGGGGCGCGATCGCCGCTGTCGGCCGTCATCCACGCGCTGTTCGTCCTCACCTGCACCATCGCGCTGGCGCCCCTGGTCTCGTACCTGCCGATGGCCGCGATGGGAGCGCTGCTCCTCATCGTGGCGCGCAACATGTCGGAGACCCGACACTTCGCGCACCTGCTGCGGGTGGCGCCACGCAGCGACACGATCGTGCTGCTGACGTGCTTCGGCCTCACAGTGGCGTTCGACATGGTCATCGCCGTCACGGTGGGCGTGGTTCTGGCAGCACTGCTGTTCATGCGCCGCATGGCGGAGATCACGAACACGCGGATGGACACCACCGCGTTCGGCCAGTTCGAGCTGCCGCCGGGCGTCCGCATCATCGAGATCGCGGGGCCGCTCTTCTTCGGCGCCACGCAGAAGGCGGTGAGCCTGATCGATCAGGTCGGACACGAGCGCGGCGGCACCGTGATTCTCGAGGTGTCGCGCGTGCCGGTCATGGACGCGACCGGGCTGGTGGCGCTCGAGACCGTCCTCGACAAGCTGCGCCGCAACGGGCAGAAAGTCGTGCTGTCAGGCGTGAATGCGCAGCCGGCGGAGCTGCTGGCTCGGGCGAAAATCACGCGTAAGCCCGGTCAGCTGGCTTTCGCGCCCGACGTTGACACCGCGCTCAGCATGGCGATCGTGCATGCATCGCGAAACGCGACCACTGCGCCGCCGTTCACCGTGGCGCGAGGCGAGCCAGCTGGGGCTCCGCCGGACTCGACGCAGGGATGATCAAGCTCTGCGCAGACGCGATGCGGCGCATGCAATCGAGGTTGCGAGGGGATTCGAGCCGCCGAAATCGTGCTGGTGAACGAGGCGTGAAAGCGTTATCCCTCCGTCGTCTCCGCCTTCTCTCTCGTCTACCCGGTGGTAGACAGGCGCTCGTTTCAGCTGTCCCCCCGACCCGGCATGAAGCCCATCTGGCATGACGCTGGCAAAGGCAATAGTTGACGTGGGAGCGGAAACGGGACAGAAAGACGCAAGCGCAACGACGTACTGACCTGACCTGGCGACGGACGAAGACGAGTCGTGGCCCAGACGAGCAGAACGCAGATGAGCACCACGGAGATCGGGCTGAGCGAGGCAGCGCGGATCCTGGGACTTCAAGAGACGACGGTCCAGAACTGGGCGCGTCGCGGCTGGCTGCCCGCGCACCGCGACGGTGACCACATGAGCTTCGACCGGGTTCAGCTCGAGGAGTGGGCGCAGCGCAATCGCAACAAGTCGAACGGCGACCCGCCGGCCCGCGCGCTCGACCACGACGGCCTCAGCATGCATGCCGCCCTGCTGCGCGGCGGGGTCCACTACGATCTTCCGGGCGAGAACCGCGACCAGGTGCTGGGCGCCGTGGCCGAGCTGCCGGAGGTGCCGGTCGGGGTGACGCGCAGCCTGCTGCGCGACCTCCTGATCGAGCGCGAGCAGCTGGCGTTCAACCGGCGTGGGCCACGGCGTGGCCATCCCGCACCCGCGCAACCCGCTCCTGGTCCATGTTGACGCGCCGGTGGTCGTGCTCTGCTTCCTGCGCCGAGCGATCGACTTCCGCGCGATCGACGGCGAGCCGGTGCGCGTGCTGTTCAGCCTGCTGTCGCCGAGCACGCGGATCCACCTGCGCCTGCTGGCCCGCCTTGCCTGGCTGCTGCGCGACGAGGGCATGTCGCATCTGCTGGGCGAGAAGGCTTCGGCCGGCACGATCCTCGACCGCGTGCACTTCCTCGAGAGTCACGTCTAGGCCGATCCAGCGGCCGATGCACGCCCCGAGCACGTTGACGTGGTCGTTGTCGAAGACGGCGCCGTGGACGTGAGCGCCACCTTTGTCGCTGACGTCGACGTCGGCTTTTCGGAATCGATGATTGCCGCGAGGCGGCAGGTCGTCGACGGCTTCGACAAGGGTGGCGCTCACGTCCACGGCGCCGTCTTGGACCACGACCACGTCGACGTCTACGTCTACTTGCCGCTCTACTCCACGCTCGGGTCGCCGCCGACGTTCTCAGGTAGCGGACGCGTCGCGAAGAAGACGACGGCGCTGCCGGCGGCGATGACGCCCCCGCGCCGGCCCATACCCACCATCGCCGCCACCACGGCGGGGGCGGGTCGTAGCGCAGCGGGATCTCGCGCGGACGAGACGGGTCGCCCCAGCGCAGGACCTCGTTGCCTCGCTGATCGAGGGCCGACACGTAGACCTGCACGACCTCGGGGCGCTCCGACCGGATGCCGGGCAGGGTCACGCGGCGGCGCTGGCCGGGCGGCGACAGTCTCGAGATCGACGGCGGAGAAGCGGGGCTCGCCGCGGCGCTTGACGTAGATCGTCGCGCGGTCGAGCAGGCGCCGGGGATCGGCCACCACCTCGAGGTCGATCGGCAGCGGCTGGGCCACGGCCAGGCCGTTGGGCCACTGGATCTGCAGCTCCGGCGGCGGGCGGCGCGCGGCCTGTGCGCGGGCGCGCTCGAAGGTCAGCGTGACCTTGGGCGACAGGTTGTAGCTGAGCAGATGGCCGGGATCGAGCTGCAACAGCATGTCGAACGCGGCCAGCGCGTCCGGCTCTCGCCCGAGATAGGCGTAGGCGATGCCGAGCTGCTCGTAGATGGCGGCGTGCTCGGCGTGCGGATGGGGCGCCTGCATCAGCGCCCGGGTCAGCATCGCCAGCGCGTCGTTCGACCCGGAAGGCGGCCAGCGCCGCGGCGCCGCGCGAGAGCTCGCGCGGCGGCCGCCGCGCGCGGGCGGCAGCGTGGTCCCGTCCCACGCCTGGGCGTCGGTGCATGCCGGACGCAGCGTGGCGGCGGGCGTGCGCCCCACTCCGCGCGCGCCGCAACCGGCGAGCAAGGTGGCCGCGAGCAGCGCGGTCGAGAGACGCATCGAGGATCGAGAGTAACCGCGAAGACGCGGGCGCGCGAAGAACGGCGCCGGGGCACCACGCTGTCGACGGCGGACTCTTGCTGCCCGGTTTCCGGGCTGGGAGCTCGGTCCGCAATCGACAGCGCGGTGACTCGACGCCGTTCTCCGCGCGGGGGCCGCGATCACAGGTTGAGGGACGTGGCGATCAGCGCTCCAGGGTCAGGTTGCAGGCGGTCTCGGCCCAGCGGCCCAGGAAGTGGCCGCCGATGCCGCGGACCTCGCGGTTCTCGCGGTACTCGCCGGCCAGGCGGCCGCGGTCCGGCTCTCCGCGGTCGAGCCAGCGGCCGCGGAAGTGGCCCTCGTCGTAGGTGCCGCCGAACAGGCCGCGGAAGCGCCCGTCGCGGTCGATGTACTTGCCGAAGAAGACCTGCTCGCCGCCGCGGCGCCGGCCGTACACGCCGCGCATGTGGCCGACCACCTCGCCCTCCGCGTCGCTGACCTGGCCGTAGATCCGGCCGGCGCCGTCGCGCACGCGGTGCCAGCGCCCGCGCAGAAAGCCGCTGGCGCAGACGTCGATCCGCTCCGGCATGGCGACGGCGACCATGCGGTTGCCGGTGTCGTCCACCTCGAGGCTCTGCGGGCCCTCGAGCAGGGCGTCGATGGTCCAGGACGTGGCGGCGCCGTCGACCGGATCGTAGGTCAGGACCAGCGGATCGTTCGAGTCCGGCTGCGGGTCGACGATGGTCAGGCGGAAGCCGTCCATGTGCGGCCGCGTGGTGGAGGTGAAGTTGATCATGCGGCGATCGTTCCGCTGCTCGACCGCGTCGGTGCGGTCCTCGAACGCGACGATGCGGCGGATGAGCACGGCGCCGCGGTTGACCGACAGGCTGCCGTCCCACACCACCGCGACCTCGGCGTCGAAGTCGGGCGGCATCTGGCCCCACAGCACGACCGAGTGATAGATGGCCGCGCCGGGCGCGTTCGAGCACCTCGACGGTGGCCGGGTCGCGCTCGATCGGGTCGTCGTGCTCGGCTGCCTGCTCCAGCTCGGCGGCGGCGAAGCCGTCCTCGTCGCCGAACAGCGGCGCCTCGTCGTCCATGGTGAGGCCGCCGTTCTCGACCTCGAGGGCGGTGGCGATCTCGTCCGCCTCCTCCTCGGAGCCTTCCTGGTCGTCGTCACCGCGGACGCCGCACGCGGCCGGCGCGGCCGCCAGCGCGGCGGCGAGGAGCAAGCCAACGAATCTCGAGTCGATGTTCTTCGATGAATACAAGGTCAACACCTCCGGTCCTTGCCGAGGCGGATAGAGCAAGGCGCGGGCCACGAGCAATGGCGAATGGCTGCGCCGGGTTGCGCGAGCGCCGGGACGTCGCGGGATCAGGCCGCGGTGGGACCTGGAGTGATCGCCACGGGGCCGCGGTAGCCGATCACGGCGCGACGACCTCGACGTGCTTGCCCGGCTGCACGTGGACGCTGCGCCGGTAGCGGACCTCGTCGTTGTCGGGGCGGACGAACTCGATCTCGTGGCTGCCGGCGGGGATGTCCTGCTTGATCGGCGTGCTGCCGGCGTCCTTGCCGTCGATGCGCACCTTGGCCCACGGGGATCCGGCCTGCGTGCGCAGCGTGATCGAGCCGGTGCCTTCCGGTTCCGCCGCCGCGGGGACCTCGCCGGCGGGTGCCGCGGGCGAGCGGCTGTCCGGATCCGACGCGCGGCGGTGCGGGGCGGCCCGTGCGCCTGTCGGGCGGCGGTCGCGGCTTCTTGCGCCTGGGCTTCGCGCCGGGCGACGAGGCGCTGTCGTCGGCGACCGCGACAGGCGCTGCGCCGGGCTCGACTCCGGTGCGCCCGTGGCTGGCGGCGTGGGGGCTGGATCGGTCGCGACCAGCGGCGCCGGCGCTCGCCGAGATGGGACAACGACCACGCCCGCCGATGCCGGCCGATCGACCGCCGCGGTCGGGTCGCCTGGCCGGCTCGCGCAGCCCGAGCGCGCCGAGCGCGCCGGCGACCGCCGCGGCGCCCAGCAGCGCGACGAGGACGCGCCGGCGGCCGCGGCCCGGCAGCGTTCCATCCAGCGTCGGCGCGTCCGGATCGAACACAGCCGCCCGCGCCGTCATGACCCCGCTGGCCCGGCCCGTCGCGCCGGCGACCGCTGCCGCGCTCCTCGAGGACGACGCGCAGCCACTCGCGGTGGCGGAGGTGCTCGTCGCCCAGCTGGCGGGCCGCGTACTCGGCCAGGGTCTCGCCGCCGACCCCTGCCACCACCTGATCGAGGGCGCGCGCCAGCTCGTCGGTGCTCTGCCAGCGCCGGTCCGGATCGCGCTCCAGCCCGCGCATCGTCGCCTCGTCGAGCCCGGCCGGCAGCGGCCCGCCCGTCACCGACGGCGGCGCCACCTCGTCCAGCTCGATGCTGCGCGCGATGGCGTACACCGAGTCGCCGTCGAACACCTGCACGCCGGTCAGGAGCTCGTGCAGCACCGCGGAGGCCGCGAACACGTCGGTCCGGCGATCGACCGGCAGGTTCTTGATCTGCTCGGGCGACAGATACGGCGGCTTGCCCTTGATGGTCCCGTACTCGGTGACCGGCGCCTGCCGCCCGCGCATCAGGGCGATGCCGAAGTCGAGCACCTTGACCTGGCCATCGAAGGTCAGCATCAGGTTGTCCGGGCTCACGTCGCGGTGCACCACCACCAGCGGGCTGCCGGCCAGGTCGGTGAGCTCGTGGGCGGCGTGAAGCGCGCGGCACACCTCGGCCATGGCGCGCGCGCTCACCGCCGGCGGCGGCCGCAGCGCCACCAGGTCGCGGAAGCTCACCCCGGCCACGTACTCCATGGCGAGGTAGAGCACGCCGTCGTCCTCGCCGAAGTCGTAGATCTGCGCGATGGCCGGGTGGCTCAGGCGCGCCAGCAGCTGCGCCTCGTCGAGGAACATGCGCCGCAGCGGATCCTGGCCGCGCAGCTCGGCGCGGATGGTCTTGAGCGCGACGAGCCGCTCGAACCCGCTCGGCCCGTGCCGGCGCGCGAGCAGGACCTCGCCCATGCCGCCCGCCTTCAGCTGGTACAGGACCTCGTGTCCGCCGAGCGCGACCCCCCGCTCGCCAACCTGGGGCTCACTCGCCATCGGTGTCGATGATGCCGTGCTTGCGCAGCAGATTGCGGAAGTGGCGGCGGTTGATGCCGGCGCGCACCGAGGCCCGGCTTATGTTGCGGTCGCAGGCGGCGAACACGCCTTCCAGGTAGTGGCGCTCGAACACCTCGAGCCACTTCTCCTTGGCCTCCTTGAACGGCTCGCTGGTGTCGATGGCCAGCAGCTCGCCGCCGCGCTCCGGCTCGGCCGGCGGCGCCGCGTGCTCCGCGGCCATGCGCGCCGGATCGAGCCAGAGCTTGAGCCCGGCGAAGCCGCCCCCGTTCGGGCCGGCCATGGTCCAGGCGCGCTCGAGCACGTTGCGCAGCTCGCGTACGTTGCCCGGCCAGGCGTAGCGCTCCAGCCGGGTCAGGTTGTCGCCCGCGATCGGGCCCGGATCCACGCCGCGGCCCTCGTAGAAATGGCGCACCAGCTCGGCCACGTCCTCGAGACGGTCGCGCAGCGGCGGGATGGCGACGTGCACGACCGCGAGGCGGTAGAACAGGTCGAAGCGGAACTGCTTCTCCTCCACCATGCGGGGCAGGTCGCGGTGGGTGGCGGCGACGACGCGCGTGTCGACGGCGACCGGGCGATCGCTGCCCACCGGCTGCACCGTCTGCGCCTCCAGCGCGCGCAGGAGCTTGGCCTGGGCCGCCAGCGGCAGCTCGCCGATCTCGTCGAGGAACAGGGTGCCGCCCGTCGCCTCCACGAACGCGCCCTTGCGATCGCTGGCAGCGCCGGTGAAGGCGCCGCGGACGTGCCCGAAGAGGTGCGAGTCGATGAGCGACTCGCTGATCGCGCTGCAGTCCACCACCACCAGCGGCACGCGCGCGCGCGGCGAGTGATCGTGCAGGGCGCGCGCGGCCAGCTCCTTGCCGGTGCCGGACTCACCTTCGACGAGGACCGTGGCGTCGCTCGGCGCCGCCAGCTCGAGCACGGCGAAGAGCTCGCGCATGGCGGTGCTCTGGCCCACCATGGAGCCGAAGCGGCGGCGCTCGCTCGGCGCGATCGACGGCACGTCGGCGGCGATGAAGCGGATGGTCGTGCCACCGACGCGCACCGCCGCGCCCAGCGGCACCACCGCCTCGGTCAGGCGCGAGCCCTGCCAGAAGGTGCCGTTGGTGGAGCCGAGATCGCGCACGCGGATGCCGTCGGGGCAGAGCTGCAGCTCGGCGTGGCGCCGCGATACCTGCGGATCGGTCAGGACCAGATCGCACTCGCCGGCGGCGCCGACCGCCAGCGGCCGCGCGCCCAGCGCGACCTCGTCCACGACCCGGTCGCCGCTCATGACCCGGCAGCGGCACGAGCGGATGGCCGCGCGCGGTCGCGCCGACTGGGTGACCAGGCCGGTCTGCAGAAGAGTCTTTGGATCGGGTGGGCTCATGCGGCCGGCGCGTGCGCGGGAGAGCAGATCGAGGGTCAACAATATCAAAACCGACCCGCGAACCCGGCCGAGGTCAAATCCGGCCGCGCTTCTAGGCCCAAGTTCGGTTGTGTCGAGAAGCGAGCCTTGGGGTCAGTGCACACGTCCGGTGCTACCATGGCGGCGTGCGCCCGCCCGCCCTGGCGCTGGCCCTCGCGGCCGCCGCCTGCACCGATCCGTCCATCGACGTCGGCTTCGACGTGCCGGACGACTACGAGGCGCTGGTCGAGAACGTGACCATCGACGTGATCGCGCCGGGCGATGCGCTGTGGCAGTGCGGCGACCTCGAGTTCGGCGAGGTCGACGAGGCTACCTTCGCGCCGTCGGTGGTCAACCAGGCGCTGGTCGGTCCGGAAGGCGAGGAGCTCGGCTTCGATCACGTGCCGCGCACCGGCCTGAAGCTGTTCTACGCGCGCGGCTACAACGCCCTGGGCCAGCTGGTCGCGGCCGGTTGCGCGTCCCACGAGCTGGTCAACGGCGAGGACGAGGTCGTGATCGAGGGGCGCCCGGCGGTCTACCTCAGCGCGCGCTCGGCGGCCCGCGAGAACGGGAGGCTGACCGGAGTCTCGGTCGGCGTGTCCGATGCGCGCGGCACGCCGCTGGCGGACGTGACCGCTCGCTTCCGCGTGGTGGCGGCCAACAGCGCGACGCCGGTGCGCGAGGCCCGGAGCGACGAGACCGGATCGCTCACCCTCGCGCTCGAGGCGCCGGCCTGGTTCGGGCCGCAGGCGGTCAACATCGACGTGCCGTGGCAGGCCAACACGACCGAGCCGGTCACCAACTTCCGCGTGCCGGCGCCTCGGTTCGACGTCGAGCTCGACCCGGCCGAGGGGACCCAGGACCTGCCGTCCGAGCAGATCTATCAGGTCGGCCGCATCGGCGCCGGCGGCGAGATGGGCATCGCGCTGCTGGGTCCGCCGGCCAAGACCGGCGAGCGGCTTGTGCACCTGTACATCCACAGCGGCGGGGAGCTCGTCGCGGTGACGTCGTCGTCGCCGCTGCGGGCCAGCGCGCTGGGCCTCGTCGCGGCCGGCCCGCGCGATCGGCTGCTGGTTCTCAACCAGGACGCGTGGCACGAGATCGACCCGGACGGCGTGGTCGTCAGCCACGACGAGTCGCTCGGCCTCGCCGGCCGACGCGCGCCGCATCATCGCCCTGCCGACGACGTGCGAGGCGGGCGCGCCGCGCGATCGCATCCTCGTCAACGACGGCACCAGCGTGACGATGCTGTCGGCCGATCTCGAGGCGCTGGACTCGCCGCTCGAGGTCGCCCGCCCCGTCCTGACGGGCCCGCTCCTGGCGGCCGGCTGCGCCATCGGCAACGCTGGCATCAACCCGGCCGCGGTCTACGTCGGCGGCGTCGGGCAGATGAACGACCCGACCATCGAGCTCATCGCCGAGGTCGAGGACGCGGCACCCGCGCTGTGGCCCAACCAGATCCGGCGCGGCATCTCGTTCACGCCGATCCTGGCCGCGGCCGGGTTCGGGCCCTACGCGGCCGGCAATCTGCAGGAGCTGGACGGCCAGAGCATCGGGCGTCACACGCTCGTGCGCGGCGCCGGCGGCAGCCTCGCCCTCGACGTCGAGCTCGAGGACGAGGTGGCGGGCATCTCCGTCTCCACCGCGGGCGGAGACTTCGACGGCGACGGTCTCCTCGACGTCGCCGCCATGCTGCTGGTCCCCTCCATCAACCAGGACGACAACCAGGCGCGCGTGTTCACCGCCCTGGGCACCACCCTCGAGGGCACCCGCCTGGCCGGCCAGTCCGAGGCCCTCGCCCCGGACGAGGTCGGGACCCAGCGCTTCCTGGACAGCGAGCTCTTCGCCGCCGACCTCGACGGCGACACCTTCGACGAGCATCATCATCGCCAGCCGCAACCGCTTCCACGTCATCAGCATCGAGCCCTAGGCGGTTTGCCTGAGGCCGCGTGGTTGAATCGCCAAGACGCCAAGAACGCCAAGCGTTTTTTCAAGACGCCGTCACGCCAGCGAATCCACGCGACGGCCTCGAATGCTCCAGACCTATCGGTCTGAGATTCGCTACGCTCGGAGATGAACTGGCGGTCGTAGCGTCGAAAAAACCGCTTGGCGTTCTTGGCGACTTTGGCGGCCCAAACACGCGGCGGTCAGGCCGACAGGCCGATGGGGCAGCTGATGCCGGTGCCGCCGATGCCGCAGTAGCCGCGCGGGTTCTTGTGCAGGTATTGCTGGTGGTAGTCCTCGGCGTAGTAGAACTCGGGGGCCGGGGCGATCTGGGTGCTGATGGTGCCGTGGCCGCCGCCGGAGAGGGCCACCTGGTAGTCGGCCTGCGAGCGCTCGGCCGCGTCGCGCTGGGCGTCGCCGTAGGTGTAGATGGCGGAGCGGTACTGGGTGCCGACGTCGTTGCCCTGGCGCATGCCCTGGGTCGGGTCGTGGTTCTCCCAGAAGATGCGCAGGATCTCGGCGTAGCTGGTGACCTTGGGATCGAAGATGACGCGCACCACCTCGGTGTGCCCCGTCTTGCCGGAGCAGACCTCCTCGTACGTCGGGTTCGGCGTGTAGCCGCCGGCGTAGCCGACCTGGGTGCTCACCACGCCCGGCGCCTGCCAGAACAGGCGCTCGGCCCCCCAGAAGCAACCCATGCCGAACATCGCCTGTTCTGTGCCGGCGGGAAACGGCGGCGTCATTGCGGTACCGCTCACAGCGTGAACCGGGGAGACGGTGATTGGCCGGCTGCGCCCGGGCAGCGCCTCGGTGGGCGACGGCATCTTGAGCTTGTGCGGATCGACGTGCTTCCACATGACGCCGGAGCATAGCGCGGCGGCGCGAGTGCCGCCCGATCGGCGCTGGCCGGCACGGGGCGGGGCTGCTAGCGTCGCTCCATGCCCCTGAGCGCCGGGGAGTTCATCGAGCGGGTCATCGACAATGACGTCGAGGCGGTGCGCCGCGCGCTGGCAGAGAGTCCGTCGCTGGTGGCGGCGCGCGACCGGCTGATCGGGAGCACGCCGCTGCACTTCGCCGCGCACCGCGGCTTCACCCAGATCGCGAGGACGCTGCTCGACGCCGGCGCCGACGTGCACGCCCTCGAGACCGCCAGCGCCAGCGCGCCGCTTGCACTGGGCGGCCGAGGGCGGACACCCGGCCATCGCGCGCATGCTGATCACGCGCGGCGCCGCGCTCGAGCTGCTCGACAGCTGGTTCGCGCTCACGCCGCTGGGCTGGGCCTCGGTGGTGACCTGGGCTCCCCCGTTTCACGAGGACAAGCCGGCCACCGCGACGCAGCTGCTGGAGGCCGGCGCCCAGCTCGACGCCTTCACCGCCGTCGCGCTCGGCCGCGGCGACGATCTGCGCAGGCTGGCCGAGGCGGACGAGGGCGCCCTGTCGCGCCGGCTCGGCTTCGTCGCGGCGCGGATGCAGCCCCTGCACGTGGCGGTGGCGCGCCGGGTCGGGCCGATGACGAGCCTGCTGATCGATCTCGGCGCCGACATCGAGGCGCGCACGGCGCTCGGCATGACGCCGCTGGCGCTGGCCATCGAGGACGGCGACACGACCACCGCCGGGCTGCTGCGCGGTCGCGGCGCCGCCGAGGATCCGTCCGTCGCGATGGTCGAGGACAACCTGGGCGCCCTCGGCGCTCGCCTCGACGAGATGGCCGACCCGGCGCTGGCCCAGGCGCTGCTCTTCGGTGCGGTCAGCTCCGGGCGCACCGCCGCCATCGCGCTGCTCGTCGATCGCGGCGCCGATCCGAATGCGCGCGTCGAGCAGCTGGTCGGCGAGGTGCCGGCCGAGGTGACTCCCTTGCACGTCGCGGCCAAGAAGGGCCACGCCGCCTCCGTCAGCGCGCTGCTCGCCGCCGGCTCGAAGCCGGACGCCGGCGCCGAGGACCGGCTGCCCACCCCGCTCCACCTGGCGGCGGGCGACGGGAGGGCGGAGGCCGTGCGTGTCCTGCTCGGCGCCGGGGCGAGCGCCGGAGCCGAGGAGCGCCTGTTCGGAAGCACGCCGGCCGGCTGGGCGACCCACGGAGGCCACGAGCAGATAGCCGAGCTCCTGCGAGCCGCCGAGTGAGCTGGACGCACCCGGTCCTTCGCCCAGGCTGACCAGGTGGAGGGCTGGTAGGCAAAGGGCCTCCTGGGGACGGACGCTCCACCCTGGGTAACCGCCACCCGCGCACGGGCCGGATCGAGGGCCGCCAGCGACACCGTCGCCGACACGATTTCGCCCGAGTGCAGCCGCCAGCCGGCACGGCTCGCCCCCACCGTCGATGGCACCCGACTTGCGATGCCAGGCGCCGAGCCGCATCGCCGTGCGGCCGGGAAGGTGGAAGAGCTTGCGGACCGCGTCGGAACCACAGGTCGTCGAGCCCCTCATCAATCACTTCCTCGAGGAGATGGCCAGCGAGGACCAGGCCGAGCGCGAGCTCATCGATCGCCTGGTCGCCAGCGAGAGCGATCCGACCATGCGTGCGCGCTACGCCTACACGGCCGCGCTCCTGTGGCGAGACGAGCTGCGCCGGCCGGACGCGGCCCTGCGGCTGCTCTGGTTCGCGATCGACAGCGACCCGCACCTGCTCGACGCGCGCGCCGAGCTGGAGAAGATGCTGCGCGGCCGCGGCGCCTGGGAGGCGCTGGCCGGCCTGTACGGCGAGCTCCTGACCCGCGCCGACGCCGCGGACGCAGCGGACGCGGGCGTCACCGACGACGGCGAGCCCCATCCCGAGCGCGACCGCGACCGCCGCGAGCAGCTGCGCCTGTGGGTCGCCCTCGGCGACCTGTGCTGGGAGCGACTCGGCCGGCGCGACGACGCGCTCACCGCGCTGGCTGTCGCCTGCCGGCTGGCGCCCGACGACGAGGAGCTGCTGCGCCAGCTCGCCGAGCGCTGCGAGCAGGCCGGACCCGACCACGCCGGCCGCGCCATCGCGTGCCACCATGAGCTGCTGCGGCGCAACCGGCGCCGCCTGGCCTCGTATCGCGCGCTGGTCAGGCTGTACGCGCGGGCCGGGATGGACCGCCACGCGCGCGCGGTCAACGAGTCGCTCGCCTTCGCCTCGATGAGCGCCGACTCGTCCAGCCGGCCGCGCCCGCGCCAGACCAATCTCGAGCTGAGCGGCCGCGCGCTCGCGCCGGAGACATGGGCCACGCTGCTCCACCCGGACGAGGACCACCTTGATCGGCGCGGTCGCGGCGCTGCTGGCCCCGACCGTCGCCGCGGCCAGCGCGCAGCGCCGCAAGCGCGTCGTCGCGCAGCTCCAGGCCGAGCCTCTGCCCGACGGAGCGATGGCCGGGCGCCTGCTGGCCCGCATCGCCGCCAGCCTCGGCGTCGAGCCGCCCGAGACGCTCGCCTGCACCGAGGCCCGCTTCACGCTCGAGGTCCGCGTGCTGACCGAGGGCGGCGCCGCGCGTCCCGTGCTTCTGCTCGGCGGCGCGCTCCTGCAGGGCATCGGCGAGCGGGCGCTCGCGTTCCACCTCGGCCGCGCGCTGGCCTCGATGCGCGGCGGCGGCCTCCTGCGCTGGGTCATGCCGCAGCCGGAGAAGCTGGGCCTGCTGATCGACGCCGCGGTCGCCATGGCCACCGGCGCCGCCGTGCCGCCCGGCTCGGCGCTGGGCGCGACGGTGCGATCGCTCGAGCGCGCGCTGCCCTCGGTGCAGCGCGAGCAGCTGATCGCGCTGGGCCAGCACCTGGCCCGACGCTCGCAGCCGGGCGTCGCTGCGGCGCGCGCCTGGATGCACGCGCACGATCTCTCCCTTGACCGCGTCGGCGTCGTCGCGTGCGGCGACCTGTCGACAGCGCTGCAGATCGTGGCCGACGATGCGCCGTCCGCCGGACACGCGCCGGTGGCCGTGCGCGAGCTCGAGATGGTGTGGTCGGCCGCCTCGCCCGAGGTGCTGGACGCGCGCGCCGACGTCGAACAGTGGCCCGAGCCGGCCGCCGGTCGCATCGCCGCATCCGGCACCGCAGCGCCGCCGCTTCCGCGCGCGGGCGCCAACTAGGAAACGCCGGGGCCGACCGCCCCCCGAGCGCGCCCGTTCTCGCGCCGATCGCCCCGTTCGCAGGCCGATCGCGACGCGGTGCGGCGCGACCTGCCGTCGACGATCGCGCCATTCGTACATCCGTCCCCGGCTGAATATCTGGCTCCAGTCCGCCCAGGAGATGCCCTGTGATGCGTCTCTGGAGCCATGAGTTGAGCTAATCCGTTCATCAGAACAATTAGTTTCACTCGGTGGGGGTGTGTGGTCTAGAAGGCCCCCACGAGCGAACCGGAACGGTCGCTCTTCCCCAACGCCCGGGACACCGGGCTCAAGACTCAACGAGGACACGGACAATGACGAGGAAGCTTCTCATCGCGCTCACTCTCCTTGCTGGTTGCACCACCGCTTCCGAAGAGGGCGGCGAGGTCAACGTCGAGCGCGGACCCCTTGGCAAGGCAGACTCGGTCGGCTCCTGCGCCGCCAGCGACTGCGAGGGTCAGGCCGTGGACGGGAACTGCTGGTGCGACGCCGACTGCTCCGAGTACGGCGACTGCTGCGCCGACCGCGTCGATGTGTGCGAGGCGCCCGTGGCGCCGGCGTGCGGCGGCCTGGCCGGCCTGCGCTGCGGCGAAGGCATGTACTGCGACTACAGCGACGACGCGAACTGCGGCTTCGCCGACCAGACCGGCGTGTGTCGCGAGATCCCGGAGACCTGCACCGGCGCGCTCTCCCCTGTCTGCGGCTGCAACGGCGAGACTTACAGCAACTCGTGCGACGCGGCCCGCGCCGGCGCCAGCGTGAGCGCCGACGGCGTGTGCGAGGGCGACGAGCTCCCGGCGCAGACCTGCGGCGGCCAGCTGGGCCAGGGCTGCGGCGAGGGCACGTTCTGCAGCTACGACATCAGCGCCTCGTGCGGCGTGGCCGACGCGCAGGGCACCTGCCAGGCTGTTCCGCAGGCGTGCACCCGCGAGTACCAGCCGGTGTGCGGGTGTGACGACCGCACGTACAACAACGCGTGCGAGGCCGGCATGGCCGGCGTCTCGGTCGCGGCCGAGGGCGCCTGCGCCGGCTGATCAGCGCTGTAGCAGACACGCGCCGATCCGGCGCGACGATATTCCGGGCTGGGACCACGTCGTCCCAGCCCGGTCTTCGTTTTCGGACGTACAATCCGCACGGCCGTGTCCCGCGACGACAGCACCTCCGGCACCGTCGAGCGCACCGACGTCATCGCGCGCACGCGCGTGCTCGACGGGAAGTACCGGCTCGGGCGGCTCATCGGCGAGGGCGGCATGGGCGCGGTGTACGAGGCCGAGCACGAGGGCCTGCGCGCGCGCGTCGCGGTCAAGCTGCTCGGCGAGCACGGCCACCTCGATCCAAAGGCCATCGTCCGCTTCCGCCGCGAGGCGCGCGCGATGGGCGCCATCCGCCACGAGAACGTGGTCGCGGTGATGGACACCGGCACCGACGAGGAGGGCTCGCCCTATCTGGTGATGGAGCTCCTCGAGGGGGAGAGCCTGGCCGCCGTGCTGCGCCGCGAGCGCACGCTGGCCCCCGGGCTGGCCTGCTGGATCGCCGACCAGGTGCTGAGCGGACTCGAGGCCGCGCACGCGCAGGGCGTCATCCACCGCGATCTCAAGCCGGGCAACGTCTTCCTGGCCCGCCTGTCCGACGGCAGCCACCGGGTCAAGATCCTCGACTTCGGCATCTCGAAGCTGGGCGGCAACGCCAACACGCTCGACATCACCGCCGAGGGCGCGATGATCGGCACGCCCAACTTCATGGCGCCCGAGCAGATCAGCGGCGAGGCGCCGTCGGACGCGCGCGCCGATCTGTACGCGGTCGGCGTCCTGCTCTACCGCATGGTGTGCGGCCGCCTGCCCTACGTGAGCAGCACCAGCGAGGAGCTCTATCGCATGGTCCTGCTCGGCAAGGTGGCGCCGCCGCGCGAGCACAACGCCGAACCTGCCCGCCGAGCTGGAGGCGGTCATCCTGCGCGCCATGACGGCGGACCGGGCGCGGCGCTTCCAGGACGCGGGCAGCTTCCGCGCCGCGCTGCGCGAGGTGGCGTCGCTGGTGCCCGGCGAGCTGCCGACCGCGACCGGCGGGCTGCCGGCGCCGCGCTCGATGCGCACGCCGCCGCCCGAGCGCGTCCGCCGGCACCGGGCACGAGACGGTGCGGGCCCGGCCGCTCGGCCCGCCGCAAGCTGCTAGGGCGCGCTCGCATGCTGTGGTTCGCGCTGGCCGGCGCGCTCGTCTTCGCCCTGGCCGCCGGCGGCGCGATCTGGCTGACGCGCGCGACAGGGCGCCGCCGCGCCGAGCGGCCCGCTCCTGCGCTACGGCATCGTGCAGTACTCGTCGGCCGACAAGGTCGCCGCCGCCCACCGGCCGATCATGGACCACCTGAGCCGCCGCCTCGACCGCCCGGTGGAGCTGGTCCTGGCCGCCGACGAGAAGGACCTGCTCGACCGCTTCTTCGCCGGCCAGCGTCGACCTGGCCGCGCTGTCGCCCTACGCCTACGTGCACGCGATGCGGCGCGGCCGCCCCGGCCTGGTGCTGCTGGCCAAGCCGGTCACGCCGACCGGCCCGTCCTATCAGGGCGTGATCCTGACCCGCGCCGACTCCGGCATCCGCTCGCTGCGCCGACCTGGCCGGCAAGCGCTTCTGCTACGTGAACCCGGGCTCCACGTCCGGCTATCTCTATCCGCGCGCGCTCCTGCGCGAGGCCGGGCTCGATCCGGATCGCTCGTTCGCGTCCACCTCGTTCGGCCAGGAGCACCTCAACACGCTGCGCCTGCTCGACCGCGGCGTGTGCGACGGCGCCGCCGTGTTCTCCAGCGTGCTGCACGCCGGCGAGCGCGCCGGGATGCCGGCGGCGCGCTTCCACCAGCTGGCCGCCACCGACCGCATCCCGTACGACGCCTACGCGGTGCTCGACAGCACCGCAGCCGCCGACGCGAAGGCGATCGGCGCCGCCCTGCTCGCGCTCGAGCCCGGGTCCGAGACCGCGCGCGCCGCGTTCGCCGGCGCCTCGGAGGGCGAGATCATCGGCTTTGCCCGCGCCGCTGACGCCGACTACGAGCCGGTGCGCCGCATCGAGCGGTTCATGACCGGCCCCGACGCCCCGCGCTGAGCCGCGGCTCCGGCGGCTCCGGCCTCACCGCTTCGACGGCGCCGGGGCGGCGCTCGCCGTGCCGACCAGCCACGCGCGCAGCGCCGCCGGCTCGTAGGGCAGGTCGTACGGCCACAGGCGCACCGTGCGATCCGAGTCGGCGGT
Source organism: uncultured delta proteobacterium (assembly GCA_963759105.1). Classification (GTDB taxonomy): domain Bacteria; phylum Myxococcota_A; class Polyangia; order Haliangiales; family Haliangiaceae; genus DATFRY01. The sequence continues at coordinate 433,807 of CAVWXW010000008.1, read as the reverse complement.
GGCGACGGCGAGGCCGGCGGGCGAGATGGCGAAGTCGGAGATGGTGCGGCCATGGCTGGGCAGGACCAGCACGGCCGCGGTGGCCGTGTCCCACAGCAGCACGCGGCTGCCCAGATCGCGAGCCGAGCAGCGTGCGGCCGTCGGGCGAGAACATCAGCTGGACGATGCTCTGCTCGCGGCGGGCGAGCGGGCGGCTCTTGCCTGTGTGCCGGCTCCACAGATATGCGTCGCCATGGCCGGCCGACCAGGCCACCTGCGCGCCGTCTGACGAGGCGGCCAGCGCGATCACGCCGCCGGACACGCGGCCGATCTCGCGGCCGGTCCCGCGCGCCACGTCCCACTCGCGCACGCTGCCGGCCATGTCGCTCGACACCAGACGGCCCGGGCCGGCGAACTCGACGCGGCGGACCGCCGCCTCGTGGCCCTGCAGCGCACGGCTGTCGCCGGTGGCGAAGTCCCACAGACGAACGCGTGCGGTCGACGCTGCTCGACGCCAGGTAGCGACCGTCGGAAGACAGCGCGATCGACGTGACCCAGGCCGTGTGTCCGCGAAGCAGGCGAGCCTCGCCGCCGTTGGTGCTCCACAGGCGCACCGCGTGATCCAGGCTCGGCGCGGCCACCAGCCCGCCGTCGGCGGAGAAGCGGACCTCGTCGGTGGCACGGCCGCTCAGGCGACGCCCGGTGCCGCGCCTCAGGTCCCACAGCCACACGTACTGGTGCCGATCGAGGGAGGCGGCGAACCGCCCGTCCGGCGATACCGCCAGCGCCTCCACGCCCGCCTCGTGGCCGCGCATCACGCAGCGGCGGGCCCCGCCGCGGCCACAACCGCACGGTCCAGTCGTCCGACGCCGACACCACGCGGCCGTCGGGCGTGAACTCGACCTGCGTGACCTTGCCGCGATGGCCGCGCAGCACGCGGCTGATGGCGCCCACCTGCCAGCGGCGCAGCGTCGAGGCCGACGCGGTGACGACCGCGCTGCCGTCGTCGGACACGTCCATCAGGTTGTTGCGGTCGTGGCCGCCCAGCACCTGCACCGCGCTGGCCGAGCGCTCGTCCATCATCCACACGCGCACCGTCCCGTCGCGTCGCCGACGAGAACAGCAGATCCGCGTCGACGGCGAACCTGAGCCGCCTCGATGGCGTCCTGGTGACCGCGCAGCACCTCGCTGTGGCCGGTGGCCACGTCCCACAGCCGGATGGTCTGGTCGCGCCCGGCCGTGGCCAGGCGGCGGCCGTCGGCGGAGAAGTCGACCGTCAAGACCTCCTCGTCGTGGCCGGGCAGCGATCGGCCCTCTCCGGTCGCCACCTGCCACAGCCACACCTCGTGCGGCGAGCCGACAGCGGCCACGCGCGAACCGTCCGGCGACAGCGCCACCCGGCTGAACGCGCCCGGGATCGGGTGCAGCTCGCGCAGCGGCGCGGACTGGCCGACACGCCAGACGCGCACCGCCGTCCTCGCCCACCGACGCCATCGTGTCGCCGTCCCGGCTGACGTCGATGTCGAGCACGCGGCCCCGGTGCGAGCCGATGAGCGTGTGCTCGCCGCCGCCCAGCTGCCACGACCGGATGGCGCCGTCGCCGCCGGAGGTGATCAGGCGCTCGCCGCCGGGCAGGAAGTGCATGCCGGTGACCATCGCGTCGTGCGCGCCCAGCTCGGTCATCGTGCCGATCGTCGAGCGACCACAGGCGCAGGCGGCTGTCGAGGCCCGCCGTGACCGCGTGGCGGCCGTCGGGCGAGACCGCGACGTCCTGGATCAGCACGTCCTGGTGCCCGACCCGCCGGCCGCGCCCACGCGGCAGGTCCCACGCCCAGACGTCGCGCACGTGGGCCGAGACCAGGTGCTGGCCGTCGGGCGACATGTCGAACGCGTTGAGCGGGCCCTCGAATCCGCGCAGCGTCTGCGGCACGCCGCGCAGGCGCGCGTCGGACGCCACCATGCGCGCGGTGCGCCATGTCTCGGTCGTCGCGGCGGGCGACAGGCGGGCCAGCAGGCCGAGCGCGGCGCGCGGATCCTCGTCGAGCAGCGATCCGGCCTGCGCCACGGCCAGCTCGTCGGCCCGCCGCGCCGCGGCCGCGCCGGCCAGCTCGGCCCGATCGCGCTCGGCGACGACGCGCCGGAAGCTGACCAGGGCCATCGCCGCGACGACGACGAGCGCGGCCGCCGTGACCACCGCCGCGGCGCGGTGGCGGACCAGGAAGCGCAGCACCAGCTCTCGCCGCGAGTAGTGGTGCGCGCCGACCAGCTTGCCGGTCTGGAAGCGGCGCAGGTCCTCGGCGAGCTGGACCGCGGTCGGGTAGCGGGCGTCCGGCTCGCGGGCCATCGCCTTCTCGACGATGGTGACCAGGTCTGGCGGCAGCCCGGGCTCGACCCTGGCCAGCGGCGCGGGCGGGCCGACCAGCACGGCCGCCAGGATGGCGTCGGCGCTGGTCCCCTTGTACGGCTCCGCGCCGCCGAGCAGGTGATAGAAGATGGCGCCGAGCGCGTAGACGTCGGCGCGCTCGTCGACTTCCTTTGCCGAGGCCTGCTCCGGCGGCATGTAGCCGGGCGTGCCCATGACGGAGCCGGCGACGGTGAGCGAGGCGGACGACAGGCCGCTCGCGGTGCCCCTCCGGCGACGAGCGGTGCCGCTGCGTCGATGATCGCTGTCGCCGTTGCGCGCGCCTCGCGAGCCGCCGTCGCCCTGCCCCTGGGAGTCGCCGGCGCGGCGGTGCGGGTCGAGGGTGTCCGCCATGCCGAGCGGCAGGTGCGTGCGGTCGCCCGGCTCGGCGGTCGAGATCCTTGGCCAGGCCCCAGTCGATGACGACGGTCTCGCCGAGGTCGCCGATGAGCACGTTGCGACGGCTTGAGGTCGCGGTGGATGATGCGCTGGCGATGGGCGTAGCCCACCGCCTCGACCATGGCGATGAGGTTGGGCACGAGCGCGAGCCGCTCGGCCAGCGGCCGCGCCTCGCCGGCGATCTGCGCCAGCGAGCGCCCGGCGACCAGCTTCATGGCGTAGAACGGCTGCCCCGTCGGCCAGCGCCCCGCCTCGTGCAGGTTGACGATGGCCGGGTGCTGCAGCCGCGCGGTGATGACCGCCTCGCGCTCGAGGCGGGCGGCGCGCTCCGGCGTGTCCTGGATGAGCTCCTTGATGGCGACCACGCGGCCGAGCCGGCGGTCACGCGCCGCCACGATGCGGCCCATCCCGCCGCGCGCCACCTCGTAGCCGTGCACGTAGTGATCCGGATCGACCGTGACCAGATCCGGGAAATCGCGCGCCGGCGACTCGATGAGGCGGCGACGGCCCTCACGATCGGTCAGCGACGGCTGATCGTCGCCATCGGCGCGGCGGTCGGCACCGGCGTGCGGCCCGGACATGCGGTCCCCGGCCTCGAGCGTCTCGTCCAGTGCCGCCGGCCGGCCCCGCCGCCGGGCTTCGTCTCCGCTTCCGCGCTGGCGATCGTCCGATCCCATCGCCGTCACCTCGGGGCCAGCGACTGGGAACCGGTCACCGCCACGCGCATCGGCCAGCCGCTCGGTCATCTCGAGCCAGGTGCCGTCCATCTGGAAGTCGGTGCGGAGCTGGCGCTCGACCGGCTGCAACAGACCGAGATCCACGGCCGCGGGGCCGCGAATCGTCGCTTGTGTGCGCGACACGCCGCACACGGAGCCGGAACCGGCCGGCGGCAGGTTGAGCAGCTGCGGCGCGACGATGAAGGTGCCCGACAGCTGGAGCTCGAGTCGCCGACCGCGCAGCGCCACCAGCTCCACCTCCGTCGACAGCCGGCCGGCCATGGTGATGCGCCCGCGGTCCTCCTCGACGGTGCGCCAGCGCGCGCCGACGCCGACCGGCTCCGCGGGCAGCATCACGATCGAGCGCGCCACCTCCTCCAGGAGAGCCCAGGCGATGGTGCGGTCGCTGTCCACGTCCACCTCGGGCGGAAGCTCCAGCGGCGGCAGCCGGACGAAGCCGCGGCGATCCATGCTGAAGCGGTAGGGGTGGTCGCCCAGGTGATCGAGCGAGCGGCGCGGGTCGGTCGCGCGGCCGGGCCGGAAAGTGGTCCAGTCGCTGGCCACGGCGCGCTCGACGCGGACCTCGCACTCGATGCGGTCAGCGTCGGCCGCCACCACCCGCACGTCGAACCAGCCCTCGCTGTCGACCTCGCTCTGCGAGAAGACGCGGCGGCCGGCGATCTGCATGTCGCTGGTGCCGCTGGCCTTGATGTGAAAGCGCTGCCGCGCGCCGCGCTCGGCCGCGTAGCGCAGCAGGGTGCGCGGCTCGCGACCGGCGTCGATGAGAGTGACCGCCAGCTCCGGCTGGTGCGGGGCCGGCTCGCCGATGAGCCGGCTGGCAAAGCGCGGCGTCGCTGCGGCCGCAGGGCGGCTCGCTGGCTCGGCCGGCGAGACATCCGTCTCCTCCGCACCTTCCCGGGGCGACTCCGCGCAGCCAGAGAGCACGGCGCAGGCGGTGGCCGCGACGGCCGCGACGGCCATCACACTGGTGGCGCGGCGGAGAATCGACAAGCGTGGAGGATAGTAGGGCATATACTTCCGCCGCCATACGGATGATGAAATCCTGCCGTCTCGACCGCACCTGGCCAGCCAGCTGCGCGAAGTCCACGCTGCTTTCTCTCTGCCTGGCCGGCTCGATGGCGGGGTGTGCTGGCGTGCGATCAGCGCCCCGAGTCCAACGGCGGACCGCGCCTGGCCGCCGTCCACGCCGAGCGGCTGCCGTACCCGCCGGTCGCCGATCTGCCGGCGTCGCCACGCGGCGTGACCGCGAGCGCCGAGCACTTCGTCGATGGTGGACGGGGACGAGATTGTGCACCTGGGCGAGCGCGGCGCGCAGGGCACCACCGACGTGTCGGTCGACGAGCTCCTGCGCGCGTTCTGGCGCATGCGGCGCGATCCGCTGGGCGGACGCGGCGCGGCGACGCCGAGCGCGGCTCCGCTGGTCATCGCCGGTGCCTCGGTGCCGGCCGAGCAGGTCGTCGAGGTGGTGACCGCGCTGTGGCATCACGGCGCGCGCCTCGCCATCGGCGGAGGGCTGCCGGGCGCGGCGCGCGAGCACCCGGTGCGCATGGTGGGCGATGCGTCGCAGCCGCGCGGCGCGATCGTCGAGATTGGCGCGCGCGGCCTGGAGCTGACCCTGCCGGGCGAGCAGGCGCGAGCGATCGACGGCTGCGGCCCGGCGCCGGACACCGCGTGCCTGGCGCGCGCCCTCGACGGCGCCGCCGCGTCGGGCGTGCGCAGCGTCCTGGTCCGGCGGACCCGGCAGGCGGCCGGCCAGGCGTCGAGCGCTCGCACCCGCCAGTGACGTGACAGTCGGGCCGGGGGCGCGACCGCCCGGGCGCGACCGCCGCCCCTCACACAACCTCGTGGAATCTCACGGCATGGCTGCCGCGCCGATCTGGCGGAGGGGGATGGCGTGGCCGCCCTGCCGGCACCATACTGGCGGGGATGGCCCGCCTGCTCGCGCTGACCGCGGTGGTCCTGGCCGCCGCATCGACGGTCGGCTCCGGCACCGCGGGCGCTGCGGCGTCCGGCTCGTCGCACGGCATGCTGTCCGCGGCCGCGCCGGCCAGCGACGACGAGGGCTGTCCCGACCCGAGCGCAGGCGCTCCGGTCGACGCGGTCCCTGCGCCGCGCGCCTGGGTCGAGCTCGCGCCCCTCGACGCCGGACAGTACGACGTCTCGTCGCCGCCGCAGGTCGCCGCCCCCGCGCTGGCCCCGCTCGTCGCTCGCTCCCAAGACCTCGCCTCCGCTCGCTCTCCGTCCCTGATCCACCGCGACGAGAGCAGCCGCCCGACGTCGGGCGGTCGACAGAGGAGAGCGAGAGATGACGAAGCGAGACAAGCCCCGCCACTCGAAGCCCACGGCCGCGCGCCGCCGCTGGGCCCGCCGTGCCCCCCTGCTCGCGCCCGCCGCGCTGGCGGCCGTGCTGGCGGCCGGCGGCGATCCGGCCAGCGCCGACGAGAACGCGCGAGACAGCGGCACCGCCGAGGACAGCGCCCCGGACAGCGAGCGCATCACCAGCCACGTTCAGCTGCAGCGGCTGGCCGAGCACCCGGATCGCGATCGCCGGCTGTCGCTCGCCGCGCTCTTGCCCGGGATCCTGGCGTGGATGACGCCGCTCGAGCGCGTCGAGCTCGATCGCCGGCTGGGCCAGCTCGAGCTCACCGCACCTGCGCCTGGCCATCGCGCGCGGGCTGCGGCACATGTCGCCGGTGCCCGGCTCGTTCACCGCGATCGAGCACCTGGCCGCCGATCCCGACCCGGCCGTGCGAGCCGCCATCGTCGAGGCCGCCTGGCTTCGCCGCCACGAGTCGCCCGAGCGCCTCATGGCCGTCCTCGACCGCCTCGCCGAGGACGACAACCTGTTCGTGCAGGAAGTCGCTCGCCTCGCCCTGGGCGACGCCTGACCGCGGCCGCACCTCGGGCAGCCCTCGGACGCACGGCCGCTCGACAGCTCAGCTGCGCGCGGCCTTGAACGCGCCCTCGAGATCGGCGCGCAGGTCGTCCACGTCCTCGATGCCGACCGACAGGCGGATGAAGCCGTCGGCGATGCCGAGCTCGCGCCGGCGATCGGGCGGCACGCTGGCGTGGGTCATGATGGCCGGGTGCTCGATGAGCGACTCGACGCCGCCGAGCGACTCGGCGCAGGTGAAGATGCGGCAGGCGCGCAGGAAGCGGCGCGCCGCCTCGATGCCGCCGGCCAGGTCGAAGCTCATCATGCCGCCGAAGCCGCGCTGCTGGCGCCGGGCCAGCTGGTGCTGCGGGTGGCTGGCCAGGCCGGGGTAGATGACCCGCTCCACTTGCGCGTGGCTCGACAGCCACTCGGCCAGCGCGCGCGCGTTCTCCTCGTGGCGCGCCATCCTGACGTGCAGCGTCTTGAGGCCGCGCAGCACCATGAACGAGTCGACCGGCGACGGCACCGCGCCGACCGCGTTCTGCAAGAACGCCAGCCGCTGGTGCAGCCCGCTGTCCTTCACCACCAGCGCGCCGCCGACCACGTCCGAGTGGCCGTTGATGTACTTGGTCGTCGAGTGCATCGCGATGTCCGCACCCAGCGCCAGCGGCTGCTGGTTGTACGGAGTCATGAAGGTGTTGTCGACGGCGAGCAGCACGTTGCGCTTGCGGCACACCTCGGCCACCGCCGCGATGTCGCACACCTTGAGCATCGGGTTTGTCGGCGTCTCCAGCCACACCAGGGAGGTGTTCGGCCGCATCGCGGCCTCGACCGCCGCCGCGCTGCCCGCCGGATCGAAGTAGCCGAACTCGAACCCGTGCCGCCGGTAGACCTTGTCGAACAGGCGGAAGGTGCCGCCGTAGAGATCGTCGCCCGCGACCACGTGGGTCCCGGCGTCGAGCATGTGCAGCACCGCGTCGGTGGCGGCCAGGCCCGACGCGAAGGCCAGCCCGTGCGTGCCGCCCTCGAGCGAGGCGAGGTTGCGCTCGAGCGCGAAGCGGGTGAGGTTGTGCGTGCGCGAGTACTCGAAGCCCTTGTGCTCGCCCGGCCCCTCCTGCGCGTAGGTCGACGTCAGGTAGATCGGCGTCATGACCGCGCCGGTCACCGGATCCGGCTCCTGGCCGGCGTGGATGGCGCGCGTGCCGAACCCGAGGTCGCGGCTCTCGCCGTTGCCGCCTTTCACGCCTGGGCCCCGTTGCCGAAGAGGAATCCGTCCGGATCGGCATCGAGCATGCGCTCCAGCGCGGCCTCTTCCAGGATCTCGCGCATCGTCTGGCCGCCATACTTCGAGATGATCTTGTCGTCGTACTCGTCGGCCACCAGCGCGACGTCGGTGAGCGTGATGATGCAGCTCGTCCTTGTCGAGGGTGGGCCCGCCCAGGATCGAGTGGCTGAACAGCACCACGTTGTCCACCGGGTCGTACGCGAAGGCGCCGAAGCGCAGCTGCGCGTTGAGGTGGAGCAGCTGCTGGGCCAGATCGCCGTCCATGCGCACGCCGCGGACCAGCTGGGCCACGCAGCGGATCACGGCCCGATCGTTGTCGAGCGGGACGATGTTGATCATCACGTAGGTTGACCCTTGCTTGATGACGTAGAGCCGCTCGTCCACCTTGCGGTAGCTACCGTGCTTGCACAGGGTCTCCTCGATCACCAGCGCGCTGGCCACTTCGGCGGGGTTCATGGGCCTCTGGATATCACAGATCCGCCTGTCCCGGCGGGACTTGCCGGGCCGCAGCCGCCGGAGGATACTGGTCAAGATGACGCGCGGGGGGTGTGCGGGCCGCGCGTTCGTTGTGGCGCTGGTCGCGGCGGTCGCCGGCGCGCCGGCTGCCCGGGCCGAGCGCATCCGCGAGATCGTCGTCCTCGAGAACTACAAGACCACCTCGGACACCGTGCGCTACATCGCGGGGCTGTCGGAGGGCGACGACTGGGACGAGGACCTCAAGGCCGAGGTGCGCACCGAGCTGGTGTCGAGCGGCCTGTTCCGCGACGTCGATCTCTACGCCGAGCCGCACCCCAAGGGGGGCGTGAGGCTCACCATCATCGCCCGCGACAAGCACTCCTGGATCGTGGCGCCCACCTTCTACAACCAGCCGGGCAACCGCGGCGGCGGCATCGGCTTCGGCGAGAACAACCTGCTGGGCCGCAACAAGAAGCTCCTGCTCTACGGCCAGGCCGCCACCGGCGACTCGTTCTTCGTCGGCGCCTACGTCGATCCGTCGATCATGGGCACGCCGCTGTCGTTCCAGATCGATTCGTTCCTGCGCTACGAGCGGGTCGTCGAGTACCAGGCCCCGATCAAGATGCTGAGCGACCTCGAGCCGGTGCGGCAGAGCAAGCTGATGTATCTCAACGGCGGGGCCAAGCTGGGCGTGACCCTGTTCCGCAGCCTCACCCTCGAGCAGCGCCTGCGCGCCGCCAAGGTCGCCTTCTATCGCACCGAGCTCCTCGAGGGCATGACCGAGGAGGACGTCGGCATCGAGCCGGGCCAGCCGATCCCGGAGCCGGGCGGCGAGGGCTGGGACGTGTCGACGGAGAGCCTGCTGACATTCGATCGCCGCTCCAACTGGTACGGCATCACGCGCGGCGCCAAGCTGCGCCTCACCTTCGAGCACGCCCTGCCCGCGCTGCAGTCCGACTTCGACTACTGGTACGCCACCTTCAACTTCGAGGTGGCGCTGCGCCACTGGGTCCGCCACAACCTGATCATCCGGGGCACCCTCGGCTACGGCGACGATCTCCCGTTCCAGCAGGAGTTCACGGCGGGCGGCACCACGCTGCGCGGCTACGCCAACAAGGAGTTCCGCGGCGACGCCAAGGCCGGCGGCAACATCGAGTACTCCCTCCCGATCGTCACCATCAAGGGGGTCGCCCTGCGCGGGCTGGCCTTCGTCGACAGCGCCTACACGCGCTTCATGGACAATCTCGACGACAACACGTTCCGCCACTACCTGCCGCACCACGGCCGCCGCGGCCTGGCCCCGCTCCGCAACGCGGCCGGCGGCGGTGTGCGACTCTACGTGCGCCAGATCGTGCTGCCGCTGCTCGGCCTGGATGTCGGCTACGGCATCGAGTCGCGCGGGGTTGAAGTCTATTTGGCCGTGGGTCTCACCGACTTCTAGACGACAGAGGCGACCGGACCGGCGAGAGGGGCGGGACCTGCGGTAGAGTCGCCGCCGTGTGGGCGTCTCCCGGCGACTCGCGATCCTTTCCCCGGCTCGCGCGCGCAGGCGCGCGGGCTCTCCTTCTCTCTTCAACCGGCCGCGGCGCGCTGCTGGCAGCCGCGATGACAATCGCGGCGTGCGGTGGCGCGCCCGGACGCGATGGTGACGCCGAGGCCGATCTGGTCCTCGTCGGCGGCGCCATCATGACGATGGACACGCAGCGACCGAACGCCACCGCGGTGGCGTTGCGCGGCGAGCGCATCGTGGCGGTGGGCGGCGACGCGGCCATGCGCGCGTGGATCGGGCCCGAGACGCGCGTCATCCGGCTCAACGGACGCAGCGTGACGCCGGGGCTCACCGACACGCACGCCCACCTGTCCGGCCTGGGCGCGGATCTCGAGAGCGTGTCTCTGCGCGGAGCGACCAGCCCGCGCGAGGCGGCAACGCGCGCGGCCGACGCGGCCAGGAAGCTGCCGGCCGGCGAGTGGCTGGAGGGGCGCGGCTGGGACCAGAACCTCTGGCCCGACAAGAAGTTCCCCACGCGCGAGGTGCTCGATCAGGCGGTCGGCGATCGCCCGGCGGCGCTGCGCCGCATCGATGGCCACGCGCTCTGGGTGTCGAGCAAGGCCCTGGCCCTGGCCAAGATCGACCGCTCGACGCCGGACCCGAAGGGCGGGCGCATCCTGCGCGACGGCAGCGGCAACCCCACCGGCGTGCTGATCGACGCGGCGACCGATCTGGTCGAGGCGGTGATCCCGGCGCCGACGCCCCAGGTGCGGGTCCGCCGGATCACGGCCGCGGCGCGCGCCGCCATCGCCGTCGGGCTGACCTGCGTGCACGAGATGGGCATCGACGACGCCACCGTCGACGTCTACCGCAACCTCGCCGACGAGGGCCGGCTGCCCCTGCGCATCTACGCCTTCCTGTCGGGCAACCCGACGCTGGCCGAGACGCTCGTGCGGCGCGTGGCCGAGGTCGATCGCGACGGGACGCAGCGCTTCGTGCTGCGCGGGGTGAAGTTCTACGCCGACGGCGCGCTCGGCTCGCGCGGCGCGCGCCTGCTGGCGCCCTACAGCGACGACCCGAAGAACCAGGGCCTGTGGATCACGACGCCCGAGGAGCTCCGCCGCGCCGTCGAGGTGACGGTGGCGGGCGGCTGGCAGCCGGCCATCCACGCGATCGGAGACGCCGGCGTGCGCTCGGTGCTCGATGCGTACCAGGCCGCGCTCGCGACCCGTCCCGGGGCGGACCTGCGCCTGCGCGTCGAGCACGCCCAGGTGGTCGCCCCCGAGGATCTGCCGCGCTTCGCCAAGCTGGGCGTCATCGCGTCGATGCAGCCGACCCATGCCACGAGCGACATGCCGTGGGCCGAGGCGCGCGTGGGGCCGGAGCGGATCCGCGGGGCGTACGCGTGGCGCACGCTCCTCAAGAGCGGGGCGCGTCTGGCGTTCGGCTCGGACTTTCCGGTCGAGGAGACCTCGCCGCTCCTGGGCATCTACGCCGCGGTCACCCGCCAGGACAGCCGCGGACAGCCGCCCGGCGGCTGGTTTCCCGACCAGCGCCTCAGCCTCGAGGAGGCCGTGCGCGGCTTCACCGCGTCCTCGGCGTACGCCGGCTTCGCCGATCGCGAGCGCGGCATGATCAAGGAAGGGATGGTGGCCGACCTGACCGTGTTCGACCGCGCGCTGCGCGCCGATCGCTCGCTGCTCGAGACCGCGGTGGATTACACGATCGTCGGCGGCGATGTCGTGTTCGAGCGCGGACGCACCCGGTGATGCGCTTCTGTCCCTACTGCAGCGGTGAGAACGACGACCACGCGGTCGAGTGCCAGCGCTGCGGACACCGGCTGCTGCCGCTGCCGCCGTCGCGAACGGGGTCGCAGGGCGCGCAGTCGCCGACCGTGTCGCTGCGGCCGGCGGGGCCGGGAGACGGCGCGGCCTCGAGCGCGCCGGCGGCGACGGGCCCGGCCGGCGGCGAGCTGCAGGCCGCGCGCCCGAGGCTGCGTCGATGTCCGGATCGGGCGCGATGACCGTGGTGCCCGGGCAGGTGCGCGGGCGCAGGACGGCGCCCTTGCCGGCGCCCGCGACCGGGCCCTTGCGCGAGTACCTCGAGGAGGCGATGTCTGCGCGGCCCGAGGGCACGCCGAGCGAGCCGGATCCGGACGCTGTCGTGCTCGACCTGCCGGAGCCGACGCTGGCGCCGCCGCCGACTCGCCAGGTGGCGCCGCCGGCGGGAGCCTCGCCGGCCGGCCTGCCGGTGCTGGCTCCGCTGCCCGAGGCGCCCGACGGCGGGCTGTGGGCCTCGGCGCGCTACACGCTCGGCTTCGCGCGCGGGGTGTGGCAGCGCCGGGTCGCGGTTCGCAACCTGCACGAGCAGATCCGCAACGACACGACGGCGCTCGACGGCCTGCTCGGCGCGCTCGGACGCGCGGTGCGCGCGCTGCACCTCAACAACCGCACCCTGGCGGCCGAGAACCAGGCCATCGACGACGCCGAGAAGCGCCGCTCGCAGGCCGAGACCGACTCCGACGATCTGTCCCGCCGCCTCGAGGAGGAGAACCAGCGCTTCGCCGAGCAGGAGCAGGATCGCGAGCACAAGCTGTCCGAGGTCGAGAGCGCGCTCGACAAGGCGGACACCGAGCTCGAGGCGCTCGAGGCCCAGCGCCGATCGCTGCGCGACAAGCGCAAGACCATCGAGCGGCAGCAGCGCGCGTACGTGAAGGCGGCCGAGGACCGCGAGGCCGAGGCGGGCAAGGCGTCCGTCGAGGAGGACCGGGCCCAGCTGCGCCGCTCGGCCGAGGAGCTGCGCGGCGAGGCGGCCGCGCTCGACCCGGAGCGCCAGGACCTCGACCGCCGCCTGGCCGCGCTGGAGAAGCCGGTCTCCCAGGCCGCCGCCCGCGTCGAGGCGCTGCGCGGCGAGCAGGAGTCGTTCCGCCGCGCCCTGCGCGATCTGCGCGAGGGCCACCGCCACCGCCTGTCGGAGATCGAGGCCGAGCAGGGCCGCAAGGGACGCGAGGCCACCACCGCCGAGGCCGAGATCGCCCGGCGACTGGTCACGCTCGGCACCCTGCTCAACCTCAACCGCGTCGAGCGCCCCGAGTTCGACGAGCTCTACGCCCGCATCGATCAGCTGCGCAGCGCCATCGGCGCCTGCACCAACGAGATCGATCGCCTGATCGCCGAGCGCAGCTCCTACGACCGCGGCGCCCTCGTCCGCGGCATCGCGCTCCTGCTCTTCGCGATCCTCGCCGTGGCCGCGACGGCTGTACTGGCCTTCGCGCTCGTGTAGGCCGACGTCGCCGCCCTCCCACGGCCGCGCTCATCGAGGCACACCCCGACTGGCAGTCTGCCGCGTTCAAAATTGCCAGTTTGCCTTGTGCCTGTTGCGTGTCTCCTGTTCATCGGCGCGCGCGAAGGTCCGCGCAGCGCGGCCACCGCGCCCCGGACTCCGGCCCCCAACCAGGTCACCCGTGTTACCGTAAGCCCGAGGTGAGGATCCTCGTCTCCAACAACAGCGAGCTCCTGCGCCACCTCGCCACCGCCCCGTTTCGCAGCATTCCCATGGAGATCGTCGTCGTCACGGGCGGCCTCCAGGCGGTCCAGAGCACGGCGCGCGAGCGGCCCTCGCTGGCCCTGCTCGATGCCGAGATGTCGGACCTCACCGGATACGAGGCCGCCCGCGCCATCAAGCACGCCAACGAGGGCTGCCGGGTCGTCCTCGTGCTGAGTGGCCGGGTCAGCGCGCGCCAGATGCGCATGGTGACCGAGTCCGGCTGCGACGAGGTCATGATCGCGCCGGCCCCGGTGGAGCACCTGTACGACATCGTCGCCGGGCAGCTCCAGCTGCCGCGGCGCAACTCCGAGCGCCACCCGGTTGACCTGCCGGTGCTCGGTCGCGACGGCCACGGCGCCATCAGCGGGCGAGTGACCGACCTGTCGGTCGACGGCGCGCGCCTGGTCCTCAACGAGAGAGTCGACGACGGCTCCGCGCTCCGCCTCGAGCTGCGGCCCGACGGCGAGCCGCCGATCGTGATCGCGGCGCGCGCCGTGTGGACCCAGCCGGGCGAGATGGGCACCGCGGTGGGCGCGGCGTTCGACAACATCTCGCCCGACGCGCGCCGCCACGTGGCCCGCCTCACCCGGTGGGACATCATCCAGGGCATGGACCGCACGCACGTGACCCTGCGCGGCGATCTCACCGAGGACACGCACCTGGACGATCTTGCGCCCGCCCTGCTCGGCAAGGTCGACTTCGACATGTCGCAGCTGTCGTACATGAACTCGCTCGGCGTGCGCGCGTGGATCGACTTCCTGGACCGCGCGCCGATCCGCCACTACGAGTTCCACGCCTGCTCGGTCGCGTTCGTGCTGCAGGCCGCCCTGGTCGACGGCGTGCTCGGCTCCGGCACCGTGGTCTCCTTCTTCGCCCCGTATGCGTGCGAGCAGTGCAGTCAGCGCGAGGAGCACCTGCTCCAGTCGGCCGCCATCGTGCGCCGCGGCACCTTGCGCCCGCCGGTGTTCAGCTGCTCGCGCTGCGACGGCCAGCTCCTGCTCGACGACTTCCCCGACCGCTACTTCGCCTTCCTGAGCGGAGCGCGGGTCGCCTGAGGACGCAGCGATGAAGATCCCGCTCACGCCACACGAGGTTGACGACTTCGTGGCGGCCAGCTATCCGGCCACCAGCCTGCAGGGCTTCCGCTGCGACGCGATCGGCGACGGCACCGCGACGACCCGCTGGCGCTACGACCCGGCGCAGCTGCGCCCGGGCGACTTCATCTCCGGGCCGACCCAGTTCGCGGCCGCCGATCTGGCGCTGTGGTTCCTGTCCTTCACGCTGCTCGGCCTCGCCCCGATGGCGGTGACGTCGGATCTGCACATCGTCTTCCTGCGCCCCGCCAAGGGCGGCGATCTCCTGGCCCGCGCCGAGCTCCTGCGCGCCGGCAAGACCCGCATTTCCGGCCGCGTGCTGTGCTGGGTCGACGGCGCTCCCGACCGCCCGGTGTCGCACGCGACCGGCGCCTACGCGCTACTTGCCTGACAGCGCGACAGGGTGGATCATTCCCCCGCATGCGACTCGCCTCCCTCGCGGCCGTGCTGGCACCCTCGCTGCTGTCGCTGGCGATCGCGTGCGGTGACGACGACGGCGGCGCCGACGACGGCGACGGCGGCGACAGCGGCGACGCGGGCAACGGCGACGACGGCGGCGCGGTCGATGCCGGCCCGGGTCAGGACGGCGGCGGCGGCGACGGCGGCAGCACCGTGATCTTCTGCGGCGGCCTGGCCGGCCTGACCTGCGAGGACGAGCTCTACTGCAACTATCCGGACGAGACCTGCGGCGACGGCGACTTCCAGGGCGAGTGCGTGGTTCGCCCGACCTTCTGCGACATCGGCGGCGACGAGGTGTGCGGCTGCGACGGAAAGCTGCACGACAACGCCTGCGCGGCCGCCATGATCGGCGTCGACGTGGCCGACCCGAGCCGCTGCGGCGGCGCGCTGCCGC
The DNA here is from genome assembly GCA_963759105.1 of uncultured delta proteobacterium. GTDB lineage: Bacteria > Myxococcota_A > Polyangia > Haliangiales > Haliangiaceae > DATFRY01. The sequence goes on along the minus strand of CAVWXW010000008.1, from coordinate 418,693 downwards.
GCTGACCGCGCGCCAGGCTCACGACGGGCTGTGCCGCTCCTTGTAGATGCGCAGGATGTCGGAGGCCGTCTCCTCGATCGCCTTGCTGGTGACGTCGATGACCGGCCAGTTCGGGTGCGCGCGGAACACCGCCCGCGAGTACTCCAGCTCCTCCTCGATGTGCTTGCGCGTGCCGTAGCTCGAGTCCTGCGGCATCCCGAGGTGTGACAGCCGCGCCTTGCGGATCTTCTCGAGCGCCTCGGGCCGGATGACGAGGCCGTAGACCTTGCTCTCGGTCACCTGCTCCAGCTCGGGCGGCGGATCGACGCCGAGCACGAGCGGCACGTTGGCCACCTTGAGCCCCTTCTGGGCCAGGTAGGTCGACAGCGGCGTCTTCGAGGTTCGCGAGATGCCGACCAGCACCAGGTCGGCCTTGGGCAGGTTGCGCGGCTCGGCGCCGTCGTCGTTCTTGACCGCGAACTCGACCGCCTCGATGCGTCGGAAGTAGTCCTCGCCGATCGTGTAGAGCAGGCCGGGCACGCCGGACGGCACCGAGGACAGAAACGTGGCCAGCTTGCCCATCAGGGCGCCGATCAGGTCGACCGTCTCGACGTTGTAGCGCTCGACCAGCCGCCAGATGAGGTCGCGCTCCTCCGTGTTGACCACGGTGAAGACCAGGAGCGCGCGCTGCTCGGCCGCCCGCTCGATGATCTTCTCCACCTCCGACTCCAGGCGCACCTGGGAGTAGACCCGCACGTTGACCGGAACATCGCTGAACTGCAGGACAGCGGCGCGGACCATGCGCTCGGCGGTCTCGCCGGTGGCATCGCTGATCACCATGACCGTCTTCATGCGCGCCGAGTCTACATCACAACGGGAAGACGCACTCGCCCTGCGCCACTTCCGGCGGCGCGGCGGAAATCCACCACCCGCGGGCACTCCGGGTCGGGCCTGCGCGCATCACCCAGGATGTGCAGGGACACCGCCTTGCAACCGCCGCGACACAGAGAGTGGTATTCGCACGAGCGGCACGGCTCGTCGGCGTCGCGCCAGGCGCGAAACGCGCCGAACGCGCCGTCGCGCTCCCAGTACTCGCCGATGTCGTCGAGCGCGGGCCGCCCGTCGGCCGCCGGGGCGAAGCTGCACGCCGACATCGAGCCGTTGGCCTTGGCCCCGACGAGGAAGTCGCCCGCCGTGCAGCCGTAGACCGCGAGCTGCTCGAGCAGCCGCCTGTCGAGGCGGTGGTGGACCAGCATCGGCGTGTACGAGCAGTCGACCCGCACGCGCACGCGGTGGCGGCGAGCCGCGCGCGACACCAGCGGCCAGAACGCGCGGTGCTGCGCGTCGGAGCAGGTCAGATGCGCGAAGGCACCGGCGCCGCGGCCGGCCGGCTTGAAGCGCAGGAGCTCCACCTCGTTGAGGCGGCGCCGGCGCGCGTAGGCCAGGAGCTCGTCGAGCTCGCCGAAGTTGACGCGCGTGACGACGATGTTGATGCCGATCTCGCGCTTTACCTCGCGCAGCCGGCGCAGCGCGCGATCGGCGGCGGCGAAGCCGTCGACCCCGCGCACCGCCGCATAGGTCGGGCCCAGGCCGTCGATCGAGACGTTGATCTGCCCGAACAGGCCGGCGATGGGCAAGAGGCCGTCGAGGCCGTACAGGCCGGAGGTGGTGAGATTGGGCGTGAGTCCGCGCCGGCGGGCATGCTCGGCGATCTCGCCCAGCCACGGCAAGGTCGCGCTCTCGCCGCCGCCGAGCGCGAGGTGGAAGACGCCCTGATCGGCCAGGCGATCGATCGCGCGCTTCCACTCGGCCGCGCCCCACTCGCGCGGCGCGCCGGCCGGCGTGGCCCCGGTGTAGCAGCCCTGGCAGCCGACGTCGCACCGGTTGGTCAGCTGCAGGTGCGCCTCGAGCGGACCGCTCAGCGGTGCTCCGCCCACGTCACCATCGCCGGCCGGGTCGGCCCAGTCTGCCCGCGGCCGCGCCCCCAGCCGACGCGCGAAGGCGCGGTCGACGAACACGAGGGCCCGCGGCCGCGTCAGCTCGGCAATGGCGCCGAACCGCTCGGCCCGCACCTTGCCCGCCTTCGGCGCGTCAGCCGCCCTGGTCTTCGACCGCCGCAGGCTCCACATGATTCCGTGCCGGCCGGCGAAGCCGCAGCAGCGCGGACATCACCGGCGTGATGAAGGAAATCGCCGCCGCGCCGAACAGCAGAAAGGTGACATCCACCCCGAGGCTCGACGAGTTCGGGTTGAGCCCGAACCGCGTGGCCAGCACACGCCCGCGCCCAGCCCGGCCTCGCCGAAAGATCCTCACGCTCTCAGTGTAGCGGCGCTCGGCTCCTGCGGCCATCACGCCGTCGCCGTGACGCCCGACAGGCCGACCATGTAGTCGCGACGGTCGCCTCTCGCCACGAAGTCCTGGATGGTCCGGGCCAGGACCGAGGCCAGGAGGCCGATGACCGGCAGGTGCTCGCCGCCCTCGCAGGTGGCCTGGCCGGCCTCGTCCTCGCGATCCGGGGCGAAGCGCTCGTCCCAGCGCACCAGGCCGAAGGTGCCGTCGGCGGCCAGTGCGGCGTGCACGAGCGGCAGGGAGCGATCGCGCGCCGCTTGCGACAGGATCAGCCGGCTGTCCTGGTTGTCGAAGCAGTCGACAGCCAGGTCGCAGCCGTCGAGCAGCTGGGCCGCGTTGAGCGCGCCGAGGCGCACGCCCAGCGCCTCGGCCTTGCGGCCGTAGAAGTTGGCCAGCTGGAGCCGCACCGCCTCCGCCTTGTTCTTGCCGACCGACTGCTTGACGAACCACTGGGCGGCCAGGTTCTTCGACTCGACGCGGTCGAAGTCGATCAGGCGCAGCTCGGTCTCGAGGTTGCGGCAGTACAGCACCGCGTTCGAGCCGAGCGCGCCCACACCGCAGAAGGCGATGCGCACGGCGTCACCGCGCCGCGCCGAACGGGACCTTGGGCCGCAGGTAGATCCGCTGCTCGCCCTGCGGCGAGCGCAGGCGGTCCACCACGTAGTTGGCGAACGCGTTGTCGGCCAGCTGCGCCACGTGCAGACCGCGAACGCCGCCCGAGCGGATCACCTCGACGGCGATGCGCCGGATGTCGGCGTCGCTGGCCGCGTAGTCGATCTCCAGGTCGTAGTCGGCCGAGTGGCCCTGATAGGTGATGTTGAGGACCGCCATGTTCATCTCTCCTTGTCCATGCCCGACGCCAGCCGCATGAGCGCTGCCCACCACGGCTCCGGATCCACCTCGAAGGCCGGACCGCCCTGGCGCGCGATGGTGACGCGCGGGGCGACCACGGAGTAACGCATGGCGCGCCCGAGCGCGCTGTCGAGGGCCTCCATCGTCGTGGAGTCCTCGGCCGAGAACGCCGCCGGCCCGGCCGGATGGCTGTGCGCGATCTCGACCAGCTGGGCGCGCCGGCTCCAGATCGCCTCCCAGCGGACCCGCGAGTCGGGCAGCGCCGACGGGCTGTCCGAAGCATCGGCCCACAGCAGCGCGCCGTCGGCGCCGAGCAGGAAGCAGACCTCGCGCCTCACGCGCGCCTCGTGATGTTGAGGTGGTCGACGTCAGATCGCCTCGCGGATGACCGACGGCAGGCTGTCGAGCGTGATCTCGCGGTCGGCGCCGGACAGGCAGATACCGGCGTCCAGGATCTGCAGGGTGTGCATGTCGGCCACGCAGATGTAGCGCTCGCCGTCGAGCTGGAAGCGGACCTCGAGCATGCGGTCGATCCAGGCGGCGGGCGTTGAGCATGCGGGCTCCCGCCGCCTCGAGCGCCGCGTCGGCCGCCTCGACCGGATTTCGCGAGCGCACCCGCACGCTCTGCCGGACTCGCTCGGCCGCGAGCGCGAGCTGGTGGCGCCGGAGCACGGCCGCCTGCGCCGACGCGGCCCGCTCGCGCTCCTCGGCCAGCGCCTGGCACAGCGCGACCGCGGCCTCGCGACCGCGCTCGGCGATGTCGAGCACGCGGCCGCTGGCCTCGCGCGGCGACACCGGGACGCCCAGCTCGCGGCCGACCGCCGCGGCCAGCGCGAAGCCGAACGCCGCGCGCAGAGACGGCACCGCGCCGCGCACCGCCGCGATGGCGCGGCCCTCCTCCAGCGCCTGGCGCGCCTCCACCTCGGCCTCGTCCTCGAAGTCGATCGAATCGAGCAGGAGATCGCCGGAGTGCCAGCGCCGTCCGGTCGCGCGCGCCAGCGGCGACGGCTCCTCGGCCGGAGGCAGGCCGACCAGGTCGGCGTCGCGCCCGCTCGAGAACAGCCAGCCCTCGGCCCAGTGGCCGCGCACCGCCGGGCAATCCGCGAGATCGATCGGATCGGCAGGCTCGAGCGGCACCGCGCGCCGCCCCTCGATGCGGAAGCGAAACCAGCCCGGCTCGAGCTCCGCGGACAGGCGAAGGCGCCGGTCCGCGGCCTCGACCCGCGTGCCGCCGAAGTAGGGCAGGACGACCGGCTCGCTCGGCGACAGGAAGCTGCGGAAGTCAACCGGCATCACTGCGTCTCCCTAGGGCGGCGGCTCCAGGAGCGGCGTCGCCATCACCTTCTCGACCAGGGCCGAGGTCGGCACGGCGGCCGCAGAGGTCACCGGGGCCTCGAGCAGCGCCTTCAGCACGCGCGTGACGTGATACGGGTCGTCGAACTGGTCGACGGTCACCTCGCTGTACGGCACCTTGAGGGCCAGCGCGCAGTCGCGCACGGTGCGGCCGCGCGGCGAGCCGGCCAGGAGCAGCGCCATGGCGTCGACGCGGTAGCCGAGCTTGCGGAAGGTGGTGGCCAGGTTCTCGCCGGCCTCGCCCGCCTCGTCGCCGACGACGATGACGATCAGCTTGGCGTCCGCCGGGATCACCACGCCCTCGCGGTTGAGCGCCACGCACCGCCGCGCCGTGCATGGTGCCGCCGGCCGCGTTGATCGACGCCAGCATGTGCTGCACCGCCACGCGCGACGCGGCCTTGGGCCGCAGCACGGTGCCGATGGTGTCGAACGCGGCGATGTGCAGCTTGTCGAGCGGGAAGCCGGCCAGGATGCGGCCCAGCGCCTCCTTCGAGCTCTCGATGGCGCCCTGCATCGATCCGGACTTGTCGACCAGGAACATGACGCGCAGATCGGCCTCGGCGGCCGCCTCGGCGACCGCCTTGCGCACGGCGTGATCGGCGGCCTCCTCCAGCTTCTCGACCAGCTCGGCGCTTCGCACGTTCTTGGCGATGTTGAGCGCGCGCTGGTCGGTGGCCGACTGGATCGCCTTCTCCCAGCGATCGCGGATCTCCGGCACCACCAGCAGGCCGAGCTCCTCGAGCGTCGGGGTCAGCTGGCGCAGGTCGCGGTCCGACAGCGTCGGCAGGAGCGCCACCATGATGGCCGGCGTGAGGCCGATGTCGGACGGGAGCCGGCCGACCACCTCCTTGTAGCTCGAGCGACCGGCCGCGATGGTCTCGCAGATCTCCGCCTCCGACAGTCCGTCGAAGCGCTCCGACTTGACCAGCTCGAAGTCGCCGTCGAGGCCGAGCTCGCGCCGGCCGTCCTCGGCCTGCGACTGCTTCCAGCCCAGGATGGCGAAGAAGTCGGCCGACGCCGGCTTGTAGCCGACCTTGCGGGCCAGGGTCTTGATGGTCTGCTTGTACCCGGCGCGCACGAGGCCCTCGAGCATCGGCCGGTTGGCCTCGCGCGCGGCGAGCCAGCGGGTCGCGGCCTTGGCCCAGCGGCCGAGCGGCGCGCGCTTGGCCGCCGGATCGCCGAGACCGGCGGCGCGGTTGAGCGCGGCGATCTCCGGCGTCTCGAGCAGCTCGGCGACGCGCAGCACCGACTTGGGCGTCATCATGCGCGTCGACTTGCGCTGGTAGAAGAGCACCATCGCCTCGCCGACGCGGCGGTAGTCGTCGTCGTGGAACGCGACCGTGCCGTCGTCGTCGTGGACCGGCACGCCGGCGCGTCCCTGCACCAGCATGAGCGCGGCGGCCGCGACCTTGAGGTCGCGCCAGTCGGTCTCGACCAGCGCGTAGCTGGCGAAGTGCGCCATCAGATCGGCGTTGAGGCGGTTGATCTCGAGCAGGCGCGTGTACAGCGCCACCGCCGCCGGAACGAACAGCCCCGGCGCGACCGGACGACCCGCGCCGCGGCGGGCGCCGCGAGCCTTACGGGCCGGGCGCCACTCACCGCCGACGTCGAGGCCGGGCCGGTTGTGCCACAGGTGAGCCGAGGAGCCGAGCACGACGTCGAGCAGTCGCTCGGCCGGGCCCATCTGGTTCTCGGGAAGCGGGGTGCGCGCCGTGGTCGTCATTGGTCAGCTCACGATGGCGAGAGTACGCCGAAAGAAAAGAAGCGCGCCCGAGTGAAGAAGCCGCGAGGGTTTGTTCCCTTAGGAGGGGAGTGCCTTACCATTAGGCAACCACCGCTGAGGTGCGGAGGACTGGATTCGAACCAGCATGTTCTTGCGTGTGGGGCTTCGTCGGCGGGGCGCGCGAAAAGGTGCGCGTCCGAGTGAGGGGAGCACGAGGGTGTTGGATGCGGGGTTCGAACCCGCGACTTTCAGAGTATGAGTCTGACGCTCTACCGCTGAGCTATTCCATCGTGCGTGTGGGCTCTCCTCGGCGGGACGCGCGAAATCACAATGCGGGCGATCCGAGTGCGCAGACCACGAGTTCTCTTTTTAGAGCGAGTGCGTGTGGGGTCCGCGCGGCAGGATCGGCCGCGAAGAACGAAATCTGTTGTGGTGCCGAAACGACGAAGGCCGCCCCGGCGGGCGGCCTCGAGAGGCGTTGCCGGTGTCGATACAGGCCCTAGGTGGGCCCGCTCTGCTGCGCGATAGCTGCTTCTCTCGACGTCATTGAAGGAATCACTCTACGTACGCGCGCCCGACAATCAAGATCTTTTTTCGCCGGTGATTCGATTCGCGCCGGATGAGCCGAGCGCGCGCCGTGGTCGGCAGTCGAACGCGCCATTGCGCGAACCGGTCTGCGAGCACCGACGTGCCGAACCGCGATGTTGCGATGGTCGCGATGCGCGAAGGCGCGTCTGAGTCGACGCAGTTCGCTTGTGTCGAACCGACCAAGCGAACCTTGGGTCGGACGGGGTGCCGACGAAGCTCGGCGGGGTCCCACCGTCGAAATAGATCGCTGAGCGCGAATGCGCGAAGCCCTGACCCTGAGCTCGCTGAGGGTCAACCGAAGCGAGCTTTGGGGTTAGAGTAGGCCCGTGCGGATCCTCGCCATCCTGTCGGCGAGCGCCGTCGCGGCTGGATGCGGCGGCGCGGCGGTCGTCGCGATCGACGAGGCGGCGACGCCGGCGCGCGGCGCGACGGGGCCGAGGACCGTCGATCCGCCCGCGTCGGGCCCCGCCATGGCGCCCAGCCTGGCGCCGGGGCGCGGCGGCGCGATCATGACCTGGCTCGAGCCGGTGCGCGACGGACACCGGCTGCGGTTCAGCCGCTTCGCCGGCGGCGCGTGGAGCCGACCGGTGACCGTGGCCGAGGGGCCGGCCATCGTGGCGAACTGGGCCGACGTGCCGTCCGCGGCCGAGGCCGACGGCGGCGTTGTGGTGGCGCACTGGGCCGAGCGGCAGGCGGGCAACGAGCACGCCTACGACGTGGTGCTGGCCCGGTCGACCGATCGGGGCGCGACGTGGAAGCGGATCGGCGCCGCGAACGACGACGGCGTCGCGGCCGAGCACGGCTTCGTCAGCCTGACGCCCGAGGGAGATCGGGTTCGCGCGTTCTGGCTCGACGGTCGGCAGAGCGAGCGCACAGGAGACATGACCCTGCGCACGGCGCTCGTCGGCGAGCGCGTCGAGGCCGGCGAGCTTCTCGACGCGCGCGTGTGCGACTGCTGCAGCACCGCCGCCGCGCGGACCGGCGGCGGAGTCCTCCTCGCCTACCGCGATCGCAGCGGCGAGGAGCTGCGCGACATCTCGTTCGTGCGCCGCGTGGAGGTCGACCGCGCCGGCCATCGCGGCCGGGCGTGGACGCGGCCGCGCCCCGTGCACCGCGACGGCTGGCGCATCGCCGGCTGCCCGGTCAATGGCCCGGCGGTGGCCAGCCGCGGCCGCGCCGTGACCGTGGCCTGGTACACGTACGCGGGGCGGCGACACAGCGTGCGGGCCGCGTTCTCGACCGACGGCGGTGCGACGTTCGCGCCTGCCATCGAGGTCGACGGGCCGCACGGCGGACGGGCACCTGTGGGCCGCGTGAGCGTCGCGCTCGACGCGCGCGGCGAGGCGCTGATCGGCTGGGTGGCGTCGAGGCGCGACGCCGCGGAGATCCTCGTCCGACGGGTCGCCGCCGACGGCCGCCTGGGCGCCGAGCGCCGCATCGCGCGCACCCGGGCCGAGCGCAGGAGCGGCATCCCGCGCATGGTGGCCGTGGACGACGGGCTGCTGGTGACCTGGACCGAGCTCGCGCCGCGGCAGCGGCTTCGCGCCGCGCTGCTTCCGGATCGCGCCATCGCGCCGGTGGGAGAGGCGGCGTCGCGCGCGCTGCCCAGCGCGGACCAGATGACCGGGCCGGGCGCGGGCGAGGCCGTGCCCGACTACAGGGTCGACGTCGCTCGACGGCCGCCCGGCGGATCTGAGCCGCCTGCGCGGGCAGGTGGTGCTGCTCAACATGTGGGCCACCTGGTGCGTGCCGTGTCGAAAGGAGCTGACCGACCTGTCGGCGCTGCACCGTGCGCGGCGCCGCGACGGCCTGACCATCGTGGCCGCGTCGGTCGACGATCGCGAGGGCCGCGACGAGGTCGAGCGCTACGTGCGCGAGCGCAAGCTGCCGTTCACTGTGTGGCTCGATCCAGACGACCGCGCGTCGAAGCTGTTCGGCGTGCGCTCCCTGCCCACCACGCTGCTCATCGGCCGCGACGGCACGATCCGCTGGCGCCGCGACGGCGTCGTCGATACGAAGGACCCCGCGTTCCGCAAGGCGCTGGACGAAGCGCTGGCCGAACGCGCGTCGAAAGCGCCGAGGCGGGCCGCCGGTCAGGGCTCCGGGCCGTAGCGCAGCGTATCGACCACCGGATCGATGAGATCGGTGGTGTAGACGGCGACGTAGAGCAGCGCGAGCACCGCGATGCCGGCCGCCGCGGCGTGGGCCACCGCGAAGGCCGCCCGGTGCGGGCCGCCGCGGCGGAGCGCCAGCCCGGCGCCGGAGATCCAGGCGGCCAGCACGCCTCCGGTCGACACGATGGTCACCGCGGGGCCCAGGCCCTGGAAGTCGGTGTACGAGACGGCCGACAGCAGCGCTCCGGCCGGGACCAGGTAGAGGACCTCGGTGGGCGGCGGCCACATGGCGCGCAGCGCGACGCCCCGCCCTCGCGCCGCGCGCAGGAGGGAGACGATGAGGAACAGGAGACCGGCCGCGGCGATGGCGGCGCTGGTCCAGAACCAGGTCGAGCGGCCGCGCGCCTCGGTCACCGCTGCCAGCGCCTCGTCGATCGCGATGCGGCGGCCGGCCTCGCCGCGCGCATCCATCATGCGGTAGTAGCGCTCGGCGTCGTCGTAGCGGGCCAGGTGCAGCGCCATGTCGCCGGCGCCGCGTAGCGCGTCGAAGCGGGCCTCCGGCTCGGAGAACTGCTCGGCCGCCTTCAGGTAACGGCGCATCGCCGAGTCGTAGCGACCGGCGCGGGCCTCGAGGCTGGCCAGCCACATCGCCACCGCCGGCGCGCCGGCCCAGTCCGGCTGATCGCGCAGGAGCTGCTCGGCCATGCGGATCGACTCCGCCTGCGGGCGCTCGGCGAAGCCCTGCCGGATGGTCATGAAGCGGCGCTGCGCGTCCACCCCGCCCGGCTCGGTGCCGACCTGCGCCGCGAGCCCCTCCGCGCGCCGCGACGCCGCCAGGGCCCGCCTGCTATCCGGGTAGAGGCGCCCCAGCTCCTTGTAGAGCGCGAGCGCCTTGGCCGGATCGGCCAGCTTTTCCTCGTACAGCTCGGCGGCCGTGAACATCGCCTCGGGCGCCAGCGAGTGGTTCGGCGCCTCGCGCGCGAGCGCCTCGAGCTGCGTGGCCGCCTCCGCCTCCCTGTTCGCCGCGATCAGGTTGGCCGCGGCAGCGAAGCGATCCTGTATCGGGTCTGCAGAAGCCGCGCGGTTGAACGCAAGGACGGCAAGGACAGCCACACAGACCAGTACTCGTACTGGTCCACGTACTCGTCCACGTACTCGTCCTCGTACTCGTGCGCGTGCGCGTGCACGTGACACGTTGCCTTGGCCTTGCCCGGGCGCACGGACACGTGACACGAGGACGCGCACGCGCACGAGTACGCGCACGAGTACGAGTACGAGTACGAGTACGAGTCTGTGGCGCCGTTCCTGGCGCTCTCCGCCTCTTGGCGGCCAACCACGCGCCCAACAGAGCATCAAGGGCGCACGATGCCGAGGGCGCGCATCTTCTTGTGCAGATTGGTGCGCTCGATGCCGAGGGCCTGGGCGGTGCGCGAGATGTTCCAGTCGTACTCGGCCAGCTTGAAGCGAATGAAGTCGCACTCGATCTCTTCGCGGAACTCGCGAAGCGTCTTGGCCGAGTGGCGCGCCAGGTCGATGGCGGGCGCGGCCTGGGTCTCGCCGCGCTCGCCGACGATGCGACCGGGGCCGCCCGAGGTAGGGCGGCAGGTCGCGCTCGGTGATGACGTCGTCGCTCATGATGACGAGGCGCTCGACCACGTTGCGCAGCTCGCGCACGTTGCCCGGCCAGTCGTAGCTCTTGAGCCGCTCGAGCACGCCCCCGTCGATCTCCTTGTGGGCGAAGCCGTTCTCGTTGCAGCACTCGGCCACGAACGACTCGGCGAGCAGCGGGATGTCCTCGAGCCGGTCGCACAGCGGCGGCGACTGGATCGGCACCACGTTGAGGCGGAAGAACAGGTCGTCGCGGAACTGGCCGGCCGCGACCGCCTTCTCGAGGTCCTTGTTGGTCGCCGCGACGACGCGGCAGTCGGTGCGCAGGCGTCTGCTCGCCGCCGACGCGCGCGAACTCGCCGGTCTGCAGCACGCGCAGCACCTTGGCCTGCGCCGACAGCGACATGTCGCCGATCTCGTCGAGGAAGATGGTGCCGCCGTGCGCCACCTCGAAGAGGCCGCGCTTCTTGGCCACCGCGCCGGTGAAGGCGCCGCGCTCGTGGCCGAACAGCTCGCTCTCGATCAGCTCGGGCGGGATGGCGGCGCAGTTGACCTTGACGAACGCCTTGTCGGCCACCGGGCTGTTGCGGTGGATGGCGCGCGCGATGAGCTCCTTGCCGGTGCCGCTGTCGCCGGTGACGAGCACGCGGCTGCGGGTCGGGCGCCACCTTGGCGATCTGGCGGCGCAGCTCGAGCATGGCGGGCGACTGGCCGAGCAGCTCGTAGCGCGAGTCGACCGCGGCGCGCAGCGAGCTGACCTGCACCTGCATGCGCCGGCGCTCGGCCGCGTTGCGCGCGGTGACCAGCACGCGGTTGCGATCGAGCGGCTTCTCGAGGAAGTCGAACGCGCCCAGCCGCGTCGCCTTGACCGCGTCCTCGATCGACGCGTGGCCGGAGATCATGATGACCGGTACGTCCGGGTCGAGCCGCGACGGCGCCGCGTCCTCGCCCACCGCGCGCGCCTTGATGCGGCGCAAGAACTCGATGCCGTTGTCCTCGCCCAGCTTGACGTCGAGCAGGACCAGGTCGACCGCCGAGCCCGCCAGGATCGCCTCGGCCGCCGCCGCGCTGTCGGCCTCGAGCACGTGATACCCCTCGCCCTCGAGCACCATCCGCAGCGTGCGGCGGATGTTCTTCTCGTCATCGACGAGCAGCACCGACGGCGTCGATGGCGCCTCGCCCGCGGTTGAGATGCCGTTCTCGCTCATGAGCTCTTCTCCCGCTCGGGATCTGCCGTCTCCACCTCGTCGGCCGCCACCGACTCCGATGCGTCGGGCGCAGGCGCAGCAGGCGCCCGGTCCGTCGCCTCGATGGACGCCCGGTCCGTCGCCTCGATGGGCGCCCGGTCCGGCGCCTCGATGTCTCCCTCGGCCTCGGACTCGGACTCGGACTCGGCGTCGGTTGCCGCGTCCGGCGCAGCGTCCGATGCGGAGGAAGCCTCGAAGGCCTGCCGGTTGCGCGAGCGCTGGTTGACCAGCAACGCGATCAGGATCAGCGCGCCGCCGCAAATGATGATCCATCGCCCGATCGAGCGCCCCTCCGACTGCGGCGACGGCCCGCGATAGAGGACCTTGTCGCCGGCGCCCGGCTGAGCCGGCCCGATGCTGGGCGGTGTCTGACCGGGCTGCTCCCCGCCAACCGCGAGGCGCTCGCCGTCCGCGCCCAGCCGGGTGGGCGGCAACGCTGCGAGCGCGCCCGCTGTTCGGCCGGCGCCGCGAGCGCGAGGGAGGCCAGCGCGTCGCGACAGGCCGACTCGACTGCCGGCGGCATCGCGCCGCCGGTCGTGCTGACCACGCACTCCGCGGTGGCCAGGCGCGGCTTGCCGTCCGCGCTGATCCAGACCAGACCGCGCACCAGGTTGAGCGTCTCGTTCGACGCGTGTCGCCACGCGAGCTCGGCGGCGGCCACGCCGCCGCTCACCCGCTCCTTGTAGTGAAGCTCCTCGGTGGAGCTGGCCTCCGGGCTCGCCACCAGCCGTCCCTCGCGCATGTGGTCGAGCGCGCTGCGAGCCACATCGGCCGGCGCCCGCGCGACCTCGGCCGACTCGAGCCACGAGACATAGAAGGCGCCCACCCCGCGCTGCACGTGCGCGACGGCGCCCGCCTTGACCTTGAGCCCACCGAACGCCTTCGACTGCCGCAGCGCCGTGCCCACACTCCGGGCCAGCACCGCATCCATCTTCCACCCCCGCGGCGCGCCACCCTTCAGCCACGCCGGCAACCCCGCGCTGTCCACGACACCGGGCCCGGCCGCGCCTGCCGCCCCCGCACCCGGCCGCCGCTGCACCGGCCGCCGCCGTTCGCACCAGCACCCGGCGCCGCTGCACCGGCCGCCGCCGTCGCACCAGCACCAGGCGCCGCACCGGCCGCCTTCGCACCAGCACCCGTAGGGGCCGCCTTCGCCGGACCGCGCACGCCTCGGATCGCCTTGCGACCCGGCCGCTTCGCCCGGCGGCGCGGCTTCTTGCGCGCGGGCCGCTTCGCCTTCACTCGCGCGGTGGGCGTCGGCTTCTCGGCGGCAGGGGGAGGCGACTCGGGCTGGGCGGGCTGCGCAGGCGGGGCAGGCGGTGACGACTCCGGGGTTTCCGACTGCGACAGCGCCCGGTCCGGAACGACGAGGCCGACGAGGGCGATCGCGAGAACCGCGACCGTTGCTCTCGCGCGCCGGGTCACCGCCCGGTTCCCACGCTGTCCAGCATCGCGTCGCACATCGGTTGACACCGATCCGGCTCTCGACCATTGTAAAAGCACGCAAGCGAGACGACCGCAATCCGGTCCTGGGCCTCCGGCAGCGTGGACGACCGCATCCGGCCCTGCACCCCGCGGCCGACGAACGGAAGCTCGACCGCATTCGGCCCCGCGGTGAAGCCGGTCGCCTGCATCGCCTGCAGCAGGGCGGCCTGCGTGCGCCCGAGATGGAAGCCCTTCGCCGGCGCCGACACGCGCTGCATCAGCGCGAAGCACCCATGAGCCGGGTCTCCCCATCCCTTCCGCGCCTCCACCACCACCGGCGCCCCACGCGCCGTCGGGATCGCCCCCGCGAGCTCCGCCAGCGGCCTCCACCCGGCCGGAATCGTCACTCCCTCCGCTTCCTCTCCCCGGCGCGCCTCAGCCACCGCCGCCCCCGCCGCAGCACCCGCCATCGATCCCGATCCCGCCCCCGATCCGTTTCCCGATCCCGTCTCCGTGCCCGTCCCCTTCGCCGTCCCTGTCCCCGTCCCCGAGACCGTCCCGCCCTCCTGCCCCCCGGCCCACGCCACTCCGATCACCAGGATCGCCACAGCCACACCGACAGCCACCGCCCTCACCGCCCACCTCACGGCGCCACCGCCCACACCCGCTCGCCGGGCGTCCCCGCGCCGAGTCGCTCGACAAGCTCCGCCGACACCCCGAGCACGTCTCCCGCCGCTCCGGTCCAGCCCGCCACGCGAGCGCCGGCCACCCGCAGGCGCGGGCGCGGCGTGTCGGCCGGCGACTCGATGGCGATGATGGCCCAGCGCTCGGGGCCCTGCGATCGGCTGACCGCCAGCTCCACCGGCCGCGCGTCGCGCACGAGGCTCACGCGGTCGGTGTCGGCCTTGAAGTGCGGCCCGCCGTCGAACGGATCGATCTGATGCGCGTACTCGAAGCCGATGCGGCGCAGCATCTTCTCCACGCCGCGCGTCTCGGGCCCGACGACGCCGATGACCTGCTTCACGTCCTCCGGGAACAGCGACGTGTAGATGAGGCTGTGCGGGAACAGCGTGCGGATGAACTCCTTGTTGTCCTTGGACAGGAGATCCGCCTCGCGATACGTGAGCCCGGTGAACTTGTCGCCGAAATGCTTCCACAGCCGGCTGGTGCCATCCGGCTCCAGCGGCGGCATCAGCTCCGACAGCACCTGGTCGCGAAACACGATCCGGTGCATCGCGATGAACAGGAAGCGCGCGTACGAGAGCAGCTTGCCCAGCGACTCCGGGTGACCGCGGTACTCCGGCAGCAGGATCAGCCCGCCGATCTCCGTCGGCCCGTCGTAGTTGTAGGCCAGGCGCAGGCACTCATGGACCATGTACCGGTCGAGCGTCTCCGAGTAGCGCTCCTCCTTGAGCACCTGGAGGAAGACGTGCGGCGACCGGCGCGTCCCGTGCTGCGCGTGGATCATCGACGTCCCGATCACCCGCCGCGTGGCCAGGTCCTCGAGCACGAACAGGTACTCGCGCTCCACGATGGGGATCGACTCGCCGAACGACGCGGCCGACAGGGCCAGGATGCGCTCGATGTGGCCGCGGTCGGCCGGGAGGTTGACCGAGTCGAGGTGATGCGCCACCTCGAGGATCTGGTCCACATCCTCCTCGAACGACTCGCGAATCAAGAACATGCGGGCCGACAGCCTACCACGCAGCGCCCCGCGCCCGCCCCGTCGCTCAGGCCGCCAGATCGGCTCCAGGAGGCCGTCGCGGCCGAAAGACAGCGCCTCGCCGACTCGAAAGCGCGGACCTGCCGGGGCCCGAAATCGCGCCGCGGCTAGGGCGAGGCCAGGGTGGACGTGTGGGTGCGGGCCGGCGCGCCAGCCATGGCCGGAGCGCCCGGTCGCGACTCACGCCCGCTCGACGCGGCCGGAGCAACCGGTCGCGGCTCGATCCCGGCTGACGGTGACCGGAGCAACCGGTCGCGAACCCGCCGCGGGCCCGGCCGACGTGGCCGGAGCAACCGGTCGCGGACCGGCCTCGAGCCCGACCGACGTCGCCGGAGCAACCGGCCGTGGCGCGGCCGACGTGGCCGGAGCAACCGGTTGCGGCCGAGCCGACGAGGCCGAAGCACTCGGCTGCGGCCGGCCCGACGTGGCCGAAGCACTCGGTTGCGGGGCGGACGTGGCCGAAACACTCGGTCGCGGCCCTGCCTCGAGCCCGGCCGACGTGGCCGGAGCAATTGGTCGCGGCGCGCCTGCGAGACCGGCCGTCGTGGCCGGACCCGCCTCGCCTGGCGCCGACTCATCCGCCACCACCGGCGACTCGAGCGCGCCCGGCACCAGGCTGGTCACCGCCCGACCGAGCAGGCCCCGCGCGGCGACGGCCGTCTCCTCGCCCCACGACCACAGCGGCCCGTGCTGGCTCTCGATCAGCAGATCCGAGCCGGACATGATGCGGATCGGGCGCTTGCCGATCGTCTGGCGCCGCTGGTTCTCGAGGTCGATCCACTCGAGGATGCGCGGCAGGGCGCGCGCGCTGGCGCCCTTCGTGTCGTGCATCAGCACCACGGCGCGCCCGCGCAGCGTCTTGATCCGGCCGATGACGTACGCGGCCGTCCCCTCGGCGGTCAGTCCGTTGTACTCGCGCGGGTCGATGTCCCAGTGCAGGTGCGTGAACCCGCGCTCGCCCAGCAGCACCTCCAGGCGCCGGCAGCGATCGCCGTACGGCGCGCGGAACAGGACGATCGGGAACTCGGCCAGCCTCTCGTACAGGCTATCGTTCTGGTCGATCTCGGCCGCCGCGTCGATCGACTGGTGGCACAGGTGGACGTGGTTGACCGTGTGATTGCCGATGAGGTGGCCGTCGTCGATCGCCCGCTGGATCAACACCCGACGCCGGCGCCGCTTCTTCGAGTCGCGCCGGTGGTCATCGATGCGATGGCCGACCCAGTAGAAGATCGCGCTGACCCCGTGCCTGGCCAGCGTGTCCAGGATCATGGCGCTGTAGCGCTCGTGCGGCCCGTCATCGAAGGTGAAGATCACCTCCGGGTCGCCGCTGTGCGACTCGCCTGCCGCCGGCCTCGGCCAGCTCGGTCGCGCCTCCGCCGGCACGGCCAGAGCAACGACGACGGCTGCGAGCACTGCTGTGCTCGCTGGTTTCACCCGAGTGGCACCACGCCTGTCACGCTGCATCGGCTCCGCTGGAGTACGTCCCGGCGAAAACCATCATTGCAGGAAACCGGGCTCGAGTCTGCATTCTCGCTTGCAACTCGTCTCCGGACCTCGATCGCGCTCGCGCGGGGCGACCCGAGGCTGGCGCAAAATCGTGCGCTTCAGAACGGAATGTCGTCGTCCGGACCGCCACCGCCGCCGAACGGATCACCCGCAGGAGGTGGCTCATCCATGCCCGAGCCGCCCGACCGTCCCCCGTTCCCTCCGCCGCCGCCACCGCCGCCGCCACCCGCACCGCCGCCGGAGCCAAGAAACTGGACGTCGTTGGCAACGACCTCGGTCATGTAGCGCTTGTTGCCTTCCTTGTCCTCCCACGATCGAGTACGAAGGCGCCCCTCCACGTACACCTGCCGTCCCTTGCTGAGGTACTTGCTGCAGACCTCGGCCTTCTTCCCCCACACGACGATGCGGTGCCACTCGGTGCGCTCTTGCCGCTGGCCGCTCTTGTCGGTCCAGGCCTCGTTGGTGGCGAGCCGGAACTCGCACACCCCTGCGCCGCCGGGCGTGTGGCGCATCTCGGGGTCGTTGCCGAGATTTCCGATCAAAATCACCTTGTTGATGCCGCTCGCCATCCGCTCGGCTCCTTCGTGGAACGGCCTGGACGCTAGCACAGTTCTGTGACAGGGGACCGCCGAGGGGCCCGTGCGGCTTGTGGTGGGGCGCCGTGCTCGGTTACGAACGGGGTCGATGTACCGAGGCCTTACCACGGCGGTGGTGATCCCCGCGTTCAACGAGGAGCTCGCGATCCGGTCGGCCATTCGCAGCCGTGCCCGCGTTCGTCGATCACGTCATCGTTGTCGACGACGCGTCGCGCGACGCCACCGCGCGGCGGGCGGCCGCCCTGTCGCACGGCCGGCTCGAGATCCTGCGCCACGGCGCCAACCGCGGCGTGGGCGGCGCGATCGTGTCGGGCTACCGGCGCGCGCTCGCGCTCGGGCTCGACGCGACCGCGGTCATGGCCGGCGACGGCCAGATGGACCCGGGCGACCTGCCGCGGCTGCTCGATCCGCTCGTCGACGGCCGCGCCGACTACGTGAAGGGCAACCGCTTCGCCCACCCGGATCTGTGGCGGACCATGCCGCCGTCGCGCATCGCGGGCAACGTGATGCTGTCTCTGGCCACGCGCTGGACCAGCGGCTATCGCCGGCTGTTCGACTCGCAGTGCGGCTACACCGCCATCACGCGCGCCGCGCTCGAGCGCGTCGATCTCGACCGGGTGTTTGCGCGCTACGGCTACCCGAACGATCTGCTGGCCCGGCTGCACGCGGCCGGCGCGCGCGTGGTGGACGTGCCGGTGCGGCCGGTCTACGGCGCCCAGTGGAAGAGCGGCATCCGGCTGCACACGGTCGTCTATCCGATCGCGTTCGTGCTCGCGCGCTCGTGGCTGGAGCGGGTCGGAGCCGAGGCGCGCGCGCGCCGGCCGGCTAGAATGGGGCGGTCGTGCGCATCGGGCTGCTGACGACGTCGTATCCGCGATCTCCGGGTGACTGGGCCGGCGGGTTCGTCGCCGAGCACGCGGCCTTCCTGGCCCGCGCCGGCCACGACGTCGAGGTGATCGCGGGCGGCACGGAGCGCGCGACGGCGGCGACACCGGGCGAGAGCTCGCCGGCCCTCGACGCCGGCCCCGGATCGATCCCCGGCGCCGGCTCGATACGGCGTCCATCGCCTGTCCGCGGGCGCTGCACTGTTCGATCGATCGGGCGCCCCGGAGGAGCTGGCGCGCGGCGGCCGAGCGTGGCTGTCCGCGGCTCGCTTCAGCCTCGCGCTCGCCCGCGCGGCTGCTGCCCGGGCGAGGCACTGGGACGCGGTCGTGGCGCACTGGCTGGTGCCGAGCGGCCTTGCCGCGCTGGTTGCCGCGCCGCGGCTGCCGCTCCTGGCCATCGCGCACTCCGGCGACGTGCATCTGTTGAGTCGCCTGCGCGCGCTGCGGCTCATGGGCCACCTGTGCGACCGCGCGGACCTGCGCCTGTCGTTCGTCAGCGAGGAGCTGCGCCGCCTGTTCCTGGCCCGCGCGCCGCAGTGCGCACCGCTGAGCCAGGTCTGCCCGATGGGCATCGACGTGGCCCGCTTGCAGGCCGCGCGGCGCCAGACTCGCGACCGCGCCGCCGGGACCCAGACCCCGCCCACGGTGCTCTTTCTCGGCCGGCTGGTCCCCGTCAAGGGCATCGATCACCTGGTCCGCGCCGCCCTGCGCTGGCGCTCGGACGCGCGCCTCGTCATCGCCGGCGCCGGACCCGACGAGGCCGCGCTGCGCACCCTCTCCCGGACAGCCCCGCCCGGACGCATCTCGTTCGCGGGCGAGATCCGCGGCCCGCAGCGCGACGCCGCACTCGCCGCGGCCGACGTGGTCGCACTCCCATCGGTGCGGGTGGAAGCCGGGCGCAGCGAGGGCCTGCCGCTGGTCGCGCTCGAGGCCATGGCGGCCGGCGCCGCGCTGGTGGCGTCATCGATTGGCGGCCTGGCCGACCTGCCGGGCGAGGCTGTGACCCACGTCGCGCCGGGCGACTCCGTGGCCCTGGGCCGTGCCATCGACGGGCTGATCGAGGACCCGGCCCGCCGGGCGATCCAGATCGAGGCTCAGGACCGCCTGGTCCCCCGCTACGACTGGAGCGCGGTCGGGCCTCTGCTCGTCCCACCCGTGCGCTCCCGCCCGGTGGACGGCCGAAGCTCGGCCGACCGACCCCCGGCACAACCTGCCCGATCAGCACCCCTCGCGTAAACGTTTTCGCGCGCCCTGCGTAGGTCAGTCCTCACCCACCGTAGCGACTTCACACCGGATTTGCGCCTCAGGACTGAGACGGCCCGGTTGCCCACAGCCGGGACACAAGCTGGCGCGCGCGATTTCGCGGGCTAACACGACTTGTTCACATTGGCCTGTGATCAGCCGAACGCGGTCACGACGCGGCACGTCACCTGCATCCCTGCCAGATGATGCCGCCCACCGGAACCCTCGACGTATCGGTCGTCATCCCGTTTGCCGATCACGAGGACCTCATCGGAGCGGCATGCGGGCGCATCGCCCGCCACATCGCCGAGCTGGGTCTCTCCTACGAGATCCTGGCCGTCGACGAGGCGTCGGGTGACAACAGCCACGCGGTGCTGGGCCTGCTTCGCCGCTCCTTGCCGCCGCTTCGCATCATCGCGGGAGCCCGGCCGGGCCGCGGATTTGCCATGGGTTCGGCCTGCGCGCGCGGGCGCGTCCTCTGGCTGGTCGAGCCGCACAGCGCGCTCCGCTCGCTGGCTCCGTTCGGCCGCGCCCACGCACGGGTCATGCGCGGCGAGCTCGACCTGGCCGTGGTTCGCGGCCGGTTCTCGGTGATGAAGCGCTCGCGGGCGCTCGGCCTTGTCGATGCCACCCATGGCGCCGCCGGGGCATTCGAGCGCCGGCTGGTGCGCCGGGCCGGCTCGCGAGGCCTGAACGTCGAGTCGTACGAGGTCGGCAGCGCCGAGCGGCCCATCGTTGGCCTGGCCGATCGCGTCCGCTGGCGCCTGGCCCTGGCCCTCGGGGCGGGCGCGCCCCGCTCGTGACCCGCCCGAGCAGCGGTCATGACCGCGCCGTTCCGGCGCGCGCCGCGGTGCCTGCTATAGTCGAGATCGCATGCTCGCGGTAATCGGCGCCATCCTCGCCATCGGCCTGCTCATCGTCGTCCACGAGGCCGGCCACTACTTCGTGGCCCGCTGGTGCAAGATGCGCGTGGATCGCTTCAGCATCGGCTTCGGCCCGCCGCTGCTCAAGTGGCGACGTGGCGAGACCGACTTCACGCTCGGTCCGATCCCGTTCGGCGGCTTCGTGCAGATCCACGGCATGACGCTGGCCGACGAGGTCGCGCCCGACGATCCGCGCGCCTATCCCAACCGGCCCGCGTGGCAGCGCTTCGTCACCATCTTCGCCGGGCCGGCGACGAACTATCTGTTCGCCATCGTCCTGGGCATCGCCGTGTTCGCGTCGATCGGCGTGCCGACCAGCCGCTGGACCGTCGGCCGCCTCATGGACGACTCGGCCGCCAAGGGCAAGCTCGAGATCGGCGACCGCATCCTCAGCATCAACGGCACTCCGATCTACTCCCAGTACAAGGGCCGCCGCGGCGATCAGATGGCCGGCGTCGTCGCGGAGTCCAATGGCAAGCCGCTCGAGCTGGTCGTCCTGCGCAAGGACCGCCAGGTGAAGATCTCGCTCACGCCGCGTTACGACGAGAAGGCGCAGGCTCACCGCCTCGGCATCGAGCTGAGCCAGCAGGCCGAGAAGATCGACTACGGCGTCATCCCGGTGGTGACGACCGCGTTCTACTACCCGGTCGAGGCCACCGGCGCGATCCTGGTCGGCCTCGGCCAGATCGTCACCGGCAGGGAGAAGGCGGAGTTCGAGGGACCGGTCGGCATCACCAAGCGGATCAAGCGCCAGATCGACACCGGCCTGATCGACCTGCTCCAGCTGCTCGTGCAGCTGAACGTGTATCTCGGCCTCTTCAACCTGCTGCCCCTGCCCGCGCTCGACGGCGGCCGCCTCGTCTTCCTGGGCTACGAGATGGCCACGCGACGGCGCGCCAACCCGCGCATCGAGGCGACGGTGCACATGGTCGGGATCATGTGCCTGCTCCTCCTGATGGTGCTCGTCACCTATCAGGACATCACCGAGCTGTTCTAGCCCGCGTCGGTCCCGGCGCTCCGATCCCGGCTCTCTTTCTGGCCCGGTCCTGAAGGGTAGGCGGGCGGGCCAGCGCGGCCCGGGCAGGTTACCCTCCGGGGGAGCCATGGCCGGCCAGTTCATCCCGGACGCCGAGTTCTTCGAGCGCATCCCGACCGCGCCCGGCGTCTATCTGATGAAGAACCGGGCCGGCCAGGTCATCTACGTCGGCAAGGCCAAGCACCTGCGCAACCGGGTGCGCCAGTACTTCCGGCCGGGCGACGACCTGCGCGACTTCGTGGCCACGGGCCTGCTCGGCCTGTTTCTGGCCTCGGTCGAGACGGTGGTGGTCAACAACGAGAAGGAAGCGCTCCTGCTCGAGAACCACCTCATCAAGCAGCACCAGCCGCGCTTCAACGTGAAGCTGCGCGACGACAAGCAGTACCTGGTCCTGCGCGTCGACCCGCGCACGCGCTACCCGCGCGTGGAGGCGGTGCGCAACATCAAGCGACGACGGCGCGCGCTACTTCGGCCCGTACCACTCGGCCACCTCGTGCCGCGAGACCCTGCGCCTGCTCAACCGGCACTTCCAGCTGCGCACCTGCACCGACCACGTGCTGGCCACGCGCACGCGCCCGTGCCTGCAGTACCAGATCCGCCGCTGCCCGGGACCGTGCGTCTTCCCCATCGACGAGTCGGAGTACGGCCTGCAGGTCGAGGACGTGATGATGTTCCTCGAGGGCAAGAACGACGCGCTGGTCGACCGACTGCGCGGGCGCATGCTGGAGAAGGCCGAGCGCGAGGACTTCGAGAACGCGGCCCGGCTGCGCGACTCGATCGGCGCGGTCGAGAAGGCGCTGGCCCGCCAGAACATCGTCCAGGAGGAGTTCGTCGACCAGGACGTGTTCGGCATCTGGCGCGAGGCAGACGTGGCCGAGGTGGTGGTGCTGTTCATCCGCTCCGGCAAGCTGGTCGGGCGGCGCTCGTTCCGCGAGCGCGAGCAGGAGCTGCCCGACGGCCAGGTCATGGCCGAGGTCATCCAGCGCTACTACGACAGCGGCACGGTCATCCCGGACGAGGTCGTGGTGCCGGTCGAGCTGGAGGACGCGACCCTCCTGGCCGACTGGCTGAGCGAGCTGCGCGGCAAGCGGGTCAAGCTGATCACGCCGCGCCGCGGACAGAAGGTCCAGCTCGTCGCGCTCGCGTCCAAGAACGCGGCGGCGTCGGCGGCCGCGCGCGAGGGCAAGGCCGAGGACGCGCGCGCGGCCCTGGCCAAGCTGCAGAGCCGGCTCGGCCTGCGCCGCCTGCCGCGCCGCATCGAGTGCTTCGACATCGCGCACATCCAGGGCGCCGCAACGGTCGCGTCGATGGTGACGTTCATCGACGGCGAGCCGGCCCGCGCGCTCTACCGCAAGTTCAAGGTCAAGTCGGCCACCAACGACGACTTCGCCTCGATGTACGAGGTGCTGACGCGCCGCTTCCGCCGCTCGGTGGGCGAGCCGCTCCACGATCCAGACGACCTGGACACCCCGGACTCACCGTGGGCGCCGCCCGACCTGCTCGTCATCGACGGCGGCAAGGGCCAGCTGTCCACGGCGCTGGCCGCGCTGGGCGACCTCGGCATCGAGCTGGGCCGCGAGAACGGCATGGACGTCATCGGCCTGGCCAAGGAGCGCGAGGACACCGGCGGGCACAACCATCCGGATCGCGTGTTCCTGCGCCACATCAAGGATCCGATCCAGCTGCGGCCCAACACGACCGAGCTGTTCCTGCTGGCCCGCGTGCGCGACGAGGCGCACCGGTTCGCCAACACGTTCCACCGCGACCGCCGCAAGCGCACCGCCCTGCGCTCGGCCCTGGACGACATCCCGGGCATCGGCGCGGTGCGTCGCCGCGTGCTGCTGCGCCACTTCGGCAGCCTGCGCGCGATTCGCCAGGCCAGCGTCGATGACATGGCCAAGGTGGTCGGCATGAGCCGCAGCGCGGCCGAGGCGGTGCGGCGCTTCTTCGATCAATCGGATCCGGTCGGCCCGGCAGCCGCCGGCGCCCGGCCCGAATCCGAGCAGACATCGCTTGTGCCCGGGCACGGCGATGAGAGAGCCTCCTGACACGTGTCGCTGAACCCACTCAGAAGCTTCCTGGACGTCAAGCGCCGCGAAGCACCGTTCGTGGCGCTGATGTTCGGCTACTTCCTGCTGGTCATCTCGGTCTTCTGGATCCTCAAGCCGATCAAGAAGGCGCTGTTCCTCGCCCACTACCGGGGCGGGGAGATGTTCAGCCTGTTCGGCTGGCAGCTGGGCGGCCCGGAGGCCGAGCAGCTGGCCAAGGTGGCCAACATGGTCGTCGCCTTCGTGGCGGCCGTGGTGTTCTCCATCCTGGCCCGGCGGCTGCGCCGGCAGCAGCTGACCATTGTCTTCGCGGGATTCTCGCTGCTCTCGCTGCTCAGCTTCTTCCTCATCCTGCGCAGCGACAGTGGGTTCGGCGTGTGGTCGTTCTACCTGTTCGGCGACCTCTTCAACACGCTGATGGTGGCGACCTTCTTCGCCTTCCTGAACGACAGCGTCGCGCCGGTCGACTCCAAGCGGCTCTACGGCCCGATCGTGCTGGGCGGCGTGGTCGGCGGCGCGTTCGGCTCGCTGGTCGTGGCGGTCAACTACAAGGCGCTCAGCATCGAGGCATGGCTCGGCATCTGCAGCGTGCTGGTCGTCCTGATCGCGCTGATGGCGATGGCGGCCGGGCGGATGGTCGGTCGCGTCATGGCGCCGGCCGACGAGGCGCCGGGGCCGGCCGCATCCGAGTCGGGGAACCCCGCCCTCGAGGGCGCCCGGCTGGTCATGCGCTCGCGGTACCTCCTGGCCATCTTCACCATCGTCGCGCTGTACGAGATCATCTCGACTGTCGCCGACTACCAGTTCACCTCCACGGTCAACGCGCTGGCCCCCGCTGCCGGGATGTCCAAGGAGGCCGCCGACGCGGCAGTCGGCCAGCACCTGTCAACCGTGTTTCTCATCACCAACACTGTCGGCCTGATCGTCCAGCTGTTCCTGACCCCGGCCATCATGTCGAAGCTGAGCGTGCGCGCCGCGCTGCTCATCATGCCGATCGCCATCCTCGGCAACTCGGCCGCCTTCCTCCTGCTACCGGCGCTGTGGATCGGCAGCCTGCTCAACACGACCGACAACGGCCTGAACTACTCGATCAACCAGAGTGCGCGCGAGTCCCTCTACACGCCGACCTCGCGCGATGAGAAGTACAAGGCCAAGGCTTTCATCGACATGTTCGTGCAGCGCGCGGGCAAGGCGGTGGCGGTCGCCATCAACCTGGCCCTCTTCGCGTTCTTCGGAGACTTCTCCGGGGTCCGGTGGCTGTCACTCTTTGTCATGGCGCTCGTGATGGTATGGCTGGTCGCGGCCAGCTACGCCGGGCGCCGCTTTCGCGAGCTCACCGAAAACGAGCCACCGTCCGAGCCGTCCCCATCGGGCGGCCGCCGAAAATCCAGCCGGGAGCAGGCGGTGACCTCCTCCGCAGCGTTCCCGAAGCCCGCACGTTATGCGGGGCTCGCAAAAGGTCACTCGGTCAGCTAGACGGGGTAACGTGCCCGTCATGAGCTCCGGCAGAGCAGCCGCTCTCGCTGTAGTCGTCATCTTGCTCGCGTCCGTGCGTGCAGGCGCACAACCACCGCCGCGAGTCGTCACTCCACCCAAGCGCGAGCAGCCGTCACAGCCGCAGGCCCACGACGCCGCGTCGGTGCGGCACGCGCCCAGCCAGGCGCAGGCCAGCGGCATCGCTCGGGCCGAGCCGGACAGCACAGGCAACAACCTGCGCGTGGTGCCGCGCGTGCTGCTGTTCCCCGGCCGCGTGGTGCTCGCGATCTTCGACGCCCCGATGCGCGGCAGCTTCTGGCTCTACGAGCGCTTCCAGCTGCGCGAGCGCTTCAAGGCGATCTTCTTCAACGACACCGGCACGGTCGGGCTGTATCCGGTCGCCTTCGTGGAGACCGGGTTCGGGCTCAACGCCGGCGCCCGCTTCATCCATCGCGCGCTGTACCGCAACGCCAGCCTGCGGGCGCGGGCCAGCTTCGGCGGCCGCTTCCGCCAGATCTACGCGCTCAAGCTCGGCTCCGGCGACATCCTCGAGCGACCGGATCGAGCTGGAGCTGGAGGCGGAGCACGAGATCCGGCCCAAGGACCGCTTCTTCGGCATCGGCAACGGCGACGCGGTCGACATGGTCGCGGCCCCGATCGATCCGTACGACGACCCGGCCTCGCTCGACAGCCGCTTCCAGCAGACCCTGACCCGGCTGAGCGCCATCGCCGACATCCACGTGGCCGGGCCGTTCTCCGCCCGCCTGTCGTCGGCCGCCCTGTGGCGCGACTTCGACGAGCCGGAGGAGGCGCGCGAGGGCCAGAACGTGGCCGAGAACTACGACGTCGCCACGCTGCCCGCCTTCGTGGAGGGCGCGGCCTACACGTATCACGAGCTCGAGCTGCGCATCGACACGCGGCGATCGGCCAGCCGCTACGAGATGGAGACCGTGCCATCCACCGGGTGGCTGCTGTCAGGCTTCGGTGGCAAGGCGATCGACTTCGACCGCGCCCCGACCGACTACTACCGCTACGGCGTCGATCTGCAGCGCTTCTTCCGCATCGGCGAGGCGCCGCGCCTGCTCGCCTTTCGCGTCTACGGGGAGGGCGTGATCGGCGATCTCGATCAGGACATCCCGTTCGTCGATGTGCCGCGGCTGGGCGGCCCGCTGCTCCTGCGCGGCTACGATCAGGACCGCTTCCGCGACCGGGTGCTGGGCCTGGCGTCGGCCGAGTACCAGTGGGACATCGGCTACATGCTGACCGGCTTCCTGTTCGTCGATGCCGGCCGGGTCTATCCCAAGCTCGACGAGATCGAGATCAAGGACATGCGCGTCGGCTACGGCGGCGGCCTCCAGCTGCAGACGCCGGGCTCGTTCATCGGGCGGGTGGGAATTGCCTCGTCGATCGACGGCGGGCTGCTCTTCAACCTCAGCCTCGACCCTGTGTACGACCCCAAAGCCCGCGTGGAGAGAAAATGACCGATCGAGCCCGCACCGCGGCGGCTGGACCGGCCGCCCTCGTCTGCGCCGCCATGGCAGGCGCCCTTGCCGCCTGCGGTGGCGCCGCATCGTCGTCGCCGGCCGGCGACCTGCGCTTCCACAACCAGGCGCCGATCTGGGTGGTCAACGACCGGCGCGACGTGCCCAAGCCGCCCGAGGAGCAACCCTTCTACCGGGCCTTCTATCACTTCGACGGCGTGTTCCACAAGCGGCTCGACCGCTGGCTGCAGATGCGGCGCGTGCACCGGGCGACCAACGTCAACTCGCTCGACGAGGTGGCCGACTCGACCTGGTTCACCAACCGGATCGGCGTGCGCGACCTGACCCTGGACGAGATCCGCAACGGGCCCAACCGGACCGGCAGCCCCGAGGATCACAAGCCGTGGGTGATCAAGAGCTCCAAGGTCGGCGGCATCACGGTCGGCTTCATCATCGTGGACCAGCGCGGCGTGCGCTACGTGCTCAAGTTCGACGAGAAGGACCTGCCGGAGCTGGAGACTGGCGCCGACGTGGTGCTGCAGCGGCTCCTGTGGGCGTGCGGCTTCAACGTGCCCGAGGACTACATCGTCACGTTCAAGCGCGGCGACCTCGTGCGCGCGCCGGACGCGGTCATCAAGGACACGATGGGCAACGAGCAGCCGATGAGCGACGCGTTCATCGAGCGCCAGCTGGCCCGCATCAACGTCGGCCAGGACGGGACCATCCGCGGGCTGGCCAGCCAGTTCATCCCGGGCAAGCCGATCGGCGGACACGATCGCGAGGGAGTGCGCGAAGACGACCCGAACGACACGGTTCCGCACCGGCTGCGGCGCGAGACGCGCGGCACCTACTCCATCTTCTCCTGGCTCGACCAGACCGACGTCAAGGAGGACAACACCCTCGACACGTACATCGAGGACCCGGGCGACCCGAAGATCCACTACGTGCAGCACTACCTGATCGACTTCGGCAAGGGTCTGGGCACCCAGGGCTACATCAACAAGCGCCACTGGGTCGGTTTCTCGCACATCGTCGACTTCGGGCAGATCGCGGCGTCGGCCTTCACGCTCGGGCTGTACCAGCGCAACTGGGAGGGGCGCACCGAGCCGGACATCGTCGGCGCCGGTATCCTCGAGGCCGAGAAGTACGACCCGGGCCGCTGGAAGGCGTACACGCCGTCGTACTTCCCGTTCCACGACGCGGACCGGTTCGACAAGTTCTGGGGTGCGAAGATCGTCATCCGCTTCACGGCCGAGCAGATCCGCGCCGCCGTCGAGCAGGGCAAGTACAGCGACCCGCGTGCCGTGGAGTACCTGACCGAGACGCTGATCCGGCGCCAGCGCAAGACCGCCAAGCACTGGTTCTCGCGCGTCAACCCGCTCGACCGGTTCGAGGTCCACCCGGCCGGCGAGAGCTACCAGCTGTGCTTCGAGGACCTGTCGCTCAAGTACGCGCTGGACCGGGTGCCGACCCGCTACAGCGCGCGCGCCTTCGACTACGAGGGCCGCCCCATGGACTGGCGCGCCCAGACCGGCGCCGCCCGCGACGGCCGCACCTGCCTGCACCGCCTCCACCCCTCGCGCAGCCGCGACGGCTACACGATCATCGAGATCCGCACCGACCGACCCGGCACCAACCTCCCCCCGACCATGGTCCACCTGGCAGTTGACAGGCGCACCAAGCGCCTGCGAGTCATCGGCCTGCACCGGAAGTAGGCGGCGTCGCGGGCTACAGCTCGTAGATCAGCTGGGCGTGGAAGGTGCGGGCGGGCTGGTCGATCTGCTGCTGCTGGAGCTCCTCGCCGACCGGGACGGCCCAGTCCCAGTCGAGGACGTTGGTGATGCCGGCGCGGTAGAGGAGGCCCGCGCTGCGCATGCGGCCGCTGAGGAAGAAGCGGCCCAGCACGCCGGAGGGGGCGTCGGTGCCGTCGCGGCGCGGGCGCGGTGAGTTGTAGATGATCTCGCTGGCCAGGCCGAGGCGCTCGCCCAGGAGCGGCACGAAGCCGCGCACCGAGCCGACCGCCGCGGCGGAGTTGACCTCGACGGCCGGGTCGTCGGAGTCGAGCCAGGTGTAGGAGGCGGCCGCGGCCCACCAGGCCCCGCTCTTGTACGCGAAGCGGGCCTCGAGCTCGCCGCCGGCCGCGCGCACGTCCTCGCCCGAGTTGACGAACTCGAGCAGGTCCATGTCGTTGGTGCCCAGGTTGATGAGGTCCTGGATCTGGCTGGCGAACACGCTGGCCAGGAGGAACGTGCGCGGCCCGAGGGTGTGGGTGTGCTCCACCTCGCCGGTCCAGATGGTCTCCGGATCGAGCTCCTCCGCCGGGGCCTGGGTGATGTTGTCGGTGTAGTAGAGCTCGTAGGGCGACGGTGAGCGGAACGCGCGGCCGGCGATGATCTTGGTGTAGCCGTTCTCGTACGGGCGCACGATGACGCCCAGGCGCGGCGAGATGGCGGTGTCGCTCTGCTCGCCGAACACGTCCACGCGCACGCCGGCCGACAGGCGCAGCCTCTCGTCGAGCAGCGAGATCTCCTCGACGCCGTAGGCCGAGCCGTTGACGAAGTTGCGCTCGTCGGAGAAGCGGTCGTCCGCGCTCACGTCGTAGTAGCCGTGCTCCACGGCGTGGTTGGCGACCTCGCCGCCGAGGGTGAGCTTCTGGCTCCAGCCCTCGAGCGCGACGCGCAGCTCGCCGGTGCCCCAGTCGCCGCCCCCCTCGTCGGTGAACTGGTAGATCTCGGGCTGGCCCTCCACCAGCTCGTACGGATAGACGCCGTCGTAGCGCTGGTGATCGAAGGCTCCCCGGGCCAGGATGGACAGCGGGCCGCGCTGGTGCTCCCACCGCGCCTCGGCGTAGCCGCGCTGGTCGGTGGTCTCGCTCGCCTCGCCGAAGACGGTCTCGAACGGCGCGGTCGGCACGTCCTTGCGGCGCCGGGCCATGCTGGCGTCGAGCCGGAAGTCGCCGAGGCGGGCGCGCACGCCGCCGCGCTGGGCGTCCTCGCCGTCGGCCTCGCGCGCATCGCCGGCCGTCGCGTCGCCCTCGAACTCGTCGAAGTGGATGGTCTCGCCGGCCGACTCGTAGGCCGAGGCGTAGATCGACACGCCGGCCTCGCCACCGCCCGCGGTGCCGCGCGCGAACGCCAGCCCGCCGCCGTCCGAGTTGAGAAAGCCGCCGGCGCGAACCGGCGAGCCGCGCCCGGGCTCCTCCGACACCACCTGTATCACGCCGAAGAACGCGCTCGGCCCGTAGAAGGTGGAGCCGGGGCCGCGCACGATCTCGATGCGCGACACGTCGTCCAGGTCGGCCGCGAAGTCGCGCCCCACCGCGGCGGAGCCGAACGCGCTGTCGTTCATGGCGTGGCCGTCGCGGCTCAGCAGCAGGCGGTTGGTGAGGTCGCCCGGGCGCGAGAAGCCGCGCATGCCGATGGCCTCGTAGTTGCGATCGTCCGACGTGTACACGCCGCGCACGCCGCGCACCGCCTCGGTCAGGGTCTGGTAGCCCATGGCCCAGATCTCGTCGCGGGTCACCACGCTGACGCTGGCCGGCGCCTGCGACAGGCTCTGCTGCACGCGAGTGGCGCCGGTGACCTCCGGCTCCTCCTCGACCAGCTCGACCTCGTAGAAGGCGCGGCCGTCCTTGGCCACGTCGACCTTGCGCCGCCACATGCGGAAGCCGTCGCCGCGCACCTCGATGTCGTGCCCGCCGACCGACAGGTTGAGCACCGCCGGCGTGAAGCCGCGCTCGACGCCGTCCACGATGACGAGCGCGCCGGTCGTGTCGGAGGCCAGCACGACGGTTCCGGACGGCGCCGCGCGCTCCTCGAGCGACAGCTCGAGCTTCGTCTCGGCGTCGGCCCGGATGACGACGTCGCTGCGCACCACGCGGTAGCCGGGCGCCTCCAGCTCGACGGTGTGGCGGCCCGGCGGCAGGGTCAGCGTGGCCGGGGTCGTGCGGGACACCGGGGGCGCTGCGGTTCCGGCCGCGCGATCCACGTACACGGCGGCGCGCGGCCGCGACTCGACGCGCAGGCGGCCGACGATGAGGGTGAGATCGGCCTTCACCTCGGTGGCGCGCCCGCGCGTCGCCTCGATCGAGCTCACGTCCGGGCGATAGCCCCTTGCCTCGACGAGGACCCGGTGCTTGCCCGGCGGCACCGCGATGAGCAGCGGCGTGTCGCCGCGGCCGCCCAGGTCCTTGCGCTCCAGGTAGACAGTGGCGCCGGGCGGGTTGCTCTCGATGCGCAGCAGCGCCACGCGCGGCTCGATCTCCTTGAGCCGCCGCTGCGCCGACGCGCGCTCGTCCTTGTTCGGCTCCTCCGAGATGTACTCGGCGTAGTAGCGGTACGCCTCCTCGTAGCGGCTGAGCGCCTCGTACGAGCGCGCGATGTTGAAGATGACGTTGCGGTTGTGGGCCAGCCGGTTCGAGGCAAAGAACTCGACCAGAGCCTCGTCGTAGCGAGCGGCCTTGAACAGCTGGTTGCCGCGGTGAAAGCGCGCATCCGCCTCGTCGGCGCTGGAGTCAGCGCGCGCCGTCGGCGGATTCACGGTCAGGAGTGAGCTGCAGGCGAGGGTGATTGTGACGACGAGCGTCCGGTGCGAGGCACGCATGGTAGGGGGCGGATCAACGTCCTTCTTTGATGTCCAGGTCGACGGGCGGCCGCTCCGGCTCGGCGCGGCCGCTGTCGTCCTCGTCCCTCGAGCGGCCCGACTTGCGGTCGCTCTTGCTGCGCGACGAGCGGCGCGCTTCGCGGCGCAGCTCGACCTCGATCTCGCCGTCTCGTGCCAGCGAGACCGAACGCGACAGGGTGCGATAGCCGCGCAGCTCGAGCTCGACCTCCCCTTCCCCCTCCGAGGCCGGGACCTGCACGTCGATCGGCGTGCGGCCCAGCCGTCTCCCCTCCAGCGTCGCGGTGGCTCCCTGCGGCGAGCTGTCGATGCGCAGGCGGATCTCGCCCGGGCGCACGAGCGCCGCCGGGGATGCGGTCGGCGCGGCGCTCGGCGCGGCCGGAGCCGCGCTGACCGTCTGCGGCGCTCCGGCCGCGGGCGCGGCGCCTGCGCTGGCCTGCTTGCCATCGCCCTCCGCGTTGCGCATGACCAGCAGGATCACCGCGGCCGCGGCGAGCGCCAGCGCGCCGGTCCACAGGACGACGAGCATGGCCAGCCGGCCGCGGCGCCGGGTGTCGAGCGTGCTGGAGACCGCGTGCTCGGGCGAAAGCGGCGGCGCGCCGGGCTCGCCCATGGCCGGGTAGGCGCCGCTGACGTAGCGCATCGGCGGCGACTGCTCCGGCAGCCACTGGCTGTGGGGCGGCGTCTGGACCATCAGCATGGCCCGCTGCGCCACCTCCGGCATCGCGGCCAGCAGCTCCGCCTCGAGCTGCTCGATGCTGGCGTGACGCCGCCGCGGGTCCTTCTCCAGCGCGCGCAGGATCATGCGCTCGACCGCCTCGGGCAGCTCCGGCACCAGGTCGCGCGGCGGCCGCGGCAGGTGGCCGGCGTGCATCTGGAGGACCTTGAGGTAGTTCTCGTGGCGGAACGGGACCTCGCCGCACATCAGCTCGTACAGCATGATGCCGACCGCGTAGATGTCGGCGCGCGGGTCCACCTCGTCGCCGCGCGAGGCCTCCGGCGACATGTACTCGGGGCTGCCCAGCAGCTGGCCCTGCTTGGTGATGCGGCCCTCGCGCAGGGTGCCCTCGCGCGCCTTGGAGATGCCGAAGTCGAGCACCTTGACCATCGGCCGGCCGCCGGGCCGCTGGGTCAGGAAGATGTTGTCCGGCTTCATGTCGCGGTGGACGATGCCGGCGGCGTGCGCCGCGGACAGGGCGCGGCAGACTTGAAGCGTGATGGCCACGATCTCCTCGAGGGAGAGCCGGCCCTGGTCCATGCGCGCCTGCAGCGTCTTGCCGCGCAGGAGCTCCATGATGAGGTACACGCCGCCGTCATCGGTCTTGCCGAAGTCGATGACGCTGACGATGTTCTCGTGGTCGAGCTGCGACGCTGCGTGCGCCTCGATCTCGAAGCGCGCCGCCGCCTCGGGGCGTCGAGCCAGCTCGGCGGTGAGCAGCTTGGCGGCGAACCGCTTCCTGAGCGTGACGTGCTCGACGACGTAGACCATGCCCATGGCCCCGGCGCCGATCGGCTCGACGATGCGGTAGTTCTGCCCCAAGGGCATGCCGACCAGTTGCGCTACCGACAGGAGCGACCGCGTGGGAGGCGCGGGGTGAACCTGGCGCGGGTCAACCGGAGCTGCCTCACTCCGAGGCGCTCCGCCGTGACGCTGACCGCACGTATGCCCTTCCCCGGCGGGTTTCCCGCAGATGGGGCATGCCTGTGCGTGATCACTCTTCGATCGTTCCAAGCGCACTTCCCCCGCGCGGTGCTCATCATCGCGCGCGCAAAATCACCGGTCAATGCTCGGCGAACCGAACGACGCGGGTAGACCCGGTTGCCTACCTCGTGCGCGTCTCTCGCTGCGCAAGCGCGGTCGTGACCGGGCGACACAACGTGGCGTGCGCGCACGCCGAAACTGGCGCCGGTAGGCGCCTGAACGACGAGGTCGCACCTGGCACATCGACTGCACCACTCCACGTCATGATTTCGAAACAAGAAGAACTGAAGGACAGAATCAAGGCCAAGCAGCGCGAGCTCGAGGCCCGCTTCAACGAGCTCAAGGCCGACAGCCGCTCCGAGGCGCGCGACGAGCGCGACCGCGTGCGGTCGAGGCTCGACGAGCTTCAGGAGACGATCAAGGACGGCTGGGACAACCTCTCCGACCGCGTCAGCGCGAAGCTGAACGACTGGCTGAACAAGAAGTGAGTCGCCAATGAGTCGCGCGCCGGGCCGAGCATGGTCCCGGCCCGGCGGCGGCTCGCGCGCGCACGACCACACGGGGGGAAGCCCATGCGACGACCGTCGACAGCCGAGGTGGCAAGCTGGCTGAGCGAGCGCTTCGCCAGGCTGCCGGACGAGTACGAGAGCGGCCGCCAGGAGATGGCGGCGGCGCTGGCGAGCCATCTGGCGTGCTCGGTCGAGCAGGCCGAGGACGTCCTCGACGAGCTCGAGCGCAGCGGCTATCTGCGCTACGCCGCCGAGGGCCGGATCCGTCGGAGGCGGCGGTGGCACGCTGGATGATCTACACGTCGCCGGCGGAGAACCCGGACGACGAGATGCTCGACGCGGCCGTGCCGGACGAGCCCGGCAAGAGCGGCCGCGCGCCGTCGCGCTAGCCTGCGCCGGGCCGGCGCGGTCGCGCTGGCCTCGCGAGAGACTGGCTCGTCCGCGAGAAGCTGGTCACGCGATAGGCTTGTCAGTGGAGCAGCAGCTCGGCGGGCTCGCAGAGCTGCGGCGAGCAGCATGCGCTTGCGCTGGCGGAGCAGGAGGTCGAGCGTGCAGGCGGTGACGATGTGGCTCGCGGCCGGGGTCGCGCCGGATGCGTCGACCGTGTCGTAGAGCGCGCTGATGATGTCACCCAGGGACGACGTTTGCCTCTTCATGGCTGGCTCCTCCCGCGGCTGCTCTCTGCATGAGAAGGGCCATCCTCGGTGGTGCCCGAGCCGCCGGAAAACGAACCTGGTTTTCTGGCCTGACAGTGGCGAGGTGACACAGTGTGGCGGCGTTGGCGTGGAGCATCTTCGCCGAGTCCTCGGTCGCAGGCCTGAATGGCCGTGGCACGGCGGGTGCAGTGCGTTCGGTCCATGGCGTCCAGCAGTTCGTTTGCTAACGAGTTCGACCAGATGGGCGACAGTTTCGAGCCCGTCGAGCAGACCAGCATCGAGATCAACGGACTGGGTCAGGTGCGGCTGGTCGGGCTCCTCGGCGAGGGCGGGATGGCCCAGGTGTACCTGGGTCACCACGATCGTCTGGGCCGCTCGGTCGCGGTGAAGCGGCTGCGCAGCCAGCTGGCCAACCTCGAGGAAGCGCGGGCGCGGCTGCGCGCCGAGGCCGACATCGCGCGCGGCGCTGCGCCACGATCACATCGTCGATGTCTTCGACCTGGTTACGGATCCGGCCGGCGACACGTACCTGGTCATGGAGCACCTGGCCGGCGAGCCGCTGTCGGCCCGCCTGGCGCGCTCCGGGGCGCTGCCCCTGTCGGAAACGCTGACAATCGCTGTACAGATCTCCGACGCGGTGGCGGCGGTACACCGGCGGGGGATCGTCCACCGCGATCTCAAGACCGAGAACGTGCTCGTCGGTGTCGACGCCGGCGGCGCGCCGCTCGCCAAGCTCATCGACTTCGGAGTCGCCGAGATCCTTGGCAGCCCCGACGACAAGATCGAGCCGCCGTCGGTGATCGGTACGCCGGAGTCGATGTCGCCCGAGCAGGCGCTGGCCGCGCCGCTCGATCAGCGCAGCGACATCTACTCGTTCGGCGTGCTGATGTACGAGATGGTGACCGGCGGCCCTCCGTTCCTGTGCGAGGATCTGCAGCAGCTGCTGCTGCGCGTCGTCAACGAGGCGCCGCTGGCGCCCAGCAAGGCGCCCGGCGCGCAGAAGCACCTCATCCCCGACGCGCTCGAGCGGCTCATCCTGCGTGCCTGGCCAAGCGGCCCGAGCATCGCCCGCAGAGCATGGACGCTGGTGCATGCCGAGCTGCGGCGGATCGCGGCCGAGTACCGCGCGCTGTCCGATGCGCTGGATGACGCCATGACCGACGGCGTCGAGGTCGACCAGACCGCGACCGGGACGCTCACTCGGCATGGCGCTGGTCGTGCTCGCCGCCGGCCCTCGACACGCCGCTGCCGGTCGCGATGCCGGTGCGCGCGGTCGGCACCGCCGGCGACGGCCGCGCAGCCACGGCGCCGGTCATCGCGCCGGTCGCGATTGCGCCGGCGCAGGCGCGGCCCTGGTCGGGCGAGCTCCTCATCGACGACGCCGAGCCGGCGCCGGCGGTCGCGCGGCCGGCGACCAGGGCACGCGGCCCGCGACGTCCGCGCGGCCCGCGACGGCGGCCCGGCCCGCGATCGCCCGCCAGCGCACTGCTGCCGTGCTGCCCCGCGCGACGAGGCGGCCGAGCCGGTTCGCGCGCATGGCCCGGACGACCGTCCTGCTCGCCGTCGTGGCGGCCGGCGCCGGCGGAGCGACGGCCTACGCGGCGCAGTCCGCCGACATCGGCTTCTCGTTCGACCTCGGCGAGCTGGGAGCTGCCGTGGCAGCGGTGAAGGGACAGGCGACGCCGGCTGCGGCGCATCGTGGTCGGCGTCGACTTCTCGCCCGAGTCGGAGCTGGCGCTGACCCAGGCGACCCTGCTGGCGAAGCAGGAGTCCGCGCGCCTCATCCTGGCCCACGTCCTGCCGCTGCCCACCGAGGTGGTCGAGGACTCGAGCTACGATCCGATCTTTCGCGCGCAGATCGCGTCGGCCGACCTCGGCGCGCTTCACCGCACCCAGTCGGCCGAGCTTCTACAGGATCTGCGCCGCGCGCTGCGGGCAGATCGGCCTCGAGGTCGAGTCGGTCCTCGTTGACGACAACCCGAGCGACGGGCTGGCGCGCATCGCCGACGAGATGGGCGCCGATCTCCTCGTCGTCGGGACGCACGGGCGCACCGGCCTCAAGCGCTTCCTGCTCGGCAGCGTGGCCGAGCGCGCCGTCCGGCTGGCGCAGGTCAGCGCGCTGGTGGCGCGCGGCTCGGTCGACGAGCAGGGCTACCAGCGCATCCTGGTGGCGAGCGACTTCTCGGCGTCGGCGCGCGCCGCGCTGGACATGGCGCTGGCCGTTGCGTCCGAGCAGGCTCGCATCGAGGTGGTCCACTGCTGGCAGACGCCGTCCGCGCCGACCGGCATCCCGGTCGACCCGATGCGCGAGGAGCTCGAGCGCGCCGTGGCCGAGAGCGGTGAGCGCCTGCTGGCCGGCCGCCCCGAGCTGCGCAAGCGCGTCCGCTTCGTGGCGCTCGAGTCCTCGCCCGCCGAGGGGCTCCGCCGCCGCGCCGAGGAAGAGGGCTGCGACCTCATCGTCACCGGCAGCCACGGCCGCCGCGGCGTCCGCCGCTGGCTGCTCGGCAGCGTGACCGAGACGATCATCCGCCACGCCCCCTGCTCGGTCCTGGTCGTGCACGAACGCGAAGCCGAGGCGATCGACTAGAACAACGACAGGCCGATCTGGCGCCGCGCTCTTGGGAACCGCGACGACCCGACCCCGCAGAAGGGTCGATTCGCGGTTCAGAAAGGCGCAGCGCCAGATCGGCTGCTTTTGCTGCCGTCGCCGCGAGCGTTACGGATCGCCGCCCGTCGTGTCGCAGGCGTCGATGCTGCCGCTCTCGAGCCCGCGGCGCAGCCACTTGACCCGCTGCTCGGACGAGCCGTGGGTCCACGACTCCGGGCTCACCTTGCCGCCGCCCTGCTTCTGCAGGGTGTCGTCGCCGATCGAGGCCGCGGCGCGCAGGCCCTCCTCGACGTCGCCCGCCTCGAGCAGGTCGCGCTTCGTGCTCGCGTTGCCCCACACGCCGGCCAGGCAGTCGGCCTGCAGCTCGTAGCGCACCGACAGCTCGTTGCGCCGCGCCGGCGCGCGCTCCTGCGCCGAGCGCAGCTGGTCCTCGTAGCCGAGCAGGTTCTGCACGTGGTGGCCGATCTCGTGGGCCAGGACGTAGGCCTGGGCGAAGTCGCCGGGCGCCTCGAAGCGGTCGCGCAGCATGCTGAAGAAGGAGAGATCGATGTACGCCTTCTGGTCGCCCGGGCAGTAGAAGGGCCCGATGGCCGCGGAGCCGAAGCCGCAGCCCTCGGACTGGGTCGAGTCGCGGAACAGGACCAGCTTGGCCTTCTTGTAGGTCTTGCCGGCCTGCTCGAACTTCTGTGCCCAGGTCGCCTGGACGTCGTCGAGCACGAAGCCGATGAACTCGACCGCCTCGCGTTCCGGATCGGTCTCCGGATCGATCGGCTGGGCCGGCTCGTTGGTCGCCGGCGCGCCGCCGCCGCCGCCCAGGCCGGAGATGTTGACGCCGAGGTAGCGCTGGGCGAAGAACGCGACGATGACCAGCACGATACTGCCGGCCCCGAGGCGGCCGCCCCAGCGCGCGGGCGACGCGCCCCGGCGATCTTCGATGTCATCGCTGCGATGGCCGCGGGTCCATCTCATGAAACCGGTGGCAGAATACCAGGCCCGTGCCGCCCGGCGAGACCCAGGCCCAGCTTCTCGAGCGCGCGCGACAGCCCGGCTTCACGCCCGGGCGCCGCGAAATCGCCCCGCTCCTCGACCTGCTGGCCGCCCTCGGCCCGGACCAGGACGGCGAGGTCCGCGCCACCGAGCGCGCCCTGGCCCGCCGCCCCGACCTGGCCCTGCCCGCCGCCCTCGCGCGGCTTGCCGGCGCCAGCGCGAGCCGCGGCGGGGGCGACGCCGGCCCGCGCGACGGGGGCGGCCCGCGCGACGGCAATGTCTCGCGTGACGTTGCCGACCGCAGCCGCGTGCGGGCACGGCTCCTGCGACTCATCGGCCGCGTGGCTGCCGGCGCGGACGGCGAGGCGCGCGCGGGTGCGGCGGCCGCGCTGGCGGGCGAGCTGGCCGACGCCGAAGCGCGGGTGCGGCGCCAGGCCGCGCTGGCGCTGGCGCGCACCGGCGAGCCCGCCGCCGAGGACGCGCTGCTCGACGCGTGGCGCGCGCGAGTCCGATCCCAGCGTGCGGCGCGCGCTGGCCAGCGCGCTCGGCCTGGCCGGCCGCGACGAGGGCGCTGGCGGCGCTGCGCGCGGGTCTGCCGGACGCGACCGACCCGGAGCTGCGGCGACTGCTCGAGAAGGCGATCCTGACCGCATCGCGGACGATCGAGCGGTCGGCCGACTCGATCATCGACGGCGCGGCCGCGCCGGCCGCGCCGATGACGGTGCTGCTGCGCTGCCGCGCCGGGCTCGAGCGCCTGCTGGCCGCCGAGCTGGCCGCCGGCGGCTGGCCGGTCGAGGCGACCGCGCCCGGCCGGGTCGAGACCCGGCTGGCCGGGCCGCTCGCGTCGCTGTTTCACTACCGCCTGCATCACGGCATCGCCTTTCCGCTGCCGGAGCGCGCCGGTGCGACCAGCGGCCGCGGTGGTGGATGCGCTCGCGTCGCCCGAGGCCGCGGCGATCTTCGCCGCCTTCACGCGCGGGCCGGTGCGCTTTCGCCTCGACTGGGAGCGCGGCGGTCACCGGCGCGCCGAGGTGTGGCGCGTCGCCGGCGCGATCGCCGCCCGCCGGCCCGACCTGGTCAACGATCCGACCGACAGCACCTGGCGCGTGCACGTGGCCGAGGACGGCGACCGTGTCGCCGATCGCGCTCGAGCCGCGCAAGCTCGACGATCCGCGCTTCGCCTACCGCGTGGCCGATGTGCCGGCCGCCTCGCACCCGACCGTGGCCGCCGCGCTGGCCCGGCTGTCGGTGACGCACAGCCTGGCCCCGCCGACGACGTGGTGTGGGATCCGTTCGTCGGCTCCGGCCTCGAGCTGTGCGAGCGCGGCCGCCTGGCCCCGTTTGGGCGACTGGTCGGCAGCGACATCAGCACCGAGGCGCTGGCCGCGGCCCGCGCCAATGTGGAGTCGGCCGGCGTGACTGCCGAGCTGGTCGTCGGCGACGCTCTGGGCCACGACGTCCCCGGCGCGACGGTGATCCTGACCAATCCGCCCATGGGCCGCCGCGTCCTGCGCGGCCGGGCCGAGCCGTTGCTGGTGGAGATTGTCGATCGCGCCGCCGCGATCCTGCCGGCTGGCGGCCTGCTGTGCTGGATTTCGCCCATCCCGGGCCAGACCCGAGCCCGCGCCGGCGGCCGCCGGGCTACGGCTCGTCGACGCCCATCCGATCGACATGGGCGGCTTCGCCGCCGAGATCCAGGTCCTGCGTTCGGAGCGGAGAACGACCAAGACGCCGACGTAGACGTTGACGTTGACGTTGACGTTGACCTGAACGTGAACCTGAACGTCAACTCCACCGTTGTCGTTGACATCAACCGGACGCCTTGTCGATAGACGACAACGTCAATGACAAAGGTGGGGTTCAGGTTCAAGTTCACGTTCAACGTCAACGTCAACGTCAACGTCAACGTGGCGTGGCTCGATAGGCCCAGGGCCGCGGCGACACGGGGATTCGCCCGCCTCCGCCACACGAAGCCGTCGAGGATGTAGTGGGTCAGCTGCGGGCACGGCGAGCAGCGGGACGATCACGATCTGCCAGTCGGCCGCGTCGAGCGCCGCGCCGAACAGCCAGCCGCGCTCGTGCCACACGGCCCGATCCCACAGCAGCTCCTCGACATAGGCCAGCAGCCACAGCGTCGCGACGAAGAACATCGGGCCGGCGGCGACGAGACGCGGGCCGACCTACCGGCCGCGCCGGGCCGAGCCCGTCCTCTCCGCCCCGCGGCGCGCGCGCGGCCACGACGTAGACCAGCACCATGTAGGGCACGCCGTGGATGAGGACGTTGGTGACGGTGAAGGCGTAGTCGCTGTTGGTGGCGACGATGCCGGCGTACCAGCACGCGGCCGTCGTGGCGACGACGATGTCCTTGCCCGGGTTGCGCGGGCGGCGGGCGAGCCAGCCCGGAAGCGCTGCGCGCGGCGTAGAGCGCCAGGATGGCCCAGTAGAGCGGCGCCGCGGCGCTCGCCACCCACGCGGGCAGGCCGGCGAAGTCGCCGGACATGAACCAGGCGAACTCGCGCGGCAGGTGCGCGTGCCAGTAGATCAGCGGATAGAGCGCCGACGCGTAGATGGCCGCGCTGTCGAGCCAGCCGCCGACGCGATCGCGCTCGCCGGCGCGCGCGCGGTAGAGCTTGACCCAGCCGACCTGCTGGCGGACGAAGTGAAAGACGGCCACGTAGGCCAGGCGCGCGCCAGAACAGCTCGGGCCCCTCGGAGTAGACGACGACGCCGAGCAGCCAGGCCGCCGCCGGCACCATCCAGTAGGCCGCGCGCCGGTGCGCTCCGCCGGCTCCAGGTAGACCACGAACAGCGTCGCGTACACGTGCGCCACGTCGACGAGCAGCACGCCGGTCACCCAGGTCCAGCCGGGCGCGTCGCCGTCGGCTCCGACGCCGAGCCACGGGCCGAGCGCGACCAGGATCAGCGCGACGACGGCGCTGCCCAGGAACGCCGCCAGGTCGACGCCGCGCGAGAACAGCCACGGCGCCGCGCCCCTCATCCCGTCACCGACCTCGGCGCTCATCGCAGGCTCTCGCTCTCGACGCCGCGCGCCGCCAGCACCTCCTCGGCCGCGCGCACGCCCTGATCGAGCGCCTCCTCGAACAGCGCCACGCCGGACAGGTCCGAGTGCGCGAAGTGGATGCCGCGCAGCGGCCGGGTCGCGGCCTGGCGCGCGCCGCCCCAGACGAAGCCGGGCCGCGGGCGCACCATGGCGTGGCCCCAGCGCATGACGTCGAGCCGGCGCACCCGCCGGCGCAGGTCGCGGTGCGCGCGGCCGAGATCGGCGAGCACCACCTCGGCCCAGTCGCCCTGGTCGGCGCCGAGCAGCTGTCGCCGCGCCGCGGCCGGCGCGCCGTCGGCCAGCGGGTAGTAGTAGGTCAGCACGGTGTCGCCGTGGTCGCGCCCGCTCTGGTGCGTGGCCACCACGTAGCCGAGCGCGGGGCTGCGGTACAGCACGTTGTCCCAGGCCAGCGGAAAGCCGCCCGCCGGCTCGTCCGGGCGCCCCTCCAGGTGCAGGTTCGCCACCATCCACGCGCCGTACTCGAACTCCGCCGCGTGCGCCGGCGGATCGTCGCGCAGCGGCCGCACCGCGCGGCGCGCCACCATCTGCGGCGCGGCGAAGATGACCTGCTCGGCGCGCACGCCGAACGGCCGCCCGCCGCCGTCGATGGCGACGACGTCCACGCCGCCGTCGCGCGGCGCCACGTCGCACACCGCCGCGCCCAGCCGCACGCGCCCCGCCGCCGACGCGGCCAGGTGCGCGACCAGCCGCCCGTTGCCCTCGGGCCAGGTCACGACCGGCTGGCTGTCGGCGCCCGGGCGCGCGCATGCGGGCCGCGAAGTAGAGCAGACCGGCCCAGGCGCTGGTGTCGGCCGCGCGCATCCCGTAGTCGTCGCGGCAGGCGTAGTCGACGAGCCAGCGCAGGCGCGGCGAGTGCAGCCGGCGCCGGTCGAGCCACTCGCTCATCGACTCGCGGTCGAGCGCCGTCACCTCCGGATCGTCGGACGCGCTCGACACCGGCAGCGCGAACGCGCGGCGGCCGCGCCCGTCGCGCCACGCGACCCAGCGGTCCACCTCGCGCAGGAACGCGGCCAGGTCGGCCCGGTCCTGCGTCCGACTCGCCGGCGTGCAGGTACAGCCCCTCGTACCAGCGGCCGTGGTGGTAGACCCGCTCCTCCGGCTCGCGGCAGCGCAGCTCCTCGCGCACGATGGGATGCCCGTCCCGATCGACGCCGTCGAGCGCGCCCATCTCGCCGAGCAGCGCGATGAGCGCGCGCTGGTGCGCCAGCGGCGCCACGATGTAGTGCGCGCCCCACGGATAGGCGGTCACCGGCGAGCGGCCGCTCTGCGCGGTGCCGCCCGGCGCGCGGTCCAGCTCCAGCACGCACGAAGTCGCGCATGCCGGCGCGGGCCAGGCGCCAGGCCGCGGCCAGGCCGGCCACGCCCGCGCCCGCGATGACGACCCCGGCGCGCGTCCAGCCGGTCGGCCGGCGGCTGCGGCGGCGCCGTCTGATCGCGCAGCGCGTGGCCCAGCACCTCGCTGCCGCCGACCAGCTCGCCGCCGGGGAGCGGCGGCGCGCGCCTCGCATCCGCCCAGCGCCGCCACCGCCGGCGCGCCCAGCAGCGCGGCCAGGACGTCGCGCCGGCTGGGGCTCAGCGATCCGGCACGCAATCGCCCGCCCACCTCACTCCTCCCAGCGCCGCCACTCGCTCTCGTAGTAGCGGACCAGCATCTGGTCGTCGAGCTGGTTGATGTCGACCTCGACCGGCGCCATGTCGGCCGGGAAGCGGAACATCGACGCCAGGGCGGCGTCGTCCAGGTAGCGCAGGCGCAGCCCGACCGGCGCGCGCGCCGGCGGCTCGAACGGCTCGGCCCGGGCCAGCGCGAAGCCCCACACGCCGAACGACGGCACCGTCGTGTGGTACGGGTGCACGGAGAAGCCGGCCGCCCGCATGGTGCGCCACGATGCACCAGAACGAGCGGCGCGCGAACAGCGGCGACGTGGCCTGCACCGCCACCGCCGCGCCCGGGGCCAGCGCGCGGCGCAGCAGGCGGTAGAAGCGCGTCGTGTAGAGCTTGCCCAGCGCGAACGAGTTCGGGTCCGGGAAGTCGAC
Organism: uncultured delta proteobacterium; assembly: GCA_963759105.1. GTDB lineage: Bacteria > Myxococcota_A > Polyangia > Haliangiales > Haliangiaceae > DATFRY01. The sequence goes on along the minus strand of CAVWXW010000008.1, from coordinate 376,342 downwards.
GATGACCGCGTCCCAGCCGCCCGGGCGCGCCGTCGAGCCAGACCAGCGCGTCCTGGTTGACCACCTCGACCCGCGGATCGTCCATGGCTGCCCGGTTGAGGCTGCGCAGGGGCGGCAGCTCGGCGGCCAGGCGCGTCATGGCCGGATCGAGATCGACCAGCGTGACGTGCTCGACCTGGCGGTGGGCCAGCACCTCGCGCAGCGCCAGCCCGTCGCCGCCGCCCAGGACCAGCACGCGTCGCGGCGCGCCCGCCGCCACCATGGCCGGATGCACCAGCGCCTCGTGGTAGCGGTACTCGTCGGCCGACGAGAACTGCAGGTTGCCGTTGAGGAACAGGTGAAACCGCCCGCCGCGGCCGCTGGTCACCACGATGCGCTGGTACGGCGTCGTCTGGCTGTAGACGATGTCGTCGGCGTAGAGGTCCTCCTCGGCCATGCGCGACAGCCAGTCGGCCTTGATGAAGCCGGCCGCGAGCACGACCAGCGCCAGGACGGCGCGCACGCGCACCGCGATCTGGCTGCGCCGGCCCAGCCACGGCGCCAGAGATAGCTGCCGCCCAGCGCCACGCCGGCGTTGAGCATGCCCATCAAGAGCGACGTGCGCACCAGGCCGAGCCGCGGCACGAACAGCAGCGGGAACAGCAGCGAGGCGACCAGCGCGCCGATGTAGTCGAAGGTCAGGACGCGCGAGACCAGCTCCTTGAACGCGAGCTGGTCGGCGAGCAGGCGCATGAGCAGCGGCAGCTCGAGCCCGACCAGCACGCCGATGGCGATCACGACGCCGTAGAGCACCGGCGAGAACGTCTCCAGCCGGCCGAAGGCGAAGAACAGCGCCGGCGCCGAAAGCCCGCCCACCAGCGCCACCGCCAGCTCCACGTCGAGGAAGCGGCGCGCCAGCTCGCGGTCGAGAAAGCGCGACAGCCACGCGCCCACGCCCATGGCCGACAGGTACATGCCGATGACCAGCGAGAACTGCGTCACCGAGTCGCCGAGCACGTAGCTGGCCAGCGTCCCGGCCAGCAGCTCGTAGACCAGCCCGCACGTCGCGATGATGAAGACGTTGAGGAAGAGCAGCGGCGCGACGTGCGACGGCGCCCGGGTGGTCGAGGTCACGGCACCGCGCTATCCGCTCACCGCCGAGGCCACGATCAGCGCGATGCCGATGATGACCGCCGCCATGATGACGGCGAGCGCCATGTTGTGATCCTCCTCGATCTCCTTGCGGAGCCCGAACGGGCTGATCTTGTCCATCACGAAGAAGGCCAGGCAGAACACCAGCAGCCCCACCACACTGACCGCGGCGGTGGTCACCAGGGCCTCGCCGAGCTGATCCATTTTCATCACTTGCCTCCGTGAAAACCGCCGTGCCAGAAGTGGAAGGAGCGATAGCCGCCCGGGCTGGCGCGCACGCTCGCGGGCACGAAGCCGCGCTGCGAGCGCGTGGGCTCCCAGCCGCTGCAGCCCTGCCACAGGTAGGCCGCGATCACCGCGACCCCGAAGATGCCGTAGCCGCGGACCAGCCACGAGCGCCGCGGCTTGCCGCCCGTGTCACTCATCGTCGCCTCCGCTCGTCCACGGGTGATCGCTCTCGGCCCAGCGCTGGCGCTCGTGGTTGAACCACAGGAGGCCGATGACGAGCGCGGGCAGGAGCAGCAGGGCGAACGCGCCGACCAGGTAGCGGGCGCGGAAGGCGCCCTGGTGCACGCCGAGGCGCAGCACCGGCCCCTCGCGGTTGCCCGGCCACTGCGTCTCGAGGCGCAGCACGTAGCGCCCTGCCGGCACCGCGGCCAGGGTGACGTTCTTCTCGCTGTCTCCCTCGCTCCACGACTCGCCGCCCTCGACGCCGTGATACGACTCGAGCTGGACGTCGAAGCTGTCGGTCAGCCCGCTCTCCTCGTTGACCAGGTCCGCGGCGATGTAGAGCCACGAGTTGTCGAGCGGGGCCTGGAAGTCGAGGGAGACGTTCTGGTCCTCCGCGAGCTCGAATGCGCTGCTGAAGTACACCCGCGAGGCGGGCGCCGCCTCGGCGACCGGCCCCAGCGAGCTCGAGCGGGTCGGGCGCCGGCGTCGTCGCCGGGCCCGGTGAGTCGAGCGGCGGGTCGAACACCAGCGGGATGGCGCGATCCGGCGAGCGCGACGCGATGGCGATGGCGGCGGCGACCAGCAGCGCGGCCAGGACCGCGACGATCGCGAACATGCCGCGGTGCCGGAACGGCTGATGCGGGGCCACCGTGTACGCGCGCTGGAGGTGCAGGCTGCCCGCCTCTGCCCCCGGCGGCCGGATGTGGCGGCTGAGCTCGGCCGCGTGCATCCACACGGCGCGCGACCAGTTGATCTCCGACTCGGCCTGCTCCGAGGACAGCATGAAAGGAGGCGAGACGTAGTCGACCATCTGCACCGTCTCGCCCAGCTCGACCTTCCAGTAGAACTCGCCGAAGATGCGATCCACCCGCGCGTCGCTGGTCTGGAAGTGCCGGTAGCGGCGACCGCCCTGCTGGACGCCGGTGCCGGTGAGCGCCGCCTCGCCGGCCGGCAGCGGCGTCACGTAGCTCCAGTGGTTGTCGCTGTCGACCAGCCAGCGATAGCCGAGCGCCGGGTGATAGAGCAGATACTCGGAGAACGGGTAGTCGATGCCGTCGATGTGCACGCTGCGGCGCAGACAGCCGATCACGGTCAGCGCCGGTTGCTCGACATCGACCGTCGAGCCGAGCGGGATCTCCGGCTTGATCATCTGCGTGTCGCGCTCGAGCGTGCGCAGGTACGACAGGTGGCCCTGGTTCACGTCGAGCAGCGCGCCGCAGTAGCCGCACGTGACGCGCAGGGCGCGATCCGGCGCGCGCAGCTCGAGCGACCCGCCGCACTGCACGCAGGCGACGTGCACCGCCGAGACCTTTTGCCCCGCGCGCTCGCCGGGCGCCGGCGGCATGCCCGGCACCGGGGCCGCCGCGGCGATGCCGAGGTCGGCCAGCGACACCTCGCGGCCGACGAAGAAGGCGACCCAGTCACCCGCCTCGACACCGGCGTCGATGGTCGCTGTGCTGCCGCGATCGCCCGACAGATCCGCGTAGCGGAAGCGCAGGCCCGGCACCAGCTGATAGGGCAGCTCGCCGGCCGCCGCGCGATAGGTGGCCTCGCCGATCTCGCTGACGATGAAGGTCTCGGGCGGACGATCGGGCAGCGACAGCTGGATGGCCTGCCCCGGGCGCAGGCTCTCGAACGGAGGCAACCCAGCCGGCTGGCCGGCCGAGAAGCTCAGCTGAAAGCGGCCCTGCGCCTCCGAGATCCAGCCCCAGGTGCCGTTGTCGAAGCGGGCGTACCACTCCTCCCAGCCGCCGCCGCGCGCGTGCGCGATCTGCGCCCGGCCGATGAGCTGGAAGCCGACAGCGCCCAGCTGGCCGCCCACCGCCAGAGCCAGCGGCGACTCGCTCTGCGCCAGGTCGCCCATGCGGCCGAGCGACTGGAAGCCGCGATCGCCGCGCGCCACCACGGCGTTGCAGTAGGCGCACACGCGCACGAAGCTGTCGTCGAAGCGGAACTCCACCGCCGCCCCGCAGCTGGGGCAGGCGGCGGTCACCGGGCTCACGGTGCGCCTCCGCGGGCCTCGCGCCGGACCTCGACCCGCTGCGCGCCCAGCAGCGCGGCCAGCAGCTCAGCCCACGGCCAGGCCGGGCGCTCGCGGCAGCAGTACAGATTGAACGTGGCCACGCCGCTCTCCGGGTACGTGTGGCAGCACAGGTGCGACTCGGTGAGGAGATAGAGCGCGGTGACGCCGCCGGCCCCTTCGAATCCGTGAATCTGCGGCTGCCCCACCACGCGAAGGTCGAGGTCTGCCACGACGCGATCGAGCAGCGCGCACACCGTCCCCGGATCGCGCAGGCGAACAGGATCGCAGCCGTGCGCGTCCACGATCCACTCGATGCCCCCGTTCACCGCGCCCGAGCGTAGCGCATTGCCGGGGCGGCCCGGCCGGGCCGGGACACAAACCGCGGCGCGTGGGGCCGGTCACCGGCGAGCGCGGCGGACCGGGCCGCCGATCCGAGCCGCTCACCAGATACGGATCAGATGCGCCGCAGCGCCGCGATCATCGCGGACTCGTCGGGGAAGACGCCGCCCATCTTCTTCTTGTCCCAGATCACCGTGCCCGACGCGGTGACGATGAAGTCGCCGCGCCCGCCCTTGATGAGCTCCACCTCGGTCCCCGGCAGCTCGCCGGCGATCCGGGCGGCCAGACTGGACGCCCGCGGCTTGTAGCTTCAAACCACGCAGTATTCGATGGTTACTCGCACCGCTGCGCTCCTGCGGACCGGCTCAGCACGGCGGGTTGGGCGCGCCCGGGGTGCCCAGGTCGCCGTCGCCGAAGATGCCCTGGCCCTCGCACCAGTTGAGCCCGGAGTCGTTGCTGTCGGCGTCGAGCGAGGCGGGGTCGAGGCTCATCGTCGCTCCCTGCGGATCGGGGAACGCCTCGATGTCGTAGCGCACCTCGTCGATGACGACGTCGCCGGCCTCGGGGTTGAAGATGATGATCTCGTCGTCGTCGTTGCCGAGGATGAAGACCTGCAGCGAGTAGTCGACTTGTGGATCGACGCCGCCGTTCGTCTTGGGATCCGGGTTGCGGGCGAGGATGATGAAGTCCCCCGGCGCCATGATCACGTCCGGGATGCCGAACAGGTCCGTCACCTTGCCGTCGCCCACGTCTCGAACCTCGAGCTGGTTGAGGTCGAAGGTGGAGCTGGTCGGGTTGTGGATCTCGAACCACTCGCCGAGCTCGTCGGCGACGGCGTCCGGATCCTTGTGGATCTCGGTGATGACGAGGTCGCCGGGCTGGGTGGGATTGATCGGCTCTCCGGCATCGATGTCGCTGGCGTCCGCCGCGCCGCCGCCGCCGTCACCGGCATCCGGGCGGCCGCCGCCGCCGTCCTCGCCGGGTACCGACCCGTCGCTCTGCGAGCTCCCGTCGGAGTCGCCGCCCGAGGTGCAGAGGTCCTCTTCCTGGCTCTCGTGGCAGCGGCCGTCCTCGAGGCAGAACTGATCGGCCGGACATTCGCCGCTCTCGCCGCAGAACACGGCGCAGTTCTCGAACTTGGGCGAGAAGCACGCCGCGCCGCCGGCAGCCAGCCCGGCGCCGGCCGCGGCCATCGCCACGAGTCTTACCCAATGCGCTTTCACGTGCACGGCGCCGGGCAGGATATGCTGCGCGAGACGTGGAGCTCAAGCTTCCCCGAGCACTCGCGCAAGCGCAGGAGCTCGTACCGTATTCGGCGGATCCGCCGGCGCTGCAGGCCGGTCACCGCATACGCGTCCTCATCGATGGTGTGGAAACGTTTCCGGCCATGCTGCAGGCGATCACGCGCGCCAGGCAGTACGTGCACCTGGAGACCTATATCCTCCGTGCGGACCGGACGGGACGCACGTTCGCGGCCGCGCTGAGCGAGCGGGCAAGGGCCGGCATTCAGGTCCGTCTACTGTATGACGGGTTCGGCGCCTTCCCGCTTTCGTCGGCCTACCTGGCCGATCTGCGCCGAGCCGGCGTGCAGACGCTGGAGTACCGGCCGCTGCGCCGCAAGCGCTGGACCTGGAAGAAGTGGCTGCGCCGCGATCACCGCAAGATCCTGGTCGTCGACGGCGCGCACGGCTTCGTCGGCGGCATCAACATCGCGGATGACTACTCGCCGCGCGGCTTCGGCGGCAAGGGCTGGCGCGACACCCACGCCGTCATCCAGGGCCCGGTGGTCACCGACCTGGAGGAGATGTTCCGCACCACCTGGCACGACGCCGGCGGCGAGCCGTATCCCGCGTTCCCGTCCGAGGCCTCCGAGTCGGTCGCGGTGGCGGAGTCGGAGCTGGCCATGGCGGTCGGCACCGATCTGGTCGGACGGCGCGGCGTCATCCGCCGTCACCTTGTGCACGCGATCCGGCGGGCGCGCCACTACATCTACATCGCCAACGCCTACTTCGTGCCCGACCGCGGTCTGCGGCGCGCGCTGCGCCGCGCCTCGCGCCGCGGCGTCGACGTCAAGCTGATCCTGCCGGCGCAGAGCGATGTGCGCTCGGTGCAGTGGGCCGGAGAGCGCACGTACGCGGGCCTCCTGCGCGACGGCGTGCGGGTCAACCTCTGGCTCGGCTCGCACATGCACGCAAAGACCGTCGCCATCGACGACGCGTGGGCCACGATCGGCAGCTACAACCTCGACTACATGAGCCTGTTCTGGAACATGGAGGTCGTCGTCGAGGTGGTGGGCGAGAGCACGCCGGTCCGCCTGCGCGAGCAGTTCGCGCTCGACCTCGAAAACTGCGAGGCGCTCGACTACAAGACCTGGCGCCACCGGTCGTGGTGGCGACGCCTGCGCTCGTGGTTCTTCTACCGCTTCCGCCGCTTCCTGTGAGCGCGACGCGGGCTCAATCCCGCTGGCACCGCGCTTGCTCTTTCGTAGTCGGCGACGATCACCCGGAGGGCACGCATGGCGAGCGAAGGGACAAGAACCGGCACTCTCGACCCGGACGAGGTCGTCGTCGGTCGCGTGCGCATCGCCATCGAGCGCGCCGTGTCTCACCCGGCCGCCATCGCCGCGCTGGTGCGCGACGGCCGCGTCACCCTGAGCGGACCGGTGCTGACCCACGAGGCGCACGACCTTCTGCGCCGCGTCGTGCGGGTGGCCGGTGTGCGCCGGCTCCACGATGAGCTGCAGCGGCACCCCACCGTCAAGGGCGTGCCGGGGCTGCAGAGCCCTCCGACGCGCCGCACGGGTTCGGACCTCGAGACCTGGCGGCCGGTGTGGCGCCTGGTGCGGGGCGGCGCGGGCATCGCCCTGGGCGGCCTCGGTGCCCGGCGAGGGGGGCCCTTCGGCATCGCCATGGCCGCGGCGGGCGGCGCCATGCTGCTGCGCGCGCTGCGCGACAGGCCGCCGGTGGCCGACGAGCCGCCGGCGCTGCGCGAAGGCGCTCCCGGCGAAGGCTCCGGCGAGCGCTAGCGAAACGCCGGAGATCGGACGGCGGCCCGGCGGGCCTTCACGCTTCCCCGTGGCGACGACCCCGTGGTGGGACGCGGCGCGCGGGCGCGCTCGCCGTGCGCCCGTCCGCACGCCGAGCACGGGTCACGCGCGTGATGGCGAACGCTATCCGTTGCCGGCTTCGGGCCGGCTCTGCACGGCCTGGCCGTCGGTCCGCCCCTCGCGCTGCTCCAGGCGGGCCAAGAGCTCGCGGGTGAAGGCGTCGAGGTCCTCCGGCTTGCGCGACGTGATGAACGCGCCATCCCGGACCACCTCCTCGTCCACCACCACCGCGCCGGCGTTGCGCAGGTCGGTGCGCACCGACGGCCACGCGGTCATGCGGCGGCCGCGCACCAGATCCGCCTCGATGAGCAGCTGCGGACCGTGGCAGACGGCCGCGATCGGCCGACCGATGCTGCCAAAGCCCTTCACGAAGTCGATGACGTCGCTCTCGATGCGCAGGTGGTCGGGCGAATGCCCGCCCGGGATGAGCAGCGCGTCGTACTCCTCCGGCTTGCGCTGCCCGACGGCGGCGTCAACCTGGACCTTTGTCTTGCCCTTCTTGCCGACCAGCTCGCGCCCCGCCTCCACACCCAGCAGCTCCACCTCGTGACCCGCGTCGGTCAGCCGCTTCACCGGAACCAGCAGCTCCGAATCCTCGTATTCCTGGCCCACGAGCACTGCGATCTTTGCCATGCACTCACCTCCAAAGCTGACCTGGAAGTCGTGCAGGGCGCGTGCCTCTCGCGCAGCGAATCCGACGCGTTGTGGACGCGCGTCAGCCGACGTGTTGACGCACCGTCGGAAGCAGACCGGCGCTCGCGGCGAGCCGCATCCAGAGCGATCGACTCAGCCCGGGTCGCAGGGGCCGTCGCACGGATGGACGACCATGCCGTCGCGCAGGAAGCCGCCCAGCTCCTCGAGGGCGGCCGGCTCGAGCCGCACGCCCTCGTGCACCGGGTTGTTCTCGCGCGGCGGGCTCGGCCTGATCGTAGATCGACAGGTCGATGCCGAAGTCGATCAGCGTGAGGCCGGCCGGCGCCGGGCCCTCGGTGGTCTCGAGGCCGTAGACCTCGGCGGGGCTGGGCTCGACGAGAGGAATGCCGACCAGGCGCGCGTGCAGGAAGGTGCCCAGGTTGGGCACCGACACGTCGCCGAGCCCGGCCTGGAACAGCAACGGGCGCGCCGGCGCGTCGTCGAGCGGCTCGGTGAGCAGGTACTCGGCGAAGCTTCCCGGGTCGAAGCGGTCGAACGAGCGCTGCATGGTCGCGGCGAACAGCTGCCGATCCATCGGATCCTCGAGGATGCCGTCGATGAGCCCGAGAAAGGCGGTCGAACGGGCGGGCGCGGAACATCATGTGCGTGAAGCCGGCGCCGCCGACCTGCAGAGAGATGCGATCGATGAGCGGGTTTACCGCCGTCATCGTGCCGCCCAGGATGTGTCCCTGGCTGATGCCGATGAAGCCGAGCGGATCGGCCGCGTAGAACGGCTCGCCGCCGGCGCGCTGCAGGTCCGCCTCCTCGAGCAGCGGCCCCTTGATCGCCGCGCTCATGACGATCCAGTTGGCGACCGCCTGATGCACGCGATCGGCGAACCCGACGGTGCGCCTCGGATCGGCGGTCAGCCGCGCGAGCAACACCGGCAGGTCGTCCTGCGACATCCCCTTCCACTCCACGCCGAACAGCACGGCGCCGACCGAGTTTGCGATGGTGCGGGCGCTGCCGCCCTCCAGCTCGGGCAGGCCGCCGAAGAAGCCGTGGCCGTAGGCCAGCGCGATGCCGGGCCCCTTCTGCGCCGCCACCGCGGCCGGGATCACGGCGACGAAGTTGAAGGTGGCGGTGCCGTTCTCGAGCACGACGCCGGCCTCGCCGCGCACCAGCGGAGCGCCCGGCTCGTCCTCGGCCAGGAACAGCGGGCCGGTGACCGTCCCGCGCACCAGGCGGGCGACGTCGTCCATGCCCTCCGGGTTGTCGATCACCTCGGTGATGGCCACGACCGGCTGGTTCTCGTCCAGCCAGGCCAGGGTCTGCTCGCGCACGCGCAGCATGTCCCTTGTGTCGGCCTGGCGGCTGCCGACCGTGAAGTCCCAGGCCAGCTGCAGCTCCTCGCGCTGCCAGCCGGCCTCGGCCAGCGGAGCGAACACGTCGGTCTCGTAGCGCTCGGCCAGCGGCGCGAGCGCCGGCTCGCCGTCGGTCTCGCCGTCGCGCAGGCGGCGGAAGCCCTCGGCCGGCGCGGCCGGCTGGCCGCCGGGAGTCACGACGCCGCGCAGCGCGACGATGTAGCGGCCGCCGTGCTCGAGCTTGACCAGCGGATGGATGACGATGGCGCGGCGCTGCGGGTCGGTCGGAGCGCGGATCGACGTCGACGTAGTGCGGCACGCGCGTCCCGTCCGGGGCCAGGATGATCGTCCGCGCGTCGTCGGCCAGGCTGGTCTCGGCCGGCCCGGCGAGAGTGGCCAGGCCGGTGGCCGCCAGCTCGCCCGGCAGTGCCGCGACGATGGTCGGGATGGCGGAGGCCCCGTCGTGGACATCGACGCCGTGCACGTCGGCGTCCACGTCGCCGGTCGAGACCAGGCGCGCCGCGCCGCTGGGCTGCACGCGCTTGCCGCTCGGCGTCGTCGGGTCGTCGACCAGATAGAAGTCGGACGGGTACGGCAGCCCGCAGTGATGGCCGCCCAGCAGCGGCTGGCAGCCGTCGGGCAGGTCGAGCGGCTGCACGCCGCTGCCGTCGTCGGCGCCGTCGTCGGAGCCGTCGTTCCCGTCGTCGTCACCGCAGGCGGCGGCGAGGACCAGGGTCAGGGCGAGGCAGAATCGCGCGGGGGGAACGCATCGTGCCGCGAGAGTAGCCCGACCCGCGGCGCGGCGGATCGAGCGACTGAGGCGGTCGACGCTGGCGGGCGGCGCGTTCTGCCAGGATCGTCCCCGTCCCGTTGTTCGCGCGCCGCGCCGGCCGCGAGGGCGTGCTGCCGCCGCGCTACCGGCGCGCGGCCCGCCCGATGGGGCGGGCCCGCGCCACCAGATCAGCCGAGGCCAGCGTCCGGCGCCGGGTCGTCCGGTCCGCCGTCGTCGGGGCCGCCGTCGTCGTCGTCGTCATCGGCCGTCGTCGCCGTGGTCGCCGTCGTCGTGGTCGCCGTCGTCGTGGTCGCCGTCGTCGTGGTCGCCGTCGTTGCAGTCGCAGTCCATGGACGCCGGCACCTGGTCACCGTCGACATCCGAGTCCGGGTCGCCGCACTCGTCGTCGGGACCGCCGTCGTCGCCGTGGCCGTCGTCATCGTCCTCGCACTCGGAGCCGTCGCTGCGCCGACCGGTCGCCTCGTCGCAATCGTCGTCGTCCTCGCACTCGGAGCCGTCGCTGCGCCGACCGGTCGCCTCGTCGCAATCGTCGTCGCCGTCGCCGGGGCCGCTGCTGTCGTCGTCCCCGTCGTCGTCGTGGCCGCCGCCCGGCCCGCTGTTGTCGTCGTCTTCGCCGTCGTCGTCTTGACCGTCGTCGTCCCCGTCGTCGTCGCACTCCGAGCCGTCGCTGCGCCGGCCGGTCGCCTCGTCGCAGTCGTCGTCGTCGGGCGTACCCGCATCGGGTCCACCCTCGCCGTCGCCACCGTCGTCGCCACCGTCGTCGCCGTTGTCGTCGCCTTTGTCGCCATCGTCACCGTCGGCGCAGGTCATGTGGTCGTCCTGGCCATCGCCATCGACGTCCTGGCTCTCCGGCCCCATGCCGCTGGTCGCGATGCACTGGATGCCGTTTCCAGTGTCGTAGCAGCTGATCATGTCCTGGCCCGAGCTGTCGCTCGGAGCAGGAGAACGAAAGGACAGCCAGTGCGGATAACCAGAACAGGGTCGACAATCGCGACATGAGACCTCCGGGGGACGAAGCGCCCGTCAGTCCTCGAAGCACGCCACGTGCCGGAGTCACACGTCTGCATCCACGCCACCTTGCGCGCGGCTCACCACCCGCTTGTGTGGGACTCGTACAGAACTGCACGGAGAAGCGGACCCCGCTGTGCAAGACCTGCGCAGCGCGGAGCGCGTGCTACAAACCAGAACGTGAGCTTCCGGGCCGACGTGCTGCCGATCCCGTCCGCCATTCAGGCGGAGATGACGGGCGCTTCCTGGCGCCCGGATCCGCGCTGTCCCGACTGGTCGGCGCTGGCCCTCATCCGCATGCCCCACTGGGGCTTCGACGGCGCGCTGCACGACGGCGAGCTGGTGGTCGCCGCCGCGGTGGCCGGAGACGTCGTGTCCGCCTTCGAGCGCATCTTCGCCGCCCGCTTCCCGATCGAGCGCATGGAGCGCATCGACGCCTATGGCGGCGACGACAACGCCTCGATGGAGGCGAACAACACCTCCGGCTTCAACTTCCGCACCATCGCCGGCCTCGACGCGCTGTCACTGCACTCGTTCGGCACCGCCATCGACATCAACCCCGCGCAGAACCCGTACATTGGCCGCGACGGGGTGATGCCGCCGGCCGCGGCCGCCTACCTCGACCGCGACAACGTTCGCCCCGGCATGCTGGTGCGGCCCGGCCCGGTCATCGATGCGTTCGAGGCGATCGGCTGGGAGTGGGGCGGCGACTGGAGCCCGCGCAAGGACTACCACCACTTCGCCGTGCGGCGGTAGCCCAGGCGCTTGCTGCCGCTCAGTGCGCCGCCGTCCTGCGCATGCCGAGCACGCGCATGAGCCACTCGACCAGCTGGGCGAGCAGGCTGTAGACGACCGGCACCACCACCAGGGTGAGCAGCATCGAGGTGAGCAGCCCGCCGATGACCGTCACCGCCATCGGCGCGCGGGTCTCGCCGCCCTCGGACAGGGCGAGCGCGACCGGCAGCATGCCGAAGACCATCGCCGCGGTGGTCATCAGGATCGGCCGCAGCCGGACCGGGCCGGCCTCGAGCAGCGCCTCGAACATGGGCAGCCCGCGGCTCGCGCAGCGTGTTGGTGTAGTCGACCAGCAGGATGGCGTTCTTGGTCACCAGGCCCATCAGCATGATGACGCCGATCATCGAGAAGATGCTGAGCGTGAAGCCGGAGACGTAGAGCGCGCCGAACGCGCCCACCACCGACAGCGGCAGCGACAGCATGATGGTGAACGGGTGGACGAAGCTGTTGAACTGCGCCGCCAGCAGCATGTAGACGAACACCACCGCCAGCATGAGCGCGAGGCCCATGTACTGGAACGACTCGGCCATGATCTCGGCCATGCCGGCGAAGTCCGCCGTCAGGTCGTCCGGCACCACCTTGTCGGCCGCCTCGACCACCTTCTGGCTGGCCTCGCCGAGCGGCAGGTCCGGGCTCAGGTTGGCCAGCACGGTGACCTGGCGCTGGCGGGCCTGGCGCTCGATCGTGGCCGGGCCCCGACTCCGGCACCACCCGGACGACGTTCGACATGTCGACCAGCTGCCCGGTCTGCGACCTGACCTTGAGGTTGGACAGCGACTCGATGCCGGCCTTCTGCCCCTCGGGCAGCTCCATGGTCACGTCGTAGATGTCGAGCCCTTCCTTGAGCTCGCTCACCTTGTCGCCGGCGATGAGGTGGCGCAGCGTGGTCGCGATGGCCGCGATCGGCACGCCCAGATCGCCGGCGCGCTCGCGATCGACCTGGATGGCCACCTCGGGGCGGCCGGTCCGGTGCGTGGTGTCGAGGTCGACGAAGCCGGGGATCTTCTTGAGCTCGGCGACCAGGTTGCGCGTCACCTCGGCCAGCTTTTCCAGGTCCGGCCCGCGCACGTTGAACTGGACCATCTGGTTGCGGAAGCCGCCGCCGGACACCGCGTTGATCGGGACCACCGAGAAGGTGACGTTGTTGACGTCCTTGTAGCGCTCGCGCACCCAGGCCATCGCGTCCATCTGGTGGAAGGTGCGCTCGTCGCGCGGCGACATCTGGATGTTGACCTGGGCCTGATGCACCTGGCCCTGATCGCCGCCGCCGACGGTCACGAAGGTGTGGTCCACGCCGGGCGCGTGCTCGCGCAGGTCCTTGGCCACCGCCTCGATGAACCGGCGGGTGAGCTCGAGCGAGCTGCCGACCGGCAGCTCGACATTGACCTGGAACTCGGCGCGGTCCTCGGGCGGGATGAACTCCTTCTTCACCTGGCCGACCAGTCCGAAGGCGACCACCATCGAGACCATCGCCAGGCCGAGGGTGATCCAGCGGTGGCGCAGCGCCCAGCCCAGCACGCCGCGATACATGCGATCGAGGTGGTCGAGGAACCAGGAGAACGGCCGGAACACGAGCGCCGGCTGGCCCGAGTGCTCGCGCAGAAGCAGCGACGCCAGCATCGGCGTGACGGTGAACGAGACCAGCGCCGACACGGCCACCGCGAAGCTGACCGTGAGGCCGAACTGGAAGAAGAAGCGCCCGACGATCCCCTTCATGAAGGCGACCGGCAGGAACACGGCCACGATGCACGCGGTGGTGGCGATGACGGCCAGGCCGATCTCGGAGGTCGCGTCGGACGCCGCCTCGCGCGCCCGCTTGCCGGTCGAACAGGTGCCGGTAGATGTTCTCGATGACCACGATGGCGTCGTCGATCAGGATTCCGATCGACAGCGACAGCGCCAGCATCGTCATGTTGTTGAAGGTGAAGCCCATGACCTCGATGAACCAGAACGTGGCGACCACCGAGCTGGGGATGGCCACCGCGCTGATCAGCGTGGCGCGCACGTCGTGCAGGAAGAACAGGATGATGAGGACCGCGAGCACGCCGCCGAACAGCAGGTCGAACTTGACGTCGTTGATCGAGTGCTCGATGTAGGCCGACCAGTCGGCCGGCACCGACAGCTGGCCGCCCGACTTGGTCGACCTCGGGGCGCAGCTTCTCGAGCTCGGCGCGGACTTGTTGAGCGACCGCCACCGTGTTCGAGCCCGGACTGCTTGCGCACGACAAGCGCCACCGCCGAGGCCCCGTCCATCGACGACCAGGAGCGCGCCTCCTCGGTGCCGTCGTCCACGTCGGCGACCTGGCGGATGCGGACCAGCGAGGTGGCCGTCACCCGGCCCTCGTTCGCCCCGGGCGGCATGGGCGGCGACGGGATGACGATCTCCTCGATCTGGTGGACGTCCTCGACCTCGCCCTCGACCTTGACGGTCAGCTCGCGCGTGCCCTCCTCGATGCGGCCGGCCGGCATGTCGAGGTTCTGCGCGCGGAGCGCGTTGGCCACGTCCTCGACGGTCAGGCCGAAGCCGGCCAGGTCGGCCGGGCGCACCAGCACGTGGATCTCGCGCTCGCGCCCGCCGATCAGCTCGACCGAGCCGACCCCGCGGATGCGCTGGATGCGCTCCTTGACCACGTCGTCGGCCAGCTTGGTCAGGTCGCGCGGCGCCAGCTTGCCCGACACCGCGACCGACATGATCGGCGCGGCGCCGACGTCGAACTTCTGCACCTTGGGCGGGTCGATGCCCTCGGGCAGCTGCGGCAGGATCGACGACACGCGGTCGCGGATGTCCTGCGCCGCCTGATCGACCTGGGTCTCGAGGTCGAACTGGACGAAGACCTGCGTCACCGACTCGAGGTTGACCGAGCGCAGCGTCTTGATGCCCGCCATCGTGTTGACCGCCTCCTCGATCGGATCGGCGACCTTGCTCTCCATGGAGGCAGGGTCGGCGCCCGGGTAGGTGACGGTGACGGTGACGATCGGGAACTCGACGTCGGGGAACAGATCGACGCCGATGCGCGGGTAGCTGAACAGACCGAGCACCATGAGCGCGCCGATCAGGACGGCGGCGAACACGGGCCGGCGGATGGAGATGTCAGCGAGGCGCATGGCTCACTCCGCTTTCCCGGCCGCGGCGCCGGCCGATGCCTTCGCGCCGTCGCCGGCTGCTTCGCCAGTCTTCTCGCCCGCCGCCGGCGCCTGCGCCTTGGCCGCCGCCTTGCCCTGTCCGATCTGGACGACCGCCAGCATGCCGGACTTGAGCGCGCCGTCCGCGTTGTCGATGCGGGCGATGACCTCGAAGGTGCGCGTGCGCAGGTCGAGGGCGGGGCTGATGCGGTGCACGCGCGCGGTGCGCTCGGCGTTGACCGCCTCGAAGCGCGCCGTCACCGAGTCGCCGGGCTTGAGCGCGGTCAAGCGCCGCCTCGGGCAGGCGGAAGCGCAGCTCCAGCTGCGACTGATCCTCGACCACCAGCACCACCGTGATCGGCATCATGGTCGCCATCTCGCCGGCGTTCTTGCGCACCTCGGTCACCACGCCGTCGATCGGCGAGCGCGCGCTGGCGTCGTTGAGCGCGCGCCGGGTCTGGGCCAGCGCGACCTTTGCCTGCTCGACGCCGACCGACGCCGTGTCGAACTGCGCCTTGATGCGGTCGTACACCGCCTGCTCGGTCGCCTTCTGCTGCAGGAGGCGCTGCATGCGGTCGTGCTCGACCTTGGCGGCCGACAGCCCGACCTCGGCGCTGCGCAGCTGGGCCTGGGACTGCTCGACCGCGAGGCGGAGCGAGTCGGTGCGCATGCGGAACAGCACCTGGCCCTTCTTGACCGGGTCGCCCTCCTCGACCTCGACCGACGCGATGATGGCCGACATGTCCGGCGACACCTCGGCGCGGTCGAGCGGATAGGTCGTCCCGGTCGTGCGCTCGGTGCCGCCCGATGCCCTGTCCGCGGTGACCGCCGGCGAGATGGCGGGCAGGGTCTCGCGCGGCGGCGCCCCTTCCCCCTTGGCCGGAGGCAGCTCCTCGCCCGACGAGGTCTTGCCGCACGACACGACCATCGGCAGGAGGAGAGCGGCGAGAGAGACAGACAGCGTGCTTCGCAGATGACTCATGGGGCACCGGTTCCGGGCAGGAGCGCGTCGGGCAGCTGCCCCGTGGCCTGGGCCAGAGCGGCGAGCTGCAGGAAGTAGGCGTGGCGTGCGGTGGCGTAGCCGATGCGGGCCTGGGCCAGCTCGGTCTCGGCGGACAGAAGCTCGGTCGTGGTGGTGGCTCCCTCGCGGAAGCGCACCTCCTGGATGCGGAACGCCTCCTCGGACGCGGTGAGGCCGGCGCGCGCGACGGCCAGCGAGTCGTAGGCGGCGCGGGCCTCGCGCGCGCGTCGGCGCACCTCGAGGCGGAGCTGATCGCCCAGCCGGCTGGCCGCGAGGTCGGCCTGGTCGGCGTCGTGATCGGCCGCGCGATAGGTGTTGTAGTTGCTCAGCCAGTCCCACACGGTCCAGGAGAGGTTGAGGCCGACGAACCAGGCGTCCTCGGGCGCGAAGGTTCCCTGCCCCGTGTTGTGCTCGACCCGGCCGATGGCGTTGAGGCTGGGCAGGAGGTTGGTCAGCTCGGCGGAGGCGCCGGAGTGGGCCTGCTCGGCGCGCGCGCGGGCGGCGCGCAGCTCCGGGCGGCGCTGGGTCGCGGCCTGCACCGCCGCGGCCGGATCGAGCGTCGGCGCGGTCGGCGTCTCGGGCAGGTTGTCCACCGTCTGGACCCGGGTGCCGTCGGGCAGCCCGATGGCGACGCCGAGCGCGTCCTCGGCGCTGGCCGCCTCGCTGGTCGCCGTGATGGCGTCGCGCTGCGCGGCGGCCAGCGCGGCCTCGAGCCGCATCACGTCAACCCGGCCGAGCACTCCGCCCTGCTGCAGCACGCGCGAGCGCTCGAGCTGGGCCTGGACCAGCCGCGCGCGCGAGGTGGCGATGTCGCTGGTGGCGCGGGCGAGCAGCACGTTGAGGTACGCGCTGGCCGCGCCGGCCGCGACCTCGAGCCGCCGCGCCGAGTGATCCTGCTCGCTGGCCTCGAGGCCGTGGCGGCTCACGCCGACGAGGCTGCCGATCTGCAGCTGGCCGATGAGCGGCAGCACCGCCGTGGCCGAGCTGCTGGTGGTGAGACGATCGCGGATGACGATCGGCTCGGCGCCGGGGATCGGCTCCATGCCGGGCAGCGCCAGGTCCAGCGCCTGCTCCTTGTCCCAGTAGGTCAGGTTGGCGTCGATGTTGACGCTCGGACCGCGGCGCCCCTTGCTCGCCTTGAGCCGCGAGCGCGCGCTGTCGACGCTCTTCTTCGAAAGCGCCAGGTCGGGGCTGTTGGCCAGCCCGTAGGCCACCACCTGCGACAGGGTCATGGGCCGCGCCGGCCCCTCGTCGGCCGCGACGGCTGACGCAAGGGCCGCGAGCGCGACCGCGATGACGGGGGCTCCTCGCCAGGAAAGTCTCATGATCGACAGCTCGCTCCGCTCAGGAAGAGGTCGACCACGTCCGAGGACTGGTCGACCAGTGGGTGTCCGGTCTCAACACCATCGGGCGCCCCGGCGCGCACGCTCCAGGCGCGCATGACGCCGTGCACCGCCCCGGTGAGAAAGCCGACCAGGACCGGCAGCGGCAGGTCGGCGCGCAGCTGGCCGGCCTCGACCGCAGGGCGCAGCGCGTCCGCGATCACGGCCTGATAGCTGCGCTGGGACTCCAGGCAGCGCGACGCGATGGACGCCATGTGCTTGCCTGAGATGCCGGCGGCCGCCGGAAGGACCGCGAACAGCGCGCGGTGTGTGTGGAAGTGCTCGAAGCTGGCGCCCACCACGGCGACCAGAAGGTCGCGCGGCGAGCGCCCCGAGGCCGCCGCCGCCGCGCCCTTCACGCTGGCCAGCAGCTCCTCGCTGCGGCGCGCGATGAGCGAGCTCAGCAGCTCGTCCCGGTTCGCAAAGTAGTTGTAGAGCGTGCCGGTGGCCAGCCCGGCCTCGGCCGCCACGTCGGCCATGCGGGTGCCGGCGAAGCCGCAGCGGGCGAAGACGAGCTCGGCCGCCTCGAGGATCGCGTCGCGGTACAGCTCGCGCGCCTGGGCCCGCAGCTGCGGCGCGGCGCGGCCGGGGCGTCCTCGAGCGGGCTGTTCACGTCCATGAACCACGGTTCACCAGCGAAGGAACCGCATTTCGCCTGCCGCCCGGGCCTGTGTCAAGGGCGGGCCGGGTCCGTCTCTCCGCAGATCAGGCAGCGAGAACGGGGAGTCACCCGGCCATACTTCCGGGCAGGATGGTGGCATCCCCCGATAACGGCGATCAGGTCCATCCCTTCGAGGAGGCCCGCCCCGGAGAGGTGCCGATGCGGCGACTGGGGCTCAGGATCGAGGGCACGCCCCTGGCCGCCGTGCTGGCCGAGTTCGAGAAGGAGCTGGCCGCCGCCGGCATCGCCAGGGTCAAGCCGCGCTTCTACCTGTTAACCGAGTGGGGCGTGCCGTTCGAGACCGTGGCGGTCGCGATCCCGTTCTACCTGGCGCGGGTCGACCTGACCGAGCTGCACGCCGAGCGCGCCGGCATGGTCGAGGGCGAGAGCGCGCAGGAGATCCTGCGCTACCTGCGCCACGAGATGGGTCACGTGGTCAACTACGCCTACGAGCTCTACGACCGCGAGGACTGGGTCGAGAGCTTCGGCGCCATGTCGCAGCCGTACGTCGAGGAGTACCGGCCCGAGCCGTGGAGCCCGCGCTTCGTGCGCCACCTGCCCGGCTGGTACGCGCAGAAGCACCCGGACGAGGACTGGGCCGAGACCTTCGCCGTGTGGATGACGCCGGGCCTGGACTGGCGCGCCGAGTACCAGGTCTGGCCGCTGGCGCTGGCCAAGCTCGAGCTGTGCGACCGCATCATGGCCGAGATCGCCGGGGTCGATCCGCTTGTCACCGACGACGAGCTGGACGAGGACATCGGCGAGATCGAGTACTCGATCGAGGACTTCTACCGCACCAGCCTGCCGGCGCCGCCCGAGCTGCCGCCGGGGCTCGACGGTGCCCTGCGCGCGATCTTCGCCGAGCCGGCGGTCGGCGCGGTGGGCGAGTCACGGCCGGCCGCCGCGGTCATCGCGGCGCACGCCCGCGCCCTGTCGCGCTCGGTCTTCACCTGGACCGGACACTTCCCCGAGCACACGCACGCGCTCTTGCGGCACATCGCGGGCCGGGCCGCCGACCTGGGCCTGGTGTGCCCGGCGGGCGAGGAGACTCGCGTGCTGCTCGAGCTCGCCGTGTTCGTGGCCAGCCTGGCCATGACCCACGTGCACCGCGGCAACTACGCGCCGTAGCGCTCGAGCGCGGCGGCGACGATTCGCTTGACCAGGTCGGGATACTCGATGCCGGCCGCCTTCGCGGCCACCGCGAACTCGTCGGTCTTCTCGAGGTAGCAGCTGGCGTTGACCTCGAGCACGTAGATGTCGCCGGTCTCGGCCATGCGCAGGTCAACGCGCCCGTAGTCGCGCACCCGGAGCGCGCGGTACGCGTCGAGCGACACCTTCTGCAGGCGCGCGCGCAGCTCGTCGGGCAGGTCGGCCACGACCGCCTTGACCCCGCGCTCCGCCTCGCTGCCCGGCCCCCACTTCGCGTTGCGGTCGTAGACGCGCAGCGCGCCGTGCGGCATGGCGGAGAAGTCGGCCTCCATCGGCGGCAGCGCCTGGGCGTCCAGGTTGCCGACCACGCCGACGTAGAACTCGCGCCCCTCGATGAACTCCTCGGCCAGCGCCGCGTCCTCGTACTGGTCGTGGATGGCGGTGACGCGCTCGAGCAGCTCGGTCGCGTTGTGGACCAGCGACTTCTCGTCGATGCCGATCGACGCGTCCTGGGCCACCGGCTTGACGAAGAGCGGCATGCGCAGGTTGCCGCCGGTCTCGAAGTCGGCGTTGCGCGAGAACACGGCAAAGCGCGGATACAGGATCTCCTCGAAGGCCAGCAGCTTCTTGGCCAGCGCCTTGTCCTGCCCCAGGTAGAACTCGCCCGGCCCGCAGCCTGTGTACTGGTAGCGCTCCAGCTCGAGCAGCCCGGTCACCGAGATGTTGCCGGCCGGGTCCTCGCCGAACTCCTCGAGCAGGTTGAAGATGAGGTCCGGCTTGCGCCGGGCCAGCCCGTTGACCAGCTTCCTGACGTCGCCGTGCACCGCCAGCGTCAACACCTGGTGCTTCTGCTTGCGCAGCACCGACGCCACCTGGCCGACCACCGGGTCGAGCTCCCTGCCGCCTTCCTCGTCGACGTACGTGAGGATCGTGATCCGCATGGCCGCGAGTGTGGCCGAACTCGCGCCGCGCGCCTACGGCTCGATGCTAGGCTGCGCGCGATGACTGCCGCGTTCGTCATGGTTCGCGCCCGCGTGCGGTTCATGATCTTCGGGGAGAGGCCGGCGCCGACGCAGGAAGTGGACCTGTGGGTACTGCGCGTCCCGGCCGAATGGGTGCAGGCGGTGGCGCCGGGCGCGAGCTCGCCGGAGCTGACCCAGCGGTGCGGAACCGCGGTGCAGACGCAGTACGCGGCGTGGCGCGCCGAGGCGCTGGCCGCGGCGCAGGCTCAGGTGGCCGCCGGCGGCGATTACGACGCAGGCCACCTCGTGCTCGAAGGGGCCAGCGTGTGGCGCGCGCTCGACGAGGAGCTGCGCCGGCGGGCGTGGGTCGGGTCCCGGCGCTTCTTCCGCGTCATCGATGACCGGGGAGCCATGCGAGACGCGACCGACGCCGATGCGCCGGCGCTGTCGCCACTGAGCGCATTCGACGAGCATGCGTTCGCCGCCTGGCGGGCCGAGGAGACCGAGACCTGGAGCACCGCTGCGGACGCCGCCGAGGAGGCCCTGCGGGCCGTGACCGACCACGCGGCCCCCGCCCTCGTCGGCGAGGTGGCGGCGATCCTCGTGCGAGCCCACGGGAAGATGGGCCGAGCCGACGATCTCGAGCGAGCCGCGCGCGAGGTCGGCGACCTGCTCGCCGCGCGCGGCGCCGATGCGGGCGCGCGGGCGATGGTCCACATCCGGCACGGCGATGGCCTGCTCGCCGCCGGTCGAGGGCGCGAGTCAGCCGATGCGTATGCCGCCGCGGGCGAGCTGCTGGGAGCAAACGACCGCCGCGCCGGATGGCTGCTCCTGTCGCAGGGTCTCGCCCTCCTGCGCAGCGCGGACTTCGACGGAGCAAGACAGCGGCTCGCGGCCGCGGTCGATCTGATCGAGCGCCGGCCCGAAGCGGAGCGGCCGATCAACGAGCTGGCTCCGGCCCTGCACAACCTCGGCCTGACCCTCGAGCACGCGGGCCTGCTCGAGGAAGCGGAAGGGCGCCTGCGCGCAGCCCTCGCCCTGCGCGAGGAGGCCGGGCATCAAGAGCAGGCCCTGGACTCACGCGTCCAGCTGGCCCGCGTCCTGGCTCGCCGCGGCGGCCCACACCTGCGCGACGCCCGCGACCAGCTCGACCAGGTCCGCCCGTTCGTCCCGCCAGACACGATGTTCGAGGGCCTCGTCCTCTGGACCGAAGCCCTCATCCGCCACGCCGCCGGCGCGGAGGAGGCGACCATCGCTCCACTCCTCGACCGCGCGGCCTCTCTCCTGCAAGGCGATCAAGCCTGGTCCGGCTGGATCGCCGAAGACCGCGCCGCGCTGGCCTGACAGAGCCAGCGCGGCGGCCCGGGCCTACTGCTGGTTGCTGCTGTTCATCGCGTACTTGTGCAGCAGGTCGCGCAGGTGGTTGCGGTCCATGCTCACCGCTCGCGCCGCGCGCGACAGGTTGCCGCCGTAGCGGTCGACAAGCTCGCGCACGTACACGCGGGTCCAGACGGCCAGAGCGCCCTCCTTGGACTCGCGGAACGAGATGGTGAAGTCCAGCTCCGGCCAGCCCTCGCTGCGGACCGCATCCTCGACCGCCTGATCGAGGACGGCGCGCTCGACAGCGCTGCGCAGCTCGCGCACGTTGCCCGGCCAGGCCTGGCGGGCCAGGCTGGCGACCAGGTCGGCGGGCGGCTCGTGCGTCCCGTTGCCGGCGATCTGGTGGGTGAAGTGCGCGACCAGGAGCGGGATGTCCTCGCGCCGGTCGCGCAGCGGCGGCACGCTGGCGCGCACGCCGCACAGCTGCTGGTACAGCTCGGCGTGGAAGCTGCCCGCGTTGACCTCCGGGCGCAGGTCGCGCTTGCTGGCCGCGATGACCCGCACGTCAACCGGCACCGGCTCGACCGAGCCGATGCGGCGCACCTGACGGCTCTCGAGCACGCGCACCAGCTTGGCCTGCAGCTCCGGTCCGAGCTCGCCGACCTCGTCGAGAAACAGCGTGCCGCCGTCGGCCACGCCGAAGGCGCCGATGCGCTGCTCGTCGGCGCCGGCGAAGGCGCCTGCCTCGTGGCCGAACAGCTCGCTCTCGATCGCGCCGGGCGCGATCGAGCTGCAGTTGACGACGATGAACGGGCCGGACGCGCGCCGGCTGTGCCGGTGGATCGCCTCGGCCAGCGCGCTCTTGCCCGTGCCGGTCTCACCGTCGAGCAGGATGGTGGCGTCTCCCGCCGCGGCCTGCTCGAGCACGCCGAACAGCCGCCGCATGGCGCGGCTCCTGCCCAGCACCTCGCCGAAGCTCTCGCGCTCGCTGAGCCGAGGCGACAGGCTCTCGTCGAGCGCCTCGAACCGCAGCGTTGTGTCCCCGATCTGGATGACCGCCCCGGAGTCGATGTAGGCCAACTCCACCCGATAGCCTGCCAGCATGGTGCCGCTACCCGAGCTGAGGTCGCGCAGCTGGAAGCCATCCGCAGTGGCGGCGATGGTCAGATGATGGCGCGAGACGCTCGGATCGCTCAGCACCAGGTGGTTGGTCGGGGCCGTGCCCACGCTCAGCTCGTCCGCGTCGGCCGTCGCGACCTTGCCGCTGTTCGGGCCGCTCACCACCTCGATGCGGTATCGCTGGACGTGAACCTCGCGCGCGGTGGAGGCGACGGTTCGGCTCACCCAGGTAGGGGTGCTCGCGTGCGGGTTCGAGGCATTCATGATCAACTCCTTTGCAGTCTCGGTGCGGGATCGATGGAGAGGTCGCGCGCGGTGCAGGACGCGACCTCGCGGCAGCGCGCCGTGGTCGTGAGGGGGACGACCGATGGCGGCCGTTGTGGGATAAGTGAGTCGAGCCAGAGAGGACGGACCGCGCCGCGCCGTACGCCGCGCGTCGAGGACGCCGCCGTAGCAGCTGTGGGTGCGCCCCGTCCTCGAAACATGCGTCCACGCGCCTGCACAGGACGTACCTGCCTTAATCGCTCAGCATCTCCTGGCGTTAAGACAGTTGTCCTGGGGCTCGTCCCCCCGGTGGGGAATCGTTATGCGGGGTCCTGGCTGCACTGTTGAACGAGCCACGGCGCCGCCGACGCGATGCTCCAGGCCAGCGCGGCAATCAGGCCCGATTCACGGCCTACACGTCACGCGCTGCATCAATTTCCCGCCCTCGTAGTAGGCGACGTTGATCGTGGGAACCCCGGCGCGCCGGCTCCACCACGCGCCCTGCTGCTGACCCTCGCGATACTGGCCGACCACCGCGCCGTCGCTGACGAAGTCGGGCTCGTGGGCCGCGGCCGCGCCGGGCGGGAAGCGCCGGTACGAACCGTGCCGGGTGCCGTCCCAGCGCTGGCACCACATCTCGGTGCCCTCGGGTGGCGGCTTGCCGCGCCGCTGGGTGCCGGCCGGGCAGGTGAAGGCCGGCGGCCGGGCCACCGCGTCGCAAAGCTCGCTGCGGCTGGCGCCCTCGATGGGAGCCGAGCCTCCGCCGCCACCGCCACATCCAGAAGAGGCCGCGACCGCCATCGCGATCACGGCGTGCGCGGCGTGCGTGGCGGCGCGCGCGATCGCATGGCTGCGCCACGTGGGTCTCGCTGTCATGGCCGGCCATGGTAGCGCGGCCGCGCCGCAGTCAGTCCCGGCGATCGATCGGCCGATAAAGCCGGCCGATTCAAACAGGGACGAAGCGCCGGCCCAGCGTCACGCCCAGGTGCTCGGCCAGCGCGGCCACGACCGGCCGCATCTCGATGTCGCGGCCCAGCTCCGCCGCCATGCTGGTCATGACCCGCGCGTCGAAGCCGCACGGCTGGATGCGCGCGAAGTAGCTCAGGTCGGTGGTCACGTTGAGGGCCAGGCCGTGAAACGTGACCCACTTGCGGCACGCGATGCCGATCGACGCGATCTTGCGCGCGCCGCGGAAGTCGCCTGGCCGTGCCGGCAGCCACACTCCCGTCTTGCCCGGCTCGCGCCCGGCCTCGAGGCCGAAGCCGGCCAGGGTGCGGATCATCCCCTCCTCGAGGTTGCGCAGGAAGCGGTGCAGGTCGCGCTCGCCGTCATCGAGCAGCACGATCGGATACGCGACCACCTGGCCGGGGCCGTGATAGGTGACGTCGCCGCCGCGCTCCACCTCGATGACCTCGACGTCGCCGGGTCGGAGCAGATTTGCCAGCGCGCCCTGGCGGCGCCCGACGGTGATGACGTGCGGGTGCTCGACGATGAGCAGCGCGTCGCGCGTCTCGCCCCGCTGCCGCGCCGCCACCTGCTCGAGCTGGCGCGCGTGCGCCTCGCGGTAGCCCAGGCGACCGAGATCGATCAGATCGCTTTCAACGATTGACGATATGGATCGCCTCTTTGCGAGCCGCCGCCGCCGCCTCCATGAGCGCCTCGCTCAGGGTCGGGTGCGGGTGAATCGACAGCTGCATGTCTTGCAGCACGGCGCCCATCTCGATGGCCAGCGTGCCCTCGCTGATGAGATCGGATCCGCCGTTGCCGACGATGTGCAGGCCGAGGATCTCCTCGGTCTCGGCGTCGGCGATGATCTTGGCGAAGCCGTCCGTGTCATTGACGCTGAGCGCGCGGCCGAGCGCCGCGAACGGGAACTTGCCGACCTTGATCTTGTGACCGGCCGCCTGCGCCTGCTCCTCGGTGAGGCCGGTCGAGGAGATCTCCGGATCGGTGAAGACGACCGCCGGGATGGTGCTGGCGTCCATGGCCGCCTTGTGGCCGGCGATCACCTCGGCCACCACCTCGGCCTCCTTGGTCGCCTTGTGGGCCAGCAGCACGCCCCCGGCCGCGTCGCCGATCGCGTAGATGCCGGGCACGTTGGTGCGCAGCTGCGAGTCGACGGTGACGAAGCCCTTGGCGTCGAGCGCGACCCCGACCTTGTCGAGGCCAAGCGCGTCGGTGTTGGGCCGCCGGCCGACCGAGACAAGGATGCGATCCGCGTCCAGGTTCACCTCGCCCTGCTTGCCGGTCACGGTGAGCACCGCGTGGTCCTTGCGGTTCTCCCACTTCGAGGCCTTCGTGTTGAGCAGGACCTCGACGCCCATCTTGCGCAGCTTCTGGGCCACCACCTTGACGCAGTCCTTGTCCATGCCGGCCAGGATCGTGTCGAGCGCCTCGACCACGGTCACCTTGCTGCCCAGCTTGGCGTAGACAGTCCCGAGCTCGAGGCCGATGTAGCCGCCGCCGATGACGACGAGGCGCTTGGGCACGTTGTCGAGATCGAGCGCGCCGGTCGAGTCGAGGATCCGCTTCTGATCCACGTCGAAGCCGGGGATCGCGATCGGCCGCGAGCCGGTCGCGATCACCACGTTCTTGGCGATGATGACCCGCTTCTCGCCCTTCGACTCGACGACGACCTTGTGGCCGTCGGTGCCGCCGCGCTCGAGGTGCGCGTAGCCGAACGCGAGCTCGCTGCCGTTGGCCTTGAGCAGCGTCTTCACGCCGGACGGTCAGCTTGTTGACGATCCCGCCCTTCCACTCCTGCATCTTCTTCATGTCCACCGACGGGGCGCTCTTGGAGACGATGCCCATGTCGGCCGACTTGGAGAGCTTCTCGAAGGTCTTGGCCGCGTGGATGAGCGCCTTGGACGGGATGCATCCGACGTTGAGGCACACGCCGCCGGGCTGCTCGCGCTCGACCACGATCGTCTTGACGCCCAGCTGGCCGAGCCGGATGCCGCACGGATACCCGCCCGGGCCGCTGCCGATGACCACCGCGTCTGCCCGCATGTCCGCTGTCATTGCGTTCCTCGTCTGTGTCTCTGGATCTCGTCCAGCTGCTCGCGCAGGAGACGCGTCGGCTCCTCGAACACGTCCTCGATCATGCTCTCCACCGGCGGCATCCCGATGGCCTCCTGCTCGGCCACCACCTGGCGCACCTCTGCTTCGATGCTCTCGGCCAGCGCTTCGGTTTCACCGGCCGCGTACCAGCCGCGCGCCGCCGCCACCGCCTCCATGCGGCGCAGCGGGTCGCGCTTGGAGCGCCACACGTCGGTGATCGTCTCGTCCCGGTAGCGCGACGGGTCGTCGGACGACGAGTGCGCGCTCACCCGGTAGGTGAGCAGCTCGAGGAAGGTGGGGCCGCCCCCGCGCCGGGCCTTGTCGACCGCATAGCGCGAAGCCAGATAGACCGCGCAGACGTCGTTGCCGTCCACGCGCAGAGACTCGACACCGTAACCCAGGCCCTTGATCGCGATGGTCGGCGCCGCTGTCTGCACAGAGCCGGGCGTCGAGATGGCCCACTGGTTGTTCTGGCACACCAGAACGACCGGCGCGCGGGCCACGCCGGCGAAGTTCATCGCCACGTGGAAGTCCGGCTCGGAGGTGGCGCCGTCGCCCATGTAGCCCATGCACACGGCCGCCTGGCCCTCTCTGGGCATGCTGCGCATGGCCATGGCGATGCCGACCGCGTGCGGGATCTGCGAGCCGACGCACGAGGACATGACGACGTAGTTTGTGTCGCGGTCGCACGGGTGACACGGCAGCTGGCGGCCGCGGCTCACGTCGGCGTCGTTGCCGTAGATCTGCGCCACGTACTTCGACAGCGACAGTCCGCGCAGGATGCCTGCCCCCGCCTCGCGCAGGGCAGGCACCAGCCAGTCTTGCGGCTCGAGCGCGGCGGCGGATCCGACGACGCTGGCCTCCTGGCCCAGCGCCTCGCCGTAGAAGCCGACCCGGCCCTGGCGCTGCAGCGCCATGAGCCGCTGATCCATCACGCGGATGGTGAGCATGCCGCGGTAGAGGCGGCGGCCGGCGTCGGCGTCGAGCCAGTCCAGCGCCCCGGCCGCCACGCTGCCGTCCTCCTCGACGATGCGGAACAGGCCCTGGGCCTTGTCCTCGTCGTTGCCGCTGAAGTAGTCGAACGCTGCGTAGATGTCCGGTGCCTCGGGCGGCGCGCCCCCGCCCTCTCTGCTGCTCTTGGCTGCGCGCGCCCCCCGCGCCACGTCAGATCATCTCCATGAACATGAGCGTCGGGTCCTCGAGCAGCGACTTGATCTCCTGCACGAACATGGCGCCGTCCCAGCCGTCGGCCAGGCGGTGGTCGACGGAGATCGAGAGGTTCATCAGCCAGCGGATCGCGATCTCGCCGTCGAAGACGGCCGGCCGCTGCTTCATCTCGTGCACGCCGAGGATGGCGACCTCGGGGAAGTTGATGATCGGCGTGGCCATGACGCCGCCCAGCTTGCCCAGCGACGAGATGGTGAAGGTCGAGCCGGTCAGGTCCTGGCGGGTCGCGGTGCCGTCCTGCACCGCCTTGGCCAGGCGATCCAGCTCGGCCGCGATGTCGAAGATCGACCGCCGGTCCGCGTCGCGCACGACCGTGACCACGAGCCCCTGCGGCCCCTGCGACGCGATGCCGACGTGGTAGTACTTCTTGCGGACGATCTCCTGGGTGGTCTCGTCGAGCGACGCGTTGAGCTGCGGCCAGCGCTTCAGGCCCGCCACCACCGCCTTCACGATGAAGGGCAGATAGGTGAGCTTGAGGCCGCGCTCCGAGGCGCGCTCGGCCGCGCGCTTCCTGACCGCCACCAGGTCGGTGGTGTCCACCTCCTCCACATAAGTGAAGTGAGCCGCCGTGGCCACCGAGCGGGCCATGTTGTCGGCGATGCGCTTGCGCAGGCCGCGCAGCGGGATTCGCTCTTCCTCACCGCCGGGCGCGATCGCCATCGGCGCGAAGCCGCGCGACTGCGCGGTCGCCGCGCCGGTCTGCCGCGGCCCGCCCTCTGCCGTGCGGCGGACGTCGTCGGAGGTGACCCGGCCGTTGCGGCCGGTCGCCGGCACGCCGCGCAGGTTGACGCCGAGCTGGCGGGCCAGGCGGCGGGTGGCCGGGGTGGCCAGCACGCGCGAGCCGGGCCGCGCATCGATCACTTCCGGCGCATGCGCCGCCGGCGGGCGCGCGGCCGGGGCCGCCACCTCGCGAGCGGCGTGACCCTGGCCGTTGCCGTTCGACGCGCGGGCCGCGGACACGGGAGCCGGGGGAGCCGACGCGCTCGCCGACGCGCTGCCGGACGACGCGCTGGCCGACGGCGCGCTCGCGCCCTTGCCGGCCTCGTCGATCACGAACAGCACCTCGCCGACCTTGCAGACCTGGCCCTCGCGGAAGTTGATCCGCGACAGCGTGCCCGCGCGCGGCGACGGGATCTCGACGGTCGCCTTGTCGCTCATCACCTCGACCAGCGGCTGATCGAGCGCGACCGCGTCGCCCTCCTTGACCTTCCAGCCGACCACCTCGGCCTCGGTCATGCCCTCGGCCAGGTCCGGCAGGTGAAACTCGAAAGCCATCGTCACCACTCCAGGGTCGCGCGGACCGCGGACAGCACGCGGTCGGCATTGGGCATGTACTCGTGCTCGAGGCTGTACGGGAACGGCGTGTCGAACCCGGTCACCCGCTGGATCGGCCCCTCGAGATACTCGATGGCGCGCTCGTAGATGGTCGCGGCCAGCTCGGCGCCGAAGCCGCACGTGCGCGGCGCCTCGTGCACGATGACCACGCGACCGGTCTTCTTGGCCGAGCCGAGGATCGCGTCGATGTCGAAGGGAAGCAGCGTGCGCAGGTCCAGCACCTCGCACGAGATGCTCTGCTCGGCCGCCTTCTGCGCGGCCTCCTCGGCGATCGGCACCATCGCGCCGTAGGAGATGATGGTGACCTGCTCGCCCTCGCGCACGACCTTGGCCTGGCCCAGCGGCACCGTGTAGTCCTCGGCCGGCACCTCCCCGCGCGCGGCGCGGTAGATGCGCTTGGGCTCCATGAACAGGACCGGGTCGTTCTGGCGCAGGCAGCTCAAGAGCAGGCCCTTCGCGTCGTACGGATTCGACGGAACGACCACCTTGAGCCCCGCGATGTGGATGAACAGCGACTCCGGCGACTGCGAGTGATAGTGGCCGCCGCGGATGCCGCCGCCGTACGGCGTGCGGATGACGACCGGGCACGGGTACTGGCCGCCCGAGCGGTACCGGAACTTGGCCAGCTCGTTGACGATCTGATCGTAGGCCGGAAAGATGAAGTCGGCGAACTGGATCTCCGGCACCGGGCGCATCCCGTAGAGCGCCATGCCGACAGCCGTGCCGATGATGCCGGCCTCGGCCAGCGGCGTGTCGATGACGCGCTCGGGGCCGAACTCGTCGTGCAGGCCGGAGGTGGCGCGAAACACGCCGCCGAACTTGCCGACGTCCTCGCCGAGCACCACCACCTTGGGCTCGCGCGTCATCTCCACGCGAAGTGCGTCGTTGACGGCCTGGATGATGTTCATGGTGGGCATGAGAACGAATCTCCTCGTCAACCCGGGCCGCACGCGCCAGCCGTGGCGTCGCGCTCTCGCGGGTTTCTAGTGCTTGTGCGGGCTCTTGGTGCGGGGCTGCGTCAGCAAGTAATCGCGCTGCTCACGGAGATGCCAGGGCACCTCCTCGTAGACGTCGTCGAACAGCGACTCCACCGGCGGAATTCCGGTCTCGTCGGCGCGCGCCAGCGCAGCGGTGATGGCCTCGTTGTACTGGGCGACGATCTGCTTCTCGTGATCGTCCTCGTAGAGGCCCTTGTGCTTGAGGTAGCCGCGCATCCGGTTGAGCGGATCGCGCCGGCCCCACTGCTCCGGCTCGTTGGCGTCGCGATACACCGACGGATCGTCGGAGCTGGAGTGCCCCTCGCGGCGATAGGTCAGCGCCTCGATCATGGTGGGGCCGTCGCCGGCGCGGGCCCGCTCGACCGCCTCGGTCGAGGCCTGGATGACAGCCAGGATGTCGTTGCCGTCAACGCGCACGCCCGGCATGCCGTAGCCGACCGCCTTGGAGGCGAACGTCTTGGCCGCCGTCTGCTTCTCGATCGGGACCGAGATGGCCCAGCCGTTGTTGCGGCAGATGAAGACGACGGGCGCCTTGGACACGCCAGCGAAGTTCATGCCGACGTGGAACTCGCCGGTGGACGACGTGCCCTCGCCGAAGAAGGTGAGCGCCACGTCGTCGGTCTTGCTGATGCTCATGGCCATCGCGGTGCCGACGGCCTGAGGGATCTGCGTGCCGACCGGCGAGCTGATCGACACGTAGTTGAGCCAGTTGGCCGAGTGGTGGACCGGCATCTGGCGGCCCTTGGTCGGGTCGTTGGTGTTGCCGAACAGCTGATCGATGAAGTTCTCGATCGTGTAACCGGCCCAGAACCAGGCGCCCTGCTCGCGGTAGCTCGGGAACACCCAGTCGGTCTTGCGCAGGGGATAGACCGCGAAGTGCGAAGCCTCTTCGCCGATCGACTTCATGTAGAAGCCCAGCCGGCCCTGCCGCTGGATCTTCATCATGCGGTCGTCCATGGTGCGGACCAGCAGCATCGTGTCGAAGATGCGCATGAGGTCCTCCTCCGGAATGGAGGGGACCCTGGCGCCCTTGATGACACGCCCATCCTCGTCGAGGACCCGGCGCAAGTCTTCCTGGGCATGCACGGCTACCATCGTCTGCTCCTCGGCATCGGCGGGTCCGTAGTACTTCGCAGGAGTAGGGGTGTCAAGCCGCGATGCGGCGCGGTTTCGCGGTGTTCCCTGTCATTCTGCGACAGGTGATGCGCTGGGTTACGCGCCGCGTTACTCGTTGACCCATGGGGAGGTGGTGGTCACAATCCGAGCCCACCACATGTTCACTGCGCTGCTCATCGCCATCCTGATTGTCGCCGGCGCAGCGACCGTGGTGGGTGGCGGCCTTGTGTGGTCGGCGCAGCGCCGCAAGGCCCTCGAGCGCGGCGCGAACCCGGGGCGACAGCTCGGGAGCGGCGACGCGGCGCGTCTGCTCGAGCGCGGCGTGCGCGACATGCGCCCCGGCGACATCGTCCAGCACGGTGGACGGGACTGGGTCGTGGAGGGCGTACTCCATTACGACGAAGACGGGCACCGCTGGGTGGCCGGCCGCATGGTCAACATCCAGGACACCCGCTGGCTCGTCGTCGGCATGGACCGCGTCGGCTCCAGCGCCGTCCGCGTCATGCAGACCGAGAGCGAGGTCAACGTCGGCGGGTACCCCCCGGAGGCGCTGAGCGCCGCCGGCAAGCGCTACGAGCTCGAGCGCCGCGGCACCGCGACGGTGAAGGTGACCGGCGACGCCGGCATCGTCCCCGGCGGCAAGGACCTCTCCCCGGAGAGCGTCCTGCGCTGCCGCTGGTGGCGCTACCAGGCCGCCGGCCCCGACTGCATGCTCGTCGAGCAGTGGGGCGGCGACTTCCGCATCCTGCGCGGCGCGACCGTCTCCGACGACGACGTCAACCTGATGCCCGGCTCGTAGCGCGGGCCTGGCGCCCCGGGAACGCAGACCGGGTAGATTTTCGAGGATGCCGGATTCGCAGGAATCTGTGGAGCTCGGGGAGCTGGTGGATGCGCTGCTTGCCGAGCCTCGCTACTCGACCGGCGACCTTCCACCGATGCGCTCCGTCTCCGCCGAAGAGGCGCTGACGGTCCTCGAAGACATCTACGCAGGCACGGACGCCTCGGATCAACACCTCCCCGCGCTGGCCAAGCAGATCGGGAAGGAGATCGCGTGCCACAAGGGCTGCTCAGGGTGCTGCGAGTCTCTGGTCCTCATATCGGAACCAGAGGGGCTGCGAGTCGCGAATGAGCTGAGGAAGCCGGAGCGGCGCGAAGCTCGCGAGCGATTCCTCGCACGCGTCATCGAGTGGGCGGAGAAGAGCGGCGACAGGGCTCGACGGGCTGCAGATTCTCTATCGGCTGGGGACGTCCGCGGCTATGTGAAGCTCATGGGAGAGCATGGCCGCTCGCACTCGATGTGCCCGTTCAACACCGACGATTCGTGTGACATCCACGATGTCAGGCCGCTCCCGTGCCGACAGGCCTGGGTTCTCGATACCTGGAAGAACTGCAGGGCTTCGAGCGATCCGAACGCTCCCAACGCGTCGCTCCTGACGTCGCGACCTCACGAGGATCTCTATGCCAGGGCCAAGCGCGTCCTGGCCGGACTCCAGAACGCGATGGGTAAAGGGACACGGGTCGATCCGCTCCCGTCTGTCGTCTGGCGCTGGATGAACGAGAAGGGCGCCCTACCGGCGCCAGCGAGTCACGGCTGGATCGTGTAGATCGAGGTGATGCTGCGATCCTTTACCTGCCAGACCTCGATGCCGGCCGAGGTCTCTTCCGTGTCGGGATCGAAATCGAGCTCGCCGGAGGCTCCCTTCACGTTCACGGCGCCTCCGTCGCGGAACACTTGTAGAACCGAGGACCAGCCGCTCGGGCGGATCTCGACGGTCTGACCGTCGCTGAGCCGGCGCAGACCGCGCGCCATGGTGGAACCTGCGATCGCCCCATCCTCGCGGAACATCGCCCACGCCGCGCCGTACGCCAGCAACCAGGCCGCGTCGTAGACGTTCGGAGTGAAGGGGAAGCCGCGGACGTCGTCGCCGAACTCGCCGGCGTAGGAGGCGATGAAGCTGGCGTACACGTCCTCGTCCTCGTCGAGCGGCGCCGGCCGGGTGCCCCGAACCTTGGCGAGGGCCGTCCCGCTGGCCTCGGCGAGCACGTCCGGGTTCGCGGCCGGGTCGGTCATGAACAGTGACTTTGTCTCGTACTGCGCGAGCGACGCGACCGAGTCGAGGAACCCGATGATCGTCTGGGTCTCGCTCGAGATGAACAGCACCTCCTGCACGTCGGTGGATCCGACCTGCGCGATCGCCTCGGCCAGCTGCCCGCTGTCTGCGTAGGGGTACGCGGTCACCTCGCCTCCGCCGTCCGTGAAGGCGCGGGCGAAGACCTCGTACAGGCCCTCGCCGTAGGCCCCGACCTCGTGGATGGCTGCCACGCTCGTCACCGGCGGATCGCGACCGGTCAGCATGTCGCTGGCGATCGCGGCGCCCTGCAGAGCGTCGGAGGCCGCGGTCCGCCACAAGAGGCCCGGCCTCTCGTCGGAGACCTGGGCCGGGTCGAGATCGGTGAGCGCCGGGCTGGTCGCGGACGGCGAGATCATCAGCACGTCTTGCCCGGCCATGGCGAGGAACGCGTTCTGGACCTCGACCGAGGTGACCGGGCCCAGGATGGCAGGCACGCCCACCGTCCGGGCCAGGAACTCGACCGACGCGATCGCGGCCTCGATGTGGTCGAGGTCGTCCAGGTCCGCGTTCTCCTCGACGCTGCAGAAGACCGCGCCGAACTCGCGGCCGTCGAGGCCGCCGCGGGTGTTCGCCTGATCGTAGGCCAGCTGGGCCGTACGCTCGAATGCCTGAAACAACGTCACCGATCGATCGACGATGTTGCCGAACACGATCCGGTCGCGCTGCTCGAAGCGATCGTCGAACAGGTCGGGCGGAAAGGTCTCGGTGCAGCGCGGCGCCACGTCCGCCCGTTCGCACAGGCCGTCGTCGCGGCAGACGTAGCCCAGCCCGAAGTCGCTGCGACACTCGGCGCTGGTCTCGCAGTCGGAGACGTCCAGAGTGTTGAAGGTGCAGCCGACGGTGAGCGACAGGCCGGCCGCGGCGATCGAGAGGCGGCCCCAGTTCTCCTTGTTCCTGCTCATGCAACCCCCCTCGTCGACCCGGCGCCGAGCCCAACGACCCGCCGCTCAACCCGAGGCCTTTGCACCGCTGAACGTCATCTGCCCCCCGATCGACCGGCTCCGCGGAGTCGGCGCGAGGGTCCTGAGACCCGAGTACCCTACTCGCCGCGAAGGGAGGGAGCAATTGCGGCGACGAGGTCGGCGGCGGCGCCCGCAGCGACGGTCGGGTAGGATTCTGTAACCGTGCACCCCACCTTCGCGGGAGCGACACGCATGGCGAGCGCACCCCGGCGTTGACCGCGGTGCCGCGTCGTACGCTCGTGAAACCGATTGAATGTTCGCCGGCCACGCGAGTGCGCGATAGACTCACCCACGCCTGACGCCTCGTAGCGCGGCGTCGTGGCGGGAGGTGGACCCGTGCAGGCAGCTGATCGGCCGGAGGGGCTCCAGAGCTTTTGCAGTGGCGGGGCGATCTACCGCTTCGGTCGCCGCATCGGCCGCGGCGGCATGGGCGAGGTCTACCTCGGCCTCCAGGAGGCGGCCGGCGGACTCGAGCGCTTCGTCGTCATCAAGCGCATCGATCCCGCGCTGGTGAAGGACGAGAGCTCCACCGGCAGCTTGCTCGAGGAAGCGCGTCTGGCCGCGTCCATCCGCCATCCCAACGTCGTCCAGATTCTCGACATCGGGCACTCGGTGGACGGCTACTTCATCGTGATGGAGTACCTGTCCGGCGAGACGCTGCTCTACCTGACCCGCACGCTCCACGTGCGCGGCGAGAGGCTGCCTCCCTCGATCGCGTGCCGCATCGTCGCCGAGATCGCGGCCGGACTGCACTGCGCTCATACAGCGACAGATCCGGACGGTGACCCGCAACCGATCGTGCATCGCGACGTCACTCCGTCCAACCTGATCGTCTGCTTCAACGGCGTGGTCAAGATCGTCGACTTCGGCGTCGCCAAGGCGGCCCAGCTAGAAGGCGAGACGCGCGGCGGTGTGCAGAAGATCGTGAAGGGAAAGATGTCGTATCTGGCGCCCGAGCAGCTCTACGACGTGCCGCTCGACGGGCGCGCCGACGTGTTTCAGCTCGGCGTCTGTCTGCACGAGTTCCTGACCGGGACGCGCCTGTTCCGGGCCGAGAGCGACGAGAAGCGAGTGATGGCCGTGCTCAAGCAGCCCATCCCGGCTCCCAGCGAGATCGTGCCCACGCTGCCCAGGGAGCTCGACGATGTCGTCCTGTGGGCTCTGGAGCGCGACCCGGATCAGCGACCCCAGACGGCGGACGAGTTCCGGCGCGCGCTCGAGTCCGCCGTGGAGGAGGTGGGCCCGGTCAGCGGTGCCGACCTGGGCGGATGGATGCGGAGCGCCTTCGCCGAGCGACTGCGCGAGCGCGCTCGATTCGAGCGCCAGTGCGTGGCGGAGATGCGCGCCGGGCGGATGCTGTCGGGCGAGGCGGCCGCGAAGGGCCCGCGCGCCGCGTCGGGCTCGGATGTCGACGCGGGCGGCGACCGCTCGGGCAGCGGTCGGTTCGCCGCCGGCGTGAGCTCGAGCAGCTTCTCGCTACCCGACAGCGCTTCGTTCGCGCGCACCACCGGGAGCTTCGGCGTCGTCTCGCTGTCGCCGCCGCCCGGCGACACCCAGTCGATTCCGGCCTACCAGAGCCAGCAGACCCGCACGCAGTCAAGGCGCTGGATGCGCTGGGTGGGCGGCTTCGGCGGGAAGTGGAGCTTCCTCGGGCTGGCCGCGCTCACGGTCGTGGCCGCGTACGCCATCGCGTACGGCATCAACGCGCGTCGGCAGTCGGCGGCCAAGCCGCCCGCGCAGGGCCAGGGAGCGGTTCTGCCGGGCGCGCAGACCGCCGCGCCGGCAGCTGCGAGGCCGGCGCAGTCCCCGGCCGCGGCGGCAGCCGCACCGGCGCAGTCCCCGGCGCCCGCGCGGGCGAGCACCTTCGAGGTCGCGGTCGCCGTCGCGCCCGCGGAGGCAACCGTCGAGCTCGACGGCGTCGCGGTCGCGCGCGGGTCGTACCGGGCCACGCTTCCGCTGGATGGCACGCGTCACGTCATGAGGGTTCACGCCGCCGGCTACGGGTCGGTGGACCTCGACTTCACCGATCAGCCCCCGCCGTCCCGCATCCGACTGGAGCCGGCGCAGACCGATGTGGCGCAGCGAAAGGGCTCTGCTCAGGCCGCCCGGCCGGTCCGGCGCGCATCGACGCCCGAGGCTGGCCGCAAGCGCCAGGTGAGGCAGCGCGCGCGCGCGAACGACGACAGCGGCGATGACGTTCGCGACGACGGCGCGATGAGCGACAACCCGGATCCGTGGGCGTCGGAACCCGACGACAGCGACACGCGTGCAGAGGGATCACAATGACGAGCAGCGCGAGCAGGCGGGCACTGGCCGCGATCGTCGTTGTCGCGACGGTGCTCGGGACCGGAGTCGCGGGTCGGGCAAACGCGCAGCCGGGTGCGAACGACGACGACAAGGCGCGCGAGCTGTTCCGCATGGGCGAGAGCCACTACATCGCGGGTCGCTACGAGAAGGCCATCGTGCTCTACGAGGAGGCCTACCGGCTGAGCGGTCGGCTCGAGCTCTTGCTCGTCCTGGCCAACACCTGCGAGCGCATGGGCGACTACGGCAAGACGATCGAGTACCTGCGCCAGTACCTCAAGAGCCCGAAGGCCAGGAAGGTGGATGCCGTGCGCGACCGCCTGCAGCGCCTGGAGACATCTCTTCGCCAGCGCGAGGAGGAACGCCAGCGGCTGGCCCGCCTCGAGCGCGCCGAACGGGAGCGCGAGCGCGAGCGTCGCCTCCAGCGCGAGCGGGCACAGCAGCCGCCGGCATCGAACGCGCCGGACGCCGCGGTCAGCACGAGCGCCCGGGTCGAGATGCGCCCGAGGCCCTCGCGCCTTCCGGCCTACCTGTTTCTCGCCGGCGGCGGGGCCGCCATCGGCGGCGCTGTCGTGTTCGGCGTCCTGGCCCGGCGCGCCCATGAGGACGCCGACGACCTGTGCGCCGACGACCTGATCTGCCCGACCTCCGCCGACCGGGCGCTCGACCGCGAGAAGCGCTGGGCCATCGCCGCCGACGTCGGCGCCGTGGTCGGAGTGAGCTCGGCGGCCGTCGGAGCCTTCCTGTGGTGGAGAAGCCGCGGCGACTCGCGCGAGTCCGAGAGCGCGCTCCGCCTGCAGGGCACCCTGCTGCCCGGCGGCGGCGGCATCGGCGTGGCGGGAGACTTCTAGCTCAACTGCGCAGCCACGCGCAGTCCGGCATTGCGCCCGAAACGCGCTACTCCGGTTCCACGAACTCCGGCTCGACACGGATGTCGTTCTGGAACCCGCCCTGCTGGCTGTCGACCGCGGCGCTCACGTCCAGCACAAGGAGCCCGTCGGGCGTGACTTCGCTTACCGGGAAGACCTTGCCGAGGCAGGCGGCGAATACTGCGCGCGATTCCTCGGGCAGCCGCGCCACCCAGCCCGGCAGTGTTGCGAATCGCACCCGATCCCCCGATCGAAATGTCGCCATGCGACCGAGCGTAAACGAGATCGGTGAGATGCGAAGCCGCTGGCCGCTCGGGCGCTACTGGCTGAAGCCGAAGCTGGCCATCCCGAAGGCGCGCTGGTCCTCGAATGACCAGGCGACGTTGACGCCGAAGGCGGGGAAGGCGACGCCGAGCAGGTAGAGGCGGATGCCGGCGCCGGGCGTGACGAAGGCCTCGTCGCGTTCGCGCCACTCGACGGCGCCCGCCTCGGCGAAGGTGTTGACGGTCCAGATGCCCCAGCTGAAGCGGAGGACCGGGACCTGGTGCTCGAGGGTGAGGGATGCCGCGCGCTCGGCCCACAGGCCCAGTCGCTCGAAGCCGCGCGTGCCGGGTACGCCGCCCAGCAGCACCGCGTCGAGGATCGGATCGCCGTCGGCGAGGGCGGCCTGCGCGGTCAGCGACGTTGACTGGTCGCCGATCAGCCGCCATGCGAGCTGGGCGAAGGCGGAAAGCTCGAGCACGTCGCGATCGGCGCCCAGCGCCTCGAGGGCGTGGCGATACGACAGGCGCGCCATGACGCCCTCGTTGAAGTAGAGGTGGAAGTCCTGCGCGCGGACGTCGATGTCTGCCGTCCAGCCGTGCAGCGGGCCGCCGTCGGGCGGCGCCATCTGGTCCGGCTCCGACTCGGCGCCGGCCAGCATGCCGTACCAGCCGGCGTAGGCCGCCAGCCACGGCAGGATCTGGTAGCCGCCGGACAGCGCGGCCTCGAAGCGCTCGTCGCGGTACGCGTAGACGCGCTGCTCGCCGTCGAACTGCTCGCGCAGAAGATCGCCGTAGCGCAGCGAGCTGCGCAGGAGCGCACGGCTGCCCGCGATGCCGGGATCGCGGTAGAGCGCGAACGCGGACGGGCCTTCTCCGCTGTACGTGCCGCCGGCGACGAGCAGCTTGTTCCAGCCGAACAGGTTCGACTCGAGCAGGAACGCGCCGCCGCGCAGCCCGCGCGACGAGGCGCCGACGAACGGGATCGGCAGCAGCGTCCATCGCTCGACAACGCGGATCGACAGATCGACCTGGCCGCCGCGCGGCTCCGGCGTCACGGTCACCTCGCGGAACAGGCGCAGGTTGAGGACGCGCTGCTGCACCTCCGCTGCCGTGTCCGGGTCGAAGCGATCGCCCGGCTTGACCCCGGCTGCGTCGAGGATGACCGGATCGGCCGTGCGCTCGTTGCCCTCGACGCGCAGCTCGCCCACGTGGGCCGGCTCCTCCTGCGCCCACGCCGGCGACGCGGCGATCGTGATCACCAGCATCGCCGAGAGACAGAGGGCGGAGAACCTCATCGACAGAAATCCGCCGCCGAGACTCGCACGACTCCCGCCGCCCAGCCAGGCAGATCCACGCCGAGGCAGCGCGACATACGACGAGAGGCCGACGAGCTCCTCGAGGGTGACTTCGACGGCAAGCACGTCACCGCACGGCTGGCCAGCGCGGCAGCTCCCGGCTCCCTGCTGATGACGCGCGGCTTTCACTGGATCAACGAGTCGCCCTTCCACCGCTGAGCCCCCCCTCGGCCGACCGAGCGTGGCAAGATGCCCGCCATGGAGCTCCCCATCCTGCCCACGACGATGGTCGGGTCGTATCCGCGGCCGGACTGGTTCCGCTATCAGCTCGAGGGACGCGACGTGCTGGAGGCGTTCAAGGTGATGCGGGTGGCGGAGGCGTACGAGGACGCCACCGGCGCGGTGCTGCGCGACCAGGAGCAGGCCGGCCTCGACGTGGTGGCCGACGGGCAGATGTGGTTCGACGACTACAACATGGGGATCGGGTCGTTCCTGTGGTACTGGCTGGAGCGCACCGAGGGGTTCGGCAAGGAGAAGCTGCCGCACCCGGCGCGCGCCAAGGCGCATGGGCGCGACGAGTGGGCGCTCGACGAGGCGGGCGGCGTGGCGGTGCGCGGGGAAATCCGGCGCGGCCCCGTGCGCATGGCCTTTCTCTACCAGCTCGCGCAGCGGCTGACGTCGCGGCCGGTCAAGGCGTGCGTCGGGGCCGGACCGGTGCAGCTGTCCACGCTCGCTCACTTCCAGAGCGGCCCGGTCCGCGACCGCTACCAGCTGTCGCGCGCGCTGGCCGACGTGTTTCGCGCCGAGATCGCGGAGCTGGTCGCCGCCGGCTGCCGCTACATCCAGCTCGAGGACCTCGGCGCCTGGATCCCGACCTTGTCGGGCGAGAAGGACTTCGCGTGGGTGGCCGAGACCATCAGCCACACCCTGGCCGAGGCGCGCGGCGCCCCCGGCGTGCGCACCGCCTGGCACTTCTGCATGGGCAACGCCTGGGGCAACAAGCTGGACGGCATGACAGCGGCCGGCTACCGCGCGGTGATGCCGCACTACCTCGGCGTCGGTGTCGATGAATATGTGTTCGACTTCGCCTGTCGCGAGATGGCCGATGCGGATCTCCTGGCCCAGCTGCCCGCGCCCAAGCGCGCCGCGGTCGGGGTCATCGACGTCCGCACGCTCGAGATCGAGACGCCCGAGCTGGTGGCCGAGCGCATCGGCAAGGTGCTGAAGCACATCGATGCGTCCCGGGTGACAATCACGACCGACTGCGGTCTCAAGCAGCTCCCGCGCCCGGTGGCGAAGCAGAAGCTGCGTGCCCTGGCGTCCGGCACCCACATGGTCCGCCGCGAGCTGGGCGCGTAAGGCCCGGCTCCGGGCGCCGCGAGATCTCTCCCGGTCACCCGGACAATCAATTCCCTGCTGGCGCGTCGAGCCACGCCACCCCCCGGCCATGGCACAATCGATCCGCCATGCGGCCGACCGTGCGGGGAGCCGGCAGCCGAGACCTGGACGTACTGCTGGCCCTGGTGGAGCAGTTCCAGGCGTTCGAGCGCATCCCGTTCGACAGCGAGACGACGCGCCGCGGCCTGTCGCGCCTGATCGACGAGCCGCACCTGGGGCAGATCCTGCTGGCCGAGACCGACGGCGGCGCGATCGGCTACGCGATCATGACCTACGGCTACGACCTGGAGTTCGGCGGCATGGACGCGTACCTGACCGACCTCTACCTGGTCGAGCCGGAGCGCGATCGCGGCGTCGGCACCTGGCTGCTGAGTCAGGTCGAGGAGGCCGCGCGCCGCGCCGACGTCCGCGCCCTGCACCTGATGGTGGCTCCCTCCAACCACCGGGCCCACCACGTGTACTACCGGTCGGGCTTCCGCGCCTCGCCGCGGCTGTTTTTGACCAAAGTCTTGTGCGACTGACCGACCCCTGCCTCCTCCTGTAGGCCTCGATGCCCGCCGCCGTACCCGCGGCGCGCCAAGGAGGCCCCGTGGTCCTGCGCTGTTCGATCCTGTTCGTCCTGATCTTGTCGTTCCTCGCGCCGGCCTGCGCCGGTGGCGACGACGATGGAGGAGGTGGCGGCCCCGGCGACGGCGGCGGCGCGAACGAGGACGATGGCGGCGACGGGGCCGACGACGGCGGCCTGCCCGGCGACGTCAACGGCGAGCTGCGCGGCGTCCTCTACTTCGACGCGCCCTACGAGTATGTCGAGCTCGATCTGTCGTCCGGCCGCCAGGTGACGGTGCGCAGCCGCGCCGGCGACGTCCGCAACCACATGACCCCGTCGGCCGACGCCAGCGAGTTCGTCGTCACCGACGATCCGCTGAGCGGAGACGTCGGCGCCACCGACCTGCTGCTCGCCGATTGCGACGGCACCGCGACGGTCGGCTTCGAGTTCGGCGAGGCGCTGGGGCGGCCCAAGCTGTCGCCCGATGGCACCCGCATCGCGCTCACCCTCGACGATGTTCCGTCCGTGCTCGACCGCGAAGGCGAGATCGTGGCGGACTTCGCCGCGCTGGAGGGCGCGCGCGACATGGAGTGGACGCCCGACGGCCGCCTGCTGATCGCGGCGGGCGAATCGATCCACGTCGTCGATGCCGCCCTGGCAGCCACGCAGGTCCTGGCCGAGTTCCGGGGCGACCGACCCGACTTCCTGGCGGTCAGCCCCGACGGCAGCCAGCTGGCCTTCGATCTCGGCGATCCGCTGGTCACCGAGAACCACGTCTTCGTCATGAGCATGGACGGCTCCGGCCTCCGCCAGCTGACGACGTCGAACCTGAACGAGGACGCGCCTTCCTGGTCGCCCGACGGCCGCTGGATCATCGTGCGGTGGGGCGTGGTCACCGAATTCGGCGAGGAGATCACATGCCCGGAGCTGTGGGCCGTCCCGGCCGACGCGACCGAGGCGTTCGTCTCGGGCGAGGGCCCAGGCGGCGCCTTCCGGGTGCAGCAGGTCGAGGACGGCGACGCGACCGGCGTCTGCGCATTCTCGCCGCAGGCGTGGCGAACCGCGCCCGAGCCGCTGCCCGTCGCGCCGGGCACGCCCCCCGACGGCGACGGCATCAACGCCGGGCTGGACGGCCGCATGGTCTTTCGCGGGTTCATCGGCGCCGGCGACGGCAGCGGCTTCATCGACTTCACCGTGGCCGACGGCTCACAGCGCTTCCTGCCGCTTCCGCCCGGCCTGGGCGGCCTCGACGTGGCGTTCCCGTACCTGTCGCGCGACGGCCAGGAGCTCTCCTTCATCCAGGACGACCCGGACTCGGGCGAGCTCGGCGTCGAGCAGATCACCATCCAGAAGCTGGACGGGACGCGCACGGCCGCGTTCGAGAAGCCGGACTCGTTCGCCGGCCAGCCCCGCATCTCGCCCGACGGCCAGCTCATCGCGGTCGAGTGGCACTCCATCGACCTCGGCGACGACGGCGGCGTGCCGGTGGTGACGGTCTTCGACCGCGCCGGCGAGGTGCGAGCCCGCTGGCCCCAGACAGACGCGTGGGACTGGCTGCCCGACGGCCGCCTCCTGCTCGCCGACCGCAACATCATCCTGGTCAGCAACGCGGCGCTGGACGAGCTGACCGAGGTCGCGGCGATGCCGGATGCCATCGGCGGGATGTCGGTCAGCCCGGACGGCACGCGGCTGGCCTTCGCCATGAACGGCCACGTCTGGACCATGGGCGTCGACGGCACCGGGCTGCGGCGCATGACCACCGGGCGCCACGCGGTCACGTTGCCGGCCTGGTCGCCGGCCGGCCGCTACCTGACAGTGCAGACCGAGGATCTGTGCCCCGAGGTCTACATCGTGCCGGCCGACGCCGAGCGCCTGTCGGTCGGCGACCCGGCGGTGACACCCGCCGCGATGGCGCTGCGCAAGCTCGACGAGGCTCCCATCAACCTGTGCGCCTTCTCGGCAATGAGCTGGCGTTGAGAGGCGCTTAGGAGGCCGCGAGGATAAAACGCCAAGCCGCCAAGTCCGCCAAGGGGCCGCGAGTTCGGCCGCCAGGGCGCACGCCTCCTGTCCAGAGCGCAGCAGCAATGAAGCTGCTGGCGCCCTGGCGGCCGAGCGCGCGGCCCTCTTGGCGATCTTGGCGGCTTGGCGTTTTGACCACGCGGCCTAGAAGCCGGCGGGAAAGCTCAGCGCCGCGCGGCTCGCCACACACATACCCTGAAAGCGGAACATGCGCTCCCGGTCATACGTGCCCGTCCGGCTCAGCGCGATCTGATCGAAGTTGACCGTGCGCACGTGGCGGAAGCCGCACGCGGCCAGCATCGGCAGCGGATCGTTGGTGCCGAACAGGATCGGCTCGCCGAGCCGCGCGATCTCGTCGCGCGCGCCGTGGTCCGCCGGCTTGATGCGGTCTCCCTCGGCCAGGCGCTTGCCGACGTAGTCGAAGTAGAGCGGCGTGTCGGCGTGGAAGGCCTCGGCCACCCGGCGCAGGGTGCCGCGCACCGCCTCCTCGCTCAGGTACGAGACGACGCCCTCCCACAGCACGACGGCCGGCGCGCCCGCGTCGAAGCCCGCCCCGGCCAGCTGCGCGGCGAAGTCCTGTCCGCTTTCGAAGTCGCAGCTGACATGCTCGGCCGCGTCGACCGGATAACCCTTCAGCGCGGCCAGGCGCGCGCGCTTCTCGGCCTGGGTGGCCGGATGATCGACCTCGAAGAAGCGCACGCCCTCGCGGGCCAGGCGCGCCGCCCGCGTGTCGAAGCCGGCCCCGAGCAGCACCACCTGGCGCGTGCCGCGCTCGATGTGGTGGCTCACGTGCGCGTCGAGGTACGCCGTGCGCAGCGCGATCCACAGCTCCATGTTCGGGAAGTGGCGATCGAAGGCCACCGAGATCTCGAGGCCGAGCGCCCCGGCCATGCCGTTGGCCCACGGGTCGCTGCACACCGGATCGGGCCTGCGGCTCGCGCGCGCGCGATACGCCGCC
Organism: uncultured delta proteobacterium; assembly: GCA_963759105.1. GTDB lineage: Bacteria > Myxococcota_A > Polyangia > Haliangiales > Haliangiaceae > DATFRY01. Next base: position 333,216 of record CAVWXW010000008.1, on the reverse strand, counting down.
ACCATGAGCGCGGTCTTGCTGGCCGTGCCTTCCATGATTCGCGCCTCCTTGAACCGCCGGAGCGGAGGCCGAGCCTACACCAGGCTAGGACTTCTTGTGGTTGCCGGCGCTCAGGTGAATCTCGAGCTCGTTGTAGGCCTGTGTGACCTGCATCGAGAGCTCGGTGGCGGCCTTGGCCTTCTGCGGCGACTGCGTGTGCAGATCGGGGTGGTACTTGCGCATCAGCTTGCGATACGCGGCCTTCACCTGCTCGAAGTCGGAGCCGTACGGCAGATCGAGCACCTTGTAGTACTTCGCGATCTTGTCGTTGCGGCCGAATCCGCCCGGCCGCCGCGCCGATCCTCCGGAGCCCGCGCCCGTCGACGACGTGCGCGCGCCCGGGCGCGGCCCGCCGCTCGCGCTGCTTCCGGCGCTGCGACTCGACGCAGCCCGCGCGGCGTCGGCGGTCGCCTGTCGCCGAGCATCGTCCTGAAGCTTCTGCCACGCGTCCTCGCGCGCGGCCTCCTCGACCTTGCGCTTCTCGGCGCGGACCGAGCGGATGCGCTGCTCGCGCGTGTCGGCCGCGCTCCGCCTCTGCCGCGCCGCCTCGTCGCCGGGGCCGGCCCAGCGCGCGCGCGGGTTCTCCTCGGGCGGCACGATGGCGCCGCGCTTGCGCGCCTCCATGCGCCGGGCCTGCTCGGCGTCCAGCTCGTCGCGCTCGACGCCGGAGAGCGGCGTGTCGTCGGCGAGGACCTTGTCGAGCAGCGAGTTCAGCCCGGAACGTGCCCCCTCGACGATCTTGCGCGTCACGCTCATCCGGTTACAGATTTCCTCCGTCGCGCTCGTCGATCGGACGCGTGAACAGGCTGTCGACAAGCTTCTCCGACACCGAGTCCAGCTCCACGAACACGATCCCCATGCCCTTCGGATCCTGACTGACCCGAACCACCTTGCCCACTCCGGTCACCGTCTCGAGATCGTCGAGGATGACCGAGAAGCACAGATTCACCAGCGTCCCGACCGGAAGCGGGTTGTCGCTGCGAATGAAGACGCCGGAGCGCGAGATGTTGGTGACGTACTCGCTCACCAGCTGGCCGACCGACGCGAACTCGTGGTTTATCGTGACCCTCTGGTCACGCGGTATCATCCTTCGGTTCAAGACCGCTGCGCCTCCGGTCGTCATTCTCACCCGGCCCTGCCCGGCCGGCCAGCCCCTCGCGCCCTTCGCCGGCGTCTTCGTCCCCATGTGAGTCTGCAGCGGAGGCGGCGTCGCTGCCGCTCCCACCTCCGCCCGCGCGGCCGCGCCGCCCCGAACGTCCGCGGCGTTTCCGCCCGGCAGATCCGGACTTTGGCCCCGACGACGGCTCCTCCACCTTCACCACGCGACCCTCGACCTTGTACTGGTCCATCGGGATCGTGGTTGACGCCTTTATGTCGACCTTCTTCTGGAATCGCTTCTCGAGCTCGTCGAGGTAGCGCCGCTCGTAACGGTCGAGCAGCTCGGCCGTCGGCGGCGGGCACTCGACCAGGATGCGGTCGGCCTTGACCGTGCTGCCCACCCGGCGGACCTCGCGCAGGATCTCGTGCGCCAGCGCCGTGGCCGACTTGGTCACGCCGCGCCCCGAGCAGGTCGGGCACGGCTGCGTGATCATCTGCAGCAGTGACTCGCGCGTGCGCTTGCGTGTCATCTCGACCAGCCCGAGCTCGCTGATCTTGGTGATGTTGCAGCGGGTCGAGTCGCGGGCCAGCGCCTTCTGGAAGGCGTCCCACACCTGCTTGCGGTTGGACTCCTTCTCCATGTCGACGAAGTCCACGACGATGATGCCGCCGATGTTGCGCAGGCGCAGCTGGCGCGCGACCTCGTCGCAGGCCTCGAGGTTGTTGGCCGTGATGGTCTTCTCGAGGTCGTTCTTGCCGATGAAGCTGCCGGTGTTCACGTCGATCGCGGTCAGCGCCTCGCCCTGATCGATGACCAGCGAGCCGCCCGACTTGAGCGGCACGCGGCGGTGGATGCCGGCGCGCAGCGCCTCCTCGATCCCGTAGGCGTCGAACAGCGGCGTGCGGCCCTGGTACAGCTTGATGCGCTCGGTGTACTTGGGCATGAACGCGGTGGCGAACCGCCGCGCCCGCTGGTACTGCTCGTCGCTCTCGATCATCATCTCGGCGACGTTGTCGCGCAGGAGATCGCGCACGCTGCGCAGGACCAGGTCGAGATCGGCGTAGACCAGGGCCGGGGCCTTCGTCTGCGCGCTCTTCTGCCGGATCTGCTCCCACAGCTTGAGCAGGTAGTTGACGTCGTCGCGGATCTCCTGGTCGTCGGCCCCCTCGGCCGCGGTGCGGATGATGAAGCCGGCGTCCTTGGGACGGGCCGAGTCCACGATCTTGCGCAGGCGCTTGCGCTCACCGTCGGACGCGATGCGGTGCGAGACGCCGACCTTGTCGATGGTCGGCATCAGCACGCAGTGACGGCCCGGCAGAGACACGTAGCCGGTGACCCGCGCGCCCTTGTTCCCCACCGCCTCCTTGACGATCTGGACCAGGATCTCCTGGCCCTCCTTGAGCAGGTCCTCGATCTTTCGCGAGTGCGAGACCTGCTTCTTGGCCCCGCGGCGGCCGCGGGCCGAGGCCGGGCCGCCGTCCCTGCGGCGCTTCTTGGACTGGGTCGGCGTCTTGTCCTTGCCGCCCTTGTCCTTGCCCTCGCCGCTCTCGGCCGGCTCGGCGTCGTCGTCATCGTCGCCGCCGTCGTAGCCATCGAGCAGGCGGCGCTCGTCGCCGGCACCCAGGATGTCGCCGACGTAGAGATAGGCCTTCTTCTCGACCGTCTTGCCCAGGTCGATGAAGGCGGCCTGGAGGCCGGGCAAGACCCGGCTCACGCGGCCCTTGTAGAGGTTCCCGCTGATGCCGCGCTCGCGGACGCGCTCCAGGAAATACTCAACCAGAGCGCCACCTTCCAGGACTCCAAGGCGCGCTTCAGGGCCTTCGGAGGTCACCACCAATTTGGTTTCCGGCATGGCGCTCGTCAGAAAGTTGCGTTCGCTTCGGGGCGGCGCGACATGGATGTCGTGCTTTCCCCCGCCGACCTCTCGCTAACCGACGGTTCGGTATCACGTCCCCATCGGCAAAACAAGAGATTGCAAGGGGTCAGGGCGATTGGCCCGCCTGTTGCTCTTACTCGGGCCAGCGCGGTTGTCGGACCGCGCAACCCTGGCTGCGAACGCTTCCTTATCCTGAAAAGACCAAGCTCTTTAAAGATTTCCACACTGCGTTCTTAGCTTAAATTTCCTAGCCTTTCCCGTTTTTATCCTCAGCTTCGCTTCGCTTACTTAACGTCGATTAGGAACGAAGGCCTCCGGCTCCCCCGGGGGCTTTCGTGTTTTCGGACCGGCGCCTTCTTCGTTTCCAACCGGGCGCAGGTCCGATTTATTCGCTGCCTGACATCGATGTCAGACTGGCACCGGACAGCGGCAAATAGGCGCTGGCGCCCTGTCCAGGGCTCTCCTCGATGCGAACCTCGAGTCCGACGGCCACGCTCCCGGCCAGTACACCGGCCAGTCGAGTAGCCAGGAGCTCCGCCCAGAGCGCCGACAGCGCCTCGACCGTCGTGTTGTCGATCGGCAGGACCAGGGCGTCCTCCTCGGGCAGCACGTAGCGCCTGCCGCACAGGACCAGCTCCAGCTCGCCGTCGGCCCGGCGCAGGCTGGCGTGGGGGTTGCGCTCGGCGATGAGCGTCCGCTCCCGCCACTGGGCGCAGAGCGCCGCGACCTCGCGCTTGATGGCCCCGAAGTCGATGACCTCGGCGAACGAGATCGCGGCCAGGTCGAGCGCCACCGAGACCGTGTAGTTGTGCCCGTGGAGGCGCTCCTTGCGCCCGTCAGGGAACACGGTCATGTGCGCGCACGAGAACTTGTGCTCGGCGCGCGCGACCTGGATGCGATGCGCCGAGCGCAGCTCTCAACGCTCCTGTGTGCTGCCCGTGCTGGCTCGCTATCAGACCTGGCGTCGCAGGCTCAGGTGCGCCACGCCGACCAGCAGCGCCGCGTTGGCCACCAGCCAGAGCCCGTCCGCCACCATCCAGCGGATGTCGATCCAGCCCGCCGCCATGGTGAAGAGCAGATGGCCGGCGACGCCGAGGCACAGGCCGGCCAGCGGGGCGCGCAGCCGCGCGAAGCCGGAGCCGAGCGCGACCAGACCCACCGGCAGGAGCGCGCTGAAGAACAGCGCGTTGCCGTGGCCGGACGGGCCGAGCAGCGAGAGGTCCCACGACGGCAGGCCGCGAGTCAGCATCGAGATGACCGGCCACGAGGCAGCCGCGCCGAACAGGTAGGGCAGGAAGAACAGCCCGCTCGCTCCCGCCAGGACGCCGGCGCCCAGGCCGAGCCAGCTGCCGGCTCCGGCCAGCGGAGCCAGCATGCCGCGGCGGCGCAGCGAGAAGGCCACCACGCCGGCGAGCAGCGCGCCGAGCGCCAGCTGCGCCGCGCCCGACTGGCCGCGCGCCTTGAGCACTGCCGCCTCGGCGTCGATGATGCCGGCGCCGTAGCGATTCTTGTCCAGCTTGCGGTCCTTGGGCGCCCGGGCGGTCTCCTGGAGAACCTTCTCGACCGCGTCCGGGTTGGTCACGCCCTCGCCCACGACCAGCGCGGCCACGCCGGCCGCGTGCGGCGACGCCATCGACGTGCCCATGTAGCCGAAGTAGTCGTCCTTTGTCGGGTCCCCGATGACGATGGTGTTCTGGAGAACGCCATCGGGCTGGCCGTCGCCGTTCTGGTCCACGCGGGTGTTGCCGCCCGGCGCCGCGATGTCGAGCGCCGACCCCCAGTTGGAATAGAAGGTGGTCGTCTCGTCGTACTGAGTGGCTGCGACCGCCACCGCTCCCGGATACGCCGCCGGGTAGCTGACCTTGCCTCGGCCGTCGTTGCCGGCCGCGCACACCACCACGACGCCCTTGCTGTGAGCGTACTTGACCGCCTTTTCCAGCACCTTGCTGGGGAACCGGCCGCCCAGGCTCATGTTGATGACCTTGGCGCCCTCGTCGGCCGCGTAGCGGATCGCGTCGGCGATGCCGGCCACCGAGCCGGAGCCGCGGCCCGACAGGACCTTGAGCGGCATGATGCTGGCGTGGCGAGCGATGCCGGCCACGCCGATCCCGTTGTGGGTGGCCTGGGCGATGGTCCCGGTCACGTGAGTGCCGTGGCCGTGGTCGTCGTTGGCGTGCTCGTTGTTATCGACGAAGTTGTAGGGCTTGACGAACTCGACGCCGGCCAGGTCGGGCACCTGATGGAAGAGCTTGCCGTGCGCCTCGTAGGCCACTCCCGTGTCGAGCACAGCCACGACCACGCCCTTGCCGTCGGAGAGCTTCCAGGCGGCCGGCATGTGGATCTGGTCCATGTGCCACTGGAACTTGTACTTGGGATCGTTCGGGAAGTCCGCCCACGGATCGTCCCGCTGGGTGTCGCGCAGCGGCTCGACGTAGGCATTGAACGGCTCGAACGGCGACAGCGAGTCGGTCGGCTCGAGGTTGTAGATCGCGTCGGGCTCGGCGATCTCCACCTCGGGGCGGCCCTTGAGCTGGGACACGAGGTCGTACTGGCGGGCCGGGTTGACGTGGGCGCGGTAGAAGCGCTCGTCCTCGGACTGGCTCGACACCAGCTGGAGATCGATGCCGAACGTCTTCTCGAGCGCCGCGACGTCCGCCGCGCTGGCGTCGTCGCGCAGGTCGACCAGGATGTCATCGGAATCGACCAGGAACCCATGTGCCGGATCGGTCGAGTCGGTGGGCTCGGCCGAGTCCATTCCGGCTGGCCGGAAGAACATCCAGACCAGGACGACGGCGAGAAGGACCAGGAGCCATACCAGGCCCCCGCGTTTCGGTTTCCCAGCGCTGCGCGGTTCCATGCTGTGGATCAGTATAGCCCCGCGAGCGTAAAGTGCCCGAGAACTGTTTCAAGTGGCCTAGATGAGGATGATGACGTCGTCCTCGGAACCGTGCTCGCGGCTGCATCGCCAGCTGCGTGTCGAGCTCCCGCGTCTCGGTCAGAGTCTCGAGATAGTTGCGAATTTCCGGCACCGCACCGACGATCCGGTCGACGTAGTCGCGGGCCAGGAACATGACCGTCGCCGCGCTGGCCGCGGTCACCGTCGCCGAGGTGGGCCCGCCGCGGATGAGGGACATCTCGCCGAACACGTCGCCGGCGCGCAGGGTCGCCAGCGGGGTCGGCGCGCCGTCGGCGGCGATCGACGACACCTCCATCTCGCCCGACAGGACCACGAACAGGCCGCGCCCCTCGTCGCCCTGACGGATGATCGCGGTGCCGGGCACCACGTCGTGAGCGGTGAAGCGGCGCAGGAGGTCGCGCTGCTGGGTGCGCGAGAACGGGCGGAACAGCGGGCTGGTCACCATGAGGTTGGACAGCAGGCGCTCGCGCGTGAACAGGCTGAGCGCGGCCGCGACCTGCTCCAGCTCGCCTGCCACCGCGGCCAGCGAGTCGCGCGTGACCTCGAGCAGGTCGGCCTCGCCGACCACCTCGACCGACGCGTTGCGCGGGCGCGCGCTGATCAGCGCCATCTCGCCGAAGATGGCGTTCTCGTGCAGGCGAGCCAGCTCCTTCTGCCGCCCGCTCTGCTCGGTGTCGTAGACGCGCACCTCGCCGGTGGCGACGAAGAAGAACGACTGGCCCGGCTCGCCCTCGCGGATGACCAGCATCTGATCGGGCAGGCGGCGCACGACGAGCGTGGACAGCACGCGGCGAAACGCCGCCTCGCTGAGCTCGCTGAGCAGCGGGATCGGATGCACGGCGGCCGGATACTCGGCGAACGCGTCGGTGCAGGTTCGCGCGCGCGTCGCGGCGCGCTCGGCGAAGTCGGGCGCCGCCGGCGCGTGCAGGTTGGGCGCAGCCACCTCGGTGGTGGGCGGAGGCAGCGCGATGCGCGCGGCGAACTTGCCGACCAGCTCCGACTCGCTGCCGTAGCGCACGACCAGCGCGGCGAGCAGATCGTCCGGCTCGCCGCCGAGCGACTCCACGACGCGCGCGACGACGACGGCGACCAGCGGGTGGCCCGCCTTCAGCGCGTACCAGGCGGTCGCGCGCAGCACCTCGATGGCCGGCGCCGTGTGGCCGAGCGCGGCGAGGCAGTCTCCGACTCTGAGTCGCGCTTCGTAGTCGAGCGGAGCGACGGTCACGATCGCGTCGTACAGGCGGAGCGCGTGCAGAGCTTCGCCGCGGGCAAACAGGCGCATCGCGTGCGCCTTGATCTCCGCGAGAGCGGGCATGTCACCGACGGTACTCGACGGCGATGGGCCCGGACGTTGGATTGCACACTTTTTATGCGGGTCCTATACTCGGCGGCACCCGCGCGGGAGCATCACAGGTGAAACGCTGCGTCCAGTGTCAGAACGAACTGCCCGACACCGCCATGCATTGTGCGTACTGCGGCGCGAGGCAGCCCGCGGCGCCCGCGCCGGCCGCCGGTCCCGGCGCTCGCACGGTCATGGGCTATCCAGGCATGGCCAGCGACGTCGCGCGCAACGCGGGCGCGCCGGCCGGCAAGCCCCGCGACAACCGGGTGTCCGGCTTCGACGCGACCCAGCCGCTGTCGAGTGAGCGGTTTCGCGACGGGCGCGATCCGCGCGACCCGCGCGGCATGATGGACGTGGGCGCGGCCGGACCGGGCGCAGGATTCGATCCCGGGCCGGCGCCGCGTGCGGCCAGCCCGGGGCCGCAGCCCTTCGATCGCGGTCCGCAGCCGGGTGGCCCGGGTGGGCCGGTGCAGCCGCAGCGCTACGGATCCGAGCCGCAACGCTACGGATCCGAGCCGCAGCGCTACGGGTCCGAGCCGCCACCGCAGCGCTATGGCTCCGAGCCGCAGCGCTATGGATCCGAGCCGCCACCGCAGCGCTATGGCTCCGAGCCGCAGCACGGCTTCGGGCCGCCGCCGGGCGGGCCAGGTTTCGGGCCCGGCCCGGGAGGCGGGCCGCCGCCGCATCAGCTCGGCCAGCATCCGTTCGGCCCGCCGTCGGATCCGGCCTTCACCCAGGGGCCGGGGCCGCAGGGCTTCGGGCCGCCTCCCGACGGCTTCGGCTACGGACAGCGCCCCGGATCGCAGCCCATCCCGCAGCCGGGATTCGGGCCGCCGCCGCAACAGCACGGCTACGGGCCGCCGCCGGATGGAGGCTTCGGACCGCCGCAGCACGGCTACGGGCCGCCGCCGCCGGCCGGCTCCGGCTTCAGCCCGGTGCACGGGCCGGGCCCGCACATGCCGCCGCCGCAGCACGGCTACGGGCCGCCGCCGGGGGGCGGCTTCCACCATCGGCCGGAGACCGAGCTCGTCTCGCCGCTGCGCCCGCCGTACAACATGCCGGCGCCGCGGCGCGCCTCGGTGAGCGGCGAGCCGTGGAGCGAGCCGCTCAAGACCTTGATGCTGGTCTTCGGCGTGCTGCTGATCGCCTGCTTCGTCGCACCGTGGTCGGTGCTGCCGGGCCAGACGACGTTCTCGTGGAGCCTGCTGGCCGCGGAGCTGCCGGTCTCGATCAAGATCATGCCGCTTCTGTTCATCGTCACTGGCGTGCTGTCGGTGGTGCTGGGCGCGGTGCCACTGGCGACGATGGCGCGCGGGTTCGCGGCCGTCGGGATCGGGCTGGCGCCCATCCTCTATGGATCGGTCGCGCCCGCGTTCGACTGGCGCGAGCTCATCGGGCTGGTCGGCGCGGTCACGCTGATCTCGGGCCTGCTGGTGCGCTCGCACTACACCGGCGAGATGATCGGGCGGCTCCTCGCCACCATCGGCGCCGTGTGCGTGCTTCTACAAGTCTTGATCCCGGTCGGCGAGGCCGTGCCGCTGGTCGAGATGTTCAAGGCGGTGGGCAACGGTCAGGGCGCGGCCTTCCTGAGCCTGGTGCCGGTGGTGCTGGCGATCCTGGCCTTCCTGGTCTGGCTGCCGCCGCCGGGTCACGCCGGGGCCCACATCCTGGCCTGGGTCATGATCGTGTGGCCGCTCGTCGCCGCGCTCGGGTTCTGGCTGCTCGGCGAGAACATCGGCGACACGCTCAAGGTCAACCTGAGCTCCATCCTGTATGCGCCGCTGGCCCAGATGGCGTGGACCGCGCTGACCGGCTACGGCGTCGCCACCGTGGTCGGCAAGCAGCTCGACCACATGTAGCGGGGCGCGCCCGCGCGAGCACGAGAGAGATCGAGCTGCGCCGAGAGATCGAGATAGGCCGCACCGTGATGGGTCGGCCGATCATGGCGCTGCACCTGGCGCCGGCGGCGTACGCGCTCGCGCGCCCGCCCGCGCTCCTGTTCGGCGCCATCCACGGCGACGAGCCGCTCGGCGTGCATTGCCTGGCCGAGATGGTGCAGGAGATGGTGGCGCAGCCGCCCGGCCGCGACACATGGATCGTCCCGGCGCTCAACCTGGACGGGCTCGCCGCCGGCACAAAGAACAACGCCAACGACGTTGACCTCAACCGCAACTTCGCGGCCGCGAACTGGGTCGGCACCCACAAGGCGGGCTACTTCCCCGGCGCCAGCCCGGAGTCGGAGCCGGAGACGCAGGCGCTGGTCGAGCTCATCGCGCGCAGCGGCGCCGAGCGGCTCGTCGCGCTGCACTCGCCGTTTCGCACGGTCAACTGGGACGGCCGCGGCAAGGAGCTGGCCGAGGCGATGGGGGCGCAGAATGGCTACGGCGCCAGCGGGGACATCGGCTATCCCACGCCCGGCTCGTTCGGCTCGCGCTACGGCGTCGATCTCGGCCTCGAGGTCATCACGCTCGAGATCCCGTTCATGGACGCGGAGCAGGCCTGGCGCGAGAATCGGAGCGCGCTGCGCCTGGTTGTCGATTTGCCCTCGTGAAAACGCGGCTTGCCCTTCTGTGTGACCTTCTGTCACGCTGCCGCCCGTGCTGGCAGGGTCGGCCATCCCGTGGAGCGAGGTGCTCGAGCTTCCGGTCTTCAAGACCGCGGCGCGGCTCATCGAGCGGCGCTGGGGCATGGGCCTCGGCTATGCCGACCGCGCGGGGCTGGCGCGGCCGCCCCGTGCCGTCGCGGGACGCAGCCAGTGCCCGCTGGTGCAGAGCCGCGAGCTCGGCGAGCGCGCCTGCCACGAGCACGCGCGCGCCAGCCTTGTCCGCCTGGCCGCCACCGACGAGGCGCGGCCGCTGCGCCTGGCCTGTCACGCCGGCCTGAACGAGATCGCGGCGCCGATCGTGGTTGACGGCGAGCTGTGCGGGGCGCTCCTGTGCGGCGGCATCGTCGAGGAGGAGCGCGCGCAGGCGCCGCCGGCGCACCAGGCCTGCCTGGCCGAGCGCGAGCTGCACCTGCTCGAGGATTTCATGGCCGAGGTGGCGCGAGCCATCGCCGAGGAGCTGCACGGCCGGCTGCAGCTGCCGTCGGCCAAGAGCGACCTGGCCCGCGAGTACGTGACCCGGTACAGCTACGACGCGATCATCGGTCGCTCGGCGCCGATGCAGGACCTGTATCGCCTGCTCGATCGCGTCGTCGAGTCGGAGTCGACGGTGCTGATCGAGGGGGAGAACGGCACCGGCAAGGAGCTGGTGGCGCGCGCCATCCATTACAACAGCGCGCGCAAGCACCGGCGCTTCGTGGTGCAGAACTGCTCCGCCTTCAACGACAACCTGCTCGACTCGGAGCTGTTCGGGCACAAGCGCGGCGCCTTCACCGGCGCCATCGCCGACAAGCAGGGGCTGTTCGAGGTGGCCCACGAGGGGACCTTCTTCCTCGACGAGATCGGCGACATGTCCCCGGCCCTTCAAGTGAAGGTGCTGCGCGTGCTTCAGGAGGGGACGTTCACCGCGGTCGGCGACACCGCGCCGAGCCAGGTGGACGTGCGCATCATCGCGGCCACCAACCGCGACCTCAAGCGGATGGTCGAGCACAGCGAGTTCCGCGAGGACCTCTACTACCGCGTCCACGTCATCCACCTGGTCATCCCGCCCCTGCGCGAGCGGCCCGAGGACATCGATCTCCTCTGCGATCACTTCCTGGCCAAGCACGCGCGCGGCCGGCGCCCCAAGCGGCTCTCGGAGGCCTGCCGCGCCCGCCTGCGCGCGCACACGTGGCCGGGCAACGTGCGCGAGCTGGAGAACGAGATCGAGCGCCTCATCGTCCTCTCGTCCGACGACCGCGTGATCGGCGAGGAGATGGTCTCGGCCCGCCTCAAGGAGGCGGCCCCGCCCGCCGACGAGCCCGACCAGGGCGACGCCTCGACCTCGCTACCGGACGCCGTCCGCACCCTCGAGCGCCGCATGATCGCCGCCGCCCTCGAGCGCAACCGCGGCAACAAGACCCGGGCGGCCGCTGAGCTCGGCATCTCGCGGCGAAACCTCATCCGCCTCGTCCAGCGCTACGAGCTGTAGGCCAGCCCCGTACTCGTACTCGTACTCGTACTCGTACTCGTGCGCGTACTCGTGCGCGTGCACGTGCACGTGACACGAGGACGAGTACGTGGACGTGGACGTGGACGTGGACGTGGACGAGTGCCGGCCTCCCCCACGCTCGGCTATTCGATCTCTTCTATCGCCGCGACGACCAGATCGACCTTCCACGGCTTCGCCAGCACGGGCCGGCAGGCTTCCTCGACGAACTCCTCGGCGCGGGGCGTGAAGGCGCCGCCGGACAGGAAGACGAGGCGGCGGACCAGGTGCGGGGCGGTGGCGGCGATCTCGTGGAAGAGGTCGACGCCGCTGAACTCCGGCATCATCAGGTCGCACAGGATCGCCTGGTAGCTGCCTTTGAGGGCCTTGGACAGGCCGACGCGGCCGTCGGTGGCGACCTCGGTCTGGAAGCCGCGGGCGCGCAAGAGGCGGCTGAGGGCGTTGGCCACGAACGGCTCGTCGTCGATGACGAGGATGGCGCCGCGCTTGCCGGACGGCTCCGGCGCGATCCGCGGCGCCACAGGCGCCGGCGGCGAGACGATGGGCAGCTCGACGTGGGCCGTGGTGCCCTCGCCCGGCCGGCTCTCGAACGCGATGTGGCCGCCGAAAGACTCCAGGATCGTGCGCGTCACGCTCAGCCCCAGCCCGGTCCCCTTGCCGCTCGGCTTGGTGGAGAAGAAGGGAGTGAACAGCCGCGCCTGGGTCTCGGGCGACATGCCGATGCCGGTGTCGCGCACCGCGATCGACACCTGATCGGGGCCGCGCCGCACCATCTGGATGCGGATGTGGTTCCCGCTGCTGTGGCTGTCCTCGACCGCGTGCACCGCGTTGGCGATGAGGTGGATGAACACCTGCATCAGGCGAGTCTCGCTGCACGCGACCCACAGGTCGTCCGGCACCTCGATCGTGAGCTTGGCGGAGTGGCGCACCTCGTTGGCGAGGATGCGCGCGGCCCCCTCGATGCCGCCGCGCAAGGACACGTGCTGGGCAGTGGACGGATCGTCTTTCTGGCTGGCGTTCTTCATACCGGCAACGATGGCGGCGATGCGTGTCACGCTGTCCTTCATCTCGGCCAGGACCTCGCGCAGCGTGGACTCCTCCTGCGCGGGGACGGCAGCTTGCAGAGCGCGCCCGTGCATTCGCTCCGCGAACCAGTCGAGCCCGCCGGTCACCACGGCCAGCGGGTTGTTGATCTCGTGCGCCACCCCGGCGGCGATGCTGCCGATGGCGGCCAGCTTGTCGGCCAGGATGAGCTGGTTCTGCAGCGCCTTCTTCGCGGTGACGTCGCGCAGCGCCGCGATGTATCCGATGACCCAGCCGTCGTCGTCCTTGAGCGGCGCGGTCGCGACCTCGAACATGCCCTCGGACTCGCCCGACAGGAAGATCGGGATCTCGCCGGTCCAGTGGCCGCGGTCGGTGATGGCGCGCTGGATCTCGCTGACCCGCTCGCCGCCGATGAGCTCGTGAAGCCGCGACGGCGGCGGCCCCGGAGCGCGGCGCTGGAACCTGGCCTGCGCCTTGGCGGTCCAGTCGGTGATGCGGCCGTCGAGGTCGGTGACCACGATGGCGTCGTGCAGGTTCTCGAGCACCTGGGTCACCCGGCGCAGCTCGCGCTCGGACCGCTTGCGCCCGGTGATGTTGGTGGCGCTGCCGCTGATGCCGAAGATGCGGCCCGATCGCACCGCGTGGGCGCGCAGGGCCAGCCACACGTCGTAGTAGCCGGCCCCGCGCACGCGCACATCGAGCTCGGCCAGCTCGCGGCCGGCGCGCAGCTCGGCCACCGCCTCCGTCACGCGGGCGCGGTCTTCCGGATGCACCAGCAGGATCGCGTTGTCGAGGCGATCCGACAGCTCGGCGGCGGCGATGCCGGTCACCTCGGTGAAGTTGTGCGACAGAGAGAAGCGCCCGGTCTTCTCGTCCCATTCCCACAGGGCGATGCGCGCGGTGACGAGCAGGTCGCTCACCTGCTTGCTGCGGGCCACCGAGTCGCGCACGCACTGGATCACGGTGCGGCCGATGCGGATGCGATCGCCGACCCGCAGCATCGCCCTGTCGACCCGCTGGCCGTTGACGAAGGTCCCGTTCGTCGAGCCCAGGTCGGCCAGGCCGATCTCGCCGTTGGGCAGGAGCGAGACGCGCGCGTGCTCGCGCGACAGGTTCTCGTCGTCCAGGCGCACCGCCGCCTCGGCCCCGCGACCGATCAGGATGCCGTCGGTCGTGATCGGGACGAGCCGGCCGACGCTGTCGCTCACGGTGCTTTCGAGGACTTCGAGGCACGGCTCGAGGTCCCCCGAAATATCTGACGTGACGGTCTGGGTGTCCCAGCCCACGCGTGAAAGTTCGGCCGAGCCCGGCGAGCCTTGAGCCGGGACGGATGCACCCAGATCGCGAGTGACCCGCGCGGGGCTACTCGAAGGGACGCGCGTGCCGGAAGGTGTAGCCGGCGCGGAGCAGCGCGGCCGGAACCGCCGGGCGGCCCGCCAGCAAGTACTCCGCGAGACCGCCCACGGCCAGGCGCAGGACCCGGCCCGGTACGGGCAGCCAGGAGGGCCGGCCCAGGGCCGATCCGAGCTGGCGCGCGAACTCGGCGTTGCGCAACCTGCCCGGGGCGACAAGGTTGACCGGCCCGCTCACGGCGGACGAGTCGAGCGCGAGCTGGTACGCCCCCAGCACGTCGTCCAGGTGGATCCACGACATCCACTGCCGGCCGCTGCCGATCCTGCCGCCGGCGAAGTTGCGGAACGCCGCGGCCCAGCGATCCATCGGACCGCCGGTCCCGCCCACCACGATGCCGGTCCGCATCAGGACCACGCGCAGGCCGTGCCGCTCGGCCTCGCGCGCCTCTACCTCCCACTCGGTGCAGAGCCGGGCCAGGAAGTGCTCGCCCGGTGGCGCTGTCTCGTCCACCTCGTCCTCGTCGTCCATCGCCTCCGGACCGACGTTGACGTCGAGGCCGTAGTAGTCGATGCCGGAAGCGCTGACCAGGACGCGCGGGCGCGCCGACCCGGGCGCCGACGCGATGGCCGCGACGACGTTGCGCGTCGTGTCGATGCGGCTGTCGCGCAGGATCTGGCGGATGCGCGAGTCCCAGCGGCGCGCGCCGACCGGTTCGCCGGCCAGGTTGACCGCGGCGTCGCAGCCGGCCACGCGCTCCATCCACTTGCCCGCGTACTGCGGATCGCCCTCGACGATCTCGATCGCCTTCGAGTCGCCCAGCTTCTCGCGCGCCGGGGCGGCCTTGCGGCTCACCACGACGGCGCTGTCGCCGCGCTCGACGAGGGCCGCGATGAGCGGCCGGCCGATGTAGCCGGTACCGCCGGTGAAGAAGACGCGCATCAGAGCACCGAGGTCCTTCCCCGGCCCGAGCGCACCGGCGCGACCAGGCGCTCGCGCACGAAGGCGGTCGCCGCCCGCACCGCCTCCGGCAGCTCGACCCCGCGAGCCAGGTGGCAGGCGATCGCGGCGGCCAGCGCGCCGCCGGTGCCATGCACGTCCTCGCCGCCGGGCACGCGCACGCCCTCGAGATCGATCACGTCGTCGCCCGCGGCAAGCACGTCGACCACAGCGCCGGCCAGGTGGCCTCCCTTGACCAGGCAGGCCACGCCGTCGCCGGCGATGGCCCGCGCGGCCCGGCGCATGGCGGCGACGTCGCGCACGTCGAAGCCGGCCAGCGCCTCGGCCTCGGCCAGGTTGGGCGTGATCAGCGTGACGTGGTCGCGCAGCAGCGCCAGCGCGCCGCGCGGATCGCCGCGGTAGAGCGCGGTGCCGCCGGCACTGGCGCGCAGCACCGGGTCCCACACGATCGGAGCCGCGGTGAGGCGCAGGCCTTCCGAGACCGCCACCGCCACGCCCTCCTCGCCCAGCATGCCGATGACGCCGGCAGCCACCTCGGCGTCGCTCAGCAGCGCGGTCAGCTGCGCGCCGACCAGCTCCGCGGCGACCGGCTCGGCGGCGCGCACGTCGCTGGTGGTCTGCACGGTCAGCGCCGTGACCACGCCGACCGGGCGCAGGCCGTGCATCTCGACGACGCGCGCGTCGGCCAGAAAGCCGGCCCCGCCGGACGGGTCCAGCCCCGAGACGAGCAAGAGATTTGCCGCCGCCGGGCTAGCCATCGAAGGCGGCCAGGCCGGTCACGTCCTGGCCGACCACGAGAGTGTGGATGTCGTGCGTGCCCTCGTAGGTGTAGACCGACTCGAGGTTCAGCATGTGCCGGCCGCACTGGTACTCGTCGGTCACGCCGTTGGCGCCGAGGATGTCGCGCGCGTTGCGGGCGATGTCGCGCGCCCACGACACGTTGTTGCGCTTGGCCAGCGACACCTGCTGCGGGCGCAGGCGGCCGGCCTCCTTGAGCCGGCCCAGCCGCCAGTTGAGCAGCTGCGCCTTTGTGATCTCGTTGACCATCTCGACCAGCTTGTCCTGCACCAGCTGGTAGCCGGCGATCGGCCGCGAGAACTGGACGCGCTCGCGCGCGTACGACAGCGCCTCGTCGTAGCAGGCCAGCATGGCGCCGACAGCGCCGTAGCAGATGCCGAAGCGGGCCTGGGTCAGGCAGGAGAGCGGCCCCTTGAGCCCGGCGACGTCGGGCAGGAGCGCGTCCTCGCCCACCTCGCAGTCCTCGAGGATGAGCTCGCTGGTCACCGACGCGCGCAGCGACCACTTGCCGTGGATATCGCGCGCGGTGAAGCCGGGCGTGCGGGTCGGGACCAGAAAGCCGCGCACCTCGCCGTCGAGCTTGGCCCACACCAGCGCCACGTGCGCGATCGAGCCGTTGGTGATCCACCGCTTGGTGCCGCTGATGCGATAGCCGCCCGCCGTCTTGACCGCGGTGGTGAGCATGCCGCTCGGGTTGGAGCCGAAGTCCGGCTCGGTCAGGCCGAAGCAGCCGATCAGCTGGCCGCGCGCCATCTCCGGCAGGTACCGCTCCTTCTGCTCGTCCGAGCCGAACGCCCAGATCGGGTACATGACCAGCGAGCTCTGCACCGAGCAGAAGCTGCGCACGCCGCTGTCGCCGCGCTCGAGCTCCTGGCAGATGAGGCCGTAGGCGGTGGGGCTCATGCCGGGGCAGCCGTAGCCGGTCAGAGATGCGCCCAGCAGGCCCAGCTCGCCGAAGCGCGGGATGAGCTTGACCGGGAAGACTCCCGACGAGAAGTGCTTGCCGATGTCCGGCATCACCTCCGCCTGCACGAACGCGCGCACGGTATCGCGCGCCATGCGCTCTTCCTCGCTGTACAGCTCGTCGATGGCGTAGTAGTCGAGCTCGCGGAACATGAGGCCGTCGGCGGTATACTTCCAAGCCGTGCGCCGCGCAACCACGCTCGTATCCGCGCTCGCGGTCCTCGCCCTCATCGTCCCCTGCCTGGCCCCGCAGGCACACGCCGGCAGCAAGGGCTCGGCCGCGCTGGGCGCCGCCTACCGCGCGTTCGCTGACGGCAAGTACCGCCGCGCCTTGACCCTGGCTCGCCGGATCGACCGCAAGCGGGTCGAGAACCGCGACTACGTGGCCTACCTGGTGGCGCAGTCGGCCGCGCTGACCGGCGACGACGCCACCGCCGAAGGCGAGCTGCGCGACCTGGCCAGGGACAAGGACTCGCGCTTCCGCTCCTGGGCCAGCTGGCGCCTGGCCGACTGCCTGTGGCAGCTCGGGCGCCTCGACGACGCGCGCGCCGCCTACGGCGAGCTGCTCGACCGCGACACCCGCGGCGGCGATTTCGCGCTGGCCCGCTTCCGCGTGGCCGAGGCGGACGCGCGCGCCGGCCGCAAGGACGCGGCCATCCGCGGCTTCACCGCGGTGCGCATGCGCCACGCCGGCCACATGCTGGAGCCGGAGGCGGCCGAGCGGCTGTTCGAGCTGGGCGGCGCGGCCGCGGTGACCCTGAGCTCGTCGCAGCGCATCTCGCGCGCCGTGGCGCTCAAGGAGGACAAGAAGTGGGACATGGCCGTCGCCGAGCTGCGCCTCATCTCCGACGCCGAGTCGGAGACGACGCGCCGCGACCGCGACTTCTGGCTGGCCATGACGCTGTTCAAGATGCGGCGGCAGTACAAGCGGGCCAGCGACATCCTGCTCGGCCTGTACAAGCAGATGGGCGACCGCGCGGCCGAGGCGCTGTTTCACGGCGCGCGCGCCCTGTCGCGCGCCGACCGCGATCCGGAGGCCATCACCTACTACAAGAAGGTGGTGGCCGAGTATCCGCGCTCGTCGTGGGCGGCCGAGGCGCAGTACCTGTCGGGCTGGCTCGAGTTCAACCAGGGCCGCTTCCGCGAGGCTCTGCCCGGCCTGACCGAGATGCGGCGGCGCTTCGGGCGCTCCAAGTGGGCCGACGACGCGCTCTGGTACACCGGCTTCTCCCACTACCTGGTCGGCGAGCGCGACAAGGCGCTGCCGCTCTTCACCGAGCTGGCCGGCCACAAGGGGCGGCTGGAGGGCGGCAAGGGGCAGTACTGGCGGGCGCGCACCCTCGAGCTGATGGGCAAGAAGGCCGACGCCGGCCGCGAGTACCGCGCCCTTGTCGGTCGCTTCCCGCTGTCCTGGTACGCGCTGCTGGCACGCGCGCGCCTGGACCGAGCGCGGCGAGAAGATCGGCCCGTTCGGCGACAAGCCGCGCTCGCCCGAGTCGGCCACGCAGGTGTCGCGCAAGGTCGACCGCAAGCTCCTGCGCGATCCGCTCATGCGCCGGGTCGACGAGCTTGTCGCGGCCGGGCTCGACGTCGAGGCCGGCGAGGAGCTGGCCCGCGGCGAGAAGGCGTTCATCAAGCGCCACGGGCGCGCCGACGCGCTGGCCGCGCTGCTCGACCGCTATCGCAAGGCCCACAACTACAACCGGCCGTGGGAGCTGGCCGCGTCCTACGGCGGCAACGAGGCGTTCGACGCCCCGCCGCGCGGACCGGCGCGCATCTGGTGGGAGCACGCGCTGCCGCTGGCCTACAAGGACCTGGTCGACAAGTACCGCTCGGTCGGCGGCAGCCCGGATTACTACCTCTGGGCCATCATGCGCAAGGAGAGCGGCTACGACCCGCACGTGCACTCGTACGCCGACGCGATCGGGCTCTTGCAGATGATCCCGCCCACCACGCGGCGGGTGGCTCCGCTGCTCGGCATGACCTACTCGGACGATCTCCTGTTCGACCCCGACCACAACATCCACACCGGCTCCTGGTACATCGGGCGCCTCCTGAAGAAGTTCAAGGGCCAGATCCCGCTCGGCGCCGGCTCCTTCAACGGCGGGCCGCGCCCGGTCATGCGCTGGCTCGACATGTACGGCGACCACCCGATGGACGAGATGGTCGAGATGGTCGCGTACACCAACACGCGCGAGTACATGAAGAAGGTCACCGAGATCTACGCGCGCTATCTCTACTTTCACCGCGACCAGGTCTACGAGCAGCCGCTCCGGGTCGATCGCGAGTACCTCAAGAACGAGCTCACCTATTGAGCTATGCTGACGGCATGACTCCGCCGGCCAGGGCCGCACACGCGGCCACCAGCGCCGTCGGTGTCGTGCCGCCGGTCGACTGCAGCGGCGATCATCGCGCCATGGGCCAGGTCCAGGGCGCCGCGTGCCGCGCCGAGCTGGGCCGGATCGAGCAGGTGCTGCTGGCCATCGCGCTGCCGGGCCAGGGCCGGCTTGCCGCGGCGCTGGAGCGAGTCTCGCCGTCGCTCACCGGCGCGCTCGGCCGGGTCGGACGCCGGCTCATGACGCGCGACTTCGTGCGCGCCTATCCCGAGCACCTCGAGCGCATGATCGGCATCGCCGAGGGGGGCGCGGTGCCGGTGCACCTCCTGTTCGTGGCGCCCATGGTCGAGCTCACGCTCAACCGCGGCGCCTACACGATGCCGCCGCCGGGCGCGTGCACCGCGGTCGCCGTCACGCGCGGGCGCAGCGCCACCGGCGAGGCGCTCATCGCCAAGAACTTCGACTACCCGCCGGCGTCCAACGCCATGCACCTGACCCGGCGCAGCCGGCCGCGCGCCGGTCGCCGGGCCGGTTCGCTCGAGGTCACCAAGGCGCCCTTGCCCGGCTGCCACGACGGCGTCAACGAGCACGGCCTCGCGGTGGCGTACAACTACGGCCACTTTCGCGGCCGCTCGCGCGCGCGCATCAGCATCACCGTGCTGGTGCAGGAGCTGCTCGAGACCTGCCGCTCGGTCGGCGAGGCGCTCGCCATGCTGCGCGACAGGCCGCGCGCGGGCGGCGCGCTGCTCATGCTGGCCGACGCCGGCGGCGACATCGCCTCGGTGGAGCTGGCGCCCGACTTCTTCTCCGTGCGGCGCGGCGACGCGCTCGTGCACGCCAACCACGCAGTCACCGACGAGATGATCCCGCGCGACCTGCCGCGCGAGGCGCTCGTCCCGCGCTGGGTGTGGCCGGCCGAGCTGCGCGGGCGCCGCATCCAGGAGTCGAGCGAGCGGCGCCACGAGCGCGCCTCGGCGCTGCTGGAGAGTTTCGGCGCCGCGGGCGACGGCGACCTGGCCGCCATGCTGGCCGACCACGGCGCGGCAGGCGACGGCGACGACAACACGATCTGCCGCCACGGCCCCTACTACAGCACCACCTGCTCGATGGTGCTCCTGCCCAAGCAGCGCGCGATGCGCCTCCTGGTCGGCCAGCCTTGCGCGAGCAGCTTCACCGACCTATCACTCTAGAAACCAGCGGAGACAGAACAACGATGGCGAAGTTCCAGGGAACGGTGAAGAAGAACGACCTCGAGGGCGGCTTCTGGGAGCTCATCGCCGACGACGGCGAGCACTACCAGCTGCGCGGCGCAGGCGGAGACCTGTTCAAGGAGGGCCAGCGCGTCCAGATCGACGGCGCCATCGCCAAGGACTCCATGGGCATCGGCATGTCCGGCCCCTACCTCGACGTCAAGAGCTGGAAGCCGGTGTAGCCGCGCGGCTACTGCGCCGTCAGGACGATTCTGGGTCCCGGACGCGAGGCCGCTGTCGGTCGGGCAGGCGACGACGAGCTTGCCCGGCTCCGACGTCTCGACCTTGCACGTGGCGTGCAGGCTGGGGTCGGCCTTGGAGGCGACCTGGGCCTGGGCGGTAGCGTGGCTCTTGCCGGGCGGCAGCGCGAAGGTCGCGCGCGGCCCCGACTGGGCCAGAATCTTGGCCACCGGCTGATCCTTGGTGACCGCCGTGCGCGGCTTGATCGACGGCTCGACCACTCCGCCGGCCTGGGCCTTGATGAGTAGCTCGTCCAGCTCGGCCGTGCGGCGATCGATGTCGCGCTGCTTGCGCTTCACGTTGGCCTCGGCCGTCTTCATGGCTTCCTTGTCGCCCTTGGCCGTCGCCTGGTCGAGCTTCTCCTGGTAGTTGCGCTGCGAGTCCGTGGCTTCCTTGACGGCGTACTCGGCGGCCTGGAAGCCATCGAACTTGGCCACCGCCGCGCCCTCGGCGACCTCGCCGCCCGAGGGCGCGACCCACTGCACGCGGCCGGCGCGCGGCGACAGGACCTCCTGCTCCTGGGCCGGACCCGCCTCGAGGGTGGCCACGACCTCGACCGGCTCGGGCGGCGGCGGCGCCGGCTGGCCGGCCGTCGGGCGCGCCTCGACGGCGCTCTGCGCCACCGGCGGCGACTCGTTGACTGTCTCGGCGCCCTCGCCGTCGTCGGGCTGGTGCACGAAGAACCACCAGTAGGCAGCCGCGCCGGCCGCCGACAGGAGCAGCAGGACGATCAGATACGGCAGGAGCGCCGGCGGACGCTTCGCCGTGAACATCGGCATCTCGGCCGACACGCTCTGGCCGGGCGGCGCCTGATGGGAGTCGCGGGCGTCGCGACCCATCGCTGCCGGGCGCGCAGCCGCCGTCGGACGCGCGGGCATCGCCCCACCGGGCACGCCCCCGCGGTTGAAGTCGGACGGCTGCTCCGGCAGCACCATGGGGGGCGGCGTCGGCGTGCGCGAGCCGAAAGCGCCCGACGGCATGGCCGGGCCGGTGCCCATCAGGGTCTTCGACATCGACGGCGACATCTGCGCGCCGGGCGCGGGCGGCGCCGGCGTCCGCTGCGCGGCGGCCGTGAACGGATCCACGCCCGCCGCCGCCGCAGCAGCCCGCGACGGCGCTCCCATCGGCACCGGCGTCTGCTGCTCGTCGAACGCGTCGTCGTCGTCGGCCGCCGCACCCTCGGGCGGCCGCGCCGCCGGCATCCCGCGCGACTGGCGCAGCGCCTCCTGCACGTCGGCCGCGCGCACCGGGCTGTGCTGGCTCAGATCGGTGGACAGATCGGGCGGCAGATCGCCCAACCCTCGCGCGGACGACGGCGTGGCGATGGGCGAGTCCATGCCGAAATCGAACGGCGAGGGCCCCAGCGGCGGGCCCGGCGGCACCGCGGCTCGTCCGGCCGGTGGCGGTCGATTCGAGCGGCGCCGGCTCGACCGGGCGCTCGGCCACCCGCGGCACCGTGCCCTCGAGGTAGCCCAGCTCGCCGAGCGTGCTGATGACGGTGCGCAGCTCGTCGGAGCTTGGCTCGAGGCCCAGCTCGATGCGGGCCCAGTCGGCCAGCCCGCCCACATCGCGCTCGCCGTCCATGGCGCACGCGATCGCGTACTCGACCTCGTAGAAGCGGAACGAGTGGCCCGAATCCGGGTCCGTCACCTCGATGAAACGGTGCCCCGCGTCCTCGATCGGGCGCGAGACGAGGTCTGTACGAAAATATGGACGATCGGTGGCGCCCAAGAGCCCCCCTTCCTATCCACCGCGCTTGAGCTCGGTCAGAACCAGCTTGGCGACTGCCTTGAGGGTGTCGAACACGCCCACCCCCTTGGTCGCCACCGCCTCGAAGCTGGCCACCCGCTTTGGGTTGCAGACCTCCTCCAGCTCGGTGATGGGCGCCGCGTTGGGCAGGTCGCGCTTGTTGTACTGCACGACGTACGGGATCTTGTCCAGGCTGTAGCCCTGCTCCTGCAGGTTGTCGCGCAGGTTCTCGAACGACTCGATGTTCGCCTCCATGCGCTCGATCTGCGAGTCGGCCACGAACACGACGCCGTCGACGCCCTTGAGGATCAGCTTGCGGCTCGCGTCGTAGAACACCTGGCCAGGCACCGTGTACAGGTGAAAGCGGGTGCGGAAGCCGCGGATCTCGCCGAGCGACAGCGGCAGGAAGTCGAAGAACAGGGTCCGCTCGGTCTCGGTGGCGAGGGAGATCATCTTGCCCTTCGCCTCGGGATTGGTCTTGTTGTAGATGTACTGGAGGTTGGTGGTCTTCCCGCACAGACCCGGCCCGTAGTACACGATCTTGCAGTTGATCTCGCGCTGGGCGTAGTTGATGAAGCTCATGGCCGGCCGGGGCTAGTCATTGAAGAGGTTCTCGATGTCGTCATCGGTGATCTCGGCCAGAATCGACGGAGCTGCAGCCGACTGGCTCTTTCGGACGAGGTCATCGAGGATCGCGCGCCAGCTCGACCGAGGCGCGCTTCACCCGCAGGCGTACCAGGCCGAGCGACGACCTCCCGTCGAACAGCACGACGAGGATGACCCGTCCGGCCACGATGGAGATGTGGACGTTGGTCTTCTCTCCCTCGTGAAACTGGCCGGCGAACTCCTTCTCGGCCAGCAAGCTGGCGATGCCGCCGGTCGCCGCGACGTTGCCCGCGGTCAGCGAGGAGAGCGAGGTGACGTCGAGCGAGTTGACCTCGCCGGCGGTGGCAATCGGCTGGCCGTTCTTGTCGATCACCAGAACAGCCTTGGAGTTCGAATCGCGTTGGAGCTGCTCGCAGACCGTGTTGATCTGCTGGAGCTCCTCTTCGTACATGACGAGCTGGTTTGTCATCCGGCGAGGCTCCAGAACCCAGATCGAAGCCGAGGTCCCCTACGCGTGAGCTCGAACTAGGTGAGCGCCACCCTATCAGAGACCAGTGGATTCTATCAAGCTTTCCGGGACCCTATGCCGCTCAGGATCGCGCTTCGCCAAAAAACCGGCCTGCACCCTTCAGAGCGGTGAACGGCCGGCAAGCGCGCGCGCGATGGTGGCCTGGTCCGAGTACTCGAGCTCGCCACCGACGGGAATGCCGCTGGCGATGCGGGTGACCGCCACGCCCAGCGGCTTGATGAGACGGGCAAGATACAGCGCCGTCGCCTCACCCTCGACGCTTGCGCTGGTGGCGACGATGACCTCCTGCACCCTCGCGGTGTCCTCACCCGAGGGCTCGAGGCGGCGCATCAGCTCGGCGATGCGCAGGTCCTCGGGCCCGACGCCATCGAGCGGCGACAGCAGGCCGTGCAGGACGTGGTAGCGCCCGCCGTAGTGCCCGGCGCGATCGATGGCCAGGAGCTCGGACGGCGTGGACCACGACACAGAGCATGCCCGGGTCGCGCCGCGCGTCGGTGCACATGCTACACGGGTCGCGATCGGTGAGATTGGCGCACACCGAGCAGAGATGGATCTTGTCCACGACGTCGAGCAGCGCCGCGGCCAGCTCGCGCACCTGCGACTCGGGCCGGCGCACGAGGTGAAAGGCCAGGCGCGTGGCGGTCCGCTCGCCCACGCCGGGCAGGCGGGCCAGCTCGCGCACGAGGCGCTGGATCGGATCGGACACGGGCGGCGGGCGACTACGGGCCGCCGAGGCCGGGGATGTTGAGACCGCCGGTCACCTTGGCCATCTCGGCCTGGGCCAGGCTGCGCATCTTGGCCACCGCCTGGTTGACCGCGGCCACCACCAGGTCTTGCAGCATCGTCACGTCGCTGGGATCCACGACCTGCTTGTCGATGACCAGCGCGACGAGGTCGTAGTGGCCGTTGACCGTGGCGGTGACCATGCCGCCGCCGGCGGAGGCCTCGCAGGTCTTGTGGGCCAGCTCCTCCTGCATGCGCGCGACGTCGCCCTGGATCTTCTGCGCGGCCTGCATGAGGCCTTCGAGGTCGGGCAGCTTGAAGTCAGACATCGGTCTTGATCTCCTCGATGCTGGCACCGAAGGTGTCGAGCACCATCTTGGTGAGCGGATGCTCGCGGGCCTCGCGGCTGCGGCTGGCCGACTCCTCGCGACGGCGCTCGGCCTCGGCCTGGACGATCGAACGCGCCGACTCGGCCGTCGTCTTGTCGGCCTCGTTCAGCACGCGCACCGACAGGGTCAGCGGCTGGCCCAGGTGCTGGTGCAGAAACCCGCGCAGCGCGTCGACGTTGCGCGGCTCGGCCGCCATGTCGCCGACGATGGCGCCGGCGGGGAAGCCGAGCTCGATGCCGCGCTCGTCCCACCGGAGCACCGCGGCGTGCTCGTACCAGCCGAGCAGGGTCAGCTCGCGGGCCTGCTCGAGGGCGGCCATGATCTCGGCCCACGCCGCCAGAGCGTCGGGCGGCGCGGCCAGCTTGCCGCTGCCCGCGGCCGTGGCCGCCGGAGTCGGCACCGCCTGCTCGGCCGGAGCCGGGATCGACACCGGCGGTGATGGCGGCGACGGGCTGGCCGCCGGTGGCCGGGTCGGAGCTGGACTCGGCGCCGGTGCCGGGCTCGCCGCTGGACTCGCCGTCGGTACCGGGCTCGCCGCTGGACTCGCCGTCGGTACCGGGCTCGGTGCCGGAGCACGACTCGCCGACGGCGTGGCTGCCGAAGCGGCTGGGGTCGCGGCGGGACTCGCCGACGGCGTGGCTGCCGGAGCGGCTGGGGACGCGGCCGGGCTCGCCGCCACGGCATCCAGGCCCGCGCCATCGCGCCTTGCCGGGTGCCCGTTGCCGGTCGAGGGCGCCGACACAGTCGGTTCCGACGCCACCGGCACCGATGTCGCCGGCGCGGGCGTCGTCGCGCTCGACGCCGGCTCGGCCGACGTCGTCTTCGCCGAGCTCGAACGCCCTGCTGACGATCGGCTCGACGGCGCGGCCCGGCGCGAACCTCCGCCGCCGCCCGTGCCGCCAGCCGGGCCGCCGGCCAGACGGCGCTCGAGCTCGACGAGCCGCTCGACCAGCTCGCCGATCGGCGGGACGGTGTCGAGCGCGGCCAGGTCGATGAGCGCGAGGTCGACGACGATGCGCGGCTCCGGGCTCTCGGCCAGGTCCTCGCAGGCGCGCATCATGCGGTCGCACATCAGGCGGACGCGCTGCGGCTCGATCTCGCCGCCCAGCCGGGCCAGCTCGGCCTGCTCCTCGGCGGAGCCGTCGACGATCTTCGCGTCGACCTGGGCCACCGCGATGTCGTGCAGCACGCGGGCGAGCGCGCGGGCCACCTGGACCTCGTCGAGGCCGCGCGCCACGGCGGCGTCCACCACCTCGAGCGCCGAGCGCGCATCGCCGCGGGCCAGCGACTCGACCAGCGAGCGCACCAGCGCCCGGTCGGCCACGCCCAGCACCTCGGCCACCTGCGACTCGCGGATCTCCTGCCCGCCGACGTACGAGATGACCTGGTCGGCCAGCGACAGCGCGTCGCGCACCGAGCCGCCCGACTCGCGGACCAGCAGATCGACGGCGGCCGGCTCGACCTGGAAGCTGCTCGCGCTCGAAGATGCCGCGCAGGTGCGCCGCCAGCCGCGCGCCCGGCACCAGCTTGAAGTCGTAGCGCTGGCAGCGCGACAGGATGGTGACCGGCACCTTGTGCGGCTCGGTCGTGGCCAGGATGAACGTGACGTGCGGCGGCGGCTCCTCGAGCGTCTTGAGCAGCGCGTTGAACGCCTCCGTCGTCAACATGTGGACCTCGTCGATGACGTAGACCTTCTTGCGCATGGCCGCCGGCTGGTACTTGACCGCGTCGGTCAGCTCGCGGATGGCGTCGATGCCGCGGTTGGAGGCGCCGTCCATCTCGTAGTAGTCGACCGCGGTGCCGCCGGCGATCACCGTGCACGGCTCGCACGTGCCGCACGGCTCGGCGCTCGGCCCCTTCTCGCAGTTGAGCGCCTTGCCGAGCAGGCGGGCCAGCGTGGTCTTGCCGACGCCGCGCGGCCCGCACAGGAGGAACGCGTGGTGGACGCGGCCGTTGCGGAACGCGTTGGCCAGCGTGCGCGTCACATGCTCCTGGCCCACGACCTCCGAGAAGGCCTGGGGCCGGTACTTGCGCGCGAGGACGAGATACGACATGGCGGATCGTCGGTGAGCGTCGAGTTTCGGGGTCGGAAAAAGAATAACGGGGGCGAAGCCGCCCCCGTTATAGCAAAGGGTGGCCCCAGGCACCCGCTCGGTCCGCTACCGTTGCTCCCTTCCGGGCCTGGCGGGGTTCACGGACGTTGCGTCACCCGGGACCATGAAAATTTCGAACACCAGCGATGTGGCGATCGCGTGATGAAGGGCTGAGCGGAGAGGGCGGGATTCGAACCCGCGGTACCTTTCGATACACACGATTTCCAATCGTGCACCTTCGGCCTCTCGGTCACCTCTCCAGTTCGCTCGCGGCGAGTCGTCGCGGGCCGCTCGGCGGCACCGCACAGCGGAGAGGGGGGGATTCGAACCCCCGGTGGGTTGCCCCACACTTGATTTCGAATCAAGCACCTTCGACCTCTCGGACACCTCTCCAGGAAGACTCACCGCCGGTCGGCGACGCGCAGCGCCTCGAAGAACTCGCGCAGAAGCGCGGCGCACTCATCGGCGAGGACTCCGCCCGCCACCTCCATGCGGTGGTTGAGCCGCGCGTCGGTCGGGATCGTGTAGAGCGTCGCCACCGCGCCGGCCTTCGGGTTGAAGCAGCCGTACACGAGGCGGGCCACACGCGCGTTCACCAGCGCGCCGGCGCACATCGGACACGGCTCCTGGGTCACGTAGAGCGTTCCCTCCACGCGCCAGTTGCCCACCGACTGGCTGGCCCGACGCAGCGCCTCGATCTCGGCGTGCGCTGTCGGGTCGGCCGTGGCCTGGCGCCGGTTGTGGCCGCGGCCGATGATGTGCCCGTCGCGCACCACCACCGCGCCGACCGGCACGTCGCCGTCGCGCCCGGCCTGGCTCGCCTCGGCCAGCGCCTCGCGCATGAACGCTTCATCCTCGGAGTCGCGAGAGATCGTCACGGGCGGATCCAAGAGGACTCGAACCTCTAACCCCCGGTTCCGTAGACCGGTGCTCTATCCATTGAGCTATGGATCCAGGTTACTCGCCCTGGTTCGTGATGTGCGCGCGGGCGCCCGCCCTTGCAGCCGTCTGGCGGAGAGGGAGGGATTCGAACCCTCGGTGCAGGTTTACCCCACACGCCGGTTTAGCAAACCGGTACCTTCGGCCTCTCGGTCACCTCTCCAGACGCGGCTCGCCACACCGTCTGGTCTCGTCATCTATTCAGTTATCAGTTTCGTCCGAGCCTGGCGGAGGAGGAGGGATTCGAACCCCCGGAGCTCTCGCTCGGCGGTTTTCAAGACCGCTGCCTTCGACCACTCGGCCACTCCTCCGGACCTCGCCGGAGGCTCAGCATCCGGGGGAGTATAGGAAAGGGTCGCCGCTTGTAAAGGCTTCTCGGCACGAGACCTGCGTGGATCGCGCGGTCCTCGCGTCGGTCCGGCTCCGGAGGTCGCGGCCGGTCGCCGCGGAGGTCGCGGTCGCTCGCCGCGGAGGTCGCGATTGGTCGCCGCGGAGGTGGCGGTCGGTCGCCGCGGAGGTCGCGGTCGCTCCCGCGGGGGTGGCGGTCGGTCGCCGCGGGCGTGGCGGTCGGCGGCCGGCGCGCCCCTCAATCGCGGCCGCGACGCCACAGCTCGATCCCGGCCACGGCGCCGGCCAGGAGCAGCACCCCGCTGGCCAGCCGCGGCGACGAAGTCAGCTCGGGACGGGCCAGGACCGCGGCGCCGCGCAGCACCAGCTCGAGGGCGCCGAGCGCAAGCACCCCGACCAGCAGCGCGCCGCCGACGAGCTTGTCGAGCTGGCGCACCGCCGGCGTGCTGGGCCAGCGCCGCCGGAAGCCGCGCACCAGCGCGACCGCCACCGCGATGCCTCCGGCCGCCGACACGACCCCGACAAGCCAGCGCTCGGTGCCGGTCAGGAGCACGATCGGGCGCGCCATCGACACCAGCGAGCCGAGCGTCGCGAACAGATAGAGCGCGACCGACACGCACGCCGCCGCGATCAGGCCGATGGCCAGCGGGCGGGCGGTGCGCGCCCACCTGACGATCTCGTCGGCGATCGCGCTGGAGGTCGCAGCGGTCAGGGCCGGAGTGGCCGCCGCGGCCGCGGCCAGGCCCGCCGCCGCCGACGCGAGCGGCCCGGGCGCGTCGTCGAACGCGGCCAGCTCCGCCTCCAGCTCCTCGGCGCTCTGCGGGCGGGCGCGCGGATCGCGGGCCATGGCGCGCTGGATGACCGCCTCCACGCCGGGCGGGATTGACGGCACCAGCTCGCGCGGCCGGGCCGGCTCCTCGTGGAGGAGGCGCACCAGCGGGTTGGTCGTCGACGTCGATCCGCCGTAGGGAAGGTGGCCGGTCATCATGCGATAGAGCACTGCCCCGGCAGCGTAGATGTCGGCGAGCGGGCCGGCCTCGTGCGCCTGCTGGGCCTGCTCCGGCGCCATGTACGCCGGCGTGCCGACCACCGCGCCGGTGCTGGTGAGCTCGCGGTCGCCGGACAGCTTGGCCACGCCGAAGTCCAGGATCTTGGCCGTGACGAGTCCCGCCGGGTCGCAGGCCAGAAAGACGTTGGACGGCTTGAGGTCGCGGTGGACCACGCCGCACGCGTGCGCCGCGGCCAGCCCGCGGCAGATCTGACGAACGATCGGGATCGCGTCGGCCGCGCTCATCGGGCCGCCGCGCTGCAGCGCATCTTGAAGATCCTCGCCGTCGAGCAGCTCGGCCACGATGCAGGGGCGGCCGTCGGCGGTGCGCTGGAGATCGACGACCTGGACGACGTGCTCGGAGCGCACGCGGCTGCCCGCTCGCGCCTCGCGCTCGAAGCGGGCGATCAGCTCCGGCCGGCGCGCGAGGTGCTCGTGGATGACCTTGACCGCGTAGCGGCGGTCGAGGAAGAGGTGCTCGGCCTCGTACAGGCGCGCCATGCCGCCCTCGCCGAGCGCGCGGGTCAGGCGATAGGAGCCGCCCAGGATGGCGCCGACCAGCGGGTCGGTGATCGCGCCGGCGCCGATCTGGCCCAGCGGCGTGGCGTCGCGCGGACAGACGGCGTAGTCGGCGGGGAACCAGCCTCCGCACTTGGCGCATTGCCTGGCCCGGGCCCGCGCGTCCGACTCCGCCATCATGGTCGCGTCGTAGGCCGACGGCCCCACAGGCGTGTGCTCGGGCATCCGCCGCGAGAGTACCGCCATCGCCGCCGGCGGCCAGGAGGAAATGCCGTCGCCGCGACGAGCGCGCGTTCACATATCATCAGATGCGATGCGCCGCTCCCACCGCTGTCCCAAGTGCGATCACCACGAGATCCTGTACGCGCCCGAGGTGCGCGACTCGAACTACGATCGCTTCGCCATGGCCGGCCGCCTCAGCCTGTACAGCAAGTGGACGAGCGAGGAGCAGGGCGGCTTCGAGGCCTACATGTGCCGTGCATGCGGCTACACCGAGTTCTACGTGCGCGAGCCGCACAAGCTGGACGAGAGCCTGATCAAGGGAGCCAAGATCCTGTCGTCGGGCCCGAGAAATCCGTATCGGTGAGACCGGGCTGTGGACAAGAAACACGTTGACAAGACTCGTCGACGTGGACGTGATCGTAGACGTGATCGTGGTCGTTGTCGAAGACGGCGCCTTGGACGTGAGCGCCACCGCTGTCGGCGACGCTGACGGCAACCATTGCGAGGCTGTTGTGGCCACGTCGTTGACGTCATCGACAAAGGTGGCGCTCACGTCCAAGGCGCCGTCTTCGACAACGACCACGTCTTCGATCACGTCTAAGTCTATGTCGCCGGCGACGTTGACTTGCGTGCGGTCAGGACGCCGCGATGCGCTCGAGGCCGCCCATGTACGGGCGCAGTGCCGCCGGAATCACGACCGAGCCGTCGGCTTGCTGGCATTGCTCGAGGATCGCGACGATGGTGCGGCCGATCGCGACGCCGGAGCCGTTGAGGGTGTGGACCAGGCGCGGCTTGTCGCCCGCTGCCGGGCGGTAGCGGATCTTGGCGCGGCGGGCCTGGAAGTCCTCGCAGTTCGAGCAGGACGAGATCTCGCGATAGGCGTCCTGGCCGGGCAGCCACACCTCCAGATCGTAGGTCTTGCTCGATCCGAACCCCAGATCGCCGGTGCACAGGGCCGACACACGGTAGTGAAGACCGAGGCGGCGGAGGACCTCCTCGGCGTCGCTGCGCAGGTTCTCGAGCGCGTCGTAGCTCGCCTCCGGCTCGGTGAGGTGGACCAGCTCGACCTTGTCGAACTGGTGCATGCGGATGAGGCCGCGGGTGTCCTTGCCGTAGCTGCCGGCCTCGGCGCGAAAGCAGGCCGAGTAGGCCGCGTAGCGGATGGGCAGGCGGCCCGGCTCCAGGATCTCCTCGCGGTGCAGGTTGACCAGCGGCACCTCGGCCGTCGGCGCCAGGAAGTACTCGCTCTCGCCTGCCGTCTTGAACGCGTCGCTCTCGAACTTGGGCAGCTGGCCGGTCCCCTCGAGCGCGTGGCGGCGCAGGAGCGTCGGCGGCCACACCTCGCTGTAGCCGCGCTCGACGTGGCAGTCGATCATGAAGCTGATGAGCGCGCGCGACAGGCGCGCACCGGCACCGCGCAGCACGCAGAAGCGGGCGCCCGAGATCTTTGCCGCGCCGGCGAAGTCGAGGATGCCGAGCGCCTCGCCCACCTCCCAGTGCGGGCGCGGCGCGAACGACAGGGCCGGCTTCTCGCCCCACACCGACACCACCGGGTTGTCGGCCTCGCCGCGCCCCTCGGGCACCGAGGCATGCGGCGCGTTGGGGATGACCATGAGCAGCTGCTCGGCCTCGCCCTCGATCTCGCCGAGCTCGCCCTCGCCGGACTTGATGCGCTGGGAGAGCTCGCGCAGCTGGTCGCGCGCCGCCGCGAACTCGGCCGACTTCTTGTCGAGCGCGGCCATTCGCTGGTTGGCGGCGTTGCGCTCGGCCCGCAGCTGGTCGAGATCCTTCTGCAGCGAGCGGCGCCGGCCGTCGAGATCGCGCATCCTGTCCACGAGCGAGGCGACCTCGCCGCTGCCTCTGCGCAGCACCTCATCGAGGCGCGCGATGTCGAGCATTTTGATAACCTTTCAGACCAGTTGAAGCAGCAGCCTACCGGCGCTTAACCGGGCCCGCAAGCTACGGGTCTGCCTCCCTGTACATGAGTGTCGCCCTGGCCATCCCCCTGGACGTACGCGAGCGGGCCGAGCCCCGCGGCCGCAGCGAAGAGCGGGACGCCGCCGCTGTGGCGGTGGCCGAGCGCGACGCTGCGCTCATCGCGCGCTACCGGACCGGCGATCGCAGCGCGTTCGACGAGCTCGTTCGCCGCTATCAGCGACCGCTCTACTACCTGGCGCTGCGCTACGTGCGCGTCGAGGCAGACGCCAAGGACCTGGCCCAGCGCACCATGGTCAAGGCGTACAGCGCGCTGGCCGGTTTTCGCGCCGACTCCAGCTTTCGCACCTGGCTCTATCGCATCGCCATCAACCTCTGTCTCAACCACCTGCGCGACCGCAAGCGCGAGGAGATGCGGCCGGAGCTGGGCGAGGCGCTGGCCGCGCCGCCGTCGGGCGGCGACCGCGCGCTCATCGACCGCGAGCGCGGCGCCCAGCTGCGCGACGCCATCGCCGAGCTGCCGCCCAAGCAGCGCATGGTGCTGGAGCTGCGCATCTACGACGAGCTGCCGTTCCGCGAGGTGGCCGAGCTGGCCGGCTGCACCGAGAACTCGGCCAAGGTCAACTTCCATCACGCGGTGAAGCGGCTGCGCACCATCATGGGCGGCGGAGACGAGCCGTGAAGAAGCGCGATCGCGAGGACGCGGTGGACGAGATGAAGGGCGGGCGCGCAGCGCGCGAGGACACGGTGGACGAGATGAAGGGCGAGCGCGCGGCGCGCGACGGCGAGGTGGACGAGCTGCTCTCGGCGTATGCGGTCGGCGGGCTCACCCCGGGCGAGGCGGCGCGCGTCGAGGCGTACCTGAGCCGTCACCCGGAGGCGCGCGACGAGCTCGACGAGATTGCGCGCACGCTCGCGGCCGTGCGCGCGGCCGAGCCGCGACCGCATGGCGAGCCGGACTGGGACGCGATGGCGCGCGACATCCAGCGCGTGTGCTCCGACGAACCGGCCGCCCCGAGGTGGTGGCAGTTCTGGCGGCAGTGGTGGCGGCGGCCGGTGGTGCTGGCCGCGGCCGGCGCGGTGGCTGTCGCGCTGGTGGTGGTAGCGGTGTCACGCGGCGACGATGCCACGCCGGACCAGGAGCGAACCGCGGCCGTGGATCCACGCGGCCGGGCTGCGCCCGCCGAGGGCGCCACCGGCGACAGCGCGACACGGCGACAGCGCGACCGACGACCGCGCGGGCGACGATGACACGCCCGGCCGCGGCGCGACCGAGGCCGGCGCCGCAGAGGACAGCCCGCGCGCCGGCGAGCTCGCCCTCGCCGCCGACTCGAATCCCGACCTGCGCGCACCCGTGCTGGGCGATCTCGACAGCGACGAGCTGGATCGCCTCGAGCACACGCTCGACGGCGAGACCCCTCCGGAGGACGCCTTCGTCGCCGACCTGCTCGCGGCAGGACGCATCGACGGCTTCCTGGACCCGACCGATCGCCGCGATCCGTACGGCGACGACGAGGACGAGTCGCCCGCCATCGATCCGTTCCAGGCGCCCGACTACGTGCCGATCGATCAGCTGGCCGACGAGCTGCCGGACGAGGCGATCGAGGCAATCGACCGCTTCCTGGCCGAGGTTCAGGCCGGTTGAGCCGGCGGGAGCGCATGATGAAGTCGCACCGGCTCCTCCTCGCCACCGCCGCCATCTTGTTGATGGTCAGCCCGGCGGCCGCCCAGCCAGGCGCGCAGCCAGGGGACCGGCCGCCGGCAGGCGACGCCCGCGACCCGCGATCCGACCTGCGCCCTGGCAAGGACAACCCGCGGCGTGCCGCCCGGCGGGAGCGAGTGCGCCAGCGCATCCGCGCCATGCGCGCCTGGTACCTGACCGAGCAGCTCGAGCTCGACGATGCAACGTCGGCGCGGCTGTTCCCGGTGCTGGTCCGCTTCGACGATCGCATCGACGAGCTTCACCAGCGAGGGGTGCAGCTGCGGCGCGCACTGCGCCGCGACATGGACGCGGCCCGGCCCGACCCGGCCGCCCTCGACCGCACGGTGAACGCCCTGCTCGCCCACTATGAAGATGTGTACCGGGTGCAGCGCGAGCGATTCGCGGCTGTGCGCAGGGTTGTCACACCGACGCAGAGCGCGAAGCTGCTCCTGCTGCTGCCGCGCATCGACGATGCCATCCGGCGACAGATCCAGCGCGCCATGGGTGGGGCGCGCAAGGGCGCACGCCGCGGACAGGCGGGCGGCGCCGAAGATGTCGACGATCCGTTCCCGCCGCAGCGGCGCAAAAATCGCGCGCGCCAGCGAGCCCCGCAGGACGACGCGCCGCCCTTCGGCGATCCCTTCTGATCGCAGACATCGCGCAGACCGCGTACACTCTGCAGATGGTCGGGGTCGGGGTGGCCCGAGACAAGTGCGGGTCGAGCTGAGGGGTTCGACACGCTGAGGCACGCCCGCGGGCAGATCTCGCTCCCTCCCGCGGCCGGGCGCTCACGGTGATGCCGGCCGGCGGGACGGCGACGGGGTTCGGGATCGTGGACAGAAAAAAGCAGACCTCCGGGCCGCGCCCGGATCCATCGAAGCGGGCTCGACACGAGCAATCATCGACGGGCGGGGTTGACGAGTCATGGGAAAACCTGTCGGGCGACGATCTGGTCGAGCTGGGCGACATCGGCGACCTCATCGAACAGGCCATCGGCGACGAGGGCCCGGGTGAGCTGGCGCCGGTGCGCGCGGCGGGACGCGGGCCCGCGCGCAGCACGCTTCCGGATCTCCCGGCCCCGGTCGGCCCGACCTCGAGCCGTGCCGCCGGCAAGGGCGGCCACTCCACGCTGACCGATCTACCGGCTCCCGTCGGGCCGGTCTCGCGGCGCAACATCCAGGACCTGCCGACGCCGGTGGGCCCGCGCGCGACGAAGCCCTCGCCGCGCGCCGCCGCCACCGGCACAGCCGCCGCGCGGCCCCGTCGAGTCGGCGGCCCCGCGCCCCGCCCGCAACGAGACGGCGGGCCCACGCCCGGCCCAGAAAGACACGGCAGCACCGCGCCCTGCCCGCAACGAGCCGCCAGCACCGCGTCCAGAGCGCAGCGAGCCCGCGGCCAGGTCGCGCACCGGGCGCCAGTCGGCCGTCTCGCACGCTGCCATGGAGCCGCCCATCGCGCTGCCCGACGAGATCGATCTGCCGCAGCCGGTCGGGCCGCTCGCGACAAAGCAGCTGCCGGACCTCACTGACCCCCGTCGGCCCCACCGGGAGATCGGCGAACATCCAGGACCTGCCCGCGCCCAAGGGCTTCTTCGACGACGGCGTGCAGCCCAAGTCGAACTCCGGCATGGAGCTGCCCGCGCCCAAGGGCTTCTTCGACGACGGCGTGCAGCCGAGGCTGGGCAGCAACCCGATCCCGGGCGCGGAGCCGCTCGACGTGGACTTCACGTTCGAGCTGGGCGACAGCCCGTCCCGGCCGCGCATGGCGCCGCCGTCGGAGCCGCCGATTGACTTCGACGGCGGCGGCCCCACGCCGAGCGTCGAGCCGGCCTTCGAGCTCGCCGAGCCGGCCGCCCAGCGCACCGGTCAACCGGCCGTTCGGGCTCGACGCCGCCGACCTCGATCTCGAGGCGCCGTCGGAGGTCACTCCGCCGCCGCTGCCTCTCGAGCTGAGCGACGGACCGCTGAGCTCCAGCGGTCGCGCGCCGCGCTCGCGCACCTCGCGCATGGAGATGGAGATGGGGCCGCCCGGCGAGCCGCCCCACCCGATCATCGGATCCTCGCCGTCGTCGCCGGGCGTCACGCTTCGGCAGGTCGAGCGCGGTGATGCCGAGCGTGGAGCCGTCGCGGGTGCGCAACATCGGCACCAGCAGCGGCCCGAGCAGCGATCCGTTCGCGCCCACGCGCGGGGCCGGCCACATGCTCACCACCGAGATCCAGCTCGAGATCGACAAGGCCGCGCCGGGCGCGCCTCCCCTGCCGGCGTCGGTCAAGGCGCGCACGGCGCCGACCCGAGCGGCCGTCGCCCCGCGGCGCGAAGCAGGCCGCGCGCGCGCCAGTGTGGCCGCGCGGCGCCGCCTCGCGCTCCTGGCCGATCACCCTGCTGGCCGGCGCGCTGGTCGCCGGCGGCTACAACGCGTGGAACTGGTGGAAGGGCCGGCAGTCGCGCGACGCGAAGGCGGCGACCGGGCTGCGCCAGGTCGAGAAGCGGCTGTCGGACGACGCGCCGCGCCACTGGGAGGAGGCCGCCGCCGACGCGTCGCGCATCGCCAAGGGAGACGGCGCCAACCTCGAGGCGCTCGCGGTGGTGGCCGAGTCCAGCTTCGCCGCCGCCCTCGACGAGAGCCCGCAGGCGGCCGAGCGCATCAAGGCCGGCGATCAGGTGCTGGCCAGCCTGCGCGCGAAGTCGGCGCGCGGCCCGCACGCCAGCAAGGCCGAGGCGCTGCGCGCCATCCTCAGCACCAACTTCGCCCAGGCGGTCAAGAGCGCTCGAGGAGGTCAAGCGCACGGCGCGCACCGACAGCGACGTCCAGCTCTATCTCGGCTGGGCGCAGGCCGCGCAGGAGCGACCACGTCGCGGCCGTCGCCGCCTACAAGGCCGCCCTCAAGGGCAAGCCGCGCATCCCGGCGCTCTACGGCCTGGGCCTGTCGCAGCTCGAGCTCGGCGACAAGGACGGGGCGACGAAGTCGTTCCAGACAGTCATCCAGCTCAGCCGCGACCGCTACAAGCGCGATCACCTTGGCGCGCTGATCGGGCTGGCCCAGCTGGCGCCGATCAGCGAGCGCGACAGCCGCTACCAGGAGCTGCTGGCGCGGCAGGACCTGGCCGGCGCGCCGCCGCGCGCGGTATCGCGCCTGCGCGCCCTTGCCGGCGACGAGGCGCTGCGCGGCGGGCGCCTCGATCAGGCGCGGGCGCGCTACGACGAGGCGCGAGCGCTCGATCCGCTCAACCTGCGCGCGTCGGTCGGCCTGGCGCTGGTCGCGGCGCGGGCCGGCGATCTGGCCGGCGCGCGCAAGAAGCTCACCGAGGACGTGCTGGCCGCCGCGCCGGATCACATCGAGGGCGCGCTGGCGCTGGTCGACGTGGCGATGGCGGAGAAGAACCGCGACGAGGCGACCGACGTGGTCGATGAGCTGTTCGCGCGCAAGCCGCCCATCGCCAGCGCGTCCCTGCTCGGCCGGGCCTTCCTGGCCCGCGCGCGCGTCGTCGAGGCGACGCCCGAATCCGGCGATGCAGGCCGCGGCCGAGGCCGACTACCGCGAGGCGATGAAGCGCGCCGACCCGGGCGACTTCGCTGCCACCGTCGGACTGTCGTCGCTGCTGACGCGGCTGGGCCGCAAGCAGGAGGCGATCGACGTCCTCGGCCCGATCAAGGCGGCGGCCAAGGCCGACCCGGGCCTGGCGCTCACCCTGGGCAGCGCGTACCTGACCGCGGGGCAGGCGGAGGCGGCGGCGGAGTCGTTCCGCAGCGTGCTGGCCCAGCGGCCGGACGACGCCGAGGCACGCTTCCAGCTGGGCAGCGCGCTCTTGATGCTGGGCGAGTTCGCGCCGGCCATCGAGTCGCTGCGCCGCGCCTACGAGATCGATCCGTCGCGCGAGGACATCGGCCTCGGGCTGGCGCGCACCCTCGAGGTGGCCGGGCGGCCGCGCGAGGCGGTCGCCGCCTACCAGTCCATGCTGGGCGGCGATCGCAAGCCGTCGCTGGCGGTGCGCGGACAGGCCGGCCGCGCGTTCGCGCGCCTCGGCATGCCGGCCGAGGCCGCCGTGCAGGGCGACGCGATCCGCGCCGAGGACCTGCGCAACCCGGCCGGACAGTTCCTGCTGGGCGAGAAGCTCTTCGGCGAGGGCAACTTCGAGGACGCGCTCAAGGCGTATCGCGACGCCGTCCGCCTCGAGCCGGAGGCGCAGTACCACGAGGCGATCGGGCGGGCCAGCGAGAAGCTGGCACAGTACGACGAGGCGCTGCACAGCTTCGCCGACGCCATCGCGGCCGACCCGCGCTACCTGGCGCCGCGCCTGGGCCGCGGCCGCATCCGCCTGGCGCGCCGCGAGTACACGCTCGCCGTGACCGAGCTGCTCGACGCGCAGAAGCTCGCGCCGGACAGCGCCGCCGTGATGCGCGACCTGGGCCGCTCCTACCTGGCCATGCGCGATCAGGCGCGAGGCGTGCCGCTGCTCGAGCGCGCGATCCAGCTCGACGACCGCGACGCGACCGCGCACTACGAGCTGGGCAACGTCTACTACGAGCAGGATCGCGTCGCGCCCCGCCGCCGCGCATCTGAGCAAGGCTGTGGAGCTGGCCACCGACGACATGCCGTGGCGCGCGGAGGCCTTCCGTATGCTCGGCTACGCCCAGCGCGCCGCCGGCAACCGCAACGGCGCCATCTCCGCGTGGCGCCGCTACCTGACCATCGAGCGCAAGGACGGGCCCGTGCGGCGCGATACGGAGCGGATGCTGATGCGGCTCGAGGCTCGATAGCTCGGTGGCAGGCGCCCCGAGCCGGCCACCGCGCCGGTGCCGCTCATCTATAATGAGCGGATGGCCGGACCGCCCCCGACTCGACTCACCGACCAGCTGCGCGTCAAGCTCGCCCAGGTCCGCTCCACCGGGCAGCAAGGCGTGGCCGTGGCGCGCATCCTCAGCCACGCCGCCGTGCTGCCGGCCCTGCGCCCGGCCGCCATGGGCCGGTTCTTCGGCTCCATACGCAAGGCCGTGCTCGGGCCGCACCTGGCGATGACGTTCCAGTCGCACCTGCGGCCGGACGCGCCGGTGGTGGTGGACGAGCGGCGCCGGCTCACCTACGCCGAGCTGGAGCGCGAGGTGAACCAGCTGGCCCACGCGCTGGTCGGCCTCGGCGTGCGGCCGGGCGACCGGGTGGCCATCATGCTGCCCAACTGCCTCGAGTTCGTGGCCGCGCTGTCGGCGCTGCCCCGCATCGGCGCCACCGCCGTGCAGATCGGCTATCGCCTGAAGGCCGGCGAGATCGGCTACATCCTCGAGCACGCCGCGCCACGCGTGCTCATCTACAGCGCCGCCCACGCCGGCGAGGTGGACGGCGCCGCGCGCACGGCGTCCGGCGGCCCGGAAGAGTCGCAGCTCATCGTTGTCGGCGAGCCGCTGGCCGAGAGCTGCCGCCGGTGACGCGCCTGGCCGCTGGCTACGACGAGGTCACTCGCCGGTCAGCCGGGCGATCGCGCGCCGGCTCGCCGCTCGCGCGACTCGGGCGGCGTCATCGTCTACACGTCCGGCACGACCGGAAAGCCGAAGGGCGCCCGCCGCCGCTTCTCCAAGACCGGCCTGTCCGCGGTCGCCGACCTCGTGCACCAGGTCGGCATGAGCTACCGCGACCGCCACCTGGTCGTGTGCCCGCTCTACCACAGCGCGGCGCCCGCGTTCGCCCTCATGATGATGACGCTGGGCGCCAGCCTGGTCATCAGCGACCACTTCGACGCCGAGGAGGTGCTGGCCCTCATCGAGCGCGAGCGGGTGACCTCGACCTTCATGGTGCCGGTCATGCTCGCGCGGCTGGCCGCGCTCGATCCGGCGGTGCGGGCGCGCCACGACACGTCGTCGCTGCGCTGGGTGCTGTCGGGCGCCGCGCCGCTGCCGACCGAGACCGCGCGCCGCTTCCAGGACGCGTTCGGCCCGATCCTGTGGAACTTCTACGGGGCCACCGAGACCGGCCTGGTGACGCTGGCCGGACCCGCACGACCACACCGCACGGCCCGGCACCGTCGGGCGCACCGCTGGCCGGCAACGAGCTGCGCATCCTCGACGAGGACGGGCGCGACGCTGCCCACCGGCGAGGTGGGCGAGCTGTACGTGCGCAACTCGATGCTCATCAGCGACTACCACGGCGACGAGGCGGCCACGCGAGCGCCATGCGCGACGGCTTCTTCTCGGTCGGCGACCTGGCCCGCATCGACAGAGACGGCTACGTCTACCTGGCCTCGCGCGTGCACGACATGGTCATCTCCGGCGGGGTCAACATCTACCCGGCCGAGATCGAGGAGCACCTGCACAACCACCCGGAGGTGGTCGAGGCCGCGGTGGTCGGCGTCCCCGACGAGGAGTGGGGCGAGCGGCTCAAGGCGTTCGTCGTGCGGCGGCCCGGCTCGCAGCTGTCCGCCGACGAGGTGGTGCAGTTCTGCCGCGACAAGCTGGCCGACTTCAAGCGGCCGCGCGAGGTCGTGTTCGTCGACGCGCTGCCGCGCAACCCGACCGGGAAGGTGCTCAAGCGCGAGCTGCGCAGCGCGTGATGAGATCGCGGGCGCCGACGCCTGCTGTGGACCGCCGCGTTGCTGGGCGCGACGGCCGGGGCGCCGCGCGTCCGTCATGGCGGCGCCGGCGGTGACTGTCGCCCCGCGCGACGGGCGCGGCCTGTTGCCCGGCGACGCGGCGGTCGTGCTGCGCGCCGATCCGCGCGGAGCTCGAGCGCGCCGCGGCGATGGTGCGCGGGCTGGGCGGTGAGGTCGGCCTGGCCGCCAACGTCGTCTCGCTGGCCAGCGCCAGCGCGATCGGCTTCGACGCGATGGCGAAGGCCGGCTGGGGCTCGATAGGAGTGGACACGGATCAGCCGGTGTTCGTGGCGCTCGGCGCCATCGATCCGGACCGAGTCGCGCGCGCTCTGGCACGTGCGCGCGGTCGCGCGGGTGGCCGACGGCCGGCCGTTCGCCGACTGGGCCGCGCGCACCGCGCTCCTGCGCGAGCCGTGGCGGGCCGACCGCCCGGTGCGCGGCGCGCTGGCCGCGCTGCTCGGCGTGGCCGGCGATCCGCGGGTCGAGGCCGACCGCCGCGCGCGCGCTGACGAGCGCGGCGCGATCGCGGTGGGCCTGTCTCCGTCGTTCGGCGCGCTCGTGTTCGTGCGCCGCCTCGGCCCGTACGCCGCGCTCGACGCCTTCGCCCTGGCCGAGATCGGCCGCATCGACTGGTCCCGCGACGGCACCGCCATCCTGGCCCGACTCGACGCGCCGGCGCGCGGCGCCACCATGACCGAGCGGACCGGAGCCGGCGCGCGCGCCCTGGGCCGGCCCGGCCTGATCCTGTGGACCCGGCCAGCCGGGCTGTTCGACGCCGCGCGTGGCCTGGAGCCGGCCGCCGGCCAGCTGCAGCGCCGTTTCGCGCCCTGGCCGGCGCAGACCTCGCTGGTCGACGGCGCGCATCGCCTTGCGCACCGCCGCCGGCCAGGTCGCGCTCGACGTCGTGTGGGGCACGGCGCCCGGCGCCCCGGTGACCTCGACCTGGACCACGGCCGACGACGGCCTGCTCGGCCCGCCGCTGCGCGGCGGCGCGGTGCTCGGCGCATCGATCTATCTGGCCGGCACCGAGCGCCTGCGCGCCGTGCCGCGACCGGAGCTGGTCGGGGACGGATGGGTCGCCGCTGTGGCGACGCGCGCGCAGCTGCGGCCGCACCGCGCGCGCCCTCCTGCTCGGCTTCGCCTGGCCGGAGATCACGGCCCAGTGGCTGGGCGACATCGCGGCCGTGTCGCGCGCCGGCCGCGCACCTGGTCGAATCCGCCCGCAACATCGGCTTCGCCGCGCGCCGCGTCTCCGCCTCCGACCGCCGCGCCTGGCAGGCCGTCCTCGAGGGCTCGCTCGCGCCCCGCCGGCATCGCGCCCGGCCGAATCGGTGCTCGACGCGGTCTTCGGCGGCCGCCGCACGGCCCGCCGCCCGCGCCGCCACATCGCCTGGGACGGCGTCTATCTGCACCCGTACGCGCTCTCGCGCGGCAAGCGCGGCGGCATCATCGGCGTCGGCATCGGCGACCGCGCGCGCCGCTGGCGCCTCGACCAGCCGCTCTCGCGCCCGCGCCGCAACCCGCCCCGCACGCTCGCCCGCGCCGCCGCCGACGGACCCGCGCTCCTGCGCCAGCTGGCGCCGACGCTGTCGCCCGGGCCGCGCGCCCTGGCGACGGCGGCAGAGAGGAAGGTAGGCTTGGTGGACGTCGTGGTGACGACACAGCCCGACAGCGTGCGTATCTCGGCGACCGTCCGCCGTCGGTAACGTCGCTTCTATGCGATCCTCAAGTGGCCATGCGCGGCTGGAACACAAACAGGAGACAGGCAGCAGGCAGCGGCCAACAGGCAGCGGGCGACTCGACGGAGCGCCACGGGTCACCGTACCCTCCGCGTCGAGCCGGTCGCCCGTCGCCGGCTACCGGCTGCCTGCCTCCTGTTTCTGTTTCCATCCGGCCGCACCCCCCCTCTCAGCCCATCACGCCACCTAGGCCAGCCAGCCGTGCAAACCTATCCAATCGTCCTCGGCACCGCCGGCCACATCGACCACGGCAAGACCTCCCTGGTCCGCGCCCTGACCGGGATCGACACCGATCGGCTCAAGGTCGAGAAGGAGCGCGGCATCACGACCGAGCTCGGCTTCGCGCACCTCGACCTGGAGGACATGCGGTTCGGCGTCGTCGATGTCCCGGGGCACGAGCGGTTCATCAAGTCGATGGTGGCCGGTGCGGTCGGGCTCGATCTCGTGTGTCTGGTCATCGCCGCCGACGAGGGCGTGATGCCGCAGACGCGCGAGCACCTCGACATCTGCCAGCTGCTGGGCGTGCGGCGCGGGGTGGTCGCGCTGACCAAGGTTGACATGGTGGATGCCGAGTGGCTCGAGCTGGTGCGCGAGGAGGTGCGGGCGTACCTGGCCACCAGCTTTCTGGCCGGCGCGGCAATCGTGCCGGTGTCGGCGCGCACCGGCGCACGGGCTCGACGATCTGCGCCGCGAGCTGCTCGCGCTTTGCCGCGAGCTGCCGGCGCGCGCCGCCGACGGCACCTTCCGCCTGCCGCTCGACCGCGTCTTCACCATCCGCGGCTTCGGCACGGTCGTGACCGGCACCATCCTGGGCGGCCAGGTCCACACCGGCGATCAGCTCATCGCTCACCCGCGCGGCGTCGAGGCCAAGGTGCGCGGCATCGAGGTGCACGGCGCAGGCCGGCCCCGACCGCGCGCGCCGGGATGCGCTGCGCGCTCAACCTGTCGGGCATCAGCCGCGACGATCTGCGGCGCGGCGACCTGCTCGCCCCACCCGGCGCGCTCGAGCCCAGCCACCTCATCGACGCCCGCTTCCGCTACCTGGCCAGCTCGCGCGGCCCGCTCGGCCGGCGCAGCCGCGTGCTCATCCATCACGCCACCACGCAGGTCCCGGCCGCCCTGGTCCTCGTCGATCGCGAGCGCCTGGAGCCGGGCGAGGAGGGCCTGGTCCAGCTCCACCTCGACATCGCCACGCCGCTGGGCGCCCTGCCCGGCGACCGCTTCATCGCGCGCGGCACTGTCGTGCAGGAGCACTACGGCACCACGCTGGGCGGCGGCGAGGTGCTGCGCGTGCAGGCGCCGAAGCTGCGCGGCTCCTCGGCCGGCGCCAGCGAGATGCTGCGCGCCCTGGCCCAGGCCGATCGCGATCAGCGCATCGCGCTCGAGGTGAAGACCGCCGGCCCCGCCGGCAGCCACGTGGCCGACCTGGTCCGCCGCACCGGCCTGGCCCGCCCCGACATCGCCGACGCGCTTGCTCGCCTGGTCGAGAGCGGCGAGCTGGTCGCGGCCGGCGCCGGCGAGAGCGCCGTCTACTGCCACGCCGAGTCGTTCGCGCGCCTCGAGGAGCAGGCCCTCGGCCACCTCGACGCCTTTCACCAGGCCCAGCCCGGCGACATGTCGCGCGAGGAGCTGCGCGCGCGCCTGCCCCGCGCCCTGCCGCCGCGCCTGTTCGACGAGCTGGTCGCCGCGCTCCTGCGACGCGGCGCCATCGAGGCCGAGCGCGACGTGGTCCGGCGCCCGCGCGCCCGCAGGCCGGGCGGCCGCGCCGACCAGGCCGCCACCGGCATCGACGCCGATCTGGCCGCGCGCTTCGCCGCCTGGGGCCTCACCGCGCCGCGCCCCAAGGACGTCCCGGCCGAGGTCCGGGCCGACCCGGGCGCGGTGCGCGCCGCGCTCGATCGCCTCATCGCCGCCGGCGCGCTGGTCAAGGTGAAGCCGGACTACTTCGTCGACGCCGCCGCGCTCGCCGACCTGCGCGGCCGGCTGGTCGGCCCACCTCGACCAGCACGGGCAGATCACGCCGCTCGAGTGGAAGGACATCGTCGGCGCGTCGCGCAAGTACTCCATCCCGCTCGCCGAGCACTTCGACGCCGAGAAGCTCACCCTGCGCGTGGGCGAGATCCGCAAGC
This sequence comes from uncultured delta proteobacterium, assembly GCA_963759105.1. Lineage (GTDB taxonomy): Bacteria > Myxococcota_A > Polyangia > Haliangiales > Haliangiaceae > DATFRY01. Next base: position 289,662 of record CAVWXW010000008.1, on the reverse strand, counting down.
GCCGCGGCTGAGCCGCCGGCTCAGAAGTAGAGGATTCGAGCTCAGCCCCAGGAACGGGACCGAGCGCAGCCCGGTCTCCAGGTTGATGGTGAGCTTCTCGGCCGGCCGCCACTGCAGCCCGGCCAGGAGGTTCACCACCGGCAGAACCGGCGGCAGGTCGGCCGCCTCGTCCACCTGCATCGCGTCCGGGTTGGCCATGCAATCGGTCTGGATGTCGTCGGTGCCCGGCGCGCAGGTCGAGTCGGTCTGCCGCACCTCGCCGAGCACCACGCCGATGCCCAGCCCGGCGCCGTAGCGGAACGACAGCTGCTTGTTGAGCGGCGCGTTGAACAGGAACGCCACGTCGGCCGCCACCCAGGAGAAGTCGTCGAACACGACGTAGTCGGGCGCCTGCTCCGGCACGTTCGGGTTGTCGTCCTTGCCCAGGAAGAAGCCGTCGTCCGGGCTGAGGTTCTCGTACTCGACGCCGAACACCAGCTCGAAGTTGCCGTTGCGCCGGCTGAGCTCGAGACCGAAGCCGGGCTTGAACACGCTGCTGGTCGCTTCCTCGTAGAAGAGCTCGATGACGAACTTGGGGATGTAGATGGTGCGGAACCGCAGGCCGAGCCCGAACTCGGGCGCGATCTTCTTCTGCTTCTCCTCGGCGGTCTCGTAGTCGTCGAAGCCGCCGGCCTCGATCCCCTCACGCGAGGCGTCCGCGGCCGGCTCGGCGGCCGCCGGATCCTCCTCGCCGGCATCGTCCGACTGGGCCCGCGCCGGCGCCGGGACCGCGAGGGCGAGCAGCGCGGTCGCTAGCATCGCGAAAGTTGCGCCGACAGACAGCTGCATCGCGGTCCTCCCTGGTGCGCCAGTATACGGATATACTTCCGCACGGACGAGGTAGCCGTGACCGCTTCCAGCCACATCGGGGCCGGCGGACTCGCCCTCGCACTCGTGTGCGCCCCCCTCGCTTTCACAGGTTGCGGCGTCGGAGACGCCCAGCAGGGGGAGTCGTGCGCCGATTCGTCAGATTGCGACGAAGCTCTGCAGTGCCTGAGCCGCGTGTGCACGCCGCGCTGTCACACCCACATCGACTGCGGTGACGGATACACCTGCGAGCGCGGCGGCCATTGCGCGCTGGTCCCGTCCGCCATCGGCGATCCGTGCCGGCGCGAGATCGATTGCGGGCCGGCCCAGGCCTGCGCCCTCCAGACCGAGGACCTGGACGAGGACGGTGCGCTCACCGGAATCTGCCAGTTACAGACTGCCGGACTGACAATCGGCTCCGAGTGCCGCGCAGACAGCGAGTGCCAGGTCGGCATCTGCTCGCTCGGCCTGTGCACGCAGATGTGCCGCCAGCTCAGCGACTGCCCTCCCGGCATGGAGTGCGCGTCGATACCGCGGCTGCTGGAGGACTCGGCCCCTCGCTTCAGCGGGTGTCTGCCCGGCCGCGGCGTCATCGGCCACGACCTCGCCATGTCGTCGCCGTCGGGATCGGTGCGCGTGCCGGTGCCGTCGCACGCACAGTCCATCGCCCTGGTGGCGCAGGTCGACGAGCTCGACCAGATGGTCGGCGCCACGCGCGTCGTCGCGCCCGACGGCGCGCTGCTCTACGCCACACCGGGCAGCGCCGAGGACTTCTACGAGAACCCGATCCGCTACGAGCCGGGCCTGGGCGTCTCCACCTTGCTGCTGTCGAACACGCCGAGCGTGAAGCTGAAGGTCGGCGTCTACCACGTTGACGTGGAGTCGAGGCAGCCGGATGGCGGCGAGGGCACCGCGGTGCCGCGGCTGCGCGTGCTCTACAAGATGGACACCGGCGCCACGCTCGACCTGCACTTTCACTTCCTCGACCTGAGCTCGCATCCCTGCTCCGAGACCTTCGACGGCGGCAAGCTCGATGCCGCGTCGGCGCAGGAGTCGGCCGGGTTCGCCGACTACCTGGCCGAGCTGACCGCCGTCTTCGACGCGGCCGGCATCCACCTCGGCGACGTCACCTACAACGACATCACCGACCGCGACGATCTCGACGGCGTCGAGCGCGACCGCGTGGGCGAGCTGTTCGCCCGGGCCGACCAGGCCGGCGGCATCAACGTCTTCTTCGTGCGCTCGATCGCGCCCGCCGGCGTCCAGGCCGTCGTCGGCGCCACCCCCGGACCGCCGCGCACCGCCGGCACACCCGCCTCCGGCGTCGCCATCGGGATGGACACGCTCTGCTACCGCGACTGGACGGCGCTGGCCCGCATCAGCGCGCACGCGATCGCGCGCCAGATGGGCCTGTACTACAACCGCGATCCGGCCGGCCGCCCCGACACCATCGGCGACAGCGACGATGCATCCACCAACCTCATGTTCTTCGGCGACCTCGGCGGCGGGTCGCTGAGCAGCGGCCAGCGCGAGGTGCTGCGCCGCTACCCGGGGCTGCGATGAGCGGGCGACGACTGAGACGATCGGCGAGCATGGCCGGGCTCGGCCTCGTCCTGCTGGCGGCGCTGTGGGCGGCCCGCAAGGCCGGCGCCGGCGCGAACCAGCCGCGCCAGACGAGCGTCGCGCACCAGATTGGCGCGACGCCGCGCTTCGGCGAGGCCATCGCCGACCAGCCGCTCACCGAGATCCTGTCCGGCATCGACTACGCGCCGGGCCGCGATGCGCTCGACGACCTGATGGGCGACGCGGCGCCGGATCAGCTGGTCGCCATCGCGCGCGGCACCGAGGCCAGCCTCGACGACGCCGGCCTGCGCATCCGCGCCTACCGCGCGCTCGCGCTGTACGCGGCGCCGGAGACCGAGGCTGCGCTGCGCGCGGCGGTGGCGGAGCACGGCGCGGTCGAGCACGGCGTGGACACGCTGTACGTGCGCGCGGCGATGGATTCGCTCGCCGTCGTGGCGCCGGACACGGCGGTCCCGGCGATCGCCCCGATGCTGGCTCATCCGAGCCGGGACGTGCGCGCCGGAGCCGCCCGTGCCCTCGGCACTACCGGCTCGGAGGCCGCCGTCCCGTACCTGCGCGCGCGCCTGCCCGATGAGCCGGTGCTGCAAGTGCGGCTGGCGATTGCAGATGCGCTGCGCCGGGTGGACAATGCCAGCGAGGGGACGGTGAGGGCGCCGGAGTCCGCGCCGGCGCCGTAGGCGTGCTCAAGTGTGTGTGCCGCCTGAAATTTGCCGGGGCCGTTTTGTCAGGCGCTGCTTTCGTGCGCCGGGCGGAGAGTTGATAAGATTCGAAGGCTCGTCGGCAGGAGGTCCTTCGACCGAGCAGGCAGTGATGCGCACGTGTCATCTTTGTAAGAGCACGTACTCCGACGAGGTGAACGTGTGTCCGGTGGACGGCTCGACGCTCGACACACGCGCGCCAGGCCGCGACGCGACCGCCAGCATCGAGCCGCCGTCCGGCGCGATGTCGCCATTCGCGTCCCCGTACGACTCCGGCATCGACAGCGACGTCGATGCCGAGAACACGAGCTCCACGCTGCCGCCGGTCGGCGCGGAAGAGTTCGACGAACTGACCCGCCAGGACCGGCCGGCGCACCGACGCATCCCGCCGCCGCGCGCCAAGGGACCGAGCCCGGTGGTGCCGCGGCCCAGCTCCCCACGCATGGCGGCCGTCGGCGCGGGCGTGTCGCAGACCTCGGAGCTGGAGCGCAACGACTTCTCCGCCCTGCTCTCGTCCGATTCGAGCGGCGCCCACCTCGAGCCGCCCGAGTCGCGCATCGGCAAGGTGCTCGGCTCGTATCGCCTGATCGAGATCATCGGCCGCGGCGGCATGGGCTGCGTGTACCGCGCCGAGCACGTCAAGATCGGGCGCGACGTGGCGCTCAAGCTCCTGCGCGAGGACTACGCGCAGCGCCGCGACGCGGTGACCCGCTTCTTCCACGAGGCGCGCGCGGTCAACCTGATCCGGCACCGCAACATCGTCGACGTCATCGACTACGTCGAGCTGGACGACGGCAACGTCTTCATCATCATGGAGCTGCTCGCCGGCGACAGCCTGGGCAAGCTCATGCGCGGGCCGATCGAGCTGGGCCGCGCCATCGGCATCCTGGCCCAGATCTGCGACGGGCTGTCCGCCGCGCACGCGGTCGGCATCGTCCACCGCGACCTCAAGCCGGACAACATCATCATCGGCCGCGCGCCCGACGGCGGCGATCTGGTCAAGATCCTCGACTTCGGCGTGGCCAAGCTGGTGGACAAGTACACCAGCGACCCTGATCTGACGGCTGTCGGATCGGTGATCGGAACGCCGGCGTACATGTCGCCGGAGCAGGCAGGCGGCCTGGCGGTCGACCCGCGCGCCGACGTCTACGCGCTGGGCGCGATCATGTACGAGCTCTTCACCCAGCAGCCGGTCTTCGGCGCCGGCACGTTCGGCGAGTTCGTGCGCCGGCACATGAACGAGACGCCGGTCCGTCCCAGCAAGCTGCGTGGATGCGAGGACCTCGACCCCGGAGTCGAGGCGCTGATCATGCGCTGCCTGGAGAAGAGCCCCGACAAGCGCTACCAGAGCGCGCTGGAGCTGCGCGCCAATCTCGTCGGCCTGCTGTCCGGACTGGAGACGCAGGCGCCCGCGCCCGGCGCGCCGGAGCCACGGGCCAGGCCGGCGGCGCCGCCGCGCGCCTCGGCGTCGATGAAGGCGTCGGTCCCGCCGCCCATCCCGGCCGCCGCCAAGGCCGCACCCGCGGTGCCGCGCGTCCCGACGCCGCCGCCGGAACCGGACGCGGAGCCGGATGCCGACGGCGAGGAGGCGACGATCGAGGTCGTGCGCGACGCGTCGGTCCGCCGCGCGATCGCCGGCGCCGCGCCGCAGGCCGCGCGCGAGACCGGGCCGCGCCGCGAGACCGGGCCGCGACGCCCCGCCGCGAACCCGCCGCCGCGCCAGACCGATCGGGTGGCCGGCGAGCAGGCGTGGAATCAGGCGTCATCCGGCCCGGTCGCCTTCGGCACGCCCAGTCCGTACGACCCGCCGGCGGTGGACGCCATGCGCCGCTCGTCGCCTGCGCTGCCATCGATGCCGACCGGCCCGCTGTCGAGCAAGATGGCCGCACAGCTGCGGCCCATGGCCGGGGGCTACGACTCGCTGACAGAGGCGACCAGGCCTCCGCGGCGGGGGCGGCTGCTGATCATCCTCGCGGCGGTGACAGTCGTGCTCGCCGCCGGCATCGCGTTCGCCATCCCGGCGCTGACGCGCAGGGCCGACCAGCCCGCGCCGGCGGCGGCCCCCGCGGCGACCGGCCCGACCCGGAGCGCCCCGCCCTCGAGCCCGCCCGCCGGTCCGGCGAGCAACCCGGTGACGAACGCGGTCACGACGACCGAGGCGGGCGAAGCGGGCCTGACGACCGAGCAGGCGACCGAGCCGCCGCGCGGCGCCGGCGAGACATCCCCTGACGCGCGAGCAGCTCGGGCGATCGCGACGACGACCGCGACGAGGCCCGGGGCGCGGCCGGAAAGGATCCCGTCCGCGTGCGCGTTGTCTCGCGCCCGGTCGGAGAGCTCTACGCCGCTGGACGGCGCGGCGCCCTGTGCGAGACGCCGTGCGCGCTGACCATCAACCCGCGCGACGGCGGCTCGGCCAAGAGCCGCATCTACGTCATCAAGCGGCCGGGCTACAAGGACGAGACGATCACCATCGACCTCAGCGAGCCGCCCAGGGACGTGCGCGTCGAGCTGCAGAAGCTGCGCGTCCCGGCCCGCGGCAACCGCGACGACAAGAGCGACGAGAGCGACGAGACCGTGGATGAGCCCGGCGATACAGGCGAACCTGAAGACAAGGCCGAGCCCGGCGACGAGCCGACCACATCGGATCCCGACTCGACCTTCAATCCGTTCAGCGACCCGGCCCAGTCCGAGCCCTGAGCCGCCCCCGAGCCACCGGCCGGCTCACTCGTTCTCGGCGCGGGGATTGATGCCCAGCGCGCGCATCTTCTTGTAGAGGTGCGAGCGCTCGAGCTGCAGCTCCTTGGCGGTGTTCGAGATGTGGTGATCGTTGGCCGTCAGCGCGTCGAGGATGATGTCGCGCTCGGCCGCCGCCACCAGGTCCTTGAGCGCCATGCCGCGCCGGTACGAGCCGCGCGCCGGCTTGACCCCGGGCAGCGCGTCCTGCACGTCCGCCTCGCCGATGACCTCGGCGTCGCCGGTGAGGATGACGAGCCGCTCGATCAGGTTCTTGAGCTCGCGCACGTTGCCCGGCCAGTCGTACTGCATGAGCATCGTGACCGCGCCGGGCGCCATCCGCTTCTCGCGCCGGTCGTCCACCTTGCACACGTAGGCCAGGAAGTGCTCGATGAGCCCGGGCACGTCCTCGCGCCGGTCGCGCAGCGGCGCCAGCTCGAGCGGCACCACGTTGAGCCGGTAGTACAGGTCCTCGCGGAAGCGGTTGCCGGCGATCTCGTCGGGCAGGTTCTTGTTCGTCGCCGCGATGACGCGGACGTCGGTCTTGATCGTCTGGTCGCCGCCCACCCGCTCGAACTCGCCCTCCTGCAGGACGCGCAGGACCTTGGCCTGGGCGCCCGGGTTCATGTCGCCGACCTCGTCGAGAAACAGCGTCCCGCCGTCGGCCAGCTCGAACTTGCCGCGCCGCTGCTGGGTGGCGCCGGTGAACGCGCCCTTCTCGTGGCCGAACAGCTCGCTCTCGATGAGCTCGGCCGGGATCGCCGCGCAGTTGAGCTTGATGAACGGCCCGCCCGCCCGCTTCGAGTGGTCGTGGATGGCGCGCGCGACCAGCTCCTTGCCGGTGCCGTTGTCGCCGGTGATGAGCACGCGGCCGCTGGTCGGCGCGGTCTTGGCGATCTTGTCGAAGATGGCCCGCATGACCGGGCTGGCGCCGACCATGGCGAAGTCGCCCCCCGCCTTGGCGGCCAGGCGCGCGTTCTCGCGGCGCAGCCCGGCGTAGGCGAGCGTGTTCTGCACGGTCAGCAGCAGCTTGTCGGACGACAGCGGCTTCTCGACGAAGTCGTGGGCGCCCAGCTTGGTGGCCCGCACCGCTGTCTCGATGGTGGCGTTGCCCGACATCATCACCACCGACACGTCCGGGTGCCGCTCGCGCACCGTGGCCAGCACGTCGAGCCCGTTCATGCCCGGCATCATCACGTCGAGCAGGACCATGTCGACGTCGCGCTCGTCGAGCTTGGACAGCCCGATGGGCCCGGAGCCGGCGACCTCGACGCCGTATCCCTCGAGCTCGAGCGCCCGCCTGAGCGAGCTCAGGATGTTCGGCTCGTCGTCGATGACGAGGAGCGTGGAGCGCGGCATGGCACTCGAAGATAGCATCGGCCTCCCGGGTTGACTACGCGGCCCCCCCGGGAATAGGGTCGCGCGGTCATGCGCACGCGCGGGTTCTCGATCGCGAGCGGCGCGCACGTGGTGGCTGTCCTGCTCGCGATCGGCGCGGCCGGCTGCGGCGACAAGGGCCCGAAGTATCCGAGCTGCGGCAGCGACAAGGACTGTCGAAAGGGCGAGCACTGCGTCAACCGGAATTGCCGGCGGTGCGCCAGCGACGCGCACTGCGCCGAGGGCGAGAGCTGCATCGACGGCGGCTGCCTGGCCCCGCCCGGCTCGTGCCGCACCGACAGCGACTGCCCGGGCGAACAGGCCTGCTTGCAGGGTCGCTGCCAGGCCTGCACCCAGGACGTGCAGTGCGGCGCGAACCGCAAGTGCAGGAGCGGGCGCTGCCTGGCGCGCGGCCGTTGCGCGAAGCACACCGACTGCGCCGACGACGAGGACTGTGTCGCAGGACGCTGCACCGGGCCGGGCCGGGGCAAGCCGCCCAACGTCAACTGCCAGCTGCGGACCATCTACTTCGGGTTCGACCAGGCCGGCCTGAGCCCGGAGGCGCGCAACGCGCTCAGCGGGGTGGCCGAGTGCGTGCAGTCGGCACCAGGCCGGGGCGTGTTCCTGAACGGACACACCGATCCGCGCGGAACCGAGGAATACAACATCGGCCTGTCGGAACGGCGGGCCCAGACCGTGGCAGACTATCTGGCGCGACTCGGCATCGATCCGGCTCGATTCCGCGTCGTCCCCAGAGGAGAGACGCAGGCGTCCGGCACGAGCGAGTCGAGTTGGTCGCGCGACCGGCGCGTGGAGATCGAATGGCAGTAGCGAGCCTCAGCGAGGAGCGAACATGAGACGCAGGCACCACGCCATCCAGGCCGCCATCGTCGCCTCCCTGGCGTTGTCGGCGAGCGGATGTTTCTGGTTCACCACCAAGCACGAGGGGACCACCTTGCGCCGCGACGTCAACCGCATCCAGGGATCGCTGCCGCGGCTGCAGAAGGTGCTCGACGAGGCGACCGGCCTCCTGGCCCGCAACAGCGCCGACCTGGGCGCCGAGGTAAACGGGCTGGGCGACGAGCAGAAGAAGCTGGCCGGCCTGGTCATGGAGGCCTCGCGCTACGCCCAGGAAGTGCGCGACGAGAGCAAGCGGCAGGAGCAGCGCATCGCCGAGCTGGAGCGCCGGCTGGCCGAGCTCGAGGGCAAGACCGAGCTCTCCAACAAGAGCGCGCCCCAGCTGTGGGACGAGGGCATGGCCTCCATGCAGTCGCGGGAGTTCGAGCAGGCGCGCTCGCTGTTTCGCACGCTCATCGCGAAATATCCCAAGGACGAGAAGGCAGACGACGCGCAGCTGCAGCGCGGCGAGGCCTACTTCCGCGAGCGCAAGTTCCAGGAGTCTCTGGGCGAGTTCCAGCGCGTGTTCGAGAAGTTCCCGTCGAGCAGCGTGGCCGACGACGCGGCCTTCCGCGCCGGCGAGGCGGCCGAGGAGCTTCGCTGGTGCACCGACGCGCGCGCCTACTACGGCCTGCTGGTGAAGAAGTGGCCGCGCTCGGATCTGGTCAAGCGGGCCAAGGCGCGCGACGCGACCCTCAAGAAGGCCTCCGGCGACAAGAAGAAGTGCCAGAGCTGAGGCCGGTCGGACGGACGCTCACGACTCGCCGAGCAGCTCGCCGAACGCCGCCGCGATGCGACGGCCGGCCGCGACCGGATCCGGCGACCGGTTGACCGCCGCGATGGCGCACGCGGCGTGGGCGCCGGCCGCGGCCAGCTCGGCCGCGCGCTCCGGCGTGACGCCGCCGATGGCGACGATGGGGACGCGCGCCCGCCGCGCGGACGGCGGCGGCCAGGCCGGCCACGCCCTGCACCGGGTCCGGGTTGGCCTTGGTCCGCGTCTCGTAGATGGGGCCGAAACCGAGGTAGTCGGCCCCGCCGGCGACCGCGCGCTCGACCTGGGCCACGTCGTGGGTCGAGACGCCGACAAGGAGCCTGGCGCGCGGCGCGACGGCGGGCCTCGGCCAGCGGCAGATCGTCCTGGCCGAGATGGACCGCGTCGGCGCCCGACTCGAGCGCCGCGTCCAGGTCGTCGTTGACCACGAGCAGCGCGCCCCGCTCGTCGCACAGGCGGCGAGCCCAGCTCGCGGCGGCCAGCACGTCCTTGCGTGATGCGCCCTTGAACCGCACTTGCAGCACGCGTGCCGTGGCCAGTAAGTCGCGGGCCAGGGCGGGATCGTCCCGGTCCAGCACCGCGTAGAAGCCGCGCAGTTTCCGTCGCCAGTCCATCAGCTAAGCTCCGGGGCAGTATGGCTCAGCCTGCGCGCAACGAGAGCATGTTCCAGCTCCGCGCCGAGTTCCAGCCGACCGGCGACCAGCCGGAGGCGATCCGCCAGCTGGTCGACGGACTGCAGCGCGGCGACCGCTTCCAGACCCTGCTCGGCATCACCGGCTCCGGCAAGACCTTCACCATGGCCAACGTGATCGCGCAGCTCGAGCAGGCCCGACGCTGATCATCGCGCACAACAAGACGCTCGCCGCCCAGCTCTACGGCGAGTTCAAGCAGCTCTTTCCCGACAACGCGGTCCAGTACTTCGTCAGCTACTACGACTACTACCAGCCCGAGGCCTACGTCCCGACGACCGACACGTACATCGAGAAGGACGCGCTCATCAACGAGGAGATCGACCGCATGCGCCACGCGGCGACCTACGCGCTCCTGTCGCGGCGCGACGTCATCATCGTGGCCTCGGTCTCGTGCATCTACGGCATCGGCGCGCGCGAGCTTTACTCGCAGATGACCTGCGAGCTGGCGGTCGGCACCGAGCGCCGCCGCGACGACGTGCTGCGCCGCCTGGTCGAGATGCAGTACGAGCGCAACGACGTCGACTTCCACCGCGGCACCTTCCGCGTGCGCGGCGACGTGGTCGAGGTGTTCCCGGCCTACGAGGCGGACACCGCCGTCCGCATCGAGTTGTGGGGCGACGAGATCGAGTCGATCGCCGAGATCGATCCGCTGCGCGGCAAGGTGAAGCGGACGATCGAGGAGCGCCACGCATCTTCCCGGCCTCGCACTACGTGACGCCGGCCGACCACCTGCGCCGCGCCATCGAGGGCATCAAGGTCGAGCTCAAGGAGCGGCTGGCCGAGCTGACCGCCGACAACCGGCTGGTCGAGCGGCAGCGGCTCGAGCAGCGCACGCTCTACGACCTCGAGATGCTCGAGCAGATGGGCTTCTGCTCCGGCATCGAGAACTACTCGCGCCACCTGTCCGGGCGCACAGCAGGGCGAGCCGCCGCCGACGCTGATCGACTACTTCCCCGACGACTTCCTGATGTTCATCGACGAGTCGCACCAGACCGTGCCGCAGATGCAGGCGATGTACCGCGGCGACCGCTCGCGCAAGGAGAACCTGGTCGAGTACGGCTTCCGCCTGCCCAGCGCGATCGACAACCGGCCGCTGCGCTTCGACGAGTGGGAGAGCCGGGTCGCAGCGGCTGGTCTTCGTGTCGGCCACGCCGGCCGAGTACGAGCTCGAGCAGTCGCACGGCGTCATCGTCGAGCAGATCATCCGCCCGACCGGGCTGCTCGATCCGGTGCTCGCAGGTGCGGCCGGTCAAGGACCAGGTCGACGACCTGCTCGGCGAGATCCGCGACGCGGGCCGATCGCCGACGAGCGCGTGCTCGTCACCACGCTGACCAAGCGCATGGCCGAGGACCTCACCGAGTACTACGCCGAGCTCGGAGGTGAAGGTCCGCTACCTGCACTCCGACATCGACACGCTCGAGCGCATCGAGCTCATCCGCGACCTGCGCAACGGCGAGTTCGACGTCCTGGTCGGCATCAACCTCCTGCGCGAGGGCCTCGACATCCCGGAGGTGTCGCTGGTCGCCATCCTCGACGCCGACAAGGAGGGCTTCCTGCGCTCGACCCGCTCGCTCATCCAGACCATCGGCCGCGCCGCCCGCAACGTCAACGGCACCGTCATCCTCTACGCCGACCGCATCACCGACTCGATGAGGGCCGCCATCGACGAGACCGAGCGCCGCCGCATCACCCAGGCCGAGTACAACACCGCCCACGGCATCACGCCGCGCTCGGTCGTCCGCGCCATCATGGACCTCCAGCCGGGATCCAGCCCCGACTTCCTCGACGCCGGCAAGCTCGCCGACAAGGTCGACGCCCTGGCCATCCACGACCGCCACGAGATCATCGAGACCGCCCGCAAGCTGCGCGCCGAGATGCGCCAGGCCGCCACCGAGCTCGACTACGAGCGCGCCGCCCAGCTCCGCGACAAGGCCCGCGAGCTGGAGGAGCTGGCCATCGAGATCGGGTAGTTCGAGCGGCCCCTCGTCCTTGTCCTCGCCCTCGTCCACATACGTGTACGTGTACGAGGACGGCCACGAGGACGGTAGGTGGATGACGCCTGCGCTTTGGCGGTTCAAAGAAGGCGCCGATAGAGCAGCCGCCAGATCGGCAGGCCCTCCTCCTCGCAGTGCTGCTCGCGCCAGGACCGGGCACTGAAGGGATTGGGGCCCTTCCAGAAGGACCAGGGGCCGGCGGTGTTGGTGTAGCGGTCGTCGAGGCCGTCGAGGACGGCGAGGGCGTCGAGGGCGATGGCCCAGACGTCGGTCTGAAAGAGCAGCTCGCCGCCCGGCTCGAGGATCGCGTGGATCGAGCACGCCAGCTCGCGGTCGAGCATGCGGCGCTTGTGGTGGCGGCGCTTGAACCACGGGTCGGGGAAGTTGATGAAGACGCGCGAGGCGCGGCCCGCGGCGAACATCTCCTCCAGATGGTGGTTGGCGTGGCAAAACACGCCCAGCACCGGCTGCGCGTCGGCGGCGGCGCGGCGGTTGACGTCGTCGATGAGCTGGTGGCGGATGTCGATGCCGACGTAGAAGCGATCCGGATCGCGAAGGGCGCGCTCGAAGAGAAACTGCGCGTCGGCGCAGCCGACCTCGATCTCGAGCGGATGCCCGGCCGGGATCTCGGGCACGTTCTCGCGACGGCGCGAGAGCCCCAGACCGAGCGGGTTGACATGCTGGCGCCGGCGCACCGGCTCCCCTCAACCGGGCCCGGGGGCGCAGACAGCGTCGAGGGCCAGAAAGCCGAACTCGCGCACGTTGAGCGGCGAGACCAGGTCGCCCAGCGCGCCCCGATCGACCCAGCGAAACTCGTCGAACTCGTGGTTGGGCGCGACCTCGGCGCCCGGGCCGGCATCCGGCACGTCGGCCACGAACACGAAGTTCATGTGCAGACCCTTGCTGCCGGCCTGGTGCTCCTCGTAGCCGAGAAGGCCGGGCGGCACCCCGTCGCACGCGCCGGCCAGGGGCGAGAAGCGCCCGACCAGCCCGGTCTCCTCGGCCAGCTCGCGCGCCGCCGCCTCGAGCGGCGTCTCGCCCGGGTCGATCTCACCGCCGATGGGCAGCCAGGTTTTGAGCCGGCGGTGATGGATCACCAGCACCTGGCCGTCAACGCCGCCGCGCCGTGCGTAGACCGCGACCGAAAACGCGCGCCGCATCTCTCGGCGGGACGGTATAGGATCGCCGCGGTGAACGCAAAGCCGAACGCCCGGAGCGGCGTGACCCGCGACGAGCGGCGACAGTCACTCCTCGACGCGGCGCGCGTCCTCTTCTCCGAGAAGGGCTATCACGACACGACGGTGGACGACGTCACGCGCGCCGCCAACGTCGCGAAGGGCACCTTCTATCTCTACTTCTCCGAGAAGCGCGAGATCTACTACGAGGTCATCCGCGTCTTCCTCGAGCTGGTCAAGGAGGCCGGCGTCGCGGTGCAGGAGCCGACCGGCTCGCCCACCGATTACGTCGAGCGCACGCGCACCAACGCGCAGAACCTGATCCGCGTGCTCACCGAGAACCGCCAGCTCACCCGCATGGCCTACGGCGAGGCGGCTGGCCTCGATCCGAGGCTCACCGAGCTGTGGCGCAAGTTCTATCGCGAGATCGCCGAGACCGAGGCCAACAACCTGGAGTTCGGGATCAAGCTCGGCGTCGTCCGCCCCTGCCACGCGCTCCTGCAGGCGTACGTCCACATCGGCATGGTCGAGCGCGTCATGCTCGAGCTCATCGAGCACCCGGAGGACTTCCCGCCCGCCGATCAGCTCGTCGACGAGATGCTGCAGGCCGGCTACGAGGGCCTGCGCGGCCCGAACGGTCCCCCCTGGTCGATCCTGTTCCGGGATCCGGCGACTCGCGAGCCCGGCGACGCGCCCTGACCCGGGCCCGGCTCGCCGCGCCCGGGCGCTACTTGGGGACCTTTTCCCAGTCCGCGATGAAGCGCGCCAGCCCGGCGTCGGTCAGCGGATGCTTGGTCAGCTGCAGCAGCACCGACAGCGGACACGTCGCCACATGGGCGCCCAGCTTGGCCGCCTCGAGCACGTGCACCGGATGGCGCACCGACGCGACCAGCACCTGCGTGTCGAGGCCGTAGTTCTCGTAGATCTCGATGATGTCGGCGACCACCGCCATGCCGTCGGCCGACACGTCGTCGAGCCGCCCGACGAACGGCGAGATGTAGCTGGCCCCGGCCTTGGCCGCGAGCAGCGCCTGGGTGGCGCTGAAGCAGAGGGTCACGTTGGTGCGGATCCCCTCCTCGGTGCAGATGCGCACGGCCTTGAGCCCGTCCGGGATGAGCGGGATCTTCACCACGATGTTGGGGCGAAGCGCGGCCAGCTCGCGCGCCTCCTTCATCATCGCGTCGACGGTGGTGGACAGGACCTCGGCCGAGACCGGGCCGCGCACCACGTCGCAGATCTCCATCAGGGCATCGCGGAAGCGGCGACCGGTCTTGGCGACAAGCGACGGATTCGTCGTGACCCCGTCGATGATCCCCATCGACGCCGCTTCCTTGATCTCGGCGATATCGGCCGAATCGATGAAGAACTTCATTCGGAACCAGCCTCCCGGCCAGACAGCGCCGCCTGGCCCGCTGCGCCCGCGCGCCGCGGACGGCCCGGTTCAGCCGAATCCCCCGACACTTCCACGTCTTGCTCGTCGTCGGCGGAGCGCGCCTCGCGCGGATCGGAGCGGTGAGCGCGGGCCGCGAGGGTCTCCATCTCGTGGCGCAGCTCGGTCAGGGCGCGCTCGACCGCGGCCAGGCGTTCGCGTGCGGCCCTGGCCACCTCGCCGAGCCTGCTGAGATTGCGTTCCAGCTCGCCGGGTTTCACACCGGGACTCTACGCGGCACCTTCTGGGCAGTCAATCGATGGCATCCCGCCCGCCGCTCCGGCTACCTTTCGCGCGCGACGATCGCATGACCGACTCCACCGACACCACCGACACGAGCGAGGCGCGCATCGCCGTCGGGTGCGCCGAGCTTCCGCCCGGCATGAACCGCGCGGCGTACTTTCGCCGTCTCCACTTCCTCGAGATGCGGCTGCCCGGCGACGACATGCCCGCACCGCGCGTCGCCGAGCGCTGGCGGGCCGACGCCGGCGAGGGCGAGATCGCGCTGGTCGCACCGCGCGCGCTGTGCAGCTTCCACCAGCTCGCCGTCGACGCCTCGGAGCTGGACGCGTCCGTGGCTCGCTTCGCGGAGGCCGCGGCGCATGCCGGCGCGGCGGCCGTCGTGTTCGCCACGCCGCCGGAACTATCCCCATCGAGCGCGAATCGCGATCGCCTGCGCCACTTCTTCACCGACGTCGCCAGCGCCGCGCGCTTCCCCGGCAGCGGGACGGACGGCGGCGGCGCGGTCCGCGTATGGCAGCCCGACGGCCTGTGGCGCCCCGACGTGGCCGCCGCCTTCGCCGCCGAGCTCGGCATCGTCGCCGCGATCGACCCGCTGGCCGGCGATCCCATGGAGGAAGGCATCCCGGACGCGCCCGACGACGTGGCCTACGCCCGCGTCACCGGCATGGGCCGACCGGGCCGACCTCTCGGCGCCGACGATCTCGCACAGCTGGCCGACTGGGCCGCTGCGAGCCGGCGCGCGTTCATCGCCTTCGCGACGCCCAGCCGCCTCAAGGACGCGATCGCCCTGGCGCGCTCCCTCGCGTGAGCCTCCGCTCCGTCGGTGAGGTCGCGCGCCTGCGACTGCGTCAGATCCGGGACACTAGAAGAAGAAGGTCGACTGCGGGATCGGCAGCACGGCGGGCGGACGGTTGGGGCGCGGCTCCGCCTTCTTGAGCGGCTTGCGCTCCGGCTCGCGGCCGAGCGCGGCACTGGCCAGTCGAGTAGCCGGCTGCGACGACGACTGCGGCGCGCGCTTGCGCGGCGTTTTCACCGCGTCGCCCTTGCTGGTGGCGCGGCGCGTCCGCTTGGCAGCTGTCTTCGCGGCTCCGCGCGCCGGCTGCCTCTTGCCCATCGCCTTCTTTGCTGCACGGTTCTTCCCCGAGCTCTTGCTCTTCTTGCTGGCAGCCATTTCCCTTGTCCTCCCGAGCCGGTGCGTGATTCTCAGTCAATCCGGAGACTATTCGCGCCGGCTGCAGCCTGTCAATTGCGCGGGGCGACTGCCAGCCTGTTTACAACTCTGTTGCCCTCCCGTATAAGTGGGTAACTTTTCTCAGGTAAACGGGATCATGGAATTTCAGACTGTTGCCGACTCACCACTCGCTACCAAAGCGGATCTGCTCGTGGTTTGCACCTACGGCGACCCGACCAAGGACAGCCTGTTCAAGCAGGCCGACGAGGCGCTGGGCGGACATCTGGCCGAGCGCGCCGAGGCCGAGGAGTTCGCCGGACGGCCGGGTCAGGTGCTCTTCAGCGATCGTCAGCTCGGCGAGGCGCGGGCTCTCTGCGTTGTCGGCGCCGGTGAGATGAGCGGGTTCGACGCCGGACGCATACGCGACCTGGCCGCCAACGGCATCCGCGTGGCGCGGCGCATCGGCGCCGCCCGTGTGGTGATGGCGCTGCCGCCGGTGTCGCCCAAGCACACCGATCGGACCTTGCAGCTCGCGATCGAGGGCGCCCTGCTCGGCAGCTATCGCTTCAACAAGTACCGGACGGACGACTCGCGCCGCAACGACGCGGTCAAGACCGTCGTCCTCACCTTCGAGCGCGGACGCGGCGCCGCCGGTGGGAAGAAGCGTGGCAAGCAGACCGCGGCGCAGGCCCGCGAGCTCAAGGCCTCGATCGATCGCGCCCGCATCGTGGCGGAAGCGGTGTGTCACGCGCGCGACCTCATCAACGAGCCGGCCGCGGTCATGACGCCGTCGCGCATGGCCGACGAGGCGCGTCAGGTCGGCAAGCGACACGGCGTCGCGGTGAAGGTGCTCGGCCCCAAGGAATGCGAAAAGCTCGGAATGGGCATGTTCCTGGCCGTCGGACAGGGCTCCGAGCAGGAGTCGCGCTTCATCCACATGACCTACACGCCGGCCAAGCGGCCCAAGCGCCGCATCGCCCTCATCGGCAAGGGCGTGACCTTCGACTCCGGCGGCTACTCGCTCAAGCCGTCGCAGGCGATGGAGGACATGAAGATCGACATGTCCGGCGCGGCCGCGGTCATCGCCGCAATGGGCGCCATCGCGCAGATCGGATCGCCGCACGAGGTCCACGCCATCGCGGCGTGCTGCGAGAACCTCGTCTCGGGCCGCGCCTACAAGCTGGGCGACGTGCTCAAGTCGATGGACGGCACCACGGTCGAGATCAACAACACCGATGCCGAGGGTCGGCTCACGCTGGGCGATGCCATCACCTACGCCCGAAGCAAGATCCAGCCGGATCAGATGATCGATCTCGCGACTCTGACCGGGGCCTGCCACATCGCTCTCGGCCCGTACATGGCCGGCGTCATGTCGGACGACGAGAACCTGACCGAGAGCTGGCTGTCCGCCGCGCGCGCGGCCGGCGAGGAGATGTGGCGCCTGCCGCTGCACTGGCGGCTGCGCGAGCAGCTCAAGAGCCCGCTCGCCGACCTGCGCAACACGGGCGAGCGCTACGGTGGCGCCCTCACCGCCGGCCTCTTCCTCAAGCACTTCGCTCGCGACACGCCGTGGCTGCATGTCGACATCGCCGGCCCCGCCTCCAACGCGCGCGAGTTCGGCGCCGTGCCCCGCGGCGGCACCGGCTTCGCCGTCGCGACCCTGGTCGAGTTCGTCACTCGCTCGGCGGGCGACCGCAAGCAGTAGAGGCGGACAGCGCCGCGGGACCTTGATACGACGACGGCGCTCCTCTTCTTCGTCCGCACACACCACCGCACCGATCGAGCCGCAGACCAGCCCTGCGGCTCGCAACACAGGTTTCCGATCACCATGTCGGCCGCGGAGGCGGCGTCGCGGCGTAACGTCAACACGTGGCGTGGGCGGATCGCACCGTGCGGCGCCCACCGGTCACCCTGAAACGGGCGACGACGACAGGAATCGTGGCACGTACTGATCCAGTCTGGACGGTGCCTGCCGAAACCGGGCATGAAGCGTGGCTATCAAAGGTGTCTACAGGCGCGGAATGGTCATCTACCGCGGGTCGCCGTCACATCGTGATTGGGCGAGTGGTAAGGCGAGCGCGTTTCTCGACCAGGCAGCCGAGCTGGTTGGAACGGAAGGCATCCGCGAGGTCAGCCTCTCCCACGCCGACGATCTGCTCGTGGAGCTCACCGAGAATCGCTTCTTCCGAGCGCTCGAGCGAATCACTCTCCTCGGACCTCTCGACGACGAAGATGTGGCCCTGATTGGTCGAACCCCCTTTTCCAGACTTCACACTCTCGTCCTGGAGGATTCCGAGGTGACCGGCAAGGGCGTCCGCGCGCTGCTTGCATGCGGCCTGGCCGGCCAGCTGCTCCGCCTCGATCTCTCCGGCAACCCGCTCGGCGACGAAGGATTCGCGGCGCTCGGAGGAGCTCCGTTTCCGACGCTCGAAGGACTGCGCGTGTACCGCTGCCAGATCGGCGAGGACGGCGCCGCAGCCTTCGCGCGGTCGGCCACGATGCCCAGGCTGCGCGAACTGGACCTCGGTGGACCGTACGTCACGGTGCATGGTGGCGGTGGCAACGCGCTCAGGTCCGCCGGTGCGAAGGCGATGGCCGGGGCCTCATTTCTGGGGCAGCTCGAGGTCCTGCTGCTCAGTGGAAATGACATCGCGAACGAAGGTGCGATTGCGCTGGCCCGCGCGTCGATGCCGATCCGGCGACTGGATCTGACGTGGAACACGATCGGTGCGAAGGGTGCCGCTGCGCTGGCCGCGGCACCCTGGCCCCAGCTCGAGTGGCTCCTCATCAGCGAAGGCAATCCCCTGGCCCTCGGTGCAGAGGCCGACGTCTACCAGTTTGCAGAGCTCCCGCGCGAGATGACCAGCCAGGAGATCAGGGACCGCTACGGCTTTTCCCGCCACGTGAAGGACATCTTGTGAGCGACATCGATCGAGCGCACCCATCCCACCAGCGCGCGTAGGTGCATGACCGACCGACTCAGCTGTCCTCGGATGTGAGCCCGCGTTTTCGTGTCCAGCGATGGCTGGACCATGCGGCGATGCGGCCGGGGCGACGCGTCGCGTCAGCCGAGGCTCGCCGCGGCGGGGTGGCCTTCAGGGCAAAGTTGGCTGAAATCAAATGGTTAGGTCTGAGCGAAGTTTGACAGAAGCACACTCGGCTGCTAGACTGGCTCCGAGCCACCGCTGCTGGACGTTCCAGGCAGGGGGGCCGTCAGCCCCGGAGTCTCTCCTCATGCAGCCACGTTTCCACGTCGGTGACAAAGCTTACTACCCGGTCCACGGCATCGCGGAGGTGGTGGGGCTGGAGAAGCAGCGCATCGGGGAGCAGACGACGTCTGTCTATATCCTGCGCATCGTCGACACCGGGATGAAGGTGATCATCCCGACCGGAAACGCGGCGGCGATCGGCTTGCGCGCGATCATGTCGACCTCCGACGTGGGCGAGGTCTACGAGATCCTCCGCTCCAAGGAAGTCACCAGCGACAACCAGACCTGGAACCGGCGCTACCGCGAGTACATGGACAAGATCAAGACCGGCAGCGCCTACGAGATCGCCGAGGTGCTGCGCGATCTGTACCTGCTGCGCCGCCACAAGGACCTGTCGTTCGGCGAGCGCCGCATGATGGACACCGCCCGCGGCCTCCTGGTCCGCGAGATCGCCCTGGCCAAGAAGGCGCCCGAGAGCCAGGTCGAGGCGGAGATCGAATCCATCTTCCAGGAGAAGGCCGCCTGAGCCGAGCCTTCTCCGCCGCGCCCGCCGCGACGGATCAGTAGCGCAGGAAGACGGAGCCCCAGGTCAGCCCGGCGCCGAACGCGACCAGGCAGACCAGATCGCCCGGCTTGATCTTGCCGGCCGCGACCGCGTCCTTCATGCACAGCGGGATCGAGGCCGCCGTCGTGTTGCCGGTCTTCTGGATGTTGTTGTGCATCTTCGACGGCGGCAGGCTGATCATCTTCGCGACGAACTCGTTGATGCGAAGGTTGGCCTGGTGCGGGATGACCATGTCGATGTCTTCCAGCGTGAGCTGGTTGGCGATCATCCCCTCCATGATCACCTGCGGCATGCGGGTGACCGCGTGCTTGAAGACCTTCTTGCCGATCATCTTGGGGAACTGCTTGCCGGCCTCGAGAGCGGCCGCGTTGATCATCGGGTGGTACATGCTGCCCGGCTGGTCAACCCACAGGATCTCGGCCTCGGTCCCGTCGGCGTGCAGATGGGTGGAGAGGATGCGATGGCTCGGATCCTCGGATGGTCCGACCACCACCGCCCCGGCGCCATCGCCGAACAGGACGGCCACATCGCGGCCGTTCGTCGAGATGTCGAGCCCGGTCGAGTGGATCTCCGAGCCGACCACCAGGATGTTCTTGTAGGTCCCGGCGCGGATGAAGTTGTCCGCGATGGCGAGCCCGTAGATGAAACCGGTGCACTGCTGGCGGATGTCGAGGATCGCGACCTCGCGCATTCCCAGCTGGCGCTGCGTGAACACGCCCGTGCCGGGGAACATGTGGTCCGGCGACAGCGTGGCGTAGATGAGCATGTCGATGTCGCGCGCCTCGAGCTGGGCCTGCTCGAGCGCCTCGCGGCACGCGTTGGTGGCCAGGTCGGCGCCCGTCGTGCCTTCATCGACCCAGTGCCGCTGCTCGATGCCGGTACGCTCGACGATCCACTCGTTCGTCGTGTCCATCCACTGCGTCATGTCCTGATTGGTCACGACGCGAGGAGGCACGTAGCCTCCCAGCCCCAGAATGCGACTGCGCGGCTGTTCCATGGCCCGACCTCGCTCTAGATGTCCAGGTTGCGCACGCGAAGCGCGTTTTCCTCGATGAAGTCCCGGCGCGGCTCGACCAGATCGCCCATGAGCACGGTGAAGATCTCGTCGGCCGCGACGCTGTCGTCGACGCGAACTTGCAGCAGCGTGCGCCGCTCGGGATTCATCGTCGTGTCCCACAGCTGGTCGGCGTTCATCTCGCCGAGGCCCTTGTAGCGCTGGATCGCGAGGCCCTTGCGGCCCTGGTCCTCGACCGACGCGCGACAGGCCCTCGTAGGTGTCGACCTGCACCGGCTCGGCGTCGCCGGCGATGACCTGGACAGGGAAGGCTGAGCCGCTGGCTGAGCTCCTTGCCGACCTTGCGCAGGCTCTGGAACTCGGGCGACTGGATGACATCGACGTCGATGACGGTCTCGCGCTTGACCCCGGCCCGACCGCGCGGCGTGCGCACGCGGAACGAGCTGTGCTCCTCGTCGGTCTCGATCTCGAACGCGGCCTCGCCCAGCTCGCCGTAGCGCGCGGCCAGCGCCGGCTTCACCGAGTCGCGGACCAGCGCCTCGAGCCGGGCGCGGTCGGCCAGGATCGCCTCGTCCAGGCCGGCCTCGGCGAACGCAGCGCTGATGCGCGCGTCGCCCGACTTGTCCAGCTGCGAGCTCATCCGGCGGTGCTTGTTGACCGTCGGCCAGCAGCTTGCCCAGCTCGACGCCGGTGACCTCGTCGCCGCCGGCCCCGCGCACCGTCACGCTCGTCGCTCGACGGCCTCGATGAGGTACTCCTCGAGCGCCTCCTCGTTCTTGAGGTAGAGCTCGGTCTTGCCCTTCTTGACCTTGTAGAGCGGCGGCTGCGCGATGTAGAGGTAGCCGCGCTCGAGCAGCTCCGGGTACTGGCGGAAGAAGAAGGTCAGGAGCAGCGTGCGGATGTGCGAACCGTCGACGTCCGCGTCCGTCATGATGATGATGCGGTGGTAGCGGAGCTTGGCGACGTCCTTCTCCGAGCCGATGCCGCAGCCGAGCGCGGTGATGAGCGTGGCGATCTCCGTCGACGACAGCATCTTGTCGAAGCGCGCCCTCTCGACGTTCAGGATCTTGCCGCGCAGCGGCAGGATCGCCTGGAACTTCCGCTCGCGGCCCTGCTTGGCCGAGCCGCCGGCGCGACTCACCCTCGACGAGGTAGAGCTCGCACGTGCTCCGGGTCGCGCTCCTGGCAGTCGGCCAGCTTGCCGGGCAGGCTCGACAGCTCGAGCGCGCCCTTGCGCTGCACCATCTCGCGCGCCTTGCGCGCCGCCTCGCGCGCCCGCGCGGCCAGCGCCGCCTTCTGCGATGATGGCGCGCGCGTCCTTGGGGGTGCGCTCGAGGTAGCGCCTGCAGCTTCTCGTTGACCACGGCGGCCGACGATGCCGGTCACCTCGGACGAGACCAGCTTGTCCTTGGGCTGGTTGGAGAACTTCGGGTCCGGGCACCTTGACCGAGATGACCGCGGTCAGGCCCTCGCGCAGGTCCTCGCCGGACAGCCCCGCCTTGAGGTCCTTGAGCAGCTTGGTCTCGGTGCCGTAGGCGTTGACCGTGCGGGTCAGCGCCTGGCGGAACCCGGTCAGGTGCGTGCCGCCGTCCTTGTTCTTGATGGTGTTGGTGAAGCAGGTGATCTGCTCGTTGTACGAGTCGTTCCACTGCATCGCGATCTCGACGCTCCACGCCCTCGCGCTCGTCCGAGAACGCGATGACGTCGCACAGCGGCTCCTTGGCCGCGGTCGAGTCGCGCACGAACTGGGCGATGCCGCCCTCGTAGCGGAACTCGATGCGTCCTGTCGGTGCGCTCGTCGCGCAGCGCGATGGTGAGACCGCGGTTGAGGTACGACAGCTCGCGCAGGCGCTGCGACAGCGCCTCGAACGAGAACTCGGTCAGCTTGAAGACGTCGGGGTCGGGATGGAACGTGACCTTGGTGCCGCGCCGGTCGGTCACGCCGATGGTCTTGAACTCGGTCGACGGCGCGCCGCGCCTGTACTCCTGGTAGTAGACCTTGCCGTCGCGCCGGATCTCGAGCTTGAGCCAGTCGCACAGCGCGTTGACCACCGAGACGCCGACGCCGTGCAGACCGCCGGAGACCTTGTAGCGAGTCCTGGTTGAACTTGCCGCCCGCGTGCAGGATGGTCATCACGACCTCGGGCGTGGGGCGCTTCTCGGTCGGGTGGACGTCGACCGGGATGCCGCGGCCGTTGTCGAGCGACGGTCACCGAGTTGTCGATGTGGATGGTGACGTCGACGCGATCGCAGAAGCCGGCCAGCGCCTCGTCCACCGCGTTGTCCACGACCTCGTGGACCATGTGGTGGAGGCCGGAGCCGTCGTCCGTGTCGCCGATGTACATGCCGGGGCGCTTGCGGACGGCCTCCAGGCCCTTCAGGACGGTGATACTGGCGGCGTTGTAGGACCCGTCCGGGACGCCTACTGCTGCCGGGGCGGCAGCGGCCGCACCCTGACCCTTGAGGTTACTGTCTGGCATGGAAGGAGAGACCGATTGCGGAGGGGAAGTCCTAGCACATGGAGGGGGGTCGCGGAAGGAATTTCAGTCCGCATTTTGCCTCGTTACGGCGCCTGAACGGACTTCAAAGTCCACTCTTTCCGCGCTCGCCAGCACATGCCTGGAATGGGTGGTCGTCACGAAGCACTGGGGCTGCTTCGCACAAAGGAAATCGAACAGATACTCGTTGCGCTGCGGATCCAGCTCCGACGACACATCGTCGAGCAAGCAGGATCGGCGCTTCGCCGTGCGCCTCGGTGAGTAGCTCCAGCTCGGCGATCTTCCAGGCCAGCACGAGCGCGCGCAGCTGGCCCTGCGACGCGAACGAGCCGGCGGCGCGGCCGTCGAGAGTCAGCTCGAGATCGTCGCGGTGCGGGCCGACCGTCGTGACAGCGCGGCGCGAGATCGGCCGGCCGCGAGCTCGCCAGCGCCGACCGCGAGCCGCGCGACCAGCGCCGCCTCGTCGTCCACGGATGCGTCTGCACCCAGCCACGACGACGCGTAGCGCGCTTCGGCGGCGAGGTCGGCCGCGCGTGATGGCGGCGAACGCTGCGCGCAGTCGTGGCGTCAGCTCGGCGAGCAGCCGGGCCCGGCGATGGACGCGCCGCGCGCCCAGCTCGGCCAGCCGCTGGTCGTAGACCGCGAGCAGCCCGGCCGTGTCGCGCGAGCTACCGCCGCCCCGCCCCTGCGCCGCGCGCAGGACCGCGTTGCGGCTGCGCAGCACCTTGTCGTAGTCCTGCGCCTCGCCCAGGTACTCCGGCGCGCGCTGGAACACGGCGCGGTCGAGGAAGGCGCGCCGGTCGGCGGGCGCGCCGCGAGCCACGGTCAGGTCCTCGGGCGCGAACAGCACCACCTGGAAGCCGCCGAAGTAGCGCGACGCCGGGCGCACCGCCTTGCCGTCGAGCCGGACCTGTCGACCGCTCGGGGTCAGCGCCAGCTCGTAGGTGCGCTGGGAGGCGCCGCGCTCGACCTGGGCGGCCAGGCGGGCCTCCGCGCGCCCGAAGCCGATCAGCTCGGCCAGCCGTCGGGTGCGAAACGATCGCAGCGTGCAGACCGCGTAGATCGCCTCGAGCAGGTTGGTCTTGCCCTGGCCGTTGTCGCCGGAGAAGACGTTGAAGCCCGGGCCCGGCTCGACGCTCAGCGGAGCCAGGTTGCGGAAGCCGGCCAGCTTGAGCGAACGGAGGAGCAGAGCGCGCCCCGGCCGGCCCTAGATGCGCATCGGCATGATGACGCCGAGGTGGCCCTCGTCGCCCACCGGCCGCACCAGCAGCGGGTCCAGCTCCCCGCACAGCTCGACGTGCACCCGCTCGCGACTCGATCTGGCCGAGCAGCTCGAGCATGTACTTGGGATTGACGCCGACGGTGAGCGGCGCGCCGTCGTAGCTGGCCTCGATCTCTTCCTTGACCTCGCCGAGGTCGGGGTTGTCGCTGGCCACGCGCAGGCTGCCGGAGGTGAGCGACAGGCGCACGCCGCGCGTCTCGGACGACATGAGCTGCGCGCGCTTGAGCGAGTCGGCCAGGCCGCTGCGGCTGACCTCGAGCACCTTGTCGTTGCCCTTGGGGATGACGGCCTCGTACGGCGGGAACTGCGAGTCGATGAGCTTGACCGCCAGCGTCACCTCGCCGGCGCGCAGGAAGCAGTACGGCGTCTTGATGGCGATGTCGCAGGTGCCGCCCGCCGCGTCGAGCGCGCGCTTCACCTCGACCATGCCCTTCTTGGGCAGGATGACGCCGGCGGTGAGGTTCGGTCCGCCGGGCAGCGGCCGCTCGACCTTGGACAGGCGGTGACCGTCGGTGGACACCATGCGCGCGGTCTTGCCGTCCGACTCGAGGTAGATGCCGTTGAGGTGAAAGCGGGTCTCGTCGCTGCACACCGAGAACAGCGTCTTGTCGATCATCGCGCGCAGCGTGTCGGCGTCGACCGGCTGCAGCTCCACCTCGCGGTGGTCGGGGATCTTCGGAAAGTCGCGGTCCGGCATGCCGACAAGGCGGTAGTCGACCTTGCCGGCCGAGATCTCGGCCCAGTTGTTGTCGGCGCGGCGCAGGGTGATCTCGTCACCCGGGAGGTTGACGACGATGTCGTGCAGCGCCTTGGCACCGACGGTGAGGCCGCCCTCCTTCGTACTCTGGCAGCTGAGCTCGGCGCTGACCGAGACGTTGAGGTCGGTGGCGGCCACCAGCAGCTGTCCCTTGCCCGTGGTGCGCAGCAGCACGTTGGCCAGCATCGGCATCGTGCTCTTGCGGTCGGCGATGTTCTGGGCCAGTCGCAGGCCCTTCAAGAACTCGGCCTTGTGGATCCGAAACTCCATGACCAGGTCTCCTCACTGCGCCGTCGCGAGGGCGGGGTGACTACTCATATAGATCATTTGATCTGATGAAAAGAAGATAGAAGTAGTAGGGAGTACGAAGATGTGGATGAGTGCTCGCGTACGCGGTCGAGTCCGGAGGTTAGCGTGCCGCGGCCTGTGGACGAGGGGATCGCGTCGACTGGAGCCATGAGGACAGCTCGCGCCGGGAGCAGATCTTCGCTCGAGATGATCGCTTTCCACCGTCGGGTCAACACAGGGTCCGGCACAGAGAAGTCCACAGGGCGGTCGCGCGGAGATCTCGCCGGGGACCGCGCGGGGGTAGTAAGGACGACGGCGGCCACGCGCAAGCGGTGCGAGCTCCCGTCGACGCGCGCAGGCCTGCGGCGGCGAGCCGACGGAGGAGACGGCGCCGCTGCAGGCGAGCAAGCCTCGGCTCAGCGAAGGAGAAGATTCTCGACGGCGTGGATCTCGCCGCGCAGCCCGGTGTCGCTCTTGAGCTTGCGGGTGATCTTCTCGACCGCGGAGATGATTGTCGTGTGGTGCTTGCCGCCGAAGGCCCGCCCGAGGTCCGGGTAGCTCTCCTTGGTGTGCGTGCGGGCCAGGTACATGGCCACCGCGCGCGGCCCGGCCAGCGACTTGTGCCGCCGCGGACTCTTGAGGTCGGAGACCTTGAGGTTGTAGTAGCTGGCCACCGCCTTGAGCACGTGCTCGACGGTGACGTGCTCGGCCGGGCGGGTGATCGAGCCCTCGAGGGTCTGCCGCGCGAACGGCAGATCGATCTCGCGGCGCGACAGCGAGGCGTACGCGGCCAGGCGGATGAGCGCGCCCTCGAGCTCGCGGACGTTCGACTTGATGGCGGTGGCGATGTAGAGCGCGACCTCGTCGGGCATCGGGATGTTGTCGGCGGCCGCCTTCTTGCGCAGGATGGCCACGCGCACCTCGAGCTCGGGCGGCTCGATGTCGGCGAGCAGGCCCCAGGCAAAGCGCGTGCGCAGCCGGTCGGCGATGTCCGAGATCTCGTACGGCTTGCGGTCGGCGGTCAGCACGATCTGCCGGTGGCTGTCGTGCAGCGCGTTGAAGGTGTGGAAGAACTCGTCCTGGGTGCCGTCCTTGCCGGCCAGGAACTGGACGTCGTCGACCAGGAGCACGTCGCAGTACTCGCGGTAGCGGCGCCGGAAGTTGTGCATCCGGTTGGTGCGGATGGCGTGGATGTACTCGTTCATGAAGCGCTCGCCCGAGATGTAGACCAGGCGAGCGCGCGGCCGCGCGTGGTGGATGTGGTGGCCGATGGCGTGCAGGAGGTGCGTCTTGCCCAGGCCGACGCCGCCGCACACGAACACCGGGTTGTACTTGGGCGGGTGCGTGCTGGCCGCGGCGTGGGCGGCCGCGTAGGCCAGCTGGTTCGACGGACCGGCCACGAACGAGTCGAACGTGTAGCGCGGGTTGAGCGAGATGTTGACCAGCGGCGGATTGTCGCGGTCGAAGTCCGGCTGAAACTCGGCGCTGTTCGAGTCGCCGGTCGGCACGGACGCCGACGGCGCGGTGATGTCGTCGGGCGAGAGGACCTCGCCGGAGGCCAGGTCGGTGCCGTTGGCGGCGTGATCGTGATGGCCGTTGGTGCCCGCGTGACCGTTGGTGCCCGCCGAGCTGCCGTGCAGGTTGGGCCGCGTGCCCTCGGGAGACAGCGGCAAGCCGAGCGGCGTGTCCGGCTCGGCAGACGCGCGATGCGCAGGCGGGTCGGTGTCCGGTTCGAACTCGACCGCGAACTCCTGGGCCGTCTCGGCCTTGAGCTCGTCGAGGACCGCGGTCAGGTAGTTCGACTCGAACCAGAACCGGACATACGGATTCGGAGCACGCAAACGAATCGTGCGGCCGTCGATGGCGCAGCATTCGATGGGCCGGAGCCACATGTCGAAGTTCTGCGGCGCAATGCGATGTTCAAGACGGCGTAGAGCACTGGACCAGAGCGCTTTCACCTCACCCCTCCCAGACCGGACCTGCCGGGCGCTTATCGGCCCTCGTTGACCTTCGCAACGCCCCGGTGCAAGGTGGGGCGTTGACCCGGCCCGGGACCGCTCCCGAGACGGGCTTCTTCACAGAGTAGTTCACAGCTGTGGAGCGACGAAAAACCACCAACGATCTTGGTGGTTGGACAGTTCCAGCGGGATTCTGAACAGCGATCAAGACAGGCTCTGGACGGCGCGCTTGGACGGACGAATAGCCGGGAGGCGTGCCACTCCGACTCCAGTGGTAGCGATCGGGCGCCTCGCTCCCGGGGCCGTTACGGCGAAAAGCACTCACGTTTCCGCAGTGGTGACCGCGGAGGCAACTCTCTAGCAGAGCGCCAAACCGGGTCGCAAGAGCAAAAAATGAAGGATTGAGAAAGCCTTCGATCTGACTTCGCTCCCGCGTTACAAAAGAGACACATCGAATTCCAACGATGTGCGCTGAAATTGACACCTGCCTGCGACGCGAGCTGGATGTGCCGTAGTGTCGGTGAGTTGCGGTCTCGATGCCGCGCTGGTGCGCTTGCGAAGCGGGCTGGCGCCATCAAGGCACGGCCAACCGGCATGGGAAGCGGGCTTGCGCGATTCGCGAGCGATGGTGCAACCGCGCGTCACAACGGCGTCTTGACACCTTGATGGCCGTCGTATATCGATCGGCGTCCCGCTCACCCGGAGAGGTCTGTCGTGAAGAGAACTTATCAGCCGCACAACAAGAGCCGAAAGCGCACGCACGGCTTCCGCGCCCGCATGAAGACGCGAGGAGGGCGCGCGGTGCTGCGGCGCCGCCGGGCCAAGGGACGTCAGCGCCTGGGTATCACCATCTCCAAGAAGTAGCTGGTGTCCGGCGAGGCGTTGCGCCTGGGCTTTCCGCGCGAACGCCGGCTGCGCAAACGCAGCGACTTTGTCGCGATCCAGACCGGTGGCAGGAAGGTCCACACCAAGTATTTTCTGGTGGTGGTGCGAAAAGGCGCTGGCCGGGTTGGGATCACGGTGACAAAGAGGACTGGCAACGCGGTGACTCGAAATCGGCTGAAGCGGCTCATCCGCGAATTTGTCAGGCAGGCGGCGGTCGATGGCCCGTGGGTGCCGATCGACTGCGACGTGGTCATCATCGCCAGGTCCAGCGCGGCCGGCCGCAGCTATCGCCGAGCTGGCCGCTGACCTGGGACGGCAGCGAGAGAGAGTGGCCTCGTGCTGAGGCGGCTGGTGCTGGCACCGGTTCGCCTCTACCGGCGCTTCCTGTCGCCGCTCAAGCGGACGCCGACGTGCCGCTACCTGCCCAGCTGCTCCGAGTACTGCATCGAGGCTGTCGAGAAGCGAGGCCTCCTGGTCGGACTGCCCAAGGCGGTGTGGCGCCTTCTGCGCTGCAATCCATTTTTCCCAGGCGGATACGATCCGGTTGACCCGGCGCCACCGTCTCGAGAGGGCGCATAGATGGAAGATCAAGGCAAGCGCTTGATGCTCGCGGTGGTTGTCGCCCTCGCGATCATGCTGGCGTGGAATTTCTTGTTTCCGACGGCGAAGCCGGAGCCGCCGCCGGCTGACCAGAAGCCGCCGGCTGCCGAGACACAGCCGCCCGTGGCCGGACAGAGCGGGCCGGCCACCGCGCCCACGGCCAAGCCGGGCGAGACCAAGCCGGGTGAGGTTGCGCCGCGCGTGCGCGGTCAGGAGCAGATCTTCGTCCTCGAGCAGGACGGCGTGCGGGCCGAGTTCTCCAGCTGGGGCGGCGTGCTGCGGGCGTGGAAGCTGCTCGGGAATCAGTTCCACGTGCCGGGCCATCCGGATGTGCCCGAGGACATGGTGCGGCTGGCCGATCCGAACCGCCGGTCGTTCGCCATCGGCTTCAGCGACGGCTCGACCCACGCCATTCCGGCCGACGCCGAGTGGCGGGGCGAGAAGAAGGGCGAGCGCGAGCTCGTCTTCACGTGGGAGTCCGACAAGCTGGCGGTCACGAAGACCTACCGCTTCCACCCGGAAGACTACGTGCTCGAGATGGACGTCGCCGTCGAGCTCCGCACCGGCAGCGCCAAGCAGGGCCTGGTGGTGTCGGTGTTCTCGCAGCAGGACCCGAAGACCAAGCAGGAAGGCGGCTGGACCACGCAGCCGCGCGAGTGGACGTCGGCCTGCTACGTGGACGAGGAGCTTGCGTCGTGGGGCGCGGGCACGGTGGCGAGCCGGACGCGCGAGGAGCGCGGCGGCGTGGGCTGGGCCGGATTCCTGCACAGCTACTTCGTCTTCGCCGTGGCGCCGCTGTCGGACGCGGACAACCTCGGCTGCCGGGCGTACGGCGTGGCGAGCGCGCCGGGCGGCATGGGTGTCGATCTCGTCTTCCCGCTGACCTCGCTCGAGGCGGGCGGCGGCGGGCGGCTCGAGGAGAAGCTGGTCGCTTATCTGGGGCCGAAGTACCTCGAGAAGCTGGAGGCGGTGACCGGGCTGGTCGGCGCGACCGAGGCGTCGCCCGGACTCGACAAGGCGGTCAATCTCGGATTCTGGGGCTTCATCGCCGGTCCGCTGCTCTGGCTGCTCGAGCGGCTTCCACGGCTACGTCGGCAGCTGGGGCATCGCCATCATCTTGCTGACCATCATCGTCAAGCTGGCGACGCTGTACTGGACCCACAAGTCGATGAAGTCGATGAAGGAGATGGCCAAGCTGCGGCCGCAGCTGGACAAGCTCCGGGACAAGTACAAGGACGACCGCCAGAAGCAGCAGGTCGAGACCATGAACCTGTTCAAGGCTCATGGGGTCAATCCGCTGGCCGGGTGTCTGCCGATGCTGCTGCAGATGCCGATCTGGTTCGCGCTGTACCGCGCGCTGTCGGTGGCGGCGCAGCTGTACCAGGCGCCGTTTCTGTGGCTCACGGACCTGACGGCGCCGGACCCGTACTTCATCCTGCCGGTCTTCATGACCGCGACGATGCTGCTGCAGTCGCGGCTGACGCCGACCACGGCGACCGGCATGCAGCAGAAGATGCTTACCTACGGCATGCCGCTCATGTTCGGCGTGATGGGCTTCTTCTTCCCGGCCGGGCTGTCGCTCTACATCTCGACCAACACGGTCCTCACCCTGCTTCCACCACCTCTACATGCGGCGCAATGATGGCAATGCGCCGGCTGGCAAGGCGGCGAAGGCGGAGGCGGAGCCGGTGTCGGGTCGCAAGGCGGCGGCGGCCTCGAGCACGGTCGAGCGCGAGAAGGCCGAGGCGGCCGCGGACGCGGACGACGGCGACGAGGAGGCGGTCGAGGGCGAGCGCGACGTGGAGTCGAGCAAGCAGCCGGCCGGCGTCGTGAGCAACGGGCAGCGGCCGCGCAACCCGAGCCGCGGCAAGGGGCCGGGCAAGCGCGGCGGCCGTCGCAAGCGCACCAGTCGCCCCTCGTAGCGCAAGAAAAGCTTCATCGGAGGCAATGAAGGTCATGAGCGCGGAGACCAAGGACGCAGGTGCGGTGCCCACGGATGAGGCGCGCGACTACCTGCGCGGCATCCTCGAGCGCATGGGCATCCCGGCGGAGGTGACGGCGCGCGAGGACGACGACAAGCTGGTGCTGGATGTGGAGTGCTCCAGCACCGACGACGTGCAGCGGGTCATCGGCCGGCGCGGCCAGGTCGTCGATGCGCTGCAGCACCTGGTCAGCAAGATGGTGGGCCGGGGCAAGACCGAGGGCCGCGAGGGTCGCGGCAAGCCGATCGTGGTCGATTCCGGGGGCTACCGGCAGCGCCACATCGACCGGCTGGAGGGGCTGGCGGCCAAGATGGCGGAGAAGGCCAAGACCAGCGGCCGGCCGGTCGACCTGGAGCCGATGCCGCCGCACGATCGCCGTGTGATTCACATGGCGCTCGCCAACGTGGACGGCGTCGCGACGCGCAGCGAGGGCGAGGGCGACATGCGCCACATCGTGGTGGTCCCGGGCTGAGAGGGCGCGGTCGTGGCGCGCGATCGGCGGCCGGCCGGCGCGGATGTGAAGGGCACGGCCGGAGGGCGCGGCGCGGCCGCGCGCGAGGACGTGAAGGAACCGCGGGCCGACGAGCTGGTCGAGACGATCGCGGCCATCGCGACGCCGCCCGGCGCCGGCGGTGTCGGCATCGTGCGGGTGAGCGGTCCGGCGGCGGTGGCGGTGGCGGCGCGTGTGGTCGGGCGGGAGCCGGGCACGCTGCGCGACCGGCGCATGGAGCTGGCGACGGCGCGCGATCCGGTGAGCGGCGAGCGGCTGGACGAGGTGCTGTGCGTCGTGATGCGGAGGCCGCGCTCGTTCACCGGCGAGGACGTGGCGGAGCTGCACGGCCACGGGGGCGCGGCCAACATGGGCCGGCTCCTGCGCGCGGTGCTGGCGGGCGGCGCGCGCCCGGCCGAGCCGGGAGAGTTCACGCGGCGCGCGTTCGAGAACGGCCGGCTCGATCTGACGCGCGCCGAGGCGGTGCTCGCGGTCATCGAGGCATCGAGCGAGCGGGCGCTGCGGCTGGCGCAGAGTCAGCTGGCCGGGAGCCTGGGCCAGCGCGTCGGCGAGCTGCGTCGCGAGAGCACGGCGCTTCTGGCCGAGCTGGAGGCGAGCATCGACTTTCCCGAGGAGGGGCTGGACGTCTCCGCGCGCGGCGAGCTGGCGCGGCGGTCGGCGGGGCTCGGCGCAGGCGTGCGACGCGCTCGCCGCGACGTTCGACGCCGGTCGGGCGCTGCGCGACGGCCTGCACGTGGCGCTGTGCGGGCCGGTCAACTCGGGCAAGTCGAGCCTGTTCAACCGGCTCGTGGGCAGCGAGCGCGCGCTGGTGGCCGAGGAGCCGGGCACGACCCGCGACTTCGTCGAGGCGAGGGTCGTGTGGAGCGGTGTCGCGGTGACGCTCATCGACACGGCCGGGCTGCGCGAGACGAGCCAGCGAGGTGGAGCGGCGCGGCATCGTGCTCGGTGCGGCGCGCGCGCGCGAGGCCGACGTGGAGGTGCACCTGGTGCCGGCCGGGATGGACGCGGGCGGAGACGAGAGCCCGCGCGTTCTTCGCGTGGTCAGCAAGGGCGACACGCTTGCGGCGGGCGCGGCGGCGCCGTTCCTGGTGACGTCGGCGGTGACCGGCCAGGGAATCGACGCAGCTCGTCGAAGCAGTGCTGGCGCGCGCGACCGGCGGCAGCCTCGATCTCGACGGCGGCGCGATGGTGACCAGCGAGCGGCAGCGATCTCTGGTGGTGAAGGCGGCGAGCGGTTTCGGCCGCGCGTCCTCGGGAGCGCTGAGCGGTCAGCCGGAAGAAGTTCTCGCGGTCGACGTGCGCGAGGGCGTCGAGGCCCTGGCCGAGGTGCTGGGCGAGCGAGTGGGCGACGAGATGCTCGATGCTCTTTTTGCTCGCTTCTGCATCGGCAAATGAATTACATTCAGAGGTCCTGTCGGAGAGGAGGGAGGCCAGGTCGAGGTGAGCCTCGGCCGCGTCGGTCAGCTCTGCGAGCGAGGCCGCCTGTTCTTCGAAGGACGACGCCGCGCGTGACGAGTCCGCGTGCGCGTAGATGCGCGCGACCGATCGGCATCGCTGAGGCGGCGCATATCGCATGCGCGTTGACTGCTGGCGTGGTGTCTGCACGCTCAGGGTGCGTCGTCGGGAGAAGGAAGGATGGGTCGAGGTGAGCCTCGGCCGCGTCGGTCCGCTCTGCGCGCGGGCCGCCTGTTCTTCTAGGGTTGACGCTGCGCGTGACGAGCTTGCGTGCGCGAGGTCTGCGCGTGACGGAGCTGGAGACCCGAGGCAGCGTGGTCGCGAGCGGGTTGACCGCTGGCGTGATGTCTGGGCGCTCAGGGTGCGTCGTCGGGGAGGAGGAAGGACAGGTCGAGGTGAGCCTCGGCCGCGTCGGTCAGCTCTGCGAGCGGGCCGCCTGTTCTTCGAAGGACGACGCCGCGCGTGACGAGGTCCGGGTGCGGGGAGTCTGCGTGCGCGGAGACTCCGTGCGCGGAGTCTGTTTGCGCGGAGGGTCGCGCGCGTCGTCTGCCGCTGGCGTGATGTCTGCGCGCTCAGGGTGCGTCGTCGGGGAGGAGCACGGACAGGTCGAGGTGAGCTTCGGCCGCGGCGGCCAGCTCTACGAGCGACGGCGCGGCCTGCTCGTCGAGGGACGACGCCGCGGGTGACGAGCCCGCGTGCGCGGAGTCTGCACGCGCCAGATCTGGAGGCACCGGGGCAGCGCCACCCGCGGTCGAGCTCGCGCGTGCTGCGCCGGCCAGCGTGTGCGCGCGAGCCGCCGCTTCGGGCGTGGAGCTTGCTCGCGAGGACGCCATCATCGGGTCACTTCGCGAGCGCATCGCGAGCGATGGAGTCGCCAGGTGCGGCAGCCGGCCGATGACCGGGACCCGTCCGCGTCGCGCGATCTCCTCTGCGTTGCGAGCTGCGTCGCGGTCCGAGGTGCCGGTGGTCGCGCCGCTGAGGACGACCGCGGCGACCTCGAGGCCGCGCACCGCGGCGGCCTCGAGCGTGAGCAGCGTGTGGTTGATCGTCCCGAGTCCGTCGCGCGCCACCACGATGAGGGGAATCGCGAGCGCTGCCGCCAGGTCCGCCATGTCGATCGACGTGGTGAGCGGGACGAGGAGGCCGCCGGCGCCCTCGACAAGGAGGAGATCGGGCGCGAGCGAGCGCAGCCGATCCACGCCGCGAAGGATCGG
Source organism: uncultured delta proteobacterium (assembly GCA_963759105.1). Lineage (GTDB taxonomy): Bacteria > Myxococcota_A > Polyangia > Haliangiales > Haliangiaceae > DATFRY01. The sequence continues at coordinate 255,831 of CAVWXW010000008.1, read as the reverse complement.
GGCCAGCGCGACAGCGGCGCCCTCGAGCTCGGCCGCCACCGAAGGAGCCAGCGGCTCGGCGAAGCGATAGATGTTGTAGAGCGCCGCCGCCCTGCTCGCTCCGCGCGCGGTCGGCGCGGCCGGCCGATTCCCGTCCCGGTCGTGGAGGTCTTCGCCGCGCGCGGCGCGCTCGAGCGCGATGGCGTCGAGGGCGCGCGGGATGCCGTCGGGCCCCGCGACGCAGCCGGTCTCGATCGGCTTCATGCCCAGGACGCGCAGTCCGCGGGCCCGCCCGGCGGCGAGCAGCGCGCACGCGACGGTCGTCTTGCCGACACCGGTATCGGTCCCGGTGATGAAGAACGCCTTCACAGGGTCGCGGCCAGTCCGGCGGAGACGGCGGCGACCAGGAGGTCGATCTCGTCGTGCGTGATCGACAGCGGCGGCATCAGCACGACCACGTCGCCGAGCGGGCGGAGCAGCACGCCGCTGGCGCGGGCGGCGGTGCAGACCCGGGCCCCGGTGGTGGCGTCGGCGGGGAACGGCGCCGCGCTGGCCCGGTCGGCGACCAGCTCGATGCCGACCATGAGGCCGCGCTGGCGGATGTCCCCGACATTCGGGTGCCCGGCCAGCTGGGAGGCGAGCGCCCCGCGCAGTCGGTCGACCTTGGCGGGCAGATTCTCGAGGACCCGGTCGCGCTCGAACAGGTCGAGGGAGGCCAGGGCCGCGGCGCAGCCGAGCGGGTGGCCGGTGAAGGTGTGGCCGTGAAAGAACGTCCGGCGGTCGCCGGGCCGGGCGCCGAGGAACTGCTCGTAGATCCGGTGGGTGGCCAGGGTCGCAGCCAGCGGCGTGTAGCCGCCGCTCAATCCCTTGGCCAGGCACAGGAGGTCGGGCGTGATGCCTTCCTGCTCGCAGGCGAACAGCGTCCCGGTGCGGCCGAAGCCGGTCGCGACCTCATCGGCGATGAGGAGGACATCGTGCTCGCGGCACAGGGCGGCGGCCCCGGCCAGGTAGCCCTCCGGGTGGACCAGCATCCCGGCCGCGCCCTGGACCAGGGGCTCCAGGATGAACGCGGCGATCTCGTGGCCATGCTCGCCCAGCAGATCGGCGAGGGCGGCGAGCGCCTGGTCGCGGACCTGGACCGGCGAGCCACCGGACGGATGCCGGTACGGATGCGGGGTCGGCGCGGCGAACGAGTCGATGAGCAGCGGACCGAAGGTGGCGTGGAAGAGCGGGATGCCGCCCACCGCGACCGCGCCCAGCGTGTCGCCGTGATAGGCCTGCTCCAGGTGGACGAAGCGGCGCTTCTCCGGGCGACCGGCCAGCTGCCAGAACTGGAAGGCCAGCTTGAGGGCGATCTCGACCGCAGTCGAGCCGTTGTCAGAGTAGAAGACCCGGGCCAGACCGGGCGGAGCGCAGGCGACCAGTCGCGCGGCCAGCTCGGCGGCGGTCGGATGGGACAGGCCGAGCAGGGTCGAGTGCGCCAGCCGGCCCAGCTGCTCGCGGATGGCCTGGTCGATCTCGGGCCGGCCGTGGCCGTGAACGTTGACCCATAGAGAGGAGACGCCATCCAGGTAGCGCCGCCCGTCCGAGTCGATGAGGTAGTTGCCCTCGGCCCGCTCGATGACCAGCGGCGCGCCATCGGTCCACTGCCGCATCGGCGTGAACGGATGCCAGACGTACTTCTTGTCGAGATCGATCCAGTGCTCAGTCCGGGACATGACGGGTTCTCCGGGGCAGTCGTTCCTCGCGCACCAGCTGGGCGAGCACGGCGAGCACATGACCGATCTGCTCGAGCTCGTGCGTCGCCATCAGGGCGAACCGCAGGCGGGAGGTTCCACGTGGAACGGTGGGGGGGCGGATGGCCTGCGCGTGGATGCCGGCGTCCAGAAGTCGTCGCGACACCTCGAGACTGCGCGCCTCGTCTCCGACCAGGACCGGAAACACCGGGGTCGAGCCGGCGCCGGGCGCGAGCAGATCGAGCTCGGCCAGTCCGGCGCGAAACCGATCGATGCGGAGGTCGAGCTCGGCGCGCAGGCGAGCACCTTCCGGCCCGGCCACCAGCTCCAGTGCGGCTCGGCTGGCCGCCGCCACCGCGGGCGGAAGCGCCGTGGTGAAGACGAAGCTCCGCGCACGATGGACCAGGTAGTCGCGCAGCCCTGCCCCGCCGACGACATAGGCCCCGAAGCTACCGAACGACTTGCCCATGGTCCCGACCAGGACGTCCGGCGTCACGCCCGCGTCCGCACACACCCCGCGCCCACCCGGACCCGAGGCGCCGACCGCATGGGCCTCGTCCACCATGAGCCAGGCATCGTGCTCGGCCGCGACCCGGGCCAGGTCGACCAGCGGCGCCCGGTCCCCATCCATCGAGAACACCGACTCGGTCACCAGCAAGCAGCGCCTCGCGGACGTCCGCGCCTCGGACACGAGCTGCCCGGCATGCGCCGCATCGCCGTGGTCATGGATGAGGACGCGCGCCCGCGACAGCCGGCACCCGTCGATCAGGCTGGCGTGGTTGAGCCGGTCGGACACGACCAGGTCCTCCGGCCCGACCAGCGCCGGGATGACCCCGACGTTGGCCTGGAACCCGGAGTTGAAGAGGAGCGCCGCCTCGGTCCGATGAAACCGGGCGAGCTCATCCTCGAGCGCCTGGTGCTCCGCATGATTGCCAGCGATCAGCCGCGACGCCCCCGACCCGACCCCGGCCCGCTCCAGCACCCGCCTCCGCCGCCCGCGTCAGCGCCGGATGTCCGGCCAGCCCGAGATAGTTGTTGGACGAGAAGCTCGACAGCCGCTTCCCATCCAGCTCGATCCACGGCCCCTGCGCCCCCTCCCACCTCCTCAGCTCCCTCCTCAACCCCGCCGCATCCAGCCGCCTCAACTCCTCCGCCAGCGTCTCCTCGAGTGACGGCACGCGCGCAATCTAGCGGGGCTCCTCCCCGATCTCAAGGCGGCCCCGCCGGACCGAGCCCATGGCTGCAGTCCACCTCCCCGACCGACCCGTGTCTCGCCGCCTTTCGACTTGTGGCCGCCAGAATCCGAAGGACTTTGTCGGTCTCTCGAGCCCGCCCCATGCCCGCGGCAAACGCGGCGCCCGATGGCCGGCCCGGAAAGGCGGGCGCGGGCGCAGGTTGGCCGAGCCAACGCCGGCCATTTGGGACTCGACCCACCCGCCTGAGTTGCCGACCCGACCGTCCGTCCGCGAGCCCGGCGCCCGACACGTTGGCGGATAGCGGAGCTGACTCACCGGCTGCGGAGTTGCGAGCCGATTCGCCTGCCGCTGGGGGCCGAGCCAACTCACCGGCCGCGGTGAGGACGGGCCGACTCGCCGGCCGCGGGACGGCCGAGCCGACTCACCGGCCGCGGAGTTGCGAGCCGATTCGCCTGCCGCTGGGGGCCGAGCCAACTCACTGGCCGCGGTGAGGACGGGCTGACTCGTCGACCGCGGGACGGCCGAGCCGACTCACGGCCGCGGAGTTGCGAACCGACTCGTCGGCCGCGGGGTGGTCGGCCAGCCTCGCTGCCCGCGGGATAGCCGAGCCGACTCGCCGGCTGGCGGGGTGCCCGACCCCGACCTGCCGGCCGCGAGGTCGCCGACCCGCCCCGCCGGCCGCAGGGCGGCCGAGTCCAGTCGCCATTCGCCGGCCGCGGGGAGCCGAGCCGACTCTCCGGCCGTCTGGCCGAGGCGACTCGCCGGGGGGCGACCCGACACGTTGGCCGCGGGTGTAGCCGAGCCGACTCGCCGGGCGCGGGGTGGCCGACTCGCCCCCCCGGCCGCAAGGTCGCCAACCCGCTCCGCCGGCTTGCGGGGTGGCCGACTCGACTCGCCGGGCGCGGGGTGGCCGAGCCGACCCGCCGGCCGCGAGGTGGCCGACCCGACAGGCTGGGCGCGGGGTAGCCGAGCCGACTCGCCGGGCGCGGGATGGCCGAGCCGACTCCGGTCGTGGGGTTGCCGAGCCGACTCGCCGGCCGCGGAGTTGCCGAGCCGACTCCGGTCGTGGTTGCCGAGCCGACTCCGGTCGTGGGGTTGCCGAGCCGACTCCGGTCGTGGGGTTGCCGAGCCGACTCCGGTCGTAGAGTGGCCGACCCCGACTCGCCGGCCGCGAGCCGGCCGACCCAAGCCGTTTGGCGCGGGCGAGTGGAGGATGGAGTCCGTACTTCGCGGGACCAGCCACCTCCCCTAGATTCGGCCCCGCGTGGGCGCCGGCCGCCGATCACTGACCCGGAATTCCCAGGACAGAATCGCCGGGCGCGGAGCTAGTCGGCCGACTCGCCGCCCGCGAGCCGGTTGACCCGACCCGTTGGGGGGCGAGCCGAGGATGGAGGCTGATGGAGTCTGTTGCTTCGCGACCAGCCACCCCTCGCTTCGGTCCCGCGTCCGTCCGCCGGGCCTTCAATGACTGACTGGGAAGCCAGGACGGAATCGGCGGGCGCCATATGGCCGACCCGAGCAGCCTCGCGCGGTCTGGCCGACCCGACTCGCCGGGCAACGGGCTGGTCGACTCGGCCCGTTGGCCGCGGGGTGAGGACCCGACTTGCCGGGCGCGCTCTGGTCGCCCGGCCCGCTGGCCGTGGGCTGATGGACCTGCCTCCCGGCCCTCCGGCCGCGGGCGACTGGATGGGCGGGGCCCGTGCCTCGTGGGACCAGCCACATCCCCTTCGCCCGGCCCGGCGTCGCCTCGCGGCCGCCGATGACTGACCTGGAAGGTCGGAAGGATTGCGGTCGCGGCTGGCCGACCCTTCGGACGGCGGCCCCTGAGCGTGGGCGAGCGGAGGATGCTGGGGGGGCCAGAAGGTATCGGCTCCATCACGGCGCGCGCCCGGCGGCCGAGGCTAGACGACCCTTCGGACGGCGGCCCCGAGTGGAGGATGACGGGCTGGCCAGAAGGTATCGGCTCCCATCACGGCGCGCGCTCGGCCCTCGCCCAACAAGAGCCCGTAGGCGGCCGGGCACGGCCGCGGGCTGAGGACCCGACTCGCTGGGCGCGCTCTGCTCGCCCGGCCCGCTGGTGTAGGGTCCGATCACCGGGGCTGGTCCGCTGGTCCCCAACAGAGGCTGCGGTGGGCAGCCCGGGAAGGTGCCGGCCGCCATGACGGCGGGCGGCGGGGGGCCTCAACCGGCAGCCAGAGTGGGCGGGCAGATGGTGGTCCGCTCCGATCACGGTGGCGGTCCGCGGTCGACCAGCAGGTAGCCACCGGTGGGCCGGAGCAGATGGTGGTCCGCTCCGATGACGGCGGTCGGTCCGCGGTCGCTGGACAACGGGTCGGCGGGAACACTGCTGGCTCCGGTGACTCCTCATGCCCGTGTCTCTCGATGCCGCCGGTCGCGCTGTGCGTTTCGGGTGAGTCCGCACGTGTCTCTCGATGCCGCGGTGTCGCGCTGCGCTTCGGGTGAGTCCGCACGCGCGCGTCTCTCGCTGCCGCCGTGTCGCGCTGCGGTTCGGATGGTCCGCCCACCCGCGTCTCGCGGTGCCGCCGTGGTGCGCTGCGACCTGGGTGAGTCTGCCCCTCTCGCTCGATGTGGCCGTGTCGGGCTGCCGCTCCCGTGGCGCGAGGCTCGGTGGCGCTGGGTCGCCGCTCTAGCGGGGCATCTCGATGATGGCGCGGGCGCGGGTGGCCAGGTTGTAGGGGTGGCGGACGGCGCTCGGGGGCAAGGGGTGGCGCTCGCGGCCCTCCATGGCGAGGATGCGGCCGCCGGGCCGGACGAGGTAGGGGGCGCGGGTGAGCCAGTCGGCGAGGGGGAAGGCGGCGCGGGAGACGGCGAGGTCGTAGGGCGAGAAGTCGGGGCGGGCGCGGTGCTGCTCGTCGCGCTCGGCGAGCGGCGTGAAATTCTCGAGGGAGAGGTCGCGGCGGAGCTGGGCGAGGAACGCGTGCTTCTTGTGTACCGGTTCGAGAGCGGTGACCTGCAGCGAGGGGCGGACCAGGGCGAGGACGGCGCCGGGGAGGCCGCCGCCGGAGCCGACGTCGATGACGCGATGGGCGTCGCCGAGATGCGGCAGGAGCGCGAGGCAGTCACCGACGTGATGGACCACGAGGTCGCGCGGGGTCGTCGATGCGGCGACCAGGTTGGTGCGTCGAGTCCATCTATTTAATAATATTAAATATTTTTCCAGGTATGCGGCGCCGCTTGCCTCCACGCCGGCGGAGGGCAGATCGATCTCGCGCTCGAGTAGGTCGCTCCAGTCGGTCACGCGACGACCCGGCAGAGAAGAGAGGCGGCGCGCGGCATGACCGTCGGCGGTTCCTCGATCTCGGTCGAGGAGAGCGCGGCCTCGACCGACGGTGCCCACTGGCAGTAGGTCCGCTCGACCTCGTCGCGCGGCAGGGCCGAGACGAGGACGACGCGATGGTTCGATGGCAGGCGCGGCTTGATGCCGATGTCGTAGATGCCGCGGTTGACGATGTCGAGGGGGCCGGTGCCCTGGCTGCACTCGGCGGCGACGATGATGGTCCCGCCCGGTGCCAGCGCTGGCGCGGCGGCTGCCACGAGCTTCGATGCCTGGTAGACGCTCGATGTGACGGGGCCGCGGCCGGACACGATCACGCACCGGGTCGGGCGCACTTCGACGCGGTAGAGCGGCTCGCACAGGGCGGCGCCGGCGCGGAAGGCAAGACCGAGTTCGCCGGCGACCGCGGCGCGGGCGGCGCCGTCGTCATCGAGCACGGCGTTCAAGAGGAAGGCCGGGCGCTGCAGCAGCGCCGCGGCCTCCTCGAGGTCCGCGCGGCAGGGATTGCTGTCCACGACGCCGGCGCGGGCGTCCGGCTCCATCTTGAGCCGATGGTTGATGCGAACCTCGGTGCTGCCGCCGAGCCCGGGGAAGATGGCCTTGCTGCCGGCACCGTAACCGGCGAAGTAGTGCGGGATGATGCAGCCGGTCGCGACGACGACGTCGGCGTCGAGGAGAGCGCGGTTGACCACGACGGGGGTGCCCCGGCGCGTGTGTCCCAGGCCCACCAGGTGTTGCCGGTCTGCTCCGTCGTGGTTCACCCAGCCGATCACCCGCGCGCGGTCGGCTGGCGCCAGGTCGGCCGCGAGCTCGTCGACGGGAGCAGGGCCATGGGTGCCGGTCGCGACCGCGACGGTGATGCGGGCCGATTCCGGCAGGCGAGCCAGCACGGCCGCGACCAGCAGTCCGCGAGGTTCTGCACGCGTCGCGTCACTGACGATGACCAGGACGCGCGCCCCGGCGGGCACCTGTTCCTCGAGACGCGGCGCGCCGACGGGGCGGTCGAGGGCGGCAGCGAGCAAGCCGGCGAGCGCGGGTACCGCGTCGTCAGGTGTGGGCGCCCGGACGATGCGGGCACCGTCGGGCACCTCGATCGAGCACGGCCGTCGCCCGTAGTCCAACTCGACCCGAACGCCCATGATAGAATTACGCGATTCTACTTGTAGAAGAACGCGCCGACCAGCGCGCGTGAGAGACGGCAAGGCGGCACATGGCAGTCGGGTCGCGCCAAATACAGGGGGTAACGCGCGATGGGTAAGCGCAGCCTTCTGCTCGTTGACGGCGACGCGCGCAGCCTTCGTGTGCTCGAGGTGTCGCTCAGGAAGGCCGGCTTCCTCATCACGACCGCGGTCAACGGTCGCGATGCGCTCGACAAGGCGCGCACGTCGCGGCCCGATCTCATCCTCTCCGACACGGACATGCCGGAGATGGACGGCTTCGCGCTGTGTCGCGAGCTCAAGGCAGACGCCGACCTGGCGCGCGTGCCGTTCGTCTTCCTCACCGGCGAGACCGCCATCGAGAGCAAGATCCGCGGCCTCGAGCTGGGTGTTGACGAGTACCTCACCAAGCCGATCTACATCAAAGAGATCCTGACCCGGATTCGAATCCTGCTGCAGAAGCAGCAGCGCGCGCGGCTGGAGACCAAGCGCGATCCCAACACGCGCTTCGCCGGGACGCTCCACGACATGGGCGTCGTCGATCTCATCCAGACGATCGAGGTGAGTCGCAAGTCGGGGCTGATTCACTTCTCCGGCGCCGACGGGCGGCAGGCGACGATCTACTTCCGCCACGGCGCGGTCATCGACGCCGAGACCGGCCACCTGCAGGGTGCCGACGCGGTGTACCGGCTGCTGACCTGGAGCGACGGCGAGTTCGAGCTGCTGTTCCGCACGGTGCGGCGCAAGGACGCCATCGACATGGGCACGCAGGCGCTGCTCATGGAGGGGATGCGTCGTCTCGACGAATGGGGCCGACTGCTCGAGCAGCTCCCGCCGCTGGTGACGCGATTCGAGGTGGACGTCGCCGAGCTTGCCGAGCGGCTGGCCGAGCTTCCGGACGAGCTGAATCACATCTTGCGGCTGTTCGACGGCCGGCGGTCGCTGCTCGACGTCATCGACCTGGCCGGCGGTGGCGATCTCGAGTGCATCGAGCTCGTGTCGCGGCTCTACTTCGAGGGGCTCCTGCACGAGGTGGAGGGCCCGCCCGTTGACACGGGCCCCGAGGTCAGCACCGACGTCGCGCTCGAGGGCTGGCTGGGTCGCCAGATTCCGCCCGACGATCGATTGCCGGCGCTGGACCCGCTGCCGGCCGAGGTCGCCGCCGACGCGGAGGCCGAGTGGGACGCGAGCGACTCGGACGCGGCCGCGGAGATGATGTGGCCGAGCCAGCCGGCCGCGGCAACCCGTGATGCGCCGCGCGAGGAGGCGGGCGCTGTCGTCGGAAGCGCGGGCGCCGAGTCGTCAGGTCTGGTCGGCGCGGAACAGGTCGGGAGGTCGTCGCGTTCGTCGTCGTTGCCGCCTGCGGTGACGGGTGACAGTGGGCGGTCGTCGCGTTCGTCGTCGTTGCCGCCTGTGGTGGCGGATGAGGGTGGGCGGTCGTCGCGTTCGTCGTCGCCGCCTGCGGTGGCGGCCGATGAGGCGGACGATTCGGTGCTCGAGCACGACGGGCGCCGGGTCCTGATACCGCCGCCGACCGTCGGGCCGGTGCCGGCCGGGTCGGTCGTGGAGATGGAGCTGGTCGGGTCCGGAGATGGCACCGGCACCGAGGGTGAGTCGGGGCCTTCTGTTGCCGCCGCGGAGCGGGCCGGAGCGGACGATGCCGCCGCGCAAGCCGGGCTTGCTGCTGAGGGGCCGAGCGGGCCGGGGCCAGGTGCGCGCGTCGATGGTGAGCCGGCCGAGTCGCTCGATGACTCGGTTCCTTCCGCAAGTCCAGGAGCCCAGGTCGAAGGCTCGTCGGACGCATCGCGGTCGGCCGGCGGCGCGCTGGCGGTCCCCGAACGACAGCGCGGGGCCGGCAACGCCGTCCGGCGATGACGCAGGGGCGCTCGCCGCGCCGGGCGACCTCGACGCTGGTCGCGCGTCGCTTCCATCGTCGGCGATCGACGCGCCCATTGCAGCTGACGAGGGCGCTGGTCGCGCCTCGAGTGGCGCGCTCGCCATCGAGGATCCCGCGACGCCGATTCTGGCCCAGCACGGCGCGCCGCAGTCCACGGACGATTCCGCTTCTCTGGCCGGGTCGCGTGAGGTCGCGGTCGCTGACGAGCTGGCCGCACGCGGGCCGGTCGCCGAGGGCGACGAAGTGCGGAGTCCGGCGGCCAAGGTCGTGGAGGATCCGGAGGAAGCCGAGTTCGGTGCGATCACGGAGCCGTTCGAGAGGGCGCGGCGCGAGGCGGCCGAGCGGCTGGCGCGTCACCGCTCCGGTGAACGGACGCGGCGGGAGTCAGGCTCGGGGCCCACGAACGGCCACGCGGCCGACGACGCGCGAGACGGTGCCGAGCGCGGCGAGTTCGGCGCGGACACGGCGCGGCTCGCGCCGGAAGACGGCGAGCGGTTGCGGCGGCGGTCCGGGTCGGGCGCGGAGATTGACTCGTCAGCGAAGCGCTGGCGGGGCGGGCTCGCGGACGACCGCTCGCGCATGCGTGGGCTGGGCGGGCTCGCCGATGATTCCGAGGAAGCGGAGTTCGAGGCGGAGACGGGAAAGTTCCCGGCCGAGCTGCGCGAGCTGGTGCGGAGGCGAGCGGCGGGATTGCCCGATGACGGAGCCGTCATGGCTGGCCACGCCTCCGGTGGATCGGCCGAGGACTCGGAAGACGCGGAGTTCGAGGCGGACACGCAGCGCCTCCCGCCGGACCTGCGCGCGTCGGCGCGGCGGCGGTCGGGGGGCGGGCTGGGGCTGGAGGTCGAGGGGGACACACAGCAGCTCCCACGGGATCTGCGCGAGCGGGTGCGGCGGCGGACGCGGCTCGGGCTGGTCGCGGACGTCGTCGAGTCGCGCATGGCGGATCTCGGTGGAGAGGCCGTCGGCCGCGGTCGCCGGGGCAGTCGATCGTCGGCGGCTCGGGCTGGTCGCCCTGGACGGCGGACGTTCCGATGACGGCGGCGCGGATGTTGACGAGTTGACGCCGGTCTTGCCGGAAGCGGAGGCGGCGGCGTTCGACGGGGACTTCGAGGAGCTGACCCCGGACCTCGCGCAGCACGAGGAGAGTCTGCGCGGCCGCGAGTTCGGTGCAGACACCGAGGAGCTGCCGGTCCCTGTCGGCGACGCAGCGTCTCGCCCGAGGTGGACTCGTTGACGCCGGTGCTGCGCGTGGATGCGGAAGTCCTGCGCTCGACCGAGGACATCGCCGGGCCCGTGCTGAGGGCGGCGGAGACCTGGCGCGCGATGGGCGAGCTCTCCTTGCCGGTCATGCGCGGCGATGATGCCGAGCGCGCGACCGAGGAGTTTCCGGGTCCGCTGGTGGCTCGATTGCCGCGCGCGCCCGGCGAGTTCCCGGGTCCTGAAATTGCGTCGCCGCGCGCGCCCGGCGAGTTCCCGGGCCCTGAGATGGCGGACGAATCGCCGCGCGGAACAGGGGAGTTCCCGGGTCCCGTGATGGCGGACGAATCGCCGCGCGGAACAGGGGAGTTCCCGGGTCCCGTGATGGCGGACGAGTCGCAGCACGAGCCCGGCGCGTTCCCTGGTCCCGTGCTGCGCGTGGACGTCGAGACGCTGCGATCGACCGAGGAGTTCCCCGGCCCGCTGCTGGTCGGAGGGCCGCTCGGGCGGCAGGATGCTCCGGGGTCCGGGGCGCCCGAGGTGACGCCGGCGAGGCGGGATTCTGGGACCGCTCGTTAACTTGGATGCAGACGAGCCGCCCACCCCGCCGTCGGGCGTGCTCGGGCCGGGGGCCGCACCGGAACGGAGCGAGGGACCGGACAAGGGCGTGGCGCTCGGTCGGGTGAACATCGTGCGCCGCCCCTCGCAGGTACACGCGCGAGGGGAGGCCGGCCCGGAGCTGGAAGCGTCGGCGTTCGCCCCGGATGCGCAGGGATGGGCCGGCGAGAGCAGCGACGCGGCGACCGACGCGACACCGGTTCCGCAGCCGGCGGTCTTCGGCGAGGGCTCGATCGACCTTGCGTCTTCGTCGTCGCGGACCGAGAGCGCGGAACGCGGAACGCCGGCGCGCGCGGACGCAACGTCGCCGACCACCGCGAGGTCGGACCCATCGTCCGCCACGGCGGATGGCAGCATGGCTTCGTCGTCGCGGCCGTCGAGCGCGGACGCATCGCCGGTCACGGCTGTGAAGTCAGACGCGTCGCCGGCCGTGGCCGAGAGCGACACGACCTCGTCGTCGCAGTCGAGCGCGGACGCATCGTCGTCGCGGCCGGACCGCGGCGAGGGAGAGCCTCGCCCGACCGGGCAGGACGACTCATCGCCAGCCTCGCCAGACAGCGCCGTCGGATCGCCGGCCACGCCGGGTGGCGCCATCGGATCATCGGCGAGGGTTGACAGCGCCGCCGCGGCGGTCGAACCGCCCGGTAGCGTGGTCTCCGATCCATTCGATGTGGCCGCCGGCGCAATCGCGCCTCTCGAAGCGGGATCGCCGCCCGGCTCGATCGGGCCGCCGCCGAGCGAGGCCACGACGGCGCCAGGCGACGACGCCAGCAAGGCAGGCGCCAGCGCGACAGCGGGCGGCGCGTCCGCGTCGACTGGTTCGCCCGCACAGCCCGGTGCGGCCGCCACGCCAGGTTCGACGACGACGGCGAAGGCCACGTCATCGACAGCGGATTCGCCGGCCGCCTCGCAGCCCCTGCCTGCCGCGGCGGCGGCCGCGGCAGTGTTCACCCTGGCGGCGTCGGGCAGCGAGCAGGCCGGTGGCATCCTCGAGGCAGAGTTCGGCACCGGCGTGATCGCTGACTTCGACACGTCGGATTTGACGCCGCTGCCGAATCCGGTCCCGCTCGGCGACGAGCGCAGCAACCCGCGCATCAAGTCGTCGCGCGGCGCCGAGGTGGCGATGGTCTCGGGCGAGCTGGCGGCGCAGCCGCGGCCGACGTCCGGACCGGACGGCTCCGACGTCGTGCCGCTCTCCTCGCGGTCGGGCGATCGCCAGAACGGATCCCGCTCGGGCCGCGCGTCCACGGCCAGGCCGGTGGTCTCGCCGGTGGGATCGTCGGGCTCGGGCAACGGGCCGCTGCGCAAGGTCGAGCTGGACAAGGAGCTATCGGCCGCCGCCGAGGTGGTCGAGCCGGTGCTGCCGCGGCCGGCCATTGCGATTCCGTTGCCGGCGTCCGCGGAGGGACCTGCGGGCAAGCTACGCCGCGGGCGCCGGTCGCCAGATCAGACCGCGGAGGTCGGGCCGCCGGCCGAAGAGATCGACACCGCTCCGATGCGGCGGCCGTCGACTCGCGTGTCGGCGATGCTGCGCGCCGCCTCGGGCCATTCGCTCGCCCGCACCGTCACCGCGACGATCGGAGCGGCCGTGCTGGTCGGTGCCTGCTTCGGCCTCCTCTTCTGGTGGTTCGGCGCCCGCAACGATTCATCGTCTGTCGACGCAGAGGCCGGCGCCGAGGTTGCCGGCGCCGAGGTCGCCGGAACCGAGGCGACCGAGGGCGACGAGGCCACCGGCGCGCAGGCTGCGGGCATCGCGGCGGCGGATGACGACAGCCGCCGGACCCCGATCGCCAGTGGTGCCGGCGATTTCGCGCGCGCCAGGCGCGCCGAGACCTCGACGCCGGCCCCCGGCGCCGCCTCGACTCGGTCGCCGTCCGCCACCTCGCGGCCGGCACCGCCCCTCGCGACCGCGTCTGCTTCCGCCCCGCCCTCCGCCGCTCTCCCGGTCGCGGCCGGGTCGGCGAGCTACGACGATCTATATGAAGAGGCCAAGCGGGCCCGCCGCAAGCGCGACTATCACGAGGTCCTGGCGCTCGCCGAGCGCGCGCTCGCCCACCGCGAGACGGCGCAGGCGCTGACCCTGCAGGCCGAGGCCCTTGTCGCGCTGGGCGATTCGCGGCGCGCTCTGCAGATCGCCGGCCGCGCGACCGAGCTGCGCCCGCGGTTCTCGTCGGCCTGGTACGTCAAGGGACGCATCCACCGCACGCTGGGCGAGAACGACGAGGCGCGCGCCGCCTTCGAGCACTACCTGGAGCTGGACCCGGAGGGGACCCGGGCCGACCAGGTGATCGACCTGCTCCAGGACATGTGACCCATCGGCGGCGGGACAATCCCGCCTCTTGCACCGGGGCCGTCCGTGGGCCATGGTCCGGCGGCGTCATGCTGGTCCTCGGACTCGAGAGCTCGTGCGACGAGACCGCGGCCGCGGTGGTCGACGGCGGCCGCCGCGCGCTCAGCGATGTGGTGTCGTCGCAGGTCGAGATGCACGCGCGCTACGGCGGCGTGGTGCCGGAGCTGGCCTCGCGCGCGCACGTCGTCAACATGGTCCCGGTGGTCGAGCAGGCGCTCGACGAGGCCGGGGTCCGGCTCGACGATATCGGCGGCGTCGCCGTCACCCAGGGCCCGGGGCTCATCGGCGCGCTGCTGGTCGCGGTGCAGATGGGAAAGGCAATCGCCTACGCGCGTCGCCTGCCGTTCATCGGCGTCCATCACCTGGAGGGACACCTCAGCGCGGTGCGGCTCGAGCCGGAGCCGCCGCCGCTGCCGCACCTCGCGCTGGTCGTGTCCGGCGGGCACACGTCGCTCATCCGGGTCGACGAGGCCGGCCTGACCGAGATCGGCGCGACCCGCGACGACGCCGCCGGCGAGGCGTTCGACAAGGTGGCGAAGCTGCTCGGCCTCGGCTACCCCGGCGGCATCGCCATCGATCGCCTGGCCCGCACCGGCGATCCGACAGCGGTGGCCTTTCCGCGCGCCATGATCAAGAAGGAGACCGGCTACGAGTTCTCCTTCAGCGGCCTCAAGACGGCGGTGCTGGTCCACGTGCGCGCTCACGGCGTCCCCACAGGCCAGGCGCTCGCCGATCTCTGCGCCAGCTTCCAGGCCACCGTCGTCGAGGTGCTGGTGCGCAAGACCCGCCAGGCGGCCGCCGCATCCGGGCTCGCGCACGTCCAGGTGTGCGGCGGCGTGGCGGCCAACTCGCGCCTGCGCAGCGAGATGACGGCGGCCGGCGAGGAGGACGGCTTTCGCGTCTACATCCCGCCGCCCAAGCGCTGCACCGACAACGCCGCCATGATCGCCGCGGCCGGCGCGTTCAGGCTGGCGCGCGGCGAGCGCGCCGGCTGGGACCTGTCCGCCGACTCCGCCCTGCCGCTGCCCGGCGCGCTGCCGCCGCCATGACCGCGAGCCAGCCGTTCCCCGATCCGCGGACGCTGCTGCGCCGCCACGGGCTGCGGGCCAAGAAGTCGTGGGGCCAGAACTTCCTCATCGCCGAGAGCGTGTATCGCGCCATCGTCGACGCGGCGGTCGGCTCGAACGAGGACTGGGTGGTCGAGATCGGCGCCGGGCTCGGCACCCTGACCATGCGCCTGGCCGAGCGGGTGCCGGAGGGCATGGTCGTCGCGGTCGAGCGCGACCCGGATCTGGTCGCCGTGCTCGAGAAGGAACTGGGTCACCTCGACAACGTCGAGGTCCATCCGGCCAACGCGCTCACCTACGATCTGTCGGCGATCGCGCGCTGGCGCGGCGAGCCGGTGGCCCTGGCCGGCAACCTGCCCTACCAGATCGCCGCGCCGCTCCTGTTTCGCTTCATCGAGCAGCGCCAGCACCTCAGCCGGATCGTCGTCATGCTGCAGCGCGAGATGGCGGATCGCCTGCGTCGCCTCGCCCGGCACGCCGGCGTACGGCGCGTTCGGCGTGCTCATCCGGGCGTGGGCCGACGTGCAGCTGGTGGCGCGGGCGCGCGCGACCGCCTTCGCGCCGCCGCCCAAGGTCGAGTCGGCGGTGGTGCGCATCGTCCCGCTTGCCGGCGGCGCGCCGCGCGTCCCGCTCGGCACCGCCGATCAGTTTCGCGACGTCGTCCACGCCGCTTTCGGCCAGCGGCGCAAGGTGCTGCGCAACGCGCTGCGCGCTCGCTTCGCCGCCGAGCAGGTCGACGCGGCGCTCGCCCACACGAGCATCGACGGCGGCCGGCGCGGCGAGACCCTGTCGATCGAGGAGCTGGCCGCGCTGACCCTGGCGATCGTCGACGGAGGCGGCTTTGCCTGAGCTGCCCGAGGTGGAGACGGTCCGGCGCACGCTGGAGCCGGCCGTCGGCCAGCGCGTCCTCGGGGTGTGGACCAGCGGCTTTCCGCTGCGCATGAACCAGCCGATCGATCGCGCCGGGCTCGAGCGCGCGGCGGTGGACGCGGTGCTCGGCGCCGTGACCCGGCACGGCAAGTACCTCATGCTCGAGTTCGAGCAGCGCGGCGAGCTCGTGCTGGTCCATCTCGGCATGACCGGAAACCTGCGCCTGGTTCCGTCGAGCACGCCGGCCTCGCCGCATACCCACGTCGTGTTCGCGCTCGACGGTCCGCGCCACATCCGCTACACGGATCCGCGCCGCTTCGGCCTCGTCGCCGTCGCTCCGGGCGGCGAGCGCAGGCGCGAGCACCCGGCCCTTGCCGAGCTCGGGCGCGATCCGATACTCGAGCGCGTCGGCGGGCGCTTCTTCCACGAGGCCATCCACCGCAGCAAGCAGGTGGTGAAGACCGTCCTGCTCGACCAGCGGATCCTGGCCGGGGTCGGCAACATCTATGCGTGCGAGGCGCTGTGGCTGGCGCGGGTGGCGCCGACGGTGCGGGCGCACAAGCTGTCGCGCGCTCAGTCCGACGAGCTGGTGCGGGCGGTGCGCGCGGTCATGCGCCACGCCCTCACCCGGGGCGGCACCAGCCTGCGCGACTTCGTCGACGCCGAAGGGGTCGAGGGCGGGAACGCCGAGTACCTCCGGGTGTACGGCCGGGAGGGCGAGCCGTGCCTGCGCCGCGGCTGCGGCGGTCGAATCCGACGCGTCGTGATCCAAGGACGGTCCACCTTCTATTGTCCACGCTGTCAGAGACGGTAGGGTCAGGGCGGCCTCGGACGACTCCAGAATGGCAGTTTCGGCCGGTTTCGGGGGTTTGCGCGGTCTGGGGCCTTGGGATACTGTGATAGCCCGTCTCGGGGACGAGCTCCCATGCTGCGCGACGAAGCCGATGAAGTCCTGATGGTCGCCTATCAGAAGGGGGACGTCCGGGCCTTCGAGATCCTGCTAACGCGCCACCGGCGCCCGGTGTTCAACTTCATCTTGCGCTACGTCGGATTGCGCGAGACGGCGGAGGACCTTCTTCAAGAAACCTTCCTGCGCGTCATCAAGGGCGCCGAGGCTTACCAGCGCCAGGCCAAGTTCACGACGTGGCTGTACACCATCGCGCGGAACCTGTGCGTTGACCAGTCGAGGCGCGCCAAGCACCGCAAGGCGCAATCTCTCGACGCACCCATGAACAGCTCGGCCGAAAGCGGGACTCTGCTCGACGTCATCCCGGCCAACGAGATCGCCTCGGACCGGCAGACCGTCAACAAGGAGCTGCACCTCAAGATGGAGGCCGCGCTCTCCCGCCTGTCCGAGGAGCAGCGCGAGGTCTTCCTGATGCGCGAGTTCCTGGACATGCCGTTCAAGGACATCGCGCAGGTGGTCGGCGTGCCGGAGAACACGGTCAAGAGCCGGATGCGCTATGCGCTCGAGAAGCTGCGCCTGGAGCTCGACGAATACAAGGACATGGCCAAGGCGATGCCATGACGACTGGCGGGCGACATGACCTGCGCGGCGGCGGCCCGCCCGACGGCGACGAGCTCATCGAGCTGCTCTACGGCGAGCTGGCCCCCGACGAGGAGCGGGCGGTGCGCGCGAGGGTGGCCGGCGACCCGAACCTGTCGGCACAGCTGGCCGAGCTCGAGCGCGTCCGCGAGCTGGTGCGCGCCTTGCCCGAGGAAGATCCGCCGCCGGCCATCTCGGCGCAGCTCCTGGCCCATGCCGCGCAGGCCGCACAGCGCCGCGGCGGGACGTCGCCGGCGGTCGCGCCGGGGTTCTGGTCGCGGCTGCGATCGTGGTTCCACCCGATCATCGCGCATCCCGGGCTGGCCGCCGCCTGCTCGGTCGCCCTGGTCGCCGGTGTGGCGGGCCTCTTGTTCCTGCGGCAAGGCGACCAGATGAGCGCGGCCAGGCACAGCGTCGAGCCGGCGCCCGAGGCCAGCCCGGCGCCGTCCGCCGATAAGGTTTCGCCGGGAACGCTGCCATCAATTGCGGAGCCGCCCCCGGAGAGCCAGGCGGCCCCGGGCGCAGCCGGCGACGAACAGGGCGCCGGCGGTCAGGCCGTGGCGGAAGCACCCGCGGACGAGCCATCCCGGGCCGTCGAGGACGACAAGACGCGCACGGCGCGGCGGCCTCGCGCGTATCGCCCCGCCGCCGCGAAGGACTCCGGTCGCCGGGACCGCGCCGAGCCGGACGAGCCGGCCTCCCGAGGCGGCGCGCTCGGCATGACCGAGGAGAAGCCGTCGCCCGGGGCGTCCGAGGATGCGGACGAGAGCGGGGCGGCGACCGGCAGCGCGGCCCAGGAAGCTGAGCAGCCGCAGGGGGCAGAGGGCTCCGCGCCTCCGGCGCCTCCGGCGAGCGCCCCGGCCCCGGAGCCGTCGCAGACCACGGCGGACCCGTCGAGCGACGCCCGCGCGCTGCACGACCAGGCCATCAAGGCGGCGGCCGCCAGGCGATGTCTCGAGGTCCAGTCGCTGGACCAGAAGATCCGATCGAATCGATCCCGCGTACCACGAGCGATCGGTGCTGCGCGACAAGCGTCTCGCCGTCTGTCTGTCGGCGAACAAGCCGGCCAAGGCGCGGCGCAAGTAGGGCGCCGGCCTCGACTACAGCAGGGCCAGCTGGCCCTCGCGCTCGTCGGGGCAGTCGGCGTACGGATCGAACGGCCGGCCGACGATCTCGTCGAGGTACAGGTGCGGCCAGGAGCGGCGCGCCTCGGGCGGGAGGCGGCCGAAGCGGCGCACGTAGTCGCACAGGAACGCGCGGGTGCGCGCGTTGACGTAGCCTCCCCCCTCGACGCGGCCGAACAGCGGCTGGTAGCGGGCCGCGATGCGCTCGAACATCTCGTCGCGCCGCACCTTGGCCAGCACCGAGGCGGCGGCGACGGCGGCGTGGCGCTCCTCGCCGCGGTTCCACGCCTCGAGGTGGGGATAGACGCCGCTGAGCGGGCCGAACAGCACCTTGCCGTCGGTGACGATGCGGTCGACCTCCGGCGCGCGGCCGATGAGCTCGGTCGCGATCTCGCGCTCGAGCACGTTGAGCTCGCCGCGCTGGACCCGCCGGTCGATGACCGACACGTCGACCACGCGCACGCCGACGAAGCTGGCGCGCGCCCGGATGCGCTCGGCCATGGCGCGGCGGTGCTCGCGGCCCTGCGCCGTGGAGCCGTAGGCCTTGGAGTCGCGCAGGCCGGCGCGGGACAGCGCGCGCGCGGCGTGGCTGTCGAGCACGACCGCGGCCAGCACCATCGGGCCGATGACAGGGCCGCGGCCGGCCTCGTCGATGCCGAGCGTCATGCGGATGATCGCGCCGCTCATGAGCGCTTCGCGTCCCTGCTGACAAGGGCGTCGAGCCGCTGGCCCAGCCCGGCCAGCGCGCGGCCGGGCCCGACCTCGAGGTCGAACACGCTCAGCTCGGCCTGCTCGGCCAGCTGATCGAGGCGCTCGGCCACGCGGTCGAGCGCGGCGCAGCCGGCCTCCGCCAGCGGCACCGACACCGTCGCGTCCAGGTCGGGCGAGTCGCGATAGAGCGCGTGGTAGACCGCGTCCTCTTCGAGATCCAGTTTCGGGAGATCGCGCCGGAAGAACGCGTCCACGTATCCTCCTTCGAGGTAGCCGCGCAGGTAGGCGAGCGTGCGAGCGTACACCTGCGCGTCCAGGATCTCGATGGAGTCTGACAGTGCGCGCACCACCTCGGCGGTGGCCGGGTCGTTTCCGCGCTCGGGCGCGTCCTGAGCCAGCTGCACGTGCGCGACGGCGGTCGCTCCTGCCTCGCGCAGCTCGCCGTCGACCCGCCGCCGGCTCTGCTCGAGCAGCGACGCGAAGCCTCCCTCCAGCAGCGCGACGAGGTAGTCGCGGTCGGCGCGCGACGCGCGGTGCGAGCCGAAGGGCAATCGCCGCGGCACCACCAGCTCGAGCACCTCGCGCGCAGCGCTGCGATAGAGGAGCGCCGCGCCCTCGCTCAGCCGGCGTCGCTCGCGCGCCACGGCCTGATCGAAGAATCGCGCGCGCGACTCGCGGGCCGACGTCGCCGCGCCTCGCCGCCGCGCGGCAAGCTCGGCCGCCTCGCTGCGCGCGCTGGCCACGCGGTCGCCACCGCGGGCGAGCAGGCCGTGCAGCCGGCGCTCGAGCATCTGGCGCTTGATCTCCCTCGCACGGGTGAAGAAGCGCTCCTCGAGCGCGGCCAGCAGAGCCTGCCACGCCGGGTCCTTGCCGCGCGACTCGAGCGCGCGCCGGGCCGACAGCGGCACGACCGTCTCGACCAGCTCGCCCAGCTCGCGCGTCACGTACTTGACGATGGCGCGCTCCTCGCCGGTGTCGATCTGATCGATCTTGTTGAGCACGCCGAGCAGGCGCACGCCCTCGCGCGCGACGGCGGCCAGCGCCGCCCGCTCGGTGGCCTTGCCGGCCTGCTGGGCGGCGAACAGCCACACGACCGCGTCGGCGCGGGCGATGAAGCCGCGCGCGACCTCCTCGTGCTCGGGCAGGATCGAGTTGAGGCCCGGCGTGTCGATCAGGTTCACCCGCTGCAGCGAGTCCAGCGGCAACAGGATCTCGACCAGGCTGACCTGGCGCACATCGGCCGGCCCCAGCGCGCGCAGCCGCTCGAACAGCGCCGACCAGGCCAGGCTCTCGGTGCGCCCGTCGCGGTACAGGATGCGTCCGCCGCGCTCGCGCCCGTACTTGACGACGTTGATGGTGGCGGTCGTCGGCGTGATGCCGGTCGGGGCCACGTCCTCGCCGATGAAGGCGTTGATGAAGGTGGACTTGCCGCTGGAGAACTCGCCCATGACGGTGACCAGCAGCGGCTGGTCGAAGTCGGTGGCGGCGCGGGCCGCGTCCCCGCTCAGGTGGGCCAGCTCGGCGCGGCGCTGGCACAGCCGATCCAGCTCGCTGGCCAGCTCGTAGAGCGCGCCCGGATCGTTCGGGTCGTCGGCCCCGCGATCGCGCACCTCGAGCTCACGGCCGCGCGCCTCGGTCAGCGCGGCGCGGGCGCGCACGTCGCGCGGCGATGCGTGCAAGGCGCCCAGCGCCCAGTGCGCCGCGCGCGCGGCCGTCTCGGTCGAGCCCTCGGCCAGGGCCAGCTCGGCCAGGGCCAGGCGCGCCTCGGGTCCCCGGTCGCGCTCGAGCGCGGCCAGAAAGGTCGTCTGCGCGGCGGCGCGGTCGTCGGCGCGCAGGAGCGCGCGTCCCTGCGCGATGAGCGCGCGCGGATCGCCGGCATCGTCGGACAGGATGCGGCTGGCCAGCGGGACCGCGGCCACCAGATCGTCGGCCGCCAGCGCGGCATCGAGCGCGCGTCGCTCGACCGCGCGGCCCGCGCCCTGCTCGAGCGAGGCGCGGAAGCTGGCCAGCGCCGCGGCGTGATCGCCGGCGGCGGCCAGCGCATCGCCCAGGCGGGCGTGCACGTCGGCCCGCGCGCCGCCGGCGACAGCCAGCGCCTCGCGGTAGTGCGCCGCGGCGGCCGCCGGATCGCCCAGCGCCAGCTCGGTGTCGCCCAGCCCGGCCAGACCGTCGGCCAGCATCGCGTCGCTGTCGGGCGGCACGGGCGGAGACGGCCGCGACCGCGCCGCGGCGATCGCGCGCTCGTACCAGGTGCGCGCCGCGACCGGGTCGCCCTCGGCCAGGTCGAGCCAGCCCAGGGCCAGCCAGGTAAGGACCGGCGCGTCCTCGCTGTCGGCGGCGCGGCGCAGGTGGCGCCTGGCCTCGGCGCGCGAGCCGTCCGGATCGGCGCACAGCGCGTCGCCCAGCGCGGCCAGGGCGGCCGCGTCGGTGGGCGCCTCGGCGACCGACTTGCGCAGCTCGCGGATCGCCTTGTCGAGGTCTCCGGCGATGCGGTAGCCCATCCCCATGCCGCGGTAGGCGGCGGCCAGGATGGTGCGGTCGCCGCCCGCGCGGGCCTGGGCGCGGCGGAAGTCGGCGATCGCCTCGGCCGGCGGACCGCGCCGCAGCCGCGCCTCGCCGCGGCCGAGATAGCCCTCCGGCAGGTCGCCGGCTCGCTCGATGGCGCGCTCGAACGCGGCGCTGGCCTCGTCGAGGTGGCCCAGCTCGAGCAGCGCCGCGCCGTGCAGGTACTGCGCGCCGGCGTGATCGGGCCGGGCGGCGCACAGGTCGGCGAGGACCTCGGCCGCGTCGGCCGCGCGCCCGGCGTCGAGCTCGGTGCGCGCCTGGTCGAGCGAGCTCCTGAAGTCGTCCGGCAGCAGCTCGCCGGCCAGGTCCTGGAGCCGCCGCTCGATGCGGGACCAGAGCGACACGATCACTCGCCGGGCTGCGTGGTCGAGTCGTCGTCGTCGCCGGTCGTGGCTGGCATGCCGGGGACGCCGGGCGCGTTGAGGCGCCACAGCTCGGCCCGCAGCGCCTCCACCTGCGCCCTGATGTTCGCGACCTCGCGCGCCTTCTCGCCCGTCTCCACGCGCACCGCGGCCACCACTCCCTCCCCGCGCCGGCGCTCGGCGATAGTCTGGTCGAGGATCTCGGTGATGCCGCGATACAGCGTGTTGCCGGCCGCGGTCACGAACTCCGACAGCCGGCGGCCGAAGTCGTCGATGCAGGCGACGAAGTGCGGCGCCATGGCGTCGGCGGCGCGCAGGACGACTCCGGGCACGCGCTCCTTGGCCTGCTCGCGGATGTCGCCGGCCACCTTCGACTTGAGGATGATGGCGAGGATCGGCGCCGCCAGGGTCAGGAGCCCGCCGGCCAGCGCGTTGACGAAGAAGAGCATCGTCGTGCCGAGCGCGCCGACCGCGTACACGCCGACGTCGTACTTGAAGCTGTCGATGTCGATCTCGACGGCGGTGTCGGCCGGGCCCAGACGGCTGGCCAGGGCGCTGGCCGCCTCGGAGGCGTTCTCGTTTGTCACCGAGATGACGTCCTCGGCCAGCTGCTCGAGCAGCGCGCCGATCTTGGCCCCCTCGAGCTCGGTCCACTCGCGGAACTTGTCCTGGATGAACGAGCCCAGGTACTTCTTGACGTCGCCGGCGTCGACAGCGTCGATCTGATCCGGCAGCGCGGCCACGAACGTGCGCGAGAAGATGTCGAGGTCGAGCTTGACCTGGGACTTGATGGCCGCGCTGTCGGCCTTGATGCGACCGTGCAGCTCGTCGAGCTTGCGCTTCGACGAGTCGAGCTGGGCGCGCACGGCGGCGACCCGCTTCTCCAGATCGGCCATGTCGAGCTGGCACGCGTGCAGCTTGAGGCCGAGGTTGCGCTCGAGATAGGCCGACGCGCGCGCCGCATCGGCGGCCGCGTTGTCGAGCAGGAGCCGCGCCCGGTCGGTGGCCAGAAAGCGCCCCAGGTAGTCGATGAGCGGGGCGAAGCCGCTCGCGTCGCGGTCTTCATCCAGCCAGGCCTTGGCCGACACCGAGAACAGCGCCGGCTCGGCCACCAGCTTGCCGAGCCCCTTGCGCACGTAGGTCTCGACCGCGTCCCGCTCCGCCGGACCCAGCAGGTCGATCTTGCCGAGCACGAAGATGAGCCGGTCGCGCGAGCCCTCGAGCACGTGGCTGGCCAGGAACTCGCGCTCGGAGTCCTTGAGCGCCTGGCCGGCGTCGAGCAGGAAGATGACCGCGTCGGCGCGCGGCACGTAGCCGTAGGTGACCTCGGCGCGCTGCTCGTTGAGGTCGTTCACGCCCGGCGTGTCGACGAGGACGATCTGGTCGCGCAGCACGTCGGCCGGGTAGCCGACCTCGACGTGGGCCAGGTCGGCCGCGCGCCCGCCCTCGACGGTCACCCAGTTCTCCAGCTCGGTCGGGGTGAGCCGCACGACCTCGCCGTCGCGCGTGACGGCGCGCGCGCTGGGATGCTCGGACCACACGACGCGGTTGATGACCGCGGTGGTCGGCGTGATGCCGGTCGGCAGCACGCGCGCGCCGAGCAGCGCGTTGACGAAGGTGGACTTGCCGTGGTTGAACTCGCCGAGCACGACCAGGTGGAAGCGCTCCTCGGACAGCTTGGGGATGCGCTCGTGGCGGATGTCGCCGGCCAGCGTCCGCATGCCGGTGCGCTCGGCGATGGCGGCCAGCTCGGCCAGCCGGTCGAGCAGCTGCGCCTTGAGGGCGCGGTGGCTCTCGGGCAGCGCGCTCATGAGAACACGCTCATCAGCTCGCCCACCACGGCGTCGACCTCGTCGGACGACATCCCGCCCGCGTCGGCCTGCCCGGTCAGCTTGTGGTAGAGCAGCGACTGGGCGAACACCTCGAGCGCGCGCGCCCGCTTGGGCAGAAACGGGTGCGCGCGGAAGATGTCGGTGGCGCGGCCGACAGCGCCGCGGGCGGCGGCCAGGTCGGCCAGGTGGGCGCGAACATCCATACCTCTCTCCTTGTCGCTCGATCCGGGATCGGCCTCGCCCGCGACGTCGTCGGCCGGACCGGCGTCGCCGTCGAGCTCCACCTTGACCATGGCGGCGAGCGCGAGATCCAGGTCGCGCACGGCGATGAGCGCGGCGCGGTCGCACGTGATCTCGGCGCGGCGCGACCAGCCCTTGAGCGCCATGATGGCCGGCTGCACGATCCAGCGCACGAAGAACATCGCCTCGTGGCGAAGGTAGAAGAGCGCCGTCGAGTAGGCGACGTGGTTGTTCTGCACGTGGCCGAGCTCGTGGCCGACCAGCGCGGCCAGCTCCGGCTCGGTCAGCCGCTCGACGGCGTGGCGGCCGATGACGACGACGGTGTCCTCGTCGGTGCCCAGGGTGGCGGAGGCGTCCGGAAAGTCCCCCTCGGCCACGTACACTGACGGGACGACCAGGCCCAGCGACTCGCCGGCGGCGCGCGCGGCCCGGTAGAGCGGCGTGTAGTGCGCGTCGCTGGCCACCGTCGAGCGGGCCAGCAGCTCGCGCCGCGCCTTGCTCTTCCACAGCCGGGTCGTTGCCTCGATGGCGATGAGGACCGGCCGCGCGCTGGTGAGCGCGCGCCGCAGCTTCCGCTCGCCGGAGTAGGCGTAGGCGGCGCCGTCGCGCTCGCGCTGCTCGACCTGGCCCTTCCGGTAATTCACGTAGCGGACGAAATCGAAGTCGATGCCCACCATGACGGCAGTATATCGCTCGGGAGCCGGAACGCCCGCCCGGGGAGCACGTCAACGCCGCGGGGCGGGCTCTCGATCGGTCGGCGCGTCCGCCTGCTCGGCGGTGACGACCTCTCCATCGAGCGTGCGGGACGCGGCCGGGGCGTGGCGGCGCAGCATGGCCAGCGCGACCAGCCCGATGACCACCGCGAACCAGAGCGTGGCCAGGCGGGTGAGGATGGTGGCGGCGGCCGCGGTGGCCTGGTCGGAGCCGTGGACCGACTGCAGCAGCCAGGTCATGCCGGCGTCGGTGACGATGAGGCCGCCGGGCAGAAACGACAGCGCGCCGGCCACGGTCGTCGTGGCGTAGATGAGGATGGCGAGCGCGAGCGGGACGTGCGTGCCGGCGAAGCCGCTGACGATCAGGGCGAAGCCGACGCACTCGGCCAGCCAGGCGAGCACACCGAGCGCGCTGGCCCAGGTGAGGGTCCACGGCTTCACCAGCGCGGCCAGTCCGATGTACACCTCGCGCAGGCGCGGGCGGTAGCGGGCCAGCCGGCGCGGTCCGGTGGCGAGGTCGATGAGGCGGTGAGCCAGCCCGGGCCAGGCCAGGACCACCAGGCCGACCAGGACCAGCGCGCCGCCGGCGGCGACGGTGCTGCCGGCCATGCCGTACAGCGCGACGCCGAGCAGGCCGAGCAGGAGCAGCGCGATGAGGTCGGTGACCCGCTCGGCGACGACGATCGGCGCGCTGCGCGCGATCGGGATGGCCAGGATGGCGCGCAGGAGGTAGCTCTTGATGAGCTCGCCGATCTTGCCCGGCGTGACCGAGAGCGCGAAGCCGCTGACGAAGACCAGCGCCGAGGTGCGCGGCGGCACGGCGATGCCGCGGTTGCGCAGGTAGAGCGCCCACCTGATGTAGCGCAGGACGTAGTTGGTCAGCGCGAGCCCGAGCGCGGCGGCGAAGGTCCACCAGCTGAAATCGGCCAGTCGGGCGCCGAGCTCGTTGACGTCGCCGTAGATGGAGACCCCGGCGAAGACCGCTGCGCCCCCGGCGATCACCACGAGCAGGCGCCGGGTCGTCCGGGTCACTCCCGCGTTCTAACACGGGCCTGCCAGAGGTGTGGGTCAACCCGCGCCTTGACCGCCGTCCGTCGCCTGCCGTACCGTAGCTCCCGGTCATGGCAGACGATCCGGCGGCTCGCAGTCAGCATCCCGCGACCATCCTGGTCGTGGACGACGCGCCGGAGATCCTGGCGCTGGTCGAGACGAGGCTCCGGCGCCGCGGCTTCGACGTGGTCACCGCCGCCGACGGCGAGGCCGCGCTGATCGCCGCGCGCGCGCGCCCGCCCGACCTGGTCGTGCTCGACATCATGATGCCGAAGCGAAACGGCTGGGAGGTGGCCCGCGCCCTCAAGCGCGACCCGGCCACCCAGGCGACAAAGATCGTCGTGCTCACCGCCATCGGAGAGCAGGTAAACGAGATCACGTCGCCGCTCTACGGTGCCGACGCCTACCTCGACAAGCCGTTCGACTTCGCCGAGCTCGAGCGGATCATCGACAACCTGCTGGCCGGCTCGTAGCCGCGCCCGTGGTTGAACCGCCCAAGCGCCAAGAGCGCCAAAAGCGATGAACGTGGCCGCGATCCGTGGTTCGTCGAGCGCCAAGGTCGCCCGTACGTTTTCGGGTCCCGTTTGCCGCGCCGCTCAGAACTGCACCGCTCCGCGTGTCGCATCGGCCGTGGACCGCTGCACGTCGGCCCCTGGCGCTCGGTGAACCTCGGCGTCGCGGCGTCCTGATCGCCCTTGGCGACCTTGGCGCCTTTGGCGTCTTGGCGGTCCAACCGCGCGGCCAAACCGGACTAGCCGTGGACCAGCCGCAATGCCGATCAGATAGCCGTAAGGTCGCGGCGCGCCTCCGAATCGAGAGATGTGCCGCGGCCTCTATCCGGAGCGCGGTGGCGGGATCACGATGGCCACGTGCTGGCCAAGGAACTCGTCGTCGCCGCGTATGCGCTGCCTGATGATCCTGGAGCGCTCGATGCGCTCAGGGCCCATCTGGACCCGTATCTGATCGAGGAAGCGCTTTGCTACACGGGTGCGGCGTCGATCCGACGACGGAGGCTTCCGGCCGAGCAGGTGGTCTGGCTTGTCATCGGGATGGCGCTCTACCGGGGTCAGTCGATCGAGGAAGTCGTGGAGCTCTTCGATCTGGCGCTGCCCGACAAGCGGGGCACACTGCTTGCGAAGAGTGCGATCGCTCAAGCGCGGCAGCGTCTGAAACCGGAGACCTTGGAGTACCTGTTCGCGGTGACCGCTTCGGAATGGTCCGCCCGAAGCGCCGACGCGCACCGCTGGCGTGGGCTCGCGCTTTACGGCTGGGACGGCACGACGATGCGGGTCCCCGATTCGCCAGAGAACCGTACGGAGTTCGGCGGACAGCGCTCCCATCGCGGAGAAAGCGGGTATCCGCAGGTGCGGGTGGTGGCGTCGATGGCGCTGCGCTCCCACGTGCTCGCGTCGTTTCGCGTCGCCGACTACCACACCGGCGAGACCACCCTGGCCAAAGGGCTGTGGGAGACGGTGCCCGACAACTCGCTCGTCCTGTTCGACCGCAACTTCCTGATCAAGGGCCAACTCGTGCGCTTCGAGACCAGCGGCAACCGCCACTGGCTCTCCCGCAGCAAGTCGAACACCCGCTGGGCGGTGGTCGAGCACCTGGGACGCAACGACGACCTCGTCGAGCTCGAGATCGACGAGCCGGGTCTGCCCAAGACGTGGCAATCCGAGCCATTCGCTACAAGCGCCGCGGCTTTCCACCGTCACTCTGCTCACCTCTCTGGTCAACGCCGAGGCGTATCCCGCATCCGAGCTCGTCGCTCTCTACCACGAACGCTGGGAGCTCGAGCTCGCCTACGACGAGCTCAAGACCCACATGCTCGCATCGAGACGAGGCGATTCGCAGCCGAACCCCAGACGGAGTCCGGCAGGAACTCTGGGGAATCGCTCTCGCCTACAACCTCGTCCGACTCGAGATGGAGCAGGCCGCCAAAGAAGCAGACGTCGTCCCCACGAGGATCAGCTTCGTGAACGCGCTCATGCACATCGTCGAGGTCACTCGGCCCTGCGAGCCCACGCCTGGCCCTCGGCACCATCCCCGCGCGCCTGGCTCGAATGCGACAGCGTCTCAACCCTCGTGCTCCTAACGAAGAACCAAGCGCGCCTACCCTCGCGCTGTGAAGATCAAGATGAACAACTACGCCCGCAAGCGACCACGTGCGGCGCAGTAAGTGAACGGCATTGGGCTAGCCGTGGACTCGCCGTGGACTAGCCGGCCAGCTTGGCCGCCTGGGCGTACAGGTCGCTCGAGCGGGGGACCATGCGGAGGATCTGGCGGGCGGTCTCGGCGGCCTGGTCGGTGTCGCCGGAGTCGGCCTGGGACTTGGCCTCCTCGTAGAGCTGCGTGGCCTTGCGCTCGAGCGAGTTGCGCACCGACGCGATGCGTTCGCCGGCGCCGAACTTCTCGGCGACGTCGGCGGCCTTCTTGGCCTCGGCGTAGTCCTTGCGCGCCATGAAGGCGGCCGCGGCGCCGGGCGCGACCTGGGCGATGCGCGCGCCGATGGCGCGGTCGTGCACGCCGTCGCCGAACTCCTCGTCGAGGCGGAGCGCGTCGCGGAAGGCGCGCAGCGCGCGCGGCGCGTCGGAGACCGTCGTCTCCTGACCCTCGCTGAGCAGCGCGCCAATCTTGGCGTAGTTGACCGCCAGCTCGCGCATCCGGGCCGCGCTGCGGCCGCTGGTCTGCGTCGGCGCCGCTGCGCAGGGTATCGGCGGCCTCGTTGAACCTCTTGTGGCGGTAGAGCGTGGCGGCCCGGCGCAGCGCGGTGTCGGAGTCGACCGCCGGCTGGTCGGCGCGTTTCCTCTTCCTCGGCGGTGCCCGACCCGCCGCTCGTCGCCTCCTCGGCTTCCTCGGCCTCGCGCGCGCGGCGGCGGTCCTCGCGGCGGCGGCGGCGCTCGTCGGCGCCGAGGTGTCCTCTTCGGCTCCTCGGCCTCCGCTCTCCTCGGCGACCGCGGTCGTCGTCGGCGTGGGGGCCTCGCCGCCCTGCGGCGCGCCGCCGATGCCGGACAGGAACTGCTCGTCGGTGCCGAAGTCGACCGGGCGCAGCTCCTTGTCGCCGTAGAGATGATGGAGCAGCGCGGGCGTCGACGGCTGGCCCGGCGCGGCTGCGGGCGGCGCAGCGGCGGTCGCCGCGGTGGGGGCCGGATCGGCCGGCGCGCCGGGACGGCGCCGCGGCGCCTCGCGAGGGCCGGGCACCGACGCCCGCGCGGCGCGGCGCCGCCGTCGCGGTGGCCGCGTCCTCCCCGCCGCCGCCGTGCACCAGCGCCATCACGATGCCGGCGCCGACAGCGACGAAGGCCAGGCCGAGGATGCCGATGAGCACGCGCCGGCGCTCGTTGCTCGGCGAGATCGGCGCCATGACGCCGTTGGGGTACTGGAAGCGCGGCGACGACGCCGTGCTGGGCGACATGTTGAAGGCGGGCGGGCTCGGATAGGACAGCGGCTGGCCCAGCGGCGGCCGCGCACCGGACCCGCCGAACGCGCCCGGTCCGCCCGGGAACGGCGAGAAGCCCGCCGGTCAACGGCGCCGGCATGTGGCGATTGGCCAGCGCGATGGCCGCCTCGGTCGAGATCGTGCGCGCCTGCGGGGGCGCCGACGGAGCCAGCGGCGGCGGCCGGCTGCCCCGCGGCGGCGGCGGGCTGCTGGCCCGGTTCGGGCGCGGCGGGTTGACCGACGGCGACGGGCCGCCCGGAAGCGGGCGGCCGAACGACGGACCGCCGCCGAGCGAGAGCGGCGCGTGCCGGGGCCGCGCCGAGCGCCGGCGGCGCGCCGTGCTGCGGCCGCGCGGCGGGCCCGGCCGGACGGCCCCTGCCCCGCCGGCAGCCA
Source organism: uncultured delta proteobacterium (assembly GCA_963759105.1). Lineage (GTDB taxonomy): Bacteria > Myxococcota_A > Polyangia > Haliangiales > Haliangiaceae > DATFRY01. Next base: position 226,491 of record CAVWXW010000008.1, on the reverse strand, counting down.
TCTGCGCCGCCATCTGGGCCGAGCGCGGACCGGGCCGCGGCAGCGGCGGCGGCGCGACGAGCGGCAGCGGCTGCTCGCGGCCGCCGGCGGCGGTGCGGTGCCGGCCGGCGTGCCCGGCCAGGCCGCCGGCCTGCTTGCGCCCCGCGACGCGTGCTCGGCTCGTCGTCGTCCTGCGCGCCGGACCACTTGCCGAGCGCCTGCGGCTGCAGTCCCGGCCGCGGTGCACTCGAACACCAGCACCGTGTTGCCCAGCTCGAGCTTGTCGCCGTGGCCGAGCCGGAAGGATCCGTCCTCGTCGCGGTTGTTGACCATCGTCCCGTTGCCGGAGCCGAGGTCGTTCAGGAAGTAGCTGGCGCCGTCGAACTCGATGGTCAGGTGCTTGCGCGACACCGCGATGTCGGTGAGGACGACGTCGTTGTCCACGCCGCGCCCCACCGAGGTGCGCCCGCTGCGCAGCGCGAAGCGCCGGCCGCGATCGGTCCCGGACTGCACCACCAGCCACGCGGGGCTCAGCGCCGGCGAGCTGGGCTGCGGCTCCAGCGCGGGCCGCCGCATGACCGGCGCGCGCTCGGTCTCGTGCGCCAGCTGAGCTTCCGGCACGACGGTCAAGGGCGCGCTGCTGCGCGAGCTCTCGTCCTCGGTCGGATCGTCGAGCGAGGCGCCGCCGGTCTCGCCGGTGCCGGACGCCAGGTGATCGATCACGTGCAGCTCGCCGTCGGGGCCCGGCTCGAGCAGGATCTCGCCCGAGTCGTCCTCGATGGCCTCGGTCATCGTCAACTTCTGATCGATGTCGATGTCGCCGTTCACGTCATCGGCCGGCTCGACCGGTCCGAGCGGGGCGGCCGCGCTCGCGTCCGCCGGCGACGAGGGGGTCAGCGGCGGCGGCGTCATCGTCGGCGGCCCGAGCGACGCCGCGACCTCCGGCGCCGGATCGCGCAGCGACGCCTGCGGATCGACGGTCGTCTGCTCGTCCCCCTCCCGTAGTCGTCACCCTTGCCGGCGGCGCGACCGTGCCCGAGCAGCGGCGACGGAAGCACCGGCCGCAGCGGCGGCGGCACCGGCACCGGGCCGAAGGTCTTGCGGCTGCCGGGCGGGCGTGCGCCGGGCGGCCCGGGCGCCGGCACGACAGGCTTGATCCGGCGACTCTTCCTGAGTCTCGGCTTTGGGTTGCCCGGCTTGACCGGCGCTGGACCCGTCCGGCTGCGCAGGCGGGTGCCGCGACGCCGCCATGAAGGGCGAGCGTAGCTTGGTGCTCCGAGCAGTGCAACCGCACGGGGCCCCTCGCGGGTAGGCCGCGGAAGCACATGGCCCCACCCGTGCGGTGGGCGGCCTGCACGCATGTTATAAGCCCGCCGTGCGCATCACCGTCACCGACGCCGAAGCCAGCGGCGCGCGTCGCCGCTACACGATGAACCTCCAGCCGAGCAAGATCGTGTGTGTCGGGCAGAACTACCACGCCCACGCGGCCGAGATGGGCAAGCAGGCGCCCGAGGAGCCGCTCTTGTTCCTGAAGGCGCCGTCGGCGCTGGCCGGGGCCGGCGAGCCGATCGTGCGCCCGTCCGGCTACAAGCGCGTCGATTTCGAGGGCGAGCTGGCGCTGGTCATCGGCCGCCGCGCGCGCCGCGTCGAGGCCGCCCGCGCGCTCGACTACGTGCTCGGCTTCAGCTGCCTCAACGACGTCACGGTCCGCGACCTCCAGGTCAAGGACGGGCAGTGGATGCGGGCCAAGAGCTTCGACGGCTTCTGCCCGTTCGGCCCGTCCATCCGCGGCGGGCTCGATCCGAGCGACCTGCGCCTGGTCACGCGCGTCAACGGCGACGTCAAGCAGGACTCGAGCACCAGCGACCTCATCTTCTCGGTGCCGGTGCTGATCGAGTTCATCACGCGCTACATGACCCTCGAGCCGGGCGACATCGTGTCAACCGGGACGCCGTCCGGGGTCGGCAACCTGTCGCCGGGCGACAAGGTCGAGATCGAGATCGAGGGTGTCGGCGTCCTGTCCAACCCGGTCATCGGCGACGACGACGAGGTGCGGCATGAGCAGCGCGATGTCGGGGCGGCTGGCCCAGCGGATGCGCGAGCTTCCGCCCTACCTGTTCGCGCGCATCGACGAGCTCAAGCGCGAGGCGCTGAGCAAGGGCGCCGATCTCATCGATCTCGGCATCGGCGATCCGGACCTGCCGACGCCGCCGCACATCGTGGCCGAGCTGCAGCGCGCCGCGGCGCGACGGCCGCCACCACCGCTATCCCGTCGTACTCAGGGCATGGCCGAGCTGCGCAGCGCCGCGGCCGCCTACTACGCAGTCGCGCTGGGGCGTCGACGCTGGATCCGGCGCAGCGAGGTGCTCGTCCTCATCGGATCGAAGGAGGGCATCGCGCACTTCCCGCTCGCCTTCGTCGATCCGGGCGACCTGGTGCTGGTGCCGGACCCGGGCTATCCGGTGTACGCGGTCGACGACGCGGTTCTGCGGCGGGCGCGTGCACCTCATGCCGCTGCGGCGCGAGAACGGCTTTCTGCCCGACCTGGCCGCCATCCCGGCCGAGGTGGCGCGCGCGGCCAAGGTCATCTGGATCAACTATCCGAACAACCCGACCGCGGCCACCGCGCCGCTGTCGTTCTACCAGCGACCTGGTCGCGTGGGCGCGCGAGCACGACGTCATCGTGGCCAGCGACAACGCGTACGCCGATGTCTACTTCGACGAGGCGGACGCGCCGCCGTCGATCCTGTCGGTGCCGGGCGCGAGCGACGTGGCCATCGAGTTCTACTCGCTGTCCAAGACCTACAACATGACCGGCTGGCGGGCGGCGTTCGCGTGCGGCAACGCCGACCTCGTGCGCGGCCTGGGCCAGGTCAAGACCAACGTCGACTCGGGCGTGTTCGAGGCGGTGCAGCGGGCCGCGATCGCCGCGCTGTCGGGCGACCAGTCGCTGCGTGGCGCAGATGCGCGAGGTCTACCGCGAGCGGCGCGACGTCCTGTGCGGCGGTCTGGCCGCGGCCGGGTTCGACGTGCTGACCCCGAAGGCCACGCTTCTACACGCTGGTGGCCACGCCGCCGAAGGACACGTCGATGGAGTTCGCCGCGCGGCTGCTCAGCGAGGCGCACATCGTGGCGCACGCCGGCGACCGGTTTCGGCGCCGTGCGGCGAGGGCTTCGTGCGCCTGACCCTGTGCGCTCCGGCGGCGCGCCTCGCCGAGGCGGTCGAGCGCATGTCCAGGATGAAGCTGTGATGTGATGGCGGCGCCGGACTGGGTCTACGTCGGGCTGGGCGGGAACATCGGGACCCAGGCCGAGATCGTGGCCCGGTTCGACGACGCCTGCGAGCGCCTGCGCATCTGGGCGGCGGCCGGCGGCGCGCTCGCGCGCTCCCCGATCTATCGCAGCGCGCCGGTCGGCCCGGTCGCCGATCAGCCGGAGTTCCTCAACCAGGTGGCCGCCTTTCCGCCGGCCCCCGGCCTCGAGCCGCGCGGCCTGCTCGACCTCTTGCTCGCCATCGAGGCCCACCACGGCCGCGTGCGCGACGTGACCCAGGGGCCGCGCACGCTGGACCTCGATCTGCTGCTGTTCGGCGCAGCGCGTGATCGTCGAGCCGGGCCTGGTGGTGCCGCACCCGCGGATGGGGCACCGGGCCTTCGTGCTGGCTCCGCTGCTCGATCTGCTCTCGGCCGCGCAGCCGGTGCGGCGGATCTAGAGAAACAGGAGACCGGCACTCGTACACGTACACGTACACGTACACGTACACGTACACGTACTCGTGCTCGTACGTGCACGTGCACGTGCACGTGACACGAGAACGAGCACGAGTACGAGGACGAGGACGAGTACGAGTACGGGTCGCGGTCTCGTCTCCGGCTACACCTTGAGCTCGCGCTTGCCCAGCAGTCGCCGGATGTTGCCGTGGTGCTTGGCGATGACGATCGCCGAGCCGCCGATGGTCAGGGCCAGGAGCGGCAGCGGGCGGCCGAGCAGAGCCGCGGCGATCGGGATGGCGAGGGCCGCGGTCAGCGAGCCGATCGAGACGATGCGCGTGATGGCGTAGAGGATCGGCGAACAGGCCGCCGCCGATGGCGATGAGGAGCGGATCGGCGACCAGGAAGACGCCCAGCGCGGTGGCCACGCCCTTGCCGCCGCGGAAGCGGAGCCAGACCGGGAAGCAGTGGCCGATGATCGGGGCCAGGCCGATCGCGGTGAACAGGTACGGGGCCAGCGCGGGGGAGATGTGGATGTGCGGGCCCGGATCGGCCAGGCGCCACGCGGCCAGCGGGGCCACGCCCTTGAGGGCGTCGAGCACGAGGACCAGGATGCCCAGCTTCTTGCCCATGGTGCGGGCGACGTTGGTCGCGCCGATGTTGCCGCTGCCCTGCTTGCGGACATCGACGCCGCGCCGGCGGCCGACCAGGTAGCCGGTCGGGATCGAGCCGACCAGGTAGGCCGCCAGCACCAGCCCGCCTGCGATCAGGGCGCCGGAGAGTTGCTCGCTCATCGCGCCTCCGCCGCCGCGGCCCCGGCGGGCGCGGCGCGCTGCTCGCCGCGCCACCATCGCCGCACCTGCTCGACGATCGATGTGCGCGGCAGCTCCGGCGGCAGGCTGCTCGACGAACGCGCGGCCGTACGCGCGCGACAGCAGGCGGCCGTCGAGCATCGCCGCGATGCCGCGGTCGTCGCGGCGGCGGATGAGCCGGCCGAAGCCCTGGCGGAAGGCCAGCGCGGCCTGCGGCAGGTGCAGCTCGTCGAACGGATCGCGGCCGGACTCGGCCAGCTTCGCGGCGCGCGCGGCGACCAGCGGATCGCCCGGCGAGGCGAACGGCAGCTTGTCCATGATGACGAGCGACAGCGACGGGCCCGGCACGTCCACGCCGGACCAGAAGGTGCCGGTGGCGAGCAGCACCGAGCCGGGCGCGGCGCGGAAGCGATCGAGCAGCGCCGGCGGCGGGGCCTGGCCCTGGACCAGGAGCGGATAGCGGCAGGCCCCGGACAGACGCGCCTCGGCCTCGCGCAGCGCGCGGTGGCTGGTGAACAGGACGAACGCGCTGCCCTCGGTGACGTCGAGGAGCTGGACGATGCGGTCGCACGCGGCGGCGATGAAGGCCGGCTCGCCGGGCGGCGGCAGGTCGCGCGCCACGTAGAGCAGCGCCTGCTGGGCGTAGTCGAACGGCGAGTCCACCCGCGTCTCGTCGCAGACATCGACCGGCAGGCCGAGCCGCTCGCGCACGTAGTCGAAGCGGCCGGCGCAGGTCAAGGTCGCCGAGGCGAACACGGCTGCCGGCACCTGCGACAGCACGCGCTCGCGCAGGATCGGCGCCACGTCGACCGGGGCGGCGCGCAGGAACAGCTGGCGGCCGCGGCTCTCGGCCCAGGCCACGCTGCGGCCGCCGGGAGCCAGGTCGGCCATGGTGGCCAGCGCGTCGCGGGCAGACTCGGCACGCCGCGCCAGGGCCAGCCACTGCTCGCGCGCCTCGCGGGTCGCGTCGTCGCCGGATCGCTCGCCGACGCGGGACGCACTGTCGCGCGAGGAGCGGCCGCCGCCGGCGCGGGCCAGCTCGTCGGCCGCGGTCAGCGCGCGCAGGGCGGCCGCCTCGAGGGCGCCGTCCAGGCCGAACCAGGCGGCCTGCACATCGGTCGAGGTGAGCAGGCCCTCGGGCAGCGCGATCGCGCGACGCCTCGCCGAACAGCGACGCCAGCGCGCGCCAGACCTGGCCGAAGAAGTCGCCCGCGGCGCGCTCGAGCAGGCCGGCGATGCGCGTCGCCTCCATCGGATAACCGGCTCGGGCCAGCGCGTCGCGCAGATCGCGGCCCAGGAGCGCGATGCGCACCGTCGACACGCCGGTGCTGAAGTGCTCGGTCATCACGTCCTCGAGCAGGTGCGCCTCGTCGAACACGACAGCGTCGTGATCCGGCAGGACGCGCGCGCCCGGGTGCGCCGCGCGCAGCGCCAGGTCGGCGAAGTAGAGGTGGTGGTTGACCACGATGATGCTGGCCTTCTCCGCCCGGCGCCGCGCCATGGTGACGAAGCAGGTCTCGAAGTGCGGGCAGCGCGAGCCCAGCCGCGTCTCCGGCGTGACGGTCAGCCGCTCCCACCAGGGACTGTCGTCGCCCAGCGCGCCCATCTCGGCCCGGTCGCCGGTCTCGGTGCCCAGCATCCAGGAGCGGATCGACTCGATGTCGTCGCGCTGGGACGCGTCCTCGCCCAGCGACGCGGCGTAGAGCTCGAGCTCGGCCGCCCGCCGCCGGCAAAGGTAGTTCGACACGCCCTTGAGCGTGGCCCACTCGAATCGGCTCTCCGAGCGCGGCGCGCGGCGAGCGGCAGGTCCTTGCGCGTGAGCTGCTCTTGCAGCGCGCGCGTGCCGGTCGAGACGACGACGCGCAGGCCGCTGCGCGCGGCCGGGAGGAGATAGGCCAGGGTCTTGCCGGTGCCGGTGCCGGCCTCGACGAGCAGCGGGCGCCGGTCCTCCAGCGCTGCCTCGACGGCGGCGGCCATCGTCCTCTGCTGCGGGCGGTCCTCGTACGACTCGAGGGAGCGGGCAAGCGGGCCGCCCGGGATCAGCAGCGAGCCGGTCAGGCTCATCGCCGGCTCGCCTTCTCGGCGTGGCCGCTCTGGCCGAACCGCCGCTCCAGCTCGCGCCACACGGCGGCCGGCTCGACGTCGCTGCCGACCAGGCCGACCAGCACATGGTAGAGGAGGTCGGCGGCCTCGCGGGCGGTGCGGTCCGGGTCGGCGGCGGCGCCGGCGGCGAGCTCGGCGTTGAGCTCGGCCGCTTCCTCGGTGATCTTGGCGGAGATGGCCGCCGGTCCTCCGGCCAGGAGCGAGGCGGTGTAGCTCTTGCCGGCCGGCGCGCCGCGGCGCGAGAGCAGGACGGCGTGAAGCCGATCGAGCACGGCCGCCGGTGCCCCGCCCGGCCCCGCGTCCTCGATCCAGTCGTGTCGCCATCGGCGCGGCGGAAGAAGCAGGACGGCACGCCGGTGTGGCAGGTCGGCCCGGCCGGCAACGCGGCGACCAGCAGCGCGTCGGCGTCGCAGTCGAGCCGGATCTCGCGCGCCGAAAGCGTGTGGCCCGAGGTCTCGCCCTTCTTCCACAGGGCCTGCCGCGACCGCGAGTAGAAGTGCACCAGGCCGGTCGTCGCGGTGGCCGCCAGCGCCTCGGCGTTCATCCAGCCCAGCATGAGCACGGCGCCGGTCTCGGCGTGGCAGACGACGGCGGGGGCGAGTCCGCGCTCGTCCCACTGCACCGCGTCGGCCAGGGCCGCCGCGTTCATCGCGCGCCTCCGTCCGGCCCGCCGCTCGCGCCGGCGTCGCCCCCACCGACGCCGTCCACGAGCCGGACCGGCACGCCGGCCGCGGCCAGGTGCGCCTTTGCCTCGGCGATCGTGTGCTCGCCGTAGTGGAAGATCGACGCGGCCAGCACCGCGTCGGCGCCGCCGCGCACGAAGCCGTCCACGAGGTGATCGAGCACGCCGACCCCGCCCGACGCGATGACCGGGATCGACACCGCGTCCACCACGCGCCGGGTCAGCTCCAGCTCGTAGCCCTGCCGCGTGCCGTCCCGGTCCATGCTGGTCAGCAGGATCTCACCCGCGCCCAGGTCGGCCACTTTTCGGCACCACTCGACCGCGTCGAGCCCCTCCGGCGTGCGCCCGCCGTGGCTGTACACCGCGTAGCTGCCGTCCGGCTGGCGCTTGGCGTCCACCGCCACGACGATCGCCTGGGCCCCGAACCGCAGCGCGCACTCGGCGACCAGCTCCGGCCGGCGGATGGCGGCGGTGTTCATCGCGACCTTGTCGGCTCCGGCCTCGAGCAGCCGCCGCGCGTCGTCGACCGAGCGGACCCCGCCGCCGACGGTCAGCGGGCAGAAGACCCGGTCGGCCGTGCGCGCCACGACGTCGACCATCGTGTTGCGCCCCTCGGGCGAGGCCGAGATGTCGAGAAAGCAGAATCTCGTCGGCGCCCTGGGCGTCGTAGGCCGAGGCCTGCTCGACCGGATCGCCGGCGTCGCGCAGCTCCAGGAAGCGGATGCCCTTGACCACGCGCCCGTCGGTGACGTCGAGGCACGGGATGATGCGCCGCTTCAGCACGCCGCCTCCCGCGCCTCGGCCAGGGTGAAGCGCCGGTCGAGCAGCGCGCGTCCCACGACCGCCATGGCGATGCCGGCCGCATTCAGCGCGCGCAGATCGTCGAGCGAGCCGATGCCGCCCGACGCGATGACCGGCACCGGCACGCCGCGCGACAGCGCCGCCGTCGGCTCGACGGCCGGCCCGGAGCCGGTGCCGTCGCGGGCCACGTCCGTGTAGAGCAGCGCGGCCGCGCCCCAGTCGGCCGCCTGCCGGCCCAGCTCGTCGGCGCGCACGGACGCAGCCTCGGTCCAGCCCTCGATGGCGACGACGCCGTCGCGCGCGTCGACAGCCACGATGATGCGCTGCGGGAAGGCGCCGCACAGCTCGCGCACCAGATCCGGCCGGCGCACCGCCGCGGTGCCGAGCACGGCCCAGCTCGCGCCGGCAGCGAAGGCAGCCTCCACGGCAGCGCGGTCGCGCAACCCGCCGCCCACCTGCACCGGCACGTCGCCCGCGGCCTCGACGATGCGCTCGATCGCGCCGCGTGCCACCGGCGCGCCGGAGAAGGCACCCTCGAGATCCACGACGTGCAGCCGCTCGGCCCCCGCCGCGATCATCTCGCGACGCCAGCTCCCACGGCCTGTCGCTGTAGATGGTGGCGCTGTCGCGCTCGCCGCGCAGCAGGCGCACCGCCTTGCCGTCCAGCAGATCGATGGCCGGGATGACGATCACCGCGCGCCCGCGACGAAGTTGGTCAGGAGGCGCAGGCCCATCGCCTGGCTCTTCTCCGGGTGAAACTGGCACGCGAAGAGGTTGTCGCGCCGGACGGCGGCGCAGAACTCGCCGCCGTAGTCGCAGGTCAGCGCGACCAGCCCCGGCTCGGCAGGCGCCGCGCAGTACGAATGGATGAAGTAGAAGTGCGCCGCATCCGGCACCCCGGCCAGGAGCGGCTCGCCGCGCAGCGCGCGCACCTGGTTCCATCCGATGTGCGGCACCTTGAGGCCGTCGCCGCCGCGAAACCGCACCACGCGCCCGCGCAGGAGGCCCAGCCCGGGCACAGGCCCGTGCTCCTCGCTCTCCTCGAAGAGGATCTGCAGGCCCAGGCAGATGCCGAGATACGGCCGCCCGGCGCGCACCGCCTCGCTGACCGCCTCGCCCAGGCCGCGCCGCTGCATCTGCACCATGCAGTCGGCGAAGGCGCCCTGGCCCGGCACCACGACGAGGTCGGCTCGCCGCACCGCGTCCGGATCCGCGGTCAAGAGCGGCGCGCCGCCGACGTGGGCCAGCGCGCGCTCCACCGAGCGCAGATTTCCAGAGCCGCTGTCGACCACCGCGATGGTTGGCTTCGCCACACTCGCCTCACCGCTCAGGCGGACAGCGTGCCCTTTGTCGAACGGAACCTGCCCGGCCAGCCGGTCGTCGATGCGCGACGCCGCGTCGCACGCGCGCGCGAACGCCTTGAACAGGGCCTCGATGATGTGGTGCGCGTTCTCGCCGTAGTGGAGCAGGAGGTGCAGGTTGCACTCGGCGCGGCTGGCGAAGGCGGCGAAGAACTCCTTGGCCAGATCGCAGTCGAAGGTGCCGACCCAGCGGCCGGACAGACCGCTCACCTTCCACACGAAGGCCGGGCGGCCGCCGAAGTCCACCGCGCAGGTCACCAGCGTCTCGTCCATCGGAATGGTGGCCGAGCCGTAGCGCACGAGGCCGGCGCGGTCGCCCAGCGCCTCCTTGAACGCGCCACCCAGCGCCAGCCCGACGTCCTCGACCGTGTGGTGGCCGTCCACCTCGATGTCGCCGCGCGCGCGCACCTCCAGGTCGAACAGGCCGTGGCGGGCGAACGCATCGAGCATGTGGTTGAAGAACGGCAGCGGCGTGTGGTTCTCGCGCTTGCCGTCGCCGTCGAGCCGCAGCTCGAGCTGGATATCGGTCTCGCGTGTGGTGCGAGAGACGGTCGCGCGGCGGGAACCCACGACCCGGTTATACCCCGGGGGGGCCAAGACCGGCGAGCAAGCCTTCGTACCAGCGCTCCAGCGAGCCGCGGAACGGCCACATCCAGCCGTACGACGGGCCGGTGAACTGTTCCAGGATGTGGTCGCGGAAGGAGCGGTCGCGCACGTGCGCCGCCCCGTGCACCTCCGCCGTGGCGCGCACGGTCTCGGCGTAGGCCTCGCGCTCGAACCGCGCCCGGAACCAGGCCACCCCGAACGGCAGCGGCACGAGCAGGTACAGGAAGGCCATTCCGACGAGGGTGTAGCGGCGGAACTGGCGCAGGTGCACCTGTTCGTGGCGCAGGAGGAGATAGCGCTGGTCGCGGCTCATCGCGTCCCAGTTCCCCGTCACATAGATGTAGCGCCCGATCGTCGTGTGATAGCTGTCCAGGTACGAGCGGTTCTGACCGAGGGTGAGGATGACCAGCGCACGGTGAATCGCCCGCTGCAGCCGCGAGCTTGCCTTGGGGACGATGCGGAACCCGGGGAACTCGATCGCCATCCGATCGAGCAACAGGGCCAGGCGATCGCGGTCCGCCGCGCGGTCCGACACCCTCGGAAGATAGCAGCGCGACGGGAGCGCGGCTCGACCCTTTACAGATCGCACCGCGCCCCGTAGCGTCTCTTGCTCCGATGGATGCCGGGCATCTCAACGCGCCCCAGCGGGAGGCGGTGCTGCACGAGGGCGGCCCGCTCCTGGTCGTCGCCGGCGCCGGGTCGGGCAAGACCCGCGTGATCACCCACCGCATCGCGCACCTGGTGCTCGAGCGCGGCGTCGATCCGCGCCACATCGCGGCGCTCACCTTCACCAACAAGGCGGCCGCCGAGATGCGCGCCCGCGTGGCCCGTCTGATCAAGGGCCGCGGTCCGTCGAGCGGCGAGGGCGGAGGCGGCGGGGCGCGCCAGCTGACCATGGGCACGTTTCACTCGCTGGGCCTGACCATCCTGCAGCGCGAGCGGGCGGCGCTCGGCTTCCCGCGCGGCTTCGTGGTCTACGACACCGCCGATCAGATGGGCGTGGTGCGCGAGCTGATGCGGCACGCGCGCGGCGGCGAGGACCGGCGCTACGACGCCCGCAGCATCCTGACCCGCATCTCGCTGGCCAAGAACGCGTTCCGCTCGCCCGAGGACTACGCGCCGGTCGACGGCGACGACTACGACGCCATCACCGCCGACATCTATCCGCGTTACCAGGCGGCGCTGCGCGGCTTCGCGGCGGTCGACTTCGACGACCTCATCACCGAGCCGGTGCGCCTCCTGCGCGAGCACGCCGACGTGCGCGAGCGCTGGGCCAGCGCCTTCAGCCACGTGATGGTGGACGAGTACCAGGACACGAATCGCTCGCAGCTGCTCATGGTCAAGGAGCTCGTCGCGCGGCACGGCAACCTCTGCGCGGTGGGCGACGACGACCAGTCGATCTACAGCTGGCGCGGCGCCGATCCGCGCCACATCCGCGACTTCGAGCGCGACTTCCCGGGCGCGCGCGTCGTCGTGCTCGATCAGAACTATCGCATCCACGCCGACGATCCTGGCCTCGGCCAACGCTGTCATCCGCAACAACACCGACCGCCGCGGCAAGGAGCTGTGGAGCACGCGGCCGGACGGCCCGCCCATCGCCGCCGTCGCGGCGGTCGATCCGGAAGCCGAGGCGCAAGTTCGTGGCCCAGGAGATCGCGCAGCTGGTCGGCGACGGCCGCCGCCACCGCGACATCGCGGTGCTGTACCGCTCCAACATCCAGAGCCGCGAGCTCGAGGAGGCGCTGCGCACCACGCGCGTCCCGTACGTCATGGTGGGCGGCCAGCAGTTCTACGAGCGCAAGGAGGTCAAGGACCTCATCGCGTACCTGCGCGTGGCGCTGTCCGAGCGCGACGAGATCTCGCTGCGGCGGATCATCAACTACCCGGCGCGCGGCGTGGGGCCGACGACCGTCGAGCGGCTGCTGCACAACGCGCACGCGGCGCGCACCACGCTGTGGCGCGCGGTGGTCGACGGCGCGACCGGCGCCGGCGGATCGGTGCGCCCGGCCCAGGCCGACGCGCTCGCCGGTCTGGTCGCCGCGGTCGGCGAGCTGCGCGCCGCGCTCGAGACCGGCGACATGCCGAGCGCGATGCGCGGCCTCATCGAGACGATCGATCTGCACGGCGATCTGCGCGCCGCGTCGACCAGCCTCACCGCCGCGCAGCGGCGCATCGACAACGTGGAGGCGCTGGTCCGGCAGGTCACCGAGCAGCAGAAGCGAAAGCCGGGCCGCGACGCGCTGCTCGAGTACTTGCGGTTTCTGTCCCTGGCGTCCGACAGCGAGGAGAAGCGCGACGACGGCGACGATCGCGTGCTGCTGACCACGCTCCACGGGGCCAAAGGCCTGGAATTTCCAGTGGTATTCTTGATCGGCGCGGAGGAAGAGATCCTGCCGCACGCGCGTTCTCTCATGCCGCACGCCAATGACGTGTCTGACCCGGACCATGTCTCCGACGTTTCCGAGGAACGGCGACTGGCCTACGTCGGCCTCACCAGGGCTCAAGAGATGCTATACGTGACCCGCTGTGCCACCCGGCGGCGCCACGGACGTCAAGTGCTCTGTATTCCATCTCGGTTTCTCCTGGAGATCCCGGAGCAGTTGATGGAGGTGCGCGATGTGGCGGCCGAGTCGAGAGAGCCGGTCCACGCGGGCGAGCTCAGCGCCTTCTTTCAGAAGTTCGCCACGACCGAGTAGTTCAATCGCTGGAGCGATCATGAGACCGAATCTGCGCGAGAGTCTTCTGGCTTCCGTCATCCTCGTGGCCGCTGCTTGCGGCGGAGGAAAGAAGGACGCCGAAAAGCCGTCCGGCGGCGAGGCCGCCGGCGAGCAGGCGGAGGGCGCGGGAGACGAGCAGCGACTGCCGTCGATCCCGGACAAGCCGGCTCCGCTGCCGAACACGGTCCTCGGCGCGATCTCGGTCGGCGACCCGCAGGGCCAGCTGACCAGCATGGCCGCGTACGCCGATGCGGTGCAGCCGGGCTTCGGAGCCATGCTGTCTCCGTCGCAGCTGGTCCAGGGCGCGGCCGCCATGGTCGGCGCGCCCGGCCTCGACGGCGTGGACCTCGCCAAGCCGCTCCACATCCTCCTGCTCGACCCGCAGAAGGGCGGAGGCCAGGCGCTGCTCGTCGCTGCCGTGGCCGACAAGGGCAAGATGGCCGGCACGGTGGGCGGCGGCGCGGTCGATGCAGGTGCACGGCGGCTACGCGGCCATCGGCACGCCGGCGGCGCTGCAGGCGGCCTCGCCGTACGCGCTGTCGAACCTGGCGAAGACGACGCCGCCCAAGCATCCGCACGCGGTCATCTACATGACCCGCATCATGGAGTCGTTCGGGCCGCAGCTGGACGCCACGCTGCGCCAGTCGATGGGCGACGATCCCGAAGCCGGCCGAGAAGAAGGTCGCCGAGGGCCTGGTCAAGGTGCTGTCGTCGGTCGAGCGCATCGAGGGCGACCTCGAGGCCAGCGGCCAGCTCGCCACCGCGTCGTTCGCGGTCTATCCGGTGCAGGGCTCGGGGCTGGCCGCGTGGAGCGGGATGCAGAAGCCGAGCGACTACTCGGTCGCGTCGCGCCTGCCGGCCGGCTCGTGGCTGATGGTGGCGGCCGGCCGCATCGACTCGGGCCCGCTGCAGGGCTTCGCGAAGGAGATGGCCGACGCCCAGGGCAAGCCGGAGATGGCCGAGTGGATCGGCGTGTTCGGCCAGGAGGTCGCGTTCGCGCTGCTGGCCAAGGAGGACAAGACCGTGCGCATGGCCGGTCTCGTCGCGGTCACCGACGCCAAGAAGCTGGGCGATCTCATCGCCGGCTACATCAAGAAGATGGCCGCGCAGCCCACGCCGATGGACTCGATGGAGGTGACCGCCAAGGCCAAGCGCCTACCGCACGGGAGGCGCGGCGCTGCACGGCATCACCATCAAGCCGTCGGCGCAGACGTCGCCCGAGGAGAAGAAGGAGTTCGAGAAGGTCTTCGGCAAGGGCGGCATCAAGAGCTACTTCGGCCTGGCCGGCAGCTGGATGGTCTTCTCGCTCGACAAGGACAAGCCGCGCCAAGGCGCTGGCGGCCAAGCTGGTGAGCAACTCGAAGTCGAAGCAGCCGAAGTCGGCGCTGGCCCAGACCTTCGAGAAGGCAGTGGCCGACTCCAAGACGCGCAACGAGAGCGGCATCATGGTCTTCGATCTCTCGGCCGCAGCGCCCGACCCGGCCGCGGCCAAGGGCGCCGAGATCACCCTCGGCCTCGGCTTCGAGGGCCCGGTCATGCGCTCGCGCGTGACCATCCCGCCGGCGACCCTGCGCTTCTTCGTGCAGCAGCAGATGCGCGGCTCGCAGCAGCCGCCCCCGCCGCCCCCGCCCGGCGAAGAAGAAGTAGCTCGCGGCCTGGTGCCGACCTCGTACCGCCGAAGCCGCCAAGTACTCGCCAAGTGCGGACGTCGAGTGCACGTCGATGATCGCGCTCGCGCCCGTCGCATGCGCAGCGCAGAGTACGCCAGTACGCGTCTCGAGTTCAGGTACGAGTCAGTCGGACGGGTCGAGCGGATGCTTCGACGTTCCGGCTTTGGCGTCGGCTTTGGCGCTCTTGCGTCTTGGCGGTTCAACGCGCGGCTATCCAGCCGTCTCGCGGGCCAGGCCGATGTAGCGGGGGTCGCTGTCGCAGGCGAGCCAGCGGCGGTCGAGCTCCTCGGCGACAAGGGCCGTGGTGCCGGAGCCGACGAAGGGATCGAGGACGAGGTGGCCCGGGCGCGTGCTGGCCTGGAGCAGGCGGCGGATGAGGTCGGCCGGCTTCTGCGTCGGGTGATGGGTCTTCTCGGCGGTGCCGTTGCACAGGACCGGGATCTCGAGGACGTCGCGCGGCTTGGCCCCCAGCGGGTGCGGCTGCCAGCGATCGCGTCGCACGCCGCGGCCGTACTGCGATGACACCGCCTGCACGCGCTCCGGGTAGCGCTCGGTGTGGCGGTTGTACGGGACGCGCACGGCGTCCACATCGATGCGCAGGCAGTCCGGCTGGCGCAGGTGCAGGATCGACTCGTGCGAGCGGCCCCAGTCGTGGCCCAGGTTGGCCTTGTTGCGGTAGTACCAGACCAGCCAGCGGCAGCCGCCGCGGAAGCGTCGCGCCGAGCGCGCCTTCACCTCGGCCAGGATCTCGGAGAAGCCGCACACGTAGGCCGAGCCGGCCGGCGTGAGCACGCGCTCCACCTCGGCCAGCCAGGTGTCGCACCAGGACACGTAGGCGTCGAGCGAGCCGAGGTCGTCCCACTCCTCCTTGGCCAGGTTGTACGGCGGGTCGGCGACGACCAGATCCACGCTGCCATCGGGCAGAGAGGCGAGCAGGTCCTCGGCGCAGCCGAACCACAGCGTGCCCAGCTGCGTGGCCAGCGCGCGCCGCATGGGGCGCGGCGACGTGCCGAGATCGGGCGGGACCGGCAGCTCGCGCGGCGCGCGCGGTGGACGTTTCGGCATCGGCTCGGGCATTCTAGCGGGCGTGTCGGACGGGGGCTATTTCGCGCACGAGAGCGCGGTGGTGGACGCGGGCGCGCAGGTGGGCGGCGGGACGCGGATCTGGCACTTCGCGCACGTGTGCGCCGGCGCGGTGATCGGCCGCGACTGCGTGATCGGCCAGGGCTGCTACATCGCCGGCGTGCGCATCGGCGACCGGGTGCGCATCCAGAACCACGTGTCGATCTACGAGGGCGTCACCCTCGAGGACGGTGTGTTCCTCGGACCGTCGTGCGTCTTCACCAACGTCATGAACCCGCGCGCCGAGGTCAGCCGCAAGCACGAGTACCGCCCGACTCTGGTGCGGCGCGGCGCGACGATCGGGGCCAACGCGACCATCGTCTGCGGCGTGACGATCGGCGAGTACGCGTTCGTCGGTGCCGGCGCGGTGGTGCGGCGCGACGTGCCCGCCTTCGCGCTCGTCGTCGGCGTCCCGGCCCGGCAGGTCGGCTGGATGTGCGCCTGCGGCGCGCGGCTGGCCGTCGGTGATGACGCGGGCGCGCGCAGCGTCTGCGGCGAGTGCGGCCGCGCCTATCTCGATATCGCCGGGGCGCGTGGAGCCGGAGCGCGGCGCGTAGTGGGCGCGGACCCGGTGCCATAGATCGATCGGGTCGAAGCCGAGCAGCGCGAACGGATGGGCGCCGCTGCTCTTGAGCCGCTCCTGCGCCGACTGCGCCAGGCCGGCCGCCCTGCGCCGCGCGGACGACGGGACGAGGCGAGCCAGGTTGCGCGCGCTGCGGGTCGCGAACGCGGCGATCTGGGCGCCGCCGAGCAGGCCGCGCAGCCAGGCCGGCGCCGGATCGAAGACGAGGCGGCCGGCCGCCATCTCCTTGGCCATCTGATCGCCCGGCCCGACCATGATGCGCTGCCACGCGGCGCGATCGACGAACAGCCCGATCGACGGCGGCGCGTAGCGCTCCTCGACCAGGGACAGGAGTCGCCCTGTCTGCGCCCTCCACGAGCGAGCCAGCGCCGGACCGGGCAGCTGCGTCGGCCAGGCCGAGATGGGTCGTGACAAGCGAGATGTCACCGTCCTCGACGACCGCGATGACGGAGGCGTGCACCTCGGGCGGCCGCGCGTCGAAGACGTACGCCAGGAGCGCGCTGTTGTCGGGGACCAGGAGCTCGAAGGTCCGCTCGATCGGCTCGGCCGCGATGTTCGGGATGAGGTCGAGCAGGCGCGGCTCGAGCCACATCGCCGGCCCGTTCAGCCGCCGCAGCGCGCGCAGGATCGTCAGCCACTGGGCCGGATAATCGTCGGCGAGCCGAAGATTGCCCTCGATCTCGCCGTGCAGCCGCGCGACGGCCCCGACCTCGAGGACGACGAGCAGGCGCGCCTTCATCGCGCGCCGCGCGGCCGCGAGCTGGTCGGGCGCATGCCGCCGAGCAGGCCGTCGCCGCGGTCGATGGCGCCCTGCCCGGCGCGCACGCCGTGGACGACCGATGCGCGTTCGTTGACGAACAGGAGCGCCAGTCCGGCTCCCCTGCCCCGGGCGGCAGGAGGAGACGAGCCAGTTGGCCAGGTGCCGGCCATCCAGATCGAACATGTCCAGGTTGCGGCTCAGCACGTCGTCATCACGTCGTCAGGCGCGCGGCTTGTATCCCTTCGGCGTGTTCGCCACCCGGCGGCGCGCCTTGGTCGGATACTCCCAGTCCGCCGGCCGGTGCCCGATGTAGAGGATGCCGTCCGCGACGGGAGCCAGCGGCACCAGCCGGTGCGCCCACAGGGGCAGCGCGGGCGCGAGCTTGGTGAACTTGGACGCCCACCGGATGATCCGCCAGGTCTCGAAGCCGGCCCGCTCGCGAAGAAGCGCAGGGTCGTCGGCGTGAACGCGTTGATGTGGTCCCCGCTCTGCTTCTTCGGATTCAGCAGGTTCAGCTCCCGTAGCGATACGACCCGGTCAACCTAGACCTCGAGATCATCATGCCGTCCGGCTTGAGCAGACCGTGCAGCTTGCGCAGAAACACGTGCGGCGATTGACGTGCTCGATGGTCGCCGAGTTCCACACCACTTGAACCCGCGGCAGATGCGAGAGTTTGACCTCGACCATGTCGTGCAGGTGCGCGTTCAGGCCGAGCGCCCGGCAGAACTGCACGGCGCGTTCGCTGTTGTCGATCCCGTACGAGTCGGGGTGGCAGTGGCTCAGGTTGGCGCCGAAGCCGCATCCGGCATCACAGACGACCTTGTTCTGGAGGTCGTGCATGCGCGCGATGCGGAGGAAGAACTTGTGGCGCGGGTGGTCGAAGCTCGACTGGTAGATTCGCAGGTTCTCCTCAGGCGAGAAGCAACCGCGGGCAAGTACCCGCTCGCGAATCGACTGCATGGAGGAGTCCGCCTTCATGGACGGATCCGCGCGCTCGGCGTTGTCAACGGGGATCTCATGGCGCTGGCCCGGATCCTATCGGTCACGACGGCGCCGGTCCATCGGCATCGGAGCGGGTCGTCGCGGGCGCGACACCGCTCGCAGCCCCAGAGAACCAGCATTCAGGGCGTGCCGGCGGTGTCCGCAACGTCCAGTGCGAACAGCCGCACGGCATGGGGCCCGATGTCGATGCGGACGGCGCCACCGCTGACCGTGAGGAGTCGCCGTGTCCAGGATCGCGCAGGACGGCGCCGCCGGGTGCTTCCAGCGGGCGTGCGCCGGCTCGCCGGTCGGGTTGCCGACGGCAGCGGCGCGCACGGCGCCGCTGGCGTCCTCGAACACCGACAGATGCAGGGGCGCCGCGACGCGCCACTCTTCCTCGCCGCCGGCGGCAGCGGCCAGATCGGCGGCCAGGCCGTCCACATCGTCGAGCGAGCCGGCGCCTCATCAGGCCGAGGTGGCGGGGCAATCTCGCGTCCTCGCCGAGCGGACGATCGAGCTCGTCGCGCGACGGTCGCTCCGGCCCGGCGATGATCTGCGCGCCGCGATCGGCCGCCGCGCGCAGCCGCGCCCACAGGGCCCGGTCCACACGGCCCAGCGTCGGCGCGATGAAGAGCGAGTGCGCGCTCCACGCTCTCCTCGGCCGCTTCCTCGTCGAGGAGCGCGAACGGCACGCCGGCGCGGTCCAGCGCCGTCACGATGGCGTGCAGCCAGCGGCGATACAGCGCAGACTCCCTTCCCGCGCCAGCTCGGCGGCGCCGCCCGGGCCGAGCTGCCGCGCCAGGAGCTCGGCCACGACGGGCGACAGCGGATCGACGAGCGACGACGCGATGGCGAAGCGAGACTCGGCTCTGCTCATCACCACCGCGGCGCGGCATCGGCGGCGCAGATGTGTCCAGTCGAGCGCGCGCAGCGACGCGAGCAGCGCCGCGAGCCAGTCGGCGGGCGGGCGCAGCTCACCTTTCACCGAGACTGGCGCGCCGTACCAGCGGTCGCGGTCCACGACCATGAAGAAGCAGAGGCCCGCGCGCACCGCCGGCCAGGACACCCGAGGTCACCGACTCCTGGTCCGCGGCCGGCATGGGCGGCAGCCACGGCGGCCCGCCCACGCCCACCTCGCATGCGATGGGCAGGGGATGACCGGTGGCGCCCAGGTACAGCGCGCGAAGCCGGACCTCGCGTGGTCGCGGGCGGGATGATAGAAGTCGAGGCCGGCCGGGCCGCCGACCGCGCGCGCCGCGGCCGGCAGGTGGACCAGCGCCGGCGGCGATGGCGGCGCGTTGTGATAGCGGGCCAGCCCGTCCAGCCCGGCCTGGTCGAGCGCGCCGCGCACCCAGGCCAGCGCGCGCTCGGTGTAGACCTCCTTGAAGCGAACCCACTCGACGCAGCGCGCGGCATCGGCAGCGTCCCACGCGCGCGGCGCCTCCACGTCGCCGGCGTGCTCGCGCCACCAGGCCAGCGCGTCCGGGTGATAGTCGTGGTCGTAGGCGCCGAGGCGGAAGAACATCTGCGCCTCGTTGTCGACCTGGACGCGACGACCGGGCCGTCCGGGAACAGCTGCGGCGCCGACCTGCTCGCCGAACGCGCGCAGCCATCCCTCGGCCGCGGCGCGAAACGCGGCCGACGCGTACGACGGGACCGGGAACATGTGCGGCGGCGCCGGCATCCACACCGGCGTGTCGCGCGGCCGAGCGCGCCTGCATCGCCGGATCGCGCACGAACCGCTCCGGGTATCCGAAGTAGGTCAGCTCCGCGTTGATGTGCGGGCCCGGCTTGAGCACCGCCAGCATGCCCGCGCGCGACACCTCGGCCAGGAACGCGGCGCAGATCGCGCGCGCCGGTCCAGTCGAGGCGACCGGCGGTCTCGTGCACGCTCCACGGCACGTAGGTCGACACGAGCTCGAAGCCGAGCCTGCGCAGCGCGGCCAGGCAGTCGGCCCACGACGAGCGCGGCACCCGCCAGTAGTGCAGCTCGGCCGCGTAGAAGTCGAGCTCGCGGCCGGCCGGCCCGCTCAGGCTCAGCCCGCTCGCGCTGAAGGCGGAGCGTGCACGTGCTTCCACGACTTCTCCTCGAACACGAAGCGGCTCGGCCCGGCGGCCAGCGCGTGGTCGGCCGGCATGGCCAGCGCGTCGCCCTGTCCTCGCGACAGGTAGTCCGGATCCCAGGGCAGGAGCAGGACGATGCCGCCCTCGGGATCGGTGCACGCGCGCGGCAGGATCGCGTGCGGCGCCGCGGCTCGCTCGGCGCACAGCGCCATCAGCGCGTCCAGCCCGCTGCGCGCCGCCGGCGCGATCTCGAACAGCGTGCGGATCTGCGGCGGCGGCAGGTGCAGCTCGCCGGATCGCGCGAGCGCGTCGTCCGGCGCGACCCACACCGCGTCCTCGATCTCGCGCGGGTCGAGCGCGATTGTCTGCGCCGGCGGCAGCGCCGCGACGTAGAAGCGCGCCGAGTAGCGGCGTGGCTCGATCGACGGCGTGATCCAGTGCGCGTAGTAGTGCAGGCCGTCCAGGTCCGGCAAGGCCACGCCGGTCTCCTCGGCCAGCTCGCGCGCCGCAGCCTGCCGCGGATCGGTCTCGCCCGGCTCGGCGATGCCGCCGGGAAACACGTACGCGCTCGACATGAACGACGCCTTGCGGTGGCGGCGGACCAGGAGCACCTCGAGGTGCCCCGCGCCGCCGGCCGGCCGGACCAGGATCACGGCGGCGGAATCGCGCGGCTGTGCGCTGGGCGTACCGGCAGACATGCGCGCAATGGTACATTGCATCGCATGTCGATGTTCGGCTCCGCCATGGGGGATGGCGGGGGCGGCGGCCCGCCGGCGCCCGCGGACGCGCGCCGCGTGCCGATGCGCGACCTGGCCGCGGAGCACGCCGCGCTGCGCCCCGAGCTGGACCGGGCGCTGGCCCGCGTCCTCGACTCCGGCCAGTTCATCGGCGGCCCCGAGGTGGACGCGTTCGAGCGCGAGCTGGCCGCCGCGGTCGGCTGCAGCCGCGCCATCGGCGTCTCGTCCGGCACCGACGCGCTCCTCGTCGCGCTGATGGCGCTCGGCGATCGGCCCCGGCGACGAGGTGGTCACCACGCCGTTCACGTTCTTCGCCACCGCCGGAGCGGTCGCGCGGCTGGGCGCCCGGCCGGTGTTCGCCGACATCGACCCGGCCACCCTCAACCTGGACCCGGCGGCCGCGGCCCGGGCGGTCACCGCCCGCACCCGCGCGCTCCTGCCGGTCAACCTGTACGGCCGCCTGGCCGAGCTGCCCGACGTCCCGGTGCCCGATCATCGAGGACGCCGCGCAGTCGATCGGCGCGTCGCCGCCGCGCGCGGCCGCCGCCACCCTGTCGTTCTTTCCGTCCAAGAACCTGGGCGCGCTCGGCGACGCCGGCGCCGTCGTCACCTCCGACCCGGATCTGGCCGATCGCATCGCGCTGCTGCGCAACCACGGCGCGCGGCCCAAGTATCACAACCTGGCGGTGGGCGGGAACTTCCGCCTCGACGCGATCCAGGCCGCGCTGCTCCGGGTCAAGCTGCCGCACCTGCCGGCCTGGACCGCGGCCCGCCGCGCGGCAGCCGCCCGCTACCGCGAGCTCTTCGCCGCCGCGCCTCTCGCCGATCACATCGCCCTGCCTCCCGACGCGCCCGAGCACGTCTACCATCACTTCGTCATCCGCGCGCGCGCCCGCGACGATCTGCGCCGCCACCTGGCCGCCGCCGGCATCGCCACCGAGATCTACTATCCCGAGCCGCTCCACCTGCAACCATGCTTCGCCCACCTCGGCCACCGCCCGGGCGACTTCCCGGTCTGCCGAGGCGGCAGCCAGCGACGCCCTCGCCATTCCGGTCGATCCCTCGATCACGCCGGCCGACCAGGAATACGTCGTCGCCCAGATCGCCGCCTTCTATCTCGCCCTGTAGCTGATCGGCCCGAAGGCCGCGCAGAAGACTCGCCAAAGCGCCAAAGCGCCAAAAGGGCCATCGCCCGTTGCTTGGACCCAAAGCAATGAGCGCCTGAACCACAGATGTTCAAGACGGTCCAAGCAACGGGCGATGGCCCCCTTTGGCGTTTTTGGCGCTTTGGCGGTCTTCTGCGCGGCCTCCAGGCCGATCACTGGCAGGGCGGGGGCGACCTGGCGGGGGGTGGGCGCGAGCGCTTCCTGCGCCCAGGTCTCGAGAGTCTCTTCGCTGGTCTCGTCGTGGCCGTCGAAGCCGTTGCCGCCGCCGCGCGTCTCCCGGCCGGTCTCGGGCGCGATGCGCTGATAGGAGACCTCGTTGCTGGCGCGGAAGCTCATCGCGGGCGTCTCGGCCGCGTCGGTGGCGTAGGTGCTCTCGAAAGCATCCGGGTCGGGACCGTCGACGGACGCGCCGGACTTGTCCGGCAGACCATTGTCCTGGCCCGGCCCGGGCGCCTCGTTGCCGACAAGCACGATGTCGATGTCGGTGACCAGGTCGCTCTCGCCGTCCCAGTGGAACAGGATGATCGGCTCCCCGGTGTCGGTGATATCCATCGATCGATCGCTGTCGGCCACGGGCAGCATCGCCTCGGCGACCGGATTGCCGGCCGACTCCAGCGCGTAGTCCGGATCGATGTCGAACTGGTCGCGGAAGCCGTCCTCGTCGAGCGCGATGACGGCGACCTGCCCCGGTCCCAGCGTGCTGCCGCTCGGGAAGCGCAGCAGCGCGTCGCCGCCGCCCACGGGGACCTCGCCCGTCGCGCCGGGCAGCGTGCCGTACTGCGGATCGTCGGTCAGGTAGTAATCGTCCAGCGGCACCGCCACATCGAGCGGGTTGAAGATCTCGATGAACTCCTCGTCGTTCGGCTGGGTCTTGACCTCGGTCAGCAGCAGGTGCTCGTCGATCTCGGGCGGCGGGGCGTCGGGCGTCGGCCGCCCGTCCGGTTCTCCGGCGTCAGGTAGCGGCGGCGAGCCGTCGGGCGGATCGCCGGCCGCGTCCGGCTCACCCTCACCGTCGGTGAAGGCCTGCCCTCCCGGGTCGAAGGAGCAGGCCGCCAGCGACACGAACAGCAACAGCACCGCGCCGACGCCGACCGTCCTCGTTCCCCGTCTCGTATGCCCGGATGCTTGCACGCGCATGCGCTCTCGGAGTGGCTGTCATCCTAACGCAGCTGCCCTGGGATTTCGTCGCAGCGCGGCGACGAAAGAACGACGCGGAGCCACCTGCGCTCGCGGTGCGGCCACGCGCCGGCGCCGTGAGCGATACAGCACAGACTCGGACGGGACGGCGAAACTCAGTTCGGCTCGGTGCCGAGTCGGGCGAGGGCCGCGCGAGGGATGGGCAGCGCCGTGCCGGTCGACCGATGGCGACCGGGCGTCGCCACCGCCACCAGCGGCACCGGCGGCGCCGTCTCGCGCACCGCGCTCACGCGGTCCGAGCTGTACTCGACCACGAGCTTGGCCAGCGCGCCCGGGATGGCGTCCGGCTGCCCGCTGTCGACCACCTGGCGCAGCCAGTCGAGATAGTCGATGACCTGATCGAGATCGTGGATGCGGCCGCGGCCCACGAAGATCTTCGAGTGGCGCGTCTTGTCCGCGTTCTCGTCGCCGACCGACAGCTCCTCGAACAGCTTCTCGCCCGGCCGCAGCCCGGTGAACTGGATCTCGATGTCGTCGCCCGGCACCAGCCCGCACAGCTCGATCATGTCGCGCGCGAGGTCCACGATCTTGACCGGCTCGCCCATGTCGAGGATGAAGATCTCGCCGCCCTTGCCCATGGTGCCGGCCTGCAGCACCAGCTGGCAGGCCTCCGGGATGGTCATGAAGTAGCGCTTCATCTCCGGGTGGGTGACCGTGACCGGCCCGCCGCGCGCGATCTGCTCCTCGAAGATCGGGATCACGCTGCCCGCGCTGCCCAGCACGTTGCCGAACCGCACGGTGACGAAGCGCGTCTTCGACTGGCGGGCCAGCGCCTGGGCGTAGATCTCGGCCACGCGCTTGGTCGCGCCCATGACCGACGTCGGGTTGACCGCCTTGTCGGTCGAGATCATCACGAACATGGAGACGCCCAGGTCGTGCGCCGCGCTGGCGATGCGTCATCGTGCCGAAGACGTTGTTGCGCACCGCCTCGTCCGGGTTCCACTCCATCATCGGGACGTGCTTGTGCGCCGCGGCGTGCAGGATCACGTCCGGCTTGTACGTGGAGAAGCGCCCAGCGCACCCGGCGCGCGTCGCAGATGTCGGCCACCAGCGGGACCAGATCCTGCGCCGGATGGGCGGCCTCGAGCTCGCGGTGGATGTTGAACAGCGCGTTCTCGGCCTGCTCGAGCAGCACGAGCCGGGCCGGACCGAAGTGGCAGACCTGGCGGCAGAGCTCGGAGCCGATGCTGCCGCCGGCTCCGGTCACCAGCACGACCTTGCCGCGCAGCTGCTCGCTCAGCGCCGACTGGTCCAGATCGACGGGCGCGCGGCCGAGCAGGTCTTCGATCTCGAGCTCGCGGATGCGCGACAGGTTCACCCGCCCGCCGACGATCTCGTAGATGCCGGGGATGACCTTGGTCGGGATGTCGTTGCGCCGGCAGACCTCGGCGATGCGCCGCATCTCCTTGCCCGGTGCGTCGGCGATGGTGATGAGCGCCTGCTCGGCGCGGACCTTGGCGCACACCTCCGCGAGGTCATCGGTCGTGCCCAGCACGCGCAGCCCGTGCAGCACGGTGCCCTGCTTGCGCGGGTCGTCGTCGAGGAAGCCGACCGGCTTGAGCCCGAGGTCGGGCCGCAGCGCCAGCTCCTTGGCCACCATCAGGCCGGCCTGGCCGGCGCCGATGAGGATCGTCTTGGTGCGATCGAGCCGCGGCAGGCCGGCGGAGCGCCGCTTCTCGTCGGACCGCTCGGCCACCAGGCGGCGCATGGCCCGCACCCCTGCGATGGCCACGAACGCGCCGGCGAAGTCGATCAGCGTGACCCCGATGGGCAGCCACACGTGCTCGAGGAACGGGACCCTGGTCTCGTAGAAACCGGTCACGAACCGGACGCACAGCAGGAAGACCGCGGCGCAGCCGGTGGCGGCGAAGATGCGCGTGGCCTCGCGCAGGCCGACGAAGCGCCACTGGAAGCGGTGGACGCCGAGCATCACCAGCGACAGGTACTGGACCCCGACCACGTGCGGCCAGAGGATCAGCACCCGCATGGCGACCCACTCGGGCGGCCGGCCGTCGAAGCGAAGGAAGAGCGCGACCCACAGCGCGAGAGACAGGACGCAGAGGTCGATCAGCGCCTGGGTGGTTCGATTGAGGAGTGGACTCAAGCGGGAACTCTCCCGGGAGCGCGCAGTTGGTCCATCTCCAGAAAATTGCCGTGTGGCTGTGATGAGGCGACGCGACGCATCTACTGGGGGGGCGGTGGAGAAACGGCGCATCCTAGGACGGCCTTCGTGCAGAGGCAAACGGCGCGGGTGCCGCCTGCCAGATGGGAACTTAGTGGGAGGGGCATCCCACGGCGTTCATGAAGATGCCCGGTTGTACGATTTGTTCACCCTGTAGGTGCGTGGGCGATTCACCGGGGTCATCACCTGTCGGAGGCCGGAGCGCAAGCCCTTGATCGTACCCGTCGCTTGGACTAGGAAGCCTTCATCTGTCCGCCGGGCCGGCTTGAACTCGCCAGGTCCGGGCGCACACTAACCACGTTTGACCCCCGGCGGTTCCGGAGACGACTTTGGATTCAGGGCAGCAGCAGCAACACCAAAACTTCCACGAAGCAGATGAGCAGGTCATCGGCATCGACTTCCGCCGTTACCTGGGGGCCATCAGGAAATACAAGTGGATCATCGCCTCGATTGTGGCCCTCGCTACAACTGGCGCGGTCCTCTACACGAGCCAGCAGACCGAGATCTACGAGGCCACGGCATCGATGGTCATCGATCCGAAGCTGCCCGACCTCCTCGGCCAGGGACAGGACATGGTCCCGGCGGTCGCCGGCGGGCACTCCTCGACGACGGAGTACTACCGGCAGCAGAAAGAGGTTCTGCATAGTTATCAGCTGGTCCGCCGCACGGTCGAGAACAACGACCTGCACGTGAAGTTCTTCTCCGCCGAGGAGCGCGAGGACCTGACCAAGGAGGAGCAGCTCGACCTGGCGACCCGCAAGCTGCGGGACGCGCTGGCGGTTGCCTATCCGGAGCAGAACCGGATCATGTACGTGACGGCTTCGAATCCGGAGCCGCAGGTGGCGGCGGACCTGGCCAACCTCCACGTCAACACATACGTGTCGTGGACCAGGGGCCAGCTCTCGCTCGGCACCCAGCGCGCGTCCAAGTGGCTCGCCACCGAGCTGGAGCTGGCCGAGAAGAAGCTGCGGGACTCGGAGACCAAGCTGGTCGAGTTCCAGAAGTCCAACGACATCCTGTCGGTCTCGCTCGAGGACCGGCAGAACATGGTGTCGGCCAACCTCACCCGCTACACCGAGGCGCTCAACGACGCGCGCGCCAAGCGCATCGGGCTGACCGCGACGCTCGACCGCATGAAGAAGTCCGGCAAGGTCGATGTCATCCAGAACCCTGTCTTCGGCCTGAGCGAGTCGGCGTCGCTCGAGAGCATCAAGTCGCAGTACTACCTGGAGCGCAACCGCTTCCTCGAGCTGGAGAAGGAAGTCGGCCCCAAGAACACCGAGTTCATCAAGCAGAAGGCCAAGCTCGACGACCTGCGCAAGGCGCTCGAGAACGAGGCGGCGCTGGCCGTCCGCACCGTCGAGGAGCAGCTGGCGGCGGCCAAGGCCACCGAGGTCGCCTTCGGCAAGGAGATCGAGAGCTTCCGCCAGGAGGCGTTCCAGCTCGGCCCCAAGGTCGTGCAGTACAACCAGCTGCTCCGCGACCGGAAGAGCAACGAGGACAAGTACAACATCCTGGTCGGGCGCCTGGGCACGAGCGATCTCACCAGCCGCCTCGACTCGGTCAACGTGACGCCGCTCGACCGCGCGCGCCCGCCGGTCGACGCGGTCTACCCCAGCCTGCGCCGCAACGTGGCGCTTGCCGCCGCGGTCGCGCTGTTCCTCGGGGTCGGCTTCGCCTTCCTGCTCGCCTTCCTCGATCGATCGATCAAGACGCTCGAGGACGTGCAGGCGGCGGCGAACCTGCCGGTGCTGGGCATCATCCCGATGCTGGGCGAGTCGGACGTGCCGATGAACGACGAGAAGGCGCGCGATCTGTACGTCTTCCAGCACCCGACCTCTCGCGTGGCGGAGTGCTGCCGCGCGCTGCGCACCAACATCCTCTTCAGCGGCGCCGACCGGCCGCTCAAGACGCTGGTCGTGTCGAGCCCGAACCCGCGCGAGGGCAAGACCACGTCGGTCATCTATCTGGGCACCACGATGGCGCAGGGCGGCCAGCGCGTGCTGCTGATCGACTCCGACATGCGCAGGCCGCGCCTCCACCAGTCCACCCAGGTCGCACGCCAGCTCGGCCTGTCGAACCTGATCGTCGGCGAGGTCGACTTCGCCGACGTGATCAAGACGACCGAGATCCCCAACCTGTACGTGCTGCCGTGCGGGCCGCTTCCGCCCAACCCGGCCGAGCTGCTGATGACGCACCGGTTCCAGGTCGTGCTCGAGGAGCTGGGCCGCCGCTTCGACCGCGTGGTGCTCGACTCGCCGCCGCTGCAGGCGGTCACCGACGCGGTGGTGCTGTCGCGCCACGCCGACGGCGTCATCCTGGTGGTGAAGGCGGGCAAGACGCTGCGCGAGGACATCACGCGCTCGGCGCGCCAGGTCGCCGGCGTGGACGGCACGATCGTCGGCGTCATCCTCAACGAGCTCGACCTCGAGGAGCGCGGCAGCTACCAGTACTACAGCTACTACGGCTACGGGCAGGAAGGGGCCGAGCCGAAGCCGGCGACCTGATCCGCGGCGGCCCGTCGAGCCCGATGCGGATCGTCTATCTGTCGCTGTCGTACGTGCCGTCGCGGCGCGCGTCGAGCATCCAGGTGATGAAGATGTGCGCCGCGCTGGCGCGCCTGGGCCATGACGTCACCCTGATCGCGAAGACAGGGCCAGACGGCCGGCCCGGCGACGACGACTTCGACTTCTACGGCGTCGAGCGGAACTTCACGCTGGAGAAGCTGCCGCGGCCGGCTCGCAAGGGCGGCTCCGTCGTGTACGCGGCGGCCACGGCGCAGCGGCTGGCCGCGCACCGGCGCCGCGTCGACCTTGTCTACTGCCGCGATCCGGTCGGCGGCGTGGCCGCGGCGTGGCTGCGGCTGCCGCTCCTGTTCGAGGCGCACGGGCTGCCGGGCGGGCGGTTCCAGCGCAGCATGTGGCGGCAGATGACCGAGTCGCGGCGCTTCGTGGCGATGGTGGCGATCTCGGACGCGCTGCGCCGCGACATCCAGGCCGAGGGGCTCCTGCCCGGCCGCGATTGCATCGTGGCGCACGACGCGTCGGATGCTCCGGTGCGACCGCCGGCGGTGGCGCGGCCCGATCTGGGCAGACCGCGCGTCGGCTACGTCGGCAACCTCTACCGGGGCCGCGGCATCGAGGTGATCGTCGAGCTGGCGCGCCGCATGCCGGATGTGCAGTTCGATGTCGTCGGCGGCTCGGAGCAGGACATCGCGCGCTGGCGGGCGGAGGAGCCGGCGGCGAACCTGGTCTTCCACGGGTTTCACCCGCCCAGCCAGCTGCGCGACTTCTACGCCCGCTTCGACGCGGTCTTGATGCCACACAGCCGCGAGGGCGTGGTGGGCGCGACCGGGGGCAGCGACATCAGCCGCTGGACCTCGCCGATGAAGATGTTCGAGTACATGGCGTCAGGCGTGCCGATCGTCGCATCCGACCTGCCGGTCCTGCAGGAGGTGCTGCGCCACGGCCACAACGCGCTCATCGCGCGCTCCGACGACGCCGACGACTGGATGGAGAAGCTGCGAGGCCTGCTCGCGGATCCGGATCTGCGCGTGCGCCTGGCGCGGGCGGCCCAGGAGGATCTGGCTCGCAGCTACACGTGGGACGCGAGGGCACGTCACGTCGTCAACCGGCTGCCCGGAATCGGGTCCACCGTCGTGGGTGCGGCAGAGGTCACGCCGCCCTGAACAGCGCCGCGCCTGTGCCATCGTATCCATCATGGCGCTCCAGCTTCGACACGCTCTGCTCGCCGTGAATCTCGCCGCGCTGGCCGGCTGCGGCGGCGAGGCGGGCGACGGCCCGGTGAACGTGGCGGTCGGCCCGGTGGTGGTGCGCGACGCGATGGCCTACCAGGCTTCGGGCCTGGTGCTGTTCGAGGGCCAGCGCGCGCCGTCGGTGGCGCCGCGCGTCCGGCCCCACGCGCCGGTCGCGATCGAGCCGGCGCTTCCGCCGGGATTGACGCTCGATGCGCGCACCGGCGCGGTGAGCGGTGCGCCGCGCCGACCCTCGCCGGGCGCGGTCCATGTGCTGCGCGACGCGCGCGGCGCCACCAGCACGCTGTGGGTCGAGGTGCTGGCGCGGCCGAGCGCCGACAACAGCCGCTTCGCGTCGCCGGCCGGGCGCGACGACAATCCCGGCTCGGTCGACCGGCCGTTCCGCACCGTCGGCCGCGGCGTGCGCGATCTCGCGCCCGGCATGACCCTGTTCCTGCGCGAGGGCGTCTACCGCGAGTCGGTCGAGCTGCGAAAGCTGGCCGGCACGGCACGGGCGCCGATCACGATCCGCTCGTATCCGGGCGAGCACGCGGCAATCGACGCCTCGATCCCGATCTTCGCGGACAGTCCCGGCCGCGCCTGGCAGCGGTCGAAGGAGCCGGGCGCCCATCGCGACGAGTGGGTGTCCACGCAGACCTATCCGGCCGAGGGCAAGGACACGTCGAGCCGTGGCGCGTTCCTCGATCGCGCGAGGTACACGCGTCTCCTGACCTACAGCCGGATCGAGGACCTGCGCGCGGCCAACCAGACCTGGGAGCTGAGCATGGCGTCCGGCGACAAGCGGCCCGGGCCGCGGGTCAAGCTGGGCAAGCGCCGCCCGGTCGAGGCTGGCCGCGAGCGTCTGCC
This sequence comes from uncultured delta proteobacterium, assembly GCA_963759105.1. Classification (GTDB taxonomy): domain Bacteria; phylum Myxococcota_A; class Polyangia; order Haliangiales; family Haliangiaceae; genus DATFRY01. The sequence continues at coordinate 196,637 of CAVWXW010000008.1, read as the reverse complement.
GTGGACCTATTTCGGCCCCGGCATCCACTTCGACAGGCGGACCGGGCGCATCCACATTCGCCTGTCGCCGACCGCGCACGGCGTGTCCGGGCTCGAGGAGTACAGGGGGCCGACCGATCCGCGCGTGCTGCCCCTGGCCATCTCGAGCCGCGCCGACATCGCGCTCCGCGTGGCGGGCTCCGAGCACCTGCGCATCACCGACGTCAGCCTGCGCCACGGCGGCGACGAGACCGTGCGCATCGAGGGCAGCAACGACGTCACGTTCGACCACGTCGAGATCCGCGCGGCCACCTACGGCCTGTTCATCGGCGTCGCGGAGCGGGTCCACGTGCTCCACAGCCGCCTCGACGGCGGCATCCCTCCGTGGAGTTTTCGTAGCGATTTCAAGGGGTCGTACAAGATCGCCGCGAGCGCCGACCGGAACGGCGGAGACGAGGACGACGCGCGCGCGGACGCCGCCGAGCAGACGAACAACCTGGTGCGCAAGACCCAGCGGGCGCTCCTGTTCATGGCGCGCCGCAATGTCGACGTCGAGGTCGCGTACTGCGAGATCGAGAACGGCCACGACGTCTACGTCTCCGGCACGCGTACCGACTTCCACCACAACCGCATCCACAACATCCACGACGAGGCGATCTATCTACAGGCCGCGCCCGACGAGCGCGATCTGCGCATCCACCACAACGTGATCGATCAGGTCCTGTCCGGCCTGAGCTTCGGCGGTCGGGGTACCGGGACGCGCTACGTCTATCGCAACCTGTTCGACCTGCGCGTTCCGACGGCCGGCCACCGGCCCGGAGCGCAGCACGATCGCGACGCGTGGCGCTACGGTCACCCGTTCAAGAACACGGGCAACATGGGAGCGCTCGTCTTCTACCAGAACACGGTGCTGGTGAGCCGGCCGAACAAGCCCCTCCTGCTCCAGTTCAGCGCCTTCGAGAAGGACGAGAGCCAGATCCAGCGGCGCTGGTTCCTCAACAACGTGTTCCTGGTGCTCGCGCCGGGCGAGGAGTTCGACAAGGCGATGTCGTTCGTGCCCTCGTCGCGCTATCTGGCGCTGCGCGACCGCGCCGGCCAGCCGCTGCTCCGCTCCGACGGCAATCTATGGGTCCGTATCGGCTCCCGCGAGCAGCCGCTGTTTCGCTGTCTCGACAGGGGTAACGCCGCCGGCTGTGGCCAGGAGAAGTTTCGGCGCCTGGCCGATGCGACCAAGGCCCTGCCCGGCTTCGAGTTGCACAGCCGCGAGTCCGATCGCCCGGGCTTCCGCCGCGCTGTCAGCCTCGATCGCCCGGGCGCCGGCGATGATTTGCGGCCCGGCCCGCGCAGCCCGGCGTTGGGCCTGGGTGTCCCGCTGCCGCGCGAGCTTCCCGATCCCGAGCGACAGACCAAGCCGGACGCGGGCGCCCTGTCATCGAGGCAAGGGCCGCTGCGCGTCGGCGTTGACGAGCGCCTCGTGTACTAGACGTTGACGTTGACGTTGACCTTGACGTGAACCTGAACGTGAACCTGAACGCTACACCGATGACATTGACGATGACGATGACGCCGCGAGGCTGATTGGCCGGGGCCGTCCTTGTCGGCGACAAGGTCAAGGTCAAGGTCAAGGGTGGGGTTCAGGTTCAGGTTCAAGTTCAGTCGTCAACGTCAACGTCAACGTCAACGTGGTTGCTCGGGTTCTCAGACGCTGACGGGGGCGCCATCTCTCTCCAGCGACGTCTGGGCCGCCGCCAGGATCCGCACGCACCGCAGCCCGCTCTCCCCATCCGTCCGGGGCGTCGAGCCCTGGCGGATGCAGTCGAGAAAATGGTCGAGCTCGAGGGCGAGGGGCTCGGCCATGGGGACGTGGGGGATGTGGATGTCGCCCTGGCGCAACGTCAAGTACTCGGCGTACTGGGAGAAGGCGGGCGGGCGGTCGTAGCCCTTGTCGTAGATGCGCAGCTTCTCGCTGGCCACGTCGTCGAACTCGGCCATCTTGCGCGAGCAGACAAGGGTCAGGCGGCGCTCCTTGCGCGGGTCGAGCCACGACAGGTGGATGTGCGCCATCTGGCCGCGGCGGTACTTGAGGGTCACGAACACCACGTCCTCGACGCCGGCCTGCAGGTAGCTCTGGCCGCGCGCCGACACGCTCTCGGGAACCTCGCCGTCCAGCAGGAAGTCGATCATCGACAGATCGTGCGGCGCGAAGCTCCACAGCGCGTTCTCGTCGCTGCGCAGCCGGCCCAGGTTCACGCGCGTCGAGTAGAGATAGTAGAGATGGCCGAGCTCGCCCGAGGCCAGTAGCTCGCGCAGGCGCAGGACGGCCGGGTGGTAGAGCATCAGGTGGCCGACCGCGAGGACGCGACCGGCCGCGCGCGCGGCCGCGATCACTCCCTCCGCGTCGCCGACGGCCAGCGCGAGCGGCTTCTCGACGAGGACGTGGCGCCCGGCGTTCAATACGAGCGACGCCTGGGCGGCGTGGTCGCGGGCCGGTGTGGCCAGCACGACAGCGTCCACACCGGGCTCGGCGAGCACCTCGTCCAGGGAGCGCAGGGCTCGCGCGTCGGGCGCCAGCCGCGAGGCGCGCCCGAGCGCCTCCGGGTCGCTGTCGCAGACCGCGACCAGCCGGGCGTCGCGCCGCGACGCGGCCACGCGGACATGATGGATGCCCCAGTAGCCGCAGCCCACGACAGCCAGCGCGACCTGCTGCGTGGCCAAGGCTGGCTCCGCCGGTCAGAAGGCGGCGATGAGGCCGAGGACCGCCTCGTGCCGGAGATACGACGGGTCGTCGTTCTCGTTCGTGCGGAAGTCGGTGTCCACGACCTGCAGGCCGTAGTCTGCGTACAGGCTGAAGCGGTCGGCCAGCACCCAGGCCGCGCGGCCGTGACCCTCGATGATGAGGTCGTCGCGCTCGTCTTCCATGTCGCTGATGACGTCCGGGATGCCGCGGTAGCCGCGGACGCGCGCGCCGGCCGACGCCGTCAGCACGACGGTCCTGATCTCCTGGGTCAGGCTGAGCTTGCCCTGATGCTCGCCGTAGTAGTTGGCGTTGATCGAGTCGTGCACGTCGTAGCGGTAGCCGAGCACGATCTTGCCGGTCGGGACGTAGCGCCAGCCGAAGTCGATGCCGCCGATCACGCTGTTGTAGCTGGGCCCCGTGTCGTAGAAGCCGTTGGCGTAGCCGACGTAGGCGTTGATCGTCGTCCACTCGGTCAGCACGGTGTCGAGGCCGAGCTGCACGCGCAGCGGCCGCGACGCGACCTTGTACTCCATGCCGTCTACCGTGTTGTCGCCCAGCGCGTCGTAGAAACCGATCGACCCGTCGAGCCACGCCTGGGTGTACGGGAAGAACTTCCAGTTCACCCGGGCGCCGAGCTCGTGCTGGATGCGGCTGGCGAACTCCGACTCGTCCGACTCGAAGTAGTCGATGATGTTCTCGTAGCGCGGCCCGCCCGAGATGTTGTGCCCGCGCGGCTGGATGATCAGCTCGGCCTTGAAGTGGTTGACGTCGCGGTCGAGCGAGCGGTTGGACTCGAAGTTCGTCGGTCGCCCGATGCGCTCGTACTTGTCGCTCATCGCGAACGACACGTTGCCCACCGGGAAGAAGGTGAGGTTGGCGTGCGCGTTGGCGTCCAGGTTGCGCTGCTCGCGCGCGCGGTCGTTCGAGGTCAAGAACTCGGTGTACTCGACGTCGGCGCCGGCACGGAAATCGATTGTGCGCCCGCTCGACTCGTCGATCTCGCCGAGCCGCTCGTCGCCGGCCGGAGCGATGTCCATGCCGGCCAGGAGCCGCAGGATCGGCGCCGACACCTCGTTGGTGTCGTCGTAGAAGACGTTGGACACGACCCCGCCCTCGAGGCCGATGCGCGGGTGCAGGACCGTGGCCTCGCCCACCTTGATGCCGGGCCCCTCGACCAGTACATCCTGGGCGTGCGCGGCGCCGCCCACGGCTAGAAGCAGGGCGGGCGCCATGGCGATAACGCGACGTTTCATCTGGTTGGCCCTGGAGCGTAGGAGAAGCGAGGCGGTCTTCACTCGAACGGGCTCGCGTACCCAGGTGGGTCGACCGGATCGCCCCACGGATCGTCGTCCGTCGGGTCGTCCGGGACATCCGGCTGGTCCACGTCCACCGACAGCGGCCCGAGATACGAAATCTCCTCGCCCACGCAGGCCTCGGCCTCGTCGCGGAGGCCGGTGATCTTCTCGCCCGAGATCTTGATGACGGTGTAGCGGTGATAGCGCTCGCCCTCGTCGCCTTCGGCGATGGCCAGCGACAGCTTGCTCATCCCATCCTCGAGGATGTTGAGCAGCTGCTTGATCTGCAGAAGCTTGTCGTTGATGCAGTTGAGCTTGATGACGTCCTTCTGCTTGCGGGCCTCGAGCTTGAGCTGCTCGACCCGCTTGCCGTCCTCCTCGGCCTTCGCGCCCGCCTCGCGCGCGACCCGCTCCATCTCCTGCGTCGACAGCTGCGACTCCTTCTCCATCGGCACGCTCACGTCGGGCGTGGCTTCGGAGGGCTGGTTCGCAGATGGATTCGAGGACGGGGCCCGGTTCGGATCCGGCGACGGATCGGGGAACGGGCCCTGCGCGGGAGCAGGCTGCGCGGGCTGCGGAGTGGGCTGCTGGGCGTAAAGGTAGGAGCCCCCAGCTGCCAGCGCGATCAGCCACGTCGCGAAGAGGAGCTTTTGCAGTGTTCGCATCGGTTCTTCTTCGTGTTTTCCACAGGCCCGGCGCCGGGTAGGGACAATCTAGACGTGAGGCTTTCGGGCTGTCAATGTCGGACGGGCCTCAGGGAACAAGACCTTAGTCGGCGGCCGGAGGCCCGGCGTTCAAACCACCGGACATCGGGGAGGCCATGTGACCGATGCCGGGTTCTGCCTGCGCCAAGTCTCCGGATTCGACCGCATCATGGCGCGATAATGCGAAAACCCGCGACCGGGACGCGGCCTCTGGCCACCATAGTCGACTCATGCACATCGTCCTGACCGGCGCGGCCGGCTTCATCGGCTCGCATACTTGCGAGGCCCTGGTCGCGGCAGGCCACCGCGTGACCGGGGTCGATGCCTTCGACTCCTATCTCTATCCGGCCGACGTCAAGCGCCGCAACGTGGCGTCCGGACTGGTCCGGCTGCCCGAGGACCAGCTTCTCCCTGGTCGAGGCGGACATCTGCGACGAGGCGGCCATGGACGAGCTCATCAACGCGCCCGACGTCGATGTCGTCTGCCACCTGGCCGCGCTGGCGGGGGTGCGGCCGTCCATCGCCGAGCCGCTCCGCTACGTGCGCGCCAACCTGCACGGCACGACAGTCATCCTGGAGGCGATGCGGCGCGGCCGCTGCCGGCGCCTTGTGTTCGCCTCGTCCAGCTCGGTCTACGGCGCGCGCGGAGCCGGCACCGACCTGTCCGCGGTCGCCGCCTTCCGCGAGGACGACCCCTGCCTGCGCCCGGCCTCCCCGTACGCCGCCACCAAGCGCGCCGGCGAGATGCTCTGCTCGACCTACCGCGATCTGTTCGGCATCGGCTCCTCGTGCCTGCGCTTCTTCACCGTGTACGGCCCGCGCCAGCGGCCCGACATGGCGATCCACAAGTTCGTCCGCTCGATCGCGGCCGGCTGGCCGATCGACTTCTACGGCGACGGCAAGAGCCGCCGCGACTACAGCTACGTCGACGACATCGTGCGCGGCGTGGTGGCGGCGTGCGAGCGCATCGAGCCGGGCAGCCACAACATCTACAACCTGGGCGGCACGACGACCACGTCGCTGGCCGAGCTTGTCGCGCTCATCGAGGAAGTGGTCGGCAAGTCGGCGCTGCTCGATCGCCAGCCGGATCAGCCGGGCGACGTGCCGGTCACGTTCGCCGACATCACCGGCGCCGCGCGCGACCTCGGCTACGCGCCGTCCACCTCGATCGCGGACGGCGTGCGCGCGTTCTGGCGCTGGGTTCAGGAAGAAGACAGGGCCGGCCGGCCGATCGCGTAGTAGCGGAAGCCGGCCCGCCGCGCCTCGTCGGCGCTCCACACGTTGCGCCCGTCGAACAGCGCGTTGCCGCGCATGCGCGCCTTGATGTCGGCGAAGTCGGGGCGGCGGAACTCGTGCCACTCGGTGACCAGGACCAGCGCGTCGGCGGCCTCGGTCGCCTCGTAGGGCCCCGTCGCGTAGCGCAGGAGGTCGCCCATCTCGGTCGCGCACGTTCGCCATCGCGGCCGGGTCGTAGCCGACCACCTCGGCGCCGGCCTCGGCCAGCCCGCGCACCGCGACCAGCGCGGGCGACTCGCGGATGTCGTCGGTCTCCGGCTTGAACGAGAGGCCCCACACCGCGATGCGCTTGCCGTCGAGGCGGCCGCGCTCGTCGCCCAGGTGCTCGATCACCCGCGCGGCCAGCACCTTCTTCTGCCGCTCGTTGGCGCGCACGACCGCGTCGACGACCCACAGCTCCTGGCCGAAGTCGCTGCCGGTCGCCAGCAGCGCCATCAGATCCTTCGGGGAAGCAGGAGCCGCCGAAGCCGGGCCCGGGATAGAGGAACTGCGGGCCGATGCGCGGATCCGCGCCGACGCCGGAGCGCACCTTCTCGATGTCGGCGCCGACCCGCTCGGCCAGCAGCGCCAGCTCGTTCATGAAAGAGATGCGCGTGGCCAGCATGGCGTTGGCCGCGTACTTGATGAGCTCGGCCGAGCGGATGTCGACGATCTGGATGCGGTTGCGGCTGCGCACGAACGGCGCGTACAGGTCCTCGAGCACCTGGCGGCCGCGCTCGTCGTCCACGCCGAGCACCACGCGGGCCGGCTTCATGAAGTCGTTGACCGCGTCGCCCTCCTTGAGGAACTCCGGGTTCGAGGCGACCGCGAACTCGGTGCCGCGCGCGGTCTCGGCGACGGCGGCGCGCACCCGGTCCGCGGTGCCGACCGGCACGGTGCTCTTGGTCGCGATCACGGCCCAGCCGGTCAGGGCCCGTCCGATGTCGCGCGCCGCGGTGATGACCTGGTCGAGGTTGGCCCGCCCGTCGTCTCCCTGCGGCGTGCCCACGGCGATGAAGATCACCTGCGCGCCCGCCACCGCGCCGGCCAGGTCGGTGGTGAAGCGCAGCCGGCCGCGCGAGCTGTTGCGCTGGATGAGGTCCTCGAGGCCCGGCTCGTAGATCGGGACGACGCCCTTCTCGAGCTCCGCGATGCGCGCCCGGTCGATATCCACGCAGGTGACGTGACTACCGAAGTCTGCGAATCCGGTGCCCGCGACCAGGCCTACATAGCCAGTTCCTATGACTGCGACCTTCATGGCGGGGCAGGCTAGCACAGCATCCGGGGCACCGTCTGAACCCCTGGGATGCGCTGGGCGACTAACCAGCCGGTCCTCGGGGTCTGGCCCCCGGCTGGCCGCCATGGTATGCGGGCTAACCAAGCGATGAAGTTACTGGCTTGTGCAATTGCGATCGCTCTTCCGCTCGGCGCGTGCGCCGATCCGCCGCCGTCCTCCTATCCGACGGGCGCGGCCGGCGCGGCGCCGGCGGCCGCCGAGGCGCCGCTGGGCCCCGGCGACGTCTTCGAGCTCCGCATCTACTATGGATCCAACGAGCTCAAGTCGGCGCACCGGCTCAACGCGTCCGGCAAGATCTCGGTTCAGTTCATCGGCGCGGTGGACGCCTCCGGCCGGCGCGTGGCCGAGCTCGAGGACGACATCCAGCGCCGCCTGGCCGACGGCTATCTGCGCCAGCCCGTGGTCTCGATCACGCTGATGGAGGCCAACTCGCAGCGCATCACGGTCTACGGTCAGGTGGAGAAGGCCAGCACGATCCCGTTCGTGCCCGGCATGACGATCGTCGAGGCGATCGCGCAGACCGGCGGCTTCAAGGCGATGGCGAAGAAGAACTCGGTGCAGGTCACGCGCGTCGTGCAGGGCAAGAAGGTGAGCTTCACGGTGCCGGTCGACTCGATCGGCGAGGGCAAGCGGCCCAACTTCCCGATGGAGCCGGGCGACACGGTGTTCGTGCCCGAGCGTCTGTTCTAGAAGTCCGCCTGTCGAGAGCAGATAGGTCCCGGCCGACCGGATTCCATGCGCCAGCGCGATCGCAACACCTGGATCGTCACGATCGCGGCGCTGGTCGTGGCGGTGTTCGCCATCGGCGGCGCGCATCGCTGGTCGGTGGTGGCGCTCGGCCTGCTCTCGGCCGGGGCGCTGAGTCTACAGATCACGTCGCAGCGCCAGCTCGGGCGGCCCTCGCCGCTCCTGGTCCTGCTCGCCGCTGCGGTGGCCCTCACCGCCCTGCAGCTGGTGCCGCTGCCGGCGCTGGTGATGGAGATCCTGCACCCGGCGGCGTACGATCTCATCGCTGACGGGTCGCGGCTGGCCGGCAGCGGCGAGCCGGTGCTGTTGCCGCTGTCGCTCGATCCGCCCGGCACGCTGTTCGAGCTGGTCAAGCTCTGCTCGTACCTGGCGCTGGGCTACGTCGCGGTGCGCATGGCGGTGAGCGAGCGCGGCCGCATCCGCATCCTGACGGCGGTCGGCGCTCGTCATCGGCGCGGCGGCGGCGATCGGCCTCATCCACAAGCTGCTCGAGGCCCGCACGCTCTACGGCCTGTACCAGCCGCGCTACGCCTACGCCGAGTTCCTCGGGCCGCTGCTCAACCGCAACCACTTCGCCTCGCTGCTGGCGGCCGGCACGCTGGTGTCGGGCGGGCTGGCCCTGCGCGATCGCGTGCCGATGGCGCATCGGCTGGCGTGGGCGGCGGTCGCGCTGCTCTGCCTGGTCGAGTCGCTGCTCATCCAGTCGCGCGGCGCCGCGATCGGGCTGGCCCTGGGCCTGGGCGTGTTCGGGGGGCTGCTCCTCCTGCAGCGCTGGCTGGTGGAGGGCTCGCGCAAGAACCGCCGCCCCGATCTGGCCAAGGTGACCTTCCCGGCGGCCATCGTGGTCCTGTGCGGGCTCACCCTGGTCGTCTTCTTCAGCGCCGGCGGCGTGAGCGAGCAGCTGACGGCGACCAGCGCCAGCGAGGTGACCGAGCCGCACAGCAAGTTCATGGCCTGGAAGTCGGCCGGCACGCTGATCGAGGAGAGCCCGTGGATCGGCGTGGGGCGCGGCGCCTTCGAGTCGGCCTTCACGCGCGTGCACCCGAGCAGCGGCTTTCTGACCTTCAGCCACCTGGAGAACGAATATCTACAGGGAGCGGTGGACTGGGGTCTGCCCGGGGCGCTGGTGCTGGCGCTGGTCCTGGCCTGGATTGCGATGGTGCTGTTCCGGCGGTGGAACGGCGGCCCGCTGGCCGCGGCCGGCATCGCCGCGCTGGTCACGGTGGCGGCGCACAGCGTGGTCGACTTCGGCCTGGAGCTGCCCGGCCTGGCGGTGCCGATGGTGCTGGTGCTGGCCACGCTGACCCACGTGCCGGTGGTGGAGGCGCCGCAGCGCCTGGCCAGGGCGCGCCTGCTGCGCGGCGGCGCGGTGGCTGGCGCTGATTCTGGTGTCGGTGCTGCTGGCCTCGCCGCTCGGCTGGACGCTCCACGAGGACCACAACCGGCTGCGCGAGGAGGAGTCGCCATCGCTCGAGACAGCGCGCGAGTCGATGGACCGGCACCCGGTTCAACTACCTGTCCGCGGCCTACGTCGCGGCGCGGCTGTTCGAGTCCGGCAACGCAGAGGGCCGGTACCTGCTCAACCACGCCCTGCTCCTGCACCCGACCCACCCGGAGCTGCACCGCATGGCGGCCCACATGCTGGTGCGCGGCGGCCACCGCAACCAGGCGCTGGTCGAGTATCACCTGGCCATCACGGCGACGAGCAACCCGGTCAACCTCGTGCGCGAGCTGGTGCGCCGCTTCCCGAGGCCGGAGGACGCGGTGCGCGGGCTGCCGGTCCATCACCTGCACCAGCGGCGCATCGCGCGCATCCTGGTCGAGGAGGGCCGCCCGGACGTGGCGCTGCCGTACCTCGAGCGCGTGGTGGCGGAGTACCCGAACGATGCGCTGACCTTCCGGCTGCTGGCCGACGTCGCGCTGACGCAGCGGGACGGCGACGCGCAGGAGCTCGCGGCGCGCCGCCTGGCCCAGCTGGACGCCAGCCAGGAGAACCTCCTGGCCCTGGCCCGAATTCTCCAGGTGCGCGAGAAGCTGGCCGACGCCGAGCAGGCGGCCCGGCGCGCGCTGCAGAAGCGCGGCCACATGACGGCCGTGCTGGAGGCGAACCTGCTCCTGGCCGACATCTACATCGGGGCCAAGAACTGGGTGCAGGCGCGCAAGCATCTGACCGAGATGCGCGGGCAGTCCGAGATCTACCTGCTCGCCCGCCGCGAGATCCACCGCCGCCTGGCCGTCGTCGAGGACGCGCTGGGCAACGCGAGCCAGGCCGAGTGGGAGCGCCAGCGGGCGCGCGGTCCGTAGGCGCCGGCGTCTTCGCCAGTGCCGGCGCAGTCAGCGCCGCACGTCGGCCGCGCTTGGCTGCGGGCTCGGCGGATACGTGAACTTGACCGAGGCGCACACCGGCTTCGGCTTGCCGGCCACCAGGAACGGCTTGTAGCGCCAGTCCGCCATCAAGGTGGCGATCTTGAGATCGTAGCCGCCGTAGCCGCTCGAGCGGACGATGGAGATGCGCTGCGGCGCGCCGTCTGTGTCCAGGCACAGCTCGAGCACGGCGGTGACGGCCTGCTTGGCGCCGGTGATGGCGCTCGCGTCGCCGGTGTCCGGCTCGATGTCCCGGATGCCAGCGACCCGGCTGGGCTCGAGCATCGAGGCCGGGACGGTGCGCGTGTTCTTCGAGCTGGCCCGGTGCACGCACGCGCCCAGCGCGAGCGAGGCAATCGAGATACCGCAGAGCAGGCGAGCCACGTGGGCCATCGGTCTCTCGATGCCCAGTATCTCGCAGCCCGCCGGCGCCGGGAAGCGCTACTTCACGGGCGCGGAGCGGATGCGATAGCCGTAGTAGCGGTTGAGCGGGCCGCCCAGGAGCTCGAACAGCAGGCGGTCGCGGCGCGGAAGGTCGCGGCGCCACTTCTCGTCCAGGCGGATCTCCTCCGAGCCGGCTCCCGCCATGCGGTTGCCCTGGATGCCGAACCAGGGGTGGCTGCGGAAGCGCAGCATGGCAGGCTCGAAGTCGGCGCCGAGGAAGTGGCAGATGCGCGACAGCGCCGCGGTCGGCTCGGTGGCCAGGTCCTCGTAGCGGACCTCGAGCCACTCCTCGTCGCCGAACCAGGGCCGCAGCACGGCGGCCATCGCGGTCGGCTTGACCCACTGGCCGAAGCTGAACAGGAACTTGTCGTACTTGCGGTTGTACGAGTGCAGAACGGCGCGCCCGTCGCGCAGCGCGTGCAGCACGCGGATCTTCACCCGGCCCGAGCGGCGCAGGAGATAGAGCTGCTGCCACGACTTGGACGAGTCGATGAGGATGGTGCGGCCCGACTCGGCCGCGATGCACGACAGCAGGCGGACCTGCGGCTCGACCCAGGCCTGGATGTCCTCGCGGCTCCAGCCGGCGAACGTCTTCCAGGACGGGTGGTCGATGGCCAGCCGGTCGAACGGCTCGGCGTAGGTCTCCTCGTAGCGCGCCCGCACCCGCCGCCACAGCTCGCCGTCGAGCGGGTTGGGCTGGCCGGTCTGGCGCGCCGCGCCGCGCTCGCCCAGCAGCCCGCCGATCTTGCGCAGCTCGCTCAGCGCCAGCATCTGCGAGTGCCCGTTGAGCAGCATGCTGAGCAGGGTCGACCCGCAGTGGCCGGCCCCCAGGACGTAGGCGATGGAGAACGGCGGCGACGTCACGGACTGGCTCACGCGGCGGCGGCCGGGCCGGACAGCTTGCGATCGATCGCGCGGCCGATGATCTCGCAGTGGCGCACCACGTAGTCGACCTCCTCGATCGGCGTCGGGTGCGGCCCCTCACCGCGCAGGTGGCGGGCCAGCCCCAGGATGATGCGCGTGTGGGGCGAGTCGCCGCGCAGGTGCTGCATGGCGTAGCGGGTGCGGTCGGTGGCGCCGCGCAGCAGCGTGCGGCCGGCGTCGAGCAGGCTGCGGCCGACCGCGCGGTTCCACTTCGCGTCGCGCACGGTGCTGAGCGAGGCGAAGTCGCTCAGCAGATCCACCGTGATCGAGCCCTCGGTGCCGTGCAGGGTGAAGACGCGGCGGTTCTGCTCGCAGTGGGCCGAGAAGTGGATCGTGGCCAGACAGCCTTCCCCCTTGAGGCTGATGAGGACCTCGTCGGCCGGGGCGCCGGCCGGCGCGTCGGACGTGTGCGTGATGGTCACGTCGGATAGCTCGTGCGCGCCGGCGAAGTAATGGGTGAGGTAGAGCTCGTGCGGCAGGGTCTCGAACCAGCGCCCGCCCGGCAGGCTGTGCGACCAGTGCTTGTCGCCGACGAGCATGCGGTCGCTGGCCGGGCTGGTCATGAACTCGCGCTGCACGCGGATGATGCGGCCGATGCGGCCCTCGTCCACCCACTCCTTTGCCTGCTGCACGCTGGGCAGGAACTTGAGGTTGTGGATGACGACCAGCTTGCTGGGCGAGCTGGCCAGAAGCTCGACGATGCGGTCCCAGTCGCGCACGTCGGTGACGACCGGCTTCTCCATCACGATGTGGCGCCCGGCGGCGACCGCCTGCTCGGCGATGCGGGCGTGGGTCTGCGGCGGCGTGCACACGTCGACCACGTCGCACTCGGCCAGGAGCGCGTCCAGGCTGTCGGCCACGGTCGGGACGTCGAACTCCTTTGCGCGCTTCTCGGCCATCTCGCGGCCCAGGTCGAACACGGCGGCGGCGCGGAAGCCCTCGGCCTTCGCCCAGGCCTTGAGGTGCGCGGCCGAGATCAGGCCGCAGCCGACGATTCCGACTTTCATCTCGCGAGTCATTTGCTCTGTACTCCCACCGGGTGCAGGGGCCGGCGCGCCGGGCCGGCCCGTCGGACCGCCGGCGCGGCGGAGGTCCGTTTCTCGTAGTCCTTGAGCGCGATGAACATGGCCAGCAGCACCCATAGCAAGGTGAAGCGCAGGCCCTGGTGCGTGAGGCCGTAGGCGAAGGCCGGCAGCAGCATGAGCATGTAGCGCAGCCGCCCGCCCTGCATCACGCGCCAGCAGAACACGGCGAACAGCGCGCTGCCGATGAAGCCGTAGCAGAAGAAGATGGTCCCGGCCGAGGAGTGCAGCTCGTGGGATCCGATGGCGCTGGTCTCCTTGAAGCGCCGGTAGCCGCCCTCCCCGGAGCCGAAGAACCAGTGCTGCTTGTTGTCCATGATGCGGTCGTAGCCGCGCTCCTCGAAGAAGCCGGCGCTCTCGTCGGTGTCGAAGCGGTAGCGCGTCCGGTCGATCGCCTCGGTCACCTTGTCGGACGAGACCAGCAGCAACAGCGCGGCCAGGACCGACACGACGATGAAGCGCGGGTTGGACAGGAGGCCCACGATGACGAGGATGGCGGTGGCGCCCAGCGCGGCCTTCGACGACGACAGCAGCGCCAGGTACGCCGAGGCCAGCAGGCCAATGGTGGCCGGCACGGTGCCGAGCCCGAGCCGCCGCTTGCCGAAGCACAGGATGCTGGCGCTCAGCACCGCGAAGTAGCCCAGCTGGTTCGGGTTGTTGAACAGGACCGAGCTGCGGCTGGCGCCGCGCGAGAACACGAACGAGATGAGGACTTGCAGGACGACCGAGGTCAGCGTGAGCTGCAGGGTCAGCCACAGGAAGCGCTCGCGGTAGCGCGTGTACAGGACCAGCGCCAGCAGGAAGAAGACGCCGTTGTAGATGTAGTAGGTCAGCGTGAAGAGAAAGCCGTTCTTCGTGTCGACAAGCGCGTAACTGTCGAGCGCGATGGTCCACGCCACGTTGACCAGGACGATGTAGCAGGTGAACAGGATGAGCGCGCGCGTCGGCAGGATGGCGGCCGGGAACAGGCGGTTGTTGCCGGTCATGAACACGGCCGGCACCAGCAGCAGCATGAGCACGTCGCCCGGCTGCGGCAGCCCGCTCTTGAAGATGTAGACCGGGAACAGCAGGATGTAGAGCGACCACAGCAGGAGCGCCGGATCGCGCATCACGCGGCCGGTCTCGGCCACGAACTGCTGCAGCCCGCGCGGGATGCGGCTTCTTCTCATCATCGCCTCACTCCCTCGATGAGACTCGCGATGCGGCGCGCCGACGAGCCGCGGTGGGCAAGGTGGCGCTCCAGGTACGGTCCGCGGGCGCTGGACGACCCATCGCCTTCCTCGAGCAGGCTGGCCACCGCCTTCGCGAGGCCATTGCCGGGACGCAGCCCGCGCGCGGCGCCGCTCTGCACGTAGTCGAAGACGAAGCCCGCGCCGGGCACCTCGAGCACGCCGAGCGGGCGGCCGAACAGGAGCGCCTCGAGGCCGACCGTCGAGGCCAGCACGACAGCGGCGCCGCAGCAGGCCAGCACCGCGAACAGCGAGTGATCGTCCAGCACGCGGGTGCGCTCGGCGGCGCGGCTCTCGGCGGCGACGCGGCGGAAGGCGGCCACGTCCTCGCGCGGGTGCAGCTTGACCAGGAGGTGGCGCCCGCCGTCGGCGAGCGTGTCGGCCACCTCGTCGGCGAAGCGGCGGAACAGCTCCAGCTTCTCGGCGGTCGTGCAGTAGCCCTGGTCGTCGATCGGGTTGGACAGATAGAGAAGCGGAGGGCGGTCGAGCCCGAGAGAGCGCGCCAGCTTTTCACCCTCGGCGCGCCAGGCGGCGGCGTCGAAGCCATCGAAGCGCGGATTGCCGGTGACCTGCACGGTGTCGGCCGGCGCGCCCTGCGAGCGGAAGTACTCGGCGCTGGCCTCGCCCCACGCGCAGATGATCGCGGCGCCGGCGCGGCCGTAGGCGTCCTCGTCGCGCACGCCGGGCAGCGGGAAGCGGATGCCCTCCTGCATCAGCACGAACGGCCGGCCGGTCAGGCGGCTGAGCCCGACCAGCTCGCGGTACGGAAACGCGGCGTCGTTGGGCACCACCATGGCGGCGCTGTCGCGCGTGAGCCAGGCGATGCGCGGGGCCAGCCAGCCGGCCCACATGGCCAGCTGCGCGGCGCGCCGGGCCGAGCGCGCCGGACCCTCGCCGGTGCCGAACGATGCGCCCATCGACGGGTTCTTGCGGATGCGGGCCGGGACCGCGCGGCGCAGGTCGATGCCGCTGACCGGCAACGGCGCGGTGGCGAAGCCGCGCAGCTCGGCCATCGACACCGCCCGGCACGGCACGCCGCGCGCGATCAGCTCGGCCATCACCGGCGCCATCATCTCGGCGTGGTGGCGCGGGTTCGAGTAGATGAACGAGACGCGCTCCACAGGCTAGCCTCCGATCGCTTCCTGGTAGCGGGCGACCGACTCCGCCACCGTGAAGCGCGCGACCGACCGGCGGCCGGCCTGCCCGACCTGCTCGCGCAGCTCCGGCGAGCACAGCAGCGCGATGGCGCGCTCGGCCAGCGCCTCGGCGTCGCCGACCGGGACGAGAAAGCCGTCGCGCCCCGACTCCTGGATGACCTCGCGCGGACCGAAGTTGCAATCTGTCGAACACGACCGGCGTGCCGCACGCCATGGCCTGGATGATCGATCCGGGCAGGCCCTCCACGGTCGAGGACTGCAGGAGCAGCGCGGCCCTGGACATGTACTTGAAAGGATTTGGATCGAAGCCCGCGAAGTCAACGACGTCGGCCAGGCCCTTGTCGCGCACAAGCTCGACCAGCCTGTCGCGCAGGAGCCCGTTGCCCAGGATCACGAGCCGCGCCGGGACGCGCTGGCGAACCCGGCCGAAGGCCTCGAACAGGGTCGGGTAGTCCTTCACGTCGATCAACCTGCCGACCGCCAGGATGACCGGGTCGGGGCCGCTCAGCCACCTGTGTTCGACCGGCTCCGCGGCCAGCGCGGCCACGCTGTCGCTCACCATCGGGTTGTAGACGACCTTGATGCGCGCGCGGGCCAGACCGAGCACGTCGGCCAGCTCGTCGGCCACACCCTGCGAGACGGCGGTGACCAGAATCGGCGAAGCGGTAGCTCAGCCGCTTGAGCGCCACGATGGCGCCCTGCTTGACGTCGCGCCGGGTGCGCCCGCGGTAGAGCGTGCTGCGCTCGGACAGAACCAGGCGGCAGCCCGACACGCCCGATGTCCGGTGCGCCGCGACGGCAGGGATGTTGGCCGCGCTGGCGGTCGAGAACAGCACGTCGGGCCGCTCGGCGCGCAGGAGACGCCGCAGCGCGCCACCCGAGGTGGCCAGGCGCCGGGCGCCGAGCTCGACGACCGGCACGTCGTCGGGCAGCTCGGGCAGGAGCGCGCCCTTCTTGCGCACCAGCACCAGCGTGGGCCGGAAGCGGGCGCGATCCAGGTTCTGCAAGAGAGTGAGCGTGACGCGGTCGGCGCCGCCGTCGTCGAGCGTCGGGCGGAAGAAGAAGACGCGCTTCACCACGTGTCGATCAGCTCCGCCAGCCCGGTGAGATCGTCTATGCAGCGCTCGCCGGAGCGCGACCAGTGATCGGCCAGCGGCGCCGTCGACCGGGCCAGAAACTGCGTGCCGGCCGCGACCGCGGCGCGCTGGTCGCTGGTGCCGTCGCCGATGAACAGGATCTCGTGCGGCGCGAAGCCGTGGCGCGACCCGATGTCGGCCAGGATGTTCGTCTTCTCGCGCGGCGAGCCCCACACCTCGGCGAAGTAGCGGCGCAGCTCGCGGGCGTCAACGACGCGGTCGAGCTCCCCCTGGGGCGTGCCCGAGGCCACGAACATCGGGTAGCGGTCGAGAAGGCCGTCCAGCGCGGTCTCGGCGCCGGGCACGAAAGGACACTCGAGCACCTTGCGCAGCGCGATCGAGCTGAAGCGGTCGCCCAGCTCGAGCCGCTCGGTCTCGGCCAGCGGCTGCTCGAGCAGGTTCTGGTAGATCCAGTCGAACTTGACGAAGCGCGAGATGCCCAGGTTGGCCAGGTGATGCTCGCGCACCTGGGCGACCAGCGACGGGGGCAGGTGCGAGAACAGCTCGCAGAACGCCTCGGTCTTGATCTCGGCCGACTCCAGGATCACGCCGTCGAAGTCGAACACGACGGCGCGCAGCCGGGGCCGCGCGTCACTCGTGTCCGCGCGATCCATGCAGCTCCTCGATCATCTGGAGCAGGCCCTGCCCCATGTCAACGTACTCGGTGGTGACGAGCTTGCGCCCCGGCTTCGGCGTGAAGGCGTACGGCGTGACGCTGTAGTGGCCCGAGCGCGGGCCCTCGGCCGGCCGGTACTCGACGGCCACCTCGCGCCCCAGGATCTCCTGGAACATGGTGAAGAGGTCGCCGGCGCGCAGCGCGCTCGGCCCGGTCAGCAGCACGGCCTTGCCCTCGAACTCCGGCGCCATGACGTCGACCGACAGGCGGGCGGCGTCCTCGACGTGGATGTACTCGCGGATGTCGTCCGGCGTCCCGGTGTAGCCGATGCGCCCCTCGGTCATGGCCTGGTAGAGCAGGCGATAGACGCCGTTGGAGCGGTCGGCGCGCGGGCCGTACAGGCTGCCGTAGCGCAGCACCGTGTGGCGCAGGCCGTAGCTGGCCGCGTACTCGTCGATGTAGGTCTCGCAGGCCTGCTTGGAGCAGCGGTAGAAGCCGCCCTCGCGGCTGTAGACGTAGACCGTGCTGGCGAACAGGAAGCGCTGCACGCCGGTCTCGCGCATGGACTCGAGCAGGTGCACGGTGCCGACGATGTTGGCGTGCACGGTCTCGAGCGGGCGCGAGCGGGCCGCGTTGAGGTCGGCGAAGCCGGCCAGGTGATAGACCGCGTCGTGGCCGCGGACCACCGCGGTCAGCGCGTCGAGGTCGCCCAGCTCGCCCAGCACCATGCGCGCGGCGGACGGCAGCCAGCTCGACGGCGTGCGATCGAACACGGTCACGTCGTGTCCGCGCTCGACGAGGGCGTCGACCAGGTGGCTGCCCATGAAGCCGGAGCCGCCGGTGACCAGGACGCGCGCCATCCCGCTCAGAGTCTCCCCAGCGCGCGCAACAGATTCTCGACCGCCTCCCGCTCGAGCCGCTCGCGCGCCTCGCGGGCGTACGACCCGATGTGCGCGGTGAGGAACGCGTTGGGCAGCTGGCAGAGCGGGCCCTTGTACGGCTCGGACTCGAAGCAGTCCAGGAAGGCGGCCGCGCGCGGATGGCTGCGAAGGAATGCGACCAGCGCCTCCTCGTCGACCAGCCCGCCGCGCGACGCGTTGACCAGCACCGCGTCCTCGCGCATGGCGGCCAGCTGCCGGGCGCCGATGAGGTGATGCACGTC
Organism: uncultured delta proteobacterium; assembly: GCA_963759105.1. Lineage (GTDB taxonomy): Bacteria > Myxococcota_A > Polyangia > Haliangiales > Haliangiaceae > DATFRY01. Next base: position 178,489 of record CAVWXW010000008.1, on the reverse strand, counting down.
CTTGGTGTACGGCAGGTGCAGCGAGATGACGTCGCAGGCCGGCAGCAGCCCCTCGATGGTGCTGTAGCGCGCGCCCATCGCGTCGGCCGCGCTGTCGTCGCGGACCGGGTCGTAGGCCAGGATGGGGCACTCGAACGGCTGCAGCAGGCGGGCGAACGCGCGCCCGACCCGGCCGAAGCCGATCAGGCCGACGGTCTTGCCGCGCAGGAGGCGCCCCATCGGCTTCTTCCACGTGCCGGCGCGGATGTTGGCGTGGCACTCGGGCATCACGCGCAGCGCGCCGAGCAGACCGCCCAGGGTCAGCTCGGCGACGGCGTCCACGTGCGCGTCCGGCGTGTTGACCACGGCGATGCCGAGCTCGCGCGCCGCGGCCAGGTCGATGCTGTCCATGCCGACGCCGACGCGCGAGATCACCTTGAGGCCGGAGCAGTCCCGAAGCAGGTCGGCGCCGAGCTTCTCGACGCCGGCGACGAGCCCGACCACGCCGTCGAGGAATTCGCGCGACTCGTCCGGCGTCAGCGGCCGGCCGTGCGGGTTCATGCGGATCTCGAACCCGTGCTGGCGCAGGAGGTCGAGAGGCTGGGCGCTCTCGCTCGCGAACGAGCTTGTCGAGATGGCGACGAGGCCGCTCACTTGTTCTTCTCCTCGTTCTCGAGGACCGGCTCGCGGTGCTGCTCGCGCAGCGCCGCCACCTTGTCCGGGTTGTCAACCCACCACTGGGCGTAGTTGACGTCGATGAGGCCGTGGATGTCGCGGCCGGTCACCCACGGGCGGATGATCGGGTAGACGCGCTTTCCCATCCACCACCATGGGTTCGGCCCGTCCTCGGCCTGGACGGTCTGCTTGCGGAACGCCCACACGCCCTGGTCGTAGTAGTAGGCGCGGGGATAGGACTGGCGCTCGGTCGAACACCTTGCGCGCGCCGCCGAACGTCGTGACCAGGCCGTCCGGCTGGATCTCGAGCGCGCGGTACGGGTGGTCGTCGGCCGCCTCCCACACGGTCATGACCGAGTCGATGTCGCGGCGCTGGTCGAGCACCTCGAGCGCGCGGTCGATGGTCGGCCCGTCGATCATGACGGTGTTGCCGAGCAGGAGGACGACGTTCTCGAGGTCCTCGACGCGGGCGTCAACGTACTCGACGGCGTGCTTGATGACGATGCCGTGGTTGATCGAGTCGCCGCCCAGCTCGTCGGGGCGCGGGATGATCTTGGCGCCGACAGCGCGCGACGCGTCGGCGATCGCCTCGCCGTCGGTGGACACCCAGACCTCCTGGATGCGCGCGGCGTCGAGGGCGGCCTGGATCGGGTACTGGACCATGGGCCGGCCGCCCAGGGACATCACGTTCTTGTTGATGATGGACTTGGAGCCGGCGCGAGCGGTGACGATGGCGACGTTCATGGGATTCCGGGAAGGGCGAGGCGAGGCGCCGGTTTATAGCGGGGTTTGATGTCGGACGGAACCGGGCCGTTCGGCCCGTCAGCCGGGGAGGCTCAGCCCAGAAGTGATGCAGCCTCACGGTCGAGCAGCCACATGGCCGGCCCGCCTCGCGGCTGCACGAGGCTCGCCGGCACCTGGCCCGGCGCCCCATGCAGGGCAGCCCGCACCGCCTCGGCCTTCCCGGCCCCCGCCACCAGGAAAATCACGCGATCCGTCGCATTCAGCAGCGAGTAGGTCCCGGTGATGCGCCGATCGGACCGCGCCGGCACATACAGCCGCAGCGTCTCGTGCAGCGCACGCGACCCGGGAAACAGCGACGCGGTATGCCCGTCGGTCCCCAGCCCCAGCAGCGCCAGGTCGAGCCCGACCGGCTCACCGGTGACGGCGCGCAGGTCTTCCTCGGCCAGCCGCGCCGCGCGGTCCGGGTCGATCTCTCCGCGGATGCGATGGACCCGCTCGGGCGGGAACCGGGCCGGGTCGAGCCAGGCTCGCCGCACCATCCCGTAGTTCGACTCGACGTGGTCGGGCGGCACCGCGCGCTCGTCCCCGAAGAAGATGTGCACGCCCTTGTAGTCGCCGGGTTTCGCACGCCGCCCCACCAGCTCGTAGGTCCGGCTGGGCGTCGTGCCGCCGGCGAGCAGAAGCCGCCGCCGCCCCGCCCGCATCTCGTCGAGCATCAGCTCGGCGGCCGCCTGCGCGAGCTTCTCCGCGTCGTCGTGCACGAGCACGTTCACGGCGCCCGCTCCGGGGGGTGCGGCATGCCCGGATCCTACCCCGGGCGAGGCGACCCCGGCACGCGCGAGTGGTTGGAGCCTCGAGCGGCTGGAGGCCCGGCTGGCGCGCCCCGCCGGCTCGGCGGCTCACCAGACCGGCTGGCTCGGCCCGCACCGTCGGCAGAAGTAGCCGTGCTCGTTCAGCGCCATCGTCTCGAACGGCACGGCGGCCGCGCAGCGCGTGCACTCGACCAGCCCGTCGCCCCTCACGGCCGGAGGTCCTGTTCCCTCAATCGTCGCCAGCGCCGCTGGAAGCACGTCCTCGACCGGCCGGCGGTCCCGGGTGACGAGCTCGATGATCCGCACGAGCAGGGAAAAGATGCCGTGCGAGCCAACGCGGAGCGCTGCCAGCGCCATGAGCCCGGCCCCGTAGAGGAGGCTGGTGCCGAGCGAGAGCGGCGGCGGGATGGGTGGCGGCGGGTCCTCCGGCTCCCATGCGAACGGACCGTCGCTGCGCGCAGGCACGAACCCACAGCATAGCTCGGGTCCGAGCGCGCCCGCCGGCTCGCGAGCGTGCAGGCCAGGCCTGGTCTTGAAGTCCAGGCGGGTGAGCTTGAAGACCAGCGGACGGACGGCGACACCATGCCGTGGAGCGTCAATCGATGGATCCTTCAGACCCGCTCGCGAGCCGAGCAAGGGCACGCTCATTGCTGTAGCGACCACCTGCGATGAAGCGGCTCCTCCTCGCGGCCTGTCTGTCCGACGAGCGCGGTGGTAACAGCTTCGTGCAATCGCTCATCCTCGTGGCCATCCTGGCGCTCGCGGGTGTGAGCGCGTACCGGGCGCTGGGCGGCTCGGTCAACGACAAGACCGCCTGCGCCGGCGAAGCCATCGCCACCATGGGGCCGCTCGGTCCCTGCGCCGACCCGGCCGCCGCGGGCGGCAGCCCCGGCCCGGCCCCGGACGCGCCGGCTGCCGGTCCCGAGACCGGGCCGGCGCTCAATGACGCCGGCGAGCTCATCGCACTGCCCTTTCCGGGCTCGGTGTCCGTCTCCTGCACCGCCACCTCGGGCCGGCAGGAGCAGACCTGCGGCGGCCCGGAGGGCGCGGGCGTGACGGTTGACGCGACCGGCACGGTGTCCATCGAGCGCAGCGAGACGAAGCTCGACGTCACCGGCGGATGCCCGAAGCAGGACCTCTCGGTCAGCACCAGGCTGCAGGTCGGGCTCAACGCCCAGGCCGAGGGCACGAGGGTGGGCGGCGCCCTGTCGGTCTTCACCGGCACCACGAGCAAGTTCAGCGTGTCGGTGTCGCCCGATGCGGCCGACGCGATCGCCGACGGAGACCGGCCGCCACCCAACCCGGTTAACCCGCGGACCATCCTGCCGGGCGAGAGCGTGGAGCTCTCCGAGGAGTTCTTCGAGGGCCACAATCTCACCGCCACCTATCGCCAGCTGCAAGTGGAGATGGGCTTCGAGGAGGGCCGCCGCCTGTCGAGCGGCGTCCAGCGCGTCGATCCCAGCACCGTGCGCGTCGTTGTCGGCGACGCCGACTTCGTCCGGCAGGCGCTGTCGCTCGGCGTGAGCCTGGGCGATTTCGGCGTGGCGCTCGGAGGCAGCCGCGAGCTGTCCGAGGGGACCGTGCGGACCGTGGACATCGACATCTCGACGGCGGAGGGATGGGCGGCCTACCAGGAGTTCCTGGCCAGCGGGCGCCTGCCTCCGCCGGACGCTCCCGGCACCCGCGATCCGACGACCATCGACTCGCTCAACGTCTCGGGGTCGACCTCGGCCGAGGTAAACGCGGGTCCGATCTCCATCGGAGGCGTGCTCAGCGATTCCGAGGGCACCATCACCGAGGTCCACCACGCCGACGGAACCGTCGAGCGCATCACGGGCGTGCGCTTCAACGACGTCGGCGCGATGATCACCGACGGGACGGACGGGAGCACGAGCTACTCGCTCCTCATCGAGGGCGCCGACGGCTCGATCATCGAGGCCTTCGAGCACTTCACCGGCCAGGAGCTGTCCTCCTTCGGCGGAAACAACGTGCGCTTCGACTTCACCGAGAGCGACCTGCGCGCCATCCGCTCCCAGGCCGTGGACCAGCTGGTCCAGGAGTCGCAGGACAGCGGCACCGACCTCAGCCGCGACGAGATCGAGCGCCGCCTGCGCGAGGACCCGGACAGGCTGGGGGACTCCGGCCTCAACGACTCCTTGAGCCGGGTCTTCGAGATCGCAGCGGCCCGTACGCCCGAGCAGACCCTCATCGAGCTCTATTACCTGGGCGGCTCCGATGGCCACGGCACCACCGCCCTCCAGAACCTGCTCGAATTCACCCTGGCGACCGCCCGCGCGCGCCACGGCGACCGAGACGTCCCCGCCGACCACCGGGACAGCGTGCTGCCCGGCCGCAGCGTCGTCCCGGATTGCGACTGACCGCGTCGTCCGGATCATCCGCACTCCGACTCGAAGCCTTCCTCTGCGGGCCAGTCCGGATCTGAAGGGTCGGCAAAGATCGGAACGGTCCACCTTCGGAACGGGACCGGTGCGGCTGCTTACGTCGGGACGGAGCTTCTCCTGCGGCGTGAGCGCAGGCACCGGCCGTCACCGTCGGTCGGCCGCTGCACCATCCTTGCGCAGCGACGAAGTCGCAATTGCGTTGCAGCGGGGCGGACGCGAACAGGATACGCTGAGCGCGGGTTTGTAGTGGCGTACACTGGGGATGTCCGTTCACTCAGAGGGAGGGAAAGGTCATGAGCTTCGGTAAGGTTGGTTGCACCTTGGCGGTGGGGGTCGTGGCCGCGCTGCTCTGGCAGTCAGAGGCGCGCGCGCAGACCGCGTCGACCTGTGCGTTCGACGCGGCCGGCACGGTCCGCGTGACGGTGGATGGGCAAGCAACGACGTTGAGCCGCACCGGCACCGGCATCATCCGGTTGAACGGAATCGCCTGCGGCGGCGCAACGACGACCAATACCAACCGGGTCATCGTCACCGGCGGTGCGCTGGTCGATAGCGTCACCTTGACCGGCGTGCTCGAGCCCGGGCTCACGCCCGAAGCCGACGCGGTGAGCGAGATCGAGGTCCAGCTCATCAACATCCAGAACTTCACGTGGGCGCTCGGCTCGGCTGACGACACCGTGGCGTTCATCGGTTCCGGACGGCTCGACTACGGCGGGGACGGCGACGCCGACGTGACCGGCGCTGTCGTTCGCACGATCCGGGGCGGAGCGGGCAACGATGTGCTCGACTTCTCCGGGCTCGGCACCAGCTACACCCTGGATGGCGACACCGGCGACGATCGATCTGATCGGCGGCAACGGCAACAACACGATGATCGGCAACGAGGGCATGGACATCCTCGAGGGCGGCGCCGGCAACGACTCGATCGATGGCGGCCCCGGCGACGACACCGAGGTGGGCGGCAGCGGCAATGACACGTTCCGCCAGGGCACGGCTGCCAACGGTGGCGATACGGTTCAGGGCGGCGCCGGCATCGACACGCTCGACTACCGCAAGCGCACCGTCGGACTCAACGTGACGCTGGGCGCCGGCGACAACGACGATGGCGAGGAAGGCGAAGGGGACGACGTCGGCCGCGACGTGGAGAAGGTCGTCGGCGGGTCCGGAGACGACACGCTGGTCGGCAGCTCGGCGCGGAACACGCTCGAAGGCATGGCCGGCAACGACGAGCTGCTCGGCGGCGCCCAGGCCGACCTCCTGCGCGGCGGGCTCGGCGACGACTTCATCCAGGGTGACGGCGCCGCCGACAACATGGAGGGCGAAGAGGGCAACGACGTCCTCGTCGGCGACGCCGCCGCGGGCGATCGCTTCGTCGGTGGCGACGGCGACGACGAGATCGTCGGCAACACCGACGGAAACCGAGAGCTCGTGAACTGCGGCGCGGGCACCGACGTCGCCGAATCCAACGACGAAGACAACTTCATCGACTGCGAGATCTAGGCCAGTCTGAGGTAGCCGCGAGGTTTGCCGCCAAGTCGCCAAGTCGCCAAGGGCGGCCGCGGCGCCTCGTTCCGCCGCCGGAGTGGTTGCCGGCCGAGTAGACTGCCAATCGGCGGCGGAACGAGGCGCCGCGGCCCCCTTGGCGTTCTTGGCGACTTGGCGGCCCAAACACGCGGCTACCTCGCGCGCAGGCGCTCGTAGGCCTCGATGACGTGGGCGAAGACCCGCTGCTCGTCGAAGCGCTCGAGCGCCAGGCGCCGGCCGCCCTGACCGAGGGCCCGGGCGCGGTCCGGGTCGCCGAGCAGCGAGCCGATCGCCTCCGCCAGAGCAGCCGCGTCGCGGACCGGCACGAAGAGGCCGCTCTCTCCGTCCACGACCGCCTCGCGGCAGCCGCGGATGTCGGTGACCACGCTCGGCACGCCCATGGCCGCCGCCTCCATCGGTGAGCGCGGAAAGCCCTCTCGGTGAGACGGCAGCGCGAAGACGTCCATGAGCGCGTACATGACCGGCATGTCGTTTCGCATGCCGGCGAACACGAAGGCCTCGCCGAGGCCGAGGCGCGCGGCGATCTCCGGATCGAGGGCGTCGTGCTTCTCCGGGTCGTGCGGGCCGACCAGCAGGAACTTCACCGCCGGGAAGCGGCGCAGGACCGCGCGCGCGGCTTCCATCAGCTCGAGGATGCCCTTCTCCTCGACGAGGCGGCCGACGAAGCCGACCACCGGCGCGCCGTCGGGGATGCCCAGCTCGCGCCGGGCCGCGGCCAGGACGTCGTCCGAGAGGGTCGCGCGGTCGAAGCGGCTGATGTCGATGCCGTTGCCGAGGACCTCGATGCGGTCGCGCGGGGCGATGCCCTCTCTGACCGCTGTCTCGACGTCTTCGCGGCTCTGCGAGAGGATGAGATCCGAGCAGCGCGCGGCGATCTTCTCGAGGAAGATCAGCGCACGGCGGGCCAGCGGGCGCATCCGGTCGTGGAAGTAGTAGCCGTGCACGGTGCTGATGACGACCGGCACGCCCGCCGCACGCGCCGCGATCTGCCCGAACAGGTTCGGCTTCGGGTTGTGCGTGTGCACGATGGTGAAGCCTTCGCGCCGGATGAGCCGGTAGAGGCGATAGAGCGAGATCAGATCGGCCAGGGGCGCCATGCGCCGGGTCATCGGCACGGCGATGTGGTGGATACCGGCCGCCTCGATCGCCGGTACGTGCTCGCCGTCGGCGGAGATGCCGACGACGTCGTAGCCGGCCGCTTCGATGGCGCGCAGCTGGTTGAGCAGGACGACGCGCAGCGACAGATCGATCGTGGCGATGTGGGCGACCTTGGGTCGCTGGCCGTCGCGCCCGCTCACCTCAGAAGACCAGCCGCCGGGTGATTCGCGCGGGGGTCCCGACAGCGACGATCGCGTCCTCGAGATCCTTCGTGACGGTCGCGCCGGCGCCGACGATGACGTGGGCGCCGATGCGCACGCCCGGCAGGATCGAAGCGCCGAGGCCGATATGCGAGAAGTCGCCGACCCGCACGCCGCCGCCCAGGGTCGCGTTGGGCGAGATGTGGGCGAAGTGGCCGACGACGACGTCGTGCTCGACAACGCAGCAGGTGTTGAGGATCGCGCCCTGCCCGACGATCGCGTCCGGGTTGACGACCGCGCCGGCCATCACCACGGTGCCGTCGCCCACCTGCGCCGAGGCCGACACGGTGGCGCGCGGATGCACGGCCAGGAGCAGCGACGCGCCGGCCCGGCGGCACTCCTCGGCGCGACCGTGGCGCACCATGTTGTTGCCGATACCGAGCGCGACAGCGATGTCGCCGCCGCCGCGCGCCTGCTCCATGAGCCACGCGCCGTCGCCGAGCACCGGCAGGCCGAGCACGGATGCGCCCTGCATCGCCTCGCCGTCGTTGACGAAGCCGGCGATGTTCGCGGTGCCGGCGGCGAGCAGGATGTCGAGCACGACCTTGCCGTGCCCCGACGCGCCGTACACGGTGATTTTGCGCTCGCCCATGCTAACGTAGCCCGCGATCTCGCGAGCCTGGGATGCGACAGGAAGGAATTCATCTTATAGCAAAGACGGCCCTCGACAAGGTGCTGGGCGGCGCTGCGCTGATGGCGGCGGCGCCGGTGATGGCCGCGAGCGCGGTCGCGATCCGTCTCACCATGGGCGCGCCGGTGCTGTTCCGGCATCGCCGCGCCGGCAAGGGCGGCAAGACCTTCGACGTCTTCAAGTTCCGCACCATGCTCGACGACCGCGACGAGCGCGGCGCGCTGCGTCCCGACGCCGAGCGCCTGACCCGGCTGGGCGCGTTCCTGCGCTCGTCGAGCATCGACGAGCTGCCGCAGCTGTGGAACGTGCTGCGCGGCGACATGAGCCTCGTCGGGCCGCGCCCGCTGCCGGTCGAGTACGTGGAGCGCTACTCGAGCGACCAGGCGCGGCGCCACGACGTCGTCGGCGGCATCACCGGCTGGGCCCAGGTGAACGGGCGCAACGCGCCGAGCTGGGACGAGAAGCTCGACTTCGACACCTGGTACGTCAACAACTGGAGCCTGCTGCTCGACCTGAAGATCCTGGCCATGACCGTCGTGCGCGTGCTCCAGCGCCAGGGCATCTCGCAGCAGGGACACGCGACGATGCCTGTCTTCATGGGCCCCTCGCGGCAGGCCAGCGCCTGAGCCCGGAGTCTGGACTCACGATCATGGCCAATCGCCGTATCTACCTGTCGCCGCCGCACATGGGCGAGGCCGAGCGCCGGCTGCTCATGGAGGCCTTCGACTCCAACTGGATCAGCACCGTCGGGCCGCAGGTGAACGCGTTCGAGGCCGAGTTCGCCGCGCTGCTGGGAGCCGGCCACGCCGCGGCCCTCTCCAGCGGGACCGCGGCGCTGCACCTCGCGCTCGTCCTGCTCGGCGTCGGGCCGGGCGACGAGGTCCTGTGCTCGGATCTGACCTTCGCGGCCAGCGCCAACGCGGTCGTCTACCAGGGCGCGCTGCCGGCCTTCATCGACAGCGACCGCGCCACCTGGAACATGGACGCCGATCTCGTGGCCGAGGAGCTCGAGGATCGCGCGAAGCGGGGCCGTCTCCCGAAGGCGGTGATCGCCGTCGACCTCTATGGCCAGTGCGCCGACTACGACCGGATCCTGGCCGCATGCGCCCGCTTCGAGGTGCCGGTCATCGAGGACGCGGCCGAGGCGCTCGGCGCCGAGTACCGCGGCCGCCCGGCCGGCAGCTTCGGCGCGCTCTCGGTCTTCTCGTTCAACGGCAACAAGATCATCACCACCAGCGGCGGCGGCATGCTCGTCTCGACGCGCGCCGACTGGATCGCCCGGGCCCGCTCGCTGGCCAGCCAGGCCCGTGATCCGGTGCCGCACTACGAGCACTCGGCCATCGGCTACAACTACCGGCTGAGCAACCTCCTGGCCGCGGTCGGCCGCGCCCAGCTCGGCCGCCTGTCCGACTTCGTGTCTCGCCGCCGGGCGGTCAACGCCTTCTACCGCACCGCGCTGGCCGACCTCGACGGCATCGACTTCATGCCGGAGGCGCCCTACGGCCGCTCGACCTGCTGGCTCACCTGCCTCACCGTCGACCCGACCCGCTTCGGCGCCACGGCGGAGCAGATCCGGGTCCACATGGAGTCGCATCAGATCGAGGCCCGCAACGTCTGGAAGCCGATGCACCTCCAGCCAGTCTTCCGCACCCACGCGATCCGTGGCGGCGCCGTATCGGCCGACCTCTTCGCCCGCGGCCTCTGCCTGCCGAGCGGCTCGAGCCTGTCCGAGTCTGACCTGGATCGGGTGGTGGCTGCTTTTCGCTCCACGCCGCGTGGTTGAAACGCCAAGTCGCCAAGTTCGCCAAGGCGGATCGAGTAGCCGCGCGTCAGATCTGATCGAGCGCCAAGACGACAAGGTGTGCCGGATCGTCGCGTTGTCCGTCGCCGGCTCGGACTCGAGTCTTACCTCGTAGATTTCAAGCGGCGCCGGCGACGGTCAACGCGACGATCCGGCGACAACTGTCGTCTTGGCGCTCGATCAGATCGGAACGCGCAGCCACTCGGTCGCCCTTGGCGACTTGGCGACTTGGCGTTCAACCACGCGGCTACTCAGGCTGGAGCACGAGCGGGATCTGGAAGTCGGCGGACGTCGGCTTGCCGTCGTCGTCCTTGGGGGCCCCGAAGCGCCACTTGAGCGACAGGTCCTTGATGCAGGCGTCGACGCCGGAGTCGAAGCCCTTGACGTCGGCCTTGGTCACGCCGCCGGTGGGGCCGACCGTGAAGCGCAGGCTGACGCGGCCGCCGGCGTTCGGATCGGCCTTGAGCAGGCGCTGGTGGCAGCGCTTGATGCCCTGCAGGTAGCGCGAGCGGATGATCTTGGCCACCGAGTCGGGGTCGAGCGTGGACTCGCTGATGTCCTCGACGTCGAAGGAGGCGCGCGAGACCTTCTCCTCGACCTTGGTGCCGACCTCGGTGCCCTTGCCCGGGCCCTTGATCTCGCCGCCGCCCTTGCCGGAGCCGATCTTGCCGGTGTCCGGGCCGCGCGTGCGGCGGCCGCCGCCCTCGCCGATCGAGCCGATGTCGCGCCCCTTGGCGTCCTCGATCGCCTTGTCCAGGCCCGCGCCCTGGTCGGTCTCGTTCATCTTGCTGTAGCGCGAGCTCTCGCCCTCGCCGCCGGTGATGGCCGCGATGAGGGCCGAGTCCTGGATCGCCTCGGAGATGGTGGCGTCGTCGGGCGCGCCGGAGTCGTCGCCGCTGCTGTCGTCGGCCTTCTTGCCGCCCGAGCCGCTGCTCGGCTTGCTCTGGGTCTGGTCGCCGGGCGCCTCCTTGGCGACCTCGGCGGTGCCGGTCGGGGTCGGCTGCACCGGCTCGAGCGCGACCACCTTGTCGCGGAACATGTCCTCCTGGAACTGGCGGACCTGCTCGGCGCGCGAGTAGACGGTGCGGTCGTACTGATAGAAGTAGACCGCCACGCCGAAGTGGAACAGCAGCGAGATGGCCATCAGCACGGCCAGCAGCGGATCGACCCGGTCGGCCATCGTGCCGCGCACGGAAGCCGGCAGGCGCGGGCGCGGCTGCAGCGGCGGCGCCGACACGAACTGGAAGAGCAGCTTCATCTGCCCCAGCTCGACCTTGCCGCGCGCGGTCTCGACCAGGGGCACCACCCAGTGGTTGCCGCGCCGGTCCGCGCCGCGACCCTTCAGCTGCTCGAACGTGTAGACGTTGTTGCCGTCGGACAGACGGCCGTCCATCGAGTCGGTGAAGTGGAGGACGTAGCGCCCGTTCTCGACGCTGAACAGCTGCCACGAGCGCGGCAGGCTCTCGATCGGGATCGTGAAGGTGTTCTTGGCCGACTGCCCGATCGTGATGTGCTCGCGGCTGCGAAACAGCCGCTCGTCGATGAAGTGATCGCCGAGCGCGATGCCCACGCGCAGGCTGCGCACCGACGGTCCGCCGCCGCGGCCGGCCCCTCCGGCGCCGGCTCTCGTACCTGGCCTGGGAGAGTGCTTGGCCATGTCAGAAGGGCGCCTTCCTGGTCGCTTCGATGACCTTGGGCAGGAAGTCCTGCGTCAGGGTCTCCCATTCGTAATTGATGGTCGAGGCCTGCAGCGCGTAAATCACGGTCGGCTTCGGGACCTTGCCGCACACGACGAACGCCTTCTCGATGACGAACACCTTGCGGCCGTCCGGACCGATGACCGTGCGGTAATTCTTCTTGCCGGTCTTGCTGCCGGAGGCGCTGTCGGCGTTCTCACCCTCGTCGCACTTCTCGCGCGATTGCGCCGCGGCCGGCCTGATGCCGCTCACGGTGACGAGTGTCGCTCCCGCCAGGACCACCGCCAGCACCCATCGTGTCATTCGCTTCGACATGTTCGACTCCGCCGCTACGGGTTCGGGGTGGTCCCCTGACTCTGGCCCTTGTCCGCGCCGTCCTTGGCCTTGTCCGCGCCGTCCTTCGCCTTGTCGGCGGCGTCCTTGGCGTCGCGCGCCTTCTGCTTGGCCTCGCGCTCGCGCGCCTTCAGCCGCGCCCGCTCCTCCTTGTCGATCAGCTTCTGCGCGACGGCCACCTGCTCGTCGGCCAGTCTCTGATCGGCGCCCGCCAGGCGGCGATACTCGGCGAACTGGGTCTTGGCCCGCTGCAGCCGCTTGATGAGGTCCATGTCCGCCTTTCCCTCGGGGAACGGGTCGGCGTCCAGGTACAGGAGCCCCATGTTGTAGTACGCGTTGGCGTAGTTTCGATTGGCGGTCAGCGCCTGCTTGTAGGCCCGCTCCGCCTTGAGAAGTAGCTCGTTGCGCCGGTTGACGTCGCTCGTGCTGAACTCGGCCGACATCCCGCGGTACGCGGAGCCCAGGTTGGTGTACGAGGCCGGCGTGCGGTAGTTCAGCGGCCCGGTCAGCCGCTCGTACAGCGCGGCGGCCTCCTGGAAGCGCTTGCTGCGCAGCTGGTGCACGCCCAGGTTCATCAGCGCGCTGCGATAGCTGGCGTCGATGGCGACCGCCTTCTGGTACGACGCGAGCGCCTCGTCCGGCTTCTTGGCGCGGTCGTGCACCAGGCCGAACATGAAGTGCAGCTTCTTGTTGTTGCCGCCGCCGCGCTGCTGCGCCTTGTCGAGGACGTCCTGGACCAGGTCGTAGTAGCCCTTCACGTAATACGACTCGGCCAGCAGCACCATCGCGTCCACGTTGGTCTCGTCCACCGCCAGCGCCATCTTGGCCTCGCCGGCCGCGAGGTCCGCGTCGCGCCTGTTGTCCAGGGCAGTCTGGCCGCGCTTGAGATGTGCGGCCACACGCTTCTGCTTCTCGGCTGGCGGAAGATCGAGCCCCGGCGGCCTGACCCCGCCGTCGGCCGTGGCGCCGGTCGCGCCCTCACCGGCCGGCGTGGCCGGCCGAGCGGTTCCCTGCCCGGCCGACGCGCCGGTCTGGCCCGGCTCTGCCGCCTCCTGCTTGCTCTTGCCGCCGCATGCGGCGAGGCCCAGCGCCAGGAGCGCTGCGGCCAGCGAGCGAGCCGATGGCGTGACCATCGATACACAAACGCCCGATCGGGCGGCCGGATCTCGCATGATCATGGCTTCTCCGTGCCCTCGGCGAGCGGCGCGCGCTGGACCGGGAACTCCTCCTGCGAGATGAAGTCGTGCAGGCGCTCCTGGGCCAGCTGCGTCCACTGGTTGGCGATGCCCTGGGACTTGCCGGTCTCGACGACCTTGGTCCACTGCGTCTTGGCCTGGTCCTCGAGCGGCTTGACCAGCCCCTGAAGCACTTCCATGTACTGGGCCTGGATGCCGCGATCCGGGAACTTCGCGTCCATCTTGATGATCTCTTTCGGGATCGGGATCTCGGCGATCTTGAGGGCATGGAAGTACAGCGTGTCGCCCACGCGCTCGAGGGCGGCCAGGCCCCACGGCCCGGACTCGTACTTGGCCAGGGCCAGGTACTTCGTGCGCGTGTCCTGGCTGAGCCGGTCGAGCTTGTCGAGCACGCGGTCGGCCTCGCGCTTTGTGCGCGGGGCGCGCTCGATCTTGTAGCCGGCGAAGTTCTTCGCGTAGTAGGCCTCGACCTGCTCGAAGTCGAACTCGGCCGCCATGTCCGAAGCGGCCGTGCCCTTGGGCTGGCCGACGGTGGACCACGCCTTGACGGTCTGGCGCTTGGCGTAGTCCATGTCCTTCTTCTTGCCCTTCTTCTCGTAGACCTTGGCCATGTTGTAGTACGAGAAGACGTAGTCGTCGGCGTTGCCCGAGTCGCGGCCGTACTTCTTGCGCCAGTCGTCGTAGGCGAAGGCCAGCTTCTTGTCGTCGCCGGCCGTCGACCAGATGCGCGCGATGGCCCAGGTGGCGCGGTCGGCCTTGCGACGGTCCTTCTCCATCGAGGCGTACTTCTTGTACAGCGACACCGCGCCGGTGCCGGGCGTGCCCGACGGATTGATGTAGACGCGGTCGAGCTCGCGGATGACCGCGGCGTTGAAGATCGCGGTGAGGCGCAGCTCCTCGAGCGACAGCTCGAAGGTGGGCGGCACCTTGCGGTTCGGCTCGCTCGACACCTTGACGACGTTGAGGTAGCCGTTGACGGCGCTCTTGTAGTCGAACGCCTTGTAGTTCGACGCCGCCGTGTTGTAGAGCGCGGCCAGGTAGTACTCACTCTGGCGGAACTCCGGCGCCGGGTTGTCGGTGAAGTCCTTGTACAGGTAGACGGCGGTCTTCGGCTTGCCCGACTTGTCGTACGCGACGGCCGAGTTGTAGAGCGCGACCGGGATGTTGGGATCGCCCGGGATCGCCTGCTTCGTGTAGCGATAGAACGCGACCGCGGCCAGGTCGAACTTCTGCGCCTTGAACAGGTCCTCCGCCTCGCGGAACTCCTTGGACCGGTTCTGCGCCTTGGCCAGCTGGATGTCCTCCTCGGTGCCGCACTTCATCGAGATGAACTTCTCGTTCGTCTCGGCGAACTTGTCGTCCTTGCCCTGCACCTCGTAGATGGCGAGCAGGCCGTCCTTGGCCTTGACCGCCTCGGGCGTGCCGCAGAACTTGTCGAACGTGAACTGGAAGCGCTTGGCCGCGTCCTCGAGGTGGAGGAAGCGATACGACACGATGCCGGCCAGGAGGCCCATGTTGGGCGCCGTGGACGGGTCGTTGATGATCTGCTGGTACTCGTCGAGCGCTGTCTGCAGCTCGCGGTAGAGCGGCGGGATGTCGAGCGACCGGATCGGTTTCGGCATCGCCTTGAGCATCTCGATGGTCGGCTCGGGCGGCTCCTTGATCTGCCCGGCCTTCACCTGGCGATCGATCTCGGCCTGGTAGGCCTGGATGATCGAGCGCGCCGACTTCTCGAAGCGCGCCTCGCTCAGGTCGCGGTGGTCGCGCACCCACTTGTAGTGCGGGATGGCGGCCATGTACTGCTCGGCGAAGAAGCTGGTCTCGCCCAGCCGGTAGGTGAACTCGTAGACGTTGGCCGAGGTCGGGTACTCCTCGATGAAGCGCTGGTACATCTCGGCCGCGCGCCGGTAAAGCTCGACGTAGCGGTCGTGCGCCTGCTCGGTCGGCTGGGCGCTGTAGGCGGCGCGCGCCTCCTGCGCCTCCTTGTGGATGTTCTCGGCCGCGGCGCGCAGCATCCGCTCGCGGATGCGCTGCTGGGCCTCCATCGCCTCGCGGTTGGTCTCGTTGGCCGTGTACCAGGCAGTGCCCGGCGAGTAGGCCGAGGCCAGCTTGCCCGCCTCGGTGTCGGCCGCCGAGCTGTCACCCTTGGCCTCGTAGGCCAGCACGATCTTCTGGTGCACGAGCGGGTTGAGCTCGTAGAGCGGGTACTTGTCGATCGCGATGCGCCAGGCGGCGATGGCCTGGTCGTTGGCCTCGAGCACCTTGAAGGTGTCGCCCAGCTGCTCGAAGACGTCGCGCACGTGCGGCTCGCCGAAGCGGTTGCGGTAGAACTGCATCGCGCGGTCGAAGGCGCGCACCGGATCCGGCTGCTCCTCGAGCGACCACGGATCGGTGAAGGCGATGGCGATGTACTGCAGCGCCTCGGGCCGGAGCGGCAGCGGCTCCTTGCCCTGCTTGACCAGCGCGTCGGAGTAGGCCACCGACTCGTCGAACGCGGCGATCGCCTTCAGGAAGTCGTCGTTGCGGTAGTACGACCAGGCCAGCTTGTAGAGCGCCTCGTCGTAGTAGCGGGACTTCTTGAGCCGCGCGACCTTCTCGTAGGCGACGATCGCCTCGTTGAGCTCGCCGGGGGTCAGGAAGTGGATGTCGCCGATGCCACGCACCCACGAGTCCTCGACCAGCTGCTTGTCGCGGGTCGAGGCCACGCAGTCGGCGTACGGGTTGCGGAACGACGACTTGGCGGCGTTCGCGGTCAACAGGCGGACCTTGTCGCGGTTGGGGGCGGGCGGCGGCTCGGCCAGCGGGGCGTACTTGTTGCCGCACACAAGGCCGCGATAGACGGCCAGCGACCGCCGGTCCTCGCCGGTCTCCTTCAGGTAGTAGGCCAGCAGGTACATCGCGCCGGCGCGCTGGCGGTACTCGGGGAAGCGGCGGATGACGTCGGTCCACAGCGCGATCGACTTCGAGTAATCGGCGCGCTGGGCGGCGTCGTCGGCGGCCAGATCGGCCGTGCCGGCGCCCGCGTCGACCGCCTCGTCGAAGCGCTTCTCGAACTCCCAGTTGGCCTCGTCGAGGTAGAGGTCGGCCAGGCGGAACATCGCGTCCGGCGTGAACTGCGCGTGGTTGGGATAGTCGCTGATGAACTTCTGCAGCAGCGCGATGGCGCTCAGGTGGCGCTTGCGCTGCTGCGCCTCGGTGCGCGAGATGCCGTCGGCGTAGCGCTTCTCGAGGCGAGCCTTGCGGTCGAGGTACTGGGCGTAGAGGTAGTCCTTGATCCGCTCGTGGTGCGACTCGGCCGCGCGCTGGTAGCGCTTGAGGTCCGACTCGATCTCCTTGAGGACCGCCTTCTCTTCCCTGCTGTAGCGACGCCCGCCGGGTCCCTCCTCGGGCGCCTGCTTGGCCGGGGCCAGCTGCGGCGACGGGTCGCCGGGCGAGCGCGGGCCGACCGGGTTGGCGGTCGGCGGCTTCGGGTCGAGCGGCTGGGCGGCGGGCTTCTTCGGAGTCGCGCCGCCGGGCGGCTGTGCCTGCGCGGGGCCGGTCCACAGAAGCGGCGACGCGAGCAGCGCCGCCGCCAGCACCCGGCGCAGGCGGCTCATGTGCGTCGTCGAGCTCGAGGCGCTCATCGGGAACCCCCCTGCGTCGTGCCGGCGCTGCCCTTGCTTCCGGCGCCCGCCGCGCCGCTGCTCGGCACCGACCGCGGCGCCGGCGCCTGCTGTTGCTGCTGCGGCGCCTGCTGCTTGGGCTGCACGCGCTCTCTTCGCTGTTGCTCGCGGTCGCGGCTCTCGCGCACCTCGTTGACCACGTCGGCGAACTCGGTGTCGAGGATGCGGCCCTCGCGCGACTGGTCCAGGTTGAGGCGGCGCAGGGTGCGGTCGGCGCCTTCCTTGACCGACCAGGCCACGTCGACCACGCCGACGTCGGAGCGCATCATGACCTCGTACAGCTTGCGGGCCACCTCGTTGAACGCCAGGCCGAGGACCTCGCCGCCCAGCGCGTGCGACTCGCCGTCGTAGTTGACGTACTCCTGCTTGTAGGAGGAGAGCTTGGCCCGCTCGTCCTCGAGCGTGGCGCGCACCTCGACCAGCGCCTCGTCGACGATGCCGTCGATCTTGGCGTTTGCCTGATCCAGCCGCGCGGTGATGCGATCGGCGCGCAGGGCCATCGCGGCCATGCGGTCGGCGTCGCGCCGGTCGTTGCCCTCGGCGCGCGCGGCCAGCTGGCGCATGGCCTTGTGCTCGGCGTCGAGCGCGGCGCGCAGCCGTCCGCGCAGCTCGGCCCGCTTCATCGCGGCGTCGTCGCCGGTGCCGGCGCGATCGAGGGCGACGATGGTGTCGTCCTTGACCGCGTCGAGCTCCTTCTTGAGCGCCTGGATCTCGGCCCGGTTCTTGGCGATCTCCTGCTTGAGCTCGGCCAGGTCGCCCGCCTTGACCTCCTTGTAGCCCTGATCGGCGAGGAACTTCTCCATCGCCACCAGCTGGGCCTCGGCGCGGCCGATGACAGTGCTGGCCTCGGCCGACTCCTTGTCCACGGCCACGGTGCGGCCGCGCGCGCGCGTGATGCGGGCGCTCTCGGCCACGGTCCAGTCCGGCATCCGGCGCAGCTGGCGGGCCAGCTCGGAGCGCTCGCGTGCGAGTCGGTCGAGGTCGGCGCCGTCTCCGCCCTGGGCGTAGCGGGCCAGCAGCTTCTGCTGCTGCGCCGCCAGATCGATGCGCATGCCGGTCAGGTCGTCCATGATCTCGGTGGCGCGGATGCGCTTGGAGGCCAGGCCGGGGAAGATGTTGACCCGCGAGGGCGTGGCCAGGGCGTACTCGAGGCGGCGGATGGTCTTCTCGGCCACCTCGACGTCACCCTCGACCTGGCCGAGATCGGACTCGACCGACACGATGCGGCCGACCTCCGGCTCGTCGCGCAGCCACGACGCGGCCACCTCGGGCAGGGTCGCCTTGATGTCGAACGTCTCGGCGTGGCGGCCGGTGATCTGCGCCATGTAGTCGGCCGGGTCGCGCTTGTCGGCGATCGCCTTGTCCAGCTCCTGGCGCGGCTTCTCGAACACGCTGCGCAGCGACTGGAACACGAACACCGCGCGGTCGTACTCGTCGGACGCGGCGCGCGGGTTGTTGGAGTCGGTCAAGCGCTGCGCCTTGCGGATGCGCAGGTTGCCCTCGAGGATCTTCACGTTGGGCAGGCGCGGCGACATCGGGTCGCTGAGCGCGAGCAGCTCGAGGGCGCGCAGCGCCTTGTCGAACTCGCGGTTCTTCACGTAGACCCACGCGACCTCGAACATGGTCTCGTCGAACAGCTCCGAGCGGCGCGACACCTCGAGGTAGCGATCGATCGCCTTGGACGGCTGGTTGCGCTCGTAGTGGATGCGACCGAGCGCCATGTGGGCCAGCTCGATGACCTTGCGCTGGTCGGGGCTCTTGGCCGCCAGGCGCACCAGCTTCTGGTACTCGACCACCGCGCGGGCCAGGTCCTTCTTGGCCACGTGCGAGGCGCCGACGAAGTAGCGGGCCTGGAAGTAGTACTTCGAGCGCGGCCCGACCTGGCCGAACTGCTCGAGCGCCTTGTCGTAGTTGCCGTTGAAGAAGTAGTACTTGCCGCGCACGTAGGGCACCGACGAGCGGCGCTCGGCGGCCGGCACCGCGTCGAGCAGCGCCAGCCAGCGCTCCACGTTCTCCGAGTCGTTGAGCTTGAGCGTGAGCTCGATGAGGCGCTCGAGCGACTGCTGGTAGAACTTGCTGCGCGTGCCGCGGTTGACCACCAGCTTGGTGAAGTACGAGCGCGAGGCGACGTAGTCGCCCTTCATGAACAGCGACTCGCTCAGGTAGTAGAGCGCCTCGTCGTACACCTTGTGGTTCGGGTAGCGCTCGACCACGTCGTACAGGACGATCGCGGCCTCGTCGTAGTTGCCGATGCCGAAGTTGACCTGCGCGTCGATGGCGCGGCGGGTGGGCACGTCGCGCCCGCGACCCGGCGCGGCGCCGATCTCGCTCGGGCGATGGATGCCCTTGGCGAGGTTGGTCACCTCGTTGTCGTAGACGCCGAGGCGCTTGCCGATCTGGTCGATCGAATCGGCGAGCGCCGGGCGCGCGACCAGGAGAACTGCGCTGGCCGCGCAGAGCCGGAGCTTGGCTGACATACGCCTCACTCCTTGGCCACGTTGACCTGGAAGTCGAGCGCGGGGCGATCCTCGAGCGGGGTCGTGGTGCCGCCGCGCTCGTAGCCGATCACCTTGATGTTGAGGCCCTTGCCCTCATCGACGGTGAAGGTGTGACTCGACTTGACCGTGAACTTGTACTTCTTGAGGTAGCGGAACACGCCGTAGCCGTGGCCGCGATAGATGGCCATGACGCTCAGCGTGTGGCTGCCCGGCGTGATCGGGCCGGACAGGATGTCGAAGTTCTTCGTCTCGTGCATGGCGCCGCTGTCGTCCTTGCGCGTGAAGATGGTCGTGCCATCGAGCGCGTAGATCAGCTGCACCAGGCGATACGAGCTGCCCATCTTGTTGAAGTGCTGGATGCCGGCGCGGGCTCCGATTCCGCCGCCCAGCACGGCCTCCTTGAGCATCTCGACGCGCGCCTTGGCGCGCCACGCGCGCTCCTTGAGCGCCTGCACGCGCTGCTCGAGCTGCCGCAGGCGGATGTTGACCGGCACCTCGGTCGATGGCGCGCCGGTCGGCGCGGCCGAGCTCGGCTGCGCGCGTCCCGCTTCGCCACCCGGCGCGGGTGAGCTCGCTGGTGGTGAGCCCTGCTTGTCACCTGGCCGGGAAGCTGGCCTCTCGGCCGGCTTGGCAGCTGGCTGCTTGTCGCCTGGCTTGGCTGCCTGGCCGAATGCGTCCGCGGTCGTCGCGATGGCCAGCGTCGCGGTCAGTGCGGCGCTCAGCGCGAAGAGACGGGTTGCGAAGCCGCCGCGCGCGGCTGACATGGTGGAACGCATGAGTGGTCTCCCTGCCAGTCCGGAGGTGGGTGACGGCCAGCCGCCCGACGCACCGGTTTTGGTGGATTATGTTGTAACATCGCCAATTTGTGCGAGCAAGACTCGCCGCCTGGATCACGTTTGCGAATGTGAAACCCGCCACACCTCTTCCAGCAGCTCCTTGACGCCCTGGCCGGTGGCGGCCGAGATGCCGTGAAGTCGGATGCCCCGGTCCCGCGAATGCGTTCTGAAGCTGGTCCCAGCACTCCCGGACCTCGGTCAGGTCGATCTTGTTGAGCGCGACGACCTGCGGGCGCTTCGCCAGGTCGGGGGCGTAGCGGGCCAGCTCGTTGTTCAAGGTATCGAAGTCAGAGAGAGGTTCGCGATCCGGGCCAGCCAGCGGGGATGCGTCCAGGATGTGCACAAGTACCCGGGTGCGCTCGACATGGCGCAAGAAGCGATGCCCCAGGCCTGCGCCATCGGCCGCGCCTTCGACGATGCCCGGGATGTCGGCCACGACCAGGGTGCGGTCGTCGCTCAGGGCCACGACGCCGAGGTTGGGCTGGAGCGTGGTGAAGGGGTAATCGGCGATCTTGGGGCGTGCGCGTGAGATGCGCGAGATGAAGGTTGACTTGCCGACGTTGGGAAAGCCCAGCAGGCCGACGTCGGCCAGCAGCTTGAGCTCGAGGCGCAGGGAGCGCTCCTCGCCCTCGGTCCCGGGCGTGGCGGTGCGCGGCGCGCGGTTCCACGGGGTTGCGAAGTGGATGTTGCCCTGGCCGCCGCGGCCGCCGCGCGCGGCGATCCAGCGCGTGCCCGCCTCGTCGAGATCGACGAGGAGATCGCCGGTGACGGTGTCGTACGCGACGGTGCCGACGGGGACCTCGAGGACAAGGTCGTCTCCGCCCCTTCCGTACTGGTCCTTGTTGCGGCCGTCCTCGCCTCGCGTCGCCTTGTAGTGGCGGTGGTACTTGTAGTCGAGCAAGGTCTGCAGCTGCGGGTTGGCCAGCAGGACGACGCTTCCGCCGTCGCCGCCGTCACCGCCGGAGGGTCCGCCGCGCGGCACGTGCGCTTCGCGGCGAAAGGCGACGCAGCCGTTGCCTCCGTCCCCTGCCTTGACCTGGATGGTCGCCTCGTCAATGAATTGCATGTGTCGCCAGGCAGGTTTAGTGGGGCCAGCGCCCGGGTTCAAGCGGGGTTTGCCGCGATCACCCGGTCGGCCGGTCGCGCCGCGCTGGCTCGTGCGGCCCCCATGTGGGCTGCGCTGACCCTGGTGGCCGCCATTGTCTTTGGCCCCAATGGGATGACGGCTGCCGACGCCGTCTCGGCCCTCGACGCATCGCGTCCATTGCGCCTGGTGCTGTGGGGGCTGTGGCTGGCAGGCGCCGCGCCGGCTGTCCGGGCGGCGCTGGTCCGGCCCGAGCTTTTCTACCTGCGAGCGCTGCCGATCGGCCCGGCCGTGTGGTGGATCAGCCTGGCGGCGATAGGGGTGGCGGTGCAGGCGCCGTGGGCCGCCCTTCACTGGCGCGGCGGCGGCGGAGCGGTCGGGCTGGCGGCCGGCCTGTGCGCGGCCGGAGCCAGCGCGGCCCTTGCGGTGAGGCCGCGGCGACCGGTCGAGCTGGCAGCGATGGCGGCGGCTGCCGGCGGCGTGGCGATGGTGATCATTCTCGGCGCGCCGGCCTGGGCCGGCATCGCGGTCGGTGCGCTCGCGATGGGAGTGGCCGTCCCCATCGCGTGGCGGCGCGCGCCGGAGTCAGCCGTCGCGCGGCGCGGGACGAGGACGTGGATCGCCGGACCGGTTCCGATCGCGCTGGCGATCTATCACGCCGTGGCCCTGTGGCGGCGCGATCGCGGCGCCCTGCACCGCGGTGTCGTGCTGGTCGCGGCAGGAGGAGCGGCGGCCGGGATGATGGGCGTCGGCGTCCTCGGTTCGACCGCGATCGCCGCGCTGACCCTGACCGCGGCCATCTTCGGCCTTGCCGCCCCTGTCGCGCGAGCGCGCCGCGAGGCCGGCTGGCTTCTCGATTCGAGCGGCGTGACAGCGAACGTGCGAGCCGTCGCGGCAGCGGTGGTCCTTCTCGTCGTCGGCGTGATGGCCGGAGCCGTCCACGCCGGCCTCGCCCAGGCGTTCGGCCCCGGCGATGTGGAGCGAGGACTGGCCGCGATCGCCTTCGCTGTCGCGCTCGCGGCCGCCGCAGTGCCAGCCGCGCGATGGGCCGATTGGCCCGGCGGTGTCGACGGCACTCGCGTCGTCATCGCGGCCATCGGCGTCGCCATGACCGTGTTGATCATTCTCTCCGGCGTCGCGGCCACAGCGTCCCCATGAGCGTCAGTTCAAGTTGACGTTGACGTTGACGTTGACGTTGACCTTGACCTTGACGTGAACTTGAACCTGAACGTGAACCCCACCCTTGACCTTGACCTTGACCTTGCCGCCGACAAGGACGACCGCGGCCGATCAGCCTCGCGGCGTCATCGTCATCGTCAATGTCAGCGGTGGCGTTCAGGTTCACGTTCAGGTTCACGTCAAGGTCAAGGTCAACGTCAACGTCAACCTCAACGTCAACGTCAACGTGGTCCCAGGGATGCTTGAGCTTGAACAGGTTGGCGTTCGCCTCGACGGGCGCTGGGTCATCCGCGACATCGACCTCGTCTGCAATCCCGGCGAATCCATCGCCGTCGTCGGCCCCAACGGAGCCGGCAAGACCACGCTCCTCCGCATCGTCGCCGGCATCCTCCCCCTCGACCGCGGCTTCATCACCCTCTCCGGCGAGCCCCTGCGCGGCGCGACTCGCCGCCGTATCGGCTTCGTCCCCGAGGCGGCCGATCCACCTCCCTTCCTGACCGCCCGCGATCTGCTCGCCCTCTGCGCGGCGCTGCGCGATGCGCCCCTCCCCGACGACGATCAACGGCGTCGCCTCTACCCGTCGGCCCTCGAGGACGCGCGCATCGGAACCATGTCGCTGGGCGAGCGGCGCCGCGTCTGCCTGGCCGCTGCCCTGGTCGGCGATCCGGCGGTCCTCGTCCTCGACGAGCCGGAGAACGGCCTCGACGCGGCAGGAACCGAGACACTCATCTCGCTCCTGCGCGATGCGTGCGCCCGCGGCGCGATCATCCTGATCGCGACCCACGACGCGGCTCTGCGCGACGCGCTGGGCTGCCGCGAGCTGCGCCTGGCCGACGGCCGCCACGCGGCGGCCGGCTGACCAGAACTATCGAGAGGACGCCGAGCGGCGTCCTCGGCGACTACGAAGCGGCCTGCTCGGGCGGATAGACCGACACGCGGCGGCCTGCCTTGCCCTTGCGCTCGAAGCGGACGATGCCGTCGATCTTGGCGAAGATCGTCCAGTCCACGCCGACGCCGACGTTCTGGCCCGGATGAATCAAGGTGCCGAGCTGGCGGACCAGGATGTTGCCGGCGAGAACGTGCTCGCCGTCGTACTTCTTGACGCCGCGGCGCTTGGAGTGGGAATCGCGGCCGTTGCGAGAGGAGCCCTGACCTTTTTTATGTGCCATGACCGTGTCTCCTACTGCGGGCCGACGACCTTCGAGATCTTCACCGCCGTGTACGGCTGACGGTGACCGTTGCGCTTGCGGTAGTTCTTGCGGCGCTTGAACTTGTACACGACCAGCTTCTCGCCGAGGCCCTGCTCCACGATCTCGCCGGTCACGACGGCGCCGTCGATGGCCGGACGCCCGACCGCGACGGAGTCGTCGTCGGAGATGAGGAGCACGCGATTGAACTCGACCGCATCGCCTCGATCACCCGGAAGGGTCTCGACGACGACGGTCTCGCCCGGCTGTACCCGGTACTGTTTGCCACCAGTTTCGATCACGGCATACATCGCACTTGCTCCGCTTTCTCCAAAGGATTGCGGAGTTTAGTCGGACGGCCAGCGGCGTCAAGAGGCAAGACCGGATTCCAGGCCCTTGCTGCCGGCGAGCTCCGCAATGCTTCAATCATATCCCGAGCTTGTCCTTGAGCGGGCGGACCCGGTCGCGCGCCACTGGCAGCTGCGTGCCGGCCTCGTCGCGCAGCAAGACCACCAGGCCGCCGCCGTCCGTGAGCAGCTCGGCCACGTACGCGACATTGACCAGGGCGCCCCGGTGCACGCGGACGAAGCGGGCGGGATCGAGGCGCCGCTCGAGCGCACTCAGCGTCTCGTCGACGATGTGCTCGCGCCCTCCTGCGACCGCGTAGGTCAGCTTGTCGGCGGCGTAGAAGTGGGTGACCTGATCGAGGTCGAGCAGGGTGACGCGGTCGCCCAGGCGCGAGGCGATGCGCGCCGGCCCGCGGGCGCCCTGCATCATCTCGATCAGCCGCGTCAGCTCCGACGATGACGGCGACGCGCCGCCCTCGGCGCCGGCGCGCAGGCGTTCCAGCTTGTCGAGGGCGCGCTCGAGCTCGGCGCGGCCGACCGGCTTGAGCAGATAGTCGATGGCCAGGACGCCGAACGCGCGCAGGGCGTGCTCGTCGTGGGCGGTCGTGAAGATGACCAGCGGCGGCCGCTCGAGCCGCTCGAGCAGCGCGAAGCCGTCGATCTCCGGCATGTGGATGTCGAGGAACAGGACGTCGACCGGTCGGGCCGCCAGCGCCCGGATCGCCTCGGCCGGGTCGGTCGCGGTGCCGGCCACCTCGACCCGTCCGCTCTTGCGCAGCAGCGCGACAAGGCGCTGGACCGCGAGCGGCTCGTCGTCGACGACGAAGCAGGTCGGACTCACGGCGGCACCGCCATCGCGTCGGCCATCGCTGCGTCGTCACGCCCGGTCACGGCGGCACCGCCACGGTCACTGCCATGCCGCCGCCGTCGCGCTCGATGGCGAGCCGGCCGCGGTCGGCGAACAGCACGCCGAGCCGGGACTCCAGATTGTCCAGCCCGTGGCCAGGTCGCAGCTCGGCGCGCGAGAAGCCGCTGCCGTCGTCCCACACCGACAGCTCGAGGTCGTCGCCGGAGCGGCCGGCGCGGATGCGCAGCTCGCCC
Organism: uncultured delta proteobacterium; assembly: GCA_963759105.1. Taxonomy (GTDB): domain Bacteria; phylum Myxococcota_A; class Polyangia; order Haliangiales; family Haliangiaceae; genus DATFRY01. Next base: position 153,422 of record CAVWXW010000008.1, on the reverse strand, counting down.
CCGCTGCGCCGCGGCGCGATGGCGTGGCGCACGCTGTTCTCGACCAGCGTCTGCAGCGAGAACGGCGGCACCAGCCAGCTCTCCACGTCCGGCGCCACATCGATCGATGTGCGCAGCCGCTCGCCCAGCCGGGCCGACTCGATGTCGAGATAGTCGCGCACGATGCGCAGCTCGTCGCCCAGCGGGATGAGGCCAGCGCGGCCCGCGTCGAGCGAGAAGCGCAGCAGGCTGGCCAGCTTCTCGAGCAGCTCCTCGGCGCGCACCGGATCGGCCGGGATGAGCGACAGGACCGAGTTGAGCGTGTTGAACAGGAAGTGCGGGTGTACGCGCGCCTCGAGCGCGTGCAGCCGGGCCTCGGCGGCCAGCTCCTTGGCGCGCGCCTCGGCCAGCTGCGACTCGTCGAGGCGCCGGCGCATCCGCTCCCACACCGTCGCGCTGATCGTGATGATCGCGCCGACCAGCAGCGAGATGCGGATCGAGTAGACGAAGCCGCTCCAGTAGTTCTCCGCCGGAAACCAGCCGATCGCGATGAAGATCAGCCCGGCGATGGCGCAGCCGGCCGCGGTCATGACCAGCAGGACGGCGCTCACGACCGTCCAGCGCACCGCGGCGCTGCGCTGGGCGAGCGACTCGAACAGCCGGTCCATGAACCCCCACGCGGGCAGGCCGATGAGGCTGGCGTAGATGAGCGAGATGGCCGAGGCGCGCGCGATGCGGCCGAGGCTGGTGTCGCCCTGGGACAGGGCCAGGAGCAGCCCGACGGCCGCGCTCACGGCCACCATCAGCCCGAGCGCGACCAAGGGCGCGCGCCGCCGGGGTCGCCATGGTCCTCATCTTACTCGCGCCGGGGCGCGCGCTCACTCGGCGTGGCAGCCGCCGCAGGCCATCAGCGCGCGGCGTGGTGTCGCCGGCCAGATACGCGCGGGCGCGCTCCCCGTAGGGCGAGTCGCCGGCGACCTGCGCCGAGCCGCTCGTAGTAGCCGCGCGCCTTGCTCGTGTCGCCGCGGCGATGCCAGCCGTCGGCCAGCCCGTAGAGCAGCTGGCTGCGGGCGTGCCTGGTCAGGCTGTCGAACTCGTCCTTCTGCAGGGCCAGCACCTTCTCGTAGTCGCCCAGCGCCTTGTCGAGCAGCGACGTCCGGTGCGGCTCCGGCGCGAAGCCGGCCACGGCGAGCAGGACGGCGCCGCGCGGGATGAGCGTGCCGATGCTCTCCGGCGCGAGCTCGACGGCGCGGTCCATCTCGGCCATTCCCTGCTCCCACAGCTTGCCGCCGGTGGCGCGGTCGCCGGTGCGGAAGGCGTTGCCGGCCTTCATGATGAGGCCGCCGCCGTGCCAGACCATCGCCTCCGAGTGCTCCGGGTCGCGGGCGAGGGTCTCCTCGCACACCTTCATGCCGCGCTCGAGGGCGGCCGTATCTTGCTGGAGCAGGCCGGCGAAGAAGTCGTCGCGCACGATCGAGATCGAAGCGCTCCTTCTCGCGGCGGCACCGCTGCGGGTGCGGCTGGCGCGGCCTGGGCGGCCGGTGTCCGGCGTGGACGGCTTGTCGGCGGCGCCTCCGCAGCCGGGCAATCCGGACACGAGCAGCGAGAGACCGAGGGCGAGGGACATCGAGGGTGCGTGGATGCGCATGGCGTTCTCCTTGGCCCTCTTGATAAGGCGGACCTCGCGGCCGCGCGGAGCCTTCCCGACCGGGCCCCGGATCCTGCCGACCAGGGGTCGGATCCGGGCGATGAGCGGCGCGGCCCGATCAGTCGCCGGAGAAGCGCAGCGACTCGCCGTAGGGCGGGCGGGCCACGCCGCGGTCGGTGATGATCGCGGTGACCAGCTCGGCCGGCGTGATGTCGAACGCGGGATAGCGGGCGCGTGCGCCGGCCGCGGCCACCACGACGCCGCCGAGCGAGAGAAGCTCGTCGCCGGAGCGCTCCTCGATCGGGATGTCGGCGCCGGTGGCGGTGGCCGGATCCAGCGTCGACATCGGCGCGGCCACGTAGAACGGGACGCCGTGGCGCGCGGCGGCCAGGGCCAGGCCGTAGGTGCCGATCTTGTTGGCCACGTCGCCGTTGGCCGCGATGCGATCGGCGCCGACGACGACGCAGCCGACCTCGCCGCGGCTCATCAGAAACGCGGCCGCGCCGTCCGGGATCAGCGTGACGTCGAAGCCGTCGCGCACCAGCTCCCACGCGGTCAGCCGCGCGCCCTGCAGGAACGGGCGGGTCTCGTCGGCCAGCACGCGCACCGCCTTGCCGGCCTCGCGCGCGGCGCGCACGACGCCGAGCGCGGTGCCGTAGCCGCCGGTGGCCAGCGCGCCGGCGTTGCAGTGGGTCAGCACGGCGGCGCCGTCGGGCACCAGCGCCGCGCCGTGGCGGCCGATGCGGCGGCACATGGCGATGTCGTCGGCCTGGATCGCCTGGGCGCGCGCCTCCAGCGACGACGACGATCTGCGTCGATCCGCGCGCCTGCCATGCGCTCGCGCCGCGTCGCGCATCTGCTCGAGCGCCCAGAACAGATTCACCGCGGTCGGGCCGCGTCCGGCCAAGCAGCTCGATGGCCCCGTCGAGCTGGGCCAGAAAATCGGCCGCGCCGAGCTGCCGCGCCGGCCAGACGCCGCGCGGCCAGCGCGACCCCGTAGGCCGCCGCGCAGCCGATGGCCGGCGCCCCGCGCACGACCATGGTGCGGATCGCAGCCGCGACGTCCTCCTCGGTCTCGCAGCGCAGCCACACCTCCTCGCCCGGCAGGCGCAGCTGATCGAGCAGGTGCAGCGCGCCGTCCGACCAGCGCAGCGGGCTCAGCACCTCGTCCACGCGGTCAGCCACGCCGTCCCTCGCGACGAGCCACGAACCTCACCGATTCACGCGTCCCCGGCCAGGAGGCGGCGCAGGACCTGGTTGACCAGCTTCGGGTCCGCCCGGCCGCCGGTCTTCTTCATCACCTTGCCGACGAAGAAGCCGATGACCTGGGCCTTGCCCGCGCGATAACTGGCCGCCTCGGCCGGGCTCGCCGCCACCACCTCGGCGCAGGCGGCCTCGATGGCGGACTCGTCGCGCACCTGGACCAGGCCGCGCCGCTCGACGATGGCGCCGGGCGCCTCGCCGGAGCCGGCCATCTCCGCCCACACCTCCCTGGCGCTGGGCCCGCTGATGGTGCCGTCCTCGATGAGGCGGACCAGCTGGGCCACGTGCTCGACCGCGACAGTCGACTGCGCCGGATCCTTCTCGCTCAGGATCCAGTTGGCGACAGGCTTTGCCGCCGCCGAGCCGCCGCCGTGCGCGGCCAGCGCCGCGTCGAAGCGCTCCGCCACCGCCCTGTCCGCGGTCAGCTGGCGCGCGTCCTCGTCGGACAGGCCCAGCTCGCCGCGGTAGCGCGCCCGCCGCACCGACGGAAGCTCCGGCAGCGCCGCCCGCACCCGCGCGACCACGCTCTCATCGACCGCCATCGGCGGCAGATCCGGATCCGGGAAGTAGCGATAGTCCATCGCCTCTTCCTTGCTGCGCATCGAGTGCGAGACGCCCGCCACCGAGTCCCACAGCCGCGTCTCCTGCACCACCTCGCCGCCGCCGTCGAGGATGCGGGCCTGGCGCGCGATCTCGTGCTCGATGGCGTGGTGCACGAACTTGAACGAGTTGATGTTCTTGAGCTCGGCGCGCGTGCCGAGCGTGTCGGACCCGGCCGGGCGCAGCGACACGTTGGCGTCGCAGCGCAGCTGCCCCTTCTCCATGTCTCCGCCGGAGATGTCGAGCCAGCGGCAGAGCTGGCGCAGCGTGCGCATGTACTCGGCCGCCTCGTCGGCGGAGAACAGATCCGGCTCGCTCACCACCTCGATGAGCGGCACGCCGGCGCGGTTGAGGTCGACGTGCGACACCGCGCCGCCCGCCTGGTGCATGTTCTTGCCCGCGTCCTCCTCGAGGTGGATGCGGACCAGGCGCACCGCCCGCGTCGCGCCGCCCAGCTCGATCTCGATCGTCCCGCCCTCGCACAGCGGCTCCTCGTACTGCGAGATCTGATAGCCCTTGGGCAGATCGGGATAGAAGTAGTGCTTGCGCGCGAAGCGCGAGACCGGCCGGATCGACGAGCCGCAGGCCAGCCCCAGACGCAGCGCCAGCTCGAGCGCCGCCGCGTTGAAGACCGGCAGGCAGCCGGGCAGCCCGAGCACGACCGGGTCGTCCTGCGAGTTGGGCGGCGCGCCGAACCCGGCCGGCGCGCCCGAGAACGCCTTCGAGCGCGTGGCCAGCTGCACGTGGACCTCGAGCCCGATGACCGGCTGCCACCGTGCGGTCACGACCGACCTCCGATCAAGCCGGCCTCGGGCGGCCGCCTGATCTGATGATCGGCAGCGCGCTCGTACGCGGCCGCCGCGCGCAGCAAGGTCGCCTCGTCGAGCGCCCGCCCGGTCAGCTGCAGCCCGACCGGCAGGTTCTCCGGCGTGAAGCCGCACGGCACGCTGAGCGCGGGCAGCCCGGCCAGCGGCGCGGCCAGGGTGAAGACGTCGGCCAGGTACATCGTCACCGGGTCGTCGATCTTCTCGCCGAGCCGGAACGCGGCCGTGGGCGACGTCGGCGTGGCGATGAGATCGACCTCCTCGAACGCGCGCCGGTAGTCGTCGGCGATGAGCGCGCGCACCTGCTGCGCCTTCTTGTAGTACGCGTCGTAGTAGCCGGAGCGCAGCGCGAACGTGCCGAGCATGATGCGCCGCTTGACCTCGGCGCCGAAGCCGGCCCCGCGCGTCCGCGAGTACATGTCGTGCAGACCCTGGCCGGGCGGGCCGGCGCGCAGCCCGTAGCGCACGCCGTCGTAGCGGGCCAGGTTGGACGACGCCTCGGCCGGCGCGATCAGGTAGTAGGCGGGCAGCGCGTACTTCGCGTGCGGCAGCGACACGTCGGTCACCGTCGCGCCCAGGTGGACCAGCACGTCGAGCGCGGCGTCGACCGCCGCGGTCACCTCCGGATCCACGCCGGGCAGCTCCAGCTCGCGCGGCCGCCCGATGGTCAGCCCGTCGGCGCCGCGCTCGAGCGCGCCGGTCAGGCGCGGCGCCGGCTCGGCCACCGAGGTCGAGTCGCGCGGATCGAACCCGCCGATGACCTCGAGCATGAGCGCGGCGTCGGCGACGGTGCGGGTCAGCGGCCCGACCTGATCGAGCGACGACGCGAACGCGATGACGCCCCAGCGCGATACCCGCCCGTAGGTCGGCTTGAGCCCGACCACGCCGCACAGGCTGGCCGGCTGGCGGATCGATCCGCCCGTGTCGGTGCCGAGCGCGGCCGCGCACAGCCCGGACGCCACCGCGGCGGCCGCGCCGCCCGACGACCCGCCCGGCACGCGCTCGAGGTCCCACGGGTTGCGCACCGGGCGAAACGCCGAGTTCTCGTTCGACGAGCCCATCGCGAACTCGTCCAGGTTGAGCTTGCCGATCAGCACGGCGCCGGCCGCGCGCAGGCGCTCCACGACCGTGGCGCTGTACGAGGCCGGCGGGATCCAGCCCTCGAGGATGCGCGAGCCGGCCGTCGTCGGGATGCCGCCTGTCACCATCACGTCCTTGACGGCGACCGGCACGCCGGCCAGCGGGCCCGGATCGACGCGGCGGGCCACGGCGTCGTCGATGGCGGCCGCCTGCCGCTCGGCGCCGTCGGCGTCGACGTGCAGGTAGGCGCCCAGCTGGCCGTCGACCGCCGCGATGCGGTCGAGGGTGGCGCGGACCAGCTCGGTCGCGCTCAGCTCGCGGGCGCGCACCCGCCGGGCCAGCTCGCCGGCCGACGTGTAGTGAAGCGGCTCGCTCACTGCTCGCCCTCGTCCGCTCGCCGCGACCCGGCGGCGGTCTTGAGGATGTGCGGGACCTGGAACAGATCGCCGTCCCGGTCGGGCGCCTGGCCGACCGCTTCCTCGACGCTCAGTGGCGGCTCCGGCTCGTCGGGCCGCAGCCGCAGCTGCATCGGCACCGCGTGCGTCATCGGCTCGACCCCGGAGGTGTCGAGCGCGGCCAGCTCGTCCATGTGCTCGAGGATTGCGGTCAGCTCGCCGCGCAGCCGCTCCACCTCGTCCGGCTCCAGGTGCAGCCGGGCCAGTCGCGCGATGTCGAGCACGTCCTGTCGCGTCAGCGCGGCCATGCCCCGCTCTCGATCACGTCATTCATGCTTCACCCAGAGGCCCTCGTCCATCAGGCGCAGCACGTGCTCGGTGCCGCGCACCATGTAGTCGTCGACAGCGGCGACGGCCGCCTCGGCGTCGCCCCGCTCCAGCGCGGCCAGCAGCCGCTGGTGATGCTCGCGCACGAACTCGGGCGAGACGATCACGTACATGAGGATGCCGGTGTACGACTTGATCGCCTCGCGCACCGTGTTGACCAGCAGCCCGACGATGCGGTTGCGCGCCACCGCGGTCAGCGCCATGTACAGCTCGAAGTCCTGCGCGAACACCTCGGCCGGCTCGAGGCCCGGCGCGGCCGCGCGTCGCGCGATGGCGGCCAGCCGGTCGAGGTCGCCCGGTTCCATGCGCGCGGCGGCCAGTCGCGCCACCTCGCGCGCGACCAGGCTGCGAAACTCGAGCGCGTCGCGGACGATCTCCGGGTGCGCGCCGCGGTACAGCGGGACCAGGTGCGTGACAAGCTCGAGGCCGGCGGTCTCCATGAAGTTCTCGACCCGGGTGCCGTCGCCCTGCCGAATCCGGACCAGCCCCATGTGTTCGAGCTTCTTGAGCGCCTCGCGCAGCGACGCCCGGTTCACGCCGAGCGTCTTGGCCAGCTCGCGCTCGGGAGGTAGCTTGGCTCCAGCGCGGTACTGGCCGGTGAGGATGAGCGAGCGCAGCTGCTCCACGATCTCGTCGGCGACGCGCTGTCGTTCGACCGGCTTGAGCATGATTTTTCAGCGCTTCGAGTCGAGCGGAGCTTACCCTGGCGCGTTGCCTGGACCAAGGTGCTCCACTACACTCCCCCGCGCATGGACCGCCCCGAAGCCGCGCAGGCGCATGCCGCAGGGAGCGGGTCGGAGTCCGGTGGCCAGGGAACTGGCCACGGAGCCGGCGATGCGGCCGATCCGGGCAGCCTGGCCTCCGGGAGCGGCAGCTTGAAGGTCGAGGCGTCGATCGTGCTGCTGGCCGCCGGGCAGAGCTCGCTCTACTCGATGTTCGAGGCCATGTCGGTCACGCCCGAGGGCGCGACCCTGCGCGGCGGTCTGCTCCTCGAGGTGAACGAGGAAGTCACCATCGAGCTGCGCCTGCCCGACCTGAGCGCATTCCGGGCGCGAGCCCGCGTGGTGGAGATCGTGCGCGACGAGCGCCCCGCCATGAAGGTGGTATGGACCGGGGTACGAGACGCCGACCGGCATCGGTTGAGCCGGTAGCCGCGGTCCGAGAACAGGAACCGAGAGGACGACGAGCCAATGGCCGAGACCATCGACGAGCTGAGCTACGACTACGAGGAGGACGGGAAGCTGGTGCGCAAGGAGATCGAGCGCCACGTCCTGTCGAAGGGCTCGTGGGCGACGGTGATGTTCCTGTACAAGGAGCTCGATCGAAAGACAGAGGCGTGGCGCGCGCCGAAGGTGTCGATCGTGCGCTACAAGAAGTGGAACGGCGTCTACCGCAAGCAGTCCGGCTTCAACATCTCGAGCGAGAAGCAGGCCCGCCAGATCGTCGAGGCGATCGAGCGCTGGTACGCGGCTGAAGGCCCGGCCGGGGCCGGGGCCGGCGCCGGCGCGGACGACCCGGGCGGCGACGACGAGTAGCGCCGCGACGGCCGCGCTACCGCTTGCGCAGGCGGCCGCGCAGCACGCGCAGCTCGAGGTTGGCCTCGACGTGCTCCGGCTCGAGGTTGACCACGATGCGGAACGCGTCCAGCGCGGCCTGCACCTGCCCGCTGTGCTTGGCCACCTGACCGCAGTAGAAGTGGGCCGGCACGCATTGCGGTGACAGCGCGAGCGCCTGGGCCAGGCGCTTCTGCACGTCGACGGAGATCAGCTGCTTGTTGGGCGCTGCCAGCCAGGTCGCCCAGGCCAGGAGAGCGTGGTACTCGGCCTCCTCGCCGTTGAGCTCGACCGCCTCCTCGAACAGCATGCGCGCCGACTCGAACTGGCTGCGTCGCAGCGCCATCTCGCCGCGGCGGAACGTCTCCTCGGCGCGCAGCACGCGGCCGGCGTGCTCCTCGGCGTCGGCCTGCGCTCTTGCGCACCGCGTCCTCGCCACCGGCGGCCAGCATGACCGAGTACTCGGCGCGCCGCTGCGGATCGCTCAGCACGCCGAACGCCTGGTTGATGCGCGCGAACAGGCGCTGCGCGTCGGCCCCGGCGTCGGTCACGCCGACGGCGCGCAGCCGGTCCGGGTGGATGCGCTTGGCGATGCCGAAGTAGGCGGCGCGGATCTCGTCGCCCTTGGCCATCTGCGACACGCCGAGGATCGAGTAGTGATCGGCCCCGCGCTCGAGCGAGGTGATCTTGTCGGCGATCATCTTGCGGATCTCGGCCGCCGCGCCGCGCATCGACTCGGGCGGGATGGTCGAGGTCATGCTGTGCGAGCGGCGCAGGATGGGCGGTTGCGTTGTCGAGTGTGGCCGCGAGCGCCCGATGCGCCCCGGCCAGCGGCGGCGGCGAGGTGTCGCGCGGCGTGCCGGACAGGAGGCGCACCCGTTGTCTGCGGCCGTATCGGCGAGTCGGGGTTCGGCTCGGTGCGCGTGCGCGAGCTGGGCGGCTCGATCGGGCTGGCGTTCGGGCTCGGTGCGCGTGCGCGGATTTGTCGACTCGCCGGTGACAGGCGGCGAGCTGCTGGTCCGCGAGCTCCGCACGTGGCTCGCCACCGGCGGCGGCCAGCTGCTGGTCCGCGAGGAGCGGGGCGGCGGCGGTGTGCTGCCGGATTGTCGCCCGGTGTCGGGCGGCGGCGGTGTGTTGCCGGGTCGTCCCGCTGCGTCGGGCGGCGTCGTGCTGCCGGGTCGGCCGGTCGTCTCGGGTGGTGGCGGCGTGTTGCCCGATCGGAGAGGCGTCTCGCTGGGCGGCGGCCGGCTGGTCGCTCGTCGCCGGCGCGCGGCGTTGAGTGCGTCTCCCGCCGCCGGCGCGCCGGTGCCCTGGCCGGGGAACAGCAGGCGGCGCACGGTGCCGTGGGCCAGTCGCGCGTGCTCGGCCGCGCCCGGCACCGCCGGGGCCGACGAACCGGTTCCGCCTCGACCGCGCCGCGCCGGTCCCGATCCACCGTCATCGCCGGCCGGCTGCGGCGGCGCGTCGTTCTCGGTGCCGCGCGCGGAAACCGCGCCGCTGGCCACAGGCGGCGGCACCGTCGTCGTCGGTATCGTCGGCGGCGGCACCGTCGGCGACGCCGACACCTGGCCCGGCTCGAGGCAGTCGCAGGCCAGCAGCGCGTACACGATCGAGAGCACCTGCCGCCCCTCGATGCCGGCGCACGACGCGATCAGCTGGCGCGGCGTCCACGCCCGCATCGACAGCCGGTCCATCACCGGGCGCTCCTCGTCGCCGAAGGCGAACGCCGGCAGCGCGGCCACCGCGTCGTCGGCAAGGCGCAGGCCGCGGTCGAGCAGCCCACCCATCTCGCGCTCCAGCCGCTCGACGGTGTAGTGCGTGCGCAGGCCGAAGTAGACCAGCCAGCGCGCGTCGATCGGCGGCACGTCCGGATCGGCGACCAGCGAGCGCGCGTTGTCGAGCGTGTAGGCCGCGTCGAGAGAGAGGGCGAAGCAGCGGGCCGCGCGCTGGGCCAGGAGGCGGCGCTTGAGCGTCGTCACCTGATCCGGTTTGAGGCGGCACAGATCGGCCAGCACCTCGATGGGGTCTGCACCCGGCGAATGCGCCACGGCGTCGAGCACGCGCGACACGTCGGTTGACGTCACCAGCCCGGCGGAGAGCGCCACGCGGCCGGGACTGTCGGCCGGCGCTGCGCTCTCGGCTGCGACCACGCGACCGTCCTCCCACGACATCTTGTAGCGCCGCTCTCCGTCGTGGAGCAGCAGATCGCCGGTGAACCGCTGCGCCGCGATCGCATAGATCGTTCGCGCAAAGGGGCGATCGAGGACTCTGCCCTGGGCCACTTCCACCAGGCTGACCTCAGGTCACGCCCGGCGCGCCTGCTTGGCGCTGCCGGACCTCCGCCCCTCGCGTGTGCGGAGGAGCCGCATGAACGTGTACACCGCGGCCGAGGCAGCGAGCACGATCACGATGAGGCCGAGGAGCACCCGATCGGCTTCCGCGAATCCCCACGCCACGCCCACCACCTCTTCGAACGAAACCGATGGCACGAGTTTCAGCATGGGTGGACGCACCAAACTTGTCAATGATCGCGGTTCTTGGCGCCGTAGAGGCCGGCAGGAGAACCGCGGTCGCCGATGCCACCGCTCGTCTACCGGCGACCACGACGCTCGCTTCACGCGCAAAATTTCCGCCGCGACGGATGGCCCTCGCAGCTCCTCGCAGCCGCGCTGCGACCCCCCGCGGCCGACCGCGCCGGCGCCTTCGCGGACCGGTCGGACGCGAAAAATGCGGCCGGCGCGGCGCTCTCAATCCATGTCGCCATTATAATTGGGCTGATCCGGCAGCTGCGATGAGCTCGTCCTTTCCCCTCGATGGCATGCGCGTGCGCTTCTCCGGCGCCAGCGATGTCGGCCGCAAGCGCCAGCACAACGAGGACGCGATGTACCTGCCGAGCGACACGCGGCTGGCCATCGTCGCCGACGGGATGGGCGGCCACGCGTGCGGCGAGGTCGCCAGCGGCGTCGCCGTCGGCACGATCGTCGATTACTTCCAGCGGACCGCGGACATCCAGCCGATCACGTGGCCGTACAAGGTCGACCGCGACCTTCGCTCCGACGTCAACCGCATGGTGCTCGCGGTCAAGCTGGCCAACCTCGAGATCTACGAGCGCGCGCAGAAGGAGGCGCGGCTCAAGGGGATGGGCACCACCGTCGTCGCCATCTACTTCCTCGACGACACGGTCATCATCGGCCACGTCGGCGACAGCCGCGTCTATCGCTATCGGGACGGCCGTCTCACCCAGCTGACCGAGGACCACTCCCTCATCAACGATTACATCAAGATGAAGCGGGTCACGGCCGAGGAGGCCGAGAGCTGGCCGCACAAGAACGTGATCGTCCGCGCGCTCGGCATGAAGGAGAATGTCGCGGTTGACGTCATCACCGAGGCGCCCCGGATCGGTGACTGCTACCTTATGTGCTCCGACGGTCTGTCCGGCATGCTCAACGACGCGCAGATGGCCCACATCATCCGGATGAGCGGCGATCTCGACGCAGCGGTCGAGACCCTGGTGCAGAGCGCCAACGAGGAAGGCGGGAGCGACAACATCTCCGTGGTGTTGGCCCGGATCGAGCCGCAATGAGGACGATCGCGCTCATCGCCGTTCTCGCCGCCGCCGCCGGCTGCCACAAGAGCGAGGAGCCGGCCGAGGAGCGCATCGCGCCGGCGCCCAACCCGATCTCGACGACCGAAGCGGACCGCGGGCGCCAGGCCTGCGAGCACTTCGCCGAGCAGGTGTGCGACTGCGCGCTCGCGGTGCCGGAGATGACCTCCGAGTGCGAGCTGGCCCGCACCCGACCCGGCGCGTTCGACCTGAACCTGCGCGCGGCCAGAGCCAGCGGGCACACCTCGACCCGCGACGTCGTCTCGATCCAGGCAAACGCCCGCAAGATCGCGCGCGCCTGCATCGAGGACGCGGCGGCGCTGGTGAAGCGCGGCTGCCCGGTCAGCGAGGCGGCTGCGACCCGGGGCGCTCCGGCGCCGGCGGGGATGACGGCTCGGCCGGCCGCACCGGAATCGGGACCCGATTGGACCAGGTGAGCACCGCGTCGCGCACCGCGCCGCTGGCGCGCGCGTGCGGCCACACCACGGCGTGCTCGATGTGCGCGCCGTCCTCGACGATGGCGTGCGCGCCGACGACCGCGCCCGGACCCACCACGGCCTCGGCGCCGATGTGAGCGCCGGGCCCGATGCGGAACGGCCGGCGCAGGATCGCCGTCGGGTGGACGTGCGCGCTGCTGTTGACGCCGTGCAGCGGGCCGGGCGGGTAGCGCAGGTGCGCGCCGCCGACCAGATCGATGTTGGAGGCCAGGTAGCGCTCCGGCAGTGAGTGCTCGCAGAAGTAGGACGAGCCGGCCTCGAACGCGCCCACCTGGCCGCCCTCGCGGATCCACGGGATGTAGCCCTGGCGGATCATGCACGCCTTGCCCTCGGGCAGGCGGCGCACCACCGACGGCCGCGTCATGTGCACGCCGGTGAACATGTGCTCGCCCTCGCCGAGGATGTCGTGCACGCGCGCGCGCCCGCCCGCGTCGGCGGCCACCTTGATCGCGCCCCACGCGGTGGCGTTGGGGACGCGGCGCACGACCAGCGTGCCGAGCACGTCCGGATCGCGGCCGACGTGCTCGAGCAGCGCGGCGATGTCGAGGTCGAAGATGAGCTTGCCGTTCATCGACAGGAACGGCTCGTCGCGCCCGTCCGGGTCGAGCAGCGGCAGCGCCTTGCGGAGGCCGCCGCCGGTCTCCAGCAGCTCCGTCCTCCTCGCTGTAGCGGATGCGCGCGCCCAGCGCGCTGCCGTCGCCGAGCTCGTCGCGGATGAGCTCGCCCTTGTGGTGCAGGTTGATGACGATGTCGCGGATGCCGTGGCCGACGAGCAGCGCCACGCCGTAGCGCAGGATCGGGATGTCGCACACCGGCAGGAGCGGCTTGGGCAGCGCCGAGCCGATCTGGCCCAGCCGGGTGGAGAGCCCGGCGCAGAGAAGCATCGCCCTCATGCCGCCGCCACCTGGGCCAGGTCCTTGGCGAGCACGACGAAGCGGCGCTCGCGCGCGGGGCCGGCGGCGCGCTCGTAGAAGGCGCGCGGACCGATCCAGGCGATCGTGCACACGTCGAAGCCGGCCTCGGCCACGTCGAGCAGGCAGGCGAGCAGGAGCGCCTCGCCCAGGCCGTGCTGGCGGTGCTGCTCGAGCGTGCCGGCCGGACCGAACCAGCCCAGCCCGCTGTTGTTGCCGTCGTGGGCGGCGAACGCGACCAGCTCGCCGGCGCGGGTCAGCGCCACGTGCACGGCCGGCGGATCCTGATCGATGGCGCGGTCGACCTCGAAGGCCCACGCGCGCGAGAAGCCGAGCACGATCTGCGCCGACAGCGCGGCGCGCTCGGAGCGGCGCGCCCGGCGCACCTCGTAGCCCGCCTCGGCCGCGCGCCGGGCCATCTCCTGGGCGCGCGCCGGCGTCACCTTCGGATTCTCGCGAACCGGGAGCAGCAGGTTGCTGTTCTCGCGCACGCGGCGGTAGCCGCGCCGCTCGAACCAGGCGACGGTGTCGAGGTTGCGCTCGTCGATGCCGGGCGCCAGGTAGTTGCCGGGCTGATCGAGCGTGCGGACCGCCGGCGCGCCGTAGGCGGCGACGCGGCTCTCGGCGGCGGCGAGCAGCGCGCTGCCGACGCCGCGCCCGCGCTTGTCGGGATGCACGGCGATCAGCCGGATCCAGCGCTCCGAGGTGACGACCAGCCCGACCAGGCGATGCGCCGACGACGGCGTGGAGCCGCGCAGGAAGGCGCCGATCGAGTCCGGCTTGTCGACGACGAGCGCGTGGGTCGCCGTCATCGCAGCGTCCGGCGCCGCGACCGCCGACGCCGGCGCCGGGCCGAACAGCTTCTCCTCGGCGACATCCGCGGCGGCGTCATACGCGCATGCGTCCGCCAGGAGCGCATGGATGAGCGGCAGATCGTCGGCGCTCAGCGCGCGCAGATCGATTTCCACGTGCAGAGCCTATCTCGTTCACGCCGCCGCGTCATCGCCCGTGCCGTGGGCAGGACCGTCGGCGGGTGTGTGCAGAAGAAGGAGAAACTCGAGATTTCCGGCCGGCCCGGGGATGGGTGAGTCGACGGCGGGCCCGACGGAGAAGCCGCGGGCCGCGGCGAACGCGCGCACCTTGTCGAGGGCGCCCGCGCGCGCGGCCGGATCGCGCACCACCCCGCCGCGCGCCACGCTCTCGCGTCCAGCCTCGAACTGGGGCTTGACCAGGCAGACGATTGGCTTGCCGCCGGGTGGGCGCATCAGCTCCGCGACCCTGGGCAGCACGAGGGTGAGCGAGATGAAGGAGACGTCGATGACGGCCAGCCCGCAGGGCTCGGGAATGGCGGCCGGGTCGAGGTGGCGGATGTTCTCGCGCTCGAGGACGACGACGCGCGCATCGGACCGCAGCGACCAGGCCAGCTGGCCGTAGCCGACGTCGACCGCGTAGACGCGGGCGGCCCCGCGGCGAAGCAAGCAGATCGGTGAAGCCGCCGGTCGATGCGCCGACGTCGAGCGCGACGACCCCCGAAGGATCGATCGCGAACTCGTCGAGCGCGCGAATCAGCTTGAGCGCGCCGCGCGAGACGTACGGGTGATCCGGCTGGCGCAGCCGGATCTCGGCCGACGGGTCGAGCATCGTGCCGGCCTTGTCGGCCGGCCGGCCGGCCACCTCGACCTGGCCGGCCAGGATCAGGGCGCGGGCCCGCTCGCGGCTGGCCGCGAGACCGCGTTCGACCATCAGCTTGTCGAGGCGTTCTCGGGCCACCCGGAGGGCCTGCGGGGAGCGGGCGGCCCGCTACTCCTCGTCCTTCTTCTTGTCGTCGCCGGTGCTGCGGCCCTTGAGCTCGACCTCGTCCTTCTTGGCCGGCAGCTTCGTCTCTTTCTTGCTGCCGGACTTCTTGCCCGAGGTCGAGCCCGACTCCTTGGAGTCCTTGGTCGAGTCCTTGGTGTCGCTGGCGTCGTCGTCCACGTCCCTGTCGCTCGCCGGAGCCGGACTTCTTGCTGCCCGACGATCCGGAGCCGGACTTCTTGCCGCCCGACTTGCCCGGCTTGCTCCCCGGCGGGCGAATCTCCTCGAGGTTGAACTCGACGCGGCGGTTCTTGCGCCGGCCCGACGCGGTGTTGTTGCTGAACAGCGGCTTCTCCTCGCCGAAGCCGATCGCCTGGAGGCGATCCGGCTCGACGCCGCGGCCGATCAGGTAGTCGGCGACGGCCTGGGCGCGCTCCTGCGACAGCGCCTTGTTCGTGTCGTCGGAGCCGCGGTCGTCGGTGTGGCCCTCGATGCGGACCTTCTCGTACTCCGGGTGCGCCTTGATGAGGCTGGCCACCTGGTCGAGCAGCTTGCGCGACGGGCGCGCGATGCTGGAGCCGCCCGAGCGGAACTGCACGTTCTTGAACACCTTGAGCTGGCTCGGGGTGATCGAGACCAGCTGCTTGGTGCGGCAGCCCTTGTACTGCGCGCGGCCCGGCTCGTCCGGGCAGTTGTCGAGGCGGTCGACCACGCCGTCGCTGTCCTTGTCGCTGTCGGGGCAGCCGCGGTTGTCGGTCGGGCCGGACTCCTCCGGGCACATGTCGTCGGCGTCGGCCATGCCGTCTTCGTCGTTGTCGGCCTCGGGGCAGCCGTCGCTGTCCTTGAAGCCGTCCTTGTCCTCCGGCTCGTCGGCGCACTGGTCCTTCTCGCCGGTGATGCCGTCGCCGTCGGCGTCGGGCAGCTCGTCCGGGCAGCCGTCGGTGTCGTCGTGGCCGTTGACCGTCTCCGCCTCGGTCGGGCAGCGATCGGCCGAGTCGTTCAGGCCGTCGTTGTCCGAGTCCTTGGCCGGGCAGCCGTCAGGCTCGACGCCGCGCTCCTGAGGGCACTTGTCCTCGGGCGCCACGAACCCGTCGAGATCCGGATCCGGATCGCCCTCGCTGTCGCGCCCGCTGCTGCGCCCGCCGATGGCCCAGGTCAGGCCGGCCAGGCCGCCGAAGTGAGGCACGTAGCCGTTGTCGTCGCTCGGGTTGGCCGGATCGCGCTCGCGGTTGGCGTAGTAGACGCGCCCTTCCAGTCGGATCTGGAAGCCGCGGGTGGCGAAGATCTTGAGACCGGCGCCGCCGTGGAACACTCGATCGCGGTCCTCACCGAGCACATCGTCCTCGGAGACCAGCCACGTGTTGCCGGCGCCGCCGAGCACGAACGGGGTGACCCGCAGCGGGATCTGCAGCACCAGGCTGCCGCGCGCCGAGAACAGGTTCGCCGTCCCGCCCGAGTCGGTCTTGCCCAGCACCGCGCTCCCCTCGCCTTCCAGCCCGAGCCAGGAGAGCGGAAAGAACGCGATGTGTACGCCCATGTCGGGGTTGACTGTCTTGAACGGCTCCTGCACCGCGACGTTCTCGTCGTAGAACTCGTGCTCCTCGTCCGGAACGAACACACCGCCGAACGCGCCGAGCTCGAAGTACAGATGACGCGGCCGCTCATCCTGCGCGGAGGCATCCTTGGTGAAGACGCCGGTGACAAAAGCCAAGACAGCGACAACAGTTACCGTTCGGCAAGCCAGGCTCATCGCCGGGCATCCTAAGGCGACCCCTCCTCGCCGCGCAAGTTGACCCAGCTCCAGCGAGAAAGTCGTGACCGCCGTTACCGATGGTGGCAGAAATGACCGAGGCAGACCCGGCCGGATTGCTGGCCGTGATGGGCCGCCTGGCGGAGGCGTCCCGGAGCCGATTCCCGCGGAGACTCCCGACGGATTCCCACGTGGAGCCGACCTCCGCATCAGTTGACATCCGGCCCGCGCCGCTGCTAAAGGTTCCGTCCACACCGGGGCTGTAGCTCAGCTGGGAGAGCGCTAGAATCGCACTCTAGAGGTCAGGGGTTCGAGCCCCCTCAGCTCCACGGATCGACGGGACATCTTCTGAGCCGGTAGGGCATGCATCGCGCCAGCCGAGCGGTTCTCTTGCTCGCCTTCTGCGCAGCTCCCTCGAGCGGCTGCTCGGGCGGTAGCCAGGACCAGGCGCCGCCGCCGAGGTCGGCGCAGCCTGCCGCTGCCGGCGAGGATCCTGGCATGCCCTTCGAGAAGAGGCGGGCCATGTTCCTCGAGAGAGCGGAGAGGAGGATGGCCGAGCTCGACTCGGAGATTGCTCGCCTGAAGGACGATGCTGCGGATTGCTCGCGCGAGCTGAGCGCCGAGAGCAAGGATGGCCTCGACCGGGCCATCATGACGCTGGAGAAGCGGCGGGCCGAGACAAGGCAGCTCATGACCGAGGCCAGGCAAGCGACCAGCGAGCGGTGGGAGTACATCAAGGGCTCCACCAGCAATGCGCTCCAGAGCGTCGCGGACGCCACCGCGGACGCCTGGAAGCGGTTGCGCCGCTGATACCCGACGCCCGCCACCGTCGGTCCTGACCCGCGCGCGGCAACGAGCGGCAGGAGTCGCACGGACGGCATCCCGCGCGCCGATCGCGCGTAGAAGACGTCATGGGACCGCGCGGACGATTGGCGGCTGGCGTCCTGTCCGCGCTGGCCATGAGCGGCTGTGGCGCCGCGGCCGGGGACGTGACGCCGGCGTGGTCGTTCACGCCGGAGGGCTACTTCTCGGATCGCAGCTTCTCGGAGAGCGTCTTTTCGGCCGACGTGGTGCTGGTCCACAACCGCGGGGATTTCGGCGGCGAGCTGGTGGCGCTGAATGCTCGCGACGGCGCGGTCCGCTGGCGGCGCTCCGCCAGCTGGATGGCTCATCCGCCCGGGCGGGTCGAGCCGCTGTGGATCGTGGACGATCCGCCCAACCAGGAACACGCGCAGCTCATCCGCATCGACCTCGCGAGCGGGAAGGAAGCGGAGCGCGTCGCCCTCGCCAGGCCGCTGTTCGACGCTCGGCTCGCGCATGCTGTGGGCGGACGGGCTCATCCTGGCCTTCTCGTACGGGCAGCTCCGCGCGGTCGATCCCGCCGACGGTGCGGAGCGCTGGATGATCTCGATCCCGGACAGCTACTACCTGTTTCCGCCGCTGGTGCGCGGCCGTACCGTCGTTCTGCAGGGCCCGAGCTACATCGCGATCGACGCGCGCACCGGCCAGGAGCTCTGGCGGCACGACGGCGAGTGTTGCACCGCGCTGGCGAGTCCCGACGGGCGCGAGCTGTACGTGCGCGGCAAGGTCGGCGTCGCCGACCGGCTCGACTGGAGCGGCCGCCAGCGCGCACGCCTGATCGGCGAGCTCAGGGCCGTCTCCGATCACTGGGTCGCGCTCCAGCAGGACGGTCGCTTCGCGGTCTATCGCCATGGCGCCGCCGATCCCGGCTGGAGCCAGCCGACCAGCAACAAGGCCTTCGTCGGCGCGGTCACCCTGTCTGGCGACGACCTCTTCTACTTCTCGAACAAGGACACCACTCTGTGGTGGCGCAACCTGACGACCGGCCGTGCCCTCGCGGTCCATGGCGCCCACAGCCGCCTGGTCATCAGCACCGACGCCAGCGGCGTCGCTCCGGCCTACATCGGCGCGGCCCCGATTGTCGCGCCGCCCTACGTGTTCGTCCTCGACTGGGCCATCCACGCGTACCGGCTCGGCGCGCCCTGATTGGGCCTGGCGTGCTGGGCTGGTACCTCGCCGGCCATCTCGGGGCATGGGCCGCGCAGGCCGCAGCGCACGTGCTCTTCGCCGCCGCGCACCTGTTCCTCGGTGCATCAGGAGCACTCCGCGCTCTCCTGGCCGGCGCCGCATTCGCCGGGCTCTACCTGTGGTCCGGCTCGCTCGTTCCATCCATCCTCCTGCACGCGCTCGTCGATATCTCATCGGGCTGGATGGCGTACGAGGTGCTGCGCGAGCCCGACATGCACTGGTCATGACGTCCAGCCTGGTTTGCTTGAAGACCAGCGCCGGCGCCGCGGCCCGGCGCTCGCGCGTGATGGAGGCAACTCGGCGGTCGTACGAGGCGAGAGAAGCATTGCCGTGAGGCGTAGAGGCCCGGCTGGTCTTCGCCTTGCAGTTCGTTGCAAGCGCGCAGAGCTACCTCGCTGCGAAGTCCGGGAGGGAAGAACTCATGACGCGCAGATCTCTCATGCGCCAGCAGGCGGGTGCATCCGGCCGGCTCCAGGCACTCATCCTGATCGTCTTTCTGGGGCTCGGCGGTATCGCCGGAGTCAGGCTGCTGCGACGAGCGGTTGACACGCGGTCGCAATGCGCGGGCGAGCAGATCAGTACGTTCGAACCCGGAGCCGGGCGCTGTGGGGATGGCGCGGAGGGCACCCCGCCCTCGAACGAGGCAGCGGCGGCGGAGCAGGGCCGCGCAGCTGCATCGGCAGGATGCGGCGGCGGCAGCGACGGCCCCACGCCGAGGCGGGAGGGTGACCCGACCCTCGACCAGGCCCTGGCCGATCCGCGCGTGCGGGCCGAGCTCGAGCGCGCATGGAACGAGTCGAACCCCGACGCCGCCGAGGTGCCCAACGGGCAGGACGGAAGCCAGAAGCACGAGCAGGGCGGCTGGATTGTCTGGAACCGGGAGACCGGCCAGTACGAGTTCGTCCGCTGGGACGAGGGCACGCGCGACAGCTCGACGCCCACCGACCGGCCACCCGACAACGACGAGCAGATCGTCATCGCCTGGTACCACACGCATCCGAACACGGACGCGGAGGGCTACGTGGCGGACCCGAGCCCGGCGGACGTCACCTTCACGAACGACCATGCCCACGTCCCCGGCATCGTCGAGACGCACGACGGCCGCAAGATCATCCCCTACGGGGGCGGCGGGGGCGGCGGCGGCAGCTTCGGCGGCCGACCCGGGGCGAATGGCAACAACTTCCTGCCGCTGGCGGCGCTCCTGCTCCTCGCGGCGCTGCGTCGCTTGCGCCGGGCGCTCTCCGCGGCAATGGTCAAGGTCGTGCCGCTACGCGGCGAGGTGAACATGTTTCGACGAAGATCGCTGTGCCTGGGCCTGCTGCTTTGCGCCGTCGCGCCGGTGGCCGTCCTCGGGTGCCGGCAAGAGAGGCCGAGCGAGATGGCGAACACGGGCGCGCTGCCCGCCGAGGAGCAGCGCCTGATCGACAAGGCGGCGGAGGACCACGTCGTCCAGAAGAAGGGCTGGCAGCCAGGCGAGTTTCGCCTCGAGCCGCACGGGCTGAGCAAGGACGGGACCGCGGCGGTGGTCTGGGCCGTGCACTCCGCCGACGAGCGCAGCCCGAAACTGGGCGGCGGCAAGTCGCTGGTCCTGCACGTGGACCGCAAGAGCCACGTGGTGATCAAGGAGCTGCACTTCCAGTAGCTCGCGCCGCGCCCGTCGGTCCTCTACAGCTGGCAGGTCCCGAGGATGCACGTGAGGCCGAGCTCGGGGTTGCACTGGGGCTCGGCCGCGCAGCAGGGCGCCAGCGGCGCATTGCCGCACTGCACGCACGTGCCGCCGTTGCACTCGAGGAAATCGTCGAGACACGGCGGGTCGCCGGAGCAGCACGCTTCGTTCAACGCGGCCGCAGACACTGGCGTCGCTCCGACCGGGGCTCGCGTCGTCGCCACCTGCGTCGGCGGGGAGCGGCTGATCGCCCGCGTCCTCGCCGCTGCCCGCGTCGCCTCCGCCCGGCGCGGCGTCGGCGCTCCCTCCACCACCGCCATCGGAGACGGCGCCGCCCCCGTCACTGCTCACTGACCCACATGCGGGCACCATGAACGCGGTGGCCAGAAAGACGGCCACAGCCAGACGGGTCACGAGCGTTCGCGCAGGCTGGCCCATTCCCCCTTGATCGCACGAACAGCAATGCGAATGGGAATCCAGGGATGCGAAACGCGCCTGTCTCGACGGCGACGTCACTTCGCGGCCGCGCGCGCGGCTTGCTCGAAGTGTCGGAGACGGGCCTGCATCCCGGGCGAGATGCCGAGCCGGCCCTCGGCACTGAGACCGATGGCGCGCTTCTGCGCCGCGACGGCCTCGTCCAGGCGCCCGGCGTGGAAGTAGAGCAGCGCCAGCGTATCCCAGGTGTCGCCATCGCCCGGCTCGAGGGTGAGCGCGCGCAGCGCGAAGTTGAGCCCGGTCTGGGGTTGGCGGCGCAGGGCGTAGTACCAGCCGACCTCGTTGAGCTGGGCGGGCGTGCTCGCGACCCGCAGGAGCCCGCGGACATCGCCCTCCATCTGCTCCAGACCCGGCGGTGGCTGCGGCTCGATCCCGAGATGGCTGTCGGGGAGCCGACGATCGAGCTCGGAATTGACCAGCCCGAGCCAGCCCTGGGCGTCGTCTGGTTCGCGCTCGAGATACCTGCGCAGCAGCGTCTCTGATGACTCCTTCCCCGCACCCGTTCGCCGCTGCACCACGGCGCGCCAGTACAGTCGCCGCGGCCAGCGCGGCTCCTCGCGCTCGATGCGCTCGAGGAGATCCACGATCGCAGCCTTGACCGCCGACCGCTCACCGGCGAAAGGCGGGATCTCGATGAAGAGAGCATGAACCTCGCCCGGCCGCAGGACCCGCTCCTTCCGGATCGCGCTGGCGGCCGCCCTTCGATACGGCAGCCGCCAGGTTCCGGAGCTCGGTGCGGAGATGGTAGGTCCCGTAGTCGGCGGCCACCCGCTCTCTGACGTCGCCGAATCCCGCGGCGAAGGCCTCGTCGCTGCCCTGCCCGGACCCGAGGGCGGACAGCATGCGCCGGAACCGAGGGAGATGGTCGTCGCCACCATTGGCGAGCAGGTGGGTCAGCTTCCAGGCCGCGAAGTAGCCGCGCCGCTCGCCGAGGTCGAGCAGCTTCTGCTGGCTCATCGCCATCAGCTCCGGCATGCGCGGGAGGATGGCCACGCTCTTCCAGAAGTGACGGTCCACGCTCGGGCGCAGGCCGAGCACGGCGTTGCCGTCCTCGAGTCGCAGCGTCTGAAAGTAGGTCGCCAGGCCTTCCTCCAGCCATGGTGGCAGGTCGGCCAGGTAGCGGTGGTTGAGATCGTGGGTGAGCTCGTGGATCACGGTCTCGGCCCTGAAGCTGCCAGCCCACTCGCAGGTGATCACCAGCCGCTCGCCTCCGAAGTCGGCGCTCCAGGTCACGAACCCGCCGACGCGCTCGCCGTAGCGCCGCCGGAGCTCATCGCACCTGGCAAGATGAATCACGCGGATCGGCCGGGTCGGGACGGCGCGCCGCGGGACGAAGACCGTGTAGAGATCGGTCAGCGCCGCTCCGAGCTCCTCGAACTCGCGCACCCGCTCTCTCGCCTGCGCGGCGTCGAGATCGGTCACGAGCACGATGCGATCGGTGCGCAGCTCGCGCCACGCTCGGTCTGTCAGATCGGCGACGTTGTTACGAGCCGCGCAACCAGCCAGCACGAGGACGACCAGGACGGAGAGCGCGGCGCCGCGCTGCCGGCGTTCCCCCAGCGACGGATTCGGCATCGCCGGATCATGCCGTCTGGCCCGGTCGCCGCGCGCCCTCCGCGGAGCTGTCGCGCACATCGGAGGGCTCGAATTCCGGACTGGCCAGGCCGATACCTGTGCACGCGCTCACAGGCGGGCCGAGCCCGAGTGGGCGCGCGCGAAGCTAGCGCCCCTTGGGCACTGCGATCGGCGGCGTCGGATGGGCCTTGGCGAAGTCAGCTGCCTTCTTCTGCTTCTTGCCCGCCGCGTCCTGCTTCTTCGCCTTGTCCTTCGCCTTTGGAGACTTGTCGCCCATCGTCGCCACCCCTGGTTGAATGTCAGGCGATCATCCCCTCTTCGCAGCAGGAAGTCCATCCGCGGTTTCTCCGCCGGGGCACCCGGCCGCTCGACCGAAGGGAGGCGACGATGATCGAGCTAGAGCTCGCGATGACGTATTCACTCGAGGTCCGCGGTCCGCTCGAGGCGACCGACGGCTCACCCGCGAATCAGCGTCGGCAGTACTGGGAGATGTCCAGGGCCACGCTCGAGGGCCCGGCGATCCGGGCGACCTCGCCCATGCCGGGTATCGACTGGTTCACACCCTACCCCGGCAGCTACGGCCGGCCTCACGTCCGACTGCCGTTCTTGACCGATGACGGCGCGCTCGTGCTGCTCGAATACGGCGGGATCGTCCACGCCTCGGAGGCGTTCCAGCGGGCCGTGGAGGAGGACGGCTCGACCGGATGGGACGATCAGTACATGCGCATGGCGCTCACGTTCGACACCACCGCCGACCGCTACGCGTGGCTCATGCAGAGCCTGTTCCTGGCCCGTGGACGGCTGCGCGGCGCCCTGGCGATCGAGTACGAGGTCTATCGCGTTCGCTGACATCCGCACCGCCTACGGAGACGTCGAGTGAGGATCTGGATCGTTGCGGCGATCGCCGCGAGCTGCACAATCAGCTGCGTGCCGACAGACAGGACGCAGGACGAGGCCGGGGCGCGCCCCACGTCCGCGGGCGGCTCGCACGGCAGCGTGCCTCCTTGCGAGGAGTCATCGCCTGCGGTCGCTCGCCTGACGTCGTACGTGGATCTACCGGTGCCGTTAACGCACTGGGTGGAGATGATCTTCGACGGAGGCGAGTGGCGGCCGGCCGATCCGATCGCGATGCCGCACCACCACGCGAGTCGCCTGGAGCTGGCCAACCTGGCCGACTTCCCCGCCCTGACCGCTCACGAGGGCGAGCGCGTCAGGTTCACTGTCGAGGTCACGGCGCGAGAGATCCGCCAGGCCGCTGGTCGCAGGGCGTGGCGAGCCACGTATCACGCGCGGGTCGTGGCGGTCTGCCTCCCGAAGTAGCTCGAGCTTCAATCGCTGGCGTACAGCGCGTCGATCTGGGCCGCAAACTTCGCCGCGATCGGCTTGCGGCGCAGCTTCATCGTCGGCGTCAGCTCCTCGCCGCCCGGGAGCCACTCGTCGGGCAGGAGCACGTAGCGCTTGATCTGCTCGACGCGCGACAGGTGCTCGTTGGCGGCGGCGATGGCGCGATCGATCTCGGCGCGCACCGCCTCGTGCTCGACGAGCTGGGCGCGCGGCAGGTCGAGGCCGCGGGCGCGGCAGAACGCGAGCGCGCCGTCGGGATCGAGCACCACCAGCGCGACGTTGTAGGGGCGCGCGTCGCCGATCACGACCGCCTGGCCGATGAGCGGGCTCGACGTCTTGATCCGCGCCTCGATGTTCGCGGGCGACATGTTCTTGCCGGCCGCGTTGATGATCAGCTCCTTCTTGCGGTCGACGATCCGCAAGAAACCCTCGGCGTCGAGCTCACCGACATCGCCGGTGGAGAGCCAGCCGTCAGCTGTCGATCGTCTCTCGCGTCTGGTCGGGCTTGTTGCGGTAGCCGCGCATGACGAGCGGGCCGCGCACGAGCACCTCGCCGTCGTCGGCGATCCTCAGCTCGACGCCGGGCACCGCCACGCCGACGGTGCCGATCTTGACCCGATCGGGCGGCATCGCCGTCGCGACACATGACAGCTCCGACATGCCCCAGACCTCGGCGATCGGGATGTTGATCGCGTGGAAGAACTCGAGCACCTCGCGCGGCGTCGGCGCCGCTCCGACGTAGAAGCCGTGGGCGCGGTCGAGGCCGAGCGCCGCGCGCAGAGGCGCGAACACCATCTGCTCGGCGCGGCCGACGCCCACCGCGAGCGCCTCGGGCACCGGCTGGCCCGCCTGCTCCGCGCGCACCCGTGCGAGCCCGGCGCCGATCGCGCCCTGGATCGCCGCGCGCTTCTCCGGCGGCTCGGCGGCGAACCTGGCCTCGAGCGCGGCCTTGAGCTTCTCCCACACCCGCGGCACGCCGGTGAACTCGGTCGGCCGGACCTCGACCGCGTGCTCGAAAAGCTGCCGCGGATCGGGGCACGCGGTCACCGTCATGCCGAGCACCATCGGGAAGTAGTGCGTGCCGGTGCGATCGGCGATGTGCGCGTGCGGCAGGTACGAGATGACATGCCCCTCGGGATGGATCTCGCGCGCGGTCTGCAGCGCGCGCAGCTCGAACATCATGTTCGCGTGCGTGAGCTCGACGCCCTTCGGCGCGCCGGTCGTGCCCGACGTGTAGATGATGGTCAGGATCGCGTCGGACGTGACCGCGCGCCACGTGGCATCGAAGTCGAAGCCGGCGGGCGGCGCCGCGGCCTCGAGCTGCGCGAGCGTCGTCGCGTCGCCGTCCGTCCCGTCGCCGTCGACAACGACGATGGTGCGCACCGCGGTGCCAGCCGCCGCCTCGCGCAGCCGCGCCAGGAACGCGCGCTCCGTGACGGCGACGCGCGCCCCGGAATCCTCGAGCAGGTAGCGGATCTGCTCGACGGTCAACGTGACGTAGATCGAGAACGGGATCGCGCCGAGGTGGATCGCCGCCGTGTCGACGAGGCTGAACTCCGGCCGGTTGATCAGCAGGATCGCGACCGTGTCACCGCCGCGCACGCCTTGCCCGGCGAGGCCGCCCGCGATGCGGCGGACCCGCGCCGCGTAGTCGCGCCACGTGATCCGTGTGGCATCGCCGCGAGTCCGCAGCGCGATGATGTCGGCGCTGGCCGCTGCGGTGATCTGGAAGGCCGCGCACATGGTCGGCGCGGCGAACGCTGCGGGCAACGTGCTCTCCATCGCCCGACTGTCCTACGGTTCGCACTCCTGCGTGAATGGCTCGGCACACCGCGGGTATCTCTCGCCAAAAAAATCGATACCCCCGATACATTTTCTCTCAAGGGAGTAGTGTGGGCGGCCGACCCCCTTCTGGACGCTTTTCGTCCAGGGGGCACCATAGATGGGATTCGACCGCGTTGTGCCGTACGTTCTCCTCCTCATTCTTTCGCCCGGCTGCGCCTTGATAGCCGGCGACGACCTCGGCTCCGACGACGCAGACGGGCCAGCTGGCACACTGACCCTTCCGTTCATCACGTACAACGGAGTGAGCCTGACCGGAGTGAGCCTCCGGGGCGTGAGCCGGGAAGGCGTACCCCTGAGCGGCATCACCCTCGAGGGGATGAGCATCGCCGGGATGAGCATCGGCGGGATGAGCATCGACGGCGTCAGCATCGACGGCAGCGAGCTCACCGGCATCGTGGGCGAGGAGGCCGTCGGCGGGGAGCAGATGGTCGGCGCTCGCATGAGCGGCGTCCTGTCGAACGGCCGCGCGCTGCCGATGCGCATCGAGTCGGCCGAGCTCCTGCCCGGTGTACACGGCGATATCTGGGCCTACGACGTCAGCTATGAGCAGACCAGCGGCAACTGGTCGCGGCTGTGCGGCTCGGACGGCGCGATCGCGCTGACCGGCACCTGGAACCTCGCCGCCGGCGTGCCGGGCGGCGGGGCCTGGAGCGCGAGCTCGTCGACCTTCACGTTCGGCTGCCGCGGCGCGGCGCTCGCCAAGTGCGTCGAGCTCGGCTACGAGCCGTGGGCGACGGACTCCTCGACGTCGCTCCGCGATCACCATCAGGCCTGTACGCGCATGATCCGCGCCGACTACTGCGGCGATGGCAAGTCGTGGACCGAGTCAGGCGTGAAGATCAATCTGTACGACGACCTCGGCATCCAGACCGATTCGGCGAGCTGGAGGATCGACGCCGAGTGGCTGGCCGGCGAAGCGCTCTGCATCGACAAGCGGCGCGACTTCCGCCACGGCAAGCCGAGCTGCTGGCATCAGAAGAAGAAGAGCTCGTGCGGCAGCTTTGCCGGCGGCGCCCTGCTCATCGACGAGTACAGGCACTGACAGCCGGCGCGTCGCTCGCCGCATGCCTCGGCGTCCACGGCGGCGACATGGGCCTCGGCTTCGTGCGCGGCGGCGAATCCACGGTGTGACACTTTGGGACCGTGCGCCGATGTCCATTCGTCAGCCTGACCTTTGTCGCCGCGGTATCAGCGGCGGCACATGTCCTGCAGCACCAGGTGACAGGAGGTAACGAATGCGAATCCTGACCACTCTGGTGTCACTCCTCCTCGCATCCGCCACGCTGGGTGGGTGCGCGGCGAGCGCGAAGGTGAGAGTTGCGGACGACAACAAATCGACGACCGCGCCCAAGGTCGCCTCCGAGAAGACGGAGGGCCAGGGCAGCGCCGACGCGCAGACTGCCGCGGCGCCGGAGACCGAGACCGCACCCGCGCCGAAGGACGTCCCGGCCCACGACTGACCGAGACCACACACCAGCGGCTTGAAGATCGCCAGGACCGCCAGGGAGACCGCTCTTCCTGGTGCTCCTGGCGTTCGTGTTTCGGGCTGTCAGCAGCGGCCAGCCCGGAACATCGGCCTCTTGCCCGATCATGCGATCTTGAGCACCGATTCCTCGTCCGCCTGACCCGATTATCGGGCCGATGAAGTTGACCCGGGCTAGCAGATTCCTGGCCGTGCCGCTGGTGGCACTGACGGCTTCCTGTTCGGCGTTCCTCGTCCAGCCAGTCGTCAACGAGACGCTGGACGACGGCACCGTCCGGCCGACCTGCCTGACAAACAGCTACGTGTGGCCGGCCCTCGACACGGCAGTGGCCGCCCTGTTCGCCGTCCTCCCGGTCCTCGCCCTGCGCGAACACCAGGAGCAGTGCGACGATCCGAGCCAGGAGTGCAGCACGACCGGCGCGCTGGTCATCCTGTGGGGCCTCGGCGCTCCCATCTGGGGCGGCTCTGCGTACTTCGGCTATCGCGGCGTCAACGAATGCACGTCCGCTGGCTCCCCATCCCGATGGTCGCGCTGGAAGCCACCTCCACCTCCGAAACCGGTGCCGGCCGGAGACCAGCCGCCGCCCCCGCTGCCGCGCTGATGCCGGTCGTCGAATCGCGCTAGCTCTCTTACGCTTCATGGATGGCAGGCACATCGGGAGCGACCGCGCTGCGCTCTCCGACGGCGCCAGCGGCCCCGGGAATCACCCTGTGGCTGCTGGCGCTGGTCCAGTTCCTCCTGCTGATGTCGATCAATCTGCCCGTGGTCGCCGTGCCCGCTGTCGGTCGTGAGCTCGAGCTTCCTGCCGCGACAGCGCAGTTCGTGGTGACCGCCTATGCCCTCGCCTGGGGCGCGCTGCTGCTCTTGGGCGGACGAACGGCCGACCTGGTCGGGCGCCGAAAGGTGCTGGTGAGCGGACTCTGGGTGTTCATCGCCGGCTCGCTCATCGGCAGTCTTGCCTGGACCGGAGCCGTGGTCATCGCCGCCCGCGCCGTCCAGGGACTCGGTGCTGCGTTCGTCGCGCCGGCGGCGCTGTCGATGCTGACGACCCTCTTCGCCGAGGGGCGACCACGCGACCGGGCGCTGGCGGTCTTCGGTGCGGCGACCGCGGCCGGCGCCGTGATCGGCGTGGTCGCCAGCGGCCTCGTGACCGAAGCGTTCGGCTGGCGCGCCATCTTCACCGTGAGCCTGCTCCCCGCGCTGCCGCTGGTCCTCGTCGCCTCGCGGCTGTTGCCGGCGGCGCCGCCGGTGATGCGGACAGGCCGGATGGACGTGCCGGGCGCGGCCGTGGTCACGCTGGGCCTCGCCCTGCTCGCCTTCGGCATCAGCCAGGCCCCGCGCGCCGGCTTCGACAGCCCTGCCAGCGGGGGCATCATCATGCTGTCGATCGGCTTGCTCGGGCTGTTCGTGGTGATCGAGCGTCGTGGCGCCGAGCCGCTGCTGCCATTGCCGCTGCTTCGCCGGCGGAACATCGCCGCCACCACGTCAGCCACGCTGCTCGTGTGGGCCAGCTTCGCGTCCCTTTTCTTCCATGTCTCCTTGCTGCTGCAGGAGGTGCTCGGCTACTCGGCGTCGCGGACCGGCTTCGCCTATCTGCCTCTTGCCCTTGCGACCATCGCGGCGGCCCACCTGGCTGGCCGACTCGTCGGGCGCTTCAGGCCGGCGACGGTGGTGGGTGTGGGTGGCGCCTGCGTGGCGCTCGGCTCGCTTACCCTCGGCCTGGTCCAGCCTGGCGACGCCTTCGCGACCGCGGTGCTGCCCGGCCTCTTGCTCGCCGGGGCCGGCAACGGGCTGGCGCTGGTCGCACTTCAGGTCGCGGTCTTCGCCGGGGTCGCGGATCGAGAGTCCGGCGTGGTCGCTGGCCTGTTCAACACCGCCCAGGAGGTGGCCTCGGCGGTCGGGACGGTCTTGCTGGTGACGCTCGCTGCCAGCGGGACGACCCCCGCCACAGGCATCCGCAGCGCACTGACTGCCGGCGCGGTGGTCGCGCTTGCCGGCGGCATCGTCGGCGCCATTCTGATCCCGGCGGATCGAGCCGGGCGCGACGCATCCCTGCCTTGACCAGCACGGAGGCCGCGTTGTACGCGACGTAGCGGAGGTCGCGGAGAGGCCGCGAGTGCGAGCCGGCCCTCGAGGAGGACGACCCGCAGCGCGACCGTCACGAGCGCGTACCGGCCGAAGTAAGAGCCCACTGCCTTGCCGCGACGCAGGGACGGAGCGATCCCGGGCCCGTTCCGGGATGCGCCGCAGGCCGGCGCGGTCAGTGTCCGGTGGCCGCCATCTGCCGCAGCATGCGCCGCGTGATCACGCCGTGCGCGCCGCTGCCGATCACCGCGGCTCGATACAGACGCCCGAGCAAGCCGGGGAACGCGGCGTCGGTCCGCGCGCGCACGCGATCGCCGTCGAGGTGGATCGTGAGCCGGTAGCGCGAGAAGCGATGCCGACCCTCGAGCGTGATGCGCCGGCCGGGCTCCGCGTCGACGACACGGAAGCCGGGCAGCGTCTGCCCGACACTCCCATCGAAGTCGTCGCTCGCCCGCGATGGATCGCAGCCGAGCAAGCGCGCGAACCGCGGCGCGCCACCCATCGTGCCGCGCAACGTGCGCAGCACTGACGCCCATGCCGCCTCGCGCGGAGTCCGCGTCGCCGCGACCTGCTCATCGATGTACGGGAGCTGTTCCATGGCCATTCGATGGTCGCCGGGGGCTCCCGGTTACGGCGGCGGGCTTGACACCGGGACGCCAGGCGGCCACGCTTGCCAGACACGATGTTGCTCCGCGCGCGCACCACGACGACCACCACCTGCTTCGGCGGGGCGGTGCTCGTGCGCGCCTAGACGCGAACCGGGCGGCCCCGCCGGCGAATGCCGGAGGGGCGCGGTGGCGTGATCGTCTCTCCCTCCGGCCGGGACCAGAGGAGAGAGACATGCGAGACATCGAGAACGAACCCAGGCCCGACCGGGCCGCCGCACCTGCGCCGGAGGTGTGCGATCACCGCGAAGTCGGGCGGCGGCTCGACCTCTTCCACTTCCAGGAAGAGGCGCAAGGCATGGTGTTCCTGCATCCCGCGGGCTGGGCGCTCTACCGCCAGCTCGAGGAGGCTGCACGCCGGCAGGTCGCGGCCCAGGGCTACCGAGAGGTGCGCACGCCGCAGCTCATCGACAAGCCGGTGTGGGAGCTGAGCGGCCACTGGCAGCACTTCCGCAGCGACATGTTCGTGCTCGGCGGCGACGGCGACGGAGACGCGGCGGCGCTCAAGCCGGTCAGCTGCCCCGGGCACATCCTTGTCGTCGCGCGGTCGCGCACCGTCGTATCGCGACCTGCCGATCCGCCTGTCGGAGATGGGTCTGTGCCACCGCCTCGAGGCGAGCGGAGCGCTGTCGGGCCTCTTTCGCCTGCGCCAGTTCACACAGGACGACGGTCACATCTTCTGCGCCGAGGAGCAGGTTGTCGACGAGGTGGCTCGCTTCTGCGCCGGGCTGCGCGGCTTCTACCCCGCCTTCGGATTCGACGAGGCGCGTGTGTATCTGTGCACCCGGCCCGCCTCGCGCGCCGGCGACGACGCGATGTGGGATCGCGCCGAGGCGCTCCTGGCCGAGGCGGCGCGCGCGGCCGGCCTCGACTGCGAGCCGGGCCCCGGCGACGGCGCGTTCTATGGCCCCAAGCTCGAGTGGGTGCTGCGCGATCGCGCCGGGCGCTCCTGGCAGTGCGGAACGATCCAGCTCGACATGGTGATGCCGGAGCGGTTCGACCTGGCCTACGTGGCCGCGGGTGGCAGTCGCGCGCGGCCGGTCATGCTCCACCGCGCGCTCTACGGCAGCATCGAGCGCTTCATGGCGGTCCTGCTCGAGCAGCACGGCGTCGCGCTGCCCGCCTGGCTGGCACCCGAGCAGGTCCGGGTGCTGCCGGTGCGCGGAGGCGGAGACCAGGGCGGCGACGGCGACAGGGAGCGAGCGGCGGCCTCCGCGGCGGAGGTTGTCGCGCGCCTCGGTCAGCTCGGGCTGCGGGCCGCGCTGCGCGAAGACGACGTCACGCTGTCCCGGCGCGTGCGAGACGCCCACGATCAGGGCGTGCCGTACGTGCTGGTCGTCGGCCGGCGCGAGGCCGCCAGCGGTTCGGTCAACCTGCGCGAGATGCGAGGCGGCGGATTGGCGCGATTGGCGGGCTCGGCGCGCGAGCTGCCCGTCGCCGCGGCCATCGCCGAGCTGGAGGAGGCATGTCGGCCGCCGGTCTGATGTCGCGCGGCTCTTCTCGCAGCTCACGCACGGCGCCGGAGCTACGTCTCCATCCGCACCGGCTCGAGGTCGGCCCAGCTGGGACCCGCCTCGACGCCCACGACCAGTGGCACTTCGAGCTCGTAGGCGTGGCGCATGGCGTCTGCGGCGATCCGCGCGGCCGTCTCCAGCTCCGCCTCGGGCACCTGGAACAGCACCTCGTCCACGATCTCGTGGAGCGGAACGGCGCCGAGGCCGGCGCGGCGCAGCGCGCGGTCGGCCTCGAGCAGCGCGCGCCGGGCGACGTCGGCGACCGAGCCCTCGTGCGTCGCGCGGCGGGCGAGCCGCTCGGCATACGAGCGATCATGTGGGTCGAGGGACTCGAGACCGCCGATGGGCCATCGTCGCCCGGCGATCGTGACGATGTGGCCCCGCTCGCGGGCGAGGCGCAGCTGCTCGTCCTGGAACTCGCGCACCGTGGCGTACCGGAGATCGAAGCGGGCGATCATGTCCTTCGCCTCCTTCGCCGACACGCCGAGGGCCATGGCCAGAGCGCTCGCGCCCTGGCCTGCGAAGGTCGCGAAGTTGACGATCTTGCCGAGCTGGCGATCGTCGAGGCTGATCGACTCCACCGGCCTGTCCAGCACCGCCGACGCGGTGAGCCGGTGCATGTCCTCGCGCCGCGACAAAGGCTCGACCAGCGCCGGGTCCCGGGTC
The DNA here is from genome assembly GCA_963759105.1 of uncultured delta proteobacterium. Classification (GTDB taxonomy): domain Bacteria; phylum Myxococcota_A; class Polyangia; order Haliangiales; family Haliangiaceae; genus DATFRY01. Next base: position 121,749 of record CAVWXW010000008.1, on the reverse strand, counting down.
AGATGCGCCAGCACGTGCAGCCCCAGCTGGTTGAAGTCCACCGACATCAACACGCAGCCCGGCGGGGCGACGAAGGCGCGGCGGATCATCTCCATCTCGCGAGTCCGGCCGGGGACGCGGGCCAGGTCGGGGTTCGTGTTGACCAGGTGCCCGGAGAACGACCGCGCCACGTGAAAGCGTGAGTGCACGCGGCCGTTGACGTCGATGCACCGGCGAAGCGCGATGACCCAGCTGTCCCGCAGCCGCCGCAAGAGTCGCCAGCGGATGACCAGTGGCACGATGGGATGGGCGTGCTCGATCTTCTCCAGCGCCTCGGTGGAGGTGCTCCAGCCGGTCTTCGTATGACTGGCGACCGGGAGCTTCAGCTCGGCGAAGAGCACGGCGCCGAGCTGCTTTGTCGAGTTGATGTTGAACGAATGGCCAGCCAGTCCCTCGATCTGCTGGGTCAGCTCCGCCTCGATCCCGGCAAACGCCTGCTCGGCCTGGTCGAGCGCCGCGCCATCGACGACCAGGCCGGTCAGCTCCATGCGCGCGCAGGTGTCCGCCAGCGCGAGGTACTCCGCCTGGAGCGCGTCGTTGACGCCCGGGGACAGCGCGCGGTAGATCTCCACGGTGGCCTCTGCCCGCGCGCCGGCCAGCTCCGCGGCCCGGCCGGCCGACAACGCCGCCCACGCCGCTCGCTTCTGTCCGACCCCGCGCACCCCATCCTCGTCGGGAAGCGCGCGGCCGAGCACATGCTTCGCGACCAGGCCGAGGTCGTGGGGCGCCCAGTTGCTCGGCTGCGTCAGGTGCGAGGCGTGTGCCGAGTCCCCGACGATGCCGGCCATCTCGATGCCGGCGCGCCTCGCGCACACGACCGCGGGCAAGAGGTCGTGGCCCAGCTTCGGCGCGTGCGCATCTTCGAGCCACGGGACCAGGGCTGCCCAGGCCGGACCCGCGCAGGCAACGTAGAAGGCCTCGCCCTGCCCGGTTGACAGCGCCACCCCGGCCAGGGTCTCGCGATGCGGCGCGGGGTCCTCGAGGAGCGCGTGCAGCGCGACAGGTCCCTCGCCCAGGCGGGCGAGCGCCGCCGTCACCTCGGCGGGCGTCTCGCAGACCTCGGTCCGGATCGAGGCGCCGTCCGACACGAAGAGCTCGGTGAACATCAGCCGCTCGAGCAGCCGGTTGAGCGTCGCCGCCGCCGGCGGCTCGTAGGCGAGCTCGTCGAGTGGGACCGGCAGCGGCCGGCTCGTGTCGAGCCGGGCGCGCGCCAGCTCCGCCGGCAGCGCGTCGGTCGCGGCCCGCAGCGCGTTGCCCAGTCGCCCCTTGATCGTGTCCAGCTCGGCGAGCGCGCCGTTGACCGAGCCGTAGGTGTCCAGCAGGGTCGTCGCTCCCTTCGCGCCCACGCCGGCGATTCCGGGCAGCGCATCCTCGTCGCCGACAATGGCCAGCCACTCGGCCACCTGTGATGGAGACACGCCGAATCGCTTCTGGACGATCTCGGGGGTGTAGCGGGCGTCCTTGTTCGCGTCGTACCACCACACGCGATCGCTCACCAGCTGCGCGTAGCGCTTGTCCACGCCGACGACGATGACGTCGTCGCCTCGCTCGAGGGCGGCCCGCACGTACGACGCCACCACGTGCATCTCCCCGGCCGCCTCGACCACGGGCAGGCCGAAAGCCGCCAGCAGCTCCGGCAGCGGCGCCAGCTGAGCCCGGAGCAGCTCCGGCCACGACTCGCTCCCCGCGCCGGCATCGATCACCGCCACCGCGCGAGCGGGGGTCTTGAAGGCCATCGTCCGCGGGATCGCGCGCGCCACCGCGAAGAGGCCGTTGACCGGCGACCCGTCGCGCGCCTTGCGGTCGGTCGGCACGACGAGGAAACCGCGCGCCATCAGATTCGTGGCGGAGACGACGAGCGTGCGATCGGCCATCGGTCGGTGAGCATACGAGAAACCCGGGGACGGCAGCGCGAGATGACCGGGCGACCCGCCGTGTCAGGTCGACACGCGCTATCGCCGGCGCTCGCCCGGGTGAAACAGCGTCGGGGCGCGCGAGGGATCGGTCGCGGGCGGAGCCGCGCTCGCCGATCGGTCGGTCCACCACGCGGCGGCCCGCTCCTCGCTCCACGGCTGTGCGAGCGGCACGCCGTCGAGGAGTCGCTGAAGCGCCAGCGCGTCGGCCGGACGATCGGTCGGCTCCTTGGCGAGGCACTGCATGATGAGGCGGTCGAGCTCGGGCGGCGGCGGAACCGAGGCGACCGCCGAGGGTGGCCGCGGCAGCTCGGTGGCATGGGCGATCGCCATCGCCATCGGCGACCTGGCATCGAACACGAGCCGGCCGGTGACGAGCCAGTAGGCGACGCAGCCGAGCGCGTAGAGATCGGAGCGTGCGTCGATCTGCTGGCCGGAGACGGCTTCCGGCGCCATGTACGCGGGGGTCCCCTTGAGAGTCGCGTCGCCGGTGAGCTGCACGCTGCCGCCCTCGGCCAGGGTGCCCTTGACCAGGCCGAAGTCGAGCACCTTGACGTAGTCGCGATGGCGGCCGCGCCTGGCGGTGACGATGTTGGCCGGCTTGATGTCGCGATGCACCAGCCCCACGCCGTGCGCGTCGTCGAGTGAGTCGCAGGCCTGGCGCAGGAGCCAGACGACCCGCTCCGGCGGCACCGCGCCGTGGTCCTGCACGAGCGTCTCGAGGTCGATGCCGTCGAGCAGCTCCATGACGTAATAGAAGACTCCGTCGTCCGAGACGCCGAAGTCGTACAGCTCGACGGTGTGCGGCGAGGTCAGGAGCGAGGTCGCCTGCGCCTCACGCTCGAAGCGCTCGCGCAGCTGGCGCGCCGACTCGGTGTCGCCGGAGCCCAGCGCCTGTGGGCGGATCAGCTTGATGGCCGCCGGGCGCACGAGCAGGCGGTGCCGTGCCCGCCACACCTCGCCCATGCCGCCGGCGCCCAGCCGGTCCACCAGCTCGTAGCTGCCCAGCCGGCGCGCCCGCCCGAGCTCGGTGCCGAGCCGATGCACGACCCTGGCGATGAACGCGGACATCGCCGCGCACACGAACGGCGGCGAGAACAGCGAGAGCTGCACCGCCGCCGTCTGCGGAGCGGAACCGGTGAGCGCCAGCGACACCGCGTACGCGAGAGGCACGGTGGCGGCGGCCCCCAGAGAGGCCGCCAGAGTGGTGCGCGGTCGGGCCGGCACCAGCGCCGGAAACAGCACGATCACGACGCACACCCAGGAGATGCGGTCCTCCGGCACCGCGGTCGGAGGCGCGGTCATGAACTCGATGAGCGCGAGGGCAAAGCAGATGGCGATTCCGTACCCGGCGCCGATGCGCGTCACGGCCGTCTGGGAGCGTGACGCCGATCGCCGGACATAGGACGCGAGCACCAGCGAGCCGACGATCTGCGCACCGCACAGGGCGCGGGCGAACCAGCTGTCGTGGTCGCTCCACACGGTGGCGTAGAGGACCGTGTAGAGCGCATTGGTCCCGGCGACCAGGTACATGAACGCCACGAGACGCCGTGACGCCGCCCCGACGACGTCCTTGGGCAGCGCCGCCGATGCCGATCCGGTCGGCAGCAACGGCTCGACGCGCGCATCGGAGCTGGTGGGCGTGGCCGTCTTGTTGACCTCGATGGCGTCGGGCTGTCCACGGGTCATGCAGACACCGTAGCAGCGTCGGGGTCAGGGCGCGGCCTTCACCTCGATCACCGGGACCGAGATCGTCCCCCAGCCCGACGGCGGATTGGCGGGCGGCTCCTGCATGTTCCAGTCGGTCACGCCGGCCTTCTCGAACAGCTCCCGGATCTCCATCTGGCCGTTGTAGCTCGCGGCGAACGCGGGGGTCCAGCCGGCCCGGTTGGGGACCATGGGGCTGGCCCCACGGGAGAGCAGGTACTCGGCCACACCGCGGTGGCCATGGACGGTGGCGTAGAAGAGCGCGGTGCCGCCGAGGATGTCGCGGCGGTTGACCGGCGCTCCGCCCTCGACCAGCCGCTTCACCACCTGGAGGTGACCCTTACCGCCGGCGACCGTCACGGGCGGGTAACCGGTGGCGTCCCGGTCCGGATCGATCGCGGCGCCGGCGGCGATCAGCACCTCGATCGTGGCGAGGTCGCCGTGCTCGGCCGCGAGCGCGAGCGGAGTCATCTCGGTCCCGCCTTCCTCGACCGGCGCGCCGGCGGCGAGGAGGAGGCGCGCCGCCTCGGCGCGTCCGGACCAGGCCGCGGTGCCGAGCGGCGTGTGGCCCCGACCGCCGATCCCGGGATCCGCCTGCCGTGGATTGGCGCCGCGGACCAGCAGGACGCGGACCATGGCCATGTCGCCCCGGGAGATGGCGGCGCCGAGCGGTCGCCGCCCGACGTTGTCGAGTAGATCGGCATGGCGGAGATCGGCACCATCGGCGAGGAGCTCGTCGACCTCGGCCGCGTCGCCTCGCTCGAGCGCGGCCTTGACCTCTGCCGGAGCGGGCTTGCAGGCGCCGAAGGCGGGCAGCACCAGGACGAGCGGAACCGCCGCGAGCGCGCGCATCTGGTCAGGCGTAGCACGGTGCGGTCGAGCTCGCGGCCATGCCTGCGACACCGACACGGATGGCCTTCCCGACCGCATGGACAGCTGCGTGAGTCCGCAGTAGCGCCGTGTGCGGCGGCTGCGGGAGTGGCTTGCTGTGCGATGCCGATGTAGGAGTGTTTCGTAAACGGATCGGAGAAGAGGTGCGGCGGGGACGCGTTCGCCGACGGAGAATCGTTGACAGCGCGCTTTGCTCGCCGCATCCTCTTCTCAGAGCGGCCATCCGTGCTTCATGCTCGCGTCGTTCCTTTCGGGAGAGCGAGAATGAAGACGTACTCGATTGCCACTGCCTTCGCGCTTCTGCTGGCCCTCTCGGGCTCGGCCTGGGCCGCCGTCGTGACCGTCAGCGGGCACGGCCAGAGCTTCGATCCCGGCATCGCGCTGGAAGATGCGCGCGCCGATGCCATCGCCAAGTGCGAGGCGCAGGGTGGGACGCCTGTCGAAGAGGTGTACAACCACGTGACCAGGGCCAACCTCTGGCTCGCGGATTCGATTTGGGACTGCGACGTCCCCTGAAGCCGCGTCTCCGTCGCGCACCTCGACTGCCAGTCTAGCGACCTGCCAGTTCCGTTGCCGGGTCGGCCACGGTCGGGGCGTTGGCGCGTCCGAGATTGAACGCGCCATGCGACCGGTAGAAGGCGGTAGCTCGACGTACCGACCGAGCCATCGGCCAGGATGAGCTACCGCGCCGGCCGGCGAGCTCGCCTCTGCCCGGCGCCCCGCGCGGGACGCTCCTTTTCGGCTCGCTCGTGGAGCTCCTCGTACGCCTGCCGGGCGGCGTCGGACTGGCGCGGCCCCCGGGCGATCGCGAGGTCGCGCGAGCGCCGGGACACCGCGATGGTGGTCCAGGCGGTCCCGTCCTCGTCGCTGAGGTGGATGAGGAGCGTCTCGGCGTCGTGCTCGACGCGCAGGCGATGCCGCGGATTGGCCTCCTCGTGCAGCTGGCGGACGATCCGGCCGCGCGCGGTCGGCGGTGCGACGAACGACCTCCAGCGACTCCCTGCCATGGCGCGATAGTATAGTCCTCATGGACTCTGCCGTCGGAGCCGTCGATCCCGAGCTGCGGCAGGCGAGGTTGTCCAGGTTCGGGCGTGTGCTTGCCCTCGTGTGCCTGGGCTTCGTCACGGTCAACATCGGCGCCTCGATCTGGCTGGGTCGGTTCTCGTTCAACATCGGTAGCGTTCCGCTGCTCGTGGCGACCGTCGCGTTCGGGGCGCTGTGGCTCCTCCTGCGTGGAGCGCCGCGATCGCCTCGATTCGTCCGCGCTGTCGAGCTCGGGACGCTGTTCGTCGGGACGGGGGCGTTCTCCACCATGGCTCTGGTCATGGACATGACCGCTTCGCCCGACATGCCGGTGCGCACGGGGGCGTCGTTCATGCTGCTCGTGTATGCGGTCTACGTCCCGTCCACTGCCCGTCACACGCTGGTGGTGGCCGCGCTGATGACGTTGCCGCTGCTCGGGTCCATCTTCCTCGCGTTCCGCCACTGGGATCCCGCGCTCCACGATCCACCGGCAGCGATCTGGCCCAAGGGCGAAATCGGCGACATGGCCTATCCTGCGACGCTCGTCTCCGCCGCGCTGTGGGGGATCGCGGTGGCGATGGCGGCCGGCTTCTCGCGGATGATCCATGGTCTGCGCAAGGAGGTGCGAGACGTCCGGCGGCTCGGGCAATACACGCTCGAGAAGAAGCTCGGCGAGGGCGGCATGGGCGTCGTCTACCGCGCATCGCACGCGATGCTTCGCCGGCCCACCGCCGTCAAGCTGCTCCTGCCTGACCGGTCCGGCAAGGAGGATCTGGCTCGCTTCGAGCGCGAGGTCCGACGCACCGCGATGCTCACGCATCCCAACACGGTGACCGTGTTCGACTACGGTCGCACCACGGACGGCGTCTTCTACTACGCCATGGAGCTGCTGGAGGGCGCGACGCTCGACGAGATCGTCGACGTCGATGGTCCCCAGCCGGACGAGCGCGTCATCCACCTGCTCGAACAGGCAGCGGGGTCGCTGGCCGAGGCGCACGACGCCGGGCTCATCCATCGCGACGTCAAGCCCGGCAACATCCTCGTCGTCGACCGCGGCGGCATCTCGGATCTCGTGAAGGTCGTCGACTTCGGCCTGGTGAAGGACGTCGGTCTCGGGGCGGACGGCACGGCGATGACCGAGCCCGCGCTCAGCGTCGCCAACACGATCACGGGGACGCCGCTCTACCTCGCCCCCGAGGCTGCGACCGCGCCGGAGTCCGTGGACGCGCGGACGGACATCTACGCGCTGGGCGCGGTCGGGTACTGGCTGCTGACCGGCACGCATGTGTTCGGCGGACGGTCGATCGTGGAAGTTCTCGGTCATCACCTGCATTCGCCGCCGGATCCTCCGTCCACCCGGCTCGGCGCGCCGGTGGCGGCGGATCTCGAGGCAGTGCTGCTCGCATGTCTCGCCAAGCGACCCGAGGACCGCCCCCCCTCGGCCCACGTCCTGCGCGAGCGTCTTCGCGCGTGCGCCGCTGCGGGCCGCTGGACCAACGATCGGGCCGCCCGGTGGTGGGCGGCTCACCGCAAAGACCTGCGCTCCGGCGGCGCGCAGGCCCGCGCGACCGGCTCTCGCGACACCCGTTCCCCCCACCTCACGGTCACTCGCCTCGCCGAGTGATACGCCAGTTCCGCACGGGTGGGTCGCTATCCGGCTGGCCGGTCGCGATCCAGGCGGACGGCGAGCGACTCAGGGGGCCTGCTGCTTGTCCTCGAGGAAGACCCAGCCCGGGGCGGTGATGACGCCGGTCTCGTCCCAGCCGTCGGAGACGCGCGTGCCGCGGATGAAGTCGAGCGCATCCTCGGGGTCGTAGCCGTCGTCGACGCCGTCGCTGGGCAAGAGGCCGATGAGCGCGACCCCGGAGGCGGTGGTCGCGGCGGTGTCGGGGGGCGCCAGGGTGGCGCGGTCTTCCTCGAGGAAGCGCACCTGGGTGCCCGGCTCGAGCGCGTCTTCGCCGATGAGACCGATCCACGGGATGACGTCGCTGGCAGGCATCGCGTCGGGGTTGCGGAACTCGAACGCCACCAGGCCGCGGTCGTCCGCGTCCGTCATCCCGCCCGCCATCAGCTCCTCGCGCCAGGCGGCGAACACCTCGCGAGACGGCGCCGCGATCCTGTGGTCGAGCTCGCCGCAGTCGAAGCCGTCCTCGCCGCAGTCGAGCCGCTGGTCCGATGCGGTGGGCGTGATCTCGTCGCCCGTGACCCGCAGCAACACGATCGGGAAGTACTGGATCGTCTGGAGGTCGACCTCGGCCGGTCCGAAGCGCCCGTCCTCGCCGGTCATGAGGGTGTCGAGCGGCGCGCACTCGGTCGGGAAGGGATTGGCGGGGTCCCAGGCGACGTTGATCGCGACCTCGGCCCCGGCGATCGGCTCGCCGCTCGCGTAGTCGACCACCTGGCCCGACACCGTCATGACCGAGTTGCGCCCGGGTTCGGGCGCGCCGCAACCGGGGGTCGCGCCCGGGCCCGCGTCCGGTTGAGCCGGGTCGTCGCCGCCGTCACCGAAGTCGTCGCCGTCCCCGAAGTCGCCGAAGTCGTCTCCACGCTCGTCGTCATCGCCGAACAGACAGCCCGACAGCGCAGGAAGGGAGAAGGCCAGGACCAGCATGAGCCGCATGCCTCCATGATCGTCCACCTGGGTTCCGCCGGCGACTGGCTCTCCGCGGCGAATGCCGGCAAACCAGCACGCCGATCGCCGCGGCGCACCGCGGCAAGGGCGACGAACGAGCTGGCGGCGGTCCACGCCCCACTGCGCAGATGATGCGGGCTGGTCAGGACGTGTTTCGGCTTGATAAGGTGACGCGATGAGCGCGATGGACGGGGCCCGTGCGGTGGTACTGGTGCTTCTGGTGCTTGGCGGTTGCGGCGGCGTGTCCGAGGACGGCGGGGACCGCTCGCAAGTCGATCCGATCTGCGAGCCGGAGGCAAGGCGATGTGACGGAACCACTCTGTTCACCTGCAACGCCGAGGGAACCGAGGAGTCGAGCGACGAGTGCGGCGAGGCCGGCTGTGACGTCGACACCCTCAGCTGCAACGCCTGCACGGCCGGGACCTCGCGCTGCGGCGACGACGTGCTGTACACCTGCGACGAGGCAGGGGACGAGTCGGCGGAGGACTGCGGTCCTGCCGGGTGCAACAGCGACACCCTGGCCTGCAATCCGTGCGCGGCCGGGACCGCGCGCTGCGTTGACGACGTGCTCTATACCTGCGAGGGAGAGGGCGAGGAGAGCTCGGTGCCGTGCGGCGAGCTCGAGTTCTGCGGGCGCGAACCGGCGGCCTGTCATCCCCTCGTTGTCGCCGGGTTCGCCGATTTCTTCTCGAGCGGCTACATCTACTTGAACAACGACGGCGACAAGGTGGACGAGCTGGCCGGCATCAGGTGGACCCTGGAGGAGCCGATCGAGCTGCGCCGACTCGGCATGTTCGTCTACGGGCCGGTGTCACCGGAAGCCTCGATCATCACCTTCTTCATCTTCGATGACTCCAGCGCCGTCGACCCGACGGCGGGCAACATCCTCCACCAGCAGCAGATGACGGTGACCTACAACGGCGCGACAAAGGAAGGCTGGGTCGAGGTCGATGCGGAGAAGCCGGTGGTGCTCGGGCCCGGGAACATCTGGCTCATCATCCAGGCGCCTCCGCCGGTCTACGTCGCCCAGGACTGGGACGGACCGAACACGGCGTGGTGGTACCACGACGCGCTCCAGAACTTCCAGCGGCCCAACATCTACATCAGCGGCGCGGCCGTGACGAGCTCGGAGTGAAGGCCGTCGACTCTGCCTGATCGCGCGGTCGCGGGCCCGCCGCAGCCGTGCAGAGCTGCCGCGGCGGGCGGGACGGGTCACTCGAGGCCGGCGTCCTGGAAGCGGTGCAGGAATCCGTGCGGGCCGACGCCGCCGAGCGAGTTGCACACCGGTGAGGCGGGGCCGGGCGGGCAGTTGACGTCGCGGTCGTACGACCAGTAGTGGACGCCGGCGAGTCCGTTGGCGAGGACGAAGCTCGACATCGTGTTGACGTCGGCCGGCCTGAAGACGTTGCTCTGCACGTCGTTGCCGCCGATCATCGGTGTCAGCTCGATGTTCGACAGCGGGACTCCGTGGCGCGCGTTGAGGTTCTGCGCCGCCTGGATGGCCGACCGGCCCATGTCGCAGGTCCCGCTGGCGACGAAGCACACGAACGGGCTGGGCGCGCCGTAGTCCATCGTCATGAGATTGATGGTGACGAAGCTCGGCACGCCGCCGAACACGGTCTCCACCGCCTGCAGCGTCTGGATGCCCTTGATGTTGAGGCTCTCGCCGCCGTCGGTGTTGCCCAGGGTGGCGATGGTCAGGCTGAAGCGCAGCCCCGGATGCGCGTCGTGCGCGACGTCGATGCGGCGGACGAGCTCGAGGATGTCGGCCTCGGACTGGCCTGCCTCGATGTCGAAGTTGACGCCGACGAGGTGGGGCGACATCCAGCGATCGAGGAAGGTGGCGAAGCCGGCGTCGGAGCTGCAGAAGAAGGACCCGGCCGCGCCGCCGGTCGAGATGATGTAGTCGATGCCGGCGGCGGTCAGGAGCGGCACGTTGGCCGCCGCCAGCGCCGCGCCGGGCACGCCGCCCCAGCTCTCGCTGCCGCACTGGCCGGTGGCGAAGGCGAGCGTGACCGTGCCGGCGCCGTTGGCCGCCATGTCGTCCGCCAGCGGCGTGCGCGTGCCGGGCACCAGGGTCGAGACGACGTTCGTGTTCCAGTCCATGTTGATGGAGGTGTCCTTGTAGGCGCCGAAGATGAAGCGCTCGGCGGTGCCGCCGTCATCGCCGCCGTCATCGCCGCCGTCATCGCCGCCATCATCGCCGCCATCATCACCGCCATCATCACCGCCATCATCTCCGCCGTCGTCGCCGCCGCCGTCGCAGTCGGCCAGTCCCCACAGGGCCGGGACCGCCGTCGGTGTCCAGTCGGGCTGGCTGGTGTGGGCCTGGATGCACTCGTACGCGTCGCCGCCGAACGTCACGACGTCGCCGGGCGCGTAGGTCGTCCCTGTCGCCCACGCGGTCGCGACGTCGCAGTCAACAGCGAGCTGGACCGCGCCGGACGCGCCGTCGTCCTCGGTGGCGCACGCGCCTCCTGCACAGGCGATGACGAGCGGGAAGAACAGCAGGGCATGCTTCTTCATGACAGACCTCCTCGGATAGAGTTGTGTCGTCCGGGCGCAGGTCTCACCCTGCGCCACCCTTCGAGAGCTGCGATCTGCGAGCTGCCGCGCGCGGCTCAGTCGATCCGTGTGATGCGGCTGCTCCGTCCGTCCGGCGACCGGGTCCGCAGCCAGACCGGCGCCGAGATGGCGACCGGCTCCGCGTACTCCACCCACGTCTGGCCGCCGTCGGTCGAGTACTCGATTGTCAGCCCCGGGAACAGCACGCTGGCGTGGAGCAGCCCATCGACGATCACCGCGCCGGGCAGCGGGATGCGGTAGTTGACTCCGATCGCCGGCGGCAGCTCACCGCGCACGTCCACGGCCCGGTACGTGGCCAGCCGCGGCAGCACATGCTGTCCGAGGCGGTTTGCGAAGCGCGCCCAGCTCTCCGGCTCCGTCGGCGGCAGCGCCGGCTCCGGGTTCCATGCCCGCTCCGCGACCCCGAGCAGCTTGGGGAAGGCGAAGTACTCCAGCAGCTCCGGCGTCTTGAGATTCTCGCCCCACAGCAGGCCGTGCATGCCGATGACGTTCGCCCTGCCCGCCTCGGTGAGGCGCTCCTTGCCGTCCCAGGTGGACGGGTCGATCGGCACGCCCATCCGGTCGTGCGTGGCGTTGGCGAAGATGTCGAACGGCCGGTACTCGAACGTCTTCTTCACGTCAACGAAGTTGGCCCAGTAGTAGCCCGGCTCGTCCGGGTCCTTGTTGTACGCGAGGTCCATGTAGAGGTTGGTCGCGTGCGACAGGATCACGCGATAGCCCTGGTTGGCGTACCGGTACGCGTCGTCCTCGCGGCCCCAGCCCCACACGTTGCTCCACGGCATGGGCACGAAGCCGTCGAGGGCGAGGCCGTTGTGGATGATGTCGTCCCAGCCGGTCATCTCGGCGCCGGTGGCCGTGATGATCTGGTGCCAGCGGGTGAAGAAGAGGTTGAACAGCTCCGGGTCGCTCATCCCCGCGGTGTCCGGGTTCTGCTGGCAGAGCGGCGAGCCCTGCCACCACGTGTTGCTCGCCAGGCCGGGCAGCTCGTCGCCTCCGCCGTGCACCGCCACCAGGCGGGCGCCCGGCACCGCGTCGTAGCGCGCCTCGATCTCGCCGAGCACGGCGGACAGGAACGCGTACGTGCTGTCCAGACAGGGGTTGGCGAAGTTGTCGGTGTATCCCTGCACGCTCGTGTGAGCCGAGGTGTCGTCGGGATCGACAAGGCGGAGCTCGGACGCCTTCACCGGATCCGAGTCGCGATAGGCGCGGTAGCGGCGCTCCATGGCCAGGACGGCGGCGCGCGCGTGGCCCGGCATGTCAACCTCCGGGATCACGTCGATGTGGCGCTCGGTGGCGTAGGCGAGGATCTCCTCGAACTCGCGGGTCGAGTAGTAGCCGTGTCCCTTGCCGACGAAGTTGACCGACGCCGTCTCGAAGCCCTGGTACGCCGGCTCGATGCCGCCGTTGGCCTCGGTCTCCGACGCCGGCTTGGCCGCGATGCCGTCGCCGGGCGCGAGAATCGTTTCCGGACCCGAGCCCCAGGTGCAGCATGTCGATCTCGGCCACGTCGTGTCCCCGGCGCCCGCCGTAATCGGTCAGCTCCGGGATGCCCGGTATCTCCAGCCTCCAGCCCTCGTCGTCGGTGAGGTGCATGTGAAACTTGTTGAGCTTGTAGTGCGCCATCAGGTCGAGCAGCTTCTTGACCGTCTCCACGCTCTGGAAGTGGCGAGCCACGTCGAGGTGCATGCCGCGGTAGGCGAAGCCGGGCATGTCGGCGATGTGCACCTCCGGCAACGCGATCTCGCTGCGGCGCCGGGCCGGATCGGCGGCGGCCAGGTGCGCGTCCGCCGGCACCAGCTGGCGCAGGGTCTGGATGCCGTAGAACACGCCCGCCGGGTCGCTGCCCCGGATGGTGACGCGGCCGCGCTTCACGTCGAGCACGTAGGCCTCCGCATCTGGCCGGCCATCGCAGTCGATGTCGAGGTCCGGATCGAGTCCGAGGCGAATCCCTCCTGCGCCGTGCTCGCCGCTCGCCGTCTCGCAGGAGAACGAAGCGTCCAGCTCGCCCTGCAGGGCGGTGGCGAGATAGGCGGCCTCGCTCGCCAGCGCGTCCGGATGCTCGATGGCGACGTCGCCGCGCAGGATGACCTCGCCCGGTCCGGGCTCGACCAGGCGTGCGGCCGGCAGGAGCCGATCCGCCAGGCCCAGCTCCTGGCGCGGCGGATTCTCGGCGTGGCGCAGCGCCGGCGTCTCGACCGGCATTGCATCGCCGGCAAAGCGCGTCGTCTGCGCCGGATCCGACGCGTCGATCAAGGCCTCTGCCGGGATCGCGAACGCCGGCGCGTCCTCGGCTCCGTGGTCGAACACGATGTGAAAGCCGGCCGGCGCGTCGGTCCTGAGAATGGCCCACGCCTCGGCCAGGATGCTGAACGACCGCTGCTCGCCGGGACCGAGCGGCGCGAACCCGGGCAGCGGCTCGAGCACGAGGTAGTCGCCGCTGGCGGCCGCGTCTCCCCTGGCGATGCGGATGCCCTGCCCCGCGAGATCCTGGACGGCGGTGTCGTCTCCCTCGCCGTCCGCCAGGACTCGACGCACGAAGCTGAAGTAGAGATGCCAGCCGCCGGCGTCGAGCACGCCCGGGCCGCGGTTCTCGACGGTGAGCTCGGAGCGGAAGAACGCCCCGGTGGCCGAGTGTTCGACCGGCCTCCACGTGACCGCGAGGTTTGTCGGCTCCACCGTGCGAGTCTCACCCGGTGCGAGACCGGCAGACCCGGTCGGATCGCCAGGTTCATCTGGAACCCCGGTGGCCCCGTCGCACCCCGACAGCGCGAGGCCGGTCAACAGAACAGGCAGCACGATCCGCATCATGGTTCCCCTCCCTTCGGGCAGACCCCTCGCGTTGCCGGGGTATCGCTTCACCCGGCCGGGTCTGCGAACCTCCGCCCCGCCGCGAGCGCGGCGACGACGGCGGAGACGGTGACCCGGTCGCCCGGGTCGATGTCAGCTGCGAGCGATTACCGCGACGGGTCTTTCGATCGCATGGCCTCCTGGATCTCGTCGGCCACCTGGTCGGCGAGCGGCCCGATGATGATCTGCGCGCTCCCGCTGGCCGGGCGAATCACGCCGCGCACGCCGAGCCGCTTGAGGGCAGCCTCGTCGATGCGCGCGTTGTCCACGAGCGAGAGGCGCAGCCGGGTCGCGCAGGCCTCGACCTCGAGGACGTTGTCGGCGCCGCCGAGCGCGACCAGGTAGCTCGCGCCGCGAGCCGGCGAGGCGCTTCTCGGACGGCGTGGAGGCCTCCAGCGGCGGCGAGTCCACCGCCAGTCCGAAGTCGGGCGCCTTCTCCTCGCTCTCGCGGCCCAGCGTCTTGAGGTCGAACCGCGAGATGACGACGCGGAAGAGGACGTAGTAGACGAGGAAGTAGATCGCCCCGATCGGCAGGAGCAGGATCGGGTTCGTCAACTTGTTGTAGTTGATGATGTAGTCGAACAGCCCGGCAGAGAAGCCGAAGCCGAGCTTCACGTCGAGCAGGCTCATGATGACCATCGACAGGCCGGTCAGCACGGCGTGGATCAGGTAGAGCACCGGCGCCAGGAACATGAAGGCGAACTCGACCGGCTCGGTCACGCCGGTGAGGAAGGACGTGAGCGCCATCGACAGGAGCACGCCGCCCACCCGGCGCTGGTTCTCGGTGCGCGCCGAGCGGTACATGGCCAGGCAGGCGGCCGGCAGCCCGAACATCATGACCGGGAAGAAGCCGGCCATGAACGCGCCCGCGCTCGGGTCGCCGGCGAAGAAGCGCTGCAGGTCTCCGGTCACGCCGTTGAAGTCGCCCAGGATGAGCCAGGCCATGTTGTTGAGGATGTGGTGCAGACCGGTGACGAGCAGCAGGCGGTTGAGAAAGCCGTACACGAACAGTCCGACCTCGCCGGAGGCGATGACCGAGCCGCTCGCGGCGTCGAGCCCCGATGTGAGGGGGCGCCAGCCCAGGCCGAACAGCAGCGCGAGGCCGAGGCAGAGAAAGCCGGTGACGATCGGGACGAAGCGGCGACCGCCGAAGAAGGCCAGATACTCGGGCAGCTTGATGTCCTTGCACCGGTTGTACATGGCCCCGGCGATGAGGCCGGACAGGATGCCGGCCGGCACGCCGATGCGGGACACCAGCTTCTCCTTGAACTGGACGATGGCCAGGTCCCTGGCCGCGTCGGCGAGGCCTGCGAGCACCTCGGGCGGCACCGTCACGAGTGCGACCGCGGCCTTGATGGTGATGAAGTAGCCGACCGCGCCGGCCAGACCGGCGGCGCCGTGGTTCTCCTTGGCGAAGCCGATCGCCACGCCGACGGCGAACAGGAGCCCGAGGTTGGTGAAGATGGCGTCGCCGGCCGCGGCGACGAAGGGGATGTCGAGCAGGTCGGGCTGCCCCAGGCGGAGCAGCAGCGCCGCGAGCGGCATGACCGCGATGGGCAGCATCAGCGCGCGGCCCAGCTTCTGGATCCCGGCAAACGTGTTCTTCACTGTCACCATGGGCCTGTACTCCGGGTTCAGTGGTCTCGAGGGCCGCAGCGCCGGCCAGGTGCGCGCGACCAGCTCGCGCACCGCCGCGCCGCTGTCCAGCCGCAGCGCCTCGTCGGCGACCTCGGCGCAGCGCGATCGAGTGAGCGTGCGGAGCAGGGCCTTGAGCTCGGGCACCAGCGGCGGCGCGATCGACAGCGCCTGCACACCGAGGCCGACGAGCAGCGGCGCGGCGTACGCGTCGGCCGCGGCGCCGCCGCACACGGCGACCGGAAGGCCGCGCGTGCGCGCGCCGGCCACGGTGCTCGCGACGAGGCGCAGGACGCCCGGGTGCAGACTGTCGAGCTCGGCCGCGGCCTCAGGATCGCCGCGATCCATCGCGAGCGCGTACTGGGCGAGGTCGTTGCTGCCGATCGAGAAGAAGTCGGCCTCGGCTGCGAGCTGCTCGGCCATGAGCGCGGCGGCCGGCACCTCGATCATGGCGCCGAGCTTGACCGGTCCGGTCACGCCGAGCGCGCGCCGTTCCTCGTCGAGCATGGCCCGCACGGCGCGCAGCTCGGCGACCGCGGCGATCATCGGGACCATGATCCGGCACACTCCGGCCGGCTTCACGCGCAGGATCGCGCGCAGCTGTGCGCGCAGGAGCGCCGGATGGCGCAGGGCCAGGCGCACGCCGCGCGCGCCGAGCGCCGGGTTGTCCTCGCGCACAGGCGGCAGGTAGGGCAGCGGCTTGTCGCCGCCGCCGTCGAGCGTGCGCACGACCAGCGGCCGGCCCTGCAGCGCGTCGGCGATCTCCTGGTAGCGCGCCGCCTGCTCGTCCTCACCGGGCGCGCTGTGCCGGTCGAGGAACAGGAACTCGGTGCGGAGCAGGCCGCAGCCGTCGGCGCCGTGCGCGACCGCCGCCGCGGCCTCGGCCACGTGGCCGAGGTTGGCCATGACCGCGATGGCCACGCCGTCGGCGGTGCGGCCCGGCTCGCGCGCGGCTGCGAGGACGGCGTAGCGCCGCTGTTCGCGCGCGGCGATGGCGTGCCGGGCGGCCTCCTGCGCGCCGGCGCCGGGGAACACGCGTACCTCGCCGCGGTCGCCGTCGACGACGAGCGGCGCCCCGTCCGGCACCCGCCCGGCGCCGCCTATCGCGACGACCGCCGGAACGCCCATGCCGGCGGCGAGGATGGCGAGATGCGACGTGGGCCCGCCGCGCGCCGTGCAGACCGCGACCAGGCGACCGGCCGGCGCGGCGGCGAGCTCGGATGGCGTGACATCGTCGGCGACCAGGATCGCGCCCTCGGGCAGGTCGGCCGGCATCCGCCCGGCGCGCCCCGCCAGCAGCGCCAGGATGCGGCGCTCGAGATCGTCGAGATCGCCGGTACGCTCCGCCAGCAGCGGATTGCCCAGCCCGCGCAGCACGGTCGCGACCTCCTGCAGGGCGACCCGCCACGCCCACGCCGCGCTGCGGCCGGCGGCGATCTCGCGACCGGTCGCGCTGGCGAGCTCCGGGTCGTCGAGCAGGTCGAGGTGGGCGCGAAAGATCTCGCCGGTGGCCGCGTCGCCGCGAGCTCGCGCGCCGGCGATGGTCGCGTCGATCTCGACAGCGCAGCTCGGCGAGGGCCGCGCCGAGCCGCTGCTGCTCGGCCTCGACGCCGTTTCCGTCGCGCGCCGCATCCACGTCACCGTCGGCCAGGCGCACGGCCCGGCCGGTCGCGAGCCCCGGCGCCGCGGCGGTGCCGCGCAGAAGCACCTCCTCGCCGGGGGCAAACGGGGCGTCGGCGGGCCGCACGTCGTCCGCGCCGGCCGTGGTCGGCACCGCCTCGTCGCTGCGATCCGGCGCTCCGGTCACCAGAGCGGCCAGGTCGCTGACCGCGGCCTCCGCACCGGGACCGGTCGCCGCGATGACGAGGTCGTCGCCGAGGCGGGCGTCCAGGGTCATCAGCGAGACCATGCTCTTGCCGTTGACCGTGCGCTCGCGGCCCGCGACCGTGACGGCGCCGGCGTGCAGCTTGGCGCGACGTGTGAAGGCGGCCGCAGGGCGCGCGTGCATGCCGTGCGCGAGCATGACGCGCGCGCGGCGTTCGGCGCGCTCGCTCGTCCCGTCGCCGCTGCGGCTCGTCGCGCTGGTCATCGGGCGACCCGGCCCGCGCGATGACGAGCAGCCTGTCGCCGACCGCCACCTCCTGGTCCTGCACTCGCTCGATGACGGCGAAGTCGTCCCCGTTGACCACCAGGACCGGCGTGTGCAGGCTCCGCGCACCGCGCGAGACGACGTCCATGTCGAAGCCGATGAGCGGATCGCCGGTTCGCACGCGGGCGCCGTCGGCGACCATGACGCGGAACCCGTCTCCGCGCAGCTCGACCGTGTCGATGCCGATGTGGAGCAACAGCTCGGCCCCGCTGTCGGCGCGCAGGGTGCAAGCGTGATGGGCGCGGTGCACCGACAGCACGACGCCGTCGCAGGGCGCGCGCAGCTCGCTCGACGTGGGGTCGATGGCCACGCCGTCGCCCAGCATCCCCTGCGCGAAGGCCGCGTCCGGGACCTCGCCCAGACCGGTCGCCCAGCCGGCCAGCGGCGATGCGAGCACGAGCGCGCTCACGGATCGCCCCTGGGATCGCTCCTGGCGCGCGGGATCCCCTGCAGCGCCCGGCGCAGGTTGCCGCCGGCGCCGTCGAGCGCCGCCTCGATCTCGCCGTCGGACAGGCCGGCGAGGCCGAGCACCGCGCGCTTGACGTCGCCGTGGCGGGCCAGCGCATCCGCGGCCCGGGCGCGCTCCACGCCGGCGATCGAGGCGACGATGTCCGCGCGACGCCGGCGTAGCTTGGCGTTGCCGGCCCGCACGTCGATCATCAGGTTGTCGAACACGCAGCCGAGTCCGACCATGACGGCGGTGGAGAACAGGTTCAGCATCACCTTCTGCGCGGTGCCGGCGGCCAGCCGGGTGGAGCCGGCGATGACCTCGGCGCCGGTGGCGACCACCACCGCGTGCTCGGCGGCGCGCACCAGCGGCGAATCGGCGCGACTGCACAGCGCGACGGTCATGGCGCCGCTGTGCGCGGGCCTCCTCGACCACGCCGACGGTGTAGGCGCTGCCGCCGCTGGCCGAGACGCCGAGCACGACATCCGCGCGAGCCGATGCCGGCCTGGCGGGCGCGGGCACGCCCGCCGGCCTCGTCGTCCTCCGCGGCCGGATCCGGGGGCCGCTCGAGATCGAGCGCGCCGGCCACGAAGACCACAGTGCGGGCTTCCGGCCAGCTGAAGGTCGGCGCCAGGTCGAGGGCGTCCAGCGCGGCGATCATCCCGGACGAGCCGGCCCCGGCGTAGACCAGCCGCCCGCTCGCCCCCTTCAATCGCTCGATCGCCGCGTCAACTGCCGGCGCGAGCTGCGGCAGGGCGGACAGACATGCGGCCATCGCGCTCGACTGGCCGCTCCACAGCGCCTCGAGGACCTCGGCCGGTGGGCCAGGTATCCAGTCCCTTGAATCGCGGGGCAGCGTCCTCGGTCGGCCGGCCATTCTCCCTCCGCAAGTGGTATTAAAGTGGACTGCGTCAAGATACCGGCGCAGACCCGGACTTCAAGCGGAAAGGCGGCCGTGTCCCGCGGCACGCTTGGCGACGACGACGCGGTCCGTCAACCGATGGTAGCCACGACGAGCGCACCCGGTCCGACAGCGCGGGGCCGCCCGTCTGGATACCAGCTTGCCGATGTGGTCCTAGATTGGTATCTTGGCGGTCGAGCGCGCGGCGAGGAGGGTCTTCCGGATCATGACGGCGAGCAAGCGCAGGCTGCGTTCGACAAGGACGCGCTGTCCAGCGACCTCGCGCTGCCGCTCTACCTCCAGCTCGCGCGATACCTGCGCGGCCTCATCGTCGGCGGGACGCTCGCCCATCGCGATGCGCTGCCCAGCGAGCGCGAGCTGGCCGAGCGGTTCGCCGTGTCGCGCGTGACGGTGCGCAAGGCGCTGCGCGAGCTGTCGGACGAGGGCCTGCTCGATCAGGTGCAGGGCGCCGGCACGTTCGTCAACCGCGCTCCGCACGTGGAGCAACGACTGTCGACGCTGACCAGCTTCTCGGAGGACATGGCCTCGCGCGGCCTGGCGGCCGGGTCGGTCTGGCTGCAGCGTTCGGTCTCGATCGCGACGCCGGCGGAGGCGCTGGCCCTCGGCCTGAGTCCGGGCGCCACTGTCAGCCGCCTGAGCCGACTGCGCACCGCCAACGGCGCACCCATGGCGCTCGAGCAGGCCGCGATCCCGACCCGCTTCTTGCCCGACCCGACCGGCGGTCGATGGCTCTGTCTACGAGGAGCTGCGCCGCCGCGGCTACTCCCCCTTTCGCGCGCTGCAGCGGCTCACCGCGGTGCGCTTGACGGCGGACCAGGCCGCGCAGCTCGGCGTTCCGGAGGGCGCGGCCGCGCTCTACTTCGAGCGGCGCACCATGCTCGAGGACGGCACGCCGCTCGAGTTCGTGCGCTCGCAGTACCGCGGCGACGCCTACGACTTCATCGTCGAGCTCAACCTCGCCGGCGGTCGGCTGCCAGGACGTGCACCGGTGAGGAGCCCGCCCGCGGCCCCGGCGGAGGACGGCGTGATGCGGCGCTTCCTGTCCGGCGCGCGCCTGTTCACCGGCGATCGCATGCTCGACGAGCACGGGATCTGGATCGACGGCGATCGCATCGCCGGCGTGCAGCCGGTCGCCGACGCGCCGGCCGGGACGCGTGCGCGCGAGCTGCCCGCCGACACGCTCCTGGTGCCCGGCTTCGTCGACGTCCAGGTCAACGGCGCCGGCGGCGTGCTGTTCAACGACACGCCGACCGCCGCCGCCGCGCTGGCCATCGCCGCCGCGGTCCGGCGCACCGGCACGACCGGCGTGCTGCCGACCCTCATCACCGACGAGCCGGACAAGCTGCGCGCGGCATGCGACGCGGCGGTCGAGGCCCTGGCGCATCCGGCCGAGCGGCGTGCTCGGCGTGCACCTCGAGGGACCGTTTCTCAGCCCCGAGCGGCCGGGCGTGCACCCGCGCCGGTGGCTGCGCCGGCCGGACGCCGCCGACATCGAGCTCCTGGTCGTCGGCTCGTCACCGGCTGGCCGATCGCGGTCGCCTGCTCGTGACCGTGGCGCCCGAGTGCGTCGACGACAGCGACATCGCGCGGCTGGTCGCGGCGGGTGTCATCGTCGCCGCCGGTCACACGGCCGCGACAGCCGAGCGGACCCGGCAGGCGCTCGCGGCCGGCGTGCGCGGCTTCACGCACCTGTTCAACGCCATGCCGCCGATCGTCAACCGCCAGCCCGGGCCCGTGGTGGCCGCCCTGGCCGACCCGGACGCCTGGTGCAGCGTCATCGTCGACGGCATCCACGTCGACCCCGCGCTGCTGCGACTGCTCGTCCAGGTCAAGCCGCCCGGCAAGGTGCTCCTGGTGACCGATGCCATGCCGCCCTGCGGGACGGACGCTTCCTCGTTCACGCTGTTCGGCCGCACCATCGTGCGCCAGGGCGGCCGCCTGGTGACCGAGGACGGCACCCTGGCCGGCGCCGACATCGACATGGCCGCGTCGGTGCGCCACTGCGTGCAGCTGCTCGGTCTGCCGCTCGAGGAGAGCCTGCGCATGGCCTCGCTCTACCCGGCCCGCTACATCGGCATGGACCACGAGCTCGGCCGCCTGGCCGCCGGCCATCGCGCGGACCTCACCTTGCTGCGCCCCGATCTCACCGTCCTCGCCACCTGGGTCGGCGGCGAGGAGCAGTGGTACGGGACCGATGGCAGTGCGAGCTAGCTGAGCTGGCGCCCTGTGGTCACTTCGCCTTCGCGTCGAGGAAGTCGACGACCACGCCGCCGATCAGCGGCGACTTGTCGAAGACCATCGTGACGTGCGTCGCGCCGGGGACGATGAACAGCTGCGACTTTGGCATGGGGCCCATGTCCCCCGAGACGTCACCGCCGAGGAGCTGGAAGAACTTCACGGCGTGATCGAGGTAGATGATGTCGGAGTCGGCGACGATGAGCTGGATCGGCATCTTCAGCCCGCGAATCTTTGCCTCGGGCCACGACTTCGAGTCGTCGATCGTCTTCACCTTCTCGACCAGCTGGTCGAACGTGTCCTCCGGCGCGACCTTCTTGTACGCGGCATACCAGGGCGACTGCTTCATCATGTCCGACGGTCAGCGTCGGCATCATCTCGTGGAGCTCCTTGCGCGACGCCGGTCCCCTTGTACGACGCCCGACAGGAGCACGAGCTTGTTCACCAGCTCGGGATTCGTGATCGCGAGCTCGAGCGCAACCGCCGCGCCGGTGCTGTAGCCCAGGACGTCGGCCTTCCGGATGCCGAGCTTCTTCATCACGGCGATCGAGTCCTTCTTCATCTGGGTGACGGTGAACGGGTGGTTCTTCCCCATTCGCGTGCGGCCGTGGCCCTGCTGATCGATGAGGATCACCTGGCGCCTGGCAGCGAGGGTCGGCAGCATCTTGCCGAAGCAGATCTCGACCGTGCAGAACGAGCCCTGCAGCACGACGAGCGGCGTGCCGCCCGAGCCGTGCACCTCGTAGTAGAGGTCGAGGTCGGCCGACCGCGCGTAGCCGGTCTTGACGGGCGCGGCGCTCGCGGTCGAGACCGTGGCGAGAGACAGCGCGGTAAGGATGGCGGCGAGAGCGAAACTGCGAATCATCGGGACGGTCGTCATGGGTGGGGTCCTTTTCTGTGGCTCTGACCGGGCGACGATCCAGGCCCGCGCAGATCGACACGACGCCCGCGGAGATTTCTTTCCCGCAGATCCGCGCGGTTGGCGCCCCGACCCCGGCCGGGCCGGGCGGATATCATGCGGCGTGGCTCGTATCCTGGTCCCGCTCCCCGATCGCGACTTCGACGTGACCGAAGTGGCTGTCCCCTGGCGACTCGCCACCAGAGCAGGTCACGACCTCGTGTTCGCCACCGAGAACGGCTCGGTCGCGCCGGCCTGTGATCCGCTGCTGATCGACGGCGTCTTGTTCGGCAAGCTGGGCGCGGCCGCCGAGCCGATCGCCTTCTACCGGCAGATGGAGGCAGACGCGGCGTTCCGCGCGCCAGTGTCGTGGCGCGGCCTCGATCCGCTCGCCTTCGACGCGCTGGTCCTGCCGGGCGGACACGCGCCGGGCATGGTGCAGTACCTGGGCAGCGCCGAGCTGCAGGCGCTGGTGGCCGCCTTCTTCGCCACCGGCCGACCGGTCGGCGCGATCTGCCACGGCGTGCTGGTCGCGGCGCGGGCGGGGGCGCTGCGCGACAGGCGGACCACCTGCTTGCCGAAGTACATGGAGCGGAGCGCCTACTTGCTCACGTTCTGGAAGCTGGGCCGGTACTACCGGACCTACCCGGCCTACGTCGAGGACGAGGTCCGCACGTCCCTGCGCGATCCGGCGGCGCAGTTCGTCAGAGGGCCGCGCACCGTGTCGCGCCGGGGCACGGCGGACGACGACGCGGCGGCGTTCGCAGTCGAGGACGGCAGCTACGTCTCGGCCCGATGGCCCGGCGACGCGTACCTGTTCTCGCGTCTCCTGCTGGCTCGCCTCTAGCCGACCAGCGAACCGCGGCCGCCTCTCACAGATCGATCAGGTCGCAGATCTGGCCGGCCGTCAGCTCGCAGATGAGGTCGACGTACTCGGCGAGGAGGAGCGCCGCGTCGGCCGGCTGGAGGTAGACGCTCACCGTGTCGTCCCACGCCGGCGTGCTGCCGTCCTGGATCGGCGCCTCGTGGCACTTCCTGTAGAGATAGCCGGACTGCACTTCGCAGGCCGACCTGGTCACGTCGGGCTGCGTCGGCCAGCGATAGCATGCGCCCACGCGATTGAACCCGCAGCTGTCGCTCACGGAGCACATGCGGAAGTCGAGGTACGTGGGTAGCCCGAGCGCGCCGCCGAGGCCCCCCTTGCCGCCGAGCGACTGGGCGACGGCCCGGCCGAAACAGACGAACAGATCGCGCTGGGCGGGAGCGGCGAAGATGTTGCCGTAGACCGACATCTCCTGGGCCGGAAACAGGAGCTTCTCGGTGAGAGGGGTCGTCCCCAGCGTCGCGCTGCGGACCGAGATCGGGACCTGGGTTCCGCGCGCGTTGACATGCGCCATCAAGCACGCCGTCATGAGACGCTGGCCGCTTCCGCCGAGAGAGCTTCCCTTCCAGCTCCGGGCGATGCCGACGAGGCCGGTGTACACGAGATCGGCGCCGCCGGCGCGCGGGAATCGGGCCTTTTCCCCCGTGCGGAGAGCACAGCGCACCACATAGGAGAGCAGCATGCGCCCCGACTCGCTGTCGACCAGCGGCGTCGCGGCTCTGTCGAGACCGGCTCCCGCCAGGGCGCTCAGGGCATCTCCGTTGTCGAGGAGCGCGGCCGGGTCGAGCGCGTTGAATGTGATGTAGGGGGACTCTTCGAGCTCGGGCGCGGCCTCCTCGTCGAGGGCACAGGCAGCGAGAGCGAGCACGACGGGGAGCGCGAAACACAGCGCGGGTCTCATGTGGGTCTCCTGGGGGATGCGCGAGCTTGTGAGCCAGATTGGTTCAGCCCGGCGCGGACGAGACGTCAAGCGCATCTTTTCGATGAGCGGGCTACAGGTTCATCTATTTACACGGTGATGCTCGCCGACAGCGCCTCCAGGCGCGCCCTCCATCCCGGGAACCGACCGGCGTGCGCCCGCGCGGCCGCGATGGTTTCCCGGGCCGCCTCCAGCCGTCCCGCGCCGGCCTCGCATGCCGCGCGCAGGTAGAGGATCTCGAGGTGCTCGATCGGGGACATGCCGGCCGCGGCCGCGTCGGCGATCACCGCGTCCCAGGCCTCGGCGCCGCCCCCCTGCTGGACCAGGTCGAGCGCGCGGTGAAAGACGAGCAAGGTCGGGGGCGCCTCGACCAGCGCCGCGTGCGCTTCCACCCAGGCCAGGTGGCGGGCGGCCGACTCGCGATCGCCCAGTGCGACCGCGATGCGGCAGAGAAGGAGCGCATCCTCGGGAGCGGCGCGCGGTATGTATCGCTGCTGAAGCTCGAACGAGCGGATCGCGAGAGGCAGCGCCTCCGCGTCCGAGCCGCCGGCGTGGAGCAGCTTGGCCAGGTTGTGAGTCGCGCCCCACTCCAGCGCCGGGTGGCCGAGCTCGCGAGCCAGCCGGACCGCCCGGCGCAGGTCGTCGGCGCCGCGTTCTGGATCGCCGCGCGCCGCCCACAGGAGGAACCGATTGACGTGGAGCCCGCACAGGTGCAGCCGGTCGTCGGTCGCCTCGGCCAGATGTTCGGCCTCGGTGAAGGTCGCCTCGGCCTCGTCCAGCTTGCCCACCACGCACAGCGCGCATGCCCGGAGGAGCAGCATGATGAGGCGCGTCTCACCGTCGAGCGGCTGCGCCGCGCTCTCCGCGAACACGGCCAGCGCGTCGGACACGCGCTCCTCGCGCCAGAGGCTGCGGCCGGTCCCGACCAGGACCCGCGCGCCCATCGCCGCATCGCCGCTCGCCTCCACCAGCGGGCGCGCCTCGGCGAGGCGGTCGGCCGAGGCGGCGAAGTCGAAGAACCAGTCGAGCACCATCGCCTCGTCGAGCAGGATCGACGCCACCCGCGCCAGGTCGCCGAGCGCACCGGCCTGGACGCGCGCGGCCGCCGAGATCCGACAGCGCCGCCTGCCCGCGGTCGAGCCGCCAGCGCACTCGTCCGCGGCCGGCCAGCACGCGGACACGGATCGACGGGTCGGTGGCGTGGAGCAGCGCCGCCGAGTACCACCTGTCCGCCTCGACCTCGTGGTGAGCGGCGGCTGCAGCCTCGGCCAGGGCCAGCGTCGCGGCGGTCGCCTCCGCGTGCGCGCCGGCCAGCCCGGCGTGGCGGGCCACCGCGGCCATCGCGTGCGTGCCCTCGCGACCGCGCCAGTAGTCGAGCGCGTGGCGATGGATCCGCACTCGCTCGGCCGCCGGTGTCGCGCGGTAGATGGCATCCTGGGTCAGGGTGCTGGTCAAGGCCCACGATCCCCCGCCCTGATCGACGACCAGGCCTCGCGCGGCAAGCTCGTGCAGGACCGCACGCGCGTCGGTGGAGCCGACCTGTTCCGGGCGCCCGAGCGCTTCCATCACCCAGGCGAGCTCGCCCGGCTCGATGGCCGGTCCGCAGCGCGGCCGCCACCCGGGCCGAGGCGACAAGCTCGTCGGGCAGACCGTCGAGCGCGTTCGACGCCGCCCGCCGTCCGGTGGCGGTGGCGGGCCCGCGCTCGATCGTCTCGATGACCGGCTCGCGGCTGCGGCGGTCCGCGAGCGGAGGTGCCTTCCTCTCGCGCTTCATGACGCCGACCAGCTCGGTCAGCAGGCTCGGGTTGCCGCCGGCCATCCTGGTCAGGCGATCGAGCACGGGCGGCGGAGATAGTCGTCGGGCAGGAGCAACGAGCCGGCGAGCTCGCGCATTGCGTGATCGCCGAGCGGCTGGAGCTCGTGTCGCTCCACCCGGGCGGCGCGCTCGCCGAAGCGCGGCCGCATCCGGTCCAGGCGCTCGTCGGCCGCGACCAGGACGAAGAGCGGCGCGCTGGCCCCGTCCCGCGTCGCGTCCTCGAGCGAGTCGAGCATGGCGTCGTCGGCGAAGTGCGCGTCGTCGATCAGCACGGCGAGCGGGCCGGCGCGGGCGCGCTCGCGCAGGGCCTCGCTGTCGAATGCAGCGGTCGCGCCGGGCCGTCCCGCCTCGACGACGATGTGCGCGGCGCCGTGCTCGCCGGTCCTGGCCGCGATCTCGCGCACGACGCGCGACTTGCCGATGCCGGGGCCGCCGAGCACGAGCGCGACGGCGGGTCGGCCATCGGCGAAGCTGTCGCGCGCGCTCACCATGAGTGTGGAGACCAGCTCGGCGCGGCCGACCAGGCCCGGAAGGCCCGGGACGGCGCCTGACACCGCTGCCGAGCCGGCCGGAGCGAAGAAGCCGGGCGGTCCGGCCGGCACGACCGTCAGCCCGCCGATCGCGTCGGCGGCGTCGCGGGTGAGGACGAGGCCGGCCCACGGCACATGCGGCAGCCACTCCTCCGGCCGATCGATCGGCGATGCGGGGACGGAAGCCGCGCGGGCGTCGCCCACGCGAGGGCCGGGGCGATCGACATGAAGCGCGGCCCGGCCGCCCCAGTTCGCCAGGAACCGGAAGGCGACGTCCAGCGCAGGGCGCGCCGGCTGGTCGGAGGTGCCGGCCGCGAACACGGCCAGGACCTTGTCGCCGCGTCGATGGACCGCACCGCCGGCGCGCTCGACCTCGGCGGCGATGCGCCCCGGAGCGGCGTCCCCCTCGAGCCACGCGAGCGCGAACAGATCGCCGCCGGGGTCCGCGGTCGCGTCGGTGACGAGGGTGCCGGTCGGCGCCGGGGCGGAGGCGGCCTCTCTGGCCAGGCTCCGGCGCGCGTCGGCGAGCGCATGGCGCGCGGCCGACGCGTCGGGGGGACGGCGATAGGGATCCTTGGCCAGGCAGGAAAGGATCAGGTCCTCGAGCGCGCGCGGGACGTCGGCCACCAGCCCGGGCGCGGGCGGCCGCAGGGCCAGGTGGGCGCGCTCGAGCTCCGCCTCGTCGCCGGCGAACGGCGGGCGCAGCGTGAACAGCTCGTAGAGGATGACGCCCAGCGCGTACACGTCGGCGTGGGCGCCGCCTGGCTCGCCGGAGAGGACCTCGGGCGCCATGTAGCCGGGGGTGCCCATCGTCCGGCCCGGCCCGGTGCTGGCCGGCGCGCCGCCTCGACCGCCGGCGAGGCCGAAGTCGATGAGCGCGGCGACGCGATGCTCGTCGCTGCTGTTCCCGGCCGGGCTGCGCAGGAAGACGTTCTCCGGTGTGAGGTCGCCGTGGGCGATCCCGCGCTCGTGCGTCACCGCGACCGCGGCCAGGACCGCGTCGGCGAGGCGGAGCCCTCGCTCGAGCGGCGGAGCGGCGCTCCAGTCGGCCAGCTCGTCAGCCAGCGTCGTCCCGACGAGCCGCTCCATCGCCAGCCACGAGCGTCCGTCGGGCAGGATGTCATGGGCGAAGAGCCGCGGCGCGTGCGGCGGACCGAGGGCGGCCAGCGCGCTCGCCTCGCCGGCGAAGCGAACCCGCCAGAGCTCGCTTCCGCTGTGGGTCACCTTGATCGCCGCGTTCCTACCGCCGCGATCGCGCGCCTTCCACACGGCTCCGCACCCGCCCACGCCCAGCGGCTCGCCGAGCTCGAAGCCGGGGATCGACGGGGCCGGCCCTGCCTGCCCCACGCCCTCCGCCGCCGCGATCGCGCCGTCCTCGGGACAGGTCGCACCGCCACGGAGGCGACGCGAGCAGACCGGACAGCGTGACACGCGGTCATCCTAATACGCCCCGAACCGCGGCGCCCGTCCTGGGTTCACCGAGGCGGGTGTGGGATGCGCGCGGTCGAACTACGCGTGGCGGCGGCTACCGTACCGGCGCCAGGCCGGGCAGGGACCACGCGTTGCGTGAGGCTCAGTCGAACTCATAGCTCAGGATGTAGCAGCCACGGTGGCGAATCGCCTGGTCATCGACGTGCGCATCCCACCAGGGCCGGATCTTGCCCGCGAGCCACTCATCCAGCCACTTTCCTTCCCCGGTGCAGCCTCCCCTCGCGGCATCTGGCAGGCACGAGAGGGCCAGGATGCGGCCCCTGGAGTTGACGCAGACTCGAAATTCCGCATAGAAGCCGTCGACGCCGAGCCTCTTCAGTCGCTTGCGAATGGATCGTGCCGGCCAGATCGCCTCCTCTTCCATCCAGCCGAAAGCAACGCTCTCGCGATCGCCGTCGCCCTCCATCCTGGTCATCGACATGGTGGGCTGAGGCGACCAGGACCCTCTCAGGCCTCCTGAACAGCCGCGCCCTTCAGGGACTGGGTCCGGTGGAGCGGCGAGCGGCACGTGGAGCTCGATCCGGTCGGGCTGGAGCTTCACGATGGGCCGGATCGCTGCCGCCGCCATCTGCGCGGTCGCCGGGTGCGCGAGAACGGCTGCCAGCCCCATGATGACGAACGGCATGCGCGGGATTCGCGGCTTCGGGTAACCGACGAAGTAGCGCGTCACCTCTGCCATCCGACCAACGTCGCACCGGGGTCCGCTCCGGTCTACTCACACCCGCTGGCCGCGGACGCTGCAGGGGACGCCGCTGACCGACCCCGGGCGCCACCGGCCGGCTGCGCGTCCGCGGCCGGCGACCGCGCTCGTAGAGTCGCGCCATGGATTCCACCCGCCGCATGTTTCTTGGCGCCACCGCCGCCGGCCTGGCCTGGAGCTGCGCACCGTCCGCGCGTTCGCGCCCGCCGAGCGCGACGCGACCCGACCGGGCAGGCACGCGCGTCGCCGGTCGTCCGGTCGGCGGCGACGTCGTCCATCTCGATTCGAACGAGAACCCGCGCGGACCTGGCCCCGCCGCGCGGGCCGCGCTGGCGGCGGCCGCCGATGACGCCGGCCGCTACACCGAGCTGGACGAGCCGCTGATCGCGGCCATCGCGGCGCGTCACCGGGTCGGCACCGACAGCGTGCTGCTCGGCACCGGCTCGTTCACGATCCTGCTCAACGCGGCTCTGTGGGCGCTGCGCCGCGGTGGGCGCGCGGTCGTGCCGCATCCGACCTTCGGAGCGATCGCCGCCTACGCCGAGATGCTCGGCGCCGAGCTGGTCCGGGTTCCGCTCGATCGGCGCTGGGGCCACGACCTCGAGGCAATGACCGCGGCGGCGACGCCGGCGACGCGCCTGGTCTACGTCTGCAATCCGAACAACCCGACCGGCACGATCGTCTCGAGCGACGACCTGGAGCGCTTCTGCCAGCGGCTGGCGCCCCGCACCCTCGTCGTCGTCGACGAGGCGTACCTCGAGTTCACCGGAGAAGAGCGCGTTCGCTCGATGGACCGGCTCGTGCGCGACGGATTGCCGATCCTGGTGGTGCGCACCTTCTCCAAGCTCTTCGGCCTCGCCGGCCTGCGCGTCGGCTATGGCATCGCGCCGCCCGCGCTGGCCGCGTCCCTGCGAGGTGCGCGCACCGGCCCCGACGAGGCCTTCGTCTCCGGTCCGGCCGCCCGCGCGGCGCTGGCCAGCCTGGGCGACGACGACTTCGTGGCCACCACGCGGCGCGAGACCGCGGCCGAGCGCGAGCTCCTGAGAGCCGAGCTCTCCCGCCTCGGCCTCACCCCAGCCGAGTCGCACACGAACTTCGTCTACTTCGTCCCGCCCGGCAAGCCGGAGGACCTGGTCGCCGCCATGGCCGCGCGCGGCGTGCGCATCGGCGGCCGCAGCGAACAGGGCGGATGCCGGATCACCATCGGCACGCCGGCCGAGATGCAGAGGGCCCGCGCCGTCCTCGCCGCGGCCCTCCACCGCAGGGCGTGATTCGCGATCGCGACCGCGATCGATCGAGTTGCAGCGCAAGAAGCGGAGGGCGCGCGGCCGGGCTCGTCACTAGCCTCGCTTCATGGCCCGTTCCTACTACAGCATCGCGCTCGACCACCCGGTCGAGGAAGTCTGGGCGACCATCCGGGAATTCGATCACTACGCGTGGGCCGGTGTCCCGAGCGTGACGACGATCGAAGCGGGCAAGGCAGGCGATCAGGTGGGAGGCGTCCGGCGCATCAGCGTCGGAGACAATGTCATCCGCCAGGTCCTGCTGGCCCATTCGGACCTGGAGCGCTCCTACACCTACGCACTCTGCAATCCGCCGCCCTTTCCGGTCCACAACTACGTCGCCACGATCCGCGTGCTCCCCATCGTCGAGAGCAACCAGGCTTTCGTCGAATGGTGGGCAACATTCGACTGCGCCGCGGAGGAACGAGATCACTGGATCGATCACTTCGAGAAGGAGGGCTTCGCGAAGTGGCTCGCGGCACTCCGACAGTTCATGGGAACCGGCCGGTGAACAGCGGACCACGGCATCCCGCGCGTCAGATCACCGCGATCGCCTCCACCTCGATCAGATAGTCGGGTCTGGCCAGCGCAGTCACTCCCACGATTGTGTCGGCCGGCTTGTGGTCGCCGAACAGCGATGCTCTGCCCTGCTCGATCGCCGGCAGGGACTCCTGCGTGTAGTTGACCGTGAAGATCGATATCTTGGTCACCTGGTCGGGCCGGGCGCCCGCGGCGGTGAGGGCCCGGCCGAGGTTGGCGAACGCCTGGCGCGCCTGTGCCGCGAGGTCGCCGCGGCCGACCAGGTCGCCCTGCCGATCCTCGGGCTCCTGGCCGGCGATGAACACGAGCTTGCTCCCTGTCGCGATGACGACGTGCGTGTACGTCCGGGGCGGGGCCAGATCGGCGGGATTGATGAGCTCCAGGGTCATGGATTCCATGGTAGCGCGCCGGATCGCCGCTCGATCGGGTCGGGCGCCATCAGGGCCAGCGTCACGGCGGGCGAGAAGATGCGATCATCTCCGGACCCGATGGCGCGCAGGCAAACCACAGGGGACGAGCGGGCCGAACGACGGCTGAGCCAGGTGCGGCGGTGGGTCGAGGCGGCGCGCCGTCGCCTCGGCCCCACCGGCCGCACCGATCGATGGGTCCTGGCCATCATGGCGACGGAGGCACACTTCAAGGGACCGAGCGGACGGATCCTCGAGTGCCTGGCGTGGCCGGTGCTGTCCGTCTTCCGGCCGGCGAGACTGGTGACGCTCAGTCTCGGCGTCGCGCAGATCCAGCTCCGGCACTGGGTCGATCTCGGCCAGCTACCGGGCATGCGATTCACACCCTCCCGGCTGCGACGAGTTCTCAGCCTGCGGCGCAACTACGACGCCTGCGCGGCATACCTCGAAGCGAGGGTGCGGCTCGACGAGCTCGACGTCGCGACGGCGGTGAGGCTGTACAACGGCGGCACGAACCCGGACTACCAGCGCGTGCTGACTGCGGCGCTGCAGGCCGAATAGCGCTTCACTCGCCGAGGGCCGCGTACCGGAACAGGCTGTAGCGGTATCGTTCCTGGTCGCGGATCCGCTGCGCGATCACGCCGTGCAGGGCGTCGTCCCACCGGGTGAGCTCGGCGATGAACCGGTCGGCGGCCGCCTTGTCGCCGGCCTCCTGGATCGCGAGGACGCGGCCGAGGAGATCGCGGACCACGGCGTGATATCGCCGGTAGTCGATCGAGAGCGTGCCGGTGGCCCGGTCGAAGCGGAGCAGCCCCTTGTCGAGGAAGAAGTTCCACTGCATGAGCTGCATCGTGGCGTACGGCTGGTCGCGGCGCGGCCGGTTGTTCAACAAGACCCGGTTGATCCCGGCCGCGTACACGGCGCGAAGCGCCCGGTCGTCGTAGTAGCGGCCCGCACGCAGCGCCCTGGCGACGTGCAGCGAGACCAGGTCCGACTTCATCTCCTCGAAGAGATCGGCAGCGTCGCCGAGGGCGTCGGAGAGGGTGCGACCGTCGCGGGTCCGGTCGACGCCGAGGTAGTGGCCGATCTCGTGCCACAGCGTGCGCTGGAACGTGCCGTCGGCGATGAGCTCCTCGACGTGCGCCGGCGCGACCACCCCGCGCCACACGCGCTCGGCGCTCTCGAACAGCTCCGGGTTCCGCATGATGCTGGCGCGCAGGAGGATCGTCCGCCCGTAGCGCCGCGCCAGGTACGCCTCGTTCGGGAGGATGGTCGCCGTGTTGCCGCCGCGCGCCTGCCCGAAGTCGGCGACCACATCGTAGACGCCGACGGGGATCCGGTCGCGCACCTTCTTGTGGCTCCGGTACGGCAGCGCGTCCTCGAACGCCTGGAGGCTGCCGATCGCGCCGCGCACCGCTTCGGTCTCGGCGTCGCGCCTGGCCAGGAGGCTGAGCGAGAAGAACGTCTTGGTGCCGAACAGCTCGTCGTCGTACGTCTCGTACGAGCCGATCTGCACGTTCAGGTGGCCGAGCTCCGCGGTCACCCAGGCGGCGTCGCCGGACTCGTAGTCGTCGGAGAGGAGGTCGCGGGCGCGATTGCGCAGGTAGCCGGCGAGCTCCGGGTCGTCGCCGAGGACCGCGTCCGCCGCCTCGTTGAGCAGCCGGTGCGCCTGCACCAGCCGGTCCGCGTACGCGACCGAGTACGGCACCGCGTACAGCCCCGCGGGCGCGCGCCGCAGCGCCTCGAGCTCCGCGCGCAGCCCCGGGTGCAGCGTGTCGAGCGCAGGGTGCCGGTCGAGGGCGGCGAGGTCGGCGGCGAGCGACGCCTCGTCCGCCCGCCGGACGACCGTGCGCGGCGCGAGGATCGCGGCGCGACGGTCCGGGTGCGCGGCGAGGAACGCCTCGACCTCCTTCGCGTCGATGCCCCACGGATAGACGGTCTTGCCCGGCGCGACCGGCCGCACGCCCAGGAACGGCACGCGCTGGTTGTCGAGCGTGTTGGCGATCGGTCCCTGGAACAGCCGGTAGAGCGTGCGCAGGTGCTCCGAGCGCTGGCTCGCGTCGAGCCCGGCCACCAGCCGCCGCGCCGCCGCCGCGTCGATGTGCCGCTGCTCCTCGTAGAGCTCCTGCATGATCGCGCCGACCTTCAAGCAGCTTGTTGACGGCGGCGCGCTCGCCGGCCGAGAGTTTGCTCAGGTCGGGCGCGAGCCGCACGGTCAGCGTCTTGTCGACGATCGGCCGCGTCTTCTCGACGGTCCACGCCCCCTCGAGCGTCAGGGCTCCGCCGGGCGCCGCCGCGGCATGACTGGCCGCCGGCATGTCCGCCTTCCCTCCGCACGCGGCGACCACGATCGACAGGGTGAGCGCTCCGAGCGTTCTCATGGGCCCGGAACGATACCGAACCACGACGCGCGCGTCGCGGGTGATGTTCACCGTCTACTACCGGTTCATCGATCAGGCGACCTTCACCCGGGCGTCGCAGTCGGGCTAGCTGTCGAGCACTGTCAGGTCGAGCTGGCCGAGCCGCTCGGGGTCGCGGAGGATGTCGATCTCGACGATCTTCTCGCCCCGGACCGTGAAGGCCATGACCGAGAACGGCTTGCCGTCGAGCATGCAGACCGCCCCGGCGGCGCCGTTGACGAGCACCGGATGCCTGAGCAGGCCGAGGAGCGAGAAGGTCTGGGCTCCACGGGCCACCTGCTCGGCACCGCGGATCTCGACGCCGGCCCCCATCGCGCCGGTGTCGGCGCGCAGCACCACGTCCGAGTCGAGGACGGCGACGAGCCCGTGGAAGTCACCGTCGCGCGCAGCGGCGAGAAAGGCGTCGACGACGCTTCGTTGAACCTCCGGATCCGCGTCCGGGATGGCCTTCCTCTCCCGGACGCGGCGGCGTGCGCGGCTGGCGAGCTGGCGAGCCGCCTCGGGGGTACGCTCGACGATGGGCGCGATCTCCTCGAACGGCATGTCGAAGATATCGTGCAGCACGAAGGCGACGCGCTCGGCCGGCGCGAGCGACTCGAGCACCACGAGCAGTGCAAGGCCGACGCTGCTGGCCAGGAGCGCCGCATGCTCCGGGCTCGCTCCGTCAGCGCGGTCGACGATCGGCTCGGGCACATGAGTCTCGCTCCGCGTCTTGCGCGAACGGAGCATGTTCAGCGAGATGCGGGCGACGACGGTCGTCAACCACGCGCCCAGGTTGTCGACCTGGTAGGCCGTTCCGCTGAGCCGGATCCAGGCCTCCTGGACGGCATCCTCGGCCTCGCTCAGCGAGCCAAGCATGCGATAGGCGACGGCCCGCAGACGGGAGCGCTGCTCCTCGAACCTCTCTGCCAGCCACTCGCGTTCATCGATGGCCACATTCTCCTCCGCCGTACTGGTCATGAACATTGAGACCCGCGACGCACCGCCGATGTGACCGGGTGGGCCTCGCCCGAGGATCGCAAGGTCAGTCCGTCTGGTTTCGGCCTGATGCGCATCCTGTCACGTTTCCAGTTTACCGCGTGTCATGCGGGTGAGTGCCTCGCCTCTTGCGGCGCGGCTCGAACACACCCACCTCGAAGATGGAGGAAGTCATGGAACCACGGATGAAGAGCCCGGTCTTTACCCTGCCGGGTACCAGGGAAGCCCTGCTGAAAATCACGAAGACAACGCAAGGCTGCGGCGTGCCTCGAGCGACCCTCGAGCTCGTCAACACGCGCGTCGGTCAGATCAATGGATGCAGCGTCTGCGTCGACATGCACTCTCGCGCGCTCAAGAAGCTCGGTGAGAGCGACGCGCGGATCTTCGCGCTCGCGGCGTGGCGAGAGGCCCCCTACTACACGGAGGCCGAGCGCGCCGCGCTCGGGCTGGCGGAGGCCGCCACGAGACTCAGCGACCGGATCGACGCGGTGCCGGACGAGGTATGGAAGGAGGCGTCGGAGCACTTCACCGAGGCCGAGCTCGCCGGGCTGGTGATGGCGATCGCCATGGCAAATCTCTGGAACCGCCTCAACGTCCCCACCCGGCAGGTCACCGGGGACTGGATTGCGCAGTACATCTGAGCAATCGAGAAAGGTTCGATCATGAAAGACGACCAGGGCGGCACGGCAGAGAAGCTCATCGCGGACATGGAAGCCGCCTTTTCCCGGCGCGACGTCGAGGGCCTCGTCGCGCTGTTCGCGGATGACGCGACGATCGAGAGCTACCTGGTCGCGCGCGTCTTCGACCGGAAGGACGGTGTGTGCCGCGGTCGGGCTGAAATACGCGAGCTCGCCCGCGAGCTCATGCGTCGGGGCAGGCCATGGGGCGGACACGAGCCGCCGATCGTCCGGGGCAACATCGTCGCCGTCGAGTACAGAACCGCGTCCTCGGATGCAGAGAAGTTCTCCGTCGACATCATCGAGCTGAGGGACGGCGTGATCCACAGCCTGCGCGCGTACGCGGGCTGGCGAGCGGTCCTGGCGGCGACCGGCGAAGCCCGGGACTGACGCACCCGGGCCAGCCGATCAGGACGGGGCCGCGGAGCCTACGGTCTCGCGGACCACGAGATTGCTGGCGGGCGAACCGACGCGCAGACCGGCATCCCATCGCCGGCGGTGAGCGCGAGCCGCCCGACCAGCATCCCGGACTCCAGCGCACCCGCGAGGGCCTCGGCCTCGCGCTCGATGACGACCTCCATCGTCAGGCTGCTCTTGCGGCGTGGCTTGAATCCCATGGCCCGCTCCTCTGACCGCGCCGGGCGGGTCGCTCAGAGCGGCTCGAGATAGGTGGCGCTGGCCCAGCCGATCGTCCCGTCGAAGTCGACTTGATACCAGCCGGCGGTCGGGCCGGCGAGGAGAGTCACGATGCTGCCCAGCGGCATGACGAGGAGGATCGGGTGCTGCGTGCCCGGGCCGGAGCGCAGGTTGAGGTTCGCAGTGGTGCGCGCCGTGGGCCCGACGGTGTTGAGCGCGGGGAAGACCGCCGTGTCGTCGAGGCTGGTGAAGGTGTAGCCCTCGGCCGACAGGCGATCGATGATGACGCCCAGCTGGCTGGCGGTGTAGGCGTGGATGTCGTGGAAGAGGATGATGCCGCCGCCGCGGCTGTTGACCTGTCGCATGACGAACCCGACCATGTCGTCGCGGAGGTCGTCGTTGACGTGCTCGAACTCGCTCTCCGGACACACCCCGACCGGAGGGGTCGAGAAGCACCAGTCGGCGCTGTTGACGTGCCAGCCGGTGACCGTGTAGTCGCGGTCGCGGGCGGCTGCGGTCAGCGTGCAGTCTGCCGCACCGTACGGGAAGCGGAAGAAGCGCTGCGGCTCGCCAGCGTCCTCGAGGATGGTCGTGTTGTCGTCGATCTGGCTGGCCACCTCGTCGGGGCTCAGATCGGTCATGCGCGGGTGCGACCAGGTGTGGTTGCCCAGGATCAGGCTCGCGTCGGAGGCGACGTCGGCGACGATCTGCTCGGCCGCGTCGCTGCTCACGCGCGTGCCGTTGATGAAGAACGTCGCAGGGACGCCGCGGCTGCGCAGCGTGTCCAGGACGACAGGCGTCGTCTGCGGATTGGGTCCGTCGTCGAAGGTGAGCGCGACGACCTTGTCGAACGGGCCGCGGTCGGGAACGACGATGCCGCTGCAGGACGAGTCTGCCAGGGCGCTGGCGCCCTCCTCCCAGGCCAGGGCGAAGAGGCGACTGGCCTCCTCTTCGTCCGGATGACCGGAGTCGGTCTCGACGGCACAACCGGCGACCATCGTGGCGAGGAGCGGGAGCAGGAGGGCCCGGACGCGCATGGGAGCGCGATGATGACAGAAGCGGGCGCTCGAGGATCAATTCCCTGCTGGATCGCGTCCCGGTGGGGAGCCCGCGAACCGGCGGTCGCGCGCAAACACGATCGCCTGCGCTCGGCTCCACACGCCGAGCTTGTCGAACAGGTTCGAGACGTGATTGCGCACGGTCTTCTCGCTGATCGACAGGCTCTCGGCGATCGCGGCGTTGCCCAGGCCTTCGGTGATGAGAGCCAGGATTGCCCGCTCGCGCGGCGAGAGTGATGCGAAGGCCGGGTCCTCCAGCCGCGACGCCCCATCCATCCCGACGAACTCGAGCACCGCCTGGCAGAAGCGCTGCCAGGCCGGCTCGGTCTCGAGGAGGATGTGGTTCCTCGTGTCGAGCTCGACGAACTGGGCTCCGGGAATGGCGGACGCGAGCAGGCGTCCTTCCGCGAGCGGCACCACGCCGTCGCCGTTGGGGTGCAGCACGAGCGTGGGCACTCGCACCTGCGCCAGGCGCGCGGTGACGTCGATGCGCGAGCGCGCCTCCAGCAGCCTGCTCACGATCTCCGGCGTGCTCGTCCTCCGGCACAGCTCGTTGAACCAGCTCATCTGCTCCTCGGTCGCTCCGGGGACGAAGCGCGACGTGAACACCTGGCGGAAGGCCGGGTTGTCCTTCCCCCACCCGAGCCGGGCCAGCTCGATGATGGCATTGAACTCGCGCAGGTCACGCGGATCCGGCCGGCGCGCCGCGCCTCGCGCGTAGCCGCCGTACAGCACGAGGCGGGCGACGCGATCGGGGTGCTCGACCGCGTAGGCGATGGCGGTCGCCGCCCCCTGCGAGATGCCGAGCAGGGTGAACGGCTGGTCCGCTTTCGAGGCTCCGATCACCGCATCGAGGTCCTCCACCCATCGATCGAACGCGAGGTCGCCGACGTTCCATTCGGTCAGCCCGCATCCGCGCTCGTCGTAGCGCACCAGGCGAAAGTGATCGGAGAAGAAGCGGATCCAGTGCCGCCAGAGCGGGCTCTCCCACTCGTATTCCAGATGGGTCAGCCAGTTTGCCGCCTTGACCAGGAGCGGCCCGGCGCCGGCCTCGGCCCAGGCCAGCTCGACCCCGTCGGACGTGCGCAGATAGCGAATGCGCTGACGAAGTCTCCTGTCCGGCTCGCTCCGTTCCACGCCGACCCGCCTCCCGCCCAGCAGGACATTTGTCCCGGGTGCTGACCCACATTGTAGGTCAACCGGGACGGAACTCCCATGGTGGAAGCGCGCGGCGGACGCCATCGTGAAGCTCTCGAAACCACGAGCTGGGGAGGTGAGGCATGAAGCACGAGACGGTGACCGGAGGGGGCGGACTCAAGCTCCACGTCGCGGAGGCGGGCAACCCGGCCGGCAAGCCGATCCTGTTCATCCATGGGTTCTCGCAGTGCGGGCTGGCTTGGCGCAAGCAGACCGAGTCCGAGCTGGGGCGCGAATTCCGCCTCATCGCGATGGACATCCGCGGACACGGCTCGTCGGAGAAGCCGCCCGGCGTCTACGGGGACTCGCAGCTGTGGGCCGACGACGTGCGCGCCGTGATCGCGACGCTCGGCCTGGACAGACCGGTGCTGAGCGGCTGGTCGTACGGCGGCGTCATCATGTCCGACTACGTTGACCGATACGGCGAGGACGACATCGCCGGCACCAACTGGGTGGGCGCGGTACCCCGGCTGGGGACCCCACTGATCGAGGACCGACTCATCAGCGACGAGTTCCTCGCCGCGGCGGTCGGCTCCTTCTCGGAGCAGGTCAGCGAGAGCGTGCCGGCCCTGCAGAAGCTGGTGCGGCTCTGCGTCCACGACGCTCCATCGCCGGAGGACTTCTGCTTCTTCCTCGGCTGCAGCAGCCTGGTGCCACCCCACGTTCGCCAGGGGATGATGACACGCGACGTTGACAACGACCCGGTGGTCCGGCGGATGAAGAAGCCGATGCTGCTCAGCTACGGCGACGCCGACGACATCGTGCCGAGGATGAGCCGGCACGTCGCCGGGCTGGCCAGTCATGCCCGGCTGTCGATGTATCCCGGCGTCGGCCACGCCGCCTTCTGGGAGGCCCCGGAGCGCTTCAATCGCGAGCTGCGCGACTTCCGCGCATCCGTTTGAACGGGCTGCGGCTCGGTCGCCCGGCGTGACCGTCAGGCGCCGAGGGCGCGGTAGCGCGTCGGCGTGGTGCCCTCCCAGCTCTGAAAGGCGCGGGTGAAGGAGTTGAGCTCCTCGAAGCCGAGCAGGAAGGCGATCTCGCTGGCGTCGAGATTGGTGCGCGCGAGCAGGCGGAGCGCAGACTCGTGGCGGACCTCGTCGAGCAGGCGCTGGTAGCTCGTGTCCGCCTCCTCGAGGCGGCGCTGCAAGGTGCGGCTGCTCAGGCGGAGCTCGGCGGCGACCTTCTCCACCGATGGTCGCTCGCCGACCATGCGCCGGCGCAGGGCCAGGCGCACATCGTCCTCCAGCGAGCGGCCGTCGGCCTCCAGCGCGGCGTCGAGGCCAGGCACGAGGAAGCGGAGCAGCTCCTCGTTGTGGGTGACGAAGCGTTCGGCCAGCGCCGCCTCGGGCAGGACCAGGACGTCGATCGGCGCGTCGAAGCGGACCGGGCAGCCGAAGTGGCGCTCCAGCATGCGCGCGTGTGCGCGCCGGCGGGCCAGCTCGATGCGCAGCGGTACGATGCTCTTCTGCGTGCCGCGCCGCGCGATCGTCAAGGTCGTCGCGAAGCTGCCGTCGACGACGAGGCGAGGAGCCCCGCCCTGCGCGAGCAGCCAGTGGAAGCGCACGCGGGCCTCACCCTTGGCGATGTTGACGCGCACCTCCTCGGGGCAGACAAGGCGCTTGTAGCGCGCGATCCGCTCCAGCGCCTCGCCGAGGTTGGCCGAGCACAGCGCCGCCATCGACGCCACGTTGTACTGCTCCGGCGTCGCCTCGGAGCCGAGGCGAAGTCCGAGGTCCGGGTCGCCGTGGGCCGCCTCGACCGCCCGCCAGAAGGCGAAGTACTCGCCGGTCGTGACGTGGGCGGGCGGCGGCGCCAGCAGCGAGCGCGGCAGGCCGACCTCGTCGAGCATCCGCCCGACGTCGATCCCGTGCGCGGCGAGCCGCTGAAGGAGCACGCCCGAGAAGAGGACGCGGTCCGCCATGACCTCAGGATTGCACGGCGAGCAACATCTTCGCTATCGGCGT
Organism: uncultured delta proteobacterium; assembly: GCA_963759105.1. Lineage (GTDB taxonomy): Bacteria > Myxococcota_A > Polyangia > Haliangiales > Haliangiaceae > DATFRY01. The sequence goes on along the minus strand of CAVWXW010000008.1, from coordinate 82,325 downwards.
GTCGGCGAAATCGGGGAGTCCTTCGAAGTCGGTGGATGCGCTGAGCGACCGCCACTTCTCGTCCTCGGCGGCGCGCTCGGCCGCGATCTTGCGAGCCAGGAAGATGGCGTCGGTGCCGAGCAGGAGGCGGAGCGGCGGGTCAGGCGCATCCGCGACCTGGAGGATGGCCTGCGCCCCGCGGGCCGGATTGCCGCTGGCGTTCTCGGCGTGCTCGGCGAAGTGGCGGACGAAGGCGCCGACGGTCGGCTCGTAGTCCGCCTGCACCGGATGGACGCGCATGGACGGGCCGGCGAAGTCGGTGCGGAAGCCGCCCGGCTCGACGATGGTGACGCGGATGCCGAGCGGGCGCGTCTCAAGGGCGAGCACCTCGGAGAAGCCCTCGACCGCGAACTTGGCCGACTGGTAGGCGGACAGGCCGGGCGTGCCCTTGCGGCCGCCGATGGACGAGAACTGGATGAAGCGGCCCGCGCGCTGGCGGCGCAGGATCGGCAGCGCCGCGCGGGTCACGTTGACCAGGCCGAAGAAGTTGGTCTCGAACTGGGCGCGCAGAGCCTCGTCGGAGCCGTCCTCGATGGAGGCGATGTCGGCGTAGCCGGCGTTGTTGACCACGACGTCGAGGCGCCCGAACGCGCCGACTGTCTCCTCGACCGCGGCCCGGGCCGCCGCCGCATCGGTGACGTCGAGCGCGATGGCGCGCACGCGGTCGGGGTACGCCTCGACCAGGGGAGCGAGCTGCTCTGTCCGGCGCGCGGTGGCGGCGACGCGGTGGCCCGCCTCGGCCGCGGCCTTCGCGATGGCGGCGCCCAGGCCGCGCGAGCTTCCAGTGATGAGCCAGACCTTGGACATCGATCGACCTCCGTTTCCGGCCGCTAGGGACAGCGGCGACACACGGTACAGTCTGGGTCCGCCCCCATCGCCGCGCTCATCCGATCGCGCCAGCGACTCATCCGATCGCGCCAGGGCCTCCAGAGCCACGACGGCGGCGCCGATCCGGCCTACTCGATCGCTTCCCAGCGTCCGGACCGCGCGCTCCTGCTCGCGGCTTCGACGAAGGCCAGACCCTTGACGCCGTCCTCGACCCCGGGAAAGAGATGCGGAGCCGCCGGCGCACCCGGGACCGCGATGCGCTGCGCGACGGCGAGCGCGAACGCCGAGTACAGGTTGGCGAAGGCCTCGAGGTATCCCTCGGGATGGCCGATGGCGATGCGGGTTCGACATCCTGGCGCCCGGGCTCATCGCGGGGCCGAGGCGGCGGGTCAGGATCTGCTCGAAGCCATCCTGCCGGCGGTGGAGCAGGCGATTGGGCTCCTCCTGGTGCCACTCCAGGCCGCCGCGGTCGCCGTGGATGCGGAAGCTGAGCCCGTGCTCGGAACCGGCCGCGGCGTTGGTGACCCACATCGATCCGCGCGCGCCGTTCTCGTAGCGAAGAAGGGCGGCGGCGTAGTCGTCCACGGTGCGGCCGGGCATGGCGGAGCCCACGTCGGCGCAGAGCGATCGCGCCTCGAGCCCGGTCACGAACGCGCCGAGGTGGTACGCGTGCGTTCCGATGTCCATGAGGACGAGCGAGCCGCCGCTGCGCGCCGGATCCATGCGCCATCCGGTGGGCAAGTCCCTGGCCGCGAGAGCGCTCTGCACGTAGTGCAGGTGCACCTGGCGAATCTCGCCGAGCTCACCGGCGAGCACCATGTCTCGCGCCTGGCGGACCATCGGGTAGCCGACGTAGCAGTAGGTCACGCAGAACGCGCGGTTCACCTCGGTCACCTTGGCGGCCACCTGCCTGGCCGACGCGAGGTCGTGCGTGAGCGGCTTGTCGCAGATCACGTGAAAGCCGGCTTCCAGGGCAGCGATGCATATCTCGTGGTGGCTGTCGTTCGGCGTCATGATGGCCACGGCGTCCGCGCGATCGGCGCGCAGCACCTCGGCCTCGAGCATCTCGCGCCACGAGCCGTGGGCGCGGTCCGACGCGATCCCCAGGTCGATTCCGGCCTGCCGTGAACGCTGCGGGTCCGACGACAGGGCCGAGGCGACGATGTCGAACATGCCGTCGAGCCGCGCCGCGATGCGATGGGTCTCGCCGATGACCGAGCCGGGGCCGCCGCCGATCATCCCGAGGCGGATGCGTCGCCCGATGGTCTGCATCGTCATGTCGTCTCCTCAGGCCTCGCGCCGCGCGGCCCGGGCTCGAAGCTCCGCGATGAATCTGTCGGCCGGCCAGTCCGCGTCCAGCGCCTCCTGGAAGAGCATCTGCTGGCTCATCGGCGCCAGACCGTCTGTCGGTGGGTCGCGGTCGAGGACGGTCGGAAACGGGTAGCCCTCGGCGCTGGACGCGATCGCCGCCGCGATCTCTGCCGGGCCCAGACGCCCCTCGGCGCGGTGGCCGCGCAGCACGGGATAGAGCGCCTCGCACATCCCGACCCGGTTCACCGACTCCATCGCGCGCCCGTACGCCGACGAGATCTGGAGCAGGTTGGCGACGCGCGAGATGTGCGGGGTGCGATTCGACCCCGCGGCGTGGAACAGGGCGGGACTGAGAAACAGCGCGTCTCCACTCGCCAGCGCCAGCTGCACGCAGTGCTCTTCGAAGTAGTCGCGGAAGTCCTGCCGACGCCAGGCCAGGTAGCCGGGCGCATAGCGCTGCGAGAAGGGCAAGAGCTTGGTCGGCCCGCTGTCGACCGGCATGTCGCCGTGGGCCACGGCGCCCTGCAAGGTCAGGAGCGGCGACATGCGATGGACGTGCGCCGGATAGCGCTGCGCGTCCTCCACCGTCTGAAAGCCGAGGTGATAGTCGCGGTGAGCCTGCTGGGCCTCCCCACCGGGACGCACCACGTTGATCTGCGACGTCACCTGATAGAGGGGACCGAGCCACGCCTCGGCGGCCGCGGCGAGAAACCGGTTGGCGTAGTAGCGCGCGAAGACGTCGGGTGCCCGGATGCAGAGCTTCTCCAGCGCGTTCCAGATGCGGTCGTTGGCGCCCGGCTTCGCGAAATGATCCGCACCGCTCGTCCCGGACGCGCGCTCCTCGGCGATGATGGCCTCGAAGATGGCCGTCGCGTCGTCGATGGCCTGGGTGTCGGCGAAGGCGTGCCGCAAGACGAACACGCCGGCTCCATCCTGCAGCACGCCGACCCATTCGCCGAGCAATCGCGGTCGAGCGGCCGGGTCGTCCAGCGCGGCCCGCAGCGGGGTGCAGTCGTAGATCGGGATGCTGCGCTGCACGTCGCACGTGAATTCCAGGCAGCCAGGGTCGACAACCGCCTCCACCGCTGCCCTGAAGTCCGCCACCGAGCAATCGGCCTCGCGGTACCACGGGTCATGGATCATCGCGTCACCGCGGAAGGCTGGACCCCACAGGTCCTCGCGATGTCGGTGACTCGCATGACCACCATGCGCGTTTCCCCCCGGTGGAAATGTAGTTGTAGGCGGCTGCCGGCCGAATGTACAGTCGCGTCGTCGTCCTGGAACCCAGAGTCGAGGACGACGCGTCGCGGCGGGCGACGGAAGCGCGCGAGGAGGGTGCGTGACCGAGGTCTGATCGCAGGGGATGACCACGTGGCGTCGAGGCCAGGGCGATCGCCTTGCTGCACGACCGAGGTGATCGCAAGCTGGCCCGTTGACGCCGTTCAGGTGAGGAGGCGGAAGATGAAGCGACTTCTGACGGTCTCGTTCGTTCTCGCGCTGTCCCTGGCTTTGTTACCCCGGAGCGCGTCAGCGCAGAAGAAGGTCAAGATCGGGGTGACCATGGCGCTGTTCGACGACGTCTGGCTGACGACGGTGCGCGACAGCATGTCGAAGTGGGGAGGGGGTCACAAGGACATCCAGCTCACCATCGTCGATGCCAAGAACGACACAAACAAGCAGGTCGGACAGGTCGAGAACTTCCTCGCCCAGGGCATGGACGCGATCGTGATCCTTCCGGTGGACACTGCCGCCACCGGCCCGATGACCAAGGCCGTCGTCGCGGCGAAGAAGCCGCTGGTGTACGTGAACCGCCTGCCCAGCAAGCTGCCCAAGGGAGTCGTGTACGTCGGATCCAACTCCATCGACGCCGGCATCTACAACATGGAGGAGCTGGGCAAGGCGATCGGCGGCAAGGGCAACGTCGTCATCCTGATGGGCGAGCTCAGCAACGAGGCCGCCATCAAGCGGACCGAGGGGATCAAGAAGGTCATCAAGGACAAGTTCCCCGGCATCAAGGTGATCCGCGAGCAGACCGGCAACTGGCGGCGCGAGGAGGGCCGGACGATCATGGAGAACTGGCTGGCCTCGGGAGACAAGATCGACGGCGTCGCATCCAACAACGACGAGATGGCGCTCGGCGCGCTCATGGCCATCAAGGCCGCCGGCAAGCAGGGCAAGATCATCGTGGGCGGCACCGACGGCAGCGCCGACGCACTGGCCTCGATGGACAAGGGCGAGCTGCACAACACCGTCTTCCAGGATCCGGTCGGACAGGGAGAAGGGGCGCTCGAGGCGGCCTATCTCCTCGCCAAGGGGCAGCCCAATCCCAAGGTCAAGAACGGCATCGTCTGGATTCCGTACCAGAAGATCACCAAGGCGAACTACAAGACCTTCATGAAGAAGAAGTAGCCGTCGAGAGTCGCGGGAATGGGTGACGAGCATCTCCTCAGCCTGAGGAACGTCTGCAAGACGTTCCCGGGCGTTCGTGCGCTCGACGACGTCCGGCTCGACGTGCGAAGGGGGACCGTGCACGCCCTCATGGGAGAAAACGGGGCGGGCAAGTCCACGCTCATGAAGTGTGTGATCGGGATCTATCAGGCCGACTCGGGGACGATCACCTTCAAGGGCGAGACGCTCGAAGGGGTCAGTACCCACTCCGCCCTGTCGAAGGGCATCTCGATGATTCACCAGGAGCTCAGTCCCATCCCGCACATGACGATCGCGGAGAACATCTTCCTGGGGCGCGAGCCGACGACCTGGTACCGCCTCGTCGACATGAAGCGGATGAACCGAAACACGGCGGAGCTGCTCGAGCGGCTCGGCATCCGGCTCGACCCCGAGACGAAGATGATCGATCTCAGCATCGCCAACCGGCAGCTGGTCGAGATCGCCAAGGCCATCTCGTACGACGCGGACCTGATCATCATGGACGAGCCCACGTCGGCGATCACCGAGGTCGAGGTGCACAGGCTCTACGGGATCATCAGGGCCCTGCGCGCCCAGGGCCGGTCGGTCATCTACATCACCCACAAGATGGACGAGGTCTTCGAGATCACCGACGAGGTGACGGTGTTCCGCGACGGCAAGTACATCAGCACCGACGCCACCGCGACGCTGACCAGGGACATGCTGATCCAGCGGATGGTGGGTCGCGCGCTGACGGACATGTTCCCCAAGGAGGATGCGCCGATCGGAGAGATCGCCCTGGAGGTGAAGAACCTGAGCGGCCGGCGCTTCAAGGACGTGAGCTTTCAGGTCAAGCGCGGCGAGATTTTCGGGGTCGCGGGGTTGATGGGCGCCGGCCGCACCGAGCTGCTCGAGGCCGTGTTCGGCGTGGCGCGGCCACACTCGGGCGAGATCTTCGTGAACGGCGTGAAGGTCGCCATCCGCTCGCCGGCCGACGCCATCCGCCACGGCTTCGCTCTCTTGACCGAGGACAGGAAGCTCACCGGGCTCTATCCGAACGCGACCGTGCGGGACAACATGGCGATCGCGAACATCCGCTCGTACTTCCGGCGCATGCTCATCGACTTCAAGAAGATGGACCGCGACTGCGAGCGCATGCGTGCGCTCATGCAGATCAAGACGCCCAGCATCCGCCAGACCATCAGCAACCTGTCGGGCGGCAACCAGCAAAAGGTCCTCGTCTCGCGCTGGCTGCTGACCGAGCCGAGCATCCTCATCCTCGACGAGCCGACCCGGGGCATCGATGTCGGCGCGAAGTTCGAGATCCACCGGCTGATGACGCAGATGGCGAAGCAGGGCAAGACCATCATCATGATCTCCTCCGAGCTGCCCGAGGTCCTCGGGATGAGCGACCGCATCATGGTGATGCACGAGGGCACGAAGGTCGGCGAGATCATCCGCGGGGAAGCCACCCAGGAGAAGATCCTGCACATGGCGACGGGGCTCGGGCGAGCCCAGGCGTGAGCGGGCGAACGCGCGCCCGGAAGGAGACCGGCGTGGAAGGGACCACGAGGACCAGTGCGAGGCTGCGTTCGACCGGTGCGACTGTCGGCGCCCTGATGAGCCGATACGGCATCTTCTTCGTGTTCGTCGGGATGCTGATCGTCGCGTCGTTTCTGTCGCCCGCGTTCCTCACCATCATCAACCTGACGAACGTCGTCCGGCAGATGTCGATCATCGGCCTGATCGCGCTCGGGGTCACCGGCGTGATCGTCGCCGCCGGCATCGATCTGTCTTCCGGGTCCGTCGTGGCCATCGCCGCCGTCGTCGCGGCCAGCCTGGCTCAGACGTCGGACTGGGAGGGGGCGCTGTATCCGAGCCTGGCCGGTACGCCGGTCATCTTCGCCATCCTGGCCGGCTGCCTCGTCGGTGCGGTCGCGGGGCTGATAAACGGCACGCTCGTCGCGAAGACCCATATCCCTCCCTTCATCGCGACCCTCGGCATGTACACCGCGGCCCGCGGCGCCGCCATGCTCTACACCTCCGGGCGGCCGCTCTCCAGCCTCACCGACGAGTACAACGTCATCGGACAGGGCGATTTCTTCGGCGTCCCGGTTCCCATCCTCATCCTGGTGACGATGGCCGTCTTCACGCACATCCTCTACTCGAGGACCAGGTTCGGAAAGTACATCTACGCCATCGGCGGCAACGAGCAGGCCGCACGCGTCTCCGGCATCAACGTCAACCGCTACAAGATCCTCATCTATACGTATGCCGGCTTCCTCGCCGGCGTGGCCGGGCTGGTCGTCTCGTCGCGGATCGGCTCCGGGCAGCCCGGGCTCGGCGTCGGCTACGAGCTCGACGCCATCGCCGCCGCCGTCATCGGCGGCACGTCCCTCTCGGCAGGCGGCATCGGCACCATCCCCGGCACCATCATCGGCGCGCTCATCATCGGCGTGCTCAACAACACGCTGGACCTCATCAACGTGTCGGCCTACTGGCAGCAGATCATCAAGGGCGCGATCATCGTCGGTGCCGTCGTCCTCGACCAGCGCAAGACAAAGGGCAACCGGTGAGCGTCGCCGGGCGGGATTGCCCCACCGCGGAGGATCCAACGTGATCGACAGAAAGCGCTTCGGGCTCAATCGAATCGTCGCGCCGTCGCTCGGCCTCGCCTACTTCTACGACCTCGCGTCCTCGCTCGGGATCGCGAAGGTCGAGCTCCGCAACGACCTGCGCCAGGCGGACCCGGTGGACGGCCTCGACCCCGCCCTGGCCGCCCGCCTCGCCGCCGACCGCGGCATCGAGGTCATCTCGATCAACGCGCTGCAGAAGTTCAACCTCGCCGCCGTGCGAGCGGTGGCGACGGCCGAGCTCCAGGCCCTGCTCGAGCTCGCGAACGCCATCGGCTGCGGGGCTGTCGTCATGTGCCCGAACAACGACGCCGCCGACGCGCGCAGCCAGGACCAGCGAATGGCCGAGACGATCGACTCCCTCGCCGCCTTCGCCCCGCTGTTCACCGCCGCCGGCGTGACCGGATACATCGAGCCCCTCGGCTTCCGCATCTCGTCTCTGCCGTCGCTGCTGGCCGCGCAGGAGGCGATCGATCGATCGGGATGCTCGTGCTACCGCGTCGTCCACGACACCTTTCACCTCCACATCGGCCCCGACGACCCGGACATCCTCGGTACGACGTACCGTCTCGCCATGACCGGCCTCGTCCACGTCTCCGGTGTCGAGGACCACATCGCCAGGAACGACTTCCGCGACCATCACCGCATCCTCGTCGGACCCGCAGACACGATGAGCAGCAAGGCGCAGATCGAGCGCGTCGACCGCCTGGGCTACAGCGGCGACTTCTCGTACGAGGCCTTCTCGCCGGCCATCCAGAACCTCGGACCGGTCGAGCTGGCGTCCGCCTTGAAGACGAGCCTGGACTACCTCATGGCCGGGTGACCAGTCCGCGCACGTTCCGAGCCCGATCTCGCCCCGGCGGGCCGTCGGACCGCCGGCCGCCGATTCGGCATGCCGCGACGGCCGGGACGGCGGCCCGTTCGAACACCAGATCGGCGTGATCGCGGGCCGTTGCCGCTCGCAGCGCAGTGCGATCGCGGTGCTGACGCGGCCATGACGGCTGGCACGAGTCGAGCAAACGCACCGGAGCGGAGAAACAAGGGAGGCCCCGCCCTCGCGGCTGTGGGCGTCTCATCCCGCAAAGGAAAGCACCATGAAGACCCACGTCCCCGCCACTGGCGCGCTCGACTCCTCAATCGTGCGCGCTGCATCGAGATTCTTCATCGCCGCCAGCCTGCTGGCCCTCTTCTCGGCCTGCGCCGGCCTCGAGACCGACGAGACCGACCTCGGTCTCGACGACGACGAGGGAATGCAGGACGACGACGTCGGCGTCCCGTCCGGTTCCGAGGAGATCGGTTCGCAGCAGCAAGCCCTGCTCGGCAGCGACTGCCGCAACGCGGACATCCGCGTCGTCAACTCACTCGACTACTCGATCACCGTGAAGAGCGTTGAGTACTGGAACGCATCGGAGGGGGAGTGGCGCACGGAGGACCTCACCAACAAGTCGGTGAGCCCGGGCGCGATGGAGTTCTGGATGCCGAACCTGAACGGCGCCGAGAACGACTGGATCTACTCCTTCAACGTGAACTACGAGTGCCACGGCTCTCATGACCACAGCTATCACATCAACACGCCGGACACGACGTGCATCCCGGGTCGGGTCTTCCTGCTCGAGGTCGACTAGCCTCGACCCGTCTCGACTCGATCGAGCGGCCAGGTGCGCGGCCACACGCTGTGAGTCGCTGTCCTACCCGAGATAAAACGCCCGGCCTGGCCAACCGGTGCGACCTCGGGCGGGGTGCACACTCCGTCTTGCATGATGTCTCGCATCCGTGTGCCCCTCGTCGTGTGTGTCGCCGTCCTGGCGACCGCTTCGTCCGCATCGGTGGCGCGGGCCGGTGGCGATCCGACCGCCGGTATCTCCATCGATGTTCGCAAGCTCGGACCTGGTGGCCGGCGCGCCAATCCGGCGGCGACGCGCGTCGCAAGACGGCGCCCGCGCATGCCGGCAGTGCTCGCGGCCTCGACCGAGCCGGCGCGCCGCGCGGAGACCGAGAAGTTCTACGCGCAGCTCCTCGAGAGGTTCGACGACGTGGCCGACGGGCTTCGCGTGCCGCGACGGGACGTCGCCGTCGCGGCCGCGATGTACGTCGGCAGCGCGTACAGCGCCTATCGCGGCGCGCAGCTGTCTGACGCCGCGTTCCTCGCCCTCGTCGCGCAGCTGCGCGACGCGCTGGCCGCGACGCCGGCTTTCGCCCAGGCCCCGCTGTCGCAGAGGCAGGACATGTACGAGGGCCTGGCAATCATGGGCCTGGTGATCGCCATGTCGGCGAAGACGCAGCCCGGCGACGCCACGGTGCGCGAGATGGGCAAGACGGCGCTCCAGGCGTTCATGCGCGGCGGGATCGACGCGATCCAGCTCGACGACCGTGGCCTTCGCGTCGCCGGCGCTGCTCCCGCGCCATCGGCTCCCGAGCCCGCAGCTCCCGCGCCCGCGGCCGCGCCGGCGACGCGCAGTGGGCGCCCGGCGCCGGCGCCGAAGGTGACCGCGATCCTGTGGAGCTTCGACCTGGACTACGACCCGCTGTCGTCGAGCATGGTCAACCGCGAGTCCACCTACCTGCTCTTCCCCGACGGGACCTTCACCGACGACGTGCCGGGCATTCTCGACGGCTTCGATGTGGCGGCCAGCCGCTCCGCGCACCCGAAGGGCTGGGGGCGCTGGCGCAAGAGCGGCAATTCGTACGAGATCTCCTTCGGCGGCAAGTTCTCGCCGCCGCCCAAGCAGACGGTGCTGCGCGGTGCGCGGCGCGGCGAGCGCATCGAGGGTACGTGGGGGCGCCAGCGCACCAGCACCGTCGGCGACTCGAGCTCGTGGCAGTCCAACACGCTCGTCCTCAAGGCCGACGGCCGGTTCGAGCGGGCGCGCGCCGGCGCGTTCACCTCCAACAGCGGTGTCAACCGTCCCGACGGCGAGGTCGTCGTGTCCGGCGCGTACGACGACGAAGGCTCGGTCTCGAACGTGTCCGGCGACAACGTCGGCGGCGCCGTCCGCGGCGGCGGGCGCAGCGAGGCCGAGCGCACCGGCACCTACGTCCTCGACGGCTTCTCGATCGAGCTGCGCTACAGGAGCGGCGCGGTCGAGCGCCACATGTTCGCGATCAGCACCGACCCCAAGCACGTGTTCCTGCGCCTCGGCGGCACCATCATGACCGGCGAAGCCCGCAAGTGACGAGCTCGGCGCCAGTCGCGTTGCTCGATCCGCCTCCAGGCCGCCGCCTGCCGGGCCAGGTTGACGAGCCGACTCTGCCGAGCGGCATCTCCACCCGGAACGTGGGGCCGTCGAAGCTCATCGCGGCAGCCGGCACGAGGCTCCTGATGAGGGCCCGCATCGCGTGGTTGGTCGCCAGCACGTCGCAGACGAAGCGCTCGATGCCGCGCTCGCGGGCAGCCGCGATCAGGCGCGACAGCAGGAGACGGCCGAGACCGTTTCGCTGCGCGTCGTCGACAACGGTGACGGCGACGTCGGCCGCATCCGGGCGGCCCGCGAGGCGCACGAAGCGGGCCACGCCCAGTCCGTGAGTCTTTCCACCGCTGTCGAGAGCGGCGCCGATCGCCAGATGGTCCACATGGTCGAGCTCGGTCAGGTAGCGCAGCTCCTCACCGGTCAGGATGCGCTTCGGCGAGAGGAAGCGCCGGTAGCGCGACTCGGGTGACAGGCGCTCCCATGCCTCGAGGAGGAGCTGCTTGTCGCCCGGGCGGACCAGACGGAGAGTGACCGGGGTCCGGTCCTTCAGCACCGTCTTCTCGCTGTAGGCCTCGTCGAAGACCGCGACCGCCGCCCTCTGCGAGACCATGATCTGGAGATCGAGCTGCGAGGGGTTGCTGTCAAGCCGCTCCGGGCGCGCCTGTACCGCACCTGGTCGGCCCGATCTGCACCGGGATCGTTTTCGCCCTGGCCGAGGCGCCTTCGCGCCGTACATGGAGGCCAAACAGGAGGTTTGTCATGGCCGATCTCGCTGCGCTCGAATCCGAGCTGAACAAGTTGATCCTCGAGGGCAAAGGGTCCGAGGCGTTCGAGAAGTTCTACGCCGAGGACGTGGTGATGCAGGAGCCGACCGATGCGCCGCGCGTCGGTAAGGAAGCAAACCGGAAAGCCGAGAAGGAGTTCTACGGCAACATCGAGGAGTTCTTCGGAGCGAAGCTCCTCGCCTCGGTCGTCGGTGATGGCGTGACCTTCTCGGAGTGGAGCTACGACTTCAAGCTCAAGGGCCAGCCGCGCGTCCAGCTGGAAGAGGTCACGCGCCGCCGGTGGAAGAACGGCCAGATCATCCACGAGCGGTTCTACTATCAGCGGGGCGGCTGAGCCGACGAGACCGCGCGGTCCTACCGTCGGCGACCGTTCGGCAAGTAGCCCTCGATCGTGCACATGTCCGCATCCTCGGGGTGCTCCAGCACCGCGATCTGCTCGCCGATGCGGCCGCGCGCCGACTCGCTGTTCTCGACGAGATGACACGTCACCGTCCGCGTCCCGCCGCCGTCGCGCGGCAGGTCGATCTGGACGACCATCTGCGCGCCCGCCAGCCGCAGGGCCGCGCCGCCCGACGGCGATGAGTACGGCACCACGTCGCGCACCACGCCGATGCGCCGCACGCCGCGCGTCTCCAGCTCGCGCACCTTCTGCGCCAGCTCTTCGAAGGAGCCTGTGATCCCGCGCGACACCAGCACCAGCACCACTCCGATCGCACCCGCGACTCCACCGAGCACGAAGCTCGGCCAGGGCTCTCCCACGCCCGTCGCGCCGACAGCGAGCAACGCGACGGCGATGGCGATCATCACCGCTCCGCTGATGAGCATGATCCGCATGGTGCCACCGTACCACCGACCGCGGCCGCGGCTGGACGCCTGGAGCGCAATGCGATGCTCATCGTCGCGCCGAGGGGCCGCGCTCAGGCGGTCGCGATCGTCTTCCAGCTGCGGATCCGCTCCGCGATGAGCTCCGCGCGGCGCCTGTCATCGGCGCCGTCGAGGATCGCGAGGTCCTCGGGCTCGGCGCGCCAGTAGACGCCGGAGGTGCGCATCTCGACCTTCAGGCCCGGGGCGCGTGTCGTGAAGTAGCCGTTCGCGCGATCGGCGGACTCGAGGCGGATCTCGCCGGTGCCCTCGAGCTGCGGCGCGTTCGGATCGCGCGGCCGCTCGCCGCGCCAGTAGTAGAAGATGCCCGAGGGCTCCCGCCGCTCCTTCACCGCTTCGCTCGCGTAGCGTGCGGTGAGGCGGCCGTCCTCGCCCCACGAACGCCCGGCGATCTCGAGCGCGCCGTCGTGGCTGCGCGCGACGCGCAGGAGGCTCACGGCGGAAGGCTCGTCGGGGCCGCGCTCGGTCAGCGAGAATTGCCACCACAGGCCGTCGATCCGCGCGAGTCGGCCCTCGCTCTCGATCGCCTTGCGGAGCTTCTCGTTCACCGTCTTCATCTCCGACGGCGTGGTGGCGCCGTACCGGACGCAGGTGAGGCCGAGCAGGTCACTCGGCAGCTTCGCGCCGTGCGCGTGCAGGATGAAGGTGCGGTGCATCCCGATGCACCCGCCGAAGAGGCCGGCCTCGAAGACGACGTTGTCGCGCGGGGAGGCCTGGCCGGGGCCCGCGGCCGCGGCGTCCGTCGGAGCCCCGCCCGTCCAGTCGTCGCGCGCGAACGCGAACACGGCAAAGTTGACCTCGTGCGCGAGCTGGCAGAGCCGGTCGAGCGTGTTGACGCCCGGATTGAATGAAGTCGTCCAGGGCTCGACCTGCACGATGTCCTCGAGCCCGCGCGTCAGCGCCGCGAGCAGCTTCTCCTGCTTGCCCGATGAGCCAAGGAAGATGCGGGGTTTGCCCACCTCCGTCACCCTATCACCTCACCGCCGAGGCGGCGAGTGGGAGCCCGACCGGCTGGCGGACGCGGAGGGACTGCGCATGCGCGTCGAACCAGGCGCGTGCGTCCTCCTCGCTCCACGCGCCGGCGTCGCGGCAGGCGCGCAGGGCGGTCTGCAGGGCGCGCGCGTCGGCGGGCCGCTTCGCCGGGTCCTTGGCCAGACAGGACAGGATCAGCGCCTCGAGATTGGCGGGCAGCCGGGCGCCCAGTCGCACCGACGGTGGCGTCGGCTCGGTGAGGAGGTGGTGGCCGCACAGCTCGAGCGCGGTGCGGCCCGTGAACACGTGCCGGCCGGTCAACAGGAAGTAGCCGATCGCACCGAGGGCGTAGAGATCGGTTCGTCCGTCCACCTTGTCGGGGGTCGAGATCGACTCCGGCGCCATGTAGAGCGGCGTGCCGGTGATGCTGTCGGCGAGGCTGAGTGCCGGGAGGGTGGATTCGTGGGCGTCGATCGCGCCCACCTGCTTGACCAGGCCGAAGTCGAGCACCTTGGCCACGTCCGGCACGCCTCCCTGCTCGGTCAGGAAGATGTTGGCCGGCTTCATGTCGCGGTGGATGAGCCCGATCCGGTGGGCCTCGGCCAGCGCGCCCGCGGCCTGGTCGAGGATGTGGATGACGCGGCCGGGAGGCATCGGCCCGCTCTCGGCGATCACATCGGCCAGGCTGGCCCCGTCCAGGTACTCCATCGCGTAGTAGAAGATGCCGTCCGGGGTGCGGCCGTAGTCGAAGACGCGGATCGTGTTCGGGTGCGTGAGGCGCGCGGTCAGCTGCACCTCGCGCTCGAAGCGGGCCAGGCTCGCGGCCCCGGAGCGATCGGGTTGGAGGAGCTTGATCGCGGTCGGCCGGCGCAGCATGGCGTGGCGCGCCAGGTACACCACGCCCATGCCTCCCTCGCCCAGCTTCTCGGTCAGGGTGTACTGGCCGAGTCGCCGCGCGTCGTGCTCGTCGCTGAATCCGCGGATGAGCCTGGAGGCGGCGGTCGCGATGAAGGACGCCAGCGCGCGCCACAGCGCCGCCACGAACCTCCACACGCTCGCGCCGTCGAGCACGGCCCCGGCTCGCGATCGCGTTCGAAATCGATGTGCGAGTGTCATCGCTCTCATCGCTGCACTCCTGGTGTCCGGGTTCAGCGGTAAGGAGTGGACCCGGAAGGCGACGCCGGTCGGCCGGTCGTGCCGTGGAGGTTGGCGGAGTCGAGCCGTGCGCCGTCGAGCACGGTCTCCTCGATGTTGCACTTGCCGAGCTCCGCCTCCGACAGATCGGCGCCGGACAGGTTGGCCCGGCCGAGATCCGACCGCGCCAGGTTCGCCCCCATCAGCTTGGCCCCGCTGAGGTTGGCGCCGCGGAGGTCGCAACGGGCGAGGTTGCTGGCGGACAGATCCGCGCCCACCAGGCTGGCTCCGGCCAGCAGCGATCGGTTCAGGTTCGACTTCGCGAAGATGGCGCCGTCGCCGCGCACCTTCTCCAGGACGCAGCGATCCAGGTTCGCACGCGCGAAGCGGGCGCCCTCCAGAACGGCGCCGCGCAGGTTCGCCCGCTCGAGGTTCGAGGCCTCGAAGAACGCGCGCGACAGGTCCGCGCCCACCAGCCGGGCATCCTCGACGTTCGCGCCCCGGGCCGAGACGCCGACCATCCTCGCGTCCGACAGATCGGCGTCCTCGAGGTTCGAGCTGTCCAGACGCGCGTCGGTCAGGTCGGCGCCCATCAGCACCGCGTCCTCCAGGTTCGAGCTCCTCAGATCGGCGCCCACCAGGCTGGCCCCGGCCAGCCGCGCATCCTCGAAGTTGAGCCTGCGCAGATCCGCGCCGTCGAGCTGGGCCCCCGACAGGTCGACGCGTCCCGACAGGGCGTTGTGGACCGCGCCGCGCAGGTCTCTGGCCTTGTGATCGGTGTGAATGACGTGCCCGTCGCGGTGGCGTATCTCGAAGGTCATGGCTCGCTCGCTCTCGCTTCCTGGTCTGCAATCTACGCGCGGAGCGGGGATCCGGCGATGTTCCAGCCCGCCACATCGATTTGCCGAGCGCGCCATAACTCGCCCCTTCACGGCGGTCGGCTACGATCCGGTCGATGGCGCGACCCGCGCGAGAGCCACCGTCGCCGACGGCGCTGGTCCCGGCGCTCCTGCGCCACGTCTCGGCGCGGGGCGGCGATCCGGCCATCCTGGCCGCTCGCTTCGAGCTGCCGGACGACGCGGCCGAGCAGGACGAGGTGAAGGTGGCGCCGTCGGTCATCAACGACATGCTCGAGGCCGCGGCGGAGCTGCTCGGGGAGCCGTTCCTCGCCCTGCGGCTCCCGGCCGAGCTCCCGCTGCGCGGATATGGACTGGCCGAGCTGGCGGCGCGCGCGAGCAGCACGCTGCGAGACTCGCTGGCCCAGACCGCCCGCTACGCGCCGCTGGTCCACCCGCAGCTCGCGTTCGAGCTGGTCGAGAGCGCGGACGAGGCGTCCTGGCACCAGCGCACCCCCGCCCACGTGCGCGGCATCGGCCGGCACGCCCACGAGTATGGCCTCGCCCATGTGCTCACCCACGCGCGCGCGGCGACCGGCGCACAGGTGACACCGCTACGCGTCTGGTTCGCGCACGCCCGGCCCCGCGCGCTCGCCCCGCTGTACCGGTTCCTCGGCACCCAGGAGCTGACGTTCGGCGAGGTCGACAGCGGCTTCGCGTTTCCGCGCGCGCTGCTCGACGCGCCGCTGCACACGAGCGATCCGCGCCTGCTCGCGACCGCCACCGGCCTCGCCGACGCCGCGCTGCGCGCGAATCCGAGCTCGCACGAGCTGGCCCCGCGCGTGGCCGCGCATCTCCGCGAGCACCTGCCCGACGACGCGTCCGCCGATCGAGTCGCCCGCGCGCTGCACATGAGCGCGCGCACCCTCCAGCGCCGGCTGGAGGCCGAGAGCACCAGCTTCACCGAGGTGCTCGACGGCACGCGCGAGGAGCTGTCGCGCGCCCTGCTGCTCGACGACTCACTGTCGCTCGGCGAGATTGGCTATCGCGTCGGCTTCGCGGACCTGGCCTCGTTCAGCCGCGCGTTCCGGCGATGGACCGGCATGCCGCCCGGCCAGTTCCGCCGCCTGCGCATGACATGAGGCGGCAGATCGACTCCCTCCTCCCCAGCGGCTAATCTGCTCGTCGCGGCGCCGCACGCCGCGACGAGAATGACCGGGCCTTCCAACGCGCGCCTCATGCCCTGGGTGGCCCTGGTCACCGTCTGGATCGTGTGGGGGTCGACGTATCTCGGCATCCGCGCGGCGGTGGAGACCATCCCGCCGTTCCTCATGGCCGGCGTGCGCTTCGTGATCGCCGGCGGCCTGCTGTACCTCATCGCCTGGATCCGCCTCGGTCGCGCCGAGCGCCGCGTGACCTGGTTGCAGGTGCGCTCCGTGTTCATCGTGGGCGGGCTGATGCTGACGGGAGGCAACGGTCTGGTGAGTCTCGCCGAGACCGAGATCGCCTCGGGCCTGGCCGCCCTCATCATCGCCACCGTGCCCGCGTGGATGGTCGCGATGAGCTCCGTGGCGACCCGGACTCGACCGACCCGCTCGGTGATCGTCGCCCTGCTGCTCGGCGGGGTGGGCGTCGCCGTTCTCATGGGCGGCCCGGGCGGTGCGATCCAGCTCGGCCCCGCGCTGACCGTGGTGGCCGCGGCGGCGGTCTGGGCCGCCGGGACCCTCTACGCGCGGACCGCGCCGCTGCCGAAAGACCTCCTGCTGACGACATCGCTGGAGCTGCTCGCCGGCGGGCTCCTGTTGCTGATCCTCGGCGTCGCCACCGGCGAGCTGCCGGACTTCGACCTGGCCGCCGTCTCCCTCCGCTCCGCCGTCGGCCTTGTCTGGATCATCATCGCCGGCGCGATGGTCGGCTTCACCGCCTACATCTATGCCAACACGAAGCTGCCCAGCGAGACCGTCGGCACCTACGCGTACGTCAATCCGGTGGTCGCCGTCGTGCTCGGCGCCCTCGTCGACGGCGAGCCGGTGACCGTGAACGTGCTCGTCGGAGGAGCCATCATCGTCGGCTCGGTGGTCCTCATCGTCCGCAAGCGAGATCGCCGATGATGCCCACGGGCCAGAATCCAGTGGTCGGCGGCGGCCGCGAGCGCTACTGTCATCCTCGATGGGGTGGGGACCTTTGTCGCGGGGATGGATCTGCTTTCTCGTTCTGTGTCTGCCCGCCTGCAGGGACAGCACGCAGAGCGCGCCGGGGCCGGCGGAACAGGCGCCGTCGCCGGTGAGCTGCAGCGGCAACGCCGATTGCGCCGAGAACTGGATCTGCCTGGCCGGCAAGTGCACCAACCCGAGCGAGGGCGCGATCTACAGCGACCCGTCGAACGCGATCACGCCCGACAAGGTCGAGCGCGAGATGGAGCAGATCGGACAGCAGCGCGATCAGGACATCGATCGGCGCATCGAAGGCGTCGAGGGCACCCAGGGCCCGCCGGTCGGGACCGAGGCCGCCGAATAGATCGGGCCGCGCGCGCGCCTCGCTCGCCGGGCCGTCACGGATCGGGCAATTCCCGGGGCAGGGCCTCCAGCCCGGCCCGGGCGACCTGCTCGTCGTGGTGCGAGGCCACGCCGGAAACGCCCACCGCGCCGACGCAGTCTCCGCCCACGAGGATGGGCAGGCCGCCCTGGACCCGCAGCTGGCCCGGGAACGCCACGAGGGCCGGGCGCTCCTTGATCATGTCCTCCATCTGCTTGGTGGGCAGCCGGACCGCCGCCGCGGTCCAGGCCTTGCGGGTCGCGATCTCGGCGCTCTGCGGGAAGGCGCCGTCCATCCGCTGGAGGGCGAGGAGCGAGCCGCCGTCGTCGACAACGGCGATGGTGACCGGCCAGCGATTGGCAGTCGCCTCCGCGGCCGCGGCGTCGAGGATGAGCCGCGCGTCGGCGGCGGTGAGGCATGGCTTCATGCGCATGCCGGATCGGTAGCATGCGCGGCGCGACTCGCCAGAGACACCGGGATCAGGCGCGCCGAGATCAGAAGCCGAGGCTGCGCCGGAGCGCGTCGCGCAAGGCGGCCACCGGATCGCTGACGGCCGTCGGGCTGCGCCAGGCGACGAAGCCGTCGGGTCGCACGAGCGACGCGCCTGCGCTGGAGATCCCGAACGCCTGGTGGAAGCGCTGGTCGGGATCCTCGAGGTCCTTTCCGATGCAGAAGGCGTCGACCTGGAGCCCGCCGAGGTCCGACGAGGCGGAGCTGGCGGCGCTCACCCAGGCCGAGCCGTTGACGCCGGCCAGCACAAGATGACGACCGACCATGTCGATGGTCGACACGCGCTCGCCGCCGCGCATCAGCCAGACGTGAGGTGCTCGCGATCCCGGCACGCCGCACGTCGTCTGCGGATCCGCATGAACGCCGAGCGGCGAGTCGTAGAGATAGCCGAGCTCGATGTGGAAGTCGGGAGCCAGCGGGTCCGTCTGCTGAGTCGCCTGCAGCCAGGGAGCTGTCCGCGTGACATAGCGCGTGAAGGCCTGCTCGACCGTGAACCTCGCCACCGGCTTGCGCTCGCTCTCGTAGGTGTCGAGCAGGCGCGGACTGGCACGCCCGGCGAGCACCAGCGCGAGCTTCCAGGCCAGATTGTGAACGTCGTGGATACCGGTGTTGCCGCCGAACCCGCCGTTGGGCGGCATCAGGTGGGCTGCATCGCCGGCGAGGAAGATGCGCCCCTCTCGAAACCGCTGCGCGACGTCCGCGGTCGCGCGCCAGCGCGCGTAGCCATCGATTCGCACGTCGAGATCTGGCTGGCCGACCCCGGCGCGAACCAGCTCGACGAGCCGCCGCTCGCTCACGTCGGCGGCGGCGTTCGAGGCGGCCTCGGGATCGCGCTTCGGATCGCCGACCGTGTTGATGGCGAGGAACCCCGACTGCGCCTCGCGGTCCATGCGAAAGAAACCGCCCAGCAAGGGGTTGTTCACGTAGATGACGCTCCAGGACTTGTCTCGCAACCAGGGCGACAGATCCGCGGTGAAGTAGATCGTCAGCGAGCTGGAGAAGACTCCTCGCCCCTCGTACGGGATACCGAGCAGCTCGCGCACCGTGGAGTGAGCGCCGTCGGCGGCGACGAGATACTGCCCCCGCAGCTCTCGCTCGCCGCTCTGGTCGCGAACCCTGACCGTCACGCCCTGGTCGTCTTGCCGTACGCCGACGACCTCGCTGCCCTGGAGCACGCTGGCGCTGGCCTCGTGGGCGCGATCGCGGAGTATCGGCTCGAGGCTCGGTTGATTGACGAACAGCCGCCGGCACGGGCTGAGCGCGTCCACCCCCTCGTTCAGCGTCGGGATGATGTCCGCGAGCTTACGGCCAGAGATCGCCTCCACCATGACGATGGCCCCCTCGGGCGCGTAGTCGATCTCCGATCGCTGTCGAACCCGCCCCTCGATTCCGACGGACCGCAGCATCTCGAGCGTGCGCATGTGAAAGAAGGCCGCCCGCGGCAGTGGTGACGTCTCGGTCAGCTTCTCGATGACGACCGAACGAACACCGTGCTGCGCCAGAAACACCGCCGCAGACAAACCCACCATTCCACCACCTGCGATCAACACAGGAGCTTCGTCTGTCATGGCCTGTCCCTCCGCTCGATCCACGTCAGTGCGCGCTCATCATGCGTTCGTGGCGCCGCTTGCACGAAAGGTGCGACCGCTCCGCACCGTCGGTGAGCGCGTGAACGCGCAATCGATGTAGCGTGCAAGACGTTCCTTTCGGAGCGATGGAAAAACAAGGGCCTACAATCAAGAATCGGTTTCGGGTTCGCACCGAACGTGTTTTAGTGACGACGAGCATAGGGGGGCAGATTGGTCGCAAAGCAGCAGAGGAGGATTCCATGAGCCAGCACTTCGGTAGGGGCGGAGCACGCATAGGAGCACTCATCACATGCGTGCTCCTCTTGTCTGGGGTCGGGTGTGCTGCCCTCGACGAGGAGGATCCCGAGCTGGAAGAGGCCGCGCTGCTGGGCCCCGACCCGGTCATCTTCGTCCCCACCTGCCCGCCTCCCGGCACCGACTACCCCACCATCACGGCCGCGACGTATCAGCCCTTCGTGAACTTTCTCATCTCGAAGGGATACCCGGCCAACAAGCTCTTCATCTGGGTGCCGAACACCGGTCTGCCAGTTTGCTATTCCACCTATGACCTCGCCCATGGCCTGGATGCCTTCGTCACACAGGTGATGCTTCAGACCCTCAGCTTGAAGGTCGACATTGTCGGCGTGTCGGGCGGCGCGGTCACCGGCCTTCTCTGGATGAACGAGTTCCCGCTGGCCAAGGGCAAGGTGAAGGACTTCGTCGCGATCGCTGGACCGACCCACGGCACCGAGTTTGGCGCCCTGGGCGGCGACTTCCAGGACATGGTCGGCGCGCCCAGCTACGAGCAGCTCAAGGAGCTCTTCCCGCCGTATGCGTGCCAGGGCCAGACCTTCGGCGGAGAGTCGGAGGATGTCCAGTTCGAGATCAACGGCTGCCTCACGCCCACCGGCCGCACCGTGAATCGCGACGAGACGCCTGGCGGCGCGAAGTTCATGTCGGTCTGGAACACGGTGGACGATCAGATCATCCCGCCTCAGGCGGCCTGCCTCAATCAGCGCTTCCAGAACGACTGCGCCAGCAACGTGAACCGGGCCGTCACCGCCCCGGCAGGTCCCTGCAACTTCCCGCCGGCCGGAAACATGTGCCCCGCCCACCTCATGACGTTCTACACGCCGGGCGTCTTCGACATGGTCTACAACCACATCAAGTGAGCTGAGCGAGTCCGAGGCCAGGCGTGCTCGATCGGAGCACGTCCTGGCCTCTCGAGTCGCGCGCGATGTGGCTCTCCCGCGCGCGATCTCGCGGCGTATGCTTCTCGACCGCCACGCTGGAGGTCGAGTGTCGAGTGCTACACGCCGCTGCGCAGTCCTGTTCGCATCCAGCCTGATTCTCGCGGCCGCCCCCATCCACGCGCAGCCGCGGATCCGCTCGCTGACCAAGGTCATCGTGGGCCACCACGTCGGCGGCGTGACCGTCGACCTGGTGGGCAACCTCTATGTCGCCGACTTCGGCGACGACGTCTGGAAGCTCACCCCCGAGCACGAACGCCGGGTCTTCGCGACGGGGTTCTACGGAGCATCCGGCAACGCGATCGACAACCAGGGCAACCTCCTGCAGGCGAACGTCTATGGCGATTCGATCGTGAAGGTCGATCGAAGAGGTCAGGCGAGGCCGTTCGCCACCCGTGGCCTGAAAGGGCCCATCGGCATCGCGGTCAACAGGAAGATGGGCGATGTCTACGTCGCCAACTGCTCCGGCAACTCGATCGCCAGGATCGCGACCGACGGCACCGTCTCCTCCTTCGCCAGGAGCGACCTGTTCCGCTGCCCGAACGGCATCTCCTTCGGTCGCGATCGAGACCTCTATGTCGTCAACTACGGCGACAACAAGATGCTGAAGGTCGATCCCAAGGGGACTGTCACGCGCTTCGCGACGATCTCCCGAAAAGGCCTGGGGCATCTATGCTTCAAGACCGATCGCTTCTACGTGACCGCGCATGAGTCGCACGAGATCTACGAGGTCATGCTGAACGGAGCGGTCAAGCGCATCCTCGGCACCGGCGAGCGCGGCGTCGTGGATGGAGCGGGGGCAGCCGCGCGCCTGTCGTTCCCCAACGGAATCGCCTGCGATCCGTGGAGGCCTCGACTCTACATGAACGAGTACGTCAACGAGTCGTCGTCTTCATTGCCGCGCCGTACGATCATTCGAGAAATCCTCCTCGACGGCGCCGACTCGCCCTAGCAGCGCGAAGCACCCGGGAACGGATCCGGCCCGGCGTGCTCTACCCCGACGAGCGAGCCCCGGCTCGAGCTGCGGTCGAGCGGGCGCTGGCGGCGAGGAGGAACCAATGAGCGGGTTTTTCGCGTCTTTGCGCAAACGGATCCCGGTCCACCACTGGAGGCGACCCGCGCGCTACCTCGTGCTCGCCGGTGTCGCGGCGTGCAGCTCGTCCGCTGCGCAACCCGAGGAGGACAGCGCCGGCGCGCATGCCGGTGCGAGCCTGTGGGCCGGCGCGGACCAGCGCCCTGATGTGGTCGACGCGGCGGCCAGGCTCGTCGCGGAGATCGCGCGCGCCGGCGCGCCGGGCGAACGCGTGAGCGACGGCCACAAGGCCGGTCTTTCCGCCGCGCTCCTGCTCGGGTCTCTGGCCGACGCCGACACGATCGTCATCGGCCGTGTCACTCGAGTCCGGCGCGGCCACGCGCCCGGCGACGGCGGACGGCGGCCGATTCGAGATCGTCTCGATGACCGTCGCCGACGTCGTTCGCGGCCAGCCGGACACGTCGCTCGAGTACTGGACATGGAGCGACGGTTCGGTGGTGCCGCCGGTCGGCGCCGAGATCCTCGTCGGCCTGCGCTCGGCGCGGCCGGGTGCGAAGAGCCACATGCTGTGGAGCCGCGGCGCGCAGTTCGCAGCACGCAACGACGCGCTCGAGCTGCCGGGCCTCCGCCTGGGGACCGAGTCCGTCGCCCGCAGCCTGTCCGAGCTGGAAGGAGGCCGTCCATGATCGCCCGCCTGTGCTTCATCGCATCGCTGGTCACGGCCGCGACCGCAGTCCCGAGCATCGTGCGCGCCTACTGCACCACCTCCTACAACCCCTGGGCGGCGGCCTGCGACCAGAGCGAGGGGGAAGCGGCCTGCCAGGAGATCTGGGACGCCGAGCTGACCAGCCCGTCGGTCGCCATGCACGCAATCCCGGTCTATCTCAACTTCGACGAGACGCCGTTCCCCGCCGACCACCCGAACTACCCGGGAGACCCGGAGCAGCAGATCGAGATCCACCGCAGCCTCGAGCTGACCGGGCTGAGCCAGGAGGCGGTCACCACCCAGGTGCGGGCCGCCCTGGCCCAGTGGAACCAGTCGGCGGCCGGCCACCCGATGCTGTACCTCGCCGGGGAAGCGTACGGCGACTCGGCAGAGTACGTGAACCGGCCGATCGGGATCACGATCTACAGCTCGACCTGCTTCAACCGCGAGCCGACCGTCTCGGCCACCGGCGGGGCACCGCAACCGGGCTGGAGCGGAATCGACGGCTTCGCCTATCGCGGCGGCATCGCGATCGCTCCCTACCTGCACTCGGTGCAGGGCCTTCCGCCGGGAACGTGCAATTCCCTGCCGGAGGACCTCGACCCCCACGACATCATCCCCTGCCGCGAGGACGAGCCGGACTGCGAGCCGGAGGTGGATCACGACGGCAAGCCGATCGGCTTCACCCAGAAGCAGCGCACGTCGCGCATTCGCGACGGATTCCAGGCCGTCCTGGTGCACGAGCTCGGACACGCGCTGGGTCTGCACCACAACTTCTTCGGACAGCCCGAGAGCGTGGAGGCCTGCGGACTGGGCACCTTCGGCACCGACAGCTTCGGCGTCATGAGCTACGACGTGAGCTACACGAACATCCGCCGCGACGACGCGGAGGCGGTGCTCGACCTGTTCGGCTCGTACCTGCCCGTCACCTGGCCGATGCAGGCGTGGCGTCGCCTGCACATCTTGCCCGCGTCGGCGGCCGACGAGGAGAGCACGCTTTCCGGGCTCGAGACCTCGGTGATGCCGATCCTGTCCAACCAGGTGGTGAGCCCGGCCGGCATGGTGGCGATCGCGTACGCCAACCAGGATCACCAGATCCGGGTCCGCACCATCACCCAGGGCACGCTCGATCCGGTGGTCGGCGGAAACGACGTCCCGCTGGGAGGCCAGGCGGGCGTGACGTTCACGCCGCCGGCGGTGGCGCTCCGCGGCATCAGCGGCAGCGCGCACCAGGTCTTCGTGGCCTGGAACCAGGACAGCGCGCAGCAGCCGGAGCTTCAGACCAGGTGGGCCCTTCGCAACACGGCGGGCGGCGCCTGGCAGACCTTCGGGCCGCAGTCGCTCGGCGCGACCGAGGACGGCATCGGCGAAGGGGAGCCGCCTCCGCCCGGCGGGCCGGACCGCCACCACGCCCCGCTCGGCGCGACGTTCGATCCGGTCCATCAGGACTACGTGCTCGTCACCGTCTCGGACAACTTCCGGCCGGCCATCTCGGTGTTCGACACCAGCGGGAACCTGATCGTGGCGCCGCGCGTGCTCAGGCGACAAAACGGGCCGGTCACGAGCGTGATGGTCGACGACTACAACGGCATCGGCGCGCCGGTCTGCGTGTTGACGTTGACCAGCGGGCGCTCGCTCTGTCTGCTGCCGGTCGCGACCAGCGGCGATGTGAGCCGGGTCGGCGTGCTCGCCTTCACCCGGACCGCATCTGCGACCAGCATCCGGGTCGGCTACGTCCAGGAGTGGCTGGCCGACACGAACGCGATCGGCTTCGGCAACGTGACCCTGTCGTGGAACGACCGCACGAACCAGGGCGCGCTCGGATACGTCGACGACCGCGGCGATGTCCGCTGGCGCCACGTCGTGGTCGGCGCCAGGGACAGCGTCTCGTTCTCCCCGTCGAACTGGATCATGCGCGGCAACGGCAACTACGAGCCGGAGGTCCTCAACGGGGAGCCGCGCGAGGTCGTCGACGAGCTGCAGTCGAGCTGGCCCGCCTGCCCCTACTGGTCGGCGTCGAGCGGCGGCGCCGGGTACGAGATCCCGCTGAGCCCCAGCTGGATGAGTGTGGCGCGCGGCCTGTGCCACGGCACCTGCGGTGACGGCTTCATCGACGGCCCGCCGTGGGGCAACGAGGAGTGCGACGGCGACAACCTGGGCGGCGACACGTGCGAGGACTACGGCTTCGACGGCGGCAAGCTCGTGTGCGGCCCGGACTGCAACATCCTGGTGGGCGGCTGCTTCAACGACCCCGAGCCGGACCCGGGAGACTGCGAGCCGGTCGTGTCCTGCTCCGACCTGGAGGATGACGGCTGCTATCCCGACGGACCCGGCAGCTACGGCAAGAACGGCCAGGGAACCGGATCCCAGGGCTACTACTGCTCCGACAGAGACGGGCCGGCGGTGTGCGGCTTCACCGTGGAGGAAGACGAGCTGGTGCCGACCTGCATCGCGTGCCCGGAGCCGGGCGAGGGCGGCGGCGACGCTGGGTACGGGTGCTCGTGCGAGAGCGACGACGACTGCGCACCCACCGGCCTGGCGTTGACAGACAGCGCGCCCAACGGGACGGACGTGCCGCTCGCCTGCTTCGGCTCCACCGCCCAGGGCTGGCAGGCGGGCAACGGACGCTGCCTGCCCGCGATCGATCCGGCGGCGCCGCAGGGCCAGACCGAGGAGATGGCGGTGCGCGAGGAGTTCGAGCGCACGCGCTGGCTGTGCAAGCAGAACTGCGACTCGCTGGAGGCGGGCACCGGGGTTGACTACCAGTGCCAGTACACGCAGGGCGGGCTCGACCTGACCTACGCCGCCTGCGTTGACGCCGCCGGCTGCGAGGTGGACGGAATGAACCTGCCAGGCGGAGCGTGCGAGGAGACGGGAAGAGCATGCAACCCGGACAGCGGCGTGTGCGAGGCGCAGTGCGATCCGGATGACAACACCGGCAACGGCAACGCCGGCTGCGCCGCCCGCGGCTTCCCGGACTGGTACGAGTGCGCCGTCGGATGGGCCGCGGACGGACTCTGCGTGCCGCCCGAGTGCGTGTTCGACCCGATAGGTCAGAACCTCGACCTCAGCGAGTGCCAGCAGTTCGTCAGCGCCGAGATCTTCTGACCGGTCGATCATGGCCGTGGCCTCGCGGTGAGCGGCTGATGTCGCGTGATATCCTCGTCGCCCATGCGGCGCGACGAGGATGCCCGGATCGGGCCGGCGCGGCTCATCAGCGCGCGCGAGGCACGGCCGTTCACCGTGCTCTGCTCCGACGACGATCGGATGGCCGATTTCCTCGCCGTGTCGATCGCGCTCTTCTACCCGGGTCGGCTCGACGAGGCGGCGCTGGCGGCCGGGCTGGAGCGGGCTCTGGCCCGGGCACCCTTCTACGCGGGGCGCGCCCGCTCGGCCGACGGTCCGTTCGACATCGAGTGCGACAACAGCGGCGCCGCCTTCTCCACCGCCGAGGTCGATCTCACGCTGCGCGAGGCGGTCGCGGCCGCCAGCACGCGCGACGTCCCCTGGCTCGTCGACACCATCGACCCGGGCCGGGTTCGCAGCGAGCGCGCGCCCCTGTTCACCGTGCGGGTGACTCACCTGGCCGACGGCGCCAGCGCGCTCGGCCTTTCCGTGCACCACTCGACCGGCGACGGGATCAGCTGCGTGACGGTGTTGCAGGCCTGGTCGGCGGCGGTCGAAGGGAGGCCCATCGTCGATCCGCTTGTCGTCGAGGACCGCAACGCGTACCTGGACGCGCACGTGCCGCCCGGCACCGACGAGCCCTCGCTGCGCGAGATCGCCGCGGACGAGATGGCCGCGCTCCAGCACCTCCTCGCCGACCCAGCCGCCAAGGCGCTGGTCCGGGTCTACTTCTCGGCCATGGAGCTCGAACGCATGCAGGCGGCGTTCTCCGCCGGCGCCGGGCGCCTTGTATCGGCCACCAACGCGCTGTGCGGTCACCTGATGGGCCTGCTCATGGAGTACGACGAGCCGGGCGACGGTGAGTGGGGCATCTGCGTGCCGGCCGACTACCGCACGGCGGCCGGCCTCGACCCGGCGCTGATCGGAAACCTGATCAGCCACACCTGGTTTCGCTTCGAGCGCAGCGACGACTCGACGCAGATCGCCGCGCGGCTGCGGCGTTCGGCCCGCGACTTCGCCCGCGATCACCTCTACCACCACGCCAACCGGCGGCTGGTGGCGCGCCTGGGCGGGGTCTCCGCTCTGCGCCGCTTGATCCCGCGCGGTATCGATCCTCTGCGCCGCACCCTGGCGTTCACCGACCGGAGCGCCATGGGCCTCTACGACATCTCCTTTGGCCAGACGCCGGTCTTCGTGGCGTTCCCCGGCCGGCGGACGCCGCCGTGGAACTCGCACCTGAGCCAGGCCGGCCGCCGTCCGACCGGCGGCATCGCGCCGCTGCTGTTCAATGCCTTCCTGCCGGCCGCGCTCGCCGCCGGGCTGTCCTCGCCCGAGGCCCGGGCCCGCGTGCATGCGTTCCGCGAGGCGAGCGATCCGCCGCCGCCGGATCCCGTCTCGGCGGTCCCGGACCTGCTCTGAGGTCGCGTCGCGCGGGTTCGCCGCGCGAGCCAGTGTTCCAGCCTGTGACCGGCTGGCCAGTCGCTCGCGAGCGCCCTTCCCGTGCCGCGGGAGCGCAAACTCTCGCCCTCACCCGGACGCCCGTTCGTACCGGCGGTCACACGCGTGGAAGAGCCAGTTCGCGGGAGCGTCGTTTAAGAATGGTTATCGCTCTTCGAGGCTTGTTTGCTGCTGACGCGGTCTGCGTAACTTCGATTTGCGTCCAGGGCGTATCGGGACGTCAAACGCGTTCGAGTGGGGGCCCACATGTCGTCGTTGCCACTTCGTCTACCGGCGAGCGACCCGCAGCTCTTTGCAGACGAGCTCGAGTTCGACCACGTCGCTCAGCGTCCCCTGTACGCGCGCTGTGTGGACTGGCTGGTGCAACACTCCAGGGTCGAGCGATTCCCGTCGACGATGGTGGATCTGGGCTGCGGATCGGGGCTGCTCACGGCCCGCCTCCTCGAGCGCTTCGGGCACCATGACGGTGTCCGGATCATCGGGATCGAATCCGTCCGAGCCGGAGCTCGACATCGCCCGACAGAGGATCAGCGACAGGCGCGTCGAGTTCGTCCGCGGCCGGGCCCAGGACCTGCCGGACGT
Source organism: uncultured delta proteobacterium (assembly GCA_963759105.1). Taxonomy (GTDB): domain Bacteria; phylum Myxococcota_A; class Polyangia; order Haliangiales; family Haliangiaceae; genus DATFRY01. The sequence goes on along the minus strand of CAVWXW010000008.1, from coordinate 54,543 downwards.
CGTCGCCGATGCTCAGGTCGTCCTGATGTGCAATGTCATCCACCAGATCCCCAAGGCCGAGCGGAGCGAGCTGTTCGGGCGCGTCTGGCGGGCGCTGAAGCCGGGCGGGGTGTTCGCCTTCAATACTCTCTACTACGAAGGCGCTGTCGTCCCGGAGACGAGGCCCTTCTACTCGACGTGGCTGCTCAAGGCGTTCGAGTCGCTTCGCGACAAGGGCATCCATGCCACCCCGACCAGGCGGCAGCGCCCGCCGGCGTTTCAGCAGCTGACCGCCGGGCAGCACCGAGAGCTCCTGAGGGCCGCCGGGTTCGATGATCCCCTCCTCGAGGAACCGGTCTTCGAGTGGTCGCTCGAGGACTGGCAGGCGTTGACCCGCTACTCCGTCTTCATCAAGAACACGCTGGGCGACATCGACCTGGAGACCGGCAGCGAGGTCCTGGGGAGCGGAGTGGCTGCGGCGTTCGAGGCCCTGAGGCTCGAGACGGTTCCGCGCCGCTGGCTGCACGTGGTCGCCCGAAAGCCGCGCGACGCGGCCTGGTCCCGCGGCCCGGCGGCGCCGGCCAGCGCCCCGGCGTCCTCCGATGCAGAGATACGTCGCCTGACCGACAAGTACGAGATCGGCAACATGCCGGGGTACCTGTCGTATCCGACGGTGTCCAAGTGGGAGCAACCGGTGACCGTTCGCGAGGTCATCGATGTGTCGAACGCGACGGCTCGGGCCAGAGATTCTTTTCTCTACTTCCATTTCCCGTACTGCGAATCTCTTTGTTACTACTGCGCCTGTTACATGAAAGTGACTGCCAATCCCAAGGAGCGTTACGACGAATACATCCGCGGGATCGAGCAGGAGCTCGAGCTCAAGCTGAGAGAGTGCGGCACCATCACCGCCGGCGAGATGCACTGGGGCGGCGGCACCCCGACGTACATGGACTGCGATCAGATCGAGCGCGCCTTCCGTATCATCGAACGCCGTGTCCGTTTCACGGAAGGGGCCAACCTGTCGATTGAGGCCTACCCGGACGCGCGGACGCTCAGCGACGAGAAGCTCGAGCTCCTTCGATCGCTCGGGTTCTCCCAGGTGAGCTTCGGCATCGAGAGCCTCGACCCCGTGGTCCTCAAGGCGATCAACCGCCGCCACGACATCGCGTCGATCCGCCACTGGGTGGACAAGGCCCGCGCGCTCGGTTTCGGCGTCCACGTCAACCTTGTCTACGGGCTTCCCCATCAGACCGAGGACAGCCTGCGGAGCACTGTCGAGCAGGTCATGTCCATCGAGCCGGACCGGCTGGCGACGTTCCTGTTCATGTACACGCCGTCCACCGTGCAGCACCAGAAGGTCATCCGGCACGAGTGGGTCCCCGACTCGCCGGCCCGGTTCCGCCTCTACCAGCTGCTGCAGCAGGTGGGCGAGCTGGGCTACACGCGGGTCGGCTGCGACCACTGGGTGCGCGGCGACCAGGATCCGCTCGGCATCGCCGGCCGCGCCGGGGAGATCATCTATCACTTCCAGGGCTACGAGCCGCTCAGCCGGGAGAACTTCCTCGGGTTCGGCAGCTCGGCGATCAGCTTCGCCCAGAACCGGTACTTCCAGAACACCCAGGACCTCAAGGGCTACCTGGCGGCGGTCGCCGGCGGCACCATCCCGATCATCGAGAACAGGTCGCACACGCTCGACGCCGACGACCAGATCCGGCACTTCGTCATCATGAAGAACGTGATGTCCGATCTCGCGATCGACAAGGACGTCGTCGAGCAGCGATTCGGCGTCGTGTTCGACGACCACTTCGCCGCCGAGCTCGCGCAGCTGAAGGAGATGGAGGCAGACGGGCTCGTCGAAGGGATCGCCGGCCGGCGAATCGTCCTGACGCCGCTCGGCTGCATCTTCATCCGCAACATCGCGCGCGTGTTCGACGACTATTTCGTCGCCCGGCAGCCGGCGCACGGTGCGCTGCGCGTGCTGGGCGACGGCGCGCGTCCGCGCTGAGCGACGCCATCGTCCGCGCCCGTGCGTCCTGAGCTCGCGGGGCAACCCGCCGGGCTGGTGCGGAAGCGCTGCAGCGCGGTGAGCGTGGCGATCCGCGTGCCCTTGGAGCCGATCGCCTGGAGCTCGCAGAATGCGCGCTGCGCGCCCTCGTCGTCGCCGGTGGCTGCGAGGGCGAGCACGACGCCCAGAGCGGAGTTGAACCGGCGCGGATGGCGCTCGAGCGACTGGCGGTACGCCGCGAGGGCGTCGCCGGGGCGTCCGAGCTCCAGGAGGAGGTCGCCGAGGAGCTCCGGCGCCGGCAAGGTGGGTGCCGGCGTCACCGCCGGCTTGGGCGTCGAGCCTTCGAGCTGCACCGCGTCCCGGAGCAGCGACAGCGCCCGCGCGTCGTCCCGCGCCGCATGGGCGCTCCAGGCCTCGAGCTCGAGACGCAGGATGCGGATCTGCAGCGCGAACACCTTCTCGCCCGACCTGTCTGCCCGCGCCTCGAGCTCCGCCAGGCGAGCCAGCGCGCGCGGCGGCTCGGTGGCATCGCCGGCGCGCAGCGCGCCGTAGCCGCGGGCGAACCAGCTCACCGCCTCGGGCCACGGGAATCGGTCCCAGTCCACGGTAGCTGGCTGTCGCGGAACGAGCGCGGCCGCGGCGCGCCAGTCCCGCCGCTCCAGCGCGTGGCGGGCCCGGGTCGACGCCATGTGAAAGGCGGTCTTGGCGCTCGGCTCGAGGTTGCGGATCGCCAGCATGCGATCGATCTGCGCCGCCGCCGCGGCGTCCGCCCCCTGCTGGAGATACGCGTAGACGAGGTACTCGATGGCGTGCGGGAACTCGTCCCACACCAGCTCGCCGCGCTCGCCGGCCGGGTACCGGAGCGCAGCCTCCGCCGCGCGCAGGTTGCCGCGGATGACGCGGTCCCAGTCGCCCAGCCGCGTGAAGATGTGCGTCGGCATGTGGAGCGCGTGCGGGTTGTCCGGTGCCACCTGCTCGTAGCGGTGAACGATGTCGAGGTTCGCGCGCTCGCGCCCGGGCACGTCGTCCGCGTGGGTGATGTAGTGCATCGCGCCCGGATGGGCGGGGTTGCGCCGGAGGATCGGGAGCAGCAGCGCGACCGCCTGTCTCGAGTGCGCCGCGACCTCCGGTCCGGGGCGCGCCGACGCGAGCAGGGACAGCGCGTAGAAGGCTGTCGCCTCCGGATCGTCCGGATACGCCGCGTGCAGGGCCTTCATCGCCGCCCCCCAGCGATCGACGCGCTGCCAGTAGTCAGCGGCGCTCGGGTCGCGGAAGAACGCCGCGGCAGCCTCGACATAGCCGCGCTCGCGCGCCGTGGTCCTGGGCGCGAGCGCGCGAGCTTTCTCCACCGCCTGCCAGCCGGTCTCCAGATCTGCGGCGCTCGGGCGCGTCGGCCACAGCGGCTGGAACAGGGTCATCGCGATGCCCCAGTACGCCATGGCACAGTCGGGATCGCGGCCGGCGACGCCGCGGAACGACTCGCGGGCCTGGACGTAGGTCATGTGGTGGAGCAGCGCCAGCGAGCGGTTGAACTCCGCCTGGACCCGGGCGTCGCATGACACGACCAGCTCCACCGAGCCCAGCGGCGGCGCGGCCCGCGCGGCGCGCCGCGGAGCCGGGTCAGCCCCGCAGCCTGCGACGCTCAGCGCCACCGCCAGCGCGCCGGGGATGGCCGCGACGACAGCGGCGTGAAACGTCGAGAGCGGCAATCCCGGCGCGCGCCGGGCCCCATGAGTCATCGAGTCGCCTCCCAGCAGGATGGACCCATCATGGGCGGCGACGGGCGCGGCCGGTAGTCCGAGATCTGGACCGACCCGTTCCCGGCGCCGGGCCGCGCTCTACTGCCGAACCAGATCGAACCGGTCCAGGTTCATCACCTTGGTCCAGGCCGCCACGAAGTCCTCGACGAACTTCGTCTGCGCATCCGAGCTCCCGTAGACCTCGGCCAGGGCGCGGAGCTGCGAGTTCGAGCCGAAGACCAGATCCACGCGCGTGCCGGTCCACTTGACCTGGCCTGACTTGCGATCGCGCCCCTCGAACACGTCGGCGTCCTTCGAGACCGGCCGCCACTCCGTGCCCATGTCGAGCAGGTTCACGAAGAAGTCGTTTGTCAGCGCTTCCGGCCGCCGGGTGAAGAGACCGTGCCTGGAGCCGCCGACGCTGGTGCCGAGGACACGCATGCCACCGACGAGGACCGTGAGCTCGGGGGCCGTCAGGGTCAGCAGCTGCGCCTTGTCGACCAGCAGCTCCTCGGCCGAGACGCTGTACTTGCCCTTGAGGTAGTTGCGGAAGCCATCGGCGAGCGGCTCCAGCACGTCGAAGGCGTCGACATCGGTCTGCTCCTGCGACGCGTCCATGCGGCCCGGCGTGAAGGGAACCGTCACCGCGTGACCTGCGTTGCTCGCCGCCTGCTCGACACCGGCGCAACCGGCCAGCACGATCAGATCGGCCACCGAGACTCTCTTGCCGCCGGACGCGGCGCCGTTGAAGGCCCGCTGGATGCCCTCCAGGGTCTCGAGCACCCCGGACAGCCGGACCGGCTGGTTGACCTCCCAGTCTCTCTGCGGCGCCAGACGGATGCGGGCGCCGTTCGCGCCGCCGCGCTTGTCGGAGCCACGGAAGGTGGAAGCCGAGGCCCAGGCCGTGGTCACCAGGTCGGAGATCGACAGGCCCGACGCCAGGATCGTGCGCTTGAGGGCGGCGATGTCCTTCGCATCGATGAGGACGTGATCGACCGCAGGGATGGGGTCCTGCCAGATCAGCTCCTCGGCCGGCACGTCGGCGCCGAGGTAGCGCGCGCGCGGGCCCATGTCGCGGTGGGTGAGCTTGAACCATGCGCGCGCGAAGGCGTCTGCCAGCTCCTTCGGATTCGCGAGGAAGCGGCGCGAGATCTTTTCATAGGCCGGGTCGAAGCGCAGCGCGAGGTCCGTGGTGAGCATCGTCGGCACGCGCTTTTTCGACGGATCGTGAGCGTCCGGAATCGTCGCGCCGGCGCCCCTGGCAACCCACTGGTGCCCACCGGCCGGGCTCTGGCTCAGCTCCCATTCGTGGCCGAACAGGTTCTCGAAGAAGTTGTTGCTCCACCTGGTGGGCGTGGTGGTCCACGTCACCTCCAGGCCGCTGGTGATGGCGTCGCCGCCCACGCCGCTGCCATATGCGCTCCTCCAGCCGAGGCCCTGCTCCTCGATGCTGGCCGCCTCGGGCTCGGGGCCCACATGGGAGGCCGGGCCGGCGCCGTGCGTCTTGCCGAAGCTGTGGCCGCCGGCGATGAGGGCCACCGTCTCCTCGTCGTCCATCGCCATGCGGGCGAAGGTCTCGCGGATGTCGCGCGCCGCGGCGATCGGATCAGGATTGGCGTTTGGCCCCTGCGGGTTCACGTAGATCAGGCCCATCTGCACGGCGGCGAGCGGGTTCTCGAGATCACGGTCGCCGGAGTAGCGCTTGTCGTCCAGCCACGTCGTCTCGGTGCCCCAGTAGATGTCCTGTTCCGGTTCCCAGATGTCCTCGCGCCCGCCGCCGAAGCCGAAGGTCTTGAAGCCCATCGACTCCAGCGCGACGTTGCCGGTGAGGATCATGAGATCGGCCCAGGAGATCTTGCGGCCGTACTTCTGCTTGATCGGCCAGAGCAGGCGGCGGGCCTTGTCGAGGTTGGCGTTGTCGGGCCAGCTGCCCAGGGGCGCAAAGCGCTGGCTGCCGTTGCCCGCGCCGCCGCGGCCATCGCCGGTGCGATAGGTGCCGGCGCTGTGCCAGGCCATGCGGATGAACAGCGGACCGTAGTGGCCGAAGTCCGCCGGCCACCAGTCCTGGGAGCTGGTCATCAGCTCCTCCAGGTCCCGCTTCACGGCCTCGAGATCGAGGCTCTCGAACTCCTCTGCGTAGTTGTAACCGCGCCCCATCGGATCGGACTTCGACGAGCGCTGGTGCAGGATGTTGAGCTTGAGCTGATTCGGCCACCAGGTCAGGTTCGACGTACCGCCGCCTGCCGTGTGGTGGAACGGGCACTTGCTTTCGTTCGACATGGTTCCGTCCTTTGGTTCGCGCCGCCGCCCTGTCGTGAACTGACCTGGACCATGCCTGTCGGTCGCTGATTGCTCCAAGACATTGTTCCAATCGGGTTGATAGGAGCCCGCTATCAGCCCCTTCCGCCTCCCTTGACCAGGTGCTCGCTCGCGGCGATCGTGATGGAACCGGATGCACGTGTTCGAGGTGATCATCGCGTTGTTGCTGGCCGGCGCGGGGCTCACGGCGCTGTCGCGACGGATCGGGACGCCCTATCCGGCCATGGTAGCGCTGGCCGGGGCCGGCCTCGCGCTGGTTCCCGGGACACCGACGCTGGTCCTGGATCCAGAGCTGGCGCTGACCCTCTTCGTCGCGCCGGTGCTGCTGGACGCCGCCTTCGATGCGTCGCCGCGCGATCTCCACGCCAACTGGCGGGCCGTGGCCGGGCTCGCGATCGGCGCGGTGGCGCTCACCATCGTCGCAGTGGCGGTCGTCGTCCATGCCCTGGTGCCCGGCATGCCGTGGGCCGTGGCCGTCGCGCTGGGCGCCATCGTCGCACCGCCCGATGCGGCCGCCGCCACCGCGGTGCTCAAGCAGCTCCGTCCGCCGCACCGGCTTCTCGTGATCCTCGAGGGGGAGAGCCTGTTCAACGATGCGAGCGCGCTCCTCGTCTACCGCCTCGCGGTGGGCGCCGCGCTCGCCGGCTCGCTGTCGCCGGCCGGCGCGCTGCCGATGCTCCTGGTGGTCACCGTCGGCAGCGTGGCGCTGGGTTACCTGCTCTCGCGCCTGGTCCTCGCGGTGCTCGTCCGGATCGACGACGTCGCCATCGCGGTCGTCGTTCAGTTCTGCGGCGCCTTCGCCGTGTGGATGCTGGCCGAGCGGCTCCGTCTGTCCGGCATCCTGACCGTCGTTGTCTTCGCCATGGTGGCCGCCCGCCGCGCCGCGGCGATACCGGCCCGCATGCGGATGCCGTCGTTCGCGGTCTGGGATTTCGCGGTGTTCGCGTTGAACGTGCTCGCCTTCATCCTGGTCGGATTCCAGCTCAAGGGAATCATCGGTCGCATCGACTCGCAGACGCTGCTCGAGTACGTCGGCATCGCCGTCGCGGTCTGCGTCGCGACGATCCTCGCGCGGATCGCGTGGGTGTGGGCCGCCGCGGCCGTGAGTCGCTGGCGGTGTCGTCTGCCGATCGACGGCTCGGCGCCGCGTCACGACGCGATCGCCCTCTCGAGTCGCGGCGCAGCGGTCGTCGGCTGGTGCGGCATGCGAGGGATCGTGACGCTCGCGGCGGCGCTGGCCCTCCCGACCGGCGGCTCCGACGGGGGCGCGTTTCCCCATCGAGACCTGATCGTCTTCACCGCCTTCTCGGTCGTGCTCGGCACGCTCGTGATCCAGGGAATGACCTTGCGCCCGCTCATGAAGCGGCTCCGGCTCGAGGACGACGGGACGGTGCAGCGCGAGGCGCAGCTCGCGCGCGTCGAGACGCTGCGCGCCGCGCTCTCGGCCCTCGACGAGCATGGCGACGCCGACATCTCGGAGCTGCTGCGGCGCCGTTACGAGGTCCTGCTCCGGCGCGCCGAGGCGCAGCGGACAGGCGACGCCGCATCCGCTGTCGCTCTCGCGGGCAACGCCGGCCCCTTCGACATGGACGCCACGATCATCCGCACGGCGACGTCGGCCGAACGCGCGCGGCTCGTCGCGCTGCGGGAGGACGGCACCATCGGCGACGCGGCCTTCCAGGTCATCGAGCAGGAGCTCGACCTGGAGGAGCTCGACATGCAGCAGCTCGCGCCCGGGGTGGCCACGCGCCCCGGGCCGTAGCTGGCTTCTCTTTTCGCGTCGCGTGGATACTCGACATGCGCGCACAGTTCGTGTGCGCGATCGGCGCGCCCTCCGCCGCGGCGGCGCCTCTGATGGCGCCGAACGCCGCGATACTTGCCGGCCGCACCCGACCGGTCCGCCGGCCCGGGGCTTGCGAGGAGAGCGCAGCGATGAAGATCCTCCTCCTCGCCGCGCTGTGCCCCTGCATCGCGATCGCCTGCGACGGCTTCGACGGTGCGGACCCGGACTCTCCCGCCGGCAACGCCGACGAGGTCGAGCTCGACGCCATGCTGGAGCGCCCGGAGGTGCAGTCGCTGTTCGAGCGCACCCGCCGCGCCTTCACCGCGCGCGACGGCGTGCTCGTCGGCGGCGACGCAGTGGCCGGTACGCAGGTGTCTTCCTCCGGCATCTCGGTCACGCCCTACCAGTGGCCCGACGATGCGCGGTCGCCGGACGACACCCGATCGATCGCGGGAGCGGCGCTTCGCCTGCGCACCGCGAGCATCGCGCGCGGCGGCACGGAGCTGGCCGCGGTGGCGCCACCCGAGGTCCGGCTGGCCGCCGATGGAGGCGCCTCGGTCGAGCACGCCGGCGCCGTGGAGCAGGTGCGCAACACCGCCGGCGGCTTCGAGCAAAGCTGGGACTTCGCCGCCCCGCCCGAGGCCGACGGCGACCTTGTCGTGCGCATCGCCGTCGAGGGGCAAGCGTACGCCGGCCGCACCGACGGCGGCTTGCACTTCGCGGACCCAGCCACCGGTCTCGGTTTCTCGTACAGCGACGCTGTCTGGATCGACGCGGCGGGCGAGCGCACCCCGATCGCGGCGTCATACGACGGCGGCGCGATCGTCCTGACGGTGCCGCACGACGTCGTGCAGGGCTCCGCGTACCCCGCGCTGCTCGATCCGAGCGTGGCCGCCGAGCACGGCCTGGACAACCCGATCCTCGGCCCGCCCGCCTTCGAACAGTCGAGGCCGCACATCGCCTGGTCCGGTGTGACCGGCGCCGAGTTCCTGGTCGTGTGGACCGACCTTCGCCGCCGCGCACCGCTCCTCGTGACCAGCGATGTGTTCGGCGCCCGCGTGAACGCGGCCGGCCAGGTGCTCGATCCGATCGGCATCCACCTTCCGTCGACCAACGTCGCGGGCAACCAGCGCAGCCCCAGAGTGGCGTGGGGCGACGATGGCCCGGGCGGGCTGCCGGGTCACTGGTTCGTGGTGTGGGAGGACAGTTCTTCCGGCGGCCACATCCGCGGCATCAAGCTCGATGCGACCGGCAAGTGGCTCGGTCCGGACTTCGCGGTCTCGCCGCCCGACGCGACCGTCGGTGAGACCGAGCCGGACATCGCCTTCAACTCGATGTCGGGCGGAAGCACGGGCCGGTTCCTCGTTGTGTGGAACCGGAAGACCGCTGACCTCAAAGGGGGCCTAGGCGCGACCACGTTCCGGCCCGACTCGCCGGCCGGCGGCGCCGAGCTCTCGACCACCCTCGCGCCCCAGTCTTCGCCCTTCAACCCGAGCGTCTCGGCCGGACCGGCGTCGATCGGGTTCTTCGTGGTCTGGCTCGACGTGTTCACCGGGTCCAATGACAGTATCTTCGGCGCCACCGTCAGCGCGACGGCCGCGGCCGGCCCGGTCCGCGTCATCACCAGCCACCAGTTCATGGACAGTCACCTCGACCCGGCGATCGGCTTCGCGCCCGGCGCCGGCTGGCTGGTGGCGTGGAAGGACGAGCCGCCCGGCATCTTCACCGGCGACATCCACGGCCAGCTGGTCAGCCTCGCCGGGGTGCCGGTCGGTGTGAACTTCCCGATCGCCACGGGCTCGCAGTTCCAGGCCCACCCCCAGGTGGGAGGCGGCAGCGGATCCTTCGCCTCGCGCTTCCTGGTCATCTACGGCGACGGCCGGGACAGCGCCCCGGGCCTCTACGGCTCGAGGGTCGATGTCGTGGCCGGCGTGCCCAGCGTCGTGGACCCGAACGGGATCCTGATCAGCGGCACCGGCAGCAGCGACGGAATGGCCTACAACCCGGTGGCGAAGAACTTCATGCTGGCCTGGGATGATCGCCGCAACTCGACCGAGCCCGACATCCACGGCGCTCGCGTGCGGGCGTCCGACGGCGCGGTCCTGGACCCGAACGGGAAGCGCTTCAGCGGTTCGTTCAACCGGCAGACCGACGCCGCCATCGCCAGCTGCGCCGGCAAGTATCTGGCCGTGTGGACCGACACCCGCAACGGCTTCGACACGCCAGACATCTACGGATCCCTGACCGACTCGAGCGTGCCGGTCACCATCCTGCGCCGGAACATCCCGATCGCGGTCGCCCCGGGGAAACAGACGCTGCCCGACGTGGCCTGCAACGGGACCGACTTCTTCGTCGTCTGGGCCGACGAGCGCAACGTCACCTTCGAACCGGACATCTACGGCACGCGGGTCCGCGCGAGCAACGGCGCCGTGCTCGACCCGGCCGGCATTCCGATCGCGAGCGTGGAGGACATCCAGACCGAGCCGGCCATCGCCTATCTCGGGTCGTCGGCGGTCTACCAGGTGGTCTGGTCGGACAGGCGCAGCGGATCCACCAGCGACATCTTCGGGAAGCGAGTCTCCAGCCTCGGCGTGGTGAACGCGAGCTCGGAGGTCAACATCTCCGGCCCGGTCGCCAACGACCAGCGCAACCCGGACGTGACCTGGGACTCCGACAGGGCCGGTGCGGTGCAGAAACGCTTCCTGGTGGTCTGGGAGGACGGCCGCAACCGGACACCCGAGACCGACTCCAACTGGGACATCTACGGGCGCTTCATCGACGTCGGCGGCCAGCTGCAGCCGACCATCGCGATCGACACATCGGCCAACGCGCAGACGAGGCCCGCGGTCGCCACCCGACCGAACAGCACCGCGCTCATCGGGCGCCTTCACTTCGTCGTCTACCAGAGCGCCTTCTGGAGCCAGTGGGACGTGTGGGGCACGGTGGTCTCTCCGAACGGCGGCATCGGCCTGCTCGAGGTCATCTCCGACACGACCTTCGGGTTCGACGAGATCGAGCCGGCCATCGCCAACCGGAGCGGAGACGCCATGGTGGTGACCTACAGCAGACGCCCCATCGGAGCGGAGTTCGATCACGACGTCCACGCGCGCGACATCGACGCCGCCCCGCTCGAACCGCTCGGTCCCCCCTTCGTCGTCTCTGCGGCACCGCCGGTCGTCAGCCACCCGGTGCGCGAGCAGACGCCCGCCGTCAGCTGCTCCGCGTCCACGACCTGCCAGGTCGTCTACCAGCGCTACAGTGACGCCGAGCGGGAGAACGCCCCGCCGGTTGACGCACCCGGAGTCGACCGCGTGCGCGGTCGCATGCTCACGTACTAGGCCGCGACGGAGGGCAGCCGGCGGCGCGGCCTTCGGCTATAACCGATGGTTCATGGCGCGGGGTCGAAGCCGGGTGTGGAAGCTGATTGGCGGCGCGGCCTCGATCTATGTGCTGGTGCTGGTGTTCGGCGGGGTGGCCTTCGAGGGCTGCGTGGAAGATCGGGTCCGCGAGGCGCTGGGCCGCGCGCTCGACGCCGAGGTGACCGTCGGCGATGCATCGCTCAGTGTGTGGCGCGGGCACGTGGTGCTCGAGGACGTGGTGGCCCGGCGCGTCGAGGGCGGCGCGATGGAGCTCGCTGTCGACGCCATCGAGGTTGACGTGGCCGGCTGGGGCGCGGCTGTGTTCGATCACGATGTTGACCGAGCCGTGGTGCGCGGCGCTCGCATGGAGCTGTCGGCGCGGGGCCTGACCGATCTGGTCCGGCGGCCGCGGGCGGAGCGCGAGCCGATTCCGATCGGAGAGCTTCTCGTGGAGAATGTCTCGCTCGGCGTGCAACCGACAGCGTTCCTGCCCGGGCTCGGCCGGATCGATGCGGTGGTGACGGCGGCGGAGGCCCGTGAGGTCGTGGTGTCGAGCGGCCTGTCCTGGTTGCGCGGACTGTCGCGACTCGAGGGGCGCGTCAGCATGCCGGGGATCAGCATGGAGATGGCGTACACGACCGGGAGTCTGACCCTGACCGGCGGGCCGCTCGGGCCGGTCCCGATCACCGTGCCGCTGCGGCTCCCCACTCTCGACGAGACCGCCACCGAGCTGGACTACCTGCGCGCCCTGGCCACCTCGGTCATTCGCACGGCCGGCGCGAAGATCCTGGGCCAGAAGGCGCTCGACGCGACGCTCGACGCGCTCAAGGACCTGATGGACCGGCGGTGAGACGCGTGATCTACCTGGTCGACAACACGCTCGATGGCGACGGGCCCAGTCCGCGCGAGATCGCGGCCGTGCTCGGGCGAATCGCGCCGGACACCCAGGTCGTCACCGAGCACCACAGCCGGGTCACCACGCGCCCGCGTGGAAGAGCTCGCTCCCTCGCACATCATCCTGAGCGGCCAGAGTCATCCGTGGGACGTGTACCAGCCCGGCTCGCTCGCGGGAGTGTTCGACATCATCCGCCATACGGCGCGCCCGGTGCTGGGCGTGTGCGGTGGGCACCAGCAGATCGCCCTGTGCTACGGCGCGGCCGTCGGCTTGATGCGGCGCATCGCGCCCGGCGACGGCTACGAGGGCGCCTTCCGCGAGCGCGGCTTCGTCGACATCGACGTGCGCGGCGGCGGCCTGTTCGCCGCGCTGCCGCCCCGGATCGAGGTATGGGCATCGCACTGCGACGAGGTCAAGGAGCTGCCCGACGGCTTCGATCTCACCGCCTCGAACCCGACCTGCGCCGTCCAGGCGATGCAGCACGCGTCGCGGCCACTGTTCGGCGTCCAGTTTCACCCCGAGCTGTTCGACGACGACCACCCGCACGGCCGGACCATCCTGGACGCCTTCCTCGCCGTGTGACCGGCAGGCGCGCGCTATCGGAGCGCCAGGTTGACGGCTCGCCGGCAGTGGAGCGTGGTGGTGTCGAGCAGCGGCACTGCCGCGTCGCCGTCGCGGACGAGCAGCATGATCTCGGTGCAGGCGAGCGCCACGGCGCGGGCGCCGCGGTCGGCCAGGCGGGCGATCACGTCCAGGTACGCCTGCCGGCTGGCGGGCTCGACCTGCTCGTGGACCAGCTCGCGGTAGATGATGTCGTGGACCGCCTGGCGATCGGACTCGTCGGGGACGAGAGTCTCGATGCCTCGCTGCGCCAGAGTCTCGGCGTAGAAGCCGCCCTCCATTGTGTAGCGAGTGCCGAGCAGGCCGACCCGCGTCACGCCGGCTGCGCCGAGCGCATCGGCGAGCGCGTCGGCGATGTGAAGGAAGCGGGCGCGGGTGGCCGCGGCGATCGCATCCGCGACCCGGTGCATCGTGTTGGTGGCGAGCAGCAGCACGTCGATTCCCGCGGCGTCGAGACGACGCGTCTCCTCGGCCAGCACCTCGCCGGCGCGGTCCCAGTCCCCGGCCGCCTGCAGGCGCTCGATCACGGCGAAGTTGACAGACATCAAGATACAGCGTGCCGAGTGGTGGCCGCCCAGCCGGCGCTGGACCTCCTGGTTGACGAGGCGGTAGTAGACGAGGGAGGACGGCCACGCCATCCCTCCGAGGAGCCCGATCGTCTGCACGCCGTATCGTAGCGCTACTGGCAGGTTCCGCTCGCGCACAGCGTGGGCGGGACGACGCGGGTCACAGGTGTCGACTGTCGCGGTAGATTGTTCCCCGGCGGCCTGTCGGGTCTGGCGATCGGCCAATGGAGCAGGAGGCTCGTCGTGGCGAAGGTCGGCTCCCTCTCACTTTCCGTGACGCTTGTCGCGGCGGCGGCCTGGACGGCCTGCAGTGCGTCGAGCTACCCGCAGTCGACGGACAGCTGCAAGGTTGACAGCGACTGCGCCATCGACGACGTGGCCCGCGACTGCTGCGGGCATCTGTGCGGCCCGCAACCGCCATGGGTGGCCATCGATACAAGGTCGCGCGACGCCCTGAACGAGGCGCGTCGCGCGCGCTGCGAGGGCAAGCGGCTCGACTGCCCCCATGCCACCTGCCCGGCGCCACCCGACTGTCGCGCGACGCCGCGGGCCGTGTGCCGGGCGGGTCGCTGCATCGCCCGGGTCGACCTCGTCGAGGCATGCGGCGAGGGCGATTGCGAGGCGCGGTGCGGCGCTCAGCCGGCCGCGTCACCGCCCGGCAAGGAAGGCATGTGCGCCGCGATTCTCGAGAACGCATGGGCGCGCTGCTGCTGTCACGCCATCGGCACGCCGGCCGAAGTGTGCGACCGAGGCGGCGGTACGGGCGCCGTCCCCGACGAGTGCCGATTGGCGAGCGCGGACTAGTCCGCCCGTCACGGCACCGGGCCGGTCTCGGATCCGGTCAGGAACTTGAGCGCCTCGCGCGCGGCGGCCTTGCTCGCCGCCTTGCTGTTCGCGTCGCCTACTGTCGAGAGGATGAGGATCACCGCGGACTGGACCATCATCGTGTCCGACACGATCTGCTTGTCCTTGGCCTTGAGCACGGCGAAGCCCGGGTCGGCGGCGAGCACATCGTTGAGCCCGGCGATCAGGCGGTCCTGTGTCGGGTCGTCCAGCTCGATGCCGCGCACCACGTAGGTTGACGCGGCGATGAGCACGCCCATCGACGTGGCGACGTTGTCCTTGCGGACCTGCGCCTCCATCTGTCCCAGGGTGGCGTCGATCGCGGCGCGAAACTCGACCGCCTGGCGCCCGGTGAGCTTGCTCGACGCGATGTACTGGTCGAGCACGGGGCGGCCGGTCCCGGCACGCTTGAAGTCGGTGGCCGACAGCGGCTGCCCGGCGTTGCCGCTCGCCGCGGCGCCGGAGGACGGGTTCACCGCCGCCTTCGTGCGGGCGCGCACCTGACTCTCGATGCGCTTGTAGTTGTACGCGCTCCAGCTCGACCACGGGTTCTGGTAGGCGGTGCCCAGGATCAGGTCGTCGGCGCGCGAGGTTCCGGCCGACGCCGCGACGATGAGGAAGATCACGGCGAGGCGCATGGTGGTGATGAGCATGCGATCCGGAGACGCCTCGCGCCAAGAGGTCGCATGGAAACGCCGGGCCCTCGTTCGCTCGCTGTCCCATGAGATTGCGCCGTCGTTCGCCGCGCAGAAACTGCGTCTTCCGGTCGCCCGTCCGGGGGCGCGCGGCCCCTGGCTGATATGCTCGGCGCCGTGAGCCCGCCCGACATCGTGCTCATGGACGCGCGCGCGCTGGCGCAGTCCATCCGCGCACGCAAGGTCTCGTGCGCGGAGGTGATGACCGCGTACCTCGACCACATCGATCGAGTCAATCCGCTGGTCAACGCCATCGTGTCGCTCCAGGATCGCGACTCGCTGCTCCGCCAGGCAGCCGAACGCGACGGCGAGCTTGCGCGCGGCGAGTACCGGGGCTGGATGCACGGGCTGCCCCATGCGGTGAAGGATCTCTCGCTCACGCGGGGCATCCGCACGACCTGGGGATCGCCGCTCTTCGCCGACTTCATCCCGGAAGCTGACTCCATCTTCGTCGAGCGCCTGCGGCGTGCGGGTGCCATCCTCATCGGCAAGACAAACGTGCCGGAGTTCGGGCTGGGCTCGCAGACGTACAACCCGGTGTTCGGCACGACGCTCAACGCCTACGACACGGCGCGCACGGCCGGCGGCTCGAGCGGAGGCGCGGCCGTCGCGCTGGCGATGCGCATGCTGCCGGTCGCCGATGGCAGCGATCACGCCGGCTCGCTGCGCAATCCGGCCGCGTTCAACAACGTGTTCGGGTTCCGCACGACCTTCGGTCGCGTCCCCGCCGGGGACGGGGACGCCTTCCAGCCCGATCTCGGCGTCGTCGGCCCGATGGCCCGGACGGTGGGCGACCTGGCGCTCCTTCTGTCGGTGCAGGCCGGCTACGACCCGCGCGCCCCGCTCTCCGCCCGGGAGGACCCCGCGGTGTTCGCCGGCGATCTCGACCGCGACCTGTCCGGAACGCGCGTTGCCTGGCTCGGCGATCTCGACGGTTACCTCCCGTTCGAGGCGGGTGTCCTCGACCTGTGCGGGGACGGGCTGCGCGCGCTCGAGGCGGTCGGTTGCATCGTTGACGAGGTGCGGCCCGATCACTCCATGGAGCAGGTCTGGCAGAGCTGGCTGACCCTGCGCGCGTTTCAGGTCAGCTGCTCGCGCAAGGACCTCCTTGCCGACCCCGCAATGGCCGCGCGGCTCAAGCCGGAGGTGCAGTGGGAGGCCGCGCGCGCGTCGGAGCTCGGCGCCGGCGACCTGGTCCGCGCCTTCGCCGGCCGCACCGCCTGGTTCGCGGCTGTCCGCGCGCTCTTCGCCCGCTACCAGTACCTGGTCCTCCCGTCGGCGCAGGTGTTTCCGTTCGACGCCGCGCAGCACTGGCCGCGCGAGATCCGCGGCCGGCAGATGGACACCTATCATCGCTGGATGGAGGTGACCATCGCGGCGACCATGGCCGGCTGCCCTGCCCTGAACGTGCCGGTCGGCTTCAGCCCCGAAGGGCTGCCGATGGGGATGCACATCGTCGCTCCGCCCCACCAGGAGCTGGCCTGCCTCCAGCTCGCGCGTGCATACGAGCGAGCCACCGGCTGGGTCGAAAAGCGCCCGCCTCGCCTGCTCGAGGACGCGAGCGTTCCACGGTGACAGCTGGCATGAGGGCATCGCTTCGACGACATCGTCCGGTGACGCAGCCGAGGACCGTTACGAACGGGCGTCTGGTCAACCTGCCCCGTTATAGTGGGGGATGAGCAGTCATGTTCTGAGCTTCGAGGAGATCGACAAGACAGAGGTCGCGGTCGTCGGCGGCAAGGGCGCGCACCTGGGCGAGCTCGCGCGGATAGAGGGCATCCGCGTGCCGGCCGGTTTCTGCGTCACGACGGACGCCTTCCAGCGGATCATGGCGGATGCGCCGGCGATCGACGAATTGCTCGATCGGCTGGCGCGCCTGAGGCCGGACGACCGGGAGGCGATCCGCGCGCGCAGCGCGGAGATCCGCCGGACCGTCGAAGGGATCGCCATCCCCGACGACATCGCGGCGGCGATCGCTCGCTCGCTCGCCCGGCTCGGCGAGAAGGCGGCCTGCGCCGTCCGATCCAGCGCGACGGCGGAGGACTTGCCGGCGGCCTCCTTCGCGGGCCAGCAGGACACGTACCTGAACGTGGTGGGGCCGGCGGCGATCCTCCAGCACATCAGCCGGTGCTGGGCCTCGCTCTTCACCGAGCGGGCCGTGACCTATCGCCTGCGGAACGGCTTCGACCACCGGAAGGTCCAGATGGCCGTGGTCGTGCAGCAGATGGTCTTCCCGCAGGTGGCCGGCATCATGTTCACGGCCGACCCGGTCACCTCCAACCGGAAGGTCGTCTCCGTGGATGCCAGCTTCGGCCTCGGCGAGGCCCTCGTCTCCGGCCTGGTGAACGCGGACGTCTACAAGGTGCGGGACGGCGAGGTCGTCGACAAGACGATCGCCACCAAGCAGCTCGCCATCCTCGCCTCGCCGGCAGGCGGGACGCAGAAGCAGGCGATCGAGCCGGCGCGGCAGGTGCAGCCGGCGCTGACCGATGCGCAGGTCGTGCGGCTCGCGCAGCTGGGCCGGCGGATCGAGGCCCACTTCGGCCGCCCCCAGGACATCGAATGGTGCCTGGTCGACGATGGCTTCCACATCGTCCAGAGCCGGCCGATCACCACGCTCTTCCCCATCCCCGCGACCGGCGACGGAGAGAACCACGTCTACATCTCCGTCGGTCATCAGCAGATGATGACCGACCCCATGAAGCCGCTGGGGCTCTCCGTGTGGCAGCTGACGACCCCCCGGCCGATGGCCGAGGCCGGCGGGAGGCTGTTCGTCGACGTCACCAAGGCCCTGGCTTCGCCGGCGAGCCGCGCAGGCCTGCTGGGGATGGTGGGGCGATCCGATCCGCTGATCGGAGACGCGCTGCAGAGCATCGTTGACCGCGGCGACTTCCTCCCGTCGGTCCCGGACGATGAAGGCCCGGCCTGGACCCCGCCGGGCAGCGGCGCGCCTGCCCCGATCGAGACCGATCCGGCCATCCCCGCCGATCTGATCGAGCGCAGCCAGGTGTCCATCGCCGCCGCGAAACGCGAGATCCAGACGAAGTCCGGAACCGAGCTGCTCGACTTCATCCTGGCCAACATCCAGGAGCTCAGGCGGGTCGCGTTCGAGTCGCAGAGCCTTCAGGTGATCATGGAGGGGATGAAGGCCACGTGGTGGTTGAACGACAAGCTGCAGGCATGGCTGGGCGAGAAGAACGCGGCCGACACGCTCGCGCAGTCCGTCCCGAACAACGTCACGTCCGAGATGGGGCTGGCGCTTCTGGACGTCGCGGATGTGATCCGCCCGCATCGGGACGTGGTGGCATTTCTGGAGCAGGTCGAGGACGAGAGCTTCCTGGACGAGATGTCCGGCATCGCGGGCGGGCCCGAGGCGCGAGACGCCATCCGGGCCTGGCTCGACAGGTACGGCATGCGCTGCGCCGGCGAGATCGACATCACGAGGCCGCGCTGGAGCGAACGTCCCACCATGCTCGTGCCGATGATCCTCGGCAACGTCAAGAGCTTCGAGCCGGGCGCCGGCGCGCGGCGCTTCGAGCAAGGGCGGCAGGAAGCCCTGAAGAAGAAGCAGGAGCTGCTGAAACGCCTGCGAGCTCTGCCGGACGGAGAAGAGAAGGCCGAAGAAGCCGAGCGGATGATCGACCGGGCCCGGACCTTCAGCGGGTACCGCGAGTATCCGAAGTACGCCATGGTCAGCCGCTACTTCGTCTACAAGCAGGCCCTGCTGAAAGAGGCCGAGCGGCTCGTGCAGGCTGGCGTGCTCCGGGAGGTGGAAGACATCTTCTATCTCCGGTTCGAGGAGCTCGCGGACGTCCTGCGCACGAATCAGGTCGACGACCAGCTCATTGGCCAGCGCAAGGATGCCTTCAGGTCGTACGAGGCACTCACGCCGCCCCGGGTGCTCACGTCGGATGGCGAGGGCGTCACCGGGTCGTACCGGCGCGACGACTTGCCGGCCGGCGCCCTGGTCGGCTTACCTGTCTCCGCCGGAACCATCGAGGGCCGGGCCCGGGTCATCCTGGACATGGCGCAGGCCGAGCTCGAAGCGGGCGACATCCTGGTCACTGCCTTCACGGACCCCAGCTGGACGCCCCTGTTCCTCGCGATCAAGGGCCTGGTCACCGAGGTGGGGGGGCTGATGACCCACGGCGCCGTGATCGCACGCGAGTACGGCCTGCCGGCCGTCGTGGGCGTGGTGGGCGCCACCCGGCTGATCAAGGACGGGCAGCGGATCCGCGTGCACGGAACCGAAGGGTACGTCGAGATCCTCCCTGACTCATGAGGAAGCGGTCTTGACGATGCCCTTCTCGATCAGCCAGGACACGGCCTCGAAGACCGCCTCGAACGAGGTGTAGCGCGGCGCGTATCCGAGGAGGCGCTGGCTCTTCGCGATGCTGTGGCTGGGGCTGCGGGAGATGTGCTCCCACGTGGCGGTCGCTTCCTCCTCGCTCGTCTGCGCCGCCTTCCACTCCGGCCAGGGCAGGAAGCGCAGCCGCGGCGCCGCTCCGAACCAGGCGTACATCGCCTCGGCGTAGCCGCGCAGCGTCACCGCCGCCGGCGAGACCGCGTTGAAGGCTTCTCCGACCGAGGTGCTCCAGCTGGCGATCGCCCTGGTGAAGACCTGTGCCACGTCGTCGGCGTGGACGTGGTGGACGGTCTCGAGGCCGAAGTTGGGGAGGGCCAGCTCCTCGCCCCGGGCGATGGCGGTGAAGATGTCCGGGTTGAAGTGGCCCGCCGGGTTCAACGGATTCCATCCCGGCCCGACGATGTGGCCGGGGTGGACCACGGTGGCCGGGAAGCCGTCGCGCCGGGCCGCGTCGATCAAGTAGGCCTCGATCGCCGCCTTCTGGACGCCGTAGTCGCCGAACGGCCTGCGCGGCGCCATCTCGTCGGTCGGCACGGCCACGCCGGGCCCGTGCACCCAGACGGTCCCGCAGTGAAGGAAGTGGCCGACCCGCCCTTTCAGGGAGTCGACGAGGTGCCGCGCGCTGTCGAGCGTGAAGCAGATCATGTCGATCACGATGTCGGGCTCGAGCTCGCGCACCATCCCGCCGAAGGTGCCGGCCTTCTCCGCGACCTCGCGATCGATCGTGACCGTGCGCACCTCGTTCCACGCGGCGTTCGGGATGTACGCCTCGCGCTGCCCGCGGCTGACATTGACCGTCTCGAAGCCGGCCTCGACCAGCCGGGGCACGAGATAGGTCCCGACATGACCGCTGCCGCCGATGATGACCACCCTGGACATGATCGCTCCTGTCGCGAGGTACGACGCGATCATGTCCGACGGAGAGGCCGCGGTCGAGAGGCGCGACGGGCCGCCGTCGAGCTGCGTGCTACGCTGAATCGCCCAGGCGCGGAAACGACAGAGGAGGACGGCGAGTGACGCAGCAGAACGAGTACATGCAGCAGGTGATTCTCAACCAGGCGAACGTCGAGCGGAATCTCAAGAAGCGGGCCCGCCCGGTGCTCGCCCCGGCCGAAGGGCTGGCCGGCGCGCTGGCCGTGGACCGCCGCGCCAGCGATGCGGTCAACGGGGAGGCTCCCGCGGTCGAGGTCAGGATCACCGGCTTCTGGCGCTGGAAGAACGTCATCGTGCCGCCCAACGCCTACGTGGTCCATACCCGGCGCGGGCGCACCGAGCCGCTGCACTGCGGCCTCGGCGAGTCGTTTCGCTTCAACCCGCTCACCGACTCGTTCCTCGTCGTGCCGGCGGCGATGCAGACGATCATCATCAACGCCAACTGCATCTGCCGCGAGAAGCAGGGGATCCTGGTGCAGGGCTACGTGCAGTGGATGATCGACGACTTCCGCACCGCCTACCGCAAGCTCGACTTCGGCGATCCGATCGATCCGATGTCGGTCGTCAACACCCAGCTGCGCGAGCAGGCCGAGGCCGTCATCAAGGACACCGTGTCGACGATGACCCTGGAGAGCGTGCTGGCCGACCGCCAGCCGATCATCCGCGAGCTCACAAATCGCCTGCGCAACATCATGGAGGGCGAGGCCGGCGGCGAGGGTCTCGGCCTCCGCATCGTCACCGTCCAGATCAAGGAGGCGGTGGTCAGCTCCGCCTCGCTGTGGGAGACCCTGCAGCGGCCGTTCCGGGTGGAGCGGCGCAAGGAGGCGCGCCTCGCCGAGCTCGACCACGAGGTGAAGATCAGGGAGCGCGAGATGGCGGAGCGCGCGGCGGCCAAGGTCCTCGAGATCGAGACCGCGGCCGAGATCGCGAAGCGCAACGCGAGCGCCGAGGCGACCGCCTTCGACCGCCAGCAGGCCGAGACCAGCCGGCGTGCCCACGTCGAGGCCGACGCGCTGGCCGAGGCGCTCGAGCACGAGATGGCCAAGGCGGCCAAGCGCGCCGAGCTCGAGCAGGTGACGCTGCGCCACCAGATCGCCGCCGATTCTCTCCGCTTCGAGGCGTCCAACCAGCGCGCCCTCGCCGAGATCGAGACCGACGCGGCCCGGCGCAAGGTCGCCAACGACGTCTCGCTCGCCTTCATCAAGCAGCAGCTCATCGAGAGCCTGCCATCGATCGCCGAGCGGATGCCGAAGCCGTCCGAGATGAAGTCGGTCTCGATCAACGGCGTCGACGGCCTGAGCGGCCTGCTGCCCGCCCTTGTCGAGCTGGTCAACCGGATCGGCGGCGATCGCTCCGCTGGCTAGCCCCTCTGATCGCCGCCGTCAATCCGAGGGGAGCTCGCGGGTCAGAAGCTTCAGAAACGCCTGCGTCGCGGGCGACTGCTCGCGCGTGCGGGGGCTGCGGAAGAGCACACCGATCGGTCGCTCGATGGGGCTCTCGGCGAGCCTGCGCGCGCGGAGGGTTCCGGCCCGCACCTCCGCCGTGAGTGCGGGCGCAGGGAGCAAGGACACGCCGATGCCCGCCTCCACGCAGCGCTTGATGGTCTCGATGTTGTCGAGCTCCATGGCGTAGGCGACGCTGCTGCCGGCGCGGGCGAGCAACCGGTCCGAGAGCTTGCGCGTCGGGATGTCGCGATCGAAGGCGATGAACGGGAGGCCGTCGAGATCGGCAAGGCCAGGGCGCCGGCGCTTCCCCAGCGGGTGGTCCGGCGCCGTCACCAGCACGAGCTCGTCGTGGCCGAGCGACACGACCTCCAGCTGCGGGCGCTTCGACGGCAAGGCGACGATGCCGAGGTCCACCTCGCCGCGCAGGCACGCCTCGACCACCTGATCGGTCCGACGGTACTCGAGGCGGAGGCTGAGCGACGGGTACGCCGCCAGCGACGCCTTCATCACCTTCGGCAGCGTGTGCAGGCCGACGCTGTACACCGTCGCGAGCCGCACGTTGCCGGCCACCACGCCGGACCGCGCGCGGAGCCGCTCCTCCAGATCGTCCAGGCGCCCCAGCAGCGGCTTGAGCTCGTCGTAGAAGGCCTTGCCGGCCTCGGTCGGGCGCGCGCCGACGCGGGGGGCGCGGTCGACGAGCTTTCTGCCGTAGCGCTCCTCCAGGGCGCGGAGCTGCTGACTGACGGCCGACTGCGTCACGTGATTCAGCTTGGCGGCGCGCGAGAGGGAGCCGGTCTCGACCAGGTCGCAGAAGGTCTTAAGTGTCTCGACGTGCATCGCTTGATAAGTCTACCTACTCATTTCATACATACGAATGAATATGACTAATCTTTGAGCGACCGCCAAGATCTCCGCCATGACGACGAAGTGGCTCGCGGCGCTGACCGGCCTGTTCCTGGCCGGATGGCTGGTCCTGCATGTCCTGGGCAATCTCACGGCCTTCTCCGGTGCAGCGGCGCTGGACGGCTACGCCGCGGCGCTGCGACGGCTGGGGCCGCTCCTGTGGCTCGTGCGGGCAGCGCTGGTCGCCGCGGTTGCGGTGCACATCGCTGCGACCGTATCGCTGGCGAGGCGGGCCAGGGCGGCGCGTCCGATCCGGCACGTGCACCGATGGCCCCGTGGCAGCTGGTCGTCGCGGTTCATGGTCGTCGGAGGGCCGCTTCTGCTCGTCTTCGTCGTGTATCACCTGCTGCACATCACCTTCGGCGTCGTCCATCCGAGCTTCGTGCCGGGCCACGTGTATGCGAACCTTGTCGCCGGGCTCGCGCCGCCCGTGATCGGCGCGTTCTACCTGGTTGCGGCCGCGCTTGTCGCCCTGCACCTGCATCACGGTCTGGCCAGCGCGCTGGTCAGCTTCGGCGCGCGCCGGCCGGGCTCAGGCATTCCTCGCCAGCTTCTCCGCGGCCTGGCCATCGCCATCGCCGTCGGCTTTGCGACCGTCCCGCTCGCCGTGCTCGCGGGAGTGCTGCGATGACCGCCGAGCTCCAGTCCAGGGTGCCGTCCGGGCCGATCGCCGGCAAGTGGACCAGGCGCCGCGCCGAGCTCTCGCTCGTCGGACCGGTGCAGAAGCGACGGCACCGCGTGGTTGTCGTGGGCTCGGGCCTCGCCGGCGCGTCCGCTGCCGCTTCCCTGTCCGAGCTCGGATACGAGACGGTCTGCCTCTGCTTTCAGGACTCGCCGCGGCGCGCGCACAGCGTGGCGGCCCAGGGCGGCATCAACGCCGCCAAGAACTACCAGAACGACGGCGACAGCGTCGAGCGTCTCTTTCACGACACGCTGAAGGGGGGAGATTTTCGCTCGCGCGAGGCGAACGTGTACCGCCTGGCCGAGCTGTCCAACGGCATCGTCGACCAGGCCGTCGCGCAGGGAGTCCCGTTCGCGCGCGAGTACGGCGGCGCGCTCGCCAATCGTTCCTTCGGCGGCGCGCTGGTCTCACGGACCTTCTACTCGCGGGGACAGACCGGGCAGCAGCTGCTTCTCGGGGCGTATCAGGCGCTCGCCAAGGAGGCTGCTCGGGGCGGGCTCACCCTGCTCGCCCGCAGGGAGATGCTCGACCTGATCGTCGTCGATGGGCGCGCGCGCGGCGTCGTGGCGCGCAACCTGGTCAGCGGAGAGCTCGAGACCCACCTCGCCGACGCGGTCGTGCTCGCCACCGGCGGGTACGCCAACGTCTACTACCTGTCCACGAACGCGCGCGGCTCGAACGCGACGGCGATCTGGCGCGCGTACCGGCGCGGGGCAGCCTTCGCGAACCCCTGCTTCGTGCAGTTCCATCCGACCTGCCTGCCGGTCAGCGGGGAGCATCAGGCAAAGCTCACCCTGATGTCCGAGTCGCTGCGCAACGACGGGCGCGTGTGGGTCCCCGGACAGGCGGGCGACGGCCGGCGGCCCGAGGACATCCCCGAGGACGAGCGCGACTACTACCTCGAGCGTCTGTATCCGCGCTACGGCAATCTGGCCGCGCGCGACGTCGCCTCCCGCGCGGCCAAGGTCGTGTGCGACGAGGGGCGCGGCGTCGCCCCCGGCGGACGCGCCGTGTTCCTGGATCTTCGCGACGCGGTCGAGCGAATCGGTGCCGGCGCGCTCCGGGAACGCTACGGGAACCTCTTCGAGATGTACGAGCGCATTGTCGGCGACGACCCGCTCCGCACGCCGCTGCGGATCTACCCCGCTGCCCACTACACGATGGGAGGCCTGTGGGTCGACTACGACCTGATGACCACCATCCCCGGGCTCTTTGCGGCGGGCGAGGCGAACTTCTCGGATCACGGCGCGAACCGCCTCGGCGCGAGCGCCCTGATGCAGACGCTCGCCGACGGATACTTCATCGCCCCACCTTCCGTGGGCAACTACCTCGCCACCGCGCGGCTCTCGCCCGTCTCGGAGGCGACCGGCGAGGTGCGCGACGCGGTGGCGAGTGTCGAGACCCGCATCGGCGCGCTCGTCGGCTCGCGCGGAGGGCTACCGGCGGCCGAGTTTCATCGCGCGCTCGGCGACCTTCTGTGGAACCACTGCGGGCTCGCCCGCAGCGAGGCCGGCCTGGTCGCGGCATTGCCGCAGATCAGCGAGCTCCGCGGCCGCTTCTGGCAGGACGTGCGCGTCCCCGGCAGCGGCGCCTCGTTCAATCAAGAGCTGGAACGCGCGGGCCGGGTGGCGGACTTCCTCGAGCTGGCCGAGCTGATGTGCATCGACGCTCTCGCTCGCGACGAGTCCGCCGGGTGCCACCTGCGCGACGAGCACCAGACCCCGGACGGAGAGCCCCGGCGCGACGACGCGCACTTCGCCCACGTCGCCGCCTGGACGCACACGGGCGAGGGCCAGCCACCGCGACGCCTCATCGAGCCGCTCGTCTTCGAGGCCGCGCCGCTGGAGGTCAGGAGCTACCGATGAACATCATCTTGAAGGTATGGCGGCAGGAGAGCCCCGGCAGCGGAGGCCGCTTCGCCGACTATCCGCTGAGCGACGTCGAACCTGGCTGGATGCTGCTCGAGGCGCTCGACGTGCTGAACGAGAAGCTTGTGGCCCGCGACCAGCGACCCATCGCGTTCGACAGTGACTGCCGCGAAGGGATCTGCGGCGCGTGTGGCATCGTGGTGAACGGACGCCCTCATGGAGGCATGCCGCTCGCGACCACGTGCGAGCTCTCCGTTCGCGCCGCGCTCGCGAGTGGGGCCCGCCCCAGGGATGGCGCAGGCGTGATCACCCTGGAGCCCTTTCGCACCGGCGCATTCCCCGTCGTGTGCGATCTGGTGGTGGACCGCAGCGCGCTCGATCGCGTGATCATGGCCGGCGGCTTCGTCACCGTGCGCACCGGCAGCGCCCCCGAGGCGAACATGATCCCCGTCCCGAAGGCCGACGCCGAGCCCGCCCTCGACGCCGCGGCGTGCATCGGCTGCGGCGCCTGCGTCGCGGCCTGCCCCAATGGCTCCGCGGCACTCTTCGCCGGCGCCAAGGCGTCGCATCTCGGGCGCCTGCCGCAGGGCAAACCCGAGCAGGGCCGGCGCGCCCTCGCCCTGGTCGGCGCCCTTGACGACGCAGGCTTCGGGGCGTGCAGCCTCCACGGCGAATGCGAGGTCGTGTGCCCCAAGGGCATCCGCACCGACGTCATCGCGCAGCTGAACCGGGACGCTCTGCGCGCGCGCCTCGGGCGCAGATGACGATCGCCGAGGGCGCAGGCGATTCGCGAAACAGACCGACTGGTTCGGGCGTTCGATGGAAAGCACATCGAGGATCCGGCAGCCAGGAGGGCTTCATGATCGAGATCGAGAAGAACGGCAGGCTCATCGGCACCGTGGCGATTGCCATTGCCGTTGTCGCCGCCACCACCATCGCTGCTCGCTCATGGGAGCGCGTGAGGACCAAGCCGCGAGAGCGCGACATCAAGGTGACCGGCTCGGCCAAGCGCCGCATCGTCTCCGACCTCATCGAGTGGAGCGCCGTCGTCTCTGCCCAGAACCCGGACCGGACCGCCGCCTATCGCGCGCTGCACGAGCAGATGGCCAGGACCCACGCCTTCCTCACCGCGAAAGGCATCAAGGAGGAACAGATCTCGATCTCCTCCGCCGCGGTGCAGGAGCTGTTCGACACCGAAGTTGTCGGCACCGGCGAGCAGCGGGTCGAGCGGCGGGTCTTCAAGGCCTACGGCATCGCCCAGTCGATCACGATCCGGTCAACCGAGGTCGCCAAGGTGGAGAAGGTGTCGCGCCAGATCACCGACCTCCTGGAGCAGGGCGTTTCGATCACGTCTCACGCGCCGTCGTATCTCTACACAAAGCTCGGCGGACTCAAGATCGAGATGCTGGCAGAGGCGTCCAAGGACGCCCGCACCCGCGCCGAGAAGATGCTCGAGAGCGCCGGCGGCGCCAGCATCAAGCTCCTGCGCGACGCCGACATGGGTGTCATCAACGTCAACCCGGCCAACTCGACCGCGACCTCCTGGGAGGGCAACAACGACACCTCGTCCCTGGAGAAGGACATCATCACGATCGTCCACATCACCTACGAGCTCCTGTAGCTCACCTTCGACATTGCCCGTTCGTGATCTGCATCGCGGGTGGTGTCGTCGTCGTTGAATGAGGGCCGAGCTCCGGACTATCGTCGGCCGGATGACTGACGATCCGGGGGGCATGGTGGCGATCGGTACCGCGGGCGACCCGATGGAGGGAGCCATGGTCAGGGAGTTCCTGACCTCGAACGGAATCGACTGCATGATCCAGGGCGAGAACCACCGCTCGATGCTGCAGATGGTCGGCGCCTTCATCGAGCTGCGGATCCTGGTGCCGAGATCGCAGGCCGAGGAGGCGGGGGCCCTCCTCGCGGATTTCCGCAGTCAGTCCGTCGAGCGCGAGCAGGTCGAAGGGGAAGAAGAAGAGGAGGAAGGCGAGGACGAGGGGGCAATCGGCTCGTGGCGCGATGACGTCGAGCTCGTCCGCAAGGCTCGCAGCGCCCGCCTGGTGTCGCTCGCTCTGCCCGGGCATGGGCCTCGGCCACTTTTCTGTCGGCGCGAGGCTGAGCGGCTTGATCCTCCTGCTCCTGGGGTGGCCGGCCGCTCTCTGGCTTGCCACTCGCACCGGCCCCCTTGCCTTCGTCCTCGTCCCGTTCTCGACCCTGCTCGACTTCCTCGCCGCACCGGCGGCGCTGTCCGAGGTAAGACGCCGCCAGGCACGCGCCCAGATCCCCGTGGCTCGCGCTCGCCAGCGGCCCCGACCTGACGACCAGGGAGGCAAGCGAGCATGACCGGTCATGTCGATCCCACGAAGGAGGACTTCGCCCTGTTCCGCGCCGACGATCGGCCGGGGCCGATCCACATGATCAATCTGGTCAGGCTGAACGAGCAGGCCAAGTATCCGGACGGCCGCCAGGCGACCGGCGCCGAGGCGTACGCCAGCTACGGGCGGGAGAGCAGGCCGGTGTTCGAGCGCGTGGGCGGCCGCATCGTGTGGCAAGGACGCTTCGAGCAGACGCTCATCGGTCCCGGCGACGAGAGATGGGACCTTTGCTTCATCGCCGAGTACCCGAGCGTCGCGGCGTTCGTCGAGATGATCCGGGACCCGGCCTACCGCGTGGCGGTCGTGCACCGGCAGGCGGCGGTGCAGGACTCGCGCTTGATCCGCACCGCGCCGCTTCCTCCCGGCAAGGGCTTCGGCGAGATCGCACGGTAGTTCGGCCAGTGCGTCACTGCCAGCTCTGGCGACGGGTCAGGCGCGCTTGCCGACGGCGACGCCGGCCGGGCGCAGCGTGTCCTCACCGACGGAGTAGCCCTCGCGCAGGACGCCGACAACGCGGCCGTCCTGCGCTGCGTCGGTCACGGGGACGACGGCCATCGCCTCGTGGTGGCGCGCGTCGAACGGCTCGCCGAGGGCGGGCACGTGGGCGACGCCGAGCCGCCCGAGGTGGGCGAGCAGCTCGCGGCGCACCAGCTCGATGCCGGCAAGGACCTCCGGGTTGTGCTCGAGCGTGCGCGTCGCCGCAATGGCCCGGTCCAGGTCGTCCATCACGTCGAGGAAGCCGCCCAGCAGGGTTCGCGTGCGCTGCTCGAGCTCGCGTTCCGACTCGGCGGCCAGCCGGCGGCGGGCGGCCTCGATCTCCGCGTGGGCCTGGTCAGCGCGCGCGCCGGCTCGCTCGAGGAGCTGGTCCTTCTGGGCCAGCAGCGCGTTGAGCTGCGCGATCTCCGCCTCGAGCATGGCGACGTAGCGATCGGCTCCCTCGCCGGCTGGCGTGGCGGTGTCCTCGCCGAGCGCTTCGTCCAGCTCGGCGACCGCGGCCACGGCGTCGAACTCTTGATCGGAGTCTCGTGTCACCGCCGGAGCCTAGCAGGCCAGCCTCCTGTGCGGCCGGCTGAGCTCGGTCAATGCCACCCGGGCTGGAGCTGGCGAATGCGCTGGAACACGGCCCAGTAGGTGGGACCGAAGCCATACTCGCCGCTCGGCTCGGCGGCGGCCCTGCCGAGGATGACAGGGAAGTACAGAACGCGGCGCCCGACGAACCAGGGCGGTCGCTCCAGCTCGGCCGAGAAGCTGGTCTCGCGCACGCACTCTTCCAGCTCCTCGTCGGGCGCGTCGCCGGCGACCGGCAAGAGCTCGGCGCTCTCGACCTGCGCGCCCACCTCCGGGTCGGCCACCACGACGAGCTCGAAGATGGCGCCGCCGTCCAGCTTCCGATTCCGCTCGAAGGCGGTCCTCGTGCATTCCTCGAACAGGGGCTGGAGCTCCTGGAGGCGGCCTTGCACATCGGCCGAGCTCATCGGCAATCTCATCTCGGTGACGCGCGGCTCGGCGCCGGCCAATCCGCCGGCCGACTCGCGCGGGCCCCCGGCCACCCGGTCGCCGCGACCGTCGCGTGGCGCCGCATGGCCCGGCCCGGCGTTCGCGTCGCCAGCCACGCCGCGTCGGACGCCCGGCGCACCGTCGATCGACCGTGCGCCCGACGTGAGGGCGACCGCCTGCTGGGGCCCCGGCCGGCGTGTCGTCGCCGCCAGCGCCGGTGCGGCGCGGCCGCGCAGATCGATGGCGAGCGCCGCGATCGCGCAGACGGCCAGGGCGGCGGCGGCGAGCAGCCCCAGCTTCGCCGCGACCGGCGCGGATGGGCCCATCGCTGCGCTGCCGGAGCCAGGCGGAGTCGGGCGCGGCAGACGGGCGAATCCGGCCAGGGCCGGCCTCCAGTCCGCGCGCCCGTCGTGGCGCCGATCGAGTCCGGCGCGCAACAGCGCCAGCCCGCGCTGGATCCGCCAGCGGATCGTCGCGGCCGGCACCTGCTCGGCCGCGGCGATGTCGGCGGCCGAGCGATCGCGATAGAAGCGCATCACGATCACGGCGCGGTACGGCTCGGGCAGCTCGGCCACCAGCTCGGCCAGCAGGCGCTGCAGCTCGACCTGCTCGAGCAGCTGGTCGGGCGCGGCCACCTCCGCCCGCTCGGCGGCCGCCTGCTCGCGGCTGCGCCGGCGTCGATCGGCGCGGTAGCGCGAGCGGATGAAGTTTCGCGCCACGCGCGACAGCCACGGTCGCACCTCGCGATCGCCGGGCGGGGGCGAGGCCAGGGCGGCCAGATAGGTCTGCTGCGCGACGTCGTCCGCCTCGGCCGGATCGGCGACCAGGTGGCCGGCCAGCCGGCGCAGCCAGCGGCTCTCTCGCAGCAGGTCCTCGATTTCGATTCGTGCGCTCTCCATCTCTCTTGCGGGAACGCCACCGGCGACCGGAGTGATGGCGCCGATCGCCAGTTTAAGCCACGTGAGGCGCATCGAGCGCCTCGAGAGTCATGTGCGCGCCCGCACTCCTCCGTCGGCGGCACCGCCACGTGCTAGGCTGGGCCCCCGAGGGCAGGAGGGCAGCCATGAGCGTGGCGCTCGCATCGGCATTCCTGGCGGCGCTCGATCGAGGTGTCGTCGATGCAGGGGAGACAGGTGAGCAGCTCGAAGCGCGCCTGACCGCGCTGGTCGGGGCGGCGCGCGAGATTTGGCCCGCCATCCCGGTCGAGCCCACGAGCTTCGTCGAGCATGTCGCCCGCTGCGTCGCCGACGATCCTGATCCGCTGGCCGCGCTCGACAGGCTGCGCGCCGCCGACCTGTGGCTGGCCTTCGCCTGTGCGCGCGGCGAGCCGCTCGCCCTGCGCGCTCTCGAGGACGGTCACCTGGTCGCCGCCGCTCGCGCGCTGGCCCGTTTCGGGGACGCGCGCGGCTTCGTGGCCGACGCGCTGCAGGAGCTGCGGCGGCGCCTGCTGGTCGGCTCGCCCCCGCGCATCGCCGATTATGCGGGCCAGGGGAGCCTGGGCGCGTGGATCCGGGTCGCGGCCGTGCGCGTGGCCATCAACCTGCGCCATCACGAGGCGGCGCGCGGCGGCGACCCGGGCTGGCAGGGCACCGAGACGCTGGCCGGGACACGGGACCCGGAGCTCGAGTTCATCAAGGCGCAGTACCAGGGCGATTTCTCGGCCGCGCTGCGCGAGGCCTTCGACGACCTCACGGCCGACGAGCGCACGATGCTTCGCTTCTATGTGATCGATCGTCTGAACATCGCCGAGATCGCCTCGATCTTCGGGATCGGGCGGTCGACGGTGGGGCGCCGGATCGTCCGCTGCCGCGAGAAGGTCCTCGATTCCGTGCGCGGCCGCCTCAAGGAGCGGCTCCACCTGACCAGCGAGGAGCTGGACAGCCTCATCGGAGCGGTGCGCAGCGACGTCGACATCACCATCTCCCGGGTGCTGGCGGGCAGAGGTCCCTGATCGCACGCGCGCCGGTCCCATGGTGAAGATCGCATGGGACAAACGGCGCGGCCGCCTGTCGGAGTAGATGGGGATGAAGAATCCGCCGCCGCGACGAGTCTTGTCCGGCCCCGCGCCGATGGAGCGATGGAGCGCGCTGCATCCGACGGTCGGCGGCGAGATCACTGGAGAAAGGAACGGACGGGGTGACCACCAGACCGCCGGAACAGGAGAGCTGCCTCACCGACGAGCTCATGGTTCGACTCGTGGAGGGGATGCTGGGGGACCAGGAGCGGAGCGACATGCTCGCGCACGTCGATCGCTGCCGCGGGTGCCGAGAGCTTGTCGCGACCGCCGCCGCATCAATCGACGGTGACGAGCCGGGCGAGGAATCGGTCGAGCTGGTGCGCGGCGCGCTGGTCGGGCGGTTCGTGGTCATCGACCGCGTGGGCGTGGGCGCCACGGCCGAGGTCCACGTCGCCTACGACCCGAAGCTCGATCGAAAGGTGGGCCTCAAGCTTCTGCGGCCCTCGCCGACCGCGGCGGACGCCACCCTGCAGAGTCTCGAGAAGCGGCTGGTGCGCGAGGCCCAGGCGCTGGCGCGGCTGTCGCATCCGAACGTGGTGCCGGTGTTCGACGTCGGCAGGCACGGCGACCGCGTCTTCGTGGCCATGGAGTACGTCGAGGGCACCACCCTGCGCACCTGGCTGGCCCGGCCGCGACCCTGGCGCGATGCGCTCGCCATGTTCATCCAGGCCGGTCGCGGTCTGGCCGCGGCCCACGCGGTCGGCATCGTCCACCGCGACTTCAAGCCAGAGAACGTGCTCGTCGGCGCCGACGATCGGCCGCGGGTCGCCGATTTCGGCCTGGCGACTGCCAGCGGCGACAGCGTCTCGACCTCGAGCGGCTCGACGTCGTCGCCCGGCGTGGCCGACACCGCCTTGACGTTGACGCAGACCGGGGCGGTGCTCGGCACGCCGGCCTACATGGCGCCCGAGCAGCTGTGCGGCGACCGGGCCACGGCGGCGAGCGATCAGTTCGCCTTCTGCGTGGCGCTGTTCGAGGCGCTCCACGGCGTGCGCCCGTTCGGCGGAGAGACTCTGCCCCAGCTCCTCGACGACATCGAGAACGCGCGCGTGCGCACGCCCGAGCGGGGCGGCCGGGTGCCTCGGCGCGTCCACGCGGCGGTGGTGCGCGGGCTCGCGGCGCAGCCGGACAGCCGCTTCCCGTCCATGCAGTCCCTCCTCGCCGCGCTGTCGCCGCATCCGATCCGGCCGCGGCTCGCGGCGGCGATCGCCGTCCCGCTCGCCGCCCTGGTGGCCGCGGCCGGCGCCTACACCCTCTTCTTCGCCGGCCCGGCAAGCAGCGCGCCGGTCTGCCGCCGCGGCGCCGAGCGCCTGGTCGGGGTCTGGGACCCGCCGCGCAAGCGCGAGCTTCGAGACGCGCTCGGCCGGAGCGGCGCGCGCGGCGCGGACGTGACGTGGAAGAGCTTCTCCGCCGTCCTGGACGAGCGGGCACGGGCATGGGCGGCCATGCAGGACGAGGCCTGCGCGGCGACCCATGTGGACGGCGTGCAATCGCCGGCGATCCTCGATCTGCGGACCGCGTGCCTCGAGCGCAAGCGCGACGAGATGAGAGAGCTCGTCAACGTCTACCTCGCGGGCCCGGGGGCCGATAGCGTGGACCGCGCCGTGTCGGCAGCCGACAAGCTGTCGTCCGTCTCTGCCTGCGCCGACATCGCGAACCTCCAGGCGGTGGTCCCGCTCCCCGACGATCCCGCGGCCAGGGCCGCGGTCCTGTCGCTTCGCCAGCGTCTGAGCCACGAGCTTGCGCTCCGCGATGCCGGCGCGACCGCGCGAGATCCCGGGGCGATCGAGGCGCTCGGGAAAGAGATTCGATTCGAGTTGGATACGCTCCGCTCGCCGCCGAGGCAGCCCATGCTCGCGGGCTCCAGCTCAGCCTGGCCAGCAAGCACGACGAGGGCGAGAAGCTCCTCCTCGCGGCGGCCCGGCTGGCGGTTTTGGGACGGGACTGGAAGCAGGAGGCCGACATCTGGGTGTCGCTCGTCGCCCACCAGGCGCGCGCCGGCCGGATCCGTGAAGGCGTGGTCACCGGCCAGGCCGCCGAGCTCGCGGTCGAGCGCGCCAGCGGCGACGAGCTTCTGCGCGGCCGGCTGGCCAACAACATCGGCAACGTCGAGGCGGCCGCCGGTCACGTCGAGGAGGCGCTGCGGCGGTATCTGCAGGCCGAGAAGCTGTGGCGGAAGCAGGCGCGCATCTCGTACCGCTACACGACCATCCTGGACAACATCGGGAGCAATCTCATCACCCTGGGCCGGACGCGCGAGGCCCTGAGCTACCTCGAGCGGGCGCTGGCCATCCAGCGATTGACGCTGCGCCCGGATCATCCGGAGATCGCCAGGTCGCTCGCCACGCTCGGCGAGGCGAAGCTGACCCTCGGATGGTATCGCGAGGCGTCAGAGTCGCTCGACGCGGCGCTGGCGATTCGCCGGCAGGAGCTCGGCGCCGATCACAAGCTCACCGCCTACACCCTCCTGCAGCTCGGCCAGGTCCAGGGCTACCTGGGAAACCATGACCGCGCTCTCGAGCTCATCGGCGACGCCACCGCGATCTGGGAGCGCGACCGGCAGGACATCGGGCTCGCCACCCTCTACATCGTCCAGGCCGAGGCGCAGCAACGGGCCGGTCGCACCGATCAGGCGGAGCGCACGCTGTACAAGGTCATCGAGCACAACGCGCGGGCCGGGAGCCCGCAGCACGCCAACACCGGCCAGGCGCTGATCCTGCTCGGAGACCTCGACAACCGCCGGCGCCTCCACCGGCGCGCGCTCGACCGGTGCCGGCGCGGCATCGAGCTCATCCGGCGCGAGCTCGGTGAGAGCACCACGGCCCAGGTGGAGGCCGGCGAGTGCATCGGCGAGGCGCTCATCGCCCTGGGAGACAGCAACGGCGCGGTCAAGGCGCTCGAGGGCGCCGTCACGCCGGCCAGACTGGACGACCTGGGGCCGCAGTGGTCCGCCGGCATTCGCTTCCAGCTGGCCCGCGCCCTGTGGTCGACACCGGCGGCGAGAGCGCGTGCGCGTGAGCTCGCCCGCACGACACTGAGCGCGCTCGCCGCGGCCGAGGGGGACAGCCGCGAGCTGAAGGCGAGCATCGCGGCCTGGCTCGAGAAGCCGTCAGCGGCCACGCGATCTCGACGATCGGGCCGCGGGCGCCAACCTGCTCCTTAACACTCCGAGCTGGTGTCGAAGCGGAAGGCGAACAGGACGCCGGTGGCCGGGAAGTACATCTCGTAGACGGTCTCGCTCGAGCAGAAGTCGGGCGCGGTCGGATGCGACCACTTGTGAGCGCCGAGCTGGAAGTCGCCGCCCGCCGGGTCCCCCTCCGCCGCGAGCTCGTCGATGAGACCGGCGTGCTCGGGGCCGAGCAGGTTGTCGAGCGCGAGCGGGTTGATCGCGCCCGCCGCCACCCACGGGAGCTGGATGTCCTGTCCGACGATCGCCTCGAGGACGGTGACCGAGTCGAACACGTCGTCCGCGGGGCTGACCGGGGTCACCGACCACGAGGTCAGGCTGCCGAAGCACTGGCAGTCGGCCTGGGCCTCGTCGATCCGATCCTGGAGCTCACCCGGGATGTCGAGGGGCTCGGCGCCGATCGACGCCGACAGCTGCTCGTCCAGCTCGGCGTCGTCGTCGGGCTGCCCTGGAATCGCGCAACCGACGATGGTCAGCGACAGAAGCAAACCAGAGCAGGCGAGTCCTGAACGAAACTTCACGCGTCACCTCGTACGGCAAGGGTGGATGGAAGGGATGCATCGCATGGCGGTGGGTCCGGATCAAGGCAGGCCGGCGCCGCGATGGCGTGACTTGCGTCATCGTGGCTCGTCAATATCTGATTCGTGCCCGAGCCCCTGATCGACTGGTCGTGGTCCGCGCTGGCCGACGCGCTGGCCGCCGGCCTCGGTCGGGCCGCGGACGCCATCGAGCTCGAGCAGGCCGTTCACGGGCTCGACGCCTGCGGCGAGCTCGAGCTGCATCCTGTCTTTCAGGCCGCCCTGCGCGACGCAGGCCACGGAGTCTTCCCCGAGCAGCGCTTCCCTCGCGACCGGAGCCGGCGCAAGCGCAGCGCCGGCGCGCGCTGCGACCTCGTGGTGACCCCGGACGCCGGAACGCCACTGGACGACGCCGCCCTCGGGGAGGCGCTGTGGATCGAGATCAAGGTCGTGGCGCAGTTCCGGCAGGCCGGGCCCAACCGGGGCTACGCGCGCGCCCTGCAGTCGCCGGTGTGGAAAGACGTCGAGAAGCTGGCCAGCGATCCGGCCATCGTGCACGGCCTGGTGGTGCTGATCCTCTTCACCGCCGATGCCGCCACCGCCGACCACGACCTCGACGTGTGGCGCACCCGCGCGACCGAGCGCGGCTTGCACCTGTGGCCGCGCGTCCAGCGCTCGCTGCCGATCGGCGACCGCCTCGGCAACCGGCTGTGCACTGTCGCGCTGTTCCCGCTGGATCCGAGCTGAGCGCGACGTGAGCCCGGGCCCGGCGCGGATCAGCGCGGCGCGATCAGCGCCAGCCCGGCGGCCCGGATGTCCTCCGGCACCTCGTGGTCGCCGTCGAACTCGACGTAGCGCACATCCAGCCCGAGCCCGCGCAGGCGCGGCACGATGCGCCGGCTGGTCTGGTCGATCGGCAGCACGCTGTCGCTCCTGCCGTGCGAGATGAACACGCGCGGCCGGCCGGCCAGCCGTTTCGCGGCGATGTAGCCCGGCGAGTAGGCGATGATGGCGCGGAACAGCTGGCCGTTGCCCACGCCGAGCGAGAGGGCGTAGGTCCCGCCGTCGGAGAAGCCGCCGACCGCGATGCGCTCGCGGTCGACCTCGTGCTCGTCGAACACCGCGCCCAGGTCCTCGTCGATGGCGGCGACGTCCGGGCCGAAGGCGATGCCCTCGATGACGTCCCATGTGCGTCCCCGCGACTCGGGCGCGACCAGGATGAGGCCGAGCCGCTCGGCCGCCGGCTCGAAGCGCTCGATGATGTGCTCTGCCCCTCCGCGCGCGCCGTGCAGGAGCAGGAGCAGCCCGGGCGGGCGAGCCCGGCGGGCCGGCAGATAGAGCAGCCCGCGCGTCTCGCCCGCCACGCGCAGGGTCACGCGGCCGGGCCCGCGCTCGGAGGCCGCACGCACCGGCGCGTGGGGCATCACCATGAGGACGCCGCGCCCGTGCAGGGCCTGCGCGTCCGGACCGGGCCGATCGGGTTCGCGGCTCGGCTTGCGGCTCGCCTCGTCGGGCGCCGGCTCGCCGACCCCCGCGCCGCACCCGACCAGGACGACGAGCGCACCGGCACCGGCGAGGCAGACGCGTTTCATCGATCCGGATCGTACACGGGGGCGATGGGATGGCCATCGACGGCCGACCCACAGCGCCTGACCGATCGAGGCATGCACAGCGCGGCGTCGTTCGTCCTATGCTCGGGGCAACCAGATGGCGACAGATCCATCCAGACGGCACACCCCCAGGCCAGACAGATCGGTCATCGAGTGGCTTCTCGACGCCGACCCGTCGATCCGCTGGCAGGTCATGCGGGATCTGACCCTGGCGCCCGCGAACGAGGTCGCGGCCGAGCGCACGCGTGTCGCGACCGAGGGCGCGGGTGCGAAGCTGCTCGCCCTGCAGGGGACCGACGGGCGGTGGGGCGGCGCGGCGTGGAACCGCGGCTGGGACTCGACGATGCACGTCCTGATGCTGCTGCGGGACCTGGGTCTGGATCCGGCGAGCGACCAGGCGCGCCGGGCGGTGGATCTGGTCCGCGACCGCGTGACCTGGCAGGGATGCGGCCCGCCCGAGTGCGACGGCAACCGCTTCTTCGCCGGCGAGGTGGAGCCCTGCATCAACGGGCAGGTCGCGGCGGTCGGCGCCTACTTCGGCCAGGACGTGCGGAGCATCGTCGACCGGCTGCTGGCCGAGCAGCTGCCCGACGGCGGCTGGAACTGCGATGCGGAACGCGGCTCGACCCGGTCCTCGTTCCACACGACGATCTGCGTGCTCGACGCCCTGCTCGAGCACGAACGGGCGGGCGCGGGCAGCCCGGCCGAGACCCAGGCCCGTCTTCGCGGGCAGGAGTACCTCCTCGAGCGCCGCCTCTTCCGCCGGCTGTCGACCGGCGAGGTGATCCAGGACCGCAAGGCTCGCGGCGCCGCCTGGACCTGTTTCGCCTTCCCGACCTGGTGGCACTACGACGTCCTGCGGGGGCTCGAGTACCTCCGCCGGGCCGGCGTGGTCGACGAGCGCGTCGCCGAGGCGATCGATCAGGTCGCGTCCAGGCGCGACGGCGACGGCCGGTGGCCGCTCGACACGCGGCACCCGGGCCAGATGCCGGTCGAGATCGACGAGGGCGAGGGCCGGCCCAGCCGGTGGAACACGATGCGCGCCCTGCAGGTGCTCGACTGGTTCGCGGAGAAAGTCTGACGACGGGCGGGCGCCGACCTGTCAGGCGGGACGAACGCGGGTCGGTCGGACCCCGGCGCACGTGGCAGACTCCGCGGCGACCATGGGCTTCTATCGCGAGCAGATCCTCCCGCGCCTCACGCACTTCATGATGAGCACGAAGGAGACGACCCGACAGCGACAGCAGGCGCTCGGCGGCGTGACCGGCGACGTGCTCGAGCTCGGCATCGGCTCCGGGCTCAACCTGCCCTACTACCCGCCCGGCGTGCGCCGGGTTGTCGGTGTCGAGCCGTCGGTGACGGCGGCCCGGATGGCCGAGGAGAGGATCCAGAAGGCCGGCTTTCCGGTCGAGATCGTCACCGGCGAGGCCGAGACGCTTGCCGTCGAGCAGGGTCGGTTCGACACGGTCGTGTCGACCTTCACCCTCTGCACGATCCCGGACGTGGCCGGCGCGCTCGCCACGGCGCGGCGTGCGCTCAAGCCGGGCGGCCGCTTCATCTTCCTCGAGCATGGCCTGTCCAGCGAGCCGCGCGTCCAGAAGTGGCAGCGCCGCTTCGAGCCCCTGCAGAAGCGGCTCGGAGGCGGCTGTCACCTCACCCGGGACCCGCGCGCCCTGATCGAGAGCGCGGGGTTCGCCATCAGCGGGCTCGAGACCTTCTACGCCCAGGGTCCGAAGCCGCTGGCGTTCCTCTACCGCGGCGTGGGCACGGTCCGCTGACCCGGCACAGTTCTGTGCTCCGTCCGGAAGCTGGGCTACTCTAGACAGCGGCACGTCGTCGCGTTCGGCGCGGCGACTCGCGTGCCGTCGATTCATCTCCAGCGAGAGGACCAACATGGCCAAGGGGCAGGAGAAGCCGGGCAAGTCCAACAAGCCGAAGAAGACCGCCAAGGAGAAGAAGGCGAAGAAGAAAGAGAAGTCGGCCAAGAAGTAGGCGCTCGACGGTGACGGCTCGCGGCGCTGCAGAGCGTCGCGAGCCCGGCCATCGCGCACGACGCTCCGACCCGGCGCGATGTGAGACCGTCATCGCGGGGCTCGAGCGGGCACCCGAGGCCTTCGTCGGCCTGTTCCGCGGCGAGAACATCGGCAAGATGCTGGTCGACCTGCGCTGAGAGCGGCGCAAGGTCTGTGTTCCGGCCTCCACGCGTGACGGCGCCATCGCGTCGTGCCGTGCCGGATCGGCGGGCCGGGTCCCGAGGGCTTGCCGCGACCGCATGCTGAACCTGCCGTCGCGCGACGCGAGGCCGCGAGATCACGTCGTCACCTCGATCGAGCTCTCGTGGCGCGGCGCTTGCTCGTGGAGCGCGCAGGAGGTGACTCAGTGATGAAACCTGTCGTAAGTCTGATCCTGCTCCTCGCTCTTCCACGCGTCGCGAGTGCCGACGACGTCTCGTGGATCAATCCACACTGGCAAGGCATCAGCGGGTACAGCGGCAGCTTTCTCACCTGCACGATCGGAGATGACGCCGCGCTCTCCGATGACGAGACCGTGTACGCGTTGACCGGGATCGCGATCTCCGAGGTCAACAACAAGGGCAAGCAGGTCCGACTCTATGGCCGTGAGATGGGCATCGGGTCGGCCTCGAACCCCCTCGTCGGGTTCGACACCCTCGCCGGCAACATCTTCCTCGGCAGCACCAACGACGTGCAGCTCGGCACCAACCGCTACATCCGGGCGGTCAGCGCCTGCAACAACAACAACAACGACCACAAGCTGAAAGGCCTCCAGGTCATGTCGGCGTACATCGACGACGACGAGTACATCTCGGAGCCGGGCATGGCCGACATCTACGAGCAGTCCAACTGCGACGACTGGGATAGCTGGGTCACATGTCCCGAGGGCGAGGTCGGCGTCGCCGTCCGCATGAACTACGACAACGACGCGTTCATCGGGATCGAGCTGCAGTGCGCCGAGGTCGTCTGGGACTGACGGCCGGGCGGGCGGTCACTGACTACGGCGAGCCGGTGAGAGTTGCGCGGATCGTGCACGGCCCGGGGCAACGTTCGCCTCCGTCGGTGCGGCAGTCGCTGTAGCGGTAGGTGCCGCGGAAGCGGCCCGCGGCGTCCATCTTGCCCGTGATCGTCTCGGTGAAGGTGTACGGGTGGCCGTCGAGGGAGGCCCGCTCGACGCTGCGCACGCTCACCCTGCCGTTCCTGACCGTGCCGCTGAAGTTGACGACGCCGCCCAGCTCGAACAGGGCCCGCCTGCCGAAGAAGGTCCAGGTGCCGCTGCCGCGCCCGTAGGAGCGGCGGGTCGCGCGCGGCACCGGCCCGGCGAAGAACACGCAGGCGCCCGGCCCGGTGGTCCGCACGTTCGACCAGCGATAGGTCGCGGTGCCGGAGGGCGCCGGGTCGGGGCGACGCGCCTCCGCCCGGGCCGCGCGCCGGGCCGCGTCGGCCTGGGCCGTGACCGACTCCTGGGCGGTGCGCGCCAGGACCTCGTCCATCCCGCTCACCGTCGCTGCCGGCGTGAAGGACTCGACGAAGAGGCGCAGGCTCACCTCGTCGGTGGCCGGCGGCGCCATCGCGTGCACGACGTAGAACGTGAGCGGCGCGCGGCGGATGAAGACGCGCAGGACGCCGCGCACCTCGATGCTTCCGGACGCGCCCAGATAGGAGACGGCCAGCCCGGGCAGGCCGTCGGTCTCGAAGGTGTGCTCCTCCTTGCGGGCGATCGTGAACGGGGCGAGGTTCTCGTCCCGGATGGTGGCGGCGAGCTTGCCGATGTCGAGGTGCCTCCGATCACCCTTGGGGACGATCGCGCCCATGCTGACAACCAGACGCGCCTCGCCCTGGGCGGCCGTGAAGGTCTTGAGCCTGACGGTGCCGATCGGGGTGGACACGGTGCGCTCCTCGACCGTCGGCGGAGACGGGAACGACACGGTGAAGTGGCCGCCCGGCTCGGCATAGTCGCCGTGACCCTCGGCCTCCTCGTCGCCGGTGGCCTCGGGGTCCGCGCCGGCGTCGGCCGTGGCCGGCATGGCTGCGGTCCCGGCGGTGCCCGCAGTCTCCGTCGCCGCCGTCGCCGCGACCGCGGGCTTTCCGCCCGCACCGACGACGCCTCCGCTCGGGGCGGCCCCCGGCTCGCACGCGACCAGGCCGAGCCCGACCGCGGCGACCACGATCCATCTTCTGTCCATCACGGTGTCCTCCTGTCGGTCCGGCCCATCGGGCTGCCTTCAGTCCTCGTCGTCCTCGTCGTCCTCGTCACCGCGATCGTCGTCGTCGTCGTCGCGCTTGCTCTTGCTCTTGCCCTTGCTCTTGCCGGCGCGGGCGGTCTTGTCGTCGTCGGCCTGGGGCCGGGCGCAGTACTTCTCGCCCAGCTTCTCGTCGGCCTCGCCTGCCTTCTCCTCGAAGCTGGCGACGAAGTCCTTCTCCTTCATCTTGTCGCCCTTCTTGGTGCGGTAGGTCGCGCCGCTGATCCACTCCTTGCTCTTCTTCATCTCGTCTCTCATCGAGCTGAAGTTCTCCCAGTTCTTCACCGCGTCCTTGAGGTGCTGCTTGCAGCGGTCCGGGGCCTTGCCGGCCAGGAAGCGCGCGCGGTCCAGGTGGTGCTCCATCTCGTTGTAGGCGCGGGCGCCCTTCGAGCCGCCGGCCTCGCAGAAGAGCTTCTCGTCGGTCCCGCCGCACGGGTTGCCCGAGAACGTGAACTCCTTCGAGTACGCCATCAGCACCTGATAGCGCCACAGG
Source organism: uncultured delta proteobacterium (assembly GCA_963759105.1). GTDB lineage: Bacteria > Myxococcota_A > Polyangia > Haliangiales > Haliangiaceae > DATFRY01. The sequence goes on along the minus strand of CAVWXW010000008.1, from coordinate 13,590 downwards.
CGGAGGTCGTCCTCGTTCTCCTCGACGTACGGCTTGCCGTCGGTCTCGAAGACGACGTTGTCAACCTCGTAGTACTCCTTGAACTCCGCCGCGGCAGCCTTGAGGCCGCCGGGGAGCTTGTTCTTCTTCTTCACCTTCTTGCACGGGATCTTCTCGGCGTACTCGGCGCCGCCCGGGATCCGCTCGTAGGGCGCGAACGAGCCGCCCCCGGTCTGGATGCCGCCGGCCAGCCAGCGCATCGAGCCGCACGCCTTCACCACGTCGGTCTTGGGCGCCTCCTCCGGCGTGTACTCGTCGCCGACGTCCTGGCCGACGACGACGAGGCGCGCCTCGCACTCGAGCAGTTCGGTCGGCACGTCATGGGTGTCGCCGCCGACCTCGACGTAGTAGCGAAACGCCTCCTTGTTCCCGTCCACCTTGAGGGCCCGCGCGATCGCCTTCTCGTACGCCTTCATGCCCTTGTCGAGCCGGCTCTGCGCCTCGGACCGATCGATGGTCTGGGAGGTGGCCTCCTGGCACGCCTTGACCACTTCTACCACGGCCTCGGCTGCGTCCGGGTCCTCGCCCTTGGTGATGCGCTTGCCGCTGCCGACCAGCTTCGCCAGTCGCCCGCCGAACGTCTTGAACGCGGCCGCGTCGAGCGCGGCCAGGCGCTTCTTGATCTTGCCGCGCTTCTTCTCGCCCTCCCAGCCGTCCTTGAACAGCAGGGTGTGGTTGAAGTCGCGGCTCTCCTTGGCGTAGCGGTCCCAGTTGTGCTCCACGATGTACTTCTCCATCTCGTCGAGCCGGTTGAGCGCGCCGACAACGTGGGGCGGGTCGTCGTCGTCCGGCTTGAGCTGCGGCACGTCCGCCACCGGAGAGTCCTCGGCGGCCTCACCTGCCGCGTCGCCGGCCGCGTCGCCCAGCTTGTCGGACGCGCCGTCGCCGACAGAGCCCTTGCCCTTCGAGAGGATGCTGCACGCGGCGAGCCCTGCCAGGCTCACCGACAGGATGATCGGGATGGTCCTCATCGGCGGCCTCACTTCGCCGCGGATCTTCTTCATGGGCGTCTCCTTGATGGGGGGGCGCGCCCGATCCGGTCGGTGGGCGCACTCGTGGTTCCAGGAGACCGGCCCCGGTCGCACGCTTTTTCGCGCCGGCGAGAAATCCCGCGGCTGCGCCTACTTGCTCGGAACTAGAGCCAGCGGCGGACGGATGCCTTGTACGGCAGGTAGTCGGACGGGAAGCGCGCGGCCAGGTAGCGCTCCTCGCGCGGGATCACGACGCCGGCCATGAGCGCCACCGCCGGCACGAGCGTGACCAGCAGCCACAGGGCGCCCACCAGCAGCGCGATCCCGACCTGGAGCAACGTGAACGCGAGGTAGATGGGATTGCGACTGAAGCGGTACGGACCCTTGCGCACGATGACCGTCGTGGGCTGGTCGCCCGGCACAGGCGTTCCCGACGCGCGGAATACCGCGACCGACTGGACAAAGATGACAACCGCCGCGAGGACCGCCGCCGCGCCGAGCGGCGCACCGACGACGCGCGGCAGGCCGAGCCACACGGGCCAGATCCAGTGCAGCACGAGCCCGAGGACGATCGATCCCAGATACACGAGCGGCGGCCGTGCCAGGCCGAGGTTTGCCGCCTCGGGGACCGCGGTCGCGTCCGCGGGGCCGTCGCTCGGAGGGCCCACCGTCATTGTGCGTCGAGCTTACCAGTCGGCGACGAGCCAGGTCGGCCGCAGTCTGCGCGTTCGACCTCGACGGACCCGATGGGCAGGCCATCTCTCCCGGCGTAGCTCGCCCGGATCCTCCGCGCGTGCTTCCAGACCTTGTCGGCTTCCGCGTCGGCGCAGGTCCGACTGATGAGGTCGGACTTCGCGGTCGCCAGGAATCCAGCCCGGTCGACCTGGGCTGCGGTCAACTTCGTGAGCCTGAGGTAGTAAATGAGCGTTCCCGGCTCGCTCCCGACCTCGGTCAGCTCATTGTCGGCATCCAGAGCCCGAGGAAGGTCCCTGCTGGCTTCCGCGGCCATCATCGCGAGCATGTCATCGGAGGTGACCTCGTGCGCGAGCGACCTGACGATGAGAACGGCGATGGCGGCGCCGATGACCAGACCTGCGATGCCGTGCTTGTTGCCCAGCGGGCGAGCCGCCCACCGCGCGAGTCCTTGCACCGACAGGACGACGCCGGCGAGAGAGATCGCACCGGCCGCGGCCAGGGCCCACACGTTGGCGGGCGCGGGCGGCCGCATAGCGACCACGAGCAGCAGCGCGGCCAGTCCCGCCAGGGCGTAGAAGAGGCCGCGGACCGCAGAGATGTTCACGTGCTCGCTCGCGGTCAGCTTGTGGCACTTCCACATGCCCCAGGCGATCAGGGCCAGCAGGATGACAGCTCGTCCGAACCCACCACCCATCCCCCCGACGTCATCCATGTCGCCCTCCGCGAGTCTGGCTTGCAAGAATAGCCGCGGCGCGACGACAGCACCCGCGCCTGTATCGTTGTGCGTTGGGATACAAAGGAGACCCATGCACCATAGCCGCTGGAGCACCGTGATCATCGATTGCCGCACGTCGGATCTCACCGGCGCCGCGAGATTCTGGAGTCAGGCGTTCGGCCGCCCGGTCGTGGAGAACCCGGCCAACCCGACATACGTGTCCTTGCAGATGCGTCCCGGCGAGGTCCTCTGCCAGCTTCAGTCGGTGGCGCACGACAGCCGCGTGCACCTCGACATCGAGACCGACGACATCGACGCCGAGGTCGCGCGGCTCGCCGGGCTCGGCGCGCGAGAGGTCCAGCGCAACCCGACCTGGGTGGTCATGGAGGCGCCGACCGGGCAGCGCTTCTGCGTCGGCCGTCCAAAGAGCGCCGACTTCCCCGCAAATGCAAATCGCTGGGAGTGATGTCACCGTCTGTCGCCGAGCACCGTCCACGCCTTCGCGCTCCGGACTGATTGCCGCCAGCCCGATGCGGCACGGCGGCCTCGCGACGGCCCCGGTCGTCGCGAGCGACCGAACCGGTCGGGAACCGGGCCGCGCGGCCGCGTCGCATCGAGGCGAAACGCGGGCTTGCGGCGTCGCGGCCTTGTTCCCATCGTGGCATCGCCGGTGCAATCGCGCATCAGCGATGCGCACACCGATGACCGCCTTTGCCGCGATTGTCGTCGCCGCCACCGGCTGCGATGTCGATCCCGGATCCCCCGACCTGACCAACGCCGAGAGCGCCGCGCTGTTCGGGTTCCTCGGCTCGCTCGCCGACTTGCCGCTCGTGCCCGCGCGGCTCCCCGAGGACGGCGGCGCCTATGCCTACACGCTGTCGATGCCCCAGGGCAATCACATGTGGAAGGTGCCGCTGCCGGCCAAGGTCGCCGGCGGTGCCTGCCTCGACGGATCGGATCCGGTCTTCTACGTGAAGGCCGCGCCGGTCTGGTCGGCCCACAAGGACGACTGGATCTTCTTCGTGCCGGGCGGCGGCTCGGTCCAGGGTGCCGACGAGGCGATCGCGGCCTACTTCGGCGAGGACGGAAACTCCGCCCACGGCGAGATGTCGAGCCGGTGGGCCCCGCCCTCGATCAGCCCGGGCGGCATCCTCGATGCGAGCAGGCTGCTGAACCCGTTCAGGGGCTTCAACATGGTCTTCATCCACAAGTGCAGCTACGACCGCTACATGGGTCGGCGAGACGCCTTCGTCGCGACGCTCGACGAGGATCACGGCATCGAAGGCGTCGTCCCGGGTGGATCGACCACCGAGGTCGGCATGCCTGTCGACGCCGGCAGCACGATTCGAGCTGACCTTCCGCGGGCACGACATCGTCGACGCGGTCATCCAGACGCTCGCGACGTCGAACGTGATCTACGACGACGGCGGCGGCGAGCAGACGATGCAGTCGCTGGCCACCGCCGACACGGTCCTCTTCATCGGCCACTCGGGCGGGGCGCGGGGCGCCACGATGATCGCCGACGACGTGGCGCAGAAGATCCGCGACTACTCGCCGTCGGCCGAGGTGCGGCTCGTCATGGACGGCGCCTTCGATCCCTTCGCCGAGAGCGTCGTCAACGGCGCCACCTACCCGGGCACCGCCTACCCGACCAGCGATCCGGCCACCGGCGCGAATCCGCTGAGCGCCGCCGCCGCCAGGTGGGCCGGGTTCGACACGGAATGGCAGGCCGACGGCGACGCGACCTGCCTCGACAACGAGGCGGACGACAGCGTCTGCGGCGACGTCATCCACGTCCTCATGAACTGGATCGAGACCCCCTTCTACGTCCGCCAGGATCTGTTCGACTCCAACCACGCCACCGGTGCGGACGCGAACGGGAATCCGCTCCCCCACTGCTGGCAGAAGGGCTGGGACCCGGATCTGGACTGCGATGGCGACTCGTTCGACCTGGCCGACGCGGTCCTCGATCAGCAGGCGGACCTGGCGCTCCTGCCCACCGAGGCCCTGACCCACACCACCCTGGAGACCGCGGTGACGCCCCCGAGCGGCTTCTTCCCGTCATGCGGCTTCCATGATGGTGCCCACACGGACGAGGGCTTCTACTCCGTGCTGACCGCCGCGAACGGCGTGCGCGGCACCTACGCCGCCGGGCTGTGGCTCTGGTACCGGTTCCCGAGCTCGGCCATCCGGGCCGTCGAGGCGACGATGCCGGCCACCGTCCCGACCTCCTGTCCCTGATCGTCGAAGGCGTCGGCGCCGCCCTGGATGGACTTTCTCTGCGCCGGCGCTTTCCGCCCGGTCCGGATGCCGACTACCCTCACGGTGCCGGACCATCATGGCGACGAGCGAGAACAAGTCGGAGCGAAAGCGCCCGGGCAAGGTGGGCTGCCTGGCGATCGTGCTCGTGCTGGTCGGCGCGGTCGCCGGCGTCGGGCTGCTGCTCGGGCGCAAGCAAGAGGCGTCCAAGACTCCGTGCGAGCGCTATGTCGCCACCATGGTGCGCGCGCTCGACAACTGCAGCAGCGGGGAGACCAGGAACCACGCGCACCACCTGGCTGTCTGCGAGCAATCGGTTGACCCGACTCCCGACTGCCTCGAGCGGATCGAGGAGCTGAAGTGTGCCGAGCTCGAGCACGCTCCCACCGCGGCCGGCGACGTCTGTCACAAGAAGTAGCTGTCGGCCGGCGCTCCCGTGCGGCCCGAACGGCCTTCGAGCCGGGTTGAGGCTATGCTGACCTGGGCACAGATGGGTGAGCTGGAAGCAGTCCAACGGCGTCACGCGATCGGGCCTGCGAGCGCGGATCTCGAGCGCGCTCGGCGGTGTTTCGCGCGCCGCGAGTGGGCCGAGGCTCATCGCGCGTTCTCTCGCGCTGATCAGACCACGCGGCTCGCGGCCGAGGATCTCGAGTCACTGGCGACCTCGGCCTATCTCATGGGCATGGAGGCGGAGTACGTGCAGGCGCTCGAGCGCGCTCACCTCGCGTACCTCGAAGCGGGCGCCGTCCAGCAGGCGGTGCGCTGCGTGTACTGGATCGCGATCCAGTGCCAGTATCGCCGCGAGCTGGGCCAGGCGAGTGGCTGGGTCGGACGGGGCTGGCGATTGCTCGAGGGCGGCGCGAGCTCGTGCGCCGAAGCTGGCTATCTGCTGATTCCGGGCGCAGTGGATCGATTGCGCGCGGGCGACAACGAGATCGTCTACGAGACTGCCGGTCGTGCGGTCTCCATCAGCGAACAGTTCGGCGATGCGGAGCTCGCCGCCATCGCCATTCACATGCAAGGCCGTGCCCTGCTCCAGCAGCGCCAGCTGCAGCAGGGCCTGGCCCTGCTCGACGAAGCGATGGTGAGCGTGCGGGCGGGCGTGCTCTCGCCGATGAGCACGGGCATCCTCTATTGCAGCATGATCGATGGCTGCATGGCCGCGCACATCTGGGAGCGCGCCGCAGAGTGGACCGATGCGCTGGCCCGGTGGTGTGACGACCACGCCGACGTGGTGGCGTTCAGCGGCCCGTGTCGGCTCCACCGCGCGGAGATCCTGGAAATGCGCGGCGCGTGGGCCGAGGCGGTCCGCGAAGCGACGCGGGCGTGCGAGCTACCGTCGATGCTGGGCCCCAGGGTGGTGGCGGCAGCCTTCTGCCGGCTCGGGGACGTGCATCGCCTGCGTGGTGATCTCGACGCGGCCGAGGCGGCATACCTGAAGGCGGGCGCACTGGGTTATCAACCTCAGCCCGGCCTGGCGCTGTTGCGCCTCGCCCAGGGGCGCAACGAGGCGGCGCTGTCGGCGCTGCGCAACGCCGTCGCGGTTGCGGGCACCGCGTGGGAGCGCATCAAGGTGGTCCCGGCCTACCTCGAGGTCTTGCTGGCGTGCGGTGACGTCCAGGAAGCGCGCCGGGTATGCGCCGATTTCGAAGCGCTCGTTGACGGCGCCGAAGCGGACGTCCTGCGCGCACTCGTTCTCGATGCGAGAGGTGCCCTCGATCTGGCCGAAGATCGCGCGGCGGACGCGCTCGTGGCCCTGGGTCGCGCCGCAGAGATCTGGCAGCGCCTGCGGGCGCCGTATCGAGCGGCCCGCACTCGCATGTCGATGAGCCGCGCCTACGCGGCGCTGGGCGATGGCGAGGCGAGCGCGCTCGAGCGCGAAGCCGCGCGGGCAGCGTTCCAGGAGCTGGGCGCGGCGCCCGATGTCGAGCGCGCCTGCGCCGGCGGAGGTCCCGGCGCGACCAGGCCCGCCCTCGGGTTGAGCGCACGCGAGCTCGAGGTCTTGCGCCTGATCGCGGGCGGTGCGACCAACCGCTCGATCGCCGAGAAGCTCTTCATCAGCGAGCGAACCGTTGACAGGCACGTGAGCAACATCTTCAGCAAGCTGAATGTAGGTTCGCGGGCCGCTGCGACCGCACGAGCGTACACGTACAAGCTTCTGTAGAGCGCCGCGGCATCCGCTGTCGGAAATCACCCATGGCCGGCACGGCCGAGGAATGGGTGATCTCACGGAAGCGCTGCCCGACCGGTCTGTCGCAGAGTTGCTGGCAGGAGGCAACATGGCCAGCTCGAGCACAACCAGGGAGGCGCTCGTCCGTGCGGCGAGAGAGATCGGTCCGCTCATCGCGGAGAATGTCAGCCAGGGGGAGCGAGAGCGCCGCCTGCCTGCGGCCACCGTCGAGGCGCTGAAGAAGCCCGGCTTCTTCCGCCTGTGTCGGCCGCGCGAGCTCGGAGGTCTGGAAGCCGATCCACTCACGGTGCTCGAGGTCGTCGAGGAGATCGCCCGCCACGACGGTTCGGCGGCCTGGTGCGCGCTGAACTGCGGCATCACCGGCGTGCTCCAGTCGTTCATGAAGCCGAAAGGGGCACGCGAGATTGGGAGCGCGGACGACGTCGTGTTGAACGGCATCATCGCTCCGACCGGCCGGGCCATCGTGGTCGAGGGTGGCTACCGCGTCACGGGCCGGTGGGCCTTCGCCAGCAACTGCAACCACTGCAGCTGGCTGGCTCCGACCTCCATCGTCTTCCAGGAGGGCACGATGTCGATGGGCCCGGCGGGTCCCGAGATCGTGGCGACCTGGATCCCGTTGCCCGATATTCGAATCATCGACAGCTGGGACGCCGCCGGCCTTCGCGCGACCGGAAGCCACCACATCGAGGTCTTCGATGTCTTCGTGCCCGAGCACCTGACCTTCCCCATGCCGCTGCCGGAGCCAGTTCTCGACGGCGCCCTGTTCCGCTTTCCGGTCGTCGGGCTGTGGGCCGTCGGGATCGCGGCGGCGGCGCTCGGTCTCGCGCGGGCAGCGATCGACGAGGTGCTGCGGCTGGCCGCCGCCAAGACCCCGTTCGGCATGTCCTCGAAGCTGTCGGCGCGGCCGACCTCGCAGATCGCCATCTGCGAGGCCATGGCCCTGGCGCGCTCGGCGCGCGCGCTGCTCGTCGAAGAGACCAGCCGCGTGTGGGACATGGTGCAGGCCGGCACGCCCGTGACAGCGGAGCAGCGCGGCCTCCTCCGGATCGCGGCGACACACGCGACCGCGGCATCGGCCAGCGTGATCGATCGCATGTACACGGTGGCGGGGGGAACTGCGGTCTTCAACTCCAGCCCACTCCAGCGCTGTCTTCGCGACGTCCACGCCATGACCCAGCACTTCTTCGTCGCCCCGCCGACCTACGAGATGATCGGCAAGGTGTTGCTCGGCGTCGAGCCCGACGGGTTCTTGCTGTAGGCGAAGACTTCTGAGCGGCCGACCCGGCCGCGAGAGGGCCTCGGCAGGGTGAGCCCACACAGCGAGGGCCATCCCTCGCGGGCACTTCCTCGAGGGCCATGCGCACTTCGCGACGGCTACCCGGGCGTCACGAAACATCCAGTTTGGACCGCTCCAACATGGAACGAAGTGCAGATCGCTGACGACCCTGTGCTAGTGTGTGTCGCGTCGTACGTATCCGATCGAGTCTGAAGAAGCGAGCGACGCGATCGGGGGGAGCCGCGGGCCGACGGGCTCGGATCGCGGCGTGGGGCGGAGCCCTGCCCGAAAGCGGGGTTCCACACAGCCGTGTGCGCTGTGTTCATGCAGGGGGGGGTTGGGATGCGACTGGCGTATGGTTCATCGATCTTCGTTTCATTGATGTCACTGACTGCCTGTTCCGAGATGGGCGACCCGGAACAAGCAGTCCCGTCCTCCGCGGTGGAGGAGGACGGCGTCGCCACGACGGTGAGCGAGTCGGGTACGGGCTGTGCTCATCATCCGTGCCCGTCCCCGACGGTGGCGATCGGCCGCGAGGTCGCGGTGCCGGAGCACCTGGCCGACGGCGAGGAATTCCACATCTCGGTGCGCGATCTGCTCGCGCACGGCGACCGCATCTTCTCCGCCGTGTGGACCGAGCAGGAGGGCGGCGGGCGACCGCTCACGAAGGGCGTGGGAACGCCGCTGACCGACCCGACCTCTCCGCTGGTCTTCCCGCGCAACATGAACCGGCTCTCGGCGCCGGACTCGAACTCGTGCGCCGGCTGTCACGCGCAGCCGTTCGGGATCCGCGGCGGCGGCGGCGACTTCGTGTCGAGCGTCTTCGTGCTCGCCCACCGCTTCGACTTCGCCACCTTCGATCACGCCGATACGGTGGTCGGCCGCGGTGCGATGATGGAGAACGGCGAGTTCGCCCAGCTGGACAACATCTCCGACAGCCGGGCCACGCTCGGCATGTTCGGCTCCGGCTTCATCGAGATGCTCGCGCGCCAGATCACGGTGGATCTGATCTCCATCCGCGACGGCCTGGCGCCCGGGCAGACCGCCGCCCTGGTCTCCAAGGGCGTCTCCTTCGGCACCCTCACCCGCCGCGCGGACGGCACCTGGGACACCTCCGCTGTCGAGGGGCTCCCGCCGCCTAGCGTGGCCACCAGCGGCGCCGAGCCGCCCAACCTGATCGTGCGGCCGTTCTTCCAGGCCGGGGCGTCGATCTCGCTGCGCGTGTTCACCAACGACGCACTCAACCACCACCACGGCATCCAGACCAGGGAGCGATTCGGCGCGGGCAACGATCCGGACGGCGATGGCTTCGTGGACGAGGCGACCCGCGCGGACGTCACCGCGGCGGTCATCTTCCAGGCCGCCATGGCGGTGCCCGGCCGCGTGATCCCGGACAACCGGCAGATCGAGCAGGCCATCCTGCTGGGCGAGCGGCGCTTCGAGGACTTGGGCTGCACCAGCTGCCACATGCCGAGCCTCCCGCTCGTCGACCAGGGCTGGAAGTTCCGGGAGCCGAGCCCGTTCAACCCGCCCGGCAACCTGCGCCCCGGCGACGCCCCCACCTTGGTCGTCGATCTGACCAGCCAGAGCCTGCCGCTGCCGCGACTGCCCGTCGTCCACGGCGTGGTCTCGGTGCCGGCCTTCACCGATCTAAAGCTCCACGACATGTGCAACGGACCGGACGACCCGAACCGCGAGCCGCTCGACATGCAGCAGGCGGTCGGCTCGTCCGCGTTCTTCGCGGGCAACTGCCGCTTCCTGACCAAGAAGCTGTGGGGCGCGGCCAACGAGCCGCCCTTCTTCCACCACGGCAAGTTCGCCACCATGCGCGAGGCGATCATGAACCACGGCGGCGAGGGGCAGGCGGTGACCGATGCCTACGGCGCGCTGCCCACGGCCGAACAGGACGCCATCGTCGAGTTCCTCAAGAGCCTCCAGGTCCTGCCTCCCGGCACGCGATACCTGATCGTGAACGAGCGCTATCAGCGGAAGACCTGGCCGCCGCACCACTGATGAGCTGATCCACACCGGCGGCGCGTGTTCTGGCTGACACCGCCGCCGGCCGGCGTCCCGCCGATCGGATTCGAGCACTTCGACTCATCCGAATCCCAAGCGGGGACGTATCGCCCTCCAACGGGAGGGAACACCATGCTGAAGCAAGTGGCGACGCTGGCCGTCGCCTTGCTCGCGCTGTCGAGCTGCGGGCGCGAGGAGCGCTCGCGAACCGCATCGCAGAGCGCGCCGACGGCCTCGAGCGCGGCCGCCTCGACCACAGCCGCGAGTAATCGAAGGCGTAGCAGCGGCCGCGAGGGCATCGCGGAGCAGCTCGCCACCGAGGCCGCGACCCGGCCGTCCGGAACCGTGACGGTCGAGGACATGGTCGCCGCGCTCGAGACGACCGGCGATCCGGCGGTCCACGAGCAGCAGGTCCTGGCCAGCCCGATTGACGCGCGCTACTGCGCTGTCCTGGAGACCCGGTCGGGCCTCGTGCTCTCGCTGTGCGAGTTCGAGAGCCCGGCCGCGGCGCGGACCGGACTCGACGTCTCGCGGTCCCGGTTCGACCGGCTGATCCCGGGCCGTCGATTCGCGCTCAACGGAAGCACCTTGATGACCGTCACGCCGCACCAAGGCGAGGCGGCGACCGACCCATCCGGGTCGGCGCGCGAGCTCTTTGCGGCCCTGTCGCCGCAGATGCAGGAAAGGAACTAGAAAAAATGAAAGCGTCACGCAAGAGGATTGGGAAGGGGGCCGTCGCCCTGCTGGCGATGAGCATCGGGACGAGCGCGCTGGCGTCGAGCCACCGCGAAGCACCCTTCATCACGAAGAACCCCAAGGTCGACGGCACCGACTTCTACATGTTCCGCAGCTACGAGAGCGGGCGGAACGGCTTCGTCACGATCATCGCCAACTACCAGCCGCTCCAGGACGCCTACGGTGGCCCGAACTACTTCACCATGGACGATCGACGCGGTCTACGACATCCACCTGGACAACAACGGCGACGCCATGGAGGACATGACGTTCCGCTTCCGCTTCGACAACGACCTGGCCAATGACGGCGAGGGCTTCAAGCTCCAGGTCGGCGGCAAGAACATCGCCATCCCGCTGGTCAACAAGGGCGCCATCAGCTTCGACGACAAGTCGAACCTGAACGTCATCGAGCGCTACACGGTGGACCTCATCTCCGGCGACAGCCGCGACAAGGACAACGTGGACGACGCGAAGCGCGTCACCCGACGAGCGGCGCGGAGAAGTTCGACAAGCCGACCGACTACATCGGGACCAAGACGTTCGGGCCGGCGCCGGGCTACGAGAACTTCGCCAGGCGCCACATCTACGACGTTCGCATCCCGCGTGCCAGCAGACGGCCGCCTGTTCGTCGGCCAGCGCGCGGAGTCGTTCGCTGTCAACCTCGGCGTCATCTTCGACCTCATCAACGCTCCGGCGGACGTCGTGGTCGGCGGCGTCGATCGGGCCGGCCGCAACCTGGCCCCCAGCACCATCGCGGACAAGAACATCACCACCCTCGCGCTCGAGCTGCCCATCTCGTGCGTCAAGCGGAGGCTCGGACGTGGTCGCGGGCTGGACCTCGTCGAGCGTGCGCCAGGTCCGCATCATCAACCCGGAGGCCACCTACGAGCTGCCGTCGTTCGAGGGCGGCGCGCTGACCCAGGTCTCGCGCCTGGGCACGCCGCTGGCCAACGAGCTGGTCATCGGCATCCCGGACAAGGACCTCTTCAACGGCAGCCGCCCGGCCGACGACGGCCAGTTCGCGGACTACGTCACCAATCCCACGCTGCCGGCGCTCATCGAGATCCTGTTCGGCGCCGTTCGGCGTCAGGGCGCCCACCGCCTTCCCGCGCACCGACCTCGTCGCCGCGTTCCTCAAGGGCGTCACGGGCGTCAACGCCAACGGCTCGACGGCCGAGATGCTCCGCCTCAACACCGCGATCGCGCCGACGCCCAGGGGCAGCCAGAACAGCCTCGGCGCGGCCCAGTGCTTCGTGAACGGCGTGCTCACGCTGTCGAACCCGGGCTGCGACCCGGCCGGCTTCCCGAACGGCCGCCGCCCGGGCGATGACGCGGTCGACATCGAGCTCCGCGTCGCGATGGGCTTCCTCCTGCCGCCGGCCAAGGCACCCTCTGGACAGCTGGCCTTCACCGACGCCGTCCTGCAGGAGGACGCGCAGTTCGACGACCGCTTCCCCTACCTCACCACCCCGACGCCCGGCGCGTTCTAGAGGACACCATGCTCAAGCAGCTCATCAAGCTCAAGGCGCTCGGCATGGCGCTGGTCCTGGCGGCGGCGTGCGCCACCGACATGGAGCCGGACGAGGAACCGACTCCGGAGCCCGAAACGCCGGCCGGAGAAGGCGTCCTTCTGACCGACTGGGTCAACGCGATGGTCGCGAACGACGCAGAGTACGACTCGGTCAACGACAAGCCGGCCATCGTCATCAACGTCGAGGACCAGGCCCCCTTCGCCAAGTACTTCGCGCAGTAGGTCGGCGTCGGGAGCGGTCGAAACCCACAGAGAGTCCGCGGCGAGGGGCTGCGGCTCCCCTGGGGGTGACTGCTCAAGCGTTGTGAATTCAGCTCACGAGGAGTATACAACCTCCCGCCGGACGCCAGGCGCGCCGGCGAAGGGGGAAACATGAGGATCACCGCTCTGTTTCTGTGTCTCGGACTCGCTCTGGCCGTCGCAGGCTGCGCTGACGAGGAGGAGCAGCCGCTCACCTGGCAGGAGTTCCAGGATCAGGCCTACCAGGAGGAAGGTGTCTGGGTGGTCAACGGCGACGAGCCGGCCGAGACCATCGACCAGCTCGCCGACTACTACCGCGCGTACATCGATTCGTTCACCCTCGACGGCATCGGATCGACGCAGCAGGAGCTCATCGTCAATCGCGTGGGCGGGCGGGACGACAAGTGGTCAACCAGCGCGGCGCAGAACATCACCTATTGCGTGTCGAGCAGTAGCTTCGGGTCCCGGTACAACACCGTCGTGTCGGCCATGAACTCGGCCACCGCCACGTGGGAAGGGACAGCCCGCGTCAACTTCGTTCACAACTCGTCCCAGGACGGGAACTGCAACGCCAACACGTCCGGCGTCGTCTTCGACGTGCGGCAGGTGAACACCAACCAGTTCCTCGCGCGCGCCTTCTTCCCCAGCACCAGCCGGAGAAGCCGAAACGTCCTGATTGCCAGCAGCGCGTTCGGCAACATCGCGCCGTACACGATGGCCGGCATCTTGCGTCACGAGCTCGGTCACTCGCTCGGCTTCCGCCACGAGCACACACGGCCAGAAGCCGGCACCTGCTTCGAGAACAACAGCTGGCGCGCCCTGACCCCCTACGACTCGAGCTCCGTCATGCACTACCCGCAGTGCAACGGCACCAACAACGGCGATCTCGTGCTGACCTCGCGCGATCGCACGGGCGCGAGG
>CAVWXW010000007.1:0-16900 GCA_963759105.1 uncultured delta proteobacterium | reverse complement strand
TCCCTGGAGGGTAGCAATCTTCGACGGTTCCGGGTGCCTCGGTTGTTCGGGCCGTGCTATCGTGGGACGGGCGTTCGAACCAGGGGGAAAACATGGGGATGGCAGGTTGGGTTCGGCTGGGTAGTGGCTCGCTCCGCGCGCTGCCGGCGGCGACGGAATGCGAGATCGATCTCGACGCGCAGGGGCTGCCGATCGCGGTCGCCTTCGACTCCGAAGGGGACGAGGCGGCCGCTGACCAGACCCTCGAGCTCTACCAGGACCTCGCGGACGCAATCCGGCTCGACGGCGGTCTCGACGAGCTGGACTGACCGGCGGGGCTGACCGGGCCTCTGGTCAGAAGACGGCCGCCTCGTGCTCGGCGAGGCGGAAGAAGTCGCGCACCAGGCCGACCGCCCGGTCCTCGTCGAACGCCGCGCACGTGTAGATGATGGTGGACAGGAAGCGCGGCGCGACCCAGGCGGCGATGTAGATGCCGGAGTCGATGAGCGGGACGAAGGCGTCGAAGCCCTCGTTGGCCTCCCGTCCCTCTCCGCTGGTCTGGTGGATGATCGGGTCGCCGTAGGTACGCAGGCCGAGCCCGGCGGTGACGTCGGCGAGATAGCCGCGCAGGATCTCTGCGCTCATCTCGCTGCGGTAGAAGCCCTCGACGAGCAGTCGCTTGCGGAAGATGTCGGGGGCGATGCTGGTCAGCGCGGTCCGGTTCATGGGTGGTATTCTGGCCGATGTGTCGGTCATCATCGCCTACTCCGTGCCGGTGTTCCTGGCGCTGATGGTCGCGGAGATGTTCCTCCGCCGCGCCGGCGCGCGCGGCTACGAGCGGCGCGACACCCTGACCAGCCTGGCCATGGGCATCGGCAACGTCGGGGTGCACGGCCTGCTCAAGGTGGTCACGTTCGGCTTCAGCGTGTGGCTGAGCCAGTTCGCGCTGTTCGATCTGTCGCACGGCTGGTGGATCTGGCTGCTGCTCATTCCGGCCGAGGACCTCTGCTACTACTGGTTCCATCGCGGGCACCACGAGGTGCGCCTGCTGTGGGCGGCGCACGTCAACCACCACTCCAGCCGGCACTTCAACCTGTTCAACCGCGCTGCGCCAGTCCTGGACCACACCGCTGACCGGGCCGATCTTCTGGGCGCCGCTGCCGCTCCTGGGCTTCGCGCCGCTGCACATCCTGACCGCGCAGGCGGCAAGCCTGGTCTACCAGTTCTGGCTGCACACCGAGCACGTCGGCCGGCTGGGGCCGCTCGAGTGGATCTTCAACACGCCGTCGCACCACCGGGTCCATCACGGCCGCAACGTCGAGTACCTCGACCGCAACTACGCCGGCATCTTCATCGTGTGGGATCGCCTGTTCGGGACCTTCGAGCCGGAGCGGGCCGCTGTTGACTACGGGCTGACCAAGAACCTGACCACGTTCCACCCGGTGCGGGTCGCGTTCCACGAGTTCGCCGCCATCGCCCGCGACGCCTTCCGGGCCCGGTCGCTGCGCGAGCGGCTCGGTGCGGTGTTCGCCGCGCCGGGCTGGAGCGCCGACGGCTCGAGCCAGACCGCGCGCCAGATGCAGCGCGAGCGACAGCGCGAGCCGCGCGCCGACGGCGCCGCCGCGGATCTCGACCTAGCGATGTGAGTAGCGCACGCGGGTGCGGGCGGCGCGGTCCCACAGGGCGCGCTTGTCGGGCGACAGCCCGGCCATGAGGCCGGCCAGGATCGGGATGGCGATGCCGAGCAGGCCGAGCGAGATGGCGATCGCGTCCGGGATCGAGTCCTCGCCCAAGATGAACTCGAACAGGACCATGCCGCCGATCAGGACGTAGCTCGGTCCCGCCTGGGCCAGACATCGCACCGCTGCCTTGCGCAGCCCGACCGGTCCATCGCGGTCGGCCGCGGTCACCTCAATCTGCAAGAGCTTCTTGCCCAGCGTCTTCCCCCAGCGCGCCGTCGGCAAGATGACGTAGGGCGCGGACAGGACGAAGAGGCCCAGCATATCGGCGCCGGTCAGGAGATCGATGGGGATGACCAGCATGAACACGGCGAACAGGTCGAACATGGCCGCGAACGCGCGCACCCAGAAGCCGGCCGGCGGGCTGTGCGCGGCGCTCATGCGCTCGATGGAGGCGACCAGGTCGTCGTAGCTCGCGTACCGCTCCTCGCGCCGCTTGGCCATCATGCGATCGCAAAGGTCTTCGAACCCGGCGCGCACCCGCCGCTGCCGTCCCTCGAGCGCGATGCGCGGCCGCGGCTCGGTCAGGTGGCGCGAGATGATGGCGATCGGCGTGTCGGCCTCGAAAGGCGGCCGCCCCGCGACCAGCTGGTGCAGGGTGACGCCGAGCGAGTACATGTCGGAGCGGAAGTCGATGGCCTCGCCGCGGGCCTGCTCCGGCGAGATGTAGAGCGGCGTGCCCATCATCCCGCTCTCCTGGCTGAGCGCGAGGTCGGTGCCGGTCGGGCTGATGTCCTTGACCAGGCCGAAGTCGAGCACCTTGAGCACGCCGTGGCGGTCGATCATGAGGTTCGACGGCTTGACGTCGCGGTGGGCGAAGCCGAGGCGCTGGCCCTCGCGCAGCCCGAGCGCCGCCATGCGGCACAGCTCCAGCGCCTTCTCGGGCGCCAGCCGGCCCTCGCGCTCGAGCAGCTGCTGCAGCGTCTCCCCGTCGATGAACTCCATGGCGAAGAACAGCTGCCCGTCCTCCTCGCCGATGTAATAGATGTGGCCGACGTTGGGATGCTGGATGCGCGCCTGGGCCCGCGCCTCGCGGTAGAAGCGCTCGCGCAGCCCCGGCCGCGATGCGATCTCGCGGGTCATCACCTTGAGCGCCACCGAGCGGTCGAGCGCCAGATCGGTGGCCAGGTACACCTCGCCCATCCCGCCGCTGCCGAGCTTGCGCTGGATGAGGAAGTGCGCGAGCCGCCGCCCGATCAGCGGATCGACCTCGCCCTCCGGCGTCGGGGTCCCGGCCGCCGTCCGCCGCGCCGCCCCCGGATCAGTCGCGGTCGTGGCCAGATCCGGCGGCAGCGCCACCGTGTTGGCGTGGACCAGCGAGTCTCCGTCGCGATCGGACACGACGCGGGACGGTAGCACGGGTTCGGGGGCCCGGCTCCGGCCAGCTTGGCGGCCGGCTACAGGCCCAGGACGGCGATGCCGGCGCTCGCCCCGACCACGACGAACCGCGAGTCCGCCGTCTCCTGCACCGCCACGCCGAAATCGTCCACGAATCCGTCCAGACCTTCGGCCTCCGCCATCGGGACCCAGACGTTGCGGTCGTTCTTGTAGCGGACGACGCCTGTGTCCGTGGCGGCCCACACGTCGCCGGTCGAGTCAACGGCCAGGGCGCGGATCTTGTTGGTCGGCAGATCCTCGACGTCGGTGTAGACGTCGGCGACCTCCGAGCCCTCGATGCGGGCGATGCCCTGATCGTCGCTGCCGACCCAGACGCGAGCGCCGTCGCCGACCAGGGCGCGGATCTTGTCGTCGGCCTCGCCGAAGGGCGACAGGACGGTGGTGGTGCCGACGCGGAACAGATCGCGGCCGCCGGCCCAGGCGCTCTCGGCGTTCTCGGCCACCGCGAAGACATCTCCGACCGGATCGGGGTCGCCGAAGATCTCGTTGTCGGGCGCCTGCAGCACGCCGTCGCGCGCGCCGACGATGACGCCGGCCCCGGCGGCGGCGATGTCGCGCACGTCGACCGCCGCGGGCAGAGTGAGCACCTCGACCGCGCCCGAAGCGGCGTCCACCCGCCACATCTGATCGGTGTTGCCGCGCCGCCCGAACCAGACCTCACCGCCGCCCTGGCCGGAGAAGTAGACCGCGCTGAGGTTGTCCGACACGTCCGGCTGGCCCGCCACCAGGTCGTTGACCGCCTGGGAGCCGGCTCGCACGTCGGCCAGATCGACGAAGAAGGCCCCGTCGCCGGTCGCCATCCAGATGCGGCCGTCACCGACGGCCACATCGCGCACGTCGACCTGGTCGGCCAGCGGCGCCCACCCGAACGCGCGCAGCGCTGTGACCGACACCGGGTCGCCGGAGCCGGCGTCGTCGCTGACCGTCAGCGTGACCCGGTAGTCGCCGGGCAGGACCGGGTAGACGCGCAGCGTCTCGCTGTCGGTGGCCGCGTCGGCGGTGACGGCGAGCTCGGCGTCGACGATCTGCCACTCGAAGGAGACCGGGCCGCGCTGGCTGCACGAGCCCTCCGCGCTCAGGACGACGGTGTCGCCGAGCAGCACGGTGGTCACCGGATCGATGCCGGCGGCCGAGGCCTCGCGGCCGTTCACCGTGAGGACTGTGTGCAGCGACTCGGGGCATTCGGCGGGGCTGACCCCGTCGTCGTCCGAGCCGTCATCGTCCGCCTGAGAGCCGCTCCCGTCGCCGGCAAGTACGCGGTCGTCGAAGGTACAGCCGCCCGCGGTCATGACCACGACGACGGCGCCCGCGACCCGTACCGGGGCCAGGGAGCGCCGGGGGGTCCGCGCTTCCATGTCTCCAATCTACTACGGGCCGCGCAATCTGGTGCCCGATCAGCGCAGCCGATCGAGGAGCTGCCGCGCGTCCTCTGCGTTTGCGCCGCGCGGATGGCGGGCAAGGTAGGAGCGCAGGAGCCGGCGTGCGCGATCGCGATGGCCGAGCTCGAGCTCGAGCCGCGCCTGTGCAAAGAGCGCATTCGCAGCCCACGGCCCGCGCCCGCCCGCGAGGCGATCATAGATGGCGAGCGCCGATCCGGGCCGCGATGCCTCCATGCGCGCGGCCCGCTCGTACAGCGCCTGCTCGTCGATCGCCGTCGCCGTCGTCGAGCCGGCGGCTTGCGACGGGGCGCCCGTCCCCGCGTGCGCGCGCGAATCGGGGCGCGCACCGGCCCCCGTCCCCTTCTCCCGCCGCTGCAGGCGCGTGCCTGCCCTGTCCTCGCTGCGGTCGCGCCGCTGCTCACGCTCGTGCGGCTCCGCCTCCGGCTCCCGGGCCGGCGGAACCGGCGCACTCGCATCGTCGCCGGACCAGGTCTGACCGGCCGCGACCTGCGCCCGCCGCCCGTGCGCCAGCACGGCGACGACACCCTCGTGGACCGCGACGCGCGCCGAGTCGCCCACGCGCGTCACGGTGAAGGCGGTGCCCACCACCTCGATGCGCGCGTCGCCCGCGTGCACCACGACCGGCGGGCGGCCGCCGCGCGGCGCCACCCGGAAGACGACCTCGCCGCGCTCGAGCACGATGAGCACGCCGCTGGCGTCATCGCCGCTGACGAGCAGCGCCGAGCGCGCGGCCACGTCGAGCGCCACGTCGCCCACGCTGAACGACGATCGAGCGTCCGTGGTGACGATGCGCGACGGCGGGCGCGGTGTCGTGTCGGGCACGCGCACCGGCTCGTCGTCGACGCGCACCACCTCGCGGTCGCCGCCGCGCGGCCACAGCAGCAGGGCCAGCGCCGCGGCCGCCGCGACCATCGCGGCCACCGCCGCCAGCCTCCATCGCGCCCGGCCGTTCTCCGCGGCGGCGTCGCGCGTCGAGACGGCGCCGTCCGCGAACAGCCGGCGCTCGATGCGCTGCCAGCTCAGGTCGGACAGCGGTTCGACCGAGAGCGCGGCCAGCCGCGAGCTCCGGTCCTGTCCATTCGCGGTCATTGCTCTTCCTCCTGCGGGCCGACGAACGCGGCCAGAAGCGGATCGCGTCGCGCGCGCCGCTCAATCTCCCTGCGCGCGCGCCACACCCGGCTCTTGGTGGCCACCAGCGAGGACTCGGTGATGTCCGCGACCTCGCGCAGCGGCAGGCCCTCGATCACGTGCAGGGCGAAGGCGACCCGGTGGGCGGGCTCCACTCGATCGAGCGCGCGGTACAGCCGCTCGGCCGCCTCGCGAGCCAGCGCGACGCGCTCGGCCGATGGCTCGTCCGCGCGCACCTCGACCGGCAGGGTGTCCAGGCTCTGGGCCGGGGGCTTGCGGCGGCCGATGTAATGCATCGCCACCCGCGCGGTGATGCGCGCGATCCAGGTCGAACAGCCTGGCCTCGCCGCGAAACCGGTCGAGCGAGCGAAACACCTCCAGGAACACGTCCTGGACCAGGTCCTCCATGTCCGCGTTGGAGCCGAGGATGCGGTACAGCGTGCGGTGCACGCGGACGCGCTGGCCGTGGAACAGCTGGCGCTGGGCGGCCACGTCACCCCCGGCGCAGCGCCGGGCCAGGTCCAGGTCGTCCTGGGCCTCGGCCGGCCTGGCGCTCTCGGCGCTCACGCTCCTCCCCAATCTGCCGTGGGCCGCGCTGTACATTCCACGCACTGAAGTGGAGGCCGCCCTCCGAAAGGTGGCAGCGGATTGCGCGGCCCTGCAACTGCCCGGCCTTTCAGGCGTGCCGTCAGTCGATCGAGTCGATGCAGCAGCCGGTCGAGCAGTAATCGCCTGTGTCGCAGTCGGCGCTGGTGGCACAGGTGGCGCCGCCGCCGGGGCACTCGCTCGCCTCGCAGCCGGGCGGCAGGTCGTCCTCGGTCTGGCCCGGGCACAGGATGCACGCGTCCGGATCGCAGCCACCGCCGTGGCAGGCCTCCGACTTCTCGCACTTGACGCAGTCATCGCTGGCCAGGTCGTCGACCGAGCAGTCCGGCGACACGCCCTGGTTGATGAGGATGTCGTGGCACTCGCCGGTATCCGGCGCGCACACGGTGCAGCAGCCGAAGCAGTCGCAGCCGGGCGGCGTGATCGGGGCGCACTCGTCGATGCAGCCCTGCGACAGGTCGCAGTCGCGCTCCGCGTCGAAGTTGCCGTAGGTGGCCTCGTCGCACGGCTCCGGCAGGAGGCAACATGTATGGACCTGGCAGCCGCCGCTGTTGCCGTCGAAGAAGCAGTCCTGCTTCTTCGGGTCCCGGTTGTCGCCCGGCACGCCGGTGGCGAAGGACTCCTCGTCGTCGTCGAGCGGGCCGGAGCAGTGCGGGTCGGACCCGTCAACCAGCGCATCGCCGTCATCGTCGACGCAGTTGGTGCACTGGGTGTCACCGGGCACGCACGGCTGGGCCTCGCCGCCGTCGTCATCGGCGCCGCCACCGCCGCCTCCGCCTCCGGGCCCGGCGTCGTCGTCCAGGCCGATCCTCTCCGGGCCGCACCCGGCCGGCAGGCCGAGGAGGCCGAGCAGCAGCAGCGGCGTGAGGGCGGAGCGAGCGCGCATCGATCTTCCCAGTGGCCCGCCGCCGGCGAAAGGTGGCAGCGAAACGCGCCGATGGCGCGAGTGTCTCATCATCGCAGCGACACCGACAGCGCCGCACCGATCTCGAGCTCCAGCCGCGGGAGGCTCAGGACCGGCTCGCCGGCGACCAGGTAGATCTGGCGGCGCAGCGCGTACGAGCCGCCGGCGATGAGCGACGCGCGCAGCCAGGGTCGCAGGGCCAGCTCGATGGCAGCGCCGGCGTCCAGCCCGGGGTTGACCCGCTCGACCCGCGCTCGCCGCGCCTGGCCGGTCACGGCGCCATCGATCTCGGTGACGTGCAGCGAGCCGCCCAGCCGCGGCCACAGCGCGAGCGCGCGGCGCAGCGGGATGCGGGCCAGGAGCGCCGCGCTGATCTGTAGATCGGTGAACTGGCCGGTGAAGGCCGGCGCATCGACCGACACGCCGGGCCCGATGTGCACCGCGGCCGCCAGCGCGCCGACCGCGGCGAGCCGGCCGGGCGCGACCCGCACGCCGAGGCCGACCCGCGGCTCCACCTCGCCGGCCCCGGTCCGCCGGATCCGCACCGCAGCGATCGTGTCGGCGAGGAGGTGCGCCGTCTGCGGCGGACGCGCGGTCCCGGCTCCGTAGCGCTCCACCGCCGGGACCACCGAGCTGTGCCGCAGGAGCGTCTTGACCGTGAGCGCCACCGCCGCCGCGGTCGGCTCGTCGAAAGGCGGCGGCCGCGCCAGCCGGCGGGCGGTCGCGCGGTCGCTGTCGGCGTCGTAAATCCACAGCGCGTGGCCGCCGGCGCCGTCGTCGCTCAGCCACACGACCGCACCCGCGCCGTGTGCGGCGGCCAGGGCGCGCGCGCGCTCGGCCGAGCCGGGCATGGTGGCGCCCGGCCGGCGCGCATCGCCCGCGTCCGCGGTGACGCGGATCTCAATCGGCCACGGGCTCAGCGCGGTGCGCACTGCCGGCTCGAGCCCGCGCGGCGGCGAGACGAGGAGGACGCGCTGACCCTCGGCTCGCGCCGACGATCCCCCGATCAGGATGCTGCTGGCCGCCACCAGCCACGCAACGCGGGCCCGCGCGCGGGGCAGCCCCGTCGATCTCGCGGCGCCGGGCACGCGACCGACGCTAGCACGCCGCGTGCGCAAACTTCGTGACGGGTGCGCAAACCCGGTTGCGTTGCGCGCCCTTGCCACCGAACCCATACTTCACCCAAGTGCCGCGGCCGCAGCCATCCCCCCGGCGCCTCGCACAGCTCCCGCACCTGGTCGAGCACGAGGTGACAGTCGAGGGCATCGACCCGCGCCACGACGGCTTGCGCATCGTCCACTTGACCGACGTGCACTGCGGCCGCATCACGGGGGCGACTCACGTGCGCGCCGCCGTCGCGCTGGCCAACCGCGTGCGCGCCGACGTCGTCGCCATGACCGGCGACTACCTCAACTGGCGACGCGACGAGATCCGCCTGGTGCGCCACCAGCTGGCCGGGCTCGAGGCTACCCGCGTGGTGTGCACCCTGGGCAACCACGACTACTACGCGTCGGGCGACGAGGTGGCCGACGCCCTGGCCGCCAGCGGCTACGATGTACTTCGCAACGAGCACCTGACCATCGAGGTCGCAGGCGCGCCGCTGCACCTGATCGGGATCGACGACCCGGTCACCCGCAAGGACGATATCGCCGCTGCCTTCGCCGGTTTGCCGGACGGGGGCACGCGGGTGGCGCTGTGCCACTGCCCCGAGGCGGCGCCCGAGCTGGCCGCATCGGGGGCCCATCTGGTGCTCTCCGGACACACCCATGGTGGGCAGATCAACGTCCGCGGGATCACTGACCGCATCTTCCGGAGCGCCGGCAAGAGGTACTTCGAGGCCGGTCTGTATCGCGTCAACCGCGCCTGGCTGTACGTCAGCGCCGGGGTCGGCTTCTCGGGCGTCCGCGTGCGGGCCGGCCGCGGCACGCGAGCCGAGGTCGCGCTGATCACCCTGCGCTCTCCCGCCTCGACACGGTGAGAGCCGGGGTACTCTTGTCCTGATCAGGTGACCATGACCGTGGAAGAGGCCCTGTCTGCGGGGCAGATCTATGTCGCATTCCAGCCGCTGGTCGATCTGCAGCGGCGCACGACGTTCGGCTTCGAGGCGCTGGTCCGCTCGGAGTCGCCGGACTTCCCGACCGCGCTGAGCATCATCGAGCAGGCGGTGGAGCGCGACTTCATGGGCCAGCTGGGCCGCGCGCTTCGCCACATGGCGGTCACGCGCTGCACGCACCATCCGCTGTTCCTCAACCTGCATCCGGCCGAGTTCGACGAGGGATGGCTGGTGCGCCCCGACGACGCCATCTCGGGCCACGATCACGACATCTATCTCGAGATCACCGAGTCGGTGCCGCTCACCCACTTCCGCTACTGCCACTCGGTGCTGCGCGAGATCCGCTCCAAGGGCATCAAGGTCGCCGTCGACGACCTGGGCGCCGGCCACTCGAATCTGAAATACATCGCCGACCTGGTCCCCGAGGTGGTCAAGCTCGACCGCAACCTCATCGCCCAGCTGCGGCGCGAGAGCCGGCTGCAGACGCTGGTCAAGGCGATCGTGGAGCTGTGCAAGCAGCTGGGCGCCAAGGTCGTGGCCGAGGGGATCGAGACGCGCGAGGAGATGCTCGCCGTGCTCGAGACCGGCGCCCACTACGGCCAGGGCTTCTTCCTGGGCCGGCCGGCGCGCGATCCGCTGCCCGTGGTGTGGAACGACCTCGGGTTGTAGCGGGCGCGCCGCCGCCGAGCTCAGCTGCGGTAGTGATCGACCAGCTTGTAGCGCCGCGCGAACATGCCGAACGCGATCGCCGCCAGGAAGGCGAACACGGCGAAGAAGAACATGAGGAAGGCCGTCACGCCGAGCCCCGTCTCCTGGATGCGCGCGATGACCGCGTCGCTGCGCACGGTGGCGTTGGCCAGAAGCACCCACAGGTTGCCGACCGTCACGGCCAGGAACCAGAAGCTCATGATGACGCCCTTCATCGACGGCGGCGCCTGGCTGTAGGCGAACTCGAGGCCGGTCGCTGACACCCAGACCTCTCCCATGGTGAGGAGCACGTAGGGCAGGATCTGCCAGACGATCGAGAGCGGCGCGCCGCTGTCGATGCGCAGCTGCATGAAGCCGACCACGATCCAGGCCATGCCGGCAAAGGCGATGCCGGTGGTCATGCGGCGCAGCGCGGTCGGCTCGTAGCCCCGGCGGCGCAGCATCGGGTACAGCACCAGGTTGAAGAACGGGATCAGGATCATCACCAGCGCCGGATTGAGCGCCTGCATCTGCTGCGGATCGAACCAGGACGGCTTGGTCATGTGAGTGGCCTGAAGCACCCAGGTGGACGCCTTCTGATCGAACAGCGACCAGAACGGCGTGACCAGCGCGAACGCGATCAGCAGCCGCAGCACCGAGCGCACGCCCTCGATCGCCTCGGCCGGGTGGACGGTGCGGGCGCGGTCGAGCTGGATCCAGGTGCCGGCTCCGGCCAGACCGAGCAGACACACAAGCGCCAGGCAGGCCGAGGCGACGAAGCCGATCCACGGCAGCAGAGCGAACGACCCCGCCGCCAGCAGGACGCCGAGCGCGGCCAGGGCCAGCCCCGGCCGTCCCTGATCGGGGACCCTGGTGACCAGCGCGGTGCGAGCCACGCGCGTGAACGCGTGCGGAGCGGGCGGCGTCGGCGGCACGATGACGTACTTGTTGCGCCCGGCCCAGAACACGATGGTGGCGATCAGCATCAGGATGCCGGGGATGCCGAACGCCACGCTGGGCCCGTAGTCGCGCAGGAAGATCGGCATCAAGATCGACGCGAAGAACGAGCCGACATTGATGATCCAGTAGAAGGCGTCGTAAACGACCTTGCCCAGGTGCTTGTTGTGCTTGTCGAACTGATCGCCGACGAACGCCGACACCAGCGGCTTGATGCCGCCGGAGCCGAACGCGATCAGGAACAGTCCGAGGTAGAAACCGTGGCGGTTGTCGTCGAACAGGGCCAGGCAGCCATGCCCGGCGCAGTAGACCAGGCTGAACCAGATCACCGTGTTGTACTTGCCGAAGAAGCGATCCGAGACCCAGCCGCCCAGCAGCGGGAAGAAGTAGACGCCGATCACGAACATGTGAAAGACGTCCTTGGCAGCTCCCTCGCGATCCGCCTCGGGCAGATACGTGAGCAGCATGGTGGAGAGGAAGATCGTGAGGATGTTCCTCATGCCGTAGAAGCTGAAGCGCTCGCAACCCTCGTTCCCGATGATGAACGGGATCTGCCGCGGCATGCGTGCCGACTCTGGTGTGCTCATGCTGGACGATCTCCGGACGGACGTGGGCGGGCGCTCAGTGTAGCCACAAGCGCGCTGCCGAGGGTGCTCACACGTCCTGGTTCATGCGCGCCGACAGGTAGGCCTCCGGGTCGGGGCCGGCCGGATTGCGCAGGATCGCGTCGACCCAGGCGTCGCGCTCGAAGCCGATGAGGGCCAGGTCCCACGCGCACGCGGTCAGCTCGTCCGCGCTCGCGCGCCGGAAGCCGCCGTCGTGCGAGCCGACGAACATGATGTGGTGGAGCTCGTCCTCCTCCTCCCACCAGTTGACGAAGCCGATGCTGGCGGTCCGGCCCTGGTGGGCGCAGACGAAGCCGAGCCCGTACCGCGAAGACGACCGCGCCGGCTCGGGCAGCGCGGGCGCGGCCGCCCGCTTGATGGCGGCGACGAGATCCGGGCACGGAGTCGGCCCCGCGTGGACGATGCCGTAGACCTTGAGCTGCCAGCCGCCCTGGCGCCACAGCTCCAGAAAGCGAACGGGACGCGGCCGGTACGGACCGTGGAGCTCGATGCCCGTCGTGGTGGATGTCGATACATCGCGCATGTGCACAGCGTGCCCGAGACGCTGCGCGTCAGAAAGAGAGAGTGGATCGTCCCTCGACCTGGCCGTAAGCTGCGCTGCGGTACACGGACCGCGGAGGCTCCCCCCGAACGCCTCCTGGAGGGACGGATGGCGCGTGGCGCATGCGTGCATGGTGGTGTTGTGTTCGTGTTCGTCGGTCTCGTCGCTGTGGGCTGCGGCGACGACCTGCGCGGCCTGGACGACGACGGCGGCGCCGCGGACGGAGGCGACGACGGCGACGACGGCGAGGATGACGGCGGAGACGGTGTGCTGGCCTGCCCGCCGGCCGAGATGCCGGGCGCACTGGCCGACGCCGAGTGGGACCCGCGCTTCACCATCGCCGGGGTCAGCGGCCAGGACGGACTGACGCCCAAGATCTTCGACCTCGCGCTCGACGGTGACGGCGACGTGCTGGCGACCGGCTACTTCCAGTGGCTCGGATCGCGCCGCGTCGAGCCGCTCTTGCGCGGCGAGGAGGACGGCACCTGGCAGCCGGCGCGCGAGCGCTGGGAGCTGCCGGTCCCGCCGGCCGGCTTCGGCGCGGTCGCCGTCGGACCGGACGGCGAGCTGGCGCTGGCCACCTACGACCCGCTCGGCGAGCGCGCCAGCCAGATCTGGCTCGACACCGGCGCCGGGCTCGAGGCGATCGCCCGCGCCGGCGGCCTGGTCCGCGATCTCCAGTTCCACGACGGAGCGCTGTGGGCGGGCGGCAACTTCCAGATCGAAGGGACCGACATCGCCGGGCTGGCGGTGTGGAACGGAGCCGCGTGGAGCGGCGCGCCGGGCGGCGCGGCCAACGGGCCGGTCTACGAGCTGGCCGAGATCGGCGACGACCTGTTCGCGGCCGGCGGCTTCACCTCGCTGGGCGGCATCGCGGCCCAGCGCGTGGCTGCGTGGAACGGCGCGACCTGGACCGCTTACGACCTGCCCAACTGGGGCGTCGGCGTGTACGCGCTGGCGGCCGGACCCGACGGCACCATCTACGCCGGCGGCGCCTTCTCCGACTCGCTGGAGCCGGGCGGCAGCGGCGGCGCCGCGCGCTGGACCGGCAGCGAGTGGCAGATCCTCGGCGGCGGCGTTGCCAATCCGTTCTTCGGCGGCGTGGTCACCGACGTGGCCGAGCACCTGGGCGAGATGTACATCACCGGCTGCTTCAGCCACGTCAACGGCGCACCGGACGAGTCGGGCGCGATCGCGTCGCGCTCGCTGGCGCGCTGGACCGGCTCCGAGTGGGAGGCGTTCGGCCAGGGAGACGGCGCGGCCAACCCGTGGTTCGAGTTCGCCGCGTGCGGCGACGAAGGTCCGGACGCGATCTGGGACGTGCCCTACCAGCGGCTGCTCAGCGACGGCAAGACGCTCTTCGTGAGCGGCTCGCTCGCGGGAGCCGGCGACGTCGCCTCGCAGAGCCTGATCGGCTTCTCGGGCGAGGAGTGGATCGCGCAGGGCACCGCCGACCTGGGCGTGGCCGGCGCCGTGACCGATCTGGCGGTGTCCGGGCCGGGCTGCTCGCTGTACGCGTTCGGCGGCATCAGCCACGCCGGCGGCGAGCCGGCACCGGGCGGACTGGCCCGCTTCGACGGCGAGCGGTGGACAGCGATCGGCGCGCCGCTGCCGGACTTCCACTACTGCGTCGGCGAGGCGGTGAGCGAGGACGGCGAGGTCTACATCGGCTGCTACGACCAGACGTCCGAGACGCTGGCCTCGCACATCTATCGCCTGGGCGACGGCGAGTGGCAGGCGATCGGCGAGCCGCACGGGCTCGACGCGATCTCCGACCTGGCCGTCAACCGGGCCGGCCGCCTGTGGGTGGTGGGCGGCCTCGACAGCGGCTACGTGGCCCGGCTCGACGGCGATCGCTTCACCGTCGTCGAGGACAGCTTCGACGCCTTCGTGTCGCGCATCGCGATCGCGCCGGACGGCGATCCCGAGCAGCCGGTCATGGTCGTCGGCGGCGCGTTCAGCCGCGTCGGAACCACCGAGGTCGCCCGGGTCGCGCGCTGGGATGGCGCGCTGTGGTCGGCGCTCGGCGACGGCGTCTCCAGCGGCGTGATGGCGCTCGAGTACGGAGCGCGCGCCATCTACGTCGCCACCGGCGACGAGGGCAACCCGGACCGCCGCATCCTGGCCGCCTGGGACGGCGAGCAGTGGACCGAGCTGGCCACGCCGGAGCGCGGCCTGCCCGCGCCCATGGGCGAGACGGTGCACACCTTCACCGCCCTGCGCGAGATCGGCGACCAGCTGCTCGCGGTCGGCTACGTGTGGCCAGAGACCGGCGGGCGCAACGCGTTCCTGTACGACGGCGAGCGCTTCACCAGCATCGGCGGCGGCATCGCGGCCATCTCGGTCAACGCGGTCGCGGTCGGGCGCGACGGCCTGTGGTTCGGCGGCACCATCGCCGAGGTCGGCGGCGACGACCCGATCCCGTCGGTCGGCGTCGCCCACCTGCGCTGGCCGGCGCGCTGAGCGCACGGCCGGGCCAGCCGCGACCGCGCCGCGCACCGCCGCTCGGCGGAGCTCTCACGCGGCGATCCCGCGGCTCGGCGGCGGCAGCGCGGCCGGGAGCGCGGGCGAAAGCTCGAGCGCCGCGCGCAGGCGGTCGAGGGCGCGCGTGTGGGCGCGGCTGGCCCACGACCTCGAGCGATTCATGCCGCGTCCGATGTCGCGCAGGGTGTCGCCGTCGAAGTAGTGGCGCACGATGATGTCGCGGTCGCGCTCGCCGAGTGAGGTGAGCGCGCGGCCGAGGCGGCGCGGCGGCGCGATCCGTGTCGATGGCGGTGATCAGCTCCTCGGCGCGATCGCGACCGGCGCCGGCCGTGAGGTGGCGCTCGTCGAGGCCGAACACGGCGAGCAGCCCGATGCGACCGGTCCGCGCGCCCCGACGCCGCACCACACCGCGCGGCAGCTTGCCGACCACGCCGATGCCGTCGAGCATCGCGCCGCGCACGCGCAGGTAGACGAAGCTGGCGAACGAGGCGCCGCGGTCCGGATCGTAGTCCGACGCCGCGCGCAGCAGCGCCTCGGCGCCGATCGCGATCAGATCGCCCATCTCGAGGTAGGGCCACGCGCGGCGCTCCACGCGCGCCGCGATCCGGCGGACCAGCGGCAGATGGCTCTCGGCCAGGGCCACGACCTTCGCGCTCCGCGCCGATCGAGCCGGCCGGCGTCCCCTCGATCGGCGCGCATCACCCTGATGATCGAACATGTGACTCCTCCTGCCGGCGACTGGCGGGCCGGCTCGGAGCACTGTGCGGGCAGCGCGTTTGCCGGCCCGTTTGACGATCCAGGCGCCGCGATCAAACGTCTGGTCAAACGGGTCGCGTGCTAGCGTGGTCGCGTGAATCAGCTGGTCGACGGCCTCGCCGCGCTCGACGTGCGGCTCCTGGGTTCCCCGTCGCTCGAGCGGGGCGGGCGCACGGTGGAGCCGCCCCGTGGCCACAAGTCATGGGGCCTGCTCGCCCTGCTCGCGCTGTCGCCGCGGCCGGTGAGCCGCCGGCGCGCGGCCGAGCTCCTGTTCGCCGAGGCCAACGATCCGCTGCGCGCGCTGCGCTGGTCGCTGTCGGAGCTGCGCCGGGTGATGGACCTGGACGAGGCCGGCCTGGGCGGCGATCCGCTCGAGCTGCGTCTGCGCGACGACTGGCGCGTCGACGCCCTGCGCCTCGCCGCCGGCGACCTGCCGGATCGCGAGTCCGGGGAGCTCCTGGAGGGGCTCGAGTTCGACGGCCTCCCCGGGTTCCAGATGTGGCTGGCCGGCCAGCGCCGCCACCTGGGGGCGTGGGAGGAGGCGCTGCTGCGCGACCGTGCCCTCGCCGCGATCGCCATCGGCCGCGGCGACGACGCCGTCGTGTTCGCGCAGCACGCGGTGGCGCTCAACTCGCTCGAGGTGCGCAACCACGAGGTGCTTGTGCGCAGCCTGGTGGCGGTGGGACGCGCCGACGACGCCCGCGCCCAGGTCGCGCGCTGCGCCGATCTGTTTCGCCGCGAGCTCGGCCTGCCGGTGCCCGAGACCCTGCGCGCCGCGGCGCTGGCGACACCGCGCGACAGCCGGTATCCGGGGGTCGCGACCGAGGCGGCGGTGGCGGCGCAGCTGGAGGTGGGGTGCGCGGCCATGGAGGCCGGCGCCGGCGCGGCCGGCCTGGACGCGCTGCGCCGCGCGGCCAGCCTGGCCGCCGATACCGACAGCGACGTCCTCAAGGCCCAGGCGTTCCTGGCCCTGGGCGACGCGCTGGTCCACTGCGTGCCGGCGCGCGACTCCGAGATCGCCGCCGTGCTCCACTGCGGCCTCGCCGCGGCCGAGCGGGCCGGCCGCGAGGAGATGATCGCGCGCGGCTGCGTGCTCCTCGCCTATGTCGCGGTCCTGGCCGGCAACCTCGGCCACTGCGCCACGTGGAGCGATCGCGCCCAGCGCCACGCGGCAGACGACGACGGCCTGCTCGCGCACATCGCCATGGTGCGCGGCATGGCGTTCTCGGATCAGGCCCACTACGCGGCGGGGACCGGCGCGTTCGAGGAGTCGATTGAGCGCGCCCGGCGCGCGGGCCAGCCGCTCCGGGTGGCGTGGTCGCAGTCGCTCCTGGGCCGCAATCATCTCCTGCGCGGTGAGCTCGAGCTGGCCGTCCACGCGCTCGACGCGTGCCTGGTGGTCGCCCACGCGGAGCGATGGACGGCGTTCCGCCCGTGGCCGGAGGCGCTGCGCGGAGAGGCGCTGGCCAGGATCGGCGCCGCGGACCGGGCCCAGACAGCCCTCGAGCAGGCCTATGCGCTGGCCCGCGAGCTCGACGACTCCTGCTGGATTGCCGCCGCCGGCCGCGCGCTGGCCACCGCCGCGATCCTGCGCGAGCGGATGAACGAGGCGAGCCAGTGGGCGGAGCGCAGCCTCGAGCGA
>CAVWXW010000006.1:0-73367 GCA_963759105.1 uncultured delta proteobacterium | reverse complement strand
GTTCTTCGGCTACCACAGCGAGGCGATGCTCGAGAACGACGAGATTGCGGTGGCCATCATCGTCCCCAACCTTGCGCGGCTGACCTAGCATCTCCATGCAGATTGACTACGCGCCCGGGGCGCCGGGCGACCTGCGCATCGGCGACGCGGTCTTCTATCACGGCCGCGAGCTCGTCCATCATCGCGAGGGTTTGCTGCTCTGAGGGATTGCCGGCCGGGCGCAGGGATTGCCGGTCGGCCCGATTCGCGACTGTGCTAGCGTAGGCCGCCATGAGAGGCGCGGGCGTGGTGGCGATGGTGCTTGTGTGCGTGGGCTGCGGCGGAGTCTCGTCGAGCGACGACGACGATGGCGACGACGGCACGACCGCCGACAGCGGAGGCGGCGGCAATCAGGACGCGAGCGGCTCGCCAGATGGTGCGCCGGATGCCGGCGACGGCGCCGACGCCATGAACGTCCCGTCCACCTGCGAGGAGGACCCGGTCTGTGGCCTGGCCGGCGTTGTCGGCAGCACGGCAGACATCGCTGCCATCGCCACCGAGTGCGCGACCTGGGGCGACGCGGCGGTCGACCGCTTCCGCCGGCGCACCCCGACCTTCGTGGCCAGCGACTACATCAGCGTGCGTCCCGGGCGGACTTCGCCCTGCCCTCCGATTGCCAGGTGGGCAAGCCGCTGTGCAACGCCTCGATGTTAATCCCGGTCGACCCGCAGCTGAGCGGCGCCGATGAGACCGTCGCCTGCTTCGGCGCGCAGTTCGCGGCCGGCACGCGCTTTCGCGTGCGCTTCAACATCGAGCCGCCCAGCCTGGCATCTCCAGTTCCGCACGCCGCACATCCACTTCGAGCGCGCCTGCGACGAGGAGTGCGGCGACGAGGAGCGCCGCTGCGACGCCACCGACGGCTGCTACCCCGATGACGAGTACTGCTTCGAGTGCGGCTTCGGCACCGCCGAGGAGTGCGCGTGCCTCACCCCGCGACATCACCGTGGTACCCAACTGCACCGAGTGTCAGTACCGCATCGACGACCAGGTCTTCCTCGGCCTGTGCCTGGACGCCCTCTGCGACACCAGCAAGAAGCCGTGCAACGAGTGCCCGTGCGATCCGTGAGCGTGAGGGGCTGAGTCTCTTCAGCTGAGGATTCCGGAAGCGCCAGCTGGCGGTCGCCGCGACCGGGTGGCCGGCGGACGTGGTCGCGACCGACTCATCGAGGCGCGTCTTGTTGATGCCGAGCCGCCCGGGTCGTCTCGAACATCGCGCGCGATCATCTCGGCGTAGGCCCCTCGCCGCGGCCGCGCGTGTGGAAGCGCGCGTCGTACAGCCTGCTCGCCGCCGCGCGTCTCGCGGATGCGGTGCAGGATCTTGTCGGCCGCGAGCGGCAGCGCGACGCGCACGCGCTCCTCGAACACCTCGCTTCACCACGCCCGGCAGTCGCAGCAGCACCCAGCCCGCCGTCGTCGCGCCGCGCCTCGCGCGCGCGCTCGAGCACCTCGCGAGCTGGCTGTCGTTGACGCCCGGGATGATCGGCGCGGCCATCACGCCGACCGGGATGCCGGCCTTCGCCATCGCGCTCGATCACCTTCGAGCCGCCGCTCCGGCGACGGCGCCCACGGCTCGATCGCGCGGGCCAGGTCGGCGTCGGAGAACGCGAGGCTGACGCTCACGTGGAAGCGCGCCTCGCGGCGCAGCTCGGGCAGCAGCTCGATGTCGCGCTCGACGAGCGCGCCTTTCGTGATGACGCCGACCGGGTTGCGATACTCGAGGCAGACCTCCAGGCAGCCCCGTCAGCCCGTAGCTCCGCCTCGATCGGCTGGTAGCAGTCGGTCACGCCGGAGAACATCGACCAGCTCGCCCTTCCAGCGACTTGCGTCGAACGCCCCGCGCAGGAGCTCCGCCGCCCGCGGCTTGTACGACGATCTTCGTGTCGAAGTCGGTGCCGGCGCCGACCCGAGATACTCGTGCGTCGGCCGTGCATAGCAGTTGTGGCTGACGACCCCGTTGGCGATGAAGTCGCCGGTCCCGGTCGTGATGTCGTACAGCCGCAGCTCGCCCAGCGGCTCGACCGACACGACCCGCAGCTGGGTCGTGACTTGATGGCCCGTCCTTCGATGTCCCGCTTGCGCGTGATGGCCGGGTCGACGGTGTGAAAGAAGCGCAGATGCTCGCGCAGCCCCCGCGGACGCGCACACTGCGGACTGGCCGCTCCGGCCAGCGTCTCCACGACGACGTCGAAACCGAAGCGCCCGTAGCGCAGTCGAGCGTCGCGATCGATGATCGCCGCGTCGGTGTTGACTCACGCGCAGGATGCCACCGCTGTACGAGCCCTCGGCGTCGAAGATCCCGGCGAGGAATCCCTTGTGCCAGTCGTCGCCGACGCGCTCCGGGACCGGCCACTCGATGATCTCGTGGATGCGCTCGAAGGCGTCGCGCGTGCTGGTGCGGATGGCGCGCATCGCGCGTAGCCCGGCCGCGCCGCCTGGAACTCGAACTCGTCGGTGCGCACCTCGAAGTCGCGCAGGTACGCCTGCGCCCGCCACAGCGCCTCGAGGTCGACCAGCGCCAGCCGGAACTGGTGCGAGCACGTCGCGGCCCCGCCGGCGCCCGCTGTAGTCGTAGGAGCGCAGCGTCGCGTCGCCCCGCATCATGCCGCACAGATACCCGGTGCGGTACTCATCGCTCAGGCAGGCCCGTCGGCGAACGCCCCGGTCCCGAGCAGGGTGTTGTTGACCGTCAGATGGGGCCGCCGGGCGTGTCCCTGCTCGCCGCCGGTCACGAACTTCCAGCCCCGATTCGACAGGAACCGATGGTCGCCGCTGGCGACGACCTCGGTGCCGTCCGTCAGCCGCACCCGGTAGGCCGGCTTGAGCGTCTTCCAGTGATCGAGCACGCGCGTCCGGCAGTACCGGCGGTAGTTGCCGTCGAAGCGCGTACCGTAGATCTCGTCGCCGGTGCGAAGCTCCGCGAGCCGGCGCGGGCGTCCGTCGCCCATCAGGATCTCCGTGTCGCCGTCCAGGCAGTACGCGCACGCATGGACGCATCCCCTGTACGGATTCACGCTCCAGCTGAAGCCGAGGTCGGGGCTGTCGTTGTGGCTGAGGATCGAGCGCGAGTGATCCTCGAGCAGGGTCACGGTCGAGGGCGGCGGACCTTCACCCGGGTCGTACTCGAGCGCGGAGTGGGCGAAGCGGTTGGTGGGATTCGCCGTCGGTCGGGAACGCATGAGGCTTGCGTTCGACCGTACTATACAAATGTTCAGTCCGCCAAGAAAAGGCCGGCGAGGGGGATTTCACCCCCTCAGGGCGCCTTCCAGTCGTACCAGTTCTTGTCCCAGGCGTGCTCGGCGAGCTCCTCGAGCAGGCTCGGCGGTCAGGACGCGCCCGTCGGCGACGGCGATGTTCGACTTCACGTGCTCGACCCGGCGCATGCCCGGGATGACGGTGGCGACCTCGGGGCGCGACAGGCAGAAGCGCAGCGCCAGCTCGACCAGGGTGCGCGCCTCGTCGCCGATGAAGCGGCGCAGGCGGTCGACGCGCTCGGCCACCTCGGCCTTGCGCTCGCCGCGGAAGTAGCGGCTGCGGAAGTCGGCCGGGTCGAAGCGGCTCTCCGGCCCGATGGCGCCGGTCAGCGCGCCCTCGTCGAACGGGCAGCGCGCGATGACGCCGACCTTGCGCTCCGCCGCGCGGGCCAGAAGCTCCGCCTCGGCGCCGCGGTCGAAGATGTTGTAGATGACCTGCACCGTCTCGATCATCGGCTCGTCGAGGATGCGCAGCGCGGTGGCCGGCGCGTGGTCGTTGACCGACACGCCCCAGTGCAGCACCTTGCCCTCGCGCACCAGCCGCTCCATGCAGCCGCGCAGCACCGGCCAGTACGACGACTCGAGCCAGTCGTCGAGCCAGACGTGCAGCTGCTCGACGCCGATGGCCTCGGCGCGCAGGTTGCGCAGCGACTGCTCGACCGAGCGGGTGACGTGCTCGTCGGGAAACACGCGCTCGAGCGGGACGCGCGGCTCCGGCGGCCACAGCCCGTTGAACGGCGCCACCTTGGTCGCGACCAGGACGGTGTCGCGCGCGCGCAGCTCGCGCACCACCTCGCCGACCATGCGCTCGCTCTCGCCGCTTCCATAGATCAGGGCCGTGTCGACGAAGGTCACGCCGGAGTCGAGCGCCACGCGCAGGGCCTGGCGGCCGCTCTCGGGCGGGGTGCCGAACCACATCTCGCCGGCCAGCCCCCAGCAGCCGAAGCCAACGCCGATACCGGAAAGTCCGTGCGCCCGAGCGGTCGCGTCTGCATGGCCGGGAGAT
This sequence comes from uncultured delta proteobacterium, assembly GCA_963759105.1. Taxonomy (GTDB): domain Bacteria; phylum Myxococcota_A; class Polyangia; order Haliangiales; family Haliangiaceae; genus DATFRY01. Next base: position 69,071 of record CAVWXW010000006.1, on the reverse strand, counting down.
TAGCGCGCGCAGGTGAGGTGGCGCCCGCCGTCGATGGCGACCGTCTCCCCGGTGATCCAGGCGCTGCGGCTGGAGGCGAGAAACGCGATCAGCTCGGCTACCTCGTCGACCGTGCCCGGCCGCCCCAGCGGGTGCGTCTCGCGCGTGCGCTCCAGGAACGCGGCGTACTGCTGCTCGTTCATGCCGCCGCGCCGGTGCAGCTCGGTCACCACCACGCCCGGGTTGACCGCGTTGACCCGCACCCCGCGCGGCGCCAGCTCGAGCGCGGAGCACCGCGTCAGCTGATCGACCGCGGCCTTGCTGACCGCGTACGACAGGATGCCGGGGAACGAGCGCAGCCCGGCCACGCTCGACACGTTGACCACCGCGCCGCGTCGGGCGATGAGGTGCGGCGCGGCGGCGCGCATGAGCCGGAACGGGGCGCGCACGTTGATGTCCATCATGCGGTCCCAGGCCTCGTCGTCGGTCCCCTCGAGGCGCGGCCGACGCGATGATGCCGGCCGCGTTGACCAGCGCGTCGACGCCGCCGAACGCCTGCACCGCGGCGCTGACCACGTGGCCGGGCGCCTCGTCGGTGACCACGTCCGCCTGCACCGGGGCGCAGGCGCCGCCGGCCTGCGGCGATGGCGGCCTCGACCTCGGCCAGGGCGGCGGTGTTGCGGCCGACCGCCACGACGGCCAGGCCCTCCTGCGCCAGGCGCATCGCGGCCGCGCGGCCGATGCCCGAGGTGGCTCCGGTGACGATGGCGCACGGCTGTGTGCTCATGCCCTGCCTTGTAGCACGGCGCCGGGGCCGCACGCGGTGGACTCAACTGTAGTAAAACCGAAGCCGGTGCAAGCGAACCGACCACCCGATCGCGCGCCCGCAGGCGAGGCCGCGGTGCGCCCTGCCGTCGGCGCGTCCATCCCCCGCGTCGACGGCGAGGCCAAGGTGCGCGGCACGGCGCTCTACGTCGACGACCTGCCGCGCGGCCGGCGCGCTGCACGGCGCCACGGTGCGCAGCCAGGTGCCGCACGGCGTGCTGCGCGCCATCCGGCTCGACCCGAGCTTCGACTGGAGCGACGTCGTCGTCGTCACCGCCGACGACATCCCGGGCCGCAACACGATCTATCTGATCGAGGAGGACCAGCCGGCGCTGGTCCCGGTGGGCGGGCACATCCGCCACGTCGACGAGGCGGTGGCGCTGGTCGCGGCGCCGACCCGCCGGCGCGCGCAGGAGGCGGCGGCCCACGTCCTGCTCGACGTCGAGGAGCTGCCCGGCGTGCACACGTTCGAGGACGCGCTGCGCGCCGACGTGCTGCTGCACGGCACCGACAACGTCTTCAAGCGCTTCGAGATCCGCAAGGGCGGCGACGTCGAGGCGGCGCATGGCCACGGCCGATCTGGTCGTCGAGGGCACCTACGACACCGGCGCCCAGGAGCAGATGTACATCGAGCCGCAGGGCATGGTGGCGCGCTTCGAGGCCGACGGCTCGTGCCACATCGTCGGCTCGCTGCAGTGCCCGTACTACGTGCACAAGGCGATGAAGCCGCTGCTCGGCCTGCCCGACCAGCAGATCGTCATCGCCCAGTCGGTCACCGGCGGCGGCTTCGGCGGCAAGGAGGAGTACCCGTCGATGATCGCGGCCCACGCGGCGCTGCTGGCGCGCAAGGCCGGCCGCCCGGTCAAGGTGATCTACGACCGCGACGAGGACATCGGCGCCACCACCAAGCGCCACCCGGCCCGCGTGCACCACCGCATGGGGTTCCGCCGCGACGGCACGCATCGTCGCCATCGACGTGGACGTGCTGTTCGACGGCGGCGCCTACCTGACGCTGTCGCCGGTGGTGCTGTCGCGCGGCGTCCTGCACGCGGCCGGCCCGTACAAGTGCGAGACGGTGCGCGTGGTCGGGCGCGCGGTCGCGACCAACACGCCGCCGCACGGCGCCTTCCGCGGCTTCGGCGCGCCGCAGACCACGTTCGCGTACGAGCGGCAGATGGAGAAGGCCGCGCGCCTGCTCGGCATCGAGCCGTTCGAGATGCGCCGGCGCAACATGCTGCGCCTGGGCGACGCCACCGCGACCTCGCAGGTGCTGACCTACAGCGTCGGCAGCGAGAAGGCGCTCGAGGCGGTGGCGGCGGCGGCCGCGGCGGTGCCGCTGGGCGACGCGCCAGAGCGGCGGCGGCGGCCGGCCGCCGGTGCGGCGCGGGCGCGGGCTGGCCTTCTACTTCCACGGGGCCGGCTTCACCGGCAGCGGCGAGCAGCGCCTGGCCGGGCGCGCGACCGTGGCGCTCCTGCCCGGCGGCCGCTTCGAGGTGCGATCGAGCTCGACCGACATCGGCCAGGGCGCGCTCACCATCTTCTCGCAGATCGCGGCCACCGCGCTCGGCGTCGATGTCGGCCGGGTGGACATCGCCGACGCAGAGCACGGCCCAGGTGCCCGACAGCGGCCCGACGGTGGCGTCGCGCACCTGCATGGTCGTCGGCGGCGTCGTCGAGCGCGCGGCGCGGGCGCTGCGCGACCGCATCGCCGCCTGGGCCGCCGACAACGGCATGACCGGCGCGTCGCTGGTCGACGCGGCGGCCGCCATGGCCAAGGGCGGCGAGGTGGCCGAGACCGCGACCTACGAGCCGCCGCCCGGCATCGAGTGGGACGACGCGACCTACACCGGCTCGGCCTATCCGGTCTACGGCTGGGCCTGCTGCCTGGTCGACGTGGCGGTCGACCTCGACACCTTCGAGGTCACCGTCGAGCGCTGCGTGCACGCGGTCGACGTCGGCCGCGCCATCCATCCGATCCTGGTCAAGGGTCAGATCGAGGGCGGCACCTTGCAGGCGCTGGGCTGGGCGCTGTGGGAGAGCGTCGTGTACAAGCGCGGCCGCGTGATGAACCGGCGCATGACCGACTGCATCGTGCCGACCTTCGCCGACGCGCCGGAGATGGAGACGATCTCTGATCGAGGAGCCGTATCCGTTCGGACCGCACGGGGCCAAGGGCGTGGGCGAGATCCCGATGGACGGACCCGCCGCGGCGGTGGCCAACGCCATCGAGGACGCGGTGGGCGCGCCGTTCGACTCGCTCCCGGTCCTGCCCGAGGTGATCGAGCGCGCCCTGGCGAGGGCGCGATGAAGCTCGACCTCGACGTCAACGGGCGCGCCGTCTCGGTGGAGGCGTCGCCGTGGAAGCGGCTGCTCGACGTGCTGCGCGAGGACCTGCGCCTGACCGGCACCAAGGAGGGCTGCGGCGAGGGTGAGTGCGGCGCGTGCACCGTCATGATCGACGGTGAGGTCGTCAACTCGTGCCTTGTCGCGGCCGGCCAGGCGGTCGGCCACAAGGTGCGCACCATCGAGGGCCTCGCCGGCGGCGACGCGCTGCACGCGGTGCAGGCCGCGCTGGTGCGCCTGGGCGGCACGCAGTGCGGCATCTGCACGCCGGGCATCGCGTTGTGCGCGGCGCGCGTGATCGAGAGCGAGCCGGACGCGTCGCGCGCCCGCCTGCGCGAGCTCCTGGCCGGCAACATCTGCCGCTGCACCGGCTACCAGCTCATCGTCGACGCCGTGGCCGAGGTGGCCGAGCAGGCGAAGCGGAGCGGGTCGTGACCGAGCTACCTGCGCCCGGCCGGGCTGGACGAGGCGCTGGCCGCGCGCCGGGCCCACCCGGACTACGTCGTCCTGGCCGGCGGCACCGATCTGCTGGTGCAGGCCGGCCGCAAGCCGGAGCCGCCCGGCGTGATCGATGTGTTCGGTCTGGCACCGCTTTGCGGCGTCGCTGTCGACGAGCGACGGAACCGTCGTGATCGGCGCGGCCACCACGTATGCGGCGCTGCTGGCCAGCGAGGTGCGTGCGGCGCGAGCTGCCTGCCCTGGCGGCGGCCTCCCGCGAGGTTGGCGCGCTGCAGATCCAGGCGCGCGGCACCCTGGGCGGCAACGTCGCCACCTGCTCGCCGGTGGGCGACACGCTGCCGGTGCTGCTGGCCTACGACGCCGTGATCGAGGTGGCATCGGCGGCCGGCCGGCGCGAGGTCAGCTACGATCGATTCATCACCGGCTATCGCACGACGGCGCTCGCGCCGGACGAGATCATCCTGGCCGTGCGCTTTCCGCCGCGCCCGGCCGGCGCCCGCCACCACTGGCGCAAGATGGGCACGCGGCGCGCGCAGTCGATCTCGAAGGTGATGGTCGCCGCGTGCGCACAGGTCGAGCAGGGCGTGGTGCGGCACGTGCGCATCGGGCTGGGCGCCGTGGCCGACCGGCCGATCCGGGCGCGCGCGGCCGAGGCGGCGCTGCTGGGCGCGGCGCCGGGAACGCAGGCCGCCGACGCGGTGCGCGCCGCGCTGGCCGGCGAGATCCGCCCGATCGACGACGTGCGCTCGACGGCGGCCTACCGGCTGGCGGTGGCGCAGAACGCCGTCGCGCGCTTCGTCGAGTCGCTGGCCGAGCGGACCGGTCCGCCGCCATGAGCGATGGGCCGCCGCGCGACCACCAGGAACGGGACGAGCCCGGCCGGCCGGACGACGATCTCAACGGACCGGAGGAGCGGACCGCGCCCGAGCATGTCGCGCCGGCGGCGGCCGCGGCCCCGACCACGACGACAGCGCGGGTGCCGGGCCGGCGCCGCCGCCTGGCTCTCGCCCTGGTGCTGCTGGTGCTCGGCGTCGCGGCGGTGGCCGGCGTCATCTTCCTGTCGGGCGACTACCGCCAGGAGCGCCTGTTCAAGAAGCGGGCGGAGGCGGTCATGGAGCTTCTGCGCGACGGCAAGGCCCAGCAAGTCTTCGACGAGTCGTCGTCGCGCTTCCAGCAGACGCTGCTCATCGACAAGTTCGTCGACCTCGTCGATCGCATGAACGGGACGCTGGGGCCGTTCGTGCGCGCGGGCGAGGTGACCCACGTGGATCGAGCGGCCAGCGTGGCAGGCATGATCGCCGGCATCCAGCTCCACCTGGAGTTCGAGCGCGGCGAGACGATGGGCAAGCTCAGCTTCCACCGCGGGCCGGACGGCGTCTGGCGCCTGCTCGGCCTCAGCGTCGACATCCCGCCCGAGCTGGAGAAGAAGGCGTCCCAGCTGGAGTCGCAGGAGGAGCGCCTGCGCGCCCCGCCGGAGGTCATCAAGCTCGTGCACACGATCCTGCAGGGCGTGCGCGAGGGGCGGGCCGACGAGGTCCACGAGGGCGCGTCGCCTGTGTTCAAGGGCTCCGTCACGCTCGAGGAGTTCAAGGGCGTGCTGCAGTCGCACCGCGCCGAGCTGGGCAACTTCGTGCGCGTGCTCGGCATCATCTCCGACGCGCAGAACCCGGATCGCGACCGCGCGCGCGTGCAGGCGGTGCTCGAGTACGAGAAGGGCAAGACCACCGGGACGTTCGAGTTCATGCGCATCGACGCGTCCTGGCGCCTGCTCGGCTTCAAGGTGATCATCCCGTTCGGCGAGACCGAGCCGGCCGAGCGCCCGCTCTGAGCGCTGCGCGCGTCGATCAGCGCTGCCGGCGCTTGCGGGCCGGCGCGGCCGCTCTGGGGGCCTCCGGCTCGCGCTCGACCAGCGTGTTGACGACCCCGGCCAGCCGGCTCTTGTAGTCGTCGAGGGCGCGGCCGCCCACGGCATCGGCGACCCGCCGCTGCGCGCGCTGCCACAGCGGCATGGCCCGCTCGATGGCCGCCTCGCCGGAGCGGGTCAGCAGCACGATGCGGGCGCGCGCGTCGGCCGCCGAGCGCGTCACCCGGATCCAGCCGGCCTCCTCGAGCGGGCGGAGATTGCGCGTGAGCGTGGTGCGCTCGAGGACCAGGGTGGCGGCCAGCTCGCCGATCGTCGCGCCGGCCTCGCCGTACAGCGCCACCGCCACCAGGGCCGACAGCTGCGAGATCTGGAGGCCGGCCCCGCGCAGCGCGTCGTCGTACAGGCGGGTCAGCGCGCGAGACGCCTGCCGGGTCCGGATGCAGGCGCACTGCTCGGCGATGGTGCGGGCGTGTCGCGTGACGTCGCTCATGGAACCTGTATATGCACGGAATGCGGGGGACGCCAGGGGTGGCGGGGAAGCACGGTGGCCCTCAGGCCCTCAGGCCCCTCGTCGCTGGCGCTGGCGGAAGCGCCTGACCTTGTCGATCGTGCCACAGGCGCGGCCGGTCGGCCCGGCGTTCATCAGGCACCAGCGCTTGCTGCCGTTGCGGGTGTGGTCGAAGAAGACCCAGCGGCAGTCGGGGCAGGCCTTGAGGCGGGGCCAGGTGCGATCCGCGATGGCGGCCAGGACGATGGCCAGGTAGTCGCCGGCCCTGCCGCCGGCGTGCTCCATGTGAACCGCCTCGTCTCCGTCGCGCAGGGAGGGACGCAGCCGCAGGCGCGGGATCCACCGGTCGAGGCGGCCCAGCGCGTGCGGACCGGCCTCGACCGCGGCGCGCAGGTCGTCGCGCAGCGCCGCGGATCTGCGCGGCTTCCCGGCGATCGCGCAGGCGGAGCGCGCGGGCCAGCTCGTCGAACCTGTCGGTCGGGACCCGCGTGTCGTTGGGGACCAGCCAGCTGTTGAGGAGCTCGCGAACGCGCTCCAGCTGGCCGGGCGCTTCCTGGTTCGATGAAACCATCGTCGGCATTTTACCGGTTGCAGGGATGTCCGGCGCGTGCAAGGCTGTAACCTGTAAAATTAAATAGAAGGTTACAGTGAAGAAAGCGGACCTGTTCTGGAGGGCCCTGGCGTGGCCCGGGCTCGAGCACCTCGCCCTGCGCGAGGAGACCGACGCCGTGGTCGCCGATGGGGCGCTGATCGCCCTGTGCGAGGGCGAGCCGGTGCGCCTGTCCTATCGCGTGACCTGCGACCGGGCGTGGCGGACGCGCCGGGTGGAGCTCGACCTGCCGCTGCGAGGGCGAAGCGAGCGCCTCGAGAGCGACGGTGACGGCCGCTGGCGCGGGTCGGCCGGTGAGGCGTTGAACGAGCTCGACGGCTGCGTGGACATCGACATCGCACTGACCCCGTTCACCAACACGCTGCCGATCCGGCGCCTGGACCTGGCCGCCGGCCAGAGCCGCGACCTGCGCGTCGTCTACTTCAACTTCCCGGAGTTTCGCCCGGCCGCGGCCACCCAGCGGTACACCTGCCTCGAGCGCGGCGGCGATGGCGGCGTCTACCGCTACGAGTCGGGGACCTTCTCGGCCGACATCGCCGTTGACGCCCGCGGCCTCGTCGAGACCTATCCCGACCTGTGGCAGCGCGCGACCTGAGCGCGTGCGCCACTCGCGGCGGGAGACAGGCCGTCACCTCGGCCCGGGCCGGGTCATCCAAGCAGCGTGACCGCGCAGCTGAAAGCCGACCCAGGGCGCGCCTCCCGCGAGGCGGCTCGACCGTGCGGCGCCTCGCGCGTCCGCTGGCCGCGAACCGTCCGGGCCCGGGCGCCTCCGCCGTGAAGGGGCCGTCCGGGCGCGCAACCGCCGACACGATCCAGCCGGCCGCTCGCGAATAGCATAAGATCTCCAGATACTCCCGGATGCAGCCGTGACCGGTCCCGTCGTCTTCGCCACCCGCGCTTACGCCCACCTGGCGGCCGAGCTGTGCCGTCTCGGCGGTCACGCCGCCGGCGAGATCGAGCGCCAGTTCTTTCCCGACGGAGAGCGCTACCAGCGCATCCTCACCCGCTGCCACGGCCTCGATGTCGTGGTGGTCGGCGGCACCATCTCCGACTCCGACACGCTCGAGCTCTACGACCTTGCCTGCGGCCTGTTTCACTGCGGGGCCGCCCGCCTCACCCTGGTCATCCCGTACTTCGGCTACTCGACGATGGAGCGCGCCGGCCGCGAGGGCGAGGTCGTCACCGCCAAGTCGCGCGCCCGCCTGCTCTCGTCCATCCCGGTCGCCGGCCTGGGCAACCGCGTCTTCCTGCTCGACCTGCACGTCGACAGCGTGGCGCACTACTTCGAGGGCGCGGTCCACCCGATCCACATCGACGGCGCGCCGTTCATCCGCGCCGCGGTGACAGCGTTCGGCGCCGACGGCGACGGCGCGGACGAGAACGTGGACATCGCGGCAAACGCCAACGCGAGCGCCAACACGAACATGATCACGGACAACAGCTTCGTGCTCGGCTGCACCGACGCGGGCCGCGCCAAGTGGGTCGAGCACCTGGCCCACGAGCTGGGCGTGCCGGCCGCCTTCGTGTACAAGCGCCGCCTGTCCGGCTCGCGCACCGAGGTCTCCGGCGTGAGCGCCCACGTGCGCGGCTCCCGCGTCGTCATCTACGACGACATGATCCGCACCGGCGGCTCGCTGCTGGCCGCGGCCGCGGCGTATCGCGATGCCGGCGCCATCTCGATCGCGGCGGTCACCACCCACGGCCTGTTCGTCGGCGACGCGCTCGAGCGGCTGACCTCGAGCGGGCTGTTCTCCGGCCTGGCCGCCACCGACAGTCACCCGCGCGCGATCGAGCTCGGCCGCGACCACCCGCTGCTCACCATCCACAGCGTGGCGCCTCTCCTGCTCGAGCGGCTGCAGGAGGGCCCGTGAAGCTGGTCAAGGTCGGAGCCGCCGTGCTCAACCAGACCCCTCTCGACTGGGACGGCAACCGCACGCGCATCGAGCGGGCCATCGCCGCCGCGCGCGCCGACGGCGTGAGCATCCTGTGCCTGCCGGAGCTCTGCATCACCGGCTACGGCTGCGAGGACGCCTTCCACTCGCCCGGGCTGCACGCGACGTCGCTCGAGGTGCTGCTCGAGCTCGCGCCGGCCACCGGAGGCATGATCGTCTGCGTCGGCCTGCCGCTGTTCTACAACCGCGCCCTGTACAACGCCGCCGCGCTGCTGGTCGACGGCCGCGTGGCCGGCTTCGCGGCCAAGCGCAACCTGGCCGGCGACGGCATCCACTACGAGCCGCGCTGGTTCAAGCCGTGGCCGGAGGGCCACGTGGCGCGCATCGAGGTCGGCGGCAGCGAGGTGCCGCTGGGCGCCGATCTGTTCGACTGCGGCGGCATCAAGATCGGCTTCGAGATGTGCGAGGACGCGTGGGTGGCCAACCGCCCGGGCGGCCACCTCGCGCTCGAGGGCGCCGACGTCATCCTCAACCCGAGCGCCAGCCACTTCGCGTTCGGCAAGCACGAGGTGCGCCAGCGCTTCGTCATCGAGGGCTCGCGCGCGTTCGGCGTCGCCTACGTCTACGCCAACCTCCTGGGCAACGAGGCCGGCCGCATCATCTACGACGGCGGCGCGCTCATCGCCAGCGCCGGCCAGCTGGTCGCCGTCGGCGAGCGCTTCTCCTACCGCGACTTCGAGGTCACCAGCGCGGTGGTCGACATCACCGACAACCGCATGATCCAGGCCCGCACCGGCAGCTTCCGGCCCGAGGTCGAGGACCGCGCCGTCGACGTGCCCGTTCGACTTTCCGCCGCTCGAGCCGGCCGCCGAGGCGGTGCCGGTGCGCACGTGGGAGGACGGCGAGCGGGTCAAGGAGGAGGAGTTCGCGCGCGCCGTCGCGCTCGGCGCTGTTCGACTACCTGCGCAAGAGCCGCGCCCGCGGCTTCGTCGTGTCGCTGTCGGGCGGGGCCGACTCGGCCGCGGTCAGCTGCCTGGTCTCGCTCATGGTCCACTTCGGCGCCGGCCAGCTGGGCCTCGACGGGCTGCAAGGCGAAGCTGTGCCACATCGATCTCGCCGGCCGCGACGACGCCGCGCGACATCGTCGGCCGGCTGCTCACCTGCGCCTATCAGGCGACGCGCAACAGCGGCCCGGTCACGCGCGCGGCCGCGCGGCGCGGTCGCGGAGGCGGTCGGCGCCCGCTACCTCGAGCTCGACGTGGACGCCATGGTGCAGGGCTACCAGGACCTGATCTCGCGCGCCATCGAGCGCCCGCTCAGCTGGGAGCGCGACGACGTCGCGCTGCAGAACATCCAGGCGCGCGCGCGCGGCCCGGCGATCTGGATGCTCGCCAACCTCGACAACGCGCTCCTGCTGGCGACCAGCAACCGCTCCGAGGCGGCGGTCGGCTACGCCACGATGGACGGCGACACGTGCGGCGGCCTGTCGCCCATCGCCGGCATCGACAAGGCGTTCCTGCTCGGCTGGCTGTCGTGGCTGGAGAAGGAGGGCCCGGCGGGATTGTTCTCCATTCCCGGCGCTGGCCGCTGTCAACGCCCAGGCCCCGACGGCCGAGCTGCGCCCGGCCGAGCGAGAACCAGACCGACGAGAAGGACCTGATGCCGTACGTCCTGCTCGACGCCATCGAGGACTCCGCCATCCGCGACAGCCACACGCCGGTCGAGGTGTTCCAGGAGATGCGCGTCCGCTTCCCGGACCTCGCGACGCCCGACCTCGTCACCTGGGTCGAGCGCTTCTTCCGCCTGTGGTGCCGCAACCAGTGGAAGCGCGAGCGCTACGCCCCGTCGTTCCACCTCGACGACAAGAACCTCGACCCGAAGACCTGGTGCCGCTTCCCGATCCTGTCGGGCGGCTTCGAGCGCGAGCTGGCCGAGCTGCGCGCCTATGCGGCGCGGGCGTCGTAGCGCGGACGGGAGACGCTCACGACTCGCTCGCGGCCCGGCGCTTCTGCTCCTCCTCGCCGGACATGAAGCTGCGGAACGTCTCCCAGCCGAGCACGCTCACGCCGACGAAGATGAACACCACGCGGCGCAGCTTGCGACAGATCTCGACCAGCACGCCCAGCTCCGGCGACAGCCCGACCGCGCGGAACACGATGTACGCCGAGCCCTCGGCCGTCCCGGCCTGCATCGGCACGAAGCCGAACATCCATCCGGTGAAGACGCTGCCCGCCAGGTTGAGAAACGCCGCGGCGATGACCCGGTCCCCGCCGAGGAAGTAGAGCAGCAGGGCAGTCTCGCCCACGTTGGCCAGCCGGCTCAGCACCGAGGCGATCCAGATCCTGGGCATCGCGCCCCGCACCTCGGTCGCCTCCTTCCACGACTTCTCCACCTTGGTCCACGACTTCTGCCAGCTTCGCGATGCGCCTTCTGGGCACGCGGAGCTTCCCGATCCCGGCCTTGCGCAGCACCTTGAACGGCCAGCTCCCCACCCCGCGTCGCAGGATGCTCAGCCCGACGGCACCCGCGCCGAGGAAGATGACCCCGACCGCGCCGAACAGGACGGCGATGATGCCATCGGCCCCGAGAAAGACGAACGCAACCGGCGCCGCCAGCGCCACCAGCCCGCAGTTCACCACGAAGCTGGCGATGTTCTGCGCGACCAGCGCGCCCGCCGAGTCGGCAGCTTCCAGCCGGTCGTCGAGCAGCGTGTACTTGACGACCTCGCCGACCTTGCCGAACGGCGACGCCTCGTTGACCCCGTGCCCCGCGATGCTGATGCGCGCGTACTCGAGGTACGGCACCTTCCGCCCGGGCTTCCCGGCACAAGCCCGCAGCGCCACCGCATCGAGACACAACCCGCAAAGGTGCGCCCCGCACGACGGAATGAACCCCCAACCCACCGCCATCATCCCGGCCAGGAGCACCCCCGGCCCGAGATGAAAAACCATCCACACCAGGGCGCCGACCCCCGCCACCAACAGCGCTAGCTTGACCTTCTGCAAGTTGGTGGAGGAGAGCGACGCCCCGGCGTTAGAGGGAGACTACTTGCAGTCTTCGAGAGCCGCCGGAAGATCGTCGCCGATCGTGCCGGGCTCGATGGCCACCGAGCCGAACGTGCCCTCGGCCGTTCCCGCAAGCGGCGACGTGATGCTGCCAGTGATGGCGCCACACGGCTCGCCGCTCGCCTGAAGCGAGCCCGTGATGGTGAGGTCGCCGACGATGTCAACTGCGCACGTCAGGTCCGAGCCGGCGCCACCGACGCTACCCATGGGGAGGGTCGCTGCGGTGAGAGTGACCTCGAAGGCACCCTTTGCGTCGACCTCGGCCGACTCCGTCCGCGCGTCGCCCACGAGGGTACCCGGAGTCTTCTTATCGCAATCAGGAGATGTGATCGGCTGCAGCGTGAATTCAGCCGTGGTGCCCTCCACGGCGATCGTGGCGAGCAGCCGAATGCTGGTTTGGATCTCTTGAGGCCCGGCCGTAGCTGTGACCGCAAGCCCAACGAGGTGATCGTAGTTGCTGGCGCCCGCGTCTGGTCTCGCCAGCGTCGGCTTCGCCACCACCGGCGTCAGCTTCGCCGCCGCCGGCGTCAGCCTGGCCCCCACCACCACCGGAGTCGGCGGCGCCGCCGCCGTCACCGTCATCGTCATCGCCACCGCAGGCCGCGGGAACGATCGCTAGGAGAGCAGAAAGGGAGAGATAAGCAGTGCGAGAAATCGACATCCCGATGGTGTAACCGACTCCACGCCCCAGGTGTCCAATAAAATGGCCCTTCCGGGGCGCACCCGAGGTGGGTCTGCCCAAACCTCCGTCCCCGGCTTTTGGTCAGGACACTCCGACGCGGCGCGGCAGGCCGTCAGGGACAGGCCGTGAGCGGAGCCGGCAGGTTCTCGTCCCCGACGGTGCCCGGCGGGATACGAATGGCGCCGAAGGTACCCATGATGGTCCCGAGGACCACGACCGTCCCGCACGAGAGGTCCGCGCTGATGATCTGCCCGGTCACCTCGATCTCCGCCGCCAGCTCCTGGCACTGCAGCGCGGGCACTGGGTTCGCGTCGGCGGGAAGGGTGCCGTTGAGCGTCATCTGGAAGGTGCCATCTGCGCCGACGGGAACCCCGTTCGAGGCGAACGGCTCGCCGACTGGCAAGCCCCCCATGTCGGCCACGCAGTCGGCTGCAATGAGGGGCTGGAACGAGAAGTCCGCCGTGCCGCCCTCACCCGCGCCAGTGAAGTCCACCGTGGCAATGAATCGAATCGGATCGTTCGGGTTGAAGGCCGACACGATTCCGAGCAGGAATTCGCCATCGAACGGATCTGCGCCAGCATCCGGCGTGCCGGCATCCGGCTCGCCAGCGTCCGGCGCACCGGCATCAGGCGCACCGCCGCCATCGAGGTCGCCGGCGTCCGGCGCGCCACCGGCATCGCGATCACTTCCGCCGTCCAGATCGCCGGCATCGAGCTGATCGCCCGCATCCTTGTCGCCGCCACCAGCGTCCGGCTGGCCACCGCCGCTGTCCGGCTCGCCGCCGCTTGCATCTGGTAGCGTGGCGCCGCCCCCGCCATCATCGTCGCCGTCGTCGCCGCGTGGCTCCGAGTTGTTATCGCCGCAGGCGGCGAGCCCCAGAACGAGAAGAGACGAGAGGATGAAGCCAGGTGGACGATGAACGGACGACATAGGCTCATGTAACCGATTTGCTGCGCCCACCTGGCGAAGAAAATGCGCCGCATTCAGCGAAACCGCCAATCGGCCCCCGCGTACCGTCCCTCCGTGAGCCAATTGTTGGCAGCTGCCGCCCGCAACCGGCAGTCGCATCCGGGCCGGGGTGTGTGTCTCCGACGCAGTCCGCAATCGAGCGGCTCGAGAAGCGTACGCAAGTCAACGCTTCCCAAGCATGACCATTGCCGAGGAAACAACTTGTCGCTGCGTCCGATAATCCCGCCGTGCGTACCGCATCTCTCTTGTCGGCGACCCTGCTCTGCCATCTGGGATGCACGACATACGACCCGCTGTACTGTGACGACGAGAACTCGTGCAAGGATCCCGAACGATCCTTCTGCGACCTGGCCGGCGAGTACCCAGCCTCTGACGGCGTCGCGCGAACCTGCATTCCATCGCCGTTCGACGCGGGCGGCGACCCGGGAGACGCTGGAAGCGGCAGCGCCGCCGACGGGGGCGGTGATGGCCCCGATGGAGGATCGTCAAACGACGCGGCGCCTCTCTGCTCGTGGACCAGCCCCTCGCGACTCGCCAACGTGAACTCGTCGGCCACGGAGTATCCGGGATCGTTCTCGTCGGACCGATTGGCTTTGTATTTCGCGCTGACCAGCCCTGCGGCCGAGTCAGGTATCTATGTCGCTACACGCAAAGCGATCGGACAGGCATTTGATGGAGCGACGCGGATCGAGGAGCTCAGCAGCGAGGATGTCTTCGAGTACAGCCCGGAGATCTCGGCCTCGGACCTTGAAATCTTCTATCGAGACGGCGGCGGGCCGGGCGACATCCAAACGGCGACTCGCGCTTCGCCGGCTGCTGCCTTCGGCGCATCGGACCCGACAGGTCTCGTGGGGATAGCCCCATCGCTGTCGGGGGACGGCCTCGCCCTCTACTTCGTCGACGAAGTGGGTGGAACCGTCCAGCGAGCGACCAGAAGCGCAATCGGCGCGCCATGGACCGACCCGGTCACAGTTCTGCCGACCGACGGCTACTTCTCTGTCGACGTGTCCCCGGACGAACTGCGTCTTCTGATCACTCTCAATCCCGTCAAGTCCCCCGAGATCCCGCTCGCCATCGCTGAGCGGGGCTCCAAGGACGAGGAGTTCGGTCCGCCCGTCCCGTTCGACAAGGCGATTCTCGTCCCTGACGGACTCACCTACTGGTTCGCGCGATGGGATGACACGCAGACGCAGATGGTCGTCACCGTCGTGGTCGATAACGAAGCGGACCTCTACTACTCAGAATGTCAGTGACCCCTGCATCGTCGGCGACCACCCAGACTATGACGAACGCCAAGACACACTCCACCTCGGTCCATATCACCGCGGCGCGCCGCGCGATCCTCTCCGTCGCGGTGCTCGTTGCTTCTGCGTGCACAACCTACGACCCGCTATATTGCGACGAGAACAGTTCGTGCAAGGACCCCGATCGGCCGTTCTGCGACCTGGCCGGCGAGTACCCGGCCTCTGACGGCGTCGCGAGGACCTGCATCCCATCCCCTTTCGACGCGGGCGGCGACCCGGGAGACGCTGGTGGCGGGAGCGCCGCCGACGGGGGCGGTGAGCCGGACGGCGGATCGCAGAACGATGGTTCGCCTGCTTGTTCATGGTCGACGCCCTCGGAGCTCGCCAACGTCAACACTTCGGCATCGGAGTATCCGGGCTCGTTCTCGTCGGACGGATTGTCCCTCTATTTCGCGCGCGGCACCCCGACGGCCGAGGCAGGTATCTACGTGGCCACACGAGAGGAGCCAGGGCAGGCGTTCGGTGAGCCGGCCCGACTCGACGAACTCAGCAGCGATGAGGTCAACGTGGCCGACCCGGAAATCTCTCCATCGGGCCTGGAGATGTTCTATCGAGTCATCCAGGGCAACGGCATCCAGACTGCGACTCGTGCTTCCCCGACCGGTGCCTTCGGCGAGCCGGAGGCGACAGGGCTGGTGGGGATCACGCCATCGCTATCTTCAGACGGCCTCGCTGTCTACTTCGTCGGCAACCCGAGTGGAACGGTCCAGCGAGCCACCAGGAGCGCAATCGGCGCGCCATGGAGCGAACCCGTCACGGTTCTCCCGACGGGCGGCTACTTCTCCGTGGATGTGTCTCCTGACGAACTGCGTCTTCTGATCACGCTCAATGCCTTCGCGCAGCCCAAGATTCCCCTCGCGATTGCAGAACGAGAGTTCGACCGACGACGAATTCGGTGCACCCGTTCTGTTCGACAGTGAGTTTCTGGTTCCCGACGCCACGCTCTACGCCTATGCGCGGTGGGACGATACCCAGACGCAGATGGTCGTCAGCATCGTCGTGGACGGCGAGACCGACCTCTATTACTCGGCGTGTCAGTGACCCCCGCATCGTCGGCGAGAAACCACACCATGACGAAAACCAAGACACTCTCCACGGCGGTCGATATCTCCGCGGCACGGCGCACGATCCTCTCCTTCGCGCTCCTTGTTGCATCCGCCTGCACCACTTATGACCCGCTCTATTGCGACGAGAACAGTTCGTGCAAGGACCCCGAACGACCGTTCTGCGATCTCGCGGGCGAGTATCCGGCCTCGGACGGCGTGGCCCGCACGTGTATACCCTCACCCTTCGACGAAGACCCCGACGGTGGCGGCGACGATGGAAGCGGCGCAACTGGCGATGCCGGGCCGGACGGTGGCGCACCGACGGATGCAGGATCATGTACCGACCGTCTGGTTTTCGCGTCGTCCCGAGACGGGAACTCGGAGATCTATCTGAGCGATGCCGATGGCTCGAACCAGATCAACCTGACGGAAGGTTCTGCGTCGGATACGGAGCCTGCTTGGTCTCCGGACGGTTCGAGGATCGCCTTCATGCGAGGCGAAGCGATCTGGACGATGAATGCAGACGGGAGCGACCCCGTTGAACTCACCGCATTCGATGCGGACGACAGCCTCTCGCGTCCAAGTTGGTCGCCTGATGGGAGACGCATTGCGTTCGCAGTGCTAGGGATCGAGCTCGGCAGATATCATCTGTTCGTCATCGATGCTGCTGGTGGCGAACCAACCGATCTGGTCTCCACCGCTGGCCCTGACTTTTCTTGGTCTCCGGATGGAACGACAATCGCTTTCGTGTCCACCGACGACAAGGGACTTCGAGACATCTTCACAATGAACAGCGACGGCACGGAGCAAACGAACCGAACCAACAACCCTGAGGGACACGACAACGACCCGGTCTGGTCCCCTGATGGAGCGAACATTCTTTTCACGTCTGGGCCCACTAATAATACCGACGTGTGGGTCATGACAGCCGACGGCAACAACCCTCGCAACCTGACGAACTCAAAAGAACTGGATGGAAGCGGGATCTTCTTGCCTGATGGGTCCAAGATCGTCTACTCGCTTCGGGGCGATCTCTTCTGGATGAACGCAGACGGAACGGGCCAGCAGCAGATCACGTCCTCGGGCGATAGCGACGATCAGGCCGCCGCGATCTCGCCAGATGGCGAACGCATCGCTTGGAGCCGCATCTCGATCGTCGACAACCAGATCGTTTCCGAGGTCTTCGTAGCCAACGTCGAAGGATCCGGCCCCATTCGAGTGACGCCCGAGGGCGGTATCAGCCCGAAGTGGCGCCCGTGCCGATAGTTGTTTGCGGTGTTGCAGTGATGGGCGCCGAGGAGGGCGTCGTTTGAAGGTCTTCGCCTAGAACTCGGCGGCTCCGGCCTTCATGGCCGGGACGGTCATCGGCGCGTCGCCGTAGCCGGTGATGAAGAAGCTGATGGGGACATCGATCGCCCTTCGAGACAATTGCGGTGCGGTCGATGACCCCTTCCGTACGCGCTCTAGCAGGATGTTGAAAAACCCCGCGCGGTGGATCGACAGGGATCCGGCGGTCCGGATAGGTTGGCGTCGTGCGCGGTGCCGACACCAAGCAGGCCCTGATGTTCTCGACCATCTCGCCGGAGAAGAGGGTTCCGGCCGATCATCCGTTGCGCCCGGTCAAGCGGATGGCCGACCAGGCGCTGGCGGACTTGTCGCCGGTGTTCGACGAGATGTACAGCGCCGTGGGCAGGCCATCGATCCCGCCGGAGCGGCTGCTGAAGTCGCTGCTCCTGATGGCGTTCCACTCGATCCGCAGCGAGCGGTTGTTCTGCGAGCACCTCGACTACAACCTGCTCTTCCGCTGGTTCCTGGACATGAGCATGGACGAGCCGAGCTTCGACCACAGCTCGTTTTCTCGGAACCGGGACCGCCTGCTGGAGCACGACGTGGCCGGCCAGTTCTTCATCGCCGTCGTGAACCAGGCGCGCGCGGCGGGCCTGATGAGCAACGAGCACTTCACGGTGGACGGCTCGCTGATCGAGGCGTGGGCGTCGATCAAGAGCTTTCGCCCGCGGGACGAGAAGCCCGAGGACCGGGAGCCGCCGGACGACCCGGGCAACCCGACGGTCAACTTCCATGGCGAGAAGCGCTCCAACGCGACGCACGCGTTGACCACCGACCCCGAAGCGCGGCTGGCGAAGAAGGGCAAGGGCAAGGAGGCCAAGCTGTCCTTCTCGGCGAATGCGCTGATGGAGAACCGAAACGGCCTGCTGGTCGACGTCAGGATCGAAGAGGCCACGTACATCGCGGAGACGTACGCGGCGATCGCAATGGCCGAGAACTCGCTGGCCGGCTCGCGCCGGATCACGATGGCTGGCGACAAGGCCTACGACGACCAGGCGTTCATCGACGCGTGCAGGTCGCGGAACATCACGCCTCATGTGGCGCAGAACACCGCCCGGTCTGGCGGCTCGCGAATCGACACGCGAACCACGCGGCATCCCGGCTACGCGATCAGTCAACGCAAGCGAAAGCTCGTCGAGGAGATCTTCGGCTGGTGGAAGACCATCGGTGGCTTCCGCAAGACGCGATTCCGCGGCGTCCAGAGGACGCAGCTCGCCGCCTACTTCGTCGGCGCCGCCTACAACCTGCTCCGCATGGCCAGGCTGACCGCTGCGACATGAGCGCGGCGTGCCGCGGTGGCGCGTCACGCGCGCCGCCGCGGACCTGAGCACAACCCTCAACCCCCGCCGGCGGCCAGGAACACGGCTGTGCTGATGGGTTTCTCAACATCCTGCTAGGCCACAGCTCGGGTTCGCGCCGGTCGAGTGCGAGGTGATCTGCGCCGTTTACCTCGCGCTCGGAGCAGTCGCGTTCTTGCTCGCGGTGCAGGCGAGGTCGGCGGCCATGAGGCGCGCAACCTCCGCGGACAGCCGCGCGACGAGCTCTCGGCGTGGCAGCGCGCACTCGCCGGCCGCGCCGCCGAGTTTACGTGCGCGGCTCGGTATCCCCGACGACGCCGTCGCCGCCGTTCGCACGGCCGCGGTCGCGTGGCCGGACGAGGCCGATCCGGAGCTTGACCGGACGCGCGCCCTCGTCGCGACGATGCGGTCCCGCATCGAGGGCGATCGCGGTCGCCTCGGCGCCTTGATGGGCCTGGCAGTCGGTGCGATTGGCGGCCTCGCGCTCGCCTCGCCGCTCAGCCTAGGCGCCTCGCTCGGCATCGGCCTCGGCGTCCTGGTCGGCGTCGTGGTCGGATTCTGCGTCGGCCGGCTCTGGCGCCACCATCGGCTCGATCACGACGGGCGCGGCCGACCAGACTGATACATGCATGCTCGGCAGGTCGAAGCCTGCCGAGCGTCCAGACCGTGGGAGGCCTGCGCGGCCGCTACTGGCAGGCGGTGACGGCGGCCGGCAGATTGGCGTCGCCGGTCATGACGGGCTCGGTGAGGCGGATGGCGGCGAAGGTGCCGACGAGGGCGCCCTCGATGGGGGCGTGGACCATGCCGCCCACCGCGCCGCAGAAGCCGTCGGCGCTCTGGACGCTGCCCGAGAGCTGGATGTCGGAATCGATTGGGACGCCGCAGAGGAGGGGGTTGGCGAGACCATCGACCACCGCTCCGACGGCGTTGACGGTGAAGGTGCCGTCGGCGGCGATGGCCACGCCCTCGATCGTGAGGGACTTGCCCACCGGCTCGCCGCCCACGCCCTTCTCGCACATCTCGACGCCCAGCGGCTGGATGGTGAGGTCGGCGGTGCCGCCGCCGTCCTTGCCCGGCGTCACGGCGCCGGTGACGAGGAAGCGGAGCGGGGAGACGGGGACCGGTTCCGTGGTCGCGAGCGACAGGAGGAACGGGCCGGAGATGTCGGGCAGGCCGCCGTCGAAGCCGCCGCCATCGGAGGGCGGCGCGGCATCTGGGGGAGCGGCTGCGTCCACCACCCGGTCGCCGAATTCGTCGAAGGACTTCTGTGGATCGACGCAGGCGAGAGCCGAGAGGGCGGTCAGGGCCGACAAAGCGGAATAGGAGAGGCGAAAGTGACTTGACATGGTTTTTTGGCCTACGGGAGAATCCGAGCGGTCCGTGCCGCAGCATATCCAAAAGCTGGTGGTCACGCATACCCCTACAAGGATGGTTAGCCTGTGCATCGCTGGATACCCGTCGTCCTCTCCTTCGCCTTGAGCGCGGCCGCGGCCACCGAGGCACGTGCAGGTGGGTTCCTCACGGCGCACTACGCCGGCGAGCTCGGCCACGTGGCAACCGACCACCCGACCGCGATCTACTTCAACCCGGCCGGGCTGGCGCTCGGAAGCGGCTGGCGGATCTACGCGGAGGGCCTCCTCGCGTGGCGCACGGTCGAGTACACGCGGCCCGAGAGCGCCATCTCCAACGTCGTCGACGAGGAGGGCGCGACCGGGACGCCGAGCGACGCCGTCGACGCGAACTCGGGCAAGGCCAAGCTGTCCAACCTGGCGGCCGCGCCGTTCCTGGGCGTCGCCACCGACCTGGGAGTGCCGGGCCTCGGACTCGGGATCGGCGCGTACGTCCCGTTTGGCGGGCAGGCGAGCTGGGATCAGAACGACGATTTCGAGGACGACCAGCAGTACCCGGGCGCCGTCGACGGGATCCAGCGATGGGCCGCCGTCAACGGCGAGATCCGCACCATCTACCTCACGCTGGCGGGTGCGTACCGGTTTCCCGGTCCGCGGCTCAGCATCGGTGCGGGGGTCAACTTCACCCAGTCCAACGTCTTCACCGTGCGTGCGCGCACGCCACAGGGGACGGACGACCTCGTCGGTGCGGGCGGTGCCGTGGCCGAGGGGCGCAGCATGATCGACGTCAGCGGATTCGCGATCGCGGCGTCGGCCGGCGTGAACTGGGAGCCCATGCCCGGACTCTGGGTGGCGGCCTCGTATCAGAGCCAGCCCGGCTTCGGCAACTCGACCCAGTCCGGGACGCTGACCGACAAGTTCGGCACCGGCCCTGTCCTCGAGGAGGAGATTCGCTTCCAGCAGGAGCTGCCGGACATCGCCCGTCTCGGCGTCCGCTACCAGCCGACGCCGCAGGTCGAGCTGCGTGCCTCCGGCGAGTTCCAGCGCTGGAGCGTGTTCGAGAACCAGTGTCTGCTCGACAGCGCCGTCGACCCGAACGCCGTGTGCAAGCTCAACAAGGACGGCTCCTACGCCGAGGGCCAGGACACCAGCGAGATCATCGTCAACATCCCGCGCCAGTGGGACAACAGCTACGGCGTGCGCGCCGGGGCGTCCTACTGGGTGATTCCGGAGCTCGAGATCAACGGCGGCGTCATCTTCGATAGCTCGGCCGTGCCGGACGAGACCATCGACGCGTCGCTGACCGACGCGAACAAGATCTTCGGCCGGGCGGGCGTTCGCTGGACGGCGCTGCCGGACCAGCTGCTGCTCGGGCTCACGCTCACCAACGTGTTCTACTTCAAGCGGACGGTCGACCCGCGTGAGGAAGGCGCGGAGATGATTGGCACGGTCGCGCCGTCGAACGTCCCCGACGGGGCCGGGACGTACAAGCAGAACGTCCTCTTCGTCACTCTAGGAGGCGAGTACCGCTTCTAGCCACGCGGTCGGCCGCGTAGACCTGGTCGCGCCAGCCGAGCAGGTCGGTGAATTCACCGGCCAGCTCGAGGTCGGTGTGGGTGCGACGGGTCGCGCGGCTGAACGGCAGGTGCGGGGCGTCGACCGGTTCGACGCCCATCAGCGCGGCGGCCATCGCGATGTCGCAGTAGCTGAGGGCGTCGCCGGTCAGGTAGCGGCGGCCGTCGGACAGGGCGCGGCGAAGCTCGAGGAGGACGTCGCGCAGGCCCTCTCGGTGGCGGATCTCGTCCGCGTCGCGGGCGCGGTACCGCCGCTGGAGGAAGCGGACGGCCACCAGGGCCGCGGGCCGGAACAGGCGGGCCAGGCCGCGCGGCACCACGGTCGCCACCACGTCGTCGCGGGCGGCGTCGTCCTCGGCCATGCGGATGGTGGCCAGCGCGCGGGCCGCCTGCATTGCCTGCTCGCTGAGCTGATGCCAGTGCGCGATCTCGGCCTCGTCGCCGCGACGGAACAGCGGCTTGCCGTGGCCGGTGCGCTCGGCGTAGCGGGCGATGTCGAACGAGTCGAGATGGACGGTGCCGCGGGCCTCGACGAGGAACGGCGGCGTCATCTTGCTGCGCACCCGGCGCAGGCGCCAGCGCAGCAGCGGCGAGCCCACCACCGGCAGGTACTGCTTCTCGACGTAGGGGACCTCGTGGTGGTCCAGCGCCCAGCGCGCCTTCTCCGACCAGGGCGACAGCGGCAGGGCGACGAGCGTCGGCGGCTCGCGCATGGGGCGCCGGGACAGGCGCAGCCAGCCTGTCGCGCGACCGGATCGCTCCGCCACCGGGCTCACGCCGGCTCCAGCTCGATCAGCACGTCGCCGGCGGCGAGATCGTCGCCGTCGGCCGGCCGGATGGCCAGGACGCGCCCACGCTCCGGCAGGTCGGCGCCGGCGTAGGTGACGCGGTGGAAGGTCTTCATGACCTCCAGCAAGCAGACCGTCTGGCCGGCGGTCACCACGTCTCCCACGGAGACGAAGGCCGGCTTGTCCGGAGAGGGCCGAGCCCAGTAGCGGCCACTCGACGGGGCGCGGATTGCGATGCTGCCCGCCGTGGCGGTCGCCTTCGCCCTGTCGCTGCCCGCGGGCGCCTCCGCCGGAGCGTGTGTCGTCTTCACCGACGCGCGGCCGGGCGCCGACGCCCCGGCCAGGACCGCCAGATCGTGCAGGCTCCAGATGCGCGGGTTCTTGATGCGGCGGTGGCCGATCGACTGGTAGCTCATCTCGACGAGCGCGGCCAGCCAGTCGCGCAGCGACGACGAGCTCGACGATCTCGTCGGTGTCCATCTGGCGGCGCGGCCACGAACGGATCCATGTCGCTGCTCGATGCGCGCGCTCGACCTCGCGCATGCCGGCCTCGATCTTGGCGCGCTCGGCCGGGTCGGTCGCCGCGATCTCGAAGTCGTCGTCGAGCTTCGTGTTGATACGTCGCGATCGCGAGCGTGCGCCCCTCCATCACCGACAGGCGCGGCCAGGCTGGTCGACAGCTGCACGACGGGATCGTAGGGCAGCCCGCTCATCGCGTAGTAGCCGGCGCCCGACGCCTTGCGCAGCAGCACGGTGAACATCGGCACCGTGGTTGGTGCTGTTCGTGTAGATGAGGTTCGAGCCGTACGCGAGCAGGCCGTGGCGCTCGGCCTCGACGCCGATGTCGAAGCCGGAGATGTCCTGCAGCCAGACGATCGGGATGCCGTCGTCGTTGCAGGCGCGGCTGAACGCGCTGACCTTGGCGATGCCCTCGCGGTAGAGGATGCCGCCGGGCCGGCGCTGGCCCGGGTGCTCCGGGTCGCCGACGAGGCCCTGGCGGTTGATGACGAAGCCGGCGTACAGGCCGCCGATGCGGCCGATGCCGCAGATCATCTCCTCGCCCGCGTGCGGCATCACCTCCCAGAACAGGCTCTGGTCGACCAGGCGCGCCAGCACCTCGTTGGCGTCGTACGGCCTCGCGGTGGTCGGCGGGCAGGAGGCCGCCGAGCTCGCGCGCCGGGTAGAGCGGCTCGCAGGCGCCCACGCCGCCGCGGTAGTAGCCGGCGCCGGACGTGGGCAGGCGCGCGACCTCGCGGCGCAGGCACGCGATCAGCACCTCGTCGTCGGGCACGCGCTCGTCGGCGCAGCCGGACTGGTGCACGTGCACCTCGGGGCCGCCGATGTCGAGCGAGGTGAGCTTCTGCGCTCTTGGCGCCCTTGATGAGCGCCGCGCCGGCGATGACCATGTAGGCCTGCTCGGTCATGTAGACGCGGTCGCTGATGATCGGCATGTAGCCGCCGCCCGCGATGCAGTCGCCGAACACGCCGGCGATCTGCGGCACGCCGGCCGCCGCAGAGCAGGCTGTTCATCTTGAAGATGTGCCCGGCGCCGCGGCGCGCCCGGGAAGCTGCGCGACTGCTCGGGCAGGAACAGCCCGCTGCAGTCGACGAGGTAGACGGTCGGCAGGCGCAGGCGCAGCGCCATGTTCTGGGCGCGCTCGATCTTCTCCGGCGTGCGCGGCCACCACGCGCCCGACGCGACGGTGTTGTCGTTGGCGATGACCATGCACCAGCGGCCGGCGACGCGACACGAACGCGGTCACCACGCCGGCGCCGGGAGAGCGCAGCTCGCCCGGGAACACCTCGCCGTAGTTGACGAAGGTGCCGACCTCGAACACGCGCGTGCCCGGATCGATCGAGCCGCGCGATGCGCTCGCGCGCGGTCAGCTTGCCCTTGGCGTGCACGCGCTCGACGTACTTGTCGCCCCAGCCGCGCTCCACCTCGCCGCGGCGCGTCGCGCAGCCGCTCCTCGAGCGCGCGCAGCGCGGCCTCGTGCTCGGCCCACAGCTCCTCGTCGAGGGCGCGCGCGCGGGGATTGCCAATCGGAAGCAGCGGTACGTGCGGCACGGCGCGGAGAGTAGATCAGAACTCGACGTCTCGTGCGACAAGTCCGCGGCCGGTCCGACATGCCATTTCGTGGCCGATGGCGACCCGAAAGCGAGGTGGTATCCTGACGACCATGGTGACGGGCATCCGGGATCCCTGGGCTGGCCCGCTGACACATCGGGATCTCGATGAGGTGCCCGATGATGGCAGCCGGTACGAGGTCATCGACGGCGAGCTGCAGGTGACGCCGTTCCCCACCACGGGGCACCAGAAGGTGTCGGGTGAGCTCTTTTTTCTCCTGAGGCTGCACGTGGGGGAGAAGGGTCTCGGGGACGTGTTCTTTTCCGGGCTGAAGGTCGTCCTCGACGAACACACCGGGGTCGGCCCGGACCTCGTGTACATCGCGAGGGAGCAGGCTGGGGGCACCAGGTGGGACGGCTACTACGGATCGCCGACCTTGGTCGTGGAGGTGCTGTCCTCGAAGCACAGCCTCGACACCAAGGTGAAGCGGAGCAAGTACGCGCGGGCGGGAATTCGCTACTACTGGATCGTCGACCCAGAGGCGCGTGCGCTGCTCGAGTATCGCCTCGAGGGAGACGACTACGTGCTCCGCAGCGAGCATCGCGGCGACGAGCCGTTCTCGCCCGAGCTCTTCCCCGGCCTCATCATCCCGCTCGGTCAGCTCTGGTTCGAGCCGCCATCCTGACGACGATGCATCAGGCAGGCGGGGGCCAGCCGGGGATCGTCCGGTTGTCGTACAGCCCGTCGCGAAACGCCGTCGAGCGCAGGATGGCAAGGTGCATCGGCACCGTGGTCGGCACGCCCTCGCAGACAAGCGCCTCGAGGGCGGCGATCATCCGCGCGATAGCGGCGGCCCGGTCCGGCCCGTACGCGATGACCTTGCACAGCAGGCTGTCGTAGTAGGGCGGCACCTCGTAGCCGGACTCGACGTGCGTGTCGATGCGCAGGTCGGGCGCGCTCGGCGGCGGCTCCCAGCGCGCGATGCGTCCGGGGGCCGGGCGGAAGCCCTGCGACGGGTCCTCGGCGTTGATGCGGCACTCGATGGCGTGACCCTGCGGGGCGACCTGGGTCTGGCGGACGGCGAGCGGGTGGCCGGCGGCGACGCGGATCTGCTCGGCCACCAGGTCGAGCCCGACGCGCATCTCGGTAACCGAGTGCTCGACCTGCAGCCGCGTGTTCATCTCCATGAAGCGCAGCGTGCCGCCGTCGAGCAGGAGCTCGATGGTGCCGGCGCCGACGTAGCCGATGCGCTGGGCGGCGCGCGCGGCCGCGGCCAGCGCGCGGTCGCGCTCGTCCGGGTCGAGGAACGGCGCCGGCGACTCCTCGATCAGCTTCTGGTGGTTGCGCTGCACGGTGCAGTCGCGCTCGCCCAGGTGCACGGCGTTGCCGTAGCGGTCGGCCAGGATCTGGATCTCGATGTGGCGGCCGCCCTCGACCAGCTTCTCCAGATAGAGGCGCTCGTCGCCGAACGCAGCGCGGGCCTCGGCCGCGGCCTCGGCGAACGCCGCGTCCAGCTCTCCCTCGCCGCGCGCCACGCGCATCCCGCGCCCGCCGCCGCCGCTCTCCGCCTTGAGCAGGACCGGGTAGCCGGCCTGCTCCGCCGCGACCCGCGCCTGCTCGACGCTCTGCCAGCACGCCGTCGGATGCCGGGGATGAGCGGCAGGCCGGCCGCGGCCATGGCCCGCTTGGCCGGGCTCTTCTTGCCCATCAGCAGCATGACGTCGGGCGGCGGGCCGATGAAGGTCACGCCGTGGGCGCGGCACAGCGCGGCCAGGAGCGGGCTCTCGGCCAGAAAGCCCCATCCCGGGTGCAGGGCCGAGCAGCGCGCACCGGCCGCGGCCTCGACCACGCGCACCGGATCCAGGTAGGACTGGGCGGCCCGCGCCGGCCCGAGCAGCACCGACTCGCGCCCGCGCGCATAAGGTGCGTCCCGGTCGGCCTCCGACACGCCGAAGACCGGCGTGATCCCGAGCGCGTCGCAGGTGCGCGCGATGCGGGCGGCCACCTCGCCGCGGTTCGCGACGAACAGGCGGTGAAACAGCGCGGGCGGCATGGGCGCAGATACTAACCGCGAGTCGCCGGGGACGCGAGCAAGCGGCACGGCGGCCGCGTGACACGGTGTCGCGCCCGGCAGGGACGGTCCGCGCCCGGTCCGACCGCGCCCGCGCGCCCTCCTGCGCGGCGCCGGACGCTCGCCGCCTCGCTCGCGTTCCCCGGCCTTCGCTGTTAAATACGCTCCATGTCAGCCGACCTCGTGGTTCGCAGCCGGCGCGTCGTCGTCGACGGCGCCGTGCGGCCGGCCGCCATCCACATCGAGGCCGGCGTCATCGCCGATGTCTCGGAATGGGGCGAGCTGCCGCCGGGCGCGCCGCTCCACGACGCCGGCGACCTGGTCGTCTCGCCCGGCCTGGTCGACAGCCACGTGCACGTCAACGAGCCGGGGCGCACCGAGTGGGAGGGCTTCGCCAGCGCCACGCGGGCCGCGGCGGCCGGCGGCGTCACCGCCATCGTCGACATGCCGCTCAACTCGATCCCGCCGACCACACCGTCGCCGCGCTGGAGGCCAAGAAGGCGGCCGCGGCCGGCAAGTGCTGGGTCGACGTCGGCTTTCATGGCGGCGTGGTGCCGGGCAACCTGGCCGACCTGGAGCCGCTCTGCCGCGCCGGCGTGCTCGGCTTCAAGTGCTTCCTGCTCCCCTCCGGCGTCGACGAGTTCGGCCACGTCGGCGAGGCGGAGCTGGGCCCGGCGCTCGACGTCCTCGGCGCGGCCGGCGTGCCGCTCTCCTGCCACGCCGAGCTGGAGGGACCGATCGCCGCGCGCCGCCGACCAGCTGCTCGGCGAGAGCCCGTATCGCTACCTGACCTACCTGCGCTCGCGGCCGCCCGGCGCCGAGGACCAGGCCATCGCGCTGCTCATCGCGCTTGGCCGCGCCCGCCGCGCCCGCGTGCACGTGGTCCACTGCTCGTCGGCCGGCGCGCTCGAGCTCCTGGCCGCCGCGCGCGACGAGGGCGTCCCCATCGGCGCCGAGACCTGCCCGCACTACCTGCACTTCGCCGCCGAGCAGGTGCCGGACCGCGCCACCGAGTACAAGTGCGCCCCGCCCATCCGCGAGGCCGAGAACCGCGAGCGCCTGTGGGAGGGCCTTCACGCCGGCCTGCTCGACATGATCGTGTCGGACCACTCCCCGTGCACGCCGGAGCTCAAGCGCAATTCTGGCGGCGACTTCCTGGCCGCGTGGGGCGGCGTCGCGTCGCTCCAGCTGGCGCTGCCGGCGGCCTGGACCGAGATGCGGCGCCGCGGCCACGCCCTCACCCGGCTGGCCGAGTGGATGTCGGCCGCGCCGGCGCGCCACGCCGGGCTCGGCCTCCGCAAGGGCGCCATCGCCCGCGGCCGCGACGCCGATCTCCTGGTCTGGGATCCTGACGCCAGCTTCACCGGTCAACGGCGCGCGCCTGCACCACAAGAGCGCGCTCACGCCGTATCATGGCGAGTCTCTGTTCGGGGTCGTGGACACCACGTTCGTGGCCGGCCAGATCGCCTTCCGCCAGGGACAGCACGCCGCCCGGCCACCCGGGCGCTTCCTGCTGCGCGCCTGACCCGGCGACCGACGACACCACCGAGAACGAGGAAACGAGGACTCGAGACGACCATGGCGCTCTCCCAGCTCATCGATCTCGCCAGCGAGCGCGTCGGCGGCGCCGTGATGGCGGCCAACGACGAGTTCTTCGCCGGGCGCGAGAACCTGGTCGTGGCCGCCGCGCCGGTCGAGCGCGACGAGTACGTCGCCACCGGCAAGTGGATGGACGGCTGGGAGACGCGCCGCCGCCGCGAGCCGGGCCACGACTGGTGCATCATCCGGCTCGGCCTGCGCGGCGTCGTCCGCTCGGTCGTCGTGGACACCAGCTTCTTTCGCGGCAACTACCCGGAGGCGTGCCAGCTCGAGGCCTGCGACGCGAGCGGCCAGCCGGACGTGGCCGAGCTCGAGCGCGCCGCCTGGTTCGAGCTCCTGCCCCGCTCGCCGCTGCAGGGCGATCACCGGAACGTGTTCCCGGTCGCCGTCGACCGGCCCGTCACGCACCTTCGCCTGCGCATCCATCCCGACGGCGGGGTGGCGCGGCTGCGCGCGCTCGGCCAGGTCACGCCCGCCTGGGACCTGGTCGACTTCACCGGCGAGCTCGTCGATCTCGCCGCCATCGCCAGCGGCGGGCGCGTCGTCGAGTGCAGCGACATGTTCTTCGGCGACGCGCAGAACATGCTGATGCCGGGCGCGGCGCGCAACATGAGCGACGGCTGGGAGACGCGGCGCCGGCGCGGGCCGGGCCACGACTGGGCCATCGTGCAGCTGGGCGCGGTCGGGCGCGCGACCCGCGTGGAGCTCGACACCCGTCACTTCAAGGGCAACTCGCCCGGCCAGTTCATGCTCGAGGGCTGCCTGGCCGAGGGCGCCAGCGCCGACGCCCTGCGCCAGGGCGGCACCTGGTGGCCGATCCTGCCGCGCACCCGGCTCCTGCCGCACACGCGCCACCTCTTCCAGGACGAGCTGGCCCTGTCCGGTCCGCTCTCGCACGTGCGGCTGCAGATCTATCCCGACGGCGGTGTGTCGCGCCTGCGCATCCGGGGCCGGACCGAGCGCAGCCATCGCACGCTGGTGGCGCTGGCGCGCAAGAACGCGCTGTCGTCGTCGGACATGGCCGCGGAGCTGGCGCGCTCGTGCGCGTCGCCGCGCTGGGCCGCGCTGGTGGCCGACGGCGCGCCGTACACGGATCTGGCCAGCCTCATGACGGCGGCCGACCGCGTCTGGCGCAAGCTGTCGCGCGAGGACTGGCTGGCCGCGTTCGCCGGCCACCCGCGCATCGGCGAGACCGGCTCGACCGCCTGGTCGCAGCGCGAGCAGGCCGGCGTGGCGCGCGCGACGCCGGCCGTGCTGACCGCGCTCGCCGACGGCAACCGCGCCTACGAGGCCCGCTTCGGCCACGTCTACCTCGTCTGCGCGACCGGCCGCAGCGCCGACGACATGCTGGCGGATCTCGAGCGCCGCATGGCCAACGACGCGGAGGCGGAGCTTCAGCATCGCGGCCGAGGAGCAGCGCAAGATCACGCGCCTGCGCCTGGCCAAGTGGGTGGCGGGAGAGTGATCGCGAGACAGTGATCGCGGACGAAGTTCGATCGAGGTGGGGGGAGAGAGCGAGCCAGAGCAGATGATTGCGACGAACGGCAGGAGAGGGACACCATGAGCGCCATCACCACGCACGTGCTCGACACGGCCATCGGCCGCGCGGCCGCCGGCGTCCCGATCACGCTCGAGCACGAAGAGGGCGGCGCCTGGCTGGCGCTCGGCAAGGGCGTCACCGATCGCGACGGCCGCCTGCGCGATCTTCTGCCCGAGGGGCAGCGTCCGGCGGCCGGGGTGTACCGGCTCACCTTCGACACAGCGGCCTACTTCGCCGCCTCCGGCGAGGAGAGCTTCTACCCGGTGGTGCAGGTGTTGTTCCGCATCACGCGGCCGGAGGAGCACCACCACGTGCCTCTCCTGCTCAGCCCGTTCGGCTACTCGACCTATCGCGGCACCTAGCCGGGACGCGCCGCCGCCGCTCAGGCCGGAGGCGCGCCTCCCCCGTTGCCACGCGACGCGATGCGCTCACGGGCGCGCTTCACCTGCTTCTTGACCGGCGCCAGCATCGGGTGCGCCGCAGCCTGCCGCGCGTAGTAGCCGCTGAAGTAGCGCGCGCGCTGCACGGCGTTCTTTACCTTGTCGCCGAGCGGCTCGGGCGGGAAGAACTCGCGCAGCCAGTCGTTGACCTTGAGATCGAGCACCATGTGCACGCGCCCGATCGAGCTCTTGTTGTGCACGCGGTGCGGGTGGGTGAAGTCGCAGTACCAGAGCTCGCCCGGCCGCATGATCACGCGCTGGTCGTCCACGTAGAAGTAGACCTCTTCGTGCGTGACGATCGGGATGTGCAGCCTGACCTTGCCCATCGCCCAGCCGTCGCCCAGGTCGGTGTGCGTGTTGATGTTCTTGCCCGGCTCGAGCCGCAAGAGGCGCACCCGCTCGCGCGGGCAGTGGAAGCCGTCCACGATCTCCTCGAGGTACGGGCAGGCCTTGAGGATGGGCGTCTTGCCGTACTGGGCGTCCCAGCCGGCCCAGCGCAGGGCCTTGGCGTCGGTGCGCCCATCGACGGCGTGGAGCGGGACCGCGCGCCAGCCGCCGTCGTGGTAGTCGCCGCGGTTCATGTGCTCGACGCCCCACCCGAGCGCGACCTCCATGTCCCGCTTCATGAGGCCGACGTCGTACTGGCGATCGAACTTGATGACCGGCTGCACGCGCCGATTGTAACAAATCAGCGCGCCGGCTCCGAGCGCTTCCCGAGGTGGCGGTCGAGGAAGGCGACCACCTTCTCGGCCGCCGCGATCTCGTTCTCCTTCTTGCGGAAGCCGTGCCCCTCGTCGGGGAAGACCAGGTACTCGACCGGCACGCCGTTCTTCTTCACCGCCGCCACGATCTCGTCGCTCTCCACCTGGAGGACGCGCGGGTCGTTGGCACCCTGCACCACCAGCAGCGGCTTCTTGATCCGGGCGGCGTGGAAGAGCGGCGAGATCGCGGTCAAACGCTCCTTTTCACGGTCAGGGTCGCCCAGCTCGGCGTACAGCGAGTCGCGGAAGGAGGCCCACCAGGGCGGGATGCTGGTGAGGGTGCGCACCCAGTTGGTGACCCCGAAGATGTCCACGCCCGCGTCGAAGGCGTCCGGCTCGAAGGCCAGGGCCGCCGCCACCATGTAGCCGCCGTAGCTGCCGCCCATGATGGCGACCCGGCTGCCGTCCACCCAGTCCAGGCCTTCCAGGTAGCGCCGGCCGGCCACGCAGTCGGCCAGGTCGGCCTCGCCGTGCTTCTTGTCGTCCAGGTGGAAGAAGGTCTTGCCGTACCCGCTCGAGCCGCGGTTGTTGACCGACAGCACCGCGTAGCCGTGGTTGATGACGAACTGGAGCAGCGGGCTGTAGCCGTGCCGGCTCTGACCGCCCGGACCGCCGTGCACCCAGACAACGGCCGGGACCTTGCGGTCGGGCGCGGCGTCGCGCGGCCGGTACAGGAGCGCCGGGATGTCGAGCCCGTCGCCGCTCTTGTAGCGCACCACCTCGGCGTCCACGAGATGGGCCGGATCGACGGCCGGGTTGAGGTTGTTCGACAGCCGCCTGGTCGCGCCGCTGGCCAGGTCCATGACGTACAGGTCCGGCGGCGTGCGGTCGCTCGACACGAAGAACGCCATCTGCTTCTCGGCCCGATCGAACTCCGCGCCGGTGATGTCGCCGGTCGGGAGGTCGGCCGGCGACATCTGGCCGCGCTGGGCGTCCTCGATGCGCAGCACGGTGCGCGCGTCCTCGTTGGTGACCGTGACCCGGTAGCGGCCGTTCTCGGAGAAGTAGACCGCCGACACGTCCCATGGGGCCTCGACCTCGGCGGCGCTGCGGCCCGAGGCCAGGTCGCGCGACCAGGCCTGCACCCACTCGCCCTTCGCGTCGCTGCCGTAGTAGAGCTTCTTCGAGTCGGCGGTGAAGCCGAACACCTCGTGCGAGACGGGCGGCTTGTGCCTGGATGCCAGCACGGGCCGGGCGCGGCGCGCGCGCAGATCGACCAGGTAGATGTCGCTGTCGGCATTTGTGTTGGTCTTGCCGACCGCCAGCCAGCGCCCGTCGCCGCTGACCGCGTCGATCGACCAGGCGGCGTCGTTCTTGAACACGAGCTCGCGCTCGTAACCGGCGACCGCGTAGCGATACAGGTCGAACGCCTTCGGGTCGCGCTCGTTGGTGGTGACGAAGAAGGTCTTCTCGTCCTTGCTCCAGCCGATGAAGCTGGCCTTGAGCTTGTCGCCCGGCGTGAGGTCGCGGCTCTTGCCGTCGGCCTCCATCACGTGGATGTGGTTGAGCTCGTTGCCGCCGCTGTCGACCGCGTACAGGAAGCGATCGTCGGCCGGGAAGTAGCTGACCGCGACGTGAGAGTCGGTCGTCGACCGGGTCAGCGCCTGCGGCTCGCCGCCGGCGACCGGCACGCCGTAGACGTTGAACACGCCGGTCTTGTTGGACGAGGTCAGGATGCGCGTGCCGTCGTGGGAGAACGACGCGCCCGACATCACCGTGGTGCCGTAGAAGGTGCGCGCGTCGTAGCGCGGGTTGCCGCCGGGAGCTGCCGGCGCGGGCTGCGCGGCCGAGGGAGCGGATGCCGGCTGCTGGGCCGGTGCGGACGGGCCGCCGCATCCAGCGACGGCGACGAGCAGCGCGACGAGTGGGCGATTGGGCGACATGGCGGGCACCTCCCCGGTTGATCGTGCCCTGTATACCAGCCCGGCGGCCGCTCCGTTACCTGTGCTCGGCGCTTCGTGGTACGCCCGCATCGATGTCGTCCACCGTGCGCGTCCTCGTCGGTCTGGCGGCCGGCCTCGCCCTCGGCGCGGTCCTGGCCGCCCTCGATGCCCCGCAAGCCGGCGCCCTCGCGGTCGCCGAGGTGGTCGGCGACCTGTGGCTCGACGCGCTGCGCATGACCATCGTGCCGCTTGTCTTCTCTCTGCTGGTCGTCGGCACCGCGACCGCGGCCAGCACGGCGGCCGCCGGCGGCGTGGCCGCTCGATCGCTGGTGCTGTTCGCCCTGTTCCTGGCGGGTGCCGCGCTGCTCGCGTCGCTGGTCACGCCGGCTCTGCTGGCCCTCAGCCCGCTCGACGCCGAGGGCGCCAGCGCCCTGCGCGCAAGCGTGGCCAGCGCCGGCGCGCCGGTGCCGGAGGTGCCGCCGGTCGGCCAGTGGCTGCGTGAGATCATCCCGACAAACCCGCTGCGAGCGGCGGCCGAGGACGCCATGCTCCCGCTTGTCGTCTTCGCGCTCTTCTTCGGCCTGGCCGCCACCCGCATCGAGGCCGCGCTGCGCGAGCGGCTGGTCGGCTTCTTCGAGGCGGTGGGCCAGACGATGCTCGTCGTCGTGCGCTGGGTGCTGTGGGCCGCGCCGCTGGGCGTGTTCGCGCTGTCGCTGGTCGTCGGCATGCGGGCCGGCATCGGCGCGGCCGGCGCGCTGCTCCACTACATCCTCGTCATCGCCGCCACCTGCGTGCTTGTCACGATCGCTGTGTACGTCGTCGTCGCGGTGACCGGCATCCGTCTGCCGGCGTTCGCGCGCGCCGCCGCGCCGGCCCAGGTGGTCGCCTTCAGCACGCAGTCGTCGCTCGCGTCGCTGCCGGCCATGGTCGAGGGCGCGCAGCAGCACCTGGGCGTGCCGGCGCGCGTGACCGGACTTGTGCTGCCGCTGGCCGTCTCGCTGTTCCGCATCACCAGCCCGGCGGCCAACCTCGCGGTCGCCTTCTACGTCGCCTCGCTCTACGGTGTCGAGCCGGGAGCCCTTCAGATCGCGTCCGCCGCGGCGATGGCGGTCATCGTCAGCCTCGCGGTTGTCTCGCTGCCGAGCCAGATCACGTTCTTCACCGGTATCGCGCCTGTCTGCCTGGCCATGGGTGTGCCGGTTGACGCGCTGCCGCTGCTCCTGGCCGTCGAGACAATCCCGGACATCTTCCGCACGATCGGCAACGTCACGGCGGACCTGGCGGTGACCGCACTGGTGTCGCGGCGTCGAGATGTGCAGGGTGCGGCCAGCGTCGAGTCGATGCCGTCACGGTGAGCGGCCCTCCGGGGCGCCGCGTCGGCGCCATGCCGTTGTTGACGTGTTGACCGCCCATCGCGGCCGATCCCATGCTTGTCACATGATGTGGATTCGTGCGCTCGCCGTCGCGTCCCTGTGCTCCGCTGCGACGGCGGGGTGCGGTGGCGATGACGAGGGCGGCGCCGGCGGCGGGGGCGGGGGCAGCCCGGACGTCCCGCTGCGCGACGCGGCGAGCGACGACATCCACGACCGCCTGGCGGTTCTGCCCGGCGTGATCTCCATCGACGAGTTGCCGCACGAGCTGGACGGCCACCGCTACTTCGAGATCGCCTTCGATCAGCCGGTGGATCACGACAACCCGGAAGGCCAGCACTTCACCCAGTACCTCAGCCTCACCCACGTCGACGACCACGCGCCGTTGGTCCTGGCCACCACCGGGTACGACAACTACTTCGGCGAGTACCCGATGGAGCCGACCGAGCTCCTGGGCGGCAACCAGCTCATCATCGAGCACCGCTACTTCACCCCGTCGCGGCCGGACCCGACCGACTGGGACTTCCTGCGCGTGAGCCAGAGCGCCGCCGACCACCACGCCATCGCCGAGGCCTTCCACCTCATCTACGACGGTCCGTGGATCTCGACCGGGGGCAGCAAGGGCGGGATGACGTCGATCTATCACCGCTACCTCTATCCGGACGACGTTGACGCCACCGTGGCGTACGTGGCGCCCTACAACAAGGACCTCGGCGACCAGCGCTACAACACGTGGTTCGACGAGGTGCTGCCGGCCGACTGCCTGGACCGGGTGCGCGACGCCCAGGTCGAACTTGCTGCAGAATCGCCGGCAGGCGCTGGGGGCGCGCGCCGCCGAGAAGGCGAAGGCGGAGGACATCCGCTACACGCGCGTCGCGCTGCCGGTGGCCGTCGAATCGGCGGTGGCCGGCGCCGAGTGGGCGTTCTTCCAGTACATCGGCGTGGACTCGTGCGACGAGGTCCCGGGCGCGGACGCGACCGACGACCAGGCCTGGGACTGGCTCAGCGAGGTCAGCCCGCCCGACAGCCTGTCGGACGCCGGCATTGCTCGCTTCGAGCCGTACTACTACCAGGTCGAGGCCGAGCTGGGCTCGCCCGGCGTCACCGACGAGCACCTGAAGGGCCTGCTCCAGTTCGACGCCGAGGACTACGCGGGGGCCGATCCGGACGTGCTGCCCGAGAGCTACGATCCGTCGGTGGTGAACGCCGCGGCCGAGTGGGTCAAGAGCTCGGCCACCAACGTGATGCTGCTGTACGGCGAGTACGACCCGTGGACAGCGGGCGCCTTCGACGTCGAGGGCAACGCGGGCGTGGCGCTCTACACGATGCCCGCGGGAACGCATAGCTCCGCGCTCGTCAACCTGCCAGACATCTTGCGCACGCCCGCGTTCGACACCCTCGAGGCCTGGACAGGAGTGACGCCGACCATCCCGACCCTGCGCTCGCGGTGGTTCCGCGTCCGGACGCCCGAGCCGCGCCCGCCGGTGCGCGGCTGGGAGATGGCGCGCCGCGCCAGGCTCGGACCGAGCTGATCGGCCGCCGGGTCGGGACTCGCGTCAGGCGTCGTCGCCCGACAGCTCGGCCTCGAGCGCGGCGACCACCTGCTCGAACTCCAGCCGCCCCGACTCGCTGAGCTCCATCAGCGCGCGGTGGGCGTCCAGCATCGTCTGGCCCAGCTCGCGCCGCGACGCGCCGGTCCCGTCTGCGGCGATGTCCTCGCCGCCGGCCAGCGGCGCGGCCTCCTCCGGCGGGGCCACGGTGACGATGTCGAACAGCTGGTCGAAGCTCATGCTGCGCAGCACGCTGTTGATGTCGTCGCTGGTCGACACGATCACGCTGCGCGCCGGCTCGGCCGCCCCGGCGCGGACGGCCAGGCGCGCGAGCAGGCCCAGGTTGGTGCTGTCGAGCAGCTCGGCGTGGGTGAGATCGAAGACCCACCCGCGCACGTCGCCGTGGTCGACCAGGTCGTCGGCGAACTGCTTGATGGCCGGCGCCAGGACGTAGTTGACCCGGCCGAAGTAGCGAAGCACGTGGACGCCCTCGCTCGCGGCATGGGTGACACGGCCGCCAGGCATCAGGTCCCCTCCCGGCGCACGAACAGCAGCGCCACGTCGTCCTTGAGAGCGCTCATCTCGTCGATGGCGAGCCCGGCCACGACGTCGTCGACGCTGCGCGCGAGGCGGGTCAGCTCGGCCAGCTCGCGGCGTCGGTCGCCGAAGCTGCGGGCGCCGGCGTCCGGACCCCGCTCCAGCTCCAGCACGCCGTCGGAGACCATGAGCAGGTGCCCGCCCGGCGGCAGCATCGCCTCGCCGACGCCCGGGCGAGTCGCGCCGGGAAGGTTGAGCGGACGGCCGGCGCACTCCAGCTCGCGCACCGACGAGCCGTCCCACAGAAACGGGTACGGAAACGCCCCGGCGTTGCTGTAGTCCATGTGCCCGGTCGAGGTGTCGACGACGGCGTAGAACATGGCGATGTGGCGGTCGAGCTGCTGGCGCGACAGATCGGCGTCGAGCTGGGCCAGGAGCCGCGCCGGCGACAGGATTGTCTGGTCGCCCCGCGCCGGCAGCGCCTCGCGATACTTGCCGACCAGGGTGGTCAGGATCGCGGTCATGAACGCCGAGGCCGCGCCGTGGCCGGCCACGTCGGCCAGGTACAGGCCGAGGTAGCGATCCGTCACCGGGAAGTAGTCGACGAAGTCGCCGCTCTGCACCTGCGAGGGGTACAGCCGGCGGAAGCAGGTGACGTCGCCGACCTGCAGCCCGTCGCGCGGCAGGAGCTGGAACTGCAGCCGGCGCGCGGCGCGCTCGTCGGCGCGCAGCTCGTCGAGCGCGCGGGCCAGCCGCTTGTTCATGCCGGCCAGGCTCTCGCTGTACTCGCGGTTCTCGCGCAGGAGCCGCGCCTTCTCCAGGCCGCGGGCCATCGCGCTCAGCAGGATCTCGGAGTCCTGCACCGGCTTGGTCACGAAGTCCCAGGCCCCGCGGCGCAGCGCCTGCACCACGTCGCTCAGCGTGCTCTCGCCAGAGACCACCAGCACCGGCGTCTCCGGCGACTCCGCGACGATGGCGCTCAGGACATCGAGGCCGTCGGTGCCCGGCATGCGCAGGTCGAGCAGGACCGCGTCGGGAGTCTGGGCGCGGAACTCGCGCAGCCCCGACGATCCGTCCATCGCCTCGCGCACGTTGTAGCCGTGGCGCTCGAGGATGCGGCGGATGGCGTTGCGCACCAGCCGGTCGTCGTCGATCGCAAGAACGGTGGCCACGGCCCCCATCCGGCTCCCCCTCAGTAGCCCGCGTTCAGCGTAGCACCACGGCGGCGGGGCGACCATGACCCATCTCCGCCGGCATGACCCGCGCGGGGCTCGGTCGCGTGAGTCTGACTCTCACTCGCCGCGCGCGACGACCAGCGCCTTCGCGGTCGCTGCGCCTCGGCGGGGCGCTACGCCCAGCCCGGCTTGTCGCCGAACGAGCGCTCGTAGAGCTCGCGGATCGCGCGGCGGCCGTCGTCGCTCAGGTCGCGCGTACCGGTCCCGCAGAAGCGGCGCTCCGACACGACCGGCGGATCGATCTGCACCCACTCGGTCTCGCGCCAGGCGAACCAGCTCTTGCGCTCCTGGTCGTACACGAAGACCGGCTTGCGCCAGTGGCGCGCCAGCTCCACGGCCCAGCCGGTGCCGCCGCGCACGGTGGCGTCCGGCTGCAGCACGCCGACCGCGAACACCTGGCCCGCGGTGGAGACCTGGTGCCAGATGGTCTGCAGCACCTTGCGGAACGACGACGTCTCCGGATAGGCGCGGTGCATCTTCGACTGGAGGTAGACCTGGCTCACCGCGCCCTGGGCCAGCTCGTCCTCGGTCAGGTGGACCAGGCCGCGCGAGCGCTCCGGCGCGCGCCCGTCGAACGAGAAGTTGAGCTCGGTGAGGCCCCAGGTCTCGGCACAGGTGCCGAACTCGGCCTCGGCGCCGCGCGCCCCGCCCGACAGCAGCGTGTAGGCGGTGTTGGGCAGCCGCAGTCGCGCGCGCGCCGGGGTGGCGACGCGCGCGGCGTCCGCTCCGCGCCGCTCCGCCACCAGGCGCAGCGTGTCCGGATGCAGGTGCAAGCTCGTGTCGGGCGGCTCGACGTCGCCGTGGTCCTTGAGCAGCCGCACCGCGACGTCGTTGCCGTGCGGCTCGAGGAAGATCGCGACGTCGATGAGCTCCTCGTACGCGTCGTAGGGCGGGACCAGCCGGGTCGGGTGATCGCCGGTGGCGCGGCGGTGGGTCTGCGCGCTCATCCACAGCTCGGCGCCCAGCAGCTTGGCGTAGGCCTTGAACGCGCCGATCATGGCGGCGTTCTCGCTCTGCGAGTGGCTGGTCCACGGGTAGCCGTCGACGAGGATCGCGGCCGGGCGGAACTGCATGTGCTGCGAGAACATCGCGACCGTCTTCTCGAGCCGGTCGGGCCACAGGTCGTGGTCCTTGAAGGTGGCGATGACGCGGTGGCGCTGCACCATCTCGCGCGCGCCCTCGGTGTCGTCGAGATCGGACTCGATGGCCAGGTCCTCGAACAGCGCGTCGTACCAGGACCGCACGTGGTCCATGGTCTGGTCCAGCGACACGTGCAGGACCGGCTTCTCGCGCAGCAGGTCATCGAGCGCGATCTGGACCAGGCAGGCGGTCTTCCCCACGCCCGCCCGTGCCATGACCAGGCCCAGGTTGCCCTTGCCCAGCCCGCCGTGGATCGACTCCTCGAGGATCCGTATCGGGCTGGTTTGGTTCACGTCCTTCCGGTACATGGCCGCGTCTGCCTCACTTCGAGCTGGATGACGACTTGGCCTTGTCGGCCGCCTTGGTGACGAGCTCCTGCGCGATGGCCTCCGGTACCTGGAGGTAGCGCGAGAACTCCATGGTGAACTCCGCCTTGCCCTGGGTGGCCGAGCGCAGCGCGGTGGCGTAGCCGAACATCTCGGCCAGCGGCACCTCGGCCTCGATGCGGCTGAGGAGGCCGTCCTCCTGCGAGCCGATGATCATGCCGCGGCGCTGCATGAGCGAGCCCATGACCGCGCCGGAGAACTCGGTCGGGCCCCTCGACCCCGACGCGCATGATCGGCTCGAGGATCTTCGGCTTGGCCTGGTCGTAGACCTCGCGCCAGGCGCCGCGGGCGGCCTCCTGGAAGGCGATGTCGGACGAGTCGACCGCGTGCGAGTCGCCGTCGTTGACCACGACGCGTACGTTCACGACCGGGAAGCCGATCAGGCGCCCCTTGTCGCGACATCGACTTGAAGCCCTTCTCCACCGCCGGCATGAACTCGCGCGGGATGACGCCGCCCTTGATCTCGTCGACGAACTCGAACTCGGCCTCGGGTACGGCTCGACGTAGCCGGCGACCTTGGCCGTACTGGCCCGAGCCGCCGGTCTGCTTCTTGTGCAGTGTAGTTGAACTCGGCCCTCTGCGTGATGGTCTCGCGGTAGGCGACCTGCGGCGGCGACGGTCACCACCTCGGCCTGGTACTCGCGCTTCATGCGCTCGACGTAGACCTCGAGGTGCAGCTCGCCCATGCCGCGGATGATCGTCTCGCCGGACTCCGGATCGACGCCGACCCGGAAGGTCGGGTCCTCCTTGGTGAAGCGGCGCAGCGCCTTGGACATGTTGGTCTCGGACGCGCTGTCGGCTCGGCTTGATCGCCACCGAGATGACCG
This sequence comes from uncultured delta proteobacterium, assembly GCA_963759105.1. Taxonomy (GTDB): domain Bacteria; phylum Myxococcota_A; class Polyangia; order Haliangiales; family Haliangiaceae; genus DATFRY01. The sequence goes on along the minus strand of CAVWXW010000006.1, from coordinate 29,761 downwards.
GCTCCGGCACGTGCATCGACGGTCATGGCGACGTGCAGCTTGCCGTCGGTGAAGGTGTCGCCCGAGTTGCAGTCGATGCCGAACATGCGCGACGATGTCGCCGGCGCCGGCGTCGGTGATGTCCTCCATCTCGTCGGCGTGCATGCGGACCAGGCGGCCGACCTTGTGCTTCTTGCCGGTGCGCGTGTTGATGATGGTGTCGTCGCTTGGCGCAGCGTGCCCTGGTAGACGCGCAGGTAGGTCAGCTGGCCGTAGCGGCCGTCCTCGAGCTTGAAGGCCAGCGCCACGAGTCGGCTTGTCGAAGTCGGTCTCGAGCACGACCTTGGCGCCGTCGTCCTTGTCGAGATCGACCGCCTCGTTGGTGACCTCGGTCGGATCCGGCAGGTAGTGCACCACCGCGTCGAGCAGCGGCTGCACGCCCTTGTTCTTGTAGGCCGAGCCGATGAGGACCGGCGTGAGCTTGCGGGCGAGCGTGCCCTGGCGGATGGCCTCGCGGATCAGCTCCTCGGTGACCTGGTCCTCGAGCATCGCCTCGGTCAGCTCGTCGGAGAACATCGACACCGCGTCGAGCATCTCCTCGCGCGCGGACTGTGGCCTCGTCGCGCAGGTCGGCCGGGATCGTCCTCCTCGACGATCTCCTCGCCGTTGTCGCCCGTCGAAGCGTAGGGCGCTTCATCGTCGATGAGATCGACGACGCCCTCGAACTTGTCCTCGAGGCCGATCGGCAGCTGCATCAGCACCGGGTTGTGGCTCGAGCTTCTCGCGCAGCTGGTCGCGCACGCGCAGCGGGTTGGCGCCGGTGCGGTCGCACTTGTTGACGAAGGCCAGGCGCGGGACGTTGTAGCGCCGCATCTGGCGGTCGACGGTGAGCGACTGGGTCTGCACGCCGGCCACGCGCGCACAGCACCAGGATGGCGCCGTCGAGCACGCGCAGCGAGCGCTCGACCTCGATGGTGAAGTCGACGTGGCCGGGCGTGTCGATGATGTTGATGTGGTGCTTGAGCCACTCGCAGTGCGTCGCGGCGCTGGCGATGGTGATGCCGCGCTCGCGCTCGAGCTCCATCGAGTCCATCTTGGCGCCGACGCCGTCCTTGCCCTTGACCTCGTGGATGGCGTGGATCCGCTTGGTGTAGAAGAGGATGCGCTCGGTCAGCGTGGTCTTCCCGCTATCGATGTGCGCGGAAATACCGATGTTTCTCAAGCGCGACAGGTCGCTCAGCACGATCAGGCTCCTGGAGGGAGCGTAGCCCTATCCTGTCCAGCGTGCGAAATCAAGCACGACCGTAGCGAATGGGCCCCGAAAGCGAGCAACGGCGGGTGGTTTGACCCCGGCCGGGCCAGATCACGAGCTACCTGGGGGGCGGACCTGAGCGCGGGATCGGTGCCTGCAACCCCCATGATATAGAGGTTGGAACCATGCTCGCTCGCATCGTTGCCGCCTCGCTCCTCGGTAGTTTCGCGCTGCTCGGGGCCGCGGCGCCGGATGCGGGGGCCGAGCCGCCGCCGGGGCGCTTCATCAGCGAGCGGGTGTGGATCGACCCGGTCCGCGACATGCCGCTGGATGCGCGCGGCGGGCAGACCATCTCGAAGATCATCTACGTCAACCGCTGCGTCGGCGACTGCACCGTCACGCCGGGCAGCAACGACGCGCGGCAGAACACCTCGTCGATCATCGAGGACACCACGATCATCACCGAGTTCGAGCATGGCGACGAGGTATACGATCGGGTGATCGAGTGCCTGCGCGACGTCTTCTCGCCGTACGACGTCGAGATCGTCACCGAGGATCCGGGCACCGACGTGTTTCACCACGAGGCGATCCTGGCCGGAACGCCCGACGAGATCGGCCGCCCGGCCAACGTCGGCGGCATCGCGCCGGCCAACTGCGACCCGCTCAACAACGTCATCTCGTTCAGCTTCGCCAACGCAGCTGGGCCCCGACGTCGAGGACCTGTGCTGGACCGTGGCGCAGGAGTCGGCGCACGCCTTCGGGCTGCCCAACCACGTCTACGACTGCCTGGATCCGATGACCTACCTGGAGGGGCCGTGCGGCCGGAAGTACTTCCGCAACCGCGCCATCGAGTGCGGCGAGTTCGAGCCCGGCCCGTGCATGTGCGGCGCCAACGCCCAGAACTCGCACCGCGAGCTGCTGGGCACCTTCGGCGCGGGCACGCCGCCGCCGCCGCCGGAGGTGTCGCTGCTGTATCCGGAGCCGGACGCTGCCGTGGAGAACAACTTCAGCATCTTCTTCACCGCCATCGATCCGCGGCTCGTGCAGCACGTCGATGTGTATCTCAACGGCGTGAAGTACATGAGCGTGCCGGGGCACGAGTTCGCGCAGCTCGAGGAGCCGTACAGCCTGACCGCGCCGGAGCACCCGGACGGCTACATCGACATCGAGATCCGCGCCTACAACGAGATCAGCGGCGAGGCCGGCACCGCGAGCGCGCGGGTGCTCAAGGGCGCGCCGTGCGAGTCGAGCGACGAGTGCTTCGAGTTCATGGAGTGCAACGAGGGCGCGCTGCGCCTATCCGCCACCGGAAGGCGAGCTGGGCGACACGTGCGAGTACGATCAGTTCTGCATCGACGGGCCGTGCGCGTCGGTGGGCGGTGATCGCCGCTGCGTGCGGGAATGTCCCATGGGCGTGAGCGACTCGTGCCCCGACGGCTTCGAGTGCCGCGCGCCCGGCTTCTGCTGGGCGGCAGGCGGTGGTGGCGGCTGCGGCGCGGCCGGGAGCGAGCGGGATGGGCTCCCGATCGCGGCGCTGTCCCTGTTCGCGGTGGCCATGCTGCTGCTCCGGCGCCGCACCGCGCCGGGCGGTAGTCGGCCTACAATCGCGCGATGAGCGCGACTCCCGCGACCCAGCCTTCACTCCTGCGCGCCGTCTCTCGCTGGCAGGTGGTCTCGCTGGCGGCCAACGACGTCATCGGCAGCGGCGTGTACCTCCTGCCGGCCACGGCCGCGCTGTTCCTGGGCGCGGCCAGCCCGTGGGCGGTGCTGGCGGCGGGCGGGCTGGTGCTGATGCTGGTGCTCTGCTTCGCCGAGGCCGGCAGCCTGTTCGACGAGCCGGGCGGCGCCTACGTCTACACGCGCGAGGCGTTCGGCGACTTCATCGGCTTCGAGGTCGGCTGGATGACCTGGATCGCGCGGCTCACGTCCACGGCGACGCTGTCGGCCGGCTTCGCCCAGGCGGTCGCGAAGGTGTGGCCGCTGGCCGGGACGACGGGCGGCCGCGAGCTTGATGATCGTCGTCGCGCTGTTCCTGCTGACGGTCATCAACGTGGCCGGGGTCAAGCACGGCGCGCGCACGGCCGTGATCCTGGTGGTGAGCAAGGTGCTTCCGTTGCTGGTGCTCATCGCGGTCGGCGTGTTCGCGATCCACTGGGACCGGCTCTTCCCGGTGCCGCTGCCGGACGCGGACGGGCCTGGGCAGCGCGGCGCTGCTGCTGCTGTTCGCCTACGCCGGCTTCGAGAACACCGCCGCGGCGGCGGGCGAGTACAAGAACCCGCAGCGCGACGTCCCGTTCGGGCTGATCGTGATGATCGCCGGCGTGACGGCGATCTACACGCTCATCCAGCTCGTGGCGCTCGGCGTGGTGGCCAACCTCGGCGCTCTCCAAGACCCCGCTCGCCGACGGAGCCGGGCTGCTGCTGGGCACCGGCGGCATCTACCTGCTGACCATCGGCGCGATGCTGTCCATCTTCGGCACCATGAACAACACCGTGCCTGGGCGGCGGCCGCTACCTGTACGCGCTGTCCGAGCGCGGCCACCTGCCGCGCGTGTTCGCGTCGGTGCACCCGACCTTCCGCACCCCGTGGATCGCGATCATCACGCAGACCGCGATCGCGCTGCCACTGGCACTGAGCGGCTCGTTCGCCGAGCTGGCGCAGCTGTCGGTCATGGCGCGGATGGCCACGTACATCGGCACCGCCGGCGCGGTGCTGGTCCTGCGCCGCAAGATGCCCGACGCGCCGCGCCGCATCCGGCTGCCGGGCGGCCCGGCGATCCCCGTCGCGGCCCTGCTGGTATGCGCGCTCTTCCTCTCATCCGCGACGAGCAAGAACGCGATCGCGGGCGGCATCGCGCTGGTGGTCGGGGCGGTCATCTACCTGGTGGGCTCGCGGCGCCGTAGGTAGGGGTGCGAGGCCTTACGGTGGCTTGAAGCGAAGATTCGAAAATCGACCGGCCCTGTCGATCTGGTCTCTCCTCGATCGTCGCGCTGACGAGAGGCCGGGAGCACCGGTCGAGAGGAGACCACGATGCGATTCATGCTGATGGTGAAAGGCGACAAGGACTACGAGGCCGGGCAACCTCCGAAGCCGGAGCTGCTGGCCGCCATCGAGAAGTTCGCCGCGGCGCACGTGAAGGAGGGCATCCTGCTCGAGACCGGCGGCCTCCTGCCCAGCTCCTTCGGCGCCAGGCTCCACGCCGCGAACGGCCAGATCAACGTCACCGACGGCCCCTTCAGCGAGGCCAAGGAGGTCATCGGCGGCTACGCCATCATCCGCGCCGCCTCCCGGGCCGGAGCCATCGAGAACGGCAGGCGCTTCCTCCAGGTGCACATCGACGTCCTCGGCCCGTCCTACCAGGCCGAGCTCGAAGTCCGCCAGCTCTACGATGGGCCCGAGTCCTCGCCCGAGGCCGGGCGGTAGGGCCAATCTGGATCTTCGCGCGTTCAGGCCGCGAGGATCGTGGGTTGGCGTGATCTCGAAGAACTGGTTCGTCAACCGGCTCGCGCTGCGGCGGGGGTGCCTGCGTCGGGGACGCGCCACTACCCGGGCCCTTCGGTCCCGGACGTTGGCACTCGGTGCTCCGCTAGCATCCTCGGCGTCGCTTGCGCTCCGCCTTCGGAGCACTCCGCAACGCCCCGCGCATGCACCCCCACCGCATCGCGATCGCCCCTGCGCGTGAACCCGCCAGTCTCCCTCGTCAGCCTGCGAGGCGTAGCGGGCCGTCGCACCTCGATCCGAGAGGCTCGCTGCGATCGCGACGCGTGGCAGGGCGCCCACCCGGTCGGCCGATGCCCGGCCGACGCAGTGAACCGCTAAGCGGGGTCCCAGCCTCCGATTGACGCCACGCAGGCGTCATAGTCGAACCGGCCAGCCGTCCCATCCGGGGGCGTTCGTCTCCGCGGAGATCAGGATCCCGTGCTCGTGGATCTGCGCGCGCAGCCGATCGACGGCCCCGTGGTGGATAGGTGTGCGGATCGGGACTGTCGGGATCTCATGGCCGTCCGGATCGAAGAAGACGAGCTCGTCCCCGCGCATCTCGACCGAGAAGCAGTACTCGTGAAGGTAGCGGTGGTGACGACGGCAGCAGTGAAAGACGTTGGTGAGCTTGGTCTCGCCGCCCTCGATCCAGTGGCGCACGTGGTGCGCGTCGAGCATGCGGCGGTGCGTACAGCCGGGAAAGCGACAGGTCCGATCGCGGGCGCGAAGAGCGCGGCGCAAGGCGGCCGGGACGGTGCGCGTCTTGCGGCCGACGTCGATGGTCTTGCCACTGGCGTCGTCCAGCATCGGCACCACGCCGGCATCGCAGAGGAGGCGCCGGCACGTCTCGGCGGAGAGTCCGTCGCCGGCCTCGGTCGTCCCCTCGAGGGTCGCGGATGTGATGTGGACGACGACCTCGACGGGCGAGCGGAGTGGGGCCGCGCTGACCGGCCCCGCGCCACGCCCTGCCCTCGCGCCCCGGCTCCGAGGCGTCCTGCTGCGACCATCGGCAGCTCGTGACGCCATCGACCAGATCGTCGCCGACCGGATCGTCGCTGACCGAGGCCTCGCTCGACTCGGATCGCCAGCGTCGGCCCCGCCGACCAGGACCTCGCCGATCGCGGCGTCGCCAGCTGAGCCTTCGCCGAAGCGGTGACCAAGGCGCTCGATGGAGGGCCGTCTCGGCCAGGGCCACAGCGCCGTCGGCGAGCGAGCTGTGGTCCGCGTGCAGCTCGATGGCCCGCATGAGGCGGGCGGCCTCGTCGGGGAGCAGGCGGATCTGGATCGAGACCATCCCGTCCTCGGTCGCGTGAGAGACGACCCAGCGACGTTCGTCCTCGACGACGCGCGCGTCCTGTCGGTCTTGTTGGCGCGCCTGAGAGTAGAAGCGGCAGATGCGCTCGAGCTGCGCGGCCGTCGAGCAGCGCGCCAGCTCCAGCAACTCGGCCTCGTTGGAGGGCGTGGCCACGCGGGTCATCGCGCGCAGCTTCGAGTAGGAGAGCTCGCCGCGGCGGAAAGCTTCGTCCAGCAGCGGCAGGTCGGCCAGCTTGTGCGCGACGCGCAGCTTCTCACGGGCGGGCCCGAGCCCCAGCCCGATGCGCCACGACAACCAGTGCGCGCACGTCAGCGCTCCCTGGTGCTGCCATCCCCGGGCGCGATCGAACTCGCGAATCAGCACCAGGAGTCGATGCGTGGCCGCGTCGATGTGCGCGGCCGTATCCGCGATGTCGTCGGCCAGCGCATCGATCGCCGCCGGCGAAAGTGACAGCTCTGCGTCCATGCTCTCTCCTTAACACGGAGTTTTTCGGCGGCCTCAGATGCTCTGTGCGCCACGATCGCGCCCTCCGACTCGACTTTTCGCCGCGCACCGTCGATCATCGCCGACGCCGGCGCCGAGGCCGCCACGCGCATCGTCATGCGACGAAGGTGCACGCGAGCGAGATGGCGTCGGCAACGGCGTCAAGACCAAATAAAAGATTCGCCCGCGAGGCTTCGAGTACATCGCCGCACGGACGCGGGCAGCCGGACATGCTTCGCCGCGTCGCTCGGCGGCCGGCCAGACCGGAGTCGAAGACGATGTCGTCGTGGTGGGGGATTGCACGCGCGGAGGGCGTGGTTGCGGCCGACGCAATCCACCGACGTCTGCGTGACGATCGTCCTCTTCGATTCCAGCGGCCAGATATCGCTCCGGTGATCAGGCGTCCGTCTCTCCACGACAGCTCCGTCGAGCGGCTGCACACAGATCCACGATCACGGGATCGCGTCTCCGCGGAGACGAACGCCCCTGGATGGGACGGCTGGCCGGTGGACCACGACGCCTGCCTGCGTCAAGTGGGAGGCTGGCGGCCCGCCGTAGCAAAACATCACCGCGCTGCCCGGGCGTCCGCCGCTCGGGTAGACGCCGTGCCGCCGGCAGCGATCGCGTCGGGTCTCTCGGCTCGAGGCGCCATGCAGAAGGCCCTGGAACGCCCGACCGCGACGCGCCGCTACGGCGAGGGTCCGCCGCTCCACAACGCAGGAGGACGCGAGGCGCCCGACCATCGGAACGAAGGCCGGCCCGCTACGCCTCGCAGGCTGACTCGGAGACTGGCGGGTTCACGCACAGGGTCCCCGACGCAGGCACCCCCGCCGCAGCGCGAGCCGGTCAACGAACCAGTTCTTCGAGATCACGCCGACGCCACGATCCACGCTGGGCGCCCGCGGTCAGCTGTCCGGGTCCCCGTCCCGGTCGCCCGAATCGAAGAGCACCTCGCCGTGGTGGCCCAGGTCGCGGGGGTGCAGGACGCGGTGGGGGCCGAGGCGGTCGACCGGGACCTGCATGGACCACAGGGCGAGCTCGGAGCAGTAGAAGTGGTTGCTGGAGGGGGCGCCGACGATGCCCAGGAAGTCGTAGCCCTTGCCGACCGCGGTGCGGGCGCGGGCGACGGCGGCGGCGCCGGATGGTGGCGTCCAGCCGGCGGGGCGGACGAGCTGGACGTGGTGGCTCTCGCGCAGGAAGGGCAGGAGTGGGCTCTGCACGACGCCCTTGCCGATGGCCTCGATGACCTGCTCGCCGTCGTGGTCCAGGACGCTGGCGTGCGAGAGAGGTGAGTTGGTCGCGATGGCGATGATGTCGTCGCCCAGGTGGTAGCCGCGGCTCACCAGCCACATGCCGTTGCCGCCGCGGGCGCGGATGGCGGCCAGCCACGAGGCGGTCTCCGCCTCGTACTCGGCGCCGCGGCCGCGCTGGCAGCCGCGCGTGCCCTTGCAGGTGGCGAAGCCGCCGACGCCGAGGGCGAGCCCGCCGGCGAGCATCCACAGCGTCTGGCGCCGGCTGGGCACGTCTCAGCTTCCCTCCGACCCGGCCGCGGCGCAAGTCGCAGCCGCGGGCCGGGCCGGCCGTCGAGACTCAGCCGTCGAGACTCACCGGCCCTTGGCGAACATCTCGTCCACCGGGACCACGCGGATCGACTTCGCGGCGATGCCCAGCGGGTACGACGCGATCTCCTCGTCCTCGGCCACCACCGACTTCGGCTTGGGCGAGGCGTAGGTCGGCTTTGTCGGCGCGCTGCTCACCAGCTGCTCGCGGAGCTGGTCCGGCTTTCCGGTGGAGATGGCGATGACCATGTTCTCCGGCTTGAGGTGCTTCTTGAGCGCGGCGTTGACCTTCTCGAGGGTGAGCGCCTTGATCTCCGCGCGCAGCTGCTCGAGGTGCGGCTTCGACAGGCCGTAGTAGCGGTCGTCGAGCGCCCACAGGAGCTCGTCGTGCGTCGACGGCGCGAAGTGCAGCATGTACTTGGTCAGGAAGCTGCGGGTGAGCTCGAACTGCTGGTTGCTCATGCCGTCCCGGGCCAGGCGATCCACCTCGCGCAGCGCCGCCCGCAGCGCGAACACGGCGTTGTCGTTGGGCAGCGTGCGGATCCACACCTCGTAGGCCTGCTGCCGGCGGCCCGGTGTTCGGGCGGCGGCGTGTCGCGGCGCCCGCCGTTGGGATAGGCCTCGACGTACGCGTAGTCGCCGTAGTTGAGGCCGCGGGCGGCGCGGATGACCTGGTACAGGTGGCTCGACGAGTTGCGGTGCTCGCCCAGCCACGAGGTGGCGAGGTAGAGCGCGGCGAAATCCGGGTTGCCCGCGGCGCACCGAGATCGGGAAGCCGAACGAGATCGACGCGTCGGCGCCCGGCTTCGAGACCAGAACGACCTGCCGCCCCGACGGCGCGGCCACCGCCGGCGCCTCCGGTCGGGGATCCGGCGCGGCCGCCGTCAGCTGTGCGCGCGAGCCCTCGAGCCCCTTGCGCACGTCCTCCTTCCAGCCGCCGGCCAGACCGAACACCACCCGGTCCTGCGTGTAGTGATCGCGCCAGAACTTGCGCACGTCCTCGAGCGTGATCGCCTTGAGCGACGCCGACGGTGCCCTGGCGGCGGATGCGCGTAGCTGGTGCCGGCGAACAGCGCGTCCACGAACGCTGCCTTGCCCAGCTCCTCGTCGAGGGCGTAGCGCAGGTTCTTCTCCACGTACGACAGCGCCTCGGCCCGCAGCCGCTCGAAGTCGGCGGTGTCGAAGGCAGGCTTTGTGTACGCGGCGGTGAACAGCGCCAGGTACTCGGACGCCTTGTCGCGCGGCGCGCGGCCCGACAGGACCGTCATCTCGGTGTCGACGGTGATGCCGTAGTCGGCCGCCATCGGGTACAGGCGGGCCAGGATCTGATCGTAGGCGTTGTCCTGGGTGGCGGCGCGCGCGACCATCTGCGCGGTCAGCCAGGCCAGGCCCTCCTTGCCGACCGGATCGTCGCCGGAGCCGACCTGAAACCAGGCGGCCAGGCTGACCGCCGGCTCGTCGTTGGCAGGCAGCACCACGCTGGGCGTGATCGGGCCGGGCCTGGCCGGCTGGGCGCCGGCGGTGGACTCGCCCGGGGTGGTCGTCGGCGTCTGGCCGCGCGACGAGCATCCCGCGCCGAGCGCGAGGGCGGCCAGCGCCGCGAACGTCCTGGTCATCATCGTCGTCCTCATCGTCCTCAGCGTCCTCGTCTGGGTCGTCCGGTCCATCACTGGGCCTTCTCGCGCAGGAGGCCGACCGTGCGGCGGCGCGGGTCGAGCAGCTTGTCGGCGGCGGCGCGCACCGTCTCGGGGGTCACCTTCTTGAGCGTCGCGTGCAGCCGGTCCATGCCGTCGACCTTGCCGGTGAGACCGGCGAGGCGGGCCAGCTGCTCCGAGACCTCCTGCGGCGTGGCCAGGGACAGGAGGTCCTGGTAGCGGAGATGCGAGACCGCCGCCGCCACGCGCGCCGCGTCCGGCGTGCCGGTGCGCGCGCCGGCGACCGCCTCGTCGAGCGCGCTGCGCACGGCGTCGAGCTTGGCCGGGTCCGAGACCACCGCGTAGATGATGAACAGGGCGGGATCGCGCGACTGGGCGGGGAACACGCCCAGCTGCTGCACGCTGCGCTCGTCGAGCACCAGCTTCTTGTAGAGCGGGCTGGTGGTGCCGAAGGAGACCTCGGCGAGCACCAGGCTCGAGGCCCACTCCACGTCGTCGGGCGCGTACGCGCCGCCCTTGTAGGCCAGCGCGATGATGGGCAGCGTCTTGCCCTGGTAGGCGACCTCGACCTTGCGCTCCGACTTCTGCTCCGGCTCGCGCTTCACCTTCGGCGGCACGTAGCCCTTCTTCCAGGTGGTCCAGTACTTCTCGGCCAGCCCGTGGGCGATGGTCGGGTCCACGTCGCCGGCGATGATGAGCACCGTGTTGTCGGGCCGGTAGTAGCGCTCGAAGAAGCGGCGCGAGTAGTCGAACATGCTCGGCATCGCCGCGATGTCCTTCTCGTAGCCGATGGTCGTGTGGCTGTAGGTGTGCTTCGTGAACGCCTTGGCCACCATCGCCTCGAGCAGCTGGAACTGCGGCGAGGCCCGGCTCTTGCGGTACTCGCCGTAGACCGCGCCCGACTCGGTCTGGAACGCCTCCTTGGCGTAGAACAGGTTCATGAAGCGGTCCGACTCGAGGTCCATGACCTTCTCCAGATCCTCGGCGGCGATGTCGAACTGGTAGACCGTGAGGTCGTCGTCGGTGTAGGCGTTGGTGGCCGCGCCCATCTGCGTCACCACGCGCTCGCGCTCGTCCTGCGACATCTTCTTGGTGCCGCGGAACATCATGTGCTCGAAGAAGTGCGCGAAGCCGGAGCGGCCCGGCTCGTACTCGTCGCGCGACCCGGTCCGCACCACGGTGCGCACCGACGCCAGCCCGGAGCCCGGCATCGGCACCACGATCACGGTGAGACCGTTGCCGAGCTTCTTCTCGTGCACCTCGAACGGGAAGACCTTCTCGGCCGGAGCCTGCGGCTGGGCCTGGGCGGCCGGCTGTGCCTGCGCCGGCGCCCTGGCCGGAGCCTTCGCGCGGCGTCGGTGGCGCCGGCGTCTGGGCCGAGGCCTCACCGGCGCAAAGAGCGAGGGCCATTCCCACGGTAGCAACCCTGCGGGGGATCGACATGGCGCGCACTATGCCACGCCCCGCGGCCGACGTCAGCGCCGGTAACTGCGCGGATCGAGGCGGTAACGGCGCAGCCAGCGGTGGATCTGAACGCGGGCCTTTCCGGCCGCGCGCGCCACGGCGCTGATGTTTCCGCGGTGCTCGCGCAAGAGCTCCATCAGATCGTCGCGCCGCTTCTGCTCCTCGGGCGACAGCGGCGGCAGGTTCTCGGCCGGCGTCTCCGCGGGCGGCCGCTCGCCGCGCACCGCCTCGGTCAGGTGCTCGAGCTTGATCGGCCCGCGCCCGGCCAGCGCCGTGGCGATGCCGAGGCAGCCCTCCAGCTCGCGCACGTTGAGCGGCCACTCGTAGTTGAAGAGCGCGCGCGCCGCCTCGACCCGCAGGCGGATGCTGTCGGCGTGGTCCGGCGCCGCCCGCGGCAGCAGCGACGCCAGCAGCAGGCCGATGTCCTCGCGCCGCTGGCTGAGCAGCGGCAGGCGCACGGTGAAGCCGGCGATGCGCGCGAACAGGTCGCGGCGGAACTGCCCGCGGGCGACCAGGGTGCCCAGGTCGTGGTGGGTGGCCGCCACCACCTGGATGGTGACGCGCACCGGCTTGCTCGAGCCGAGCGGCGTGACCTCGCGCTCCTGCAGCACGCGCAGCAGCGCCGCCTGCGACGGCGGCGACAGGTCGCCGATCTCGTCGAGGAACAGCGTGCCGTGGTCGGCGCTGCGGATGAGGCCGAGCCGGTCGGCGCTGGCGCCCGAGAAGGCGCCCTTGACGTAGCCGAACAGCTCGCTCTCGACCAGCGTCTCGGGCAGCGCGCCGCAGTTGACCGCCACGAACGCGCCCTCGCCGCCGGACATCGTGTGGACCGCGCGGGCCAGCAGCTCCTTGCCGGTCCCGGTCTCGCCCTGCACCAGCACCGACACCGGGGCGCGCGCGACCTGCACCAGCTCGCTGAACGAGCGCACCAGCGACGGCGTGAACGACAGCAGGCCGGGGGCGGGCATCTCCAGATCGGCGGCCTCGCAGTCGGGCGGGAACGGGATGGCGGGCGCGCTCGACTCCTCGCGGAACAGAAACAGCGTGTGCCCGAACTCGAACATGTCGCCGTCCTCGAGCACGGCGCGCTCGTGGCGCTCGCCGTTGAGGATGACGCCGTTCTTGGAGCCGGCGTCCTCCAGGATCCAGCGGCCCATGTCGCGCACGAGGCGCGCGTGGACCATCGACATGCGCGAGTCGGGCACGCCGAGCGCGAGCAGCCGGGTCCCGTCGCGCTCGCTGCGGGCCGCGCGCCGCTGCGGGCCGCGCCCGACCACCACCTGGTCCAGGTCGGCCAGGGCGTGGCGCGACGACGATGAGAGCGGCCGATCGCACTCGAGCAGGAGGTACAGGCATGGCCCGGCTCCCTCGATCAGGTCCTCGCCCTCGGCATCGTGGTCGCGCGTCACGGTCTTGGACATGTCGGCGCGCATACATCAGACTCCTTTTCTGCGGGCGCTCGCGGTGTTTCCCGGTCGCGTCCGGTGTGGTGGGCGCGCGCAGCCACTGCGTCGCGGTGGCGGCCGCGTCGGCGTCGCCTGCCTCGACGAAGCCGGCGCGCGCGTCGCGCAGCAGTTGCCGCGCTCGCTCGGCCTGCCGGCCGGCGCGTTGCAGGGCGCGGGCCAGCTGGTAGCGCGCGGAGGCGAGCTCGGCCGGCGCCCCGGCCGCGCGCTCGCGCAGGATCACGACGCGCTCGAACGGCGCGATGGCCAGCTCCGGCCGCCCGGCGGCCAGGTGAGCCACGCCGATGCGCGCGCTGTAGCTCTCGGCCAGCGCGCTGGCCGGGCCGGCGCTGCGCGCGGTCAGCGCCAGGGCGTGCTCGAGGGCGGCCGCCGCCTCTTCGTGGCGCCCCATCTCGTGCAGCACGTCCCCCTCGCCGCCGAGCAGCGGCGCCAGGCGCGCGTGCTCGGCGCCGAGGCGGGCCTGCGCGATCGCGCGCGCCTCGCGGTAGAGATCGAGCGCGCGCTCCAGCTCGCCGCGGCCGTGCTCGAGCTGCGCCATGTGCTGGAGCGACTCGGCAACTTGCAGATGGCTGCCGCCGAGCGCGCGCAGCCGCAGGGCCAGCCCGCGCTCGAGGTGGTCGCGCGCCGGCTCCATGCGCCCCTCGGCCAGGTACAGCTCGCCGGTCCAGTCCTCGACGCTGCCCTCGCGCTGCGCGTCGCCGCCCAGGCGCTCGACCGCGCCGCGGGCCAGGCGGGCCAGCCGGTGCGCGTGCGACGCGCGGTCCTTGCCCTCACCGACGAGCCGGCTGAGCTCGAGCCATGCGTCGGCCGCGGCGTGGGCGTGGCGCCCCGACTCGGCCGCGCCGGCGGCGGCGAACAGGGTCTCCTCGGCGGCGCGCCGCATGCCGCCGGCGCGCTGCAGGCTGCCGAGCAGGTGGAGCGCCTCGGCCTCGACCGGGCGATACTCCAGCTCGCGCGCGTCGGCGGCCGCGACGCGGGCCAGGTCGAGGCCGTCGCGCACCTTGCCGGCCCACAGGAGGGCGCGGCCGCAGCGCGAGACGGGCGCGCAGCCGGCGCACCCGCGCGCGCGCCGCGGCGCCCCCGGGCGGCCGCATCTCGCGCAGCGCCGCCGAGTTGCCGCACTGCTCGACCGGCTCGAGCGACGTCACCGCCGGGACCGCGTGCGGCACCATGCGCGGGTCGGCGGCCATGAACAGGGAGGTCAGGGCGCGCAGCTCGGCCAGGCGGTGATCGAGGCACTCGCTCTTGAGATCGAGCAGCGCCGCCGACTGCTCGCCGCGCACGTGGGTCGCCTCGCACGACTCGATGCGCATCGCGCGCCAGCTGTGCGCGTAGCGGTCGAGCGCGGCCTCGACCTGGGCGGCGGTCCCGCTCGCGGCCGTGCCGCCGACGGCGTGGAAGGCCCCGCGGATGGCCTGCTTGCGGCGCGCGTTCCACACGCCGTCGAGCTGGCTGGCCGCGCCCTGGCACGGCGACTCCTCGTCGCCCTGCAGCACGCCGGATCCGATGAGCAGCGCGATCGCTCCCATCAGCGCGGTGATGGTCGCGGCCAGGCCGGCGGCGGTCAGCCGGCGGCGGCGCATGCCCATCTCGCGCTCGATCTCGGCCAGCAGCGCGTCCATCGACGGATAGCGCTCGCCCGGCTCGCAGGACAGACCGCGGCGCAGGATGCGGCGCAGCCACGCCGGGATGGCGCGATCGCGCGGCGGCTCGCGCACGTCGCCGCGCGCGATGCGTTCGACGACGTCGGTGGCGCTCTCGTCGAACGGCCGCTCGCCGCTCAGCGCCTCGTGCAGCGACACGCAGAAGCTGAACTGATCGCTGCGCGCGTCGACCGGCAGGTAGCCGGAGCGCTGCTCGGGAGACATGTAGGCCGGCGTGCCCACGGCCATGCCGGTGCGCGTGAGCGAGCCGCGCTCGGTCGGATCGTCGTCGTCGTCGTGGTAGGCGCGCAGGTCCTGCTCGGTTCGCTCGCCCGGCTCGGAGGGGAGCGGGCGCGCGCCGCTGCCCAGGGCGCCGATGCGGGCCTGCTGGTGCTCGCCGGAGCTCTCACCGCGATCGATGACGGCGAGGCCGAAGTCACCCACGCGGACGCGGCCCTGGTGATCGATGAGCACGTTGTCCGGCTTGAAGTCGCGATGCACGATGCCGGCGGCGTGGGCGGCGGCCAGCCCCTCACCGGCGCGCTGGAACACGATCACGATCTCGCGCCAGCTGCGCGGCGCCTCGGACAGCCAGCTGCGCAGGGTCTGGCCGGCCACGAACTCCATGGCGACGAACACCTGATCGCGATAGCTGCCGACATCGAACACGGTGACGACGTTCGGATGCGAGAGCTGTGCCAGCGCCTGCGCCTCGCGCAGCAGTCGCACGCGCTGCGCGCTGCGTCCGGGGTGGCGCACCAGCTTGAGCGCGACCTTGCGATCGAGCCCGTAGTCGTAGGCCGCGTACACGACGCCCATCGCGCCGGAGCCGACCTCGTCGAGCAGAACGTAGCGGTGCACCGTCGTTCCGCGCGGCAGCGACGGTGCGCGCATCTCGCCGGTGCGGGCCTCGGACGCCGTCGTCGGCCACTCGCGCGCGGTCTCCGCCGCGCTCGAGATATCTCGTGGCCTGGCCATTCCGAGACCTGATACGCACCACGCGGCAGACCCCATCCTCGCGGGTGACACTGTAACAGGGTGTTACAGTTCCAGTCAGCGCGGGGGGGTGATGCAGTGGGTGCAGGGCGGCCACCGCTTGACAGCGACGGCCGGCCGTCCAGGAGGTGCCGATCGCGTCGATCGCGCCGATCAGCCGAAGCTGGTCGGACGCGACAGCTTGTGGTCGAGGCTGTAGCGACCCGCGCCGGTGACCAGCAGCGCGAGGAACACGACGCCGGCCTCGGCGGCGTGCGCCCAGTCCTTGAAGCCCTGGCCCTTCGACAGGTGGCCGGTCAAGGCCACGATCATGGTGAAGAGCATCGGAATGGCCGCGAAACGGGTGAAGAGGCCGAGCATGATGAGCAGGCCGCCGCCGCCCTCGGCGAGTCCGGCCATCAGGCCGAACACCTGGTGGCCGAAGTCGATGCCGAGGTTGCCGACCGCCTTGCCGGTGCGCGCCCAGCCCTCGGGGCCGGCCTGCAGCTTGGGGAGACCGTGGGCGATGAAGGCCGCGCCGATTCCCAGGCGCAGGATGAGCAGTCCGAGGTGAAACTGGTTCTCGGTGGAACCGAACAGGCGTCGCATCAGCCGAGGATAGTTCGTCGCGGCGATCAGCGCTTGCTGCCGCTGCCGCCGCCCGGCGGTCGGGGGCGCCGCTCGCCGGAAGGCCGCGGATCTCCATCGTCGGTCGCGGGCCGCGAGCGCCCGTCTCCCGGCGAACGGCCGCGCAGAAGAGCGCGCGCCGAGCGGCCGAAGGCGGGCAGGGTCACCAGCGAGCGGGCCAGCGAGAGGGCGAGCTGCAGCGGCGAGCGGCCGCTGGCCTCGATCGCGACCCCGCGTCCGGTGGCCGCGTCCTCCATCGCGCCGCGCGCGATCGTGCGGCTCCCGTCCGAGCGGATCTCGACCACCAGGCGCGCGACGATCGGCGGCTCGCCGCGCGCGCGCTCGATGTCGCTCGGCTCGGCCGTCTCGATCTCGGACGCGTCAACCTCGACGTCGATCGGCCGGCCGCCGATGTCGAGCGGCCGGGCCTCGGATCGCGCCTCGGGGTCGTGCTCGTCATCGCGTCGGGCCACACCCGACTATGGCACCCGGCCGCCGCCTCCGCACCTGCCATCGATCGCCGCGCGACGGGCGAATGTGACACAGTCGATGCCGATGCCAAATCTGAGGCTGCGCCGCAAGTCGGACCTGTCCGCGTTTCGCAAGATCGCGCTCGGGACCTGGCACACCGCCTACGATCCGTCGGTCTACGGCTCGCTGACGCTGCGCATGGAGCGGGCCGAGTCGTATCTCGAGCACTTCCGCCGGGTGACCGGCAAGCGAGTCACGTTCTCGCACATGATGGCCAAGGCGGCGGGCGCCGCGCTCCAGGCCATGCCGGACGCCAACGCGATCCTGCGCCTGGGCGGCATCTACCTGCGCGAGCGGATCGGCGTGTTCTTCCAGGTCGCGCTCGAGGACCCGGCCACCGGCGAGATCGATCTCAGCGGGACGACGATCTTCGAGCCGGAGCAGAAGAGCCTGCTCGAGATCGTCGACGAGTTCCAGGAGCGCACCGCGCGCGTGCGCGGCGGCGACGACCGCAAGGAGGCGGCGCGCAGCCTGTTCCGCCGCGCGCCCTCGTTCGCCATCGGGCCGCTGCTCGAGGCGGTCGGCTTCCTGGGCTACACGCTCAACCTCGATCTCGAGAAGCTGGGCGTGCCCAACGACGCGTTCGGTTCGGTCATGATCACGAACATCGGCTCGCTCGGGCTCGAGGAGGCCTATCCGCCGCTGGTGCCGTACTCGCGGGTGCCGATCGTGATGGCCATGGGTGCGGTGCTCGACGCGCCGGTGGTCGAGGACGGCCAGGTGGTGCCGGGCCGCGTGATGAAGGTGTGCGCCACCTTCGATCACCGGGTGCTCGACGGCGCCCACGCCGCGGTCATGGTGCGGACGCTGCGCGAGTGGATGGAGGACCCGTACCGCCACTTCGGCGCGCTGCCCGAGCAGGGCGTCGCGCGATGACCGAGGCGGTTCGCACGCCGGAGCAGCGCTTCGCCCGGCTGTCGGGCTATCCCTATCCGGCCCGCTGGCTGGCGCTCGAGGACCCCGAGCTGCGCCTGGTCTACGTGGCCGAGGGCGCGCACGAGAACCGCCCGGTGCTGCTGCTGCACGGGCCGCCGACCTGGAGCTATCTCTGGCGCAGCGTGATCCCGATGCTCATCGAGGGGGGCTGCCGCGTGGTGGCGCCGGACCTGATCGGCTTCGGTCGCTCCGACAAGCTCGCCCGCCCGCGCGACCACCGGCTGGACCGCCACGCGACCTGGCTGATGGCGCTCGTCGACGAGCTCGATCTGCGCCACGCGGTCATCGTGGCGCACGGCGCGGCGGCGGGCCTGGCCGTGCGCATCGCGGCGGCCGGCGGCGGCCGGTTCGTCCGCGTGGCGGGCGTCTGCCCGCTGGTGGCCAGCACGGGAGATGCGACCGGCGCGTCGAGTACGTCCGGCGCGGCCCCGGTCGCCGGCGCCGGCGACGAGGTGAAGGCGAGCGATCTGGTGGCGCTCGGCTGCACCGCCGCGCCGTCGGACGCCACGCGCGCCGGCTACGACGCGCCGTTCGCGGAGGCCGAGCACGGCGCCGGCCTGCGCGCCCAGGCCAGCTTTCTGGCCGGCTGGGACGAGGCGCCCGAGGTTCGCATCCCGATCCTGACCGTGGCCGGCGCCAAAGACGAGCAGGCCGACCCGGACTGGGTGAGCCAGGTGCCCGGCCCGGGCGGCAACCGGCGGCGGATCACCATCGCGGGTGCCGGCCACTATCTGCCCGAGGATCGCGGCGCGGAGCTGGCGCTGGCCCTGCTCGCCTTCATGGCCGAGGGCGCGTAGGCGTCGATCAGCAGGCCAGCCCTACAGCCGGGCTTCGCTGGCCGGCTCGGGTTCCTCGCGCATGCCCTTGAGGAAGCGGAAGCCGGGGGGCGCGCGCAGCGCGTAGCCGTCCTCGGACGAGGTGAGGCCGAGGCCGGTGCCCTCGAGCAGCGCGCGCAGCCGGTGGATGTTCACGAACAGCGCGTTGGCGTGGCGCAGCGGGTGGTAGCCGATGCCCCAGGCCGCCTGGGCCAGCAGCTCCTTGGACACGACCTGGCCGGGACACACGGCCATGCGGTAGAGCAGCCGGCGCAGCACGTGGCGCCTGGCGAAGGCGATCGTGCCGGACGGGCCGCGCAGCTCGCCGCTGTCGCGGTCGAGCACGATCTCGCCCTGCAGTGGGTTGCTCGAGATCTCCGGCGCGATGCGGCGGCCGCTCGCCGTCACCACCACGTCGCCCAGCACGCGCAGCAGCCGATCCACCAGGTCGACGTCGGCGCCGTCGGTGCGCAGGATCTCCTTCGCGCGCTCGACCTCCTCGGCGTGGCGGGCGGTCTCGCCGCGCAGGAGCGCCAGCGTGCCGCCGGCCAGCGCGGCCAGCGCGCGCTCCACGCCGAAGCCGGGACCGTCGATCGCGCCGCTGACCGAGCGGGCCAGCGCCTCGACCCGCCCCTCGTTGCGGCTCGCCGCGGCCACCAGCATGCGCATGCGTCCGCGCGCGCGTGGCCCGCGGCATCTCGGCCGCGGGATCGTCGCGCCCGGCCAGGGCCAGAAAGCGCGCCACCGGCTCCTGCGCCCGCGTGCTGGCCGCCGCGCGCGACAGCCAGCGCGCACCGACCCGCTCGGCGTCGGCCGCGAGGCTGGCCAGCCGCGCCTCCGCGTCGCCGCGTCGGCCCAGGAAGAACAGCGCCCGCACCGCCCAGATGTCGAGCCACATGGCCGCGGCCCGGTACTCGTGCCGTCGCGCGGTCCGCGCCGCGCGCTCGATCTGGCTCAGCGACTCGATGCGCTCGCCGCGCTCCCACAGGCGCACCGCGCGCACCGCGCTGACGTGGACGCGCGACAATACGATCTCGGTGGCGGCGCAGGCGGGCCTCGGACAGGCGCAGCGCGCTGTCGGTCTCGAGGACCAGCGCAGTCGGCCGCTCCGGCCAGGCCGCTGGTCGAGATCGGCAGGAGCGCCGCGCCGCGCAGGCCGAGCGCGCGGTCGTGCCGGTCGGGCGACGCGGCCGCGCCGAGATCGAACTGCCCGGCACCGTACTGATCGAGCCAGCGCAGCGCGGCGGCGCTGGCGCGCAGCTTGCTCGCCTGATCGGGCAGGCGATCGGCGGTCGCGTGAAGGTCGGCGCAGGCGGCGTCCACCTCGTCGCGATAGCTGGTCGCGATGGCCTGGATCATGGCGAAGGAGGCCTGCACGCGCGTGCTGCCCGGCGGCTCGAGGGCCGCCTCCGCGAGGGTCTGCTCGGCCCGGTCGAGCTCGCCGCACAAGGAGCTGGATGCGGGCCAGCAGCAGCAGCAGCTCGCGGCGGTGAGCCTCGGGATGGGCCAGCGCGCGGCGCAGCTCGGCCTCGCCCTCGCGCAGGTCGAGCAGGCGCAGCCGGCAGCGCCCGCGCCACACCGCCAGCGCCGGCGTCTCGGCGCCGGGCGGCAGCTCGGCCAGGCACTGCAGCAGCTCGGCGCTGGCGCCCTGCTCGATCGAGCACTGCCGGCCCGGACCGTGAGGTACGCGGCCGCCTCGTCCCACTCGCCGGCGCAGCCGAGGTGATACATCGTCTCGCAGGCCAGCGTCACCGGGTCGAGGTCGGCGCGGGCGAGCGCGCCCGGCAGCCGGCGGTGCAGGTCGGCGGCGGCCTCGGCGTCGGCGCGGATGAGCTCGCCCAGCAGCTCGCGCACCAGCGGATCGGCGGAGCAGACGCCGGCGCCGTCGCGCTCGATGAGCAGGGCGCGCTGCAGCGCCGCGAGCGCGACCTCGCCGCGATCGCCGTCGAGCAGCGACACCAGCGCGCCGGCCGGGATCGGGATGCGCGCCAGGGCCAGCGCCGACAGCAGCGCCAGCTGATCGGGCGGCAGCCGCGACAGGTTGGCCAGCAGCGGGTGATCGCCGGTGACGCTGCCGGCGTGGGCGCGCCGCAGCATGGCCGGGTTGCCGGCGCTGGCGCGGCGCGCGGCCTCGAAGCCGCTCTGCTTGCCGTACGGGCGTCGAGCAGGCGCCACATGCGCTGCGCCGCGCGCGGGTCGATGCCGCGCAGGTGGACCTCGAAGCGATCGTAGCCGTCGGCGACCGGCAGCCGCTCGCGCGAGGTGAGGATCGCGCGCGAGTGCCCGAGACAGCGGGCCAGCTCGGCCAGAAATCGTGCCCGCGCCGTCCAGCGGCAGGCGATGCACGTCGTCGATGAGCACCAGCGCCGGCTGCGCGTCCTGGATCGCCGACCCGCTCCAGCAGCTGGCAGCGCAGCGCGCGGACGCAGCCGGCCAGCGACTCGCCCTCCGCGATCGTCACCTCGATGATGGGACCGGACCAGCGCGACGCGCACGCGGCCGCGAGCGTCGTCTTGCCGACGCCGGCCACACCCATGATCGCGACCATCGGGCTGGAGGTCAGAGCGTCGAGGATCTGCGCGCGCTCGCGCTCTCGCCCGACGAACACCGTGGGCGGCGAGGGCCCGAAAGTCATGCTGGTCGGTATTACGCTGGAAACGCCGTCGAGATTCCACTCGTTCGTGCGTCGCGGCGTACGACTCGCGCGGCCCGCTGGGGTCTGTCAGACCAGATCGCGTGACGCAGACCGATACGGGCGCAACGCGTGCGCCGGCGCGATCGAGACTGCGGACCATCGTGGGCAGTCGCGCGGTCGCGCGTCGGTGCGAACGATCCTCAACGCGCGTTCGATCACGTCGGGTCCTACAATCGCGGCGTGTCCGAAAATGATCGCGAGCGCTGGAACGCGCGCTGGCTCGAGCGCGAGCGCGGAGGTGATCGATCGCCGCCCGCGGCGTGGGTCGTGTCGCTCGATCCGATCCTGCCGCGCCGCGGCCGCGCGCTCGACATCGCCGGCGGTGCCGGGCGCCACGCGATCTGGCTGGCCCGCCGCGGCCTGGACGTCACGCTTGTCGACGTCAGCGACGAGGGCCTGCGCCTGGCCGCTGCCGCCGCCCGCGACGCCGGCGCGTCGATCGATCTGGCGCGCGTCGATCTCGAGGCCGAGCCGCTTCCGCGCCGGCCCGTGGGACCTCGTCCTCTGCTTCCACTATCTGCAGCGCTCGCTGTTCCCGCCCATCGCGGCCGCGCTGGCGCCCGGCGGGCTGCTGGTCTTCTGCCACCAGACCCGCACGAACCTCGAGCGGCATCCGCGCCCCGGCCCCGAGTACCTGCTCGACGAGGGCGAGGCGCCGCGCCTGGCCGCCGGGCTCGACATCGTCAGCCACTCCGAGGGCTGGCACGAGGAGGGCCGCCACGAGGCTCACCTGGTGGCGCGCCGCCCGCCCTGACGCCGCGGCGAGAACCCGCCGGCCGCGCATCGCGCGCGCGGGTCAGGGCGCCTCGCCGCCCTGCCAGTCGCAGTAGGATGTCCCGGCGTGGTCGGCCTCGCGATCGGCCGCCACGTCGCGCTGCGGACAGGACTCGTCCTCGCTCCACGCGGCCCACTGCTCGCCGCGTCCGCTGTCGGCCGCGAACCGGGACCACCGCTGGTAGCCGTCGGCCTGGCTCATGAACACGCTCGGCGCCCGGCACACGCCCTCGGCCTCGGCGGCGGCCTTCTCGGCGGCGGCCAGGTTGACGACGATCTGGTACATCGCGCTTGTCGACGAGTTCCAGCAGCAGGTCTTCGACGCCGTGTACTCCAGCTCGGCGAAGATGTAGTCCTCCTCGCTGCGGTACTGGCGGTCGACCTCGGCCCGCGACGTGCCGAACTCGCGCTCCATCAGATCGTAGAGCTCGGCGAAGCTGCGCTCGCGCCGCTCGCGCGCCGCGCACGAGGCCGGGTAGTTGCGCAGGTGCCGGCGCGCGTCCTCGATGCTCGACAGCAGGCCGTCGCGCGCGTCCTCGGGCGAGATCTGGCCGAGCAGCTGCTCGAAGCGGGCCGGCCGCGCCGCGATGCGGGCCAGGTCGGTGCTGTTGATCCAGTGGGCCTCGTCGGCCTGCATCCAGGTGTTGGTCCAGTAGCCGTCGATGTTCTTGGTCACCCGCCAGCGCTTGAGGCCGCCGCCCAGCGCCGCGTAGCGGTCGCCATCGCTGTTCTCGCCCTCGCCTCCGGTGCGCTCGTCGGTGAAGTACTGCTTGGAGCGCACGCCGGACTCCCACACGCCCTGGCGGCGCGGCATCGAGCCGGACACCAGCGCGACGTCGAGGTTGCCCTCGCCCAGCGCGGTCACCTCCTTGACCACGAGCGTGTGGCCGATGCCGACCCGCTGCCAGCGCTCGAGCAGCGAGTCGCCGGGCCGCACCGCCTCCGGGACGATGTTGTAGGTGTTGGCGGTGTCGGCCAGGTTGGCCGAGCCGATGTAGTTGAGGGTCAGGAGCAGGAAGTGGCCGGCCCGCTTGTTGAGGTGGATCTCGTCGGCGTAGGTGCCGAAGGTGGCGCCCTCGCCGAGCATCGGCTGCTCGTCGACCCCGCCCGCCAGCAGGCGACGGCGCAGCCCCTCGTCGCGCGGCCAGTCGCTCACGTCGTCGGGCGGCTGCCCGGAGTGATCGGCGTACTGGATCGCGTACTCCGGCGTGCTGGCGTAGCGGCCATTCGCGGTGCGCACGCCGTTGTGGCCGAAGAAGACCCGCTGCCCGTTCGAGTCGACCGCCTCCAGGAAGAAGGGAAGCTCGTACCAGGCCGCGAAGCTGATGCGCAGGAAGATCGACAGCTCGGCGCATTCGAGCGAGGGGGACGGCAGCGACTTGCCCCACGGCGTGGTCAGCAGGAAGGTGTCGTCGCCGCCGACGCTCGCGGTGGCTTCCATGGACTGGATCCACAGGGCGTACTTCTCGTCCCAGCTCAGACCCGAGTCCTCGCCCCAGGCCAGGCCGGCGCGCCGGGCGGCCGGCGTATCCCGGTCCTCCCAGCGGTTTCGCGCCGTCCACACCTGGGTGCGGGTGGTGTTTGTGTTGACCAGGAGGCCGCGCCGGTTCGCGCTGTCCTCCTTGCCGGCGGCCGGCACGGGCGCGAGCGGGCCGTCCATGCCGTACTCGTCGTCGACATCGATCGATCCCGGCCCGCCGGCATCCGGGCCGCCCGCGCACCCGGACACCGCCCATACAATGAGGAGAAGCACTGCCGCAGTGACCCGACCCAGCATGGGCGGAGCGCTTAGCAGGCGGCGTGCCGATGGTGGCACGCGCTTCACGGCTTCGGTTTCGCAGCCTTGCTTCATCGCTGTCCGGCAACTGTCCCGGTCACCGGACAGCCGTCTGGCCACTCCGTCCGACCCCACGGACGCCACCGGCGCCTCTCATCGACCGTGCTAGCGTTGAGCGCGCGAACCCAGTGAGCCAGCCCATTGCAGTCATGACCGGCCCCGCCGGGCGCTCGACCCGGCTGTTCTGGCTGCTGCACGGCGGCGGCTGGTCGGGGATGTTCCTGCTCAACTACCTGTCCGGGCTGGCCCACGGCAAGCCGGCCGATTACTGGAAGACGGCGCTGCCCATGGCGGTGGTCGGGTTTCGTCCTCACGCTGGTGCTGCGCCCGCTCCTGCGCCGCCTGACCGACGTGCCGCCCTGGCGGCTCATCGCCGCTGATGGCGCTGCCGGTGCTGCTGGCGTCGGGCGCGATGGGGATGGCCTACGTGTTCGCGCTCATCGACTGGTGCGGCGAGGAGTGCCGGCCCAGCAGCACGCTCGGCTACGTGGCCTACCTGGGCAGCAGCCTGTACGTGGTGACGACCTGGGTGGCGCTGTACGTCGGCATCAAGGTGCACCAGCGGCTGCGCGAGCAGAAGGAGGCGGCGCTGGCGGCCACCGCGATCGCGCACCAGGCCCAGCTGCGGATGCTGCGCTACCAGCTCAACCCGCACTTCCTGTTCAACACCCTGAACGCGATCACCACGCTCAACCTGGACGGCGACACCGCCACCGCGAACCGCATGGTCGAGGGGCTGTCGGCGTTCCTGCGCCATTCGCTCGACAACGATCCGATGCAGCGGGTGACGCGTGGCCGAGGAGGTCGATGCGCATCCGGCTCTACCTCGGCATCGAGGAGATCCGCTTCGCCGACCGGCTGCGCGTGGAGATCGAGATCGAGCCAGGAATGCCGGCGCGCGCTGGTGCCGAGCCTGCTGCTGCAGCCGCTGGTCGAGAACGCGATCAAGCACGCCGTGTCCAAGAAGGTCGAGGGCGGCATGCGTCCGCATCGCCGCCCACCGCTCCGGCGCGCGCCTGTGGCTGAGCGTGGCCGATGACGGGCCGGGCAGCCGCGAAGACCGGCGCGCCGCGCGGCGTGGGCCTGCGCAACACGCGCGACCGCCTGCTGGTCCTTTACGGCGAGGAGCAGAGCTTCGAGCTGCGCAACCGCCCCAGGGCGGCAGCGAGGTGCGACTGAGCCTGCCGTTCGAGACCCAGCAGGGCTAGCGGACCGCGATGCGCGGCATCCGCACGCCTGATCGTCGACGATGAGCCGCTGGCGCGGCGCGGGCTGGAGCTCCGCCTGGCCGGCCAGGCCGACATCGACATCGTGGCGCAGGTCGGCGACGGCATCGCGGCGACGCGCGCGGTGTCCGAGCACGAGCCGGATCTGATGTTCCTCGACGTGCAGATGCCGGGTCTCGACGGCTTCGCAGCGCTCGGCGCCATCCCCGCCGCGCAGCTGCCGGTGACCGTCTTCGTCACCGCCTACGATCACTACGCCGATCCGCGCGTTCGAGGCGTGCGCGATCGACTACCTGCTCAAGCCGGTCGAGGATGTCCGCCTGCGCCAGGCGCTGTCGCGGGTGCGGGCGGCGCTGGCCGGGCGCGAGGCGCACGGATCACCGCGACCGGCTGCTCCAGCTGCTCGGCCAGGTCAGCGGCCGGCCCGGGCTGCGGCTGGACGAGGCGCTCGACGGCGACGGCGAGGCCGCCTGCGCGGCGACGCCCCGCTGGCCATCCGCGACGGCCAGCGCATCGTGCGGGTGCCGCCCGGCGAGCATCCGCTGGGTGGACGCGGCCGGCGACTACATGTGCATCCACACCGACCGGCGAGACCCACGTCCTGCGCGCGACGATGCGCGAGATGGAGCAGCGACTGGATCCGCGGCGCTTCCCGCGCATCCACCGGTCCACCATCGTCAACGCGGCGCGGGTGACGGCGCTGCGGCCGCACCTCAACGGCGAATACTTCCTGACCCTGGACTGCGGCCAGGAGCTGAAGCTGTCGCGCAGCTACCGCGACCGCCTGCCGCTCTTCAAGTGAGCGGGTTGACGCCCGGGCCGCCGCCGCGACGAACCGGGCGAAAGCGGCGACGAGCCGAAGGGCGCTCGAGGCCGGGCAGATGGAGAATCGGTCCATGAGGTCGTCCACGGCCGAGCCGGTCCGCCCTGCCATCTGTGCCATCTGCGCCATCGCGGCCGTCGCGACCGCGGTGTGCCTGGCTCTCACCGCGGCCTGCACCTGCCGCTCAGCGATTGGTGCTCGCGGTGCAGTCGAGGAAGTGGGGATCGAACACCGAGCCGATGAGCAGTCGCCCCTGGCGCCACGCCGCCACCGACGATCCCGAGATGTCGTCTCCCTCGCTGAGGAACACCTCGGTCACGTCGTAGCCGCCCTCGGCTCGATGGATGCGCAGGGCCTGCGACGGCGACAGCTTGTCTGCGTCCTTCGCGTACGCGACGAAGGTGAGCAGCTTGGGGTGCGCGCCGATCCAGAGATTGCCGTTGGCGTCGATCTCGATGTTGTCGGGGCCGGTGTCCACGTCGATCTCGGCCTGCAGCGTGAGCGCGCCGCTGGCCGCATCGCGGTTGTAGACCGCCACGGCGAAGCTGGTCACCATGGCGACGAACACCTGCGCACCGTCGGGGCTGACCGCGATGCCGTTGGCGTAGCGGATGTCCTCGGCCACCTCGACGAACCGCTTGCCGTCGAAGTAGAGGACGCTTGCCTTCTTGAGGCGCAGGTACTCCTCGAGCGTGCGTCCGAAGCCGGCTCGGTGCCGTGATTGTTGGTGACGTAGAAGCGGTCCTCGCCGACCGGCGCGATGTCGTTGGGGCTGATCAGCATCTCGCTCTCGATGCGCCGGCGATGCACCAGCATGCCGTCGGCGCCGACCTCGAAGATCTCGATCGTGTGGCCCGGACCCTTGCCCGGGTTGTCGCCGAACAGCGACGAGCCCGGATGATTGACGACGAAGACCAGCGTGCGCCCGTCCGGCGCGACCCACAGGCCGATGCCGTGCGGGTGGAAGGTCGGGTCCGCCTTCGGCGTGAGGTTCCGCGGAGGCAGCCCGCCGGCGAGCTCGTAGCCGAAGATGGCGCCGGGCACCGGCGTGCCGGCCAGGGTCGCGCGGCGGTCGTCCGACGAGATGTAGGCCGTCCCGGTGCGCGGATGGAAGGTGATGTCCTCGGGGCCGACCACGCCCGGCACGCGCTTGCACGTCCCGGCGAAGTGCGGCTCGATCGACGGACTCCCCCGCCTTCACATAGATGTAGAGGACGTAGCTGCCGATGCCGAGCACCAGCACGAGCAAGACGAAGAGAGGGATCTTGAGCTTGCGGGTCATGCGGCGCTCCTGGACGGCGGGAGGCCGGGGCGGGCCGAGCGTACACGGCGACCCCGGGAGCGACCAGCCGGGCGGGAGCAGTCCCGCGCGCGATCAGGCGAGCCTGGCCAGCATCGCCTGGAAGCGCGGGTCGTCGCGCAGCGAGTCGTAGTCCGGGTCGTTGTCGATCCAGTCGCGCTTGCCGATGCCGCGGCCGAACATCTTCTCGAGACACGACAGCGCCTCCTCCTTCTTGCCGGCGCGCGCGTACATGCAGGCGACGTTGACCAGGACGATGGTCTCTTCCGGCCCGCTGGCGAGCGCGCGCCGGGCCCACTCGAGGGCGCGGTCGACCTCTCCCTCCTCGACCAGCGCGACCGCGCCCAGCGACAGCGCGCGCGAGTCGTTCGGGTCGAGCTCGAGCCGGCGCTCGGCGCGGCGGATCCCCTCGCGCCGGCCCGCCTTCGCCTCCTCCAGCCGGCCGAGACGCTTGAGCGGCATCTCGATGCAGGAGGGTGGCCTGGACGTCCTCGACGCGCAGGTCGGCGGCGCGCCGGAACAGCGCCACCGACTCCTCGAACCGTCCCTGCTGGAAGCAGGTCCGCGCGTACAGGTAGTGGGCCTCGAACGAGCCCGGGTTGAGTGCGATGGCCTCGGCGTAGGCGCGGCTGGCGCCGTCGTAGTCGCGGCGCATGGCGAGCACGGCGCCGCGCGCGACGTGCGCCTCCGACAGCTCGGGGCCGAGCTCGAGCGCCTGCTGGCTGGCGCGGTCGGCGGCCTGGCTCACCTCCTCGCCGCTGCCCATCCACTCGACCGCCCAGGCGTGCACCTGGGCCAACCGGCGTAGGCCGGCGCGTAGCCCGGATCGATCTCGATGGCGCGGCGGTAGTAGCGCTCCGCCTGGGCGAAGGCCGCGCGAGTGCCGGTGTGGTACAGCTGGCGGCCGCGCAGGAAGTGCTCGTAGGCGTCGGGCGTCGTGCCCGGCCGGCGCAGGGCGTCGCGCTCGCGGGTGCTCAGCATCCCGCGCAGCGCGCTCGCCAGGCTGGCTGCGATCTGGTCCTGGATGGCGAACACTCCTCGATGTTGCCGTCGAAGCGCTGCGACCAGCGCTGGTAGCCGTCGGCGACGTTGACCAGGCGCACGGTGATGCGCAGGTGATCGCCGGCCTTGCGCACGCCGCCCTCCACGATGGCATCGACCCCGAGGCGGGCGCCGATGGCGCGCGCGTCCTCCGCCTGCGACTTGAACTGGAACGACGAGCTGCGCGCCGCGACCCGCAGCCCGTCGAGCTGGGCCAGCGTGTCGATGAGCTCCTCGGCGATTCCGTCGCACAGATAGTCCTGGTCGCGCGCCGGGCTCATGTCGAGGAACGACAGGACGCCGACCGACGACACCGGCGCCCGGCCGCGGGTCCGTGCCGAGCTCGGTGTCGGCGCGTCGGCCGCGCCCTCGCCGGTGAAGGTGCGGCCCGCGGACGGCGGCGTGATCCGGACGGTGGGAGAGCCGACGACGGGGGCCGCACGCTCGCGGTGGGCCCGACGGTGGTCGCGTCGATGGCGACGAGCGCGGCGCAGCGCGGCCTCGCCGTCGGCCGGGCGCAGGGCCGGGTTCTTGTCCAGCATCCGCGCGACCAGCGTCCTCGAGGTCGCGCGACACCTCGAACAGCTCGCCCAGCCGTGGCGGCGTGCGGCGAGGATGCCGGCGAGCACCTCCTCGGCTGTCTGCGCCCTCGAACGGCGGCCGGCCGGCCAGGAGCGGAAGAGCAGGGCGCCGAGCGCGTACACGTCGGCGCGCGCATCGATGTCGCGATCGCCGCGCGCCTGCTCGGGCGCCATGTAGACCGGCGTCCGACCACCGTGCCGGTCACGGTGAGCGCGTCCATGCTCGCGCGCCGCGCGACGCCGTAGTCGAGCAGCTTGACCCGGTCGGCTGGCCCGTCGACGAGAAAGACGTTGGACGGCTTGACGTCGCGGTGGACGATGCCCGCCTGTGCGCGGCGCCCAGCGCGCCGGCCACCTGGACGGCGACGCCCACCGCCTCGCCCACGGTCAGCTCGTGCGCGGCCAGCTGCGCGCCCAGGTCCTGCCCCGCCAGCCACTCCATCACCAGGTACAGCTCGTCGCCGACCTGTCCGTGTCCCAGGTAGGTCACGATACCGGGATGCCGCAGCGCGGCGAGGATCTCCACCTCGCGCTGAAACCTCTCCGCCCCGCCGGTCCCGCGGACCGTCTTGATCGCGACGGGCGATCCGCTGTCCCGGTCCACGCCGCGATGGACGACCCCCATCCCGCCACTTCCCGCGGGCCGTTCGACCTCGAACCGCCCATCGAGGATGTCGCCAGCGCTATCGCCATCCGTCCAACCTTGCCCGGCCTCCCAGTCCGGTAGCTTGCCACATCCGAGGAGACTTGAGGCGATGACGAGGCGAGAGCTCCTCGAGGCTGCGCTGAAGCTGGAGCGGACCGAACGCGAGCTCCTGGTCGAGGAACGGACCGCGAGCCTGCACGGCGGCTTCGCCGGCGAAACATCGAGAAGGCCTGGCCGATGAGGTCGATCGCCGGAGTCGAGAAGTCCACGACGGAACCGCCGAGGTCGTCGAGTGGTCCGACGTGCGCGAGCGCATGGCGGAGCGTCGTGCCCGACGCCCCAGCTGACATGCGGGCGCGGGCTCGACGTTCCGCGCCGACACCGGCGGTGAGCGGGCAACGGTCGTGGCGGTGGCGATGCCTTTCGTCTCCGTTCTCGATCGGCGTGTCCCAGGTGGCCTGCTCGATCGTGGTCGAGCAGCCCCCGGCGAGCGGTGCTCCATCCTCGCCGAGCTCGGTCAGCGTCACGTCACTCATCGTGCCCGTGAAGTTGCCGGTGATCTCGTTTTCCGCGCGCGTCCCCGCCGAATTGACGACCACGTTTCCGCCGGTGGCGAAGTACCGCTTGTCGTTGGCCTCGCCTCGTCGCCGAAATTGGCAA
>CAVWXW010000005.1:0-1555198 GCA_963759105.1 uncultured delta proteobacterium | reverse complement strand
ATCTGGCCGGGCGCACGGGCGTGCAGCGAGAGCTCGCGGTGCTGGTCGCGGCTCTTGGCTTGAAGAAAGCATCCAGACCATGCCACTCGGGCCGTCCCGCTGGGCTCGGGGATCTCTTCCCGGATGCGCTGCGCCAGATTGAGGTAGCATCCCGACATGGTCGCCCTGACCGCGGTTGACGCCGACGACGAGCGGCTCGGCCGCTTGCTCCAGCTCTACCTGCACGAGCTGGTAGCGGGTTGATTGCGTGGCCGATTCGCGGCGCACGGTAGCTTGTACCCACACCAGCTGCACCGCTACCGCGACCGCGACACCCGGGCAGCCTTCCTCTTCCTCGACCCGAGTGCCGCGACCCCGCTTGGCTTCGCGCTGGCGTTTCGCGACCCGACCGGCTGCTGGCAGGTCGAGGACTTCTTCGTGATTGCCGCGCCCGCCGGCGCGGGGTCGGCAAGCGCGCGGCCGAGGCCCTCTTCGCCGCACGCCCTGGCCGCTGGACGCTCACGGTTCGCCCCGAGAACCCGCGTGCGCTGGAATTCTGGCGCAGCGTCAGCTACCTCGCCGACGAGCAGATCGAGGTCGGCGCGGACGGCATCACACGCACGCGGTTCTCGTACGAGCTCTGAACAGCTGGAGTCGGATGACGACTTCGCTTGCAGGCGGGGCGCGCTTCGCCGCGGGCGACGTAGCTAGCTGATGAAATGTCTACTTCGTCGAGAAAATCGGCGCGTAGGAAGCATAGCCTTCGGCGACGAGCTTGTCGGCCGGAACGAACCGGAGCGCCGCACCATTGATGCAGTAGCGTAGACCTGTCGGCTCCGGGCCGTCGTCGAAGACGTGGCCGAGGTGCGCGTCGCCGATCTTCGATCGCACCTCGACGCGGATCATGCCGTGACTCTTGTCGGCCTTCTCGACTAGCACGCCCTTGGCAATCGGCTGAAAGAAGCTCGGCCATCCGGTCCTGGAGTCGAACTTGTCCTTCGAGCTGAACAGCGGCTGACCGGTGGTGATGTCGACGTAGATGCCGGGGGCTTTGCTGTCGTGTACGGGTGGCTGAACGGTGACTCGGTGCCGTTGCGCTGGGTGACTTCGAACTGCAGCGGCGTGAGCTCCTGCTTGAGGACAGCGCCGCTGGGCTTCGAGGTGCGAATACTCCGCGGCGGGTCTGCAAGCGCCGTGGATTCGGTGCTCGACTCCGTGGCGCACGCGGTGCTCAGAACGAGCGCGAGCGACGCGGTGAAGCGGCGAGTCTTGTAAGCGGACATTTCGTTCCTCCTGCAATGCTTACGGCGCGCCCGCCCACCGGTTACGCGGGATCCTTGAAGCCGGCTTGCGGGCGGTCTGACCGCGGCCGGTGGCGCTGCGGATCGCCCGGCGCAAGTAGAGGGACTCAGGACCGGGATGAGAGCGCTCGTGGATCGGGCACAGAAGCATCGCCGCCGGAGTGGAACCGGTGCGGCTCGGGCGTGATCTCCATGCCGGCCGGAGGGGGCGGACCTCACGTCTTCAGAGTCGACGCACGCGGCGACGCACGAGCGTCATGGCCAGGGCGGCGATGGCCAGGGCGAGGAGGCTGCTGGACGCGCCGCTCGAGCAGCCGGTCGAGCCGGAGAGCTCGGGGGCCGCGGTCTCGGTCGCGCGCGCGAGGGTGGCCTCGTACGTGAAGGCGTCCGGCCAGGAGTAGGGAGTCGGAGTGTTTCCGGTGAGCACGAGGTCGGCCACACCGGCCGCTCCGGCCGGGGTCACGGCCGTGAGCGTCCTCGAGTTGACGACGACCAGGTCGGTGGCGGCGACGCCTCCGACCGTCAGGGCCGGGGTGGGGCCGAGCCGGTCGAGCCCCACGCCGGTCAACGTGATCGCGGTGCCGCCGGCGATCGGGCCGCTCGCCGGCGTGACATCGTGCCCGCTGGTCGGAACGTAGACACCCGCTCTCACGGTGGCGGGCGTGATGAACGCGGTGGCGGCATAGACGCCGGCGGCGGTCATCGTGCGAACAGTCCTGGAGGAGTCCCAGGCCAGGAACAGATTGAGGGTCGCGTCATAGCGGCAGCCGTAGGGTTCGCTCCCCGAGGATCCGGTGGTCGTGATCGGGGTGATGTCGAGTCCCGGCGTGCCGAGGTCGATCCGCTCGACCACCACCGGGCCGCTGCCGGACCAGTGATAGAGCATGTTCTCGAGCGGGTGATACGCGATGCACTCGCCGTCGCTGCCGGCCCCGAGCGCCCGCGCGAGCGTCGTGGTCGCGTTGGTCTTGTCGATCCGGAACAAGGTCTCGGCCGGGCTGCCGCCGTCGCCGGTGACGCCCCAGAGCTGGCCTGTGCTGTCGAACGCCAGCGAGGCGAACCTGGTGCCCAGGTTGCCGAGGTCGGTGACAACGCCGGTCGATGGATTGAGCGTACCGAGGCGCCGACTGCCGGCCACGCCGACGACGGCATAGATTTCCTGGCTGGTGGGGTCGATGACCATGCCGCTGATGCCGCTGACGGTGCCGGCCGTGCTGGTCGCGACGAGCCGGTCCAGAAACCTGAAGCTGGAGTCCATCCGGTCGATCGTGCTCTGGCGCGGCCGGGGCATGAACCAGGCGGCGCACGAGAAGGCCCCGCTTCCGTTGACGCAATCGAGCGTGCCGCAGTCGTCGGTGCCGAGGGCGCACTCGTCGATGTCGGTACAGCCGGTGCCATCGGTGGTGCCGTCACCGGTGTAGCCGTCGATGCAGCTGCACGAGAAGCTGCCGTCGCCGTCGGTGCAGTCTGCGAGGAGGTCGACGCAGTTGTCGGTAGCGGTGGCGCACTCGTTGACGTCGGTGCAGCCGGTGCCATCGGCGGTGCCATCGCCGGTGAAGCCGGCGCGGCAGGTGCACGTGAATCCGCTGGCCGTGTCGGCGCAGGTCGCGTCCGCCACGCAGTCATCGGTGCCGGCGGCGCACTCGTCCATCTCCACCGGCGCTGCAGCCGGTGCCGCCCGTCGTGCCGTCGCCGGTGTAGCCGGCCAGGCACGCGCAGGTGAAGCCGCCCGCGGTGTTCGCGCAGGTGGCCAGGGCGTCCACGCAGTCGTCAGTTGCCGCCGCGCACTCGTCGATGTCGGTGCAGCCGGTGCCATCGGTGGTGCCGTCGCCGGCGTGGCCGGCCGGGCACGAGCAGGGCTCCGGCGCGGTCGCGCTGCAGACGGCGTCCGGGGCGCAGCGATCGCACGCGTCGTCCGTGTTGTCGGCGGCGGTAGTTGTCACCGCACGCCGCCGCGACGGCGCCGACAAGCACGGCCCAGATGAGCTCTCTCATGGCATCTCCCCGCCCGCGACCGCCACCGAGACGAGCTCGCAGCGCGACCTTGCCGCACAACGGCAGGCCTTCGAGATGCACCGTACCGCCGTGAGCCTTCGACGGAAACTACCCGCCCGGGGGGCGCCTTTCACCGCGCACCTACAGCTCCGCAGTCAGCCTGGCACGAACCTCACGGCCGCCGCCCCCACATGAGGAGGCGCTTGAACGGATAGGTGTGCGGGCGCCGGCCCGACGGGTCGCCGAGCGCGACCAGCAGCGCCGACCGGTAGCGGTCGAGGAACTCGGGGTAGCGCTCGCCCAGCTCGCGGCGATAGCGGGTGAGCAGCGACCCCTGCACCCACTCGATGACCGCGGCGGTCGACGGCAGTCGATGCACGTACACCTGCAAGCGCACGTGCGGCGCCGCGAAGCCGAGCTCGTCGAGCAGGAGGGCGTAGCGCTCGGGCGCCAGGATGGCCTCGAACCGCGCCAGCGGCGTCATGCCGAAATCGGCGCCGATAACGTCCGCGACCTTGTGGGTCGGGTGGTCGAAGTTGGCGGGCATCTGCACGGCGAGCTGGCCACCGGCGCGCAGCGCACCGGTCAGGCGCGCGAACAGCGCCGGGTGATCCGGCACCCACTGGAGCGACGCGTTGGCGAACACGATGTCCCACGCTCCGTCGGGCGCGAAGTTCGCCGATGTCGCCCACCTCGAAGCGCAGCCCGCCGCGCGCGTGCGCCGCGGCCGGCTCGAGCATCGCCGCCGACGAGTCGATGCCCAGCGTCTCGGCCGCCCCGGTCCTGGCGTGGAGCAGGGCGGTGAGCTCGCCGCTGCCGCAGCCGAGGTCGACCACGCGGCCGCCCGGCACCGGCTCGATCAGCGCCAGGAGGTCGTGAAACGGCTGCGCCCGCTCCTGCTTGAAGCGGTCGTACACGCCGGGGTCCCAGGTGTCAGCGCCGGTGCTCATTGGTCCACCTCCTCGACCACTCGAGACTACTTGAGCACCCCACGCCGCGCGCCACCTTCTCGAGGGTGTCGAACTCGGATGGCCCGGCCGGCACGAACCTGGCGGCCCCCCTGAAGCTCCAGCACGGCCGCATGCTCGGGCTTGCTGCGGTCGAGGGCGAGGAAGGCCTAATTGAACTTCTCGCGCCGCTCGGCGGGGACGTCCTTGCTCGCCGTCCCCGCTCCGCCCGGTAGGGATGACATTCGCTCGTGGTGCTAGTCTCCGAAAGGACCCTCCCGACATGAAGCTGCGAGTCCTCACTCTCAACGTGTGGAACCTACGGGCGACCCGCGCCGCACGAGCCTCATCAACCGCGAGCTGCGTCGGCTGTCCCCGGATCTCGTCTCCTTCCAGGAGGTCAGCGCGAGCGGGGAGCGCAATCAGCTCGCCGAGCTGCTCGACGGCCTCGACCTCCAGCCCACCCATCAAGCGGACGTCGTGGCCGCCGCGCCTTCCGGTGTGGAGCCTACCGGCGGCAACGCCCTGGCCACGCGCTGGCCGCACCGCATCGTCGAGGGCCTCGACCTCCGCATGGCCGACGCGATGGACGCGCCCTGGGACGCGCTGGCGGCCCTGGTCTCGATCCCCGGAGAGGGCGACCTGCTCTTCATCGCGGCGTCCTCGGCCTGGCGTCTCGACGCCGAGGCCGTCCGCGAGCGACAGGTCGTGGCGATGACCGATCTCGATGCTCGCCATGTGAACGTTCAACCTACCGCCCAGCTCGACTGCCTGTTCGATTCGCGGACGACCGCATCTGCACGCCGCTGCTGATCGGCGTTCGAGCGCGCAACCTGCCGCGGCAACTGTCGAGGCCTCGAACCCCACGTGACCCGGCGTTCACGAAGCTCACCACGGCAGGGCCTTCCTCGTTCGAGAAGCTGCCCGTCGGGCCGTTCGCGTCGAGGAGCGCGAGGCGTACCGGCTCGCGTGCGCCCTGTTCGACCGTGCGCGTGCCGCTTGAAGTTGTTGAGATCCGTCGCCGTGAAGCCCGGGCACGCCGCGTTTACCTTGATGCGTGTCGTCTCGAGCTCGTTGGCGAAGGCGAGCGTGATC
The DNA here is from genome assembly GCA_963759105.1 of uncultured delta proteobacterium. Lineage (GTDB taxonomy): Bacteria > Myxococcota_A > Polyangia > Haliangiales > Haliangiaceae > DATFRY01. The sequence continues at coordinate 1,549,881 of CAVWXW010000005.1, read as the reverse complement.
GCGTTGAGGGCAGTCTTCGACGGGGCGTAAGCGACACGTTGACCATCGATACGGATTCGATGGGTCGGTCTGCTCGTCAGCGAGCCGGCGTCGCTCGATACGTTGACGATGCGCCCCGCGGGCGCTTCGCGGAGGAGCGGCAGCATCGCTTGCGTGACCGCGATCACGCGAACACGTTCGTCTCGAACACGGCGCGTACCTCGGCGAGAGAGCGACGCTCGGCCGTCCGGCCTTCAGGATCTCCTCGAACGGCATGCCCGGCTTCTGGGTGTTCGAGATGGCGGCGTTGTTCACGAGCACGTCGAGACGGCCGAGCTCGTTGCGGATGCGCTCCGCCGCAGCGGCGATCGACGCGTGATTCGTGACGTCGAGCTGCAGCGCGCGCGCATTCGCTCCGACGCTCTTCGCGGCCGCCTCGCCATGCTCGAGGTTGCGCGAGCCGAGGAGCACGGTGAAGCCGCGGGCGGCGAGAATCCTTAGCGATTTGGAGACCGATTCCTTTGTTCGCCCCGGTCACGAGGGCGACGAGCTTGTCATGCATGGCCTCGATGTACGTCTGCCCCGGCGCGTGCACTTGGACATTCTTGGCGCGATCTTCCGGCCAAGAATGTCCAGGTCGCACGCGTGGGCGCGAGCTATCCTCGAGCGATGGCGGACTCCGTCGAGCTCTCCGTTCGGTGCCGGGTCTCCGCGCATCTCGCTGCACGACCGAGGCGATCCGTGCGGGGATCAAGGAGTACTACGCCGTCGGACGCATCGAGCGCGGCCGGATGGAATGGTGGGGACGTGGGAAAGTCTGGCGCAGTGTGTCCGGTTCGATCTGGTGAAAGAGCCCGGCGACGTGCATCGCGATCTCGCGCACGACGGGCCGATCACCTTCACCGTCATTAGGCTGCCCGCGATAGACATCGAGCGCGTGCGTGACGGAGGCAAGGTCGTCGCGGTCCCGCATTTCGAAGAAGGCGACGAACGCGCCGCGCCGTTCCACCGCCTGCACGATGCGGTGTGCGCTGGTGCGGATTGCCTGGCGCTCGAGGTCGCGCTCGCGGAAGCCATTGCCACGTTCGCGCTCCTCGGCACCGCGAACCCGCAGCACACGCGGCCCGTTCGGCGCGCGCTGGAGTATCTGCGGGCCCGGCTCGCCGAGTCGATCACGCTCGACGATCTCGCGAGCCATGCGCCGCGCTCGATAAGTTCCATCTCTGCCGCGCGTTCCGGGCGCAGATCGGCCTGCCTCCGCACACGTATCTCACGCACCTCCGCATCCAGCGCGCGCGGGAGCTCCTTGCGGAAGGCGTGCGGGCGTCCGACCTCGCCCCGCGTGTCGGGCTCTACGATCAGAGCCTGCTCACGCGCCACTTTCGACGCATCGTCGGAATCACGCCGGCGCGTTACGGAAACTCGCGGCCATGACGGCGCCAGTGATTGAGAGGCCGGCTATCGCCGCGATAGGACAGGCCGGCTACGGACTACAAGCTCCGGAACGGCTTCCAGTCAGAGGGTATGCCCCTCTGCTTGGGATGGCCTCTGCTGTCGGGTTGTCGCGACGAGAGCGCGACCGTCTGTTCCGGTCGCCGCGAGACTTACCGATCTGGTGGACAAGAGCGAGCCAATGGGAGTTGCAGACGATCTGCGGGCGGCCATCGAGGTTCTTGGGCTCAGCGAGGGAGCAGCTGATCCAGATTGACGCTCGAAGGCGGACGCGTACGCCCGCGCGGGGCTTCCCGACGCCGGAGACTGCGGTGGAGGCCATGGCAGTACTGCCGCGACGGGCCGGCCAGGGCATGCGGCGATTGCCGCGGCAAGCTACTCGTCGGGCTCGAGCTCCATCGTTGCTTTCTCGGCGCCCTGCTGGCGGCGCCACTCGTCGTACTGTGCCTTTAATTCGGCTTCGACCGCATCAGCCTTCTTCTTCTCCTCCTCGAGCATGTTGGCCATGAAGGCTTGTCGCTCCTCGCTCTCCTCTCTTACCTCAGCACCAAACTCGCGGCTTAGGCTATTGATCACCTCGATGGTGAAGGTCTGTCTTCGGAGGCGCTTGTAGTGGATGACGGCACGGTACGCACGTTGGTTCTCGGCTGTGTTGACTAGTGGTTCAAGCCGTACCTTGAGCAGCATGTACCACCTGTTCGTGCCGCGTTCCTTGTCGGTGTCAACGAGCTGCACAGCCCGCCGGGCGCGTTGCATCTCTGCATACGCGGCTTCTGCCGGCAGCTTCCATTCGTCGCGGGTGGGCCGGTCGGCGTTGCCGTAGATGTACAACCGCTTCCAGTACTGGTCCACGGCATCGAGATAGGCATCGTTAGCAGCGAGCAGTGGGGCATAAGCGTCGCGAGAGCAGAATGCCGACGGTACCGAAGCTCGAGCTCCAGGGCTTCGTGTTGCTTCTTGAGGTCCTCGGCTTGGATTGCGGCAGCCTGCCTTTGCACCTCGAGTGCGTCACGCTGTGTCTGGACCTGCGCCTCGAGCGAGGCTTGATGTTTCTCGAGTTCCTTCGCTTGCTCAGCGGCGGCCTGGCGCTGCACCTCCAGAGCATGTCTGTTGGACCCGGACCGACCATAGCGCCACGCCAACAGCAGCCAGGGAAAGCAGGCCAACGATCGGTGCAGACGCATCGCCGACCTGGGCGGCTGATCCGAGATCCCACTCGTGGTGTCGCCAGAACGCGACCACTACCAGGCAAGCGACAACCAACCCCAGAGTGACGATCAACGCGACCTTCCATGATCCACCACTACCGCTATGCCGAGCTGTCTCCGCCACGACCAGTATTGAATCGGGAGGTACGACACTTTCTCCGCCGTTCCTGTTCTAGAGATCTGATCTTTCGACTCATTTCCTGGTCCGGTCTGGGTACGGCGAGGGGGCGTTCGTGTCGCCCCCTGCAGGCGGCTCTCCGCCGCGCGAGCTCCGCGCATCGCACGGGAACCAGCCGTTTGCGCGGGGCCACGGCGACACCAGCCGCCGACGCCGTCTTGGTGGCTGGCCCTCACAACGCGGCTCCTTGGATTGGCGACGCGCCCGGCACCGTGTCATCATCTCCGTCGGGGAAATGAGCGATGACAAGTCCGCGCTGTCAGGCGTGGCGATGGATGTCACGCTGCCTCAGCTGAGGGCCACGCCGCCATGCTTGCCGGAGGGGCAGGCAGCCGAAGAGTTCGCGTACGCGGCTGGCGATCAAGTGGGCGAGCGCTATCGCATCGTCCGCCGCCTCGGTGAGGGCGGCATGGGCGAGGTCTACGAGGCGGAGGACCTCGATGCTTCGGGAGCGGGTGGCCCTCAAGACTTTGCGGCCGGCCGTGACCCACGACGAGTTGACCATTCTCCGCTTCAAGCGCGAGATCCAGCTTGCCCGCAAGGTCACCCACCGCAACGTCTGCCGGCTGTTCGACGTCGGCCTCGACCGGCCCAAGGGCCGCGATGCCGCCTACATCACCATGGAGCTGCTCGAAGGCGAGACACTCTCCGCGCGGCTGCACCGCGCCGGGCGCATGAGCACCGCCGAGGCGCTGCCGATCGCAGAAGAGCTCTCAGCCGCGCTGGTAGCTGCGCACTCGGCCGGGGTCATTCATCGCGATCTCGAAGTGCTCCAACGTCATCCTGGTCGAGGCGCCGCCTCGAGTCGTCGTCACCGACATGGGCATGGCGCGCGCCGTAACCATTGACGGTGACCAGATCACCGGAGATGCCGTCGTCGGCACTCCGGCGTACATGGCGCCCGAGCAGGTCGAAGGCGGCCGCCGTATCACCGCGGCTTGCGACATTTATGCTCTCGGCGTGGTCCTGTTCGAGATGGTCACCGGCGTCCTGCCCTTCGTGGCGGAGACGCCGCTGGCGACCGCGGTCATGCGCCTGCGCGTCCCGCCGCCCAGCCCACGCAGCATCGTCCCGGATCTCGATCCGCGCTGGGAGCTCGCGATCCTCTCCTGCCTGGCACGGGATCCGGAGGCGCGCCCGCGGGACGCGGAGTCAGTGTCTGCGGCTCCTCCGGCCGGCGAGCGCGAAGACGGTCCGCCGGCGTATCGTCCTGGTTGCCGCTGCGGCGACCTGCCTGGCCCTCGCCCTCTTCGCCGGCTGGCTGTGGCGAAGCGCCGCGCGTGAGGCATGGGTGCACCAGACCGCGACTCCCGAGATCGAGCGGCTGCTGGCCGACGATGACTACGCGAGCGCCGCCGCGCTCGCCCGAGAAGCACTCGTGGTCAGCCCCGGCAACACGGCGCTCGAGAAGCTGTGGACCCAGGCGACTCTGGAGGTCTCGATCGACAGCACGCCGCCCGGCGCCGATGTCCTCTACCGCCCATACCGGTCTGCGGCCGAAAGCTGGACCCACCTCGGGAAGACGCCCCTGTCTGGGGCTCGCATACCCAGGGACTTCTACGTGTGGCAGGTCGCCAGTAGCGGCTTTCTGCCCGCGTGGCGAATCGCCCCGAGCTGGCTTCTCTATTCCCGGCGGCCCGTGAAGTTGACGTTCCATTTGGTACCAGAGAGAAGCGCTCCGCCAGGCATGGTGGGTCGGGCTGCGACAGATGCGACCGTCGAGGTGGTGAGTAAGCCGGTCTTCGATATCGACTCGGAGGTGCCTCTCGACGACTTCTTCATCGATCGCCACGAGGTGACCAACGCGGAGTACAAGCGTTTCGTTGATGCCGGCGGCTACTTGCGACCCGAGCTGTGGAAACAGCCCTTCGTTCGCGACGGGCGACCGGTGTCGTGGGAGCAGGCGATGGCGGCGTTCCGCGACACGACCGGCCGCCCCGGTCCGTCTACCTGGGATCTGGGCACGTTCCCGGCCGGCCATGACAACCATCCGGTAGCCGGCGTGAGCTGGTACGAGGCCGCGGCGTATGCCCTGTTCGCGGGCAAGAGCCTGCCGACGGTGCATCACTGGCGACGGGCCGCGCAGCAGACGGCCGGGATGCTCGTGGTGCCGGGCAGCAACTTCGATGCTGGCGGCACGGTCCCCGTCGCCGGCGCGGGCGCGCTGAGCGGATTCGGGACGTACGACATGGCCGGCAACGTGAAGGAGTGGTGCCTGAACGAGAGCGATGGCGGCAGGCGCTACGTCCTCGGTGGCGGCTTTGGCGAGCCGAGCTACATGTTCATCGACCTGGACGCTCAGACGCCGTGGCTGCGGGCAGCCAACGTCGGGTTCCGCTGCGCGGTGCTGTCCAGGCCTCCCGCGGCCGAGGCGCTGCGGCCCATCGCGGCCGCGCCGCTGCGCGAGCCGCACGCGGATCAGCCGGCGTCAGAGTGAGGTTTTCCACGCCTACCAGCGCCTGTTCGCGTACGACCGCACCGATCTAGATGCCCGGATCGAGTCCACGGAGGAGACCGAGGTCTGGAGACGCGAGCGCGTCAGCTTCGATGCGGCGTACGGCGGTGAACGCGTGATCGCCTTCCTCTACCTGCCCAAGGCCGGCCGGCCCCCGTTTCAAACCGTCGTGCTCTTCCCCGGCTCCGAGGCCCTGTTCGTCAACAAGTTCGAGCTGTCCCGGTACTACGGCGATTTCGTGCCCAAGAGCGGCCGCGCGCTGCTCGCGCCCATGTTCAAGAGCACGTACGAGCGCCGCCATCTTCTCGGGTCCGACATCGGCGAGCTCAAGACCATCTTCTGGCGCGACCACATGGTCGCGTGGTCGAAGGATCTGGGGCGCTCGCTCGACTACCTCGAGAGCCGCGAGGAGATCGATCGAGAACGCCTCGCATATCTCGGCTTCAGCTTGGGCGCAGGGGTCGCGCCGGTGATGCTCGCGGTCGAGCACCGGTTCAAGACCGCCGTGCTCGGGGGGGCGGCCTCTGGCTCGAGAAGACGCTGCCCGAGGTCGGCCCGGTCAACTTCGTGGGCCGTGTCCACATCCCTGTGCTCATGGTCAACGGCCGCTACGATCACGTCTACGCGCTCGAGACGTCGCAGAAGTGGCTGTTCGAGCTGCTCGGAACCCCGGTGGAGTGGAAGAAGCACATCGTTTACGACAGCGGTCACGCCCCGCCACGCAGGGAGTTCATACGTGACAGCCTCGAATGGCTCGACGCCACTCTCGGTCCGGTCCGGAGATCGAGGCCATCCGGGCGTGCCATCGCACTAGGCGAACGAAGGAACGTTGTGGGCGAACCCTACGCGGCTGGAGAAGATATCTGGAGAAGATATCTGCTCCCGGCGCCGGCCGGCTCATCGGCTCATCAGTCTCCCGGAACGCGAGCGGTCCCTGCGAGCGGATAGAGGAAGAACAAAGCCCGATATCCCGTAGGGTCGGCGAGTCGCAGAACGCAGGATAGGGAGGAAGTGCCCGTCATCGACCGCGTCGCGCATCAGGTCAACACGGTGACCAAGCAGCGCAGTAGACCCCGCTCCGCGGCCCGATAGCGCCTTGCCGTCGGGAATAGAGCGGCGCGACCTGCCGACCATCATCGCCGGTGACTTCAACGCCACGCCGGACGCGGCCAGCATCCGCTACCTGACCGGCCGCCAGTCGCTCGGCGGGCGGAGCGTCTGCTACCACGACGCGTGGGCCGTGGCCGGCGACGGCCCCGGGCACACCTGGGCCATCGACAACCCGAACGCCAGGTCGGAGATCGACAAGATCATCCGCCAGCCGGAGCACCGCCGCCGCATCGACTACGTCTTCGTCGGCTCCTGGCATGCCCACCCGCGCGCGCATGCGCACGTGCGCGCCGCGACCCTCGCGTTCGACCGGCCGATTGACGGCGTCTGGGCCAGCGACCACTTCGGCGTGGTCGCCGACCTGGAGATTGGCGCGGATGGCTGAGCGCGGGCAGCGCGCGCTGGCCACCGGCATGCGCTCACCCTTTCACTCGAGCGCGGCGACGACCTGGCGGGCCAGGTTGTGAACCGGCGGCGCCGCGGCCCGGCCGGTGGCGATCGCGTCGAGCGTGTCGCCGAGCTCGTCGAGCTCGCGCGAATCGAAGTGGTCGCGCGCGAACGGGTCGTTGCGCCAGGTCCTCAGATTGGGAGCGTGGAGCTCGGCCATCCGGGCTGCCGGCTTGGCGAGCGAGACCGCACGACTCTCGATCACGCGCCACGGGGTCGCGGCGAGCGCGCCGTCCAGTAGCGCGCCCACCCCGAGCGCCTGGCCGCGGTGGGCCTGCAGCGCACCGACGAGCTCGTAGTAGCGCGTGAGCGCCGGGTGCTCGCAGGTCAGGGCCTCCGTCTCGTGCAGCGCGAGGCGCGCGCCGGGCGCGGCGGCGGCGGCCCAGGCGGCGAGCGCCTCGGCCGGATGGGACAGGTGGGTGAGCAGGAAGCGCGCGACGATCAGATCGGCACCATCGATGGGCAACGAGCGGGCCACGTCGGCGACCATGAACTCGAGCCCGGTGTGGCGGTGACGTGCTTCGGCGATGTAGCGCTCGCTCGCGTCGATGCCGATCGTGCGGCCGGCGCCGGAGACGTCGTGGATCAGGCTCGTCGACCAGCCGGGGCCGCAGCCGAGATCGAGCGCGAGTGCGGGCGGTCTCACGATCGCGCGCGCGATCAGCTCGCGAGACTCGGGCTCGTAGAGCGCGGCGAGGAGTGCGAGGCGCCGGCTCGCGACGTCGTCATCGCCGAACGTGTACGTGTCCCCCTCGCCCATACGGAAAGCATAGTGGAACGGTGCGGCGCGGGCGTGAACGGTTCAACCTACCGTCCAGCTCGACTGCCCGGTCGATCCCCAGGACGAGCGCATCTGCACGCCGCTTCTGATCGAGCGATTCGAGCGCGCAACCTGCCGCGGCAACTGATCGAGGCCTCGAACCTCACGTGACCCGGCGTTCACGAAGGAGGCAACGACGGCTGGGAGACGGTGGCACCAGGTTCGCACCTCAGCGTCGAGGCTCGGATTCAACCAAGGAGAAATCGTGACCAGATGGATCAGATGCGTCGGAGCTGTCGGGCTACTGCTGTGCATGGCGTCAGGCGTCGGGCTGGCCGCCTGCAGCAGCGACGACGATGAGGGCGGGGACCTGATCGGAGACGGCGACGGGGCGGGGACGGGGATGGCGATGGCGACGGCACGGTCTGCGGCGATACCGACAACTGCATCTGCCCGCCCGGCGTCACCTGCGACTACAGCTGCACGGGAACGACGGAGTGCGACGTGATGTGCCAGGCCGGATCCGACTGCGCCATCGAGTGCGCCGGCCCCGCATGCGACGTCGAGTGCAGCACCGCCACTTCCTGCGTGGTCAACTGCAACGACGACTGCGACGTCACCTGTCCTGCCACCGGGTGCACCGTGACGAACTGCCCGGACAGCGACCTGTGCAACGTGGACTGTGGCGTTGGCGGCGAGCCGACGCGGAACGGTGACACAGCAACCTGCCCATAGCTGCCGCTCAGGTACGCGCGTCGGTGCCAGGGTCATTCCGCCGGGCGGAGGCCCCGAGGACGTTCATGGTCACCGCCACCCGCTGGCCGCCGATCGCCGCCGGCCAGCTCTCGAGGCCCTCGACGTACAGCACCCGCCCGTCGTCGGCGACGACTACCGCGCCCCCCTTGGCGTCGCGCGCGGCGCCGACCACCGTGCCCGGGCCCGCGCCACCCACGCACGACATCAACAGCAGAATAGGAGGCGGGTAGATTGGCCGGGGCGCTCACTGCGGCCGACGGAGGCGTTCCTTCCAGTAGCCTGGCCGGCGCTTGCCATGAAAGACGGCGATGATGACGAGCATCTCGTCCGATGGCATATAGTCGATCTCGACGCCGAAGCGCTGTAGGAGGCGCCGTCGGATGCCCAGTTGTGGCGGCGTTCCTTCCACAGGGGCGCCGATCTCGGGGAACTCAAGCGCGATCGCGATCGATTGATCGAAGTCGAGAATGAAGCCCGCGCCCAGGCCAGGGCGGAGCGTCTCGTAGTAGCCGACGGCGTCCTCGTACTCCTCAAGCGCCTCGCCGAGGAATCGATAACCCTTCACTCGCCGCGAAGTTCCCGAAGCCGAGCCATGACGCGGCGCCGCGCCTCGTCGGGGTCGACCAGGTCGGCAGTCCCGGTGCGCACTGCGTTCGCGCGACGGACAAGCTCAGCGAGCTTGAGACCCTCTGCCTCTGGATCATCCTGGTCCTCATCGAGGCTGTCGAGCAGGAGCTTTGCCGCGTTCGCCCGGTCCTCGATGGGAAGCTTCAGCAGCTCCCGGATGTGTTCTTCCGCTCGAGCCATGTCCCTTAGTCTACCCCGGACAAGACCGGTGATGTACTCGCCCAGTGAGGTGCCGGCGCGCGAAACAACTCTGTCGAGGCAGCAAGAAGCTGCGAGCTAGAGCGGACAGTCCGTTCGAAGCCGAGCGACGAACGCGATCTCGCGACGCCGAAGCGTCACCGAATGGGACCTTGGTCGGAGGCGGGCGGGACCCGCGGCGGAGACGAACATGTGCGGCGCCCCGGAGCTGGCTGCCCAGACCGATCCGCTCCCGTGAGGCAACGTCCTGCTCGACTTCATCGGCATCGTTCACCGCAACCGAGGCGGGCCGTCTCACCGACTGTCTCACTGGACAAGAAATGACGGGCAGCGGCCGCCCGGCTCCTGCGTAGTAGGAGGCGTGGAGGGGACCAGCACGCAGACCGCGCGCGACGCGATCCTCGAGGAGGTGGCCGCACTCCTCGATGCGTCGCACGCGCTGGCACCGGGCGCGCTCGTGGCGGAGCGCTTCGAGATCGTCGAGCGCATTGGAGCCGGCGGCATGGGCGTCGTCTATCGCGCCCGCGACGCTGCACTCGGGCGCGACGTCGCGATCAAGCTGAGGAGGGACGACGCACCCGGTGGGCAGGCGCGGCTGCTGGGCGAGGCGCGCGCGCTGGCCCGGCTGTCGCATCCCAACGTGGTCACGGCCCACGAGGTCGGAAAGCACGAGGGCGCGGTCTTCCTGGCCATGGAGCTGGTCGAGGGCTCGACGCTGCGCGAATGGCGCGAGCAGTGCCGCCGGAGCTGGCGCGAGATCGTCGCGGTGTTCCGCCAGGCCGGCGCGGGCCTGGTCGCCATCCACCGCGCGGGCCTTGTCTATCGCGACTTCAAGCCGGACAACGTCCTCATCGGCGCTGACGGCCGCGTGCGGGTGGCGGACCTGGGGCTGGCGCGTGCCATGGGAAACGGCGACGATCGCCCCGCGAGCGCGCGCTCGGGCACGCCGGTCTACATGGCGCCGGAACTGTGGCTTCAGGCCTCGGCCGACACGCGCAGCGATCAATACGCGTTCTGCGTGGCGCTGCACGAGGCTCTGTTCGGCGCGCTGCCCGGCGACGGCGCCGACGAGCCGCCTGGCGATGTGCCGCGGGCGATCCGCCGCGCGGTCCTGCGCGGCCTGGCCGCCGATCCGGCCGCGCGGCACGTCTCCATGGAGGCGCTGCTGCTCGAGCTGGCCCGCGACCCGGCGGTCCGCCGGCGGCGCGCGGCGCTGGCCATCGGGGTCGCGGCGCTGGCCGGCGGCGCTGTCTGGGGAGCTCTGGCGCCCCCCGAGACGGAGACGACGTGCGAGGCCGGTGAGCCCGTCATGCGCGACGGCTGGACCGACGCCGCCCGCGCCGAAGCCAAGGCGGCCTTCCTGGCCAGCGGTCGCCCGTACGCCGCCGAGACCTGGACGCGCGTGGAGGCGTCGCTCGATCGCTACGCCGGTGCATACGACGCGACTCGCCGGCGCGCGTGCGAGGAGCCGACGCCGGTCGCCGATCTGCAGGTGGCCTGTCTCGACTGGCGGGCAGCCGGCATGGTCGAGCTGGTCGGTGTGTTCCGCAAGGCCGACGCCGCCGTCGTCGACCGCGCCGCCGGTGCGGTCGCGTCGCTCGATCCGATCGCGCAGTGCACGAACGCGGCGGCCCTGCTGGGCGCGCCGCCGCTGCCGGCGGATCCGGACGCGCGTGCCCGGGTCGAGGCCGGGCTCGGCCGCCTCGAGGCGGTGGCGGCGCTGCGCAGGGCCGGGCGCTACGTCAACGGAGCGGAGGCCGGGCGCGCGCTCATCGCGGAGGCCCGCCGCATCGGCCACGAGCCGCTCCTGGCCCGGGCCCTGGTCGCGACCGCCGATCAGGCGATGCGCACCGGCGCGCCGGCCGAGGCCGAGGCGATGCTGCGCGAGGCGCTGCCCGCTGCCGCGCGCGGCCGCGACGACCGGACCGCCGCGCAGGCCGCCAGCCTGCTCATCTGGGCCACCGGCGTCGAAGGCACCAAGCATGCCGAGGCGGTCGCCATGGTCCCGGCCGCCGAGGCGATGGCGGCGCGCGCCGGCGGTCTGTCGCCGGCCGAGCTCGACGCGGTGCTGGGCGAGCTGGCCCACATGCGCGGCCGCAATCACGAGGCGCTGGCCGCGCACCAGCGGGCGCTCCGCCACTACCAGAAGGAAGACCTGGTCGCGCGCCTCCACGCAGGGTGGACGAACGTCGGGCTCGCCCTGCTCAACCTTCGCCGTCTGGACGAGGCCGACGCGGCCCTGTCGCAGGCGCTGCGCCTGTGCGAGCAGAACCTGGCCCCGACCCATCCCGAATGCGCAAGAATCCTCCTGCTTCAGGGCAGCGCCGCCTACGACCGGCGCCGGCTGGATGCTTGCGCGGACGCGTACCGGAGATCGCACGAGGCCTACACGGCCTCGCTCGGCCCCGACAACATCCTGACCGCGATCCCGCTGCGACAGCTGGCGCGGCTCCAGATCCATCGCGGCCAGCATCGCGAGGCGATCGACGCCCTGGACCGCGTGCTGGCGATCAGCGAGCGGGCCCTGGGCCGCGACCACCCGACCACCGCCGAGGCGCGCTTCTTCAAGGGGGTCGCGCTCTACGAAGTGGGCCAGTACGATGAGGCGGAGGCGAGCTTCGCCGGCTCGGCGGCCGCGATCGAAAAGCAGCTCGGCCCCGAGCATCCCCGGCTGGTGATGTATCTGCTCGGCCTGGCCAGCATGGGTGAGCTGCGCAGGAAGCCGGCCGCGGTCCGCGCGGCGGCGGCACGCGCCCTGGCCATCGTGCGCAAGGTGCACGGGGAGGATGCGCTCGAGAACGCCGCGCCGCTCGCGCTGCTCGGAGCGGCCGCCCGCCTCGAGGGCCGCCGCGATGAGGCAATGGACCATCTGCGTCGCGCGCTCGATCTGCGCCTCGCCAGGCGCGGGGACCAGCACCTGGAGACAGCCCACGCGCGGGTCGATCTCGCCACGGCCATGATCCGCTTCGGGCAGCACGCCGCCGCCCTCGAGCTGCTCGAGCGTGCCCTGCCGGTCATCGACGCCAGCGAGCGGAGCTCCGACCATGGCGAGGTGCGGCTGCTCATGGCCCGTGCGCACCGGGGCCTGGGGCGGCCGCGCCGCGCGCGACAGCTGGCCCGCGCGGCGCAGACCGAGTGTCTGTCGAGCTGCCAGGCCTGGACCCGCACCGAGATCGCGGCCTGGCTTCGCCGTCACGGTGGGCGATGACGGGCGATGAGGAGGCGGCCCGCCGCGCGGCGGTCGAGCAGCAAGTCTCGGCCCACCTGGACCGCGACGAGCACGCGGCCGCGGTGACGCTGGCCCTGCGCAGCTACGGAACCGAGATTCTCCGCTTCCTGGTCGCCGCCACCCGCGATGCTGGCGCCGCCGAGGAGGCGTTCTCGCATTTCTGCTTGCTGCTGTGGGAACACCTGCCCCGGTTCCGCCGCGAGTGCTCGTTCCGCACCTGGTCGTACGTCATGGCGCGGAACGCGCTCTCGCACCTCCAGGCGCGGCACCGTCGGCAGCGCGCGGAGGTCACCCTGTCGGGCGAGGCGGCCGAGGTGGCGGCCCGGGTGCGCAGCCAGACCAGGGAGTACCTGCGGACCGAGGCGAAGCATCGCCTGGCCGGCGTCATCGCCAGGCTCGACGAGGAGGACCGCATGCTCCTGCTCCTGCGCGTGCAGCGGCGGCTGAGCTGGGCGGAGGTGACGCGCGTGCTGGTCGGCGAGCAGGCACCCACTGCCGAGCTGCTGTCCCGGCGCAGCGCGGCGCTGCGCAAGCGCTTCGAGCGGCTCAAGCAGATCGTCCGCGCCGAGGTGGTCGGCGAGACCGGCTGAGCCGGGGCCGTGCACGCTCAGGGTGAGTACGTGGCCTCGATGTTGCTCTCGTGCTCGCAGGTAACCCAGGGCCAGCTCGAGAATTGCAGGACCTCGCGGTCCCAGTCGGCCCCGCCGTCGCAGTCGTCGTGCGCGCCATCGTCGCCGTACAGGAGATCGTCTCCGGCCTCGCCGTACAGGAAGTCGTTGTCGCCGTCACCATCGAGCGCGTCGTCGCCCTCGCCGCCGTGGAGCTCGTCCTCGCCGCTGCCGCCGACGATGGAATCGTCCCCGAGGTCGCCCTCGAGGTAGTCGTCGTCCGGTCCGCCGTTAACGTAGTCGTTCCCCTCCCGGCCCTCGATGTGGTCTTCGCCTCCTTCGCCGTAGAGCTCGTCCGCGCCGTCGCCGCCGAAGATGTCGTCGGCGCCACCCCCACCGGCGATCGCGTCGTTGCCGCCCTGGCCGCGCAGATCGTCGTTGCCCTCGAGGCCGTAGATCTCGTCGTGGCCGGCGTCACCGTTGATGTCGTCAGCGCCATTTCCGCCGCTCAGGACATCGTCGTGATCGCCGCCGTTCAGGTTGTCGGCGCCGTCCTGCCCGAACAGCCTGTCTTCGCCGGAGCCGCCGTTGATCGTATCGCTGCCATCATGGCCGCAGACGACGTCGTCGCCACCCATGGCGTTGATGACGTCATTGCCCGTGGTGCCCATGATCACATCGACGCCGCTGGTGCCGTTGCACACGACTCCTGTCTGACATTGGATCGTCTTGGTGAGGCCGAGGCAGGTCGAGCTGCTTTGGGGGGGATCGATGTCAACGGCCCGCGCCGCCGGCGATGCGATCATGAGGGTCGCCAGGGCGGCGAGCAAAGAATGGACGAGACGATTCTGCAACATGGTTCGCTCCTTCCTTCTGTCGGTTCAGACAGGCAGAAGAGCGCTGGCCGATTTGTGACAAAAAATGATCGTCGGCCCTGGTGGGAATCCGAAGTGCAGCTGGCGGTGCTGCTCACGTGGATGTTTGAGGGTGCACGGGCGCGCCGCTGGTCTTCGCGTACAGCCGGTTTGACTACAAGACCAGGCGCCCGCGGCGTCGACCTCGCAGGAGCGCGTCACCGCGTCGCTCCGCCCGGGGCACGCGCATTGCTTCAGCGATCCACGAGGTGGACCGCCGGGCCCTACATCCACCTTTCGCACTCACGTGAGGTGACTGATGGCTGGTGACCCGAAAGGCCTCGAGCACATCCGATTCGCCGCGATCCTGGCGGAGACGCGCGGCGGCAGCCCTTTCCTGCAGGCTGTCATCCTGGTGGCCCTGCTGGCCCTTGGCGTACTTGGAGGCATGCGCGCGCTGGGCGGCGAGGTCAGCCGGAAGACCGAATGCGCGGGCCTGGCAGTCGCCGCGTTCGGCCCGGTTCCCTGCAGCGAAGGCGAGGGCGGGATCCCCGTCCAGCCCGGCGCGCCCGGGCCGGCGCCGGAAGCGCCCGGCGGGCCCGACTCCGGCCCCGCCATCATCGGGCCGGGACCGCTGGTGGTGCTGCCGTTCCCCGGCACGGTGTCCGTCACGTGCACCGGCCTGCCTGGCCAGAATCAGAAGGACCGGTGCCAGGGCAAGGACGGCAACGGCGTGAGCGTCGAAGTGATCGGTGAAGTGTCCGTCGATCGCAGCCGGGTCCGTCTCGACGGCAGGGCCGGTGGCTGCCCGAAGGTGGACCTGTCGGTCAGCGGCAAGGTGACGGTGCAGGTGACCGGCAAGGCCGAGGGCAAGACGGTCGGCGGCTCGCTGTCGGTCTTCACCGCCACGAACAGCACATTCAGCGTGTCGGTCTCGCCGGAGGCCGCCGAGGCGATCGAGCGCGGCGATCGCCAGCCGCCCAACCCGCTCGATCCGCGGACCCTCGTGCCCGGCGAGAGCATCGCGCTGTCCGAGGAGTTCTTCGCCGGCCACAACCTCCAGGTCAGCTACCGAAATCTACAGATCGGCATGGGCTTCGAGGAGGGCCGGCGTCTGTCCAGCGGCGTCCGCCGGGTCGATGAGCGCACCGTGCGCGTGTTCGTGGGCGACTCGGAGTTCGTGCGTCAGGCGCTGTCGGTCGGCACCAGCGTGGGCGACTTCGGCGTCGCGCTCGGCGGCAGCAAGGAGCTGTCGCAGGGAGAGGTCCGCACGGTGGACATCGACATCAGCACGCCGGAGGGCTTTGCCGCGTACCAGAAGTTCATCGCCGACGGCCAGATGCCGCAGCCGGGCACTCCGGGCATCAGCAACCCGCTCAGTATCAGCGCGGTCGACTTCTCCGGCTCCACCGTCGCCGAGGTCAGCGCGGGCAACTTCAGGCTGGGCGGCGTGCTCAATGACGCCGAGGGATCGATCGTCGAGGTCCGCCACGCCGACGGGACCGTCGATCATGTGTCGCAGGCGCGCGCCAACGACGTCGGCGCGGCGATCACCGAGAACAAGGACGGCAAGACCTTCTCGCTGTTCATGGAGAACGTTGACCCGTCGCTGATCGAGGCGTTCGAGAAGTTCTCGGGCAAGGACCTGGCCGAGTTCGGCGACGGCAACGTTCGCCTCGACTTCACCGAGGCCGATCTGGAGGTCATCCGCCAGCAGGCATTCGATCAGCTGGTCAAGCGCGCCAAGGACAACCGCATCGACATCAGCCGCGAGGAGCTCGAGCGCCTGCTGCGCGAGGATCCGCGGCGACTCGAGAACGCCGGCCTGAACGACTCGTTCGACCGCGCCTTCGAGATCGCCCGCGCCGGGTCGCCGGAGGACATCCTGCGCGAGCTCTTCCACTTCGGCGGCGCTGGCAGCGACGGCAACACCGCGCTGAACAACCTGCTGGCGTTCCAGAACGCGACCGCGCGGGCCCGCAACGGCGGCCGCGACCTGCCCAAAGATCATCCGGACAGCGTCTTCCCCGGACGATCGGTCGCGCCGACCGGGTGCGCGACCTCCTGATACCCGGTGTACCAGCCGCAGGGCGACGCTACGAGCCGAGGAGACCCGCCAGCTGCGAACGCCGCCCCCAGGCGATCAGGGCCGTCAAGGCAAGGAGAACGAGGGATGCGGTAGGTGCCGAGTCGAGCACGGTGAGGTGGGAAACGGAGGCTCCAGTCATGACGACACCGAGCAACACGGCCCCGAACGCGGTCAGGCCGGGGACGATGAGCAGGAGCGCGCCCAGCACTTCGAGCACGCCGGTGACGTATCGGAACCACTTACCGATGCCGACTGCGTCGAAGAGAGCGATCGTTTCCGGAGTCCCCAGGAGCTTCCCTGACCCGGCCGCAACGAACGCCACTGCCACCAGGATCTGAAGAACCCAGAGCGCAACGTTCACCTTCACGGCGACTCCAGGGTGTTCCGGAAGCCCGAGGCTCTCGAAGACCTCGGGGCCGAAGGTGACGATCTCGGAGATCATCCCCTCCTCGATCCGGAGGACGTTGACGGCCATCGCGCGGTAGGTCGTATCGTCCTTCTGCAGCACGTAGCAGGCCACGGCGGGCTGCCGATTGGCGCGTGTGGTCACGCAACGCAGCTGGCCGAACTCCTCGGTGCCGAATCCTCCCTCGACCATGAGGCGGAAGATCGCCTCGCGACCCACCCAGATCTCGGGCTGGGGCGGCATGCGCTGGACCGCGTCCTCGCGGATCAGGGACGCGAACCCGGCGAGGTCGGGCTGCTCGCACGCCGCGACGTACTTCTGAAGCAGCTCGCGCTCGGCCGCCGTGGCGTCCACACCGGACGGCCACTCCGGCTTCGGCTTCACGAGACGCGTCCGCAGCGAGGCGCGCGCCCTCTGCAAGGCGCTGTTCGCCGCGGCGACGCTCGTCTCGAGCAGCTCGGCCGTCTCCTGCGCCGACCAGCCCAGGACGTCGCGCAGGATCAGCGCGGCTCGCTGCTGCGGCGTGAGCAGCTGGATCATGGTGAGAAAGGCAAGCTCGATGTTTTCCCGGGATAGCACGACGGCCTCCGGCTCGGAGTCGCGCGGCGCCGGCGACTCGAGCCGTGCGTCGGGGAACGGTTGCAGCCAGGCCACCTCGGAGGGACCGGGAGCGGCGCCCTCCGGCGCGTCCGAGGCCGTTTGCGCAGCCAGCGCCGATCTTTGCGGGTCGCGGGCGATCGCGTCGAAGCAGGAGTTTGTCGCGACCCGATACAGCCACGGACGGAGCGGCGCCCCCTCCTTCAGGCTCTCCCGATAGCGCCAGGCGCGCAGAAAGGCGTCCTGGACTGCGTCTTCGGCGTCATGGAACGAGCCGAGCATGCGATAGCAGTGGACGAGCAACTCGCGGCGGTGCCGCTCGGCGAGGGCACTGAAGGCGGACTCGTCGCCTGCTCGAACGGCGGCCGCCACGGCGGTGATTTCGCTGGGTCCCGTCATCGTCTCGCGATCGCTCACGTCGCCTCCCGAGGCCTGGCGCCGCCGGTCCTGTCCGGCGGTCGATACGAGTGATACCGGACCGTCGGCCGAAACTCATCGCGCTCAGTCAGAAGAAGCGCGCATTTCCCGAACCGCCAGCCGGCGCTCCGCGTGCAGCCGATTGTTTCGGCGGTGCTGGAGGCGAAGCTGCGGGCACCCGGTGGAGCCGCGACGTGAGCCGCCGGCGCACGATCCAGCGCCTGCCAGGGGCGCAGGTGGTCGCGACGGCGATATCCTCGACGCCATGGCTCCGCTTCCGCCCCTGGGCCGCGCGCGCGCAGTGCAGCTGGTGCGCGACGGCGCGCTGCCGTTCACGTTCGGCTCGCCGCACCCGACGGTGGCGGTCCTGCATCAGGACGGCGTGTACCGGATCCGCGGCCTCGTGGTCGACCCGGGCGAGGCCCAGGCCTCGCGCGATCACGCCCTGGCGGCGGGCGAATCGTGGATGGCGGAGCACTACTACGCCCTCGGCGTGCCGACCGGCGCGATTCACATCGAGGCCTCGTCGATCCCGGAGCTGCTGGCCGCGATGGAGACCATGCCCTGGCCCCACGACTGGTGACGGCGCGCCGGATCGTCCGCCCGCCCGGACTCACCATGGAGCGAGCCAGTCGAGCTCGGAATCGAACACGTCCACGTGCCCCAGCTCCGTCGCGGACGTCACGGCCACCTCGACGCCTGGGTCGTGCTCGTGCCTGTCGAGGTCGTCTCCCGACCACAGCCCGCGAGGATAGAGCCAGTTTCCCATCGACCAGCCGACCACGAGGGGCCCGCAGGCGATGTTTTCCTGTGACCCCGCCGTCGAATAGACACCGGCGGTCTCGGTCGCCGAGTAGTGCTCGAAGACCTCGCCGTGGGCGACCGCGCCGCGGACCAGATCGCCCGAGCCATCTCCCTGATAGCTGCAGTCCCAGACGGCGCCGCCTCCCGTTCGCTCGCCGAGCCGGATCGCGGCGAACTCCGCGTTGCGGCGCAGGAGAAAGTAGCGCCCAAAGGGCACGTCGAGCTTCTTGAACCAGGGGACCCGTGCCTTCACGACGCGCACCGTCCCGCCTCCAGCCCGCGGGACGTCAACGTACTCAGGGCTTCGGCACGAGCCCACGAGACAGAGCACCAGACACCAGCGCATCGGTCCGCTCCTGCAAGCGGCCAGCAGGAGGGAGAACAGCGCGAGCGCTCGACCCATCCGTGCGTGAAACGCACGTCGCGCTCGGAGGATTCGTCGCGCCGGCCCGCGTCGAGTCGCCTCCGCTACCTCGCGACGCGCTCGAAGACTTACCGCGGGGCTCCTGCGATGCGGCTGTTGCCCGACGCCGCGACCGCGCCCGGCTGATGGTTGCAAACGTCTGCCTCCACGGCCGATGATGCTGCCCTCGATGACCATCACCATTACCGGCTTTGAACGCTCACCCGACGGCGGCATGGGACTGGCGCGTGATACGCGCGTTCGCTGGGCGCTCGAGGAAGTGGGCCAACCTTACGTGGTTCGCCCTGTTTCGTTTCGCGCGATGAAGGAACCCGCGCATCTGGCGCTTCATCCGTTCGGCCAGATTCCGACCTATGAGGAAGGCGATCTAGTGCTGTTCGAGACCGGGTCGATCGTGTTCCACATCGCCGAGCGACATGCAGGCTTGCTGCCGCGCGATGCCAATGCTCGGGCACGCGCGATCACGTGGATGTTTGCCGCGGTCAACACCGTGGAACCGCCGATCCTCGAGTTCACGAACGCGAAGCTGCTCGAGGCCGACAAGCCCTGGAATGCGGAGCGCTTGCCTCTGGTGGTCGATCGCGTTCGCGCCAGGCTGACCCAGCTGTCGGTTCGCCTGGGTGATGCCGACTGGCTCGATGGTGCGTTCAGCGCGGGCGACCTGTTGATGGTGTCGGTGGTGCTCAGGGTCAAACGCTCGGGCATTCTGGACGAGTTTCCAAACCTGGCCGCCTATCTCGCCCGCGGCGAAGCGCGGCCGGCCTACCAGCGAGCGTTCGACTCTCAACGGGTTCCCGCCGACAAGTGATCGACCGGCTGATCGCGAGCACGCCGAGCGGACGGCGCCATTGCCGGTCAGCCGATGACCGAGACGCCGATCAGTCGTCGAGGCGGCCGAACGCGCCGCGCTCGAAGTCGTCGATCGCCTCGACGATCTGGCGCTGGGTGTTCATGACGAACGGCCCGTACTGCACCACCGGCTCGTCGATCGGCTCGCCCGAGAGAACGAGGACGTGCGCGTCGCCGCGCGCCTCGATGGCGATCCCCTCGCCGTCGCGGGCGAACAGGACCAGCTCCCCCTCTCGAGCGGCGCGGCCGAGGACCTCGAGCTCGCCCTTCATGACCAGGACCGCCGCCGTGTGGTGGGCCGGAAACGACAGGTCGAGCGCTCCACCCGGCGAGAGCCGCGCGTCGTACAGGTCGATCGGCGAGAAGGTGCGGGCCGGTCCGCGGACCCCGCGGTACTCACCGGCGACGACGCGGACGTCGCCGCCCCCTCCGGGCAGCGCGACCACGCCCATCTGATCGGCGACGAGCGCCTGGTAGCGCGGCGCATCCATCTTGTGAGCGGCGGGCAGGTTGACCCAGAGTTGCGCCATGTGGAATGGCCCGCCGGTCCGGGCGTAGCCGGCCTCGTGGTACTCCTTGTGGAGGACGCCGGACGCCGCGGTCATCCACTGCACGTCGCCGGGGCCGATGACCCCGCCGCCGCCGGCGCTGTCGTGGTGGGCGACGCTGCCCTGCCACGCCAGCGTCACGGTCTCGAAGCCGCGGTGCGGGTGGACGCCGACACCGCGCGGCGCGCTGGTCGGCCCGTAGTCGTAGGGCGGGTGGTAATCGAGCAACAGGAACGGGCTCAGCTTGCGGACCGCGTCGGGGATGGCCTGGAGGTAGCCCGCCACCCGGAAGCCGTCACCGACCCAGTGAAGGGGCGGCGCGCGGTGGATGCCGTCGATCGAGCGGGGCCGAGCCGCGGCCGGAGCGGGACGATCAGACGAGGTCGAACGGGTCGAAGCGGTGGTGCTCATGGAGTCTCCTCTCGGCGAGAGAGGGTGGGCATCCGGCGCCCGCGGGACAATCCATGTCGGATGAGATGGACTGTTCCACTCGAGAGCACAATGCCGCGGAAGCGGTGACCAAGGCCCGCTTTCGCGAGGGTCACGGATCGCGCTGTTGCCACGCCGCGCCGTCGAATTCCCAGGTGTCGGCGAAGAGCGCGGGGGTCGTCGGGTCGCCGCCGCCGAAGAGGACGAGCCGATGACGCCGCCTGTCGTATGTGAGCCCCGGCAGATACCTGGGCGCCGGACCGGCCGGCGCCGCGAGCGGATGCCAGCCGTCGTCCCGCCGGACGAGGTCCGGATCGCCCGAGGACGCCCCGCCCACGACGACCACTCCGTCCAGATCCTCGTCGAACGCCATGCGGGCGTGGGTTCGCGGCGCCAGCTCGGGCGCGAGCTCGGTCCAGGCCGCCCCGTTCCACGTCCACGTGTCGCCGCGATCGCCGGCGTCCGGCTCGTAACCACCATGAACAACCACCTCGGCGCGCACCGGATCGTCGTGCATGGCGTGGTGGACGCGCGGCGGCGGACCGTCGGTCGCGACGCTCTCCCATTCGACACCGTCCCAGATCCAGGTGTCGCGCGGAAACGAGGTCACACTCTGCTGGCCGCCGAAGAGCACGATGTGACCTCGCGCGGCGTCGTACGTCATCTGCGTGTGATCGCGGACGCCGGGCCCGGCGACATCGAGCTGTCGCCACCCGCCGCCCTGGCTCCATTCCCAGGTCTCGTCGTACGACAGCTCTGCGCTGTAGGTCCCGCCGTGGATCACGAGCACGTCGCGCCCCGCGTCGTACGCGACGCCGGCGAGGTTGCGGACCGGCGGACCCGACGAGTCGAGGACGCTCCAGCGCTCGCCGTCCCACGCCCAGAGCCGGCTCCGCTCGGTGCTCGGCGGCGACGAGACGCCTCCCAGCCCCGCGTTCACGAGGAGCACGAGCCCGAGGCCGTCGTGGTAGACCGAATCGTGGCCGGCGCTGGCCGGTGGGCCGTCGGCGGCCGTCCCAGCGTCTGTCGTCTCCGCCACGTCGTCGCTGCCGCAGCCTCCGACGAGGGCTGCGATCGCCATGGCGCCCAGCGCGCGCTGCGGGAGCATTGCCCCCTCATCGTAGGGGACAACTGCAGGTGGTCAGGTTGAATCGTTCCTCTCCGCTCATGACAGAGGAGCGGTCGAGCCGCGGATCATGATCCGGCAGGGGAGGGCTTCCAGACCGGAACGTGGTGAGCCGTCGAGGGCGGCGAAGAGCGCCCTGGCGGCGGCCCGCCCCATCTCCTCGAGATTCATGTCCACGCTGGTCAACGGTGGCCGCGCGTCCGCGGTCAGGACTTCCCAGTTGTCGAAGCCCATGACGGCGACGTCGTGGGGCACATCGCGGCCGCGCTCGCGCACGGCGTCGAGGACGCCACGCGCGACCTGGTCGCTGCCACAGAAGATCGCATCGACATCGGGCTCCTGACCGAGGAGCATCGAAGTGGCCGCGCGTCCCCAACCCTCCGACCAGACGCCATAGCGGACGTCGCCGACCAGGGAAAGCCCGGCCTCCTTCAGCGCGGCGCGTGCTCCCAGGGCACGGTCCTGCGCGGCGGCGTAGCCGGGATCGCCGCTGATGTGAGCGATCCGGGTCCGGCCGCAGGCGATCAGGTGCTCGATCGCCAGCCGTCCCGCGGCAACGTTGTCGCAGACGATCGAGAGGTCCTCGGGATCGTCCGATGGGGCGTACGTGTACACGACCGGCACGGGAAGCCCGCGGCCCAGGGATGGACGCGGATCGGTCCGGCTCCCGACCACGATCAATCCATCGACGCGACGGTTCAGCAGCGCCTGCACGTGGTGTTGCTCGCGAATCGTGTCGCCACGAGCGTCGCAGAGGAAGACCGAGACCCTCCCCGCGCCAAAGGCGTCCTCGGCGCCCATGAGGATCGGAATGCTGAAACGGCCCTCCAGGTCGCTGGTCAGCAGCCCGACGGTGCCGGTGCGGCCGGCGAGCAGGCTGCGGGCCAGACTGTTGGGAGTGAACGACAGCTGCTCGGCAGCCTCGAGCACCCGGGAGCGGGTCTCGGCGCGCACGTGATCGCGCCCGTTGAGCGCCTTGGAAGCTGTCGCGACCGATACGCCAGCGAGCCGGGCCACGTCGGCCAGGGTGGCCGCCCGGCTTCGAGCGCCCTGGCCGGTCCTTGCGCGACCTTTCATGGCCGTGCCGGCCGCCGGTTGTCGCGTGCGTCGTGTGCCATCACTGTCCATCGTCGCCGAAACCGGAGCTGAACGGATTACCTCTGCCCACCAAGAGTGAGACCTCCGCGTAACAGCGATGCTATTTGCAAGAAGGTGTTGACGCCACTTCCAGGCCGAGCCTAGCTTACGGAAAACCTTTTCGGACTCTTTCGGGACGGGTGGATGTGGGGCCGCGAGAGCGGCCGAGCACGTCTTTCGGCTGGGCGGGGGATGGCTGTCCTCGTTCATGGAGGTGTGACGTGGCACATGGTCAGCGTGATGGTCTTCTCTGGGCCCTTGCCGCCACCGTCGCCGCTCTGGGCGGCTGTCTGATCGAGGACGGCGATCCGTCCGACGTGCCCTCGACGTCGAGCGCGATCGCACCCGAGAACGGGCTCGAGGAACGCGGCATGTCTGTCAACGGCCTCGCCGAGTCCGGAGGTCAGTTGCCGGCGTCCTCGGCCTTCGAACCCGGGCATCCCACCCGAGGTCAACCCCGGGACGCCGACGTATGCCGGCAGCAGCACGCCCATCGCCGCCGAGCCGGTCGGCTTCGACCCCGCGAGGAGCATGCTCGAGCGGATCTACCGGGCCGACCTCCAGGCGGGCGGCGAGTCGTTCTGGTTCGACCGCATGCTCGAGCGGCAGGCCGGAGGCAGCGGCGGCGACGCCCTCTACACAAGGGGCCGAGCGCTGTACATGTACACGCACAATCCAGCCGTCCTCGGCTTCGGCGGGCGGGGCACCGGCGCCAATGTGGGCGGCGGCGGAGCCGCCTACCGCGAAGCCATCCAGACCGGCGGCAGCAACTGCCAGCCCGGCCCCGAGGCGCCTTGCAATCTGTACTCCGTGACGGTCTCCGGCGCCGCCTTCACCGAGGACACCGCTCAGCGGCGGCAGTACCCGAGCTACTGGTCGAGCGTGCACGCGGCCACGGGACTCACCGTCCACCAGCGCAAGTTCATCACCCAGAACAACGTGGCCGTGACGGTTCTGGAGATCACCAACGCGGGTGCCCAGCCGACGACGACCACGGTGACGGCCTCGACACCGAGCTGGGTGACGCAGACGACGTCCGCCGACGGCACCGAGCGGGTCGGCACCTTCAACACCCGCTACGCCCTGACAACGGTCTCGACGCGGTTCAGCGGTGAGGGCTTCACGGCCAGCGGGAACAACCTGGTCCGCAACATCGAGTTCGCCCCGGGTGAGTCGGTCGTCCTCAAGCTGCAACTGGGAGCCACCACGGCGGAGATCCCGGAGTCGAGCGCCGAGTACGAGCGCTATCGCGACTACGAACCGCTGCAGGCATGGCGGACCCAGCTCGCCGAGTACAACCGGTGGTGGGTCGACAACGTGCCCTACATCGACGTCCCGGACGACAACGTCAAGAAGATGTCGTTCTATCGCACGTTCCTCAACCGGTTCAACTTCATCGACGCCAACATCCCGGGCAACGACTACCAGTTCCCGGTCTCGATCGAGGGCGTGCTCGGCTACAACAACGCGATCCAGCTGACCCAGCCGATGCACCTGCAGGACCTCAAGTACTTCAGGAACCCCTTGTGGTCGTATGGAGACTGGATCTCCTCGGGTGAGACCTCGAAGTGCGATGCGTTCATCAGCAATCCGGGCTCGTTCAGCTGGGGCAATACCTACGAGCAATACATCGGCCGCGAGGGCTGGAGCTCGTACAAGGTCCATGGCGGCGACAAGAAGATCCTGCGCAGCTTCGCGCGCTACGTGGAATGTGACGTCAAGGGTCAGCTCGCAAAGTACGACTCCGACCACAACTTCCTCATGGAGTACACGGTCGGCTTCCTCACCGGCAACGATGCCGACGCCGTCTCCTTCCGATGGGCACCGGGCCGGCAGGATCGGACGGAGAGCGCGTTCCTGTACGCCGGCGCGGTGGCCTCGGCAGAAGCCTACGGTCTGATCGGCGACCAGGCCAAGGCCGCCGAGATGAACGAGCTGGCCAGCAACATCAAGAACGCCGTCCTCGACGTGCTGTGGGACGACGGCCCGGCCGACACACCGCCGCTCGAGCCGGCGGAGGGCACCCGCAGCGCGGGCCAGGAGGGCTTCGGCAACGCGATCAAGCTCAACGGCGGCGAGCCGAACCGCCAGGTGAACATGCCCGCCGGTATCCTGAGCGGCCTGACCGACTTCACGATCGCGCTGTGGGTGAACCCAGCCGCGCCGCAGAACTGGTCCCGGGCCTTCGACTTCGGCACCGGTACCGCGGTCAACATGTTCCTGACACCGCGTGCGGGTGTGGCCGGGACTCCGGTCCGGTTCGCCATCACCACCACCGGCGGCGGCGGGGAGCAGCAGATCAACGGCACCGGGCCGCTGCCGGTCAACACGTGGACACACGTGGCGGTCACGAAGTCCGGGACCACCGGAACGCTGTGGGTGAACGGTGTGGCCGCCGGCACCAACCCCAGCATGACGCTCAGCCCGAGCAGCCTGGGGAACACGACCAACAACTGGCTCGGCCGTTCGCAGTACGGCGACCCGCTGCTGGACGGCTCCGTCGACGACTTCAACATCTTCGACCGTGCCCTCACCCAGGCGGAGATCCAGGCGCTCATGGCATCGCCCGGCGGTGGAAACGTGGTGTCGTACGCCTTCGACGAGGATGGCGGCAACACTGTCGTCGACGCCTCGGGCAACGGCCGCGATGCCACCGTGGAGACGCCGCTCGTCGGTGAGCGGCCGGGTAAGCTCTTCAAGCATCGCCACGTGGCGACCGACTTCCTGATCCCGTGGAAGGACCAGCAGGTGTTCATGCCGTTCGTCGAGGGCATCGCGCCGAACAACGACAACTACAAGCAGGCGTTCCGGTACTACGCCGACGCCGAGCAGTTCCCGATCATGCCGTTCTACACGGCCAACCAGGCCGATCAGGTCGAAGCCGGCACGGGCGGCTCCAACAACTTCTCCAACATCAACTCCACGCTGCAGGCGCAGGTCTTCGCGAAGTCACTCCGGGAATATCCGTCCGAGTTCATCACGCCGGAGATGTATCGCAGACTCCTGGAGTGGTTGACCTGGGTCCAGTACGTCGACGGTGACAATCGCTTCCCGAACAACAACGAGTTCTTCTTCGGCTGGAACCCTGACACGCAGACCTTCGGTCGCTCGGGGATCCATCACAACATCCTGGGCGCCTACAACTTCATGCTGATCGACGACGTCGCCGGCGTGCGGCCGCGACTCGACGACCGGCTGGAGCTGTGGCCGATCGACATCGGGTGGCAGCATTTCGCGATCAACAACCTCCGCTACCACGGCGCCGATCTCACGCTGGTGTGGGATCGCCCGGACGGCGAACACCACTACCCTGGAGTCCCCGAGGGATTCACGGCATACGTCGACGGCAAGCGAGCCTTCACCGTCGACGATCTCGTGCACGTGGTGTGGAGCTCGAGGACCGGTTCCGTGAGTCTCCCGGCCGGCTGCAAGGCGAAGGTCATCTTCAGGAGATCGGTTCCGTTCAGCAGGGCCACCGACGTCACGCTACGGCACGACGCCAGGGTCGTGGACATGTTCCAGAAGGCCGGCGTGGACCTGGTCCACAACGCCGTGAACATCGCAGAAGGCAAGCCCGTGCAGGCGTCGTTCACCACGACCGCACCTCCGCTGCGGGCCACCGCGACCCAGTTCGCTGTCAACGGATTCACGATCAGCGGGATGCCGGCCAACGGGCCAGTCGGCCAGGCGCAGCCGGGTTACCTGGCTCCGAACACGATCTGGGGTACCGAGGGATCGCCGAACCCACAGGACTGGTTCGAGGTCGACCTCGGTGGGTCGCGCCGGGTCGACACGGTGAAGCTCTACTTCTTCAGCGACAAGAACTACGACACGCAGCAGAACTGTTCGCCTCGACCCTGCGCCAACACCTACCGGGAGCCGGCGTCCTACACCGTGCAGTATGAGCTCGACGGCGCGTGGACCGATGTCCCTGGTCAGGTGAAGACGCCGGGCCAGCCCCGGGCCAACTACAATGTCGTCCGCTTCCCCCGGGTCACCACGCCGAAGATTCGCGTCCTGATGACACCGGCGGCCAGGAGCGCGACCGTGAACTACGGCATCGGGCTCAAGGAGATGCAGGTCTTCAACGCTCACTAACCTCCAGCGAGGCCACGAGCTGGTCCGTGTCGACCACCGGGCCCGGGCGCGCGAAGACGCGCTCGACGAGGATCCGGTGCACCTCGGGGTCGCGATCGGCGCAGGCGTCGGAGACCACGATGCTCCGGTAGTCGTGATCGAAGGCGTGGCGGATCGTGGACAGGACGACTCCGCTGGTCGCGATGCCGCACAGGATCAGCGTGTCGATCCCGTTGGCACGGAGGATGAGCTCGAGGTCGGTCCCGGCGAAGGCGCCGATGCGGTGCTTGACGATGATGACCTCGTCCTCCCGCGGCGCGAGGTCAGGGTGCACCTCCCACTCGCGCGAGCCGAGCCTCAACCGGTTCGCCTGGACGATCGGCGCGTACGCGGCGTTGTTACCGGCCTCCGGATAGCCGGGGCGGAAGCCCACGGTCACGAAGATGACCCGGACCCCTCGCCGCCGCGCCGCCTCCACCAGCCGCGCGATCCTCGGCACCAGCGGGTCCCCCTCGGGGAGGTAGGTGGCGACGATGTCGTTCTGGACGTCCATGACGAGGAGCGCGGTGCGGGCGGGGTCGATCGCCAGGGTGTCGGTCATGGAATGATTCTACGGGACACCGCGACCGCGCGCCGTCGATCGGCGCCACGCGTCGACCTGGCCTGGGGTGCGCCGTCAGCCTCTGCGTCTCCCCGGTGTCGAGGTCGAGACCGTGGGCGGGCCGCCCGCCCTGGGCACGGCGCGCACCTCGTGCGTATCGGGAGGACAGTCGTCGCGATCGCACGGCCAGAGCACGTAGTAGAGGTTCGTCGCGTCGCTGGTGAGCGATCGGATCGTGGCGATGTCCGACTCGTCCACCAGCCGCGTGGCTGGACACGCGTCCGCGGCTGCCGGCCCCGCGCCAGCCGCCAATCCCGCGGTCCGGAGGCTGACGGCGTCTCCGGTCGGCGTGACGCGTCGTGGAGCGGCATGCCGGCAGGCACCGTATCCTCCCGGCATGTGCTGCATCGATGGGTTCGGCCGTTGATGGCCAGGAGCTCGCCGCGGGCGGTCCCGCTGGCCTCGGCTCAGCTGCCGGCCGAGCTGTTCTTCGTCTACCTGGCCGCTCCCCTGGTCCTCGAGCCGATGCTCAACACGAATGTGTTCTCCGAATCGCCGCAGCAGCTTCTCGCCGAGATCGCCGGCAACTACATCCCGTGGCTGGCCGTCCCGCTGGCGATCCACGGCTGCTACCGGTTCGTCGTGCCGGCGCTGGTCCGTCGAGTGCGGGGGCTCGCCGGCCTGCTTCTCATGCATCTGGGCACATGCGCGCTGGTGGCTGCAGCGGCGGGCACCCTGGTCTACCCGCTGCACCGGTGGGCGACCGGCGGCCATCTCCTGCCGCTCGCCGCGTACCTGCGCTTCCTGGTCGGCGCGATGTGCATGCTCGTCTTCCCGGCGCTGCTGGTGCAGGAGCTCCGCGATCGCGCGCATGCGGCCGAGCGGGCGGCGATGGAGGGCAAGCAGGCGGCGCTGAGCGCGCAGCTCGAGGCGCTGCAATCGCGCACGCAACCGCACTTCCTGTTCAACGTCCTCAACACCATCGCGAGCCTGATCCGGACCGATCCGGGGCTGGCCGAGAAGACGATCGAGCGGCTGGCCACCATCATGCGGCACGCGCTGGCCGGGCTGCGGGCCGGAGGCGTCCCGGTCGAGGCGGAGCTGGCGATGATCGAGGCGTACCTGCAGGTGCAGCAGGCCCGTTTCGCGCCCCGGCTTCGCTACACGATGGACGTCGCTCCCGGCCTGGCCGGCGCCGCGACGATCGCGCCGTTCCTGCTCCAGCCGCTCGTCGAGAACGCGGTCCTGCACGGTCTGGACGATTGTCCCGACGGCGTCACCGTCGACATCGCGGTGTCGAGGAACGGCGACCATCTCCTGTTCGAGATCGACGACGACGGGCCGGGCCCGGGCGCCTCTCGTCACCGCGGCAACGGCCAGAGCCTGGCCGACCTTCGCGCTCGTCTCGCCCTCGTCTACGGCGGGAGCGCGTCGCTCGGCGCCAGGCGCAACCAGGCGGGCGGCTACAGCGCGCTGCTCACGCTCCCCGCGGTCATGCCGTCGGAGGAGCGCCGTTGAGAGTCGTGGTGGTGGACGACGAGGCGCCGGCGCGCAGCCGGCTGATCTACATGCTCGCGCAGCTGGAGGGCGTGGAGGTGGTCGGCGAGGCCGACAGCGCCGCCAGCGCGCTCGTCGAGATCGGCCGCCGCGAGCCCGACTTGCTGCTCCTCGACGTCGCCATGCCCGGAATGAACGGCCTGGAACTGGCCGCCCGCCGCGACGATGTGCCACCGATCGTGTTCGTCACCGCGCACGAGCAGCACGCGGTGCGCGCCTTCGAGGTCGACGCCGTCGACTATCTACTCAAGCCGGTGTCGCTCGAGCGGCTCGGCGCGGCGCTCGAGCGCGCCCGAGGGCGCCGGCGCCCGGCACCGCCCGCGCGGCCTCGCGTGGTGACCCTGGAGGGAGACGCGGTCCGCGTCTTCGACGCCGCATCGATCGCGCGATTCTGGTCCGCCGACAAGTACACGCTGTTCCGGGCGGGCGGACAGGAGCAGGTCACCAGGGAGTCGCTGACCTCCCTGGCGGAGCGCCTCTCGAGCCACAGCTTTCGCCGGGCGCACCGCGGCGAGCTGGTGCGCCTCGACGCGATCCGCTCCCTCGTCGACGAGGGCGGCGTCCACCGCGCCCATCTGGAGGACGGCCAGGTGGTGGCGGTGAGCCGACGCATGGTCGCCGCGCTGAAGCGGGAGCTGGCGGCGCACCTCAGGGGCAGAGGGCAGAGACGATGAGCGCGTCGCTGCCGGCGTCCACGTCGCCGTCTCCCGTGGCGGCGACGGTGGCGCTGCGATCCCCGGATTCCGTGACGCCGCCGCGGACGTGGTAGCCGTACACGTCTCCGGGGTGGTTCCAGTAGGCGCCGCCGCAGGCGAGCGGGAACCGCACGAGTCCGAGCCCGTATTCGGTGCCGGGAGGTCCCTGGTCGATCGGCATCGTGGTCTTCATCTCGGCCAGCAGATCGGGGCCGAGCAGCTCGCCGCCCAGAAGCGCACGGAAGAAGCGGTCGAGGTCCGCCGTCGTGCTGATCAGCGCGCCCTCGGCGTCGAGCACCGTCGGATTCAGCTCGGTGACGTTGACCGGGTCGCTCTGGTCCTGGAGGTGCAGGTCCATGTAACCGTCGGCGTGCGGTCCCGCGATGGACGGGTCCAACCCGGGCGCGTAGGTGTCCGCCAGGTCGAGCGGCTCGATGATGCGCTGCGTGACCGCGCGGTCCCACGCCTGACCGGTGACGCGCTCGATCATCATGCCGATGACGACGTAGCCGGTGTTGGAGTAGGACCAGCGCGCGCCCGGCGGGAACTCAGGCTCGTGGGCGACGCCCAGCGCCACGAGCTCCGCCGGCGTCCACGGGCGGAGCAGGAGCGCGCGAAGCTCCTCCACCGTTGACACCGCCATCATCATCGCCTCGTGGTCCGCGACGTAGTCGGGCAGCCCGCTGGTCTGCTGCAGCAGCTGTCGCAAGGTGATGTGGCCTGCGTCCTGGCCGGTGTCGCGAAGGAGGTCCGGCAACCAGCGCTCGACTGTATCGTCGAGCGAGAGGGCGCCTTCCTCGACGAGCTGCAAGGCGACCGTCGCCACGAACGCCTTGGTGGTGCTCCCGATGCGAAAGCGGCTGGCTCGCATCAGCGCTTCGTGCGGCGCGAGGCGGGCAGCGCCGGCTCCGGCCCAGACAGGCCGGTCATCGATGCCCGATATCTCGGCCTGCACGCCGACCAGGCCGGATTCGAGCGAGTGCATCGACGCGTTCCTGCAGGTCGGCGGTCGGCTCGCCTCCGCCCTCGGCGCTGCATGCGGCGAATCCGACGCCGAGAGAGGCCACCAGCCATGCGCGCAACCGCTTCTTCGTGATCGTGTCCATGGCTCGCAGGGTGGCGGCAGCTGCCCTGGCGCGCACGCGGGCTGCGACGGACGGTGCGCGCCGTGCGACCAACGGTCGCCGCGGCGCAGGTCGAGAGCCGGCTTCGTCGGGCTCGTTCACGCCGTGGGCGGCTCGAGGGTGACACCGTATCTGGCGGCGATGGCCGCGAGCCTCTCGTGTGCGGGCATGCCGCTGGCGGTCGCGGCGTCCAGCTCGGCGAACATCTCATCGAGGCCGCAGCTCGGCGCGCTCAGGATCAGGAGACGCGCGGGCTGATCGCTGACATTGCGGAAGGCATGGCGCCGGCGTCGCGCGCCGAAGAAGAAGCCGCCGGGACCGACGCGATGAGGCGCGGGCTCTCCTTCGATCTCGATCAGCAGCTCGCCTGATTTCAGAACAATCATCCACATGGACCCGCTCGACGGCATCGCTGCATTCGCTCGCGTCGTGGACAGCGGCAGCTTCTCGGCCGCGGCAGGCCGGCTGAAGATCTCCAAATCTGCCGTGAGCGCCCATGTGCAGCGGCTCGAGGAGCGTCTGGGCATCCGCCTCCTCACCCGGACGACGCGTCGCCTGTCATTGACCGAGGCCGGCGCGGCCTATTACCGCCACTGCGCGCGCATTCTCGCCGAGGCCGAGGCAGCGGAGCAGGCGGCGACGGCCTTGCAGCGCGAGCCGCGTGGCACGCTGCGGATCTCCGCGCCCGACACTTTCGGCTGGATGCATGTGGCGCCGGCGGTCCCGGCGTTCCTCGCGCGCTACCCCGACCTCGGCGTGGACATCTCTCTGAGCGCGGCGCACGTGAATCTCGTTGACGAGGGGCTGGATCTGGCGATCCGCATCGGCGTGCTCGGTGATTCGCCGCTGGTCGTGCGCAAGCTGGCGCCGTCTCGACTCATCGTCTGCGCCACGCCAAGGTACCTCAAGGCGCGTGGCACGCCGCGCGAGCCCGATGAGCTGGCCAGGCACAACTGCCTCTGCACCAACCTCTTGCCCTGGGGCGACGAATGGCGCCTGGTCGGCAAGCGCGGCGAGGTGCGAGTGGCCGTGAGCGGGACCTTCCGCAGCAACAATGCCGAGATGCTGCGCGCGGCTGCGCTCGACAGTGTCGGGATCTCCGTCTTGCCGAGCTGGGCCGTGTCCGATCCGCTCCGCACCGGCGCGTTGCGACGCGTGCTCGAGGCCTGGGAGCCGCCGGCGAGCACGATATATGCCGCCTATCCCGACAAGAGGCTGATGTCCATGAAGGTGCGCGCTTTCGTTGACCACCTCGTTCGACACTTCGGGCGCACACCGTACTGGGACGCAGAGCTCTGAGCCGCGCAGCTACCTCCGCTCGGTGGAGGATCTGGCCTCGGCCAGCCGCCAGGGAACGCATGCATGGCGAGGATTATCAGATCGTGCCCGGTCAGCGAGGAGGCAGCCGTCGCTCACACTGGCAGTCACGCCGCTCGGGCTTCATGATGGAGTCATGAACGACAGCAAGCAGATCGCGGCGGACCTGTTCGCACGGTTCAGCGCCGGAGACATCGCCGGCGTCCTGGATCTCATGACCGACGACGTGACCTGGCGCCTCCCCGGCAAGCCGGAGCTCCTGGCCACCGCCGGTGTCTACGACAAGGCCCGGCTGCGACGGCTCTTCGACCGCATGTACTCGCAGCTCGTTGACGGCCTCGCGATGACCGTGGTGAGCTCGATCGTCGAGGGAGACCGTGTCGCCGTCGAGGTGGAGTCGAAGGGAGACCTGCGCAACGGCCGGCAGTACCGGCAGCAGTACCACTTCGCCATCACGCTACGCGACGGCAAGATCGCGGCGGTCCACGAGTACCTCGATACCCTGCACGTGCACGACGTGTGGATACGAGCATGACCGGCGCCCCGCGCCGGCTCGAGCAGTCGTCCTCGAACGCCCGGGCCAGGGTGAGGTTCTCCGGCTCGCCGTAGAGCACCGCCGCGACCTCGAAGTTCAGGCGGAAGCTCCGGTTGTCCAGGTTGCGGTCCCGATGATGGCCACGTCGTCGTCGATCACGAACGTCCTGGCGTGGATGAAGCGCGGCTCGTACTCATGGCAATGAGGATCGGGTCGTCCGGGACGAAGTAGGGCGTCGTCGCCCATACGCGCTGGCGCGCCTCGGTGATCGCGGCGAAGAACAGCTTGTGAATGGCGAAGCTGGTCGAGTCCGGGCCCGACGAGACCACCTGAACGACGTGGTGCCCGCGGTGCGAGGGCGGCGGAAAGTAGCGGCGCGAGAAGCCGGGCAGCTTCTCTGCGGCGAAGTACCAGTCCTCCATGAAGATGCGCTGCAGCGAGCTCACCACGGAGCCGTCGACGCGCAGGTGCGTGTCGCGCCAGTACCGCTCGCCGAACTCCGCGCTGTGAGCTCGGTGATGTTCATGCCGCCGGTGAACCCGACGTGCCGCCAGCACCAGCAGCCAGGCGATCGTCGCCGCCGCGGACCGACGCTCGAGGATGATCACGACCGCCATCACGATCGCCCAGCAGGCGACCAGCGAGCTGACGAGGGTCCAACCGAGACTCACGACCCCGAGGATGTCCGGCCGGCCTGCGCCCGCCGCAACCCCCACTTCCACATTTCGACCGACAGCAGGACGAACCCTGCCGCCGCGAACGCCACCAGCAGATCGCGCGCGGGCAGCGCCGTGGTGCGGAGGATTTCCTGCAAGAAGGGTGCGTAGACAGCAGCCATCTGGAGCGCGACCGTCACGATCAGTGCGCCGAAAAGGGCCGGATTCGCGCGCAGCGGCACCTTCCAGAAGGGCTGCTTCTCGGAGCGCACGCCGATGGCCAGCGCGGTGGAGCTCAGGATCAGCGTGGTGAACAGCAGGGTCTGCCAGTGCGCGTCGCCGCCGCGGAAAGCGACGAAGCCGACACCGAGGGAGACCAGGCTGGCCACCAGGCCCAGCACCAGGATGAAGGGCACCATCTGGCGGCCGAAGATGCTGGCGGTGGCGGCCTGGGGCGGGCGTCGCATGACGTCCTCCTCGGCGGGCTCCACGCCCAGCGCCAGCGCCGGCAGGCCGTCGGTGACCAGGTTCATCCACAAGATCTGGAGCGGCAACAGCGGCACCGGCATGCCCAGCAGGGGGCCGACGATCATGACCGCGACCTCCGAGGCGTTGCTGGTGAGCAGGTACTTGATGAAGCGCCGGACGTTGTCGTAGACGACGCGGCCCTCCTGGACCGCGGCCACGATGGTGGCGAAGTTGTCGTCGAGCAGGACCATCTCGGCGGCTTCCTTGGCCACGTCGGTGCCCGTGATGCCCATGGCCAGCCCGATGTCGGCCTTCTTGAGCGCAGGGGCATCGTTGACGCCGTCGCCGGTCATCGCGACGATGTTGCCCCGCTCCTGATACGCCTGCACCAGGCGGATCTTGTGCGCCGGTGAGACGCGCGCGAACACCGAGACCTCGCCGGCCAGCGCTCGCACGTCGGCGTCGGAGCGGCCGTCGAGCTCCGCACCGGTGACGAAGGCGTCGTCCTCTGAGATGCCGAGCGAGCGCGCGATGTGGCGCGCCGTCAGCGGGTGGTCGCCGGTGATCATGACCGGCCGGATGCCCGCCGCGCGGCAGACCCGCACCGCCTCGGCGACCTCGGCGCGCGGGGGATCCATCATGCCGACCAGGCCGACCAGGATCAGATCGTGCTCGAGGGCGGCCGTCTCGTCCGGGCCGGGCGACTCCTCGACCCGCCGCATCCCGATGCAGAGCACGCGCAGGCCGTCGCGCGCGAGCTTGTCGTGCTCGTCCATGATGCGCGCGCGCAGGTCGTCGTCGAGCGGCGCATCGCGGCCGTCCACCCAGCCGGACGAGGCGATGGCCAGCATTCCGTCGATCGCGCCCTTGGTCACGGCCAGGTACGGCGGCGGCTGGCGCTGGGCGACGCGGCGCTCCCAGACCCGCGCCAGGCCGGGCGGGATGTCGGCCGCCGAGGCCGGCACCCGGTGCAGCGTGGTCATGCGCTTGCGCACCGAGTCGAACGGCAGCTCCGCCACTCTCGG
Source organism: uncultured delta proteobacterium (assembly GCA_963759105.1). GTDB lineage: Bacteria > Myxococcota_A > Polyangia > Haliangiales > Haliangiaceae > DATFRY01. The sequence continues at coordinate 1,515,139 of CAVWXW010000005.1, read as the reverse complement.
GAACGCGCGGTGGAGGTCGTCCTGCAGGATGCCGACGCAGGCCGCCGCCACCACCAGCGCGCCCTCGGTTGGATCGCCGATCGCCCGATAGAGTGCGGGCTCGGTGTCGTCTCGCTGGAGCACGGCGTCGTTGCACAGCGCACCGGCGATGAGAAGCAGGTCGACGTCCGACTGGATGCGGGCGCTCGGCGGCGTCGAGCCGGTGATGGCGAGGCACAGGCCGGCGCGCCCGGGCAGCTGTGCGAAGTCCACGCGACCGGCCGCCATGTCCAGCGCGGTGACGGTCATGCGGTTCTGGGTCAGGGTTCCGGTCTTGTCGGAGCAGATCACCTGCACCGATCCCAGGGTCTCGACCGCCGGCAGCCGGCGGATGAGGGCGCGCCGCTTCAGCATGCGCTGCGCGCCCAGCGAGAGCGCGATGGTGACGACCGCGGTCAGCGCCTCCGGGATCGCCGCCACCGCCAGGCTGATGGCCACCAGCACCATCTGGCGCCACGGCTCGCCGCGCAGCAGCCCGAGCGCGAGCACCACCAGCACGAGCGCCAGCGCGCCGACCGCGAGCTGCCGGCCCAGCTGATTCAGCCGCTTCTGCAGCGGTGTCTGTTCGAGCTCGACCGACTGGAGCAGATCGGCGATCTTGCCCAGCTCGGTGGCCATGCCGGTGCCGGTGACGATCGCCTCGCCGTGGCCGTAGCTCACCACGGTGCCGGAATAGACCATGTTGCTGCGATCGCCCAGCGCGCGATCGGTGGCGAACACGATGGCCGGGTCCTTCTCGACCGCCTCCGATTCGCCGGTCAGCGCCGCTTCCTGCACACGCAGGCTGCCCTCCAGCAGGCGCGCGTCGGCCGGCACGACGTTCCCGGTCTCGAGCAGCACCACGTCGCCCGGCACGACGTCGCGCGCGGAGATCTCCACGACCTTGCCGTCGCGGCGCACGCGAACCGTCGGCGCCGCGATGCGCCGCAGCGCCGCCATCGACTGCTCGGCCTTGTTCTCCTGGACGAACCCGAGCGCGGCGTTGAGCACGATGATGGCCACGATGGCGCCGGCGTCGAGCAGGTCGCCGAGGAACACCGACAGGACCGCGGCCGCGAACAGCACGAGCGTGAGCACGCCGGTGAACTGCTCCAGCAGGACGCTCCACGGGCTCCGGCGGCCGCGGTCGACCACCTCGTTGGGCCCGTATCGCTCGAGCCGCTCTCTCGCCTCGGACTCGGTCAGCCCCGAGGCCGACGAGGTCCCCAGACGTGCCACGGTGTCCAGCGACGACAGCCGGTACCACTCGGCGACCTTCGCGCCACTGGCCCCCACCTCGGACCGAACTCCGGCTGGCACGGCCGCCATCGGATGTGCTCGGCACACACTCTACACCTCGTCCGGGGCCGCACGACTGGACTTTGCCGGAGGCGGTGCGTAGACATCGAGCATGAAGGCCCCCGTCACTGCACCGCTCCTGCTGGGCCTGCTCGCCGGCTGCGTGCCTGGCCCGGATGCCAGCACCCCCGGCAGGGATCCGGCGGGAAGTCGCGACCACGGCACCGAGTCAACCTCTCATCTGGTCCCGGACGGATACAAGGGCCGCTACCAGGCCGTCGCCTTCGTGCTCGAGGACGCGTCGCACGGTCCGCAGATGTGCGGTTCCATCATGTTGTCGTACCCGCCACAGTGCGGCGGGCCCGATCTGGTCGGCTGGTCGTGGGCCGGTGTGAAGCATGAGTCGGCCGACCAGGCCCGCTGGGGCGACTATCGGATCACGGGCCGGTTCGACGGCACGAAGTTCACGGTCACCGAGGTCGCGGATCGAGGCGCTCCCAGGGCAGCACGGGCGCGGGCGGAGCGCGGCGATCGCACGCCGTGCCCGGAACCGCCGGGCGGGTGGCGACCGATCGACCGGGCCAAGGCCACCGACGCCGCGAGGCAGGCCGCCAGTGCCCTGGCCCAGAGTAGCCCCGACTACGGGGGGTTGTGGATCGACCAGGGCCAGCGCGTGACGGAGGCCACCGCCAACGATCCCAGCAAGTTCATCCTCAACGTGACCTTCACCGGCGACGTCGCCGGCCACACGACCCGGCTGCGCGCGGTGTGGGGGGGAGCGCTGTGCGTCTCGCAGGTCCGCTACTCCGAAGCGCAGCTCGTCACGATCCAGCGGGAGGTGATGCAGATGCAGAGCCTGCGCGAGTCGTCGTCCGGCATCGACGTGTACACAAACAGCGTCACGGTCGTGCCGTGGATCGCGTGGGAGCGGCAGCAGAAGGAGCTGGATGCCAGGTACGGCGCCGGGGCCGTCGTGTTGACCGGAGGCCTGCGGCCCATCGACTTCCGCTGAAATCCGGCCCCGTGTCGATCCAGACTTGGTGTCATGATCCGCAAAGGCTTCCTCATGAAGGTGCGCGCGGAGTGCCATGACGAGTACCGCCGGCGCCACGACCAGATCTGGCCGGAGCTTTCAGCGGTCCTGCGCGAGCACGGGGTCGGCTCCTATTCCATCTACCTCGACGCGCGGCGGAGCCTGCTCTTCGCCCACGTCGAGCTGGAGTCGATCGAGCGCTGGAACGCGGTCGCCGCCACGGATGTGTGCCGGCGCTGGTGGGCGTTCATGCGCGACATCATGGAGACCAACCCGGACGACAGCCCGGTGACGGAAGAGCTGGCCGAGGTCTTCCATCTCTCTCGATGACCGCGTGCCGCGTACTTGACGCTCTGCGTGAAGCCGGCGCGCGCGCCTCGTGCGATTCGATGGACGGCCCACTGTGTTTGTCTTAGGCTGTCGGCACGGGGGGTCGGTTTGCTGAAGCTCCTGGCACGCGATTTCTTCCGCGGAGAGTCGCAATACGTGGTGGTGGAGCCGCGCGCTCCGCAAGCGGCGTTCCCGCTCCACGAGCACGACTTCCACGAGATCGTGATCGTCGCCTCGGGGAGCGGCTGGCACATCCTGAACGACGAGCCGCACCTCATCTCGTGCGGCGAGGTCCTGTACCTGCGCACCGGTGACCGGCACGCGTTCGAGGAAGTGCACGACCTCTACCTGACCAACGTGCTCTACCGGCCGAGCGGCGCGCTGCTCCACCCGGACCGCATCCGCCCGTATCTGCCGCCGGACGGCGACGATGCCGGCGAGCGGCGCTACTGGCAGGTGTCCGAGGATGTGGTCGAGCGGCTCAAGCCGCTCCTGACCGCGCTCGCCGGCGAGTCCGGCCGCGGCGAGTCGGCGTCGGAGCTCATGGCCGAGTCCCTGTTCGCCCAGCTCATCGTGACCCTGTGGCGCGACAGGTTCGCCACCGACGGCGACAAGCTGTCTCCGTCCGCCCGGATCGCCCAGGTCCTCAGGTATCTGCGTCACCAGTGCACCCAGGCGATCGACCTGGACGAGGTCGCCGGCCGGTTCGGCTACTCGCCGCGCCACTTCCGGCGCGTGTTCCGCGACGCGACCGCCACCACGCCGCACGAGTACCTGATCAAGCTCCGGGTCGGCCACGCCATGCGCGCCCTGCGCGCCACCGACGACAACGTCACCGACATCGCGTTCGCGTCCGGCTTCAACGACAGCAACTATTTCTCCTACTCGTTCCACAAGCTCATCGGCATGTCGCCCAGCCGCTACCGCCGAAGGGCCCGCCGCACCGCGTCATCCTAAGGCCGAGCCACCCGCGTCCGCGCTCACCTCTTTTTGGCCAGGTTCGGCCGCTCCCGTGGCCGGATTGCGAAGGAGGTGGCAGGCGCTCTCACACCATGATGCTCTCTGACCGATGAGCATGGTGAGCTGCGTGGCAGTCGACCTGGGAGCGAGCAACGGCCGCGTGGTCGTTGTCGACTGGGACGGCGATCGGCTGTCGCTGCGCGAGGCCCGCCGCTTCGACACGCCTCAGCAGCGCGATCGCGAGACTGGCTATCAGTGCTGGGACCTGGACGGCATCGAGTCGGAGGTGGTGAGCGGGCTGCGCTCCGCGGCCGCGATGGCGCCGGCGGTGAGCGTGGGCGTGGACGGCTGGGCCGTGGATTACGTGCTTGTCGACGCCGCGCGCCGCCCGGTCGCCCCGGCCGTCTCGTATCGCGACGATCGCACCCGCGGGATGATGGAAGAGGTCCTGGCCCGCATCCCGGCCGGCGAGGTCTACCGTCGCACCGGCATCCAGTTCCAGCCGTTCAACACGCTCTACCAGCTGGCGGCGACCGCCCGCCACCATCCGGCCTGGCTGGCCCGCGCCCGCCACCTCCTGCTCCTGCCCGACTACCTCCATGTCATGCTGGGCGGCGCGGTCGCGAACGAGTACACGAACGCGACCACCACGCAGCTCTGCGACCTGGCCGGCGAGTGGGACGACGAGCTCCTGGCCGCCGCCGGCGTCTCGCGCGCCCTGGTCAATTCGCCGGTCGCGCCCGGGACCGTCCTCGGCCAGACCGCCGCGCTCGGCGGGCGACGGCTGGCGGTCATCGCGCCGGCGACCCACGACACCGCGTCTGCGGTCGCCGCCATCCCGCTCGCCGCCGACGAGGCGTACATCAGCTCCGGCACCTGGTCGCTCATGGGCGTGGAGAGCGCGCGCCCGCTGGCCGGAGACGACGCCCGCCGCCTCAACTTCACCAACGAGGGCGGCGTCGAGCGGCGCTATCGGGTGCTCAAGAACATCGCCGGGCTGTGGCTTACCCAGCGCATCGGGGCCGAGCTCGGCCGGGACGCGGCCGAGCTGGCCGCGGCGGCGCAGGCGGCCGCGCCGTGGCGCTCGCTGGTCGATGCGGACGACCCGCGCTTCCTCAACCCGCCTTCGATGGTCGCGGCGCTCCGCGGCCTCTGCGCCGAGACCGGCGAGCCGGAGCCGGACGACCCGGGTCAGCTGGCCCGCTGCGCGCTCGACAGCCTGGCTCTTTCCTACCGCCGGGTGAAGGGCGAGCTCGAGCTCCTCCTGGGGCGGCCGATCACCCGCATCCACATCGGCGGCGGCGGCGGCCGAAATCGATTGCTGGACCAGCTGGCCGCCGACGCATGTCAGGTCCCGGTCTCGGTCGGTCCGGTCGAGATCTCCGTGCTCGGCAACGCGTGCGTCCAGCTCATCGGGCTGGGCCACCTCGCGTCGCTGGGCGAGGCGCGCGCGCTCATCGCCCGCTCGTTCCCGGCGCGCGAGTTCGCGCCGCGCGCGCCGGTCCCCGACGGCGTGTGGACCCGATTCGAGCGGCTGGCCGGGCGCGGGCGGCACGAGCAGCGCGGGGCGAGCGGAGCACGCCCGACCCCGCCGGAGAGCAGGCCCTCATGACCATCCACAGCATCCACACGTCCACCGAACGATCCTACTCGCTGGCCCGCGAGGCCTTCGCCGCGACCGGCGTGGACACCGAGGCAGCGCAGGATCGCCTCGACCAGATCCCGATCTCGCTCCATTGCTGGCAAGGGGACGACGTGCGCGGCTTCGAGAACCCGGACGGCGAGCTGACCGGCGGGATCCAGACCAGCGGGAACTATCCGGGGCGGGCGCGCAACGGGGACGAGCTGCGCGCCGACGCCGACCTGGCCATGGCCCAGATCCCCGGGCCGCACCGCTTCAACCTTCACGCGATCTATCTGGAAACGGATCGCCCGGTCGAGCGCGACCAGATCCGCCCGGAGCACTTCCAGCGCTGGGTCGACTGGGCCAGGGACCGCAAGATCGGGCTCGACTTCAACCCGAGCTGCTTCTCGCACCGGCTGAGCCAGGACAACCGGACCCTGAGCCACCCGGACCCGGAGATCCGCCGCTTCTGGATCGACCACTGCAAGGCGTGCCGGCGGGTGAGCGCTCACTTCGGCCGCTCGCTCGGCACCGCCTCGATCATGAACATCTGGGTGCCGGACGGCTCGAAGGACCTGCCGCACGACCGCTTCGGTCCGCGCCGCCGGCTGCTCGAGGCCCTCGACGACGTCATCGCGGAGCCGATCCCGCGCGAGATCCACCGCGACGCGGTCGAGGGCAAGCTGTTCGGCATCGGGGCCGAGGCTTACACGGTCGGCTCGCACGAGTTCTACCTCGGCTACGCGCTCAGCCGCGGCGTCCTGCTCTGCCTCGATGCCGGGCACTTCCACCCGACCGAGATCATCTCCGACAAGCTGTCGGCGGTGCTGACCTTCGTCGACGGTCTGCTCCTCCACGTCACCCGCGCGGTCCGCTGGGACAGCGACCACGTGGTGCTGCTCGACGACGAGACCCAGGCGATCGCGAACGAGCTGGTCCGCGGCGGCGCGCTCGACCGCGTCTCGATCGGGCTCGACTTCTTCGACGCCAGCATCAACCGGGTGGCCGCCTGGGTCATCGGCACGCGCAACATGCGCAAGGCGCTGCTGCGCGCGCTGCTCGAGCCGGCCGCGGCGATCGCCGAGGCGGAGGCGGGGGGGACACCACCCGCCGCCTGGCCATGTTCGAGGAGCACAAGTCCATGCCGTGGACGGCGGTGTGGGACCACTACTGCGAGAGTCGCGGCGTCCCGGTCGGCCTCGGCTGGCTGGACCGCGTGCGCGCGTACGAGCGCGAGGTCATGACCCGGCGCGCGGTGTGAGAGCGCGCGCGATCACCCAGGAGGAACCGATGACGACGACCAGGTGGCTGAGATGGATACTCACGTCGGCGTTGCTGGCCGCGAGCCTGCAAGCCGGGACGGCGTCGGCCGAGGAGCTGCGCGTCGCCATGGTGGTCAAGAACCTCGGCAACGGCTTCTTCGAGGCGGCGCGCGACGGCGGCAACGAGGCGGCCAAGGAGCTCGGCGGGGTCAAGCTCATCTACACCGGACCGACAACGCCGACCGCGGAGGGTCAGATCGAGATCATCAGCACGCTCATCGCCCAGAAGGTCGACGCCATCGTCATCTCGGCCAATGACCCGGACGCTCTGGTCCCGATCTGCAAGAAGGCGATGAGCCGCGGCATCACCGTCCTGTCATTCGACTCCGGCGTGGCCAAGGCCGGCCGCATCTTCCACATCAATCCGTCCAGCCCCGACCTCATCGGCGAGAAGCAGATCGAGATGGTGAGCAAGACGCTGGGCGGCAAGGGCGAGTTCGCGATCCTCAGCGCCACGACGCAGGCGACCAACCAGAACACCTGGATCAAGGTCATGAAGAAGGTGCTGGGCAAGCCGGAGTACAAGGGCCTCAAGCTGGTCGGCGTCGTGTACGGGGACGACCAGTCCGACAAGAGCTACCGCGAGGCGATCGGCCTCTTGCGCAAGTACCCCAACCTCAGGGCGATCATCGCGCCGACAACGGTCGGCATCACCGCCTCGGCCAAGGCGGTCACCGATCAGAAGCGGGTCGGCAAGGTGTTCGTGACCGGTCTGGGTCTGCCGTCGGAGATGGCCGGTCACGTGAAGAGCGGCGCGGTCGACACCTTCGCGATCTGGAATCCGATCGACCTGGGCTACACGGCGGTCTACGCCGCGCACCAGGTGAGGACCAAGAAGGCGACCGGCAAGGCGGGCACCAGCGTCTCGATCGGCCGGATGGGGAAGATGGCCATCGATCAGAACGGTGAGTCGGCCATGGCCCAGCCGTTCGTGTTCGACAAGTCCAACGTGGACAAGTTCGCCAAGTTCTTCTGAGACCCGGGTGGAAGAGGTGAGCCCGGCCGGCACCCCGGCACTGTCCCTGGAGCGGATCGAGAAGCAGTTCGGAGGCATCCGCGCGCTCGACCGGGTCGACCTCGATCTCTTCGCCGGCCAGGTCCTGGCCCTGGTCGGCGAGAACGGCGCCGGCAAGTCCACCGCGGTCAAGATCATGACCGGGATCTACCGGCCGGACGCCGGGCGGGTCCTGGTCGCCGGCGCCCCGGTCGAGCTGGCCAGCGCGCAGGACGCCTGGCGGCACGGCATCGCGGCGGTCCACCAGGAGACCGCGATGTTCGACGAGCTGTCGATCGCGGAGAACATCTTCATGGGCCACCTGGCCAGTCGCCGCGGCGGCTGGCTCGACTGGGCGGCCATGCGGCGGCGGGCCGACGAGATCCTGGCCGGCCTGGAATCGGGCCTGCGCGCCGAGACGCCGCTCGGCCGGCTCAGCGTGGCGCAGAAGCACCTCGTCGAGATCGCGCGCGCGCTGTCGCACGACGCCCGCGTGGTGATCATGGACGAGCCGACCGCGGCGCTATCGACCCGCGAGGTCGACGAGCTCTACCGCATCATCCGCCGGCTCAAGGCGGCCGGGAAGGCGATCCTCTTCATCTCGCACAAGCTCGAGGAGGTCTTCGCGGTGGCCGACCGCTACACCGTCTTCCGCGACGGTGCGCGGGTGGGCGACGGAGACATCGGCGGCGCCGACCAGGACGCGCTGGTCCGCATGATGGTCGGCCGGCCGATCACGCAGGTCTTCCCCAAGCGCGAGGTGGCGATCGGAGAGGCGGTCTTCGAGGTGCGCGGGGTCGGCAACGACACCGAGTTCGAGGACATCTCGTTCAGCCTGCGCCGCGGCGAGGTGCTCGGCTTCTACGGCCTCATCGGCGCCGGCCGGACCGAGCTCATGGAGGCGCTGTTCGGGCTGCAAGCCGATCGGGCGCGGCACCGTCGCGCTGGACGGACGGCCGGCCGGCGGCTCGCCGCGGCGCGCGATCGAGCGCGGGCTGGTCCTGGTGCCGGAGGACCGGCAGCGCAACGGCGCCATCCTTTCCCTGTCGGTCGGCGACAACGTCACGCTGCCCTCTCTGCGCCGGCTGGCGCGCGGGCCGTTCCTGCGCCCGGCAGCCGAGGCGGAGCTGGCCGGGCGGATCGCCGGACGCCTGTCGATCAAGTGCGCCGGCCTCGAGCAGAGCGTGGCCGAGCTGTCCGGCGGCAACCAGCAGAAGGTCGTCATCGGCAAGTGGCTGGCCACCCGACCCAAGGTCATCATCCTCGACGAGCCGACCAAGGGGATCGACGTCGGATCGAAGGCGGCGGTCCACGAGTTCATCGGCGAGCTGGTCGAGCAGGGGCTCTCGGTGATCCTGGTCAGCTCCGAGCTGCCCGAGCTCATGGGCATGGCCGATCGCATCATCGTCATGTACAAGGGCCGCATGGCCCGGGTCCTGGCCCGCGCCGAGTTCGACGCCGGCGCGATCGTCAGCGCGGCCTCCGGGCTCGGCCTCTCTCCTTCTCGCGAGAAGACGGATGCGGAGCCTGCTCCGGCGCCGTGAAGCGGCGCTGGCGATCGTCGTCGCCGTCCTGGTCGCCGCCATCGCGGTGCGGGCGCCGGTCTTCCTGAGCGCCGGCAGCCTGGACACGCTCGTCACCGACGGCGCCATCCTGGCCATCATGGCGCTGGCCCAGATGCTGGCGCTCCTGACCCGCGGCATCGACCTGTCGGTCGCGGCCAACATGGCGCTGAGCGGGATGGTGGTGGCGCTGCTGTCGCGGGCGCACCCGGACATGCCGGTGGTCGCGACCATCGCGGTCGCGGTCGGCTCGGGGCTCGTGCTCGGCGCCTTCAACGCCGTCCTGATCGCGTTCCTCGAGATGCCGCCGATCGTGGTCACCCTCGGCACGATGAGCGTCTACCGCGGCCTGGTCTTCTGGGCCAGCGACGGGGCCTGGGTGAACGCGCACGAGCTGGGCGAGGGGTTCGTCGCCTTCCCGAACGAGCGCCTGTTCGGGCTCACGCACATCGTGTGGATCGCCGCGCTCGTGGTCGGCGCGCTCCTGCTCTTTCTCCACCGCATGCGCAAGGGGAGGGAGCTCTACGCCTACGGCGGCAACCCGGCGGCGGCCCGCTACGTCGGCATCGACCGGGCCCGCCTCCAGCTGCTTGTCTACCTGACCACCGGCGCGCTGGCCGGCCTGTCCGGCTACCTGTGGGTCGCGCGCTACGCGGTCGCCTACACCGAGACGGCGCTCGGCTTCGAGATGCAGACGATCGCCGCGTGCGTCATCGGCGGGGTGAGCATCGCCGGCGGGCGCGGCAGCGCGGCCGGCTGTCTGCTCGGCGTCGCGTTCCTGGTCATCCTGTTCAACGCGCTGCCGATCATCGACGTGTCGCCGTTCTGGCACATGGCCATCTCCGGCACGGCCATCCTTGTCGCGGTGATCGTCAACGCGCGCGGCGAGGGCCGGCGCGGAAAACTGATCCTGGCCCGGCCGGGCGCGCGAGTGGAGAGGTGATGGGCCCGGTGAGGAGCGATCGGATCGCGCGGCCTTCGCCTGCTCAGACGGTGGGAGGTGGTGCTCCTCGCCATCCTTTTTCTCATCTGCGCCGCCAACACGTGGGCCTCCGAGTACTTCCTGGACGTGCGCAACCTGTTCGACAGCACCCAGACCTTCTCGGAGAAGGCCCTCATCGCCCTCACCATGACGCTCGTCATCATCGGGCGCGACATCGACCTCTCGGTCGCCTCGATCGTGGCGCTGTGCTCGACCGCGATGGGCTGGCTGGCCGGTGCAGGTGCCGGCACGCCGTGGCTGGTCGCGACCGGGATCCTGCTCGGCACCGCGGCGGGCATGTTCAACGGGGCGATCGTGACCGGGTTCGGCGTGCCGGCCATCGTCGTGACCATCGGGACGGTGTCGCTCTTCCGCGGCATCCCCTACATCGTCCTCGGAGACGGCGCCTACACCGACTTCCCGGAGAGCTTCGGGGAGCTGGGCCAGGGCTACCTCTTCGACCTCATCCCGTACGCGTTCCTGGTCTTTCTGTTCTTCGCGGTCTTCGCCGCCGTCCTCCTCCACCGCACCGTGGTCGGCCGCAACCTCGTCGCGTACGGCTCCAACCCGGACGCCGCGCGCTACAGCGGCATCCGGGTCGACGCCCACCGGTTCTGGTTCTTCACCGCCAACGGCGCCATGTCCGGCCTGGCATCGGTCTTCTTGACCGCGCGGGTCGGCGCGACCCGCCCCAACATCGCCACCGGCTGGGACCTCGAGGTGATCGCGATCGTGGTGCTGGGCGGGGTGAGCATCGCCGGCGGGAGCGGCACCATGCTCGGCGTCGTCCTGTCGGTCTTCGTCATGGGCATGCTGAACTTCGGCCTCGGCCTGCGCAACGTGCCCGGAATCTTGATGACCATCGTGGCCGGCCTCCTGCTCATCACCGCGGTGGCCATGCCGATCATCGCCCGCAAGATCGCCGGCCGGCGCCGGCGTCCTCGGCAACCAGGAGAGAGTCGATGAAATCCGCCGACGAGCTGCGCTACCTGGAGGACCGCTGGGACGACTCCGTCGCGGCCGGCCTCGACGGCCCGGAGCTGCTCCGCTACCGATCGAACCTGCTCGGCGCCGACCTGCGCATCACCAACTTCGGCGGCGGCAACACCAGCGCCAAGCTCACCCAGCCGGACCCGCTCGACGGCAGCGCGCAGGAAGTCCTGTGGGTGAAGGGGAGCGGCGGCGACCTGGGCAGCATCCAGCGCTCCGGCTTCGCCACCCTCTACCTGCGCAAGCTCCACGCCCTGCGCGAGCGCTACCGCGGCCCGGCCTTCGAGGACGAGATGGTCGAGCTCTACCCGCTCTGCACCTTCGGCCGGAACCCGGTCGCCGCCTCGATCGACACGCCGCTGCATGGCTTCTTGCCGTTCGCCCACGTCGATCACCTGCACCCGGACTGGGGCATCGCGATGGCGGCGGCGGCCAGCGGGCGCGCCCAGATGGAGCAGGTGAACCGGCGCTTCGGCCATCACCTGGTGTGGGTGCCGTGGCAGCGCCCCGGCTTCGCCCTGGCCATGGAGCTTCGCCGCGCGGTCGACCAGAACCCGGGCTGCGACGGCATCGTCCTGGCGGGACACGGCCTCTTCACCTGGGGCGACTCGTCGCGCGACTGCTACCGCCGCTCGCTGGCCGTCATCGATCACCTCGGCCGCTTCGTTGTCGAGCACGTGGAGGAGAAGGGGCAGGCGCTGTTCGGCGGCCCGCGCTGCGCGACCGCGGCGGACCACCGCGACCTGGCCGCCGGCATCGCGCCGTTCGTGCGCGGCCGGGTGTCGGCCCGGCGCCGGTTCATCGCCCACTTCAGCGACGACCCGGCCGTCCTGCGCTTCGTCAACTCGCGCGACGCCGAGGCGCTCGCCCGCCTCGGCACGAGCTGCCCGGACCACTTCGTGCGGACCAAGATCCGCCCGCTCTACGTGCCCTGGGATCCGTCGCGGCCGCCGGAGGAGCTGCGCGCGAGCATCGACGCGGCGCTGGTCACCTACCGCGAGGAGTACCGCCGCTACTACGAGGCCTTCGCCCAGCCGGACTCGCCGCCGCGCCGCGACGACAACCCGAGCGTGGTCCTCATCCCCGGCGTCGGCATGCTGAGCTTCGGCAAGAGCAAGACCGAGGCGCGCATCACCGGCGAGTTCTACCTCAACGCGATCCACGTGATGGAGGGAGCGACCGCGCTCGGCGGCGGACGCGCCCCCCGCCGAGCTGCCCCAGGCCGGCCTGGGCGCAGAGGCCGCGGCGTTCGCGGTCCACGCCAACTACGTGGCGCTGCCGCCCTCGGAGGCCTTTCGCATCGAGTACTGGCTGCTCGAGGAGGCCAAGCTGCGCCGGCAGCCGCCCGAGAAGGAGCTCAGCCGGTGGGTCGCCGTCGTGGTCGGCGCGGGCAGCGGCATCGGCCGCGCCACCGCGATGCTGGCCGCCGAGCGCGGCGCCCACGTGGTGGTCGCCGATCTCGACGAGGCGGAGGCGCAGGCCACCGCCGAGCAGATCCGCGGGCAGGCCGGCCGCGAGGCGGCGGTCGCGGTGCCGATCGACATCCGCGACCGCGAGTCAATCCGGCGAGCCCTGCGCGCGGCGGTCGCCGCGTACGGCGGCATCGACGTCCTGGTCAACACCGCGGCGGTGTTCCCGACCTCGCCGACGGGGGTCCTCGACGACGGCGGCTGGGCCGCCACCTTCGACATCAACGTCACCGCCAACCACCGCCTTGTCGACGAGGCCAGCGGCATCCTGGCCGAGCAGGGCCTGGAGGCGTGCATCGTCCTGACCAGCTCGGCCAACGCCGTGGTCGCCAAGCGCGGCAGCGAGGCCTACGACGTCAGCAAGGCCGCGCTCAGCCACCTCGTGCGCGAGCTGGCCATCTCTCTGGCGCCGCTCATCCGCGTGAACGGAGTCAGCCCTGCCACCGTCATCATCGGGTCGACCATGTTCTCGCGCGACCGCGTGCTCGCCTCGCTGCGCAAGTACGGCATCCAGTTCGATCCGGATGCACCCGACGACCAGCTGGCCGCGCGCCTGGCCGAGTTCTACGCCCGCCGCACCCTGACCGGGAAGGCGATCCACCCCCGCGACTGCGCCGAGGCGGTGCTCTTCCTGGCCGGCCCCGGTGCCCGCTGCACGACCGGCCACCTCATCCCGGTCGACGGCGGGCTGGCCGACGCCTTCCTGCGCTGAGCTGCGGGCTCCAATCGGCCGGCGTCGAGGCGGGGCCTTGGATAGGGCGGCGTTCGACGGGGCATCTCTTCGATCAGGTCGCAGAGTCCACGACATGGTGACCCAGCGAGCGGGATGGGCTGCACGCCGGACACGCTGCGCCGGTGGCTGCGCCGGGCGGAGCGTATTGCCACCTCAGAGCTGGAAGGCGTACGAGAACTTGAGGAAGACCTGGCGCGCATCCTGCTCCAGCGACCGCGTCATGTCCGAGAAGGCCCGGCTGTCGCCGTAGCCGAGGAACAGCAGCGACTGCCAGTTGAGCTTGAAGGCGAAGAGCGCCGAGCCGCTGAACCTCGCGTCCTTGCGCGGCACCTCGTCCAGGTACAGCTCCGGGGCGCGCCGGGTGACCTCGTACTGGCCGATCGCCCGGATGAACATCCGCGCGCTGAAGCTGTACGTCACGCGGAGCCGATCCACGCGCGCGGTGAACAGCCGCTGCTTCTCGCCGCCCGACGTGACGTCGAGCCAGCGCAGGCCCTCGTTGAGGACCAGTTCCAGGTGCGGGGTCGGCTGCACGGTCATGCCGAGGGCGATGTCGGCGCCGGTCCCGGTGCGCGCGTTCTCGAAGTCGATCTCCTCGCCGACCCAGCCGGACAGCTGGATCTGGGAGAACGTCATCGATGGGTTGACGAACACCGTGTAGACCAGCTGGTGGCGCGGCAGCACGTCGGTGCCGGCCAGGACGTTGTCGTAGGCGTAGGCCAGCGTCACCGACGAGTGAAACAGCGCGTCCACCTCGGCGCCGGCATGAAGATGCTGCACGAGGAGATCCTCGTCGAAATCGATCAGCCGGTCGAAGAACGCGAACGGCCGAGCTCGCCGGAGGACGCCGGTCTCCGGGCGAAAGGTGTAGCCGAGCTCGGCGTTCAACTCGCGGAAGCCGGCCTGCGGAATGAAGCCGTTGTCGGCCCTGAAGTCCTCGGAGACTTCCCGGTAGATCGCGACCCAGTCGATCCGCGGCGTGGAGTGCCGCCACTGCACCCGCCCCGCGTGGCCCTGCAGCGCGCCGCCATCCCACTCCTCCGACAGCTCCGGCCGCTCCGGCGTCCGGGTCCAGGACAGGAGCAGCTGCCCGGTCACGCTGTCGCCACTGCCGAGCCGCCAATCGAAATCCGGCCCGGCAACCCGGTTGTGGCCGCCGTCCTCGATCTCGCGGCTTGTCGCCAGCACGCCGGCAAACGATTCTCCGAGCTCGTAACGGAGCCGGCCGACGCCGGCCCAGGAGCGGAAGTCCTGGTCGACCAGTTCGGACGCGTTTGGGCGCGGGATGATGACGCTCCCCCCGCCTTCGTCCTGGACGACCAGGCCGGTGTAGGCCAGACCGCCGGCCCGGCCGGTGGCCCGCGCCCCCCACTGTGGATCGGTCATGGTGCGGGTGTGGACCACCTGGAGCGGGGTCAGGAGCAGCTCGATGCCCTCGAGGAAGAAGGGCCGCCTCTCGGGAAAGTACAGGGCGAAGCGCTCGTTCGCCGCGATGAGCGCCACGTCCGACTCGATCTGCGAGAAGTCTGGGTTCACAGTGGCGTCGATGACCGTGCCGGCGTTGGGCCGCCACTTGGCGTCGAAGCCGCCGGTCGCGTCGAACGAGTCGTCGAGCGACGAGCCGAGCTCCCCTTCCGGGATCGCCTCGTATATCCCGCTCGCGTACGGCGCGAAGACGATGCCGCCGCCGGTCGGGAGCCGCTCGAGGCCGACCAGGACGTTGGACCGGCAGATGAAGCACTGGCCGCCGCGCGGCAGCCGGGTGGTGAAGTACTGGTAGCGGAAGTCGCGCGACCGGTTGCGGTACAGCATGATCCGCCAGACCTGCCGGTCCCCGCGCGGGTAGCGCAGCGACGAGAACGGGACGCGGATCTCGAGGGTCCAGCCCCGCTCGTTGATGCGCGCGGCCGAGTCCCAGAAGAAGTCGGGCGACGCGTCTTCCGTGCCGCTGGTGTCGTCGGTGACCGCGTCGTACTGGACGCCTCGCGCGTTGACCAGCAGGAGGATGGCGGTCTTGCCGGTGTTGCTCGGATCGACGATGATGCCGCCGTAGTCGGTGCTGTTCGGGACCTTGTCGCGATCGGCGAGCGGCGCGCGGATGGCGTCCGGCTCCGGATCGGCGAATTCGAACCCGGCGTACAGGAACTCGTCGTCGAAGGCCAGGTAGCCGACGTTGTCGAGTGCGGGGACCGTGTTGTCGCCCGGGGCGGTCTCGTACCAGGTCCGGATCGGGCTCAGGCCCTTCCAGGCGGCCTCGTCGAGCGAACCGTCGATCGCGATCGAGCCCGAGACGCGCGTGATGGTGAGAGTCACCGGCCTTTCGGTGTCGCTTGCCGGCAGGGGCACGGGCACGGGCGGAGAGGGGGCCGGGGACGGGGGCGCGGTCCGGGTGGGGGTGGGAGTGGGGGTCGGAGGCGCCGCCAGCGCAGTCGCGGGCGGCTCGGCGAGACCGAGCGCGAGCACTGCGGCGGCCGCGAACGGCGCGAACCGGGCGGTGTCGGCGACGACAGCGGCTCGGGGCGGCACGACCGGTTTCTTATCACGGGGGCGAGGCGCGGCGGGACGACTGCGGATGACCGCCCCATGCAGGCGGTCGGCGATAGCCACGGAAGGTGTGCCAACCCCGACGCGTGGTGCGCGGCGGAGCGGCGGGGCGCCCGGGCAGAGCACTAGACCCCGCCCCGCGCCCCGGTAGCGGCAACTGAGGTGCTCAGCTGCGGACGACGAGGATCTTCCGGAAGTAGCAACTTGCCTGGCTTGCGGGTGGGATCCGGCAACTGGCACCCAGGTCCCTCGAAATGCCCACCGCTGGGTCGCTCGGATTCATGCGGAGTGGGACGCGAGCGATTGCGCGCTTTCGTCGTGAACTGATTCTATTCTCGGTCGCGGGGTGGAACGCGGCCATGGGGGGCGTCCACTCGCGATCTTCACGCTCGGAGGATTGCTGCTTCTCGCGCTGCTGACCGTCTGGTGGATGGCTCGCGAGCGTGCAGGAGAGGGGGGCGGGGCAAAGATGTCGGACGAAAAGGTCGAGGCTGGCGATGCGCGTCGTGGGAGGCGGATCGATGCGGCGACGGTTGCGCGGGGTGCGATCGAGGGGACCGTGCGCGACAAGGTCGGGGCGCCCGTCGTGGCCCAGGTGTGTGGCAAGGCCGCCTCCGACGATCTCGCTGCTGAAGAGATTGGCGAACCGGTCTGCGTGACGAGTGGGGCCGATGGTCGCTATCGACTGACGGGCGTGCTGCCCGCCAGCTACTCGGTCGGCGCTGCGGCGCGCGGCTTCATCCCCGCTACTTATTGCGACGCGAATCGCAGGAGCAGATTCGACCTGGGACCGGGCGAGGAGCGGCACGGTGTCGACATCGTGCTCCAGCCGGGCGGGGTCGAGCTGGCCGGGGTCGTGAAGGACGTCGGTGGCGGTCCGATCGGAGGCGCCTTGTTGAGACCCGAGCTCGCGATGGGCGCTGCCCTCCATGCCGCGGTGCGGGTCCGGAGCATGGCCGATGGCCGATTTCGGATCTGGATCGGGCCGAACGAGTTCCTGCTCATCGCGCAGGCCGATGGGCATGCGGACGGCTGGGGTTGGGCGAGCGCGCCCGGGCAGACCGTCGAGATTTTCCTCATGCCCGAGTCGATGCTGTCGGGGCGGGTGGTCCACGTCGGGACCGGCGTGCCCGTGCCAGGCGCGCGGGTGGCCGGCGCCGGAGAAGGGTCGCCGAACTTCGCGGACCTCCGGGGCGGCGGCGGGCTGGCCGACGATCACGGCCGGTTCCGCCTGACCCGATTGCCGCCGGGCCGGTACAAGCCGGTGGCGACGTCACCGCGCGGGTACGGCCAGGCCCGCGAGAGCGTGCTCCTCGGGCTCGGTCAGAGCGTCGACGGCGTGGTCATCGAGATGCACCCTGCTGCGATGGTGACCGGACGCGTCCTGGTGGCGGGGAGCGAGGCGCCCTGTTCGTCCGGCTGGGTGAGCCTGAGCGACGCGAAGCGAGAGCGCCATTTCCGGGAGGACGTCGGCCGCGATGGACGGATCGCGATCGAGGGAGTGGTGGCCGGCCGGTACCAGGTCACGATCATGTGCCACGGGTTTCTCGCCGAGGAGCAATACCCGGATCTGGTCGTCTCAGCTGGCGAGCCGCCGGCCGAACAGCGCTGGACGGCGAGGCCGGCCGCGCGCATCCGCGGGACCGTGCGCACGTCGGAGGGGGCTCCATTGGCCAACGCCTCGGTGTCTGCCCACCTGCATGGGGCTCAGGGGACTCGTGTCTCCCCCAATGTCGGGGACGCGGGCACCGGTGCCGATGGACGGTTCGAGATGACCGGCCTTGTCTCCGGTACGTACGCGGTCTCGGCCTCGGCGCGGGAGCATCCTCAGACGTTCTGGCCGGGGCTGGTCACGGTCGGTGAGGCCGGAGAAGCGACCGTTGACATCCGCCTCGACGTGGGAGGCGACCTCCTGGGCGAGGTGGTTAACGACAAGGGCCATCCGGTCGCTGGCGTCGGATTGAATGCGGAATCGTCGGCCGGGGATGAAGATGAGGCGTTGCGCTCGATGCTCGGGATTCCTGCGCCTACGACTGCCGACGACGGCAGCTTCGCGCTGCGCGGACTCAGGCCGGGGACCTACCGCCTTTCCGCAGACAGGGGGCCCGGTTTCGAGGCCAGGAGTCTGCGCTCGCGGGGCAAGCGGCACGCCGATGACGGGGGAGAGAAGATCGAGGTGGCGGCCGGCAAGACGGTGCGCGCGAGCTTCGTCGTGGACAGCCACTCGGGCGTGATCCGCGGGCGCGTGGTCGATGGGCGGGGAGGGCCCATCACCGACGCACTGGTCGATGCCGAGCGCGAGTCCGGGCCGTCGGGTTGGGCCCGCGAAGCGGTGCGGTCGGGCAGGTCGGGCCGGCCGGGCCGGCCGATCATGACCGACTCCGACGGCAGGTTCGCGATCGAGAAGCTGGCGCCGGGGACGTACACGCTGCGCGCCCATCGCCCTGGCGGTGGCGAGGCGCTGGCCGAGGGCGTCGCGGTGGGCGCCGACGCCGACCTGACCATCCGCCCGACCGGGTCGATCGCGGGAAAAGTGGTGAGCGACGGGACCGTGCCGGACGAGATGACGATTGCGCTCGTCGACCGGCAGACCGGGTTCTCGCGCCGCGAGCGTTTCTTTCGCACGGCGGGCGAGTTCGCGCTCCGCGACCTGCCGCCTGGGAGACTCGCGGTAGCGGTCCGCGCGATCGATGGGACCGGCGACGCGGAGGTCGAGCTGGCCGAGGGACAGAACGTGACCGGGCTCGTGGTACGACTGGTCGGGCGCGCGACCGTGACCGGACGGGTGGTCTCGCTCGACGAAGGCAAACCGCTGCCCGGCTACGCGATCGACGTCGCGCCCCACGCACCCGCGAGCCGGTCCATGATGCGGTTCGACGAACCACCCGAGGAACGGTTCGCTGGCCCGGATGGGCGGTTCGTGGTCGAGGATGTGGACGCCGGACGGGTGCAGGTGTTCGCGCGGCCGCCCGACTTCAACGAAGACTCGCGCTACGGCTTCGTTCGCCGGATCGTCGAGATCCACGGCGGGGGCACGACCGACCTCGGCGATGTCCGGGTGGCGCCGATCCGGGCCAGGCCGGGCGAGGCCGGCGATCTCGGCTTCTATCTGAACCACGAGGCGACCCATGTCGAAGGCGAGGGGAGCCTGATCGTGGCCGACGTCAGACCGGACGGTCCGGCGGCGAGAAGCGGCCTCGTGGTTGACGACGTCATCGTCTCGGTTGACGGGCACGACGTCCGCGGCGATCACATGACGTACGAGGCGCTCAGCAGCGTCCCGCCGGGAACGACCGTGACGTTCGGGCTCGCCCGCGGAGCCAGCGTCCGGATCACCGCCGGCAGCGTTCCCGCCACCCGCTGGATTGTGTTCTGCGAGCAATGAGCGTGGTGCGCGCAGACGCAGCGCCGGCCGTCGCTTCGACAAGGACTCGGTGGAGCTCTTGCCCTGGGTCCCCACCATGCAAGGTGCTCGGAAGTGGGGGCCGCCGGCCTTGATCAGCGCGTCGCGCCGAACGCGTCGGCGTGGCGGCGAGCGAACTCGGCGAAGACGCGCGGCTCCTTGCCGGTGATGCGCTTGACCCCGTCGGTGACCTGCGACTGCCAACCCTGCGAATACGCGGTCAAGTAGTCGCGATACGCAACCTGCACGTAGTCGCTGAGGCCCATCCTGGCGAGCCCCTCGACAAACGTCGGCACCGGCAGCGGGACGTATTTGACCCGCTTGCCGATGGCTTCGCCGATGCCCCCCGCAATCTGATGCATGTCGAGCGACCTGCCGCTGGTGAGGGTGTACGCCTTGCCGGCGTGTGAGGCGGGCTCGACGAGGATGCGCGCCGTGGCGTCGGCGACGTCGGCCACGTTGACGCCGGGAAACTTTGCCTCGCCGAACGCTCCGTACAGGGTCCCCTCCTTGGCGACCATCTCGGCCGAGCCCAGGAAGTTCTGGAGGAAGAAGTGCGGCTTCAGGATGGTGAACGGGATCCCCGACGCCGCGAGCTCGGCGTCGGAGAGCGCATGAAGCCGGCCGTTGATCGTCGGTGCGTCATGCGCGGCGCCGACCGCCGACATCCGGACGATATGCCGGACGCCCGCCTGCTTGGCGGCCCACAGCGCGTTCGACTGCTGATAGGGGGCCATTGGCCCGAACGGCGAAAGCAGAAATGCCGTGTCTACCCCGTCGAACGCGCGTTCGAGGCTGCGCGGAAGGTCGAGATCGCCGACGCGCAGCTCGACGCCGAGCGCCTTGCCCTTGGCGGCCTCGCGCACCAGGCCAATGACGCGGTGGCCCGAGCCCTGGAGCGCCGCGATCGTCGCCGTGGACACAGTGCCGTTTGCCCCGGTGAGAAGAATCGTCGCCATGGAATACCTCGCAGTTGTCTATGCATTCCATGGTGCCTCCGAGCGTCCTGCACAATACTGGCCAGAGGAGCACACTGGCCCACTCATGGGACAGTAGTCAGAATGCGTCCTTGAGCCGGACGGCGAGCAGCTCGATGGCCGCCCGGACTTGCGGCGCGAGGTGGCGCGCCGACGGGTAGAGGAGCTGTAGGTGCATCGGCGGCGGCCAGAATTTCCTGAGCACCGGGACCAGGGCCCCACGCTTCACCGCGTCGCGCCCATACGGCGCGGGCAGCCAGGTGACGCCGTGGCCGCGCTGCGCGGCGAGCTGGGCCACCGACAAGCTGTTGACCACGACGCGAGCGCGCACCGGCACCTCGTGCAGCTTCGTGCCGATCCGGAACAGCCAGCGCCGGCCGCGCGCCGACCCGGTAAAGACGACCAGCTGGTGCTCGGAGAGCTGGTCGGGATGGTTGAGCCGCCGGCCCTTCAGATACCCCGGGCTCGCGTAGTAGCCCGGCTGCGTCTGCCCGACCGGCCGGGCGATCAAGCTCGAGTCGGCGAGCTTGCCGGGTCGCAAGGCGAGATCGAAGCCTTCGGCGACGAGATCGATGGTGCGGTCGGAGAAGTCGAGCTCGATGCGCACCTGCGGATAGCGCTCGACCAGCTCGAGCATTGCCTCGCCGACTTGCTCCGCCCCGCCCGGCGTGACGGTCATCCGCACCAGCCCGCGCGGCTCGGCCTTGGCGTCGAGCAGGCGCTGGCCGGCATCGCCGATCCTCTCCAGCGCCGGAGTCACGTCGGCGAGGAAGATCTCGCCGGCGCTGGTCAAGCTCACCTGGCGCGTCGTGCGTTGCAGCAGCCGGGTGCCGAGCGTCCCCTCGAGCGTTCTCAGCCGCCGACTGACGGTCGAGCGGGGCAACCCGAGGGCGGTCGCCGCACCGCGGAAGCTGCGCAGCTCGGCGACAGCGGCGAAGACCCGAACCGCCTCGAGCTCCGGCAGACTGTCCCACCGCTTGACCAATGCCCTTCCCGCGCGCCGATTGTCCATGCACCCAGCTTACACGTCGAACACCAGAAACAGCTCCAGCCCGTCTTCGGCGGAGGCTGCGCCTTCGAGCCAGGAACGCCTCCGCCTTCTCGACCATCTCCGTGCCCCACGCACCCGCAGGCCGGTTCATGATGGGGTTCTGCGCTGAGCTGCGGGCTCCGATCGGAACAGATAGCTGCCGGAGGCGACGCCGTACACGGCGTGGCCGTCCTCGGTCCTGAGAAACCTCGCGCGCTCGGGCGGCCGCTCGTCGACGCCGGGCACCCATACCTCGGCCGACGTGTTGGGCGGAATCTCCACCGTCAGTTCGAAACGGCCATCGTCCAGAGTCCACTCCGATCGGATGAGGCCCTGCGGGCTCCGGTAGCTGCCCCTGGCATAGGTCAGGTCGCCGACGAGGCGCGGCTTGATGACGATCTCGCGGTACTGCAAGGACGACTCGGCCTGCCGGATGCCGGCCAGGCTCTCGTGGAACCATTCTTCGATCTGGGCGAGGATCATGTGGTTCTTCGAGCTCCCGCGAGTCCACCGCTCGCCGATGGTGGTGAAGCCCTGCGGGTTGGCGGCGGTCGACTCCATGAAGAAGCCGTAGCCGGGATACGCGTTCTCCTGGACCACGTCCCAGAGCACGTCGTCGCGCCCGCCCTCGATGAGCGCTCGAACGATGGGAGACAGACCGATGGTGCCGCCGGCGAAGTGGGGCCCGCCGTCACCCGATGGGTTGAAGGCGCGGATCGAACTCGACGAGTCGGTCGAGCACTGCCGGACGGTCGCCCTCGGGCACGAGGCCAGCGTCCAGGGCGAGCGCCTGAGCGGTCTGCGTCGCCTCTGTCGTGCCGCCGGCGCCGCCGTCGGTCGCGTACAGATGCTCCTCCGCGTTGTAGAAGTGGTCGTTGAAGGCCGCCTTGATCGCCTCGGCCAGGTTCTCGTACTTCTCGGCGTCGTCGTCGTGGCCGGTCAGCTCGGCCATCATGGCCAGCTTGCTGATCATGACGAAGTAGCCCCAGGTGCCGGTGATCCGACCCGAGGTCGTGTCGGCGGACACCCAGTCCGACAGCGCGGCGTCGATGATGTGCTCATCGGCGCCGGTGCCGGCCTTCTCGCGCGCGATGTAGTCGGCGAAGTTGACCATCTCGTCGTAGTAGGTCGCCATCGTGTCGGTGTCTCCGTACAGCTCGTAGAGGAGCGCCGGCACCAGGATGATGGCGTCACCCCAGTTGATCTCGTCGCCGAACTGTCCCGTGTAGCCCCAGTCGTAGACCGGCGTCTTCAAGGCGACGTTGCCGCGCATGGGCGTGTCGGCGATGGACTGGCCCTCCACCAGGTGTCGCATGGTGGTCCGCATGAAGGCGGCCAGCTCGTGGTTCCGCTCGATGGCGCCCATCGGCATGGTGTAGTCCGCCGGGTAGGAGAGCTTCTCGCGACCCGGGCAGTCGGTGAACACCGACATGATGTTGCTCGCGAACGAGTACCGCACCATCCGGTGGATCCGGTTGATCCGCTCGTTCGACGTCTTGACCGAGCCCGCGGAGGGCGTGTCCGCCTGAAGGCGCAGGCCCTTGAGCAGGCGCGTCGTGACCTGGTAGCCCTCCGGCAGGCCGGTCACCTGGACCCACTGCATCCCGAAGTACTGGAACTGCGGGCGCCAGATCTCGTGTCCGCCTCCAGCCGCGGTGTAGGTGTCGAACACGTCCCGCCCGCGTCCACCGATGCCGAGAGAAGACTGGTCCACGACGCCCGAGCCGTCGGACGCAAGCGACTCCGCGGGAGTCAGGCGGACGACCGTGCCCGCCGGCACGGGGGCCTCGAGATTCAGCTGGGGCCAGCCCACGAAGTTCTGGCCGAAGTCGAAGACGTAGGTCCCCGGCACCGGGCTGGTCACGCTGATCGGCCTCAGCTCCTCGACGATCTTCACCGGCGGTGCGTCCCTCGCGACGAGCCTGGTCGACAAGTTAGGCGGCGGGGCGATGCCGGCGTCGATCCAGCCCACGTCGGAGCCGTCTCTCCGCGTGGCTGTCTCGCCGAGGTCGGAGCCGGCCTCGTCCCAGCCGACCGGCTCGCGCCGCGCGTCGTAGTCGGAGCCCGAGTACCACGCGTCGGTCGTGTACGCGCCGAGCGCGCTGCGCCACGTGCGGTCGGAGACGATGACGTCCTGCGAACCGTCGGTGTAGGTGATCTCGAGGCGGGCGATCAGGCGCGGCGTCACCGCGGCACCCGCGCTCGGGTCACTCGCGGCGAGGTTGTTGCCGGACCCGGAGACCAGGGCTCCGATCGGGTGGGACGCCTGCAGAGCCGGCATGAAGCTGATCCCGGTCCCGGCCTCCCCGCTCGTTCCGATCGCGGTGATCATCCGCGACTCCAGCTGGTCGCCACCGTCTCCGGTGTCGATGTTGATCGTGCCGCCGATGTGGTAGCCCTCCGTCGAGCTGACCTTCACGCTCGTCGCCCCGGCGGATGCTTCTGCGACCATGCTCCCGGAGCCCTTGAGCTGACTCTGCCACCACGCGTACGGCGAGGTCCGGCCGACGGCTGCGTTCATCACGCTGCGGCGGACGTAGGCCGTCCCGTTGCCCAGCTGGACGCCCAGGGTGTTGTCGCCGCTCACGAGCTCGTCCGTGACATCGTAGGTCCGGTACTCCGACGACAGCTGGTAGTTCGAGTTGCCCGGCGCCAGGACCTCGTCGGTCAGCCTCCGGCCGTTGAGTGTGGCGAGGTGGAGACCGATGCCCGACAGATAGAGCCGGGCGCTCGCCACGTGACCGTCGACGTCGAACTGGCGGGCGAAGATGGGCAGCGGCTGGCTCTCGGTGCGACCCGGGTACTCGATCCAGCGCGCGTCGCCCCAGTCGCTCTGCTGCAGGAGCCCCATCTCCCAGCGAGCCGGATTGCTCCACGCCGATGGCGCGCCGTCGGCGTCCCACACGCGCACCCGCCATACGACTGGCTGGCGTGAACCAAGCTCCTCCCCGGCGTATGGAATGCCGGACTGCTCACTGCTCGCGACCCTTCCGGAGTCCCAGATGAGATGTCCGTCCGCGAGGTCGCGCCCGCTGTTCGCCGCCTGGATCTGGTAGGCGGTCTGCTCGTCGGCCGGGCACGGTACCTCCGGGCCGGACCTGTGACAGGGGTGCGACGCGGACGAGGGCGTCGCCCGCATCCGCCACGCCAGGATGGGACTGGAGTCGTCCAGTCCCAGCGGCTCGTCGTAGCGACCGTTGACCCGCAGGTTAACGACCTGGACGTTCGCCGGCCTGCCCCGTGCCGGGTCCGCCGTGTTCGTCGAGCCGGCGTTTGCCTCGGCGACGTGGAGGTCGGCCCGGTCGTGAGGTCCGGCGATGCGCTCCCGAGCCGAAGCCGCGGCGGTCAGCGACGAGACCCGGCTCCTGGCCCGACCGGTACGTCGCCGCGCCCACCACAGCCGACATGAGGATCCATAGCAGCAGCCACCTGGTCGTCGTCATGGCTCCCTCCTGGATGACGCGCCGACAATGATGATGCTGCGCGGCCCGCGAGCACCTTCGAGTTCCGGCCACGCGCGCGGGCATGTGGTGGCCGCCGTTCGCAGGAGCGATCGTGGCCTCTCTCGATCGTGTGACGCGGTACATCGCACGTGGCCAGTGAAATTGATAGTTCGAAAAACGAACCAAGGACCGAACAAAGGCCCTCCGATTTTCAGGTTGACTGCTCTCGTCGTGATCGCTTACGCCGTTTGTAGCCGCGCGACTCGCGCGCGCTCGCAGCACATCGTGTGTGGCCGGGCGAAGGAGCTGGTTCCGAGAGGTCGACTGGACAGCAGCCTTCGGGAGGAGATCCAGATGAGAGCCAGAACGTCGTCGAGGACGGCCGCGTGGCCGTGGTGCGCGTTTCACGGGTTGCTCGCGATGTTGCTCGGGGCCTGCACGGGCGACGCGCCCGTCGCGCCGGTGACCGACGCGGATCCGGCGGGCCTGCGCGGGCGAGGCAGCGATGGCGAGCAGGAGAGCGAGAGGGCGCGCCGCAGCAAGCGATATCAGGACGCGAACCACGACGACGACTTCCGCGTGCTCGTCTTCACGAAGACGGCCGGGGAGCGCCACGCCTCCATCCGCGCGGGCGCGCGCGCGATCGAGGACCTCGGCCGTCGCAACGAGTTCGGCGTCCGCGTCGAGGACGACGCGTCCGAGTTCACCGACCAGAGGCTGCGCCGCTACAGCGCCGTCGTGTTCCTGAACACGACCGGCGACGTCCTGACCGACGGCCAGCAGGCCGCGTTCGAGCGCTTCATCCAGGCCGGCGGCGGGTTCGTCGGCATCCACGCAGCGGTCGAGACGGAGCCCGGCTGGCCCTTCTACGCCGACCTGCTCGGCGCGGCGGCGGCCGGCACCTCCGAGATCGTGCCGGCCACGATCAAGGTGGCCGACCGCGTCCATCCGTCGTCGGAGAACCTGCCGGAGTACTGGAACCGCACGGACCAGTGGTACGACTTCGCCGGCAACGTGCGCGGCGTTTCTCACGTGCTGGCGACGGTGGACGAGACCACGTACGCCGGCGGCGCCATGGGCTTCGACCACCCGATCGCCTGGTGCAAGGACTTCCAGGGCGGTCGCTCCTGGTACACCGCCGGCGGCCACACGGCGCAGAGCTACTCCAGCCGCTCCTTCCAGCGCCACCTCCTGGGCGGGATCGAGTGGGCGGCCGGCGCATCGTCGGGCGACTGCGGCGCGACCGTGCTCGCCAACTACGAGATGACGGTCATCGCCAGCAACCCGGGCAACGTCGGAGAGCCGATCGGGATGGCCGTCCTGCCCGACGGGCGCGTGCTCCAGACCGTTCGCACCGGCGATCTGCGCCTCCACGATCCGGCGGCCGGCACCTCGACCGTCATCAACACAATCCCGGTCTACACGCACAGCGAGGACGGCCTTTACGGCCCGGCCATCGATCGCGACTTCAGCACCAACCGCTGGGTCTACCTCTACTATGCGCCGCCCTTGTCCACGCCGGCGGGCAACGCGCCGGTCACCAGCCCCGATCCGGACGCCTGGGTCCCGTTCGAGGGCTACTTCCAGCTGTCCCGCTTCAAGTTCGTCGAGGAGCCGACCCCGCACCTCGACCTCGCCAGCGAGCAGCAGATCCTCCGCGTCCCGGTGACCCGCGGCACCTGTTGCCACGTCGCGGGCGAGATCCAGTTCGACGCCCAGGGCAACCTCTGGCTCACCACCGGCGACGACACGAACGCGGGCGGCTCCGACGGCTACAACCCGATCAACGACATGGCGCCGCCGGCCTCGCCGGTCTACCAGAACCCGGCCTACGACGCGCGCCGCTCGGCCGGCAACACGAACGACCTTCGCGGGAAGCTGCTGCGCATCAAGGTGCACGCCGACGGCAGCTACTCGATCCCGCCCGGCAACCTGTTCGCTCCCGGCACGCCAGGCACGCGGCCCGAGATCTACGCCATGGGCCTTCGCAACCCGTTCCGCCTGGATCTCGACGAGAACGGGGTCGCCTACGTCACCGACTACTCGCCGGACGCGCGCAACCCGAGCCCGACCCGCGGGCCCCAGGGGACCGGCCGCATGATGGTCATCCGCGAGCCGGGCAGCTACGGCTGGCCCTTCTGCGCGAAGTCGGACCTTCCGTACTTCGACTTCGACTTCGCGACCGGCACGACCGGAGCGCTCTTCGACTGCAGCGCGCCGGTCAACGACTCGCGGCACAACACCGGGCTGAGCGTGCTGCCGCCGACCCGCGACGCGGAGCTCTTCTACACCTTCGACCCGGTCACGCCCTGTCCCGAGGCCTATCTGGACGACCCGCCGGGCGTGTGCCCGTACCTGTTTCCCGAGCTCGGACTGAACCCCGGCGGAGTCGGCCCGCACGGGTCCGCGCCCTATCACTTCGACCGGGACCTCGACTCGCCGACGAAGTTCCCCGAGTACTACGACGACTCGATCTTCTTCGCCGACTTCACGCGAGACCTCATGAGAGAGGTCCGGCTCGACTCGCAGGGGCGGATCTTCAAGATCAACTCGCTCCTGAACTGCGGCGAGCTCCCGCAGCCGTTCCTGTGCGACAACCCGATGGACGTCACCTGGGGGCCCGACGGGAACTTCTATCTCCTCACCTACGGCGACGGCTTCTTCCGCGCCAACCCGGACGCCAAGCTGGTCCGGTTCGCCTACGTCAGAGGATCGCGCGCTCCCACCGCCGTCCTGTCGGTCTCGCCCAGCTCGGGGCAGGCGCCTCTCACCGTGAGCTTCTCCAGCGCCGGCTCCAGCGACCCGGACCCGGGCGAGTCGATCACCTTCGCCTGGGACTTCGATGGAGACGGGACCACCGACTCGATGGAGGCGGACCCGACGTTCACGTACACCGCCAACGGGACGTTCGTCGCGCGCCTGACGGTCACCGACTCGAGCGGGCGGACCGGGACCGCGACCCGACAGATCACGGTCGGCAACACCGAGCCGACCGTGGTCGTCACCGCGCCCATCGCCGGCGGCTTCTTCAACTGGGGCGATCGGATCCCCTGGTCGGTGACCGTCACGGATCCGGAGGATGCGGCGATCGACTGCAACCTGGTCGAGGTCACGTTCGT
This sequence comes from uncultured delta proteobacterium, assembly GCA_963759105.1. GTDB lineage: Bacteria > Myxococcota_A > Polyangia > Haliangiales > Haliangiaceae > DATFRY01. The sequence continues at coordinate 1,487,307 of CAVWXW010000005.1, read as the reverse complement.
CCTCGGTCACGATACGCACGGGCACGCCGGGGAGACGCAGACCGGCTGCTCCGGCACGTTCCAGACCGAGGCCAGCGACGGCGACCACGCGGGCGGCTACCTGTTCGGCGGGATCAGCGCGTCTTACACCGACACAGGAGGCCTCGAGTCCATCAACCAGGTGGTGATCCAGCAGAAGCGCCAGCAGGCCGAGGTGCTCCCCACCCAGGGGACGACGATCGGATTCTCGGCGGACGAGAGCGGAGTCCAGGTGGTCGGCATCGATCCCGGCGACTGGATCTCGCTGGATCCGGTCAATCTGATCGACATCACCGCGATCACGTTCCGCGTGTCGGGCGGCTCGGGCGCCACCGCCGGAACGCCGAGAGCCGCGGTCGAGCTCCGGCTCGACGCGCCGGACGGGCCGCTGGCCGCGACGGTGACCATCATCGACACCGGCGGCAACAACAACTTCGCCAGCCAGACCACGCCGATCGCGGATCCGGGCGGGACCCATCGACTGTATCTGGTGTTTCGGCAGGTCGCGGACGGTCCGGCGACCAATCTCTTCAACCTGAACTGGTTCGAGCTCGAGGGCGGCGGAATCGCGGAATGACCGCAGCCCCCATCGCCCCGGCACGGGGCAGAGGAGGACGGAGATGAAGATCCAGCAGACGCTCAGCCGTCGGGGCTTCCTGGGCGGAGCGGCCGCCGGAGCAGCGGCCGCGGCGGCCTTCGGAGCCGCAGGCCCGCTCGCGCGCGTGGCCTTTGCCGGCGGAGACGGGGGCGATCGACTCCTGCCGCGCAACCGCCTCGGCATCCAGCTGTTCACCATTCGCGACCAGGTCACGAATCTCGGGTTCGAGGCGGTGTTCCGCGAGCTGTCCAGGATGGGCTACGCGGAGGTGGAGTTCGCCGGGTACACCCAGCGTGCGCCGCTTCCGCCGATCACGGTGCCGGAGATCAAGCAGCTCCTCGATCGGTTCGGGCTGCGCGGCATCGGCAGTCACATCGGCCTCGACCAGTTCCGCGACAACCTCACCCAGGTGCTCGACGACGCCGAGATCCTCGGGCTGCGCTACATCGGCACCGCGAACGCGCCGGACGCCCTGTTTCCGCCCGAGGAACGCGGCACGCCCGACGCCTACAGCCGGGCCGCCGAGCTGTTCAATGGTTTCGGGGCCGCCGCCCATGACCGCGGCATGAAGTTCTACCAGCACAACCACGCCGGCGAGTTCGCGATCGTCGACGGCGTTCGCCTGTGGGACGTCGTCATCGCCGAGACCGATCCGGACCTGGTCTTCTACGAGTTCGACATCTACTGGGCCTACGTCGGCCAGTTCCTGCACGGCGGATTCGACCCGATCGCGTACGTCAAGGCGCAGCCGCGACGCTTTCCCCTCTATCACGTCAAGGACGGGGTGCGGAGCTCCAGCCCCGACGGCTATTCGTTCGTCGACGTCGGGGACGGCGTCCACGACTTCCGCCGCTTCTTCGAGACCGTCGGCGTCCCCGGCCATCACTACCTGGTCGAGCGCGACGACGCACCGACCAACCCGGCCGGCTCGTTCAGCACGGCGTCGCGAAGCCTCGCGTATCTCAGGAGCCTGCGGCCGTGCCAGCGACACGGCGGCCACGACCAGGTGCGTGAGTGGGAGGACCGGTCGGACTGAACACGACCGAGCCCCCAGCCGGGCCATCGTGTAGATAATCTTCACGATGGCCTTCACGCCGCTCAACTCGCTCAACGCCTTCGTCGTCGTCGCGCGGCGCCTCAGCTACGCGGCGGCGGCACGGGACCTCGGCGTATCGACGTCGGCGCTCAGCCAGTCGGTCCGCCAGCTCGAGGAGCGGCTCGGGGTCACGTTGTTGATCCGCACCTCGCGGAGCGTGGCCCTGACCGACGTCGGACACCGCCTGCTCGACAACGCGGGGCCGGCCGTCGATCAAGCGCTCGAGTCGCTGAGGAACGTGCGCGCCAGGCGAGGCGAAGTGACGGGCCGGGTGCGCCTCAGCGTGCCCAGCGCCTCGATCTCGCTGGTCCTTGTGGACCTCCTCCCGCGCTTCATCGCGCGCTACCCGAAGGTGGAAGTGGAGGTCCATGTCGACGATCGCCTCGTGAACACGGTGGCCGGAGAGTTCGATGCCGGCATGCGGCTGATCGAGTCGATCGATCGCGACATGGTCCACGTCCGCCTGTCGGGCCCGACGCGCCTGGTGGTGGTCGGCGCACCGTCGTACTTCGAGCGACAGGGCGTGCCACAGAAACCCCAGGACCTGCTCAAGCACGAATGCATCTGTGTCCGACGATCCCCTGGCGGCGAGTCGTGGGCGTGGGAGCTCGAGCGGGGCAAGAAGACCTACCGCATACCGGTTCGCGGACCGATAACGACGAACGACGCCGAGCTGATGCGCACGATGGCCCTCGCGGGCGTGGGGCTGTTCTACTCGCTCGAGAGCCGCGTCGCGAACGACCTCACGTCCGGGCGTCTACGCGTCGTCCTCGAGCCGTACGCACCCGAGGTGCCCGGGCTCTACCTGTACTTCCCGAAGCGGTCGCAGGTATCCCCCGCGCTCAAGGCGTTCGTCGCGGTCGCCCGCGAAAAGTCGAAGGGCTGACGAGTTGAAGGGGTGACGGAAGAAGCCTGTCGTGAAGGTTTTCTAAACACCGCATGCAGATCATTCCGGTTTCCGCGACCGGGGGGCGGGCATACCTTGCTCGCATGGCGTTGAAGTCACGGGGACGATGACAGTAGCCATGTGGACGACCTGGGCTCCCGTGCTCGCGCTCCTCTCCGCCAGCTCTGCTTGTGCGGGGAAACCGAGGGCCGACCTCCACCTCACTCCCAAGGACAGGATCGGAGACCTGCTGCAGCACCCGGCGTTTCAGGGGTACGCCGGCCTGCTGCTGCCCTGGGACGATCGCAGCTACGACGACAAGATGCCGCTCGCGGAGATCGACGCGCTGCTCCCGTACCACAGCCACGTGCAGCCCCGGGTGATCGTCGATGGGCTGAATCGCATCATCGATGACGTCAGCGCGGGGCAGCAGGTGTTCTATTCCTTCTACACGGAGGAGCAGAAGCGACGTGATCCAACCAGACGGCACGCAGGCCTCTTCTTCTTCCGCGGCAAGGCAGGCGCGCCCTTTGCTGTCGTCGCGCCCGGTGGCGGCTTCGCCTACGTCGGCTCCGTGCACGAGGGGTTCCCGTATGCAGCGGCGATCAGCGATGCCGGCTACAACGCCTTCGTCTTGAAGTATCGCGCGGGACTTGGTGGTTCGGCCGCAACCGAGGACCTGGCAGCGGCGCTCTCGTTCATCATGCGGAACGCCGACACGCTGAGGGTCGATCGCCGGAGCTATTCGCTGTGGGGCAGCTCGGCCGGCGCGAGGATGGCAGCCGCCATCGGGTCGCATGGCGTCGCGCGCTTCGGCGGCGACGAGCTCTCGAAGCCGGCGGCGGTCATCATGGCGTACACGGGCCACGAAGGCACCGCGAAGAGCGAGCCGCCGACGTTCGTCGTCGTCGGTGAGGATGATGCGATCGCTCCTCCGGCGATCATGGCGCGGCGCGTCGCGGCGCTCCGCGCAGCAGGGACGCCGACGGAGTTCCGTCGATATCCGGACGTCGGGCACGGCTTCGGCCCTGGAGTCGGCACGAGCGCGGAGGGATGGCTCGGAGACGCCATCGACTTCTGGGCGCGTTTCATGGCCGAGGCGCCGAGTCCGGTCTCCGCGGCCGGCAGGAGAAGTCACATGAAGAATCCATTCACGCTGGTCTACGCCGGCGCGATCACGAGGAACGAGCCGGGCAAGGTCAACATTCATCCGGTCACCTACAAGCTCGATGTCCTGGACATCGCCGCCAACGTCTACACGCCGGCGAGCTACGACCCGGAGAAGCACTTCCCGGCGATCGTCGTGGCGCACCCCAACGGCGGGGTGAAGGAACAGGTCGCGGGCCTGTATGCCCAGCGGCTCGCGGAGCAGGGCTACATCACGATCGCAGCGGATGCGGCGTATCAGGGCGCGAGCGGCGGCCAGCCGCGCAACGTGGACAGGCCCGCATACCGCGTCGAGGACATTCACGGCATGGCGGACTTCATCACCCGGTATCCGGGGGTCGATGTCGCTCGTGTGGGGTTGCTCGGCATCTGTGGTGGCGGCGGCTATTCATTGAAAGCCGCGCAGACCGACAAGCGCTTCAAGTCGATCGCGACCTTGAGCATGTTCAACTCCGGGCGGGTGCGTCGCAATGGCTACATGGATTCGCAGCTGGAAACCATCCACGAGCGCCTGCAGCAGGCGTCGGACGCCCGCGCCGTGGAAGTGGCCGGCGGGGTTGTTCTCTATGCGGGCGATGCCAATCTGACAGATGAGCAGATCGCTGCGCTGCCGTTTGATCTCTACCGGCAGGGCTACGAGTATTACTGGAAGACGCACGCGCATCCCGGCTCGACCTTCAAGTACACCATGAGCAGCTTGCTGGACCTGATGCGCTGGGATGCCGCCGACCAGCTCGAGCTGCTCGACCAACCCCTGCTCATGATCGCGGGCAGCAAGGCCGACAGCCTGTACATGACCGAGGATGCGTTCGCCAAGGCCATCGGCACGAAGGACAAGAAGCTCTTCAAGATCGACGGCGCCACGCACATCGAGACGTACTGGGTCCCGGAGTATGTGGACGCCGCCATGAACAAGCTGACGGAGTTCTTCGGAAGGTCGCTGAGGAAGTGATGCGGATGCCATCGTCTTCCACATCGAGCCGGCTGTGGATCGTCGCGGTGCTCCTCGGGCCGGGCGCTTGCGTCCCGGCCGCGCGAAGCGACGCTCCGGCGTCTAGGCCACCTGCATCGTCAGCGATCGTGCTCAAGGAGCAAGGGAGCTTCGCCATCGGCGGAACCGTGGTGACCAGCCCCGGCACCTTCGATCCGCTTCATCCGTCGTCGGACGGCGGAACACTGCACGGCGATCACGCTTCCGTCTTCTACCAGGTGCCGGTCGATGCTCGGCCGCTGCCCCTCGTCTTCTGGCACGGCGCCGGACAGTCCTCGAAGACGTGGGAGACGACCCCGGACGGACGCGAGGGTTTTCAGAATCTCTTCTTGCGCCGCCGGTTCTCCGTCTACTTGCTCGACCAGCCTCGTCGCGGCGACGCAGGACGCAGCACGGTGGCGTCGGCCATTCCCGTTGCGACCGACGACCAGATGTGGTTCGGCATGTTCCGTATCGGGATCTGGCCGGACTTCTTTCCTGGTGTGCAGTTCTCGCGGGATCCCGCGGCGCTCGACCAGTTCTTCCGTTCGATGACGCCGAACACGGGGCCCTTCGACGCCGAAGTCAGCGCACGCGCGGTCGCCGCGCTGTTCGACAAGATCGGTCCCGGCATCCTCGTCACCCACTCGCAAGGGGGCGGACCCGGCTGGCTGACGGTGATGAAGAGCGAGAACGTGCGGGCGGTCGTGTCGTACGAGCCTGGCAGCGGGTTCGTCTTCCCCGAGGGGCAGGTCCCGGCACCGATGGCCAGTCTCACGGGGCCGCTCGAAGCGACGGGTGTTCCTCTCGGAGAGTTCACGGCTCTGACGAAGATCCCCATCGTGCTCTATTTCGCGGACAACATCCCCGCGGAGCCCTCATCGAACCCCGGACAGGACAACTGGCGCGTTCGGCTCGCGATGGCGCGGCTCTGGCGCGACGCGGTCAATCGCCACGGTGGCGACGTCACCGTCGTCCACCTGCCGGAGCTGGGGATCCGCGGCAACACGCACTTCCCGTTCTCCGACACGAACAACGTCGAGATTGCGAATCTGCTGTCGAAGTTCCTCGCCGAGAAGCGGCTCGATGGAGGCGGACGCCCATGCTGCGCAGCCACGCAACATGGCGCTGCGAGCTCACCCGCGGCCGTCCAGGAGATCATTCGCGCCGGCACCCGTGGTTCCACGACCGGTTCGAGGGACTACTTCACCGGTCGAGTTCGCGTCGATCCGTTGTCCCCGGCCAGCAGCGAGATCAACGCCTCGATGGCCTACGTCACCTTCGAGCCTGGCGCCCGCTCGGCGTGGCACACCCATCCCGCGGGGCAACGGCTGGTGGTGACCTCAGGCGTGGGCCTGACGCAGGAATGGGGCAAGCCCGTGCAGGACATCCGTCCCGGCGACGTCGTGAGGTGTCCGCCCGGTGTCAAGCACTGGCATGGCGCCGCGCCGACGAGTGCGATGACTCACCTGGCCGTGACCGGCTCAGTGGATGGCAAGAGCGTGACCTGGATGGAGAGAGTGGCCGATGAGCAAGACAACGGAGCCGGCGCTTCCGCACCCCGTGGCCACAGGGCGATGACGTCCGATCCGACCCTTTCCGTCAAGCAGCAGGCCATTCCACTCATCGCGTCCTTCATGGCCGCGAGCGACATGCCCAGGCTCAATGTCGCGTTGAACGAAGGCCTGGACGCGGGACTGACCATCAGCGAGACCAAGGAGATCCTGGTGCAGCTCTACGCCTACGTCGGCTTTCCGCGCAGCCTCAACGCGCTGAGTGAGCTGATGGTGGTGGTCGAGGCGCGCAAGCAACGCGGTCTTCAAGATGCGCCGGGGCGTGAGCCCGGTCGAGCCATTCCGACGGGCGATGAGCTCGTCGCTATCGGCACCGCCAACCAGACCAAGATTTCTGGCCGGCCGGTCAAGGGGCCGCTGTTCGACTTTGCGCCGGTCATCAATCGGTACTTGCAGACACATCTGTTCGGCGACATCTTCGAGCGTGACAACCTCGACTGGCAGAGCCGCGAGCTGGCCACAGTCGGAGCGTTGGCAGCGACGCCGGGCGCGGAGCCGCAGTTGCGTTCGCACCTGGCCGCCAGCATGCGGGTGGGGCTGACTGCTGGACAGTTGCGTCAGGTGACCGAGGTGCTGGCCGAGCGCGGCGACGCGGCAGCTGCCAAGCGCGCGACGGAGGCGCTTGGCGCGACGAAGGGAACGCAGTGAACGATTGCGCGATCTCGCATGTGACCCGTGGCCGCCGTCGTCATGCCTGGCACGATCGGCATGCCGATTCTGCTCGCTGAAGTCCTTGGTCGCCGAGCGCGGCCTCCAAGAACCCGGACCACAACGCGGCCGTGGTGGGCACGCGGACTGCACCGGGCTCGCGGCACATGGCTCATCACTGTCAGATCCCTCAATACGCGTGCAGCTTCGACCTGTCGAAGTCGCAGCTGACCGCTCGCGACGCGACGCTTGCCGGGCAGCAGTACCGTCCGACCCAGGTCGTTGCGTACGCGGACGGCGGCGGGGCATCCCGGTACGCCGCGATCTGGATGCGCGACCTGCGGAGCTCGCTCACCCAGATCGCCATGGACCAGCCCGCTGCGGACTATCAGGACGATTTCGACGACCGCAATCGCGAGGGCTACAGGCTGCTCTGCGTGAGCGCTGCCGCGACGGGGGAGTCGCTTCGGTATGCCGGACTGTGGGAGGACGGCGGATGGAAGGGCTTCCACGCCCGTCACGGGCTCTCGGCCACGGAGTACCAGGAGCAGTTCGACATCATGGCGGCCGACGGGTACCGGCTCATCTGGGTGAACGGATCCGCGACGCCGTCAACGTCGAGCTACTCGGCGATCTGGTCGCGATTCGCGGATGCCGATCGGCACGCGCGTCACAACCTGCCGATCGAGCAGTATCAGGACGTGTTCAACGAGATGAAGGCCGACGGGTACCGGATCGCGCACTTCAGCGCGCATCGCGTCCAGTCGCAGACGCGGTTCGCCGCCATCTGGGTGAAGGGGAGGGGGGACTACGACCCGCACGCGCGCCACGACTTGACGAAGAGCGAGCTCGAGAACGAGCTCGATCGACTGGCCTGGGAGGACTGGAAGCCGATCTGCATCACGGGCTATGCCGTGTCGGACGGCGGCACCCGCTATGCCGGCATCTGGGTCAAGAACGCGCGGACCTGCACCATCCAGGGACGCGCCGGCAGCGGGCTCGAGGTCGTCGAGGACAGCATCCAGAGCATCATGGCTGCATCGCGGGTGACCGCCGCCTCCGTCGCGATCAGCCACAAGGGCAAGCTCGTGCTGGCCAAGGGCCTCGCCAACAGTACGGATGGAGAGGGCCCGATTTCAGCGACCTCGATCTTCCGCGTCGCGAGCGTCAGCAAGACGCTCACCGGCGCAGCGGTCGTCAGAGCGATTCAGGACGGGAAGCTCGCGTTCGACGACAGGCTGCTCGACGTGCTCGGGTGGAAGGATGCGGTGAAGGACAAGCGACTGGCCGATGTGACCGTCGACCACCTCCTGCACCATCGGGGTGGATGGAGCGTCGATGGAGACGACGAATCGCACGGCGATCCGATGTTCAACGACGTGACGATCGCGGAGGCGCTGAACATCGCGCTGCCGATCACCCGGCAGTCCATCTTCCGGTGGACGACGACCGAGCGAGACCTCGATGACCCGCCCGGCAAGACGTACGGCTACAGCAACTACGGGTACATGCTGCTCGGGATGATCCTGGAGCGCGTGACCGGTGAGCGGTACGAGGACTACGTGGCGCGGACACTGCTGGCGCCGCTCGGGATCCGACGGATGCGGTGCGCCCAGACCCTCTTCACGGGCCGGTTTCCCGATGAAGTCACCTACCACCATCCTCATACGAAGCTCTACTGCGACGTCATGGCCGCGGACGCTCCGAAAGACGCGATGCAGATGTACGGGTCGCTCAACTTCGTGAACATGGCGCCGCACGGATCGTGGGTCGCGTCGGCGGTGGACCTCGTCAGGTTTGCCTCGGCATTCGACGATCCCGGTGCCTGTCCGATCCTCAGCGCTTCCTCGGTGAAGACGCTGCTGACGCGCACGCAGCCGGCCGAGTCCAGCTCCGACTACGCCTGCGGCTGGAGAGTGCAACACGGCACGGGCGAGACGCATCACGGGGGGAATTTCAACGGCACCGGCGCGCTCCTCTATCGACATCCGGACGGGACCGACATCGCGATCATCTTCAATCGATCGACAAACGAGACCTTCCGCGCCCCGCACCCCGATCCGGACATGGAGGTTCCGACGGTGCCGGGCTGGGACCTGATGGAGCTCGCGCGGTCGTGGGTTGCCGATATCCGGTCGTGGCCGTCCATCGACATGTGGGACGACTTCTTCTAGCCTCGAAGGCCGACGGCGGAGATTGTGAGGGCGACGCGACGGTCGAGCGTGCCGCCCGAACTGGCGCAGTAAGATCCCGCTCCGTGCCACGGTAGCGGCAACTGACGTGCTCAGCTGCGGACGACGAGGATCTTCCGGAAGTAGGTGGCTGACTCTTCGTAGCCGATCGCGCCGTAGAACGCGGCCGCGCGGCGGGTAGCCAGCGCCACGAGACGGCAACGCCTCGCCGCGGCCCAGGCTTCGAACCGAGTCATCAGGGCGCGGCCGATTCCCGCAAAGCGAGAATCCTCGGCCACCATCACCTCCTCGACCCACCCGACCGGGCCGCTGGCATAGAAGGTGACGTGCTCGAAGCCGAGCAGGTAGCCAACCACCCGCTCTCCGATCTCGGCGACGAGAAGGCAGGCCGCGGGATCGCGCGACAGTGCCTCGAAAGACGCGCGAAAGGCGGCGGGGTCCAGCGCAAAGGACGTGACGAAGCGCTCGGCCAGTGCCTGCACCGCATCTGCATCGGACGCCACCGCGGCTCTCACGTTCGTCGCCACCGACCCCTCCCATCGCTGTTCTAGCAGAGCCGCCCTCTGGACGCTCGGGCGGTGGAGACATCTCAGCGCACGTCGAGGATGTCCCGCAGGCGGCTGGCGCGGAAGGCCGCCTCGATGGCGACGTGCGGACCGGCCAGCGCGACGACCATCCGGTCGCGATCGAGGTCGGCGGCCAGCGCGGCCGCGACGGCCGCCGGGGTCAACGCGGCCACCTCGGTGACGAGGTCCGCGCGCCGGCCGGTCCAGCCGGCCCGCGCCTCGGTCTCCAGCTCGGCTGCGAGTGCGGCGGTGTCGGCGACCTGGGCCAGGACTCGGCCCAGCACGCGGCGGCGCGCGAGCACGAACGCGCGGCGGAAGGGAACGCCGTCGGCGCGGAGCTCCTCGAGCGCGCGCAGGAGGGACACCAGCACGTCGCCGGCACGCGCCGGATCGACATCACCGGCGATCAGAAGAGCGGGCGCGGCGCTGACGAGGATCGTGTATCCGGCGCGCAGCCCGTAGGTCGCGCCGATGCGGCCCCGGATCGATTGCGCCTGAGCGTCGACCATCTCGGCCGCGACCAGGCGCGCCGCGCTGGTGCCGCCGGGGGCCGGGAAGGCCAGCGCGATGGAGACCTGGGGCGACTCGTCGTCGAGCAGGGGCAGGTAGTGCGCGCCGACGTGCAGGCGCGGGACCGGGTGCGTCCGGCGCGAGGCCGCGTTGCCGCGCCATGTCGCCGTCAGCTGTCGGATCTCGGCCAGCATGCGATCGGCGTCGAACCCGCCCACCACCATCAGCGTCGCCCCACCGGGGACATACGAGCGGCGGCGGTAGTCCTCGAGCGCGCCGCGGTCGACCCGGTCCCGGGCACCGGTGTCCCGCTCGCGAATGGTCACCCCACCGAGCAGCGCGCCGGCGAGCGCACGGCGAAGTCGGCGCTCGCGGTCGTCCGGCGCGACGACGGCGTCGCGCGCCCGGGCGAGACTCCGGTCGGTGTAGATCCCTCGCTCGACCAGCCAGAGCAGGCGCCAGACGTGCCAGTCGGCGTACCGCGCCGCGCCTGACAGGCGGAACACCGTCGACGTCGCGCCGACCTCGAAGGTCAACTTGCCGCCGAGGCCGAGCGCCCAGGTGGCGCGGAGCCGATCGGACTCGGAGTAGTCGCGCGCCATGTCGTGCTCGATGAGAAGGGCGGCGAGGGCGGCCACGCCCGGCGCTTCCCGAGGCTCCTGGGCCAGGCCGGCCGGGAACATCAGCCGCGCGTCCACCACCGCCGAGCCCGGCAGCGGCGCCAGGACCACGCGCAGGCCGCTGGCCAGCATCACCTCCCGCAGGCGCGGCGCCCGGCGCCCCGCCGCCACGACCAGCGGGCGCTGCGCCTCCGTCAGATCCAGCGGCGCCCGCCGCTCGGCGACGTCGATCCTGTGTCCGCCATCCGGCGGCGCCTCGCCCGCCACGGCCGCGCCCGGCACGAGATAGGCGACGTGCGCGCCTCCACGAGCCGGCAGGCTCTCGATCGCGCGGACCAGCGCCCTCGACCCGGCACTGGGGTCGACGAAGCGCTCGAGCGTGACCATCCCGACGCGGTGGACCTCGCGCTCGAGCCGGTCCGGCCAAAGTGCCTCGAGCTCGCGGACCTGCCCGAGCAGCGCGTCGGCGCGGCCGCCGTGCTGGATCGCGTCGGCGACCCGCGCGCCGAGGCCCTCGAAGCGATCGAGCGCGGCGAGCCCGGCGTTGAGTCGCATCGCGCGCAGATCGCGCCGATCGAGCGCGAACTCGCCGTCGAGCAGTCGCGTGCGCGCGCCGAACGCCGCATCGACCGCGTCGCGCAGCGCGCCGGCGTCGCGCGCGGTGATGATGACGAGCTCGATCCCGCCGCGAGCGCCGCCCAGGAACCCGCGCTCCACGTCGCGGACGCCGGCCCCCCACCCGAGCTGGAGGATCCGCCGCACCCACAGATCGATGGCGAGGTCGCGCGTCGCATGGCCCGGCACTCCCGTCGGCGACGCCGGAAATGCGATCACCGCGGTCGGTTGGTTCACCGCGCCGACGAGTCGGCTCTCGCCCGCGGTGGACACCATCTGCAGCGCCACGGCCGGCGCGCTGGCGCGGCGGATGCCGCCGAACCGGGCGGCCACCAGCGCGCGCGCCGAGGCGAGCTCGATCGCGCCGCCCACCACGACGATCGCGCGGCCCGGTGCGTAGTGCCACGCGAGGAACCTGCACACATCGCGGAGCCGGATCGCGCCCAGCTCGGCGCCGGTCAGTTGCCTGCCGTACCGGTGGTCGCCCGGGAACAGCCGCGCCGCCAGCGGCGCCCACGGCCCGCGCGCGCCTCGCCCTCGCAGCTCGTTGTCGACCACGTCGCGCTCGCGCTCCAGCACCTCCGGCGCGATGCGGTCGCACGGCGCTGCCATGCGGGTCGCCTCGATCGCGAGCACGTCGGCCAGGCGAGGAGCCAGCGCGAGCGACGCGAAGTGGGTCTCGTCCCAGCTGGTGGTGGCCGAGTACGCCAGCGTGGCCTCGTCGAGCCGCTGCGCGACGGTCGCCCCGCCGGTCGCCGCGATCTCGAACGACAGATGCTCGGCCAGGTGAGCCAGCCCGCTGCGCCCCGGCAGGTCGTCGAGGGCGCCGGTCGTGTAGCGCACGTTAACCGATATCAAGTTTGTGCGCGCGTCCGGCACCAGCGCCACGCGCAGCCCGTTGTCGAGGCGGAACGTGACCATCTCGCGCTGGATGTCGAGCGGCCGCTGCCCCGTCCGCAGACCGACGTCCGGCATCGCGGACGAGGAGACACACGCCGACCCGACCATCGCAGCGACGACCGCCCCGGCGATGGTCGTCTGAACGCGCGCGCTCACGCCGGTCCATCATGCACCACCCGCCGACCCGGTGGGCGCGGGTCGGCGCCCGGACCCCGTCCGGTCAGACGGTGTCATGGACCTCGTCGCCACGACCACGGCGAGGCCAGGAAGACTCAACGCGGTCCCCACCGATGCCCTCACCACATGGCGGTCGCCAAGCCTTCGGCTAACCTGGTGCGATGAACCAGGACGGCGACGAGCGCCTGGCTGCGGCCAGGACGCGTTTCGCTCACACGCTCGTCGGAAGGTGGAGTGGCGCAGCGGGGACCTTCTCGATGGTGATGGACGAGGAGTGGGAGTTCAGGGAGGACGGCTCGGGCTGCCGTCGCGTGCTGGGACCGTTCGCTGCAGTCCGGTCGGAGGTGCGGTTCGAGTGGCGCTCGAGCGGCGAGCGCGCCATCGAGAGCCGCGTCGTCGCCGCGTTCGAGAACGGCGTCGCCCGCGACGTGGACGACGATGAAGGCGACTGGCGGGTGACGCGATATGACTTCCGCTCCATCGCCACCGACACGGGCCGGGAGATCGTGCTGCTCGAGACATCGCCAGGCGGCGAGCTCCTCGAGGGTTTCGGCGATGGCATGATTCCGCTCGCCTGGAGGGGTCCGCCCGTACGCTGACGGCCAGTGCCAGAAATCGACGGGCTGGTGTCGATCGCGGTCGAACTGGTTCGTCGTGTCGGTAGGAGCAACCCATGAATCACAACCGCCTGTATCTCTTGAGCACCCTCGTCGTCACCGCTGCCGCGTGCAGCGCGCCCCAGGAGGCACCCGTGTCCAACCCGACCAGGACCCCGGCGCCCGCCACGGCCCCGGCTGTCCGCAGCGGCCGCGCCGAGATCCACGGCGTCCGCTACTACTACGAGATCCACGGCCAGGGCTCGCCGGTGCTGATGCTCCACGGCGGATTCGGCTCGACCAGCTTGTTCGAGCCGGGCCTTCCGGCGTTCGCCGAGCGGCACCAGGTGATCGCGGTCGACCTCCAGGGCCACGGCCGGACGCCGCTCGGCGATCGCAAGACGATCGATCCGATCGACATTGCCAACGACCTCGCCGTGCTGCTCGACCAGCTCGGCCACGACCAGGTCGACGTGGTCGGCTACTCGTTCGGCGGCGCGATCGCGATCCGCCTCGGCGTGCAGCACCCGGCCAGGGTGCGAAAGCTCGTCGTCATCTCCGCCGGCTTCGCGCAGGACGGCTTCTATCCCGAGATGCTGCCGATGCAGGCCGCGATGGGCGCCGCGATGGCACCGATGATGAAGGAGACGCCGTTGTACACCTCGTACGTCGCGGTGGCGCCGAACCCCGATGAGTTCCCGACGCTGCTCGACAGGATGGGCGACTGGATGCGCCGGCCGTACGACTGGTCCGATGACGTGAAGAAGCTGAAGATGCCGGTGATGCTGGTCTACGGCGACAGCGACATGATCCGGCTCGACCACGCGGTGGCGTTCTACAAGCTCCTCGGCGGCGGCCAGAAGGACGCCGGCTGGAAGCGCGAGCACATGTCACCCAACCGCCTCGCCATCCTTCCCGACGTCACCCATTACGAGATGGACCGCGCACCGGGGCTCCCGAAGGCGGTGCTGCCGTTCCTCGACGGCACCAGCGGCGCGCCGAGCGGGCAGTAGCGGCCACAGGCCCGCGTGCCGTCCCGCTCCGTACGCGACCAGCTGCGGATCGGTCGGATCCGCCAGGTAGCGACCCCCGGGTCCCGCTCCAGTAGTTGACGCCGCTTGTGCTTCGCAGCGCGGCGGCCTCTTGTGCTGATCGGCACGTCCTCGGGATGTGGTCCAGCTCGGACAGAGTGAGGTCGCAGCGGAGGCTGGCGAGCTCCACGGTCGCTATGGGCCAGTGTTAACGATGCGCGCAACCCATGCGTTCGGTTCTTCTCCGCGACGCAACACGTTCGCATCGGCGATCGCCGAGCACCGGTGCCGGCGAGCTTCAATCCGTGATCTCCACACCACTTTCGCGGCTCGCTCGAGGTGAATCGACCACCTTGAGCTCTCGACGCTCCGACAACTCGATGAGCTCTCGCATGCCCAGCGCCACGATCGACGCACAGTGAATCGGTTCTCTTGGCCACCCATTTGCTTGTGTGGCTGTGGAGGATGGAGGCGTACGCTGATCGAGCGACCCAACGACCAATGCCGCACCGGGGATGGGCAGCTTGTGTTGACGTCGGCCTTCAACGCCGTGCGGCAATTCCTCCCGGGGGGGTCAATGACAAACCTGAAGACTTGGGGTCCCTCGGCCCTGCTGTTTGCGTGCGCTCTCTGCGCCGGATGCATCGAGGGGGGAGAGGCTGGCGAGCCGGTCTGCGGTGAAGAGACCGTGGCAAGGAACGGTGCCTGCATCCCTGACCTGGCATGCGGCGCCGGCACCCGGCTCGATCCGGGCAGCGGCCAGTGCGTGCCGGACCCGGATATCTGCGCTGTCGGCAGCATCCTGATGGATGGCCGCTGTCAGGTGGCGGCGGAAGTGCTCCAGCCGGACGCGGTGGAAGCCGCCGAGCGGAACGACCTCATTGGCGATGCCGGGACCATCCAGCTGCCGGATGAGGGCGCCGATCCGTTCATCGCCTCCGGCTGTGTGACGCCCGGCGACCTCGATGGCGACGGCGAGTACGAGCCTGACCCGGGATCCCTGGCGCCTGAGCGCCACCGGTCCCTTCATCGTCGAGCTGGAGAGCCTCGGCATCGGTGGACTGGCGCCGGGCATCACCATCAGCGGCCGCGACGACCTCCTTGTCCTGGACGGGTGGCAAAGAAGCGCCCTGGACACCGTTGACGGGCATTCCCGATGGCAGTTCCTCGTCCCCATCTCGGGGGACTACGATCTGGTCGTCACCGACGCCCGGACGCTCATCGCCGAGCTCCCGGCCGGCGGTCCCGAGTCCTGCTACTACGTGATGGTTCGACGGCTGCCGTTGCCGGAGCCGGCCGCGATCCCGTCACCGGTGGATGTCTTCGAGCTGGAGTCCGGCGTGCGGCTCTACACCGTCAACGTGACGGCCGGCTCGATCGCGCGGGTGGTCGGCGAGACTCCGCGCATCAGCACGCTGCTCGGACTAACGCTTCTTGTCAACGGCCACTACGTCCACTCGGTTACAGAAGAGGTGGAGCGCCAGGCGCGGGCGGCGCGGCTCGACATTGACGACAGCGATGACGGGAACATCGTGGTCGCGGCGGACGCGAGCATCGACTTCGCGTACGCGCCGGTCCTGGCCCGGGTCCTCGAGCAGCACCGGACCGCGGCGGGATTTGCGGGCGGGGGAGGCGCGCGATGAGCGGGCGGGGCGGCTCGATTCCGGTCGCGCTCGGCCTCGCGCTCGGCGGCATCGCGGCGGCGTGCGGCGGCGGCGACGACGACATGTGCGGCGAAGGAACCGTTTACGACGCGCACAGCCGCACGTGCGTGCTGAGCGCCGACATCTGCGCTCCGGGCAGCGTCCTGGTGCAGGACCACTGCGAGGAGGAAACCGGCGTGATAGCGGATGTCGAGGAGGCAGCCGAGCCGAATGACGCGAACGGGCTTGCCGGGACGATCCCGCTTCCGGACCTGGGGTCCGCCGGAGTCATCCTGCATGGATGCATCGACCCGTATGTCTTCGGCGCGCCGGACGACCGGGACGGGGCGCAGCTCATGCCGGACGTCGACTCCTGGGCCATCCAGGTGACAGGGCCGACCCTCCTCGACGTCACCAGCGACGGAGTCGGCGGCCTCGCCGCCGGCTTCCTGGTGCTTGCGGCCGACTCCGCCCTCCAGCGCGATGCCTGGGCGCGCTGGGCGTTCAGCCTGGCCGGAAGCCGGTCGCGCCGGCAGCTCTTCCTGCCCGCGGCTGGCAGCTACGAGCTCTCGATGTCTGACAGCCGTGCGCTGGTCGCGCAGCTCTACCTGTCGGATTCGTTCGGCGCCGGAGGACCCCATGCCTGCTACTACACGACGGTGCGCAGCCTCCCGCTTCCGGAGGCGGTCGATCTCCCGCTTGGCGAGGCGATCGATGCCCCCAACCTGACCAGCCCGCGTCTCTACCGCTTCCATCCGGACGAAGGGGACCTCCTCGAGGTGATGGCAGAGGCCCCGCTCTACAGCCCGAGCGCGGTGGTGGGCACGACCTTGCTGATCGACGACGCCTACGTGGCATCCTCATTCGAGGGTGCCGAGTTCCCGCTCCGGCAAGCTCACCTCATCGGCGGATTCACCGCCGGTGAGGAGGCGCTGATCGTCGTCGACGCCGTCTACGACTACAGCCCGGAGGGGGCGCCGCGGCCGTTCCACATGACCGCGAACCGGTTCGCCCCGCAGCCGCTCACCCTCGGCACGCCGATGACCCTGACCAACCCGGGTGGAGCCGCGCCGGTCGAGCTGGGGGGCTATCACATCCTCCGCTTCGACGCGCCGGCCGATGACGTCATCTTCACCGACCTCGACTTCTCGGTGCCGACCAGGGCTGACATCCTCGACGGGCGAGGCCTCCACGTCGCCGACGTGACGATCGACTGCCCGATGTTCCCGAACGCATGCGAACCGTCAACCTCGGTCAGGCCATCGATTCGCTACGCGACCGCCGGCCGCCACTACCTGCGCCTGTTCACGCCGGACGCGGCGCCCGGCTCCACGCTCGTCGTGACCGCGCAGATGACTCCACATACCCCGTCCCCGCTGGCGCTGGGCTCGCCGATCGTGAACGTCCCACTCGGCCCCCGCGCCGAGGCCTGGTACGTCGTTAACGAGACCGACCAGCTCTGGCTCCAATTCGACGGCGACGTGGTCTCTCTCAACCTGTTCGACCCGTCGGAATACGGCACAGTCGACTCCGGCCTGGATACGAGCTACGCGTTCAGTCTCTCCGCCGGCGCGCCGCACGGACTGCTGTTGCCTCATGCCGACGACGACCACCCCTGGCTGGTGAGGGTGAGCGATCCGCCCTTCTATCCGCCCGACGCTGTTTTCGACCTCACGATCTCGCAGCGCTCCTACACCGATCTCGGCTCGATCGCGCCGGGCGGCGCGATCGACGTGCCCGCCCAGGGCCTTCCAGCCGGCGGCGCGGTCCGCTACTTCGTGCGGGGCGAGCCGGGCGAGCGGGTCACCGTGACGGTCACACCCGATGGCTTCGACGCGCGCGTCCGCAGCCTGCACGGCGAGGAGTTCGACTCCGACATCGACGAGGCCGGACCCGGTCAGCCGGAGACCATCGTCACCGCCCTCCACGACCGCGAGGACTGGGTCGCTTTCGATGTGCAGGGCGACGCGCCCGGCGCCTTCGAGATCCAGGTCACCGGCGAGGCCTTCCCGACCTACGCGGCGAGCAACGACCTCGTCCGGTTCGCCGACGCATGCGGCCCCGGCGAGGAGGTCCCGCTCATGGGACTCGGCAGCGAGGATCCGGAACCTTCCGGCCGACGAGGGGCTGTCACCGCCCATTCCGGTGCCGTTCCCGTTCTCGCTGTTCGGCGATCCGGTGAGCACACTCTTTCTCAGCAGCAACGGGTGGGCCCGCGCCGCCAGCGGCGAGGGCGGCATCGCCGGCGCGCGCAATCTCCCGCTGCCGTCCGGTGTGATGGGCGGGATCGCGCCGTACTGGGACGACCTCAACGGCGTGTGGCTCTGCGCGCTGTCACAGCCGGACCTGCTCGTCCTGCAGTGGAATGGATGGCTTGCGCAGTCGCCCACTCGTCTGATCCAGTTTCAGGCCCGGCTTCACCCGACCGGCGCGATCGACTTCGTGTACGGCCCGCTCCACATGGGCGATGGAGCCAGCGCGACGGTCGGCGTGGAGAACCTGGGCGGCAACACGGCAACCCAGGTCATCTTCAACCAGCGTGACGGGATCCGCGCGAACAGCTCGATCACGATGACACCGACCATGCCGAAGTGAGAGCCCGACGAGCGTCCGGTCGCGGCTCGATCGCCTGGCTCCCCACGGTCTGCGGTACGCTCGGGCGGTGAAGCCGTGCCGCGCGTTCGCTCGCCTCGTGGCCGTCGTCCTGGTCGGATCGCTACCGGCCTGCACGGTCCAGCACCGCCTGACCGTCACCGGGAGCGAGGTCCACCGCAACCTCGGCGCTCTGCGCGCGAAGGGCAGCGCCACGGTGGACATGGTCGAGGAGCGCGACGACCGCGACGGCACGCGGCGGCGTCCCGAGGTCCTGCGCGCCGATCAGCCGCTCCGGCGTGGCGGCCACCCGCTGTCGATCGCGGCGCTGGCCAGGAGGTGCCGCGACGTCGCGCCGTTCGCCGACGACCGGACGTCGCAGGCCGACTGTCCGCTGGTCCAGATGCGAGAGGTCTCGTTCGAGGTGCGGACCTTCCAGTCGGTGAGCTTCCGCAAGCCGATCGGGCTGACCGCCCTCTTCGCGGCCGGCGTCGGCGGAGGCTTCGCCTTCGATGCCTTGCGCGACAGCCACTCGACGCTGGAGACCGTGGGCAACCACGCGGTCGGTTTCCTCTGCGGCTTCCTCATCGCCGGCACCTTCTGGATGATCGTCAACTGCAAGGGCCGCTGGGGCCAGCCCGGCTGCCGCGACTGAACGTCATCGGCGACCGACCGCGCGGCGTCGCTCAGGCTGGGGACCAGCGCCAGTCGCGCACCTCGGGCAGGTCCTCCCCGCGCAGGCGGATGTAGTGGCGATGCTCGATGCGCTTCTCCGCCATCGTCTGCCGCAGGTCGGCGGCCTGCGAGCCGATCGACGGTACCCGGTCGAGGACGTCGGTCACGAGCCGGAAGCGATCGAGGTCGTTGAGCACGACCATGTCGAACGGAGTCGTCGTCGTCCCCTCCTCCTTGTAGCCCCGCACGTGCAGGTTCCCGTGGTTCGTGCGCCGGTAGGTCAGGCGGTGAATCAGCGAGGGGTAGCCGTGGTAGGCGAAGATGATCGGCCGGTCGGTGGTGAACAGGGCGTCGAATTCCCCGTCGGCCAGACCGTGGGGGTGCTCGCTGGCCGGCTGGAGCTTCATGAGGTCGACGACGTTGATGACGCGAACCCTGAGCCGCGGGAGGTGCCGCCGCAGCAGGCTCACGGCCGCCAGCGTCTCGAGGGTCGGCACGTCACCGGCGCAGGCCATCACCACGTCGGGGTCGCTGCCCGCGTCGCTGCTGGCCCACTCCCAGACGCCGATGCCCGCGCTGCAGTGGTCGATGGCGCGCTCCATCGTGAGCCACTGCGGGGAGGGCTGCTTGCCGGCGACGATGACGTTGACGTAGTTCGCGCTGCGCAGGCAGTGATCGGTGACCGAGAGGAGCGTGTTCGCGTCGGGCGGGAGATAGACGCGCACCACGTCGGCCTTCTTGTTGACGACGTGGTCGATGAAGCCCGGGTCCTGGTGGGAGAAGCCATTGTGGTCCTGCCGCCAGACGTGAGACGACAGCAGGATGTTGAGCGAGGAGATCGGCCGGCGCCACGGCAGCTGCCGCGCCACCTTGAGCCACTTGGCGTGCTGATTGAACATCGAGTCGATGATGTGGATGAACGCCTCGTAGCAGGCGAAGAACCCGTGGCGGCCGGTCAGCAGATATCCCTCGAGCCATCCCTCGCACTGGTGCTCGCTCAGCATCTCCATGACCCGTCCATCGGGCGCGACGTGATCATCGCCCGGGCGAATCTCCGCGACCGACTCGCGTGCCGTGACGTCGAAGACTGCGTTCCAGCGGTTCGATGCCGTCTCGTCCGGGCTGAAGATGCGGAAGGTCTGCGGATTCGCCGCCACGACGTCGCGGATGAGATTACCCTGCACCCGCGTCGCCTCTGCCACGACCGACCCTGGTGACGGCACATCGACCGCGTACGTCCGGAAGTCCGGGACCCGCAGCTCCGTGCGCAGCAGCCCCCCGTTGGCGTGTGGGTTGGCGCTCATGCGACGCGGCCCGCGGGGGGACAGCTCGGCGAGCTCGGGCACGAACGCGCCCCGCGCGTCGAACAGCTCCTCGGGCCGGTAGCTCCTCATCCACTGCTCGAGAAGCGCGAGGTGCCCCGGCGCCGACGCCACCTGGTCGAGCGGCACCTGATGGGCGCGAAAGGTCCCCTCGATGGCCACGCCGTCGACCTCCTTGGGCCCGGTCCATCCCTTCGGCGTCTTCAGGACAATCATCGGCCAGCGCGGCCTCGCCGTGACATCGCGCTCGCGCGCGTCGACCTGGATGCGGCGGATCTCGTCCAGAACCTCATCGAGGGTGCTCGCCATCGCGGCGTGCATCGCGTGCGGCTCGTCGCCCTCCACGATGCGCGGCGCCCACCCGTAGCCGACCAGGAGCGACTCGAGCTCCTCGCGCGGAATGCGGGCGAGGACCGTGGGGCCGGCAATCTTGTACCCGTTCAGATGGAGGATGGGCAGGACCGCGCCGTCGGTCCTCGGGTTCAGGAACTTGTTCGAGTGCCAGCTCGTGGCCAGCGGGCCCGTCTCGGCCTCGCCATCGCCGACGACGCAGCAGACGACCAGGCTCGGGTTGTCGAACGCGGCGCCGAAGGCGTGCGACAGCGAATATCCCAGCTCACCACCCTCGTGGATGCTGCCGGGGGTCTCTGGTGCCACGTGGCTCGGAATGCCGCCCGGAAACGAGAACTGCTTGAACAGCCGCGCGAGCCCCGCCGCGTCGCACGAGATGTCCGGGTAGACCTCGCTGTAGGTGCCCTCCAGATAGGCGTTGGCCACGAGTCCCGGCCCTCCGTGCCCCGGACCGGTGACGTAGATGGCGTCGAGGTCGCGCTCCACGATGGCGCGGTTCATGTGGACGTAGATGAAGTTGAGGCCCGGGGTGGTGCCGAAGTGGCCCAGGAGCCGCGGCTTCACGTCCTCGAGGCGCAGCGGCTCCCTGAGTAGCGGATTTGACAACAGGTATATCTGCCCGACGGAGAGGTAGTTGGCTGCGCGCCAGTAGGCGTCCATCTTGCGAGCGAGCTCGTTCGATAATCGGCTGTCCATCAGGCGTCTTCTCCCGGAAGTGCATGTTGTTCGACGACCGCGAGCGCCTCGCGCTCGAGAATCGACTCCTCGTCGGTCACCATCGCTCGAACGACGCACGGGCTGCCCTCCACCGAGATGATGGCCGCGTTGTCGTCGTTGCGCCGCGGATCGATCGCGACGCCGAGGTGCTCGAGCCCGGCCGTGATGCGGGCGCGAATCGCGGAGGACCTGTCGCCGATCCCTCCGGAGAAGACGAGCGTGTCGAGGCCACCGACCGTCGTCGCCAGCGCGCCGATCGCCTTGCGCACCTGGTGGCAGAAGAGCTCGACCGCCTCGGCCGCGCTCGAATCGCGGCCCTGGGCGGCGAGGAGCTCGCGCATGTCGGAGGTCGTGCCGGAGACGCCCAGCAGGCCCGATCGGCGGTTGACGAGGTCGTCGAGCGCGTCGGCGTCGGCCAGCTCGTTGCGGAGCAACCACAGGATCACGCCGGGGTCGAGGTCGCCCGAGCGCGTCGCCATCGGGAGGCCGGACGTCGGAGTGAAACCCATCGTCGTCTCGACACAGCGCCCGCCCAGGACCGCGGCCAGGCTCGCTCCAGCCCCGAGATGCGCGAGGATGACGCGCCCGCGCGCCGCCTCCGCCCCTGCGTTCCGCTCGAGCTCCTCGAGGAGAAAGGTGTACGACAGGCCATGGAATCCGTAGCGCTCGAGCCCCGCCGCCTGGTAGCGCCGCGGGATGGGGAGCAGGCGCGCCACCCGGGGCATGGTCCGGTGGAAGGTCGTGTCGAAGCACGCCACCTGGGGAACCGCCGGCGCGCGCGTGGTCATGGCCTCGACGATCGCGAGCTCGGCAGGGAGGTGATCGGGGTCGAGCGTCTGCAGCCCCCGCAGCTCCTGGAGAAGGGCGGGCGTGATCAGCCTCGACCGGTCGCCGAGCCTGCCGCCGTGCACGATGCGATGCGCGATGGCCACGACGGACGAGAGGACGCCCTCCGCCTCGAGCAGGGCGAGAATCCCGTCCGCCGCCTGCGCGTGATCGGACGCCGGCACGGGGCTCGGATCGGTCTTGCCCGTCCCTCGATCGATCGCGAGCGCGGAGCGATCGGTGCCGATGGACGACACCGCTCCGCGCAGGTGCCGGCGAGGCGGCCGCGTGGCGGAGGCGATGCTGAACTTCAGGCTCGACGAGCCACCGTTCATCGTGAGAATCGCGCGCGCGCCGTCGCCTGGAGACGACGGCTTCGCTCCACCGGTCACGCTGGCACCGTCCTCCCCGGGCCGAGCCCGCTCGCTGCCATGGTCATCCTCCGCCCGCCCATGAAATGGATGACACGTCGACGTCGCTTCGCCAGCCCCCCGGCGCGCTTCGGCGGCCGGATCGGCGAGATCGGGATGAAACCTGTGTCCTTCGACGCCAGGACCTGGCGAAAGGTTCGGGCTGCGGAGCTAGCCCCCCTCCCCGGTAAGCGGTCGGCGGCGGGCGGAAGCCCCGTCGGTCACGGGCACGGACAGGTCGAACAGTCGACGTCGAGCTCGCAGCGGCCTTGCAGGCAGAGCCCGTTGGTCTCGAGTGGGAAGTAAAAATAGGTGCATTCTGTGCAGTCGGCCAGGACGCCCCCTTCGGCGTTGCGGCACGCGCACAGCTCGCGCTCGTCGTAGTTGCAGTGGAAGCACAGCTGGTCGCCCGGGTAACAGCTGTCGTTGGCCTCGCAGCGGAGCTCGTCGTTCACGCACGGTGCGTCGCATGGGCGCTCGAAGTGGACCTCGGCGGTGCGGAAGCCTCCCCCGGCTCTTCCGGACGGATGTTGAAGCCCAGGCGAAAGCGGGCCCCTGCCGCGAGCTGGACGCCCTCACACGCTGCGATCGGATCGACGCCCACGAGCTCCGGGTCGACCGAGACGTAGATCGCCGCGAAGCAGCCGCCATCCTCACAATCTTCCGGAAGCGCAAAGTCGGCGGGGCAGACGCTCACCGACTCGGTGGCGACGTAGGTCGGTGTCTTCGCGCGCAGGCTGTCGATGTCGGTCGGGGGACCCCAGGCCGTGCAGTTCTGGCCGATGGCGGCGATCTCCTCCTTGGTGGCGACCGAGCCGGCGACGCCGCAGGGCGGGGAAACCGAGCACCCAACGGGCACGAACGCCGCGTCGAGCGGCGCCGCGTCGGGCGGCCCGGCGTCGGGGGGCCCGCCGTCGGTCGTGCTCGCGTCCTGGTCGTCGCCCGCATCCGAGCTGGTCCCGGCGTCGTTGGTTCCGCTCACGCCGCCGCAGGCGACGCTGACCGCGATGGCCAGCCATAGAATCATCCCGAGCGCACGCGAGCGCGCCGACGCCGCCATTTCACCCACCCACCGCCGCGCCATGGCTGGCACCATAACAGAGCGGCCCTCCGGTGATACAAGGAAGTGGGCCGACCGCGGCGGCACGGGCGCGGTACGCGGCGACGGCGGCGCGGTTGCCGCAGCCGGAGTCGCAGAACCGCTTCGACCGATTCTTGGTCAGATCGACGACCACATGGTTGCAGCCGGGGTACTCGCAAATCCGCAGCCGGCTCAGCTCCTTGGTCCGCACCACGTCGAGGATGCCCATCGCAGCCTCGACCGCCATGCGGGTCGCGAGCGGCGCGTCGGGGGCGGTCGCGTGCAAGTGGTAGTCCCAGCCGTCGTGTTTCACGAGTTGCGGCAGCGCGCGGCCCTCGCGCAAGAGCGCGTTCACCATGTCGACGACCTCGCGCTCGCGCAGCTCCCAGAACCGGCGGAGTCGCGGACGCAGCGCGCGCACGGCGCGTAGCTCGGCCTCACCCGTCATCAGCGAGACAATCTCGGAGGTGGGCGTGTTGCGGGCGGGAAGGCCGACGGCGACCGTGCGGCCGACCTCCATGCCGGGGCGGATCTCGGCGTGGCCGAGGCGAGAGAGCAGTTTCGTGGTGCGCGGTTTGTCGCGCCGGACCGCGTGAACCCGAACAGGAAGCGGTCGTGGCCGAGGAAGATGTTCTCGGCGACACTGAGCCCGTCCACCAGGTCGAGCTCCTGGTAGATGGTCGCGATTCCGGATCGCATGGCGGCCGTCGGGTTGGCCAGCCGCACCGGCACACCGTCCAGCAGCACCTCGCCGTCATCTGGCTGGTGGCGCCGGACAGAATCTTGATGAGAGTGGACTTCCCGGCGCCGTTCAGGCCGAGCAGGCAGTGCACCTCGCCTGCCCGCACGTCGAGATCGACGCCGTCGAGGGCGCGCACGCCGGGGAACTGCTTGACGATTCCCGACATGACCAGCAGCGGCGGCGCCGACATCGACCCGGATTCTGACCCCCACCCTTCAGTAGAGGACGTTCTTTGCTTCCCGTGAATCGATGTTGTCCTTGGTCACCATGACGATGCCGGTGTCGCGTATGCGCGGCACCTTCTTCTTCTGGATGACCTCGACCCCAGTCTTCACGCCGAGGTAGCCCATCTGATAGGCGCTCTGCACGGCGATGGCCTCGAGAGTCCCGTCCCGGACGAAAGCCTGGAGATCGGCGTTGCCGTCGAAGCCGATGGCGACGACCTTGCCTTTCTTGCGGGATTGCACGATCGCGCGGCCCATGCCGATCGCGGTCGGCTCGTTGGCGCCGAAGAGGCCCCTGAGGTCCGGGTTGGCGGCGAGGACGTCGGTGGTCTGGTTGAGCGCGGTCCCCATCTGCGAGTTCGAATAGAACGGGCCGATGATCTTCAATTTCGAGTTTGTCTCGATGTACTTCTTGAATCCGCCGACGCGCTCCACCTCGGAGCCCGACCCGGCGGTATAGGACATGATCGCGATCTTCCCGGTCTTGCCGATCTTGTCGATCAGCGCCTTCGCGCACAGCTCGCCGGCGAGCTTGTTGTCGGTGGCGAGGAAGGACTGGTAGTGGTTCTTGGCGGCCTCGCCTGCGGCCGAGTCGATGATGATCACCGGGATGCGCGCTTCCCAGGCCTTCTTGATCGCCGGGACCAGGGCATCGGGATCGGACGGGGCGAGGACGATGGCGGCTACCTTGCGATTCACCGCATTCTCGACGAGGGCGACCTGGCCAGCGAGGTCGGTGTCCGACGCGGCGCCCTGGAAGGTAGCCTTGTACCCCTTGAGCTCGGAGGCGGCCGCGTTGGCGCCCTTCTTCACGTTCTGCCAGAAATCGGAGTTCGCCGTCTTGACGATCACGGCGATCTCCTTGTCGGCCCACGCGGTGGAGACGGCGAACAGCAACGTCGAGGCGAGCAAGATCCGCAACCCGTTCTTCATGTGGTTCCCTCCGTCCTGATGTCTGGCTCCCTCGTTCACCGCCGCTGACGCATCTGGTCGACCCAGACGGTCAGGAGGATCACGAGGCCGATCACGATCTGCTGAGTGAAGGCGGACACGCCGCCCATGTTGAGGCCATTGCGAAGAGTGCCGATCACGAACGCGCCGATGATCGTGCCCGTGATCGTGCCGACGCCGCCGGTCAGCGAGCTGCCTCCGATGACGGCGGCGGCGATCGCGTCCAGCTCGTACATGAGACCCTCGCTCGGCTGCGCCGTGACCAGCCGCGACGCGAGCACGCAGCCGGCGAGACCGGCGAGGGCGCCCGACAGCACGTAGGTGAAGAGGGTCACGCCGGCCACGTGGACACCGGACAGGCGCGCGGCCTCGCGGTTGGAGCCGACCGCGTAGATGTGGCGTCCCAGGGTCGTGCGACGGAGCAGGACGGCGACCGCGATCGCGAGCACCGCCATGAGCAGCACGGGGTAGGGGATGCCGGGAAACACGACGTCGGGAAACCCGTCCGAGCCGATCCTCACGATGCGGAACAGCGAGCCGTTCCCGAGCTCGGCGAAGCCATCGCCCAGCCCGCCGATCGCCTTGGCGTCGGTGATCTGGAGGGCCACGCCGCGCGCCAGGAGCATCATGCCGAGCGTCGCGATGAACGGAGGCAGCTTGAGCAGGGTGACGCACAGGCCGTTGACCGCGCCGCAGGCGACGCCTGCCAGCACGCCGGCCAGCATGCCGACCGCCACCGGCGCGCCGGCCTTGACCGCCAGCGCGGCGACGACTCCGGCGAGCGCGAGGATCGCGCCGACCGAGAGATCGATACCACCGGTGATGATGACGCAGGTCGCGCCGATGCCGAGGAAGCCGATCGAGGTCACTTGCAGCGCGATGGTGAGCGCGTTCGAGACCGTGAAGAACGACTGGCTGACGATCGAGAACACGGCGGCCAGGGCAACGAGCCCGGTCAGCGCGGCGAACTTCTGGATGAGGTCCCGCCGCCGATCGCTCGACAGTGGCAGGCGCCCCATCAATTCTTCACACCTCGGCCCGACGCGTGGCGGACGATCTCTTCCTGGGACGTATGGCGGGTCTCCAGCACCGCGGCAAGGCGCCCGCGGCAAAAGACCGCCACGCGATCGGTCACGCCGAGGATCTCGGGCAACTCGGAGCTGATCAGGACGACGCCGATGCCGCGCGCCGCGAGCTCGTCGAGTAACCGGTGGATGGCGTACTTGGCGCCCACGTCGATGCCACGCGTGGGCTCGTCGAAGAAGAGGACGCGCGAGTCGCGGAACAGCCACTTGGCGATCACGACCTTCTGCTGGTTTCCGCCCGATAGCAGCCGTACCACCTGCCGCGCGGTCGGCGTACGGATGTCGAGCGCGTCGATGTAGCCGCGCGCCACCGAGTCCTCGTCGTGGAAGCGAATGAAGCCGAGGCGCCCGGCCACAGCCGCCAGGTTTGCCATGGTCACGTTCGATCCCAGGGCCATGTCGATGGCGAGCCCGTTGACCTTCCGGTCCTCGGACAGGTAGGCGATGCCGTGGCGGATCGCGTCGCGCGGATTGCGGATGCGAAGCGCCTTGCCGCCGAGGCGGACGCTGCCGGCGTCGAGCCGATCGGCGCCGAAGATCGCGCGCGCCACCTCCGTCCGTCCGGCGCCCACGAGGCCCGCGAAGCCGAGGATCTCGCCGCGCCGGACCTCGAAGTGGACGTCGTCGAACACGCCGTGCCGCGCCAGACCGTGGGCCGACAGGAGAACCTCGTCGGTGGGGATCGATGTGCGCGGCGGGAACTTGTTCTCCAGCGCGCGTCCGACCATCTGCTCGATCAGCTCCTCGACGGAGGTCGCGGCGAGGTCCTGCGTCGAAACCCACCGGCCGTCGCGCAGGACGGTGACCCGGTCGACGATCCGCGGCATCTCCTCCAGCCGATGCGAGATGTAGACGACCCCCACACCCGCGCGCTTGAGCTCGTGGATGACGGCGAAGAGATGCTCGGTCTCGGACTGCGTGAGCGAGGAGGTGGGCTCGTCCATGATGAGCACCTCGGCATCGAGCGAGAGCGCCTTGGCGATCTCGACCATCTGGCGCTGCGCGACCGAGAGCGCGCCCAACGTCGCGTCCGGATCGATGTCGACACGAAGGCGCGCCAGGACGCGCCTTGCGTCGGTGCGCAATCGCGGCCGGTCGATGAAGCAGCCCGCGCGCGGCTCGCGTGCGAGGTAGATGTTCTCGGCCACGGTGAGGTGCGGCACGAGGTTGAGCTCCTGGTGGATCATCGCGATCCCGGCGGCCTGGGCCTCGCGAACGGACGCGAAGCGCGCGGCGCGACCCTTGTACGCCATGCGACCGCCGTCGGGCTGAAGCTGACCGCTGATCACGTTCATCAAGGTCGACTTGCCCGCGCCATTCTCGCCGCACACCGCGTGCACCTCGCCGCGGCGGAGGTCGAAGCTGACGTCCTCGAGCGCGACGACGGTCAAGAACCGCTTGGTGACGCCGTCGAGACGAAGGACCTCGGTCGTCATCTTCCGCTTCTCGATCGCTTGCGCGGCGCCTGGCGCGCGCTGCTCTGGTCCGGCTCGTCGGCGTTCGGCCGCCGGAGGAGCTCCCAGTCGCGAGCGAACTCGGAGTCGACCCGCTTGAGGTGACTGCGCATCGCCTGGCGGGCCGCGCGCGGATCGCGGGCCTCGAGCGCACGGTAGATGGCGCGATGGTCTTCGATGGTGGCGGCTCGATGGGCGGGCGTCTGGATGTGCTCCTCCATGAGGTCCCACATCGCGCCGCGTCCGCGATCCCACAGGTCCTGCACCGTCGCAGCGAGCACGCTGTTCCGAGTTGACGCGGCGATCTGGATGTGGAAGTCGCGATCGGCCGAGGAGAAGTCCTGGTTCTTTCTCTCCAGGCGCTCCATCGCGCTCAAGGCCGAGCGAATCCCGTCGAGGTCGCGCTCCGTCGCGGTGCGGGCGGCGACCGCACAGATCTCGCCCTCGAAGAGCCCCCGCGCGCGCAGGAGCTCGAACGGGCCCTCGCCCTCGTGCAGCGGCTTTACCGTGCTCCGCTCGGCCGACGAGGCCGTGACCCAGATGCCCGAGCCGACCCTGACCTCGACCATGCCCTCGAGCTCGAGCGCGATCAGTGCCTCGCGAAGGGACGGCCGCGACACCCCCAGCTGGGCCGCGAGCTCGCGCTCCGAGGGGAGCCTCTGTCCGACGGCGAACTCGCCCTTGGCGATGAGCCCGGACAGCTGGGCGGCGATCTGGCGATAGAGACGGGTGCTCTCGACGATCTTGATCGGCATCCGGACCTCTCCCGAGTCAGCCTGGGTGGTACGGAGCCTACCGACATGTGGTAAGGCCTGTCAATCGGTAAGGCCACCAGGCCGGCTGGAAGACCCGACCGGCTCGACCGGCGGCGAGCGGATCAGCCCGCAGGCCGCGACCGGCGAAGAACGTCGGACAGGGCGCCTCTACGGTGCAGGTCGATACACGGGCACGACGTACGGGCCCTCGGGAATGACGGCGACGTGGCGATCGCCCGTCTCTCGCATGCTCGCCAGCACCGCTTCCTCCACCGACGACACCATCGGCACGCCCGTCAACGCGCCGTCAGCGGATGGCAGTCCGCCCGAGTAGAGGTGGACGCGGCCGATCCGCATGGGTCTGAGCTGCATCTGGGTCTGCCACTCGTCGATGTCGGCGAATCGCTTGGCGCCTATGTCTTCGAGAAAGCGGTCCGGACCGAGCGCGACCAGCCGGCGCTGTGCATCGACGTATTCGCGTGAGCCGATTCCCTCGGAGCACGCCGACGCGACGATCAGGTTGCCGCCCGGCTCCAGGATCTCGATGGGTGCCACCATCCCCTTCACCGTCTGGTAGAAGGTCGTGTCGAGCGGGTACCCCGCAGCGCTCGTCACCACGGTGCCGAACCGTCGCCGGACCGGGACCACGGCGAAGCGCTGGACGAGCTCCACGGCCAGGCGGTGGCTGGCGACAACCTCGCCGTAGTTCACGTACGAGAGCGAGCGGTCCTCGTCGATGACCGTGTTCACCGCGAGGACGCGCCCCACCATGTCGACGATGGCCAGCTGCTCGAGGTGGAGAGGGTTTCCCTCGAGCGCGCAGCTGGTTGCGCGCGGGTGGGCCAGCAAGCGCGCGTTGTGCAAGGTGGTGATGGTGTCCCGGTGCGCGACGCCGGGAGCGATCACCTTGCGCCCCCCCGAGTAGCCCGCCATGAAGTGGGGCTCGACCAGACCCGTGACGATCCGCAGCTCGGCCTCGACGAAGCGGCGGTCGAGCAGGACGGGCGTGCCTCCCGGCGTGGCGCCCAGATCGGCGTGAGCGGCATCGTCGCTGGCGTGGTGGTTCTCGACCCGGACCGATCGCAAGACCCACGGATCGCCGACCAGCTCCTCGAGCTCCGCTCCCAGGTTGGGCCGGTGCAGGCCGGTCGCGACGACGACGACGATACGCTCGGCCGCCACGCCCGCCTCGAGCAAGGCGGTCACGATGGGCCGGAGGAGGAGCGCATTCGGGACCGGCCGCGTGATGTCGTTGATGAGGATGCACGCGCTGGACTTGCCGCGCGCCTCGATGGCGAGGGGTCGCGCTGCGACCGGGTCCTCCAGCGCGGCGCGCACCGCCGCCGCCGGGTCGGCGACCAGCGGCATGGCCGGCTTGCGGATGACGGTGACCTCGGCATCATCGGGAAGATGCACGGGCAGAACCCCCTTGCCGTATTTCAGCTCGACGCGCATGACCGCTCCCTCCCGACCATGCTGATCGTTCCCGGGAGGTGTCAAATCCCATCACCGTTCTCTCCTCGATGAGCGATTCATCTTCCGCCGGGCCGCCAAACCTGATAGAGGGTGGACCGTGAGGCTCGCCCTCGGGCTTGTCGCCGCATGAGCCGATTCACCGCCTTCGACACGTTCGACATTCGTTTTCCCACGTCGCGAGAGCTCGACGGCTCCGACGCGATGAACCCGGATCCCGACTACTCGGCGGCCTACCTGATCCTGCTCACGGACGCGGGCGACGGGCTCGAGGGTCACGGCTTCGCCTTCACGATCGGGCGCGGGAATGACGTGCAAACGGCGGCAATCCGGGCGCTCGAGCCCTACCTCATCGGTCAACCCGTCGAATCCATCCTCGGCGACCTCGGGGCCTTCTGGAAAGAGCTCGTGCACGACTCGCAGCTCCGCTGGCTCGGTCCGGAAAAGGGCGTCATGCACATGGCCATCGGCGCCGTGGTCAACGCCGTCTGGGACCTCGCCGCCAAGCGCGCAGGACTTCCGCTGTGGCGCTTCCTCGCCGAGAAGTCTCCGGAGGAGATCGTCGGACTGGTCGACTTTCGCTACCTCACCGACGCGATGACACCCGACGACGCCCTTGCCATCCTGCGCGCGGCCGCACCGGGCCGCGCCGAGCGGAGCGCGCGCCTCATCGCCGACGGCTATCCCGCCTACGCGACCTCGCCGGGCTGGCTCGGCTACGACGACGCCAAGCTCACACGCCTCTGCCGCGAGGCGATCGCCGCCGGCTTCACCCAGATCAAGCTCAAGGTGGGCGCCAGCCTCGAGGACGACCTCCGGCGGATGCGCATCGCGCGCGAGGTGTGCGGACAGTCCTTCAAGATCGCGATCGACGCCAATCAGCGGTGGGACGTGGGCGTGGCCATCGAGTGGGTTGCGGCGCTCGCGCCCTATGACCCGTACTGGGTCGAAGAGCCGACAAGCCCCGACGACGTGCTCGGCCACGCCGCCATCGCGCGCGCCATCGCACCTCTCAAGGTCGCGACCGGTGAGCACGTGCAGAACCGCGCGGTCTTCAAGCAGCTTCTCCAGGCCAGGGGGCTCTCGTTCCTGCAGCTCGACGCGGCGCGGGTCGGGGGCGTGAACGAGAACCTCGCCATCCTGCTTCTCGCCAGCAAGTTCGGCGTGCCGGTCTGCCCCCACGCGGGCGGCGTGGGTCTCTGCGAACTGGTCCAGCACCTGGCGATGTTCGACTACGTCGCGGTCTCCGGCTCGCTCGAGAGCCGCGTGATCGAGTACGTTCGACCACCTGCACGAGCACTTCGTGGACCCGGTAGTCCTCGAGCAGGGCAGATATCGGGCGCCGCTCGCGCCGGGGTTCTCCGCCACCATGCGGCCCGAGGCGCTCGCCGCGTACGCCTATCCCGACGGGCCGATCTGGAGGCGAGCGTGACACGGCAGCGGTAGACGCCCGCGACTACGGCAGGCAGCTTCACGTGGCGGGCTGATGTGTCGTGTGCAGCCACGGTGCGTACGACACTCCGACGATGGCGCCCTCGTCGGTGAGCAGGCGACAGACCGTCTGCCCCCACGG
Source organism: uncultured delta proteobacterium (assembly GCA_963759105.1). Lineage (GTDB taxonomy): Bacteria > Myxococcota_A > Polyangia > Haliangiales > Haliangiaceae > DATFRY01. Next base: position 1,455,270 of record CAVWXW010000005.1, on the reverse strand, counting down.
CTCCTCGCGGGTGGGATGCAGGAGGGCGTGTCCCTTCGCGCGCAGCTCCGCCTCGGCGTCGGCCACGGCCTGCGCGCTCGCCACCTCGAGCTCGATGCTGACCTGCGGGATGCGACGGTCGTGCGGCCATTCGCTCGCCCCGAAACAGGCCTGCGCGGCCTGCGCCAGCGGCCAGATCCCGAAGTGCTTCGCACCCTCGAGCTTCTCGCTGAACACGTATTCGTCGCCAGGCGCGCCGTCCGTCAGTGGGAGACCAAAAACGTCCATCAGGAGCTCACCGTCGCCGGCGGCATCCTCATGTGGGTGCCGCCCTGGCCGAGATTCCAGCCGACGTGCCACGGTCGGAACCGTTCGCCACGGCCTCAGGGTGGTGCGGGCGTGCACGACGCCGCCGACGGCGCGGGCGAGCCGAGGGGTGCGAGCACGAAGTCGCACCATCCGTCGCCACCGTCGAGGCTGGCGACCATCGGCTTGTAGCCCGGCGCCTGTGCGGTGACGGTGAAGCTGCCCGGCCTCCAGCCAAACACCAGCATGACGCCGTACGAGCCGTCCTCCGCCGTCGGCGTCGACACCGGTCGCCGGACGTTCGAGGCGTCGAGCTCGACGTCCACACCGGCGATTGCGTTGCCGCGCTCGTCTAGCACGCGACCCCCCACCGATTTCCGGCCATCGCAGGCGGTGAGCAGCCAGACCAGCGCAGCCAGCCACAGGGCACCGCGCGAGCGCTCAACGGACACAGAGTGCCTCGACGGGCGGCCGTCCCCGGTCGAGCGAGCATCCGACCACTCCATCATCCTCTCGGCAGCGGACGACGGCGCTGTTCCCCTTCGCGTGCTCGATCCACTTGGCGCCGACGGCGGTGACGAGCTCCCTGGCCAGCTCGTCACTGAGCGGGGCCCGCGGCTCGTCGACGCTCACGCACGTCGATCCCTCGACGACGCTGCACGCCACCTCGAACGGCAGGCCGCCCGGCACCTCGCCCGCCACGCGGTCGATCACGGCGAGAGGGACCGTGCCCACTGCGTAGGCCGCGCGCACGCTCTCCTCGGGACACTCCCCGCGGCGTCGATTGCAGGCGACGAGGGCGCCGGCGACCATCAGCAGTATCAGTGCGGAGCGCGCGGCCAGAAGAACGAGGCGACCACCTGGGGGCATCCGGTCCATCCGGTTCGAGTTAGCACGGCTCCTGGCTCGGCTCGACCACGCAATCATCGACAATCGTCATGCGGTCGTCATCGGTCGGGCACATCGGTCCTGCGTCCGGTACTTGTCGCCGCCTCGCCGAGAGCAAGCGACCGTGGGGTCTGTCACGCTCGAGCATCTCGGATGATTGGTCGAAGCTCAGCGCTCGGCGATGATCTCGAGCAGGCGACCGGGTTCGCGCCGCGTGAGGATGAACAGCTTGGTGCCGTACTCCTGCGAGGGCCCGCCCGAGCCCATCGACGCCCAGACCGCGACGTCTCCGAGTCCGTCGCGGTCGAAGTCGCCGCTGGCGATGTGCCGGAGCATCAGCACGGTCCGGTCTCCTGGATCTTCCGGCTCCCGGTAGAGACACAGCTCACGAGGGTCGGTGACGGCTGACTGGCAGCGCAGGTACTCCGTGGCGGCAGAGAGCGGCTGGTTCCGGTGGGCCGGGTCGATGTCGGCGAAGACGTCGGCGACCGCGAGCGGCAGCGTGTCGATGCCGTCGCTGGCGAGCGAGTGGTCGCGCAGGTGAGAGGTGGTCGGCTGCGTTGCGCGCGAGAGCAGGTCGAGCACATTGCAGGTGCGCAGGAGGTCCTGTTCGGTGTGGCTGGCGGCGGGCGCCTCGTCGTGAAATCCGCCATCGACCAGCCGGAGGTAGTCACGACACGTCGCTGGTTGTCTGGCCCGCCGGCCGTCCCTGTGCACGTAGCGCTGGTCCCCGGAGACAGAGACCAGCTTCTCGACCGGAAGGTCGAGCGCCCGGCACGGGTCGTCGCCGGCGCTCTGCTCGAGCGACCGGTCCACGAACCGGAGGAAATGGCGTGGAGAGGAGGCGGAGCGCTCGCGGACGCAGGAACGATGCGGCGTGGGCGGCCCGACCGCTTCCGGCGGCGCTCCGCTCCGGCAATCGGCCAGGCAGATCGCAGCCACCGCGAGCGATAGCCCGATCCGTCCGGCCATTCATGGCAAACGAATCCGGCCCCGCCCCTATTCGCGCGTTCGCGCGGCGCCCGACAGGAGGCCCCAGGCCAGGGCAGCCCCACCGCCGGCTCACGCTGGGGTGGCGAGGCGGCCAGTGGTCAGCGGGTCTTGCGACGCGCCAGCGGGATGCGCTGCCCGTTCGCGATTTCCGCAACCAGCTCGGCGACCGTCAACTCGTAGCGCATGCAGCCGTTGAAGGCGGGTACGTCGGCGCGGTCCACCCGCAGGCGGGTCCCGAGGCCCTCCACGCGCTTCCGGTCGGGCTCTAGCTCGCGGAGTGCCCAGTACGCGTACACCCGAGCGGCTGCGTTCTTGCCGGTCACGACCTGCTCGAGGGCCGCGATCGCATCGGGCCGGGCCGCGATGGCTCGCGTCAGCTCCTCGCCGCGCGAGAGGGTGCCGGCGACTCCGACGCCGCCGACAGCGAAGAAGTCGACAGCACCGAGGGCCTTCATGTCCGACGCGGTCTCCTTCGAGAGGGCTGCTGTCACGGGCGGCGTCCCCTGAGGCGGCCCGCCGGCGGCGCTACCGGCGGCGAGAAACGAGCAGAGGAGGAAGCCTAACACCAGGCGCATCCGGCGTTCCACGCACGAGCTCGACCGGCGACCTACCGAATGGTGGATGCCTCGGTACTAGGGGCGTCGCGAGCGCGAGCGGGTGTGTCCGGTGGACCCATCGCGGGCGCCACGGGCTGGCGGATCCCGGTGCGCCGGGGCGGCCAGCGGCTGGGGCTCGGCGATGGCCCCTGCTGTCACGTATTCTGGCGGTGGGGGCGGCTCCGGCGCCGGCTCCGGCGGGACTTGTGGCTGCGGCTCCGGCGGCGGTTCGGGAAGCGGCAGCCGCGCAAGAGTGAGCTCTCCCGCGGTCGAGTTTTCATCGCCCGGCAGGTCGAGCAGGCCCGCGCGCAGGAGCGCCGTGCCGCCGACCATCGCGCCGCCGGCCGCGGCAGCGAGGCCGATCAAGAAGGGACGCCGCCCGCTGCTCTTCCGGATCGGACGATCGATCAGGGCCGCGGCGGCCGCCTCGCCAATCTCACCGCACAGCCGGCCGTACCACAGGCCGACCGGTCCGGCGACGGCGCGATCGCCGGTCTCGAGGTACGCGGCGCATGCGCACGCGCCGCCGGCGTCGCAGCCGGCCCCTCGCGCGGCCACCCGCCGGGCGACCTCGTCCGACCCGTCGTCGAGGTGGCCGAGTCGGAGCGTCGCCTCGGGGCCGCCGTCGCGGTCCTCGCCGACCATCGGCGCGCACGGGTAGAGGTTGCCGCCGGTCGCGACCACCACCTGGGCGCGGCGCACGCGCGCGATCGCCCGCCCGCGCGACGCGGGCAGCGCGCGGCGCAGCGCCGGCGCGAAGGGCTCGAACACGGCCGGCTCGCCCTGCTGACGGCGCGCCACCATCTCGGCCGCAACCGACCACAGCTGCTCGCGAAGCTCGGCCCGGTCGCTCGCCTCCCACGGCGCCCCGAGGACCAGGTTGCAGCGCACCGTGGCCACGCCCTCGCTCCACAGCCAGCTGGCCGAGCGGTAGACGTGGGGCACGACCTGCGGCGAGGCCACCATCATTGCGTCGGTGTCGGCGCCGCCGTCGAGCAGCGCGCGCAGCCCGCGCGAGCAGGCGTCGAAGCTGGAGCCGCCGCCCGCGCGCGGCCGCTGGAGCTCGTGCGCCTCGCGCACCCCGTCGATCGAGACGGTCACGCGCATGCCGCTCGTGGCCGCGAAAGCGACCTGCTCGCCGCCGACGAGCGTGCCGTTGGTGGTGCACTGGAGGAGGAGGCGGGTCCCGCGCGCGTCCGCCCGGGCCCGCGCCCGCGCGACCGCCCGCTGCATGGCCTCGAAGCGCAGGAACGGCTCGCCGCCAAAGAAGCTGAGCTGGGCCTCCTCGGCGCCGTCGGCCCAGAGGAGGTCCACGGCCCGGTCGATGAGCGCGTCCTCCATCTGCTCGCGGTGGTGTTCGCCAGCGTAGCAGTAGTCGCAGGCCAGGTTGCACCGGTGGGTGAGGACCAGGCAGACGTCCATGACCTCCCTCCAACGCGCGACGCGCGCGTCTGGCCTGCGGCGGGATACGATCGGCCATTGCTTGTCGGCTCGTAACTGAGCGAGATCGCCCGCAGAAAAATCTGCATCGCGGTTGTCGATCCGGCGGCGCGCCGATCGTCGCTCGGATACACCAAGCGAGTCATCAAGGAGACACGCGATGAAGGTCATGATGTTCGTGATTGCGAACAAGAAAACCGAAGCGGGCCAGAAGCCGACCAACGAGGCGCTGGTCGCGATGCACAAGTTCAACGAGGAGTTGCGTGAGGCCGGCGTGCTGCTCGACCTCGCCGGCCTCACGCCGACCAGCCGCGGCGTGCGCGTGCAGTACAGCGGGAGCGAGCGCACGGTGATCGATGGCCCGTTCGCCGAAGCCAAGGAGGTGATCGCCGGCTACTCGCTGCTCGAGGTCAAGACGCTCGCCGAGGCGGTCGAGTGGGCCAAGCGCGCGCCGTTCGGCGTCGGCGTGCAGGACGGCGAGGAGCCAGAGGTCGAGATCCGACCGCTGTTCGACCCGACGGACTTCGACGTGCCGGGCGAGGCCGAGGAGCGCGCGAAGCGGCTCGGCGAAAAGCTCGGCAAGGCGTAGCCTCGGAGCGGCGCGATCTGCCGTCCGTGACGACATCGCCCGACCGTAGGACAATACGGCCATGAAGAGCACACTCCAGGTCGGGCTCACCGCGACCCGGCGCATCGCGGTTGACGAGAGCCGCTGCATAGGCTTCATGGGCAAGGAAGGCATGGTCTATGCGACGCCGCGGATGGTTGGCGACGTCGAGTATCTGTGCCGCGACCTCCTCCTCGACCAGGTCGACGAGGGTGAGGACTCGGTCGGCGCCCATATCTCGATCGACCATCTCGCCGCCACGCCGCTCGGGTTCGAGGTGACGATCGACGTCCGGATCGTCGAGATCGACAAGCGGCGGGTGACGTTCGAGTTCTCGGTCCGCGACCCGATCGAGGACTGCGGGCGGGGCAGGCACGTGCGCTTCGTCGCCGACAAGGCCAGGAGCTTCGAGCGCATGCAGGCCAAGCGCGCGAAAGCCGGACTCTGAAGCAGCTCGAGCAGAAACGCACCGGCCTCGAGCGCGACGACGTCGTCCACGAGCAGGACGACTGATCGATCGCGTAGGCGCGCTTGGTGCCGCCTCAGGGGACGGCGCCGCCCAGAATCGCGGCCAGCTTGTGGCTGTCGATGTTGCCACCCGAGATGACGCAGGCGATCTTGCCGCGCCCGGCCCGGCCGGTCAGCGCGGCGGCGACCGGAAGCGCGCCGGCCCCCTCGGCCACGACCCGGGCGCGCTCGACCAGGAGGCGCACCGCGGCCGCGACCTCTGCGACCGGCACGACGATCGAGCCGGCCAGGACGCGCCTGACCAGCGGCCACATCTCGGCCAGGACGCTCTTCGAGCCGCATCCGTCGATGAAGGTCGGGGTGTAGGCGACCTCGCGCGGCTCGCCGGCGGCGAGCGAAGGGGCGAGCGGCGCGGCGCTGTCCGGCTCGCATGCCAGGACCGGCACCGACGGGGCGAGCGCGCGCACCGCCGAGGCGATGCCGGAGCTGAGCCCGCCGCCCCCGTACGGGACCAGGATCGCGTCCACGTCCGGCAGGTCCTCGAGGATCTCGATCCCGATCGTGCCGTTCCCGGCGATGACGTCCGGATCGCAGACCGGGTGGATGAAGGCGCCGTCCAGCCCCTCGAAGCGGTGGTCGACGATGACCTGCCACCAGGCGTCGAACGGGACCTTGATGACCCGGCCCCCGAGCCGCTCGATCGCGTCCAGCTTGGCGCGCGGGGCGTGGTCCGGGACCACCACCGTGCACGGCACGCCGCGCGTGCGCGCCACCCAGGCCACGCCCTGCGCCATGTTGCCGGCGCTGGCGGTGTAGACCCCGCGGGCCAGCGCCAGGTCGGGGAGCGAGCCCATCGCGTTGCCGGCGCCGCGCAACTTGAAGGAGCCGATCGGCTGCAGGTTCTCCAGCTTGAGGTAGATGTCGGCCGGCGCATCGATGCCGGCCAGGTTGAGGCGCAGGAGCGGCGTGCGCACCGCCAGCCCCGCGATGCGCTCCTGCGCCGCGCGGATCCGATCGAGCGCGATCGGCTCGCACAGGACCTCTCTCATGCCCGCCCGCCTCCCGGCGCGAGCGCGACGCCGGCGCCGACCCGGCGGGCTCGCTCGTGCAGGTGATGGGCCGCGGCGACCTCCTCGACCCCGATGCCGAGCGACTTGAACAGGGTCACCTCCTCCTGGCCGATCACGAGGACGTCCATGCCGGCACTCTACCAGGGTCAGAAATCGAGGCCACCGCCAGGTAGCTGACGACGTGATGGACAGGGCGATGCGGTGTACCTCCCGGTTGCGCATCGAGCTAGACTCCGTGTCGGAGGTGGCTCCATGAGGCGCGTCCTGCTTGCGGGGAGCGTTCTGGTCGTCGTCGTGGTGGTCGCGTGGTCGCGGGACGAGGGTCCCGGCGTACGGGTGGGCCCGTGGCACGGGGAGACGAGCCAGAGTTATCCGTTGTCGTTCGTGGTGAACGAAAGCGACGGCGAGCTCACCGTCGACGACTGGCGGATCCGGCTCGACCTTCGCTGCGAGGCCACCGGCCGTCGCGTCTCCTTGGAGGTCTGGCTGGGCATGCCGCTCCCGATCGCCGACCGCCGCTTCGCGGAGCGCTACGCCGAGCTCACGATCTGGATCTCGGGGGGCGGGGGTTTCCCGGCGGACGACGGGGCGCGCGGGAGGTTCGGGACAGTGTTGCCGGCGCTCAGCGGCCAGGAGCTCGAGGAGCTGAGGTCCGAGAAGTGTTCGGCGACGGATTCTCGCGTGGACGGCCCATCCGGGTCAGGGGGATGACGAGGCGCTGGCGGGTGCACCCGCCGACTTGAAGCTGCGGGTCGAGCGCGACGGCCGGGTCACACGGATGTAGGTTGACCGCGCGCGGCGCTCGGTCGGTTCGTCGGCGGCGGCGAACCTTCTCCGGCCTCAAACTGACCTCGTCGTGGACGCACCGCGCCCAGCCGGCCCGCAGGATTCACGGCGATGAGCACGGTCCAGGAGGGGCCGGTCGCTTGACGCCGCCGCTCAGCGCCTCACATGAGCGTGGTCAATCATTCGAGGTCCAGATGCACCCACGAGCGCGCGCGCTGCCCTTCCTCCTGTCGTTCGTCGCCGCGGCGTGCGGCGGGGCCCAGTCCTCTCCACCGCCGGATGCGATGGCGCAGCGAATCGACGCGGTGATTGACCGCGCGATCGCCGATGAGCACGTGGTCGGCACCGTCGTGATGGTGGCGCGGGAAGGGCAGGTGGTCTATCACCGCGCCGCAGGTCTCGCCGACCGCGAATCCGCGCGGCCGATGCGCGAGGACTCGATCGTGCTGTTCTCGTCCGTGACCAAGCCGATCGTCTCGGCCGCGGCGCTCGCCCTCATCGACGCCGGACGCCTCGGTCTCGATGATCCGGTCACACGCTGGTTGCCGGATTTCAGGCCGAAGCTCGCGGATGGACGGGAGCCGGTCATCACCGTGCGCCATCTCCTCACGCATACCGCCGGGCTCAGCTATCCCTTCTTCGAGAAGCAGGACGGGCCGTATCACCAGGCCAACGTGTCCAACGGCTTCGATCAGCCTGGCCTCTCGTTCGAGGAGAACGCGCGCCGGCTCGCGTCGGTCCCTCTTCTGTACGAGCCCGGCGGCGGCTGGAGCTACTCGCTGGCGACGGACGTCCTGGGTGAGATTGTCGGGCGCGCAGGCGGCGGCACCCTCCCCGAGGTCGTGAAGCGCACCGTCACGGAGCCGCTGGGCCTGCGCGACACCGGGTTCGCGGTCAGCGATCGGCAGCGGCTCGCCACTCCCTACGCGGACGCCCGCCCGCGCCCGGCGCGGATGTCCGTCGCGCACTCGCTGGCGTTCGGCGCCAGTGCGCTGGTCTACGCCCCCGCGCGCATCTTCAACCCGGCCTCGTATCCCTCGGGGGGTGCGGGCATGGCAGGCACCGCGGGCGACTTCCTTCGCTTCCTCGAGGTGCTTCGCGCGGGTGGGGCCCCGATCCTGAAGGAAGCGACCGTGCGCGAGATGTCGCGCAACCAGGTCGGAAAGCTGGCGGAGTCGTCCATCGGCCCCGGATGGGGCTTCGGTCTCGGTTTCTCCGTGCTGGAAGATCCCATCGCAGCCAAGGTGCCTCTCTCGGCCGGCAGCTGGCGCTGGGGTGGCGTCTACGGCCACAGCTGGTGGGTCGATCCCGCTCGGCGCCTCTCGGTGGTCGTCATCACCAACACCGGCATCGAGGGGATGAGCGGCGCGTTCTCGTCCGACATCGCCAACGCGGTGTACGGTAGCGGGGTCGCGGCCGCGGCGCGGTGACCGCTGCAGCCGGTCCTGTGTATGCTGGGGTGATGGGACGCGACACCGTGACGACGGGCCCGTGAGGAGGCGCGCGGCGCTGCACACGCTGCTCGCGCTCACGCCCCCGGTGATCCTGAGCATCGGGCTGGCCGAGGCAGGGTTGGCGGCCGCACGCGAGCTGCTCCCGCGTGTCGTGCTCGAGCAGAGTAGCGGCGCGGTCGGCGACTACCTCCAGACCCTCGGCACGGTGTACGCGGTCCTGCTCGCCTTCGTTGTCTTCGTGGTCTGGTCGCAGTTCAACGATGCGCGCGGCCAGGTCGAACGCGAGGCCACCGAGTTGCTCGATCTGTACCGCTGCGCGCGCGGGCTGCCGGCCCGGTCGCGCGAGCAGGTGCAGGGGCGCGTGGCCGACTACGTGGACGGCGTGCTCGGGCGAGAGTGGGAGGCGATGGCCTGCGGCGACGAGGGCGCGTTCGATACGCAGTCCCAGTTGCTCGACCGCCTGTGGGACGACCTGCACACCGCCGAGCCGGAGACCGGGTGCGGGCAGGCGATCCACGCCGACATGCTGACCCGCTTCAACGATCTGTCGGATGCGCGTACCAACCGGCTGACCTCGGCGATGCTCAAGATCCCGCTGGCCATGAAGCTCTTGCTCTACGCGGGCGCGGTCATCATGGTCGGGTCGATGTATCTCTTCGGCGTCGAGCGGGCGTGGGTGCACGCCCTCCTGACTGGCGCGCTGGCCGGCGCCCTGTCGCACGTCCTTTACCTCGTCCACGACCTCGACAACTGCTTCGCCGGGGACTGGCAGGTGCCGCGCAGCGCCTTCGAAAGGGTGCAGAGGTACATCCGCAAGCATGCCGCCGACGGGGCGGTGTGCGAGTGAATCGCGAGACTTCGTCTTCTCACCGCGCGTTCGCTCGGTTCGAGCGTTGGATGAGGCGATGCCCCCCGCAGGCCCGCCCGATCGACGCCGCCTGGCGCTGGTGGCCACACCTCTCCTCGCCGCGCTCGCCCTGTCGCTGGTGGTCGCGGCCGGCGACCGCCCGCTCTTGCGCCGGCGCGAGCCGGGCCGCGCCCGTACTCGCGCCGCCATCGCGCTCCGCGATCACGTCATCCCGTTCCAGAAGTGGGGCACCAGGCTGTTCACGCTGCCCCTGCTGGAGGAGGCGTACGACGACGTCGTCTACCTGACCGAGGACGGGCCGGGCGACAAGCGCGCCGAGCTGGTCTCCGCGCTCGAGCGCGCTCTGGCCGATCACGACGACGTTCACCTGTTTCTCCTCGCCCACGGCAACCGCGTCGTCGACCGGGTCGCGGCCATCGATCCGGCCCTGCGCGCCAGGCTGCGCCTGGTCTACAACACCGGCTGCAGCGGCGCCTTGCAGGCGGACGAGTGGCGGGCGGCCGGCGCCGACGTCTACGTTGGCCACGCCGCGCCGCAGAGCATGTCCCCGGTCTTCTACCTGTACTTTCTGCGCCGGTGGGCGCGCGGCTGGACGCTCGACGAGGCGGTCGGTGCCGCCAACCGGGCCGCGGCGGAGCGGCTGAGCTGGCTCGGCATGGCGAGCGGGCCGTTCGACGCCAGCGCGGAGATCTTCGGCCCGCGCGAGCTGTGGCTCGGGGCCGGGTCCGGCGGAGATGCGCGATGAAGCGACTCGCCTGGATCCGCCCGCTGGGCTGGCTGTGGGCCGAAAATCTGGCCCTGCCGATTGCGGCCGCGATGGTCGCGGCCGCCGAGCTGTTCCTGGTGATCGCGGTCTGCCTGGCCGCGTTCGGCCCCGAGCGCCGCATCCCGGAGTCGATCGACAACCCGGCCGGACACATCGTCCTGTGGACCGCGGGGCTGGCCGGCGCGGCGCTGTCGTGCGGCGGAGCCTATCGCCTGCTCCGGTACGGACGGGCCTGGCTGGCCGCGCTCGTGGTGACCGTCGTCTGCTTCCCGACGATGGTCCTGTCCCTCGGCAGCTTGTACGCGTCGCTGATCCTGGCCGCGGTCTTCTGAGTCGAGCAGCAGAAGGCGCCCGGAGCGCCACCTGCTAGCATGAGCTGGCTGCCATGGATGTGACGGACCACGCCGGGCTGACGCCCGAGGCGCTGCGCGACCTGACGCGCCAGCTCCGGTCGTTCGGATCGCTGCAGGAGGTCCTGCGCTGGGGCTTCTCGCAGGCGCCTCCATGCGAGGTGGCCGAGGTGGTGGTCCAGGACGAGTTCACTCACGATGTCGTGATTGAGTGGGCCGGCCACTACCTCGTCTTCGACACCACCTGACTGGGCGGGCTGAGCGCCGTCTCCGTGTGGGACCGCAGACCGACGGCGGATGAGCTGCTCGACGCGCGCCTCGCCGCGGGCTGGCAGCCGACGCCGACCAGCACCGTCGACGGCGATCGGGTCCTCGGCCACGCCTGCAGGGTCACGACCCGATCAGGTTGAGGGGCTCGACCTCGCCTTACAGTGCCTTTCGCATGTAGGCCACGATCGGGGCGAGGTCCTCGTCGCGGATGAGCGGCAACGGCAATCCCCGGACCTCGTTGATGAAGCGAAAGAACCGCTGGTAGTGGCTCATGACGTCCTCCAGCGTGGCGGCGCGGTGGTCGTGGAAATAGGGGGCCGTGGCGTTGATGCCCCGCAGCTGGGGGATGTCGAAGCGGTTGAAGACCTGATTGCCCGCCACCGTCTCGAGAGCGCGCGGGTCGGTGAGCACCGTGCCCGGATCGCTCGAGTCGATGATCGTGCTGGTGCCATCGAGCAAGCGGACCGTGAAGCGCTGGGTCGGCAGGTCGAAGCCGGGCCCGTGGATGGGGCTGGTGCCGAACCCCGATGGCAGCGGGTTGGAAACCCCGACGTTGAGGGACCGCGGGTTGGTGGACCCATCGAACGGCGGGAAGATGCGGTTCTCGAGGTTCTGTACCTGGGCGGGGCCGCCGTGACAGCCGGCGCAGAGGTCGTTGAAGAGCTCCTTGCCGCGCTGCTCGAGCGGCGTGAGCGGCGGGTCATCGTCGGGCGGCGTCTCGCCGGCATCGATGGCCGCCGCCTCTCTGCCCGCCGACGATGTGCGCGCGCTGATGCGGCTGGTCGGCGAGCTGCGCGAGCTGGGGGATGAGCCGCCGCGCTGGCGGCGTCATCTGCTGGCCTCGCTGGAGACGCTGTGCGGTACGCGAGCCGGCCTGACGGGCGAGATCGCGGTGATCGGCGATCCGGGAGCACGCGCCGGCCTCGACGTGGTGCAACACGAGGTGCACGGCGTCAGCCCGCACGAGGAGCAGCGCTTCGAAGAGGAGGTGATCTGGAACACCCACGGGCCGAACGACGCCATCTCGGGCACGTGGGCGCACTACCAGCGCAGCTTCATCGCCAGCCGCCGCCAGCTCGTCGACGACCGCGTCTGGTACCGGTTGACGGTGGCCAACGAGCACTTTCGCCCGCTCGACTGCGGCGACTTCATCGTGTCCATGGTCCCGCTCCCCGCCCTGCGAGCAATGTCTGCCATCAAGCTCTTTCGCGCGTGGGACGACCGCCCCTTCACCGAGCGCGAACGCCTGCTGGTCGAGCTGGTGGCGGACGAGCTGGCTCGCGACTGGATCGAGCCGGAACCCACCCCCGCCGGCGCGGGCCGGGCGATGTCGCCCCGGATGGGGCAGGTGCTGGCCCTGTTGCTGGCCGGCGCCAGCGAGAAGGAGGTCGCCGCGGCGCTGGTCCTGTCGACCCATACGGTGCACGACTACGTCAAGCAGCTGCACCGGGCCTTCGGCGTGCGCTCCCGCTCCGAGCTGCTCGCCCGCAGCGCCCGTCCTCGCCGGCTCCGCACGCAGCTGGTCTGCGGAGGAGGCTGGGAGCCGGGCGACGGACTGGCGCCGAGAGGCGGGGCCCGTCGATCGCGCTAGGATCTCTGCATGCAGACGCGCCGGCGATTCATGCTGCTTCTGGGTGGGGCCGCCACCGGGGTGTGGCTGGCGTTCGACCGGCCTGGTACGACTCGAGCGGCGGTTCATGATCGCTCTCGGCGGCACGTGCTCGTTCTGCGGCAAGCATCGCGTGGAAGTGCAGACGCTGTTCGGGCGGCGCGGCATTCCCGAGAGGATCTGCAACGAGTGCATCGATCTATGCATGGACATCATGCGGGAAGAGGTCGAGCATCTGATGCAGGCGGCGCACGAACGGTCCATCCCGGCCGAGCCCGACGACGACGCAGTCGCCGACACGCTGCGCGAGCTGGCGGCCGCGCAGCACTCGCGGCACGCCGATGAGCTCGTCGAACGAGTTCGCCGATCACTGCTCGCTGAAGGGCATCACTTCTCCGAGTTCCATTGTTCGTTCTGCGCCCGGGCGCGCAGCGAGGTCGCGAAGCTGATCTCGGGACCGCGAGTGTTCATCTGCGACAATTGCGTCGGCGATGCCTTCGCGGTCCGCGGGCTCGCTCGGGCCTGAGATCAGACCCAGGAGTCGGCTACTTGACCGGCGCGCCGACGACCATCGACGGCACCTCTCGGCCCTTGGCGTAGGCAGCCGTGACCACGTCCTCGGTCACCGAGACGAACATCCCCGGCTTTATCCCGACCGCATAGCGCGCGTTCACGGTCTGCGGGTTCGCCTGCGGCACCGTGATCGTCTCTGTCTTCTCTTTCGTGCAGACGTACTCGTAGACCAGGCCGCCGTCCGAGCGGATCTGAGTGATACGGCGGGTGTGGTGCCCCTTGATGCAGACTGTCTGCTTCTTCTTGATGTTGACGAACTCGATCCGGACCGACTTGCCCGACGCCTTGATCGACTTGACGGCGCCCTCGCCGCCGCCGCTCGACCCGCTGTTGCGGGCGACCCAGGAGCGGAGGACGCCCGGGTACTCGATCCGGGCGTCGCGGTCATCCAGCTCGATCCCGGCCGTCACGATCGCGGTATAGGTAGCCGTGCGTGGCCCCCGGAACCCGGGCCACCGCTCCATCACCTCGCCCAGCGCCCGGATCAGGAAATCCTCCGACTTGTTGCTCCTCGCGCAGATGTAGAGCGACATTCCAGCCAGGAACCCCTCCGGCTGCGCGACGACCGCCGCCATCGCCTGCTCGGTGAACGAGTTGCCTGGCTCGGGCCGAATGGCCGCGAACTTCTTGGCCGGCATGGCCGACACGACGCTCTGCCACGTTCGCCAGGTCGCCTCCTCGCACCCCTCTGCCGCCTTCCGCGACCGGGTCACCCGCGCGTCGTCCATGGACGCCGTCAATGCGAGAAGCACGGGGTCGCTCTTCCACCGGCCATCCCAGTCCTTGCGCGTCGCCTCGGCCAGGGTGAAGAGCTCGGCGTAGCCGGGATCCTTGGCCAGCAGCTCCTTGACCTTTGCCTGGTGGGCCGGGATCTTCGCCGCGACCTGGTACGCCTCGAGCCGGACGGTGATCCGCTCCTTCGCCGTGCGCCGGGTGTCGCCGCGCAGCTCGGTCGACAGCTTCGCCATGTCGAACCTCGCGATGTCTTCGGCGCACATCGCCCACTCGGCGGGTAGCTCACTGCCGATGCAGACGGTGATATAGCCGAGGCGACCCGCCTCGGTCAGCTCGGCGCCGAACGCGTCGGCCGCGTAGGCCGGATCGGTGGCCTGGCTCGAGTCGCCCTGGGCCGACCGCGTGATCCCGGCCCACTGGTCGATCGGGTCGTACTTCGACCAGGCGCTCTTCTCGGGCGGATAGATCGAGGGATTGCGGTCGCTGTGGTGGGTGACCGCCCAGGCCGCCGCGTCGGCCCAGTCGGCGTCGGTCATGTTCAGCCTTTTCGACCATCGCTTCCGGGTCGCGGCCAGCTCCCGCGCCTGGGCGGTGGCGTCGGCGTCGGGCGCGCAGAAGGCGGCCACGAGGGTATAGAGGGCATCGGCCGGATCGGTCTCCTTGTGGACCGCGGCGAGCTCGCCGTGGACGTTGAGCTTGTTCGCCCCCTCCGCCTTGCACCAGGCCGGCGTCGCGGCCTGCGCGGCTGACGCGCCGCCGACGGTGAGGGTCATCAACGATACAAGGCTCACGACGCTTCGCTTCATGGTTGCTCCTCTTCGCGCAAGGGAACGAGGCAGACTGCAACTCGAATGCCCCGACCCAACCGCGCGTGCTCGCGTGGATCAGACCGCCGGTCGCGGACGACCACACACCCTGCGCGCACGGTTCGTATGCGCGACTCGCGCGTGCATCGGCACGTTCGATGCCGCCCCCTCAGCCGTCCGATCGCATACTGCGGCCGAGGCGTTCCTCGCCGAGCACCTCGGCGGTCGCGCCGACCCTCCGGCGGCGCCCCAACAGCTTCTTGATGACGGCGCCGAGGGCGATGAGGACGAGGATGAACGCCTTCTCGAGCGCGAGGACGGCCGCCACGATGACGCCCCACAGCTTGGCCAGGAGGCCGACCTTGGCCGCCTTCAGGGCGACGCCACCGGTGATGAGGCCGACCAGGCCGTACTCTGCCACGGAGTCGCTGGCGGGATCGAAGTCCTCGTTGCGGGCGCCCGGCCCGAAGGTGGTCGCGGCCAGGAGCTGCACGCCCGCTGTGATCGTCCTCACCCCGTGAGCGCGAAGCCACTGCGGTCGGCGCTCTGATCAGCGGCGCGCGTGGTTGAAGGGCAGGCCCCCGGGGACGCGGTCGGCGCCGTCCCTGTAGGCGCGCTGCGCCTCCGTGGCGCTGCGGAAGTAGGCAGAGAATGCGGCGGCGGGCGCGCCGGTGATGCCGACGTCGGCGAGGGCCCGGTCGAAGAGGGCGAGGCAGGCTTCGTCGAGCTCGACGTGTTCGCCATTGCCCGCGTGGAGCCGCTGCATGGAGCTCTCGTCGCCGTAGCCTGCCGTGTAAAGCGGCGGGCCGCCGAGCGCCTGGCCGAGGTACGCGGCCAGGCGCTCGTCGTGCTGCGGATGCAGCCTGTGCTCGAACGGGTGCGCGGCGATCGGGTCGGCGAGACAGAGCTGGTGCCAGCGGCGACACAGCGCCAGGATGGCGTCGAAGCCGCCGACCGCTTCGTAGAGGCTGGTCATCGCGGCAGCGTGGCACGAAACCAGAGGCCTGGATCACCTCGTGAAGCGCCGAGCGGGTAGGTCGGCAACATCGACAGGCCCGGCGCTGGTCGTCGCTCGAGCGAATCAACTGTACGATCGGCTCATGCCCGCCTACGATCTCGTCCTCCGCAACGGCCTGGTGATCGACGGCACCGGCGGGCCGCCACGACGCGCCGACGTTGCGATCGCGGGCGACCGCATCGCCGCGGTCGACACGCTCACCGCCGGAACGGGTGCGCGCGAGATCGATGTCGAGGGTCGGGCGATCGCACCGGGCTTCATCGACGTGCACACCCATGACGACCGGGCGCTGTTCGCCACGCCCGACATGGCAATGAAGGTGAGCCAGGGGGTGACAACCGTGGTGGTCGGCAATTGCGGTGTGAGCCTGGCGCCGCTCGAGCTCGACCATGCGCCGCCGCCACCGCTCGATCTGATCGGCGGCCAGGGGGACTATCGCTATCGGACCTTCGCCGCCTATCTCGATGATCTCGACGCCAGGCCCGCCGCGGTCAACGCTGCCTGCCTGGTCGGGCATTCCACGCTTCGGGTCGGAACGATGGACGCCTTTGACCGGCCGGCGACGTCGGCGGAGGTGGAGGCGATGCGCGGGCGGCTCGCCGAGGCGCTCGAGGCCGGCGCCATCGGTCTGTTCGACGGGCCTCGCCTACGCCCCTGCCATCGCCGCGCCGACAGGCGAGGTGATCGCGCTCGCCGAGCTGTTGCACGATGCGCGCGCCATCCACACCACGCACATGCGCGACGAATCCGACCACGTGCTCGACAGCTTGAGCGAGACATTCGCCATCGGCCGCGCCGCCCGCGTGGCCGTCGTCGTGTCGCACCACAAGCTTGCCGGCCCCGAGAACTTCGGCCGCAGCCGTGAGACCCTGCCGAAGATCGCGCTGGCCATGGCCCATCAGCCCATCGGGCTGGACGCCTATCCCTACGCCGCGTCGTCCACGGTGTTGCGTGCCGACTGGGTGAGGGCTGGGACGCGGGTGCTGGTCACCTGGTCGCTGCCCGAGCCAGACCAGGCCGGCCGCGATCTGAAAGACATCGCCGCGGACTGGGGAGTCGACCGGCAGACCGCCGTGAAGCGGCTCGACCCGGCCGGCGCCATCTACTTCTCCATGGACGAGGACGATGTGCGGCGCATCCTCGCCTTCGAGCACACCATGATTGGCTCCGACGGCCTGCCCCATGATAGCCATCCGCATCCCAGGCTGTGGGGAAGCTTCCCGCGCGTGCTCGGGCACTACGCCCGCGAGGAGGGATTGTTCCCGATCGAGGAGGCGGTCCGCCGCATGACCGGCCTGCCGGCGGCCAGGTTCGGGCTGGCGAGCCGGGGCACCATCTGCGCCGGCGCCCATGCCGACATCACGATCTTCGATCCCGCCACCGTCATCGACCGCGCCACGTTCGCCGAGCCCACGCTGCCCGCAGCCGGAATCGAGCTGGTGCTGGTCAATGGCGAGGTGGTCTGGGAAGCCGGTCGAGCGACCGGCGCACGACCCGGCCGAGCTCTGCGACGTCAGGCGATGCAGGCGGAGGCCGGCCTGACTCCCTGACTGGTCCCGGCGGGCAGTCTGATGCTCGAGCTACCCGATCGCGGGGGTCACGCGCTGGACGGCCCCAGCGCCGGCAGCGGACAGGCGTGCGGGTTTGCCACCCGCTCCTCCACGTAGGCGATGCCGAGATCGCCCTGGAGCAGGCCGCGCCGGGGCCGCGGCCGGGCCGGGGTTGACAACCGGACCGGCCGCAACGCCTGCTCGAGCCAGGCCACCTCTCCGGTGATCCGGTGGGCCTCGATGAAGATATGGTGATAGCCGGCGCTGCCGCAGCACAGCGTCCTCGCGATGAACGCCTTGCTCGCGAGCAGCTTCATGCCCTCGAGCGCGCCTCGCGCAACGTCGATGTACACGGGCTGTCCCGTCAGGCGAAAGCACTGGAGCAGCGCCAGCGCGATCCCAGGCGTGCCGGCGCACCACGACTGCAGCTCCAGGGCGCGTTCGCCGGCGGTCGCGGGCCACAGGAGTCCGCCGTCCGGCGTGGCGACGGCGCATCTGGCGAGCATGTCGAGCCAGCGCTGCCGCCGGCGTGTCGTGACCCGGCACCAGCCCAGCGCGCCACACGACTCGGCGGCGAGGATCGCTCCGGCCGCCCCGTGCGCCAGTCCGGTCGACCAGCCGCGCGCAGGCAGCGCACACAGCCCGTCGACGATCGCCAGGAGCCGGGTCGCCAGCCGTGCGGACGGGACGTCGCGCAGTGCACCGGGCGCGATCGCCGCGATCTCGCCGAACGCGAGCAGAGCCCCGGCCAGGCCCCTGTGCACGTCCCACATCGCGCTGCTTGCGGCCGCCGCCGCCGCGGCACGGCAAGCCCGACGCGCGGCCGCCGCGCTCGCGACGCCATGTCTCGCCGCATGCGCCGCGATCAACGCGTCGGCGGCGCAGCCGATGAAGGCTCCGACCCGCCCGGCCTGCGTCGCTCGCGGTCGCTCGGCGGCGAGGCGCCGCCCCACGGCAGCGAACACGCGATCGGGGACCGCGAAGCCGGCCCCGGCCAGCTTGAAGGCAACCCACGCGGACCCATGCCAGCCATTCGCGAGGCCTGGATGCTTGCGACTGCTGGGCCACAGATGCTGGCGCGACACGAGGGTCATCGTGGGCCGCGCGCCGCCCAGCCTCGACAGCTGGCGACTGGACAGATGGAGATCGCTACTCGCCACTCGACTCCTCCGCGCAACGGGCTCCGGGGCCATGTCGTCCCCGGAGCCCGCCGTTCGTCGAGACCGACCTACTAGATGGTCCGGTCCAGCGTGATCGTGCAGACGCTTTCCGGACAGCTATCCCCGCCGCACGATTCCGCCGGCGCACAGTTGCGACCGCCGACGATCGCCCTGGACTCCGCTACCGACAGGATACGGATGGTCTCGCGGTTGAACGAAAGCCTGCCCGCCTTCGCCTGGCTCCGATTCCCGCTCCTCGCCTTCTTGTTCATGTCTTCCTCCTGGATTGCCCGGGAGGAACGACATAGCAACTCTCACTCCAGGTCGGTGCGATCAACGAAATTGGGCCATCAGGGTCCGAATCGGCGCTCGAGGCCCAGGTGAGGCTCTCGAGCGAACGTTCTGGCTGCTCGAACTGACTGCGCGGATCGCGTGTCCGCCGGCGTGACTTGCCGAGCTACCCCGGGAGGTTTCACCTCCGAGGGATGTCCGTCAGATCGATGGCGGAGCGATGCTGCAGCCGCTCCGCGACCAGAGGACAATCGGATGCAAGCGTGGCCCCGTGTGCGGGCCGGGGGGATTTGTCATGAGGATGTCGAGTTTGTCGCTCTGGCTTTCGATCGCTTTCTTCGGTGCTGTTGGCTGCGGCGGTGACGATGATCCGTTTGGCGATCTGGAGAGTGATCCGTTCCCGGAGCTCGCCTCCGAGACCGACTTCGGCGACGCGCAATCGGGCGCCGAGGGGGACGCGGCGCAAGATACGCTGAGCTCGGCGCTGGCGCTCGATGCGGTGGTCGACTCGCCCGAGCAATCGCTCGATTCTGCTCACCGGCGCGTACACAGGCGCGGCCGGGATGCTGGGCTCCGCGCTGGGAGACGAGGGCACCTTCCTGGTCAGGGAGCGACAGGAGCTCGTCGCGCGAATCATCGAGAGAGCCGTGTGGGGCGATGGCTGGTACGCGGGCTTCCCCGACTGCGTCACCGTGGAAGAGACGGACACGTCGGTCTCCGTCGCGTTCGACTGCGAGGAGACCGAGAGCGAATTCACGGCAGCGGTGGTCGGGAGCATCGATCTCGAGACGGACGGCACCGCCACCAGCTTCTCGGTCCGGGTGCACTTGAACGGGAGCGGCACCCTGGAGGACGTCACCCTGTCGATCGACGCGGCCTTCCTGGCCGACATGATCATCTCGCCCACCGCCGTGGACGGAGAGTTGCTCTTCCAGGCCGACGCGGGCGCCTCGGCGCAGGGAATGAGCGCAACCGCCTCCTTCCTGGGCAAGGTCATCTACGCGGTCGAGCTCGACGGCCCTGGATGCGCGGTCGGCGGCGATATAAAGGTGGCCGTCGAGCTCGACGCCGATAGCCCCGAGGGAGACGTGAGCGCCAGCGGCGTCGGCCAGGCGACCTTCGGCCCGGCCTGCAACGAGGTGACAGCCCACGCGCGCGCCACCGCTGGCGGGTAGCGACGTGGGCCCAGGATCAGTGCGCGCATGATCCGGGATACCTGCCTGGCTCGCAATGGCGCCGACGCGGCCGGCTTCAGTCTGCCGGATCCGGCTCGCTCGGCGCTGCACTGTCGGCCTGGCGCCTGAGCAGGCGGCGCACCTGGGAACGTGACGTGGCCAGCGCGCGGGCCACGGCGGTGATGTTGCCCTGGTGGAGCTCCATGAGCGTCGCGATGCTCGGGCGGTGCTGAGCCGGCACGATCCCGGTGGACGCCAGCGGGGCGGGTCCGCCGGGCTGGATCTCGCGCGGGAGATGGACGACATCGATGTCGTCATCGCCGGCCAGGAGGATCGCGGCGGACAGGCAGGACTCGAGCTCGCGGATGTTGCGCGGCCAGCTGTAGTGGACCAGGGCCCGGGTCGCGCGCGGGGTCAGGCGAATCCGGTGCGCATCGGGTGTGACTCGCTGCAGGAGGCGGGAGACGAGGAGTCCGAGGTCCTCGCGCCGCTCGCACAGCGGCGGGAGGCGCACCGTGAGTCCGGTCAAGCGCGCCAGGAGATCCTCGCGGAACCGGCCGGCCTGCACCTCGGTCCACAGATCGCGGTTGGTGGCCGCGACGAAGCGCACGTCCACCGGCACCGGATCGCTCTCGCCGACCGGCACCACCTCGCGCTCCTGCACCACCCGCAGGAGGCTCGCCTGCGCTGCGGGGGAGAGCTCGCCGATCTCGTCGAGAAAGAGGGTGCCGCCCGCGGCGCTGCGCACGGTGCCGGCGCGGCTCTCGGTCGCCCCGGAGAAGGCGCCACGGCGGTGCCCGAACAGGGTCGACTCGACCAGGTTCGACGGGATCGCGGCGCAGTTCACCGCCACGAAGGCGCCGGAGCGGCCCGAAAGATCGTGCGCCGCTCGCGCCACGACCTCCTTGCCGACGCCGGTTTGTCCCATGAGCAGGATCGAGAGACGCGAGCGCGCGATCCGCTCGATCGCGGCGAAGCTGGCGGCCAGCGAGGGGGAGAAGGTGGCAAGAGTCGGAAGCGGCGGTTCGGCGTCGGCGCCGCGGCCCGGACCGACCAGGCGAAACAGAAAACACGCGCAGCCCACGTCGATGAGGTCGCCGTCCGAAAGAGAGGCTCGCTGACAGCGCGTGCCGTTGACCGCGGTGCCGTTCTTGGAGCCGGCATCTTCCACCAGCCAGTCACCCTGCGGCGAGCGGACCAGGCGCGCGTGCACGGTCGAGACATGTCGATCGGGGAGCGTAATGGAGAGAACGCGATTTGAGTCGCGGGTCGTCTGCTCGCGGAGCTCGTCGCCCCGTCCGACCACCACCCGGTCCACATCGGCGAGCGAGAAACACAGGGTCGGGCCGAGGGGCGAATCGCCGCGCAGGACAAGGATCACCGCGGGATGCGCGTCGTCAGCCGGCCGCGCGCCTCCGTCGGTCATCGAGACCGTTGCATCGAGCTCCATGGACCTCGTTCCTCCCCCCGGCCGTCGCCACGCGGCTCGCGTCACCATACTACGGCCCGGGACCGGCGCACGGCGGCATGCGACGCGTTGCCTGTCGACTCGGGTCATGCGATCAGCAGCACAGTCATCGCGCGGCGTGCGCGAGCTGCAGGCGGGCCGCACGAGGGATCTCGGGTATCCTGCCCGCGCCGATGGAAATCCAGGATCCGCCGCCGGGGGGCGGCGACCACGCGTTCCAGGAGACTCTCTCGTTCGACGCGCGCGACGCACTGTCGGGCGAGCCGGCGGCGCTGGCTCGCGGCTCCACGGTTGACCGCTACATCATCCTCGAACAGGTGGGTGGCGGCGCGATGGGGGTCGTGTACGCGGCCTACGACCCGAGCCTCGACCGGCGGGTGGCGCTCAAGTTCCTGCGGCAGCGCCGCGACCGCGACGACATCCGCCAGCAGCGCCTCGTGCGCGAGGCGCAGGCGATGGCCCGCCTCTCGCATCCCAACGTGGCTGTCGTCTACGAGGTCGGCGCCGTCGGCGACCACGTGTTCGTGGCCATGGAGCTGGTCGATGGGGTCGATCTACGCGCCTGGCTGCGGGCCGAGTCGCGATCGCGCGCCGCGATCGTGGAGCTCTTCATCGCCGTGGGTCGCGGGCTGGCCGCGGCCCACGCGGCCGGCATCGTTCACCGCGACTTCAAGCCAGAGAACGTCCTGATCGACCGGCAGGGCCGGGCGCGGGTCACCGACTTCGGCATCGCGCGCATGAGCCGGGAGGGCGAGGCGCAGGCCGGTCAACCGGAGCTGGCTGCGGATGGGGCCCCGACGGCCGGTTGGTGGCGCTCGCTGACCGTCACTGGCGCCGTGCTCGGAACGCCGTCGTACATGGCGCCCGAGCAGCATCAGGGCATCGAGGCGGACGCCCGCGCCGACCAGTTCGCGTTCTGCGTGGCCCTGTGCGAGGCGGTGACCGGCCTCCGGCCGTTTCGCGGCAGCAGCTCGGCCGAGATACTCGACGCGATCTTGACCCGCCGCCGCGCCGCCGCGTCGGGGATGCCGCGGTGGCTGCGCGCCGCCCTCCTGCGCGGGCTCGAGCCGGACCCGCGCGATCGCTGGCCCGGCATGGAGGCGCTCCTCGCCGCGCTGGCGCGGAGGTCCGACAAGCGCGGGCGCCGCTGGTTACTCGGCGGAGCTCTGGCCGCCGGGCTCGGCGTCCTGACCTGGTCCACGCTCCCGGAGAGCCAGCAGATCGAGGCGTGTCCGCCTGCTCACGATCGGGTGGCTGGAATCTGGGCTGCCCCGGTGCGCGAGCAGGTGCGCGCCACGTTCCTGGCGAGCGGCGCGCCGGGAGCCCAGGCGGTGTTCGAACGGGCAGAGCGCGCGTTCCAGCATCGCGTGACGAGCTGGGTGGACGCGCATCGCGACGCGTGCCGGGACACGCGCGTCAGCGGCGAGCAATCGGAGGCGCTGCTCGATCTGCGCATGCAGTGCCTCGAGCGCGCCCGCCGCCAGATCGCGGAGCTGCCGGCTCTGTGGCAGGAGCAGGTGAACCTCGGCGAGGCGGTCAGGGCTGCGCTCACCGTCGGCGACCTGGCGGCGTGCGAGGAGGCCGACTCCCTGACCGCGGCGGCCCCCGCCCCGCGCGCTCCGGAGAAAGTCCAGGCGCTGGAGTCGTTGCGGCGCGGCCTGGACCGGGTCGCGGCGCTCCAGCGGGCTGGACGGCTCGCGGATGCTCTCGCACCAGCGCGCGAGGCCATCGCGCGGGCGAGGAAGCTCGGCTACGCACCCATCCTGGCCGAGGCTCTCCACCGCGGCGGCCAGCTCGAGATCGACTCCGGCGACCTCGAGGTCGGACTGCCGCTCCTCCACGAGGCATTCCGCGCGGCCAGCGAGGCGCACGACGACGCGCGCGCCGCAACCGCCATGCGCCTGGTCCTCTACTACAGCGCCCTGAGCAGCAAGCACCTGGCCGAGACCGAGGTCCTGTCGAAGGTGGCCGAGGCGGCGGTGGCGAGAGTGCCCCGCCACGAGGACCTCGCCGCGGATCTGCTCGGCACGCAGGGCGTGGTGGCGCAGCTGCAGGGCAACCGCGCTCTGGCGGTCGAGCGGCTGCGCGCTGCCCTCGCGCTCAAGGAGAAGCTGCACGGGCCGAGCGACTTCCAGGTCTCTCCGGTGCTCAACAACCTGGCGGCCGTGCTCATCGACTCGGATGCGGTTGACGAGGCGCTCGCGCTGAACGAGCGCGCGCGCAGGCTGATGGAGGAGACGCTGGGACCGGAGCACCCGCTGGTGGTGACCTCGCTGCAGAACCGGGCCCTGGTCCTGCTGCAGAGAGGAGATTACGCGGCGGCCAGCCGCAGCTCCGAGCGCGCGCTCGACCTGGTGCAGAAGATCAATGTGACGGAGCATCCGGCGATGACCAGGGGCCTGCGCAACCTGGCCATCGTGCGCAAGGCACAGTACCGGGACGAGGAGGCGCGCGCCCTGCTCGAGCGCGCCAGGCGGATCGCGCTCCGCGCTCCGGCTGCCGATGCCTGGACGCTCATGGCCATCGACAACGACCTCGCGGACCTCGCGCTGCGGCGGGACGACGCCGCCCTCGCCCGCCGGCTCGTGGCGGATCTCCTGCGCCGCGAAGCGAGCGGCCAGGGACAGGATGGCCAGGTCGGACGGCTGATCACACGAGGCGCGATCGAGCTCCACGACGGACGCGCCGAGGCGGCCCGCGCCGCCTACCGGCAGGCACTGGCGCTCTCTCGCGCGCGGGGGGAAGACCCGCTGGAGGTGGCCGCGGCGACGAGCGGCCTGGGTGCCGCGGCGCTGCTCGAGGGGAGAACCGGCGAGGCGATTTCCCAGCTCGAGCGCGCGGCGCGGCGGATCGAGAAGCGCCCGGGCGGCAGCATGAACCCGGTCCTGGTGCCGATCCTGACCGACCTGGGCCGCGCCCAGCTCGCCGCCGATCGGCCGGCGCAGGCGATCGCCGCACTCGAGCGCGCGGTGGCGATCGCCGACGCCGACCACTCATCGGCTCGCACGCCCGGGGCCCGGGCCCGCTTCGCGCTGGCCAGGGCGCTCTGGATATCGCGCGATCGCACTCGCGCCCTCGCGCTCGCGACAGCTGCTCGCGGCGAGCTCGCCGGCCATGCCGGGCTCGGCGAGGTGGATGGGTGGATCCGACGGCGCGCCGGCCGGCCGGTCGCGGATGGTCAGCGGGCGGCAGCGGCTCCGGCAGCGCCCAGCGGCAGCGAGTAGCCTTCGCGAGCGATGTAGAGCGTGGACTGCCGGTCTTCGGGCGGCCCGCTGTAGACGATGAGGCCCTCGGTGGCGAACGGGCGCTTGAACCTCAGGTCGTCGATCACCTCCGCGATTCGAGCTGGATCGGAGTGCGCAAGCTCGACGCGACACACGGTCTGCTTGCAGGTCGTCCCGATGAGCTCGACGCCTTCGATTCCCGCGATGACCTCGGCCATGCTTGCCTCGGTGGCCGGGCTCCAGGTCCGGTCGACCGTCTCCGCGGCCAGGCTCTGCTCGATCGTCTCCGCGTGGCGCGCCTGCTGCTCCTCGGCCGATTCCTCGTCCGGCTGAAGGGCGTCGCTGGCGGCCTTGTCGCCGCCCTTGCCCGCTTCCGCCTGCCTGGCCAGCGAGGCTCTGATCTGCTCCAGCTCGGCGCCGAGCCGGCGGACATCCGCCGCGTCGGCCTTCCCGGCCACCGCCTCGAGCTCTCGCCCGAGCCGCGAGAGATCCGGCGACGGCGCCAGCTGGGCGCCGTCGGCCGGACCCCTCGTCGTCGGGGAGCTGGGCTCCCCCCGGTCGAGAAGCTGGAGCAAGACGATGCCCGCGAGGAGGACTCCGGCGAGCCCGAGCGCGAGTGTCTTGCCCCGCATGATCAGAATGTCTCCTGCACGAGCAGCGTGTGGATGAGGGTGACGCCGGTGCCGTTGACCGGCATGATGCATTCGATCGACCGCGGCCGACCGGAGAAGGAGGTCGCGACCTGCGGCGCGATGACCTGGAGCCCTGCCGAGCCGGCGCTGAAGCGGGTCTGGAACGCGGCCGCGCTACCGTCAACGTTGCGCACCGAGACCGAGCAGGTGATGTCGGCGTTCGGGTTCGTGTCGGTCACGGTGATGCTGGTCCGGACGCCTCCGCCGTTGTCGGTCGTGATCGGGCAGATCAGCCGGCCGTTCCCCGTGCTCAAGGTGCGCGTGATGAAGGCTTCGTTGCGGAAGAAGGCGCCGGTCTCGCCGAGGGCGTTCTCCTGGCACAGCGCCCCGATGTAGAGCTTCTGGTCGTCGGCGTGGGCGCGCGGCGCGGCGGCGAGGGCCGGGATCATCGCGGCGAGTGCCAGAGCCAGCCTTGTCCTCTTCGTCATGTCGGTTCTCCTTTGTGTCGTTTGCGACGGACTCGTGGCAACCCACCTCGGGCTGTTCCAATCCGCCGCGCATCCCGCACCAAGCACCCTGCGTGCCACGCGCATGGTTCGCGATCGGACGCGACGACGACTCGAAGACCTGATGACCTGGCTGGTAACTGGCAGTTCCCACTGGGCCTGGGGAGCCTGCCGTTCGCCCGGGCGAAGGGACTGCTGGACCGTGGTCCACACGACTCGTGGACCAGGTCCGTCCGTCTTGAAGTCCTAGCCCTCGGTCGGCGGCACGCGGGCCGAGCGGCGCCGGCCGAGGTGGTAGAGGGCGAGGCCGACCAGCTGCGTGAGCACGAGCACGGCGATGATCTTCGCCGCGAAGACGGTCCAGCTCGGCACGTCGATGATCGGGAAGATCGACAGCGCACAGTAGAGCAGGGTCACGGCCATCCCGGACAGAGCGACGCCGCGCAGCCAGAGCGGCGGGCGGCCGGGGAGGCGACGGGCCGCGAACAGAGGGATCGCGAACAGCGACAGGTACGTAAATCCATAGAGGATGCCGGCCGTGTTCTCCAGCAGCTGGAATGCCTCCTGGAGCCCGACGCCGATCTGCCCGGCGAGGGTGAAGGCGAGGATGATCGCGCCGACGAACAGGATGGAGTTGATCGGCGTGCGGAAGCGCGGGTGCAGGCGCGTGAACCAGGCCGGCAGAAGCCCGTCCCATCCGGCCACCATCGGCAATCGGGTGTTGCCGGCGAAGAGGAGCGTCATCGAGCCGACCTGGCGGAGGAGCAGCATGAGGATGAGCGCCGGCACGATGATC
The DNA here is from genome assembly GCA_963759105.1 of uncultured delta proteobacterium. Classification (GTDB taxonomy): domain Bacteria; phylum Myxococcota_A; class Polyangia; order Haliangiales; family Haliangiaceae; genus DATFRY01. Next base: position 1,428,886 of record CAVWXW010000005.1, on the reverse strand, counting down.
CCGGCGAAGCCGAGCCCCTGGAAGCCGATCGTCAGGGTCTGTGGGATCGGGCTGACCAGGTCGATCTCGTCGTTCGGCACCAGAGCCAGGGTGCTGGCGGTGCCGAAAATGAACATGAGCGCGATCACGGGCACCGCAGCCATCACGGAGCGGCCGATCGAGCGGGCGGGGCTCCGCGTCTCGCCGGCCAGGATGGCGACGTATTCGAAGCCGCTCAGCGCGCCGACTGCCATCTTGCCGAAGATGTTGAGGCTGAGCAGGGTGAAGGCCGGCAGCGAGGCGTCGAGCGGGCTGTAGGAGTCGAGGAGACCGCGGCGCACGGCGATGAATGGCACGATGATGAGCGCGGCGAAGGTCAACAGATGGGCGAGCGCACCCACGTTCTGCAGCCACTTGCTGACCCGGAGGCCGAGCACCGACACCATCGTGATGCCGATGACCACCAGCGTGCTGACCACCGGCGTGTACCACCAGGAGCCGGTGATCGCGGCGCCGCCCGGGCCGACCAGATAGGAGAGGTTGGTCGCGACCGCCACCGCGAAGAGGGCCATCACGGTGACGGTATAGGCCCACAGGTTCCACGCCGTGATGAAGCCGGCGAACTGCCCCAGTCCGGTGCGCGCCCACTGGTACAGCCCGCCCTCGAGCGGCATGAGCCGGTTGAGGTAGATGACGACCACCGCTTGCGGCAGGTAGAAGAGCGCGATCGCCAGCAGCCAGAACGCGATGTGCGACGAGCCCAGCTTGGCCGCGGTGCCGACCCAGGCGGAGCCGACCACGTACAGGATCTGGGTCAGCACCAGATCGCGCAGGCCGAGCTCCTTGCGGAAGCCGGCGCTGCGCGCCTCCACCTCCTGGATGCGCTCGCTCGCGGCGGCGCGCCGGTCCTCGCTCATCGAACGCCCGGGCCGGCGATCATAGGGGCGCGAGTGTACGACCGGGCCAGGCTCGGGTGAACCGTGACGCGCTCGGTCGTCGCAGCGGACGTGCAGCTCCCGCCCTGAATTTGGTCGCCACGGCATTGCCGGCGGCCGAGCGGACACGTCAGGCTTCTGCGGCTACTCACCGCCGGAGATCACCATGACTGTCCGTGTCAGGCCTGTTGCCCTCGCTTCCACCGCCCTGATGGCCCTCGTGGCCTGCTCGCCCAAAGCCGACGCCCCAGCCGGAGCGCCGGCCGCGCCTGCTGCTTCCGCGGTCGCCGCCATTCCGGAGAGCGCGGACGTCAAGCCGTTCACCATCGGCCGCCTGCAGGCGGCGGCGCTGCGCGACGGCGGCCTGTCGGTACCCAATGACAACAAGACGCTCGCCATCAACAAGTCCAGGAAGGAAGTGGCGGATCTGTTGACGGCCAATAACCTGTCGCCGGAGACGATCGACCTTTCGGTGCAGCCACTCCTGGTGAAGACGGCCGACAAGGTGCTCCTGTTCGATACCGGCGCGGCGGGCATGTTTGGCCCGACGATGGGCAAGCTGCCGGCGACGATGGAAAGCGCCGGGATCGACCCGGCAAGCGTCACGGACATCTTCATCAGCCATGGCCACGGCGATCATGTCGGCGGCCTCGTGAAGGCCGACAAGACACTCGCCTTCCCGAACGCGACGATCCACATGTCCGCCAACGAGCTTGCCTCGCTCAAGGGCACGGACGGGTCGGCCGCGCTGGTGGGTGCGATCTCGCTCAAGGTCGTCGAGTTTCAGCCGGACGCCGAGCTGATCCCGGGCCTCGTCAAGGCGGTGGACATCAAGGGTCACACGCCGGGCCATTCAGGCTATCTCATCACCTCGGACGGCGAGTCGCTTCTCTACATCGGCGACACCATGCACCACTCCGTCATCTCGGTGCAGCAGCCCGACTGGACCATCGCGTTCGACGGCGATGCGCCGACGGCGCAGGCGAGCCGCAAGGCTCTGCTCGAAAGATCGGCCGCCTCGGGCCAGCGCATCTACGCCGTCCATTTTCCCTTCCCCGGCGTCGGCAAGTTCGAGAAGCAGGGCGACAAGGTCGCCTGGGTCGCTGAAGTGCCAGCGCGTCAGTAGCATTCCTGGCCCGCGAGGGAGCAGGCCACGCAGTCGGACAGCGTCTGGCAGATCTGGAAGCAGCCATCGAGGGCGATGAAGCACTGCCTCGCGTCGCCCAGATCGCAGCCTGCCAGCGCGCACCTGACCCACTGCCACTCGCACGCGAGAAGAGCCTGCGTCGTCGTCGCCGTGGAGGAGCACAGCGCGTACGCGTCGTCACAGACGGGGCAGACGATGCTGGCGCCGTCGTCGCCGTCCTCTCCATCGCCCTGTCCGTCATCGCCCGGGTCAGCCTCCTCGCCGCCATCCGGGCTCGGGGGCGCCTCGCCCTCGTCACCCGCGCCGCCGTCCACGTCGCGGCCGCTTTCATCCTCGCCATCCGGCTGCTCGCGGTCGCTCGGATCTCCAGTGCCGGTGCTCTCCCCGCCCACGTCGCCCTTCTCGCCGACGGCGCACGCGCCGCCACCCAGCACCAGCACCGCCATGAACGGAACGCTGCACAGACAGGAATACGGTCGAGACAAGGTTGGCTCCTTGGGTTATCGCCTCCCGTCGCGCTAGTGCAGCGCGGATGCCAGGGGAGGCCGCGGCCGTTCCCACGGGTTACGGGATCCTGGCGGCCGCTTCGCTTGCCCCGTGCGTCGCCCACCGGCGCGCGGTGTGGGTCCGGCCCTCAGGGAGTGATGACCGTCTTCGACGGTTCGACCACCGCGTGGCCCCGACGTCATCCGAGGATCTTCTGCCTGGCCTGCCTGGTCAGCGGGCCGCAGCCGTAGCCGGTCGACCGGCGCGACCGATCAGTTTCGCGCGCGCCGGATAGATCAGCCCGACCGGCATCAGAAATCCGAGGCCTGCGTCGAGACGGCGGTGGCTGCTTGTTAGAAGGCGGCACCCCGCCGCGACGGTGGCCGTGTCAGAAGATCCACTCGCCATGTCAGTCGATCGACCCGGACATCTACCTCTGTGCCTGATGCTCACCTGCTCGCTCGCGGCCGTCCCCCTCTCGTCGGCCGCGGCGCAGACCAGCCTCGAGGTCGGCGATATCGAGGTCGATGCCAGTGACCCGGGCATCGTTCCGCTGCCGTTCGTCATCACGCGCAGCGGCGACACCACCGACGGGGTGCGAGTGCAGGTGGAGACCACGCCGGGCGGCCCGAGTCCGGCCACGCCGGGCGAGCACTACACGCCGCTCGCGCCAGGCACCGAGGTGGTGATGCCGCCGGGCGCGACAAGCACGACGGTTGACGTGGACGCGCGCGGCCCTCTTTTCGGCCAGGACCGGACCCTGATCCTGCGCCTCAAGGGTGCCCGCGCGTTCAGCCCGGTTCCGCGCTTCCGGCCCGCCGCGCTGAACTATCCCATCGCCGGCAGTCTCCCCCGCTCGATGGCGGTCACCGACCTGAACGGCGACGGCCGCCGGGATATCGTCACCGGCAACGATCTCAGCCTCACCATCTCGGTGCTGCTCAGCCGCGACGAGGGTGGCTTCGCCGCGGCCGTGACCTATCCGGTGCCGGACGCCGCGCCGCTGGCGTACTTCGTCGCGGTCGCGGTCGGCGACGTCACCGGCGACGGCTTGCCCGATCTCGTCGCGGCCGGCTCCAACACCGACTTCATCCGCGTGTTCGCCGGCGACGGGACCGGCAATTTCGCGGAGGCGCCGGCCATCCCGCTGAACAGCCCCGACATCCCCTCCTCCATCGCGCTCGCCGATGTGAACCAGGACCGCCGACCGGACATCGTCGTGACGATCGGCAGCTACGCTCGGGTCACGGTCCTGCTCGCCCGCGAGGGCGGTGGCTTCGGGCGCGGGGCGAGCTTCCCGACCGGCCGGGGACCGCGAGCCCTCGCCATCGCCGATCTGGACGGTGACGGCGATCTGGATCTGGTGACCGCCAACGAGATCACCGCGGACGTCTCGGTGCTCGCCGGCACCGGCACCGGCAGCTTCGCCCGGCCGCTGTCGATCGCCACAGGCCCCGACACCGTGCCCGTGTCGGTCGCCGCGGGCGACGTGAACGGCGACGGCCAGCCGGACATCGTCTCCTCGAACCAGGTCACCGCTCCAGCGGGGGCGCCGGCCACGGTCTCGGTCATGCTCGGCGACGGCGCGGGTGGCTTCGCCGCGGCGCAGCAGCACACAGTGGGCCTGGGCGCAGGTGAGCTGGACATCGATCCTCCCGGCCATGTCGCCATCGACGACGTCACCGGCGACGGCCGGGCGGACGTCGCCGTCACCCTCCCGGTCGGCAACCTGATCGCGCTCCTGGCCGGTACCCCGGAGGGCGAGCTGGCGACCGCGGTGAGGTTTCCGGTCGCCGCCGGTCCGCAGGCGATCGCCATTGCCGACGTCACCGGGGACAGCAACCCGGACCTTGTCTCCAGCAACGGCGTCGCCGCCAGCGTCTCGGTCGTACCCGGTGACGGTGACGGCAGTGTCGGATTCGACGGAAACTATGCGGCCGGAGCCTATCCGCACTCGGTGGTGGCCGCCGACTTCGACGGCGACGGCGATCCGGATGCCGCGGTCGCCAACGCCTTCAGCGACTCGCTCTCCGTCCTACCCAACGACGGGGCCGGGGCGTTCGCGGGACGGACCGATTACACGGTCGGCGCGGCGCCGACCTGGGTGATCGCGCGCGACGTTGACGGCAACGGGACCGTGGACCTCGTCTCGGCCAACTTCGGCGGCGCCAGCGTCTCGGTCCTTATGGGCGACGGCGCGGGCACGTTCGCCACCCCCGTGCACTACAGCGTCGGTGAGCTACAGAGTCCCTACGCGGTCGCTGCGGCCGACGTCAACGGCGACGGCTGGCTCGACATCGTCACCGCGAACACGAACCTGTCCGACGAGGGCGTCTCCCTGCTCCTCGGCGACGGCGCGGGCGGTTTCGCCGAGCCGATCATGCTCGAGGTCGGCCCCGCGCTGTTTCACGATCCTCGGTCGATCGCGCTGGCCGACGTCACGGGCGACGGCCACGTCGACATCCTCACCGCCAACTCGGTCAGCAGCAACCTGTCGCTCCTGGCCGGTGACGGCACCGGCGCCTTCGCCAGCGCCGTGTACCTGACCGTGGGCGAAGGTCCGGTCGTGGTCGAGGTCGCCGACGTGACCGGCGATGACCTCCTCGACATTGTCTCGCTCGACCACACCGCCCAGACTGTTTCGACGCTGGCGGGCGACGGTGCCGGCGGGTTCGCCGAGGCGGTCCACCACTCCATCTTCAGCCCGCCCGGCACGCCGTGCACCACCGACCCCAATGCGGTGTGCCCGTGGGCCTGGGGCATGCACGTGGACGACGTCAACAACGACGGCCACCTCGACATCATCGCGGCCAACACCGCCGTCAACACGGTCTCGGTCCTGACCAACGACGGCAGCGGCGGCTTCCCCTCCTTCGAATACTTCCACACCGGCGCGGCGCCCCGTTCCGTGGCCGTGGCGGACACGGACGGAGACGGCAATCCCGACCTGATCACGGCGAACCAGGACAACAGCAACGTCTCGGTGCTGGCCAGCGGCCTGAGCCGGGTGGAGATCGCGGGCGCCGAGGCGATCGGCACGATCGCGGCCGGCGACGAGCCCGGCGACGACGACAGTCTGCCCGGCGACGATCCCGACCCGGACGACGGCGGATGCGGCTGCTCGGCGCGCGGCTTCGAGGCCGGCGGGGCCGCCAGCCTCGCGCCGCTGCTGCTCGCGCTGCTCCTGCTCCGCCCTCGCAGGAGGACGCCCGCCACGACGGCCCGCGACGTTATTTGCAGACGGCGCGGATGTCGTCCTCGAAGGTGGGGAACTCGGCGCGGGCCCGGTCGATCACCTCGCGCGCGGTGCGCTTCTGGGGCGCGTGCTTGGCGGCGAACGCGGCGAGCTCCTCGCTCGGGGTGACGTCGTCGTCCACGCCATATGCGACGGCCTCGTAGGGGCCGATCCCGGAGGCGAGGAGCCACAGGTAGTCGTTGAAGTCGGTGGCGACCACGCCCAGCTCGCCCTCGGAGCCGAAGAAGACGATCGGCTGGGCGAGGAGGTCGGCCCCCGGACGCTTGAGCCAGAAGGCCGCGTAGCCGCCGGAGCCGTCCTGGCCGAACACGCGGTACTCCTGGCCGGTCAGCTCCTTGTTGCCGGTCCATGCCTGGATCCAGGAGGCGTTGTCGTCGGCCGACTGGAACTCCTGGTAGGGCTCGAAGTCGATGCCATCGCCGTCCTCGTAGTCGAAGTCGAGCTCGTGGAGATCGGAGATAATTTTTGGAAAGCGCGTCTCGAAGTCAGCCATCCGGCGGAGAGATACCACGAGCGCGGGCCTCGCGGTGCCGGGCTGCGGTCAGGGGCGGAAGAGGGCGAGATCGATGGCGTCGGCGATGGCCTTGCGTCCGCGTGGAACGGAGGACTCCCACATGATCGCTCGAACCGGCCGCCGGTCGCCGCGCCGGTCCGTTCCGCCGGCGCTGCCTCGCCGGTCCGCCCGCCGACGACACGCGAGGGGGCCGCTATACTCGACCGATGTCTGCGCGTCCCGGCATCCTCGAGAACGCGCTCGCACGTGATCCGACGACAACGCTGGCCGATACCGAGGAAGCGCGGGCTTTCTTCCAGTCGCGTCTGGCGACCTTTGCGCTGGCCACGCTTCTTCTGTCGGGGACCCCCTGGCTGTCGCTGGCGGTGGCGCAGCTGGTCGCCGGCGGCGACCCGTCCGCCGATCACGCCCCGTTCTCGACGGGGGGCACGCTGCACTTCGTCGGAGTGCTCGGAGCCGGAGCGCTGTGGCTGGTGACTCGCCGCCGCGCGCTCGTCTCCCCGGTGCTCCATGCGATCGACATCGGCGGAACCCTCGCGATCATCGGCATGTTCGCAGCCGCGGGCGGGGTGCTGGCCCCGCAGGTCGGCACCTTCGTCGCGTTGCTCGCCTTCCTGATGGGCACGCTCACCCGCGCGGTCGTCGTCCCCAGCACCGCGCGCCGCAGTCTGTTCATCGGACTTGTGATCGCCGTCGAGGTGATGGCGTTTGCCGTCTGGCGCAACCAGTCGAGCGGTGCCGCAGCAATCCAGGCCGTGGTGGCGACGGCGTGCTGGGGCGTGGCCGGAGTCGCCATCGGCACCTTCGCCTCGCACACAATCTTCGGGCTCCGCCGGCAGGTGCGCCGCGCCCACGTACTGGGTCAGTATCGGCTGGAGGCCAAGATCGGCGAGGGCGGGATGGGCGAGGTCTGGCGGGCGAGCCACGCTCTGCTGTGCCGGCCGACCGCGGTGAAGCTCTTGCCGCCCGAGCGGACGGGTGAGGAAGCGATCCGCCGCTTCGAGCGCGAGGTGCAGATGACCGCGCGGCTCACCCACCCGGGCACCGTCGCGATCTATGACTACGGGCGCACTCGCGACGGCATCTTCTATTACGCGATGGAGCTGCTCGACGGGACCGATCTCGAGAGCCTGGTCAGGCAGTACGGACCGCAGCCGCCCGGGCGGGTGGTGCACATTCTGGTGCAGATCTGCGGCGCCCTGGCCGAGGCACACGACCTCGGGCTCGTCCATCGCGATGTGAAGCCGGCCAACATTCTGCTTTCGCCGCGCAGCGGCGAGCACGAGTTCGCCAAGATCCTCGACTTCGGCCTGGTCAAGGCGATGCCCAGCGAGCTCCAGCTGGGGCCGGCGCTCTCGGGGGCCAACACCATCACCGGGACGCCGCTCTACATCTCGCCGGAGGCGATCCGCGCGCCGAAATCTGTCGACGGACAGAGCGATCTCTACGCGCTCGGTGCGGTGGCCTGGTTTCTTCTGGTCGGCCGCCCTCCGTTCGAAGGCGAGAACATGGTGGAGGTGTGCAGCAAGCATCTCCAGACCACCCCTTTGCGCCCATCCACCGCCCTCTGTCGGCCGATTCCCGCGGACCTGGAGGAAGCGGTGCTCGCCTGCCTCGAGAAGCGTCCGGAGGCTCGTCCCGCCGGTGCACGCGCGCTGCGCGGACTTCTGGAGTGCTCGAGCGCCGCAGGGCAGTGGAGCGCGAGAGATGCGGCGGCCTGGTGGCAAGAGCGGCCGCCGAAGAGAGTGGCCAGCGTCGAAAACGGGCTCGCCCGCACGATCGAGCCCGACGTTGACGCTCGGGCGACGACGACCCATGGGGCGGCGAGCCAGGCCTCGGAGCGCTGACGTTCGACTGGCCGACGGCGTGGCGCTCCGGATCACACGCGCGCGGCGCGAGTGCGTCCCGGTGTTCCAGCGGAGCAGGCCGGTGGCATCCGGTAGCGGGAGTGACGAGACGCGCCCCCCGCGTCGGCGGTAGCGTCATGGTCGAGGTAGCCATGGCGAAAGCAAGGAAGACCCAGACCAAGGTCAGATTCTGCTCCGAAGAAGGGCGCGTCGAAGGAGAAGGCACCGGCGAAGAAGGCCGCGCCCAGGAAGGCATCGGCGAAGAAGGCCGCGCCGAGGAAGGCATCGGCGAAGAAGGCCGCGCCCAGGAAAGCTCCGGCGAAGAAGGCCGCGCCGAGGAAGGCATCGGCGAAGAAGGCCGCGCCCAGGAAGGCCGCACCCCAGAAAGCCGCACCCCGGAAGGCCGCACCCCGGAAGGCCGCACCGAAGGCAGCGCCGAAGCGTGCAGCGCCCGCCGAGGCCGTCGAAGTCTTCCAGTCCTTCGAGTCTGTCGAGGCCGAGCCGTTCGCGTTCACCGACGAGGATTCTGGAGAGCCTCGACTTCACCATGGAGAGCGACAAACCCGACGCCTCTGCGTTCGCGCCCGGCACGCTGGTCGAGCGTGACGGCGGCAAGTACAGCCTCGTCTATTCGAAGTTTCCAAAGTCCGACGATCTCGAGGCGGTCTACCACGAGCGTGGTCTGCAGGGGGACGGCCGCACATGGCATGGCTTCGTGGTGCACCTGATGAGGCAGCACGTCCCGGCGGCACTCGACGCGATCGAGTTCGATCCGGAGAGCAGCATGTTCCGTGCGGTCAGCAATGACCTCGCGGCGCTGCGCGCGGTCGCCGCGGCGCTCGCCCAGCTCGAGGACGTCGAGCTCGTGAAGAAGCTCGCCCGGACCGTTGACGTCTCGGAACACGACTGACGTGACCTGGGCCGGGGCGTCAGGACGAGCGTGAATCCGTCCCCGCCGGCGGGGCTGAACCGGCCCGGGCGACGCGCTTTCAACGAGCCGCTCGCGAGGCAACCGCACGGAACCGTGTCGGATCGGAGCCAGTGACCGGTTCGATCTGGATGTCGTTGACAATCTGTGGGTTGCCGGCCCACCGGGGGTTAGAGTGCCTCGATGTCCACCGCCATTGACGAGGGTCAGCTGACCTTGCGCCCCGACTTGCCGTTCGACGGCGTGAAAGTCTTCTCGGCGACGCTGTTCGCGGAGCGCGGTCGGCTGGGTGAGAGAGTGACCGAGTGGATGGCCCAGCACTCGCAATTCGTCGTCACCCAGTTCGTGGTGACCCAGTCGAGCGATTCCGAGTTTCATTGCCTGGCGATCACCGTCTTCTATCGCGAGGCTGGCGGCGGCGAGCAGGGCTAGCCGGGGAGAAGCCCGCCACCATGTGATCGGGCGCGCTCGCGGCAGGTGATCGAAAGCGATCAGCGCGACAGCAGCGCACGCGATCGCCTGCCGCAGCCCGCACGAGTCGCGAGCCAGTCGCGCGATCCGCCGTGATATCGATGGTCTCGCGATGGATAGGCGCTAGGGTTGAGACATCGTGGTCGCGTCGCCGCAGAGGCGGTCGATCCTGCGGTTGACCGCTTCGCCCGTCTTCGTCGGGCGCGAGGTGGAGATCGGGCGCCTGGAGCGCGGCCTGCGCGACGTGCGGCTGGCCTCCATCGTCGGCCTCGCGGGTGTGGGCAAGAGCGCGCTGGCCCAGCGCTTCGCCGGCCGATGGCGCGGGCCGGTGGTGTGCCATCACGTGCGCGCCGGCCAGCTGGCGACCGAGCTGCTCGACGATGTGCGCCGGAGCCTGGCGCCACCCGAACGAGGGACGCCGGAGCTCGCGACCGACGGCGAGCGGCTGATCGATGTGGCCGACCGGCTCGACCGCGCCGCCGCACTCGCGGTCATCGAGGACGCGGATCGCCTGGGCGACGCCGCCGGCGTGCTCGAGGCGCTGGCCTCGCGGCTGGGGGCGGGCCGAGTGGTCACGACCAGCCGGACCCGGATCCACGACGCAGCCTCCGGCCCCGAGCGGGTGGAGATCGTCCTGGGCGGTCTGGATGCGGCCGCGGCGGGCGAGCTGTGGGCCCGGCTCGACGACCTCTACGGTCGGCGGCCCGGGTTCGTGATCGCCTGGCAGAGGACGCGCGGCAACCCCTTCTACATGCGCCGCGCGCACGCCGGCGATCTCGACGCCGACGATCCGGTGGCCGCCACGGTCGCGGCGCTCGACGCCGACCAGAGACGCATCGCGCTCGCGCTCGCGCTGATCGGCGTCCCGTTCCCGCGCGATCTCGCGCTGCGCCTGCTGCCCGAGACGGCGACGCCGGAGGCGGCGCGGGTCGCGATCCGCGGACTCATCGCCGCGCTGGTGGTCGAGCCGGCCGAGCGCGGCCACCTCCTGGTGCACGATCTGCTGGGTGACGGGCTGTGCGCGGCCGCCAGCGACGAGGAGAGGGTCGCGGCGCATCGCGCGATCGCCGGCGCGCTGGAGGGGGCCTCGCTCGGCCTCATCGCCGGCACCCGCTTGCGAGTCCGCCACCTGGTGGCGGCTGCCATGATCGGGCAGGCGCGTGACTTGCTCCTGGCCCGCGCGCCCGAGCTGGTGCGCAGCGGCGGTGCCGGCGAGCTCCTGCGCGGGCTCGACCTGGTCACCACCGATGATGACAGCGAGGCGCGCCTCGCCCGCGCCCGCGCCATGGCGCGGATGCTCGACCTCGACCGCGCCTACCACGAAGTGGTCGCGCTCGGGGCGGACCGCGACGATGCCGGTGATCAGCTGCGCGCGACCTTCGCGCACCTGGCCATGCTCACCTTGCGCCTGGACGTCGCCGAACGTGTGAGCCGCGCGGGGCTGATGTCGCCGACCGTCGCGCCGGAGCTGCGCATCCGGTTCGCCATGGTCCACGTGCTGACCGCCACGTTTCAGGGTGACGGCAGAGCCGCCCGCAGCACGATTGAACGCGCCGCCGGCGGCTCTCCGGTACCGCTCGTTCGCGGCTGCGCGGCGCTCTCGCAGGCCTTCTCCCTGTGGCTCGAGGAGCGCGACGCCGAGGCCGAGCGGGCCATGCATTCGGCCGAGGCGCTGTTTCACGACGCCCTGGCCTTTCGCGCCCGCGTCCTGGCGCCGACCTTCATGGTCAGCGTGCTCGCGCGCGCCGGCAAGATGAGCGACGCGGCGGCCGCGCTGCGCGAAGCCGAGAGCGCACTCGCGCGCTTCGACGATCTGCTGCTTCGCGAGTCGCTGCGCGGCCTGCGGACCACCGTGCTCGAGAGCCAGGGCGACTTCGCGGCGGCGCGCGACGAGGCGGCCGCCGTCCAGGACGCGTTCGCCCGCGCAGGCCAGCTCATCGCCGCGCTGTGGATGAAGCTGGTGCGCGGGCGGGTGACGCTCTACTGCGGGCAGGCGGTCGCCGGGCGCCGCCTCCTCGACGAGGTGGCTCGCGAGGCGGAGCGGGCGGGCGCGTCCCTCATGGTCGAGCTGGCCGCGCGCGCCGGTCGCGCTGACCCCTGGACAGCCATCACCGGCTCGGCGCCGCTGGAGAGCTCGCGCTCGGGCGAGCAGCGGCGCAACCGGGTGGTCGCCGTGCTGCGCGCGATCGCGGCCGGCCACGTCGCCGTCGCGCGCGGATACCTGGCCGCGGTTGACCGCGAGGCGGTCGATCCGCTCGAGCGCGCGCTGCTGCGGGTCGCCCACTGGGCGCTGGCCGGCGGCGCTGCCACTGGAGCCGACGTCGATGACGTGGATGCCGAGCCGGTGCGACTTGCGTGCGAGCAGGCCGCCCGGGCCGGCGCCGACCCGGAGCTGGTGCCGTCGATCGCGGCGTGGCTGCGGGATTGGCTGGCTGCGCGCGCGCAGCGGCCGCCCGATGTGATCGTGGTTGACCGCCACTCCGACACGATCCGCGCGCGAGGCGACAAGGTCATCGTGCGCCTGGGGCGCCGAACGGCGCTGCGGCGCATGCTCTATGCCCTGCTCGAGGCTCCGGGACATGTCTGCGACCGGCCCACGCTTGCGCGCGCCATCTGGGCGGCCCCGTACCGGCCAGCCCACGACGGCGCGCTGTGGGTCAACGTCAAGCGGCTGCGCGCGCTGCTGGCGCCGACCGGGCTGCTGGTGGCGTCCGACGAGGAGGGCGTCCGGCTCCGGCTGGAGCCGGACTGCGAGCTGCAGGACATCCCGCCGTGAAGCGGCGGCGCGGCCGACCGCGCGCGCGTCAGTGGCAGTAGCAGCCGAACCCGTCGCCGATGTTCAAGGTGAACGTCGGCTCGACGGATACCTGCAGGTTGGCGCAATCGACGTGGAACCCCGGCGAGCTCTCGCACCTGTTGGCGCAATCCCAGACCGTGCCGCCGCAGATGGCGAGCCAGCCCGCGGCCACGATGCCCACGACGATCGCCCACGCAATCGCCGGCGCGATCTGCTCCTGGTCCTCGAGCGACGCAAGCAGCGTCTTGAGGGCCAGCGCGGTCACCAGCGCATCGCTTTCCTGCTGCAGATCCTCGAGGCCGGCCAGCCGCACGATCATGTCCGGGTCGGCGCCGTCGGAACCGGCGGTGAACACCTGGTACTCGCCGGCAAGCATCCGGACCGCACTCACCGCGCCGCGCGGGACCTCTCCGCTGCCGTCATCCTCGCCGGTGAAGCTCACCAGCTCCAGGCGATCGCCGCGGCGAGCCAGCGTCGCGCTCTCGCCTGTGTTGAGCGGCACCACGATCTCGCTGCCCTGGCGCAGGCTCGCCAGGTCGTTTGTCTCGACGCCATCGACGACGAGGGCTCGATCCCAGGACGTGTACTCGTCGAGTGCGATGGTCTCGCTGCCCATCTCCTGCAGCTGCCTCGCGCCGGTATCGTCCGGCACGCTGGCCAGGACCTCGAGGGTGACCTGCCGCGCTCCGGGGTCGCCTTCCTGCGGCGCCTCCTCCGAGCTCGCACAGCCCATGCCGACCAGCCCGAGGGCCGTCACCACCGCGACCAGCTTGGTTTCCAGGGAATAGATCTTCTTCATGTCCTCTCTCCTTTTCTGTCCGTTCTGCGTGCAAAGAGCGCCAGGCCCGCAGCCAGAACCAGGACCGCAGTGACTGGCACATCGGTGGGATCGCGTCCCGCACGGCTCGCACGGCTCGCACGGCTCGCGGCGCAGCCGCCCAGGAGCGCGGCGTCCTCGTGTGGTAGGCAGACGCCCGCCTCGGCGTCGTCGGCGCCGGCGGCGGCGTCGAGCGGCACGCAGGCGGCCCATGGCGGGCAGCCCGCGCCGGTGGAGACCTCGCACGGCGCGCGACACACGGCCTCGAAGCAGACGGCCGACGCGCACTCGGCGTCGCGCTCGCACGCGCTGCCCTCCATCACGGTGCGGCAGTCCGGGTCGGGCGCCAGACAGGTCGTCGCGCACGCGCCGTCGGCCTCGCAGGCGGGTGAGCAATCGGGGTCGGCGCCAGCGCACAGCCGGCACGCTCCGTCGCCCTCGACACAGTCGCAGTCGCCGTCCCCGACCTTGCAATCGCCGCCGCACTCGCCATCGCCGGTGCGGCAGGCGAGCGGATCGAGGGAGTCCACCGCGTCCGCGATCCAGTCGCGGTGCGGAGCCACTGCGACCGCCCTCGCGCTCGCGCACCCGGCGGCGCCGGTCGACACGACGCCGGCGACCATCGGGGGAAGGCCGTCGGTGAGCAGCGGCCCACCCGAGTCGCCCGGGCAGGTGCCGGGCTGGTAGCGAAACCAGTCGTCCGTCAGCTCCGTGACCTCGACGTCGCGCGTGTCCGCCCTGACCGCGCCGTTTCCGAAACCGACAGCGCGCATGGCGGCACCCACCGCCGGGATGTCGCCGGCCGGCGCCAGGAACCGCGGGCGCGGCTCGCCCCCGGCGATGCGCAGGACGGCCAGGTCGGCCCCGTGCAGGAACGGGTCGTACGCCGGGTGGATGGCCCCGTCGAGGACGCGCACGAACGCGCCGCCCAGGCTCACATCCTCGCCGACGACGAAGCCCCACGGCCACTCCACCACGCCGTCCTGCACCACGCAGTGGGCGGCGGTCAGGATGGTGTCGGACGACAGCAAGGTGCCGGCGCAACGGATCCGCTGGGCGCCGTCCAGCAGCGCGCCGATCGCACCGGGATACGGCGCACCGCCGGCATCCATCTCCGCATCCGGCCCGGCTCCCGCCGGCCCGACCATCGCCACCGCGACCAGTGCCGCCGCCAGCGCGCCCGCGCACCGGGCGCGCAAGCGGACTCCCGCATGAGCCAGACTGCTCCTCATATCCTCCCGCTGCGAGCGGAGCCGACCGCGCCGGCGGAGGCGGGGACTCACGCTCGCTGCGTCAGCACCATCACGCGAGTCGTCCCTCCTGTCGATCGACAGCGATCGACAGTCCGGGATCAGAGTCGAACGCGGCTCGCGCGATCTGGCGCGGACCGTTCAGCCGTGCTCGGTCGTGCTCAGTCGTGCTCGGTCGAGATCGCCGGAGCGTAGACCAGCAGCTTCTTCGGCCCGTCCGCCTCCGCGCTGGCGACGATGACGCGGCCGCGCGCGACGGTTGGTGGCGTGAACTTGGAGAAGGCCGGGGTCGCGTCGTCCCACAGGAGCTCGAGCGTCAGGGCATCGAAGGCCCAGATGTGGCCGCCCTCGGCGTCTTCGCCCGGCGCGCGCGAGGTCGCCCACAGGACCGCCGAGCCCGGGCGGCCGCCCTCGGCGCTGAGGGCCAGGAATCCGCCGCGGTTGATGGGAGCGATGTCCGCCGTGGTTTCGAGCGCCAGCGTCCGTGCCTCATGCTCGTAGCGCATCGCGCGCAGCTTGTCCTGGTGGGCCCAGCCGTAGACGTACGAGTACGGCGCCGGTGCCCCGTCGGCGTCGGCCGGCCGGAACGTCACCAGCGAACCGAAGACGACCGGAATGCCCGACCAGGAATGAATGTAGAGCGTGTGGTCGGTCTGAAGCGGCAGCTCGGTGAAAGGCAGAATCGGATCGTGCAGGGCGGTGAGGGTCTCGCGGTCGAGGAGATAGATCTGCCCATTCTTGGTGCCGACGACCATGTCGGGCGAATCCGGGATGAGCGTCGGCCCCGAGGATCCGAATCCATTGTCGCCGGCGCTCGTGAACTGAAAGACGGTGCCCTCGTGCCCGTCCGCGGTGTACGCGCGCGTGTCGGAAAAAGTGGCCGTACCGACCGGAAGCGCACCGTCATCGTCGTTTCCGGCGTGGTCGACGGGGAGCTTGATGACGCTGTCCTCCGCGTTGACGGGCGAGAGGGGAAAGTCGGCCACGGTGGCGCTGCAGCCCACGATGGGATTCGCCGACACGAAGTAGACGTGCTGGCCGTCCGAAGCCGGTCCGGCTCCGCTCTGCCACACCGACCCGCCGCTTCCGCGCGGCGTCGTGGCAAAGACCGCCGGCGGCCGCTCGAGGTCGGTGACGTCGTAGCGGAAGACCCAGCCGTGATAGACGTACTCCTCCTCGTGCAGATCGCCGACGGGGCCGGATCCGAAGGCGACGAAGATGGCATCGCCGTCGAGGAGCAGCGCCGGGCGATTCCACTGCACGACCGGATCGAACGCGACCCCCGCGATGGAACCCGCGATCTCGGTCGTCGCGAGCACCTCGCCGGTGGCCAGGTCGAGGGCCGAGAGCCGCGCCGCGCAGTCCCCGCCCGGGACCTGCCGATCGCAGGTGCCGACGTTGACCGGAGCCGATGATCTGCAGTCTCGCGACACGACGTAGATGCGGCCCGCGCTGCGGTCGATGACCGGCGTGGACAGGATGCCGTGAGGTCCGTCGACGTTGCGCTGCGATTCGCCCGGCGCGCCGAGCTCACCGGCCCCGCCCACGTGCCAGACCGGCGGCTCGCCGCTCGCCGCCGACAGGTCGAAGGCGTACACGCTGTCGTTCATCGTCGCCGCGATGACGAGCGTGCGCTCGCCCAGCTCGGTGCGGACATCCGCGGCGACCAGGGGCTGCGCGTACAGCTCGCCGTCCACGTCGTGCTCGGCGACGAGCCGGAGCCGGCGCGCGGCGGCGACGTCGATGACGTCTTCTTCCAGGTTGGCGCCCGTGCGCGCGTTGTCGTTCCTCGAGGTCAGGACCTCTCCTCGATCCGAGATGGGTGCCGGCTCCGACGAGCTCGAGCCGCAGCCGGCAAGCGTCGCCGTGCAGGCCCAGGCCAGCGCCGCCCTCGGCCCTCTCATGGGGAACCAGCGATGCGATGTTCCGTCTGGCCGCTCGCGCCGCGCTTGCCGCTCTTCCAGGATCGCCGCCGTCATCACGCTCCCTTCGACCAAGGTCCTCCGGACAGGGCTAGAGTGCGCACCTGCCCCGTGAGGATCGCAGAAATCGACCCGGAGGGTGGAGCGGGCTACCAGGCCAGGGGACGGTGACTGAGGTCTTCGGCTGCGGTAACGGCGGTTCCGGTCGGGCCTCCGGAAGCCAGCGTGGCCATCCGGATCGGCAGCCGAGCGCCTTCCTCGGGGGTCAGAATGCCCGCGTGTCCGTTCTGGTCGGTTGCGACGGATCCGGGAGAGACGGCGTTGACCAGAATTCCCTCGGCGCGCAGCTCGTTCGCGTACGCGACGGTGATGGCGTTCAGTGCGGTCTTCGAGGAGTTGTAGGCCAGCAGCTGGGGGAACTTCTCGTCGGCCGAGGCGAGGGTCAGAGAGCCGAGGTCGCTGGTGAGATTCACGATGCGCGCGGCGGAGGACCTGCGCAGCAGCGGCAACATCGCGTTGGTGACCGCCACCACGCCGAACACGTTCGTCTCGTACGTTCTGCGGATCTCATCGAGAGACGTCGCACTCGGCGGGCGGATTGGGCTGACGACGATGCCTGCGTTGTTGACCAGAATGTCGAGTACTCCGGCGTCGCGAGCGATCGTGTCCGCCGCCGCATCGACCGACGTCTGGTCAGTGACATCCAGAAGGACGAGGCGCGCCTCGAGCCCTCGCGCGGAAAGAGCGGCAACGGCCGCCGTACCCCGAGAGGCGTCACGAGCACCGAGGAAGACGGTCATCCCCAGGTCCAGCAGCCCTTCAGCGACGGCGAGCCCGATGCCCTTGTTGGCGCCAGTGACCAGCGCGACCCGCTGAGCGGGATTGATCGGAGCAGTCATGGTCTCGATGCTCCGTCATGACATGCGTTGTCGGTGAGCGCCACGACAGCGCGAGCCACCGCGGCTACCAGTCGCTGAAGTACGAGCCGTAGCGGTGGAAGGCGCCGGACGCCGAGTCGCCGCGAAGCTTGAAGTCATAGTCCTGGAAGCCGCCGCCGTACATGAGGCCCGTCCACGAGCGCTTCCCGCTGCCCAGCCAGAAGTCGATGTCGGGGAAGCCCCACGAGTCGCCGATGTCCTCGCGATCCCATTCGCGGACCAGGGTCGAGCCGTTGCATGACGCGTTGGATTCCATGGCCACGTTTCCCTCCTCGCCCAGCGCGATGGAGAGCGTGCGCTGATGCGAGATCATTGCATCGCCCGAGCAGAACGACACGCAGTCGTCGTACGGGTCGCAGACCGGACACTGCTCGGCCTTGAAGTTGGCCTTCCCCTTCGCCCCGCAGTAGCTCAGCGCCTGAGGCTCCAGGATCTCCTCGAAGTAGCCGCCGCGCACCGGCTCGCGCCGGTCGTAGTCGTCGCGCTGGCGCTGCTCTGACGGGCATGCGTCGAGCAGCTCGACCGGCAGCGGCCGGCTCTCGTCGGTGACCTCCATGTAGAGATCGAGTGCGCAGCGCTCCAGCGGATCGCGGATGCCGAGCTCGTCGATGTAGGACCTGCTGCCGTCCGGACCGACCTCGACATAGATCGCCTTGCCCCTGTCGACGACGCAGAAGCTCATCCGGTTGCCATTGCGAACCTGGATCTGCGCCACTGTCTTCTCGGCGCATGGCCGCTCCAGCGAGGCTCCCGGCAGCCGGTCGTCCAGGCTGGTCTCATCCTCTTCTCGTGATTCGGCCGCGACAAGATCCGGTTCCTCCTCTTCGTGCAAGCATCCGGCGAGCAGAGTGAGTGCGAGGCAAGTGCCTCCGAGACGGCGGCAGATCGGCATCGGTTGTCCCTCCGGGTTTGTCCGGACCAACGCCGCGCGCGCCGGATCTTCCCGGAGCCGGGCTCGACGATCAGATCCCGCAGCCGGCCGGGCTGCGCAGGCGGCCAGGCAGGCGGCCACGCGCGGTCGGGTTGGTGTCCCCGTTGGCGTGATTGACGGCCAGGGTGAACTCCGTGAGCGGGCCGGCGAGGAATGCGTTCGGGTCGCCTTTGGCCAGGCGGTACAGCGCCTCGAGCACTTCCTCCGGGGTGCGCATGTTCGCGAGCATTTCCACCGCCGGCGGATGCGGGCTGAACTCCGCGTTGTGTGGGCCGTAGATGATCTTGCCGTGGTTGCGGTCCAGGATGTCGGCCACTTCCTGGGCGCTGGGCCGCGGGTGGACGCCGAACTCGTTCTCCATCTGCGCCGCGATGGTTTCGAGCGCCTGCTGGCGGATGCCCATGAGGTCCGAGCGGGTGAAGTCGAACCGCGCGTTGCCGTCCGGCGGCGGGGTCGGATCGTTGGCGTTGAGCCTCTGGAAGTTCGAGTACACGTCGGGGCGCACGCCCTCGAGGTTCAGGGCGTACGTGCGATCGCCCACGGGCTTGCCGTGCGCGTCCTGCTTGGCCGTGACTTCGAGTCCGACGTCGTTGTAGCGGATGGAGAAGCTCTGCTTGCGGCTCCCGTCGGCATTTCGAGTGTCGACGAGATTGCCCTCCGCGTCCTTGAACTGCCCGCCGAGCTGGAACTGGCCCAGCTGCGCCTCGAGCGTGGCGCTATCGCTGAACCTCGTCGTTGTCGAGTCGGTCGGGTTGCTCACGCCGCGGGTGCCGCTCTCGGGCAGGTGGCCGGTGGAGATGAACTGCTGGTAGGCGTTCCAGCCCTCGGGCGTGCGAATGTCGATGTCCACCGCCTTGAGCTTGCCGTCGGACAGCTCCTGGTTGAAGCCGACCGACAGATGCGCGTCCCCGTGGCCGACGCCGAAGGCCAGTGCGTCGCGGACGAAGTTCTCGTCGCCAACGTAGACGCGCACCTTGTTGTCGTCGATCCGGGTCACGCCCGAGCTGACGCGCCGGCCCTTGTCGTAGCCGAAATCGACCTGCAGGGCGTGGTACTCGCGCGACAGCCCGACGCTGGCGTAGAACTCCTCCGACATCTGAATGTTCTCCCCCCGCCCGATCGAGGTCGGGTCCAGCGGGTTGGGCGGCTTGCGCTGACCGCGCTCGATCGCGTCCGCCTGGTCGGGCGACACGGTGACCGAGTACGTGGTCTTGGCCCCCAGCATGGCCTTGAGCTTGCCCTTGGCGGTGGGTTCCTTCTTCTTCTCCTCGTTCCCGTTGTGAGACTTGTCGGCGCCTTCGAGCTGGAACTTGGTGGACACCGACAGAGTCTGGTGCGGGCAGCCATCGCCGCTGAGCTTGGTCGGTGTGCGCGAGGTCGTCCGGGTGCCGCTGGGCGAGACGGTGATGCCTTTCGACTTGCTCGGGCCCTTGCAGGTCTTGCCGTCGTCGTTCCCACCCCCCGTGCACGTGACGGTGATCGAGCCGGGGAACGGCAGCACGTCGATCGGCTCGGCGCTGATCGGCGGCCCCTGGTCCGGCCCGCCGACGGCGAACTGCGGCCTCGGGCCCGTGTCGGACGAGCCATCGTCGCTGACAGGCTGGCCGCTCGTGGCCGGCGGCGACGCGCCCTGGCCGCACCGGGCTGCCCCTGTCGTCATGTTCGCGATCGCGTCGCCCGTGCACGTCGACTTCTCGCGCACCTCCTGGCTCAGCCGCTTGACGGCGGCCGCGCCGCCCAGTCCGAGGACCGCCAGCAGGATGAGCATCTGTAGATATCCGATGCCCCGTTCATTCTCACGACCGGTGTCACACCTGGTTGTCCGCGTCATCTGGGGACGTAAGAAGAGCAATGACCGTGCCCCCCACGCGCACGCACACCGTGAAGCGAAACGGCAGCCTGCGCGGTTCGCGAGAATCGGATTTCTGGTCGTCGCGTCCAGACGCCTCGACGTAAAGACCAGACGGTGGGGAGGATCACGAGCAGGCCTGCATCGCTCGAGTTCGGTCGCCGCCGCTCCAATTTCTCGTCATGGCGTGGGAGCAGCCCGGCCAGGGAGCTGCAAAGAAACTCGGAGACACGGCAAAGACGTCGCGTCGATCACCAGCGTAGAAGTAGTAGCTGAAAGCGCCGAGGGAGCAGGGCGTCCTGCCCGGTTACGCGCCTGCCTTCGTGGCGTCCTTCCGACGGGCCTCACGGATGCAGGCGCGCCTCTACGTCTCCGCTCTGCTTGCGGCGGTGATCGGCAGGACACACCCATGCCACCACCACGAAAGGACAGGAACATGAGATCGACAAAAGAGGGCAAGAAGAGCCGTCTGCCAAAGGTGCTGTCCATCCTCTTTGGTTCGTCCCTGGTCGCTCTGACCATGGCCTCTCTGGGCAGTCCCCCCGCCGAGGCGGAGACCTTCTGCAACGGATGCTACATGTGCACCTACTTCGGGGGCGGCGACGTCTACTGCTCCTCCAGTAGTCCGGGCGCCCCCTGCTGCACGCAGAACTACAGCCCCGGGAGCGACACGTGGTCCTGCAGCATGTTCGGGGGATGGTGCTCGTAGGCGCGAGGCCACGCGAGACGCTGCAATCCGACGCGCGCGAGGTGTTTCGTCGCGCGCGTCAGCGCTGACGCCGTGAATGGCGCAGGCTCCTTTCGTTGAGCAGCTCGGCTACCGCCAGGACGCGGAAGATCCAGAGCGCGCCGAACGTGATGAAGGACGCCGCTGCGGCGCAGCCCCAGGCCGGGATGATCCCGCGCAGGCCTCGCGAGGGAGAGAACCAGCGCGGCCGCTCGAGGCGCCGAGGATCACGGGCCAGGAAAACGGCCACTCAGTCCTCGTACATGGCGGACGGCTGAGGGAGGGATGCTTCACGAGGGTGTGCCGACCGAACAGACACCGATCGCGGGCGGCGCGACTCCTTTCGCGGCCCGTGGGCGAGCGATTCGTCTAGCATGGGCCGAAGCGCGCGGGCAATCGGCAATTCGACGACGAGCCGAGGATGGGCCTGCAAAGAAACCCGGACACACGGCAAAGACAGGGCGCCAGTCGTCGGCGTACTCATGAGTCATCGAAGCCTGTCAGTCATCGAGTGAGACATGAAAACAGCACTGTTCGCGGCAGGAACTGTCTGCCTGATCATCGCCGCGCTCGTGGTCTCGACGGGAGTCGGAGGTGACGACGACGAGTCGACGCCGCGGGACGGAGCCGCAGCGCAGCGGTCGGGGGGCGTCCCGGCAACGGACTCCCGCTCTCCTCGGCTGCCTCGAGGAACGCGGCCCGCGCTGCCGAGCGCTCGAGCCGGCGATCCTGGCGCCAACGACTCCTCGCTTTCCCAAGAAGTTCGCAGCACGCCCGAGCTCCTTCACGAGTGCTTTGCCGCCGAGAAGCGCGACGAGGAGTGGGCATCCGCCGTCGAACCGCAGGTCTCCGCTCTGTTCACCCGAGGTGGTCGAAGCGCGGCCTTCGCCGAGCCGACCGTCGAGTGCCGCACCACACTCTGCGAGCTCCGCGTCTCGTCGCGCGTACGGGAAGACGCGGACAACCAGGCCGAGAACACCCGTCCGGTCTGGGACTCGCTCATCGAAGAGATGCGAGAGGACAGGGCGCTCGGCGCGGCTTTCGACCCCGACGCAACCGAGTTGCGAGTCCAGCAGGCGCGTTCCGGCCGCATACACGGCCACCTTCGTGCGCCGCGCGTCGAGTGACCTCGCCGAGGAGGCGAGCTGCGGCGGTCTCGATGAGAACGCCCTGCGAGCCCGCGCGCTCGGATCGGAGGCACCGCTCGCTCGGAACCAGGAGGGCCAACCGTCGTTGCCAGAGGGCGTGGTCGGCTCCTATTTCAAGCTGCACGAGTACTTCGAGGCGGAGACGCGCGACGCGGAGTGGGCGCCGATCGCGGAGACACAGATCAAGGACTACGTCTCAGGACGGTCGCTCGGCGACGCCTTCGAGAGGCCATCCATCGAGTGCCGCGAGACCCTCTGCGAGATTCGAGACATTTTCCGACATCACCACGCCTTCAGGAACATCCGGTCAGGTTCTCTCGTGGAACGACTTCTACTTCGGCCTCCCTGAGTCCGCCGATCTCGAGCTGGACGCAATCACCAGCCACATGCGCAAGGACGCCGAGAACCCCGGCCGCATCGTCTACGTCGCATTTCTGCTGCGTCGGAGATGATCGTCCTGCACCACCAACAGAGGCAACCAAGGTACGGCACAGTGAAAACGAAGGTAGGAATCGTGGCGGTGGCCATGGCCGCGTCGGCGGCCGTGGCCGCAGGCAGTCTCATGCGAGAGGACGAGGGCCCGGCGGAGCAGGGAGCCGCAGATGCCGAGACGGCCAAGCAGTTGCGAGAGAGCTTCTTTGGCCTCGACTACGAGGCCGGAGTCGTTCTCGGACGGAAGCATTCTCGGGAGGCAGCGGGAGCCCGGAGGCTGGCGCGTGGTACGCCCTGAACGCGGCGCGCGACCGACACGAACCCGAGGCGCTGCGAGTCGCCGAAGGACTGCTGGCGCGTGATCGCGAAAGCGCGTGGGCGCAGTTCGCTCTCGCCGCTGCGCTGAGCTGGAACAGGGAGCGCGGTGACGAGGCGCTCGAGGCCAGCAAGAGGGCCCTGGAGCTGGCGCCGGACCACCTCGACTTCCTGTGGCTGAGGGCGGAGACGCTGCGGGTGAGAGACCGCAAGGACGAGGCGATCGATCTCCTGGACGCGCATCGGTCAATGCTGGACCGCTCGGTGGAGCTGCTGGTCGTCAAGGCGTCGGCCATCTATGACAAGTCCCTGCCCGCGCGGCGTGGACGCGCGCGACGCGCAAGCGGCTGCAGGACGAAGCCCTGCAGGTCTTCCACGCGCTCGTCAGGTGGACGCCAGCCAGCGCGCTTCCCTCCTACACCGCGGCGTGGTTCCTGATGGTCTCGCGACGGGTTCCGGAGGCGTATTCCCTCTTGCGCTCGGTCGTGGACCGGTCGGCGTCTCCTCGCGTTCACGCCCTCTACTGGAGAGCTCTGCGTGAGAACTGGGAGCTGGACGCCAGGAAGAAGGCGCAGCTGGCCGCCCTGGACATCGACGCGGTTCGTGGCCAGGCGCCCGGGCCATGCGTCCACCCTCAGCCAGGTCGTGCTGCAGGCCAACGACCTGGGTCTGGAGGCGAAGCTGCAGGCGATCGAGACCAAGCTTCTCGCGCAGTACGGTGGGAGCAAGGAAGCAGGGGAGGTGCTCCTGAATCGAGCTGCGCTCGACCGCCGGAGGCCGGCTGCCCAGAGTCCGTCGCTGGCGGCGGATTCGGCGCGGCACCGTCAGGCCCTGAAGGAGTTCATCGACAGTCCGCGTGCATCACGAGCCGACCTTCGTCGAGAGAGCGTACATGATGCTCTTCAAATCGGCGGAACACGATCGCGCGGTGGGTGCGGACCAGTTTCTCGAAATCGTACGTGGCATGCAGCGCCACGTGAAGAACCGGCCGGACACCGTCTTTGCCGGAGGCGCCTCGGCGCTCGCCAGACGGGGAGCGCACCTGGACACCGCGGAAAGGCTCGCGCGTGAGGGAATCGCGGCCATCCCGGCGGCAGTCGCTACACGGGAAGGCGCGACCGACGAGGCAGCGGCCCGGGCCTACGAGAAGGAGCTCGGCGCCGACGATGCACGCTGCTCTTGGCCACGTGCTCCTGGCGCAGAAGCGGCTGGAGGAGGCAGAGAAGGCGCTGCGCGCCGCGCTCGAATACGATCCGAAATCAGCCGCGGCGTATCTGCACCTCGGACAGCTTCACCAGGAGAGGGGCCGCCTGGATGCCGCGGAGGACCTGTACGTCAAGTCCTACAGCAGCAACGGGACGACGCAGATCCACGACCAGAGCATGGCCGCGCTCGAGGGCCTCTACGCGGAGCGGAGTGGAAGCAAGGAAGGGTTCGACGCATATCGCGCGAAGCTGGACGAGAAGGCGCGCAGCCTGCGCAAGGCCAGCCTGTCGTCGCAGATCTCCCCGGACGCCCAGCGGCCGGATGACTTCGCCCTCGAGCGCCTCGAGGGGGGCAAGCTGAGCCTGTCCTCTCTCGAGGGGAAGTACACGGTGATCGCCTTCTGGGGGGTGTGGTGCTCGGTCTGCAAGGTGGCGATGCCCGAGCTGGCGGAGGCGTTCTCGCGCTACAAGGGCATGAAGGACGTCGCGCTCGTCACGATCAACAGCGATCCGAACCCGGAAGAAGTCCGCCGCTACATGGCGTCCAATCGCTACGACTTCCAGGTCCTGCTCGATGACGGGTATGCGGCGAGGGCGGGCGTCGTCAGCGTTCCGCAGATCTGGTTCCTCGACAGGAAGGGCAACAAGGTCTTCGAGATCAAGGGACACAGCGAGAGTCTCGCGGAAGAGATCGATGCGCGCCTGGCCCTTCTGCGAGAGCGCTGATGGAGATGGCCGCGGACGGGAGGGCGGGCGCAGCGCCGCCCACCCGTGTTGCCCACGGCGAGGAGCAACCGCTCTACGAGGCGGTCGGGCGCTCGCTGTGGAGCTTCGAGGCGGAGACGCCGGGTCCTGCGCTCGATGGCGCGCCAGCTGGTCCTTCTCGACTGGCTCCTGACCAGGCCGCGGGCCATCGAGAGTCTCGCGGTGGATCTCGGTCTCCGCGCGTGCGCGCCAGTCCATGCATCCGCTCCGTCTGGAAAGAGCGGCCCGCCTGAGGCAGGCGGCTGCCGGTGCGCTGGATGCCATCGACCGCCTGCGCGCCTGCCCGGTCGTCCGGGACGCGAGGTCGTCCATCCGGCCCCGCGTGATACGGCTGGCCGAGGACTACCTGGCTGCAGTGCGCGGGGACTTCGAGCTCGACGGCTACGCCGCCTTCCTCCGGCGCGTTCAGGAGCGCACCCGGCTGACCGTGGACGAGCTCGAGCTTGCGCTGCCGGCCGTTCGGCTGATCTGTCTGCTCCGCGTCCGTGACCATCTGGTCGACGCGCTGGTCCGGGGAACCCCGGACGCGGTCCGCTCGCCCGCACTCCACCTGATGGTGCTCGAGAGAGTCGACCGGCAGGCGCCCGAGCCATTCATCAGGGCCGTGTGTCCATTCGAGTCCCTGCTGGAGGGCGATCCGGCCGGTTGCTACCGCGCGATGGACGGCGCCACCAGGCAGAGCTACCGCCGGGCTGTGGAGTCGCTGGCGACCAGGAGCGGCGTCTCGCCCTCCGAGCTCCTGCGCCGCGCGCTGACCCTCGCAGCGCGGGGGAGGGCCGTCGGGCGATGCGCGCGGCGGATCTCTATCTCGCGCCTGTCGCGGTTCGCTGCTGAACACCGATGTTCGAGGAGGTCGGCCGTCGTCACGGCGGCTGGGTTCGTCGTCGCGCACGGTCTCGGTGCTGGGTCTTGCGCTGGTCGGTCTCACAGCGGTCATCACGTTCGTGTCGAGCCGCGCCTGGGGGCTGGCCACGGGCTCCTCGATTCTCGACCTGGCGGTGGCCGTCGTGCTGGGGACGCTTGCCTTCGAGGCGGCCTGGAAGATGCTCGAGGCGATCCTCCTGTCGCGCATGCCGGCGAGATCGCTGCCCGCGATGGACTTCGACGGAGGAGTCCCCGACGAAGCGGCCACCCTGGTCTGCGTTCCCGTCCTGCTCACAAGCACCGAGCAGGTCGACCAGCTGGTGAGGCGTCTCGAGGGACACTGGCGGAACGAGCCGGATCGCAACGTGCGGTTCGGGCTCCTGACCGACTGGCTGGACAGCGATCGCGAGGACCCCAGCGCCGAGGAGGCGGAGCTCCTCCATCGCTGCGCCACCCTCGTGGAGGAGCTCAACCGGGGCGATGCCGTGCGCGGCCTCGAGCCGTTCTACCTCCTGCATCGCGCCAGGGCGTGGTCGCCCGGGCAGCGCTGCTGGATGGGGCACGGGCGCAAGGCGGGCAAGCTGCAGGCGCTGAACCGGTTCATCGCCGATGGCTCGAACGAATTTGCGCTCGTCATCGGGCGAGTCACGTCGCTGCGCTCCACCCGATACGTGCTCGTCCTCGACGAGGACACCAGCGCCAGCCCGAACGCCATCCGCCGGCATGATAGGCGCCATCCATCATCCTCTGAACCGCGCGAGCCATCCCGATCGGCGTGGGTGCGTGGCAGCGCGGATACGGCATCGTGGCCAGCCCGGTCCTGGCCCGCCCGGACTCGCTGCGCGGGATGGAGGCGGCCGGGGCTGTTCCTGCAGGCGCAGCCGGTGGCGAGCGATGGAGCCTCGAGCCGGCCGCTTCGAAACGGCTTCTTCGACCTCTTCGGACAGCGAATGTTCGCCGGCAAGGGAATCTATGACGTCCCCCTGGCCAGGCAGCTGCTCGACGACCGCTTCCCGCCCGAGAGAATGTTGAGCCATGACGTGATGGAGGGCGGCATCCTCAGGACTGCCTTCTTCGATCGGGCCACCCTGCTCGACGACTTTCCGGCCAGCTATTCGAGCTACTGCGCCCGACTCCACCGGTGGATCCGCGGCGACTGGCAGAACCTCGGCCTCCTGCTCCGCCGTCGAACCGGCGCCGGGAGAGCGCGGCCCCGGCGCCGGACTCCCCGTTCCTCGGATTCCTCGTGCTGAACAACGCGCGTGTCAGCCTGATTGTGGTTGCGTACGCGGCGGCCGTGACGCTGGCGGTCTCGCTCGATCCGGCGCTCGCGACCCGGCGCCTCGCCGTGGTGCTGGCCTTGCCCCTCGCTCGCTTCGTACCTCGTGCTGGCGGCCGGCCTTCTGCGCAGGCTGCCGCGCGGCCCGATGATCCACGAGGTCCGGGACTGGTGGCGCGCGATTCGGGGCATCCACTCGCGTGAGCTCGTGCGCCTGCTGACCGCGCCCCACCAGGCGCTTCTGGCGCTGGACGCGATCGGCAGGGCCCTGGTCAGGATGATCTCGGGTCGGAACCTGCTCGAATGGAACACGTCCGCGCTCGTCACGCACGACGCGCACCGGATGAGGTCGCTGAGCGCCTATCTGTACGCCGCGGCGGTGGCGAGCGCTGCGCTCGCCGCGTACCTGATCGTCGCCGGCCGGGTGGGGCCCGCCGCGCTCCTGGTGCTGGGCCTCTGGTCCCTCGCCCCGTACGCGATCCGGAAGCTGGTCTGAGCCCGCGAGTCCGCGATGTCATCCGCGACCGCGATCACCTGGCTGGCATTCCCCACGCTCGGGCGTCGTCGTCTGCTGGAGCGGGCGATCAGGACCTACGCCCGCAATCTGGACCGGGCCGGCCGGTCGGTCGACATCCTCGTCGTGGATGGCTCGCCCGATGACGAGGGGCGCGACCAGGACCTCGGTCTTCTCCGCGCTCTGTCCGCCGCGACCGGGCGAAGAGCGTTCTACGTGGGCGCGAGGGAGAAGCGCGCCTTCGCCGACTGGCTGGCGACCTCTGGCGACATCCCTCCGCCGGTGGTCCGCTTCGCCCTGTTCGGGGTCCCCGGCGGGCTGCCTGCGTACGGCGCCAACCGGAACGCGATCCTCCTCGCCGCCGCGGGCCGCGCGCTTCTCTCGGCCGACGACGACACGGTGGGTCTCGCGGGCAGCATGTCCCTCGAGTCCAGGCGCGAGATCCGCGTGCACGAGACCGGCAACCCGGAGCAGGTCTGGTTCCACGACAGGCGCGGGCAGGCGGTGCGGTCCATCCAGTCCCGGAGCGCTGACCTGCTGGGCTGGCACGAGTGGATGCTGGGATCGACTCTGTCCATCGCCGGCGCGAGCGGACGGGTCGCCGCGGTGTCGGCCGGCGTCGTCGGTGACTGTGCGATGTCGTCCCCCGCGGCGTTCGTGGCCACCACCGACGAGCCCACCAGGAATCGCTTGCTCGCGTCGCAGGACGCCTACAGGCGCGCGCTCTCCTCGAGAGAAGTCGTGCGGCACTCGCTCCACCCGACCGTCTCCGTAGGCGGGGGATGATGATGACATCGACCAGCCTCGACAACAGGGGCCTGCTGCCGCCCTTCATGCCGGTCGGCCGCAACGAGGACGGCGTGTTTGGTTTCCTGTTGAGACGCTGCTGTCCCGGGGCGCTGATCGGCCATGCTGCCCTTCGCGATCCTTCACGCCCCGAGCGAGCGACGTGCGTTCGACCCGAATCCCCTGTGCATGCGGCTCAGCGAGGTGATCCAGCTCTGTGTGGAGGAATGGAGTCGCTCGACCGCCTCTCCTGCCTCGGTGGAGGAGGGACTGGAGGCGGTCGGCCGCCACCTGGCCGAGATCGGATCGCTCCCGCAGGCGGACTTCGATCGCGCGATCCACTCGCGGGTGTGCGGCGCGGCGCTCGCTCGCATCGAGTTCCTGCTCGTCGCTGCTGGACCGCCATGGCCATCGACCGCACTACTGGGCCGAGGACATCGCGCGACAGATCCTGTTCCTCGAGCGCGCCGCCGTCGAGCCCTGGTTCTCCATCCCCCAGGATCTGCGCCGGCCCCACTCCGCCGCCGGCGGCATGGTCGAGCTGAAGAGTCTCCTCCGCCAGTACGGCCGCCTGCTCTCGGCCTGGCCGGCGATCGTCTCGATGACGGCCAGGCCGGGTACCGGCTTGCGACGGCCGTCGGCCCATGACCCGCGCCCGACGCATCGGCGCGATCGGCGCGGCCCTCGTGCTTCTCCTGTGCGCGTGGCTCGTCAACCTGGCTCTGGCGCCGCACGCGATGGTGGACGATGGATACATCTACGTCCGCTACGCGATGAACTGGGTGGACCACGGCGAGCTGGCCTGGAACGTGGGCGAGCGCGGAACCGATGGCTTCACGAGCTTCGCCTTCCAGGTGCTGAGCGCGCTGGCCTACTTCCTCCATCGCGCCGATCCGGTCGCGGCCGTCTGTGGCGCCGGGTTGCTGGCTGCCACGGCAGTGGTCATTGCGTCTCTCGCGCTGCCGATGGCGAACGCGCCGCGCGATCGGCTCGTTGTCGTCGGCGCGGCTGCCGTCCTCGCTGCCATCGCAACCTCGGCCTTCAGCCCGCAGTTCGCCTACTGGTCAACCACGCTCATGGATGCGCCGCTGGTGGCGCTGTCGGTGTTGCTGGCATCGCTGGGTGCGCCCGCGCTGTTCGCGCGAGACACTGCGCGCTGGAAGGCCATCCTCGGCGGACTGTCGCTTGCCCTGCTGTTCGTGACCAGGCCGGAGGGCATGCTCGTCTCCCTGGTCGTGGTGACGCTCGCACTCGGCCTTGCGCTGGTCGAGTCCTTCCGCGGGGCGCGCTCGCGCCTCCGCGCGATCGTTCCCGGACTTCTCGCCTTCGCACTTCCGAGCGCGTCCTACTTCGTCTGGCATCGGCTCGAGTTCGGACACGCGTTTCCGAACCCGGTCTACGTGAAGACCGGTGTCGCGTTCTCGTCGAGCGCGCTGGGCGACGGACTTCAGTACCTTTTCCGCGGGCCGAGCGGCGGGCTCACACCGAACAGCCTGGTCCTGCACGGGGCGCGAGAATTTCCCGACTTCGCCCGCGGCGCCGTCGTGCGCGCCGCGATCAACCCGTTCGGCTCGTCGTGGCCCGCCATCATCGGCATGCTCCTCATGCCGCTCCTCTGGATCTCGACGTGGCGAGAGAGCTTGTTCAGAGGGCCGCGGCTGGCGCGGGAGCTGCGCGTCGTGTTGCTCGTTCCCCTGGGGATGGCGGCGCTCGTGTTCCTCGCCGGCGGCGACAAGCTCTTCAACGGCTGGCGCATGTTGATTCCGCTCCTGCCGGCTCTCGGTGTGGCGATCGCCCGGGCGGCGGGAGGACTTCGTCACTGGTCGCTCGTCGCCCTCATGCTGCTCCTGGCCGGCGCGGCGGCAACCTCGATCGGGGTCGCCTCGATCGAGCGACCGCGGCGGTGTGGCGCCGCGACGGATGCCTGCGGCATGACGGCGCTGCGCCGGTTGCCGACGGCGTCCCTCGACGCCACCTGGGACACCACCAGCGGCATCGAGGACCGGGAATGCGCGGCGGCGATCGGCGAGGCGTTTCGGGCTTCCATCGTCGTGGGCCAGAGCGACTACATGCGGATATCGCGATGGCTGCGCGGCCGCATCGTCGATCTGAGCGGCCTCGTCAACGCCGACCTCGCGCACGCTCCACACGAACCGTCGCCGTCGCTCTTCTCCATCCCGGCGTTGCTCGCTGCCCGGCCCGACGTCTACTTCTACGGCTGGACCTTCGTCTCTCCGAAACGCCTGGCGGACCTGCGCCTCGACGACCCGCGTGTGTCGACCGTTTTCAGTCCGCTTCTCCCGTGGCGCACCACGTCGCCGTGGCCGCCGACCGGCGCCACGACGCGAGACATGAAGGCGCTCGCCGCCAGCTACGCGGGCGCTTCGGTGCGGTTGTCGAGCGGCCTCTACTGCAACTTCCTTGTCCGCCGGAGCTCCGCCGGCAGGATGAGGGCCTCCTCGCGGATCGAAATGGGACCCTGATCGCCGCCGTGCACGCTTTGGGTCCGTCGGTATTGAGCTGGCGGCAGGCCGAACTCGCGCTTGAACGCGCGATTGAAGGCGGCCTCGGATGTGTAACCGACGCCGGCGGCCAGCTCGAGGATGCTCGTCCGCGTCGTCTTGAGCAGCCTGGCGGCGAGCTGCAGACGCCAGCGGCACAGGTACCGGAGCGGCGGCTCACCCAGCCATCGTGTGAAGCGCTCCGACAGCACCGAGCGCGAGACCGCGGTCTCGGCGGCGAGCTCGGCGATGGTCCAGGGTGCGATGGCCTGCGCTGGAACAGCGCGATCACGGCGCCCACGACGGGATCGCGGGCGCCGTCGAGCCAGGAGGAATCCTCGGGAGGCAGCTGGCTGGCGTAGCGGCGCAGGGTCTCGACGAGGAGCGCGTCCGCCATCCTGGTGACCAGAACCGAACGTGCCGGGCTCAGCCAGGTGTAGTCGGACGCCAGGTGGCGGATCGAGTCCTCGAGCCACTGACCCGCGCTGTCGGTGCGCAACTGGATCCTGATCAACGAGGGCAGGCCGCGGCGAAGCAGCTGACCGGCATCCTGGTCGCAGGCGAGATAGCCGCACACGAACCTCGTCACGGCGCCACCGCCGCCGCCGCGCACGAACGGCGGCGCTTCCGTGCCCATCGCGGGCAGCGCAACGTCGAGCATTTGCTCGGCGCGATGGCGGTCGATCGGCTGGCTCGACAGCACGTGTGCGTCCTCGTGAGGCAAGACCAGGAGGTCCCCTGGCGCCAGGGCGATGCATTCCTCGCCGTCGATTCGCGCCCAGGCCCTCCCCTCGGTGAGCAGGTGGTAGGCGACGAACGGCTCGCTGGCGCCCGGCAGCAGCGCCGCGATCGTCTCCGAGCGGGCGCTGGCGACGACCCAGGGGGCCGTGAACTCGGCGGCGAAGAAGATGGCCGCGTTGACGCGCACCGAGCTCAGGACCTGGAAGAGGACATCCATCCAGTCATCTCCACCGGCATGCGCCGGGAGCGCCCGGCAACGAGAGGTCGATGAGGCGGCGCAGCATGGCGCATGGACATGTCGGACCATCCCTGCAGCTGTTGCGCAGTTCATGGGCGAGAGCGCGGATCTACGCGGCAGGCAGCGTTGGTGGTTTCCGCTACGGAACCGGCAACGGCAGACATGCCGCATGCCGTACGGGATGGCGGCAGCTGCGGCTGCGACAGCTGCACTCATCGAAGTGTCCGTCCGTCACGGGAGCGGCTCGCGCATGCGCGTTGACACTCCGGCCGGGCCGGATTTACGGTGACTCTCTCGCGGACTGTCGGGCCTGCTGCAGGGAGGATTCCCATGCCGTCTCGGAGAGCTCGTGTCTCTCGCGCGCGCCTGCTGGTCGCGCTCGCGTTCTTCGCCTGCGACTCGATGCCCCTGGTCGACGGCGACTCGATGTCCCCCGTCGACGGCGCCAGCGCCAGCAGGTACGAGCGATGGTGGCTGCCCGTCTCCTCCCATGGCACGTGGTCGATCGAGATCCTGTCCAGCGATCCCGACCAGGTGAGCGGCGGCGACGCGCTGGTGCGCGTCGAGTTCCCCGGCAAGAAGGTGAAGAAGAACGCGCGGCTCTACCTGAACGGCGTCGACGTGACGAGCCAGCTCGAGCCGCACGACGGCGACCTCGTCGGCGTCGTCCAGGGCTTCGTGGAGGGCGACAACTGGCTCCGGCTGAAGTCGACCGCCGCCGCGGAGCGGCCGCAGGCGACACTGCACGTCACGAACTACCCGATCGGCGGCCCCATCTTCTCGGGCCCGCAGCAGCAGCCGTTCGTCTGCACGACGGCGCGCAACGGCCTCGGCCAGCCCTTCATCGACAACCAGGACGCGATCGGCATCCGCGTCGCGCAGGAGGACGCGAGCGGGAACTACCCGCGAGACGGCCGCGGCTACCCGACGGCCGACGCCACCATCATCGGCTACAGCAAGAACTGCGCGGGCAACACGCGCTTCCAGTACCAGTACCGGAACACCGAGCGGCGCCTTCGTGGCGCTCCCCGGCGGTCCCTCCGGTCCGCTGCCGGCCGACATCGCCACGACGACGACGCTCGACGGCGCATACGGTGCCCTACATCGTCCGCTGGGAGCGCGGCACGATCAACCGCTTCATCTACAGCGTCGCGATGCTCGCGCCGACGACGGAGACCGACCCCACGCGAGCCCGACGACTCGCTCTGGAACGGGCGCCTCGTCCTCAGCCTCGAGGGCGGCGTCGCGATCGGGCGCACGCAGGGCACGAACGGGACCGGCGCCATGCTGCGTCACGACGTGCTGCAGCTCGGCTACGCGGTGGTGACGCTCGACGGGCCTCCGCACCAACACGCACTACAACCTGCAGCTCGGCGGCGAGACCGCGCTCATGGTGAAGGAGCACTTCGTCGAGGACCACGGCGTCCCGCTCTACACGGTGGGCGTCGGCGGCTCCGGCGGCGCGATCCAGCAGTACGTGTACGCGCAGAACCACCCCGGTCTGCATCGATGCCGCCATCCCGCAGTACTCGTACTCCGACATGATCACGCAGACGATCCACGTCGGAGACTGCGAGCTGCTGGAGCACTACTTCGACGACACCGACCGGCTGAACCCGAAGTGGAAGGACGTCCTCGACCGGCGCGCCATCCAGGGCCTCAATGCCAGCGTGACGCCCGCGATCGACGCCGACGAGGCGTCCGGCACGTGGAATCCGCTCTATTCGTTCTACACCGTGCTCGGGCTGAACCGGCCCGAGCCGATCCCGACCACGCCGACCACGCCGCCGCCCCTCACCGAGTGCCGGCGCGCGTGGTTCGGGCTGACGCCGCTCACGATGAACCCGACGTTCACGAACGTGCAGGACCTCGACAAGCTCGCGCAGGGAGCGGCGGGCGTCGACTGGACCCACGCCGGCGACCTCGTGAACATCTACGGCACGGACGCGGAGGGCTTCGGCCGCACGGGCTGGGACAACGTCGGCGTCCAGTACGGCCTCGGAGCGCTGATGGACGGCGTCATCACGCCGGCCGAGTTCCTCGACCTGAACGCGAAGGTCGGGAGCTGGAAGGAGCCCGGCGACATGGTCGTCGAGGGATTCCCGTTCGTCGGCGACGCCGAGCCCCGAGACCTTCGACCCGTGGAGCTCGCGCAACATGAACCTGTCGCCCGACGGCGGCGTCACGCCGGCGCCGCGCCGCACCGGCAGCATCGATGCGATCCACGCCGCCTACGAGAGCGGCATGCGCTTCGACGGCGACATCGACATCCCGGTGATCGACTGGCGGCACTACCTGGAACATCAGCTCGACATGCACCACAGCCACCAGTCGTTCGCGACGCGGCAGCGCCTGCAAGATCGCGGCACCGACGACAATCAGGTGATCTGGTTCACCGACGCGAGGCCCGCGGAGCCCATGTTCGATCAGACGCCCGAGGCCTTCCAGGTGATCGACGAGTGGATGGAGAACATCCGCATGCATCCGTGGCGCAGCGTCGCGGAGAACAAGCCGCCGCGCGCCGTGGACCGCTGCTTCGACACGCTCGGCAACGAGATCGCGGCGGGCGACGGCGTGTGGGACGGCATCCTGGACGCAAGGCCCGCCGGGCGCGTGCACGCAGGTGTTCCCGGTCCACAGCAGCTCGCGCCGCGTGGCGGGCGGCCCGTTCCAGGGCGGCATCTTCAAGTGCGCCCTCCAGAGCGTCGACGACGCCATCGACGACGGCGTCTACGGGAGCTGGGTGCCGAGCGCCGCCGAGCGCGCCCGGCTGATGCAGATCTTCCCCGAGGGCGTGTGCGACTGGAGCGGGGCGGACCAGGGCCGCCCGTAGCTCAGCGAGAGGTCACCGAGCTCGGCAGGCTCCACGCCATCCGGAGCTCAACTGGCGTGAGCCTCGGCCACGGGCGCGAGCTCGATGTCGAATGGTCTGCGTGGGGGGACCGTTCCACAGCAGCGGCTCGACGGCCGACGAGCTGACCGGTGACGGCCACCTTCCGTGCGACCTGCCGCGCTGGAGTGCCTCCTCTCGGAATGAAGATGTTCGTCCTCCTTTCCATGAAGACCGCAATCCAGCTCACGGTCCTGTCCGTCGTGCTCGTCTCCAGCGTCGGGCCGGGAAACGCACAGAGCGCTCCCAGCGCGCGGCCGGCGGCCGTGCCGGGCGACCTTTTTTCCGGCTCCGCCCTCTCCGGTCGGGGCAAGGCCGACCCGCGCGTCTCGACGATCACTTCAGGTCGGAGCGATGCGGCCAGGAAGCTCGCGGCAGGATATCCCGCGGCGCAGCGAGCCACCATGGAGCGCACGTTCGACTCGCTGCTCCAGGTTTTCTCGAAGGTCGAGAGCGCCGTCGGCATCCCGGCAGGCGACGTCGCCGGTGCGCTGGCCGCGTTCGCGATCGCGAGCTTCGAGGCGTATCGCGATGTCGAGGTCGATCAGAAGCACTACAAGCCAGTCATCGACCAGGTGCGGCGCGTGCTGCAGAGTCATGCCGGTTTCGCGCGCGCCGGCGCGGCAGAGAAGCGCGAGCTCTACGAGCACATGGCGATCCTGGCGATGTTCGTCGCCACGAAGCGGGATGCGGTCAAGAAGTCGGGCGACGCGACCGCGCTCCGCACCCTGCGCGAGGAGGCCAGGCGGTACATCTCGCAGGGGCTCAATGTCGATCCCGACCGGCTGCAGGTCGGCAGCGGCGGTGTGCTCTACAGCTGGTACCAGACCTACGACATCAGCGGCATGCAGATGGTGGACAACACGTATGTCCTGTTCAAGGATGGCACCTGCACGACCGCGCTCCAGGATCTCGACCCGGCCACCAGCAGGGCGGCCCACCCGAAGAAATGGGGCCACTGGCGCAAGCGAGGCAAGAAGTACGAGATCTCGCTCGCCGGAGTGGCGTTCGCCGTTCCGCCGAGCCAGTCGATCCGCGAGCCGGCTCGGCGCGGCGAGCGTCTGTCGGGCAAGTGGTCCGCATCGACGGGGGGCCAGGTCGGGCCCGACGCGGTCTACTGGCACAACAGCTCGGTCGTCTTCAGCAAGGAAGGCCGGTTCGAGGTCTCCTCCAGCGGCGGTTCGGGAGGGACCAGCGGTGACACCACCAGCCACTCGGTGTACAGCGACGAAGGCAGCGCCAGCTCGACGACAAACCCGAACTTCGCCGGGGGCGGCTCGCGGCGGAGCCGCAACACCAGCGCCGATCGCACGGGCACCTACGTCCTCGACGGATACATCCTCGAGCTCCGCTTCGACAGCGGCCGGGTCGAGCAGCACCTGTTCCACGCCCGGGACGATCGCGACTTCATCTGGTTTCGCGGCTCCGACATGATGAAGGACAAGAAGTAGCGCCACCAACGCACTACCTCGCCGCCGCTTCGCCGGCGAACGTCTCGATTCAGGGCCAGTGGATCTCAGCCACGATCCGTGGTCAGGTGGCGGCCGTCATGGTGCATCGTAGCGATCTCGTCGCCGCGCACGCTCGCATCGAGGCGCTCGAGCGCGAGCTGGCCGCCATGCGGCGCCAGAAGGACAAGCCGCTTCGCTGTGCTCGCTGCCAGAGCCCCTTCGAGAGTGGAGACCTCGATCCGGAGCAGTCGGCGATCTTGTGTCGTCGTTGCAGGGCGCGCGTGAGCCTGGCCAGGTGGCCGTCGCCTGACCGCCCCCGGCCGTCCCGGACCGACATCGTCGTGAAAGACGACGGCGTCCAGGTGCGGGTCACCAGCGTCGCCACGGCGGGCGCCGGCGTGTACTGGGCGGTCGGTCTCACCGTCCTCTTCGGCACTGTGGCGATCGTCGCCCTGGTCGCCTCCATGATCGTCGCCGCGGTGGCCGCCGCCGTGCTGGCGATGGTGGCGCTCGTGGTTGCGTTCGGGTCGTCATCTGCCCAGCTCATCGCCGCGGCGAGCGAAAGCGCGCTGGCGATCGAGCGCTCCGGACCGCCCGCCAGGGCGACGCGGATCGGTCGTGTCAACGTCGATCAGATCTACGTCGCCCCGGGCACCGACGCGTACGGCGCGATGTTCCGCATCTTCGCCCTCCTCACCGACGGCACCCGGCACCTGCTGGTCAACCGCATCGATGACTGGCCCGAGGCCCGCCGCATCGAAGGCCTGCTCGAGAGTCGCCTGGGCGTGGCCGACCGGGCCATCGAGGGCGAGGTGCGACGCGATTGACCGGCTAGCCGAGGGAGCCCGAAGGGCGACCGAGGGTATGTCTTTAGCCGGCGACGTGCTGGCCGGGTAAATACGGAGTCGAGCTGCTAGCGGTCGGGCCCGCCGAGCAGATCGTCGAATGCGGCCGTGCCGGTCGTGACAGGATTGCCCTCGTACGTGCCGAGCTCCACACCCACGCACCGGACCAGATCTGCCTCGATTCCCTCGACCGGGGTGACGCCGTCCGGGCGGGCGAAGGGGCCGACGGCCGGGGCGACCTCGAAATAGACCGCGCCGGCCGCGCTGTCGTGGACGAAGCGCCAGCGGACATGGTTCGACTGATCGAACGCGAGCGAACCGCTGCTCGTGCAGCCCTCGTCGTTGCAGTCACCGAATCGGATCGAGCCGTCGTCGCGAACGATCTGGAGCTTCCGGCGCTGGCGGATGTCGCCGTTCCCGTCGCTGAGGACCATCGAGAAGGACATGCTCATCTGCTCCGATCCCGGATCGGCGAGAGTGATCTGGAGACCGGAGTCGGCGGTCATGTCGAGCCCGAGCTCGCGGGAGGCGATGCACGAGCCGACCGGCGGCCCCGTCCGGTACGCTGCAAGCCGCCCGTTCTCGACCAGCAGCATGCAGCCGGCGTCGGGCGGCGTCCTGTCGAGCCGCCATCCCTCGAGCGCGCTCCGATCCGGGAAGTCGAACAGGACGGAGGTCGTCGCGCATGCCCCTGCATCACCGCCGCCATCTGGTCCCTCTCCGCCGTCCGTTTGGCCGCCGCCGCCGTCGCCCGAACCCGGGTCGCCCGGATCTGCGTCGCCAGATCCGGGTCCCTGGGCGTCGGCCCCGTCGTCCTCCGCGCTCACATCCGACGGGATGTCGAGGAGCTGCCGACATCCCGGCAGGACCAGCAAGGCGAGAAGGACTGCGTCTCGACGCACGACCGTGCATCCTAGCAGTCGGGCGGTGCCCGGTGGTGCCACACGACGACAGTCACGGGGCCAGGACCGGTCTTCGAGTAAGTCGTCGCCGCTGGTCTTCGAGTGCGCCGGCCTGGACGCGGAGTGCGCCGGCCTGGACGCCAAGTCCAGAAGGGCGGCTGACCCGCCGTCGAGCCGCGCGAACCTGCCTGTCGCGGCAGCTCGGCGGCTGGCGCGCGCCTTGCTCGATCGATCGCGGATGCGCTGGCACCACGAAATCGAACTGGCTTTGCTGATGACCGTTCTCGCGCTGACCGCCTGCGGCGGCGTGAAGGACAGCGCGGGCGGATCGCCCGGCTCGGAGGTCGATGCCGGCGGCGAGCCCGGCTCCGACGCTGCGCCTGACGACGACGACGATCAGCCGGATCCGGTCCCCGATGCCGCGCCGCCTGCCGCCTGCCAGGACGGTGTCACGCCTCTCCTCGCCAACGGAGGCTTCGAGGAGGCGGAGCCGCCGCCGGTGGGAGCGCTCGGCTGGGTCGAGGATCCGTCGCCGGCGACCTACCCGGAAGATCAGATTCCGGTCGAGGTACCGGAGGGCCGCCGGGCCGCCCTGATCGGAAGCGCGCTGCAGACCGAGGTTCGCCTGACGCAGGCGTTCCAGGTGCCGGAGACGGCCGAGTCGCTGAGCCTCGGCGGCCTGACCTGCGTCGAGACCGAGGAGACCGAGCAGACCGAGCTCGACACCGCGCAGCTGCTCCTGCTCGACGAGAGCGGCACCGTGCTCGAGGAGCTCGCGACCGGCAGCAACCTGGACGCCGACGGCTGTCCTCCCGGCTGGACACCGGAGGCCCTCCAGGGCATCGAGGCGCACGCGGGCGAGGCGCTGCAGCTCCAGTTTCTGGGCACGTTCAACGACGGCCAGCAGACCAGCTTCTACTTCGACGACGTATCGCTGGACGCGCTCGGCCCCTGCCCCGAGTAGCCCGTCAATATCTCGATAGACGAGCCATCGCCTCGGTGCGGTTGGTGTCAATCAGCGCGGGTTGCGGCGCGGCACCTCGGCCCCGCAGTAGATGCACTCCTTGCGCTTGCGGGCGAGCGGCTTGCCGCATTCCTGGCATCTGGGCACGCGGTGGGACATGTCCTTGCTGATACGGCCGTCGAGGTTGCCATCCGCCAGATCCACCTGCTCGACCAGAGCACCAAACTTCTGGCGGTCGAGCTGCCCGCTCTGCTCGAGGTGATGCAGGAGCGTCTCCACCAGGAGCTCGAGGCGCTCGATGCGCTGCTCGTTGTTGCGCGCCACGTAGCGCGAGGCCTCCGCCTGGCTGGCGGCCTCGTCGGCCGCTACCTGCGCCGCGTCGATGTCGTCGCGCTGCTTGTACTCGCTGTCCCAGAGATATCGCCACAGGCTCATGCGCGCGACGGTAACACCGGCCGTCTCCGAGCGTCGATCCATGCCCCGGAGCTCGCCACGCAACTCGACCGCATCGCGTCTGCGCCGCGCCGGCGTGCAACCCGTACGCCCAGTTCGTGGACATCAGCGAGTAGGGGAATCAGCGCGCCGTCGCGACAGGCAGCTCG
Organism: uncultured delta proteobacterium; assembly: GCA_963759105.1. Classification (GTDB taxonomy): domain Bacteria; phylum Myxococcota_A; class Polyangia; order Haliangiales; family Haliangiaceae; genus DATFRY01. Next base: position 1,389,650 of record CAVWXW010000005.1, on the reverse strand, counting down.
ACGAAGCTCGCCTGTCCGGGGGCGTGATGAAGCCTCTGCACAGCCTTGCGGTAGTCCGACGGCCGGGCCCAGAAGATGTCGCGCACGAAGGTCTGTGGGTTCCGATCGTAGAGCGGGAACCAGCTCGACTGGACCTGCACCATGATCCGGTGGCCGGGCTGGAAGACGTGGTTGGTGGTCGGCAGGGCGAAGCGGTAGCGCAGCGCCTTGCCGGCCGCGACTGACTTCGGCCTGTCGAACCCCTCGCGGAACCGCCCGCGGAAGATGTCGGCCGCGATCATGAGCTGGTACCCGCCCATCTCCGGCTGGCTGGCCACCTCGTCGGGATATACATCGATGAGCTTCACGACCCAGTCGGCGTCGGTGCCGCTGGTCGAGGCGATGAGGTTGGCGACCGGCTGGCCGGTGATCTTCAGCGGGGCGGTGAGAGGCTGTGACACGAACTCCACGACGTCGGGTCGGCTCGAGACATGTCGCTGATCCTCCACCAGCCATTTCCTCCACCCCGCGCCGTCGTCGCTGGCCGAGGGCGGGATGGGGCGCGGCCGGTACGGGACCGGCTTGGCGGGGTCGGCGACATACTCCGTGAACGCGGCCTCGCCGGCCGCGGGTGGCGAGAAGCTCAGCCGTGAGCCCGGGCGCAGGTAGAAGGGCCTGGGCCGGATGGTGCAGCCGCTGGCGCACGCGCGCGGCCAGGCCGGCAAGCTACGCCACTCGTTCGTCCCGGTCTCGTACGCCATGACCGGCGCGATCCTGGCCCTGGCGCCGCCGTCCTTGAGATAGCGGTCCAGGAACGGCCGCAAGATCTGCTGTCGGAACTGCCGCGACGTATCGGCGCCGAAGTGGATCGCGCCCAGGTTGCTGCCGTCCCAGATCTGCTGCCCGTGATTCCACGGCCCCATGACAAGGAACACCTTGTCGTTGCGGGTGTCCTTCGGCTCTATCGCCTTGTAGACCGCGATGGCGCCGTAGATGTCCTCCTGGTCCCATAGTCCGTGCACGAGCATGGTCGGGACCTTGAGCGGCTTGCCCGCGAGGATCTTGTCCACCGCCTGGTCGCGCCAGAACGCGTCGTAATTCGGGTGCGCGATGATCTTCCGCCAGAACCCGAGCTGCTCGAGCCCGGTGCGCTTCCCCATCTGGCCCGCCGATCCGGCCAGGAGGAACCGCTCGTACTCGTCCCGGTGCGTCAACCACCACTTGATCTCGTTCTCGCGACTCGCTTCCTGCTCGTAGATGTAGCCGAGGCTGACCAGCCGGAAGGCGCCGTTGTGGAACCAGTCGTCGCCCATCCAGCCGTCGACCATCGGATTCATCGGCACCGCCACCTTGAGCGCCGGGTGCGGGTCAACCAGCGCCATGAGCGGCAGGAAGCCGTCGTAGGAGATCCCCAGGATCCCCACCTTGCCGTTGGTCTCGGGCACGTTCTTCACCAGCCACTCGATCGTGTCGTAGGTATCGGTCGAGTGGTCGACCGGCGTCCGGTTCTGCGGCCCGCGCAGCGGCCGGTTCATCACGTAGTCGCCCTCCGACTTGTACTTGCCGCGCACGTCCTGGACCACGCGGATGTACCCGCCTTCGACGATCACGTCGGTCGCGTTGTCGTAGCCCTGCAGCATGGGTCCGAGGTGCGCGCTCTCGCTGTGCGCCGTGAGCTCGTCCGCGCTGTACGGCGTGCGGGTGAGGAGGATGGGCGCTCGCCGGGCCCGCTTCGGCACCAGGATGACCGTGTGGAGCTTGACCCCGTCGCGCATGCGGATCATCGCCGTGCGCTTGACGTAGTCGAACGAATCGGTCACCGGACGGAACCTGGCCGGCATCTCGCTGGGCAGGGTCGGGTACGTGGCCGGCTTCGCAGCCGGCGTCCTTGCCGGCTGCCCCCACGCCGCTCCGACCCAGAGAATCGAGATGAGCCACGCGAACCAGGGGAGGCGTTTCATGCGCGGCAGAATAGCTCAGGGCCCGGTGGGTTGACGTCCCGCCATGGGCCCGCGCCGACCGCCCCTGCTAGGATGGCGCGGTGCTGCTCGTGAGACATGCGGCCCGGGTCGCCGCCGCGCTGCTCTGGTTCTCTTGCCTGGCCGCTTTGACGGCGTGCGATGAGCGGGCCGGGCCGCCGGAGCCGGCCGCGCCCCCCGAGCGAGCGGCGCCGCGTGAGTGTGCGGGCCAGCCCTGCTGTGGTGACCCGCCGCGGCCGTGTGGGGATGTCATCGCGGAGGCGATCGACAAGCCGTGCAAGACCGCGTGTGACTGCCGGCCCGGGCTGGCGTGCAACCAGGGCCGCTGCGCGTCGGGCACCGTGGCGGTCTTCTGCTGCGAGGCGTGCCCGGCCACGGTGCCCGCCGACCAGGTCTGTCAGAAGCGCGACGGAAGCACCGGCAGATGCCCCGCGCCTCGACCTGCGCGGTGAGCAGTCTCCGATCGGGCCTCGTGGCCGACAATCACTTGTAGGGAGAGCGCTGGGGACGCAGCGTGATCTCGGTCGGGCACATGCCGGGCGCGGTGCGCAGCACGAACAGCACGGTGGCGGCGATGTCGGCGGGCTGGATGAGCTTGCTGCGGTCGAGCCCGCCCTCGCTGACCATGTTCGTATCGACGAAGCCGGGGTTGATGGCGCACACCTTGATGCCGTGCTCGCGCACGTCCTCGAAGACCGAGCCGGAGAAGCCGACAAGGCCGTGCTTCGACGCGCTGTAGGCCGGCATGCCGCCCATCGCCATCTTCCCCGAGATGGACGCGATGTTGATGATCGCGCCGCCTCCGGCCCGCACCATGTGCGGCACTGCCAGCGCAGTCAGGTGCATCGCGGCGCGCAGGTTGATGGCCAGCACGCCGTCCCACGAGGGCAGGTCGGGCGACAGGGTCGCGCCGTGCTCGATGGCGCCCGCGTTGTTGACCAGGATATCGAGCCCGCCCAGCTCGGTCGCGCAGCGCTGGACGGTCGCCACGATGGACGGCTCTTTGGCCAGGTCGAGGGCCAGCTGGACCACGCGCCCGCCGTGGCTGGCGCACTCGGCTGCCACCTCGGCCAGCTTGTCGGCCGAGCGCGCGACCACCGCCACGTTGCAGCCCGCCTCGGCCAGGCTCAGCGCGATCGCGCGACCGATGCCGCGACTGGCTCCGGTGATGAGCGCCGTCTTCCCCTCGAGTGTCATCGATGTCGCCTGGGCCATGGTCGGGTCCAGACTAACCGCCCGCGCCATGCGCGGCCAGTAGCATGTCATCCTCCCTCGATGGCGAGGTCGCGATGAACGAGCCGGTGTCCGCAGGCGCAGAGAGCGGCGATCCGCGCCTGGCCTTCGTCTATCAGGAGGCGGTGCGAGGCCTCACCCACCAGCAGGGCGTGGTGGAGTCGCTCAACGCCAGGGCCGGCAACCTCGTCTTCGCCGCGGCGTTCGCCACCTCGCTGCTCGGCGCGCGGGCGCTGGCCGACGGGCTGAGCATCTGGGACTGGGTCGCGCTGGCGCTCCTGTTCGCGGTGGGCGCGGCCGTCGCGTTCATGCTGTGGCCCTGGCACAACTACACGTTTCGCTTCGATCCGCAGGATCTGCTCGACGAGTACGTTAACGGCCACGCGCCGGCGAGCCTGTCGGCCATGCACCGCGCGCTCGCGCTGCGCATCAAGCGCGACATGGCCAGCAACTGGCGCGTGATCCAGCGGATCCGCATCGCGCTGCAGATCGGCCTCATCTGCCTGCTGCTCGAGGTGGCCGCCTGGCTGCTGGCGCTCGCGAACGTCGTCTGACCGACTACGGCCGTCTCTTCGCGAAGAATCCGGTGGCGCTCTTGCGCTGGGCCGCGACCAGGGCGGCGCACAGCCGCGCCTGCTCCGTCGCCTTGGCCATCGTGTACGGCGCGCCCGGGTACGGCGCGAGATGGGGGCCGAGCGAGTCGTGCAGCTCGGCCGCCTGCTCCTCGCTGCAGCCTCCCTGGGTGTAGCTCAGGGACTGCACGGCGGACGGCGGCAGCGTGGGCGCGAATCGCTCGAAGTTCTTCAGCACCCAGGCCCAGGCAGCCGGCCGCAGCTCCATCGACTTTCCCTGGTTCCGGATGATGGTCGCCCGCTCGTTGACCCGCAGCCGTGGGTCGAACGCCATCTGGCGCGCGCGCTCGGCCAGCTCCGGGTCGGTGAACTGCGCCAGACCGCCGAGGAGGTTGTCGCGCACATTGGAGTCCTCCGCGGCGACCAGCCGCTGCACCATGGTGTCGAACAGGGGGGCAGAGCCCAGCCGGGCCGCGGCCTTGATCGCGACCTTCACCATGTCGGGATCCACCGCGTCCGGGTGGAGCCGGTCATCGGAGCCGAGATACACCCGGCCGAGCGCCGCGGCGCGCTCGAGGACGCTCCGGTCCCCGGCGGTGAGCGCGAGGTACTCGATCACCCAGCCGCGGAAGATTCGCACCCGGCTGGCCTCCCTCGGCCTCGGCTTCCAGCCCAGCCGGGCCAGCACCGGTCTGTAGAGGGCGCGCATGGTGGCCTCGACCGCGCCGCGCCTCGATGGTTCCACGATGTGGTCGCGCATGCCGGCGAGCACCTCGGCCGGCTCCTGTGCCACGGCCGGCTCCGGGTCGCGAGCGAACGGCTGCAGCGCGCCGAGCACGTCGGCTGCCGACATCGCGCCGCTGCGCAGCGCGGCGTGCAGGTTGCTGGCCAGGGACAACCGTTCCGCGGGGCTCAGGTGGCGGTAGCCCCTGGTCAGCAAATCGCGCAGCTGCCCGGGCGGCAGCGCCCACCGGTAGTAGCCTTGCGCCTTCGGGTTGAGCGCGATCCACGCCGGGCACGACTTGCGCCCGAGCCGCAGCTCGGCCTCCGCGTCCTCGAGCAGCATGCAGTCCGGCTTGTCGGCGCCGGCCGAGCGCACGCATACCGGCACGGCCCAGCGGACCTCCTTCGACGCGGTCGAGCCGATGGGTAGATTTCGTGACTGGGCGAGCGCGACGCGCGGCCCGCCGTCATCGCAGCGCAGCGACGCCTGGATGAGCGGGATCCCGGGCTGGTCGACGAAGCTGCGCATGGCCGGCCGGATGTCGTGCCCGTGTGCCGACAGCGCAGCCACGAGATCGTCGCGAGTCGCGTTCTTGTAGGCGTGCGCCGCCAGATACTTCTTGATGCCGGCGCGGAACGCGTCCTGGCCGAGGAACTGCTCGAACATCGCAACGACCCAGGACCCCTTGTGGTACCCGATCAGGGAGTCGAAGCCCATGATGTCACCTTCGACCCGGAGGTCGGGGCGGATCGGGCGAACGACCGAGAGCTCGTCGGCGCCCATGGCGGCATGCACGTTCTGCAACTTGCTCAGCTCGTAGTGCTGCTCCGGGGCCCAGGCGGTGGCCATGACGGTCTCCATGAAGCTGGCGAACGACTCGTTGAGCCAGAGGTCGTCCCACCAGGCCATGGTCACAAGATCGCCGTACCACTGGTGCGCCATCTCGTGGGCCAGCCCGGACATCGCCACCGACAGCTTCTGCGCCTCCGACGCGGTCTTCGGATCGACCAGCAGGAGGGAGTCGCGATAGGTGATGAGACCGGCGTTCTCCATGGCGCCGTAGGCGAAGTCGGGGACCGCGACGTAGTCGAGCTTGGCGTAGGGGAACTCGGTCCCGAACCAGCGCTCGAGCTGGACCAGCAGCTCGCCGCCGGCCTCGAGCGCGTACTCGAGCTCCGGGCCACGCCCCTTGGGAGCGATGCCGCGGATCTGGAGACGTCGCGATCGCACCTCGTTGGGTGGAAGCGGCGGCGGCGTCACCACGTCGAACTCGCCCACCGCGAGCGCGACCAGGTAGCTGGGCAGCGGGCGCGTGACCTGGAAACGGACCCGCTTGAGCTTGCCGGCCGCGTGCTGTTCGACCATCGGCGCGTTGGACACGGCGACCGCGTCCCCGGGCACCGTCAGCACCACCTCCCACGGGATCTTGAACGACGGCTCGTCGAAGCAGGGAAACGCGCGCCGGGCGTCCACGGCCTCGAACTGGGTGTACGCGTACCAGCGATCGCGCGCCTTCAACCGGTAGAGGCCCACCAGATTCGGGTTGAACGCCGCGCGGAACTCGAGGACCAGGGTTGCCGGTCCTGCTGCCACGCGTCGGGGGGCGATCAGGTGGGCGGCGCCGCGCGCGTCGTCGGTAGCGAAGGTCAGCGGAAGCGACCGGCCGCCGGTGATCAAGGTGCCCCGGCTCAGGGTCAGCTCGCGTGCGGAGACCCACAGATCCTGGCGCGGCCGGTCCAGCTCGAGCGCGATCTCGACGCGTCCCGAGAAGCTCGCGCGCTCCGGCACCACCTCGAGCTCGACCCGCTGGCGGGTGGGGCGGACATCGCTCGGCAGGCGGAAGATGGGAACCGCGCTGCTCGTTCCCGCCGCCGCCGCGCGGTCAGCTGGCGCCGCCGCGGGCGGTTGCGCCTGCGGCGCTGGTGACGTGGCCGTCGGCGCCGGCGAACAGGACAGGACCAGCCCGCCGAGGACAACCGCCGCGGCGGTCGGCAGCGGACGGGGCAGCATGAATGGCATGACTGGTGAGCCTGGCGCGAGTCGGCGCCCACGTCTTGTACACAATCGCGCCTTGTCTCGGCTTGGCCCTGATGACGCACAGGGCCAGTCGTGTCGTACCTGGTCCTCAATGGTGCGAGCCCCGCCAGCAGATCGCCCTCGGGACTCGATCGCATCGTTGACGGATACATCGGTCCCGGAGACATAATTTCCCGAGGGTGATGGCCCTGGCATCCGTTGACGAGCCGACGTGTGCCGTGCTGCGGTGGCCAGCCTGGGAGGCTCTCGGCCGGAACGATCGCGCGGTCGAGCCGATGGGCGGGCGATCGGCATGTTGTTCGTCGTCGAGCACGTGGGACGAAGGAGGGGACGATGAGTTGCGGTTCGACTCGAGTAGCGAGCAGGACGCTGGCCGCGGCGGTTTCTCTGGCACTGGGTGTGGTCCTGCCCGCGCCGGTCCCGCTGGCGCACGCCGATTCGGCGGCCGACGAGGCCGACGCTCGCTTCCAGCGCGGCAATCAGCTCTTCAAGGCCGGCCGCTACGACGAAGCGCTGGTCGAGTTCCTCACCTCCAACCGGCTGGCTCGCAACCGCAACGTCATCTTCAACATCGCCCGGACCTACGAGGCGCTCGGTCGCCTCGAGGAGGCGTACAGCTACTACGCCGACTACATCCGCGAGGAGCCGAACCGGAGCGAGCGCGCGGAGGCGCGGAGCCGCTTGCACGTGATCGAGCCGCAGATCGCGCTGCTCAGCATCGAGAGCGATCCAGAGGGCGCCACCGTCTACGTCGAGCGCAAGGACCTGGGCGGGCGCGGCGCGACGCCGCTGCTCCTCGCCGTGAAGCCCGGAGCCTACAAGGTGATCCTCGAGCAGGAGGGGTACCACGACGCGGTCGCCACCACCGAGGCGGTGCGCGGGCAGACGGTGGAGGTCAGTTCGAAGCTCGCACTCATCGTCGGCAAGGTCATCATCTCGTCGCGGCCGAGCGCGGCCGCCTACGTCGATCGGGCCGCCGGCACGGCCGCTCCGCCGGCGGCGCTCTCCACCCCGGCCACGCTCTCGCTGACTCCCGGGCGCCACGAGATCGAGCTGGTCGCGCCCGGCCACCGTCCGAGCCGGAACAGCGTGCTCGTTCGCGCCGACAGTGAGACCCGCCTCGACCTCGCGCTCGAGGAGAAGGCCATGCCGACCGGAACCGTGGTGCTCGTGTCGAAGACCGCCGGCGCGCTGGTTCTGGTCAACGGCGTCGAGCGTGGCTTCACGCCCGCGGTCATCGACCTCTCGGCCGGCGCTCACGCGATCGAGGTGCGCGGCGACGGGTTCGGTCGCTGGCGCCGCGAGGTGGCGGTGAGCCAGGACTCGCGCTCCTTCTATCAGGTCGAGCTCATCGACGAGGAGCCGGAGGTCACCGGCGCCACCCGGACGCAGCAGTCGCTCTCCACCGCACCAGCCAGCATCACCGTGATCACCCGCGACGAGATCTGGAAGCTCGGGTATCAGACCTTGACCGACGTGGTTCGCAGCCTGCGCGGGATCTATGTCTCCGACGATCGGACCTACGAGTCGATCGGAGTGCGCGGCTTCTCGCGCCCGGGCGAGGGTGTCAATCGCCTGCTCGTGACCCATGACGGTCACGCCATGAACAACGACGCGTTCGGCACCGCCGCGGTGGGGCGCGACTTCGCAGTCAACCTGGACGACGTCTCGCGCGTCGAGATCGTCCGCGGCCCCGGCTCCGCCTTCTACGGCCCGGGCGCCTTCTTCGGCGTGGTCGAGGTCGTCTCCGACGAGCCCGGCTACGGCCCACCGGTGCGGGCCGGTGGCTCGTTCGGCTCCGACGGCACCGGGATGGCGTTCGCGCGCGGCACCGCCGGCAGCCGGCGAGCCGGCGTGTCGATCTACGCCTCCGTCTTCGAGTCGCAGGGAAGCACGATCCATGTCGGCGATTTCGAGGACGGGCCCACCGGCGGCGACACGCCGGAGGGGGACCGCGAGTCCGCCCAGCGCGGGCGGGTGCGCGCGCGGCTCGGCGACTTCTCGTTCGACGGCAGCCTGGTCTACCGGCGCAAGCTGGTGCCGACCGCGCCTTACCTGACCGTCTTCGGCGCGCCGTTCTGGATCACCGACGTGCGCGGGTATGGCGAGGCTCGCTGGCAGCGCCGGTTCGGTCCGCTCGACATCCTGGCGCGCGGCAGCTACGACCGCCACGACAACGAGGCGTTGCCGCCGCTGCCGGGGGGGCCCGACGGCTACACCGAGGCCCGGGCCGAGCAGGGCGGGCAGTGGCTCACCGGTGAGCTGCGCCTGTCGCTCGAAGGGTGGGGCCAGAAGTTGACGCTGGGCTCGGAGATCGCAGGCCACGAGGTCAGCCAGAACGCCGACCTGAACAACGACGGCATGGTGGACTTCGAGCGCGACGCGTCGTTCATGAACGGATCCATCTACGCCAGCGACGAGGTGTCGCTGTTCGGCGACCGATTGCGCCTGTCGGCCGGCGCTCGCGCGGAGCGGTTCGGCGAGCAGGAGGACTCCGCGATCTCGCCGCGCATCGCGGTGATCGTTCGCCCCTACGAGGCCGGATACACGAAGTTGATCGCCGGCCGCGCGTTCCGCTCTCCGTCGCCCTACGAGCTCTACTACTTCAGCGGACTCACCCTGGATGATCCCGCGCCGCTCGATGCCGAGACCATCTGGACGGGGGAGGTGGAGCACACCCACACTGTCCAGGCCGGCTCCCAGCTGGTGCTCAGTGTCTTCGCCAGCCAGATCTCGCGGCTCATCACCCTGACGCAGGAGTCGACCGGGTTCATCAACTTCGCGAACTCGTCCGACCTGGTGAACGCCGCCGGCGGTGAGATCGAGCTGCGCCTGGGCGCGAGCGGGGGAGCCTGGTGGAGCGCCGCCCTGTCGGGGACGTCACTCACATCGGACAGCGAGGACGCCCTCATCAACTCGGCCGCCGTGGTCTGCTCCACGCGCGCCTACACGCCGCTTCTGGGCGATCGACTCGGGATCGCCGGCGACCTCGCCTACAACTCGCCCCGGCCTCGCCGCGACGGCAGCGACAGCACCGCGTCGCTGGTCGGGCGGCTGTTCCTGAGCGGACGGCTGCGCAGCGCCGGTCTCCTTTACCGCCTCGGTGTCACGAACCTGCTCGACTGGGACTGGTCGATCCCCACCAGCGTGGCCAACCAGCAGCAGCTGATCCCGCAACTGGACCGCATGGTCCACGCCGAGCTGGTCTACGAGATCCATTGAACGCGGGCCCCGGCTGGCGCCGCGTTCGCATTGTCGTCCCGTATCCTCCTGCGCATGAGAAGCGCGGTCCCCGATGTGCTCGCGGCCGGCCTGCGGATCGTCTTCTGCGGCATCAATCCCGGGCGGGTCTCGGCTGCGGCCGGCGCGCACTACGCGAACCCGCGCAACGACTTCTGGCGCCTGCTCCATGCTGCGCGCCTCACGCCGCGTCTGCTCGCGCCGGGCGAGCAAGGTACCGTCGTCGAGTACGGGCTGGGTCTGACCAACGCGGCGGCGCGGACCACGCCGGGCGCGGGTGACCTCCGCCGGGCAGACTTCGCGCGGTCGGAGGCGAGGCTTGCGAAGATCGCGCGCCAGCTGCGCCCGGACTGGGTTGCCTTCGTGGGCAAGGCGGCCTACCAGGGCACCTTCGGCGAGCGGCCAGCGCTCGGCGTGCAGGCGCGGCGGCTCGGCGACACCCGGCTCTTCGTCCTGCCTTCGACCTCGCCCGCGAACGCCGCGGTGCCGTGGAAAGAGCGCGCGCGCTGGTTTCAAGAGCTGGCGGGGCGGGCGTCCGGCTTGCCGCTCAGGCCGGCTGCGCGCGCGGTCGTGCTCGATTCCGACAAGCGGGTCGTGCTCGCAAGGTTCGTGTTCCCGGACGGGCCGCTCTGGGCGCTGCCCGGCGGCGGAATCGAGCCCGGCGAGTCGCCGGAGCAGGCGATCGCGCGCGAGCTGATTGAGGAGGTCGGCGTGCGAGACCCGGTCGGGCCGGCCATCTGGACCCGCGATCACTGGTTCCTCGCGATGGAGGGGTGGGCAGGTCAGACCGAGCGGATCTATCTGGTGCTCCTGGGGAGGCGCGGCGGAGAGATCGTCCCGGCGATGTCTGCCGCCCAGCTCGCCGCCGAGCACGTCACCGGCCTTCGCTGGTGGACGCTCGACGAGATCGAAGCCGCGCGCGACGTCGAGTTCGCGCCGCGCCGCCTGGGGGCGCTGCTCCACGAGCTTGTCGATCGCGGCCCGCCCCCCGCGCCGGTCAACGTCGGCGTCTGACCTTCCGTGGCGACGGCCGCCACCCGGTCCGCGCGCCGGCCGAGGGCGGGTGATGCACGACGCTTTCTCGTTGGGTCCGATAACGCACGCGCTGTCTCGTTCAGTCGCCCAGAGGGCGCTGGACAGGCACGCGATGACCCCTCGAGAAAGGATGTGCGGGAACTGCGGCTCCGCCGCCTACGTCCACGACACCGAGCGCATCTACGGGTCCGGCAACGTCGGCCTCCAGATCGAGTGCTATGACTACGCGACCCTGACCAACGCCCGGGCCACCATCTCCCCCATCTACGGCGGCATCGAGGCCCCGGACGTCCCGCCCGAAGACGAGTAGCCGGCCTGCAGTACTCGGTGACGTCAGGGGGCGACGCAGTAGCCGCGCTGAGCGTCGCAGATAAGCTCGCCCGGGCACAGCCCGCCGGGGCCGCACTCGATCACGCAGCCGGCCGTGAATGTATAGCTGGTGCCGGGCTCGAGCGGCGGCGGCGGTGAGACGTTGACCGTCGCGCCGCAGCGCGGGACGCCCAGGGCGCCGGTGTACAGCGGCGCGCAGGTCGCGTCGCCGGTGGACAGCGGTGGATCGACCTCGACGATCTGCGAGGCCTCGTCGGTCTGGAAGGTCCCGTCGGAGATGCAGACCGCGCTGCAGAACCCGACGAGCGAGGTCGACTCCTCGAACACGAGGCAGGTCGGGGCCTCGTCCGGGCAGACGTCCTGGTTGAGACCGCACAGGGCGCCGAGCGCTTCCAGATCGGCGCCTTCGCCCGGTCCGGCATCGACGGACGGCGTATCGCCGCCACCATCGTCGCCGCCACCATCGTCATCGCCGCAAGCGGACAGGATCAGCAGGGTCGAGAGCATCGCCAGGACCGCGCGCCGAGTTCTCATGGCGGGAACATATCGAAGGTGCGCCCGCGCCGTCCCCTTTGTGGTGCGCACGGACTGTGCGGGCAGAATGCGCGCGCGGACGCGGCAGGTCGCCGCCGATGCGGTGCTCGACCGCGCAACACTGCATGACCGCTGGAGCGGTTGAAGAGGCGCAACATTTGCTGGAGGGCGTGGTCCTCGTCACGACGACGAGTCGAATCTGTTCACTCAAGGAGTCATCATGACCGCGAAACGAAGCACGTCCTGCATCGCCCTTCTCACCATCGCCATCCTCGTCTCCGCCTCCGGCTGCATCGCCATCGAGCCCGAAGAGGACGGCGCCGTCATCGGAGACGAATCGATGTCGCGCCTCGATGATGAGCAGGCGGCAGCGCTCGATGAGGCCCTCCTCGACTCCTTCGACGAGATTGAGCACGCGGCGCCGGACGGCGAGCCGGAGGGCGAGGCGCCGGACATGGACGGCGACTCTGTCGGCGGCAAGGCCGGGGGGCCCGAGGCGGAGATGCGGTGGACCTGCACCGACGGTGGGACCATCTGCTGCGACAATACGGGTCGCTGTTGCGTCTGGGGCCCTGATGGCTTGATCTGCCAGGGCTGATGCCCGTGCGTCCCGCCGCCGCCCGAGAATGGACCGGGCGGCGGCGACGACCGAGCCGGTCGGCGCGCGTGCATGGCCCGCCAGGAGCTCGAGGCGCCGGCGATGTCACTGGTACAGATACAGAGACTGTTCCATGCCATTGATACGAAAAGCTAATTGGCAATTTCGAACTTGACTCCCTGAACGGGCCCTGTAGTCTGAACCCGGTCAGCGTTCGTCTCCGTTAACGTGCGGCCGGTGATATCGAGGCCGGCGCGCCGCGAGCGTCGCATCGTCCGGCATGACCAGCCGGGCGGTCGGCGCTCGGTCGGCGAGGCTGCGCGTGGTCTCGCCGATGCGGAGCACGAAGACGCCTGGCTTCGCTGGTCGTGATCTGTCTGCTGTCCATTCATGTGGAGGTGACGTATGCGTTCGATTCGCTCGCTCTTGATGGTCTCGTTCCTCTCGATGGCTCTCGCGAGCCTGGCTTCCGGCTGCGCCATGGATGCGGCGGCAGAAGGCGAGGAGCTCGACCCGGAGGTCGCTGTCGGCGACGAAGTCGGGGCGCCCGAGGAAGCCGTCGATGAGATTGCAGGTGCCCAGGACGTCACCGACGTCGCAGTAGCGCCCGGCGAGGCGGCCGTGAAGGGCGAGCCGGGCGAGACGTCGGCCAGGGAGAACGGCGACTGGTGCCACGCGAATTGCTACAACGACCGCACGTACGCCGGTCCGAACGTCACGGCGAACTGCAACGGCTGGGGCGACATGGTGTGCGCCCATCGCGGCACGACGCTCTTCCGGGCCTTCTGGTGCAAGTTCGGCGACTGCTGGGTCGATGTCGTCCTCTGGTAGGTCCACGACCGACTGCCCGAACGGAGGTGAAGCATGCGTTCGATTCGCTCGTCCATGATGATCGCGTTCGTCTCGATGGCCCTCATGGGACTGGCCCCGGGCTGTGCCATGGATGCGACGCTCGACGGACAGGAAGAGCTCGGCGCCGCGGCCGAGGACACCCAGGCAGCACCCGACCAGGCCGCCGAGGAGGCACCCGGCCAGGCCGAAGCCGACCAGGAATCGGCCGGCGTGGCGGTGTCTGATCCCACGTCTTCGGCCAACGAGTACGGGGAGTGGTGTCACGCCTGGTGCTGGAACAACGTGATCTACGCGGGCGCGGACGTCACAAAGAACTGCGCCAGCTGGGCAGACATGGTGTGCCGGCATCGCAACACGGTCCTCTACGACGCCTACTGGTGCTTGCAAGGCGCCTGCCACTACGATGTGATTCTCTATTGATTGCGTCGCCTCGCCCGCCCGGCGCGGGCGAGGTTGTCACCGCGCGCCTCCTTCGAGGTCTTCTGACCGCGCGGAGCGCGGAACGCGCTCAACGCCTGGCCGAGGATCCAGCGATGGCCCGGCGCGGCTTCTTTTTTCCGAGCTCGCGCCGGATGCGCTGGGCGAGGAGACGGTAGCCGAGCGAGGCCGCGCCGGCCGCGACCGACAGCTGCTGGCGCCGTCCGGGCGCGGCCAGGGCGCGCGCATCGAGCGCTGTCAGACGATCGCCGCGCGCATCCGCCTCGGACGCGAGCCGTACCAGCTCGCGCCGGGCGCGGGTCGCGACCTTTGCACTCGCGTGCCGGACCTTGACACCGGCGAGGTGGACCCGCGCTCGATGGGCGAGGCGCGGCGCGTCGCTCTCTCCGAACGCCTGCTCCGCGCGCGCGACCGTCGCGAGCGCCTCCGGGCCGCGGCCGAGCTCCGAGAGCGCGGCTGCCTCCAGCGCCAGGACCAGCCCGTCGGCCGGCTGGTCGGGGGCAACGATCGATCGCGCGAGCTGGAGCGCCGCGGAGGACTCGCCGGCCGCGATCATGCCCTCCGCCAGGGCGTACTTCGCGGTCGCGGCGTCGCCCTGGAACTGTTGCACCAGCGCGATCGCGTCGCCCAGCCGCCGCTTTCCCCGCGCGGTCTGGCCCTGCAGGAGCAGGACGGTGCCGAGCGTGGTCAGGTTGTTGGCCAGCGTCTGCATCTCTCGGTCCTTCGTGCGCAGGGAGACGGCCGCCTCTGCATGATGCCGTGCAGCCGCGAGGTTCCCGCGCCGGACGCTCAGCTCGGCGAGCAGGCCGCTCACGTACGCTTGCGAGTCGGCGGACCCCATGCCGCGGTAGATGACGAGAGCCTCGCGGAGGCGGCGCTGCGCGGCGGCGGGATCCTGCCAGCCCTCGAGCTGGGACAGGATGCAGAGCGTGTCGGCGACCTGCTCGCGGCTGTGTTGCGCGCGTGCGAGCGCGAGCCGACGCGTGAGGGTGCCGCGGGCAGCGGTCGGGTCGTAGTCGGCCTCCACCGCGCCGATCACGGCGAGGGCGTTGAGCTGGACCGACGCCGCGCCGAGCTCCTCGCCAAGCCGGAGGGCCTGCACTCCGGCCTCGCGCGCCCGCTCGGGCTGGCCCAGCACGCGGGCGCATTGCCCCTCGATCGCGAGGGCGTCCGCCTCGACCCTGCGCATGCCGCGCACACCGGTGGCGCGAGCGGCCTCCGCCGCCGACCTCGCGGTGAGCATCGCCGCATCGCAGTCGAAGGCGAACATGGAGGACTGGGCGTCCTGAAGCAGCAGGCGCGGCACTCGCCCGGCGCGCCGGTCGCTGTGGCGCAGCGCGGTCATCCAGCTGCGCGCGTCGGCGTGGCGGTCCGCCTGCATGAGGACCTGGCCGTAGGCGATGGCGAGGCCGAGATCCGCCGCACCCAGCGGGATGAGCTCCTCGTACGCCGCCGCCGCCCGCGTCCACTCGCCCAGCGCATACCAGGTGCGAAACGCCAGGGTCGCGCGCCGGCGCGGCGGCCACGACCGGGCGCTCTTCACGGCGGCCTCGGCGGACGCGCGGGCGCGATCGACTCTGCCCTCCCTGGCCCAGGCGCGGGCCAGCGCGGCATGGATCCCGGCGCAGTCTGCTTCGAGCGACGCCGCGCGCTCGAGCAGCACCCTCGCGGCTGACGGATCGCGCGCCAGGATGTCGAGTGCCTCACCGTGAAGGCGGAGGGCTTCGGCGCCGGCCGGCAGACCGCTCGACTGCTGGCCGGTGCTCGACTCGGGCTTCACACCGATGGTCCAGTGCAGCCGATCCGCGATCGCGCGGACGTCCTCGTGCAGGTGCGCGAGCTCGACCATCTCGGTGATCTGGCCGGCCACGCGTCCCCGGGCATCGACGATACGCAGCTGGATGCGCGCCGAGGCGGACGAACCCTCGCCGACGACGACGAACCCGGGATCGATGGCGAACTCGGCCGCGAACGCAGAGGCGAGGCGCGAGATCGCCGCGGGCGAGCGCTGGGGAGGAACGTCGGCCCGCAGAAGCGACGCGACGTCGTCGAGCGCCACGAGACCGACCGAAGCCTCGGCACCGAGCTCGTCCTCGAACGCGGCGTCGAGCAGAGCTCGCATCCAGCGACCGTCCTCGCGGGCCGAGCTGTCCGCGAACGGCAGGAAGGCGAGCATCGGACGGTCCGGCGGGAGAGCGAGCGCCCCGGCCGGCTGCGACGAGGGCATGGCCGCGTGCCGGTCGCGGTCGAACAGCCGGGCCGTCGCCAGCGCGGTCGTCGCGGCGATCGCAAGGGCGAGCGCCATCAAGGCGAACCTGGCGGTGCGACCTGGTCGCGGGGCGTCGGCCGCCGGTTCCAGATCGGCGAGGAGCGCGTCCATGGAGGGGTGACGCTGGGCGGGATCGAGCGCCAGGCCGCGAGTCAGAGCCAGCCGCATCCTTTCGGGCAGAGTCGGGCTGGCCGGCAGGACCACCGCCCGCCATGTGAAGCGATGGGTGGCGCGCTCGTAGAAAGGCGGTGCGCCGAAGAGCGCCTCGTAGAGCGCGACGCAGAAGCTGAACTGGTCGGCCCGGGCATCGACCACCTCACCGCAGAACTGCTCGGGGGCCATGTAGATCGGTGTGCCGATCACGACGCCGTCCCGGGTCAGGGCCGCCTCGAGGAGACGCGGCGAGCTCCAGGCTTCGACCGCTTTCTCCGCGCCAGCCTCCGGGCCGGGCGAGGTATGGACCGCCCGCGCCAGACCGAAGTCGAGCACTCGGGCGCGGCCGTCCTGCCCGACGACGACGTTGTCGGGCTTGAAGTCGCGATGCACGAGTCCGGCGGCGTGGGCGGCCGCCAGCCCGCGGCCGGCCCCGGCGAAGAGCGCGATGACGTCACCGGCCGGCGGCCGCTTCTCCCGCAGGTACCGGGACAGGGTGCATCCCTCGGCCAGCTCCATCGCGACGAAGATGTCGTCCTCGAAGGTGCCGACGTCGTGAACCGAGATGACGTTCGGATGGGACAGCCGCGCCATCGCCTGGGCCTCTCGCACGAGGCGCGTCTTCTGCCGCTCGCGTTCCTCCGGCTCGTCGGGGCGGACGAGCACGAGCTTGAGGGCGATGGCGCGATCGAGCTCCGGGTCGAGCGCGCGGTAGACGATGCCCATGCCGCCCTCGGCGATCGCCTCGAGCACCATGTAGCGCCCGACGGTGGTGCCGGGCGGCAGCTGCCCCGAGCGCCGCACTGAAGCCTCCGCCGGCCTCGGCGGAGAGTCGACGTCGCGGAGGATCGTCGTCAGCGTGCCCGAAGGCACCGGGTCGCGCTCGCCCGCGAGTGGCTCCCGCGCTCGATCGCGGCCCTCGTCCTCCACCTGCACCGTGTCACGGTATCAGAGGAACACTCGACAGAGGCCCACGGTTGGAGATGCGATCGATCGGCTGCAATTCGACAGGACGGGTCCAATACCGAATTCGATGATGCAGACCCTTCGGGGGCGCGTTCGATCGCGAGCCCTCGTCCGCTGCGCCCACTCAGGCGTTCAGTGTTTGCGCGCGCTCACGGCAGCGCAAGATTTTCCAAGCCTCGCCGGACGCGCTACAAGATCGTCATGGAGCTGACTGGGCCCATCGCCGCGCGCGACGCAGACGTGCCCGCCATCGTGGCGTTGATGAACCGGGCCTACCGCGGCGGCGGGTCCGAAGCGGGATGGACCACCGAGGCCGACGCCATCGAGGGCACGCGGACGACCGAAGCCATGCTCCGGGAGGACATGGCGAGCAATCCAGACGCGACGATGCTCGTCTGGCGGCGGCCGGATGATTCGCTGCTCGGTTGCGTGTGGCTCGAGCCGGAACGCGACGGTGTCTGGTACCTCGGCTCGCTCACCGTCGACACGCGAGAGCAGAACGGCGGCCACGGCCGGAAGCTCCTGGCAGCGGCGGAGAACTGGATCTCGGAGCGAGGTGGCAACGAGATCAAGATGACCGTCGTCAACGTCCGCGACGCTCTCATCGCCTGGTACGAGCGTCGCGGCTACACGCTGACCGGCGAGACAAAGCCGTTCCCGTACGGTGACGATCGCTTCGGCGTCCCCAGGCGCGACGACCTGCACTTCGTCGTGCTTCACAAGCGGCTCTGACCTCCGATCATCGTTTCTTCGCGCGCGCTGGCTTCTTGCTGGGCGCCTTTGTCTCGACGATGTCGACCCGCACGATCGTGCGCCCGCGAAGCGGCTCGCAGTCGCCGTCGGGGGTCGGGAGGGTCACGGCCAGGACCGAGAGGTAGGCTCCCTGGGCAGGGAGCTCGGCGGCCATGTACCGCGTGTCCACGACCGACCCGGCGTTCGCGCACCAGCCGGTGGTGGGGAACGAATCGGTCACGCGCTCGGCGGGATACAGGTACTGGCCCAGCGACATGTTGCCGCCGCCGCCCATGACGTTCCCCGTGGGATCGCCGCCGCACTCGGTCCCCTTGCACTCGTAGAGCAGCGCGCCGTCCTTCGCCTTGACCAGGCCCTGGTAGTAGCGCACCACCTCGAGAGGCGATCGATCCGGCGGCATCAGGTACACCAGGTGCGTGTAGCCGCCCTCGAGCGCCTTCGACTTCTTTGGCTCGTAGTAGTTGTTGTTGTGGTTGTCCCTCTTGTCCGGCACGCGCTCGAGCCGCGACAGAGGGAGCGTGAACGCGTCGAGGTTCTTGTGCTCGTAAGACAGGATGAGCGCTCCCTTGAACCGCTCGAACAGGGGGTTGTCTGCGCTTCCGTCCTTGTCCGAGGCAGGAAGCGGCCTGGGGCCGGCGTGAGCCGCGGACGCCGCCAGCAACATGACGAGCGTCGGCAATAACTTGCGCATCGGATCTTCTCCTTGGAGTGTTCGCTCGAACCCGAGCGGACGGCACGCTGGAAGGACACGGCGTCGCGCGCGGCGATGCACAAAAGATCGAGGACTACTTTCGAGGGGCGCCGGCCTTGAAGATCGCGGCGGTGCCCCTGCGCACGGCCTGGATCTCCCGCACCAGCTCCAGGTAGCCGCGCCCGCGCGCATCGGACTCCAGGCCGGCGAGGATGCGGCGCGATGCGGCGCGCCGGCCCCGCGCGCGCTCGAGGCGGGCCAGGACCAGTCGTTCCTGCAGGTTGGTATCGATGAAGCGCAGCCGCGCGCTCCGCTCGATCGCGGCCTCGAGATCGCGGACGGCGCCGCCCATGTCGCCGCGTGCGGCCCGCGCCATCGCCACGCGTGGCCGCGATCTCCTCGCGCACGTGGACCGAATCGATCTGCTCGGAGAGGGCGCGCTCGCGCTCGGTGGCGCGGAGGGCGTCGGCCGTGCGGCCCAGGTCGAACAGCAGCCGCGCGTGCAGGGCGAGCGCGTAGACCTCGCCGAGGGCGATCTTCTTCTGGCGGTAGTCGTCGACCGTCCCGCCCGCCAGCGCCTCCGCCCCCTCGAGGTCGCCTTCGGCCGCGACCAGCTCGGCCAGATGCTGGCCGACCGGCGCCGCGGTGACGGGGAGCTTGTCGTTCAGCGTCCGCGCCTCCTCGAATGCCTTGCGCGAGCCGGCCAGCTGGCCCAGTCGCAGCTGGATCTGCCCGAGCGTATCCAGGGCGAAGACCAGCCGGCGCTGGTTGCCCAGGTCGCGGCTCAGCGCCACGGCGCTCTCGGCGACGGCGCGCGCCTCGGTGGGCTCGCCCAGCCGGAGGAGGTTGACGGCGAGGTTGGCGGAGGCCACGGTCTCGAGCTCGCGCAGCTCCAGGGCGCGGGCGTCCTCGACGGTTCGCCTGAAGTGCGCCTCGGCCTCGACCAGCTTGCCTTGCTCGGTCATGACCGAAGCGAGGTTGTGCAGCGCCATGACCTCGAGGCTGCGCTCGTTGACCTGGCGGTAGAGCGCGACGGCATCGGTGAGCCCTCGCTCGGCGCGGGCCAGATCCCCGACGTATGCGTAGGCAAGCGCGATGTTTCCGGTCACCGTGGCCACGCTGGCCTCGCTCCCGATGTCGCGGTAGATCGCCAGTGCGCGCTCGGCCGGTTCGCGGGCCTCGTCGAACTTCTGGAAGCGCACCATGAGGGTCGCGATGCTGGCCAGGGCGCGGGCCGCGCCGGCCCGATCGCCACCGGCCTCGAAGCTGCGCAGCCCATCGCGGCACGCGGCCAGCGCGTCGTCGAAGCTGCCGCCGTCCTGGAGCACCACGCACGTCTGCTCGCGGGCGCGCGCGACCAGGAGGTCATCATGTGCTGCGGCGGCCGCCGCCCTTGCCCGTTCGGCGGCTGCCAGCGCCTTCTCGCGCTGCCCGCGCGCCCGCGCCACATCGACCTCGGCGAGGTCGATGCGCGGATTGGTGCCGGCCGGCGGCGCCAGCTGGCGAAGTCGGTCGAGCCGCGTCTCGGCGTCGGCGGCTCTCCCGGCCCGGGTCAGGTCCTTGGCCAGGCTCAGCCCGTACTCGAGCTCGTCGGGGAAGAAGGTCGACAGCGTCATCCAGATCTCGGCCGCGCGCGTCCAGTCGCGGAGCGCCTCGCGATACTGCGCCTCGATGCGGAGGAAGAGCTCGCGCGGCAGGCCCGGCGCATTCTCGAAGGCCCGGCGCGCCGCCTCGCGCTCGCGCTCGTCGAAGCTGAGCGCCTTCCAGGCCGCGGCCAGCGCCGCCAGGACCATCGGATGGTCCGGCTCGACCAGGAGCGCGCGCTCGAACAGCTCTCGCGCCCGGCCGGCCTCGCCATGGGCGAGGAGTCCCTGGCCCTCCGCATGGAGGCGCGCCGCCTCCGGCTTCGCCGGCACACTCTTGCGTGCAGCGGCCAGGTCGGTGGCGGCGACGTCGCGCAGTCCGAGCTGCCGGCGCAGAGACTGGCCGGCCTCGGCCGCAAGGTCGGCGAGCTTCTCGGTCGAGCCGTCGAGGGCGATGTGGGCCGCCGCGTCGCCGGTCGCCGTGTCGCGGATATCGACGACGAGGTGGACCGACCCATCCGCAGCGACGCGGTTCGAGCCCAGCAGGACGAGATCGGCGCCGAGGCTCTGGCGCAGACTCGTGAGCGCCGCGCGCGTGGGTGCACCGCCGGCGAGCCCGGCGATGCGCTCCGCGGCGAGGCGCGTGGCGTCCCGCGGGACCAGACGCATCGCCGCGCCGGCGCCCAGCTCGACGGCGAGACGTCCGGTCAGCAGCCCTGCGAGGGAGCCGGCACCCCCGGCGGCGGACTCGTCGACGAGCCCGAGCAGGGCGAGCGCCCTCCGCTCGGCATGAGCGGAGGCGGCTGAAACGGGCGGGTCCGGCGAGCGCAGGGCCAGCGCGACCACGCCGCCCGCGGCCACGGCGGCCACGGCGAACCCGATGGCGACACGCGCGCGGCGCGGCGACCGGATCGCGGGACGCCCGGTGCCGTCGAGCTCCGCGACGAGCGCGGTCATCGACGGCCAGCGCCGGTCCGGCTCCGGGTGCAGACCGCGCGCGATTGCGTCGTGCATGCGGTCCGGCAGCTCCGGCTGCTCTGGACGCGGCGGCAGCACGCCTGCACAGACCGCAGCGCTGAGCTCGGCGAGATCGCGGCCCGGGAACGGCCGCTCGCCGTACAGCGCCTCCCAGGCGGTGGCGCAGAAGCTGAAGACGTCGGATCGCTCGTCGGCGGGCTCGCCGCGGAACTGCTCGGGGGCCATGTACGCCGGCGTGCCCACCAGCGTCCCGGACCGGGACAGCCAGGTCGTGAGCCCGCCCGCATCCGGCCGGTCCTCGCCGGCGGCATCGGCGGCGGCGGTGGTCAGCAGGCGCGCGAGCCCGAAGTCGGTCACCCGCACGCGACCGTCGGTGCCGACGAGGACGTTGTCGGGCTTGAAGTCGCGGTGGACCACCCCGGCGGCGTGCGCTGCCGCGAGTCCCCGACCGGCGGCGGCGAGCACCTCGGCCACCGCTTCCCAGCTGCGAGGCGTCGAGCGCAGCCACGAGCGCAGCGTCCCACCGTCGACGTACTCCATCGCGATGAAGAGCTGGTCGCCGAACGATCCGATGTCGTGCACCGCGATGACGTTGGGATGGGCGAGGCGTGCCATCGCCTGGGCCTCGCGGGCGAGTCGAGCGCGCAGAGACAGCGCGTCGGTCGCCGCCAGCGATGGGTTGACCAGCTTCAGCGCCACGACGCGGTCGAGATCCGGGTCCTGGGCGGCGCAGACCGTGCCCATCCCGCCGGAGCCGACAGTCCGGAGGATCCGATAGCGACCGACCAGCGCCGGGGCCGCGGGCGCTGCCGACGCACCGGTCATGGACGCCGGATCGCGCCCGGCGCTCGCGACCAGCGAGCGGCAGGACGCGCATGTGTCGAGATGCGCCTCGACGGCGCGGAGCTCGGGATCCGCGAGCTGCCCGGTGACTACCGCCATCACCTCGTTTTCCGAGAGGCAGGCGTCCACGGTGGTGCTACTGTCGCACACAAACCGCGACGGATGGGATCGTGAAGCCCGGCAGGACGAGCGCGTGACGACCTCGGTCCCCGACTGGCCAGCGGCTGTCGCGGCCGCGCACGCGCGCTGGCCGTCGGACTGGCTCTCCGACGACGTCTTCATCGAGCACCTGCGCGGCAGGATCGCCGGGGACGATGACCCGGCCGCGACGCTGTCTCGCCTCGCCGTCGCCGATCTCTATCTCGCCTGCGCGTGCGCGCGCGGAGTCGCCGCCGCGGTCGAGACGTTCGCCCGGACCATCCTGCGCGAGGTGGAGGCGCACGTCGCCCGCTTCGACCGGTCGCCCGCCTTTGCCGACGAGGTCCGCCAGGAGCTGGCCGCCAGGCTCCTGGTGGCCGCGCCCGGCGCGCGTCCGAAGCTCGACGACTACGCCGGCAGCGCGCCGCTCTCGGCGTGGGTTCGCGTCGCCGCGGTGCGGACCGCCTTGAACCTCCGCCGCCGCAAGGCATTCTCGACGGAGATCGCCGACGACAAGGCAATCGCCGAGCACGCCGCCAGCGGCAGCGTCGAGGTCGAGCACATCCGACAGCGCTACCGGGTGCCGTTCGAGACCGCGATCGGCAAGGCCCTGGGCACTCTATCCACGCGCGATCGCACCCTCCTCCGCCTTCGCATCGTCGAGAGCATGGAGGTCGAGGCGATCGCGACGATGTACGGCGTCCACAGGACCACGGTGACGCGCTGGGTTGGCGCCTGCGCCGATCGACTCCTCGTCGAGACGCGGCGGTTTCTGCGGGACGACTTCGGTCTGGCGATCGCGGAGATCGACAGCCTGGCCGGGCTGGTTCGCAGCCAGCTCCACCTCAGCCTGGCCCGACTGCTCGGCGAGCGCTGATCTTCGTCTGTCTGGCACGACGCCCGCGACCTCGGCGATCAGCCGCGCTTGGGGTACGCGTCGTGGTAGTTCCACCAGTGGTAGGGGTCGGTCTGGGGGTAGCCCTCCGGCGAATCCTCCCACTTTTCCTGGCGCCCGAGCGCCGTGATGTCGAGGAAGTTCCAGACGCTGCCCATCTGCTCGTCACCGCGACTGCTGATGAGGTAGGTGCGGTAGATCTTTCCGCCCTCGCGGATGAAGGCGTTGGTCCCGTGCCAGTCGTCGACGCCGAAGTCGGCGTCGAAGCTGTCGGTGATCGTGTACCAGGGCATCTTCCAGTCATTGCGCTTCTTCAGGCCCTGGATCTCGGCCTGCGGGGCGCGCGATGCGAACGCGAGCGTCGTGTCCCGCGCGTTGAGGTGGGCGACGGGGGCCACGTGGTCGGCGACGAAGGAACAGCCCACGCAGGCGCGCTCCGGGTACGAGCCGCCATCGGCGTAGGTGGTGACCTCCGGCCCGTAGAAGGCGCGGTAGACGATCAGCTGGCGGCGTCCCTCGAACAGGTCGGCCAGGCTCGCCGGCCCGTTCGGGCCCTCGAAGCGGTACTCCTTCTCGACCGCCATCCACGGCATCCGCCGCCGCTCGGCCGCCAGCGCGTCACGGGCGTGCGTGTGCTCCTTCTCCTTCACGAGCATCTTCTCGCGGGCAGCCTCCCATTCCTTCGATGACACGATCGGGGGTGTCTTCATCGCGATCTCCTTCATCCGGTTGGCGGTCCTGTCTTCCTTATTCGCGGGAGGCCGCTCCCTGTCTCAAAGTTTCTTCCCGCGCCCTCATTTTCCCGGTTCAGCCGCGCGCAGCCAGGCGAATACTCATCACAGAAACGTGGCATCAATAGACCGGTGAGTCCGCGCGCTCGTCGATGGCTCCGGCTGGTCGCGCTCGAGGTCGCGATCTGGACGCTCGTGGCGGTGTTCTTTGCGGCACAGGACTACCTGTCCGACCGGTATCGCGGCGGGCCCACGAGCCCGAGCGCGCCCGTGCTCCACGCGCTGTTCGACCTGTTCGATCTGGATGCTGCTGACGCCTGCCTGCATCTGGCTGGTCGAGCGCGTGCCCCTGTCGCGTCGGCATGTCGGTCGGTTCCTCGCGGTCCATATCCCGGCGAGCATCGGGTTCGCCATCGTCCACACGTCGCTGTTCGTGGGAGTGCGGGGCTACTTGTTCACGCCGGAGGGCGCGAGCATCGTGGGCGGCGTGATGCTCACGTTCGTGCACTTCGACCTGGCCGTGTACTGGATCATCGTCGGCGTCATGCTCGCCTCCGGCTACTACGTCAAGTACCACGACCGCGAGGCGCAGCTCACGCGCGCCGAGCTCCACGCGCTCAAGGCGCAGCTGCAGCCGCACTTCCTGTTCAACACGCTGAACACGATCTCGTCGCTGGTCCGCGAGGAGCCGCTCAAGGCCGAGGCGATGCTGTCGCGGCTCGGCGACCTGCTGCGGATCACGCTGCGCGATCACCAGGCCGACGAGGTCCCGCTCGCCGACGAGCTCGCGTTCGTCGACGGCTACCTCGAGATCGAGCAGGCCCGGTTCGGCGACCGGCTGCAGGTCGTCCGGCACATCGATCCGGCCGCGCTCGACGCGCTGGTGCCCCACCTGGTGCTGCAGCCGATGGTCGAGAACGCCGTGCGCCACGGCGTCGGGCCTCGGCTCGCCGGCGGCACGCTCCAGGTGCGCGCGGAGCGCCGCGGCGGCACGCTCGCGCTCGAGGTGCGCGACGACGGCGTCGGCGCGGCGGCGTTCGCCGAGGGCGTCGGGATCGCCAACACGCGCGCACGCCTCGCCCACCTCTACGGCGGCGAGCATCGGTTCGCGGTGAGCTCGTCGCCCGGGGACGGGTTCTCCGTCGCCATCGAGATCCCGTATCGCCCGGGGGCGCGGGCGTGATCCGCGCGCTGATCGTCGACGACGAGCCGCCGGCGCGCCGCCGGCTGCGCACGCTGCTCGGCGAGGCGCCCGACGTCGAGATTGTCGGCGAGTACGGGGACGGCCGCAGCGCGGTGCGCGCGATCGAGCGCATCCGGCCGGACCTTGTGTTCCTCGACGTCCAGATGCCGGAGCTCGACGGTCTCGGGGTGATCGAGGCGGTCGGCGTGGCCCGGATGCCGGCGGTGATCTTCGTGACCGCCCACGACGTCCACGCGGTGCGCGCGTTCGAGCTCCACGCGATCGGCTACTTGCTCAAGCCGTTCGATGGCGAGCGCTTCGCGCGCACGCTCGACCACGCGCGGCGCATGATTGACCTCCGGGCCGCGGACGAGCTCGCACCGGTGCTGCGCGCCCTGCTCGACGCGCGCGCGCGCGAGCGGCGGGGCGCCGATCGTCTGGTCGTGCGCGAGCCCGGCCGCATCCACCTCGTCCGGTTTGCGGACATCGACTGGATCGAGGCGGCCGGCAACTACGTCCAGCTCCACGTCGGCCGCGACACCCACCTCGTCCACGAGACGATGAAGGACCTCGCCGCGCGGCTCGCGCCCGAGCAGTTCCGGCGCATCCACCGCGCGACCATCGTCAACCTCGACCGGATCCGGACCATCGAGCTCGGCGCGCGCGGCGACGGCCGCGTCGTGCTCCACGACGGCACCCGGCTCGCGCTCAGCCGCAGCTACCGCGACCAGCTCGGCGAGCTGCTCGACGGCTGACCACCGCGCCGGCCCGGCTCGTCACCGATCCGGCTCGGGTCACGGAAACCGGGTAGGCCGGGCGCCCGGCGCGCATACGATGGGCGGCGTGGACACCCTTTCTCCTGGGCGAGACCTTCATCGGAAGGACAGCGCTCGATGATTCCTCAAGGACACCCCGCAGATTCCGCCGCGGTGGAGGAGCGC
The DNA here is from genome assembly GCA_963759105.1 of uncultured delta proteobacterium. Lineage (GTDB taxonomy): Bacteria > Myxococcota_A > Polyangia > Haliangiales > Haliangiaceae > DATFRY01. The sequence goes on along the minus strand of CAVWXW010000005.1, from coordinate 1,363,975 downwards.
CACCTGGCGGACGTCGCGTTGCGCTCAGCGGCCGGGCTCTGGTTCCTCGTGGTTCTCATCGGCCAGTGGTTGTTCGCGTACTACATCGTCGCGCTCTACGGCGCGTTGACCGTGTCGGGACACTTCGAGGGCTGGACGAAGAAGGCGACCCTGGTCAAGGGCTATGTCGAAGGTGACACCCTGGGAAACCTCACCTTCGCGGCGCATATCCTGCTCGCCGTCGTTGTCGTGTTCGGCGGCGTGCTCCAGCTCATCCCGCAGATCCGAGAGCGAGCCATCGCCGTGCACCGATGGAATGGACGCGTGTTCCTGGTGGCCGCGGCGGCGGTCGGCGTCGACGGGCTCTACATGATCTGGGTGCGCCAGGCGAGCTGGAATCCCGTCAACTCGGTCTCCGTGAGCCTCAACGCGGTGCTCATCCTCGTGTTCGCCGCCGTGGCCTGGCGTGCGGCGCGTGCGCGCGACATCGACAGCCACCGGCGCTGGGCGCTTCGCACGTTCCTGGTGGTGAACGGACCGGCGGCCTTCATCCGCATCGGCGTCGCTGCCTGGTCCGTGCTCGCCTCCGGGGCAGGCCTGGATGGCAGCGATGGCCCCGGCCCGATGATGTACTTCTTCATGTTCGCCTCGTACCTGGTGCCGCTGGGCGTCCTGGAGCTCTACCTGCGCGCGCGAACCAGCGCCACGATTGTCCGGTTCGCGACCGCCATCGTGCTGCTCGCGTTCACCGCATACATGAGCGTCGGAACCTACGCCGCCGCCATGAGCCGCCGCGTGATCCTGGGTGAGCTCCGGGAGGAGAGCTGGCCGGGCCGCACCCCCCCGGTTCGAAGCAGCGGTCGCCCCCCCATGGAGCCCATTGATTCCCCGGCCGGAGGGGCCCGGCCACCTCGAGGGATGGGACCTGGTCAACAGATCGGCCTGAGGGAGGCCCTGGCCGGCCAATTTCGACGCGATCTCGTCATCCAGACGGGAGAATTTGTTGACGCCCTTGCCTCGCGGATGCTAGACGAGGCGCATGGCGTTCGAGCAAGAACAGCGGGCCGCGCTCCGGATCCTCGAGGGTATCGAGGAGGGCACCATGAGCGCGAGCGAGTCGCACGGGATCGTCGAGGACGCCGATCCCGCGCTCATCTACCTCCTCTTCACCTGGCTGCGCAAACGTTACGCTGACCACCCGAATTCGGACGCCGTGATCGGGCGGCTGGCCGAGGTCAGCAACCGCGGGTCGGTCCCGGCGCAGATGAAGGAAGGCCACGACGATCCCGTGGCTCGCTGGTTCGAAGAGGGACACTCCTACAAGGACTACGGGTCCAAGGAGTTCGTCGAGCTCATCGTCGAAAAACTCGAGGGTTAGCGCACCCTTGGCCGCGATCGGGGTGCGACCGGATGGCCAGTCCGGCCGCGACCCGGCTGACCACGGCTACGGGCAGCCTTCGGCCGGTCCCGGTGTCTCGTCGAGCGCCTCCACGGTGGTCCGGCTGCCATAGGTCAGGCCGTAGCCGAAGGGGAACAGCGGATCGTAGTCGGTGTCGCCGACATTGACGGTCGTCTGGCAGGCGGAGCGCGGCCACGAGTAGGACAGGGTCCCCGTGAAGTCGTGGTTGACCTTGCCGTTCCGCCGCCGGAACAGGACGTCGGCCACGCCGCCTCCCTCGGTGCCCGGCAGCCACGCGGCGACGAACGCGTCGGACAGGTTGATCTCCGCGCTGGCGTAGAGGACGCGGCCGGACAGGAGCACGGTCACCACCGGGACACCCTGGCCGCTCACCGCCTGCAGCACGGCGCGATCCTCGGGGTGCCGCACGCCCAGCTCGAGCGTGCGCAGCGACGTGTCCGGCGAGTCGCGGTTGCCGATCTGGGTGGCGACATCGCCGAACACCTCGGCGTAGGGCGTCTCGCCGATGACGGCGATGACGACGTCGTGGTCCGCGACGTCCACGCCGGAGCCGTCGGGGCTGAACGTGACGTTGTCGGCCCCGACGACGTTCTGGATGCCGGACAGGATGCTCTCCCCGTTCGGGAAGTCGGTGTTGAGGTTCTCGTCATCCGGGCCGAACAGCCACGGGCCGCCCTGCCAGGACAGCGACCAGCCGCCGGTCTGGTTCTGGATGCTGTCGGCGCTCTTGCCCACCACCAGGACGCGCTTGTTGCGCCGCAGCGGCAGGACCTTGTCGTTGTTCTTGAGCAGGACCAGCGACTGGCGCACGGCCCGGCGGGCCAGCTGCCGGTTGACCAGGTTGTCCTCGTCGCCGGCGAAGCGCCGCTCCGAGGGGCGCGGCAGATCGAACAGGCCGGCGCGGAGCTTCACCCGCAGGATCCGGGTGACCGCATCGTCGATGCGCGACATGGGGATGACGCCCGCCTCCACGTCGGCGATCGTGTTCGGGATGAAATCGCGCCAGTTGTGCGGCACCATGAACAGGTCGATCCCGGCGTTGACCGCCTGCGGGCAGTGGTCGATGGTGCAGCCGGCCACCTGTTCGATGGCGTTCCAGTCGGACACGACGAGGCCGTCGAATCCGATCTTCTGCTTGATCACCTCGTCCACCAGGTACTGGTTGCCCGAGTTCTTGCCCTGGTCCTGCCAGCTGAAGAAGCCGACCATGATGGTCTGCGAGCCGCTGGCCAGGGAGCCGAAGTAACCCTGGCCGTGCAGGTTGATGAGCTCCGACTCCGACGCGAGCACGACGCCCTGGTCGATGCCCTGCTCCGAGCCGCCGTCGGCGATGTAGTGCTTGGACGTGCTGAGGATCCCGTCGAACGAGGTGAGGCCCCCGTGGTGCGAGCCGGAGCGGCCGTCGTGGTGGGAGTCCGAGAGCCCCATGATGCCCTCGGTGATGGCGGACGAGAACTCGCGGACCACGCTCGGGTCCTCCGACCAGCCCTCGTACGCGCGCCCCCACCGATCGTCGCGCACCACCGCGAGGCAGGGACTGAACGTCCAGTCCTGGCCGGTGGCGCGGACCGCGCGCTGGGTCGCCTCGCCGATCTCTCGCGCAAGGCAGGTGTCGCGCGTGGCGCCCAGGCCGACGTTGTGCGGGAAGATCGTCGCGCGGAAGACGTTGCTGTTGCCGTGCACCGCGTCGATGCCCCAGAAGGTCGGGATCTGCACCTCCTCGTCGGTGCAGCCCTCGTCGCCGGGGACGGTCACCACCGGTGACGCCTCCCAGATGGCATCGGCGAGCGCGAGCCAGTCGCTCACCGCGGCGTGCTTGTTCGACTGTGGCCACGAGCCGCCGCCGTTCAGCATCGATCCGAGCGAGGACTGGGTGATCTCCTCCACGCGATAGGTCGACGTGGCGGCGTCCCAGATGCTCCCGATCTCCGCCTGCGTCATCTGCCCGACCTTCTGCTCGAGCGACATCGCGGCGACGACCCGGGCGATCCATGCCTCCTGGTCCGCATCGGACCGGAACGGCCCCTCGATGCGCGGCCAGTCGTCATAGGTGGGAGCGGTGTCGATCCGACGACACGAGTTGTCGTGACCGCGCGAATCGCCATGCGTGCCGTCGGTCGGCCTCGCCGTGTCGTCGCCGGCTTCGCCTGCCGCCGGGTCGCCGAGGCCGACCTCCGGAGACCTGTCGATCGAGTCGTCGATCGAATCGGTCGGCGATCCGTCGGAAGCGCACGCTGCCAGCGCCGCCGAGGACACCGTCAGGCAGAACAGCATCCCACGAGCTATCCGGGCCACCATGTCGTCACCTCCGGGAGGAGAGGAAATTTTCTCGGCCATGGTATCGGGGCGCCGCCCCGTGTCGAACAACTATCGGCTCCGACCTGCACGGCACGTGGGCGGCCGGCGAGGCGGGGCGATCATTGTCGTAAGAAACATCAAGACACCTGAAGCCGCATCAAGGCGCCTGGCCAGCTGTCGCAACTTCATGGACCGAACGTGAACGAGTAAGCGCGCAGGCCCTTCGCCGTCGTCTCGAGCTCGAGCCGGTGCGCTTGTTCTCGATGGCGGGATAGTCGCCCTCGCCGGCGTACACGCCGCGGAGGTGACCCTGCGCATCGAAGAGGTACTTGGTCGGCCACGCGTCGTTGTGGAAGGCGGTCCAGGTCCCGTAGTCGTTGTCGATGGCGACCGGGTACGTGAGGCGGTGATCGCGGATGCCGCGATCCACGTTCTCGGGGCGCTTGCCGAACTCGAACTCCGGCGTATGGACGCCGATGACGACCAGACCCACGGGTGCGTAGCGCGCGTGCCATGCGCTCACGAACGGGAGCGTGCGGATCCAGTTGATGCAGGTGTACTCCCAGAAGTTGACCAGGGCGACCTTGCCGCGCAGCCCTTCGGGCTGGAGCGGCGGCGAGTTGACCCAGCGACCGGCCGCGAAGCGCGGCATGGCCGCGCCGAGCTCGCGCAGGGCGGATGCCTCCGTCGGGGAAGAAACGCAGGCGAGGAGCGAGGCCGCGAGAGGCACGGCCAGGAGGAGTCCCGATGCGGCGGACCGGGCGGCGAGACCGAGGCAGCTCTCCGGGAAGGACATGGCGACCTCCGGTGCATCCGTCGTGCCGTGAAGCCATGCGGCCGGAGCGAGAACCGCGACGAGGATGACGGGTCGGGGCACGCCCTCCATCGCCCGCCTGGTCGCCCGCCGGCTGACAAACGAGCCACGCTGCTCAGATCTTGAGCCGCCCGCTTCACGAAGCCGGTGTGTTCACTCGGCGAGGCGCGTGGCACACGCCATGCACCGGTCGCGCGACAAGAGGCTGCATCGAGCTGATCGATCAGCACGTATTCGAAGGACGAAAAGGAACCGACATGCGAATCGCTCGAATGATGGCGGTCGGCGCGCTGGCGATTGGGGTCGTTCTGACAGTCGCCGTCGCGTTGTTCGCCTTCGCGGGCCATGCGGAGGCGGGTCCACCGGGCACTGCCAGGGGGCTCGCGTCGGCCCCGGAAGCGATCCGCCCGTTCCGCGTCAAGGTCCCGCGAGCCGCGCTCGACGACCTCCGCAGGCGCCTGCGCGCCACGCGGTGGCCCGACAAGGAGACCGTTCCCGATCGATCGCAGGGGACGCCGCTGGCGAAGCTGCAGGAGCTGGTCCGCTACTGGAGGACCGACTACGACTGGCGACGGCTGGAAGCCAGGCTCAATGCCCTGCCGCAGTTCATGACGACGATCGACGGCGTCGACATTCACTTCATCCACGTCCGCTCGCGCCACCCGAACGCCCTGCCGGTCATCATCACCCATGGCTGGCCGGGTTCCGTCGTGGAGCAGCTCGAGATCATCGGCCCGCTGACGGACCCCACCAGGTTCGGGGGACGTGCGGAAGACGCCTTCGATGTCGTCATCCCGTCGATGCCCGGATTCGGCTTCTCGGGCAAGCCGGCGGCGGCCGGCTGGGGCCAGGACCGCATCGGGCGTGCGTGGGCGGTGCTGATGACTCGCCTCGGGTACACCCGCTACGTCGCCCAGGGCGGCGACTGGGGCGCCGCCGTGTCGAGCTCGATGGCGCGACAGGCGCCGGCAGGCCTTCTCGGCATCCACGTCAACCTGCCAGCGACGGTGCCGCTCGAGGTGGCCGCGGCGCTCGGGGGCAAGTCGGTGCCCGCCGGACTCTCCAGGGAGGAACGCGCGGCCTTCGACGCGCTCGCCGCGTTCGTCAAGAAGGGCTTTGCGTACGCGGCCATGATGAGCACGCGACCGCAGGTGATAGGTCAGGCCCTGACGGACTCTCCAGCCGGGCTCGCCGTCTTCATGTGGGACTACCACCGCGGCGAGCCCGAGCGCCTGGTCGAGAGAGACGCCTTCCTGGACAACGTCACGCTCTACTGGCTGACGAACAGCGCCGCCTCGGCGGCGCGACTGTACTGGGAGGGCGGCGGACGAAGCCTCGTGGTCGCGTCCTTCCAGAAGACCGAGGAGATCTCGCTCCCGGTGGCCATCACGGTGTTTCCGGACGAGGTCTATCGAGCCCCGGAGACCTGGGCCCGGCGCGCCTATCGCAACCTGATCTACTTCCACGAGGTTGACAAGGGCGGGCACTTCGCCGCATGGGAGGAGCCCGAGCTGTTTGCCGCCGAGCTCCGGGCCGCCTTCAAGTCGCTCCGGCAGCCACGCTGAGGACACAGGCATGGGGCCTGCTTGTCCACGCTCGTCGCGTTGACAAGCGTCGCCGCGAGACCAAGGAGGCAGAGCCATGTCGGCAGTCATCGAGAAACCCGCAAGAGTGCGGCACAGGGCAAGGATCCATGCAACTCGCATCGTGATGGTCGCGGCCCTGATCGCTGCGAGCGGCGTGGCGCTCTACGCAGCGCCCGGACGCCAGCCCGCGACCCGGCGCATCGATCTCCAGCGCCGCGATCTCGAGCATCCCCGGACGCGAGGTCTTCCAGGTGATCGTCGAGATCGCGCCCGGAAGGACGTCTTCGAGACACACGCATCCGGGCGAGGAGATCGTCTACGTCCTCGAGGGCTCGCTGGAGTATCGCCTGGAGGGCAAGCCGCCGGTGACCCTCAAGGCCGGCGACGTCCTGTTCATCCCGGCCGGAACGATCCACGCCGCCAGTAACGTCGGCACCGGCCGCGGCGCGGAGCTCGCCACGTACATCGTCGAGAAGGGCAAGCCCCTCCTCAAAGAGGTCGAGTGACCCGGCGCCCCGTCGCGGTCACGGTCGTTTTCTGCGCGACAGTCGAGGACCCTCCGCGTCATGGGAGCGAGAAGCGCCGAGCAGGTCTCCGCCGCGGGTGGTTCGCGGCGCCGCGAGACGTGATGTGCGGCGGTCTCACGACCTTCTGACGAGGAGCATTGTGAAGATGACGCCCAGGATCCTGTTCCCCCTCATCACGCTCGCGCTGTCGGCCGGCCCCGGCTGTGGCGGCGGATTCGCGGCCCTGACCGGCGACGCCGACCCGGAGGAGTGCGGCCGATTGGTCGACCAGCTCACCGCCATGGACGGGTCCGAGCCGCCCGGGTTCAACCTGGTCGGGCGGTGGACCTGTCACTACGACACCCCAGGCGGCGAGTCGGTGAGCGAGTACTTCCACGTCGCGCAGGAGGGCGACAAGGTCATCATGAACGGGCGCAGCAACTTCGGTAACAACCTGGTCATCGAGGGACACGTGAGCGGTGACCGCTACGTGGCGCGGTATGGCCAGTACGGCGGCTTCTCGACCAAGATTCGCGGCGGCGGCCGGGTGCTCGACGGCGAGACTGTCTACTACGCCGAGAACGGCGGCAACCTCCCGTCCTCCTGCCACAAGACGCGCTACACGTGCAGCCGCGTCGAGTAGCAATCTCAGCGCCGGCGCAGGCCGCGCCGGGCGAGCCAGCTGGCCAGCTCGCGTCGCTGGTCGTCCATGCGGCCGTCGGCCGTCATGCCGCGCAGCGCCTCGAGCGCGAGCGACCTGCCGCGCGCGCGGTCGCGCCCGGAGTCGTAGAGGGCGCGGCCGAGCAGGCCCGTGGTGCGCAGCGTGAACGCGTCGTCGGCGCGGCCGGCGCTGAGCGCGCGCGCGCGGGTCAGCGGCTCCACCGCCGCCGCTGGCTGGCCCAGCGCGAGGCGGGCCTCGCCGATCGTGCGCAGCACGTCGCCTGTCTCCGGATCGCCCTTGCCGAGCAGGCGTTCGCGCATGGCGAGGCTGCGGCGGGCCGTGTCGAGCGCATCGCGCGCCCGGCCGCGCTCGAGCTCCACCATGGCCAGGCTGTGGAGCGCGCGCGCGATGAGCGGGTGCTGGTCGCCGTAGTGCGCCCGCAAGATGGCGAGGACGCGATCGAGCACCTGGCGGGCCTCGTCGAGCCGGCCGTCGGTCTCGAGCGCGCCGGCCAGGCTATCCAGCTGCGTCGCGGTGGACGGGTGGTCCGGGCCGAGCACGGCCTCGGTGATCGCCACGGCCCGGCGCAGCGCCGCGATCGCGGCGCGCGTGTCGCCCTTCATCAGGTGGACGAGGCCGAGGTTGTGGAGGAGATTGCCGACCCGCTGGTGCGCGGGGCCGAGGGCGAGCTCGAAGATCGCCTGGCTGCGCCGGTAGTCGGCCTCGGCCACGTCGTACTCTCCGGCCATGTACTCGGCCCCGGCGATGAGCTCGATCGTCGCGGCCACGTCCGGGTGGTCGTCGCCCAGGAGCGGCCGCTGGATGGCCAGCGCCCGGCGCGCCTGCTCCAGGGCGCGGGCCGGCTGATCGCGCTGGAAGGCGATCGAGACCAGGGCCCGGAGCGGCTCGACCGAGCGCAGATTGTCGCCCCCGGCGCGGCGCGCGATGCGCGCCAGCACCTCGCCCAGCTGGCGCTCCGCGTCGTCGTAGTGGCCCTGGTCCACCGCGAGGGTGGCGCGGAGCGAGCCGAGCTCGACCTCGAGCGCGTCGTCGCCGCCCAGCCGCTCGATCGCCGCGGTGGCGCGGGCCTCGAGCGCGGGCACTTCGCCGTAGCGCGCGCGGTGGTGGCCGACCACGCGGGTCAGGGCGAGCCAGCCGCGCGCGGCCACCAGGTCATGGCGGCCGGCCTCGGCCGCCCAGACCGCGCGCTGGAGCTCGCGCTCGGCGAGGTCGAGGTCGCCGGTCTGGTCGGCCAGCTGGCCGGCAGCGAGATGCGCCTCTGCCTGAAGTGGGCGATGACCGGTCGCGTCCGCCTCACCGGTCAGGCGCCTGGCCGCGACCAGTCCCTCGCGAACCTGGCCGGCCGCCTCGAACGCGCGTACCCCCGCCAGATCGGCGTCCAGCGCGTTGACCCGCCGCCGCGCGGCCGGGTCGGACGGCGGCGGCACCGGGCGGGCGAGGGTCTCGAGATCGGCGCAGTCCTCCACGTCGTCGAGGCGGCGCACCGCGTCGACCGCCCGGCTGGCGATCTCGCGATCGGCGTGCCCGAGGCGCTCGACCAGGGCGGCCAGTCCGCCCAGCCGGCGGTCGAGACAGCGCATGCGCAGGCCGAGCTGGTCCTCTGTCTGATCGCCGCGCACGCGGGTGGCCTGGCATGCGTCGGTGTGCATGGTGATCCAGCCGGCCGCGTAGCGATCGAGCTCGCGGCGCACCTCGATGGCGGCGGCGGCGGCGTACGGCATCCTGGTGGCGCGCAGCGCGCGGTTGACCGCGGCCCGTTGCGGAGCGCCCCACGCGCCGGCCAGGTGATCGGCCGCGCCGCGACAGACCGGATCGTCCTCGTGCCCCGACGCGCGCCCTACCGCGATCGCCCCGGCCGCGAGGGCGAGCGCGGCGACCGCCTGGACCAGGCGCCTGCGCCCCGGCGAGACCAGCTGGCCGGCCAGCGCATGCATCGAGGGCCATCGCCGCGCCGGGTCGTCCGCCAGCGCGCGGTCGAGGACGCGGCGGAGCCGTCGAGGGAGCCGGCGCTCGCGACCCAGCGCGCCGGTGAGCACCTCGTCGAGGGCGGCCGCGAAGCTCCACTGGTCGCTACGTGCGTCGGCCGGGTAGCCGATCCGCACCTCCGGCGCCATGTAGCGCGGGGTGCCGACCACCACGCCGTCCGAGGTGAGCTCGCTGCCGGCAACGGTCGGGTGCGACGAGCCGGTCGCCGCAACGGACGCGTCGTCGGGCGCGGCCAGCGACTCGGCGTGCGCGAGACCGAAGTCGCTCACCTTGGCGCGATCGCCGCGGCCGACCAGGAGGTTGTCCGGCTTGAAGTCGCGGTGCACGATGCCGGCGTCGTGCGCGGCCGCCAGCCCGGCGGCGGCCTGGCGGAACAGGGCGAGCACGTCGCCCAGGCTGCGCGGCTGCCCGGCCAGCCAGTCGGTAACGACCCCACCCTCGACGAACTCCATCGCGAGGTAGTGCGCGCCGCGGTGCTCCGCGACCTCGTGGACCGTCACCACGTTCGGGTGGTTGAGCAGGGCGAGCGCGCGCGACTCACGCAGGAGCCGCGCATGGGCATCGGCGCGGCCCCGGTCGATCGACGGATGGAGGAGTTTGAGCGCGACCGCCCGCCCGAGCGAGGTGTCCTGGGCCAGGTAGACCACGCCCATGCCGCCCATGCCGAGCGGGCGCTGGATCCGGTACCGCCCGAAAAGCGCGCCGGGCCGGAGCAGCTCTCCGGCGCCCGGCTGGATCGCGGCCGGCTCGGTCGGCCCGCGCGCCAGCTCCGAGACCAGCTCGCGACAGGCGGCGCAGCGGTCGAGGTGAGCGCTGCACTCCTCGATGCCCTGCTCGGACAGCCCGCCGTGCAGCCACTCCAGGATGACCTCGTCGGTCAGGCAGTCGGAACCGCGAACCTTTCCCGGGCGGGCATCGGCCGATGCGGCGCAGTATGCCGCATCCGTGGCGCCGAGCGGTCGCGTGTATAGTCGATTGAGATGGACCGCGAGCAGGCAGAGCGGCTCCGGCAATGGCTGGTGGCCGGTCGCGAGGCTCATCCGGCCATCTCGACGCCGGACCCGGTGCTCGCCGGCTGGCTCGAGAGGCACGCAACCGACCCGACCGCGACGGTGCAGCATCCGGCCGACCTGTTCCTGGCCGCCGGCTGCGCAGCCGGCCATCAGGCGGCGCTCGAGATCTTCGAGCGGCTCCTGTCCGAGGTCCGTCCTGCCATCCACGGCATCGTCGCGGCTCACGAGATTGACGAGGTGGTCCAGACGCTGCGCGTTCACCTCATGGTCGGCGGCGAGGATCGGCGGCCCCGGATCGGCGACTACAGCGGGCGCGGACCGCTGCGCGCCTTTCTCCGCATCGCGCTCGTCCGCGCCGCGCTGTCCGCGCGTCGCGCGTCGCGCGCGGCGCCGGTTGACGAGGAGGCCTGGCTCAGCCTGCCCGCGCTCACCCTCGAGCCGGATCTGGTCGCGCTCCACCGGCGCTGCGCGCCCGCCTTTCGCGCCGCGCTCGAGGAGGCGATCGGGAGGCTCATCCCGCGCGAGCGTACGCTACTCCGCCAGCACATCATGGACGGCCTGTCGGGCGCCGACCTGGCGCGCCTCTACCGGGTGCATCGAGCCACCGCGCTCCGGTGGATCGCGGAGATCAAGGGCAAGCTGGTGATCGAGGTGCGGAGCGAGCTCGCTAGCCGCCTCGCTCTGGGCGAGCAGGATCTCGACAGCCTGGTGCGCAGCCTGCGCAGCCAGTTCGCGCTGTCGGTCGAGCGAGTCCTGGCCGCCGAGTCGCCGGCCCAGGAGAACACCGGCCGGCCGCGAAGCCCTCCAGCGTAGCGCGCGAGCCTGGCCAGCGTGGCCAAGTTCTGGCCGGGTCGCGCGCCGTCGAAACGGAGCCGACCGGTCGCCGCGACGGCACGCGCCCGACAAGCCTGCGTCTTCCCTCGGCCACGCGCGTGGCACATGCCGTGCACCGCTCGCGCGAGAAGCGAGCGACGGAACGCACACCGAGGAGGAAACGATGAGCACGCAAGCGCGCAAAGATGACGCGACCGAGACGCCAGGCGCCGGGACGGTCGAATTCAAGCTCGAGGTGGTCGTCCTTCCGGTATCCGACGTCGATCGCGCCAAGAGCTTCTACATGGGCCTGGGGTGGCGGCTGGACGCCGACTTCGTCATGGGCGACTTCCGGGGAGTGCAGGTGACACCACCCGGCTCGCCGTGCTCCGTCCACTTCGGCAGGGGAGTCACGACGGCGGCGCCGGGCTCGGTCAGGAATGTGTATCTCGTGGTGTCCGACATCGAGGCGGCTCGCGCCGAGCTCGTCGGCCGCGGCGTTGACGTGAGCGAGACGTACCACTACGACGGAGACCGGAAGCGCCAGCCCGGCCCGGACCCGGAAGGTCGCTCCTACAGCACACTCGCGACGTTCAGCGACCCCGACGGCAACACCTGGCTGCTCCAGGAAATCAAGACCCGGTTCCCGGGGCGGGTGTGACCGCGCCCGACGAACGGAGGACTTCATGGACATCGCCGCTCTTACAGAGCTTCTGAGAGAAACCGAGCAGCACCATGGCCAGTACGAAGCGAGCGCGCCGAAGCACCACTGGTCGGGGTGGTACGCCGCGTACATGGTCGCGCGGCAGAGCGGAAGGACTCCCGACGACGCGGAAAGGGATGCCGCGCTCCACATGGAGGAGCGCGCCCGCGAGCGCGCGCAGCAGTAGCCGGTCCTTGCCCGGGTGGCGCGGTCGCCTACGAGCTGATTGACTCGATCGTGAGCGCGCGCATGTCCTCGAGCAGCTCGGCGGACATGTCCTCGAGCCGCCCGAGCAGGGCCCGACAGCTGTCGCGCTCCCCGCGCACGGCCGAATCCTCGAGCGTCGAGGCGACCGCCCCGGCGACGGTCGAGAACGCGCCCAGCGTGCCGCACAGCATGTGCGCCGCCTCGCCGAGCCGCGGGAGGTCGCCCTCGCGCAGCGCCGATCGGCAACGGGCCAGATGGTCGGGCAGGCCGCGCCGGAACGCCTCACAGAGCTTGTCCAGGATCGCGACCTTTCCCCCGCACGCGCGCCGGGCGGCCGCCGCGTCGAGGAGTCGCGAGCTCGGCGCCGTCGCCCCGGGGATGGCCGCGGTCACGCGATCGACCGCCGCCCAGAGCTCGTCCTTGTGGACGGGCTTGGACAGGAAAGCGTCCATCCCGGCGGCGAGACATCGGACGCGATCCCCGCTGGCAGAGTGAGCAGTCAGCGCGACGATCGGCAGGTGTCGCCCGGTCGCGCGCTCGTGCTGCCGGATTGCTCGCACCACCTCGAAGCCGTCCATCTCCGGCATGTGCAGGTCGAGGAGGAGAAGATTGAACTCGTCGTCCGTCGCGGCCGCGAGCGCCGCCCGGCCGTCGCCGACGATGTGCGCGCGATGGCCTCGCTCGCCGAGCAGCTCCCGCAGCACGATGACGTTCAGCTCGTTGTCCTCGGCCACGAGGATGCGCAGTCCGCTGCCGGTCGCGGCGACCGCCGGCGAGCCGCGCCCGTTCGTCGCCATGGTGGCGCCCGGCGCCGCGTCGGGCGCGCTCATCACCGCCGCGAGGGTCTCGAGGAGCTCCGATTGCTGCACCGGCTTGAGCAGGTAGGCATGGATCCCGGTCTCGCGCGAGCGCGCGAGGAGGTCCGGGGTGTCCTCCGAGCTGAGGAGGACGAGCCGCATGGAGGTCCCGAATCGCCGGCGGATTGCCGCCGCCAGCGCGAGGCCGTCGCCGTCCGGCATGCGACTGTCGAGCAGGACCAGCGCAGGCGGTGGGCCGCTCCGCTCCGCGGCCGCGAGCGCATCCAGCGCGGACGCCGCGTCCTCGACCGCGACGGGGCGCATGCGCCACCCGGTCAGCCATTCGACGAGGATCCGCCGGTTGCTCTCGTTGTCGTCCACGACGAGCACCTCCAGATCCTCGAGCAGCTCGTGAGGGACACGGCGTGCGCCGGTCGCGGGCGACGACGAGCGGGCGAACCGCGCGGTCAAGGTGAACGTGCTGCCACGACCTGGCTGGCTGTCGACCGCGATGCTGCCGCCCATGAGGTCGGCGAGCTGCGCGGAGATGGTCAAGCCGAGGCCGGTCCCTCCGAACCGGCGGGTCGTGGACGAGTCTTCCTGCTCGAAGGCGCGAAAGATCGCGGACAGCTTCTCGTGCGCGATCCCGATGCCGGTGTCGCGCACCGTGAAGAGCAGCAGGACCGTGTCGTCGGCGACGGCCTCCGCGACCGTCGCGACCTCCACCATGACCTCGCCGCGCGGCGTGAACTTGATCGCGTTGCCGACCAGGTTCAGGATGACCTGGCGCAGCCGGCTCGAGTCGCCGAGCAAGCCATCGGGCACGTCGGACCTGACGTGACAGATGAGCTCCAGTCCCTTGCGGTGTGCGCGCGCCGCGAGGGCGCGAAGCGTGTCGCCGAGGGCTTCGCGCAGGCAGAAGTGGGCCAGGTCGAGCACCATCCGCCCCGCCTCGATCTTCGAGAAGTCGAGGAGGTCGTTGATGATGCCGAGGAGGTTGCGCGCCGCCGACTTCACCGTGCCGAGAAGCTGGCGGTGATGCTCCGTCGCTGCGGAGTCCATCGCCAGCTCGGTCAGGCCGAGGATGGCATTCATCGGCGTGCGGATCTCGTGGCTCACGTTGGCGAGGAACTCGTCCTTTGCGCGATTGGCGGACTCCGCCACCTCGCGGGCGCGCTGCAGCTCGTCCTCGATCCGCTTGGCCCGCTTCTGCTCTCTCTGGCGACGCGCCTCCTGCAGGCCGATCGCCGCCTGGTTCGCTGCCACGTTCAGGAGCAGTCTCTCGGTCCGGTCCGGGAAGTCTCCCCGCCGAGACCCTGCCACGAGCACGCCGATCTCGCCTTGCATCCCCAGCGGCACCGGTACGATGAAGATCTCGCCGTCCCCGAGCGGGCTCTGCACCCGCGCAGGCCACTTCTGTGGGTCATCGCCCAGCTGGCGATCGAGCAGCTCGCCGATCTCGTCCAGCCGCGCCGTCGGTGATCGCGACAACGCGACCCGGCCCTTCTCCGTGGGCGCCTCGCCGACCGGTTCCTTCAGCTGGACGTAGACGAGGTCCAGGCGGAGCATCTCCAGAAGCACGTCGAGCAAGGTGCGGACGATCTGAGCCGGCTCGCCGCCGCTCCACATGGCAGGCAACCCGACGATGCACATCAGGTCGTTGAGGCAGGCCCTGAGGTACCTGACCTCATTGGCCGTCCGATCGAGGTCCGCTTTCATGGGCAGCCGTCCCTCTGCTCCCCGGCAGATGTACGGCATCGCGGTGGATGGGTCACGAGGACCGAGAATCCTCGTCCTGCTCGACCACGTGCCCGATGGAGATGCCCAGCGCTCGCAGCTTGATGCGCATGGTCTGGCGCGAGATGCCGAGCACCTCGGCGGCGGCCCGGAGGTTGCCGTGCGTGCGCTCCAGGACGAGTGTGAAGAGGTGGCGATCCATGAAGTCGCGCGTCTCGGCATACAGGGTGCCGTCGCTCGCGCCGTCGAGTCGCTTCCGGATGAAGGTCTCCAGGTCGAAACCGGGGGGAAGAGGCCTGGCGCTCGCCGCGCCCGCGACGGCGCCTTCGCGCCAGCCGGCCTCGGACAGCGGCGGCAAGAACGCCGGCAGCAGCGTGAATCCGTGGGCCTGCAGCACGGCCTGCTTCAGGACGCTCTGCAGCTCGCGGACGTTTCCCGGCCAGGAGTGACCCTTCAGACGCTCCATCGTCTCGGGCGCGATGTCGCGGACCTCACGACCGAGCTCGCGGCTGAAGCGCCGCACGTAGTTGAGCGCGAGGAGCGCGAGGTCGTCGCCCCGCTCGCGGAGCGGCGGCAGGTGGATCGTGAAGACGCCGAGGCGATAGTAGAGGTCCAGGCGGAACTGCCCCTCCGCGACCAGCGCCTTCAGATCGCGGTGGGTCGCGGCGATGAGCCGCACGTCGGTCCGGATCGTCTCGTTGCCGCCGACTCGCTCGAATGCCTGCTCCTGCAGCAGCCGGAGGAGCTTCGCCTGCAGCGGCAGCGGCATGTCGCCGATCTCGTCGAGGAAGATGGTGCCGCCGCTACACTGCTCGAACTTGCCGATCCGGCGGCGGTCGGCGCCGGTGAACGCACCCTTCTCGTGGCCGAAGAGCTCGCTCTCCAGCAGGCTCTCCGGGATCGCGGCGCAGTTCATGGCCAGGAACGGCGCCGCCGATCGCGCGCTGTGCTGGTAGATGGCGCGCGCCACCAGCTCCTTGCCGGTGCCGCTCTCGCCGGTGATCAGCACCGTCACGTCCTGGTGGGCGACCCGGCCGATGGCCTTGTAGACCTCCAGCATCGCCGGGCAGGCGCCGAAGAGCGCACCCTGGTCCATCGGATCGAGCGCGGCCGGCTGCAGCACGACCGGCGTCCGCATGCGGCGGCCCAGGTCCACGGCGTCGAGCACCGTGGCCTGCAGCTGCGTGAGATCGAGCGGCTTGTAGAGGTAGTCGAACGCCCCCCGCTTCATCGCCTCGATCGCCGTGTCGGCGGCCTTGGCGACGGTCACGAAGATGACGGGCAGCCGGGCGTCGAGACAACGGATCTCCTCGTACACCTCGAGCCCTGACCGGTCCGGGAGCCGGACGTCGAGCAGCACGACATCTGGCGAGCTGGAGCGGACGGAAGCCACGCCTTCGGCGCCGCTCCTCGCCACGCCGACGGTGTGCGCGGGGGGCGGGAAAGCCTGCCTGACCTGCTCCGCGATGAAGTGCGGATCGTCGTCGATGAGGAGTACGTGGGCCATCTCGCCACTTCCCTCGCCCGTACGAACCGCGATCGCCCGGACTCTATCATGTCTCTCTCGCTGCGCCATGGTCGCCCCGTGGGCCACGCCCGATCGATCATCGATCGAGAGTCCGCCCGCATCGCGAAGGGCATGCGATGGCGCGGTTGACCTGCCGCTCGATCGCCATCGCGTCGCCCGCCGGGATCCGGCGACCGCGGCGCAGTCGCGCAGATCATGCGACCGGCCACGTTCCGGTGTCCTGGCCTACACTGGCAGGCGGCGTGTTAGGCTGCGGCCGCATGGCGCGACCGTCGAGCGGATTCGAGGAGCTGCCCGGCGGCCGCTTCCACTTTCTCGATCACGGCGACACGAGCGCGCCCGTCGTCTTCCTCCTCCATGGCTTCAACCAGACCGCGCACTCGTGGGACGAGCTCGCCGGGTGGGCCGGCGGCGCCGGGTTCCGCGCGATCGCTCTCGACCAGCGCGGACACGGCGACACGAGCCGCGCGCCGGGCGGCGACTACAGCCGCGAGGCGATGGCCGACGACCCGGTCCACCTGGCCGACGCGATCGGCGTCGACAGATTCGCGGCCATCGGGATGTCGATGGGCGCGGTCCACGCCGTCCTGCTCGCCGTGCGTCACCCGGAGCGAACGCGCGCCCTCGTGATCGTGGACTGGGCGCCCGAGGTCGAGGCCAGCGGCGTCGCCGTCATCGCCCAGGTCGCGGCTCTCTCCTGGGCGAGCTTCGACGAGGCGGTCGAGGCGATGCGGCTCTTCAATCCCCGCCGCAGCGCGGAGAACATTCGCGCCCGTCTCGCCCACAGCCTGGGCCAGGCCGAGGACGGCCGCTGGCGCTGGAAGGTGGACAGCGCCGGCCTCGCCTCCCACCCGCGCTTTCGCGAGCCGGCCGACGCGATGTGGCGCGCCCTCGCCCAGGTCGCTTGCCCCGCCCTGGTGGTGCGCGGGGCGCAGAGCCCGCTCGTCTCCGAGGAAGCCGCCGCGCGCGTGGCCGCAGCCCTCCCGCAGGGCACCGCGGTGACGGTGCCCGACGCCGCCCACTCGGTCCCCGGCGACAACCCGGCTGGCTTTCGCTCTGCCGTCGCCGACTTCCTTCGCGAGCATGCTCGCGGGTGAGCGACGGCGGGCTGGGCTGCACCTGGAAGCAGGATCTGGTGTGGGGCGTTACTGCCCCGGCGTCCCGACGGCTGGCCGGCAGGAGTCGGTCGCGGCGATGCCGTATCGGCATGCGGTGCCGGCATGCCGATACGGCCTGACTGCGATTGCTTTCACTGCCATGCGCGCGGGCTTCACTGCACCATGGGACGGCACGGTCGTTGCTCTTCGTGTGCGACGTGTCAACACGTCACCACGAGCGCGTGCGATGAGGGGCCTGAGCGCGCCCGCCGGCTCCCCTGCCGCGGACGCGCTCGATCGCGACCTCGCTGCGCTGCGGGCGCGCGAGTTCCCCCGGCTGGATCAGCTGGGCCTGGCCTACCTCGACTACGCAGCGAGCGCGCTGCCCGGGGTGTCGCAGCTGCGCGCCCACCACGCGTTCCTCGCCGACGGCGTGTTCGGCAATCCGCACTCCGAGTCGGCGCCTTCGCGGGCCAGCGGCGCGGTGATCGAGCACGCGCGCCGACTGGTCCTCGGCTTCTTCGACGTCGATGCCTCGACGCACGACGTCTGCTTCACTGCCAACACGTCCGCCGCCATCAAGCTGGTCGCCGAGAGCTATCCGTTCGGCGCGCGCGCCGGGCTGGTCCTGGCCGCCGACAACCACAACTCGATGAACGGGGTGCGCGAGTATGCCCGGCGTGCCGGTGCGCCTGTGCGTGTGCTGCCGCTCGATCGCGAGCTGCGCCTGCGCGACGCCGAGCAAGGGCTTGCCGACCAGGCGGCGCACGGCGGCGGGCTCTTCGCCATGCCGGCGCAGTCGAACTTCTCGGGTGTCAGGCATCCGCTCGCGCTGGTGACGCGGGCGCGCGCTCTGGGCTTCCAGGTCCTGCTCGACGTCGCCGCATACGCGCCCAGCCACCCGCTCAGCCTGCGAGAATGCCCCGCCGATTTCGGGGTCCTTTCGTTCTACAAGCTGTTCGGCTATCCCACCGGCGTGGGCGCTCTTGTCGCGCGCCGCGATTCGCTGGCGCTGCTGCGCCGGCCCTGGTTCGCGGGCGGCACGGTCGAGTACGTCTCGGTCGCCGCGGATCGACACCGCCTGCACCCGGGCCACACCGGCTTCGAGGACGGCACGCCAGACTTCCTCGGCCTGGCCGCGCTCGCGCCCGGCTTTGCGCTCCTCGAGGAGGTCGGACTGCCGCGCCTGGGCGCGCGCGTCTCGCGTCTCACCCAGCACCTCATCGATCGGCTGGTCGCGTTGCGCCATTCGTCGCGGCGCGCGCCTGGTCCGGCTCTATGGCCCCGCCAGCATGGTCGAGCGCGGCGGCACCGTCAGCTTCAACGTCTGCGACGCGAACGGGCAGCCGGTGCCCTACACCGCCGTCGAGGAGCGCGCCCGCGCTGCCGGCGTCGCGCTGCGCGGCGGCTGCTTCTGCAACCCGGGCGCGGCCGAGGCTGCCCTCGAGCTCGACGCGAGCCGGCTGACCGCCTGCCTGGAGAGGAGCGGAGACGATTTCTCGATCACCCGGCTGGCCACCTGCGTGGGCGGCGCGGTCGGCGCGGTGCGCGCCTCGCTCGGCCTCGCCTCGAACCTCGCCGACGTCGAGCGCGCGGTGGCCGTCGTCGCATCGTTCGCGCGCTGACGGTCATCCTCTCGGCGAGTAGCTGGAGCCACAGGCCAGGCACGATGTGCGCGCCGAGGACCGGACCGGTGCTGCGGCGAGGCGATGGCAGAGCGGGCATTCCCGACCGAAGGCGCGGCGGACATGTGGAAGGAGGAGCGCCGCCGGGATCACGAGCAGAAGCGCGATTCCCACCACTCCGATCCATGGACTCATCAGCGGGACGCGCACCACCGCCGACGGCACCTCCAGCAAGGGCACGTAGACGCCCCATGCCCACGCGCGCGGGAGGCGCAGCGCCAGCGCGCCGGCGATCAGCAGGCCGGGCAGGGCACCGGCGAGGGCGAGGAGCAGCGGGCCGCCCAGATCGAGGAAGAAGTGGATCTCGATGGCCGCGACGGCAAGGAGCGACAGAAGCGCGGCCAGCAGCGCGCGCGGCACGGGGCGGGACGTCCGATCGACAGCGCCCAGATCACGCGCCGCCTCTGCGCTGCGCAGACGCCGCGATCTCCATCCGAAGAGGAGGAGCAGGAGCTGACCGCCAGGTAGCGGCGGCAGGGGGAAGAGCGAGTAGAGGGCGACATGGGTCCCGCTGATGATCGACAGTTCCAGCCCCTCCGGTGGATCGCGACGAGCGCCGAGCATGGCGGTGATACCCACGGGGCCCTCGAGCTCCGTCTTCTCGCGGCCCGTGACGACCTCGAAGAGGTTGTCGGCGATCTGGCCCATCCTGGCGATGGTGTCTCGCGCCCCTCCGGCGACGGCGCCCGGAAAGCTCACCGGGGCCCGGACCGGGCGCGTCGTCAGGGTGACGCCGATCCTGTAGACACCGGGTTCGCTCTCGATCGCGGTCAGCGAAAGCGACCGACGCTGGCCGGCGCGCTTCACTTCGACCGTGAAGGGACGGCCACCGGTGACCATCACGCGCTGACTCACGTCTCCTGGCGCGCCGGGTGGCACTCCGTCGATGGCGACGACCTCGTCTCCTGCACGGAGCCCGGCTGACTCGGCTGGCGACCCTGGAGCGACGCTGGCCACATCGATGGCGAAGGACCGGGACCCGAACACCAGCAAGCTGCCCGCGGTGGCGACGATGACGACGAGAAGCACGCCGATCGGCCAGCCGAGCACGACGAGCGCCCGCAGCGGCCAGGGGCGGTTGAAGAACGCGCGCCGGTCGCTGCTGTCGACGGTTGCTTCGGTCGGGTGAAGGCCCGCCACGCGCACGTAGCCGCCGAGCGGGAACATCGCGATCTGCACGCGCCCGGCGCGGGCCAGCCGGGGCCCGTACCCGAACGAGATGAGCTCGACGCGCATTCTCGCGAGGGCGGCCAGGCCCGCCTGGGCGAGGACGCCCACCATGAAGAGGCCCTCGAGCAGACAGATCGTCCACAACCACGTCATGGACCGACGATATCAAGGGTTGGCGAGAAACCGTGTGCCGCCGGTCCCAAGACCCACCTGCTGGCAAGCCAGAACGCACTGCTCGTGAACTAGTTACCCGTCGTTCGAGGCGCTGTGCCGTGTTATCTCACGATCGGAGATCCACTGGAGGAGGCGATGACGACTCACACCACCGGAACGCGCGAAGAGTGGCTCGCCGCGCGGCTCGATCTGCTCGAGGCGGAGAAGGAGCTCACCAGGCGCAGCGACGAGCTGGCCCGACGACGTCAAGAGCTGCCGTGGGTGCGGCTCGACAAGCAGTATCGATTCGAGACCGAGGAGGGCAGCGCCTCGCTGCCGGATCTCTTCAGAGGCCGCTCGCAGCTCCTCATCTATCACTTCATGTTCGGTCCCGACTTCAAGGCGGGATGCCCGGCCTGCTCGGCGATCGCGGACGGCTTCAACGGCTCCGTCGTCCACCTGGCCAACCACGACGTCACGCTCTCGGCGGTCTCGCGGGCGCCGCTGGCGAAGCTGCAAGCGTTCAAGCGCCGGATGGGGTGGACGTTCCACTGGGCGTCCTCGTTCGGCAGCGACTTCAACGCCGACTTCAACGTCGGTCTCACCGTGGAGCAACAGCGCGCGGGAGGCACCGAATACAACTACCGGCGCGAGGAGCCACCAGAGGAAGGCAGCGACAAGGGCTCCGATATACCGTCGCGGACGGCGCCCGACGGAGCCTCCGTGGGCGCTGCAACGACCGGGACCGACGTGGCCACGTACACGCGCGAGAGGCCAGGCATGAGCGCATTCGTGCTGGAGGACGGCGTCGTCTACCACACCTATTCCGCCTATGCGCGCGGGCTCGACGGCATCTGGGGCCTGTATCAGTGGCTCGACCGCGCTCCCAGGGGACGCAACGAGAAAGACTTCTGGTTCCACCTCCACGACGAGTACGACGAGCGGTGACCGCTGCCTTCTTCGGCGTCTGCGCCCTGATCTTCACCGCCAGCGCAGCGGTGACGATCGCCTTGTGCGCGTCCATGTCCGCGATGGGCGGGATGACGATGCCCGGCGGCTGGACGATGTCGATGGCATGGATGCGGATGGCGGGACAGACCTGGCCCGGCGCCGCGGCATCGTTCCTCGGCATGTGGGTCGTGATGATGCTGGCGATGATGCTGCCTTCGTTCGTGCCGATGCTGTGGCGCTACCGCCGGGCCGTCGGCGGGACGCGCGAGGCGCGCCTCGAGTGGCTCACCGCCCTCGTGGCCGTCGGCTACTTCACCGTGTGGACTCTGTTCGGAGCGGCCGCCTACGCGCTGGGCGTCGCGCTGGCGGAAGTGACGATGCAGCACTCGGCCCTGTCGCGCGCGGTTCCGGTCGCCGCCGGCGTCTGCATCGTGCTCGCCGGCGCGCTCCAGTTCACCGAGCGGAAGGCGTATCACCTTGCATGCTGCAGGGAGGCGCCCGGGCGCGGTCGTGCCTTGCCGCCGGATGCCGGTACCGCCTGGCGACACGGCCTGCGCCTCGGCGCCCACTGCGGCTACAGCTCTGCTGGCTTGATGGCGATCCTCCTCGTCATCGGCGTCATGGACCTGTGGGTGATGGCTGTCGTGACGGCAGCCATCACCCTCGAACGTCTGGCACCGGCCGGTCAGCGCGTCGCGCGAGCCATCGGCGGCGTGATCGTCGCGGCAGGGTTGTTCCTGATCGCGCGAGCAGCGGGCCTCGGCTGACCCTCAGAGCGCCTGAGACGCGTGCTTCCGCAAGAACGCCAGCGTTCTACCGTTGAAGTCGGCCACGTTCTCGTAGATCGGCGCGTGCGCACAGTCCTCGAAGATCGCCATCTCGGCGTGTGGGATGGCACTCTTCAGCCGATCCGCAAATCGGGTGGAGGTCACCACGTCATGGCGACCGAACGTGATCTGCGTCGGCGCCTTGATCCGGGTCAGCTGCTCCTCGACGTCGTGGGCCAGGACGGCCTTCGTCTGACGCTCGAAGGCCTCCACCGGCTGGGCCGGCCGGCTCCGCACGAAATCGGCAAGCGCCTGGATGTAGTCCGGCCGGGTGGCGTACAGCTCCGGCGTGAAGCACCAGGGAAAGATGCCCAGGACGATCAGGTCGGCGATGCTTCCCGATGCCCTGGCCATGACCTGCCATCCTTCCACCACGGTGCTCAGGAACGCGTCCGTCCTGGGCCAGGCACTGTGCAGGGAGAGAGACATGACCCTCGCGGGATGCTTGGCCGCCAGCCACATGCCGATGGCGGCACCCAGCGAGAGGCCGGCCACGTGCGCCCGCTGGATTCCCATGACCTCCATGAAGGCGGCGACATCATCCGCCATCAGCTGCGTGGAGTACTCGCCGTCGGGCTTGTCGCTCTCTCCCGCTCCGCGAGGATCGATCGAGATGCACGTGAAGTGCTTCGCGTAGTCCGGGACCTGGAAGGCGTAACAGGCGTGATCGGCAGCCAGGTAGGGGATGAGGATGAGAGGGTCCCCGCTACCCTGCTGGTCATAGTTGATCGTCAGGTTGTTCGCTTTCACCTTCGGCACATGTCGCCTCCCTTCCGTCCGTCCACCACAGCTCTTTCATGACAGCTTTCGCCGGGCGACACACGCGGCCTCACGCCATGCAGCATCAGCGGCTGGCCTTGGTGAGCCCTTCCAGCCACTGAATCAGCTCGGTTGCGCCGCTCTCGCGGGCGACGTCGAGCGGAGTCTTCCGGTCGTGGCCGATCCAGCTCGGGTCCGCGCCCTGCTCGAGGAGGTACTGCGCCACGGCCAGCTGCCCGCCGCGACAGGCATTCCACAGCGCGTTGGTGATCTGGTCGCGCGACGGTGGAGGGTCCATCGAGACGTGCTGTCGGACGGAATCGAGCAGTCCCAGCGCAGCAGCCTGCCACAGGGTCGTCGTTGCACCGCGCTCCAGCAGGCGCCGCGCGGCGCGCCACTGGGCAAACACGACCGCGTCCGACATCGGCGTGCCGCCGGTGAAGATGGCGCCGGGTGCCTCGATATCGGCGCCGCCGTCCAGCAGCGCGTCGAGGACATCGACATCGTCGCTGCTCGCCGCCCAGTGCAGGGGCGTCTCGGTCGAGCCCCCACCGGGGTGGTGCATCACCGCGTTGACGTCCGCGCCGGCCGCGACCAGGGCCGCGACCGTCTGCGGACCGTTCGGGAAGTGTCCGGGCCAGTCCGCCACGACATGCAGCAGCGTCCGGGCGGCGCCGCGATCATCCACGATCTTCGCTCGAGCCAGGTCCGGGTCCCGCTCGAGCAGGTGCCGTAGCCCCTCGACGTCGCCCTCGCGGATCGCCTGGGTGACCGCGACCGCCCGAGGATCGTCTGCAGGGATGCTGCGTGGTGACTCCATCTGGACGCCTCCTGTTGCCGACGAACGACTCGACTGGCGGCACGATACCGCATGCCGCACGCCAAGCTATGCTGTGACTCATCCCGGTGACCGAGATCCGATCGAGACCTCTATCTGCAGTCCGCCTGGTCGGCAGGCGGCTCATCTTGCACCGGTCGCTGCAGGCTCCTGGCCGGCGCCGAGCTCCTGTCGCTCCTCCGCCCGCGCTTCCGGACCGGGCTGGTCACCGCGATCGTGAGCCTGGGCGGCGTCGTCCTGCTCGTCCCGATCTTCATCGACCTCTCCCACATGTTCGACCATGTCCGCTCGCTGCCGGCCGAGGGCATCCACGACGCGGCTCTGCTCGGCTTCGCCCTCGCTGCTCTCATCGATCTCCCGATCCAGCCGCTGCTCTACGGCGGCGCTCGCCGGGCCGAAGCGCGCGCACCCGATCCTCCCGGCGTGCCGCGCGCACGCGTGCAGCGCTCGAGCTGACCCGCCCGGCCCCGGTCTCCGGAAGCGGCAGCGGCGTGTAGGACATCCGCCCGGCCCGCCGTTCCTGGGACATGCGCGCCATCCTCGCGTCCACCCGCGGCCAGCACTCGCGGTGTGCTCGACTTCGAGAATCCATTCGGGTTAGCGTCCGTTCCCGATGTCCGTCCGTAACCGCGCTTCCTGGGTCGTCGCTCCACTCTTCTTCCTCTCGCTGGCGGCATGCCGACGACGATCCGTCGGAGCCGGAGGAGCGTCCGCCCGCGCCGGAGAACGCGGGGATCCACGGGGTCGCCGGCGGCTGCTTCGTGGTCGACGCGACCCCGCCGGGCGGCACCGAACCGCTCTGGCTCGAGGCCACCGGCGACCGCGCCGGTTACACCTTCAGCGCGGCCAGCGAGGAGTCCGGCGAGCGCTTCCGCCTCCGCGCCACCGACCTCGCCACGTATCTCCTCTACTCGGCCGACGGTCAGTATGTCGTCGGTGAGAGCGAGGGGCTCGCCCGCGTCGCGACGCTGACCTCCGATCTCGACCTCCTCGACGACACCTACGTCTCGCCGGCGGAGTGGCAGCTCGAGGTGAGCGCCCACGACGAGACGCGCTTCCAGCTCCGCCACCTCGCGACCGACCAGTACCTCACCACCACCGGCCTCGCGGCGGAGGAGTCGGAGGCGGCGGTGATCACCCTCACCGAGGCCGACGGCTGCAGCGAGTTCCCCGAGCTCACCGTCGACGCCGAGGGCGAGATCGCGAAGCACCGCCTGGGAGGACGGCGACGTCTACGGCATCGTCGAGACCCACTCCCACCTGTTCACCAACTTCGGCTTCGGCGGCGGCGGCATCTTCCACGGCGCGCCCTTCCACCGCCTCGGCGTGGAGAAGGCCCTGCCGAGCTGCGCGCCGTTCCACGGCGAGGAAGGCCGCCTGGATCTGGTCGGCTACGCCTTCTCCGGGCTCGGCGATCTCGACACCGGCACGCTGCTCGATCTGTTCATCGACAAGATGACCCCGGACTTCGACCACTTCCCCGACGGCTACCCGGAGTTCACCGACTGGCCGAACACGTGGAAGCGGGCGACCCACCAGACCCAGTACTACCGCTGGCTGGAGCGCGCCTACCGCGGCGGTCTGCGCCTGCTCGTCCAGCACGCGACCACCAACTCGGTGCTGTGCGACCTCATCGTCGGCCTCGGCGTGCAGTCGGTGCGCTACGCCTGCAACGACATGGTGAACGTCGACCGCATCATCGCCGAGACGCGCAACCTCGAGCGCTACATCGACGCGCAGTCGGGCGGCCCGGGCGAGGGCTGGTTCCGCATCGTCGAGAGCCCGGCCGAGGCGCGCGAGGTCATCGCCGACGGCAAGCTCGCGGTGGTCCTCGGCATCGAGACCTCGAACCTGTTCGACTGCTTCCTGACCCCGCCGGAGGGCTTCGCCGCCTGCGACGCGGACAAGGTCAGGGCCGAGCTCGACCGCTACCACGAGCTCGGCGTGCGGGTGCTCTTCCCGGTGCACAAGTTCGACAACGCGTTCTCCGCCGGCGACGGCGACCGCAACGTGGGCCAGCTGGGCAGCTTCGTCAACAGCGGCCACTTCTCCAACTTCGTCCAGGACTGCCCCGACTCGCCGTCGGTGTTCGACAACGGCGGCGTGATCTTCGGCGGCCTGAACCAGCCGCGCGAAGGACTACGCCGCGCCGGCGCCCAACGACCTGTCCGGCTTCGCCGAGAACCCGCTCGCCGCGCTCACGCCCTTCCTGGCCCAGCTGATGGAGCCGCCTCTCGAGGGCGAGTACTGCCAGAACGCGGGCCTCACCCCGCTCGGCGAGACTCTGCTGCTCGAGATGATGAAGCGCGGCATGATCATCGAGGTCGACCACCTGCCGCGGCGCTCGTACGTGCGCGCCTACGAGCTCCTGGTCGAGAACGACTACCCGGCGGTCGGCACCCACGGCAACACCAACCGCGGCCTGATCTACCAGCTCGGCGGCGTGTCCAAGCTCGACCTCGGCCGCTGCTCCGCGGCCGACCGCCCCGGCGCGATGGGCGACGCGCTGCGCGACCGGGTGGCCGAGATCGTGGCCGAATGGCGGCTACCCGGGCGAGGGCTTCGGCTTCGACCTGAACGGCTTCGCCGGCGGCCCGCGGCCTCGCTTCGGCCCCGACAGCGAGTGCGGCGACGTCCCGCAGGCCAACCCGATCACCTACCCGTTCACCTCGTACGCCGGCGACGTCACCTTCGACCGAGCCGCAGCTCGGCAACCGCACCGTCGACTTCAACACCGAGGGCATGATCCACCTCGGGCTCCTGCCCGAGCTCATCGAGGACGCGCGCCGCGACGGCGTCACCGACGCCGAGCTCGAGCCGCTGTTCCGCTCCGCCGAGGCCTACCTGCGAATGTGGGAGCGCGCCGAGGCCCGCGGCGCGGCGATCGCCGGCGAGTAGAGCCGTCGCCGTCCGTCATTCCGGGCTGTCGAGGAACTGCTCGATCAGCCCGGCGGTCAGCTCGGGGTAGCGCGACCCGGTCGCCGACGCGAGCACCTCGCCGAGGTAGTCGCCGTGGCCGCCGGGCAGGATCATCAGCCGGGCGCGCGGCATCAGGTGCGCGAGCTCGACGCAGTGCTCGAGCTTCGCCACATCGCGATCGCCGGAGATGATCAGCGTGGGAGCCGCCACCGACCTCACGTCCTCGTCGCTGGTCTCCACGAAGTTCCTCATCCGCTCGGAGTCTCTCTCGTACATGATGTGCAGCTTCTTCGGGTCGGGGTTGACCGCGAGGAAGGCGTCCTTCAGCGGCTGCGGCATGTCGGCGAAGCTGCCCTTCGCGATGAACTCCCAGAACTCGGGAGGCGCGCCGCTCTTCTTCGTGATCGACGAGGCGAAGATCAGCTTGCGTACGAGGGCGGGGTGCCGGATGGCCACCTGCATGGCCACGCTGGCTCCGTTGCTGAAACCCATGATGTCGGCCTTCTCGACGGCGAGGTGGCGGAGCAGCGCCGCGACGTCGTCGGCGGAGTCGGTGAAGCGCTCGGGCACGTCGCGCGAGCTGGTGCGCCCGTGATTCTGCTCCTCGAGCGCGATCACCACTCGATGTCGAGCGAAGAGAGGCAGCACCCGGCCATACGTCACGCCGATCGTCGAGCCGCCGCCGTGCAGGAGCACGAGCGGCGTGCCGGCGCCCGCGCCGTGCACCTCGTGGTACATGCTGATTCCGTTCACCGGCGCATGGCCGCTCTTGACGGGCTCGGAGCTGGGCGCTGCCATTGCTGAGACATCCTTGTCGATGGGGTGAGCTGCACAGCCCGCGATCGCGATGCTGGCTGCAACGAGACGGAGACGCGTCATGATGGATAGACGGACCGGGGCCGCCCCGGGATACGTCACCTCGCCATGAAGGCGCGGAGCCGGGCCAGCGCGGCCGCGGCGGGCGGGGCGTCGTCGAACGACAGGGCGACGAACAGGCTGACGAGGAAATCGCGCGCGTTGCGCTGGGTCGCGAACACGCCGGGATCGAACGGATCGGGCCAGCCGGCGGCGAGCGGCGCGCCGACCCGGGCGAGCCAGGCGTTGACGCCGGCGTCGTCGACGAGGCCGCGGCGGAGCACGGCGCGTGCGGCGGCGGCCAGACGCTCGTCCTCGCCCCACGCGAACCGGGTGCCGTGCGCGCGCGCGGCCAGGCTGGTCACCCCGTCCAGCAGACGGACCGCCTGGGCCGACGTAAGCGCCGGGTGACGCGCGAGGAACTTGAGCCAGTCGGCGGTGTGCGCCGCGGCGTGGGCCCAGCCGGTCGCGCCGGTGTGGCCGCGCAGGTCGACCTCGCGCCCCGCGTACGCGGTGGCCGCGGCGATCTGGGCGTCGAGCGCCGGCGGATCCCACGCCGGGTGCGCGACCTCGCGCGCCGCGATCACCGACAGCACCAGCGCTGCAAACGATTGGCCGAACACCGCGTCGCCCGCGACCGGCTCGGCCGCGGTGCGCGCGACCAGCCGATCGCGCAGCGCCGTCGCGTCGGCGTCGGTGACCGCGCCGTCGGCGAGCAACAGCCTGGCGTAGAGCGCGTATCCGATGCCGTCTCGCCGCTCCGGATCCGGATCGGCGAGCAGCGGTTCGAGCTGCCGCAGCAGCTCACCGGCCTCGGCCGGCGGCGGCAGCGCCGCGTCCTTGCCGAGCAGCGCGCGCCAGCGGGCCAGCGTGGCGTCGTCGACCGGTGCGGCGCGAGCGACCGGTCGCGGGCCCGGGCGATCGACGGCCGGCGACGCCGCGGCCCGGCAGGCGGTGAGCGCGAGGGCGAGCCCGAGCGCGGCGAGGAGGGGGCGAGGCATGACCGCCAGACTAGCCCGCGCGCCTCGGACGGCGAGAGGATTCGCGCGCCCGGCCTGCGCGCGTGTTCCGGCCGTGCGGCGCTGCACCGATGGTCGGCGTATGCTCCACCGGTGTCGGCCCTGGAAGCACGCCGTGGACCTGGACCGCTGTCGGTCCCGCCGGGGCTCGGCCGCGCGCTCGCCAGGCTGCGGGCGGCCGCCGCGGTGACGGCCGAGCCGGTGCTGCCCGTCGACGAGGTTCGCAACGTCGAGCTCGCGGTGGGGATGCGCTTCGACGACGACCTGCTCGCCGTGCTCGCGGCCGCCACGCCGCCTCTGTCCACGACGCACGCGCTCGTCCTGGCCAAGGTGGTCGGCATCACCGGCTGGCTGCGCGAGCACCGGGTGAGGGGAGACCTGGTCGGCGTCGGCGTCGCCGAGGCCGGCACGTTCCTCTGCGTCGAGCTGCATCCGCGGCGCGGCGGCGACGGAACCGAGCTCGTGCTTCACGACGTGCACGACGGGCGTCAGCGCAAGGTCGCGCTCGCCGCCTGGATCGACGAGCGCGCGGCCGGATGCCCCGATACCGCCGCGCCGTTCGCGCCGTCCATCACGCCGGCCATGACCGAGAGCTACAACAACCCGAGCGCGCGCCGCGTGCGCCACCCGGTCTTCGGCGAGGGTCGCGTCCTCGCGGAGTCCGGCAGCGGGCCCACGCGCAAGGTAAAGGCGGACTTCGCGCGCGTCGGGCTCAAGCTCCTGCAGGCGCGCTTCCTCGAGTTCCTGGACGACTGACGGCGGGATCCAAGTCCGGGTCGTCCGGTCCGGGCGACCGCTCATCCGCCGTTTCTGCCTCCCGTCGCCGGGCGCGTGCCCCAAGCGCCCCATTCGCCGGCAATGTGCCTGCTGCAAGGAGGTGTCGATGCGCATCAGAAGGCTGGCACTGGTCGTCGGAGTCATCGGGATTCTCGTGCTCGTCATCGCGCGCCCCTGGAGTCGTGAAACGACGACGAACGGCGGCGGACCGCGGTCCTATCGCTTTGCCGTGGACTACACGGCCGCGGACATCCGCGGACAGGTCACGCATCGCCAGCACGTCGAGGCCACGTACACGCGCGGGTTGCCCGGCGGCGACGTGGTGTGGAACGACGTCAGCGTGGCCGAGGCCGACGGCGCATCGGCCCCCCTGGGCAGGCCACAGATGCGCGCCTTCATGGAGGGCCTTCGCTACCGCGAGAGTCCCACGACCATGAGCGAGATGCTGCAGCCCGACTTCTTCAAGAATGCTCCGCCCACGGCCATCATCGAGCGCAACCTTGTCTGGGACGTGGAGGCGCTGGAGTTGTTCGCCCGGACGCCCCTCGAGCGCCTGAAGCCGAACGAGCCATATCGGCTGCTGTCGTCGAAGACAGTGGACATGCCCGGCATCGGTACCTTCCAGAATCGCGACGTCCTGCTCACCTGGACCGGCCGCTCGCGCCGCAATGGCCAGGACTGCGCCGTGATCGACTACCGCGCCTACTTCAACCCGCTCTCCATCGCGAACGGGGGCATGACCCTGACCGGACGGAGCCACTACTGGGGTCAGATCTGGGTGTCGCTGGCGACCGGGCAGATCGAGTACGCCACGCTGTACGAGGACGTGCTCGGCGAGATGGTGCTGCCGGGGCAGGATACCCAGCTGATCGACGTCTTCCGCAGCGGGGTGCTGGAACCGGTGGAGCAGAGATAAGCTCTCAGCCGAGGCCAGGACAATCATGGCACCGACGCAGCGCGTGTGGATTGTCGCCGTCACGTGGATCAACCTCGTGGCCGCGGCGGCGGTCCCGCTCATGCTCCTGGCCGGCGGTCGCGGGCTGACCTGGGACGGCCTGTGGCGCGCGTGGGTGTATGCGCTTGTCTACGCGAACGTTGCCGGTGTGCCCGCCGTCTTTCTCGGCCGCCGCCTCGTCGATCGTCTGGCGCGCGTGGTCCCGGCCGCCCTGGCCGTGCTCGCGGGAACGCTGCTCCTGGCGGCGCTGGGCGCGCTGGTGGTCCAGGCAGTCCTGACGTGGGTCGGCCTGGCCGTCGCCGAGCGCTTCTGGCCGGACTACCTCCAGGTCCTGGCCGCGACGACGCTGCTCTCGATCGGCTGCGCCCTGGGAGCCCTGATCTACCATTCCATGCGCCTCCGCCTGCGCGAGGCGGAGACCCAGCTGCACGCCCAGGAGATCGCACAGGAGCGCACGCGCAAGCTGGCGACCGAAGCCCGCCTGCGTTCCCTCGAGGCGCGGCTGCATCCGCACTTCTTCTTCAACACCTTGAACTCGATCAGCGCGCTCATCGCTGTCGATCCCCCGCGGGCGGAACGTCTGGTCGGGCGGCTGGCGACGCTGCTGCGGTCGTCCCTCGACACCACCAGCCATGGGCTGATTCCGCTGGGGCAGGAGCTCGCGATCGTCGAGGACTACGTGGGCATCGAGACCGTGCGCTTCGGTGACAAGCTGCAGGGCCACCTGGACGTGCCGGCGGCGCTCCACGCAGCGCGGGTCCCGCCGCTGTCGATCCAGTCGCTGGTCGAGAATGCGGTCAAGCACGGGGTCACGCCCCAGCGTGGCGGCGGACAGGTCCGCGTGACAGCGCGCGCGGACGATGGCCAGCTCCGCATCGAAGTGTCGGACAGCGGGCCGGGCTTCGATCTGGCCGCGATCGCGCCCGGCCACGGGCTCGACAACCTTGTCGAGCGCCTGGAGGCATTGTTCGGCGCGGACGCCCACCTGAACGTCCTGCGGCGCGAGGGTCACTGCGTCGTGGAGATGGTGCTGCCGTGCACGTGAAGCTGCGCGCGTATCTGGTCGACGACGAGCCGCTGGCGCTGGCCCGCCTGGCGCGCCTGCTCGAGGCGACAGGACGGGTGGACATCGCTGGAAGCACCACCGAGCCCGAGGAGGCCGTCGAGGCCCTGACCAGGGCGCCCCCCGATATATGCTTCCTGGACATCCAGATGCCGCGCCTGAACGGCTTCGAGGTGCTGGCCCGCTTGCCGCAGCAGCCGATCGTCATCTTCACGACCGCCCACGACCAGTACGCCCTCGACGCCTTCGCGGTGAACTCGGTCGACTACCTGCTCAAGCCGGTCGAAGCCGCGGATCTCGAGCGCGCGCTGGCCAAGGTCGAGCGGCTGGGCATGGCCGGCGCGCTGTCGGCGACCGCGCTGGGCGAGCTCGTCAAGACGATGGCCGAGTCGCTGCGCGAGACCCATCCCCGCTATCCCGAGCGCATCGCCTCGCGGCTCGGCGAGCGCCTCCGCTTCATCGATCTCGCGACCATCACCCACTTCTTCGCCGAGGACAAGCTGACCTACGCCTCGGTCGGCGGCAAGGCGCACTGTGTCGACCACTCCATCGCGGAGCTGGAGCAGCGGCTGGACCCGAGGCAGTTCCTGCGCATCCACCGGGCCACGCTCGTCAACGTCGCCTACATCGCCGAGGTGGCGCCGCTGCCCGGGGGCGGGCTCAACCTGCGCCTGAAGGACGACGCGAGGACCGACCTGACCGTCTCGCGCGACCGGGCACGCGTCCTCAAGGCACGACTCGGCTGGTGAGCGTTCACACTCTCATCGCCCGCTCGCCATGCCGCCGTTGACCGGCAGGACGGCGCCGGTCGTGAACGGCGCGTGGGCCAGGTAGAGGACGGCCTCGGCGATTCTCGTTCACCTCGCCCACGCGCCCGATCGGCTGCTGCCCGCCCATCGCGTCGAACTGCTCGTCGGACAGGCCGAGCAGCGGCGTCCTGATGATGCCGGGCGCGACCGCGTTCACCCGGATCCGCTCCGGCGCCAGCTCGAGCGCGAGCGCGCGGGTGAAGGCGTTGAGCCCGCCCTTGAACGCGACCGGCGCGCTGGCCGGCGCCGCCGTGAGCGGCTGGAGCGCGATCGCCGCGCTGACGATGACGACGGCGCCGCCGCCGCCCTGCCGGCGCATCTGCTGCACCGCGGCCTGGGTGGAGGTGACCACGCCGCGCAGGTTGGTCCTGAACATCGCGTCCAGGTCCTCCTCGCCGTAATCGGTGAAAGGCCGGCTCGAGAAGATGCCGGCGCTGTGGACGATCACGTCCACGCGTCCGAACCGCTCGACCGCGGCGGCGACGAGTCGCCTTCCGGTCGCCGCGTCGCCGATGTCGCCGGCCACCGCGGCGATCCGCTCGGGCGCGCCCAGCCGCTCGGCCGCGGCGCGCAGCCTGGTCTCGTCGCGCGCGGACAGCACCACCGGCGAGCCGCGCCGGGCGAACGCCTCGGCGACGGCGAACCCGATCCCGCTCGAGGCCCCGGTCACGATGGCGACCGCCGGATTCCCGGCGCTCATCCCCTCGTCTTTCGCATGCGGATGTTGACTCATGGCATGTCTCCTCGCTTCGGCGTCTGTTCGCCTGGAGATTCACATGCCGCGGCGGCGTGAGGCGGGCAGTCCCCCGCCGAGCAAGAGAGTCTTTCCGGCCGGGAACAGATCAGCGAACCGGCCCGGACGCGGCGCCGGCGAACATGACGGTCACCTCGCCGGTGACGAGGCCCGGCTCGACCGTGATCGGAATGAGCGAGCGACTGGCGACATCGATGTAGCCGCCGAGCAAGTCGGGGGGCGTCGGCATGGCCAGCGCCGGATCCAGGGGATCGAAGTTCTCGTCCACATCCACGATGCCGGCGACGAGGTACGTCGCGGGGGACACGAGCCCGAAGGCGAACGGGCCTGTGCGAACTCCGCTGGCGCCCTCGGCGAACTCGGACTTCGGGATGATGGTGACGTTGACCGAGACAGGTGCGGCCTGCGGCGTCCCGTCGGCGTCCGCGGTCATGAGGAGGAAGAGCACGACCGGGTGGGCGTCGTCGAGCGGAACCGCGACGACGGCATCGCCGGCGATCACGCCGGACTCGATCGGGGCCAGCCCGGGGTCGATGTCCAGATTGTCGGCACAGCCGAACATGGCGAGGCAGAGAGCGAGGACGAGTGGCTTCACGGCTTCACCAGAGCTGGTAGGTCAGCGTCGCCTGCACGCTGAGCGGGATGGACTGGCCGAGCGGATGCTCGCGGTGCGCACCTTGCGGAGTGGTGATCTGAGCTCATGTCTCCCGAGCCCGGCTGGATCGAGTCCCGGAACTCCGCGAGCAGGTTCTGGCCGGAGACGGCGAGCTCCAGCCGCGTCTCGGGCACGAAGTAGGCGACCCGCGCGCCGGCCCACACATACGCCGGCAGCTCCACATCGGTTATCGTGATCTGGCCGCTGTCGTCGAAGCCGAGCAGCGGCCACGTCTGCGGCGAGACGAAGTGAAAGTCGCTGGACAGGGCGAAGTTGCCCGCGCGCGCGTGCGCGCCGCCCGACAGCTTCACCGGCGAGGAGCTCTCGACGGTCATCCCGTCCTGCTCGATGCGCTGATAGGTGCCGCTCGCGTACAGATCGAGACCGTTGACAGGGAACAGCTTGCCGCCCAGCTCGAAGCCGATGGCGTCGTACTCCTCGTCGCCGTTGACGTACGATGTCTCTCCGGCGAACCAGCCCGTCTCCGGGTCGTAGTTCGGCTCGCCCTCCGGCCACGGGCGGAACTCGGACAGCCGGATGAGCTTGGAGACCCGGTTGTAGTAGGCGGCGGCCTCGAGCTGGTAGCGGCTGGAGACAGGCTCGCTGCGCCAGCCCAGCTCGGTGGCGAACACCCGCTCCGGGAGGAGGTCCAGGTTGCCGACGTTGCGCACGAGCACGGCGTCGGTCGTGGTCGGCAGCGGGAGGGCGGTGTAGCTCTCGAAGAAGGTCGGGGTCCGGAACGCGGTGCCGACCGTGGCGTGGATCGCGTGGCCGGGCATGACGCGCCAGACCAGAGCGCCGCGCGGCGACAGCGCGTAGCGGTCGGTCAGGTCGGCGTTCCCGATGTTGACGAGGAGCGGGTGTCGATCCACACGGAGCGAGAAGACGGCGTGCAGACCGTCGGTGAGAATCGCCTCGTCCTGGAAGAAGGCGGAGGCGTGGTGCTCCTTGGGCTCGCTCCCCAGATACTCCCAGTTCGCCGACTTGAAGCGGTACCCGACGCCCAGGTTGATGCGCTGGACGATGCCGAGGTCGATCTCGCGAAACGACTGGATCTCGACGTCGGCGACGTCGCTGACCGGGCGCGATTCTGCCGTGGCCGCGCCCACCGGCCGTGCCCACTGGTTGATCTCGAAGCTCGAGTGCTGCCAGTACGAGCGGACGGACAGACCGAACGGGAGGGCGACGTCCCCGCGTATGTACGTCTGGTAGCCGTTCGCGAACAGGTCGGTCACGCCGGACCCGCGCGCGGCGGGAAGCGAGCTGGGCAGGAGGAACTCGATCTGTCCGCCGACGATGCCGCCGGAGACGGAGACAGAGACGTCGCGGCGGATCCGGTGGTCGAGCCGGAGGTCGCCGCGACCGACGCGAACGGCCTCGTCCGGGTACGGAGCCTCCAGCTGGTAGTCGTCGCGCGACGGGTCGATTCTCGCCGTACCAGCGGCGCTTGCGCTCGACCGAGAACGAGCCGCGGTAGGCTGTCCGCCCGCGCCGGTTGGACAGGTGGAGCGATGCGCCGCCCTGCTCGGGGAAGCCGCCCCACACCTCGACCGTGGGCTCGTCGTTGCCCTGTCCCGGCGTGCGCGTGATGATGTTGATGACGCCGGAGAAGGCGTTGGCGCCGTACAGGGAGGCGCCTGGACCGCGGACGATCTCGATGCGTTCGACGTCGGCCGGGGTGACGGTCAAGAGCGGCCAGAACGTCGCGCCGACCAGATCGAAGAACAGGGAGCGCCCGTTGACGAGGACGAGGACCTTGTTGGACAGGCGATCGTTGAAGCCGCGCAGCCCGACGTTGTAGTCGGACGGGCTGTTGGCCATGACGTCCACGCCCGGGACCCGGCGGAGATAGTCCGGGATGGACGTGACGCCGGAGGCGCGCAGCTCCTCTCCCGTGACGATGGTGATCGAGTTCGGCGCCTCGAGGGTGCTCTGCCCGTAGCGGGACGACGTGATGACGATCGGGGCATACGGATCGTAAACCGGGGCGGCGCCGCGAGCGATGCTGTCGGTCGCCTCCTCGGCGGTCGCCCTCGCAGGTGGCGCCGGCGTCCGGTCGGCGCCGTCATCGACTGCCCTCTTCTCGACGGCCGACGCCGGGCCGGCGGAGCCATTGCCGGCGCCACTGCCGGAGCCATTGTCGGATCCCTCCAGCGTGTCGATCCGCGCGACGACTTGCTTGAGCTGCTTGCGCAGGAGAGTCAGCTCCTGCTCGGCCGAGGTGGCGCCGCCGGAGGGCAACGTCGAGCCTGCGGCACCGTCATCCGGTGCCGTCTGCGCCGGTCCGTCCTCGCGGTCGGGCGGCCGCTCGCGCATGCGCTCACGCGCCACCGCCAGCAGTCGCTCGGCTTCGGCCCGGTCGGGCGGATTGGTGGCGACGTAGCGCTCGAGCTCCACGACGGCGCGGTCGTAGCTGCCGGCGTCGAAGAAGGCGCGGCCGATGTTGTAGAGCACCGCCGGATGGGGAAGGATGCGATAGGCCTCGTACAGCTCGGCCGTGCCTTCCTCGTACTCGCCGTCGCCGATCAGCCTCATGCCCTCGCGGAAGTGGCGTCGCGCCTCGTAGCGCGGATCGGCGAGAGCAGACGCCGCTGGCAACAGCAGCAGGACGACCAGCGCGCGCATGCATCGCTTGGGACCAGACCCTCTCACCATTCACGCCCTCCGCTTCTTCGTGCGGTCGCCCCGAACACACCAGGAGATCAGTAGGGAGACTCCTTGTAGCCCTCCGGAACCGGCTCCCTGGACCTGCTGGACCTGTCCTGCTTCCGCTTGCGCACCGTGTCCCGGTGGCGGCGGCGACCGTCCTCGTCGTCCCCCTCCGTCTTCAGCTCGGAGGGAGGGGGCGCCTCGGCGTTCACGGCGGGCGCCGGTGTGGGCGCGGCCGGCGGCTCCGGAGGCCGCGCTGTCGATCCCGCGGCCGGAGCGACTCTCTCGGGCTGCGCTGGCGGAGGGGCCGGCCTGACAACGTTTTCATCGCTCAGCGAGAAGCGAATGATCAGGCTGACGGCAGCGCCGACCGCGAACAGGACCACTGCGGCCGCGAGCAACTTCACCGTGGCCCGGGTGGACCATCCGGGCGCGGGCGTTGCCGCGCCGGCAGATGGCTCGTCCGCCGCGATGACTCCCTCGACCGCCGGCTCGATCGCCGCGTGGATGTGAGTCGCCGGCGGCGGATTGCCGTGCGCGGCGCTGTGCATCTCGATGACGCCGACCTGCAGCGCATAGAGGACGTCCTCGACCGATCGGGGCCGGCGCTCGGGGGCCTTCTCGAGGCAGGCCATGACGACCTGCTCGATGGCGCGAGGCACCCCGAGGTGCGGATCGATCGCAGGGACCGGATCGTGCGTCGCCTTGAGCAGCGTCCGGGTCGCGCTCTTGCCCCTGAAGGGAACGCGGCCGGTCAGCGACCGGTACAGCACTGCGCCGACCGAATAGATGTCCGCGCGACTGTCGGCGCGGCCGTCGATCGTCTCCGGGGCCATGTACTCGGGCGCTCCGAGCTCGTTGCGACTCGACGTGAGCTCGCGATCCCCGTCGTCGGCGCCCGAGGGCCTGATGATGCCGAAGTCGAGGACCTTTACCTGATTGGGGTATCCGTTGACGAGCACGATGTTGTTCGGCTCGACGTTGCCGTGGACGACGCCCAGGGCGTGGGCCTCGCGCAGGGACAGACAGACCTGCCCGGCGATGGTGACGGCGGGGAGGATCGAGAGCCGCCCCTCGCGCTCGAGGTAGCGAGCCAGCGTGATCCCCTCGACGTCCTCCATGACCACGAAGTGGTGGCCGTCGTCGGTGCGTCCGTAGTCGAAGATCGGAACCGTGGTCGGGCTGGTGAGCCGGCTGGCCCTCGCCGCCTCGAGCATGAAGCGCTCGAGCTGCCGATCGTGCACCGGCCGCCCTGGATCGACCGGCAGGACCTTGACGATCACCGTGCGTCCGAGACCGGACTGCACAGCCTTGTAGATGCGGCCCTGTCCGCCGGCCGCGACAAGCGACTGGATGCGGTAGCGCTCGTGGATGACCCGCCCGATCATCCGGTCCGACGCCGTGCTCGCTTCACCCGGCGCAGACCCTCGCGATTGATCTATCACCGTCCCCCACCCGTAACGCACCACACCAATTACGTGGCCCGTGGTCGGACGCTAGCACTGTGACGGATCGCGGGTCAACTGGGGGTGAGCCCCGCGGGGGTCAGGGTCGCGAGCCATGTCGCTCGTTGACCGAGCGGCTCCGACCAGTGCTACTCGCTGAAACGATTCATTTTCCTCGGGCGGGGCGAATGCCCCCGACCGACCATTGCCTTCACTGCATCTCGTAGGCGCCGCGATCGAACCTGACACCCGCGGGGCGCGGGAAGCCGCGCAGGTCGCCCAGAAGCAGTCCGTTGAAACACTGGTCGACGATGTCGGCGGTGTTGATCGGCCGACCGCTCGCGGCGTTGACCGACGCGGTGGCGCTGGTGGTGGCGACGTTGTTGACGCCGGCGATCGCGGCCTGGGTCGCCGCGAACTGGACGCCGTTGCAGTCTCCGCTCATCGAGGCGCCCAGGCCGAGGCCAGCGATGTTGACGACGTTCTCGATCACCAGGCTATCGCGCATGGTGGCCGCGACCGGCGGCACGAGCGTGATGCCGACGTCGTTGTGGGCGATCGTCGTGTCGAGCATCGCCAGCTCGCCGGCCGCGACCATCACGGCCGAGACGACGCCGCTGTTGGCGTGGTTGTCGAGCACGGCGGAGTTGTGGACGTAGAGAGTGTGGTCGTCCCGGTCCATCCACGTCGCGCCGCCATGGTCGGCGAGGTTGGCGACGATGCGCGACCGCCGGACCTCGACGTGTGCACCGGGGCCAGCGAGCGCGATGCCGCCGCCGCGGCCGAGCGTGCCGCTGGCCACGTTCGCGCGGATCGTCACGCACACGCCGCCCTGCGGACACTCCGGCTGGGCCTCGCCGAGAATGACAGTGGCGGAGACCGCGGCGATCCCGCCGCCGACATCGGCGGTGTTCGAGTCGATCGTCCCCCGCAGCATCGTCAGCGTGCTGCCGGCGAACACGCCGACGCCGCCGCCGGAGACGGCGCCGTTGCCGATCATGTCCGCCGTGACGATGTCCACCGTCGCGCCGTCGTTGAGGCCGAGCCCGCCGCCTGCCGGAGCGGTGTTGCCGTCGAATCGAACGTCGTCGAGCTTGGCCACTGCTGCCTCGATGCCGGCGCCGCCGCCGCCCTGGGCTGCGCTGTTTGTCTCGAGCTGGACGTCGATCAGCTCCACGTTGCTGCCGTCGGTGGCGAACAGGCCGCCGCCGTCGCCGTGGCTGGCGGCGTTGCTCTCGAGGTCGGTGAATTGCAGGAAGACGCTCGAGCTTGCATGGGCGGCGACGCCACCCCCGTTGTCGCTGGCGACGTTGCCCGACAGCGTGAAGGGCGCATTGCCGAGAATGGTCGTGCCGTCCAGCGTCGCACTCGAGAGGTAGACCGCGCCTCCGCTCCGGTCGGGGCTGACCTCCACTCCAGCGGCGTCGAAACCAGCGAGGTTGTCCTCGATGGCCACCGGCCCCGTCGCATTCGCACAGATCCCGTCGTTGATCTCGCCATCGCCGATCGCGATGACATCTCCGACGTCGGCCACGGAGATGACAGCCGAGGCGTCGCCGTGAACGCCGCCCCCGTCGCCGCGAGCGCTGTTCGACGCGATCAGGTTGCCGGGCCCGAGGTGGGCGGTCGCTGCGCCGGTGACGCGAACGCCGCCGCCGTTCCCCGACGCGCTGTTGTCGTGGATCCACGACACCGCGTCGAGCGTCGATTCCGGTCCGGTCACGTAGATGCCGCCCCCGTCGCGGCCCGCGGCGTTGAGCTCCTGGAGGTCGAAGGCGCCGAGCCAGGCCTTTGTGCCGGCACCGCTGGTGACATACGCGGCCCCACCGTCCAGCGCCGCCGAGTTGCCGGTGGCGTCGAACAGGCACACCGGCGCCGAGTTGACCCACGCACCCCCTCCATGCCCGCTGACCGCGGCGTTGCCGTCGATTCCGAAGAGCACGTGATAGGCGCCGTGTCCGCCGCTGATGGCGACGCCGCCGCCATCGGTGTCCGCGGTGCAGCCGGCGACCGACGTTCCTGCCTGCATGGCGATCTGCGCGGTGTCGGCGTAGATGCAGCCGCCGCGACCCGTTGCCGCCCCGAGCTCCACGGTCGCACCGGCCTGCATGATCAAGGTGGAGTCCGGGTTCAGGTAGATCGTGCCGCCGTCTCCGACGATGTCGCCGCCCGACACGACGACGCCGCGCAGCGTCACCTCCATCTTGTTGACCAGCGTTCCGGGCAGGACCTCGAGCACCCGATCGAGGACGCCGAAGGCAAGCTCGATCCGGCCGCCGCCGCCCGGATTGCAGTTGCCTGCCGAGGTGCGGAGGAGGACGTCGTGGCCGATTGCAGTGACCGCGTTCTCGACGTTGACGCCCCTCACCCAGATCGTGAACTCCCCCGTCGCGAGCGCGGAGGCGAGGGTCGCATGGATCTGGCAGCTCCCTCCCTGCTGGACGCCGTAGTCCGCCCATGCGGTCGTCCCTCCTGCCGTGAGAGTCGAGAGAAGCGCGGTCGTGGCCAGGATACGTGAGCTCATCGGGGACCTCCGGCGAGCGCTCGTTGCACGGCCCGGGCCGCGAGCGAGCGATCGCCAAGGGCCCCATCTGCCACGCGGCCGGACTCGGCGGCGCACCAGCTCCGCCGAATCGGCATGCCGAACCTGTCGCCTGCTACTGCTCGAGCCGCTCGAGCGTGACCAGCTGGGCGTGCCCGGTGCCGGTCAAGTCGCCGGTCATGACGTCGTCCGTTCGACTGGATGCGCGCGAGGAGGCCGGAGACCAGCGCGGTCGTCTGGATGAAGTTGGGGACGATGACCGAGGTCGAGAAGTCGAGCACCTTCACCCGGTCGGAGCCGGCCGGCGTGCGGTTGACGAAGGCGATTCTGGTCGCGGCCGGTGTCGCGGAAGTCTCCGGCCAGGGCCACGTCCTCGCCGTCGAAGAAGCCGGTCAGGATGGTCGTCTCGGGGTTGTCCTTCCTGAGCAGCTGCTCGGCCGGGAACGCCCCGTCGGAGAAGTCGGCGATGAGGAGGCGGTGGTCCCCCTCGCCGCGGTTGACGAACATCACCTGGTCGTGGCCGAGGGCGCGGAAGTCTCCCGCCAGCATCCGGTCATCGGCGTCGTGCCAGCGGTTCAGCTGAGTGCCGTCGGAGTAGGCCTCGAAGTAGCGCCAGGTCAGCGGCTGGACGCCGTCGGAGAAGTCGCCGATGAGGATGCGGCCGTTGCCGAGCCCACGGTTCACGAACATCACCTGGTCGTGGCCGTCGCCCATGAAGTCGCCGACCAGGAAGCCGTCCTCCGCGTCGTGCCAGCCGTTCAGGGTCGGGTTGTCGCCGTAGCTCTCGAAGTAGCGGATCGACGCGAACCCGCCGGCGAAGCTGATGACCATGACGCGCCCGGCGATGCCCCCGCGATTGATGAGCATGAGCTGGTCGTGGCCGAGATGCATGAAGTCCCCGACCAGGTGGATGTCGTCGGCGTCCATCCAGCCGTTCCACAGCACGCTGTCGCCGTAGCTCTCCCAGTACGGCGAATCGGTCGGCGCCAGGCCGTCGGCGTAGTCGGCGATGCGGAGCAGCCCGCCCGAGCCGCCCCGGTTGATGTAGAGGATCTGATCGTGGCCGCGGCCGAGGAAGTCGCCGACCCGGCGCACGTCGTTGGAGTCGATCCAGCCGAGCAGGCCCGTCAGATCGGCGAAGACGTCGGCGTAGGCCGGCTGCGCCGGCGCGAAGCCGTCCATGTTCCACACCCCGACCCGGTTGCCGGGCGAGGGGCCCTGCAGCCCAATCCACTCGACGTGCGTGGCGGTGGCGTCGTAGCCGGAGTTGGTCGCGTTGTCGCCCTCGGACGCCACACCGGCGACCCGGCCCTGCGCGTCCAGCATCGGCCCGCCCGAGTCGCCCGGGCAGGCGTGGATCAGCGCGTCGGCGGTGACCAGCGAGGTGTTGCCGGCGCCGTTCGGGACGCGGGCGTCGAGCGGCGTGGTCGCCTTGCGCTTCACACCGGATCCGACCGAGCACTCCCCGCCGGCCCCGTTTGTCGGCCCGAATCCGACAAGGGTCACGTTGCTTCCGATCGCCGGCAAGGTGGTCGCGATGACCATGGGCGACACAAGGACCCGCGACGACGCCGGCTCGTCGAGGCGCAGGACGGCGATGTCGTTGGCCAGCCAGCCGCCGATGTTCATGTCCGCGTGGACCACGAAGGACCCGGCCATGACGACGTCCTGCCGGGTGGTCGGAGCGCTCACCGGCCGGACGCTCTTGAAGGTGAAGGTCCCGCGCGCCACGCAGCCGCTGGCATCGAAGTCGCTGCAGACGCAGTGCGCCGCGGTCAGCACGACCGAGTCGCCGATCAGGGTCCCGCTGCAGCCGCCGCGGCCGATGATGCGGCCGACCGCCTCGAGCTGACCGACAGGGACCACGCTGCCGCCGGAGATCTCGGCGACGTCACTTCCGACCTCTTCATCGAGGTCGGTCTCTTCGCCGGCGCATGCGACGGCAAACGGGATCAGGAACAGAGGAGCCACGAACCATCGAGTTGTCATGGCTCGCACACGACTTCAACGACCATGCCGCTGACGGACGGAGTCGTCACGAGTGGTTGCGCGATTCGCATCGGGCCGTCGCTCGAATCGCGCGCGCAGTTCGCGCAGCCCACTCGCTCCGCGCAGAGGCGGCGCGCGAGATGCATGGCCCCGTTCCGGCGCTGCTCCTCATGGCAGCCACAGGAGACACCATGTCGGCTCGCTCCATCATCCTGACCATCGTCCTCGTCTGCCTGGCCGCGCTGCTCCTCATCGGGCGGATGCGCGGAAGGACCCGGGTGCACCACGTTCGCCACCAGCGGACCAGCTCGCTGCTCCACCGGATCGATCGGATCGATCGGTCGGTGGAGCAGGACATCGTCCGGCTGGTGAAGGGCTAGCCAGGGGGCACCGCCGATGGGGCACGGGGCAATTTGCCCCGCGCGACGGCGGCGCCCCGAGGCCGGTCGTCAGTGGACGCGGCTGATGCCCTTGCCCAGCGTCGTGTCGATGGCACCCGACGACGCGGCCGCATCTGCACAGACGATGGCGCGCAGGTCGGCGTTGCGGCGGCCGAGATCGTTGAACGTGCGCAGCTGCCCGGTCTGCGGGTCGCTCGTCGTGACGCCGGTGAGAAAGCCGGAGAGGAATGCCTCGCTGCCCGGGAACCGCGGAAAGATCTGCAGAAAGCTGCTGGCCGTCTCCGACGAGTGGCAGCCGTTGCACGTGTTGAGCGCGAAGTGATGGCGCGCTTCGCCGTTGAACGCCGGGGGCGAACCACGTGCCGAGGTCGTTGAAGATCGCGCCCGCCTGAAATTGCTGTCCGTTGAAGACCTCGGGCACCGTGTGGGTCTCGGCGATGATGGCGGCCTGATTGGCGTCGATGTACGCGGCGAGCGTATCGCCGAAGTTGAAGCTGAGGTCGGGTGTCAACGCCACCGGCACCGGCCCGAGCAGGCCCGATGTCGGCGACAGGCCGAACTCGCGAAGCTCCCAGATGCCGTCGCCGAACTGGATCTCGTTGGTGCGCACGGCGTTGATGGCGCTGCCGTTCGGGCTGCCAGGGCGCGCGCCGCGGCCGACGAATTGCTCGGTCAGCGCCTGCAGGGCCTCGTTGTAGTCCTCGCCGAACTGCATCGCGCCGAGGGCATGAAAGCCATCGGCCCACCCGAGCACGGCGGCCTCGGTCGAGGCCGGAAGCTTGTACTCGAAGATCATCGTCGCTTCCATCGGGGAGTCGTTCGGGTCGTGGAACGCGAAGACGAAGCGGCCCTCGCCGGCGTCGCCGCTCGCCAGGTCGCGCAGGTCGAAGCGGTTCACGATGGCCAGGAGGCGCAGGGGCGCCTGGGCGAGATCGAGGGCGCCATCCGTGGTGCGCGGCCAGCGGTCGAGGATCTGACTCTGCATGCCGGGTCGAGCTTCGACCGTGAAGCCGTTGATCGTCTGCGGGGTCGTGAAGGTGGTCAGCATCGCCTCGACCATCTCCGCCGCCTGCTCCGGGGTCGGCGCCATGCTCTCGACGAGGTGCTTGAACGTCCAGACCCCGTTCCGCGGATCGGTGGATGTCGGGTCGAACGCGGTCCGCACCGGATCGTCGACAACCGAGACGTGCTTGATCATGAGCTCGCGCGCCGTGTTCACGTGGCAGCCGAGCGGCTCGCCCACCTCGAACGGGACGGAGCCGAAGTCGAAGAAGCCGGTTGTCGGCTCGGTGACCTGGAACTGGGCGAACACGGTGCTCTCGGGCGGCGCCGAATCGGCGGCCGTCGCGGTGACGGTGAAATGGCCGGTCGTACCGCTCGGGACCGGCGCGCTCGGGACCGTGGTGAACGGCGGGGGATCCAGGATGAGGTTGCCATCACCGAAGGTCGTGACCTCGAACGTGAGCGCTGCGCAGCCCGCAGGGTTGTTGTTGGTGAGAGCGACGTCGATCGCCACTGCCACGCCGGGAGGCGTCGGCGGGATGCTGGACGGCGTGACCACCATGGACGGGGACTGCGGGAAGCAGGTGAGCGCCGCCACCTCCACAGCCTCGAGGGCATGCGTCGCGAAGAGCGTCTGGTCCATCACGCCGTTGAAGCGACGCTCGGAGCCGTCGTTGCCCATCAGCACAGGGCCGGGCCCGGGAGGTATGTCGCCGGGCACGGCAAAGCTCGTCACCTCGAGCCCGTCCACATAGAGACGGAGCGTCGATCCGTCGTACGTCCCGGCGACGTGCTGGAATGCGCCGGCCGTGGCTCGCTTCGGTGAGGTCACGCTGATGGCTCGCCCTTCGCCGAGGCTGACGACGAACTGGAACCTGCCTCCATTGAGGAGGAGCGCGAACGAGCTGGTCTCCTTGTCGCGCTTGCGGAAGAGAGTCCTGGTTCCGCCCACCGTCGTCGGCTTGAACCAGCCCGCCACCGTGACGCCGCCCTCGAACGTGAAGTTCGGCTGGTCCGGCACATACACGATGTCTTCCGGGGCCGCGATGGCCACGCCCTGACCCAGGATGCCGGTGGCGCACGTCACTCCCACCGATTGAAAGGCCGTGTTGCCGAAGAAGCTCGAATCG
Organism: uncultured delta proteobacterium; assembly: GCA_963759105.1. Classification (GTDB taxonomy): domain Bacteria; phylum Myxococcota_A; class Polyangia; order Haliangiales; family Haliangiaceae; genus DATFRY01. The sequence goes on along the minus strand of CAVWXW010000005.1, from coordinate 1,319,462 downwards.
CCGAGCTGGGTCTGGAAGTCGGCGCAGTCGTCGAAGGTCCAGGAGCCGAGGGGAGGGCCGCTCGCGAACGTCTGCAGGCCGTCGAGGGCCGACGCCCGGGCGGAGGTGCGGGCCGCGCTGGCCGGCACATGAGTGAGGGGCGCGTCGCGAAGCAGCGCCTGGAGCTCGTCCTGCTCGTCGGGCCAGTCCGGGTCCGACTGGCACGCGCCGATGCCGACGAGTACGACTGCAATCAAGAGGAGTGACCGATAGCGATGTTCCATTGAGTCCATGGCTCCGTTTCGCCCGCACGCGACACCGCGGCAGGTGTACAGATGACGCAGGGCTCGATGGATCTTCTTGGCTGTGCTCGGCGCACATCGCGGCGGAGACATGGATCACTCACCGCTCACCCCGCGGGTGCCGAGGAGCGCTACCATTGGCGGCAGCTGCATGCCCTACACGCCCATCGTCGCCACCTTCGGCTTCCTCGTCGCCGCTCGAGCGCAACCCGGAGGGCACTCTCGAATGGGTGCCGCGCGACCGCATCTTCGAGCGGCCGCTGTGGGAGGGCGACCAGCACTTCCTGCCGCTCGTCTTCGACGACGATCCGCGCCCGATTCACGGCGTGATGCCATATCGCGACGGTCGAATGGTGTCGTGGAACTACACGCGCTGACGTCGCGCTCCCGACGTTCACCTACCTCGATCGCTTTTCCCCGACGGTGACCGGGTAGCTGGGCCGGCGAGCGGGATGTTAAGAACGAGGATGCTCTCGACTCTGCTGTTCGGCGCCGCGCTGGTGATCGCGCTGGTCGCCGCGGGACTGCACGAACGAGCGGCGTTCTGGCGCCGTCCGCGCCGCCTGCTGCTGCACCTGATCGCGCCGGTGGCCGCGGCGGCGTCGGTCGCCTGCGCGCCGAACGTCTCGATCATCGAGAAGCTGCTGACCGCGCTCGTCGTCCCGGCCGGCGCGCTGTGGGCCGCGTCGTTCGCGCTGAGCTGGTGGCTGTTCCTGCGCGGGCGGCGCCGCCAGGCCACCGTCGCCGTGGCGGCCTGGTGCGCCCTGACGCTGGCCGGCAACGTCTGGATCGGCCAGGCAATGATCGCCTGGCTGGAGGAGGGCTACCAGCCGGCGCCGCCGGATGCGCGGTTCGACGCCGTGCTGGTTCTCGGCGGCGGCAGCGACATCACGCCGTGGGGCGCGCCGCAGCTGGGCAACGCCGGCGATCGGCTTCGCGTGGGGGCCCAGCTGTTCACCAGCGGGCGCACGCCGCTCCTGGTCAGCGCCGGCTCGTCGATCCCGGAGCTGCATCAGCGCGACGTCAGAAACCTGGCCAGCGAGACCGCGGCGCTGTGGGAGCAGATGGGAATTCCCGACGTCGCGATCGTGCAGGTGCCGGGACCGATCAACACGAGCGAGGAGATCGCCGAGCTCGGCGTGCTGGTTCGCGATCGCGGCTGGCGGCGCGTCGGCCTGGTCAGCAGCGGGTCGCATCTGCGCCGCGCCATGCGCCTGGCCGAGGAGAACGGGCTCCCCGTCACGCCCATCGCGGCGGACGTTCGCGGCCAGCTGCAGCCGGCCAGCATCGTCGGCCTGGTCCCGTCGGGGCCCGGCTTCTACGCGGTGCAGGTGGCGTCCAAGGAGCTGGCCGCCGGCCTGGTCGGGCGCTGAGCCGGCCCGGTCAGGCGCGCGGGGGCAGCGGCGGCGCGACCCGCTCGAAGCGCTTTCCAGGGTACACGCCGGGCACGTGGGCGGCCAGCTCGTCGATGAAGCCGGTCGCGTAGAGGGGCAGGGACCGTCGCGGATCCCAGACCACGCCGCCCCACGTCCCCAGCGATCGGCCCTGCTGCACGAGCGCGACGATCTGCACCGTCGGTGATCGGAACCGCACGGTTGACGGAACCACGGCCACGCCGTGCCCGGCCTCGGCCAGCGTGACGAGCGAGTGCGGCTCGCGACTCTCGTGCACGACGCGCGGCTCGATGTGGGCGAGCCGGCAGGCGGCGTCGAACAGCTGCCGCGTCCCGAAGTCCCGGCGCAGGAGCAGGAGCGGCTCGCGCGCCGCGACCTCCTCCACGTCGATCGTCCTGCGCCGCTTCCAGCGCGGGCGGCGGGCCACGGCGAGCAGCCGGATGGGAAACAGCGCCCGGCTGTGCAGACCGGCCGCGATCGGAACGCCGGTGAGCGCCACGTGGACCTCGCCGCGCTCGATCATCTCGAGCAGCCGCACGCCGCCCTCCTCGATCAGGCGGACCTCGACGCCGGGCCACCGCCGCCCGAACCTCCTGAGCACCCCGACCACGATGCTCTGCACCGCCTGCGCAGTGGCGCCGACGCGCAGCACACCGGCCGACCCGGTGCTCAGCGAGCGCGCGCGCTCGGCGATCGATGCGGCGCGGGCAAGGAGGTCGCGACTGCGCTCGAGCAGGTCGGCGCCGTCGGCGGTCAGCTGGATGCGCCGGCCGACCCGGTCGAACAGCCGCACGCCGAGCTCGGCCTCGAGCTCGTGGATCTGGCGCGACAGCGCCGGCTGGCTGATGTGCACGCGGAGGGCGGCGCCGGACACGCTGCCCGCCTCCGCCACGCTCACGAAGTAACGCAGGTGCCGGAGCTCCATGATCCAACCATACCCTCCAGGTATCGATTCTAGCCGTTCTTGGTATTGGACGGCATGGAGCGCGATCGCCATGGTGGCCGGAGGAGGGACAAGCCATGCACATTCGTCACGCTCGAACGCTCGCCTCGATCGTGTGTCCGGCCGTGCTGGTCTGGGGACACGGAGCCGCCTCGCCGAATCCGCCGGGCTCGCGCGCCGACCCGGTTCGGGTCATCGCCGACTGGTACGCCACCGCCCGCGCCGCCCCGGCCACGCCCGTCCAGCTCGCCCGCGTGCTCGCCATGGTGCACGTCGCCATGCACGATGCAGTCAACGGCGCCGACCCGCGCTACGAGACCTATGCCTCGCCGCTGGTCGACCCGGCCGCGTGCGCCGAGGCAGCTGCGGCCGCCGCCGCCCACCGGGTCCTGTCCGGCCTGTTTCCGGCCAGCGCGGGCCGGTGGGACGCCGCGCTCGCCGCGTCGCTTTCGTCCATCCCGGACGGAGCCGCCGAGGACGCAGGGGTCGCGCTGGGGGCGGCGGTCGGTCAGATCGTGCTCCGCGTGCGCGCCGACGACGGGTGGGACGGCGTCGACCCGTTCGCGCCGGCGCCGGCTCCCGGCATCTGGCGGCCCACGCCGCCCGGGCTGAGCCCCATGGCCGAGCCGCAGTTCCAGAACGTCATGCCGTTCGCGATCCGCAGCCGTGACCAGTTTCGCGTCCCGCCGCCGCCGCCGCTCACGGCCAGGGCCTACGCCCGCAGCGTGGCCGAGGTGATGGCGATCGGACGCGACGGCAGCACCACTCGCTCCAGCGACCAGACCCACGTCGCGCACTTCTGGTTCGAGCCGCCGTACGACAGCTGGAGCCGCATCGCCGGCATCGTCGCCGCCGACAGGGGGTATGATCTGCACCGGACGGCGCGGCTCTACGCGCTGGTCAACATGTCCGTCTGCGACGGCCTCATCGCGGGGTGGTACTGGAAGCGGCAGCACGCGCGCTGGCGGCCGATCACCGCCATCCGCGAGGCCGACACCGACGGCAATCCGCGGACCGAGCCGGACGCCGCGTGGAGCCCGCTGCGCGCGACACCATCGCACCCGGATCATCCATCGACGCACGCTGTGTGCGCGGGCGCCGCGGCGGAGGTCATCCGGCGCGACATCGGTACGGATCGCCACCCGTTCTGCATGACGACCCTGACCGCCGAACCGGCCGGTTCGATCCGCTGCGTTGACCGCCTGTCGACCGCGCAGGACGAGAACGACGACTCGCGCGTGTACGCCGGCATCCACCTGCGCACCGCGATCGTGGCCGGCCGGCACATGGGCGAGCGGATCGGCCGCTTCGCCTTCCGACACGCGCTCCGCCCTCTGCGCGACGAGGAGGACCCCGACCGATGACGCTCGAGCGCTTCGTCGCGGAGCTGCGATCGATCGCCGCCGGGCAGCGAGATCTGCGGGCCATCGTCGAGCGCGCTCGTCCGCTCGTCCTCGAGCTCGCCCGCTCGCCGGGCTGGCTCGAGGCCAGGCACTACCTGTGCGACCCGGCGCAGGGCTTCGGCGCCCACCTCCTGCACGAGGAGCCAGATCACAGCCTCGCGGTGATCGCCGGGGCGTGGCTGCCGGGTCGCGGCGCGCCGCCTCACGACCACGGCACCTGGGCGCTCGTCGCCGGCGTCGAGGGATGGGAGAAGAACTCGCTCTTCGTCCGGACCGATGACCGGTCGCGCCCCGGCCACGCCCGCGTCGAGTGGCGATCCGACGTGCTGCTCGGCCCCGGCGACGTCCTCACCTTCCTGCCGGACTCGATCCACAGCGTCGTGAACCAGACCGACAGCGTCTCCGTCTCCTTGCACGTCTACGGCATGCACGTCAACCACGCGCAGCGCTCGCAGTTCGACCCCGAGACGGGAACGGAGAAGCCGTTCATCCTGACGATTGATTGACGGCTACGCGAGACCGCCACACGCGCATCAGGGCACGCGGGGCGCGACGGACCAGCCGGAGCCGTCGATGGCGACCGCCACCGGGTCGGCCAGAGCTGCGGCGTCTCCGAGCAGGTCCTGGATCATGTCCCTCGTCGTCACGACGGCGATTGTCTCGCCGCGGTGAAGGTCCGCGAGATCCTCCATCGCCCGGGCCAGGCTCGCACCGTCGATGACGTCGGCCATGGTGGAGAGGCGCCACGCCCCTTCATCGGCCAGGCGGGCGGCGGCGGCGAGTCCGCCCGCATCGGCCGCGACCGCAGACGTGACGAAGACACCGGACAGGTGCCTGGCTGCGAGGAGTGGCGAGCGTCCGCCGGCCGCGATCGACTCGCGAGCGACGAGGAGGATCGTCGCCGGACACTGCAGATCGCTCATCCGTCGAAACCATACGAGATGGACGCGCGTCCGCCACGGCTCATGGTCCGGCGGCACCGGACGGCGGCTGGTGCAGCTCGATTGGGTTGCCGTCCGGGTCCTCGATCTGGATCTGGGTCCCGCCCGGCCCTGACTCGATGTCGTTGCGGAAGCGGACGCCGGCCGCGCGCAGCTTTTGGACCTCGGACTCCAGGTCGTTGACGTCGAGCAAGAAGCGGTTCCATCCGCCCGGCTCCTGCGTCCGCCCGTCGGGAAGCGCGCGCGACCCGGAGCTGCCCGGTCCGCTGAGGATCAGCCGCAAGCTGCCCCGCGTCACCGCGGCGAACTGGGGGCCGGCCCTGTGCTGGATCGCGAAGCCGAGCCGTTCCGTGTAGAAGGCGAGGGCCCGGTCCACGTCTTTGACCTGGTAGCGCACCGTGGCCAGCTCCGGTGGGGCAGGTTGCTTGTCCCGCGTCATGCATCCTCCGATCATCGTCAGCGCGGCGATCCGCGCCGCTGCAGCGCTGTCATGCGGTGAAATTCTGGGCGCCGCCGGGCGGCCTGTATTGGACGAATTTGAACCCCCGCGCCGGGCGCCTCAGCTCTCGTCGGCGGCGACATGGTGCTGCTTGACGCGCCGGGCGCCGCGGCGGTGCAGCTCGGCCGGCGAGAAGCCGGAGAACCCGGTGACGTCGCGGATCATGTGCGACTGATCGAAGTAGCCGCAGGCGGCGGCCAGGCGCGCCCAGTCCGGCGTCGGCTCGCGCCGTATGCGCTCGAGACACCGCTGGAAGCGCCGGATCCGGCCGAACAGCTTGGGCGCCATGCCGACCTCGCGCTCGAACACCTCGATGAGGCGGCGATGGCTCAGGTGGACGCGGGCCGCCAGCTCGGCGACCGGCGTGCCGCGCTCGAGCTCGTCGAGCGCCACGGGCACGGCCGGGTGGCGCCGCACCGGCCGGGCCAGCCGGTCGGTGAGCGCGCGCTCGAGCAGGGCGAAGCGCTGCCCGGTGGTCGGCGCCGCGCGCAGTCGCTCGGCGACCTCCGCCGCGCGCGCGCCCCACAGCGCGTCCAGCCCGACGTGCGCTCCGGCCAGCTCGGCGGCCGGTACGCCGAGGAAGGGCAGCGCCCCGCCCGGCCGGAAGTGGACGCCGAGCACCGACGCATGCTCGCGCGTGTCGATGACGAAGTAGCCGGCGTACGCGCCGGACACCATCGCCCCGGCGAAGCGGCGGCAGCGCTCCGGCTGCTGCGGGTCGTAGATGCGGAACTCGTCCTCGTGCAGGTTGATCACCAGCTCGAGCGTTCCGCTCGGCGTGATGCGCTCGCGCCCATGCGGCGGGGCGTCGCTGAGCGACCAGAGATAGTTGACCTGGCCGGCCAGCGGCGGCCCTGGCACGTGAGAGCGAAACAGCATGACGGCGCCCGCGACGAAATGATGCCACGACGAAGACGTTGACGCGCGCTGACGCGGCCTTCTGGGGGTCACACCTGGGCGATGACCGCGATCGAGACCTTCATCCCCTTGGGCTGGATCGGGAGCCTGGCGCCCTGGCGGGCCGGCGGATCCTCGGAGAACCACTTCATCCATTCCTCGTTCATCCCGGCAAAGTCCTCCGGGTCGCCCAGAATGAACGTCGCGCTGGCGATCTTCTCGAGCGAGCTTCCGGCCTCTTTCAGGATCGCCTCGATGTTCCGCAGGCACTGCGCGGTCTGCTCCTGGATCGTCGCACCGACCACGTCGCCCGATACCGGGTCGAAGGGTCCCTGACCCGAGACGAACACAAATCCGCCAGCCGTCACGGCCTGGCTGTACGCGGCCGACCTGGGTGCCTTGTCCGTAGAGACGACGTTTCTGCCCATGTGCTCCTCCCCTCGCGGGCAATGACGACTCGTGCCCCGTCGCTAGCGGCGCCGGCGGCGAGACGACCTGGCCGCCCTGGCCAGCTTGCGCTTCAGCGCGGGCAGCTTGGCGGCGGCCTTCGGCAGGCGGTCGAACCAGGTGAGCATCCACTTCGCCCGGCCCGCCGTGAGCGCCACCTTCGACATCTCCTGCAGCATGTCGGCGTGCTCGTTCACCGTGACGTCGGGCCGCTTGCTCATGATGCGCATGCCCTCGTCGTAGATCGGGATCGCCTCGGCCGGTGAGCGGTAGGCGACCATGCGGCCCAGCTCGACGAGCCCGCTGCCGAGATGGTCCCGGCTCGGCTTGCCATTGCCGCGCAGGGTGTTCGACCGTCTCGCGGTCGATCTTCTCGGCGTCGGCGTAGCGCCGGGCCTTCTCGTAGAGCTCTCCCAGCTCGAGCTGGGCCACGAGCGTGTCGGGGTGCTTGGGGCCGACCCGGCGGAAGACGTCGACGCACATCGTCATCTGCTCGATCGCCTCGTCGTGGCGCTCGAGCTCGCTGAGCGCGTGGCCCAGCTCGCGGCGCGAGAACGCCAGCTCGAGGTTGTCGGTGCCGTGAAGTCGCGCCATCGTGGCGATCGACTCCCTGCTGTGGCGCGCCGCCGCCTCCCAGTCCTTGCGCTCGCGAGCGACCCAGGCGAGGACCATGAGCGCCTTGCCGGCGGAGCGATCGGAGTCGATCCCTTTCTCGTGCAGGACCTCGTAGGCGTGCTGCGCGTGGCGGGTGGCCTCATCGAGCTCCTTGAGCTCGAACTGGGCCATGGCGAGGCTGATCTCGGAGCCGGCGGCCACCTCGTCCTTGGGCCCGAACGCGGCAACCATCACGTCGCGGGCCTCGAGGAACCGATCACGCGCCTCGGCGAGGTCGCCCTTCTGCCACGCGATCCCGCCCAGCGTGGTGGCCAGCTCGGCGCGGAGCCTCGGCTCGTCGCCCGCCTGCGCCACCGCCGCGCGCGCCGTGGGCTCGAGCGCGATCGCCTCGTCCATGCGGAGCTGCTTGCCGGACAGCGACTGGATGAGGCGGAGCCAGCCGGCCGCCACCATGAAGTGCCGGCGGGCGCGCGCGGCCTCCTGGATCAGCTTGCGCAGGGTCGCCTCGGCGCCGGCGATGTCGCCCGCCTCGCTCTGGGCCACGGCGAGCAGGAACAGGAACCCCGATGACAGCCCGGGCACCCGGGCCCGGTCGGCCTCGACGATGCGCGCCTGGATCGCCTTGATGGCGTCGGCCGGCTCCATCGCGGCGCTGGCGGCGCGCATGCGCGCCTCCTCGATGTCGAACTTCTTGCGCAGGTCGGGGCGGTCGTCGTCGATGGTCGCCGGGAAGATGGCCGCCATCTTGCCCTCGTCGGCGCAGGTAGCGACCGGCGTCAGGCGGCTGACGCCTCCGCCGATGCGGCCCAGCTCGTCGGGCTTGTCGGCGTCCGCGGCGATCTCGAGGAAGGCGTTCATCTCGTCGGCGAGACGGTCGAGGCAGCGCATCCGCAGCTCGAGCAGGCGCGCCGACTGCTCCTTGCGCCGGTTTGTCGCGCGCCAGACGTCGAGCCGCATGGCCAGCCAGGCGTCGCGATAGCGGTCGAGCGCGCCGATGGTGGCAACCCCCTGCTCGGCGACGGCCGGCTCTTTGGCCCGGTCGAACGCGGTGCGCATGTCGTCCCGCCGCGACCGGCTCCACACGTCCGCCATCCGGGTGGCCCCGACCTCGCGCACCAGCTCCTCCTCGTCCGGCTCCGGCGACGCCAGGACGATGACGGACGACGCCGACAGCGCGAGCACGGCCGCCGTCGCGATGGCCAGGCGACGCCGGCGCGGCGCCGCCGCCGCGCGCTCGAGCCCGGCCAGGAGCGGCGCCATCGTGGGCCAGCGCCCCTCCTTCGCGACGGCGATGCCGCGGCGAATGCACCGCCAGATCCCGCGCGGCGGACCCCTCCGGCCCGGCGGCGGAGAGGCCGGCTCCTCGTGGACCGAGTCCATCAGCTCGCCGAGCGTGGTCCCGCGGAACGGGAGGGCGCGGTACAGCGCCTCGTAGGCCATCACGCAGAACGAGAACTGATCGCTCAGCGCGTCGCCGTCGCGGGCCTCGAGCACCTCGGGCGCCATGTACATCGGCGTGCCGAGGAAGCTGCCCGTGGTCGTGAGCGACATGTTCGGCCGGGTGAGATCGACGCTGCCGATCGCCGCCGGCGCGGGCTCGGCGCCCATCCCTGCCAGCTTCGCGAGGCCGAAGTCGGCGACCAGGATGCGGCCGTCGCGCGCGATCATCACGTTGTCCGGCTTCACGTCGCGGTGGACCAGCCCGGCGGCATGCGCCGCGGCCACGCCCCGGCCCGCGGCCAGCAGGACGTCGAGTGTCTCGCGCCAGGGCCGCGGCGTCTCCAGCCAGCGGCGCAGCGTCTCCCCCTCGACCAGCTCCATCGCGCAGAACAGGCGGTCCCCGTCGGCGCCGAGCTCGTAGATCCGCACGATGTTCGGATGGTTCACGCGGGCCATGGCCTGGGCCTCGCGCCGCAGCCGGGCCTGCCCGTCGTGGTCCATCCCGCCGAAGTCGACGTAGAGCAGCTTGATGGCCACCTCGCGTTCCAGCTCCGGGTCGCGAGCGGCCCACACCTCGCCCATGCCACCGCGGCCGAGCAGGCGAGTGAGGGTGAAGCGGCCGAGCCGCTGCCCGATCGTCGCGACCGGCTCGAGCGAGGCGGGCGACAGCGCGTTCGCCTCCTCGATCCCCGGCGTCGCCTGGATGGCCGCGACCCGGCTGCGGCACGTGTGGCACGAATCCACGTGCTGCGAGAACGCTGCGGCCTCGCCGGCGCCCAGCATCCGCGCAGCGAACAGGATCAGCCCGTAGTCGGCGGGACAGCCATGTCCCTCGGCGGGGACCTCCACCGCACCGAAACCGACGTCGTCCCGCTCCAGAGGCACGCCACCGGCGAGCGTACTATGGCCGCGCCGGGCGCGGTCAAGGCTGCTCGTAGGGGACGAAATTTCGGTACGGCGAGCGTCCCTTTCGGCAGAGAGAGGCGGCGAGAGAGCTGGACCGTCACCGCCTGTCAGCTCGGCGTGGCGTCTCGCGCGTCCCGTCACTGACGCCTAACCTGCAAAACGACTTGTTGACAGGTTAGCGATCCGCTCTATAACCATCGAATCGCCAGTTCGATGGTTAGTCGCGTCTCGACGAGAAAGGAACGCAGCCATGAAAAGCACTCTCTTGCCGGCACTCGCCCTGCTGGTCCCCCTGGCCGCCTGTGCGCACGTGGACGAGGAGCCGGCGCCGTCGCCTCGGTCGGGCCCGGCGAGCGGCGCATCCCCGGCGCGGACGACCTATCGCACCGTCCGGGTCCGCGGCCTCGACATCTTCTACCGCGAGGCAGGAGCCAGGTCGGCGCCGACCGTGCTGCTCCTGCATGGATTCCCGTCGTCCTCGCACATGTTTCGCAACCTGATACCGGCGCTCGCCGACAGGTTTCACGTCGTGGCTCCGGACTACCCCGGCTTCGGGTCGAGCTCGATGCCGCGGGTCGATCAGTTCGACTACACGTTCGACAACCTCGCCGGCGTGATCGACGAGTTCACCGAGAAGGTCGGGCTCACTCACTACGCGCTCTACATGCAGGACTACGGCGCGCCGATCGGCTTCCGCCTGGCGGTCCGCCATCCAGAGCGGGTCCGTGCCCTCGTCATCCAGAACGGCAACGCCTACGAGGAGGGTCTGCCGGACTCCTTCTGGAAGCCGATCAAGGACTACTGGCGCGATCGCAGCGCCGCCAGGGGCGCAGCGCTGGCCAGGTCCCTCGAGCTCGAGGCGACCAGATGGCAGTACACGAACGGCGCGCGGCGGCCCGAGCTGGTCAGCCCGGACGCGTGGCTGATGGATCAGGCGCTGCTCGATCGTCCGGGCAACGTGGAGATCCAGCTACAGCTCTTCCACAGCTACGGCTCCAACCCGCCGCTCTACCCGCAGTGGCAGGCCTATCTGCGCCGCCATCAGCCGCCCACGCTGATCGTCTGGGGCAAGAACGATGCGATCTTTCCGCCAGCCGGCGCGCGCGCCTACGAGCGCGACCTCGAGGACGCCGAGCTTCACCTGCTCGACACAGGCCACTTCGCGCTCGAAGAGGAGGGCGACACAATCGCGCGCCTGATGCGGAGCTTCCTCGACACCAGGCTCGCCCGTGAGCCGCAGGATCGCGATTGCTGATGGCGCGGACTCCTGCTCGTACACGGGCCGCGCGCTCACTTCTTGCCGAGCTTGGCCTCCGCCGACTCGCGGATGAGCTTCTTCTGCTCCTCGCTTGCGTCCTTGTCGCGCGCGAGGGCGTCGAGCGCCTTGCGCGCGTACGTGGCGGCCCTGGCCGGATCCTTGGCCGCCACGTAGGCGTCGGCGAGGCTGTCGTAGTTGTTGGCCGATTCGGGATACGCCTCGATGTTGAGCTCGAAGACCGGGATCGCGTCGTGGACACGGCCGCCCTGCAACAGCTCGTAGCCGAGTGCATTGATGGCGCCCACCGGCGCCACGGCCAACGGCTTGCCCGCCTTGCGTGCCTCGCGCAGCCGCTGGCGGATGCGCGCCGCACCGCCGCGCTCGCGGAGCTCGGCCGCGGCGCGCGCGGATGGGCCGGGCTTCGGCCTGGCACCGGCGGCCGCCGCGCGCACCGGGTGGGTCACGAGGTGGCGCTCGAACCACCCCACGATGGCCGGCTCGAGGTCCGCGTGGACGGCGAACAGCGCGGTGCCGTGTCCTCCCTTCGCGTAGGTCTTGAGCTTGTTCGAGGGGTTCGAGGAGAACCCGACGATCCAGCGCATCAGGCCGACAGCATCGCCGTCGTCGTCCGCGGCGACGCCGAAGATCGGCATCCACGAGGCGCGCGCGAGGTACTCCTGGCCGGCCGTATCCGTCCCACCCGCCAGCAGGACCAGGGTCTTTACCTCGGCGTGGCGGCGAGCGAACTGGACGGCCTGGTTCACGCCGCAGCTGCCGCCGGCCGCGGCCAGGCGGTTGCGGTCCACGCCGGGCCGGGACGCGAGATAGGTGAGCGCCGCGTTGACGTCGGCCGGCCACTTCTCGGTCATCTGCGTGCGCTCCGCCTCCGACCACTCGGTGTATCGCTTGCCGCCGCTCTGGCCATAGCCGCGGTAGTCGATGGCGATGGCGTGCATGCCCTGAGCCGCCAGCTTGGGTCCCAGGCTCGCCCACGCCGTCCGCTGGCTGTTGCACATGTGGAGGAGGACGATGCCCGGCCCCGGCTTGCCCGCCGAGTAGTATGTCGCCTTGAGCCGGGTGCCATCGTTCGCCTTGAGATCGACGTCGGTGCCGCTGCCGGCGCGCGCGACGCCTCCGAGGACAAGCAACGCACCGCACACGGCCATCGAGGTGGCCAGCTTGCTCTTCATGGCGCAGGAGTCTGCCGCGTGCGGCGGGGCCGGCCAGCAGAAAGAGGCGAGCGGCTCCGCTCGTGCAGCGAGCGGGCCTGACAGATCCTGTCATCTCGCGCGCGTCCGCGGCGTCTCCGTGACCGCGAGGTAAACCGGCGTGGAGTGGCGGTGAAGTCTCAGGAGAACCGGTGATGCTCTTCGATCCCTCGAGCCACGAGCCGCTCCTCGGGCTCGCCTGGGACGAGGGCCGGGTGCGCGCGGCGATCGCGGACATCGCCGGCCGGACCGAGGCGGCGTTCGACGAGGTGGAGCTGTGGCCCGCCCATCCGCTGGACGAGGAGGAGGGACCGCTGCCGCGCGTCGCATCGATCTATCTGGGCGCCGCCGGCGTGATCTGGAGCCTGCACGAGCTGGAGCGCGCCGGAGCGGTCGAGCTGCGGCGTTCGTGGAGCGATGTGGCCGCGGGGCTGGCCGGGAGGTATGCGGCCGCGCCCGATTTCCCCGAGCTGGTCGACGGCCCGGTGCCGTCTCTGTTCATGGGGGAGGCGGGGATCCTGCTCGTCGCGCACAGGCTGTCGCCGGCCGCGTGGCAGGAGCGGCGGCTGCTCGAGCTGGTGCTCGCGAACGCCGCGAACCCGACCTGGGAGCTGTTCTGGGGATTGCCGGGGACCATGCTGGCGGCAGCGGCGATGGCCGAGCGGACCGGCGCGGACGAGTGGCGCGACGCATGGAAGGCGTCGGCGGATCGCCTGTGGGAGGAGTGGCGCGGCGATCTGTGGCAGCAGGACCACTACGGCACCCCTCTCCACATCCTCGGCGCGGCGCACGGGTTTGCCGGCAACGTGCACGCGCTCGCCCGCGGCGACCTGCTCGACACCACGCGGCGGGACGAGCTCGAGCGACGGGCCGTGACGACGCTCGCCCGGCACGCCGTCCGCGCCGACGGCCTGGCCCAGTGGCCCGCGTCGCTGGAGCCGAGCTCGCAGGGACCTCGCACCCAGTGGTGCCACGGGGCTCCCGGCATCGTCACCGCGCTCGCGGCCCTGGCTCCGGCCGACGACGAGCTCGGCGACCTCCTGCGAGAGGGAGGAGAGCTGACCTGGCGAGCGGGCCCGCTGCGCAAGGGTGCCGGTCTCTGTCACGGCACGGCGGGGAACGGATACGCGTTCCTGGCGCTGTTCGATCGCACGGGCGACCAGCTCTGGCTCGACCGCGCGCGCGCCACCGCCATGCATGCCATCGCGCAGGTCGAGCGCGCCGCCGCCGACCACGGCCGCGGGCGCTACACGCTGTGGACCGGCGACCCCGGCGTCGCTCTCTACCTGCACGGCTGCCTGGCCGCCACATCGGCGCGTGCGTCGGCGCTTCCGATGATTGATCGCTTCTGAGGTACCGACCCTGCGGGATCGAGCCGGTCCCGGACGACGAGATCGCCGGGCTGCTCGCCTACGTGCGACGGCTCTGACGACCCGGCGCCCGCGCCGGCGCCCTTTCGCCGGCCGGTCATCCGGTTCGCCGACGCCACGGTCCGCCTGGCGGCATTCCGGCGGCCCGGTCCGGCCGGGTGCGGGAAGGTCGCGGGTCAGGAGACCCGATGCGCCATCTCGCCGCCGCCCTTTCCGCCGCCCTCCTCTTCGCCTGCGCCACGCCGGCACCGCCAGCACCGCCAGCACCGGAGGCGCTGCCGCTCGTGGTCACGCCCGCGTGGCTCGCCGAGCACCTCGCCGATCCCGACCTGGTGCTGCTGCACGTCGGCGACGCCGACGCCTACCGGACCGAGCACATCCCGGGCGCGCGCCACGTCGCGCTCGATGACATCTCGTACTCGGTGCACGACGGCACCGGCCGCATGCTCGAGTTTCCGCCCCCCGACGATCTGCGCCGCCGCCTCGAGGACCTCGGCATCTCGTCGGACTCGCGCGTGATCGTCTACACCGCGGTGGACTGGATCTCGCCCGCCACGCGCGTCATCTTCACCCTCGATCAGGCGGGCCTGGGCGCGCGCGCCGCCCTGCTCGACGGCGGCATGCCGGCGTGGCGACGCGCAGGGCATCCCGTCACCGATGCCGCGGTGCCGGCCCGCAAGGGCACCCTCGCGCCGCTGGCCATGCGCGACCTGGTCGTCGACGCCACCACGGTGATGACCAGCCTCGGCAAGCCCGGCGTGGTGGTCATCGACGCGCGCGATCGATCGTTCTACGACGGCACCGAGGTCGGCGACTCGCACATGCATCCGCACAGGACCGGGCACATCCGCGGCGCGGCCAGTGTGCCCTTCGAGAGCGTGTTCGACGAGCATCAAGTCCTGCGCTCGCCCGAACAGCTGACCGCGATCTTCGCCGCGGCCGGCGTGAAGCCGGGAGACCGCATCATCGGCTACTGCCACATCGGCCAGCAGGCCACCGCGATGCTGTTCGCGGCCCGGCGCCTCGGCCATCCCATCCAGCTGTACGACGGCTCGTTCGAGGACTGGTCGCTGTTCCATCCCGACTACCCGGTCGACGGTCCCGCCGCGGGGGCGAAGTGAGGCGCCCGCGCGCCTACTCCGATCCGTACGTCGCCGGCGCGTGCCTCGGCCTCGTGCTGCTCGCCGCGCTGGTCGATCACCGGTCGCGGGCTGGGCGCCTCGGGCGCGTTCGCGGCAACCGCCGCCGGGCTGACTCACGCGGTCGCGCCCGCCCACGCCGAGGCGAGCTCACTTCGCGCGCTACCTGGGCGGCGACGGCCCGTGGCGCGACTGGCTGCTGTTCGAGCTGGCCGGCGTGGCGATCGGAGGCTTCGTGTCGGCGTGGCTGGCCGGCCGGCTGCGCGGCGAGGTCGAGCGCGGCCGGCATGTCGCGCGCGGGGCGCGTCTGGCCGTCGCGTTCGCGGGCGGCGCGGTCATGGGCGTGGGCGCGGTGCTGGCGCGCGGGTGCACGAGCGGCCTTGCGCTGACCGGCGGCGCCCTGCTCAGCGCAGGCGCCTGGCTGTTCATGCTGGCCGCGTTCGCGGCGGCCTACCTGGTGGCGCCGCTGGCGGCGCGGATGTGGCGATGAGCGGGCCGTGGATCGACGGAGACGGCACCGCCGCCGGGCTGCTGAGCGCGGCCGCGATCGGCGTCGGCTTCGGTGCGGCTCTGGAGCGCGCGGGTCTGGGCAGCGCGAGGAAGCTGGTCGGGCAGTTCTACCTGGCCGACCTGACCGTGTTCAAGGTCATGTTCAGCGCGATCGTCGTCGCCATGCTGGGCAGCTTCTGGCTGGGATGGCTGGGCGTCGTCGACCTGTCGCGCGTCTTCGTCCCCGAGACCTGGCTCGTGCCCCAGCTGGTCGGCGGCCTCGTCTTCGGAGCCGGCCTGGTGCTCGCCGGTCTGTGCCCGGGCACGTCGTGCGTCGCCGCCGCCAGCGGACGCGGCGACGGGCTGGCCGTGCTGCTCGGCATGTTCGCCGGCGTGCTCGGCATCGGGCTGGGCTTCGCGCCGCTGGCCGACTTTCACGCGAGCACCGCCCGCGGTCCGCTGACCCTGCCGGCGTGGCTGCACCTGCCGTACGGCGTGGTGGTGCTCGCCGTCGTCGTCATGGCGCTGGTCGGCTTCCGCCTCGCCGACCGGCTCGCGAGGGCCTCGTGAGGCTGCCGTCGTGGCGCCGCCTGCTGGCCGGCTCGGCGGCGCTGGCCGGCGCGCTCGCGCCGCTGGCCGGCAGCCCGTACCGCGGCCGCCGCGCGACCATCGACGTCGCCGAGCTGGCCGACGAGGTGACGCGCGAGGCCGATCACGTGTCGGCTGTCGAGCTGGCGGCCTGGCTGCGCGCGCGCCGCCCGGACCTGCGCGTCTTCGACGTGCGCTCCGCCGCCGAGTTCGACGCGCTACCACATCCCGGGCGCCGAGCACGTCCCGCTCGCGGCGCTGCCCACGACGCGCCTCGACGCGAGCGACACCGTCGTCCTCTACTCCGAGGCCGGCCCGCACGGCGCGCAGGCGTGGGTGTTCCTCCGCGCGCTCGGCCATCGCCGCGTCCTCTTCCTGCGCCGCGGCCTGCGCGAGTGGCTCGACGACGTGACGAGCCCGGCGGTCGCGGCGCCGATGCCGTACGTATCGCGAGGCCGCGGATGCTGACCGTGCTCGACGCCGCGTCGTCCGCCGACGCGATCGATCTCGACTTCGCGGCCCTGCGTGCGCGCGAGTTTTCCCGCCTGGACGCGCGCGGCCTGGCCTACCTCGACTACGCGGCGAGCGCGCTGCCCGCTGCATCGCAGCTGCGCGCGCACCACGCGTTCCTCGCCGAGGCAGTCCTGGGCAACCCGCACTCCGACTCGGCGCCCTCGCGCGCCAGCGGCGAGGTGATCGATCGAGCCCGCCGCCTTGTCCTCGACTTCTTCGACGTCGACGCGTCCACGCACGACGTCTGCTTCACCGCCAACGCCTCGGCGGCCATCAAGCTTGTCGCCGAGAGCTACCCGTTCGGCGCGCGGACCGGGCTGGTCCTCGCCGCCGACAACCACAACTCGATGAACGGCGCCCGCGAGTACGCTCGCCGGGCCGGCGCACGCGTGCGCGTCCTGCCGCTCGATCGCGAGCTGCGCCTGCGCGATGCCGAGGACGGCCTGACCGAGGAAGCCGCCCGCGGCGGCGGCCTGTTCGCCTTGCCCGCGCAGTCGAACTTCTCCGGCGTTCGTCATCCGCTCGGGCTGGTGACGCTGGCGCACTCGCTCGGGATGCAGGTCCTGCTCGACGCCGCCGCCTACGCGCCCGGCCACCCGCTCAGCCTGCGCGCATGCCCGGCCGACTTCGCGGTCCTGTCGTTCTACAAGCTGTTCGGCTATCCCACCGGCGTGGGCGCCCTCGTTGCGCGCCGCGATGCGCTCGCGCTGCTGCGCCGCCCGTGGTTCGCGGGCGGCACGGTGCAGTACGTCTCGGTCGCCGCCGACCGCCACCGGTTGCACCCGGGCCACGAGGGGTTCGAGGACGGCACGCCGGACTTCCTCGGCCTGGCCGCGCTCGCGCCCGGCTTCGCGCTCGTCGAGGAGGTCGGCCTGCAGCGCCTGGCCGCGCGCGTGTCGCGCCTGACCCGGCACCTCGTCGACCGGCTAACGGAGTTGCGACACGCCGGCGGTGCGCCGCTGGTCCGTCTGTACGGCCCCGCCGGCATGGCCGGGCGCGGCGGGACGGTAAGCTTCAACGTCTGCGACGCGAGCGGGCAGGTGATGCCCTACGGCACCGTCGAGGCGCGCGCCCGCGCCGCCGGCGTGGCGCTTCGCGGCGGCTGCTTCTGCAACCCAGGGGCGGCCGAGGCCGCCTTCGCGTTCGACGCGACCGACCTGGCCGCCTGCCTGGAGGCGAGCGGGGACGACTTCTCGATCGCCCGGCTGGCCGCCTGCCTGGGCGGCGCGGTCGGCGCCGTGCGCGTCTCGCTCGGCCTCGCCTCGAACCTCGCCGACGTCGAGCGCGCCGTGGCCGTGGTGGCCTCTTTCGCGCTCTGATCGCGGCGAGGGACGAGAGGGCCGAGCGCCTCGACTACTGGATGGTGCCCTGGTCGCAGATGTCCTCGGCGCCCATCCCGCGGCGCGCCGCCACGAAGTCGAGGATCGCCTGCTGGGAGTTCTCGTCGAAGCACGCGCCGCTCATCGACTTGTCGGCGGCGATGACCGCGACCGGCGTCGTGAGGGCGGAGTCCTCCGCCAGGAGGGCGCGCTTGTGCTCGTCGGCGCAGGCAGGGTCGGTCGGGATGGCGTCGAACGCCGCGCGCAGCGCCTGGGCGACCTCGTCGGGTGCGTCCGGCCGCTGGAGCAACACGATTCCGCCGTGCTCCACGTTGTGCACCCAGTAGCCGCGCGCCAGCTCGAAGTGGACGTCCCAGGTCGCCCACACACTGTAGTGGGGGCCGGACGCGGGGGGCTCGGCCACGTAGTCGATCACCGAGCCCTCGGACACGTGCATCCAGCCTTCGTTGGCCACGTCGCGTGATGGCGCCGAGACACGCTGTGGGGTCCGCATCCGGGCCGCCGCCGTCGTCGTCGCCGCCAGCGTCCGGCTCGGTGCCGTCGTCTCCGGTGCCGTCGTCTCCGGTGCCGTCGTCTCCCGTGCCGTCGTCGCTCCCGCCGCCGTCGTCGTCCCCGCCGCCACCACCGCCACCGCCATCGTCGCCGCCGCAGGCCACGACGGCCGACAGCAGCATCGAGAACGACAGATAACCTAGTTTACCAATTCTCATGTACAGGGCTCCTGGGCTTGCCGATCCAGTCGATCGGAGTCAGATGCGGACGCGAAGCACTTCGTAGGTCTCGGCGAATGCGAAACCGCTGATGCGCCCCATGGCGCGCGCGAGATCGCGGCTCGAGTCGAGGTCCAGCTTGGACAGCTGGCTCTTGTGGGCAGAGATGGCGGCGATCTTGTCGTCGATGGTGGTCGAGATGTCGGCGAAGCACTGCCCCATGGAGCGCGCCTGCGCGTTCATCTCCGGGCTCGACATGAACGCCAGCAGGTCGCACGGGGTGCGCCGCAGCGCGGAGACCGTGGCGCGGTTGACCAGGCCGTGGTCCCAGTGCAGGTCGTTGGCCGAGTGGGTGACGACCAGGTCGGGGCGGATGTCCGCCACCATCCTGTCGAACCGCCCGACCAGGTCGTGCATCGGGACGTCCTCGACGCGGCACTCCCTGTCGTCGACGAGCAGCATGAGATCGCCGCCGAGGACGCGGGCGCCCTCGCGCGCCTCGGCGTAGCGCTCCTCGAAGTGGTTCGGGATCGAGATGATCGCCATGTGCAGCTCGGCGCCCTCCTGGGCCAGCCGGGCCAGCAGGCCGCCCGCACCCGACCTCGATGTCGTCCGGGTGGGCGCCAAAGGCGAGCACTCTGCCTGGTCTTCCGTCTTCGAATACTCGGTTCATTGGCCTGTCCTCATGCGGTTGTTCCTATCCGGCGATGCGGCGCTCGCCGGTCGACAACAGGATGTCGCGGCTCGCGGGCCCGCAGTTGAAGAGCAAGTCGAGCACGCACATCCTCGGCATGAAGCCGAGGGCGGGGTAGCGCTGGGGATAGACCGGGTGCTCGAACGTTTGCCAGGCGACGCCGACCCCGGCCTGCCGGAGCGCGTCGACATCGAGGTAACCGGTCGAGCCACCGCGGCCGGACAGGTACACCTTGGCGCTCGACCTTGCGGCAGAAGTCGATGATGCGGTCGGTCTTCTGCCCCTCGAGATCGAGCGAGGACGACCGGATCAGCGGTCGCGTGATCCCGAACCAGCCGCGCACGAGATCGAGGATGTGGAGCGTGACATCGAGCAGCCTGCGTCCACGGGCGCGTGAACAGCTCCTCGAGCTCGGCGCGCGTAGTCGCTGAAGTACGGCGCCTTGCCGTAGTGGATCTGGAGGGTCGCCCAGGTGCGGCGCTGCCAGTGCTCCTTGGCGCTGACGCCGTCGTTCCTGATCAGCTTGTCGCAGATGCGGTCGCTCTGCGACCCGCGCTCGAGCGGGACCGTGATCCAGGCGGAGCAGTTGTTCACCTTGATCCGGTTCCGGTTCTGGAAGTTGTCCTTCTCGTACTGCAGATCGTCCATCACGATGAACAGGTCGGCCTGCGCCATCTTGTGGATGTAGCCGAGCCACGGGAAGTAGTGCGGCTGATGCGCGGCGACGATCACCGGGGGGCTCCGGGGACGTGGCCGCGCGTCTCCCAGCTCGAGGTGTTGAGCGTGAAGAGACCCAGCGGCGTCAGCAGCAGATAGGCCACGGGCATCAGGACGACCATCGGCAGGAAGGCGACCGGATGGACCCGCAGCCACGGCGGCAACCTGCGGGTGGACGGCGAGAAGTGATAGAGCATCGCGAAGAACGCGACCACGGCGAGGTGGATCGCGGCCAGCCCGAAGAACTCACCCTCGAGCACGTGGAAGATGATCACGAACGGGTAGACCAGGAGGAGCAGGAACATCGAGAGGTACTGGACGCACAGGAACGGGTGGAGCCGCCACGCGTGGCCCAGGCCGCCGATGAAGTCCACGATGTTCGATCGCTTCCAGCGCAGCTGCTGGTTGAAGTAGCCCTTCAGGTCGGTCACCGCCTTGGTGAAGCACATCGCGTCCATCGTCATGCACGTGCGATAGCCGGCCTTGACGATCTGGCGGGTGAGGAATCGATCCTCGCCGTACTTGATCGGGACGCCGAGGATGTTCCGGTTCTCCAGGATCGGCTCGAGCTCGATGAGCACGTGACGCCGGTAGGCGGTGAGGCAGCCGGACAGACACATCACCGAGCGCAGCGAGCGCTCCAGGTTCTTGAGGTGCTCCTGGCCGAAGTAGTACTTGATGGTCTGCAGCTTCGTGAGCCAGTTGTCGTTCGGGTTGGAGACGTGGATGCGTCCGCCGACCGCCACGATGTCGGGGCTGACGAAGCGCGCTGACCAGCTCGCGCAGCGCGCGCTGGTGGACGATGACGTCCGAGTCCACCGAGACGATGACCTCCGACGTGGCCCGGCGGACCGCGTGGTTGATGCCCTTGCGCTTGCCCATGTTGTACGGGTTGCGCAGGACCGTCACGTTCGAGCACTCCGAGGCGGCCTTGCAGGCCCACTCGTAGCTGTCGTCGGTGGAGCAGTCGTCCACGATGATGACCGACAGCTTGTCCGGCGGATAATCGAGCCGGACGAGGCTGATGATCGTGTCGTAGATGGACTTCCCCTCGTTGTAGAGGGGCACCACGACCGCGACCGTCGGTTCGTATCCCTCTATCGTCTCGTCGAACTTGCGGCCGCGGACGAGCGCGAGATAGAAGCCGAAGAGGTATCGGTTGAGGAAGACGATGAAGATGAAGAGATAGACTGGAAACATGGGGCCTGTGCCGTTCGTTCATCCGCTAGCAAGAGCAGTACCGATGGGGAAGCGCGCACGACCCATGAACTCAAGCTGGCGGAAGGGCGTCATAGATGCCAGATCGCGCCAGCCAGTGCCCACCGTGGCAGGAAGTCACCACTTCCAAAGTTTGCACACCCAGTAATCCTCACCCTCTGCATCGCCTGTCGAAGGCATCACACGCATGGCGACGCTCTTGCACACGAACCACGCTGCTTCCTCGGACGTCGGAGACTAAATGGCAATCACGAGAGACAGTTCGCCCAAACCTGGTGCCGTAACCGTTCAGGAATTCCCGGCGTTCGGAGACGACCGCCGGGCGGGACAGTTCGCTGAGGGGTCCGCCCCTCGGCAGTTTCCGCAGGCACCGTCACAAACCAGGACATCTGCGTCGGGGTCGCCGTCAACAAAAGCACCCACCCCGCGACGGATCGTCACGCCGGTGACGCAGCAGGCGGCGCCTCCGGCTGCCCCCGTTCGTGCGCAGACGCAGGCGAAACCCCCAGCCGTGCGGCCGAAGTCCAAGGCCGACATCATCGAATTGACGAAGATGCGCGAGCGCAAGGCCGCTCAGCGCGCGAACGAGGCGGGCCGTACGCTGCTCGCCTTGGTCCCGCCGCTGGCGAACAACGGCCCGACTGCCTCGGGCGGTGGTGGAGGCGGTGGCGGCGGCGGCGGACAGGCGGCGAGCGCTGCCGCCACAGCGTGGCAGCCTGCCTCGGATCCGCAGACGGAGGCCCGTCCCTCCGCGCGGCCCGCGCCCCGGACCAGCAAGCCGGAGCCGCGATACGCGGAGTTCGCAGAGCTCGGGCTCGACAAGCCGCCGCGTCCCGCCGGGATGCAGCGCATGATCGTCTCGACGTACCGCCTGCTCGGATTCGGCATCCTGAGCATCATCGTCGTCGTCCTGGTCGGCTACATCGCGACGAGCGCGTTCTACTTCGTCAGCGACAGCTGGATCCAGCCGATGGTGGTCTCGCCGACCGACGAGCGGGTGCTCCAGCTCAGGTCGGATCTGGCCGAGCAGGCCACCGTGCGCGACCAGGTCGCCGTCGATCTCCAGCACACCGATCGCTTCATCGCGGCCCAGCAGGACTTCCAGGCCGAGTTCGTGAAGGCGGTCAAGGCCGACCTGGCCGAGCGCAAGAGCTCGCTGGGGCGCGTTGCCCAGCTGGCCCGGCAGTTCCGGGGCGAGCGCAGCCGCATCCGCAAGTCGAACGACGAATTCCGCGAGGCCTCGAAGCAGGAGATGTCCAAGGAGTACGAGGCGCGCCTCATCAACAAGGACGCTCTCCTGAGCGGCGCGTACCAGGACGGTCAGATCGCCAACTCGAACCTCTCGCTCGCCGAGCGGCAGGCCGAGTTCGAGAACCGCGCCGCGTCGCTGTCGAAGGAGTCGGCCGCGCTCGAGGGCGTGCTGTCCAAGAAGGCGAACGCGGGCGTCCTCAGCTATGACGTGCTGAAGATCAAGCGCGACTACGACACCTCTCGCCTCGAGACCGCCAAGGCCACCGAGGAGCGCAAGGCTCTACAAGATAGCCTCGAGCGCCACGACGCCATCCTCAAGAGCATCAGGCAGTCGCCGCAGCTGCGCGCTGCCGACCAGAAGGCCGACGTGGCGTTCGTGCCGTACTCGAACTTCGAGGGCCTCAAGGTCGGGACGCCGGTCTACGCCTGTGCCATCGAGATGGTGATGTGCCACGAGGCCGGCAAGGTGAAGGCGATCCTGCCGGGCGAGGTGACCTCCAAGCACCCGAACCGGGACAAGCAGCTGCGTGGGCAGATGGTCGAGCTGGCTCTCGACGACGCCGATGCGGCCGAGGAGAACGTGCTGTTCGTCGGGCGCAAGCCCCTCCTGTTCTGACACGCGGGAGGAAGCGTCGCATGAGGTACGGAACCAACGGTGCCTTCGCCGCCGCGCTGCTCGCCTGCCTCGGGGCAGGAGGCGCGGCGGCCATCGCGCAACCGGCGGGAAGCGAGACGTCCGAGGACGACGGCTACTGCGACTGGGTCGAGGGCGGAGCGGCGGCGCAGAGCGCCGTCCTCATGTCGCCGGAGGTGTTCGGCACCTTCGGCTACCTCGACCAGACCGGGCTGACCGCGGTGCCGGACTCGACCGGCAACGATCTGCGCATCACCGCCGGGCTCAGTTACAGCCTGAGCGGCCTCTATCAGGGCAGCCTGACCAGGGCCCGCGCCGAGGCGGACTGCCGGCGCCACCTGGCGTTCGGCGAGCTCGAGCAGGAGACGGCGTATCGCGCGCTCCAGGCGCGCGCGCGCGTGCTCGAGAAGGCGCTGCCGGACGCGGAGACCTTTCTCGACACGGCGACCAAGGACTTCGAGCAGCGCCAGAGCAGCTTGCAGGAGCTGACGGCGACCCGGCTCCGGGTCGACGGGCTGCGCGCTCTGATGGCGGAGAATCAGCGCCAGCTGGGCGCGGCGCAGCCGGCCGCGGCCAGGTCGCGCGCCGTCAGCGCGGAGAGCTACTACAGCGCGGATGCCGACGTGGAGCGCGAGGAAGGCAAGCTGCGCTGGGCCCGGGCCTGGGACGTCAACCTGCGAGTCGGCTACGATCGGTTCCTCGACGACGACACCGAGGATTCGCCGCTGTTCGCGCTCGCGTCGATCAGGTTCAACTTCGGCGCGCTGTTCCAGGGCGGCTCCAACGAGACGGCGGCCCTCGGGCGGGCGCGCTACGTGCGGCAGGAGCGCGCGGGACAGAACGCGGCGACGCTGCGCCGGCTGCGCGCCACTGCCGAGGCGGAGAAGCGGCGCGAGAAGGAGACGGCGGCGCTGGTGGCCGATCTCGAGAAGCAGCTCGCCGAGCTCGAGAGCCTGACAAGTATCACAAGCCGCCGCTACCGCGAGACGGTCTGGTTCGAGTGGGTCAAGGTCAAGGCGGAGCACGCGTACCTGCGCACTCACGTCAAGACGCTGTCCCAGATCCTCCGCAATGAGCCGGAATGAAGGCCGCGCTCCTCGTCCTCCCCGTGATGCTCGGGCTCGCCAGCGGGCGCGGCTCGGCGGAGGGCTGCGACGACGACGACGCCCCGAGCGCGAGCTCGAGCAAGCCCGCCGGCGGTGAGCGTCCGGCGCCGCGGCGCGCGGCGGTCGCGGTTCGAGCGATCGCCGCCGCCGACCTGTGCGTGACCAGCGGCGGGCTCGGGCGCACGGAGCGGGGACGGATGCGGGTCGACGGCCCCAAGATGCGAACCGTGGCGCCGGCGTCGACGGGCGACGTGGGCGAGATCCGCTTCCAGTACCGCGGGTCGACCGCGAAGGTCGCGCCGCTGGCGTCGGGCCAGATCCGGCGCCAGGTCGGCCTGAAGCTGCGCGCGGCCGACGGCTGCAATCTTGTCTACGCGATGTGGCGCATCGAGCCGAAGCCGGGCATCGAGGTCCAGATCAAGCGCAACCGGGGCGCTCGCGTGCACAGTGAGTGCGGCACGCGCGGCTACACGCAAGATCCGGGCGCGGCGCGAGGTGCCGGTGCCGACGCTCGAGCCGGGCTCGGAGCACACGCTGCGCGCCGAGATCACCGGGCAGGAGCTCTCGGTGTGGGTCGACGGCGCCGTCGTGTGGGAAGGCGATCTCGGCCCCGAGGTCCTCGCGCTGGCGGGTCCGGTCGGCATGCGGTCGGACAACGTCGCGCTCGACATCGAGCTCCTGGCCGATCCGCCGAAGCCGACAGGCGCCCTGGCCAAGGTGGCCGGCCGCTGCGCGTCGGTGGGCGACGGCGACTGAGCGCCGGCGCCCCTGACGGACCGGCTCAGGGTGACGGCGTGCGGCCGGGGCGTGCGTGTGCCCGCGCCAGCCGCTCGATCGAGCGGACCAGCGTCGCCACGCGCTTGCGTGTGGCGGCGTCGGTCGGGGCCCTGAGGGCTGACGACATCGTCGCCGGGAGGTCCGGCTTTCCGGGGGTGAACAGCCACGGATCGAAGATGTCGTCGAGCTCCTGGTCGGAGATGCGCTCGGCCAGCGCGATGAAGTCGGGGGTGGCACCCGTGCGCTCGCGCGATGCCCATCGGCGCAGGATGCGGAAGAACGCCTCGTCGCCCACCCGCCGGCGCACCAGGTGCAGGGTCATCGCCCCGCGCCCGTAGACCGAGCCGGAAAACACCTGCTCGGGGCCGGGATCCCCGATCGCCACCTGCCAGAACGGGGAGTCCGCCGGGATGTCGTAGAAGAATCCGAAGGTGTCGTCGGTCGGGGTGTCTTCCTTTTCCTCGGACCACAGCCACTGGGCGTAGGTCGCGAAGCCCTCGTTCAACCAGATGTGCTGCCAGGCATCCAGGCGCACGAGGTCGCCGAACCACTGGTGCGCGAGCTCGTGCACCACCACGCCGACGTTGCCGTCGGGCCCGTCGAAGAACCCGGCCGAGTAGATCGGGCGCGTCTGGTTCTCGAGCGCGAACCCGATCTCCGGGCTGTCGTGAACGATCGCGCCGGCGCTGCGGAACGGATACTCGCCGAACACGCTCGCCTCGAACGCGATGACCTCGCCCTGGCGCGCGAGAGTCCCCTGGATGATCGGGCCGAGGGCGGGCGGAAGGTCCGCGGCGCTGGCGATGAACCAGTCGTTCTCGTTCACCGTATCCGGCGGCGGAGCGCCCGGGACCTGCCATCCGCCGGTGTCGCCGTCCTCGAACGAGGTGGTTCCGTCGCCGGTCGTGAAGGCGACGTCGTCGATCGCCACCCCGAACAGCTGAACGAAGTCGTCGCTCGCGTAGGCAAGCGCGATCTCCACCTCCTGGCCGGCGTACCCGGATAGGTCGATCCGCCACTGCTCCCAGCCGTCGGTGCTGCCGGTCGCCGCCCACCAGTCGCCGGTGAGGCCGGTCGGTGTGCAGAAGCCGTCGGGGTCGATGGTGAGGTAGTTCAGCGCGAACGGGTGGGTGAACGGCAGGGCGCAGAAGCCGGTCAACTGCTGCGCGAAGCCGTCGAGATCCGGCAGCGTGGTCCACGCGTCGCTGCCCACCACGTGCGCCTCGACGAAGAAGTAGTCGAAGTCGGTCTCGATGTCGCGGGCGACGTGGAAGGTGAGCTCGCCGCCGGAGGCCGGGACCGCGAAGGTGCGGACGATGCGCTTGTACGAGGCGTCCGCCTGCCCCGACAGGGCGAGCTCATCTCCGCTCACCGGCTCCAGGATCGGGGTGAACAGATCTTCGTCGATGGCATCGACGAACGAGATGCCCTGATCGCGATAGGTGTCCACCTGGTAGTTGCCGACCGTCCAGCCGACCAGGTACGACGCGGTCGGGTCGCTGGCTCGCCAGCGCCAGGTGGTCCAGCCGTCGTGCGTGCGCTTCTCGACGAGCTTGCCGATGGCGACCACATCGAGATCCGCCGGCGCGGTGATGTCCAGGGTGTAGCGCGCTGCGTCGCGCGGGTGGTCGTTGACCGGGAACCACTTGGCCGCCACGAAGGGCTGGCCGGCGACGACCGCGCCGTCGCTGGTGGGCACGAAGCCGCCCGCACCGAGGGGCCCGCCGATCACCGGCTCGGGGATGCCGTGGTAGCGGATCTTGGTCGAGAAGCGTCTGTGGTCGCGAATGCCGCGCGCCGGCATGATCACGAGCTCGCCGCCGTCGCGGGTCCAGGTCGCATCGCGGCCCTCGACCTCGATCGCGTCCACGGTCAGGCCGTCGAGATCGAGGTTGAAGCTCGACAGGTTCTGCGTGGCCTTCGCGACGATTGTCGCCTCGCCGCCGAGCTCATCGGTCGCCGGGTCGTAGGTGACCTGCAGGTGATAGCGGTCAACGTCGTATCCGCCGTTCCCCGACAAAGGAAAGTACGGGTCGCCGATCCCTGCCGTCCCCGGCGAGTAGTCGCAGCTCGCGGACCAGTCGAGCCCGGCCATGGACCCATCCAGGTCCGTGCCGTCGCTCGCCGCAACCGATCGCGAGGAGAGCGGATCATCGGGACCTCCGCCCTCGTCGAGCCCACATCCGGCAGCCTGAAGACACACAACGAACAACGACGCGAGCACCCTCGCAGACGATCTCCGCATTGTCGGCCCCTCCCTCCACTTGTCGCGACTCGCCGAGCGCGACGCGAAAACGATGACAGAGAACAGGCCGACTGACTCCGACATTGCTCACACCGATGCACGGTTCGAGAGCTCTTCCGGATGAGCAGTCCCTATCGTCATCTCCGTCACCAAACATCGACTCGAAGATCGGTGTAGCCTGGAGGGGTGGTCGAGAGCGATGCAGTCGATCTCGATTCGCTCGAGCTGAAGATCCGCCGGCTGCGCTCCGCGGCGGAGGTCGCCGCCACCAGGGAGGCCGCGCTGGCCGGCTTCAAGGAGCTGCTCGAGCTGGAAGGGGGCCTCCATCGGATCGGGTCGCTCGACAGCGCAGGGCTCGACAGAGCGGTGCGCGGCCTCCACCAGGTCGCCCTCGAGCTGCTCGACCTGGGCCTGCGGGCGGCCCCGGGCGGGACCGCGCGGCCGGGATCGCTGCTGGCAGTCCTCGAGGAGCTGGAGCTGCTCAACAGCCTCGTGTACATCGAGGGAGCGACCGGAGGGGCGGCGGAGCGACTCGCGGCCTGGTTGACCGAGACGGAGCGATCGCTGCCCGGGCTGTTCGCGGCCGTGTCGCGGCCCGATATCCCGCTGGCGGATCTGCTCGAGGCGATGGGACTCGCGCACTGGATCTACACCGCGACAGCCGACCAGGTGCCCGCGCTCGGCGAGCGCGCCGAGGCGCTGTGGGGCCGGTGGGTCGACGCCGCGATGACGCATCCTGTCGCCGTCGCCGCGCTCGAGCTCAGAGACCGGGCGCGTCGCGCGGGCTGGCGGTACGGTGAGATCGAGCGGCACGCGGCCGCGCTGGCCGACGACGCGGGCGCGCCGGCGGACTCGATCATCGCGCTGATGCTGGGCGGCGAGCCCCCGGCCTTCGGACCGGGTCAGGACGGCGAGGTCAGGAGCGGGCGCACGGGCTACGGGGCGACGCCGGTGGCGACTCTCCGCTCGGCGCTGTCTCTGCTGGAGCTCGGCCCCGGGGACACGTTCTACGACCTCGGCTCCGGCCTGGGCCTCCCCACGCTGGTCGCCGCGCTGAGCAGCGAGGCCACCTGTCGCGGCGTCGAGTACCACCGGGGCTACGTCGAGCGGGCCGAGGAGAACGCGCGGCGGCTCGGTCTGTCCGGCGTCCTCTTCCACTGCGGCGACGCCAGCGCGTTCGACTGGTCGGACGGCAACAAGTTCTACATGTTCAATCCGTTCCCCGACGACGTGCTGGCGCGGGTCGCCGCGCGCCTCCTGGAGGTGGCCAGGCAGCGGCCGATCCGCGTGGCCTGCTACGCCAACCGGCTCCCGGCGCCGGGCTTCCGCGTCGTCCACGAGGACGGACGCGTCGCCGTGTTCGAGGCCGGCCCGGATGGTGCCGGCCGGTCGAGCGATCAGGGACCCCAGAGCCGGCGCAGCTCTCGCACGCCGCGACCGGTGCGCTGGCGCAGGAGCGAGCGCAGGGTGACGCCGTCGCCGTAGCCGACCGCGGCCGCGATGTCGTCGAGCGTGCTGTCGGTCGTCTGCAGCTGGTGGATGGCGCGCTCGACCCGCAGGTCGCGCACGTACGAGAGCGGCGACATGCCGAGCACGGCGCGCACCCGGCGCTCGAGCGTGCGCTCGCTGGCCCCGACCGCCCGCGCCGCCCGCGCCAGCGAGAAGTTGACGATGTGCTGGCGCGCCCACACCTCGAACTTCTCGACCAGCGGATCGGCGTGCGCCAGGTAGTCGGGCATCACGTAGACCGCCTGCGACGGCCGCGAGTCGTAGAGGAGATGTCGCGCGACGGCGCGGGCCAGGACCGGGCTGCGCCGCCGGACCAGCCACAGGGCCAGGTCAACGTGGGCGAGCGCGGTCCCGGCCGTCACCACGCGCGACGACTCCACGATCATGCGCGTCTCCTCGAGGCGCGCCCGCGGAAAGCGCTCGCGGAAGAAGGGGGCCAGCCACCAGGTGGTGGTGGCGGCGCGCCCGTCGAGCAGCCCGGCCGAGCCGAGCACGAACGTCGCCGTGCACGCCGCGGTCACCAGCGCCCCGCCGCGCGACCACTCCACCAGCGCCGCGCACCCGTCCACCACGTCCGGCCGCGCCAGCGCCGCCGCCACCGTCTCGGGCGTCTTGCAGCCGAGGGCGGGGACCACCACGACGTCGGGCCGCGTGCGCGGCAGCCGCGCCACCGGCACCGCGAGCCCCTGGTGCGTGCGCACCCGCCGCCGCGTGCTGGCCACCGTCACCGCGACCTGGCCGCGCCCTCCGTCGGTCGGCGCCAGCGCCGTCGCCGTCTCCAGGGTGTCGAGGACCGCCGCCAGCCCGGTGTCGAACACGTCGTCGAAGACCAGCACGCAGAGCCGCATGACGGAATTGATATCATGGTTGTCGTTTCCGCCACGTGCCTTCTTCGCCCCGTGCGCCTACAGTGTCGGCTCCCCCATCGAGGGAGAAAGGCAGGTATTCATGGTCAAGGTCGCACTGCTCGCCCGCATCGTCGCCAAGCCGGGCAAGGAGAACGAGGTCGCCGCGCTGCTCGAGAGCGCGCTCCCCCTGGCGCAGGGCGAGGAGCGAACCACCGTCTGGTTCGCCTTCCGCATCGGCGAGCGCGAGTTCGGCATCTTCGACGCCTTCGCCGACGACGCCGGACGCCAGGCTCACCTGTCCGGGCAGATCGCCGCCGCCCTGATGGCGAAGGCCCCGGAGCTCCTGGCCGAGCCCCCGCGCATCGACAGCGCGGATGTCCTCGCCGCCAAGCTCCCGCGCTGACTTCTGCCACGCCCCGCCGCCCGGCGGCGGCCGCGCTCAGCGGATCCGATCACTCGGACCTGAGCGCGGCCATCGGGTCCACGCCGACCGCCCTGCGCGCCGGTACCCAGCAGGCCAGCACCGCCGCGCCGCCAAGAGCGAGCGCGACGAGCGCGAACGTGACCGGGTCGACCGCGCTCACCCCGTGCAGCCAGCTGGCGATGAGGCGGGTCAGCGCGACAGCGGCCAGCGCGCCGATCGCCACGCCCGACAGCGCGAGGATGGCTCCCTCCCGGATGACCATCCCGAGGATCGCGCGCGGACGGGCGCCCAGGGCCATGCGGATCCCGATCTCCTGGGTCCGCTGAGCCACCGAGTAGGCGGTCACGCCGTAGATCCCGGTCAGGGCCAGGAGCAGCGCGACCGAGGCGAAGACGGCGAGCAGGACCAGGCTGAAGCGACGGCCATCGAGCGACGACGCAACGATCTGCTCGAGCGTGCGGAGCTCGACCGGCAGCTGCGGATCGAGCCGCTCGACCTCCGCGCGCAGCGCCGGGACCAGCGCGCCCGGGCCGCGCACGACAATCGAGAGCGCGGCCGACGGCGGCCGCTGCAGCGAGTGGGCGTACACGGTCGGCGCGACCTCGGCGTGGAGGCCGTCCTCGCGCACGTCGCCGACGATGCCGACGACGTGGAGCAGGTGCGGGTCGCCGTCCATGTTGCCGAACTGGATCCGCTGTCCGATGGCGTCGCCGCCCGGCCACATCCGTCGCGCCAGCGACTGACTTATCACCGCCGCGTGCGCGGCCCCGCGCGCGTCGCCCGGTCCGAACAGGCGCCCGCGCAGGAGCGGGATCCCCATCGCCGCGAAGTATCCGGCGCTGGCGACCCGGTACTCGGCATCACCTGGCTTGCTCACGTCGCTGTCGATGAGGAAGGTGCCGTTGCCGCCCCCGCCGGTCATGGGCAGCGTGCTGACGGCGCCGGCGGCGGTCACGCCCGGCAGGGCGCCCAGCCTGTCGATGAGCCGGGCGCCGAAGGCGCGCAGCCGCTCGTCCTGCTCGCCGCCTGGCCCCGGTGCGCCCCACCCGTTGCGCGGCGCCGGCAGCGCGAGGTCCATGGCGACGGCGCCCGAGCCGACGAAGCCGGGGTCGACGGCGACCAGGCGCGCGAAGCTGCGCGCCAGCAGGCCGGCGCCGATGAGGAGCGTGAACGCCAGCGCCATCTGGACCACGACGAGCAACCGGCGCAGCCGGGTCCGCCCGGAGCCGGCTGTGAGGCTGCGACCCGCGGCGACGACCCGGATGTCCAGGCTCGCGCCGCGCAGCGCCGTGACCACTCCGAGACCTACCGCGACGGCGAGAGAGAGACCGAGGGTGAAGAGGAGCGCGCGCAGGTCGATGGTGATCCCGTCCGCGCGCGGGAGGTGGACGCCGTCGAGACCGAGCAGGAGGTCGAACACCGGACACGGCGAGCGGTACGCCCGCGGCCGCGCCGATGAGCGCGAGCAGCACGGCCTCGCTGACGAACTGGCGCACCAGGCGGCCCCGGGTCGCGCCCAGCGCGGCGCGCACCGCGAGCTCCTTGCTCCGCGCCGCCGCCTGCGCCAGCATCAGATTGGCGACGTTGGCCAGCGCGATGAGCAGCAGCAGCCCGACCGCGCCGAACAGGACCCAGAGCGCGCGGCCCGTGTCGCCGACGATGAAGTCTTGCAGGCGGACCAGCGCCATGTCGGCGGCGTCGATCCCCTCGCCATTCTCGCGCGCGAGCTGGCGCGCCGACAGCGCTGACGTCGGCGCGCGCCTGCGCCAGGTCCAGCCCGGCGCGTACGCGGCCGACGACGTTCCAGTTGTGCGCCGTCCGCGAGGCGTCCGGCGGGCCCAGCCGCGATCTGTCGATCCAGATGTCGGCGCCGCCCGGGAAGTCGAAGGCGGGCGGCATGACCCCGACGACGGTGTAGCTCTGGCCGTCGAGGCGCAGGCGGCCGAGCTCGACTCGCTCGCCGAGGGCACGCCGCCAGAAGGCGTGGGAGACGACCGCCGCAGCCGGTCCGCCGGCCGCGCTCTCCTCGGCCAGGAACGTGCGCCCGGCCTCCGGCTCGAGCTGAAACACGCGGAAGAAGTCGCGCGCGACCACCACGACGCGGGCGCGGGCCGGCTGCTCCCCACCGGTGACGGTCATCGTGTCGGAGGCATACTGGGCGAGCGCGTCGAAGGCGCGGCTGCGCGCGCGCACATCGACGACGTTCGGCTCGGCGACCCGCATGGGCCGGCCCGTCGCGCTGACCTCGCGCAGCTCGACGACGCGGTCCGGGTCCGGATAGGGGAGCGGGCGGAGCACGACTCGATCGACGACGGTCCACACAGCCGTACACACGCCGATGCCGAGGGCGAGCGAGACGACCGCGGCGAACGTGTAGCCGGGGCGCGCGCGCAGGACCCGGGCGGCGTGGCGCAGGTCCTTCCAGGTCGTCTCCACCGCCGGCAGCTCCCACACCGCGCGCACGTCCTGCCTGGCGATCGAGAGGTTGCCGAGCTTGCGGCGCGCGGCGCGCCGGGCCTCCTCGGGCGACATCCCGGCGGCGAGGTTCCCCTCGATCTCGAGCTCGAGGTGGAGCTCGAGCTCGTCGTCGAGATCCTTCTCCGCGCGGCGCCGGTCGAGCCGGCGCGCCAGGAACGGGAGATGGCTCCAGAACGGCATCAGGTCCCCTCCTCGCCGGGGACCGGCGCCAGCACGCGGGCGATCGCCTGAGCCAGCTGCTCCCAGCGTGTCGTCTCCGCCCCGAGCTGCTTCTTGCCCGCCGCGGTCAGGCGGTAGTAGCGCGCCCGGCGGTTGTTCTCGGACGTGCCCCAGTCGGCGGCGATCCAGCCGCGGCGCTCGAGCCGCTGGAGCGCGGGATAGAGCGAGCCGTGATCCACGCGCAGGACGTCGCCCGAGGTCTCCTCGATCGAGTGGGCGATGCGGTGGCCGTGCGCGGGACCCACGCGCAGGGTGCGGAGGATGAGCAGGTCGAGGGTCCCCTGCAGGAGATCGATGCGCTTGCGCTCGCCGCGCCGGTCGGTCATGGCCTCTCCAGTAGGATGTCTACCCGAGAATGCAGCCGCTCGGGTAGAACGTCAAGGGGAGTGACGCGCGACCCGTCAGCGGCCGGTCAGCGCAGCGGCTCGACCGGCTCGGCCCGCTTCACCACCTGCAAGGGGCCGCCGTCGGCGTGGGGAGCGGCGGCCCAGCGCGCCGCGTTGGCCAGCAGCCGGAGCACGGCGGGATCGTGGTAGATGGGAAAGGTCTCGTGACCGGGACCGAGGTAGAAGATGCGGCCGCGGCCGCGCCGGTAGCAGCAACCGGAGCGGAACACGTCGCCACCCTGGAACCAGCTGATCAGCACCAGCTCGTCGGGCCGGGGCACGTCGAACGGCTCGCCGTACATCTCGCTGGCGGGCAGCTCGAGATACGGTCCCAGCCCGGCGCAGATCGCGTGGGCCGGATCGATCACCCAGAGCCGCTCGCGCTCGCCGCCCGGGGCCTCGCGCCAGGCGAGATTGCAGCTGGTGCCCATGAGCCGGCGGAAGATGCGCGAGTGGTGCCCGGAGTGCAGGACGATCAGGCCCATGCCGTCGAGCACGCGCTGCTGGACGCGGTCAACGACGGACTCGGCGACCTCTCCGTGCGCCCTGTGTCCCCACCAGAACAGGACGTCGGTGCCCTCGAGGCGCGCGGCGGAGAGGCCGTGCTCCGGCTCGTCGAGAGTGGCCGTCTGCGCGTCGATGCCGTGTGCGGCGAGGCCGCGCTGGATCGCGCCGTGGATGCCGAGCGGATAGATGCGCCCGACCTCCTCGTCGTCGCGCTCGTGCCGGTACTCGTTCCAGATGACCACTTGCAAGCCACACCTCATCCGGTGGAAGAGTCGCCGGGCGGCCCGTCGATCGGGATCTCGCGTCCTTCCCGGGCCGAGCGGTAGAGCCCGTCGATGAGCCGCATGATCAGCAGCGCGTCGTCCGGCGGTGTCAGCGGCGCGGCGCCGTCACGGATCGCCGCAGCGAAGTTGGCTGCCTGGTCCACGAACGGCTTCATGAGAGATTCGGGCCAGCCGCCGGCGATGGCGGGCTTGACCAGCTGGCTGCCGCCCGCGTCGGCGCGGATCATGGTCAGCGAGGGCTGCTCCACGATCAGGCTGGCCCTGGTGCCGGCGATCTCGATCCTGACGTCGTCTCCGTCGCGATGCGCGATCCAGCTCGTCTCCACCTCGATCGCGCGGCCTTCCGACAGCCGGACCAGGCCGAACGCGGCGTCCTCGACCTGCTCCGGGTCGAAGCTGCGGTTGTGGATGATGCCGGCGACGGAGCGCACGGCGGGCCGGCCCATCAGCCACCAGGCCAGATCCAGCACGTGGACGCCGAGGTCGATGAGCGGACCGCCGCCGGCCCTGGCGCGATCGCGATGCCAGCCGCCGGCGCCGGCCGGTGCGCCCCAGGCCCGGGTCCAGACGGCGCGGCCGTGATAGAGCGTCCCGAGCTCGCCGCTCTCGATGAGCGCGCGCGCGGCGGTGACCGAGGGCAGGGCGCGTCGCTGCAGCCCGAAGGCGAGCACGCGGCCTGCGCGCCGCGCCGCATCCATCATCGCCACCACCTCCTCTGCATGGAGGGCGGGCGGCTTCTCGCACAGGACGTGCTTGCCGGCCTCGAGCGCGGCGATCACCACCGGGCGATGAAGGAATGTGGGGAGTGCGACCACCACGGCCTCGACGTCGGCGTCGGCGAGCAGCTCCTCGGCAGATGCGAAGCCGCGCGCCCCCGGGCACATCTCTTCGAGAGCGGCTCGCGCGGCCGGGTCGACATCGGCGACCGCCGTCACCAGGCCGGCGCCGCTCGCCGTGAACGCCTCCGCGTGTCGGCGCCCGGGCCAGCCGCCGCCGACGACGCCGACGCGCACAGGATGACGGGAATCGACCAGACCGCTCTTCACGGGGCCAGATCATAGCCGCGCTCGATCGATCGGCCACATCGGCGCTCACCTCCGAGCCGGTCGTGGTGATGGCCTTGTGGCCCGCCCGGCTGGTCCGCGCCCGGCCGCCCGCTATACTCGCCAGGCGCTTGGGCAAGCTCTACGCGATCGCGCGGGCCGCCACCCCCGGCGGCCGCGGCGGCACGACCGGGTCGGCGGGCAGCGCGACCCGCGAGGAGACGCGCGCGTTCATGCAGCGCCGCGTGGCGGCCTACGGCTTCCTCATGACGCTGCTGTACGGCACGTTCCTCGTCTACCGGATCGTGGCGGTGCTCGCCGGCGAGGAGGGGCCGCCCGAGACGGCCTTGCCGTGGCAGGCGGTCTCGTTCTCGGCGTTCTGTGCGATGTGGCTGCTGTGCCGCGGGCGCCCGCGCTCGCTGCGCTTCGTCCAGGTGGCCGAGGAGGCCTGCGTCCTCGTGGCCTGCGTGGCGACGATGGTGATGGGGTTCCACATCCCGTATCCGGTGCGGCCCGACTACATCGTGCTGCTGTCGCTGACCTACGTGCTCATCACTCGCTCGATCCTGGTGCCGAGCACGCCCCGCGTCACGCTCGCGCTCGGCGGCGTCATCGGCGCCGCGCTGCTCGTCGCGATCTATTTCATCCACCTCCTGGGTCAGGACCCGACCATCTACTCGGACGCGGCGCACGGCTACCTGCGCCTGCCGGCGACGAAGGTGGCCCCGCAGATGACGGTGGTGGCGGCGCTCATCTGGGGCTCGTCGGTGGCCATCGCCGCGGCCACGTCCAAGGTGATCTACGGCCTGCGCGAGGAGGTGCGCGACGCGCGCCGCCTGGGGCAGTACACGCTGCACGAGAAGCTGGGCGAGGGCGGCATGGGGGCGGTGTACCGGGCCAGCCACGCGATGCTGCGCCGGCCGACCGCCGTCAAGCTGCTGCGGCCCGACCGCCTCGGCACCGAGAGCGTGGCCCGCTTCGAGCGCGAGGTGCAGCTGACCGCGCGCCTCACCCACCCCAACACCATCCGCGTCTTCGACTACGGTCGCACGCCGGACGGCGTCTTCTACTACGCCATGGAATACCTGGACGGCGCCGGCCTGGGCGACGTCGTGGCGGAGAGCGGACCGATGCCGCCGGCGCGCGTCATCCACGTCCTCGATCAGGTCGCCGGCGCGCTCACCGAGGCGCACCGCGTCGGGCTCATCCATCGCGACATAAAGCCGGCCAACATCTTCCTGATCGAGCAGGGCGGCGACCCGGACGTGGCAAAGGTGCTCGACTTCGGCCTGGTCAAGCAGGTGAGCGCGCCGGGCGGCGAGGACGCGACGATGCCCGCCCTCAGCCACGTCAACAGCTTCACCGGCACGCCGCTCTACATGGCGCCGGAGGCGATCGCCACGCCGGACGCGGTGGACGCGCGCACCGACCTGTACGCGCTCGGCGCGGTCGGCTACTTCCTGCTGACCGGCTTCGAGGTGTTCACCGGCAGCACCGTGATGGAGGTGTGCAGCCATCACCTGCGCTCGCAGCCGGTGCCGCCTTCCGTGCGCCTGGGTACGCCGGTCCCGGCCGATCTGGAGGCGCTGATCCTGGCCTGCCTGGAGAAGGACCCGGCCGCGCGCCCGGCCGGCGCCCGCGAGCTGCGCGCCGGGCTGCGCGCCTGCCGCGACGCGCACGCCTGGAGCGAGGACGACGCCCGCCGCTGGTACGATCAGCACAGCGAGCCGCTGCGCGTACGCCAGCGCCGCGCATCGGTCGGCGGCGACGTCACCATCGAGGTCAACCTCGATCTGCGCACGCCGGAGTCGCCGGGCCGCAGGGTGTGACGCGGAGGCCCGATGCCGCGCGACGTCGTGGCCAGCGTTCCACACTGGCGCTGCACCGATACACCCGGGGTGTTCCAGCTGCGCGACTTCGATGGACGCGTCCCTGGTGCCATCATTGCAAGCGGCGGGCGACATGCGCACGACCCTGCCTATGCTGCTTCTCATCGTGTCGAGTCCTTCGATCGCGCTCGCCGACGACGGGCCGGACGTTCAGGTCGGTGTGGCCAACGAGCACGCCGGACTCGGCGTCGGCGTGGAGCTCGGCGACGGCCCCACCACCCTGGTCGCCGGCATGGGCGCCACGGTCGGCTTCGGCTACAGCAGCGTCGAGGGCTGGATCGGCGCCGTGGCTCCCGGGCTGGGCCTCGGTCTGCGCCGCTATCTGGGGAGCTGGTATCTCGGACCCACCGTCGGCGCCAACTACACCGTCTGGTCAACCCGTGACGAACCGGCCACCTTCGGCAGGAGCGCCGCGAGCGATGACTGGACGGTGTGGGGCGCGGTCGATGTCGGGCACCGCTGGCGCCTGGGCGCCGACCGGGACTGGACGATGAAGCTCGGGCTGAGCGGCGGTGTCGCGCGCAGGCAGAATGAACGGGAAGAACCGGAGGCGGTGCCGCTCATCGGTCTGACCTTCACCGTCGGGCGGTAAAGCCCGCGCCTTGCGATGCCCGCCGCCCGGCGCCCGTGCGCCGGTGCACATTGAGTCGTTTTTCGCCCGCGAGCGCATCCGGCGCCCGTCATTCCACGCTTTCGCCGCGAGGTCGTGGGCTGCGTCGCGGCTCCACCCGTCCGGGCGCGTCGGCCGGGATCATGCAAGACTGAGGCGGAGAGCCTCGCCTTGGCCTCCACTGAAAGGGCGGTCTACGCCGCCATCGCCGGCAACCTCGCCATCGCCGTGAGCAAGTTCGTCGCGGCGGCGTTCACCGGCAGCTCGGCGATGCTGGCCGAAGGGATCCACTCGGCAGTCAACAGTGGCAACGGGCTTCTCCTGCTGTTCGGGATGCACCGGTCCCGGGCGCCGGCCGACGCGGACCACCCCTATGGCCACGGTCAGGAGCTCTACTTCTGGACCTTCGTCGTGGCGGTGCTCGTCTTCGGCGTGGGCGGCGGGATGTCGATCTACGAGGGGATCCTCCACCTCGTCCACGGCGACAGGCCGGGCGATCCGACATGGAACTACGTGGTGCTCGGGTTCGCGGCGATCTTCGAGGGGATCTCGTGGGCGGTGGCAGTGCGCAGCTTCCGGAAGCAGAAGGGGCGGCGGAGCGTGTGGCGGACGATGCGCGACACAAAGAACCCGGTCGTCCTGTCCGTCGTCTTCGAGGACACGGCCGCGCTGCTCGGCATCTTCGTGGCGGCCGCCGGCATCGCCGCCGTGCAGCTGACCGGCGACGCGCGGTTCGACGGCATCGCGTCGATCGTGATCGGGGGGATCCTGGCCGTCGTGGCCGTCCTCCTGGCCTACGAGAGTCGGAGCCTGCTCATCGGCGAGTCGGCGAGTCGCGGCACCATCGACAGCATCGTGCGGATCGCCGAGGCGGATCCGGCGGTGGCCAGGGCCTGTCGCCCGCGCACCATGCAGCTCGGCCCGGATCAGGTGCTCGTCAACCTGACGGTCGCTCTGCGCGACGACCTGGAGCCGGACGCTTCCGTCGGCGCGGTCAAGCGGCTCGACGCCGCGATCCGCGAGCGCCACCCCGACGCGGTGCACGTCTACATCGAGGTCCGACCGCTGTCCGAGCTGGGTGACGGGGCGAGCGGCTCGAGGCTGCGGGCTACGGGAGACGGCGGCTACTCAGGGTGAAGCGCGGCGACTGACTGGCTTCCATCGCGAGGGCGGCGGTCAGTCCCGCCATGCCGATGTTGGCCGCGAGGTTGACCAGAGCGATGGCGTCCAGGGTGCGATCGAGCGCGACGGTGCGGCGATCCTCTGGATCCCGGTGGCCGTCGAAGGCGGCCCGCGCGCGGGCCTCCTGGGGGCCGACATCCCCGGCGCTGCTCCTGGCCATCCGCCTGCCGAGCAGGGCGCTCGCGGCGACGCTCGCGACGCTGATGGCGAGCAGGATGTCCTTGGCGCGCGTGAGCGACCGCGCGCTGGCGCTCACCTCGCGACCGCTTCGCAGGAGGCGGCCGACCACCCAGGGCGCGGCGATGGCGACGTGGGACGCGAGGGTCACCCGGCCGTAGCGCTTCCAGGCCTCCTCGTTCACCCGGTCCCGCTCGGAGGGATCGCTGATGAGGCGCAGCGACGGATCGAGCGCTGTCCGTCCAAACAGCGCGCCACCGATCGATGCGGCGAGTCCGAGGTCATGTGCAATCCACGCGGCGGTCGAGAGCTTGGGCATTTGATCACCTCCGGCGCTCGCGACTGCAACCCCCATGCCTCGCCAGTCCGCGCTCGCCGCCGAACAAAGCCAGTCACCCAGCGCACCGGTTCTTGCCACGCGCCGGTCGCGTATGATCCGATCATGGGTGTGATCCTGGGCGGGGCGGTCGGGCTGGTGCTGGCGTTCCTGGCGGCCATGCATCTCTACTGGCTGGCCCGTGGGTCGCGGGACCTGGGCGCGGTCGTGCCGGAGGTCGACGGCAAGCCGGCCTTCCGGCCGGGGCCCGGCTCGACGCTCGCCGTGGCCGCGCTGCTGCTGGCGGCAGCCGCGCTGGTGACGCTGTGCGCGGGGATCTGGACGCTGCCGGTGCCGGGCTGGCTGCCGCGGATCGGGACCTGGGGAGTCGCGGCGGTCCTGGCCGCGCGCGCTGTCGGAGACTTCCGGCTGGTCGGCTTCTTCAAGCGCGTGCGCGGGACCGAGTTCGCGCGGCGCGACAGCCGGCTCTACACGCCGCTGTGCGCCGCCCTCGCCATCGGCTGCTCGTTGGTCGCCGCGACCTGACGCGCGCGGCCAGCGTCGTCGCCCCGGCCCGCTGGCTGCTGGAGCACGACGAGGACCGCTGGTATGTCCTGACCTCAGTGCGGGTGTGAGGTCGGGGCCGGAGGGAGCGGCGCGCCACCCGGACCGGCGGTGAAGTCCAGCGGAGAGATGGCCGGCTGCTGCCCGACGCCGGGCACGCTCCAGTCGCACACGCCGTCCGGGAACACGGCGTGCAGTCGCTCCAGCTGCTCCGCGGTCAGCACCGCCGGCTCGTACTCGGCGGGATCGAGCGGCCTGAGCTGACACTTGAGGATGTTCTCCGCCAGCGGGCCGCCCGCGACCTGCCGCGGCGACGAGTGCGGCGCGAGCAGCGGATCGGCGTCGCACACCGCGGGATCGGTGATCTTGGTGGAGAAGGTCGTGTCCGTGCTGAGGTAGCAGAAGTCGAACGCCTCGGCCGGCTTGTGGGCGACGATCTTCTCCTCGATCGGCGCGTCGCTGGTGTCGCCTCGCACGGCCGCGATCCATCGGTCCATTGTCAGGAAGGACTCGAGCGTCAACCCGGACGCCGGCGGCGCGACAAGACCGGTGCCGTAGCGCCACATCACGTGGTTGTCGTGGTCGCCGCTGTCGGCGTCGAGGCGGGCCCGCAGCGAGAAGCTGCGCCAGATGTGGTGGATGCCGAACCCGGGAGGCGGCGGGATGTTCGAGTCGTCCCAGCCGCGCAGATCGATGATGGCCGTCTTCGCGAGCTGGTGGCCGTCGGAGACGATGCCCGCCGTGTAGGCGATCGGCAGCGCGTCGAGATCCGCCTGCGAGCGCGCGGCGGTGGGGACGACGTCGCCGTCGGCGCCGCCGATCTTCTCGTTGAGGACGACGAACTCCTCCGGGGTGATGGCCCCGGACACGAGCGCCTTGAGCCCGTACTGAACGCCGACGTTGTCGCGCGTGCTCCGCGCTCGCGCGCTTCCCTCCGCCGCGCCCCAGATCGCGATCGCGTGGTCCTGGCCGCTGCAGCGGAGGCCGCCCGGATTCGTGACCGGGTCGTAGACCATGGACAGCGGCAGCTGGCAGTTGTTGCGCGTCGGCGCGCCCGGGACCGGACCGATCGCGCCCGTCGTGTTGTCGAGCACCGCGTCCGGGACGAAGTTGCCGGGCCGACCGACCGGGGCAAAGGAGTTGAACCAGGCGTGACAGCCGGTCTGATCCACGTGGCCGTTGATGGCCGTCTTCTTGGCGTTGATCTCCTCCTGGGTCGAGCCGTTCATCAGCGCGGCCCACTCCGGCCGCACGTAGAACCGCACCAGGAGCTCGCAGTCGGCCACCTCGGTCGCGGTGGTCTCCGAGTCGGGATACGTGCAGGTGGGCTGGATGCCGTCGAGCAGCCCCGGATGGATCGACGCGGCGGTCAGCTGGTTGATCGAGCCGCCCGAGCAGCCGTTGCCGATCGTGTAGCGGACCTCGCCGTAGGTATCGATGATGTGCTCCTTCATCATCAGGAGGGTCTCGCTCATCGCGACGCGGTTCGAGTTGTAGAGCGAATCGGTCATGCTGTTGATCGCGACCATGAAGCCGCGCGACAGCGCCGCGTCGTCGGTCCAGGTCTGCTCGGAGCGGAACTGCCTGCGCGGCTGGCCGGTGCTGGCGCCGAACGAGTAGACAAGCTTGCCGTTCCAGCCAGGCTGGGGCTCGTACGGTCTCCAGCCATCGGCCGGATCGTCGCGGGTCGGGTCGAAGAGGACGGCGATGTCGTAGATGCCGCGGTCGAGCGTTCCGCGCTCGACGCGGACGATGTACGGCACGGTGACGTCCGCGTCCGTCGTCGTGGTCGCCAGGTCGGCGGGCGGCGGGGCGGCCGGATCGTACGGCTTGAAGCATCCGCTGGCCGGCGGCGGCGTCGGCGGGTTGGGATCGGGTAGCACGCTGGCGCAGCCCGGCGTCGTCGTCCGGTAGTAGAGCTTGATCTCGGTGGCGATGTTGCACTGGGCGTTGACCGCCTCGGTGCCCAGGCCGCTGGCGTTGGTCCCGGGCGTGTCGCCGCTGGGCGGGATCGCCACCGGCGTCGCGCACACGAACGGCTGGATCTGCTCGCCGGACAGAACCGGGCCGCCGATCGGGTGGTTGGTGATGGTGAGGGTCGCCTTCCTGACTCCGGGCGCGCTCGCGGTCACCACGTTCTCGCCGTCCGCGAGGCCGGTGATCACGCCGGTGATGCGTCCGTCGTCGCGACGCGCGAACGCGTCGGACACGTCGCGATGGCCGACCTTGACCCGCACGCGCCGGCCATGACAGTGCTCGGGCAGGACCACCTCGACGTAGGCGTCGCCTCCGCTCACCAGGTCGGCCCGGTTGGAGAGCACCTTTAACTCGGCCGCCGGGTGCCGGCGCTCCGCCGGCGTGCCGGCCGAGGCAGGCGACGGATCGTCGTCGGCGTCGGACTTCTCGCTGCAGGCGCCCAGCGCGCTGCAGCCGACGATCAGAGCGAACGTGCCCAGGCGACCCGGTCGTTGCATGCTGGCGCTCCTCGGTGTTGTGGCGCAATCGTTGGCCCGCGATGTCGCCTCGTCAACTCGATTCGCCGCCGCCGCGGCCATCCGGAGAGAGCGCAGATGTAGGCCTCGCCGGATTTCCAGCCCGTCCATTCTGGCGGGCCGGATCGGCCAACCCGGTCATCGCGGCCGCCCCGGGTCCGCTCTGGTCGTCTTCGGGCATCAGGAAGGCTGTCCGGCCAGGAGTACGATGATCGGGATGCGGATTCTGCTCGCAAGCGCGGCAACGGGAGCGGACGCGTGGTGACGATTGACGATGTGCGCCGTCTGGCGATGTCGCTGCCGCGCAGCGAGGAGCATTTCATTCGCGGACGGGTCAAGTTCCGGATCAAGCAGATCGTCTACCTCGCGTTCTCTCGCGACGAGCAGACAATGGGGTTTGCCTTCCCGAAGGAGTGGCGCGCCGGATTGATCGAGGCGGAGCCGGACAAGTTCCTCATGCCCGAGCCGTCCGACGAGCGGTACAACTGGGTCCGCGTGAGGCTGGGAGCGATCGACGAGGCGGAGATGCGTGCGCTCGTGATCGAGGCGTGGCGCATGGTCGTGCCCGCGCGGGTCGCCGCGGCCCACCTCGAGGGCCCGCGGCGGCTCTCCGCGCCGACCGCCTCGCGGCCGGGCCCGATCGACCTGAACCGGTGACCGCGGCGGGGCCGGGGTTCGCCGCGCCGCGGCGCGAGTGACGCGCCGGCGCGCCTACTCCTGATCTTCTCGCGGATCCCTCAGGGCCGCCTCCACGGCCACGTCGAAGGTCAGCTCGGCGCCCTGGCGATCGACGGTGAGC
Source organism: uncultured delta proteobacterium (assembly GCA_963759105.1). Taxonomy (GTDB): domain Bacteria; phylum Myxococcota_A; class Polyangia; order Haliangiales; family Haliangiaceae; genus DATFRY01. Next base: position 1,276,712 of record CAVWXW010000005.1, on the reverse strand, counting down.
TTCGCCGTCGCGCCGATGCTGCGATCGAGCAGCAGGGCTGCACCACGTGGTCCATCATGCCGGAGATTGCAGACCGTCGACGGCGAGCAGGACGTCGCCGGCGCGGAGGCCGGACGAGGCGGCGGCCGCCGTGCAGGGCCAGGATGGGATGCGAGCCGGAGCCGTTCATTCCGAGCTCGATGCCGACCATGCGGGGCTGCCAGGGGGTGCGCGGCACGACGACCTCGACGGTGACGTGCACGGTTGCGCCGGGCTTGACCTCCACCGAGATTTCGCGCGCGACGGTCATGTCCGGGCGCCCGCCGAGGCAATCGACCCGGATGGTGCCGGCGGGGACAACGAACGAGAAGCGACCGGCCGCGTCGGTCGCGGTCGGCTCGACGTTGCTGAGGCCGCCCCCGATCGGGGATCTGCCAGTAACAGCGACCGGGCATGGCGGCGCGAGTCCGCACGTCCACGATCGCTCCGGTGAGCTTCCCGGTCGCGCCCGCGCGTCAGGGTCACGCGGCTGACCTGGTCGGCGGTCACGTTCACGCGTGCCTTCGCGTGCTGGCCGGTGGAGGCGAGGGCGTTGACGTCGTAGGAACCGACGGGGAGGTCGGCGAAGGCGAACCCCGAGTCGGTGACGTCGGGCCGCAGTTCCTCGAGGCGGTCCTGCGTCTCCAGCGTGATCGCCGGCGGCGCGTTGAATCCGCGGAGGGCGCCATCGATCTTGCCCGTGGCTGGCAGATCGAGGACGACGTCTCTCGCGCCGGCCTCGACCGGGATCGCTGCTCCCCCGACCTTCCGCGCCCGGAGCTCGTATTGCCCCGCCACCAGCCCCTCGAGGAGAAAGGTCCCATCGGCCCCGCTCTGGGCGGTCATCTCGTACCCGCCCCCGCTGGAGGATGCGGAGATGTCGACCCCGACGACCGGCTCGCCTCGTCGCACCGCGCGACCCGAGATGGTCAGATCGGCCGGGTCGATCGTGAGCTGCACGCCGGTGACGCTGGACGTCGCGTCGGCGACCTGGACCGCGGAGAAGTGCTTGCCGCCGGCCGGTCGATAGCTGGCCAGGCCGACGCGGTCACGGTTCACCAGGGGCCGGTAGCTCCCCGGGGCGAGGCCGCCGACCAGGAACGTCCCGTCGGCGGCGGTCGTGTCGAAGAAGGGCTCTCCCCAGCCGGTCTCGTCGCCTTCGTGCATGAAGAAGCCCACCCAGACTCCGCCCACCGGTGCACCCTTCGCGTCGATCACGGCGCCGGCGATGGAGGCGGAGATGTCCAGCTCGAGGTCGAGGCCAGCGACGCCCTGAGCGCCGACCGCGATCGGGCGGCGCTGCCATGGCGACGCCCTCGGCCACGCTCCTGGCCAGGATGTCGTAGGTGTCCGCCGGCACCCCCTCCAGCTCGAAGGTCCCGTCGTCCTTGGACAGGACGTGGCGTGCGGTACTCCATCCCCTGGTACAGACGAACCTCCGCGCGCGCGACAGGCTTGCCGCCGCGCATCGACGCGCCCGGCGATCGCGGGCAGACGCTCGCAGACCAGCTCGACCTGGCCGACCTGGCCGACATCGATGACCGAGTCGGGTGAGAGGAGCTTGTGCTTCTCGACCTCGATCTTGACCTGACCGCGCGGCAGCCCGGCGATCGAGAAGCGACCGTCGGCCTGCGTGACCGACGAGCCCAGCGCCCATTTCTCGTCGGTCGAGTGCGCGACGACCATCGCGTCGCCGGTGGGCCGACCGGCCACGACCACGCGGCCGGCGAGCGTCGCCCGCGGCTCGAGCGTGAGCGTGACCTCGGCGCTCGCCCCGGCGGCGGCGAGGGTGACCGTCTCGTCGTCGATCCTGTCGCCGTCGCGAGCGACGACGCGGTAGGTGCCGGCGATCAGCCCCTCGATGCGAAAGCCGCCGTCGTCGGCGCTCTCGGTCAGCTGGCCCGGGTCGTGGCCGTTTGTCTCGGCGATGACGACCGCGCCGCCGACCGGCGCGCCGGCACCGTCGACGACGCGCCCGGCGATCGCGACCTCGGGCGAGAGCGCGAAATCCACCCGCGCCGCGCGCTTGCCTCGCGTGTGCTCGAGGGCGGTGCCGTAGCCATCGGCGGCGGCCTCGATGTGAGCCGGTCCGGCGAGCAGACACACCTCGTACTTGCCCTGCTCGTCGGAGACCACGCCCCCGAACACCTCGGAGCGGGTGGCGGCGCGGACGCGCGCGCCGGCGATGATCCCGCCCGCCGCGTCGCGCACGGTTCCGGAGATCAACAGCTCACAGTCGCGCAGCTCGATTGTCACGTCGTCTGGAGCCGGGCGCGGATCGCGGGCGCGAAGCTCCAGGAGGACACCGCCCGCCACCAGCCCCCGAGCCTGGGCGACGACTCGATACTGCGTCGGCGGTCTGGGGCCGAAGTCGAAGCGCCCCGCGTCGTCGGTCTCGACATCGGCCAGCACCCACTCGCCGATGCGCAGCTCCTCGGTCGTGAGCCTGACGACCGCGCCGGCGACCGGCCGCCCGTCGTGCACGACCCGCCCGGCAATGCGCCGGCTGGCGATCCCGTTCTGCCAGAGCCACGCCAGCACGGGCGGCGGCCGTTCGAGCGCCCGCAGCCGCGCCGGCGCGAACGCCCGAGCGCGCCCCGGATCCTGACCGTCGACGGTGGCCTCGCGCGCGTCGCGCCGTAGCCACAGCGCCAGCCCCGCGCCCAGCGCGACGATGGTGACGACCACGACAACGCGGCGCCTTCGCATCCCGATCCCCCCAGCGCGAATGATCCATCAAGCCGCCCACCCTGTCGACGTGGCTCATCGTGAGGGCCGCCACAGCCAACTCACCCTCTGCCGGCGTCGGCGCGACCCGGTGTAGGCTCCTGGCCGTCGCATGGACGCACGGCCAGGGCGGACCGGGTTGGATCGCAAGGCCACGGATCTGAAGATCTCGTTGGATCCGCCGGTATCCGGCTGGATCGCGATGCGCTTGACGACCCCGCAGGGCGCCTTCGCCGAGCGTTTCTCGTACGTCTATCCGAGCCTCGAGCAGCTGTGCGCGGCCGTCTGCGATGTGGCGCAGGGCATCGTCGCTCGGCCTGTGGTCCTGCTCCTCGAACCGGCAGAAGTCGAGCTGGCGTTCGCCCCTTGCGAGCCCGACGACACCGAGCTGACCGTCTCGCTGTTCCGCGACCGGCGCCGCGGACTGGACCGGCCAACCCCCGGCCTCGCGCACCGCGGCTCCACCCGCGACATCGTCCTGGCCTTCTGGCGCGCGCTCCGCAGACTCGAGACCTCTCTTCCCGCGGCGGCGTTCGCTCGCGCGTGGGGCTCCTCCTTTCCCGCGCTCGAGATGGCCGCTCTCACCCGCGTCGTCAACTCCTGGACCATCGCATGATGGGCGTCAGGCGGATGAGCTTGGGTGACAGGTATGAGGCCATCCTTCGGCAGGGCCGCGCCGTCCATACGATAGCGCCGGCGGGCGGCGAAGGGTAGTCGCGCCTCGCTCTGCACGCGGTAGGCTTGGCCCCGTGGAGGGGTGAGGATGGCAGACGACCGGTTTCTGAATCGCCGCGATCAGATGTTTCCCCGGCTGACCGAGAAGCAGCTCGGCCGCGTGTGCCGCGTCGGGGTCAAGCGGCCGGTCCGGGCCGGGGACATCCTGTACGAGCCGGGCGAGCGACACACCTCGTTCTTCGTCGTCGTGGAGGGCGGCGTCGAGGTCGTTCGCCAGCTGGACCAGCGCGAGGATCTGATCACGGTGCTCGGGCCGGGGGAGTTCACCGGCGAGGTGAACATGCTGTCGGGGCGCCGGAGTCTCGCTCGCGCCCGGGTCGTCGCCGACGGGCTCGTTGTCGAGGTTGACCGCGATCACCTTCGCTCCCTGGTGCAGGGCGACTCCGAGCTGAGCGAGATCCTGATGCGCGCCTTCATCCTGCGTCGAGTCGCGCTGATCGCTGCCGGAGAGACCGACCTGGTCCTGCTCGGGTCGCGTCACTCGGCGGCGACGCTCCGGCTCAAGGAGTTCCTGACCCGCAACGCGACGCCGTTCACCTATCACGATGTCGAGAGCGACCCGGAGGCGGAGGCGCTGCTGTGCCGCTTTCAGGTCGCGGCGCACGAGGTGCCGGTCATCCTCTGCAAGGGCGGCAAGGTGCTGCGCAACCCCTCGATCGAGGCGCTGTCGTCCGCGCTCGGCCTGAGTCCCGATCTCGACGCCGCTGTCACCCGGGACGTGGTGATCGTCGGAGCCGGCCCGGCCGGCCTGGCCGCGGCGGTCTATGCCGCGTCGGAGGGGCTCGACGTGCTGGTGCTCGAGGGCAGCGCACCCGGCGGCCAGGCCGGCACGAGCTCGCGCATCGAGAACTACCTCGGGTTCCCGACCGGCATCTCCGGTCAGGCGCTGGCGGGCCGCGCGCTCACCCAGGCCGAGAAGTTCGGCGCCGAGGTGGCCATCGCGCGCACCGCGGCGGGCATCGACTGCAGCGTCCGGCCCTACAAGGTCATGCTGGCCGGCGGCGACGTCGTGCGCGCGAGGACGGTGGTCATCGCGACCGGCGCGCGCTATCGCAGGCCCGACCTGGCCGACCTCCCCCGCTTCGAGGGCGCCGGCGTGTTCTACAGCGCGACGCACATGGAGGCCCAGATGTGCCAGGGCGAGGAGGTCGCCGTCGTCGGCGGCGGCAACTCGGCCGGGCAGGCCGCGGTCTTCCTGGCGTCGTTCGCCGAGCAGGTCCATGTGCTGGTCCGCGGCCCGAGCCTGGCCGAGAGCATGTCGCGCTACCTCATCGGCCGGATCGAGGACACCCGCAACATCGCGCTGCGCGCGCACACGCAGATCGAGGCGCTCGAGGGCGCCGAGGAGCTCGAGCGCGTCGTCTGGCGGCGCGTCGACACAGGTGAAGCGGAGACCCGCCCGATCCGCCACCTGTTCCTCATGACCGGCGCCGACCCGAGCACCGCCTGGCTCGAAGGATGCGTGGTCCGCGACGACAAGGGCTTCATCAAGACCGGGGCGGAGCTGATCCAGAGCGAGCTCGACGAGGCGCGCTGGCCTCTGCCCCGCGCGCCTCAGCTGCTCGAGACCAGCAAGCCGGGGATCTTCGCGGTCGGCGACGTGAGGTCCGGCAGCGTCAAGCGCGTGGCCTCGGCCGTCGGCGAGGGCTCGATCAGCGTGCAGCTGGTCCACCGGGCCCTGCGCGAGCTCTGACCGGCGCGGGAGCATGAGCCGCATGGGGCGGGCGCGCGGTGGACGCCTGTCCCACATGCTCGCTCGATGGCCTCTGCACAAATCATCGAGCGTTGCGGCGAGACCCTATAGAATGCGCTCAGTCGGTAGCACCCTCGTAGGATCAGACGACGGCACGCGGTCACGGACAAGGTCCTGCCGATCCTGACCCCCTACCTACAGGAGAGCGTATGAAGAAGAGGACATCCGCCCCCTCCGCGGTAAAGCCCGATACCACGCGGCGCAGCTTCCTTCAGAAGGCTGCCGTCGGTGCCGTCGGTGCCGCCGGCGTCGCCGTCGGCGTCGCCGCTTGCGGTCGCGAGGAGAGTGGCCAGCGCAAGAAGGCACCTCCGACGACGCCGGACAAGACGCCCTCGCCGGGACAGGCGCAGGCTCCCATCACGCTGCGCTTCCAGAGCACCTGGCCGACAAAGGACATCTTCCACGAGTTCGCCGCCGACTTCGGCAAGAAAGTGAACGATATGTCGGGCGGGCGCCTCAAGATCGAGGTCCTGCCCGCGGGCGCCGTCGTCAAGGCGTTCGACCTCCTGGACGCGGTCAGCAAGGGCACGCTCGACGGCGGCCACGGCGTGGTCGCGTACTGGTACGGCAAGAACACGGCGATCGCGCTGTGGGGCTCGGGGCCGGCCTTCGGCATGGACCCCAACATGCTTCTGGCCTGGCACTACTACGGCGGCGGCAAGGAGCTGCTCGACGAGATCTACAAGTCGTTGAACCTGAATGTCGTCTCGTTTCTGTACGGACCGATGCCGACCCAGCCGTTCGGCTGGTTCAAGAAGCCGGTGGCCAAGGCCGCCGACATGAACGGGCTCAAGTTCCGCACCGTCGGCCTGTCGATCGACATCTACACCGGGATGGGCGCGGCGGTGAACGCCCTGCCCGGCGGCGAGATCGTCCCGGCGCTGGACCGCGGGCTGCTCGACGCGGCCGAGTTCAACAACGCGAGCTCGGATCGTCTGCTCGGCTTCCCCGACGTCTCGAAGATCTGCATGTTGCAGAGCTTCCACCAGTGCAGCGAGCAGTTCGAGATCCTGTTCAACCGCGCCAAGTACGACGCTCTGCCCGAGGACCTGCGCAGCATCATCGGCTACGCGGCGCAGGCGGCGAGCGCGGACATGAGCTGGAAGGCGATCGACCGCTACAGCACCGACTACAAGGAGCTGCAGGAGAAGAACGGGGTCAAGTTCTACAAGACGCCCGACTCCGTGCTCAAGCGCCAGCTGGAGATCTGGGACGAGGTGATCAAGAAGCGCGCGGACGAGAACCCCATGTTCAAGAAGGTCCTCGAGTCGCAGAAGGCCTTCGCGCAGCGCACGGCGCGCTGGCAGAACGACACCCTCGTCGACTTCAAGATGGCATACAACCACTACTTCAGCCGCACCTGAGAGAGGCGCGATGCAGAAGCTCCTGCTGGGGGTGGACAGGTTCTCGACCGCGCTGGGCAAGGCGTTCGCCTGGCTCATCGTGGCCCTCACGGTGCTCATCACCTGGGAGGTCCTGTCCCGCAAGCTGCTCAACCGGTCGCACCCGTGGACGTTCGACGCCCAGATGATGATGTACGGCGTCATGTTCATGATGGCGGGTGCGTACACGCTCGCGAAGAACGGGCACGTCCGCGGCGACGTGCTGTACGGGTTCTTCCCCCCGCGGGTTCAGGCATCGGTCGATCTCGTCCTCTACGTGTTCTTCTTTCTGCCCGGCGCCGCGGCGATGGTGTACGCGGGTTACATCTACGCCGAGGAGTCCTGGGTGATCCGCGAGCACTCGACCATCACCGTGGACGGTCCGCCTCTGTACCCGGTCAAGGCGTTCATCCCGGTGGCCGGGGCGCTCATCCTGCTCCAGGGACTGGTCGAGATCGTCCGCTGCATCGTCTGCCTCAAGCGCGGCGAGTGGCCGTCGCGGGAGGAGGACGTCAAGGAGGTTGACGTCGAGGAGCTGAAGGAGATGGTCCACGTGACCGATGAAGACATCGCCACGCTCGCGGGGACGGCGGCGCCCAGGGAGGACGGGCAGAGCAAGCCGAGCAAGGACGAGCAGAGCAAGGACGAGCAGAGCAAGGACGAGCAGAGCAAGGACGAGCAGAGCAGGGACGAGCCGGAGGAAAAGCCGTGAGAAAAGAGGTCTGGTTCGGCCTCATCCTGATGGCGGTCGTCGTCATCCTCACCATCATCGCCATGCCGGCGCCGGCGGACATGAGGCCGGCGCACCTCGGGCTGATCATGCTCTCGCTCGTCGTCGTGGCGATCATGCTCGGGTTCCCGACGGCGTTCACGCTCATGGGCATGGGGACGCTGTTCACGTTCCTCGCCTATCGCTTCGGCAACCCCGACATCGCTCTGCAGCAGATGCTCGACCTGATGGTGCAGCGCACCTACGGCGTGATGACCAACGACGTCCTCATCGCCGTGCCGCTGTTCGTCTTCATGGGCTACCTGGTCGAGCGCGCCAACCTCATCGAGCGCCTGTTCAAGAGCCTGCACCTGGCGATGTCGTTCGTGCCCGGCTCGCTGGCCGTGGCCACGCTCGCCACCTGCGCGCTGTTCGCGACCGCGACCGGCATCATCGGCGCCGTGGTGACGCTCATGGGCCTGCTGGCGCTGCCGGCAATGCTGCGCTCGGGATACGACATCAAGCTCTCGGCGGGTGTGATCACCGCCGGCGGCTGCCTCGGCATCCTCATCCCGCCCTCGGTGCTGCTGATCCTCTACGGCGCCACCGCCGGTGTCTCGGTGGTGCAGCTGTATGCCGGTGCCCTGTTCCCGGGGATGCTCCTGGCGGGCCTCTACATCGGCTACGTCGTCATCCTCGTCAAGCTCAAGCCTCACCTGGCGCCGGTTCCTCCGCCGGAGGAGCGGCGCGCGGTGGTGCCCGAGCGCCTGCGCCCGATCGCCGGCGGAGACCGCAAGCGCGCCTTGCTGCGCCTGGTGCGGGGCGTTCGTCAGCCGCCGGCGGGCATGTCGCGGCGCTACCTGGTGGGTCAGCTCGCCATCGCGCTCATCCCGGTGTTCACCGTCATCGTTGGCTTCGCCGTGATCCACCGGGCCCTCACTGCAGAGCCGGACGGCGGTCTGGTCGAGAGCGCTGCACCGCGTGCGGGCGAGCCGGCCGGCGGCGCCGCGACCAACCCGCGCCCGCAAGGCGGAGCGACGGGCCTGGCCGAGCCCCCGGCCGGCCAGGATGCACCGGCAGCGGGCGGGCTTGCCGAGCCTCCGGGATCCGAGAAGTCGACGCCTGCGCCGCAGGGCGCGGGCGGACTGGCCGAGCCTCCGGGAGCCGAGGGCTCGACGCCGGAGCCGAGCGGCGCGGGCGGCCTGGCCGAGCCGCCGCCGACCGAGAGCCCGACGCCGGAGCCGAGCGGCGCGGGCGGCCTGGCCGAGCCTCCCGGATCCGAGAGCTCGACGCCGGAACCGAGCGGCGCGGGCGGGCTTGCCGAGCCTCCGGGATCCGAGAGCTCGACGCCGGAACCGAGCGGCGCGGGCGGTCTTGCCGAGCCTCCGGGATCCGAGAGCTCGGCGCCGCCTGCAACCGCCGGCGGTCGCGGCGCTGTGGAGCCGTCCACCGGGGCGGGCACGACCGCCGACTCGGTGGCTGCGCCGAGGTCAGCGCCGGGATCGTTCTGGGTCGCCCTCGCCGTCGCTCTGCTGCTCCTCGCCGTCCACTACGCGATCTTGACCTTCGAGCGGCTCGAGATCTTCAAGATGCTGCTCACTTCGTTCTTCCCGCTGACGATCCTCATCGTCTCCGTGCTGGGGTCGATCATCTTCGGCTGGGCGACCCCCACCGAGGCGGCCGCGCTCGGCGCCGCCGGCGCCATGGTGCTCACGGCGCTGTACCGGCAGTTCACCTGGCGCGTCCTCAAGGAATCGGTGTTTCTGACCGCCAAGACCTCGGCAATGGTCTGCTGGTTGTTCGTCGGCTCGAGCATCTTCTCGGCCGCCTTCGCGCTCCTCGGCGGACAGGGCCTCGTCGAGACGTGGGTCCTCGGCATGGATCTCACGCCCCTGCAGTTCATGATCCTGGCGCAGGTGATCATCTTCCTGCTCGGCTGGCCGCTCGAGTGGACGGAGATCATCGTCATCTTCATGCCGATCTTCATCCCGCTGCTCGACAACTTCGGGATCGATCCGCTGTTCTTCGGGCTGCTGGTGGCGCTCAACCTCCAGACCGCCTTCCTCTCGCCCCCGGTCGCCATGGCCGCCTTCTATCTGAAGGGCGTCGCCCCGCCGCACGTCACGCTCAACCAGATCTTCATGGGCATGATGCCCTTCATGCTGATCCAGATCGTCGCCATGGTCCTGCTCTACCTCTTCCCGGCGATCGGGCTCTGGCTGCCGGCGGTGATGTACCGCTGACCTGGCGCCCGGCGGGCGTCTTCCTGCCGTCGGTCGGCCGCCGCCGCCGCGCGCATCACCGAGGAAGCGGCCCCCGGGTCGGGAAATGACCCGGACCACCTGGCGGCTGCCGCCTGGTGCCAGGCCCGCGGGGCGATGGCGCCCAGGCGATGGCTGCTCGCTTGCAGTGCCCGGCTTCGGCCGAAGAAAACGTTTACACGGCCTGCAAGGGAGAAGACATGAGTCGCTCGATACATCCCGCATCGCTCCGTCCGCTTCTCGCCGGGCCTCCTTGCGCCGGGCCCTGTACCCGGCTGCTGGCCGGCAGCCTGCTCGGCGTCCTCGTGCTCGCGGCCTCAGGGTGCGCCGAACCGGAGGAGGAGCCGACCCTCGACCGGGCGGAGAGCGTCTTCGGCACCATTGCCGATCTGGCGCCTGTGCTGGGCCAGGTCCGCGCGCTGCTGCCGATGGCGACCAACGTCGTGGGCTTCTTCGTGAACGAGAAGGACATGAAGGAGATCAGGGACGGCTCCGGAACGTTCAACCAGGCCCTCGAGGTGCTGGGGTTCGTCATGTCCCTGCTCGGCGGCGACGACATGAGTCAGCTGGGCGTCGGTCTGCTCGATCTGCAGCAGCAGCTGAGCGGACTGAGCTGGCAGGTGAGCCAGCAGTTCCTGGCCCAGGACATCGCCCTGGCCACCTCGGCGCTCGAGCAGGCGCAGCTGGCCTTCAAGACCGGGATGACCATCACCGCCGACGGAGCGCCGATGAACAACTCGGCCACCGCCCTGGCCCACGCCGAGCAGGACATCGCGTTCCAGCGCACCTACGTGCGGCCCGACGCCGGGATCCTGGCGGCGGTCGGCGAGCCGGATCACCCGAACGACCTGGTCTACGACTGGAAGCTCGGGATCCCGCTGCTCATGCGGATGATCTCGATGCGTCTGGCCGTCCTCTCGGTCTTCGATCCCAACTGGATGCAGGACGGGCTCTTCTACGAGGAGATCAAGCAGCACCGGGAGGTGCTGATGTCGCATCTTCGTCGGATGAAGGAGGGCATCCGCTGCGGCGTGATCCCGGCCGAGGCCTGCTCCGGCTTCGGAACCGGATGCATCGACACCTACGCGTGCGTGGACGTCCACTCCGGCATCGTGAACACGAACTGGGACGAGTACATCAACGAGATGCCGTACGAGGAGTCGATGGACCTGGCAAGGCGCGAGATCATGCAGCAGATGCCGATCTACGAGGTCCAGCAGATGATCGACATGCTGTATCTGCTGATGTATCCGGGCGTCGGCGACATCAAGGACGGCTACATCTACTCCTACACGTCGCCCAGCTCGGGCGGGTTCTTCGACGAGCTCCTGTGCCTGGACGTCCAGGGCGGCGGCACCGACAACGGCACCCCGGTCTGGCTGTACACCTGCAGCGAGGGCAACCCGGCCCAGCGCTGGTCGTACGATCGCGCCAGCGGCGCCCTGATCAACGTCGGCTCCGGCAAGTGTCTCGACGTCGTCAACGTCGACCCGAAGATCAAGGCGAGCGTCCAGATCTGGGACTGCGTGGGCAACGACGCCCAGCGGTGGACCTGGGACCTCGAGCACGGCTACAAGCTGCAGAATGCGCTCGGCACCGTCCTCGACGTCCAGTGGGGAAGAGGCGAGTCGGAGACGCCGGTCTGGACCTGGTCGTTCCAGCCTCCCAGCAGCTACGCCCAGACCTGGGTCCCGACGCTGACCCTCGAGTAGCCCGTCACATGCCGTACAGCTGATCGAACGTCTGCTGGGTGGTCTGCTCGTGCGCGACGGCGGCCTCGACGACCACGCCGATGAACTCCGGCGAGAAGGGCGGCTCGCCGACAGGGTTGCCCGGTCCCGGATGCGGCGGGTCGCCCTTGGTGGCGCCGGCGCCGCTCATGAAGGCACCCAGCCCGGCGTCGTGGTGCGCGGCGACGGCGCCGGCGATGGCGCCCATGATGTTCGACTGATCGCCCATCTGGACCCGGAAGACCCACAGCGCCTCGCCGCCGCCCACGCCGAAGGCGAAGAAGGAGCGATCGTCGGCCGGAATCAGCTGGACGTGCAGGTGACGGACGTCGCGCGGGTAGAGCTCCTCCGGATCGGCCGCACCTCGCACCCAGTCGACGAGCGGAGGAGACGTGCACGCTCCGCACACCGACTCCGCGGTCGCCAGCGTCGGCTCGTCCTCGACGGCGACGCAGCCGGCGATGAGTGCGATGGCGAGCGGGACGCAGAGGCGGAATGAAGACGGCCGGGCCATGCGCTGCATCTTGATCTCCTGATGTCGATGTCTACTCGAAGACGATGAGGTCTCTGACCCACGCGGCGCCGCCCGCGCTCAGCCAGCCGAGCCGCGCGTCGCGCACCGCGACCGCCGCGTCGTCGCCGCGCTCAACCCGTGCACGGACATCGGCGAAGAACGCGGCCGCGTCGCGATCCGGCACCGGCGCGGCCGGCGCGATCACGGCGCGCGCCCCGGCGAGCACGAACGCGGCCGGCAGGCTCCACGGCTCGTGGATCACGGCCGCCCCGCGCGCCGCGTGGCAGGCCGCCAGCACGACGAGCGGCGCTCCGTTCAGCGATGCAGCGCGCACGTCGCGGGCGGTCAGGGCGTAGCGCCCATCCGGCTCCGCCGACAGGGCGAGGAACGAGGCGTCCGGCTCGCCGAGGTTGACCATGCCGTGCGCGTGCAGCTCGATCTCGGTCGCGTCGCGCATGGCGGCGAGGACCCGGGACGGCGTGGCATCGGCGCCGGTCAGCCTGCGATCTCCGCCGTGCTCGGTCCACGACGATAGCCGCGGCAGCTCCAGCTGCGCGGGCGGCTGCGCGTCGGCCACGACCAGGCGGTGCGGCGACTGGCGGCGCGGCCACCAGCGGACGCGAGCGGGCCGCGCGGTAGCGCCAGGCGAACCCGTCCGGGAGCAGCCGGGCCACGCCGTGGACCGGTGGGCGGGCCAGCACGTTGACGACAGGGCAGCCGGCCAGCCGGTTGACCAGCGCGCGCGGCACCAGCGCCGCCGGATCGATCGCCGGCGTGTCGCGATCCGCGTCGAAGTGCAGCGTGTCGGAGCCGTCCGGACCGCGCGCAAGCACCATGCGCAGGCGATCCTCGACGGCGACGCCGAGCGCGCAGCGGCGCGGAGCCGGAAGACCGCTCTCCTCGGCCAGCAGCGCCATGGCGCGCGCCGCGTCGCCGCGCCGCGCCGCGTCCAGGGTCAGGACCGAGTAGCTGTAGGCGCGCGCCTTGCGGCCCTCCACGTTCCAGCCGGGGAGCGCGTCGCCGGCGCGGATGGCGGCGGCGAGCAGCGCCTGTCCCTCGGCCGGCGCGCGGTCGATGAGCAGGCGGCCCTCGACGTGATCGAGCATCGCGCGCCGCGCCGGCGACGTGTCGGCGCGCTGGCGCGCGATGTCGGCCCGGAGCGCGGCCACCTCGGCGTCGGTCCCGCCGGCGCGCAGCACGTGGGCGCCGACGAAGGCGCTGACCTGGTCGTCGCTGGCCTCGGTGCAGGGCTGGCCGGGCGGACGCGCGGCGGCCAGCTCGCGGCGGGCGTCGTCGATGCGCAGCTGGTTGATCAGCACCGTCGCGACGCGTCCCTGGGCCCACACGCGAAGGCCGCAGTAGTCCGGGTTGCGCAGGACCAGCTCGCCGGCGTAGGCGCGCGTCAGGGCCAGTCCGGAGCCGAGCGCGTCGTCGTCGAGCACGTGCAGGTCGGCGAGCTGGGGCAAGAGATCCTGCTCGAGCAGCCAGCCGCCCGACCCGGTCGCCGCGGCCCAGGCCTCGGCCAGCACGCGGCGCGCCTCGTCGAAGCGGTGGAGGGTGACGTAGACGTCGACAAGCTGCGCGGCGAGCTTCACGCAGCGGTACGGAATGGCGGCGAGCCGGCACTGCTCGCGGGCGCGAAGCAGCACCGCCTCGGCGTCGAGCAGGTCGCCGCGCGCCGCGTGCACGCGGGCCTCCTGCTCGGCGGCCAGCAGCTCGAACCAGGGATCGCCCGAGGCGTGTGCCAGGCGGGCCAGCTCCGGGAGGTCGGACGCGGCGGCCGTGCGACCGTCGGGGCCGAGGCGGATCAGCGCGCCGATCAGGATGTCGTGCTGGCGGCTGGCACGCAGCGCTGCCAGGTAGCGGCCGCGCGCGGCGGGAGGCTGGCCGTTCGCGAGCTCGGCGTAGGTCCTGGCCAGCGGACCGCGCACGGCGAAGCGGGCGCCGGCCGCGCGCTCGACGGCTCGTGCGAGGACACCACGCTGGTCGCCCGCGGCCGTGCCGGACGCGTTCTCGTCGAGCGCGTCGGCCAGCGGACGGAGCGCGAGGACGCGCTCGCGCGTGGGTGCGGTGCGGATCGCGTCGTAGAGGAAGAGGCGGCCCAGCCCGGGCATGGCGCGCGCGTCGTCGAGCGAGAAGCCGGCACCGCCCTGCACCAGCTCCGCGCCTCCGGCCAGCATGCGGTCGGCCAGACCGGCCCGCGCGTCCGCCTCGCGATCGAGGGCGTCGGCGCGCGCCGTGGCCTCGGCCGACCAGCCCGGCTCGCCGCGTCCGGCCAGCGCGCGCAGATCCTCGGCCGCGCCGCGCAAGAGGCCGAGGTCGCGCAGGGCCAGGGCGCGGTTCCAGCGCGCCGCCGCGTGATCCGGCTGGCGGTCGAGCACCGCGGCGGCCGCGGACAGCGCGGCCTCGGCGATTTCCCCTGCGCCAGCTCGAGCGCCGCGCGGTCGCTGGCGACGTCGGCGCTGTTTCCCGGCAACAAGTAGCGCGCGGCCTGGCGCGAGTCGCCTGCTATCAAGTACAGCGCACCGATGCCGTGCAGGTCTCCGCGCGCCTCGAGCTCGGCGAGCAGGGCGAGCGGCAGGCGCTGGCTGCCGTCGTCGCCGGCCCGGGCCACGTCGTAGGGGCGGTGGACCGCGGCCGGCCCCCAGGTGAGGCGGGCCTCGATGCCGCGGCTCGGGGCCAGCGCCACGGCGCTCGCCAGCGCGGCCGGCGCGGCCGGCGAATCGTCGCGCGGCAGGACCAGCCACGCGGCCGCCGCCGCGACCGCCGCCAGCGCGCCGGCCAGCACGAACACTCGCCGGCGAGGCGGGCGAGCGACGGCGGCGGGCTCGAGCCGCACCTTCCTGGCGGCGGCCTCGAGCGCGGCCATCTGCATCGCGTCGGCCAGCTCCTGCCGGCACGGAGCGCAGCCGGCCAGGTGCGCGCGCACCCCGTCTCGCTCGGTCGGGTCGAGCTCGCCGTCGACCAGCGCCTGCACGCGCGCCATCTCGCGGCACAGCAGGAGCATGTCGCTCATGTCGCCTCCTCCGCCCGCATCGAGCGGAGCAGGATGAGCCGCAGCTTGCGCCGGGCCCGCAGCAGCCGCGTGCCGACGGTGTTCATCGGGATGCCGAGCTCGTCCGCGATCTGCCTGTACGACCGGCCCTCCAGGGCGTGCAGCTCGTAGGCGCGGCGGAACTCGTCGTCCAGCTCCGACATCGCGGCGCGCAGCTGGTCCGGCGTCACGTTCGCCCAGGCGGGCACCGAGACGTCCTCGGGCGGCGCCTGCAGCTCGTCCGGGATGGACGTCGTCGGAGCGCGGCGCGCCCGCCGGCAGCGATCGATGAAGAGGTTGTGCAGGATGGTGATGAGCCAGCCGCGCACGTTGGAGCCGGCCGGCAGGCGATCCCAGGCGCGCAGCGCGCGCTCGAAGGTGTCCTGGACCAGGTCCCGCGCGTCCGCCCTTCCCGGAGCCGAGATGCTGGGCCAGGATGGTGAGCTCCGCCTCGTGGGCGCGCACCGCGTCCTCGAAGCGTCCCTCGAAGCGCACGCCTCGATCGCGTTCGCCGGAGGTCGACGCCGCGGCCGGACGGGCAACCACGGCGAGCTTCGCTGGGAGTCGGTCCATCTTCGCGGCGGGGCGGTTCGCGCGCAGGTCGATCCAGCGCGGCGGCCGGGACCGATGCGCTGTGCAACATGAGTGCCGGCGCGAAGGCGAGTGTTCTCGGATGCTCGGCACCGCGCGAGTGGCGAACGAGTCCACTCGACCCGGGGCGCGCGTGGCCGGGCAGTCCACGCGGCGCTGGCGCGGCGCCGATGCCGACGATGGAGAGCAGGCGCAGGGATGACCTCCGGGATGAGGGAGGACGCGGCCCTCCCTCATCCCGAACGCAGCTGGCCGCGGATCTTCCCGGCCGTTTCTTGGCGAGCCGCTACTCATCGTGAATCGGGACCTTCGCCACGGTGCCCCCAGGCTGTACCATCGCCGCGGTGTCGGACGCCCTGCAGGTAGCCGTCGAGCAGCTCGCCGGCTTCGTCGCCACCACGAGCGGGAGGACGGACGTCGTCCTCGAGCTCGCCGGTGGGGACGCGTCCCTGACGGTGACGTCGAGATGGATGGGCAGCGAGCCGCTCGACATCGTCCTTGTCTGCCGCCACAAGGCGACCGGCACCCACTCGGGCGCGCTGATCCTCAGGAGCGCGCATCGAGTCGACGCGGATGAGCCGGTTGCGTTGCCGCCGTCCGATGGCGCCATCGTGATCGAGTACGTGCGGGTGCCGTCTCAAGAGGCTCCCCTCGCCGGCAACGACACGATGTCCGTGGTCGGGCACTGGACCGACCCGTTCACCGTGGTGCTGTGGCTCCATCGCGACACGGCGTTCGACGACGGCACCGATCTGGATCCGGACGACTACGATGTGCCGCCGGAGTCGTTTCGACCGGTGGCCGAGGCTCTCGCGCGGCTGGAGCGGCCCTGGAAGCTCGCTCCAGCCTCCGATCAGTAGCTCACGAGCAGTCGCTCACGGAAACTCGACGACGGTGCTGGGCACGCCGACCGCGTCGGTCGTGACCGGGTCTCCGGTGTCGTTGACCACGTGGTCGATGGTGCCGGCGCCGAGGTTGACGGTCAGGATGTCGTGCAGACGCACGCCCGGCCGGACCGGCACCTCGAACCCCCGGCTGGTGTGGATGGTCGGGTTGACGTTGTTGAAGACGTAGCTGCCGCCGCCCCACAGCTCGTGGGTCCTGACCGAGCGCGCCACCTTGTACGCGGCCCAGCCCAGGGTGCCGTCGTGCTGCCAGGCCGCCTGGTCGGGCGGGTCGTAGGGCAGCTCGTTCTGGAACATGATCGTCCGGCCGCCCT
Source organism: uncultured delta proteobacterium (assembly GCA_963759105.1). Lineage (GTDB taxonomy): Bacteria > Myxococcota_A > Polyangia > Haliangiales > Haliangiaceae > DATFRY01. The sequence continues at coordinate 1,260,039 of CAVWXW010000005.1, read as the reverse complement.
CGCCGTTCCAGATGACGTTGTACTTCTGGTAGTGCTCGACGAACAGGCCGGTGGCGGTCACGTCGTGGCCGTTGACGACGACGCCGGTGTCGGCCGTGTTGACCGTCCAGCCCACGCCGGCGCCGTGGTCGGCGCGCCAGGCCCAGATGTGATCGAGGATGACGTCGTCGCTGTTGACCTCGAGGCTCACCCGGGCCTTGCCCACGTCGGGTCCTCCGATGCGGAAGAAGACGTCTTGCAGGGCGGTCGGCGCGGACCGGTGATCGCCGCGGCAGCTTCCTCCGCCGTGCCGCGTGCCGAGGCGGAGCAGCGCCGGCGACTCGACGTCGCCCGCGTCGAACATGAGGCCGGCGATGTCGACGCCCTCGACGTCGGCGACCGTCATCGGGACCGCACCGTTGACTGCGGTGAGGGTGGCGAAACCCAGGCCGAGCACGATGGTGTCGCGCCGCACGACCTTGAGCGAGCGCTCGACGCCGTAGACACCAGGCGTGAGGATCAGGTTCTTGCCGCGCGAGAGCTCGCGATTGATCGTCTGGGGCGAGTCGGACGGGCTGGCGATGTAGAACTCGCTGAAGCGACAAGGAGCGGCCCGGCGTGGCGCCGCCGGCCCACGTCGTCCCGGAGGAGTCGGTGCGCGGGTCGGGGACGAAGACGCGATAGCGGCCGGACGCGTCGAGGTAGAGGTACGGCCGCTCGCGGCTGGTCGGGTTCGTGTCCAGCGTCGTGTAGGTCGGGTTCGGGAACGACTGCGCGGGGGCGCCCTGCGGCGCCGGCGAAGACCTGGTTCCACACCGCGTTCGACCAGCTGCCGATGACGCTGTCGCGCACGAGAAACTGCTGCTGCGACCCGTTGACGACGGCGCCGGTCCTGGAGTCGGCGATGAAGCCGCCGCTCGCGAACTGCGGGCCCGCCGTGCAGTAGTCCATCAGCGACAGCGTGCCGCCGACGACGTTGACCCGCCGCATCGGCGCCGCCTGCGAGACCGCCCAGAAGTTGGCCGAAGCCCGGCAGTCGGCCAGGCCGGTGACCTGGATGGTCAGGTTGGACAGCGAGCGCCAGAAGTTGACCAGCGCGAAGCATCCGCCGTCGCCGCACTGGTTGTACACGTCGATGTGTCCGACGATGACGACGTCGCCCGGCGACTGCCCGAGCCCGGCCACCTCGGTGTAGTAGCCGACCTGCACGATGAGCGGCTCGGCGGCGGAGCCGTAGGTGCCCGGCTTGAACAGCAGCGCGTACCGCTCGCTGCCGAACTGGTTCGGGATCTGATGGCCTGCGATGGCGTCCACGGTCGCCTGGATCTGGCTGGTCGGCATGCTCGGGTCGAAGATGATGACGTTCGGCCCGAAGTCCGGCTGGCCGGATCCATGCGGCAGGATCCGCGAGGAGCACGCGCGGGACCAGGAGCATCGCCGCGACGCAGCGACGAGAGCATTGCGCAGAGTCATGGGCCTGCCTGCCTTCCGAGAGGAGCGCCTCTCGAGATTGGAGGCGGAGCCACCCCGATGGACGGAATGTGGCACGCCGGTCGAAGGCACCGCAAGCCGCGTCGAAGGGCCGCTCCCGGCGGCCGCTCCCGCGATGAGGTATGCGCCCCCAGGTCAGGAAATGACCCGGACCACCTGGCCGGTCTCAGTAGTCGAGGCCGACCGACGCCCACGCCTCGGAGACCGAGTACGGGCTCGGGCACGAGACTTCCGCGAACATCCAGTAGTGCGGGTCGACGTAGTTTTCGTTCCGCGCCTCGACCCAGTTGCCGTCGGTGCACAGGGTCTGGATGTGCACCTCGGTCCAGACGCCGCCATCCATGGTGTAGATGCGGAACTGCGAGTATCCGTAGCGGTTGGTCTCGTCGTAGGAGTTGTTGAGGATCAGGACGCCCATGTCGTCGTCGAGCCACTGCTGGCCGCCGCCGGTCGGGCCCGGGGCGTAGAGCGCGACCGCGCCGCGGTCGACCTCGGCGGTGCCGAGCTCCGGGTCGTCCGGGTCTGCCGCGCAGGCCGACGACGAGGACGCTCGCTGCGAGCAGCAGGGTGGAAGCGAGAAGGCGCAGGTCGGTCATGGATCCCTCCGGGCAGCGGTTGGTGAGATTTCCGACCGCAGTGCAAGCAGGGAGCCATCTGCGCGATGTGGCGCGTCATCGCTCACGCGCAGCCGTCGGCGATTCCAGACCTGGTAGCGTCAGGAGTGGTGACCCGGACGAGCGACCCGCGCCATCGCCGCGAGATGCCACGGGCCCGTCTCGCTGCGGCGCGGCCAGGTCCCCGATTGCTCGGCGAGGAGCAGGCGCTGACCGAGGCCGCCAGGTCGGCAGAAAGGTTCGAGAACATGAAGACGTCGTTCGCGCTGATCCTGTGCATCATCGGCCTCGTCGTCGCCCTGCTCGCGTGTAACGAGCCGGAGGAAAGCCCGCCGGACGAGGAGGACGCCTACTCCGGGTCGCCGATCCTCGAGTGCGCGCTGCACATCCTCGAGCCCGGAGCGGAGTCGTGCGAGCTCTACGCATGTCGCGACGCGATCGCGTCGTGCGGCGAGGACGGATACTGGCTGGGTTTCGGGCAGCCGTTCTGCCAGCTCTTCTCCGACGTCATTCGACCGCAGATGAGTCGGTCCGGACGGATCTGGGTGGACGTGACCCGCACCTGCCTGCAGATCCAGGCCAACCGCATCTCCGCGGCGGCCACGTGCGAAGAGGTCTTCCAGGAGGCCACCGACTCGCATCCGGGCTGCTGGCTGCATGGCGGGTACTGCTCCCTCAAGCCGGCCGACAAGCAGATCCTGGCCAACCTGCCGGTCGGGCCCGACATGGCCGAGTCGTTCGCCGAGTTCATTCGCGGGCTGGACGAGACCTGCGCCGGACGCGCCGTAGGCCGCGGGGCTCATCGCCGGGGATGGTCCGGCCGGGATCCACCGAGTACGATGCGCCCAGATGGAGAGCGCGACGCTCGCGGTCCGGGGCGCGAAGGTTTTCATCCGGCAGTTCGAGGTCGCCGTCGTCGACGGCGCCGATCGAGGCGCGCGCGTCGTGTCGCGGTCGGACGAGCTGTCGATCGGCACCAGCGAGGGCAACGACCTGCGCCTGGCCGATCGCTCGGTGTCGCGCCACCACTGCGCGCTGCGCGCCGACGAGCGCGGGCTGGCTCTCAAGGACCTCGGCAGCCGCAACGGCACCTTCATCGGCGACGTCGAGGTCCGGTCCTGCTACGTCAGGAGCGGCGCGCGCTTCCGCGTCGGCCAGAGCGTGCTCGAGGTCCGCATCCTCGATCGCGACCTCGAGCAGCCGATCGCCACCGGCGACCGCTACGGCCCCATCATCGGCGGTAGCGTCGCGATGCGCCGCCTCTACCCGCTCATCGAGGAGTTCGGCAGGACGTCGTTGACGGTGCTCATCGGCGGCGAGACCGGCACCGGCAAGGAGCTCATCGCCGAGGCGATCCACGAGGCCAGCTCGCGCCGCGGCGGACCGTTCGTGATCGTCGACTGCAGCGCGCTGTCGCCCGAGCTGGCCGAGTCGGAGCTGTTCGGCCACGAGCGCGGCGCTTTCACCGGCGCCGAGCAGGCGCGCGTCGGCGCGTTCGAGAGCGCCCGCTCCGGCACGGTGTTCCTCGACGAGATAGGCGAGCTGCCGCTCGCCCTGCAGCGGCTGCTCCTGCGAGTGCTCGAGAGCCGCACGATCCGGCGGGTCGGCTCCAACCAGCACCACCCGGTTGACGTGCGGGTGATCGCGGCGAGCCACCGCGACCTGCGCGCCGAGGTCAACGAGAAGCGTTTTCGCGCCGATCTGTATTACCGGCTCAACGTGCTGCGCATCGCGGTGCCGGCGCTGCGCGAGCGGGCCGGCGACGTGGAGCTCCTGGCCGCGCATTTCTGGCGCGTGTTCCGTCCCGAATCCGCGCCGCCCGCGTCGTTGCTTCAGCACGTCGCGGGGCGTAGCTGGCCCGGTAACGTGCGTGAGCTGCGAAACACGGTCGAGCGGATCGCCCAGCTCGGCGACATGGCGACCACCGCGCCGGTCCCCGCGCAGCAGCTCACCTATCGCGGGGCCAAGGAGCGCGCGATCTGGGAGTGGGAGCGCGCGTGGATCGAGCAGCTGCTGGCTGCGCACGGCAACAACCTGGCCCGCGCGGCGCGCGCCGCCAGGATGGGTCGCAGCCACCTGCGCCTGCTGGCCAGACGCCACGGCCTGTCCGTCGGCGGCGCGGCTGACCCGGCCGACGACACCGATTGATCTGACGGGAAGTCGACGCGCCTGCGATATGATCGTCGGGCGCGATGATCGCTCCACGGCGCATCCAGCGATTCGAGGTGATCGATCACCTCGGCAGCGGCGGGATGGGCTCGGTCTATCCGCGCGCGCGATCCGCAGCTCGAGCGCGACGTGGCGATAAAGCTCCTGCTCGGAGCGCCGGCGCCCGGCGAGCTCTCGTTCAGCGAGACGATCGATCTGCGCAGCGACGTGCCGGCGGGAGCCGAAGATCTCCTGCGCGAGGCGCGCATGATGGCGCGCCTGTCGCATCCGAACGTGCTGCCGGTCTACGAGGTGGGCCTGTCCGACGGCGCGGTGTTCCTCGTCATGGAGCACATCGACGGGACCGACCTGTCCAGCTGGCTGACCCAGCCGCGCTCGACCGAGGCGATCCTCGACGTGTTCAGGCAGGCGGCGCAGGGCCTGCTGGCCGCCCACGAGCGCGGCATCGTGCACCGCGACATCAAGCCGGCCAACATCCTCATCGGCGCCGACGGCCGCGTGCGCGTCGCCGATTTCGGGCTGTCGCGGCTGACCGATCGTCCGCAGTCGATGGTGCGGGTCGCGGAGGGCGGCGGCACGCCCTACTACATGGCGCCGGAGCTGTGGCGAGGCGAAGCGGCGACGACGCAGTCCGACGTGTTCGCCCTGTGCACCGCGATGCTCGACGCGCTGGGCGCCGCCGAGCCGAACGCCCGCGAGCGCACGCTGCGCGAGCGCGGGGTCAGGCCGCGCCTGCGCGAGGCGCTGCTGCGCGGCGTGGCCGCCGATCCGGCCGCGCGGCCCGATGTCGGCCAGCTCATCCGCGCAATCGCGGATCGCCGCCGTCGCTGTGCGCGATGTGGGCGGTGGCGACGGTCGCCGCCGGCGCCGCCGTGGTCGGCGGGTTGCTCGCGCTGCCCGGCGCGCTCGCGACCGTGAGCGTGAGCGCGAGCCCGCCCGCCTGCGAGCGATCGCGGAGGCTCGCCGTGTGGAGCCCCGGCCGGCCCGCCCAGCTGCGGGCGCTGCTGGCCGGCGGCCCCGGCTTCGCCGCCGGCGCGGCCGATCGCGTTGTCGGCGATCTGGAGTCGCAGAAGAAGCAGATCGAGGTCGAGCAGCTGGGCGCGTGCCGGGCGGCGCGCGCGGGCGAGATCAGCGAGCCGCAGCGGCGGATGCGCGTCTCCTGCCTCGACCGGCGCGGGTTCGAGCTGGCTGGCACCGTTGACTTCCTCGCCGGCGCGAAGCCGAGCCTGACCGTCGCGCGCGAGGCGGTGAGCGCGCTCAAGCCGCCCGGCGATTGCGTCGAGATGATCGCTCCGCCCATCGCCGAGATCGCGCGGCGGTGGAGAAGCTGTGGCGCCGCCACGCGCAGAGCCGCGTGTACGCCGTGCCCGCCCGCGTCGCGGAGCAGGTCGCCGAGCTGACGGCGATCGAGAAGCAGGCGACGGCCATCGGCGAGGGTGAGCTGGCCGCCCACGTGGCGCGCTGGCTGAGCATCGCGCACCGCTTCAGCGACAACCTCAAGGAGGCCGATCAGGCGCTGCAGCGCGCCCACCGCATCGCCAACGACCTGCGCATGAGCAACCTGGCGGCGCGCGTCCTTGTCGACCGCACCAGCATCGCGTACATGCGCGGCGACGCCGCGGCGGCCCGGAGCTACGGCGAGCTGGCCCGCGACATCGCCGACCGGCCGACCACGCAGCCGGCAACGCGGGCGGCGGTCTACTGCGCGCTGGGCCGCGCTGCCCTGACCCGCGACGAGGCGGTCGAGGCGATCCGGCACTTCCAGCACGCGCTGGATCTGCTGCGCTCGACGAGGACGAGCTCGCCCCCGACCGAGCTGGCCTGCCGCTACAGCCTGTTCGAGGCGCTGGCAGGCCTGCCGACCCGGCCGCCGGGGACGCCGGTGCCGCTCGATCTGGCCCGGGAGACGGCGGAGTACGCCCGCACCGAGATGGGCGAGCAGGACACCAACCACGGCCTGGCGCTCACCCAGGTGGCCCAGGCGCTGTTCGACGGCGGCGACCGCGCGGCGGCGATCGAGCAGCACCGCAAGGGGCTCGACATCATCCGCCGGACCATGCCGGCCGGCAGCTCCAACGTGACGGTCGCGCGCGCCCGCCTGGCCCACTATCTGTACGCCGCCGGCCAGCTCAAGGCCGTCCACCACGAGCTCGGGCAGCTGCTCGCCGAGATCGAGACGAACGAGTCGATGCGCAGCCAGCGGCCGACCCTGCGGTCCTTCTTCGCGCTGGTCACGTTCGAGCTCGGCCGGGTCGACGAGGGCCACGCGCTGGCGCTCCAGGCCCTGGAGGACGCCATCGCGCTGCTCGGCAAGGACCACGACCACACGGTGCAGCTCCGCGCGCAGGTCGCGATGCTGGAGCTGGAGATGCGCTCGACTCGCTCGGCCGCCCGCCACGTCGAGGCCCTCGAGCGCGGCCTGCGCGAGCGTCCGGACGCGCACCGCGCCTACCTCGCCGACCTGCTCCCGGTGTTGCGGGCCGAGCTGGCCGTCCAGCAGGGCAAGCCGCGGGCCGCCGAGCTCGCGATGCGCGCCGCCCTGCGCCGAGGCGAAGCGCAACGACGACAGCCAGGCGGGGTTCTACCTGCTGCTCGGCCACAGCCTGATCGCGCAGGGCAAGCACGCCCGGGCCCGGCGCGCGCTGCTGCGCTCGCTCAGACACGCGCGCGCGGCCGAGTGGCGGGCCGACAAGAAGGCGGCGGTCGAGGCCAGGCTCGCGGTCGCCGAGGCCGGGATGGGACGCGTGGCCGCCGCCCGCGCCCGCGCGCGCCGCATCCGCAAGATCCTGGCCGGGACCGGCCACCTGACCGCCCGCGCCGACGTCGACCGCGTGCTGTCCCGCCGCTCGCGGCGTTCGCGCCGCTGAGGACGACGGGCCCGGGACCGCCGGAGACTCAGCCGTGCAGTGAAGTCCCGGCCAGCTCGCGGTAGCGGCGCGGCGTGATGCCCAGCAGGCGGACGAAGGCGCGGCGCATGAGGTTGACGTTGCCGAAGCCGGCCGCCGAGGCCACCTGCTTGAGGCCGCCGTCGGTGCGCTCGAGCTGGCGGCGCGCCGCCTCCACGCGCATCTGCAGCACGTACTGCGAGGGCGTGGTGCCGACCTCCCGGGTGAAGACGCGCTCGAAGTTGCGCACGCTCATCGCCATGCGGCCGGCCAGGTCCTCGACCGGCAGCTTCCTCGCCAGGTGCTCGGCGATCCAGATCTGCAGCTCGCGGATCGACATCATCTCCGACGCCTGCGAGGCGAGCGAGACGCTGAGCTGTCGCTGTCCGCCCGGCCGCCGCAGAAACAGCACCAGCTCGCGCGCGGCCTCGTGAGCCAGCCCGGCGCCGCAGTCCTCCTCGACCCACGCGAGCGCGAGGTCGATGCCGGCCGAGATGCCGGCCGACGTGTAGATGTTTCCGTCCACGACCCAGCACGGCTCGTGCTCGACGCGCACGGCCGGGTACCGCGCCGCCAGCTCGCGGCCGAACTTCCAGTGCGCGGTCGCGCGACGGCCGTCGAGCAGCCCGGCCTCGGCGAGCAGGAATGCGCCGACGCACACGGCACCGAGCCGCCGCACCTCGCCCGCCTTCGCCGTCAGCCACGCGGACAGCGCGGCGTCGCGCACCGATCGCGAGCTCAGCCCGCACACGAGCAAGACCGAGTCGCACGCGCCCTCGACCTGCTCGAAGTGATGCCGGGCCAGAAAGGTGAGCACGCCGCCCTCGCCCTCGACGGTGAGTCGGTCCGCGCTGGTGACGACCTCGATCGTGTAGATGGGCCTGCCGGCGAGGCGGTTGACCGAGTTGAATACCTGCAGCGGACCGACGAGGTCGAGCTCGTCGACAGGAGGTACGACCACGACGATGATCCGGCGGCTCGAGGCGTGGCGAGCGCCGTGCTTCCTGGAAGCGGTGGCCATGGATCACTATGGCGCCGGCTCGACGCGCCTCGCAAGCAGGAGCCAGGGCGCGCGCGATTTGCGGGATCCGGCGGATCTCTGTCGCGAATCGACGTGTCTCTCGCCGCTACGATGCCCTCCTTCCACCGGAGGACGCTCATGGTGCATCGCTCCCTGGTTGTCGGTATCGCGCTCCTCGTCGGCGCCGCGTCTGCCGCGCCCGCCGCGGCCCAGACCAGGCGGGGGCCGTACGCGCGCATCGCCGTGCTGCGGCCCCACGACGGCCAGACGGTCGACTTCGAGGCCGGCTACATCCGCCATCTCGAGTGGCACCATCAGGCGAAGGACACATTCGTCTGGTACGGCTGGACGGTGTGGGCCGGCGAGCGGCAGCGCTGGTTCGTCTACGCGACGTTCGGACACTCGGCCGCCAGCCTGGACAGCCCGGTGAGCCCGGCGGAGGACGAGCGCGACAACATCGCCAACGTCCTGCCGCACGCGCAGTTCCTGGGCAACGCGGTGTACGAGTTCTTGCCCGGGCTCTCGCGCGGCACGGGGACGCCGCGACCGACAGCGCGTCTGGAGCTCACGACCGTGGACCTCGCGCCCGGCGCGGCGAAGGCGTTCGAAGCCGCCGTCGCCGCGCAGAAATCGAGGCTGAAGGATGAGACACTCTGGTATCGAATGGTGGCGGGCGGCGCCGCGCCGCGCTATGTCCGCCTGCGGCCGCGGCCCAGCCTGTCGGCCATCCTCGATGCAAGGAGTGAACCGGTGCTGCCTGAAGTGCTCAGAGGTTCGATTGCGAAGACGACCGTCGAGATCTTGAATCTGCGACCGGCGATGTGTCTCGGCGTCTCGCCGGCTCGCCCGTCGGGGAGACAGTGAGGGCGCGCGGCGCGGCGGCCATCGTCCTTGCCGCCGCGGTGGCGCTGGCCGCGTCCGCATGCGCCGGTGGCGCCGGAGTCGCGCCCCGCGGAGAGCGACCTCGAGCATGCGCGGCGGCTCCTGGCCGACGCCATCCTGTTCGACGGGCACAACGATCTGCCGTGGGCCATCCGCACCGACAAGAAGAAGCCCGGCGACGTCGTGGCCTACGACCTGCGCAAGCGCACCGAGGGCCAGACCGATCTCCCGCGGCTGCGGCAGGGAGGGCTGAGCGCCCAGTTCTGGTCCGTGTACATCCCCGGCGAGCTGCCCGGCGGGTTTGCACGCACGCAGCTCGAGCAGATCGACATCATGCGGCGAGTCATCGCGCGCTACCCGGACGCGCTGCAGCTGGCCGGCACCGCCCGCGAGATCCGCGAGGCGAAGAAGGCCGGCCGCATCGGCTCCATGCTCGGCATGGAGGGCGGGCACGCCATCGAGAACTCGCTCGGCGCGCTGCGCGCCTACTACGACCTCGGCGTGCGCTACATGACGCTCACGCACAACACGAACACCGACTGGGCCGATTCGGCGGCCGACCTTCCGCCCGCGCCACCACGGGCTGACGCCGTTCGGCGAGCAGGTCGTCCTCGAGATGAATCGCCTCGGCATGCTGGTGGACCTGTCGCACACGTCGGCCGAGACGATGGAGGACGCGCTGCGGGTGTCGCGCGCGCCGGTCATCTTCTCGCACTCGTCGGCGCGCGGCGTGTGCGACGTGCCGCGCAACGTGCCCGACGAGATCTTGAAGAAGCTGCCGGCCAACGGCGGCGTCGTGATGATCACCTTCGTCGCAGGCTTCGTCGATCCGGCGGTGGCGAAGGTGGTGCAGCCGATGATCGAGGAATACAACCGCCGGTCGCGCGGGCTCAAGACCGACGCAGGAGCGCAATGCGCTGTTCGAGGAGCTCAAGGCCCGCGTGAAGCTGCCGCCGACCTCGATCGCCAGGGTGGCGGACCACATCGAGTACGTGCGCCGCGTGGCCGGCGTCGAGCACATCGGCCTCGGCGGCGACTTCGACGGCAACACCGAGTGGCCGGTGGGGCTGTCGGACGTGTCGATGTACCCGAACCTGTTCGCGGAGCTGATCCGACGCGGCTGGTCCGACCGCGACCTCACGCTGCTGGCCGGCGAGAACGTGCTGCGCGTGCTGGAGCGGGCCGAGCGAGTCTCCGCCGAGATGCAGCGCCAGCCTCGGTGAGAGACGACGCGGGCGGCACGGCGAGCGCCACGGCGCCGGGCATCGTGGTACGAGTGGATGGTGCGGCGCTCGCTCCTGTCGATGATGTCCCTGTCGCTCCTGGCCTGCTCCTCGCCCTCCGCCCCGCCGGCCGAGTCCCCGGCTCCATCAGGCGGGGTTCGCCGCGTCGACCGGACGCCGCCTCCGCGGCAGGAGGCGGTCGACGAGTCGGAAGGATCCGGCGGCGGCCCCGGCCCAGGCCGCGCCCGAGCAGCTCGCCGCCGATTGCGAGGGACCGAAGATCGATCTGCGCGACGTGTTCAACGTCGGCGTCTGCCAGGTGGAGGGCAAGGGAGACCGGATCCCGGCCAGCATCAGCCGCTCGATCGAGCCGGGTGTGATCGAGACGAAGGCGGGCAAGCCGGCGCGCGGCGCCATCCGGCTCGAGAACACCGGCTCCGAGCCGGCCGACGTCCTGCTCTCGCTCCCCTGCGACCTCGAGCGCCAGATCGGCACCTGGATCGAGAATCGCAACGGCCAGGCGGTCGACACCGACAGGCCGGACTGCGCGAAGCGCTCGACCAGCGGCTGCCTGGCCACCGTCCATCAGATCCGCCTGCCGCCAGGCGGCATCGCGCGCTTCCCCTTCGAGGCGCCGACCGACGTGCGCGCCTGGGACGAGGGCTGCGAGACCTCGCGTCGCACCGGCGCGGTGCCGCGCGGCCGCTACAAGCTGCGGGTCCGCGCGCTCTTCCTCGGCGCGACCCTGGACGCCGACCTCGTCGTCCGCTGACGCGGCGGCCACCGAGGGCGGCCGCGCAGAACGCGCTTGCGCCGGGCACGGCCGAGGAGGAGAGTGACACGGTGGCCGCCCGGAGCGGCGGCGACGGAGGGGAGGATTGCCGTGGCCACTCATGAGAATCCGCATCGACTCGTCTCGACCGCTCGGTGCCGAGCCGGGTACTGGACACAACCGGTGGCACCCGGACATCCCGCCCGTTGTGCGCTGCGAGCCCGGCGAAGAAGTCGTCATGGAGACGCGCGACGCCTTCGACGGACAGATAACGCGTCGCTCCACACCCGAGGAGGTCGCCAAGGTCGACCTCGGCGTCGTCCATCCGCTCACCGGTCCGGTCTACGTCGAGGGTGCCGAGCCAGGCGATGTCCTCGCGTGCGAGATCCTCGAGGTCATCCCCGACAGCTTCGGCTACACCGTACAGGTCCCCGGCTTCGGGTTCCTGCGCGACGACTTCCCCGAGCCGTTCATCGTGAAGTGGGACATCGACCGCGGCTGGGCCGTCTCCGAGGATCTTCCGCGCATCCGCGTGCCCGGCGCGCCGTTCATGGGCACGATCGGCATCGCGCCGTCGCACGAGCTGATGCAGAAGATCACCGCGCGCGAGGCGGCGCTGATCGACAGGAAGGGCTTCGCGCTGCCGCCCGACCCGGCCGGCGCCGTCCCGGCCGGCGGCCCGATCGCTCGCGAGGCGCTGCGGACCGTGCCGCCGCGCGAGAACGTCGGCAACGTCGACATAAAGCAGCTGAGCGCCGGCGCGACGCTGCTCATGCCGGTGTGGACGCCGGGAGCGCTGTTCTCGGCCGGAGACGCCCACTTCGCGCAGGGCGACTCGGAGACGTGCGGGACAGCCGTCGAGATGCGATCGACCCTGCGGGTCCGCTTCGACCTGCGCAAGGGCGAGGCGGCCGCGCGCAACATCCGCGACCTGCGCTTCCACCGCGACGACTACTCGGTGCCGCCCGAGTTCGCCGCGCCCCGCCGCTTCTTCGCCACCACCGGGATGTCGATCGCACGGGACGGCAGCAACCTGTCCGAGGACCTGACCGCGGCCGCGCGCAACGCGCTGCTCAACATGATCGATCACCTCACCCACGAGTACGCCTACACCCGCCAGCAGGCGTACGCCATCTGCAGCGTGGCGGTCGACCTCAAGGTGAGCGAGGTCGTCGACGTCCCCAACTTCGTCATCTCCGCGTTCCTGCCGCTCGACATCTTCGTCTGACCCGGGCGTCTGAGCCCGGCGCGCTCCGTCCGGCTACCGACTGCGCCCGACGGAGCGCCGCCCGACCAGCGTCTTGCCCTCGCCGCCCAGCTGGGTGCCGAGCGTGACGATCGAGAACCCGTAGCGCTCGCGGAGATCGTCGACCACCGCGCCGACCTTCTCGTGGTCGTCGAACAGCACCAGCTGCTGGAACACGCCGAGGTTGGACAGCTGCAGGCCGAGCAGGCGCACCGGCAGCGACCGCGTCCGCGCCGCGACGAGCATCTCCTTGACGACCGGGTAGAGCTCGAGCTCCGAGCTCGTCGGCGCCAGCGTGCGGGATCGGGTCAGGGTGTGAAAGTCGGAGTAGCGCAGCTTGAGCGTCACCGTGCGCGCCTTGATGCCGCGCTTGCGCGCCCGCCAGCAGACGCGCTCGCACAGCCCGCACAGGACCGACTCGATCGAGGCCGGGTCCGACACGTCCTCGCGGAAGGTCCGCTCGTTGGAGATGCTGCCGACCGTCTCACCCTCGGGATCGTGCTCCGAGAACGCCGGCCGCTCGCGGCCGATCGCCCCCGAGCCGCGACCCTGCACGCCGCGCAGGATCGACGGCGCCCAGGCGCCGAAGATCTGCTGCAGCTCCGCGAGCGGCGCGTCGGCGATGGCGCCGAGGGTCACGTATCCGGCCGCGTGCAGCTTCCCCTCGCCGACCGGGCCGATGCCCGGGAACGACCGCACCGGCAGCGGCGCCAGCACCGCGCGCTCGACCCCGGCGGGGACGAGCATCACGCCGCGCGGCTTGGCCAGGCTCGACGCCACCTTCGCCATCACCAGGCTGGTGGCGAGGCCGGCGCTGGACGGGAGGCCGAGCTCGTCGGAGATCGCCCCGGTCAGCTCGAGCACGGCGCGCTCGATCGCCACGTCGCCGTTCTCGTCGCCGGGTCGCCCGTACAGCCGCTCGCACCCGGACAGGTCGAGGAACATCTCGTCGATGCTGGCGATGACGACAGTGGGCGCGTAGCGTCGCGCGATCTCGCGCACCCGCTCGGCGTAGTCGCTGTACGTGTCGCCGCGGGTCGGCAGATAGATCGCATGCGGCGCCAGCTTGCCGGCCTCGATCAGCGACATGCCGGACTTCACGCCGTGACGGCGCACCTCGTAGCTCGCGGCGGTCACCACGCCGCGGCTGCCGGGTCTGCCGCCGACAACGACCTCCTTGCCCTCGAGCTCCGGATCGAGCACCCGCTCCACCGACACGAAGAACGTGTCCAGATCCAGGCAGCAGATCCGGGGCAGCGGCAGCGGCCCCGACCCTGCGAGCTCCGACGCCGTCGACATGGCGAGACACTTCGAAGCTAACTGAACATATGTTCAGAAGCAAGACACGAGATGAGGCGGACGCTCGCAGGCAAAGTAGTCCCATGACGTCGGGATCTCCCCCGGATCGGCGCCTGCGCCTCGCCGATCAATACGATGCCGAGCTGCGCAGCCACAACGAGCGCCTGCGCGCTGCCACCGGGATCGCCCCGACCGACCGCGTCCTCGACGTCGGCTGCGCGCTGGATCGTCACCGCCCGCCGCGCGACCTGATTGGATCAGTCGTAGCGGACCTGGATGTTCTCGATCAGCGCGCGCAGGCGCCTGCTTGAGGCCCTCGGTGGTCTCGTGCTTGACGATGGCCCAGCCCTCGCCCTCGTAGCCGTCGGCGCGCGGCTGGCCGAGCTTCGGCGTGCGCATCTCGACGAGCGCGTCGCCGCACTCCTCGACGGCTCGATCGACGCCCTCGACGGCGACGACGCGCGAGCCGGGGCCGTGGCCGCGGAAGAAGCAGGAGCCGGCGGCGAACCGGCGCGGCCTCGGGATGAAGCGTGTCCAGCGCCATCAGGCGGGCCCAGTCGGCGAACATGTCGGTCTCGTGGGCGAGGCCCATCAGCGGCATGATGTGGACGCCGGGCGGGCGGGCGCCGACCTCGTTGACCAGGCAGGTGCCGTCCTCGCGCAGGAACCACTCCATGTGCGTGAGCGCGGTGCCGGCGGCCGTCCCCGCCCGGTCGCCGAACAGCGCGGCGAGCGCCTCGCCGTTGGTCGGATGGAACCGGGTCCACGTCGGATCGTCGTCCTCGCGCGGCAGCAGCACCGCGTACTGGATCCACGCCGTCTCCAGGACCTCGAGCGGCGACGGGAAGTAGCGCGTCCCCGAGCGCCACACCGGCTCGCCGCGGATGGTCACCGTCTCGCAGGTGTGCTCGCGCGCGCGCACGAACTCCTCGACCTGGAGCGGCTCGACCGGCGTCGGCTTGCAGCGCCGCCAGATCGTCCTCGCCTCTCGACGCGGCGGGTGGCGCGCGAGCCGAGGCCGGCCTGCGGCTTGACGATCACCGGGAAGCCGACCTGGTCGACGAACGACCGCAGCTCGGCCGGGCGTCCGCGCGAGCGTGCTGCGCGCGACCGGCACGCCGCGCGCGCGCAGCACCTCCTTCATGCGGTCCTTGTCGCGGAAGTTGCGCGCGACGGCGCCGGTCAGGCCGTCGATGCCGAGCGCGTCGCGCACCTCGGCCATCGGCAGCTGCAGCTGCTCGAGCACGCCGGCCAGGCGATCGACCGGGCCGACCGAGCGCGCGATTGCCCGCACCGCGATGGTGAGCTGGCGGCCGTCGAGGCAGTCGGCGACGCGGTAGTGCCCGGCGATGCGCGGGCGCAGCGGCGCCGGGATTGCCTGCTCCGGGTCGGAGCTGACCAGGCTCAGCGTGATGCCGTCGAGCTCGGCGAACGCCCGCACGTAGCGGTTCGTGTTCTCGAGGAACCGCGGGGCAACGAAGACCACGTGCGGCATGGGCGGAGCTCCCTCTAGGACGCGTAGAGCTTGATGTCGGTGGCGGCGTCGAACGCCATCTGGCTGGCCCGATCCCAGTCCGGGTGGCGGACCACGAGGTAGCCGTCGGAGAGGAGCGTGGCCTTCCAGTCGCGCCGGTGCTCGCCCGGCCGGAGCAGGGTGTCCTCGACGATGTGCGGGCGGTAGCGATCGTAGTACTCGCTCAGGCCGGCGATGCCGGTGATGCGGCCCTGGCCCTGGGCGCGCTTGAAGATGATGCCGACGTTGTACTTGCGCTCGGTCGACGCCTCGAACCGGCCGACACGTCGACACGCGCGCCCACTCGCGGAACAGATCGATGTCGCTGGTGTAGTTCATCTGATCGACGACGCACGCGCCGCCCGGGCGGCAGGCGACCTCGCCGAACACCACCTCGCCGCTCGAGGTCAGGAACCACTCCATGTGCGTCATGCCGTCGCCCATGCCGAGCGCGCGCAGCACGTCGCGGCCGAGCTTCATGCCGGCGCGCATGTGCGGCTGATCGATGTCGCGCACCGACAGCATGATCGGGCGAGACCCACTCGTTGCGAGCGCATCTCGAGCGCGTTCGGGATGTACCGGGTGACGCTCTCGTACGCCGGCTCCCGCCTATCGACGCCGTGTCGTAGGTGTACTCCTCGCCGGCGATGAACTCCTCGCAGATCGCCTCGACGACGTGCCGCATGTGCGGGCAGGACCTTCTCCATGTCCCGCGCCGACTCGACCCTGTAGGTGTCGGCGCTGCCGGCGCCGCTGATCGGCTTGATGATGGCCGGAAAGCCGATGGTCTCGAGCGCGCCCCACACCTCCTTGACGGTGCGCACCCGCCGGGCGCGGGGCACGCGCAGCCCGGCGGCCGCCACGCGGTCCTTCATCAGCTGCTTGTCGCGAAACCCGCGCACTGTGTTGACCGACATGCCCGGCATCCCGAAGCGCTCCCGCAGGCGCGCCGCGACGATCACCAGCGGCTCCCAGTTGGCCAGGATGCGGTTGACCGAGCGCCCGCGCAGCCAGCCGTGGACCCGCGCGATCACGTCCTCCTCGTCCATGATCGAGGGGACCTCCAGGTAGTCCGCGAGGTAGCGCCGCAGCTCCGGATCCGGGCTGCCGTCGCCCACACCCAGCACCTCGGCGCCGACCTCGGCCAGGCCGCGGGTGAACTGCCTCATCTCGGGCGGATACCGCGGGGACAGGAACACGACTCTCATCGGCCAGCACCGTATCCGCCGGCGTCGCCGACGGTCAACCGGGACGTTCGCGCGACGATCAGAAGGAGCGGGACGTGGGACAATGTCCGCTCTGGATCTTGGGGAGGAGGATCGAGATGACGTTCGACGCACGCTGCACCGCGGCGGCCGTGCTGGTCGCCGGCACTCTGCTCGCGACGCCCGCATCGGCCGATCCGGCGGCCGGGACGGAGCGAGGCCACCGTCACCGTCTCGCCGGAGCAGGTGCGGCCGGGAGATCCGGTCCTCGTCACCGTGCTCGGCTCGCCGGAGGCGCCGAAAGGCAAGATCGGGAAGAAGCCGCTCGCCTTCTTTCCGGTCCGCGACGGCCATCAGGCCATCTTTGCGGTGCCGATGGACCACAAGCCGGGCGATCTCCGCATCGACCTCGGCCGCGGGCTCCCCGCCCAGGTCGTCTCCGTGATCGAGCACCAGTTCCCGGAGGCGGACGTGACCGTGCCGGACGAGTTCGCCAACCCGTCGGCCGAGGCGCGCAAGCAGATCGACGCCGACAACCGCGCGATCCGCAAGTCGTTCGGAAAGCCGACCAGCGCGCCGCAGTTCGTGGGCGGCTTCAAGCAGCCGGTCGCGGGCGGGAAGCCAACGTCGCCGTTCGGCGAGCAGCGGACGTTCAACGGGACGACAAAGAGCCAGCACCTCGGGCTCGACGTGACCGCGCGGACCGGCGCGCAAGGTGAAGGCCATCAACGGCGGGACGGTGGTGCTGGTCCGGTCGTGCTTCCTGCCCGGCGTGGTGGTCGTCGTCGATCACGGCGCGGGCATCGCGTCGGCCTACTTCCACCTCCAGCTGGCCTCGGTGATCGAGGGAGACGTCATCGAGCGCGGCCACGTGATCGGACGCGCCGGCCAGACCGGCCGCGCCACGGGCCCGCACATGCACCTCAGCGTCTGGGTGCCGGGCGGCTTCGTCGATCCGGCGACTTTTCTGCGCCTGCCGTTCCGCCCGCCCGTGCTCGCCGATGAGAAGAGCGTCCAGCGGGGAGGACACCGAGACAGGCAGTCGAAGAAGTCCGACTGATGGCGTGAGAGGACTGACCACTGCCGCATTCGGCGGCACTTCACAACTCGCCTCGCGATGTGGCAACGCTGTTCTGGCGCCACATCGAGGGTGACCATGAGGCTGATCGCGGGCAGCGTCCTGGAGCGGGCGCTCGTGGTGGTGATGGTCGCGGGCAGTGCCTGTGCGGAGGCGAACCGCGCCTCGCGCTCCGGCCGCGGCGCCCTGTGGAGACGAGAGTGCCGTCCTGCAAGCGGGCGACCGACAGGCCGCCGGCAGGTGAGGCCGCGCTCGCGGATCGGCCGGACGGAGCCGACGTCCTGGTGCGCTACTCGGCCACGCCGCGCGACGCGCCGTGCGAGACGCTCGATGTCGCCTTTCGCCTGCGCGGCGACATGCTGGTGGGCGAGCCGGACAGCCAGGTCGAGGTCGTGTGGACCACCGAGCGAGCGCTCGATGACGGCGCCGAGATGACCCTGCTGCTGGGGGCAGCGACCGTCGCGCTTCCATCGCAGCTCGAGCGGCGCGGCTCGCGTGTCGCGCTCATCGCCAGGGCGCCGGCCGCGATGCTCGCGCGGTACGGGTCCGAGCGCCGGCCGACCCTCGTGATCGCGGATCGAAAGATCGAGCTGTCGGATCGCCAGACCGGACATCTGCGCACGCTTCGTCCGCCGCCTGCCGATCCACGCCGTCGGGCGCCCGACTCGGCGGAGAGCGATCGGCCGAGAGCTCCCGGAGCCTCGCGAGCCTCGATGCGACGCCGCCGGTCGAGGCCGATCCGGACGGCGGGGCAGGGATGGTTCTGCGTCGAGACCGCGGGCGATCGAAAGCAGCGGACCAGCGCCTGCCACCGGACCGCGGCGGAGTGCGACGAGTCGCGCGCGGCGACTGCGCGCGACCGGGAGCCAGGTCGGTGGATGCACCCGGACGACGTCGGCGGCCTGCTACAGCTGGCGCGGCGGCGCGGGCAGCGGAGCGGGCCTGCTTCTATCGCCCCTCCCACTGCATCCGCGAGGAGACCAGGCGGGAGGATGAGACGCCCGGGGTGCAGACCGGCGGCTGCGCACCGGTCCCGTGAGGCGCGTGCACGCGTGACAGCGCCGGCCGGATCAGCGAACTCGCGCGGTTCGCCGTGCTTATCGGCGGGGCGCCTGTAACGGGCGACCTGCCGGCTGTGACACCCGGCCGCGCGGCCTCGAGCAGGGGACGCCGCAAATGGGCCGGCAGGAACCAGGATCGGCGTCTTGCGCCGCTCCCGGCTCGATTGAAGACTCCGACACATGCGGAGCATCTTCCTCGTGTTCGCCTCGGCCGTCGCGCTCGCCGCCTGCAGCGCGGGCCCCGCCAGGCCTGCCGGCCCGTCCACCGCCGGCGCAAGCCGGCGCTCTCCGTCGCGCCGCTCGAGTTCGGCCACCGCCGGCTGCCCAACGGGCTCGAGGTCTACTCCATGCCCGATCCGGACACGGCCAACGTGTCGGTGCAGGTCTGGTATCGCGTCGGCTCCAAGGACGATCCGGTCGGCCGCTCCGGCTTCGCCCACCTGTTCGAGCACATCATGTTCAAGGCGACGCGCAACATGCCGGCCGAGACGTTCGATCGCCTGACCGAGGACGTCGGCGGCTTCAACAACGCCAGCACCTGGGACGACTTCACCAACTACTACGCGGTCGTCCCGGCCAACCATCTGCGGCGAATCCTGTGGGCGGAGGCCGATCGCATGGGCTCGCTGGTCGTCGACAAGGCGATCTTCGCCTCGGAGCGAGACGTGGTGAAGGAGGAGTTCCGCCAGAGCGTGCTGTCGCAGCCGTACGGCCGGCTCGTCTATCTCTTCTTCCCCCAGACCGGCTTCACCGCGGCATCCGTACGGCCGCCCCGGCATCGGATCGATCGAGGACCTCGACGCCGCGACCGTTGACGACGTGCGCGCATTCCACGCCACCTACTACCGGCCCGACAACGCTGTCCTCATCGTCTCCGGGCGGTTCGACCAGGCGTCGCTCGATCGCTGGGTCGATGAGTACTTCGCGCCGATCGCGCGGCCGGCGCGCCCGATCCCGCGCGTGACAGCCACCGAGCCGCCCCGCGCGGCGCATGACTACACGGTCCACGCGCCCAACGTGCCCCTGCCGGCGGTGCTCTTCACCTATCCCGGCTTCGCGGCCCACCACCCGGATCGCGCGGCGCTGATGGTGCTGGACGCGATCCTGGCCAAGGGCAAGAGCTCGCGGCTGTATCGCGCGCTCGTCTACGACAAGGAGGTGGCGAGCGATGTCCTCACGTTGCTCGAGCCCACCCAGCAGGCCAGCCAGTATGGAATCGGCGCGATCCTGAGCGAGGGCAAGACCGCCGACCAGGGCGCCGCCGCGCTGCAGACGGAGATCGCCCGGCTGCGCGACGCCGCGGTCACCCAGGCCGAGCTCGACGAGGCCAGGAGCGAGATCGTCACCGAGACGATCGTGAAGCGCGAGACCGCGTTCGGCCGCGCCTACGAGCTCGGCGACTCGATCATCCGGTTCGGCGATGCGCGCGAGGCGGACAAGCTGGTGGCCGCGGTCCAGCAGGTGACGGCGGCCGACGTGCAGCGCGTGGCCCGCGCCTGGCTGCGCGACGACCGGCGCGTGACCATCCGCTACCTGTCGGAGTCGGCGGGCGGCGGCGGGCGCGACGATCGGATTGCGTCGGCCTCGACCATCCAGGCCCAGCGGCTCACCATCCCGGTGTCGGAGATCCCGGTCCACGCGCTCGCGCCGGAGGCGGAGCGCCGCCGGCCGCCCGAGCCGGAGGCGCCGGTGTCCGCGCGCCTGCCCGAGCCGGCGGAGCGGCGGCTGGCGAACGGTCTCCGCGTGATCGTGTCGAGCAAGCGCGACCTGCCGCTGGTGAGCGCCGACCTGCGCATCCTGTCGGGCGGCAGCTCCGACCCGGCGGGACGGGCCGGCCTGGCCGCGCTGGCGGCGGAGCTCGTCGTCCGCGGCACCAGGACGCGCGCCGCCACCGAGATCGCGCGCGAGATTGAGTCGCTGGGCGCCACTCTGGAGACCGACGCGGGCGCCGACGGCTCCGAGGTCTCGCTGCTGACCCGCGCCGATCGCGCCGGCCAGGGCTTCGCGGTGCTGGCCGACGTGGTGCAGCACCCGCTCTTCGACGCCAAGGAGCTGGAGCGCGAGCGCCGGCAAGCGCTCGACGGTCTCACCGTCAGCCTGCGCCAGCCGGGCGACATCGCCGGCATGGCAATGACCCGCGCCATCTACGGCGGCGCGCCCTATGGCGCCGTCGCCTCGCCGCACAGCCTGGCTGCGATCGGGCGCGACGAGGTCGCGAGCTTCCATCGCACGCACTGGCGGCCCGACAACGCCGTCCTCGTCATTGCCGGCGACGTGACGCCGGAGGAGGGCTTCGCGCTCGCCGAGCGCAACTTCGGAGGCTGGCAGCGCGGCGCGGGCTCGCCGCCGCCGGAGCCGGACGCGGCCGGTGCCGCGGCCGGTTCGCGCGCTGTCGTCGTCGATCTGCCGAAGTCCGGGCAGGCGGCGGTCAGCTTCGGCCTGCGCGGCGTGGCGCGCGCCGACCGCGACTACTTCCCCGCGCTCGTCGCCAGCACGGTCCTGGGCGGCGGATACTCGGCGCGGCTCAACCTCGAGATCCGTATCCGCCGCGGCCTGTCGTACGGCGCCGGCAGCTCGCTGGCGGCGCGCATGGCCCCGGGGCCGCTGGTCGCCTTCGCGCAGACGCGCAACGATGCCGCGGCCGAGGTGGTCAAGCTCATGGAGATCGAGCTCGAGCGGCTGCGAAAGGAGCCGGTCGGCCCCGCGGAGCTGACAGCGCGCAAGGCCGCGCTGATCGGCGATTTCGGGCGCGACGTGGAGACGGTCGCCGGGCTGACCGGCCAGCTCGCGCAGGTGGCGCTGTTCGGCCTGCCGCTCGATCGGCTGCAGAGCTACGTCGCCGACGTCGAGGCGGTCACGCCCGACCAGGTCCGTGCTGCCGCCGACCGCCTTTTCGATCCGGCGCACACCGATCTGATCGTGGTGGGCGACGCCAGCGCGTTCTTCGACGCGATCCTCCGCGCTCGGCCCAAGGCCGAGCGGATCGGCATCGACAAGCTCAACCTGGACAGCCCGAGCCTGCGGTAACCACAAGGACGCGCTACCGCTTCGGGCGGCCCGACTCGCAGCTGTGCCGGGTCGGCGCGGGTGAAGTCCGCCGTCCAGTTGGTCTCCCACGTGCGGCCGTCGTAGGAGAACGACTGCTCCCAGCGGGCATGATCCTGATCGACCTTGGTCCACACGTAGCGCACGGTGACCGGGCGGCCGCCGTCCTCGTCCGGGCCGTAGAACTCGCCGCGGTTGCCCTCGAAGCCTCCCACCACGGGCGTGCCGACGGCGCCGGTCTTTCCGTTCACCCAGTAGATCGACCACTGGCGCTTCGCGACGTCGAAGGCCCGCAAGGTCAGGCCCGACCAGCCCTTTGTCGGAAAGTACAGCTCGTCCACGGTGGCCAGGCCGCCGAGGTGGGGCGTCATGCACAGCTGGCCCGGGAAATCGTCCCAGTCGCTGCTACCGACGCCGCGCTCCACCAGGCGGTGCTGTCGGGTGGTCCACGCGCCGGCAAAGTAGTCGAAGTCGTGCACGGTGCCGGTGCGGGTGGTCTTGAATCCTGAGGACACGGGCGCATCGGCGGCCGGCGCGCGGGCATCCGGCTCGACCGCGCCGGCGCAGGCCGCGCTGCACGCGGCGACGAGGAGCAGTGCTGTCTGGGTTCGCATCGCGACATCGGATACCACCGCCTGGCCGGCGCTGTAGGGCCAGAGCTGCGCGGATCGATCGGTCCAGCGGGCCAGCGCCAGGCGAGGCTACGCGGCCGGCGGGCTCTTCGGTGCGAACGGGTCGACGACGCCGAACATGCGGGTCACCTGCGCGGCGAGGTTCTCGTACTCGGCCACCGCCACGCGGATCCAGCGGGGATCGAGCGAGACGGCGTTCGCGCTGCGATCCAGGACCTCCTGCTGCGCCTGGGTCAGCGGAGCGCGCCGCCGGGCGGCGACTCCGTCGATGACGCGGACCAGCTGGAGCTCGGCATGCTCGGTGGGGGCCTCCGCGTCATGGTGCAGCGACGCGGCGGCGCACAGGTACTCGGGCAGGCCGCTCAGGGTGGTCACGCTGCGGCCGATCTCGATGTGGACGCGGTCCAGGATTGCATCGGCGACATCGAGCACGCCGCGGTCCAGCGCGTTCTCGAGGACCAGGTGCGCCAGCGCGCGGAGCGCGGTCGGCTGCCCGATGTCGTGGAGCAGCCCGGTCAGGAAGGCCTGGTCGGAGCGGCCCACGCGCGCCACCTGCGACAGCCACGACGTCGCGAACGCCGCCGACATCGACGTGTGGAACAGCTCGTTCCACTTGGCCGGCAGGAGCGAGAAGGCGGAGCGCGAGCTCGGCTCGAACAGCGACTGACCGGCCACTCCGAGCGCGATCTGCGCGACGTCGTGCATGCCGATGCGCAGGACCGCGCCCCGGATGTCGTGCACGGGCCCGCCGTTGCTGGCGAAGAAGGCCGAGTTGGCCACGTTGAGCAGCTTTGTCACCACGGCCGCATCCTGCTGCAGCTCGTGCACCACGCGGTTGAAGTCCGGCTCGTCCTCGCGGAAGACCTGCATGATGCGCGCGGCGGTGCCCGGGAAGGCGCCCAGGCGCGGCGGGTTCGACGCGAAGTGCTCGGTCAGCGCGGCGACCGCCTGCTCGACGCGAGCCTCCGCCTCGGGACCGGAGATCGTCGGCGCCGCCGTGACGGGCGGCGCCGGCGGCGCGGGAGCCGGTGGAACCGCGTGCATCGACGATCCCTGCGCGGTCGGCCTGGCGACCGGAGCGCTTGCCACTGGGTTCGCCGATGCGGCCGGGCTCGATGCCCACGCGCGATGCGGCGCCGCCTTCTTCCCGCGCAGCAGCGTGCGCAGCCACTGGAGCATGGAGGGTTGATCGGCCGCTCCGGCGCATCCTTGAAGGCATTCGACGCCGCTGCGCGCCGATGTGGGCGCGCCGTTCGCGCCATCGCACCCCGGCGGGGTGCATCACGCGGCGCGACGGGTCAGGACCAGGGCCAGCTCGGCGAATCCGTGCGGGTGCGAGACGACGGCGTACGGCGGAGCGGGCCAGTCCCAGCGCGAGGAAGGGAACAGGGCGCGCATCGCGACGACATCGCAGTGGTAGGGCGGGCCCTCGATCATGCCGCGGGCCGCCCCTTCGCGTCGCGCCTGCATGAAGAGCGCGCACAGCGAGCCGCGCGGGCGCACCCAGGCGTGCAGCTGCGCGGCGTAGTCCGTCCATCGATCCGGGTGCAGCGCGCACAGGCAGGTCTGCTCGTAGACCGCGTCGCACGGCGCATCCGGTCGCCACTGCAAGACGTCGGCGCCGATCACCACGGCGCGCTGGCCGGCGTCGCGCAGCCGCGCCTTCGTGAGCGCGACGGCGGCGGGTGTGTAGTCGAGCCCGGTCACCGCGCATCCCGCCGCGGCCAGCGCCAGGACCTCATGGCCCGAGCCGCACCCGGGCACGACGATTGACTGGCCGGGCCGCAGCGTTCCGTCACCCAGCCACGCCGCCAGCTGCGGGCTCGGCTCGCCGCGGTCCCACGGCATGTTTGCCGTCTCGAAGCGCTCCTGCCAGAACTCGACCGTCGGTTCGCCCATGGCGCCGCGTACGTTACCTGCTTCCGCCGGCGCGCGCCGCCGAGCGGTTGGCGCGCCGGCGCGACTTCTCGCGCGTGCCGCAGGTCTCCATCAGGCACCAGCGGCGCAGCCCGTTGCGGCTGCGGTCGACGTACATCCATCCGCACGACGGTCCGCCGCAGACGCGGACCTGCGCGGCCTCGGTTGACACGAGCAGCTCCGCGGCCGCGCGGACCACCGGCCAGGTGATCGCCTCCAGATCGTCGCCCTGGCCGCGCCAGGTCCAGGCCGCCGCTCGCCCCAGGCGCCGCGCGTCCGGGCTCGCGGGCACGAGCGACAGGCGCGGATAGACCGCGGGGAGATGGCGATCGAGCGCGTCGAGCGCGGCGGCCGAGGGCGCGCCGCCGGCGACCTCGACGAACAGGCGCTGCAGGGTGGAGCGAAGCGATCGGGCCCGGTCGAGCGCTGCGGCGGCCCGGCGCGGCTGGGCCCGGCCGAGGGTGCGAAGCCGCTGCGCCTGCCGCGCTGTCGCGGCGCCGGCACCCTCGGCCCAGCGAGTGAGGCTCGCGTAGTCGGGCAAGCGCTCGTCCCTCAGGCCGGCGGGCGTCCAGTCCACCGTGTTGACCAGGTCGAGCGCCAGCTCCCCGCCGACGAAGCGAAACTCGGTGGATGGAGCGTCACCCATGCACTTCGGAGTCTACACCAGTATTCGCGCCTTGACTGGTGCAGGCGGGCTGGTACGCTGCACCAGTAAGATGCTTTTAACTGGTGCAGCAGGAGGGCAGACATGATCGCTCGCATCTGGCGCGGCGCGACCGCCGCCGAGGACGGGGACGTCTACTTGAAGTATCTGGAAGAGACCGGCCTGGCCGAGTACCGCGCCACGCCGGGCAACCGCGGGGTCCTGACCCTGCGCCGCACGGTCGGCGGCCGCACCGAGTTCCTGCTCCTGAGCCTGTGGGACTCGGAGGAGGCCATTCGCGGCTTCGCCGGCGACGACATCGGCCGGGCCGTGTACTACCCGGAGGACGACCGATTCCTCGTCGAGCGCGACGAGCACATCGACCACTTCGACGTCGTCCACCAGGTGGTGGATCCGGCTCGATGACCCCGGCAGCGCAGGCGCCGACCAGGCTGCAGCTGAGCGCGGCGTTCTGCGCGGTCTACCTGTTCTGGGGCGGCACGTTCCTGGCCGTCCGCTACGCGGTGGTGGACATCCCGCCGCTGCTCACCATCGGGCTGCGCTGCGCCGGCGGCGCAGTGGTCCTGTTTGCGTGGCTGGCGGCGCGCGGGGAGCTGGCCGCCGGCACCTGGGCTCAGTGGCGCACCGCGGCGGTAGCCGGCCTGCTGCTGTTCCTCGGCTGTCACGCGCTGATGGCCTGGGCCGAGCAGCGCGTGACCTCGGGGCAGGCAGCGCTGCTCATGACCGCCATCCCGGTGTGGATGGTCGTGCTGTCGGCGCTGATCGAGCGCCGCGTCCCGTCGGCCCGGGTCGCGACGTCGCTGCTCCTCGGTATCGCCGGGGTCGCCGTCCTCACCAGCGGCGGCGAGTGGACCGGCGAGGTCGTCGACCAGATCGCGCTCTCGTTCGGCGCGCTGGCCTGGGCCGCCGGCTCGCTGGTGGGGCGTCACGGGGCGCGTCCGGCGTCGGTGACCCAGACGACCGCGATGCAGCTCGCCGCCGGCGCGCTCTGGGTGCTCGCAGCCAGCGCCCTGAGCGGAGAGCTCGGCGGGTGGTCGGTCGCCGAGGTGACGCCGCGCGCGGCCGCGGCGCTCGTCTTCCTCATCCTGTGCGGCACCGTGCTCGGCTTCGGCGCGTACACCTGGCTGCTGCGGACCACGACGCCGGCGGCGGCCAGCAGCTACGGCTTCGTCAACCCGGTCGTGGCCCTGGCACTCGGGTGGATGGTCGGCGACGATCGCATCACCGGTCGCGTCGTCATCGCCGCCGCGCTGGTGATCCTGGCGGTGGTGCTGATCCGCCCCTCGTCCGGCTCGTCGAGTGAGAAGTCCTGAGACGTCCCTGGCCGGGCGCGCGCTGACCCGCGCGCCGAGCCAGGCCTGAGCTAGACCGATCCGCGGCGGAGCAGGCGGAGGATCAGCAGCAGGATCACGGCGCCGATGAATGCGACGAAGATGGTCCCGGCCATGCCTCCGAAGGGCGCATGCCAGCCGGCCGCGCGGAAAACGAGGCCGCCGACGAAGGCGCCCACGATGCCGATCACGATGTCTCCGACGAGGCCGAACCCGGAACCGACCACCATCGACGCGAGCACGCCGGCCACCAGGCCGACGATGATCCAGATGAGAATCATTTCTGCAGTCATGCGAATGTGAATCTGCACTCCTCATGCCGGTGGAAGTACGCGAATCCGGCCGTCCTGCGGTGAGCACGTGCGCTCGCACGTGAGCGCCAGCGCTCGGTGCGCAGGAGAGAGGAGGTCGGATCCGATCAGCGGATGACGAGCTCGACGCGCGCGTCTCTCAGCTGGCGGCGGGCGGCCCGGTGGCCGGCGAGGGCGGCGCGGCGCAGGAGGGCGGGTCGCAGCCGGTCCGACGTCGGGGCTGATCCCCACGCGAGCAGAGCGCCGGCATCGAAGGCGTCGCCGGCGCCGGTCGTGTCGCTGGCCGCGATGCGGTCCGCGTCGACGTCGAAACGCAGCCGGTCGGGGTCCTGCACGAAGACCGACGCGCCGGCCGACCCGCGCTTGACGATCGCCGACGGAGCGAAGGCGAGGAGGGCCTCGAGCGGCCGCCGACCGACGAGCGCCTCGGCCTCGGCGGCGGTGGCGAAGATGAGATCGGGCCGCGCGTCCCGGATGAGCGCGCTGGCCCGGGCCCGGCCGCGAGCCATCAGCGGACCGACCGAGGACAGGTCGAGGCTGACCGGCACGCCGGCCGCCCGGGCCAGCGCAATCGCACGGCGGCCCGCAGCTCCGAGAGGCCGGCCGAGCAGCGAGTAGACCGGCAGGTGGACGCCGTCGAGCCCGCGGAACCAGGACGCCCGCAGATCGCCGGGTCGCAGGCGATCGGCCGCGCCGCGATCGGCGACGAAGCTGCGCTCGCCGTCCGGGTCGACGAGGACGCCGATGCGGCCGGTGGCCACGCCGGCGGTGCGGGAGGCGCGGACGTGCACGCCGTCACCGCGCAGCGCGGCGACCAGCGCGCGCCCCTCTCGATCGCGGCCCACGGCGGTCACCAGCGTGGAACGGGCGCCGAGCCTCGCCAGCCAGCGGGCCGTGTTCGCGGCCGAACCGCCCTGTCGCAGCTGGACTCGACCCGGCACGTCGGTGCCCGAGGCGAGCGCGCGGGCCGGCGCCACCACGACATCGAGCATGAGGTCGCCGAGCACGAGCAGGCGGGGCGGTCGCCGGGCCATCCGGGACGAGCATAGCGGTCCCCCGGGCCGCGCGGTCGAGGGCGGCCGGCAGCCGTCTCGGCATGCCGGATCGGCACGCCTCGCACACAGGACCGCGCGGTTTCGCTGGCATCGGCGTCGCCGGCCCCGGCACGCCGCCTGCTTCGCATGTCGATCTCATCGACTCCCTGGAGACCCCCCAATGAAGAAGCTCGTCGTCGCCCTCGTCGCATGCCTGCTCGCGACCGTGCTGTGGTCGGCCCGGTCCTACGCCGGCTGCGCCATAAATCTGAAGATCAAGAACAACCACGCCGCGAACAGCGGGACGATCGTCTGGATCTGGTTCAAGGCAAACGGCAGCCGCAACAAGAAGACCGGCGGCAGCTTCTGGAATCCAGTGTGCGGCTCCGGAGACAGCTGCGTCTGCCCGACCTACCGGAGCGTCTACCCCGGGCAGGAGTTTGTCTGTGGCACGCGCCTCGAGAACAGCTGCGGCTCCGACGACCGCGACTTCGATCTGATCTACGACCAGGGCACCAGCGAGAGCAACAAGACTGTCGTGGGCGGCGTCAAGACGAGGCGAAACGTCGAGGTCTCCGAGGGCGGGACCGTCACCTTCACCTGGCAGTGAGCGCGAAGAGTCAGAAGGTCAGGCGCGCGCCCAGCTGGACCGCGAGCGGCAGCTGCGAGTCGATCGGGTTGCCGTAGTTCGGGTTGATCGACGCCGCCTCGTTCACGACACCTGACTTCTTCAGGTGGCGCAGGTCCTCGTCGTCGCCGCCGACGATCGGCCTCACCACGTCGAAGGTGTAGATCTCGTCGCGCCGGATGGCCGGCTGCTGGTTGATGGCGTTGAACACGTTGACGAACGCCTCGACCGCCATGCCGCGCCCGAGCTGGCGGCCGTAGGCTGCGTGCAGATCGACGGCGCTCTGCAGCGGCGTGCGCTCGGCCGACCCGCGGGGCAGGACGAACGTCTCGCCCACGCCGTACGTGTGGCCGCCCAGCGCGCTGCTCGGCCGACCGCTGGCGGCGCGCGCGCGCGCGCCGAGCACGACCGAGTCCTTCTCCGTCATGGCCAGGCGGTAGTAGCCCTCGGCCTTGAACGCGTGGGGTCGATCGCCCGGCAGCGGGCCGTCGCGGTTGGCCATCAGCTCGGGCAGGTCGTACATCGACGTGAAGTTGGGATCGAGCTGATCGGTGTCGGGTGAGAACAGCCCCGGGTAGTTGCCGCGCAGGCGCGAAAACGTGTACGACGCGCGCGCCATGAAGCTCTGCGAGAAGAACTTGACCGCGGAAAGCTCGATCGCCTGGTAGTTGCGCCGGGCGCGGTCGAAGTCGCCGACCGACTCGTACGCGCCGGCCAGGAACCCCAGCCGCGCCGCGGCCGCCGGATCGTCGGTGGCCATCGCCTGCGCGCGCAGGTCGCGCACCGCCTCCTCGTCCACCTCGCCCGGGTTGCCGATCACGAACGTGCTGCCGGCGTCCGGGGACAGGTCCTCCAGGGCCCTGCCGAGGCCGCGGTGGACACCGACCAGCCCGACCTTGAGGTCGCGCAGCACCTCGTACTCGACCCCCAGCATGATCTCGTCCATGTGCTGGCTGCGCGTGCCCGGCGCCACCAGGCGGTTGCCGCCGATCTGCAGCCCGCCCAGCGTGCCGGCCGCGTCGCAGGTGTAGCTGGCCGGCTGCATCGGATCCCCGCAGCCGGCGCTGCCGGTCAGGTCGCCGGTGGGATCCAGGAAGGCGATGTCGATGACCTCACCGGCGAAGCCGCGCGAGTTGAGATCGAGCGGGATCGACTCGTAGTAGCGCCCCCAGTGCGTGAACACGCGAGAGCGGCCCTCGCCGGTCCAGTCGTAGATGGCACCGACGCGCGGCGACCAGTTGTGCAGCACCAGCGCCTGGTCGGCGATCGGATCGAGCGAGACCGGATCGATCTGCCCCGCGACCTCGTCGGCCACGCCGAGCGCCTGCCGGTCCCAGCGCACGCCGGCCTCGAAGGTGAGCTCCGAGGTGGGCCGGTAGGTGTCGCCCAGGTAGGCGCCGATGTCGCGCGTGCGCGTGCTGGCGGTGAAGCCGTCGCCGTCGTAGGCGCACGCGGCGTCCCCGGCGCCGTCCCCGTCCCAGTCGGTGCCGCACGCGACGTCGCCGTCGCGGTCCGGCTGCACCAGGTGCCAGCGGGTGGGCGCCTCGAGCCCGCCGAGGTCGAGCAGCCACCAGCGCGTGCCGCCGCTGAAGGTGCGGGTGGCGTCGGCCGAGTTGTCCGCCACGTCGACGCCGGCGGCGATCAGATGCGAGCCGGCAGCGCCGGTGTCGAGCAGGTGGCTGCCCGACAGTCCGGCCGTGATCCGCTGCGTGCGGTCGTCGCTGTAGAGATCGACGCCGCCGATCTGGTAGTTGATCACCGGGCAGTTGACGATCATCGGGTAGGGGTCCTGTGCGCCGCCGTCGCGGCAGGCGTCGGGCAGGTCCTCGAACTGCTCGAACTCCTGCAGCGAGCGGGGCACGGCGAAGCGGAAGGCCTGGTCGTCGCCGCCCTCGAGCTTCGGGTCCAGCCGATCCCAGCCGGCCTGGTAGCCGGCGCTGGCGTGCAGCTCGGTGCGGCGGTCGAACAGACGCGAGGTCCAGCGCGCGGCGCCGTTGACGGTGCCGCGGTCGCGCTCGAACATCATCGCCTGGTCGGGTCCGACCGCGAACTCGTCGTTGAGCTCGTCCCGCCGGCTCGGGTTGCCGAACACCGACAGCGAGCCGCCGTGCTCCGGCGTGGCCGCGTAGGTCAGCTTGGTGGTGAAGAACAGCGTCTGCTGATCGAGCGCGATCCGGCGGCTGCTCAGCTCCTCGTTGACCGCGAACCCGCCGTCGCCCGGGTCTGGCGCGCCGTCGCCGTCGGCGTCCACCTGGGTGGAGATGACGCGCTCGATGCTCGTCGTGGCAAACGAGGGCGACAGCCCGACGTGGAACCACAGCCGGTCGGCAACGATCGGTCCGCCCACCTCGGCACCGACGTCCCAGTCGGTGCCCGCGGCGCGCTGGAAGGTCAGCGCGCTGCGATCGCTGGGCAGAAAACGCCGGTCCGGGCGCAGCCCGCTCGGCGTGACCGTGCTGAACGCGCTGCCGTGGATGTCGTTGCCGCCGGCCTTGGTGAGCACGTTCACGATGCCGCCGGTGGAGCGACCCAGCTCGACGCCGTAGCCGCCGGTGACCGTCTCGATCTCCTGGACGAACTCGTTGGGCAGCGTCGTGGTGGCGAGACCGAACATCACGCCGGTGGTGTTGACGCCGTCGATCAGGTACAGGTTCTCGGGCGAGCTCGAGCCGGAGAACGAGACGCCGTAGGTGTCGTCCTCGGCGCCGGGCGCGAAGCGGGCCGCGTCCAGGAACGTGCGTCCGGTCGGCAGGTTTCGCGTGTCCTGCTCGCTCGTGACGACGCCGGCCTTCGTGCTGCCCTGATCGACGATCGGCGTGCGGCCCACGATCGTGATGACCTCGCCCTTCGCCTTGCCGGGCGCCTCGCCGACGTCGATGTTGACGGTCACGACCTGTCCGATCTGGAGACGAACGTTGGGGCGCGCCACCTGTGCGTCGCCGTAGTACGCCGTCAGCGTGTACTCACCCGGCGGCAGCCCCGGCAGCCGGTAGTCGCCGCGCGTCTCGGTGATCGCAGCCTGGATGCCCTGCAGCGCGGGCGATGTCGCCACCACGGTCACTCCGATGAGCGGCTCGCCGGTGGCCGGATCGCGCACGACGCCCTGCACCGTGCCGGTCGTCGTCGCCGCGTCCTGGGCCAGCGCGCTCGTCGCCGTCGCGAGCAGCGCTGTCATCAATCCGAAGACCACGGCCGAGCGCGCCGCGCGAGAACACAGTGGACCAGACCTCATCGCACCCCCCACCCTTGCCCGCCCAGCGGGACACCGGCCGACACAAGGCGATCCCATGGTGGAGGCCGTCTGTCATCGAGACAATCGCCCCCCGCGGTCGCCCCTCGCGGGCTGCCCGGCCCTGGCGCGGTGCGGCCCGCGATGGGGTGCGCCCGCTCAAGGTCGAAGGCGGCCGGCCGAAGGTCGTCTTACATGCCTGCACCAGCGTCCCTCATGGTCGCCGTGGCCCTGCTGGTGGCATGTGCGCGGGACGATGTCACGACGGCGATCGTGAGCATCGACGTCCCGCTGGTCGGCGAGGTCGTCGAGTTCGACCGACGACCTCGCCACGGTGGCCGAGGACGGGATGGTGAACGTCGACGTGCTCGACAACGACACCGGCCTCGGCGACGTGCCGCTCGAGGTCGTGGTCGAGACCTCGCCGGCCAATGGAGTCACCCTGGTCGAGAGCGACGGCACGATCACCTACAGGCCGGACCCCGACTTCGAGGGGACGGACGTCTTCGACTACCGCGTGACCGACGCCGACGGCGACGAGGGCTTCGCCAGGGTCAATCTGACGGTGACGGCGGTCAACGACGCGCCTGTCGGAAATGCGGACGTCCTGTTCAACCGACACTGCCACGTTGATCCACATCGACGTCCTGGCCAACGACGAGGACGTCGATGGAGACGAGCTCGAGGTCATCGCGGTCAGCGATCCGCCGGACGGCACGGCCTCGATCGAGGTCGACGGGGGCGTGCTCTACACGCCGGATGAGGCGTTCCAGGGCGAGGACACGTTCACCTACACGGTCTCGGATGGCACGCTGTCCGACGTCGTCGAGGTCACCGTCGCTGTCGGCATCGACACCGACGGCGATGGACTGACCGACATCGCCGAGGAGACGCTCGGAACCGACCCGCACGACGTCGACAGCGACGACGACGGGATCGAGGACGGGGTGGAGCACGTGCTCGGCGGCACGGATCCGCTCGACGACGACAGCGACGGGGACGGCATCGGCGACGGGGTCGAGGACGCGGACCACGACGGCCTGGTGGATGCGGGCGAGACCGGCGCGGCCGACGACGACAGCGACGACGACGGCCTGCTCGACGGCATCGAGGACGACGACGGAGGCGGGGACCGGGACGCGGACGAGACCGACCCTCTCGCCGCCGACAGCGACGGCGACGGAATCCAGGACGGTACGGAGCGCGGCCTGACCGGGCCGCAGGGCAGCGACACGTCCACGGACGACTTCGTGCCCGATCAGGATCCGAGGACCACGACCGATCCGCTCGACGCCGACACCGACGACGGCGGCGCGCCCGACGGCCTCGAGGACGCGGATCAGGACGGCGACATCGATCCAGGCGAGCGGGATCCCAACGACCCGACCGACGACGATCCGGACGGCGACGGAGACGGGCCTGATGGCGACGACGGGTCGGACGGCGACGGCAACGGGCCGGACGGCGACGGAGACGACCTCGGCGACGACTCGGACGAGGACGGGATCACGGACGCGGACGACAACTGCCCGCTCGCGCCGAACGCCGCCCAGCACGACCGCGACGGCGACGGGGTGGGCGACGCCTGCGACATGGACGTCGACGGCGATGGCATCGAGGACGGGTGGGGGGTGGGCGGCGGCGGCTGCGCTGCGGGCGGCGGCGCCAGCGGTCCGGGTGCGGCGGTGATGCTGCTCATGCTCGGCCTGCTCCGCCGGCGTCGCCGGACGGTCCTGGCCGCCACCTGCCTGGCGGCGATCGCCACCGGCGGGCGGCCGGCGGCGGCGCAGGAGACCCGGTTCGCGGTGGAGCGGTTCCGGCTGGCGAGCGATCGCGACGGCGTCCTCGACGTCGAGTGGGGCGAGGTGAGCGATCGGCGCGGCTGGGATCTCGGCCTGTGGTTCGGCTACGCCGACGATCCGCTCAACATCTACGACCTGACCGGCGAGCGGGCGGGCTCGCTGGTCGCCGGTCGTCTCGGCGGAAGTGTCGTCGGCTCGTTCGCGCTGCTCGACTGGTTGCAGGTCGCGGTGGACGTGCCGTTGATCCTGTCGCAGGAGTCCGACGCGCCCATGCAGGTCACGCTCGGATCGGTGGAGTCGTTCGGCATCGGCGATCCGCGCATCGCGCCGAAGCTGGAGCTGCTGCGGGCGCGCGACAATGGCATCGGCCTGGCGCTGATCCCGGCGTTCACGCTGCCGATCGCCTCCGCGAACGACTACTTCGGCGACGAATCGGGCACCTTCGCCCCCGAGCTGGCGCTGTCGCGGCCGCTGGGCGGGCTGCGGCTGGCGCTCAACGGCGGCGTCCGCGTACGTGCCGAGCAGCGGCTCGGGGACCTCATTGCCGGCAACGAGGCGTTCGGGCGGTTCGGCGTGGGCTATCGGTTCGGCGACGCCGGCGAGCCGCCGGTCGAGCTGGACGTGACCGCCGCGATGGCGACGAGCCTCGACGGATTCGGCCAGCGCCCCAACCAGAACTACGGCGAGCTGCTGGGTGGAGCCCAGGCCCACATGGCGGGGCCGTTCCAGGTGTTCGCGGCCGGCGGCGTCGGGCTGAACGAGGGCTACGGCACGCCCGACTGGCGCCTCCTGGCCGGCACCCGCATGCACGTCGGAGCCGTCGAGCGCGTCGTCGCGACGCCGGCCCCCGCACCCGTCGAGCCGATCGTCGACCCGGATCGCGATGGCGACGGCCTCGTCGACGCGTCGGACCGCTGCGCCGATCAGCCCGAGACGCGCAACGGCTGGGAGGACGAGGACGGCTGCCCGGACCAGGTGCCCGACCCGGACCGCGACGGCGACGGCGTGCCCAACGCCGAGGACCGGTGTCCCGACGCGGGTGGCCCGCGGGCCAACCGCGGCTGCGCCGATCCCGACCGCGACGCCGACAACGTCGTCGATCGAGTCGACGTCTGCGCCGATGAGGCCGGCAAGGCCGAGCACCAGGGCTGTCGTGCGCCGAGCAAGCTGGCCCTCACGGGCGACCGGATCGCCATGCTCGAGGGCATCCAGTTCCGGTCGAACAGGGCCAGGATCAGACGGGAGTCCTACCGCCTGCTCGACGACGTCGCCGCGCTGTTGCGCGCGCACCGCGAGATCGCCGCGGTCCGGGTCGAGGGTCACACCGACGGCCGCGGCGACGACGCCGCGAATCGCGCGCTGTCACAGCGGCGGGCGGAGGCGGTGGTCAAGTACCTCGTCCAGCAGGGCCTGGCCGCCGACCGCTTCGAGGCGCTGGGCGTCGGTGAGTCCCGCCCGATCCAGTCGAACAGCACCGGCAAGGGCCGCGCCGCCAACCGGCGGGTCGAGCTCGTGATCGTCGACCGCCCTCGCTAGGGCTTCAACGCGGGCGCAGCCGCATCGGCGGCAGGGTCAGGTAGGTGGCCGCTCGCCACAGCCACTCGAGCGGCCCGAACCGGAAGTGCTGGAACCACCACCGGCTGACGAAGATCTGGACGACGAACACGGCGACGGAGATCAGGAGGCCGATCGCGTAGCTCACCTGGCCGATCAGCCCGAGCCCGTAGCCGTAGAAGATGAGCGAGCTGATGAGCGACTGGGCCAGATAGTTGGACAGGGCCATCCGTCCCACCGGGGCGAGGAAGTCGAGGCGCGAGCGCCAGCGGGCGGCGCGCGACAGCAGCGCGATCCCGGACGCGTAGGCGAGCGCCAGGGCCATGCCGGCCACCAGGGTGGCCATGCCATCGAGCGCGGTCATGGCGGACACGGGCAGCTCGTCGGATCGCAGCCCGTGGACCGTGTGAAAGAGCGCGGTCGGGACGCCGACGGCCAGACCGGCGACGAGGAGCGCCCGGAGCTGCCGCGCGTGGGCGTCCGGGTCGGCCAGCCAGCCCTTCTTTCCGAGATACAGCCCCCAGAGGAACATCG
Source organism: uncultured delta proteobacterium (assembly GCA_963759105.1). Lineage (GTDB taxonomy): Bacteria > Myxococcota_A > Polyangia > Haliangiales > Haliangiaceae > DATFRY01. The sequence goes on along the minus strand of CAVWXW010000005.1, from coordinate 1,224,920 downwards.
AGATGATGAGCGGCGAGGCCCCGATGTCGACGAGGAGCAGGCGGAGGAAGTCCTTCGCGCGCTGCGCGGTCACCTCGATGAAGCTCGACGAGCTGTATGCCGCCTGAGCCTGCGCGATCCGGTCGGCGACCTCCTGGGCCTCTCGCGGCCCGGCCGCGCCATCGCCTGACATCGAGGCCACGATCATGCCCACGGTCATCATGACCACGAGCAGACCCCCGATGGCCGCGATCCAGATCAGCACCGTCTTCGGCGCCCGCCTGCGGAACGGCAGCAGGAGGAACGCGAGCAGCGCGTAGGTGCACAGGATGTCGCCGGGCCACAGCAGCGTGCCGTGCGCGACGCCGAACAGCAGCAGGGCCAGGTAGCGGCGCACGGCCACGCGCTTGAACGGACGCTCGCGGCTCTCGAAGCGCTGGCCGAGGATGTAGAAGCCCATGCCGAAGAGCAGCGAGAACATCGAGATGAACTTCGCCTGTGCGAACAGATCGATGAACGCCCGGGCGGCCCGGTCCAGATCGGAGACCGGGACCTGGTCGCGCAGCACCGCGATCACCGGCTGCGCCATGAAGATCATGTTGACCAGCAGGATCCCGAACAGCGCCAGGCCGCGCAGCTGGTCGAGGAGCTGGATGCGCTCGGTGTCGGCGGTCGGTCGTGGGGTCGCCTGGACGGACACGCTGACTCGGACCGGAGCGTCGCCCGGACCGGCCGCTCCGGTCGAGCAGAAAATCAGGCGATCGATCGGCCGATCAGCGCTGTCGCGATCGCGAGGCCGCGGGGCGCAATCCGCGCGGCAGCAGGAGCCAGACCCGGCCGGGGCCGCCGGTGCGTCCCGCTCGGTCGGCCGCCTCGGCGTCGGCGCCCCAGTAGATGTCGCCGCGCACGGCTCCGAGGATGCCGCCGCCTGTGTCCTGCGCGATCAGCAGCCGCCGCCACGGTGCCGTGCGGCGTGCGCCCGCGACCGGCGCGCGCGTGTCGACCCAGACCGGCGTCGACAGCGCGACGAAGGCGCGGTCCACCGCCAGCGATCGCCCCGCGGTGAGGACCACGCCCTGGGTTCCGACCGCGCCGGGACGCTCGGCGACGCGGAAGAAGACCTTGGACCGGTTCTGGTCCGCGATCTCGTCGAAGCGGTCCGGGTGATCGACGAACCAGGCCCGGATGCCCGGGATGGTGCCGCCGTACCCGGCCAGCTCTCCCATCTCCTTGAGCACCTTGCCGACGCCGCGATAGGTGCACCCGTTCTTGCCGGCGAAACCTACCCAGGCCTCGGTCCCGTCGTCGAGCGCGACCCGGGCCGAGCCCTGGATGTCGGCGAAGAGCGCGTCGACCGGATCGTCGACCCAGAGCAGCTCGAGCCCCTTGCCGGCCAGCGCGCCCCTGCGGATCGCGGCGCGGGTCGCGTAGGGCACCAGCGCACCGGTCTTGGGATCCAGCCGGCCCCAGATGCGGCGGCCGCGCGCGTCGGGGAGGAACGCGGTGAGATCGATCGACACCAGGTCGCGCGGTCGTCCCCAGATCGGGACCTGGTAGCGGCCGTGGCGTCGTCGCGAGCCGCGCATGGCCGCCACGTGGTAGCCGGTGAGCTTGCCGACGCGGCCGGCGCGCCCGGCCGCGGACCAGGGCGCGAACTCCACCTCGAAGAAGGCGCGCGCGGCGGCGGCGTCGCCGGGCGAGAGGTGCGCGGCCGCCGCGCAGGCGGCCCGCCAGTCGCGCGCGCGGCCGCTCGATCCGTTCGACACCGACGGCCGCGTCGTCCGGGAGAGCGGCGAGCACCTGGCACGAGGCGAGGAGGGCGGGTACCGCCTCGGCCTGGCGATCGTCCTCCCAGCCCGGCAGGTCGCGAAACTCGGCCGCGCGGAGCACCAGCCGGTCGGGCTTCCTGGCCGCGGCGCCGGATGCCTCCGACGCGAGGATGCACTGATCGTTGCCGCCTGCCGCCGGCGCCGCCTCGCGCGTGAGGACCAGGATCAGCGAGGCCGTCGCCGCGGTCTGCCGGTTCACATCATCAAGATGTCGCCACGGGCCGGATCTATTCCACTTGCGAGCGATCGCCCTCTGCACCATGTCCCTTCAGGCATCGCGTAGCCGCATTCAAGCGACCAAGCTGATCGGCGAGGATCCATGATCAAGCACGGCTACATCGACATCGACGGGGTGAGCGTCTTCTACCGCGAGGCCGGCCCTCCAGACGGGCCGGTGGTGCTCCTGCCGCACGGCTATCCGTCGTCCTCGTTCCAGTTCCGCAACTTCATGCCGGCGCTGGCCGACCGCTGGCGCCTCCTGGCGCCCGACTTCCCCGGCTTCGGCTACAGCGCCACGCCTGACCCGGAGCGTTTCTCGTACACGTTCGACGGCTACGCCGATCTCCTGCGTCGGTTCGTCGACAAGCTCGAGCTGGAACGCTACGCGATCTATCTCCACGACTACGGGTCGCAGATCGGGCTGCGCCTGGCGATGAAGCAGCCGCTGCGCGTTGCCGCGCTCATCATCCAGAACGGCGACATCTACCAGGACCAGCTGGGACCGAAGTACAAGCCGCTCGAGAAGTACTGGGACAAGCCCACGCCCGAGAGACGCCGGAAGCTCGCGGAGGCGGTGAGCGAGGGTGGCTTTCGCGACGAGTTCATCGGCGAGGTGTCGCGCCACCTGGTCGAGCGGATCTCGCCCGATCTATGGAAGCTGTCCTGGCCGCTCATGCAGGACCCGCAGCGCCGCGAGATCATGGTCGGCCTCATGGAGGGCCTGCGCGACAACCTGGCCTGGTTTCCGCGCTACCAGGCCTACCTGCGCGAGCACCGCCCGCCGGCCCTGATTGTGTGGGGACCACAAGATGGCTACATGCCGGAGGGGGCCGCGCGCGCTTATCTGCGCGACCTGCCCGACGCCGAGCTGCACCTCCTGGACGGCGGCCACTGGGCCCTCGAGACAAACCTCGCCGAGATCGTGGCCCTGGCCCGAGACTTCCTCGGCCGCGTGCACGGCTGACAGAGGGACCTGCCGGCGGAGGCGAGAGAATTCTCTTGTCTGGCTCCGGCATCCAACCGATGAAGGAGCATGGACGTCACGCGGACGGTGTTCGGCATCTACTATCCCGAGACGCGGCGGATCGTCGACGAGCTGTGGAACGAGCGGCCGCACGACTGGTACGAGCGCAACTACACCGGCCGCCAGGACGCGATGCACCGCGGCTGTCTGGCCCGGTGGCGGGCGTGGGTCGGTGAGTCGGGTGTGCGCCTCGGGGATGGCTACGCGTTCGAGTGCCCGACCGCCGGGGCCAGCGAGGGCATCCACGCCCTGCTCGCGCTGCACGCGGCGCGCGGCGGCCGGCGCATCCACGTGCTCGAGGGGGAGTACGAGGGCTACGCGATCATCGGCGCCGCGCTCGGGCTCGAGGCGGTCATCCACCGCCGCGCCGGCTGGCGAGAATCGATCGCGGCCGCGCAGCCGGGCGACCAGCTCTGGATCTCGCAACCGTCGGCCATCGACGGAAATCTGTGGAGCGACTTCGGGAGCCTGATCGAGCACCTCACTGCCCGCGCGCCCGGCGTCCGGCTGGTCGTCGACCTGACCTACGTGGGCGCGGTGGCCGGCCGGACGGCCATCGATCTCTCGTCGCCGAGCGTCGACGCGGTGCTGTGGAGCCTGAGCAAGCCGTTCGGGGTGTACTACCATCGCATCGGCGGCCTCGTCGCCCGCGCCGAGATCCCGACCCTGCGCGGCCATACCTGGTTCAAGAACCTGTTCTCGCTCCAGCTCGGCGAGCGCCTGATGAGCGCCCACCCGGCGGGCGAGCTCGCCGCGCGCTACCGCGATCATCAGCGCGAGGCGCTGGCCCGCACCCAGGCGGCCGGGCTGGTCGCCGCCGACGCGCGGCCCAGCGACGTCATCATGCTGGCTCACGCGCCCGGCTCGTCGGCGGGCGAGCACGCCGCCCATGCCCGCGGACCCGGTCTCCGCTTCTGCCTCAGCCCGCTGATGGACAGGATGATCAACCCATGAAGGACCTCGTCGTTCTCCGCGATCCCTGCCGATGTGGTCGACTTCGTGCGCGGCCTGTGGCGCACCGAGCTCTTCAAGCGCAGCTCCTACGTGGACGAGTGGGTCCAGCGGCTGGCCCGGCATCCGGTCGTGTTCGCCGAGATGAGCGACGTCGAGCTCGAGCACCCGCACTTCGCGACCTGGTTCGGGATGACCTACCGGCGGACCTACGGCGACGCGACGATCTCCGATCTCTACTACCTGCACGAGCTGGTCCACGCGTGCCTGCTCACCTACCAGCCGGACATCAGCTTCACCGCCTGGTATCGCAAGATGACCGGCATCGAGCTGGCGGCGTCGCTCGAGACCGAGTGCTACGTGTATCTCCGCATTTCCGGGCTGCGCGCGATCTCGTTCCCGGACGAGATCTGGGCGGACCGCTACCTGGGCGACACGTCGGCCCGACTGGGCGACGGCCTCATCGACGTCATCCGCCAGGATCGCTATCGAGTGCTGCAGCAGCCGGATCCGATGGACTACTGCGAGCAGCAGATCGCCGCCTACGCCCGGCAGAACTTCGAATGGGCCAACGGCTGGAAGGTCGAGGTCGCGCCCGGCCGCCCGGCGTTCCGCGACGTGGAGGTGCACATGGCCGGGTTCCGCGCCGGCGCGATCTCGGTCGACCAGCACGTCGACTGGCTCGTGTCAGGCCGGCGACATCCCGTTCGCCTCCCAGGCGCGCCTGTTCGCGCCGGTCTACTGGAAGAACAAGATCTCGGTCAAGGTGCGCGCGGTCGCGGCCGCGGCCGGCTGAGACGCCTCGTCGCGCTCAGATCGCGCGGTCGGAGACCGCCGGCTGCTGACCGGTCCCGCCGGTGCGGTACTGCCCGCTCTCGAGCCGGCGGCGGACCATGTTGACGTGCTCGCGCAGGACGTACAGCTGGTCGGCGAACGACAGCGGCGTCTTGATCGTGTTGACCGCGTCCTCGATCTCGTCGAGCCGGCGCGTGGATCTTCTCGCGCATCTCCTCGCGCTCGTCGGCGTCGGCGCGCAGCACGTCCCGCTCGATGGCCATCAGCGCGCCGTACCAGCGGTAGATGCGCGAGCGCACCCGCCAGCGATAGAGCGTCGGCGCCAGCCGGGTGGCGGGCACGATCAGCACCAGCAGCGGCACGATCACGACCAGCATGCGGTCGACCAGGCTGGCCAGCCAGAACGGCAGCTTCTTGTACAGGAACTGCCCGCCCGACTTGTAGTAGCGCTCGGCGTCGTCGCTGATGGGAAAGTCGCGCTCCTGCGGGTTGGGATACATGCCGGCGTCGCGGATACATGCCGGGACCGCTGTGCACCTCGCGCGCGGCGCTGATGAGCAGATCCGACAGCGCCGGGTGCAGGTCCTGGCGCGCGACCAGCTCGACGGTGGGCCCGACCAGCTCGTACGGCTTGGGCGGGATGTTGCGGGCGAGATCCTGCGCTCCCTCGGGCAGGGTCAGGCGGGTCAGGAAGCGAAAGCGGCGCGTGTACCCGGCGGCCTGGCGAAAGTTCATCAGCTCGATGCCGGGGATCTCGCGCAGGCTGCCGCATCATCTTGGGCGTGGCGGAGTCGCCCATGAGGAACGCGGCGTCCACCTTCCCCACGATCAGCGCGCGCATCGCCTCCTCGCCGCCGAGATCGAGAAAGCACGGTCGGCGGCCCCTCGATGTCGTTGCCCTTGAGCAGGGCCAGGGCCAGCGCCCGCGTGCCGCTGCCCTGGGGACCGATGGCGAGGCGCTTGCCGCTCAGCTGGTACAGCGTCTCGAGCGGCTCCGCGTTGCGGTAGTACACCATCAGCGGCTGGGCCAGCACGCTGCCCAGCGAGCGCAGGCCGGAGATGTCCACGCCCTCGGTCAGCCCGGACTGAACGAAGCCGACGTCGACCGGCGGCTCCTCCTGCGCGGCCGACGCGACCAGCTGGTGCAGGTTGTCCACCGCGCCGCGCGACGGAACGATCTCGACCTTGACCCCGTAGCGCTCGATGATCTTCTTGTACTTCTGGGCGCTGTTGCGGTAGCTCGATCCCTCCGGGCCGCCCAGAAAGCGGATGGTGTCGGGCGGCGCCGGGCGCACCAGCGCCACCGCCGCCCACACCGCGCCGACGATCAGCAGCGCGACCGGGGCCACCACCACCACCACATCGCGCCACGACAGCGAGTCCAGCCGCCCGGGCAGCCGCGGGCGCCGAAACCTCCGCGGTTTGGTTTCCATGGGGTCTCGATGATGTCACCCCGACGGCGGCCGCGTCTACGGGGCCCTGGGCTATGCTCTGCCAGGTGGGCGCTCCGGGTCTCTCGCCGATCGATCTTCTCGTTCGGCGCAACCGCATCGACGAGTACCGGATCGCGGAAGCGGGGCGCGGGGCGCTGGCGGCGGGAGAGGTGGAGCTGGCCGTCGATCTGTTCGGGTTGACCGCGAACAACATCACCTACGCGGCCCTCGGCGAGCGGCTCGGGTACTGGAAGTTCTTTCCGCATCCCGACGCGGAGTGGGGGCGGGTTCCGGTCTGGGGCTTCGGCGTCGTGGCTCGCTCGGCGGCGGGCGACGTGGCCGAGGGCGAGCGGTTCTACGGCTACTATCCGCTGTCGTCGCACGTCACGGTGCGGCCGGCCCGCGTCGACGCCGGCGGCTTCGTCGATGCCGCGCCGCACCGGGCCGAGCTGAACAGCGTCTACAACCGCTACCGGCGCGCCGGCTCCGAGCCGGCCTACGCCGCCGACACCGAGCCGGAGCAGGTCATCTTGCGCCCCCTGTTCGGCACGTCGTTCCTGCTCGCCGACTCTCTGATCGAGCAGGGCTTTCACGGCGCCGACACCGTCGTCGTGTCCAGCGCGTCGAGCAAGACGGCCTGGTGCATGGCTCTGCTCATCTCCCGGCTGCGCCTGCACCGGCGACAGCTCGTCGGCCTGACCTCCCCGCACAGCGTCGATGCTGTCGCCCGCATGGGCCTCTACGATCGGGTCGTCTCCTACGGCGACATCGCGTCGCTGCCGGCGTCGGGCCCGGCGATCTACGTCGACTTCGCCGGCAGCGGGGCGATCCGCGCCGCCGTCCACCATCACCTCCGCGACACCCTGCGCGCCAGCATCTCCGTCGGCTTCACCCACCGGGACGAGGCGCGCGACGCCAGCGATGTCCCCGGCCCGCGCCCCCAGTTCTTCTTCGCCCCCGATCGTCTCGAGCAGCGCCGGCGCGACTGGACGCCCGCCGGTCTGATGGAGCGTCTCGCCGGGGCGTGGAGCGCGATCCTCGAGCCGGTGCGCGACCCGGAGCGCGGCTGGCTGCGCATCCAGCGCGGCCGCGGCCCGGAGGCGATCGCCCGGACCTACGAGGCGCTCGCCGCCGGGCGCGTCCGGCCCGAGGTGGCTCACGTGCTGTCGTTCACCTGAGCCGGACGCGCCGGCCAGCTCAGTCCTCCGTCTGCGCCGCCACGTCGAGGCCGAAGTCGGTCGAGCTCACAGACACGCTGCGCCACGTCGATCGGCGCCGGCGTCACGTCGATGGGGTTGTCGGCGTCGGTCATCGTGCAGTCCAGGTCGGCGACCTCGAGGGGCGAGGCGGTGGCGGCGCCGGGCGCCAGCGAGATGGTTCCGTCCTTGGCGTACGGCTTGAACGCCCACAGATGCCCGCCGAGCGGATCGGCCGGGTCGTTGACCAGGGCGGTGGCCATGGCGCCGCCGTCGTCGGTGAGGTGGACGCCGACCTGACCTGACTGCTGGCGGACGCCGGGGCCGCCGAACGTGTACCGGTTGGCCCACAGGATCCGGCCGGCGCCGTCGAGGCCGAGCAGCGCCGCGCTCGGCAGGTCCAGCTCGCTCTCGCCGGTCAGGCGCACCGTCGAGCCGCCGACGACGTAGCCCGTGGTCGGCAGCTCGGCGATCGAGTCGAGCAGGAACACGCTGCCGACGCCGAAGCCGAAGCCGGGGAAGCTCGCGAACCCGACCGTGCCGTCCGGGTGGAGGCGCACGATCATGCCGTTGTGCTCGGCGCCGCCGCTGCCGGCCATCGTCACCTCGCCCTGGGCACCGACCACCGCCTGCGACGGGATGGCGTCGGGTGCCGACGCGCAGGCCTGGTAGCGCTTCGAGTAGCGAACGGTCCCGTCCGGAGCGAGCCGCATGGCGAACATCGAGTCGATGCCGTCGGTGAGCGTGCCGGCCAGGAACGCGTCCCCCTCGATCGTCTCGACGATGCGGACCCGGTGGGCGGAGACGTCGCCGGAGTCGAGCAGCCACAGGTCGGCGTCGTCGCGGCGTGCGTGCAGGAGGAAGCTGACCGGCTTGCCGGTGCAGGCGCCGGCCACGTAGTGCCCGCCGGCTCCGTCCGCGGCCAGCCCGGACACGACGACCGGGCACACGTCGAGCGGGATGTCGAACGCGCGCGCGTCGAGCACCGAGCCGTCCTGGGCCAGCTTGGTCAGCACGATCGGCGCGGTCACCGCCGACGAGACGACCATCATCGCCGCGTCGGCGGTGGGCCTGACCCGCAGCGGCCGGAGCCGCTCGACCCTCGGCGAGCGCCAGCTCGCGCGCCCACACCGCCTGGCCCTGCTCGTCGAACTTGGTCAGCGCGACGGTGCCCCAGCCGGCGCGCACGTAGTTGCCGTCGATGGTGCGCTGGAGGTCGGAGAAGAGGACGCTGTTGCCGGGCGTGCCGGCGTAGGAGCCCTCGACCGGCGACGAGAAGGTGCGCGACCAGGGCGTGAAGGTCGGGTTGGCGTAGGTCATGGCGTCGGCGCCGCTGCCCGGCGGCAGGGTCGAGCTGTCCGGCGGGCTGTCGCACTCGCCGGTATCGAGCTCGAGGTCGAGCGCGTTGATGGTCGCGGCCTGCCAGTCGACCAGCGTGATCTGGCCGAGGACCGGCAGCGCCGGTGTCGTCACCTTGATGCCGAGGTCCATGTCGAGGCCGGCGTGAAGCGACCAGCACGGCGCGCGCAGGAAGTCGGCGTCGATCGCGGCGTAGGCGCGCGCGGTGGCGTACGGGCCGGTGATGCCGAAGAGCAGGAGGTTGAGGCGCGCGCCGGCGCCCACCTTGGCGTTCGCGTGCAGCGAGACCGTCGTCGGGTTGGCGCCCAGGTCGGTGCTCTTGAGCACGGGCGGGTTGAACTGCGGCGACTCCGGGTGCTTGGACGAGAGCAGCACGGAGGTCTCGAACACCGCCGAGCCGTGCACGCCGGTGGTGAAGGAGGCCGAGGCGCCGCCCTCCAGCTGCGCCGTCAGATCGACGACCGGCACGAACACGATGGGTCCGATGGCGATCGGCGTCAGCGTCGCCGAGGCGAGGTCGACCTCCTTCTCGTACTCGAGGATGGCGGCGCCGTGCACGTTGGCGTCGGCGTGCACCTCCGGCAGCACGACGAACGCGACCTTCGCCTCCGGCATGAGCGCGTCGATCGAGCAGTCGGGCAGCTCTCCCTCGAGGATGTCGGCGAGGCTCTCCAGACAGTCGGTGACCGCGCTCGGCAGGTCGTCGATGGCGCCCCAGCTCACGTCGAGCGCGAAGTCGTAGTCGAAGCCGCCGCCGATGGAGCCGTCGATGGAGATGCGATCGTTCGTCGTCTCGGCGTCGCCGTCTCCGTCGAACAGCACGTAGCTGAACGGGAAGGTGTCGTGGAAGCCCTCCTCGGCGCGGCGAGGCCGCGCTGCGCCGGACATGTCCGGGACCGGCGTGGAGCGCTGGAAGCGGAGGTGCAGCTCCTTGTAGGCCAGCTGGATCGGGGCCTGCGGCGGTGCGCAGGATCAGCCGGTCGCCGTCGCGCTCGACGGCCAGCACGGCGCGGAGCAGGCCGGTCGGTGTGCTCGGCGCGACCCCGCCGACCAGCACGCTGCCGACCTTCACCGCGTCGAGCGATGCCGGCGCCGGGGCGAAGACGAGCGTCCCGTCCCCCGGGTCCGGCTCGAGCGACGCGAGATCGCCGGCGGTCAGCTCCACGGTGGTCGGAAATGGCTCGGCGACGAGCTCCGCGCCGTCGTCCAGTCCGCCGTCGTCGCCGTCCGGGCCGTCCGATCCGCATCCGCCACCGGCCACGAGCGCCGCGGCCATGGCGAGACGCGACAGCGCGCGCACGGCCCGCCCGGCGCGCCGGCCGGCCATCTCCAGATCCTGGGTTCCTGTCATCAATCGCTCCCTTGTCGGGGCATTCGATCCCCTCTGCCGGTAACGCCCGGTTGCGCGGCGTGGACCCTCACGTCCCAGGGCAAGAAGTGGCCGACCGTGAGGAGGCGAGGAGGAGGTGAGGAGATCCCTCTGGTTAGGCCGACGTCTCGTCGTAGAATGAGCCGCGAGAGGAGGCGGACCGGGACGCGCAATGGACGCGATCGAGAAGTCGGCCGGGGTGACCCAGCTGCTCATCGACCTGGGCGGCGGGGACGCGCAGGCCCTGGAGGAGATGACGCCGCTGGTGTACCAGGAGCTGCGCCGGCTCGCGCGCTACTACCTGCGCCGCGAGCGGCCCGGCCACACGCTGCAGCCCACCGCGCTGGTGCACGAGGTGTACTTCCGGCTCATCGACCAGCGCCGGGTCGACTGGCGCAACCGCGCTCAGTTCCTCGGGCTGGCCGCGAGCATGATGCGGCGCATCCTGGTCAACCACGCGCGCGACCGCGCGGCCGCCAAGCGCGGCGGTGACGCCGAGAAGGTATCGCTCCGGTTCGCCGACGAGCCGGCCGAGCGCGCCGGCGTCGACGTCCTCGCGCTCAGCCGCGCGCTGGACAAGCTGGCCGCCATCGACGCGCGCAAGGGCCGCGTCGTCGAGCTCAAGTTCTTCGGCGGGCCTGACCACCGAGGAGATCGGCCACGTCCTCGACATCTCGCCGGCCACCGTCGAGCGCGAGTGGAGCTTCGCGCGCGCCTGGCTGTACCAGGAGCTGGAAGGCGAGCCATGACCGCCGAGCCGCCCGAACCGACCAGCCCGGAGACGTGGCGGCGCGTCGACGAGCTGTTCCACGCGGCGCTCGATCTCGGCGACGACAGCGCCGCGGTGGACGCCTTCCTCGATCGATCGTGCGGAGGGGACGGCGCGCTGCGCGGCCAGGTGGCGCGGTTGCTCGCCGCCCACTCGCGCGCCGGGACGTTCCTCGAGGGCTCGGCGTCGACCCAGCTGGCCGACCTCCTGGCCGGCGACGGCCATGACCTCGACGGCGACGAGGCCTCGGCGGTCGGGCGGCAGATCGGCGCGTATCGGCTCATCGAGGAGATCGGCCGCGGCGGCATGGGCGCGGTCTACCTGGCGGAGCGCGCCGACGACGCCTACCGCAAGCGGGTCGCCATCAAGCTCATCAAGGGCGGCATGGACGGCGGCGCGGTCATCCGCCACTTCCGCAACGAGAGGCAGATCCTCGCCTCGCTCGAGCACGCCAACATCGCGCGCCTGCTCGACGGCGGCACCGCCGCGACGGGACGCCGTACTTCGTGATGGAGCACATCGAGGGCCGGCCGATCGATGAGTACTGCGACGCGCACGAGCTGTCGATCGACGAGCGGCTGGAGCTGTTCTCTGAAGGTGGGCGGCGCGGTCGCCTATGCCCACCAGCGCCTCGTCGTCCACCGCGACATCAAGCCGACCAACATCCTGGTGGGCGACGGACGGCGTGCCCGAAGCTGCTCGACTTCGGCATCGCCAAGATCCTGGACCCGGAGCTGGGCGGCGAGGCCGCGACCGCCACCCTGGCGCTCATGACCCCTGCCTACGCCAGCCCGGAGCAGGTGCTGGCCCAGCCGGTCACCACGCTCACCGACGTCTACTCGCTCGGCGTGCTGCTGTACGAGCTCCTGACCGGCCGTCCGCCCTACGACCTGCACGGCCGCCCGGCCCACGAGGTGGCCAGCATCATCTGCAACTCCGAGCCGGAGCGCCCGAGCGCCGGCGGGCAGCGCCGGCTGCGCGGCGACCTGGACAACATCCTGCTTGACCGCGCTGCGCAAGGACCCGGCGAGGCGATACAAGTCGGTCGAGCACCTGTGCGGCGACATCCGGCGGCACCTGGATGGGCTGCCGGTATCGGCGCGCCAGGAGACGTTCGCGTACCGCACCAGCGAAGTTCGTGCGCCGCCACCGGGCCGGCGTGGCCGCCGCGCTGCTCCTGCTCGTCACGCTGGTGGGCGGGATCGTGGCCACTGGATGGCAGGCGCACCGGGCGCGGCGTGCAGGAGGAGATCGCGCGGGACGCGCAGGCTCGGGCCGAGCGGCGCTTCAACGACGTGCGCCAGCTCGCCCGCAACGTCCTGTTCGACTACCACGACGCGATCAAGGACCTGGCGGGCGCCACGCCGGTCCGCCACCGCCTCGTCGCCGACGCGCTCAAGTACCTCGACGCGCTCGATCGCGAGGTGCACGGCGATCCGTCGCTGCAGCGCGAGATGGCGGCGGCGTACGAGCGGGTCGGCGACGTCCAGGGCGGCGACTTCAGCGCCAACCTCGGCGACACGGCCGGCGCGCTGCGCAGCTATCGCAAGGCGCTCGAGCTGCGCGAGGCGCTGCTCGCCGCCGATCCCGGCTCACCGACGGCGCGGCGCGAGGCGGCGCTCAGCCACGACAAGCTCGGCGTGCTGCTCGAGGCGACCGGCGACGTCACCGGCGCCGCGGCCGAGATGCGCGCGGCGATGGATCTGCTCGAGCCGCTGGTGGCGTCGCCGGCGGCCGACGAGGACCTGCGCTTCCAGCTGGCCATGCTGCACGACCGCACCGGCATGCTGGCGCTGAACGTGGGCGAGGTCGCCCGCGCCATCGACCAGCACCGCCGCGCTCGGATCTGGCAGCCATGATCGCCGGCGCGGCGCCGGCCGCGGCGGGTCCGCCAGGGGCTCGCCACCCTGCACGACCACCTGGGCTCGGCGCTGATCGAGACCGGCGACCTGGAGGTCGCGCTGCGCCACACGCGCGAGGCGCTGGCCGTTCGCAAGGCGCTGATCGCCGAGTCCCCGCTCAGCGCCACCTACAAGAGCAACCTCGGCGTCACCTACTACAATGAAGGGGACGTGCTGGGCCGCATGGGCCGCGACCGCGAGGCGCTCGAGGCCTACCGCCGGAGCGCGGCGATCGGCGAGGAGCTCAGGCGGGCGGATCCGGACGGCGGCAGCAGCCCGTCCTTCGCGCTGCTCCGCATCGGCGACACGCTGTTCCGCCTCGGCGACTACCAGGAGGCGCTGTCGAGCTATCGCAGGGCCCACGAGCTGCGCGTCGACGAGGTGAAGGCGAACCCGGACGACCTGTGGAGTCGCGCCGCCCTGATCGTGGGTCGCGCCAAGATCGGCCGCACCCTGTCCAGGCTGGGCCAGACCCGGGCGGCGCTGGCAGAGTGCGCGGAGGCGATCGCGCTCATGGAGCGCACGCCGTTCGATCCCGAGCAACATCGTCGTCGGCGGATCGTTCGCCGAGAGCTACACCGAGCTGGGCGATGCCTACGCGACGCTCGCCGCCGACCAGCGCGCGCCGCCGGCCGAGCGGCAGGCCCGGTGGCGCTCGGCGCGCGACGCCCACCGGCGCAGCTTCGAGTTCTGGCGCGACGTGCGCGACCGCGGCCTGCTCAGCGCCGTCGACGCCGGCAAGCCGGACGCGGCCGCCCGCGAGGTGGCCCGCTGCGAGCAGGCGCATGTCCCGCTGAACCCGGGGGACGAGACAGGCGGTTTCGGCCCGCCTGCCTCGCCGCGCCGGACGCGAGATCAGTCGGTGATCTGGCCGCGGATCTCGCCCGGCATGCAGTCAGGCCGGAGTGCACGTTGAAGTAGCTGTTGCCGGCCAGCATCGCCGTGACGAAGGCCGCGAAGTCGGCCGGGGCGCCGTCCGGTATCGTTGGTCGGGTAGTCGTCGGCGGTGAAGGTCGCGGTGACCGGGTTCGCCGGCGGCATCCCGATCAGGAAGATCACGCCGCCGGCCACGCCTTCGGCGCCGGAGTGGATGTGCGCGGCGGTCGCGTCGCCGGACAGATCGCTCCCTCGACAGCTCGACGGTCGACCTCGGTCAGGTCCGCGCTGACTGTCACGGTGCCCTCGCCGGCGGCATCCGCACCGGCGAAGGTGCAGAACGGCTCTTCGTCGTCGGCCGAGAGGATGACCGCGAAGCTGGTCTCCGTCGCGCCGGCGTCGGCCGCCCCGGCATCGGCGCCGCCCTCGGTGTCGTCATCGCCGCATCCGAGCGCAAGCATCGCAACCAGACTGAGTCCTAATCCAAGCTTGTTCATGATTTGCCTCCCTCGGCATGAATGCAGGGGCAATCTAGCACCCACGACTCGAGTGATCGGCAACGACAGGACTGGTGCACTCCCGCACCTCCTTGGAGCCACATTCGAGCCCCCTGCACGCGGCAGGGACTCGCGGCCATCGGCGCTGTCACTCGGACAGGACGAGGGCCGCGTCGGTGGCGGCGATGATCTCGCCGGGGCCGGGCGGGCGGACCATGAAATAGATCCAGCCGTCCGAGCGGAAGTGCGGGAACAGGGCGTACTCGCCGGGGCGCATCCTGGTGACGCGGCGGCTCACTCCGGTCAGCACGTCCATGACGTAGATGTTGGCCGCGCCGCTGGTGAGATAGGGCGCGAAGGCCGGGTCGTCGGGGCCGGTGTAGCCCAGGTCCACGGCGTCCTCCGGCTCGACGTAGTGATGGTAGGTGAGCCAGCGCTCGTCGAAGGAGAAGCTCGGCTTGCCGCCGTTCACGCAGTAGCGCGCGACCGTCGGGACCTCGACCTCGTAGCCGGTCGGGGTCTTGGTGGCGTCGACCCGGCGCAGCATGAAGCCGAGCTGGCGGTCGTCCTCGCCGGCCACGCGCGTGATGAGCAGCAGCGCCGACGGCGACAGCACCGAGTCTCCCTCGAGCGGCGTGTCCACGCTGACGCTCTGCCCCGGCACGTAGCGGTTGCCGGTGTGGATCATCGGGGTGAGGCTCGACGTCGCGTTCGACGAGAAGGGCGCGAACGGATCGCGCAGCGTCGGCCCGTTGCCGCCGTTGTCGCTGACGAACTGGCTGTCCACGGTCCAGTAGTCGCCGCCGCCCAGCGAGGCGCCGAGGTGCTGGTAGAGGCCGACCACCTTGTTGGACGTGCAGCCCGGCTCGTTGAAGTTGACCTGGGTCGGCCCGGCGGTCAGCACCGCGTGCGGGCAGAAGAGCGCGCTGCTGGCCTGGAACGCGAAGCCGGAGTTGTCGGGGAAGAAGCCCGGGTCGTAGAACGCGTTGGCCGGGATGACCCGATCGGCCTGGAGATCGACGAACGCCGAGCGCAGCGATCCGCTCGACCGCCCGTGCGCCACGAACCGGCCGTCGGCCGAGCTGCGGGTCCAGAACGACGACGAGTAGGTGATGTTGCGCAGCCGCCGCACGACCGCGTCCGGCAGCGACTCCCACTCCGTCGCGCGCGTGAACGTGGTCAGGCACTGGCGCGGCGAGGTGGCGCCGCCGCAGCCGAACATGAGGAGGTCGTTGTCGCGGTTGACCGCGCCCCAGCCGGAGATCGCCATCTGGTCCACGTGATCGGCGACGGCGTCCGACACGTCCAGGGTGCAGCCGTCCGGATCCGGCTCGGGCAGGAGCTCGTCGAGCAGCGGCAGCCCGCGCGCGAAGTACTCGGCCACGAGATCGAACTGCGCCTGGTCCATCGGCGCGAACTCGCCGCGCGGCATGGCGACCCGGTCCTTGAACAGCTGGTACTTGGCCGGCGCGGTCGCGCCGTAGGCCAGCTGGAAGACGTACTCGAACCAGGGCAGGTGCGCGGCCGTCGTGTAGACGCCGAGCTTGGCGGGCGAGAAGTCGGAGAGCGGATTGGACGGCGTGACGCGCAGGCAGTCGATCATGCCGCGCGCCTTTGTCGCGTCGGTCACCGCCGATGCCGACGAGGCACTTGGACAGCGCCAGGTTGCCGAGGTCGAGCCAGACGCGCAGACTCTGCCGGGTCAGGCCGTGGCAGTGGTTGCAGTTCTCGACCGCGCCCTCGACCGGCGCGCCCATGAGCGCCAGGACTTGAAGTCCGAGGTCCTCGTCCGGGAGGGTGACCGGGTTGCGAAACGGAGGCACCACGGCCGGCAAGACCTGGCGGACATCCGGCTCGCGCGCGTCGCGTCCATCGCCGGGCGACGACGGGACGGCGCCGAAGCGATGCCTGGTCGCCACTGTCTGGATTTTCGCCGTCAAGTCCGCAAGCGACGAAAATCGAGCCTGTCAGCACAACGAGGAAGGGAGCCCGAAGGACGGCCTGTACGCGCATCGCGCAACACTCTGAGCATAGTTCGCCCGGACGCCGCAACCACAAATGTCACGCCGCCATGCGACCGGCGGGTCATCGCCTGACCGCGATGCCCTGGACCTCGAAGTGCGAGTCGAAGAGCAGCGCTCCCGATCCGATGAAGGCGCGGGCCGGGAACTCGGAGAAGTAGGTCCGGTAGATGGCGTTGAACCGGGCGTAGAGCGAGAGGTCGCTGCAGAAGACCTGGACGTAGACGAGGTCGTCCATCGTCATGCCGGCGCGGGCGAGCGTCGCCTTGACGCTCTCCATCACCAGGCGCACCTCCTCCTCCACGCGTGGCCGGCACCTTGCCGGTCGCCGGATCGAGGCCGATCTTTCCCGACAGGTAGAGCGTGTCGCCGACCAGCACGCCGTCGCTGAACGGCAGGCTCGCCGCACCGGCCGGGCGCGGCTCGACGATGGTCGTGCGCTCGCGCCCGGCGGCGCAGCCCGCGATCGAGGAGTCCGGCCAGGACGGCGAACGCAGCGCATCGGCTCATGGGTCGTGGTCCTTTCCGCAGCGCCGGACTCATCGGCGCCCCGGACGATAGGTGCGCTCGGTGTGCCCCGCGAGCTGCGATGGATAGAAGTAGACCTCGCGCAGGTCGCCGCTGGCGTAGCGCGCGGCCTGGTCGCCGAAGTGCGGCGAGTCCGGGTGTCCGCTCTCGCCGCCGGCGGTGACCGCCAGCGCCCGCACGCGCTCGCCGAACTCGACGACCGCGACGAAGCTGTTGCCGCTGGAGCCGTACATGCGCTTGGTCCCCGGATAGGTGCGCGCGCCGAACGACGCCAGCGAGCCCCACTGCGCGCTGGTGAACGGCACCGGGATGCTCGGCGCCGCGTCGTCGAAGCGCTGCTCGATGTCGCCGGTGAGGCGCTGGAAGCGGTTGATGTCGCCCCACCGCGTGCGCCAGCTCCCGAAGTCGGCCGCGAGCCGGTCGCAGGCGGCGGCGAGCGCCTCGAGCTGCTGCGCCGGCGTCGTGTGCCCGGCGATGTAGTTGTACATCGACGGCCTGCGCGCTTCCCCTCGGCGCGCTGCCACAGCTCCTGCCCCCAGTAGACCGCGAGCGACGTGGCCACCGAGTCGGCCGACCAGCGGTGGTCCCAGCCGCGCAGCACGCCGATCGGCCCGGCCAGCCTCGCCTTGAGCCCGTCGCGCGCGGGCAGCTGCTCGTGGGCGCGGACCAGCCGGGGGATGAGCGCGGCGAAGGCGGTGAGGTAGCTGTCGAACGCGGCGTCGCGCAGGCCGGTCAGCGTGAAGTCCTTGCGGCCCTCGAGCACGCGGATGGCCTGGAGGCCGCGCGGGTTCTCGCCGCTCGGTGTCCATGTAGCGCGGGAAGTCGCTCGCGCTTCGGGCTGTGCGGCCCGGCCGCGGAGTAGGGCCAGTTGTTGGTGTTCATGGTCCAGCCGTTCGGCGGGTCGACGACGTGCGGGCTGTCGGCCACGCCGTGCACGCCGCTCCAGTCGGTGGCCGGGTCGCTGCCGTCGACCGGGCGGGTGAAGTCGAAGCGGTCGTCGCGCCGCGGCACGAACTGCGGATGGAAGTAGGCGATGTGTCCGTCGGCGTCGGCGTAGAGCGTGTTGTTCGACGAGTTGGCGTGCAGCTCCATCACCTCGCGGAAGCGCTCGAGGCTGCGCGCCTTGGTGCGCAGGTACGACTGGCTCAGCGCCGCGATCGGCCTGTTCATCAGCCGGATGGCGATCCACTTGCCGTCGGCCGAGCGCACGATCGGGCCGTGGTGGGTGCGGTAGACCGTGACGTCCCTGCTCGCCATGCCGGTCGCGGTCCGGTACGGCACCCGGATGCGGCTGGTCGCCAGCGGCCGCAGCTCCTTTCCGTATCGATAGTAGAGGCCGCCGCCCTTGCGCACGATCGACTCGGCGTACTCGTCCACCGCGTCGGCGCCGGTCGACGTGTGCATCCACCCGGCGCGATCGTTGAAGCCCTGATAGACGAAGAACTGCCCCCAGGTCACCGCGCCGTAGGCGTCGAGCCCCTCGTCGCTGGTCATCTGCAGCTCGGAGCGGAAGTAGAACGACGTGTGCGGGTTGATGAGCAGCAGGGCGCGGCGAGCCACCGTGTTCGCCGGCGCGATGGCGAAGCCGTTCGAGCCGGACGGCTCCGGCGGCCCGCTCACCTCGACCGGCGCCGGCCGCGCCGATCCCTCGCCGTAGAACGCCTCGAGCTCGGCCAGGTTGACGCGCTCGATGTCGCCGCCGATGCTCCCCTCGGTGAACGACAGCGCCATCCACGGCTCGAAGCGCCGGATGACGCGCGGCTGCACCTCCGGGTGGGTCGCGAGGTAGTAGTTCAGGCCGTCGGCCCACGCGTCCATCAGCCTCCGCAGCCACGCCGGGCTCTCGCCGTACAGCCTCTCGAGCTCGACCGGATCGATGAACAGCTTCATGCGGAGGTCCTGCCAGATGGCGCTCTCGCCCTCCGCCTCGGCCAGGCGGCCCATCGCGTTGATGTAGTTGGTCTCGACGCGGTTGAAGTCGTCCTCGGCCTGCGCGTAGATCATCCCGAACACGGCGTCCGCGTCGGTCCGGCCGCGCACGTGGGCGATGCCCCAGTCGTCGCGCACGATGGTGACCCGCTGCGCCTGCTGCTCCCAGCGCTCGCGCTCGGAGGCCGGCGCGCGGTCCGCCTCCGGATAGGGCGCGCAGGAGAGCGCCAGGCACAGGAGCGGGAGCTTCTTCAACGTCTCTCGAGTCATGTCGGGAACCCCTGGAAGCGCCCCAAGGTACCTCCCGGACGCGCACGCGGGGCGCGATCCGCCCGCTCGCGTCGCGCTACTCCTTCAGCTCGTAGACGCGGACGTACTCGAAGTGGCCGGCGTGGTCCGGCTGGTCCGGAGGCCGCGCCATCGAGACCAGGCCGATCTTCGCGTGATGGCCCAGCCGGTGCGTCCAGGTGCCGGCGCGATACCAGGTCACGCCGTCGAGGCTGGTGTAGGCCGTGTAGGTCTCCTCGGACACATGGCGCACGCGCGCCGCGATCCGCAGCCACGTGATCTCGCCGGGCGGGCCGGCCACGGTGTTGCCGTAGCGCGGATAGTCGGGCGGCACCGGAAAGACTTCCTTCGCGAACTCGACCTGGCGGGTGTCCCACAGCGAGAAGGGCACGAGCTTGACGAAGTTGTCGTCGTCTCCGTAGATGACCAGCCCGGCCTGCGTGAAGTTGAAGCAGCAGCCCTCGGCGGGCAGGTTGGTCAGCCTGACCGCCGTCTCGACGATGTAGTCCTTCCCGTGCGGGGCCGGCTCGACGAGCACCGACGCGCTGTTGGAGTCGACGAACAGATCCGCCTCCTGCGTGTCGAAGCGCAGGATCCCGTCCTCGATCCCGAAAGTGCCGGCGGCCGGCTCGCGCACCCAGGACCACCGCGGAGCGAGATCGGGTCCGTCGAACTCGTCCGACAGCGATCGGATGAGCCGGCCGGGCCTGTCGGGCCGCAGCACCCGGAGCTCGTAGCCGGCGTCGTCGCCGGGCTGGGCGACGGGAGCCGGCATCGGCCGGTCCGATGCCCAGCGGCCGCCGCGCACCGTCGGCCAGTCGTCGATCCAGTCCAGCGGATCCATCAGCGCGGGCCGCTTGACCTGGAAGTCGCCCAGCGGCGACCCGCCCCGGTACGGGTCGTTCCTGTCGATCGCGTGATAGACGAACCAGTCCTGCCCGGCGAGGTCGGTGAAGACGGCGTTGTGGCCGGTGCCGACCCAGCGGTTGCCGTTCATGCTGAGCACCGGTGTTCCGCCGACGCGTCCGGGCGTGAACGGCACGCCCTCGCGATCGACGAACGGGCCGGTCGGGCTCTCCGAGCGCCCGGCGAAGACGCTGTACCCGGTCAGCGGCCCGTTGCAGCAGTTGGTGGCCGAGACGAAGAGGTAGTAGTAGCCGTTGCGCGCGACCACGTACGCGCCCTCGTAGCGCTCGTCCGACACGATCTCGAGCTGGCTGGCCGGATCCGAGCTCAGTCCGTCGGCGGACAGCTTGCGGATCGCGATGCCGCCGAAGTAGCTGCCGAAGTAGATCCAGCGCTGGCCGTCGCCGTCGGTGACCACGTTCGAGTCGATGACCCAGCGCCAGTCGTCGCGATCGGGGCAGCACGGCGCCTTCTGCGGCTCCACCACCGGCGCGGGAGCGTGGGTCCACGGCCCGGTCGGGCTGTCGCTGGTCGCGACACCGATGGCGGCGGCGCCGATGACGGCGTCTCCCGGCTCACCGGGCACCGTC
Source organism: uncultured delta proteobacterium (assembly GCA_963759105.1). Classification (GTDB taxonomy): domain Bacteria; phylum Myxococcota_A; class Polyangia; order Haliangiales; family Haliangiaceae; genus DATFRY01. Next base: position 1,204,461 of record CAVWXW010000005.1, on the reverse strand, counting down.
TCGGACGCCGAGTAATAGAGGTGGTAGGTGCCGTCGAAGTACTGGATATCCGGCGCCCAGAAGCCCTGCGGCGCGGCGGCCCAGTCCGGCTGCGCGTCGAACGCGTCGCCGACGTAGGTCCAGTGCACCAGGTCGTCGGAGCGGTGCATGGTGATGAGGTGGAAGACGTCGTTGCCCTCGTCGTCCACGTCGTCGCGCGTGCAGCGGGTTCGAGGTGCAGTAGAGGTACCAGGACGTGTCGCCCGGCTGCTGCCCGCGGATGATCGACGGATCCGGGCAGTTCTCGACGGTCCGGCCGGCTCCCGGGATGTCGATGCGGATCGGGTTGGAGTAGGTCCGCGCCGGATGGGATCGAACGCTGCCGGTCGAACTCGTCGATGGCCGCGACGTCTTCGCCGCAGCCGCTCGAGGCCAGCAGCCACGCCAGCAACACGAGCAGCGAGAGGTGGCGGCCGGGGTGGTGGAACCGAGGTCTCGTCCGCATCGCCGCGCTCCTGGTCAGTCCGGCGCAAGGATGCAACGATGATCCGCACTCGGCACCACCTTTGTCCGCCGCTCCCGGCGGGCGACCGAGCTCAGCGCGCGATCTGGACGAACCGGTTGCCGGACAGGGTGCAGCGGCCCTCCTTCGACGGCTCGCCCACGGTGCGCACGACGGTGCGCGGCGCGGCCGACTCGCCGGTGAGCTCGAACAGCACCATGCGCCGCAGGAGGTCGTCGAGCTTCTGCACCGAGTAGCAGGGGATGTGCGGCTCGGCGTGGGAGTTTCCGATGCCGGAGTCGTCGGTGAGGAACAGGTAGCGCGCCTGCGTGAGGGCCGCGGTCAGGCGCATGAGGTACTCGGCCTCGTCCGCCACGCCGCTGGCGCCGACCGGGTAGATGTGGACGCCGCGGCGGCGGAGCCGGTTGACGCTCTCCATGTAGGCGGCGGCGCGCTCGGTGTGCGGCGGGGCGTCGGCGATCAGGAACGCGACGCGCGCGACGTCGCCCGTCCGCCACTGGAGATCGCCGAGCGCGGCCATGCCCTGGTCGAGCGCCTCGGGGTAGTCGCCGCCGCCGCCGGCCTGCTGCGCGGACAGGTTGCGGCGGAAGGCGTCGAGGTCGTCGGTGAAGGGGAAGACGCGGGTGACGTACTCGTCCCCCTCATCGCGGTAGACGACGAGCGAGAAGCGCAGCGAGATGCCGGGCGAGGCGGCGCGGACGCTCTCGACGATGCCGCGGACCTCCTCCTGGAGGTAGGTGATCTCGTCGCCCATGCTGCCGGTGGCGTCGATGAGCAGGGCCATGTCGAGCGCCTCGCACCGGGTGCGCCGTTGCCGGCCACGGAGACGGTCCAGGTGTCGCCGCGCGGGGCCTGCACCGTGATCGGGCGGGCGCCCTGGCGGGCGAGCGCCGCGGTCACCGTGAACCGCATCGCCGGCGCCGCGCTGGCCGCAGTCGTGGGCGGGGAAGAAGAGGAGGCGGCCGTCGGCGCCGGTGGGCGCGGTCAGGCACTCGCGCTGGCCCGAGCGCACGGTGACCTGCGCATGGCGGGCGGGAGCCCCGCGCTCGTCGGTGACGCGGATGGTCACCCGGCCGTTGACGGCGATCGCCGGGAGGTCCGGCCGCGTGCCGCGGAACGCCGAGAGGTAGCTGCGGAAGAAGTCGAAGTTCAGGTTGTCGTCCCAGTCTCCGGCGGTGAGCTGGCCGGAGATCCCCTGTCGCTGCCGGGCCTGTCGTCCCGGTCGCTGCGCCCGGCTCCTCGGCACCCATCGCGCCGGCCTCGGCCTCACCGGCCTTCGCCTTGCCGCCGCCGCTGCGGTCGCGGGAGGTCTCGGCGCCAGAAGGGCCGGCCACGGACGGCGAAGACGCGGCCGCCCCATCGCCACCGCCTGCGCCCGGCGTGGCAGGCGCCGGATCGGCCGGTGTCGGCCGGCGCGGTCTCACGGGCGGCGGCGGCGGTGCCGGACGTCGGCGACTCCGCCTTTGACTGGGACTTCCTGCACGAGACCGAGACAGCGAGGAGCGCCGCGAGGGCGGAGAAACAGACGGCTTTCGGTGCAATTCTGGGCATGGATGCCACCTCCGAACACGCCCCAACGCGCGCCCCGGGGGACCGGTCTGCACCCAATTGTCGAGAATTGTCGCCGCCGCCGGGACGGCCCCCCGATCGGATGTCACAGGGGAGGAGGGAACTGGTCCGCCAAACGCACTTGCGGGCCTCGTGGCTGCGCTGCCAAATTGACTCGACGACAGCGGCCATCGGGCCGGATTGTGGTGGGGGAGCGATGCTGAAAATCGATGAGCGGTGCGCGGCATGACGGTGACCGATGACCGGACGATCAACGGGAAGCGCCCCGACGCGGTGAGCCGGACGCCCAGGACGGGCGACCCGACACCTCTGCCGGGCGACAGCACGGAGCGCTACGAGGCGGAGGGCACGCCGATCCCGCCGGAGCTGGGGCGGTCGTGGCCCGCTGCGCAGGACTCGAGCCGGTACGTCGTCATGGACGAGCACGCGCGCGGCGGCATCGGCCGCATCCTGCGCGCGCGCGACGTCGTGCTGGGGCGCGTCGTGGCGATCAAGGAGCTGCTCGGGCCGAGCGATCAGGCAGAGGCGCGCTTCGTGCGCGAGGCGCGGATCACGGCGCGGCTCGAGCACCCGGCGATCGTGCCGGTCCACGACGCGGGTCGCTGGCCCGACAGCCGCAGGCCCTACTACGCGATGAAGCTCGTCTCGGGTCGCCAGCTCAAGGACCTGGTCGACTCGGCGCGCAATCTGGGCGAGCGGCTCGCGCTGGTCCCCAACCTGCTCGCCGTCGCCGAGGCGGTGGCCTACGCGCACTCGAAGCGCGTCATCCACCGCGACCTCAAGCCGTCCAACGTGATCGTCGGCGCGTACGGCGAGACCGCGGTCATCGACTGGGGACTGGCAAAGGATCTGGCCGAGGCCGAGCTGCGCGACGTCGGCGCGGCGCCCTATCGCGTCAGCGGCACGCAGGAGCTGACCCAGGACGGCGCCATCCTCGGCACGCCGCTGTTCATGCCGCCGGAGCAGGCGCGCGGCGAGGAAGTGGACGAGCGGGCCGACGTCTACTCGCTCGGCGCGATGATGTACTTCGTGCTGTGCGGGCAGCCGCCGCACTCGGGCGAGAACGCCAGCGTGCTGCTGGCGGAGATCCGATCGATCACGCCGACACCGCTGCGCGAGCGCGAGTCCGGCGTGCCGGTGGACCTGGCCGCCATCGTCGACAAGGCGATGGCCTGGAATCCGGCCGCCCGCTACCGGACCGCGGGCGAGCTCGCCGCCGATCTCAAGCGGTTCCTGACCGGGCAGCTCGTCGGTGCCCACGTCTACTCGCGCCCGCAGCTGGTCGCGCGATGGATCCGCCGCAACCGGGCGCTCAGCGTGCTCACCGCCTGCTTCGCGCTTGCCGCGGTGCTCGGCTCCGCCTGGTTCCTGTCGCGCGAGACCGGCCTGCGTCGCGACGCCGAGGCGGCGCGCGACCGGGCCGAGGCGGAGCGCCGGCGCGCCGACGGTCAGACCCTGGCCCTGCTCGAGCAGAACGGCCGCCGCGAGCTCGATCTCGGCCGTCCGTTCCGCGCCTCGGTCTACCTGGCCGAGGCGTATCGCCGCGCGCCGTCGTCGCTCGTGCTCCGCTCGCTGGTCAGCCAGGCCGTCGCTCCGCTGGCGGCGCGCCGGTTCTCGCTGACCGGTCACGAGCGCGAGGTGATCACGGTCGCCTGGAGCCCGGACGGGTCTCGCATCGCCACCGGCGGCGACGACGACACCGTGCGGCTGTGGGACGCGGCCACCGGCAAGTCGCTGGCGGTGATGCGCGGGCACACGCGCAGCATCGAGGACGTCGCCTTTTCCCGTGACGGCAAGCGCCTGGTGAGCGTCGGGGCCGGCGACTTCACGATCGTGTGGGACGCGCACACCGGAGCCGAGCTGCGCCGCTTTCCGGGCGGAGGCTTCCGCGCCTCGTTCTCGCTCGACGGCGAGCGGCTCGTGGGCGGCGGCAAGGACGGCCGGCTCTCGGTGTGGGAGCTGGCCAGCGGCAAGTCGGTGGCCGACGCGACTCCGTACACGGACCGGGTGTCGGCCATCCTGGCCCACCCGGACGGGAAGCGCGCCTTCACCGCCGGCTGGGACGGCCGCATGACCTTCTGGGACGCGCGCACCTGGAAGCCGCTGCTGCAGCTGGCTCCGATCAAGAACATGGTGGTGGAGGCCGCCTTCAGCAGCGACGGCAAGTGGCTGCTCACCTGCGACGCCGACGTGACCTTGCAGGTGCGCCGGGCCGACACCGGCGAGGTCGCCCACACGATCATCCTGCCGGAGGGCGCGCGCTTCAAGAACGCGTGGTTCTCGCCGGACGGCCGCCTCATCCTGACCACCTCCACCGACGGTGCGATCCGTATCTGGCACACCGGAAGCGCCGCGCTGCTGCGATTCGTCGACGTCGTGGCGTACGGCAAGCTGTTCGACGCGGCGCTCTCGCCCGACGGCACCAAGCTGGCCACGGCCAGCGTCGACGGCGTCGACGTGTGGGACGTGACCGACCCGCGTCGTGTCGTGGCCGGAGGCGAGAGCGGCGAGTTCTTCCCGTCGGCGCTGTACCCGGGCGTCTACAGCGGCGACGGCACGCGTTTCATCACCGGCCTGGCGTCGGAGCATCGCAGCGAGGTCCGCGTCTACGACGGGCGCACCGGCGCGCCGATCGCGTCGTGGCCCGAGATGGGCGGGCCGTACGCGGTCGCGACCAACCGCGACGGGTCCCGCATCCTTGTCAGCAGCCCGGATGGCCAGCCGCTGCGGCTCTGGGACGGGCGCGGCAAGCTGCTCGGGCGCATCGCGGACCACGGGACCGCCACCGTCTACGGCGTCGCGGCCAGCCGCGACGGGTCGATGTTCGCGACCGGCGGCAACGACAAGAAGGTCCGGTTCTGGCGCGCCGACACCGGGGCAGCGGATCGAACCGATCCTGACCTTCGACAAGCGTGTCACCAGCCTGGCCTTCTCACCGGACGGATCGCGGATCGCGGTCGCCGACGAGAATGGCCGCGTCACCGTGTTGCGACGCGATACCGGCGCGCCGGAGCTGGCCTTCCAGGCGCACACGGTCTGGATCCAGGACATCGAGTACAGCCGCGACGGCTCCGTCATCGTCACCGGCGGCCGCCTCGACCACACAGCGATCACCTGGGACGCGGCGACCGGCGCGAAGCGGCGCATGTTCCTCGGTCACGGCGACAACCTGGCCCGGGCCAGCCTGAGCCCGGACGGGACGCTGGTCGCCACGTCGTCGATGGACAACACCGCGCGCCTGTGGGACGAACGCACCGGCGAGCTCCTCCGCATCATCCGCGGACCGGCCTACACGGCCGAGTTCAGCCCGGACGGCACGCACCTGTTCACCACCGGCCTCAAGGAGATGGCGGTCATCTGGGACATCCGCCTCGACGCGCGCAGCCCGCAGCAGATCGCCGACCTGGTGGCGGCGAGGTCGCCCTGGCAGCTGCGCGACGGCCGCCTCGAGCTGCGCCGACCGCCGCGCTGATAAAGGACAGCGAGCGGTCCTGACCGCGGGGCCGCGCGCGGCAGTCTCGCGGCCGCTACCTGCCGGTGGTCCTGAGCGCGACCTTGATCGGTTTTGTGTCGTGGCCGCTGGCGTCGCGGCCCATGCCCTTGACCGTGTCCATGATCGAGATGACCTCGGCGTAGGCCAGGTCGTCGTCGAAGTTGAACGAACACGACGCGGTCGGTCTTGATCGCGTTGACCATGGGGCGGATGGTGCGGGCCAGATCTGCGCGGCTGACGTGGCGCACGGCGCCGGTGCCGTCGTCGAGCTCGACAGTGCCGTCCGTCTTGCCGACCAGGACGATGGGCGAGGCGGACGAGACCTCTATGTGTGTCAGCTCGCGCGGCACCTCGACCGGGATGTGAAGGAGCCGGATCGGCATCGCCACCAGGAAGATGATCAGGAGGACGAGCACCACGTCGACCAGCGGCGTGATGTTGATGTCGCTGCGCGGCCCCTTGCCGGATCTGCCCGTCGAGATTCCCATGATGATCCTCCCGGTCGGTCTACCTCACGATCCTGGACCCGGACCGACCGACCGGCCGAGCTGCATCCGCTGTCACCGGTTGACAGCTACCGGCCCCGGCGTGGGGGCTCGATCACATGGGTGGGGTCGGGGCGCTGGTCGGGCGGGGCGGCCGAGTAATCGCCGAAGGCGCGGTCGCGCTCGGCCACCAGGGCGCCGACGCCCTCCTCGGCCGCGCGCTCGATGAACTGGCGCGCCTCGGGGGTGTTGCGCATCAGGCCGTCGAGGATCGGGCCCAGCATCTGCGTCGTGCCCAGGCCCATGTTCTCGTACGCCTGGTTGACGACCAGCTTCATGGCGGCGAGCTGCGACGCCGGGATGTCGGCGAGCTGCTCGGCGGTGCGGCGCACCTCGGCCTGCAGCTCTGCGAACGGCACCGCGCGGTTGATCAGGCCCGACGTCGGCCGCCTCGCGCCCCGACAGGGGCTTGCCGGTCAGGGCGTACTCCTTGGCGCGCGTGAGGCCGAGCCGGTACAGCCACATGCCCGACAGGTAGCAGCCCCACATGCGCGAGTAGGGCGTGCCGATGCGCGCGTCCTCGCTTGCGATGACGAGGTCGGCGCACAGCGCGGTGTCGGAGCCTCCGCCCAGGCACCAGCCGTGGATCTGGGCGATCACCGGCTTGGGCGTGCGCCACAGGCACATGAGCTTCTGGGTCGGCGCGCCGCCGTGATAGGTGGAGAACGCGAAGTCCTTGCCCGCGTCCCACGCCCCGCCGGTGGTCATGTGGCGGTCCCAGTGGTGGAAGCCGGACCCGAAGTCGTAGCCGGCGCAGAACGCGCGCCCGGCGCCCTGCAGCACGATCACCTTCACGCCCTCGTCCATCGTCGCCGCGTGCACCGCGGCCTCGACCTCGTCCGGCATCGGCGGGACGATCGTGTTGAGGCGCTCGGGGCGGTTCAGGGTGATGGTCGCGATCGCTCCATCGATGTCGTAGAGGATGGTCTCGAAGTCCATTGTCGCGCGGCATCATACTGCGCGCCGGCCGCGACGCTGTGGTAGCTTGCGCGGCATGCCGGACGTGGTGCTTCACCAGTGGGACATCTCTCCCTTCTGTCGAAAGGTGCGAAAGGTCCTCGCGCACAAGGGAGTGGCGTACCGGACCGAGGAGTACAACGGGCTGCGGGCGCGCAACGCCGCGGGCCTGTCGGCGGCGGGCAAGCTGCCGGTGCTCGACTACGACGGCGAGCGCCTGCAAGACAGCAGCGCGATCTTCGAGTTCCTGGAGCGCAAGCACCCGGCGCCGCCGCTCCTGCCGGCCGACCCGACGGAGCGAGCGCTGGCGCTCACGCTCGAGGACTGGGCCGACGAGTCGCTCTACTTCCTCGAGATCTACCTGCGCTTCGAGATCGCGGAGGTGCGCGACAAGGCTGTCGAGCTCCTTTGCGCCGGTCGACCCGGGCTGGGAGCGGGCCGTCTTCGGCGCCGTTCTGCTGCCGCGCATGCGCAAGAAGCTGCGCGCCCAGGGGATCGGGAAGCTCACGCGCGAGCAGGTCGAGCAGTCGTTCCTCGCCCACCTCGGCCGGGTCGACGCCCTGCTCGGGCGGACCGGCTGGCTGGTCGGCTCGGCCTGCAGCATCGCGGACATCGCCGTGGGCGCGCAGCTCGCCGAGGTCCGCCGGACCAGCCACCTCGCGCCGCGCATGGACGAGCAGACGCGCGTCGTCGAGTGGCTCGCCCGCCTGCCGGAAGGCTAGAGCGGCCCCACGGGCGGGCCCCGAGCGGCAAGTTCGCAATTCGCTCCGTGCGCCCGGCGCGATACGATCCGGCCCGATGATCAGGGGGAATGACGGGCGCGCCCGTCGTGTGAGCATTCCGGTGGCGTCGATCGTCAACTTCCTCGCGGGCACGCGCCTGTTCGCGGGCTGCGACCGCGCCACGATCGAGAAGATCGCGCCGCACGTGTTTCCGGCCGAGGTCGGCGCGGGCGTCGTGATCGTGCGCGCCGGGACGCCGAAGCCCGGCATCGGCTTCGTCTACTCGGGACGCGCGGCCGTGCGCGACGGCCAGCTCATCGTCGAGGAGGTCCCGCCGGGCGAGGCGTTCGGCGTGACCGGCGCCTTCCTGGGCACCGCCCCGCCGCACGAGGTCGCCGCCGCCGAGGACAGCGTCGTGTTCCTGATGGGCCACGACGTCGTGGTGCAGCTGGCCACCAAGGTGGCGTCCTTCTCGTTCGCCGCGGCCCGCCGTCTCGCGGCCCGCGCGACCACCGCCCCGCCGCCTCCGGCCTCGAGCACCGCGCCGCCGCCGAACGACGACGTCATCCCGTTCGTGCGCGTCTCGGCCTACGACCCGACGGCGGACCTGGTGGCCATGGTGCCGCCCAAGCTGATCCACCAGCACCGCCTGCTGCCGCTCGAGCTGCGCGACCGCACGCTGACCATCGGCATGGTCGACCCGACAAACTCGGTGTCGCGCATGGAGGTCCAGCGCGTGATGTCGACCATGAAGATCGTCGTGGCGGCGATCAGCCAGGACGACTTCAACGAGGCGTACGTGCGGCTGCGCATCGACGCGATGCGGGCCGGACGCGGCCGGCGCACCACCGAGAGCGCGATCGCCCCCGACCAGATGGTGTTCGACCAGGCGGACCAGGAGCGCGAGGCCAAGCAGCCCGGCCCGCTGGGCGACGAGATCGTGGCGCTGGCCAATCGCGTGATCGCGCACGCCATCGAGAACGGCGCGTCCGACGTCCACATCGATCACAACGCGGCCGGGCCGCGCATCCGGTTCCGCGTGCACGGCCAGCTTTACAGCTGGGACCAGTCGATCACGGCGCACCACGGCAAGGGGCTCATCGCGCGGCTCAAAGTTCTGGCCGGCCTCGACGTCACCGAGCGACGGCTGCCGCAGGACGGCCGGCTCGGCCTGCGCATCGGGCGCCGCGAGGTCGACATCCGCGTCTCCACCGTCCCGAGCAGCCGCGGCGAGAAGGTCGCGCTGCGCGTGTTCGAGGCGGCCACCATGCTCCGGCCGCTCGAGCAGATCTTCCACGACCACGCCATCCTCGAGGCGGTGCAGCTGGCCATCCAGCGCCCCTACGGCGCCATCGCGGTTGCCGGGCCGACCGGCTCGGGCAAGACGTCGACGCTCTACGCGGCGCTCGGCGAGCGGCTGCGCACGCGCCCCGACACAAACGTGCTCACCGTCGAGGATCCGATCGAGTACCGGCTCTCCGGCGTCACCCAGATCCAGGTCAACCACGCCGTCGAGCTCGGCTTCGCCAGCGTGCTGCGCGCCATCCTGCGCCAGGACCCGGACGTCATCATGGTGGGCGAGGTGCGCGACGACGACACCGCCCAGCTGGCGCTCGAGGCGGCGATGACCGGCCACCTCATGCTCACCTCGCTGCACGCCAACAACGCCGTCGGCGTGGTGCAGCGGTTCGAGAACCTGGGCTGCCCGCACCCGCTCATCGGCCAGTCGCTCGCGCTGGTGCTGGTGCAGCGGCTGGCCCGCCGCCTGTGCCCGCGCTGCACCAGGGCCGAGATCCCGCCGCCGATCGTGCTCGCCAACCTGGCCGCCCACGGCCTCGTCGACCGCGAGCAGCGGATCTCGCTGCCGCGCGCGGTCGGCTGCGCCGAGTGCAACCACACCGGCTACACCGGGCGCGTGGCGGTGGTCGAGATGCTCGCGCTCGACGATGCGCTGCGCGCGCAGATCACGGCGGGCGCGTCGGTGACCGAGCTCGAGCGGCACGCCACGGAGGCGAAGACGCTGCACTCGTTCCGCCGCTCCGCGCTCCATCTCATGGCCCGACAGATGATCAGCCCGGCCGAGGCGCTGCTCCTGCTCGCGTGACCTGCCGCGGCAGGGGGCAGGCTCAGCGCCGGCCCTTGTAGCCCATCATGCCCTGGATGACCCCTTCGCTGGCCTCCGCGACCTCGGCCTCCTCGCGCAGGCGGTCCGCGCAGTCCTCGCAAACCTTGCGCGCTTTGCCCGCGAGCTTGACGGTCACGAGCTTCTCCACCTCATCGTTGCATTCGCGGCAGGTCGGCATCCCCTGATATTACCCGCACGACGCGGCGCGCAACTGATCGCTGTGCCCGTCGATCGCGTCAGTCGATGACAGTCGTCGACGAGCGATGCGGCGGCTGCGGCGGCTAAGGTACGGGCCGGCTCGGACCGGAGGGGTCCTGTGGCCGTCCAGGAGGGGAGCTTCGATTCATGACGACGTTGGTGCGAGTGGCGCTTCTGACTCTTCTGACCGCCGCGGCCTGCGGCGACGACGATGGCTCGCCGGGAGGCGATGACGGCGACGGCGGCAGCGAGGCCGACGCCGGCCCCGAGCCGGATGGGGGCGAGCCGGACGCCGGCGCCGCGCTCGGCTGCCCGCGCGATGTGGAGCCGGCACAGCTCGTGGAGGGAGCGTGGGACGACCGCCTCACCATCGCCGGCTTCACCGGGCACGACGGCCCGGCGCCGTCGGTGTTCGACTTCGACCGCGACGTCAACGGCAGCCTGGTCGCCGTCGGTCACTTCCAGTGGATCGGCAGCCAGCGGGTCGAGCCCCTGGTGCGCTGGACCGGGGACAGCTGGGAGCCGGCCCGCACCACCTGGGAGCTGACGCCGCCGCCGAGCGGGTTCGCCGCCGTGGCCATCGCCGACGACGGCGACCTCGCGCTCGCCACCTTCCAGTCCAGCCCGCCCGGCACGCCGAGGCAGGGTGAGATCTGGGTCGACGACGGCAGCGGGCTGCGCGCCATCGGACAGTTCGAGGGCCTGGTGCGCTCGCTCGAGTGGTTCGATGGCCAGCTGTGGGCGGCGGGCGCGTTCTCGATGGCGGGCAACATCATCGGGGTCGCTGTGTGGAACGGCGAGACCTGGGCCACGCCGCCGGGCGGGCCGTCCAACGGCATCGCCTTCGAGCTCGAGGCGGCCGGCAACGTGCTCCTGGTCGGCGGTAGCTTCACCAGCATCGGCGGCGTCGACTCGCGCCTGGTGGCGAGCTACGACGGCCGCGGCTGGAAGGCGCTCGATCTCGACATCGAGCCGGCGACGGCGGTCTACGCCCTCGCGCTCGGCGACGACGGGCTTGTCTACGCGGGCGGCTCGTTCGGCAAGTTCGAGGCCGGCAGCGGCGCCCTCGCGCGCAGGGAGGGCGACGGCTGGACGATGCTGGGCGGCGGCGTGGCCTTCTACGCCCTGCCGGGCGTGGTCAGCGACATGCTCTCGATCGACGGCTCGCTCGTCGTGACCGGCTGCTTCACCACCGTCGGCGGGCCCCAGGGCGGACCGGACAGCGTCGAGGCGCGATCGGTCGCCCGCTGGGACGGCGACGCGTGGGTCTCGCTCAACGACGGCACCCTGCCGATCTTCACCCCGTGGCACGAGGAGTTCGTGTGCGGCGACGAGGCCCCGTTCGCGCTGTGGGACGCGTCGTTTCAGACCCTGGCGGCCGACGGCGAGCGCATCCTGCTCGGCGGCAACTTCCCGGGCGTGGACGGTGTGCAGTCGCAGAGCGTCATCGCGCGCGAGGGCGACCAGTGGGTGGCGCAGGGCGCGGCCGGGCTCGGCCTGGGCGGCACCGTGGAGCGCGTGGCGGCCGGCGGACCGGAGTGCACGGTGCACGCCCTCGGCCGGTTCAGCCACGCCAGCGGCGAGGCGGTGTCGGCCAGCCTGCTGCGCTTCGACGGAGACCGCTGGGTGCCGGAGGCCGAGCGGCTGTCGCTGGACTACTACTGCCCGTCGCTGGCGGTCTCCGACGGCGGCGAGGTCGTGACCGGCTGCATCGCGCCTCCGCCGGAGGGCGGCGAGGGCGGAGGCGGCGCCATCCTGCGCCTCGGCGACGGCGGCTGGGAGAGGATCGCGGCGGCCGACTCGCTCGGGCCGGTCTTCGCGGTCGACTTCGACGACCGGGGGCGGCTGTGGGTAGGCGGCGTGGCCGACACCGGCTACGTCGCCCGCCTCGACGGCGACGATCTGGAGGTGATCGAGGACGGCTTCGACCTCGCGGTGGTCTACATGGACGTGGCCGGCGACGACGATGTCCTCGTCGCGGGCGATTTCACGTTCGTGGACGACCTGCCGGCGCAGCGCATCGCGCGCTGGGACGGAAGCAGCTGGAGCGCGCTCGGCGACGGCGTGGCTGCGAGCGTGACCGCGCTGGGGCGCGACGGTGACAGGGTCTACGTGAGCACGCTGGACAGCGGCGGGGGCGGCGGGCTCCTGTTCGGCCTGTTCGACGGCGAGAAGTGGACCGAGCTGGCCACGCCGGAGTCCGGTCTCACCGCGGATCGCTTCTTCTCGTTCTATGCGATCGAGCCTCTGGGCGGGGGCAAGATGGTCGCGGCCGGAACCGCGTCGCTCGACTGCGCCGACTTCCCGTGCCCGGCCGACGGCGAGCGCGGCGCCCTCGTGTGGGACGGGTCGCGCTTCGACGGGCTGGCCGGCGGCGTGCGCGCCATCGGCATCGCCGACCTGGCCATCGGCCGCGACGCCATCTGGTTCGGCGGCCCGATCGCCGAGGCCGGCAGCGGCGACGATCTGGTGCCGACGGTCAGCGCGGCTCGCTACACCTTGCCGCCCCGCTGATGCGGCGCTAACGCTCCCGCGGCCACAGGTTCGCCGCGACGCCGAGAGCAAGAGTCGGCGTCCGGCCGCGATCGTCGAGCAGGCGCAGGATCGCCGGATCGCGGGTCAGGCAGCCGCGCCCCGAGATGCGCAGGGTCTCCAGCATTCGCGGAATGAAGAAGATGAGCTGGAGGCGCCCCGTTGCGACGACGTTGGTCCAGGAGTCCACGCGGCGGTTGCCGGGGTAGTCCGGGATCGCCAGCCGATGATCGTCCAGGACGCGCACGAAGCCGGGATTGCCGCCCCGCGGCGACGCGTTGACGCTGCCGTCGGCGCCGGTCGAACGCGATCACGAGCAGCGGTGAGCGCTCGATGAAGGCGCGGCAGTGAACGTTGACATGGTCGATGTCCTTCTCGACTGCTGGCGCTGCCGGCGGCGGGATCAGCGCCCGCAGGTCATCCATCGTCGTGATGCAGTGCTCGAAGGGTGCCATGGGCTGGATTCTTCGATGGATCGGGCCCGAGTGCGAGCGCGGACCACCGGGCCCGCCGGCCCGCCCGGCCGCAATTTCGGGCGCCTCCGGGACGCCCGGGCCGGCGATGTCGATTTTTCGATCGGCTGCTAAAGGCCGCCGTGACCCGGCCGATGTGCTTCTTGTTGGGGGGATGGGGGGGATGGCGAGTCCGCAGGGCTGCCGGCGAATCGCCATCGGGTTGTGGGTCGGAGTGGTTGGACCGCAGACCGCGGTCGCCGAAGCCGAGAAAGACCCGGTTTCGGCGGCCGCGGTCTCTGCGCCACAGGAGCTGTTTCTCGGCGAGCCTCCACAGACTCAGGAGCGGCTCGAGCTGCAGCTGACCAGCGGTGTCAGGTGGCGGGCCGATCGCGGCGCGCCGGACACCGCGGTCCCGCTCCTTGTCGAGCTCGGCCTGACCGAGCGCCTCCAGGCCGAGGTCGAGTCGCAGGTCGACTCCTCCGGCGACTCCGACGCCCGGATGACCGGCGTGGAGACCGGGCTGCTCTACGCCCTGCACAGCCGGGCACCGGTCCTGGTCTCGGTCGGGCTGAGCGCCGGCCTGATCGGTCTCGCCGGCGAGGAAGAGCGGGCCTGGACCGTCGAGCCCGCGCTCCTGGTCCAGCAGACGTTCGGCCGGCTCGGCGTCAACCTCCGCTTCGCGGCCGAGAGCGAGCGAGCATTCGAGGGCGACGACGGTGAGGTCGGGGGGGCCGCGGCGCTGTCCTGCTTCGTCGCGCTGCCGGGCCTGTACCCGGCGGTGGAGGCCGCTGTCGAGGTGTCCGATCAGGAGACCTCGGTGGTCACCGCGGCGGGGCTGGCCTGGGCGCTGCTTGACGGCGTCGAGCTGGGCGTGGCGGTGCCGGTCCAGCTGGCGCCTGGACCGATACGCCTCGGCGCGATCGCGACGATGACCTGGGAGATGGAGCTGGCCGGGGACGAGCCATGACCGTCCGCGGCAAGCTGATCGGCATGTGCGCATGCGTGGCTGCGATCCAGCTGGGCGCGGCCGCGGGCCACGGCTGGTTCTCGCGCCGCGCCTCCGAGCATCACGCGGGCACGCGCGGGGCGCACGAACAGCTCGAGCTCCTGGTCCAGATAGAGGCCGGGCTGGTGTGGCAGCTCAAGGAGCTGGGCGATCTGGCGCTGCAGCGCGGCCGCCCGGCCGAGGGCCTCAACATCGACGAGCTGCTGGCGGCCCAGAAGCGAGTCGACGAGGCGCTCGAACAGTTCGCCGAGCGCGCGCGCGCGGAGCGACAGAGCCGCGAGGAGGAGGACGTCGAGGGAGAGCTGGCGAACCACGCGGCGCTCGCCGCCCTGATCGCCGATCTGCGGGCCGGAGTGGTCGGCCTCGCGCAGGCGGTGCGGAGCCGGGCCGTCGATCGAGATGTCAACCGGTCGATGCTGGAGAGCCGCGTGGGCCTCGCCATCGAGCGCCTGCATGCGATGGTCGAGAGCGAGAAGGAAGAGGTGGTCGAGCAGGAAGACGAGGCCGCCGAGGCCGCCGCCTGGTCGGGCCGGGTAGCGTGGAGCGCCCCGCTCGTCTGCGCGATGGTTCTCATGACGGCGCTCGGGCTGGTGCTGCGCTCGATCGCCGGCGCGCTGTCGGATCTGGCGCGCGGGGCCAGCCGCGTGGCCGGCGGCGACCTGGACAGCCCGGTCCCGGTTCGCTCGCAGGACGAGCTCGGCCGCCTCGCGACCGCGTTCAACGACATGCAGCTCGACCTCAGGAGGCGCATCGAGGAGCGGGACAGCGCGCTGCGCGACGCCCGCTTCCGGACGGTGAGCGAGGCGGCCCCGGTGGCCATCGCCGAGGTGGACGGGGCCGGCCGCATGCTCTATGTCAACCGGCGCTGGCTCGAGCTCACCGGCAGCGGGCCCGGCTCGTCATCCCCGTGGACCGACCTGGTCCAGGTCGACGACCGGCTGCGCGTGACGCGGCTCCAGCTCGACGACGGCGGCGCGCCGGAGGAGGTGCGGGTGGTGCGCGGTGACGCGGCGGTGTGGGTGAGCGCGCAGATGGCGCGGCTCGACGGAGACGCCGCCGACCGGCACATCGTGGCGCTCGCCGACATCACGGCGCAGAAGAAGGCGATCGCGCGGGCCGAGCAGCTCAGCCGGGAGCTCATGACGGTGTCGCGCAAGGCCGGCATGGCCGAGATCTCCGCCGGCGTCCTGCACAACGTGGGCAACGTGCTGAGCAGCGTCCTCGTGTCGGCCACCACGCTGGGCGAGGTCCTGCGCCAGTCGCGGGTGTCGGGGCTGGTCAAGGCCGCCGGCATGCTCGACGAGCGGCGAGACGACCTGGCCGCGTTCCTGTCCACCGATCGCGGCAAGCTGGTGGTCCCCTATCTGGTCCAGGTCGCGGCGCACATCGTCGAGGAGATGGAGTCCGCGCAGAACGACCTCACGCGCATCGAGAAGGGGATCGAGCACATCCGGGCCATCGTGACGAGCCAGCAGAGCTACGCCAAGTCCGGCGCGCTCAGCGAGCAGCTGCGGCTGAGCGAGGTGCTCGACGACGTGCTGAAGCTCAACTCGAGCCGGTTCGACAAGCACGAGGTCCGGATCGTCCGCCGCCTCGAGGCCGATCCGCCGCTGGTCACCGATCGGCACAAGGCGATGCAGATCCTGATCAACCTGATCAGCAACGCGCTCCACGCAGTCAAGGGCGTGGAGCGGTCGGACGTCGAGGCGCGCGTCGAGAACTCGATCACGATCACCATGCGGTCGACCTCCGCGGGCAACCTCGCCGTCGAGGTCGCGGACACCGGGGTCGGGATCGCGCCCGAGAACCTCGCGCGCATCTTCGAGTACGGCTTCACCACGCGCAAGGAGGGCCACGGCTTCGGCCTCCACTCGAGCGCGCTCACCGCCCAGGAGCTCGGCGGACGCCTGCGCGTGACGAGCGAGGGAGTCGGGCGCGGCGCCGCGTTCACCCTCGAGCTGCCGGTGCCGGCGGTCGGGCAGGCAGCGCGCTCGGCCTGAGCGGCGCTGCCTCACCGGCCGCGATCACGAAACGGTCGGCCGGGCGACGTCGCTCTCGCCGCGGTGGAGCAGGCGGGGCAGCGGCAGCAGCATCCACACCCGGCGGCGATAGCTGCGGTAGGCGTCGCCGTAGCTGCGGACCAGGTCGCGCTCCTCGAGCTGGATCGCGACGAGCATGTATCCGGTGGTGGCCGCGGCGAAGATGAAGTGCCCGAGGGTCATGACCGGCGTCGCCCAGAAGGCGATGATGAAGCCGAGGTAGATCGGGTGGCGCACCGCCCGGTAGAAGAACGGCGTGCGGAACTCCGACGGGCGCGCCTCCACGCCGCGGAACGAGTGCCACACCTGGCTGAGCCCGAACAGCTCGAAGTGGTCGATCATGAACGTGGCCAGGAGGACGATCAGGAAGCCCACCAGCGAAAGTCCGACAAGCACCGCCTCCAGCGGCCCTCCCACCTGCCAGACGATGGTCGTGCCGATCGGCCGCCACTGCCAGAACAGGAGCAACAGGCACAGGCTGGCCGCGAGCACGAACGTGCTGCGCTCGACCGCCGGCGGGACGACGCGGGTCCACACCCGCTTGAAGCCGGCCCGCGCCATCACGCTGTGCTGCACGGCGAACAGCCCGAGCAGGAGCGCGTCGATCAGGAGGGCCTGACCGAGGGAGGCCTGCGGCCCGCCGACGTCCATGCTGTGAAAGAGTGCACCGGTCCAACCGAACGACTGCCACCAGTTGCCGACGAACCCGATGGCATAGACGAACGTCCCGAAGAAGATTGCGTAGCTGATCAGGCCATACAGGAGATGGCCCGTGCGGCTGCTGAGCGATTTCATGTCGTCGCCGCTGTGCAAGCGATATGCCCCGGCGCGGCCCCAGATCCGTCGGGCAGTCCGGCGCGCGGCCGTCGGTTGTGCGCACGATTCGAGCGCGCGAATCGTGCGCGCGAACCGGCTCAGCGCCCTCGCCAGCTGGGCGGGCGCTTCTGGATGAAGGCGTCGATGCCCTCGGCCGCGTCCTCGGCCATCATGTTCTCGGCCATGACCTGGCTGGCCAGCGCGTAGGCGTCGGCTGCGCCCAGCTCGAGCTGGCGGTAGAAGGCCGCCTTGCCGGCGCGCACCGCCACCGGCGACTTGGCCACGATGGCGCCGGCCAGGCGGGCGACCTCGTCGTCGAGCTCGGCGGCGGGCGCGACCCGGTTGACCAGCCCGCGCTCGCGCGCCGTCTGCGCGTCGATGAACTCGCCGGTCACCAGCATCTCGAACGCCTGCTTGCGGCCGACGTTGCGGGCCAGCGCCACCGACGGGGTCGAGCAGAACAGGCCCACGTTGATGCCGGATACGGCGAAGCGCGCCGTGTCCGCCGCCACCGCCAGATCGCAGGCCGCCACCAGCTGGCAGCCGGCCGCGGTGGCGATGCCGTGCACGCGCGCGATGACCGGCTGCGGCATGCGCATCAAGGTCAGCATCATGCGGCTGCAGCGGTCGAACAGGGCCTGCTGGAAGGCCCGGTCCGGGTGGGCCCGCATCTCCTTGAGGTCGTGGCCGGCGCAGAACGCCTTGCCGGCGCCGCCCAGCACGACGACGCGCGCGGCCGGGTCGGCCGCGATCGCATCGAGCTGGTCTTGTAGATCGATCAGCATCGCCTCGGACAGCGCGTTGAACTGGGCCGGGCGGTTGAGGGTCAGCGCGACCACGCCGCCCTCGTCGGAGCGGAGCAGGCGCGGCTCTTCGTTCGTGGATGTCGCGATCGTCATGGCACCTCCCCCCGGGCGCCCGCCGCCGACCCGGCGCGCTGGCGCAGCAGGTACTTCTGGATCTTTCCGGTCGGCGTCCTCGGCACCGGCCCGAAGATGATGCGCTTGGGCGCCTTGAACCGGGCCAGGCGCTCGCGGCAGTGGGCGATGAGCTCCGCCTCGTCCGCCGTCGCGTCCGGCTTGAGCTCCACGAACGCGCACGGCACCTCGCCCCACTTCTCGTCCGGCGCGGCGACAACGGCGGCGGCCATCACCGCCGGATGGCGGTAGAGGGCGTCCTCCACCTCGAGCGACGAGATGTTCTCGCCGCCGGAGATGATGATGTCCTTGGCGCGATCCATGATCTTGACGTAGCCGTCCGGCTGCAGCACCGCGAGGTCGCCGGAGTGGAACCATCCGCCCGCGAACGCCTCCTCGGTGGCGGCCGGGTTCTTGAGGTAGCCCTTCATCGTGATGTTGCCGCGGAACATGATCTCGCCCATGGTCTCGCCGTCGGTCGGGACCGGCTGCATGGTCGCCGGATCCATCACGGTCATGCCGGCCTGCAGCACGTAGCGCACGCCCTGGCGGCCGTTGCGCTCGGCGCGGCGGACCGGATCGAGCTCGCGCCACTCCTCGTGCTGCGCGCACACCGCGGCCGGGCCGTAGGTCTCGGTCAGGCCGTAGACGTGGGTCAGCTCGAAGCCGATGCGCTCCATTCCCTCGATCATCGCGGCCGGCGGCGCCGCGCCCGCGACCATGGCCGACACCCGGTGCTCGATGCCGGCGCGCAGCTCGGCCGGCGCCTGGATGAGCATGTTGTGGACGATCGGCGCGCCGCAGTAGTGGGTGACCCGGTGCTCGGCGATGAGCGCGAAGATGGCCGCCGGATCCACCTTGCGCAGACAGACGTTGGTCCCCGCCACGGCGGCGACGGTCCACGGGAAGCACCAGCCGTTGCAGTGGAACAGCGGCAGGGTCCAGAGATAGACCGCGTGGCGCGGCATGCTCCAGGTGAGCGCGTTGGCCAGCGCGTTGATGTAGGCGCCGCGGTGGTGGTAGACGACGCCCTTCGGGTTTCCGGTGGTGCCGGACGTGTAGTTGAGCGAGATGGCCTGCCACTCGTCGGCCGGCGGCTGCCAGCGGAAGTCGGGCGCGCCCCCGGCCAGGAGCGCCTCGTAGTCGAGCTCGCCCAGCCGCGCGCCGGGCCCGTCGTGGACCGGATCGTCGATGTCGATGACGGGCGGCGGATGCTCGAGCCTGGCCAGCGCCTCGGCCACGGTCGGGGAGAACTCGCGGTCGACGAGCAGGATCTTCGCCTCGGCGTGCTCGAGGATGAACGCGATGGTGGCGGCATCGAGGCGCGTGTTGATCGCGTTGAGGACCGCGCCGGTCATCGGCACGCCGAAGTGGACCTCGACCATCTCCGGCGTGTTGGCGCCGACGACGGCGACGGTGTCGCCCAGGCCGATGCCGCGGCGAGTCAGCGCCGAGGCCAGGCGGCGACAGCGCTCGTAGGTCTGCTCCCAGGTGTAGCGGCGCGCGCCGTGGATGATCGAGACGCGCTGCGGATAGACGGTGGCCGACCACTCCAGGAGGGACAGCGGGGTCAGCGATTCGTAGTTGGCCGCGTTGCGTTCGAGGCCCGCATCGTAGGGGCTGGGCATGCCCCTAGTATGGACAGAGACGACGGCGATTTGCAGATCTCGCGCGAGAGTACGTATTGTCGCGGCCATGACGAGGAACGCGGCGCTGGCAGCGATGACGATCGGCCTCCTGGCCTGCAACGGAGAGCGCAAGGAGACGCCGGTCGCAGGAGGTGCGCCCGAGCACGCGCCGGCCGAGAAATCGCCCGCGCCGGCCGAGAAATCGCCCGCCGAGCCGGCCACGCCTGCGACGCCGGCTGCGCGCGATGCAGGCGGCGAGGTGTCGGCGGGGATCCAGCCGCCGCCCGCGGGCAGCCCGCGCCAGGAGGCGATCGACCCGGACACGTTCGATCGACCGCCCGAGACCGGGCAGGACGGCGTGGTCCACTCCGGTGTGCGCTTCACCGACAAGAACGGCAGCAACGTCGTCGTCCTGGTCCACCAGGTGGAGGGCGGCGGCGAGCTGAACAACCGCCGGCTCTGGGTCCACCACTACGTCGAGGCCGGCGGCAAGCGCCGCGTCCTGCGCACCGTGCGCGATCAGGAGGAGAACTGCGAGCTCGACAACGTGGCCGGCTTCGTCGAGGGCTCGCTGGCGGTCACCGATCTCGACGGCGACGGGCTGGGCGAGATCACGTTCGCCTACGACCTGGGCTGCATGAGCGACGTGAGCCCCAAGGGACGCAAGGTCGTCGTCCTCGAGAACGGCGAGAAGTGGATCCTGCGCGGCCAGAACCGGGTCGACCCGGGCGGCGGCCCGCCCCTGGGCGGCACCTTCACCGCGGATCCGCCGCAGAAGAAGTGGCCCAAGACGCTGCACGACCACGCCATCGACGTGTGGCAGCGCCTCGTGGACCGCTAGCAACCCGACTCCGCTACCGCCTGCCGACCGGGATGGCGATGAAGGTTGACGCCACGCCATCGGCGTCGACCGACTGGCCGGTGATCACGCCGAGGTCGTTTATGTCGCCGGCGCTGGTGATCGTGTCGCGCGAGCCCGAGGCGATGCGGAGGTTGAGGTCGGTCA
This sequence comes from uncultured delta proteobacterium, assembly GCA_963759105.1. Taxonomy (GTDB): domain Bacteria; phylum Myxococcota_A; class Polyangia; order Haliangiales; family Haliangiaceae; genus DATFRY01. The sequence continues at coordinate 1,183,951 of CAVWXW010000005.1, read as the reverse complement.
TGACGCCGTCCTCGTAGATGAAGCCGCGGAAGCCGGCGCCGCGCGAGACGCCGACCACCTGGCCGCGCTCGTTGATGCCCAGCGCCTGAGCGCGCGAATCGCCGTCGAGAGTGCCCAGGTCGATCATGTGGCCGAGCTTCCGCGTCCACAGAAAGGCGCGGTAGTTGAAGCTGGTCGGAGGATCGGTGCCGGGCGCGTTGGCGAAGCCGACGACGTCTCCCCGCTCGTTGAGGGCCATCGGCGTGTTCCAGGCGACGCCGCCGAGGCTGCCCAGATCGGTCGTGGTCCCGTCCCGCTCCCAGATCACGGCGTGGATCGCGCTGAGCTCGCCGACTCCCTGGGAGCAGATGCCGGAGATGCCGGCGACCTGGCCCCGATCGTTGATGGCCGTCGCCGCGGAGGTGGAGTCCTCGTCCAGCGGAAGCAGCTCGCGGATCTGATCGCGTCCGGGACCCCAGACCACGGCGTGGAACTGGAGGAACTGGGTCGTCTGGTTGCAGGTCGGATCCTCGACGGTGTTCTCGGCCCAGCCGACGGTCTGGCGCCGGTTGTTGGTGCCGGTGGCGAAACCGTGCGTCCCGCCCAGGGTGGGGAGCGCCCGCATCTCGCCGTCGTCCCACACGAACCCGCGGCACACGTGCCCCGGCGTCTTCGGCATGAACGCCGAGCAGGCCCAGTCCTCGCCGTACGGGTCCTCGCCCGGCACCTCGACGATGCCGGAGACCAGCCCGCGCTCGTTCTTCACCGGCCAGATGGAGCCGCTGCTGGTGGACGCGGCGGCGAGGGTGCCGAGGTCGATCGGGATGCCGAAGGCCCAGAGCGTCGCATGGGTCGCCCCGTCGTCCGTGGTGGACGTGCCGTTGACCCACCCGAAGTTGTTGATGCCGTTGCCGCCGCTGGGCGCCCCGCCGAGCCCGTCCAGCTTGAACACGTGGTACATCGTGCGCCCGCGCGAGTGCGCCTGCAGCAGGGACGCGGGCTCGTCAACGTCGCCGTCTTCTTCGACCGCGCAGGCGGCCGCGCCGGTGGCGACGCACAGCGCGGCAGCGATGCTCGAGAATCGTTTCACGGGGCCCTCCATGTCGTGTGTGGCTCCGTCGAACCGGGACACACGCCGACGGTGGCGCGATGATCCCGGGCGGCGGTTCACACCCGATGTAGACGAGGGCCCGGCCGCTCACCGGCCGGTTCCGGACTCCGTCATCCGCTGACAGCGGGCGGCGGCCGGATCGAGACGCGCTCGTCGCGCGTCCGCTGCGTCAGTGTCGGCCGGCGCGCGAGCCGACCGTCGTCACGACGCTGTCGCGGGTGCCGATCGCGCGGTCAGCCGTGCCGAAGCCCCGGGTCAGCGGGGAAAGCAGCGGCGCCTCGCCTGGCGCGCACGTGCATGGATCGCAGATCGGACAGAGGTCGTGTCCGTGCTCGCACTCGTACGCGAGGCCGGCGACAGCGGCGCGGCGATACTCGCAGTCTCGACGATGATCATCGATGAACTCGAACAGAGCGCTCATCCCGCCCCCCTCCCTGGCAGAACTCGGCTACGGATCCGCCCCACGCGGCGTGAGTCTCCATTTCACGGTTCGTGCCAGGGCGTTGCACCCGCGTAGCTGCGCGGATATTCGTCATATTCCTCGCGACGTGCCGTACTGGTCGGCGGTGATCGACGCAAGCTTTGCGTCAGCCGCCCCGGCCCACTGCAAGCTCTGCGTGCGGCGCGAACTCTGCGCGACGCGATGCGAGCCGTGCGCGCGCGGCCACGAGCCGGTCCGGCATGCCGGATCGGCATGGGACGGGCCGCTTCGGCATCCACGCGCATGGTGGAGCGGCGCAGCCTGTTGCTCCGTCATGGAGCCGGCGGTGGAACGCGGCGTGCTGAGGAAGCCGGGCAAAGGAACGGTGAACAATGCGCGTGGCTCTGGTTCCCCTGGCTCTGTGGTGGGCGATCGCGTGCGGCGGCGGCTCCGTCGGTGGCGACGACGGTGTGGACGCCGGCGACGACGGCGCCGCCGATGGCTCGGGCGACGGTTCCGACGACGGCACCGCCGCGGACGCCGGCGGTCGGACGGCCCCCGATGCCGGCGCGGATTGCCGGCCGGGCGAGGACGTCGTGAACGCCGACCTCGCGGCGGCCGAGTTGCCGGCGGAGATCGTGGAAGCCGCCGAGGTCGCGGTGGTTGACGCCGAGATGGGCGAGGAGGGCGCCGTCGCGTACGAGGTCGTCGTCGATCCGGTCAGCCCGTCGACCCTGGTCCCGGCGATCACGTGCCAGCCGGGCCTGGAGGTGGACATCCTCCTGCGCTGGGGCCATCTGCCGCCGATCGAGCCGCCGGTCGCCACCGAGTGGGCGGACTTCGCCGGCTACATCGCCGTCTCGAAGGGCTCGATCGAGCTGGTGCGGGCGCTCCGCTGGGAGGGACCGACCGATCCGGCGGCGCCGCGCCCGCGCACCGACTTCGTGGCGGCGCAGACCGATCCGCGCTTCCTCCGCTTCACGTCCTCGATCGGCTCCGGCACCGACGGGCTGCTGCTGCGCATCCGCCGGCCGCTCATCGAGCCGGTGGTCCTCCAGATCAAGCTCGGGCCGGCGGTGCGGGTCTACCCGTTCGAGGAGCACATGAGCAGGCACATCGCCTCGGGTGGGTGGGATCTGCCGGTGGGGCAGGTCCAGTTCGACGCGGCGCTGCAGGGTCAGACCGCGGCCTGCTACGCGCGCGTCGGCATGCTGGAGGGCACGTGGACATACGCGTCCCCGGGCGGGACGGCGCTCGAGAGATTCGTCGGATCGGTCGTGCGCGACGATGGAGCCCGCGAGCCGCTCAGGTTCGCGGCCACCGGTCTTGTCGGGCCGTACGGGACGTTCGCCGGCACGGCAGGATCGGGCGGCGTGGCGACGGTCGAGGGCTACTACGGCCGCATGTGGCTGTTCGACGACTACGACGTCCGCGGCAACGCAGTCGGCAAGGTGATGGACGCGCGCGGCGAGACGCGGCTCTTCTTCACCGCGATCTACGAAGGCGACGGCCTGTCCGGCTCCGTCGCGTTCCGGCGGGTCCCCTGCGACGCGCCGCTGGCCGAGCACCGCAACTGGTTCGAGTTCTAGTTCCGGCATCCCGGCGGCGCCATCATCTCTCCTCGCGACGGTACTCTGTCGCGAGGAGAGAAGCCGGCCGCGCTACTTGCACTCGTACTTCGGGAAGCCGGAGCACGTGCCCGACTTGCACTTGTGGTCGTTGCCGAACGACCCGGCCTTGCCGCACGTCTGCCCCTTGCTCAGCTTGGTCCTGCAGGCGTTGAGCTTCAGGTCCAGGCCCGCGTCGCAGTACTTGCCGTCGCTGCAGTCGCCGTCCGACTTGCAGACGCACACGCCCTTGACGCCGTCGATGTCGCTGCACTTGCCGTCCCGGCAGGCGTCGTCGTTGTAGCAGGTGCCGCCCATGCCGACCGAGCCGGGGGTGTAGCAGCGCGAGAATCTGCACTTGCCGCTCTTGCACTGGTGGCCGCCGCCGACGAGGGCGCAGGTCTCGTTGTCGTCCTTCAGCGGCTGGCAGCTGTTCACCGCCAGGTCGACACCGCCGTTGCAGTAGAAGCCGGAGTCGCAGTCGCCGTCGTCCTTGCACTTCGGCGGCGGGTTGATGACGTAGGTCTCGCCGTCCACGAAGGTCTTGCCGCCGATGCCCTTGATGACCGGGTTGCGGGCCCAGGAGCGCGCGTAGCCCTGCAGCTCGCCGCTCGAGTCGCCGATGGTGGACCTGGCCGACGACGGCTTGACGACCTCGAAGTGCAGGTGGGCGGGCCAGGCGCAGCCGACCTTGCCCTCGTCACCCAGGTAGGTGCCCTCGGCGACCCGGTCGCCGACCCTCAGGCGCGCCTTGCCGCTCGTCGAGTACTGCTGCATGTGGGAGTACTTCGACCACTCGCCGTTGTCGTGCTCGATCCAGACGTAGTTGTTGAAGCAGCTGGCGGTGTTTCGCAGCCAGCGCTCCGGGTGCTGCTGCTTGGACCGTCGGTCCTCGAGGAAGCGGATGGTCCCGGCGGCGGCGGCGACGATGCGGTGTGTGCCGAGCCCGGTGCCCGACATGTCGATCTTGCCCGGTGGGTTGTGGTCGTGGAAGTCGCGGCTGACGTGGAACCTCGTCTCGTCGGCAAAGGGGACCCGATACACGCCTTGTGACAGCTCCGATGAGCTCGGCGTCGTCGTCGTCTTCTTCGGATCGGGCGGATTCTCGCAGCGGAGATCGGTGTCGTCGTACTCACGCAGGCAGCGCTCGCGGTCGGCCTTCGGGCTGGCCATGCACAGGTCGTAGCGGCGGCGGGCCAGCGTCTCACATCCATCGGCCTTGCCGTCTCCGCCCGACTGGTCGCCTCCCCGCGAAGGGGATGCGTGGCAGAAGATGCTCACGAGCACGGTACCGGCGATGTAGATCGGTGCGCTTTTCGTCATGGAGCTCCCTCGAAGGTGGCGAGACAGGCAACGCAATCGCCGTACCGCGCGGGCCTTGGTTCGCGCAGAGCGTGATTTCGGCGCCTCGCGCCGCCTGGACCGTGTCCGCGCCGGGCCGCATGCTCTTTCGGCATGCCGGGTCTGCGCCTACCGATCCTTCTCGCCGCGTGCGCCGCCGGGTGCGCCGGGACAACGCCTGCCGCGCCGGCCTCGCTGCGCGCGACCTACCTCGCCAACGAGGGCGTGCTACTGACGAGATGGCGCCCGACACCCCGGCCGGCGATCGGATCCGCTCGCGCGTCGAGGCGTGGCGCTGGCGCGTCGGCCGCTCGCAGACGATCCGCGTCGCCGGGATCGACGTCACGCTGCTCGGCCTCAGCCACGGCGGCATCCACGCCGCGGTCCAGAACGTCGGCTACCTGTTCACCCTCGGCGGCGTGACCGTCCTGCACGTCGGCGACGCGGAGCTGACCGCGGACAACTTCGCTCCCTTCGACCTGCCGGCGCGCGGCGTCGACCTCGCGCTGCTGCCCTGGTGGTACGTGGCCGACGAGAAGTCGCGCGCGCTCGTGCGCGCTCACATCGCGCCGGCGCGGATCGTCGCGCTGCACATCGGCCCGGGCGAGGCGGCGGAGGTCGTGGCCCGGCTGCGCGCGTCGGCGCCCGACGTGATTCCCTTCGTCCGGGTTCTCGAGGACCGGCTCTGATTGAAGGGACGTGCATCGCCTGGCACCAAGGTGAGCGGCCCAAGACCCCTGCGCGTGGCCCGCGTACCTTGCTGGGGTTCAGCAAGCGCGAGCGACAGAACTCCAACCGGCAGCGAGCCGACGAGGAATGTGACGACCCCGACGACGAGCGACACTTTCACTGTGCTGACGAGGGGTGACATTTTCACTGTGCTACGACAGATCTTCGATTCGCGCTTGACGAGTCGCGAGAGGTGATTCGACGGGTGTCGGGGTTCGCCAATTGATCGTTGCGTGTGGCGGCGCAGATGGAGCGACGGGCGGCGATCAGGCGACGCGCGCGAAGAATCCGGTCGGCGGGGAGTTCGTGGCGCATGGCCCATCTGCGGAGGTCGAAAATCGTCGTGTTAAGAGAGACCATGGACTCGGAACTCTCCTTGTCGCCGGCGGCGATCGATGCGCTGGCAGATGACATCGCCGAGATGGCGGCGCATATCGACGCGGCGACTCATCGGCTTTTGGTGCTGATTCGCGAGTTCGATCGCGCGGGTGGGTGGGCGCAGCAGGGCGCGTTGTCGTGCGCGCACTGGCTGTCGTGGCGGATCGGGCTCGGCCTCGGACCGGCGCGCGAGAAGGTGCGAGTCGCCCACAAGCTGGCCGAGTTGCCGCTGCTCGACGAGGCGTTCCGGCGCGGCGAGCTGTCGTACTCCAAGGTCCGCGCGATGACCCGCGTGGCGAGCTCGTCCAACGAGGCCGAGCTCATCGATCTGGCGCGATGCTCGACCGCCGCGCAGCTCGAGCGGATCTGCCGCTTCTACTGTCAGGCGCGCAGACAGACCGGCCACGACCCGCGCGTCATCGAGGACGAGCGGCGCTGGGTCGTGTCGCGCCCGACCGACGACGGCATGGTCTCGATCCAGATCCGACTCCTTCCCGACGAGGCCGCCCGCCTCATGCGCGCCATCGAGCTCGGCGCCGGCCACGCTTCTCTGGCCGACGGCGCAGTCGCCATGGCTGAGACCATGCTCGCAGGGTCTCGCGGCGCGTGCCTGACCGGATCGATGGTGCGCGCCCGAACCGTGCGGGGTACCGAGGCCTCTGCCGACCAGAACCTGGCGGCCCCTCCGCCCGACAGCGCGACCGCCGGCGGAGCATCAGTCGCCGAGGCCGCGGTCGGCGATGACTCTGCAGGTCATGACTTGGTCGGCGGCCGAGGCGACGAGTCTGTCGATCCGAGGCCGATACGCTCGCCCGTCGAAGTCGTCGTTCACATCACGGCGGCGACGCTCGAGGGAACGACGGAGATCGGCGATGGACTCTCCGCGGAGACGTGCCGGCGACTTCTGTGCGATGCCGGCGTCGTTCCGATGCTCGAGGATGCCAGCGGCAAGACCATCGACGTTGGCCGCAAGACCCGGACCCTTCCGGCCGCCTTGAGTCGCGCATTGCGCGCCCGCGACAAGACCTGTCGCTTTCCCGGCTGCACGAACCGACGATTCCTCGACGCCCATCACATCCGCCACTGGATCGACGGCGGCGAGACCAAGCTGTCCAACCTGTTTCAATGCTGCCGGCGCCACCATCGATACCTGCACGAGTACTCCTTCTCGGTCGCAGTTCGCGACGCTGAGCTCGTCTTCTTCGACCCGGACGGCCGCGAGATTCCGCCCGCCCCGGCGCGCCGACCGCTCCACGAGGACTGCATCGACCGGCTGCGTACGCAGATCGACGAGCACGGCATCCGGATCTCCGCGGAGACGAACGCCCCAGGATGGGATGGCTGGCCGGTCAACTACGATGCATGCGTCGCCTCGATCGGCGGCTGGGACGAGGGCCGAAACACCTTTCCCTAGATCTGATCCACGGGGCTGCCACGGACCGAGGACGCAACGTACCGGCCGACAACGGGCCACGGCCCCTCGCGACCCGGCCACGACCGACCGACCCAGACCACCACCCGGTGCGACCTGCCGACGTCGCGGTCAATCGCCCGGCCGAGGACGCCGAGCCCCGAACGAAACGTCCGACATGCACGAGCGCGGAATCGGCATTCGCCGGCCCTCGCCGCGCGGCGCTATCCTTTCGGCTCGCCGGATCGTCTCTCCACCATGAGCCCACGCGAGCCGATGAGCGGGCTGTCCGATTCCGTGAAGGAGTCGTGGCACCGCTTTCTCGACGTGTACGAGCCGCTGCGGCCGGAGCTGTACAGGTACTGCCGGTATCTCACGCGCAGCCCCTGGGACGCGGAGGACCTGGTCCAGGATACGATGGCGCGGGCCTTCGTCACGCTCGGGACTCTCTTTCACGAGCCGCCCAATCCGCGGGCCTGGATGTTCCGGGTCGCCTCGAATCTCTGGATCGACCGCACGCGGCGCATGCGCGAGCTGCCGGTCCCGGTTCGGGAGCCGAGCGAGCCGCCGGCGCCGCCGGTCGATCGCGGGGCGGCCGGCGCGCTCATCTCGCGGCTGTCACCGCACGAGCGTGCGGCGGTGGTGCTCAAGGACGTGTTCGATCTGACGCTGGGCGAGATCGCCGAGGCGCTTTCGACGACGGTCGGGACGGTCAAGTCCGCGCTGCACCGCGGGCGCGGCAAGCTGGTCGCGCCGGAGCCGTCGTCGGAGGCGGCGCCGGCCCGGCCGGTGGTGGACGCCTTCTGCGACGCGTTCAACGCGCGCGATCTGGATCGCCTCACGGCGCTGCTGCTCGACACGTCGATCGTCGAGATCGTCGGGGTGGTGACCGAGTACGGGCCGGAGGCGGCGCGCGACCCGGAGCGCGGATCGCTGGTCGGCTTCCTGCTGCCGATCACGACGGACGAGCGTGGCGGCGTCCCGGCCGTCCACCTGGATGGCTATCTGGGCGCGCCGGCGCGGCTCGAGGTGCGGACCCACCGGGACGAGCCGATCCTCCTCTACTGGTACGAGCATCGCGACGGCGAGGCGGTTCGCGCGGTCGCTCGCCTGGAGACCGAGGGGGACAGGCTCGCGCGGATCCGCAACTACTTCTTCACGCCTGACGTCATCGCCGAGGTCTGTCGCGAGCTCGACGTCCCGTTCCGTATCAACGGCTACCGCTTCTGGTGACGTGGCCCCCGCGCGCGGCCCGACGTCGGTGCCCGCGGTCGCGTCGCCATGAAAGGAGAGCGAGCATGCGCAAGTTGATCCTGTCGATGATGGTGTCGCTCGACGCTCACACCGCGAGACCGGACGGAGACCTGTCCTGGTTCCGCACGGACGAGAAGTTCGAGGAGGACATGCTGGCGCTGCTGCGCAGCGTCGACGCGGTCCTGTTCGGTCGCGTGTCGTACCAGTCGCTGGCGGAGTTCTGGCCGTCGGCCGGCACGGCGGCTACCGGCGAGGCGCCCGGCGGCTTCACCAGCAAGGCGCGCGAGGTCGAGTTCGCCCGCCTGCTCAACTCGCTGCCCAAGGTCGTGTTCTCGCGAACGCTGACCGAGACGGCATGGAAGCCGGCGCGGATCGTGCGCGACGACGCGGCGGGCGAGATCGCGCGGATGAAGCGCGAGGCCGGCAAGGACCTGGTGCTTTTCGCCGGCGCCGGGCTCGCGACAAGCTTCATGAACGATGATCTGGTGGACGAGTATCGCCTGCTGGTCCACCCGATTGTCCTGGGCCAGGGCATTCCCCTGTTCCGCGACGTCCATACGGAGCGCCCGCTGGCGCTGGAGAGCGCGAGGTCGCTGCCCTCGGGAGTCGTCTCTCTTCGCTACCGGCGCGAACGAAGCGCTTGAGCACGTGACAGCGCGGCGCCACACGCCATCCGTCGCATGAAGCTCGATCGGAGGGTACGCTCGACGAACGCACGAGCTCTTCGATGACGCGCGCGATCGCCGGGAGGAGAGACGGATGGCCAGGCTCAGGTTCAGCATCTCGATGTCGCTCGACGGCTACGTGGCCGGCCCCAACCCGACAATGAAGGAGCCGCTCGGCGAAGGTGGCGAGTCGCTACATGACTGGGTGGTCGCGGTCCGCAGCTGGCGCCAGATGCACGGCAAGGAGGGAGGCACGACAGGCACCGACGACGAGATCGCGGCGGAGTCGTTCCAGAACATCGGCGCGACCATCATGGGTCGCAACATGTTCGGCGGCGGCACCGGTCCGTGGCCCGAGCCGGCCTGGAACGGCTGGTGGGGCGAGGATCCGCCGTTTCACACGCCGGTCTTCGTCCTCACCCACCACGCGCGCCCGCCCCTCGAGATGAAGGGCGGCACGACGTATCACTTCGTCACCGACGGCATCGGCGCGGCGCTCGACTGGGCCAGGCGGGTCGCCGGCGGCAAGGACATCGCCCTCGCCGGCGGCGCCAACGTCTTCCAGCAGTACGTGAAGGCCGGCCTCCTCGACGAGATGGAGATCCACCTGGTCCCCATCCTCCTGGGCGGCGGCGCGCGCCTCTTCGACGACACCGGCGCCCAGCAGACGGCCTACGAGCCGATCCGCGTTGCCGCCTCCCCGACGGTGAGCCACTTCAAGTACCGCCTGAAGAAGTGAGCGGATCCGCCGCGGTCATCGTGTACAGCCGCGACAGCTCCTGGCCGTAGCTGTACGCGTAGGCGTCTCCGCCCGGGCTCACCGCCACGGCGTCAACGCCGCGGCGGCCCAGCGGGGGCGGGGCGATCTCGAAGAGCGGCGTCGAGGCACCGGTCGCCTCGTTCACGCGCCGGATGCGTGATCGGCGGCGACTTGCTGCGCAGGAGCACGTCGGCGCCGTCCGGCGTGCCAGCCGCACACCGACTCGTCGGCGAACGTCCCGGGCACGACGCGCGGCGCGGCCCCTTCGATGTCCGACGACCAGCAGCCGGTCGCCGACGATCAGCGCCACGCTTGCGGCCGCGCGGGTCGACTCTGCTCGGCGCCGGACACGCCTTCCTCGGTGATCGGCGTCAGCGTCCGGTCCGGATCGAGGCGCCACAGCCGGTGCGGTCGGCCGGCGGCGGCGCCCTCCGACCACGATGCGGTTGCCCGCGCACCAGCGCGCCCAGCGTACCTGGGCGAGGCCGGGAAGGTCGAGCGGCCGCGGCTGCCCCTCCGGGACCGGGAACACGGCGACCGAGAATCGGCTGCGCCGTACCGCCAGCGCCAGCACGCCGCGGCCGTCATCGGCCAGATCGATCGGGACGCCCTCGCCGAGCCTCAGCGCGGCGTCCGCCGCGGGTGGAGCGCAGATAGGCGCCGTTGGCCGTATCGACGTCGCCGAACTCGGCGAACGCGACGGACTGCCCGTCGGCGGACATGTCGGCGACCAGCGAGACGTCGGAGAGGGCGAGGTCGACCTCCTCGCTCGCGCCCGGCGCCTTCACCATCATCCGCAGCCGGCCGCTGACGTGGGTGACCGCCATCTGTCCGCCGGGGCCGACGTCGTGTACGCGCAGCCGCCCCGCGGTCGGCACGTGCGTCAGCTCGCCGCCGTCGAGGGCGATCGCGCGCACCGAGTTGTTGCCGCCGGCGCGCGAGGCGCTGATCCACAGCGCCCGTCCGCCCGGCCCCCAGGCCAGGCCGTCGATGCTGCTCCACCCGGCCGCGACGGTCCGTGAAGCACCGCCGGAGCGGGGCACCACCACCAGGTCGCCGCGGTCATCGCCGGGTCCGTCGTGAACCAGACAGGCCACCGCCTGTCCGTCGGGCGACACGCGCGGGTGCGACAGCCATCCGCCCTCCAGCAGCACGCGCCCCGCCGGCAGCTCGAGCCGGAAGCGCCCGGCGAACGGACGCACGATCGCCAGCTCGGCGCCGTCGGGCGTGAAGTCGGCGTGCTGCACCTCCACGCCGAGGCCGCGCGGCTCGCCTCCCTCGAGCGGAGCGACGGCGAGCTGGCCGCGCTGGTGAAAGCCTTCGACGTAGCGGTGCTCGAGCGACAGGGCCAGCTCTCCGCGCGACGATACGGCCAGGAGCTGCGCGGGCGGAAGCGGCAGCGGCCGCGTGCCGCCGCCAGCCAGTCGCGCGGTGAAGACCGTCGTCGGCAGCTCCTCCCAGGCCGCCGAGTAGACGACGCTGTCGCCGCCGCGCGTGAAGCGCGCGCTCGCCACCCGGCCCTGGCGATACGTGAGCTGGCGGTACTCGGGCAGGGACGCGCGCCGCGGCGGAGACGATGGAGACAGCGCCCGGCCCAGTGCGGCCCCGGCGAGCCCGGTCGCGGTCGCGCCGAGCAAGAAGGTCCGGCGCGACACCTGGCGCCGGGCCGGCGGACGAGACGGCGCGTCGTCGCCCAGCTGCGACTCCAGGACCCAGGCCAGGTCGCCGGCGGCCTGGAACCGCCTGCGCGGATCCTTCTCCAGGCAGCGCAGGACGACAGGAGCCGCCGGATCGTCGATCGGCTCCGGCGTGTCGCGCAGCACCTCCGACAGCCGCTCGGCGAAGGTGGCGCCGCCGAACGCTCGCCGCCCGCTCAGCAGCTCGTGGAGGATCGCCCCCATCGCGAAGATGTCGCTGCGCTCGTCGGCCGGCTCGCCGCGCGCCTGCTCGGGAGACAGGTACCCGGAGGTGCCGAGCACCGTGCCGGGCTCGGTCGCCTCGACGTCGCGGTCGCCGCTGACCCGGGCCAGACCGAAGTCGAGGATCTTGAGGGTGCCGTCGCCGGTGACGAGCAGGTTTTCCGGCTTGAGGTCGCGGTGCACGACGCCCTGCGCGTGGGCGGCCGCGAGCCCGCGGGCGAGCTGCACCGCCAGGTCCAGGGCGGTGCGGCGGGGAACCGGCCCCCGATCGATGAGGCTGCGCAGGGTCTCGCCGGCGATGAGCTCGCTGACGATGAAGGGCACGCCCTCGTCGGTGCCGGTGTCGTAGACGGTGACGACATTGGGGTGAGCGACGGAGGCGGCGGCCCGGCCCTCGGCCTCCAGACGCCGGATCGCGATCGGGCGACTCGGCGAACCGCGCCGACAGCGCCTTGACCGCGACGCGGCGGTGCAGGCGCAGGTCCCAGCCGCGATACACCTCGCCCATGGCGCCGGCGCCGATCAGGGCGTCGAGGCGGTACGGCCCGAGGGTGCGGCCGGCCAGGTCGCGGCGCTCGCCGTCGTCGCGCGGCGCGGAGAGCAAGCTGCTGAGCAGCGCGCTGCACGCCGGGCAGTCGGCCAGGTGGGCCTCCAGCTCCGGCCGGTCCCCCAGCGGTCGGGCTCCGCGAGCCAGATCGAGGAGGTCGTCCTCGGCGATGCACTCGCCCATGGGTCCAGTCTACGCCGCTGACGCTAGCGCGCGCGCAGCCACGAAAGGAGCGGCTGCCAGGCGAGCGCCGGAGCGTCGGGAGAGAACAGGAGGTCCGCGTGCCCGAAGTCCTCGGCCTCGCGCTCGACCGGCAGCCGGCGGATGACCAGCGTCGTCACATCGGTCGAGCTGACCTGCGTCGTCGAGTGGACGGCGTGATCGCCGTAGCCGCCCGCGGCGGCGACCAGGAGCAGCGGCACCCGGATGCGGGAGAGCGGCACATCGGCGGGTCGAGGCGCGTCGCCGCACACGAGGGCGTCGGTGTCCGCCGACTCGCGCATCGACTGGTGAGGCGCGGAGCCCTCCAGCCAGCGGCCCACCACCTCCTCGGACGATTCCCGCAGCCCTGTCGCCACATCTCCGTCGAGCACCGGCGCGTTCAGGTGGTAGACCGGGCTGGCGGGGAAGAAGAAGTACGTCTGGCCGACAAGGAGCAGCATCGCCTCGCGGTTGGTGAGCCCGTCGAAGAACGGGAACGGGCTCGGATCGCCCGGAGCCTCGCGCGCGAGCCGACCGACCTCAATCTGGAGGCCGTTGGGCACATCGACCTCTCCGGCCGCGAGGAAATCGTACTCGTCGGCGGCGTTGCGGCAGTAGAACTGGCGGAATCTCCTCGTCTTCAGGCGAGAGCGAGGCGTAGACGTCCAGAGGCACCAGCCCCTTCACGTGGCGCTGCCAGGACGGGCGCGTCGCCTCGTCGGAGGCGTAGAAGTAGGCGAGCTGGCCGCCGCGCGAGAATCCGCTCAGGACCAGCCGATCCGTGCTGGCGTCGGTGACGAGCCGGACGGCTCGCGCGAATGCCAGGGCGGTGCCGATGTCGTCGAGCTCCTGATCGATCCCCATGGCGTCGAAGTCGGAGAGGTCGGCCCCTGTCTCGGGCGCGCGGGTCCAGCGGCGGTCGAGCCCCCAGACGTCGATGCCGCGCTCGGCCAGCCATGTGGCCATGCCGGTGGCGCTCGACGGCGGATCGCCCAGGACCGGGGCGAAGTTTGTGACGAAGGTGGCGAAGTCGCCGTGGTTCAACAAGATGGCGCCGCTGGTGCGGCGGGGCAGCCAGGGAGCTCGCTCGCGGACCACCCGGTGGATGGCGAGCGTGGCGTTGGGGCCGTCGCCGACCCGCACCTCGAAGCCGTGGTGGTAGACGTCGCCGGCGATGTGGTCGCGCGTGACGGTGCCGCCGGCCAGGCCGACGGTGCGGGCGGCCGTCTCGATCTCGATCTCCAGCTCGGCGGGTACGTCGGACTCGCACGCCGCCAAGAGGACGGCGAGCGCAAGCATCGATCGGTGCATGGGTGACCTCCTGCCCGATCGACACGGGCCGGGAGGAAACTTGCACCGAAATCAGCCGCGCAGGATCCGGGCGATGCTGAGGTCCAGGTTGCTCAGCACCATGCGGGCCACGCTGTCGACGCTCGACGGGGACAGAGACAGCCCCGCCATCAGCCTCCGGCGCGTGTCCTCGGCCACCTCGGCGGCGGCCTGGCTGACCCAGCGCGAGGCGGTCGAACTCGTGGACCTGGTACAGGCGCGCGAGCTGCGACAGCTTGAGCCCGTCGACGTAGCTCAGGCGCAGGACCGCCCGCTTTCGCTCCGGGAGCGCGGCGAGCGCCGCTCCCAGCGCGTCGCGGAACTCGGCCCGGTACAGGTTCTTGAGGTGGTGCAGCTCCGGGTCGGCCTCGCCGCTCACAAGCTCGGCCAGGACGTCCTGGCTGGCCGGACCGGCCGATCGGACCAGGTTGAGCGCCACGCGCAGCGCCGCCACCGCGAACCAGCCCCGCAGCGGCCCGCGCCCCGCGTAGTCGTGGATCCGGACGCGCCCGCCGTCGGCGACGAGCAGCCGCACCCGCAGCGCCTGGCGGACCTCGTCGACGAACGCCGGTGCGCGATCGACCCGGCGCGCGGCGGCCTCGACGTCGGGCGCGATCAGCTGCTCGAGATGGCGCAGCGCCGCGGCGTCCCCGCGCCCCGCCGCCCAGGCCAGGAACAGCTCGCCCAGGTGCTCGGCCCGCCCACCTCGCTGCCGGCAGGCCTCGGCGTGGGCTGCAAAGCTGGCGTCATCCACGCGCACGTCGGGATGCGCATCGCGCGCCTGCTGCAAGGCGCCCAGCCAGCCGACCTCGGGGCTCGCCACGTCCAGCAGCTTACCGCGGGCTAGTAGTGCGGGGGCGGCTCGTCAGGCGGGCCGACGGGGTCGAGGCCGCCGGCCGACTTGCGCACCGCGGCCAGCTGGTGCTCGAGCTTCTCGACCCGGGTGGCGAAGGCGCGGACCACGTCGTCGAGCGCCGCGATCACCTTGTCCTGATGCGCGATGCGGATCTCCAGCTCGATGATTCGCTCGTCGATGGACATGTCACGACCCTAGCACTTCGCGGCGCGGCCACGCGGCTACTCGATGAGCCCGACGACGCGGGCCAGGCTCTTGAGGTAGGGGACGCCGCGGGTCAGCACCTCGTCGGCGCTCTTGGCCACCGGCCGCCACACGCACAGCGCCGCGGCGATCTCGGGCGGCAGCGCGATGAACGACTCGATGACCAGGTCGCCTTCGAAGCCGATCTGCACCATCGTGCGCAGGATGTCCTCGAAGTCCACGTTGCCGGTGCCGGGCACGCCGCGATCGCTCTCCGACATGTGCACGTAGTTGCAGTGCCTGCCGGCGTCCCGGAAGCCGTTGCCGAAGCCCTTCTCCTCGATGTTCATGTGATAGGTGTCGAGGTGGCACACGACGTTCGGCTCGCCGATCCGCTCGATCATCGCCACGCACTGGGCCGCCGTGTTGATGAGGTGGGTCTCGTAGCGGTTGCAGGGCTCCAGGCCGAGCTTCATGCCGTACTCCTGCGCCCGGCGCGCGACCGGCTTGAGGGCCTTGGCGACGTTGGCGTACTCCTCCTCGGCCGGCGGCTTGCCGGACTTCCAGCCCAGTGACGAGTAGGTCACGCCGCCCAGGAACGTGCAGCCGAGCGCGCGCGCCACCTCGAGAGCGCGCATGACGAAGCGCTCGCCGCGTTCCGGATACAGCGCAGCCGCGTCGCCCGGCGGCAGACAGATCGAGGCCGACGGGGCGATGCCGTGCTGCGCGAACAGCTTCACCGTGTGCTCCACGTCGATCGACTCGGGCGTGAGGAGCGGTATCTCGACAAGGTCCAGGCCGTGCTTGGCCGCCTGCGGGACCAGGTGCTCGGCAGCGGGCACTGTCCAGGAGCCGGTCCACAGACAGGAATGCATACCGAATCGGATCATTGTGTCTCCCTCACTGTTTCACTCGTGGGCCGGCGCCGCGCGCGAGGAGCGGCGCCAGCAGGAACTTGATTGCCATGACCCCGATGAGGGTCAGGCCCCAGATGGCCAGCGCGAGGTGCTGGCTGAGCCCGAGCAGGTTGAAGCCGGACGCGATGACCTGCAGGACGACCAGCGCGATGAGAAGGCCGCCGATGCGACCGAAGCCGCCGAACGGATCGATGCCGCCCAGCACGGCGGCCAGGATGGTGATGAGCAGGTACGACTGCGCGTAGCCGGCGCTGGCCGAGTTGAAGCGCGCCATCATCAGGCACGCGGCCACGAAGCAGAGCGCGCCGGAGAGGGTGTAGACGCCGACGAGGACCCGCTTGACGTCGATGCCGGAGTAGCGCGTCGCCTCCAGATTGGAGCCGACCATGTAGACGCTGATACCGAACGCCGTGCGCGTCAGGACGAGCGAGACGGCGACCGCGACAGCCATCAGGATGAGGAACGGCGCCGGGATGCCGGCCAGCGTGGCGTTGCCCATGACGAGGAACGGCTCCGGGAAGCCGGAGATGACCGTGCCGCGGGTCAGGTAGATGGAGATGCCGTTGACCAGCGACATCAGCCCGAGCGTGACCAGGATCGGGTGGACCCCGGTCCGCGCGATGAGGAGGCCGGCGATGAAGCCGATGAGCATGCACAGCGCCAGCCCGGCCAGCAGGGCGAGCACCACGATGCCGAGCACCTCGGCCGAGCCGGAGCCGGCGTCGATCATCGACCTCATGATCCACGCCATCAGCAGGGCGCACTGGTTGGTCGTGGCGATGATCGCCAGGTTGAGCCCGCCGGAGATGAGCGGGATGGCCATGGCCAGCGCCAGCAGGCCGAGCTCGGGCAGCTGGAACATCATCGACTGCGCCGTGCCCAGGGTGAGGAAGCTGTCCGGCACGAGGATGGAGAACGTGACCACGAGCGCGAGCAGAAGCGCGAGCAATCCGGTCGGCGACGCGCCGGTGCGCAGGCGGCGCAGGAGGTCGTCGATCCCGCGGGTCGCGTCCGGGTCGCGCGGCTCAGACATGGGTCTCCTCGACCTTCACGCCGGCGCGCCCGCGGCGCCGCGGCCTGGACGAGAGCGCGGTGATCGACGTGGACGCCAGGATCACAAGGCCGATGACGATCTGGAAGAAGTAGGGCGAGACGCCCATGAGATTGAGGCCGTTCTGCAGCACCGCGAGCAGCATGATGCCGAGCAGGACGCCGGGCACCGTGCCGATGCCGCCCGCCAGGCTGGCTCCACCGAGGACCGCGGACGCGAGCACGTTCAGCTCTCCTCCGACCATCGCGTTCGGCACCGACTCGCCCACTCGATGCGCCTGCACCAGCCCCGCGACGCCTGCCATGAAGCCCAGGTAGCCGTAGGCGAGGAAGTGCATGGCCGCCACGTTGACGCCGAGGCGGCGCGCCGCCTCCGGGTTGCCGCCCAGCGCGTACAGCTGGCGCCCCGCCGACAGGCGGGCCATCAGCACCCAGGTGACGAGCACTGCTCCCAGCATCACGACCACCGGCAAGGTGATGCGGGTGAGGCCGGCCTCGGTCTCGGTCTCGAAGAAGACGACGCGCGTCGCCCACCAGTCGGGCAGCGTGTAGATCGATTTGCCGCCGGTGAAGTACATGAGCAGCGCGAAGAAGGCGCTCATCGTGGCGATGGTGATGATGATCGACGTGATCTTGAGGTAGTGGATCAGGGCCGCGTTGACGCAGCCGAGCATCACGCCGATGCCCAGGCCGAACGGGATGCACGCCAGCGGCGGCCAGCCGTGGCTGGTGGCCACGTAGGCGGCGGCGTACTGGGCGACCGAGGCGATGGCGGCGAACGAGATGTCGATGCCGCCGGCGACCAGCACGACGAACAGGCCGACAGCGAAGATGGCCGTGACCGAGTAGTTCTCGACCAGGTTGACCGCGTTCTGCAGGGTCAGAAAGGACGGCGCCAGCGTGCCCCAGACGAGGCACATCAGCGCGACGAGCGCGGCCAGGTACGCCTCGGGCCGCGCGAGCACGCGGCGCGCGAGATGGCGCGCGAGATCACGCATAGACCCGGTCCTCCAGCTCCTGCTCGGCGACGGCGCCCGGCCGGTACTCGCCGACCAGGCGGCCCTCGCGCATGTGGAGCACGCGATCGCAGTTGTAGAACACCTCCGGGATCTCGTCGGAGATGAGCAGGATCCCCACGCCGCGCCCGGCCAGCGCGTGGATGACCTCGTAGATACCCTGCTTGTTGCCGATGTTGACGCCGACGGTGGGCGAGTCGAGCAGCAGGACCTTCGGCTCGGTGGCCAGCCACTTGGCCAGCACCACCCGCTGCTGGTTGCCGCCGGACAGCTGCTGCACCGGATTGTCGAGCCCCGGGATCTTGATCTTGAGCTGCTCGACCGAGGCGGCGGCGGCGGCGCGGCGCCTGCCGGGATCGATCCAGCCCAGCCGGTTGGCCAGGCGGCGCAGCACGGTGAGGACCAGGTTGTCCTGCACCGACTGGCGCATGTTGAGCCCGCGGCCGAGGCGGTCGTCGGAGACGTAGGCGATGCCGGCGCGGATGGCCCGCTGGTTCGATCCGAGCGCGAGCGGCCGGCCCTCGAGGCGGATCGCGCCGCGGTCGGGCCGGGTCATGCCGAACAGCGACAGGGCCAGCTCGGTGCGCCCGGCCCCGAGCAACCCGGTCAGCCCGAGCACCTCACCAGCCCGCAGCACGAAGGAGACATCGGCGTACTCCCCCTCGCGGGTCAGCTCCGCCACCTCGAGCACGGGTGGAGCCGACGATGTGTCGCGCGCGCTGGCGCGGTGCTCGATGACGAGGCCGGTCATGAGCTCGGTGAGCCGCGCGCCGGTCACCTCGGCGGCCGGGTAGGTGCCCACCATGCGCCCGTCGCGCAGCACGGTGACCCGGTCGGCGATCTCGATCACCTCGTCGAGGCGGTGGCTCACGAACACGACGGTGACGTCGTCCGCCACCAGGCGAGCGACGATGCCGAGCAGCGACTTCACCTCCGTGCGGGTGAGCGAGGAGGTCGGCTCGTCCATGAACAGGAGGCGCGCCCTGGTCGCCAGTCCGCGGCAGATCGCCACCACCTGCCGCGCCGCCACCGACAGTCCGGCGACCGGCGCGTCGAGCGGGAGCTCGAAGCCGAGCCGCCCGAGCGCGCCTGCCGCGATGCGCTCCATGCGGGCGCGGCGCACCGGTCGCGCCAGCCCGTGCAAGTTCTCGTCGATGGCGATGTTCTCCGCCACCGTGAGGTTGGGAAACAGCGACAGGTCCTGGAAGATGACGTGGATGCCGAGCGCCGCGGCGCGCGCCGGGGTCAGGTGGGCGACCCGATGGCCGTCCACCTCGATCACGCTCCCCGGGTCCGGCGCGTGCACGCCGGCCACGAGCTTTATCAACGTTGACTTGCCGCAGCCGTTCTCGCCGACAAGGCAGTGCACCTCGCCGGGCACGAGCTCCCAGTCGACGCGGTCCAGCGCCACGACGCCGCCGAAGCGCTTCGAGACACTGCTCAGCCGCAGGAGAGGCCGCGTCGATGCGGGCGTCTCGGCCATGACGGTGCCTCCGATCAGAGTCCCATCTTCACGAGGTTGTCGATCGTCGACTTGTTGATCGCCTCGAGCTTCTGGCCGAGGATGCTGCGCTGCTTGGCGTCCACCTTCACCTTGCCGAGCCCGGGGACGTCCATCCCGTCCTTCGGCTGCTGCCCCTTGGCCAGCATCGCGCCGATGCGCACGATCACCTCGCCGGCCAGCATCGGGTTCCAGATGAAGCCCTCGCTGATGGCGCCGGACTTGATGTACTTGGCGCCCTGGCCGGGAGAGAACGGCCCGACGACGAACACCTTGCCGATCTTGCCGCGCTCGTCAACGGCGCGGGCCGCGCCGATCGGCCCCTGCGAGCCGAACGCCAGCACGCCCTTGAGGTCCGGGTTGGCGCGCATCATGTCGAGCGCGGTCTTGTAGGACTCGTCGACGCTCTCGGCCACGCCGAAGCGATCCGCCACCAGCTTCATCTTGGGATACTTCTGCTTCTGCAGCGCGATGGCGGCGTCGGCCCACTTGTTGTGCAGCGGCACCGTCAGCGAGCCGACGTAGACGATGTACTTGCCCTCGCCGCCCATGGCCTTGGCCAGCGCCTCCATGTGCCGCTCGCCGAAGCCCTGCGCGCTGGTGAGCTCGATGTTCCAGTCGTTGAACTGCTGATCGGGGCTCTCGTGCGTGATGACGATGATCCCGGCCGCCTTGGCCCGCTTGAACACCGGCTCCAGGGCCTTGGCGTCGTTGGGGACGACCGCGATGACCTTTACCTTGCGCGCGATGAGGTCCTCGACGGCGCGCACCTGCTGGGCGGCGTCGGCCTGGGTGGGGCCGATCATCCAGGCGTTGGCGCCGACGGCGGGCGCGGCCTTCTTGATGCCGGCCTCCATGGCGTTGAACCAGGGGATGCCGCCGATCTTGACGACCACGCCGATCTGCGGCTTGGGCTGCGCGAGCACCGATGTCGCGGTGGCGGCCAGGCCCGCGAGGGCGACGAGAACGAACGGAACGAGAAAGCGCCGCGTGATGTTCATGGTTGGCTCTCCTCCAGAGTGGGTCAGGAGACCGTCCCGCGCGTGCGTGCGGCGGTCCGAGTGCGCCGGTCCGGCCTGGCTCGAGCGCAGGCGGCCGTGGAATCTCGCAAGACGAGCGTGCAGGGGAGCTGGACGCGCACCGACCGGGACGCGTCGCCGGCCAGTCGCTCTCGCAGCCGGCTCCACGCGGTGCGCGCCATGTCGGCCAGGGGCTGGCGCACCGCGGTGATGCCGGGCCGCACGACCTCCATCCAGTCGTCGTCGTCGAAGCCGACCAGCGAGACGTCGCGCGGCACGCGGAGCTTGCGGCGAGACAGCGCCTTGAGCGCCGCGAGCGTGGACGTGTTGGTGAGCGCGATGATCGCGCTGGGGGCGTTCGCGCGGCCGAGGCGGGCGAACAGCGCCTCGGAGGCCTGCTCGAGGCCGGAGCCGACCTCGAGCACCTCGGGCGCCGCTGACCGCGTGCCGGCGAACGCGGCGCGCGCGCCGATGACACGCTGGCGCACGTTGTGGAGGTCGAGGGTGGAGGCGACGACCAGGACGCGGCGATGGCCCAGCTCGATGAGATGCGCGGCCGCGCGGCTGACAGCGTCGGCGTTGTCGACCCCGACCGCGTCGCAGGCCGGCTGCTCGCCGAAGCGGTCGGCGACCACCACCGGGATGCGCGTGCCGGTCAGGACGGCGCGCGACTCGAAGCGGTCCTCGCACGGGATGACGATGAGCCCGGCCGGCTTCCAGGCGGTGAGCGCGCGCAGCTCGGCCGCCTCCATCGCCCCGTCGAGGCCGGAGCTGGCCACCAGCACCCGGTAGCCGTCCGCCCTGACCAGGCCCTCGACGAGCCCGACGAAGGTGGCGAAGAAGCGGTTTGTCAGGTCCGGGACCAGGACGCCGACGACGGTCGACTGGCTGCTGCGCAGGTGCGACGCGGCGATGTCGGTGACGTAGCCGAGCTTGGCCACCGCCGCGCGCACGCGCTGGGCGACCTCCGGGACCACGGCGCGCCGCCCGGTCAGGACATTCGACACCGTTCCGGCGGAGACCCGGGCGCGTGCGGCGACATCGTGGATGTTGGGGCGGCGCGATCGCCGCTCCCTTCCGGAGATGGCCATGGGGGGCCTTAAATCGATTTACGCGACGGTACTGCATGGTCCCGGCTCAGGCAAGCGCGAGTCCGGTGACGCGCCGAGTCGATGCGGATGAACGGCGGCGAGCAGTCGAGGGAGCGCTCGTGGCCCGGATCGGCGTAGGCTTCCCGGGTGCGAATCGCGGTCGTGGGCCACGTCGAGCACGTCACGCTGGGGCGGGTTCCGTCGGTTCCGGCGCACGGCGCCATCGTCCACATGGAGCAGCCGCGCTTCCTGCCCGGCGGCGGCGGCGGCCTGGCCTTCTACCAGCTCGTGCGCTCGCCGGCCGAGGTCCACCTGTTCACCGCGCTGGGTGACGACGAGGCGGGAGCGGAGGTGGAGGCGCGGCTGCGGGCGACACCAGCGATCCTGCACATCGCGCGCCGGCGGGAGGCGCACACGCGCAACCTGGTCCTGATCGCGCCGGACGGCGAGCGCACCATCATCGTCGTCGGCGAGCCGCTCCACCCGCGGCGTGACGACGCGCTGCCGTGGGATCTGCTGGCCCGCTGCGACGCGGCCTACTTCACCGCGCAGGATCCGCAGGCCATCGTCGCGGCGCGCGCCGCCCGGCTGCTGGCCATCACCGCGCGGCGGAGGCCTTCGCTGGTCGAGGCCGGCGTGCGCGCCGACCTGGTGATCGGCAGCGCGGCGGATCCGCGCGAGGCCAGCGCGCTGGCCGACTACCCGGTGGCTCCCGGCGCGCTGGTGCTGACCGAGGGCAAGGCCGGCGGCTCGGTGACCACCGCGGACGGCGTCGAGCGCTTCGCCGCGCCGTCATCCATCACGGGTGGCGGCGGCGCGTACGGCGCGGGCGACAGCTTCGCCGGTGCGCTCGTCTACTACCTGGCCGCCGGCCTCGCGGTGGCCGAGGCCTGCGCGCGGGCCGCGGTTCACGGGGCCGCGGTGCTCGCTTCGCTCGACCCGCTGGACGCGCAGCTCTCGCTCGGCGGCGCCCCCTAGCCGATCATCGCGCGCGCGTATCACTCTCGGCCGCTTCTGAGAGGACCGGACATGAGCCGGTAGTTGCCCCCTCTCGCGGCTCCGGCCGAGCATCGTCTTGCGGCGCAAAGACAGGACGGTGAGCGATGAGGAGAGCGATGCACGGGGCCCTGGTGGTGACCCTCGCGATGCCGTGGGCGGCGGCCGCGGCCAGCCCGGCGGCCGGACACGACACCGTGTCGACGAAGAAGCGCACGACGGCGGAGATCGCGCCCGGCGTGTACGTCATCCGGCACGAGGACGCGCCCGACACCTTCCCGCAGGGCAACACGACGGTGGTGGTGGGCGAGCGCGCGGTCCTCGTCGTCGACTCCTGCTACCTGCCGTCGTCGGCGCGCAAGGACATCCAGCAGATCCGGGCGTGGACGAAGAAGCCGGTGCGCTACCTGGTCAACACGCACTGGCACTACGACCACACGATGGGCAACGGCGTCTACCGCGATGCGTTCCCTGGCATCACGGTCGTCGCCCACGTGCAGACGCGCAAGCAGATCGCCGGGTACAACCCGCAGTGGTTCGCGCGCTTCCCGGAGCGGGCCGCGCGCTTCCAGAAGGTGATCGACGAGAAGAAGGACTCGAACGGCAAGGCGCTCTCGGCGAGCGAGCTGGCCGAGTACAGGACCGCGCTGCGCGGGGTCCAGCCGGTGTGGAAGGAGTTCCGCACGCTCGGCAAGCGGACCGACATGGTCCCGACGCTGGCCTTCGACGAGACGCTCGAGCTCGACCTGGGCAAGCGCGACGTGCGCCTGATGCACCTCGGCCGCGGCAACACCGCTGGCGACATCATCGTCCACCTGCCGGCGGAGAAGATCGTCGTGGCCGGCGACCTCCTCGACCATCCGGTCCCGTACCTGGGCGGCGGATATCCGCTCGAGCTCATCGAGACGCTGGAGCGCATGCGCCGGCTCGAGCCGGCCACGATCGTGCCGGGACACGGCAAGGTCCTGCGCGGCACCGCCTACCTCGCGCTGGTCACCGACTTCCTGCGCGCCGTGGTCGCCGCAGTCGACCAGGAGATCAACCGGGTCGGCAACGGCTCGCAGAAGCTGGCCGACATCAAGGAGGGGATCCGCGCCCGCTTCCCGGTCGCCCAGTGGCGCAAGCGCTTCGCCGGTGACGACAAGGAGGCGGCCGACTTCTTCGACGGCTTCGCCTTCGACGGCGTGGTGACCGCGGCCTACGCCGCGCTGTGGCCCCGGTAACGTCGATCACGGCCTGGGGTTCGCCCGCCACTTCGCGAGCAGCTCCTTCTCGCGCTCGGGCGGCGGGCCCGCGCGCAGCGCCGCCGGGTCGCCGGGCGGAGGCGGCGGCGTGCCCTTGGTCTTCGCGGACTCGGCCAGCTCGCGCGTGACGCGCACGCGGCGCTCGACCTCGCCCGGGTACCACTCGAGGATCCCCTTCACGGTGTCGGCGATCGGGCGGAAGGTCAGACCGGCGGCCTCGGCGCGCTCGTTGCTCCAGCGGTGAAAGCCGGCGAACTTGCCGGTGGGCGGGACCCAGATCGGGAACGCGTCCTCGCCGCCCATGCCGTTCTGCTCCAGCCAGGTGGCCGGGACCCAGACCAGCTCGGCGCCCTTTGTCGCGTCGACGCAGGTCTGGAGGACGTCGCCCCAGCGCGCCGGCGTCGTCGGTCCGACGGCGTTGAACGCCCCGCCGGTGCCGCGCTCGGCCATGGTCACCAGCCACTCGGCGAGGTCGCGCACGTCGATCCACTGCAGCGGATCGTCCTGCGCGCCGGGCGCGAGGACATCGCCGCCGCGCGAGACGCGGACCGGCCAGTACGTGAATCGATCGGTCGGGATCGCCGGGCCCGACGATGTAGCCGGGGCGCACGATGGTGGCGCGCTCGCCGAACGACTCCTGCGCCGGCTCGCTCGCACAGCACCTTGAGGCCGCCGTAGTTCTCGAACTCGTCGCCCATCGTCTCGACGGTGGGATCGGCGAGCGTCGCCAGGCGCGTGGTCTCGTCGCCGCCCTTGGCCGGGTTCTCGTCGTACGCCGAGATGCTCGAGATGTAGATGTACTGCGACGCGTTCTTGGCCAGCATCTCGGCCGAGGCCTTGACCATGCGCGGGTAGTAGCCGGAGTTGTCGATGACGACGTCCCACTTGCGGCCGACCAGCTGCTCGAGGCCCTTCGGGGTCGCGTCCGGGTGCAGCAGCTTGCCGTCCGGGCCCTTCTCGTCGTCGGCGGGCAGCTCCGGGTCGCGGTTGCCGTAGAGGTGCTCGACCTTGAACTCGAGCGGCAGCAGCTTCTCGCGCTTGCCGCGGTTGAAGATCGTGACGGTGTGGCCGCGCGCGATGGCGGCGCCCACCGTCTTCGGTCCCAGGAAGCCGGTGCCGCCCAGGATCAGGATCTTCTTCTTCGCGGGCGGCGCGGCCGGCTTCGGCGCTGCAGGGGCGCTCGCCGGCGTCGAGCCGGAGCACGCCGAGTGCACGGCGCCGAGCGCGGCCGCGGCCATGCCGGCGCGGATGACATCACGACGAGTGAGGTCCTTCGGGGAGGTTGACATGTGCCGCGATGGTAGCGTCAGGCCGGCAATTGCTCGGGAATAATCGAGCAGCGTGAAGTGAGCACCACAGTCGGCGTTGTATCCGTTACACACCCGGCGCGACGCGCGCGACCAGCGGGTGCACCTGGCGGTGCAACCCACTGTCACACGGCGTTCTCGCCGATGGCGCGCGAGTTGCTCCAGTGCGGTGAGTGCCTTCTTTTTCTCTCCTGTCGCTCGTCCTGGTCCTCCAGACGGGATGCGTCATGGCCGGCGCGCTGCCGCCCAGCCGGACCGACTTCGGCACCACGGTCATCGCCGGAGAGGGCGAGATGCAGAGCGGGTTCCGCTTCTCGACCGGCGCGCACCTGGCCAGCGGGACGACGCGCCGCGACTTCCCGGTTGACGTCGGGGCCGGCTATGTCTACGAGCGGCTCGCGCGCCCGCCGGCGTCGGCGCACCGAGACATCGCGGCGCCGATCGATCGAGCGTGGAGATGATCGACGCCGACGACGCGCGCGACCTGCACGGCGGCTATCTCGACTTCGCGTACACGATCTCGCGCGGCAGCGGCCACCGCTCGTGGCTCGGCGCGCGCGGTGAGCTCCTGTTTCGTGGCGCGCCGGACGTTCGACAGCCGGGTCGCCGGCGTCTACGCCCGCGCCGCGTGGGAGCTGTTCAAGCCCAGCGAGGGCGGATTCGGCGGCTTCACCAGCCGCGGCTTCGGCGGCGGCGTCGGCGTCTCCCACGGCACCGCCGGCATCGGCCTCTTCCTCGAGGCCGGCGCCCAGCGCGGCGAGGGACGAGGAGTCCGCCTTCGTGGCGACCGCCGGCCTGTCGGTCCGCATGCCGTTCCTGGCCGGCCTGTTCTTCGACCTCTGCCCGAAGTGCTGATCCGTCCGGGGCGCTGGTCTTCGCGTCCAGCGGGCTGAGCTACAAGACCACGCGCGCGGCTTCGAGGCGAACCAGGCTGGCTCGCAGCTCGCTGATTTCGTCGGTTCGCCGGGACTGCCGCGGCACGCCGGTTGCTCTGCCTTGCCTACGGCACCTCGCACCGCGGTCCGTCTCCGCATCACGACGGGGCATGGCCAGCAGTCACCCTCATCGCTACTCCGTGACCGGCGCGGGCCGGCACGCTGCAGAGCTCATCCTCGCGGTCGGCCTGCGCTGGGGGCCTGTCGCGGCCAGGCGCTGGCAGCGCGGCGAGCGATCGGACCGACTGCGCCGGCGAGCAGGTGCGCGTTCGGCGGCCGGTGCCGTGCGCCGGCGCAACGGGACGGCGCGGCGAGCGCGCCGCCCGAGGCGCCACCGGCGCCCGAGGCCAACGATGCCCCGGAGCCGGAGGAGTCATCCGGCCGAGGAGCTCAAGAAGCTGCGCTCGAGCTCCTCGGCGTCACCGACGCCATCGACTGCTTCACCAAGGGCGACATCATGGCGTGCGTCTTCACCGCTCTGTCGCTCTCGCCCTTCAAGGCATCGGCATCGCGATCAAGCTGGCCAAGAACGCCAAGCGCATCAGATGCCGTTGACCGCTTCCTGCCGCGCGCAAGGCCAAGGAGAAGGCCGACGACGCCCGCAAGCGGCCGACGAGGCCAAGGAGCGGCCGAGAACTGCTCGGGTGGCAAGTGCACCAACGGCAAGTGCTTCGTCGCCGGCACGCCGGTCCACACAGAGAACGGATGGGTGCCGATGAGCAGCTCCGGTCGGCGATTGGTGCTGTCGCGCGACGACGAGACCGCGAGGAGCTACCGCCCATCGACGCCGTCATGTCACCCCCGCAAGCCGGTCCTCGCGCTCGCGCTCGAGAACTCGATGGGAGGTCGAGACCATCGAGGCGACGGCGCCACACCCGTTCTTCGTCGAGGGGCGCGGTTGCGGCGAGCGAGCTGCGACCGGACGATGGTGTCAGCTCCGGTGGCGGCACCCTCCGTGTGGCGAGCACCACCGGCATCCAGCGCCGGACGACCGTCTACAACTTCGAGGTCGAGGACTTCCACACCTACTTCGTCGGCCAGAGCGCGGCGTGGGTGCACAACCGGTACGAGGACGAGATCGAAGATCTGGACGACCGGATCAAGAAGCTCAAGGAGGAGGAGGCGGGCGCCAGCGGCAAGCGGAAGCGCGAGCTGCGCGACGAGCAGAAGAAGCTGCGCGAGCAGAAGGCCGAGCTCGAGCGCCAGAACGGCGAGGCCGGCGACGCGCCCGACCAGGCCGACGGCACTCCGCCGGCAGACGTGCCACCGTCCAGAGGTCCGCAAGCCGAGCCAGTCCGGCAAGGAAGCGGCCACCGACGTTCCCAGCTTCGCGCGCGGCGAGGCTCCGCGAGTCGGTGAGAGCGGCAACGACTTCGCGAAGCGTCTGATGGACGCGCGGGAGAGGCCAGGCAACTACCCGACCGGCCCCGGTTCGAGTTTAATAGATCAAGAATTCGGAGACCGAGCATTCGAGGATCCCTAGAGCAATGACCGTCTACCTGGTACAGCACGTGCGCGACCCGGATGGTGACGAGGACGTGAAGGTGATCGGCATCTACTCGACGCGAGATGCCGCCCAGCAGGCGGTCGACCGCGCGGCGCAGCGACCCGGGTTCCGCGACCATCCCGACGGCTTCGACATCGACGAGTACACCGTCGACGCCGACTACTGGAAGAGCGGCTTCTAGATACGTCGGGCGCTATGGCCCGGCGTTGATCTGCTGCTCCACCTCGGCCGCGCGGCGCAGGACCGCGCGGCCCTCCGGGGTCAGGGCTGCGCCGCCGCCGCCGCGGCCGCCGTGGGTGCGGTCGACCAGGCGCCGACCCCAGATGCGATTGGCGTTGCGCACCCACAGCCACGCGGTCCGGTACGAGATGCCGGCCTCGCGCGCGGCGCCCAGCATCGATCCCTTGCTCTCGATGAGCCGTAGGAACGCGAGCTGGCGCGGCTCGATGTCCCCGGCGGCGCCGGTGACCGACACCGCGAAGCGCGGCGACACGTCGGTGTGCGGGGCGATCGCGTTGGCCTTGACCACGGCGAAGACCGGCACGCCGCGGCGCAGGCCGAGCTCCTCGACCGCGCCCCGCGTCACCAGCGCCGTCAGCGGGAAGCCGACGTCCATGGTGACGAAGACGCCGTCGGGCGACGATCGCACGCTGCGCACGAAGCCGGGCAGCACGTTGCGCGCGCTGACCCGCCCCGGCGGATCGGCGCACAGGACGACGTCCTCCGGGCGTATCGAGGCGCGGGCGCTCTTTCCCTTGCCCATGCCGGCCCAGCGGCGCACCGCCACGCGCGAGCGGCCCACCCGCAACCAGGCATGCGAGTCGCGGGCGCCACAGGAAAGCACCACCACGTCGTAGACGTTCATCATGCGGCCCCCACGTGGGCGAACGCTGTCGCCTTGGCGATGACGATCACGGACGAACCGGGAGACAGGGCGAGCTCGCCGAGCGCATCGGGCGTGACGACGGCGCGCAGGCGCGGCGACTCGATCTCGACGATGACCATCTCCTCGGCGTCGGTCACCGAGCGGACCACGGCCGCGAAGCAGTTGCGCGCCGAGATCGCGTGCGGACGCTCGCGGGCGAGGATGATGTCGGAGGCGTAGCAGGCGAGGCGGACGTCGCCCGAGGCGCTCGGGCGGGATGCCGGCGGCCAGCTCGACGCCGTTGACCCGCACGCGCCGCTCGCCCACCACGGTGCCGGTCAAGTAGTTGTCGATGCGGGTCTCGCCGGCGCGCAGGACGCTGGCGCTCGGCCCGGCGCGCACGACCCGACCCGCCTCCAGCCGGACCGCCCACTCGGCCAGGCCGATGATCTCCTCGGCCACGTGGCTCACCAGGATCATCGGCAGGCGAAAGCGCTCGCGCAGCGAAGCCAGCAGCGACATCGCCTCGCGCCGGCGCGACTCGTCGAGCCCGGCGAACGGCTCGTCGAGCAGGAGCAGGCGCGGACGGCTGAGGATCGCCCGCGCCAGCGCCACCCGCCTGCGCTCGCCGCCCGACAGGTTGCGCGGCATGCGGTCGAGGAGCAGCTCGATGCCGAGGGCGGACGGGACGTCGCCGAGCGGACCGGCGCGCGGGCTGAACATCAGATTCGACCGCACGCTCAGGTGCGGGAAGAGCAGCGCGTCCTGCGTCACGTACCCGATGTTGCGCTGGTGGAGCGGTCTGCGGCTGATGTCCTCGCCGTCGACCACGATCCGCGAGCCGAGCTCGATGCCGGCGATGGCGTCGAGCATGGTTGACTTCCCGCTGCCGCTCGGCCCGACGATGCCGACCGTCTGCGCCTCGCAGGAGAACGCGGCGTCCAGGGTGAAGCCGCCCGGGCGGTGCACGTGCGCCTCGACGTCCAGCTTCACCGGTCCAGCTCCAGGCGGTGCCGGTACCAGCTGTCCAGGATGCGCGACACGGCCACGCAGACAAGGCAGATGGCGCACGCGGTCAGCACCAGCCCGACGATGCGGCGCTCGCCGCCCGGTGCGTCCAGCTCGGCGTAGATGTGGAGCGGGATGGTCTGGGTCTCGCCCGGGATGCGGCCGGCCAGGATGATCGTCGCCCCGAACTCGCCGAGGCCGCGGGCGAACGCGACCGCCGCGCCGGCCAGGATCCCGGGCCAGGTGAGCGGCAGGGTCACGCGCCAGAACGTCCTCCACGGCGAGACCCCGAGCGAGCGCGACACTCTCTCGAAGCGAGGATCCACCGCCTTGAGCGCGAGCGCGATCATCAGCACGAACAGCGGGAAGCCGACAACGGCGGCAGCGGTCACCGCGCCGAGCCAGTGGAACGCGACCGGCACCCCCAGCCCGGCCAGCGCCACGCCGAGCGGACCGATGGGCGAGAAGACCTTGAGCAGGAGGTAGCCGACCACCACCGGCGGCAGCACCAGCGGCAGCATGATCAGCGTCTGCACCGCGTGGCGGGCGCGCGACCGGGTCCGCTCCAGGTAGAGCGCCGTCGCGATGGCGGGCGGCAGGCTGATCGCGGTTGACGCGACGCCCACCGTCAGCGAGATCTCGACGCTGTTCATTTGAGCTCGGCGAACCCTCGCTTCACGGCCGCCTCGATCGAGCCCGGTTCCTTGAGTGTGGCGGCGAAGCCCTTGCCGTTCTCGGTGATGACCCCGACCGAGTAGAGGATCTTCGGATGGCTCTCCTCGCGGGAAGGTCATGGCGACGCGAACCTCCGGGTTGACCGCGGCGTCGGTGGCGTACACGATGCCGGCCTGCGCGCCGCCCTGCGACACCTTGCTGAGCACGTCGCGCACGTTCGATCCGTAGATCGTGCGCTCGGGCGGCTTGATGCCCAGGTGGGTCAGCGCGGCCCTGGCGTACTTGCCGGCCGGGACCTGCTCGTTGGCCAGCGCCATGCTTTCTGCCGATTTCAGGTCGAACGCGGCCACGTCCTTCCTGACCACGACGACGAGACGGTTCGACAGCCAGTCGAAGCGGTCGATCAGCTTCAGCTTGTCGAGCCACTCGGGTGACGCGGTGATGAAGACGTCCGCCGGCGCTCCCTCCGCGATTTGGCGGGCCAGGGTGGAGGAGGCCTCGAACTGGAGGCGGGCCTCCTGGCCGGTCTTCCTGGTCCACGCGTCGCCGAGCTCGGTGACCAGCTCCTTCATGCTCGAAGCCGCGTAGATGGTGACCGGCTGGGCCCCGCCCTCAGTCATGGTGTCCTCGGCCGGCTTCGGACTGGACGACTTGTCGGAACTGCACGCCGCGAGCAGGACGCACAGGGCGAGACCCCTTCTCATGCTGCACCTCACTCGATGTAGACATGACTATATATCGGTCGTTCATCGATTGGAACATGACCGGTCCGGTTCCGCTCGAGTCTCTCCCGGAGAGCTCGACGTCGCCGGAGCACTCGTCGCCCAGCATGTGGGCGCCATTCCGCGTTTGCCGCCCGGCTCGGTGCCTGCGGTGCCATGAGACGAGAGCCGCCGGATTGTCCATAGTGGTGTCCTGTCGTCCCACGCCATCTGCGAGGAAACCAATGGACGCTCGTGTGCTCCGCGCGTGGTTGTCGAGGTCCTCCCTCTGCCTCCCGGCCGGGCTGTTCGCCGGGATGATGCTGTGCACGGGATGTGAGGTGCTGTCGAGCGACGTGGAGGAGTCGGTGGCGCAGACGACGAGCGCGCTGACCACCACGCTGCTGTCGGCCAGCTTCGATGCGGATCCGGGCGGCTTCGCGTACGCCGACAATGTGTTTCGCGGCGCCGCCCAGGCCGCCTACGCCAGCGGCACGTGGGCAGCGACCGGCGGCCAGAGCGGCGGCGCCATCCGCGTGGCCCTGGGCGGCGTCGACAACAACACCATCAGCGGCATGTCGGGCGGCTGGTCGCGCGCCTTCACCACCGCGGAGCCGCTGCGGGTGAGCCTCGCGCTTCACTACAACGTCACGCAGACGGCGGAGTACGAGTCGGACGAGACAACCCAGGTGCTGGTCGGCGTTCACGGCCAGCTGCGCGGCATCTCGACGGCCGACTTCGTCGCGCAGATCGCCGGCGACGGCAACGGCGGCGCCGTGCGCACGACCGGGTGGCGGCGGGCCGTTGTCGACGTGGGCATCTTGGCCGCCGGCAACCACACGCTGACCGTGGGCGGCTTCAACAGCAAGAAGAACGCACAGAACGAGTCGTCGACCGTGCTGATCGACAACGTGGCGCTGGTCGGCAAGACCGTCCCGCCCGGCCGCACCATCCTCGAGGCGCGGTTCACCTCCGGCGCCGACGGCTTCGCGTTCGTCGACGATGCGTTCGACGGCACCGCGGCGCCGGCCTACGCCAGCGGGGCGCAGGGGGCCGCGTCGGGTCGCAACGGCGGAGGCGTGACCGTCGCCCTCGGCGGGGTCGACGGCACGACCGTGACGGGCATGTCGGGCGGGTGGCGGCGGACCTTCACCACCGCGGCGGCGGCCAGCCTTGTGCTGTCGTTCCGCTACAACCTGAGCCAGACCGCCGAGTACGAGGCGGACGAGCTCAGCCGGGTCATGGCGACCCTCGACGGGGTCGAGCGCGGCCTGCCGCCCGGCACCACGCCGCCCAACGTCTACGTCGATCAGGTGGCCGGCAACGGCAATGGCGGCGCGGTCACCACCACCGGGTGGCGGCTGGCCGTCATCCCGCTCGGCAACGTCGCGGCCGGCAGCCACGTGCTCACCGTCGGCGGCTTCAACAGCAAGAAGACGCTGGCCGACGAGTTGACGACGGTCGCGATCGACGATCTGACCGATCACCACCACGCCGCCGGTCGATCCGAGCCTGGTCGCCGCCGCGCTGGTGGAGGGCCTCTCGTTCCAGCGCTTCATGGACAACGTCCAGATGCTGGCCAGCTTCGGCGACCGGTCGCAGCTCACCGCGGCCGGGTCGGTCAGCTACACAAACGCCGTGGCCTGGGTGCGGCTGCAGCTCGAGGCGGCCGGCTACGGGGTGGAGGCCGCTCCCTACGTCTTCCAGGGCGTCGCGCGCGAGAGCATCTACGCCACCCGGATCGGCACGCTGTTCCCGGACCGCGTGTACATCGTCTCGGCCCACCTCGACGGCCGCGGCGGCGGCGGTGGCGCCGACGACGACGGGTCCGGCTCGTCGCTCGTCCTCGAGATCGCGCGCGCCTTCGCCACCGTCGATGTCGACTCGTCGGTCCGCTTCGTGTTCTGGAACAACGAGGAGACCGGGCTCAACGGCAGCGCCGGCTACGCCACGGCCCGCTCCGGGCTGCAGGGGATTGAGGGGCCGGCCGGCTCGCGCGTCTACCAGGAGCCGAGCTGGCTCGGCATCATCCAGCACGACATGATCATGTTCGACCACGGGCTGCCGCCCGGTCCGACCCAGTCGCCGGCCGCGGACGTCGACATCGAGTTCCAGGCCAGCTCGACCCAGGCCGCGCGCTCGCAGCTCCTGGCCGCCGCGGTCCTGGGCGGCAACGACCGCCACGCCACCGACTATCCGGCCGAGGTCTCGAACAACATGAGCAACACCGACTCGGCCTCCTTCCAGAACCTCGCCCCGTCGGTGAGCGTGCGCGAGAACCGGCGGCTCGCCGAGATCGGCAACGGCGCCAACCCGCACTGGCACCAGGCGACCGACGTCTTCGCCACCTACTCGCAGCTCGACTTCCGGCTCGGCTTCAACGCCGTGCAGACGACGCTGGGCGCGGTGGCCGAGCTCGCAGGCGCCCAGACTCCGCCCTGACGTCCGCGCCTCCCGGGCTCGGCATCGCGGCGCCGATCGAGTACAACCGGCCCGTGGCCATCACCGTCTATCAGTACTCGAAGTGCAGCACCTGCCGGAAGGCGCTGGCGTGGCTCGAGAAGAAGGGCATCGAGTTCGAGCCGGTTGACATCGTGACCCGGCCGCCCAGCCGGGCCACCCTTCAAAAAGTGGCCCGCGCGGTCGGCCTCAAGCGCATGTTCAACACCTCCGGCGAGTCGTACCGGAGCGGGAACTTCAAGGAGCGCCTCGCCACCATGAGCGAGGGCGAGGCGCTGGCCGCGCTGGCCGCCGACGGCAAGCTGATCAAGCGCCCGCTGGTGCAGGCCGACGGCGTGGCGCTGGTCGGCTTCGTCGAGGCCGAGTGGGCCGCGGCGCTGGGCCGCCGCTGAGCAGTCACAGGAGCGAGCGCGGGGTCGGCGACAGCAGCAGCGTCTGCGGCGCCCCGCTGAGGCGACCTTCCAGCGTCCGCGAGAGCTCGCGCCAGCGCGGGGATGCGGCCAGCGCCGCGACGTGGCGATCATGGGCCGGCCGATCGGCGAAGCGCGACAGCCACACGAAGACGTGCTCGCCCTCGCGAACCGGCAGGGCGGGGAAGGTGTTCGGGCTGCTCTCGGTGACGAAGCTGGCCTCGATCGAGGCGCCGCTCTCGGTCAGCACCGGCGCGAGCTCGGACTCGAAGAAGTCGACGAAGTCGTCCGCGGGCGCGGCGAACGAGTAGATGGTCACGGCGACGATTTCCGGGCGGTCGCCCTCAGAGCCCCCGGGCGCGCGCTGGCGGCCGGCGAGGTCGAACCCGGAGGTCGGACGAGCCGGGCGCAGGAGCAGCACGTTGTCGGAGTCGATCATCGTGACGTTGGCCGCGTCGCGGTTCGCCTTCCACACCGGCCCGCCGTAGAAGGCCTGCAGCGCGGCGGCGCGGGACGGCATGTCCTGAAAGCCGCGGAACCAGACGAAGCGGTCGGCGTCGCCCAGGTCGCGAAACGTCCCGATGATGCGCATCCCGGTCGCTTCCTGGCTCTCGATGAACTCGCGCTCGAACAGCTCGATCAGGACGTCGCGCTTGCCGGGGTGGAGGGTGTACTGGCGCATCTCGACGACCGGACAGCACGATTCAGGGTTCCCGGAATGCCGAGGAGACGCCTCGCCGGCCGGCTCGGGCGGGCCGGAAGAGGCGCCGCATCCGGCGGCCATCATCCCCATCGCCAGCGCCGGCGCGCCCGACACACGCCACCGTCCCGGCAAGGACTTGTACGCGTTGCTCTCGATCATGGGGCCTACGTACCGCGCCGACGGCGACGCGACGTATAGCCACAGCTCGCGGACGGATGGGTCCAGGCCAGATCCCCCCTCGCGGGGTCATCGATGGACCGGCCGCAGGCGCGCTCCAGTTCGGTGGCGGGTGATCCGATATCCACCACTGCGTGAGATGAGCGGCAGAGAAGCGCTGACCGGGACCGAGCTGGACGTGTCCGCCGAGAGCGCGCTGCGCAGGCTCGCGGAGCGGGCGATCGACCTGTTCGTCGTCGCGGCGCATCCCTCGCTGCGGTTTCTCCTCGCCAGCGAGGAGGGGCGTCGCCTGCTGCAGCTGGACTTCGAGCCGTCGCAGTACTCGTGGTCGGATTTCGTCGCGCCGGAGTTTCTCGCCGCGCTGCGCGACGAGGTCGGACCGGCCGCGCTCGCGGGTCGCGACTGGTCGGGCGACACGGTCTTCCACACCGCCACGGGCGGGACCTTCCCGGTCCGCGTGATGGTGGCCGGTCTCCCCGCCTGTGGCGGGCTCCCCGACCGGCTGGCCCTCGCCGCCATCGACACGTCCGCGGCGCGCGAGATGCGCGCCTCGCTGCAGACCGATCAGATGCTGCTCACCGCCCTGCTCAGGCACGTGCCGGACAGCGTCTACTTCAAGGACCTCGGCAGCCGCTTCATCCGCGCCAGCGACTCCCTGGCCTGCCAGAAGGCGCTGACGTCGGCCGACGAGTTCGTCGGCAAGACCGACTTCGACTTCTTCACCGAGGAGCACGCCCGCCAGGCGTTCGACGACGAGCAGCGCATCATCGCCACCGGCGAGGCCATCGCCGGCAAGGAAGAGAAGGAGACCTGGACCGACGGCCGGGTCACGTGGGTGGACACCTGCAAGCTGCCGCTCTACGACCCGCGCGGCCGCGTCATCGGCACCTTCGGGATCTCGCGCGACATCACCGCGCGCAAGATCGCGGAGGAGAGCCTCAGGACGACGCAGAAGGAGCTGCTGGCGGCCTCGCGACTGGCCGGCATGGGTGAGATCGCCACCGGCGTGCTGCACAACCTCGGCAACGCGCTCACCAGCGTGAACACGTCGGCCTCGGTCCTGCTCGATCAGCTGGCTGCCTCCCGGCTGCCGTACCTGTCGCGCGCGGCGGACATGCTGGCCGGCTGCGGCGACATCGTCGCGTTCCTGCGCGACGACCCGCGCGGGAAGGAGCTGCCCCGCTATCTCGTCCAGCTGGCCGAGGTGCTGGTCCGCGAGCGCGAGGCGATGATGAAGGAGATCGATAGCTTCCGGCTCAGCGTCGAGCACATGATGGAGGTGGTGGCCATGCAGCAGAACTACGCCCGCGGCGGGAGCATGGCCGAGGAGTGCCGGCCCGCGGACCTCGTCGAGGAGTCGCTGCACATCACCGCGATCTCGCTGACCACCCACGGCGTCACCGTCGTCCGCGATTTCAAGTCCACCCCGACGGTGCACGTGACGCGTCACAAGGTGCTGCAGATCCTCATCAACCTGGTCCGCAACGCGAAGGACGCGATGGACGAGAGCGGCCAGGGCGAGAAGCCGATGACGATCTCCGTGGAGCCGCTGGGCGACCGCGTGCGGATCGCCGTCCGCGACGCCGGCGTCGGCATCCCGGCGGAGAACCTCGCCAAGATCTTCAATTTCGGTTTCACCACGCGCCCCCAAGGGCACGGCTTCGGCCTGCACTCCAGCGCCAACGCCGCCGCCGAGCTGGGCGGCAAGCTCACCGCCCACAGCGAAGGCCCGGGCACCGGCGCGGTCTTCACGCTCGAGTTGCCCGTGCGAGCGCCCAGGCGGGCCAGCACGTCGGGCGACTGGCGGTAGCCGATCGTCGGCCCGCGCTGTCGAGCGGCGAGTTTCCTGCCATGATCGGCGCCATGTATCGCGACGACAATGGCCTCCCCTGTCCATCGTGCCCGGGCGCGCTCGAGAGCAGTCGGCAGTCGTTGCGCTGCACTCGCTGTTCGGGGACCTGGCTCTCGCACGCAGAGCTGGACGAGATCATGTCGCCTCCGCCGGAGTTCGAGCTGGTCGAGCCTGCTGAACACCGCCGGCGATGCCCGGTCTGCCGCGAATGGCTGCAGACGGTTTGTTCCAGGGGCGTGGTGCTCGACCGGTGCATCAGCCACGGCCTGTGGTTCGATTTTCAGGAGTACCGCGCGTTTCGCAACGGCGTCGGTTAGGCTCGTCGCTCGATGAGCCACGGGTTCGACTACGACGTCGCGATCATCGGGGCCGGGCCGGCCGGGGAGAAGGCGGCCACGCGCGCGGCCTACCTGGGGCGCAGCGTCGCGCTGGTCGAGCGCGAGGTGCGGTTCGGCGGGACGTGCGGCAAGGGGGCGCTGGCGTCGAAGATCCTGCGCGAGAGCGCGCTCATCTACCGCGGCGCGGCGCGGCGGCTGGCCGACGTGCTGCAGCCGGTGGAGCGGCGCGCGATCGAGATGCCGGCGCTGCTGCGCGCCGTCGACCAGGTGTGCGATGCGCACTACCAGGGGGTGCGCGAGTCGATCTCCAAGCACGCCATCACCTGGGTGCACGGCTCGGCGCGGTTCGTCGATCCGCACACGCTCGCGGTCGCCGGGCCGGACGGCGTGCGCGAGCTGAGCGCGAACGTCATCGTCATCGCCACCGGCTCGCGGCCCAGCCAGCCGTCGTTCGTGCCGTGGGGCGCGCCCGGCGTGTTTCACGCCGACACGATCCTGTCCATGCCGACGATCCCGAGACGCCTCGTGGTCGTCGGCGGCGGTGTCATCGGGATGGAGTTCGCGTCGATCTTCGCGGCGCTCGACGTCGACGTGTGCGTGATCGAGCAGCGGTCGCGGCTGCTGTCGTTCCTCGACGAGGACCTGGCCGCGCACCTGCGCGACGAGCTGGGCCGGCGGGGCGCGCGCATCCACCTGGGCCAGACAGTCACTGCGTGCGACGTGCGCGGCGACGGCCACATCGACGTGACGACCGACGCCGGATCGACGGAGCGCGCGGACTCGGTGCTGTTCTCCGGCGGCCGCATGGCCAACACCGACGATCTCGGCCTGGACAAGATCGGCCTCGTGCCCGAGCGCCAGGGCCGCCTCGCCGTCGACCCGTTCTTCCGCACCGCGGTGCCGCACGTCTACGCGGTCGGCGATGTCATCGGCTTCCCCGCGCTGGCCTCGACGTCGATGGAGCAGGGACGCACGGCGGTGGGGCACGCGCTGCGCGATCAGCTGGCGAATCGCCCGGACGTACTGCCGTTCGACGACTCGCTGCCCTACGCGCTGTTGCCGTACGGGCTGTACACGATCCCGAGCGTGGCGATGATCGGCGCCACCGAGGACCAGCTCCGGTCCGAGAAGAGACCGTACGTCGCCGGCGTCGCGAGCTACGCCGGCCATGCGCGCGGCCACCTCATCGGCGACACCAGCGGCCGGCTCAAGCTGCTCGCCGATCCGGCGACCCGCCGCGTGCTCGGCGTGCACATCGTGGGCGAGACCGCCGAGGAGCTCATCCACATCGGCCAGGCGTGCATGCACTACGAGGGCACGATCGACTACTTCCTGCGCACCGTCTTCAACTTCCCCACGCTGGCCGGCCTGTACAAGTCGGCCTCGTACGCCATCCTCCAGCAGCTTCGCTGAAGCAGCTGCAGCCTGCGCTCACCGGCTGGTGCCGCTCGACGTCCTCGGTGCCGCGGGTGAGCCACCAGGCGGCCAGGATCGGCAGGGCGGTCATGGCCATCACGGCCAGGGCGACGACGTTGGTGACCGGCACCGCGCGCGGGCGGCCGAGCTGGTTGAGCAGCCAGATCGGCAGGGTCTTCTCGTGGCCGGCGGTGAAGGTGGTGACGATGAGCTCGTCGAAGGAGAGGCCGAAGGCGAGGATGCCGCCGGCCAGCAGCGACGGTGGCCAGCTGCGGCAGGACGACGGTGCGGAAGGCGGTGAAGCCGTCGGCGCCGAGGTCGAGCGAGGCCTCGAGCAGGCTGGGCGGCAGGCGGCGCAGGCGCGCGGCGGCGTTGTTGTAGACCACGACCACGCAGAACGTCGTGTGGCCGATCGCGATGGTCCAGAAGCCGTGCGGGATGTCGCCCAGGCGGAACACCGAGTGCAGCGCGATGCCGGTGATGATGCCGGGCAGCGCGATCGGCACCACGAAGGTGAGCGTGACGAGGTCGCGGCCGCGGAAGGTGCGGCGCGCGACGGCCAGGGCGGCCAGCGTGCCGAGCACCAGCGCGCCGAGGGTCGCGACCGCGGCCACCTTGGCCGACAGGATGATGGCCGCGACCACGTCGTCGCGCGCGGCGGCGGCGGCGAACCAGCGAAGCGTGAAGCCCTCGGGCGGGAAGCTGAACGCGTTCTCCTCGGTGTTGAACGCGTACATCGCCACCATCGCGATCGGGGCGTGCAGGAAGAACAGCCCCGGCCCACGCCATCACGCGGAGCGCGAGCGGCGCGCGGCGGCCGGTGTCAGAGCGCATCGAACGCCCCCAGGCGGCGCGCGCCCCACAGATAGAGCGCGAGGATGACGATCGGGACGGCGGTGAACGCGGCCGCCATCGGCATGTTGCCGACCGAGCCCTGCTGGAGATTCACCATCGTGCCGATGGTGAGCCCCGGCGGGCCGACCAGCTGCGGGATGATGTAGTCGCCCAGCGTGAGCGAGAAGGTGAAGATCGAGCCGGCCGCCACGCCCGGCAGCGACAGCGGCAGGATCACCGTGCGCAGGGTCTGGCGCGGCCGCGCGCCCAGGTCGGCCGACGCCTGCAGCAGGCTCTCGGGCACGCGCTCGAGCGCCGCGTTCATCGGCAGGATCATGAAAGGCAGCCACACGTAGGTGAAGACGAGGAAGCGGCCCAGGTTGGAGGTTGACAGCGAGCTGCCGCCGACAACCGGCTGCGCCAGCACCCAGTCCAGCGCGCCGCTCAGCCCCAGCTTGTCGACGAACCAGTACACGACGCCGCCCCGGGCCAGGATGACGGTCCAGGCGTAGGCCTTGACGATGTAGCTGGCCCACATCGGCAGCATCACCGCGACGTAGAAGAAGCCCTTGGTGCGCCCGGTCGCGTAGCGCGCCATGTAGTACGCGATCGGAAAGGCGATCAGCGCGGACGCGACGGTCACCGACGCGGCCATGCCCAGGGTGCGCAGGACGATGTCGAGGTTGGCCTTCTCGAACAGCGCGCGGTAGTTGGCCCAGGTCAGGTCCGGGCGCACCGCCATGGTGAAGTCGTCGAAGGTGTAGGTGCTCTGCCAGACGAGCGCGAGCAGCGAGCCGACGAACACGACGGCGAACCAGAGGAGCGGCGGGGCCAGCAGCATCCACAGCGCCAGCCTGCGGCGGCGATAGAAGAACGTTGACAGCGCGCGCCGCAGGGCGCGCCACCTCGGCTCGCGCGCCTGCGGGCTCACGCCGCCTCGCTCGGTTCCAGCGGCACCATGGCCTCGCGCGGCCAGGCGATGCGCACCGATTCGCCGGCGCGAGGCCGCGCGCCGTCGTGACCGTGGTCGTTCGGCATGCTGATCGTGATCGACACGCCGTCCGCCTTCACCTCGAAGCGGCTGGTCGGGCCGTGGAACTGCACGTCGACGAGCTCGCCGGCCACGCCGATCTGCCCGGACGCCGCGTCGCCGAAGCGGATGTGCTCGGGACGGATCGACACCGGCCGCTCGCTGCCGGCGATGCGGCGCGCCGCGTCGCCCTCGAGCACGTTGGCGGTGCCGACGAAGCGCGCCACGAACACGGTGCGCGGGCGGGCGTACAGCTCGGGCGGCGCGGCCACCTGCTCGATGCGGCCGCTGTTGAAGACGGCGACCCGGTCCGACATCGACAGCGCCTCGCCCTGGTCGTGGGTCACGTACACGAACGTGATGCCGATGCGGCGCTGCAGCCCCTTGAGCTCGGCCTGCATCTGCTCGCGCAGCTTGAGGTCGAGCGCGCCCAGCGGCTCGTCGAGCAGGAGCACGCGCGGCTTGTTGACCAGCGCGCGGGCCAGGGCGACGCGCTGGCGCTGGCCGCCGGACAGCTGGCCGGGGCGGCGGTCGCCCAGCCCGCCCAGCGCCACCTGCTCGAGCGCGCAGCTGCGCCTCGCGGTCGCGCGCGCGCCGGGCCACGCCCTTCATGCGCAGCCCGTAGGCGACGTTGTCGAGCACCGACAGGTGCGGGAACAGCGCGTAGTCCTGAAAGACCGTGTTGACGTCGCGCTCGTAGGGCGGCGTGTCGGAGGCGTCGCGGCCGTGCAGGAAGATCTTGCCGCTCGACGGCAGATCGAACCCGCCGATCATGCGCAGGCAGGTGGTCTTGCCCGAGCCGGATGGACCCAGCATGGAGAAGAACTCGCCGTCCTCGATGGCCAGGCTCACCCCGGCCACCGCGGTCACGTTCCCGAAGTGACGGCTGACCTCGCGCAGCTCGACCGCGACGCTCATGTCCGACGGAGCCGTCCGGCTCAGCGGCCCATGATGGCGACGTAGTCGGTCACCCAGCGGCTGTACGGGATGCAGGTGCCCTGCTTGCACTCGCTCGTCGGCGTGCGCCAGAAGTGCACCTGGTCGAAGCGATCGAAGCCGTTCACCTTGCACGCGTCGGTGCCGTTGGGCGCCTTCTCCTTGCACGCCGCCGGCACCACCGGGACCGAGCCGAACCACTCGCTGAGCGAGATCTGCAGCTTCGGGTTGAGCGACCACTCCATCCACTTGTAGGCGCAGTTCGGGTTCTTGGCCTCGCTGTGCAGCATGGTCGTGTCGGCCCACCCGGTCGATCCCTCGGCCGGGATGGTGGACGCGATCGGCTGCTTCTCCGCGGCCAGCGCGTTGACCATGTAGCCCCACGAGCTGGACGCGACGACGCCGTCGTTCTTGAAGTCGTTCATCTGCACGGTGGCGTCGTGCCAGTAGCGGTGGGTCAGCTTGCGCTGGGCGCCGAGCACCTCCAGCACCGCCTTGTACTGCTCCTCGTTGAGCTCGTACGGGTCGGTGATCTTGAGCTCGGGGCGCTTCTTCATCAGATAGAGCGCCGCGTCGGCCACGTAGATCGGCCCGTCGTAGGCCTGGACGCGCCCCTTGTTGCTCTTGCCGTCGCCCAGCTTCTGCTCCTCGAAGATGACCGACCAGGAGGTAGGCGCCTCCTTGAAGACCTTCGTGTTGTACATGAGCACGTTGGGCCCCCACTGGTAGGGGACGCCGTACGCCTTGCCGTCCACCGTGTACCAGGGCGCGTTCTTGAG
Organism: uncultured delta proteobacterium; assembly: GCA_963759105.1. Taxonomy (GTDB): domain Bacteria; phylum Myxococcota_A; class Polyangia; order Haliangiales; family Haliangiaceae; genus DATFRY01. Next base: position 1,142,493 of record CAVWXW010000005.1, on the reverse strand, counting down.
CCGGTCGTCCACCGTCTGGTAGGCGGGGATGCGCGCGAGGTCGACCGGCTGCACCTTGCCGCCCTGGATGAGGCGCAGGCTGGCGTCGCCGGAGGCGGTCACCAGGTCGTAGCCGCCCTGGTTCATGAGCGCGACCATCTCGTCGGAGGTGGCCGCGGTCTTCACGTTGACCTTGCAGCCGCTGTCCTTCTCGAACTGGGTGACCCAGTCGTACGCCTTGTCGGTCTCACCGCGCTCGATGTAGCCCGGCCAGGCCACGATGGTGACCTGGCCCTCCGGCTTGCCCTCGGCGGGGGCAGCGGCGGCCGGCTCCGCGGCGGGAGCGCCGGTCTTCTCGGCCGGGGTCTCCCCGGCGGGTGGCTTCGACGACTCCTTGCACGAAATAGATGCGGCCAGAAGGGTCGGGATGAACACCAGCAACGGGTCATGGGTGCTCCTTGGCGAGAGGGAACAGCTATCCGCCCCGTCAGGACGATACAATCTCACCGCCATGAACACGAGACTCCTCATCGGTGACGAGCTCACTCCGGGCGAGGGCCCGATCGAGGCGATCCTGGATCCGGCGACCGGCCAGGCCATCGCCGACGTTCATGAGGCCTCGGCCGGCCAGGTGGCGAAGGCGGTCCGGGCCGCGCACGAGGCCTTTCCGGCCTGGTCGCGGACGGTGCCCCGGGACCGCTCCATGCTCCTGCTCGCGCATCGCGGACGCCATCGACGCGCGCGCGGCCGACCTCGCGCGCCTCGAGTCGCGCAACACCGGCAAGCCGTACGCCGCCGCGCTGGGCGACGAGCTCCCGGCCATCAGCGACGTGTTCCGCTTCTTCGCCGGCGCCGCCCGCTGCATGAGCGGCCAGGTCACCGGCGAGTACATGCCGGGCATGACCAGCATGATCCGCCGCGACCCGCACGGGGTGGTCGCGTCGATCGCGCCGTGGAACTACCCGCTCATGATGGCGGCCTGGAAGCTGGCCCCGGCGCTCGCGGCCGGCAACACGGCGGTGCTCAAGCCGTCGGAGCAGACGCCGCTGACCAGCCTGGCGCTGGCCGAGATCATGGCCGAGATCCTGCCGCCCGGGGTCGCCAACGTCGTCTGCGGGCGCGGCCCGACCGTGGGCACCGCGCTGGTCAGGCAGCCGGAGGTCAGGATGGTGTCGCTGACCGGCTCCATCGGCTCCGGGCAGAGCGTGCTCGAGGCCGCGTCGCGCAGCCTGGTCCGCACGCACCTCGAGCTGGGCGGCAAGGCGCCGGTCATCGTGTTCGACGACGCCGACCTGGACGCGGTCGTGTCCGGGCTGCGCGCGTTCTCGTTCTACAACGCCGGCCAGGACTGCACGGCGGCCTGCCGGGTCTACGCCGGGCCGGGCATCTACGAGAAGCTGGTCGCCGACCTGTCGAGCGCGGCGTCGTCGCTCCGCGTCGGCGCGCAGGACGAGGACGGCGTGGAGATGGGCCCGCTCATCACCGCGGCCCACCGCAGCCGGGTCGACGCCTTCGTGTCCCGCGCCGCCGCGCTGCCGCACACCGAGGTGACCACCGGCGGCAAGTCGCGCGCCGGGGCCGGCTTCTTCTACGAGCCGACGGTGATCGCCGGGGCGCGCCAGGACGACGAGATCGTGCGCCAGGAGGTGTTCGGCCCGGTCGTGTCGGTGACCCGCTTCGACGTCGTGGACGACGCGGTGGCGTGGGCCAACGACTCCGACTACGGCCTGGCCTCGTCGGTGTGGACGAGCGACGTGGGCCGCGCGATGAGCGTGGCCAGCCAGCTGCAGTACGGCACCACCTGGATCAACACGCACTTCATGCTGGTCAACGAGATGCCGCACGGCGGCTTCAAGCGGTCCGGCTACGGCAAGGACATGTCGATGATCGCGCTCGACGACTACACGACCGTCCGCCACGTGATGGTCAAGCTCTGACCGTGTCCGACCCCGCCAGCCTGCGCGCCCGCCGCGAGGCCGCCACCGCCGCGCGGCGTCGCCACCGCCATGCCGTTCTTCGTCGAGCGCGCCGAGAACGCCGAGCTGTGGGACAGCCAGGGGCGGCGCTACATCGACTTCGCCGGCGGCATCGGCGACGCTCAACACGGGCCACCGCCACCCGCGCGTGCTGGCCGCGCTGGCCGAGCAGCTGGATCGCTTCACGCACACCGCGTATCAGGTGGCGGCCTACGAGTCGTACGTGCGCCTGGCCGAGCGGCTGAATGCGCTGGTGCCGATCGCCGGGCCGGTCGAAGACGGTGTTCTTCACCACCGGCGCCGAGGCGGTCGAGAACGCGGTCAAGATCGCGCGCGCCGCGACCGGCCGCGCCGCGGTGGTCTGCTTCTCCGGCGCGTTCCACGGCCGCACCTTCCTGACCATGGCCATGACCGGCAAGGTGGTGCCGTACAAGGCCGGCTTCGGCCCGCTGGCGGCGGACGTCTACCACGTGCCGTTCCCGATCGCGCTGCACGGCGTGACGGTGGCCGACACGATGGCCGCGCTGGGCCGGCTGTTCCGCACCGACGTCGAGCCCGGCCGCGTGGCCGCCATCGTGATCGAGCCGGTGCAGGGCGAGGGCGGCTTCTATCCGGCGCCGTCCGAGCTGATGGTGGAGCTGCGCGCGCTGTGCGACGCGCACGGGATCCTGCTGGTGGCCGACGAGGTGCAGACCGGCTTCGCGCGGACCGGCAAGTGGTTCGCCATGCACCACCACCCGGTGGCGCCGGATCTGGTGACCTGCGCCAAGTCGCTGGCCGCCGGGCTGCCGCTGTCGGCGGTGAGCGGGCGCGCCGAGATCATGGACGCGCCCGCGCCGGGCGGGCTGGGCGGCACCTACGGCGGCAACCCGCTGGCCATCGCCGCGGCGCACGCGGTGCTCGACGTGATCGAGGAGGAAAAGCTCGTCGATCGCGCGGTCGCAGCTGGGTGACAGGCTGCGCGCGCTGCTCGAGCGCCTGCGCGCCCGCGAGCCGCGCATCGCCGAGGTGCGCGGTCCGGGGGCCATGCTCGCGATCGAGCTGATGCAGGGCGGCGAGCCGGATCCGGCCCTGGCCGTCGCGATCCAGGCCCGCGCCCTGGCCGCCGGCCTCGCCCTGCTCACCTGTGGAGTGCACGGCAACGTCGTGCGCTTCCTGTTCCCGCTCACCATCCAGGAGCCGGTGTTCGCCGAGGCCCTGGCCATCCTCGAGCGCGCGATCGCGCCGGAGTGATCGCCGCGCCGCGGGCCGCATCGATCGACCTACTTGCTCTGGCGCCGGGCGTCGCCGAGCGGGCGGCTGTGCAGATCGATGGCCATGGTGGTGGCGAAGCCGGCGACGCGGCGGCCGCGGGTCGCGCGCTGGGCCGGTCCGTGCTCCTGCCACCAGCGGCGGGTCGCGACGACGTCGTAGCTCTGTGCGTCGTGACAGGCGAGCAGCGCCGTCCTCAGCGCGGTCGGCCGAGGCGGGGCGCGCGTCTCGGTCCTTGGCCAGGCAGGAAAGGATGACGGCCTCGAGGTCGGCGGGCAGCGGGCGGCCCAGGCGCTCGGACGGCGGCACCGGCTGCTCGGCCAGGTGCTTGGACAGCACCTCGACGACCGCCTTGCCCTCGAACACGTGCTGGCCGGTGAGGATGAAGTAGGCCACGCCGCCGAGCGCGTAGATGTCGGAGCGGCCATCGACGGTGTCGGGCGCCGTGATCGCCTCCGGCGCGAGGTAGAGCGGCGTGCCGGTGATGGAGTCGACGTGGGTGATGCCGACCTGGCTGTCGGTCCGCTCGATTGTCTTGACCAGCCCGAAGTCGACGACCTTGACCACGTCCGGCTCGTCGGAGCGCTCGGTCAGGACGATGTTGGCCGGCTTTATGTCGCGGTGGATGAGGCCCATCAGGTGCGCCTCGGCGAGCGCGCCGCTCACCTGGGCCAGGATGTGGATGGCGCGGCTGGGCGACAGCGGCCCGTGCTCGCGGACGAGCTGATCGAGGTCCATGCCCTCGAGGAACTCCATCACGTAGTAGAAGTCGCCGTCGGCGGTGCGCCCGTAGTCGAAGATCGAGATCGTGTTGGGATGCCCGAGCCGGCTGGTCAGCTGGACCTCGCGCTCGAAGCGCACCAGGTCGTTCTCGGTCGCGGTCTTCTTGAGCAGGAGCTTGATGGCCGCCGGCCGCCGCAGCATCGCGTGCGTCGCCCGGTAGACGACGCCCATGCCGCCCTCGCCGATCTTCTCCTGCAGCGTGTACTGCCCGAGGTTGATGCTCTCGGCCAGCTTCCGCCGCAGCCGGCCGATGGTCCACAGCGTCATGTAGCCGGCCGCCGCGACCAGGGTCAGTCCGAGCCCGATGGCGAGCACCAGCCACTGATTCCATGTGGCGCCCATCCGCGCGACGCTCAGGACCGTGTAGTGGCGGTTGCCGAAGTCGAAGACCTCGCGGTGCGTCATCATGTCGTCGCCGTGCGGCGCCGGCCACCGTGCCCGGCTCGGTCTCGTACAGCACGCGCACGTCCTCCGGCGCCGACGGGTCCATCAGGGCGAGCGCGATGCCGTCGCGCGGCTGCCCGGCGAGCGCGCCGTCGATGAGCGGGCTGCAGCCGGAACAGCGCGATGCCCAGGCCGAGCAGGGCGTCTCGCCGCTCGGCGACGCTGGTCTGCCAGAGGCCGCGATCGTAGCCGGGCGCGTAGACCGCGACCGACTGGACGCCCTCGGGATCCTCGACCAGGCGGAAGCGATGCGACACGTGCAGCGTGCCCTGATCGATCGCGGCCTGGATCTCGACCGCACGACCGGGCTCGAAGAGGACCTCGAGCCCGCGCACCGCCTCGACCGCCGGCTCCATGTAGGCGAGGGGCAAGTACAGCGGGCGCTGACCCGACCGCATCATCATGCCGTCGGCGCCCGGCTCGCGGATCTCGAAGCTCGGAAATCCGTCGGCCCGCATCTTCGCCTCGAAGTCGGCGCGATCCGCGTCCTTGACCAGCGGAGCCCACTCCAGCGCGGCCAGGCTGCGGTGGCGCCGCAGCGCGGGGCGGACGAAGCTGGTGAACTCCTTCTGCTCGACGACGATCGACGACTCGAACAGCGCCGGCAGGGACAGCACGACCTCGCGGGTGAGCTGGAAGCTGCGGGCGACCGCGCTGGCCAGGACGCCGGCGCGGCGCTCGAACACGCGCTGGTTCCGGTCGGCCTCCCGGTGCATGGCCAGGACGCAGGCCACCACGGTCAGGCCGACGCCGACGCACGCGATCGCGACGATCGGCGCGTAGCGCCTGCCGCCTCCGCTGGTCCTGTCGCTGCTGCGCCGAGGGCGATGGCACGCCTCGCCTTCGCCTTCGATTCCTCGCGGCGCGCGGGATCCTCCAGGTCGCGTGATCGCGGCACGATGGCGAGGTCAGCATACCGCCGAGCGGCCCGGGCCGCACGAAATCCGGCGTTCCGGGCCGCCCGGCCGCAGGGTGACGTGCGCGATCGAGGCGGAACATCGCCTCGCCAGGGCGCACGCATTGCGCGCGCGAGCCGGTCGCGCATGTAGCTCCGCGACTCGCTCAAGCCGGTCCTTTCGCGGGGGCGCAGTACTCGCACAGGGCCGGCCAGCTGGCGCCGGCCCGATCCAGGAACTCCATGAAGCGGCGCCAGGAGGTGCAGAACTGGCGATGCGCCTCCGGGTCAATCTGGCGGCGCCAGTCGTCCCGGGTCTCTCGAGTGCGGTACGGGTCCTGGGTGGCCCGGGTCTGCGCCTCGTAGCGCAGTCGCTCGCAGTGCTGGGCGAAGTTGCCGACGCAGCGCGACTGGGCGGCGTCGGTCCGGTCCTGATCGACGCCCGGGTAGCGACTGGCGCGGAAGGCGAGCGGAACGGCCTCGAAGAAGGCGTCGCCCGGCGGACCCTGGCCGCGCACACACGGATCCTCGGCCATCCACTCCGCGGCCTGTGCCCGCCAGAGGCGCGGCTGCACAACGACCAGGTACGCGATGCCGACCAGGACGAGGAGATCCGAGCAGGAGCCAGCGCCGCCGCGTCATCCGGCGCACCTTATCACCGGCGCCGCGCGGGTGGCTCCTGCGTCGCTAGCGGCCTCCCGCGCCGGCCGGGCTGCGCTCGCCGGTGAGCTGCCACGCGATGAGCGAGACCGGGATCAGGCCGGCCTCGTTCGAGCTCGGTGAAGAAGCGCTTGACCGTGAACTCCTTGCCGAGCGCGTGCGAGCGGGTGGCGAACAGGCGCTCGAGCAGGAACTTGCCGGTGAGGTAGCTGGTGCCGTAGCCGGGCTGGCGCAGGTAGAGGTGCTGCTCGAAGCCGAGCAGGTCGAGGTCCTCGCGCATCCAGCCGCGCGGCGTCCACTTCACGTGGAAGTCGGCCGCCTGCTTCATGGTGAACTCGTTGGCCTGGGCGTAGAGCGACCCGAGGCCGCGCGCCGCGCGCTGGGCCAGCATGATCCAGACGATCTCCCGCGCGCGTGGATTGTCGTCGAACAGCCCGGCGTGCAGCATCATCTCCTCCATCGCCGTGGCCATGCCCTCGGCGCGGCTGTCCCAGATGTTGTAGAGCAGCGGGCCGCGGCGGATGGGGCTGGCGTGCGGGTCCTCGCGCATCTGCGCCAGGTCCCACCAGTGATAGAAGTGCGTGTAGAGCGTGAGCGGCTCGAGGTGGCTGGCGATGGCGAAGAAGTTGCGCGTCTCCTCCGGCACGAACTCGCCGATCTGCGCGCGCAGCGCCGCATCCATGTAGCTGCGATCGGCATGACGTCGTTCTTCTCGAGGAACGTCATCAACTTGCGTGATCGCCTGCGTTGCCGCGCCGCTGGTACTCGGCCGCGTTCGCGATCGGCCCGAGCTGCGGCAGGCCGCGGTTGCGCTGCTCCTCCAGCCGCAGCGACGCGTGCGCCCGCGCCAGCTCGCGCTGCAGGAGCGCCACCTCGTCCTCCCAGGTCATCGGCACCAGGTGCACGTTCTGCAGGCTCCAGGTGTAGCTGTCCTTGCCGATGCCGGACGGGCCGGTCTTCGACGGCGCCTGCTGCTCGAGCCAGGTCGACGAAGGCGTCGGTGGCCTCGCGTCGCCGCGCGGATGGCCGACCGGAGCGCGGCGCCGGCCTGCGGCGGTCTTCTTGTCGAGCTCGCGCAGGTCGGCGACCTGCTGCTTGATCGTGCCGATGCCCGCGATCCACAGGTCGCGCGCGTTGCCGGTCAGGTTGCCGCGCGCCTGGGTCGAGGAGCGGCGGGATCACGGCGCAGCTCGCCGCGCGAGCTTGGCCTCGGCGGCCGGCGACAGCGGGAACGTGTAGGTCCACAGCTCGACGACGCCGTGATGGGTCGGCCCCTCGTGCGCCGGTGTGTCGCTCTGCTCGGTCCACACCGTCGTGTAGAAGGCCGGGATCGCGCGCCCACGGCTGCAGCACGCGCACGTAGAAGTCGAAGCCGTTCATCTCGGCGCGCACGATCTCGTGGTCGACCCGCTGCGCGATCGGCCAGGCGGCGGGATCGATCGCGGCGAGCCGCGCGTGGTACTTCTTCAGCTCGTCGTGCCGGCGCGCGAAGGTGGCCGCCGTGTAGTCCGGGCGCGCCCTCGCGCAGTCGGCGGCTCGCTCGAACGCGCGCCAGTCGCGAAACAGCGCGACCAGGTCGTCGTAGGAGCCGCCGGTGGCGGCGCCGCGCGAGGCGCCGGAGGATGCGCACGAGATCGTCGTCATCATGATCAGTATCCAGGCTGCGTGACGCATCGAGACCGGGACGGCTACTTCGCCGGGGGCTTCTCGGGCGAGGTGTAGGTCACGCGGTAGAGCACGCCCTTCCAGTCGTCGCTGACCAGGAGCGAGCCGTCGTCGAGGATCTCGACGTCGACCGGGCGACCCCAGGCCTGGTCGGTCTTCTCGTCGAGCCAGCCGCTGATCAGCGGCTCGTAGGAGACCGCCTTGTTGCCGTCCAGCCTGACCACCATGAGCCGGTAGCCGAGCTTCTGCTGCGCGGTTCCACGAGCCGTGCTCGGCCAGGATGATGGCGTCCTGGTACTCGGCCGGGAACATCTTGCCGGTGTAGAAGCGCATGCCGAGGGCGGCGGCGTGCGGGCCGAGCTTCTGGACCGGCGGCTCGAACTCGGTGCAGGGCCGGTCGCCGAACTCCGGGTCGGGATGACGCCGGCGTGGCAGTGCGGAAATCCGAAGTGCATGCCCGGCGCGCGGCGCGCGGTTGAGCTCGTCGGGCGGCAGGTCGTTGCCCAGCACGTCGCGTCCGTTCTCGGTGAACCAGAGCTCCTTCGTCTTCGGGTGCCAGTCGAAGCCGACCGAGTTGCGCACGCCGCTGGCGAACACCTCCAGCCCGGTCCCGTCCGGCTTCATGCGCGCGACGCTGGCGAAGATCGGCTCGTCGCGCTTGCAGACGTTGCACGGCGCCCCGATCGGGATGTACAGCCAGCCGTCGGGGCCGAAGCGGATGTAGCGCCAGCCGTGGTGCTCCTCGGTCGGGGAGATCGTCGGTGACGACGACCGGCTTGGGCGGCCGGGCCAGGCGCTTGTCGATGCCGTCGATGCGCAGCAGGCGGCCGATCTCGGCGATGTAGAGGCTGCCGTCGCGGTACGCGACGCCGTTGGGCGTGGACAGGCCGTCGGCCACGACGTGGACCTTGTCCGCCTTGTGGTCGCCGTTCCGGTCGACGACCGCGTAGACCTTGCTGTCGCGGCGCGTGCTGACGAAGACCACGCCGCGCGGTCCCAGCGCCATCGAGCGCGCGTTGGGCACCTTGTCGGCGTAGACCTCGATCTAGAAGCCGGCCGGCAGCTTCAGCGCGTCGAGTCTCGGCGGCTCGGTGCTGGGGTCCCCGATGCGGTTTTCGACCTCCTCCACGGAGGCCTCGGGGCGCAGCGGGTTCTCGCGCGTCGCCGACGCCAGGTCGGTCGGCGCGGCGGCCGGCGCCGATGCGGCGGTGTCGCCAGAAGGCGGGGCGCGCTCGGCGCTGCCCGGCGTCTGCACGCGGCGGCTGGTCTTTTGCGCAGCCACCGATCATGACCGCGACGAGAAACGAGAGGCCGAGGTGACTGCTCATGCTGCTGACCATCGAGCATGCCGCCCGGTCGGTCAAGTCGCGGAGTCACCGCGTCCGGAGTCACCGCCTGCCCGAGCGCGCCGGCCGGCTGCCAACCACCACCGGCGCGACTCGGGCGAGCGGTCTGGATTTCAGGCGCCGCAGAGCTCCTCGAAGTCGCCGCAGCAGTCGCCGAACTGCGTGCACGCGGCGTCGCACTGGCAGGACTGGCTCGGATCGAACTGGCCGCAGCGGCCCTCGCAGCTGTCGCCCGGCTCTCCGCCGCCGCCGCAGTCGAACTGGCCGGCGTCGAAGTCGAACGAACAGGAGCAGGTTGGGCGAGCCGTTGACGCCGCCGACGCAGTTGATGCTGGCGCTGTCGATCATCTCCTGCAGCACCTGGTCCGGGCTCAGGCCCGGGTTGGCGCCGCGGATGAGCGCGGCGGCGCCGGCGATGTGCGGGCTCGCCATGGACGTGCCGGAGATGCTCTGGGTCGCGCTGTCGCTGCCGATGTTGGCGCCCAGGATGCTGACGCCGGGCGCGAAGATATCGACGCAGGTGCCGAAGTTCGAGAACGACGCGCGGACGTCCGAGTCGTCCTTGGCCGCCACGGTGATGGCCGACGGCTCGCTGGCCGGCGACGTGTTGCACGCGTTCTGGCTCTCGTTGCCGGCCGCCAGCGCGAACGGGATGCCCGCGGCCACGGCGCTGGCCACCGAGTCGTTGAGCGCCTGGGAGAAGCCGCCGCCCAGGCTCATGTTGGCCACGCACACGCGCCCGTTGGCGGTGCAGTCGGTGCGCACGAAGTCGATGCCGGCGATGACGCCGTCGATGGTGCCCGAGCCGCCACAGTCGAGCACGCGGGCGGAGTGGAGGGTGACCGCCTTGGCCACCCCGAAGTTGGTGCCGCCGACGGTGCTGGCCACGTGCGTGCCGTGCCCGTTGCAGTCGTCCGGGTTGCCGTCGCCGTCGACCGCGTCGGTGCCGTTGCCCACGCGACCGGTGAACTCGTTGTGGCTGGCGCGGATGCCGGTGTCGACGATGTACGCGTGGACGCCGCTGCCGTTGCGGTTGAAGTCGTTGTACAGGCCGTCGAGCGGCAGCTGGCGCTGATCGATGCGATCGAGGCCGTCGGGCCCGCCCCCCACGTCGTGGACGGTGTTGAGGCGGACGACCGCGTTCTGCTCGATGTACGCGACGTCCGGATCCTGGCGAAGCGCGTCGAGCGCGCTCGCGCTCAGCGTGGCCGCGTAGCCGGGGATCACATCGATACTGTGCGGGCGACGCGGCTCGAGTCGCCGAGCAACCCGATCCGCCCGGCCGACTGGCTGACCAGCTGCTTGGTGGCGCCATCCTTGAACACGACGATGTAGCTGTCAGGGATCGCGTCGGGCGAGCCCTGGCCGATGAGCGGGGCGGCGCTGCTTCCGCCTACCTCTTCGGGTTCGACGGCGCAGCTGGCGAGCAGAGCGCCGCCGGCCAGGCCGGTCAGCGCGAAACGAAACAGCTTGTACGTTCTCATGAGTTCCCCCTCTGACGGATGCGGGTGCACTGCGACGGGTCGGAGACCCGGAAGAGCCGCGAGAACAGGACACACGGATGGCCGCGGCACGCGCGCGAGGCCGAGCCGGAAGCGCGTCATCCGCCGCCACGAGGGGCGGAGGCGCCGTTGGTGGTGCGTCGGCGTGGATCCGCTCGCCGCGAGCGTCCGCCGATGATGAGCCGCGACTATGCCCGCAGCGTGAAAGCGATGTCAACGGTCCAGTCTGCAATATGCATATTGGGACTGACCTCGTCTCAATCGGATTTGCGAACTCGGGAGCTCGTACTCCGCAAGAAGCTCTCGATGCTCCCGTGTGCGCAAGCCGGGTCTGCTGATCGGATCGACCGCGCGGCCGTGAGACGACGTGCTCGCGCCGGCGACCCGGGCACACACAGAAGCGCGCGATTGCCGCCCTCGGCCCTCAGCAGGCCATTTGGGCCCCTCCGCGAGAGCAGCGTGCAGCACCTTTGCGCGAGGGTGTTTGAACTGACGTCATGACACGCCGCGTCCCGCGCGGCTCCCCGCAAGAGCGGCTGTTGCGGCGAGGCTCGATGAAAACGAAACAGAGATTCCAATATGCCAGTCTCGATATCTGGCTCCGGTTGCATCGTGCGGATCGGCACCGCTCCACTCGAAGGCCACGCACCGGGCCGGGCGGCCCTCGAGGGCGAGCCGCCGCGAGCGCTTGCCATGACCGCCGACGCTATCCATCATCCCTCCGTGTCCGACATCGCCCCATCCGGCCCCGATCCGCAGCTTCTGTCCGCGGTGACGCGCTACGGCGACGACGCGGTGTCGTTCCAGTCGCTGGAGTCGGGCCTCTCGGTGTGGCGCGACGAGGCCGCAGCCGGCCGGGACCGGGGCGGTGGTGGCCTACGCCGACACCGGGACCGGCTGGGTGGCGGCCGGCACGCCGCTGGCGCCGCCGGACCAGCGGGCCCGGGCCGCGGACCGCTTCGTCGCCGCCGCCCGCGCGGCCGGCCGCAGGGCCTGCTTCTTCGCCACCGAGTCGCCCGGGCAGCTGGGCGACGTGACTGCGTCGTTTCTGGGCGAGCAGCCGCTGTTCGAGCCGGCCGCGTGGTTGGCCGGGCTGGCCAGCCGCAGGCGCCTGCGCGAGCAGCTGCGCCGCGTCCGGGCCAAGGGGGTGCGGGTGCGCCGCGTGTCGCCCGACGAGCTGGTGGCCGGCGCACCGCTGCGCGCCGCGGTCGAGGACCTCGCCCGGCTGTGGTTGAGCTCGCGCCGCATGGAGCCGATGCGCTTCCTCGTCACCCTGGAGCCGTTCCACGCCGCCGACGAGCACCGCTACTTCGCGGCCGAGAAGGACGGCGAGCTGCTCGCGTTCCTCTCCGCGGTGCCGATCTGCGCGCGCGGCGGCTGGCTGGTCGAGGACGTGCTGCGCGGCCCGCGCGCGCCCAACGGCACCGCCGAGTCGCTGCTCGACGCGCTGATGCGCGAGGTGATAGACAGCCCGCTGGTCACCCTCGGGCTGGCGCCGCTCACCGGACCGGTGGCCCGCTGGCAGCGAGTGACGCGCGTGCTGGCCCGCCCGCTTTACGACTTCCGCGGCGTGCGCGCGTTCAAGGAGCGGCTGCGGCCGTCGTCGTGGCAGAGCGTGTGGCTGGCCCATCCGCGCGGCGAGATGACCGCGCTGCACATGATCGAGGCGCTGCGCGCGTTCGCCGGCGGCCCGCTGTGGCGCTTCGGGCTGCGCACCGCCATTCGCCACCCGGGCGTGGCGCCGCTCATCCTCGCCTTGCCGCTGGTGCCGTGGATCGTCGTGCTCGCGGTGCGCGCCGCCGGCGACATGACGATGCTGCTGGGCTGGAGCCGCGCGGTGCTGGCCGCGTGGGCCGCGTTCGACGCGCTGCTGTGCGTGGCCCTGTTCCAGGTCGCCATGAGGCCGTCGCCGCGCCACCTCCTGGCCGTGGCCGGGGCGGCCATGTTCGATGCGGCGGTGTCGCTCCACCACCTGCTGTTGACCGGGTTCGGCGACACGCCGGGCCAGATCCTGTTCCGCGCCGCGCAGACCGCGGCGCCGATCTTCGGCTCCGCGGCCCTCCTGTGGGCGGCGCGGCGGGCCCTCGCCCTGGCGCGGCTCTCTCCCCAGGCGTGACCGGCCGACCCGGCGCGCGGCGAGGTTCAGTGTGACGAGCGCGACCAGGCTGCTGCTCGGTTGCTCTTCTCGTAGTGACACTCACGTTCGTTTCACGACCGTCAACAAAATTCGATGCCTACGACTGAATGGGCTAGTCGAAAATGCCAAACACGTGCTCTTGTGAACTGGGGATGGCGAGACCAGTCGATCTCGGACGAGGAGGACGGAGTCATGTCGAGCGCGTTGTTCAGGCGAATCTTGCTGGGATGTGTCGTGCTCACCGCCGCGGCGCCAGGATGTCTGGCGAGCGATCCTGAGGAGGGTGACGGGGAACCGGTACTCGAAGAATCCGAGAGCGCCCTCGCAGGGTCGCTGCTCTTCAACCTCCAGACCTTCGGCGGCAACGGTCGCCGCTGCGCCGACTGCCATCCGTCGGGCCTCTTCCAGACCGGAACGCTCACTCCGCAGCGAGTGCAGCAGCTGTTCAACCAGAATCCGAACGGTCCGCTCTTCCGCCACGACGCCGCCGACACGATCGGCGGCAACACGTTCAACCGGTTCAAGCAGCACGCGACCCTCCTCATCCCCGTCGCGCTGCCGCCCAACGTGAGGATCGTCGGATCCAGCGCGCGCGAGGTGCTGTTGCCGCGCGGCATCCCGACGACCTTCAACACGCCGAAGCTCGATCCGGTGCTCATGGTCGACGGCCGCGCGCCCAATCTCCAGGAGCAGGCGCGCGACGCGATCGCGCGGCACGCGCAGAGCACGAGCGTCTCGACCCAGCAGCTGAAGGACATCGCCGACTTCGAGAAGACCCTGTACAACAGGACCAACCTGATGCTGTCCGGCACCCTGGGTACGGTTCCTCTGATGCCCCAGGGGCTCACGTCCGCCCAGAAGCGCGGCCGGCGCTGGTTCATCGACGACAACAAGAGCCACCCGAACGACGTGGGCGAGTCGAAGTTCGGGGTGTGCGGCTTCTGCCACAGCGGCCCGATGCTCAACGGCCTCTCGAGCTTCTTCACGACGAACATCTCCGGGCCGGCGTTCGGCGTGACCGAGGGCTTCCGCTTCTTCACCGTGCTGGTCTCCGAGCTCAACACGATGGGCAACCCGGTCTATCAGTTCGAGTACACAAACGGCGGAGTGGCCACCGTGGTGCCGAGCCCGGATCCCGGCATCTTCCTGATCAACGGCCAGACGCCGCCGGCCGGCAGCGGCTGGTTCAAGATCCCGACCGTGTGGGGCGTCAGGGACACCGCGCCGTACTTCCACGACAACTCCGCCAAGGACCTGACCCAGCTGATGAACCACTACGACACCGCCCTCTTCATCCTGACGGAGTTCGATCCGGTGCCGCCCACGCAGGGCCGCATCGACCTGAGCACGCAGGACAAGACGGACATCATCGAGTACATGAAGCTTCTGTAACGGCAACGCTCCCCCGAGCAGTGCCGTGACGCCGCCGGTCGGTGACGGTCGGCGGCGTCGTCTCGTCCGGCACCTGCCGCGAGAAAGGCAGTCTCGCGCGCGAACGAGCCAGTCGGTCAGCGGCTCGGCCGCTCGGTCGCTCAGGGGCCGGCGCCGGGCCCGAATCGATAGGCGACGCCGATCTGGATCTGGTAGGTCCAGATCGGCCCGCCCAGCGCCCTGGCCTCGATGACGTCGATCTCGATGGGGCGGGCGATCAGCCACCAGTGCGGCGACAGCGCGAAGCCGAGCTCGAGGCCGGCGCGCGCGTCACGCGATCCGACGTCCTCGAACGCAGGATCCTCGAAGTCGACGACGTTGTAGCCGAGACCGGCGCGGCCGGATACCGAGACGCGGCCGCCGACCGGGCCGCCCACGACAAGGACCACCGAGGCCGACTGGTGCGCCGCCACGTCGCTGGCCACGCTCACCAGATCGACCTCGACCCCGAGCAGGCCGAAGTCGACCCCGCCGGTGAGGCTGGCACCGCCCAGCGACGGGACCTGACGCTCACGCCGATTGAGCGCCGCCGCGCCGACGAGGGTTCCGCCCACGCTGTAGACCGGACCGGGCGCGGGCTGGGCGCGGGCGCTGCCGGTCATCGCGACCAGCAGGATCGCGGCGCCGGTGGCGGCGGCAGTCGTGCGGGCCCAGCGCCGGCCGCGCCAGGCGAGCAGGGCGAGCGCGGCGAGCACGAGGCCGCAGACCATCTGCGCGCTCGACAGCGGGCCGAGGACGCCGCGGCCCAGGTCGCCGCGCGCGTTCTCGATCGCGATGCGGCCCAGCGCGTAGCCGCCGGCCACCACGGCGAACACGCGGCCCTCGCCCCGTCGGGCCCAGGCGGTGCGGCCGGCGATGATCGCGGCGGCGCACAGGGCCAGGCCGAGCAGGCTCTCGTAGAGCTGGGTGGGATGGACCGGCAAGGACTCGGCGCGCTGCGGCGAGATCCAGCCGGCGCGTACGTGATCGCGCCACGCCGCCGTGCCGGCCGGGAATCTCAGCGCCCACGGCAGCGACGAGACCTGGCCGTAGTCGCAGCCGGCCAGGAAGCACCCGAGCCGGCCGATGCACAGCCCGACCCCGAGGGGCGCGGCGAGGAGATCGGCCGCCCGCGCCGGACGCAGCGCGCTCCCGCCGCAGCGCGAGGACCAGCGCGACGGCGCCGCACGCGTGACCGGCGTAGGAGACCATGCCGCTCCAGCGCAGGCGCAGCCCGTGCCCGCTCCACAGCGCGCCGGCGGCGGAGACCAGCGCCGGCAGGACGATGCCGCCAGCCAGCGCGGCCGTGTAGACGATGGCCAGGACGCCGGCCAGAGCGGCCACGTCGTCGCCGCGCCGTGCCGCGGCGCGCAGGGTCAGGAGCGAGACCAGCAGCCAGGCCAGGCCGATGCAGGCAAACCAGCCCGGAACCAGGAGCGCGGCCGCGTCGCCGAGGAAGGGCGACAGCCACTGGACGACGATCGATCTCATCGCTGCGCCTCCCTGCGCGCGAGGCGGCGCGCCCGCCGGCGGCGGCGCTCGAGGTACGGGATCGGCACCAGCGCCCAGGCCAGCGCCAGCAGCGCGTCCCGGTTCCCGCCACGCCTGCAGACGCCGCCGGGCTGCGCCTGGCCGCGGCGCGCGACGCTGCAGTTGCTGGAGCCGCCGCCGCTGCCGCCGCTGTTGCAGTCGCCGCAGTCGCTGCCGCTGCAATCGCCGCCGCAGTCGCCGTCGCTGCAGTCGCCGCCGCAGTCGCTGTCGCAGCCGCTGCCGGAGCCGCCGCCGCCATCGCCGCCGCCATCGCCGCCGCCGTCGCCGCCCCCGCAGCCGCCTTCTCCTCCGCTGCTGTCGCCGTCCCCGCCGTCGCCGCTGTCGCAGTCGTCGCAGCCGTCCTCGCCGCCGTTGCAGTCGGAGTTGCAGGAGAAGGCGTCGTCGCAGCTACTCGAGCAGGACGAGTCGCACTGCGGCGAGAAGTCGCAGTCCGCATCGCCGCAGGTGATCTCGGTGTCGCGCGGCGGAGGCGGCGGAGGCGGAGGCGGGGGCGGCTCGCCGCCATCCGGCGTCGGCCCCGCGTCCGGCGGCGCCGGCGGATAGTCGTCCCCCGGCTCGCCGTAGATCGAGGCCAGACAGCCGTCGAGCGCGTCGCCGCACGCCGCGTCGTCCAGGAACGCCCGGTTGGCCTCGAGTCGCACCAGCTGGTTCGATGCCCCGTTATCTTGTGGACAGGCCGGCCCCTCGTCGTCGACGCAAGCGGCCACCGTCGCGATCGCCAGCGAGAGGTTGACGCAGTACAGGTGGTAGCCGGCGCCGTCGCCGGCGGCGAGCGTCTCGCACTCGGCGTTGCCGTCCGCGGCGTCGCGGCTGGTCCGCTCGCAGGTGGACGAGGGCAGGCAGGCCTCGCAGCGCAGCCGCTCCGCGGCCGCGCACTCTGCCACCGAGCCGTAGAAGCTGTACGGGTTGCCGCCCGCCGACGACCGCAGCGTCTCCGCCCGCTCCGGCGTCGCCGCGGTCGCTGTCTGCTGGACGACCGCTGCCGCGATCCCGTCGGCCGGCTCGAGCGAGGCGAGCAGGACCGGGTTGACCAGCACGCCGACGTCCTCGCCGAGGTAGACCGCGCCGACCGGCGCCTGTCGGGCCGCGTGCACCCGCAGCGGCGCGCCGGATGGATGGCCGGCCGCGGCCGCGAGATCGACCACCCACGCGGCGCCGCGCGGCAGCAGAAGCGCCTCGTCGGCGAGCCAGCCGACCGGATCGATCGCAGCGGGCGCGTCCGCTGCGCGCGCGTCGTCGAGACCGAGATCGAGCGGCGAGGCGATGCGCAGGCGCAGTCGCCGCCCCGCGATCTCGCCGGCGCCAGCGATGACCGGCGCCCGATCGGCCTCCGCGCGTCGCCTGTCGACCGCGCCCAGCCCGGCGACAGCGTCTCCCGCGCGGCTCGATGGATCGGCCCACACGGTCTCCTCGACGACTGCGCCGTCCTCGGTCCAGCTCTGGGCCCAGGCGTCCATCAGCCGGGCTCGCGCGGCCGCGCGCTCGTCGGCGTCCCAGCGGGCGGCGACTGCCGGCGCCAGCCCGAGAAGGTCGCGCGCGTCCAGCTCGTCCGGCTCGAGCACGCGGTCGCCGGCGACGCAGCCGGCCCACAGCGCGAGGGCCGCGGTCATGCCGGCCCGCACCGCCGGGCCGATGGTCCCCGGCGCCCTCACGGTGTCGCCTCCATGGCGATGCCGAAGCGCTCCTCCCACGGCACCGAGAACAGGAGATAGTCCGCGACATCGAAGCCGGTCTCGTCGACAGCCGCGCGCTGGTCGTCGCGCAGCGCGGCCCGAAAGCGGCGGTCGGCGGCCGTCACCGAGGTCAGCACGTCGGCGGCGAGGGCGACGCCGGCCGCGGGCCGCGGCCGCGGCCACACTTCCTGGTTCGCCACCGCCTGCCAGACGCGGTTGACGATCGCATCGGACGCGTCCATCACCGCGGCGTCGAGCTCCTCCTGCTGGCGAGCGTCGAGGCGCGCGCGCGAGGTCATCGTCTGGCGCTGATTGCCGACCCGCACCCGCTGCGGCCCGACGACCGCCTGCGCGATCGGCAGCACGCGGTCGCGATAGGCGAACAGGTCCTCCCCTTCGCGCAGGCGCAGGAGCTCCAGCGCCCAGTGGCGTCGCGGCGCGGGCGGCGCCTCCGCGTCCGCCTCGTCCTCGCCTTCGGCGGAGGCGATGGGGCGGGCCACGGGCCGGACGGCGAGCGCCGTGAGCGCACCCTGGCCGGACCCGCCTGCCTCATCGCTGTCCTCGGCCCGCGCCTCCGCTCCGGCTCGATCGCGGACCTGCCGGCGCAGTCCGGCGTTCTGCCAGGCGAGCGCGGCGGCGCAGATGCCCATCGCCATGGCGCCCCGGCGCCACGTCAAGAGACTCACGTTTCCCCCTTGTCGTGCCTGCCAGTGGCCCGGCTCGATGGCTCCATCTTCTACTGACCGGACGAGCCCGCCAATCACACCTGGGGGAGAGGTCGGCGGACGCCGGCGCACCCTGTGCGGGTGTCGCGTCTCCTCGTCTGGCCTTGCGCCCGACCGCGGAACTCGGTACGTGCACGGAATGCACGCCCGCCTTGCCTCCGATGACCGCGATCTTGCTGAGCTGCTCGCCGAAGGATGCGCGGACGCGACAGCGTTCCTGTCCGAGCTCGGCGATCGCCCGGTGGTCCCGCTTCCGCCGGTCGGCGATCCGACCGCGTTGCCGGCCGACGGTCTGGGCGCACGCGGAGCGATGACCGAGCTCGGCCGCCGCTACCGCCCGTACATGAACGCGAGCGCCGGGCCGCGCTACTTCGGCTTCGTGACCGGAGGCTCCACCCCGGCCGCGCTGGTCGGAGACTGGCTGACCAGCGCCTTCGATCAGAACGCGCTCGGCGTCGACAACGCCGCGATCGCCGCGCTCGAGCGCGACGCGGCCGGGCTGCTGCGCCAGCTGCTCCACCTGCCCGAGGCCCAGGCGGGCGTGTTCGTCACCGGCACCACGATGGCCAACTTCGTCGGCCTGGCCCAGGCCCGGCAGTGGCTCGGCCGCCACCACGGCATCGACGTGGCGGAGGAGGGGGTCGGCGCGCTGCCCTCGCCGGTGGTGCTGAGCGGGACGCCGCACGCGAGCGCGATCAAGGCGCTGGCCATGGTCGGGCTCGGACGGCGCAGCGTGTCGCGCGTGCCGCTGCTCCCCGATCGCGAGGCGGTCGACGTGTCGGCCCTGCGCGCCGCGCTGGTCGCGCTCGGCCGGCCCGCCATCGTCCTGGCCAGCGCCGGCACCGTCGACACCGTCGACTTCGACGACCTCCAGGCCATCGCCGCGCTGCGGCGCGAGCTCCCGTTCTGGCTGCATGTGGACGCCGCTTTCGGCGCGTTCGCCGCCTGCTCTCCGGACCATCGCCACCTCGTCGACGGTCTCGAGCTGGCCGACTCGATCGCCATCGACCTGCACAAGTGGCTCAACGTGCCGTACGACAGCGGCATCGCGTACACGCGCCACCCGGATCTGCGCTTCGAGGTGTTCCGCAGCTCGGCGGCGTACCTGGGCCAGGCGAGCCAGGCCGCCACGTTCCATCTGACGCCGGAGAGCTCGCGGCGCCTGCGCGCGCTGCCCACCTGGATGACCCTCCTGGCCTACGGCGCCGACGGCCACCGCGAGATCGTGGAGCGCTGCGCCGGACTGGCCCGCCAGCTGGGCGAGCGCATCGCCGCCTCGTCGACGCTGCGCCTGCTCGCCCCGGTCAGGCTCAATGTCGTCTGCTTCTCGCTCGCCGGCCAGGTAACCGGCGAGCGCATGGGCCGCCTGCTCGCCGCGGTGCAGCGCGGCGGCAAGGCGTTCTTCACCGGCACCACCTACCAGGGCGTCCCGGGGGCGCGCGCGGCCTTCTCCAGCTGGCGCACCGCGCAGGCCGATCTGGAGATCGCCTGGCGCGCGCTGGAGGAGGCCGCGGCGTCCGTGTGAGCCGCCGGGCCGGACGTCGGCCCTCTCGCCCTTCTTACCCGGCCACCCAGATCCGGTACGGGCCCACGCTGCCCGGGCTGTAGTGGCGCACCTGCACGAAGTAGGTGCCGGGCTGCAGCGTGGCCTCGATGCGCGCGTTGCGGCCGGTGCCGGAGTCGTCGTTCTCGGCGATGAGCTTTGTTGACGAGTTCGGGCCGTACAGCGACAGGTAGATGTCGGTCGCGCCGCCGGTCTCCACGACGAAGTCGCCCGCCTGCGGGACGATGAACTTGTAGACGTCCTGCTCGCCGGGCGACGCGATCGACGCGCGCACGCCGGTGTGGACCGGCAGCTCCGGGACCGGCGCGGCCACGCCCGGGTACATCTGCGAGCTGGCCACGAACGCCTTGTCCTGCGCCGACAGGTCCTCGTTGAACTCGGTCCCCTGTCCGCCCACGGTCCACGTCGCGGGGAACGCGTACAGCATGATCGAGTCGCGGTCGAACTGGGTGCCGATGATCTGATCGAGCGCGTACTTGTTCAGCACGTTGTGGCGGATGGTCGGCTCGTCCCAGAAGTTGGGCGCACCGCTGAGGTCCGCGATCACGGCCGCCTCGTTCCACTGGATGCCGCCGGCCGGGTTCTGGTGCTCGTGCGCGAGCCCGACCATGTGTCCGAACTCGTGCAGGATGACGCCGCGGTCCTGCCAGCCCAGGTTGAGAGTGGCGGCCCCGACGGGAATGTCGAGGTTGTCGATGCCGACGTAGGACCAGGCGCCGTCGTCCGGGTCGAAGGAGACGCGGATCGTCGCCGACGGACTGTTCACGAACTCGAAGCGAAGGTTCGCGTGCTCGCACCACTCGGGCGCTATCTGGCGCACCATGTCCTGCTGCCCGCTGTCGCCGCCCTTGAAGGCGACCTGGATCGTCGACCCGTTCGGCCATTGCTTGTTGCGAGGTGCGATGGCGCGCAGTCGGCGGTTGGTCCCCTGCCAGACCGCGCGATGCGGTACGGCGAGGTCACGAGGAAGGATGCGGTCGAAACAGAGCTTCTTGGCGGCGGTCATGACGTGCTCCTTGGATCCTGGATGGCCGGCGCCGGCCTCCTCTCGGCGGTGCGCGCAGAGTGGAGCCCGCCCATGCATGCGCTCGATCCCTCATGTCCTCCCCGCGCCCTTCCGGTCGGAAAACCGGCCCTCGAGCAGACGCGGGCTCCCGATCCCCCACCCGCGTCGCTCTTCGATGTTCGCGCCGGCGGCGCGCGCCATCAATCGCGCAGTCTTCTGCGATCCAGCTGGTCCTCTCGCCGCCGGGAGGTTCGACCGGATGCCCCATGAGACATCCCCCTTCTCCTGCGGGGCGAACCGCCTAGAATGCCCCTCACAAACATGCCCCACCAAGTGACAGTGCGAGATCGCCTGCGGTATCGGTTCGACAACCTGATGGGCCGCGGCGTGCCGGCCATGATGCTGGCGCTGTTCGCGATCGGCGTGCTGATGGCCCTGCTCATCGCCCTGATCGTGAGCGGCGCGGGGCTCGCGCCGGGCGATCCGTCGACGGGGTCGCTGGCCTGGACCTACGCCGTCAAGGCGGTCGCCCTGCCGCTGGCGACCGACGGCGGCGTGCCGTTCATCGGGGCGATGCTGGTCCTCAGCTTCACCAGCATGTTCGTGGGCGGCACCTTCATCGGGCTCATCGGCAGCGGCGTGATCGGCCGCCTGCAGGAGCTGCGCAAGGGCCGGTCGTTCGTCGTCGAGAGCGACCACACGGTCATCCTGGGCTGGTCCAACCAGATCTTCGCCATCCTGGGCGAGCTGGTGGTGGCCAACCGGAGCCGGCGCGGCGCCTGCATCGTGATCCTGGGCGACAAGGGCAAGGTCGAGATGGAGGACGCCATCCGGTCCAAGCTGCCCGACAGCATGGGCACCCGGATCGTGTGCCGGACCGGCAGCCCGATCGACATGACGGACATCGCGCTGGTCAACCCGGCCCAGGCGCGGTCGTTCATCATCCTCAGCCCGGCGGTGGCCGATCCGGACGCACAGGTGATCAAGAGCGTGCTCGCCTTGACCAACCACCCCGACCGCCGCGCCGACCGGTACCACATCGTCGCCGAGCTCCAGCAGCAGAGGAACGTCGACGTCATCAAGATGATCGCGCCGGAAGAGGTGCGGCCGGTCCTGGTCAACGACCTGATCGCGCGGATCACGGTGCAGACCTGCCGCCAGTCGGGGCTGTCGGCGGTCTACAACGAGCTGCTCGACTTCGAGGGGCAGGAGATCTACGTGCGCGCCGAGCCGGTCCTGGTCGGCAAGACCTTCCGCGACGCGCTCTTCGCCTACGAGTCCTGCTCGCCGATGGGGCTGAGCCGCAACGGCACGACCCTGTTTCGGCCCGCGATGGACACGCGCATCGAGCCGGGCGACAAGCTGGTGGTCGTCGCCGAGGACGACGCCACCGTGCGGACGGGAGGCTCGCCGTCGGTCGACGCCGCGGCGATCCGCGAGTCGTCCTCCGCGCCGCGCAGAAAGGAGCGGACCCTGGTGCTGGGCTGGAACCGGCGCGCCCGCGTCATCGTCACCGAGCTCGACCGCTACGTCGCACCGGGCTCGATCCTGACCGTCGCGACCGACGATCCGGCGGCCGAGGCGGAGCTGCGGCGCGAGTCGCTCTCGAACCTCGAGGCCACCTTCGTCGTCGGGGACACAACCGACCGGCGGCTGCTCGATTCGCTCGACGTCGGCAGCTACGACCAGGTGGTGACGCTCCACTCGGACAAGCTGGACGCCCAGGCCGCCGACGCGCGCACCTTGATCACGCTGCTCCACCTGCGCGACATGGCCGGCAAGCACGGCCACCGCTACTCCATCGTCAGCGAGATGCTGGACGTGCGCAACCGCGAGCTGGCCGAGGTCGCGCGCGCCGACGACTTCATCGTCAGCGATCGCCTGGTCAGCCTGATGCTGTCGCAGCTGTCCGAGAGCCGGGACCTCAACCTCGCCGACCTGTTCGACGCCGACGGATCGGAGCTCTACCTGCGACCGGCCTCCGACTACGTGGCGCTCGGCACGCCGATCAACTTCTACACCGTCGTCGAGGCCGCGGCGCGCCGCGGCGAGGTCGCTGTCGGCATCCGCGAGGCCGCCGCCGCCGGCGACCGCCTGCGCGCCTACGGCGTGATCGTCAACCCCGGCAAGCAGCAGCAGTTCAGCTACGCCGAGGGCGATCGCATCCTGGTGCTCGCCGACTCGTGAGCGCGATCAGGGGCAGGCGGAGCGGAAGATGGGGCGCTGGGGGCACGGGTGAATACCATACACCCGATGCTGCAGGACGAGCACGGTCGTAGGAGCGGCCGACAGGCGGCCCGACCGAACGAGGAGACGAATGGCCAAGACCGATTTCCAGTCCGTGGACGAGTACATCGCCTCGCAGCCCGAGGACGTGCAGGGCGTGCTCGAGCGCGTGCGCGGCGCCATCCGCAAGGCCGTGCCGCGCGCCGAGGAGGTCATCTCCTACCAGATCCCGACGTACAAGCTGCACGGCGGCCCGGTGCTCTTCTTCGCCGGCTGGAAGCAGCACTTCTCCCTCTACCCGGTCACGCCCGGGCTCGTCGCAGCGTTCGAGGACGACCTCGCCCTCTACAAGATCAGCAAGGGCACCATCCGCTTCCCCTTCACCGACCCGGTCCCGGTCAAGCTGATCGAGCGCATCGCGAGGTTCCGCGCCCGCGAGCTGGCCGACCGCGCAGCCGCCAGAGCGGCCGGCCCCAAGAGACGGTAGCAACCTGCTAGCGCTGCTGGCCTGGCTGCCCGGCCAGCTCGTACAGGTAATCGACGAAGGAGCGGGCGGCGCCGTCGAAGCCCTTCACGCGGGGGTTGCGCGACTCGATGACGTAGTACTCGTCCGGGGCGTGGGCGCCGCTGCCGTGGCCGAGGCCGAAGTGGCCGGCGGCGAGCGCGAGCGGCTTGCCGGTGAAGACGTAGCCGGGCCAGGAGCCGGCGCTGCGGGGCCAGACGATGGGCGACATGCCGGCGCGCTTGTAGACCGAGAGCTGGGCCTGGATGAAGGGGGCGTCGAGGCGCGTCGAGTTGGGGTCGTAGCCGCCGGTCATGTTGACCTCGATGTCGCCGAAGCCGCGCTTCTTGAGGTGCTGCTTGATCGCGCGCAGCGAGGCGGCCGCGGTCATGTTGGGCACCAGGCGGAAGTCCATCTTGGCCACCGCGCGGTACGGCAGGATCGTCTTGCCGCCGGGGCCGGTGTAGCCGGCCACCAGGCCCTCGATGTTCACTGTCGGCCGGGACACCAGGCGCTCGAGCGCGGCGACGTAGTCGACGTCGCGCACCCAGCGCTTCACCGCGAGCTGCTTCTTGTCGGTCTTCTCGCTGCCGCGCCGCGCGGCGTCGGCGATCATCTTGCGCTCCTCGGGGCTGATGGGGCGCGCCGCGTCGGCGAAGCCCTCGATGGCCGGGTCGTTGCCGTCGGCCGACACGAGCGCGTTGATCGCCTGGACCAGGTGGAGCGCCGGGCTGTCCAGGCGCGCCTTGTTGCTCGAGTGGACGTCGTGGCCAGGGCCGCGGCCCCACTTGTTGCCGTCGGCCACCAGCTCTGCCTCGATGATGCCCTTGGCCCCGAGCGCAATGGATACCTCGCCGTCCGGGTCCTGAGCTGCCGACGGCATGAACACGCCGATCGTGCGCGACATCGCCTGGCGCACCTCGGGCCGGCGGACGACCTGCGTGAAGTGCGGAGAGCCGATCTCCTCCTCGCTCTCGGCGACAAGCACGATGTTGACCGGCGGCTTGCGCCCGCTGGCCTTGAACGCGTGCAGCGCGGCGAGGAACGCCATCTCGGGTCCCTTCTGGTTGACCGCGCCGCGGCCCATCATCACCTTGCCCAGACCGGGCTTGTCGACCAGCCTGGCCTCCCACGGCGGCGACGACCACTCCTTCGGGTCCACCTGCTTGACGTCGTACATGAAGTAGACGCCGACGGTCTTCGGGGCCCCGGCGTCGAGCGTGGCGAAGATGCCCGGCTTGCCGTCGGTCGGGATGCGCTGGACGCGCTGGAAGCCGGCGTCGCGCAGCATCTGCATGGTGAGGGCGCAGCCCTGCTCGATGCCTTCGTTGGTCGCGGCGATGGTCTTCTGGCGGATCCAGCGCTGCAACCGCTTCACGTTCTCGGGGTGCTGCTTCGCGATCTCCGCGTACACCGCCTGGCGATCCTCCGCGAGGACCGGCGATGCGACCGACAGCGTGGCGAGCACGAGCAGGAGCGTCGAGGCGAGTCTGCGAGTGGCCATGCGGCATTCTAACCGCGTCACCCATCGAGGGTCGCGGGGGTGGGCCGCGTGCACACACAAGAGGTGTGTGCGGCGCGCGAGAAAGGCTCAAGTTCCTCGACTTGCGGCCGATCGCGTCCGAGGCGAGGACCACTGTCCGGACACATCCCGAAGGCGCGCATGGACGACATCTCGAAGCCCGCCCACGGGTTGACCGTGGAGGAGACGCTCTCGCGGGAGCGGGCCATCCTCCGCTACGTGGTCGACAACCTGCCCTATCTCATCTTCTGGAAGGACCGGGAGTCGGTCTACCTCGGCTGCAACAAGAACTTCGCCGGCCTGGACGGTCGCAGCGACCCGGAGGAGATCGTCGGCCGGACCGACTACGACATGCTGTGGAGCGCCCACGCGGAAGCCTATCGCGCCGGCGACCGGGCGACGATGGAGCGGGGCGAGCCGATCCTGAACCAGGAGGAGATCTCCCGGGACGAGAACGGCGCCGAGATGGTAATCCTGACCAGCAAGGTCCCGCTGCGCAACAGCGCCGGCGAGGTGGTCGGCCTGCTCGGCATGATCGTCGACATAACGGAGCGCAAGCGCATCGAGGTCGAGCTCCACCGCGCCAAGGAGGCGGCCGAGCAGGCGACGCGCGCCAGGAGCATGTTCATCGCCAACATCAGCCACGAGCTGCGCACGCCCTTGACGCTGATCGTCGGGCCGGTGAAGGACGCGCTGGGCGATCCGTCGCTGCCCGAGGCGACGCGGCGGCTGCTCGAGCGAGTCCAGCGCAACGGCTTTCGCCTCTACAACCTTGTCAACGACGTGCTCGACTTCGCCAGGGTGGAGGCCGGCGGCGCCGCCGCGCGCGCCGAGCTGCTCGACGTGGTCGCGGCCGCCCGCACGGTCGTCGACGACATGCAGCCGCTGGCGCGGGCGCGCGGGCTGTCGCTGGAGCTCTCGTCCGGCGCGCCGCGGCTGGCCGGACTGCTCGACACGAGGTTGTTCGAGCGCGTGTTGCTCAACCTGATCGGCAATGCGCTGAAGTTCACACCGGTCGGAGGATGGGTGAGGGTCAGCGTGGTGGAGGAGCAGGACACGGTGCGCATCGACGTCACCGACAACGGCATCGGGATCCCGGCCGACGCGCAGGCCGGCCTGTTCGAGCCGTTCGCCCAGGTCGAACAGCTCGGCCACTCGCAAGTACGAGGGCAGCGGGCTCGGGCTGGCGCTGGTCAAGCAGTTCGTCCACTCGATGGGCGGCTCGGTGCGAGTCGACAGCGCCCGTGGTGCGGGCTCCACCTTCACCGTGGTCCTCCCGCTGCAGGCAGCGCAGGCGGACGCCGGGGCAGTCGACAGCCAGGGAGACGGACACGATCGGGCGCTGGGTGGAAAGGCCTGGCAGCGGCAGATCGCGAGCCTCGCCCCGGTGGGCCCATCGGCCGGCAAGGGCCCGACCGCCGCCGAGGGCGCGGCGCGCATCCTGGTCGCCGAGGACCACCAGGACATGCGCCTCTACATCGAGGAGGTCCTGCAGCCGGAGTTCACGGTCGTGGCGGTCGAGGACGGCCAGCGGGCGTGGGAGTGCCTGCAGACCCAGCGCTTCGACGTCGTCGTGTCGGACGTCATGATGCCGGAGATGGACGGCCTGGCGCTCACGGCCAGGATCAAGGCGCACGGCGCGCTGTCGCACATGCCGGTGATCCTGGTGACGGCGCGCGGAGGCGCCGAGGCCATCGCCACGGGGCTGGACGCCGGCGCCGACGACTACCTGGCCAAGCCGTTCGCCGCCGAGGAGCTGCGCGCGCGGACGCGGGCCGCGGTCCGCATGAGCCGCATGCAGGAGGAGCTGCGCGCGCGCTCGCGCCAGGCCGGCATGTCGGCGGTGGCCACCGGCGTGCTGCACAACCTGGGCAACGTGCTCAACACCTTCAGCGTCTCGTCCGAGCTGCTCGACGAGCGGATCCGGCAGTCGCGGGTCGGCAGCGTCCAGAAGCTGGCCCAGCTGCTCACCGATCACGAGACCGACCTGGCGAAGTTCCTGACCTCCGACGATCGCGGCAAGTACGTCCCGGAGTTCATCCGCCAGCTGGCCGAGGAGCTGGCCGAGGAGCAGGCGGCGCTGGTCGAGGAGGTGGGCGAGCTGCGGCGGACGCTCGACCACGTCAAGCGCGTGGTGGCCCTGCATCAGGGCGTCGTCGACGGCCGCGGCGTGGACGAGATGTTCGCGCCGGTCGAGACCATCGAGACCGCGCTCCGGCTGAGCTCGCCGGCGATGGACGAGCGCGACATCCGCGTCGACCGCTGGCTGGTGGACGTGCCTCTCCTGCGCGGCGACCGGCACAAGGTGGTCCAGATCCTGATCAACCTGATCGACAACGCGCGCCACGCGCTGCACGACAGGCCGGGCGGCGACAAGGTGCTCACGGTCGCCACCGAGGAGGTCGGCGGCGCCGTCCGCTTCGTGATCACGGACAACGGCGTCGGCATCGCGCCGGAGATCATCGATCGCATCTTCGCCCAGGGCTTCACCACCCGCGAGAACGCGCACGGCGTCGGCCTGCACACAAGCGCGCTGCTGGCCAGCGAGCTGGGCGGCACGCTGCGCTGCCGCAGCGAGGGGCCGGGGCGGGGGGCGACCTTCGTGCTGGAGATGCGAATCCCGGCCGACCAGAACGCCGGCGCGGATCGCGCAGCGGAGCAGCCGACCGGCCTGGCCGCGACGCGCTGAGCCCCCCCTAGTAGATCTCGGGCACGAAGGTCTGGTCGGCCAGCGGCGGGCGCACGTAGCCCGGGTCCGGCTGGCGCGGCGGAAGGTCGAGGGGCGGCGGGGTCCGGTCCTCGTACGGGATCTTCGACAGCAGATGCGCGATGCAGTTGAGGCGGGCGCGGCGCTTGTCGTCGGCGTTCACCACGTACCAGGGCGCGTGCTTGATGTCGGTGTAGCGGAACATCTCGTCCTTGGCCCGCGAGTACTCCACCCACTTCTCGCGCGACTTGAGGTCCATCGGGCTCAGCTTCCAGCGCCGCATGGGATCGCTGGACCGGGCCTGGAAGCGGCGCTCCTGCTCCTCGTCGGATACCGAGAACCAGTACTTGATGAGCGTGATCCCGGAGCGGACCAGCATGCGCTCGAAGTCGGGGCACGAGCGCATGAACTCCTCGTACTCGCGGTCGGTGCAGAAGCCCATCACCCGCTCGACGCCGGCGCGGTTGTACCAGGAGCGATCGAAGAGGACCATCTCACCCGCCGCCGGCAGGTGCTCGACGTAGCGCTGGAAGTACCACTCGGTGCGCTCGCGCTCGGTCGGGGTGGCCAGCGCGACGACGCGGACGACGCGGGGATTTGTGCGCTCGGCGATCCGCTTGATGACCCCGCCCTTGCCCGCGGCGTCGCGCCCCTCGAAGATGACGACCGCCTTGAGGCCCTCGGCCTTGATGTAGCCCTGCAGCACGACAAGCTCGCGCTGCAGCTTCTCCAGCTCCTTCTCGAAGGCCTTGCGCTTGAGCTTCTTGGCCGGCTCGACGGTGGCGCGCTTGCCGTTCGCCGGCCGGCCGTTCGCGCGCGACTTCTTCGCCGCCTTGCGCGGCGCCTTCTTGCCGGTCGCCGCCTTTTCCTTGTTGTTCGCCATCGCCAGCCCCCCCAGCCTCTACGAGGGACTGTAGACCGATTCCGCGGGCCCGGCCGCAACTACTTGGGGGAGCCGAGCAGCTCGTCGAGGGCGGCGAGGGTCCCTGTCGCCGTGCTGTGCGCACCCGCCACGATCGTGTCGGCCGGGATGCCGAGCCGGAACGCCTCGTCGCGCAGATTGGTCGCGCCGACCAGGAAGTAGCCGACCAGCGGGCCCTGCTCCGGGCTCCATAGATCCGAGTTGAACAGGATCCCCTCCGCCGGGAGGTAGACGATGAGCATGTCGGCGGCGTGGAAGGCCTCGATGCGGTGCACCTCGACGGTGCGCTTCCCGTCGGTCAAGGTGGTGACGTCCTCCACGCCCTCGATCGCGACGGGCTGACGGCTCGCCGCGTAGCGGTCCGGCTCCACCGAGTACGGGTTGGCGAACACCGCCTCGTGGAAGGGAACACTGTCGGCGCCGGCGACCACTGTCAGCCCGCCGTCGGCGGCGAAGTTGCGGATGCCGCCGACGTGGTCGTAGTGGAAGTGGCTGGCCACCACGGTCGTGATCGGCTTGTCCGGGAACCGCTCGACGATGGCCGTGCGCAGCCGGTCGCTGAAGCGCTCGTCGAGCGGGGCGTTGACAAGGATCAGATGGTCGGCCATCTCGACCAGCAGCACGTGGTGGGTGGTGCCCTGGACGTGGAAGACGCCGGGCCCCAGCTCGACGAAGGTCAGCGGCGCCGCCGCATCGCCGAACAGGAAGGACAGGCCGAGCAGCTCCACCCCCTGCAGGTACTGGGCGGAGATCCAGCCGCGGCGGCCGGCCTCCTCGTCGTACGGCGCGCGCAGCTCGTCCGGGATCGCGTACAGGTCGTCGGGGTCGTCGGCGCCCGCCTCGACGACGGAGCGGCTCTCGCGATGCACCTCGAGGCCGTCCACGTCGATCGACACCTCGTGCGGCAGGAGCAGGTCACCGGCCTCACGGTAGTCGGCGAACGTCGTCTGCACCAGCGTGTCGCCCAGCGGCGGCGTGTGCTCGACGGTCTCGAGCGCGGCCGGCAGCGACGTGTCCGGATCGATCAGCAGCCTGATCGGCGGATGGTCCGCGCTCTCGATCGCCAGCACGTGATGCGGCCGGCCGTCGTGCTCGGCGTCCTCCTCCTCGGTCACGGCCTCGGGGTCGGCCACCACGCGCTGGATGACCCCGAGCAAGGAGGTCGTGCCGGTGTGCTTGAGCCGGGTGGCCAGCTGCCCCGACGACAGGGGCCGGCGCTCGGTGGCGGGGTTGAAGAGATCGGCGCTGCCCTCGATCGTCCCCTCGCGGCCATCGATCACGAGGCCGTACTCCAGCGTGGCGGGGAACAGGAGGTCGCCCTCGCTGACGACCGAGACCTGCACGCGGTCCTCGGCCGGGCGGTGGGTCAGTGTGTAGCTGAAGTCGGAGATGGCGATCGCCTCGCGGCTGGTGCGCGCCTCGCTGGGATCGAAGCGCGTGCCGGTGGCCTCGATGTGCTCCGAGCGGGCGGCCTCGACGGCGGCGGCCCCGCCCAGCGCGGAGACGGTGCGCTCGACGAGGGTCGGCTCGGAGCCGTCATCTCCTGAGTCGTCGCCCTGGTCATCTCCGGTGCCGTCACCGGAGTCGTCGCCGCAGGCTGCCAGCAGCAGCACGAGCGGGACGCAGTGGATGAAACGCAGACGGGAACGCGAACGGACATACGGACTGGACGACATGATCGCTCCTCGAATGGCGGTGGCATCAGGACATGCGGCGGCGCCTGCCGGCCGGCCACGACCGTTCGTCTCGAACGCTTGCTCGTCCGTCCGCCCGGCCAGTACGATCGCCTCGAGGACCTGACCAGATGGGTAGCGTCACGCTCCATGGACCGGCGTACAGCGCGTACGTCCGCATCGCTCGCCTGGCGCTGGAGGAGACCGGCGTGCCGTACGACCTCGTCGAGGTCGACATCTTCGACAGGAACAGCTGGCCGCCCGACTACGGCGAGCGCCATCCCTTCGGCAAGGTGCCGGCGTTCGAGCACGACGGGTTCCGGCTGTTCGAGACGGACGCGATCGTCTCGTACGTCGTCGATGTGTTCGACGGCGGCAAGCTCATCGCGGACCGGCCGCGCGAGCGGGCGCGCGCGGTCCAGATCATGCGCGTCATGGACAACTACGCCTATCCGCGGCTGGTGTGGGGCGTGTTCGTCGAGGAGACGGAGAAGGGCCGGGCCGGCCAGCTCACCGGCGAGGAGCTGGAGCGCGCGCGTCACACCCTGGCCGCGATCGATCGCCTCGCGTCCGGGCCGTTCCTGGCCGGCGATCGCCTCGGACTCGCCGATCTGTGGGCGTTGCCGATGCTGACCTATCTGCGCCTGGCGCCTGCCGGGCCGGCGCTGCTGGACGAAGTTCCAGCGCTTGGCGCATGGCTCGATCGCGTGAGTCTGCGGCCGTCGGCGCTGGCCACGCGCTATCCGCGCGAGCGCGCCTCGGCATCGACCGAGAGCTGAGCCCCCGGCGGGCCGCGCCGTCGGCCTTGACAGGGGTCGGCCGCTCCCATAGCCTGTCTATGCCACCTGCCATAGACGGTCTATGCCAGAACGACGCGACGAGATCCCGCCCGGCACGCTTCACCTGCTCATCCTCAAGACCCTCGACCGCGGGGGCGAGCAGCACGGCTACGAGATCGCCGGCGAGATCTTGCGATTGTCGAGCGAGGTGCTGCAGGTGGAGGAGGGCTCGCTGTATCCCGCGCTCCAGCGCATGCTGCGCAAGGGCTGGCTCAAGGCGCGCTGGGGCGTGACCTCGGGCAACCGGCGCGCGCGCTACTACCGGCTCACGCCGGCGGGCACCAGGCAGCTGGCCGAGGAAGTGTCGCAGTTCGAGCGCGTGATGGCCGCGATCGCGCGCGTCATCCAGACCGCGTGAAGGGAGCGAGGACCATGTCGTGGGTGGGTGAGATTGGGAGACGGATGGTGGCGCTGTTCCGGTGGGGGCGCCTGCAGCGCGACCTGGACGACGAGATGCGCATGCACGTCGAGCTGCGCGCCGAGGAGGAGCGCGCGCGCGGCCTGGCCCCGGAGGCGGCCCGCCGCGCCGCCCAGCGCCGGTTCGGCAACACGGCGCTGCTGCGCGAGGCCAGCGGAGACGCCTGGGGCTGGAACTGGCTGCTCCATCTGGCGCAGGACACGCGGTTCGCGCTGCGCACGATGCGGCGCAGCCCCGGCTTCACCGCCGTCGCGGTGCTGGCCCTCGCGCTCGGCATCGGGGCCAACACCGCCATCTACAGCGTCGTCGACGCGGTCCTCTTGCGCTCGCTGCCGTACGCCGACGAGGACGGGCTCGTGACCATCCTCCATCGCGGCGACGACCCGGCATCGCCGGCCAACTTCCGGGACTGGCGCGAGCAGAGTCGCGCGTTCGAGCGCATGGGCGCCGCCCAGCTATGGTCCGCGAACTTGATGGGCGAGTCCGGCTCCGAGCAGATCCGGGCGCTGCAGATCACCTCCGACATCATGCCGCTGCTCGGGGTGCAGCCGCTTCTGGGCCGTGGCTTCACCCGCGACGAGGACGTCTCCGGCAACGACCGCAGCGTGATCCTCGGCCATGCCCTGTGGCGCCGCCGCTTCGCGGGCGACCCCGGCGTCGTCGGCCGCAAGCTGAACCTGAGCGGCGTGCCCTTCACCGTCGTCGGCGTCATGCCGGAGAGCTTCCGCTTCGCCCCGTTCTGGGTCACCGACGCCGAGATGTGGGTGCCGCTGGCCTTCGCGCCCGACGTCGTCGACAAGCGCGACCACAACAGCCTGCGCCTGTTCGCCCGCCTGCGCCCCGGCGTCTCCGTCGACGCCGCGCGCGCCGACATCGCCGCCGTCACCGGCCGGCTGGAGCGCGAGTTCCCCGGCACCAACCGCGACGTCCAGGTCGTGCCGCTGAAAGAGAAGGTGGTCGGCCCGATCCGGCCGCAGCTGGTGGTCCTGCTCTGCACCGTGGCCTTCGTGCTCTTCATCGCGTGCGCCAACCTCGCTCACCTGCTGCTGGCGCGGGCGGCCGCGCGGCAGCGCGAGCACGCGGTGCGCTCGGCCCTGGGCGCCAGCCGGTCGCGACTCATCCGCCAGCTGCTGACCGAGAGCCTCCTGTTCGCCGTCCTGGGAGGCATCGGCGGCCTGCTGCTGGCTCTGTGGGGCGTGCCGATGCTTGTCGCGCTGCAGCCCGGCGACATCCCGCGTCTCGAGGAGGTGGGCGTGGACGGCCACGCGCTGCTGTTCATGGCGGTGGTGTCGATCCTGTCCGGCCTCGCCGTCGGGGTGGCGCCCGCGCTGCAGGCATCGCGCGTCGATCTCTCCTCGTCGCTCAAGGACGGCGGCCGCGGCGCCAGCGACGGCCGCGGCAAGACGCGCCTGCGCGGCCTGCTGGTCGTGTCCCAGGTGGCCCTCACCCTCGTGCTGCTGGTCGGCGCCGGGCTCATGATCCGCACGTTCACCGCGCTGCGGGCCATCGATCCCGGCTTCGACGCGGAGGACGTTGTCACCATGTCCGTGTCGCTGGCCGGCTCTCCGCATGCCGCCCCGGCGCGCCGGGCCGACTTCTTCGAGCAGATGGTGAGCCACGTCGAGCCGCTTCCGGGCGTGACCTCGGCCAGCGTCATCAACCACGTGCCGCTGGCGGGCGACACCTGGTCGCTCAGCTACTCGGTGGCCGGACGGCCGGAACCGGCGCCCGGCGACGCGCCGCAGGCCGTCTACCGCGTGGCGCTGCCCGGCTACTTCGAGACGATGAGGATTCCGCTCGTGCGCGGCCGCGACCTGAGCGCGCGCGACACCAGCCGCGCGCCCGGCGTCGTCGTCATCAACGAGCGCCTGGCCCGCACCGAGTGGCCGGGGCAGGACCCGATCGGCAAGCGCATCCGCCTCCAGAGCGACGGCGCGTGGCTGACCGTCGTCGGCGTGGCGAAGGACGCGCGGCAGGCCAGCTGGTCGGCCCCGTCCCAGAGCGAGGTGTATCTCCCCTTCTCGCAGAGCAAGCTCTACATGGAGCAGATGTCCGAGTCGCGCATGTACATGACCCTCGTCGCTCGCACCAGCGTCGATCCGAGCGCGATGGTGCCCGCGATCCAGCGGTCCATCCGTGCGCTCGATCCCCAGGCCACGGTGTCCGAGGCCCAGACGATGCGGCACGTGGTCGATCAGGCCAACGCCCGTCCGCGGTTCTACCTGGTCCTGCTGGCGGCGTTCGCCGGGCTGGCCCTGACCCTGGCCTTCATCGGGATCTACGGCGTCATGAGCCACTCGGTCTCGCAGCGCACGCCGGAGATCGGCATCCGCATGGCCCTCGGCGCCCGGCGCGGCGACGTCCTCTTGCTCGTGCTGCGCCAGACGCTGATCATGACCGCGGGTGGCATCGCGATCGGCCTGGCCGCGTCGCTGGCCCTGGCGCATCTCATGGCCAGCCTGGTCTACGGCGTGAGCCCGGTCGATCCGCTCACCCTCGGCGCGGTCGCCGGCCTGCTCGCCCTTGTCGCCGTCGCGGCGACCTACATCCCGGCGCGCCGGGCCACGCGCGTCCATCCGATGGTCGCGCTGCGCTCGGAGTAGAGCGCCTACGGCGGCGGCGGCGGGGCGGCGAACATGACCGTCACCTCGCCGACCACCTGGTTGGGCCCGACGAGGATTGTGATGAGCTGGCCGGTGACGACGTCGGCGTGGCCGCCGAGCAGATCGCCGGCGGTGGGCGCGGCCAGCTCGGGGACCAGCGGGTTGAAGTTCTCGTCCATGTCGACGATGCCGGAGACGACGTAGGCGGCCGGCGTGACCAGGCCGAAGGTGAACGGACCGGTGCGCACGCCGTCGCCGCCCTCGGACAGGGCCGACTCCGGGATGACCGTGACGTTGACGTTGGCCGGCTGCGCGAGCGGCGACCCGGTCGCGTCGGCGACCATGGTCAGGAACAGCACGACCGGGTGCGCATCGGGGAGCGGGACGGCGATGACCGCGTCGCCGGCCACCACGCTGGTGTCCTCCGGCGCGAGCCCGTCGTTGACATCCGGATCCTCGTCGCAGCCGGCCGCGAGGAGGAGGGCGAGCAGGGGGGCGAGTGGCAGTCTTCTCACGGCGGTCACCAGAGTCGGTACGTCATCGTGGCGTGGACGCTTACCGGGATGGGCTGGCCGAGCGGGTGCTCGCGGTGCGTGCCCTCGGGCGTGGCCACCTCGCTGGTGTCGCCGTCGGCCGGCCTGACCGCGTCCTGCAGGAACGACAGGAGGTTCTGCCCGGCGATGGCCAGCTCGAGCCGGCTCTGCGGCACCATGTACGAGAGCCGCGCGCCGGCCCACACGTAGGACGGGAGGTCCACGTTCGTGTCCATGATCTGCCCGGCCTCGTCGAAGCTGCGCAGCGCCCATGTCTGCGGCGAGACGAAGTGCACGTCGCTGGCGATGGTGAAGTCGCGCGCCCGGAGCTGCGCCCCGGCCGACAGCTTGACCGGCGACGTGCTCTCGATGCGAGTGCTGCCCTGCTCGATCCTCTCGTAGGCGCCGCTGGCGTACAGGTCCAGGCCGTCGGTGGGGAAGAGCTTGCCGCCCAGCTCGAAGCCGACCGCGTCGTATTCCTGGTCGACGTTGACGTAGGTCGTGTCGCCGGCGTACCAGACTCCGGCGCCGGGGTCGTAGTTCGGCTCGTCGGTCGGCCAGGGCCGCAGCTCGGACAGCTGGATGAGCGACGAGATGCGGTTGAAGTACGCGGTGGCGTCGAGGCCGTAGCGGCTGGATGCCGGCTCGCTGCGCCAGCCCAGCTCGGCCGAGAAGATGCGCTCCGGCAAGAGGTCGCGGTTGCCGATGTTGCGCACCACCACCGCGTCGGTCGTGGTCGGCACCGCGGTCCCGATGTAGCTCTCGAGGAAGGTCGGCGTGCGGAAGGCGGTCCCGGCGGTGGCGTGGATGGAGTGGCCGGGCAGGAGGCGCCAGACGAGCGCGCCGCGCGGCGACAGGGCGTAGCGCTCGGTGAAGTCGGCGTCGTCGATGTTGACGAGCAGCGGGTGGCGGTCGAGGCGGAGCGAGAAGACGGCGCGCAGGCTGTCGGCCAGGATCGCCTCGTCCTGCAGGAAGATCGACGCGTGGTGCTCCTTCGGCTCGCTGCCCAGCCAGTTCCACCGCGCGGTCTTGTAGCGGTAGCCGGCGCCGACGTTGATGCGCTGGACGATGCCGAGGTCGACCTCGCGGAACGACTCGAGCTCCACGTCGACGACGTCGGTGACCGGGTCGGTGGCCAGGCTGATCCCGCCGAGCGGCTGGACCCACTGGTTGGCGTCCAGGTCGGCGTGGTTCCAGAACGCGCGCACGGAGAACCCGTGCGGCAGCGCCACGTCGGTGCGCAGGTAGCTCTGGTAGCCGTTGACGTAGAAGTCGCGCAGGGCGCCGATGGCCACGAACTCGTTCTGGCCGCCGGCCACGCCGCCGGACACCGACACCGAGGTGTCGCGCGCGACGCGGTGGTCGAGGCGGACGTCGAAGCGCCCGACCCGGACAGAGTCGTCCGGGTGCGGCGCCATCAGCTCGTACTCGGGGCGCTGCGGGTCGATCTCGCGATACCAGCGCTGCTTGCGCTCGATCGACGCGGAGGCGCGGTAAGCGGTCGATCCGACCCGGTCGGTGAAGCGGAGCGATGCGCCGCCCTGCTCGGGGAAGCCGCCCCACACCTCGGCGACCGGCTGATCGCTGGCCGTGCCCGGACCGCGCGTGATGATGTTGATGACCCCGGAGAAGGCGTTGGCGCCGTACAGCGCCGCGCCCGGGCCGCGCACGATCTCGATGCGCTCGACGTCGGATGGCGAGATGGGCAGCATCGGCCACAGCGTGGCGCCGATGTTGTCGAGGTAGACCGAGCGGCCGTCGATGAGGACCAGCACCTTGTTGGCCATCCGGTCGTTGAAGCCGCGGATGCCGATGTTGTAGTCGCCCGGGCTCATCGCCATGATGTCGATGCCGGGCACGCGGCGCAGGAAGTCCGGGATCGAGGTGACGCCCGCGGCGCGCAGCTCGTCGCCGGTCAGGACGGTGATGGCGGTGGGCGCCTCGAGCGGGCTCTGTCCGTAGCGCGACGAGGTGACGACGATCGGAGCGTACGGATCGGCGCGCGGCGACACGTCGGCCCCGCCGCTCACGTCGGCGCGCGGCTCGACCGGCGCGGAGAAGTCGGCGCCGCCGGCAGGGGCGGGGCTTCGGTCGCCGGAGCCGTCGTCGGCGCGCGGCATGGCCGGGCGCGTGCGCGCCCTGTCGGCCGACGACACCGTCCCCTGCAGCGTGTCGATGCGCTCGACGATCTGCTGCAGCTGCTGGCGGAGACTGGTGAGCTCCTGCTGCACGTCCCCGGGGCGGCCCGGGGCGATCGGCGCGGGCACGATCGGTTGCGCCGCGGGCGGCTTCTCGGCCGGCTGCTCGCGCATGCGCGCGCGCGCCGTCTCGATGAGGCGCACCACCTCGGCCTCGTCGGCCGGTTCGGTGGCCAGGTAGCGCTCGAGCTCCTCGACGGCGCGCTCGTACTGGCCGGCGTCGTAGAAGGCGCGGCCGATGTTGAAGAGCACAGCCGGGTGGGGAAGGATGCGATAGGCCTCGTAGAGCTCGCGGGTCCCTTCCTCGTAGTTGCCCTCGCGGATGAGGGTCATCCCGTCCTGGAAGTGCCGGCGCGCCTCGGCGCGGGCATCGGCGTGGGCCGGCGTTGCCTGCACGATGAGCAGGACCATCAACGCGAGCGCGGACCACCTGGGGCCGTGGCGTTCCAGCATGCAGATTTTCCTCGATCAGGCGCGTCGGGGGAGATCAGTACGGAGACGGTTTGTAGCCTTCGGGGACGGTTTGTTCGGCGGGCTTCGCCTTCGGCGCTGTCGATCGCTCGTGTCGCGCGCGCTCGGCGCGGCGCGCGCGGCGTAGCGGCTCCGCCTTCTCGCTGGCCGGAGCCGGCTCGGGCCTGGCCTCGGGTGCGGGAGCGGGTGTCTCTGTCGGAGCCTCGACCGCCTTGGCCGCGGCGCTCGCGGCCTCGACCGGTGCAGGCTCGGCCGCGGGCGGCGTGACGGTGGGCGGCCTGGGGCGCGGCGCGACTTTCGGCTGCGCGTCCTTCGGCTGCACGGCCATGGCCGGCTTCGCGACCGGTGTCGGCGCGTCGCCTGTTCCCTGCCAGGAGCGGATGATCAGCGCCCCGGCCACTCCGATCGAGAGCGCGCCGGCGACCACCAGGGCCCTGAGCTTGCGAGGGCGCGCTCGATCCTCCGACTCGGGCGTGGCCAGGCCGAGCAGGAACGCGTGCGTGGCCGTGAGCTGCTCCTCGCCGACGGTCTCGAAGCCGATGTCGGTCGCCACCGGCGCCTGGGTCCCGTAGGCGTCGCTCTCCGCCTCGGTGAGCGCGAGCTGCAGCGCGTGCAGCACCTCGTCGATCGACGACGGGCGATGATCCGGATCCCGCTCCAGACAGGCGAGGATCAGCTCCTGGAGGGTCTGCGGCAGCCCGAGCGCCGGATCGATCGCCGGGGACGGGCCGTGCATGGCGAGCAGGATCGTCTGCGTCGCCGTCTTGCCCTTGAACGGGAGGCGTCCGGTCACCAGCAGGAAGAGCACGACGCCGAGCGAGTAGATGTCGGAGCGGCTATCGACCTGGCCATCGAAGTACTCCGGCGCCATGTACTCCGGGGTGCCGATGTAGGCGCGGCTCGAGGTCAGGTCCTGCTCGATGTCGGCGTCGCGGATCGTCTGCCGGGCGATGCCGAAGTCGAGGACCTTTACCTGGTCGTAGTCCCCGTCGATGAGCATGATGTTGCTCGGCTTGATGTCGCGGTGGACGATGCCGCGCGCGTGGGCCTCGCGCAGCGACAGGCAGATCTGGCCGGCGATGGCGATGGCGCGCACGATCGAGAGCCGGCCCTCCTGCTTGAGTAGCCTGCCGAGGGTGATGCCCTCGACGTACTCCATGACGATGTAGTAGATGTCGTCATCGGTCCGGCCGTAGTGGAAGATCGTGATCGTGTTGGGGCTGGTCAGGCGGCTGGCCGTGGCCGCCTCGAAGGCGAAGCGCTCGCGGAAGTGCGGGTCCTGGGACTGATGGTTGGCGTTGACCGCCAGGACCTTGATGGCGACCGTCCGGCCCAGGCCAAACTGTTCGGCCTTGTAGACCCGGCCCATCCCGCCGACCGCGACCAGGGACAGGACGCGGTAACGGCCGTCGATGACCCTACCGATCATCGCGTCCGGCGCTCCCGACATCCCCTTGGCAGGCGCGGACGGCTCCGTCACTTTTGCCACCCCCCGACCGAAATCTCACCCGGCGAGGGTCAAGCTAGCACCGGGACGTAGATGCAGTCAAATCAACATACCAATGGGCCTGACACACACACGCCCCTACGTATGGCCCCGCCAGGCCCGGATCCGGCCGGCTCCGCCGGCTACACGTGCACCTGCTCGCGCCGCTCCTCGCCCGCGATGAGCGAGTAGAAGACCGGCACCACGAACAGGGTGAACAGAGTGCCGACGATCATGCCGGCCACCAGCACCGTGCCGATGCTGTTGCGCGCCTGGGATCCGGGCCCCGACACGAGGACCAGCTTCAAGTCGACTTGAAGTTCGCGGCGGCTGCGCGGGCGGCCTCGGCGATGAGCGCCGCGAGGTCGGCGTGTCCGGTCTCCAGCGCCCAGCCCTCGGGCGTCGAGTCGAAGCGTGCGTCGCGGCCATCGAGCGCCGCGCCGCGCTCGAGCAGCCAGCGCACCACGTCGCCGTGGCCGTTGAGTGCGGCCCAGTGCAGCCCGGTGGCGCCGAAGTGTCCCTTCGCGTCGATGTCGGCGCCGTGCTCGAGCAGCAGCTGCGCGACGGCGAGGTGGCCGCCGCGGCATGCGATGTAGAAGGCGTCCGACACGGCGTCGCCCCTCATCAAGGCGGTGTCGGGCGGGATGTCGGACGGGTCTGCCTCGTCGCGCCGCCGCCGGCCGACCTCCGGCCCGGGCCGGCCCTGCGCGACGAACGATGCGACCTCGTCGATCAGCCCGAGCCCGGCCGCGGTGTACAGGTTGAGACCGCGCGCGCCGCGCTCCAGCAGCAGCCGGCCCACCTCCACGCTGCCCATCGTCGCGGCCCACTCGAGGGCGGTCGCGCCCCAGCTGGTCTGCAGCTCGAGGTCGGCGCCGGCGGCGATCAGCAGCTCGGCCAGCTCGCGCTGATCGGCCTCCGCCGCCCAGTGGAGCGGCGTCTTGTCGTGCTCGCCCCTGGCGTTGACGAGGGTGCGGTCGTGCGACAGGAGCCGCGCCACCGTGGCGGCGTCCCCGCGGCGGGCGGCCTCGATGATGTCGGCGATGCGCATGGCGAACTCCTCCGGCAGGCGCCCGCCGCCGAGGGCGCCCAGCACCTCGTCGCCCAGGGCGGCGAGCGGTCCGCGCAGCTTCTCGCGCGCGCGATGGACCAGGGACTTGACGGTGCCGACGCTCTTGCCGAGCACCGCGGCGACCGACTCGACGCTCTCGCCGTCGAGGTAGTACATGGCGAGCGGCACGCGGTAGCGCGCCGGCAGCCGCTCGAGCGCGGACTGCACCCGCTCGGCGACCTGGCGGCGCGCCAGCAGCTCGTCCGGCCGGGGCTCGGGCTCGAGCGCCTCGAGGACGTCCGCGTCGACCTCGTCGATGTCGGCGACGGCCCGGCGCCGCTCCGGGCGATGCGACGCGAGCCAGTCGAGGCAGGTGGTGGTGGCGACCCGGCGCAGCCAGGGGGCGAAGAGGGCCGGGTCGCGCAGCTGGGCCAGCGACAGGTACGCGCGCAGGAACGCGCTCTGGGTCAGATCCTCGGCCTCGGTCCACTGCGCCACGATGGCGTAGGCCAGCCCGTGGATGCTGCCCTGATAGCGAGCCACCAGCGTCCCGAACGCCCGGGTGTCTCCACCCAGCGAGAGCGCCACCAGCTCGGCATCGCTGCGGTCCCGCATGTCCTGCAATGAAGACAGGAAAGCGCGCCGCGAGGTTGCAGAAAAATGTGCGACGCCCGGATCGGCGCTGGAGCGCGGAGGCACCCGAGGCCGAGGTCGCGGCTCACCCCCAGCGGGTCGTCGGCTGCCGATATCGATCGATGGTCGCGGCGCGGAAAAGCGCGGGCGAGAGAGAGCGGGACTCGGATACGATGGAGTCGATGACGCAGGGGGCGGTTGACGCGCACTTCCATCTGTGGGTCTACGAGCCGCACGAGCTGGACTGGATCTCTGACCACATGGCCGTGCTCCGGCGCGACTTCCTGGCCGCCGACGCGGCGGGCGAGTTCGCCGGCAACGGCGTGCGCGGCGGCGTGGCGGTGCAGGCCCGCTCGTCGCTGGCCGAGAACGACTTCCTGCTGGCCGAGCGCGCCGCGTCGGAGGCGATCCTGGGCGTCGTGGGCTGGGTCGACCTGTGCGCCGAGGACGTGGGCGCCACGCTGGAGCGCTACGCCGGCGCGCTCGTCGGCGTGCGGCACATCGTGCAGGCGGAGCCGGACGACGAATTTCTGCTGCGGGCCGACTTTCAGCGCGGCGTGGACCTGCTCGACGGCTTCGGCATGACCTACGACATCCTCATCCGCCCGCAGCACCTGCCGGCTGCATGCGCGTTTGCCGACCGCAACCCGGGCCTGCGGCTGGTGGTCGATCACCTGGCCAAGCCGCGCATCGCGGCCGGCATCATGGAGCCGTGGGCGACCGACTTCCGCGCGCTGGCCGAGCGGCCGAATGTGTATCTGAAGGCCTCCGGGATGGTCACCGAGGCGGTCTGGGGCAGCTGGGCGGTGGACCAGATGCGCGCCTACCTCGACGTCGCCTTCGAGGCGTTCGGCGCCGAGCGCATCATGTTCGGCTCCGACTATCCGGTGTGTCTGGTGGCGGGCAGCTACGAGCAGGTGCTGAGCATCGTCGCCAGCCACGTCGCGGCGCTGTCGGAGTACGAGCGAACCCGGGTGCTGGCCGACAACGCGATTGAGTTCTACCACCTGCCGCCGGTGTGATCGGGTCTCGCGGTGGCGGCCGGGCGATTGCGGTAGGCTCTGGGCTGCCATCGAACCGGAGGGGCGGATGACGAGCCAGTTTGAGCCCGAGACCATGCGAATCGGTGTCCTGACCGCGGCGCTGCAGGAGCTCACGCCGCGCGAGGTGCGGAGGCGCGATCCGGACCTCGCCGTGGAGGACTGGATCCGGTACGGCCGCGAGATCGGCGTGCACCGGCTGCAGCTATCGTCCGCGCTGCCCGAGGAGCTGGCCGACGTGCCGGCCGAGGCGATGCTCGATCCGGTCGCCGATCACCTCGACGTGCGGCGGCCGCTCGACGCCGCACGCGTGCGGCGCATCCAGTCCGCGCTGGCGGCGTCCGAGATGAGCTTCTCGGACCTGGGCTACTTCGACAACATGCTGGTGCACGACGAGGCCGCGCGCCGCACCAAGCACGAGTGGATGGTCAAGATCATGGACGCCGCTGTCGCGCTCGGCGTCGAGGCGGTGTGCGGGTTCGTGGGCCGCGACGTGCAGCTGGACATGGACCAGAACCTCGAGGCGTTCGAGGCGCTGTTCGTGCCGCTCCTGAAGGCGGCGCGCGAGCGCGGCCTCGAGTACCGGGTCGAGCAGTGCCCGATGCCGGGCTGGAACACGACCGACCAGTGGCACAACAACATCGGCTACACGCCGGGGATGTGGATCCGGCTGCACCGCATCGCCGAGAAGCACCGCTGCGGCGATCAGTTCCGCATCCACTACGATCCGTCGCACGCCATCCTGATGGGGCAGAACACGCGCGACGTGTTCCAGCTCCTCAAGGACGAGGGCTACAACTTCCTCATCGGCGGCTTCCACGTGAAGGGACAGGTCATCCATCCACGCGGCCTGGCCGAGTGGGGCTACGGCGGCCAGACCTGCGAGCGCGGCGACCGCAGGGGCGGGGAGCCGGACCCGGACTTCCGCAAGCAGGGCGGCGCCTGGCTCAAGCAGACGGTGCTGTGCACCCACGAGCTGCCCGGCACCGCGCGGCACGATCCGCTGGCCTATCTACAGAACCGATCGGTGGACTGGCTCGATCACCAGATCGCGGCGCGCGAGCTGCTGGTCTTCAAGAACGGGGTCTCGAAGGTGGACCTGGTCGTCGAGCACGAGTATCCGGACGCCCGCATCCAGGACGCGCAGAAGCTGGCGCCCATCCTGAAGGGATCGATCGCCTTCACCCGCG
This sequence comes from uncultured delta proteobacterium, assembly GCA_963759105.1. GTDB lineage: Bacteria > Myxococcota_A > Polyangia > Haliangiales > Haliangiaceae > DATFRY01. Next base: position 1,099,912 of record CAVWXW010000005.1, on the reverse strand, counting down.
CCATCGACGAGGCGGCGGCCAGCATGGTCGCCCTGTGGAAGGTGCTCGAGTCGCAGGGCATCGCCGTGCAGGGGGTCGGCCGCGAGGCCTACCGCAGCTGACCGGGCGGGTCGCGGACGGGGCGCGGCCCGGCTGGCGTCACGCGATGTCGATGAAGATCTTCATGACCTCGTCGCGCTGCTCCTCGAGGAAGCGATAGGCCTCCTGGAAGTCGGCCATCGGGAAGTGCCGCGACATGAGCGGCTCGGTGGCGATGGCGCCCGACTCGATCAGCGCGATCGCCTGCTCGTAGTCGCGGCGCTGGTACATCAGCGTGCCGGCGATGCGCAGCTCGCGGTCCTGCACCAGCCCGATGTCCACGCGCGGCTTCTCGGCGAACACGCCGACGACGACCAGCGTGCCGCCCTTCTGGATCGCCTCGATGGCCGCGGAGATCGTCGCCTCGACGCCGACGCACTCGAACGCCAGGTCGAAGCCGTCGGCGCCGAAGACCCGCTCGGACGCCTCTCTCAAGGTCTCGTGCCGCGGGCTCGACACGTGGTCGAGGCCGCAGCGGCGGGCGATGTCGAGGCGATGCTCGCTGAGATCGGTGACGAGCACGCGGGCGCCCAGGGCGCGGGCGGTCTGGCCCACCAGGTTGCCGATCGGGCCGGCGCCGAGCACGGCGACCCGGCGGCCGGCCATGTCTCCGCCGCGCGCGACGGCATGCACCGCCACCGACACCGGCTCGACCAGCGCCCCCTGCTCGAAGCTGAACGAGTCGGGGAGCGGGACCAGGTTCTCGGCGCGGGTGACCCACAGCTCCTGCGCGGCGCCGGGCGCCTGGAATCCCTGCACGCGCAGGCGGTCGCAGATGTGGTGATCGCCGCGGCGGCACGGCGCGCACTCGCCGCAGACGATCTGCGGCATCGCTGTGACCTTGCGACCGACCTCGATGCCGGCGACCCCAGGGCCGAGCGCCTCGACCGTCGCGGACAGCTCGTGGCCCTGCACCACCGGGTAGGCGGTGTACGGATGCAGCCCGTGATAGACGTGGATGTCCGAGCCGCACACCCCGATGCGCTGGACCCGCAGCAGCGCCTCCCCCGGTCCCGGCTCCGGAGCCGCGACCTCCTCGATCTGGATCACACCCGGCGCTGTCATCGTCGCGCGTTTCATGGCTGCTCCTCCTCGGCACCCAAGCATGGCCAGCCGCGTCATCGCCGCCAAGCTGTATCGGGGACGGCGGTGCGGATTCGGATGAACGGCGGGCCCGCTCTGTTACATTCGAGCCACATGCGTCTCCTCGGGCTCACTTTCGCGATCGTTCTCATCGGGTGTGGCGGCGGTGGTGGCGGTAGCGGTGACGGCGACGGCAGTACGAGCGACGACGGCAGCGACGGCGCGGATGATGGCAGCGATGGCGCCGACGACGGCAGCGACGGTGCCGACGACGGAACCGACGGCGCCGACGACGGAGACGATGACGGCCCTCAGCCGGACAGCGGCGTCGACGGCGACTACGTCCCGCTGGTCACGGCGACCTGGGAGCTGGCGTCCGGCCAGTCGGATACCTACATCTGTGGCACCGTGACGCTGACCGAGGACGTGTACGCGCGGGCGCTGCGGCCGATGGCGCCGCTCGGCACCCATCACACCACGGTGGATATTGGCTCGCCCATCGGACCGGACGATCCGTCGTTCCCGTGCGGGCCCGAGTTCGGCGAGTTCTACGCGTCGGGGGTGGGCACGGGCGAGCTGGTGCTGCCCGACGGTGTTGCCCTGCTGGCGCAGGCCGGCCAGCAGCTGCGGGTCAGCCTGCACCTGTTCAACGCTACCTCCGAGGACCTGTCGGGGATCTCGGGGCTCGAGGTCATTCCTGTCGATCCCTCCCAGGTCGAGCACGTCGCCCGCCTGGACTATCACGGGCCGATGGGTTTCAACATCGTGGCCGGCCAGGAGGAAACCGTGGTCCACCAGGCCACGCTCGGGACCGAGACGCTGGTCGGCATCTTCCCGCACATGCACCAGCTCGGCACCGCGTTCAGCGCGGTGCTCCGCCGCGCCGGCGGCGAGTCGGTCGAGCTGTGGAACGACGAGTATCAGTTCGAGTCGCAGGAGTTCGGTGCACTGGACGAGATCCAGGTGCAGGCGGGTGACACGCTGGAGACGTCGTGCACCTGGCGCAACACCACCGAGCAAGACGTCGGCTGGGGGACCAGCTCCACCGCCGAGATGTGCTACTCGATCCTGATGAGTTATTGATTTAACAAAACAGCCAGTTCGCCGTACGAAACATCAAGAGGCCGGAAGAACCATCATTCACCGGCCCGACGGAGCCACCGATACTGGCCCCGCACGCGCGCCCTTCGTCGTCACACGCGGGCGCTCGCAAGGAGGAGCCAATGCGCTTCGTGCGGGGAATTCATGTCCTGGTGACCCTCGGTGTGCTCGCGGCGGCAGGTCCGGCGCGCGCCCAGACATGGGAGCTGGTCTGGAGCGACGAGTTCGACGGCGCGTCCGGGTCGTTCCCGAGCAGCGCGAACTGGAGCTACGACGTCGGCAACAACGGCGGCTGGGGCAACGGCGAGTGGGAGTTCTACTGCGCGGCCGGCTCGAACACGCCGCCGTGCAGCGCGGCCAACCCGAACGCGTTCATGAACGGCAGCGGCAGCCTCGTCATCCGCGCGCGCCGCGACGCCGCCGGGACCTGGACGTCGACCCGCATGCTCACGCGCGGCAAGTTCTCGGCCCAGTACGGCCGCATCGAGGCGCGCATGCGCCTGGTACCGGCGACGGGGCTGTGGCCGGCCTTCTGGATGCTCGGCACCAACATCGGCGACGTCGGATGGCCGTCGTGCGGCGAGATCGACATCATGGAGTGGGTCATCAACTACGGGCCCAGCGTGACAAGCTCGGCGCTGCACGGCCCGGGCTACTCGGGCGGCGGCAACATCGGCGTATCGGCCGGGTTCCCCGGCGGCGGGCGAGTGGACGACGCCAGCTACCACATCTACGGCGTCATCTGGTCTCCCGATCGGATCCAGTTCTACCGCGACACGACATCGAACATCATCCGCACCATCACCCCCGCGGACATCCCGCCGGGCACGGCCTGGGCCTACAACCACCCGTTCTTCATCATCCTCAACCAGGCCGTGGGTGGAAACTGGTTCCCCCCGCCCGACGGCTCCACCCCACCGGTCAACGACGTCCTCGTTGACTACGTGCGCGTCTACCAGACCGACGACGGCGGCGGCGGCGAGCGGCGACACCGTGAGCATTCGCGCCTCGGCCAACAACTCGTTCGTCGCGGCCGAGAACGCCGGCGCCGCCGCCCTCGTGGCCAACCGCACCTCGGTCAGCACGTGGGAGCAGTTCGAGGTGATCGACAACGCCGACGGCACCATCTCCCTGCGCGCCGCAGTCAACGGCCTCTACGTCACGACCGACCTGAACAATGGAGGGACCCTGATCGCCAGAGCGACCGCGATCGGCGCCTGGGAGAAGTTCCGCACCGTCGCCCAGCCAGGCGGCACCCTCGCCCTCCAGGCCGTGGCCAACAACCTGTACGTGGCCGCCGACCTCAACCAGGGCAGCGTCCTCATCGCCAACCGGACGGCCCCCAGCACCTGGGAGCGTTTCACCCTGACCGACCTGTAGCGCCCGCGTTGAGCCCGTGCCCGCCGGCCGCGAGCATGGGGCGCATGGTCGCCGGGCCGGGCGGGGCGTGGGGTCGGCGTGATCTCTCGGAGCTGTGGGTTGACCGGCTCGCGCGGCGGCGGCGGCCGGACGCGGTGGTGGGCTCGTCGTCGCCGAGCCGCGTGACGACGCGTGCGCTCGTCCGGTTTGGCTCGGAGGCGGCATCGTATCGTGGTGTCGCTTCGGCTTAGAGAATGGCGCGTACGGACATCGATAGCAGGCTCGCAAGTTGGTCGGGACGCAGGAGTCGGTGGCCGACGTGAAGATCGACGACGCAGTGTCGAATCTCTTCTTCGCGCTTGACGACTCGGAAGAGGTCAGTCGACGTGCGTCGGGGTTCGCAACGTGACGTTGCGCGTGGCGGCGCAAACAGCGCGACGGGCGTTGATCAGGCGACTCGCGCGAAGAATCGAGTCGGAGGGCGAGCTCGTGGCGCATGGCGCGTCTGCGGAGGTCAAAAATCGTCGTGTTAAGAGAGAGCATGGACTCGGAGCTCTCCTTGTCGCCGGCGGGGATCGATGCGCTGGCAGATGACATCGCCGAGATGGCGGCGCACATCGATGCGGCGACTCATCGGCTGCTGGTGCTGATTCGCGACTTCGATCGAGCTGGTGGATGGCAGCAGCAGGGCGCGTTGTCGTGCGCGCACTGGCTGTCGTGGCGGATCGGGCTCGGCCTCGGGCCGGCGCGCGAGAAGGTGCGGGTCGCGCACAAGCTGGCCGAGTTGCCGCTCCTCGACGAGGCGTTCCGGCGCGGCGAGCTGTCGTACTCGAAGCTCCGCGCGATGACCCGCGTGGCGAGCTCGTCCAACGAGGCCGAGCTCCTGGATCTGGCGCGATGCTCGACCGCCGCGCAGCTCGAGCGGATCTGCCGCTTCTACTGTCAGGCGCGCAAGCAGACGGATCAGGATCCGCGCGTCATCGAGGACGAGCGGCGCTGGGTCGTGTCGCGTCCGACCGACGACGGCATGGTCTCGATCCAGATCCGCCTCCTCCCGGACGAGGCCGCCCGCCTCATGCGCGCCATCGAGCTCGTCGCCCGCCACTCCTCTCTGGCCGACGGGGCAGTCGCCATGGCCGAGACCATGCTGGCAGGGTCGCGCGGCGCGGCGTCCCCTACCGTGGCCGATGGCCCGGGCGGCGAAGAGACTGCCGACTCGATGCCGGTACGCTCGCCGGTGGAGGTCGTCCTTCACATCACTGCGGCGACGCTCGAAGGCACCACGGAGATCGGCGATGGACTCTCCGCGGAGACGTGCCGGCGTCTGCTGTGCGATGCCGGTGTCGTGCCGATGCTGGAGGATGCCAGCGGCAAGACCATCGACGTCGGCCGCAAGACGCGGACCATTCCGGCCGCTCTGGGTCGCGCCCTGCGCGCACGCGACAAGACCTGTCGCTTTCCGGGCTGCACGAATCGCCGCTTCCTCGATGCCCATCACATCCGCCACTGGATCGAGGGCGGCGAGACGAAGCTCTCCAACCTCTTTCAGTGCTGCCGCCGCCATCATCGATATCTCCACGAGTACTTCTTCTCGGTCGCAACTCGCGAGGACGAGCTGGCCTTCTTCGACCCGGACGGCCGCGAGATTCCGCCCGTCCCGGCACGGCCGCCGCTCCACGACGACTCGATCGACCGGCTGCGCACGCAGATCCACGAGCACGGCATCCGGATCTCCGCGGAGACGAACGCACCAGGATGGGACGGCTGGCCGGTTGACTACGATGCATGCGTCGCCGCAATCGGCGGCTGGGACAACGCGCGGGCCACGTAGCTTCATCCCGGCCACGAACGACGCCGTGTGCGCCGGCCTGCGCTCACTCGGGGATGGGGGTGCCGGGCGCGGCGCTGGCCAGGTAGCAGGCCTCGACCAGCGCCATCGTCTGGACCGCGTCCTCGACCGGGCTGACCAGGCGGTCGTCCTCGCCGGCGGCGAAGCGCTGGAGGTTGGACATCGGGCCCTCGAAGGCTTCGGTGAACCACGAGCCGCGCAGGGGGACCGCGTCGAAGCGGTCGTCGCCGCGCGTCCATACCTCGAGGGTGTCGGGCTCGCCGCGCGGATATGCCAGGTTGACGCCCATGCGGGCCACGGCGGAGCCGCGGGTGCACTCGACGCGCAGCTCGCTCATGGCGTGGTCGGGCAGCGGCGCGTGGGCGTGGAAGGCGCCGACGAGGACGCGGCAGGTTGGGCCGTAGTCGAGGATTGTCGCGCTGGCAACGTCGGCGTGATCCGGCAGGGTCGGGTTGCGGGTGGCGCGCGAGAAGACGCCGCGCGGCTCGCCCAGCAGGTGCCGCACTGCGTCCAGGTAGTGCACCGAGTGGTAGAGCAGCTCCAGGCGCGGGATGCCGCGCAGGAAGGTCCACTGCTCCCACGGGGTGTGGGTGACGACTCGCACCTCGAGGTCGACGACGTCGCCGAGCTGCCCGCTGTCGAGGAGCGCCTTGAGCGCGATGATGTTCGGGCTGAAGCGCAGCTGGAAGTTGAGCGCCACCGACAGTCGCCGGGCGCGGCAGAGGGCGAGGATCTCCTTCGCCTCGGCCAGCGACTCGCCGAGCGGCTTCTGCACCAGCACGTGGCTGGCGTACGGGAGGGCCGCGAGCACGTCGAGGATGGCCGCCGCCGGCACTGCGACGTCGAACACGACCACCGGGATGGCGGCCGCCTCCTCGATCGTGGCGAAGGCGCGCGCGCCCGGCCAGGTCGCGGCCAGGTCGCGACAGCGACCTGGATCCACGTCGTACAGGCCTGCGACCTCGAGGCCGAGCCGCCGGTAGGCCGGCAGGTGCGCGTTCTCGACGATGGCCCCGGCGCCGACGATGACGATCGGCCTGGGCGCGCCCGGCCGCGGCCACGCCTGGGGCAGCACGTAGTGCATCGACAGCAGGCTAGCAAAGGCCGGCGTGGACCGACAGAGCCGGCTTGCGCGCGCGATGCGCGGGTCTATGATCGTCGCGCCGCGATGAAGATCAACGAGGTCCAGACCCAGCTCTGCCGCGTGCCGCTCAAGCAGCGGACCATCACCGACTCGCAGTCGCGGGTGGACGCGGTCGAGTTCCTCCAGGTCGTCATCGCGACCGATGACGGCGTCATCGGCTACGGCATGAACTGGAGCTACACGCCCGGGCTGCGAGCCGCCCAGGTCGCCGTCGACGACAACTACTCGCCGATCCTGGCCGGCCGCGACCCCGCGTACCGCAAGGAGCTGGTGCGCGAGTGCTACTACTCGAACCACTTCATCGGCCGCGTCGGCGCGACGGCTGTCGGTCTGGCCGCGGTCGAGTTCGCGCTGTGGGACATCGCGTGCAAGGCGGCCGGGCTGCCGCTGTAGCGCCTGCTGGGGCCGTGCCGCGACCGGGTCAAGGCCTACAGCACCGACGGCGGCTGGCTGTCCTGGAGCGTCGATGATCTCGTCCGCGACGCCACCCGCCTCGTCGAGCGCGGTTTCGACGCGGTCAAGATCAAGCTGGGCCGGCCCGACCCGCGCGAGGACCTCGAGCGCGTCGCGGCGGTGCGCAAGGCGGTCGGCCCCGGACGTCTTCTGGCTCGAGGAGCCGATGCACCCGTTCGACGTGAAGGCGCACGCGACCCTGGCCCGCGCCATCAACGTCCCGATCGCCGTCGGCGAGACGATCTATACCAAGTACGCCTTCCGCGACTTCATCGAGGCCGGCGCGGTGCACATCGTGCAGGCCGACGCCACCAAGCTGCCCCAGGAACCGGGCGTCGGCCTCCAGCTGCGCAGCGACGTCGTCGCGGCCACCCGGATCGGCTGACGCCCGGCCTCCGTCACGGATAGTCGGTGACCTGCGGCGTGTTGATCGCGATGCCGGGCAAGGTGGCGTCGCCCGTGTCATTGATGACCCGGTCGATCCCTCCGTTCACGGTCAGGTTGACCGTCGTCATGTGGTGGAACCTGACGCTCGAATTGACCGGCACCTCGATCGACCGCGACAGGTAGACGTCGGGGAAGGTGAAGACGCTGTAGACGCCGAGCCCCCACGCCTCGTGGCTGGTGACCGAATTCGAGACCTTGTAAGACGCCCAGCCGTCCACGCCGGCCCCGCTGCGCCACGCGTTCTGGTTGGGCGGGTCGTACGGGATCTCCGACTGGTAGAAGTAGACCCGGCCGCCGTTGCCATTCCAGACGACCTGGTACTGCTGGAAGTGCTCGACGAACAGGCCATACATGGTGACGTTGGCGCCGTTGACCACCAGGCCGTTGGCCGCCGTGTTGACGTCCCAGCCCACGCCGCTGCCGTGATCGGCGCGCCACAGCCAGGTGTGGTCGACGATGACGTTCGAGCTGTTGATCTGCAGGCAGACTGTCGCCTTGCCGGGACCGGCCCCGCCCACGCGGGCGAAGACGTCGTGCAGCGAGGTCGGGTTGGCCGCGTGGCCGGCCGAGCTGCCCGGCGGTCCCACCTGCAGCAGCACCGGCGAGCTCACGGCGCCGGCGTCGAACAGGAGCCCGGCCAGCTTCACGCCGTCCACGTCGGCCACCGACATGGCGATGACGCCGTTGTCGGGGCGCAGGGTGGCCAGCCCGAGGCCGAGCACCACCGTGTTGGCCCGCGTCACCCGGATGGTGTCGTTGAGCGGATAGATGCCGGGCGTCAACAGCAGATTCTTGCCCTGGGCGAGCGCGGCGTTGATCGTCGCGGCGGTGTCGACGCCGGCGCGCGCCACGTGGAACTGATCGATCGGGATCGATGTCCCCGGCGTCTGTCCCGAGCCCCACGTGATGCCGCTGGTGTTGGTCCGCAGGGCCGGCACGTAGACTGCGTAGTTGCTGCCCTCCAGGTAGAGGAACGGCTTCTCGCGCGAGATCGGCGTCGTGTTGATGAAGGTGTTGGGCGTGTCGGGCCAGGTGCCGCCCGGCAGGTTGTTGGGGATGCCGACGAAGACCATGTTCCAGACGTGGCCGGTCCAGCTGCCCCACTGCGAGTTGCGCGAGATCCACTGCTGCTGCGAGCCGCTGTTGACGTCGAAGTCGATCACCGAGTCGGAGATCCACCCGCCGCTGGTCCATCCGCCGTTGAGGTGCAGGACCAGGTTGTTGTTGCGCACGTGCATGCGGCGGAACGGGACCGCCTGCGACACGGCCCACTGCATGCCGCCGCCGGGCGGCGTGACCGAGAAGTTCTCCACCGCCCGCCAGAAGTTCTGCGTGGCGTTGTTGTCCGGCAGGATCGGATCCGAGTGCACCTGGTTGGTGATGTTGACCTGGTCGGGCAGCGCGCCCAGCCCCAGCACCTGCGTGTAGAAGCCGACCGGGATGTTCACGTTGTAGGTGCCCGGTTTGAACATGATGGCGAAGCGCCCGGAGCCGAACTGGGCGAGCCGCTGCTGGCTGTAGATGCTGTTGACCTGGCTCTGGATGCTGCTCTGCGACATCGACGGGTCGAAGATGCGCACGTTGGGACCGAAGTCGGGCGCCGCCGGGCTCGACCCGGAGACGGTGAAGCGCTCCCATGTGCCGACCGCGGCGCGATTCGCGATGAGCGTGCCCGACAGGTTGAGATCGGCCGACACCCACTGGTTGTTGGACACCGCCTGGAACGCCACCGTCCCGCCGGTCTGCGCCACCATCCTGAACTTCTCGTTGTTGCCGACTGGCGGTCTGCGACGCGATCAGCCGCGCGCCGTTGGCCATGTCGGTGGTGACGAAGCGGCCGTTGATGGTGGCCCGGATCGACACCGTGCCGTCGGTGTTGTTGACGACCTGGAACTGCTCCCAGGTGCTGGCCGCGGTGCGGTTGGCGATGAGGTAGCCGGCGCCGGCGGCCTCGGCGGAGACGACCCGGCCGTTGGCGGCGGCCGTGATGGTTGCGGCCTCCGCGGCGGCGGGCGTGGCGAGCACACCCCCCAGCGACGCGCACGCCAGTATCCGGTACATGACTCGCTTCGACATGCCTCAACCTCCTGTTATCGAGCTCGGGCGGTGCAATGGCCCGCTCATGGCGCGACAGCCGGACCTTGTGGTTCCGGAACGGATTGATCATCCGGCCGGCTACTTCCTGGCTGCCTTCTCCGCGGCCTTGTCCAGCTTCACGACGAACGCCTCCGGCGTGATGAGCCCCGAGCAAAGCTCGCGGATGGCGTTCTCGTTGTCGTCCTTGAAGCGCGGCGTTGACAGGTCGAGCGATGGCGTGCCCGAGAACGCCCTGGCCTCGCGGACGATGCGCAGGATCGAGCGCGCGACGGTCGTGTCGGTGGCGCGCGGCTTGACGGTCTGGGCCGGCAGCGCGGCCTGCTTCTCCCACGCCAGCACCCCGAAGCGCGTGGCGTAGAATTTGAGGTACTCCACGCCCATGGCGACGTTCTTGCTCGACGCGCTGACGACGTAGTTGCCGCCGTACCAGGCGACGAGGTCGTCGATGCCGCCCTTGCCTCCGGTCACGCGCGGGAACTTGAAGACGTCGATGCTGGCGCGGAAGTCGGCCGAGAAGGCGCTCGTGGTGCCCAGGCCCATCTCCCACGAGCCCATGAGATACATGGCGGCCTTGCCCTGTCCGAACAGGTTGCGGGCGGCGCCGTAGTCCGAGACCATGAGGTCCTCCTGGAACAGGCCGGACTTGACCATGCGCTGCAGCTCGCGCGCGGCCTGCACGAAGACGGGGTCGGTGAACTTGATCTTCCGGTCGAGCGCCTGGCGCGGCAGCGTGCGGTCGCCGGAGATGCGCCAGGCCAGCTGATCGAAGGTCACGGCCAGCGGCCAGGCGTCCTTGCCGTCGGTGGTCATCGGGATGATGCCGCGCGCCTTGAGCTTCGGGACCAGCGCGATCAGCTCGTTGACGGTCGCGGGCACGCGCTCGATGCCGGCCTGCTTGAACAGCTTCTTGTTGTAGTAGATGACCCACAGGTCGGCCGACACCGGGATGCCGTACAGCTTTCCGCCGTAGGTGTTGGAGTCGAGCGCGCCCGGCAGGTAGCCGAGGCCGTCGAAGTCGGCGCGATCGAGCGGCGCCACGAAGCCGCCGTCGATGAGCGGCTTGAGCAGCGAGGTGAAGCTCCAGAACTTGAAGACGTCCGGCAGCTGCTTGGCGGTGGCGTAGATCTTGATCTTCTGCTGGTAGGGCTGATCCGGATAGCTCTCGGTCACGATCTCGACCCCGGGATGGGCCTTCTTGAACTCGGCGTTGATCTGCTCGACGATCGCGCCCCAGGTGTTGGAGCGGTCGGGCAGGTTGTCGCCCATCTTGATGGTGACCCTGGTCTGCGCGACGGCGCCGGAGGCCGGCAGGAGCGCGAGGATCAGGGCGAGCAGAGCCATGCGTTTCATGGGGCCCCCTGCAGTCGATGTGGGCGAGTATCGCGTCCGGCCGCGGGCCCGGTGAATGACCGCTCCTCCGGGGACTTGATGTTTCTTACGGCAAACCGTCGCCGGGAGGCCGGATGCCGGCCCGGAACCGCACCGGGCTGACGCCGGCCACTTTCTTGAACACGCGACTGAAGTGCTCGACGTTGGGATATCCGACCCGCTCGCCCACCTGGTAGACGAGCAGCGAGGTGGTCGCGAGTAGCCGTTTGGCCTCCTCCACCCGCACTCTCGCCACGTACTCGGTGAAGGTCTCGCCGGTCTCGCGCGAGAACTCGAAGCTGAGGTGGTTCTTGGACACGCCGGCCCGCTCGCTGGCCTCCTCGAGCGAGAAGTCCGGATTGGCGAAGCGCTCGTGGATTGCGCGCCGGGCCAGCACCACGATGCGCGACTCGACCTTGCGTGCCGCGCGGGCGGCGCGCAGCGAGGCGGCCGCGTCCCACAGCGAGGCGCACGCCGGGCCGACGGAGAACGTGGCCTTGACGGTCAGGTAGCGGCCCAGGTAGCCGGCCGCGTCCTCGCAGTAGGCGCGCGCAGCGGCCTCGAGGGTCGCAGCCGATCCTGCCGGAGGAGAGAACAGGGCGACGGCGTGACCCGGCTCGATCGGCACGACCTCGCCTCGCCCGCCGGCGGCCAGCACCTGGCGCAGCGATCCGGCAGCCATCTCGGAGAAGCGGGCCAGCCCGTCGGCCCCCTCGCGGCGCGACACGTCGGCCAGGTCGTCGATCCAGAAGCAGCAGACGGCGAACGGCGGCGCGACCGCGATGCCGAGCCCGGCGAACGTCTCCTCCAGCTCGTGCTGCGCGGCGCCGGCCAGGAGGTCGCGCAGGACCTGGGCCTTGAGGAACTCGAGCTGGCGGCGCTCCAGGATCGCGGCGGTGCGCTCGCCCGACGCGGGCAGGCCCGAGGCTGCCTTCTCCAGCGCGGTGCGCAGGGCGGCCGCGTCCAGCTCGCTCTTGAGCAGGTAGTCCGACGCGCCCAGGTTGAACGCCTCGCGCACCAGGTGGTAGTCGTCGTGGGCCGACAGCACGACGACCGCGGGCGGGCGCGGGCTGGCGCGCAGCTGGCGCAGGACCTCGATGCCGTCCATGACCGGCATGGAGAGATCCAGCAGCACGATGTCGATCTCGGGCCGCGCCGCGAGCACGGCCAGCGCCTCGGCGCCGTTGCCGGCCTCGGCGGTGAAGTCGAACTCCTCGTCGCCGGGCGGGTGCAGGCTGGCCAGCGACAGCCGCACGAACGGCTCGTCGTTGACGAGCAGGACGCTATGCACGGTCCGCCTCGCCGCCGTCCTCGCGCGCGCCGTCGGTGCGTTCCAGCGCGGGCAGGACGTACCTCACCAGGGTGAAGGAGCCGGGCTCGCTCTCGATCTCGAGTCCATACGGCGCGCCGAAGTTGAGCACGATGCGCCGCTCGACGTTGTCGATGCCGATGCGGTGCAGGCGATCGCGGCCGGGGGACCGGTCGCTGCGGCGCGTGGCGCGCGCTCCGGGCTCATGCCGGCGCCGTCGTCGCGCACCTCGATGACGAGCACCTGACCGGCGATGGGCGCGGCCCACGGCTCGGGGCTGGCCGGCGGCGGCAGCGCGCGCTCCTCGCGCCGCGCGACGACGCGGATGGTGCCGCGGCGCGGGCGGGCCATCCGTCCGCCGGCGGCGCCGCCGAAGCCGTGCAGGATCGAGTTCTCCACGATCGGCTGCAGGATCATGCGCAGCACCAGCAGCGACCCGATGCCCGGCTGGGCGTCGATCTCGAGCTCGAACCGCTCGGCGAAGCGGACCTTCATGATGCCCGACGTAGGCCGAGACGCTGGCCAGCTCGCGCGACAGGTCGATGAGCTTGCCGGCGCCGGCGTAGCTGTCCGACAGCATGCGCATGAGGTCGCGCGTCATGCCGGCGATGGCGTCGGCGCGCGCGGCGCCGGCCATCAGCCGGATCGAGTTGAGCGTGTTGGCGATGAAGTGCGGGTTGATCTGGTAGCGCAGCGCCTCCAGCTCGGCCTCCTGCCGGTCGCGCTCCATCTTCTCGCGCTCGGCCTGCAGGCGCCCGGTCTGCTCCACCATGCGGTTGACGTAGGCGATGAACAGGGCGGCCAGCAGCGCCAGCGCCGGATACAGGTACCACTCGTAGCGCGTGACCCAGCGCGACAGCGCCGCCTCGTCGGTGAGCAGGAGCAGCGTCCAGCCGGTTCAACTCCATCGGCCGCACGGTGGCCAGCCACGAGCGTCCGCCCGCCTGCAGGTCGCGGAACGACGATCGCTCGCCGGCCGCGTCGGCGTCGTCGCGCTGCGCGCGCGGCCAGCTCGCGGACCATCGGCCGCGGCCTGCAGGCTCGACAGGATCGGCCGCCGCGAGCGGCCGAGCATCACCACGTCCGGGCCGGCCTCGCCGCCGGGACCGGCCGCCAGCGCGTCGAAGTAGGGGACGCGGAGGCGCAGCAGGATCGCCTCGGCCGCGATCGCGTCGCCGCGGGCCGGGCAGACAGCGATCGACATCATGTGCTTCAGGCCGGCGCCCTCGACCGGGTCCAGGGTGTCGAGCAGGAAGACCTTCCCCGGATCGGCGGCCGCCCCGGCGTAGACGCTGCGGTCGGCTGCGTCGGCGGCGCGCAGCCGCGGATCGTTCGAGTAGCGGTAGACGCTGCCCTGGCGCAGGTACAGCACGATCTCGCCCACCCGGTTGGAGTAGGTGAAGAAGCTGACAAGCTTCTCGTCGAGGGCGCGCGCCCACAGGAAGCGGTCGGTCGCGCTGGCGGCCTGGGCGTAGCCGTCGGCCAGTCGGCGCAGCTCGCCGTCATGGAACAGCGCCGCGGCCAGGACGGCTGCGTTCTCGGTCTCGGTGCGGACGTTCTGCACCACCTGCTCCGCGGTCGCCACGCTCTGCTGCTCCACCGTCGTGTAGAGCGCGTGGAGGTAGAGACGGGCCAGGAGGACCGAAACCACCAGGCTCGGCAGCGCGACGATCAGGATGAACGCCGCGGAGAAGCGCCGCGATAGCGTCAGCATCCCCGCCGGTGCGAGAGGATAGGACGATCGCCGCGCCGACACCAGCAGGCGCTGGCCCGGTCGTCCGGGTGGGCGGGGTGCGGCGCGCCGACACGGCGGGGCGAAATCGCACCATGGTCCTGGTCTGCGACCGATGTGGGCTCAGTGGCACCCTGGGCGGCGCAATCGGCCGACAGCGAACAGGAAACCGCCGATCGAGCGACGGCATGACGCGCTGGACGGCGGCTTGCATCGATAGCGGGAGACCCAGGAGGTCACCATGCTTCTGATTCTTCTGCTCGTCATTCTCGTACTCGCTCTGGCCGGTGGCGGCTGGGGCCACAGCCGCTACGGATACGCCGGCTGGTCGCCCGCTGTTCTGATCGTCATCGTTCTGCTGGTCTTGCTGCTGTCGGGCCGGCTGTAAGGACGCGACGCCTCGCCCGGTCAGGAGGTCGTCCCGCGCCGCGGGCGCGGACGCCGGGCGAGGCGATCGCGGACGGCCGCCTCGATGTGGCCGCCGATCGCCTGGTGCAGGCGGCCGTAGTAGCGCTGCCGCCGGTAGTGCAGGAACACCGGCTTCGAGATCGGGACGAAGCTCGGGTTGACGCGCACCGCCACGCCGTCCGGGATCGTGTGGCGCGGCTTGACCGCGCGGCCGATCCCGAGCTCGACGCCGAGCAGGATGCCCGGCTCGTCGTGCATGAAGGAGCGGCTCCAGCGGCGCGGGCGCAGGCGCGCCGGCTGCGCGGCCAGGAACGCCTCGGTCGGTGTTGTCGCCCGGGCTGACGTCGAGGAAGACGTCGCGGCGGGCGTCGTGGACGCGGCTCTCCACGATGACGAACTCCTCGTCGCCCAGGTGCACGTTGACGATGCCGGGCGCCTCCGAGGCGTGCTGCGAGACGCCGAAATCGATGCTGCCCGGCGGTGATCGACTCGACGATGCGGCGGTCGACCTCGCGGTGGATGGCGATCTGTACCGCGGGATGCTCGCGCAGGAACGGCGCCAGCGCCGGCAGCACCACCGGCGGGACCAGCGACGACAGCCCGGCGATGCGAACGATGCCGCGGTAGGACGCGGGCGAGGGCTCGAGATCGCCCAGCAGCTCCTCCTCGAGCGCGCGCTGGGCCTCGACGAAGTCGAGCAGCCGGCGCCCGGCCTCGGTCAGCGACGCGCCGGAGCGGCCGCGGACCAGCAGCATCGTCTCGAGCTGCTCCTCGAGGCCCGTGATGCGGCGGGAGAGCGCGGGCTGGCTCAGGTGCAGCGAATGGGCGGCGCGGGTGAAGCTGCCGGCCCGGGCGACGGCGGCGAAGGCCTGCAGCTGGTCCTGAGACAGAGGCGACACGGCCGCGAGCATACGCCGGATGCATCGTTCCATCCAAACGTTGCAATGGACGCATGATGGGCCGGACCGTACTGTCGGTCCATGTCTGCCGCGTTCCTGCTCTCCATCGTGGTCGCCTCCGGCATCGTCTATCACATCGCCCAGAAGTCGTCGGGGGCGGTGAGCCCGTGGCCGATGCTGGTGGTCGCCTACGGCGCGGCGTTCGCCCTGGCGATCGCGCTGGCGCTGACCAGCAGCGATGCGGCCCGCTGGCACCTGGGCCGCAGCGAGTGGACCGCCGGCTTGCTGGTCGGGCTGGCCGCGTTCGGGGTCGAGGCCGGGTTCTTCTTCCTCTATCGCTCCGGCTGGCCGCTGGCCAGCGCCTCGGTGATCGCCAGCGCGTCCACCACGGCCGTCCTCGCCGTCATCGGGATCGTCGTCTTCCGCGAGCACCTGAGCGCGGTGCGCGCCGCTCGGCATCATGTTCGCCGCCGGCGGGGCCGCCATGATCGCGAGGGGCTGACGCATGACGATCCTCGTCACCGGCGCCACCGGCGTGGTGGGCCGTTTCGTGGTCGAGGAGCTGCTGCGGCGCGGCCGCGCGGTGCGCGCGTTCTGTCGGCCGGCCGCGGCCGGCGGTGTCGCCGCCGGCGCGGAGATCGCTATCGGTGACCTGGCGGACGCCGACAGCCTGGCCCGCGCCGCGCGCGGGGTCGATGCCATCGTCCACAGCGCGATCACACGAGGGCAGAGCGCGGTCGATGTGGCGGCGATGAAGGCTCTGCTGGCCAGCTGGCAGGCGGGTCCGTTCGTCTACATGAGCAGCCTCGACGTCTACGGCCTCGCCGGGCCGGGGCTCATCACCGAGGACACGCCGCTCAGCGAGTCGTACAACGACTACGCCACCGGCAAGGTCGTCTGCGAACGGCTGCTGGCGGAGGCGGCAGGCCGCGCGGGGCGCGCCGATCACGTCTCGCTGCGCGCGCCGTACATCTGGGGCCCGCACCCGACCGCGCGCGAGCGGCTCGTCGTGCCGCGCCTGCGCGAGGGGCTGCCGATCATCCTGCCGGGAGCCGACGAGGCGGAGTGGAGGCAGTACCGGGACGTGTGGATCGACGCGCGCGACCTGGCGGCGATCATCGCCGCGTGCGTGGAGCGCCCGGCCGGCGGCCCGCTCAACGTGCTCAGCGGTCACTTCGTCTGGCACGATCTGTTCGCGGACCTCATCCGCCTGACCGGGAGCCGGAGCGAGATCGTCCACAGGCCGATCGACCAGATCGACGACGACGAGCTGCCGAGAAGGGCGAACTACGCCCAGACCTGGCAGTTCAGCGAGGCGCGTCTCGAGCGGCAGGTGGGCGTGTTGCCGCGCCGCCCCCTGGAAGAGACCCTGCGCGACACGGTCAGCTGACGTCGAGGAGCAGGCAGCGGTCCCAGCGCGGCGGCGCCTCGCTGCAGGCGGCCAGCAGGGCGAGGCCGATGCCGCACGCGCCGGTCAGGAAGGAGCGGTCCGCCGTCCACGGCGGGCGCCGATCCGGCACGTGGGTGAGATAGCCGGTGCAGCCGATGCCGGGGCGGCGCATGGCCAGCGAGCGGCGGTACCAGTCGGCCGCGCCGGCGCGCAGCTCGCGGTCGCCCGATGCCTGGGCCAGCCGGTTGAGGATGTGGGCGAGGCCGACGGCGCCGTGGCACAGGCCGGCGTCGAGGATGCGCGCGCGGCGAACCGGGCGGCGCAGCGCGCGATGCGCCAGCGACAGCGCCTCGCGGCACCAGGACGGCTGGCCGGCGCTGCGCCCCGCGGCCCACAGCTGCGCGGCCACGCCGGGATCGCCGTAGCACCAGGCCGAGCGGCTGGGCGCGCGCGGCGGCTCGAGTCGATCGTAGCCGGCGCCGCCCGCGATCCACGACGGATAGCGAGCGTCCGCGCCGGTCGATCCGATGGACGCGATCCACGCGCCGCCGCCGCGCACCAGTCGCGCGGCGCGCTCCACCTCGACGCCCGCGGCCAGGGCGCGCGCGGCCAGGCCGAGCACGCCGGCGGCGCCGTGCGCGACGCCGATGTTGTAGTGACCCGCGGGTGAGATCGCGCGCTGCGCCGGCGGCAGACCGGCCGGCGGGGTGTGCCAGGCAAGCCCGCCGGCGGCCGTGGTGGCTCGCGCCTCGAGCTGGGCCAGCGCCAGCGACAGCAGCGCGCGCGACGACGGCAGCTGCGGCCGCTCGAGGGCGTAGACGCCGAGGCCGACGAGTCCGCCGACCAGGTCGTAGCTGCCGCGCCACGGCCGCGACGCCAGCTCGACGGCGAGCGCCGCGTCGATCTCCTGGTTCGCGTTCTCGCCCGGCTCGGCCAGCCGGCGCGTGGCCCACGCGACGGTGAGCAGACCGCCGTGGAGGGCCGGAAACAGCGCCTGCTCGTTCGCGCGGGCAACAGCGGCCTCGAGCAGACGATCCGATGTCGCGGCGTGGCCCGAGCCTGGCAGCGCGTCGGCGCAGGAGGAGAAGAACAGCGCGCGCATGGCCAGGTCCGGCGCGGTGGGAAGCGCGTCCTCGCTCCACGGATCGGCGAGCGAGTCGGCCAGGGCGCGCACCACGTCGAGCGCCTGGCGCGCGGCGCGGCCGGTCAGCGCCGGGGCCCAGGCGCGATGACCGTCGCGCGTCACGGCGCGGAGGTCCGGGCGCGGGCGAGCAGCGATTCGCAATGACGGCGCAGCAGATCGCACAGCACCAGCTCCTGGGCGCGCTGGGACGAGCGCAGCAATCGGTTGAGGTGGAGGTGGACCAGGCTGCGCGCGATGTCGTCGAGGCTCGCGGCGAGCTGGCCGGCGCCGGCGTGGGCGCGCAGCTCGCGGGCCAGCGGGCGCGCGCGCTCGGAACGGAGGGCGAGGTGATCGAGGCAGGAGGAGAGGGCGTGCTCGGTGCACGGGTCGCTCGCCGGGCCTCGGGCGAGGAGGGTCGCCATGCGCCCGCGCTCGGCGCGATAGCGCGCGCCCATCTCGCGGAACGCGGCCGTGCCGGCGCCGAGCTCGCGGGCCAGGCCGTCGCGGTGGGTCTCGAGCAGGCGCCGCCGCTGCTCGATGTCGTAGCCGAGATCGATCAGCAGATCGTCGACGCCGCGCAGCGCGATCCGCCAGCGATCGTCCGCGGTCCGGTCGGCCAGGTCGGCCACGATGGCCAGCACCGCGTCGCTGTCGGCAGCGAACAGAGACTCGCAGAGCTCCATCCCGTCGGGACCGCCGAAGCGCTCCACCTCGCGCTCGTAGGTGGCCAGCTCGAACCGCCACATGACGCCGGTGTTGACGAGGGGCGCGGCCCGCCGGCCCAGCGCCGGCAGGAGCTCGCTCCACAGCCGCTCCGGCGCGCCGCGGTAGCGCACGCGCAGGTGCGGATCCGGATCGCAGTAGCGGATGAAGAACCAGGAGTCGGCGGCTCCCGACCGCCGCGCCTCCTCGCTCGTCGGTGCCACCACCTGGACGAGCAGCTCGTCGAGCGTGGCGATGCCGGCATAGAGCTTGGCGAACAGCCAGCCGGATCCGGGCGGGAAGCTGCGCGCGACCGACCGGGCTCGGCGGGGCCGCGCGGCCTCGACGGGCCGCATCTCGGCGGCGTCCTGCACCATCGAGACCACCAGCTCGTGCACGAAGCGGCCGGCGCCGCCCTCGGCGACCAGATTGTCAGGGCCGGGCAAGAGCTCGAACAGCAGCGCGGACGGGCGAGCCCGCACCAGCCGGGCGAAGCTGTCGGCCGACAGCGGGTTGTCGAGATTGACCGGCAGCTCCTGGTCTCCGTCGGCCAGCACCACGAGGCGCGGCAGCTCGCGCCGCCGGCGCAGATCCTCCACCGCCGCGAGCAGGCGCTCTCGCTGCGCCCGCGCGTCGCCACCCTGGCCACGCGCGGCCGCCAGCGGCTCCAGATCGTCTCGCTCGAGCCGCCAGCGCGCCCGCTCCAGCACCAGGCGCCCGCACGACACGCGCGGCAGGTACGGAGAGCCGTCCAGGGCGCCCCACGACCAGCGCGGGCACGAGGTGCCCTGTCCCTGCAGCGCGCACAGGAAGCGATAGATGCCGAGCCCGTTGCGGCTGCTGTGCGCCGTGGTCAGGCGGGGCAGGACCTCGCGGCCCAGGCGGCGAGACGAGAGCACCACGCGCTCGCCCTCGACGCGCACCAGCAGGTCCTCGATCCCGATTTGTCGGCCGGGCGGCGCGCCGGAGACCCCGAGATACGGGATCTCGTGTCCGCGCAGGACCGGGCGGGCGAGCACGTTGCCCGCGCGCCCCTCCGGCAGGTGGGCCACCTCGGCGTGGATCGCGCCGGGCCGCAGCGCCTCCTCGCGCCGGATGTGGTCGCGCACCATCGCCTCGATGTCGGGATCGGCGTGGCAGAAGCGGCCGAGCAGCCGCATCCCCGACGGGCCGCCGCCCGGCTCGAGCAGCAGGCGATAGTCGCCGCGGTCCACCGCCTCGGCCGACTCCGCGAGCACAGCCGCCATGACCGCCATCGCGCCCGGCATGGGACGCGGCTCGTCGCAGGCCAGTTGCCCGAGATCCTCATCGGTGAGGCGGATCTCGGCCTCGCCGCGCGCGATCGCGCCGGCCGCCAGACGCATCAGATGCCGGTCGGCCGGGCTGTCCGCGACGCGCGATGCGCTCTCGCCGCGCGACAGCGGGATGCCGGCCAGCAGCCCGATCGCGTCGGAGGGCCAGCCGGCCGCGCCGAAGCCGATGCCGGACTCCTCGTCGAGCGCCTCGGCCAGCGGCACCGACCGCGTCCCGTAGCGCCGCACGAGCTCGCCGCGGAAGGCGGCCAGCGCGTCGTCGGCCGGTCGCCGCGAGATCCGGTGGAGCAGCGCCACGCCGGACAGGATCTCGTCGGCCACCTGCCGGTTCAGGCTCGCGTCCGGCGCCGGCTTCACCACGTTGACCTGGAACAGCCTGCGGATGTTGACCGGTACCGGCAGGCCGCGCAGCCGATCGGCGATGGCCAGGTAGCGCTCGGGCGACGCGCCGAGTCTCGTCCGGTCCAGCGACTCCATCTCGGCCTGCACCGCATCGAGTGTCGCGACGGTGGCCGCGGCCGACGCCGGCATGTCCGGGCCGCGCAGCCGGCCGATGACCCCGCGAAGCCCCTCGTCGCCGGTGACCTGTGCGGCGAGCTGGCCCGACAAGGATGCGGCAGTCGATGAGCTGGTCGACGAACGATCCGGCCTCCGCGGCCGGGACATCCTGCTCGACCTCGAGCAGCGTGCCGACGAGCTCCTCCCGCGTGGCGCCGCGGCGCGCGCGCTCGAGCACCGCGACCAGGTGCGGCGTCCGCTCGATCGAGACCAGGTGGTGCGAGCGTCGCCGGCCCCGCACTCGCTCCTCCACGTAGCGGACGCGGCCGCCGGCGAGATACAGGCTCGAGCTGGGCGTGTAGCGCAGGCGCTCGCGGATCTCGGGCCGGGCGCGCAGCGCGTCGCACAGCTCGTCGAGGTAGTCGTGATCGAGGCGCGTGCGGCGGCGGTGCTCGCTCGCCGCGCCGACCGGTAGCCGGCTGCGGTCGGCCCAGGCCGCCACCGACACGCCGGAGAAGGCGCCGAACGGCGTGGCGCGGCCCGCCATGCGCGACACATAGCGGATGAGCGCGCGCTCGACGTCCTGGCCGCGCGGGCCGTGCGGATCGCGCTGCCAGGCGGCGATGCCGTCGTGCAGATCCGGCGAGGCGATGAAGACAGCCTCCCGGACCTCGGGTCGATTGACGAGGGCGCGGAGCCCGGCGCGGACATGATCTGCGTCGGTGCCCAGCGCGGTGAACACCGACAGCGGGAGCAGCGGTGTTCGGTAGCAGAAGCGGGCGTCGACGGCGAACGTCGCGCCCCGCGCCCTCGTCCGGCTCATGGGATCGACCTTCTAGCCCAGGGCGCCGCCGTCTTCGCCGCCGCCGCCGCCGCCGCCCATGCTGGCGTTGGCCTCGGTCGGGTCGCAGATGGTCGTGTCGCACTGGTGGCCCGCCTGCGTGTACATGGCGGCGGCGCCCCCGCTCACCCGCTCGAGGTCTGCGTCGTCCAGCGTGCGCAGGCTCTCGCGGCGAAGCGTCAGCTTCCGGCTGCTGTCATCTTGCTTGTCGTTCGGCATCGGATCAGCTCCTCGTCCCGACGTGGGTCCGGGCGATCCGGCTGCAAGGGCAGTGCCGCGCGCCGACGCCGGCGCAGACCGCGCGCTTCGCCCTCGCGGCGGCGACAAAGCGCCGACCGTCTTCGACACCTCGCTGGAGTGCCGCCCCCCTGCCTCGCGGCCCGGCGGACGTCTGCGGTCACACCGGGGTCACGCCCTTGACCAGGATGATGTTCCCGTACTTGGCGGTCTCGCCGGTGGCGACGACGGCGAAGGCGCGGCGGGCGCGGTCGTAGAAGTCGCCCCGCGGGATGAAGCGGGTGGCCGGGGCGCGCGGCGCGCACCTGTCGATGGCGGCCCGGTACAGCTGGTGGACCGCCGGGTCGGCCTGGTCGCCCTCGACCGCCGCCATCATCACGATCGGATCGGGCACGTACGAGTCGAGGGCGTAGAGCGGCAGGATGCCGCCGAGCAGGTCCGCGATGCGCAGGCCATCGGCGCGCACCACCCGGCCGCCGATCGACTCGGCCGGGAAGTGTGCGTCGGCCAGCACCAGCTCGTCCCCGTGCCCCATGCGGCACAGGGTGGCGAGCAGGTCGGGCCCGACAAGCGGCGAGATGCCGATCAGCATCGTCGTTTCTAGTCGTAGAGCAGCGGCTTCATGGCCGGCGAGTCGACGTTCGTCTTGTCGTACCACTTGAAGCCGGTGTCGATGGTCTTGGGCACCTTCTCGCCCTTGATCGCCTTGACCGCCGTCTCGACGCACTTGTAGCCGATGCCGACCGGGTCCTGCGACACGGCGCCGGCCATGATGCCCTTGCGCACCGCGTCCTTCTGCTGCTTGCCGGCGTCGTAGCCGATGATGACGATCTTGCCCTGCTTGCGCAGCTCCTTGACCGCGTTGAGCACGCCGATGGCCGAGCCCTCGTTGGCGCCGAAGATGCCCTTGAGGTTCGGGTGGGCCTGGATGATTGCCTTGGCCAGGTCGGTGGACTTGAGGTGGTCGCCGCCGCCGTACTGGACATCGACGACCTTGATCTTCGGGTGCTTGTCCTTCATCCGCTTGAGGAAGCCGTCGCGCCGGTCGATGCCGGTGCGGCTGGTCTGGTCGTGGACGACGGCCGCGACCTCGCCCTGATCGCCGATGAGCTGCGCCATCTTGTCGGCCGCGTAGCCGGCGGCGGCGATGTTGTCGGTGGCCGCGGTGGCGACCGGGATGTCGCTGTCGACGCCGGAGTCGAAGCCGACCACGGGGATCTTGGCCGCCTGCGCCTTGCGCAGGAGCGGCACCGCCGCCTTGGAGTCGAGCGCGGCCAGGCAGATCGCCTGCGGCTTCTTGGCCAGCGCGGCCTGCAGCATCTCGAGCTGCTTGTCGACCTGCGACTCGCTCTCCGGGCCCTCGAAGGTGATCTTGACCTTGAGGTCCTTGGCCGCCTTCTCGGCTCCCATCTTCACCGCCTGCCAGAACTGGTGCTGGAAGCCCTTCGAGATGACCGGGATGTAAGTCTGTGCCGCCGCCGGACCGCCCGTGGCGAGAAGCGCTGCGAGGGCGACGACGCTGAGGACGTTCCTGGTTTTCATTTTTCTAGCCTCCTTGGGAGATCATGCCTGCTCCTGCCTGCGCCGGCGAACGATGTCCAGATAGACGGCCAGGACGACGATCGCTCCGGTGACGACCGTCTGCCATTCCTGCGGGACGGAGAGGATGCGCAGACCGTTGGTGAGGATGCTGATGACGAACGCGCCGATGACGGTGCCGAGGATGGTGCCCTCGCCGCCGCTCAGGCTGTTGCCGCCGATGACCGCCGCCGCGATGGCGTCCAGCTCGTAGCCGAGCCCGAGCGACGGCTGCGCCGAGTTGAGGCGCGCGGCGATGAGCACGCCGGCCAGCCCGGCGAACAGGCCCGACATGGCGTAGACGGTGATCTTCCAGCCGTCCACGTTGACGCCGGAGAGGCGCGTGGCCTCCTCGTTGCTGCCCAGTGCGTACGTGTACCGGCCCAGGATCGTCTTCTTGAGCACCAGGCCGGCCAGGATGGCGGCGCCGAACAGGCACAGCACGAGGTTCGACACCTCGAGGCCGGGGATGACCTTGCCCAGCGCCGAGTCCATCGCCACCTCGTTGAAGGCGGGCGTGTCGTTGAAGTAGATCGGGCGCAGGTCGGAGATGACCAGGGCCAGGCCCTTGGCCACGTTGAGCATGCCGAGCGTGGCGATGAAGGGCGGCACCTTCATCTTGGCGATGAGGAATCCGTTGACCAGGCCGGCCGCGGTGCCGGTCAGCATGCCTCCGGCGATGCCCACCGAGATCGGCAGCTGCCAGTTGGTGACCATGACCGCGGTCATCACCGACGACAGCGTCATGACCGTGCCGATCGAGAGGTCGATGCCGCCGGTGATGATGACGAAGGTGACGCCGAGAGCGAGCACGCCGTTGACCGTGGTGGCCAGCAGGATGCCGTTGATGTTGTCGAACGAGAGGAAGTAGGGCGAGGCGATCGTGAAGACCACCAGCATCACGATGAGCGCGCCGAACGCGAGCAGCGTCTGGATGGCGTTGGAGCGCAGCAGGGACCGCTTCCCCGCGGCCGGCTCGACTGCCTGAAGCGGGGACCTGGTCCATGCCTGGTTCCTCCGTCACTCCGCCGGCGGAGCGCTGCTGCGCGCCGGGTCGCTGCGCTGGGTGGCGTACTTCATGACCTCTTCCTGGTCGGCGCCGCCGGACAGCTCGCCGGTGACCCGCCCCTCGCACATGACGATGATGCGGTGGCTCATGCGCAGCACCTCCGGCAGCTCCGACGAGATCATGATGATCGACTTGCCCTGCCGGGCCAGGTCGTTGAGCAGGCGGTAGATCTCGCTCTTGGCGCCGACGTCGATGCCGCGGGTCGGCTCGTCGAAGATGAGGATCTCGGTGTCGGCGGTGAGCCACTTGCCGATCACGATCTTCTGCTGGTTGCCGCCGGACAGCTTGATCGCCTTCTGCTGCAGGGACGGCGTGCGGATGTCGCAGCGCGTTGACGTACTTGCGCGCCGTGGCCCGCGCCTTGACTGTGTTGACCCAGCCCAGCCGCCGGACGAAGCGCCGGAAGGTGGCCAGGACGATGTTCGTCTCCACGTCCATGCCGAGGGCCAGGCCGAAGCGCTTGCGGTCCTCGGACAGGTAGCGCGATGCCGTGGCGCACCGCGTCGCGCGGGCTGCGGATGCGGACCTTGCGGCCGCGCACGTGCACCTCGCCCGAGTCGATCGGGTCGGCGCCGAAGATGGCGCGCGCGACCTCGGTGCGGCCGGCGCCGACCAGGCCGGCGAAGCCGAGGATCTCGCCGCGCCGCAGGCTGAAGCTGACGTCGCGCAGCGCGCGGCCGCGGCTGATGCCGCGGACCTCGAGCACGACCTCGTGGTCGGGCAGGTCCGGGATCTCCGGCGCGCCCTCGTAGATGGTGCGCCCGACCATCAGGCGGATGATCTGATCGATCGGTGGCGTCGCGAGTGGCCAGCGTCTCGAGGGTGCGCCCGTCGCGCATGACCGTGATGCGGTCGGAGATGCGCGGCAGCTCCTCCAGGCGATGCGAGATGTGGACCACGCCGACGCCCTTCTCGCACAGCTGGCGGATGATGCGGAACAGGTCGCCGATCTCGGCGTCGGCCAGCGCGGCGGTCGGCTCGTCCATGATGAGGACGTCGGCGCTCTGCGACAGCGCCTTCGCGATCTCGACCATCTGCTGCTTGGCGACGGTCAGATCGGAGACGCGGGCGCGCGGATCGATCGCCAGGTGGAGCCGCTCGAGCAGCGCCCGCGCCTTCTCGTCGATGGCGCTCTCGTCGAGCAGGAAGCGCACCCGCCGGCGCGGCTCGTGGCCGATGAAGATGTTCTGGGCCACGGTGAGGTGCGGCATGAGGTTCAGCTCCTGGTGGATCATGCTGATCCCCAGGGCCTGGGCCGCGCGCGGGCTCGCGATGGCGACCTCGCTGCCCTTGACCTGGATGCGCCCGGCGTCCGGTGGCGACACGCCGGCCAGCACCTTCATGAGCGTGGACTTGCCGGCGCCGTTCTCGCCGACAAGGGCGTGGACCTCGCCTGGCGCGCAGCTCGAACCGGCACCGATCGAGCGCGCGAACGCCGGGGAAGGACCTGTCGATGCCCTCCATCGAGACGAGCAGCTCGCTCATGGCCCGCAGCGAGTGTACTGCCACAAAGCGGGTTCGCCCACGGCGAAGAAATTCGCCGGGGCGCCCGCGCTTCAGCGGGCTACGATGGCGGCGCGACGTAGCGCGACTGCGGGCGAATCAGGCGGCCGGTGCGCAGCTGCTCGGCGACGTGCGCGGTCCAGCCGGCCGCGCGCGCCGCCGCGAAGGTCGGGGTGAACAGCGCTCGCGGCAGGCCGACCGCGTCGAGCAGGACCGCGGTGTAGAACTCGACGTTGGCGGCCAGCGGGCGGTGCGGGTGGCGCTCGCGCAGGAGCTCGGTGGCGGCCTGCTCGACAGCGCGGGCCAGCGCCAGCCGGCCGGTGGCCACGCCGCTCTTCTCGAGCTCGGCGATGGCGCGCTCGAGCACGGCGGCGCGCGGATCGCGCACGCGGTAGACGCGGTGCCCCATGCCCATGATGCGGCGGCCCGCGGCCAGCTCGGCGGCCAGCCACGCGCGGGCCGCGCCGGGCGCCGCGATCGCGTCGAGCATGTCGAGCACCGGGCCGGGTGCGCCGCCGTGCAGGGGGCCCTTGAGCGCGCCGATGGCCGCGACGAGGGCCGAGATCGCGTCGGAGCCGGTCGACGCGACGACGCGCGCCGCGAAGGTGGAGGCGTTCATGCCGTGGTCGCTGACCGCGACCAGGTACTGATCGAGCGCGTGGGCGCGGGCGCGCCGGCGCCTCGCCGGCGACAATGCGCAGGAAGTCGGCGGCGTGCGGCGCGTCCGGGTCCGGGGCGATGGCGGCCAGCCCCTCGCGGCCGCGCGCCCAGGCGGCCGCGAAGACGGCGATGGCGCCGGTCGCGGCGATGGCGTCGGCGGCCAGGTCGCCGGTCGATGAAAGCTGGGCGACGGCGCCGCGCAGCGCGTCCATGCCGTCGGCCGCGGCCAGCGCGCTGCCCAGGTGCGGGATGCGGGCGAACGCGTCGGCTCTCGCGGCGCCCAGCGCGGCGTCGATGTCGGCCGGGACCGCCAGGCCCGCCGCGCGCCACAGCCGGGCGGCGACCTGGGCGAAGCCGGCGCGCGGGGCCAGCAGCTCGACGTCCTCGCCGGCGATGAGCAGGCGGCCGCGCGCGCCGTCGACGTCCGAAAGCGAGGTCTCGCAGGCGACGATGTTGTCCAGTCCGGGTGCGTATACGGGTTCCATGGGCCTTGGATGACGAGTAGCCTGAACCGGTATGGTTGATCAACGTGGATTCGACAATCAACCATGGCTCTCGGCGGCGGAGGCCGCGGAGCTGCTCGGCGTGCAGCGCCGGACCCTGTACGCCTACGTCGCGCGCGGGATGCTGCGCAGCGCGCCCGGTGGCCGCGGCCGCGGCCGCCGCTACGAGCGCGGCGAGGTCGAGCGCCTGGCCGCCCGCCACCGCGCACGGTCCGGACACGGCGCGGTCGCGGCCGGCGCGCTGCGCTGGGGCGAGCCGGTGCTCGACTCGGCGGTGAGCGCGATTGGCGACGGCGGCCCGGTCTACCGCGGCCACGCGGCGGTGGCGCTGGCGGCCCGGCGGGTCGGCTTCGAGCGCACCGCCGAGCTGCTGTGGACCGGCGTCCTGCCCGATCGGGCGGCGTGGCCGCGGGTGCGGCCGTCGTGGGCCGGCATCGCGCGGCTGGTCCCGGCCGGCGCACCGCCCGGCGCGGCCCTGCAAGTTCGCGGTGGCCGCGCTCGCCCTGCGCGACGCCGATCGCCACGACGCGCGGCCGGAGAGCGCGATGGACCGTGCCCGCGAGCTGATCCCGCTGCTCGCCGCCGCGGCCGCGCCGGACCGCGCCGCCGCGTCGCTCGACGCGCCGACCGTTGCCGGCGTGCTGGCCCGCGCGCTGGGACGCGCCTCGAGCGAGGCGACCCGCGCCCTCGACTCTGCCCTTGTCCTGGTGGCCGACCACGAGCTGAACGCCTCCACCTTCGCCGCGCGGGTGGCCGCGTTGACAGGCGCGGATTTGTTCGCCTGCATCGGCGCCGCGCTGGCCACGCTGTCCGGCCCGCGCCACGGCGCGATGGCCGCGCGCGTGGAGGCGCTGATCGACGAGGCCGGGTCGTCGGGCGGGGCCGCCGTCACCTTGCGCGGCCGACTCGCGCGCGGCGAGGACCTGCCCGGCTTCGGACACCGGCTCTATCTCGCGGGCGATCCGCGCGCCGCCCCCATGCTGCGGCTCGCGCGCGCCATCGCGCCGCGGCGGCCGCGCGTTCGCACCGCGCTGGCCCTCGCCGCGGCCGGCCCGGAGGTGGCCGGGGCGCATCCGACCTGCGACCTCGGCCTCGTCGCGCTGTCGGCGGCGCTGGGGCTGGCGCGCGGCGCGCCGTCGGTCATCTTTGCTGTCGGGCGCAGCGCCGGGTGGGTGGCCCACGTCCTCGAGCAGCGCGAGGCGGGCTTCCTCATCCGACCTCGCGCGCTGACCGGCGCGCGGCCGGCCGGGCAGGGATGACCGGCGCGGCTCAGCCGTCTCGCGCGGTCCCGCGGCGCAGCGCGAGGATGCCGCTGGCGTGGCTGCGCAGGCGCCCGTACAGCGACGGGTCGAGGCTCACCCGCTGCAGGTCGGCGTCGGACAGCGTCGTCGCCAGACGCGCGGCGAGCGGCAGCGCCGTGTACGGGTTGAGCACCAGCGCGCGCCGCACGCGCGGGCGCGCGCGCCACCGATGCGACGCGGCGATGGCGGCCAGCGCGTCGGGCAGCATGGGCCGCCGGCTGGCCAGGCGCAGCACGTCGGACTCGGTCAGGTGCGGGTTGTCGACCAGCACCGCGATCACGTCCGGATGCGGGTCGCGCAGGATCTGCATCAGCAGATCGCGGCGGTGGCTGCGGGCCAGAGACTTGCGCTCGCCCAGCGCCAGCGGGCGGCCATCGGGGGTGAGCGCCCGCTCGGCGCCCAGCTCGCGCTCGAGCCGCTGGGTGCTGGGCAGCACCGGCGCGGCGTCGATCAGGAGCAGCGCGACCTCGTCCAGCCCGGCGCCCACGGCGGCCGCGTAGAGCTCGGCGCGGCGGTCGTACTCGAGCCGCGCCGGATCGGAGAGGACCAGGAGCACCGCGTCGAGCGCCAGCCGGTGTCCGGAGACAGCGTCTCCCGAGCGCGCGATCAGCTCGCCGATCAAACGAGCGACCGCCTCGGCTGGTCCGACGGCCAGCACCTCGGCCATCGCCGCCGCCCGCATCGGCGGCTCGACGAGCGCGCTCATCCGCGCCGCCAGCGGGCCCGTGCCGGCGAGCCCGACTGCGACCGGAGCCGGGGGAACACCGATGTTCACCGCCCGATGATGCCACGTCCCGGCCGGTCGACTGGAACCGATCTTCCGGCCTCCGCCGGCCATCGCCGGCTCGGCGGCGTCGAGTCGGTGACATGAGTCGGCGTGCGAGCGCGTCCCGCCTGCACCTCCGTCCGCGCACCGCCAAAAATGCGTGTTGCAGATTCCCGGCCTCGCGTGGCTTGAGGCCGGGCGGCCTTGACCATTGTTGAACGAACGGTAACATAACCGTCGCAGATGGCAATCGATGGGCAGACCGAGGCAATTCGACGCGGATGAGGTCCTGTGGGAGGCCGTCAAGGTCTTCTGGCGGCTCGGCTACAACGCCACCGCCATCCAGGACCTCGTCGACGCCATGGGCATCGAGCGCGGCAGCCTGTACCGGACGTTCGGCGACAAGGAGACGCTGTTCCGGCGCGCGGTGCAGCACTACAACGAGTATCAGATCGCGCGCTTGCCGGCCGGCGTCGACCGGATGCAACTTCTGCGCGCCTGGTTCGACAACAACCTCGACGACGCGCGTGACCGCTCGCTGCCCAGCGGCTGCCTGGTCATCAACAGCGCCGTCGAGATGCCGGCGCTCCCGCCGTCGCTGCAGAAGCTGGTCACCGTCCACCTCGACCAGCTGCGCCGCTTCTTCCGCCAGTGCGTCGAGGCCGGGCGGGCCGCCGGGCAGCTGCCGCGAGCGGTCAAACCGGAGGAGAAGGCGGAGTCGCTGCTCGCCGCCATCATCGGCATCAACGTCATGTCGCGCGCCGGGGCGACCCATGCCCAGCTGGCCCGCATCGCCCGCGAGGCGCTGGAATTCGCCGGGTGAGCGCCGCCTCGGCGCTCCTCTTTTTTTGACCGATAGTTGAACGATCGTTCTCAAATGCCAGACCAGGAGAAAGCCATGAGCACCCACGCCGTCGCCCCCTTGCTCGCCTGCCTGCTCCTCGCACCGGCGCTGGCCGGCTGTCAGTCCGCCTCCGACTCCCGCCCGTCGACAGATCAACCTCGCTCCCACCAGCCCGAGACCGGCGTCGAGACGATCGCAGCCGGCGACGTCGACCTGGCCTACTTGGAATCGGGCAGCGGCCCGCTGGTGGTGCTGCTGCACGGCTTCCCCGACACGCCGCACACCTGGGACGACCTGCGCCCGCGCCTGGTGGCGGCCGGCTACCACACCGTGGCGCCGTTCATGCGCGGCTACGCGCCCAGCGCGATACCGGCCGGGGACGACTACGCGGTGGCCGCGCTGGGCGGCGACGTCGTCGCCCTCATCGAGGCGCTGGGCGAGGAGCGGGCCATCGTGATCGGACACGACTGGGGCGCAAGCGCCGCCTACGCCGCGGCCAACCTCGCGCCGGAACGGATCGCGCGGCTGGTCACGCTGGCCATCCCGCACCCGGCCGCGTTCCTGAAGCATCCGGACGCGATCCAGGCGTCGCCTCACTTCATGGAGCTGGCCCGCCCGGACGCGGCCGAGTCGTTCGCGCGCGACGACTTCCGCGGCGTGGACGATCTCTACGCGCGCTGGTCGCCGAAGTGGGCGGTGCCGGCCGCGGAGCTGGAGCCGGTGAAGAACGCGTTCGCCGCCCCCGGCTGCCTCGAGGGAGCGCTGGGCTACTACCGCGCCTTCGCCACGCAGGCGATCGACCCGCGCCTGTTCCAGAAGACCGCGGCGCCGACCTTGACCCTGTGGGGAAGCAGCGACGGCGCCGGCGATCAGTCGGTGTTCGCCGACCACGCCGACGGCTTCACCGGTCCGGTCGAGGTGGTCGAGGTGGCCGGCGGCCACTTCCTGCACCGCGAGCGGCCGGACGAGGTCGCCGATCGAATCCTCGCCTTCCTCGGCGCTCCGTGACGGTCAGGCGCCGATCGCCTTGCCGTCGGCACGCGGGTCGCTGCCGGCCACCAGCACGCCGCCGGCGTCCCGGCGGATGATCTGCCCGCGGCCGAACAGCGCGCGCTCGTAGCCGCCCACGCCGGCGACGATGCTGTGGCCGCGCGCCTTCAGCGCCTCGGCGGTGGCGGCCGGCAGGCCGGTCTCGAGGTGGACCTTTCCCGGGCCGTCGACCGGGTCGATGCAGAAGCGCGGCCGATCGAGCGCCGCCTGCGGATCGAGCTTGTCGTCGATCATGTCGACGACGACCTGCACGTGGCCCTGGGGCTGCATGAAGCCGCCCATCACGCCGAACGGCGCGTACAGCGAGCCGTCCGCCCGCGTCATCATGCCGGGGATGATGGTGTGGTACGGCCGCTTGCGCGGCGCCAGCGCGTTCGGGTGCGTCGGATCGAGCGAGAAGTTGTGGCCGCGGTTCTGCAGCGTGAAGCCCCAGCCCTTCGGCACCAGGCCGGTGCCGAAGCCCATGTAGTTGCTGTTGATGAACGAGCAGGCGTTGCCCTGGCCATCGACGACGCAGAAGTAGACGGTGTCCGAGCCGGCCACCGGCGAGCCGCGCTTCACATCGGCGGTCGCGCGCGCCGGATCGATGAGGGCGCGGCGCCTGGCCGCGTAGTCCGCCGACAGGAGCTCCGCCACCGGAACCTTGTTGGTCGCCGGATCCGCGACGTACCAGCGCGTGTCGGCGAAGGCCAGCCGCATCGTCTCGACCATGAGGTGGAAGCGATCCGCGCCCAGCGGGTCCTGCCCGGCCAGCTCGAAGCCCTCCAGGATGTTGAGCGCGAGCAGCGCGGTGATGCCCTGGCCGTTGGGCGGGCATTCCCACACCCGGATGCCGCGATACGTGGTCGAGATCGGCTGGTCCCAGGTCGACACGTGCGACGACAGGTCGTCGGCCGACATCACGCCGCCGTTCTGCTCCAGCACACCCACGATCGCGGCCGCGATCTCGCCGCGGTAGAATGCGTCCTTGCCGCCCGAGGCCACCGCGCGCAGCGTGCGCGCCAGGCCCGGATTGCGGAAGCGCTCGCCCGCGCGCGGCGCCCGGCCGTCGATCGTCATCGTCTCGGCAAAGTTTGTCGCGCGGCCCTGCCGCTCGACGCCGCGGGCCCAGAAGTGCGCGGTGATCTCGCCTATCGGCGCGCCCTCCTCGGCCAGGCGGATGGCCGGGGCCAGGATGTCCGTCATCGGCAGGCTGCCGTGCTTCTCGATCAGATCGCACCATCCGGCGCACGCGCCCGGCACCGTCACCGTGTGGGCGTGAAACGGCGGCAGCTCGACGATGCCCTGCGCGCGCAGGTGCTCGAGGGAGAGGCGCGCCGGCGCGCGGCCGGAGCCGTTGAGCGCTGTCACCTCGCGGGTCCTGGCGTCGTGGTAGAGCGCGAAGCAGTCGCCGCCCAGCCCGGTCGAGGTCGGCTCGGTGACGTTGAGCGCGGCCGCGACAGCGACCGCCGCGTCGGCCGCGTTGCCTCCGGCGCGCAGGATCGACGCGCCGGCCTCGCTGGCCGCGACCTGGCTCGACGCAGCCATGCCGCCGCCGTCGCCGCGACCGCCGCCCCCGCCGCGCGCCGGCTTGCCGCCGCCTCCCGCCGAGGGTCCCTTGCTGCAGGCCATGATCAGGCCGGAGGTCGCGCCGACACCGACAAGGAGATCGCGCCGTGTGAGCCGTTGCATGCGCGCATTCTAGCCCCCGGTCGCGCCGGCCTGACCGTGCAGTCGCCGTTGAAGCCCGCCCGCGAGCCTCGATCGTCGCGGCTTCGTGGGCGGTGTGCCGCCGCTGTAGGCAGGCAGTGTACCTGGCGGATGTGCTCCCGAACGCTACTCTCAAGCTCATTCACGGCGCCTCTACACATGAATCGAGACAGGAGCTCGAGTCGTCCGCCGCGGCCGTGCTCGTCGTTCTCTGCGCCATCTGGGGACTGAGCCAGGTCGCGATCAAGCTGGCCGGCGAGGGCATCTCTCCGGCGATGCAGGCCGGGCTGCGCTCCATCGGGAGCGCCATCCTTCTGGTCGGATGGGCGCGCTGGCGCCGCGTCCCGCTGCTGGTGCGCGATGGCACGCTGGTGCCGGGCATCGTCGCCGGGCTGCTGTTCGCCGCCGAGTTCCTGCTCATGTACCTCGGCCTCACCTTCACCACCGCGTCGCGAGCCGTCATCTACGTCTACATGGCGCCCTTCGTGACCGCCATCGGTGCCCACTTCTTCATCGACGGCGACCGGCTCACGCGCATGAAGACAGCCGGCCTGGTGATCGCGTTCGCCGGGGTGCTGATCGCCTTCGCCGACGCGCTCCGCCTGCCGACCCGCACCGAGCTGCTGGGCGATCTCCTGTGCCTGGGCGCGGCCTTCGCCTGGGGCGCCACCACCATCGTGGTCAAGGGGAGCCGGCTGCGCGGCGCCAGCGCCGAGCGCACGCTGTTCTACCAGCTGGCCGTCTCGGCCGTGCTCTTGCCGGCCGTCGCGCTGGCCACCGGCGAGTCGGGCGTGCACGCGGCGACGCCGATGGTCATCGGCGCGCTCCTCTACCAGATCGTCATCGTCGCGTTCGCCAGCTACGCGGCCTGGTTCTGGCTGGTCTCGCGCTACCCGGCGTCGCGCCTGGCCGCCTTCACCTTCCTGACGCCCATCTTCGGCGTGGCGGCCGGCGGCCTCTTCCTCTCCGAGCCGCTCGGACCGGGCCTGATCGCCGCGCTTGTGCTGATGGCGTCCGGCATCTACCTGGTCAACCGGCCGACCCGCGCGCGGGTCGGCGCCGGACCCGCACCTGACGCGACCGTCGATCAGCGCCAGGTCAGGGCGCCGATGTAGTCCCGCTTGCCGAGGTCGACGCCGTTGTGGCGCAGGAGCGCGTACGCGGTCGTCAGGTGGAAGAAGAAGTTCGGCAGGGAGTGCTCGAGCAGGTAGTTCGTCGCGGTCAGCGACTTGCCCTCCCAGCGCGGCAGCGAGACCGTGCGCTGGTCGACGCCCTCGAAGTCGCGCTCCGAGTACTCGTCCAGGTAGGCCACGACCGCGGCGACGCGCTGCTTGAGCTCGTCGAAGGTCGTCTCGGTGTCCGCGTGCGCGGGAGGGTCTTTACCGGCGGTGCGGGCGGCGGCGAACTTCGCCTGGTCGCACGCGCTCTGCACCTGGCGGGAGAACGCAAACATGTCGGGCGCCAGCTGGGCCTGGATGAGCACGGCCGGGTCGAGCTTCTTTGCCGCCGCGTGCGCGACCGCCTTGTCGAGCCACGCGTCGAGGTTGCGGAGCAGCTTCTTCATCTCGAGGATGATCGGGTAGACGGGCATGCCGATGGCGTATCACGAAGCGGCGCGCTGTCCATCGCCGACCGGCGCGACCCCGCCGGTGCGGCGGGAGCGGCGGCGCGCGACGCGCGAAGAGCAGCGCCGCGGCGACCAGGCAGACGATCACCGCGACGATCGACGCCTCGGGTCCGAAGGCGCCGCCGGTCAGCAGCTCGTCACCCGTGAAGTGGCGTGCTCAGCAGGCCGTCGTGGACGTCGTGCCCGGAGACGCTGGCGCCGAACACGCCGCCCTCGGTGAAGTTCCAGGCCAGGTGCAGCCCGATCGGCAGCCAGATCTGGCGCGTCACCATGTAGGCGGCAGCAAGCAGCACGCCGGCCTCGAGAGCGATGGCGATCGAGCTGACCAGCGTGGCGCCCGGGTTGCCGGCGTGGAGCAGGCCGAACAGCGCGGCCGAGATCGCCAGCGCCGCGAGATCGCCGAGCCACCCGGACAGGATGCGAAAGACGACCGCGCGGAACAGGAGCTCCTCCGCAGAACGCCGCCCCGAGCGCGCCGCATGAAGGCGAGCAGGAGCGCGCCCCAGCCCTGTCCCGGCTCGATCGCGGCGACGCCGAGCAGCCACAGCACCAGCATCGTGGCGCCGAACAGCGCCGCCCCGATGACGAATCCCGCCGCCAGCTGAGCCGGCATGCCCTGCGTCTGGATCTCGTGGATCGGCCGGCGCTTCTCGATCGCCCGGACGTACGCGCGATAGGCGACCAGCGCGATCACGACGAGAGCGGGCCCGAGGACCGACCAGTCGATCGACAGCGCCGCCGCCGCCAGCTGCAGGACGATGAACGGCAGCACCAGGAAGAGCGCCGCGAGCAGGATGCGGATCGGCGGAGAGCGAAGGACCCGCGACCCGCGCGGCCGGGGCTGGTCGGCGTCCATGGCCGACATCTTAGCCGGCCTCTTGCCGCCGCTGTGGCAGGCGGGGCAGGCGGGGAGGGCGCGGCCCCTTGCGCGTGGCGCCGGCCACGGGGATGTAGTCGAGCTCGTCGCCGGAGCGGGCCGCGCGCAGCATCAGTCCGCCGCGGCTGTTGTCGCCGCGCCCGACGAAGGCGGCCGGGAAGTGCAGCCTGTCGCCGAGCGCCTCGAGCAGCGGAGCGCAGTAGCGGTCGGTCGCGATGCTGCCCAGCAGGACGGCCTGTCCGCCCGGACTCGAGCAGCTGCGCCACCAGACGCGCGGCGGCGAGCAGCCCGTCGCGAAAGACCGGATCGGACACGTCGATGTCGCCGGTGCCCTGCTGCTCGAGCTCGGCGCGCGTCACCGGCTGATCGACCGGCGCAAGGCCGCCCTGCGGCAAAATGACCAGCGCGCCGGCCGCGCCGGGCGGCGGCGTCGCGAACGCACGCGCGTAAGCCAGCTTGCCGCGGAAATAGAGCCCGCTGACGAAGCTCATCACCTCACCCAGCGGCGCGCCCCCGTCCTGGATGCGCAGCGCGAGGTCGAAGGAGGCGCCGCTGCGCAGTAACAGCCCGGCACGCTTGCCGCCGAGCCACGCCGGCGAGAGCAGGAAGATGCGCGGAGGCCGTCCGCGATCGGCGGATCGCGCCGCCGGGGTGTGCTTTCCACCTTCACTCACCATCGTGTGACCCGCGTAGGGTAGCTCATCAGTCGACGAGACCGAGAGCGCGACAGAGATTCAACTGCAGCGACGTGCGCGCGGACGGGGTAGTCTAGCTGCGCGAGCGTGCGATGAACCGCGAGGAGCTCACACCTGGGGTCCTGTCGGCGATGCCGATATTTCCGCTCCCGGACTGCGTGCTGCTGCCCGGCGGGCTGCTGCCGCTGCACGTGTTCGAGGAGCGATACCGCGAGCTGACCCGCGACTGCCTGGCCGGTCCGAAGCTGATGGCGATCGCGCGGCTGCGCGGCGGCTACGAGACCGACTATCACGGGCGGCCGGCGGTCTATCAGCACATCGGCATCGGCCGCGTGCTCGACTCCGAGGAGCAGGACGACGGCCGCTACCTGCTCGTGCTCGGCGGCATCGCGCGCGCCGACATCGTGCAGGAGCTGCCGCCGCGGCGCTCCTACCGCGAGGTCGAGGCGCGCCTGCTGCTCGACATGGCGAGCGACCCGGATCGCCTGCGCGCCTCGCACGAGCAGCTGGTCGCGATGTGCGATCACGTGGCCCACCTCGTCGAGGGAGGCGACGCGCTGCGCGAGCTGGTGCGCTCGGGACAGCCGGGCCAGTGCGCCGACGCGGTCGCCGCGGCCATCGCGCGCGACATCGACGAGCGGCAGGAGCTGCTCGAGTGCCGCGACCCGCAGACGCGCCTCGATCGCGCGCTCGAGCTGCTCGGCGCGCTGCTGGTCAAGCTGTCGCCGTATCACAACTGACGGCGCGCGTCCCTCTGGCCGGGATGACCATGGACGAGCGCGAGGCACTGGCGGCGCGGTTCGAGGAGAGCCGCCCGCATCTCGGTCGGTGGCCTACCGGATGCTCGGCTCGCCGAGCGAGGCGGACGACGCGGTCCAGGAGGCATGGCTGCGGCTCAGCCGCTCCGACACCAGCGAGGTCGCGAATCTGCGCGGGTGGCTGACGACGGTGGTCGCGCGCGTGTGCCTCGACATGCTGCGATCGCGCAAGGCGCGCCGCGAGGAGCCGGCCGAGGAACGAACGAACCGGCGGTCGGCCGCGAAGACGCCGCGCACCCGGAGCAGCGAGGCGCTGCTGGCCGACTCGGTCGGGCTCGCCCTGCTCGTGGTTCTCGACACCCTCGCGCCGGCCGAGCGGCTCGCGTTCGTGCTGCACGACATGTTCGGCGTGTCGTTCGACGAGATCGCGCCGATCGTGGAGCGCACGCCGGCGGCGGCCAGGCAGCTGGCCAGCCGCGCCCGCCGGCGCGTGCAGGGCGCGGACGTGACCGTCGATCGCGACGCCGCGCGGCAGCGCGAGGTCGTCGACGCGTTCCTGCGCGCGTCGCGCGAGGGTCGATTCGAGGCGCTGCTCGCGCTGCTCGACCCGGACGTGGTCGCTGCGAGCTGATCGCGCCGCCGCGCAGTCGGGCGCGCCGGAGGACGTGCGCGGCGCCGCGGCGGTGGCCGGCTTCTTCTCGGGTCGTGCGCGCGCGGCGCGGTCGGCGCTCATCGACGGAGCCGCGGGAGCCGTGTGGGCGCCGGGCGGCGAGCCGCGCGTCGTCTTTGGCTTCACCGTCGAGGACGGAGAGATCGTCGCGATCGATGTGATGGCCGACGCCGAGCGGCTGGGCGCGCTCGACGTGGAGATGCCTCGGCTGATCGCGAGCGACCGGACGCCGTCACGGGCGGTAGACGCGCAGGTCGGCGACGCTCCACCAGCTGTCGGCCGCGGCGGTGGCCACGATCCGGATGTGGCGCGCCCGCCGCGGCGAGATGTCGATCGCCGTCAGCTGACCCGTGCCGGCGCCGGTGGCGACCGGGTCGCTCCACGTCACGCCGTCGTCGCTGAGGTGGAGGGCGTAGCCGCGCGGGAAGTCGCCGGTGCCGGCCCCGGTGTCGAGCACCACGCGGGCGATGCGCTCGCGCCGACCGAGGTCGACCTGGACGTACTGGCCGGGCGCCTGCGGCGCGCCGCTGGCCCAGCGCGTCGTCGCGTCGTCGTCGACGGCGCCGGCGGCCACGTCGCCGGTGCAGCACGGATCGGTCGGCCCGGCCGGCGACGCGGTCGCGGTCATGCGCGCCGGCTCCAGCTGATCGAGAGGATCGTCGAGCGCGCGCGAGCGCGGCCACACGAAGGTGGCGAGCGCGCCGCCGGGCAGCGTGTACTCGAACGAGTAGGCGCCGGCCGCCACCGCGAAGGTGCGCGGCTCGTCGTTCTCGTTGTGTACGACGAGCGCCGTCGAGCCGTCCGGGTTGCGGAACGCGACGTCCATGATCTGCCCGTTCCAGCCGGTGGTGCCGAACGAGGTGCTGGCCACGCGCACCGCGCCCGGCCGCACGAAGCGGGCCAGGTGGCCGAGCGTGTAGTACTCGGCGTTGTTCGTCACTGTCTGGCCCGGGCCGACGGTGACGACGCCGGTGCAGGTATCGCAGCCGCCCACGTGCGGGCCGCCGGACGGATCCAGCGCCAGGTTCCAGTTGACGACGGTGCGGCTCCAGTTGCGACGTGACGCCGAGGATGAGGTTGCGCGCGTGCCACTTGAGCGTGTCGGAGAAGACCTGCGCCGGCGGATCGGTCGGGCCGTGCGACCCGGAGCACTCGGTGAAGTAGACGTCGACGTCGTCGAAGGCGCGGTGCAGCTCCGTCTGCCGCGCCGGATCGCCGAAGTAGCAGTGATAGGCGACGCCGTCGATCCACGGCGCGGCCTCGTCGTCGCCAGCACCAGGCTCGGGTACTCGGTCTCCGGCGTCTCGCCGGGCGGGGTGGACTCGATGTCGCCCGGGTGCATCGACCAGTTGTGATCGTAGGCCAGGATCTTCGTGTCGAGGCCGGCGCACAGCAGCGCCGGGCCCAGCTCGGCGATGAAGCGCGCCTGCTGGCCGGCCGACATGTACATGCCCGGGTAGCCGCTCGGGTTGCGGTTCTGCGGCTCGTTCTGCGTGGTGACGGCGTAGACCGGCACGCCGGCGCGCTCGTAGGCGAGCAGGAACTCGACGAAGTAGTCGGCGTAGGCGCGGTAGATGCGCGGGTCGTCGATGAGCTCGCCGCCGATCAGCGACCCGTTCGTCTTCATCCACGCCGGCGGGCTCCATGGCGACGCGATGATGCGCAGGTCCGGGTTGAGCGCCAGCGCCTGGCGAAGCAGCGGCAGGATCTGCGCCTCGTCGTGGGCGATCGAGAAGTGGCGCATCTCGTAGTCGGTCTCGCCCGGCGGCATGTCGTCGTAGGTGTAGGCCGCCTCGGCCACGAAGTCGGAGGCGCCCATCGGCTGGCGCAGCACGCTCAGCCCGTTGCCGCCGTCGCGGATCGAACAGCGACGCCATCGTCGCGTCGCGCGCGGCCTGATCGAGGCGGTACAGCACCACGGCCGACGAGTCGGTGATCGACGCGCCGAACCCGGCCATGCGCTGGAACCTGCGCCCGCCGTTGACGGTGATGGTGAGCTGGTCGGACGGGCCCTCGACGAACGGGACCGTGCCCTGGTCGGCCATCTTCAGCTGGCCGTCCGGAGACGTGACCCAGACGTGGACGTCCGGCGGTCGATCGTGATCGTGGCGCGTCTCTGCGGTCGGCGCGTCGGCGCCGAGCAGGGCCGCGGCGGCCGCCGCCAGGATCGCCCTGCTCGACTGCCACGCGCGCTTCGGTGCCCGGGACCTCGACATGCTGGCTCCCCTCGCTCGATCCGAGTGCAGGCTGGCATCCGGCACCGGCCCTGACAAGCGGTGCTCGCGGCGGGAGCGCGATCGCTGGTTCAGGTGGGTCGATGTGCGACCCGGTGCTGGAGATCCGGCACCAGCTCGAGCTCGGGGCCGGTGCGCCACTCGCCGGGAGCGATCGCGTAGCGCTTGAGCTTGGTCGCGAACGTGCGCGACGGCATGTCGATGAGCTGGGCGGCCCGGACGTGAACGCCCTGCGCGGCGCGCAGCGCCTCCACCATGCGGCGGCGCTCCAGCGCCTGCACCTCCTCGGCCAGTGGCCGGAAGATCGTGACCGGCGAGGGCGGCTGCTGCGATCGCCGCCGGGCGCGCGTGGGCCTGCCGCGCGCGCCATCACCCGGACCGGGAGATGGCAGGGCAGGAGCTCGCTGGCCTCGTCGGCCGCGGCGATCGCGTAGTCGATGACGTGGCGCAGCTCGCGCACGTTGCCCGGCCAGGAGTGGCCGAGCAGCGCGCGCGCGGCCGCCGGGGCCAGCCGGATCGCGCCGCGGCCGGCGCGGGCGCACGCGTCGGCGACGAAGGCGCGGATCAGCGCCGCGAGGTCGCGCGGCCGCTCGCGCAGCGGCGGCACCTCGATGCGCGACGGACCCAGACGATAGTAGAGGTCGCGGCGGAAGCGGCCGGCGTCCACCTCGGCGCGCAGGTCCACGTGCGACGCGCACACGACGCGGACGTTGACCTGGCGGGTCGCGCTCTCGCCCAGCCGGCGCAGCTCGCCGGCGTCGAGCACGCGCAGGAGGCGCGCCTGCATGGACGGCGACAGCTCGGCGATCTCGTCGAGGAACAGCGTGCCGCCGGATGCGGCCTCGAAGTGACCGGGGCGGGCGGCGCAGGCGCCGGTGAAGGCGCCGCGCGCGTGGCCGAACAGCTCCGCCTCGGCCATGCCCTCCGGGATCGCGGCGCAGTTGATCGCCACGAACGGGCCGGACGCGCGCGGCGAGAAGGCGTGCAGCGCGGCCGCGATCAGCTCCTTGCCGGAGCCGGTCTCGCCGTGGATCGAGACCGGCACCCCGGCGCGGGCCAGGCGCCGGGTCAGCGCGTAGAGGTCCGCCATGCCCGGATCGGCGACCAGGGCGACGTGGGGTCCGAGCTCCAGCCGCTCCACCGCGTCGGCGGCTCGTCCGGCGGTCGAGGCGGCGGCGCGGCCGGCGGCGGCGCGCGCCGCGGTGACCAGCGTGTCGAGGTCGAGGCCGTCGAGGTGGGCGACGGCGACGCCGGCGGCGAGCCCGGTGCCGTGCACCAGCTCGGCCGCGCGCGTCATCGCGGCTCGCTCGTCGTGCCCGGGCAGCGCGATGGCGATGGTGGTCGCGTCCAGGCGCGCCGCGCCGGCCAGCGTCATGAATCGATCGAGGTCGGTGCGCGGGTCGACCGGCCACGCGGGGGCGCGCGGCGCGGTCGCAGGTGTCAGCACGACGAGGGCGAGCTCCTTGTCGCGGGCGGCTGCGCGGGTCAGCTCCGCCGACAGGTGCGCGATTCCTGCGTCGTGGCGGTCGTCCCGAGAATCACGATGGAACGGCGTCGCGGCGAGATGGAGGTGCACGAACCCAGACGCGCGACGCGGGCGCCGATCGGCTCAAAACAAGTTGAGGGTGGCCGCTTTTTCGATACGATCGCGCTGCTCGTGTCACAAGAAGGCGACATGACAGCGCTTCTGCGTGCGTGGGCCGACGGAGACGATGCGGCGAGGGACGCCGCCGTCCAGCTGGCGTATGCGGAGCTGCGCCGCATCGCGCAGAACCGACTCCGCGGCGAGGGGGACGCCACGACGATCGACGCCACCGGGCTGGCGCACGAGGCGTTCGTCCGCCTGGCCGAGCAGACCCGCGTGCAGTGGCAGAACCGCGCGCAGTTCTTCGCCATTGCGGCGCGCGTGATGCGCCGCATCCTCGTGGATCGCCACCGCGCGCGCAAGGCGCAGAAGCGCGACGCCACCTGCGTGGTGCTGTCCACCGAGGCCGGCATGGCGGCACCGGAGGAGGTGGACCTCGAGCTGCTCAACCGCGCGCTGGATCGCCTCTCGCTACAAGATTCGCGCCAGGCCCAGATCGTCGAGCTGCGCTTCTTCGCCGGTCTGACCATCGAGGACGCCGCCGAGGTGGTCGGCATCTCGCCGGCGACGGTCAAGCGCGAGTGGGCGCTGGCGCGCGCCTGGCTCAGGCGGGAGATCGCCGGTGACGCGTGAGCTCCTGCCGCCGGAGAAGTGGGAGGAGCTCAAGGTCCTGTTCGACGACGCCGCGCGCCTGCCGCCGGATCAGCGCGAGGCCGCGGTCGCCGCGGCGACCGACGATCCCGAGCTGAGGCGCGAGGTGCTGGCCCTGCTGCTCACGCTCGATCAGGCGGGCAGCTTCCTGGCCACGCCGGACCCGGGAGAGCTCGCGGCCGGGCACCGCCTCGGCCCCTACGAGATCGTCGATCACCTGGGCGGCGGCGGGATGGGCGAGGTCTACCGCGGCCACGACACGCGCCTGGACCGCGACGTCGCGATCAAGGTGCTGCGCGGCCGCCTCGGCGACGACGGCCGCGCCCGCTTCCTGCGCGAGGCGCGCGCCATCGCCGCGCTGTCGCACAGCAACGTGCTCGCCATCCACGACGTGGGCGAGTCGTCCGGCTTCTTCTTCCTGGTCACCGAGCTCCTGGCCGGCGAGACGCTGCGCGCGCGCCTGCGCCGCGAGCGGCCGGGCATCGAGGACGCGCTGGACTGGACGGCGCAGATCGCCGACGGGCTCGCCGCGGCCCACGCGGCCGGCATCATCCACCGCGACCTCAAGCCGGAGAACGTCTTCCTGCTCGCCGACGGCACGGTCAAGATCCTGGACTTCGGCCTGGCCCGCGCGCCGGCCCGTGGCCGACCGGTCGACCAGTCGCTGTCTCTGCCCGGGATGGTGCTGGGCACGGCCGGCTACCTCGCGCCGGAGCAGGCGCGCGGCCTCGTCGTGACGCCGGCCGCCGACCTGTTCTCGCTCGGCGCCATCCTGTTCGAGCTGCTCACCGGCGAGCGCGCGTTCCGAGGCGACACCGCCGCCGACACCCTGCGCGCTGTGCTCGATCACGATCCGCCGCCGCCGTCGTCGCTGCGGCCGGAGGTGCCGGGCTGGATCGATCGCGTCGTCGCCCGCTGCCTGGCCAAGGACCTGGCCCTGCGCTTCGAGTCGGCGCGCGACCTTGCCTTCGCGCTGCAGGCGTCGCTCGACGCCGGGGGCGCGCGGCCCGCGCCGCGCAGGCCGCGGCGCCGCGGGCTGGCCGCGCTGCTCGGTCTCGTCGCGGGGGTCGTCCTGTGCGCCGCCATCGCCGCCGCGTGGTGGCCGCGCGCGCAGCCGGCGGTCGCGCCCTGGCGCGAGCCGGTCCGCCCGTACCCGCTCACCTTCTCCGGCCGCGACAAGCATCCGACGGTGTCGCCCGACGGGCGCTTCCTGGCCTTCACCTCGGATCGCGACGGCCGCTCCCGCATCTGGCTGCAGCAGATCGACGTCGGCCGCGAGATCCCGCTGACCGAGGGGCCCGACAGCTCGCCCCGCTTCTCGCCGGACGGCAACCACGTGCTGTTCACGCGCGGCCAGGCCGGCGGCAGCGCGCTGTACCGGGTGACCCTCGTCGGCGGCGAGGTGCGCCGGGTGGCCGACGACGCCAGCGACGGCGACTGGTCGCCCGACGGCCGCCAGGTCGTGTTCGTGCGATCGCGCTACGACGGCGTGCGCGCGCGCCGGGTGCTCATGATCGCGCACGTCAACGGCAGCGGCGAGCGCGAGCTGACCGGTCTCGGCGATCGGCCGCAGCGCGGGCGCGGCGGCGAGCAACGCGTGCGCTGGTCGCCCGACGGCACCCGCATCGCGGTGACCGGGTTCGTGCAGCACCCGGGCACGCCGCAGCACGTGATGCTGGTGCCGGTCAACGGCTCGCGCGCCACCGTGGTGCCGGCGCCG
This sequence comes from uncultured delta proteobacterium, assembly GCA_963759105.1. Taxonomy (GTDB): domain Bacteria; phylum Myxococcota_A; class Polyangia; order Haliangiales; family Haliangiaceae; genus DATFRY01. The sequence continues at coordinate 1,056,701 of CAVWXW010000005.1, read as the reverse complement.
GGTCGCGTCGGCCTGGTCTCGGCGGTCGCCTGGGAGGGGCCGGACACGGTGCTTTACTCGCAGTCGCTCTCGGTCAGCGGGAACAGCGCCGGCAGCCTGGCCCGCATCGTCCGCCAGAGCCTGCACGACGGCTCCTCGACCACGCTCCTGTGGACGCCGGAGAGCAGCTTCGTCGTCGAACGATGGCCCGGGCGCGGCATCGTGTACGACTCGCGCGCGTCGCGGCAGAACCTGCGCGAGGTGACCCTGGGCAGCGGCGCCAGCCGGACGCTGTCGCAGGGCACGTCGACAGACCGGCAGCCGAGGCTGTCGCCCGACGGCAAGAAGGTCGTCTTCACCAGCAACCGCGGCGGGGGCAGCCTCGACGTGTGGGTCGTCGATCGGGCCAGCGGCCTGAGCGAGCGGCTCACCGACCACAAGGACGAGGACTACGACCCGGCGCTGACGCCGGACGGAAAGCATCTCCTGTGGAGCTCGAACCGCAGCGGGAACTTCGAGGTGTGGATGGCCGACATCGACGGCTCCAACCCGCGCCAGGTCACGCGCGACGGCATCGACGCCGAGAACCCGACCGCGACGGCGGACGGACAGTGGGTCGTCTACGCCAGCGGGGCACCCGGGCGCGCCGGCGCGTGGCGCGTCCGGCTCGACGGTACCGATGCGAAGCGCCTGGTCCCCGACGTGGTCCTGCCCGAGGTGTCGCCCGACGGCCGCCACGTGCTGTTCCTGCTCAACCGCAACCCGGGGCTGGCCATCGTCGGAGTGGCCAGCGTCGAGGACGGCCGCGTGCTGCCGTTCGAGATCCGCGTCGAGGTGCGCAGGCAGACCCAGGCGCTGCTCGGACGCGCGCGCTGGATGAGCGACGGCCGCGCCATCGCCTTCGTCGGGCAGGACGAGAGCGGCGCCACCGGCGTCTTCACCCAGGCGTTCGCCCTGGCCGGGGACACCAGCGCGACCCGCAAGCCGCTGGCCGGCTTCGACGTGGATCGCCTCACCGAGTCGTTCGACATCGACGCCGACCGGGTCATCCTCGCCGAGTCGGACCAGCGCTCGGACGTCATGGCGGCCGTCGGCCTCCCGCGCTAGTCGAAATGGTCCGATAGCCATCTGACCGGCGCGGCGGGTCTCTCGAGCCCGGGCGTGGGCATTCGGCGGAGCGCGGACCGTCGGGTGCACGGCGGAGGTCGGCCACAGAGGCGCACACCTCGGCGCGCGAAAGAGGGACGGGTTGCCGGCTCCTGTTGACTCGGGCTGGGTAGGGGTTGTAAACGCTTACACGCGGGTTTGGTTCGTTTCGTCTCCCCGCCGAGTGGTCGCGCATGAGCCGTCGGGAATCCGCCGCCCCTGGTCGCTACGGCCGGTTTTCACCGGACGGCACCGAGTACTGGATCACCGATCCGCGCCCGCCGCGGCCGTGGTCGAACATCATCGCCAACCCTCGCTTCGGGCTGGCCGTGAGTCAGACCGGTGCCGGCTTCACCTGGGTCAACAACTCGCAGCTCGCCGTCATCAACGACTGGAAGCAGGACTTCGCCCAGGACGGCACCGGCAAGCTGCTCTACGCGCGCGACGCCGACAGCGGCGCGCTCTGGTCGCTGTCTCCCGCCCCGGTCTTCGCCGACCACGACACCTACGAGTGCCGCCACGGGATGGGCTACACGACGTTTCACACGCTGGCGCACGGCATCAGCGCCTCGTGGACGCTCTTCGCCCACGCGAGCGAGACGGTCGAGATGTGGAAGGTCGAGCTGCGCAACGAGTCGGACCGCGCGCGCACGATCGAGCTGACCGGCTACCTCGAGTGGGTGTGCGGCGTCACGCCGGCGCCGCGCCGCGAGTTCCACAAGCTGTTCCCGGAGACCTGGTTCGACGCCGACCGCCGCGCTGTCTTCGCCCGCAACGCGATGTGGGACGTGAAGAACCGCCGCTTTGGCCACTGGAACACCGACTTCCCGTACGTCGCGGCGTTCGCCGCCGGCGACCCGGTCAACGCCGCGCAGGGCGACAAGGCCGCGTTCCTGGGCCGCAACGGCACACCGCGCGCGCCGGCGGCGCTGGCCGAGCGCAGCTGGACGCCGCTGTTCGGCCGCCACCACGATCCGGTGGCAGCGCTGCGCGTGCCGGTCGCGCTCGCGCCCGGCGAGAGCCGCACCCTGGCCTTCGCGCTGGCGGTCGCCGACAGCCGCGAGGCCGCGGCCGGCCTTGTCGACCGCTTCGCGCGGACCGACGCACTCGACCCGGCGCTGGCCGAGGTGCGCGCCGGCTGGCGCGAGCGTCTGGCCGCCCATCGCGTCGAAACGCCGGAGCCGACGCTCACCTGGCTGACAAACGACTGGCTGCGCTACCAGGCGATCTCGGCCCGCATCTGGGGGCGCTGCGGCTACTACCAGCAGAGCGGCGCGTTCGGCTTCCGCGACCAGCTTCAGGACTCGCAGGTGTGGCTCACCATCGAGCCGGAGCGCACCCGCGAGCAGCTGCGGCTGCACGCCGCGCATCAGTTCGCCGACGGCTCGGTCTATCACTGGTGGCACCCGCTGAGCGAGGAGGGCCACATCACGGCGATGACCGACGACCTGCTCTGGCTCGGGTTCGTCGCCGCCAGCTACATCCGCGAGACCGGCAGGATCGACGTGCTCGACGACGCGGCGCCGTACCTCGACGAGGAGCGCCCCGCGCCGCTCATCGACCACGTGCAGCGCGCCTTCCGCCGCGTGTTCCGGCGGACCAGCCCGCGCGGCATCCCGTACATCGGCGCCGGCGACTGGAACGACGGGCTGTCGGCGTGCGGGCTCGAGGAGCGCGGCGAGTCGTTCTGGCTGGGTCACTTCCTGGCCGGGCTGCTGGCCGACTGGGCCGAGATCGCCCGCCGCCGCGGCGACGCGGTGATGTCCGGCGAGCTGTCGGCCCGGCGCGCGGCGCTGGTGGCATGCGATCAACGAGCACGGCTGGGACGGCGAGTGGTACGCGCGCGGCACGCTCGACGACGGCAGCGTGTTCGGCAGCCACCGCAACCGGGTCGGCCGCATCTTCCTCAACGCGCAGACGTGGGCGGTGCTGAGCGGGGTCGCGCCGCCGGAGCGCGCCGAAGCGCTGCATGGCGTCGGTGCGAAAGCACCTGATCAGCCCGGCCGGCGCGCTGCTGCTGGCTCCTGCCTACGACGAGCCGGTGTCCGCGATCGGCTACATCACGCGCTACGCGCCCGGGCTGCGCGAGAACGGCGGCGTCTACACCCACGCCGCGACCTGGGCGATCGCGGCGGCCTGCGCCGTGCGCGACGCGGAGCTGGTGGAGCAGCTGCTTCTGGCGATGAACCCGGCGCTCAAGGATCCGGACGCCTACTGGGCCGAGCCGTACGTGCTCCCCGGCAACGTCGACGGGCCGGACTCGCCCTACCACGGCCGCGCCGGCTGGACCTGGTACACCGGCTCGGCCTCGTGGCTGCACCGCATCGTGTGCGAGCGCGTGCTCGGCGTGCGCCCCGACTGGGACGCGCTGGTGATCGATCCGTGCCTGCCGCCCAGCTGGAGCCGCGCGTCGATGACCCGCCCGTGGCGCGGCTCGACCTACCGCATCTCCATCGAGCGCGATCCGGCCGGCCAGGCCCGCCCGCAGGTCGTTGTCGACGGCACGCGGCTGCATGCGCCGCGCATCCCGGCCCCCACCGCGCCGGGCGTGCACGACGTGCTCGTTCGCTTCTAGGAGCCTCGTCACGACGAACCGTAGACGTACTGGTCGTTGTCGTCGACGGCGCCGTGGACGTGAGCGCCACCTTTGTCGTCAACCTCGACGACGCGGGGCTCCCGATGACACCGGAGAGTTCAGGAGCGACCCGACATCGTCTTCGACAGAGGTGGCGCTCACGTCCAGGGCGCCGTCGACGGCCACGACCACGTCTACCTCTACGTCTACGTCAACGGTGAATTGCATCGTCAGGAAACGATCACATGGACCGGAACCCCGGATGGACGCCCGGGGTCAGGCCGTGGTGCTCGGCAAGGCGCTGCAGCAGGCGGCCGAGGGTTTCGCGCTCGGCCGGGGTGAGCGGCTCGCACACGGCCTGATCGTGCTCGCGCGCGACGGTGCCGATCTGCTTGAGCACGCGGCGGCCGGCGTCGCCGAGCTGGAGCGCGTACGAGCGGCGGTCGGCCGGATCGTCGCGTCGCTCGACGAGGCCGCGCTCCTCGAGCTCGTCGATCAGGCCGACGAGGCGGCTGGGAGAGATGCCCAGCCGGGCGCCGAGCGCGCGCTGGCTGATGGCGGGAAAGCGGGCGATCTGTCGCAGCACGCCGGCGTGGGGCGGGGTCAGGTCGAGAGCGGCGATCCGCTCGGCGAACCTTGCCGCTGCGTGAGAGCCGATCTGGGTCAGGAGGAACGAGGCCGGCTGAGCGCCGCCCGCCTCGGCGGCCGGGCGCGCGCCCCGCGACGCGCCAGCATTCTTGTCGGTGCGCACGTGATCAGCATGACATAGAAAAACCATTCTTGACGGAAATCGTTCACACGCAAAACTATATCTCATGGATACGAGAACCGATCCCGTCACCGGTCGCGCGTCTCGCGGCGACCGCCATCCCAGCCCGCCGCTGCCGCTCCTGGCCGGCGTGTTCGTGGCGCTCACAGTCGCCGCCGTTGTCGTCGTGATCGCGATGACCGGCGGCGACCACTTCCCGTCCCCGTTCCAGCCGGCTGAGCTGTCGGCAGCGTTCTTCTCGGCCCACGCCGGCGCGGTGCAGATCGCCGCGCTGCTGGCGTTCGGAGCCGCCATTCCGCTGGGCCTGTACACCGCGACCGTCACCAGCCGGCTGCGCTTTCTCGGCGTGCGCGCGGCGGGCGCCCACATCGCGCTGTTCGGCGGGCTCACGGCGGCGGCGTTCCAGCTGCTTGCCGGTCTGGGCATGTGGGTGCTGTCGCAGCCGGGCGTCGATTCGTCCGCGCGCGCGCTCCACCTGCTCGTCTTCGCCGCGGGCGGCCCCGGCCACGTCGTTCCGCTCGGCCTGCTCGTCGCCGGCGTGGCTGTATCGGCCGGTCTCGGCGGGCACCTGCCGCGATGGATGATGGTGTTCGGCCTGATCGTGGCGGTGGTGGCCGAGCTGACGACATTCACGCTCATCCTGCCGGCGGCCGCCGTCGCGCTGCCGATCGCGCGGCTGTCCTCGTTCGTATGGCTCATCTGCGCCGGCGCGCTCCTGCCGGCGCGCCGGCAGGCCGTCGCCGACGCATGACGTCATGCGCTGTCGGAGCGGCGCAAACTTTTCGACGCCACTTCGCGCCGCGCGCGATCGCAGCAGGCGTTGCGCGCGCGGCGACGAGCCGTGCGTCGGCATGGTTTGCGCGACGACGAGACTTCGCGCCGGCCGCTGAAAGCTGAGATGAGTCGAATTCGCCGCGTGCTAACGTCGAGAGACGACGCTGCTCCAGAGCCGGGCTGGAGGAGAGCCGTGTGAAGTGAAACGGGGCTGTCCGCACGTCGCGCGATGGGCGGGCGAGGGAGTGGGGGAGGGAAGTAATGATGTCGAGCAACGTCGCCCTGCTGCTGGGGCGAAACACCGATGGCGAGCTGGTATCGACCGTCTCGGCGGCAGGCTGGCAGGTCCGGCACATCGCCGACGACGAGAGCGGCCAGGACGGATCGATCGCGAGCGCGCGCGCCGGCGGTCGGACTGATCTCGATCCCGGATCGCGATCCCGACTGGCTGGCGCGAGTCCACCGCGTGATCCAGCGGCGACGGCAGACAGGATGGATCGCGGTGGTCAGCCCGGACAGCGTGGCGGATCCGTGCGTCCGCGAGCTCATCGTCGTCCACTGCGTGGACTACCACACGACGCCGGCCTGCTCCGAGCGACTGCGCTACGCGCTGGGACACGCGGCCGGGATGGCCGCGCTGGTCGGGCAGAGCAGCGAGCCGGAGGCAGATCTCGTGATTCCGATCGACGGCGGCGACACGTTCGTGTGCCGGTCGCCGGCGCTGCAGCTCATCCGGCGCGACCTGATGAAGATCGCGCCGGCCGACATTCCGGTGCTCATCACCGGCGAGACCGGGACCGGCAAGGAGCTGATCGCGCGCACCGTGCACCAGGCGTCCGGCCGGCGCGAGCAGCCGTTCGTGGCGGTCAACTGCGCCGCGATGCCGCCGTCGCTCATCCACGCGGAGCTGTTCGGCTTCGAGAAGGGCGCGTTCACCGGGGCCCACCGGCGCAAGGTCGGCCACCTCGAGGCGGCCTGCGGCGGGACGATCTTCCTCGACGAGATCGGCGATCTCGACGCCGAGTTACAGGTCCTGCTGCTGCGCTTCCTGGAGCAGAAGTCGGTGCGCCGCGTCGGCGGCCGCGAGGAGATGATCGTCGACGCCAGGGTCGTGGCCGCCACCAACGTCGACCTCGAGGCGGCGGTCGCGCGCGGAACGCTTCCGCGAGGACCTCTACTACCGCCTCAACGTCCTGCGCGTGGTGCTGCCGCCGCTGCGCGAGCGGCCCGAGGACGTCGAGGCGCTGGCGCGCGAGTTCCTGACCCGCTGCGCCAGGGAGCAAACGACCCACGTGGCCGGCTTCTCGCGCGCCGCGATCGCCGCCATGAACGGCCACGCGTGGCCGGGCAACGTGCGCGAGCTGCTCAACCGCGTGCGGCGCGCGGCGGTCATGGCCGAGGGACGCCTGATCACGCCGGCCAATCTCCACCTCGAGGACCGGGGCGAGAGCGTGGACGAGCTCAGCCTCGACATGGCCCGCGACCAGGCCGAGCGACGCACCCTGCGCGAGGCCCTGCGCCGCACCGGCGGCAACGCCACCCGCGCCGCCCGCCTCGTCGGCGTGTCGCGCGCGACGTTCTACCGCCTGCTCGAGAAGCACCGCCTCCTCCCGGTCGCCGCCCGCGGGTAGCCGCGCCGGCCGGAAAAACGAGGAAGGGAGCACGGCGAGGAACGGCTTAGTGCCGTGCTCCCTTCACTCGGGGGGGCATGCGTGCGCGGTGAGTCCGCGCGGCCGGTGATGACCGGCTGTCGGTGGTAATAGCAAGCAGCGTTCCATCCTCCTGCTGCCGTCGATCGACGCGGAACGCAACGGACTCCGCGGCGATGCGCCCGCCAGGTGTGCAGCTCGGCCCGCAGGTGCCGCAGTTTCGATACAGGGTCGGCGCCGCACGGCGAACCGGTCCGCCGCAAGCTGCCGTGAGGAGGCGCAGATCGCCCCTCGGACGCCTGTCTCACGGACGAGACGCCGGTGGACTCGGCCGCACCACGGGCGCATTGCCGGCGCATCGCGGGCGGTTCTGCGGGCTTGCGCCTGGCCGACTTCCGGCCGACTCCGCCGGCGCCCCCCGCGCGACAGAACCGGTCGGCGCTGGTCTATAGATGTGCCCGCCCGAGATGTCCCGAGACGCGTCCCGCCTGTGGGACCGAGCCGCATGAAGAGAGCCGCATGAAGAGGGAGGTGACCCAGCCCGTCGCTCGCCCTCCTGGTCGCGCTCGTCGCTCTCTCGACCGCGCCGGCGTGCGGCGCCGGAGACCCGCGGGCCTGCTCGATCACGTGCGGGACCGCGGGCGAGTGCCCGGCCGACACCGAGTGCGCCGCCGACGGCTACTGCTACCTGCCCGACCAGGCGCCTGGCTCCTGCTCGCTCGACACGGCCGACGCCGGTGAGCAGGTGCCGGACGCCGCCGCGGACCGGCCCGATGCGGCGGCGGCGGCCAGCTTCGCCGGCGAGGACGCGCCCGGCCTCGTCGTGCCGGACGACTCGACGATTGGCGCCGAGACGGCGATCACCGCGGACGTGCCGGAGCTCGCCGTGCAGACGGTGCAGGTCCACCTCGAGATCCAGCACAGCTGGCGCGGCGACCTGGTCGTCACGCTGCTGTCGCCGGCCGGCGAGAGCGTTCCGGTGGTGGAGCTTCTGCCCGAGGACAGCGGCCTCGACCTGCGCGGCGTCTACGACGTCGCCGACTTCACCGCCGGCTCGCCCGGGTCCGGAGAATGGACCTTGCTGCTGGTCGACCGCGGGCCGGGCGACGTCGGAACGCTCGAGTACTGGTCGATCGGCATCAACGAGGCCGCCCCCTGAGCCGTCGATGACCGGCGCCGGCCGGCTATTACTTGTGGACGCACACCCGGAACCGAGAAGATACGCGGATGCGATGGTCGCTGGCCCGCCTCGCCCCGCTCCTCGCGCTGGCCGCGTGCGGCAAGGCTGTTGACACAAACGATCCGGGCGGCGGCGCGGACACCGGTGACGAGAGCTGCTTCAACGGCATCGACGACGACGCCGACGACCTCGCCGACTGCGCCGATCCGGACTGCGGCGAGGTGGCCACCTGCGTGCCGCTCGACGAGGCGCTCGGGCTCGAGGCCGGCGCGCTGGTCGGCGCCGACGAGGCGTGCCCGGCCGGGTTCGACGGCGGCGAGGTGCTGGTGCACCGCGACCTGGACCCGGGCGTCTGCGAGGGCTGCGACTGCGCCATCGGCTCGACCACCTGCACGGCGACGGTCTGGTACTACCTCGACGACGCGACCTGCGCCGCCGACGAGGACCTGACCGGCGGCGTCGAGGTCGGCGCCACGATCACCTCTGCCTGTCCCGTCGATCCGGTCTTCGACAGCTTCATCTTCGGCATGCGAGTGGACGTCGCGGCCGAGCAGACCTGCACCGGCAGCGGATCCGCCGGGCCGGGGCCGGTCTCGTGGGGCACCTCGATGAAGTTCTGCCGCGCATCGACAGTCGGCGGCGGCTGCGACGGCGGCGCCGTGTGCGTCGGGCGACAGACCGCGCCCGAGGCGCAGTGCTCGCTGGCCGCCGGCGAGCTCGGCTGCGACGGCTATGCGTCGGCGGAGGTCGACTGGTACACCGGCTTCGACGACGCCCGCAGCTGCGGCGCATGCACCGGCTGCACCGCCAGCGGCGGCGGCTGCGACGGCCTTGGCGTGCTGGTCGGCTCCGACTACGAGTGCGGCGTGGGGCCGCCGGACCCGATCGCGGACGAGACCAGGAGCTGCTTCGGACAGGTCTACTCGCCGCCAGCTCAGCTCGTCGGCGAGGCGACCCAGCCGACCGCGTGCCAGGGCCTCGCCGACCTGGTGGGCGAGGCGGTGCCGACCGGGCAGCAGACCCTTTGCTGCTCGCCGGCCCCATGAACGCGCCCCGCGGCCGGCCGCTGGTCTATGCTCGCCCCGTGCGCGGCGCGGCTCGAGCCATGATGATGATCCTGTGCCTGGCGGGGCTGCTCGCCTCGTGCGGCGACGATGGCGGGGACGGCGGGGACAGCGGCGACGACGGCGGGGACGCACGCGCCGGAGACCGCCTGCTGCGACCTGGACGAGCGACCGGGCGAGGGCGGCACCTTCCCCTGCATCGAGGGCGCCACCTGCTGCGCCGACGGCACCTGGCGCTGCAACGAGGGCGACGGCTCGTCGACCTGCGACAGCGCCGGCGGCGACTGCAACGGCAGTCGCCTGCGACGAGTCGACCGGCCGACGGCGACGATCAGTGCCTGGCGCCGCGCCGACGCCTGACGCGGCCGCGCGACTACGCGGCCTCGAGGTCGATGTGGTCGCCCTCGAGGCCCGGCGCGGAGCTTCTGCAGGGCGCGGTCCTGGATCTGGCGGATGCGCTCGCGCGACAGGCCGTAGGTGTCGGCGACCTCCTGCAGGGTCCACTCGCGGTCGGCGCCGTCGAGGGCGAAGCGCTTGTGCAGCACGTCGATCTCGACGCGCGACAGGTGCTTCTCCATCTGGTGGCGGGCGGCGCGCGCCATCGACTGCCGGTGGACCGACTCGAACGCGGAGGCGGCCTCGGTGTCCGGGATGGCCAGCAGGTCGTGGCGGGTGCGGTCCTCGTCATCGCCGAGGCGCTCGTCGAGCGACACCGGGTTGGAGCGGACCGCCTCGCGCACCTGCTCGATCGTGTCGACGTCGATGCCGGAGGCCGCTGGCCAGCTCGGACGTGGTCGCGTCGCGGCCCAGCTCGCGCGGCGAGCTGGCGCGCCGACCGCGTTGATGCGCTGGTAGCTCTCCTGCACGTGCACCGGCACGCGGATGAGGCGGCTCTTGTCGGACAGGGCGCGGCCGATGTGGTGGCGGATCCACCAGGTGGCGTAGGTCGAGAAGCGGAAGCCGCGGCGATAGTCGAAGCGATCGATCGCCTTGATGAGGCCGAGCATGCCCTCCTGGACCAGGTCCGGCAGGGTCAGGCCGCGGTGCAGGTACTTGCCGGCCACGTGGAAGACCAGGCCGATGTTGGCCTGGGCCAGGCGGTTGCGCGCGTCGGTCACGGCGGCGGACGCGCGCTCCATCGCCTCCACGCGGCGAGCGAACGCCTGGGTGGCCGCGGTGCGGCCGAGCTCGCCCTTCTGCGCGATCTCGGGCCGGCTGCGGGCTTCCACCAGCTCGGCGACGAGCTGCTCGATGACCGTGTGGTCCGGATCGAGCTCCGACACGCGCCGGCTGGCCTTGTCGGCGGCGGCGCGCAGGTCGCGGCGGGAGGCGGCGTCGCGGCGGCTGCGGGCGCGACCGAGCGCGGTCTCGACCGCGGCCAGCGAGCGGCGGGCGGCCGGGATGCGCGCGATGGTGAAGGCGATGGCGAACGCGGCGATGCGCCGGATCGGCCAGGGCCAGCGACCACAGCTCGATCTCGCGCTCGGCGATCTCGCGGGCGAGCGCGCGCTCGGCGTCGGCGCCAAGCACCGGGTTCTGGGCCGCGGCGCGGGCGTAGAGCGGCATCCGGCGATCGGCGAACCGCTCCGCCGCCGACGCGCGGCCGCCGCCGGATCGCCCGGCGAGCCGGGACAGAATGCAATTTCGCGTTCTTCTTCACGATTCAGGGGTTTCGGGGGGAGAAGTCGGCCCTCGAATTCGCGTTAGCGTGGCCACGAAATTGCCTACACACAAGCCCCGTGTCGCAGGTGCGGCGCGAGCGTTGAAAGACGACACGCCGGGCGATCGGACTGAGGCGGAGCGCTCGCGCCCGGGCGGCCCAGCGCACAGGCGAGGCGGGCGCCATCGGCATTTCCGAATTCGCCGCTGAAGCAGCTCCTCGGCTTGCAACCCGCACCCGGCGGGTGCAAGAAGGCCTTGTCCAGCGCGCCATCCCGCGAAGGCGATACAGGAGTTGTACATGCCGGACTACGAGTATCGATGCAGCAAGTGCGGCAGAAGTTTCGTCCAGCACCACAGCCTGCAGGAGCACCTCCAGGGCAAGGGGACGCGGTGCCCGCACTGTCAGAGCAGCAAGCTCGAGCGCACCCTCGGCCCCATCCACGTCGCGATGTCGCGCAGGCCGTGACGGCGGCGAGCGGCGACCGGCGGGTCAGCATCGCCTGACGTGGCCACCAGAGCCGACTCGCTCGAGCGCATCGGCGCCGAGATCATCGCCTGCGCGGCTGTGCCCGCGCCTGGTCGCGTGGCGCCGCGACGCGGCCGCGAGCCCGCCGCTGCGCCATCGCGGCGAGACCTACTGGGCGCGTCCGGTGCCCGGCTTCGGCGATCCGCGCGCGCGGCTCCTGGTCCTCGGGCTCGCGCCGGCGGCCCACGGCGGCAACCGGACCGGCCGCGTCTTCACCGGCGACCGCTCGGGCGACTGGCTGTATCGCGCCCTGCACCGGGCCGGCTTCGCCAACCAGCCCACGTCGGTGAGCCGCGACGACGGCCTGCGCCTGCGCGACTGCTACGTGTCCGTCGCCGTGCGCTGCGCGCCGCCCGACAACCGCCCGGCCATCGACGAGCGCGACCGCTGCCTGCCCTACCTCGCCCGCGAGCTCGCGGCGCTGGCGCGCGTCCGCGTCATCGTCGCCCTGGGCGGCTTCGCCTGGGACGCCGCGCTGCGCATCGCGCGCGACCTCGGCCACGCCATCCCGTCGCCGCGCCCGCGCTTCGGCCACGCAGCCGAGACCTCGGTCGGGCCGTACGCGGTGCTCGGGTGCTATCACCCGAGCCAGCAGAACACGTTCACCGGCCGGCTGACCGAGGAGGCGATGGACGGCGTGTTCTCCACGGTGCCGGTCGCTGCTCGATCGATGAAGCTCGCAGCGCGACACTGCGCAGACCCAGCGCGGCCGTTCGCCCTCGCGGCGCGCCGTTGCCGTTCCCGCCGGCCGCGCGGCCTCTCGGCGGCAGCAGCCCCGCTTCGGCCAGGGCGTCGTGCAGCGCCGACGGGGCCAGGCGGCTGAGGTCGCGGTCCAGCTCGTCAACGTCGCACTGCGTGGCGCCGGCCTGATGGCGGGCGAGGACCGGGCGCAGGATGCCGAGCATCTTCGGCGGCGCCACGACGACGATGTGGCAGGCGGCGAAGTGAGCACCAGGCGGCCTCGGCCTGCTCGGCGACCAGCTCGGCGAACTTCTTGTCCGACTCGTCGCGCTGCCGGTCGCGCCCGTCGTCCACGGCGTGGCGCGGGCCGTGGGCGCCCTCGCGCCGCAGCCCGGGGCGCGTGTCGGAGAACAAATCGCTGTCGCGCGTCCGCCGCGCCGGGTTGCTCAGGTCGGCGACCTCGACCAGGTGGGTGGCCACCTCGTCGGAGGAGCTGCCGACCTCGAGGGTGAGGATGCGGGCGCGCCCGGCGTCGGCGGCGATCACGCAGTAGCTGGCCTGCTGCGGGCCGCCGGCGGCCGGCTCCTCGGTCGCGACCAGCGCGCGCCGCCCGCGCTGGGTGAGGCCGAACTCGCTGTCGATGAGGCCGTCCTCGAACAGCTCGCGCGCCCAGCGCCACGGCGGCAGCGCCTCGTCGGTGGCGACGAACCGCTGCAGCGCGCGGATGGCCTCGTGCGGCGCCTCGAACCGCTCGCGGCAGCTGTGCTGGCCGATCTGGAACGGCTCGGCCGCGTCCGGGCCCAGGCGCCAGCGCTCGGCGGTGTGCTCGGTGAGCGCCCCGTCGACGACGATGTCGTGGCCGCCGTCGGTGGCCGGCCGGATCTCGACGTGGGCGCCACCATCGGTTTCGCCGATGAACAGGCGCGGCGGCCGCACGTCCGGGCCCTGCGGGGCCGGTCCGCCCTCGTACAGGTGCTTGCGCCAGGTGGCGCGCAACTCCTTGTCTTCTTCCGCGGACCAGTGACTCAGCACGCGCTCGAAGCGCTGCGCGATGCGCTCCAGATCATTGTCGATTCGCCGGCGCGTGGCGCTCGCAGGAGCCTCACCCGCCCCGTCTTGCTGAACGCGGTGATACTCCTCACCGAGCTGAGCCAGCAGCTCGGATGGCCGGACGATCTCGTGGTTCGCCATTCAGAAGATCCACTGCGAACCCCATGCCCGAACCAGGTTCGGCAACGATTGCGCTTCAGCGCTCGGTCGCTTCCGACGCAGCGGCGGGCGGTGGCGCCGGCGTCTCGTCGAACGAGAACGGCGGGTACTGGTCCACCAGCGAGGCCTGGTAGGCGAACAGCCGGATGGTCCAGCGCTGGAGGCCGGTGAGGTAGCCGAACGCGCCGTCGCCCACGCGCTCCCTGATGAGCACACCGAGCGCAGCCCACAGCCACACGAACCAGCCGACGACGCCGAGCAGCCACAGCACGAACGCGCTCGGCAGTCCCAGGAGCAGGCGTAGCAGGGCCGACCCCGCCGTGGGCCGCCCGGTGGGCTCGACCTCGATGCGCACGGTCTCCTGCGGCGATCGATCCGGCAGCTGGTCGGCGACCAGGCCGAACCAGGCTCCGATGGCCGCGAACCAGGTCAGCACGCGAAGCACGCGCGGTCCGTCCTGCTCGAGGTACGCCGACGGGTCGCGGTCGCCGGACAGCCGCGCGGCGGCGAAGACGGCGAATCCCGCGTACGCGGCCCAGAACAGCAGGCCCAGTGACAGCCCGACGATGCCGAGGACCATGAAGGCCAGGACGCGGATCGAGGATCTGCATGCGCCCGAACCGCGCCGGCTTGTCGATGCGGTAGTGGACCGGATAGGTGGTGGTGGTCATCTCTGTCTCCCGCCGGAAGTCTGACCGCCGCGATCCGAGGGCGCCACTCGGGCATCCGCGCTCGCCGACGGCGCTTCGATGTCGACCCGCGTGCGGGGCGGCTCGACGCCGTTCACCAGGATTCGAGCGCTTCGAGGCGCTGGAGCAGGCGCTCGGGGCTGGTGATGCCGCAGAGCTCGTCGGCCAGGCCGCGCGAGGCCAGGCGCGCGACCTGGGCCAGCAGCTCGAGCGACCGCGATCCGGTCGAACCCGGCGATCACCACCGCGAGGCGCACCGGCTTGCCGTCCGGCGTCGCCTCGCGCAGCGGCCGGGCCAGGGTCACCAGCGTGGCCACGCGCGGCAGCTGGCTGCCGAGCGCGTGCGGCAGGGCCACCCCGCTGCCCAGCAGCGACGGCGACTCTCGCTCGCGGGCCAGGATTCTGATCCGCGACCGAGCGCGCCGATGCCCCGTCGCGCAGCCCGAGGCGGGCGGCCGCGGTCTCGACGACATCTTCCAGGTCGCCGCACACGAGGTCGAGCACCAGGCGGTCGGCCGTGAGCGACGGGCGTAGCCGCACCACGCGCCGCTGGGACGCGCGGCCGCGCGGGAACTCGCGATCGACGAGATCGCGCAGCCGCGCCACCTCGCCGCTCGACAGGTCGCGGCGCGCGATGTCGAGGAACAGCGACGCCGCCGCCGGCACGCGCGACATGTACGACGACACCAGCGGGCTCGACTGATCGGCCAGCTCGATCATCAGGAGCGGCGGCAGGTCGAGCTCGCGTGCGATCGCCATCAGGCGATCCGGCGTCGGCGCGGGATCGTGGCCGTGCTCGACCCGGCTGAGGTACGCGCTGGACACCCCGATGCGGGTGGCCAGGTCGCGCAGGCTCAGACCGGTGTCGAGGCGGAGGAGCCGGAGGGTGGAGCCGAAGTGCATCTCAGGGCAGGGTGAGCGCCGCGCGCGGGAGTCCGCGGACACGGGCGTCGGCGTCGCGGACGATGAGGAGCGAGGTCGGGGACTCTCGGATGATCGCCTCCGGCTGGAAGCCGACGCGCCGCTCCGACAGGCCCCACTCGCGACCGACGCCGACGATGACCAGGTCGAAGCCCTGGCGGCTGTGCGCGAGGGCCACCTCGGCCGGCGAGCGGTGCTCGACGGTGGTCATGGTGACGCGATCGGCGTCGCTTCCGAACACAGTGGTCATGAGCTGACTCGCGCTGCTCGGACCGCGGCGGCTGTCGTTCGGCTTGACCACGTGCAGGATGACCACCTCGGCGCCGCCGTTCTGCTGCAGGCGGTGGGCCAGGGCCAGCGCGGCGCGGTCGTGCGGCGATCCCAGGTACGGGACCAGCACGCGCTTGATCGCCGACAGCCCGTGGTCGACGAACACGCCGACAGTCGCGGGCGCCTGCGCCATGACGTCGTGCACCACGCCGCCCAGGTGGGTCTGGCTGAGCACCGGCTTGTGCCAGCCCAGCAGCACCAGGTCAACCTGGCGCACCTCGGCGACCTGCGAGATGTCGCGCGCCGGCTCGGCCGAGATGAACGACAGCTGCCGCACCGGCAGCCCGATCTCGGAGGCGCGATCGACAACCGGCGCCAGGATCGGGCCGGTCTCGTCGGTGCCGCCGGCCAGGCGAGACGATCCGCGATCGGTCGCCGGCACCAGGTGGAGCGCGTAGAGCCGGGATGCGTCGCGGCGGTCGGCCAGCGCGGCCGCCATGGTGACCAGGCCGCGCGCGGCCTTGGCGTGCGAGACGCAGAGCAGGATGCGATAGCCGTCCTTGACCGGGAGCGCCGCCACATCTGACTGGTCGGCGGCCGAGGCCGCGGCTGCCGCCGGCGCCGCGGCCGCCGCCGGCTCGGCCAGGTCGATCAGGTCGCGCGCCATCTCGCGCTGCGGATAGACCCACTCGAGGATCGGCGTGGTCATGAAGGTGGTGAACAGCGCCATCAGCACCATCATCGAGAACACGGTCGGCGAGATGACGCCGAGGTCGAGGCCGATGTTGAGCGCGATGAGCTCCACGAGGCCGCGCGTGTTCATGAGCAGGCCGAGCGCGCTCGACTCGCGCCACGACAGCCCGGTCAACCGGGCCGCGATGGCGCTGCCGCCGAGCTTGCCGGCGACCGCCAGCACGATGATGACGCCGCACATGGCCCAGTCCCCCGGCGAGTCGAGCAGGCCGATCTCGGTGCGCAGGCCGCTGAAGGCGAAGAACAGCGGCATCAGGGCGACCAGCACCAGGTCCTCGAGCTTCTCGGCCAGCGCGCGTCCGAAGCCGCCCTCCTTCGGCATCATGGCGCCGAACAGGAAGGCGCCGAACAGGGCGTGGATGCCGATGAGCTCGGTCGCCCACGCCGAGAGGAACACGAGCACGATGACGACGGCCACCACGTTCTGCGACATGGCGTCGGGCGTGGCCACGCGGGCGGCCAGCCGCTGCAGCAGCGGGCGTGCCACGACGAACATGGCCACGATGTAGGCCAGCGTCAGCCCGGTGGTGACGACCGCGCCCGAGATCCCGGCCGAGCGCGAGATGGCGACGACGAAGGCGAGGATGCACCAGGCGGTCACGTCGTCGACCGCCGCGCAGGCGATGGTCACCGCGCCGACCCGCGTGCGCATCAGGTGGCGCTCGGTCAGGATGCGGGCCAGGACCGGGAAGGCGGTGATGCTCATGGCCACGCCCATGAACAGGGCGAAGGCGGTCTTCGGCACCGACGGATCGGAGAAGCGCGGGTACATGTAGAACGCCAGCCCGATGCCCAGCAGGAACGGCACGATGATGCTGGTGTGCGAGATGGCGACCGAGGTGTGGCCGCGCCCGCGCAGGAGCTTGGGGTTCAGCTCCAGGCCGACGAGGAACATGAAGAGCACCACGCCGAGCTGCGCGATCATCTTCATGGTGCCGAGCGACTCTTTCGGGAACAGCGCGGCCGAGAAGTCCGGCGCCAGCCAGCCGAGTAACGACGGACCGAGCAGGATTCCGGCCACCACCTCGGCGATGACGAACGGCTGGCTGATGCGCCGCGTCAGCAGCCCGATCAGGCGCGACGCAGCAATGATGACCACCGCCTGGGCGAGCAGTCGCGTCAGTGGATCGTGGAGCAGGAACGCCATGCGGGCGTTAAGCTAGCACTTAACGCGCGAGGTCGTCCACCGGACTCTGCCGTGCCCCGCCCGAACGCGCATCGCATTCACCGTCGGTGAGCGAGCGCGAGAGCGCGCTCACACCGGCGGCAAGGGTAGGAGGAGGGGAGGGAGGGGGCCATCGTGATGAGCGCGACCGACGACCCGCCTCCCTCCTCATGCGGTATGCGAGCGGTCCGCCCTTTCCACGTGGACGGCCGGCGTCACCGCGTCCCGGAACGCGGCGCTCGGCCGCCGGGGGAGGGGCAGCAGCGGCGCCACGGCAACGGCCGGGACACGGTGCGGCACACCGACCGCCACGTGGAAGAGGACGAACACGTCCTCTCCATTGTGCAAGGAGGTGGCCAGCTGCATGCGCGAGCCGCGGCGTGCTGGTCTCGGCCAGTTGCGCGCGACGGCGAGTCGCATCCTGTCACGCTGTCAGTGCGGCGCGGAGGCCGCGGGCCGTTCTGGCAATCAGACGTGATGCGGAGGCTGCGGCGGACCGTCGCTCGGCGCGGATGGCGCCGGCTCCGGGTCCTCGAAGTGGGCGATGTCATGCGCGAAGGCGGCCTGCGCCGCGCCTGTGCCCGGCATGCCGAGGAGCCTCTGGCCGCGCACCAGGTTCGCCACGATCTGATCGGTCGCGATGAGCGTGAGCAGGAGGACGTTGACCAGCAGCGACACCAGCACGCGGAGGCCTTGCCAGATCGGCAGCTGCAGCGTGCTCAGCAGATCGGCGACGCCGAACGCGACGAACAGCAGGCCGAGCAGGTTGAGCGCCACGTACGTGGTTCGCACCTTGCGCACCAGCACCAGCGCCTCGTCGAGGTGCTCCGGGCGCGCGAGCTGGTAGCCGGCCCGGCCCATCCAGATCTGCGCGCCGATGAGCCCGATCATCGCCGGCACGAAGAAGCCGCTGCCGGTCAGCTGGTACGGGACGATGAGGACGACGTACATGAGCAGCGCGTAGATCGGCGCCAGCACCAGCACCAGCCAGCCCGGGCCGGACGCGCCGGGGAACAGGAGCTTCGAGGTGAGCGCGCCGCGCAGGAGGC
This sequence comes from uncultured delta proteobacterium, assembly GCA_963759105.1. Lineage (GTDB taxonomy): Bacteria > Myxococcota_A > Polyangia > Haliangiales > Haliangiaceae > DATFRY01. Next base: position 1,038,640 of record CAVWXW010000005.1, on the reverse strand, counting down.
CGGGCATCAGCGAGATCGCCTTGGGCGCGAGCTCGATCATGGCGGCGATCGACGCGGCCATGCCGACGACCATGGAGGTGAGCTGGCGCATGCGCGGATCGCCGACCGACTGGGCCAGCTGGTCGTCCATCGCGGAGCGCAGCGGATAGAGGTAGAGCACGAACGGCATCAGGAAGAAGGCGAGCCATCCGAGCATCAGCACGCGGCGCTGCTTCTGCCAGTTCGTCCAGCGGCTCAGCTGGGTCCACAGAAGGACGGTGAAGCCGACGTCGATGAGCAGGTGGAGCACGAACAGGGCGTTGAGCGCGCCCGGGTTGTTCTCCGACTTGACCAGGTTGATCAGCTGGAACAGGAGCAGCGGCAGGATGGAGACCGCGACCACCAGGTGCACCGAGCGCCGCCAGGCCAGGAAGCCCTGCACATCCGGATCGGTGATCGGCGGCGTCTGCGCCTCCAGCGCGGCGCGCTCGGCGTCGGTGACCTCGCGTGGATCGATGTAGAGGCGGAAGGCGCGGCGAACGGCGAGCTTGAAGATGCCGAGCGCGCTGGGCGGCGCGGTCAGCATGGCCGACTCGGCGGGCGACAGCGGCGGCAGCACCGCGGCGCGGTCAGGCGGCGGCGCGCTCTGGGCCCAGGCCGGGTCCTGCCACACGCGGATGGTGTCGGCCGCCTGACCTTGCTCGGCCGGCGGGAACGGGGCCGGATAGTCGCGGCGGTACGGGACCGGCGGCTGGCGCCCGCTCGGCGCGACATGATGCGGCGGCGGTGGAAGCGGCGCGGGCTGGTGCGGCTGGTGCGAGGGCGGCCGGCCCTGCGGCTGCGGCGGCTGATACGGCGGCGACGCGTACGGCTGCTGCGGGCCCTGCGGCCGGTACGGCTGCGGCGCGGCCGGCTGCGGCAGCTGCGGCGGTTGATACGGCCGCGGCGCGCCGGGCTGCTGCTGATGGGGCGGCTGATACGGCTGCGGCGCGTTCGGGTGCGGCGCCGGCGGCCGCCCGAACACCTGCGGCGGCCCCTGCGGCTGCTGGTGCTGCGGTGGTTGCGGCGCGTACGGCTGCGGCGGCGCGTACGGTTGCGGCGGCTGCCCACCGGCCGGCCCGTCCGGCGGCGGGCCGGGCGGCTGGCCCTGCTGCGGGCCGGGCGGCACCGACGCAGGTCTTCCGCGCTCCTGCTCCGAGCCCGGCCCGGGCGGCCACGGCTTGCCGTGACTGCCGGGCGGTCCGTCGCTGCCGCCCCCGCGATCGCTCATGGCGTCGCATCATACACCTGTGGCGGCGCCCGGAGGCGGAGCGGCCCGGCGCTACAGGAGCTCGAGGAAGGCGACCAGCGCGGCCCGCTCGTCGGGCGGCAGGCGCTGCGCCTCGGCCGGCGCGCCGTCGTGAAGGAAGCGGTCGCCGACCCAGCCGGCCCGCGCCACCACCTCGGCCAGCGAGCGCGCGCTGCCGCTGGTGAAGTACGGGAACTTGTGGTGCACGCGGCGCAGCGACGTCGTGCGCGCGCCCCGCGGATGCGGATACGGCTCGACGCCGGTCTGGCGGTACTCGGCGCTGGCCCAGACGATCGGCCCCTGGGGCGAGAACACCAGCGCCTCCCAGTCGTCGAACGCCACCGCGGTCGAAGCATCCTCGGCGACCAGCCGCGCGCCGTGGCACGACTCGCAGCGCCGGCGGAACAGCTCGGCGCCGGCCCGCTCGCGCGCGCTGAAGTGTCGCCGCCCGCGCACCGCCTGGTTGGGCTCGAAGGTCTGCTCCATGAGGAAGCTCATCAGCGCGCGACGCAGATAGGGCGCCGACATGGTGGGCGGCACGCCGTTGACCGAGGCGAGCCACGGCACGTCGCCGGCCGCCAGCGCGAACCACGGATCGCGGCCGTTCCAGCGGTTGGCCACGCGGAACTCGGCGTGGACCATCTGCGCCATGCTGCGATCGAGCGCGCGGGTGAAGTGCGGCCGGTTGTTGAAAAGGCCGCGCAGCGGCTTGGTCGACGCGTGCACGGTGCCGCGCCCGGTGAAGTGGACGCGGCCGTCGCCGTAGGCCTCGAAGTGACAGGTCTCGCAGGTGAAGCGGCTCAGCTCGCCGTCGCTCCGGTTCCACGGCGACATCAATGTGGTGAAGAACAGCGCCTCGCCCACGCGCGACTCGGTCGAGCGCGGCGGCGCGTCGCCGCCCGGCCGGGCCAGCGCAGGCGCGGAGCCGTCGTCGACGATCCAGCCGTCGAGCAGCGGGCTGGCGCCGAGCGCCGGGCCGCCCGCGTCGCCGGGCGACCAGTCGGTGCTGCCGGGCAGGAAGCGGCGCCGCTCGATGGCAGGCGCTGGCAGCGGCCCCGCTGCTTCCAGCGCGGACCAGGTCAGCGCGGCCAGCACGTCGGTGGCGTAGCCGGCGGTGCGGACGATGGCCCGGCCGTCGTCGAGCTCGAGCGCGATCCACTTGGGCGTGACCACGCCCTGCTCGGAGAGATTGACCGCGGCCAGCCGCCGCGCCGGCGCATGTCCCGCCGCCGGCAGCTCGTAAAGATAGAGGAACGAGTCGATGTAGCCGAAGCCGCCTGCCTTGCGCACCAGCGGGTGGTCCTCCACGCCGCCGGCGGCGACGATCGCGCGACCGCCGGCCGACGCGGCGGCCAGCGACCAGAACGGGCCGTCCTGCACCATGCGCACCGGATCCGCGCCGGTCGGCCGTCCGCGCGCATCCAGCGCGCTGGCGACGAGCGCGTGCTCGGCCAGGCAGTTGACCACCAGCCACCGGCCGGCGAGCGCGAGCTGGATCGGCTCGCGGCAGCGGCCGACAGCGCGCTGCTCGCGGATGCGCGCGCCGGCGCCGCGGCCCTCGATGGCGAGCGCGGCGACCAGCCCCGTCCGCTCGTCGGCCGCGTACAGCCACGACCCGTCCGGCGAGGCGGCCAGCGCGCGCACGGTCCAGGCGCCGTCGAGCTCGAGGCGCGCCAGCCTCTTCAGTCGATCGCCGCGCGCGCGGTAGAGCGCGATCTCGCGCGACCCGGTCCCGCCGACCCAGATGCGTCCGGCGCGATCGACCACCAGCGCTGTCGGCGTGGGCGGCGCCGGCGCCCTGTCGAGCTCGTGGCCGCGCCCGTCGAGCAGGACGATCGCGTCCGCCCCGCGCAGCGCGCCGACCGCGCGATCGCCGCCCAGGCGACGCACCTGATATGGGTTCGCGCCCAGCTGTCCGTCGCCGGCCGGCAGGGCCGCGAAGTCGGTCTCGCGCCGGCGCCGGTCCTCGAACGCGCGCAGCTGCGCGACCTCGGCCTCGTGATCGCCGCTGACGCCCGGGTGCGCCGCGTCGGTCTTCGCCGCGCCATGGCCAGCACCGGCCGCCGCGCCAGGCGCCGACACCGCCGCGCTGCCGCCCCGCCCCGCGCCGCCGGGCGCATCCGAAACGCCGCACGCGACGCTCAGCGCGAACGCCAGCCGCCATCGTCAGCGACCGCCACGCCACCTTGGTCTCGTCGCGTCGCCGTCTCACCACCCGTACCTTATCGACCGCGGGCGGCGCCGAAAACAAAAGGAGCGCGCCTCTTGCGAGGCACGCTCCCTTTTCAGACTGCGGAGAAAGAGAGCTTACTTCTTCTCCTCGTCCTTCTTCATGTCGTCGCCAGCCGCGCCGCCGGCCGCCGGGTCGTCCTTCTTGGCCTCGTCAGCCGCGCCGCCAGCCGCGGGGTCGCTGCCAGCCGCGCCGCCAGCCGCCGCGGGGTCGCTACCAGCCGCGCCGCCAGCCGCGGGGTCAGCCGGAGCCGCGCCGCCAGCCGCGGGGTCGGCCGGAGCCGCGCCAGCCGCCGGATCGCTCGGGGCGGCCGCGCCGCCAGCCGCCGGGTCAGCCGGAGCCGTGCCACCAGCCGCCGGGTCGGTCGGGGTGTCAGCCGGCTTGCCCATTCCGGCCGGATCGCCAGTCGCCGGCGCCTCGTCGGTCTTCTTCTTGTCCTTCTTGCAAGCCGGGACGAACGCGAGGCTAAGGGCGACCAGGATTCCAGTGATGAGCGAGCTCTTCTTCATAAACATCCTCCTTGAACTGGAGCGCGTCGCCCCAGGATTTGCTTCGCCGCTTGGCTTCAACGGCCTCTTGTTCGCACAAGCTACTGGGTGGTAGGCGGCGCGGCAAACTCTCAAGTGTAATGAATGGCAACGAGTTGTAAGACAGCATGTACAGATGCTGCCGCCACGACTCGCGCGCCTTTCAAAGCGACGGAGTTACGCCCATCTCGGCGAGCAGATGATCAGCACCGTTGACCGCATCCATGATCCATGCCGCATAGCGGATATCGACATGAATGGAGCGATGCGAGTCGGGCACGTAGAGCCAGTCCGCAGAGACCGATTCGATCGTGTTGTCGAACAGGAGTCCGCACAGCTCGCCGCGCGCATTGAGCGTGGCCGATCCGGAGTTGCCGCTGGTCGTGTCCGCGTCCGAAAGGAAATCGACAGGGACATCGTCGAGCTTGTGGTCGCGATACGGCCCGACGTCGCGCCCCGCCGCGGCCAGCACCGCGTCCGGGATCGCGAACGGCGCGGCGCCGCGATGTCGGGCCACCATCTCGCGCAGCGTGGTGAAGGGGCGGAGCATCGGACCATCCGGTCGCGGCCGGAACCCGCGCACCGTGCCGAACGCGATGCGAAGCGTGCCGTTGGCGTCCGGGGCCACCTCGCCGCCGTGGAAGGCGCGTAGCGCGGCCATGTAGTGAGGCCGCACCAGCGCCGCGGCTCCGGCCAGGCGGTCGACGCCGTCCTCGATCTCCTTCTCCACCGGCCGCAGCGCCACCGCCATGCGGATCATCGGATCCGCGCTGCGCACCAGCTGCGCGACGGTCGCGCCGCGCACCAGCTGAAGCCGGATGTCCTCGCGCTCGAGCCTGGTGGCGCCGTACATCCGCCGCACCATGCGATCGATCTCGCGGGCGATCGCCTCGTCGTCGCCCGACGCGGCGGCGGCCATCGCGCGGCGATCGAGCACGCGCTCGAGCCAGCCTCGGTTGTGGTCCAGGTCGCGCGCGGCGCGGGTCAGCGCCAGGCCGAGCATGGCGGCGTCGACATCGCGGTGGTGCCGGCGCTCCAGGTTGACCAGGCCGGCCTCGATCTTCTTCCAGTTGCGCTGCTGGTAGCGCGGGTCGCGCTCGGCGTCCGGCCTGCCGCGCTCCTCGGCCATGCGCACGATGGTCGCGGCCGCGGAGAACAGGCGCACGTCGCGCAGCTCGGCGAACGCGGCGTCGCGGTCGCGCGCGCCGCGCCTGTCGGCCTGCAGCCGCTCGAGCTGGCCGAGCACCTGGCCCCAGTCGGCGCGGCGGTCCGCTTCCTGAGCGATCCACGCCGCGAGCGCAGCCTCGGCGCGGCGCCGCTTGTCGACAGCTCCCGCCCTGACCAGACCGTCGAGCAGGCCGCGCGTCTTCTTGAGCCCGTTCTCGGTGGCGAAGATGATCGGCTGGGCCGCGGCGGCCGCCGCCGGGTCGCGATCCAGCCCGCGCAGCGCCGCCAGCACCGCCTCGTCGCGCGCGATCAGGCGCGGGTACTGCCAGGTCACCGCCTCCTCGACCTCGGCCGCGGTCCGGTGGCGGCTGGTCCCGCCCGGAAAGCCGGCCACCACCACCAGATCACCCTCGCGGAGCGGCTTGCTCGCGATCTTGAGCCGGTGCTGGCTGCGGTACGGGATGTTCCTCTCGGAGTGGTCGGCAGGCACCCCGTCGGGGCCAACGTAGGCCCGGTAGAAAGCGAAGTCGCCGGTGTAGCGCGGCCACATCCAGCTGTCCTGGTCGCCGCCGAACCACCCGATGCCCGATTGTGGTGCATAGACCAGGCGGATGTCGCGGATCTCCAGGCTCTGGATGCGCAGCCACTGCGCGCCGTCGAAGAAGCGCGCCACCCGGCACCGCACGTGGGGGCGTCCTCCCTCGCACTCGGCCACCAGCTTCTTCTGGCGCGCCTCGATCTCGGCGTGCCGGCTGGCGTCGTCGGCGATCGTGTCGAGGCCGTCCGTCATCGCCGCGGTCACGTCGTGCACCCGCTGGGTGACGTAGGCTCGGGCGACCGGGCCGTTCCACTTCTCTTCGGCGCGCGTTCGGGCCAGGAAGCCGAGGTCGAGCAGGTTATGCTCGGGAGTGGAGCTGTACTGAAGCGCGCTCCTGGCACAGTGATGATTGGTGACGATGAGACCCTCGGGCGAGACGAAGGCCGCGGAGCAGCCGCTCAGGCTGACGATCGCCTGCAGGAGCGGCGACGCCGGATCGGACAGCAGGGCCGGATCGATGTCGATGCCGAGGCGCTGCAGCTGCTCGGTCCGGCCCGGCATCTGCGACGGAAGCCACATGCCGCCCTGGTTCGCGTACGACGGCGCGGCGCGGACAGCCCGGCCGCGCACCGGCTCCGGACGCGCGTCCGGGACGTCCGGCCGGCCGCGCGAGGCCGCGGAGCTGCTGCCGCATGCCGCGGCGAAGGCTGCGCCGATGGCGACCGCGAGGCCGAACGCGGACCCGGGGCCGCATTTTTGGCGCGCCATGCTGGTTAGGTAACAGCTCGGCACGACACCTACAAGCGAGCAATGGTTTCCAATTGAGGCCCGCAATCGAGTACAAAATCGCGTCATGGGCTCGGTAGACGCCCAGGTCGCCCTCGACCTGCTCTCGCGGGTCACCAGGCTGCTCGCGGAATCCAGCGATTGCGAGCACGCGCTGGAGGAGATGGCGCAGGCCGTGGTGGCCGCCCGCGGCGTGGCCGACTTCTGCGCCGTCGACCTCGTCGACGAGCCCGGCCTGCCGCCGCGCCCCATCGCCGCGGTGCATCCCGAGGCCAGCCTGGTCGACCGCGCGCGCCGCATGCGGCGGCGGCCGCTGCTCGACGAGGGCTCGCAGATCGGCCTGGTCAAGGTGCTGCGCACCGGCGAGCCGGACGTGGTCGGCAAGTGCGATCAGGCACAGCCCGGTCTGGAGGCCGAGCTCGGCCTGTGGTCGTGGGTCGTGGTGCCGGTTCGCGTCGGCCAGGTGGTGGCCGGCGCGCTGACCCTGGCGTCGGTGGAGTCGCGCCGCGAGCTGGGCGAGGGCGAGCTGGCCCTGGCCACGGCGCTGGCCGGCGCGGTGGCGTCGGCGGTGGAGCGCGCGCGCCTGCGCTCCGAGCGCAACGAGGTGCTGGCGGTGCTGTCGCACGACCTGCGCACGCCGCTGGGCGTGATCCTGCTCGTCGTCGACCTGCTCGGCCAGGACGGCGTGCCCGACGCCGGTCAGCCGGCAGCTCGGACGTCTCGAGCGCGCGGCCAAGTCGATGGACCGGCTGCTCACCGACATCGTCGAGGCCGGGCGTCTGGAGGCAGGCGTGCTGCAGGCCGACAGCGAGCCCATCGACGCCGGCCGCGTCGTCGACGAGGCGCACGAGGCGGCCTGGGCCGCGGCGACCGACGCCGGCATCGACCTCGAGCGATCCGCCACCAGCGGCGTCTCGCTGCGCGCCGATCGCGGGCGGCTGCTGCGCGCGCTGCACTATCTGATCGAGGGCGCGGTCAAGCGCACGCCTCCGGGTGGGCGGGTCACCGTGTCGGTCGAGAAGCGCGGCGACCAGATCATCTGGTCGATCGGCGACAGCGGGCCCGACCTGGCCACCGCCGTCGATCAGCGCGGCGGCGTGGGTCCGCGCTCGGCCCGGCCGCGGCCGGCCTCGGCGCTGGGCTGGGCGCTTGCCCGCGGGGTCGTGCATGCCCACGGCGGCCGCATCTGGATCGAGCGCCGGGGCGGCGCCGCGCTGGCCGGCAACGTGGTCCGCATCTCGCTGCCGATGAGCGGCGTGTGAGCCGGTGTAACGGTCCGTTGTAGCGGCCCGCTCCGGCGGCCCGGGCTTTCGGGGCGGGCCCGACAGAGCGGCGGGCCCCTGCGGGGGCCCCGCGGGCAGACCGCTCGCTCCAGGCCTGGGGGAAGTTGTGGGGCTATACTCGATCCACCATGGGGATGTTGCTCAGCCGCGAGGAGATGTCCTTCGACTTCGCCGGCGCGCGTCTCGACCCGGTGCGCGACAAGGATCTGGTCGAGTGGATCATGAACCAGTTCCTGTACGGCGAGATGACCGGGATCCAGGTCGGCCACTGGCTGTACGCGGCGCCCGACGTCGCCGCGGCCAGGTTCCTGGCCCGCCAGTCGCTCGAGGAGATGCAGCACGTCAACAACTTCCTGCGCATGCTGCGCATGATGGACATGCGGCCCAAGCCGGCCCATCCGATGGTCCGCTTCCTGTCGACCGGCATGATGGGCGGATCGTGGGCCGAGCACGTCTGCCTCGAGATGGCCGCCGGCGAGGGCTTCGTCCTTGTCGCGTTCTACGCCGTCATCGACACGCTCGATCACCAGGGCAGCATCGACATCCTGCGCCGCGCGGTGAAGCAGGAGGAGCGCCACGTCGAGTTCGGCGAGCAGCAGACCATGCGCGCCATCGAGGGGCGCGCCGGGGTGCGCCGCCGCCTGACCGGCCTGCACCTGGTCTCGCTGTGGGGCGTCACGCGGCTGGGTCGCTTCATCCAGAAGCGGCTGCCGCAAGATCACCCGGTGCTGCGCCACATGCCGGCGTTCCTGGCCCACACGAACCGCTGCGCCGAGCTGCGCATGCAGCGCATGGGGCTCATCGATCGCCCGCTGGCCGAGCTGTCGCGCGTCCGCGCCGCGCTCTACATCCTCGAGGCGTACGGCGCCAAGCTGCCGGGCGCGCTGATCGCGGCGGTGAAGCTGCCGTTCCGCCTGCTGGCGGCTCCGTTCCGGCGGCGCAAGCGGCTCACCGACACGTACCTCGACGATCCGTACGTGCGCCACTTCGCCGCCGGCGTGACCGACGCGCAGGCGGAGCCGGCCGACGACCGCGCCGCCTGATCCTCAGGGCGTACCGAACACGCGGCGGCTGAGCTCGGCCTCGCTGACAGGGGCGCTGACGTGCATCTGCACCAGCTCCCAGTCGCGCTCGCCGCGGCGGAACACGTAGGTGCCACGCATCCCGATGTCGACCTTCTCGTCGTTGACCACGGTGCGGACGACCAGGTTGGCCGCCATCCACGCCACGGTCTCGCTCTTGGCCGTGCCGATGTGGTAGTCGCGCAGCCCGACGGTGGCGCCGGGGCCGAACAGCGTGGCCAGCGACGGCCCGTCGACGGCGGCGCGGCCGCGCAGCTCGTGGTCGGCGTCGGGCAGGAGCACCAGGGTCGAGGCGTCCGGGGCCACGCGGCGCCCCAGGTCGCGCGGCTCGGCGTTGTGCAGGAGGCCGACCAGGCGGACCAGCTCGCGCGCCGGCTCGCCTGTGTGGCGGCTGGGGAAGCGGCGCGGCTGCTCGGCGCGTCCGGCCGCAGCGCGCGCGCGCAGCTCGTCGATGTCGGTCGGGTACGACTGGTGCTCGGCGACCAGGACCCAGCGGTCGATGTCGCGCACGAACAGGCTGGTGCTGCGGATCGGGATCGAGGCCACGCGCCCCTCGTAGCTCACGCGGTAGCTGATCTCGTCGAAGGTCCACGCCGCCGAGCCGTCCGGCGACAGGTGGATCTCGAGGTTCTTGGCCAGGATGGTGGGCGCCATCTTCGCGAACAGCCGGCGATCGCTCGCCGCCGCGCGCGGAGCGACGCCGACCAGCACGTCGCGCGGCCGCACGCCGATGAGCACCACCGGCTCTTCGCTGGCAAGGCTGTCGCGAAACGCGGCGAAGTTGCCCAGGGTGAGGTGGCTGTAGATCTCGAGCACCGTCGCCTCGAGCTCGCGCGACAGCTGCTCCGGCTCCGGCCCCGAGTCCGCCTCCTCCGGCTCGGCCTGCGCCGGGATCTGGATCTCGACCGGCCCGTTGCCGCCGCATGCCGTCACGGCCAGCGCGGACAGGAGCAGCGCGAGCGAGTCCGTCGTTGCTATGGCAGATCCTCCGCGCGATCGACGTCGGCGGTGACGCCCGGATCGTCGACCTCGACGCGCAGGACGCGGTCCGCGTTGCTGTCGAGCACGCTGCGCGCCCCACGCGGCAGCGCGGCGCAGCCGGCCAGCTCCGGCCACAGCGCGCGGCCGAACGCCGTCGGGTGGCCGCCGCGCCCACGCCAGGTCGGGATGACGACGCGGCCGGCGTCGGCCTCCGCCACCAGCCGGGCGACCGTGACCTGCGCCACCCGCGCGTGGTCGACCGGCCAGAGCAGCGCGGCGGCGGCATCGCCGAACCGCGCCAGCGCGTGCTCGAATCCGAGCGCCACCGACGAGCTCATGCCGCGATCCGGATCCGGGTTGTCGGTCAGCTCGAGGCCGAGGCGGCGCGCCTCGTCCGCCACCCGTTCGCCGTGGGGCGGCCCGATCACGACGACGGCGCGTCCGGCCCCGGCGCCCGCCGCTGTCGCTGCGATGGTGGCCAGGAACGTGCTGCGCCTCGCCGGCCGGCAGCAGCGCCTTGGCCACACCGCCCAGCCTCCGCCCCGCGCCGGCCGCCACGATGACGACCGCGACCTCGCCGGTCACGGCGGGCGCTCCGCCCCGCTGCGCACCATGATCAGCTCGGCCGCCACCGAGATGGCGATCTCGGCCGGCGTCTCGGCCGCGATGTCCAGGCCGATGGGCGCGCGCAGCCGCGCCCACCTCTCCGGGGTGGCCACGCCGCGGGCCTCCAGCCGCTTGCGGAAGCGCCCCACCTTGCCGCGGCTGCCGATGAGGCCGAGGTAGGTCAGCTCGGCGAGCGACTCGAGGGCCAGCGCCTGCTCGAGGATGCGCTGATCGACGGCGTGGTCGCGCGTCATGATGATGACGTAGTCGCCGAAGCCGAGCGGGCCGACCTCGCGCGCCACGTCGGTCAGCTCGAACGACGTCACCGCGCGCGACGCCCACGCCGGCGGCGCCGCGTCCAGGACGCCGGTCTCGTTGTCGTCGCACACGACGACCTCGAAGCCGAGCCCGGCCAGCACCGGCCCGGTCGCGCGCGCGACGTGGCCGAGGCCGAAAAGCAGCACGCGATCGCCGGGCCAGACCGGCTCGACGAAGCGATCGCCGTCCAGCTGCGACCGGCGCGAGCGGTCCTCGCCCGCCGCCTCCACCTCGATCGGCGCTCCGTCCAGCCGCGTGACCAGGCGCAGCGGCCGACGCGCCCGCCACATCGACAGCGCCCCTGCGATGGCGTCGGCGCTGGGCGCGACCGGCTGCACGTAGAGCTCCATCGACCCGCCGCAGCACATGGCCAGGTCGCGCACCAGGTGGTGGCGGACCCGCCCCGCCGGGGCCCCCCGCGCCACCTCGGCCCCGCGCTCGACCGCCATCAGCTCGACCCGGCCGCCGCCAATGGTGCCGAAAGTCGCGCCCTCGGCGTCGACAACCATCTTGGCCCCGGCGTGGCGCGGGGTCGACCCGGAGGTCGCGATGACGGTGACCAGCGCCTGGGGTCCTCGTGTGCGCGCCCGCTCCAGGGCCTCCCGGAGCACCTGCATGTCCGATAGACTAGCCGACACCTCTTCGCTTCGAAAGAGAGGGGGAGTCATGAGCTTCGTCAGCCAGATGTTCAGCGGCGACCTCACCGCCGAGGATCCGCGCCGCTTCATCATCGAGGCCATGCTGGCCGCCGTGGAGGCGGACAGCGACGTCACCGAGGAGGAGATGGAGGCGTTCGAGCGCGGCCTGGAGGAGAACGAGCTGTTCTCGGCCCTGAGCTCGGACGAGCGCTCCGGCCTCATCGACGTGGCGGCCGACGCCATCCGCGAGGCCGGCGGCGGGCGCAGCCGGCTCGAGTCGATCGCGCGCGGCCTGCCCAGCCGCGGCCACCGGCTGACTGCCTACGCGATGGCGGCCGAGCTCTGCGTCTCCGACGCCGACCTGCCGGACGCCGAGCTCAGCTACCTGGACGCGCTCAAGGCGGCGCTGGCGCTGAGCGACGGCGAGGCGCGCGCGCTGTTCGACGGCGCGCGGCAGAAGACCGGCCTCAAGACGGTCGAGGAGCGGGCCGCGAGCATGCGCAAGCTGATGCCGCGCTTCGTCGACTGCATGGCGCTCCTGGCCCGGGCCGACGGGAAGGTGCGCGCCGAGGAGCGCGACGGTCTGCGCGCGGTGCTGCGCAACATCCCGGACATGGCGGTCCTCACCCGCGAGGAGCTCGACGCGGCGATCGAGGAGTCGCTCGAGCGGGTGCAGGACATCGATATGGCCGACGCGCTGTCCCAGATCGCCGGCACCATCCGCGACCCGGCCGACCGCTACTGGACCACTGTCTACATGATGATCATCGGGCGCGCCGACGGCCGCGAGGACTGGCGCGAGCTCGAGTGCCTCGAGATGGCCCGCGTGCATTTCGGCCTGTCCGCCCGCCAGATGGAGCAGGCCGCCCAGACCGCCAGCCAGTTCCCCGCCGTCACCCTCGGCGGCGCCGCGCCGGACGCCTGACGTCGCGCCTCAGCGCGGCAACGACAGGACGTGCTCGACCACCTCGCGGAGGCCGGCGCCCTCCTCACCCTCGGTGAGGAAGCGCGGCTTGTGGGTCAGCTCTTCCCACCAGCGCCGGATGTTGGCCACGCCGACCGAGTTCTCGAAGCCGGCGAACATCGGCGCGTCGTTGAGCGCGTCGCCGACGTAGACGTAGGGCGAGAGGTCGGCCGGGTCGCCGCCCAGCACCTTGGCCACCACCACCTTGCACGCCGACAGCTTGTCGAAGGTGGGCGGGCCGAAGTTGACGTGCACCGACGAGCGCACCGCGGTGAAGCCGCGCTGGCGCAGGAGCTCGACGACGTGCAGGGACTCCTCGCGGGACAGCCGCGACTCCTCGTTCCAGTCGATGGCCAGGTCCACCTCGCGGTAGCTGCTGTCCGTGGACATGCGCGCGCCCGGCACCTCGTTCATCACCTCGACCGCGGCGGCCTGCATGCGCCGGCGCCACTCCGGCACCGACGCGGCCGGCACGCCGTAGATCTTCTTGAGCGACGTGCCGTAGTGGAAGAAGGTGACGCCGCCGTTCTCCGCCACCACGGCGGCGAACGGGACCAGCGCGGCCATCGCCTGGGCCCAGCCGGCCGGGCGGCCGGTCACCAGGACGATCGGGATGCCTGCCTCGCCGAGGCTCTCGAGCGCCGCGTAGGTCGAAGCCTCGACCCGGCCCTTTGTTGACAGCGTGCCGTCGAGGTCACTGAAGAGTGCGCGGACCGGGCCGGACAGCTCGGCAAGCGGAAGCGACATCGCCGGCACCTATAGCACAGGGCCGTGTCGACGTCGCCAGCGCTGCTACGCGATGAGCTTGAGGTTGACCTCGGCCCGGTCTCGCGCTTCGGTCGCCACCGCGACCGGGGTCAAGCTGCGCTCGCGCTGGCGCAGCAGCCAATCGGCGAGGTCATCGCCGTTGAGACGAACGATGCCCCCGACCTTGAACACCGGGAGAGGATCTGCCGCGCGCTGTGCCATGTAGCGGCACCATCGCTCGGAGCGTCCGAGTGCGTGGGCGATTCCCTTCCAGGTTTCGACGTAGGTGCTCATGCCGACTTCTCCTCTGTCGCCGTGGAGCGGCCTTGAGGCAGTTTTCGTCTGCAGTCCGCGTGCCGCCTCCTGCCAGATCGACAAATCGATGCAATTCCAGAGGCTTGAACTCAATCCCCGTCAGGCTTTTGCCAGCGTCCCCGTCCACTCTCCAACACCACAGCGTGACTCTGGTGTCACGGGTCGGGCGCCCGAGCGGATCCTGGCAGCATCGCTCGGTTCTCGCTATTCTGACTGTCTATATGGGCGGGAGATTGGTATCGGTCGCTGCCACCACGGGGCTTGCTCTTGTCGGCCTTCTCCTCACCGGGGTGCACGCGGCTGACGCAAATCCCGGCGGGGCCCGGGGCGGCATCCGCATCGGCTCGGTGGAGACCTTTCCGCTGGCCAAGGTCCGGCGGGGCCAGACCGGCTACGGCCTCACCACCATGCAGGGCACCACGCCCGAGCGCTTCGAGTTCGAGGTGATCGGCGTGACCCGCAACTTCTTGCCGAAGATGGACATCATCCTCGTCAAGTCGAAGGACAAGAAGCTCGAGGTGACCGGTTTCTGGCAGGGGATGTCGGGCAGCCCGCTTTTCATCGACGGCAAGCTGGCCTGTGCGTTCTCGTACGGCTTCCGCTTCAACAAGGTCGCGATCGGCGGATGCACGCCGATCGAGTACATGAAGCGCGAGGGCTTCAAGACGCCGCGCAATCTCCACCAGCAGGCGCTGCGCAAGGGCGGGACACGCGGGACGCGTCCGGCCGCGCGGCGGGCCAGCGCCACCCGCGGGATGGTGCCGCACGCGACGGCCAGCCGCGACGAGTGGCTGCGCGTCGCGCCGGGCGGCAAGGTCGGCGCCGCGATGGAGCGGCTGGGTCCGCCGCGCAGCCCGTGGCTGCTGAGCACGCCGCTTCCGCGCATGACGCGCGCGACGGCCAGCGACACAGTCGGCGGCACCGCCAGCGAGACCGGCATGACCGCCGCCGCGGTGCCGATGGCGATGTCCGGCTTCAGCGCGCCGGCCTTCGAGCAGGCGCGCCAGCTGATGGCGAACTACCCGATCGAGCCGATGCAGGCCGGCGGCACCGGCGACGCGACCAGCGGACCGGCCGAGTTCACGCTCGGCGGCGCCATCGCGGTGCAGCTGGTGCGCGGCGACATGTCGGCCGCGGCCACCGGCACGGTCTCGTTCCTCGAGGGTGAGCGGCGTGCTGGCGTTCGGCCACCCGCTGTTCCAGGCCGGCGAGCTGTACGCGCCGGTGGCGGCCGCCGAGATCCACACGGTCATCCCGTCGGCCATGAGCGCCTTCATCGTGGCGTCGCCGCTGCGCGAGCTGGGCACGCTGGTGCAGGACCGGCAGTCCACCATCTCGGCCGACGTCGGCCTGCAGACCCGGATGATCCCGGTTGACATCTACATCGACGCGGGCGACGGGCCGGGGCGCGACAAGGACGAGTTCCACGTCCAGGTGCTCGACAACCGCTTCTTCACCGCGGCGCTGGCCGCCATCGCGACCACCAACGCGGTGTCTCTGTATCTTCCCGACCGCGACCACGTCACCGCGACGATGCGCTCGAAGGTGAAGGTCAAGGGCTACGAGCCGCTGCAGTTCGTGGACTACCTGTACTCGTCGGGCGGAGCGGCCGGCGTGGTGGACGGTGCGCGCGGCCTGCGCGCGCTGGTGCCGCTGCTCATGAACCCGTTCGCGCCGGTCGAGGTGGAGCGGGTCGAGCTGCGCGTGGACCTGCGCTACGACACCAACTTCGGCGAGATCCGCGCCATCCGGCTGCCCACCCGCGAGCTGGAGGCGGGCGAGAAGACGTCGGTCGAGGTCGAGCTGCGGCGCTACGACGGGCGCGCGGTCATCGAGCGGGTGCCGTTCTACGTGCCGCCCAACCTGGCCGGCTCGATCGTGCGGCTCGAGGTCAGCGCCGGCGACGCGGCCGCGCTCGATGCGGCGCCGCCCGAGTCGGTGGGCGACCTTGTCGCGGTGCTGCGCAAGCTCCTGCCCGGCAACGTCTACGCGGTGACCCTGTTCACCGCGGACGAGGGCGCCGCGATCGACGGAAAGATCATCCGCGACCTGCCGTCGAGCGCGCTCGACAAGCTGCATGCCGGAGCCGCCACGCCGCGCGTGGAGAGCTACCGCGCCATCGCGCGCTCCACGTCGAAGGCGAGCCGCGTCATCAACGGCAAGCAGTCGATCCTGGTCAAGATCGCCGAGAAGAAGCCCCGGTGAAGGGCCCGGCGAGGAGGGAAGCTCCGTGACTCTCGATGTGGTGCGCCGCCGACCGGCGGCATGGGTAGGATCCGCCTTCCTGGCGCTGGTCGCCACCGCGCTGCCGCTGCGGCACGCGGGAGCCGGCGCCACGTCGCGCTGGACGGTGGACAGCTACGAGCAGTGGGACGAGGGGGACGCGGAGTCGGCCTTCATCACCTCCGTCGGCGCGGTCAAGCCGGGCTGGCAGACCAGCCGATCGGAGCTCGAGGTGGGCGGCTCCTGGTCCGCCGTGCGCGGGGGCGACGGCACCTTCTACATCGGCAGCGACGACAAGGCGACGGTCTGGGCCGTCAGCAATGGTAAGGCCAGGAAGCTGGCCTCGGTGCCGGGCGCGGTGGCCGTCGTGGCGCTGGCGCTGGCCCCGGGCGGAAACACGCTCTACGCCGGGACCATGCCGGGCGGGCAGATCTGGCGCATCGACCGCGGCTCGGGCAAGGCCAGCAAGCTGGTCGATATAAAGGGCGTGGAGACGGTCTGGTCGCTCGCCTTCGACCGCGGCGGCCGCCTGTTCGCCGGCACCGGTCCGGACGGCAAGCTCTACCGCGTCGATCCGAAGTCCGGCTCGGCCCGCATGGTGTTCGACAGCAACGACCGGCGCATCCTGTCGATCATCGCCACCGCCGACGGCGCGATCTGGTTCGGCACCTCCGACGACGCGCTGCTGTTCCGCCACGATCCGGCGCGCGGCACCACCCGGGCCATGGCCGACTTCGCCGGCAACGAGGTCACCGCGCTGGCCGAGCACAAGGGCAGCATCATCGCGGCCGCCAACGAGCTCAAGGAGCCGAGCACCAGCGGCGTCAAGACCACCGCCGCGGTCAAGGACGCCGAGGGCAAGGCGGAGCGGGGCGAGAAGAGCAAGACCGCGGAGGGCGGCAAGCCGGGCGCCGAGAAGGCGACGCCCAGCGGCACCGAGCCGGAGCGCAAGGGAGAGCGCAAGGGCAAGGGCGCCCTCTTCCGGGTGCGCGGCGACGGCCAGCTCGAGCAGCTGCACTCGCTCAGCCAGACCTACTTCTCGTCGGTGGCGGTGACGCCGGCGGGGCAGATCTTCGCCGGCGCCGGCGACAAGGGCCGCATCTACCTCATCGAGGCCGACGACAGCGTGTCGACCGCGTACGACGTGACCGAGCGCCAGATCTCGCAGCTGCTGGTCGAGCCGGGCGGCAAGCTGGCGTTCGTGACCGGCGACGGCACCGCGCTCTACCGCAGCACCGGGCGGGCCGGCCGCGCGACCTACACCTCCAAGGTGTTCGACGCCCAGGCCCCGGCCCGGTTCGGCAGCCTGAGCTGGCGCAGCTCGGGCAACGTGGTCGTCGAGACGCGCTCGGGCAACACCGAGGAGCCGGGGACCGGCTGGAGCGGCTGGCAGCGCCTGCGCGACGGCCACCCGGCCGGCGGCGGCGGGCAGCGCGGCAAGGTGGCGAGCCCGCCGGGCCGCTATCTGCAGTTCCGCGCCCGGCTGGCCAGCGACGACGCGGTGCTGCGCCAGTCGCTGCTCTACTACCTGTCGCAGAACCGGCCCACGCGCCTGACCGGCGTGACGGTCAGCGCCGGCGGCGAGGAGGCAGCGAAGCTCAAGACGATGGAGCAGGGGGCCGGCGCGCCGCGCAGCCCGGTGCTCAAGCTCAAGTGGAAGGTGGAGAACGAGGACGGCGACGAGACCCTGTACCGCCTGGCGGTGCGCCGCGAGGGCGATGTCAGGTGGCGGCCGATCGCGACCGGCGGCAAGCCGCTGACCGCCGACCAACTTCGACTGGAACACCGAGACCTATCCCGACGGCTACTACCAGCTGCGCGTGATGGCCAGCGACCGGCGCGCCAACGCCGACGACCGCGCGCTGGAGAGCCAGCTGACCAGCGCGGTGTTCGTCGTCGACAACCAGAAGCCGACCATCGGCAACGTCACGGTCAAGTACCCGTCCGCCTCGGCGCGCGCCACCGACGCCATCAGCCCGATCGCCGAGGTCGCCTTCTCGTCGACGACGGCGCCTGGCACCTGGCCGGCTCGCAGGACGGCCTGCTCGACGACACCACCGAGATCCTGCGCCTGCGCCTCCCGGACGACCTCGAGTCGGGCGCCCACACCCTGGCCATCCGCGTGGCCGACGAGGCCGGCAACATCGGGTCGGCAGCCGTGACCTTCCGCGTGCGGTAACGGCCGCGTGTTTGAACCGCGAAGTCGCGAAGTTCGCGAAGAGGAACCGCCAAAGCGCCGAACCGGCAAATGGGCCTGGGCACTCTGCTCGGCTGGCGACTCGCTGTCCAGGCGTAGTCGGCTGCAGGATGTGGCCAGCGAGTCGAGCGCCCAGGCCCCTTTGGCGTTCTTGGCGCTTTGGCGGTCCCTTTTCGCGCTCTTCGCGTCTTCGCGGTTCAAAAAAACGGCGCGGCCCGGCTGCTCACTGGCCGGGGCCGCGCCCACTACGGACGGCGCGCTCGTCGCGCGCGGGGGGCTGTTGGGGTGTCTACTCTTCTTCCTCGGGCGCCTTGAACAGGACGAGGTTGTCGAGGAAGGTGATGATGTCGGCCTTCTCGGCATCGGAGCGGCCCGCGAAGGCGTTTCGCGAGTTGTTCGCCTCGCCGCCGTGCTCGAGGATCGCCTCGGTCAGCGTCGTGGCGCGGCCGTCGTGCAGGTACGGCGCCGTCGAGCCCACGCCCCACAGGTTCTCGGTCAAGAAGACCGAGGCGCCGGTGCCCACCTCGTCGATCGCCTCGGCCAGACCCGCGCCCATGTCGTGGCGGCGTAGATCTCCGTACAGCCGCACGATCGCGCCGCCGTTCGAGTTGGCCTCGAACGAGCCCAGGTGGATCTCCTCGTCGCCCACCTCGATCACGTTGTCGGGTTGATCGGCGGTCAGGTCGAACGAGATCGGGATTGCCGGATCCACGCCGCGCTCGATCGGATCCTGGCCGGCCGGGAAGGTCGCGTCGCGGAAGCTCTCGTTCGCGCTCGGCTCGGCGAAGATCGGATCGTTGGCGGTCAGGCTCGGGCGGTGGCAGCTGGTGCAGCCGACGCGCTCGAACAGCTCCGCGCCGCGTCCGATGGCGGCCCGCTCCTCGTCGGCGACGACGAGGAGACCGAGACCGGCAAGCTCCAGCTTGGTGACCGGGCGGGGCTGGGCGGCCAGATAGACCGACAGCGCCGACATGTCTCCGACCCCGGCCTCGTTGAGCACGCCGTCGGCATCGCCGTCGATGTCGTCGCCGGCGATCTCGACCGGCTGGATGCCCAGCTCGTTGTGAGCGGCG
The DNA here is from genome assembly GCA_963759105.1 of uncultured delta proteobacterium. Lineage (GTDB taxonomy): Bacteria > Myxococcota_A > Polyangia > Haliangiales > Haliangiaceae > DATFRY01. The sequence continues at coordinate 1,019,698 of CAVWXW010000005.1, read as the reverse complement.
CCGCGGTTGAAGTCGCGCAACGTCGCGTTGGACCCCTTCCACTGGAACGGCCGCACGATCAGGTCGGGGGAGACGCCGCGCAAGTTGTCCGTGTTGTCGTTGCCGTTGCAGCGCACCACGATGCTGCCGAACGACACCCCCTTGGAGGAAAGCGGCACCGGGATGGGAAAGCCGCCCAGCTGGCACGACAGGTCACGGCGGTCGTCGCGCAGGCGATGCAACCGCTCGGTCATCTCCTCGGCCAGGACCTGGACGGCCCCGGGCGCGAAGACGTGCGGCGCGTTGCGCTGGATGAAGCTCGTCACCGATCCCGTGTGAAGCGGGTCGCGGTGGACGTTGCCCGATGCGGCACCAGCGCCGTCGTCGAAGGGCAGGTTGTGGCACTGGTTGCACGCTTGACCGTTCGGACCGGTCGCGCGCGGCGGCGTGTGCGTTGCCCACTCGCCGGCGCCGGAGCGATCGGCGCGCGGCACGCGCGAGAAGCGCTGTCCGCTGCCGACGTTCGCCCCCACTCCGTCGAGCGAGTTGAACACCACCTCGAACAGCTCGTCGCCACAGGCGAACGTGGCTTCGAACCGCTCGTGTGGATCCGCTATCTCGTTGAGCTCCTCCTGAATGCAGTGTTCTGCTTGCGGTACGTGTTGGCCCTGCACAGCGGCCAGATCGGTCACGTTGGTGTCCGCCAGGACACCGAGCGCAGGATCCGCGCTCGCCCCGTCTTCACGACCGACGGTGCTCGAACATCCTCCGACCCAGACCAGTGCCATCGCAGCCGACAGAGGTACGGCGGTCCCCGGAATGGACATGCTGCCTCCTTTGGCTCTCGGCCCCCCTATGTGAGCGAGGTCCACTCTAGGCCGCACGACCTCGTTGTCAACGGAATGTGAAAGACCCGTTCATGTAGTCAATCGCGGCACAGTGCTTCCGTCGGTGCTGCGCATCAATTGTCAATTCAGGCGACTCGGCTCCATTCGACTGGCACGCCAGTTGGGTCGCAGACCGAAAATGGGGCGCGGACGAGATCGAGATTCGTCGGCGAAATATCACGTCGCGTCGCGTCGGTGGTGACGCGACGAGTCGGCGAAATTTGCGCCGGGCCCGAATGGCGGCCAGACCGCGAGATGTCAGAGGACGAAGTGCCGGCTTCTACCGCGGGCGCAGCTTGTAGCGAATGCAGCGCTCCAGCAGCGTCCGATCGGGACGCCTGGTGCAGATCTGCGCGTAGTCTCGCTGCACCGTGACGATGACGTAGTGGTTCTCGCTGACCGCGATCGCCGCGCCGTCGTCGACCTTGCAGCGCGGCTTGCCGCGCACGCCGCACGTCACCGGGTAGAGCGGCGCGCCGCCGCCGCCCGACACGATGTAGCGCAGCCCGCCTTTCTCGCCGCGCTGGTACAGGTGATCGTGGCCGGCGAACAGCATGGTCACGCCGTTCTCGACGAGGATCGGCGCGTAGCGCTCGCGGGCGATCTGGTTTCCGCCGTGGAGCCCGCGTGAATACGGGCCGTCGTGCGTCGCGGCGAACAAGGCGCGCGCGCCGGCGCGGCGGGCGGCGGCGAGATCGGCGCGCAGCCACGTCGAGCTGCTCCTCCGAGCCGTAGGCGTTGGAGTCGAGCATGGCGAAGTGGAGGCCGGCGACGTCGAACGAGTACCAGTGCGCCCACTCCGGCCGCTCCGGCACGGCCGGCGGCAGCGCGAAGATCTCGCCCATGCGGCGCTGCTCGTCGCCGGTGCGGCCCAGGTCGTGGTTGCCGACCGCCGGATAGAGCGGCACGCGGGCCAGGAGCTCGCCGGCCACCTGGAAGTAGCGCTGCCAGTCCGCCTCGTCGCTCCCGCGCAGCACCATGTCGCCGGTGACGACGACGAAGTCGGGCGCCTCGGCCAGCAGCGCCTCGACGATCTTGCCGTGCACGGCGTGGCCGCCGCGCGTGTCGCCGTACACGGCGAAGCGGACCACGTCGCCGGCGGCGGGCGCCGTGTGAAAGACGCGCTCCGGCGTGACATCGCCGCCGGCCACGACCCGGTAGCGTACCGCGCCGCCGCGCGGCAGCCCGCGCAGCTCCACCCGGTGATGCACGGCCAGCCCGCCGCCGGCGGACGGCGCCGGGCGCAGGTCCTGGCCCCGGCCGGTCGCGTACTCCACCGACGCGCGCGCCGGCAGGTCAGTGTCGAACGAGATGGCCGCGGCGGTCGGGCCGGTCCACTGCACGATCGGGCCCGCGCACGATGCGGGCGCCGCTGCGCGCCTCCAGCTCGAGGTCGAGCGCCGGCGAGCGCGAGGTTGACGACGGCCGCACCTCGATTGCCAGCCGGTTCTCGCCGCGCCTCAGCAGTCCGGCGGCCGGGATGAAGAAGCTCTCCCACTCCGGCCCGCTGGCCCGGTCGGCGGTCGCCATCGGCGCGGCGTCGCGGGCGAGGTGGCGGCGCGCCACCTCGCGGCCGTTGAGGTGGACCACGACGCCGTCGTTGTAGCGCAGGCGCAGGTGCAGCAGGCGCACGCGGCCGACCTCGTCGCCGGCGGTGAAGGTGGCCTGGGCGAACAGCGCGGCGACGCGCTCGGTCGCCTCGTCGCCCACCTGGGTGGCGCAGTCGCAGCGCCCGTCGCCGTCGCGCACGCCGAGCGGGGCGCGGCCGCGCGCCGCGCCGGCCAGCGGCGCGGCCGCCCATCCGTCGCCCGGGCGACGCGCCGGCGGCTGGCCCTCGACCGACGCCTGGGCCGGGACCTGACCGCCGCGCGCGGCGTCGCGCACGCGGTCCACCTCGCTGGCGGCGATCGCACCGAGCAGCTCGCCGGCGGGCGGCGCGTGCAGCGCGATCCAGTCGAGCTCGCTCCCCGCGCTCAGGTAGCGGCGTGCGCCGCTGGCGTCGGCGCTCTGGGCGATGGCCTCGGCCGGCATCGCGCACGCGGCCGCGAGGATGGCCAGCGCTCTGATCGGGAATGCGTTCACGCCTCGAACATCGTCTTAATTGGACTTAACACAGAGTGCCTGTCGGCGCTGCGGGCCAGAGCCGTCACCGCTTGGGCGCGAGATGTATTGTGCCTCGTCCCGTCGGGCGGCGCAGCGGCTGGGCAGTCGGCAACTCTCGGATGTTCTCATCGCGGAACGGCTCAGGCATGGTAGTGCGCCATGCGTAAAGCGATCTGGTTGCTCCTGGCACTCACTACCGCATGCGGCCCGACGGTGGAACCGGGCCGCGCAGACGAAGCGTCCGGATCCAGCGGCGCCGACGAGGAGACCGGCCCCGACGCCCCGCCCGGGGTTGACGGTCCGCTCCGCTTCGTCGCGCTGGGCGACAGCGGCAACGGCAACGCCGAGCAGCGCGCGATTGGCGAGGCGGTTCGCAACCTGTGCGCCGCCGAGGGCTGCGACTTCGCGCTGCTGCTGGGCGACAACCTGTACGAGGACGGCGCCGACTCGGTTGACGACGAGGTCTGGCAGTCCAACTTCGAGATCCCGTACGGCGACATCGATCTGCCGTTCTACGCGGTGCTCGGCAATCACGACTACGGCGGCGAGATCCTCTTCATCGACGTTCGACGGGCTGGGCAACGAGTTCGATCGCGGGCCCACCGAGGTCGAGTACAGCGCGCACTCGGCGAAGTGGCGCATGCCGGACACGCACTACAGCCTGCGCTTCGGCCCCACCGGCCTGCTCGCGCTCGACACCAACAGCATCCTCTGGGACAACACCGACAACGGCGACCAGCGGGCCTGGTTCCCCGGCGCGCTCGAGGAGATGGCGGACGCCACCTGGGTCCTGGCCGCCGGCCACCACCCGTACCTGTCCAACGGCGACCACGGCAACGCCGGCAGCTACGAGGACCTGCTCGGCATCCCGATCCCGATCGACGAGCTCAGCGGCGAGGACGTGAAGGAGTTCTTCGACGACATGGTGTGCGGCAACGTGGACGTCTACCTGTCGGGCCACGACCACAACCACCAGTGGATGAACGAGCCGGACGCCTGCGGCGGCACCCAGCTCATCGTCACCGGCGCCAGCAGCGAGGTGAAGGACCTCGACGACGACGACCGCAACCAGGTCCTCTACCAGGACGACAGCGCCGAGGGCTTCCTCTACGTCGTCATCGACGGCCCGACCTTCACCGGCCGCTTCATCGACGCGACCGGCGCCGTCCGCTTCGAGCACACGCTGACCAAGTAGGCCGCGCGCGGATTCGTTGAACGCGAGAGGCGTCGACGAAGACGTGAGCGTGGTCGTTGTCGAAGACGGCGCCGTGGACGTGAGCGCCACCTTTGTCGTCGACGGCGACGATGGCGAGGCTGTTGTGGCCACGTCGTTGACGTCATCGACAACGGTGGCCCTCACGTCCACGGCGCCGTCTTCGACAACGACCACGTCTACGTGGTTCAACGAGTCGTGAAGCGAGTCAGGCTACTTCGCGGTGCTTGCGCGGCGCTCGGCCGTGCGGGCCATGTCGAGCAGGCGCGCGGTCGAGATGGCGCCGAGGCTGGTCAGGTAGTCGGCGTCCTTGGCCTTGCCTACCGACTTGCCAAGCGACTCGACGAGCTTGTCGCGGCTGCCGTACTTGTCCTTGACGCGCTTGCTCACGTCGGCCAGGCGCAGCAGCTTCCTGTTCGACACGGTGGCTCAGCCGCTCCTTGACCTCGCCGGCGTCCTCGTCCGGGTCGCGGGCGATGTTGACCAGCTTATCAATCAGCTTTTCCTTGCTTCCGTACAGGCGCTTGACCGCCTGGAGCGGCGTCTCCTTGGCCATCGGGCTGAGCTCCTTGATTTCCCTCGGGTGGGGCCGGATTCTGTGTCGGGGCCGGCGTCTCTGTCAATGGGCGCCAGGACCTGGCGCAGCTCCTCGTCGGTCAGGACCGCGCGGAAGAACAGCGTCGTGGCCGACCGCCTCGGGCGCGATCTTGGCCACCGCGCGCCCCAGCCGCCACTTCTGGGCCACCTGGGCCAGCAGTCGAAGCTCGTTCTTGGCCAGTGAAAGCGCCTCTTTGGCCTGCTTCGGGTCCGACAGCTCGACCCCCAGCTCGACGTCGAGGCCGGTCTCGGCCGCCAGGTGGCCGAACATGGCGCGGGGCGGCGCGATCTGGCCGCCGGTGGCCCTGGCCAGCCCCTTGCCGACCTCGGGCGAGACCCGCCCGGCCGCCCACACGGCCGCGTCCGGCACCCGGGCGCGGTGGATGAGCTGGGCCATGGCGCCGTCGCTGGCCAGACGCGGTCCTGATGCCAGCGCCTCGGCCAGGAACTCGGCAGACGACGCCACCACGACGGTCTGGGGCGAGCCGAACGCGAACCACACGTCGATCCGGCCGGGCGGCGCGTCGGCGTGATAGTGGACGCGCCCGTCCACCGCCTTCTGCACTCAGCGACCCGCCCATCTGCGACATGTGGCGGCCCACGCACGCGGCCAGCTTCGCCTCCGACAGCTGCCCTGTCGCGACCATGAGCACGCGCTCGCCGCCCGCGGGCGGCTTGTCCGGCGTGTCCATGGCCAGGAGCACGGTCCTGATGTCGCGCACCGGATCGAAGCCGCAGCCGGCGAACAGCTTCTCGAGCTCGCCGCGCAGACCCGGATCGGTCGTCAGCATCCCGGCGATGGCGCGCTCGATGAGCGCCGAGCGGGCCAGGAGCGGCACCTCGGCGCCCAGGATCACGTCGGCCGAGGCCGGCACCGCGTTGATGCCCTCGACCTGCGCGACCGCCGCCTTCGCCTCCTCGTCGGCGGACTTCTCGCGGCAGCCGCCCGCCAGCGCGGCGATGACCGCGAGGGCGGGCGCGGCGGCGAAGCGCGACATCACATCGGGGGCGCGGCGCCGCCCGGCGCTCCGCCCATCGAGCCGAACGCTTGACCCATCTGCTGCAGGACCGCGCCCAGCTGCTTGAGCTCCTCGGCGGACAGCGCGAGCTGCACGATGGTGTCGTTGCCGCTGGTCTTGACCGTCGCCTTCTCGATCGCCTTGCTCAGCCCCGCCAGCTGCGGCGGCATCTGCTGGCCCTTGGCCATCTCCAGCTGCTGCTGCACGGTGGTGGTGAACGCCTGCGCGTTCTGCGGAGTGTCGAAGCGGAGGCCGGCGTCGAGGCTGAGGCCGTCGGTCAGCTTGATCGACGCGAACAGGCCCTTGGCGCCCTTCATCATGTCCTTGGCCGGGCTGCGAGGCCCACGCGTCGGCGGTGGCGACCAGGTAGAAGGTGGCCGCCGTGTCGACGTTCTTGAGCAGCGCCATCAGCTCGGCGCTGTCGGCCAGGCCGTTCTGACCGGCCGCGCGCTGGCGTGACGTACTCCTTGTCCTTCTCCGGGCTCATCACGACGGTGCGTGCCGTCGAGCCAGGCGCCCCAGAACTTCTCGCCTTCCATCTCGTAGTGGCTGAGGTTGCCCTCGTCGGCGACGCTGAACTTCTTGCCCTCCTTGGAGGCCAGCTTCTCGCCGCAGGTCTTGATCTGCTCGCGCTGCAGGCCCTTGGCGACGACGACCATCTCCTCGGCGTTCGGGTCGCCGCCGATCACCAGCGACTGCAGCTGCGTGAACGGGTCGAAGCCGCACGCGGTCTTGAACTCGGCCAGCTCCTTCGACGTCGCGGCCTCGATCTGATCCTTGTACATCGCCCACAGCGCGCTCGAGCGGGCGCTGTTGAGGTTGATGCCGCCGACCACCTTGCTGGTGGCGGGGAAGACTGCGAAACCGGTCTGCGCCGGCACCGCCTGCTGCGTCGCCGCTCCTCCACCACCCGGCGCGCCTCCGCCCGCTGCCGCTGCCGGATCGGTCTTCTCTTCCTTCTTACAGCCGGTCGCCGCGAGGGCGGCGATCGCCACGGCGCCGACGAGCGTTGACGTGAAGGTGCGTTTCATGACGATGCAGTCCTCCTCTGGGAAGTGGTGTTCTTAGCACGACCGGCCGCGCACTTGTAGGAGGCTCGGCGTTCAGTCACCATGCGTGCCGAATGCCGTGGATCAAGCGAATGCTGCGCGGAAAGGAGGTCTTCGCCCGCGCGGACCGGAGCGGACAGTTGCTGCCAGGACGGGATGGCCGCGTCGAGGTCATCTACAAGCCGTACCCGGGCGCCAAGATCTACCGCGCCTCGCCAGCCAATCTGGAAGCGACAGGCGTCGCCGGCGACGATGTGCCCGTCGATCTGGACATCGAGGCGCCGTCGGCGGCGAAGCCGGGAGCGGCGGCGGCCGACGCCATCATCATCTATACCGACGGCGCGTGCCACGGAAACCCGGGGCCGATGGGCATCGGCGTCGTCATCCTGGATCGCGGCGAGCGCCGCGAGGTGTCCGAGTACCTCGGCGAGGGGACCAACAACATCGCCGAGCTGACCGCGATCCTGCGCGCGCTCGAGCTGGTGCCGGAGTCGGAGCGGGGTCGCCCGGTGCTGGTGCACACCGATTCGGCGTACGCGCTCGGCCTGGTCAGCAAGGGATGGAAGCCGAAGAAGAACGTCGAGCTCGTCGAGTCGCTCAAGGAGCTCGCGTCGCAGTTCCCGCAGCTGCGCACCATCAAGGTGGCGGGCCACGCCGGCGTGTCGGAGAACGAGCGCTGCGATCAGCTGGCCAACGCGGCGGTCATCCGCGGGCGCTGACCCCGCTGGGGCCCCCTGCGGGGGTCCCGCCGGCAGACCGTTCGGTTGAGCGCTTGGGGGAACTAGTGGGGCCCCCTGCGGGGTCCCGCCGGCAGACCGTTCGGTTCGCGATCGCGTCCCAGCTGCGCATCACAGCTCCGCGGCCCAGCGCTCGGCCAGATCGCCCAGCAGCGCCATGCGGAAGCCGCCCTGCACCTGATCGAGCACCGCCTCGAGGGCGGCGAGCTTGCGCGCGAGCGGCAGCCTCAGGTCGGGCTGGCGGGCGACCAGCTCGCCCGGGATGCCGTCCTCCTCGGCGTCGACAAGGTCGATGCCGTGCAGCTCCAGGTTGAAGAAGCCGCGCCGGCCCATGGCCGCGACCAGCCGCCGGCGCAGCCACGGGGGCGCGAGCAAGAGCGACGTGCCGATGGCGGGAGCGCGCAGAAACGGGGTGACCGCGACCGGCAGCTCGACGAGCTCCGCGCGGCCGCGCCGCCACGGCGCCCGCGCCGACGGACGGTAGGGCGAGGCCGGCGCCGCCAGCGCGCGCGGGGAGGTCAGGACCGCGCCGCTGGTGCGCCCGGTCGCGCGCATCGCCGCCATGATGATCGCCTTGGCCGCGTAATAGCCCGGGCGCGGGAAACAGCGACGAGTCGTACAGGTAGCCCAGCTCGAGCAGCTCCTCCACCATCGCCGGCGACAGGTCGTAGCCCGGGGCGCGAAAGCCGCGCACGCGGCCGGCCAGCTCGCCGACCAGATCGTGGGCGCGGCGGATCTCGTCGCCGGCGCGCTCGCGCGGCCAGCGGGCCAGGTCGTACGGGTGGCTGTAGCTGTGGCTGCCGAGCTCGTGGCCGGCGCGCACCAGGTCGGCGTAGGTGGCGCGGGTGCCGCGCGCCATGCGGCCGAGCGCGCCGTCGTCGATGTCCTCGGCGACGACGAAGAAGGTCGCGGCGATGCCGCGCCGCTCGAACAGCTCGGCGAAGCGCGGCAGCGCGCGGCGGGCGACGACATCGCGCAGCTCGCGCGGCGCGCCGTCGGCGTCGAGCCCGTGGATGCGGTAGTAGCAGGGGATCGGGTCGACGTCGATCGAGACGGCGCACACCGGCGCCTCGCCCGCGGTGGCGCGCCGCAACCGCGCTACCTCCTGACCCGGATCGCGTAGGTCAGGCGGGCGAGGTTGAGCAGCACGTTGGGCACGCGCCGCACCAGATTGATGGCCGGGCGGCGCTTCTCCTCCACGCGCACCGGGATCTCGACCACCTCGACGTCGCCACGGCCGGCCCGCACCACCAGCTCGCTGGCGAACAGGTCCTTGTCGATCACGCAGCTGTGCACGATCGGCAGCAGGCGCTCGCGCTCGAACGCCTTGAGCCCGTGCGTGTCGGTGCCGCGGAAGTCCAGCGCCACGCGCAGCAGGCCGTTCATCACCCGGGTGGCGGCGCGCCGCACCAGCGGGCGCCCGTCGCTGGCGCCCTTCATCGCCTTGGAGCCGACCACCATCTCGGCGTGGCCGTGCTCGAGCAGGGCCATGGCGCGGCGATGGAAGTCGGTGTCGCACAGATCGATCTCGTCGCAGATGACGAAGCGGCCGCGGGCGCGCAGGATGCCCTCGCGCAGCGCCCGCCCGTAGTTGGGCTCGGGGACCGAGAACAGCGACACACCGGGGAGCTCAGCCGACAGCTGCTCACCCAGCTCGACGGTATGGTCGGTGGAGCCGTTCTCGGCCAGGATGACCTCGTAGGACCACCCGAGGTGGTCGAGCTCTGCACACAGGTCTCCGACTGCGTCGTGCAGAATTCCCTCTTCGTTGAACACGGGAATGACAATCGAGAGGCGGGGCGGGTCGGGCGATGTGGGGGGAATGCCGGGCACGGCAGCGCATTGTTGCACAAAGGTCGCGCTTCGCCCCACTATGGGGGGGACGTGCCGGATCAGCACCAGCAGCGGGCGCTCGAGCTCGCGCGGCGCAACGCCCAGCGCTACACGTCCCGGTACCGCAGTCTGCTGCTGCACTGGCTGGGACGCACGTTCCGCCGGCCGGCGCCGGTCGAGTCCGCGCAGCTGCCGCCGGTGGAGGCAGGTCAGGTCGCGGTCACCTGGGGCGGTCACGCGACCGCGCTGATCCGCTACCAGCGCCTCTCCGTGCTCTGCGATCCGGTGCTGGCTCGATCGGTCGGCGGCGTGCCGCGCGAGATCGCGCCCGGCCTGACGCTCGAGGCGCTGGCCGACGTCGACCTCGTGCTCATCTCGCACGCGGCGCCCGATCACCTCGATCTGGCCACGCTGTCGCGGCTGTCGCGCAGCGCCACCGTCGTGGTCCCGCCGCGCGCGGCGGCGCGGGTGTCGCCGCTTCGCTTCGCGCGCCTCGTCGAGCTCTCGGTCGGTCATTCACTGGTGCATCGCGGCCTGGAGATCTGGGCCGAGGAGGCGCGCCACGGGCAGCGCAAGTCGCCGGCGCAGTCGTACGTGCTGCGCGGTGACGGACCGACGGTCTATTACTGCGGCGCGAGCGGCTACCACGCCGGCTTCGGCGACATCGGGCGGCGTCACTGGCCGGACGTGGCCATCCTGCCGATCGGCGGCTACTCGCCGCGCTCGTTCCGCAAGCGCCACATGAGCCCGCTCGACGCGCTGTACGCGTTCGAGGACCTGCGCGCGCGCGTCATGGTGCCGGTCGGCTACGGCACCTTCGCCCTGTCGTACGAGCGCATGAACGACCCGGAGCGCTGGCTCGCCGAGCTGGTGGCCGAGCGCCACCTGGAGCGCTTCGTGGTGCGGCTGGAGACCGGCGAGACCCGCGTGTTCGTGCCGCCCGGCACGTCGGCGCTGGAAAGCGGTCGCTTCGAGGTCGAACTCGGCCGGGCCGACGACGGTGTCGTCGCAGGCTGCGCTTGCCATCCGCACGCAGGAGGCGCTGCGGCCGATCACCACGCGCCGCCCGGTCATGCCGCTCAGCGCGCCGGCGGAGGATCCGCCCCCGGCCGCGGCGACGCGAACGCCGGTGCCGGCGACGCGAACGCCGGTGCCGGCGACGCGAACGCCGGTCCCGCCGGCCGAGCCGGGGCCGCCGGCCGCGCTGCGCCGCCAGCCCGCGCTCATCGTCGACCCGGATGACCAGGACGACGAGACCGGCGTGTTCGACCAGCCCAGCGCGCTGCGCGGGCACGCGCAGGTGGGCGCCGTCCTGCCGTCGGTCGACGACGAAGAAGAGGACGACGACGCCACCCGCGCCCTGATGGAGCTGCCGGAGGCCGATTCCGAGCCGGTGCCGCTGCCGGCGCCGGGATCGCGCTGAATCGCCGCTGAAGCGGAGGCCGGCCGCGTGCGCCCCGGCACCTTGCAGCCGCGGAGATTTCCCAATACGGTCCGGGAGCCTTGCGCTCCCCGCTCCACTCTCTGACGCGGCCACGTCTCCTCGGGTGGGTGGCGCTCGGCATCGCGGCCCTGGTGCTCTTGCCCCGCCTGGGCAGCAGCGGCTTCTGGGAGCCGCGCGAGATCGCGGCGGCCGACTCGGCCAGCCGCTGGCTCGAGCATCGCGAGCGTGACGACGCGGCCGACGCCGTGGACGACACCCGCGCTGCGGACGAGTCGGAGCCTCCCAGGGGCCGCGGCTCCGGATCGTCCAGCTCGTCGGCCGGCGTGTCGGCAGAGCCGGGGGTGTCGGCAGAGCCGGGCATCGCGGCCGAGCCCGGGCCGGCCGCCGATCCGGACGAGGCCACCCCGAAGCCGTCGCGAAGGCCGTCGGCGTCGGCGGCCGCGAAGACCAAGACGCCGCCCGAGCCGCGCTTCACCGAGCGGCTGGTCGCGTTCAGCATCGGGCTGTTCGGCTTCGCCGAGGGCGGGGCGCGCGCACCGCTGGCGCTGCTGGGCCTCGTCGCCATCGCGGCCGCCTTCCTGCTCGGCGCGCGCCTGGCCGGCCGCCGGGCCGGCTTCGCATCCGCCATGGTGCTGCTCTCGTTCCCGCTGCTGGTGTTGCAGAGCCGGCAGCTCACCAGCGAGATCGCCGCGGTGGCGGGCAGCGCGCTGCTGGTGCTCGGCCTGGTCGGGCTTGCCCTGCCTACCACCTGGTCGGTGCTGCGCGGGCGCGCTCGCTCCCCGTGGTGGCACAAGGCGGCGCTGGCCGGCGACGTGGCCGCCATCGCCTTCGGCGGCCTGCTCGCGCTCGAGTCGGGCGGGCCGCTGCTCGGCCTGGTGCCGCCGCTGGGCGGCTTCGGCATCGGCGTGCTGGTCTGGTTCGCGCTCGAGCGCCGCGGCGGGCCATCGGATCCGCCGCGCCTCTACGTGATCGCCATCGCCGGCGCCAGCCTGCTGGCGGCCGCGGCCGCGCTGGCCTGGTTCGCGTACCACACCTTCACCATCGTCAACGCGCAGCCCGGTGACCGCGCCCTGTTCGGCCGCACGCTCGACGTCTCGCGCGATGTCCTGCCCGGCCTGGGCGCGGCGTGGAAGACGCAAGGCCGACGTGCAGACGCCGTTCTCGGCGGTGTTCGAGCAGCTCGGCTTCGGCCTGTTTCCGTGGGTGGCGCTGGCGCCGCTCGCGGTCGTCCGCCTCGCGCTGGGCCGCGCGGGCGGCGATGACGTCGCCGGCGATCCCACGATCGCGAGCGATGGGCGGGCCGCCTCGCCGGCGCCGTGGGCCGGCCACGCGCTGTTCGCCTGGGTCGCGCTGGCCTGGATCATCGCCACCATCGCGGCGCGCAAGGTCGGACCGGTCCAGTACCCGGCCATCGCCGGGATCGCCGTCGCCATCGGGCTTTGGCTCGACGACCTCCTGGCCGCGCGCTCGGCGCCGTCATCCGATGACGCCGGCCACGGCGCGTACCCGCTGCTGGCGCTGTTCGGCCTGTTGGCGGCGCTCGTCATCGGCAAGGACCTGGTGTCGATGCCGGACGAGCTGGTCTCGCTGACCGCCGCCGGCGTGAAGTACCCCGAGGGCGCGAAGCTGCACCACTTCATCACGCCGTTCGCGGTGCTGTTCGGGCTGTCGCTCGCGGCCGGGCTGTTCCTGTGGCGCGGCCCGTACCAGCTGCACCTGCCGCGGCGCGGACGCGATCTGGTCGCCGTGCTGGGACGCTGGGGCCTGCACGCCGCCGTCGTCATCGGCGTCCTGTTCGCGCTGTTCATCGCACAGGTCTGGATTCCCGGACTGGCGGGGCGCATGTCGTCGCGCGACGTACTCGAGGTCTACCGCGAGCGCCGCCAGGAGGGCGACGTGCTCGGCATCCTGGGCAACCTGGGCACCGGGCCGAGCTACTACGCCGGCACCGACTTCGAGAAGCTGGGCAGCCGGCAGGATCTACTCGCGTTCCTGGCCCGCAAGCAGCGCGTGTTCGCCCTCACGCGCGCGTCGGAGCTATGCCCGCTGCACAAGGAGTCGGCCAAGCGCGGCTTCCGCTACCACGTGCTCGACGATCGCAACACGCAGTTCCTGCTGTTCTCGAACCAGCTACGCCCCGGCGAGGTGGACCAGAATCCCCTGGGCAGCGCGATCCGGCGCACGCCGCCCACCAACATCAAGAAGAAGCTGAGCGCGAACTTCGACGGCCAGATCGAGCTGGTCGGGGTCAACCTGCCCGAGCGCGTCGCCCGCGGCAAGAAGTTCCAGATGACCCTGTTCTACAAGGTGCTCAAGCCGGTCACACGGCCGTGGAAGATCTTCGTGCACGTGAACGCGCCGAACGCGCCGGCCAACATCACCGGCGACCACGCGCCGATCCGCGGGCGCTGCTCGACGACGTATTTTCAGCCGGGTGACTACATCGTCGACACGTTCGAGGTGAAGGCAGGTGACGTGAGCTACCCGAAGACGACCTACCAGGTGTTCACTGGATTTTTCGTCGGAGGGAGCGGCAACTACACCAACATGAAGGCTCTGAGCGGCAACCCAGATGAACGAGATCGGGTCCCCGTCGGCTCCATCCAGGTCAGGTAGTTTTCGCGCTTGCGTCGCGATTCCGGGCTGGGCTATGACCCGCGTTAGTGGCGGGGGCGCTCGTGATGGGGGCAAAGAAGATTTCGGGAGGCGGTGCTTTTGATCGCATTCGCAGCGCCGAGTTGGAAGGTCGGGAGCGCCGCCAGTGGGAGCGCGTTCTAGTGGACCTCGAGGTGGACTACGGCAACGAGGAGAACTACCTCTTTGCCTACATTCGCGACATCAGCGCCACCGGCATCTTCGTGCGCACCAACTCACCGGAGCCGCCGGGCACGCGACTCAACCTGCGCTTCACGACGCCGGGTCGTCGCGACACGTTCGAGCTCGAGGGCGAGGTCATCTGGATCAACCCCTACCGCCCGGGCCACTCGGACAACCTGCACCCGGGCATGGGCATCCGCTTCATCGGCCTGACCGACGACGACCGCGAGCGCCTTGTCGAGTTCATCAAGACGTTCGCCTACCTCGCGGACGACTCGGACTGATCCGTCTCGGTTCGACGAATCGGCTCGACGGTCAGTCGGTGTCGTCGGAGTCGTCTGCCGGAGAATCTGCCGGAGACTCGGCGCTCGGGATGCGGTAGCGCTCGTCGAGCCAGTGGCCGAGATCGATCGCGCGGCAGCGCTCGTTGCAGAACGGGAAGGCGGGGTTCTCGGCCCGCGGCGCGACCGGCGCGCCGCACACCGGGCAGACCCTACTCCTTGCGGTCGAGCCCATACTGGTTGCACTTCTGGATCAGGTTGGAGCGCGAGATGCCGAGCTCCTTGGCCAGCTGCGACTTGTTCCAGTGGGTGCGGATGAGGCCCTGCGCGATGACCTCCATCTCCACCGCCTCGACCATCTCGCGCAAGGTGCCCATGCGCTCGAGCCGCCAGCTGGGCCGCGACGCCGGCGTCACCTCGGGGGCGGCCTCGCGGATGCGCTGCGACAGCAGGCCGAGCGGGAGCTCCACCTCGTCGGCGCCGAGCACCATGAGCCGCTCGATCTCGTTCTCCAGCTCGCGGATGTTGCCCGGCCAGCGATAGCTGGCCAGCGCCGCCATCGCCTCGCCCGACAGGCGCGGCGCCGTGGCGGCGCCGTGGTAGTGCTTGTGCAGGAAGTGCTCGACCAGGAGCGGCATGTCCTCGATGCGATCGCGCAGCGGCGGCACGACGATCTTGAGCACGTTGATGCGGTAGTAGAGGTCCTCGCGGAACTCGCCGCGCTCGACCATCTTGCCCAGGTCCTTGTGGCTCGCCGCGATGATGCGCACGTCCACCTTGACCGGCCTGGTCGCCGCCGACCGGCGTGAGCGTGCCCTCCTGCAGGACGCGCAGGAGCTTCACTTGCAGCGCGGGCGACATGTCGCCCACCTCGTCGAGGAAGAAGGTGCCGCCGTCGGCGACCTCGAACAGGCCCTTCTGATCCTTGACCGCGCCGGTGAAGGCGCCGCGCACGTGGCCGAACAGCGCGCTCTCGAGCAGGTTGTCGTTGAAGGCGGAGCAGTTCTGCACCACGAACGCCTTCTTGGCGCGCGGCCCGTGGTAGTGGATGGCGCGGGCGATGAGCTCCTTGCCGGTGCCGCTCTCGCCGTGGATGAGCACCGTCGACTCGCTGCGCACGATCTTGTCGAGCAGCTGATAGACGTCCTGCATCGCGACCGAGTGGCCGACCAGCTCGCGGAAGCGCGCGTGCAGCTCCGACTCGCACCGGGCCCTCGCCGCTGCCGACCGCGCGGATCTCGCCGGTCGCGCCCGCGCCGGCTGCGCTCGCGATGCGCGTCCATGATGTCCTGCGCGCCCAGCTCGATGAGGTCGCACAGGTGCTCGAGCTCGACCGGCGTCATGCGCGGCACCGCCGGCAGCGCCTCCTCGAGGCTCTTGCCGTCGCCGGTCGGCGCCGGTCAGCTCGCGCACCTTGCGCAAGAGATCCTGCTTGTCGGCCTGGCTCGGCTCCTCGTGCAGCGATCCGCCGGTGAAGAGGAAGCCGACCATGCGCCCCTCGAGCAGGATCGGCGCGGCCACCACGTCGAAGCCGAGGTGGCACTGGTGCACGATCACGTTGCGGCGCTTGGTCCCGCGCACGCGGTCGCGCACCAGCTTGACGCTGTCGTTGCAGCGGCGAAAGCCCTCCTTCGAGAACAGCGCCTGGCGGCAGAACTCGTTGTCGGACGGGATGACCTTGCCGTCTGCGTGGTCGAGCACGTAGCCGCGCTCGTCGGCGAACGCCAGCTCCAGCCCCCACCAGCGGCGAACCAGGTCGCGGATCGCGCGGATGACGGGAAGCTCGTTGTATTGCCTCAGATCGACCACGAACGAACCATATACCACGCCGTGGCTCAGGCGGGTGTCAGCCAGTGGTCGCCGTCGCGCAGCGCGCGACCGTCGTCGGCGAGCTTGAGCAGATGCGCGAGCAGCGATCGCTCGGCGAGCCCGTACAGCGCGGGCTTCACGTCGGCGTAGGCGAGCGGCACGAGGTCGCGAGCGCGCGCTCGACCGCGCTCGGCCAGCGCCGCGGCCACTCGCTCCTCGCGCCACAGCCGGTGCTCGACGTACTCCGCCAGCTTGCCGGCCGGATCCGCGATGGGTCCGCCGTGCGCGGGTAGCAGCGCGCGCGCGCCGGCCCGCGTCAGGCGATCGAGCGACGCGAGGTAGACGCGCATGTCGCCCTCCGACTCCGGGTCGATCAGGATCGTGCTCACCGACGCGACCATGTCGCCGACCGCGATGAAGCCGGTCTCCTCCTCGGCGAAGCACAGGTGACCCGGCGCGTGCCCGGGCGTGTGCAGGACGCGCACGCGCCGTCGCGGGGTGCCGGCCAGCTCGATGACCTCACCGTCGACCAGCAGGCGGTCGACCGGCACGCGTCCGGCGAGGAGACGCGCAGTATCTGCGTGCGCCCAGATCGGAGCCCCGACCCGCTCGGCCAGGTGGACCGCGCCGCTCACATGATCGAGGTGATGGTGCGTGAGCAGGATGGCGCGAAGGCGCGTCCCGCCCGCCAGGATCTGATCGAGCTCGCCGTCGAGGGCAGCTCGCTCGTCGTCATATGGAGACGCAGGATCGACGACGACGAGCTCGCCGTCGCCGCGCTCGGGGCCGCCGATCACGTACGAGTTCGTGTGCGTGGCCGGCGGCAAGGTCGGCGTGCGAACCGGACAGATGGCGATTCCCGCCGCGAGCCACCACAGTCGACGCTGGCGCTCCTCGCGCTCGGCGGCGGCCAGGCGCTCGCCGGCACCGTCGAGACCGCCGGCCAGCGCGGTGAGCGTGTCGACGACCGGCGGCGGCATCAGCCACTCGCCGCTCGCGAAGCGCTCGAGCGCGGCGTGCGGCGCGACCCACCCGCCGGCCCGGTGCTCGCGGCTCGCCGTGTAGTCCGGCGCCGCGCCGGCTGGCGCCTTCACGAGGAAGTACTGCGCGTCAAAACGCAATGGCGAGAACACTGGCGTCACGAAGCGTGCGGCCGGCACGTACTCGGCCGCATCGTCGGGCAGCGCGATCGCGAGCTCCTCATGCACCTCCCGTGCACAGGCGGCGACCGAGTCCCGGTCGGTTGGCTCGACGCGCCCACCCGGGAAGCCCCAGAAACCGCCCAGAAACGGATGCGCGAATGCCCGCTGAACCAGAAAGATCTCGATCCCGGCGCCATGTGGCTGGCTGCGCCACAGGATGCAAGCGACCGCCGGGGTAGGAGGGGGTACCGCCGGGGTGCCCTCGTGCGCTGCTCGACGCACCTCGTCGTAGAGCGCCTCGATGGGCCCTGGCGGCCAGGCCGCACCCTCCCGCGATTTCGTCATTTTCGAAAAGCTAGCAAAAGATGCATGGACGGCCCCGGTGCCCGCGCGTAGAATTTTTCGAAGAGTAGGAAGCTGATGGTCAGCGTCACTGCGCGCAAGGTCCGCGACCATAGCGGCGAGCGATCCTCGGTGGGTGTTGGTCGCTTGTATACGGGTTACCTCATCAGTTACCCGATCGTCGGTCGCGGAATGGTCATTTTCCGCGACCCCCACGGGCACCGGATGATCACCACCCCGGTCAAGCGCGTCCTGTCCGAGTCGGATTCCAACAAGCTCTACGTCGAGACCGAGAACAGCGTCTACCGCCTGGAGATTCACGGCGAGCCGCTCTTCCCGATGGCGAAGCCGGGCACCGGCGAAGCCGTCTCGATGTAGGTCCTGCGCCGCCGCGAGCTTCCGGGCCGAGCCAGTCTGGATCGGTGCGCCAGCGCGGACGCTCCAGGATCGCTCGACATGTGCCCGAGGCCCGATTTTCGGCCTCGCGATGCGCGTCGATCCGCGCATCTGGCGGCGCGAGGCGCATGGCTCATCCGTTGCTCTGGCGATGGGGTGAGGAGGAAGCCATGTCGCTCACCGTCCGTTTCTGGGGAGTAAGGGGTTCGGTTCCCGCGCCCGGTCCGCGCACCGCCGCGGTCGGTGGTAACACCAGCTGCGTCGAGGTGCGATGCGGCAGCGAGACCATCGTGCTCGACGCCGGCACCGGGTTGCGCGGACTGGGCGAGCGAATGCTGGCCGGCGGCCGCCCTGTCGCGGCCAGCATCCTGGTCAGCCACGTGCACTGGGACCACATCCAGGGCTTCCCGTTCTTCGCGCCGCTGTTCCGGCCGAGCACCGAGCTGACGCTGTACGGCCACCCGGATGAGGGCTCGCTCGAGAGCGCGCTGCAGCGCCAGATGAACGCGCCGAACTTCCCGGTGCAGCTCGGCGCTGTGCCGGCTGCGCTCAGCTACGGCGAGCTCGAGCTGGGCCGGCCGTTCGCCGTCGGCTCCGCGGTCGTGCGCGCGGCGCGGCTGAACCATCCGGGCGGCGTCATCGCCTATCGCATCGAGTACGACGGGCGCGCGATTGTGTTCGCCACCGACACCGAGCACTACGGCGATCGGATCGATCGCGAGCTGGTCGCGCTGGCCGAGGGCGCCGACCTCCTCATCTACGACGCCCAGTACACGCCCGAGGAGTACGCCGGCGTCATCGGCGGCGCGCGCCAGGGCTGGGGCCACTCGACCTGGGTGGAGGGCATTCGCGTGGCCCGCGCGGCCGGAGTCGGTTCACTGGTGCTGTTTCACCACGATCCGACCCACGACGACGCGGCGATCTCCGCGATGGAGCGTGCCGCGCGCACGGTCCTGCCGGGGACGGTGGCCGCGCGCGAGGGGCTAGAAATCCACCTGGCCGGGCGTGTGACGGGCAGCAGGGCGGCGTGAGGGGAGCCGGGCGTCGGCCGTCCCCCGTCGGTGGCGGTGCTACCGTTGGCCGAGTGAACGGCAGTTTGAACGGCAGAGAGGCAGAGCGAGGCGGCGACGTGGAGGGGCCTCCGTCGGTGCTGCTCGCGCTCTCGAGCCTCCTGGGGACGGCGGTGGACGTGGATCCGCTGATGGCCCGCATCGTTCAACCTGGTGAGCCGGGCGATGGACGCGGACCGCGCCACGCTGTTCCTCGTGGACCGCGCGCGCCAGGAGCTCTACTCGAAGGCGGCCCACTTGCCGGAGCTGGACCAGATCCGGCTGCCGATCGGGCGCGGCATCGCCGGCCACGTGGCCGAGGCCGCCCAGGCGGTGAGGGTGCCGTCGGCCCACGAGGACGCCCGCTTCTTCGAGGCGATCGACGAGACCACCGGCTACAAGACCGCCAGCCTGCTGGCGGTGCCGGTGTTCGAGCGCGAGCGCGGTGGCGAGCTCAGGGACGGCAAGGCGCGCCGCGTGGTCGGCGTGATCGAGGCGCTCAACAAGCGCTCGGCGACCTCCTTCGACGACGGCGACCAGGCTCTGCTCGAGGCGCTGGCCGAGCAGGTGAGCGAGGCGCTGGCCCTGGTCCACCTCGACGACAGCTACGAGCGGCCGGTGCGCTACAACGGCATCGTCGGCGCGTCGGGCCGCATGTGCGATGTCTACGAGGTGATGGCCAGCGCGGCGGCCACCGACGCGACCGTGCTGGTGCTGGGCGAGAGCGGCACCGGCAAGGAGCTGGTCGCCCGCGCCATCCACGCCAACGGCGACCGCGCCCACGGCCCCTTCGTGAAGGTGGACTGCACCGCGATCCCGGAGACGCTGATCGAGGCGGAGCTGTTCGGCCACGAGAAGGGCGCGTTCACCGGCGCCGACCGCATGGTCAAGGGCAAGTGCGAGCTGGCCGAGGGCGGCACGCTGTTCCTCGACGAGATCGGCGACATGCCGCCGCCGCTGCAGGCCAAGCTGCTGCGCTTCGTGCAGGACCGCGAGCTCGAGCGCATCGGCGGGCGCCAGGTCATCAAGACCAACGCGCGCGTGATCGCGGCGACGCACCGCGATCTGGAGGACGCGGCCCGGCGCGGGGCCTTCCGCCGCGACCTGTTCTATCGCATCAAGGTGGTCAGCATCGCGCTGCCGCCGCTGCGCGAGCGCGGCGGCGACGACATCGCCCAGCTGGCCCGCCACTTCCTGCGCGTCTACGCGCGCCGCCACCGCCGTCCGGTGCGGTCGATCGATCCGCTGGCCATGTCGCTGCTGCGCAGCTACGCCTGGCCGGGCAACATCCGCGAGCTCGAGCACTGCATCGAGAGCGGGGTGGTCCTGTGCCGCGGCCCGGCGCTGCTGCCCGCGCACCTGTCGCTGCCGCGCGGCGGCGAGGCGGTGCATCCGGGCACCGAGTCGCCCGCGCTGGCCGAGACCGCCGGTCTGCCGCTGGCCGAGGTGGAGAAGCGGCACATCCTGCGCACCCTCGAGGGGGTCGGCGGCAACCGCACCCGCGCGGCCACGGTCCTCGGCATCGGGCGCAACACGCTGGCCCGCAAGCTCAAGCAGTACGGCATCGGCGAGTAGGGTCGCGATGCGCGTGAGGACCGGCGGCGCTGCTCAGCGCTCGTCGGCCCGGTACGGCTCGAGGCCGAGGCCGCGCTCGACCAGCGCGTGGCCGGCGTAGATGACCGGCGTCAGCGCGATCGCCGCCACGACCTTCACCAGGTACGACGTGGCGATGATGCTCACGATGTCGTCGAAGCTCGGCATCACGCCGCGCCAGACGAGGATCTGGATGACGATCGTGTCGATGAGCTGCGAGACCGCGGTGGATCCGGTCGCGCGCAGCCACAGAAAGCGCCCGTGCAGCCGCCGGCGCAGGAAGTGGAAGATGGCGATGTCGATCAGCTGTCCGATGAGATAGGCGACGGTCGAGCAGATCAGGATCCAGCGCGAGCCCAGGAAGATGTTGTCGAAGGTGGACTGCGTGAAACCGGTCCACGTCGGATCCCGGGTCATCGGCGCCCACGGGACGATCTGGGCCACGCTGAGCACGGCGATGGTGAACCAGGCCATGATGAAGCCGACCAGCGTGACGAACCGCGCCGCCCGCTGCCCGTAGAACTCGTTGATGAGGTCGGTCAGCAGGAAGACGATCGGAAACGGGATCATCCCGACCGAGATGGTGAGCGTCAGGTCCCCGACCTGTGTCTGGTACAGCTTCCCGCCGATCAGGTCGCCGACGATGAGCGAGGTGATGAAGAGCCCCGCCAGGACGACGAACAGCTTCAGCCGCGCATCGAGCGTCACCGCGCGAGCATACCCCTGCGAAAGCGCGCCCCGGGTCATGGGCGGGGCCCTCGAAACTGCCGAGCCGGGCCGCGCGAGAACGCGAAAATCTGACGCCGAGCCGGAGAAGTTTCGCTGGTTTCGCCCGGGCACAACGCGTGCAAAGCGACCTGCCCATGCGTCCGACTGGCTTGTTTCTCCCCCTTGTCCTGGCTGCGATCACCGTCCCCGCTTGCACCGACGACACCCGCCCTCACGACCGCCGCGGCGGCCCCGAGGCGAGCGAGCCGTTCGAGCCGCGCCAGCTGTCACCGGTCCCGACCGACCCGAGCTTCGTCCTCTTCGTCTCCAACCAGAGCTTCGACATCGACCCGGTCGACATCGGCATCTTCATCGACGACGAGCTCGCCATCGAGGGCGACTTCCTCGTCGGCAGCCAGCACAGCTGGCACAAGTTCGACCTCGACCTCGCGCCGGGCAAGCACACCATCCGCGCCACCACCAGCGCCGGCGACACCGAGCTCCTCCGAGACCATCGAGCTGCCGGAGGCCACACGCTACGGGGTCATCAACTTCTGGTACTACCCGGACAGCGACACCGAGCCGTACGGCCCGGCCTTCAGCTTCGACGTCTTCGAGGATCCCCCGGGCTTCGACTGAGCGAGACAGGCCGCCCCCTACGCAGAATGGGCGGCCCCGGTCAGCCTGTCGGGATTTCGAGGTGTCGCCTTCTCGATCCGGCACCGTCTCGACCCGCAGCTGAGGAGCCAGTCGGAGTTCGCGGCCGACGGCGAGATATGCCACGGATTGGTCACCCGGTACCGGACGCGACCTTCCCAGCGCCTGGCCTGGCATCCCTCCGTCAGCATCTTCTGTAGACGGTTGCGAGCCAGATCGGACACGCGCCCCCAGCCGTCGTCATCTCCGCTCTGCCTCTTCCGCAAGACCTTCGCCGGAAGTGAGGGTTCGGTCGCATTCAGCTCCGAGCTGATGGCGGACCAGAGCGCGTTAACGTCGAAGTCGAAGATGTACTCGTTCGCCGGCTTCCAGGCGGGGCGCGGCGCACGAAGAAAACAGTAGTTGACCATCGCAGTCAGGAGCCGCTCCTCGTCGCCGGCGAGAGACAGGCCGCGCGCCTCGACCAGTGATCTATAGAACTGGTGAAGAAACTGACGCACGGAATCGGTGTGCTCGCGCTGAGCGGTCTCGTCGGCGCGCTTCGTCGTTCGTACCGGCTCGCCGAACCAGATGACCTCGCTGATCCGGCGATAGCTGATCATCTCGTCGATACCGACGGTGTTTGCGAACCGGAGAATCTCTCCGCGGAGAAGCGTCAGGAAGGGCGTCGCCGGAAACGGCACCTTCTCGCTGATCACGTCGTCGAGGTGGCGGTACACGTCCGCATGACCGATGCCGTACCGGGCGAGATAGAAGTTCACCATCATCCCGAGATTGTGATTGTGCATGGCGTGATTGATGCCCATCAGTCGCGCACCCAGCATCATGTCCTCGAGGGACATCTTCGGGTGGCTCACGACGACGTACTCCCAGTAGGGCGACCGCTCCGTCTCGTCGATCTGGCAATCGACGGTCTCCGACAGCAGACGAAATCCGTAGTCTGCCTTCTTGTCCCAGAAGGCGGTTCCCGGCAGCAGGTACAGCTGGTGGATGAGAATGGCCGGAACACCGGTCGAGACCACCGAATCCAGACCGGCGATGAAGTCGTCCTTGTCTTCCCCGGGGAGGCCCCAGATCAGGTCTGTATACGTATCGAGACCATCCGCGGCGGCGGCGCTCATCAGTCCCTTGAACTTCGCGGCGGGGAGGGAATAGCGCTCGGACAGCCTGCCCGCCTCCGGGGTCACGGACTGGAGCGCCAGGGTCGTCGTACAGGTCATGCGCCCGGCCCGTAGAATGCGCGCCAGCTCGAGGACCTGGTCCCTGCTCTCCTTCGCCCAGTTGACGCCGACGTGCTGAAAAGGATAGCCGTGGCGCGCGCTCGCCTCGGCCATGATCTGTGCGACCTCGGCGTCGGAGCGAAAGATCCCGAAGTTGGCATCGGCGATCCAGAAGGAGTGGACGCCGTTCTTCGCGAAGAACTCCATCTCTTCGGCGATTCGCTCGAGCGACAGACGGTAGACCTTGCTGTTGTTGTTTCCCCAGTAGCAGAAGGCGCACCGGTAGGGACAGCCGCGATTTGTCTCGTAGAAGATGGGAGACGGGGATGGGCGCAGGATGCCCGTCAGATACGGGGACGGGATCTCCTCGAGGTGTTCGATTCGATGGCCCAGGCTGTTCCGGACCAGAGCGCCGCTCTCGTCGCGCCAGATGCAATTGCGCGCCGCTGCAAATGGATTTCGCGTCGGCGTATCGACAAGACTCCGGCAGAAGTCGAGCGCCGCGGGCTCCCCCTCACCCTCGACCAGCGCGGAGAGCACTTCGTATTGCTCGAGAAGCTCGATCCCGAAGGTTCCGGCGGCGTTCGGGCCTCCGATCACGATCGGAGGGAGCTCTCGACCCGACCTCCCGAGGAGGTCCAGAACCGCGCATATTCGCCGATGGCACCAGGCATAGTCTCCGATGCCGACGAGGTCCGCGTTCGCCTCGACGATCGCACGGGCGCTCTCGGCGATCGGTTGCGCTCGTGGACACTCGAGGATCTCGAACTCGATGTTGCCGCGTATCTCCTGATCCGTCTGCGCATACGCGGCGAGAAGGCCGAGGCTCAGCGGCGGAGAAGGATAGTAGGTCTTGAAATCGACCAACAATATCTTCAGCGGCATCACCCGCAGGCTAACAGCTGCCACGTGAGCATACGAGTGAGCCCTGCGAAGCTCACGTCCGGTCCAGTCGTGACTGTCAATTCGGCCGCAGAGATGAGCGCCTCGCTGTCACGTTCGAGCCCATTGGCTCACATGTACGGCGACGCGCGCGTGTGTTTGCCAGATTGCACGTGAAGACACGGAAGTCGATCGCCTCCGAGTCGATGGCGCGCAGGTCGGGAGCACCTGGCCGGTGGCCGGAAGACCTGCTCCCGGCCGTTGGGAAACGCCGGCGGTCGGCCTATTCTCCGCCGCATGCGCATCCTGGCTCTCTCGGTAATCGTGGTGGCGTGTGTGGCGTGCTCGGAGCCTGCCCGGGCTCCGGCGGCTTCCGGCGGGACTCCGGCAGCTGGCGCCGCGGGGGCCGTGCCCCGGGCGGCGACGGCGGGTGAGGTCAAGCGGGTCGTCATCTTCAGCTCGCGCAAGTCCGGGACGTCGACTGTGTCGACGTCCGCCGATGGCACCATCCGCACGTCGCTGTTCGTCCTGCAGAACGGGCGCGGGCCACGGGTTGACGCGACGCTGAGGCTGGCGGCGGACGGGACGATCGCGTCGCTGTCGGCGACGGGCCAGCACGAGATGGGCACCAAGGTCGCCGAGACGTTCACGCTCGGCGATGGCCGCGCGCGCTGGAAGAGCGAGGAGGAGCAGGGGGAGCAGGCGGTCAGCGGGCCGGCGTTCTTCGTGCCGATGGCGACCATGCCGGAGATCTACGGGTTCCTGGTCCCGGCGGCGATGGCGCACGGCGGCAAGATCGCGCTCCTGCCCGCGGGTGAGGCGCGCGTCGAGAAGGTCGCCGAGATGTCGGTGAGCGCGGGCGGGCAGACGCGCGAGCTGGTCGGCTATGCCATCTCCGGGCTCGAGCTGACGGTGCAGTACACGTGGATGAACCAGGACGGCACCTGGTTCGGATCCGCCTCCCCCTACTCGTCGTTCGTGCCCGAGGGATGGGAGGACGCGGTGGGTCCGCTGGTCGACAAGCAGAAGGAGCTGGACCGCGCCCGGGACGCCGCGCTGGCAAAGGCGAACGCCCACCGCCCGCCCGCGGCCGGGGTGCTCTTGACCCACGCCCGGGTCCTCGATGTCCAGCGAGGCAAGTGGCTGGCCGATCACGCGGTGCTGGTGGTCGGCGACAAGATCGCGGCGGTCGGGCCGTCGGCCCGCGTGAAGGCTCCGGAGGGGGCCGAGGTCGTCGACCTGGCCGGCAAGGCGGTCATCCCCGGCCTCGTCGACATGCACATGCACCTGGGCGGCGTCAACGGCGTGCTCGCCATCGCTTCCGGCGTGACGACCGGCCGCGACGTCGGCAACGAGCCGGACATGCTCGACGACTTCAAGAACCGCTTCGACGACGGGCGCCGCGATCGGCCCGCACATGGTGCGCTTCGGCTTCATCGAGGGGCGCAACGAGAAGGCGGCCGCGAGCAAGGTCACCGCCGAGACCGTCGAGGAGGCCGTGGCCGCGGTCGAGTTCTACGCGGCGCGCAAGTACGAGGGCGTCAAGATCTACAACTCGGTCAAGACCGAGCTGGTCCCGGTGATCGCGAAGGAGGCGCACGCCAGGGGCATGCTGGTCACCGGCCACGTGCCGGTCCACATGCTGGCCAACGAGGCGGTCCGCGCCGGCTACGACGGCATCGAGCACATCAACATGCTGTTCCTCAACTTCTTCGCGACGAAGGAGACCGACACGCGCGACACCACGCGCTTCACGCTGATGGGCGACAACGCCGCCGGCTTCGATCTGGCGGGCAAGCCGGCGCGCGACTTCTTCGCGCTGCTGCGGCGCAAGAAGACCGTCGTGACGCCGACGGTCGGCGCCTTCGAGGACCTGATGGTCGGCGAGTCCGGGAAGGTCATCCCGGGCCTCGAGCCGGTGGTCGACCGGCTGCCGGTGCAGACCCGGCGCTTCTTCCTGCGCGGCGGACTGCCGATCCCGCCGGACAAGCGCCCCACCTATCGCGCGTCGTGGGACAAGGTGCTCGCCATGGTCAAGGCGCTCGTCGACGCGCGCATCCCGGTCATGGTCGGCACCGATCACATCGCCGGCGTCATGGTCCACCACGAGATGGAGCTGTTCGCGCGCGCCGGCGTCCCGAACGCGAAGATCCTCCAGATGACCTCGATCGACGCCGCCCGCGCCATGCGCCTCGACAAGCAGTTCGGCACCATCGCCCGCGGCAAGCGCGCCGACCTCGCCATCATCGACGGCGATCCCCTCGCCGACATCGCCTCCATCCGGCGAGTCACCCAGACGATGCGCGCGGGCGTGCTGTACCCGTCGGCCCCCCTCTACGAGGCGGTCGGCGTCCTGCCGATCCAATCCGGCGCGGGCAAGTAGAGAGTCCGATCAGTCGACGATCACCGGCACGTTCGGGGATCGGGTCGCGTTGCCGGCCGCGTCCTCGGCCTGGACGGCGACGGTGTGGGCGCCCTTCGTCGCTGTCGCGGTGTTCCAGTTCCACCGGAACGGCGTCATCGTGCGGGTGCCGAGCTGGATGCCGTCGAGGTAGAAGCGGACGCGGAAGACGCCGACGTTGTCGCTGGTGGCCGCGACAATCGGGGCGATGCCGGTGACGTGGGCGTTCGCGGCCGGCGAGGACACCGCCGCGGTCGGCGGCGTGATGTCGGAGGCGGAGAGGCTGAAGTCGTCCATCGTGATCGAGCCGACGCTGTACAGCGACAGGCCGACGCTGATGGCGTTCGCGCCCGCCGGCAGGGGCGGCGTCGTGTACGTCGCGGCGACGTAGCTCGCCGAGGTGGGCAGTAGCGGGCTCTGCGCCCAGAAGGTCCATGTCCCGTTGAGGCGATAGTAGACGGTGAAGCGCGGCTGGGCGTTCGCGATGTAGAACGCCGACACGCGATAGCTGTGGCCCGGCGTCGCCGCCGGCGCGCACGCCCCTGTGTCCTGCCTCGAGACCAGGCGGCGGGCCGCGCCCGTCGTCACGCTCGTCACGTCGATCCGCTGCGCGACGAAGCGGTCGTGCGCGTTGCTGGTCAGCGTGTACGTGGCCGTGCTGGTGCCGGTGCCGCCGCGCTGCCAGCAGTCCGGCACGGCGTCGCCGTTGGCATCGACCTCGAGCGACGGGTTTGTGAGCAGATTCGACGGGTCCACCGGCGGCCCCTCGACCGGGGGCTGCACCTCGCCGCCGATCACTTCGTCAACGGTGAGCACCTGGTTGCCGGTCGTCTCCAGCCAGTCGAGGAACGCCTCGAGCGTGGCCGGGCTGACCCCGATCGTGCTGCAGCCGTCGCAGACGTGGTGGAACACGATCGGCACCCACCTGCCTTGCGGCTCGGCGGCGGTGACGTAGCCCTGCAAGTCTGCGCGAGCGTCGTCTCCGGCTTGACCGACGGTGGCGTGTGCAGATCGAACGCGTCGAGCGGCGGGATCGGATTGTTGACGTCGCCGACGCCGCGCGCCGAGTTGTAGTTGCACTCGTCCGCGATCTGCTCGGTCAGCGCATTCGACGCGCCGAACGGGTACGCGAACGACGTCACCGCGAACCCCATCCCGAGCAGCGCGACGCGGTCGTTGCACACCTGGCGCCGCGCCTCGTCCGGCTCGAGCGTCGGCAGGTCCGCGTGCGTCGTCGTGTGGCCGGCGATCTCGTGACCCTGCGCCTGCCACTCGAGGAGCTGGCTCAGCGACAGGGATCCCGACCGCGTTCACGCGTCCGCTGTTGACGTAGAACGTGCCGTGCATCCCGCGCTCGTCGAGCAGGTCGACCGCCACCTGCTGGTCGGCGAACGTGTCGTCCCATGTCAGCGAGACGACCGCCGTCCCGGCCACCTGTTGCTCGACCGAGCCGATATCGAGAGTACAGCCCCCCAGGACCCCAACGACCACCCAATAGCTGCGCATGTATGTTCGACCGTGATAGCGCGCTGAACGCTACAGCGATAGCTAATTTCCAGGCCGCATCACCTTTGCTCTCGCGACAGACGCCTTCACGCATTCTTTGCGACATCGATCGCGTGCGCTGTCGCGAAGCTCTCGAGAACAAATCGTCAACGGCGACCGCGCTCCGCACCGTCGGCGAGCGCTCACGTGAAGCGGCCCACGATCTTTCGCTCGATGACTCGCCGCGGCGCGAGGCACGTGGACGAAACATGCACAGCGATGTTCCAGCGTGACTGACAAATTCGCGTGTAGCGCTGATCGCCAGTTGGTCGTTAACGGCCGGCGTCCCATCCAGGCGGTCAGCCCTCCTGGTGGCTGGCGGCAGGCGGCCGGCCGCCGGGCGCTCGGCGCGGACCCGACCGGCCGCGATCCCCCGGCGATCAGGTTGCGGCTTGACATTCTCGGCCCGGCGCCGTAAATGTCTCGACCTAGGATTCGTGCCATGAAGCAGATGCTCATCACGCTCTGGAGGGACCGGACGCTGGTCATGACGACCTGCGGCCCCGCCTCTCGGTACGGATCCTGCTCCTAGGCGACTCGTCGAGTCGCGCTTGCGACGGAGGGCCGGTGACCGAGAGGTTCCCGGCCCTTCGGCATTTCGGCGCTGGACGCTGAGCCCATCGGGCGGACCTCGAGCCGCCCGCGGGAGCCTCCGGCGGAGTGGATCGGCGATGCCGATCCGGAGTGCGCTGCAGAGGTGGCCTCGGCCGCCGATCCGGCGCGAGCAAGAGCGAGCGGAGACAAGCGTGAGTCAATCGACGAGTCGGAGCGATCGAATGCGGACGCAGGCGGCGACTGCTGGCCGCGATCTGCCGCGCTCGCACGAGGTGGTCCACGTGGGCGCGATACGGAGGATGTTATGGGTCAGCGGGCTGGCCGCGCTGGCGTCGGCGATCGTGATCGTCGCGCTGGGCCGGACGTCCGCGCCGGGCGAGGGCCTGGCGCGCCTGCTGGCCGCGGTGCTGCTTGTCTGGTGCCTGGTGGCGGTCGGCGTGGCGGTCTGGACATCGCGCGTCGTGCTTCGCCTGTACGGGACACGGCGCCCGGCGCATGCCGGCTGGGGCAGTACACGCTCGAGGACAAGATCGGCGAGGGCGGCATGGGCATCGTCTTCCGCGCGCGCCACGCGATGCTGCGCCGACCGACGGTGGTGAAGCTCCTGCCGCCGGAGAGAGCGGGCGGCGTCCAACCTGGCTCGCTTCGAGCGCGAGGTGCAGCTGACCAGCCAGCTGTCCAGCCCCAACACCGTCGCGGTCTACGACTTCGGCCGCACGCCCGACGGGCATCTTCTACTACGCGATGGAGTACCTGGACGGCGTCGACCTGGACGAGCTGGTCGCGCTCGGCGGGCCGCAGCCGGCCGGCCGCGTCATCCACCTCCTGGCCCAGGTGTGCAGCGCGCTGGCCGAGGCGCACGGCGCCGGGCTGGTCCACCGCGACATCAAGCCGGGCAACGTCATGCTGTGCCGCCAGGGCGGCATGCTCGACGTCGTCAAGATCCTCGACTTCGGCCTGGTCAAGGACGTGGCCGCCAGCGACGTCAAGCTCGACCCAGGCCGACACCTTCCTCGGCACGCCGCTCTACCTGTCGCCGGAGGCCATCACGCAGCCGGGCGCGGTGGACGGCCGCTCCGACCTCTACGCCGTGGGCGGGCTGGGCTACTTCCTGCTGACCGGGCGGCCGATGTTCGCGGGCCGCACCGTGGCCGAGCTGTGCGGGAAGCACCTGTACGAGGCGCCGGTGCCGCCGTCGGAGATCGCGCCGGGCGTGCCGCGCCGACCTCGAGGCGATCCTGCTCTCGTGCCTGGCGAAGTCGCCGGAGCGCCGGCCGCAGGACGCCGCGCGCGCTGCGGGCCCAGCCTGCTCGCCTGCGCCGACGCCGGTCGCTGGAGCGACGCCGACGCCCACGCCTGGTGGGACTCGCATCCACCGTCATCGCGGCCGGACGGCGCCCCCGCCCGCGGCGACGCCCCCACCATGGCGCTCCCCGCGGCGGGAGGCCTCGACGAGACCCGCCGCGAGCGCCGGCTGCACGCCCGATGAGCGCCCACGGAGTCAGTGGAGATGTCGGTGCTATCCTCGGCGCAGGGAGAGCGATGAAGTTCGTCATCGACTACAGAGCGTCCGACTCGCCGTTCGTCGACCAGGTGTGGCGCAGCCACAGCGAGCGGACGGGCACCTTCATCTCGCGGGCCGCGACGCACTGGGAGATGGTGGTGACCAGGTATCGCGGGCAGACGATCTTCACCGTGCGCGGGCCGGAGACCGTCGCGACGCCGATGCACTGCCCGTGGGCCGATGCCGAGTTCGTCGGGATCGAGTTCGAGGTCGGGACGTTCATGCCGCTCCTGCCGCCGGGACGGCTGAGCGATGGGCGCGACGTGTACCTGCCCGAGGCGAGCAGGCGGCGGTTCTGGCTGGACGGCTCGGCATGGGAGTACCCGGGCTACGAGAATGCCGACGCGTTCGTGGGCCGGCTCGTGCGCAAGGGGCTGCTGGTCCGCGATCCGGTCGTCGATCGAGCGCTGCGCGGCGATCGGGTCGACCTGTCGGTCCGCTCCGTGCAGAGCCATTTCTTGAAGACGACCGGCCTGACCCGCCGGGCCATGCAGCAGATCGAGCGGGCCGGGCGGGCCGCGGCGCTGCTGGAGCAGGGCGTGTCGATCGCCGACGTCGTGTGGCAGGCCGGCTACTTCGATCAGCCGCACCTGACGCGCTCGCTGCGCCGCTTCATCGGCGAGACGCCGGCGCAGATCGCGGCGGCCGCGCCGCGCCCATAGCGCTGCGTTTCGGTACAAGACGGCGCGCGGCGACCGCGCTATGAGGGCCGCGAGGAGCTGCGAAAGGAGAAGCGCACGATGAGGGTCGTTGTCAGCCAGTACGTCTCTGTCGACGGTGTCATCGAGGATCCGGTCGGGATGGAGGGAACCGGGCTGGGAGACTGGACCGGTCCGTACAAGCGCGGACCGGAGGGGGACCGCTTCAAGCACGATGAGCTGTTCGCGTGCGACGCGGTGCTCCTGGGGCGCCTGACCTACGACGGCTTCGCCGCCGTGTGGCCGACGGTGAACGATCCGGCGGGCTTCGCCGCCCGCATGAACAGCCTCCCCAAGTTCGTCGTCTCGACGACGCTCGAGCGCGCGGAGTGGAGCAACTCGACGATCATCTCGACCGACGTCGCCAGCGAGGTGGCCGGCCTGAAGAAGCGACCTGGTCGCGACATCGTCGTCTACGGCAGCGGCCAGCTGGTCCAGACGCTCATCCAGCACGACCTTGTCAACGAGTACCGGCTGATGGTCTTTCCGGTCGCCCTCGGCCGCGGCAAGCGCCTGTTCGGCGACGGCAGCGGAGTCAAGCCTGACGCTCACCGAGACCAGGACGTTCGGCTCCGGCATCGTCCTGCTCTGCTACCGGCCCCAGGCGCCGGCATAGAGCCCGGTCTGGGGACTACCGGCGACCCGCCGACTCGAGGAAGAACTCGCTCATCGCGGCTGCGGTCCGGTCCGGGATGTTGACCATCGGCCAGTGGCCGCTTCCCTGATACTCCAGATGCCGGATGGCGTGCTCGCGCAGGTAGCGCTGCGTCACCTCCGGCGTGCTGCTGGCGGACCAGTAGTAGAGCGTCGCGCAGGTCAGTTCTCGGTACTGCGCGCCGAACGCGTCATCTCGACAGGCTGGCACCGAGTCGAGACCGAAGCGCCACAGGGTCTCGGCGTCGGCGAATGTGAGGCTCGCATGGTACCGGCGCAGGTCCAGGCGGGTCGTGGCCCGCTTCCAGACCGCGGCGACGAGATCCGTCTTGAGCTCGCCCGGATCGTCGAAGTGCGCCGAGCGGCCGGAGAAGAAGGCGTCCTGCTCGGTCAGGTTGCCCTCGACCGAGAAGAGACCCGTGACGCGCGGACCCAGGCGCTCGGCCACGCGTGCGGCGATCGGGCTGCCGATCGAGTGACCGATGAGCCCGATGGGGCCCTCGGGCGTACGCCGCTCGATCAGCTCGACCATGAGCTCCGCGAATCCGGCGAGGGACGCTCGCTCGGGCGCGGGCGGGCTGGCGCCGAATCCGGGCAGGTCGAGGGCCAGCAGGCGGAAGTCGGCCGTCAGCGCGGTATCGAAGAGCGGCGCGAACGACCAGCTCGAGTCGCCATAGCCGTGGATCGACCACAGGGCATGGGCGCCGCGGCCGCTGTCGCGCACGAGCACTCCGCGATCGACGTCGATCGACATCGAGCTCATCGACCCGGCGGACGTTACCACGGCGCCCGCGATGCCGGGCGAGATAGGCCCGGAGGCTACTTCGCCGACAGGTAGCGCTCGATGCCGCCGGCGGCGCGACGCCCGTCGGCGATGGCCCAGACGATGAGGCTGGCGCCGCGCATGGCGTCGCCGGCGCAGTAGACGCCGTCGGCCGCGGTCGCGCCGTCCGGCTCGACGACGACGTTGCCGCGGCGATCGAGCGTCAAGCCCAGCTCGGTCGCCGCATCGCCCAGGTCGGGCCCGGCGAAGCCGATGGCGAGGATGACCATGTCGGCGGGGAACAGCATCTCGCTGCCCGGGTGCTCGATCGGGCGCTTGCGGCCGTCGGCGCCCTTCTCCATGTCGATGCGGACCGTCTCGATGGCGCGCACGGCGCCCTGCTCGCCGACGAAGCGCCGGGTCATCAGCGCGAAGTCGCGCTCGCCGCCCTCTTCCTGGCTCGACGA
This sequence comes from uncultured delta proteobacterium, assembly GCA_963759105.1. GTDB lineage: Bacteria > Myxococcota_A > Polyangia > Haliangiales > Haliangiaceae > DATFRY01. Next base: position 987,294 of record CAVWXW010000005.1, on the reverse strand, counting down.
GGTGCGGAAGATGACCGGCCACTGCGGCCACGGGTTGTCTGCCGCGCGGCCGTCGGGCGGCGCGGGCCACAGCTGGATCTGGCGCACCGAGGCCGCGCCCTGGCGCAGCGCGGTGCCGTAGCAGTCCGAGCCGGTGTCGCCGCCGCCCAGGATGACGACGTGCCTGCCGGCCGCGTCGCAGCTCAGCCGGCGTCCGCACGCCGCTCTCCCCGGCGCGGTTCTGGGCGCACAGGTAGTCCATGGCCATGACAACGCCGGACAGGTCGCGGCCCGGCACGTCGAGCTCGCGGGCGGCGCGCGCGCCGACGGCGATCAGCAGCGCATCGTGCCGATCGCGCGAGCTCGCGCCAGCCGACATGCTCGCCCACCTTGACGCCGCAGCGGAACTCGATGCCCTCGGCCTCGAGCTGGCGCAGCCGGCGCTCGATCGGCCACTTCTCCATCTTGAAGTCCGGGATGCCGTAGCGGAGCATCCCGCCCGGCCGCTCGTCGGCGTCGTACACCGTCACGCGGTGGCCGGCGCGGCGCAGCTGCTGGGCGGCGGCCAGCCCGGCCGGGCCGCTGCCGACGACGGCGACGTGGCGCCCGCTGTCCTGCGCCGGCGGGCGCGGCTCGACCCAGCCCTGCTGCGTAGGCGCGCTCGATGATCTCGTGCTCGATGCGCTCGATGGTGACCGGCGCCGCCGTGCTGTCGATGGCGAGCACGCAGGCCGCCTCGCACGGCGCCGGGCACAGCCGGCCGGTGAACTCGGGGAAGTTGTTGGTCGCGCTGAGCCGGTCGTACGCCGCCCGCCAGCGACCGCGGTACACGAAGTCGTTCCAGTCCGGGATGATGTTGGTCAGCGGACAGCCGCTCTGGCAGAACGGCACGCCGCAGTCCATGCAGCGGCCGGCCTGCTGCCGGGTCAGCTCCTCGGCCTGGCGGCAGGTAGACCTCGTTCCAGTCGCGCGAGGCGCTCGCGCCTGTCCCGTCGGTGCGGGGAGACGCGCGGCGCCTCCAGGAACCCGGTCGGCTTGCCCATCAGCCGCCTCCGCCCGGGATGACCGACAGCCGGCGCACCGGCGGCGACGTCGAGGCGCGCCGGGCCGCGCGCCGCTCGGCCAGCACGCGCTTGTAGTCGAGCGGCAGCACCTTGACGAAGTGCGCGACCATCATCTCCCAGTTGTCGAGGATGCGGTTGCCCAGCGGGCTGCCGGTCGCGCGCACGTGGTCCTCGACCAGCGCGTAGACCGCCCACACCTCGCTCTCCTCGCGCAGCGACGCCAGCTCGACCGAGCCGAGGTTGCAGCGGCGCGCGAAGGTGTGCTCGCGCTCGAACACGTAGGCCAGCCCGCCCGACATGCCGGCGGCGAAGTTGCGCCCGGTCGGGCCGAGCACCACCACGACGCCGCCGGTCATGTACTCGCAGCCGTGGTCGCCCACGCCCTCGACCACCGCGCGCGCGCCGCTGTTGCGCACGGCGAAGCGCTCGCCGGCCAGGCCGCAGATGAACGCCTCGCCGCCGGTGGCGCCGTACAGGCACGTGTTGCCGACGATGACGTTCTCCTCCGGCGCGAACGGCGCCTCGCGCGGCGGCCGCACGATCAGCCGCCCGCCCGACAGGCCCTTGCCGGCGTAGTCGTTGGCGTCCCCCTCCAGCTCGAGGGTCACGCCGGCGGCCAGGAACGCGCCGAAGCTCTGGCCGGCCGAGCCGGTGAGCCGCACGCGGATCGTGTCGTCGGGCAGCCCGCGCGATCCGTGCTGGCGCGCCACCTCGCCCGACAGCATCGCGCCGGCCGCGCGGTCGATGTTGCGCACCGGCAGCTCGATCGTCGACCTGCGGTCCCGCCGTCGATGGCGTCCTGCGCCTGGCGCAGGAGCTCGTGGCCGATGTGCTGGTCGAGCGGCGATGCGCTGCGCCGTCGCCGGGACAGCTGCGCGGCGCCGTCGCCGACGACGAGCAGCGGCGACAGGTCGAGGCGCTCGGCCTTCCAGTGCCGGCCCGCCGCGCGCGGGCGCAGGCGATCGGCCCGCCCGACCATGTCCTGGAAGCGGCGGAAGCCGAGCCGCGCCATCAGGCGGCGCACCTCCTCGGCGACGAGCATGAAGAAGGCGACCACCTGCTCCGGCGTGCCGGTGAAGCGCTGCGCGCAGCTCCGGGTCCTGGGTGGCGATGCCGACCGAGCAGGTGTTGAGGTGGCACTTGCGCAGCATCACGCAGCCGGTGGCGATGAGCGACGCGGTGGCCATGCCGAACTCCTCGCCGCCGAGCAGCGCCGCGATGACGACGTCGCGCGCCGGTGCGCAGCCCGCCGTCCACCTGCACGCGGATGCGGTCGCGCAGCCCGTTGGCGACCAGGACTTGCTGCGTCTCGGCCAGGCCCAGCTCCCAGGGCAGGCCGGCGTGCTTGAGGCTCGACAGCGGCGACGCGCCGGTGCCGCCCTCGTAGCCGGCGATGACGACGCCGCCCGCGCCCGCCTTGGCCACGCCGGCCGCGACCGTGCCGACGCCGACCTGCGCCACCAGCTTGACGCTGATGCGCGCGGCCGGGTTGACCGACTGAAGATCGTAGATGAGCTGCTTGAGGTCCTCGATCGAGTAGATGTCGTGGTGCGGCGGCGGCGAGATCAGCGCTGACGCCCGGCGTCGAGTGGCGCACGCGCGCGATGCGCTCGTCGACCTTGTGGCCGGGCAGCTGCCCGCCCTCGCCCGGCTTGGCGCCCTGCGCCACCTTGATCTGCAGCTCGTCGGCGTTGACCAGGTAGGTGGTCGGTCACGCCGAAGCGCCCCGACGCGACCTGCTTGATCGCGCTGCGGCGCAGATCGCCGTTCTCGTCCGGCTCGTAGCGCCGCTCCTCCTCGCCGCCCTCGCCGCTGTTGGACTTGCCGCCCAGCCGGTTCATGGCGATGGCCAGCGTCTCGTGCGCCTCGGCGCTGATCGAGCCGAACGACATGGCGCCGGTGGCGAAGCGCTTGACGATCTCGGAGGCCGGCTCCACCTCGTCGAGCGGCACCGGCTGCGTCCTCGACGCAGCTCGAGCAGGCCGCGCAGCGTGCACAGCGCGCCGTCCTCGTCGTCGACCAGGCGCGAGTAGTCGGCGAACAGGTCGGCGCGCTCCTGCCACACCGCGGCCTGCAGCGCCGCGATGGTGTCCGGGTTCCACTTGTGGCGCTCGCCGTCGGGCCGCCACTGGTACTGGCCGCCGGCCGGCAGCGCGCCGCCGGCCGTCGGCCGAAGCCGCGCGCGTGGCGCTCGCGCACCTCGCGGTGCAGCTCGGCCAGCCCGACGCCGCCCATGCGCGACGGCGTGCCGGTGAAGTGGCGATCGATCAGCTCGCGGTCGAGCCCGACCGCCTCGAAGATCTGCGCGCCGCGGTACGACTGCACCGTCGAGATGCCCATCTTCGACATGACCTTGAGCAGGCCGTCGGCGATGGCGGCGATGTAGCGGCGCTCGGCCTCGTCCGGCGCCACGTCGCCCAGCTCGCCGGCCGCGGCCATGGCGCGCACGGTGTCGAGCGCCAGGTACGGGTTGACCGCGGCGGCGCCGTAGCCGATCAGCAGCGCCACGTCGTGGACCTCGCGCGCCTCGCCGGTCTCGACGATCAGGCCGGCCTGCATGCGGATGCCGAGCGCGCGTGAGGTGCTGCTGCACCGCGGACAGGCCGAGCAGGGCCGGGATCGGCGCGAGCCCCTCGTCGACGCCGCGGTCGCTCAGGATGAGGATGTTGCGCCCCTCGTCGATCGCCTCGACCGCGGCGCCGCACAGCCTGTCGATCGCGCCGACCAGCGCGGCCGGATCGTCCGACGCCGGATAGAGCAGCGACAGGCGCGTGGGATCGAAGACGCCCTCGCTCACCGACGCGATCGCGTGCAGATGGTGGTTGGTCGAGCACCGGCACGCCGATGTGCAGGCTGTGGCACTGCTCCGGCGTCTCCTCGAACGTGTTGCCGTCGGGGCCGATGTTTGTGTCGAGCGTCATCACCAGCCGCTCGCGGATCGGATCGATCGGCGGGTTGGTGACCTGGGCGAACAGCTGGTGGAAGTAGGAGAACAGGCTGGGCGACTGATCCGACAGCGCGGCCAGCGGCGTGTCGGTGCCCATCGAGCCGACCGGCTCCTTGCCGTCCTCGGCCATCGGCGCGACCAGCAGGCGCAGGTCCTCGAGGGTGTAGCCGAACGCTGCGCTGCTGGCGGGCCAGCTCGTCGCCGCACAGGAGCGGCGGGTCCTCGGCGCTCGGCACCTCCGGCAGCTCGAACACGTTGTCGCGCAGCCAGCGCCCGTACGGGAACCGGCTCACCACCTCGCGCTTGACCTCCTCGTCGGAGACGATGTGGCCCGACGCCGTGTCGACGAGGAACATGCGGCCCGGCCGCAGGCGCCCCTTGCTGCGCACCATGTGCGGCGGCACGTCGAGCACGCCGGCCTCGGAGGCGAGGATGACGCGGTCGTCGGCGGTGATGAGGTAGCGCGCGGGGCGCAGCCCGTTGCGGTCGAGGGTGGCGCCGACCAGGTGGCCGTCGGAGAACACGATGGCGGCGGGGCCGTCCCACGGCTCCATCAGCGTCGCGGCGTAGCGGTAGAAGTCGACCCGCTCGCGATCCAGGTCCGGGTTCCCCTCCCACGCCTCCGGGATCATCATCATCATGGCGTGGGGCAGGGTGCGCCCGCCCAGGTGCAAGCAGCTCGAGCATGTTGTCGAACTGGGCCGAGTCGCTCTTGCCCGGCACGATGATCGGGAACAGGCGATCGATGCGGCCGCCGAACTTGCCGGAGCTGAGCAGGCTCTTGCGCGCGTTGCTCCAGTTGCGGTTGCCCTGCACCGTGTTGATCTCGCCGTTGTGGGCGATGAAGCGCAGCGGCTGGGCCAGGTCCCAGGTCGGGAACGTGTTGGTCGAGAAGCGCGAGTGGACGACCGCGAGGGCGGCGACGAAGTCCGGATCGTCGAGGTCGCGATAGAACGCGGCCAGGCGGCCGGGCAGCAGCAGGCCCTTGTAGACGATTGTCTCGGCCGACAGGCTGGCCACGTGGAAGCGGCCGTCCGGATCGATCTCGGCCGCGCGCTCGCGGATGCGGTTCTCCGTCAGCTTGCGGATGACGTACAGCTTGCGCTCGAAGGCGGTCGGGACGAGGCGGCGGCGGGCGATGTAGATCTGGCGGATGGCCGGCAGCACCGCGCGCGCGGTCGGGCCGGCCTGCTGCTCGTCGATCGGCACGTCGCGCCAGCCGAGCAGGCGCTGTCCCTCCTCGGCGACCACCTCCTCGAGCACCTGCTCGCAGGCGCGGCGGCATGCCGGATCCGACGGCAGGAACACCATGCCGACGCCGTATCCTCGACGGTGAGGCATGTCGAAGCCGAGTCGGAGACCCTCGCGCTTGAAGAAGCGATGCGGAACTTGTAGAAGGATGCCGGCCCCGTCGCCGGTCTCCGGATCGGCCCCGGTCGCCGCGCGATGGCTGAGACGGCGCAGCACCTCGAGCGCCTGTTCGACGATCTCGCGTGACTTCTGCCCGCGGATGTGTGCGACAAAACCTACACCACAGGAGTCGCGTTCCGTCTCGGGGCAGTACAGTCCCCTGCGCTGCATGGGGTCACTATATGACACGACGCGTCACCCGGAGCAGAAAAGTTCGATGCGCACCGCAATGATAGAATCGTCGGTCATGGGGCGTCGTGCGCGTCTCGCAGCTCCCGCAGCTGCGCTGGCGCTCTCGCTGTCGGTGATCGGGAGCGCGGGGAGTTTCGGCTGCAAGGGTCGTGACGCGGAGGGGCAGGTCGCCGCCGCGGAGACGCCGCAGCGCGCGAACGAGGGCGCCGACGACGAGGCGCTGCTGTCGCGACGCGACTCGCTGCTGGCCAGTCGACTCGAGCTGCGCAGCAAGCAGGCCGAGCTGGCCGAGCGCCGCGAGGCGATCCGGGTCAAGGGCGGAGATACGTCGGAGATCGATCGCGAGAGCGAGCAGCTGACCGCGCGCGAGTCCGCGCTGGCCACCGAGGAGAAGTCGCTGCTCGACCGCCTGCTGAGCGAGCGGCAGACGATGATCTCCGCGATCGCGTCGACTCGCTCCGGCGGGGGCACGCCCGGCCGCGAGGCGGCGGTGGCGGCGCGCGAGAAGGACCTGGCCCGCCGCGAGCAGAAGCTGGCCGATCGCGAGACCCAGCTGGCCGCGCGCGAGGTGGGGCTGGCGCAGAAGTGGAAGGACAGCTGCGCGGTGCCGACGACGATCGTGCAGACGATCGACGCCAAGGGGACCAGGTACACGCGGCGCGACGTCGAGCCGCTGCTGTCGCGCGCGCGCGACGAGATGAACAAGAAGGGCCTGCTTCGCTCCGACCTGCCCGAGCCGGTGCGCGAGCTGGAGGGCGAGGCGACCAGGGCGATGTCGCGCGGCGACTACGGCCAGGCCCGCTTCGCCGCCACCCAGCTGCTCGGCAACGTCCGCGTCATGAAGGTTGACAAGGCCTTCATCGCCGACAAGATCCGCCGCCTCAACGTGTCGCTCAAGGATCAGCGCCTCACCGCGCCGGTCGAGAAGCTGTTCCGCGACGCGACCCAGAACGTCGCCGACGGCAACTTCGTCGGCGCCAACCGCAAGCTCAACCGGATCCAGTCGGCAATCAACTGACGCCGCGTGGTTTGAACCGCCAAAGCGCCAAGTCCGCCAAAGGGGCCGCGCGCTCCGGCGGTCCGGTTCAGTCGTTCTCGACACGTGAGTAGCAAGGCGGATGACCGGACCGCCGGAGCGCGCGGCCTCTTTGGCGATTTTGGCGCTTTGGCGGTTCAACCACGCGGCGTCGGTTCGTTTATTCGCCGCTGATGACGTTGCCGAAGCGCTCGAACGACTTGCCGTTGAACTTGGCGAGCTGCATCTGCGAGAACGGGCGGTAGTCGGTGGCTGCCGTGGTGAGGGCAATGCCGGGCAGCGCGAGGGAGGGCTTGAAGCCCTTGAGGGAGGCGGCCTGCTTGATGATGTTCTCGCGCGAGAAGTCGGTGCCGCACTGCTTGAGCACCTGCACCAGGGTCTCGCTGACCGCATAGCCGTAGACGTAGCTCACGTCGCTCGTGTCGCCGTCGGGCACGTACTTCTTCATGAAGGCGCGCCACTCGTTCATCGCCGGGTCGTTCTTGAACGCCGGGTCGTTCGGGTCCTTCAGGTACGCGCCGGTGATGATACCGACCGCCTTGTCCATGCCCGCCGGCTTGATGACCGCGCCGATCGAGACCGAGACGTTGGTCATGAAGTGGAGCGGCTTCCAGCCGATGTCGTGGACCTTGCGGATGGCCTGGGCGGCGAACTTCGGCGTGGCCGCGGTGACCAGCGCGTTGCAGCCGGACGCCTTGAGGTTGACGACCTGCGAGTCGACAGTCGGATCGGTGACCTCGTAGGACGCCTCCTTCACCACCTTCTTGCTGTACGAGGCGCCGAGCACGTCCTTGAGGCCGGCGATGTAATCCTTGCCGAAGTCGTCGTTCTGGTAGAGCACGCAGATGCGCGCATCCGGCTTGGTCTGGCTGATGTACTTGGCGTAGATGCGCGCCTCGACGCGGTAGCTGGGCTGCCACGCCATGGTCCAGCGGTTGGCCTTGTAGTCGCTCCACTTGTCGGCGCCGGTGGCGACGAACAGCTGCGGGATGCCCTTCTTGTTGAGGTACTTCTGGATGGCGGTGTTGGGCGCGGTGCCCAGCGAGTTGAAGATCAGCGCGACCTGGTCCTTCTCGACCAGGCGGCGGGTGTGCTCCACGGTCTTGGGCGGGGCGTAGCCGTCGTCGAGGCTGATGAGCGAGATCTTGCGGCCGCCCACGCCCCCCTTCTCGTTGACCATCTTGAAATACGCGGCCGAAGCCTTTCCGATGACGCCATAGGACGATGCCGGCCCGCTGTACGGCATCGTCTGGCCCAGCTTGATCTCGGTGGGCGTGACGCCAGGCGTCTGCGCCGTTGCCGGACCGGCGAGCATCAGGAAGGTCACAACGGCCACGAGCCCTGTTCGTCTCGACATGTCTCGCTCCTCTCTATGCGGACGGCCGTCGAGCCGCGACGGCGCGCACCACACCCGCGATGCCCCTCGGCATCAGGATCATCAGCACGATCAGGATCACGCCGTAGATCGCCCACGGCGCGGAATCGGAGATGTCACCGGCGACGTTGGGCAGGATCACGATGAAGGCGGCGCCGAAGAAGTTGCCCGCGATCGACGCGACCCCGCCCACCACCATGCCGACGAGGATGTTGATCGACACCAGAATCGTGAAGCTGTCGGGCGACACGAACCCGGTCAGCAGCGCGCCCAGCGCCCCGGCCACGCCGGTGTACATCGCGCTGAGCCCGAACGTGGTCGTCTTGTAGATGGCGGTGTCGATCCCCATCGTCGCGGCCGCGAGCGGATGGTCCCGGATCGCCACCAGCGCGCGGCCGGTTCGCCCGCGCACGAGATTCCAGGCCACCACGTACAGCATGACGACCCAGACCAGGGTGAAGAAGTACAGCCACTGGTCGCCGTCGAGCAGCCCCGAGAACGGAGGCTCCGGCTTGTCGAGCACGATGCCCTGGACGCCGCCGGTCCACGACTCCAGCTTGTCGTGCTTGAGGATCTGCGGCGTGGCGACCGCGAGGGCGAAGGTGGCGAGCGCCAGGTACGGCCCCTCCAGGCGCAGCGCGGGCAGCCCGAAGGCGAAGCCGATCGCGAAGCAGGCCAGGCCGGCCACCGGCACCGCCGCCCAGTACGGGAGCCACGCGTGATCGAGAAGGATCGCCGCGACGTACGCGCCGATGGCGAAGAAGGCGCCGTGGCCCAGCGAGATCTGCCCGCTGTACCCGGTGAGCAGATTGAGGCCGAGGAGCGCGATCGCGTAGACGAGGATGGTCGTGAGCTGGAACGTGTGGAACCCGGAGATGAGGAAGGGCGTCGCGCACGCCGCCGCGAGCGCGAGGAGGATGCCGGCACGCCTCGCCGTCACGCCCGCCATCACACGCGCACCACCGACTTGCGGCCGAAGAGACCGGACGGCTTGAAGAGCAGGACCACGACGATGATGAGCAGCGCCACCGTCAGCCGGATCTGCGTGCCGACCAGATACGAGCCGGCCAGGTTCTCGGCCACGCCGACGATGATGCCGCCGATCGGCGCGCCCCACGGGTTGTCGATGCCGCCCAGCAGCGCGGCGGCCAGCGCGTAGACCAGGATGCCGGTCATCATGTCGGGAGCCAGGTAGAACATCGGCGCCGCCATCATGCCGGCCACCGCGCCCAGCAGGCCCGCGAAGCCCCAGCCCAGCGCGAGCATGAGGTCGACCCGCACGCCGACAAGTCGGCTGGAGATCGGGTTGATGGCGGCGGCGCGCATGGCCAGGCCGAGCCGCGTGTAGCGGAAGAAGCCGTAGACGGCGCCCAGGGTCGCGAGGGTCACCACCGTCATGCCGACCTGGTGCGGCGAGAAGTAGGCGGTGCCGTACCACGCGTCGGCGCGGAATGGGCTGGGGAACGGCTTGATGGTGGTGCCGAAGATCCAGCTGGCCATGCTGTTCAGGAAGATGAGCAGGCCGATGAAGACGATCACGACCACCAGCACCGGCGCGTGCTGCACGCGCTGCAGGATCAGCCCCTGGATGGCGGCGGCCAGGACGAAGGCGAACGACGAGCGTGAGCGCGAAGGCGGCCCAGTACGGCACGCCGGCCTGGATGAGCGTCCAGCTGACGTAGGTCGTGAACATCGCCAGCTCGCCCTGCGCGAAGTTCACGTGATGGGTCAACTTGAAGATCATGACCAGGGCGAGCGCCACGCCGCCGTAGATGGCGCCGTTGCTGATCCCGAGCATGACCTGGTGGATGAGGGCTTCCATCGCCGTCACATGCCCAGGTAGGCGCGGCGCACCGACTCGTCGCCCGCGATGGTGCTGGCCTCGCCGCTCATCACCAGCCGCCCGGTCTCGAGGACGAAGGCGTGGCTGGCCAGGTCGAGCGCCAGCCGCGCGTTCTGCTCGACCAGCAGCATGCCGATCGACTCCTGCCGGTTGATGGTGGCGAGGATCTCGAAGATCTTCTGCACCACCAGCGGCGCCAGGCCGAAGGAGGGCTCGTCGAGCAGGAGCAGCTTCGGGCCCAGCATGAGCGCGCGCGCGATGGCCAGCATCTGCTGCTCGCCGCCGCTGAGCGTGCCGGCCTGCTGGCGCTGGCGCTGCTCGAGCACCGGGAAGTAGCCGAGCACGCGCTTCATGTCGCGCGCCACGCCGTCGGCGTCGCCGCGCACGTAGCAGCCCAGGCGCAGGTTCTCGGCCACGGTCAGCTCCTCGAAGGTGCCGCGCCCCTCCGGCACGTGGGCGACGCCGCGCCGCACGATGCCGGCTGTCGAACTGGCCGTCGATGCGCTGGCCGGCCAGCCGGATCTCGCCGCTGGTGCGCACCATCATGTTGCACACGGCGCGCAGGAGGGTCGTCTTGCCGGCGCCGTTGGCGCCCAGCAGCGCGACGACGGCGCCCTGCTCGACGGTGAGGTCGATCGACTGGAGCACCGGCACCGCGCCGTAGCTGGCGCGCACGCCGCGCAGCTCGAGCAGCGCGGTCACGCCGTCGCTCCCAGGTAGGCGCGCACCACCTCCGGGTGGCGCCGCATCTCGTCCGGCGTGCCCTCGGCGATGGTGCGGCCGAAGTCGAGCGCGACGATGCGGTCGGACAGGCGCATGACCAGGCCGAGGTGGTGCTCGACCAGGAGGATGGTCAGGTCGAGGCGCTCGCGCAGGGAGCCGATGAGCCCGCGCAGGCGCTCCACCTCCTCGTGCTCGAGCCCGCCGGCCGGCTCGTCGAGCAGGAGCAGCCGCGGCTCGCCGGCCAGGGCGCGGGCCAGCTCGACCTTCTTGCGGGCGACGAACGGCAGCGCGGCGACCGGCGTGCCGGCGACCGCGGTGAGGTCGAGCAGCTCGATGAGCTCGTTGGCCCTGTCCTGCAGCCGGCGCTCCTCGCGCGCGACCAGCGGCAGGCGGAGCGCGTTGGCCAGAAAGCCGCCGCGCGAGCGCGGCGTGGCCGCCGGTCAGGATGTTGTCGCGCACGGTCATGCTGTGAAACAGGGCCAGGTTCTGGAACGTGCGGCCGACGCCGAGCCGGGCGATGTGGTGGCGCGGCGCGGCGAGCAGCGGGCGCCCGTCGAGCTCGATCGATCCCTTCTCCACCTGGTAGAGCCGGCTCAGGCAGTTGAGCAGGGTCGTCTTGCCCGCGCCGTTGGGCCCGATGAGGCCGCAGATGTCGCCGCGCCGGACGTCGAAGGACACCCCGTCGAGCGCCACGATGCCGTCGAAGCGGACGGACACGTCGCGGACACGGAGGAGGGGTTCGCCGGATGCGGTCACCGTCCTGCTCTCGTCTGGCAGTTCCGCAGAGCGGAACTACGTTCCATTAATTTCGTGGACAAGCTACAAGAGTGATTCAGAGGGGTCAAGCACTTCGTCGGTGAGGCAGTGCGTTGACCGCTCGTCGCGGCGCGGTATACGGGGACGACCAGGGACATGCGCGCACCAGCTCGGCGACCAGGGGTGAAAGACGATCGACAGTTCGTCGCCGCGCTCGCGCGCGGCCTCAACGTGCTGTCCTGCTTCCGCACCAGCGACAAGGTGCTGAGCAACCAGGAGATCGCGGAGCGGTGCGGGCTGCCCAAGTCCACCGTCTCGCGGCTGACGCACACGCTCACGCGCCTCGGCTATCTGCAGTACATCGAGAGCAGCTCCAAGTACCGGCTGGGCACCGCCACGCTGGCGCTGGGCAGCGCGATGCTGGCCCGCATGAACGCGCGGCAGCTGGCCCGCCCGCACATGCAGGAGCTGGCCGAGGCGACCGGCGGCGTGGTCGCGATGGGCACGTGCGCGCAGCTCAGCATGATCTACGTCGAGATCTGCCGCAGCCGCGCGCCGGTCACCATCAGCCTCGACGTCGGCGCGCGCCTGCCGCTGCCGTCGACCGCGATGGGCCGCGCCTACCTGGCCGTCCTGCCCGACGACGAGCGGCAGCAGCTGATGGCGCAGATCCGCGAGCACGATCGGGGGAGCTGGCCGAAGATCCGCGCCGGCATCGAGGCCGCGGTCGAGCAGTACCGCGCGCTCGGGATCTGTTCGTCGTTCGGTGAGTGGCAGAAGGACCTCAACGGCATCGCCGCCGCCGTCCGTCCCGGCGGCGGCACACCGACGCTGGCGATCAGCTGCGGCGGGCCGGCGTTCCAGCTCGCGCCCGACTTCCTGCTCAACGTGGCCCGGCCGCGCCTGGTCGAGCTCGTCCGCCGCCTGCGGGTGACGCTGGGCAGCGACCAGGACGCGGCCGACTGACCTAGTAGTAGGCGAGCTGCAGCTGCATCACCACCTGGTTGGCCGGGTTGGCCGCCGTCTCCGGGATGTTGGGCGTCTCGATGCGGTTGTAGGCCAGGGTGATGTTGGCGGCCGCCTCGGCGAGGAAGTACTTCAGGCCGCCGCCGTAGATGCGCAGGTCGCCGGCCTCGAACATCTCCTCCTCGTGCATGCGCATCTCGACCTTGCCGAACACCGATCCCTTGAGCCCCTTGTTGTAGTAGCCGAGCTCGGCGGCGATGTCGTCCTGATCGGCGAGGCCGGCGGGCGGCGACGCCACGCTGGTGCCCGGGTCGAAGTGGAGCCACTGGACAAGGGCGGAGATCTCGTCGCCGCCCTCCTTCGAGGGGCCGGCGAGCGGGTAGTTCAGGAAGGCGGCCGCCGAGACCGCCCAGTAGGCGTCCACGTCGGGTCCGTCCAGCCTCTGGTAGTCGAACCCGCCGGCGACGCCGAGCACGCGCTTCTTGCCGAAGTACATGCCGTTGAAGACGTAGCCGGTCTCGGTGTCGAGGAAGTCGTACTGTAGATAGCCGAGGAAGCGGGGCGGGTTCTTGCCGCCGGCGGCGCCCTCCTGCGACGAGGCCTGGCGGATGCCCTGGAAGAAGCCGATCCGGTACTCCAGGCGATCGGACAGCAGCTGTCCCTTCGCCTGCACGCCGGTGTCGCGCAGCGCCGACGTCTGGACCGAGCCGATGAAGGTGGCCGAGGTGGTCAGGACGTCGAGCGAGGTGTACGTGGAGGTTGACTGCAGGATGTTGCGGCAGAACGGCGACAGCATCAGGCCGGCCTGGATCGAGAATGCCTGGTGCAGGTTGAGCGACAGGAACGCGTCCTGGAAGTCGAGCGTGTCGAACGCCTTTGTCGTGGTGCCGTCGGGCGCGGTCGTGGTGCGGCCCAGGTTGGCGGCCTCGAGCAGGAGCAGGAAGGTCAGCTTCTTGAAGACGCCGCCGGCGAAGAAGATGCGCGCGCGCCGGAGGTACGTGTTCCACTGGTAGTCGCCGTCCTCGCCGTCCGGCTGCACGACGCGATCTTGTAGAAGCTCGGACCAGCCCTGCAGCATCAGGCCGGGACGGATGAAGAAGTTCTCGCCCAGGACGAGCTCGTTGCGTCGGTCCCATTGTCGGGAACGCCGGCTTGGCGACCTCCGGCGCGGCTGCCTCGTCGCGTTCGACCGGCTGCGGGGCAGGCGCCTCTGTCTGCGGCTCCTCATCCGGCGGCGGCCGGCTCGGGGGCCGGCTCAGCAGCCGGTTCGGGCTGCGCGGCCGCGGTCGGCTCGGCCGGTGCGGGCTGCGCGGCCGCCTCATCGGCCGGCTGGGTTTGAGCCGCGGCGCTGCCGGAGCAGACGGCCAGGATGAACAGCGAGATGACGAGTGAAGCGGACCACTGTCGTCGTGGGATGGACCTGTGGATCATCTCTTGCTCCTCGTTGCGGGTATCAGAGCTCGACCGCCGCGCTCCCGTCGGGGGACGGGGCGCGCGGAGAGATGGAGGGACAGCCCCCTCCTCAGGCTGTTCCGCACAGCGGAACGATGTTCCGCCAGCGCTGGCTGCAAGCTACAAGAGAGCATGCGAGGGGGTCAAAGCAAATCGTCCTGATTGCTCATGGACGCAGCGCGGCGACGCCATCGATCGTGTCGCGTCGCGTCGCGCAGCGCGCATGACATTGTGCGTGCGCGTCGCCGCCGCGGCGCGGCAACGATCGACGACGCGGTCGTCGCGGTAGGTGGGCTAGAGATCCTTCTCGAGATCGAAGGAAAGGCCGCCGGTCGCGAGGCCGACCGCGACCGCGCTGGTGACCAGGAGCAGGGCGCCGCCGCCCGCGATCGTGTACCAGCGCCGGTACCACGGAGTCGGCTCGACACCGGGATCGGGACCGACCGGGATCGGGCGCGGCGCGGCGGTGCGGCGGATGTCGCCGGCGACGGCGCGGTAGGGGCGGAGGTTGACCTCGACGCGCGCGGTGGAGCCGAACTCGATGTCGACGAAGCGGACGAAGTCCCGGTACTCCGGGTGGGTGACGCGCAGCGCGTGGGCGCCGACCGGCAGCGAGAACGGCCGCGAGGGCGAGCGCGCGCGCAGCTCGCCGTCGATGAAGATCGAGGCGCCGCGCACGTTGCTGCTCGAGGATCAGGCTGCCGAGGTAGCGGCCGGGTGCGAGCAGCCGGGTGGCGGCGGCGCGCGCCTCGGTCTCGGCGGGGCCGGCGCCGCCCAGCTCGAGCACCTCGGAGCGGACCTCGCTGCGGGCGCGCACGTCGACGAGCTTGAGGTACACGACCTGCGCGCGGCCGAGGCCGCCGACCTCGCCGTAGACCGCGAAGTCGGCGTCGAGCAGCCCGCCCAGGTCGGCGAGGCAGGCGGTGTCGCCGTCGCAGGCGCGCAGCTGCGGGCGGCGGGCGCGCTTGATCGCGTCGAGCATGGCGGCGTGGCCGACCAGGTCGACGGATCCGAGCGAGGCCAGGGCGCGGGTCACCAGGCGCTGCGCGGCGCGCACGTCGGCGGCGCTCGACTCGGCGCCCAGCGTGGCCAGCGGCGCGACCACGACGCGATCGCGCGGCCCGGGCGCGGCGGCGGGCGGCTGCGCGGCGGGCGGCTGCGCGGCCGCCGGCGCGCTCGCCATCATCGTGCAGGCCAGGAGCGCGACGCGCGACGCGCAGGCCGGCGCGTCGCGCCTCGAGATCATCGGCAGGCCTCCGGCATGGCGCTGCAGTCGAGGACGTCGTCGCCCGCCAGCGAGTAGCCGACCACGCCGCCGACGACGACCGCGGCCACGCCGGCGCCGATCAGGAACCAGGGCGACTGGTACCAGCGCCGCGGCGCCGGGCGCGGGGTGCGCGGCACGCGGCGGACCAGGCTGGCGTTCGGATCCACGACCAGCCGGACCAGCACGCGGGTCGACTTCTGGAAGCGGACCTGCACGGTCTCGGCGAAGGTCGAGTAGCCGGGCGCGCGCACCTCGAGGCGATGCGGGCCCAGGCGCAGGCTCTCGATCGGGCGGGCCAGCGGCGTGCGACCCACCGCGCGGCCGTCGAGCAGGACCTGGGCGCCGGAGATGTCGGCCAGCACCGAGACGGCGCCGAGCAGCCGCTCGGGCGCGAGCAGCCGGTAGGCGGCCACGCGCACCGAGTCGATGAGCTCGTCCGGGTTGCCGCGCAGGGGATCGCTGGCGATGCGGCGCAGCTCGGCCGCGCTGGCCGCGTTGACGACCTTTATGTTGACCACGTAGCTGTCGCCCAGCGCGGCGACGTTGCCCGACACGACCAGCGCGACGCCCAGCCGCTTGCCGATCGCGGCCAGGCAGGCGGTCTCGCCCGCGCACCCGGCCAGGCGGGTGCCGCGCAGCGAGCGCGCGATGTCGCGCCGCGACGGACCCGGGCCGCCGGCCAGGCGCTCGAGCTCCACGCGGAACAGTGCCTCCAGGCGCGCGACCTTCTCGTCGTCCATGCCGAGCGCGTCGAAGCCGAGCACGGCGATGCGGCGAGGCGTGGATGACGACGCGGGCGGCGGGGCCGCGTTCGGTCGCGCGGCCGGTCTCGCCGCGCCCTGGCCGTGCGCGGGCGCGGCCGCAGCGAGCCCGGCCACCACGATTGCCACCGCGACAGCACCTCGCGTGACGACGTGGACCCCGCTGCGCACGTGCCGCCAGTGTATCAACCGGCCCGTGCGGCCGGAAGGCCGGGCGCGGCATCAGCGCGGCGGATCGGTGAAGCCGACGATCTGGTGGCCGGCCACGATGCGCACCGGGTTGGGCGGCAGCGGCGGCGGGTTGGAGACCTGCTGGAAGCCGTCGCGCATGAAGGCGACGCGGACGCGCGTGATCGGCGAGGCGCGGTGGGCGGCGGCCAGCAGCGCGGTCGCCCCGGCCGGCACGTCGACCCGCCCGCTGGCGCCGAGCGAGGCGCAGGTGATGATGACCTTCCGGTCGGCCGACGGCGGCAGGGCGAACGGTGGTGCGCCGGCGGTGTCGCCGTCGGTCGTCTCGAGCTGGATGATGCTGGCGAACGCGTCGTTGCACTCGCCGCCCGCGCCGGAGCAGCCGATCGAGAAGGCGCTGCCGTCGACCGGGATGGCGCCGAGGACGGCGTCGGAGGCGGCGTCGAGGGTGAAGGCGTCGCCCGCGTCGATCGGCGCGGTGTCCGGGAAGTCGAGGTCCATGCGGCCGCCCGGATCGATGCCGATGGTGACCCTGTCGTCGTCGCGGACCGGATCGCGGGGCGAGTCCAGCGGCAGGCCCGCGGCGCCGGCGCCGGCCACGACCGTGTAGCTGGCGTCGAAGGCGCCGGCGGCCGCGGCGGCGTTGGCAACCACGGCCGATGTCGGGGCCGGCACGGCGAGGATCGGGAACGATCCGTCGTTGCCAGGATGCTCGGCGTCGCCGGCGATGCGCAGGTGGCGGCCGATGTCATCGCCGGACAGGGCGAGGCCGGCGAGGTCGTAGAGCGCGGCCGGGGCGTCCATCGGCGTGACCGTCGCCGCGGCCCTGCCGCTGGCGACCGGGCAGGTGTAGCCGTCGGTGCCGTTGAACACGCAGCCGTCCGGAACCGGTGCGGCGGTCCCGGCCACGGTCACGGTGCCCTCGTCGCCGGCCACGGCGGGCGGCGGATCGTCCTGCATGTCGTACAGCCAGGCCTTGCACCCGGTCGGCTGGCCCGGCATCTCGTCGAAGTCGGGCGGGCGGCCGGGCGCGGTGAAGTCGGCGCGCACGCTCAGGCCGTGGCCGGCCGCGGGGAAGCCGTGGATCACCTGATCCTGGACCGAGATGATGCCGGTCGCGGTCGTGGCGGCCCCGGCGTCGACCGCCGCGTCCGGTGCGTCGGCTCCGGCGTCGGCCGGCGGCTCGGTCTGCGCGTCCGGAGGCGCGTCGTCGTCGCCGGACGGGCAGCCGGTCAGCGCGAGCGGCGCGCTCAAGAGCGCGAGAAGCAGCGAGAGAGTGCGAGGGCAGGCGAGTCGAGTCATTGATCGTGCTCCGTGGGAGGCGGCCCGGGCGCGGTGGCTCGGGCTCGTCCTTCCAGCCATACCCGCGCGGCGCGGCGCGGCGCTCGCTCGGGGCGGCCACTGACTCGCTCGCCGCGGCCAGCGACCCCGCTCGCCGGGTCAGCTCGCGCGCAGGCGGCGCGGCGCGCTCGCGGCCGGGTCGGCGCCGCGCATCGCCGACGGGGCCGTGCCGAACCAGCGGCGCCAGGCGTGCCCGAAGGCGCTGACATCGGCGAAGCCGGCGGCCAGGGCGACCTCGGTCAGCGAGACGCGCGCGTCGGTCAGCAGCTCGGAGGCGCGGGCGCGTCTCACCTGGTCGAGCAGGGCGCGGAACGTGATGCGCTCGTCGATCAAACGGCGCCGCAGGGTGCGCTCGCTCATGCCGACCGCGCGCGCGACGCCACGCGCCGACGGAGCGTTGTCGCCGTCGAGGGCGCCGGCGATCGCGCGCTCGACCCGCGCGCGCGTGCTGCCCGGGCCGAGACGGCCGACCTCCTCGTCCGCCAGCGCGGTGAGAAAGCGCCACAGCCCTGGGTTGGCCTGGCGAGGGATCACGTCGAGCGCGGCCCGGGCCACGAGCAATCCGTCGCGCTCGGCGCCGAAGCTCACCGGGCAGCCGAGCAGGTCGCGGTGATCGCGGCCGCGGCCGACCGCCCGGTGGCGCAGCTGCACCGCCAGCGGCGCGGCGCAGGTCAGCTCGCGGAAGCAGACAGCGGTGCTGGCCACCGCTGCCTCGTTCGAGATGGCAGCGCCGATGCTCGCCGGACCGGCGCGCTCCCAGGTCAGCACCACCGGGTCGGAGGCGTCGTCGACCCGCCAGGTGCCGGAGTCGTTGATGAGCGCGCCCAGCCGCGCGGCGGTGCGGACGGCCGCGCCGCCGGTCGGCGCGGTCGCGACGCAGAAGCCGAACAGATCGAGATCAGCGATTGTCGAACCGACCGCCGCGCGCACGCCGACCGCCGGATCGCCGATCAGCCGGTAGAGGGAGGCCCATGCGCGACAGAGGCGATCGATCGGGATACGCGGCAGCGCGGCCCGCGTCATATCAACGGGTCGCAGGCCGAGCCAGGTTGAACACGGTGCGGCGCGGAACCCCCTGCGACTCCGCGTGTCGCGCGAGGCGAAGGCCCGCGAACCCTGCTGCGGTCCACACGTCGGGTGTGAGAGCAACGGTCGTGCCACGGTCGCTGCGCGACCCCGTTGACGATCGACCGCGGCGACCTCGCGCGCGATCGCGATTCGCGACATCGGTGTCGTGAGCGCGGCGCGTCGTCCGCGCGTCGATCGAAGGTCGTCGTCTCGCGCGTGCGCAGCGCCGCGGTTCACCCATCGCGGGCCTCGCGGGACAATGCGTGAGATTCGTCGCGCGCGCGCGAAGCGGGCTGATACGTTGATCTGACGCGCGTGGGGGGAGGGTGCGGTGACGGTTGTGTGCCGCGGTGTCGAGGACGTGGTTCGCCTCGTCCACCGTCACCGTCGTATGCGCCTGTCCGGAATCCCGGTTCTCACGACGGTGGCCGGGCCGCCTGCGCTCGCGTGCTCGCCGAGGAAATGTCAACAACACCGCGGCCGTCGCCGCGCAGATCCGCGAGGTGGTGCGCAGCCGCCTCCGGTCTGGACGCCATCATGGGAGTTCCGCAATGACCGCATCGCTCTCCACCGACCGCCTGGACGAGCTCGTCCTGGCCCGGCTCGCCGCCACTCCGACGCCCAGGCCGGCCGAGCTGCTCTCCGCGGTGCGCCGCTACTGGCCCCAGGCCGCGAAAGAAGACGTCGACGCCGCGCTGCACCGACTCGAGGCGAAGGGCGTGCTCTCGCAGCGCAAGCCGACCGAGCTGGGCGTCACCGCGGCGCGCCGCTTCGGCGCCGCCGGGGTTCCGTGGCGCCAGGTCACCGACGCCGTCCTGCCGGCGCACGCGCTGGGGTGGCCGTTCGAGGACCGCAGGGAGCGCGCGCGCCTCGACGGGCGCGAGGGCTGGGCCGCCGCAATCGTGGCGCGGGACTGGGGCCTGATCGACGCCGGCGACCCGCCGCCGACGCCGTCGCACGTGGGCATGGCCATCGTCTGGCACCGACTCGCGCTGCCCGGCAAGCTGCCCCGGCAGCTGCCCAAGGCGGTCATGGCGCACTTCATCGGCCGCCTGCTCGAGGTCGATGCGCCGGAGTGGCGGCGCGGCCTGGTCCAGCTCGCCCTTCGCTCGGTGTCGGCCCGGCGAGCCGATCTCCGGGCCCTGCGCGACGGCGTGGTCAGCGCGTGGCTGGGCGGCCGATCGTGGACCGCGCCGAGCCGCGCGGTCGAGCCGGACCCGGTGCTGACCGGCCCGCATTCCGGATCCGAGCCGGCCAACGGCAAGGGCGGAGGCAACGGGGGCGATCCGTCCAACGGCTCGCAGCCGGGCAGCTCGCAGGGCGGCTCGACGTCGGGCGGTCTCGAGGATTTCGCTCGCCAGGTGCGCGACGCGGCCGGCCGCGCGCGCAGCGGCGTGTTCGGCGACCGCAAGGTCTTCATCTCGGCGCTGTGGCGCGACCTGTCCGGCCCCGGCGACGGCGCCGGCAGCCTCGAGCAGTTCAAGCAGCGGCTCGTCGAGGCCAACCGCCGCGGCCTGCTCCGCCTGTACCGGGCCGATCTGGTCGAGGAGATGGATCCGGCCGAAGTGGCGGCGTCGGCGACGCGCTACCTGGACGCCACCTTCCACTTCGTCGAGCGCGAGGTCACGCCGTGAGCGGCGCCGCCAGCGCGGCCCTCAACCTCGAACCGCTGTCGATGGATCTCCTGCTGGCGTCGCTGGAGCGCCTGGCCCGCCTCGTCGACGAAGGCCTGCCGGCGGCCGAGCGCCGGCGCCTGGGCGAGCTGCGCTGCGACGGCGACCTGGCGGCGCTGGGCATCCGCGTGCCGGACCGCGCGCTGATCACGCTGGCGCTGCTCGACGACTGCATGCGCGTGCTGCACCGCGGCCTCGAGGCGGACGGCGTGATCGACGTGGACGAGCTCGACCACGCGTTCCCGCTCATCTACCTCGCGGCCGGCCGCTACGGCCGCTCGCTGGGCCGCTACCGCGACTTCACCGCCGTCAACAGCGAGGACGCGACGCGCTTTCTGGCCACGCACCGCGACGACGCGCGCCCGTTCGGCCTGGCCTCGAGCGAGACCGCCTGGCTCGGGCTCGATCTGTGCGCGGCGACGGCGCGGGCCACCGGCGCGGCCGAGGTCCTCGACGAGTACGAGCGCATGGCGCTGCGCCTGATGGACGAGGTGATCGCGGCCGGCGGGGTGACCGCCGCCGAGCGCGACGTCCGCCACCGCCTGTCGATCGAGATCGCCGAGCGGCTGCGGCCGCGCGCGCCGGCGCCGGCCGCGGGCAGCGATCCGCGCGCGACGGCGTTCTGCCGCGCCGACGGCGCCGACGTGTTCGGCAGCGTGGCCCAGGCCGCGCACATGCACATCCGCGATCCGCTCGACGTGGACGGCATCCACGGCGACGCGCGCGCGGTGTTCGAGCGCCTGCTGGTCCACGCCACCACCCCGAGCAGCCACGATCGCGGCCGCATCCTGCTCATCCGCGGAGAGTCCGGCAGCGGCAAGACCCACCTCATGCGCGCGTTCCGCGCCATGGTGCACGGCCCGCGCCTCGGCTTCTGCGGCTACGCGTCGCTGACCTCCGACGCCGGCGACTACGCGCGCTATCTCCTGTCCAACCTCGTCAACTCGCTGGAGAAGCCGTACGACCCGCCCGAGCTCGGGCGCCAGTCGCTGGTCTACCTGTCGGACGGCCTGGCCGAGCTGGGCGACGCCATCTCGCCCGACCAGCTCGAGCGGCTGCGCAACGACGACATCGGCAGCGAGCAGCTGGGCGCCTTCGTCGGCGACCTGGTCAATCGCCTGCTGCGCGCCGAGACCCTGGGCGACGTGGACGTCAACGTCGTGCAGGCGCTGCTGCTGGTGCAGCGCCGCGACACCGCCATCACCAAGCGGGTGGTCAAGTTCCTGCGCTGCGAGGACCTGTCCCAGCACGAGCGCGCGCTGCTGGGCGGCCTGGCCCCGCGCCTCGAGCCGGAGGCGCCGCTGCGCATGATCGAGCAGCTCGGCCGACTGGCCTGGGCCACCCAGCAGGCGACGCTGGTCCTGCTGGTCGATCAGGTGGAGGACCTCTACGACCTGGAGACGGCGCGCGACCGCTTCCGCAGGGCGGTGGCCGCGCTGCGCTCGGTAGCCGAGCGCCTGCCGTCGGCGATCGTGGTGCTGGCCTGCCTCGACGACCTGTGGGCCGGGCTGCGCGATCGCGTGACCCAGGCCGACCGCGACCGGCTCGAGCGCGATCCGGCCCCGGTTCTCCTGCGCACGCAGCGCACGCTCGACGAGATCGAGGCGATGGTGGCGCGGCGGCTCGAGAACCTGTACGCGGCGCAGGGACTGGCGCCGCGCCCGGACGATCCGCTGTACCCGTTCACGCGGGCCCAGCTGGCGCCGCTGGCCAACCTGCGCGCGCGCGACGTGCTGACCTCGTGCAAGCGCTTCCACGAGGCCTGCATGGCGAGCGGCCAGGTGATCGAGCCGTTCCACCTCGGCGAGGAGCGGGCCGCGCCGCGACCGGCGGATCCGGCCCTGACGAGACGCCTCGCCGATATGACCCAGGCCTGGAACGACTGCCGGGTGTCGGGCCCGATCCAGGTCGTCGACGACGAGGCCGGCCTGGCCGAGCTCCTGGCCACCGCCGCCGAGGCGGTGTCGGCGGAGCTGGGCGCCAGCGCCACGCTGCGCGCCAGGCCGGACGGCGCGCTGCTCACCCTCGACTGGGGCGCGGCCGGCAAGGTCATCGAGACCCAGATCGTCGGCGTCACCAACGCCGACGCCAGGGGTGGCCGGCTGCAGCGACAGATCGAGGATCTGGCCCGCGCCGGCCACGGTCGCCCGGTGGTGGCGGTGCGAACGACCGAGTTCCCGGCCAACCCGAGGACCCAGGTCGCCGCCGCCCTGGCCGCGTTCGTATCGAAGAACAACCGCAAGGTGGTCGTCGACAACGACACGTTCCGCACCATCGCGGCGTTCCGCGCGTTCGCCCTGCGGCCGAGCGTGCAACCGGATCTGGATGCGTGGCGCCGCGAGGCGCGGCCGCTGTCGAGCGTGCCCGCGCTGCGCGACCTGTTCGAGCTCGATCGCCTGGCCGCGGCGACAGCGTCGCGGCCGGCGGCTCCGCTGCTGGCCGCGGTGCCGCCATCACCGGCGTCACCGGCGCCACCGGCTCCATCGGCGGCCCGGGAGATCCCGGCGCAGGATCGTCTGCGCATCGGCGCCGCCGCGTCGCTGCGCGGCCCGTCGGTCGACCTCGCGGTCGAGGACTTCAAGCAGCACGCCGTCTTCCTCGGCAGCACCGGCAGCGGCAAGACGACCGTCGCGCTCAACCTGATCGAGCAGCTGCTCGAGCGCGGCATCCCGGCCATCCTGGTCGACCGCAAGGGCGACCTGTGCCGCTACGCCAGCGAGGCGTGGTGGGCCGAGGTGCCGGCCGACCCGGAGCAGGCCCGCCGCAAGGCCGCGCTGCGCGAGCGAATCGACGTGCGGCTGTTCACGCCGGGCGACGCGCGCGGGCGCGACCTGGTGCTGCCGCTCCTGCCGGCCGGGTGGAGCGCGGCGCACGGGCAGGACCGGGAGAAGATGGCCAAGTACAGCGCGGCGTCGCTGGCCGCGCTGATGGGATACGGCCGCAGCGAGACCCACGCCAAGCGCACCGCGGTGCTCAAGGCGGCGCTCGAGATCGACACCGGCTCGCCGCCGTCGCTGGCGTCGCTCATCGCTCTGGTGACGCGGCCGGACGAGGATCTCTCGGTCCGCGTGTCTCACCTCAGCCGCTTCTTCCAGCCGGTGGCCGAGGATCTGCAGACGCTGAGCATCAACTTCGGGCACCTCCTGGCGGCGAAGGGCACGACCCTCGACGTGGGCGAGCTGCTGGCGCCGTCGCGCGGCCGCACTCCGCTCACCATCATCTCCACCAGATTTCTCGGCGAGACCTCGTCGCTGGTGTTCTGGGTGTCGCGCTTCCTCGTCGATCTGGCCCGCTGGCTCGAGCGGCACCCGCAGGGGAATCTGCAGGGCGTCGCGCTGTTCGACGAGGCAGACCTCTACCTGCCGGCCACGTCGTCTCCCGCCACCAAGGAGCCGATGATGGATCTGCTGCGGCGGGCCCGCTCGAAGGGCTTCGGCATGATGCTGGCGTCGCAGAACCCGGGCGACTTCGACTATCGCGGGCGCGAGAACATCAACACCTGGTTCGTCGGCAAGATCTCCCAGGACCGCAGCATCGGCAAGCTGCGCGACCTGCTGGGCGACCATCCCAGCGCGGCCGGCCTGGCCTCGCTGCCGCGCGGCCAGTTCCTGCTCGTGCAGAGCCCGCCTGCGCGCGAGGTGCGCGCCGATCGCTCGCTCATGGAGACCCGCGAGCTCAGCCCCGAGGACGTCATCGCCCTGGCCCGGCGGCCAGCACGGCGATAACCCAGCGCTCCGCACCGCGATTCAGCGATGACGCGCGTTACTGGCGCGCGCCGTGCACCGTCATGTCTCCGGCCCCGCCGGGCACGGAGACGCTCATGACGAGGAAGACATCTCTCATCATCCACTGGATCGCGACGGTGGCGTTCGTGGTTCCGCTGGCGTGGAGCGCGATCCAGTACCTGACCGAGGCGCCGAAGATGGTCGAGACAATGGTCGTCCACCTCGGCTACCCGATGTACTTCCTGGCGATCCTCGGCGTCGCCAAGCTGCTCGGCGGCGCGGCGCTGCTGGTCAACCGCCCGGTACGCCTCAAGGAGTGGGCCTACGCCGGCTTCACCTTCGATCTCATCGGCGCATTCGTGTCACACCTCGCCGTGGGCGACCCGCTCACCACCGCGCTCATCCCGATCGGTTTCCTCGCCCTGCTGGTGGTGTCGTACGCCACCTGGCGGCGTTCCGCTCCCTGATCGATCGCGAGCTGTGGCATCGTCGGCGCCATGGGCGGCAAGGCCGGCGGTCGCGCGGGAGATGTCCACGCCGCGCTGCTGCGCGGGATCAACCTCGGCGCGGTCAACCGGCTGCCGATGGCCGAGCTGGCCGCCATGTTCACGGCGGCCGGCTGCCGCGAGGTCCAGATCTACATCCAGAGCGGCAACGTCGTCTACCGCGCGACGTCGGCGCTGGCCGCGCGCGTGCCGGCGCTGATCGCCGCGGCGATCGCCGAGCGCTTCGGCCATCGCGTCCCGGTCGTGACACGCACCGCGGCCGAGCTGCTCGCCCTTTCGCGCGCCAATCCGTTCCTGCGCGCCGGCGCGGACCCGGCCACGCTGCACGTCGTGTTCCTCGCCGAGCGCCCCACCGCGGCCCGGGTCGCGACGCTCGATCCGGACCGCTCGCCACCCGACGAGCTGGCCGTGCGCGGGCGCGAGGTCTACCTGCGCTGCCCCGACGGATTCGGGCGCAGCAAGCTCACCAACGACTACTTCGAGTCGCGCCTCGCCACCACGACCACGATCCGCAACTGGCGCACCGTGCTCAAGCTCGTCGACATGACGGCCGGCGCCTGAGACGCCGGACAAACCAGAGGCCCGCCCCCTGTCGCGGAGGCGGGCCTCTTCACTTCACGGGTTCACCATCGTGACAACGCCGGCTCCGATGGTGCGCCCGCCCTCGCGCAGCGCGAAGCGCATGCCGGACTCGAGCCCGGTGGGGCGGCCGAGGCGGAAGGCGACGCGGGCGCGGCCGCCCGGCTCGACCAGGCCGCCGTCCGGGACCGTGATGCTGCCGGTGACGTCGGTCGCGCCGAAGAAGAACTGCGGCGTGTAGCCGGTCGAGAACGGCGTGTGACGCCCGCCCTCGGCCGCGCTGAGCACGTACAGCTCCGCCTCGCCGCTCTGGTGCGGACGCACCGCACCCGGCACCGTCACCACCTGACCGCGCACCACCTCGTCGCGCTTGACCCCGCGCAGCAGCAGGCCGACGCTGGCGCCGGCCGTCGCCTCCGGGACATCGCGGTGGAAGCTCTGGATGCCGGTGACCACCACGACCCGCGGCCTGTCGCCGTCCTCCAGCCCGACCACCTCGACCATGGCCCCGACCGGCAGCACGCCGCGCTGGACGCGCCCGGTGACCACGGTGCCGCGCCCGCCGATGGTGTGCACGTCCTCGACCGTCATGAGGAAGGGCGAGGCCATGTCGCGCACCGGATCGGGGATGCCCCGGTCCATCGCGTCGACAAGCTCGCGGATGCATGCGGTGTCCGGACCCATCGCGTCGCCGCGATCGATCGCGTGCAGCGCCCGCAGCGCGGAGCCCATCACCACCGGCGCGCCGGCGTAGCCGTGCGCCTCCAGCAGCTCCTGGGTCTCCAGCACGACCAGGTCCAGCAGCTCGCGGTCGGCGACGTCGGTCTTGTTGACGAAGACGACCACGTGCTCCACGCCGACCTGGCCCGCCAGCAGCACGTGCTCGCGCGTCTGCGGCTGCGGCCCCTGCGAGCCGTTGACCAGCAGGATCGCGCCGTCCATCTGGGACGCGCCGGTGATCATGTTCTTCACGAAATCGGCGTGCCCCGGACAGTCGATGTGCGCGTAGTGCCTCGCGGCGGACTCGTACTCGACGTGCGCCAGGTTGATCGTGATGCCGCGGACCTGCTCCTCGGGCGCGCTGTCGATCTGCGCGCAGTCGAGGGCACGACCGCCGTGGATCGCGGACATCACCTTGGTGATGGCGGCGGTCAGGGTGGTCTTGCCGTGGTCCACGTGTCCGATGGTTCCAACGTTCACATGCAGCTTGCCCATGGTTCGCTCCTCGGTTGCGGGGCCGGGCCGGCCCGAAAAAGCAAGAGCCCCCTCGGGCTCTGCGCCGGAGGGGGCTCCTGATAGAGGCGAATCCGCTGACTTAGTGGATCATCTCAATCCCCTCGCGCGCGCACGACATCGCTGACATCGACGATGACGACGCACACGGCGCGTCCATCGATGACGATGAGGCGGACAGGGGAGAGAAGAAGCGCATGGCAGAGAATTTCTCTACAGCAGCGCGGTGGCCGCGGCAAGTCATTTCTTCGCGGCGACCAGGTGGCGGGCGAAGAAGTCGATCGTCTCGCGGATCACGCGGCGCGACTCGTCGTCGTCGTCGCGCGCGTCGAAACCGTGCTGGTGGCGCGGGAGGTTGACGACCTCGACGCGCGCGTTGGCGGCGACCGCGGCGTCGACCCACGCGTCGATGGTTGCCAGGATCATGGGCGTGTCGATGCCCGTGCGCACGAGCAGCACCGGCAGCTCCGTGCGCACCGCCGGCACGTCCAGCACCGGGTAGTAGTAGACGGCGCAGTCGAGGCGCGCGGCGCTTGCCCGCTGCGGCAGTCGCACGCCGACCCGGCCGTTGGCCGAGCTGGCGAAGATGCACAGGCGCTGCGGGTCGATGCGCAGCGCGGCGGCGTTTCTGTCCAGGTAGGCCAGGGCGGCCTCGGCATCCTCGACGGTGGCGCCGTCGTAGAGCACCGCGTTCATGCCGGCCGCCGAGACCAGCGCGGCCCACTCGCGATAGCCCTGCCACGTG
The DNA here is from genome assembly GCA_963759105.1 of uncultured delta proteobacterium. Lineage (GTDB taxonomy): Bacteria > Myxococcota_A > Polyangia > Haliangiales > Haliangiaceae > DATFRY01. The sequence continues at coordinate 960,464 of CAVWXW010000005.1, read as the reverse complement.
CGGATTGGCGCGCCGACTCCGTTGAGGAACACGACGACCGGGCCGCCGCGCGGTCCATGATGGACCTCGATGACCTGTCCGGGCCGCAGCTCGGCCGAGGTGACCCGCACGCGGCGAGCCGGCGGGCGCAGGACGAGGCGATAGTCAGGCACCCGGTTCGCGGCGGCGACGGTCGCCACCTTCACGCCCAGCCTGTCGAGCGCGGCGACCGCACTGGGATAGCCGGGGATCCGCTCGACCGCGGCCCGGTAGGCGGCGATCGCTCCGTTGCGGTCGCCGGCGGCGAGCAGCGCCTCGCCCAGGCTGTCGAACGCGTTGCCCGACCTCGGATAGGCCTTCGTCGCGTGAGTGAAGATGTTCGACCGCCTGCGCGGTGCGACCGGCGCGCAGCAGGCGATAGCCGAGCTCGTTGAGCTCGTTCTCCGCCATCTCGAGCTCGCGCAGGATGCGCACGGCGGCGGCGGCGTCCTGCCGGTCGAACAGCGCCCGCGCCAGATCGATGCGATCGGGCGCGGCCGGCTCGGCCGGCCACCGCTGCGCGCCGTCCGGAAACGCCGGCGCGGGCCCGCCGCGCGCGTGATCGAGGAAGCCGGCCACCAGCGACGAGGCAGTCGCGTAGGGCGCCGCCGCCTCCGCCGGAGCGGCCCCGGCGGCGTGGCGCACCGCCAGCAGGTCGAAGTGGCCGAGCGGCAGCGTGACGGCGGTGCGCGACGAGTGACGCGCCCGCGACACGAAGCCCAGGTCGCGCTCGCCGAGCCCGTCGCGGCTCTGGATGGCGAGATACGGCGCCCGCAGCCGGAGCGGGTCCGCGTCGACGGTGCGCGACAGCGGGCTCGCGCCCGGCGTGCGCGCGTCCCAGCCGTCGAGGCTGACGACCGCGGAGGCGGGGTTGCGCAGCGCGTAGACGAGGGCTGCCGGCGCCTCGCCGGAGAACGCGATCAGCGCGGGCCGGCGGGCGTCGATGCCCGGCTCGCGGCCGAGCGCGGCGGCGATCACCTCCAGGTCGCGCACGCGGGTCTCGAGCCGCTCGGCGTCGCTCTCGCCCAGCTGCACGCGCGCGTGCCTGCTCCAGGCGGGAAACGAGGCCACGACCCAGCCGCGCGCGGCCAGCGCCTCGGCCAGCGGCGCCGCCACCAGCGGACCCTGCTCGCCGCCTACCCAGAAGACGAGCGGCGCGCGCCCCGACGCGGGGCGAGCATCGCGCCGGGCCGGCCGCGGCGTCGCCAGCAGCTTGTCGGCCGACCCGGGCGCCGCGCCCAGCGCCGACAGCATGCCCTGCAGCGCGCCTGGCTCCGGCGCCGCGTAGTCGCGATAGGTCGCGGGCCGGCCGCCGCCCGACGCCGGATACCAGATCTGCACCGGCAGGGTGCGCACGGCGCCGGCCGGGGCGCCGTCCCAGCCGGGGCGCACGCGGCGGGCCGGATCCGCGACATCGATCAGCCGCCACCCGACGGCGTGGCGACCTCGCGCGACCGGCACGGCAGCCGCAGCCGGCCCCGGCGCTGTTGGTGCTGCCGACGGAGCCGGACTACTGCACGCCGCCACGACGAGGAGGAAGCAGAGGCGCTGCATGGCGCGCGACGATGCCGCGCCGTCCGCCGCGGGCACCAGCGCGCTGCAGCCGGCGGCGCGCCCGGTGCAGCGAGCGGCGGTGCAGGTCAGGCCAGGCGGTCGCGGGCGCGGCGCGCGATCGGCACCACGCTGCCGTCCGCCAGCACGACCTCCCAGGCCCGGCCGCGCTGGCGCACCTCCGCGATGCGGTCGCGGTTGACCATGGCGCCGCGGTGGACGCGGACGAAGCGCGCCGGGTCGAGCTGGCCGGCCAGCGCCCGCATCGACTCGCGGTGCAGCATGACCTCGCCGCCCACGTGCAGCTCGACGTAGTAGTCGGCCGCCGAGATCCAGTCGATGGCCGCGACGTTGACGTAGCGGATGCGGCCGGCGTCGCGCACCGCCAGGCGAGCGGGCCGGCGGGCCGCCGCGACCGCGGCCTTGGCCCGCGCCATCGCCTCGGCGAAGCGGCGGTCGGAGAACGGCTTGAGCACGTAGTCGAGCGCGCGCACGTCGAAGGCGCGCACCGCGTGGGACGCATGCGCGGTCACGAACACATAGACCGGCAGCTCGGCCGGATGGTCGACCGCGGCGAAGCCGTCCTCGGCCGGCATCTCGACGTCGAGCAGCACCACGTCGGGCGACAGGCGCGCGATGGCGTCGCGCGCGGCCGCCGCCGACGCCGCCTCGCCGACGACCCGCACCGCCGGATCCGCGGCCAGCAGCTGGCGCAGGCCGGCGCGCGCCAGCGGCTCGTCGTCGACGATGAGCACGCGCACCGCGTCAGCCATCGGCCAGCTCGGCGAACGGGATCGACACCGACGTGCGCACGCCGCCGCCGGCCCGGGCCGAGACGTCGAGCGCGTGGGCCGCGGGGTAGAGTCGCTCGAGCCGGGCGCGCACGTTGCCCAGCCCCACGCGCGGCTCGACCGGTCCGGCCAGCCCGGCGCCGTCGTCGAGCACCTCGATGAGGAGGCGCCCGCCGTCGCGGCGCGCGTGCACGCGCAGCTCGCCACCGGCCGGGCTGGCGCCGATGCCGTGGCGCAGCGCGTTCTCGACCAGCGGTTGCAGCAGGAAGGCCGGCACCCGCGCGCGGGCGCAGTCGTCGGCGATCTCCCAGCCGACCCGCAGCCTGTCGCCGAAGCGCACCTGCTCGATCTCGAGGTGGCGGCGCACCAGGGCCAGCTCTCGCTCCAGCGTCACCTCCGGCGCCGACTCGTCCACCGCCGCGCGCAGGAGCCCGCCCAGCCCGCTCAGCATCTCGACGGCGGCGGCGTTCTGTCCGGTGCGCACCTGCATGGCGATGGTGTTGAGCGCGTTGAACAGGAAATGCGGGCGAATCTGCATGCGCAGCGCGTCGAGCTGGGCGCGGGCGAGCTGGACCTCGAGCTCGGCGCGGGCCCGGCGCAGCCTGAGCGCGTAGTGGATGGCGATGACCGCCGCGTAGGCCAGGGCGACCACGAAGCACAGCTTGACCGTCAGGACGCGGATCGCCAGCAGGAGCGGCAGCTCGCCCACGCCGGTCCCGGTCAGCCGGGTCATGACCCCGAACACGCACGCGTGGGCGACATCGACGGCGACGAACGCGCCCAGGTGCCAGGGCAGGTTGCGGCGCCATCCGCCGCCGACCAGCGGCCGGCGATCGGCGAGCCGCGCCGAGCAGCGGCGTGGCCGCGGCCCAGACCCACCAGGGCGGAATCTGCAAGAGGTAGTGCCAGATCGGATCCGGCTCGTCGATGCTCAGCAGCCAGAACTGCAGCGCGGACAGGAGCCCCGGGAGACTCCAGACGGCCACAAGGATCGCCGCGCGCCGCATCTGCCTAGCATGGCGCGCCGCCGTCCCGCGGGAAAGCACCCGCGCGCGCAGGCGTCGATCAGCGGACCGGCGCGGCCGGCTCGTTCGCGGGCGGAGCCTCTGGCCCCTTGTCCGCGTCCGGATCCGCCGCGGGCGCGACGACCTGCACGGCGATGCCGGAGGCGCGCGCCGAGCGCCAGCCGATCAGCTTGCGCAGCGCCCACACGCCGCCGTCCGGCGTGACCTCGAACTGGAGGTTGGTGATCTTGTCGGCGCCGATGGTCTTGGCGGTGACGACCAGCATCTGGTTGATGACCCGGTCGAGGTCGACGCCGGGGATGGGGATGAACAGGAGATAGGCGCTGGTCGCGTTGGCCTGCACCGCCGCGAGCGGGCGCAGCCCCGGCCCCACGTCGATCGACTCTTCCTGCAGCCGCACGGTGGAGACATGCGAGCAGCCGAGGACGACGAACAGCAACAGCGAGGCCGCGAGCCGGAAACGCACGGCCGCACCTTAACATGTGCTCGCGCGGCGCCCGCTGTGAGGCAGGCGACGCGATCCGGCAGGTCGCGCTACGAAGCCGACTCGAGGATGCGCGACAGCTGGTCGACCTCGGCCGATCCGAAGCGCGGCACGAACAGGTGCGGCAGCTCGAGCACCGGCGCGGTCAGGTGGCGCTTGAGCTCGCCCAGGTAGCGCTCGTTGAGGCGACGGCGGCGCAGCGCGGTGCGGCCGTGCTCGGCCAGCTGGGCCAGCTCGCCGGTCGGCGGCGAGGCCAGCAGCCGCTCGAGCACCTGCTCGCTCGGCGAGCCGGCCGGAAAGCGATCCGGGTGCATCTGGTTGACGACCAGGCGCGCCACCTCGAGCCCGAGCTGGCGGCGCAGGATGACGTGCAGCTCGCGCGCCTCCGCCACCGGCATCTCCTCCGGCAGCGTGACCAGGACCGCGGCGGTGCGGTTGCGATCGATCAGCTGATCGCGCAGCACGCGCGCGTCGCGGGTGAGCGGCCCCTCCGGCACGGTCTGGATGATGGCCCACGGCACGCGCAGCATCGACACGCTGTGGCCGCTGGCCGGCATGTCGAACACGATCGTGTCCCAGACCGGGCGGCCGCGATCCTGCTCGTTTGTGTGGAACCAGGCCTTGCCCAGCACCGCGTACTCGTCGAGGCCGGGGATGGCGCGCAGGAAGTAGCGCGTGACCCGGTTCTCGAACACCATGCGGTACACGCGCCGGAACTTGAGGATCATCAGGCCGTACTCCTCGAGCGCGGCCGCCGGCGTCGTGTTCACTGCGTACAGGTTCTCGCGCAGTCGCGTGACCTCGCTCGACACGGTGGTGCCGCCGCCGAGCAGCTCGCCGAAGCGATCGACGGCGCTGGCCTGGTAGAGCAGGGTGCGGCGCCCGCGGCGGGCGCAGGCGGCCGCGATCGACGCCGCCACGGTGGTGCGTCCGACGCCACCCTTGCCCAGCACGAGCACGAGCCGCTTGTCGAGCAGGCTGACGGCCACGCGCCTACCTTACCATCGGCCGGCCGGACAGGTCGATCGGGGCGACCCCTGTCACGCGTGCGGTGCCGTCCGCGTCGATCACCACCTCGCCCACCGGCGTGGCCTCGATCTGATCGAGGGTGTAGCGGCCGCCGAGCAGGTGGAGGCGCTGGTTGTCGGAGCCGCGCAGACCGCGTCCCAGCAACCTGCGCTCCACGAACCTGCCGTCCACCAGCACATCGATGGTGGCCAGGATGGCCGGCCCGAGCGGCTGTCGCTCGATCTCCTGGCGGGTGAACCCCGAGAAGACCAGGATCGAGAGGCGCGGCGCGCGCCGGCGAAGACCGGTGGCGAGCGCCAGCAGGCCGTCCGGCTGCTCGAACGGCTCGCCGCCGGAGATCGTCACGCCCTCGATCGCGTCCCCCTGGGCCAGGGCCCGGTCGATCAGATCGTCGGCGTCGATCGCTCTGCCCGCCGACCGGGTGCGTCGCCGGGTTGAAGCAGCCGGGACAGCCGAGCGAGCAGCCCTGGAACCAGATCGCGAGGCGCTGGCCGGGTCCGTTGGCCCGGCTGCGATCGATGACGGCGTGCAGCTGGATCGGCGCGCTCACCCGGTCATTGTAGCAGCGAGCGCGGCGGCGCCCTGAGTCTAGAGGTCGTTGGCGTTGACGCAGGAGATGAATGCGTTGCAGGTGTCGAACTGGAGACAACCGTTCATCAGCGTCGCCCAGTCGTTGCGCTCGCTCGGCGTCGCGCTCTGCAGGGCGACGTCGATCTCCTGCACGCATTCGTTGACGCTGATGCCGGTGGCGAGCGCGTTGCATTCGTCGAGGCGCTCGCAGCCGGCGGAGACTGCGTCGCCCGGGCCGTCGTCCCCGCCGCCGCACGCGACGGCGGTGGTGAGGGTGAGGCCGAGCGCGAGAGCGAGGGTGAAGCGGCGAAGCGTCGAGATCGAGACCATTGTCGTGTCCTCCTGTCCTTGCCAACCAGGAGGTGAGCGCTCGTCTCAGGTCGCACAGAAAGATCCCGCGTACGCTATAAATGTCCAGAATCACGACAGAATCAGCCTCGAAAAATCACTTCGGGGCCGCGCGCTCGGCCAGCCAGGCGGTGGCCTTCTCGACTTGCTCTGCGTCACCGGCGGTCTGGGCCTCGGTGCGCGACTGCTCGCCCAGGGTCCGCGCCCGCGCCCGCTCGCCGGCGTCCCACAGCGCCCGGGCCAGCTCGAGCTTCGTCCACGACGACTCCCACGGTCCGGCGCCGCCGGCCTTGCGCATGGCCAGCGCCTGCTCGAGCACCGAGACCGCGCGGCCGGTGGTGCCCTTGCCCTTGCGCTGCAGCGCGGTGCCCAGCCTCGTCATCGTGTCGGCCAGCTGCGGCGCGTCGGCGGCCAGGGTCTTCTTCGCGGCGGCCAGCGCGCGCTCCAGCTCGGCGATGGCGGCGTCGTACTTCTTCGACTTCGTCAGAATGGTGCCGAGCAGGTTGCGATAGGTGATGACGTCGGTGGTGGCCTCGCCCTGCGCGGCCGCGATCGCGATCGCCTCCTGCACCCGCGTGGCCGCCTCGTCGAGGCGGCCGGCGTTGACCAGGGTGACCGCGATGGTGCCGAGGTGGCCGGCGACGTAGATGTGGTCGCGCCCGTGCACGCGGCGGTAGACCTCGAGCGCCTTCTCCTGGCTGGCCAGGCCGTCGTCGAACCGGCCGAGCGCCTGCAGCGCCAGCCCCAGGGTGTTGTACGCGCTGGCGGTGACCACGTGGTCCTCGCCGTAGATCCGGCGACAGGCGGCCAGCGCGCGCTCGGCCAGCGGCAGCGCCTCGGCCGCGCGGCCCTGCTCGCGCCGCGTGTTGCTCATGATGTCGATCGCGGTGATGGCCAGCGGGTGGTCGTCGCCGCCGAGCTCGCGCCACACGGCCAGCGTCTTCTCGAACTCGACCATCGCCCTGTCGAACTCGCGCAGCCGGAAGTAGTACTGGCCGAGGCGGAAGCGGGCCCAGGCCGCGTCGCTCGAGCGCGCCCCGCCGTCGCGGATCAAGAACTCGATGGCGCGCCCGTACTCGGCGATCGCCGCCTTGCTGTCGCCCCGGTCGGCCTGGGTGTCGGCGATCAGCAGCGACAGCTTGCCGAGCAGCCCGGGCTGCGAGCCGGTGCGCTCGATGATGGCGCGCGCGTAGCCGGCCCAGCGCATCGCCTCGTCGTGCCGGCTGCGGATCTGGTTGATCTCGAGCAGCCCGAGGTAGGCCTCGGCGCGCACCCGATCGTGGCCGCCCTGCTCGCCGGCCAGCGCCGCGGCGTGGAAGCCCTTCTCCGCGTCGTCGTGACGAGCCGCCTGCATGTTGACCTGCGCCACCATCAGGCGGGCCTCGGCCACCAGCGGGGTCCAGCCGATGGCGTCGGCCTCCTTCATGGCCGGGGTGGCCACCGCGCGCGCCTGGTCCCAGCGCTGGGCGTCGGCTGTCGCCTTGGCGCGGGCGAGCTGCGTGCGCACAGCGGCGATGCGGTCGCGCCGGGCCGGATCCTTCGGCAAGGGCAGCGGCGCGGCCAGCACCTCGGCGTCGGCGCAGTCGTCGACGGCGCTGAGATTGGCCGGCAGCATGAAGGCGCTGTCGACCAGCTGCGCGTCGGGCCGCTCGAGGATCTCCACCGCGGCGGCGAGCTCGGCGCGGCGCCGCTCCAGGCAGGTCATGCGCAGGGTCAGCATGTCCTCGGTCTGCTCCTGGCGCACGCGCGTGGCCAGGCAGGCCTCGCGGTGGGCCGCGCTCCACTCGGCGGCGTAGGCGTCGAGCTCGCGCACGACCAGCGACGAGGTGCTGGCCGCCAGCTTCAAGCCGGTGGCGAGGAACGCCGACCTGACCCGCTCGCGCCCGGTGTCGCTCCACACCGCGGCGGCCAGGGCGGGGCCGCCGTCGCACAGCGCATCGTGGCCGGGCGGGCGCATGATGGCGGCGGCCGCGACCGCGCCGCCTCCCACCGCCAGCGCGGCGGCCGCCGCCACCACCACGCGGCGCGACCCGCGCGGCGAGATCTCGGCCAGCATCGCCTCCATGGTGGGGAAGCGGTGGGCCGGTTCCGAGCGCAGGCCGCGCGCGATGGCGGCGCGCACGCGGCGCGACACGCCGGGTCGCTTCGGCAGCGGACGGACCCGCTCCTCGACGGTGGCGGCGAAGATCTCGGTCAGCGACGAGCCGGCGAAGGGCCGCTCGCCGCTCAGCGCCTCGTGCAGCGCGACGGCGAAGGCGAACTGATCGCAGCGCGCGTCGATGGTCTCGCCGGCGACCTGCTCCGGGGCCATGTACGCCGGCGTGCCGACCAGCGTGCCGGTGCGCGTGAGCGGCGACTCGAGCAGGCTGTCCGCGTCTCGCCGGCCGGGCCGCGGGCGCTCCTCGTTCTCCTCCGGCTCGGCCTCTCGCGCGCCGGTCACGCGCTCCGCCTCGCGGGCCAGCTCGGCGCGGGCCAGGCCGAAGTCGGTGACCTTGACCGAGCCGTCGGACCCGATCATCACGTTCTGCGGCTTGAAGTCGCGATGGATGAGGCCGACGCGGTGGGCGGCGGCCAGCCCGCGACCGGCGGCGCGGAACACCTCGAGCACCACCGACGGCCTGCGCGGCTCGAGCTTGAGCCATTTGGCCAGGTCCCAGCCCTCGATGTACTCCATCGCGATGAACACGACGCCCTGGTAGGTGCCGATGTCGAACACCGCCACCACGTTCGGGTGCGAGATCTGCGCCATGGCCTGCGCCTCGCGCAGCAGGCGCGAGCGCGTGCCCTGCGTGTCGCCCGGGTCGACAAGCTCCGGGCGCAGGAGCTTGAGGCAGACCTTGCGCTTTAGCTCCGGGTCGTCGGCCAGGCTGACCGCGCCCATGCCGCCGGCGCCGAGCGGCCGCTCGATCACGTAGCGGTCGATGCGCGTGCCCGGATCCGGGTGCCCGGTCGGGCCGGTGCGGCGCGGGGCCGCCAGATCCACCTCCGTCGGTCCGGTCTCGGGAGCGGCCTCGGTCACTTCCAGGCCGGTCGGCGCCGGCAGCCCCATCGCCGGCGTGGGCGTGCCCACGACCGAGCCGCGGGCGACGGCGGCCAGCAGCGCGCGACAGTCGGTGCAGCCGTCCACGTGCTGCTCGACCTGGTCGGCCTCGGCCGGCGCGAGGGTGCCGCTGACGAATCCCTCGACCGCCTCTGGCGTCAGACAGCGGTCTACCAGCCCATCCATCCTCGTGCGAAGATGATAACAGCCGGCATGGAGACACGCGATCCAGAGCTCGAGCAAGCGCTCGACGCGGCGGTGGCCGAGGCGCTACGCGAGTGGCCCACGCTGGCCCTCGCGCCGGAGACGTTTCGCAGCCATCTGGCCGATCATGTGCCGGAGGGCACCGCGCCGGCCGAGCTGTCCACCGCCGTCTGCGTGCCGGACCTGTTTCTCGCCTGCGCCTGCGCCCGCGGCGTCGACGGCGCGGCGGCCGAGCTCGAGCAGCGCTACATGCCGGTGGTGGGGGCGGCCGCGGCCCGGGTGGGCGGCGCCGACCTCGCCGACGAGGTAAAGCAGGTGGTCCGCGAGATCCTCTTCGTCGGCGCCGGCGCGGCCGGCCCGGCCCTGGCCGACTTCAGCGGCCGCGGCAACCTCAAGGCCTGGGTGCGGGTCATCGCCACCCGCGAGGCGCTGCGCATCGTGCGACGCGACAAGGGGCGGGTCGGCGTGCAGGACGAGGGGCTCTACACCGTGCTGGCCCCGACCGAGGACGCCGACCCGCAGCTGGCCTACCTCAAGGAGCGCTACCGGGCCGAGTTCCGCAAGGTGTTCCTGGCCGCGGTGGCCGGTCTGCCCCGGCGCGAGCGGGTCGCGCTGCGCCTTCACGTGCTCGACGGGCTCAGCATCGACGAGATCGCGCCGATGTACCGGGTCCACCGATCGACGGCGGCGCGCTGGCTGACCCGCGCGCGCGAGCTGCTGCTGACCGAGACCCGCGCCGGACTCATGCGCGAGCTCGGCCTCGGCCCGTCGGACGTGGACAGCGTCATCCGCCTGATCCAGTCCAACCTGGACGTCAGCCTGTCCGGCGCGCTTCACTCGGGCAGCGACCGCGCCGGCCGGGCCGGCGACCGGCGCTGACCGACGCGGGCCAGGACCAGCGCGAGCAGGACCAGCAGGAGCGCCGCCGGGCCGTTGGCGCCGCCCGCTGCCGAGCAGCCCTCTTCCTCGGTGACGATCGGGGTCGGGAAGCCGCCCGACACGTCGTCGGCCGGCAGGCAGACAGAGCCGCCGTCGACCGGCTCGCACGAGAAGCCGTCGGCGCAGTCGAGCAGGCCGGCGCACTCCTCGGTGCAGATGCCGTTGCCGCTGTCGTCGGTCGCGCACAGGCCGCTGGCGCACTGGCCGCCCTCGCTGCAGGCGTCGCCCAGCTGGCCGCCGCCGCCCGGCTGCTCGGCCGGCACGCAGACCGAGTCCTCGGCGTCGACCGCCACGCACTCGGCGCCGCCCGGGCACGCGGTGGCCGCGTCGCACAGCGAGCTGCAGAAGCCCTCGGCCGCGCCGGCGCCGGTGACGCACACGCCGCTGTCACACTGGGACGCGTCGCTGCACGGGTCGCCGAAGCCGCCGCCGCCCGTGCCCGGGCCGGGGCCGCCCGGCTCGGAGTTGGCCGCGATGAAGTCGACGAAGGCGTCGACCCGGGTCGACACGCCCTCGATCTGACAGTTCTCGTCGCCGAACGAGGTCACGCCGACGACCTGCTCGACGCCGCCGACCTCGAGGAAGGCCGGGCCGCCGGAGTCGCCACTACACGTATTCGTCTCCGGGTTGCCGACCACGACGAGGTTGACGTTGAAGTCGTCGAGCGTCGAGATGACGTCGCGCTTGATGCCGCTGTCCTCCAGGCCGCCGCCGGTGATGCCCCAGCCGACCAGGTGCACCGGCGAGCCGATGTCGCCGGCGGCCAGCGGCTGGGTGCGGATCGCGGCCGGCGTGATCGGCACCTCGTTGACCAGGTGGATGAGGCCGAGGTCGTTGCCGGCGGCGAGATCGTCCGGGTTCCAGTCCGGGTGGAAGACGACGCTCTCGGCCATGGTGAAGAAGAGGCCGCCCGGGTCGTCCTCGACCAGCGCGTCGGTGCCGAAGTAGACGCCGTAGCCGACCGCGGGGACCACGCCGTCGACGCAGTGCGCCGCCGTGAGCACCAGCTTGGGCGCGATGAGCGTGCCGGAGCAGATTGCGATGACGTCCTGCGCCTCGTCGAGCATCAGGATGATCGGCACCTCCGGGTTGCCTGTGTGCGGCGCGCCGCCGACGATGTCGGCGCCGCCGCCCGGCAGCGCGGCGCGGGCGGACGGTCGGGCCAGGCGCAACGGCCAGTGCGACGGCGTGCGCCGGCCGCTCTCACCGATGACCGTCCGGTTGCTCGCGCTGCGGCTGGCAGTGCTCGCGACCGCGTAGGGCGCGGCCCGGGTCGCCGGCGCGATCGAGATCTCGTCGGCCCGGCTGGCGACCAGCTCGCCGGCCTGAAGGTCGGTGCAACCGGCAAGCAGTCCGATCGCCATCAACACGCTGCGCTTCATTCGTCTCTCCCCCTGGTTGGGTGGTCCTTTCCCTGAGGAGAGGGGGCGGCGGAAGTCGCGCAGAAAAGCGCCGGTCGGCGCGCGCGCCGGGGCGAGGGCCGCGGAGTTGCTCGTTTCGTGCGGCCTGGTCGCGTGCGTGGCCTGACGGCTACGCCAGCGAGTCGAGCAGGTAGGTCGGCACGATGTCGCCGGCGGCGGCGCGGTCCTGCCAGCGCGTCACACCTGTGACGACAAGGGCCGCGTCGATGCCGGCGCCCAGCGCGCCGGCGATGTCGGTCTCCAGCTGATCCCCGATCATCAGCAGCTCGCCGGTGCCGAGTCGGCGCGCCGCCTCGTCGAAGATCGGCCGGTGCGGCTTGCCCAGGCGGGTGAAGCGCGGCGGCTCGTCCGGGTAGCGGCGGGCGAGCGCCGTCTCGAGCAGGAGCGCGATGGCGCCGCTGGTGAAGCCGTAGGCGCCGTCCCCGGCCGGGAACAGCAAGTCCGGGTTGGGCAGCACCAGCTCCACCGCGCGCCCCGCGTCGAACGCGCGAAACAGCGCCGACAGCGCCGCGTTGATGCCGTCGAGGAACGGAAAGCCGTCGTCGTCGCACACCACGCACGCGCGTCGTAGTCGCCGGCCGCGTCGATCGGGCACACCAGGCCGCCCGCCTCGGCCACCAGCTGCCGCGAGTCGTCGGTGCCGAGCACGAGGCAGCGCGCGCCGGCCAGTCCGCGCGCGGCGAAGTGGGGCGCGATCGAGATCGCCCGAGCTGAGGAAGTGCTGCGGCGTGACGGCGAGGCCGAAGCGGCGGAAGCGCTCCGCGTTGGTGGCGTCACGGCGCGAGGCGTCGTTGGTCACGATCAGGTAGGGAACGCTGCGCTGCTCGAGCCGCGCCAGCAGCGCGTCCGCGCCGGGCAGCGCGCCGCGCCCGTCCACCAGCACGCCGAACGCGTCGATGAGCACGCCGCCGTATCGGTCGATCAGATCGGCCACCGCGACGCGGGCCGGCTGTCGTCGTGAGGCGTCCATGGCGGCGCCAGCTCTTATATCAGCGGCGCGACCGCGCGGCGACGGCACCGTCTGCAAGGGCCCGGAACGGGTCGTTTTGACCCGCAACGCGGCGCGGCCGCGCTATGCTGGACCCGCGTGGCCCAAGGGCGCGAGACTCACGAGACCCCCACGCCCGGCGACGACGATCCGACGCAGCTCGGATCTCGCGCAGGCGTGACGCGCGGCCCCGGTGGTGGCGCGGGCGGCAATGTCTTGCCCGCGTCGCAGGTTGACGGCGCCCAGGCGATCTCGCCCGCGGCGCCGGCGGGCGAGGGCATCGAGATCCAGGGCCCGGCGGTGCCGGTGCCGCCTGTCGTGCCGCCGCTGGCGCGCGCCGAGACGGTCGAGCTCCGCGCCCGCCGCGAATCGGCGCCGTCGACGGAGCCGCCGTCGGTGGCTCGCTCGGCCTCGTCGCCGGCCGAGGCGCTGTTCCAGGAGGAGATCGCGCGGACCCGCATGTTCGCGCTGTTCTGCGTCTTCATCGATCTGTGCGCCCTCGCCGGGGTGCCGTTCATGCGCGGCAACCTCCTCGTGCGCAACGTGCTGCTCGCCGAGCTGGCCGTGAACCTGCTCGGCGCGCTGTACCTCTACGTCCAGCTGCGCGATCCGGGGCGCTATCGCCACGGCGTCGTCGTCGCGCTGGCGGTGCTCGCGTCGCTGACCGGCTACACCGCGATCCTCTACTGGGGCGTCAACTCGGCGGCGCCGGCGCTGGTGGTGCTGGGCATCTACTTCTTCAGCCGCAGCCAGAGCCTGGCCGCGGCGCTGCTCATCTACGGCCTGTGCGCGGGTCTGCAGGCGATCATGTCGGTGCTGATCCTGGCCGGGCGTCGTGCCCGATCCGGGCATGTACACCGGCGCGGCGGTGCCGCTCTACGTCAACATCGTCACCCAGATCCTGCTGCAGTTCATGTTCTTCACCGCGCACACGCTGGCCCGCTCCACCCGGACCGGGACGCTGCGCGCCATCGACGGGCTCCTGCAGGCGCGCCGCCAGGTCGAGCAGCGCGAGGCGATGTTCCAGGAGGTGCGCCAGGACCTGGACCGCGTGCTGCAGCTGGGCGGTCCGGGCCGCCACACCGACCGCGTGCTCGGCAACTACAAGCTCGGCGTGGTGATCGGGCGCGGCGCCATGGGCGAGGTGTACGAGGCGCGTGGACGCCGAACGGCGCGCGCGCCGCGGTCAAGCTGCTGCACCCCAACGTCATGCACAACCCGGGCTCGGTCGAGCGCTTCCTGCGCGAGGCGGTGGCGGCCGGCTCGCTGCAGTCGCCGCACGCGGTCCGCATCCTGGACTCGTCGCCGCCCGAGGGGGCGCTGCCGTACCTGGTCATGGAGTACCTGACCGGCCACGACCTGGCCCATCACCTGCGCAAGCGGCGGCGTCTGGCGCCCGACCGGCTGGAGGTGCTGGTCCGCCAGGTGGCCGGCGTGCTCGACGAGGCCAGCCGCAAGGGCATCGTCCATCGCGACATCAAGCCGCAGAACCTGTTCCTGCTCGAGCGCGCGTCGGGCGCGCCGATCTGGAAGGTGCTCGACTTCGGCGCCTCCAAGCTGGCCAAGCACAGCGGCACGCTCACCGAGGGGCGCGTGGTCGGGACGCCGGCCTACATGGCGCCCGAGCAGGCGCGCGGCGAGGACGTGACGCCGCTGGCCGACGTCTACGCGCTGGCCGCGATCTGCGTATCGCTGCCTGACCGGGCGGCCGCCGTTCTCGGGCAAGGACCTGCCGACCACTCTCTACAACGTCTGCTACTCGATGCCGCCGCAGCCGAGCTCGGTGGCCGAGCTATCGCCGTCGGTGGACAGCGTGCTCGCCATCGGCCTGGCCAAGAAGGCGCGCGACCGCTTCGAGAGCGCCAGCGAGCTGGCCGGCGCGCTGGCGTCGGCGTTCACCGGCCAGCGCGACGACTGGCTCGATCGGCGCGGCCAGGCCCTGCTGGCCCACATGCCGTGGGGCGTCACGCCCCGGTAGACGCGGCGGCGGGATCGCGCGCGCGGGCCGCCGGGGCGGTCACGCCTCGGTGCTATACCTCCTCTGGTGAAGCCCTATCTCGACCTCGTGCGCCAGGTCCTCGATCACGGCGAGGAGCGCGACGACCGCACCGGCACCGGCACGCTGTCTCTGTTCGGCCTCTCGGCCCGCTACGACATGCGCGAGGGCTTTCCGATCGTCACCACCAAGAAGGTGCTGTTCCCGGCCGTCGTGCGCGAGCTGCTGTGGTTCCTGCGCGGCGCGACCAACATCAAGGACGACCTGACCCAGCACACGCCGATCTGGGACGCGTGGGCCGACGCCGACGGAGAGCTGGGCCCGATCTATGGATACCAGTGGCGGCGGTGGCCGGGCCCGGACGGCGGCATCGATCAGATCCAGCGCGCCATCGACCTCATCAAGTCGGATCCCGGCTCGCGCCGCATCATCGTCAGCGCCTGGAACGTGTCGGATCTGGACCGGATGGCGCTACCGCCCTGCCACACGATGTTCCAGTTCTACGTGCAGGGCCGGCGGCTCGACTGCCAGCTCTACCAGCGCTCGGCCGACCTCGCCCTCGGCGTGCCGTTCAACGTCGCCAGCTACGCGCTGCTCACGCACATGATCGCCAACGAGTGCGGGCTGGAGCCGGGCTACTTCATCCACGTGCTGGGCGACGCGCACGTGTATCGCAACCACATCGCCGGGCTGCGCGAGCAGCTGTCGCGCGCGCCGCACCCGCTGCCGAGGCTGCACCTGCCGCCGGGCGCGCGCACCGACGACATCCGCTTCGAGGACGTCGAGCTGCGCGACTACGTGTATCACCCGTTCATCAAGTTCGAGGTGTCGGTGTGACGGCGGCCCGCGTCTCCGAGATCGACTTCGACATGGTGGTGGCCGCCGATCTCGGCGACGGCATCGGCATGGAGGGGCGCGTGCCGTGGCACCTGCCCTCCGACCTGGCCCACCTCAAGCGGCTGACCAGCGAGACCGAGGTGCCGGGCGCGCGCAACGCGGTGCTGATGGGGCGGGTCACCTGGGACACCATCCCGGATCGCTGGCGGCCGCTGCCCGGCCGGGTCAACGCGGTCATCTCGCGCCAGATCAACCTTGCCCTGCCGGACGACGTGCTGCGCGCGTCCAGCCTGGCGCACGCGCTGGAGCTGGCCCGCGCGCGGGTCGAGGTGGAGCGCATCTTCGTGCTCGGCGGCGCCGAGATCTACCGCCAGGCGATCGGGCTCGACACCTGCCGCCACATCTATCTGACGCGCGTGCTGGCCCGCTACGAGTGCGACGCGTTCTTCCCCGCCATCCCGTCCCGCTTCCGGCGCGAGGCGCTGCTGGCCGAGGGCAAGGACGGGCAGGGAGACGCCGCGGTGGGCTACCGCATCGAGCTCTGGACGCGCGGCTGAGCAGGCGCGGGCCGCAGCGGACGTAGCGCATCGACACACCGTGTCAGCGATGTGTCCTTCACGTGCGAGAAGTGCCCGAAGATCCGGCTGCTTCCGCCGAACGCCGTGGCATGGGGTCTGCACCCTTTCCGGGCCGCACGCAACTGACCCCGGAGGGACGAAAATGAAGCGACATGGCAATGGAGGCGAAGTGCTGGACCGCATGGAGGAGGGCGTCCGCGCCGCTCGCGAGGGCATGGAAGACGCTTACTACAGCGTCCGCAACCGCGCCGCCGACCTGAGCGGTCGCGCCGTCGACGCCGGCGGTCGCGCCGTCGGGTTCGCCAAGGACCATCCGCTCGCGATCATCGGCTCCGTCGCGCTCGGCGTCGGCGTCGGCATGCTCGTCATGCGGCTCTTCCGCGACTGAACGCAGCAGCGCATGCCGGGGCCGGCGCCGGCTGGCCCCATCGATAGGCATTCAGAACAAACAGGCATTCAGCGAAGCGTGCCTGTTTGTCGATAGACATTCAGAGAAGCGGCCAGAAGGCCGCTCGTTTCCGCTTCGCCACGCCGATCGGCCGGTTCACGCGCCGGGTGGGAACTGAAGGCCTCCACTCGTCGAGGCGCGTGAGCTGATCCCGATGCGTTGAATGGCGCGCATCAGCGGCCTGCTGGTTGCAGTGACCCCCGCCACCGGCGCCCCGAGGCCGGTCGAAAGGGGGAATCATGAAAATCTCCGCGGTATGTGCAGCTGCTGGTCTTCTCCTCGCCATCGCCGGTTGTTCTGGAGGGGAGGGAGAGGAACAACAACCACTCACATGGGAGGAGTTCCAGCGACCAAGCATACCAGGAGCCGAATGGCGCTTTCGTGATCGACGGCGACACGCCGGTCAGGAATCTGGACGAGCTCCACGCCTACTACCTCGACTATCTGGACTCGTTCGATCGCGACGGGATCGGATCGAGCCAGCACGCGCTCGCGGTCAACACCGTGGGCGGCTTCGACGACCTGTGGCCCAACGGCACGACGCTGACCTACTGCGTGGCCGCGTCCGGGGGCCAGGCCTTCTCGCCCGAGCGAGTACAACGCGGTGGTGGGGGCGATGGGCTCCGCGGCGGCGGACTGGAGCGCGTCGGCCAACATCCACTTCGTGCACGACTCGTCGCAGGACGGCGCGTGCGACGCGTGCAACCCGAACGTGACCTTCGACGTGGGCAGGGTCTGCTCCGGCGCCTTCCTGGCGCGCGCGTTCTTCCCCAGCTTCCCGCGCTCGAGCGCCAACGTCCTGGTCGACTGCACCGCGTTCGGCCCGATCCCGCCGTGGACGCTTACCGGCGTGCTGCGCCACGAGCTCGGCCACACGATCGGCTTCCGCCACGAGCACACGCGGCCCGAGTCGGGCACGTGCTTCGAGGACAACAACTGGCGCCCGCTGACCGGCTACGACTCGAGCTCGGTCATGCACTACCCGCAGTGCAACGGCACCCAGGGCGGCGATCTCTCGCTGACCGACACGGACCGCGCCGGCGCGAACTCGGTGTATCCGTTCTGACGACGATCTGATACCTGGCAGCAGATAGGGGCTCCGCATCATCGGTGCGGGGCCCCTTTCTGCGTCTGCAGCGACACGCCCGAAATATATTTCCGGCGTTTCGTCTCCTCCACACGGCAGACGCGATGACGACGCTGAGTGGGAATTGCAGTGCCCACCCTGCGCACGACGCGGGCGGATAACGGCGTTTTGAATCCACGACAGCACCGGTACATCCGTTGCACCGCGCTGGCCCGCCGGGGCGCCACCAGGCGCCCATCGAAAGGGGGAACCATGAAGATGAAGATCGTCGCGCTGTGCGTGTCTGTCGGACTCGTTCTCGCTCTCGCTGGCTGCGCCGAGGAGGAGCAGCCGCTGACGTGGGAAGAGTTCCAGGATCAGGCCTACCAGGATCCGGACGGCGTCTACGTCGTCAACGGCGACGAGCCGGCCGAGGATCTCGCTGCCCTGCACGACTACTACCTGGACTACCTCGCGTCGATCTCGCCCGACGGCATCGGCCGGACCCAGCAGGGCCTGGCGGTGAACCGCGTCGGCGGGCAGGACGACAAGTGGTCCTCGAGCGCCGCGCAGAACATCAGCTACTGCGTGTCGCGGTCGAGCTTCTCCACCTCCGAGTACAACGCCGTCGTGTCGGCGCTCAACTCGGCCACCTCGACGTGGGAGAGCGCGGCCAACGTCAACTTCACTCACAACTCGGGGCAGGACAACAACTGCACGCGCAACAACAACAGCGTCGTCTTCGACGTCAACCGCCAGTGCAACGGCAGCTTCCTGGCCCGCGCCTTCTTCCCCAGCTCGAGCCGGCGCAACCGGAACATCATCATCGACTGCACCTCGTTCGGGAACATCTCGCCGTGGACGCTCGCCGGCGTGCTGCGCCACGAGCTCGGCCACACGCTCGGCTTCCGCCACGAGCACACCCGCCCCGAGTCGGGGACGTGCTTCGAGGACAACAGCTGGCGCGCGCTGACCACGTACGACTCCGCCTCGGTCATGCACTACCCGCAGTGCAACGGCAGCCAGGGCGGCGACCTCGTGCTCACGACGCGCGATCGCCAGGGCGCCGCGGCGCTCTACGGTCCGTGATCATCGCTTGATCGCCGACTGACCCGCCGCGCCACCGCGCGGTCGCCCCTGGCGATCGCGCGACGTGGCGCGGCGGCCCCGCGTGACGGCGGCCACCACGCGGCCTCGCCCGGCGGCGGCAGACCTGGGACGCGAGTGACACCTGGGAGGTGCCCTGCGCGGCTGCCGGTGCGCCGGATGTTCCGGATGCCACGCGGTTTGCGACGCCGGGGGCGACTCCTCGTGGGGTCAGGCTCGCCGTCCGGATAGAAAGCCAGCCTGCCGTTCGCGGCCTCCGTGTTATACAGAAAGAGGCCGTTCGACTCGGGGAAGGTGGGCAGCGCCAGCAATGCAGCTGGTCAGTCGTGGGTGGTTTGGATCGGTGGGTGCGACGGGAGCGCTGGCCGCGGCTCTGGTCTGCTCGTGCGGCGATCACCGTCGCCACACGGTCGAGGCGTCGAGCCAGTCGATCGCCATCGCGCCGTCGCGCGCGCGCGAGTCGAACGAGGACCCGCGCTACCGCGCCGCGCTCGCCGGCATGCGCAAGCGGCTGGACCGGGCGGGCATCCGCGGCGGCTTCCACATGGTCATCGAGCCGCCCTTCGTCGTCGCCGGCGACGAGGAGCCGCGCGTGCTCGAGCAGCGCGCCGCCAGCGTGGTGCGCTGGGCGGTGGAGCGCCTGCGCGTCGCCTACTTCCCGCGCGACCCGGACCCGGGGCTCGAGATCTGGCTGTTCCGCGATCCGGACAGCTACCAGCGCCACGCGCGCCTGCTGTTCGGCGACGAGCCGACCACGCCGTACGGCTACTTCGACAGCAGCCACAACGCGCTCATCATGGACATCTCGACCGGCGGCGGCACGCTGGTCCACGAGATCGTCCACCCGTACGTGGCGGCCAACTTCCCGCGCTGCCCGGCCTGGTTCAACGAGGGGCTCGGCTCGCTGTACGAGCAGGCCGGCGAGCGCGACGGCGCGATCGTGGGCCTGCTCAACTGGCGACTGCCCGCGCTGCAGCGAGCCATGGAGCAGGGCAACGCGCCGCGGCTGCACCAGATCCTGTCCTCCGACGCCGGCCAGTTCTACGGCGACCCGAGCGGCCTGTACTACGCCGCCTCCCGCTACCTCCTCTACTACCTGCAGGAGAAGGGCCTGCTGTCCCGCTACTACACCGAGTTCATCGCCGCCTACGAGCGCGATCCGACCGGGATCGAGACGCTCGCCGAGGTCACCGGCCAGGACCTGGCCCGGCTGGAAGCCGACTGGCGCCGCTATGTCATGCGCCTGCGCTGGTATCGCTAGCGGAGGGCGGCCCGAAGGGCCAACCGACGGTATGTCTTTGGCTGTCGACGTCCTGGCCGAGGGAACCCGGTGTCGAGCGGCTACCGTGCTGTCAGACGGAGTCGCGCCGCTGGTGGCGCTCGCCCATCTTGCGGAAGCGCTGCAGCACGCGCAGGCCGGTGCCGGGGAACGGGCGGAAGATGTGAGCCAGCACGCCACGAACGCGCGGCCGCACGACGACGAGGCGCGGGTGATCGACCAGCGCGACGACGGTGGCGGCCACGTCCTCGGCGCGCAGCAGCTTGCCGGCGCTGAACAGGAGCGCGGCGCTGCTGTCCGCCTTCACGTTGCGCGTCAGGTCGGTGTCGATGGCGTCGGGGCAGACAGCGCTGACCTGGATGGGGACGCCGGCGTGCTGAAGATCTCCCTGCAGGGCGATCGAGAAGCCGAGCACCGCGTGCTTGGTGGCGGTGTACACGGCCAGACCGGGCGCCGGAACGATCGACGACATCGAGGCGATGTTGATGATGTGACCGCGCGCCTGGCCGCGCATGGCGTCGACAGCCGCGCGCGAGCCCCAGATAAGGCCGAGCAGGTTGACCGATACCTGAAGCTGCACGTCGGCGTCGGCGTGCTCCCACGCGGCGGCGCTGCGCAGGACGCCCGCGTTGTTGACCCAGAGGGCCAGCTCGCCGCGCTCGGCGGCGGCCGCGGCCACGCGGCGATGCGAGTCCGGGTCGCGCACGTCCTGTTCGATGGCCCAGGCGCGCTCGGCGCCGATCTCGGCGGCGGTGTCGCGCGCCGAGGCGCCGTCCACGTCGGTGACGAGCACGCCGAAGCCCTTGCTGGCGAGCCCCTTGGCGATGAGTCGGCCGAGTCCGCGCCCGGCGCCGGTGACGACGGCAGTCTGCATGGCGGCGCGCAGCTTAACTCATGCAGCGCCGCCCGGGGCGCCGCCGGCGACGGCGACCAGCCGGGCCACCGTCCGCTCGAGCGTCGCGCGCGCCGAGCGCCAGGCCTCCCGCTCTGGCGACCAGCTCCAGGCCTGGGCGCAGGCCAGCACCGGTCCGCCGGGCGCGACCTGGATCGCGCGCAGGATCAGGACGCCGTCGGCCTCGTCCCAGCCGAGCGCGAGCTCGAAGGGCGGGGCGAGCGCGATCACGCGCCCGGTGAGTGTCGCGCCGGCCGCGAGCAGGTGGTAGGGCTCGCCCTCGCGCGCCAGGGCCGGCGCGTCACCGTCGGCCAGCCAGGCCGCGCGGCGGTCCGGATCGTGGAGCAGCTCGCCGACCGCGCGCAGCGGCGCGATCACCGGTGCCAGCACCGCGACGCACTCTCGACGGCGACCGGCCCCACCGGCCAGGTAGTGGGCGAGCACGCGCAGCATGACGTGCCAGCCGGCCGCGGTGCCGGCGCGCTCGTCGTCTCCGGCAGCGCCGGGCGCGAAGTCGCCGTGGGTGACCTCGACGCGGGTGCCGCCGGGACTCTCCTGGAGGCAGACCGACTGGATCTGTGGCGGCCGGCCTCGCGCGCCCCCGCGCAGCGAGAACCGATGCGGCGGCTCGCACTCGATCACCTCGAGGTCGAGCGCGAGGCCGAGGCTGTCCCAGCGCCAGGCGATCTCTCCGCCGGGGACGATGGCGCCGTCGACCCGCTCTGCCATCCAGCCGCTCAGCCAGTCCGGGTCGGCCCAGGCGCGCCACACCGCGTGGATGTCGGCATCCACGTCGATTGTTTCGGCGACGCGCCGGTCCGTCCCTTGCATACTTTTACCTACCTGGATGTGCAGCCGCCAAGCCTGACGCGACATGCGGCGTTCTACACCCCACAGGATCGCGTTTCTGTGGCCATCTGGCCACGCACTTCTTGCGCCCGGTGACGCGCTATTGAGAGTTAAGAGGGTTTTCTGAAGCACCGGGAAATGGATCGCGGCATGCAGTGCGTACAAAGAGGGTTTCCATATGCAGCACCTCTTCGACCTCGTGTTCGAGTACCGCAGCCTCCTGGCGAGGCGCAAAGCCGAGGGTGGGTCCCTCGATAGCACCGACCCGCACCCGGCTGGACGCGCTACACCGCCTGCTCGGACGCGAGCCGTTCGACACCGAGCCGGACGGCTCCGGCGCGTTCAGCCGGCGCCGCCACGCCCGCTGCGAGGTGGATCATGAGGCGGCCCTGCGGATCGGCACAGCCGTCTCGGCCATCGAGCTGGTCAACCTGAGCGCCGGCGGCGTGTGCGCCATGACCCCGGACGCGCTCCCCATCGGCGAGCGCGGCACGCTGCGCATCACCAGTCCGGAGAGCGGCCGGGTCTACGAGTGCTCGGTGCAGGTGTCGTGGACGACGCAGGACGAGGAGCACCGCGTGGCAGGCCTGCGCTTCATCGGCCTGCCCTCCGAGGTGCCCCCGGCGTCCTGATTCAGTGGCCGATCAGTCGACGTCGATCACGACGCCGCACGGGAACTCGGCCGTGAGCACGACGTCCGGCGTGTTCTTGAACGTCTCGCAGGCGTCGCCGAGCAAGGTGAAGGTGTTGTCGTCGACCATGAACCAGTCGGCCTTCTCGCCGTAGGCGAGCGTCTCGCCGTCCAGGATGACGGTGCCCTCATCGGCGCGGTCCTGGTCGACGTTGCCATCCACGTCGATCTCGCAGCTGCGGATGCCGCCCACGATGTCCTCGAAGGCGGTGGCCAGCTCTGCCGGGTCCGTCGGCCCGGATTACCTCGGCCGCGCCCGGCCCCGTGACGTCGCGGTCGATACCCTGACCGGCGTTGGCCAGGCGCTGCAGGTGGTCCTCGGAGATGTCCGGGCCGATGCTGAGGGCAAAGGTCGTGATGCCGGCGGTGAACGCGTTGGTCACCGCCGTCTCCGCCACGTCGTTGGCGGCCAGCTGCGCGTCGGGGGTCGGCGGATTGGGCACCGCGCAGGTGTCGGGCAGACCGTCGGTGGCCAGCACGATCACGCGCGGGTTGCCGTTGTCCGGGAAGGCGGCGACCACCGCGTCGATCGACTCGCCGGTCGGGGTATCCACGGCCGGAGCGGTGGGCGGCGCCAGCATGGCCTCGATGGCCGAGGCGTTGTTGAGCGCCAGCGCGGTGGTGGTCAGGTCCGGGCACCCGCCACCGCCGGCATTCGTGTACAGCGTGGCGCCCATGTTCAGCGCGCCCTGCAGCTGGAAGATGATGCCGTCGTCGTTCTGGCCGCCGTTGGGCCCGAACAGCGCGTCGCGCATGGCCTCCCAGCGGATCGTGGTGCCGAACGGATCGTCCATGCTGCCGCTCTGATCGAGGACCAGCATCACGTCCGGGATCACGGCGGACAGGTTGACCTCGACCGCAGGGCAATCCTCGTCGTCGCCGCCATCGTCGTCACCGTCGTCGCTGGAGCCGTCGCTGCCGTCGTCGTCGCCGCCGCCGGTCCCGCACTCGCCGTCGACGCTGCAGGTCTCGCCATCGGAGCACTGATCACCGCCGGCCGTGCAGTCCGCCGTGCAGGTGCCGTTGCTGCTGCAGTAGAAACCGCTCTCGCACGGCGTCAGCGAGTTGCAGGTGGCTCCGCACGCGGGCGCTGGGTTGTCGCCTTCGCAAGGACCGGCACTGCCGCCGCCGGAATCGCTGCCGCACGCAACCAGGAGAGCTGCAGCGCAAAGGGTTACCAGGAACGACACTCGACGCGGGATCATGCGGATATGGCTCCTCTAGCTTGCGGCTCGGACCGGGCTGATCCGATGGACCGCAACCCCCAGAGTATCAGGGCCCGACGGTGCGCCTCAAGGACGCCCGCGTCCGTCGCGGCCGTGGTGTGGCGATGTCACGCGGTCCGTCGGCCACGCACCCATTGCCGGCGCGAGGCAGCACACATACCGTGGAAGACAATGTAGGCGGCGCCCCCCTTATCTGCCGGCGCGGGTTCGCATAGTCTCGCAGCGTGACAGAGGAGCTCCCCCGCGTTCGATCGGGTCTAACCGTCCGCAGCATCGTCGCCGGCCTGATCTTCTCGGGCGTGCTGTGCGCGATGAACTCCTACCTGACCCTCTCGTTCGGGGTCATCGAGGAGGGCCCGACCATCGCGGCGCTGTTCTTCTTCGCCTGCTTCTTCCTGGCGAAGACCAAGATCTCCTCGACCGAGATGGTCATCGTCGCGACCATGGGCTCGGCGGGTGGGAGCCTCGGCTTCATCAGCAACTTCTACGCCGCCAAGGCGATGACCGGCACGCCGTACTCGGTGGCCGACATGGCCTTCTTCGGCATCGTCTCGAGCCTCGTCGGCATGGTCATGGCCATCCCGCTGCGGCAGATCCTGGTGCTGCGCGAGAAGCTGCCGTGGCCGCAGGCCCGGGCGGTGGAGGGCGTCATCAAGGCGCTGGTCGAGCACGGCGATCCGCGCCAGCCGATCTTCCTGGTCGTGACCTTCGTCCTGGGCGCCACCTACGTCATCCTCAACAGCGACGGCTTCGGCGTGGTCCCGGCCGCCACGGCGCTGGGCGGCCTGGCCGCCTACGGCGGCGCTGTCGCCTGGTCGCCGTTCGCCATCGGCGGCTCCTACCTGATGGGCATGCGCACCTGCGTCGGCTTCCTGGTCGGCGCGGTGGCGCTGATGATCATGGCGCCGCACACGCCGACGCCGGATTCGCCGCACTCCTACTTCTGGCCCGGCCTCGGCTTCCTGGTCTCGTCCGGCCTCACCGTCATGGCGGTCAACTGGAAGACGCTGGCCGGCGCCTTCCGCTCGATGCTGTCGCTCGGCGGCAAGACCGACGACGACGATCCGACAGTTCCCGGCCGCGTCTTCGTGGTGCTGGCGGTCGTGGTCTTCGCCGTCACCGCGCTGGTGCTGAAGTGGCGCTTCGCCCTGCCGTTCTTCCTCAGCATCATCCTGATCGTCGTCGCCGGCCTCATCCAGAACATCATCGCGACGCGCGCCGCGGCCCAGACCGCCTTCAATCCCGCCCGCGTCATGGGCATCCTGCTGCAGGGAGTGACCAGCGCGTTCGGCGGCGCCAAGATCGAGACCAACCTGACCGGCGCGGGCTTCGTGGCCGGCAGCGGCGCGCAGGCCAGCATGCTGACCACCGACATGGTCTACGGCCGCGAGTTCCGCGTTCCGTCGCGCTGGCAGTTCTGGGCCCAGGGCGCCACCATCCTGCCGGCCGCGCTGGTCTCGGCGTACGTCTTCCAGAAGATCCACGAGGCCAAGCCGCTGGTGCTCGAGGGCCCGGGCCATCCGGCGCCGGTGGCCAAGATGTGGGGCAAGAGCGCGCAGCTGTTCGAGGCCGGCACCGCCGCGCTGCCGCCCGGCGCGCTCCAGGCGCTGCTCATCGGCGCCGTCATCGGCATCATCTACACGCTCATCGAGCACATCCCGGCCGCCCGCCGCTGGATGCCGGAGACCGTCGGCATCGGCCTCGGCCTGGTGCTCTCCCCGGCCTACGGCATCACCTTCTTCCTCGGCGGCCTCCTCATGTGGATCATCCTCGGCCGCGGCTTCAAGGTCAGCGACGTCACCCTCACCACCATCGCCGTCGGCGCCATCGTCGCCGAGGGCATCGGCGGCGTGCTTCAGGCCTTCCTGGTCCAGCTGGCCGGCTGAGCCGGTCGCCGCTACTCCACGACGACGCGGTCGGAGGAGGAGCGGCCGAAGGTCTCGGGGAAGTACATCTCCTCGGCGCGGGTCGGCGGGACGACGAAGCGGCCGGGGGTGGTGGCGCGGGCGACGTAGGTGTACTCGTGCACGCCCTCCCACAGCAGCGAGGCGAAGGCCTCGACTCGCTCGTCGCGCATGTTCTGGTGCTCGTACCAGGTGCGGGTCCACCACCACCAGTCGTCGTTGCCGCGCGCCTTGGGATCTTGCGGGATGGCGCCGGTGACGGCGAGGGCGGGGTTCATCGGCTCGAGGCCGGCGGGCAGCGGATCGACGAGGGCGACGTGGTAGCGGCGGGCCTCGGCGGCCATGGTCAGGCGGACGCGGACCTGGGCGCCGGCCTTGATGCTGCCAGGTGCCGTCCTTTGCGCGGACGACGTCCTTGGGATCGTCGACCGGCTCGTAGACGCGCTCGACGGCGAAGCCGTGGTCCTCGGGGGCCAGCCACAGCGAGGTCGGGGCGTAGGTCATGCCGATGCGGTAGTAGAGGCGGCCCTTGCCGTCCTTCTGGAGGACGAGGTCCTGGGCGCCGCCGCGCATCCTGGCCAGGTAGCTCATCGGGATGTCGACCCGGTGCTGGTCGGTCTGGCGGCCGGCGAAGCGGTGCTCGCCGGCGTAGCCGTCGCCGAGCCAGGCGCGGGCCACGAAGTCGGGGGTGACCTTCTCGTAGGCGCGGAAGTAGCGGTCCATGGCCAGGAGGACGAAGGCGTTCTCCTGGGTGTTGGTCCAGTGGCCGCGCACGCGGTGGGCGAGCAGGCCGCGCACGATCTTGGGGATGAGGTCGCTCCTGGGCTGATCGTCGATGAGCGCCTCGAGCAGGATGCCGTCGGCGCGGCGATCGGAGTGGAGCAGGAGATAGCCGCCGTCCTTGTAGCCGGTGGTGAAGTGCGCGGTGGCGGCGGTCTCGCTGGCCCGGTTGTCGAGCAGGCGGCGGATGGCGCGCAGCTCGGTCGGCCGAGCCGCCGTCGCCGGTCATGGTGGCGTACAGCCAGCCGACCGCCTCGAGCGGCAGCTTGTCGGCGCCGCCGGCCTCGCGCAGGATGCGGTGGGCCTCGGCGATGTCGCGGTCGCCCATGCGCTTGCGCACGTACAGGGCGTAGGCGCGCAGGGTGCGCTTGACGTCGGGCGGGTAGTACCAGGGCAGGTGCTGCTCGATCGTCGCGCAGGTAGCTCCTTGTTGCGCTCGAGCATGTCCGGCCGGGACGTCGTAGCCCTTCTCCTTGGCGCGCATGAGCGCGTGGCCGCCGTGGATGGACAGGTACGGCCACGACTCGTGGCCGCGCACCCAGAAGGCGAAGCCGCCGTCGCCGTTCTGCAGGGCGCGCAGCTTGTCGATGTCGCGCGACACGGCGCGCTCGAGCTCCTTGGGCTTCGGCAGTCCCTCGGCCTCGAAGGCGCTCAGCACGTCGCGCAGCGCGGCGACCGCCAGGATGCGGCTGGACACCTGCTCGGCGCACTCGTAGGGATAGGCGACCAGGTACAGCACCGCGTCGGTCAGCGCCTGCAGCTGGGTCGATGACGTGGTGACCTCGAGGCCGCCGAACTCGGTGACGACGTCCTTCGGGCATCGACGATCTTCTGCCGGATCGCGCCCTCGTCGATCTCGCCGTAGATCGCGAACGCCTCGGTGGTGGCCGGCGTCCACACCGGCAGGGCGAACTCGGCCGCGTCGCTGAGGCGGCCCGAGGCGGCGGCGATCTGGAAGCGCGCGGTGCCCGCCATCTCGGCGGCGGCGGGGAAGCGCACCTCGACCCGGTCGTTGGCCGGCACGGTCACCTGGCGGCCCGAGCCGGCGGTGAGCGCGGCGTTGGTGGCGCGCACGGCCAGCTTCACCGCCATGGCGCGGTCGGTCTGGTTCTGCAGCACCACCGGCAGCTCGAAGCGATCGCCGAAGTTGAGGAAGCGCGGCGGCGACGGGCGCACCATGAGCGGCATGCGCGCGGTGATGCTGGACTCGCCGGCGCCGAACTGCTTCTCGCCGGCCACGGCCGCGACCATGACGCGGTAGCGGGTCAGGTTGTCGGGCACCTTCGACCGCCACCGAGGCGCGTCCGCTCGCGTCGGTCTTCACCGCGGGCGCGAACACCGCCAGCGCGCCGAACTGCTTGCGCACCGCGATCGGCGGCTGTGCGGCCGACGCTGCCGTCCGCCTCGTCGGCGGCGGAGGCGGCGGCCTGCCGACTTGGGCGGCTCGGCGCGGCTTGTCGGCCAGTCGCAGCAGCTCGCCCTCGGACCGGCACGCCGTCGCCTGCTCGATGTCGCCGGCCACCGCGGCCGCCGAGCACGCCGCCGCTCGACACCGCCCAGCACGCCGCCCGCGACGCCGGCCTCCAGCGAGCCACGATCCGGGCTGCCCAGGGTGACGTGCTCGCGAACGTGATAGTCGGTGCCGCCCGGCGGCCGCGCGGCGTAGAAGGCGGCCAGCGGGTCGGGCGACGCGTAGCCGGTCAGCGCCAGCACCGCCTCGTCGACGACGACGACCGCCAGCTCGGCGCCGGGCACCGCGCGGCCGTCGAAGTCCTTCACCGCCACGTCGACCTGGGTCTTGCCGCCCGGCTCGATGCGCGCTGCGCGCGGCATCACGTCCAGCAGCAGCGAGCGCGTCACCGGCGGCACCGGCAGGTCGATCGCCCCCTTGCCGTAGGCGGGCCGGCGCGGCAGTCGATCGTCCGGCTTGCCGTCGTCGTTGATGCGCGCGGCCGAGCCGACCAGGTCGACCTGCACGTGTCAGGTTGGGCACGTGGGCCTCGGTGATCGGCACCTCGAGCGTCGTCGTCGGGCCCTTCATCTCGAACGAGCGCGTCTCGACGATGCCGGAGCGGCGGATGCTGAGCAGGCCGTGGGCGGGGAAGAACGGGCTCTGCACCAGCAGGCGCGCCTTCTGCCCGGGCCGGTACTCCTTGGCGTCCGGCACCAGCATCACCTCTTCCTGCTCGACGTTGCGCACGGGCGGCGTCTCTCCGCCCGACACCCAGACCATGATCTGGGTCTGGTTGGGCCGCCCGGCCAGTCCTTGACCGTGGCCAGCACCCGATAGGTGCCGCCCTCGGCGTCTCGAAGGTGCAAGTCCTGATCCATCGTCGGCCGCGACCACCTGGCAGGTCTGCGGGTCGACCTCCTTCTCGACGAACTCGCCCTTCTTGTACTTCCACGTCGAGCCTGACCGCCTTCATGTCGATGACGGCGCCGGCCGCGGCCTTGCCGTCGTGGTCGACGGCGATGGCCTCGACCTCGATCGGCTGTCCCTTGTCGACGAAGTAGCGGTCCTGCTTGAGGCCGACGTAGAGCTCGGACGGGTGCACGACCAGCGCGCTGGACGCGGCCCAGGCCTGGCGGTTGACGTCCTGACCGTGGCCTGGGCGACGACGCTCATCGGCAGCGGCGGGTTGATGCTGAGAAAGTCGATGTGCAGGATGTGCTGCCCGGTCGCGTCGGTCTTGCCGGCCAGCGTGTCGTCGCTGCGCTCCGATCCGGCTGATCGTAGCGGTAGGTCCACCACGGCTCGAAGGTGCCGAACATGTAGTCGTCGCGGCCGGGCGGCGTGAAGCTGGTCGGCGACGAGGTCACGGTCCAGGCTGACGTCGGCGCTGGCCAGTCCGCCGCCGGCGTAGTACGCGGCCTTGACGGTGACGTCGGCGCCGCGGCCGACCAGGTGCGGCCCCTCGCTCGCGGCGGCCGACACCTCGTACTCGGGCCGGCGGAACTCCTGGATCTGGAAGGAGTGGATGTGCGAGCCGGCCTTCACGCCGCGCGCGCCGAGCTCGACGCGCGCCTAGCCGAGGTTGGGCGTCCTGGGCAGGGTGAAGGTGGTGTCGAAGCCGCCGAGCGCGTTGACCTTGGCCTTGCCGGTCGTCAGATCGTTGCCGCGCGGGCCGATCACCTTGAAGGTGACCTCGTCGACCTGGCCGGCCACGCCCATGACGTCGCCGCCCTCGCCCGGGTCGAGCACGCGCAGCCAGCCCTTGAGGTGGACCTCCTCGCCCGGGCGGTACATCGCGCGGTCGTCGTACACGTACCAGCTCAGCTGCGGGCGCGACTCCGAGCCGGCGCCAGCTGCCGTACTCGCTCCAGGCCTCGGTGCTCTCGGGCAGGAACGCGACGTCGTCGTCCTTGCGGCCGACCAGGATCTGGTTGCTGACCGGCTTCGACCTGCGGGGCAGGGCGAGCGCCGCGGTGCCGCGCGCCCCGGTCACGTCGCGGGCCGCCCTCGAGCGAGAGCTCCACGCCCGCCATCGGCGCGCCGTCCGCGAGCCGCGTGGCCCAGGCGACGAGCTCGCTGCGCGTCGACGAACGCGTCGAGCGCGATGTCGGTGGCCTCGACCCAGGCGTGCAGCGACGGCTTCCAGCGGTCGGGCCAGTCGGTCGGCTCGACCACCACGACCGCGTGGCCCTTGCCGCCGCGCGACAGCGCCGGGCCGAGATCGATCGAGGTCTCGACCAGACTCGTCGGCCGACCCGCTCACCGCGATGCTGCGGTCGAAGACCTTCTTGCCCGGCGGCCGCACCGGCCGGCGAGGGTTGCCTCTCCATGGAAGCGCACGAACGCCGGCCAGTCGCGCGGCGTGACCCGGTACACGGCGACGTCGAGCGACGGGATGTTGATCGAGTGGACGGCGTAGGTCGGCTTCTCGGCTCGACGGATCGAGCAGCGTGAGCCCGCTGGCCCCGAAGAGCTGCGGGCTTGCGCGTCGCCGACCTGGAAGCTGAATGTCTGCGTCCTTGCCGAGCCTCTGCTCGAACCGATCGCGCAGGCTGGCCGGCACCGTCACCTGGTAGCGCGTGCGGGCCGTGGCGGCGCCGCTGATGACCAGGCGCTCCTGCACCACGGTGGCCTCGAGCCCGGGCAGCTCCGGTTCGATGCGCAGGGCGGCCTGGTCGAAGCTCTCCTCGTCGAGCGGGTTGGTGAAGACGAGCGTGAACGGCGTGCCCGGCGGGCAGGCCTGTCCCGCCGGACAGTGCCTGCTCGCACGACCTTGAGCGGACCGAAGGTGTGGAAGCTCCAGCCCTGCGACGAGGTCGTCCGGCGCGGGCCCTCGGCCGACGGCGTGTCGGGACCGACGGCGACCTGGATCGCGCTGTCGCCCGGCAACAGCGCCACCGGCTTGAACGCGACGTAGCGCCCCTGGTGCTCGGCCTCGTCCTCGGCCTCGATGAGCCGCCTGACCTCGGGCTCCTCCGCGATCTCCTCGGGCGTCGCTCGCCGCACCCGGGTGACGCCGCCGTCGGTCTTGAGCTTGATGGTGGCCAGCACCGCCTCCGCGTCGATCTTCTGATCGAAGGCGGCGAACATCAGCGCGTCGCGCCGCTGCGGCGGGCCGCTCGGCGGCCACATCTGGCTCAGCACCGGAGCCGGGGTGGCGAAGGTGAACCTGACAGCTTTCCTGAGCACGGCGCCGGATGCGCTGCGCGTGCCGGCCGCGATCTCGACCGCGTACTTCGTCGCCGCGGGAAAGCGGACCTCGGGATCGAACAGCAGGGTCCTCGATCCGATCCAGCGCCACTTGCCGGGCGGCTGCGGGGTGAGCTTGACGGGCACGCCCTCGGCCACGGTGTCGGCGTGCGACGTGATGGCCACCATCGGCTGGTTGAAGGCGATCGACAGGTGCGGGGCCAGCGGCACCTCGCCCTCGGGGGTGAAGCGCAGGACCTCGAGCTCGGTGCCGTCGACGCGCGCGGCCGGCGGCTTGCGGCCCGCGCCGGCGGGCGGGAACGTGCCCTTGATGACGTTGCCGGTCTGCGGCGGCGGCTGTGACTTCTCGCGCAGCGCGAAGCTCCTGGTGTCCTGACCGTCGGCGACCAGCGCCGGCATGCGGGCGAGCAGGCTCTGCGCGGCCGCCTCGGGCAGCACCGCGGCGCGGGCCCGCTTGACGCGCTCGCCGCGCGGCGCGCCGGCTTTTCCCTCGCTCAGCCTGACCGCCAGGCCGGGCGGGGTGTCCTCGAGCTGGACCAGCGCCCGGTCTGCGGGCGTTGGTGCCTCGGTGCCGGGGGCGCCTCGCGGCGCCCTGGAACCGCACGACGCGCACAGCGCGCTCCATAGCATCGCGCAGGCCAGGAAACTGGCCCGGTACACGGGTCGTTGCGCCGTCATGCGCCTACTCGACGATGACGCGGTCGGAAGAGGAGCGGCCGAAGGTCTCGGGGAAGTACATCTCCTCGGCGCGAGTGGGGGGGACGACGAAGCGTGCCCGGGGTGGTGGCGCGGGCGACGTAGGTGTACTCGTGCACGCCCTCCCACAGCAGCGAGGCGAAGGCCTCGACTCGCTCGTCGCGCATGTTCTGGTGCTCGTACCAGGTGCGGGTCCACCACCACCAGTCGTCGTTGCCGCGCGCCTTGGGGTCTTGCGGGATGGCTCCGGTGACGGCGAGGGCGGGGTTCATCGGCTCGAGGCCGGCGGGCAGCGGATCGACCAGGGCGACGTGGTAGCGGCGGGCCTCGGCGGCCATGGTCAGGCGGACGCGGACCTGGGCGCCGGCGCGGATCTTCCAGGTGCCGTCCTTGGCTCGTGACGACGTCCTTGGGATTGTCGACCGGCTCGTAGACGCGCTCGACGGCGAAGCCGTGGTCCTCGGGGGCCAGCCACAGCGAGGTCGGGGCGTAGGTCATGCCGATGCGGTAGTAGAGGCGGCCCTTGCCGTCCTTCTGGAGGATGAGGTCCTGGGCGCCGCCGCGCATCCTGGCCAGGTAGCTCATCGGGATGTCGACCCGGTGCTGGTCGGTCTGTCGGCCGGCGAAGCGGTGCTCGCCGGCGTAGCCGTCGCCGAGCCAGGCGCGGGCCACGAAGTCGGGGGTGACCTTCTCGTAGACGCGGAAGTAGCGGTCCATGGCCAGGAGCACGAAGGCGTTCTCCTGGGTGTTGGTCCAGTGGCCGCGCACGCGGTGGGCGAGCAGGCCGCGCACGATCTTGGGGATGAGATCGCTCCTGGGCTGATCGTCGATGAGCGCCTCGAGCAGGATGCCGTCGGCGCGGCGGTCGGAGTGGAGCAGGAGATAGCCGCCGTCCTTGTAGCCGGTGGTGAAGTGAGCGGTGGCGGCGGTCTCGCTGGCCCGGTTGTCGAGCAGGCGACGGATGGCGCGC
The DNA here is from genome assembly GCA_963759105.1 of uncultured delta proteobacterium. Lineage (GTDB taxonomy): Bacteria > Myxococcota_A > Polyangia > Haliangiales > Haliangiaceae > DATFRY01. Next base: position 928,074 of record CAVWXW010000005.1, on the reverse strand, counting down.
AGCTGGTCCGCCGAGCCGCTGTCGCCGGTCATGGTGGCGTAGAGCCAGCCGACCGCCTCCAGCGGCAGCTTGTCGGCGCCGCCGGCCTCGCGCAGGATGCGGTGGGCCTCGGCGATGTCGCGGTCGCCCATGCGCTTGCGCACGTACAGGGCGTAGGCGCGCAGGGTGCGCTTGACGTCGGGCGGGTAGTACCAGGGCAGGTGCTGCTCGATGACGCGCAGGTAGCCCTTGTTGCGCTCGATCATGTCGGCCGGGACGTCGTAGCCCTTCTCCTTGGCCCGGATGAGCGCGTGGCCGCCGTGGATGGACAGGTACGGCCACGACTCGTGGCCGCGCACCCAGAAGGCAAAGCCGCCGTCGCCGTTCTGCAGGGCGCGCAGCTTGTCGATGTCGCGCGCCACGGCGCGCTCGAGCTCCTTGGGCTTCGGCAGTCCTTCGGCCTCGAAGGCGCTCAGCACGTCGCGCAGGGCGGCGACCGCCAGGATGCGGCTGGACACCTGCTCGGCGCACTCGTACGGATACGCCACCAGGTACAGCACCGCGTCGGTCAGGGCCTGCAGCTGGGTCGATGAGGTGCTCACCTCGAGGCCGCCGAACTCGGTGACGGCGTTCTTGGGCATCGAGATCTTCTGCCGGATGGCGCCCTTGTCGATCTCGCCGTAGACCGCGAACGCCTCGCTGGTGGCCGGCGTCCACACCGGCAGGGCGAACTCGGCCGCGTCGGTGAGGCGGCCCGAGGCGGCGGCGATCTGGAAGCGCGCGGTGCCCGCCATCTCGGCGGCGGCGGGCAAGCGCACCTCGACCCGGTCGTTGGCCGGCACGGTGACCTGGCGGCCCGAGCCGGCGGTGAGCGCGGCGTTGGTGGCGCGCACGGCCAGCTTCACCGCCATGGCGCGGTCGGTCTGGTTCTGCAGCACCACCGGCAGCTCGAAGCGGTCGCCGAAGTTGAGGAAGCGCGGCGGCGACGGGCGCACCATGAGCGGCATGCGCGCGGTGATGCTGGACTCGCCGGCGCCGAACTGCTTCTCGCCGGCCACGGCCGCGACCATGACGCGGTAGCGGGTCAGGTTGTCGGGCACCTTGACCGCCACCGAGGCCCGTCCGCTCGCGTCGGTCTTCACCGCGGGCGCGAACACCGCCAGCGCGCCGAACTGCTTGCGCACCGCGATCGGCTGCTGCGCGATCGACTGATCGGCCTCCTCGTCGGCGGCGTACCCGGCCTCCTTCTTCTTCGCGAGCGCGGCGGGACGACGGGCCGGAGCGCGGTCCTGGCGCTCGCTCGACGACTTTGTCTCGGCCGGCGCCGCCTCCGCCATCGGGCGCCGGGCGACGGCTGTACCGCGGCCACCGCCGCCCGGAGCCGCCGTTGGCGGATCCGACCGCGTCGAGGGTGGCGACGTCCGGCCTGGCCAGGGTCACGTACTGGCGGATGTTGAAGTCGCTGACGCCCGGCGGGCGCGCGGCGTAGAAGACGGCCAGCGGGTCCGGCGTCTTGTAGCCCGACAGCGCCAGGACCGCCTCGTCGACGACGACGACGGCCAGCTCGGCACCGGACACGGCGCGGCCGTTGAAGTCCTTCACCGCCACGTCGACCTGGGTCTTGCCGCCCGGCTCGATGCGCGATGCGCGCGGCTTGACGTCGAGCTTGAGCGAGCGGGTCACCGGCGGCACCGGCAGATCGATCGAGCCCTTGCCGTAGGCCGGCCGGCGCGGCAGCCGCTCGTCCGGCTTGCCCTCGTCGGTGACGCGCATGGCCGAGCCGACCAGGTCGACCTGCACGGTCAGGTTCGGCACGTGGGCCTCGCTGACCGGCACCTCGAGCGTGGTGGTGGCGCTCTTCATCTCGAACGAGCGCGTCTCGACGATGCCGGAGCGGCGGATGCTGAGCAGTCCGTGCGCGGGGAAGAACGGGCTCTGCACCAGCAGGCGCGCCTTCTGGCCGGGCCGGTACTCCTTGGCGTCCGGCACCAGCATCACCTCCTCCTGCGCGACGTTGCGCACAGGCGGCGTGTCTCCGCCCGACACCCAGACGAGGATCTGGCTCTGGTTGGGCCGCCCGGCCTTGTCCTTGACCGTGGCCAGCACGCGATAGGTGCCGCCGTCGGGCGTGTCGAAGGTGCAGACCTGGTCCACGTCGGCCGCGGTCACCTGGCAGGCCTGCGGATCGACCTCCTCCTCGACGAACTCGCCCTTCTTGTACGACCAGTCGAGCCTGACCGCCTTCATGTCGATGACGGTGCCGGGCGCGCTCTTGCCCTCCTGGTTGACGGCGATGGCCTTGACCTCGATCGGTTGCCCCTTGTCGACGAAGTAGCGGTCCTGCTTGAGGCCGACGTACAGCTCGGACGGGTGCACGACCAGCGCGCTGGACGCGGCCCAGGCCTGGCGGTTGACGTCCTGCACCACGGCCTGCGCGACGAGGCTCATCGGCCGCGGCGGGTTGATGCTGAGAAAGTCGATGTGCAGGATGTGCTGGCCGGTGGCGTCGGTCTTGCCGGCCAGCTTGTCCTGCTTGGTCTGGTCGGGCTGATCGTAGCGGTGGGTCCACCACGGCTCGAAGGTGCCGAACACGTAGCCGTCGCGCCCGGGCGGCGTGAAGCTGGTCGGCGACGAGGTCACGCTCCAGCTGACATCGGCGCTGGCCAGTCCGCCGCCGGCGTAGTACGCGGCCTTGACGGTGACGTCGGCGCCGCGGCCGACCAGGTGCGGCCCCTCGCTCGCGGTGGCCGACACCTCGTACTCGGGCCGGCGGAACTCCTGGATCTGGAACCCGTGCGTGTAGCTGCCGACCTTCTTGCCGCGCGCGCTGAACTCGACGCGCGCCTGGCCCAGGTTGGGCGTCTTGGGCAGGGTGAAGGCGGCGTTGAAGCCGCCCAGCGGCGCTGACCTGCGCCTTGCCGGTCGTCAGGTCGTTGCCGCGCGGCCCGATCACCTTGAAGGTGACCTCGTCGACCTGGCCGGCCAGGCCCATGACGTCGCCGCCCTCGCGCGGGTCGAGCACGCGCAGCCAGCCCTTGAGGTGCACCTCCTCGCCCGGGCGATACATCGCGCGGTCGTCGTACACGAACCAGCTCAGCTGCGAGCTCTGCTCGGTGTTGCGCCAGCCGCTGTGCTCGCTCCACACATAGGTGTTCTCGGGCAGGAAGGCGACGTCGTCGCCCTTGCGGCCGACCAGGATCTGGCGTCCGGACGGCTTCTTCGGCAGGAGCAGCGCCGCGGTGCCGCGCGCTCCGGTGGCGCCGCGCGGGCCGCCCTTGAGCGACAGCTCGACGCCCGCCATCGGCGCGCCGTCCCTGAGCCGCGTGGCCCAGGCGACGCAGCTCCCTGGCGTCGACGAACGCGTCGAGCGCGATCTCGGTGGCCTCGACCCAGGCGTTGAGCTCCGGCTTGTAGCGGTCGGGCCAGCGGGTCGGCTTGATGACGACGACCGCGTGGCCCTTGCCGCCGCGCGACAGCGCGGGCGCGAGGTCGATCGCGGTCTCGACCATCTCGTCGGGCGAGCCGGCCACCTTGACGGTCCGGTCGAACACCTTCTTGCCCGGCGGCGGCACCGGCCGGCGCGGGTTCTTCTCCATGAAGCGGAGGAAGGCGGACCAGTCGTCCGGGTCGACGCGATAGATCTCCACGTCGAGCGACGGGATGTTGATCGAGTGCAGCGCGTAGGTCGGCTTCTTGCTCGACGGGTCGAGCAGCGTCAGCCCGGTGGCGCCGAACAGCTGGGGATTGGCGTCGCCCACCGAGAAGCTGCGGGTCTCGTCCTTGCCCAGGGTCTGATCGAACTTGTCGCGCAGCGCGGCCGGGACGGTGACCTTGTACGTGGTGCGCCCCTTCTGCCGGCCGCTGATCATGAGCCAGTCGCCCGAGATGACGGTCTTGAGACCGGGCAGCGCCGGCTCGATGCGCAGGCTGGCCTGGTCGAAGGTCTCCTCGTCGAGCGGGTTGGAGAAGCGGATCGAGAACGGCGTGCCCGGCGGACACTGCGGCGTCCACGAGCAGTGCCACTCGACGATCTTGAGCGGGCCGAAGGTGCGGAAGCCCCAGCCCTGGGGTGAAGAGGTTCGCCGCGGGCCCTCGGCCGATGGCGTGTCGGGGCCGATCGCGACCTCGATGGTGGTGTCGCCGGGCAACAGCGCCACCGGCTTGAAAGCGACGTAGCGCCCTGGGTGCTCTGCCTTGTCCTCTGCGTCGATCAAGCTCTTGACGATCGGGTCCTTCGCGATCTCGTCGGCCGTCGCTCGCCGCACCCGGGTGGCGCCGCCGTCGGCCTTGAGCTGGATGGTGGCCAGCACCGCCTCCACGTCGATCTTCTGGTCGAAGGCGGCGAACATCAGCACGTCGCGCCGCTGCGGCGAGCCGCTCTGCGGCCACATCTGCGTCAGCTTGGGCGCGGGCGTACCGAAGGTGAACTGGACCGGCTTTCTGAGGATGGCACCGGACGCGCTGCGCGTGCCGGCGGCGATCTCGACGGTGTACTTGGTCGCGGCGGGAAAGCGGACGTCGGGGTCGAACAGCAGCGTCTTCGATCCGATCCAGCGCCACTTGCCGGGCGGCTGCGGCGTCAGCTTCACCGGCACTCCGTCGGCCACGGTGTCGGCGTGCGACGTGATGGCCACCATCGGCTGGTTGAATGTGATCGAGAGGTGCGGAGCCAGCGGCACCTCGCCCTCGGGCGCGAAGCGCTGCACCTTGAGCTCGGTGCCCTCGACGCGCGCGGCGGGCGGCTTGGGCCCGGCGCCGGCCGGCGGGAACGTCCCCTTGATGATGTTTCCGGTCTGCGGCGGCGGCTGTGACTTCTCGCGCAGCGCGAAGTTTTTCCTGTCCTGGCCCTCTGCCACGAGGGCCGGCATGCGGGCGAGCAGCTTCTGCGCCGCGCCCTCGGAGAGCCTGGACGCCGGCTCCACCTTGGCCCGGTCGCCGTCACCGGCCGCGCCGCCGAGCTTGCCCTCGCTCAACCTGACCGCGAGCCCTGGCGGCGCGTCCTTGAGCTGGACCAGCACCCGATCCGCAGGCGCTTCGCCCGGTTTCACCGGCTGGCTGGCACCCGGGCCAGGCGGTGTGCGGCAGCTCGCGGCCAGCGAGCTCCACAGAAAGAGACAAGCCATCAGGGAGGCGCTCTTCGTCCGCTTTTGCATTCGCATCATCGACCTCATCCGCAGGGCCTTCGAACGTACGGAGCCCGCAAAAGGCCCTATGTCCCGCCCGCGCGCGCACTTTCGCCCCGCGCCCGAGCCCGAGTCAACGCCAGCCCATGCCGCACCGCGAGCCCCCCGCGCGAGGTGAACCGGGAAGGCCGGCGGGCCTGGAGATTTGCATCGTTGGCCGCGCGAAAGCGCGGCATGACGGCCTCCGCCAGGCGGCCGAGCAATCGCGACAGTCGGCCGCGGCCCCGATGGCCCCCGCCAGGCGGCCGAGCGATCGCGACCGATGGCTGCGGCCAGGCGATCGAGAGCGACCACCATGGGGCGAGCCCGCGTCCGCACACTCGCCGGTCAGCCATCCATCGGCGCAGCGGACCCAGGCCGCGCGGCCTCCACCCACGCCTCACGGGTGGCCGCTGCAACGACTGCGTCGATCGTCCGGAGACGCACGGCGTAGGAACACCGTCGTTCGCGAGCCCGACTGCCGTGCCGCTTGCGCGCCATGAAGCCAGCGCCGAAGTCGAGGACGGCCTGGTAGGCGTTGTGACCACAGCAGCGCAACGTGACATTGGAAGCGCTGTGGTCACCTCCAAGCGCGAAGGGCACGATGTGATGAAACTCCAGCCGGTCACGCGCCGGGCATCGCCGCTTCTTGTGATCGCGGAAGGTGCACTGCTCCTCGTCGCGGATCCACACCTCGCGCTTGATCGGATCCGGAATGTCACGCGACGACGGCGTCGGGTCGGCCTCATGCGCGGCCTTGCGCGGCGCGTCCGTGGCCGCGAAGCGAACCCGCTCGAGCTCGCGCACCAGCAGCGTCATCGCCCGGTCGAAGACAGCACCGAGATCCCCATCCGGTATCTGATGACGCAGCAGCCCTCGCGCCCGCTCGATCTTGTCGTGAAGCTCTCCGCTGGCCGTGAACTGCACCTTGTAGCGAGACGGCGCGATGGGGGCCATGACAGCCTCCCGTCGAGTGCGGCGCAGACGGCCCGACCCGGCGCCGGCTCGTCTGACGTGGCCATCGGCGCGGACGAGGCGATGTCCGGTGCCGCCGGCGTGCCGTTCGGCGCCGGGCGCCGACGGCGCCGTACGACGCGTCGCGGTCGCAACCTCACGAGAAGAGACTCCGGCCGGACGGACCTGGGCGGCACCGACGGTGGCGCGCGCGGCCGGCGCATCGGGCAGGCGGCGCATGCGCGAGGGCACATCCGGCCGCGGCGCGAGCTCCGCGACGAGCACCTCGACCTCGCGCTTCGACCGATGCGCAGCGCGACCGAGCAAGCGTCTCGGCGTTGTCCTCACGCAGGTGCGGCGCCAGCTTCGCGATCGCGCTCAGGTGAAGGCGCCCATCGGCCAGCATGGCGAGCACGAGCGGGAACCGTCGCGACAGGCGAGCCGCCGTGATCCGAAAGTACGCCTCGGCGTCCGAAAGGTGCAGCCGCGCCGTCGCATACACATGCATCGACGGACAGGCCTCGCGAAGGTACAGCTGTCTCCTGTCCACCTCGGCCAGATGCCAGACCAGCTCCGCCTCGACCCGACGACTGCGCCCGACCAGATCGGCGAGCCGAGCGAGCAGAACATCGTCGGTGAGATTGTCGAGACGTGGAGCGAGCGTCGTCATGCGTTCATCCATAACACGGAGGTTTATCGACCTCGTCGTTTGCCCCAGGAGCGCCGATCAGCCTCCTCGTCAACGAAATTTCCAGTACCGCGATCTTCGTCGCTCACACGCGCTCTCCTCGCATCGAGCGATCGATCGCGGCCCCACACGTCTCCTCGCATCGACGAGCCTCTTCAGACCGTCAAGCAGCAATCGACTGCGCTGTCGCCTTTCTGATGTCGTGTCGCTTGGCCGCGTCGCTCGGTTGTTCGCATGGCCGCGCGGCTCGGCTCGTCGCTTCGCTGCGCGGCTCGGCTGGTCGCTTGGCCGCGCGGCTCGGCGGCGGTGCCCCGCCGAGGACAACGAGCGAACGATGCAGTGGCCGTGGTGTCGCTCGTTGCCCTCCGCGATCCCACCGCCTTGGCTGGCTCGGCCTGGGGTTTAACAACCCAAGTACCAGAACGAGGATGTGAGAACAGGCATGGTCGGTTGACCCGATCGATCGTGGAGATCCGACCCACGGAACCACGCGCGAGGCGAGCCGCGAAGTGCAGCCTCGCGGCGCGAAGCGAGCCGCGAAACACCTCGCCGCGCCGGGTAGCGGTTTGCCGTCATGCCTCGATCGATCCGTGTCGCTCTCACATCCTGTTTCTGGAACTTGGGTTGTTAAATCCCAGGCCGAGCCAGCCAAGGCGGTGGGATCGCGGAGGGCAACGAGCGGACACCTCAGCCTCGAGCCGCGCCGCTCGTTGTCCTCGGCGGGGCACCGCCGCCGAGCTTCGCGGCGAAGCGACTGGCCGAGCCACGCGGCCAAGCGACCGCCGAGCCACGCGGCGAAGCGACCCGAGCTCGGTCCGGCCCGAGCTCGGCCGCGTCGTCAGCGATCTGTCAGGGCGCCAGGGTGTGCAGCAGGATCGACGCCCCGGCCCGCAACCCCACGGCCAGGGAGCTGTCATCGATCTGGAAGGCGGGGCTGTGGTGCGGGGCCGGGTCCGGGTCGTCGGGGCGGGCCGCGCCGACGCGGAAGAAGCAGCCGGGGATGCGGTCGAGGAAGAGGCTCATGTCGTCGCTGGCCATGACGGGGGCGCCGGGCACGATCATCGTCGGCGCCCAGCTCGGCCGCGATCGACCGGGTCGCAGCTTCAACCTGCTCGCCGCGGTTGACCAGGGTGGGGCAGCAGCCGCCGACCTGGCGCACTGCGGCCGCGGCGCCGAACGCCGATGCGGTCGCTGCGCAGAACACTGTCAAACGATCGAGCAGCTCGCGCCGGTCGCGCTCGCGCAGGGCGCGCAGGGAGCCGCGCAGCAGCGCCGTCTCCGGAATGATGTTGGGCGCGGAGCCGGCCTCGACCTGGCCGATGGTCAGGACGGCGGCCTCGCCGGCGGGCACTGCGGCGCGCACCAGCTGCTGGAGGCCGACAACGATGTGCGCTGCCACTGCGATCGGATCGACTGCGAGGTGCGGCACGGCGCCGTGGCCGCCGCGGCCGCGGATCTCGATGTCGATGAAGTCGGCCGAGGCCATGCTGACGCCCTCCATCAGCTCGACGAGGCCGACCGGCAGGCGTGACAGGAGATGGAGGCCGTAGATCTCGTCGATCGGCTCGCGGTCGAGGGCGCCGTCATCGATCATGCGGCGCGCGCCGCCGAAGATCTCCTCGGCCGGCTGGAAGAGGAAGACCGCGGTCCCTGGCATCGACGCGCGCCGCGACGGCCAGCATCTCGGCCATCACGATGGCGATCGCTGTGTGGCCGTCGTGGCCGCACGCGTGCATGACGCCGCGCGTCCCCGACGCGAAGGGGACGTCCACTGCCTCGACCAGCGGCAGCGCGTCCATGTCGGCGCGCCAGCCGATCGTGCGGCCCGGCCGGTCGCCGCGCAGAACGCCGAGGACGCCGGTGCCGCCGACGTCCGTCGTCACCTCGAGGCCGGCGCGGTGGAGTCGCTCGGCCACGATCTCCGCGGTCCGCCGCTCGCCGAACGCCAGCTCCGGGTGGCGGTGCAGGTCGCGGCGCAGCGACACGAGCTCCGCCTCGCGCTGCGCGACCTCGCCTGCCAGACTCTCGCCGCCGCTCACGACTTCTCGCTGCGCAGGCCCTGCAGCTCGTGGCTGAGCTGCTCGAGCTCGGCGCCGCCCGCCATCATGCGGACCAGCTCGTCGCTGCCGATCTCCGACTTGGCGAAGTGGCCCAGGCTCTGGCCGCGGTTGAGGATGAGAAACCTGTCGCCGACCGGGTAGGCGTGGTGCGGGTTGTGCGTGATGAAGATGACGGCCAGGCCGCGCTCGCGCGCCTGGAGCGATGTAGCGCAGCACGACGCCGGCCTGCTTGACGCCGAGCGCGGAGGTCGGCTCGTCCAGGATGAGGACGCGGGCGCCGAAGTAGACAGCGCGCGCGATGGCCACCGACTGGCGCTCGCCGCCGGACAGCTGGCCGATCGGCTGGTCCGGATCGCGGATGTCGATGCCCATGGCGGCCAGCTCGCGGCGCGTCGTCTCGCGGGCGAGGTCGACGTCGAAGCGGCGGAACGGGCCGAAGCCCTTGGTCGGCTCGGCGCCGAGGAAGAAGTTGCGCCACACCGACATGAGCGGGACCAGGGCCAGGTCCTGGTAGACAGTGGCGATGCCGCGGTCGAGCGCGTCGCGCGGCGATGTCAGAAGCACCGCCTCGCCGTCGATGAGCAGGTCGCCGTCGTCGTGCTTGTGCACGCCGGACAGGATCTTGATGAAGGTCGACTTGCCGGCGCCGTTGTCGCCCAGCACGCAGGTCACCGAGCCGGCCTTCACGCTGGCCGACACGTCGCGCAGCGCGACGATGTTGCCGTAGTTCTTGCACACCCCGCGCGCCTCCAGCACCGGCGCGGCGGCGGAGCCGCGCTTCTCGCCGCGTCTCGCTCATGGCTTGGCCATCTCCGCCCGGCGGCGGACGTAGTGGTTGAGCAGCGTGGCCGACAGCAGCAAGAGGCCGAGGAATAGCTGGAACCAGTCGCTGTCCCAGCCGGCGAACACGATGCCTTGCTTGGCCATGCCGAAGATCAGCGCGCCGATGGCGGCGCCGATCGCCGAGCCGTAGCCGCCGGTCAGCAGGCACCCACCGATGACCGCGGCGATGATGAACTGGAACTCCTCGCCGATGCCCTGGTTGGCCTGCACCGAGGTCAAGCGCAGCACCCGCATGATGCCGACCAGCGACGCGCCGATCGACACCGCCATGAACAGCGCGATCTTGGTGCGCGCCGTCGGCACGCCGACGCTGCGCGCCGCCGGCGTGGACCCGCCCACCGCGAAGATCCAGTTGCCCGGCCGCGTGCGCAGGAGCACCCAGGTGGCCAGCACCGTCACCGCGAGCCACCACAGGGTGGTGACCCGGAACTCGGCGCCGAACAGCTCGAACTGCGCGGCGAACAGCGGGCGCGCCGACGCGTAGCCGGGCGCGCTGGCCACGCCGCGCACCTGCACCGTGCCGGTGACCAGCTTGGTGACGCCGAGGTTGAGCCCCTGCAGGATGAGCAGCGTGGCCAGCGTGACGATGAAGCTGGGCAGCCGGGTCCACATGACGAGCAAGCCGTTGAGCAGCCCGACCAGCGCGCCGAAGGCCAGCGCCGCCGTCACCGCGGACCAGATGTTCCAGCCCAGCTTGGTCGCCAGCATCGCCACGATCAGGCCGGCGCTGCCGGTCATCACGCCGGCCGACAGGTCGAACTCGCCGCCGATCATGAGCAGCGCGACGAGCACCGCCATGATGCCGAGCGTCGCGGTCGGGTCGAGCAGGTTCGCGAACCCGCGCGTGGTGGCGAACGACTCGGTGTAGAACGCGAAGAAGCCGAAGACCGCGACCGCGCCGACCAGGGCGCCGAGCTCGGGCCGGGCCAGCAGGCGGCGCAGCAGGCTGACCGCGAGCAGGCGCTCGTCGCTCGCGGCTGGCTGCGTGCCGCTGGCTTTCGGCCCTGGCTCGGCCACGGGCTAGCGGGTCCCCTTGGCCGCCAGGTCCTTCACCTTGGCGGCGTTCTCCTTGGTGACGAAGCCGGGGCCGGTCAGGACCGGCTGGCCGCCGCCGATCGTGTTCGCGTTGCCGACGTACAGGTGCAGCATCACCACCGGCAGATAGCCCTGCAGGTACTGCTGCTGGTCGACGGCGAACAGCACCTTGCCGGCGGCGATCGCGTCGACCACGTCGCCCGACAGGTCGAAGGTGGCCACCTTGGCCTTGGAGCCGGCCGCCGCCGTCGCGTCCGCCGCGGCGATGCCGATGGCCGGGTTGAGCGCGAGCACGCCGTCGATCGACTTGTCGGCCTGCAGCTTCGAGCCGATCGTGTTCTGCGCCTCGCCGACGTTGCTGATGTCCACCTGCAGATTCACCACCGAGCCGCCCAGGCCCTGCTTGGCGCCGCTGCAGCGCTGCTCGAGGCCGATGTTGCCGGCCTCGTGCACGACGCAGAGCAGCTTCTTGACCCCCGCCTCCTTGAGGCGCTTGCCGGCGCCCTGGCCGGCGATGGTCTCCTCCTGGCCGACGTGGGCCAGCGCGCCGAGCTCGGCCGACTTGGCCGAGCCGGAGTTGATCGTGATGACCGGGATGCCGGCCGCGATCGCCTTCTTGATCGGATCGGCCAGCGCGTCCGGGTTGGCCATCGACACGACGATGCCGCTCGCCTTCTCGGTCACCGCCGTGTTGATCAGGTCGGCCTGCTGGGCCGCGTCGCCGTTGCTGCGGTACGTGACGCCGACGCCGAGGTCGGCCCCGGCCTGCTCGGCGCCCTTCTTCACCACGTCCCAGAACGCGTCGCCGGCGGAGCCGTGCGTGATGATCGCGAACTTCTCGTCGGATCCACCGGGCGCGGGCTGCTCGGCCGGCTGCTCGCCCTGGCCGCCGCCCGCCTTGTCGTCGGCGGCCTTCTTGTCGTCGGCGGCCTTCTTCTCGCCGGTCTTCTTGCAGCTGGTGATGGCCGGAACCATGGCGGCAGAGATGGCGACGGTCACAAAGAGCCGAGTGAACAGCTTCATTTGTTCTCCTCCCTTCGGTGGCGAACCCGAGCGCCGGACCGGCCTGTCTCGTGACACCAGGCCGAGAGTATCCGTCCCGAGGCGGCCTCGTTTCAGACGACTTAAGCGCTCGACGCGGTGCGGCGCGCCGACCCGATGGAGGTTACCTGATAGCGTGCCCGGATGCGCCTCCGTACCGGCTCCATTCGCGCCAGCGTCGCCACTCTCGCGGTGGCTCTCCCGATGATCGCCGGCTGCGGGCCGACCAGCTACGAGGACTCGCGCGCCGCGGGCGAGGTGGGAAGCGCAGCCGATTCCGGTAATCGCGATCGCCTGCTGGCCACCTACTTCGACCGGCTCAAATCGATCCCGGACGTCCAGCAGTCCAACGGCCTCATCGGCCGCGACCTCGTCGACGTCTGCGACATGTGGAACCGACTCGACGCGTCATCGCAGAACACGTTCCTGACCCTGACCGCGCGCCTGCAGGGCTCGGTGCTCGGCGCCGACGGGACGGCCGCGCTCGATCACGTCGTCGCGGTCCGCCGCATCATCGGCGGCGAGGGAGCCAGCGGAGCCGACCCGGGCAGCTGCGGCGGCGGCGAGTTCAACCGCATGATCATGTCGATCGACGGGCAGCTGCACGCCGCGCTGCTGGCGGCCAGCGCCAACGAGGGAGACGAGAACGACGCCGGCGTCTTCGACATCGCCGACATCCAGGAGGACTCGTCGTGGCGCGACTCGAACGACGCGGCCGGCCCGCACGGACCGTTCGACGTGAGCGACGAGACCGAGGACGGCGCGCCGCGCGGCCAGGTGCACTACTTCCGCGATCCGGCGTCGCCGCAGGCCAACGCGCCGCTGGGCCGCATCGACGTTGCGGACGTGGTCGATCCGTTCTCGCTCGAGATGGATCACGACTTCGACTGCGCCCACAACTCCAACCCGAACTGCGAGTACACCTTCTACGGGCCGCTTCTGCTTCCCGCAGAGCACCAAGCTCGGCACCGACATCTACACCGGCAACTACGGCAGCTTCGAGCCGGAGTGGCGGCCGGCCGGCTGCCCGTAGCGCCCTCGTTCGCTCAGCGGAACAGGCGCAGGATGAACTCGCGCCCCGCCTGCGACAGCGCCACCGTGACGGTCGGGATGATCAGCGAGCTGAGCAGCTGACCGACGCTGCTCAGCGGCAGCACGGTCTCGCCCGAGCGGCGGATGAGGTCGTGGGTGTCGCGCAGCCGGACCAGCTCCTTCTCCTCCTGCTCGCTCAGCGAGCGCAGCCGCCCGGCCAGCTCGTCCAGTCTCTCCTGTAGCGGCGCGAGCTCGCGCTCCTTCTCGGCCAGCACGATCCGCTTCATGGCCAGGCGCGGCAAGAGCACGCCGAACGCCGTGGCCACGTAGGCCAGGGCGAGCAGCGCCAGCGCGATCTGCCCGACCAGCGCGGCCTGATCGGCCAGCAGCACCAGGAAGCCGATGATGATCGTCGTGGCGACAAGGCCGACGAGCAGGCCGAGCCGGTTCGAGCCGCGGATGGAGCGCTGCATCCCGACCGAGTCGATCGGGCTGAGCCGGTAGAGATCGTAGTCGTAGCGGTCGAGCAGGCGCGACTCGATGCCGAGCATGATCACGGTGAACAGGACCTCGCCCACCTCGTAGATGAGCATGGCCGCCACCACGATGGTCCCGCTGTCGAGCGGCGCGACCGACCGGTCCACGCGCGTGAGCAGCAGGCCCAGCATCGCGGCGGCGAACGCGGTGGCGATCGGCGCCGAGACCCGCACGCTGAACCAGCGCCGCTCCCACGCCACCAGGCGCTCGAGGCCGGCGGGATCGGCCATGAGCCGGTGCAGGGCCAGGAAGTCGTCGATGGCGGAGCGCAGCGGCGCATAGATGACGGCGCCGAGCACGCCGAAGAGCGCGGCCACCAGGGCCCAGGTGCCCAGCGGCGCCGCGTGCCACTGGCCGGTCGCGGCGCTGACAGCGGCCGGAACGCCGAACAGGAGCACCGCGACCAGGACCAGGTTGGCCAGCCGGCCGCGGCCGTCGCGCGGATCGAGCCCCAGGCTGCGGACGATCGCGAACGCGACCTTCCAGCTCAGGACGTAGTTCTCCATCCCGGTGTGGCGCTCGGTGTAGGAGGCGGCCAGGGCGCGCAGGCGCGCGTTGTCGGCCTCCGAGCGCAGGGAGGAGCGGATCGCCATGGGCCGAGTCGTACCGCAGTGCGTGCGCGCGACGCCAGCGGGCGAACGCCCCCGCGCCCGCTACCAGTTGTGCAGCGAGCCGCGGAAGATGGCGGCCAGGTCGTCGCCGGTCACCGGGCCGGGCGCCACGCCGAGCAGGCGCTGCTGCACCAGCGCGCCCTCGACGAGGTCGGACACGTCGTCCGCGCCGTAGCCGACCTCCTCCACGCCGCGCGGGATGGCGATGTCGCGCATGAGCGCGACCAGCACGGCGGGCAGCCGATCGATCGCGTCGCCGGCCGGCGCCGCGCGGCCGGCGCCCAGCAGCGACGCCGCGCGCAGGTGGCGGTCCGGATCGCTGGCGAAGGTGAAGCGAAACGAGGCCGGCGCCGTCAGCGACACCGACTGGCCGTGCGGCACCATCGGCTCGTCGTCGGGATAGCCGGCCGGCCGGTAGTCGCGCACCAGCGCCGCGATCGCGTAGCCGCACGCGTGCGGGATGTGCACGCCGGCGTTGCCGAAGCCCATGCCGGCGAAGGTGGCGGCGAGCATCATGTCCGAGCGCGCGGCCAGGTCGTCGCCGCGCTCCACGGCGCGCCGGAAGCTGCGCGCCATCAGCGCCAGCGAGCGCTCGGCCCACACGTCGGAGATCGGATTCGACCCGTTGTAGGCCACGCGCGCGGCCGGGGCCCGTCGCGGCCGCGCCGTGTAGGGGCGCGCGGTGTACGACTCGAGGGCGTGGCACACGATGTCCATGCCGGCGCTGGCGGTGACCTCGGGCGGCAAGCGAGATCGTGACCAGCGGATCGACGACCGCCAGGACCGGGCGCAGCGACGGATGGCTGATGCCGGTCTTGATGTGCAGGCCGAGGATGTCGAGCACGCACACCGGCGTGCTCTCCGATCCGGTCCCCGCCGTGGTCGGCACCGCGACCAGCGGCCGCGGCGGATGCACCGGCGGCATGCCCTGGCCGACCGGCTTGTTGACGTAGTCCATCACGTCGCCGCCCGACGTGAGCAGGAGATTGACCGCCTTGGCGGTGTCGATGACCGAGCCGCCGCCGACGGCGACGAAGCCGTCCCACTCGCGCCCGGCGCCCAGCTCGCCGGCGGCGGCCACCGCGGCGCGCAGACTTTCGTCGGTCGGCTCGCAGCGCACCCGATCATAGATGATGTGGTCGACGCCCGACGCGGCCAGCGCCTCGCCGACCCGCGCGGCCAGGCCGGCGGCCGCCACCCGCGGATCGGTCAGGACCAGCACGCGGCGCAGGCCGAGCCGCGCCACGTCGTCGCCGATCTCGTCGACGGCGCCGGCCCCGAACTTGAGGGGCGGCGCGCCCCAGGTGAACACGGTCTCGCCGGGCACGTCGGACATCGGACCCAAGGCTAACCGGTCCCGGCTCAGGGATCGAGGACGTCGATGCCGGCGGCGGTGAAGCGCGCCACGGTCTCCGCGTGCACAGGCGCGAGCGCGGCTCGCAGCTCGGCCGGGATCTCGATCGGCCGCCGCCCCTCGCTGTCGACGTAGACGTGCACGAAGCGGCCCAGCGCGGACGGCTCGCGGTCGTCGGCGCGGAACACGGCCAGCCGGTACGCCACGCTGCTGCGCCCCAGCCGCGCCACCGCCAGGCCGATGTGCAGCGGGTCGGGGAAGCCGACCGGGCGCAGGAAGCGGCACGACGTCTCGGCCACCACGCCGATGGCCGGCAGCTCGCGGATGTCGCGGCCGGCCGCCTCGATGAGCCATCCGTTCACCGCGGTGTCGAAGTAGGAGTAGTAGACGACGTTGTTGACGTGGCCGTAGTGGTCGTTGTCGTGCCACCGGGTCTGCATGGCGCGCAACACGGGGAACGCGTCCCGGCTCGGCAGCTGCGTGGGCATGGCCCAGTTCTACATCACGTCGCGCGCCGCGTCGGCGTCTCGCCGCAGATCGCCCGGGCTCGGCGCGATCGTCCATCGCACCAGCGGGACCAGCGCGCCCAGCATGATGACGGCGCCGGCGATGCGCGAGGCCTGGCCGATCTCCTGCCCCGACGACAGCAGGCCCCAGCGGCCGAACAGGAAGTTCCAGTCGTGCATGTCGCCGCCGATCAGCGCGAGCTCCTCGAACGCGGCGTCGGCCATGTAACGGCCGATGCCGATGAGGTTCTCGCCGAACCACCACACGCAGACCGCGGTGCCGAAGCGGTCGCGGCGCCTGAACCAGAAGTACGCCCCCAGGCCGGCCGGCCACATGAGCTGGCCCAGCGTTCCGCCCAGCGCGGTCAGCGTGGAGCCGCCCCAGCTGAACAGGAAGTGGCCCGCCTCGTGGAACACCAGATTCACGTTGTCGATGAAGACCCACTGGCGCCGAAGACGAGGTGGCTGGCGGTGAACCAGGCCAGCAGCAGGATCAGCGGGGCGCGCGTCACCCGCCACAGAAGCAGGCGGTTGGGCGCGTCCAGCTCGTCGTAGCCCGGGGCCGAGGAGAGCGCGGTCCCGCCTCCGGGCAGAGACGCGCGGGCCGGCCGCGGCAACGCTGTCTGCAGTGCTGGCGCGGTGGTCCGCGTCGGACGAGGCGGCGGCCGATCGAGCTCCAGCACCACCGGCGGCTGCAGCTCCGCACCGCACACCGGACACACCCCATCCGCCCCGCTCGAGTGGGCGCCGCACCCCGGGCAACCCCCCATCTTCACACTGTACCTCGCCGCCGGGCGTCCCGCGAGGCTCGCGGTGAATCGCGCATCCGGGCCTCACTCCTGCGGGGTCAACCCCCTTGCCTGCGCCGTGCATCTCATTAGAGAAGTGAGCGAACCACGAGAGGCAGGGACCATGGCTGCAAAGAGTCCGCACGTCGTCATCATCGGCGCCGGCTTCGGCGGCCTGTACGCCGCCCGCGAGCTGCGGCGCGCCCCGGTGCGCATCACCATCGTCGACCGGCGCAACCACCACCTGTTCCAGCCGCTGCTCTACCAGGTCGCCACCGGCGCGCTCAACGCGGCCGACATCGCCTACCCGATCCGCAGCGTGGTGCGCCGGCAGAAGAACGCGCACGTGCTGCTGGCCGAGGCCGGCCGCATCGACACCGCGACCCGACGGGTCGAGGTCGACGGCGACGCGCTCGACTACGACTACCTGATCGTCGCGACCGGCGCGACCCACTCGTACTTCGGCCACCCGGAGTGGGAGCGCATGGCGCCCGGCCTCAAGACAATCGAGGACGCGCTCGACATCCGCCGCCGCGTGTTCCTCGCCTACGAGGCGGCCGAGCGCGAGCCAGATCCGGCGCGGCGCACCGAGTGGCTCACCTTCGTCGTCGTCGGGGCGGGGCCGACCGGCGTCGAGCTGGCCGGCGCGCTGTCCGAGATCGCGCTGCACACGCTCAAGCGCGACTTCCGCTCGATCGATCCGGCGATGGCGCGCGTGGTGCTGCTCGAGGGTCAGGACCGCGTGCTGCCGCCGTATCCGCCGAAGCTGTCGGAGAAGGCGCGCGTGCAGCTCGAGCGGCTGGGCGTCGAGGTGCGCACCGGCGCCCTGGTGACCGCGATCGATCCGCACGGCGTCCAGATCGGCGCCGGCGAGCGCATCCCGTCGCGCACGGTGCTGTGGGCGGCCGGGGTGGCCGCGTCGCCGCTGGCCGCCACGCTGGGCGCGCCGCTCGATCGCGCCGGCCGCGTCCTCGTCGAGCCGGATCTCACCGTGCCCGGGCACCGCGAGGTGTTCGTGGTCGGCGACCTGGCCGCGGTCAAGCAGGCCAGCGGCGCCGACGTGCCCGGCGTGGCGCCGGCCGCGATCCAGGGCGGCCGCCACGCAGCGCGCCAGATCCGCCGCGAGCTGGCCGGCCAGCCGCGCGAGACGTTCCGCTACCGCGACAAGGGATCGCTGGCCACCATCGGCCGCGCCGCCGCGGTGGCCGACATGGGCCGCTTCGCGCTGTCGGGCTTTCTCGCCTGGCTGGCCTGGTGGGCCATCCACATCTTCTTCCTGATCGGCTTCCGCAGCCGCGTGCTGGTCATGTTCGGCTGGGCCTGGTCCTACTTCACGTTCCAGCGCGGCGCGCGCCTGATCACCGGCGAGGTCCACCAGCTCCTGCACGGCGACGACGAGGCGGCGCAGCCGGCTGCCCCCGCGCTCAAAGCTGGATCCGCAGATTCCGCACGCGAAGGTCGCGTCCAGTCAGGCTGACGCGGCCGGGCCGCAGCCCGCGGAACGTCGCGGTGCCCTCCACCAGCGCGCCGAGCTCGATCGACTCGACCGCGACGCGCGAGCCCGAGCTCGAGCGGCCCGGCGGACAGCTGCGATCCGGTCGCGCTGGCCCGGGTCACCTCCGCGCCCTCGGCGGTGCGCGACGGCTCGTGGGCGAGCCGGCCTGTGACGCGCAGCGCGCCGGCGCTGGCCCGCCCGATCGAGTCACTTCTCTCCGGCGCCCGGCGGCGCCAGCGCGATCGCGATGTTGACATGGTCGAAGCGCAGGCTGCGGATGGTCAGGCTCGAGCGATCGCCGCCACCGCCGCGCGAGACCAGGCGCAGGCGCGGGATGGTGCGCAGCCGGACGAGCCGCCGGCGGGCCAGCTCCAGCTCCTCCGGGTCCAGGTCCCACACGACCAGCGGCTTCTCCAGACCAGGGATGAGCGGGATGGCGCGCTCGATGACCAGCGCCTGGCCGCGCACCTCGACGTCGATGAACGCGTCCTCGAAGTTGGCCAGGTCCCGCTCCAGCTCCCGGTAGTTGATGACGCCGTTGGCGATCGGCACGCGGAAGTGATGGGTCGCCTCGCGCCGGCCGAGCACCGGCACCGACATGTCCAGCGTCATGTCGACGTCGAGCCGCCCGCTGACCCGATCGAGGAAGCCGAAGTCGAACGGGCGCGACGGTCTCGATGTCTCTGCCGCCGCGCCGTCGGCCCGCCGCGGCCGGAACAGCTCGACCACATCGTCGACGGCGATGCGCACCTCCGGCACCACCAGCTCCGGGATGACCAGACAGCCGCCGCTGGTGCGCAGCCCGCCCGGCAGCTCGACGCGATCGACCTCGACGGTGAGGCCCGCGCCCGGCAGCGTCACGGTCAGGCCGCTGATGGTCCCGGCGGCCGCGCCGATGAGCAGCTCGTTCGACCGCCAGTTGACCCTGGCTCGCTCCAGCACCGCGCTGGACAGTCGGCACAGCGCGCCGCTCAGCACCGCCTGCAGGTTGTCCAGCTCGAGCGTCTCGGCCGCCGCGTGTCCGACGCGCTCGGGCGAGTGCTCGACCGCGGCGCCGCGCAGGTCGGCGTCGAGCACGAGCCGCGTCCCACCGCGCAGCTCGAAGGCGACCGCGTCGGCGTGGGCGCGCGCCGGCCGCCACGCGGCCCGACAGCGGCGACGCGTCCGTCTCGGCCGCGGCGTCCATCTCGACGGCCAGGTCGTCGAGGGTGGCCGGGCTGGTGATCGACAGCCGGCCGCCCGGCAGCGGCCACTCGAGGGCGGCCAGCACCACCGACCCGGCGCGCAGCGGGTGCAGCCGCGCCGTGCCGCCTTCGCGCTCGAGCTGGCCGGCGACCCCGCGCAGCCCGGTCAGGCTGACCCGGCGCACCTCACCATTGATCGAGAGATCGATGTCGAGGCGGGTGGCGCCCGCGTCTTGCAGGTTGATGCGCACGCCGTCGGTTCACCCGCGCGGGGTGCGCGCTAGAAGCGGTCCTTCCACGCGCGCAGCTCGCCCAGGCGATCGGCCGATCCGGCGCGCACGAACGGGTTGGTGGCCTGCTCCTCGGCCATGGTGAACGGCACGCTCGGCTGGCCGTTCTTGCGCAGCTCGGACACACGCGCGAGCCGCTCGGCGACCGCGGCGTTGTCCTTCTCCGCCTCGGCGGCGAAGGCGAGGTTCTTCTCGGTGTACTCGTGCCCGCAGTAGACCTGGGTCGTGCCGGGCAGCGCGGCAAGCTTTGTCAGCGAGGCGTGCATGTCGGCCGGCGTGCCCTCGAACAGGCGCCCGCAGCCGCCGCCGAACATCGTGTCTCCGGTGAAGACCGCGCCTGGATCCGCGATGTGAAAGCTGATGGCGCCGGTGGTGTGGCCCGGGTTGTGGATGATCGAGGCGCGGACCTGGCCGACCGAGACCGTGTCCCCCTCGTTCAAGAAGCGAGTCTGGGCCGGCACCCGGCCGCGGTCGGATTCGTGCGCAACCACCTCGAGCCCGCGCACCGCGGCGACCAGCTCCTGGTTGCCGCCGGTGTGGTCCCAGTGATGGTGTGTGTTCCAGATGGCGTGGAGCTCGACGCCCTGCTGGTGGACGGCGGCCAGCACGGGAGCGGCCTCGGACGGGTCGACGATGGCGGCTCGCTGGGTCGCCTCGCAGATCACGAGATACGCGTAGTTGTCGCTGAGACAGGGGATGGAGACGATTCTCATGAGTGCTCCGGGCAGGCTGGTCCCCTTCGGGGTTTCGGGTTAGAACTTAACCGCCAAAGCGCCGACGGCGCCAAATCAAAATGCCGCGGCGCGGCCATCTGTTGCTCGCGTCCCCCGGCCGCTCGCAGCGACCACGATAGATGCCCGAACGCTTCGTCATCGTTCATCGCACCTACGATCCGATCCAGGCCGACCTCCTGGGCGATCTCCTGCGCGACGCCGGCATGTTCGCGCGCGTCACCGGCACCCGCTCGGGCGCGCTTGTCGGCGTGGCGCAGAACATCCTGGAAGTGCACCTGGCGGTGCCCGAGTCGCAGGCCGCGCAGGCCACCGACTTCATCGAGGCGTACCTGTCCGCGAGCGTGGACGAGGCCGGGTCCGATTCGTCGGCCGATGCGGATGCGGACGAGCAGGCCGCCGACGGCGACGAGTCGGCCGCCCCTGAGGTCCGCCCGCTGCTCGCGGCCGGCAGCGCCTTTCTGACCTTCGGCGTCGGTCATCTCTATGCGCGGCGCCCGGCCACGGCGGCGGCGCTGCTCGTCGGCCAGCTGGTCGCGATGGTGCTCCTGTTCGGCGGCGACAGCTGGTACGAGTGGACGGTCGGGGTGACGGCGCTGGGGGCGATCGTGGGATGCGACGTCGTCGGCGCGATCCTGGCCGCGCGCGCCCACCGCAACGGCGTGCGCCGGAGCAGGGCCTGGCAGGCCGCGATCGGCGCGGCCTATGTCGGCGGCGCGCTGGGGCTGGCCCTGGCGGTCGGCCCCCACCTGACAGATCCCACGGCCGGCGATCCGACCGGCGGCTGGCGGCGGTTCGAGACCAAGAAGACCCCGAGCGAGCGGATCGATCGCCCGCTCGAGCGCGATCCTTCGTTCCCGCCCCTGACCAGCCAGCACCCGGCCAACCCGTCGGCCCGGCACTGATCCGAGCGCGATCGATGCCCATGATGAAAGCCGTCGTGCTCCGCCGCCACGGCGGACCGGACGTCCTCGAGCTCACCGACCTGCCGGTGCCGGAGCCGGGGCCGGGCCAGGTGCGCGTGGCGGTGCGCGCCGTCGGTCTCAATCACCTCGACATCTGGGTGCGGCGCGGCGGCCCTGCGTTCCACCTCGAGTACCCGCACCGCCTCGGCTCCGACGTGGCCGGCGTGATCGATCTGGTCGGGCCCGGCATCGACGATCTGGTGTCGGGCACGCGCGCGGTGGTCAGCCCGGGGCTGTCGTGCGGCATCTGCCGCGCGTGTCTGAGCGGGCGCGACAACCTGTGCCCGCGCTACGGCATCCTGGGCGAGACTCGCTCGGGCGGCTACTGCCAGTACCTGGTGGTGCCGCGCCAGAACATCGCGCCGTTCCCCGGCGAGCTGTCCTTCCCCGAGGCGGCGACGTCGCTGCTGACGTTCCTGACCGCGTGGCAGATGGTGGTGCGCAAGGCCCAGGTCCAGCCGGGCGAGACGGTGCTGGTCCAGGGCGCGGGCAGCGGGGTCGGCGTGGCGGCGCTGCAGATCGCGAAGCTGTTCGGCGCGCGCGTCATCGCCACGGCCGGCTCGGACGCCAAGCTCGAGCGCCTGCGCCAGCTGGGCGCCGACGAGGTCATCAACTACCAGACTCAGGATTTCGTCGCCGAGGTAAAGGAGCTGACCGACCGGCGCGGCGTCGATGTCGTGATCGAGCACGTGGGCGGCGAGGTGTTCGCCAGCAGCATCAAGGCGACGGTCAACGGCGGCCGCATCGTTTCATGTGGAGCCACCGCCGGTCCCAAGCCGGCCATCGATCTCCGCCACGTCTTCTTCCGCCAGATCGCGATCCTCGGCTCGACCATGGGCTCGAAGGGCGATCTGCTCGAGGTGCTGGGCCACGTGGCGTCCGGCCGGTTGCGCCCGGTCGTCGACCGCGTGCTGCCGCTTTCCGAGGCGGCCGAGGCGCACCGGTTGCTCGAGTCGCGCACCGTGTTCGGCAAGCTCGCCCTCGAGCCGTAGCCCCCGAGCCGTCGCTAGAAGTCGAACTGCAGGCCGGCCGTGCTCGCCGTCCCCGTCATGGTGACCGCGGCCTTGACGCGCGCCGGGCTCTTCACGACCGGCTTGTGCGCCAGCGCGAAGTAGTCGAGGCCGCCGGCGATGGCCACGCCGATCCCGAAGCCGTAGAAGGCCTCCTTGAGACAGGGTCGTCATTGACGGGCGGCGAACCGTCGCACGCCTCGACGCCGACCATGAGCCCGAGCAGTGGCAGCGTGACGCGCAGGAGCGCGCTGCCGACCGCCGCGTCTCCGCGGCCGTGCAGGGCGTGGATGACGGTGCCGGTCAGCAGGAGCCCGACGGCCGGCTCGGCCCGCTGCGTGCCCAGCGCTGCGGCGGCGAGGATCGCGTCGGCGAAGAAGATCTGCAGCCCGTAGCTGGTCGTGGTGGGCGGCGGCTGCTTGCTCGGCGCTGCCAGAGGGGGGGCAGTCAGCCCGGGCTGGGCCAGGGCACGGCTGGAGGCGAGGCCGATCGCCAGGGTCGTCATCGCGATGCTGATCGAGATCGTCGTGCTGGTCATGAAAATCATCGTGGACGGTTTTGGTCAGACCAGTGCATGTCGAACCTCGGCAAAGCGCGGCGAGAGCGCGCGGGCGCCGAGCTCGATGGCGGGTCTAGAAGTCGAGTCGCAGGCCGGCGGTGCTCGCCGTCCGCGTCACGCTGACCGCGGGCTGGACCCGCACCGCGCTGGTCTCGACCGTCTTGCGCGCCAGCAAGAAGTAGTCGATGCCGAAGGCGACCGCCGCGCCGGCCGCGAACCCGAAGACGGCGTTGTCGAGGCAGCTGAACGAGTCCTCGGTCGTGTCTTCCCCGCACGTGGCGGAGCCGATCCAGGCGCCGGCGACCGGCACCGTGACCCGCAGGAACAGGCTGCCGACCGCCGCGCTTCCGCGGCCGTGCACGCCGTGGATCACCGGCCCGGTCAGCGCGAGCCCGATGAGCGGCTCTCCCCGCCCGGTGCCCAGCGCCACGGCGACGAGCAGTCCGTCGGCCGCGAAGATCTCCATCCCGTAGCGGCGCGTGGTCGTCTGCGGCCGTTCCTGTGGCGCGGGCGCCTGCGGTGTGAGTCCCGGCTGCGCCAGCGCGACCCCGGATGCGAGGCACGTCATGAGTCCGGCCGCTGCCACCACGATGCGGACCGCCGTTCCGCCCATGGGTCGAGACTAGGCCTTCCGGTCTGGCCGGCAGAAATCAAATCTCGGCAAACCGTGGCTGGCGAGGTCCGCGAGAGCGACTTTTGTCGCAACAGCCCGCCGCCCGGTCCGACGATTCTGACGTGGCCCCTCCCGTGTGCAGCGCGCGGGCTGGACAGCGAAGAGGAGTAGCTTATGGAACGGCAGCGGCTGGTGACGATCGAACGGAGGAGGCGCTGATGATCAAGAAGGTGGCTTTCACGATGTATCCGGTGAAGGACTGGAAGCGGGCGAGGGCGTTCTACGGGGAGACGCTCGGGTTGCAGATCGGAAGCAATTCGCCGGACGGGGTGTGGACCGAGTACGACCTGCCGGGGGGCGGGTGTCTGGCGCTGTTCGGCGGAGGGCAGATCGAGCCGAGCGCGAGCGCCGGGGGGAGCGTGGCGCTCGAGGTCGAGGACCTCGACAAGCTCAACGCCGAGCTCAAGGGCAAGGGTGTCGAGTACAAGGCCGACATGATCCAGTCGCCGGTGTGCCGGATGTCGATCATCCTCGACTCCGAGGGAAACTCGATCATCCTGCACGAGCTCAAGAAGAAGTAGACGCGGTCAGTCCAGGCGGATCACGAGGCCGAGGCTGTCCCGCATGTGCAGGAGGGCCTCGGCGTTGCCGCGGGCGTCGTCGACCGGGTGGTGGGTGTGCCTGGTGCGGCGCAGATGCTTGAAGGTCTGGAAGGTGTCCTTGACCAGGCCCTTGTAGAGGGAGCCGAGGTTGAGAGACGAGAAGCCGAAGGGGTTCTTGCCGAGAAAGTGGTGGAAGTACCAGTTGATGAACTGCCAGTCGAAGCCGTTGTTGTCCGACACGAAGAAGTACCTGGGCCCCGCGTGGTGGACGAGCCACTCGCGGAACGAGGTCATGACGCTCACCGGATCTTCGAAGCGCAGGGTCTCCTCGCGCGAGAAGCCGCTTATCTGTAGAACGTCCGGGATCCAGCTCTCCGAGATCGGGCGGAGCTGACCGTAGAACGAACGCGCGAGCCCTGGCTCGACGATGACGGCTCCGAAGCAGATCATGGAGTAGTCACCGGGGATCGGGCCGTCTGCTTCCACGTCCACCATCACGTAGCTCATGGCGTGATGACGCCATGGATGGGTCCGGCGTGCACGACTTACGGGGCACGAGGGACGACCCGTCCGGGAGGCACGTCCAGTCAATCTCATTGTGCAGTGCGCCCGTCCGTACTTTTTCGGAACGCCTGCCCCTTTGGGGGGTCCCGAAGTCGCGGCCCTGAGCTAGCCTGGTCGCCATGGAGCGCATCCAGCGGACGATCGGTGAAGTCCTCGGAGAGCACAGCTGGCCAGAGCTGGCGCCGACGGCGAGCGTCGCCGCGGCGGTGGAGGCGATGGCACGCGACGGGGTCGACTGCGTGCTCGTCGTCGAGGACGGCCGCGTCACCGGCGTCTTCACCGCGCGCGACTTCCTGCACCGCATCGCCGGCGCCCGGCTGCTGCCGGCCCAGGTTGCGCTGGCCGACGTGATGACGCGAAACCCGGTCGTGCTCCAGCGCGAGCACTGCATCACCTACGCCATCAACTGCATGGCGACGCGCAACATCCGCAACGTTCCGGTGGTGGACGACCAGGGCCGGCCGGTCGGCGTGCTGCGCGTGTGGGACGTGATCGCGCACCTGGCGGATGTGTTCGAGGAGATCGCGCAGGTGCCACCCGACGACGCGTCTTCTGACATGTGGGTCAACCTGGGGGGAGGCTGATCATGCTCGAGAAGATCGTCAACGTTCCGATCTCGCAGGTCAGCTCGCGTGAACCGATCCGCGTCACGCCCTCCACGCCGCTCGGCGAGGTGGTGGACCTGATGCACAACGGTCGCACCGGGGCGGCGCTTGTCGTCAACGAGCTCGGCGAGCTGGTCGGCATCTTCACCGAGCACGACCTCCTGCGCCGGGCCGACCACGACAGCAACGACTGGCGCGACCGGCCGGTGGAGTCGATGATGACCGCGCGCCCGCGCATCATCCGCGAGGACGACACCGTCGCCGAGGCGCTGCGCCGCATGGACGCCGGCCGCCATCGCCACCTGCCGGTGGTGCGCGGCCGCATCCCGGTCGCGGTGGTCTCGGTGCGCGAGCTGCTCGCCCACCTGGCATCGAAGTTCCCGGCCGACTTCATCAACCTGCCGCCGGATCCGGACAAGGAAGCCCGCGAGCCCTGGGGCGGCTAGCGTCCGGCTGGCGTCCGCGGCTCGGATGATCGACCGATCCAGGTGATCGTCCACTCGCGCGGCTCGCCGTTGACAGTGACGTTGACGACGTCGCCCAGGCGTCGGCCGAGCACGGCGCGGCCGACGGGCGAGGCGGCGGTCACCACCGACAGGATGCCGTCGCCGTCCGGACCGGTCAGGGTGATGCCCGCGCCGGCCGGGGCCAGGAAGAACGTGCGGCCCTGGTTGGTGTCGGCGTCCTCGACCTCGACGACGGCGCCGGTCGCGATCGGGCCTCCCGGCTTCACGGGCGGCGGCCGGAAGGTGGCGAGCGCGTCGATCTCGCCCTGGGCTCGCCGCGCGCGCAGGCGCTGCGCCCCGGCCAGCGCGCCGTACTCGATCGCGGCGCGGGCGTCCTCGCGCTTCTCGGCCGGCGTGGCGCCGTCGAGCACCTCCGCCCCGGCCACCTCGCTCGCGCTCAGCGCCGCGCGCGCCGACGCGCGAAGCTCCGTGATGAGCTGATCCACGAGAAACCTCTTGTCCATGACGCGATCGTTTGCCGGCGCCGTCCGCGGGGCAAGAATTCGGTCGCCCGGCCGGCCCCAAGCCTGGGCGCCCCGTCCACCGCTCGCCGGGCCCGTCTCCGGGCTGTACGCTCCGCGCATGTCAGGCGCGACCCGAAACCATGGCCACGACCGGGAAGGCAGCGACTTCGACCAGCTGGTCACGCCGGCGCCGGTCGGCCCCGGCCGCTTCTCGATCGACGTGCCGGATGGATGGCAGCAGGGGCGCGGCGCGTTCGGCGGGCTGGTGCTGGCCATCATGGCGCGCGCGGCCGAGGCGACCGCCTCCGACCCGTCGCGCGTGCTGCGCTCGCTGAGCGCGCAGATTGTCGGCCCGGTGCAGCCCGGCGCGACCGAGCTCACCGCCGAGGTGCTGCGCGCCGGATCCTCGGTGACATCGATGACCGTGCGCATGCTCCAGGCGAACCAGGTCGTGGCGCACGGCGCGATCATCCTGGCCCGGTCGCGCCCGACCTACGCCGCCCCGACCACCCTGACCGCGCCGGAGCCGCCGTCGTGGCGCGATCCTGCAAACTCTCATTTGCACCTGTCGGCGCGCCTCCCACCGATATTCGCGACCCATCTCGAGTACTGGCCGACGAGCCCGCTGCCCTATGCAGGCGCGGATACGGGCGCAGCACAGCACACGTCCGGGTGGGTGCGGCTGCGCCGGCCCGGCCGCGCGCGCGACGCCGCCTTTGTTCTCGCGCTCATCGACTCGTACTGGCCGGGGTTTCTCGCCGCCGCACGCGAACCGCGCGCCGCCGCCACACTGACGTTTTCATTCGAGACCATGTCGGACCTGGTGGGCCTCGATCCGGACGCGCCTCTCTTCTATAGAGGGCGCATGCTCGGCGGCCGCGACGGTTACGCCGTCGAGGCGCGCGAGCTCTGGGGCGAGGACGGCAGGCTGGTCGCGCTCAACCAGCAGATCCTCGCCGTCATGAAATAGACGCCATCAAGTCGGTGACGGACGAGCGTGAGCTGGGAGTGATGTATCGACCTTGGTGCGCGCATCGCTTGCGACGTCACTTCGACTGGCTTATACAGCCGGCCATCTAGTCTGGCTCAGCCTGTGCGCAGGCCCGGACTGGACCTCGCAGAAGTAGAGTTGTCGATCGAGAGGTCTCGCTGTCTGGTCGCCGGCGAGCGCCTCACCGGGGGAGTGCACTCGCTCCCGGGCCGGATCCGTGCGATCTCGGCCATTTCGTCGCGTCCATGAGTGGCAACAAGCAACAGGGAGGAACGTATGCGTGCGTCGTTGAGCCGTCTGTCTCCGTATCTGGCAGTTTTCGCTCTGGCAGGAAGCATCGGCTGCGCCGGAGACCCCGAGCTTAGCTCCAACACGGATCGCCCGTCGTTCGAAGCCTGGGTCCAGTCGCTCTACCGTGAGCCCGAGACCGGCCGCTTCATCGTGGACTGGGACATGGCCATCTCCACCGAGGACGAGCTGCGCCCCTACTACGAGCGCCTGTACAACGGCGCCGAGCTGACCGTCAACCAGGTCAACGGCGTCGACGACATCTACGACGAGACGCAGAAGCACCAGCTCACCTACTGCGTGAGCGACACCTTCGGCGACCGCAAGCAGGCGGTCATCGAGGCGATGGAAGGCTCGACCGTGGGCGGCTGGATGACCATCGCCGACCTGACCTTCACGTACGTTCCCGGCGAGGACGCCAACTGCACCGCCAGCAACAACAACGTCTTCTTCGACGTGAACCCGACCACCGGCGGTCAGTTCATCGCCCGCTCGTTCTTCCCGAGCTCGCCGCGCGACCAGCGCAACATCCTCATCGACGACACCGCGTTCGACATCGGTCCGGACGATCCGTTCAACCTGACCAACGTGCTCGCCCACGAGACCGGCCACACCATCGGCTTCCGCCACGAGCACGTGCGCGCCAACATCTTCGACATCCCGTTCGACCAGTGGCTGAGCTGCGTCCTCGAGGGCCTCATCGATCAGAACTACCGCCCGGTCACCGACTACGACTCGGCCTCGGTCATGCACTACCCGCAGTGCGGCGGCACCGGCGCGCTGCAGATCACCGAGCTCGACGCCCAGGGCGCCTCGGAGATCTACGGTCCGCCGCAGGGCTGATCGTCCCGCTCACCTTCACACGAGCATGACTGGGCGGCCGGCGAGTCCGGCCGCCCGTTTCGTTTTCGGGGCCTCGCGCTGATAAGGTAGGGCCCGATGTCACTGCTGGAGTGCCGGGGGCTGGGCAAGGACTACGGCGGGCTGCGCGCTGTCGACGCGCTGGACCTGGACATCGAGGAGGGCGAGATCTTCGGCCTGCTCGGACCCAACGGAGCCGGCAAGACGACCGCCATCTCGATGATGTGCGGCGTCGTCACGCCCAGCCGGGGCAGCGCGCGCGTGGCCGGTCACGACCTGGCGCGCGACTCGTTCGCCGCCCGCCGCGCCATCGGCCTGGTTCCACAAGACCTGGCGCTGTACGAGGACCTGACCGCGCGGCAGAACCTGCGCTTCTTCGGCCGCCTGTACGGCCTGCGCGGCGCCGAGCTGACCGCGCGCGTCGACTGGGCGCTGGACCTGGCCGGGCTGCAGGATCGATCGCGCGAGTCGGTGCGCCGCTTCTCCGGCGGCATGAAGCGCCGCCTCAACCTGGCCGCGGGGCTGCTGCACCGCCCGCGCCTGGTCATCCTCGACGAGCCGACCGTCGGCGTCGATCTGCAGAGCCGCAACCACATCTTCGCCACCATCCGCGCGCTGTGCGCCGACCACGGCATGACCGTGCTCTACACCAGCCACTACATGGAGGAGGTGGAGCTCCTGTGCCAGCGGGTGGCGATCATGGACCGAGGCGTGGAGGTGGCCAGCGACAGCGTGGCCAACCTGGTCGAGCGGCACGGCGGCGGCTCGCTCGAGATCGAGTTTCGCGGCCAGCCGCAGCGGGTCGCGTCGGCGCTCGGGTCGCTCGGCGAGGTGTCGCTCGAGGAGCACGGCGACGACGGCGGCCACCTGCGCCTGCGCGACGGCGGCCAGGTGAAGCCGGGCGCGGTGGTGCGCGCGGTGGAGGCGGCCGGCGGCGAGGTCGAGGCGCTGCGCGTGAGCAAGGCCAGCCTCGAGACAGTGTTCCTGGCCCTGACCGGCCACAGCATGCGGGACGATGCATGAGCGGGTCGGGCGCGCGCGCGCGGGCCGTGCTGGGCGCCGCCGTCCGCAAGGACGTGCAGATCCTGCTGCGCGACCGCAGCGCGCTGACCAGCCTGTTCCTGCTGCCGATCGTGTTCATGGGCGTGTTCGGCTCGATGTTCTCGGGCCGCGAGGGTGGCGGCGAGGAGGAGCGGGTGGTGGCGGTGCTGCGACCGCACGACAACCCGCGGGCGACCGCCGCCGTCGACGCGATCGCCGGCTCCGGCCTGTTCCGCGTGCGCGAGGAGACGGACCGGTCGGCGGTCGACCGGCTGGTGGCCGACGACGAGGTCGCGGCCGGCGTCGTCTTCCCGGCCGGCTTCGATCCGGTCGCCGGCGTGCCGGCCGAGCTGGTCATCGACACGGGCGCGTCGCCGGCGGTGCGCGGCCCCATCGAGGGAGCGCTGGCCGGGCTGATCGGCCGCTCGATGTTCGGCGCGGGCGCTCCGTCGGTGCTGGTGGCCAAGAGCCCGCCCGGCATCGATCGGCCGCTGGCCGGGGCGACCGCGTTCCAGCTCTACGTGCCCGGCAACGCGGTCCTGTTCGGCTTCTTTCTCGCGCTCACGGTCGGCATCTCCTTCATCGAGGAGCGCAGGACCGGCACCTTCCGCCGGCTGCTGGCCGCGCCGGTGCGGCGCACCAGCCTGCTCCTGGCCAAGCTGGTCCCGTTCTACCTGATCGGCCTGGTCCAGATGACGTTCCTGTTCGGGCTGGGCGCGATCGCGTTCGGCATGGTCGTCGGTGGCAGCCTGCTCGCGCTGGTCTGCCTGACCGCGGTGGTTGTGTTCGCGGCGGTGGCGCTCGGCCTGCTCATCGCCTCGTTCAGCGGGACCGAGCGCCAGGTCGGCGCCATCGGGTCGGTCTGTCTGCTGGTCATGGGCCTGCTGGGCGGGGGCATGGTGCCGCGCCCGATCATGCCGCAGACGATGCAGACGATCGGCCTGTTCACCCCGCACGCCTGGGCGCTGGAGGGCTACTACGACATCCTCGTCCGCGACGGAACCGGCATCGGCGACGTGCTGCCGGAGATCCTCGTCGTCGCCTGCTTCGGGCTCGGCTTCGCGTTCGTGGGCGCGCTGCGCTTTCGCTTCGAGCGCTGACCGGCTGCTGGTCGCGCGACGATCAGGTCGAGCGCGGCAGCTCCTCGATCTTGGCGGCCAGGACGAAGTCGTTCTCGCTCAGGCCGCCGATGGCGTGGGTCCAGATCTCGAGGGCGACGCGTCCCCAGGCCAGGAAGATGTCCGGGTGATGCTGCTCGCGCTCGGCCACCTCGCCGACAAGGTTGACGAAGGCCAGGGCGCGGGCGAAGTCGGGGAAGCGGAAGGTCTTGCGCAGGCGGTCGCCGGCGACCTCCCAGTCGGCGCCGAGCTCGGCGGTGAGCGCGGCGAGCGGTTCTCCTGACAGCCGGGGTGTGTCGCCCCGACACGGGGCACACTGCCTCTTGGCGAGATCCATGAAGCAGACCATAACCTATGGCCCGGTGGCCGTCGTCATCTGCTACGTGGTGTGCGCGGTGGTGTGGAGCACCACCTGGTTCGCGATCCGCGTGTGCATCGCGGCCGGCGGCTACCCGACCTACTCGGCGGCGGCGCTGCGCTTCTCGCTCGCGGCCGTCATCCTGCTCCTGCTGCTGCTCGTCGGCCTGGGCCGCCCGCTGCCGCGCACGCGGCGCCAGCTGGTGGCGCTGGCGCTGGCCGGCCTCTTCAACGCGCTCGGCTACGCCTGCGTCTACCGCGCCGAGGAGGATCTGCCCGGCGGCCTGGTCGCGGTCCTGTTCGGAACCTATCCGCTGTTCACCGCGCTGGGTGCGGCCGCCACCGGCACCGAGCGCATCCGGTTCGTCAACGTCGGCGCTGCGCTGCTCTCGCTGGTCGGCATGGCCATCCTGTTCTGGGATCGCATGTCGATCTCCACCGATCAGGCGGCCGGCATCGGGTTCGTTATCGCCGCCGTGGTGGCCACGGTCGGCTACAACCTCCTCTTCAAGCGCGAGGCCGGCGAGCTCAACCCGATCTCGACGACGGCCGCGTTCCTCTCGGTCGCCGCCCTGGGCCTGTGGCCGCTGGCGCTGGCCGAGCGTTCGGCCACGGTGCCGCTGCCCCTGCCGGTGGCGCCGACGGTGGCGCTGCTCTACCTGGCCGTGTTCGGCTCGGTGGTCGCCTTCGTCTGCTACTTCTATCTCCTGCGGCGCGTGACCTTGATGACCGCGTCGACGCTGGTGCTGATCGAGCCTGTCATCGCGCTCGGGGTCAACGCGGTGTGGGAGGAGGAGGTGCGGCTGGTGGCGCGCAGCTACGTCGGCGCGGCGGTCACCACCGCCGGCGTGGTGATCGGCATGACCTGGAAGTGGCGCGCCGCCCGCGCCCGCGATAGAAGCCCGACCGCGTCTTCAGTCAACGAGCACGTCGCCGGCTAAAGACACACCGTCGGTTGGCCCGTCGGGCCGCCCTCCGCTGGCGTACAGCCCGCCGCGTAGTACGTTTCCGGGGTGTGCGGCCGCTATTCATTGACGCGACCGGAGGACGTGCCGGACGTGCTCGGGCCGGTGCTCGACGAGCTCGCGCTGCCGGACGGGGTCACGCCGCGCTACAACGTCGCTCCCACGCAGATGCTGCCGATCGTGGCCAACCGCGAGAAGCGCGTGATCGAGCTGGCCCGCTGGGGCCTGGTGCCGTCGTGGGCCGACGACCTGTCGATCGGCCCCCGCCTCATCAACGCGCGCGGCGAGAGCCTGAGCCAGAAGCCGGCGTTTCGCGACGCGTTCGCGCGCCGCCGCTGCCTGATCCCGGCCGACGGCTTCTACGAGTGGCAGCGGGCCGGCAAGAAGAAGCAGCCCTACTTCATCCACCTGGCGCCCCGGCGCGCCTTCGCCTTCGCCGGCCTGTGGGATCGCTGGCGCGCCCCCGACCAGACCTGGGTCATCAGCTACACCATCGTCACCTGCGCGGCCAACCCGCTCCTCGCCCCGCTGCACGATCGCATGCCGGTCGTGGTCGCGCCGGAGGACTTCGACCGCTGGCTCACCCGCGAGCCGCTCGATCCGGACGCGCTGCGAGACATCGTCGCGCCGGCCGACCCGGATGGCTGGACCACCGAACCGGTGAGCGAGGCGGTCAATCGAGTGGACAACGACGGGCCGGAGTGCCTGTCGCCGCCGCCCCGGCCGGTGCAGGGAACGCTGCTCTAGGCCGAGTCCGGGCGCGAAAAGCGCGCGTTCGCAAAGCTATACTGCTGCCACATGTCCGATCCACGACCGGCCGGGCGGCACGCGCACGTGCTGTGCAACGAGGACGGGGCGCCGACGCCTGATCGGCCGTGGATCTTTCGCACCTACGCCGGGCACACGAGCGCGCGGGCGTCGAACGAGCTCTTCCGCCACAACCTCGCGCACGGGCAGACCGGGCTGTCGATCGCGTTCGACCTGCCGACCCAGTGCGGCTACTCGTCGGACCATCCGCTGGCCCGGCCCGAGATCGGCAAGGTCGGGGTGCCGATCAACACGCTCGACGACATGCGCGTCCTGTTCGACGGCATCGACCTGGCCGGCGCCAACACGTCGATGACGATCAACGGGACCGCGATGTGGCTGTTCGCGCTCTACGTCGCCCTGGCGCGCGAGCGCGGCGTCGACGAGCGCCGCCTGCGCGGCACCACGCAGAACGACATCATCAAGGAGTACCTGGCCCGCGGCACGTACATCTTCCCGCCGGCGGCCAGCATGCGGCTCACCGCGGAGATGTACGAGTACTGCATCGACCGGGTGCCGCAGTGGAACCCGTCCAACGTCTGCTCCTATCACCTGCAGGAGGCCGGGGCCACGCCGACGCAGGAGCTGGCCTTCTCGCTGGCCACCGCGGTCGGGCTGCTCGACCTCCTGCGCGAGCGCGGCCGCGTCGACGCCGGTCAGTTCGCCCGCTGCGTCGGTCGCATCAGCTTCTTCGTCAACGCCGGCCTGCGCTTCGTCGAGGAGATGTGCAAGATGCGCGCGTTCGTCCAGCTGTGGGACGAGATCGCGCGCGACCGCTACGGCGTCAACGACCCGGAGCTGCGCCGCTTCCGCTACGGCGTGCAGGTCAACTCGCTCA
Source organism: uncultured delta proteobacterium (assembly GCA_963759105.1). Lineage (GTDB taxonomy): Bacteria > Myxococcota_A > Polyangia > Haliangiales > Haliangiaceae > DATFRY01. The sequence goes on along the minus strand of CAVWXW010000005.1, from coordinate 894,630 downwards.
ACCTGACCGAGAGCCAGCCGGAGAACAACGCCTGGCGCATCCTGATCGAGGCGCTCGGCGTGCTGCTCAGCCGCGACGCGCGCTGCCGCGCCCTGCAGCTGCCCTGCTGGAACGAGGCGCTGTCGCTGCCGCGCCCGTGGGATCAGCAGTGGGCGCTGCGCCTGCAGCAGATCCTCGCCTACGAGACCGACCTGCTCGAGTACCCGGACCTTTTCGACGGCAGCCCGGTGGTGGCGGCCAAGGTCGAGTCGCTGGCCAGTGCGGCCCGCGCCGAGCTGGGCAAGATCCGCGGCATGGGCGGCGTGCGCGCCGCGGTCGAGAGCGGCTATCTCAAGGGCGAGCTTGTGCGCTCGATGGCGGTGCGCATGGCCCGCATCGCCGAGCAGGAGCAGGTGGTCGTCGGCGTCAACCGCTGGACCAGTGGCATCGCGTCGCCGCTCCTGAGCGGGGCCGACGGCGGCATGATGCACCTGGAGGCGTCCGACGCCGGCCACGCGCTGGCCGCGCTCGAGCAGGCGCGGTCGCAGCGCGACCCGGAGCGCGCCTCGCGCGCGATCGAGCGGCTGCGCAACGCCGCCTCGAGCGGCGACAACCTGGTCGAGCACGTCGATCGAGTGCGCGCTGGCGCGGGTCACCACCGGCGAGTGGGCCGACGCCCTGCGCCAGGTGTTCGGCGAGTACCGCGCCGCCACCGGCGTGGGCGGCCAGGTGCTGCGCGTCGAGGGTGGCCGGCTCGAGACCGTGCGCGCGCGCGTGCGCGCCTTCGCCGAGCGGACCGGGCGCCGGCCGCGCCTGGTGGTGGGCAAGCCGGGCCTCGACGGCCACTCCAACGGCGCCGAGGTGATCGCCGTCTCGGCGCGCGACGCCGGCCTCGACGTCATCTACGCCGGCATCCGGCTCACGCCGGCCGAGATCGCGGCCAGCGCGATCGAGGAGGGCGCCGACCTGCTCGGGCTGTCGATCCTGAGCGGCTCGCATCTCGAGCTTGTCGGCGAGGTGATGAGCTGTCTCGAGCGCGCCGACGCGGCGGCCGACATCCCGGTCGTCGTCGGCGGCATCGTCCCGCCTGGCGACTCGGAGGCGCTCATCCTGCGCGGCGTGCGGCGCGTCTTCACGCCGGCCGACTACGACGTGGTCGGCGTGCTCGAGCGCATGATGGACGTCATCGAGGAGCGCGCGGCCGGGTGAGCCGCGAGCCCGACGCCGCCGCGCCGGCCATCGACGTCGAGCGCCTGATCGCGCGCGACAAGCGCTCCATCGGCCGCGCCATCTCGCTGTGCGAGGACGTGCGCCCGCAGGCGGCCGAGGCACGCGCCGGCGTGGTGGCGGCGCTGGCCGCGCATCCACGGCGGCGGCGCGCGCGCCTCGTCGGCCTGACCGGCCCGCCCGCGTCAGGCAAGTCGAGCCTCATCGCCGAGCTGGCCCTGCGCCTGGTGGCCGGGAGGCCGGCGGCTGCGGTCGCGGTGCTGGCCGTGGACCCGACCAGCCCGCGCTCGGGCGGCGCGCTGCTCGGCGACCGGGTGCGCGTCCGCTTCCCGCCCGGCGACGACCGTCTCTTCTTCCGCAGTCAGGCCTCCGACCTGGAGCTGGGTGGGCTCGGCCGGCACACGTTCTCCGGTCTGCCGCCTGCTCCAGCACCTGTTCGACTGCGTCCTGGTCGAGACGGTCGGCGTGGGGCAGAGCGAGGTGGACGTGCACAGGCTGGTCGACCGCACCTACCTGGTCCTGCCGCCGCAATGGGGGGACGCCGTCCAGCTGATGAAGGCCGGCATCCTCGAGATCCCGGACGCGGTGGTGCTGAGCAAGCAGGATCTGGAGGCGGGCGCGGCCGGGACCAGGAGCGAGACGGGGCTCGACCCTGCAGCCGGCCCCGCGGCCGACCCCGCAGACGATGCGCCCACGACCGGCGCGGCTGCCCTGGCCGCGGCCCTGGCGGCCAGCGGACGACCGATCGGCGTCCACGGCGTGAGCGCCCATACGGGTTCGGGCCTGGGGCCTCTCCTCGCCGAGCTTGGGTCAATGCTCGATGAAGGGGACAGAGGTGGCGAGACCCCAGGCGGGCCCCTCGACGGCCGCGAGGGATACTTCTTTGGCCGCTGGGTGCTGGCAGAGTTCGGGCGCCACGGGCTGGCGGCGCTCGGCGCGCGCGGCCTCGACCCGGACCGCTTCGCGCAAGAGGCCGGCGGCTTCGATGAGGCCGTGGCCGCGTTTTCGTCGAGCTATCGCCGCTGGCTGGCCGATTGACGGCTCCGCGGGCGGGGCTTAGAGTCGCGGCGGACGTCGAGGGCTCCATGGCACTTGGTGATCTGTTCCGGCCGAAGCACAAGCACAGTGACGCATCCGTCCGCGCGGAGGCGGTCCAGGGACTCGGTGGCGACGATGCCGCGCTCCTGGCCGAAATTGCGCGCAGCGACGACGATCCTCAAGTCCGTCGCCTGGCGATGGAGAAGCTGACGGATCCGGATCTACTGGCCCAGCTGGCGTCGTCCGAACCGGACCCTGCGGTCCGGGCCCAGGCGCGCAGCCGCGCTGTCGACCGCTTCCTGTCGGCGGCGCTGTCGGGGCAGGGCGATCCGGAGGCGGCCATCCTGTGGCTGGCCGGGTTCGACGAGCAGCGGCCCCTGGCCCAGCTGGCCTGTCGCGCTCCATCGCCCCTGCATCGCCGCCACGCCCTGGAGCGGCTGAGCGATCCGCGCGCCCTGGCCGAGGTCGTGCGCGACGCGCGCGAGCAGGACGTGGCGCTGGGCGCCCTGTCACGCCTCGACGATCTGGAGGCGCTGCGCAGCCTGGCCATGGATCTCGACTCGCGCGACCGCGGCGCCGCCGTGGTGGATCGGATCGAGGACGAGAGCACGCTGGCCGCGATCGCGTCGCGGGCCAAGAACAAGGGTGTGCGGGCGCGCGCCAACAAGCGGCTGCAGGCGCGGCGCCAGGGCGTCCCGGTGCCGGGTGCCGTCGTGATCGAGCCGCAGAGCTGGCAGGAGCAGCAGCGCATCCAGCTGGTGCGACTGATCGAGCAGCGCGCGGCCGGCGACGAGTGGATCGAGTCGCAGCGCGAGGTGGCGGCGTCAGAGGAGGTGTGGCAGCGGCTGGGGCCGGCCGACGACCCGGACATCACCGGTCGCTTCGAGTCGGCGCTCGGGCGCTACCGCGCGCAGGTCGCGCGACACACACGCCCGCAGGCGGCGGCCCAGTCGAACGGGTCGTCGGGCGGGGGTGCGGCGGGGAGGGAGGGACCGGTGGCGACGCCTGTACCTGGAAACATCGACAACATGAACGAGCGGCCGCCCGAGCCGGTGGAGCCGCGAGGCGAGCCTCCGTTCCGGCCGGAGCCGGCGCATGCTCACGCGGAGCCGGGGCCGGAGCTGGATGGCCCGGTCGAGCCTGCGCTGCCCGAGCACGGCCCGGCCGCGCAGGCATCGCCCGGCCACGAGGCGCACGAGGAGCCGCACGGGCACGGCGAGCCGAGCGAGGCCCACGACGAGCACGTCGATGATCACGGCCACGATCATGCTCACGGTGAAGAGCATGGCCACGGTCACGAGCATCACGAGCACGGTCACGAGGCGCACGGTCACGAGGCGCACGATCACGAGGCGCACGGTCACGAGGCGCACGGCCCCGGTCATGCGCACGGCGACCGGCCGCGCGCGGCGCCGACGTCCGAAGCCGAGCGCAACCTGCTCGCGCTCGAGGCGCTGTCGCTCGATCTCGAGCGCGCCGTGGCCAGCGAGAACGTCAAGCTCAGCACGGCGGAGAAGAAGCTCAAGCAGGCCGACACCCGCTACCCCTCCCTGCTGGTGCTGCCGCCCGGCCTGAAGCGCAAGGCGATGGAGCGCTTCCAGGAGGCGCGCCGCCACATGTTCATCAAGGTGGGCGAGCTGCGCGAGGTCGAGGAGTGGAAGCGCTGGGCCAACGTGCCCAAGCAGGAGGAGCTCATCCGCCTGGTCGAGGCGCTGGCCGAGGCGCCGGACCAGGGAAACCTGGCCCAGCACCTCAAGGACGCCCAGAACGCGTGGAAGGACGTCGGTCCGGCCCCGCGCGAGAAGGGCCAGGAGCTGTGGCAGCGCTTCAAGGCCGCCTGCGACAAGGTGTACGAGCAGGTAAAGCACCACCGCGCCCACCACACGGCCGAGCAGAAGGAGCACCTGCGCCTCAAGGTGGAGCTGTGCGTGAAGGCCGAGCAGCTGGCCGACTCCGAGGACTGGGGTCCCGCGGCGGAGGCGTTCAAGCGCCTGCAGGCCGAGTGGAAGACGGTCGGTCCGGTCCCGCGCAAGCAGGCTGACGAGGTGTGGAAGCGGTTCCGCGCCGCGTGCGATCGATTCTTCGAGCGGCGCCGCCCGCACGTGGAGAAGGTGTTCGGCGAGCGCCAGGCCAACCTCGAGGCCAAGCAGGCGATGGTCGACCAGGCCGAGGCGCTGGCCGCGGCCGCGTCCGACGCCGGCGCCGGCGCCGAGATCGACTGGGACGCCGGCCTGCGCGAGATCGGCGAGCTGCGCCGCGAGTGGCGGCGCGTCGGCCCGGTGCCGCAGCGCGACTACGAGCCGCTCAACCAGCGCTTCCTGGTCGCCTGCGACCGCTACGGGCAGCTGCGCGACGAGGCGCGCGCCCTGCGCCAGGCCGAGCGGCGCGGCGGCGTCGAGGCCGTCCTGGCCGAGGCCGAGGCGGCGATCGAGGCGGGGCCCGACGGGCTGGCCGATGTGGTCCTGCGCGCGCGCGCCGCGGTGCGCGAGCTGGAGGGCGAGAGCGGCACCGGCGAGCTGCGCCAGCGCGCGGACGGCCTGTGCCGCCGCGCGGTCGAGGCGCACCCCGGCGCGTTCAAGGGCACCGACCTCGACCCGGATCAGATCCGCAAGCGCAAGGAGCGCCTCTACGCCCGCGTGGCGGAGCTGGCATCGCGCGCCGTGGAGCCGCAGGCCGCGCCCGCAACGGGGGCGCTGACCGCCGAGCAGATGGCGGCCAAGCTGCGCGCGGCGCTGGCCGAGCGCGCGCTGGGCGGCGTGCTCGCCCGCGACGCCAAGCCTGCCCGGCAAGTGGTCGCCGAGGCGCGCGAGTCGTGGCAGCGCCTGGGCCCGCTGCCCGGCGCCGACGGCGAGGATCTCGAGCGCCGCTTCGCCGAGGCCTGCCGCCGAGCCCTGGGCGAGTGACGTCCGCCGCTATCCGGGCGCGATCAGCTTCACCAGCCAGCGGAAGAAGGTCATCGTGGGGCCGCCCACGTGCTGCAGGTGCGCGGTCAGCGATCGCAGGCCGCACGCGTAGCTGAGCAGCAGGCCGAACACGAGCGCGTTGGCGGCGGTGAGGAAGAGGATGCTGAACAGCCAGCCGGCCTCGCGCAGGTCGGTCTGGTGGCGGTGGGTCTCGGCCCAGTTGGACAGGGCGTGGTAGGCGACCGTCGCGCCCAGGATGCCGCCGGCCGCGGTGAGGTCGCGGCCGGGCAGCCAGTTCATGATCACGATGGCGGCCAGCGACAGGGTGGGGAAGAAGTACGGCGCGGTGGCGATGAGCCAGTTGCCGCGCCCGACGTAGCGGATGTGTCCTCCGCTGCGCAGCGTGGCGCGGAACCCGATCACGCGGTGAAGGGTCGCCCAGGCGAACAGCGCGTGGGTGAATTCGTGCTCGAGGGTGGCGAGGAAGCCGAGGTGGTGGCGCGGGCGGATGACCAGCAGCCAGAAGACGCCGTAGATGGCCGCCCCGATCAGGAACGGGTAGCAGCGGGCGGGCGACGCGGCGATCGCGCGCAGGACGAAGAACAGCGCGTAGACAAGGCCGGGCAGGAAGACCAGGCTGGCCGCCGCGACCGGCCACTTGAGCAGGGCCAGCGCGCCGTCGATCCCTTTCGAGATCGGTCCCATCCACGGAGTATGCGCGACGCGGCGCGGTGCTGGCCAACACATCGATGTAAGATGGCGACGATGCCCGCCCGGCGCCGCCGGCAGTCGTGGTTCGTGTATCTCGTCCAGTGCCGCGACGGCAGCCTGTACACAGGCGTGGCGCTCGACGTCGAGCGCCGCGTGGCCGAGCACAACGCCGGGCGCGGCGGGCGCTACACGCGCAGCCGCGTCCCCGTGCACATCGTGGCGGCCAGCCGCGCGCTCGAGAAGCGCGTCGCGTACCGGCTGGAGTGGGACATAAAGCAGCTGCGCGCGCGACAGAAGCCCGACGCGCTGCGCGCGTGGCAGGTGCCGGCCGCGACCGGCCGGAGAGCGATCAGGAGACGACGATGAGCGACGACCAGAGCGGCGAGCTCAGGACCATGACCTACGCGACGACCGGCCGGATCGCGCGCATCACGCTCGACCGGCCGGAGCGCGGCAACGGCATCACCATGGACATGCCGGTGGAGCTCGCGCGCTGCGTCGAGCGCGCCAACCTCGATCCCGCCGTGCACGTCATCGCGCTGTCCGGGCGCGGCAAGGGCTTCTGCGGCGGCTACGACCTGGTCGTGCACGCCGAGGGCAAACCTGACGCGGCGACCGGGCCGTCCGGGTCTCCGCTCGATCCGGCGGTCATCGCCGCCAACCACGACCCGTCGGCGCCGGCGTGGGATCCGATGGTCGACTACGCGATGATGGCGCGCAACGTGCGCGGCTTCATGAGCCTGTTCCACAGCGACAAGCCGGTCGTGTGCAAGGTGCACGGCTTCTGCGTCGCCGGCGGCACCGACATGGCGCTGTGCTCGGACCTGCTCGTCATCGAGGACGACGCCAAGATCGGCTATCCGCCGGCGCGCGTCTGGGGCGTCCCGACCACCGCGCTGTGGGTGCACCGCATCGGCCTGGAGAAGGCAAAGCGGCTGCTGTTCACCGGAGACTCGCTGTCGGGCCGGGAGGCGGTCGAGTGGGGACTGGCGATCGAGAGCGCGCCGGCCGATCGGCTCGACGAGCGCTTCGAGGTCCTGCTCGAGCGCATCGCGCGCGTGCCGGTCAACCAGCTCGTCATGTCCAAGCTCCTCATCAACCAGGTGGCCATGGCGCAGGGGCTGCACGCGACCCAGCTGCTCGGCGTCGTGTTCGACGGCATCGCGCGACACACGCGCGAGGGCCACGCTTTCGCGGAGACAGCGCGCGCGTCCGGATTCAAGCAGGCGGTGCGAGAGCGGGACGAACCGTTCGGTGACTACGGTCCGTTCAACGCATAAAGGCTGATCAGTCTCTGAGAGTCGCTCGCGCGCATCGTGCGGGCATCGCGTGCTTGAAGCGCGCTAACGACACGACGGCGATTTCGGCCGCCGATGAAATGACGCTCGGCAAAGGCTTGAGCGATGTTTCGAATTGCTGCGTGTGGTCGAACGGGTTAGCAGACCCTTCATGAAGAAGGCATTTGCTCTCACGTTCGCACTTCTTGCCGCTTCGGCGTTCGCCTGCGGCGGTTCCGAGGATGGGGACACCACGACCCCGGCCAGCACCGAGATGCCGGCGGCCGCTCCTGCCGAGGAGCCGGCGACGCCAGCCGAGCCGGCCCCCGCGGATCCGAACCAGCCGACCACGCCCACCGAGCCGGTCCCCGGCTCGCCCGAGAGCCCGACGCCGGCGGATCCGAACAACCCGAGCGGGACGTCCACGAGCCCGGGCTCGCCCACGAGTCCGACCTCGCCGTCCAGCCCGACCTCGCCCACCGGTCCGAGCTCGCCCACCGGCCCCGGCACCGGCGGCGGCGAGACCGGCGGCGGCGGCAAGTAAGCCAACCATCAACCCAGCGTCGTGATGTACGCGGGCCGACGGCGCGGCCCGACACATTCAAGGTCGACCTGGTGCCGCGGCGGGTGATCACCCGCCGCGCGCCGGGTCGCCGTACAGCTCATGGTTCGCGGAGCCCGGAGCCGAACCCCGGCGAACCCGGCCGGGCCGAGCCGGCGCTGCCCGAACGGCGAGCGGCTGCGATCCGGAGTCGGGGCGGGCGCCGGAAGCGCGACATCCCCTCTCGAGTTCTTCGCGCCGCGGCCGATTCTGGAAGATGGCGGACTCACGCCATCACGGGAACGGCTGCGTGAGACGGATCCTCTTCGTCGACGATGAACCCCAGATTCTGCGAGCCATGCAGCGCTCGCTGCGCCGCCGCAGCTCCGACTGGGAGATGGTGTTCGCAAACGGGGCGCATGCGGCGCTGGCCGAGCTGACCGGGGGCCACTTCGACGTGGTGGTTTCCGACGGCCGCATGCCGGAGATGGACGGCATCGCGCTGCTCAAGCGGGTCAAGGCCGAGCACCCGACCACGATCCGGATCATCCTGTCGGGTCACGCCGACGACGAGGCGATGATCCCGGCGCTGCCGGCCATCCACCAGTTCCTGTCGAAGCCGTGCGAGATCAGCGTGCTCGAGGCGGTCCTCGAGTCGGCGCTCGAGGCGTCGCGGCGCGGCGACACAGAGGCGGTGCGCGAGGCGCTCTTGACCTCCGACTGGCTGCCGCCCGGGCCGAAGCTCTACACGCAGCTCACCCAGGCGCTCAAGAACCCGGACCTGCCGATGGCGCGCATCTACGGGCTCATCGAGCGCGACGCGTCGCTCACCGCGGTGCTGCTCAAGACAGTCAACTCGGCCTACTTCGGGCTGCGGCGCCAGGTGTCGAGCGTCATCGAGGCCGCGCGCCTGCTCGGGGTGGTCGCGGTCCGCTGCCTGGCGCTGTTCGTCGAGGCGTTCGCCCACCTCGACGCCGACAAGCGGGTCGACCACGAGTACGTCGAGTGGTTCCACACGCACTCCTTCCTGACCGCGCGCATCGCCCAGGCGCTGGCGGCAGGCAGCGCGCTGGCGCCGGACCGGGTGTTCAGCGCCGGGCTGCTGCACGACATGGGCGAGCTGCTGATCGCCACGCGCCTGCCGGAGGAGCACATGCGCGCGCGCATCGCCGTGTCGCAGGGGCGAGCGACGACGGTGCACCAGGCCGAGCAGATCGGGCGCACGCACGCCGAGATCGGCAGCTGGCTGCTGTCGCACTGGGGGCTGCCCGCGTTCCTGGTGGAGACGGCGTCGCGCCATCACGGGCCGGTGCCGGCCTACGGGCCGATCCTCGACCTGACCCAGGTCATCCACGTGGCCGACTGTCTGGCCGTCGAGCTGGCCCCCGGCAGGGAGGGACCGGCCCACAGCGTCATCGAGGCCCAGCTGATCGAGGCGGCCGGTGGACCGCAGCGGCTCGAGCAGTGGCGCGAGCTGGCCGCCCTTGTCGCCGCCCACGGCTGAAGCGGGCTGATCGCCTGATCGCCGGCTGGCGCCGGCTGTGACCTCGCGAGCGGAAACGCCGCTGGAGCGAGGCAGAACCCCTCGCCTGTGCGCGTTCGCCACACGGCAGGCGTGGCGTTCGGGTGACAAGCGGCGAGAACCGGTTCGGCCCGCGGATTGAATGGATAGGGGCTGGCGCCAGATGTCCGCCCTGAACGCAACGACCGATCTCACGGGTATGGCCATGGCGCCTGCCGGAGATGTGGCCGCCGATGTGGAACGCGACACGCTGACCGTGCGTCTCACGGGCGAGCTGGGCATGGACGCCGCGCGCGACCTGCACGCGCAGCTGGAGGCGGCCGGGTGGGACGAGCGCGTGCGTCAGGTGATTGTCGACTTCGGCCGGGCCGGGCGGGTGAGCTCGGCGGCGGTCGCCGCTGTCACCCTGGCGGCGCGGCAGCTGCGCGGGCGCGACAAGCGACTGCGCCTGCGCGGCCTGGACGAGCGCCAGCGCTCCGCCTTCTCGCTGGCCGCGGCCGGGCCCGAGCTGGAGCTGGACGAGCGAGTGCCGTTCCTCGAGTCGGTCGGCGGCGGCGCGCTCTCGCTGCTGGACAGCGGCCGGCACCTGATCGACTTCGTGATCGCCACGCTGCGCGCGGCCGGCGCTGTGCTGGCCCGCCGCCGCTCGGTGCCGCTGGGCGCCTTCGTGCAGCAGGCCTCGCTGATCGGCGCCGACGCGCTGCCGATCGTCGGCCTGCTCAGCCTGCTGCTCGGGCTCACCATCGCGTTCCAGTCGTCGCTGCAGCTGGAGCAGTTCGGCGCCGGCCTCTACCTGGCCGACATCGTCTGTCTGTCGATGGTGCGCGAGCTGGGGCCGATGATGACGGCGGTGCTGGTCTCGGCGCGCAGCGGCTCGGCCATCACCTCGGAGCTCAGCTCCATGAACGTGCGCGAGGAGATCGACGCGATGCGCACCATGGGGCTCGATCCGTTCAGCCAGCTCGTGCTGCCGCGCCTGGCCGCGCTGACCCTGGTGCTGCCGGCGCTCACCCTGATGGCGATCCTGCTGGGCGTGCTGGGCGGGCTCATCATCTCGCAGTCGACGCTCGACATGGCGGCGAGCACGTACATCGGGCGGGCCATGGAGGCGGTGGCGCTGGCCGACTTCGCCCACGGGGTGGGCAAGAGCGTGCTGTTCGCGTGGATCATCGGCATCACCGCCTGCGCCGTCGGGATGCACACCCGCGGCGGCTCGGAGAACATCGGCCGCGCCACCACGCGCACGGTGGTGAGCAGCCTGTTCCTCATCATCGTGACCGACAGCGTGATCGCCACCTTCCTGGCGGTGGTCGCATGACGAGAGGAGAGCGAGCCGGATGAGCGACGCGATCCTGGAGCTGCGCGGTCTCACCTGCGGCCACGACGGCGTGGCGGTGCTGAGCGACGTCAACCTCGAGATCGGGCGCGGCGAGATCGTGGCGCTGATCGGCCCGTCCGGTTGCGGCAAGACAACGCTCCTGCGCACCATCGTCGGGCTGACCAGGCCCCTGTCCGGGCAGGTGCTGCTTTTCGGCACCGACCTGTTCGAGGAGACGCCGGAGGGACGCGCGGCGCTGCTGGCCCGCACCGGGCTGGTGTTCCAGAAGAACGCGCTGTTCGACTCGCTGTCGGTGCTGGACAACCTGTGCCTGCCGGCGCGCGAGCTGACCGACCTGCCCGACGATCTGGTGCGCGAGATGGCGTGGCACCGGCTGCGCCTGTTCGGCCTGGACGAGCTGGCCCACCGCCGCCCGTCGGCCATCTCCGGCGGGCAGCAGAAGCGCGTGGCCATCGCGCGCGCGTCGCTCCTCGATCCGGAGATCATCTTCTGCGACGAGCCGACCGCCGGGCTCGATCCGCTGGTGTCGGCCGTCATCGACGCGGCCCTGCGGCGGTTCTGCGACGCGCTGGGCAGCACCGTCATCGCGGTGACCCACGACATGGCCACCGTGGCGAGCATCGCCGACCGCGTGCTGCTGCTGGGCGATGGGAAGGTGCAGGCCAGCGGGCGGCCGGAAGAGCTGGCGGCCAGCGACGATCCCGAGGTCCATGCGTTCTGGCACCGCGATCCACCGCGCGGCAGCGGCCCGGCCAGCGCGCTCGACGAGATCGAGGTCACCTAGCCATGTTCTCCGCGACGTCGGCCCAGAAGATGAAGCTCGGCCTGTTCCTGCTCGCCGCGGGAGGGCTGCTGGCGGTGGTCCTGCTCCTGTTCGCGGGGCTCAGCCTGATGAAGGACACGGATCGCTACTACGTGGCGACCAGCGAGAGCGTGAGCGGGCTGCGGGTGGGCGCCTCGGTCGAGGTGCGCGGCGTCAGCGTGGGCGAGGTGGCGGAGCTGGACCTGGACTGGAAGCGAGCCCTGCCGGTCATCATCGCGATCGACGTCGAGGAGGGCACGCCGATCCCGGCCGCGGCCCACGCCGTTGTCTCCATCCGCGGCGTGACCGGGCTCAAGTATGTTAACATCGCGGGCGGCGATCTGCACGGTCCGCTGCGCGAGCCGGGCGACACGCTGCCGACCAGGCCGTTAACCTTGAGCGGCATCACCGACCAGGGGCTGGCCCTGGTCAAGGAATCGCGCCAGCTCATCGACAGCGGCAAGGTGGTGACCGATCGCCTGGGCCAGGTGGTCGACGACGAGAACCGCGCGCGCATGGATCAGATCCTGATCCGCGGCGAGCGGGCCATGGGAGACCTCGAGAAGGCGGCCGCGCAGATGGCGCGCGCGGGCGCTCGCTTCGAGCAGATCATGGCCGGCGACGGGGCCCGGGCGCTGGCCGCGGCCGCGGATCTGCTGTCCGACGCGCGCCGCCTTGTGCAGGCCAACCGCCACCAGATCGCGGCGACGGTGCGCGACGTGCGCGAGGCCGCGCGCAGCCTCCGGCTCATGTCGCAGACGCTGGAGCGCCAGCCGTCGCGGCTGCTGTTCGGCGGCAAGGAGGGCGGCCGATGAGCGGACGGATGGGATGGATGACCGGGCCGATGAGGATGCGGATGACGGGACGCGGCCTCGCGTGCGCGGCGCTCGCGCTGTCGGCCGGGTGCCTGGGCGGTCTGGGCGGCGGTCCGGCGCCGGTGACGCGCTACTACGCGCTGACGGCGCCGGCGGCGGCGGCCGGCGTGCAGGGCTCGCCGGCGATCGCGGTCGAGGAGCTGCGCGCCGACGCGCCGTACGACGACCGCCGCATCGTGTACCGCACCGGCCAGCACCGCGTCGCGTACGACGAGGACGATCAGTGGGTGGCGGCGCCCGGCTCGCTGGTCGCCGACTCGCTGCGCCGCTCGTACCAGGCCAGCGGCCGCTTCGGCATGGTCCTGGCCGAGCCGGGCGCCGACACCGCCGCGATCATGGGCGGCCGCGTGCTCGCCTTCGAGGAGGTGGAGCGTGGGAAGCAGTCGCGGGTCGCCCACGTCGTCCTCGACCTGGAGCTGCGCGACGCCGAGAGCGGCCGGATCCTGTGGTCGCGCCGCGCCGACGAGCGCATCGCGGTGAACCGGCCGACCCGCGACGCGCTGGCCGCCGCGCTCAGCCGCGCGCTCTCGCGCATCGCCGCCGACACCGCCGGCGAGATCGCCGACGCGGCGCGGACGTCGACGCCGCCGGCAGACAGCGACAGGCGCCAGAGCGCCGGCGTCCGCGGCGCCAGCGAGTGACGGCGAGCGACGCCGCTCAGTCGCTCTTCGGATCTGGCCGCGACTCCGGCTCCGGCTGCGGATCCGGTGGCGCTGGAGGAGCGACATCGGCGGCGCGCTGCGCGGCCGCCGCTTCCTCCTCGGCCCAGCGGGCCAGCGTGACGCGGCCCAGGCGGCGCTTGCGCAGGTAGGCGAGGACGAGGAGGACCGCGGCGACGACCCAGATGAACAGGCCGAGCAGGCCGGCGGGCAGCACCATGTAGCGCTCGCGCAGGCTCTGGCGCCAGTCGTCGAACAGGTCGGACATGCCGGCGGCGAAGGACTTGCGGGCCGCCTGCTCGAGCGTGGCGCCGTGGCCCAGCGCGACGAGGAACTCGCGGAACGGCCACCGGTTGCCGTCGTCGTCCGGGGTCATGGAGCGGCCGCGGCGGGCCAGGTAGGAGACGAAGTCGTAGCTCTGCGCGTAGGCGCGGGATGCCTCGTTCTCGGCCGCGGGGAAGCTGCGGTCGAGGTCCGCCAGCGGGATGACGTCGCCGGTCCAGGCCATGCCGGTCAGAGTGCGGGTGCGATCGAGCGAGAAGTCGGACGAGTGCAGGTACGCGAAGCCCTCGTGCAACCAGCGCGGGGCGCGCGGACCGAGCGCCGCGCCCAGGGCCAGGTGGGCCAGCTCGTGGACGACGACCGAGTCGAGATCGGCCGGCGTCGGTCCGCGGCGATAGGCGACCACCACGACGCCCTCGTCGGGATAGGCGACGCCGATGGCCCACGGCGGCGGGCTGCGGCCGGGCGGCGCCGCCGCCGCCAGATCCTCGGAGTGCTTGACCAGCCGGATCTCGACCCAGCGCGGCATCGCCAGCCCGGGCAGGTCCTGGGCGATGGCGGCCAGGGCGGCGCGCGCGCGGCGGGCGGTCCGCTCGGCCGGCCCCTGCATGCCGGCCTCGGCGCGCACCGTCGCGCCGTCGGTCTCGACCACCACCGGCAGCGCCATCGTCTGCGCCGCCGCCGGCCGTGCCGCGCCGAGCAGCGCGGCGACGATCAGCACGGCGAGCAGGCGGAGCCTCATGGCACGGTGATCTCGAAGCGCTGCTGATCATCGCCGATGTCGTTGGCCAGCACGATGCCGGCGCCGACCGCGGCCGCGCCGATCACGACCGCGTAGACCCACCACTCCTTCCACTTGCTGCCCTTGCCGTCGCCGGCGACGCGCTCATCCGGCGTCTCGCGCAGGAGCGGCCGGTCCGGATCGATGCCCGGGCCGCGCGCGGGGCCGATCAGCGAGTCGACCTCGACGGCGGCGGCCGCTTCGCCCAGGTGGCGCGCCGCACCGCGTCCCGCTCCGCGCTGCCAGACCTGGAGCTCGCCGCCCGCGTCGATCAGCACGGCGTAGGGCAGGCCGGCGCGGGCCAGGAGGTCGCCGATGCCCGCGGCGTCGGGGCGGCTCGCGCGGCTGCGCCAGGCCTGCACGCGCGCCTCGACCTCGCGCCAGCGCGCGCCGCCGCCGGCCGGGAGCACCAGCGCGAGCGAGGCCGGCACCCAGCCGGTCGCCACGGTCACGCGGCGCGCGGTCGCGCGGCCGCGGCTGCCGGCCGCGACGAGGTGCTCGCCCTCGGCCAGCGACACGGTGATGGGCGTCGTGCCCCGCTGCGCGTGATCGATCCAGACGGACGCGCCGGCCGGCTGCGACGTGATGGCGAGGCGCGCGTTCTGCACGCCGGTCGCGGCGTCCATCGCCGGATAGCGCGACCAGACCGCGTCGCTGACGCCGGCGGGCGGATTGCCGGCCCGCAGGCGGCGGAGCGCGGCGGCCGCGCCCTGAGCCGCGCCGCGGTCTCCGCCCTGGTCGGCGCACACGAACCGGATTGCGTGGGCCCGGCGCAGCTCGTCGGCCGCGTTGACCCCGGCGGCCTGGGCCGCGGCCAGCCCCAGCACCGCGCGGTCCGCCTCGCCGCGGGCCGCCTTGCAGTCGAGCGCGCCGAAGGCAGACTGCGCCCGGGTCAGCGCCTGGCGCCCGTCGGCGAGCTGCGGATCCGACGCCTCGCCCGCCAGGGCCCTGCGCAGCCCGGCGTCATCGACCGGCCTGACCCCGCGCGAGCGGGCCAGGTCGGCCTCGATCTGCTCGCGCCGCGCCCGGCGAGCATTGTCGCCGTCGGTGCCGAGATCGATGACCCCGATGCGCGGTCGGGTGTCGATGGGCTGCGGCCGCGGGACTGGCCGGGCGAGGCGGGCTGGCGGTTGAGCGGCGGCTTGCCCAGTCGTGAGAAGCAGCCAAAACAAACAGTAGACAGGTAACAGGTGACAGGGAGCAGGGAACAGGGAACGTGAGGCAAGGCGGCGGCGAGGGCGGCGCGCTGGGGTTGCCTGTTCCCTGTCGCCTGTCGCCTGTCGCCCGTTTACTGTTTGTTTCGACGAGCCGCCAGCTACTGGTGCGCCAACATCCGCGTCAACGCATAAACCTCCGCAGCTCGAAGACCGTCGAACTGCACCCCCACGCCCTCCTCGCTGTTCCACCTCACCGTCGCCTCCGCCTCGATCACCTGCTCGTGCGTCGGGATGCGAAAGCTCAGCGACACCGGCGTGCCGATGGTCAGGCGGCGGCCCATCATCACGAAGGCTCCCCCGATCGAGAGGTTGCCGATTGTCGACTCGAGCTTCTGTTCGAGGCTCGATCCGATCGAGCGGCCGCGCACCACCACGGTGACGGCGATGGCGACCTCGTGGCGGGTCGCCGAGCGACGATTGACGGTCACGGCAGTCCCCCCGACTGGTTCGACCTGCTGGACCGATTGTACACATGGATGCCGCCCGATGGATGGACAGGCCGCCGTCGGCGGAACGGGCGGCCGCGCACATGACCCGAGAGTGGTGACTACAACTTTACCTGTATGTGGGCCTTGTCGCGCAGCTCGTCCAGCCACAGCCGGGTCTGACGGTCCATCTCCTTGCGGTAAAGCTCGTTGCGCAGCTGATCCTTGACGTCGGCGAACGGCTTCTGCTCGTTGCGCTCCAGCTCGGTCACCTGGAACACGTGCAGGCCGCGCGGGCCGGTGATCGGGCCGCGCACCTCGCCCTGGCTCATGGCGAAGACGATCACCTCCCACTCGGTGTCGATGCTGCCGCGCTCGATCCAGCCCAGCTCGCCGCCGGTGTACTTTGTCGTCTCGTCGGACGACTCGGCCGCGGCCAGCCGCGCGAAGTCGGCCCCGCCGCGCACCTTCTCGATGATGTCGGCCGCGCGCCGCTTGGCGTCGCCCAGCTGCGCCTCGGTGGCCCGCTCCGGCAGACCGACAAGGATGTGGCGCAGCTTGATGCGCTTGACCGCCGCCGACCGCCGGTTCATCGCGTCGTAGCGCGCGCGCACGTCGTCGTCGGTCACCGTCACGCGCGGGCGCACCAGCATGTTGACCGCGCGCATGCGCAGGATCTGGCGCCGCACGTCGTGGCGGTACGACGCCATCGTGTAGCCCTGCATCCTGAGCGCCTCGGCCAGCTGGTTGTCGTCGAGGCTGTTCTGCTTCTTGATCTCCTCGAGCGCGTTCTGCACCTCCTTGGCCGCGACCTCGAGCTTGGACTCGTTGGCAGCCTGGACGATCAGCTCCTCGTTGACCATCTCGTCCAGGACCTGGCTCTTGAGCTTGTCCTTGCGCCGCTTGCGCTCGCCGGTGTCGGACACGCCCTCGAGCTCCGCCGACAGCGGCGCCACCCGCCGCATCATCTCGCTGTTCAGGACGACCTGGTCGTTGACCACAGCCACGACCCGATCGACCGACAGCCGATCGCCGGCCTTGGCCGGCTTGCGATCGCGCCGCCCGGTCGGCGGCGGCACGGTGCCGAGGCCGGGCAGCGTCCCGGGCGGTGTGGCCTGGCCCGGCGCGGCCGGCTGCGCCGGATCCGGCTGCGTCGGCTTCGAGCCGGGCAGGACCGGCGGCTGCGCCGTGGCGGAACTGGACGGGAAGGCCACCGCGACGAGCGCGGCGGCTCCCAGGAGCGCTCTGCGCGCGGATGTCATCTTCGATACGACGCGCCCGCGCGCGCCGGCGTTGCCCTGGGGATTCACGGTTTCCTCCCGCCTTGCTCGGAGCCGGCCCGGCTCGATGTATCGACCCGGACCTTCTTGAGATTGTTCTCGAACACTTCGATCTTGGCTCCGGTCTTGAGCCGATCGACGAACTGCTTCTGGGCGCCCTCGCGGCGCTGCTTGTACAGCTCGTTCTGGATCTCGCGCTTTACCTGGTCGAAGCCGCGGCTCACCGCCGCGCGCCGGCCGGTCTGCTTGATGACGTAGAACTTTCCGTCCGCCTCGATGGGGCCGGCCACGTCGCCGGTGCGGGCCAGCCCGAACGCGGCCTCGACCACCGGCGCCGGCACATCGCCCGAGTCGCGCGCGAAGTAGCGCAGGTCGCCGCCGCGCAGCTTGCTCTCCTGGTCGGTCGACAGCCGGGTCACCAGGTCGTGGAAGCCCTTGTTCGACTGGCCCTGCTCGCCGCGGGCCAGGCGCGCGGCCGCGTCGGCGTCCGGCTTCTTGTTGACGACGATGGCCGACACGCGCACCTCCTCCGGCTTGTCGAAGCGGTCGCGCCGCGCCTGGTAGAAGGCGCGCAGCTCGGCGTCGGGGATCTCGTCCGGCTTGACGCCGGTGGCCAGCTCGCCGCGCAGCAGCTTGGTGATCATCGCCGACTTCATCGTCTGGATGACCTCCGGGTCGCGGTCGAGGCCGCGCCGGGCGGCCTCCTTGGCCAGCACCTCGAAGCGGATCATGTTGTCGAGGAAGACCCGCTTCTGCTCCCTCGAGGCGTAGCGCGCCCGGATGTAGGGCGACTGCCGGTTGATGTTCTCTTGCAGCTGCTTGACGGTGATCGCGGCGTCATCGACGCGCGCGACGATCGCGCCCAGCTCCTCGGTGGTCTGCGGCACGAGCGGCGGGCCGCCCTCGGTGCTCGAGGTCGCCTTGTCGTCCTGCCTGGACCTCTGGCAGCCGCCCGCGAGCGCGGCCAGGACCGCGGCGGCGGCGGTGGCGAGCCGCACTCGAGACGTCATAACCTGCGCTCCTCACTGAGGATTTGGACGATCAGGTAGCACAGGCGATGAGCTCCAGCAAGCACCGTCGGGCGGTCTCTGCCGGCGCCTTCTGCTCCGCGGTGTTGAAGGCCCGGGTGAGCCGCATGTCGGGGGTGAGCTGGTACTGCGACCCGCCGGCGCGGACCAGCGCCATCACCTGGGCCGGCTCCAGCGGGGTGTCCTCGGCCAGGGCCAGGGTGAGCCTGGTCTTGACCAGCTCCAGGCTCTGGGCGCGCAGCCGGCGGGCCAGCGACTTGAGCACCATGAGGTCGGCCAGCACCGACACCTCCGCCGGCAGCGGCCCGTAGCGGTCGACCATCTCCTCGAGGATGGTGCTGATCTCGTCCTGGTCGGCCGCGCCGGCAAGGCGCTTGTAGAGGTCGAGGCGCTGGCCGGTGTCGGGCACGTAGTCGTCCGGGATGAAGCCGGGCACGTTGACGTTGAGCTCCGGGTCGCGCGGGCGCTGGATCTCCTCGCCCCTGAGCTCGGCGACCGCCTCCTCGAGCAGCGCAGCGTAGGTCTCGAAGCCGACAGCGGCGATCGAGCCGGACTGCTTGCGGCCGAACAGCTCGCCGGCGCCGCGGATCTCGAGGTCGTGCGAGGCGATGAGGAAGCCGGAGCCGAGGTCGGAGTAGCGCTGCAGCGCCTCCAGCCGGCGGCGCGCGTCGTCGGTCAGCGTCGCCTTGTCGGAGGCCGGCAGGAGCAGGTAGCAGAAGGCGCGCTCCTTGGAGCGCCCGATGCGGCCGCGCAGCTGGTACATCTGGGCCAGGCCGAGCCGGTCGGCCCGCGTCACGAACATCGTGTTGGCGCGCGGGATGTCGAGCCCGCTCTCGACGATCGTCGTGCACACCAGCACGTCCTGGCGGCCGGCCACGAACTCGACCATCGCCTTCTCCAGCGCCTCGGCCGGCATCTGGCCGTGCGCGGTGGCCACGTGCGCCTCCGGGACCAGCTCGCGCAGGTGCTGGGCCCACTTCTCCAGCGAGCGGTCGTCCTTGTCGCCGGGCAGGCCGGCGATGCGCGGCACCACGAAGAAGACCTGCCCGCCTCGCGCCAGCTCGCGGCGGATGCCCTCGCGCAGCACGCCGTCCTCCGGGCGCGCGACGAGGGTGCGGATCGAGCGGCGGTCGACAGGCGGCGTGGCGATGATCGACAGATCGCGCATGCCGGTCAGCGACATGTGCAAGGTGCGCGGGATCGGCGTGGCGGTCAGCGTGAGCACGTCGATCTGCGTGCGCATGCGCTTGAGCCGCTCCTTGTGGGCCACGCCGAAGCGCTGCTCCTCGTCGATGACGATGAGGCCCAGGTCCTTGAAGCGGACGTCGTTGGAAAGCAGGCGGTGGGTGCCGACGACGGCGTCGATCGAGCCCTCGGCCAGGCCGCGCAGGATCTGGGTGCGCTCGGCCGGCGACTGGAAGCGCGACAGCTTGCCGAGCTTGACCGGCCAGCCGGCGAAGCGCTGGGTCATGGTCTGGTGGTGCTGCTCGACAAGCACCGTGGTCGGCGCCAGCATGGCTGCCTGGGCCCCGCCGAGCGCGGCCTTGAGGATGGCGCGCAGGGCCACCTCGGTCTTGCCGTAGCCGACGTCGCCACACACCAGGCGATCCATCGGCTGCTCCTTCTCCATGTCGGTCAGCACGTCGTCGATGGCGGTCTGCTGGTCCGGCGTCTCGTCGAAGGCGAAGTTCGCCTCGAACTCGCGGAACATGGCGTCGGCGGGTGGGAAGGCGCGGCCGGGCAGCGCGGCGCGCTGGGCGTAGAGCTGGAGCAGCTCCTCGGCCAGCGCGCGCACCTCGCGCGCCGCCTTGCGCCGCGACTTCTCCCATGTGACGCCGCCAAGCTTGTCGAGGCGCGGCTTGAGGCCGTCGGCGCCGACGTAGCGCTGCACCTCGTCGAGGCGATAGACCGGCAGGTACAGCTGGCCGCCGTCGTAGGCCAGGTGGAGGAAGTCGATCGGCGTGCCCCTGCTAAATCCCCCAAGCGGTAGCTCGAGTGGTCTGCCTGCAGGGCCCCCTAAGGGGCCCCCCAGCGGCAGCTTGGCCAGGCCCTGGTACTGGCCGATGCCGTGCAGGCGGTGGACGACGAAGTCTCCCGGCTGGAGCTGCGAGAAGTCGGCCACCCCGCCCATCAGGGCGTCGCGGGCGCGGCGCGCGGCCTGGCGCTGGTGCGTCGACTGAGCGCGGCGGGCGCCGAAGATGTCGTCGTCCGACAGGATGGCGACGCGATCGGCCGGCAGGGTGAAGCCGGCCGACAGGCGGCCGCGCACCAGCGCGGGTGGGCTGCCCGGCGCGATGGCGTCGAAGCGGAACGGATCGGCGTCGATCGACGCGGCGGTGATGCCGTACTCGGCGAGCAGGCCGGCCAGACGCTCGGCGCGGCCGGCGCTGTCGCAGGTGATGGCGGTGCGCCAGCCGGCGTCGCGCCAGTCGCCCAGCGCGGCGGCCAGCGGGCGCATCAGCTCGGGCGCCTTCTGCCGGCGCGCGCGCTCGAGCTCGTAGCGCAGCGCGCTGCCGCCGGCCTGGGCGAAATGGAGTGCCACCGGCGCGGCGGCTGGCGCGCCGCGCGAGTCCGCGATGCTCGCATCCGGCCCGGCCGCGCCGTGGTGGATCTCGAGCGTGCGTACCTCCACGCGGCGGGCCTGGCTGACCAGCTGCGCGGCCACCTCGTCGGGCGAGAGATAGAAGTCGGACGGCGGGAACGAGATGCGGTGATCGGCGAGGCGCTCGTCGTGGCGGCGCTCCGCCTCCTCGACCTCCTCGGCGGCGGCGCGCACCACCGCGTCCGGATCGAGCACCAGCCACTGCGTGCCGCCGTCGCCCGGGCCGGCCAGGTAGTCGGCGAGCGGGACGAGCGCCGCGTGGAACGCCGGGGTCAGGGTCTCGAGCCCGACCATCTCCTCGCCCGCCTCGAGCTGCTCGAGCAGCCGGCGGGTGGCCGACGACGGATGGGCGGCGGCGTCGGCCGCGGCCAGCACGCGGCCGCGCAGATCGGCTCCGCGGGTGGCGATCGTCTCGCGCGCCGGGTGGACGACGACCGCGTCGAGCGGGCGAAGGGTGCGCTGGCTGGCCGGATTGAACGCGCGCACCGACTCGATCTCGTCGCCGAACAGCTCGATGCGGACCGGCAGGCCGTGCAGCGGCGGGAACAGATCGATGACGCCGCCGCGCACGGCGAAGGTGCCCGGGTCCTCGACCACCGGCGAGCGGCGGAAGCCGGCCGCGAGCAGCGCGTCGACGGTCTCGTCGCGGCCGACGACCTGGCCGCGCTCGAGCTGGAACGAGAGCGCCAGCAGCTCGCCGGGCGGGATCACGCGGCGCACAAGCGACGCGGCGGACACGACGACGGCGCGCGGCGCGACCGGACCGCCGCGGGCCAGGCGGTAGAGCGCGGTCATGCGGCGCATCAGCGCGCCGCGATCCGGCGTGACCTCGGCGTAGGGCGAGGTGCCGGGCGCCGGGATGCTGTCGGCGCGGGCCGGCGCTGTCGGATCGCCGTCGGCCGCGTCGACCGGCGGCACGAACATGCGAAGGTCGCGGGTCAGGTCCTGGGCGCGGTTCTCGTCCGGCACGATCACGACGAGACGCGCGGCCGGCGCGCCGTCGAGCAGGCGGGCCGCCGCGTACGCCGCCGCCGGCGGCGATAGACCGTACGCCACCACCGGGCCGGCGCTTGCCGCGGCCACCAGATCGCCGAGCGTGGCGCTCGCCGGATGATCGTCGCGGACGTGCACCGCGCCACCTTGTAGCCTGCACGGCTCGAAAGGCAAGCCTTGCGAGGGGGCAGGCCCACCGTACAATGGCCGGATGCTGCGCCGCGCGAAGTCGATTTTGTTCACCGCTCTCGCCGTGATCGCGGTCAGCAGCGCGGCCACCGCCCAGGGGATCGGCACCGACGACAAGGCCGGTACGGACAAGGCCGGTACGGACAGGTCGGGCAGAAAAGGCCGGCGCGGACAAGCCGGCCGCCGCCGACACGAAGAAGCTGATGGCCGACGCCGACCGCATCGCCGCGAAGGTCTCGAAGCTGCGCGGGCTGGCCATCCGGCGGCCGATCCGCCGCGGCGTGATGAGCAAGCCGGAGATCACCAGGCGCCTGCTGGCCCGCGTGCGCACCGAGTACGGGCCGGACGAGATCGCGAGCGAGGAGCTGGCCATGAAGCGGCTCGGGCTGCTGCCGCCCGACGCCGACTACCTCAAGCTGGTCATCGATCTGCTGACCGATCAGATCGCCGGCTTCTACGACCCGTGGGAGCAGGAGCTCTACATCGCGGACTGGATGACGATGGGCGGCGACGAGGTCATGGCCCACGAGATCGACCACGCGCTACAAGATCAGCACTTCCAGCTGCGCAGCTGGATGGCGGCGGAGAAGAAGAACGCCGACGCGACCCTGGCCCGCCAGGCGCTCGTCGAGGGGGACGGGCTGGCCGTGATGATCGAGTTCTCCAGCCCGGTCCCGGTGCCGTGGGGCCAGGACGGGTTCGTGGAGACGATGACCGGCTGCATGACCCTGGGCGCGGCCAGCCTGGCCCACGTGCCGCTCGCCATCCGCGAGGCGCTGGTGTTCCCGTACTCGTACGGCCTGCGCTTCGTCGCCGAGGTGCGCAAGACGCGCCCGTGGAAGGCGGTGGACGAGATGTACCGCCGGCCGCCGCTGTCGAGCGAGCACATCCTGCACCCGTCAACCTACGCGCGCTACGAGCGGCCGGTCGCGGTCGTGGGCGGCCGCGGCCGACGCGCATGCGCGGGCACAAGCGGCGCTACGACAACGTGATGGGCGAGTTCAACCTGGCGATCCTCCTGCGCCAGCACAAGGTGTCGCTGCCGATCGCGAACCTGGCCGCGGCCGGCTGGGGCGGCGACCGCATCCACGTCTACACGCCGAACGGCTCGCGCGACCGCACGGGCGCCTCGGCGGTGGCCGTGCTCTACACCGTGTGGGACAGCGAGGTTGACGCCATCGAGTTCTTCGGCGCCATCGACGACGCCATGCCGTCGCTGTCCGGCGGCACCCGGTCGGCATCCGACCAGCCCGAGACCGTCGAGTACCGCGCCGCGAACGGCGCCGACCAGCAGCGCCGAGCGCCGCGGCGACGCCGTCGTCGTGATCATCGGCGCGCCGTCGACGGCCGCCCAGCTGCGCGCCCAGGTCTGGAAGTCCTGGTCGCGCGCGCCGCTGACGCGTCAGCCGAACAGGTAGCTGCCCACCGTCGCCAGGCGCGACAGGTCGTGGACGTCCTCGTCGAACATCGGGACCTCGACGACGAGGCCGTCGGGGCCGGCGGCGGCGCGCAGGGTGTCGACCGCGCGGCGGTCGGCCGAGGCCAGCACCTCGAAGTCGAAGTGGGCGGTGAGCAGCGCCTCGGCCGCGATGCGCAGCGTGCCGGTCTGCAGCCCAGCTCCTGCACCGGCGGATAGGCGGCCAGCAGCCCCGCGGCGTCGACCGAGCCGTGCAGCGGGCGGCTCTGGTGCACGCGGTTGACCACGAAGCCGGTCATCGGCATTCCGGACGCGACCAGGCGCTTGTGGAACGACAGCGCCTCGCGCATCGCCATCTGCTCCGGGCTGGCCACCAGCACGAAGCCGACGTCCTTGCGCCGCAGCAGCGAGAAGGTCGCCTCGGCGCGCTGGCGGAAGCCGCCCAGGATGTCGTTGAACTCGGTGAAGAACAGCGCCAGGTCGTCGAGGAAGCGCGTGCCGACGAACTTGCTGAGCCGCTTGAGCACGTACGCGCCGGTGCGGCCCACCATCGACCAGCCGCCGCCCTCCTGGCCGCGCAGCTTGCGGAACCACTCGATGGCCGGCGAGTCGATCGCCGCGGTCAGCTTCTCCGGCGCGTCGAGGAAGTCGAGCGCGTGCGACGTGGGCGGCGTGTTGACGACGATGAGCTGGTGCTCCTTTTCGCGCTCGAACTCCTCCAGCTTGGCCAGCGCCGCGTACTCCTGCGCGCCGGCCAGCGACCCGGCGATCTGGCCGTAGATCGGGTTGGCCAGGATGCGCTTGACCGCCTCCGGATCGGACGCGTGGCGCGCCACCACCTCGTCGAACGCGCGCCGCTGGTCGAGCATCATGGCCGACAGCCGCCCGCCCGGGGTGACCTCGCCGGCCGCGCGCAGGACCGGCTCCGGGATGACCTGCACGTCGTGGCCCAGCTCCTTGAGGCCGAGCGAGCTGGCCAGCCGCCGCGCCGGATCGATGGTCAGGACCAGCGCCTGCTTGCCGCGACGCGCGCCCTCGAGCGCCACCGCGGCCGCCGTGGTGGTCTTTCCGACTCCACCCGAGCCGACGCAGACGATGATGCGCTTCTGCTCGAAGATGTGGGAGAGGCCGGCCGGCAAACAGGCTCCTGTGTAGCACGCCGGGCCGCGCCGCGTCGAGTTGCGGCCCGGCGCGCTCGGCGCGCTCAAGCGCCCAGATGGTCCTTCTTGACGTAGAGGGTGCAGCCTCGCTCGCGTGCGCGGGGTGTGACTGCTCCCCGGCGGGTAGCGAACCCAGCTGCCCGCGCGGTACGCGCCGTGCTCGTCGCGGAAGGCGCCCTCGACCACGAAGATCTCCTCGCCGCGCGGGAACTGCTGGAGAGGTACCTCGGCGCCGGCGGCGATGCGCACCAGGCGCATCGTCTCCGGGTGGCGCTCGTCCCGGTAGAGCTCGATGACCTCCACCCCGCCGACCGTCGGATGCGGCGACCACGCGGCCCGCGCGTGTCGATGCGCACCGTCTCGCGATCGAGCCCGACGTACTGCCGCAGCTTCACGAACAGCACGCAGCCGTCGCGCGACGAGGGCGCGTGCTCGAATCCCTCCGGGTTGAGCAGGTACGACCCGGCCGGATGGTCGCCGGTCTTGTCGGTGAAGACGCCCTCGAGCACGAGGATCTCCTCCCCGTCCGGGTGCTCGTGCGCGTGAAACGAGCTGTCCGGCAGGTAGCGAACCACCGACGTCACCTGTCCGGCCTCCGCCGGGCCGACGCAGCTCCAGCCGCTTGCGCAGCACCGTCGCGCTCGGGCTCGCCTCCCACTCCATCTCGTCGGTGTGGCGAATGATCGGCGCGGCGGGCACCACATCATTATAGGGCAGGGTGGCGGCCGCGAGCGCCCGGCGCGAGGCGCGCACCAGCAGCGCTACCGCGAACAGGAGGGCCACGGCGCCGGCCACGGCCATGACGGTCCAGGCCGCGCCCAGCTCCGAGCGAGCGGCCCACAGAGACGCCGCGTCGCGCGCGAGCCCGCCGCCCAGCGCCGCCAGCGTCACCGACGGCAGCGACCCGATGAACGTGCCGGCCGCGAACCTGCGCTGGCTGAGCGGCGACGCGGCCAGCACCATGTTCAGGACGTTGTGCGGCCCGGCCAGCCGCAGCAGCGCGACCAGCCGGACGCCGCCGTCGTCGACCGCCGCGGCGATCGCCCTCCACCGGCGGCGCCGCGCCACCAGGGCCGCCACCTGCTCGCGCAGCAGCCAGCGCGCCAGCGCGAAGGCCACGTTGGCGCCGGCGAACACCGCCACCACCGCGATCGGGACGCCCAGCGCGGGGCCGAAGACGTAGCCGACCAGGGCGGCCAGCCACAGGGTCGGCACGCCCAGCGGGATGCAGACGACGACCATCCCGGCCGCCAGCGCGCGCCCGAGCATCCCGGCCGCGCCCAGCCAGGCGACGGCGCTCGACAGCGCCGCGCGCCCCTGCGGCAGCGCGACCATCGCAAAAGCAGCCAGCACCGCGGCCGCGAGCGCGGCGAGCAGCGCCCGTCGCCCGTGCACGCCGCGCGGCATGAGGCGAAGTCTAGCCGGTCCTTCGGACCGCGAAGGCGCGAAGGACGCGAAGTGGAACCGCCAAAACGCCAGATGCGCCAAAGGGGCGCCGGCGCATTTGTGCAGCCGACTGCAAGCGAAGCGCCGGCGCCCCTTTGGCGCATTTGGCGTTTTGGCGGTTCTCTCCTCGTGTTCTTCGCGCCTTCGCGGTTCGAAGGGGACCAGAACCGCTATACTGCGCGCCCATGCGGCGCGAGATCTCCGCCACGGTGGAAGGCCGCGAGGTGACCATCGCGATCGAGCTGTCCGCGGATGGGCGCTGGCAGGTGTCGATCGACGGGCAGGCCCCGCGCCTTGTCGACGCGGTCGAGATCCGGCCCGGGACCTGGTCGCTCCTGTGCGACGGCCTGTCGATGGTGGTGGACCTGGACCGGCGAACGCCGGCCGCAGTCTTGTTCGCCGGCGCCGAGGCGCGGGTCGAGCTGGTCGACGCGCGTCGGCGGCGGCTGGCCCAGGCGGTGGCGCAGGGAGCCCCGGGCGCGCAGAACGGCGAGGTCGTGCGCGCGCCGATCGCCGGGAGGGTGGTCAAGCTGCTCGTCGCAGCCGGAGAACAGGTGGCGGCCGACCAGGGCGTCGCGGTGATCGAGGCCATGAAGATGGAGAACGAGATCAAGGCCGCCCGCGGCGGCGTGGTCGAGACCCTGCACGTGCAGCCCGGTCAGTCGGTCGACACCCAGGAACCGCTCATCACGCTCGGCTGACCCGCGCCCACCGCGGCGGCGAGCTGCGATCGCGAGCGCTCAAATTGCGCGCGCGCTTCACCGTGGCGCGACTGCAGGCCGCGACCGGCACAGCAGAACTGCCTCAGCCGTGTCACCGCTCCACGCGGGACCGGCCGGGCTCCGCACCGACCTGGGGCGCTGTGCAGAGTGCGTACGCGGAGACAGGGCTCCGGCGTGCGGATGAACACGGTATCGGCAACGAGGTATGTCGCTTGCACTTCGCTCCCGACATGAGGAAGGCGACTCTCCTCCGCGGCTGTGGCGGGTTCATCGGCGCACAGGCAGCAGTGACGAGCGCGGCCCGCCCTGACACCGCGGATGAGGTTGGCTGATGACCGCGCGGGCGATGCGGTCGGCCGTGCTGGTGGCGCCGCGCCGCTTCGAGCTGCGCGAGGTGCCGCTGCCGCAGCCGCTGCCGCACCAGGTGCGGGTGCGCGTCGAGGGCTGCGGCGTGTGCGGCTCCAACCTGTCGCCGTGGCAGGGACGACCCTGGTTCCACTACCCGCTGCCGGCCGGCGCGCCCGGGCACGAGGCCTGGGGCCGCGTCGACCTCGTCGGCCGCGACGTGCGCGGCGTCCAGGTCGGCGATCGGGTGGCCGGCGTCTCGCAGTGCGGCTTCGCCGAGTACGACCTGTTCGAGCAGTCGGGCCTGGTGGTGCTGCCGGACAAGCTCGACGGTGAGGTGGTGCCGGCCGAGCCGCTGGGCTGCGCCATGAACGCGTTCCGGCGCTGCCGCATCCGCGCCGGCCACGACGTCGCCGTGGTCGGCATCGGCTTCTTCGGCGCGCTGCTGGTCAGCCTGGCCGCCGCCGCCGGCGCGCGCGTCATCGCCGTTTCGCGCCGTCCGTTCTCGCGCGACCTCGCCCGCGAGATGGGCGCCGACGAGACCCTGGCGTTCGACGACCCGGATCTGGCCGAGCGCATCTTCGAGCTGACCTCTGCGCGTGGCTGCGACCGGGTCGTCGAGGCGATCGGCAACCAGGCGGCGCTCGATCTGGCCAGCCAGCTGACCTGCCTGCACGGGCGGCTCATCATCGCCGGCCTTCACCAGGACGGGCCCCGCCAGGTGGACATGCTGCTGTGGAACTGGCGCGGCCTCGACGTGGTCAACGCTCACGAGCGCGAGCCGGTCGCCCAGGTCGAGGGCATGCGCTCGGCGCTGGCGGCCATGACGCGCGGCGACCTCGACCCCGGTCCGCTCTACACCCACCGGGTCCCGCTCGAGCGCATCGACGACGCCTTCAACGCCCTCGAGTCGCGCGACGAGGGCTTCGTCAAGGGCCTCGTCCTGGCCGCGTGATCGGCGGCCTCAGCCGCGCTCGTGCTGCGACTCCGCCTTGAGCGACTTGCCGTGCTTGGGCTCCATGTCGCGCAGCTCCTGCTCGATCGAAGTCGACGCGCCCGATTCGAGCTTCACCGCGGTGCTGGCCAGGTGCTGGTAGCGGCGGTAGATGTACTCGATCTCGCGATCGGTCATGTCCTCGACGTCGATGAGGCGGTTCGACGCGCCCGGCATGGCCGCGATGAGCTCGTTGAGCTTGAGCTGCAGCGCCCGCGTCTCCTTGTTCTGCGAGTGCTGGATGAGGAACACCATGAGGAAGGTGATGATCGTGGTGCCGGTGTTGATGACCAGCTGCCACGTCTCGGAGAAGCCGAACACGGGCCCGCTCGCCGCCCAGACGACGACCACGACCACCGCCAGCCCGAAGGCCCAGAAGCTGCCGGTGGCGCTCGACGCCCGACCCGCGAACCATTCGAAGGCGTCTTCGATGCGGTCCTTCACTCTCGCCATGAAGGAACCGTAACCGGGTGCGGCGGCCGCCGCAGCGCGTTTCGGACGCCGCGCGGCGGGCGGGCTCAGCCCTCGGCGGCGGCCAGCGCCGGCACGATGCCGTCGAGGTCAGGCGAGCGGTCGCGCGCGATGCGGTAGCGGGCCAGGATGCGCTGGGTCGCGGCGCGCGCCGCCTCGCTCTCCAGCACGATCGTCCCGTCGCTGGACGTCTTGATCTCGATGAGGCCGTGGGTCGACTCGACCTGCTGAACGAAGTCGATCATGTCGCGCGGCATGCGGCCGTTCACGGCGATGATCGACTCGCTGTACAGGTGCTCGTAGCCGACGTTGATCTCGTCGGCCAGCACCTGGGTGAGGATCACGACCTCCTGCCGCTCCGGCGTGCGATTGCCCGAGTAGTAGAGGTGCAGGAACTCCTTGGGCGCCTTGTCCCACCAGCTGTCCCAGGTGGACAGGTAGTCGCGCGACAGCACCTGGAAGACCAGGCCGCCGTAGACGAAGTAGGTGGGCGTGCGGTCGTACTGGCTGCGCGCCACCAGCGGGGCGGGCGGCTCGAGCTGCAACGTCACCTTGCGGCGCACGCCCTTGCGCAGGATCACCAGCTCGAGAGGATCGCCGACCGCGCTCCAGCCGAGCATCACGTCGTAGCGCGTGCGGTAGCGGCCGCGGAACTTCACCGTCGAGTTGACCGAGATGCGGTGGTCGGCGATC
The DNA here is from genome assembly GCA_963759105.1 of uncultured delta proteobacterium. Classification (GTDB taxonomy): domain Bacteria; phylum Myxococcota_A; class Polyangia; order Haliangiales; family Haliangiaceae; genus DATFRY01. Next base: position 865,712 of record CAVWXW010000005.1, on the reverse strand, counting down.
TCGAGGATGGCGTCGCCCGGCTCGAGCACGCCCCACGCCGATCCGCCGTAGTCGACCGACAGGACCAGCACGCCGCCGTCGCCGTCGGCCAGGCCGACGCGCCGGCGCAGGAACGGGTTCTCGACGCCCTGCGTGGTCAGGCCGAGCGCCGGGATCTCGGAGCTCGCCGGTCTTGTCCACCGCCGACAGGAAGTGCCGGATGATCGGCGCCGGCACCATCTCGCCGATGTTCTCGGCGCTCTCCAGCTTCTGGAACGCGATGCCGACGACGGCGCCGCTCTTGAACACCGGGCCGCCGCTGTTGCCCTTGTTGATGGCCGCGTCGACGGTGACGGCCAGGAGGTGCCGCTGGCTGTGGCTGTAGCGCTGGACCTCGATGCGCGACACGACGCCCTCGGTGATCGAGACCTCCTCGCCGCCGACCGGGAAGCCGACGACGGCGACGCGGTCGCGCAGATCGGGCAGCTCGCCCAGCTTGGCCGGCTCGATGCCGTCCAGGAAGTGCCGGTCGTCGACCCCGATGAGGGCCAGGTCGCAGTCGTGGCAGACGCCGATGACGCGCGCGACCGCCTTTTCCGGGTCGGAGATCTTCTGCACCTGTAAGAAGGTGCTGTTGGCGATGACGTGGGCGCCGGTCAGGATGCGGCCGGGCCCGATGACCACGCCCGAGCCGGTGCTCGAATGAGGCACCTGCGCCTGCCACGGAGAGTCGTGGTCGGGATCCTGAGTGGTGGCGTAGATGCGGACGACTGACAGGTAGGACATCTGATCGGTTCCCAACCTATCACAGTCGTCGCGGCCGGCGGCCGGAGTCTCGTGGTCAGCTACGGGGCGTCTCACCGTCAGGTCCGACGTCGCCGTCGGCCACCGACTCGAGGTCACGCGCGTCCACAGCCGTCACGTCGGACCGCGACCACAGCGAGGTCTCGACATTGGTGTCCTCCGGCGGCGTCGACAGCACGCCGGAGCGAGCGTTGGCAGGCGGCGGTCCCTGGCGGCCGCTCGGCTGCGTCGGCATCAGCCCGCCGGGGCCCACCGCCGACAGCGCGACGCCGGGCGGCGTGACCAGCAGCTGCCGGCGCGCGTCCAGCTCGCCGTGGAACTCGTTGCGAACGCGCGCGCCGATCGCGTGCGACGACATCACACCGCCGAGGTGACGGATCGAACCGCCCAGCGCCTCGCCGAACGCGCGCGCGCTGTCGAAGCGGCCGTTGCGGTCGCGGGCGAGCGCGTGCTCGAGCACCGAGACCAGGTCGCCGGGCAGGTCGGACCGCCACTCCGAAGCCAGCGGGATCGGCTCCTTGACCACCGCCTTGAACACCTCGAGCCGGCTCTTGCGGCGAAACAGCCGGCGCCCGGTGATGAGCTCGAACAGGACGATGCCGAGCGAGAACACGTCGGAGCGGCGGTCCAGCTTCTCGCCGCGCAGCTGCTCGGGCGACATGTACGAGAACTTGCCGCGGATCTGCCCGGTCAGGGTCTTGACCAGCGAGTCGCGCGACTTGGAGATGCCGAAGTCGAGCACCTTGACCACGCCGTCCACGGTCACGAACAGGTTGGGCGGCGAGATGTCGCGGTGGATGATCTGGTACGGCTGGCTGCGGTCGTCGGCCATCTCGTGGGCGTAGTGCAGCCCCTCGCACGCCTGCTGCACGATGCCGACCAGGAACGGGATCGGCAGCGCGGTCGGGTGCGACAGCGCCTTGACCAGCACGCTCGACACCGGCACACCCTCCAGGTACTCGAGCACCATGAAGTAGTCGCCGCCGGCGGTGTACAGCTCGTTGACCTGGCAGATGTTGGGGTGGCTGAGCAGCGAGGCGGTGCGCGCTTCCTCGAGGAAGAGGTTGACGAACTCGCGGTGCGAGGTCAGCTCGGGCCGCATTCGCTTGATGGCGAAGTGCTTGCTGAACCCGGCCGGGCCGTCGAGACGACCCAGCAGCACCTCGGCCATGCCGCCGGTACCGAGGCGCGCCAGCAACCTGTACTTGCCGAGATAGGCTGCATCTGGGTCCGGCGGGTACTGCGGTCCCTCGGCCATTGCGTCCCCATGATAGCAGAGCGAGTCGTGCGCGGGGCGCTCGAGGTTGATGCGGCCGCTCTCGCACCGTGCGGCCGGTTGCGGCAGCGGACGGCATTCGGTCCGGCCCGGGCCAGGAGGCATGCGAGGATGAAAACGTGCCTCGCAGTCTGGTCTCGCGGATGGCGGCTGTCGGGCTCGCAATCGGGCTCGGCTCGGGCTGGGGGCGGCCGGCGGCGGCGCAGGAGCCGGCGGAGGGCGCGATCGAGGTCGACTGGGGCGTTCACGTGCCGATCGTCGTGGCCGGCGGGCTCGGGCTGGGCCTGTCGGAGGCGCTGTTCAAGGACCACCTCGCCGACGAACGCTGCAGCTGGTGCGAGGGCAACGCGTTCGACGATCGGATGCGCGTCGAGCTGCGCTGGTCGGATCCGGAGACGGCGCACCAGCTGAGCAACGCGCTGGTCTACGGCGTGGCGCCGGCCTCGGCGTTCGGCCTGACCGCGCTGGTGGGCTGGCGCGCCGGGCGCGCCGCGGACTGGCCGGTCAACGCGTTCTCCGTGCTGGAGGCGACCATCCTGGCCGCGGACCTCACCCAGCTGGCCAAGTTCCACAGCGGGCGGGCGCGCCCGTACATGCGCGAGCTCGGCGGCGACATGCCGGGCGCACCGGAGTCGGCGGCCGAGAGCAACCTGTCGTTCTTCTCCGGCCACACGTCGTTCGCGTTCTCGCTGGCCGTGGCGAGCGGGACGGTGGCCAGCATGCGCGGCTATCGCGGCGCGCCGGCGGTGTGGGGCGTCGGCCTGGGCGCCGCGGCGCTGACCGGGTGGATGCGCGTGGCGGCCGACCGGCACTACGCGACCGACGTGCTGACCGGGGCGCTCGTCGGATCGGCTGTCGGCTTCGCGGTGCCGTACCTCCTGCACCGGCGGCGGCGGCCGGCCAGCGTCAAGGAGCTGCAGCATCTCGCTGGCGCCGGCGCCGGGCGGCGCGCTGTTCGTGCTGGGCTGGCAGCGCTGACGTCGATCGATGCGGCTGCGCGACTCAGCGCAGCGGGACGAGGTGGGGCGGCGGCGCGGCGCGCGGTCTCCTGGCGATCGAGCTTGCCGCTGGCCGCGACTGCGAGCTCGCCGAGCCAGGCCAGCAGACGCGGTCGATGGCGGCCGAGTCGATCCGCGATGGCGGCCTCGATGTCTGGCGGCGGGCCGGCCGGTGCCGGCCACCAGCGCGGCGGCCACGCGCTGGCCCCACTCCGGGTCCGGGACGGCGAACACGCACGCGGCGGCGATGCCCGGGATCGACTCGAGCGCCGCCTCGACAGCGGCCGGATCGATCTTCTCGCCGCCGGAGACGATGACGTCGTCGGCGCGGCCGATGCACGCGCAGGCGCCCGTCGACGACCTCGCCGCGGTCCGCGGTGACGAACCAGCCGTCCGGGTTGACGGCGGGGACCGCGTCGTCGGGTGGCGCGAAGCCGCGCAGCAGCACCGGCCCGCGCACGGCGATGCGGCCGTCGCGCGCCGCGAGCTCGATGCCGGGCAGGACGCGCCCGTCGATGGCCACGTGCGAGCAGGTCTCGGTCATGCCGTAGGTGGTGCGCACCGGCACGCCGCGCGAGGCGGCGCGGGCCAGGAGCGACGACGACGCGGCGGCCCCGCCCAGCAGGACGACGCGCAGGTGCGCGGGCGGGCGCCAGTCCATGTCGAGCAGACGCACCAGCATCGTCGGCACCAGCGACACCAGGGTCACGCGATCGCGCTCGATCTGGCGGGCGATGGCGGCCGGGTCGAAGCTCGGCGGCCGGGTCGGCCAGCACGGCGGTGCGGCGGGCCCGCAGACAGCGCGACAGGACCGAGAGGCCGCCGATGGTTGACAGCGGCAGGCAGGCCAGCCAGCGGTCGTCGTCGCGCCAGCCCAGCACGGCGGCGCCGGCGGCGGCGCTGGCGGCGAAGGCGGCGCGGTCGAGCAGCGCGCAGCGGCGCCGGCCGGTCGATCCGGACGTGTAGATGAGCGCCGCGACCGGCTCCGGCACGCGCGCCGGGAGCGCGGCGCGTAAAGTCGCCAGCTCGTCCTGCCCGGCCCGCGCCGGCAGCAGCGCGACCGGCGCGCCGCGCAGCGCGGCGGCGTGCAGCGCGCACACGTCGGGTACGGTCAGCGCCGGCTGTAGGACGAGCGGGCGTCCTGGCGCCAGGGGCAGCTCTGCCGCGCGGCGCGCCGACATGCGGGCCAGGGCCGGGAAGCTGTGAGATTCGCCGGCCGCGATCAGCGCGACCGGGGCGGTCACAGCGAGACTCCCAGCCCCCCGCGGTGCGACTCGATGTGCAGGCCGTCGGCGAGCTGCGGCACCGCGGCCGGCGGCAGCGCGGCGAGGCCCGCGTGAAGACCGAGCCCGGCCGCCGGATCGCCGGGGATCGCGAGGGCGAGGGCCAGCTCGGCGTACGCGGCCAGCGCGACCGGCCCGTCGAGCAGATGGCTGATGATCGGGACGGCGCCGGCGCGGCGTGCGCGTCCGGCCCACGCGGCCGCCGCCCACAGGCCGCCCAGCACGGCGGGCTTGAGGATCAGGGCGCGGACCTGCCCGCGCTCCAGCGCCAGGATCGTGTCCGCCTCGGCGTCGAGCGCGCTCTCGTCCAGCGCGATCGGGACCGAAGGGGTGGATAGCGACAGAAACTCCGCGGCCGAGGTCGGCTCCTCGACCCACTGCGGGTCGAGGTCGGCCAGGAGCGGCAGATAGCGGTCGGCCTCGGCGCCGGACCACCTTCGATTGATGTCCAGGCGCACGCGGACGTCGCGGCCGGCGAGCGCGCGGCGCAGATCGTCGAGGTCGCGCTCGAGTCGGGCCGGCTCCCCGAGCTTCACCTTCCACGTGCCGATGCCGGGCGGCGCGTCGGCGCCATCGGGCGCGACGATGGCGGAGCAGGCCAGGCGGCTGGCCGGGAACGGAGAGAGAAGCTCGGCGATCGATGCGCCGGTCACCTGCGCCGCCAGATCGAGCAGGGCGGTCTCGAGCGCCAGGCGGGCGGCCGGGAAGCGGCGGTCGATCAGATCCAGGGCCGCCGCGATGGCCGGCGCTGTCGGCCGCAGCGCGAGCGGGGCGGCGACGGCCCACTGGAGCGCGTGCATGGCGTCGTCCGGCGAGTCGGGCGAGCGGCCGGGCAAGGGCGAGCACTCGCCGGTGCCGATGCGGCCCCATGGATCGCCGAGGCGGACGATCGACGTGCGATCGCCGAGGCGAACCACCTCGGAGGCGACCACCTCGATCCGTCGCGCCATGGATCAGCGGCCGCCGGCGATGGCGATCGCGGCGGCCCAGACCAGCGAGTGCAGGAGCAGCAGGCGTGCCGTGGCCGGCAGGCACGGGTTGAGCGCGACGCCGTCGCGGCGCCAGATCGAGCTCACCAGGCGCACGGCCCACGGCGCGGTGACGACGGGCGCGGCCAGCAGCCACTCGCCCCGGTGCAGCGCCAGCGCGATCGGCACCGCGTAGGCGACCGCCAGCAGCGCCGCGTACTCGACGCGCGCGCCGCTCGCGCCCAGCCGCACCGCGAGGGTGCGCTTGCCGGCGATGGCGTCGCCGGCCCGGTCGCGCAGGTTGTTGACCACGAGGATGGCGGTGGCCAGCGCGCCGACCGGCACGGCGGCAGCGACGGCGAGGGCCGGGAGCCCGCCGAGCTGCACGAACGCGGTGCCGCACACGGCGACGAAGCCGAAGAACAGCAGCACCATCAGATCGCCGAGGCCGTGGTAGCCGAGCGGGAAGGGGCCGCCGGTGTACGCCACGGCGCCGGCGATGGAGGCGATGCCGATGGCGACCACCGGCCAGCCGGCCACCGCGGCCAGGTAGATGCCGATGGCGAGCGCGGCGGCCAGCACGGCGACGAGGCCGCGGCGCATCGCCGCCGGCGACAGGAGCCCCGACTGCACGGCGCGCGGCGGGCCGAGCCGGTCCTCGCGGTCGGCGCCCTTCTCGAAGTCGAAGACGTCGTTGGCGAAGTTGGCCGAAATCTGAAGCAGCAGCGCGCCCACCGCGGCCGCGGCCGCCGGGCCGGGCCGGAAGCCTCCGGCGGCGACGGCACACGCGGTGCCGACGGCGACCGGGGCGACAGCCGCCGGCAGCGTGGCCGGCCGCGCGGCCAGGAGCCACGCGCGCGGGGAGTCAGGAGAGGGGAGCGGCATCGGCAGGAGTCTGAGGCTCGGCTCCCCCCATATCACGGATAGCGGGGGAACTTCTTGAAGTCCGGCTTCCGCTTCTCGAGGAAGGCCTCTTTCCCCTCGCGCCCCTCCTCGGTCATGTAGAAGAGAAGCGTGGCGTTGCCGGCCAGCTCCTGGAGCCCGGCCTGGCCGTCGCAGTCGGCGTTGAGGGCGGCCTTGAGGCAGCGCAGCGCCATCGGGCTGTTCTCGAGGATCTCGCGGCACCAGGCCAGGGTCTCGCTCTCGAGCTGGGCCAGCGGCACGACGGTGTTGACCAGGCCCATGTCGAGCGCCTGCTGCGCCGAGTACTGCCGGCACAGGAACCAGATCTCGCGCGCCTTCTTCTGCCCGACGACGCGGGCCAGGTACGACGAGCCGTAGCCGCCGTCGAAGCTGCCGACCTTGGGGCCGGTCTGGCCGAAGATGGCGTTGTCGGCGGCGATGGTGAGATCGCAGCACGAGGTGCAGCACGTGCCCGCCGCCGATCGCGTAGCCGGCCACCATGGCGATGACCGGCTTGGGCAGGGTGCGGATCTGGCGCTGCAGATCGAGCACGTTGAGCCGCGCGATGCCGTCGCCGCCGACGTAGCCGGCCTTGCCGCGCACGCGCTGATCGCCGCCGGAGCAGAACGCGTCCGGTCCCTCGCCGGTCAGGATGACGACGCCGATCTCGGCAGTCGTCGCGCGCGTCGTCGAAGGCGCGCGACATCTCCTTGACCGTCTGCGGCCGGAACGCGTTGCGCACCTCGGGCCGGTTGATCGTGATCTTGGCGATGCCGTCGCTGCTCTTGGCGTAGCGGATGTCCTCGAAACCGGGCTGATCGTTCCAGGTGACGTCGCTCATGTGCTTCTCCTCTCGGCGCGCGCGTCGCCGAGCGCGCGCGAAATCTCCTCGGGGCGCTCGAGCAGGACGTTGTGTCCCGCGCCCGCGACGATGATGAGCTGGCCGGAGCGGCACCGGGCCGCGGCGCGGCCGGCCAGGTCGACGAATCTCGCGTCCAGCCCGCCGGCCACCCAGTCGACCTGCATCGGCAGGTCGGCCAGGCTCCGCCACAGGCTGGGCATCGCGCCCAGGCCGAGCGAGCGCAGCGCGGCGGCCAGCGCGGCCGGCGAGTGCTCGAGGCGCGCCCGGCGCTGGCGCTCGCGCACCTCGGCCGGCAGCGCGGACTGGCTGCGCCACAGCGGCTGCTCCTGCCAGGCGGCGACGAACGCCTCGATGCCGCCGCGCTCGAGCAGCGCGCACCAGCCCTCGTCGGCGGCGCGGCGCTCGTCGATGGCCGGCTGATTGTCGAGGCCGGGATGGACGCCGACCAGGGTCAGGCGCGCGACCCGCTCGGGCCAGCGACAGGCGACGGCCAGCGCGATGCGCCCGCCCATCGAGTAGCCGGCCAGGTGCACCGGCTCGCCCGCGGCGCCCGCGACGGCGGCGATGCGATCGGCCTCGTGATCGAAGGTCCAGCCGGCCGGCACCGGCAGGTCGGGGGCGTGGCCGGAGACGGCCAGCCCGATCGCGTGCGGCGCCGCCTCGGCCCAGGCGTCGGCCCGGCCGGTGAAACCGTGCAGCCCGAGGAGCGGCGCGGTCACGTGTCCTCCGCCAGCAGGGCCAGGGCGGCGCGCTCCACGTCGCGCGCGCCGTGCGGCGCGACCGGCGCGTGGATGATCGTGGCGCCGTCCGCGGACAGGGCAGCGCGCACCGCGGCGGCCAGCGCGGCGGGGTCGAGCGCGCGCCGGTGGGGCAGGCCGAAGGTGGCGGCGGCCGCGGCGACGTCGACCCCGGGCGGGGTCAGGAAGTAGCGCTCGAGCGCCTCGGCGCCGCCGGGCGCGCTCGCCACCGGCAGCTGCTCGAAGATGCGACCGCCCCCGTTGTCGATGACGACGATGGCCAGCGGAGCCCCGGCCGCCCGCGCCGCCGCCAGCCCGCCCAGGTCGTGCGCGAAGCTGACGTCGCCGAGCAAGACCGCTGTCGGCCTGCCGGCGGCGCTGGCCGACCCGGCCGCGCCGGCGATGAGGCCGTCGATGCCGCAGGCGCCGCGCTGGCAGAGCACATCGATGCGCCGCGCCGCCGCCGGGCAGGCCGCGTCGGCCACGCGCACCGGCAGGCTGTTGCCGAGCAGGAGCAGGGCGCCGTCGGGCAGCGCGTCAACGACGGAGCGGGCGGCCGCGTGCTCGCCCATGGCGGGCGCGCCGCGCAGCTCGCTCGCCTCGTCGATGGCGCGCTCGAGCGCGGCGCGCGCGCGACGGTCGGCGGCCCGCCACGCCTCGCTCCACTCGCTCGGCCCGGCGCTGCGCGGCAGCGCGCGCCGCCACGCGGGCGGCGGTCTCGCCCACCTCGGCATGAACGAGCAGCGCGGCGCTGCTGTGCGGGTCGGACCAGCCGTGCGGGGCGATGACGATGCGCCTGCATGCGCGGTGGCGCGCCACGTAGCGGGCCCACGCCGCCGAGGTCGGCGGGGCGCCCAGCTCCACGATCAGAATCGGGCGCGCCCGGATCCGGCCCGCCGGCCGCCGCCGCGCGCAGGGCCAGGTCGAATGCATCGCAGAGGCCGGGCGGAGACCGGCTGTCCGGTCCAGCGCAGCTGGCTCGTCGCCTCGGCCAGGAGCGGAAAGCCGGTCGCGCGGGCCAGGGCGAGGACCGCCTCGCGCTCGCCCGCCCGGGCCAGCGGCGCCGGTCCGGCGACGAGCAGGCCGCGCCGGGCGGCGGCACATGCGGCCGCCACCTCGGCGATGGCGTCGTCGGCGACGGCGGCGCGCACCGGTGCCGCACGGACGAGCGGCTCGGCCGCGACCGCGGCGGCCAGCTCGATCATGCGGCGCTCGTCGGGGCCGGGCTCGGCGGACGGCTCGAGCGGGGCGCGCGCCGGCGCGTTGATGTGGACCGGGCCGGGGTCCGGCCAGCGGCTGAGCGCCGCCATCTGCGCCGCGCGCCGCCTCACCGCGCGCAGCGCGCCCGCGTTGGCCTCGGCCACGCCGAGGTCGCAGAAGCCGCGCGCGAAGCGACCGTAGAGGTGGATCTGATCGATCGTCTGCGGCGCCGCGCAGTCGTGCAGCTCCGGCGGCCGGTCGGCGGTGATGACGACGAGCGGGATGCGCGCCATGGCCGCCTCGATGACGGCGGGAAGGTAGTGCGCGCCGGCGGTCCCGGAGGTGCACACGAGCACCGACGGGCGGCCGGTCACGCGGGCGCGGCCGAGCGCGAAGAAGCCGGCCACGCGCTCGTCGACGAGGACGTGGCTGGGCAGACCGAGCCGCGCCGCGGCCAGCACCAGCGGCGTCGAGCGCGATCCCGGGCTCACCACCAGGTGATCGGCGCCCGCGTCGCGCAGTCCGGCGAGCAGGAGCTCTGCCCAGGGCAGGTTCACGCACCCTCCACGCCGAGCGCGTCGAGGGGCGATGCCGGGCTCACCATCAGGTGATCGGGGCCCGCGTCGCGCCGGCCGGCGAGCAAAAGCTCTGCCCGGGATGGACTCACGCGCCCTCCACGCCGAGGACATCGAGCAGCGCGCGCTGCTTGAGGCCGGTCTCCTCGTACTCCGCCTCCGGGTCCGACTCCGACACGATGCCGGCCCCGGCCCATGCGTACGCGCGATCGCCGGCGACGAGGCCGGAGCGCAGCGCGACCGCCAGCTCGCCGTCGCCGGCGGCGTCGAACCAGCCGACCGGGCCGGCGTACCAGCCGCGCGGGGCCTGCTCGTGCCTGGCGATCCAGGCCAGCGCCGGCGCGGTCGGCTCGCCGCCCACCGCCGGGGTCGGGTGCAGCGCGGCGGCCAGCTGGAGGATGTGCAGCGGCCGGTCCAGCTGCCCGCGCAGGGGCGTGCACAGGTGGAGCACGTCGCGCAGCGCGCGTACCTCCGGCGCCGGCGCGACCTCGAGCGAGCGGCACACCGGGGCCAGCCCGCGCACCAGGGCGCGCACCACCACCTCCTGCTCGCCGCGGTCCTTGCGGCTGTCGAGCAGCGCGCGCGCCGCGCGCTGTCGCTGGCGGCCGAGCCGGCGATCGAGCCGGCCATCGCCTCGCTCTCGACGCTGTCGCCCGAGCGCGCGACCAGGCGCTCCGGGCTGGCCCCGGCGAACAGCGCGTCGCCGCGGCGGAACGCGAAGCGGAAGCAGCCCGGGTGGCGCTGATCGAGCCGCTCGAGCATGGCGACCGTGTCGACCGGCGCGGCCAGCTCCAGCTCGGTGCGGCGCGCGTAGACGATCTTCTCGCACGCGCCGTCGGCGATGGCCGCGCGGATGCGGGTCACGCGGTCGCGCCACACCGCCGGATCGAGCTGGCGCAGGCTGCGCAGCTCCGGCGCCACGCGCGGCGACTGTGGCCGGCCGCCGCCCAGCGCGGCGACCAGGCGCTCGGCCTCGGCCATGGCGCGGTCGCGGGCGCCGGCCCCGCCGGATCCGTCGACCGCCACGCTCAGCCACGCGCGCCGCCCCTCGCGGCGGTAAAGGATGCGGGGCAGCGCGAACCAGGCGTCGCCGAAGTCGGTCCACGGCGGCGCGTCGGCGGCGCCGGGCGCGAAGGCGAAGCCGCCGTACAGCCGCGGCGTCCACGGCGGCGCGCCGGCCGCGTCGTGCACCGCCACCCGGGCCAGGATCTCGGCCGCGCGGCGCTCCACCTCGGCGAAGCGATCCGGCCCGGACGCTGTCACCTCGGCGGCCACGCCGATGCCGGCCACCTCGCCGCCGTCGCGCGGCGCCCACCAGAACAGCAGATCCGGCAGAGAAAGCGCGGGCGGCGCCGGCTCCGGGACCGGCAGCGTGATGATGGTGAGGGCGTCGGGCGCCGACACCGGGGCGGCGAGCGCCGAGGTCAGCATGCGGCCTCCTCCGGCGCGCGCACGCGGCCGACGAACAGGTAGCAGGCGCCGAAGGTGAGCCGGCGCGCCTCCAGCGGCTCGATGCCGCTGCGCTCCATCATCGCCGTCACCTGCTCGGGCGGAGGGAACGCGGCGATCGACTTCTCGAGGTAGCGATACTCGCGCGCGCCGGACAGGAGCGCGCCGACCCTCGGGACGATGACGTGGATGTGCAGCCGGGCCATGCGGCCTAGCACCGGCCCGCGCGGCTCGCCCAGCTCGAGGATGGCGATGTGCCCGCCGGGCCGCGTGACCCGCGCCATCTCGCGCAGGCCGCGCTCGCGATCCGGCACGTTGCGCAGCCCGAACGCGATGGCGACCGAGTCGAAGGCGGCGTCGTCGAACGGCAGCTGCTCCGCCTCGCCGACGCCGAGCTCGAGGGCCTCACGCGATCCGCCGTCGGCCGCGCTCTGTCGCTCCCACTTCTGGTGCGCGACAGCCAGCATCTCCTCCGACGGATCGATGCCGACCACCGACGCGCCCGGGCAGCTGCGCAGCATCGCCAGGGCGAGATCGCCGGTGCCGGTGGCCAGGTCGAGCACGCGATGGCCCGGCTCGAGCCGGAGCGCGGCGACGGTGAGCCGCCGCCAGCGCCGATCGAGCCCGAGCGACAGGACCCGGTTGAGCATGTCGTAGCGCCGCGCGATGCGGTCGAACATCGCGCCGCTGCCGGGCCGCACCACCGGCGCCTCCAGGTCGAGCGATCGACTACGCGCGGCCATCGCCGTCTCCTCCCGGCTCGCAGCGCCGGCGGTGAAGGCGCATGTGGCCGCGCTGGATGCCCTCGTTGGCCAGCGCGTGGAGCGCGGCCAGGTTGCTGGCCAGCCCCGCCGACGCCAGGATCACGGCCAGCTCGCGCGGCGCGCGGATGGCCCAGGATCTCGAACGCCGCGCGCACGCCCGGGTGCACGCGGGTCGCGCCGCCGACGGTGCCGACCGCCAGCGGCAGCTCGATGCGCCCGCCCAGCGCGCCGCCGACCACCTTCCACGTGGCCAGCGGGCGATAGCGACCGCCGGTGCGCCGCGTAGGCGTGGGCGGCGGCCTCGATGGCGCGCCAGTCCTGGCCCAGCGCGACGGCGCCGGCGTCGATGCCGTTCATGATGCCCTTGTTGTGGGTGACCGCGCGCATCGGATCGGCCTCGGCGAAGCGGCTGGCGCGCTCGACGCCGCCGGCCGCCTCCGGCCCGCCCAGCACGTCGAGCGGGATCTCCACCCACGCGCGCACCAGCCGGCGCAGCGGCAGGTTGGTCAGGATGCGCAGGCCGACCCTGCCGCCCACCACCTCGGCCAGCAGCGGCGCGGTCGCCTCCGCCACCGTGTCGACCACGTTGGCGCCCATCGCCTCGCCGACATCGACGTGGATGTGGACCACGACCATGTCCGGCTCGCCGTCGAGGACGCGCGCCTCGATGTCGCGGCAGCCGCCGCCGCGCGCCACCATCGACGGGATGGCCTCGTCGCCGGCGGCCAGGATCTGGCGGCGCCGCTCGGCCACGCGCGCGGCCGCGCCGGCCGCGTCGGCGACGCCGTCGAGCTGGACCTGCGCGGTCATGATCGGCGGGTCGGCCTGGCCGGCGAAGCCGCCGCCGGCGCGCGCGAACAGCGCGGCGCGCGACGCCGCGGCCACCACCGACGGCTCCTCGACCGCCATCGGCAGCAGCACCTCGCGCCCGTTGACCAGGAAGTTGAGGGCCAGCGAGAGCGGCAGGCCGTGGCAGCCGACGACGTTCTCGCTCATGCGGTCGGCGATGTCGATCGGCAGCCCGGCCGCCGCGATGGCCGCCCGCGCCTCGGCCGACACGCGCGGCGCCAGCACCGCGCGGCGCTCCTCGACGGTGCGGCGGTAGAAGCCGGGCAGCCGGCTGGTCGCGGCGGCCTCGATCGCCCCGGCCTCCGCCACGGCGTCGCTCCCATCGTCGATCGCTTCGACCGCCTCGGTCGCCGGGCTGCGCGGCCACGGGATCGGTGCCGGCGGCCTCGATCGGCTCACCGGCCGCGATCGGAGCGGCGGGGACGGGGGTCGGCTTGGCGGGGCGGTCCGAGCGTGCGGCTGGTCGCGCCATGGCTCACCTCTCCCGCATCGCGGTGGTCTCGGCCACCGTGACCATCGCCGCCACGCCGGGACCTTCCGGCACCTCGCTCAGCGCGCGCGGCGGCCAGCTCGGCATGCTTGCGGGCCAGCGCGCGGCACTCGCCCACCGCGCCGGTCGCGTGCAGCGCGGTCAGCAAGCGCTCGACGACCGCGGCCGACAGCGGCTCCTCGGGCGCCAGCGCCGCGCACTCCGTCACCACCGGCAGGAGCGCGGGGCTGCGCTCGATCGCGACGATGAGCGGATAGGTCATCTTGCCCTCGCGCAGGTCGGTGAACAGCGCCTTGCCGGTCACGGCGGCATCGCCGTCGAGATCGAGGAGGTCGTCGACCGCCTGGAACGCGATGCCCAGGTGGTGGCCGTAGCGCTCGAGCGCGGCGCACGCGGTCTCCGGCAGCTCGCCGATGGTGGCGCCGGCCCGCATGGCCCAGCGGAACAGCGACGCGGTCTTGCCCTCGACCACGCGGAAGTAGTCGACAAGCGCGGTGTTGACCCGGCCGCGGTTCTCCAGCTGCACCGACTCGGCGAGGATCATCTCCTCGATCACGGCGAGCATGCGGTCGAGCAGGCCGAGCCCGGCCGGCCCGGTGCGGCGGACGCGGCGCAGCGCCTCGACCAGCAACCAGTCGCCGGCGAAGATCGACGCCGCGTTGCCGTAGACGACGCGCGCGGTCGGCTTGCCCCGCCGCGTCTCGCCGAGATCGACGACGTCGTCGTGCAGGAGCGTGGCGCTGTGCACCAGCTCCACCGCGATGGCGAGCTGGCGGGCCGCCTCGCCGAAGCCGGATCCGGCGCGCGCCGCCATCAGCACGCACAGCGGGCGCACGTGCTTGCCGTCGAGATCGAGCAGGTGTTGCGCGCTGCGCTGGACCAGGCTGTGACCGCGCTCGAAAGCGGCCAGCTCGGCTTCGAAACCGGCCAGGTCGGCGGCGACCCAGGCCTCGAGATCGCGCAGGCGGTCAGCCAGGAGCTGTGCGCCGCGCGGCCCGACCACCGCACCGAGGCGCGAAAGGAGCGACGGACTCGTGTGCATGTTCTCTTTGGTCGGGACGGCAGTCTGGACGAGCGCCATGGGACGCGACCTCCACTGTCAGTCAGATGTTTCAAAAGTTCATGAAGAGTCAAAAATGTCCATGGTTCTCTTCCTCTATCATGTAAACGGTCGAGATGACTTGGTCGCCGAAGGGCGCGACGCGGCGCGGCGAGCGGCTCAGCCGTCCTGCGCCTCGGCGAACGTCCGTCGCGCCCGCTCGAAGTCGTAGTCCACCTCGGTGTGCGCCGGCTCGATCCACTCGCGTCGGCCCGGCCGCCGCGAGATGTCTCCGCCGTACACGTGGATGGCTCCGGTGAGGCGCGGCTCCGGGTTTCGCACCGAGTGGATCACGTCCGACTTGAGCACCGCCACGTCGCCGGTGCGCAGGGCGCGGTCGCCGGTGACCTCGATGCCGCCCGGGCCGCGGCGGTAGAACGTGTTGTGCTCCTGCCCGCCGTACAGCCCGATGGCGGCCCACATGAGGTGGTTGTGCGGGTGGAACCGCATGCGCGGCCCCCACACGACCTTCATCACGCTCAGCTCCTCGGACAGATAGAGCGGCACAATCTCGGCGCGCGTGGCCGGCAGCGCGTGCGCCACCTCCTCCGGCCGGGTCAGGGCGCGCTCGAGCACCTCGCGGATGGGCTGGCACGGGTGCGGGTCGGCCGCGGCCTGCTTGCAGTCGGCGACGAACTGGTCGATGTCGAACATACGTCCCCCTTCTCTGGCGCGCCCGGGCTGCGGGCCGTCCGACAAGGAGGCGTTCCGCGGTCCGGAACACCGCGTTCCGCCCGGGTTCAGCGCCGGCGGGCCGGGTCGTAGCAGCAGTAGATGCCGGTGCGGACCGACCGGGCCAGGTGGGCGCCGAGGGCGGCGTGACCGTCCTGGATGCGGCGGATCGCGTCGGCCAGCCGGCGCTGGGCGTTGACCCGCGCCCGCTCGGAGGCGTCGCCGGCACGCCGGGCGCGCCCGCCCAGCCCGACAGCCCGGGCAAGCTCGCCGCGCAGCGCCTCCTCCTCGGCGGCCAGTCGCTCGACCCGGCCCGCGTCGTTCCACGCCTGGGCCTTGTCGCGCTCCGCCTCGATCTCGCCCAGCCGGGCCCGGTAGCGATCGCGCGCGTCCCGGTCGAGCATCTCGCCGGCGTGGCCGTCAACGCCGGCCTCGCGCGCGCCGGTCAGCTCGAGCGCGTGGATCTCGCGACCGGGCTGCGCCACCAGGCGCGCGAGCATGTCGAGCCCGCGGCTGTCGCGCAGGCGGATGGTCCCGCCCTCGCCGCGAATGGTCCAGTGATCCCCCTCGCGGGTGAGCGCCACGCCCTCGTCGGCGGTCGCGACCGCGTCCCGCTGACCCAGCGCGGCGGCGATGCGCGCGCACAGCGGCAGGTCCAGCGACGAGGCGACCGCGAGCGCCTCCTCGAGACAGCGCCGGCTCTCGGCCGCGTGGCCGCGCGCGCCGCGGATGGTGCCCCACTCGTACAGGATGCGCGCCTCGAGCGGGCGGGCGCCGTGGCCGCGCGCCGTGGCCAGCGCGCGGTCGAAGCTGGCGCGGGAGAAATCCGCGCGGTCGAGCACGTCGGCCAGGAGGAACAGCGGCCGCGTCAGCGGGCCGTCCACGAACATGCCGAGCATCCCCTGCACCGCCATCTGCGACGCGCGCGGCTCCAGCCAGGCGACCAGCGCGCCGGCCCAGACCCGGTCGCGCGCGAGCGCCGCCGACTCCGCCGCCCAGGCGACGACAATCGGATCGCCGAGGGAGACGACGTCATCCGGGCTGCAGCGCGCGAGCGAGGCCCGCAGCTCGTCGATCCTCCCCAGGCGCGCCAGGATCATCCAGCGCAGCGTCCGGTCGTAGATGTCGTGGGTCCAGCGCATCTGGCGCCACATGCGCGACGACCTGCCCTCGAGACCGGCGTCGTCGCCGCGCGCGCGCAGCGTGCCGATGCGGTGCATCTCCAGGCTGCGCGGGCCGAGAGTCTCGCCGGCGCGCGCCATCCATGCGCCCGCCTCGCCCAGGTGGCGCTCCTGATCGGCGAAGCGCCCCTCGTAGAGCGCGAACATGGCGCGGAACATGGCGCCCGGCCAGCGCGCGCGGGGCCGGGCCAGCTCCGCCGCCAGGTCCTCGTACGCCTGCAGATCACCGAGCGCGGAGCCGGCGTCGCCCAGCTCGAGGTGATCGAACATGAGCCGCGCGTGCGCGCGCAGCGCCAGCGACGGCTCGCCCAGCCGCGCCGCCAGCTCGCGGGTCTCGGCGTCGATGGCGATCCGCTCGACCGGCGGTCCGTACTTGGCCAGGCTGGCCGCCGCGGCGTGGAGCACGTCGAGGCGGGTGCGATCGTCGCCGATGCGGTGCGCCATCCTGATCGCCTGGCGCGCGATCGCCATCGGCTGCTCCGGGTCGCGCGCCGGCTGCAGCGCGGCGGCCAGTCGGGCCAGCATGCGCGCGCGTGCCGGCGAGTCTTCCGGCGGCAGCGCGGCCAGCGTCTCCTCGAGCAGCGCCACCAGCACGTCGTCGGTGACGCCGAAGGTGAAGGCGGCGCCGTAGCCGATGGCGGCCCGGCCGAGCAGCTCCGGCGCGCCCAGCGAGCGCGCCAGCCCGGCCGCCTCCAGGCACGCGGCGCGTCCGGCGTCGACCTCGCCGGCCAGCGTGCGGGCGTGGGCCATGGCCAGGAGCAGCTCGGCCCGGGTCTGCGCGCAACCGAGCAGGGACGCGGCGGCCGCGGCGCGCTCGAGCAGGGCGGCCGCCTCCTCGAAGGCGAGCTGGCGCACGGCCGCTTCCGCCGCGCGGCGAGCGGCGGCCACGGCGCGCTCCGCCGCCGCCGGGCCGGCCTCGAGCAGGTGATGCGCGATCTCGGCCAGCGGCGCGGCCGGATCGCCGGCGTGCAGCCGCTCCAGCTCCCCGGCGATGGCCAGGTGGAGCGCGAACCGCCGGTCGGGCGGCGGATCCTGGCGCAGCGCCTCGGCGAACAGACCGTGGCTGAACCCATGGCGGGACGGAGCGCGCTCGGCGACCAGGCCCGCCTCCTCGGCCGCGGCCAGGTCGGCGGCCACCTCGGCCAGCGGCCTCCCGCACACCGACGCCAGCAGCGGCGCCGCGAACTCGCGCCCGATGGTGGCTGCGGCCGCCAGCAGCGCGCGCCGCTGCTCGGTCAGCCCGGCCAGCCGCTCGCGGACGACCGCGCGCACGCCGGCCGGCACCGGCAGCGGGCCGTGCAGCGGCTGTCCGGGCGGCAGGAGCCGCAGCAGCTCGACGACGAACAAGGGATTTCCGTCGGTGGCGAGGTGGAGCTGGTCGACGGCGTCCTCGTCGAGCGGGGCCGTCCCGGCGCGCGCGGCGGCGGCCAGCACGCCGACCTCGTCGCGCGCGAGCCGGCGCAGGCCAATCAGCTGGCCGCACCGGCCGGTGCGCTGCAGCAGATCGGCGCACGCCGGCGACTGCCCGGCCTCGAGGTCGCGATAGGTGCCGATCACGGCGAGGCCGGCGTCGCGCAGGTGGGCGGCGACGAACGCGAGCAGCTGGAGCGACGCCAGGTCGGCGGCGTGGAGGTCCTCGAGCACGATCAGCGCGGGGCGCTGCGCCGTCGAACGCGGCCAGAAAGCGCAGCACCGCGTCGAACATGGCGAAGCGGTCGTCGGCGCTCTCGCCGGCGGGCGGCTCGGCGCGCACCTCGGGCAGCAGGCGCGCCAGCTCAGCGATGTCCTGATCGCCGGCCGCGCTCCGCCGCAGTGCGCGCAGCACCTGGATCCACGGCCAGAACGCCGGCGCGCCGCCCTCCTCCCAGGCGCGGCCCCAGCCCACCTGCATGTCGCGCTCCTCGGCCCGCGCCGCCGCCTCCTCGGCCAGCCGGCTCTTGCCGATGCCCGGCTCGCCGCACAGCAGGACGATCGCAGCGCGGCCGGCCCGGGCGCGCTCGAGCGCGCCCTCCACGAGACCGAGCTCCTGCCGTCGCCCAACCAGCACTGGCCGATTCCCGGGCCAGTGTACCTCTCGCCGCGCCGCCCGCGCGTGTCGGCGCGTGCGTCCCTACAGGCGGCCTGCGGCGCGCGTCACTGACCCCAAGGCTCGCTTCGGCAGCGAGCCGCACCCTGGCTCTACTTGCAGCAGAGCGCGCCCTCGATGCCGAACTTGATGTCGCCGATCGACTTCTTGCCCTTGGGGCAGGTCGGCTTGCTGCCGATGCTGGGGGCGACGGTGCCGCCGGCGGCGGTGCACTCGTCGGCCGTGGTCGGCGCGGAGGCGCTCTTGCCCGGCTTGTCCGGCTGGGCGGGCTTGACCGGCGCGGCCGGCTCCGGAGACGCCGGCGGTGGCGGCGGCTCCGACGGGTCGGCCGGCGCGGCCGGCACCGGCGGCTCGGCGGTCGCGGGCGGCTCGGCCGGCTGGGCGGGCTGCGGCGGCGGCTCGGCCGGCTTGGCCGCCTCGGTCGGCTCGGGCGACGCCGGCGCGACCGCCTCGGCCGGCTCGCCGGCCTGCGGCTCGCCGCCGCGGCCGTCCTGCTTGCCGCAACCGAGTGCGCCGACAGCTCCGGCGCACAGCGCCGCGATGGAGAGCAACTTGCGAGCCCGCTTCGTCGAGATGCGCGTCGTCATACGGATGAGACCAGTCGTAACACGCGGTCCTTTGGCCCGCAGCCGCGGCTTCACCGACCCTCACTCGGCGTCGTGAAAGATGATGCCGAGCGTGTGGCGCCGCCCCGAGCGTACCCGGCTCACGCCGTGGCGCAGCGCCACGCGGTAGGTGCCGCGCGTGCCCTGCACCGGGCGCCGCTGCACCGGAAAGATGACGCCGTCGCCGCTGCTCCAGCGGCACCACCTCGGCGCGCGACTGCATGCGGGGACGCTGCTCGGTGAGAACGAACTCGCCTCCGGTGAAGTCGCGTCCGGGGCGCGGACAGCAGCACCGTCATCTGCAGCGGGAACACGTGCTCGCCGTACAGGTCCTGGTGCAGGCAGTTGTAGTCCCCCTCGCCGTAGCGCAGGAGCAGCGGCGTGGGGCGGGTCTGGCCGTCGTCGTGGCAGCGTCTCGAGGAAGGCGGCGTGGTCGTCCGGATAGCGCACGCCCACGCCCATCGCCTCGTTCCAGCGGTTGGCGATCGCGCTCAGCGGCGGATACAGCGCGCCGCGCAGCCGCGCGACCTCCCCGGGCAGCGGGTGGGCGAAGTACTTGTACTCGCCGCGCCCGAAGCCGTGCCGCGCCATGATCACCCGGCTGCGGAAGCGATCGTCCTGGTCGTAGAGCGCGGCCAGCTCCTCGCACCCGGCGTCCGGCAGCAGGCCCGGCAGGACCGCGCAGCCGGCGGCGTCGAGCTCGCCGCCGATGCGCTCCCAGTCGAGCTCGCGCATCACGTCGCGCACGGCGGCCTCACGACACCTCGCGGTCGAGCAGCGCGCGCTTGCGCTCCACGCCCCAGCGATAGCCGGACAGCTCGCCGTCGCGCCGCACCACCCGGTGACACGGGATCGCCACCGCCAGCGGGTTGGACGCGCACGCCTGGGCCACCGCGCGCACCGCCCGCGGCGCGCCGATGCGACGCGCGATGTCGGCGTAGCTCGCCGTCGAGCCGGCCGGGATGTCGCGCAGCGCCTGCCACACCCGCTGCTGGAACGCGGTGCCGCGCACGTCGAGCGGCAGGTCGGTGCCCAGACCCGGCGCCTCGACGAAGCCGACGACCGCGGCCACCAGCTGGTCGAAGCCCTCGTCGCCGGCCGACAGCTGCGCGCTGGGGAAGCGGTCCTGGAGGTCGCGCACCAGCGCGTCCGGATCGTCGCCCAGCGAGATGGCGCACACGCCCTTGTCGGTGGCGGCGACCAGGATCGATCCCAGCGAGCACTCGCCGACCGCGAAGCGGATGACCGCGCCCTCGCCGCCGGCGCGGAACGCCCTGGGCTGCATGCCCAGCGTCGCCGTCGAGCTGGCGTAGAAGCGGCCGCTCGAGTTGAAGCCGGCCCGGTAGATCGCCTCGGTGACCGAGCCGCTGCTCGCCAGCGCGTCGCGCACCCGGTTGCGCCCGGTGCGCGGCCGCGTAGGCGCGCGGCGTCACTCCGGTCACCGCCTTGAACACGCGATGGAAGTGGTAGCGGCTCATGCCGACCGCGTCGGCCAGCGCCTCGAGGCCCGGCATCTCCTCGCTCGACTCGATGATGCGGCAGGCCCTCGCCACCGCCTCGGCGCGCTGCTCGGCCAGCGCCGGCTCGTCGGGGCGGCAGCGCTTGCACGCCCTGAACCCGGCCCGCTCGGCGTCGGCGCCGGTGGCGTGAAAGCGCACGTTCTCGCGTCGCGGCAGGCGCGAGCCGCACGACGGCCGGCAGTACACGCCGGTCGTCTCCACCGAGTAGAAGAAGCTTCCGTCGGCGTCGCGGTCGCGGCCCACCACGGCTGCCCAGCGCGCGTCGTCGCCGGTCGGCGCGGCGCGTGCTTCGGGCTTCTCTGAAAGCGTCATCATGGGGTCCTCCTCCTCTTCTGGCCTCATGGTGGCGCTCCGGGCCCGCAGCCACACTCCGGGCCTTGCTCTCGAATCGGGAGGACGGCGCCGGCCGGCACGAGACCCGGGCTCAGCGATCCCACAACCGAAGTGTTCTCGCTACCTTCGATCTCCGTCGGGGCTGCCGGATTCTGGACCACGCCAGAGAAGAGTACCCGGTCGGTCCGCCGTCGCCGGTGCTAGTCTCTACGCCGCGAGCCCGCCCCTCCGGCGCGGCCGCGAGCAGGCCCCGACAACGGAGGACTGACAGGATGAAGCAGCGAGCGTCGATTCGTTCGATCATCGTGAGTCTGGCGCTGCTGGGCGTCGCCGGGGCGCTGGTACCTGCACCGGCGCGGCGACGACAGCGCCGGTCGAGACGACGCGCCGGAGGCGGCGCGCGGCGAAGGATCCGGGACTGGTCGCCGACCGCGTCTGGGTCGACTCCACGCCGGAGAAGTACACCGACTACACGCACGCGATGTTCGTCGTGACGCGGCGCGCCGATCGGCGTGTTCCAGAAGGCTTCGGCCTACCAGGCGACGATCGAGCTGTTCGAGTACAAGCGGCGAGATGCGGCGCTGTGGATGCACTTCCCGCAGACAGGGAAGAAGCGCGAGACGAAGTACCGCATCCGCGAGTGCAACGACCTGCCGCCGTTCGACCTGTGCCTGGACCTCGACAGCAACCCGTGGGGCGGTCCGCGCCGCTACTACGGGATGATGGATCCGGACGAGGAGCGCGCCCAGCTGGGCGATCTCCGCCACCAGCTCGAGCACCGGATCGCGGGCGCCAGCGCGCCGGCCGAGAAGTGATGAGACACGGCGACGCAGCGGTGGAGCAACCCCTTGGCAAGGCCGCGGCTTCGTGCCACGGTGGGCCGCTTTTTTTCGACGGAGTGATGCAGTGAAGCAGCAGAAGCTAGTGGATGTCCCGGAGTCTGTCGTCACCTGCCGCAACCTGATCGGTGGCGAGTGGCATGCCCCCGGCGGGCCGTACCAGGAGGTGCGCAGCCCGTACACCGGCGCGGTCATCGGCCGCGTGCCGCTGTCGGACGCGACCGAGGTGTCGCGCGCGGTCGAGGCCGCGTCGCGCGCCGCGAGCGAGTGGCGGCGGGTGCCGATCAAGGAGCGGACGCAGATTCTGTTCCGCTACCGCGAGCTGGTTCTGGCCAACGTCGATCGCATCGCCAACCGCGCGGCCGCCGAGGCCGGCAAGACCGTGGCCGAGGCGCGCGCCGGCGTGCTCAAGGGCGTCGAGGTGATCGAGTTCGCCCTCAGCCTGCAGAACCTGGACGACGGCGGCGCCCTCGAGGTCAGCCGCGGCGTGCAGTGCGAGGCGCGGCGCGAGCCGCTCGGCGTCGTCGCCGGCATCACGCCGTTCAACTTCCCGGCCATGGTGCCGATGTGGCTCTATCCGATCGCCGTCACGCTGGGCAACGCGTTCGTGCTCAAGCCGTCGGAGAAGGTGCCGCTCACGCCGCAGATCCTGGGCGAGCTGATGATCGAGGCCGGCTTCCCGGCCGGAGTGTTCAGCATCGTCAACGGCGCGCGCGAGACGGTGGAGGCGGTCGTCGATCACCCGGAGGTGTCGGCGCTCGGCTTCGTCGGCTCGACCCCGGCCGCGCGCGCGGTGTACGGCCGCGCCAGCACCGCCGGCAAGCGCGCCCTGGCCCTGGGCGGGGCCAAGAACCACCTCATCGTGGTGCCCGACGCCGACCCGGCGGTGACCATTCCGGGCGTGGTGGACTCGTTCACCGGCTGCGCCGGCCAGCGCTGCATGGCCGCCAGCCTGATGGTGGCGGTCGGCGACGTCGATCGCCTGATCGACGGCATCGTCGAGCGGGCCGGCTCCATCCGGCTCGGCCTCGACATGGGCGCGCTCATCGACAAGGCGGCGGTCGACCGCATCCGCGCCTCCATCGAGCAGGCCGGCTCCGACGGCGCCCAGGTGCGGGTCGACGGCCGCTCGGCCCCGCTGCCCGGCGGCTACGAGGAGGGCAACTGGGTGGCTCCGACGGTCATCGACCGCGCCGAGCCGAACTGGGACTGCGCCGTGCGCGAGCTGTTCGGCCCGGTCCTGACCATCGTGCGGGTCAAGACGCTCGACGAGGCGCTGGCCCTGTCGGAGCGCAACCCGTACGGCAACGCCACGTCGGTCTTCACCACCAACGGCGCCGTTGCCCGCTACGTGGCCGAGCGGGCCCAGAGCGGCATGGTCGGCGTCAACATCGGCGTGCCGGTGCCGCGCGAGCCGTTCTCGTTCGGCGGCACCAAGGCGTCGCGCTTCGGCTCCGGCGACATCACCGGCCGCGGCGGCGTGGAGCTGTGGACGCACCTCAAGAAGATCACGACAAAGTGGGCGGTGCAGCCCGACGCGACCTGGATGGGCTGATGAACGGAGACGTAGAGATGAAGCGGCAGGTCCACGTCATCGGTCACCCGCTGGTGCAGCACAAGCTGACGCTGATGCGCCGGCGGGATACCAGCACGACGAGCTTCCGCGCGCTCCTGGCCGAGATCAGCATGCTGCTGGCCTACGAGGTCACCCGCGACATGCAGGTGACCATGGAGGAGATCGAGACTCCGCTCATGGCCATGCGCTCGCCGGTTCTGGAGGGCAAGAAGATCGTCCTCATCTCGATCCTGCGGGCCGGCAACGGGCTGCTCGACGGGATGCTGCGCATCCTGCCGTCGGCGCGGGTGGGTCACGTGGGCCTGTACCGCAACCACGAGACGCTCGAGGCGGTCGAGTACTTCTTCAAGGTCCCGAGCGAGATGGAGGACCGTGACGCCATCGTGCTCGACCCGATGCTGGCGACCGGCAACTCGGCGGTCGCGGCGGTCGAGCGCATCAAGAAGGTCAACCCGCGCTCGGTCAAGTTCGTGTGCCTGCTGGCCGCGCCCGAGGGCATCGCCACCTTCCACGAGCGCCACCCGGACGTGCCGATCTACACCGCGGCCGTTGACCAGCACCTCAACGACAAGGGCTACATCCTCCCGGGCCTGGGCGACGCGGGCGACCGCCTGTTCGGCACGAAGTAGCCCCACTCAGATCGGGCGGCGCATCGGCCGGGCCGGGGCCAGGACCAGCTCGGCTGCGACGGCCAGGGGCTGGCGGCCGGGCTTGCCGGCCATGTACGACCGGCCGGGATCGATCAGGAAGCGGCCGCGCATGGCCTGGCGGCCGAGGAGCATGCGGAAGCCCATCTCGTCGCGGCTGGCCAGGGTGAGCTCGATGGGCCAGGTCTCGCCGAGCAGCTCGATCCGCGTGATGATGACCGGGCGCAGCGCATGCACGCCGTTCGAGCTGCGCACGGTGCGCTCGTCCACCATCTCCGCCTCGGCCACGACCTCGCGCCGGCTCGAGCGCTGCAGCGGATGGATCGCGAAGCGGACCACGTCCTTGCCGCGCCGACGGACTCGCTCGACGGCGAACGCATGCAGCGCCGAGGAGCGGGCGCCGGTGTCGATCTTGGCCTTGATGCGGGTCACCCCCAGCTCGGGGAGAGCGACCCATTCGCGCCAGCCGATGCGAGCGCGACGTCGGGTCGTCATGACCTAGGACGTACCACACGGTACCGACGCTGCCGCGGGCGAAGACCGGTCCACCCCGGCGGGGCGCAGCTGTACCTACAGCTTGCCCGGCTGCAGGCGCGGGTGGCCGTGGCGGATGGTGTCGGCCGCGGCCGGGTCCAGGGCCTGGGCCGCGCTGGCCAGCTGGGTCGCCTCGATGTAACGGCCCTCGCGCACGAGCAGATCCGCCAGCCGCAGCTTGGCCCCGACGTGGCCCGGGTCGAGCTCGAGCGCGATGCGCAGGCAGTCCTCGGCCCGCTCGCGATCGCCGGCCGCCTGCCAGCCGCCCGCCAGGTCCACCCAGCCGCCCGGGTGATCCGGCGCACTGGCCACCGCGTCGCTGAGCAGTGCCGTGGCGCACTCGACCTGGCCGTCCTCGATGTAGATCTCGGCGCGCAGGGCGGTGAGCTCGGTCGGCTCGATCGCGCCGGCCGGCGTTGACGGGCTCCAGCCGCGCTCCAGCACCGCGAGCGCGGCGCCCAGCTGGCCGCGATGGCGCAGAAGCCGGGCCAGATTGAACCGCGCGGTGGCGTTGTCGCCGTCGACCGCGAGCGCGCGCTCGTAGCTGGACTGCGCCCGCTCGGCGCGGCCGACGATCTCGAAGGCCGCACCGAGGTTGCAGAGCGGCGCGCTCCACTCCGGGTCGAGCTCGGCCGCGCGCCGGAAGGCGAACAGGGCGGCCTCGGCGTCGCCGGTGGAGGCGCGCTCGATCCCCTCCTGGTTGTGCACGCGGGCCAGCAGCGCGCGCGCTGCCTCGCGGGCGCCGTCGCCGGACGCCTCGTCGGCCAGGGCCTGCTCGGCGGCGGCGCGCGCCTCGTCGGCCCGGCCCTCCTCGAGGAAAAGCTCCGCCTCGACGACGCACAGCGGCGCGACCTGGCCGTGGCGCGCGCGCGCCGAGCGCAGCACCGCCCGCGCACCCATCAGATCGCCGCGCTCGAGGCCGAGGCAGCGGGCCAGGAACGCCGCCGCCGACAGGAGCGACGGATCGCGCCGCCACGCCTCGCGCAGCAGCGACTCGGCCTGATCCAGATCTGCCGCGGCGCAGGCGCTCGCGGCCGAGCGCGAAGCAGGCCTCGGCGCGGTCGGGCGCAAGGCGGTGGGCGCGCGCGAAGTGGGCCTCCGCGGCCGCGAAATCACCGTCTCGTAGCCGTTCGAGCCCACGCCGGAGCTCGGAACGCCACGGCTCGAGCGGTTCTTCAGGCTTGCTTTGCAAGGTGGTCCGCCGGCGACGTTTCCCCCAGCGCCGGTCCCGGTCGATGCTGGTTCAAGCTAGCACCGCGCGCGCGGCGCTGTCCATGACGGATGCCACGTCGAGCTACCCTCGGTGGGTGGACGTCGGCGTTCGGTGATCGACCGCGCGCGTCGAGTCGCTGGCAGGCGATGGCAACCGCTCGGCGCCGGTCGGTCCGTCCCCGACGCACCGGCGAGAAGCGCGATAGAATTGCGCCCGGGAGGTGTCTCGATTCCGATTCGCGCTGGACGTCGTCCGGTCGCACTCGGCTTGCTGGTGGCCGTCCTGGCCTGCCCGTCGATCGCGGCTGCACAGCTGAGCGGTGATCCCGATCCGCTCGCGTTCGGTGACGTGCGCGTGGGGACGCCACCGGTCCAGCTGATCGTCACGCTCACCAACGCCGTCGATGCGGCAGGTCCGGCGGTGAACGTCAGCTGTGCGATCGATCCGCCGGCGATCGGCTTCACGGTGCAGTCGTGTCAGCCCGGCGACATCCCCCCGGGGGGGCCGGGCGCGCTCGCGATCCGCTTCGCGCCGCCGGCGACCGGGGCACGGAGCGCGACGCTCACCGTCACCTACCAGATCGGCGCGGCGGACATGACCGAGACCGTCGCGCTCACGGGGCGCGGGACGGGCATGGAGGTGTCGGTGATTCCGGCCGCCGCCGAACCTCTCGACTTCGGCACCGCGATCGTCGGGACCGCATCGGCCATCACGTACCGCATCCGCGTCGCGAACACCGACGCCGCTGCCCTCAACGCAACGCTCGCGGAGAGCGGCGCCAATCCGGGCGACTGGACCTATGCGCCGCCGGCGACCGCCTTCCAGGTGCCGCCGGCCGGGGCGCACGAGGTCATCGCCACCTTCACACCCTCGGCGTCCGGAGCGCGTGCGTCCACCCTCACGGTGGCCGACGCCGACTTGCCGGCACCGCCGGTCGCCCTCGATCTCGTCGGCGACGGCCAGCTGACCGGGCTGGGCGTGTCGCCGACCGCGCTCGCGTTCGGTGGCGTCGACGTGCAGGGCGGCAAGCCGGTCCTCCGTGAGATCACGGTGACGAACCCGGACAACCAGACGCTGATCATCTCGCCGATCGCGCTCGAGGCTCTCGACGGGCAGCCGTACGACGGCGGGCAGTTCGAGGTGCTGACGGCGGCGCCGCTGTCGATCGCGCCGAACCAGCAGGGCACCATCCAGGTGCGCTACCAGCCGCAGGGGGAGAGCGCGGGCGACTTCGCCATCCTGGCGCTCGGCACCAGCGTGCCGCAGACGCCGGAGGTGGGGGTGAGCCTGTCGGGCCGCGGCGTCGACCGGCACATCGAGGTGTCGCCGCCGGCCATCTCGTTCGCGCCGACCTACCGCAACCCGGCCGTGCCGCCCGAGACGACGCTCCAGGTGCGCAACACAGGCGAGACGGCCCTGGTGCTGGGCGACCTGACGATCGAGGGGGCCGCGGCCGACTCGTTCGCGATCGTCGGCGAGCTCGCCGGCGTGCTCGAGCCGCAGCAGACAAGCACGTTGACCGTGCAGTTCACCCCGCGCGCGGCGCCCGAGGACCTCCAGGCCTCGCTGTTCATCGCCAGCGACGACGACGCGCGGCCGATGGCCCGCGTCGATCTGAGCGGGGAGGGCACGCTGCCGCCGCTGTCGGCCACGTACATGTCGATCGAGTGGGAGACGATCGCGGTCGGGCAGGAGCGACCGCTGCCGGGCGTCGAACCGCTGGTGGTGCGCAACGAGAGCGAGACCGAGACGTTCCTCGTCCAGGACGTGCGCGCGGCCGACGACGAGGGGGAGCTGCTCGACGGCTTCGTGATAGAAGGCTTCACCCAGCCGCTCGAGCTCGGCCCGGGCCAGGAGATGGAGCTCGTGGTTTCGTTCGTGCCGCGGCGCGGGGGCGTCTTCGACGGCGCCATCGAGGTGATCGTCGAGCCTGACCCGGTGGCGGTGGTGCGCGTGCCGGTCATGGCGACGGCGGTCGACACCGACGCGCGCGGCGGAGGCGGCTGCGCGGCCGGCGGGACCGGCGGTGCCGGCGCAGCCCTCGTCATCGCGCTCGCGCTCGGCGTCGGGCTGTGGCGACGCCGGCGGATGCGGCGCGGGCTGGCCGCGGCGGCATTGCTGGCGGCCTGGACCGCCGCGGCGGCGCCGGCGTCGGCCCAGGTGCAGGCGAGCGAGGACGTCAACCTGGCCAGCTTCAGGCCGGTGCACGGCGTCGACCCGACGATGGTCACGGTCGAGTCGGTCGATGTCGGCCAGTCCGGGACCGGCGCGATCGGGCTGGCGTTCGACTACGCGCGCAACCCGCTGGTCCTGCGCGCGGCCGACGGCGAGATGGTCGATCACCCGGTGGCGGCGCGCACCACCATCGAGGTGGGGGCAGCGTTCGCCTTCGGCCAGCGCTTCGAGGTCGCGGCGGTGGTGCCGTTTCTCAGCCAGCGCGGTGACGCGCCGCAGTTCAGCGGCATCGAGCCGGCGGACGGCACGTCGCTGGGCGACATCAGGCTGCGCGGCAAGGCGTTCTTCGCCGCCCGCGGCGCGCTGCGCTTCGGCGGCGCCGCCGAGCTGACGCTGCCGACCGCGCTCGACAAGCAGTTCGCGGGCGTGGCCGGGCCGAGCGCGCTCCTGCGCGGCTTGCTCGACTACCGGGTCGGCCGGCTCCAGCTTGCCTTCAACGCCGGCGCCGTGATGCGCGAGCGGGTGCGCCTGGCCGACGTGCAGCAGGGCCACGCTGCGGTGTACGGCGCGGCCGGCGCGCTGCAGGTGTGGTCGCGGCTGTACGCGGTCGGCGAGCTTTTCGGCGCCATCGACCTGAGCGGCGGGTCGGCCGGCAACCGGCCGCTCGAGGCGGTGGCGGCCCTCCGGGTCCGCGCCACGCGCGAGGTCGGCTTCCTGGCCGGCGTCGGCCGCGGCCTGCTGTCCGGGGTGGGCGCGCCGGAAGCGCGGGTGTTCTTCGCGCTCGCCTACGCGCCCGGGCGCCCGCGTCATCGTGTCACCGGGAGAGGACCCGCACGACATGGCCGACGACGACGGCGACGCCATCGTGAACCGCGACGACCAGTGCCCTGACCAGATCGAGGACGTGGACGGCTTTCGCGACGCCGACGGCTGTCCCGACCGGGACGACGACGCCGACGGCGTGCCCGACCTGGCCGACGGGTGCCCGCGCCGGGCCGAGGACGCGGACGGCTTCGCCGACGACGACGGCTGTCCGGAGGGCGACAACGACCACGACGGCGTGGCCGACGCCGACGACCGCTGCCCGATCCAGCCGGAGGACGCCGACGAGTTCGAGGACGAGGACGGCTGCCCGGATCCGGACAACGACAGCGACGGGATCGACGACGTCGCCGATCGCTGCGTGGCGGAGAAGGAGACCATCAACGGCAACGACGATGACGACGGCTGCCCCGATGGCGGCGCCAGCCTCGTGATCGTGGGCGAGGACGAGATCCGGACGCTCGAGCCGATCCGCTTCGACGGCGAGGGGGCCGTGCTGACCCGGTCCAGCCAGCGCCTGCTCGGCCAGCTCGGCGCCACCCTGCGCGCCCACCGCGAGGTC
Source organism: uncultured delta proteobacterium (assembly GCA_963759105.1). GTDB lineage: Bacteria > Myxococcota_A > Polyangia > Haliangiales > Haliangiaceae > DATFRY01. The sequence continues at coordinate 836,711 of CAVWXW010000005.1, read as the reverse complement.
ACCCGGGTCCGCATCCGCGCCCACGTCCACCGCCGCGGCGACGGCGACGAGGAGCTGTCGGTCCACCGCGCCGAGGCCGTGCGCCGCTGGCTCGTCGACTGGGGCATCGCCAGCGAGCGCCTCGAGGGCATCGGCTTCGGCTCGCGCGAGCCGGCCCAGTCCGGCAGCGGCCCCCGCGCCCGCGCCGCCAACGACAGGATCGTCCTGGAAATCGTCGAGCGCCGCCGGTAGCGAGGCCGCGATCCTCGGAGCCGGCCATAGCGCGCCAGAGATCGACCAAGCGATAATCGCGGTGGCCGCGGCAGTCGAGCCGCCGAAGCGCCAAAGAACGTTTAAGGGTCCGCGGCCCTCGCTTGGCCCGTCGCGACGTGCGCCTTTGCGCCACGCCGTCGAAGCGTCCAACCGGGCAAGCGGGGTCGCGACAACCTTCTGGCGCCCTTGGCGTTTCGGCGGTTCTGACTGCCGCGGCCTTCGCGCTTATCGCTTGGTTCGATCTCTGGCGACTTGGCGGTTCAAACACGCGGCGATCGGGGCCTCAGCGCAGCCTAGCGGCGGCGCATGGCGCGATCCATCTCGCGCTTGGCTTCGGCTTCCTTCTGGGTCTCTCGCTTCTCGTACTGGCGCTTGCCGCGGGCGACGCCGATCTCGAGCTTGATGGTGCCGCCCTTGGTGTAGAAGGAGAGGGGGACGAGCGTGTAGCCCTTCTGGGTGAGCTTTGTGTCGAGCTTGTCGATCTCGCGCCGGTGGAGGAGGAGCTTGCGCTCGCGGGTCGGGGCGTGGCCGCGATCGTGGGCCCACGGGTACTCGTTGATCTGCACGCCGACCAGCCAGGCCTCGCGGTTGCGGATGGTGATGTGGCCCTCGGCGATCGAGGCGCGCTGGTCGCGCAGCGACTTGACCTCGGAGCCGATCAGCGCGATGCCGGCCTCGAGCGTCTCCTCGATGTCGTAGTCGTGGCGCGCCCGGCGATTGCGGGCCAGGACCTTCACGCCCTCCTGGGCGCGCCTTTCCTGCCTTTCCGGGCTTCCCGCTCATGGCGGGGAAAGGTACCCGATCCGCGCCGCCGGATCAGGACTCGGCGCGCGCGGCGCAGAAGCCGGTCACCGAGCCGCGCGCCGGCCGCCAGCAGCGCGGCGGCGGCCGCGGCCATCGTCGCGCCGGTGGTGACGATGTCGTCGACCAGCAGGATGTGGCGGCCGGCCACGCGCGGCCGCCGGCGCGCCGCCACGCCGAACGCGCCCGACACGTTGCCGCGCCGCGCGCGCGCGTCGAGGCCGGTCTGCGGCGCGGTGGCGCGCACGCGGCGCAGGGCCAGCTGATCGATCGGAGGCGCGCCGGCCGGGCGCGCGTGGCGGGCCAGCAGCGCGGCCTGGTTGAAGGTGCGCCGGGCCATGCGCCGCCAGTGCAGCGGCACCGGGACGATCAGATCGCAGCCGGTCGCGGCCTCGGCCAGGCCCGGCCGGAGCAGCGGGGCCAGGGTGCGGGCCACGTCGCGCCGCCCGCCGAACTTGAGCCGGCGCAGCGCGACCGCCAGCTCGCCGCCGTAGAGATACGGCGCCGCGATGGTGGCGAACGGCGGCGGCGCGCGCCGGCAGCGGCGGCACATCTCGTCGGCCGGGCCGCTCGACGGCCGGGCGCAGCGCGGGCAGCGGCCGGCCAGCGGTTCCAGCGACACCGCGCAGCTCGCGCACAGACCCGCCCCGGCGGCGATCGGCCCGTCGCAGGCGGCGCATCCCGGCGCGTACACGACGTCGAGCAGGCGCGACAGCAGCGCAGCGCGGGCGCGCGAGCAGCGCGAGCGGGCGCGAAGATCGGCGAGAGCGGGCGCAGGATCGGCGAGAGCGGGCGCACGCCGGATCATCGGCCCGCGCGCGACCATGTTGCCTCATGTATCCTGCGGCCGTGGTCACCGCCCCTCGCGCCCGGCGCGCGCCCTCGCTCTTCCTTCACTCCCTGATCTCCGTCGTCGCCGTCGGTGCCGCGTGCGCGGGCGACGTCGGGCAGGCGCCGGTCTCCCCGGCGATCGGAACCGCGGTGTCGAGCGGGGCCAGCTCGCCGTGGCCCGCCGCGGCCGTGGTGCCGTCGGCCGGCCTGCGCACCAGCACGCGCCCGCTGCCCCACGACATCGCGCAGCTGCGCAGCGTGCGCGACCTGGCCATCTCGCCCGACGGCTCGCGCATCGCCTACGTTGTGCGCGCCCCGCACTTCGACGCCGCGGCCAAGCCGTCCCCCGGCGACACGAAGGGCGGGTGGAAGATCGACCAGCAGCTGTTCCTGGTCGACCGCCGCGGCGGCGAGCCATTGCAGCTCACCTTCGGCGAGCAGGCGGTCCAGTCCGCGCGCTTCTCGCCCGACGGCCGCGACCTGGCCTTCCTGCGCGAGAAGGGCGGCAAGCCGTCGCTGTCCATCCTGCACCTGGCCGGCGGCGAGGCGCGCCCGGTCGACGTCGGCGAGTACGAGCCGCAGCAGTTCGACTGGATGCCCGACGGTTCGCTCGCCTTCCTGGCCACGCGACCGCGCAGCGCGGCGGACAAGGAGGCGAGCTGGCGGCGCGGCGGCGCGGTGGCGTGGGACCGCGAGTGGGAGCAGACGCACCTGCTGGTGGTCGGGCGCGGCGGCGGTCGAGGTCCGCCACGTCAACCGCGGCACCGACACGGTTGTCGGCTTCCGCGTCTCGCCCGACGGCGCCACCATCGCGCTGGTCACCTCCCCGTCGTCCGATCCGCTCACTGTCTTCACCGTCCAGGGCCTCGCCCTGGTCCGCGCCGCCGACGGTCAGCTGGTCCGCGAGCTGGAGCCGGCGCGCCATCCGATCCCGGCGCTCGAGTGGTCGCCCGACGGACGCTATCTGGCCTACGCCACCACCGCGAGCGGCTTCAGCCACATCGACGAGCTCCGCGTGGTGCGGGCCGACTCCTCGGCGCGCCCGGTGAACCTGGCCGCCGGCCTCGACCTGACGATGATCGGCATCGCGTGGTCCGGCTCGCGCGCCGTCGTCGCGGCCGCGCTGGCGCGCACGCGTACCGCCCTCTACCGTCATGCCGGTGGACGGCGGCAGGGCCCGCGAGCTGCCGCGCGCCGAGCACATCGTGTCGTCCCTGTCCGGCGATCGCCGCGGCCGCACGGCAGTCACCCTCGGCTCGACGTCGCGCTCGCCAGCCGACCCGGTCGTCATCGATCTGGCCAGCGGAAAGTCGCGGGCGGTGGCCACGCTGAACCCGGAGACCGCGAAGTGGAGCCTCGCCCCGATCGAGGTCGTGAAGTGGAAGAACCGCGAAGGAACCGCGCTCGAGGGCGTGCTGGTCCGCACCTCGACCGGCGGCGGAAAGGCGCCGCCGCTCCTGGTCATGCCGCACGGCGGTCCCGACGGCGTCACGTCGACGGCGTGGGGCGCCTGGTCGCAGTACTTCGCCGCGCGCGGCTACTCGGTCTTCATGCCCAACTATCGCGGCGGCACCGGCTACGGCCGCGCCTTCTACGAGGCCAACCGCGGCCGGCTGGGCGAGATCGAGCTCATCGACATCGAGTCCGGCGTCGATCACCTGACCAAGACCGGCAAGGCCGACCCGGATCGCCTCTTCTACGGCAGCTGGTCGTGGGGCGGCTACCTGGCCGCGTGGACCCTCGGCCACAGCAAGCGCTACCGCGCCATCATGGTCGGCGCCGGCGTCGTCGACACGGCGGTGCAGTACGTGCTCAGCGACATCAACCACGGCGAGGTGGCCGACTGGGAGTTCAAGGGCCGCCCGGTCACCCACCCGGAGACGTGGGAGCGGTCCAACCCGGTGCGCTACCTGCGCGGCGCGCGCTCGCCGACGCTCATCATCCACGGCCAGGAGGACCCGCGGGTCGGCTTCGTCAACGCGCAGATCCTCTACCGCGCGCTCACCGATCTGAAAGTGGACGTGACCATGTGGGCCTACCCGCGCGAGCTGCACGGCTTCCGGGAGCCGGCCCACGTGCAGCACATGCTCGAGGTGTGGGGCGCCTTCAACGACGCCCACCTGCCGAAGTAGGCGCGCGTCAGTGGTGGTAGGGGTGGCCGCGCAGGATGGTGAAGGCGCGGTAGAGCTGCTCGAGCAGCACCACGCGCACGAGGCGGTGCGCCATCGTCACCCGCCCGAACGCGATGGTGCGGCCGGCGCGCCGGCGCACCGCCTCGGAGTGGCCGTCCGGGCCGCCGATGGCGAACGCGATGGCGCGGCCGCCGCCGTGCAGCTCCTCGCGGCCGATCAGGCGCGCCGCCAGGTCCTCGCTGGTGACCAGGTCGCCGCTCTGATCGAGCGCGACGACAAGCGCGCCGTCCGGCACCGCGCGCAGGAGCGCAGCCTCGTCCTTCACCTCCTCGACGGCGAGGCGGCAGTACGGGCGCAGGCGCCTGGTGTACTCCGCCTCGGCGGCGCGGAAGTAGTCCTCCTTCATCCGCCCGACGGCGAGGATCGAGACGCGCAGGCGCTCCCCCTCAGACGCCCGCTCAGTAGAGGTCGTCGGGCGTGGCCCGCGCCTCTGCCGGCACCTCGATCGGAATGCGCGGCGCCTCGTGCCACAGACTCTCGAGGTCGTAGTGCTGGCGCACCGGGTGCAAGAAGACGTGGACCACCAGATCTGCCGAAGTCGAGCAGGGCCCACTGGCCGGACGAGACGCCCTCCACCCCGAGCGGCCGCCGCCCCATCGACTTGACCGCGTCGGTCACGGCGTCGGCGATGGCGTCCACCTGCCGGTCCGAGCGACCGCTGACCATCAAGATGTACTCGGTGTACGAGCAGAGCGCGCGCACGTCGAGCAGCGAGGGCTCGAGCGCCTTCTTGTCGAGCGCCGCCTCGAGCGCCGCCTTGGCGCCCTCCAGCGCATCGAAGCGCGCACCGCCCGCGTTCTCGAGATCATCGGGATGGATTCGATCTTGTGGCTGGGTGTTCCTCACGTGCCTCCGGGTCGGGACCCCCTGTGGTCCCATCAAGTATCAGCCGCGAATGTGGCCGTCTCCTCTGACGACGAACTTCGTCGTCGTGAGCCCCTCGGCGCCCATCGGGCCGTATGCGTGCAGCTTGCTCGTGGAGATTCCGATCTCGGCGCCCAGGCCGAGCTCGCCGCCGTCGGCGAAGCGGGTCGAGGCATTGACCAGCACGGTGGACGAGCCGACCTCGCGCGTGAACCGCTCGGCCGCGGCTTCGTCGGTCGTGACGATCGCCTCGGTGTGGTTGGAGCCGTATCGCTCGATGTGCTCGACGGCGGCGGGCAGGCCGTCCACGACGCGCACGGCGACGATCTTGGCCAGGTACTCGGCCCCCCAGTCGTCCTCGCTGGCCGGCCCGACACTCTCGCCGCCCAGCGCGCGCGTCGCGTCGTCGCCGCGCACCTCGACCTCCAGCTCGGCCAGGCGGCGGCACAGCCGCGGCAGGAACGTCGCGGCCGCCGCGCGGTCGACGAGGATCGTCTCCGCCGCGTTGCACACGCCGGGGCGCTGCACCTTGGCGTTCTCGCAGATGGCCAGCGCTGCGTCCTGGTCGGCGGCGGCGTGCACGTACACGTGGCACACGCCGCGGTCGTGCTTGAGCACCGGGACGCGCGAGTGCTCGAGCACGGCGCGGATGAGCCCCTCGCCGCCGCGCGGGATGACCAGATCGATGTCGCGCTCGCACCCGAGCAGCTCGTACATGCGCGGCGCGGTCGACGGTCGGCATCACCTGCACGGCAGCGGCTGGCAGCCCGCTCTCCACCACCGCGGCCGCCACCACGCGCCCCAGCGCCTGGTTGGAGCGGAACGCCTCCGACCCGCCGCGCAGGATGACGGCGTTGGCGGTCTTGAGGCACAGCGCCGCGGCGTCGGTGGTCACGTTGGGTCGCGACTCGTAGATCATGGCGATGACGCCGAGCGGGATGCGCACGCGCGAGACCTCGAGGCCGTTGGGCCGCCGCCAGCGCGAGTCGACGCGGCCGACCACCTCGGGCAGCTCGGCCACCTCCTCGACGGCGCGGGCCATACCCTCCAGCCGGTCGCTGTCGAGCAGCAGGCGGTCGAGCATGGCGCCGGCGATGCCGGCGTCGCGGGCGGCGGCCACATCGGCGGCGTTCTCGGCCAGGATGTCGCCCGCCGAGGCGCGGAGCGAGGCAGCTACCCTCTGGAGGGTGACGTGGCGCAGCGCGGCGTCGGTCTTGGCCAGCGCGCGCGCTGCCTCCCTGCCTGCACGGGCCAGGTCGGCCACTCCGGATGTCTTGAGCGCGGTTCGCGTCAAAGAAGTACTAAGTCGTCTCGGTGGATTACCTCGTCGAGATACTTGTATCCGAGTGTTGCCTCGATATCGGACGATTGCAAGCCCTTGAGGCGACGCAGGTCCGACGCGGGATAGCCGGCCAATCCGCGCGCGAATTCCACGCCTTGTTTCGTGACCAGGCCGACGATATCGCCGATGTCGAAGGCGCCCTGAACGTCCACGATGCCGGCCGGGAGCAGGCTCCGGCCGCGGCGCGACACCGCTTCGTGAGCGCCGTCGTCCACCACCAGGCGTCCGGCCGGTCGCGGGCCGTAGGCGATCCAGTGCTTGCGGCTCGACATGCGGTCGCGCGACGGGACGAACAGCGTGCCGAGGTCGGCGCCGTCGAGGGTGTCGCGCAGGATGTGCGGCCGCGCGCCGGCGACCACCGCGGTGGCCACGCCGTGGCGCGCGGCGCTGCGGGCGGCCTGGACCTTGGACGCCATGCCGCCGGATCCGGGCCCGGTCGGGTCGGCGGCCGCGGTGCGCCAGTCGGGATCGAGGTCGATGTCGGGAACCAGCGGGATGCGCCGCCCGCCCTCGGCCGGCGGGGCGTCGTGCAGGCCGTTGACGTCGGTCAGGATGACCAGCGCGTCGGCGGTGATGAGGTTGCAGACCAGTGCGGCCAGGAGGTCGTTGTCGCCGTAGCGGATCTCGTCCACCGCGACGGTGTCGTTCTCGTTGATGACCGGGACCACGCCGGCGTTGAGCAGGGCGCGCAGCGCGTGGCGCGCGTTGAGGAAGCGGCGGCGGTCGCCCAGATCGTCGTGGGTCAGCAGCACCTGCGCCGTGTGCAGGCCGTGCGACGAGAATGCGCTGCTCCCAGCTCTGCATCAGGCGGGTCTGCCCGACGGCGGCGGCGGCCTGCAGCGACGGCAGGTCGCGCGGGCGGCGCGCCATGCCGAGCACGCCGCGCCCCAGCGCGATGGCGCCCGAGCTGACCACGACCACCTCGCGCTGAGGCGGGCGGCGCGCGCAGGGCTGCGATCTCGTCGGCGATGGCGACGGTGCGGTCGCCCGGGCTGTCGGCCAGCACCCGGCTGCCGACCTTGACCACCACCCGGCGGGCCCGCTGCAGCGCCTGCCGCCCGGGCGTCTCTCCCGACTCGATCGCCACCTGGCCGCCCCGTGTCCGCCCGATCAGCCTGGAGGCCCGTCGCCGGGCTTCTGCGCCCGCCGCTCCTGCCGCTCGCGCCACAGGCGGTCGAAGGTGTCGAGCAGCCTGTCGAGGTACGGGTTGGCCTCGGCCGCCAGCTGCAGCTCGAGCGCCGCCGCCGAGCGGGCCAGGAAGCTCTTCTTCGTCTGCAGCTGCTGCTCGATGGTGTCGTCCACGACCTGGACCGCCTCGACCTCCTGGTTCTTGCTGAGCAGCCGGCGCACCATGCCTCCGGTCACCGCATCGGCCAGCTTGAGCGGACCCTTGACCCCGGCGCGCGCGGCGCCCAGCGCGCCGCGGCGGAAGATGCGGCGGCCGAGCCCGCCCGGGGTCTCGGCGATGGCGCGCTCGATGAGGGTGCGCAGCTCGACGCCGGCCGGACCGTCCAGACCCATGCCGACGTGCAGGCGAGCGCAGTAGTGATCGAACAGCGAGCCGATCAGAAAGCCGCGCGAGGCGGCGTGGGCGCGCCGCGCGACCAGGTAGACGACGAGGATGCGGCGCCACTGGCGCGCGAGGACGCGGTAGAGCACGGTGCCGCCGGCGATCTCGGCCCAGTCGGGCGGCCGCTCGGCCCCGTCTGCCACGGCGGTCACCGCCTCCTCGGTGGCGTCGACCGAGCGCGAGTCCGCGATCTTGCGGATCATGCCGCGCTGCACGCGCGACGCGAGCCAGTCCTCGACCAGCGGGACGGGCAGGCCGCCGGCCGCGGCCGCGACGAGGGAGCGCCCGATGATGAGGCGCCGGTTCGCCGCCATGTAGGCCCGGTTGTGAGTGAGCTCCGCGGGCATCTCTCGACTGTAACACCTGTTCAGCGTTCAGACCGCTGACGGATGGACCCCGGCCGGGGTGGATTCCGCCGGGCCCAGTTCGCGGCGCAGACGCGGGCTACTGCCCGGGAGACGTCGCCTTGCCGCGGGCGGCCTTCGGCGCGATGCCTTCCAGCAGGGAGTCGCGCTCGTCGAGCTCGTGGCGCTGCTCGCTGTCGACGACGACCAGCTCCGGGCGCGGGAGGAGCGACCTCCTCGACGGCGCCGAAGGTGCCCAGCTCGTGGCGCGCTTCGAGGCGCATCTCGAAGGTGCGGCCGTCGCGCTCGAACGACAGGGCGCCCTGGATCGACGGCGCGCAGCATGACGCCGGTCTTCGTGTCGAGGACGACCTCGCCGTTCACGTCGCGGACGATGGCGGACTCGCGCCACTTGCGCTGGGTGAGGGTCTGCTTGGGCGGCTTGCGCGGCTCGCGGGCGCGGCTGAGCTTGACCAGGCGCCCCTTGCGGCCGGCCACCGTGACCTCGCCACCGTCGGCCAGCGCGACGCCGGGCGACAGAAGATCGAGCGTGGCGCCGACGGTGCCGAACACCTCGGTGCGGATGCGCGCCGGCTCGCCGTCGTCGGCCGGACGGCGGCGATGGAACTTGCCGTAGCGCGGGCGCTGGTACAGCCAGCCGCCGACGAAGTAGACGTCGCGGCCGTACTCCTTGGAGTTGTTGACCTGGGCGTGGAAGTTGCCCTTGGCGTCGAGCTCGATGCCCATCTCGTCCTCGATGACCTCGATGACGGCACCCTTCTCGTGCACCTCGGAGTGCGACTTGCCGGTGACCGTGTGCGGGCCGAGCAGCCGCCCCGACCCGGGCGTGGTTGAGCGCCGCGGCGCGCATGAGCTCGGGCAGATCGCGCGTGGCCCGCGCGACGTTGACGGTCTCGGAGGGGCGCTTGGGCTCGTGGACCAGGCCGGAGAGCTCCTCGTCCGGGCGCCCTTCACCCGAGCCGCAGGCGGCCAGCGCAGAGATCATCGCGGCGAGGGCAGGCGCGCGGTGGAGAGCCGTTCGAGCGCGCCGCACAGGTGCCGTGATGGCGTGGTCCACGCCGCACCTTCATAGCTTCCTCGACGTCGCGGGTCAACCGCGCTACCGTCGAGACGATGCCGCAGCAGGCCTTCGAGCTCGCCTTGCTCGGATGGGCCGGCCACGCGATCGCAGCGCTGCTCGGCGCCCTGTTCGGCAGCTTCGCCAACGTCTGCATCGTGCGCTGGCCGCCCACCGACGAGCACCCGAGCGGGCGCTCGGTGGTGCGGCCCGGCTCGCACTGCCCGCGCTGCGGCGCCGCGATCCGCTGGTACGACAACGTCCCGATCGTCAGCTACTTCGCGCTGCGCGGGCGCTGCCGCAGCTGCGGCGGCGGCTTCTCGGCGCGCTACGCGCTCGTCGAGGCCGCCACCGCGATGCTGTTCCTCGCCGTCTACCACCTCGAGGTGGTGCTGCTGTTTCCGGGCGAGCCGCTGCCGCTGCGGCTCACCCGCTTCGCCGTCGCCGCGGCCTTCGTGTTCGTGCTCGTCGTGATCTCGTTCATCGATCTCGACACAAAGCTCATCCTCGACCGCATCACCTATCCGGCGATCCCGATCTTCTGGGGTCTGGGGTTGCTCCTGCCCGAGCGCGCCTGGTACCAGGGCCTCGTCGGCGCGGCGGTCGGCTACGGCGTCATCCGCCTGGTCGCCGACGGCTACTACCTGCTCACGCGACGGCGCGGGCTCGGCTACGGCGACGGCAAGCTGCTGGCCATGGTGGGCGCCTACCTCGGCTGGCAGGCGGTGGTGTCGGCGCTGTTCCTCGGCTCGATCCTGGGCTCGGTCCTCGGCGGCGCATATCCTGCTCCTGTCGCGATCGCGCGAGGCCGGGGCGGCCCCCGCGGGGGTGCCGGTGGCGACACCCGGCGAGGAGCCCGCCGATGCGGCCCGAGATGACACCGGAGCGCAGGAAGTGGACATGGAGCGGAGGAAGTGGCACAGGAGGACGCACCGGTGAAGCTGCGCCACGTCGAGATACCGTTCGGCCCGTTCCTCGCCGCCGCGTCGCTGGCGTACCTCTTCGTCGAGCCCTGGCTGCGGATCCGCTTCTTCCTCCTGTATCATTGATCAGTGGCCGAACGCTCGTTCGGGGGATACGCCTACCAGCAGCGTCTCGGGACGGGGGTTTTTGGCGAGATCTACCGGGCGCTGAGCGGGGCGGGCAAGGAGGCGCGGATCCTCCACGTTGACCCGCGCCTGGCCACCAAGCAGACGTTCGCGCGCGCGCTTGTCCAGTTCGGCGAGCGAACGCTGCCGCTCGAGCATCCGCGGGTGGTCGGGCTGCGCCAGGTCGGGCGCAGCGGCGACCACATGGTGGTGGTGACCGATCCGGTGAGCGGACCGGTCGCCGTGCGCGACCTGTGCGCGCGCTGCGGCGGGCCGCTGCCGCTCGACATCGCGCTCGCCATCGGGATGGGCGCGATCGAGGGGCTGGCCAGCGCCCACAGCCTGCGCGTGGTCCACGGGGCGGTGCACCCGCGCAGCGTGCTCGTCGACTTCCACGGCGGCGTCATGCTGGCCGACTTCGGCGTGGCCTGGGCGCTGATCGCGACCGCCGCCGAGACCGGCGACGTCGCGCTGCTCCAGGATCTGCGCGGCTTCCTTGCGCCGGAGCTGACCCTCGGCCAGCTGGCCACCGAGGTCAGCGACGTCTACGCGGCCGGCGCGCTGCTGTTCGACTTGCTGAACGGACAGCCGCCGCCGGGCGACCTGCGCGCGCCGCCCGCCGTGAGTCGGGTCATCGGGCGCGCCCTGGCCGTCGATCCGGGCGGGCGCCTCATCAACGCCAGCGAGCTGGAGGAGCTGCTCGAGGAGGCGATCGCGGCGGACGTCTGCCCGGTGGCGCGCCCCGAGGACGTGGCCGCCTTCGTCGCCGAGCGACTGGCCGCCTCCGACGACGCGCTGCACAGCGCGACCGAGGACCTGGTCGCGGGGCTTACCGGGGAGGCGACCGGCCGCTCGACGCGCGTCACCGATGTCCTGGCCTCGCTCGATATCGAGCCGCCGCGACCGGCCCCGCCGGCGCGCCACGTCGAGGTCGAGGTCGATCGCGAGCCGGCCGGCGACATGACCGAGGTGGATCCGCGCAACCCGCTCATCGCCGATGCCGATCTGTCCGAGCTGTTGCGCCTGGGCGACGTGGACGCGCTGAGCGCGCCGTCGCGCGGGGCCGAGCGGGCGGCGACGATCCCGATGCACGGCGCGCCGCCGCTGGCGTCGATGGGCGCCCAGCAGGCCGCGCCGCCGTTCGGCGCCGGCTCGCAGGCCGGCGCGGCGGGTTTCGCGCCTGCGCCCGGATTCGCGCCCGCGCCCGGATTCCCGCCCGCGACCGGCGAGCTGTTCGACGACGCCGACAGCACGCCGCTTCCGCGGCCGGCCCCGCACCGCCCGGGCTCGGTCACGCGGCACCTGGGCCAGATCGAGGCCGAGGGCGGAGTGGCCGCGCTGCGCCAGCAGCTCCGCGTGCCGCGCCCGCTCCTGTGGGCCGCGGTGACCGCGTTCGCCCTGGCCGCGCTGGGCACGGTGGTCTACACACAGACCGATCTCGTTTCACCCCGAGCGACGTGCGGCCGAGGAGCGCGCCGCCGACCGGGCAGACCGGGAGGCGCTGGCCCGCCACCAGGCATCGCAGCCGGTCGCGGTCGAGCTGTCGATCACTTCCAACGAGCCGGACGCCGCGGTGTGGCTCCTGCTCGGACGCACGCCGCTCGACTCGCTGCCGCTGTCGGCCGCGATGGTGCACGAGCTGCGCCTCGAGCAGGACGGTCACCGTCCGGCCGATGTGCGGGTGACCGGCTACCAGTGGAAGGAGGACGGCGGCGCGCTGCGCGCAACCGTGGCGGCCACGCTCGCGCCGGGTGCCCCGCGCGCTCCGGTGCCCGCGTTTCCGCCGGCCGGGGCAGGGGCGGCGCCGCCGCCGGGGCCGCGCGGTCGAGGCGTCGTGCACGTAGACTCCGACCCTCCCGGGGCCCAGGTGTGGCTGCTCATCGGCTTCACGCCGCGTGCGACCATCGCGGGTCTGGAAGCCGGAAGGGACTATCAGGTCAAGGTCTTGAAAGATGGCTTCCGCCCCGGCTCCGCCGCGGTGCGCTCCGAGGACTGGTACCTGTCCGGGCCGGGTGGACCCGTGGCCGAGAGCCTGGCCCGGGAGGTCACCCTCACGCGCGATCCGGACCGCCGATCCGGAAAGTCGCGCAAGCGGAACCGGCGCTAGGCGGGTATCACAGCAGGCGCGCGGGGCGCGGCGTTCCGCCACGAGATTCCTCCGCTGGACCGCCGGGCCACCCGGTTGCTATCGTGTCGAGAAGGGGGCCTGTCGGGCGGAGTGGAAACGGTCATCGGCATCGACCTGGGGACCACGAACTCGGTCGTCGCGACGCTGCGCGACAACCGCGTGGAGGTGATCCCCGATGAACGCGGCAACCGGCTGCACCCCTCGGTGGTGGGCTTCGTGCCGACCGGCGAGATCGTGGTCGGGTTCCCGGCGCGCGCGCGTCGCCACATCGATCCGCGCAACACCGTGTACTCGGCCAAGCGCCTCATCGGCCAGAGCATCCGCAACCCGATCGTCCGGCTGGCGATGAGCACGCTCCCGTACCAGTGCGAGGAGGGGCCGAACGAGCAGCCGCTGATCGTCATCCGCGGCAAGCGCTACACGGTGCCCGAGATCTCCTCGTTCGTGCTCAGTCACCTCAAGCGGTGCGCCGAGGCTCACCTCGGGGTGCCCGTGTCCAAGGCGGTCATCACCGTGCCGGCCAACTTCACCGACGCGCAGCGCCAGGCCACCAAGTACGCCGGCGAGCTGGCCGGCCTCAAGGTCATGCGCATCCTCAACGAGCCGACCGCGGCCGCGCTGGCCTACGGCTTCGGCCGCGCGCTCGACGCCAAGCTGGCCATCTACGACCTGGGCGGCGGCACCTTCGACGTCACCGTGCTGCAGATCCGCGACAAGATCTTCGAGGTGCTGGCCACCGGCGGCGACTCCTTCCTGGGCGGCGACGACTTCGACCGCTCGCTGGTCAACCGGCTGGCCGGCGACTTCATGGAGCGCCAGCGCATCGACCTGCGCGACAACCTCGAGGCCTGGTCCCGCCTGACCACCGCGTGCGAGCAGATCAAGTGCGTGCTGTCGGACGAGGAGGCCGCGGCCGGCACCATCCACGACCTGGCGGTCGGGCACGGCGGCGAGCCGATCGGGCTGGACTTCGACATCACGCGCGCCGAGTTCGAGACCATGATCGAGCCGTACATCGATCGCAGCGTGACCGGCTGCCAGGAGGTGCTGGTCTCGGCCGGCTTCGGCGCCACCATGCTGAGCGACCTCATCCTGGTCGGCGGGTCGACCCGCGTGCCGCTGGTGCGGAACAAGGTCACCGATTACTTCGGCCGCAACCCGCAGACCCGCATCAACCCCGACGAGACCGTGGCCTTCGGCGCCGCGCTGCAGGCGGCGGCGCTCATCTCCGGCGGGCTCGACCCGGCCAAGTTCTACTCGCTCCTGCTCGACGTGTGCCCGCGCGGGCTCGGCATCGCGGTGGCCGGCGGCTACAACGAGACCATCGTGGAGAAGAACACGCCGGTGCCGGTCGAGCGCACGCGCCGCTTCACCACCAGCAAGGACTTCCAGACCGAGGTGCACATCCAGGTGTCGCAGGGCGAGGCGCGCCTGTTCTCCGACAACGAGCGGCTCGGCATGCTGGTGCTGCACGGTCTGCCGCCGCGCGCGCGCGGCGAGACCGTCATCGAGGTCACCTTCGTCATCGACGGCGACGGAATCCTCAGCGTGCGCGCCCGCGACAACGTCACCAACCAGGAGACCCGCGCCACCATGCAGGTGATCGGCGCCCCCACCCGCGACGAGGGAAGCGACAGCGGCCCGCTCCCGGGCGAGGCCCTGCCGACCGCGCTGTGAGGCGACAACGATGAGCACCGACCGCATGCGCGCCGCCATCGAGCAGTTCGTCGAGCGCGCCTACGCCGCGATGGACCAGACCGACTACTACCGGGTCCTGGGCATGTCGTCGGCGGCCACCGAGCAGGAGATCCGCGACGCCTACTACAAGCTGGCCGCCCGCCTGCACCCGGACATCCATGGCGAGGGGCTGGACGCGGAGTTCCACAAGCGCCTGACGACCGTCTTCTCGCGCGTCGTCGAGGCCTACCGGGTGCTGAGCGATCCCGCGCGCCGGCGCGAGTACGACAGGACCCTGGCCGGCGGCGGCATGCGCATGGAGCCGGGCGCCAAGATCAAGCCCCGGGTCGAGGAGGGGCTGGCCGACGCGCACGCGCAGAAGTTCTACCTGCTGGCCAGGCAGGCAATGGACAGCGGCGACGCGCGCGCCGCGGTGATGAACCTGCGCATCGCGCTGTTGACCGAGCCGGAGAGCCCGATCCTGCGCGCCGCGCTGGCCCGCGCCGAGGCCATGCTGCAGGGGGGCCGGAGCAAGTGAAGCGCCGCGCGCCGCGCTCGCTCGTCCTCAAGTGCCCCACCTGGGACCACGTCGAGTCGTTCTACGCGCGCAAGGTAAAGGACGGCGGCGAGCTCAACGCGCGCGTCCCGTTCCAGCCGGAGCAGGGCGAGATCATCACCCTGGCGCTCGAGCTTCCGGACGAGCTGGTCATCGCGATCGACGCCGAGGTGGAGCAATCGGTCCCGGCCAGCGACGGCAAGAAGTCGGCGGTGCGCCTGCGCGTGGTCGGGCTGACCGCCGCGGTCAGGGGCCGGCTCGAGGGGCTGGTGGCCGAGGCCCGCCGCGAGCGCGACGAGGCTGCCGCGGGCGACGCTCGCCTGCGCCATCCGTCGAACGCGCCGCCGGCAAGCGGCGCTGCGCGCGCGCGCTCCGGTTCGAGTCCGCCGCCGGTGCCTGCGCCGACCGGCGAGACGATCCCGCCGCCGCCCAACCCGGTCGATGCGCCGGTGGACGAGCTGATCGCGGCGCCGGTCTCGCCGTCGGCCGATCGAGTGCCGGCCGACGCGCGCACCGTGTTCGAGGAGCTGCAGGCCGAGCTGGACCGCGTGCGCGAGGCGCCGGCTCACGAGGTGCTGGGCGTGCGCTGGGACGCCGCCGCGAGCGAGATCCGGCGCGCCTACTTCGAGCTGACCAAGCGGCTGCACCCGGACGGGTTCGCGCGCCATCGATCGCCGGCCATCCAGCAGCTCGCCCGCGACGTCTTCATCCACGTCAACCGCGCCTACGACCGGATGCGCGACGCCGCGGTGGCCAGCGGCAGCGCCATCGCCGCCGGCCCCGACCTGCTGCCGCACCGCGGCTGGCTGGCTCCGTTCGAGGACCTGGGCGACGGAGGCGGCGCGGCCCCGCCGCTCGCCACGCTGCAGGCGCAGTCGCCGCGCGTCGTGCCGAGCGCGACGCCGTGGCCGACCTTCTCGCCGGCCTCCGCGCCGCTGACCAGCGACGGCCTCTTCGAGGACCTCGACGAGGACGCGGACGAGGGCGAGGCCGACGCGGCGCTCTCGGTCGCGGAGGGCAGCGTCGGGGCCGCGCCGCCCGGCCCTCGCCGGCCCGGGTCCGAGACCGGCGGCCGCTCCTGGCGCGCGCCGACAAGCGGCGGCCCGCCGCGCCCGGCGGCAGAGGTGATGGCCGAGGCGCGCACCCTGATCGCGTCGCGCGACTGGCCGCGCGCCAAGGAGATCCTCGCCGAGTCGCTGCGCCGCGAGCCCCGCAACCGCGGCGCCCGCGCCCTCTACCACCTCGCCTCGGCCGAGGCGCTGCTCGCCGAGGGCAAGGCCGTTGACGCCAGGACCCAGCTGGAGGTCGCGCTGGCCCACGACCCGACCCTCACGGAGGCGAGAGCGGCGATGGAGAGGACGCGGTCGGAGAGTCAGAGGAAGGCGGGGATCTTGCGGAGGCTGTTCAAGTGACGGGCGGGTCGCGCACCACCGGGCTCGCCGTGCCGGTTGCCTGTTCGAGGCGAGCCGCGGGAGCCCAGCAGGCATGACGCGCCATCCTTCATCCGGCCATGCCGGCCTGATCATCGGCATCGACCTCGGCACCGAGACGTCCGCGGTCGCCGCCATCGGCCCCGATGGCGAGCCGGTGCTGGTGCCGGGCGGCTCGATGCCGTCGCTGGCGGCGGTTGTCGACGGGCAGGGCGGAGAGCCGGATGTGCTCGCGGGCGCGGCGGCGCTGCGGGCGGCCGGGGGGCCGGCCGATCGGCTGCGCGGGTTCAAGCAGCTCATGGGGCGGCGCTTCGACGATCCGGAGGTGCAGCGGCTGGCCGAAGCGCTGCCGTATCCGATCGTGGCCGCGCCCAACGGCGATGCGTGGGTGCAGGCGCGCGGGCTGGCGCTGTCGCCGCCCGAGCTGAGCGCGCGGGTCCTGTGCGAGCTGCGCGCCGCGGCCGAGGCTCATCTCGGCGAGCCGGTGACCGAGGCGGTCATCACGGTGCCGGCCCGGTTCGACAACGAGCAGCGGCGCGCGACCCGCGACGCGGCCGAGATCGCCGGGCTCGAGGTGCGCCGGCTGCTCAACGAGCCGACCGCCGCGGTGCTGGGGTCCGGCGCCCACCGCGGACCCGACCGGCGGCTCGCGGTCTGCGACCTGGGCGCGGGCAGCTTCGACGTCTCGATCGTCAACGTCGAGCAGGGCGTCATCGAGGTCATCTCCACCTCCGGCGACCAGTTGCTGGGCGGCGACGACGTGGACCGGGTCATGCTGGACAACCTGCTCGACGAGATCCGCCAGCAGCATCGCCTCGAGGTGGCCGGCGATCCGCGCTCGCTGCAGCGGCTGCTGGACGGCTGCCGCATCGCCAAGCATCAGCTGACCCAGTCCTCGCGCGCCGATGTCTTCGCCCTGCTGGCGGCCAACGGCGCGCCGCTCGACTACCGCCGCACCGTACGGCGCGAGGAGCTCGAGCACTGGACCGAGTCGCTGCTCGATCTGCTCGAGCCGCCCTGCCTCGAGAGCGTCGCGCGCTGCGGCCTGCGCCCGGGTGAGGTGGACGCGCTGCTCGTCGTGGGCGGCGCGACCCGCATGCCCGCGGTGCAGCGCAAGCTGGCCGGCATCTTCGGCCGGCCGGCGGCGGTCGTCCGCGACGAGGTCGTGGCCCTGGGCGCGGCCGCGCTGGGCGCCGTGCTGGAAGGCGCATCGGAGGGGCTGGCGGTGCTGGACGTGACCTCGCGCGCCATCGGCATGCACCTGGGCGACGGCAAGTACCAGCAGGTCATCCCGCGCAACACGACGGTGCCGACCCGCGAGCACAAGATCGTGGCCACCACGCGGCCCAGCCAGCGCGAGCTGGAGCTGGACGTCTACGAGGGCGAGTCGCCGGTCATCGCCGACAACCGGCTGCTCGGCCGCTTCGTCTGCTCCGGCCTGCCCGAGGCGCCGGCCGGCCAGGTGGTGATCGCCCTCGACTTCACCGTTGACGTGGACGGGACCCTGCTCCTGTCGGCCGCCGAGATCGGCAGCGACACCCGCCCCGAGCTGCACCTGCGGGCCAGCGCCGGCCTCACCCGGGCCCACGTCAGCCGCCTGCGCGACAGCCTCGCCGCGCGCTGACCCGAAAGAGAACGAGCCCAGCAGCCCGAAGGCCGCTGGGCTCGTGACAGTCCGAGCCGGGTGGACTAGCGGCGGCGGCGCCTCACGACCAGAAGACCGAGGCCGAACAGCATGGCGAACGGCAGGCTGGTCTGGCGAGAGCTCGCCGAGCAGCCGTCGTCGATGCCATCGTCGTGTCCGTCGTCGTCATGGCCGTCGTCGTCGTGGCCGTCGTCGTCGTCGTCGTGTCCGTCGCCGTCGTCGTTCCCGTCGTCGTTGCCGTCGTCATCGCCGCCGCCGCCACCATCGCCCTTGCGGACGGTGATGTTGACCGAGTCGGTCGAGGACGCCAGCGCGTCGCTGACCTGCACCTGGAAGGTGAGGACCTCGTTGTCGTCCAGCTCCGGGGCCACGAACGCCGCGGTCGCGGTGCCGGCGTTGAGCAGCGCCACCGGCGTGCCCGACGTCTGCGTCCACAGGAACGTCATCGCATCGCCGTTCGGGTCGCTGCTGCCCGAGGCGTCGAGGATGACGTCGCGCCCACCGCGAACCGTGCGGTCCTCGCCGGCGTTCGCCGACCGGCGGCTCCTGGCACATCCCCGCGTGCGGCACCACGGTGGTGAACGGCGTGTTGTCGATGCCAGTGAACGCGATGTTGTCGATGGTCCAGCCCGGCGCGCCGACCGCCGCGTCGGTGCCGATGCGGAAGCGCACCAGCACGGTCTGGCCGGCCAGCGCCGTACCCAGGTTGAGCGACACGGTGTCGAAGTCCGGGAACGACGCGTTGGCGGCCGCGTAGGCCAGGCGCCCGCCCGAGCGGGTTGCCCGACGTGTCGGTGATGGTCCCCGTGTAGCCCGGATCGACGATCGTGCTGATGTCGGCCCAGGTCGCTCCCTCGTCGGTGCTGATCTCGATGACGCCACCGTCCCACAGGATGGTGTCGGCCTCGAAGCTGTGGCTGTGCGCGAACGACATGGTGAAGTCACCAGTCGCGCTCACCAGCAGCGGCGGGGTGGTCAGCTGCGTGTCGGTCACCGCTCCGCTGTCGGCGCCGTGCCACGCGTGGTTGCTCGGATCGATCTCGGCGCGGGTCCAGACAGTGTCCGCTCCGATGCCGGTCTTGCTCCACGGCGGGTTGACGGCCTCGACATCCTCGGTGGCCGACGACTCGGGCACCTCGTCGGCGTGGATGCGCACGGTCTGCACCTGCGACACCGACGCGACGCAGGCGCCCGCGTTGTCCACCGTCGTGGTCAGCTCGAGCAGGCCGATGTCGGTGACGGTGTCGTCGAGCCCGATGGCGATGGTCACGCTACCGGTCCCGAACGGGCCCACATCCGGCAGGGTCGCGCTCGGTCCATCCGGGAACACCACGCCCGCCGTCGGCGAGCTGAGCGTCACCGTCGAGCCGACCAGCGCCGACGGCGAGGTGTTGGACACCTCGACCGTCACCTGCCCGGTCTCGCCCGCGTCCAGGATGCCGTCCTGGTCGCAGCTGTTGACGCTGTCGTCGAGCACGGCCGAGGTCAGCGCGATGGCCGGCTGGACCTCGAAGCTCTCCGTGACCGGCGCCAGGTCGGCCGCCGCGTCGCGCGGCGGCGAGACCGCGCAGCTGCCCGCGCCGCGCCGGGCGAACGCCGCGGCGATCGGCGCCACGTCGTCCGGGTTGAGCATCTGCGCCGCGGCCAGGATGCCGTCACGCGTCTCGGTGAAGGTGGCGTTGATCGGCGTCAGCTGCAGGCCGAGCACCAGGTAGTCGGCGAACGCGCGCCGAACCTCGGCGAACGTGCGCAGGTTCGGGTTCTTCTGCAGCTCGACGTAGGCCTCGAACAGCATGGAGGACCACACCTCGCCGGCGTTGTGCACCTCGGAGTTGGGGCCGCCGCCGCCGATCGGCACCGGGGGCAGGACCGCCGCGTTCTGGATGTGGCCGAAGGTCAGTGCGTTGCGCGTGAAGTCGACCGAGTAGGGGAAGCGCCGGATGCCGAAGTAGCTCGACGTTGGGACCGAACGTGCGGTCCGCGTAGTACGCCGCGGCGTAGGTCCCGTCCAGGTCGTCACCCTCGCGCAGTGCCGTGTGCAGCGCGACGAAGTCGCCCCAGCCCTCGCTCATGGCGCCGCACTGCAAGGTGCCGCAGTTCTGCAGCCGGTGGTGGAAGTAGTGACCCCACTCGTGGGCGACGATCATGTTGTCGATGCGATCCGTCGCGCCCGGGCGGAACCACTGCCGACAGGAAGTGCGCCGTGACCGGCCCCTGGCCGAGCAGCGTCCTCAGGTTCTGGCCGTCCTCGAACGTGACGCTGAGCGACGGGATGGTGACGACCGTGGGCGGCGCCGTCTGGCCCATGCCGGGCGGCGGGGCGAGCGGCGTGTTGTTGGCCAGGATCATGCCGATGCCGCCGGCGTTCTCGATGGCCAGCGCCTTGAGCGCGAAGCTGCAGGTCCCGCGATCGACGAGGACGATGCGTCCGGCCACGTCGTTCGTGATCGGCTCGCACGCGTCGTTGATCGGCGGCGCTGCCGTCCTCGCCCAGCACGACATCGCCGGTGAGGTCGAACTCGGCCGGGCCGAACGCGGCCGCGCCGGTCTCGCAGATCCAGCGCGCCCGGCTCGATGGTGAGCTCGCGGATCGACGGCGGCGTCCACAGGAACATCTGCATGCGCGGCTGCAGGCCGTCCGACGGCGTGGACATGTTGGCGTTGTTCAGGCCGCCGAAGTCCTGCGCCTCGCGCCTTGAGGGCGTCGCGATCCTCGCCGCCGCGGCCGAAGTTGTTGTCCTGCGCGTTGCCGGCCGCCTCGGTGAAGCCCGAGTCGTACCAGTAGTCGTGCAGCCAGTTGACCACGTAGAACAGGTTGGTGGTCGCGGCCGTCGGTCTGGCGCAGGTTCGCAAGCGGCTCCAGATCGGTCCGGTACATGCGGTTGAACACCTGCGGCGCGGTGGTGCTCGGCGCGGCGATCCCGGTTCGAGAAGCCGTCCGGCGCGTTCAGGTCGGCGTAGGCGTCGACGTTGTTGCCCAGGGTCTGGACCGCGCTGGCCGGAAGCCAGGGATCGATCGCCCCGGCCGGCTCCGACTTGATGCGTCTCGATGGTCACGGCCCGCGCCTGAACGAAGCCAGGGTCCGTCTCGTCCGGCTCACCGGTCGGGTGCGGCGTGAGGTCGTGCGGTCGGACCGTCGGCCGGACGACCCTCGGCGTCGGCGTCGGCGTAGACGCGGTAGGTGAAGGCCACGTCGTGGGTCAGGTCGGCCTGCTCGAGCACGCGTCCGTCGCTGGCCGCCACGATGTAGCGGAACGCGTCGGAGTCGGTGCTCGGCCCGTCGCTGGAGAAGAACTCCATGAAGTACGCCTTCACCAGCTTGTTGCCGTCGCGATAGAGGACCGGCTTGGCCCGCGCCGGCTCCGACAGCTTGATCTGCGATGACGACGGCAGGTCGAGCCATACGTACGGCGCCCTGGCCGCCTTCGCCGACGAGGTCGAGCCGTCAGGCACAGCGATCCCGTACAGGTCTCCCAGCGCGCGCGACAGCGCCTGGCCCGCCGACAGGGCGAAGTCTCCGCCCGGCTTGGCGCCGGTCAGGTCGGAGGGCGTGCCGCTGAGCGCGATCAGCGACATGTCCGAGCGCATCACGATCTTTACCTCGCCCTGGTAGACCTCGAGGCCGTCTACCTTCTGGCGAAGGCGCACGAGGTAATCCCCCGTGCGTGTGCGCGTCGTCGCCGCCACGTCGAGCGACGCGGTGCGGGCGACGGCGTTCTTCTCCACGCCGTATGCGGGCGCGAAGCGCGAGAAGTGCTGGCGCGCCGCCGCTTCCGGCGTGCTGCCAGGCGACGCGTCGATGCGTCGCGTTGCCCAGATGAAGCGCGGCCGACCCACCTCGTCCCTCGCGCTGACGATGCCGCCGGCATCGATTGCGCGCTTCTCGTAGGCTGGACGCGGCTGCGCCGATTCACCACCGGAGCCGGAGCTATCGCCGGATGGATCATCCGGCTGCTGCACCGTCTCCGAGGGCGACGAGCAGGAGAGCCCGCCCGCAAGAAGGATCACTGCACCACCAACAACCAACGGCCCGAGTCTCATCCCCGCACCTCCTCTTAGTGCTGCGCAATCTAGCTCCGATGCAGGTCTGCGGGGAAGTGCCAATCGCTTGCCGGCCATATCAAATCGGTGACAGCGCGATCGTCACGACGACCTGCGATCCGCCACCGGTCAGGAACACCGGGACCTCGCGCCGCCACCCGGTCTCGAATGGCACGGCGACTTGCTCGTCTCCCAGGAGCTCGTCGCCGAGGACCTCGTCGCGATCATGGAGCAGCGCATCAAAACCGATCGAGCTGCCTGCCCGCGGCTCGACGTCCACGACCGCCTCGACGACCGTGCCGGCTTGCGGCCAGCTCTGCCCCTGAAGGATCTCGATCCGATCCTCGCGCCCGCGGTCGAAGACGGAGATCGGGCCGGCCGTACCGCCAGCCTGGACAATTCCGTACACCTCGAGCCCCTCTCCTTCGCCGAGCTCTCCGCCGACCGTCAAGACTTCGATCTTCTTCAGCTGGACGAGCACCTTCTGGCTGACCCGCTCGCATTCGATCGCCTCGTACTCGTCGGTAAAGGCCATGCGGGCCGGCTCGTTGTCTGCCAGGTAGGCCAGCTTGTAGGCGATGGGCGCGCCGGGCGACTCGCGGCTGTAGTCGCCTCCGCTCTGGATGAAGTCGATCAGGTCCTCGTAGCTGCCCAGCGAGCGCGCCGCGTCGCCGCCGGAACCGCCCAGGATATAAGCCGTGATCTTCGAGCGCGAGACGATGTCTCGGTACGTGACGGAGACGTCACCGCTGACATCGGCCCCGCCGGCGTAGACGAACTCGAGCGCCGCGCCCAGCTCCGTGGCCGAGTACGTGGACTCGAAGGTGAAGAGGATCACCCGACCAAAGGTGACGGACGAGACGTAGAGCGGCGGGTTGCCCTGACCCACCGCGTCGCGAAGGTCGTCGGCGCGGACGTCCGGTGCGAAGAAGTCGCTCGGCGCGCGCGGCTGATCGATATCGACCGTGTAATAGGACTGGATGTATTTGACCAGATAGCGGCTCTTTATCTCCTGGTCGGCGAAATCGAAGCTCGCAGCCAGCTGAGCCGGCAGCCCCGTCACCGAGACGCTGGCCCCGAGCGCCATGGCCAGCTGGTTCTCGGAGTGGACCGACTCGATCTCGGAGTAGATGTTGGCCGGCGTGGACCCTGTGACGTCCTGGGACAGGATCCCGCCCAGCGCCTCGCGGAAGGCCGACAGGCTGGGCGCCTCCATGACCGCCGAGCGCGCGCCCGCGATGTTCTCCAGCGACACCGAGATGGTGGCTGGAGCCCGCGGCCGCACGATCTGCGTGAACAGACCGCTGGCGATCGAGTCGCCGCGGATGATGGCGCCTGGCCACATCGCCTCCGAATTGGCGGCGAACGCGACAAGGTCCTCGTGCTGGCGCGTCTCGGTGACCATCCGCGTGACGCACTGGTAGTCGCCCTGGCGGCTGGCCGGGCTCGCCTCCGACTCTGTCCTCGAGGGCGGATCGGCCGGTAGCGGCGGGACGCTGCGCACCAGCTGGTCCAGCTCGGATTCCTCGACGGGATCAGCGGGATCCGGCGCCGGGTCGGCATCGCCAGCGCCGCCCGCCGAGCAGGCGGACAAGGCAGCCAGGGTCAGGGTCATGGCGAGGGCGGACGCATTCTTCATTGGAGGACCTCGAGTCGCAGGTGGTGCGAGCGAGACCCCACATAGCGCGGCCGCCGCGATCAGATCAATTAAAAAACAAACGAGTGTTTTTAAATGATCGCGATCCCGGCCGGGAGTGCCCGCCTCGATCCGTCCGGCCGCTCACATCGGCCGCTCACATCCATAGATCAGGTCGGGAGGCGGACCCGCCCCGCGATCGACCATCAGTCGCGGACCGCGAGCAGGCCGACTCTTCCGCCCATGCGCGGCAAGGTGGCGTCGAACGGCTCCGGCGAGCAGCCCTTGGTCGCCGACACGAAGCGCAGCCCGGCCCGCTCGATCAGGCGCACCAGCTCGGTGATGCTGTAGCAGCGCAGCGAGGCCGGCTTGGCGCCGCTGCCGGACGGCCCCGCCCAGTACCAGCACGTCTCGATCCGCCCCGACACCGGATCCCACACCGGCTGCTCGATCATGAGCGTGCCGTCGGGCAGCCGCGAGGCCGGCGCCCCGCCCGTCACGAGCCCGGCCACCGCCGCGTCGCGGTGCATGGTCTCGACGAACACGCGCCCGCCCGGCCGCACCGCGAGCCGCAGCGTGGTCAGGATGGCGACGTCGTCCTCCTCGGTGCCGTAGCCGAGCGACGTGAAGATGTTGATGGCCGCGTCGAAGCCGGTCTCGGCCAGCGGCTCGCGCAGATCCGCGCGCAGGTAGCGCAGGCGGTCCTCGCCCAGCTCGCCGCGCCCGCGCTCCGCCTCGGCGATGAGGTCGGCCGACTGATCGACGCCGAGCACGACCGCGCCGCGCGCGGCCAGCGGCGCCGCGGTCCGCCCGTAGCCGCACGGCGCGTCGAGCAGGCGCGCGCCCGAGGCCAGCCCGAGCACCTGCCACATCCCCTCGACCTGGTCCGCCGTCCCCGCGGCCATCTTCGACGCGCCCCACAGCCTGAGGTAGGACTCGTCGAAGAAGCCCCGCCACCATTCCTCCATGGCGGGACTATACGACGGCGCGCGCGATCAGCCGCGAACGCGGGCGATCAGCAGCGGCAGCCGCGGATGTCGACCGGCGCGCGCTGCTCGACGCGATAGCGGCCGCCCGCGCCGCGCAGCACGGAGGCGCCCAGCAGGTCGTCCTCGATGAGGATCTCCATGCGGCCGTCGCCGTCCACATCGCCGGCGGCCGGGATGCCGGTGACTCGCTCCTCGGCGGCCAGGAAGCGCAGCCCGCCGCCCTCAGCGCGCCAGAAGCCGGTCAGCACCGGCTGCTGCCCGGTGCAGGTCTCGGCCAGGAACTTCGCGACGACGACCCTCTCGCCGCCGGTCGTCAGCGTGGACACCTCGTACGCCTCGCTCCCGCTGCCGTCGGTCATGTCCTTGTACTCCGGCCGCGCCCGCAGTGCGGCGATGGCGTCGGCGCGGACATCGGCCGGCGCCTCGCCGATCTTCACCGCCGCCGGCGCCGGCAGCCACGCGCTGCTCGCCCACAGGGCGTCCGCGCAACCGCCCTCGATGGCGAGGTCGCCGGCGATGACGCGCGAGGCGTCAGCGGCCTCCCACACGCCCGCGGCGCCGGCATCGCGATCGAGCTCACCGCCGCCGTCGACACGCGCCAGCGCGACCGCGCCGGTCACGACCGCCGCGCACGAGCCGCCGCCGGCCCGGTGCAGTCGCACCTGCCCGCCTACCGCGCGCGCCACCTCCGCGCGGCCCGCGTGGCCGAGCGGACGCGTCACCACCAGGAGCCCGTCGTGCTCGCTCAGCGTGCCCGGCCCGCCCAGCCACTCGTCGTCGACCTCGCTGCGCAGCAGCACGCGCACGCGGCCCTCGCGCAGGACCGGCGCCATGCGGATCGCCTCGTGCGCCGGATCGGCCGCCGGCCGCGGCGCGGTCGTCGCAGTCGCAGCCGCCGCTGCCGTCTTCTCCGTTCCGGACTTCTCCGGCACAGGCGGCGGAAGCTCCGCCCGCGTGCACCACAGCGCGACAAACGCGCCCACGGTCACCGCGCCAGCACCCGCCGCCACGCTGCGCGCCCGCCGCCGCACCGCCCACCGCCACCCGGGCGTGAGGGCTGATGGAACCAGAACAGGAGGGTTCGCCATCATGGGAAATACAGCAAGCGCCCGGGCCAGCCCCCGTGCGCCGCGTACAGCGCGATTTCCTGCGCTCGCGCCGCCAGCGCCGCGACCCCGGGTCAGTGCCGCCACGCCGGGCGTGTCAGCCCGCCCGCAGCCCGCATCTCGCCGAAACGGCACTCGAAGGTGTCTCGAATCGGCGCAGGCCGCGAGCTCACACGCAGGCGAGCAGCGCGCTGCCCACCAGCCCCGCGTCGTCGCCCAGGATCGCGTTCTCGATCTCGAGCGACTCCGAGCGCCGGCGGGTTGACCGCCACCTGGAGCGCGGCGATCGCGTGCTCGCGCAGGACCGGCGTGCGCGACAGGACGCCGCCGCCCAGGATCAGGCGCTGCGGGTTGAACAGCCTGACCGCGTTGGCCAGCACCACGCCGAGCAGCGGGCCGACCTCGGCCCACAGACCGAGCGCGTAGTCGTCTCCCTCGGCGGCGGCCGCGTCCAGGTGGCCCGGGTTGACCGCCTCGATGCTGCCGGCCAGGTCGATCGCGGCCGAGCGCGCCCCGCCGGCCAGCTCGGCGCGCGCCCGCCGCGACAGCTGCTCGCCGCCGGCGTAGGCCTCGATGCAGCCCTTGAGGCCGCACGCGCAGCGCCGCGCGCTGTCGTCCCACACCACCTTGACGTGGCCGATCTCGAGCGGCGGCCCCGCTGCCGGTGACCAGCGTGCGGTTGACGACCGCGCCGCCGCCGATGCCGGTGCCGACGTAGACCACGACGACGTCCTTGACGCCGCGCCCGGCGCCGAGGTGGAACTCGCCCCACGCGATCGCGTTGGCGTCGTTCTCGATCGCGACGGTGTGGCGCGGGCCCAGCTTCTCGCGGAAGAGGTCGCCGAACGGCACCTCGCGCCAGCCCACGTTGGGCGAGCTGACCACGTAGCCCCGGTCGCCGCGCATCATGCCGGCGAAGCCGACCCCGACCGGCACGGCCAGCTCGTCGCAGCCGGCCTCGGCCAGCAGGCCGCGCACCATGCTGGCCAGGCGCTCGATGACCGGCTCCGGGCTCGCGCTCGTCGCCGACCTGCTCGCGCCGCTCGACCACCGGGCGCGCCACGTCGGCCGGCGCCTCCCCCGGTGCGGCCGCCGCCGCGCGCAGGCCGCGGAACAGCGCCGCCCGCATGTTGGTGCCGCCGATGTCGATTCCGATCGCGAGGTCGTTCATGACGCGCCCAGCTCCTGCTTGCTGGCCAGGATGACTCCGTCGATGACGGTGCGGATCTGGGCCAGGCGCACCTGGTCGACCGCCTCGCAGCGCATGACCAGCGCAGGCTGCGTGTTGGAGGCGCGCACCAGGCCCCAGCCGTCGCCGAAGCTCGCGCGCACGCCGTCGATGTCCACGACGCCCTGCGACCCGGGGATCGCCGCGCAGGCGCTCGGTGATGCGCGCGACCACGTCGAACTTGATGCCGTCGTCGCACGGCACGCGGATCTCGGGGGTGTTCACCATGACCGGCAGAGTATCGTACAGCTGGGCCAGGCTGGCATCGCCGCGCGACAGGAGCTCGAGCAGGCGGGCGCCGGCGTAGATGGCGTCGTCGAACCCGAGGTAGCGGTGGGCGAAGAACAGGTGGCCGCTCATCTCGCCGCCCAGCAGCGCGCCGGTCTCCTTCATCTTCGCCTTGATGAGCGAGTGGCCGACCTTCCACATGATCGGCTCGCCGCCGGCCCGGGTCAGCTCGTCGTACATCGCCTGCGAGCACTTCACCTCGCCGATGAAGCGCGCGCCCGGCATGCTCGGCGGCGATGTCGCGGCCGAACAGGATCATCAGCTGGTCGCCCCACAGGATGCGGCCCTGGCCGTCGACGGCGCCGAGCCGGTCGGCGTCGCCGTCGAGCGCGATGCCGATCTCGGCCTGGGTCTCGCGCACCCGCTCGCGCAGGTCGGCCAGGTTGGCCTCGACGGTCGGGATCCGGGTGGTGGTTGGGGAAGCGCCCGTCCATCTCGCAGTAGAGCGGGACCACCTCGAAGCCGAGCCGCCGGTAGAGCTCGACCGCGGCCGGGCCGCCGGCGCCGTTGCCGGCGTCGACCACCACGCGGGTGCGGCGCGGGCCCAGGCGCAGCTGCGAGCGGGCGTGCTCGCAGGTACGCGCTCGACCAGGTCGCGCTGCTCGACCCGGCCGCGCCGCGCCTCCGGCACCACGCCGGCGCGCGCCGCGCCGCTCTCGATGGCGGTCAGCAGCGCGCGGATGTCGGCGCCGTAGATCGACTCGCGGCGGCGCAGGATCTTGAAGCCGTTGTCCTCGGGCGGGTTGTGGCTGCCGGTGATGATGACCGCGCCGTCGAGCGGCCACTCGAAGGTCGAGTAGTAGAGCACCGGGGTCGGCACCACGCCGATGTCGATGACGTCCACGCCCACGTCGGTGACGCCGCCGACCAGCGCGTCGCGCAGCCGCTCGGAGGTGAGGCGCGGGTCGCGCCCGACCGCGATGACCGGCGCCGCGCCCGGCTGCACCGTCTCGCCGGCGCCGGCCATCAGGCCGATCGCGCGGCCGAGGTCGCGCACCAGGTCGTCGTCCAGATCGCGGTCGGCGACCCCGCGGATGTCGTACTCGCGAAAGATCGAGGCGTTCATGTCTCTTCTCTCTCCGACTCTCGACGATCACAGGAAGCGGTCGAGCCCGGCGCGGCCCAGCGCGGCCACCGCCTCGCGCACTTCCTGGGCCCGGCTGCGCGGCACCACCAGCACCGCGTCGCCGGACTGCACCACCACCAGGTCCTCGACGCCGACCAGCGCGATCGACGCGGCCCGGATCGGCGACCGCGATGTTGCCGCGCGCGTCGACCGCGACCACGTCGCCGACCGAGACGTTGCCGTCGTCGCCGGCCGGCGCGATCTCGGCCAGCGCCGACCAGGAGCCGACGTCGTTCCAGCCGAAGTCG
This sequence comes from uncultured delta proteobacterium, assembly GCA_963759105.1. Taxonomy (GTDB): domain Bacteria; phylum Myxococcota_A; class Polyangia; order Haliangiales; family Haliangiaceae; genus DATFRY01. The sequence continues at coordinate 808,250 of CAVWXW010000005.1, read as the reverse complement.
CCGGCCACGCAGACGATGTCGGCCAGGTGCTCGAGCACGCCGTGATCGATCGAGATGGAGGGCAGGGCCGGGTAGCGCTCGGCCGCCGCCGCGTCCGCCGCCGCGTCGCCGCGCGCGAGCGCGCGCCGATCGCGGCCAGCGCGCCGTGCGTGTCCGGCAGGTGGCGCTCGATGTCGGCCAGCAGCCGGTCGGCGCGGACGAAGCACATCCCGGTGTTCCACAGGTATCCGCCGCCGGCCACCATCGCGGCCGCCGCGGTGGCCGACGGCTTCTCGACGAAGCGGCGCACCGCGCGCGCGCCTCGCCGTCGATCGGCTCGCCCAGCTCCAGGTAGCCGAAGCCGGTCTCGGGCCGGGTCGGGCGCGCGCCGATGGCGACCACGCTGCGCCGCGCTCCTCGGCCAGCGCGAACGCGCGCGCGGCCGCGGCGGCGAAGGCGTCGTCGTCGGCGATGTGGTGATCCGAGGGCAGGACGGCCATCACCGCGTCCGGGTCGCGCGCCACCAGATGCGCCGCGGCCAGCCCGATGGCCGCGGCGGTGTTGCGCCCGACCGGCTCGCTCAGCACCTCGACCGCGCCCAGCTCCGGCGCCAGCGCCCCGGCCTGGTCGGCCGCGATGACCGCGATCGAGCGGTCGGCGGCACGCGACGCGCGCCGGCAGGTGGCGGCCAGCAGCGACTCGCCGCTGCCCGGCAGGCGCAGGAGCTGCTTGGGATGCGCGCGCCGGCTCGCCGGCCACAACCTGGTGCCGCCGCCGCCCGCCAGGATCACGCCGTAGCGCATGGCTGCATGGTAGCAGCGCGCGCGGCGCCCGCGGCCGGCCGCCGAAAGCGCGAAGCGCCGGGCGTTGCGGCCCGGCGCCTCGATTCACGTGCCGATGTGCCTTGGACCGGACGACGCGGCGGCGGCGTGAAGGTGCCCGTGACCGCGCTGAAGCCGACGCCGAGCGAGATGGCGTCGTTGCCCTCGACGTCGCGGATCCAGGTCGAGGTCCGGGTTGCCGATGGTTGACGAGACCAGCGCGTTGTTGGCCAGCTCCTCGGCCGTGATCACGCAGTCGTTGGTCCCCTCCTGGAACCCTCGTCGAGCAGGCTGATGATGGTCTCGCCGGTCGAGCCCGCCGGGCAGCAGTCGGGCGCAGCGCCGCGTGCACTTCTCCTCGGTCAGGATGCCCTCGATGACCACGGCCACGGCCGGGAGGAGATCGTTGTTGATCGAGTCGATGGTGATGGCGCCGCCCAGCTTGCCGCCGGTGAGCGCATCGGCCGCCACGTCGACCGTGGACTGGCGCGTTGACCAGCGGTGATGGTCAGCGGATCGGCCAGCGCGGACAGCGACAGCTCGATGGTCACCTCGCCGGGGCCGCCGGTGAAGCTGCCGCCCGCGTTCGACGCCCACGATGACCGCGTCGGTCGGCGAGTCGGGCGAGATCTCGAATGTGGCGTCGCCCTGCAGGTGCAGGCCGCACTCGGTGTCCTTGTCGCTCGCGCACGGCGCGGGGAACGGGTTGTTGCCCAGGTAGACGTAGAGGCCGACGCCGTCGGCGGCGGTCAGATCGGTCGCCTTGAGGTTGGCCAGCAGGATGATGCCGCCGGTGTTGACCTGCTCCTGCACGACCGCCGGGATGTCGCCGACGAAGCCGGACAGGGCGCCGAGCAGCCCGCCGAGCGCGTTCTCGGGGTCGCCGTCGCCGTCGATGTCGAGCGCGATCGCGTCGGCCTCGTTGGCGTTGGCCGGCACGGTGAGCTCGCTGATCACGTACGTGTTGTCCACGCCGTCGGGATTGACGGTGGCGCCGTCGTCGCCGCCGTCGTCGGTCGACCGTCGTCGGTCGACCGTCGTCGGTGCTGTCGGTGGCGCCGCCTTCGTCGCTGTCGTCGCCGCCGCCGCAGGCCGCGAGACCGAGGGCGCCGCACATCAGAAGAAGCAGAGTCGGGCGCTTGACTAGTCTCATCGTTACTACCTCCTAGTCTGTGGGGGAAACCTCGTTTCTACGACACAAGCGGCCGAACCAGCAAGGAAGAGCGACCTGCGCGATCCGGCGCCGGACGTGAACTCGATGCTCGTGCGCGGCGGCGTTGTCGCTGCGCGTGATACCGTCGCCGCGTGCGGATTCTCGGGCTCTTGCTGTTTCTGCTGGCGAGCGCCGGCTACGGTTTATTCGACGCGAGCGATGTACGAGCGCAACCGACCCGCAGACGTGCTGTTCGCGCTGCTCGCGCCGGTCGCCGCGATCATCGCGCTCGCTGGGCTGTTGCTCGTCTTCGTGCCCGCTTTTTCGGCTGACCGGGACGTCGCCGCGGAGCGCGAACGAGCCGACCGCCGCCGCCAGCGCCGCGCCGGCTCCGGCCGCCAGCCAGCTCCAGCCCGGACCGTCGATCGAGATCGGGCAGGTGCAGCTTCTCCGCCTTGCGCGCGCAGCTGCAGCGCGATCGCGACGATGCCGACGGCGAACAGGCACGCGGCGCCGCGCCACCACATGCGCGTGACGCCGAGGCCGGACCGGGTGCCGATCCACACCGCGAGCGCGACCAGCGCCGACAGCAGCGCGGCGCCGACCGCGATGCGCTCCCACTGCGCCGGCGGCCCCGCCCGCACCGCGCTGGTCCCCCAGCGCACGTTGTTGGCCCAGCCGGTGAGCGCCACGGCGATCAGGCTGAGGGCTCGGACCAGGACGCGCACGGTGGCGCTCATCGCGACGCTCATCGCGACACTATGACCCGCGCCCGGGGCCAAACGCGAGCGCCGAGGCCGCTCAGCGCGTGACGAAGGCCGGCTTGTGCGGCGCCAGCGGCGGCAAGGTCACCGGCCGGTGCATCTCCATGCGCGAGCCCTCGGCCACCAGCACGCAGAGCGGCTCCCCGGCACAGCGCGTGCGAGAAGCGGTCGCCGAACAGCGGCCCGGCGTCGGGCGTCATGCGCGCCACCGCGTTCGACCACACGCGCCACGGCGGATGATCGACGCGGTACTCGCGGGTGAGATTGGCGTGGCGCGACACGTAGCCCCAGTTGCGCGCGACCAGGAACTCCTCGCGCGAGCCGGGCTCCGGCAGGTGCGGCTCGCCGGAGAAGTTGACCGCCAGGCGATGGATGACGTCGTGGTCGGTGCGCCAGCGATAGATGGCGCGGCCCGGGCCGGCCGGCCGGGATCGGGCGGCCGCACCCGCGAGGTCACCGGCAGCCGCTGGTAGGCCTCGCCGTACAGCACGTGCCCGGCCGACAGGAACGAGCTGACCGGCAGCAGGTCGCGCACGTGCACCATGCCGCGCCGCCACTCGTTGCGGCCCATCTTGCGCCGCACGTAGAAGCGCAGCTGGATCTGGTCGTAGCAGCTGGCGAACGGGACCGGCAGGCCGAGCAGGTGGTTCTCGGCGAAGCGCAGCCCCACCACGCTGAGCGGCGCCTGGCCGTCGTCGAAGGTGTTGACCTCGGTGCCGACCGGTACCAGCCCGCGCAGCGACCGCGGGTCGATCGTGAAGGTCACGATCGAGACGAAGCGGACCTCTCCCCGCACCAGCGCGACGCTCATCCGGTCAGGCAATCCGGGTGAAGGCCGTTTGGCCAGCCCCGCCTGCTCGGGCGCGAGCGCTCGGTGGTCCGCGCGTTACAACTCCTCGTGCATACGCCGCCGCGCGCGCCGCAGGCGAAGCGCGCCGTGAACAGCGGTCGGGAAGTCGGCGTCGTGCGACAGCATGATCGACGCCGCCGTGCGCCTCGCAGGCCAGTCGACAGAAATACAGGCCCATGCCGCGCGCCACGCGCCCGTCCGGGTTGAGGCGGTACTTGTCGAACAGCGTCGCGTGCCGCTCCTCCGGGATGGCCGGCCCGGTGTTGGCGACCGTCAGGACCAGGTCCTGGCCGTCCGGCGCCGGCTCGAGCGCCGCGGTCACCCGCACCGTGCCGTCGCGCTCGACGAAGCGCCGCGCGTTGGCCACCAGGTTGTGCGCCACCCGCCTGACCAGGGTGGGGTCGACCTCGGCGCGCAGCCCGTCGGGGCACTCCACGACCATCTTCATCGCGCCGCGGTCGTGCAGCGACCGGTGCTCGCGGGCCACGCTGCGCACCATGCGCGTCAGGTCGGTCGCCGGCCGGGGCCGGGTGCAGGCCCGGGTCCTCCATGCGGGCGATGTCGGACATGTTGCGCACCAGCGTCATCATGTGCTGCAGCGCAGCCTGCGAGATCGAAAGGGTTTCGCGCACGTCCGCGTCCAGGTCGGCCTGGCCGCCGAAGAACTCGTCCAGGAACTCGACGTTGGCCAGCAGCAGAGCCAGCTGGTTGTTCAGGTCGTGGGCCAGCAGCGAGGTCGCCTCGGCCAGGAACGAGCGCGGCTCCTTCGGCCGCATGCCGCCGGCGGGAGAAGAGGACATGTCGTCTGTTTCGGCCGCCATCGGAGCCTCTTGAGTGCGTGCTTGTAGGGTGCCGGCCCATCGCCCCGCGCTCAAGCGGTTCCGACCGGGGCCGAAATAGTCCTTGCGTGCGGCTCGCCGATCCATCTGCGTCTGCCGGGACCGACCAGGCGCCGGGAGCCGGCGGGGATGCGCCGCTGGCCGAGGCGATCCTGTCGGGCGGATGGGACACCGAGCGCGACCTGGTCGTCCTGGTCGGCGCCGGGCCGGCGCGCGGCGACCGCCTCGCTGCGCCGGCTGGGCCAGCAGCGAATCCTGTGGTTCCGCACCGGCGACGACGGCAGCGGCGAGGCGCTGGGTGGCGTCATCCGCGTCGATCACCTGGACGAGGTGGCGGCCGCGGTGCGCGCGCTGGGCGCGCTCGGGCCCGATCGCATCACCGGCCGCGCGCTCGAGCCGGCCCACGCGCGGCTCTACGATCAGGTGGTCGCGCGCATCGAGCGCGCCCGCAGCGAGCGCTTCCTGGGCGGCGAGCAGGGCGCGGCCGACACCGCCCGCGCCCGCATCCAGCACGGCCTGGCCAACCTGCCGGCGCTGTGCCGCTGGTCGGGCGCCTCGGCCCTGGGCGGCGCGCTGGCCGGCACGCCGATGGTGATCGTGGCGCCCGGCCCGTCGCTGGCCCGCAACATCGACTCGCTGGCCGAGCTGCAGGGCCGCGCGATCCTGCTGGCGCTGAGCCACAGCCTGGGCCCGCTGCGCCGCGCCGGCGTCACGCCTGACTTCGTGCTGGCGGCCGACGCGCACGACGTCACCCATCACCTGGCCGGCGAGGACATGTCCGGCATGGCCGGCATGGTGGTGGCGGCGACCGCGCATCCGCACATGTTCCACAGCGCCGCGCCCGCGCCACCTGGCGCTCATCGAGCCGGGGCCGATCGACAGCTGGCTGGGCCGGCTGGCCGGAGACAAGGCCGCCGCGCCCGGCATGGCGCCCGGCGGCGGCTCGGTGGCGCACACCGCGCTGGCGCTGGGCCTGGCCTGGGGCTGCGATCCGATCGGCTTCGTCGGCCTCGACCTGTCGTTTCCCGGCGGCCGCTGCTACGTCGACTCGAGCGCCGACGCCGACGTGCGCGCGGTGCTGTCGACCGACGGGCGCGCGCTGTCGCTCGAGGGCTGGCGCGATCCGGGCCACCGCGGCCGCGCGCCCGGGGCCGAGCGCCTCGTCGAGCTGCCCGGCTGGGACGGCAATCCGCTGCCCAGCTCGTTTCACTTCAGCATGTGCCAGCGCTGGTTCGAGGAGACCGCGCGGCGCGTGGCCGGCAAGGTGCGGCTCTACAACTGCAGCGAGGGCGGCGCCTACATCGGCGGGATGCGGCACATCCGGCTGACCGGGCTGACCGGCCGCCTGCTGCAGGCCAGCCGGCAGGACCCGATCGCGGCCGCCGAGCGCGCGACTGGGCCAGATCGACGCGAGGACCGCGCGGCGCGCGGCGCGCGAGCGCCTGGTCGAGCTGATGCTCGAGCTGCGCCGCTTCCCGGCGCTGGCCGCGCGCGAGCTGGACGAGGCCGTGTCGGTCGCTGCCGATCCTGTCGATCCTGGTCGACACCGAGCTGGGTCCGCCGCCGCGCCGGTGCCGTCGGTGCGGCGGCGCCGCCGGTGACGCGGAGCGCCGGCGGGCCGCGCTCAACCGCTGGGCCGGCTGGCTCGAGCCGCGCGTCGTCGAGGCCGAGCGGGCGCTGGCGCGCGAGGACCGCTCCTCCGAGACGGTGCGCCTGCGCCCGCTCACCGCGGCGGCCGGCAAGCTGGCCTGACCCCGCGTCGCCGGCGCGTCGCCGGCCACCCTGTACGGCGCTGAATCCCGCTGTGCGGGCGACTGTGCGGGTCGCAAGGCCGGCACGTGTGGGTTGCCCGGCGGTGGCTTCGGGGCGAAGCTGCAGCTCCGCCGCTCGACCCCCTGGAGTCGCCGTGCCCAGCACCGTGCAGTGCCTCGTCCGCGCGCGCCTCGCCGCCGTCTGCCTGACCGTGGCGCTCGGCTGCCGCTGCGGCGAGGAGGCCGTGACCGTGATCGTCCAGCCCGCCGCCGTGCAGGTGCAGCAGGTCGCCGCCGCCGCGCCGCGCCGGCCCCGCGCCCGCCGCCCGACAGCCGCAAGCCGGATCCGATCCGCCACGAGTACATCCGATCGCACTACGCCAAGTTCGAGTACCGCATCCCGATGCGCGACGGCGTGCGGCTGTTCACGTCGGTGTACGTGCCGAACGACGCCAGCGACAGCAAGCGCTACCCGATCCTGATGTCGCGCACGCCGTACGGCGTGGCGCCGTACGGGCTCGATCGCTATCCGCACCGCATCGGCCCGACCGAGCTCTACGAGCACGACGGCTTCATCTTCGTGAACCAGGACGTGCGCGGCGCCCACATGTCCGAGGGCACCTACGTCAACATGCGGCCGCACCTGGACGCCAAGCGCGGGCCGTCGGACATCGACGAGGCGAGCGACACCCACGACACGATCAGCTGGCTGGTGCGCAACGTCGCCCACAACACCGGCAAGGTCGGCATGTGGGGCATCTCCTATCCCGGCTTCTACACCTCGGCCGGCGCCATCGACTCGCACCCGGCGCTGGTCGCGGTCTCGCCGCAGGCGCCGATCGCCGACTGGTTCCGCGGCGACGACATGCACCGCCACGGCGCCTTCAACCTCCAGCTGGCGTTCTCGTTCTTCTCCTCGTTCGGCAAGCCGCGGCCGCACCCGGTCTACGACGACGAGGACCGCCGAGGCGCTTCGACATCGGCACGCCGGACGCCTACCAGTTCTTCCTCGAGGCCGGATCGGCGGCGGAGCTGGACCGGCGCTACCTCAAGGGCGAGATCGCGTTCTGGAACGACATCATCGCGCACCCGGACTACGACGAGTTCTGGCAGTCGCGGAACCTCCTGCCGCACCTCAAGAACGTGCGCGCCGCGGTCATGGTGGTGGGCGGCTGGTACGACACCGAGGACCCGTACGGCCCGCTGGCGACCTATCGCGCCATCGAGAAGCAGAACCGGTCGACCAGGAACACGCTGGTCATGGGGCCGTGGATGCACGGCGGCTGGGTGCGCAGCGACGGGCGCACGCTGGGCGACGCCGAGTTCGGCGCCGCGACCAGCGAGACCTACCAGGCCCTCGAGCTGGCCTTCTTCCGCCACCACCTCAAGGGCGCGGCGGACCCGCACCTGCCCGAGGCGCTGATGTTCGAGACCGGGTCCAACCGCTGGCGCAGCTTCCCGATCTGGCCGCCGCCCGCGGCGCGCCAGGCCCGGCTCTACTTCCGCGAGGCGGGCGCGCTGTCGTTCGAGGCGCCGGCCGGCGCGGCCGCTTCCGGCGGGACGCCCGGGCGGCCAGGTGTCGGCCGAGGGGCCGGCCGCGTTCGACGAGTACGTCAGCGACCCGTCGCGGCCGGTGCCCTCCACCGCCGACATGACGGCGCGCTGGAGCAAGTCGGCCATGGCCGAGGACCAGCGCTTCGCCGCCCGCCGCCCGGACGTGCTGGTCTACGCCACGCCGCCGCTCGACCGCGACGTCACCCTGGCCGGCCCGCTCGAGGCCGAGCTCTACGTCACCACCACCGGCAGCGACGCCGACTTCGTGGTCAAGCTCATCGACGTCAACCCGGGCAAGCTGCCGGGCTGGACCGAGGAGGACGACGAGTCGGACAAGCCCGACCGCGGCGGGCAGCAGACCCTCGTGCGCGGCGAGCCGTTCCGCGCCCGCTATCGCGACGGCTACGAGCGCCCGGTGGCGATGACGCCGGGACAGGTGACGCGCGTCGTGTTCCCCATCAACGACATCTGCCACACCTTCCAGCGCGGCCACCGCATCATGATCCAGGTGCAGTCGAGCTGGTTTCCCTTCATCGACCGCAACCCGCAGCGCTTCGTGCCCAGCATCTACCAGGCCAACCGCGCCGACTACATCCGCGCCACCCACCGCGTGTACCGCGGGCCCGGGAGCGGCCAGCGCGCTGCGCGTGACGGTGCTGCCGTCGCCCGATGGGTGAGGAAGGGAATCGCGGGCGTAACCGCCGCCCCGCGGGCGGCGTAACGGGCACATGACCATCCGCGCCGTGACCGGCCCGATGTGGGCCGCGCTGCTGCTCGCCGCCTGCGGAACCGATCGCGGCGCCCCGCTCGACATCGACGGCGACGCCGCCGCGGATCTGGAGATCCCGGTCGGCGCGGACCTGCTACAGCCGTGGCTGGCGGAGCGCGCCTATGCCGACTTCGCCGGCGAGAGCGAGATCCACGAGTCGAGCGGGCCGCACGGGCGGGTGCGGACGTTCCTGTCGCCGGGGCTGACCGCGTCGCTCGAGACCGGCGCCGACACGCACCCGCGCGGCGTGGCCGCCATCAAGGAGCTGTACGACGGCGACACGCCCGACGGCTGGGCGGTCAGCGTGAAGATCGAGGACGACAGCGCGGACGGCGCGGGCTGGTACTGGTACGAGGTCTTCGATCCTTCGCCCGATGCGTCGCCGTTCGTCAACGGCACCGCCGCGGACGGGTGCGTGAACTGTCACGACGCCGGCATCGACTACGTCCGCGTCGCCTTCCCGCTCGAGTGAGCGCGGCGGCGGGTCACCCGGTCGCTATTTTGGTTGAATGAGTAATTCATTCAATTAAAATTCGAGACCGCGTGGTCCGGCGCTACGACATGAAGCTGCGGGCCGCCGCGGCGGCGGAGACGCGGGAGCGGATCGTGCGGGCCGCGTGCGCCGTGTACGCGCGCGAGGGCTTTCGCGCGGCCACGATCCAGGCGATCGCGGCCGAGGCGGAGGTGTCGCCGGCCACGGTGCTCAACCACTTCGAGACGGCGGAGCGCCTCCTGCCGAGGCGCTCGAGCACCTCACCGCCAGGCTGGGCTGCCGGAGCCGGCCGAGGTGCGCGCCCTGCCCGGTCTCGAGCAGCGCGTGTCGCGCCTGTGCCATGCGCTGTCCACATGCTACGAGCGGGGCGAGGCGCTGTACGCGGTCTATCTCGGGCGATCGCGACATGCCCGCGGTGCAGGCGGCGGACCATGCGTTCCACGTCGCGGTCGAGGCCCTGGTGCGCGCCGCGCTCGGGCCGGGGCTGCGCGACCGCCGCACCGTCGCGATGGTCCTCGCGCTCACCGGGTGGGCGCCGTTTCACCAGCTGCGCGCCGGCGGGATGAGCGCGTCCGCCGCCGCAGACGCGGTCGCCGATGTGCTGGTCGCGTGGCTGCGCCCGCGGGCCAGGAAGGGATGAAGGTCGCACATGATGGACCTGTTGCTCGACGGCGTGACGTGGTTCCGCGCCGCCATGGTCATCGCGCTCGCGGCGGTCACCGCGCTGGCGGTGGCCGGGTCGAGGCGGTGCGCCGCGCCGACTCGCCATCACCGCGTCTCTGCACCTGTCTCACGCCTGCGTGATCGGCATCATGGGCCTGGGCCACCTGGTGGCCGTGTCGATCGAGGCGGCGCGCGGCACGCTGAGGGCTCGCCGTGGTTGCTCTACCCGCTCGGCCTGGCCCTGTTCGTGCCGGCCGCGCTGATCGCCGCGACCGTGCCGCGCCTGCGCACCGCCGAGACGTCCGCGCGACGCAGGCTGTCCGTCCTCGACGCGTCGATCCTGCTGTTCCTTCTCGCGCTCGGCCCCAGTGCGGTGCTCGGCATCCCCGCCGCGCTCAATCTGCTCCATCTCGCGAGCGCGAGGCGCGCGGTGGAGCGGACCGTGCTGGTCCTGAGCGGGCTGTTCTACCTGGCGATCTTCGCGGCCTCGCTGCTCACGGACGGCGGCGACTTCTGACCGCTGTCGACTCGAGGCGGGCGACAAGGCGCTGCACCTCGACCGACGCGCCGCGGCCGGTGTAGGCCAGCCCGACCTGGCGGGTGACGTCGACGTCCGCGATCGTCCGCACGACGACGTCGTCGCGCCGGCCCACCGCGCCCTCGGGCAGGATCGCGATGCCGAGGCCGGCCGAGACCATGGCCAGCGCCCACTCCTCCGACGGCGCGGTGGCCACCACGTCGAAGCGCGGGTTGTAGCGCGCGAACAGATCGCCGTACTCGCAGTAGCAGCGCGCGATCAGCCTGGCGCCGACCAGCTCGGCGCCGCGCAGCACGTCGCGCGAGGCGAGCGGGTGGCGCGGCGGCAGCGCGACGACGTAGCGCTCGAGCCACAGCGGCACGAACTCCTCGCCGTCCGCCAGCATCTTCCTCGACACCACGCGGGCGTCGCACGCCTCCTCGGCGGCGACCAGGCGCACGTGCAGATCGGGCTCGCGCGTGAGCGGCGCGATGATCTCGAGGGTGCGGTGGATGTCGAGCGTGCGCATCAGCCCGAGCGTGATGCGGCGGGCGCGCTCCGGCTCGCGGAACAGCGAGCGCGCGGCAAGCTCCTCCTCGGCGATGCGCCGGGCGATCGGGTGCAGCCGCTCGCCGGCCGCGGTCGGCGACACGCCCTTCTTGTGGCGCACGAACAGCACCGCGCCCAGCTCGGCCTCGAGGCTGGCGATGGCGGCCGACACCGACGGCTGCGACACGAAGCAGCGCCGGGCCGCCGCGGTCACGCTGCGCTCCTCGTAGGCGGCGATGAAGTAGCGGAGCTCGCGGATATCCATAGGCGATGACTATGCCACCAATCGCAAGAATATCGTTTCCCTATGGGCGGGTCCGTGGCAACACGTTGGACATATGCGAGTCCATCACCTCAACACCGGCACCATGTGTCCGGCCAGCGCCCGCCTGGTCAACGGCCGCGGCAGCCTGTTCGGGCGCGCCCGCATGGTCTGCCACATCCTCCTGGTCGAGACGCGCAGCGACGGCCTGGTTCTCGTCGACACCGGCCTGGGCACAGGCGACATCGCCGAGCCGAACCGGCTGGGTCGGGGCTGGGTGCGCATGGCCAGGCCGCGGCTCGATGTGGACGAGACAGCGGTCGCCCGCGTGCGCGCGCTCGGCTTCTCGCCCGACGACGTCCGCCACATCGCGGTCACCCACCTCGACCTGGATCACGCCGGCGGCATCCCCGACTTTCCGCGCGCCGCCGTCCACGTGCATCGCCGCGAGCACGCGGCCGCCATGGCGCGCACCGGCCCGCGCGCGACCTGGCGCTACGTCCCCGGCCACTGGCGGCACGCGCCCGACTGGCAGCTGCACGACGACGGCGGCGAGCGCTGGTTCGGCTTCGACGGCGTGCGCTCGCTCCTGCGCGAGCCGGACATCCTGCTGGTGCCGCTGCCCGGCCACACCGCCGGCCACTCCGGCATCGCGGTGCGCGCCGGTGAGAGGTGGCTCCTGCACGCGGGCGACGCCTTCTTCTTCCACGGACAGCTGCAGACGCCGCCGCGCGCGCCGCTGGTGCTGCGCGTCTTCCAGCGCCGCGCCGACACCGATCGCGCCCAGCGCGTGGCCAACCAGGAGCGCCTGCGCAACCTGGCCGCCGAGCATGGCGACGACGTCACCGTGTTCAACGCGCACGATCCGGTCTACTTCGATGGCGCGGCGGCCGTCGAGATCGCCCCGGTCGCGATGGGCGCGGCTACACCTGCGTGAGCCAGTCGGCGTGGGCCGGGTCCTGCCCGGCCACGACCGCGAAGAAGCGGTCTTGCAGGCGGCGGGTCACCTGGCCCGGCTCGCCGCTGCCGATGCGGCGTCCGTCGATCTCGCGCACCGGGGTGACCTCGGCCGCGGTGCCGGTGAAGAAGACCTCGTCCGCGGTCCACAGCTCGTCGACGGTGAAGGTGCTCTCGCGCACCTCGTAGTCGAGCTCGCGCGCCAGCGTGATGAGCGTGGCGCGCGTGATGCCGGCCAGGATGGCGGACGTGGTCGGCGGCGTGCGGATCGCGCCGTTCTTGACGATGAAGATGTTCTCGCCCGAGCCCTCGCACACGAGCCCGTTCTGATCGAGCAGGATGGCCTCGTCGAAGCCGGAGCGGTTGGCGTCGCGCTTGGCCAGCACCGACATGACGTACTGACCGGTGAGCTTGCCCTTGCTCAGCATGGCGTCGACACCGGCGCGCCGGAAGCCGGACACCTTGCAGCGGATGCCGCGCCGCAGCCCCTCCTCGCCCAGGTACGCGCCCCACTCGTACGCCGCCACCACGGTGCGCACCGGCGCGTCGGTCGAGCCGAGCCCGAGCGCGCCGCCGTAGCCGAGGTACACCAGCGGGCGCAGGTACGCGACGCGCGAGCTTGTTGACCCGCAGCACCGACAGGCAGGCCTCGATGATCTGGTCGCGCGAGTACGGGACGTCGATGGTGGCGACGTGGCAGCTGTCGAACAGCCGATCGATGTGCTCGCGCAGGCGGAACACCGCGGTGCGACCGTCGGCCCGCTTGTACGCGCGTATGCCCTCGAAGGCGCCGACGCCGTAGTGCATGGAGTGCGCGAGCACGTGCTCGACCGCGTCTTCCCACGCGACCAGCGCACCGTCGACCCAGATCTTCTCGACCTTCTTCATCGGCATGACGACTCCTCGGGCTCGTCGTTCGAGCCACCTTAGCACATGCCGCCGCGCGCGCCGGCGCGGCGCCCACACAGCTCAGGCAGATGCGCGAAGATCAGTCGACCCGAGGATCGCGTCGTACGCGCGACGCACGTCGTCGGTCCACCGGCGATAACCTTCGAGCAGGGTGGCGCCATCGGCGACGCCGAGGCGGCGAGCCAGCACATCGAGCGCGACCGCGTCGGTGGGCAGCCGCTGCTCCGATGTGTCGTGCACGATGCGCAGCCGGTGCTCGAGGCGACGCAGGTACAGGTACGCATCGGCCAGCAGCGCGCAGGGGCCAGCCAGCGACGGCGGCATCGCGCCGGCCGCGGCCAGCTCGGCGGCGGCGCGCAGCGCGGCCTCGGTGCTGGGCGTGCGCAGCCGCGCGTGGCGATGGCCGAGCGCGAGCTGCAGGAACTGGCTGGCGAACTCGATGTCGATGAGACCGCCGCGCCCGGCCTTCATGTCGACCGAGCTCTGCGCGCCGGCCAGCTCGCGCTCGATGCGATCGCGCATCGCGGTCATCGCGTCGGCCATCGCCGCGACGCTCTCGCGCCCGCCCTGGCCGGGCCCGTCGCGGTAGACGAACTCGGCGGCGACGGCGGCGGCGCGCTCGCCGATGGCGCGGTCTCCGGCCACCGGCCGCAGCCGGGTCAGCGCCTGGCGCTCCCACAGCTGCGCGCTCTCGCCGTGGTAGCGCTGCCATCCGCTCAGCGACGAGACCAGCAGGCCCTGCGATCCGGACGGGCGCAGCCGCGTGTCGATGGCGTAGAGCCTCCCGCTCGGGTGCAGCGTGTGCAGGCCGCGCATCAGCCGCTGGGCCAGGCGGGTCATGTACTCGACGTTGGGCAGCGGCCGCGCGCCGTCGCTGTCGCCGTCGGCCGAGTAGACGAACACGACGTCCAGGTCGGACGCGTAGCCGAGCTCGCGCCCGCCCAGCTTGCCCAGCGCGAGCACCGCCAGCCCGGCCGGTGCGCCGCTCTCGTCGCGGGCCTGGCCGTGGCGCTCGGCCAGCGCCGCGCTGACCAGCTCGAAGCCGCGCTCGAGGCAGACCTCGGCCAGGTCGGAGAGCTCGCGGCACACCTCGTCGGCGCGCAGCTCGCCGGCGATGTCGGCCAGGCCGATGCGCAGCACCTGCGCGTTCTTCAGCTCGGCCAGCGCGCTCCAGCGCAGCTCGTCGTCGTCGGACGTGATCTCGGCCAGGCGCGCGCGCGCCATCGCGTCCAGCTGCGCGCGCGACGAGCGCGGCTGGGCCCGCCCGGCGGACAGCAGCGCGTCGAACAGCTCCGGGTGATCGAGGAAGTGGCGCGACAGGTACTCGGAGGTGCCGAACAGCGACGCGACCAGGCGGCGCAGGTGCGGGCTGGCGTCCATCATGCGCCACAGCGCGGTCCACGCGCCGCGGCGATGGGACAGCTCGGCGGCGCGTGCCAGCGCCTGATCCGGATCCGGCGACGCCACCACGTCGGCCAGAAGCAGCGGCGCGACCCGGGCAGGCGCTCCCTCGGCGGCGCGCGCCGAACGGCGACTGGGCCCGGCGGCGCGCCAGGTCGAGGTTCTGCAGCGCGCGCTCGGCGTCGCGCAGGCCGAGCGACGCGAGCAGCCGCCGCTCCTCGTCGGCGGTGTGCTGGCCGGACAGCAGCGCGACGACCGCGTCGGGCGCGCCGTCCTCCTCGCTGCCCAGCGTCGCGAACAGGCGCGCCACCGCGGCGGTGTGATCGGCCAGCGAGGCGATGAGGCCGCCCGCGCCGGAGTGGCCCATGCGTCGGGCCAGCAGCTCGAACGCCTCCGGATCGGTGGGCAGGCGCTGGGTCTGGCGGCCGGTCTCCAGCTGCAGCAGGTGCTCGAGGCGGCGCAGCGCGCGGTAGGCGGCGGCCAGCTGGCTGCGCTCGCTCTCGCTGATGATGCCGGCGAACAGCAGCTGGTCGAGCGCGCCCAGGGTCGAGCGCGTGCGCAGGGCGGGCCGCTGGCCGGCGTGGATGAGCTGCAGCGCCTGGACGAAGAACTCGACCTCGCGGATGCCGCCGGCGCCGTTCTTGACGTCGAAGCCGCTGTCGATCGACGAGCGATCGAGCTCCGCCTTGATGCGGCGGTTGAGGTCGCGCACCTCGGCCACGACGGACGGCGAGGTGTGGCGCGGATGGACGAACGGCGCCAGGGTGGCCAGCACCTCGCGGCCCGAGCACCTGGCTGCCGGCCGACGCGCGCGCCTTGAGCCACGCCTGGCGCTCCCACGGGCGGCCCCAGGTCTCGTAGTAGCGCTCCATCGACGGCAGCGAGTTGGCGATGGCGCCGCGCGAGCCCTCGGGGCGCAGGCGAAGGTCGACGCGGAACACCACGTCCTCGTCGGTGACCTCGTGCAGGCAGGTGGTCACGCGCTCGCACAGCTTGGAGAAGAACTCGTGCAGGCTGAGCTCGCCGGCCTGGCCCTCGTCGGAGGTGTACGCGTAGATGACGTCGATGTCGGAGGCGAAGTTGAGCTCCTCGCCGCCCAGCTTGCCCATGCCGATGACGCAGAGCTCGCGCCTCGCCGCCGCTCCTCGAGCAGCGGCGGCCCGTGGCGCGCGACCAGCGCCGCGCGGTGGTGCGCGATGGCGGCGTCGAGGCAGACGTCGGCCAGGTGGGCCAGCTCGGCGCCGACCTCGATCGGGCTGCCCAGGCCGAGCTCGCGCGCGCCCAGCCGCACCATCTCGTCGGCGCGGTAGCGGCGCAGGCGGGCGGCCAGCTCGCGGTCGTCGTCGCCGGCCACCGACGCCAGGCGGCCGGCCAGCTGCCCGGCCATCATCGACGACGGCTTCTCGCGGCGCAGGTACGGGTCGGCGGCGACCCGGCCCAGCCGCGTCGGATCGCGGGCCAGCAGGGTGGCCAGGTACGGGGCGCGCTGGCAGGCCAGGCGCAGGATGAGCAGGGCGTCGCCGCGGGCGACGGCGTCCAGGTCGTGGCCGGCCTCGCGCCACGCGGTCGGCGATGCGTTCCAGGCGCCGCAGCGCGTCGTGCAGGTCCGGGGCGCCCTCGACGACTGCGGCCCGGACCGGCGTCATCCGGGTACCATACCTTGACAGCGCAAGCGCCCGGATCTACTAAGCAGGGTCGCTTCTGCGACGCGAGCCGGCTCACCAATATCGATATGCGCGATTTGTATGAAGTCCTTGGAGTGGGCCGCGAGGCCGGCGACTCCGAAATCAAGAAGGCATACCGCCGCCTGGCCATGGAAAACCACCCGGACCGCAATCCGGGAGACAAGACGGCCGAGGACCGGTTCAAGGAGGCGGCCAACGCCTACAAGGTGCTCTCGGATCCGGAGCAGCGCACCCGCTACGACCAGTTCGGCCCCGACGGGCTGAACGGCAACATGGCCGGGCTTCGGCGGCGTGGAGGACATCTTCTCCGCGTTCGGCGATCTGTTCTCCGACTTCTTCGGCAGCGCGCGCGGCGGCCGCCGGCAGCGGCGCGGCGCGGATCTGCAGATCAACCTGGCGCTCACCTTCGCCGAGGCGGTTGACGGCGTCACCCGCGACATCGAGATCCATCGCCAGGAGGCGTGCGACACCTGCGAGGGCAGCGGCGCCAAGCCGGGCACCGGGCGCGAGTCGTGCCAGGTGTGCCAGGGCAAGGGCCAGGTGCTGCACGCGCAGGGCTTCTTCATGATCCAGACCGACGTGCCCCAGCTGCCGCGGCGAGGGCAGCACGGTGCGCGAGCGCTGCACCGCCTGCCGCGGCCAGGGCGTGATCCAGCGCCCGAGCAAGCTCACCATCAACGTGCCGCCCGGCGTGGACGACGGGCAGACGCTGCGCCTGGCCGGCAAGGGCGAGAGCGCGCGCGGCGGCGGTCCGGCCGGCCACCTCTATGTGGCGCTGCACGTGGAGGCGGACGCGCGCTTCGCCCGCAGCGGCGACGACGTGCTGACCGAGGTGCCGGTGAGCTACGTGGTGGCCGCGCTGGGCGGCGAGGTCGAGGTGCCGACGCTGGAGGACAGCTGCCGCGGCACGACCGCGGTCGAGGTCAAGCCGGGCACGCAGCCGGGCGACGTGGTGGTGCGCGCCGGCAAGGGCGTGCGCAGCGTGGGCGGGCGCGGCCGCGGCGATCACGTGGTCCGCTTCAAGGTCGAGATCCCGACCAAGCTGGGCCAGCGCGAGCGCGAGCTCCTCAAGGAGATCGCCGGCGAGCGCGGCGAGCCGGTGTCGGACGGCAAGCGCGGCAGTCTGTTCGGCCGCCTCAAGCGCTGAGCCGGCGGCGATGGGCCGGCTGTATCTCATCAAGCACGCGATGCCGGTGAAGCAGGCGGAGCGGCCGTCGAGAGAGTGGGTGCTGGGCGAGGAGGGCAGGGCGGCTGCGGCGAGGCTGGCCGGGCGCCTGGCGGGTGAGGGGATCGTCCGGTTCGTGTGCAGTCGCGAGCCGAAGGCGCGGGAGACGGGGGCGATCATGGCCGGCGCGCTGGGGGTGCCGTGCGAGGAGGCCGAGGGGCTGCACGAGCAGGAGCGAGAGGGGGCGCCGTTCTTCGCCGACCCGGCCGAGTTCGACGCGGCCATGCGTGAGCTCTTTGCGCGGCCGGGCGAGCGTGTGTTCGGGCGGGAGACGGGCGACGAGGCCGCCGCGCGTTATGCGGCTGCGCTGGAGCGGGTCATCGGCGGTGTGGACGGGGACGGCGGGCTCGCTGTTGTCAGCCATGGGACGGTGATGACGCTGTTCATTGCGCGGCATGACCGGGTCGATGCGTTCGAGCTGTGGCGGTCGCTGGGGCTGCCGTCGAGCGCGGTGCTGTCGCTGCCGGGCCTGCGGCTGGTCGAGATCATCCAGACGCCGGGCGGGTAGGCCGGGCCTTTGAAGGCCGGCGGTGCTTGCTGCGCCGGGCTCCCCTCCGGTATGAGGGGACGTGCCCGGGACATGGCCGGCGCGACTTGTTCGCTTCGCCGCCCCGACCGCGGGCGTCGCGATGGCGGGCGCGGCGGCGGCCGGCCTCGTCGAGGGGGCGCTGCAGGGCGCGGCGATCGAGTCGATCCTGTGCGCGGCCGGGGCGGCGGCGCTTCTCGCTGCGCCGCTGCTGTTCGCGATCGGGCTGGCCGCGCGGGGGCTCTGGCTCGCGTGGCGCCCGGCGTTCGCGGCGATGGAGCGTGGGCCCGGAGGCGATGCTGACGCCGCGCCGCTGCTGGCCGGCGCCGTGTACGCCGCGGTCGCGGTGGCCGCGCTGGGCGCTGCCGGCTACGGGGCCGCGCTGGTGGCGGTCGTCGGGCGCGGGCCGTCGGCGCGGGTGAGCGGGCCGATTGTCGCCGCGGCGCTGGCGGTCGCGGCGGCCGCGCTGCTGGCGGCGAGCCGGCCGGCGGTGCTCGGGCTGGCGCGGGGCGCGCGGGCGCTGGGTTTGCGGCGGCCGGTCGCAGTGCTTCATCGCGCTTGCCGGACTGGCCGGGATCCTGGCCGCGGCGATTCTGGTTCGGCGTCGTCGGCCCGGTCATGGCGATGGTTGACTACGGCTACGCCGGCTACGGCTGGACCGCGCTCCTCTCGCTTCCGCTGGGGCACGTGGTGGCCCGGCGGCTGGGCCGGCCCGGGCGCCGCGTGGCCGGCGTCGCTGCCGCGGCGGTCTGCGTCGCGCTGGTCTGCGCATCGGTCGCCACGCGGCTGCGCGATCCGGCGGTGCTGTTCGACGCCTGGTTCCGCATGCCGGTCGGCGGGCTGGCCATCAGCGCCACCTACGACATCGACGATCTGCGCAGCGAGGCGATGCCGGCCGATCCGACGCCGCGGGCGCGCCCGGGCGCGGCCGCACCCGGACATCCTGCTGCTCACCATCGACACGCTGCGCGCCGACCAGATGCGGCTCTACGGCGGCGCGGCCGGCATGCCCAGCATCGAGGATGTGGCGCGCGAGGGGGTCGTGTTCGAGTGGGCGTTCGCGCCCAGCAACAACACGCGGCAGTCGGTCTCGTCGATCATGACCGGGCTCAGCCCGGCCCGCCTGCGCGGCCGCGTGGTCGAGTTCGGGCTCAGGCTCGATCCCCGGCACATCCTGCTCGCCGAGCGCTTCCGCGCCGCCGGCTACGCGACGGCCGGCTTTCTCTGCTGCGTGAACCACATGGGCGGGCGCAAGAAGATCGGCCTGGACCGCGGGCTCGAGTCGGTTGCCTACCAGCGCGGCGGCGACCGGCTCAAGGACCTGGCGGCCGACTGGCTGCGCGCCAGCGCCGGCCAGGCGCGCCCGCGCTTCGTGTGGGTCCACTTCTTCGACCCGCACGACTGGAGTGGCAGTTCACCGGGTCGCGGCGATCGCGGCGCCGAGGCGCGCGCCCGCTACCGCCAGGCCATCCAGCGCGCCGATCGCTTCCTGGCGCCGATCCTGGGTGCTGTCGCGCGACAGCCGTCGGCCCACCATCGTCGTCATCGCGTCCGACCACGGCGAGGGGCTGGGCGATCACCGCGCGCTGCACCACGCCTCGGATCTGTACAACTCGCAGATCCGCGTGCCGCTCGTCATCGCCGGCCCCGGGCGTGGGGCCGCGGCGCGTGGCGGAGCCGGTCGCGCTGCTCGATCTCGCGCCCACGCTGCTCGACCTGGCCGGCTTCGAGCCGCCCGCCATGCCGGCCATGGACGCGCGCTCGTTCGCCGCCGCTGCTGCGCGGCGGGGCGGCTCCGTCGCTCCGAGGCGTACGCGGTCATGGTGCACGACCGCTCGGTGGCGCGCACCGGCCGGGCCCTGGTCGCCGGCCGCCACAAGCTCATCGCGGTCGACGGCCGCGAGCCGGAGCTCTACGATCTCGTCGCCGACCCGGCCGAGGACAGGAATCTGGCCTCGCGGCAGCCGCGCCTGCTCGACGACATGACCGCGCGCCTGCGCCGCCGGCAGGCCCTCGACGCGGTGGATCCGTTCTGACCATGCGCGCCCGTCCGCTTGCTATTCGTCGCGCCCAGCGCCGTGGCAGCCGTGGCCGCCGCGCTGCTGGCCGGCGTGGCCGAGGCGTTCACGTCCGGCGCCGGCTGGTGGACCGGCGTGTCGGTCGCCGCCTACGCGGCCATCTACAGCGTGCCGGCCGGCCTGGTCGCGTCGCTCCTGGTCCGCGCCCTGTGGCGCAGCTGGGCCCCGGTCGCCGGCGAGAGCCGCCAGCGACGGATCGCCGGCGCGCGCGGCCGGCGGTCTCGCCTTCGCCGCGCTGGCGATCCTGCTTCGTCGCCGCCGCCGGCTGGATCGCCTCGAACGCGCGCCGGCTCGCTGACCCACGTGCCGCGCCTCGCCGCCCTGACCGTGGCGCCTGGGCGCCGTCGCCGCCGGCGCGATCGCCGCCCTGGTCTCGTCGCCGGCCTCGCGCGCCCTCGCCGCCCTCGCCCGCCGCCGCTCCATCACCGCCGCGCACATCCCGGACGCCGCCGCCGCCGTCGCGGCCGCCCTGTCCCTCCTGCTGTGGCCGGTCGCACCCTACCTCGCCGTCCAGGCCATCATCCTCATCGCCGCCCACCGGATCGCCGCCCGCCTGGGCGCCGGCACTGCGCTCCTCGCGACAACGACGGAGGCTAGTCGCCCTTGATGCGCCGGGACCGGCTGGCCGCCTTCTCGGTCGGGGCGCCGCCCGGGCGCAGGGAGGCCGGGATGTCGTTGGGCATCTCCGGGATGGCGCCGTCCTTGAGGTAGGCGTACGCGAAGTAGCTGGAGATGACGCGCTTGGAGTAGTTGCGCGTCTCGTCGTACGGGATCTCCTCGGCGAACTCGTCCATCGGCCAGTCGCCGCGCTCGCGCAGCCAGCGCGTGGTCGCGCCCTCGCCCGCGTTGTACGACGGCACCACCAGGGCCACGCGCTGGTCGAACTTGTCGACCAGGAAGTCGAGGAAGCGCGACCCGATGGTCACGTTCTTCTCCGGATCGCGCAGCGTCTCGCGGCTGACGCTGATGCCGGTGCCCTTGGCGAAGCGCTTCGCGGTCGGCGCGATCATCTGGGTCAGCCCGATGGCGTTGGCGAACGACTCGCGCAGCGGATCGAATGCGCTCTCCTCGCGCACGAACGAGATGAGCAGCTCGGTCGGATAGCCGTGCTGGCGCGCGTGCCGGTCGAGCAGCTTCCACCACGCGCGCGGGTACGCGATCTCCCAGCGCCGTCGGTTCGGCCCGGTCGGCCACTTGCGCTTGAAGTCGAGGATGTGCCAGCGCGTCACCCAGTGCGACGGCCCGTAGCGCCCGGCGCCGTGGTAGAGGAACGCCATCGCCCACAGCTTGTCTTGTAGATCCGGATCGTCGACGCGGTCCTTGCCGCCCGGCGCCGCCAGCCCGAGCCGGCGCAGCTCGTACTCGGCCTCGCGGCCCAGGCCCAGGCGCAGGAACTCGAGAGCGCGCTGGAAGCCGTCGCTGGCGTAGAGCGCGCGGGCGCGGAACTGGAACGCCGGCTGGTCGGGGCTCCAGCCGTCCGGCTGGGCCGCGATCTCGGCGGTCAGCGCCCGGAAGCGATCCGGGTGCCGCTCGCGCAGCCGGTTGAGCGCCAGCAGCGCGTAGTACGACAGCGGGTAGAGCCGCACCGCGTCCTCGTACGCCGCCGCGGCCTGGCGCGCGCGCCCCTTGCGCTCCTGGCTGCGCCCGATCCAGTACTGCGCCTGCCCCTCGGCCCAGTAGTTGTCGTCGATCGGCACCAGCTGGATCTGCTTCTTGAGCCAGCCGATCGCCTCGTCGTACTTGCGCTCCTTGTACGCGCGCCAGGCCAGTCGCCACATCGCCTCCGCGCGCATGTCCCCCTTCGGGTAGCGGCGCGGCACGCTCGACAGGAGCGCGGTCACCTGGGCCTGGTTGCCCAGCTCGTCCTGCTCCTCGGCCTGGCGCAGCCGCGCGTCGTCGCCGAAGCTGTGCTCGGCGCCGGCCGCGCGCTCGGCCAGCCGGTAGCGCTCCAGCGCCTTGTCGTGCTCGTCGATGTTGCTGTACGAGCGGCCGGCCTGGTACGGCGCCTTGACGCTGCAGGTCCTGGTCGCTCGACTTCGCGCAGGCGGCGGTCGCCTCGTCGAACAGCGGCGCGGCGCGGGTGCGGTCGCGCTGCTTGAAGACGCTCTGCGCCCGGTGGAACGCGGCCACGCAGCGCATCTCGGCGTCGAGCCCGGGCGCGGACAGCGCGGCGGTGAAGTCGGCCTCGCTCTCCTGGTTGCGCATGCTGTCGAAGTAGACCATTCCGCGCTTGATGAGCTCGGCGGCGGTCAGCCGCTCGTAGCGGGCGCGCTCCTCGGCGCTGCGCCGGGCCAGCAGCGCGCGCATGCGGTCCGCCGCGTCCGACGCCCAGCGCCCGAGCGGCGCGGCGATCGTGATCTTGCGGTAGATGTCGAGCGCCTCGTCTGCCCCGCCGGGCTGGCGCTCGCGCGCCTCGGCCAGGCGAAACCGCGCCTCCGACAGCCGGATGCCGTCGGGCCGGTCGGCCAGGTACTTGCGGTAGTGCGCCGCGATCTCGCCGGCGTCGCCGCGCCCGCGCACGACGTCGCCGACCAGCAGCTCCGCGTCGGCGCCGGAGATCGAGCCGGCCGCGACCTGCCGCGCGTGGCGCAGGGCGCGCTCGCCGTCGCCGGCCAGGAGATACGAGCGCGCCGCCTGGTAGTGCAGCCAGTCGGCCAGCAGCGGCAGCGCCGGCAGCACCTCGGCGAAGCCGCGCGCCGCCTCGCCGTGGTGATCCATGCTGCGCGTCGCAAAGCGCGATCATGAGCTGGATGCGGGCGCGCTCGGCTCCCTTCGGCCGCGGCTTGCCGCGCAGGAGGCGGGCGAAGCCGGCCCGCGCGTCCTTCCAGTCCTCCAGCGCGAAGCGGGCCGCGGCAGCCGCCGCCGCACCCTCGGCGAAGTAGGACACGGCCATCGACTCCGACAGCGACGCGGCCCCGGCCTCCGGCTCCTCGGCGACCGGCGCCGGCTCGGCGGGTGCCTCGGCCGCGGGCTCCGGCTCCGGCTTGCCTCCGGCTCGGCGGCCAGGTCCTCGGCCGGCTCCGGCGCGCCGTCATCCGGCGTCTGCGCGCGCGGCCCGGACGGGCCGCTGCCACCCGAGCAGGACAGCGACGAGACCAGCCAGGCGGACAGGAGGATGCGGGCGGACGGGGCGCGACCCAACTTCATAGCCTTCAACCTTAGAACGATCCACAACGCGCGGCCAGTTGCCGCCCTTGTCGGATCCAACGCGCGGCCCGCTGCCCGCTATTTCGCGCCCAGGGTGCCGTCCGTGAGCAGATCGCCGTCGCCGCCCATCGTCGCGGCCGAGACGGTGGCCTCGATGTCGTCGAGCATGTCCGGCCTGCAGGCCACCACGCGGTTGCGGCCGCGCTGCTTGGCCTGGTAGAGGGCGCGGTCGGCGGCGCGCAGCAGATCGGTGGCGGTCTGCACCTTGAGCTCCGGCACGCACGCCACCCCGATCGACACGGTGATCGGGATGACCTTCCCGTCGTAGTCGACCCGCAGCTGCTCGACGCTGCGGCGCAGGCGCTCGGCGAAGCGGTCGCAGTCGTCCGACGAGATGAGGCGCGACAGGACCACGAACTCCTCGCCGCCGTAGCGGGCGAACACGTCCTCGTCGCGGATCGACTCGAGGATCAGGCCGGCGAACTCGCTCAGCACCCGGTCGCCCGCCAGGTGCCCGTGCTGGTCGTTGACCTGCTTGAAGTGGTCGATGTCGAGCAGCAGCAGGCCGACCGGGCTCTGGTGGCGCAGCGCGAAGCGCACCTCGCTGTGCAGCCGGTCGAGGAAGAATCGCTTGTTGTAGGCGCGGGTCAGTCCGTCGCGCAGCGCCGAGTCGAACATCTTGCGCTGGAACGACTCCTCGACCTGGTCCTGGAAGCTGAACTTGAGCACCGTGGTGCGGCCGATCTGGATCTTGTCGCCGTCCTCGAGCTTGCTGGCGTTGACGCGGCTGCCGTTGAGGAACGTGCCGTTGCGCGACTGGAGGTCCTCGACCAGGACGTCTCCCTCCTCGGGCCGGATGCGGCAGTGGAAGCGCGAGATGCCCTCGTCGACCAGGCGCACGTCGGCGCCGCCGCCGCGGCCGAGCACGATCTCCTCGCCGCCGATCTTGTACATCTCGCCGACGTTCGAGCCGGCCAGGACGACGATGTACGCGCACTCCTCGCTGGGCCGCGGCGCCGCGCCTTGCGGTGGCTTTGAGACGTGCGTGGTATCGTCCCAGTCGCTCAACCCGCCCCCCTCTACCACTTTACGGTGGATGGCGAAGCGCGAGCAAGACAGTGGCGGGGTCATCGCCGGCGGCGGCCCAGGCCGACACCGCAGCCCAGCTGCCTGCGCGCGGCGACATCGCGCAGCAGGTGGGAGAAGCCGGACACGCGCGCCAGCTCGACGCCGGTGCGCGCATCCCAGAGGCGCACCGTGCGGTCCCAGGACGCAGAAAGCACGCGGCGCGCATCGGGGCTCCACGCCACCGCGACGACCGGCCCGCCATGACCGCGCATGCTGCGCGGACGCGCCCCTCCCGGACGCCAGACGAGCACGCGCGCGTCCGGATCGATCGCCCCGCCGGTGCGCTCGCGCGAGGCCACCTGTGGGCTGCGCCGGGGCGGGGCGCCGCTGACCGCGATCGCCACGTCGCGCCCGTCAGGGGCGAAGGCCAGCCCGTTGGCCGACCCGCCGGCATCCAGCTCGCTCACCGCCGCCAGCTGCGGCGCGCTCCACACCGCGACCCGGCCGTCCCACGAGGAGGATGCAAGGCGGCGCCCGGCCGGATCGAAGTCGAGGCCCGACACCGCAGCGGTGTGCGCGACCAGGCACTGCAGCAGCGCGCCGTCGCGCAGCCGGCGCAGGCAGACCACGCCGGTCGCGCTCCCGGTGGCGACAGAGATCCGCCGATGCCGCCACCGCGGTGGCCGCCGCGCCCAGGTGCCAGGTGGCGGTCACGCGCGCGGTGTCGAGATCGATCGCGCGCACGGTGCCGGCCGCGGACGCGACCAGCGCCGCTCGTCCGCCGGGGACGATGGCCAGATCGGAGACGTCCCAGTCGGGCGGCCCGAGCGGCACGCGCGCCCGCTCGCGGACGGCGCCGGCGTCATCGATGCTGCGCACCACCAGCTCGAAGGCAGAGCCGAGCTCGACCGCGACCAGCCGCGGCTGTGGCCCCGGCGCGAACGCGACCGCGTACGACAGCACGCCGCGTGACGCCGGTCGCACCATGGACAGCTCGGGCGGATCCTGCGGCGCTCCGAGTGAGCCGCCGCACGCCGCGAGCAGCGCGGCGATCACCGGCCATGTCGAACCGCGAGCTCGCGCGGGCTCCTGAACGATTGTCGGTGCGCCGATGGCGTAGGCTGGCTTCGACACGTCAAGGAGGTCCGAGATGCGCCATCCGATGAAGGAGCTCCCGCTCGTCGAGGACTACGGCGAGGGCTTTCGCAGCCGCATCGTGGAGTGGGGCGGCATGATCGTCTCGTACGAGACGTTCCCGAAGGGCACCGACGCCACGCCGCTGTTCGTGGGGCTGCCCGGCGACAAGTGTCAGTCTCCGCACTGGGGCTACATCTTCAAGGGCCGCGTGCGCATCAAGCGAGAAGGCGGCGACGAGGTGCTTCGGGCCGGCGATGTCTATTACCTCGAGCCCGGTCACGTGCCTGTCTTCGAGGAGGACACCGAGGTCCTGGAGTTCAGCTCCAAGGCCGAGTACGAGCAGACCATCGAGGTCGCGGCCCGCAACATCGCCGCCATGCAGAACAAGGGCTAGGCCGGCCACTTCCGGCTCGCGGCGCACCGAGGATCAGATGCCGCCCACCCACCGGGCCAGGTCGGCCAGCAGGTCGCCGCGCTGGCCGAAGCTGGCCAGGAGCGCGACCGCCTGGCCGGCCAGCTCGGCGCGGCGGGCCTCCGCCTCGTCGCGGTGGTGGGCGAAGTCGCCATCGTCGAGATCGTCGGCGTGCTGGAACGCGATGCCGATGGCCATGCCGTAGTCGCCCAGCGCCTGCCGCTCGGACACGCTCGCGCCGCCGGCGATGGCGCCCAGCTCGCACGCGGCCGCGAACAGCGCGCCGGTCTTGCGCGCGTGGATGCGCTCGATCGCGGCCAGCCCGATCGCGCCGCCGGTCGGCGCGCGATCCGACGGCGTCAGCTTCGCCTGGGCCGCATCGACGGCGGCCAGGTCGAGCGCCTGGCCGGCCAGCAGCTCGGCCGCGCCGCTGCGCCGCGCCAGCACCGCCACCGCGTCGCCCGCGGCTGCGCCGAGATCGGCCAGCGCGCCGAACGCCGCGGTGAGCAGCCCGTCCCCGGCCAGGATCGCGGTGGCCTCGCCGTAGGCGCGGTGGACAGTCGGCCTGCCGCGCCGCTCGTCGTCGTCGTCCATGGCCGGCAGATCGTCGTGCACCAGCGTGTACGTGTGCAGAAGCTCGACGGCGGTGGCGGCGGGCAGGGCGCGGTCGGCCGGCGCGCCGACCACCTCGCACGCGGCCACCACCAGGGCCGGGCGCAGCCGCTTGCCCGGCCCGAGCGCCGCGTAGCGCATGGCCTCGACGAGCAGCCGCTCCGGGTCGCCCGGCACACCGGCCGGCAGCGCAAGGCGCCGGTCGATGTCGGCATCGACGACACGCACCGTCTGCTCGAGCAGTCGCGCGATCGCCGGCGGCGCCGTCGCCGCGTCGATGGCTGCCCGGCCGGCCGGCCCGCCCGGGCCGGGTCCGCTCACGTCCGGCGCTCCGGCGGCGGAGACTCCACTCCGCCGGAGCCGGCCCCGATCGCGGGCGCCGCCACGGTGCCGGTCAGCTCGACGATGCGCGCCACCAGCCGGCTGAGATCCAGCGGCTTGAGGAAGTAGGCCGCCGCACCGGCCTGGAACGCGGCCCGGATCGACTCCGGCTCGCTCTTGCCCGACACGATCACGATCGGGATCTCGCTGTACTCCTGGTTTCGCTTGAGCGCGCGGCAAAGGCCCAGCCCGTCGATCCATGAGTTGACCACGTCCAGCACGATCACCGCCGGGCGGTCCACCTCCAGCGCGCTGACCAGCTTGAGCGCATGCGGGGCGAGCTGTACGGCGAATCCGGCGCCGGTCAGCGCATCGCTGAGCGCCTGTCTCACCTCGCGGTCGTCGTCGACAACGGCGACGGTCGGCCGCCGGCCGCCCGTCTCAGGGTCCGTTCTCATCGTCCGCCTCCTGTTCCCCACCCCGTCCGTTGCCCGCCTCGTCGTCACTCCCATCGTCTGGCACCGCAAACGGCGAGACCTCGATGCCGGAGGAGCCGGCGCGGACCAGGACCTCGACTCGCTTCTCGGCGCGGTCGAGGAGCGCGTGGCCCCGGCGGGCCAGCGAGACACCTTCCTCGTACGCGGCGAGCGACTCCTCGAGCGACAGCTTTCCGCCCTCGAGCCGCTCGACCACCACGCGCAGGCGGTCCAGGACCTCGTCGAAACCGGGTTCTTCGGCAGAGCGCCGCCTTCCTTGTGGGCCGGCGTCGGACACGGCGCAAGATTCCCCCCGGCCTCCCTGACCGTCAAGAATGAAAAACCCAAATTCCTGCATCGATTGACATCGTCCAGTGGTTACCGCATAAATGAAAAACAGGTGCGGTCGGTGCAGCCAGCTCAAAGAGAAGCGGCAATGGCCACGGCGGGTGAGTTCCATCAGGACGATGTCGTCGACCTCAAGCGGCGGTGGCGCGACTACCTGCATTCGAAGCGCCTCAACACCACCCAGCAGCGCGAGCTGATCGTCGATCACTTCCTGCGCTGTCGCGACCACATCTCGATCGACGAGCTGCTCGTCCGGGTGCGCAAGCGCAACAAGAAGGTCGGCTACGCGACCGTCTACCGCACCCTCAAGCTGCTGGTCGACTGCGGCCTGGCCCACCAGCGCCAGTTCGGCGACGGCCAGGCCCGCTACGAGGTGACCGGCGAGCACCACGATCACCTCATCTGCACCAAGTGCGGCCTCATCCTCGAGTTCGAGGACGACGAGATCGAGCGCCTGCAAGACAAGATCGCCGAGCGCCTGGGCGGCTTCAAGGTCGTGCGCCACCGCCACGAGCTGTACGGCCTGTGCCCCAAGGAGCAGGGCGTCCCCGGCGGCCGCTGCCCCCGCGAGGGTACCGCGGCCAACGTCGCGGTCCGCTGATCGCCCGGCCGGGGAGACGTCGCCGACCTGGCGGCCCTGCTCGCCGAGATCGAGGACGAGGAGACGTGAGGGGGCGCCAGCGCGCGCCGGCCCTGTGTCAGACTGGAGACATGCCGACTGCGCAATGGACCCGGTGGACGGCGGGCCTCGTCATCGCGCTGGCCGCGCTGGCCGCGTGCGACAAGAAGGAGCCGCCCATCGACGGCATCGGAAAGTGGCACATCGGCAAGACCCTCAAGTCCGAGGGCACCATCTGCCAGCCGCTCAAGGACGGCATGACCTTCTGCTCGCACAACCCGCAGATGAACATCGCCGAGCAGCCGACCACGGTCGATCTCTACTTCCGCGGCCACGAGGACTCGGCGCCGCTCAGCGAGATCCTGCTCTCGCTCGGCGGCTGCGACGTGCAGGCGGTCGACAGCTGGCTGACCAACAAGCTCGGCGTCGCGCCGGCCCACCGTGGCCGCGCCCCCGTGTGGCCGGGCGCGTCCTCCACCGTCGTGGCCCTGCTGCCGGCCCAGGACGGCGTCTGCGAGATCCACTTCCTCGAGCCGAACGACGAGAAGCGCCTCGCTCAGCTCGAGAAGGAATCGCAGCCGGCCAGGCCGTGACCCTCGGCGCCGGGGTCACGCCTCGCGCCGCGCCGCCAGCGAGACCTCGACCGCGACCGTGTTCTCGACCTTGAACATGAGGAAGCGCGGCGGGTTGACGCCGAGGCTGCGCACGTCCAGGTCGAACCTGACCGTGGCGCGCAGCTCGTCGCCCGCGAACACGCCCTCGCCGGCGACGGCGACCGCCACCTCGCGCCCGTGCCACGACACGGTGCCATCGGCGGCGGCCGTGAACCTGCCGCCGCCGCGATCCACGACGTCGTGCAGGCGGGTCAGCCGGTAGCGGGCCTCGCGGTAGCGTTCCACCGACAGGTCCTTGCGCAGCTTGCGGTTGCGCAGGAAGTCGCCGGCGTCGTAGCGCGTCATGTCGACGACCACCTCGGCCGATGCGCGCGCGGCCAGGTCGGCCGGGTCGGCGTCGATGGTGCCGGAGAGCGCCGTCCAGCTGGTCTCGGTGTCGTGGATGTTCGAGCGCGCCTTCACGACCACGCGGCTGGCGGCGCGATCGATTGTGTAGCGCGGCACGCGAGCCCCGTCAGGTCATGCACTGCAGGAGCAGCGTCGTGATGTTGTCGGTGCCGCCGTGGCGGTTGGCCTGATCGACCAGCTCGGCCACCGCGCGCTCGAGCGACTTGGCGCCCTGCACGATGCTGCGGACCGAGTCGTCGGTGACCATGCCGGACAGACCGTCGGAGCAAAGCACGTAGACGTCGCCCGACTCGATCTGGAAGCCGCGGATGTCGACCTGCACCGTCTCGCGCATCCCCAGGGCCCGGGTGATGACGTTCTTGTGCGGGAAGTTCCGCTCCTCCTCCTCGGTCATGTCCGGCTTGGCTTCCTTGTAGTCCTCCAGCAGCGAGTGATCGCGCGTGAGCTGCGCGATGTCGCCGTTGCGGACCCGGTAGCAGCGCGAGTCGCCGACGTGGCCGACGTAGACCTTGTCCCCGCACACAAGGGTCGACACGATCGTGGTGCCCATGCCCTTGTAGCGGATGTCGCGGCAGGAGGTCTCGAAGATGCGCAGGTTGGCCAGCTTGATGCTGCACACCAGCCGGTTCTCGATGTAGGACAGCGAGCGGTCCATCTTGAACGGCCAGGTCGCGTCCTCGTCCTTGGTCCGCTGGTAGAACTCGCTGATCGTCTCGGCCGCCATCTTGCTGGCCACCTCGCCGGACGCGTGGCCGCCCATGCCGTCGGCGACGAGGAACAGCTGCTCGTCCTCGATGAGCGAGAAGTAGTCCTCGTTGTGGGTGCGCTTCATCCCCACGTCAGTCTTGGCGGCGTAGCGGATCTTCATGGACTCGCGAGAAATCCCTTCGACCGCGATCGCCGGAAGCGCACCGGCAGGCCAGCGGGCAGGGGGAATGATAGGGGACCCCAATTCCGGCCGTCAACGTTTTGGGCCGACTCGCGCGCGTGTACGATCACGGCCTATGTTGGCAGAGATTCTCACCTTCGGCGACGAGCTGTGCCGGGGCGAGATCGTCGATACGAACTCCTCCTGGCTGGCGGCCGAGCTGTGGGATCTGGACATCACATCCGCCTGGATGACCAGCTGCCGCGACGTGGCCGAGGACATGCGCCAGGCCCTGCGAGCGGCCTGCGCCCGCGCCGACGTGGTGGTCTGCTCGGGCGGCCTGGGCCCGACCGAGGACGACCTCACCGTCGACGTGGTGGCCGAGCTGGCCGGCACCCAGCCGGAGGTGCACGGGCCGTCGCTCCGGCGCATGGAGGCCCGCTTCGCGGCCGCAGCCTACCGTTTCACCCCCAACAACATGCGCCAGGTGCGCGCCCCGGCCGGTGCCCGCGTGTACGACAACCCCGCCGGCCTCGCTCCCGGCTTCGAGGCGGCCATCGAGGGGGTGCCGGTCCTGTGCCTGCCGGGCGTGCCGCGCGAGCTCAAGGCCATCATCGACAGCGCGATGCGCGCCCGCCTGATCGAGCTGCGCGACGGCAGCACCGGAGCCGCCGCCGAGCGCATCGCGCGCCGCACCTACCGCGTCTTCGGCCGCGGTGAATCTCATATCGCGACCGTTCTGGAGGGCGTGCTGGGCGGCGCGGCGGGGGCGACCCTTCATTATCAGGTCGCGTTCCCCGAGACGCTGGTCAAGGTGGTGGTGCGCGACGCCGATGCGGCGGCGGCCGCCGCGCGCCTGGCCGAGCTCGACACCGCCGTGCGCGCTCGACTGGGCGACTGGTGCTACGGCGAGGGAACCGACAGCATGGCGGCGGCGCTGGGCCGCGCCCTGAGCGAGCGCGGGCTCACCATGGCCACCGCGGAGTCGTGCACAGGCGGCATGGCCGGCGGCCTGATCACCGCGGTGCCCGGCTCGTCGCGCTACTACGTCGGCGGCGCTGTCTGCTACTCGAACCAGGAGAAGGTGCGCCAGCTCGGCGTCGACCCGGCCACCATCGAGCGGCACGGCGCGGTCAGCGAGGAGTGCGCGCGCGAGATGGCCGCCGGCATGCGGGCGCGCAGCGGCGCCGACCTGGCCGTCTCGGTCACCGGCGTGGCCGGCCCCGACGGCGGCAGCGCAGACAAGCCGGTCGGCACCGTGTGGCTCGCTGTCGCCGGCCCGGGCAACTCCGTCGCCGCCAAGCACTTCGTGTGGCCGGGCGCGCGCGATCAGATCCGCATGCTGGCGTCGTACTGGGCGCTGGCGCTGGTCCTGCGCGCCCTGTCCGGCGGGCAGGCGGCATGAAGGCGAAGGACGACGACCGCCCCAGGGCGCTGCGCCTGTTCGTCGGCGTGCGCGTCTCGCTGGCAACCGTGCGCGCGCTCGACGAGGCGGTGCAGGTCATGCGCCGCGGCCGGCAGGGCCTGCAGTGGATCGCGCCCGCCTCCTATCACATAACGATCAAGTTCCTGGGCTGGACCCGTCCAGAGGTGGCGTTCGCGCTGCGCGATCGCATGGCCGCCGCCGTCGCCGGGCAGCGCGCCTTCGAGCTCGACACGCTCGGGCTGGGCGCGTTTCCGTCTCCCGATCGCGCGCGCGTTCTGTGGGCCGGCGTCGATCCGCGGGGCGCGGCTCGCCTTGCCGAGCTGGCCGGTATCATCGAGCGCGCGGCCGAGCAGCTGGGCTTCGCGCGCGAGCAGCGGCCGTTCCACCCGCACGTCACGCTGGCGCGACTCAAGGAGCGCGGCGACGTCAGACAGGTGATCTCGGCGTGTCCTGAACAGGTGTTCAGAAGTTCTTGGGTGGACTCCGTCATCCTGTTCGAAAGTCATATGAAATCGAAAGGTTCCGAATACGAAGAAAAAGCTCGCTGGCCCCTCGAAGCCGATTCAAAAGCCTCGCGTCGTCATACAGGCCCGGTAGAAACCGAGGCAGAGCTTGCCGACGAGATCCCTGGGGACATCGCCTCCGACGAAGACCTGCTGCCGGAGGCCGCACCCGAGGGACTCTCTCCGGTAGCACCTCACCCAGCAGGCCCACACGCAGGCGACCCACACGCAGGCGACGACGAAGAGGAGCAGCAAGACGATGGCGACCAATTCGAAGGACCAGGGAGCTAGCCAGGCCGGGGCAGCGGCGACCGAGCGCGAGAAGGCGATCGACCTGGCGGTCGGCGCGATCGAGAAGCAGTTCGGCAAGGGCTCGATCATGCGGCTCGACAAGCAGCAGCCGGTCGCCGACATAAAGACGGTGCCGACCGGCTCGCTCGGGCTGGACATCGCGCTCGGCATCGGCGGCCTGCCGCGCGGCCGCATCGTCGAGGTCTACGGGCCGGAGTCGAGCGGCAAGACGACGCTCACCCTGCACGCGATCGCCGAGGCCCAGCGCGCCGGCGGCGTGGCCGCCTTCATCGACGCCGAGCACGCGCTCGACGTCGGCTACGCGCGCAAGCTCGGCGTCAAGACCGACGAGCTCCTGGTCTCGCAGCCGGACTGCGGCGAGCAGGCGCTCGAGATCGCCGACATGCTGGTCCGCTCCAACGCGATCGACATCATCGTCATCGACTCGGTCGCGGCGCTGACCCCGCGCGCCGAGCTCGAGGGCGAGATGGGCGACGCGCACGTCGGCCTGCAGGCGCGGCTCATGAGCCAGGCGCTGCGCAAGCTGACCGCCGCCATCTCGCGCTCCCACTGCATCGTCGTCTTCATCAACCAGATCCGAATGAAGATCGGCGTCATGTTCGGCAGCCCGGAGACCACCACGGGCGGCAACGCGCTCAAGTTCTACGCCTCGGTGCGCCTCGACATCCGCCGCATCGGCGCCATCAAGAACGGCGAGAGCGTCGTCGGCAACCGAACCCGGGTCAAGGTGGTGAAGAACAAGATGGCGCCGCCGTTCCGCGAGGTGGAGTTCGACATCATCTACGGCGAGGGCATCTCGCGCGAAGGCGAGCTCATCGATCTGGCCGTCACGGCCAACATCGTGGAGAAGAGCGGCGCCTGGCTCTCGTACAACGGCGAGCGCATCGGCCAGGGACGCGAGAACGCGAAGGTGTTCCTGCGCGAGCACCAGGACGTGTATGAGGCGATCGAGTCTCGGGTTCTGGCACAGCATGACATCCGCCGAGCCGGCGTGACCGGTTCCGAGACCAAGGCCGACGACAAGGCGGACGACAAGAGCGCCGGCAAGGGCGAGGGCAAGGGGCGAGGGTAAGGAAGAGGCAAGCGGTGGCAAGGCGTCGGCCGCCGAGTCGAGCCGCGGCCCGAACAGCAGCGGCAGCAGCGGCAAACCCGCGGCGCGCCGGGCCGGCGCGAGTGCGTAGAAGAAGCGCCGGTCCGCTGTTGCGTCTCTGATGCGCCGCGCCAAGGCAGCGCGTCCGGTCCGGGCGCGCTGCTCTGGCGCGCGCTCGTCGCACTGCGTTGTGCGGTCGCGCGTCGCTCGCTGACCCTCGCTGACGCGACCGGAGTTATCGGTTGACGCGGCGAAACTTGCGCAAACTGTGCGCGCGTGAATTCACGCGCCGACAGGTTCTGACAGGCTCAAAACGTGGCTTGCCTTTCCACCCCTGAACGGCGACAACCGCCGTCGAAGGGGCGTTTTGGGGCGCCCCTCTACCTCCAATGGGGAGAGGTGAGGAGAGGCTACGTCTATGCGACCGATCTCGAGAGCGAGAAGACTGCTCGTCACGCTGATGCCAGTCGCCGTTGTCGCTGCGTGCAGCGACCCGGAGCTGGCGAGCGAGCTGGATAGTGATGGACCACCTGACGTCGTCGAGGTCAATGTGGCGAGCGAGAGCGCGCCCACTGATCCAAACGGCAACGCCATCGAGGCTGCGACCTACTGCCGCCCCGGTGATGACTTCAAGGTCAACACGCTGTACTGCCCGCTGGAGCGCGACGGCGAGAACAAGCCGATTCCCGGCGATCGCGGGCTGGACGGCCCGATCGTTGACGCCACTCCGATGGGCTGGCACGTGCGGTTCATCTTCACCGAGCTGCTCGATCCGTCCATCGAAGAGCTGGTGGAGACCGACGGCGTGATAAGCGGCAGCATCGCCGCGAGTCAGCCGTTCGTGCTGTCGTGCGGCGGGGCGGATATCGAGTACGAGGGCTGGGTCGACCCGACCGGCAACCACCTCTCGTATCCGCCAGGGCCGAGCCTGGTCGTGCACGCCAACACGTTCATCCCGACCAGCACGGCCTGCCAGGTATCGCTCGCCGGCGACGTGGTGACCGACAAGGACGGCGAGGCGGTCCCGACCGACCAGCGCGGCCCCTACGACTTCACGATCGCGCCGCTCGAGGTGGGTGAGAGCTCACCGGAGGACGGCACCGAGGGTGTGGCGGTTGACGCGAACATCGAGGTCACCTTCAACGCGCCGATCAACCTGGGCACCTCGAACGACACCACCATCGTGGTCGCCGCTGGCGGCACGGCGGTCGCCGGCACGTACGCCTTCAAGACCGATGCGAAGACCGGCGAGGTCTCCAACGAGGAGATCATCGTCTTCGATCCCACGGACGACCTCGCACCGGGCACCGAGTACACCATCACTGTCGTCGATGGCATCGAAGACGCGGCGGGCGGCCTCCTGACTCAGGCCGAGCCCTTCGCCGCGACCTTCACGACCGCCGAGTAGCCGCCGCAGAACGGAGAAGCACCCCATGATATCCAAGAGACAAGCAAGTACCCTCGCGGTGGCTGGCCTGCTCCTCGGTGCCATAGGCACCGCTCAGGCGCAGGACTCGACCACCGGCGCCGTACGCGGACAGATCCGCGACCAGGCCAACGGTGAGGCCGTCATCGGCGCCACCGTCGTCGCGTCCGGGCCCGCCATGCAGGGCACCCAGGCGACCATCACCGACGAGACCGGGCAGTACAACATCGCCAACCTGCCGCCCGGCACCTACCAGGTCGTCATCTACTACGCCGACGCCCAGTTCTCGCGCACCAACGTGCTCATCCAGCTGGGCAAGGTCGCCAAGGTGAACATCGGCATCAACACCCAGGCGGCGGCGGGAGAGACCATCGTCATCGAGGGCCGCGCGCCGCTCATCGATCAGCAGTTCGACAAAGATCGGCACCACGATCAACCGCGACATCACCGACAACATCCCCAGCGGCCGCACCTTCGGCGCCGTGCTCGGGGCGGCCGGCGGCTCGCAGGACGACACCTACGGCACGTCGGTGGGCGGCTCGACCTCGGTCGAGAACACGTACATCGTCGAGGGCGTCAACACCACCGACCCGGGCTTCGGTCTGCTCAGCACCAACCTGCCCAACGAGTTCATCCAGGAGACCGAGGTCATCACCGGCGGCTACAACGCCGAGTATGGCCGGTTGACCGGCGGCGTCATCAACGTCATCACCAAGTCCGGCTCCAACGAGTTCCACGGCTCGGTGTTCGGCTACTGGACCCCGGGCGCGATGGTGGCCTCCGAGAAGTCGATCCCGCGCGCCGGCTCGGCGATCGACCGCGAGGACAACGTCAAGAACCAGTTCGACTTCGGCGCCGAGGTCGGCGGTCCGATCGTCCGCGACCGGCTCTGGTTCCACGTCGGCATCAACCCGTCGTTCCGCACCAACGAGAACACCCGCATCATCAAGCAGCAGATCGACGAGGACGGCGACGGCAACCCGGACCTCGACGAGAACGGCTTCTCCATCCTCGAGGAGCTGGATCGCAACACGCTCGACGAGAGCTCGCGCACCGTCTTCTACTCGGCCAAGCTGACCGGAGCCGTCACGCCCGATCATCAGGGCTCGGTGTCCCTCACGGGCAGCCCGGGCCACGAGGACGACTTCTGCCCCGGCACGGGCCCCGGCGAGGTCTGCACCGTGATCGGCCAGCGCTCGGCCACCAACGAGGTGATCGACCGCAACATCCTCGATACGTCGGCCAAGTGGACGTCGAAGTTCTTCGACAACAAGACCCAGGTTGACGCGGTGGTCGGCTTCCACGGCGACAAGATCGACGTTGAGCCGGGCCTCGACGCGGGCAACGACAACCTGATCCGCTACGAGACCGAGCGCTCGCTCGGCTTCTTCGCCGCGCAGGAGATGGAGTACGGCGGCGTGCCGGCCGAGTGCGTCGACGGAGGCCCGAACGATGCCTATCCCGACATCGTCAACTGCCCGGTTCCGCTTTACCGGGTCGGCGGCCTCGGCTTCGTGGAGGACACCGACGCGACCCGCCTGTCCGGCTTGCTCTCGGTGACCCAGCGCGTCCAGGCCCTCGGCCACCACGTCATCAAGGCGGGCGTGGACGTGGAGGAGCAGCGGTTCGACGACGCCCGCTACTACACCGGCAGCGCCTGGTACCGCGAGCGCGCCGCCGGCAACTGGAACATTCGCCGCTTCTACACTCCGAACGACGACGGCGCCATCCCGTGCGGCGCCGACTTCACCGGCGACGAGATCCCGGATGCCAACTGCGCCGAGATCCCGCCCGGAGACCAGCTCCAGGCCGACACCCAGACCCGCAACTACGGCGCCTACCTCCAGGACTCCTGGTCGATCCTGCCCAACCTGACCCTGAACGCGGGCCTGCGCTGGGAGCAGCAGACTCTGTACTCGGCCGATGGCATCGCCGGGCAGATCTCGCCGACCACAGGAGAGCGCATCCCCGACAAGGCGTTCGAGCTGCAGAACATGCTCGCGCCGCGACTGGGCGTCGTCTACGACTGGACCCAGGAGGGCCGCTCCAAGGTCTACGCCCATTACGGCCGGTTCTACGAGTCGATCCCGATGGACATCAACGTGCGCGCGTACGGCGGCGAGGTCATCGCGATCAACAGCCTGGATGCCACCGCCTGCGATCCGGCCGATCCGCTCGCCACCTGCAACGAGGACATGAACGCCGACACGTTCCTGAGCCAGTCACTGTCCGGCTCGGGCGACACGCAGGTCGCCGCCGGCCTCGGCGCGCAGTACCTGGACGAGATCGTGCTGGGGTCGGAGTACGAGCTCCTGCCCGACCTCAAGGTCGGCGCTTCGTACATCCGGCGCGACCTGGGCCGGGTCATCGAGGACGTCTCGACCGACGGCGGCACCACGTACATCGTGGCCAACCCGGGCGAGTCGGATGGCGGCGCGATCGCCGACATGCGCGACGAGGCGGCGCGCCTGATGGAGAGCGATCCGCTGCGGGCCGACTTCCTGAACTACACGGCCGACCGGTTCGAGGGCGTCTCCCTGTTCGACACGCCGAAGCGCACGTACAACGCCATCCAGATCACGGCCGAGCGTCGCTTCACCCGGAGCTTCTACATGTCGGCCGCGTACACCTACTCGCAGCTGCGCGGCAACTACCCGGGTCTGTTCTCGCCGGAGACCGGGCAGCTCGATCCCAACCTGACCTCGATGTACGACCTTCCCGAGCTGATGGCCAACCGCTACGGCGACCTGGCCCATGACCGGCCGCACCTGGTCAAGCTGGACGGCTTCTATCGCCTCGCGCTCGACCAGTCGATCGGCTTCTTCACCTTCGGCGCGTCGGCCCGCGCGCAGTCGGGCGAGCCGGCCAACACGCTCGGCGCCCACCCTGCCTACGGCCTGGGTGAGTCGTACATCCTGGCGCGCGGCTCGGGCGATCGCCTCGGCCTCACCACCCGCTTCGACACCCATGTTGCCTACGGCCGCAACCTGACCGACGGCATGAAGCTCGAGGCGTTCGTCAACATCTTCAACCTGTTCAACCAGCAGCCCGAGACCGACATCGACGAGAACTACACCTACTCCGACATCAACCCGATCGTCGATGGCGACCGCACGGACCTCGCACACGCCAAGGTGACCAACACCAACGAGGCGCCCGATCTGAATCCGAACTACGGCAACACGCGCCTTCGTCAGGCGCCGCTGAGCGCCCGCTTCGGGCTCCGGCTCCTCTTCTAGTCCATCGGGACGAACCGGCCCATCGAGGGCCGTCCGACCAACGGCCGCGCGCGGAGACGCACGCGGCCGTTGCCTTTTTCGGCGTCCCGCTTCCGGGAACCGCGCGCCTCTCGCGGGCGAGTGCGACGACGGGTCGACGACTCGCTGTCTCTCACTGACGAGACCCTCGTTATCGGTCGCGCGCGCGAAGAGCGCGCAAACGCTAGCGGCGCCGATCTGCGGGAGAACACGTGCTGACATGCATCGGTGGCTTGTTGCCTTTGTCCTGACGAACGGCGACAACGAGCGACGTAGGGCGTCTGGGGCGCTCACTACCTCGATGGCCGAGGTGAGGGAGAGGTTGCGTCCGCGATCCCTCTCGTGGCCACCAGCCCGCGCAACGCAGGAGGACACACCTCATGAGACGGAAGAGTCAGAGCACGCATCCTCGCGATCGCCGGGTTGCTGCTCGGCATCGGCACGGCCCAGGCGCAGGACTCGACGACCGGCGCCGTGCGCGGACAGATCCGCGACCAGGGCACCGGTGAGTCCGTCATCGGCGCCACCGTGGTGGCCTCCGGGTCCGCCATGCAGGGCACCCAGGCGACCATCACGGACGAGACCGGTCAGTACACGATCGCCAACCTGCCGCCCGGCACCTACCAGATCGTCATCTACTACGCCGACGCCCAGTTCTCGCGCACCAACGTGCTCATCCAGCTCGGCAAGGTGGCCAAGGTCAACGTCGGCATCAACACCCAGGCGTCGGCCGGCGAGACCATCGTCATCGAGGGGCGCGCGCCGCTCATCGATCAGCAGTCGACGAAGACCGGCACGACGCTGACCCAGGACTACACGCGCAACATCCCGACCGGCCGCACCTACGGCGAGGTGCTCGGCGCGGCGGGCGGATCGCAGGCCGACCAGTTCGGCACCTCCCTGGGCGGATCGACCTCGGTCGAGAACACGTACATCGTCGAGGGCGTCAACACGACCGACCCGGGCTTCGGCCTGCTCAGCACCAACCTGCCCAACGAGTTCATCCAGGAGACCGAGGTCATCACCGGCGGCTACAACGCCGAGTACGGCCGGTTGACCGGCGGCGTCATCAACGTCATCACCAAGTCCGGCTCCAACGAGTTCCACGGCTCGGTTTTCGGCTACTGGACCCCCGGCGCCCTGGTGGCGAACAGCAAGCCGACCCCGACCGCGGCCTCGTCTGTCGATCGCGAGAACAACCTGGCCAACTCGTTCGACCTGGGCGCCGAGATCGGCGGCCCGATCGTCAAGGACCGGCTGTGGTTCCACGCCGGCTTCAACCCGTCTTTCCGCATCGAGGACGTGGACCGCGTCATCAAGACGCAGGTCGACGACGACGGCGACAGCGTGCCTGACGTCGACGAGAACGGCTTCGGCATCCTCGACGAGGTCAACCGCCGGACCCTGGAGGAGAACAAGACCACCTACTTCTACTCGGCCAAGCTGACCGGCGCGGTCACGCCCGACCACCAGGGATCGATCGCCGTGCTGGGCAGCCCGGGCTCGGAGGACGTCCACGGCGGAACCCTGCAGGACGGCGGGCTCGTCGTGAACGGGACCGAGTCGGCGCTGCTGCGCAAGTTCGACCGCAACGTGCTCGACGCGTCGGCCAAGTGGACCTCGAAGTTCTTCGACAACAAGACCCAGCTCGACGCCGTGGTCGGCTATCACCTCGACGACATCGACGACGGGCCCGGCTTCGAGGGCGGCGACGCGGCGCACGTCCGGCACGAGACGGAGCGGTCGCTGACCGAGTTCGCGGATCAGGAAAGCCAGTACTTCGGCGGCGTGCCCGGCCAGTGCGTGGACGGCGGCGCCGACGATCCGTACCCGATGATCACCAACTGCCCGGTGCCGTTCTACCGCGAGGGCGGCGTCGGCTTCGTGCAGAGCACCGAGTCGACCCGCCTGTCCGGCCTCCTGTCGGTGACCCAGCGCGTCCAGGCGCTCGGGCACCACGTCATCAAGGCCGGCGCCGACGTCGAGGAGCAGGGCTTCCTCGACTCGCGCTACTACACCGGCGGCGGCTTCTACCAGGAGCAGGACACCCGCTGGCTCATCACTCGCTTCAGCACGCCCGACGACGGCGGCAGCTTGCCGTGCGGCATCGACTACGACGGCGACGGGGAGCCGGAGGCGCACTGCCGCCAGATCGGGGCCGGCGACGCGCTGTCGGCCGACACAAAGACGCGCAACTACGGCGCCTTCGTCCAGGACTCCTGGTCGATCCTGCCCAACCTGACCCTCAACGCCGGCCTGCGCTGGGAGCAGCAGACCCTGTACACGGCCGACGACATCCAGGGCCAGATCTCGCCCACCACCGGCGCGCCCATCCCGGACGTGGCCTTCAAGCTCAACAACATGATCGCGCCGCGCCTCGGCGTGGTCTACGACTGGACCCAGGAGGGCCGCTCCAAGCTGTTCGGCCACTACGGCCGCTTCTACGAGTCGATCCCGATGGACATCAACTCGCGCGCCTACGGCGGCGAGGTCACCAACATCAACGTGCTGGCGCCCGAAGCCTGCGACCCGTTCGATCCGGTCGCCACCTGCGACGAGGTCGGCGACGGCCTGCTCGGCACGGTCGACTTCGGCGGCGGCGAGACGCTGGTCACCGCCGGTCTCGACGCGCAGTACCTGGACGAGATCGTCCTGGGCGGCGAGTACGAGATCCTGCCCGACCTGAAGGTGGGCGCCTCGTACATCCGGCGCGACCTGGGCCGCATCATCGAGGACGTCTCGTCCGACGGCGGTGCCACATATATCGTCTCCAACCCGGGCGACGTGGACCAGGGCGCGGTGGCCGACCTGCGCGAGCAGGCAATGGCGACCGACAACGCGGCCGACCGGGCCTTCCTCAACTACAAGGCCGACTCGTTCGAGGGCGTGGGCGTCTTCGACAAGCCGAAGCGAAACTACAACGCTCTTCAGATAACCGCGGAGCGAAGGTTCACCAAGAGCTTCTACCTGTCGGCCTCGTACACGTACTCGCAGCTCAAGGGCAACTACCCCGGCCTGTTCTCCCACGAGACCGGCCAGCTCGATCCCAACCTGACGTCGATGTACGACCTGCCCGAGCTGATGGCCAACCGCTACGGCACGCTGGGCGCCGACCGCCCGCACCTGGTCAAGGTGGACGGCTTCTATCGCCTGACTCTCGACGACATCGGCTTCTTCACCTTCGGTGCGTCGGCGCGCGCCACCTCGGGCCTGCCGGTCAACACGCTGGCGGGGCACCCGGGCTACGGCCTGGGAGAGTCGTATCTGCTCGGGCGCGGCGACGGCGGGCGCATGGGCATGACGACGCGCTTCGACACCCACGTGGCGTACGGCCGCGCGCTGTCCCAGGACGTTCGCCTCGAGGCCTTCGTCGATGTGTTCAACCTGTTCAACCAGCAGCCCGAGGTCATCGTCGACGAGAACTACACGTTCGAGGACGCCAACCCGATCGTGGGCGGCGACGACGACGACCTCGAGCACGTGAAGGCGCTCTACACGGGGCGGGCTCCCGAGCTAAATCCCAATTACGGGAACACGCAGACCCGTCAGAACCCGCTCAGCGCTCGCTTCGGACTGCGCCTCCTCTTCTAGTTCTCGTAAGCAAGAAGACTGGCCTCACCGGGTCAGTCAGCACGCGGCCGTGCGCCCTCGTGGCGTACGGCCGTCTTCATTTTCGGGACCCGGGTTGCCTGGCAAATGCTGACAGGGACGAAACCCGCTGCGGGTGCACCCCTGCAGTTACAGTTACATAGCCCGTGCAGGGTGCGATCAGGACTTCTCGTTACACCTGGTGTGGGTGAAGGTCCCCTTGAATTCACATTCTGAATGCGCGACAACGGCGCGCAACGAGCGGCTGCGGCGCCGCTCTGACCTCCAGCTTAACTGAGAGGAGAGGTGATTCTTATGCATTCGATCACGAGAGCAGGTGGGCTGCTCGCGACCCTGATGCCATGTGTGCTCGGTGTCGCATGCAGTGACCCCGAGTTGGCAAGCGAACTGGACTCCGATGGACCGCCCGAGGTCCTCGAAGTCAACGTGGCGAGCGAGAGCGCGCCTGGCGACCCGAACGGCAACGCAGTGGAGGCGGCGACCTACTGCCGTCCCGGCGACGAGTACAAGGTCAACACCCTTTACTGTCCGCTGGCCCGCGATGAGGAGAACGCGCCGATCGCGGGAGAGCGCGAGCTGGCAGGCCCGGTCATGGACGCGGTGCCGAACGGCTGGCACGCCCGCTTCATCTTCTCGGAGCTGATCGATCCCAGCATCGAGGAGCTGATCGACACCGACGGCGTCATCACCGGCAGCCTGGCCGAGTCGCAGCCGTTCGTGCTGAGCTGCGGCGGCGCCGACGTGGCCTACGACGGCTGGGTCGACCCGACCGGCAACCACCTCTCTTATCCGCCCGGCCCGTCGCTGGTGGTGCAGCCGATTGGCTTCACCGTCGCCACCGGCAGCCTGTGCGAGGTCTCGCTGCGCGAGGGCGTGGTCACCGACAAGGACGGCGACGACTTCCCCGGCGACCAGCTCGGCCCGTACGCGTTCGGCATCGCGCCGCTCGCGATCGGCGAGACGGATCCGGCCGACGCCACCGAGGGCGTCGATCCGACCGCGGCGATCTCGATCCCGTTCAACGCGCCCATCGATCTCGCCTCCGCGGACGGCGAGATCATCGTCAACGACGGCACCGCCGACATCGTCGTCGAGCTCGGCTACCCGCTCGACCCGAAGACGATGGAGCCGACCGACGACACCGTCGTCGTCGCGACCCCGGTCGGCGGCCTGGCCGCCGGCACGACGTACACCGTGACCGTCAACACCGGTATCACCGACACCCTGGCCGGCCCCCTCGTGGAAGGCACCTCGTTCACCTTCACCACCGCCGAGTAGCAGCTCAGCTGCAGGAACAGGAGTAGAACCAATGAGACTCAACCACCGAGCAACGATACTTGCGGTGGCTGGCCTGCTCTTCGGCGCCGTCGGCACGGCGGATGCGCAGGACTCCACCACCGGAGCCGTTCGCGGACAGGTCCGCGATCAGGCCAACAGCGAGTCGGTCATCGGCGCCACCGTGGTGGCGTCCGGTCCCGCCATGCAGGGCACCCAGGCCACCATCACCGACGAGACCGGGCAGTACAGCATCTCCAACCTGCCGCCCGGCACGTACCAGGTCGTCGTCTATTACGCCGACGCCCAGTTCTCGCGCACCAACGTGCTCATCCAGCTGGGCAAGGTCGCCAAGGTCAACATCAACATCAACACAAAGGCGCAGGCCGGTGAGACGATCGTGATCGAGGGGCGCGCGCCGCTCATCGATCAGAACTCGACCAAGACCGGCAACACAATCACCCGCGACTACACCGAGAACATCCCGACCGGCCGTACCTTCGGCGCGGTGCTCGGGGCGGCCGGCGGATCGCAGGACGACTTCTACGGCACGGCGCTGGGCGGCTCGACCTCGGTCGAGAACACGTACATCGTCGAGGGTATCAACACGACCGACCCGGGCTTTGGCCTGCTGACCACCAACCTGCCCAACGAGTTCATCCAGGAGACCGAGGTCATCACCGGCGGCTACAACGCCGAGTACGGCCGGTCGAACGGGCGGCGTCATCAACGTCATCACCAAGTCCGGCTCCAACGAGTTCCACGGCTCGGTGTTCAGCTACTGGACCCCGGGCGCGCTGGTGGCCAACACCAAGCCGAGCCCGCGCGCCGGCAGCGCCATCGACCGCGAGGACAACCTGGCCAACTCGTTCGACCTCGGCGCCGAGATCGGCGGTCCCATCGTCAAGGACCGGCTGTGGTTCCACGCCGGCTTCAACCCGTCGTTCCGCTTCGAGGACATGGAGCGCGTCATCAAGACCCAGGTCGACGAGAACGGCGACGGCCAGCCGGACGTCGATGAGAACGGC
This sequence comes from uncultured delta proteobacterium, assembly GCA_963759105.1. Classification (GTDB taxonomy): domain Bacteria; phylum Myxococcota_A; class Polyangia; order Haliangiales; family Haliangiaceae; genus DATFRY01. Next base: position 764,549 of record CAVWXW010000005.1, on the reverse strand, counting down.
TTCACCATCCTCGACGAGCTCGAGCGCCACAAGACGTTCGAGGAGAAGCGCACCACCTACTTCTACTCGGCCAAGCTGACCGGAGCGGTGACGCCGGACCACCAGGGCTCCATCTCGCTGATGGGCAGCCCCGCCCGCGCCGACCGCTACGGCAACGGCAGCACCACGGTCGCCGGCGTCGAGAGCGCCCTGGCCATCGAGGAGGAGCGCAACGTCCTCGACACGTCGGTCAAGTGGACGTCGAAGTTCTTCGACAACAAGACCCAGGTCGACGCCGTGGCCGGCTATCACCTGGACGACAACGTGGAGAACCCGGGCATCGAGGGCGGCGACTCCAACCAGGTCCGCTACGACACAAACCGCTCGCTGGCCGAGTTCAGCGCCCAGGAGGACCAGTTCTTCAACGGCGTCCCGGGCGAGTGCGTGGACGACGGCCCCAACGATCCATATCCGATGATCACCAACTGTCCGGTGCCCAACTACCGCGTCGGCGGCATGGGCTTCAATCAGGACCAGAAGGCCACCCGCCTGACCGGCCTGCTCTCGGTCACCCAGCGCGTCCAGGCCCTCGGCCACCACGTGTTCAAGGCCGGCGCCGACGTCGAGCAGCAGGGCTTCCTCGACTCGCGCTACTTCACCGGCGGCGCCTTCTACCGCGAGCGCCCCGACACGCTGTTCGAGATCACCCGCTACCAGACTCCGGCCGAGGGCGGCACCATCCCGTGCGGCGTCGATTTCGACGGCGATGGCATGGGTGAGGCCGGGTGCCGTGAGATCGGTGCCAACGACGAGCTGTCCGCCGATACAAAGACCCGGAACTTCGGCGCCTACCTCCAGGACTCGTGGTCGATCCTGCCCAACCTGACCCTCAACGCCGGCGTGCGCTGGGAGCAGCAGACTCTGTACGCCGCCGACGACGTGCAGGGCACCATCTCGCCCGTCACCGGCGAGCCGATCCCGAAGGTGGCGTTCAAGCTCAACAACATGATCGCGCCGCGCGGCGGCGTCGTGTACGACTGGACCCAGGAAGGCCGGTCGAAGGTCTACGCGCACTTCGGCCGCTTCTACGAGTCGATCCCGATGGACATCAACTCGCGCGCCTACGGCGGCGAGGTGACCAACATCAGCTACATCGATCCGGGCGCCTGCGATCCATTCGATCCGGTCAGCACCTGCAACGAGACCGACGGCGAGCTGCTCGACATCAACTTCGGCGGTCACTCGATCGTCTCGTCGGGCCTCGACGCCCAGTACCTGGACGAGATCGTGATCGGCAGCGAGTACGAGGTCCTGCCCGACCTGAAGATCGGCGCCTCCTATATCCGCCGCGATCTGGGCCGGGTGATCGAGGACGTGTCGACCGACGGCGCCAACACGTACATCATCGCCAACCCGGGCGACGTGGACCCGGCCGCGGTGGCCGACCTTCGCGAGCAGGCCATGTCGGCCGACGACGTGAAGGAGCAGAACCTGCTCAACTACCAGGCCGACGCCTTCGAGAACGTGGGCATCTTCGACAAGCCGAAGCGCACGTACAACGCTCTTCAGGTGACCGCGGAGCGCCGCTTCACGAAGAGCTTCTACCTGTCCGCCTCGTACACGTACTCCAACCTGCGCGGCAACTACCCGGGCCTGTTCTCGCACGAGACCAACCAGCTCGATCCCAACCTGACCTCGATGTACGACCTGCCCGAGCTGATGGCCAACCGCTACGGCAACCTGGGCGCCGACCGGCCGCACCTGGTCAAGCTGGACGGCTTCTACCGCCTCCTGCTCGACCCGTCGGTCGGTTTCTTCACCTTCGGCGCCTCGGCCCGCGCGCAGTCCGGCCTGCCGGTCAACACGCTGGCCGCGCACCCGGGCTACGGCACCGGTGAGTCGTACCTGCTGGAGCGCGGAGACGCCGGTCGCATGGGGATGACCACGCAGTTCGACACCCACGTGGCCTATGGCCGCGCGCTGACCGACGGCATGCGCCTCGAGGCGTTCGTCGACGTGTTCAACCTGTTCAACCAGCAGCCGGAGCTGCTGGTGGACGAGGACTACACCTTCGAGGACGCCAACCCGATCGTCGGCGGCGACAGGGAGGACCTCGAGCACGTCAAGGTTCTGTACGAGAACCGCGCCCCCGAGCTCAACCCGAACTACCGCAACACCTTCGATCGCCAGAACCCGCTCAGCGCGCGGTTCGGTCTGCGCCTGCTCTTCTAGGACCCGGACTCCAGATCGATCCAACGCAGGCCGCGCACGGAGACGTGCGCGGCCTTTTTTTATCCGGACGACCGGCGGCGGGCGTCGATGTCGCAAGTCATCGGGATCGGGACCGTCTCGTTCTCGCGGTTGCTGTCCGGGGCCGGGTAGCAGGAAGCGGTGGGAAACGCGGCGACATTCCTCATCGCCGCGAACGAGAGAAGCATCTCGATCGAGCTGGGTCGCGACATCTTCACACCTCCTGTGACCTGCGTGACATGGACTGAAGCGCGAGGGCATCGCGCTGCGGGACAGCAAGCTACTCGCGCTCGTGGGCGTCGTTCAAGAAGTCGCTCCGTCGTGGTGCGCCTTGCGCGCGCCGATGAGGTCCTCCACGCCGTGTATTCCCCGGCGATGACTCCGTTCCATGTCGCTTGCCGTGGGGCCAGAAAACCAGCCTCTCGACACGCTGCTGATGGTTTCGAACTGCAGCCGATCGTGCGCATTCGCGGCGCGGAGGGCTGGCAGTTGCTGACACGGGCCTTTCTGAAGATCCGTTAGCCGCGGCGCGCGGGCTAGCGTGCGCTCGTGAGCGGTGCGGCGCCGCTCGCTTCTGCAATCACTGCGGAGGAGAGGGAACGTCCATGCAATCCATCTCGAGAGCATGTGGGCTGCTCGCGACAACGGTGCCCCTGGCACTGGCGGTCGCCTGCAGCGATCCGGAACTGGCGAGCGAACTGGACTCCGAGGGCCCGCCCGAGGTGCTGGAGGTCAACGTGGCCAGCGAGTCGGCGGACCGGGACCCGAACGGCAACACCATCGAGGCGGCGGCCTTCTGCCGCCCAGGCGAGGAGTTCAAGGTCAACACCTTCTACTGCCCGCTCGAGCGAGACGGCGAAAACGCGCCCATCCCCGGGGCGCGCGAGGTGACAGAGCCGCTCCTCGACGCGACGCCGAACGGCTGGCACGCGCGCTTCATCTTCTCCGAGCTGCTCGATCCCAGCATCGAGGAGCTGATCGACACCGACGGCGTCATCACCGGCAGCCTGGCCGAGTCGCAGCCGTTCGTGCTGAGCTGCGGCGGCGCCGACGTGCCCTACGACGGCTGGATCGACCCGACCGGCAACCATCTGTCCTATCCGCCCGGCCCGTCGCTGGTCGTGCAGCCGCTCGACTTCATCGCGACCGGCACGCCCTGCGAGGTGTCGCTGCGCGAGGGTGTGGTCACCGACAAGGACGGCGAGGACGTCCCCGGCGACGACCTCGGGCCTTACTCGTTCGGCATCGCGGTGCTCGCGGTGGGCGAACCGGATCCGCTCGACGGCACCGAGGGCGTCGACCCGGCCGCGCCGATCTCGATCCCGTTCAACGCGCCGATCGATCTCGCCTCGGCCGACGGCAACATCGTCGTCGAGGGCGGCGAAGCCGCCGTCGAGCTCGGTCTCGCCTACGCGACCGATGCCGATACCGGTGAAGTCAACGACAGCATCGTCGTCGCCAGTCCGGTCGGCGGGCTTGCCGCCGGCACGGAGTACACCGTGACCGTCAACACCGGCATCACCGACGTCCTGGCCGGCGCCCTGGCCGAGGGCGCCAGCTTCAGCTTCACCACCGCCGAGTAGCAGCGGTACAGGAGTGCGAAAAATGAGACTCGACCACCGAGCAACGATCCTCGCGGTGGCTGGCCTGCTCTTCGGCGCCGTCGGTACGGCGCGCGCGCAGGACTCGACCACCGGTGCCGTGCGCGGGCTCGTCCGCGACCAGGCGAGCAACGAGGCGGTCATCGGCGCCACCGTGGTGGCTTCCGGTCCCGCCATGCAGGGCACCCAGGCCACCATCACCGACGAGACCGGGCAGTACAGCATCGCCAACCTGCCGCCCGGCACCTACCAGGTCGTCATCTACTACGCCGACGCCCAGTTCTCGCGCACCAACGTGCTCATCCAGCTGGGCAAGGTCGCCAAGGTGAACATCAACATCAACACCGAGGCCCAGGCCGGCGAGACGATCGTCATCGAGGGGCGCGCGCCGCTCATCGACCAGCAATCGACCAAGACCGGCAACACGATCACGCGGGACTACACCGAGAACATCCCGACCGGCCGCACCTTCGGCGCGGTGCTCGGGGCGGCCGGCGGCTCGCAGGACGACTTCTACGGCACGTCGGTGGGCGGCTCGACCTCGGTCGAGAACACGTACATCGTCGAGGGCATCAACACGACCGACCCGGGCTTCGGCCTGCTCAGCACCAACCTGCCCAACGAGTTCGTCCAGGAGACCGAGGTCATCACCGGCGGCTACAACGCCGAATACGGCCGGTCAACCGGCGGCGTCATCAACGTCATCACCAAGTCCGGCTCCAACGAGTTCCACGGCTCGGTGTTCGGCTACTGGACCCCGGGCGCGCTGGTCGCCAGCGAGAAGGCCACCCCGCGCGCGGGCACCGCCATCGATCGCGAGGACAACCTGGCCAACTCGTTCGACCTCGGCGCCGAGGTCGGCGGTCCGATCATCAAGGACCGGCTGTGGTTCCACGCCGGCTTCAACCCGTCGTTCCGGTACGACGACGTGTCGCGCATCATCAAGACCCAGGTCAACGAGAACGGCGACGGCGTGCCGGACACCGACGAGAACGGCTTCGCCATCCTCGACGAGCTGGACCGCACGACGCTCGAGGAGAACCGGACCACCTACTTCTACTCGGGCAAGCTGACCGGCGCCGTCACGCCGGACCACCAGGGCTCGATCGCCGTGATGGGCAGCCCCAGCCAGCGCGACGAGTACGGCGGCGGCACCCAGGTCACCGGCGCAGAGTCGGCCCTTCTGTCCAAGTTCGACCGCAACGTGCTCGACACGTCGGCCAAGTGGACCTCGAAGTTCTTCGACAACAAGACCCAGGTCGACGCCGTGGCCGGCTACCACCTGGACCACGACGACGAGCGGCCCGGCCTCGAGGGCGGCGACGGCACCCAGATCCGCTACGAGACCGACCGGCCGCTGACCGAGTTCGCCGCCCAGGAGGATCAGTTCTTCGGCGGCGTGCCGGGCGCGTGCCAGGACGGCGGCCCGGACGACCCGTACCCCGGCATCACCAACTGCCCGGTGCCGTTCTACCGCGTCGGCGGCCTCGCCTTCATCGAGGACACCGAGTCGTCGCGCCTGTCCGGCCTGCTGTCGGTGACGCAGCGGGTCCAGGCGCTCGGCCACCACGTCATCAAGGTCGGCGCCGACGTCGAGGAGCAGGGCTTCAAGAACCCGCGCTTCTTCACCGGCGGCGCCTTCTACCAGGAGACGCCGGACTACTGGATCATCAACCGCTTCGAGACGCCGGATCCCGAGGGCGACATCCCGTGCGGCATCGACTACGACGGCGACGGCATGACCGAGGCGCAGTGCCGCGAGATCGGCGCCGGCGAGGAGCTGTCGGCCGACACAAAGACCCGCAACCTGGGCGCCTACGCCCAGGACTCCTGGTCGATCCTGCCCAACCTGACCCTCAACGCGGGACTGCGCTGGGAGCAGCAGACGCTATACGTCGCCGACGACGTGGCCGGTGAGATCTCGCCGGCCACCGGCAGCCCGATCCCGGACGTGGCGTTCGAGCTCAAGAACATGCTCGCCCCGCGCCTCGGCGTGGTCTACGACTGGACCCAGGAGGGCCGCTCCAAGCTGTACGGCCACTGGGGCCGCTTCTACGAGTCGGTGCCGATGGACATCAACTCGCGCGCGTACGGGGGCGAGGTCACGGCGCTCAACTACGTCGACCCGACCGGCTGCGACGCGGCCGACCCGGTCGGCACCTGCGACGAGGAGAACGCCTCGCTGGGCACGGTGAACCTCGGCGGCGACTCGATCGTGGCCGCCTCGCTCGACGCCCAGTACCTCGATGAGATGGTGGTCGGCGGCGAGTACGAGGTCCTGCCCGACCTCAAGATCGGCGCGGCCTACATCCGCCGCGACCTGGGTCGCGTCATCGAGGACGTGTCCACCGACGGCGGCAACACGTACATCGTGGCCAACCCGGGTGAGGCCGACGCGGGCGCGGTGGCCGACCTGCGCGAGCAGGCAATGGAGACCGACAACGCGGCCGACCAGGCGTTCCTCCGCTACAAGGCCGATCTGTTCGAGGGCGCCGGCATCTTCGACACGCCGAAGCGCACGTACAACGCTCTGCAGATCACGGCCGAGCGACGCTTCACCAAGAACTTCTACCTGTCGGCGTCGTACACGTACTCGGAGCTGCGCGGCAACTACCCGGGGCTGTTCTCGCACGAGACAAACCAGCTCGATCCCAACCTGACCTCGATGTACGACCTGCCCGAGCTGATGGCCAACCGCTACGGCAATCTCGGCGCCGACCGGCCGCACCTGGTCAAGGTGGACAGCTTCTACCGCATCATGCTCGACCAGAGCATCGGGTTCTTCACCCTCGGCGCGTCGGTGCGCGGCCAGTCCGGCCTGCCGTCCAACACGCTCGGCGCCCACCCGGCCTACGGCCAGGACGAGTCGTACATCCTGGAGCGCGGCTCCGGCGGGCGCATGGGTGTCACGACCCGCTTCGACACCCACGTGGCCTACGGCCGCGCGCTGTCGGAGGGGATGCGGCTCGAGGCGTTCGTCGACGTGTTCAACGTGTTCAACCAGCAGCCGGAGGTCTCCGTCGACGAGACCTACACGTTCCAGCCGGTCAACCCGATCGTGGGCGGCGACGACCAGGACCTCGAGCACCTCAAGCTGCTGGGCGAGGGCACGCGGCCCGAGGTCAACCCGAACTACGGCAACACCAGCGAGCGCCAGCCCCCGCTGAGCGCGCGCTTCGGCCTGCGCTTCATCTTCTAGTCCGGGCCGACCGGGTCCAGGTCACGACGGCCGCGCGCAGCGAGCGCGCGGCCGTTTTCATTTCTCGGCCGGCATCGCGCGCCAGCGTCCCGCCGGCCACCGCGGCAAGGTCGGCCGGGCTCGTCCCGCAGCAGCCGCCAACAGCGCGCGCGCCGGTGGCGAAGAGGAGCTCCACGCCGACAGCGAACTCGCCCGGGTACAGCGGGGCCGAGCCGGCCGCCGCCACGATCGGCTTGGCCATCACCGGCACCGGGCTGCGCGCGAGCAGGATCTCGACCAGCGGCAGCATGGCGGCCGGAGGCAGCCAGCAGTTGGCGCCCACCGCGTCGGCGCGCTCCTCGAGCGCGACGCCGAGCAGCGCCTCGACCGGGAAACCCATGGCCGAGCGATAGCTCGACCCGGAGCGGTTGCACGCGAACGAGGCGGCCACCGGCAGGTCGGGCGCGGCGGCCCGGCATCCGCGCATCGCCGCGCGCAGCTCCTTCGGGTGATAGAAGCTTTCGAGATGGATGAAGGCCGCGCCGGCCGGCCCGGCAGCCGCGATGGCCGCTGCCTGCTCGGCGAAGGCCTCCTCCAGCTCGTGCAGGTCGGCCTCACCTTCCGGGGGCGGCACGGCGCCGGTCGGCCCCATCGATGCGACGATCAGCACGTCATCCGGCACCGCCGACCGGGCCAGGGCGAGGGCGGCGAGGTTGAGCTCGGCCACCTGGTTCTCGAGGCCGACCGCGCGCAGGCGGATCCGGTTGCCCCCGAAACTGTTGGTCTGCACGGCCTGGCTGCCTGCAGCCGCGAAGCCGCGGTGGACCTCGTCGCACCATGTCCGGGCAGCGCAGGTTCCACGCCTCGGGGGTCTCGCGCGCGAGGTCGAGACCTTGCGCGATGAGAGCGGTCCCTACACCGCCGTCCAGGAGCAGGCGCGGGGGAAGCCAGTCGAGGCGGGGCACGGCAGGCGAGGTATAGCATCCTTCACCAGACGGCCCGCGGTCCCCTCCGGATCCACCGGGTCTGATAATGTGCGGATGGTCGAAAAGGAGGTCGTCGTGGCTCGCACGATCCGCACATTCGTCTCGCTGGCCGCACTGCTTGCGCTCCTCGTCACGGGCGCCGGGAGTGCCAGCGCGGACAGAGCCGACGCGCTGTACAAGCAGGGGCGCGCCCTCAAGGACAAGGGCAAGACCGACGAGGCGATCGAGAAGCTCGAGGCCGCCGTCGAGGAGCGCGAGGACCACGCGATGGCCTGGGCCGCGCTGGGCAGCCTGTACAAGCAGAAGAAGAAGTACGACAAGGCGATCAACGCCTACGAGCAGGCGGTCAAGTACCGGAAGAAGGACCCGGTCCTGTGGTCGAACCTGGGCATGGCGTACTACCGCGACGAGCGCCTCGACGACGCCACCGACGCCCTCGAGCGGGCCTGCAAGATGGACCCGAAGAACGTCCAGGTGCAGGCCAATCTGGGGACGGTCAAGCGCCAGAACGGGGACGCCAAGGGCGCCATCCCGCACCTGTGCCGGGCCTACAAGCTCGACCCCAAGGACCCGCAGGTGGCCAACAACCTGGGCATCGCCTTCCGCATGGCCAACCAGCACAAGAAGGCGCAGCTGATGTTCAAGCGCGCCATCAAGCTGGACGAGTCCGTCGCTGTCTACCACTTCAACCTGGGCGCGGCCTACCGCCGCCAGGAGGACTGGGACCGCGCCATCCGCGCCTACCAGGACGCTGTCGAGCAGGACCCGAAGATGGCGGAGGCCTGGTACGACCTGGGCGTCTGCTACCGCGCCGACCGCGACAACGACCAGGCCATCGCCGCCTTCACCCGCTACCTCGAGCTCGTCGAGGAGGACGACCCGGCCGCGGCCAAGCAGGCCCAGAAAGAGATCGCGGCGCTGGGCGGCGACAAGAAGAAGAAGAAGAAGTCGAAGTCCAGGTCCAAGAAGAAGCGCCGCAACAACTAGAGCGCGGCTACAGGACGTCGAGCGCCCCGGCCAGGCGCTCCACCGGGACCAGATCGAGCCCGCCGTCGTCGACCAGGCGGCGGCGGTTGTGACGCGGCAAGAGGCAGCGCCGGTAGCCGAGCTTGTGCGCCTCGGTCAGCCGGCGCTCGGGCAGGTTGACCGCGCGCACCTCGCCGGCCAGCCCGACCTCGCCGAACACGACGGTGTGCGCGTCGACCGGGCGGCGGCGCGCGGCCGAGGCGATGGCCAGCGCGATGCCCAGATCGAGGGCCGGCTCGGCCAGGCGCGCCCCGCCCACCAGGTTGACGAACACGTCGCAGCCCAGCACGTCGCAGTCGGCCCGCTGGGCCAGGACCGCCAGCAGCAGCGAGACCCGGTTGGCGTCCACGCCCGCCACCGTGCGGCGCCCGATGCCGGCCGTGGGCGGCGTGACCAGGGCCTGGACCTCGACCAGGATCGGGCGGCTGCCGTCGGCGCTGGCCACGACGACCGAGCCGGGCACGCCGAGCGGGCGCTCGGCCAGAAACAGCTGCGACGGGCTCAGCACCTCGATCAGCCCCTCGGAGCGCATCTCGAACACGCCGATCTCCTGGGTCGAGCCGAAGCGGTTCTTTGCCGCGCGCACCATCCGGTAGGGAGACGGGCCGTCTCCCTCGAACGACAGGACGACGTCGACGAGGTGCTCGAGCGTCTTGGGCCCGGCCAGGTGGCCGTCCTTGGTCACGTGGCCGACCAGCACGGCGGCCATGCCGCGCGCCTTGGCGAAGGCGGCCAGGCGGGCCGCGCACTCGCGCACCTGGCCGATCGAGCCCGGGATCGACGGCAGGTCGGCGCTGTGGATGGTCTGCACCGAGTCGATGGCCAGCACCGCCGGCGCGGCGCGCTCGGCCTGGGCCAGGATGCGCTCGAGCGAGGTCTCGGCCAGGAGGGTGAGGCCGGGCGCGGTGGCCCCGACCCGGCGCGCCCGCAGCGCCACCTGCGCCACCGACTCCTCGCCGCTGGCGTACAGCACGCCCGCGCCGCGGCTGGCCAGGCCGTGCAGCATCTGCGAAAGCAGGGTCGACTTGCCGACCCCCGGCTCGCCGCCCAGCAGCACCACCGAGCCGGGCACCAGGCCTCCGCCCAGCACGCGGTCGAGCTCGCCCAGCCCGGTGCCCAGGCGCCCGACGCTCTCCGGATCGGCCACGTCCTCGACCGAGATCGGCGCGTCGCCCGCGCTGGTCCCGGACGAGGCCCGGGCGGCGCTGCGCACCGCCACCTCCTCGACGAGGCTGTTCCACTCGTTGCAGCCCTGGCAGCGGCCGTGCCAGCGGCTGGCCTCGTGGCCGCAGGCCTGGCACCGAAACAGAGTCCTGGAGGCCCTCGCCCGCGCTTGAGGCATCGCGGGAGGCTATCTCGGACCTGTGACTGCCGTGTTGCGCGGCCCGCGCGCGGCCGGCTGGGCCAGGGCGCGGGCCAGCGCCTCGAGGCTGTCCAGGTTGTGGACCGGGCGGTGCTCGTCCACGTGAGGCAGGAGCGCGCGCACCCCCGCAGCGCGCGGCTCGAAGCCCTCCCAGCGCAGGAGCGGGTTGAGCCAGATGAGCCGCCGGCACGACCGGTGGAGCCGCTCGGCCTCGGCCGCCAGGGTCGCCGTCGGGTCGCGGTCCAGCCCGTCGGTGATGAGTAGAACGACCGCGCCCTGACCCAGCACGCGGCGCGACCAGGCGCGGTTGAACTGGCGCAGGCAGGCGCCCAGCCGCGTGCCGCCGCCCCAGTCGACGACCTCGCGGCCCAGCCGGGCAAGCGCCTGGTCGACGTCGCGGTGGCGCAGGGTGCGGGTGGCGTTGCTCAGCCGGGTTCCGAACAGGAACGTGTGCACCCGCGGGCGGGCCGCGCTGACAGCGTGCAGGAAGGCCAGCAGCATCTCGGAGTAGCGGCCCATCGAGCCGGAGATGTCGCACAGCGCGACCAGCGGCGGCTGGCGCATGCGCCGCCGGCGGTAGCGCAGGGGCGCCAGGTCGCCGAACGTGCGCAGCGCGTCGCGCACGGTGCGCGAGAAGTCGAGCCGGCCGCGCGGCCAGGGCTGGAAGCGGCGCGTGCGCACCGGCCGGACCAGGAGCTCGATGCGGGCGGCGGCGGCCCGCGCGCGGCGCACCTCGTCGGCGCTCATCTGGTCGAAGTCGCGGGTGCGCAGGAGCTCGTCGGGCGAGAAGGCCAGCGTGACCGCCACCTGCGCCACCGTCTCGGACGGGCGCGGCGGCGCGTCGGCGGGCGGGCGGATCGCCTCGGACACCCGGCGCGACGCGGCCGGCGGCCGGCGCAGCTTGCTTGTCGACATGAGCTGCGCGTAGGCGTCGCCGCCGCGAGGCCGGGGCGCGGAACATCAGGCCGAACGCCTCGTCGAACATCTCGTGGTCCTCGGGGCGGTGGACCAGCACCGCGTGCAGCCCCCAGTACAGCTGGTCGCGCTGCAGGATGTCGATGGCCTCGGCGGCGCGCAGGGCAGCCAGCGAGCTCGACGGGCCGGTGGCCAGGCCGGCGGCGCGCAGGACCCGCACGAAGCGCATGATGTTGCCGGCCAGCTGGCTCATGCCGGCCCGCGCATGTCAGGCGATCTCGGCGAGCAGCTCGTCGACCTGGGCGCCGGCGACCGCCGCCACGTCGTCCTGGTACTTGAGCAGCACGCCGAGGGTCGCGTTGACGACGCCCGGCTCGAGCGCGACCTGGTCGAGGGCGACGAGCGCGCTGGCCCAGTCGAGCGTCTCGGCCACGCCGGGCAGCTTGAACAGCTCGGTCGCGCGCAGCTTCTGCACGAAGGCGACGATCTGCCGCGAGAGCTTCTCCGGCACCTCGGGCGCCCGGGCGCGCAGGATGGCCAGCTCGCGCTCGGCGTCGGGATAGGCGATCCAGTGGTACAGGCAGCGCCGCTTGAGCGCGTCGTGGATCTCGCGGGTGCGGTTGGAGGTCAGCACCACCACCGGCGGCTCGGCGGCGCGCACCGTGCCCAGCTCCGGGATGGTGACCTGGTAGTCGGACAGGAGCTCGAGCAGGAAGGCCTCGAACGGCTCGTCGGTCCGGTCCAGCTCGTCGATGAGCAGCACGCCGCCCTGCTCGAGCGACTGCAGCAGCGGCCGCTTGAGCAGGAACCGCTCGCTGAAGATCGTCTCGGCCACCGCGTCGCGGCCCTGGCCGGCCAGCTCGGCCAGCCGGATCTCCAGCATCTGGCGCGAGTAGTTCCACTCGTAGAGCGCCGCCGCCGCGTCGAGCCCCTCGTAGCACTGCAGGCGGATGAGCGGGCGGCCCAGCGCCTCGGCCAGCACCTTGGCCACCTCGGTCTTGCCCACGCCGGCCTCACCCTCCAGGAGGAGAGGCCGGCGCAGCTTGAGGGCCAGAAACAGCGAGGTGCCGAGGCTCACGTCGGCCACGTAGCGGCCGGCGGCGAGCAGCGCCATCGTCTCGGCGACGTTACCGGGGAGCTGCATCGCCCCCTGTTCAGGCCCTTGCGGCGGCGACGGCCCGGCGCGCCATCACGCCGATGAGGTGGGCGCGGTACTCGGCGCTGGCCTCGGTGTCGCCCTGCAGGCGGTCGGCGGCCACCGTGATGCCGTCGAGCGCCTCCGGGGCGAACTTCTTGGCCAGCGCGGCTTCCATCTCGGGCACGCGGAACGCCGACGGTCCGGCGCCGGTGACCGCCACCCGCACGCCGCCCGCCGTCTTCGCCACCATCACGCCGACGACCGCGTACTTCGACGCGCGGTTGGCGTACTTGGCGTAGGCGCAGCGCTCCGGGGTCGGGAAGTGCACGGCGGTGACCAGCTCGTCCGCCTCCAGCGCCGTCCCGAACATCCCGGTGAAGAAGTCGTCCGCCGGGATGCGCCGCCGGTCGGTCGCCACCGTGGCGCCCAGACCCGAGCAGCGCGGCCGGGTAGTCGGCGGCCGGATCGGCGTGCGAGATCGATCCGCCGATGGTGCCGCGGTTGCGCACCTGGGCGTCGCCGATCGCGCCCGCCAGCTGTGCCAGCCCCGGGATGGCGGTCGACCGCGCCACCTCGGCGTGAGTGGCCAGCGCGCCGACGAGGAGATTCTTGCCGTCGACGCGGACCGCGCGCAGGTCGGCCAGGGCGGCCAGCGAGATCAGGTCGCTGGGCTGGGCCATGTCCAGCTTCATCATCGGCAGGAGGCTCTGGCCGCCGGCCAGCAGCTTGGCCTCGGCGTTGCCCTTGAGCAGCTCCACCGCTTCCGCGACTGCTCTTCGGTCGATGGAACTGGAAGTTCTTCATGGCCGTGCCTCCCTGATCGCGCGCCAGACCTTCTCCGGCGTGGCCGGCATCTCGATGTGCTTGACCCCGAGGTGGGCCAGCGCGTCGAGGACCGCGTTGATGACCGCGGGCGGGACGCCGATGGCGCCCACCTCGCCCACGCCCTTGACGCCGATCGGGTTGTGCGTGCACGGGGTCGCGTGGTTGCCCACCTTGAACATCGGCAGGTCGGCCGCGCGCGGCATGACGTAGTTCAGGTACGAGCCGGTCAAGAGCTGGCCGTCTCGATCGTAGAGGCACTCCTCGTACAGCGCCTGGCCGATGCCCTGGGCCAGGCCGCCGTGGGCCTGGCCGTCGACGATCATCGGGTTGATGACGGTGCCGACGTCGTCGGCGATGGCGACGCTGACGACCTCGACGACGCCGGTGTCCGGATCGATCTCGACCTCGGCCAGGTGGCAGCCGCCCGGGAAGGTGAAGTTGCCCGGGTCGTAGAACGCCGACTCCTCCAGGCCCGGCTCCACGCTCTCGATCGGGTAGTTGTGCGGCACGTAGGCGGCGAAGGCCACCTCGCCGAATGCCTTTGTGCGGTCGGTGCCGGCCACGCGGAAGGTGCCGTCGGCGAACTCGATGTCGGCGACGCTGGCCTCCAGCAGATGTGCGGCCACCTTCTTGGCCTTGTCGATGATCTTGTCCATCGCCCGGTACAGCGCCGAGCCGCCGACCGCGGCGGAGCGCGAGCCGTAGGTGCCCATGCCGAACGGGATGCGATCGGTGTCGCCGTGCACGACCTCGACGCTGTCGAGGGATACGCCCAGCTTCTCCACCACCAGCTGGGCGAACGTTGTCTCGTGGCCCTGGCCGTGGCTGTGGCTGCCGGTGAACACGACGACGCTGCCGGTCGGATTGACGCGCACGGTGGCCGCCTCGTACAGGCCGGCGCGGCAGCCGAGCGACCCGACCACCGCCGACGGCGCGATGCCGCACGCCTCGATGTACGTCGAGATGCCCAGGCCGCGCAGCTTGCCGCGCTTGGCCGACTCCTTCTTGCGGTCGGCGAAGCGCGGGTAGTCGATGGACTTGAGCGCGAGGTCGAGCGTGGCGTGGTAGTCGCCGGTGTCGTACTGCAGCGCGACCGCTGTCTGGTAGGGGAACTGCTCCGGCTTGATGAAGTTCTCGCGCCGGATCTGGACCCGATCGATGCCGAGCTCGCGCGCGGTCTTGTCGACAAGGCGCTCGAGCAGGTAGGCCGCCTCCGGCCGCCCGGCTCCCCGATACGCGTCGACCGGGACCGTGTGGGTGAAGATCGCCTTCACCTCGGCGTAGATGGCCGGGATGTCGTAGGGGCCCGACAGCAGCGTGGCGTAGAGGTAGGTCGGGATGCAGGGCGCGAAGGTCGACAGGTACGCGCCCATGTTGGCGAGCGTCTTGACCCGCAGCCCGATGAAGTGGCCGCGCTCGTCGAGCGCCAGCTCGGCGTGCGACACGTGATCGCGGCCGTGCGCGTCGGACATGAACGCCTCGTTGCGATCCGACGTCCACTTGACCGGCCGGCGCGTCCGCCGCGACGCCCACAGGACCAGCAGCTCCTCGGCGTAGTGGTAGATCTTGGAGCCGAAGCCGCCGCCCACGTCCGGCGCGACGACGCGCAGCCGGTGCTCGGGGACTTGCAGCGTGAAGGCGCCGAGCAGCAGCCGCGTGAGGTGCGGGTTCTGCGACGTCGTGTACAGCGTGTAGTGGTCGGTGGCTGCCTCGTGATGGCCGATGGCGCTGCGCGGCTCCATCGCGTTGGGCACCAGGCGGTTGTTGGTGATGTCGATGGTGACGACGTTCTTTGCCCGCGCGAAGGCCGCGTCGGTGGCCGCCTTGTCGCCCAGGTGCCAGTCGAAGCAGACGTTGCCTTTGGCCTCGTCCCAAACTTGTGGCGCGCCGTCGGCCACCGCGTCGGGGAGGTGGGCCACCGCCGGCAGCGGGTCGTACTCCACCTCGACCAGCTGGGCCGCCTCTTTGGCCTGGTCCCGCGTCTCGGCGATGACCATGACCACCGGATCGCCGACGTGGCGCACCTTGCCCAGCGCCAGGGCCGGATGCGGCGGCTCGACCATGGCGGAGCCGTCCTTGTTGTGGATGAGCCAGCCGGTCGGGATGCCGCCCAGCTTGTCGGCGGCCACGTCCTCGCCGGTCAGGACGGCGACGACGCCGGGCGCCTTGCGCGCCTCGGTGGCGTCGATCGACACGATCTTCGCGTGCGCGTGGTGCGAGCGCAGAAAGTAGGCGTGGGTCTGCCCGTGCACCTGGATGTCGTCGGTGTACTGGCCCTTGCCGAGCAGGAAGCGCTTGTCTTCGCGGCGCTTGACCGCCGCGCCGATCCCCTGGGCGCCGCTCATCGCTTTCCTCCGCGCATTGTCTCGGCGGCAGACAGCACCGACTTGACGATGTTCTGGTAGCCGGTGCAGCGACAGATGTTGCCCTCGAGCCAGTGGCGAACGTCCGCCTCGCTCGGGCTGGCGTTCTGCTTCAGCAGATCGACCGTGCTCATCACCATGCCCGGGGTGCAGAAGCCGCACTGCAGCCCGTGCTCCTCCTGGAACGCGGCCTGCATCGGGTGCAGCTGGCCGTCTTCGCCGGCCATCCCCTCGATGGTGGTGATCTCGGCCCCGTCGGCCTCGAGCGCGAGCATGGTGCAGCTCTTCACCGACACGCCGTTGACGTGCACCACGCACGCTCCGCACTGGCTGGTGTCACAGCCGACGTGGGTGCCGGTGAGTCGCAGCTGGTCGCGCAGGAGCTCGACAAGGAGCGTGCGCGGCTCGACGTCGACGACGTGGCTTCGCTGGTTGACCTTGACGGTGATCATGAGGGACGCCACCTCCGGTCGCTGTTGGTTCGCGGAAGAGCGTACGCCCTGACCGATGGCCCGCGCAATCGACCGCCGGTCGAGGGGCGGTCGATGCGAATCGAGCGAGATTTCTCGTTGACGCGGCGCGCGCGCTCAGAACTGCAGCATCAGCCTGAACTGGATCGTCTGCGCGGTCTCGGCGTCGCCGGTGTTGCTCGGGCCGTACGTGAAGCCGGTGCCGCCTGTGCCGCCGGCCGGGTGGTCGAGCGCGCCGAGCGGAAACAGCACGCCGTAGGCCATGCCGGCCGAGAACCCGTCGTTGTGGTACTCGAGGTCGCCGTCCATCTCGATGCCGTACATGCGGCTGTTGCCCGGCGTGGACACCTTCTTGTGGGCGAAGCTGGTGACGTTCTGGATCTTCATCCGGATGCGATCGGTGATGTCGTACTCGAACTGCGGGCGGGCGTAGATCGCGTTGGTGACGGTCCCGATGAGCTCGCGGAACAGGATGAGGTCGATCTTGTAGTCCTGATCGAACAGGAACTGGTTCATCGTCTCGTCGCCCGCACCGGGGAACGGCTGCCGGTTCGTGATGTGGGTGTTGCCCTGCGGCTGGTTGTCCCATTGATCGCCGGACGCGAAGCCGCCCTCGCCGATCAGGCGCAGGTCGCCGTCCAGGAAGTGGTAAGTGAGGCGCCCGACGCCGCCCCACTGGCGGATGTCGATCTCCTCCTCGATGCCCTCGTCGGCCAGGTTGTTGACCGAGCCCAGCACCGCGAGGCCCTCGACCTCCAGCTCGGCGGCGCCCAGCCCGAGGCGAATCCAGACGTCCGGGATGTAGGCCTTGAAGCCGCGCGGGACGAACAGGTCCGCATTGGGCGTGCCCCCCAGTGGTGGCTCGTCCTCGCTGCCCTCCGCCGGCGCGGCGAAGTCCCACTTCTGCGTGCGGTAGACCAGGAAGCCGCCGTAGTTGACGGCGAAGTCGCCCGACCGCATCTCGTCGCGGAACTCCTCCGGCGAGTCCATGCGCGAGAAGGTGAAGGTCCACTGGTTCGTGTCGTCGTTGTCGTCCAGGTCCCAGGGCTGACCGTCGGCGCGGTCGGCGAACAGATCGGTCTGGCCGGCCGACGGCTGCGTGCTCGGCCAGTCCATCGCCACGCCGCCGCGGAAGCGCGTGCCCGGGATGCCGGCGTCGAACGCCACGCGATCGACGGTGTCGCCGTAGTCGGTGTCCAGGTCGTAGGTGCCGTGGATCGGGTCGGAGCCGCCGCCGTTGGCGTAGATGCCCATGCCCCAGTGGTTGGGCTGGCGGCCGAACTTGACCAGACCGAACGGCGTCTCCACCTCGGCCCAGGCGCGGCGGACGTTGATGGAGTCGCGCAGGTTGTTGCGGCCGGCCTCGGGCGGCGCCTGGTTGTCGGTGAAGGCGCCGAGCGGGATGTCGGACCGCCCGGGCGTGCCGTCGAGGTAGCGGCCGTCCGGCGTGCTGCCGTAGACGATGTTGTCGAGCAGGTCGACCTGGATGTGGAGCGAGGTCTTCTCGTCCAGATGCACCACCGGCTCGAGGCGGAGCTTCATGTTGGCCGACTTGATCGAGTCCTCACACGGACCGGTGGGGTTGCCTTCCGTGTCGAAGCGTGCAGGCGAACGGGCGCGGGAACGGCGCGCCGCCCTCGTCGTCGATGTTTGCCACCGGCAGCTTCGGGAAGCCGAGGCTGAACTTCTTGAGCCAGTCGCCGCGGAAGCGATAGAAGCCGTTGAGCTCCAGCAGCTGAAATTCTTTCCGCTTTCCTCGCGGCGGCGGGAGCACAGGCGTGGTCGGGAGAGCGCCCGGAGTGCTGGGCGCCTGCTCGGCGACCCCCTCCGGTTTCTCCTCCGGACCCTGGGTCGTGGTACCCGGCGGCGGCTGCCCGGGCGTTACCTGCGCGAGCGCGAGGGGCGCTGGAGCCACCGCGAAGAGCGCGGCTGAGGCGATGAGAATCTTGAATAGTCGCAGGGACATCCGCCTTTTCCAGGGCAGGGGGGGTGTTCGAAGAGCGCGCACTATAGTCGCCTGCTGTCAGGGCCGTCAATTCGACCGGCCGGCCGCGGGAGCGAGGCGATGGCTTCGAGCCCGCGGTGTCGATCGCGGGGGCTCGGGGAGCGAGGAGGAGTCGGGTGTCTTCGCCATGGAAAGCCGAGATTCTGGCCGTTTTCGCGCGATCGCACGCGGGCAGTGCCCGGTTTCGACCGCTGAGCGGGCAACCGCGTTGCCCGGGCGGCGACCTCAACGTGGCCGGCGAGGTAGGTTAGCCGCTCGATGGTCCGCCCCACAGGAATGCCGCTCGCGATGGCCATGCTCGCGCTGGCGGCCTGCGGCTCGCGCTCGAAGAACGAGGCGCCGGTGGCGGTCGGACCGGCCGGGCCCGCAGGTCCGCCGCCAGCGATGGCGGCCGGGTCGCAGGGCGGGCGCGCCGTGCTGGTGGGCGAGATGTGCCCGACCGCGGCGGTGGGGCGGCCGGCGGTGCGGCCGCTGTTCGTGCGCGGCGAGTCGTGGAGCGACCGGGCCGAGCTCGCTGGTCCCGCCGGTCGAGCGGCGCGGCGCGCGCCAGTTCTCGGTGCTGGGCTGGGACGGGCGGCGCGCGGGCCTGTTCTCGGTGGCCGGCGCGGCGCGCAGCGACGACGGCGTCGCGGCCATCGGCTCCTACGCCGGGCACTCGCCGTGCGAGAAGCGGCGCGGCGCGGAGGCGGCCGGGCGCGACCCGGACTGCGCGGCCGCGCTGCGGGACTGCGGGCTGGCGGTGGCCGTGCTCGAGCCGTCCGGCGGGTTCGGCTCGCGGCCGGCGGAGGAGGACCCGGATCCGGTGGCGCTCGATGTGGGCGGCGCCTGCGTGGCCGACGGCAAGCTGCTCGTCGACATCGACGGCGACGGAAAGCCGGAGGCCTATCCCGCGGCCGGCTTCGCCGCCGGCTCCGGCGCGGCCAGCGACGAGGTCGGTCAGGTGGCCGCCGGCAGCGCCGCGTGCCCGCCGCGCTTCGCCCTGCGCGGCGTGATGGGAAACGGCGTCGACCTGCTCGGCGTCGTCGACCTGGACGCCGACGGCCGCAACGAGATCGTGGCCCAGTTCCAGGCCGGCGGGCGCCGCAGCTGGGCGCTGTACAGCGCACCCAGCACGGTCGCCCGCCTCGAACGGGTCGGTGTCGGGGCACCCTGGCCGGCCCGGTAGCCGCGTGGTTGAACCGCCAAAGCGCCAAAGACGCCAAGGAGCTTCAGGCGTCGTCGGCTCGAGTGGGGATTCCTTGCCTTTAACCTAATGGGTTAAAGACATGGATGCCCCACTCGAACCGAGTGACGCCTGAAGCCTCCTTGGCGTCTTGGCGCTTGGCGTTCAAACACGCGGCCACCTGATGCCGATAGAATGGTCGGACGCATGGGGTCTCGTCCGTCGATGGCGGTGCTGGTGGCGGTGGTGTGCGGCGCGGCGATGGCCGGGTGCGGGAGCTCGACCGGCGTTCTCATCGAGGTGAGCCGCGATGAGTCGGTGCCGGCCGAGATCGGGCGCCTGGCCTTCCACGTCGGCGTCGACGGCGTGATCCCGGACGACCCGAGCCGCTTCGTCGATCCCGATCCGGAGGCGGACGTGCGGCTCGACGGGCGCGACCTGGCCGCGGATCCGTATCGCCTGCTCATCCGGCCGCGCGAGCATCCGGACGCCGACGTGATGGTGGCGGTGGTCGCGTACAGCAGCGGCGAGGTGGTCGGCTTCGGCGCGCTCGATCAGCCTGTCGGCTTCGTCGACGGCGAGGTGGCCATGTGGCCGGTCGTGCTCGGCGCCGAGCTGCCGGCCGGGTTCGGGTCCACCGACACCGGCTGCGTGACCTGGGTGACCGACGCCGGCGACAGCGTGACCATCGGCCGGCCGCGCGATCAGGACTGCGACGGCTGGAGCGACGACGACTGCAACGACCTCGACCCGGACATCAACCCGGCGGCCAACGAGACCTGCGGCAACGACATCGACGAGGACTGCGACCAGCAGGCCGACGAGAACGTCGACGAGGACGGCGACCTGGTCACGACCTGCGACGGCGACTGCGACGACCGCGACGAGCGAGTGTCGCCGGCGGCCGAGGAGCAGTGCGACGGGATCGACAACGACTGCGACGCGCAGTGCGACGAGGGCCACGACGGCGACGGCGACACCTACACCGCGTGCGCCACCAAGATCGTGGACGGCGGCGCGGCCTGCGTGGGCGTGGACACCGCCGACTGCGACGACCTCGACGCCGACGCCCATCCCGGCGCGGCCGAGGTGTGCGACGGCGTCGACAACGACTGCAGCGGCACCTGCGACGACAGCACGGCGGGCCTCGACCGCGACGGCGACGGCTTCACCGACTGCGGCTCGCTGACCGATCACTGCGGGCTGTCCGATCTTCAGCGCGACTGCGACGACCGGAACGGGGCGGTCCATCCCGGCGCCGCCGAGGTGTGCGACGGGGTCGACAACGACTGCGACGGCGAGCGGCTGCAGCGCGGGCCCTGCTTCGCGCCGGATCCCAACGTCCCCGACACCTGCTTCTTCGGCGAGCGCGACTGCGCCGAGGACGACGGCTGAGCCGGGCGACTGGTCGGCCGACTGCCAGCCGCGCAACGGGCCGCTCGACGCCGCACCGGTCGAGGTGTGCGCCGCGTACGCCGCCTGCGACGCCGTCCCGGACACGCGACCCGACCCGGCGGCGTGCGCGCTCGAGACCAGCGGGCTCCCGATCGTCGGCTGCGCGGTCAGCTACCAGTTCGCGAACGACGCGCAGTGTGCGCGGGCCCGAGGTGGCGCTGCCGACCATCGGTGAGCCGCCGCTGTGCACCTGGGCCGTGGTCGGCGGCGTCGAGCAGGGGGACTACCAGGTCGGGCTGCGCGACATCCTCGATCCGGACGGCACGCCGCAGCCGAGCCTGGAGCTGTGCGACGCGGCGCTGGTGGTGACGACCCGCGTGGCCGGGGCCGCCGTCGCCGCACTCGGTGCTGCTTGCCCGCACCGACCCGAGCCGTCCCGGCTGACCGAGTTCTTCACCGTGTCTCTGAACCCGGACCTGGTCGACGACTGCGAGCCGCCGGCCGGGCTCGAGTGCCAGGACTTCCCACCCTGAGGTGCTCATGGGCGATCTGCGCCGCGACGTTGGACAGCTCCTGTGGATCGGCTTCGAGACCCCGTCGCTCGACGCCGACCTGGCGCGCCGCCTGGCCGCCGGCCAGGCCGGCGCGGTCATCCTGTTCCGCCGCAACCTCGAGGAGGTCACCTCGCCCGGCGGCACCGGCCCGGTGCTGAACGTGCCGGCGCTCGTCGACCTCAACCGCTCGCTGCACGAGGCGGCGGCCGCCGTCGGGCGAGCGCCTGCTCATCGCCGTCGATCAGGAGGGCGGGACGGTGCAGCGGGTGCGGGCGCCGGCCACGCGCTGGCCGCCGATGCAGCGCCTGGCCGCCCTGTCCGACGGCGCGGCCGAGGACCTGGCCCGGCGCATGGGCGCGGCGATGGGCCGCGAGCTGGCCGCGCTCGGCTTCGACATCGACTTCGCGCCGGTGCTCGACGTCAACACAAACCCGGACAACCCGATCATCGGCGACCGCGCCTTCGCCAGCGAGCCGGAGGCGGCGGCGCGGCGCGCGCTGGCCTTCGCCGCCGGCCTTGCCGACGCCGGCATCCTGTCGTGCGGCAAGCACTTCCCCGGCCACGGCGACACCGACCAGGACAGCCACTTCGTGCTGCCGCGCCTGCGCCACGATCTGGACCGCCTGCGCCGGGTCGAGCTCGTGCCCTTCGCCGCGCGCGGCCGCGGCCGGCGTGCCGATGATCATGACCGCCCATGTCGTGTTCGAGGCGCTCGACGCCGGCGTGCCGGCCACGCTGTCGCGCCGCGTGCTCGGCGAGATCCTGCGCGGCGAGCTGGCCTACCGCGGCGTCGTGGTCAGCGACGACCTCGACATGAAGGCGATCGCCGACACATCGGCGCCGCCGACGCCGCCGTCCGCGCCATCGAGGCCGGCTGCGACGTCCTGCTCCTGTGCCGCGACCGCGCCAACCAGGAGGCGGCCTTCGAGTCCCTGGTCCGCGCCGGCGAGTCCAGCTCCGCCCTGCGCACCCGCATCGCCGAGGCCGCGGCCGCTGTCCGCCGCCTCAAGGCGTCGCCGCCGCCGACACGGCCCGACCCAGTGTCCGTCCTCGGCGCCGGCGCGTCGCTGCTGGCCGAGCTCGACGCGGCTGGTTGAGCCGCGAGGCGCTCAGTTGCGCCAGACGATGAACGACTCGGCCAGGAGGAACAGCAGCAGGGCCGCGGCCACGGCGTGCCACAGCTCGACGCGGCGCTCGTGCGAGTCGGTGCGGGCCGCGTGGGCCTGCTGGGGGGCGCGGATGAGCTCGGCCAGGTCGGCGCGGCGCAGGTCGGAGCCGCGCGGGTCGAGGTTGACCGCGAAGTCGGAGTCGCCGCGGGCGGCGCTGTCCTCCTCGCCCTCCTTGACGTCGGTGACCTGGTAGAAGCCGGGCTGGTCGGTGGCGGCGAAGCGGACCTGGCGGCGCTCGGCCAGGCCCTCGCCCTCGAACACGGAGCGGTGGCCGCCCGGCCGATCGACGTCGAGCCGCACCGTGTCGGCGCCGACCTCGAGCAGGAGCTGGTGCCCGACGAGGAGCTCGCGCGGCCGCCCCTGTGACGACATCTGGGCCAGGTAGCGCACCGCCTGCTGCACGAACGGAACGAAGCCGGGGTGGATCGGCAGGTCGTTCCAGTCGCGATCGATTGTCGACGTGTACAGCAGCAGCCGGCCCTTGCCGACGTCGGCCTGGACCAGCGCCGCGGTGCCGTTGTCGTAGCGGGCCAGCACGCGCCGGCTGGTCACGTCGGTGGTCGGGCCGAGCAGCACGATGCGCGAGAACCCGGCCTCGCGCAGGCCCGGCGAGTCGGCCGGGAAGACAGAGAAGATCGGATGGTCGTGCTCCAGCTTGGCCAGCCGCAGCGCGCGCCCGCTGCGCTCGCCGCCGCGCGCGCCGTGCACCAGGTCGACCGAGCCGGACAGGTTCTGCGGCAGGAGCGGCGCCATCCGCTCCTCGTACTCCTTGACGTCGATGTTGTCGCCCGCGGTCAACAGCAGGCCGCCGCCGGCCTCGACCCACTGGCGCAGCCGGCCCACCGTCTCGCGCGACAGCGCCGGCACGTTGGCCAGCACCACCACGTCGATCTCGTCGAGCCGCAGCTCGGCCAGCTCGTCGGCCGGTCGCCGCGCTCAGCACCGCGCCGCTGTCGCTGCGGTCGCCCGGGCGCAGCGCCGCGGCCAGGTAGAACAGCTCGTCCTCGTAGCGCACCGTGCGCGGGTCGCCGTTGACCAGCAGGATGCGGAACTCGGCCCGCCGCTCGGCAAGCGCGTAGCGGCGATCGTCGATGGCCAGGCGATCCGCGGCCAGCTCCACGATCAGCTCGGCGGCGCGCGTGCCGGGCGGCAGCGCGGCGGTGAAGCGCTTGCGCTGGCTCTGCCCCGGCTCGACAGTGACGAGCCCGCGCGCGACCACGCGGTTGCCGATGCGCAGCGCGACCGGCCGCTCGCGCACCTGGCGCGCGCCGAAGTTGGCGACGTCGGCGGTGACCCGGATGCCGCGCGCGCCGGTCTCCTGGTCCGGCTCGACCGTCACGCCGGTCACCGCCATGTTGTCGAGCGGCTGGCCGTCGGCCGGATCGACCTGGTAGACCTGCGGCGCGGCTCCGGCCGGCCACGGCGAGTCGCCCGAGCGCAGCGACGTGACCGACGGCGCGCCCAGGACGTAGACCGTGCGGGTCGGCTGGCTCGATCCGGCCAGCAGCAGCCCGGCCCGGCGCAGCGCCGCGGTCAGGTCGCCCGGCCGCGCCGACGCCTCGATGGCGCGGATGCGGTCGCGCAGGCGCAGGTGGTCGCGGCTGAGCTCGGTCGGCGGGTCCGCCCCCTCGGCCGTGACCAGCACCGCCACCTCCGCCTCGGGCCCGAGCTGCTGCAGGATGCGCCGGGCCCGCTCGAGCGAACGCGCCAGCAGCGTCTCGCCCTCGATCGTGTAGGTCGATCCGAAGGCGTTGTCGATGATCAGGATGGCCGCCTGGGGCCCGCGCGGCACCATCGGGCCGCGCGCCTGACACGCCGTGTACGGCTTGGCCAGCGCCAGCGGCACCGCCAGGCAGGCCAGGATCCTGGCCGCGAGCAAGAGCAGCTCGCGCAGCCTCAGCCGCCGCCTCACCTTCTTGTCGGAGCCGAACAGAAAGTCGATGGCCGCGAACCGCACGCGCCGGGCACGCCGCCGCCCGATCAGGTGCAGCACGACCGGCACGGCGATGCCGAGAAGGCCGACCAGCATGAGCGGGGCGAGGAAGTCCATCGGTCCTACGCCTCGCCTCCTGGCTTCGTCGCCGCGAGCTCAAATAGGGAACAGGTGACAGGCGACAGGGAACAGGAAACCGGAAACGGACGCGTGCACTCCTTGGAACGCTGACGGTAGGCGGGGGGGAGCGGCGAACGGCCACGGGCCGGAGTGCCAGGCCGCGGCAGCGGACCGGCGCTGCGATTCCGGTTCCCTGTTCCCTGTCGCCTGTCGCCTGCTTTCTGTTTGTTTGTGTTGCAGGCAAGATCATCGCGTCACCCGGCGCCTCCCACGCGCTGCGCCCGCCGCCCCGCTCGCTGGGTCAGAAACTCCAGCAGCGCCTGCTCGATCGGCCTCGACGTCGCCACCAGGTGGTGCTCGACGCCGCCGCGGACGCACTCGGAGCGCACGCGGTCGAGGAACTCCGCCATGCGGCGCTTGTACTGGCGCCGGATCGCCGCCGGATCGACGAGCAGCTGGCGCTTGTCCTCGAGCGACTCGAACAGCGTCAGGCTGTCGAACGGCAGCTCCAGCTCGTGCGGGTGCAGGATCTGGAACAGCGCCACGTCGTGGCCGCGGGCGCGCAGGCGGCGCAGCACGCCCAGCGCGTGGCCGTCCGGCTGCTCGAACAGATCCGACGCGACGATGAGCAGGCTGCGCCGCTGCCGGCTGAGCTCGCCCAGCCGGTCGAGGGCGGTGTGGGTCGGCTCGCTGCCGCGCCCGCCCACGCGCGTGACCTCCTCCAGCACCGCCAGCAGATCGTGCAGGTGGGCCGGCCGCGCGCGCGGCGGCACGTAGCGATCGAGCGAGTCGTCGCCGAACACGAGCAGACCGACCTTGTCGCGCTGCCGGATGAGCAGGTAGGCCAGCGCGGCCATCAGGTGCGCCGCGTAGACCAGCTTGGACAGCCCATCCTTCTTGTCGCGCCCGGTGTCGCCGTAGTCCATCGATCCGGACGCGTCGAGCGCCAGGTAGCAGGACAGCTCCGACTCCTGCTCGAACTGCTTGACGTAGAAGCGGTCGGCGCGGCCGTACGACCTTCCAGTCGATGTGCCGGATCTCGTCGCCCGGCGAGTACTCCTTGTGCTCGGCGAACTCGACCGACGAGCCGTGCAGGCGGGCGCGGTGCAGCCCGCTGAGCGCCCCCTCGACGATCACGCGCGCCCGCACCGGCAGGGTCTCGAGCCGCGACACGGTCATCGGATCGAGCAGACCGAGGTCGCTCACCGTGCCCGGCGCCGGTTCGGTCCCCCGCCTGCGGCCGCGCTTGCTGCTCACCGCCTCGCCCTCACGGCAGGCGCATGCCGGCCAGCAGCCGGTCGACGATCTCACCCGAGCGCACGCCCTCGGCCTCGGCGCGGTAGTTGAGCAGGATGCGGTGCTGCAGGGTCGGGCGGGCCAGCGCGCGCACGTCCTCGCGCGACACCGCGTAGCGTCCGTCCAGCATCGCGCGCGCCTTGCCGGCCAGGATCAGGTACTGCGACGCGCGCGGCCCGGCGCCCCACGACACGAACTCGCGCACGAAGTCGGGCGCGGTCGGCTCGGCCGGGCGCGAGCGCCGGGTCAGCGCCACCGCGTACTCGATGACGTGGTCGGCGGCCGGCACGCGCAGCACCAGCTCTTGCAGCTCGATGATCCGCTCCGGCGACAGCACCGGGCGCAGCTCCGGCGCGTAGCTCGACGTCTCCTGCCGGACGATCTCCTGCTCCTCCGACTCGCTCGGATAGCCGACGTCGACCTGGAACATGAAGCGGTCGAGCTGCGCCTCGGGCAGGGGATAGGTCCCCTCCTGCTCGATCGGGTTCTGCGTGGCGAACACCAGGAACGGCAGCGGCAGCTCGTAGGTCTGCCCGCCCGCCGTCACCCGGTACTCCTGCATCGACTGCAGCAGCGCCGCCTGGGTCTTGGGCGGCGTCCGGTTGATCTCGTCGGCCAGGATCAGGTTGGCGAAGATCGGCCCGCGCAGGAAGCGGAAGAAGCGCCGCCCGGTCGAGTGGTCCTCCTCGAGCACCTCGGTGCCGGTGATGTCCGACGGCATGAGGTCGGGCGTGAACTGGATGCGCTGGAACTTGAGGTTGAGCGTCTGCGACAGGGTGGAGATGAGCAGGGTCTTGGCCAGCCCCGGCACGCCCACGAACAGGCAGTGGCCGCGCGCGAACAGCGCGGTCAGCAGGTGATCGATGACGTCGGACTGGCCGACGATGCGCTTCTCGATCTCGCGCGCGATCTCGAGCCGGGCCGCGGCGATCTCCTGCACCGCCTGCAGGTCGGCGGCGGTGCGCTCGTCGACCTGGGTGCTGGCCCTGTCCTCGTACACGTTCGCGGGATCGGCTTTGGAGGGGGAATTCATGGCCATGGCCGGTACTTGAAGGGATTCAACTGTAACTCAGATCCGTCACGGGGTTAGCGGACCAGGTCGCACGCTCGCTGTTCGCGCGCGGCCTGCGGTTCCTTGCCCAGCTTGACGTACGCATCGGCGAGGCCACAGCGCACCGCGGGATCGAAGGGGCTCACGCGCAGCGCGAGCTCGAAGGCGCCGGCGGCGTCCTGCGCCTGCCCGGTGGCCAGATAGGCCAGCCCCAGCGTCGTGGCCGGGGTGGCGTCGGTCTCGTCGAGCGCCACCAGCGGCCTGGCCAGCTCGATCGATCGCTCGTAGTTCTCGAGCTCTAGATAGGTGCGGCTGAGCTTGCCGGCGATGAACGGATCCGACGGCCCCACGACGGCCAGCGCCTTCTCGTACTCGACGGCGGCCGCCTGGTTCATGCCGCGCGCCCGCAGAAGGCCCCCCAGTCGGGTGTACTTGCGCGCCTTGGTGCTCGCCACTTCCTCGGCGCCCACGTTCTCGGTCTCCCCCTCGCCCTTCTTGAAGCGGATGCGCGGCGACTGCGCGCGCCCGGCCAGCGCCGGCACCGCGCGCAGCTTGGCCGCGCGCAGGTACGTCTTCCAGCCCTTCTCGACGTCGTCCCACTTGAGGTCCATCACCTCGGCCACGGCCTTGCGCGCGTTGCGCCCGGCCTTGACCCCGCCGATGACGCGTGCGCAGCCCGTCGTAGCCCTTCTCCTGGTGCACGTACGCCACCATGGTGGCCACCTCGGCGAAGGCCAGCGCGGCCGCCTTCTGGCTGGGCAGCTTGGCCATCGACGGATGCATGTCGTCGAACGAGATGAGCGAGTTTTCCTTGAGCGCGCCGGCCAGCAGGTGCTCCTCGACGGCCGACAGCGGCCGCGTGGCCGGCCCGCGCCACCTGACTTGCTGAAAGCGAGCCAGGCCCTCCTGCAGCCACACCGGCACGCGGTCCTGGCTGAGCCGCGAAACCACGTAGTGCACGTACTCGTGCACCATGGTGTCCATCCACGGGTAGCCGAACAGCGTCGCGCGCGGCGAGACCACCATCAGCTTGCCGTACTTGCACAGCGCGATGGTCCCGGTGGTCTCGATCTCCTTCTCGGTCAGGGTCGACACCTTGCGCCAGGTCCGCCGGCGCCGACAGGAGCTCGACCCGCACCGCGCCCGGCGCCTGGTAGCCGAAGTCCTCGTGCATCGCCCGGTAGGCCGCCTCCAGCACCTCGCCGGCCAGCTCGACGATCGCCTCGTCCTTGCCGGGCGGGTAGGTGATGATGAAGTGGCCGCCCGACGAGCGCGCGCTGGCGAAGCCCTTCGTCGCCTCGTGGGTCGACGCGGCCAGCGCGCGCAGCGCGCCGACGTTGCCGCCGACCTCGCCCGGCCGCAGCCCGTCGAGCAGCTCGAGCGCGTGGGCGTACTTGCCGTCGAGAAAGGCGAGCTCGGCGCGCAGGTAGCGGGTCTCGGCCGCCTTCGGCTCGTCGGCGGAGAGCTTGTCGATGAGCTCGCGCGCCTCCTCGAAGCGCCAGGAGCCCAGGTAACGGGCGGCGCGGATCGTCTCCTGCTCGAGATCGCGTCGCGCCTCAGCGTTCCCCACCACCGCTGTCAAAACAAACAGAAAACAGGCGACAGAAAACAGGGAGCAGGGAACCGGCAAGGCCGAGCGCAGTGCCCGTTCCCTGTTCCCTGTCGCCTGTCGCCTGTTTTCTGTTTGTTTTGTCCGGCTGCCGTCACCGGATCAGCTCCTCGTAGTACCGCTTGACCATGTCCCGATACGGCGTCGGCGCCTGGTCCTTCTTCATCGCGTCCAGGATGTCCTCGCGGAACTTCTCCGGCGCCCGGTACTCGTCGGCCCCGGGGATGCGCACCGGCTCGTCGCGCAGCCCGGAGCGCCCCTGCGCCTCCTGCTGGCGGGCCGCCCCCTGCGCCTCCTCCTTGGCCTGGTTGAGCTTCTCGGCCGCCTCGCGCGCCTCCTGGCGCGAGCCGGACGGATCGCGCGCGCGCATGCGCTGGCGCCGCCCGCTCCATGCGCTGCTCGGCCTCGCCCAGGCGCTCGGACATGCGCGTGCCGGCCTCGCCGGGCAGCTCCTCGGCCATGTCGCGCGAGCGCTGGGCCAGGCGCTGGGTGCGCTGCTGCAGGCTCTGCTGCCGCCGCGACAGCCGCTCGAGCTTGGCCAGGTCGTCGCGCTCCAGGATGCGCGAAGGCGGCGGCGTGGCCCGCTCCAGCTCGGCGACCAGCTTGCGCGCCACCGGCAGCGCGCGCTGCACCGCCTCGAGGCCGCGCTCGCCCATCTTCTTGAACTGGGGCACGTCCTCCTCGAGCGCCGCCTCCAGCTCGGACTCCACGGTCTCGAGCCCCGCCTCGGCCTCGCGCGCCATGGCCAGCGCCTCGGCCAGGTCGCCCGCCGACAGCAGGCGCTGGATGTCGTCGAGCCGCGCCTTGACCGCGCCCATCTCCTCCTCGATGAACTGGCCCAGCCCCGAGTCGGGCACCTGGCCGACCCGCCGCCGCAGCCGCCCGAGCAGGTCGTCGAGCTGGTCGCGGTTCTTCTCCATCTGCTCGCGCATCAGGTCGCCGGCCTGCTCGGCGTAGCGCTTCTGGATCTCGTCCGCGTCGCTCGACAATCTGCTGCTGGTCGCCGGCCAGATCGGCCAGCTCGCTGCGCAGCTCGTCGAACTTCTTCTGCTGCTCGGAGAACTTGTCGCCGCGCAGCTGGTCGAGCGCCTGCTCGAGCGCCTTGGCCGACTGGTCCAGCTCGGCCGCGCACTGGCGCATGCGCCGCTCGGCCGCCTCCACGTCGCCCGACGCGAACAGCTTGCGCACCTCGGCCAGGCAGTTCTCCGCCTGCTTGCCCTGCATCGCCTCGGAGTTGACGAACTGGTCGAGCACGTCGGCCGCCATGCGCCCGCCGCGGCGCTCCAGCTCGGCCAGGCGCTGCTCGAGCGCGCGCAGCTCGCGCTCGATCTCCGCCTTGATGTCGGCCGACTTGGTCCGCTTGTACTCCGCGAACAGCTTGTCGAGCCGCTCGCGGTGCGTCTTGATCTCGTCGCTGATGGCGAGCAGGTTCTCGAGGTCCTGGCGGTCGAGCCAGTCGGCCAGCAGAGGACGTCGTCCTCCAGCTCCGTCACCTGGGCGCGATCCGAGCTCGCCACCTGACCGGCCAGCGGGCCGGGCAGCTTCGCCTTGCGCGCGCGCCGCCGCCCGCTTGAGCAGGCGGGCCTCGCGGCGGACCAGGCGGTCGAGCCGCGTGCGCATGTCGCCCAGCGCGCGCACCAGCTGCTTGGCCGCCATGCGGTCGTTGCCCAGCGCCGCCACCGCGGTGCCCAGCTCGACCACCAGCCCGGCGGTCTGCCGGTGCAGCGGATCGTGGGCCGCGCCGTCGGCCGGGTCGACGATGAGCCGGCCGCCCAGCGCGCGCGTCATGTTCTCGAACAGCTCGCGCTGCTGCTCGATGAGCCGCTCGTGGCGCTCGCGCGGGCTGAGCACGCGCAGCGTGAACGCCTTGGACTTGCCGGCCTTGTTGCCCGCTGACCTCGTCGTTGTCGAACACCTCGATGTGGTAGGCGATGCGCACGCCGGGCTGGAGCGGCACGTCGGCCAGGTCCCAGAAGAGCTTGTTCTGCGCGCTGCGCGGCGCCGGCCGCGCCGGCCTCGACGCCGGGCACCTCGATCGGCATGCGGCGCGGCTTGCCGTCCGGCCCGTCCCACACCAGATCGGCGCGCGTGATGCCGTAGTCGTCCTCGGCCACGTAGGCCAGCTCCACCCGCTTGAGCCCGGTGACGTCCAGCTCCTCGGCCGGCGCGTGCAGCTCGACGCGCGGCTCGTTGTCCGGCTCGATCTCGATGGTGCGCGGCACCGCCTCGACCCGGCGGTGGCCGTCGGGCGCGCGCAGCAGGAACCGGTACTTGACCGGCGTGCGCACGTCGAACTCGCCGCTCAGCTGGCCGAGCGAGATCTGCAGCGGCAGGAGCTTCTCGCCCTCGTCGTCGAAGGCGATCCAGGCGGCGCCGGCCGGCTCGAGCGCCGTCGTGTCGAGCCGCACCCGCGTGCCCGGCACCACGCGCAGCTCGCCGCTGGCGTTGGACAGGACCGCGGTCTGCCGCCCGGTGTAGGCCGGATAGTGCAGCGTCACCTCGAGGTCGCCGACCAGCGGCACCGGCGACGAGTCGGCGCCGCCGAAGCGCCCCGGCCCGGACGATCGATCGAGCAGCGCGTGCCAGCCGATCGACAGCCTCTCGGGCGCGAACAGCGCCATGAGCGCCGCGAAGGCGACCGCCACCCCGGCCGCGCGCACCGGGCGCCACAGCGGCCGATGCGACACGACGTCGGCCGGCGCCATGCCGCCCAGCCGCTCCGCCGTGGTGCGGGTGAGCGCCGACGATCAGCGCGGGCGAGAACGCGCCGCCGCGCGCCGGCTTGAGCGCGCCGCGCTCGGCCCCGAGCTCGACCGATGACAGTAGATCCGAGGCCACGCGCGGCTCGCGTCGCCCGATGTAGGCGGCCACCGCCCTGTCGCTGCGCCAGCGGCGGCGGGGCGTGACCAGACCGGTCGCCGAGGCCGCGATCGCCGCGGCCAGGGCCAGAAATCCGCCGACCCACGCCGCGCCGCGGCCCGAACCGGATGCGACCGCGGCCAGCGGCGCCGCCACCGCCAGGAAAATGGCGGCGCTGGCCATGTACAGGCCGGACCGGGCGAGCGCGCGCCGGCGCAGGCGGACGCGGACGCCGGCGAGAAACGCGCTGATCGCAGGAGTCGAGCTCAAGGTGGACGGACGGGGGCTTGGCGGAGGGCGGCCCGCAGGGCCAACCGACATATGTCTTTAGCTGGCGGCGTGCTCGCCGTGTGAACACGGAGTCGGGCTGCGGACCGGCGGTTCCAGTCTAGCAGGTGGCGGCCAGGACGGCGGCGGCCCCCGTGGACTGGCCGCCGTGTTATATGTTCCAGCACCGTAACGTGAATAAGCGCCTCGAAAACCCGTCGATCCGGTCGAATGAGGCGGCGGACGACATCGACGACCTCGAGCTGGTCGACCGCGCCCGGACCGGAGACGACGAGGCGTTTCGCGCTCTGTTCGAGCGCTATCACAGGCGCGCCTATTCCCTCGCGGTCGGGGTGGTCCGCAACCGGGACGACGCGCTCGATGTCGTACAAGACGCTTTCATCAAGGCGCACAAGCACATAGGCAAGTTCGAGGGAAACAGCAGCTTCTACACCTGGCTCTATCGCATCGTCATGAACCTCGCCATCGATCACATCCGGAAGACCAAGCGCGGCAAGCCCGTCGAGTTCACCGACGCGGTCAGCCACGGCGCGGAATCCGATTCGGTCGGCGAAGACAGCCTGCTGCCGCGCATACTCGATGAGAATCCGGGCAAGTCGCTGGTGCGCAAGGAGATGCGCGAGCACATCGGCACGGCGCTCGGCGAGCTGTCCGACAACCACCGCGCGGTGCTGGTCATGCGCGAGCTGGAGGGGCTCTCGTACGAGGAGATGGCCGAGGCGATGGGGTGCTCCAAGGGGACCATCATGTCCCGCCTCTTCCATGCCCGGAAGAACATGCAGAAACGGCTGCTGGAGCTGATGGGCGGCGAAAGGGACCTGGGCGCATGAGCGGCTCGAAGAAGAGGTACAGCGACGCGGAGCTGATGCTCTATGCCGACGGCGAGATGTCGCCGGACGAGGCCAAGGGCGTGGCCGCCCACCTGGCCGACGACGCAGACGCGCGCCTCAAGCTGGAGAGCCTGCGCCAGGTCGGCGAGGCGGTGCGGACCTACGCCGAGCTGGAGACCGATCGCGCCGAGGTCGAGGTGCCGGCCTTCGCCGACATGTGGAGCCGCATCGAGCGGCGCATCCACGCCAACGGCCAGGCCGAGCGCACCGCGACCCAGCCGGCTGCGGCCGCGGCGGCGAGGAAGCGGCCGGGCGCCCTGGCCACCCGCTGGGCCGCGGTCCGCCGCTGGTTCGAGGATCACCGCGGCCACGTGCTGACCGGCGCCATCAGCGCCGGCGTGGCCTGCGCGCTCATGCTGGCCCTGGGGCCGACCGACAACGTCATCGGCGGGGGAGGCACGGGCGGGCGGAACCCGGTGCCGCATCCGACCCTGGTCAAGCTGCTGTCGCAGCCGCCGGAGGTGGAGGATCTGGAGGTCTACGAGGGCTCCGGCACCATCCTCACCATCGAGCCGGAGGGGGACGACGAGAGCGGGGCGGCGGTCATCTGGATCTCGAGCGACAAGGACCAGAACATGGAGGGCCCGCTATGACCGGGTATCGCGGCGCACTCGCCATCGCGTGCGCTGTCCTGATCTCGCTGGCGGCCGGCGCCCGCGCGGCGCACGCGCAGCGAGGCGACGCGGCGGCAAGCACGGCCGACTGTCAGATCTTCGAGATCAAGGCCAGCAACGACGGCGACGGGGTCGACCCGCAGCTCAAGGCGCTGGCGCGCAAGCTCAAGAAGCCGCCGTTCTCATCCTGGAAGGCGTTCAAGCTGCTCAAGAAGCACGACAAGACGGTCGAGAAGATGAAGGCGCTCAACCTGTCGCTGGTGACAGGCAGCAAGCTGGCGCTGCTGTTCCGCGGCGCCAGCGCCAGCCAGGACAACAAGACCCGCCTGCGCCTGACCTTCACGCTCGATGACAAGAACGGCAAGCGCAAGCTCGACGGCACGATCAACCTGGACTCGGGCGACTACTCGCTCATCGGCGGTGACACGATCGAGGGTGGCGGCACCTACATCGTGGCCGTGTCCTGCAAGACCCCGTAGCCGACCCCGGCGTTTGTTGGTGTCTTGGCCTTCCAACCACTCGTCCCCGACCGTGCTATAAGGCGCCGGATGCAGCGCCGGTGGATCCTCATCGGCGGAGCTGTTTTCGGGCTCTGTCTGTGTGCGCTGCTGTTCTTCCTGGCGCTGTACGGCCACGTGGGCGCGTGGGTCATCCGCTCGCGCGTGGTCGAGAAGCTCGAGGCCAAGCTGGGGCGCACCGTCGAGGTGGGCGAGATCGACGTGCGCCGCGGGCTCGCGGTCCTCGAGGACGTCGTCATCAAGGGCCCGCACGACCGGGGTGAACCCCTGGCGCGCATCGACCGGGTGGAGGCGGAGTTCGCGTTCTGGCCGTCGCTGGTCGGCAACGTGGAGATGGGGCGGGTCGCGGTCGAGGGCCTGCGCGTGGCCGCGGTTCGCTCGCGCGACGGCGACAACTTCGGCGACCTGGTCGACCGGCTGCGCGGCGGGTCCGGCGAGGCGGGCAAGTCGGAGGGCTCGGGCGGGCTCGGCATCCGGCCCGAGGCGCTCATGGTGGCCGGCGCGACCATCCAGATGAGAGACCTCACCTCCGGCCTGACCCTGGTGGCCGAGGGGGTCGACGCCACCGCGCATCGCGAGGGCCAGGTGACCGCCAACCTGGGCGACCTGGCGCTGCTGACCACGCTCGGCCCCTACGCGAGCGTGCAGAACGTGCAGGTGACCGCCGACGGCAAGGACGCGCTCGGCACCGCGTCGGTGAAGGTCGGCGGCGGCGAGGTTCATCTCTGGAAGGGCATGGTGCTGACCGGCGTGGTGGGGACGGTGGCGCGCGGGCGGCAGCCGGGCCGGCTCGAGATCCAGTTCGCCGGCGGCTACGGCGGCGCCAAGGGCACCCTGTGGCAGGCCAGCGGCTGGCTCGAGCCGCGCGCCGAGAGCGGGAGCCTGCTGGTCAAGGCCGATCGCTTCACCTTCGATCGTATCTCGTCGGTGCTCGAGAGCTCGATGGTGCGCGACTTCGAGAAGACCTCGATCGACGCCGAGCTGCGCCTGGAGCTGGCCAAGGGCGTGCTGACCTACAACGGGCTCGTCAACCTGAGCGGGCTCAACGTGTTCCACCCGATGCTGTCGGAAGAGACGGTGCGCGACATCAGCTTCCGCGGCAACGTGGAGGGGTCGTACGACCGCCGGGCCAAGGTCATGCGCCTGAACAAGGCGGAGCTGGCCACCGGCGGCGTGAACTACGCGCTCACCGGATCGCTCGAGATGCCGGACGGGCTGGAGGCGGACGGGTCGCGCCGCCGCTTCCGCCGCTTCGACGCGCGCGTGACCGTCCCGCCGGTGCCGTGTCAGAAGGTGCTCGAGTCGATCCCGGGCGAGCTGGTGCCGCACCTGGTCGGCTTCCAGATGGCCGGCACCTTCGCCACCGACGTGTTCGTCGACGTGGACTGGGCCGATCTGCAGGCCACCAAGCTGGGCGGCTCGATCGGCATCCGCGGCTGCAAGGTGAAGAAGGCGCCCAAGGAGATGGACGCCGAGAATCTCGAGCAGAGCTTCGAGCACGAGGTCGAGGTCGCGCCGGACAAGTGGGAGAAGCTGGTCATCGGGCTGGAGAACCCGAACTACGTGCCGCTGATCGAGGTCTCGCCGTATCTGGTCAAGTCGCTGATGACCACCGAGGACTCGTCGTTCTACAAGCACCATGGCTTCATCACGCGCGAGTTCCGCAGCGCGCTGATCAAGAACCTCGAGGCCGGCTACTTCCGCTACGGCGCGTCGTCGATCAGCATGCAGATGGTCAAGAACGTGCTCCTCTACCGGGACAAGACGCTGGCCCGCAAGCTCCAGGAGCTGTTCCTCACCTGGTACCTGGAGACGAAGCTGGAGAAGGATCGGATCCTCGAGATCTACGTCAACGCCATCGAGTACGGCCCGGGGCTCTACGGCATCAAACCGGCCGCGCTGCAGTACTTCGGCAAGCTGCCGATCGAGCTCAGCCCGACCGAGGCGGCCTTCTTCTCGTCGATCCTCCCGGCGCCCAAGCGGCGCTACAAGCAGTTCTGCAAGGACAAGCTGAGCACCTGGACCATCAAGAAGGTGGAGCGCATCCTTGCCCTCATGTACAAGCGCGGGCGGCTCACCGACGAGGAGCTCCAGCTGGCCCAGATGACGCCACTCGTATTCCAGCCCGACAAGACCGGCCCCTTCTGCACGAAGAAGTATCCGAAGTGGGGGATCAAATGAGAGCGGTGCGCGTGCTGGCGGTGTGCGTCGCGCTGGGGCTCGGCGCCGTGCCGGGCGCGGCGATGGCGCAGAAGGACGCGCCGGCCGCGCGGGAGAAGGCCGGCGAGGTCGGCTCCGACGCGGGCGCGGCGGGCGGCCGCGACAAATGGGGCGACCATCGCGTGCCGCAGGATCCGCGCAAGGCGCCGGCGCGCGGCCAGCCGTACGCCTGGCGGCAGATGGGACTGGGCGCGGTGATCATGCTGATCATGCTCGCGTTCGTCATCTGGCTGGTGCGTCGCCAGACTCGCAAGAGCTGAGCGGCGGCCAGGCGGCTACGGAAGCGGCGGCTCGCTGGCGGCCGGTGGCGGCGGCACGCCGAGCAGGGCGGCCACCGTCGGGGCCACGCGCAGGAGCGACACGGCCTCCTCGTGGCGCGCGCGCGGCCGGCCGGGCGCGAGGATGGCGATCGGCACGCTGCGCTCGTCGACGCTGGGGCCGCCGTGGCCCGCGCCCCACGAGTGGGTGCCGGCGATGGTCGAGCCCGGCGCCGCCAGCGTCATGATCGGACCGAGCGGGCCGTCGGGCAGCGACAGGCATGCCAGCCGGCGCATCTGGTCGCGGTGCCGCTTGCAGTCGCCCGCGAGGTCGGCGGTGGGCGCGACGAGGCCCATGCCGGGGATGCGGCTGACGGCGGCCACCATCTCGCGGATGGCGACGGCCCGCTGCGCCTCGGGCTGCTCGGCGAACGCGGCGGCCACGTGGATGAGGTTGCCGGACACGCCGCGCACCCACGGGCCGGCGCCGAGCACCTTCTGGGCCGCGCGCTCGGCGGCGTCGCGTATCTGCGGCTTCTCGACGCGGAACACGCCGCCGCCGGCCGCCTGCTGTCGCTCGACAAGGCGGGTGGCGCCGTGGTCGCTGGTCATGACGACGGCGTAGTTGCCGGCGCCGACGGTGCGGTCGAGGTGATCGA
Source organism: uncultured delta proteobacterium (assembly GCA_963759105.1). Classification (GTDB taxonomy): domain Bacteria; phylum Myxococcota_A; class Polyangia; order Haliangiales; family Haliangiaceae; genus DATFRY01. The sequence continues at coordinate 727,856 of CAVWXW010000005.1, read as the reverse complement.
GGAACTTGCCGATGCGCTCGTCCAGGCGCAGCAGCAGATCCAGGCGCTCCCACGACTCCTGGCCCCAGCCGTGGCCGGCGTAGTCGTGCGACGAGACGCTGATGGCGAGCAGATCGGGCACCGCGTCGGTGCCCATGTTCTCGCCGCGCAGGGCGGCGTCGGCGGCGTCGAACAGGATCTCGGTGCCGAACGGAGTGTTGACGATCGCCTCCGACGGGCGCGGCACCGCGGCGAGCGAGTGCGGGAAGGTGGCGTCGAGGCCGTCGTTGCCCAGCTCGCCCGGCTGATCGTCGGCGCTGCCGGACAGGCGCACCAGCTCGCGGCGGTCGAGCGGGCGCCACTCGGCGCGGAAGAAGCGCGCCGGCGGGCGATCCGAGGCAAGGTCGCGCAGCCACGCCGGCGGCTCGGGCGCGTAGAAGCGGTTTGTCGTCATCGCGCCGCGGTCCTGGTCGTACCAGACGGCCAGGTCCGGCCGACGCCCGATGGTGAGGATCGCGGAGCGGTCCTTGAGGGCGAGCGCGACGGTCCGGCTCTTGCCGCCGGTGACGCGCTCGAGCACGTCGGCGACGCCCTCGGCGCGCAGCTGGCTGCTCGAGCGCAGCGTCATGTCTCGTGTATCGATCGTCGCGCCGAGGGCGCGGTCCCCGTCGGCCCGGTGCCATTCGTTGGCCAGGATGCCGGTCACCGACGGCGGCGCGCCGGTGGCGATGGCGGCGTGTCCCGCGGCGGTGAAGGTGTTGGCGAACGGCAGCTCGGCCCGCGGGTAGTGGACGCCGGTCTCGGCCAGGCGGGCCAGCCCGCCGTCGAGGCTGGGCAGCGCGGCGTCGAACGACCAGCTGGGCAGCTGATTGATGACGAGCAGGACGACGAGGCGGACGCCGCCGGCCGGCGGCGGCGACGCGGCGACGGCGACGCCCTCCTCATCCCTCGATCCGCACGCCGACAGGACCAGGACGGCGATCAGCAGGGCCTGGGCCCGCCTGGGGGCTCGAGGTCGCAGGGACGGCACGGCCGGGCCAGTGTTGGAAGAAACCCGGCCAGGGTCAAGCCAGGCGGGCGGTAGGAAATTTGCCGACGCCCGGAGCCCGTTGGATGCTGGCCACATGCGGCGCTGCCTGCATGTCCCGGCGGCTGTGCTGGCGATCGCGCTGGGCGCCCGTCCAGTGGTCGCGCAGGAGACCGGCGTGGAGTCGGGCGGCTCGCCGGGCGGGCCACGGGCGACAGCGTCCGGGTCGCTTGGCGCCGGAGCGTTCGGCGGTCAGGCCGCCTCATCGGTCGAGCTCGGGCTCGACATGGCCGGCGCCGGCTACGCGATCGGCGTGGGCGCCACCGCGCGCTGGGTGGCCGGCGACGGCTTTCGCGACCAGGACTGGGACGAGGCGTCGGAATGGGCGGGCGTGATCCGCTACGCGCTCTATCGATGGTCGGACGAGAGCGGCGACGGCGCCGCGGTGAGCGCCGCGCTGGGCGAGCTCGGCGGCGTCACCCTCGGCCACGGCTCGCTGATGGACGGCTTCGCCGGCGGGCTCGACGCGGATCACGGGCGGGTCGGCGCGCAGGTCAGCGCCGCGGCCGGTCGCGTCGCCGGCGAGCTGGTGATGGACGACGTGGTCGCGCCGCGCATCGCCGGCGCGCGCGTGGCGGTGCGCGCCGGTCCGGCGGTGCTGGGCGCCTCGCTGGCCGGCGACCGGGCCGCGCCGTCGGCGGCGGCGAGCGAGACGGCGGGCGGCCTCGCCGTCGACGCCGAGCTGGGCGCCGGCGATCCGGGCGACGACACGCGCGGCGCGCTCTACGCCGACCTCGTGCGCCTCGTCGGCGCCGACGCGAGCGGCGCGCACGTCGGCGCACGCGGCCAGATCGCGCTGTCGCCCCGGCTCCTCGTCGGCGGCCGCGCCGAGCTGCGCGCCGGCAGCGATCGCTACATCCCCGGCTGGGTCGGGCCGCTCTACGAGCGCGACCGCCGCGCGCTGGTGTCGGCCGACGGAGCCATGAGCGGCCAGCTCGACGCCGCGCGCGCCGGCGGCCTCGCCGGCCTCGGCACCGCCGCGCAGCTCGAGGTCGAGGTGGTCGACGTCGCCAGCGCCGCGCTCGGATACAGCGGCCGCGCGGGCCTCGGCAATCTCTTCACCGCGCGCCTCTCCGCCCCCTACCGCACGCGCGTGCAGGTGGCACTGTGGGCGGCGGCCTCGCGCCGCGACGGCGCCACCGAGGCGATGGCCCTGGCCGCCGAGCTCCGCGTCCGCCTGTCCGGCCGCCTGTTCCTGCGCGGCGAGGCGGCGCGGCTGTATCGAGAGGTGGAGGGCGGCATGCTCGAGCCGATGTGGATGGGTCAGGCCGCCGTGGGGTGCGTTATCGGCGAGTAAAAGGCGTCCGCGGGTTCCTCGACAGATGCGCGGCCGTGGCGGCGTCCACGCCGCACCGGCCACCGGCAACGCACTGAGTCCGCAGCGACTCTTACCGGGTCACAGGAGTCTGATGTTCACATGCCTCCCGTCGGGGGCTCCGCCGTGGTGGCCGAGCAGGCCGTCAGTTCCCGGCTGCCAGTTGCCTGCCGCCTGCTGCCTGTCACCTGTTTCTCTTGGGCCACAGCAGCCTGGCCGCGGCCGCCAGCAAATGCCCCGACCCTCCCGGGGCCCAGCCCCTTGAACGCCCCCAGCGGCCGTCCTACGCTGAGCGGGCGCGCCGCGGGCGCGGCACAAGCGATCTGGACCGGGGCACGCGCAAACCTACTGCGTTCGCCACGAGGGGCACCCGCCCCGAGCATTGTCGTGAAACCGCTGCGTGTGCTCATCGTCGAAGACGTGGAGGATGATGCGATCCTGATCGTCCGCCAGCTTCGCAAGGGCGGCTTCGCCACGACCTACGAGCGAGTGGAGACAGCGGCGGCCATGCGGGCCGCGGTGGCGCGCCCAGGACTGGGACCTCGTCATCGCCGACTACACGCTGCCGCAGTTCAACGCGCGCGCCGCGCTGCGTGTGCTGCAGGAGCTCGGCATCGACCTGCCGTTCATCATCGTGTCCGGCAACATCGGCGAGGAGATCGCGGTCTCGGCCATGAAGGCCGGCGCTCACGACTACATGCTCAAGGAGAACCTCACCCGGCTGGCGCCCGCGGTCGAGCGCGAGCTGCGCGAGGCCCACATCCGGCGCGAGCGCAGGGAGGCGCTGGCCCAGGTCGAGGAGAGCGAGCAGCGCCTGGGCGCGATCCTCAGCCAGGTCGCTGTCGGCATCGTGCAGACCTCGCTCGACGGGCGCCTGCTGTCGGTCAACCAGCGCTTCTGCGAGATCGTGGGCCGCACGCGCGAGGAGATCATCGGCCTGTGGACCCACGACCTCAGCCACCCGGACGACGTCGCGGCGACCAGCGGCATCTTCGCCCGCGTGGCCGCCGGCGAGCGCGACTTCGTCATGGAGACGCGCTACCTGCGCCCGGACGGCGGCCATGTGTGGGTCAACAGCACGCTGGCGGTGGTGATGGATCGCCAGGCCCGACCCAGCTACACCGTCGCGGTGGTGCAGGACGTGACCGACCGCAAGCGCGCCGAGGAGGAGCTGCGCGAGGCGGTGCGCGCGCGCGACGAGTTCCTGTCGATCGCCTCGCACGAGCTCAAGACGCCGATCACCCCGCTCGAGCTCCAGCTCACCAGCGTGCTCAGCATCGTGCGCGAGCGGCGGCACACCGAGGTGCCGGCCGAGAAGCTGGAGTCGCAAGCTGGAGATGGCCGTGCGCCAGATCGATCGGCTCACGGCGCTCATCAACAACATGCTCGACGTCACCCGCATCACCTCCGGGCGGCTGACCCTGGCGCGGCGGCGCGTCGACCTGCGCGAGTGCGTGCGCGCGGTGGTGGCGCGCTCGCGCGAGACCCTCAAGCGGGCCCGCTGCACGCTGAGCATCACCGCCGACGACGAGGTGATCGGCTTCTGGGATCCGATCGGCCTGGAGACGGTGCTCAGCAACCTCCTGTCCAACGCGGCCAAGTTCGGCGAGGGCAAGCCGATCGAGATCACAATCGAGCGGTCCGGCGCGATCGCGCGCGCTGGTGGTGCGCGACCACGGCATCGGCATCGCGCCGGAGGAGCAGAGCCGGATCTTCCAGCGCTTCGAGCGCGCGGTGCCGGCCCGGCACTACGGCGGCTTCGGCATCGGGCTGTGGGCGGCGCGGCAGATCATCGAGGCGCACGGCGGCGCCGTCCGCGTGACGCAGCGAGCCGGGCGCCGGCTCGACCTTCACCGTCGAGCTGCCGATCGGGCGCGAGATCGAGGCCGAGGTGGAGACGCGGGCGGCCCGCGAGACCCTGCAGGAGCCGCCGCGCGCGCCCGAGCCCGCGCTGTCCCTCGGTCCGCTGGACGTCGCGGCGATGCCGGCGGCTCCGGAGCCGGGCGGCGCCGTCGCCGAGGTCGCGCCGGATGCGGCCGCGACGACGCCGCCGCCGAGCGTGCAGGTGACGGGCGCGGACGAGCCGTGAGCCGCACCATGCGCGCCGGCGACGACAGCGATCGGCTCGTCGAGCGCCACGGACCGGATGTGGTGGTCGCCGCGCTCGCGCCGCTCATGTCGGACGAGCGCATGGCGCGCATCGAGGCGGTGCTGGACGCGCGCCTGGTCGGCCTGACCCTGGTGATCGAGAACCTCTACGATCCGCACAACGGCGCCGCCGCGCTGCGCTCTCTCGAGGGCCTCGGCATCGCCGCCGCGCACGTCATCGAGGGCAGCGGGCCGTTTCGCGTCGCGCCGGCGGTCACCATCGGGTGCGAGAAGTGGATCGAGCTGCACCGCCACCCGGACGTCGCGTCGGCCCGCGCCGCGCTGACCGCCGCCGGCATGACCCTCTGCGCAGCGGTGCCCGGCGCCGGCGCCACCGTCGACGATCTGCCGCCGCTCGAGCCGTGCGCGCTCGTGGTCGGCAACGAACACGAGGGACTCACCCCGGAGGCGCAGGCCGCGTGCACCCGCCGCATCGAGATCCCGATGTACGGCTTCACGCGCAGCTTCAACCTGTCGGTAGCCGTCGCACTGCTGATGGCGCGGATGGCGGAGCGCCGCCGGCGGGCGCTCGGCACCGCCGGGGACCTGCCGGTCGAAGTTCGTGCCAAATGGCGCGCTCGGTGGTATGCCCAGAGCATCCGCGGAGCCGGGGAGATCATCGAACGCTACGTGTCAAACGTGACACACGGCGATCGTGTCCCGGGGGACCCACGAGGGCGGAACGCTCCGATTTCTCGTAGGTATTGACGTTGCAGAGAAGGAACGAGCGCGCCGGCGTGCGCGCGAAGGTCTCGCCATGGAACCTGCCACGCCCACGAACCGGCGACGTTTCAGGTCGCGCATCGGGCTCAGCCGTATCGGCCGCAAGGGACGCCGTCATACCGACCGGATGATGGCCGCGCGCGGACCGCTATCGCCGCGCCAGAAGGTGCTGTTCGGCCTCAAGTGGGGCGCGATCGTCGGCCTGGCGCTGAGCGCCGTCGGCGCCGGCACCGTCGCGATGCTGTTCTGGATCTGGGGCAACGACCCGCTCCTGCCCACGATCGAGAAGCTGTCGGACTACCGGCCGCCGCAGGTGAGCCGCGTGCTGGCAGACGACGGCAAGACAGTGATCGGCGAGGTCTTCAACGAGCGCCGCTCCGTCGTGAAGTACGACCAGATCCCGAAGATGCTCATCCACGCGCTGGTGTCGGCCGAGGACGCCGACTTCTTCAAGCACGAGGGCATCGACTACCTGGGCATGGTGCGCGCGCTGTTCATCAACATCAAAGAGGGCGAGACGGTACAGGGCGCGTTGACAATCACGCAGCAGGTGGTCAAGAACCTGGTCCTCACCCGCGACCGCACGCTCAAGCGCAAGGTGCAGGAGATCATCCTGGCCCGCCGTCTCGAGCACTCGCTGAGCAAGAACGACATCCTCACCCTGTACGCCAACCAGATCTACTTCGGCCACGGCCGCTACGGCGTGCAGGAGGCGGCGCTCTACTACTTCGGCAAGCCGGTGGCGCAGCTCAACGTGGGCGAGGCGGCCATGCTGGCCGGCCTGCCCCAGGGCCCGGAGATCCTCTCGCCGCGCAAGCCGGAGAACCGCGAGCGGGCCAAGCGCCGCCAGGTCTACGTGCTGCAGCAGATGGTGGCCAACCGCTACCTCCCGAAAGAGGAGGCGGCGAAGTGGATCGCGGAGCCGATCCGCATCGTGGCCGAGCAGCAGCGCAGCATGGGCGTGGCGCCGGAGTGGGTCGACGTGGCCCGCCAGGAGCTCGTCGCGCGCTACGGCGAGGAGGAGGTCACGCGGGCCGGCGTCGAGGTGCAGACCACCCTCGACCTGGACGTGCAGAAGTGGGCCCGCGACTCGCTGCGCGCCGGCCTGCGCGCGTACGACAAGCGGCAGAAGTACGGCGTGCCGGTGCAGCGCATCAAGCGCGAGCGCATCGACGCCGAGCTGGCCCGCATGGCCCAGAAGCTGCCGCGCGGCGGTCCGGTCGGCGGCGCCGAGTACCGCGCCATCGTCATGGACGTGCACGACGACGCCGGCGAGCTGGTCGTCGATCTCGGCAAATGGCGCGCCTCGGTCGTACTGGGCGGGCCGGCCGACGAGCGCTTCAACCCGGCCGCCGCCGACGGCAAGCACAAGACGCCCAGCGAGCGGTTCGGCGTCGGCGACGTCGTGCGCGTGATGCTGCCGCGCAAGGCGGAAGGCCAGGCGCCCGCGGCCGGCAAGACCGCGGCCGGCAAGCCGACCCGCGAGCAGCGCGTCGTCGAGCTGGCCACCGGGCCGGAGGGCGCTGTCGTCGTGCTCGATCCGCGCACGCGCCGTGTCCTCGCCGTCGTCGGCGGCTACACCTACAGGCAGGGCGACTTCAACCGCGCCATCCGGGCCAAGCGCCAGGCCGGCTCCACCTTCAAGCCGTTCGTCTACGCGGCGGCCATCGACAGCGGCGAGGTGACGCCGGCGTCGATGGTCAACGACGCGCCCGAGGTCTACGACCTGTGGAAGCCGGAGAACTACGAGAAGGGCGCGTTCCAGGGCCCGGTGCGGCTGCGCCACGCGCTGGCCAAGTCCATCAACACCGTGGCCATCCGCGTGCTGCACGACATCGGCGCCCAGCGCGTCGTCGAGATGGCGCACGCGCTCGGCATCGAGTCGCCGCTGCCGGCCGAGCTGTCGCTCGCGCTCGGCTCCGGCTCGGTGACGCCGATGGAGCTCACCAACGCGTTCGCCACCTTCGCCGCCGGCGGCAAGGTGGCCGCGCCGCAGGCGCTCAAGCGCGTCGGCCGCGAGGCCATCCCGGCCGTGCAGACAAAGCAGGCGATCCGGCCCGAGGTGGCCTACATCGTGATCGACATGATGCGCTCGGTGGTGGCGGAGGGGACCGCGGTCGCGGCGCAGCAGCTCAAGATGGACGTGGCCGGCAAGACCGGCACCTCGAACGACGCGCGCGACGCCTGGTTCGTCGGCATGACCTCGGATCGCGTCGTCGGCGTGTGGATCGGCTTCGACGACTTCCGCCGCGAGCTGGGCAAGAGCGAGGCAGGGCGGCCGCACGGCGCTGCCGGTCTTCATCGACATCATGAAGAAGATGGGCCGGCGCGACAGCCGCTTCGTCCGCCCGCCTGGCGTGGTCGAGGCCCGCATCGACCGCGCCACCGGCCTGCTCGCCCCCGAGGGCGCGCCCGAGGGAACCTTCTACACCGAGGTGTTCCTGCCCGGCACCGCGCCGACCGAGGTCGCGCCGGCCCCGGGCGAGGCGACGGCCGACTCGTACCTGAGCGACGCATACGATGACGCCTACGGCGGCGACCCGCGCGGAGGGAACGATGGCGCGGCGAAGGATCCGCCGCGCGCCGAAGCCGCAAGGGAGTCAGGGCGACGGGACCGAGGGCGAGGGCGACACCGGGCAGTGAGCTCGCGGCTCGAGGAGACCAGCAAGCGAGCCGTCCTGGCGATGGCAGCGTTCATCGCGATCGCCGCGGGCGCCGGCAGTGCGTCGGCCCAGGACCCGAAGCCGACCTCCACCGAGGAGAGCCGGGCCTCGCGGCTGCCCTGCGCGCCGTCCTGCAAGCCATCGACGTCGCCATCACAGAGCGTGCTCACCGTCCGCCGGTGCCGGTCGCAGGTCACCTGGCGCGAGCGGCGCATCGCGTCGGTCGACCTCGGCGCGCCGCTGCTCGCCGTCGTCGCTGTCGACCTGGAGCGCGACGGACGGGTCGAGCTGGCCGCGCTGACCACGCGCGAGGTCGTGCTGCTCGCGCCGGCCGGCAAGGTCATGCGCGAGCTGGGCCGCGCGGCGCTGCCCGGCGAGCCGGCCGCCATCCGGCCGCGCGATCCGGTCGGCGCGCTGGTCGTCGATGCCCGCGCGGCCGACGTCGAGCTCCTGGCTCGACTCGAGCGAGCGCGCCGAGGGCGTGGCGCTGGCCTGGCGCGACGGCGCGCTGCGCGAGTCGCGCCGCGTGCCCGGCTACCCGCTGTGCCCCGAGCTACGCGCCGACCTGGCGCCCGGGCGCAACTACTTCGAGGCCGCCACGGTGCGCTGGGATCAGGGCGCGATGGCGGCCTTCGAGGCGCCGGCGTCGTTCTTCAGCGCCATCTGCCGCGCCGACGTGCGCGACGCGGCCGGCCGCGCGCTGTGGGTCACCGCCGTCGTCGACAGCGAGCGGGTGGCGCGCCTGCGCTGCGTCGCCGCCCAGGGCGAGTGCCCGGCCGGGCCGGTCCAGGACGGCGAGTACGCCGGAGTCGGCACCGCCATCGAGGTGGCCGACATCGACAACGACGGCAACCCGGAGGTGCTGACCACGCGCGGCGGCGCGCCCGGCGAGCGCGACCGCGTGTCGGTCTACTCGCGCCAGGGCGATCGCAGCGAGCGGATCTACGCCAAGGAGTTCCGCGCCGGCGTCGTCGGTCTGGTCGCCGCCGACCTGGACGGCGACGGAGACCGCGACGTCGTCGTCGCCCTGCGCTTCACCGGCTCGCACCAGGTCAGCTTCTGGACGCTCAACTGATGCGCCGGATCGTCGTCCACCTGGCGGTCGCGCTGCTGGCGGCCTCGGTCGCGGGGCCGGCCGCCGCAGAGTCGCGCCCGAAGTACGGCGGCTCGCTGGTCGGCTCGCTGCTCGGGCGGCCGACCACGTTCGATCCGGTGGAGGCGCGCAGCCACGCCGACGTGCAGCTGGTCGCGCTGCTCTACGACTCGCTCTACCAGGTGAGCGACGACGGCGTCGTGATGGCGCACCTGGCCCTGGCCCACCCGACCCTGACGCCCGACGGCCGCGAGGCGCGCGTGCGACTGCGCCCGGGCGTGCTCTTCCACGACGGCCGGCCGCTCGCCCCGGCCGACGTCGTCGCCTCGCTCGAGCGCGTGCGCAAGAGCGCGGCAGGCTGGCTGCTGGCGCCGGTCGCCTCGATGGCGGTCGCCGGCGACGAGATCGTGTTTCGCCTGACCAGGCCGGCGCCGGAGCTGGCGGAGCTTCTGGCCGCGCCGGCCGCGTCGATCACGCCGGGCGGCCAGCCGCCGCGCCGGATCCCGATCGGCAGCGGGCCGTTCCTCATGCGCCGCGCGCCGCGGGCCGGCGGCCTGGAGCTCGAGGCCTGGGATCGCCACTTCGCCGGGCGGCCCTACGCCAACCGCATCCAGCTGGTCTGGTACGCCGGCGGGACCGACGAGGCGCGCGCCTACGAGGTCGGCGAGCTCAACCTTTCGTTCCGCGGCGCCGTGGCCTTCAGCGGCCACCAGCCCAAGTATCCGACCACCCTCAGCTCCGGGCGCGCCTCGATCCTCGCCTACGTCGGTTTCGGCCGCGCCCACGGCCGCGCCTTCGACAGCCCCGACCTGCGCCAGGCGCTGTCGCTGGCGCTCGGGCGCGACGGGCTGCGGCACATCGGCACCGGCGAGCGTGTTCTGCCCACGCCGTATCCGGTCGCCATCGATCTCGACGGTCGCGCGCCGGCGCGCGAGGAGCTGCTCGCCCGCATGGGTGCGGCGAACGCGGCGCTGGGGCGGGCCGCCCGCAGCGTGCGCGCGCTGTCCGGCCGCACCCGGCCCACCTTCGATCTGCTCGTTCGACCGGTCGCGGCCCGACGACCGCGAGATCGGCGAGAAGGTGGTCGGGGCCCTGTACCAGCTGGGCCTGAGCGCGCGCATCGTCGAGCTCGATCCTGTCGCGATGGCCGGCCGGGTCGGCCGCGGCGACTTCGACCTGTACATCGGCCAGCTGGTCGCGCCCGGCGCGTCGCAGGCGGTCCAGATCGCGGCGGCCTTCGCGGCCGGCGGCGACCGCTGGGCCGGCGAGCGGCTGGCCCTCGCGCAGATCGAGGTCGATGCCGCGCTGGCCGCGTTCGGCCAGCGGCTTCCCATCCTGCCGCTGTTTCACCGCGCCATCCGGGTGCATCATCGCGCCGATGTCAGGCGCATCTCGTTCGACGCCACCGGCGTGCTGCGCTATGGCAACGTCTATCTCTTCGGCGGCTACTGATCCGGCGCGCGGAGGCCGGCCGTGAGGCTGCGCGGCCGCTTCACCCTCTGGTTCGCGCTGACCGCCGTGGTGCCGATCGCGGCGGCGGCGTTCGGCACCCGCGAGGTGCTGTCGAACAACTTCCGCGAGGGCTACGGCCAGCGTCAGGCGAGCGCCGAGAGCCTGGCCCGCCAGGAGATCGCTCGCATCAAGGCGCGGGTCAAGGAGGGGGTCGAGTCGCTTTCCCAGCCGGCCGGCATGGTCGGCGGCCTGTTCGTCGAGCTGCAGAAGTACGGCGGTCGGCTGGAGCAGCCGTACCTGAACGAGGTGATAAAGCAGCTCAACGACCAGGCCCGTCTGCTCATGGGCCCGCTCGAGCTCGACCTCCTGCTCGTCGCCGACAGCAACTCGATGGTGCTCATCGCTCCGCACTACCGGCCGGCGCAGCAGGAGGTCCACCGCGGCCGCACCGATCTGGCCCAGCGCACCAGAGGAGAGCCGTTCTTCGCCCACGAGCCGATCATCCGCGGCGATCGCATCGGCCAGGAGCTGGTGGTGGAGTCGGCGCGCACGGTCAGCCGGCCGCCTTACAAGGTCACCGTCGTGGGCGGGCAGATCATCGACCGCGACGCGCTGGCCGCGCTGCGCCAGGACCAGGTGGTCGACGTGCGCGTCGTCGACTCGCACGGGACGGTCGTCGCGCTGACCGGCGACTGGGTCAGGCCGCCGCGCGGGCCGGTCATCCGCGTGCCGCTCGACGGCGCCGACGGCAAGCCGGTGGCCTGGATCGAGATGGCCGTGTCGCAGTCGGAGCTGGAGACGGTGCTGCGCCAGGTGACGCTGCTGTCGGCCGGGCTGGGCGGTGCCGCGCTGGTGGTGACGTTCCTGCTCGGCTTGCTGGTGTCGACCCGCATGACGCGCGATCTCGACGGCCTGGTCGTCGGCGCGCAGGCGGCCTCGCGCGGCGAGCTCGACCACCAGGTGCCGGTGCGCACCCGCGACGAGATTGGCGCGGTGGCCGAGGCCTTCAACACCATGATGAACGACCTCAAGGAGTCGAAGGAGAAGCTGGTCATCGCCGAGCGCGTGGCCGCGTGGCAGGAGATCGCGCGCCGGCTGGCCCACGAGATCAAGAATCCGCTCACGCCGATCCAGATGTCGGTCGAGACCCTGCGCAAGACGCGCGCGAATCAGCATCCATCCTTCGACGAGATCTTCGAGGAGTCGACCCACACGGTGCTCGAGGAGGCGGCGCGGCTCAAGCGCATCGTCACCGAGTTCTCCGAGTTCGCGCGCCTGCCCAAGCCCAAGAAGCGGCGGCTCGACCTCAACGAGGTCGTGAACGCGGCGCTTTCGCTCTATCAGGGATCGGTCGAGATCGAGCGCGACCTGGCCGCCAGCTTGCCGCTCATCGAGGCGGATCGCGACCAGCTGAGCCAGCTGCTGCTCAACCTGCTCGAGAACGCGCGCGACGCGCTGCCGGTCGAGTCGGGCGCCCGCATCCGGGTGCAGACGAGCGTCGTGCGGCCGGGCCGCTCGGTCGCGCTCGTCGTCGAGGACAGCGGGCCGGGTGTGGCCAGCGGCGAGCGCGAGCAGATCTTCACCCCCTACTACACCACCAAGCACGCCTCCGGCGGCACCGGCCTCGGCCTGGCCATCGTGCACCGCATCGTCAGCGACCACGGCGGGCGCATCGCGGTGGCCGACTCGCCGCTGGGCGGCGCCCGCTTCGTCGTCGAGCTGCCGATCGCCGGATCGGGAGGCGAGCTGGGCGCGAGCCTGCGCGGCTGAATCCGCGCGTTCCTCGAACGCGTTCGGGTCAGAGGATCAAGCCGACGGCGAACCCGAAGTAGGGGAGGCTGTCGGGCATGCCGTTGCAGATGTTGTTGTCGGTTTCGCTGTTTCTGCACGTACCGTGGCCAGCCACCCACCCGTTCCCGCCCATCACGCGGAGCACCGGGCCGGCATCCAGACGTATCTCGGCGAAGGCGTCGGCGTTGACCCACGTGGTGCTCGGCTGCGTCGCCGTGCCGCCGAACAGGGAAGTGACCTCGAAGTCGCCGAAGGACGTGCCCAGCGCGGCTCCGAGTGCGACGGTGCCGCCCACGAGGCGGTAGCGGACCGGCCGGTAGCGCGCCGTGCCGGCCAGCTGCGGACCGCCGAGCGCCGGGCCGCCGGCGAACCCGAGCGAGAAGGCGGGGTGAAGGAAGACCTCTCCCTCGAGGCCGATGTCTCCCCCGGGAAGCCCGATTCCGAGATTCGCGAGGATCTGGAAGCTCTGCCCATCGGCGCGCCGACGGGCCGGGCCGGGCGGCGAGCCGTCGGCAGCGGCAAGCGCCGGCACAGCGCAGACCATTGCTGCAGCGAGGATCGAGGGCAGGTAACGTCTCATCGTGCCCGCCGATCACGTGCAGGCCGCGATCCATGCGCGAAGCTCGCGGCATCGCATAATCGCCTGCGCGCCGCCGGTGTCGGTCCCGTGACGCCGCGACGAAAACCTGACGGGCCGGCCTCTTCGCGTCCGCGTCCTCGCGGTTCGAAGAGACGCGGTCTACGGCTGCGTCAGGGCGGCGGGCAGGTCGCGCAGGCTCTGGTTGGGCGCGCCGACCAGCAGCGCCGGCATGACGTCGGCCAGGCCCCACGGCTCGACGCGGCCGCGGGTGATGGCGAAGGCTCCGCCGTCGATGCGCCCGACCACGCCGAGGCCGGGGCCGAGCACGACCCGCGAGACCTCCCTGACCTCGTCCGGCAGCCCCGATACGTCGATCTCGACCAGGCCGCGCTCGCAGGTGAGGACCAGGCTGTAGTTGAGCACGCGGCGCTCGAGCAGGATGACGTTGCCGAGGTTGCTGCGATAGACCTCGGTCCACCCGTGGCGCAGATCGCCGGTGCGCACCTGCGCCAGCGGCAGGAAGTGAAGCGACGGCTCGCCGGCGCGCCGGGCCAGCAGGCCGGACGCGGTCACCACGGTGCTGTCGAAGCCGGTGGCATGCAGATCGATCGCCGACGAGCGCTCGCTCGGCGTCCACCACGAGCCGGCCTGGTGCGGGGTGCAGCCGAGAAAGACGCTGCGTGCGCTCAGCCCCTTGAGCCACACCGCGACCGCGCAGGCCACCGCTGCCGCGCTGCCGGTCTCGCCGAGCCGGCGGTCGCCGTTCCACAGCACGGTCCCGCCGGGCAGCCGGTGGATGGCATCGAAGTGGAAGTAGCGACCCTCCCACGGCGGCTTGAGCGTGAGCTTGTCGCCGACCCGGATGCGCGTGACCGCGCTTGCGTCGTCCGGGATCGCGATGTGCGTCTCGCCGCGCGGATCGACCGCGATGAACAGGACGCCCCGCGGCGTGAGCCCGCGCTGCCCCAGCTCCTCGAGCCCCAGCACCACGGCTGTGGGATCGCGAAAACGGTGGACGCGGGCCGGGATCATGAGGACGCCACCTATAACAGCAGGCGTCGGGGCCTACAAGGACGTTCAGCGGCACCTCCCGGAGGTGCGCGCCGCAAGCAGGAGCCGGCGCAGTGCCGCCGCCGCAGGGGGCAAGTACTCGACACCGCGGTGTACCAGGGTGGTGCGCCTCGCGAACGGTGTGCCGGCAGACGGAATCTCGACCAGTCGTCCGGCGGCCAGGTCGGGCGCCACTGCGAGCCGGCTCAGGGGGCGCCGCAGGCGAGCCACTCGCTCAGCATGCGGCGCTCCTGCTCGGTCGGGCGCGGCTCGCTCGGCGGCATGGCGGTGTTGATGGCGTCGGGGCCGGCGCCGGCGTACTGGTCCAGGTGCATGGCGAAGGCGCGGCACTCGAAGTGGGTGTCGAAGTTGTGGTCGCGCGGGGCGCCCTGACGGGCGGTCCCGGACACGCCGTCGCTGTGGCAGCGGAGGCAGTAGCTCTCCACGAACGGCTCGGCGAAGCCCTTCCAGGTCAAGTCGGTGCCGCCGTCGGGGCACAGCGCGCCGGTGGGCGCGGTGAGCAGCGCCCCACCGTCGTCGTCGCCGGCGCCGCAGCCGGCGAGCACCGCGATGACGATGACGAGCGCGTGCTTCCTCATGCAATCCCCCCTCGACTAGTACGACCAGGTCAGGCCCACGACCGGGACGTGGGCCACGATGAGAGCGGTGCTGTACAGCCGGTAGTCGGTCAGCGAGAGCTCGTAGGACAGCTCGCCGGTGAGCTCGCCGGGCTCGCCTGCGCGGCCGGCCACGCGCAGGCGCGCGCCGATCGCCGCCGCGTGGGCGCGGATGGGCCCAGGCGAACGTCGCCGGTCATCAGCGGCTCGAGGTCCATGTAGCGCGCCTGGTAGAAGTCGGCGGCCCACTGCTCGTAGAGCTGGTAGCGCAGCCAGGCCAGGCCGCGCCCGCCGACGTCGACGGCGAGCGCCGCCTCCGGCACCAGCGCGCGCACGCCCCAGTCGTCGTGATACGCGCCCTGGCGCAGGTGCAGCGCCGCGCCGCGGCCCACATAGATCGACGCGGCGACGAAGCCGGTCTCGCGCCGGCGCGCGTCCGGCACCACCTCGGGGAACAGCGTCGTCCGCACCAGCGCGCGCCGGTACGGGCTGGCCAGCTGCCCCGACTGCCGCGACAGCGCCGCCGCCGCCGACACCACGATGCGCGGCGTCACCACCTGGCTGAGCGAGGCGCCCACCTGCCAGCGCTGGTGGCTGGCCGGCCACGTCGTCCTCCTCGCCGGGCGGAGCCTCGACCGGGCTGACCCGATCGCGCCCGTAGCCGACGAAGCCGCCCGCGGTCAGGTTGCGGTCGAACAGCTCCACGTTGCCGCCCAGCACGCCGGAGACCGCCGCGTAGTCCGGCTCGTGCGACGCGCGCAGCGAGCCGCCGACGGTCCACGGCACGTCGCGGCCGAGCTGGACGCTCGCGCCGGCCATGCCCTCGAAGCGGAACTTCTCGGCCACGGCGCCGCCCTTGGCCAGCGACGACGCGCTGGTCACCGCGTCCGGCTCGTGCGGCGGATGGCCGCCCGGGTCGTGCCCGGCGCCCGGATCGCCCGGGTCGAGCGGCTCGCGCGAGACCGCCACGTGGTCGACCAGCGCGCGCGCGCTGGCCACGACCCGGTCCGACACCGGGTGCTCGGCCGCCGCCGCGACGGTGACGACGTCGAGCCCGCTGTTGTCGGCGTAGTAGGCGCTGCGCGCCTCCAGCTCGCCGGGCTGGCGGGCCGCCGCGCCGCCGCAACCGACGCCGGCGCCGATGTGGCCAGGGCGAGTCCGGCGGCGGCGAGCGACATGGCCGGCCTACTCGACCGGACCGGTCTGATGGCTCGGTCCTTCCTGATCGCCGAAGGTGGCCAGCACGCGCGGGTCGGCGCCGACCTCGAGCGTCGTGGCCTCGCGCGTCGCGATGTCGACCTGCGACACGGTGCCGTCGATCGCGTTGACCACGAACAGCGTGCTGCCGTCGCCCGACAGCGCCCCCGCCGAGTGGCTGGTGTGCACGCCGACCTGGATCGACTCGAGCTGCACCGGCGCGGCCGGATCCGACGTGTCCACCACCAGCAGCTGGTCGACCCGCGCGTCGGCCACGTCGAAGCCGCCCGAGGTCGGGACCAGCAGGGTGTTGCCGCCCTCGGCGAAGTAGGACATGGCCCGCATTGGCGGTCGCAGCCGGGGTGCCGGCGAGCTCCTCCGTGCAGTCGGGGCCGGTGTAGAGCAGCGGCACGCTGGCCACCACGGTGTCGTCCATGCTGTCGGTGATGTTGATCGGCGCCCGATCTGGCAGGCGGCGCCGCCGTCTCCCTCGCGCGGGACTCCTGCATCGTGTAGATGTAGCGGCCGCCCGGATGGGCGAAGGTGAAGCCGCCGCCGGTGCCCTCGGTGGGCAGCAGCTCGAAGGTCGGCTCCTCGGCGTCGAGGTCGACGACGACCATGTCGCCGGAGCTGGTCAGGTTGCAGTAGGCCTTGCCCGACAGCGGCGAGGTGGTGCAGCCGTGCGGCGCCGGCGGCAGGCCGCGCTGATAGGTCGGGTCGCAGAAGGCCGGATTGAAGTTGCCCTCGCCCGGGTCGGGCGCGTCGAAGCCGGCGTCGGCCCCGGTCAGGGTGGCCAGCGTCTGCGGCGCCGCCGGATCGCTGAAGTCGTAGACCGACATCGCGTTGTCGCAGTCGCTGATGTTGCTGATCACGACGCGCGGCTGGGTCGTGCTGAACGCCGCCTTGTGGTGGCCGATGCCGAGCGCCACCTCGCCCATCACCTCGAAGCGGGACGTCGCTGCCCTCGGTCACGTCGACCAGGCAGGCGGAGTTCTGCACCGCCTCGCCCTCGCCGTCGTTGAGAGTCATCCAGTACTGCGCGCCGTCGTATTCGGGCGAGAGGTACGAGTGCACCGGCCGCGTGCCGCCGGTCGCGGACGAGGGCAGGCGCGCCTCCTCGAGCATGGTGCGGCCGTCGACGACGAGGATCTCGTTCCGCCCGGTCAGGTTGACCATCAGCGTGCCGTCGGCCAGCGCCTGCAGGTCGACCGGACCGGTCACCTCGGTGACGGTGCCGGGCCGCTCCTCGCCGGTGGCCAGGTCGAACGAGGCCAGGCTGCCCTCGCGCGCGACGAACAGCGTGTGGCCCAGCTGCCTCGGCGCCGTCGTCCGCGCCGTCATCGGCGCCGTCGTCGGTGGAGCCGTCGTCTTCCTGACCGTCGCCGTCGCCGCCGTCGAGGTCGTCGCCGCAGGCAGGGGCCAGGGCGAGCAGGATGGCGAGGCAGCGCGAGGTGCGCGCGTGGAGCATTCGACTCATGGACGTCTCCCTTCGTTCGCTGAACAGCTACTGCGTACAGCCGCAACCGCCGCCGGGCGCATCGCCGGGCAGGCCGCCCCCCGTCTTGCTCTCCACCACCTTGGCCCGGTACTCGCCCGGGAAGCCCTCCTCGGCGAACCGCACGGTCATGGCCGGCGAGGCCAGGTGCTCTCGCTGGTACGGCTTGACCCGCGCGCACGCACCGGCCGCCGACAGAGCCAGCGCGGCGAGCGCGACGCGAGCTGTGCGTGCGAGGCGCGTGATGTGGGCAGGCTTTTGCGCGTCGATCGCGAGCACGGCGGCAGCCTACTCGCCGAAAACGCCTCGCGGTATGCGGCAAAAAGCCGCCTGGGACGCGCTGCGGCTTATGACCGCAGGGTCGCCGCGGCGCGGCCTGCGCCGGCAGCGGCAAGCCAGCAGAAGCGCGGTGCGACCGCAGTGCTCGAACCGCGCGACACTTTGCCACACGCGAATTCCGGCGCACTTGCGGCGGCGAGCGGGGCCGATAGGATGGCACTGCGATGGAGCGGCCGAGGAAGCCTCATGTCTGATCGGATCTCGTCGCGCGACACGCTCAACCTCGCCTGGCTCATCCGCCTGCGCTTCGGCGCGGTGGCGGGGCAGTCGCTGGCCGTGCTGGTCTCGCACCGGCTGCTCGACGTGCCGCTGCCGCAGCTATGGCTGTGGACGCTGATCGCGATCGAACTGACCTCGAACATCGTCCTGGCCGCCTGGTCGCGGCGTGGGGAGGCGCCGCGCGAGTCGGTGCTGGCCGCGGTCATGAGCCTGGACGTCCTCGTCCTCACCGGCCTGCTGTTCCTGACCGGCGGCCCGTTCAACCCGTTCAGCTTCCTGTACCTGGTCTACATCTCGCTGGCCACCGTGCTGCTGCGCGCCCGCTACACCTGGATGCTGGCCGGGCTGTCGCTGGCCTGCTCCGGGCTGCTGTTCGTCGGCCATGTCCCGCTCCGCTTGCCGGCCCTCAGCCACCAGGACCACATGCGCTGGCACCTGTGGGGCATGTGGGTCGCTTTCGGTGTGGCCGCCATCTACATCGTCTACTCGCAGATCCGCGTGCTGCACGCGCTGTCGCGGCGCGACGCCGAGCTGGCCGAGGCGCGCGACCGCGCCGCCCGCCACGAGCGCCTGGTGTCGCTGGCCACGCTCGCCGGCGGCGCGGCGCACGAGCTGTCGTCGCCGCTGTCGACAATCGCGGTCATCGCCGGCGAGCTGGAGCGCGAGCTGGTGGCGCGCAACGCCGGCGACGATCTCATCGACGACATGCGCCTTGTGCGCACCGAGCTGGGCGCCTGCCGCCGCATCCTCGACCAGATGGCCGCGCAGGCCGGCGAGAGCGCGGGCGAGGAGGTGTCCCCCTCGTCGGTGGCCGACCTCGTGCGACACGCGCTCGACGGCCTGCCGGAGCGGCCGCGGCTGGTCACCGAGCTGGGCGACTGGAGCGGCGCTCGCCTGGCGGTGACCCGGCGCGCGCTGGCCCAGGCGCTGCGCGTGCTGGTGCGCAACGCGCAGGACGCGTCCGCCGAGGAGAGCCCGGTCACCCTGCGCGTCGACTCGCGGGCCGGCGCGCTGCGCTTCGAGATCCGCGACCAGGGCGCCGGCATGAGCGGCGACGTGCTGGCCCGCGCCGGCGAGCCGTTCTTCACCACCAAGCCGCCCGGCCGCGGCATGGGCCTCGGTCTGTTTCTGTGCCGCGCCGTGGTGGAGAGCCTGGGCGGCGCCATCGAGCTCAGCTCGCAGCCGGGGCTCGGCACCACGGCCGCCATCGTCATTCCCCCTGCGCGCTGGTCCGCACCGCAGCCGGCGAGCGATCCAGCGGGAGCCTCATGACCGAGGATAGTTCCGTCCCGTCCGTCACGTCACCGTCCCTGCTCCTGGTCGACGATCACGCGCTCCTGCGCGAGCGGCTGGCGCGCGCGCTGCGCTCGCGCGGCTACGACGTCAGGACAGCGGCGAACGCAGACGAGGCGGCGGCGCTGGCGCGCGAGGAGTCGCCCGAGCTGGCCGTCGTCGACCTCAAGATGCCGGAGCGCTCCGGGCTGGAGTGCGTGCGCGACCTGCACGAGCTCGACCCGGCCACGCGCATCGTCGTCATGACCGGCTACGGCAGCATCGCCACCGCGGTCGAGGCGATGCGGCTGGGCGCGGTCAACTATCTGCAGAAGCCGGTCGACGTCGACGACATCCTGGCCGCGTTCGAGCGCGCCGCTGCGCCGCCGCTGGCCGCGCCGGAGACCGACTACCAGCCGCCCAGCCTGGCCCGGGCCGAGTGGGAGCACATCCACCGCGTGCTGGCCGACTGCTCCGGCAACATCAGCGAGGCGGCGCGCCGCCTGGGTCTGCACCGCCGGACTCTGCAGCGAAAGCTGGCCAAGCATGCCCCGAACCGCTGAGCGCCTCGCGCGCGCCGCGGCCGTCGCCATCGTCGCCGCGCTGCCGTCCGCCGCCGCCGCGCAGCACCACCACGGCGCCGGAGGGCAGGGCGCGCAGGTGCACGCCGGCGTGTCGGCCGAGATGGGGAGCGTGGAGTTCCTGGGCGGCGATCGCGACTACCAGGGGCTGGCGGTGTCGGCCGGCGTGCGCCTGGCAAGCATCGAGCTGGCCGCGCACGTGCCTTTCTACCGCATCGAGCTCGGCGGCGAGTGGGGCTCCGGCCTGGGCGACCCGCACCTCGAGGCGCGCTGGATGACGCTGGTGGGCGGGCTCGAGGTCGGTCCGTCGCTCGCGGTCATGCCGCCTGTCGGCGACGACGGCGACGGGCTGGGCATGGGCCACTGGATGATCATGGCCGGCGGCACCGCGCGCGCGACGCGAGGACGCCTGGCCGCGAGCGCGAGCCTCGGCTACGGCGGCTCGCCCGGCGGCGGCGGTCACGCCGAGCACGGCGGCGGCGTGTGGCCGCCAGTGGCGCCGATGAACGCGCACGAGATCGAGGCGGCGCTGCAGGCGCAGGTGGCGCTGGGGCGCGGCTTCGGCCTGTCGGCCGGTCTGTCGGGCGCGGCGCCGCTGGGCGACGGCGACCTGCTCGCGCTGGCCGGCGTCGGCGCCACGTTCGACCTCGGCATGTTCGAGCTCGGCCTCGGGCTGGGCCACGGCCTCCTCGATCACCCCGCGGCGCTGCGAGCGACGACCCATGTCATGGCATCCTTCTGAGGTAGAGCGATGATCGGCGCGCGATCCATCCTTCCACTCTCCGCGATCGCCGCGCTGCTGGCCGGCTGCGGCGGCGGAGACGACGGCTTCGAGGACGAGCCGGTCAACTGCGCGGCCGAGACCCGCGATGACGACTACATGGCCGGCATGGTGAAGACCGGCGAGCGCCTGTCGTTCGCGCTGATCGACGCCGCGCCGGCGCCGCCCGACGAGGGAGACAACAGCTGGACCCTGCACATCGCCGACGGCGAGATCGGCGTCCAGGGCCTGGCCTTGACCGTGACCCCGTGGATGCCGGACCACGACCACGGCACACCGATCGCGGCGGCCGCCACCGAGACGACCGGCGGCGACTACACGGTGGCGCCGATCAACCTGTGGCTGCCCGGCCTGTGGGAGGTGACCATCGAGGCGAGGGACGGCGAATCGGTGGACGCCGCCGTCTTCGCCTTCTGCATCGAGGACTAGCTCCTCGGGGAGCGACTCGCCGTGGCCGGGCGGTCCGCCCATCGGGCCAGCACGGCATCGGTGACCGGGTCCTCGCCGCGCAGGTGCTGCTCCACGTCGGGAAAGGAGTCGTAGCCCCAGAACAGCTCGCTGCCCACCAGCATCGTCGGCACGCCGAACACGCCCGCGGCAAGCGCCGCCTCGGTCTGCTCGCGCAGGCGGGCCTTGCCCTCGTCGGAGCGCGCCTCGGCCACCGCCGCGGCTCCATCGAGGCCGGCCTCGCTGGCCAGCCTCGCCACCACCTGCTCGTCCTCCACGCCGGGGCCGCCGGCCCAGGTCGCGCCGTACAGGCGATCGATGAGATCGCGGCGCGTCTCGTCCGCCATCGGCAGCGACGAGACCCGCAGCGCGAGCAGCGGGTTGAACGGATGGCTGGGCGGAGGCGTCAGCGGCAGACCGAGCCGGCTGGCCACACGCAGGACGTGCTTGAACGTGTAGATCCGCTTGGGCGGGATCTCCGCGGGTCCCTTGTGGCCGTGGGCGTTGAGCAGTGCGGCAAAAAGTATCGGCACCGGCTCGACGCGGCGGTCGTGCCGCTCGGCCATCGCGTGAACTTGGGTCCACGCGATGTACGCGTATGGTGAGATGAAATCGAACAGGAACCTGATCGGTTCTCGATCCGTCATGACCTTGCCGGCGATGGTAGCGCGAATCACGAGGTGCGGCGGGACGCCGCGCAGCGATGAGTTGACCGGGCCCACGGTGCGCGTCTACCGTTTCCGCCATGAAGCTCGTCAGACTGGTTGTCCTGTTCGCGTCGCTCTCCGCCTTCTCCGTCATCGGCTGCGGAGACGATGACGGCGGGGAGGACATTCCGGAGGAGTGCGTTGACATCGCGGAGATGTGCCACGACAGCACCTCGGATCTGGGCCAGGAGTGTCACGAGAACGCCGAGGATGTGTGGACGGCGCAGGAGTGCATCGACAACGAGGCCGACTGCCTGGCCGAGTGCGTCGAGTGACCCTGTAACGACCCGGCGCGGTTCCGCAGCCGTAGCAGTCACGGCTCGGAACGGCCGGGTCGCGGGACAGCGCGCCGCAAATCGAGCAGCTGGCGCATCCGGCGCAGGGCACGGCAGGTGCAGGGGCGACCCGCACCGCCTGAAACTGAGGAGTGCCCGACCATGCGCCTTTGCTCGATCGCCTGTCTCGTCGCCATCAGCCCCTCGCTGGCCAGCTGCGCCGCCGAGATGTCCGAGCCGTCAGCCGTCCTCGAGGAGGCCCAGGCGGACGAGCCGGCCCTGTTCCTGGTGACCGCGCAGCCAGAGGCCGACTTCGCCGCCTGCGTGGACGCCGCCGACGCGATCGACGGCGTCGACCTCGTGCTCCAGCTCCCGCTCATCTTCAAGTTCGTCGCCAGCGCCGCCGTGCCGCCGGTCGATGCCGCCCGCGCGCTGCTCGCGCTCGAGTGCGTGCAGACAACCGAGTTCGACGCGGTGATCGAGGAGCAGGAGCAGCTCTGCACCGACTTCGCGGCCAGCTACTGCAACAAGATCTTCGACTGCCTGTCGCCCGCGGAGCTGGCCGAGCGCGGCTGGACCGACATCTCCGAGTGCAACGTGCAGTGGCAGCAGCTGTCGTGCACCCTGCTCGACTCCTGCGCGGTCGTTCAACGTGGAAGGGGCCGCGGAGTGCAACGCCGAGATCACGACCGGCACCTGCGCGCTCCTGCGCCAGAGCCTCGGCAGCACGCCGCTCGTCTACCCGGCCTGCGCCGCCGTGTGCGTGAACTGACGCGAGCCGCTCACCGCCGCCGGCGCGCCCACGCCGCGCCGAGCAGCACCGCGATGAGCGCCAGCGACGCCGGTCCCAGCCAGTCGCCCCAGGCCACCACCAGGGTGGTCGTGCGCGGCATGCGCGGGACCTGAACGCGGAAGGCGGTGCGCACGCCGAAGCCGGTCGCTGCCTGCATCTCGCCGGTGGGCGAGATCAGCGCCGAGATGCCGGAGTTGGTCGCGCGCAGCTGCGGCAGCCGGGTCTCGACGCTGCGGAACGCGGCGATGATGGCGTGCAGCCGCGGCGCCGTGTCGTCGGGGAACCAGGCGTCGTTGGAGATGGTGAGCAACAGATCCGCGCCGGCCGCGGCGCCGGCCGCCACGTAGCCCGGTTCGGTGACCTCGTAACAGATGAGCGGCGCGACCGCGATTGGCGCGCCGCCGCGCAGCGCCGCGTGGACGACGCGCGGGCCGGGACCGGGTGTCCAGCGTCCGGTCCACGGCAGAGCGCCGCGCAGCCACTCGGAGTCGAGCCAGCCGGGCACGTACTCGGTCAGCGGGAAAAGGATCGACTTGCGATAGGTCCGGTGCGTCGACATGGCCGCCGGCGCCCGGGGTCAGGAAGAAGGCGGCGTTGAACTCGTCGGCGCCCACGCGCTCGAAGGCGCCCAGCACCAGCGGCACCGACGTGGCGGACACCATGCCGCGGATGGCGTCGTCGAAGGCGGCGGCCTCCGGCGTGCGCGGCGCGCCGAACGTTGTCGGATAGACAGTCTCCGGCCAGACGATCAGATCGGGCGGCTGCGGCGGCGCCTCGATCACCTGGCGCGACAGCGCGAAGTGCGCGTCCAGGATCTGGCTGACCGCCGCGAACGTCCCGTTCATGGCCGCGAGCTTGTCGTAGCTGGTGATGCTGGCCTGCACGATGGCCGCGCCGAAGGACGGCGCGGCGGCCGCGCGCTCCTCGATCTGCCGGCCGCGCAGGTGGCCGTAGGCCAGCGCGCCGACCAGCGGAAGGGCCGCGGCGAGGAGCGGGCGCGCCCTGCGCTCCGCGATGGCGATCGCGACACACTCGTTCGCGAGCAGGAGCAGGAGGGTCAGACCGCGGGCGCCGGCGAGATCGGCGGCCTGGCGCAGGCCGGCCCAGGGATGCAGGCCGTAGCCGAGCGTGTCGGCGAACAGCCGCGGCAGCGCCCACTCGGCGCCGACCCAGGTCAGCGCGCCGATCGCGGCGACCAGCGCGCGCGAGGCTCCCAGCCGCAGCGCGATGCGCCGAGCGGCGGCGAAGGCGAGGAACTGCGGCGCGAGCAGCACGGGGGCCAGCAGGACTGTCGCCAGCCAGCCGAGCAGCGGCGAGCCGCCCGAGTAGCCGGCCACCGCCGCCGGGAACCAGGCGAAGCCGACTGCGGCGAAGACGGCCGACGCCAGCGCGCTCGACAGCATCGCGGCGGCGCCGCCGCACGCCGGCCGGTCGATGGCGAGTAGCCACGGCACGAGCGCGACGAAGCCGAGCGGCACGACCAGCCCGTGGGTGCGGGCGAACAGCCCGAGCAGCGCGGCGCCGGCGACAGCGCCGGCGAAGGGCAGCCAGCGCTCGCGCGTCATCGCGGTGTGGAGGTCTCGTCGAAGTCGCGGCGCACCGGCGGCGCCTCGAGCATCTGGATCGGCATGCCGGGCGGCGCCAGCTCCGGGGGCACCACGCGGTCCGCCGGCAGCGGGATGGGCCGGCCGTCGGCGTCGACAGGTCGATGATCCGGGTGGAACATCAGGATTGCCTGCACCGGCTCGCCGTCGTCGGTCGTCTGGTAGTGGCGCACGTAGCCGGGCGGCAGCTGGTAGCCGTCGGGGACGAGGATGCCGCCCTTGATCGGCTTGGTGCCGGGCCGCGGGAACAGGTGGATGCCGGTCTTCTCGGCCGATGCCGGATCGATCTGGTTCACGTACACCTCCGGCTGCTCGGCGTGCTCGTCTTGATCGGCGCCCTCGGTGCGCCCGGACTGCGCCGATCCGAGTGCCGGCCGCGGGGTCGACGCGCGCGCCGACGCAGCCACGTCCCCGCGCTCGCTTGCCACCGGCGAGGCCGTCCGGGCATCGCCGCGGACATCGAGGAACAGCCACACCAGAGCCAGCAGGACCAGGCCGGCCGCGACCCAGGCCGCCCGCCGCGCGGGCGACGCCGGCTTCTCGATGCGCACGACACCGTCGGCGCCCACGGTTCGCTTCGCACCGCGCTCGTCTCTACCGGTTGCTGGCATGGGTCGCCATTGCCTCCGTCGCGCGCCTATCATGGTGGCCGATGAGCCCGCCCTCGACGCGCCTTGTCGCGCGCGCCCTTCCGCCCGCACTTCGCGTCCTCGCCGGGGCGCTGCTCGCGCTGGCCGCGCTGTGCGTGCTCGATCTCGCTGCGGGCCTGCTGTTCGACATGGTCGCGCCGGGGCCGTTCGAGCGCGTCCCGCTGCCGTTGCTGGTCCACCGGCTGCTGTACTTCGCCCTGCTGCCGTCGGCTGCGTACCTGGTGCTGCGCTGGATCGCGCGCGCCGAGGTCGACGTCTGTGCCGAGACGGTGGCGATCGACGGCCGGCGGTCGCGGCTGGAGATCCCGCTCGCCGCCATCGCCGGCGTCGCGCCGTGGCGGCTGCCGTGGCCCGGCGCGGGCGTGGCCATCCGCCTTCGATCCGGCCGCGCCGTCCAGCTCGCGATGCCGGATCCCACGCCGCTCGTCGCCGCGCTGGGAGGCGACACGGCGCATCCCGCCCTGGCCGCAGCGCGCGCCCGCCGCGCGACCCGCTGGCTGCGCCATCCGCTGCACGCGCTCGTCCTGGCCCCGCTGGTGCCGACCGCGATCCTGTTCCGCCTGCACCAGATCATCATGTACGGTGGCTGGCTCGAGGAGTACCGGTGGTACGGCCTGGCGCGCTGGCTCGACACGCTGCTCGGCGTCTGGCTGTGGGTGGCGGGGAACATGCTGTGCTGGTACGCGGTCTGGCGCGTCATCGTGGCGGCCCTGGCCTGGCCCGCGGCTCGCTTCCTGGCCGAGCCGCGGGCGCGGGCTGCGCGATGGCTGCTCGAGGCGATCGCCCTGGTCGGCTACTACGGCGGCGTCGCCTGGCTGCTGTGGAGCCGCCTCGCGCAGTGACGATGGTCAGGGCGCGGGCGGGCCGAACACCGACAGCAGGCGCCCCATCATCTCGTGGCCGTAGACGTTCCACACCGGGTTCTTGCCGTCCACGATCTGTCCGTCGGAGTAATCCGGCGCGCCCGAGCCGGTGCCGGTGCCGCCGAAGATACCGACGGAGATGGTCGCGCCGGTGTAGGTCGGGTGCGTGTTGTCCGACTGGAGATAGTCGTAGCTGGTGCTCGGGTCGGCCAGGTGCCCGTTGGCGTCGCGCAGGGTCGAGCGCAGGGTCACCGAGATGCGCTGCACGTACGCATCCTCCGACTCGCCCGGGATGAAGGCGAGCGCCGACGAGTCGACGGCGCCGTCGCCGTTGGAGTCGTAGTCGGCGCCCATCCAGGCGGCGAAGGTGTCGGCGCAGCCGAAGCCGTACTGCGCGGCCAGGTTGCACGCGCGCCAGTTGCTGCGCGCCAGGAAGGGCAGGAACTTCTCCTGCTTGTTGACCGGCTGGCCGGTGGCCGCGTCGCTGCAGCTGGTGTTGACGTTGTCGGCGTCGTAGCCCGGGTAGTAGATGTTGGAGATGATCTTGACCGGCGCGCTGGTCGCGTACTGGTTGATCGCCTGCATCGACAGCTCCATGTACTGGGTGCAGGTGGCCAGCGCCGATTCGATCGGGCCGTAGTTGCACGTGCCGCTCTGATCCGAGAGCGCGCTGCGGGCCTGGAGGTAGTCGTTGCCGCACATCTCGAAGGTCACGACGCGCGTGCTGGGATCCTGCATGTACGAGCGCTCGTTCACGATCTTGTTCTGGTAGATGTCGGCCGCCTTGGCTCCTGACTTGGCGCGGCGGATGACCTCGACGTCGCTGCCCCACCGGGTCGACGCGTACTCGCCGGCGGCGTTGGGTGCCGCCCGCACAGCCACGCGCGAGAGGCTGCCGCGGTAGCCGGCGTAGATCGAGTCGCCGTAACCGACGACGCGATACCTGGCCGTCGCGTCCGCGCGGTCGATCGTCCACGAGGTGTTCTGGGTGAGGGTGCTCGCCGCGGCCGTGCCCGCTGACATCGCCGCGAGCGCGGCCGCGAGGCCGATGAGACGTGCGTTGACCACTCCAAGTCCGGTGCTCGACAAAGGGGCCTCCTTGGTTGGTGCGACGTGCGACCTCGATTTGATGACAGCGGATCGCGCGGCGAAAGGCGCGGAGCCAGCCAACTTCTCGCGCCGCGGTGACGACGCGCCGCGCCACGCGCGACTGGTAGGAGGTCGGATAACAGCTGCACACATCGACGGCGGCGGTGCGAAGAAGAGCCGCCGCCGCATGCGCGAGCTGATAGTGTCCGCGGCATGCGAGCTCTCTTTCACGCGATGCGTCTCTCGGCGCTCACTTCCATCACGCTGCTCGCCGCATGCTCGTCGTCCGCGGTGCAGTCGCAGCCGGCGTCAGGTCCGTCACCGGCGACGCCCGCCGGGACGAGCGCAGGCGCTCAGGCGCCGGCGCCGGCCGAGAAGCTGGCCGCCGACGCGCCGCGCACCACCGTGCACGGCAACTCGTTCATCGCGCCGTCGGGCTGGAGCCTCTCGGTGCGCGGCCAGGCCACCATCCTCGAGGCGCCGGAAGGCGGCTCGCGCATCGCGCTGATCGACGTGCGCGCGGACGACGCAGACGCCGCCGTTGCCGCGGCCTGGGCCACCTACGATCCGAAGGCGAGCTGGCCGCTCAAGGTGAAGACCCAGGCCCCGCCCAAGGACGGCTGGAGCGATCGCAGCAACTACTCGTATCAGGTGTCGCCCAACCTGCGTCGCGACGTCGAGGCCATCGTGCAGCGCGCCAACGACGTGTGGACCGTCATGATCTACGACATGTCCCAGCCGGTCGGCGAGAAGCGATACGGCCAGGTGGCGCTGATCTTCGGGCGCCTGCTGCCCAAGGGCTATCAGCGCGAGTCGTTCGCCGGCAAGCGCGCGCACGAGCTCGACGCCGCCCGCATCGCCGCGCTGGGCAAGTTCATCGAGGAGGGGCAGAAGGCGCTGCACATCCCGGGCGTCGCGGTCGGCATCATCCAGAACGGCAAGGTGGTCTTCTCGGGCGGCTTCGGCGTGCGCGAGCTGGGCAAGCCGGCAAAGCCGGACGGCAAGACGCTCTTCATGATCGCGTCCAACACGAAGGGCCTCACCACGCTGCTCCTGGGCAAGCTGGTCGAGGCCAAGAAGATGACCTGGGACACGCCGGTGACGTCGCTGCTGTCGAAGTTCAAGCTCGGCGACCCGGCCACGACGGCCAGCGTGCAGGTCAAGCACCTCATCTGCGCCTGCACCGGCCTGCCGCGCCAGGACTTCGAGTGGCTGTTCCAGTTCGAGGGCGTGACCCCCGATGGCGCGCTGGCCACGCTGGCGACGATGCAGCCGACGAGCAAGTTCGGCGAGGCGTTCCAGTACTCGAACCCGATGGCCGCGGCGGCCGGCTTCGTCGCCGGCCACGTGCTGTACCCGAAGCTGGAGCTGGGCGCGGCCTATGACCGCGCCATGCAGAAGCAGGTGTTCGGCCCGCTCGGCATGAAGGCGACCACGTTCGACTACGCGCGAGCCCTGCGCGGCAACTCGGCGCGGCCGCACGCGCCGACCATCGACGGCGAGCCGGCGGTCGCGGCCATGGACATCAACTACTCCATCATCCCGGTGCGCCCGGCCGGCGCGGCGTGGAGCAGCATCGACGACATGCTCAAGTACGTGGCGATGGAGCTGGCCGACGGCGCGCTGCCGGGCGGCAAGCGCTACATCGACAAGGAGGTCCTGCTGGCCCGCCGCCTGCCCCAGGTCTCGATCGGCAAGGACTCGACCTACGGCATGGGGCTCTCGGTCGAACACGAAGTACGGCACGCCGGTCGTCCACCACGGCGGCGACATGATCGGCTTCCACAGCGACATGATGTGGCTGCCCGAGCACGGCGTCGGCGCGGTCATCCTGACCAACGCCGACCCGGGCTGGGTCCTGCGCTCGCAGTTCCGCCGCAAGCTGCTCGAGGTCCTGTTCGACGGCCGCCCGGAGGCGGACGCCGACACCGCTGCCCAGGCCAAGACGTTCTTCGACCAGCTCGCCGCCGAGCGCAAGCTGCTGGTGGTGCCGGCCGATCCGAGCGAGGCGGCCAAGCTGGCGCCGAAGTACAGCAACCCCGCCCTCGGCGAGATCGCGGTGCGCAAGGCCGGCACCGCGACAGTCTTCGACTTCGGCGAGTGGAAGTCCGAGGTCGCCTCGCGCAAGAACCCGGACGGCTCGATCTCGTTCATCACCACCGCCCCCGGCTACACCGGCTTCGAGTTCGTCGTCGGCAAGGAGGCAAAGCGCACCCTGGTCATTCGCGACGCGCAGCACGAGTACGCGTTCACCGAGTGACCGGCAACAGAGCGGGCCCGGCCGGTGGCGGGCCCGCGAGATTGCGGGCCGCAGGGTGGACCTGAATGCTGGCGTATGCGGGCGCACGCGCCCGGTCGACATCCGGGGCCCGCCGCCGGTGGCAGGCTCGCGGTCCGCGGAGCGGGAGGTCACACTCGCAAGTCGGCAAACGGGGCGCGTTCGGTGGACATCCACGGCCGCACTGCTGGTGGCGAGCTCGCGGTGTGCGGAAGAGGGAGGGGCGCGCTTGCAACTCGGCCAGCGGGACGCGTGTTTGGTCGACGTCCACGGCCGGCCGCCGGTGGGGGGCTCACGGTTTGCGGAGCGGGAGGAGGCTTGAATGTCTGGCGCATGGGGGGCGCGTTCGGTTGACGTCCACGGCCGCGCCGCCGGTGGCGGGCTCGCGATTTGCGGAGCGGGAGGGGCCGCGCCCGGTCACGGCGGGCGGCGCGGCACGCCCGGAGTCTCGCCGAAGCCGAGCAGGCCGCGGCGCTTCCAGCCGGTGGTCAGCAGCCAGACCGTGGCCCGCGCCGTAGGCCGCGGCATGGCGAGCAACTCGCGCTGCCATGGCTCGTGGGCCCGGACGGGCGACTTCCAGCCATCGAACCAGGTCGCGCTGGAGTACGGATCGAGCACGGACCCGGATGGCCGCGCTCCACCGCGCGCGATGTGATGGCGCTGGTTGAGGAGCACGTAGCGGACCGCGTGGCGCACCTCGGTCGGCGAGCGCAGCGCCCGGCAGTGGTAGCGCTCGGCGAACAGCTTGCCGCACCGGCCCATCGCCTTGTTGATGCCGCGCGCCACCCGGACGTTGAAGCCCTGCATCCCCAGCGCGAGGGCCTCGGCGCCCTCAGCCTCGACGATCAGATGAAGGTGATTGGACAGAAGGTTGAATTCGACGATGCGGAAGTCGCTCCGGTGCCCCTTCGCGATCGCCGCCCGCACCACGCGCAAGGGGTGGTAGCGCCGCAGCGACCCGATCCCGGGCACCATCCGCAACGTGACGTGCTGCGGGAAGCGCCCCGCGAACCGTTCGCGCCGCACGTGCCCGACCTTCGTGCGCCCCCGCGGCCGCCCCGCACCCGGTCGCCAACCACCTCGCCCGCTTGCCTTGCGAGCCCGCTCGAGCGGGAGCTGCCCGTGTCTCTTCCGCGACCGTCAACGCCCCATAGATTCTGGGCAGAGTTCTTATCAGCAGGGTCTGACAGTACCCACACCGACGGAAGTGCCTCGGCCCAGCCCGGAGCCCAGGCGCCGATACGCACGGCATCCGAGCCAGCGAGTCCCCCCGAACGTGCCCCGAGCCCGTTTCTCTTCGCCGCGGCAAGCCGACCCTCCCGCTCCGCAACCGCGGAGCTCTCCACCGGCGGCGCGGCCGTGGACGTCAACCGAACGCGCGTCCCGTTTGCCGAGTTGCAAGCCCGACCTTCCGGCACCGCAAACGCGAGCTAGCCACCGGCGGCGCGACCCCGCCCGGTTGCCTCGCGAGCCCGCTCGAGCGGGAGCTGCCCGTGTCTCTTCCGCGGCCGTTGACGCACCATAGATTCTAGGCAGAGTTTCTTGTCAGCAGGGTCTGGCCGGTCTGACGGGTCTGATAGTACCGACACCGACGGAAGTGCCTCGGCCGAGCCCGGCCCCCCAGGCGCCGACACGCACGGCATCCGAGCCAGCGTGTCCCCCGAACGTGCCCCGAGCGCGTTTCTCTTCGCCGCGGCACGCCGACCCTCCCGCTCCGCAACCGCGAGCTCGCCACCGGCGGCGCGGCCGTGGACGTCGACCGAACGCGCGTCCCGTTTGCCGAGTTGCAAGCCCGACCTTCCGGCACCGCAAACCGCGAGCTGGCCACCGGCGGTGCGCCCCGGGCGTGCACCAAGCGCGCTTCTGGCGACATGAGCGGACCGCTCGGTGACAGCCTCGGAGCGCGCGCCGCAGCCGTCTGCTTCGCGCCCCGCCGGCACGCCGCCGAGTCGCGCTGTTCTGGCCGGCCGATCGTCGGCCTGATCAGTGTCGGTTCGCGCGGGCACGAGGTGCAGGCTGGCGCTGTCCGTGCTCAGCAGTGCAGCCGCCACTGAGGAGGCGCGGGTGCTCGCCAGGATCGACAGCGGCGTTCCGCGTGGTCCGCCATGCGGCCACGTCCGGGCGGCCAGGCGCAGCGCGAGCGGCAACAGCCAGCGGTAGCTCATCGCTGACCGTGACCAGGTCGGCGACCTTGACCAGGTCGCCCAATGGAGACGCGCCCGGTAGGGGCCCGGAATCGTGGCTGCTGACGCGCTTGACAATATTTAGCGATGACGCTAAATGTCGTGGCCATGCATTCCAACGACAAGCAGTCCGCGATCACGCTGTGCCGTTACTGGGTCAAGCCGGAGAAGGAGGAGCAGTTCCGCAAGCTGCTCGAGCGGCACTGGCCCACCTTCTCGAAGCTCGGGCTGGTCGCCGATCAGCCCCCGCACCTCATCTTCCGCGGCCAGGACAAGGATGGCCGCATCTTCTACACCGAGATCTTCCCGTGGAAGGACGGGGAGTCGGCCGGCCGCGCGCACTCGCTGCCGGAGGTAGCGGCCATCTGGGAGCCGATGGGAGAATGCTGCACCGACATGGAGTTCCCCAACGTCCAGCAAGTCGAAGGCTGAACCGTCGCTGGCCGAGCGCCGGCTCGACGACCTGGAGGCGGTCTTCGCCGCCCTGGCTCACGAGCAGCGCCGCCACATCTTGCTGACCCTCAAGTTCCGCGGCGGGGAGCTGACCGCCGGCGACATCGCCGACCGCTTCGCCTGCTCGTGGCCGACGACGACGCGCCACCTGCGCGTGCTCGTCGATGCCGGCCTGGTCACGGTGGAGAAGCGGGGCCGCGAGCGGGTCTACCGTCTGGAGACCGAGCGGCTGATGAGCGTGGCCGGCGGCTGGCTCGAGTGGTTCACGAAGGCGTGACCGCGCGCCGCGACTACAGCGAGCGCTGCTCGATGGCCAGGGCGGCCTGGTCGCACAGCAGGCCGACAGCGTGGATGAGCGGCGCGAAGCGCGGGTCCTGGGTCAGGCCCTGCTTCCAGCGGTAGTAGATCTGCTGGACGACGACCGCGGTCTTGAACAGGCCGAACGCGTAGTAGAAGACGATGTCGCCGACCGGCCGGCCGCTGCGCTCGGCGTAGCGCTCGGCCACCTCGGCGCGCGTCATCATGCCCGGCAGGCTTGTCGGGCCGAAGCGCATGCCGACCAGCGGCTCTGGATCGCCCGGCTCGACCCAGTAGGCCAGCGACGTGCCCAGATCCATCAGCGGATCGCCGACCGTGGCCATCTCCCAGTCGAGCACGCCGACGATGCGCGTGATGTCGTCCGGGTCGAGCACCATGTTGTCGAACTTGTAGTCGTTGTGGATCAGCGCCGGCGGTCCGGACTGCGGCATGTGATCGGCCAGCCAGGTGGCCACGCGCGTCACCGACGGCGATGTCGTCGGTCTTCGATCCGGCGTAGCGCTCGGTCCAGCCGCGCACCTGGCGCTCGACGTAGCCGTCGGGCCGGCCGAGATCGCCGAGCCCGATGGCCGAGAAGTCGAGCCGCGTGCAGCTCGACCAGGCCGTCGATGAGCGCCAGGCACAGCCGCCGCGCGGTGTCCGCATCGACCTCGACGCCGGCGGGCGGTTCGCGGCGCAGGATCACGCCGCGCAGCCGCTCCATGATATAGAACGGCAGCCCAGCACCGACTCGTCCTGGCACTCCAGGATCGGGCGCGGGGCCTTGCTCCACGCGCCCGACAGTCGCGAGAGCACGCGGAACTCGCGGCCCATGTCGTGCGCGGCCTTCACCTTGGAGCCGACCGGCGGGCGGCGCAGCACCAGCTCGCGCGCGCCGTCGAGGCGCAGGAGGTAGGTCAGGTTGGAGTGTCCGCCGGGGAACTGCTCCACCTCGACCGACGGCTCGCGGCCGCCCAGGTCCGGCATGTGCGCGGCCAGGTAGGCGGCGATGCGCCCGGCGTCCAGCTCCTCGCCCGGACGCGGCGGCCGGGTCTCGGCGGCGCCGCTCACTCGCGCCGCCCCTCCTCGGCGTAGCGCTTCACGATGCGCCTGGCCACCACCATCTTGTGGACCTCGTCCGGCCCGTCGTAGATGCGCGCGGCGCGCTCGTGGGCGTAGAAGTAGGCCAGCACGGTGTCGCTCGACACGCCGAGCGCGCCGTGCACCTGGATCGCGCGGTCGACCACCTTCATCATCACGTCGGCGACGAAGAACTTGATGAGCGACACCTCCTCGCGGGCGGACTCGAAGCCGTGCCGATCGATCTTGCTGGCCGCGTCGAGCACCATCAGGCGGGCGGCGTTGATCGACGCGCGGCTCTCGGCGATCCAGGCCTGCACGATCTGCCGCGTGGCCAGGGTCTTGTCCGGCGCGATCTGCCGGGTGGCCGCGCGCCGGCACATCATCTCGAAGGCGCGCTCGCAGATGCCGATCCAGCGCATGCAGTGGTGGATGCGGCCGGGCCCCAGCCGCTCCTGGGCGATGAGGAAGCCCGAGCCCTCGACGCCCAGTCGGTTCGACTTCGGCACCCGGCAGCCGTGGAAGCGGATCTCGGCGTGGCTGCCCCAGCCGCGGCCGGCGTGACCCATGACCGGAACGTTGCGCACCCACTCGAAGCCGGGCGTGTCGGTCGGCACCAGGATCTGGCTGGCCCGCACGTGGGGCGGTGCGGCCGGGTTGGTCACCGCCATGACCACGGCGAACGCCGCGCCATCGGCCGAGCTGCTGAACCACTTGTGGCCGTCGATGACGTAGTCGTCGCCGTCGGAGCGGGCGGTGGTGGACAGCTCGGTCGGGTTGGAGCCGGCGTGCTCCGGCTCGGTCATGGCGAAGCAGCTGCGGATGCGTCCGGCCGCCAGCGGCTGCAGCCAGCGCTCCTTCTGCTCCGCGCTGCCGTGGCGGTGGAGGATCTCGATGTTGCCGGCGTCGGGCGCCTGGGCGCCGAACACGAAGTGGCCCAGCGGCGAGCGGCCCAGCTCCTGGCTTACCAGCCCGTGGTCCAGCAGCGAGAGCCCCATGCCGCCCACGTCGCGTGGGATTCTGCGGCCCCCACAGCCCGGCCGCGCGCACCTCGTCGCGCAGGGCGGTCAGCAAGGGCTCGTCGCCGCTCACGCCGTGCGGCAGGAGCTCCTGCTCGGCCGGGATGACGCGGCGGTCGATGAAGTCGCGGATGCGCTCGAGCAGCGCGGCGGTGGGAGGCGGGATGTCGAAGTCCATGGCGCTCGCTCCGATCAGCGGTAGGTGAGCATGCTGTCGTCCAGGTGGTGGACTGCGTTGAAGCCGAACAGGGTGAGCTCGTCGCCGCGCCAGCGCAGCTCGGTCATCGACGCGTTGGCGATGACCCAGGACAGGCGGATGGTGCGCTCGTCGGCCAGGCCCAGGCACATGCGCACCGCGACCGAGATCGGACCGCCCGAGGTGACCAGCGCGACGCGGCGGCCGCGCCCCTCGGCGGCCATGACCGCGTTGATGCCGCGACCGACCCGGTCGCAGAAGGCGAGGAAGGTCTCCAGCTCGCCGGTCTCCAGCTCGCCGCGCGCCCAGCGGTGCGTGATCGTCTCGAAGGCGGCCTGGATGGCGGCGCCCTGCAGGCCGGCGCCGCCGGCCATGGCGCCCAGCGCGCGGGCCAGCTCCGGGTCCTCGGCGGCGAGGCTGGGCAACCAGACGCGGAACAGCTCGATGGCCGGGAACTCGTCCATCTCCGGCACCACGCCGATCTCCGGCAGCTCCCAGCCGAGCTCGGCGGCGGCCGCCGCGAGGTGTCGCGCGGTGTCGAGCTGACGCCGGCGCGGACCGGCGTAGATCGCGTCGATGCGCGTCGGCCGCTGGGCCAGGTAGCGGCCCAGGGCGCGCGCCTGCTCGATCCCGACCGGCGACAGCACGTCGTAGTCCTCGGCGCCGAACGAGGCCTGGCCGTGCCGGATGAGGTGCAGCGTGCTCACGAGCGCCGCATGGTAGCACCGTCGCCCGGCGCGCGGTCGTCGTCGGCGCCGAGCAGGATCGCGACTCCGCGCAGATCTTCTGTGTGCTCGAGCATGATCTTGAGCATCGACGTGAGCGGGACCGAGAGCAGCATTCCGACCGGGCCCCACATCCAGCCCCAGAACACCAGGGACAGCATGACCACCAGCGGCGACAGGCCCAGGCGCTTGCCCATGATCTTCGGCTCGAGCACGTTGCCGGACAGGACGTCGAGCACGATGTAGAGCGCGGCGACCAGCGCGGCGCGGGCCGGGCCGTGCTGCACCAGCGCGAGCAGCACCGGCGGGATGCCGGCCAGCACCGAGCCGATGTTGGGCACGTAGTTGAACAGGAACGCGAACAGGCCCCACAGCAGCGGGAAGTTGACGTCGAGCGCGACGCACACGCCGATCGCGACGGCAGGCGTTGAGCAGGCTCATCGCCGTCTTGATGGCGAGGTAGCGCTGCACCTCGGCGGCCCCGCGCTCGAGGAAGCCCAGGTCCGCGTCCGGGTCGCCCAGCGCGCGGCGCAGCCGGCTGGACCCGCCGCTCAGCTCGAACAGCATGAACGCCATCAGGATGAGCACGAGCACCACGCTGGAGAACGCGGACACGATGCTGGCGGCGGTTGCGCCGGTGAGGTCGAGGACGGCGCCGGTGTTGATCTTGGCGCTCAGGTCCTCGGCCGAGAGGTCGACGCCCCAGGACTGCAGCCAGGACAGGCCGCCCTGCACGATGCCGTCGAGGCGCGCGCGGTAGGTGGGCAGCTCGTCGTAGAAGCTCTGGATGGTGCCGCCGACCACGACCGCGACCGCGAGCACGCTGAGCACCGCGCCGCCTACCACCAGCGTGATCGCCAGCCACTCCGGCAGGCCGAGCCGCCGCATCCAGCGCAGCGGCGGCACGCACAGGATGGCGAGGAACAGCGCCATCAGCAGCGGCAGGAGGAAGGCCTGCCCGGCGCGCAGCCCGGCCATCACGATCACCAGGCAGGCGGCGACGAGCAGGAAGCGGGCGCCGCGCACGTGCAGCGGGCTGTGGGACGGACCCGGAGTCTCGGCCATGAGGTCTCGTACCACGGCCCGGGCCGCGGCCGGGCGAGGGCTCGACACGGCGAGCGGGCTTGCCGCTCGGTCAGCCCGGCTCGACGCTGCCGGAGCCGCTGATCTTGACCTCGCGGGCCGGGTTGCCGCGGTAGCGGACGTCGCCCGAGCCGCTCACCTCGACCCCGAGCGCCTCGTCCGCGCTCACCTGGACGTTGCCGCTGCCGGACACGTTGACCATCGCGCGGCGGGCGGCCAGGCCGAACAGCCGCATGTCGCCCGAGCCGCTGACCGACGCTTCCACCTCGCCCGCGGTCCCCTTCAACTCCATGTCGCCGGAGCCCGAGATGCTGGCGTCGAAGCGCTCGGCCGAGATCCCGCTGGCCTGCGCGCTGGCGCTGCCGCTGATCGAGATGCCGTCGAGCGCCGGCGTCGACACGGTGACGACGAGGGGCGCGCTGGTCGAGTAGCTGCCGTCTTCCATGTCGATGATCAGCGTGTCGCCGCGCACCTCGGTGCGCACGTGCGGCACGATGTTGTCGTCGCCCGACACAGTGATCGCGGTGCTCGACCCGATGCGCGCGACGACGTCGGTCGATCCGCGAATGTCGATGCGGCGAAACTGCGCCGCCTGGCGGGCCTGCTTCACCTCGTGGCCCGACCCCTTGATGCGCGGCCCGAAGCAGCCGGCCCCGAGCAACCCGGCGGCCACCGCGGCCAGTGCGGCGAGCGCGGCCACGGCGCCCATCTCGGCGTTCCTGGCGGACCCTGTGCTCCTGCAAGACGGGGCGTACCTGGCGTGCGGCATCGGCTCCTCCTCCGGCCCGGATGATACCGCCGCCACGAGAAGAGGGTCACGCCGCGATCGGAACCGAGTGGTCAGGCCCTGGGCCCCCGTCCATCCGTGATTCCCCGCACGGCCGGCGGCGGCCGGAAGCCGGGAAGGATGTCCGCCTTTTCAAGCGCGCGGGCGATCTCGAGCAGGCCCGGCTCCGACCAGGGCGCGCCGACGATCTGGATGCCGATCGGCAGGCCGTCGCGGTCGCTCCCGGCCGGCGCCGCCAGGGCGGGCAGGCCGGTCACGTTGCAGAGCGGCATCGCGCCGCCGACCTCCCAGTAGCTCATCGCCTCGCCGTCGACGTCGACCGGAGCGCCGGTCTCCCGGTGGGTGAATGCGGAGGTCGCCGCGACCGGCAGCAGCAGGGCGTCGACGTCGTCGAAGAAGCGCGTCCACGGCGCGATCAGCCGATCGCGGCGGTCGAGGGCGTCGAGGTACCAGGCCAGGGTGCGCTGCTCGTCGCGCAGCTCGGCGCCGGGCGAGAAGATGCCGGTGATGGTGGAGACCAGATCGGAAAACAGCGCGAACAGCTCGCCCCAGTCGGTCTCTGGCAGCCGCTCGTCCACGCGCGCCCCGGCGCCGGCGGCGGCCGCGGCCACCCGCTCGACCTCGCGGCGGACATCGCTGGCCACGCGCGCGCCGGGCAGGGACGGTGCCACCGCCAGGCGAAGCCCCGCAGAATCCCTCGGCTCGGGCGGGATCAGCGGGACCGGCGGCACGTCGGAGTCGTGGCCGTCGGGTCCGGCGAGGATGTCGAGCGCGAGGCGCAGGTCGTCCAGGTCGCGGGCCATCGGGCCCAGACACGACATGATGCGGACCGAGCGCGGGACCTGGCCCGGCATGCGGAAGAAGCCGGTGAGCGGGACGCGGCGCTCGGTCGTCTTGAGGCCGTAGACGCCGCAGAAGTGGGCCGGCAGGCGGATCGAGCCGGCCAGGTCGGAGCCGACCTCGAGCGGCGTCAGGCCGGCGGCCAGCGCGGCCGCGGCGCCCCCGCTCGAGCCTCCTGGCGTGCGCGTCGGGTCCCACGGGTTGCCGGTGCGGCCGAAGATCGGGTTGTCGGTCTGCAGCGGATCGCCGAGCCAGGCCGCCACGTTCGTGTGGCCGATGAGATTGGCGCCGGCGGCGCGCAGCCGGGCGGCGACGGTCCCGTCCCGGTCGGCGACCCGGTCGAGCGGCGGCGCCCCGATTGTCGTGCGCAGCCCGGCCACGTCGTGCGCGTCCTTGAGCGTCATGGGTACGCCGTGCAGCGGGCCCAGAACCTCGCCGCGGGCGAGGGCTGCGTCATCGGCGGCCGCTCGCTCTCGGGCGCGATCGGTGTCGAGCGAGACGACCGCGCCGAGCGCGTCGTGCGCGGCGATGCGGTCGAGGTGAGCGTCGAGCAGCTCGACGGCGCTCAGCCGGCGTTCCACCAGCATGCGGGCCTGCGCCCGCGCCGGCAGCAGGCAGGGATGGTCGCGCCGGTCGGCGCCCTTCGGACCGGTGGTGCTCATGTTCGCCTTCGTTCTCGAGAGTCGTCAGTCCTGATTCAGGACTGACGAATTGCTTTTAGCAAGAAGAGAGTTGCATACAGGGACACGCCGTGGCAGGCTCGGAGCGTGGTCGAGGGGCGCAGCTACGGCGATCCCTGCGGCATCGCGCGGGCGCTCGACGCGGTCGGTGAGCGCTGGGCCCTCCTGGTCGTTCGCGAGCTGGTCCTCGGGCCCAAGCGGTTCACCGACCTGCGCGCCGGGCTGCCGGGCGCCAGCCCCAACGTCCTGTCGCAGCGCCTGCGCGAGCTCGAGGCCGCCGGGATCGTGCAGCGCCGCAAGCTGGCCCCGCCGGCGGCGGTCTGGGTCTACGAGCTGACCGAGCGCGGCCACCAGCTCGAGCCGGTGCTCACCGAGCTGGCGCGCTGGGGCAGCCGCACTCCGGCGATGCGGTCGGCGCCGCTCGGCGTCGATGCCCTGCTGTTCGCGCTGCGGACCACCTTCGACGCCAGCGCCGCCAGGGCGACGTCCGTTACCTGCGGCCTGCGCATCGCGGAGGAGGAGTACCGGCTCGAGGTGGCGGACGGGCGCCTTCACATGACCCGTGGCGCAGCGGAGCCGGCCGACGCGATCATCGCCTGCGACCCGGCCATCCTGCGCGAGCTTGCCTTCGGCCGCCGGAGGCTGTCCGACGCGCTGCGCGAGGGAGACGCCGCGGTCCAGGGCGATCGCCAGGCGGCCGCCCGCTTCCTGCGCCTGTTCGCCGCGCCCCAGCCGGCCGGATGAGCGCGCCGCCGCCGCTGATCACGGTCCGGTGATCACCGGCGGCCAGGAGACTTCGCCCGGATCGTCGACGACGTGGGTGACGCGATGGGCCTCGGCCGGGGAGGGCGGCGCCCAGCGCCCGAGCATTCGCTCGATCGCCGCGGCCGGTACGGCGCGCTCGCGGGCGCGATTGCGCTGCTCCTGGGCCGCGGCGTTGACCTCGAGATAGACGAGATGGACGCGGGCCGGATAGCGGGTCAGGAAGTTGACGAGCGACTCGCGCAGGTGGCGGCTGATGTTCGTCGCGTTCCACGCGAACGGCTCGCCGCGGCGCAAGAGCTCGCGCGCGCGCTCCCGCGCGGCGGCGATCACCGCCGATCCACCCGCGCCAGGCTCCAGCTCGAGCCGGTCGCGGATGTCGTCGAGCGCCACCACCGGCAGGCCCGGGCGCCGCGCGGCCAGCCAGGCGTCCTTGCCGGCGCCGGGCAGGCCGGACATCACGATCACCTCGCAGCGGGTATCGTCGTGGGCCTCCACGTCGGGGGCCCGCCGCTCGGCGCGTCGCTGCGCAGGTAAAGGAAGCGGGTGTGGTCGCTGGGGAAGCGCCACGCACCGTCGAGCACGCCGGCCTCGGCGGCCATCTCGCCGAACAGGGCGGTGTTGTCGACGATGCGCTGGAGATCGGCCGGATCGCGGCAGCGGCGGCCGCGCGCGTCCGCCTCGGCGACCAGCTCCAGCCAGCGGCACACCGCCGTCGTGCTCAGGCGGACGAGGGTCTGGCGCGCGGCCGGCTCCTCCGACTCGACCAGGAAGAAGGGGACCTGGTGGTGGCGGATGAGCGCGCACACGTGCTCGCGGGCGCCGAACGGCACGCCCGCGCGCCAGAGCAGCCGCCGCGCCATCGCCTCGCCGCGCGCCGAATGTCCGCGCGAGGTGATGCGCCCGTCCGGCTCCACCCGCGTGCAGGCCGACTTGCCGATGTCGTGCAGCGCGGCGCCGGCGAAGACGATGGCTCGCGCCGCCGGCGGCAGAGCCCGCCACGCCGGCAGCGCGACCAGCGCGTCACACA
The DNA here is from genome assembly GCA_963759105.1 of uncultured delta proteobacterium. Lineage (GTDB taxonomy): Bacteria > Myxococcota_A > Polyangia > Haliangiales > Haliangiaceae > DATFRY01. Next base: position 687,633 of record CAVWXW010000005.1, on the reverse strand, counting down.
CCATGCCGGTGTGGGTCCACACGTCCCCCTCGGCGTGGTACTCGGGCCCCTGCGGCGTGGCGGCCAGCGCGTCGCGGTCCAGCACGCGGGCCAGCGCGGGCCAGTCGATGTCGAAGGCGGGCGGCTGCGGGCAGATCTGATCGAGCAGGCTCACGTCAGGATGTCCACGCCGGGCTCCAGCTGGTTGGGCAGGATCCGCCGCGCCAGCCAGTGCGTGCCCGAGTCCACGACCGCGGTCAGGAAGCCGGCGCGGATCCACTTGTAGCGCTCGACCACCACGCCGTCCTCCTCCACCTTGATATAGAGGCCCTCCGCGAGGTCGGACGGGTCGGTCTCGCCGCGCGCGCGATCCGGGTCGATGGCGGCGGCGACGGCAGCGGCGGCCAGCTGGTCGCGCCAGGCCGGCGACTTGTACAGCGAGGGCCCGACCATGTCCGGCAGCCGGGTCGGGTCGTCGACGACGCCCTGCCACAGCACCGGCACGCTGCGGATCGGGCTGTCTGTCGAGCAGCGCGCGGCGGCGATCGGTGGAGAGGAAGCCAGACCCCGGCTCGAGGACGTCGAACTCGAGGAAGTAGTGCGGCAGGCGGTCATAGAAGACCGTGTGCTTGGCGAACAGCCACTCGCCGTAGAGGACGCGGCCGCCGGCCAGGAGCGGCGCGAGCCCGCCGGCGTGCGCGGCAGCCCAGCGCTTGAACAGATCGAAGTGTCGCTCGCGTGCGCCGCCGACCAGGAAGTGGCCGCGCGACTGCAGGGCCAGCCGCCCGTCGTCGTCGAGGCTGATGCCGGCGTTGGCGCCGTCGACCTTCTCCTCGACGACGATGTGGCGGCCGCGCAGGACGTCGAGCGGCGCGGCCTCCATGTCGTGATCGCCGGGCTGCAGCCGCGAGCCCTCGAGGTGGCGGGTGCGTGGGTACTTGTGGATGGATCGCATCATCGCAGCGCCACCGCCACGATGTGGCCGCGCACGTGCTCGACGGCGACGCGGCGGGCGCCGGCCGCGCGCAACATCTCGCCGAGGCGCTCGCCGTCGAACAGGTGGATGTGCTCCGGGTTGTCGTCCTCGTGGGACGGCACCGTGGCCACCACGCCGCGGCGAGCCACCCGCATGGCCTCGCGCGCGGCCGACTCCGCCTCCGGGATGTGCTCGAGCACCTCGAGCACTGTCACGACGTCGACCGAACCGTCGGCGAGCGCGAGCCTCACCGCGTCCATGCGCGCGGCCGCGAGCCGCTCCACGCCGCCGCGCCCGACCGCGGCCAGGTCGGCCACCCGGTGGGCCAGCCGGTCGATGGCCAGCACGCGCACGTCGGGCATGGCGTCGACCAGCGGCCACAGGAACACGCCGCGCCCGGTGCCGACGTCGAGCAGAGACTCCGGCGCCAGCCCGCGCAGCGCGCCGATCACGCGCCGCACCCGCGGCAGCTCGGCGGTGCGCTTGAACCGGTGCAGTCGCAGCCCGGCCGCCTCGCCGGCGGCCACCGCCGCGGCGTCGTCGCCGGGGAGCTCGCCCAGGCGGCCCCGGCAATAGGCCGCCGCCAGCGCGACATAGTGTGACTCGTCCGAGATCACGGGCGACGAGCATACGCGGCGGCCGCGCGCGCCGCAGCGATCAGGCGCCGGGCACGCGGCCGTAGCGGGCGACGACCAGCTGGTACAGCCCGTACGCGGCCAGGCCGGCCGCGACGGCGCTCGAGCCACGCCGCGCCGCCGGGCTGAGACGCAAGCTCGCGCAGGGCGCTGCCGAAGTCGCGCGCGTTGTGGCTGCGCTCGTCGAGCCCGGCCTTGAGCAGGCGGGCGCCGATGATGGAGAAGACGACGCCGCGGGCGGCGAGGCCGAGCCGGCCGGCGTTGCGCATCCATCGGCCGTGGCGCGGCGGCGGATCCACGGGCTCGGCCAGCTTGCCGACCACGGCAGAGTAGAGCTGATGGAGCGCGAACCCGATCAGGCCGATACCCACGATCGCGACGAGCGCGTCGCCGAACGGCTTGTCCAGCGCGCGCTCGACCCAGATGTGCGACTTGCCCTCGTGTCCGTGCGCGCGCCGGCCGGTGCCGAGCTGGAAGGCGGTCAGCGCCAGCGATCCGTGGACCAGGGCGCTGAACAGGCCGCCGATGCGCTGGCCGGCTCCCCCGAGCCCGCGCCGGTTCTCGAGGTTGAAGATCGAGTTGAGAACCCGCCACAGCGCGTAGCAGACCAGCCCCACCCCGGCGGCGATCAGGAGATAGCGGCCGAACGGCTGCTCGCCGAGCGTCTTGACCGCGCCCTCCTCGCCGGCGACCTTGCCGCGCCCGCCGAAGGCGGTCAGGAGCGCCAGGCCGCCGACCAGGACATAGATGATCCCCTTGCTGGCATGGCCCAGTGCGAACAGCGGGCGCAGCCAGGTGCGGGGAGGGCGCCACGAGGTCGAGGGCACGTCGTGGACGTGGCAGTCGCGCGGGCGACTGTCAAGCGATTTGCCCGCGCGCGGCGCGACGACTCGGTAGCGTTCGATGGCACGGCCCCGCTGCCGCTGCGGCGTTTCTTCGATGGCCGCTCGCTGTCGACCTGGTTAGGCTGCCTCGTGATGGCATCCGCGGCAGACCCGCGACGTCCGCCGGAGCCGCCGGTCGAGGAGCCGCATCCGACCGAGCCGCCGGCCGGCGATCCGCCGCCCGAGGAGCCGCCGGTCCGCGATCCGCCGCCGCGCTCACCGCCCCGCGAAGATCCGCCGCCCGAGGACCCGCCGCGCGAAGATCCGCCGCCGGAGGAGCCGCCCGCCCGCACGCCGCACACCTGAACTGCTGGTGGCGGTTCAACCAGGACGAGAGGCGCGCTATCTGTCCACCATTGCCGGCTCGCTCTTGCACAGCGGGCCGGCCAGCGCGCCCAGCCCGACGAAGTCAACGCCGCCGCGCTCCTCGAGGCGGCCGACCTCCCGGCCGATGGCCGCGTCGTACAGCCGCACCGCGCCGCTCTCGTCCTCGAACGCGAGCGTGCCGGCGTCGACGAAGCGGGGCACAAAGCGTGTCGCGCCCCTGTAGACGTGCTTGAGCCGCCCGCTCTCCGCCTCGACAACATAGAGCGAGGCCTGGCGGTCGACGACCTGCGGCGCGCACGGATCCGCGACCGTCGCGAAGGCAAGGCGGCTGCGATCCGGCGACCACGCGATGCTTGAGCGCGCGGCCGCATCGCCGGAGCGCAGCTGCACGCGCCTCTGGCTCGACTCGATGACGAACTCCTCGGCCCCGCCGGTCTCCGGGTTCCAGTCGGCAGCGATGCCGTCCGGCTCGCCGGAGGTCTCGAGCTCGACCGTCTCGTAGCGGACCAGCAGGCGGCGGACCGGCTCCGCGCCCGCCTCGGGCGCCTTTGTCGGCCTGGCCGTGCCATCGCTGCGATCGATGGTGAACGGATGGGCCTGGCCCAGCCCCCAGGTGCCGGCCGGGTCGTAGCTGGTCGCCACCAGCTCGTCGCCGGCGAGGTACTCGATCGCCAGCGTGCGCGCATCCTTGATCGTCGCGACGGGACCGACGACCTCTGGGCGGGACAGGTTGACGACGCCGACCTGGGCGGTGGCCAGGCGAGGCGGCGCCTCGCCCGCCGGCTCGGCCAGGCTCACGTGACTGGCCGCCGCGTACGCGATCTCGTCGCCCGACGGCGAGGCGAGAAAGCCGAGCACCTGGAAGCCGGTCCGGGTGAGGCGGAGGTAGCGCTGCGTCTGCGCGACGTACGCGAACACCTCGGCGCGGCTGGCCAGCCGCGCGCTCGCGCCCGCCTTCTTCCGGGCCGGCTCCTTGAACGGACCGCGGCGGGCGACGACCAGCAATCCGGCGCGGGCGCTGCGCGCGAACTGCTCGCGGTGCGCGGCGACCATCTCGGTGAACGCGGCGCCGAGCGCGGACGACGCCAGCGGCTCGAGATCCGCATCGCGCTCGATCGCCGCGCCCCAGCGCACCCAGTCGCCGCCCAGCGCGATCTTCAGCTGCTCGAGCGCCGCCTCGTACTCGCCCTGCTGGGCCAGCGCCGACGCCAGCAGGCGATGCGCCTCCAGGTGCCGCGCGTCGGCCTCGATCGCCTCCTCGCATGCCCTGCGCACCGCCGCCCAGTCGCCCCGCTTGCGCGCCGCCGCCGCCGCGGCGAAGGCCTTGGCTCCCTTGCCCGACTCGTAGGCGAGGTCGGCCGGGTGCGCCACGCCGAGCGAGAGCGGACCGATGTCTACGTGCGCGGTCACGGCCGCGTCCGCAGGCGCGACCACGGCGGCACCGGCGTCTCCCTTCTCCACCTTGTCCCCGCCGCAGGCGGCCGCGACCAGGCCGGCGAGCACAGCCGCGCACGCGCTGCGCGTCATGCCGGCTCTCCTGTGCTTGCCCGTGTCATACGAGATGGACGCCGATCGGGCGGCGCGAATTCCGCCGCGCGGCGGGGAATAGACGCCGCGCCGGCCGCGTTCGCGCCGCGGATCAGGTGCCGGCCAGCGCCTCCGCGACCGCCGCCGACTGCGCCGCCCGCCGCGCCACGCACAGGTCGATCTGCTCGCGCATGTGATCGCGCGCGGTGACGATGCCCGGCGCGCCGGCCAGCTTGTCGGCGAAGAAGCGGTCGGCCTGGTCCCGCCGCCGCTGGCTGCACAGCGCGCTGCCGATGCGCAAGAGCTGGATGCGCCGGTCGGCGCCGAGCTTGCGGACCAGCGCCGCGAAGCGCTGCACCGCCTCGTCGTACACCCGGTCGGCCAGCTTCGGGTCGGCCTCGCCGCCCGACAGGAGGTCGTCCATCTCGTTGAACGGGATCTCGGCCGACGCGGCCAGCTCGACGGTGCGCGCCACCAGCGCCGGATCCTGGAAGCGCGCGAGCGCGGTGAGGATCGGCGTGCGCAGCTCCAGCGACTTCTCCTGGCGCAGGCGAGCCAGGTAGGCCTCGTAAAGCTCCGCCCCGCCGTGAGCCGCCGCCGCCACGCTCAGCACCGACGCGGACACCTCGGCCGGTAGCGACGAGGAGTCGCGCAGCCAGGCGCGGGCCAGGCGCTCCGCCTCCGCCGCCAGCGTCGCATCGCGACCCTCGACCGCGACGAGCCCGAGCAGGTACGGCCGCACCACGCGCGCGCCGGTCGGCTCGCCGGCGCGCGGCTTCCAGCCCAGCGCGCGGGCGCGGGCGCCGAACAGCGTGGCGAATCAGGCCGGCGTACTCGGCCTGCCGATCGGCCGGGACCAGGTCCTCGATCGCCGCGGCCAGCTGGATCGCGCGCCGGAGGATCGAGAAGTCGCGCTCGCGCGAGAGCGACGGCAGCGCCGCCGATCAGCACGCCGTAGGAGAGCCGGCCGGAGTCGGCCAGGGCGATCGCGTCCTCCAGCACCGACGTGCGCTCGTGCGCGCTCAGCGGCGCTCGCCCCGAGAGCGCGCGGGCCAGCAGATCGCCGCCGTAGGCGACGCGGTAGTAGCCGAGCGCGTCGACGTTGCCGTTGATCCAGGTCGGGCAGCTCGCGCCCGACAGCTCGAGCGTCTCCGCCTGCTGGTCGAGCAGCGTGCACTGCGCCGCGGCGCGCTTGCCGGTGCCGTGCTCGAGGCAGACCGGGATCTTCCACAGCGGGCCGCGTTCGCGCCGGCGCACCGCCCCTTGCAACAGCCGCTCCTGGCGCAGCTCCACGGCCGGGCGCCGGCCCGCGCTGCAGCGCAGCTCCATCGAGACCAGCGGCACGCCCGGCTGATCGAGGAACGTGGTGAAGGCGGCGGCGACGTCGCGTCCCGGCGCCGCAGCGTCGAGCGCGGCCAGGAAGTCGGCCGAGGTGGCGTTGCCCCACGCGTGGCGGCGCATGTAGCCGCGCACACCGGCGCGGAAGGCGTCCTCGCCCACCCAGCGCTCGAACATCGCGATGACGGCGGCGCCCTTTCCGTAGTTGATCGGATCGAAGAGGAACAGGAAGTCGTCGCGTGCGGCCACCGGCTGGTGCAGCGCGCGCGCGCTGGGCCGGGCGTCGGCCCGCAGCGCGCCCTCTCGGTTGGTCACGCCGTCGCCCACCGCGGCGTCGCTGCGCGTGCGGCTGGTCATCTTGCGCTCGAGCCAGGTGGCGAACGACTCGTTGAGCCACAGGTCGTCCCACCACACCATGGTCACCAGATCGCCGAACCACTGGTGCGCGATCTCGTGCGCGACTGTCTCGCGGTGGTCGGTCTGGAAGTCGGGCCGGTCCTCGGTACCCGGACGGGCGAGCAGGAGATCGGTCCCGTAGGTGATGAGCGCGGCGTTCTCCATCGCGCCGAAGAAGTGCGGAACCGCGACGCTGTCGAGCTTCTCGAACGGGAACGGCATGCCGAAGTAGCTCTCCAGGGCGACCAGGTACTCGCGGGTCGTGCGCCGCGCCGTGCGCGCCTCGACCCCGCGCCCGCGCGGCACCGCGATGCGCAGCGGCACGCTGGTTCTTCCCGGCCCGGCCGGCCGGCACCAGATCGATGGGTCCCGACGGCGAGCGCCACCAGATAGCTCGACAGCGGCGGGGTGGGGCGGAACTCGACCGTCTTCATGCCTGCGCCGGGGCCGTCGCTCTCGCGCGCGACCAGCGTGTTGGCCAGCGCCGTCTGATCCTTTCCGACCCGGAGCGTGATGTGCCACGGGATGCGGAAGGCGGGCTCGTCGAAGCAGGGAAACGCGCGCCGCGCGTCGCTGATCTCGAACTGCGAGAAGACGTAGGCCGCGCCGCGCTCGCGCTGGCGGAACAGGCCGATGTAGTCGTCCTCGACCAGCTTGCCGCGGTAGGCGATGCGCACGACCGCCGGGCCCGGGCCGATCGGCCGCGGGACAGACAGTGCGAGGAACTCGTCGCTGCGGGCCGGCAGGCGGGTCGCACCCTGGCGCGCGCCGCCGGCCTCGATCGAGGCCTCGCGCACCTCGATCTCCTTGGCGTTGAGCCACAGGACGTCGGTCGAGCGCCGCAGCTCGATGTCGATCACGACCTCGCCGTCGAAGGTGTCCTGCTCCGGGAGGATGGTGAGATCGACCGACTGGCGGCGCGGCACCGCGGTCGCCGGGAGGCGCAGGGCCGGCGCCTCGGCGCTCGATCGCGTGCGCGGCGTGACCGGGCTGCTCGTCGCGGCGGGCGTGTCCGCCGGACCGCCGCGGCAGGAAGTCGTCGCCACCGACGCGGCGATCACGAACGACAGGCGACTGCGACGCATCATGCTGCCTCCCCGCCCGACAGCGCGTCACGCGGGGCGGCCCCGCCGGCCTCGGGCGGACTGTCCAGGGGATCGAGCGCCACCAGGACCGCGCCGGCCTCGACCGGATCGCCCTCGCGCACCAGCAGCTTGCTGACCCGGCCGGGGCGCCCGGTCTTGACGGCGTGCTCCATCTTCATCGCCTCGAGTATGACCAGCGCCTGGCCGGCCGCGCACGTGTCGCCTTCGGCGACCAGCACACGGACCACCCGGCCCGGCATCGGCGCCGACAGTCCGCCCTCCGCCTGCGCGGTCTGGCGCTCGGGAAAGCGCGGCTCCTCGGCCAGGACCAGGTCGCGCCCGCCGGCGCACACATGACGCACGAGGCCGCTCGAGGCGACGGCGAAGCGGCGGCGGACGCCGGCCCCGTCCTCGAGCACCAGCTCGTCGCCGCGGCCGACCAGCTGCACCTCCACGGCCTCGCCGTCCGCGCGGCAGGCGAAGCGGTCGCCGCCCAGCGAGCGGTAGCCGACCTCGATCGATCGATCGCGCCAGCGGTAGCGCTCCTGCGTCTCGGTCGGATGATGGCTGCGCCAGCCCGGCTCGATCTCGGGCAGGACTGCGCGCCCGTCGCGCCGCTCGGCCACGCCGGCCAGCGCGGCCGCGATCGCCGCGCGGGACAGCTCGCCCGGCTCGAGCGGCCGTCCGAACAGCGCGTCGCGGTGGCGGTCGAGGAAGTGCGTGTCCAGGCGCCCGGCCAGGAACTCCGGGTGGCGCAGCACCGCGACGAGGAGCTCGCGGTTGGTCGCCACGCCCTGCGCGACCATGTGCTCGAGCGTGCCGGCCAGCCGCCGCGCCGCCTCGCCGCGGGTCGGCGCGTGGGCGATGAGCTTGGCCAGCATCGGATCATAATGAGTGGGGACCTCGCTGCCGGCCTCCACCCCGCTGTCGACCCGCAGGCCGGGCACGTCGGGCACCCGCCAGGCGAGCAGGCGGCCGCCGGCGGGCAGGAAGTCCTGCTCCGGGTCCTCGGCGTATAGCCGGCACTCGATGGCGTGGCCGTTCTGGCCCACGTCGGCGGCCGACAGGCCGAGCGGTTCGCCCTCGGCGACGCGGATCTGCTCGCGCACCAGGTCCAGCCCGGTGACCAGCTCGGTGACCGGGTGCTCCACTTGTAGCCGCGTGTTGACCTCGAGGAAGTAGAAGCTGCCGTCCTCGGCCAGGAGCAGCTCGACGGTGCCGGCGTTCTCGTAGCCGACCTCGCGCGCCAGCGCCAGCGCCGCCCGTCCCATCGCGTCGCGCAGCTCGGGGGTCACCGCCGGCGACGGGCTCTCCTCGATGATCTTCTGGTGGCGGCGCTGGATCGAGCACTCGCGCTCGAACAGGTGGACCAGGTGGCCGTGCCGATCGCCCAGGATCTGGATCTCGACGTGGCGGGCGCCCTCCAGGTAGCGCTCGACGAGCAGCGTGTCGTCGCCGAACGCCGACGCCGCCTCGCGCCGTGCCGACTCGATCGCCGGGGCCATCTCCGACGGCGCCCGCACGATGCGCATGCCCTTGCCGCCGCCGCCGGCCGAGGCCTTGATCAGCACCGGGTAGACCATGTCGGCCGGCGCGGAGGCGAGCGGGAAGCTCGGCACCACCGGAACGCCGGCGCGCTCGGCCAGCTCGCGCGCGCGCTCCTTCGACCCGAGCGCCGCGATCACGTCCGGCTGCGGGCCGACGAAGACGCAGGCCGGCGTCGCGGCAGGCGGCGGCGAAGGCGGCGTTCTCGGCCAGAAAGCCGTAGCCCGGGTGCACCGCGTCGGCGCCGGTGGCGCGCGCGGCGGCGATCACGCGATCGATGGCCAGGTACGACTCGCGTCCGGGCGGCGGGCCGATGCGCACCGCCTCGTCGCACGCGCGCACGTGCGGCGCGTCGGCGTCGGCGTCGGAGAAGACCGCCACCGTCGTGATGCCCATGGCGCGACAGGTGCGCGCGATGCGGCCGGCGATCTCGCCCCGGTTGGCGATGAGCATGCGGCGGATCGTGTGGCTGCGTGGTGGCATGGCTCGAGAGTGCCGGGCTGCGGCCATCAGTGGCGGAACACGCCCCAGGAGGTGGTGCCGCGCACCGGCGCCGAGTGGGCGGCGGACAGCGCGATGCCCACGACGGTGCGGGTCTGGCGCGGATCGATGATGCCGTCGTCCCACACGCGCGCGGTGGCGAACAGAGGATCCGACTCGGTGTCGATCTGCTTCTCGAGCATCGCCTTGCCCAGCTGCAGGCGCTGCTCGTCGACCTGCTCGCCGCGCGAGTGCGCCGCCTGGCGCTGGATGATCTCGAGCACGCCGCCCAGCTGCACGCCGCCCATCACCGCGATGCGGTGGTTGGGCCAGGAGAACAGGAAGCGCGGCCGGTAGGCGCGCCCGCTCATGGCGTAGTTGCCGGCGCCGTAGCTGGCGCCGGTCATGATGGTGATGGCCGGGACCGTGCTGTTGGAGACGGCGTTGATGAGCTTGGCGCCGTGCTTGATGATGCCCTCCTGCTCCACGGCGCGCCCGACCATGAAGCCGGTGATGTTCTGCAAGAACAGCAGCGGCACGTCGATCTGGTTGCACAGCTGGATGAACTGGGCGCCCTTGGCCGCCGACTCGGAGAACAGCGCCCCGTCGTTGGCCAGGATGCCGACCGGATAGCCGTGCACGTGAGCCCAGCCGCACACCAGGGTCGGCCCGTAGAGCGGCTTGAACTCGGAGAAGCGCGAGCCGTCGACGATGCGGGCGATCACCTCGCGCGAGCCGAACGGCACGCGCACGTCGGCCGACGCGATGCCGAGCAGCTCCTCCGGATCGCGCAGCGGCGGCTCGACCGGGCGCGACGGCGGCGGCCCGGCCTTGCGCCAGCCCAGGTGGGCCACGATCTCGCGTCCCATGCGGATCGCGTCGGGCTCGTCCTCGGCCAGAAAATCGGACACGCCGGAGATCCGGCTGTGCATCTCGGCGCCGCCCAGCTCCTCGTGATCGGTCTCCTCGCCGGTCGCCATCTTCACCAGCGGCGGCCCGGCCAGGTAGACCTGGGCCTGGCGGCGCACCATGACCACGTAGTCGCTCATGCCCGGCACGTACGCGCCGCCCGCCGTCGAGCTGCCGAACACGAGGCAAACGGTCGGGATGCGATCGGCCGAGCGCCGCGTCAGGTCGCGGAAGCTGCGCCCGCCCGGCACGAAGATCTTGTGCTGGTTGGGCAGATCGGCGCCGGCCGACTCGGTCATGCTGATCGACGGCAGCCGGTTCTCGGCCGCGATCTCGGCCAGCCGCAGCGTCTTGGCCACGCCGTACTCGCTGACCGCGCCGCCCTTGACCGTCGAGTCGTTGGCGGTGATCAGGCACTCGACGCCGGAGACCAGGCCGATGCCGGCGATGATGCTGGCGCCGGGCGTGTGGCCCGATACCTGGTGGCCGGCCAGCGGGCACAGCTCGAGGAAATAGGAGTCGCGATCGAGCAGCAGCTCGACGCGCTGGCGCGGCAGCAGCTTGCCCTTGGCGAGGTGACGGGCCGCGTACTTCTCGCCTCCGCCGGCTCGCGCGGCGGCCAGGACCGTCTCCACGCGCGCCAGCGCGGCCAGGTTGGCCTCACGGTTGGCGCGGAACTGGTCCGAACCCGGGTCGACCGCGGTGGGCAGCAGCGGATACGCCTGCTCCGGCCGCGGCGCGCCGAGGGCCCATTTCGCGGGTCCGCTCGCGGGGTCGCGTGGTGGAGGCTCGCGCATCGCCGGCATCGTTGCCGGGTGGGCGAGCGGCTGTCAACCGAGTGAGGATCGGGGCGTCGTGTCTCCCGGGCCGCGGTCCAGGCGCGCAAGGCGGCGATCGATGACGAACGGGCCGAACGGCAGCAGGGCGGCGACCACGACGGTGATGACCTGGCGGCGCGACCAGCCGAGCTCGCTGGCCGTGCGCGAGAGGACGAAGCAGACGGCGATGAAGAGGATGCCGTGGATCCAGCCGGCGATGCGCACGGCGAGCGGCATGTCCGCGAGGTGCTTGAGCGGCATCGCGATGCCGAGGAGGATCAGGAACGACACGCCTTCGGCGAGGGCGACCGCGCGCAGGCGGCCGATTGGCGAATTCCATGAGGTCGGCAAGGCGTCGCCATCGTAGCTCCAACATCCGGGATGTCGAGCGCGCTCCGCCCCGCCGCACGTGCGGCTCCACGGGCGTCAACGCAGGTCGGCGCCGGCCTCGGGGATCGGCGGGCGTGATGGCTCCAGGTGGCGGGTGCGGTCCTCGAGCATTCCGAACGTGGTCTGGCGGCGACCCAACAGGTGGAGCACGCCGAGCGCGGCGAGCAGAAGCAGGCACATGCGCAGGATGATGATCGCCTTGCAATCGGCCTTGCCGGGCGGTGGTGGGCAGTCGGCCGTCACGATGGTGCCGTCGAAGCGGCGATGGAGGCGACCGCACAGATCGCCGCCACGCTGGAGGAGACTCTCGACCTCTAGTGCGTCGAAGGCGGAGAGGTCGTAGACGTCCTTGCGGCAGTGCGTGCAGTGACGGATGCGGGCGTCGCGCGCATCCCTGACCATGCGCCTCCAGCTCTCGCGGCACGGCGTGATCACGGCGACGTCCTCGATCACCTTCAGGGCGCGACGGCGACGCTCGGACTCCTGGCGGCGCACGTCCTCGAGCTCCGCCTCCAGCGCGCGCCGTCGCTCGATCAGAGCAACTGTGTCGGACCGGTACATGCGTGGGCGTGGCTGCAAGGCGTCGGCCAGCCGGGCCGGCACGCGTGAATGCGGACATGGCTGCCCTCGCGAGCAGCGCGGCGCGCTGGCCGTCAACGCAGAGGCAAGCGCGGGCGTCTCCGCGCTGTCAGGATGGCGATCGCAGCCCTAGTGGCGCGCGCGGTCGCTTCGATCTCGCTGCGCTGTCGGAGCGGACGCATCACGGGCCGGCCGGCGGCGAGAGAGTCCCACTGGGGCGGGTCGCTGGCCGGGAAGCTGTCCATCAGGATGCGGTCCATCTCGGCGTCGAGCTCCGCGTCGGCCGCCGGTGTTCCGACGGCGCGAGGAGGGTCAGGCATCGACGCACCCGCAAAGCTCGCGGTCGACGAGCGCGCTCGCCTCGATGCACGTGAGCTCGAATGCGTCCATCAGCATGAAACCGGCTTGCTCCAGCCGCCCCTCGGCGATGGCCGCGCGTACCGGGTCCGGGACGTCGCGGTCCTGGGCCAGGAGCTGGACGACCTGCAGCGGCATTGCTTCTCCTCCTCCTCCCTTTCATGTGCGGCACGGGCCCCCCCGTGTCAAACCGCACAATCAGTGGCAGTCGTCGGGGAGGCTGGCGGTGAAGTCCTCGAACGGGGGCGTGCCCGCCTTCGCGATGTCGATGAACCAGCCGTCGCGCATGTACGAGATTCGGGCGACCCAGTCGCCGGTCCTGGGCGCGCCCTGCTCGCGGGCACGCCGCCACAGGTCCGCGATCTTGCAGCGCGGGCGGGCCAGGCGCGCGTCGTCGCACTCCTCGTCGGTGACCGGCGACGCCGCGATGCGATCGCGCACGACCTCGACGTGGATCATGCACGGGATGTCGACCTCCACGTTGCGCGGCACGCCGGCCGGGCGCTTCGAGTGGGAGGGCGAGCGGAAGCGATAGGTGGCCCCGTCGTCGTCGCGCAGGAGCGCGGTGCCGTCGGGACGCGCGTGATCGATGTCGATGCCGACAAGGACGGCGTCGGGCATGAGCTTGCGCGCCATGCCCTCGGCCTGGGTCAGCGTGCGCATCGGATCGAAGGCGCCGCCGCGGGACTCCGGCCGCGCCGTGATCGTCTTCAGGCCGGTCTTCTCGCGGGCCAGCTCGGCGGTGTTGATGATGGTGACGCCTCCGACTGTCTGCTTCGACCCGGAAGACTTCGGCGGGCTATCCGGCGGCGCTGCCCCGTCCGCCTTCTTCTCCTCGGCCTTCTTCTCCTCGGCCTTCTTCTCCTCGGCCTTCTTCTCGTCGTCGCCGGCTTCCCGATCCGGCCCGGCCCCGCGACGGGGCTGCGCACCGCGGCGCGGCCCCTGCTTGCCGGGCCCGCCGGCCAGCCGAGGTTCGCGCTCCTGCGCCGCCTCGGCGGGCGCGTCCGTGGCGGGCGCGTCCTCGGCAGGCGCGTCCTCGTCAGTCTGGTCGACAGCCTCCGCCGACTTCTCGCCGGTCACCTCGCCCTTCACTGGCGGCGCCGCCTCTGCGATTGCCGGCCCCGCGTCGAGCATCGCCGCGACCGCGCCCTGCTCGTCGCCCGGCGCCAGCAGGGCAACGACGACTCCGGCCGCGGCCAGCAGCCCGACGATGCCCGCGCCCGCGAGCACCGCTCGCCGGCGGGAACGGGGCTGCGGCCATGGCGCCGTGGGCAGGTCGTTGGTGTTGCCGGACAGCGCCGCGCTCAGCGCCTCGGCCATCTGGTGAGCGCCGGCGAAGCGCATGGCCGGGTCCTTGGCCATCGCGCGCGCGATCACCGCCTCCAGCGCCGGCGCGAGGTCGGGCCGCATCTCGCGCAGCGGCGGCGGGGTCGCGCTCACGTGCTTGTGCATCAGCTCGAACAGGCTCTCGCCGCCGAACGGCAGCCTGCCGCTGAGCGCCTGGTACAGGATGACGCCGACGGCGTACAGATCGGTGGCCGGCACCGTCGGCCGGCCCTGGATCAGCTCCGGCGCCATGTAGCCCGGCGTGCCCAGCACGGCGCCGGTCCGCGTGGCCGGCGAGATCCGCTCGGCTCCGACGGTGCTCTGCGGCAAGAGCTTGGCGATGCCGAAGTCGAGCACCACCACGCGGCCCTGGCGGGTGACGAACACGTTGTCCGGCTTGAGGTCGCGGTGCACCACGCCGCGCTCGTGGGCGGCGGCCAGCGCGTCGAGCATCGCGCAGGCCAGCGCCACCGCGTGCGCCGCCTCGAGCCGTCCGCTGCGCTCGATCAGCGCCGACAGCGGCTCGCCGGCCAGGAGCTCCATCACGATGTACGGCCGCCCGTCCGACAGCAGCGCCAGGTCGATGACGTTGACGATGCCCTCGTGGCGGATGCGATTGACCAGCTGCGCCTCGGCGAAGAAGCGCTCGACCAGCTCGGGGCGGCTGGCGCACTCGAGCGACAGCACCTTGATCGCCACCCGGCTGCCGATGCTCGGGTGCACGCCGAGGTAGACGCGACCCATGCCGCCGGCGCCGATCAGCGCGGCGATGCGGTAGCTGCCCACGGTCTGGCCGAGCAGCGGATCGGCACCGTCGGCCGGCAGCAGGCGGGCGCCGTCGCGCTGGCAGAAGCGATCCGACCCGGGGAAGGTGCCGCCGCACTCGGGGCAGATGCCCAGGCCGTCAGCCATCGCCGTCGCGCTCGCGCGCCACCGCGCGCGCCAGCGGCGGCTCGCTCGCCGCGCCCGAGCGGATCCGCGCGGCCAGCCGGCGTGCCAGCGCGGCGAAGCAGCGCCGCCACGACAAGTGTCGCGACCGCGCCGACCAGCGGCATGCACATCGCCGGTCCGAGCGGCCAGCTCACCACCTCGCGGAGGCGCCAGTCGAACAGGGCGGAGGCGAGCACCACGATGACCAGCGCCACGGCCGACCGCCGTCGGCGCCCCGCGCCCCGTCGCCAGCCTGTGACCCAGCGCAGGAGAGGCAGCGCAGCAGCGCGAGCCAGGCGATGAGCGCGGTCATCGACTCCGCCATCCCGCGGAGCAGATACGCGTCGTACAGGCCGTCCCCCCGGAGCGAGCCGGACAGCAGCCGGAAGACGAGCTGCAGGAACTGTGCGTCGAGCAGGCAGCAGAACAGCATCAGCAGCGCCGCCACGCCGCGCCAGCCGCGCCGTCTCCGGCTCCGGGCGCCGCCCGCACGCGATTGATACCGACCGCCATCGCGAAGGCGCAGCCCAGGTAGCCGAGCAGCGTCACCAGGTTCGCCAGCCGCATGCCGAAGTCGGTGAACTTGACCGCGTCGAACAGCAGTCCGAGCGGACCGACCAGGCAGAACAACGGCGCGCGCGATCAGCGCGCCGGCGAAGAGGTCGAGGCCGGACGCGGCGCGCCACCAGCCGGCCTCGCCCGGCACGGCCGCCGCGTCCGCATGCCCTGCCGCGACGGACGGATCGCGCCGCGCGCGCCGAACGGCCACCAGCGAGCCCCCGAACAGCACGACGTTCAAGGCGAGCTCGACCAGCAGACCGTAGTTTCCGATGCCGAGGTCGACCGGGTCGCCGACAACCGCCGCCGCGGTCATCGCCGCGTGCACGACGGAGACCAGCGCGACTGCCGCCAGAACGCCGTCGTCGGCCGGCTGCCCCGCCGCCCGGTTGCGGCGCAGCGCGAGGAGCAGCGCGATGTACACCAGCGCCCGCGCCCCCGCGTACGTCAGCCACGACCAGCGCCTCACGTCGAACAGCGGCGAGGCGGGGTCGAACGAGCCCCCCTCTGTGGTGAGGACGATGCCGAACAGATGGCCGGCGACCATCAGCACGAGGCCGGCGGCGGCCACTCCGAACAGAATCCGCGCCGCGCCGTCGCGGGCCAGCCGCCCCGACATCGTCGCGCTCACCAGCACGACGACCGTACCGACCAGGGTGATCGCCGAGTTGGCCAGGCCGAGCGCCCGGTTGACCATCAGCAGCGACTCGAGGTCATGGGGCGATCCGGACCTCCACGAGCTTGACCACGTGCCACGTGAGCAGCTGACCCGCCGCCGCGGCGACGAGCAGGAGCCACAGGCCGAGCTCCATCCACGCCAGGCCCTCGCCACGGCCCTGCAGAGCCACGACGTCGCGCGCCTCGCGCTCCTCCATCAGAAGCCTTCCGCCTTGCTGATGATCTCGTTCATGATCTCACGCGTGCCGCCGCCGATCGGGTACAGGCGCGCGTCGCGGTACAGGCGCTCGACAAGCACCTCGCGCATGTAGCCGTAGCCGCCGTGCACCTGCACCGCCTGGTCGACGATCCACGAGCAGGCGTCGGAGGCCGCGTTCTTGGCCATCGCGGCCAGGGCGGCCGCCGCCTCGCCGCGCGACGCGCGCACCGCGACCTCGCCGGTCAGCGCGCGCGCGGCGGCCAGGCGCGTGGCCATGTCGGCCAGCTTGTGGCGGATGACCTGGAAGCCGCCCAGCGGGCGACCGAACGCCCGCCGCTCGCGCGCGTACGCGGCCGCCTCGCGGTAGGCCAGCTCGCCGATCGCGACGCACTGACCGGCCAGCAGCAGACGCTCGGCCACGAAGTTCGACATCAGGATCGGAAAGCCGCCGTTCTCCGGTCCGATCAGGTTGGCGGCCGGCACGCGGCATTCCTGGAACGAGAGCTCGCCGGTGTCGCTCGCCCACCAGCCGGTCTTCTTGAGCTTGCGCGACACCTCGAAGCCGGGTGTGCCGCGCTCGATGACGAGGATCGACACGCCGCCGTGTCCCTCGCCGCCGGTGCGCACCGCGGTGGTCACGATGTCGGCGCGGCAGCCGGAGGTGATGAAGGTCTTGGCGCCGCTGACCACGTAGTCGCCGCCGTCCTTCACCGCGCGGGTCTGGAGGGCGGCCACGTCGCTGCCGCCGCCCGGCTCGGTGATCGCCAGCGCGGAGACCTTGTCGCCGCTGAGCACGGGGGCCACGAACCTGCGCTTCTGCTCGTCGGTGCCGAAGTTGATGATCGGCGGCAGCGCGATGCCGTGGCTGCCGAGCCCGACGGCGGTGCCGACCGAGCGGCCCGCGACGACCATCTCGTCGGCCGCGACCAGCACGTGAGTGAGATCGCCGGCGGCGCCGCCCACCGCCTCCGGATAACCGACGCCGAACACGCCCGCCTCGGCGGCCATGCGGTACAGCTCGCGCGGGAACTCCTCGGCCTCCTCCCACTCGGCGGCGTGCGGCGCGATCTTGCTTGCCGCGAACCGGCGGATCTGCGCGCGCAGCGCCGCATGCTCCTCGCTCTCGAACAGGTAACCGCTCGACATGGGGCCAGCTTACTCGAAGGCGCGGCCGCCAGATCCGGCGTCGGAAAGGTGATATGGTAGCCGGCCCAGATGCCCCCGAAGCCACTCGCATACAACGCCGTTCTGGTCCGTCGAGACGACTTCACGCCGGAGCTCTCCACCTTTCACGTCCGCTACGACGAGCCGCTCGCGCCGGCCGCCGGGGCGCAGGTGTTCGTGCCCGGCCAGTACGTGGCGATCGGCCTCAACAACGACGAGAAGCCGGAGCTGGGGTCGGTGCGGCGCTCGATGTCGCTGTGCTCGGCGCCGGAGCAGCGCGACGCGTACGAGTTCTACATCCGCTACGTCAAGCACCCGGAGTCGGACAACCCGCTCACGCACCTCATGTGGAAGGCGTCGGTGGGCGACCGCATCTTCATGACCCGCAAGCCGGTCGGTGTCTTCACCATCAAGGACACCGTCGGTGAGCAGGACACGCGCACCTGCGTCTTCGTCGCCGCCGGCACCGGACTGGCCCCGTTCGTCAGCATGGTTCGCAGCGACGTGATGCGCGATCCGAAGGTGGACCTCAGCCGCTACGTGCTGCTGCACGGCGCCTCGTATCCGGCCGACCTGTGCTACCGCGAGGAGCTCGAGAAGTACGGGCGCGAGAACGGGCTGCACTACTTCTGCACCATCAGCCGCCCGAAGGAGGCGCCGGACTGGACCGGCGACGTCGGCCGCGTCGAGGACTACTTCAAGCCGGAGCGCCTGACCGATCTCGAGAAGCGCATGGGCCTGGAGGCCGGCGGCATCCGCCCGGACAAGGTCGGCGTCCTCATCTGCGGGCTGCAGGGCACCATCGCCGAGACGATCATGCGGCTCACCCCGCGCGGGTTCGTGCCGGACAACCGCCGCATCCGCAAGGCGCTCGAGGTCCCGGACGACAAGGCCTCGCACGTGTGGTGGGAGCAGTACGACACCACGCCGGTCATCGACGTGAACGACCCGGCCCTGATCGGGCGCCTGCGCGACGAGCTGCAGTCGGCCTGGGCCGCGGCCGAGGGGCGGCGCGTCAGCCGTCCGCGCCGGCCATGCCCGGGCGCGATGAGGCACATGTCGCCGAGCTCGTGCTGCAGGTAGCCGCGCGCGCGGGCGTGGCGCCAGGCGGCGTCGAGCAGCGACGGCGGGGCGAAGGCGCCGAGCAGGCGGTAGTGGCTCTCGCCCGGCGCGTGCACGCCGGTGACGATGCCGTCCACCACGCGCAGCAGGCTGCCCGGATCGAGCACCAGTGAGGTGGTGCCGGTGCCGCCGTCGGTGCGACCGGAGCGGGCCGCGCCCTCGAGCGCGCGCACGACCGTGGTGCCGACCGCGATCACGCGGCGCCCGTCGGCGCCGGCGCGGCGGACCGCGTCTGCGGTCGCGCGCGGGATGTCGTAGATCTCCGGCAGCGGCAGCGCCTTGTCCAGCGCGGGGTCGCCGGTCGCGCTCAGCCCGGCCGCGTGGGTGAGCCAGGCCAGCTCCACGCCGCGGCGGCGCACGCGCGGCCAGGACGTGCCACGACAGCGGGCGGCCGGCCGACGGCATCTCCACCGCCCACGGCGGCCCGGCGAACGCTGTCTGCACCGACCACAGCGCGAGGTCGCGGTCCTGGTGGGCGTACTGCACCGGACGGCCGATGCGATAGAGCGCGGCCATGAGCGCGGCGCCGCCGCGATCGAAGCGGAGCTCGACGAGCCGCGGCGACAGCGGCGAGATGGCGACCACCTCGGCGATGAGAGACCCACCGGGGTCGGTCGACGAGGCGTCTCCCAGCCGGATCACGTCGCCGGTCGCCAGCAGCTCGGGCGGCGGTCGATCCTCGGTGCGCGTGCGCCAGTCGCCGGCCCCGAACAGCACCGCTGGCCAGGTTGACGGACTCGATGGATCGCGGCCGGGCGGGCCGGCCAGGCGGATCTCGATCGCCGCCCCGGACGGCGCGCGCCCCGCCAGCGACGCGGGCAAGGTGGCCGCGTCGTTGAGCACGAGCAGGTCGCCGGGGAACAGCAGCGCCGGCAGGTCGGCGCCCGCGCGATCGAGCAGGCGTCCGTGGCGCGTGTCGACGGCGAGCAGGCGCACGTCGTCGCGCTCCTCGCGCCGCCCCTGTCCCCACTGGACCGGGCCCTCGTGCGGGTCGGGCAGCGGCCACAGGACCGGGGCAGGGTCCTGCGTCGAGGGCGGCCGCGAGGTCGGTTGCGAGATCGGCGACGGCGGCCTCGGCCGCGAGGTGGGCACCGACCTCGGCTGCACCGCCGGACGCGCGGCCGACGGCTGGGACCACGCGCGGGTCACGGCTGCACCTCGAAGCTGGGCGCCACCAGGCGCGCGCCCGACGGGGCACGCTGGTCGGCCTCGATCATCGCCACGATGCGCCGAGCGATGTCGTCCGGATCGGCCAGCGTGGATCGATCGGCGTCCGGGATCGCGTCGGCGTGCATGCGCGTGTCCATCTCGCCCGGGTCGACGGCGAGCACGCGCACGCCGTGCTCGGCCAGCTCCGCGGCCCACACCCGGCTCAGGTGGTCGAGCGCGGCCTTGGACGCGGCGTACGCGCCCCAGGTCGGATACGGCTCGACCGCGGCGTCGGAGCTGACGTTGACGACGACGCCGCGCCGGCGCAGCGCCATCGAGCCGGCCAGCACCTTGCTCAGGCGGAACGGGCCGACCAGGTTGACCGCCAGGGCGCGCTCGAGATCCTCGCACTCGGTGTCGAGCAGGAGGCGAAGCGGCGTGGGACCCAGCGTGCTGGCGTTGTTGACCAGGATGTCGATGGGACCGACCAGCGCAGCGGCCTGGCCGGCGAGGGGATAGATGGCGTCCTTGTCGCCGATGTCGGCGGCGACGGCGTGGGCGGTGCCGCCGGCGGCGCGGATCTCCGCCGCGGCGCGCTCGAGCGGCTCGACCTCGCGGGCGACCAGGACCACGCGAGAGCCGGCCCGGGCCAGCCGCGCGGCCAGCGCGCGGCCGAGACCGCGGCTGGCGCCGGTCACGAGGGAGGATGTGTCTCGGATGTTCATGACGACAGCCTATGACCGCCGCGACAGCAAATCATCACGGTTGCTACTATGTTGGCAAAGGGTCACTCTACCGACATGGAAGCCGACGTGGCCGACAACCTGGCCCGCAACATCCGGCAGCTGCGCGAGGCGCGCGGGCTCACCCAGCAGCAGATGGCCCGCTCGTCCGGCGTGCCGCGGCCGACCTGGGCCAACCTCGAGTCCGGCGCCGCCAACCCGACGCTGGCGGTGCTGATCAAGGCTGCCTCCGCTCTGCAAGTCTCGGTCGAGGAGCTGATCGCGCCGCCGCGGGCCAGCGCGCGCTTCTTCCCCGCCGCCACCATCCAGGTCAAGCAGCGCGGCATGGTGCTGGTGCGCAAGCTCCTGCCCGAGCCGCTCGCGGGCATGGAGATCGATCGCATGGAGCTGCCGCCGGGCGCGTCCATGGCCGGCGTGCCGCACACGCCCGGCACGCGCGAGTACCTGACCTGCGAGATCGGCGTGATCGAGCTTTCCGAGTCGGGCCAGGTCTGGCGGCTCGAGCCGGGTGACGTGGTCGTGTTCCGCGGCGATCAGAAGCATGGCTACCGTAACCCCGGGCGGGTGAGGACCATCGCGTATAGCGTGGTTGCGCTCGCGCCGATCACGGCCGGCTGAGCCGCGGCATCGCGACGGCGTTCACGCCCCCAGGCGCTGCGCGATACGATGGTGGCGCATGAGTCGAGCGAACCGAGAGAAGCACGCGATCGTCGAGTTCGCGATTCCATCGCCGAAGTCGGGCCCCTACAGCGTGGCCGCCGGGCCGGACGGCGCGCTCTGGTTCACCGAGATCCATGCCGGCCGTATCGGGCGCGCTTCGGCCGGCGGCGAGATCACCGAGTTCACGCTGCCCACGCCGCACGCGGGACCATCGATCATCGCGGCGGGCGGCGACGGCGCGCTCTGGTTCACCGAGTTCCGCGCCCACCGCATCGGCCGCATCACCTCGCGCGGCGAGGTGGACGAGTTCCCGCTGCCGACGGCCAACGCCGGCCCGTTCGGCATCGCGGCGGGACCTGACGGCGCGCTGTGGTTCACCGAGCTCCTGGCCAACCGGATCGGCCGCATCGACACCGACGGCGTGGTGTCCGAGTACACGCTGCCATCGGCCGGCTCGATGCCGTCGATGATCACGGCCGGCGGCGACGGCGCGCTGTGGTTCACCGAGAACCAGGGCAACCGGATCGGCCGCATCACCGTCGACGGGCACATCCGCGAGTTCGACATCCCGGCCGACGGCTCAGGCCCGGTCGGCATCGCGGCCGGGCCCGACGGCGCGCTGTGGTTCGCCGAGATCAACGGCAACCGGATTGGCCGCATCACCGACGCGGGCCAGATCACCGAGTATCCGCTCCCCACGCCGGGCGCGCGGCCGCACGCCATCACCGCCGGGCGCGACGCGCTGTGGTTCACCCAGTGGGCGGCCAGCAGCATCGGCCGCATCACCAGCGACGGCGTGGTGGAGGAGTTCGCGCTGCCCCGGCCCGGCTCCGAGCCGCACGGCATCGCGGTGGCGGGCGACGGCTCGATCTGGTTCGCCGAGGAGTCGGGCCGCATCGGAAGGCTCCGACCGAGCGAACTCTGATCAGAAGCCGTCCCGTGTCCGGTACGATGCCCGCGTGATCGAACGCGTCGTGCTCATCAAGCTCAAACCGGAGTACGCGAACGACCAGCAGCGCGCCGCCATCGCCGAGGCCACGGCCACCACGCTGCGCGACGCCGCCGGGGTCCGCGTCCTCCGGGTCTGCACCGCGGCCGACGCGCGCACCCGGCGAGAGTGGGACGTGTGCATCCAGGTCGTGCTCGACGACCTCGACGCGGTCGAGCGCTACCGGGTTGACCCGGTGCACCGCGCCTACGCCGACGTGTTCCTCAAGCCGCTGATGGACCGGATCCGCGTGTACGTCTTCGAGCGCGCGGGCGACGTCACGATCGGCCCGTAGACCCGCCGTCGAGCATGGCCAGCGCCTTGAACACCGCCTCGCGGGTGCGGGCGAAGCCTCCCGTGCGCGCGCCCTCCAGGGCCTTGCGGCCGGCGGACCCGGCGCGCTGCGCGCCCAGCATGCCGATGCCGATGGCGGCGTTCACCTGGACGTTCTCCGCGGCGCTCTCGAACGCGTCGCACAGGATCTCGCCGGCGTCGGGCAGGGCGACGATGAGCTCGAGGATGCGGCGGGCGTGGACCGGGTCGTCGGTCTCGAGGCCGCGCAGCAGCGCGACCAGCACGCGTGCCTTGCGCGCGCCCAGCACCGCGGCCGCCGCGCGGGCGACCTCGGCGTCTCCGCGCAGCGCGCCGACCAGGAAGCCGGCCGCGTCGCGCACCGGCTCGTCGCCCAGCGCGTCGAGCGCGCGCGCCGCCTGGATGCGGACCTGTCTGTCGTCGTCGCGCAGCAGCACGGCCAGCGCCTGCACCGCTCCGGCGGCGGCGGGGCCCATGCGGCCGATGGCGGTGGCGGCGTTGGCGCGCACGAGCGCGCGGCCATCCTGCAAGTAACCGACGAGGTCGTCGAGCCGCAGGCGGGCCGGGTCGGCGAACGCCTCGGGCTCGAGCACCCTGCTCTCGAACCCGTTGACGTCGATCGCGCCCGGCTCGCCGCGGCCGGGGCCGTCCAGCATGGCCAGCGCGGCGCGGACCGCCTCGCGCGTGCGCGCGTCGCCGCCGGTGCGCGCGCCCTCGAGCAGCCGGCGCCCGCGATCCACGCGCTCCGGGCCCAGCATGCCCAGCCCGATGGCGGCGTTCACCTGCACGTTCACCGCCGGGCCGACGAACGCCTCGCAGAGCAGGGCCGACGCGTCCGGAAGCGCGGCCATCACCTCGAGGATGCGGCGGGCGTGGACCGGGTCGTCGGCCTCGAGGCCGCGTACCAGCGCGGGGGCGACGCGCGACCTGCGCGACCGCAGCACCGCGGCGCAGGTCTCGGCCACCTGGCCACCCGCCGTGGCGAGGGCGCCGACCAGATCGTCGGCCGCCTCGAGGACCGCCGCGTCGCCGATGCGGTCGAGCGCCTGGACCGCGGCCAGGCGGACGCGCGGCGCGTCGTCGCGCAGCAGCACGCCGAGCGGGCGCGCGGCCGTCGCCGCGTCGGCCCCGATGGCGCCGAGCGCCGCGGCGGCGTTGGCGCGCACAGCGTCGCGGCCATCCTGTAGATAAGCGGTCAGCCCGGCGACCCCCAGGGCATCGATCTCGGCCCGGTGCTGGTCGAGGGCGGCCGCGTCGAGCAGGCGATCTTCGAAGCCGGGGATGACAACGGCCGTGGCGGCGGCGCTGTCGGCCGCGTCGAGCATGGCGAGCGCGCGCCGCACCGCCTCGCGGATGCGGGCATCGCCGCCGGTGCGCGCGCCGAGCAGCGCCGGCAGCCCCGCGCCGATGCGGTCGCGGCCGAGCGTGCCCAGCCCGATGGCGGCGTTTACCTGGACGTACACCGCCGGGCTGCGGAACGCGTCGCACAGCACGTCGGCGGCGCGTGGCAGGACGCCGATCAGGCGCACGACGCGGCGGCCGTGGGTCTCGCTGCTTGTCTCGAGCCCTCGCACCAGCGCGTCCATGGCGCGGGCGCCGAGCCCGGCCAGCGTCTCGGACGCGGCGTCGGCCACGTCCTCCTCGGCGTCGCCCAGCGCGGCGACCAGCTCCGGCGCGGCGGAGACCGCGTCGCCCCCGATCGCGCCCAGCGCCCGGGCCACCTCGCGGCGCACCGGGACGACGCTGTCGCGCAGGAGCAGCCCCATCGCACGCGCCGCGCGCCCGCCGGCCGGTCCGACGAGGGCGAGGCAACGCGCCGCGTTGATGCGCACGTGATCGCGGCCATCCTGCAGCGCGTTGATCATCTCGTCGACGTCGATGGCGCCGGCGTGCTCGCGCAGCTCGCTGGTGGTGAGCTTGCGGACCTCGAAGTCGGGGATGTCGCGCGGCAGGGAGTCCTCGACCGCCTGCCGGGTCGGCGCGATGATCGCCAGCATCGACTTCCTTGCCGCGAGCCGCACGTCCGGCACCGGATCGCTTGCCTCGAGGCCGGTCAGCAGCGCCATGGCCGCCTCGGCGTCGGCGCGACCCAGCTGGGCCAGGCCGACGACCGCGTTGATGCGCACGCGGCCGCGGTGATCGCCGGCGGCGCGGACGAGGAACGCGACGCCGTTGCGGCCGACCCGGGCGCACGCCGCGACCACCGACTTCATGGCCAGCGGCAGCGGCACGTCGAGCGCGTGGGCGAGCTCGTCGTCGGCCATGCCGATGAGCTCGGCCAGCGCCGCGACCATCGACTCGGTGACGTCCGGCTGGGTGCCTTCGAGCGCCACCGCGATGCTCGGGATGAGCGGACGGGCGCGCGCGCCGAGCCGGGCGATCGCCTCGGCGCCGGCCCTGGCCACGTGGGCGTCGCTGTCGCGCAGCAGCGTGACCAGATCGGCCGCGGCGTGGCCGGCGGCGGCCAGCCCGAGGGCAGCGTTGGCCCGCACCATCGGCCGTCCGTCGCGCGCCATCGCGACGAGCTCGCCCGGATCGAGCTGGCCGGCGGCGCGGGCCAGCTCCGCGTAGCTCAGGCGGCGCTCGTCGAACGGGGGCGGCTCGTGCGCACCCCCGGCCGCGTCATCGGAATCGGCCGGCCCGGGCTGCGCTCGACCGGGCGGCCTGGCTGCTGCCGGCTTCTTGCTCTCGGTGGCCATGGACCTCGATCGACTCGTATCACCGGCAGGCGGGCGATTCCACTGGTTCCACGCGACCGATGGTTGTCGGACCGAGCGGCCGCCGGTTGCGGGGCACGTGCGTCCTCCGTGGACTACGGCCGGGACGCGCCGCTGGTTCCCGCCGATCGCGCGACCGCGGCGAGGTGGTCGAGCGCAGCCCGGCCGGCCGCGATCTGCAGGCGGCGCACCACCGGCGCGGCCAGGCGGGCCAGCCGCGTGCCGGGCCGGCTCCACGAGCGCAGCTCGACGCTGACCTGTCCGGTCGCCAGCACCTTCTCGGCGCAGAACGTCTCCTCGCCCAGCTCGGGGTGGCCCACGAGCGTGTGATAGGTGAAGCCCTCGCGCAGGACGCCGCCGGCCTCGCTGCGAAAGCGATCGACGACGCGCGCGGCGAAGAACAGGTGCGCGACCCGGAAGCCCTTGTAGCGGATGCCGACCGTGTCGCCGCGCTCGAGCGGCGCGCGGCGCAGCACGCCCTCGACGAGCGCGCGCGGAAAGACCTCGTAGCGCAGGATGGCGGCGGCCACGCGCTCGAACGGCCCGCCCGCGACCGGCGCGCCGGGCGACTCGACGGCGACCTCGCGCCGGAGACGGTCGCGCGCGTCGCCGCGCCCGGGACCGCGCGCGATGCCGGGCCACAGCGGCAGCCCCTCCCAGCGCGCGAGATCTGCGTGCGCGCGGCCGGCGACGATGTCCATCGGCCCAGTCTACGCCAGGGCGGCCATCACGCGGGCAGGGAGGCCAGCCGCGCCTCGAGCGCGGCGCGGTCGGGCAGCCGGATGTGAAATTCGCCCTCGAGCACCTCGATGATCTCGTCCGGCGTGGACAGGGTGCGCCGGCTGGTCTCGCCGTCCGAGCTCGTGGATCGCGAAGTCGCGGCCGCGCAGCGCGAGGCGGCGCCCCTGCTCGGCGCGCGCCGCGATGAGCCCGGTCACGAAGTGCGAGGTCGGGTTCGTCGACAGATAGTAGCTGGTCACCTCGTAGTCGACCTGGTGCTGGCGCTGCAGGTCGAAGCGGTACAGCGTCGTCCACTCGCCGCGCACCCTGGCCTGCATGCGCCAGTTGCCGTCGTCGATCGACAGCAGGCGGAACGGCTCGTGCGGCGTCGGCTGCTCGATGTCCGGCTCCAGCCGGAGCACGCCGGTGAGGGTGAGGCCGCCGAAGCCGACGTCGACGAGGTGCGTCCGGCCGCCGAGCTCGACCCGGACCAGCATGTGGCCGCGCGCGGTGATGGCGTCGTCGGGCCGGTTCCACAGTCACGCGCGCGGCCAGCCAGCTCACCTCGAAGCCGATGGCGCGCAGGGCGTGACTCAGCAGCAGGTTGTGCTCGAAGCAGTAGCCGCCGCGCCCGCCGCGCACGAGCTTCTGTTCCAGCGACGCGGCGTCGAGCAGCACCGGCCGGCCGAGGAACGGATCCAGGTTCTCGAACGGGATGGCGGCGGCGTGGCTGGCGACGATGGCGCGCAGCGTGGCCATGTCGGCGGCGGTCGGGCCGCGCCAGCCGATGCGCGCCAGGTACGCGCCGAGATCGATGGTCGGTTCCATTCGCCACATGTAACGCGCCGGCCGGCCGCCGCCATCGAGCACGGTGTTCAGCGGCGGCGTGGCGGCCGGGCGACGGCGTGGCGCGGGCGCGCCGCACGATCCGGCGCGGCCGGGCAGGCGCGGGCAGCCTGCGGCAGGCGCTGGCCGGCAGTGCGGATTGCTCCGTCGACCGATCCAGAAAGGAGGTCGTCATGTCCGACGTTCAGGTCGTCCGTCTTCTCGATGCCGCCTTCGGCCGCGCCAGGCCCGAAACCGGGCCCGGCGGCCGCGCTCACCTCGTCGCCGGCTCGCTGCTCGGCGCGCTCGCGCTGGCCGGGCTGTGGGGGCTCGCCGCCGGCAGCGCCTCGCTGCCCCAGGCGCTGGCCAGCGGGTTCAAGGCGCCCATGGTCCTCTTGCTGTCGGCGCTCACCGCGTTGCCGGCCGGACTGCTCGCGGTCAAGCTGTCGGGCGCCGAGTTGCGCGCGCGCGATCTGCTGGCCTCGTTCGCCTCGGCGCTGCTGGGCGGCGCCCTGGTGCTGGCCGCGCTGGCGCCGATCGTCGCCATCTACTTCCACACCAGCGCGCGCTTCGGCATCGAGCTCGGGGTCGGCTCGGTGTTCGCCTCGCTGGCCATCGGCGCCCTGGTGCTGGTGCGCAACCTGCGCGCCCGGCTGCGGCCGGCGGTGTCGCGCGCGGCCGCGTGGGTGCCGGCAGTGCTGCTGTTCGGCCTGTTCGCGGTGGCGCTGGTCCAGTTCGCGGCCCTGGCCTCGCCCATCCTGGGCGCGCCGACGCCCTTCGACGGCGGCATCGATCGGCTCTGGTGAGACATGATCGACGCGCAGGAGCCTCGCGCCGAGACCGCCGCGGAGCCCGGGCTGGGCGGCCACGGCGTCGCGCACGAGCACGCGATGTTCGCCGGGCTCGCGGTCGTGTTCGCCGCCCTGGTCGCGGCGCTGCTGCTGTGGTTCCGGCGCGCCTCCCGCGACTCGGCCATCGAGGAGCTCGACCGCCTGATCGACGACGCGTAGCCCTCTGGAGCCCCCCCGCGTGACACCGCCCACAGATTCGACGAGTCACCTCCGTCCGGCTATCACAAGGACCGCTGTGTCGAGAAGTTCGACCTTCGCGCCGGATCTGCGACCATGGCCGGCGATGCGGCGGCACTCCCACGGATGGTCGGGCGGCCCTCCGGCGCGGCGGGCGAGCCGCTTATGGCTTGGCGCGCTCCTGCTGATCCTGCTGGCCGGGATCGGCGCGGCCGGCGCGGTCTGGTGGACCCTGCCCGATGTCCGCCCGCTGGCGCGCGTGAACCCCGAGACGACCGCCTTCATCGAGCTGCGCCGCGCCGCCGCGCGCGAGCACAGGAAGGCGTTCCAGCTTCGCTGGACCTGGCGGCGGCTGTCCGAGATCTCGCCGTATCTGCGCCACGCGGTCATCAACGCGGAAGACGCGCGCTTCTGGCAGCACGAGGGCGTCGACTGGGAGGCGGTGAAAGAGGCCGCCGAGCACAACTGGGAGGAGCGGCGGCTGGCGCGCGGCGCGAGCACAATCACCCAGCAGCTGGCCAAGAACCTGTACCTGTCGCCGTCGCGCAACCCGCTGCGCAAGCTGCGCGAGCTGCTCATCGCGCACCGGCTCGAGGAGCACCTGAGCAAGAAGCGGCTGCTCGAGATCTATCTCAACGTCGCCGAGTGGGGCGACGGTGTGTTCGGCGCCGAGGCGGCGGCCCGGCGATGGTTCGGCCGCTCGGCCGGCGAGCTCAGCCCGGCGCAGGCCGCCCGCCTCGCCGTGGCGCTGCCCAGCCCGAAGCGGTTCTCGCCCGACACCCGCTCGCCCGCGCTCGACCGCAAGGCAGAGCGCCTCCTGCGTGCGATGAGGCGGGACCGGCTCATCAGCCGCACGCAATTCGAGCGCGCCATGGCCGAGGTGACGGCGCTGCATCGCACCGCCCGTCGCTGATCGAATCCGGCTCCAACGGTGACGCCCGGTACACGGCGGGACGTAACTGCTCCCGCCGGGCCAGACCTCCTTTCCACGGCAGCGCCGGCGGACTACACTTCTGCGGTCAGGGGGGTCGTTCGCCGCGCATGACGGCGAAGGAACGGCGATGGAAGGGTACTCCGGTGGTACCGACGGCAGCGCGCCCAGGGCCGCGATCGAGGAGATGTCCATCCTCTGGATCACGGCGGGGCTGGGCTGCGACGGCGACACGATCGCGCTGACCGCCGCCACCCAGCCCACCCTGGAGGAGCTCCTGCTCGGCGGGGTCCCGGGTCTGCCGCGCATACGATTTCACAACCCGTTCCTCGATTTCGAGAACGGCGACGCCTTCCTGGCGCCGTTCCGGCGGGCCGCCGAGGGCGCGCTCGGGCCGTTCATCCTCGTCGTCGAGGGCTCCATCCCGAACGAGGCGCTCAAGGCCGAGGGATACTGGGCCGCGCTGGGGACCGATCCGGCGACCGGCCAGCCGATCACCACCTGCGAGTGGATCGATCGGCTGGCGCCGCGCGCGTGGGCGGTGCTGGCGGCCGGCACCTGCTCGGCGTACGGCGGCATCCACGCCATGGCGGGCAACCCGACCGGGGCGATGGGCCTGCCCGACTATCTCGGCTGGGACTGGCGCAGCGTCAACGGCCTGCCGATCGTGTGCCTGCCGGGCTGCCCCACGCATCCGGACAGCCTCATGGAGACGCTTGTCTATCTCCTGAGCCAGGCGGCGGGCAGCGCGCCGCCCATCCCGCTCGACTCGGTCAACCGGCCGACCTGGCTGTTCGGCCAGACCGTGCACGAGGGCTGCGATCGCGGCGGCTACTACGAGCAGGCCGACTTCGCCGGCGGCCTACGGATCGCCCAAGTGCATCGTCAAGCTCGGCTGCTGGGGCCCGGTGGTCAGCTGCAACGTGCCCAAGCGCGGCTGGATCAACGGCGTGGGCGGCTGCCCCAACGCCGGCGGCATCTGCATCGGCTGCACGATGCCCGGCTTTCCGGACAAGTTCATGCCGTTCATGGACGAGCCGCCGGGCGCCAAGATGTTGACCGCCGCCGTCCTGATGTACGGGCGCACGGTGCGGTCGCTGCGCAACTTCACGCGCTCGGCCCTCGACCAGGAACCGGACTGGCGCCGGCCGACCGCAAGGCGTTCCGCGAGCCGCAAAGGCAGGGGGAGGGAGCGAGTGAGCGACAACCACGAGCTGGAGCATCCGCTGGCCAGGATCGGCGAGCTGATCGAGGGACTCGAGCATCTGCCGGATGCGGACGCGCGCGAGCGGGCGCGCGCGCTGGTCCAGGCGGTGCTGGACATCCACCGGGTCGGCCTGTCGCGCGTGCTGGAGGTGGCGGCGGCTCGCGACGGGGGGGACGCCGTGGTCGACGAGCTGGCCGCCGACCAGGCCGTGGCGCTGCTCCTGTCCCTGCACGGGCTGCACCCGCGCGGCGTCGAGACCCGCGTGCGCGAGGCGGTCGAGGAGCTCCGGCCGCAGCTGCTCGATGTCGGCGTGGCCGTCGAGCTGGCGCGCGTCACCGATGACAGCGCGCACGTGCGGGTGAAGGCGGCCGGCTCGGTCCGCACGGGCGGCGCCGCGATCCGCTCGCTGGTCGAGGGCGCGATCGGGCGCGCGGCGCCGGAGATCGCCGAGGTCGAGATCGACGGCCTCGATCCATCGCCGCTGGTATCGATCAGTCGCCTGCCGCAGCGGTGACCTGTGCCTCGGCGGCCCGACAGACGGAAGCCGGCGACGGAGCCGGCCGATCGATCGAGCCCGGACCAGGGAGAGGCCGAGGCGCTGCTGGCCCAGATGGCCTCGGCGCTGTTCCCGATGTTTCCGGCCCAGGACCTCCGCATCGACCAGCTGACCTGGGACGATCCGGCAGCGGATCCGGGCGCGCCGGAGGACGCCGCGTCGCGCCTGCGCGCGGCCGAGCAGAAGTACCGCACCCTGGTCGAGCAGATCCCGGCGGTGACGTTCATGGCGGTGCTCGGCGAGGGCAAGAACGAGGTCTACGTCAGCCCGCACATCGAGGCGCTGCTCGGCTACTCGCAGAAGGAGTGGCTGGAGGATCCGTTCCTCTGGTACACGCGCCTGCACCCGGAGGACCGCGCGCTGTGGAACGAGGAGTTCACGCGCGGCTGCCTGCGCGGCGGCCCGTTCCGCGCCGACTGCCGGTTCCTCGCCCGCGACGGGCGCGTGGTCTGGGTGCACGGCGAGGCGCGCATCATCAAGGACGACCACGGCCGCCCCACGCTGCTGCAGGGCGTGGCGTTCGACATCACCGAGGTGAAGCAGGCGCACGAGGTGCTGATCGAGCAGGCGATCGTCACGGCGCGGCAGGAGGAGCTGCTGGCCATCGCGCAGCGGGTGCAGACCTCGATCCTGCCGCGCAAGATCGCGGTCCCCGGGCTCGAGATCGCCGCGCGCATGATCCCGGCCAGCGAGGTCGGGGGCGACTACTACGACGTGCTGCGGGTCGATGACGGCTGCTGGATCGCCATCGGCGACGTGTCGGGTCACGGTCTCGACGCCGGCCTGGTGATGCTGATGCTGCAGAGCGCGGTGCTGACAAGCGTGCTGGCCCGAGCCGCGGGCGACGCCGGCCGACATCCTCCGCCTGGTCAACCAGGCGCTGGTGCACAACGTGCGCGGCCGGCTGAACGCGCGCGATCACGTCACCCTGTCGCTCCTGCGCTACACGCCGGACGGCCGCATCCAGTTCGCCGGTGCCCACGAGGAGATGATCCTGGTGCGCAGCGAGACCGGCGCCGTGGAGACGGTGGCCACGCCGGGGCCGTGGCTGGGCGCGCGCAACGAGGTGGGCGTGCACCTCGTTCAACTCGGAGCTGCAGCTCCACGATGGCGACCTGCTCGTGCTCTACACCGACGGCATCACCGAGGCCCGCAACGACCGCGGCCAGATGTTCGACCTCGACCGCCTGATCGCGTCGGTGAAGTCGGCGCAGCACAAGCCGACCCTGCTGGTGCGCGACAACGTGCTGGCCGCCGTGCGCCGGTTCATGGCCAGGCAGCAGGACGACATCACGCTGATGGTGGTGCGCTACCGCGCGCCCTGAGCCGGCCGCGGTCAGATCTCGATCAGGTCTCGATGTTGACCAGGTCGTGGGCGAAGCAGCGCAGGGCGTGCAGGCTCCGCCGCTGCCACAGCATGGTCGCGTTCGAGCGCAGGCGGATGCGGTACTGGCGCTCGGGCGGCAGGTCCTGCACGTCGCTGAGCCAGGTCACGAAGGTGCGGAAGCAGGACGAGCTCATGAACTCGAGGCGCGATGAGGTCGATCACCACCTCGCGGGTGACCAGGCGCAGCGCCTCGGAGTGCACGCGCGGCAGCAGCGACTCGAGGACCGCCCGGGCGCCCATCTCGGCGTTGCCGGTGAGCCGCACGGTGAGCGCGCGGCCGTCGAAGCTCGACGTGGCGGAGAAGCTGGCCTCGGTGATCTGCGGCACCACCGGCTCGCCGTCGGTGTCCTGGTTCGCGAACTGCGCGCTGGCGATGAGGACGATCTCGTCTCCGTCGACCTCGCAGTCGAGCGACATGTCCGCCTCGGCGCAGATCCGGGCCAGGCCGAGCCCGGATCCCTCGCGCCGCTTCGCGTTGGCCCGGATGACCTGCTGGTAGTAGGCGAACGGATCGGGGCAGTCGCGGAGCTCGTCGACGATGGCTGGACGGCGGCGGCGAGGTCGGCGGTGCTCGAGCGATTGCGCGTGCGGATGCCGATGTCGATCGACTCGGCGTGGCGGATCACCTCCAGCTGGATCGAGGAGACCCGGTCGATCGAGAACTTGACCGTGTTCTCGAGCAGCTCGTGGGCCGCCAGCGCCAGGCGCGAGGCCGCCTCCGGCTGGCTCAGCAGCTGCTCGTAGAAGGCCGACACGAAGCGCCGGACGATCGGGATGAGCTCCGGGCTGGGACAGAACTGGAGCTCGACGAACGCCGGTGTGCCGTCGGTCAGCATATGCGCGGCAGCGGCTCGGCGAAGGGAAGATCGAGGATGCGCTCGCCGCCGATCGGAGTGCGCACGGTGACGAACCCGGGATGGCTCGCGGTGACGGTGCCGATGCGCCTGGCCTCGCGCCCGAGCGGGTGGCGGCGCAGCGCGTCGAGGGCCGGCCGCCGCGCCCGCCTCCGGCACGAAGGCGACGAGCTTGCCCTCGTTGGCGACCAGCAGCGGGTCGAGGCCGAGGATCTCGCATGCGCCGCGCACGGCGTCCTTCACCGGCACGGCGGTCTCGTCGATCTCGACGCCGAGCCGACGGCGGGTCGCGATCTCGACGAGCGTGGCGGCCACGCCGCCCCGGGTCGGGTCGCGCATCGCGTGGATGTCCGGGCAGGCGGCCAGCGCAGCGGCGACCAGCCCGTGCAGCGGCGCGGTGTCGCTCTCGATCGCGCCTTCCAGCTCCAGCCCCTCGCGGCGCGACATGATGGCGATGCCGTGATCGCCGACGGTGCCGGACAGGAGGATCGCGTCGCCCGGCTCCACCCGCCGCGACGACAGCGCCACGCCGGGCGGGACGAAGCCGATCCCGGAGGTGTTGATGAAGACCTCGTCGCCGCTGCCGCGCCCGACCACCTTTGTGTCGCCGGTGACGACCGCCACGCCGG
This sequence comes from uncultured delta proteobacterium, assembly GCA_963759105.1. Taxonomy (GTDB): domain Bacteria; phylum Myxococcota_A; class Polyangia; order Haliangiales; family Haliangiaceae; genus DATFRY01. The sequence continues at coordinate 654,725 of CAVWXW010000005.1, read as the reverse complement.
CCGCGGCCGCGGCGCGGCGGGCCGACTCGACGACGCGGGCCAGCGTCCTCGAGCGGCAGCCCCTCCTCGAGGATGAAGGCGAGCGACAGGTAGCGCGGCACCGCGCCGCCCATGGCCAGGTCGTTGATGGTGCCGTTGACCGCCAGCTCGCCGATGTCGCCGCCGGGGAAGAAGATCGGCGTCACCACGTAGGAGTCGGTGGTGAAGGCGAGCCGCGCGCCGGGCGGGGCGTCGATCGGCAGGATGGCCTGATCGTCGAGCGCCTCCAGCGCCGGGTTGCGGAACGCGGGCAGGATCAGTCCCCTCGATCAGGCGCGCGGTCAGCTTTCCGCCGCTGCCGTGGCCGAGCAGGATCTCCTCGGCGTTCACCAGCGGCACCGGGCAGGCGCCGAACGGCGTGTCGGACGCCTCAGAGGACATCGTCCTCTCCCAGCGCGACGTGGACCTGGTCCCACAGGAGGTGCAGGAGCAGCGTGTGCGTCTCCTGGATGCGGTGGATCGACCAGGTCTTGACCGTGAAGCAGTGATCGCAGGAGTCGGCCATCTGACCGCCGTCGCGGCCGGCGAAGCCGATGGTCAGCAGGCCCATCTCGCGGGCCCGGCGCAGCGCGCGGTTGACGTTGGCGGACGCGCCGGAGGTGGAGATGCCGAGCGACGGCGTCGCCCGGCCGGGCCAGGAGCTCGAGCTGATCGACGAACACGCGGGCGAAGTCGGTGTCGTTGGCGATCGCGGTCAGCGCGGCCGTGTCCACCGACAGGGCCAGCGCGGGCAGCGCCCTGCGCTTCTCGATGATCGGGTGGACGAACTCCACGGCCACGTGCTGAGCATCGCACGCGGACCCGCCGTTGCCCATGCACAGCAGGCGGCCGCCGGCCTGGAAGCGGGCGGCCAGCGCGCGCACGCATGCCTCCAGCGCCGCGGCGTTCTCCTCGAAGAAGCCGAGCTTGAGCTCGGCGCTCGCGCGCGCCTTGCGCAGGATGGCGTCCCTCACCGCGACGCCGTCCCTGGCTCTGCCGCCGGCTGCGCGCCGGCGCCGAGAAAGCGCCCGTACTGGTAGTAGGCGGCGCACGCGCCCTCGGCCGACACCATCGTCGCGCCGAGCGGGCTCTGCGGCGTGCAGCTGGTCCCGAACGCGGAGCAGTCGCACGGCTTCTTCAGCCCGCGCAGGATCTGGCCGCTGATGCACCGAGCCGGCTCGGCGGTGTCGATGGCGCCGACCTCGAACAGCTTCTCGGCGTCGTGGTCGCTGTACTCGTGGCGCAGCTTGTAGCCGGACTTGGGGATCGCGCCGACGCCGCGCCACTTGCGGTCGCAGACCTCGAACACGTCGTAGACAAGCTCGCGGGCGGGCCGGTTGCCGTCGCGCGCCACCGTGCGCACGTACTGGTTCTCGACCTCGGCGCGGCCGGCCTCCAGCTGGCGCACCGTCATGTAGATGCCCTCGAGGATGTCGATCGGCTCGAAGCCGGTGATCACGATCGGCACCCGGTAGCTGGCCGACAGCGCCTCGTACTCGCGCGTGCCCATCACGGCGCAGACGTGGCCCGGCCCCAGGAAGGCCTGCACCCGGTTGCCGGCGGTCATGAGGATCGAGGCGATCGCGGGCGGCACCAGCACGTGCGAGACCAGCATCGAGAAGTTGCGCACGCCCATGCGCTTCGCCGTCTTCACCGCCATCGCGTTGGCCGGCGCGGTGGTCTCGAAGCCGATGCCGAAGAAGACCACCTTGCGGTCCGGGTTCTCGCGCGCGATGCGCACCGCGTCGAGCGGGGCGTACACCACGCGCACGTCGGCGCCGCGGCTCTTGAGGCGCAGGAGGTCGCCGCTCGACCCGGGCACGCGCAGCATGTCGCCGAACGAGGTGAAGATGACGTCCTTGCGGGTCGCGATGGCGTGGGCCCGATCGATCATCTCCAGCGAGGTCACGCACACCGGGCAGCCCGGCCCGTGCACCAGCTCGACCTCGGCCGGGAGCATGCGGTCGATGCCGTAGCGCACGATCGAGTGGGTCTGCCCGCCGCACACCTCCATCATCATCCACGGGCGGGTGACCGTGGCGGCGATGCGCGACACCAGCGCGGCGGCCACCTGGGGCGAGCGGTACTCGTCGACGTACTTCACGACGCGCCCTCCGCCGCCGGTCGAGCGTCTCCATCTCCATCGCCGTCTCCGTCGGTGAGCTCGGCCAGGAAGCCCAGCTCGTCGAGCGTGCGGTACGCGCGCTCGGCCTCCTCGCGGTCGACCTTGGCGATGGCGAAGCCGACGTGGACCAGCACGAAGTCGCCCACGGCTGCATCCGGGATGCAGGACAGGCACACGTCGCGCGTGATGCCGCCGAACTTCACCGAGCCGACGGAGAGCTCGTTCTCCTCGCGGATGGCGAGGATCTCACCCGGTATGCCCAGACACATGGGATCTCCCGTTGTGGCGGTGGTGCCAGCGATGGGCGGCCACGGCCGCCTGGCCGAGCGCGATGCCGCCGTCGCTGGGCGGCACCCGCCGGTGCACGAGGACCTCGAAGCCGTCGGCCGCGAGCAGGTCGATGGTGGTCTCGGTGAGCAGCGCGTTCTGGAAGCAGCCGCCCGACAGCGCGACGCAGGCGGTGCTCGGGCGGCGGCAGAAGCGCCGCGCCGCGGCCAGGACGATCTCGGCCAGGGTGCGGTGGAAGCGCGCGGCCACCACCGCGGCGTTGACTGCGCCGTCGAGATCGCGCGACCACATCGCGCACGACCGGGCGCATGTCGAAGATTGCAGCGCCAGGCCCCTCGACCAGCGCGACCCGGTAGGCGCGCGCGCTCCCCGGCGCGGCGGCCGCCTCCAGCTCCACCGCCGCCTGGCCCTCGTAGCTCACCGCGTCGCGGATGCCGCACAGCGCGGACACCGCGTCGAACCAGCGGCCCGCGCCGGTCGCGCGCGGCGCTCGCTCGCACAGGCGGGCGATGGCGTGCAGACGATCGCGGCGGGACGCGGGCCAGGCGGTCGAGCGGGAGCCCGGCGTCGATCAGCGCGGCGGCGGCCAGCCGCCACGGCTCGCGGATGGCCGCCTCGCCGCCCGGCAGCGCGATCGGGCGCAGGTGCGCGACGCGCGTGAACGACGTCATGTCGGCCAGCAAGAATCTCGCCGCCCCACAGATCGCCGGCCGGCCCGCAGCCGGTGCCGTCGAACGCCACGCCGAGGACCGGACCGTCGCGCTCGTTGTCGGCCAGGCACGACGGCCACGTGCGCGTGATGGTGCTGCACCGGCTCGCGCGGCAGCCCGGACTCGAGCGCCCAGCGGGTGGACAGGTAGTCCGGGTGGAGGTCGTGCGCGACGACCTCCGGCGCGACGCCGAGCAGGCCGCCCAGCTTCTCGATCACCTCGGTGAAGAAGGCGTAGGTCTCGGCCGAGGAGAGGTCGCCGACGTGCGGCGACAGGAACGCGCGATCGCCGCGGGTCAGGCAGACGGTGTTCTTGAGCTCGGCGCCGACCGCGCAGATGGGCGGCGCCGACACGGCCAGCGCGATCGACTCCGGCACCGCGCCGCGCGATCGCCTGATCGCCTGGATGGCGCCGGCCACCGGGCGCACCACCGAGTCGTCGGCGCGGGTGTGGATGGCGCGGTCGTGCACCAGGAAGGCGTCGGCGATCCCGGCCAGCTTGTCGCGCGCCTCGTCGTCGGTGCGCGCGATCGGCTCGTCGGCACGGTTGCCGCTGGTCATGACCAGGAGCGGCGGGCCGTCGGCCAGCAGCAGGTGATGGAGCGGCGTGTACGGCAGCATCACGCCCAGCTCGCCCAGCCCGGGCGCCACGCCGGCGGCCACGCGCCGCGCCCGGCCGCGCGCGCACAAGCACGATCGGCCGCGCCGGCGACGCCAGCGCCTCGCGCGCGACCGGCGTCGACGAAGGCGATGCGCTCGGCCAGGTCGAGCGAGCGCGCCATGACCGCGAGCGGCCGGTGCGGCCGGTGCTTGCGGGCGCGCAGCCGCGCCACCGCCTCGTCGTCGGCGGCGTCGACGGCGAGGTGGAAGCCGCCCAGCCCCTTGACGGCGAGGATGCGGCCGCCGCGCAGCGCGGCCACCGCCGCGGCCAGCGCGGCCTCGCCCGCCAGGGGCGAGCCGTCCCGCCACAGGGTCAGGCGCGGGCCGCAGTCCGGGCACGCGTTCGGCTCGGCGTGGAAGCGGCGGTCGCCCGGATCGTCGTACTCGGCGCGGCACGGCGCGCACAGCGCGAACGCGTCCATCGTGGTGCGCGCGCGGTCGTACGGCACGTCGCGCACGATGGTGTAGCGCGGGCCGCACTGGGTGCAGTTGATGAACGGGTAGCGGTGGCGCCGGTCGCGCGGGTCGAACAGCTCGGCCAGGCACGCGTCGCAGGTCGCGGCGTCGGCCGGCACGGCGGCCTCGACGCTGCCGCGCTGCGCGCTGGTCTCCACGCGGAAGGCCGCGCCCGGCTCGCCGGCGACGGCCAGCTCGACGACGTCGACCCGGTCGACGTGGCCGAGCGCGGGCACCTGGCCGGGGAGCCGCTCGACGAAGCGGGCCAGCGCCGCGGCCTCGCCCTCGATCTCGATCCACACGCCCTGCGGATCGTTGCGCACGAAGCCGCCGAGACGGAGCTCGGTCGCGAGCCGGAACACGGCCGGACGCATGCCGATGCCCTGCACCACGCCGCGCACGCGGATGCCGCGCCGCGCACGGCGCGCGGCGAACGGATGGACGGCCGGTGTCATTGGCGTGCCTCCGGGCAACGTCCCCTCCCAGAGTTCAGGCGTGCACCCGTGCGTCGTCAATGTCAAGCACCAGCACGAGTCGCGCCTTGACAGCGGACTGCGATGCGGTCTTAGTCAAGCCAGGCGCGCGCGCAGTTCGCGACTCGTCGCGCCGAGCCGCTCCGATGCACGAACTGGCCATCAGCGAAGCGATCGTGTCGGAGGTCTGCGAGCGCGTGGACGGCCAGGTGGTGCGCGTGGTGCTCGAGATCGGGCAGCTCTCGGCGGTGATGCCGGACGCGGTGCGCTTCTGCTTCGACGTGGCCGCGCGCGGCACCCGGCTCGAGGGAGCAGCCCTCGAGATCATGGAGATTCCGGGCCAGGCGCGCTGCCGCGGCATGCGCGGCGCCGGTCTCGCTGGGCGACCGTCACATCGGCACCTGCGCGAGCTGCGGCGGCATCGACCTCGAGGTCGTGGGCGGGGAGGAGCTGCGGATCAAGACCGTGGAGGTCATGTGACATGTGCGCGACCTGCGGATGCGGCGGCGACCACCATCACGACGGCGAACTTCACGAGCATCGTCATCCACACCGGCACGCGCACGCGCACGAGCACGAGCACGACGCACGAGCACGAGCACGAGGACGAGCACGAGCACGTACACGGGGATTCGGTTCCGCACGTCCATGTGCGTGCCGCGCATGGTCGAGCTCGAGCGCGATGTCCTGGCCAAGAACGACCTTCTGGCCGCGCGCAACCGCGGCTGGCTGGAAGGCCGCGAGATCGTGGCCCTCAACGTCATGAGCTCGCCCGGCGCGGGCAAGACGACGCTGCTCGAGCAGACCATCGCGCGCATGAGCCGCGAGTCCGCCATCGCGGTCGTCGAGGGGGACCAGGCCACGCTGCGCGACGCGGAGCGGATCCGCGCGGCGGGCGCCGCCGCCATCCAGGTGAACACCGGAACCGGATGTCACCTGGATGCGGACATGGTCGCGCAGGCCCTGCGCCAGCTCGCCCCGGCGGCGCGCTCGCTGCTGTTCATCGAGAACGTGGGCAACCTGGTCTGCCCGGCCCTGTTCGACCTGGGCGAGAGCGCCCGGGTCGTGGTCGCGTCGGTCACCGAGGGCGAGGACAAGCCGATCAAGTACCCGCACATGTTCCGCGCCGCCGACGTGGTGCTGCTCAACAAGATCGATCTCCTGCCGCACGTCAGCTTCGACACGGCCCACTTCGTCGACTTCGCCCGCCGCGTCCAGCCCCGAGCTGCTCGTCTTCGAGGTCTCCGCGACGCGCGGCGACGGCCTCGACACGTGGTATCAGTGGCTGCGCGACCAGATGACTCACTCCCTGTCGGCCACCTGACCATGCTGCTCTCGCTCCTCCTGTTCGGTTTCCTGCTCGGGCTCAAGCACGCGCTCGACGCCGACCACGTCGCCGCCATGGCGTCCCTGGCCACGCGCTCGCCCGGGCATGCGCGCCACCATGCGGGTGGCCGGCGCCTGGGGCGTGGGCCACGCGTCGATCCTCGTGATCTTCGGGACCGCGCTGGTCCTCCTCGGCGCCACGGTTCCGGAGACAGTCGCGCGCTGGCTGGAGGCGGCCGTCGGCGCCATGCTGATCGTCCTCGGCCTCGGCGTGCTGGGCCGGCTGCGCGGCAAGCACATTCACGCCCACGCCCACGATCACGACGGCGGCGTGCGCCACGCCCACCTGCACATCCACGAGCACGGCCGCGCCGGCCACGCGCACGGCCACGCGCGCGGGCTGGCCGCGCGCGCGCTGCTGATCGGCTGCGTGCACGGCCTGGCCGGCACCGCGGGGCTGGTCCTGCTCGCGGTCCCCGCCGTCGAGTCGGGCACCGCCGCGATCGCCTATCTGGTCGTGTTCGGCGCCGGGACGGTCCTGGGCATGATGCTCTTCTCGCTGCTCATCTCGGTCCCGCTGGCGATGTCGGTGAAGCGGCTGCGCTGGCTGGCGGGAGTGCTCGAGGCCAGCGTCGGCCTCGCCAACGTGGCGCTGGGCGCCTGGATCCTCGCGCAATCGGTCGGCTGACTCCGCGCAATCACGGGCGTCGACAAAAGCCTTGACAGCCCTGCTGTGGGAGCCACCGTCCACCAAGCTGCCGACTGCGGCGCGAGACGGGGGACCGGGGAAACCGGTAGCAGCGAGCTTCCTCGTCGGGAAGGTGGGGCGAATGCCGACTGACGGCAAGAAGAAGCCGGTCGTTCACATTCTCTGGATCAACGCGGGGCTCAGCTGCGACGGAGACTCGGTTGCGCTGACCGCCGCGATGCAGCCGAGCATCGAGGAGATCGTGCTCGGCGCGCTGCCTGGCCTCCCCGAGGTGGCCGTGCACTGGCCGCTCATCGAGTACTCGCTCGGCGGCGACGAGTACATGGAGTGGTACCACAAGGCCGCGCGCGGCGAGCTCGACCCGTTCGTGCTGGTCATCGAGGGCTCGATCCCGAACGAGGCGATCAAGAGCGAGGGCTACTGGGCCGCCTTCGGCAACGACCCGAAGACCGGCCAGCCGATCCCGACGTCCGACTGGCTCGACCGCCTCGCGCCGCAAGCGCTGGTCGTGCTCGCGGTCGGCACCTGCGCCACCTACGGCGGCATCCACGCCATGTCCGGCAACCCGACCGGCGCCATGGGCGTGCCCGACTATCTGGGCTGGGACTGGAAGTCCAAGGCCGGCATCCCGATCGTCTGCGTGCCCGGCTGCCCGATCCACCCGGACAACCTGGCCGAGACGATCACGTACCTCCTGTACCAGGCGGCCGGCAGCGCGCCGATGATCCCGCTCGACAACGAGCTGCGGCCGCTGTGGCTGTTCGGCAGCACCGTGCACGAGGGCTGCGACCGCGCCGGCTACTACGAGGAGGGCGACTTCGCCACCGAGTACGGCTCCCACAAGTGCATCGTCAAGCTCGGCTGCTGGGGCCCGGTGGTCAAGTGCAACGTGGCCAAGCGCGGCTGGATGGGCGGCATCGGCGGCTGCCCCAACGTCGGCGGCATCTGCATCGGCTGCACCATGCCCGGCTTCCCCGACAAGTTCATGCCGTTCATGGACGAGCCGCCCGGCAGCAGGGTGTCGACCGCGGCGAGCGGCCTGTACGGCAAGGTCATCCGCTCGCTGCGCAGCTTCACCCTCGACACGCTCAACCACGAGCCCAGATGGCGCAAGCGCGGCCAGGAGCTCGAGACCGGATACCGGCCGCGCTGGTGACAGGAGGGCAAGGGCAATGGCGACGCAAACAGGCGGCAAGCTCGTCGAGATGAACTGGGATCCCGATCACCCGGATCGTCGGGAGCCTGGGCATCTACACCAAGATCGATTTCGGCAAGCGCGAGGTGGCCGAGTGCAAGTCCACCTCGTCCATCTTCCGCGGCTACAGCATCTTCATGAAGGGCAAGGACCCGCGCGACGCTCACTTCATCACCAGCCGCATCTGCGGCATCTGCGGCGACAACCACGCCACCTGCTCCTGCTACGCGCAGAACATGGCCTACGGGGTCAAGCCGCCGCACCTGGGTGAGTGGATCATCAACCTCGGCGAGGCCGCCGAGTACATGTTCGACCACAACATCTTCCAGGAGAACCTGGTCGCGGTGGACTTCTGCGAGAAGATGGTGCGCGAGACCAACCCGGGCGTGTGGGAGATGGCGCTGAAGGCCCAGGCGCCGCACGCCGGCGATCACGGCTACCGGACCATCGCCGACATCATGAAGGCGGTGAACCCGATCGAGGGTGAGTTCTACCGCGAGGCGCTGATGGTCAGCCGCTACACGCGCGAGATGTTCTGCCTGATGGAGGGCCGCCACGTGCATCCCTCCACGCTCTACCCGGGCGGGGTCGGCACCACCGCCACCATCCAGCTGTTCACCGACTACCTGACGCGCCTGATGCGCTACTGCGAGTTCCTCAAGCGCGCGGTGCCGATGCACGACGACCTGTTCAACTTCTTCTACGAGGCGATGCCCGGCTACGAGCAGGTCGGCAACCGGCGCGTCCTGCTCGGCTGCTGGGGCTCGTTCCAGAACCCGGACTACTGCAACTTCGAGTACCGGGACATGACCGACTGGGGGCGCAAGATGTTCGTCACCCCGGGCGTGGTCGTCGACGGCAAGCTGGTCACCACCGACCTGGTCGACATAAACCTCGGCATCCGCATCCTGCTGGGCAGCTCCTTCTACGAGGACTGGGAGGGGCAGGAGATGTTCGTGACCAGGGATCCGCTGGGCAACCCGGTTGACCGCCGCCACCCGTGGAACCAGCACACGAACCCGGCCCCGCAGAAGCGCGACTTCGGCGGCAAGTACACCTGGGTGATGTCGCCGCGCTGGTTCGACGGCAAGGACCACCTCGCGCTCGACACCGGCGGCGGGCCGCTCGCGCGGCTGTGGACCATCGCCCTCGCCAAGCTGGTGGACATCGGCTACATCGTGTCGACCGGGAAGAGCGTCGTCATCAACCTGCCCAAGACGGCGACCAAGGGCCCGGTGACGTTCGAGTGGAAGATCCCGCGCTGGTCCAACACGCTCGAGCGCGATCGCGCCCGCACGTACTTCCAGGCCTACGCCGCGGCCTGCGCGCTCCACTTCGTCGACAAGGCCCTCGAGGAGATCCGCGCCGGGCACACAAAGACGTGGGAGTCCTTCACCGTGCCGAAGGACTCGATCGGGTGCGGCTTCACCGAGGCGGTGCGCGGCGTGCTCTCGCACCACGTCGTCATCCGCGACGGCAAGATCGCCAACTACCACCCGTACCCGCCCACGCCGTGGAACGCCAGCCCGCGCGACAGCTACGGCACGCCCGGCCCCTACGAGGACGCGGTGCAGGGGCAGCCGATCTTCGAGGAGAACCCGCCCGACAAGTTCAAGGGCATCGACATCATGCGGACGGTGCGCAGCTTCGATCCCTGCCTGCCGTGCGGCGTGCACATGTACCTGGGCAACGGCCGCGTCGTGGAACGAAGGCACTCGCCGATGGCGTTCAGCGCGACGGGCAGTGAGTGATTTGACGCCATGTCGCTCGGTGCGCTCAAGCGCTTCGCCGTTCGAGAATCCGGCCGGCAGCGCGACCCGCCGCACGGCCGGAGCGCTGCGAGATGTGCGCCCGGCCGATCGAGCACGAGCACGGGCACCTTGTCGACATCCAGGACCGGCGGCTGCTCTGCACCTGTCGGCCCTGCTATCTGCTCTTCACGCAGAGCGGGGCCGCGCGCGGGCGCCTCCGGGCAGTGCCGGAGCGGTACCGGCGCGCGGCCCACCTCGTCTTCGACGACGAGTCCTGGTCGCGGCTGCAGATCCCGGTGCGCACCGCGTTCTTCTTCGTCAACTCGCAGGCCGGGCGGGTCATGGCGTTCTATCCCAGCCCGGCCGGCGCCACCGAGTCGCTGCTCGGCCTCGACGCGTGGGAGGAGATCGTGCAGGAGAACCCGGACGTGGCCGCGCTGGAGCCGGACGTGGAGGCGCTGCTGGTGCACGGGCGGCGCGGCGCGGCGGTTCGACTGCTTTCTCGTGCCGATCGACGCCTGCTACGAGCTGGTCGGGCGAGTGAGGCAGACATGGCGGGGCTTCGACGGCGGCGAGCAAGCATGGTGCGAGATCGACGACTTCTTTGCCGCGCTGCGGGTCCGCTGCGGGGAGGCGCGCGCGCCGTGAGCGCCCTGGCCTTCCAGGTGACCGGCCGTCCGCGTCGAGCCCCGCGCCGCGGTGCCGACGCTGGTCTTCGGCGTCTCCATCGATGAGAGCTCCGGCGTCGCCATCGAGAGCATCTCGCTGCGCTGCCAGATCCGCATCGAGCCGCAGCGCCGTCGCTACAACGCGGCCGAGAAGGATCGACTGCGCGAGCTGTTCGGCGACACGCCGCGCTGGGGCGACACGGTCAGGCCGTTTCTGTGGACGCACGTGTCGACGGTGGTGCCCGGCTTCTCCGGCGCCACGTCCGTTCGAGCTGCCGGTGACGGTGACGTACGACCTCGAGGTCGCGGCCAGCAAGTACTTCCACGCGCTGGCCGACGGCGAGATCCCGGCGCTGTTCCTGTTCAGCGGCACGCTGTTCGTCAGCGGCCCGCACGGGCTGCGGGTCGAGCAGGTGCCGTGGGACCGCGAGGCCCGCTTCCAGCTGCCGGTGCAGGTGTGGCGCGAGCTCATGGACGCGTACTTCCCGAGCTCCGGCTGGCTGCGGCTGCGGCGCGACACGCTCGACCGGCTGCAGCGAGCCAAGGTGCGGCGGGCCCTGGCCAGCTGGGACGACGTCGTCTCGGCGCTCATGCGCGACGCGGGGGAGCACCTGTGAGCGAGCCGTTCGGCGCGGCGCGCCAGCTCGCCGACGCGGTGCTGTACGAGGGCTACGTGCTCTACCCGTACCGCGCGTCGGCCCGCAAGAACCAGGTGCGCTGGCAGTTCGGCGTGGTGGCGCCGCGCGCCTGGCGCGAGCAGGGCGGGTGCGAGGAATCCTGGATGCAGACCGAGTGCCTGATCGAGCCCGGGCGCGCGTCCGGTGCTGACCGGGATGGTCCGCTGCCTGCAGCTGCAGCGGCGCACGCTCGAGGAGACGCTCGACGAGCTCGGCGAGCAGTTCCGCGTCGTCGATTCGCTCGAGATGGACGGCGTGATGTGGACCGCCTGGGACGAGGGGGTGGAGCGCGAGATCGAGCTTCCCGCCGAGGAGCTTCGCGCCGGCGACCAGCGCACCGTGCCGTTCTTGATCGAGGCCGGGCGCGACGTCGAGCCGATCGTGGCCGGCTCCGGGCCGCCTGGTCGGGCGGGTGGTGCGCCGGCGTCAGGCGATGCGCGGCGAGATCCACCTGGCGGTCGAGCGCGCCGCCGAGGTCGCGCCACCCGCTGCTGCGCCTGCGCGTGCGGGTCGACAACCTGTCGCGCGCGCCGGCCATCCACGACGGCCGCGACGAGGCGCTGCGCTCGTCGCTGATCGGCACGCACATCCTGCTCGCGGTGCAGCGACGGCGCGCTTCCTGTCGCTCACCGATCCGCCGGAGTGGGCGCGGCCGGCGGCGGCGGCCTGCGCCAACGTGCGCTGCTGGCCGATTCTGGCCGGGCTCGAGGGGGAGCGGGCGGTCGTGCTCGCCTCGCCGATCATCCTCCAGGACCACGCTCGCATCGCCCCCGAGAGCCCGGCCGACTTCTTCGACGCCACCGAGATCGATGAGCTCCTGGCCCTGCGCACCATGACGCTGACCGACCAGGAGAAGCGCGAGGCCCGCGCCACCGACCCGCAGGGCGGCGGCCATCGTCGACCGGGTCGACGCGATGTCGGCCGAGATGCTGGGCCAGCTGCACGGCGCGGTGCGCGAGCGGCGCCCGGTCGGCGACGCCGCCGCTGCCCTGGTGGGATCCGGCCGCCGACGCCTCGGTGGCGCCGGAGACCGACAGCGTGTCGATCGCCGGCGTGGAGGTGGCGAAGGGCTCGCGCGTGCGGCTGCGGCCGGGCTCGCGGCGCGCCGACGCGCAGGACATGTTCCTCGTCGGACGCGTCGCCCGCGTCGAGGGCGTCTTCCTCGACGTCGAGGACCGGCACTACGTGGCGGTCACGCTGGCCGACGACCCGGACGCCGACCTGCACGGCGCCCACGGCCGCTACTTCTACTTCCAGCCCGACGAGCTCGAGCCCCTGGCGGACGGCCCGTGACCGGGCGAACCCTGGTGGCCGGCGTGGGCAACATCTTCCTCGGCGACGACGGCTTCGGCGTCGAGGTGGCGCGCCGGCTGGCCGGCCGCGAGCTGCCGGCCGGCATCAGCGTGCGCGACTTCGGCATCCGCGGCATTCACCTGGCCTACCAGCTGCTCGACGGCTTCGACACGCTGATCCTGGTGGACGCGCTGGCGCGCGGCGAGGCCCCCGGCACGCTGTACATCTTCGAGCCGGACACCGAGGACCTGCCGGTGCCGGACGCCGAGACCTTCCTCGACGCCCACAGCCTGGATCCCGCGTCGGTCCTGGCCATGGTGCGCCTGCTGGGCGGCAAGCTGGGCAAGGCGGTGGTGGTCGGCTGCGAGCCGGGCGAGATGGAGGAGCGGATCGGCCTGAGCGCGGCGGTGGAGCGCGCTGTCGATGAGGCGGTGCTGCTGGTGCAGAGCATGGTCGCGAGTCAGCCTCGCGGGGAGGAGAACAGGACATGTTGAAGAGGATGATCGCAACCGGGCTGGTGCTGGCCGCCGCCTACGTGGTGCTCAACGCGCTGCCCGACGTGAAGCGCTACCTCAAGATGCGCGACATGTGAGGGGCGCGTGGCGCGCTACCGCCTGATACCGGACCGCTCGCGTCTGCGGGCCGAGGCGCGCTCCAGCGTCCACCCGATCGTCGTGGAGACGACCGGGCTCACCGGCACCATCGAGGCGGAGGTCGAGGACGGCGTGGCCCGGCTGGGCGCGCCGTTCCGGGTGGAGATCGACGCCGAGCGGCTGCGCTCGGGCCGCGCGCTGATCGACGGTGAGCTGCAGCGGAAGCTGGAGACGCGCAAGTTCCCGCGCGTGGTCGGCGCGGTGCGCGCGGCCGAGGCGCGCAGCAACGGAGGGCGCTGGATCCTGCGCGGCGACCTCAGCATCCACGGCGTGACCAACGCGACCGACGCCGAGGTCACGGTGCGGATTGTCGACGACCGCACGCTGGAGATCGAGGGAGAGAAGGTCATCGACATGCGGGACTACGGTCTCACCCCGCCGCGCCTGCTCATGCTCCGCGTCCACCCGGACGTGAAGGTGCGCGCCCGGCTGGTCGCCGAGCTCGAGGAGTAGCGCGAGCCGGCGCGAGGATCCGATCGACAGGGGAGGATGGAGATGAGCACGCTGCTGGGATTCGTGGTCGGCTACGTCGTGGGCGCGCGGCAGGGACCGGACGGGTACGCCCGGATCCGGCAGAAGATCGACGCCATGCTCGACTCGCCCGAGCTCCGCGCGCTCGTCGATCGCGGCGCCGAGCTGTCCGAGCTGCTCACCTCGGCCCGCAACGGCGGCAACGGCCAGCGCGACGGCCACGAAAGCGGCGCGCGCAACGGCGCCGCGGACGGCGTCACGGTCGTCGATCAGCTCAGGTCGCTACTCGACGGCAACGGCCAGCTGCGCGCGACCTGGCAGACCATCGCCGACTCGGAGCTGGTCCAGACCGTCGTCGCCACCGGCCTTTCCTTCGCCGGCGACCTGTTCGACCGCGGCAAGGCGATGCTCGACGAGCGCTGGGGCCGGCCGGAGTAGCCGAGGAGGGTCGCCGATTCGCACGCGGCGGAGGGCCGCCACGATGAGAGCCGCGCCGACGAGGACGGAGACGACGACAGCGGCGTGCTCCCAGAAGTCGGCGCGCGCGTAGCCGCCGTTGACCAGCGGCACCAGCAGCGCGACGCCCAGGTAGGCGCAGACCGGCAGCCACATGCCGGCCGGCATCCGCGCCAGCCTGCGCGCGACGGCGAACAGGGCCAGCAGCAGGGCCAGGTAGACCGCCACGCCGGCGATCCGGTGCAGGCGATCCGGGGTCAGCCAGCCCCACGACACGGCGTGCACGTGCAGCGAGATGGCCAGCGCGATGCGCAGCGCGTTGGCCACCAGCGCGGCGGCGAAGGCGGCGGCGGCGCTGGCGGCGGCGATGAGGGCGTTTCTCGCCGCGCCCCGGTGCGGCCGGACGAACCCGAACACAAGCGCGCAGAAGGCGACGATGAGGAAGTTGACCCCGGCGCAGGACGGCGCGATGAGGTAGCGCAGCTCGGTGCTGAGATAGCCGGTGCCGGCCTCGGCCACGAACTCCGAGCCGGTGGCCAGCTCGACCAGGCCGGCGGTCGGCGCCAGGATCCAGCGCAGGTCGTCGGCCGACGCGGCGCTGTAGTGCAGCTTGAGCGCGAGCGCCGCGGCGAGGGCCAGCGCCATGATGATGGCGGCCGCGATGCGGTCGCCGCGTCGAGCGACGGCGGTCATCGCGACTCGCGCGCGCGGCGCACGCGGTGGGCCGCGGCGGCGGCCAGGGCGAGCGCGGCCACGAGCAGCCACAGCGGCGGCTCGGAGCCGACCCCGACGTCGCCACCGCCGCCGCCGACAGCGGCGTCGCTCACGCCCTGCGGCAGGGGAAGCGGCTGCGCCACCCGGGCGGCGTCGCCGGTGCGGTTGCGCACCTGCTCGAGCACGGCGACGAACGACGTGTGCTTGGTGAGCAAGTTGTAGGTCAGGCCGAGCCGCGTGATCTCGGCCTTGTCGGCGTCGGTCTCCTGGACGGCGCTGAAATCGGACAGCGCGGCGATGCGCGTGCGCGCCCACAGGTAGGCCAGCGACGGCTGATTTGCGCCGGCAGACGCGGCAGCCACGTCGATCACCTGGGTGAAGCGGCCGTTGCCGGCCACGCCCTTGACCGTGATGCGGCCGGTCGGGCTGCCCTTCCACTTGCCGTGCAGCACCAGCGGGCGGCGCGCCATGAGATCCGGGATCGAGGCCGGCTCCACGTCGTGCACCTGGAAGCCGTCGTACGCCACCTCGATGTCGGTCAGCACCGGCGACTCGATGTACTGCTTGAACCGCGTGGCGGCCGCGGCAGCGCCGGCGGCGTCGGTGACCACGAACGGCTCGCCCAGCCCGGCCCGGGCCACGCCCTCGATCAGGAAGCGGTTGACCGACGAGCCGATGCCGAACGAGAAGACGTTCGCCTTGCCGAGGTTGGCGCGGATGTGCTCGAAGATCTCGCGCTCGGTCGAGATGTAGCCGTCGGTGACGACGACGAAGCTGCGCGACGTGCCCTCGGCGTGGGGCAGGGCCATCGCCTCGCGCATGGCGGGCAGGAGCTCGGTGCCGCCGCCGGCGGTCTGGCCGTCGATCACCGTGATCGCGCGCGCGACGTTCTCGGGGATGGCCGGCAGCGACTGCGGCGCCATCAGCTGGTGGCCGCCGGAGAACAGGATGACGTTGAAGGTGTCGGTCGGGCGCAGGCCGCCGACGAGGTCGCGCAGCAGGCGCTTGGCGGTGTCGAGCGGATAGCCGTGCATCGAGCCGGACACGTCGACGATGAAGACGTACTCGCGCGGCGGGATGATCTCGGGCGCCACGCGCGCCGGCGGCTCGACCATGAGCAGGAAGAAGTTCTCGGTCGCGCCGCGGTGGAGCAGCAGGCCGGACTCGATCTTGCCGCCGGCCAGGCGGTAGCGCAGCCGGAAGTCGCGGTTGCCGCCCGCGCTCTCCGACGGATCGAGAGCCACGCGCGCGCTGTTCTTCCCGCTCCAGGCGACGCGCACCTGGTGGCTGGGCACCGCCAGCTCCTGGATCGGCACGCCGCTGGCGATGCTCGCGTTCAGCGCGAAGCTGTAGGTCGGGGCCTGGCCCTGGTGCAGGGTCGGATTGGCCACGAAGCGGTCGTGCTCCGGGGCGTCGGCGGCGCTCTTGTTCGAGTAGCGCGGTCCGACCACCGTCGGATAGACGACCTCGTACACGCCCTCGGTCGGCACCAGCAGCTCGGTGTAGCGCAGCTCCACCTCGATCCGGTCGCCCGGCATGATGTTGGCGACGTTCATGGTGAAGACGTTGGGCCGGTCCTGCTCGAGCAGCGACGCGCTCTTGCCCTCGCGCTGGGCCCGCTCGTAGGTCTCGCGCGCCTCGCCGCGCTCGGCGATCTTGGCGCGGATGACCCGGTCGCCCACGGTCATCTTCATGCCGTGCACGGCGGCCCGGGTCGAGGCGGGGAACACGTAGCGCGCCGACAGCGGGCGCTTGCCCTCGTTGGCGTAGGCCTGGACCACGGTGACGCTGGCGATGACGCCGGACACCTCGATCGACGCGGAGGTTGACTTGAGAGGCAGGGCGTCGGTGCCGGGATCGCCGCCCTCGACGAAGAAGTAGGGCGACAGGGTCCTGTCCGCCGAGGACTGTCCGCCGTCGGGGTCGCCGTCGCCCTCTGGATCGCCGCTGGCCGACGGCGCGAACAGCTGACACACAACTGCGAACGCGGCCGCGAGGCCGACCCGCTGGATGTTCGAGACGCGCATGGCGGTGCACGAGTGCAAGCCGACCGCCACGCCCCGCGCGCGTGCAACTCCGCGCCGCGGTCCCGGTTTCGGCGCCCGCCGCGCGCGCTGTGGCTACCGGCCCCCGCGCTCCGTGTCAACGCGGTGACACGAGCTGGCGGAACGGCGCCGGCCGCCGCATCATCCGCCCATGCTGCCGGCGGACGTCGTTCTCGACGATGTACACACCTGGATCGCTCCGCTCCTGGCCGGACGCGGGCGCGTGCTCGAGGTCGGCTGCGGCGGCGGCGAGCTGGCCCGCCGGCTGGGCGCGGGCGGGCTCCAGGTCACCGCGATCGACGTGAAGCTGGACGGCTCCGCGCCGGCGCCCGGCGTGCAGTGGGTCCGGTCCGACTTCCTGGACTTCGACGACCGCCCGTTCGACGCGGTCCTGTTCACCTGCTCGCTGCACCACATCCATCCGCTCGACGCCGCGATGGAGCGGGCGGCCCGGCTTGTCGCACCCGGCGGGCTGCTCGTGCTCGACGAGTTCGACCGCCTCGCGACCGACTTCGTCACCGCGCGCTGGTACTACGAGGTGCAGGAGGTGCTGGCCGCGGCCGGGCTCTATTCGCCCGATCATCCCCGGGGCGTGGACGCCGATGCGGCCGAGACCTGGCGCGCCGAGCACGATCACGACCCGCCGCTGCACACCGGCGACCAGATGCTGGCGGCGGTCGACCGGCGCTTCGCCGGGCTGGAGATCCAGCGCGGCCCCTACCTCTACCGCACCATCGCCCATCGGCTGGAGGCGAGCGAGCACTGCGGCGAGGTGGCGCGCAACGTGCGCGACGACGAGGCGCAGCAGGTCGCCGCCGGCGAGCTGCGCGCGGTCGGCCTGCGCGTTGTCGCGCGGCCGACCTGACTCAGCGGCCCGCGGCCCGCGCGGCCCACATCTCGCGCACAGGGTGGATGGGGCCCGGCTCGGCGTCGGCCAGCTGCAGCTCCCAGTAGCCGACGTCGTGCCACGCGCCGAACTTCCAGCCGGCGCGGTGAAACGTGCCGCAGCGGACGAAGCCGGCCCGCTCGTGCAGCCGCTCACTGGCCGCGTGTCCGGCGGTGATGCCGGCCAGCAAGGTGACGTAGCCCTGCGCCCGCAGGAGCGGGATGAGCACACGGTAGAGCGACGTGCCGATGCCGCGCCCGTGCCAGGCCTCGTCGATGTAGACCGAAACCTCGGCGGTCCAGCGGTAGGCGCCGCGCGCGCGATGCGGCGACGCCTTGGCGAAGCCGACCACGCCGCCGGAGCGCGCGACCAGCCACGGGTGGGTCGCGGCGGTGGCGCGCCAGTCGCCGAGCCACTGGCCGGTCGGCTCCGGCTCGGTGGCAAAGTTTGCCGTCCCGGTCTCGCCCGCGCGGTTGGCCAGCGCGGCGATGCGGTCGATGTCGTCGGCGCCGGCGAGCTCGATGGTGACCACCTCCGTCGTCGTCATGCTCTGGTCCTCGCGCGCACGAAACGAAACCTACCCGACCGAGGTTTCGCGGGTGCTTCGGCGTGGTTTCGACCCGGCCGAAACCTGCCAAAGAGCGGCGAACCGGGCGTGTCAGGCGGCGGCGGGCTGTGCGAAAGTCTGGCTCCACCCGACCGGAGACCCCGCATGCGCATGATCCTCATCGGACCGCCCGGCGCCGGCAAGGGCACCCAGGCTGCCCGGCTGGTCGAGCCGCTTCCACATTCCGCATATCTCGAGCGGCGAGATGCTGCGCGCCGCCGTCGCCGAGGGCACGGCGCTGGGCCGCACGGCCGACGGCTTCATGAAGGCCGGGCAGCTGGTGCCCGGACGACGTGGTCATCGGCATGGTGATCGAGCGCATCGCCAAGCCGGACTGCGGCGCCGGGCTTCATGCTCGACGGCTTTCCGCGCACGCGCCCGCAGGCCGAGGCGCTCGACGCGGCGCTGGCCGAGGCCGGCGCCGCCCTCGACGTGGTCCTGCTGATCGAGGTTCCGGACGATCTGATCCTCGAGCGCATCACCGGCCGCCGCAACGACCCGAAGACCGGCGCCATCTATCACCTGAAGTTCAATCCGCCGCCGGCCGGCGTCGAGGTGGTGCAGCGCGCGGACGACACCGGCCGAGGCGTTCGGCGCCCGGCTGGCCAAGTACCACGCCGAGACCGCGCCGATCGTGCCGTTCTACGAGGCCCACGGCCTGCTCCGCCGGGTCGACGGCATCGGCAAGCCGGACGAGGTCACCGACCGCATCCAGCGCGCGCTCGCCTGAACCGCGGGTGGTAAGCTCTCCGTTTCCACTTTTGTAGGCGAGACAGAGGCAGATCCGTCATGTCTGGTTTTTCCCATCGCGAGATCGACGCAAAGTGGCAGGACCACTGGCGCGATCGCGGCACCTTCGCCACCCGGCGCGAGCCCGGGCGGCCCAAGTACTACGTGCTCGACATGTTCCCGTATCCCAGCGGCGTCGGCCTCCACGTCGGCCACCCGAAGGGCTACGTGGCCACCGACGTGGTCGCGCGCGCCCGCCGCATGATGGGTTTCAACGTGCTCCACCCGATGGGCTGGGACTCGTTCGGCCTGCCCGCCGAGCGCCAGGCGGTCAAGGAAGGCCTGCCACCCGCGCGACATCACGCGGCGCAACATCGCGACGTTCAAGCGCCAGCTGGAGATCCTCGGCCTGAGCTACGACTGGTCGCGCGAGCTGGCCACCAGCGATCCGCGCTTCTACAAGTGGACGCAGTGGATCTTCCTGAAGCTGTACGAGAAGGGCCTGGCCTACCAGGCCGAGGTGCCGGTCAACTGGTGCCCGGCGCTCGGCACCGTGCTGGCCAACGAGGAGGTCAAGGACGGCAAGTACGTCGAGACCGGCGACCCGGTCGAGCGCCGCATGATGAAGCAGTGGATGCTGCGCATCACCAGCTACGCCGATCGCCTGGTCGAGGGTCTCGACCGACGTCGACTGGCCCGAGGGCATCAAGAAGATGCAGCGGGACTGGATCGGCAAGTCGGTCGGCGCCGAGGTGAAGTTCGAGGTCGAGGGCTCGAGCGACACGATCGAGGTCTTCACCACCCGCCCCGACACGCTGTTCGGCTGCACCTACGTGGTGCTGGCGCCCGAGCACCCGCTGGTCGACGAGCTGACCGTCGCCGGCGCAGCGCGCCGCGGTCGAGGCGTACCGCCACGAGGTGGCCAAGCGCAGTCCGAGCGCGACCGCACGGCCGAGGCGGCCGAGGCGCCCAAGACCGGCGTCGCCACCGGCGCGTCCGCGATCAATCCCGACCAGCGGCGCGCAAGGTGCCGATCTGGATCGCCGACTACGTGCTGGCCAGCTACGGCACCGGCGCGGTGTTCGCGTGCCCCGGCCACGACGAGCGCGACCACGCGTTCGCGCGTCCAGTTCGGCGCTGCCGATCGTCGAGGTGGTGAAGGGCGGCGACGTGTCGCAGGCGGCCGTACACCGGCGACGGCCCGCACGTGCAGGTCCGGGTTCCTCGACGGCCTGCGACGTGCCGCAGGCGATCGAGCGCGTGATCGCGTGGCTGGAGGAGAACGGCCGCGGGCGGCGCTCGATCCGCTACCGCCTGCGCGACTGGCTGTTCTCGCGCCAGCGCTACTGGGGCGAGCCGTTCCCGCTGATCACGCTGGAGGACGGCTCGGTCGTGCCGCTGCCGGAGGACTCGCTGCCGGTGCGTGCTGCCCGAGCTGGACGAGTACCGCCGACCGACGACGGCCAGCCGCCGCTGGCGCGCGCCGGGGACTGGGTGCAGACCACGCGACCCGGACCGGCGCGCCGGCGCGGCGCGAGACCAACACGATGCCGCAGTGGGCCGGCTCGTGCTGGTACTACCTGCGCTTCATCAGCCCGACGCGCGACGACGTGGCCTGGGATCGCGGAGGAGGAGCGCTACTGGATGCCGGTCGACCTGTACGTCGGCGGCGCCGAGCACGCGACGCTGCACCTGCTGTACGCGCGCTTCTGGCACCAGGTGCTGTACGACGCTGGGCCTGGTGTCGACGCCGGAGCCGTTCCAGCGCCTGTTCAACCAGGGGATGATCCACGCGACGTCGTTCCAGGACGCGCGCGGCAAGTACTACACGCGCGAGGACGTCGAGCAGCGCGACGGCGCGCTGGTTCGTGACCGGCGGACGACGCCGAGGTCGAGACCAGGCGCGAGAAGATGTCGAAGTCGAAGTCCAACATCGTCAACCCGACGACATGTGCGAGCAGTACGGCGCCGACGCGCTGCGGCTGTACGAGCTGTTCATGGGGCCGCTGGAGGAGGGCAGCGACTGGGACACCTCCGGGGTCGCCGGCACGCGCCGCTTCCTGGACCGGGTGTGGCGCCTGGTGGTGGAGATCGACGGCGAGGGCGACGACACCGGCCGGCTGAACCGCGAAGCTGACCGGCATCGACGGCGCCGCGGCCGGCGGCGAGGACGACCGCGCCGTGGAGCGGGCGCTGCACGCCGCGATCAAGCGGGTGACCGAGGCGGTCGAGCAGCTGCGCTTCAACACCGCCATCTCCGAGATGATGGTGTTCGTCAACGAGGCCACGCAGGCCGACAAGCTGCCGCGCGCCTGGATGGAGAAGTTCCTGCTGGTCCTGTCCCCGTTCGCGCCGCACCTGTGCGAGGAGCTGTGGCAGAGGCTGGGCCACGCCGAGAGTCTGGCCTACGAGAGCTGGCCGGCCCACGACGAGCGGGCGCTGGCGGTGGATACCATCACCATCGCGGTGCAGGTGGCGGGCAAGACGCGCGGGACGATCGAGGTGCCGGCCGATGTGAGCGAGGTGGCGGCCATCGCCGCCGCCAAGGCGGATCCGAAGATCGCCCGGCACCTGGAGGGCAAGACGATCCGCCGCGAGATCTACGTCCCCGGACGTCTAGTGAACCTGGTGGCTACCTGACATGAGCAAAGACAAGCCCAACGCGTCCTTCACTCCGCTCGACATCGCCATCATCACGGTGTCGGACACACGCACCGCCGAGACCGACGAGTCGGGCAAGCTGGCCGCCAGCCTGCTGCAGGGCGCCGGCCACAAGGTGGTCGAGCGCGAGATCGTCGTCGACGAGATGCGCGCCATCCAGGACGTGCTCGGGCGCGTGCTCGGCCGCACCAAGATCGACGCGGTGCTGATGACCGGCGGCACCGGTCTCACCCCGCGCGACGTCACGCCCGAGGCGCTGGCGCCGTTCGTGACCAAGAGCATCCCCGGCTTCGGCGAGCTGTTCCGCTGGCTGAGCTACCAGGAGATCGGCACCGCGACCATCCAGAGCCGCGCCGAGGCGGTCATGTGCACCAGCACGCTGGTGTTCCTGCTGCCCGGCTCGCCGTCGGCGGTGCGCACCGCGATCGAGAAGATCCTGCTGCCGCAGTTCGACAGCCGCACCAGGCCGTGCAACTTCGTCGAGCTCCTGCCGCGCATCCGGGGCGAGGCGAGCTGACCGCGCCAGGCGCGCACGCGAGCGCGCCGGCGTCTGCCAGGAGGGTGCGATGGCGATGGACGGGGCTGTGGTGAGCGATCGGCTGTCCGAGGCTCTGGCCGGCAGGCTGGCCCTGCAGATGAGCGTGTCGAGCCTCCCGATGGTGGAGGAGTGGATGGACGCGCCGCTGTCGCGCTGGCTGGACAGCGTGCCGCTGCCGCCGGAGATGCCGGGCGGCGAGGGCCCGCCGCTCATCGTCGCGATCGGCTCGGACGCGCAGCTGCTGCGCTGGCGGGCCGGCGGCGCGGCGGCCGGCGTGGTGCCCAAGATGGTCGACTACCTGCGCCGCGCCGGCGCGCTGCCGGCCGACTTCAGCAAGGTCGACGGCATCGGGCAGGCGCTCGAGCCGGCCGTGGTCGGCTCCTGGATCGAGGCGCGCCCCGGCGTCGTCGCGACCGGCTGGTTCGTGGCCGATCGCATGGACCTCAACCAGGCTGCGCGGGCTTCTGGGCGAGGGGGAGTGGATGGACGGTCTCGCGCGCCGCCGGCGGCCCCTGCCTGGAGATCGGGCGCTCGATCGGCGACGGCGCGATGACCGACGTGGTCGTGCAGCTGGCCGGCGACGCGGGCGCCAAGCTGGCCGCCGCGGCGGCGGTGTTCGCGAGCTACGGCTTCGCCTTCGACGCCGGGCCGGCGGCTCGCTTCGGCGACCGCGAGATCGCTATCGGCGTGCGCGCGCGCCAGGGCAGGTGGTGTCGGCGCGGCTGGTGATCGAGCGGCCCGGCCCGGGCGCGGCGCGTCGAGGCCTGCACCGGGGTCGGCCTCGAGCTGGCGCCGGCGGTCGCCCAGGTCGAGCGATCGATCGGCGCCGGTGAGCTCGTCCAGCTCGAGATCGAGCGGAGCGCGGCCGGCGCGGCGGTCGTCGTCGAGTACGTGGCCGGAGCCTCCCGCGCGCCGGCGAACTAGCGTGGGCGCCATGCGGCGCGACGAGCTGCTCGGGCTGGCCGACGCGGCGCTGCTGGCGCAGTGCCGGGTCGACACGCTGCGCGGCTCCGGTCCGGGCGGGCAGAAGCGCAACAAGACCGAGAGCTCGGTCCGCCTGCGCCACGAGGCGACCGGGCTGGCGGCGATGTCGGGCGAGAGCCGCTCGCAGCCCGAGAACAAGGCGCGCGCGCTGCGCCGCCTGCGCGAGCGCATCGCGTTCGACCTGCGCCAGCCGGTCGACCTGGACGACTTCGAGCCGCCGCCGGCGCTGGCCGCGCTGGTCGCCCAGGAGCCGGTGCGCAGGAGCGAGAAATGGCTGCGCAGCCCCGACTACCTGCGCGCGGTCGGCCGAGCTCATCGATCTGTACCAGGCGGTCGGCTGCGATCTCGTCGAAGTCGCGCGGCGCATGGCGGCGAGCGCGAACCGGCTGGACCGGATCGTCCGCGCCGACCCGCGCCTGGCCCGCAAGCTGGGCGAGCTCAAGACGGCGCTGCGCGGCCGCCCGGCCGTGTGAGCGGCGCGGACTCGATCGACGCGGTTCAGCGGCGGCCGAAGGCGGCCCGCACCTCGGCGGCGACGGCGCGATGCGGACTGGCCGCGGCGGCCTCGACGGCGCGGGCGGCCAGGGCCGGGTCGTCGCGGAACGTGGCCAGCGCGCGCGCCGCGGCCACCGCGTCGCCCGGATCGCCGCCCGAGACGACGCCGAGCAGGTGGTCGGTGGCGGCGTCGAGCCGGAGCAGCGCGAGCGCGAGGTAGCCGACCTGGGCGCGCAGCGACGGCAGGCTGTCGTCGCACCAGGCGCGCAGCAGCGGGAAGGCCGCGGCCAGGCGGCTCTCGCCCAGCGCGAGCGCGGCCACCTCGGCGCGGCTCGCGTCGCCGTCCAGGAATCGGGCCACGAACGGCACGACGGCGTCTCCCTCGAGCGCGAGCAGCGAGCCGAAGCAGGCCGACATCACGGCCGGCTCGCCGTCGCCGATGATCACCTTGTAGCGCAGGAGCGCGGTGGCGTCGGGGCGGCCGGAGTCGCCCAGGCCCTGGGCGGCGGCGGCGCGGGCGGCGCGCTCCGGGTCGGCCAGCAGCTCGGCCAGCACGTCGAGCGCGTCGGGGCGGTTGAGGTGCGCGTGGGCGATGCCGCACACGCCGCGCAGCTCCGCCGCGGTGTCCTCGGACCCGCCGAACACCGGCTCGCGCTGGACGTGGCGCAGGCCGCGGCCGAACACGTCCTCCTCCCACCGCTCGAGGCGGAGCAGCGCGCGCGCGACGGCGACCTTGCCGCGGCACTGCGGGTCGCGCTCGACCGGGCGCTCGAGCAGGCGGGCGAAGGCGCCGGGCAGCTCGTCGGCCAGGTCGACGAGCTCGGCCTCGGCCACGACCGGCGCGGCGGCGGCGACGAGGAAGCCGGTCTTCGAGCGCAGCGCGTCGCGCAGCGCCGGCAGCGCGCCGGCCGCGGACGGATCCGCGGCGATGGCGTGGATCTGCTCGAGCCGCTCCTCCAGCTTCCGCGCCACGGATCGATCATGCAGCATTGCGACGCGGGCCCAGCGGAGGGCGGCCCGCCGGGCCAGCGACGCTGTCTCTTCAGGCGACGACGTGCAGGCCCTATGAATACGGGATCGGCGGTGTCCACCTCGTGTCATGCTGAGACGTCATGCCGCGGAAGCAGACACGCGCGACCTGTCCGCCCGAGCAGATCCTGGAGGGCTTCAGCGCCAAGGTGATCGCGCTGGCCAACCGGGTGCGCAAGCTCCTGCTCGCGATGATCGACGGCGTCATCGAGTACGGGATGCCGGGCTGGCGCCTGATCGGCTTCCGGCGGCGCGGTTACTTCGCCTTCATCCAGCCGATGCCGGATCACGTGCGGCTCGGATTCGAGCACGGCGCGGCCTTGCCCAACATCGGCGGCCTGCTCGAGGGAGACGGCAAGCAGGTGCGCTTCGTCTCCATCCGCTCCGCGCGCGCGGCCGGCTCGAGGGCGCTCAAGACGCTCATCTCGGCCGCGCTGTTCGACGACGACACGCACGGCTTCCGCCGCCGCCGGGCGGCCGCTCGCACCCCCGCGCCGCGCCGTCACCGCGCCCGGCGGTAGGAGTGCGTCACTTCGGCTTGCGGAAGCGCAGCATGAACTGATCGGTCTTGCCGCGGATCGACGGGTCGAAGACGTTCTTCGTGTGATCGTCGGTGGTGCGGTGGAGCAGGTCGCTCTCCTCCTCGAGCTGGAACCCGGCGGCCAGCACGTCCTTGACCACCAGGTCCTTCTCGATGCGATGCAGCGACTGCGCCTGCTTCGAGCCCGCTCCCGGCGCGGTCTGGTGGTCGACGATGCCGTAGACCCCGCCCGGCTTGAGCGCGGCGAAGATGGCCGCGTTCATGCGCTTGCGGTCGGTCTTGATCCAGAACGTGTCGTGATAGAAGAGGATGAGCAGCACGGCGTCGAGCTCGCCCGCCGGCAGGCCCGGCTCCTCGAGCTCGGTCACCAGCTTGGTCACGTTGGTGAGGTCCGGCTGGGCCAGTCGCGTGCTCAGCTCCGGCTGGGCGAACTTCTTCTCGGCCATCGCGTTGTTCTGTAGATACAGGTGGCCCTCGGAGCCGACCGCGCGGGCCAGCAGCTCGCCGTAGTAGCCGCCCACGGTCATGAGCTCGGCCACCTTCATGCCGCGCTGGATGCCGAAGAACTGCATCGTCTCGTACGGCTTGCGGTCGGCATCGCGCGCGCGATCCTCGGCCCTGCGGCCCGGCGCGTCAACCGAGGCGCGCAGCGAGTCTTCCGCCGCGGGCGCCGGCTGCTCGGCGGCCGGCGGTGCGGTCTCGGCAGGCTCGGCCGGCGCTGCCGCGGCCGGAGCTGCCGGCTCCGCGGTGCTCCCGCCACCGCACGCCGCGAGGAAGAGAACGACGATGATCGAGATCCCCCGGTTTCTCATGGCGTGAAACAACCACGGCCGCGACCGGCTCGCAAGAGCGAGTCAGCCGCGGCCGTTGTCGAGCCCGAAGGTGTCAGCGAGTGCTAGCGACGCTAGCGGCGGCGATCGTCTCGCCGGCTGTCGCGACCCTTGTTCTGCGAGCGATCGCGCGCGCCCTGGTTCGGGGCGCGGCGAGGCTCTGTCCTCGGAGACTGGCGCCGGTCAGGGCGCGCCTCGGGGCGCGGTGACTGCTGCTGCCGCGCATCGGGTCGCGATCGCGGGTCGGGACGCTGGCGCGTCTCGGGCCGGCGATCCTGCTGCGGCCGCGCGTCGGGGCGCGACCGCGGATCGGGGCGCTGCCTCACGTCCGGGCGGTCGGGGCGCTGCCGCACCTCTGGCCGATCCGGGCGCTGCCTCACGTCGGGGCGACGATCCGGACGATCGGGGCGCTGACGGACCTCCGGGCGATCCGGGCGCTGCCTCACGTCCGGCCGCTGGCGCACGTCCGGCCGATCGGGACGCTGCCTCACCTCGGGGCGCTGCCTCACGTCCGGCCGCTGGCGCACGTCCGGCCGCTGGCGGCGCGAGGCCGGCAGCTCGCGTCGCGACTGCGTGATCATCCGGCGGCGCGGCGCCGACACCCGCTCCTGGCGCACGGTGTTGCCGCGGACGCGGACTCGCGCGACGACGCCGGCGCGCGGCGGACGCAGGCGCACCGTGGCGCACCTTCACGCGGCCGACCCGCTCGACCTGATCGCGGCGCGGACCGGAGTACCAGTAGGCCCTGCCGGAGCGGACGCGGTGCCGCACCGGCGTGGTGCTCCGGTAGTAGCGGCGCGCGTCGCGCACCAGGTAGCGATGGACGTGGCGGCGATGCATATCGCCGGCGCGCGCGAACACCCAGACGGTGCGGTGATGGCGGGGCGGCAGCGGTGCCCAGCCGACCACGCCGCCGCCGAAGCGCCAGTCGACCCAGGCCGGCGCCCACACCGAGCCCGGAACCCAGACCCAGCCGTAGCGCGGCTCGCGGTACCAGCGGCCGTAGTGGAACGGCGCCCAGCCCCAGTCCCAGTCGCTCTCGAACATCCAGCCGGAGTCGGTGTAGGCCCAGCTGCCGCCGCTGGCGTACGGCGTGAACGAGGCGCCGACCACGGAGCGCGACGGCACCCAGATCATGCCGTAGCTCGGGCTGCTCACCCAGCGGCCGTACGGCTGGAGCGCGTCGTAGAACGTGTCGATGGAGCCGGCGCTCTCGTCGTAAGGCTCCTCGGACGGCCCATCGTACGGCTCGACGTCGTAGTCGTCGTACGGAGCGTCGGTCTCCTCGTAGGGGACCTCGGAGTCATCGTAGGTCGAGTCGTCCGGCGGCTGCTGCGCATGGATCGTCGTAGCCCTGCTCCGGGTCGTCGTAGCCCTGGTCCGGCGGCGGCTGGTCGTAGCCCTC
Organism: uncultured delta proteobacterium; assembly: GCA_963759105.1. GTDB lineage: Bacteria > Myxococcota_A > Polyangia > Haliangiales > Haliangiaceae > DATFRY01. The sequence continues at coordinate 627,333 of CAVWXW010000005.1, read as the reverse complement.
CTCCGGGTAGGGCGGCTCGCCTTCTTCCTGCGCGAGCGCTGATTGCATCCCCACGCTGCCCGCGAGGGCGAGCGCGAGGGATAGTGTGAATCGGTGCATCACCACCTCCTGTGTCACTGAGACCGGGCTCGAGGCCCCTTGACTTCATTCAACGAGGGGCGGTCGGACGGTACTCCGTTGTGGGAGTGCATGTGACGCGCCAGGCATCCCGGAAGATCGGTCAGGAGCCCGCGGAACCGCGCACATGGTTGGAAGCGCGGTGGCGCCGAAGGCTCGAAGGGTCGTTCGCGACCAGGCTCATTCGGGGACGGTTGCAGGCCGCTCGCCTCGTCATGCGGAATCGGCAGGTTGGTGCCGCTCCGCCACCCTGCGAATTCGGCAGGGCGCCAGGCAGCTCAGCCGGGCGGATGGAGCTCGATGACCGCGACCTCGGGCCGGGCGAAGAAGCGCACGCGCGGGGCCGCCCCGCCCTCCATGCCGATGCCGCGGTTGACGTACAGCCACGTGCGGCCCTCACGGTAAAGCCCCGCCTCGTAGCGCTTGCCGGTGCGCGACATCGTGACGAGCGCTCCGTAGAACGGGAGAGCCACCTGGCCGCCGTGGGTGTGACCGGCGCAGAAGAGAATCGACGCCGCGCGCGGCCACGCGATCCATCTCCTCCGGGTAGTGATGCAGGAGGACCGTGAGCGCGCCGGCGGGGACGCGGCCGAGCACGCTCTCGATCTGGTCGCCCGAGTCCGCGTCGAGCCCGACCAGCCACAGGGCGCGCCCTCCGTCGAGCGCGACGCGAACGGCCCGGTTCTCGACCTCGACCGCGCCGGTGCCGCCGAACAAATCGATGCGGCCCCACTGGCGCGTGTCCCAGTTGCCGCGCACCGCGTAGGTCGGCGCGACCCCGGCCAGGCGGGTCATCAGGCGGCGGAAGTTGGCCAGCCCGTCGGGCGAGTTGATGGCGTCGCCGGTGAAGACGATCGAGATCCGGGCGCTCGGCCGCGATGGCGCCGGGCAGGCTGCTCCTCGAGGCGCGCGACCGGATCCGAGTGCACGTCGGAGATGTGGACCAGGCGGATCGGGCGGGCGCCGCGCGGCAGCCGGTCGCTCTCGATGCGGACGTGGGTGACCTCGAGCCAGGTCGGCTCGATCAGACGGGCGTAGGCGGCGCAGCCGGTCCCGGCGAGCGCGAGCGCCAGCACGGCCGCGCGCACGCGTCGCGTCGCCCGCCCGAGCGGCTGCGGCGTCAGTCCTCGCCGGCGCTGCAGCGAGCGCGCGGCGGCGTGGACCACGATCACCAGCGCGGCCGCGTAGACCGCCAGCACCGCGCCGGCGAACAGGCCGATTCGTATCTTCTCCTCGAGCAGCACTGACGTTGCAACGGAGCCGGATGGCCGCTTGTTCCGGGCGGAGCTACTGCGCGGGCGGGGTCGGCGCGGCCGGCGTCGCACGCACGTCGCTGGGCACCTCGAACCGCTTCGGGTCGATCGCGACGTTGTGCTCGACCTTCGTGAGAGTCAGCACCTGCTCCATGGTCATCGCCTTGATGACCGCCTTGTGCGAGAGCAGGATGTCGCCCGCCTTGCGGTAGTCGGAGCTCAGCGAGTCGACCGGCACCTCGCCCATGGGCGACTTCTCCACCAGGGTCGTGCGCAGGAGGAGCTTGGTCTCGACGTCGTAGTAGCGGTGCTCGACGCCGCCCTCGGGCGTGTGCATGTCGACCTTGTACGCCTTGCGGCCGCCCACGTCCTCGGTGCCGACCGTCTCGACCTTGCTGTACATCTCGCGCCACTGGATCTCGGCGCGCAGGGCGGCGGTGCGCAGCATCTGGGCCCGCTCGTCCCCGTCGACGATCCGGTTGCCGGTCATGCTGCTGCGCGACCACGCGGTCTGCCCGTCGGTGCCGCGCTCCTCCTTGCCGATGCCGGGCATGTCGATGAGCAGGTACATCTTGCTGGGCGCGGCCTGGTACATGGTGAAGGAGGCCGGCTGGTTCATCGCCGTCACGGTGAAGCTCCCGGTGGACACGCGCGTCTCCAGCTTCTCGTACGCGGCCCGCCCGCCGGTGGCGGCCACGTAGTCCTCGAGCACCTTGTCGGCGGCGGGCAGCCCACCGGCCGCCGCGGCGCCGGCCGGCTGCGCGGGCTCGGCGGCGGCCGCCTGCCCGGACGAGCCGCCGCATCCGGCCATGCCGAGCGCGAATGCGAATGCGACGGTGACGGGCGCGAGGACGTCGGAGAGCGAGGGGCGGGCGATTCTCATGGATCTCACTCCTTGTCGTTGCTGCGTATCCAGTCCACCGCGGCCTCGAGCGCCGGGTCGTCGCCGGCCAGCAGCGCGGCCCGGGTCAGCGGCACCTCCACGTCCGGGGTGACGCCGGCGCCTTCCAGCGCCTCACCGTCGGCGGAGACGTAGCTTGCGAACGCGTACTGGAAGCCGTCGCCGTTGGGCAGCCGCTCGATGGCCGAGGGCAGCGCCGCGCCCGGCGTGCGCGAGCCGAACACGCGCGCGCGTCCCAGGTCTTGCAGGCCGCCGGCCAGCATCTCCGAGGTCGACATGCTGAGCTCGTCGACCAGGATGGCCAGCTTGCCGGCGTAGGGGCGCGGGCGCGGGGTCAGGATCAGGCGGAGCGACGCGTCGCGCGTCTTCATCGTGCCCATCGTGTGGATCTTGTCGCGCACGAACCAGCTGCCGATGCCCATCGCCATGCCGCCGATGCCACCCGGGTTGCCGCGCAGGTCGAGCACCAGGCCGCGCGTGGCGGCGTACGTCGCCATGTCGTGCTCGAAGTCGGCCAGCACCTTCTCCGGATCGATGAAGACGCTCAGCGACACGTAGGCGATGCCGTGCGGCAGCCGGCGCGACCGGTACGACAGGCGCAGCGGCGGCAGGTTGCCGAACTGCACCTCGCGCCCGGACGGCGCGGCGCGCGCGATCGTCACGTCAACGGGGCGATCGTTGCGGCCGCGCCCGCGCAGCCGGGCACGGGCTCCCGCGCAGCCGCTCGACAGGCGCAGGACCGCCTCGATCGGCGCGGCGCGCGCGGCCGGCACCGATCGCTTCACGCCGGCCACCAGCGGGCCGAGGTCGACGTCGTCGATGCGATCGATGAGCCAGCCCGGCCGCACGCCGGCGGCCGCGGCCGGCCCGCGCGGCTCGACCCTCGTCACCACCACGCCGTCGGCGATGACGCGGACATCGAGCCCGAGGTCGCCGGGCTGGCACCGAGCTGCGCCGGTCGCTTCCGCGGCCGGGATGATGCCGAAGTGCGACTGGCCGAGCCGGCCGAGCAGGTCGGTCATGGCCGCGCGCGCCTCGGCCACCGAGCGTGCCGCGGCCACCCGCGGGCGCAGCTCACGCCGGGCGCGGTCCCAGGCCGGGCCGACCATGGCGCGATTCCAGTGCTTGTCCTTGACCGTCTGCCACACGTGATCGAAGGAGGCCAGGTTGGCCCGCGCCAGCGGGGTGAGCCCGGGCGGATCGGTCTCGGTCGCGCGCGGACCGTCCGGCCGGGCCGTCGCTGTCGCGGCACCACCGCAGCCGCTCAGGGCGGCGAGCGCGACCGCCAGCACGCCCGCGAGCGCGGGCCCACCTCCAGCAGCGCGATCGCCACTTCCGATCATGGGCCGCTCTTACCACGAACGCCCCGCCGGCACAGCGCACCCGTCAGCGGCGACGTCGGTCGGGGGCGGAGGCGGCCGACGCGGTGGGCGCGCCGGTCAGGCGCCGAGCTCGGCGGCGATGCGGTCGAGGCCGCGCTGCATCCAGCGCCGGAACAGCATGATGGTGGGCGCCGCCACCGGCGCGGCCAGCGGCGAGCGCAGCTGGAAGATGTAGGTCCACTCGATGTCGGTGCCGCCTCGCTCGCCGTCGCGGAAGGTCCAGCACGCCTCGCCCGTGCGCACCATGAGCGAGAACGGCGGGCGCAGGCCGCGCAGCCAGCGATAGCGGTGCACGCGCGGCCGCTCCACCTCGAGGATCTCCTCCTCGATCACCGAGCCGTCGGTCATCGACACGTTGCGCTGCGCCCCGGCCACCAGACCGCCGCCGCCGACGAACTCGGCCGACGCGATGCCCGGGATCGGGCCCATCTTCTTGAGCAGGCGCGCGAGGCCCTGGTTGGTCGTCGCGAAGTCGTAGACCTGTTCGCGCGGGCGGGGAACGGTGACCGCGGCGCGCGTGCGGAGCTCCATGGCGGTCGAAGGTAGCACGTCAGCTGGTCGCGGGACGCAGGGCCGGCTCGCGCCGCCACCACAGGCGCAAGAGGCGCAGCGAGCGCGGCTCCTCGCGCGCGACGAACCAGCTCTCCAGCGCGAGGATCTCGACGGCGCCGGGCACGTCGATGCCGGTCAGGCGCTCGCCGACCTCGCGCCAGGTCGCGGCCGACCAGCGCTCGCCGCCCTCGGGCCACACCTCGAAGAGGCCGGCGGTCAGGCGCGACGGCGTGAGGATGGAGATGCGCTCGGTCGGGCTCCACAGCTGCAGGTGGTGGAAGCCGCGCGGACGGAAGCAGGCCAGGCGCGCGTCGTCCTCGGCGAACTGGCGCACCTGCCACAGCCCGACCCACGCCACGCCGGTCCGCTCGTCCGGATCGTGCGGCGGCGGAAGTCTCGAGACCAGACGCAGGCGCGCGCTCACGAGAGCGCCTCGGGCACGCGCGGGCGGGCGAGCGCGGACTCGAGGTCGGGCAGCTCGTCGGCGGCCTCGGCGAGCAGCTCGGCCAGCCGCGCGATCGCGCCCGGCATCAGGCGGAGCGTGACGCCGCCTATCGACAGGTGCACCGCGCCGCAGTGGCAGAGCTCGACGGCGCCGACCGGATTGCGGGCCAGGAGATGGCGCTGACAGGGATCCATCGTGATGTGCTCGTGTGCCGTCATTTGAATTTGAAATCCATTTTCAAATATAACACAGCCCGAGTCAAGGGCGGTCGCGGACGTTCCCGGAGCGCGACGCGACACGTTTCGCGATGGAGAGCGGACCGCGCTGTCGGGATCCTGATCCGTCCCCGCCGCGCTCTTTGCCGCTTCGCGCATGCCGTCCGCGCCGAGACGAGGTAGGCGTCTGCCTCCTCTTCACGCACGAGGTGCGATGGCGGCCGGTGGTCGACGTCGCCGCCTGCGACCGAGTTCTGTAAGCGACAATGATGTCGTCGACCGGGTCAATGATTGTTCACGTCAGCGCTTGCGAGCTAGACTGAGCGTCGCTTCGGCGCCGAGCAGCAGCGGCCAGGCGCACATGCCCGGAGGCGAGTCTGAGGATTCACCAGCGGATGGGGGGCATCTACAGCTTCAGCAGTGGAGGCGCCGTCTACCGCTTCAGCCGCTGCATCGGGCGCGGAGGAATGGGCGAGGTCTACCTCGGCCTACAGGAGGGCATCGGCGGGCTCGAGCGGCTGGTGGTCATCAAGCGCATCTATCCCCAGTTCGGGGAGGATGAGCACTTCACCCGCATGCTGCTCGAGGAGGCGCGACTGGCCGCCTCCATCCGACATCCCAACGTCGTCCAGATCCTCGACATCGGGCAGGACGCGGACGGGTACTTCATCGTCATGGAGTACCTGTCCGGCGAGACGCTGGTCTACATGACGCGCACGCTGCGGGCGCGCGGCGAGAGCGTGCCGGCGGCGATCGTGTGTCGGGTTGCGGCCGACGTGGCCGCCGGGCTTCACTGCGCGCACACAGCGACCGACGCCGCCGGCCAGCCGCAGCCGATCGTGCACCGCGACGTCACGCCGTCCAACCTGATCGTCTGCTTCAACGGCGTGGTCAAGATCGTGGACTTCGGCGTGGCCAAGGCGACCTTGCACGAGAACCACACGCGCGGCGGCGTGAAGGGCAAGATGTCGTACCTCGCGCCGGAGCAGCTGTTCGACAAGCCGGTCGACGGGCGCACCGACGTCTTCCAGCTCGGCATCTGCCTGCACGAGCTTCTGACCGGGCACCGGCTGTTCAAGGGCACCAGCGATCATCAGCGCGCGGTGGCGGTGCTGGAGCAGCCGATCCCGCGCGCCCAGCGAGCTCGAGCCGTCGCTGCCGCCGGTGGTCAACGAGGTGATCCTGTGGGCGCTCGAGCGCGACCCGGAGCGCCGGCCGGCCACCGCCGACGACTTTCGCCGCGCCCTCGAGGCGGCCGCGCTCGAGGTGGGCCAGATGAGCGGCCACGACCTGGGCGGATGGATGAAGACCGCGCTGGCCGATCGTCTCACCGAGCGCACGACCTTCGAGCGCCAGTGCGTGGCCGAGATGCGCGAGGGCCGCTCGGCGTCCGTCGAGGCGCCGGCGGCCCACCTGCGCAGCGTGTCCGGCACGTCGCCGCCACCGGCCAGCGCGCCCGGGTCGCAGGCGCCGGCCGGCCCGCCCGGATCGCAGCCGGGCATGGCCGAGGTGCGCGCCCTGCCGGTGCAGCAGCGCGTCGGGCTGTCGCCGGCGCCGAACGAGGGCGACTCGCACTCCCAGTACCAGCAGTACCAGCCGCAGAGTGGATCGCGCCCGGTGCCGCCGACGGTGGCGAGCGGGCGGCGCTTGACCATCGGGCTGGTCGGCTTCGGCGTGCTGCTCGCGGCCGGGATCGGGATCGCGTGGCGGGTGGGCGGCCAGGCGCAGCCTGCATCCGGGGCGGAGTCGGCGGCATCGAAATCGGCGCAAGCCGCGGGCGCGGGGGACGCGCCGGCCACGGCGCCGCCGCCGGTGGTGCAGCCGCTGCAGCCGGCCGCGCCGGGCGGAGCGGCGGCTCGCTTCGACGTCGCGGTCACCGTGGTGCCGTCCGCCGCGACAATCGAGCTCGACGGCGTCCAGGTCGGCCGGGGCGAGTTTCGCACCACGCTGCCGGTCGACGGCACGCGCCACATCCTGACCGTGCGCGCCGACGGCTACGAGGCGGTCGGGCTCGACTTCATCGACCGGCCGCCGCCGGCGCGCGTGGTGCTCGATCGGGCGCGGCCGGCACAGGCGGGCGCGCGCCCGGCCCGTCGCCCGCCGACGACGGTCAAGCGGCCGGTGCGGCCGCGCGTCGAGGCGCCGAGGACGCAGGAAAGGGAGCCGGCGGTCACGGACAACCCGGATCCCTGGGCAGAGGAGTAGCGGGGCATGACCCGAGGAGAGGCCATGAGGAGCAGGAGGAACCGTGCGCTCGCCGCGCTCGCGGTGCTCGCCGCCATCGTGCTGGCGGCGGGACCGGCCCGGGCACAGCAGGACCCCGGCGACGATCAGAAGGCGCGCGAGCTGTTTCGCCTCGGCGAGGGACACTACGCGGCCGGCCGCTACGAGAAGGCCGCGGTCCTCTACGACGAGGCCTACCGGCTGAGCGGGCGGGCCGAGCTGCTGCTGGCCATGGTCAACACCTACGAGCGCATGGGGGACTACCCGCAGGCGATCGAGCGGCTCAAAGAGTACCTCGATCATCCGAAGGCGAAGAACGTCGCCTCGCTGCGCGACCGGCTGCGCCGCCTGGAGCGGGCGCAGCGCGACCGCGACCAGGAACGCCAGCGGGTCACCGATCTCGAGAAGTCGGACCAGGAGCGCGCCCGCGAGCTGCGCCGGCTGCGCCTGCAGCGGGAGGCCCGGGCCGGCGAGGAGGAAGAGGCGGGCCCGGCGCGGCCTTCGCGCACGCCGGCGTACCTGTTCCTCGCCGGCGGCGCGGTCGGACTGGCCGGCGCGGTCGGCTTCGGCCTTGCCGCCGGCCAGGCCGGCCAGGACGCCGAGCTGGAGTGCGGCGAGGGCGGGCTCTGCCGCGGCTCGGCGAACGACGCGCTCGATCGCGAGCTCACCTACTCGATCCTGGCCGACGTCAGCGCCGTCGTCGGGATCGGCTCGGCCGCGGTCGGCGCCTATCTGTGGTGGAAGACGCGCGGCGAGACGGGCGAGACCCGCAGCGCGCTGCGCATCGGACCGACCGTCCTGCCGGGCGGACTGGGGGTGGGCCTTGCCGGCAATCTGTAGGAGCGCGCTCGTCGCGGTGTGGGTCGCGCTGGCCGGCGGCTGCACGCTGACCCGGACCGACGTCTCCGAGTGCGAGAGCAGCGCCGAGTGTCACGCCGCGTTCGGCATCGGCTTCGTGTGCAACGGCGACGGGCTGTGCGACGAGGTCGAGCCGCAGCCGCGCTGCACCCAGACCTATCCGCCGGACCTGTTCGACAGGCGCTTCCAGGAGCGCGGCCGCATCGTCATCGGCAACCTCATGGATCGCTCGAACGAGACCCACGTGGCTCGCGAGGGCTCGGCCGAGCTGGCCTACGATCAGGCCAACGCAGCCGGCGGGCTCGACGGGCGCCGCTTCGGCGCGGTGTTCTGCACCGTCGAGGAGAACCCGGAGTTCGACGGGCTCAGCCGTGCCGACGCGGCGATCGCGACGGCCGAGTTCCTGACCGAGGCGGTCGGCGTGCCCGCCATCGTCGGCCCGGCCGCGTCTGGCGACACCCAGGAGGTGTTCCAGGCCATCAAGGACTCCGGCGTGCTGGTCATCTCTCCGTCGGCCACCAGCCCGGCGCTGACCGAGCTCGATCCGGACGTGGTGTCGAACGACACGCCGGGCCTGCTGTGGCGCACCGCCCCGTCGGACGGCCTGCAGGGCGCTGTCATCGCCGCCGACATGCTCGGCCCGGGCATGGGGCGCAAGACGCCGGTCGGCACTGTCGCGGTCATCCACGAGACAGGCGCCTACGGCGAGGGTCTGTTCGACGTGTTCGCCCGCGCCTTCATGGACGGCGGCGGCCAGCTCGAGCTGCTGCGCCCGTTCGCCGACGATGGCCAGCTGGCCGACGCCATCGCCGACGTCGGCGAATCGTCGGTGGAGGAGGTACTGTTCATCTCCAGCCAGCCGGACGACATCTCGGCCTTTCTCAACTCGGCCAGCCAGCTGCCCGGATACGACGCCAAGGGCATCTTCCTGACCGACGCGGCGGCCAACCCGGACGTCCTGTCGGCGGCCAACCCGGCCCGCTTCGATCAGGTCCGCGGCACGCGCCCGGCCCCGCTCGACCCGGCCCTGGACCTGGTCTACGCCAGCTTCATCGCCGCCTACGCGACAAAGTTCAACGGCCAGGACGTGCGCAACTTCTCGTTCGCCGCCAACGCGTACGACGCGGCCTGGCTGGTCGTGTACGGCGCGGCCTGGGCCCTGTTCCAGGAGGACGGGCTGACCGGGCTCAACATTGCGCGCGGCCTGCGCCGCGTGAGCGACGGCGAGTCGATCGACGTGCGACAGGGAGGCTGGGTCTCGGTCCAGCAGGCTTTCGGCGAGGGCCGATCGATCGACGTGGCCGGCGCGTCGGGCCCGATCGACTACGACCCGGACACCGAAGAGACGGCGGCGGACATCGAGGTCTGGGAGATACAGGGCGGGCAGATCAGCGGGATCTATCCCGTGAGTCCATAGAGTCCCTTCGCGTCCTCGAATCCCGTCGAGTCCCAGAGAGTCCCTGACAGGCCGCGCGGCCTCGATTTCTTGTTTGACTCGCGTCTCGTTCTCTACGATTCTTAGACAACGAGAAGGGCAGCCGTGACGGATCCAACCCAGCAGCTCATCCGCGGCACTCTTCACCTGCTCATCCTGCGCCAGCTGGCCGCCGGTCCATCGCACGGGTACTCGCTGCTGAGCGCCATCGCCGAGCGCTCCGACGGTGTGCTGACCTTCGAGGACGGCGCGCTGTACCAGGCGCTGCACCGCATGGAGGAGCGCGATTGGGTGACGTCCGAGTGGGGACATGCGGAGAACGGCAAGCGGGCGCGGTTCTACAGCCTGACGCGCGAGGGGCGGCGGCGGCTGGCGATCGAGACCGACAGCTGGCGGCGCTACGCGGCGGCGGTGGCGCGCATGCTCGAGCTGGAGCCGGCGTGAAGCTGTCCCGGCACGAGACGCGCGAGATCGAGGCCGGGGTCGACGAGGAGATCCGGTTCCACGTCGAGATGCGCGCCGAGGAGCTGGTCCGCATGGGCCACGCGCCGGACGAGGCGCGCGCCGAGGCGCTGCGCCGCTTCGGCGACCTGGCCGCCACCCGTGCGGCCTGCGTCGAACAGCGACCGCCGCCGCCACCGGGCCCACCGGCGGCGCGAGATGGTGCGCGCCCTCGGCGCCGACGCGCGATTCGCGCTGCGCCGCATGCGCAGGCGGCCGCTGGCCTTCGCCGTCATCATCCTGACCCTCGGCGTCGGCATCGGCGCCAGCACGGCGGTGTTCAGCGTCGCCGAGCACGTGCTGTGGCGGCCGCTGCCGGTCGCCGACGAGGACCAGGTGCTCACGCTGTGGGAGACCGACCCGCAGCAGGGCGGGGCGCGCCTCGAGGTGTCGCCCGGCAACTTCGCCTCGTGGGAGCAGCTGCAGCGCAGCTTCGTCTCGCTCGGCCTGGCCTATCCGTCCGGCTTCGACCACGGCCGCGACGGCGCCCGCGAGGCGGTAAACGCGTGGCGGGTCACGCGCGGCTTCCTCGACGCGCTGGGCGCCGCGCCGCACCTGGGCCGGCTGTTCGTCGACGAGGACTTCGCGCGCGACGCGCCGGGCGCCGGGCCGGCGGTCGTCGTGTCGCACGCCTTCTGGCGCGACCGCCTGGGCGCCGACCCGGCCGCGGTGGGCCGCTCGATTCGAGCTGGACGGCGCGCCGTCCCGGGTGGTCGGCGTGATGCCGCCCGATCTCGACTATCCGCGGCGCCAGGCCGCGATCTGGGCGCCGACTCTGATGAGCGACCACGACCGGACCGATCATGCGTCGCGCTACACCCAGGTGGTGGCGCGGCTGCGCGCCGGCGTGACCCCGGCGGCGGCCCAGGCCGACATGGATCGCGTGGCCGGGCTGGTCAAGGCGCAGGTCGCAGGCGCGCCGACCGGCGGCGTCCGCGTCCAGCCGCTGCGCGAGCACGTGACCGGCCCGGTGCGGCCCGCGCTGCTGGCCCTGCTCGGCGCGGTCGGCCTGCTGCTCCTCATCGGTTGCAGCAACGTGACCAGCTTGCTCCTGTCCGACGCGATCGGGCGCGAGCGCGAGCTGGCCCTGCGCGCCGCTGTCGGCGCCACGTCCGGCCGCGTGGCGCTGCAGCTGTTCGCCGAGTGCGCCGTCTACGCGGCCATGAGCGGCGCGCTCGGCGTGCTGCTGGCCACCTGGGGCATCGACGCGTTCGTCGCCTTCGGTCCGCAAGACCTGCCGCGCCGCGCCACCGTCGCCCTCGACTGGCGCGCGCTCGGCTTCGCCGGCGGCGTGGCCCTGACCAGCGCGCTCCTCATCGGCGTGGCCCCGGCGCTGCGCGCGTCGCGCGCCAGCCTGGCCTCGCTGCTGCGCACCGGCGAGGCGGTCACGCCGCATCGCCGCCTGCGCCGCGTGCTTGTCGGTGTCGAGGTCGGGCTGGCCCTGGTGCTGCTGACCGGCGCAAGCCTGCTCGGCCGCAGCTTCGCCGCGCTGCGCGGCAACCAGCTCGGCTTCGCGCCGGCCGGTCTCGTCGAGCTGCAGATGTTCCTGTGGGACAACAACCAGACGCCCGAGGCGCGCCGCCAGCGGGTCGCGCAGATGGTCGCCGCGTTCGAGGCGGTGCCCGGCGTCGAGCGGGTCGGCGTGGTCACCGCCATGCCGTTCCACCCCAGCCAGATCGACGCCCAGGACGATCTGTCGATCGAAGGCAGCCAGGCGCCGCCGCGCCGGCTCCACACGACCGCCGCATCGCCCGGCTACTTCGACGCCATGGGCGTGCCGCTCCTGCGCGGCCGTCCGTTCGACGACCGCCGCGATCGCGACGGCGGCCCGCGCGTCGCGCTGCTCAACGACGTCGCGGCGCGGACCCTGTTCCCGGGCCAGGACCCGGTCGGCCGCCGCGTCCGCTTCGGCGTCATGGACCGGACCGAGCTGCGCGAGATCGTCGGGGTCGTCGGCGACGTGCGCCCGACCAGCATGGACAGCGAGCCGCGCCCTGAGGCCTACATCCCGATGCGGCAGTCCGGCACCGGCAGCGTCACCTTCGTGGTGCGCAGCCGCGCGCCGGACCGCGCGCTCGCCCCGCTGCGCGAGCAGGTGGGTCGCGTCGATCCCGGGCAGTCGATCTATCACGCGGCGGTGGTCGAGGACCTCGTCAACGCCACCCTCGTCGAGCGCCGCTTCAACCTGATGCTCGCCGCCGCGCTCTCGTGCGTGGCGCTGTTTCTCGCCCTCATCGGCGTGTACGGCCTGATGAGCGCCGAGACGCGGGCCCGCACGCGCGAGATCGGCATCCGCGCGGCGCTCGGCGCTCGCCCGCGCCACATCGCGACCATGGTGATGGAGAGCGGGCTGCGCGCGGTCCTGCCCGGCGTCGTGCTCGGCCTGGCCGGCGCGGCGCTGCTCATGCAGGGCATCCGCAGCATGCTGTACGGCGTCGCGCCGATCGATCCGCTCACCTTCCTGTACATCGGCGCCGGCACCCTCGCGGTGGTCGCCGTGGCCGCGTACCTGCCGGCGCGCCGCGCCGCCGCCATCCACCCGATGGAGGCGATCCGCCGCGACTGACGTGATCGCTCGGCTCGGCTCGGCTCGGGTCGGCGCGGCTCGCGAACTGTGACCGTCGGCGTGATCTCGCGGAAGCGGTCCGTCAACTGGCTCGCGCTGCAGCGGGGGTGCCTGCCCGGGTACGCGCCATTACCCGGGCCCTTCGGTCCCGGACGTTGGCGCTCGATTCCTTCGTTGGCATCCTCGGCGTCGCTTTCGCTCCTCCTTCGGAGCACTACGGACGCCCCTGGCAGGCACCCCCGCCGCATCGCGATCCCCTTGCGCGTGAACCCGCCAGTCCGAGACACGGTCGGTGGCCGCGTGCCTCTCCTGACGCCTCATCGCGGGCGACACCGCGGAGGCTCCTCGCCCATGCGCGCCGGCTCACGCGTATCGGCACGCGATGACGAGCGGCTACGCTGCTCCCTCCGTGAGGCTTGTCGCTGCGCGCTGACGCAGACGCTGCAGCCGCTCATCGCGGTCGCAGTGGTCAGGCTCGCACAGGATGAGCGTTTGTACGGTGGCGCGCGTCAGGGCGATGTGCATGCGGGTGTCGTACTTGCTGATGGCACCTGCCGCCAGCTCGACAAGAAGAATGAACGGGCGCTCCAGGCCCTTGAAACGCAGAAACGTGTCCAGGACGATGCGATGACCAGCGTCTGCGTGATCGGCACGCACCACCGCGTGGTCGCCTATCTTGTCGCTTCTCATGATCGCGCTCAGGGATTGACCCGCCAGCGACAGGACGGCGATCTCCTCGCATGCAGCGCCCGCGCGGCGCAGCTCGTTGAGCTCGTGCCGGAGGCAGGCCGCAAGCTTGTCGGGCGCTACCTCGACCAGGCGCACCGAGCTGTCCAGCACGGCGGCCGAGCCCGCGCCATCGCCGGCGTAGCTGCTTGCCAGGTTCCAGACGCCAGGCGGGTTTCGCCGCTGCGCCTTGAGCTGGAGCGAGGCGGTCCCTCGAGTCATCGATTCCGGGATCGCACGGTCTTGCCAGAAGGCCTGTCGCTCGTCGGTGAAGACCCACACCGCTCCTCCGCGTGAGAGAGCTTCCACGAGCATCCAGTCCACTTGCTCGAGGTCCTGGCCCTCGTCGACGACGATGAGGTCGGGTGCATCGGGTGCAGCCCTGGGTAGTGCGTCGCATGCGGCCTGGAGAGACGCATGCTTCCAGAAGTCGGGGTCGTCGGATCGCACCGGGATGCCGGCAGTCTCGAGCAGCTCCGCAGCGAGCCGTCGGATGGGATATCCGCGGGCGCTCCCTGGTCCGAGACGCAACGCCTGGAGGTGCTGATCCATGTGCCGTCCAAGGGCCTCGGTGAAGCACAGGTAGAGCACCCGACCGCCCTTCCGCGCCTCGCGGGCGCACAGCTCGCGGGCCACCAGGCTCTTGCCCGATCCGGCTCCCCCTCGAACCACGGCCCTGCGCGACTCACCCGCAATGTCGAGTACCACCATCTGCTCGGCATCGAGAGACACCAGTCGCTCGCCCGCTGCCTGGACGCTATCGCGCAGCGAGAGCGACGGTACCCACGTCTCACCCCACAGATCGTGCAGCATGTCGAGCCAGCGTCTCGAGCTCGGAATTGGAACATCGGAGGGGAGGGCGCGCTCGAACAGTGCAGGGAGAGCCGCCCGCAGCGCGCCCAGATCGCGCCGGCCGAGAATCAGACCGGTAAGGTCGCCGGAAGGTGGGCGTTCCGTGAAGTTGACGTCGGGAAAGATGCAGGCGACACCGTACGGCGGTGCTTCGACGCCGCGCTCCTTCATCGCATCGACCAGCAGTCGAACGTATTTGTGCGCCTGATCTCGCGGCGGCTTCTTCATCGGCTTCTCGTTCTGGTACCAGCGACCATTCTCGAGCCTCATGGAGCCTCCCTTCACCTCCAGGACCACCAGCCCGCGGTCGGGCGCGGCGATGACGAAGTCTCCCTCGCCCTCTCTTCCGCGTTGTGTCCTCACCCTGAGCGAGTGCCACGCTCGCCACCCGTCGGGCAGGTGCCTGACGAGCGCGTCGTAGACGGCAACTTCGGCCGCGCTCGATGTCGGCCTCGGCCCGCCGCGCGGATGAACCAGTCCAGCCATCCTTCCCTCCCGTCCGCCATGACGCCCGGCCTGCCTGAAGAGACCGCGAGCGCGGTTCCCCTATCGAGCTCGAGAATGGGCCCTTCCAGGCTGCGACGGAGCGCGTCTCCCACGATGACTGCGGGCCTGTGCCGGCGCGGTCGGACGCCTCGCGTCAACTCGTCTCCAGCCGAGGCCGAGGTTCCGTTGCATTCGTCGCCACGCCTTTTCGAGATTGCCGTCGCCGGCGAGAAGCAGAGGCGTGACCAGCGAGCCGCGCCAGGGTCTGCCGGGTCCGCCGATGAACTGGTAGCGGCGGCCGCCGTGCGCCGCGGTGACTCGCGAGCCCCATGGCAGGCCGGCCACCTCGGCGAGCCCGAGAGACGACTTGAGCTGGAGTCCAGCAGCTGAGATCTTCTCGAACTCGGAGCGCGTCACCTTGATCGTGACGTCTTGCGGCTCACCTCCCGGCCACTCGCCGATGCCCATGGCCAGGTTCCGACGGCGCGCTTCCTCGAGTAGAAGCTCGGTGACGAGCAGTCGGTGACAGCCGGGTGCCCGCGAGGTCCCGGGATAGTCACACGCGCAGAAGAAGATGATGCGCTGCTTGCGACGAGCTCGCTCGATGGCCAGGTCGAGCAAGTCGCCTGCCGCGGCCGGCTCCACGATCTCGGCCTCTCCGTCGCCACGGTCGGCCACGCGCTTGTTGCCGAGCTCTGGCATCCACACGTAGCGATCGCTGCCTGCGAGCTCCTCGAAGGCTCGGTCACGAAAGCCGACCGCTCGTACGCTGCGTGCCACGCGCACGTTGACGAAGCAGGGCGGCGCGTGACCGCGCGCTTCCTCGACGGCCGCGGTGGCCTCGAGCAAGAGCGGCGTCGATGATCCCCATCCCCAGTACCCGAAGCTGAAAAGCTCCAACCCCGACCCAATCACCATGATTCACGATAGCAGCGCGTCGACCGAATTCAGACCTCGATCAACAGCACCCTTCAGAGGCGACAGCCAATGCCGCACTCAGTGCCAGTTCGGTGCGGCCAGCCCACACGCCAGGGAGGGCTCGCAGCGTGTCTCCAACCATGTGCAGCATTGCGGTCGAGGCCTGTCCCCTCTAATGGCTCACGATGGCCGTCACTGCATCTCTGGCGTCCGTGCTCAGGACGCTCTCCAAGGAGCGGCTGTATCTACTCGGGCGAGAGCTCGGCTATCCGGTCGGTCGCGACGTCGTCAAGGAGGAGCAGGTCGCCGCGCTCGTCCGGCGCGGCGGACTCGCGCTGCCCGATCTGCTGCGGCAGCATGACCCGCGCCGAGCTGCGCTCCGCCTGTCGCGCGCATGCGCGCAGCGCGAGCGACCGTGCGCGGGTTCCGCTCATGGCGAAGCTGCTCGGCAACGGCACGACCATAGACCAGGTCCTCCGTGCCCTCAGGCCGCGCCGCGGGACGAACGACGTCGGGCCGGCCAAGGGGAAGATCGCGCGCGTCCGTCAGCGGCAATACCTGATCGAGAAGGTCGTCGGGACGAGCGACCAGATGGCCACACGCTGGTCCAGATGGTGTGCATGGACGACGACGCGCCCGGCCGTGTCGTCGAGGTCTGTGGGAGAAGGAGCTCGGGGCCGAGATCGTCGAGCCAGAGGTGCAGGGTCTCGGCGAGTAGAGGCGCTCGACGACGCCGAACGTGTTCGCCGCCTACCTCCACGCCATGAAGTGGCGCTCGGTGACGGCGACCGACGCGCAAGCTGTTTCAGTCGCCCTTCCGGGCCGGCATCCAGCTCTACAACCACCAGCTCGATGCCGCTGCTGGCCGGCGCTGGCGCTGCCGCGCGCGAACCTCTTCATCGCCGACGACGTCGGCCTCGGCAAGACGATCGAGGCCGGGCTCGTCATGCAGGAGCTGCTCCTGCGCCAGCGGGTGCAGAAGCTGTCTCATCGTCTGCCCGGCCGTCGGTGTGCCTGCAGTGGCGCGACGAGATGCGGCGCAGCGCTTCGGGCTTCGCTTCGAGATCTACAACCGCGCGTTCGTGGCGCGCCGGCGCGAGGAGCGCGGCTTCGGGGTCAACCCCTGGACGCACCTTCCCGCGCTTCATCATCTCGTACCAGACTGCTCCGCCGGCCGGAGTACTGGCGAGCCGCTGCTGCGTCGAGCTCGGAGAGCGCGCGCCGCGCAGCCTGCTCGTCCTCGACGAGGCGCACACCGCGGCGCCGGCCAGCGGCGCAGCGCGTACGCCATCGACACGCAAGGTCGCGACGCGCGGTCCGCGCGCTGGCGCCGCCGCTTCGAGCACCGGCTCTTCCTGTCGGCCACGCCGCACAACGGGCACTCGAACAGCTTCTCGGCGCTGCTCGAGATCCTCGATCCGCAGCGCTTCACGCGCGGCGTGGACGTCGATCCGGCAGACCTCGAGCCGGTGATGGTGCGCCGGCTCAAGAAGGACATCCGTGAGATCGGCTCGGTCCCGCTGCCCGAGCGACGCGTCCATGCAGATCGACCTGACTCACGACGCGCGGCGCGGCGGCTGGTCACAGTCCTGGGATGGCGGCCGCCGCCACACCGATTCGGCGCGGCCTCCGGCGCCGAGCTGCGCCTGGCGGAGCTGCTGGCGGCCTATCGCGAGTCGGTCACTGTCCGGAAGAAGCGCGGCGAGCTGGTCCTCATCAATCTACAGAAGCGGCTGCTGTCGAGCGTCGAGGCGTTCTTCCGGACCTTGACGGTTCACGCGGAGGGTCAGGGCGCGGCGGGGCGCGCGGCGCCCGCACCCGTGGGCGATGACGAGGCCGACGGCGGTGTCTGGGCTGGCGATCTCGATGACGACTCGGAGGCCGGTCAGCCCGAAGAAACCGCCGAGGAGGACGCTGCCGAGATCGTACGGCGGCGCTCGAGGGCGCTGGCCGCGCGAGTCCGACACGGGCTCGCAAGCTGCTGGCGGACATGCTGCCGGCTGGCCGGCGCCCATCGCCACGAGCCCGGTCCCAAGACCCTCGCGCTGCTCGACTGGATCCGCAAGAACCAGTGCCCGGCAGTGGCGCCGGGCGGCGATCCGGAGGCATCGGCCCGCGATCGGAAGTGGTCGGATCGGCGCGTCCTGGTCTTCACCGAGTACGCGCGACACCAAGCGGCTACCTCGCCCAGATCTCTGCGCGCCGCCTGCGCGGATACCGAGCGAGGGCGACCAGCGGATTCGCGAGTTCCACGGGGGCATGTCGGACGATGCCGCGCGCGGAGGTGCAGCGGGCGTTCAATGGACCGCCCGGCGACGCACCCGGTTCGCATCCTCCTCTGCACCGACGCCGCGCGCGAGGGCGTCAACCTCCAGGGCCACTGCGCAGACCTCTTCCACTTCGACGTCCCGTGGAACCCCGCCCGCATGGAGCAGCGCAACGGCCGCATCGATCGCACGATGCAGCCCGAGCGACGAGGTTCGCTGCCACTACTTCTTCTACCCGCAGCGGCGCCGAGGATCAGGTGCTCAAGACCCTGGTCCGCAAGGTCGGCGTCATCCAGGAGGAGCTGGGCTCCCTCGGCGAGGTGCTGAACGACGAGATGGCGCGCGCCCTCGACAGCAACGGGCTGACCGAGAAGTCCCGCGCCGCGATCGAGCGAGCCGCGCTGCCGCCCGAGCGAGTTGCAGCGGCCGTGCCCAGTGCGAGGCGGTCCGCCTGGACCGCGCGCGGCAGCGGCTGCGGCAGCAGATTGACGAGGCGGGGCGGATCCTCGAGCGCTCACACGACAAGCTGGGCTTCCGCCGTGAGCACCTGCGCGACGCCATCGACGTCGCGCTCGGCCTCATGCAGCGGTCCCCGCTCGCACCTCATCCCGACATCGCGGGCGCCTTCGTCCTGCCCGAGATGCCCGAGACCTGGGCTCCGACGCTGGATGTGCTGCGACGGCCGCGCGGGCGCGACGAGTCGTTCTGGGACTGGCGCGCGACCCCGCCCCTGCCGGTGACCTTCCAGCCGCTCGACACGATCACCGAGAGCGTGCACCACCTCCACCTCGAGCATCCGTTCGTCCAGCGCATGCTGGCCCGCTTCTCGTCGGGGCACGACCTGGCGCGGGTCACAGTCGTGCGGAGCCGCGACGACGGTCTCGTGCGCGCGATCGCTTTCGGCCGTCTTTCGCTCTTCGGCGCGGGTGCCGCGCGCCTCCACGAGGAGCTGGTCGCGGTGGCGGCGCCCTGGTACGAAGCGCGCAATCCGCGCCACCTCAAGCCATTCGCCAGCGACGCCGATCGCAAGGCGCTCGACCGGCTGGAGACGACGCTCGAGGAGCCTGGCGCCGGTCGAGTGCCGGCCGCGGCCAGGAAGCGGCTCCTGACCAGCGCGGCCGGCGACTTCGCGACGCTCTGGCCGCACGTGCGCGACGAGGCTGACAGCCTGCGAGCAGGACGCGCGCAAGAAGCTCGGGCGACGCGGTTCGCGCGAGGCCGAGGAGCTGCGCCGCATCCTGCGCCAGCAGAAGGTGTCCATCGAGCGCTCTCTGCACAGGCAGATGCCGCTGTTCGGGACGCGCGATGCGGATCAGCGCGAGCAGTGGGACGAGGACAGGAAGCATCTGAACCAGCGGCTCGGGGCGCTCGATCGGGAGCTCGTGTCCGAGCCGCGCGACATCGAGCGGTCGTACGAGGTGGTGCTGCGACGTCTGGAGCCAGTGGGCCTGATCTATCTCTGGCCCGCGTCGAAGTAGCGGGCATCGAAGTGGCGGGCATGGCGATGGGGTTGGGGGGACGACATGGTGCGCGCGACAAGGTCGCTGGGCGACCTCGCGGACGGCGGTCTCGAGGGACGGCGCTCCGAGGCGGACAGACGCTTCCACGAGCAGTGGCTGGGCATGGTCCAGCCCATCGAGGGGCTGGTGTTCGCGGTCCCGGTCCTGGAGGAGGCACACGTGGCAGTGCGCCATCCGCCGCAGGATCAGGCGCGCCTAGTCAATCTCTGTCTCGCTGGTCGAGCAAGACAGCGCGGGCGGCGGATATCGTCTCTCATCGAGGCACTACTACAGGACGTGCTCGATGCTCGGGCCGCATCTCTTCGATCGCGGACCGGCGCTGCCGGATGAGCTGTCTCTGTGGGTGCCCGAGGGCAGGCAGAAGCTGGTCCCGACACTCGCGCTGCGGCGTCGCGA
Organism: uncultured delta proteobacterium; assembly: GCA_963759105.1. Lineage (GTDB taxonomy): Bacteria > Myxococcota_A > Polyangia > Haliangiales > Haliangiaceae > DATFRY01. Next base: position 607,720 of record CAVWXW010000005.1, on the reverse strand, counting down.
CCCTGTGTCAGATGCGAGCGCGGGCAGAGCACCGGGCGCCCGCTCGATCAAGGATGATGGCGGCGCGGAGGCTCTCGACCCGGCCACGCATGACGCCGAGGACGAGGCGCTCCCCGACGAGACCACCCCGCAAAGTCGCGCGGGTGAGCCATACCTTGCGTTGGTCTGGCAGATCCCGGACGGGCTCGCTTTCGACAAGCCCGAGACGGTGACCGGACCGTGGCACTATCCACCCGCCGCCAAGTTCGAGCGTCTGCTCCGCACCTGCCGCGTTCCCTCGGGCTTCTGGCCAACGGAGACGCGGTGCGTCTCGTCTACGCCCCACACGGCGAGTCGCTGGGCGCGATCACCTTCCCTGTCGAGACCCTCACGTCGGTGGGCGGCCGGCCGGTCTTCGATGCCTTTGCCGAGCTCCTGTCGGCGACTCGTGTCTTCTTTCCCGTCCGCCAGCGCTCGCTGCTGGGTCTGCTCGAGGAGAGTCGCCGCCGCCAGGCCAACGTCACCAGCGAGCTCGCACGCCAAGTCTACGACGCCCTGGTCATCCTGCTCGATGGCTTCGCCGCAGCTGCCGAGCGCGACGGACGCGGTGCTGCGATCCGGCGCGCGAAGACATCTACGCCGGCCTTCTCACCGTCCTGCTCCGCTCGTCTTCATGCTCTACGCCGAGGATCAGCGTGATCCGGAGGGGCGCGGCCTCTTGCCGGTCGAGGTCACGCTGTACGAGGAGCACTTCTCGGTCCACGGGCTGTTCGATCAGCTCCAGGCCGACGCCGATCGCTACCCGGACACCATGGCGCGCCGCTTCGGGGCGTGGCCGCGCCTGCTGGCCGCTTCCGCGCCATCTTCGACGGCGCGATGCACGGCTCGCTGGTCATGCCAGCCCGCCGCGGCGATCTGTTCTATCCAGCGCGCCATGCGTTCCTGGAGGGCTGGGACGAGGGCCCACCTGTCAACGGCGTCGAACGTGCCCGCACCCGCGTGCCGAGCGTCGCGATGGCACCGTGCACCGCGTGCTCGAGCGGCTGCTCATCCTCGGCGCCGGCGGCCGCGACCGCGACGGCAGCCGGCGGCGCGGGCAAAGGCTCGCGTATCGCAGCCTCGACGTCGAGCAATTGGCAGCGTCTACGAGAAGCTCATGGGCTACCGGGTCGTTCGCCTGCGCCTCATCGGCCGTCACGGTCAAGCCGCTGCGGGTCTGGGTGAGCGCAGCAGGAGCTCCTGGCCGTGCCACCCGGCCAGCGCGAAGCGCTACCTCGAGGACGAAGCGGGCCTGCCGCGGTCGGCCATGAAGAAGGTGGCGGCCGCGCTCCGGTCGGCGCGCAGCGAGTCGTCGATGCTCGACGCGCTCGGCGGTCTCGCGCGGCCAGTCCGTGGCGCGGAGGCGGCGCTGGCGCGGCCGCCGGCATCGGGGCGAGGTCAGACCCGCCGGACATCTGGTCTTGCAGCCGGGCAAGGAGCGGCGCCGACCAGCTCGCACTACACGCCGCGCAGCCTCACCGAGCCGGTCGTGCGCAAGACGCTCGAGCCGCTGCTGGCAGCGATGAAGGCGCGCAACGGCGGTGGCGAGCCCACCTCGAAGCAGATCCTCGACCTCAAGGTCTGCGATCCGGCCATGGGCTCCGGCGCCTTCCTGGTGGCCGCGTGCCGCTATCTTGCCGACCAAGTCGTCGCGGCGTGGACGCGCGAGGGCCAGCTCGACAAGGTGGCCTCAGCGTCCGAGGAGGCCACGGTGCTGGCGCGCCGGCTCGTGGCCCAGCGCTGTCTGTATGGCGTCGACAAGAATCCGTTCGCCGTCGAGCCTGGCCAAGCTTTCGCTGTGGCTGGCGACGCTGTCGCGCGCACGAGCCGTTCACTTTCGTCGATCACGCGCTCCGCCACGGCGACTCGCTCGTCGGCCTCGGCGCTGGCCGAGATCGAGGCGTTCGACTGGAGCGCGCCGGACAAGCCCGCGCAGATCGAGCTGTTCCCGTTCGAGGTGAAGACCGCCATCGAGGAGGCCGCGCCGCCCGGCAGCAGATCCTCGATCTGGCCGGCGAGCACCGCGAGGATGTGACCCGGCGCAAGGAGGCGCTTCTGCGCGACGCCGACGACGCGCTCGATCGCGCGCAAGCTACTCAGCGACCTGATCGTCGGCGCCTTCTTCGCGCACGAGAAGGACAGCGAGCGCGCGCTGAGCTGGCCCGTCGTCGAACGGCTGGTCCAGCGTTGGCTCGGAATCTGACCAGCCGCGGTCAGCCGAGCTCATCGAGATGCAGCGCGTTCTCCGCGGAGCGGCGTGCCGGCCTTTCACTGGATGCTGCGAGTTCCCGGAGGTGTTCTTCTCCGGACGCGAGGAGTTGCTCGGCGACGGGAGAACGCAGCCCACATGGACGCCTTCATGGCAACCCGCCTTTCATGGGTGGCAGCCGAATTTCTGGCTTCACATCGGCGATACGTACTCGTCGATTGGCTTGACTAAGCTTCATGCCGGCGCTCATGGAATGCGGATATGTCCGCGCACTTCTTCCGTCGGACCAGCTCCCTTCTTGGGCGACCACGGCACCGTTGGTCTCCTCGCAACCAACACCATCGCTCAGGGCGACACTCGGTCGACCGGCCTCCAGCAGCTCGTCTGCGGACGGCAGCGTTATCTACGACGCCGTCAAGTCGCGCAAGTGGCCAGGACGAGTCCAATGTCTCGTATTCGCTTGTCCACCTGGCCAAGGGTGTCGTCTCGAGTCGATCGGATGCAGGTCACCTAGAGGCGAGCCGCGTTCGAGCAGATCAACTCGCGGCTGCTCGCTGGGCCTCGAGCGATCTGATCCTGTCCCGCTCTCAAGCTAATGCCGGCCTGAGTTTCTCGGCAGCAACGCTCCATGGGCATGGGCTTCACGTTCGACGATGACAGCTCCGAGGCGACGCCGATCGCCGAGATGGAGCTGCTCATTCAGAAGAACAAGAAGAACGCCGAGCGCATCTTTCCCTATCTCGGCGGCGAGGAGGTGAATACCAGCCCGACCCAGTCGCCCCATCGCTTCGTGATCAACTTCGGTGACATGACGCTCGATGAAGCGGTCGATGGCCGGACTTCCTCGCGATCGTGCGCGACAAGGTCAAACCGGAGCGCGATCGCGATAAGCGCACAGCGTCTACCGCGAGTATTGGTGGCACTATCGCTAGAAGCGTCCAGGCGCTCTACGCCGCGCTGGCCGGGCGAAACGATGCCTGGTCACATCGCTTCGTCACCAAGCATCAGCGATGTTTCGCTTGGCAGCCGTGGTCCGCGTCTTCGTCCCACTACTCTGCGTCGTTCATTGTGGAAGACTACGGAGTTCTGCGTCGCTTGCAGTCTCGCGTTTGCACGAGATGTGGGTTTCGCTGCTATCCTCGACGCTCGAAGATCGCTCTTCTCTACCACCTTCTGACTGTTTCGAGACGTTTCCCGTTCCCGCACGCCACGATGACAAGCGGACTCCGAAGCCCGGCTCGAGCGTATCGGCGAGAAGCTCGACACGATGCGCTCGCGCATTATGCAGGAGCGCGACTTCGGGCTTACCGTCCTCTACAACCAGCTCAAGGATCCAGCCGGCGAGGATGACTGATCCTCGCGCTCCGCGCTCTGCACGTGGAGATGGACCGCGCGGTCCTTGCGCGCGTACGGCTGGTCTGACATCGCGGTTCCGCCCTATCAGGACCCGGTCACGCGCGACGAGAAGCGAGCGCGGCAGGTCTTCTCCGATCGAGGTGATCGATCGCCTCTTCGCCCTCAACGCCGAGCGTGCGGCTGCAGAGCAGTACGCCCCTGCTCCGCCGTCGTCTCCTTGAGCAAGGAGGCGCTCCGCGGTGAGGCCGGCAAGCGGACCAAGAAGGCCGGCAGGAAGCCAGTCGCTCCTGCGCGACAATCACAGAGGGGAGGGCCGGGTGACAGCACCAAGGCTCCGACCGTCGCCGAGACTCCGGTCAACTCTCAGACAGTACGTCTCCGCCTGAGCCGCTCCGTAGAGGTGCGCGATCACCTCGTCCAGGCTCTCGAGGCCGATCTGGTCGGCCCCTTCGAGGTCGGCTTCAGCCACCGTCGTCCGCCGCCAGCCCCGCTACTCGGTCGAGCGATGATATCGAGGTCCTGCCGATCGCCCCGTCCCGCTGGTATCTGTGCGGCTTTCTCGCGCCGCAGGGGCAACGCCAGGTCGATAGCGACCAGCCTCCGGACGACGATGCCTTCTCCGAGCAGGTCGACAGCCGGCCGGAGGAGCCTGACGAGGAGCCCGCACCGCGCGCCCCCAAGCGACAGTGGCCGGCCTCGATCGGGATGACCTTGCTCTTGCCCGATCGGGCGCGATCCCTCGATGTGACGGTGCGCTGGGCTGACTACGCGCGAGAGGATCCTGCCATGCCGCCGGCCGAGATGCGCGTACCGCATGCTGCGACGCGCACGGCATCGCGACGAAGCCTGACAAGAGCAGCAAGGGCGACCATGCCAGGTCCGAGAGGCGCGCCCAACGCCCGTCCGGCGCGGCCGACCTGGCGTCGCGTCGCTCGCGCCGCCGGCTCGCGTGACGCTCCGCCTCGAATCAGATCAGCTTCGCCGCGGCGTGGACGTGTCCGGCTCGCGCGGCCTCCGTCTACGCGGCGAGATTCGCGCCTACCGACGCCGCCGGGATCGCGCACGCGCAGGCACTGTCGCTGTTCCTGGTCAACGAGCGCGAACCGGTCACCGAGCGCGGCTGCGCGGATGAGGCGTTCGTCTTCGGTGTGGAGCTCGATGTCGCCTGCGCCACGGTCTGCTGCCGCGGCCCGATCTGGCGGCGCAGCCCGGGCCCGGCACGTCGATGACCGAGTGGGACGACCGCGTCGCAGCCCTCCAGTACCGCGACCATCGCGAGTACGCGGTCGGCCACGGCGTGTCGGTGCACGTCGTCAACGACCCCGCCGGTCCGGCCGCGGACAAGGAAGCCAGGGGCGCTGCGCCCACACCCGCCGCTCGCCGTAGCGCCGCGAGGCTTCCCACCCGCGTCCGAACGACCTGGCTGCCGCGCGCGAGCGTGCCGCGGATTCGAGCCGTTCCGCCATTCCGACATCACCGTCTCCATGGACGAGCTCGCGAAGCTCGGTACTCCGCAAGCCGTCACTCAGGCCCTCGGCCACCTGCCCGAGGCGTACGGCGAGTGGCTGACCCAGCAGGCCGCGATTCCGCTCGACAGCGACTACCATCGCGAGACCCGCGACGAGCTCCTGGCCATGGCCGACAGGACGCGCGCAGCGCCTGGCCGAAGGGATCGCGCTGCTCGTCGGCAACGCCCGAGTCGCGGCGCGCGTTCTGCCTGGCCAACCGCGCCATGGCCGATGCAGTCGCGCAGGCGCCAGCGCCCGCGACGCGCACGGAAGGGTCGACGAGCCGACCTGGCGCCTGTTCCAGCTCGCCTTCGTCCTGCTCAACCTGCCGCGCCATCGCCGACCCGGACGCACGCCGATCGCGACGATCGTCGACCTGCTCTTCTTCCCGACCGGCGGCGGCAAGACCGAGGCGTACCTCGGGCGTCATCGCGTTCACGCTGGTCCTGCGGCGCATCGCGGCGGCGCAAGCGGCCCGACCGGCGGGCTCGGCGTGGCCGTGCATCCTGCGCTACACGCTGCGGCTGCTCACGCTCGACCAGCTCGGCCGCGCGGCGACGCTGATCTGCGCGCTCGAGCTGCTGCGCCGCGAGGACGCCGGCGCGGCTCGGCGACGTGCCGCTTCGCGATCGGGCTGTGGGTCGGCCGCAGCGGCCACGCCCAACACGCATCGACCGAGGGCGCGGACGCAGCTCGACGCGAGTACCAGCACAGCGCGTCGACGCACGCGGCGTCGCCGATCCCGCTCGACGCACTGCCCGTGGTGCGGCGAGCGAGCTCGAGCCGGACAGCTTCGACGCTCGAGGCCGACGCAGGAGCAGCCCGCGCGAGCTCGTCGTCGGCTGCGTCGAACCGCGCGTGCGACTTCACGCCGCGAACGCACCGCGAGGGCCTGCCGATCCTGGTCGTCGACGAGCAGATCTACCGCGAGCTGCCCGCCTTCCTGATCGCCACGGTCGACAAGTTCGCGATGCTGCCCTGGCGCGGCGAGGCCGGCGTGCTGTTCGGCCAGCGTCGCGCGCGCGCGACGGGCCGCGGCTTCTACGGCGCCGCTGCGACCGACGCGGCCGAGGCCGAGCGCGGCGAAGCTGCCCGACGGGCCTGCTGCCGCCGGACCTGATCATCCAGGACGAGCTGCACCTGATCTCCGGCCGCTCGGCACGATGGTCGGCCTCTACGAGACGGCGATCGACTGCGCTCTGCACGCGCGACGGATCGACGGCCGACCGCGTGCGGCCCGAAGATCGTCGCCTCGACCGCGACGGTCCGGCGCGCGCGCGAGCAGATCCAGGCGCTCTTCGGCCGCGAGCGATGGCGCATGTTCCCGCCGCCCGGGCTCGACGACCGCGAGACTCGTTCTTCGCCGCGCGTCGACCGACGACGAGCGCCCGGCCGGCTCTACCTCGGGTGGCGGCGCCGGGCCGCGCCATGAAGGTGATCCTGCTGCGCACGTACGTCGGCGCTGCTGGCGGCGGCGCAGAAGCTGCTACGAGCCCGGGCGGCCGAGGACGCAGCCGGCCGACGCCGTACATGACGCTGGTCGGCTACTTCAACAGCCTGCGCGAGCTGGGCGGCATGCGGCGGATCGTCGAGGACGAGGTCCGCACGCGCTGCGCTCAGGCCGCGGATCGCAGCGCCGCGCGGTCCGGCGGGCCGCATCCGCTGGCTGCGCCGAGCCGGCAGATCGCGCGAGGCGGTCGAGCTGACCAGCCGCGAGAGCACCGTCGCGCGATCGCACGAGACCAAGGCGCGCGCTGGCGCCGGCCGCCACCGGCGACGACGAGCACGTCGACGTCGTGCTGCGCCAGCAACATGATCTCCGGTCGGCCTCGACATCGACCGGCTCGGGCTGATGGTCGTGCCGGCCAGCCGAAGACCACCAGCGAGTACATCCAGGCGACGAGCCGCGTCGGCCGCGACGAGCCGGCCCGGGCTGGTCGTCACCTGCTTCAACGTCCACAAGCCGCGCGACCGCTCGCACTACGAGCGCTTCGCGGCCTACCACGAGTCGTTCTACCGCGCGGTCGAGGCGACGAGCGTGACGCCGTTCGCCGGGCCGCGCGCTCGACCGCGGCCTCGCCGGGGCCGCTGGTCGCCATGACCCGCCTGGGCCATCCCGGAGCTCACCCCGCCGCTCGGATTCATGGCGCTGGCCGACCGGCGCGAGGCTGGCCGAGGAGGCGGTCCGTCACCTGGCCGAGCGAGCTCGCGAAGTCAGCCGGCGAAGACGCAGCTCGCCGGCGTCCTGATTGACCGCGGCCGCCACCTGCTCGACACCTTGGCAGCGGATCGTCGATGCGGCAGCCGGCGCGGCCGGAGCCCGCACCTACTCGCACTTCGATCCGAGACGCACGCAAGGCTGGCCGCCCCGTCCTCACGGTCGCGGTCGCACGCAGCGATCCGTCCGCCGCCGGCGAGGAGGCGCGGTTCCGGTGCCCGACGCTCGATGCGTGACGTCGAGTCGTCGCGTTCACCTCTGGCTCACGGCGTGTAGGCGGACGGCATGGTCACCAAGCAGTAGGGCAGCCAAGCGGGGCGCATGCCGCCGCCGGAGGGACGCATCCGCTCGAGCCAGGTCGTCACCACGTACGGCCCCGGCGCCATGGTCGACCTCCTCGACCACGCCGTCGCTCGTCGGCGGCCTGCGAGTTCTGGAGCTACGAGCCAACTACCCTCGAGGCACGTCGTGGTGGAGCCGCAGCTCCGAGAGCCTCCTGGTGCCCCGCATTCGCGCGCTCGATCCTGATGCCAGGCTCTCGCTGTGCGCGCCGTTCCGCCTGCCGCCCGCCGGCGACGAACAGGACTTCTCCCGGCAATGCGGCGTCACGGTGTTTGAGTTCCCGCGCTGGTTCGCCTGCCAGAACGCTGCCATGCGCTGGTCACGGGCGCCGAGGTGCTCGAGTATTCCGAGAATCGCATCGGTACACCCACCGGTGCGACCGCGGCACCGTACTCGCAACGTCCGGTCCGCTTCGTGCATGGCCTGTCCCCATGGCCACCTCCAGCGACGTGCGACTGGAAGCTCGTTCGCGCACCGCGGCGCGTCCTGCGCGTCGCCCAGCTTGTTTCTGCGCGAGGGTCGCTCGCGCGACTTCACTGATATCCGGATTCAGCTGCGAGGGCTGCCATCCACCGTCGGTGCGGCTGCTGGCGGATTCTGATAGCCGCGAGGCCGGTCCGAAATGCCGCGGAGAGATGCCCTGGCTCGGCAGGCGGAACGCGACGGGACGTGCGAGCAGTCCCTCTCGCTGCTGATCCGTACGGCATCGAACGCGTACTTCGCCCAGGTCGTGAGCTCGCTCTCGATCCCCGAGGCGACCCACGAGGTGCGCGACGCGGTGCTCGCGGTCCTGCCCAGCCTGAAGATTGTCTCCGATGCGGTGTCGCTCGGCTACGCTCGAAGGAACGAAGAGATTGCGCAGGCCCTTGCCGGCCACAGCGATGCCGACGTTCTCGCGGCGCTCGAGGCGATCCGCTCCGAGGTGGAGCCGGAGCGCGCGCCGCTCCGCACCGCCGAGTACGACCGCTTCCTGTCCGTGCCGTTCGAGGCGCCGGGAGATTCTGCCGCCGCCCGAGCGCGACTTCTTCGCGCGCACGTGGGACCCGAAGAGCGGCCCGGCCGGTCGCCTGCCTGCCGGCGTGCGCCGCCTGGTCCGCGTCCATCGCCTGCGCGAGGTGCTGGTCCAGGTCGGATTCACCCGGCTCGAGGCGCCGGCGGCCGATCTCCAGGGTGAGTACGACCTCGGGGTCAAGACCGCGCCGCTGACCCGCGGCGCCGAGTGGCTCCCCGCCGCGGAGATTCACGGCGAAGGGCTCTTCATCCAGCTCGATCCGGACAGAGGTGCGAAAGTGGGAGGCCCGCGATTCGGTGCGGCGGCGCGCCGACGAGCTGCGTACCGGCTACGTTCGGTGGGCACGCGGCGAGCTGGCCGTTCCGTTCCCTGGGCCTCGCTACTACTTGCTCCACTCGCTCTCGCACCTGCTGATCACGGCCCTCGCGATCGAGTGCGGTTACGGCGCGAGCTCGCTCTCGGAGCGGATCTACTGCGACCTGCCCGGCGGCGCAGGCTATCCGATGGCCGGCATCCTCATCAAGACCGGCACTCCCGGCGCCGAGGGCACGCTAGGCGGGCTCGTCGGGGAGGGCAGGCGGCTCGATCACCACCTTCGCCGTGCCTTCGACCTGGGCACACTGTGCGCGCACGACCCGGTCTGCGCCAGCCACCGCCCGACCGATTCTGAGGAGCGCTTCCTCGACGGAGCCGCCTGCCACGGTTGCCTTCTACATCGCCGAGAGCTCGTGCGAGCGATTCAACCGCCAGCTCGACCTGGCACTCGTCTTTCCAGTCCTGGGCTGTCCATCCGACCTCGCCTTCTTTCGCGAGCGTCCACGATCGATCCGGGACCCACGCCGGGTCCGGCGGCCTGAGCGGCGTCTCGCTGGCCGAGCTCGAGCGTCTCGCCAGCGCCCTGCGGCACGGCGATTCTGCGCTGCCCGATCTCGGCGGCGCGCCTGGCCGCCGCCGGCTCGCGGCGCTCGACGGACGCCTCGGCGCCTTGAGCGCCCTCGATGGCGCCGGCTGCCTGGCCATCGTGCATGCCGTCCTTGCAGAGCGCCGCGGCTCCGCGCCTACGTCGCCTGCACTCATCTGGACCGGTCCCCTGGCCGGCGCCGCCACCGGCCGCGACACCGCCATCGCCGTGGGCGAGCTCTTCGAGCGCGCCGCTCGCACCGTCCTCGTCTGCGGCTACCGGTTCGATCACCGGCGCCGACATCTTCGAGTCCTTGCACGCGGCGATGAGAGATATGCCGGGCGTCACCGCCGATCTCTTCCTCGACGTTCCGCCCATCCGGGCGCCCGACTTCGCGGTCGAGGCGCAACTCGCCCGCTTCGCCTCGCAGTTCCTGGTCTACAACTGGCCGTTTGGCCTCCCATATCCCCGCCTGTTCTACGACCCGCGCACCGTGGCGTACCACTCTCGCGTCTCGCTTCACGCCAAGGCGGCCATCATCACGAGGAGTGGGTTCTCATCACCTCGGCGAACTTCACCGACAGGGCCAGTCCCGCAACCTCGAGCTCGGCGTCGTCCTGCGCATCGCTTCTTCGCCGCGCGTCACCGAAAAGCTCGCCGCCTCCAGTTCTCGGCCTGTCTGCGAAATGACGGCATCCATTGCCGTCGCGAGTCCGGTCCCCCCTGATGGGACGACGCCTGCATCGCCTGACTCTCTCGATGACCGGAGAATCGAGGATGGAAGACGGCCGACACGCCGGGCCTTGCCGAGCTTCCGTGCCTGGCCCACACCACAGACTGGCGGGTACACGCGCAAGGGGATCGCGATGTGGTGGGGGTGCCTGCAAAGGGGCATCCGTAGTGCTCCGAAGGCGGAGCGCCAGCGACGCCGAGGATGCCAACGAAGGCATTGAGCGCCAACGTCCGGCCCCGAAGGGGACGGGAAATGGCGCGTACCCGCGCAGGCACCCCCGCCACAGCGCGAGCCGGTTGAACGGACCAGCTCCCACAATCACGCCAACGGTCACAGTTCGCGAACCTGCGCCGCGCCGACCCAGCCGCGCCGAGCGTGCGGGCTATAGTAGCCGCGTGAAGCTCGACGATCTGCGCCGCGAGTATGCGGGCGCGCCGCTCACCGAGGCCGCGGCGGGAGACGATCCACTGGCGCTGTTCGAGCGCTGGTTCCAGGAGGCGGTCGCCGCGCAGGTGCCGTTCGCCGACGGCATGGTCCTGGCCACCAGCGCGCCGGACGGGCAGCCGTCGGCGCGGACGGTGCTGCTCAAGCGCTTCGACGCGCGCGGCTTCGCCTTCTACACCAGCTACCAGAGCCGCAAGGCGGAGGAGCTGGAAGCCAATCCGTCCGCGGCGCTGCTGTTCTGGTGGCCGGAGCTGCACCGCCAGGTGCGGGTCGAGGGCCGGGTCGCGCGGCTCGAGCGCGGCCGAGTCGGACGCCTACTTCGCCACCCGGCCGCGCGCGAGCAACCTGTCGGCCATGGCGTCGCCGCAGAGCCGCGTGATCGCCAGCCGCGACGAGCTCGAGCGCGAGGTCGAGCGCCGCACCGACGAGTGGGAGGGCAGGGAGCTGGAGCGACCGGAGACATGGGGCGGCTACTGCCTGGTCCCGCAAGCCATCGAGTTCTGGCAGGGACGGCCGGATCGGCTTCACGACCGCCTCCGCTTTCGCGCCGGCCCCCAGGGCTGGACACGCGAGCGGCTCTGTCCTTAAATGAAACCCGTTTCACGTTAGCGCGCGCGTCTTCTCGCCGCCCCGGCGGGTCCGCGCCGGAGGTCTGCACATGAACGAGCGGTTTGGCGAGGAGCACGAGGCGTTCCGCCGCACGGTGGCTGCGTTCGCCGAGAAGGAGCTGGCGCCGCACGCCGAGGCGTGGGAGCGCGACGAGATGTTCCCGGACTGGGTGTTCAAGCGGGCCGGCGAGCTCGGCATCCACGGCGCGCACTACCCGGAGGAGCATGGCGGCGCCGGCGGCGACTACTGGTTCAGCGCCGCCAAGGCCGAGGAGTACTGGCGCATCGGCTCGGCCGGCGTGGCCATGGGCCTGCTGGTGCAGAGCGACATGGCGACGCCGTGCATCTCTGATCTCGGCACCCGCGAGCAGATCGACGAGTTCCTGCGCCCGGCGCTGCGCGGCGAGCGCATCGCGGCGCTGGGCGTGAGCGAGCCGGGCGCGGGCAGCGACGTGGCCGGCATCCGCACCGTCGCGCGCAAGGTGGGCGGCGACTACGTGGTGAACGGGGCAAAGACCTTCATCACCAACGGGACGCGCGCGTCGTTCGTCACGCTGCTGGTCAAGACCGATCCCGAGGCCGGCTACGGCGGCATCTCGATCCTCCTGTTCCCGACCGACACGAAGGGCTTCCAGGTCAGCAAGAAGCTGCGCAAGGTCGGCAACCACGCCAGCGACACGGCGGAGCTTGTCTTCGAGGAGTGTCGCGTCCCGGCCCGCAACCTGCTCGGCGAGGAGGGCAAGGGCTTCTACTACCTGATGCAGAACTTCCAGACCGAGCGCCTGGTCGCCGCGGTCAGCGCCGTGGCCGGCAGCCAGGCGGCGCTGGAGCGCACGGTGCAGTTCGCCCGCGACCGGGTCGCCTTCGGCAAGCCGCTCATCAAGCGCGAGGTGTGGCAGCACCGCCTTGTCGACCTCTTCACCGAGCTGGAGGCCGCGCGCCAGCTGACCTATCGCGCGGTCGAGGCCTACAACGACGAGCGCCACGTGCGCCGCACCGGCCAGCTCAGCTTCGAGACCGTCAAGCTGATCTCGATGGCCAAGCTGTTCGTCGCCGGGGTGGCCGACAAGGTGATGGACGAGTGCATGCAGCTGCACGGCGGCATGGGCTACATGGAGGAGACCTTCATCTCCCGCGCCTGGCGAGACCAGCGCCTGCTGCGCATCGGCGGCGGCACCAGCGAGGTCATGCGCTACGCGATCGCGAAGATCCTCGGCTTCTGAGCCTGCGCGTCGCTTCAGTTCGCGTGCACGTCGGTCGGGCGATCGGTCTGGGTGCCGCGCAGCAGGTGATGGTGGTCCTCCTCGAGCAGGACCACCGGGGTGGCCTCGCGGCGGCCCGGGCTCCAGTGCATGAGCTCGCCGCGGTGGCCGCGCACGCGCAGGAAGGTGTACTGCACGCGCTCGCGCGGCAGGAGCGTGTCGGCGGTGAACACCGCGATCCAGGTGCCTGTGTTGAAGTACCAGGCCGACGCGCCGTCGTCCTCGAGCCGGGCGATCACCTCTTCATGCGTGTGGCCGAAGGTGACGATCGGGACGCGGGCCAGCGCCGCGATCTTTGTCGCCGCGCGGCGCATGCGCGGGTCCTCGCCCATGCCCGCGGGTCGCAGGAGGAAGTACGAGGCGGCGCCGACCGCGATGACCAGGAACAGGAAGTTCAGGGTCAGAAACAAGATCGCCTTGAAGCCGAAGCCGGCCTGCATGGTGGTGATGGCGTTGAAGCCGACGAACCACAGCGCCGCGGCCAGCACTGCTGCCAGCAGGACGAAGCCGGTCGCCTTGACGACGCGGGCGACGATCTGGCGGGCCAGCAGCGCGGCCGAGCCCCTCACCTGCTTGAGCGCGTCGATCATGTGGAGGCGCTCGCCGACCGATGAGCGGCCCACCAGATCGGCAAGCTCGGCCTCGTGGCGCTGGCGCATCGCCTCCTCGCTGGGCGGGATCTTGGCCAGGCGGCGCAGGATCTGCAGAAGGAAGGGTGCGTGCACGGTGGCCACGTGGGCCAGCAGGCGCGGCCGGTTGAGCAGCAGCCAGCGGAAGTAGCGCACGTTGGAGCGCGAGTTCGGCACGATGAAGGTGATGCTGCCGAACTGGTTGTAGAGGTAGCGCTGGAAGAAGGTGCCGAGCGGCAGGTCCACCTCCTTGCGGTGGATCTCGTCGCCCAGATCGGCCATGCGCCGGCGCAGCGGGTACTTGAACGAGTTCTCCGGATCGTACTGACAGCCGTGCTCGATCCAGATGCGACCCGGCTCGCAGTGAAACCAGCTCTCGAAGGTGAGCCGCTCGGCGGCGCGCGTCGCCATCTCCTCGCCTCCGGTGCCCACGCCCGCGGCGCGGGCGAGCTCGTTGCGCAGCGCGGCGCGGACCTCGTCGCGCACCGGCTCCCACTGCATCTCCGGATCGTGGTTGCCGGGCAGGATGACGACCTGGTGGCCGGCGGCCAGCACATCGGCCAGCCCGCGCACGAACAGCGGGTGCCCCTCGAGGATGTGGCGCGCGGTCACCGCCGCCTCGGCCGGCGTGAGGGCGCGGTTGTAGCGCGGGCGGTGCACGCCGTCGGCCCGGTCCGGCTCCGGCTCGATGCGCAGGAGATCGAAGGTGTCGCCGTTGAGCACCAGCTTGAACGGCTGGTTGCGCTCGCGCGCGTCCCGCACCAGGTCGGTGCAGAAGTGGTGGAAGTCGTCGTCGTAGAAGAACGCCTCGAGCCGGTGGTAGCGCCCGCTCTCGGCGTTCTTGCCGCGCCCGAGGTGCAGGTCGCTCACCACGATGATGTCGTGCAGGTCGGGCATCGCTGACGGGGACGGCACGCGGCCTCAGCCCTTGACTACCGCAAGTGGGACCAGCTTGGCTACCTTGCGCGCCACACCGGAGCCGTGCATCACCTCGATGACGTCGGCCACATCCTTGTAGGCCTCCGGGATCTCCTCGGCCACGGTGACCGCGCTGTCGCTGCGCACGAAGATGCCTCGGTCCTCCAGCTCGCGGAAGATGGGCCGGCCGCGGGCCGATTTCCTGGCCTGGGCGCGCGACATGCGGCGCCCGGCGCCGTGGCAGCTCGAGCCGAACGTCTCCGCCATGGCGCGCTCGGTGCCGACCAGCACGAAGCTGTAGCGGCCCATGTCGCCCGGCACCAGCACCGGCTGGCCGACCGCGCGGTACGCCTCCGGCAGGCTGGCGTGGCCGGGGCCGAACGCGCGCGTGGCGCCCTTGCGGTGCACGCACACGACCTGCTCGGCGCCGCCGACCGTGTGGGTCTCGAACTTGGCGATGTTGTGGCAGACGTCGTAGACCGAGATCGAGGCCGAGCTCGGAGCCGTCGCCGCCGCGCGCGCCGAAGAAGTCGGCCAGCGCCTCGCGCACGAAGTGGGTCATCATCTGGCGGTTGGCGAAGGCGAAGTTGATGGCCGCCGGTCATCGCGGCGCGGTAGCGGCGCGCCTCGTCGCTGCGCAGCGGCGCGGCGGCCAGCTGGCGGTCGGGCAGCTCGATGTCGTAGCGGGCCGACGCGCGCAGCATGGCGCGCAGCGAGTCGTCGCACACCTGGTAGCCGAGGCCGCGGCTGCCGGAGTGGATGAGCACGGTCACGCGATCGCGGACCAGGCCGAACGCGGCCGCGGCCTCCTCGTCGTAGATCTCGGCCACGTAGCCCAGCTCGCAGAAGTGGTTGCCGGAGCCGAGCGAGCCGAGCTGGGGACGGCCGCGCTCCTTGGCCCGCTCCGACACCTCGTCCGGCTCGGCGCCCTCGATGCAGCCGCCCTCCTCGGCGTTGTCGAGGTCGCCGGCGCGGCCGTAGCCCTCGGCCACGGCCCAGCGCGCGCCGCGCACCAGCACGCGGTCGAGCTCGGCGGCGCTGAGCTTGCGGTGGCTGCGCGAGCCGACGCCGGACGGGATGGCGCGGTGGAGCGCGGTGGCCAGCTCGGCCAGGCGGCCGCCCAGCTCGTCGCGCTCGAGCCGGCTCGACAGCAGGCGCACGCCGCAGTTGATGTCGTAGCCGACGCCGCCGGGCGACAGCACGCCCTCCTCGGCGTCGAACGCGGCCACGCCGCCGATCGGGAAGCCGTAGCCCCAGTGGATGTCCGGCATGGCGATCGAGTGGCCGATGATGCCGGGCAGGTGGGCGACGTTGACCACCTGCTCGGGGCTGCGGTCGTTGCGGATGTCGGCGACCAGATCGGCGGACGCGTAGATCAGCCCCGGCACCCGCATGCCGCCGCGCTGCGGGATGCGGTAGCGGAAGTCGTCGATTCGCTCCAGCTCGATCGCCATGCTCACCTCTCGGTTGGCTCCAGATCCGCGGGCGGACGCCTCAGACGTCGATGATGACACGGGCGCGCCAGCCGGACGGCGGTGCGCTCCAGCGCCAGATCGTGATAGGTCGCGCTCTTGAGCTCGGCGACCACCCGGTCGTGGCCGTCCGGCTCGCCGCGCGCGCTGGCGTGCAGCCCGATCTCGCCGTCGAGCTCGATGGCGGCGGCGCGGAACAGAAAGCCGCCGGCCACCGCGGCCACGATGATCTCGTTGAGCCACTGCACCAGCCGATCGGCGGCGTCGACAGCGTCGATCGCGATCTCGCGGCCGGCGCGATCGGCCACCTCGGCGCCGCCGGTGAGGATCTCGGTCACCGCCTCGGCGCCGGCCATCAGCAGCTCCTCCTCGCTGTCGCCCCACAGCTCGAGCGCGATGTCGGCCGTGTGGTCGATCTGGCGATGGCCGCGCGGCACGCGCGAATACTAACCCGCGTCGCGGCGCGGCCCCGCGCGTAACCGGCCGGTCTCGCCAGCGTATAGTCCGCCGATGCCGATCTCGGTGACCGCCACGCTGGGTGTCGTCTTCCTGCTGCTGGCCTTCGTGTCGACCTATCTGATGTTCCGCTTCTGGGGCTACCCGTACGACAAGGAGCGCAGGAAGAGCGCATGCCCCCAGTGGAAGATGAACATCCACCGGGCGGTCGGCTACTCGTACGCGGCCGTCTACGTGGTGATGATGACGCAGATGGTGCCGCGGCTGTGGGAGTACCAGGTCGAGTTCCCGGCCCGCACGGTGGCTCACATCATGCTGGGCTTCACCATCGGCGTCCTGCTGCTGCTCAAGATCTCCATCCTGCGCTGGTTCCGCCACTTCGAGGAGTGGATGCCGGCCATCGGCGTGGCGCTGCTTGACCTGCACGGTGCTGCTGAGCGGGCTGTCGCTGCCGTTCGTCGTGCGCGAGCAGGCCATCGCGTCGAGCCGAGGAGACGTTCAGCCCGGAGAACCGCGCGCGCGTGCGCCAGCTCCTGGCCACGGCCGGCTTCCCCGAGGGCACCGACCTCGACCGGCTGTCCGGCGCGCGCGAGCTGCGCCACGGCCGCCGCGTGCTGCTCGAGGAGTGCACCTTCTGCCACGATCTCAGGACCGCGATCTCGCGCCCGCGCACGCCGGCCGACTGGGTGCGCACGGTGCAGCGCATGGCGGAGAAGCCGACCCTCGGGCCGCGCATCGGCCCGGAGGAGGCGCACGCGGCGGCGGCCTACCTGGTGGCGATCACGCCGGAGCTGCAGCGATCGGCCAAGTCGAAGCGCGCCGAGGACATGGAGAAGGAGGAGGCGGTGCAGGCGGCCGCCGACATGAACGACGAGGGGGACGAGGCCGGCGAGGCCGCGGACACCGGCGCGGACGCGGAAAAGCAGGCCGGCGCGGGCAAGGGCGGCGACAAGGAAGCCGCGGTGGACGGCCGCAAGAAGGCCGCATCCGGCGCCGAGCCGGCGGTGGCCAGCGCCGAGCCGAAGCCGAAGAAGTCGCCGCCGGATCCGGCCGCGGCGAAGAAGGCAGTTCGAGCAGACCTGCTCCAAGTGCCACGGCCTCGGCGACGTGGACGACGCGCCGCCGCGCACCGCCGCGCAGGTGCGCGCGCTCATCAAGCGCATGGCGGAGAACGGCATGGAGGCGAGCCGCAAGGACCTCGAGCTCATCCGCTACCACCTGATCAAGACCTACGTGGAGAAGAAGTAGGTCGGGCCGCGCGGCGCGGCCCCTCCGCTGCTCGCTAGGGCTTCGCGCCGCCGGTCAGCTGCCACAGCAAGAACGCGTGCATCTGCGCGATGTCGTCGATGCGCTCGCTCATGGCGGTGCCGCCGCCGTGGCCCGCCGTGTCGCTGGTGCGCAGCAGGATCGGCGCATCGCCGCGCTGCGCCGCCTGCAGGGCCGCCACCATCTTGCGCGACTGCCATGGCGAGACGCGCGGGTCGTTGGCCCCGGCGGTCATCAGGATCGCCGGGTACTCGGTGCCCGGCACCACGCGGTGGTACGGCGAGTAGGCCAGCAGCGCGCGGAACTGCGCCGGATTCTCGACCGTGCCGAACTCGGGGATGTTGTAGCTGCCGTTGGGCGACAGCTCGACCCGCAGCATGTCGTAGATGCCGACCAGCGAGACGACGGCGCGGAAGCGGTCCGGGTGCTGGGTGATCATGGCGCCCATCAGCAGCCCGCCGTTGGAGCCGCCGAGGATGCCGAGCCGGTCGCGGCTGCGTGTACTTGCGCGCGACGAGCTCGTCGAGCACCGCCGCGAAGTCGTCGAACACGTTCTGCTTGCGCTCCAGCTTGCCGGCGCGGTGCCACTCCTCGCCGAACTCGGCGCCGCCGCGCAGGTTGGTGTCGACGAAGCAGACCCCGCGGCGCAGGAGCGGCTCGAAGGTCGCCACGAAGCCCGGCTCCTGGCTGACGCCGTAGCCGCCGTAGCCGGTGACCACGCACGGGACCGAGCCGTCGCGCGGCGCGCCGCGGCGCCACACGATGTTCATCGGGATCTTGGTGCCGTCCTTCGACGTCGCGTGCTCGCGGTGGACCTCGAAGGCGGCCAGGTTGACCGGCGGGCGCGGCGACATCGCCTCGACCTGGTCGAGCTTCGCCCGTGCGCGCGTCGAAGCGGTAGAGCACCGGCGGTGACGTGTAGCCGCCGGCGCGGACCAGCACGCCGTCCTCGGTCAGGCTCGGGCGGTCGACCGACGAGACCGGCGGCAGCTGCGGCGTCACCGCGGGCTTGCCGCTGGTGGTGAACGCGCGCAGCTCCGACGGCCCGCCCAGCTGATAGGTGACGTACAGCCGGTCGCGGCCGATGTCGATGCCGCGCTCGTCGTAGTAGTCGGTCACGATCGAGTGCTCGGCCTCCGGGACCACCACCATCGCCTCGCGGGCGCTGCGCGCGGACGCAGCGCAGGCGCATCACCTTGCCCTTCGGGGCGCCGGCGCGCGAGACCAGCCAGAGATCGGCCGCTCGGGCCGAAGCCGGCGAACACGATCGCGTCGCTCCAGTCGTCGAGCTGGCGCCAGGTGCCCTTGCCGTCGCGCAGGTAGTGGCGGAACTCGCCGCCGTCGCCCTTCTGCACCGAGGCGAGCACGCGGCCGCGGCGATCGGCCTCGAGCATGATCTCGGCGATGCGCGGCAGGTCCTTGCCCATCTCGTAGCGGTCGCTGGCGGCGGGCTTGCCCAGCTCGTGGAACCAGACCTGCATCCAGTGGTTGCGCTCCGCGGCCGGCTTCTCCCCCTCGGCCGGGTAGCGCGTGTACCACAGCGCCTTGCCGTCGGGTCGCCAGGCCACGTCGCCGCCGCCGGTGCCGCGCTGCACGTTCGGGATGGGCGCGTCCACCTCGCGCCCCTCGAGATCCAGGATGTGCAGCGTCCCGTCCTCGCTGCCGCCGGTCGAACAGCGACACCGCCACCTTCTTGCCGTCGGGGCTGGGCACGAACCAGTCGATCGACCTGTGCTTGTCGCCGGCCGCGGTCGGGTCGAGCACCAGCTTCGCCTGTGCCGCGCGCTCGACGTCGTCCATCACCACCAGCTCGCCCTGCTCCTTTGTCGGGTCCTTGCGGGTCACGAACCAGCGCGCCGCCCGCCTCGACCGGCCGCCCGTAGCGGATGACCGGCGCGGTGACGATGGCGCGCACCTCGCGGCGCAGCGCGTCGATGTCCGGCAGGCGGTCGAGGATCGCGCGCGCGTGGCGGTTCTGGCCGTCGCTCCACGCCTTCATCTCGGCCGTGTCCTCCTCGAGCCAGCGATACGGGTCCTTGACCGCGACGCCGTGATAGGTGGTCGTCACCGGACGCACGGCAGCGACCGGCGGGCCCGCCGGCGCCGCCTGCCCGGGCGCAGCGCCCGAGCCTCCCGCAGCTTCACCGTTGACCGGCGGTTCCGAACCGCCGCAGCCAACCGCGACAACGACCAGCAGGACACCGACGAGAGGCTGACGCATGGCCGATACCTAACCCCGGCCCCGGCCCCGGAGCAAGCACCCCGATCCTGCGCCCGCGATTACTCGCCGAGCGCCTGGCGCAGATCGTCGATCAGGTCATCCGGATGCTCCAGCCCGACCGAGAGGCGCAGGAGATCCGGCGCGGTGGGCGAGCCGGCGCCCTCGACCGACTCGCGGTGCTCGACCAGGCTCTCGGTCGAGCCCAGGCTGGTGGCGTTGCAGAACAGGCGGAGGCGGCCGGCGGCGGCCAGCGCGCGCTCGCGCCCGCCGCGCACGTGAAACGAAAGCATGCCGCCGAAGCCCGACATCTGCGACCGCGCCAGCGCGTGCTGCGGGTGCGACGGCAGGCCGGGGTAGTGCACGAGGTTGACCGCCGCGTGGCCGGCCAGGAACTCGGCCACCGCCTGGGCGCCCCGGCAGTGCCAGTCCATGCGGCAGGCCAGCGTGCGCAGCCCGCGCAGCACCAGCCACGACGACATCGGCGATGCCACCGCGCCCAGCACGGTGCGCTGGCCCAGCAGCGTGCGGCGCAGCTCGCCGTCGTCGCGCAGCACCAGCGCCCCGGCCTGCACGTCGCCGTGGCCGCCGAAGTACTTGGTGCAGGAGTGCAGCACCACGTCGGCGCCGAGCGCGAGCGGCTTCTGCAGGATCGGCGTGGCGAAGGTGCCGTCCACGACCAGGAGCGCGCCGGCCCCGCGCGCCAGCTCGGCCGCGGCCGCGATGTCACTCAGCTTCATGTGCGGGTTGGACGGCGTCTCCAGCCAGATGCACCGGGTGGTCGGGCGCAGCGCGTCGCGCACGCTCTCCATCCGGCTCGCGTTAACGACGCTGACCTCGAGGCCCCAGCGCGGGCCGAAGTCGCGCGCCATGGTGCGCACCGAGAAGTAGGTGTCGTCGGCCAGGACCACGTGCGAGCCGCGCGGCAGCGCGGTGAGCACGGCGGCGGCCGCGGCCATGCCGGAGCCGTAGACCAGGCTGGCCGCCCCGCCCTCGAGGGCGGCGAGCGCCCCCTCGAGGCGGTCCTGGGTCGGGTTGCCGTAGCGGCTGTACAGATAGCCGTCGAGCTCGCGCGAGTCGGGTGGGTGCTCGAAGGTGGTGCTCAGGTGGATCGGCGGCGACAGCGCCCGGGTCTCGTCATCCGGCTCGGCCCCGGCGTGAACCGCCAGCGTCTCGATGCGCATGCCGCGAAGGTAGCACCCCCGCGGCATGCCGCCGCGCTGGTTCAGCGGGGCTGGACGAGCACAGTGTCGGCCGGGGCGCCCGCCGCCACCTCGTCGACCGAGAAGACCAGGGGCACCGGTTTGTTGATCAGCCACTCGTCCAGCATGCTGTTGCTGCCGGTGGTGTAGAACGGGCTGTCGCGGTGGTGGCGCTGGCCGCCGGGCAGCTCGATGGTGCAGTTGACGCCCGGCTCGTCCGCGTTGCAGGCGAAGCGCATCGACGGGCCCGCGGTCTGGTTGTACTCGTCGTTGTCCTCGTTGCGCGGGTTGGCCACGTCGACGGTGAACAGGCCGCCGTCGTTGGTGTAGGCGTCGCTGTTGAAGTCGCCGGTGAAGTTGCCGAACAGGTCGGCGACCAGCGACACGGTGTGGATGCGGCCCCACAGCCAAAGGTCCGGCTCGCCCAGCTCCTCGCGCAGGTAGGCGCCGGCCGCCTCGAGCGCCGCCGCGACGATGTCGGCCTCGGTCTCGACCGCGCCGGTCGCCACGTTGTCCCAGTAGTCCTGGCTCAGCGTCGCCGGCTCGGTCAACGCGAAGATCATCGCCGCGGGGCGGGGGTTCACGTCGCCCAGCTTGGCCGCGGTCAGCTCGTCGGCGAAGGTCAGGGCGCGCAGCCGCGACCAGGTGACGTGGAAGGCCGCGCAGCCGCGCGCCGCGATGGCGGTGTCCGGATTGGCCGGATCCTCCGGCCCGGTGCCGGCGATGCCGGTGCGGCACTGCGGGTCGGGCGCCCACGCGGCCAGCGCGTCGTACACGGCGCGGCCGTCGGCGTCGAGCGTCTCCGGATCGACCGCGGTCAGGATCTCCGGCACCAGGATGTTCCCCAGCAGGGAGAACACGTCGGCCTGGATCGACTGCATGCTGGCCAGGTCGTGATCGTCGCGCTCGCCCAGGCGTTTCACGATCTCCTCGTGGCGATAGCCCTCGTCGACGAGCGCCTGGACGAATGCCTGGCCGTCGTCGAGCGGGTCGCCGTCGCGCAGCGCGCCGGTCATGTCGTTGTTGGCGGTGGCCAGGAAGCCGGCCGGCGGGTTGATCGCCTGCGGCAGCTGCTCGTAGGGCAAGAAGGCGCCCCACTCGGCCGAGCCGTCGCCCGGCAATGGCAGCCACGACGGCAGCTCCGGCGACAGGAACGGCCGCTCGGGGATGCGGTTGTACGGGAACCAGCCGATGTCGCCGGCGCGATCGATGACGACGAAGTTCTGGCCGGCGGTGGTGACGTCGAGCAGCGCCGTGCGCGCCTCCTCGATGTTGGTGGCGGTCGCCAGGCCGAGGAAGAAGTTGATGTCGGTGTCCGCGTCGTGGCCGACCCAGCGCACGCTCACCGCGGTGCCCGCCTCCTCGTCGATCTCGATGATCGGGCCGTGGTGCGGCACGAACTGGAAGGTCTCCGTGATCGGCTCGCCGCCCGCCACCTCGAAGGTGTAGTCGACCTCCTTGATCGGGACCTCCCCGCCGTCGAAGAGCACCGCGGTCGCGGGCCTCGTTGAGCGTCTCGAGGTAGACGTCGGTCTGGTCGAAGTAGGTCGTCGTCGCGCCCCACGCGATGTCCTCGTTCTGGCCCAGCAGCACGCCGGGCAGCCCGGGGAACGACGCGCCGGCGACGTGGATGTCGCCGTCTCCGGTCGTCTTCGCGTCCAGGTGCAGGATGTACCAGACCGACGGATGGCTCATGGCCAGGTGCGGGTCGTTGGCCAGCAGCGCGCCGCCGCTGGTCTGGCTCGGCCCCACGATCCAGTTGTTCGATCCCAGCGTGCTGGCGTCGAGCTTCACGTCCGGGTAGCGCTTCAGCGCCTTCTCGAGCAGAGGCCGCGCGGCGGCCATGCGCTGCTTTGCCCCGCGACCGGCGCGCGCGGCCCGCCTGGCCCCATCGATCTGCGGCGGCAGGATCGCGCTGTCCGACGGCGTGTCGAGGCCGAAGAGATCGTTGGCCTGCTCCGGCGTGAGCCCGGGCGTGCCGAACAGCTCGCCCAGGGTCAGGTCGAGACCGGCGTGGTTGGTCAGCTGATCGACCAGCGGCAGGATGCAGGCCACGCTGTCGACCGGCTCCCACGGATCCTGGAGGGCGGCGGTCAGCGCGTCCTGGTTGATCAGCGAGCTCGCGTACTCGTCCGGCAGCACGGCGCCGTTGACGCCGTCGCGCAGGTCCTGCAGCCAGGCGTTGACGCCGCGGCTGTAGGCCTCGAGCGCCGCCATCGTGCGCGGGTCGGCGTTCTCCAGCAGCTTCTCCTCGAGCGGCAGGCCCTCGCGCGTCGTCATCATGCGGCGCTGATCCTTGTCGCTGAGATCGACGGCGATCGCGCCGGCCAGCGCGCCGATCCGGCCGCGACCGACGCGGCGCCGGATGTCCATCTGGCCGAAGCGG
Source organism: uncultured delta proteobacterium (assembly GCA_963759105.1). GTDB lineage: Bacteria > Myxococcota_A > Polyangia > Haliangiales > Haliangiaceae > DATFRY01. The sequence goes on along the minus strand of CAVWXW010000005.1, from coordinate 584,562 downwards.
TGGGCGGCGTGGAAGTAGCCCTCGACCGCGAAGCAGTCGGCGTCGCTGGCGCAGCGCGCGTGCATGATGCCGGAGTCGTCGAAGAAGACCTCGACCGCCCCGTCCAGGCCGTCGATCCTGACGTCGACGACCTCGGGGTTGTCGTCGCCGCCGTCATCTCCGTCGTCGCCTCCGTCGTCACCGGCGTCGTCGCCCGGCTCGAGATCGTCGCCACATGCGGCGGCGACCAGACAGAGAGAGAAAAGCGGGACCATGGCGGCCCGGACGGTGAGGCGCGCGAGCAACGTACGCATTCGCGGGAAGCTACTACAGCTTCTCGAGGTACGCGATCGCTTCGTCGAGCTCCACCCTCATGCAGCCGTTGGCGATGCGGCCGCCCAGGCCCAGAAAGCCACCGGTGCGGCGCTTGCGCGCGCGCTGGAGCGGTCCGATGGCGCGCTTGTCGCCGAGCTCGCGCAAGAGCGGCACCGCCTCGGCGCGGTCCTCGCACGTCTTGCCGTGAAGGAGATCGAGCAGGTACGAGCTCAGGCGGTCGACGCGGTCGCCGGCGCCCCGCTTCTCTGCCAGATCGCGCGCGCTTCGCCGCACCGCGTTGCGCTTGTCGCGGCTGGCCAGCGCGAGGAGGCGATCGCGCGCCCAGTCGCCATCGATGTCGCCGAGTAGCTGCACCGCGGCAAAGGCGACCCCGCTGTCTCGCGCCCGCAGCTGCGCCTCGGTGTTTTTCCGCAATCGCGTGTCGCGGCCCACGATGGCGTCGAGCGCCACGGCGCGCCGGTAGGCCTCGATCGCCTCGAGCGGGCGGCGCTCGTCGATGCGCTGGTGGCCGAGGGCGAGCTCGTCGCGCGCGTCGTCGGACGTGTCCGGCTCGGCCGGCGCCGCGGGCGCCAGCGGGGCGAGCAGGGACGGAGCGGGGCGGGCCGGTCCTGGGCCCGGCCGTGCGACCGCTGCCGGCCCGGCCGGCTCCGCCGCCCCTGCCGGTCGTGCCTGTCCGGGCCCCAGTCCCGGGCCGCCGCCACCACCGGCGGCCACTATAATAATGATCAGTAGTACGAGCCCGGCCCCGGCCACGAGCGCGATCTTGCCCGTGCGCTGCCGCGAGCCCGGCGCATCCGTGGCCTCGCGCGCGGCCGGCAAGGCCCCGCTCGAGGTCGAGGTCGCGCCTCGATCGGGCGGCGGATCGACGAGGTCGCGGGCGAACAGGTCGTCGATGGCCGCGACGTACGCCGCCGCGCTGGCCGGCCGGCTGCTCGGCTCCTTGGCCATGCCGGTGCCGATCAGCTCCTCGACGGCGGGCGACACGACGAGGCCCGGCACCAGGTCGGCCATGACCGGCACCGGCGCCGACAGGTGCTTGGCCACCAGCTTGACCGTGTCCTCGGCGCGGAACGGCGGCTGCCCGGCGATCATCTCGAAGAGCACGACCGACAGCGAGTAGAGATCCGCGCGCGGGTCGACCGCGGCGGCCACCGCCTGCTCCGGTGCCACGTAGGTCGGTGTGCCGACGGTGGTGCCGATGCGCGTGATCTGCTGATCGACCGCTCCATGGACCTCGCTGGCTCCGTCGACCAGCTTGGCGATGCCGAAGTCGAGCAGCTTGGCGAAGTCCGGGTCGTCTCCCTGGCGGGCCAGGATGATGTTGTTCGGCTTGACGTCGCGGTGGACCACGCCGGCGGCGTGGGCGTGACCCAGCCCGCGCAGCACGTGGCGCGCGATGTGGAGCGCGCGCCGCGCCGGCAGCCGCTCCTCGCGGGCCAGGAGATCTCCCAGCCCGATGCCGTTGACCAGCTCCATCACCAGATAGAAGCCGCCGGCGGCGAGCGGACCGAAATCCGACACCGTCACGCAGTTCGGGTGATCGGCGCGGCCGGTCACGAACGCCTCGCGCGCGAAGCGCTTGCTGTGGTCCGGATCGCCGGCGAAGTCCGGATGCAGGACCTTGATCGCCACCGGCCGCCGGATCGTGACGTGCTCGGCGCGGTACACGCTGCCCATGCCGCCCCGTGCCCAGGAGCCCGACGATGCGGTAGCGCGAGTCGAGCACGTCGCCGATGTTGAGGTCGCCCCCGGTCAACCGGCGGCCATGATAACTCACTCGATCCGCTTCATCACGTGCCAGCCGAACTGGCTGCGCACCACGCCGGCCTCGCCGACATCGAGGCGCAGCCCCAGCCGCTTGAACTCGAACACGAGCTGGGCCGACGGTGTGACCTCGTACGACTCGCCGCTCTTCGCGCTGCCCTCGTCCTTGGAGTGCTCGGCCATGAGCGGCTCGATCGCCTCACCGGCGCGCACCCGGCGCAGGAGGTCGAGCGCCAGCTTCTTGTTCTCCGGCTGGACGAGGATGTGCTTGACCATGGCGCGGTTGGTGCGCGCGTCGCGCATCATGATCTCGTTGGTCGCCGCGTCCGGCCCCAGCTCGGTGGCCTCCTCGCGGCGCCCGCTCATCGAGGGCCCGCCCGGGCTGCCCGGTCCGCAGGCGGCGGGCAGCCAGACGAGAGCGAGGACCAGGGCGAGAGGCCGGGCGCGCATGGGCCGGAGCGTACACAGCCCCGGGCCGCGCGCGCAGCTCGTCGCGGCCGCTGAACATGGTCAGGCCGGAGACCGTTTGGCCGACATGGCGCGTTGTTGCAGGGCCAGGAGGTTTCCCCACCGTGATCGCCCCGCGCTCTCCGAGCCTGCGTGCTCTCGTCCTGGCCGCTGCCGCCGCCGCTCCGCTCACCGCGTGCAGCGGCCCGCAGACCGCCGATGTCTCCCAGACCGTCATCCCCAGTCCGCGCCAGGACCTGCGCCGGTTCCACTCGGACGCGCAGCTGCGCGACTACCTGGCCGCGCTGGGCCGGGCCAACCGCAGGCGCAGCGAGGCGCAGGCCGGCGCGGAAGAGGCGGACGAATCGCCGGCGGCCGCCGAGCCGGAATCGGCCGCCCCGGCCGACGCCAAGGCCGACGGGGCGGGCGGCGAGTCGATCACCAACACGCAGGAGGCCGGCGTCGACGAGGGCGGCATCGTCAAGGCGCACGGCGATCACCTGATCGTCCTGCGCCGCGGCCGCCTGTTCTCGATCCGCCTGAGCGGCGGCAGCACCGCGCCGCGCTCGGTGGCCGACGTCTCGCCGCCCGGGTCGAGCAAGCAGACCTGGTACGACGAGATGCTGGTCTCCGACGACACGATCGTCGTCGTCGGCTACAGCTACGACGCCGGCGCCACCGAGCTCGGCCTGTTCGACTTCGACGGCCGCACCGGGAAGATCAAGTACCGCACCACCTATCTCCTGCGCTCGAACGACTACTACTCGTCGCGCAACTACGCCAGCCGCCTGATCGGCGACAAGCTCATCTTCTACATGCCGTACGGCCTGGCCACCTGGGGCTACGGCGGCGGCGCCCAGCCCCCGCTCGAGCTGCCCGGCGTGCGTCCCTTCAAGAGCGAGGCGGACGACTGGAACACGATCGTCGACGCCACCGAGATCTACCAGCCGATCCAGAAGACCGAGTCGCCGGTGCTGCACACCGTGGTGACCTGCGATCTGGGCGGTCGCCGCGATCTCGCGTGCAAGGCCACCGGCGTGATCGGCCCGTACGGCCGCACCTTCTACGTCTCCGAGCACGCGGTCTACGTGTGGGTGACCGACGGCCAGTCGCCGGGCCTGTCGCGCAACGGCGTGCAGGAGGCGCCCGGCGTCGTCTATCGCCTGCCGCTGGATGGCGGCGAGCCGGGCGCGCTGCGGGTGTGGGGGGCGCCGATCGATCAGTTCTCGTTCAAGGAGAGCGCGGACGGCCACCTCAACGTGCTCGTGCGCGCCGAGGGCGGCGGCGACGCGATGTGGAGCCCCGAGGTGTCGGGCGGCGAGGTCGCGCTCCTGCGCGTGCCGACCGCCGGCTTCTCGACCCGGGTCGGCACCGCGCGGCGCGCCGCCTACGACGTCCTGCCCGGCCCCGAGGCCGGCTGGACCATGCAGAACCGCTTCGTCGGCGACTACGTCCTGTACGGCACCGGCTCCGGCTGGGGCAACCCGGAGACCGAGCGCCACGACGCTGTCTTCGTCCACCCGTACGCGCGCGGCGGCCGGACCGCGACCCTGGCGCTGCCCCACGGCGTCGATCGCATCGAGGCGATGGGCGGCGGCGCGGTCGTGATCGGCACCGACGGGAAGGCGCTGCACTTCACGTCCATCGCGCTCGATTACCGTCCCGCCATCGCCGATCGCTTCGCGCAGACCGGCGCGACCCAGGGCGAGCTGCGCAGCCACGGCTTCTTCTACAAGCCGACCGGCGAGGGGGTGGGCGTGCTGGGCCTGCCGGTGCGCTCGGCCGGGCGCCCCGGCTACGAGCACCTCGTCCACGGCTCGGCCTCGGTGATGTTCCTCGGCGTGCGCGACCTGCACTTCAGGCGGCTCGGCGCGCTCGAGGCGCGTCCGGAGACTCCGGACGATCAGTGTGTGGTGAGCTGTGTCGACTGGTACGGCAACGCGCGTCCCATCTTCTATCGCGGCCGCATGTTCGCGCTGCTGGGCTACGAGCTGGTCGAGGGCAAGATCGACGGCGATTCGATCCGCGAGGTGGGCCGGACCGATTTCCTCGGCCGCCTGCGGCCCCAGATCGCGCGCTGACACAGATAGCGGCGCGGCTGCCCGCCGCGCCGCTATCTGTTCGTCTCCACAGCAGTTCCGGAGTGCCTGCGAGAGATTCCGTGGAGGCCGAAAACGGTGCGCGGCGTGGCACCTCCGCACGTCCGGGTGAGGCACGCGCGGCGGCGGGCGCTCGCCGTTGACACTCGAGACGGCATCATGCCATGACCCGTCCGTGGATTTTGCCGCCGACGCCTACGAGCGCGACATGCTCGCGTTCCGGGCCGCGCGCGAGGCGAGGTACCGGTCCGAGGGCGGGTGGCTCACCCTGGTGGAGCGCATCCTGCTCGAGCCGGGCGCCAACCAGACCCCGCTCGGCACCGTCACTGTCGGCGAGCACGGGCACATCGTCCTGGACGTGAAGCCCGGTCTCGAGCTCGCGCGCACGGGGCCCGGGCCGGCGGCGGGCGAGCTGGTGTCCGGGCGGATCGAGGCGCAGGTGCCGGGCCCGGGCGAGCCCGTACTCTTCACCTCGGGCTCGCGTCGCTTCGAGATCGCGCCCCGCGGCGACCGCCTGGTCCTGCGCGTGCGCGATCCGGAGGCGCCGGCCCGCGCGGCGTTCGCCGGCATCCCGGTCTATCCGATCGACGCGGCCTACCGCGTCGTCGCCGAGTTCGCGCGCCTGGCCGCCCCGGAGGAGACTTCGGTCGAGATGAGCGACGGTGACGAGGATGTCGCCCAGCTGCTCGGCGTGGCGCGCTTTGCGCTGCCGGTCGCCTCGTCGCGCCTCCAGCTGCAGATCTTCATCGAGGAGTCGACCGGGCGGCTGTACGTCCCGTTCGGCGACCGCACCAACCGCGAGGAGACCTACGGCGGCGGCCGCTTCCTGTATGGCCAGGAGGACGGCGCCTCGCTCGTGCTCGACTTCAACCGCGCGTGCAATCCGCCGTGCGCGTTCAACCCACTGGTCACCTGTCCATTGCCGCCGCCCGCGAACCGGCTCGACGTGCCGGTCCGCGCCGGCGAGCGCCTACCGAGAGGAAACTGATGACCCGTACCCGTACTGCGATCCTGACCACGACACTTCTCTCGTTCTCCACCCTCTACGCCTGTGGCGGCGGCTCCAAGGAAGCGGCCGAGCCCGCGCCCGCGCCGGCCCCGGAGCCGGCCCCCGAGGCCGCCGAGCCCGAGCCGCCGCCGGAGGAGCCGGCCGAGCCCGCCGCCCCGGCCGAGCCGCCGGCGCCCGAGCCGAAGACTCTGTCGGAGGACCTCGACGGCGACGGCACGCCCGAGGAGATCTCGCTGGCCGGCACCGAGCTCAGCATCGGTGAGGCGAAGGTGACGCTGGCCTCCGACAAGATCACCCCGGAGAAGGCCGCCACCATCGAGCTCAAGACCATCGACATCAACAAGAAGGACAAGGCCAAGGAGCTGGTCATCGTCAACGCCGGCGCCGAGGGCGCGGGCACCTGGTGGATCGTGTCGTACGACGGCGCGGCCAAGACCGCCAGCGAGCCGGTCGAGGTCATGGTGGCGGGCGAGCCGGAGATCAAGGGCAACGGCAAGGTGACCGTCAAGGCCGAGAACTGCGGCGAGACCACCACCACGACCTACCAGCTCAAGAAGGGCATGCTGACCAAGGGCAAGGAGAAGAAGAAGGGCAAGTACGACGAGGCGAAGTGCCCGGGCTGAGCCCTCGCTCTTTCGTCCGCTCCGGCGCGCCCGTGATGTGACTGGGCGCGCCGGTCGGGCCGGCCCCCGCTGGTGCAACGGCCCGACCTCGCTGTGAACACGCTCACAGGGGGGCACACCCGCCGATTCGGGATCCGATCCGCTGCGCGCGCGTTCATGATGAATGGAAGCGTCGCCTCGGAGCGCCGCCGGAGCCGGCTGGCACGTGCCTACCCCGTACCGCGAAGAACGAGTCCGCGAGTTCTGCCAGCAACGCGTCGCTCTGCCGGTCCCGGAGATCGAGAGCGACGGCTCGGAGATCTCGTACCGCCGCTGCGAGCGGCTGGCGTCCGCGCGCTGCGCTCGCTGCGGCCGCCCGCTGTGCAGGTCGCACCGACCGGCGCCGGATCGACGCTGCCGGACGTGCGAGTCGGAGTTCGCTCGCGACCTTGCCCGCGCGCTGGGCGACAGGCTGTTGCTGTCGCCGAGGCATCGCCGGAAGCGCATCGCGCTGTGTCTGTCGCTGATCGCGGCCAGCAGCCTCCCGCTCTGGCTGGCGGTCGAGCTGGAGCCGGCGTCCGCCTTTCCGTTCTGGGTCGCCTTCGCGCTGTACACCTGCATGTACGCGCTCGCGCTGGGGCTTGCCGAGCCGCTCAAGGAGGACGGATTGGCGCGCCGGGTGCACGCCGAGGCGCGCAAGAAGTTCCTCCGCCACGTGCGCCAACCGTGAGCTGCGTCTCGATCTCGATACAGCTCGATTTCGGTGCGGCTCGGTCGTGCGGTGGCCGTGGAATTTTCGATTGCCGCGTGCGGGTTCACCCGGCCTGGATGTGAAGACCCTTTACCGGCTCCCCCCACGCCACGTATCCTGGTCTTTTGGGGGAGGGGAGGGGTCATATGGCTCGCTGGCTGGCTTCACTGTTCGCTGTCTTGCTCCTGTCGACCGGCGGCGCCGGGCCTGCGATGGCCCAGGTGCAGAACGGCGACATCCTGGTGCCGGAGTTCGAGCCCGGGACCGTGGTCAACATCCGCGGCGGTGGCGACTTCACGGGCGACCCGCGGTTCGCCACCGGGCTGAGCAACCCGACGGCCGTGTGTGTGGGGCCGGGCGACAACATCTATGTGGTCGAGCAGGGGCCCGAGGCCGGGGTGAACGCCGGGGAGGTCACCATCATCACCGCGGGCGGGGACTTCGCCGGCGCGGTGGCCTTCGCAACCGGCCTCGACACGCCGGCGGCGCTGCTTTGCTCTCCGGATCAGGTCCTGGTCAGCGAGGTACTGGACGCGGAGGTCATCGACATCACGGCCGGCGGCGACTTCACCGACGCGCCGTCCTTCGCCCGCATCGACGATAACCTCAACTCTCTCTTGCGCGACGCGGACGACACGATCTGGGCGTGCTCGTTCAACGACGGTGTCATCGACATCACCGCCGGTGGCGATCTCCGCGGCGGGACGTACTTCGCACCCAACGATCTGGACCCCGATGCCTCGATCGGGCTCACCCAGCACGGCGCCATGCTCGTGGTGGCCAACGAGCTCAGCAACCAGGTCTTCAACTTCACCGCCGGCGGCAACATGAGTGTGCTGCCGGTGTTCGCCCTGGTGAACGAGGCCATCGGGCTGCTCAGCGTCCCGCAGACCGGCCAGCTCCTGGCCGTGAGCGAGCTCGACGCGGCGGTCTACGACATCGCGGCAGGGGGAGACTTCACCGGAGACGCGCCCGCGTTCGCCACCGGGGTTGCGGCGGCAGACGTGGCCCATCCGCTCTACGTCGCGATTGGCTGCGGCAACGGCGACCCGGACGAGGGCGAGGAGTGCGACGACGGCAACCAGGACAACACCGACGCGTGCCTCAACGCCTGCGTGAATGCGGAGTGCGGCGACGGCTTCGTTCGCGCCGGCACGGAGGCCTGCGACGACGGGAACCAGGACGACACCGACGAGTGCCCCACGACCTGCGCGCTGGCGATCTGCGGCGACGGGTTCGTGCGCGCCGGAGTCGAGGAGTGCGACGACGGCAACCTCGAGCCGGGCGACGGATGCGACGCCGAGTGCGCGTCCGAGATGGTGGGCGGGGACGACGACGACGGCGGCGACGATGACGGCGCGGACGACGGCGCCGATGATGGTGCGGACGATGGCGCCGATGACGGCGGCGGCGATGACGGCGGCGGCGACGACGGCGGCGACGCTGGCGACGACGGCGACGGCGATGACGGCGATGACGGCGACGGCGGCTGCTCGTTGGCAGGCGGCTCCGGCGGCGCGGGCGCGCTCGCGGCGGTCCTTCTCGCTGCCCTGTGGCTGGGTCGGCGCCGGCGCGAGGCCGCGCGGCTGCGCTGAACGCCGGAAGGCGACAGGCCGCTTGACGCATCGACTACCGGAGTAGTACTACTTCGGTAGTCGATGATGTTTCGCAGCACGACCGCTCGCCTCGTCTCGCTGCTGCCGCTGCTCGCGACCTGCGGCGGTCCGCCGGCGCCGACCTCGCCGCCGGCCGCGTCGAGCCGGCCTTCACCGGCTCGATCGCAGCGCGTGGCGCTCCGCATCGACACCGTCGAGGCGGAGGCGGTGCTGGCCCTCGTTGACCAGGCCGCTCGCGGCCCCACCGACGCCGCGTGGCGCCGCCTGTTCGACAGCGACGGCTACCGCCGCCTGGAGGCGCGCGAGCGGAGCATGCAGCGGCCCTTCGACCGCGACCAGCTGCGCGCGTTCGTGCTGTCCGCGCCGCTGGCCGCGCGCGCCCCGTCGCTGCGCGCCGCGCTGACCCGCTGGGCCACCATGGACCTGGACGGCGCCGCTCGACGGGTGATGCCCTACCTGCCGGCCGAGGCGCGCATCGCGGCGACCGTGTTCCCGGTGATCAAGCCGCGCGACAACAGCTTCGTCTACTTCGGCGAAGGCATCGAGCCGTCGATCTTCGTGTACATCGATCCGGCCCAGACCGAGGCCCAGCTGGCCAACGTCATCGCCCACGAGCTGCACCACATCGGATTCGCCAGCCTGCCCGAGGTGCCGTGCAAGGCGCCGGCGCCGCTGTGCAGCGCGCGCACGTGGACGGGGGCCTTCAGCGAGGGCTTCGCCATGCTCGCGGCCGCCGGCGGCCCCGACGTGCATCCCCACACAGCCAGCCCGGCAGACGATCGCGCGCGCTGGGACCGCGACGTGGCCCGCTTCGACGAGGACCTCGTCCGCGTGCAGGACTTCCTGCGCGCCGTGCTGGCCGCCGAGCTGGACGAGGCAGCGGCGCAGAAGCGCGCGATGGAGCTCTTCGGCGTCCAGGGACCCTGGTACACGGTCGGCTGGAGCATGGCCGTGACCATCGAGCGCTGCCTGGGCCGCGCCGACCTGGTCCGCGCCATGCGCAGGCCGTGGACGGTGCCGGGGCGCTTCAACCTCGCGGTCGAGCGCTGCCCGGCATCATCCGGCCGCCGCCCCGCGACATGGGACGGCGACCTCGTGGACCAGCTCGGACACTGAGACGATCAAAGGCGCGGTCGGCGCTCGAGCTCCTCGCGCTCGAAGTCGTCGTCGAGCGCAGCGGCGCCGCGCAGCGCAGCGCTCCCGGATACACCGGCCCAGCGCAGGATGGTCGACACAGCGGCGTCGGCCTGCTCCGGCGGAAGCAGCCCGATGTGAGCGCCGTGGGTGCCGCCCGGAGCGACATAGACGTAGGAGTCGCGCGAGCCGCGGCCGAGGCGGAACGCCTCTGCCCCCCACGGGTTGACCTCGCCGTAGATGAACATCATCTGCTCGCCGCGCTTGCGGACGAAACGATTGATGTTGACCATGGCCAGGGGCTGGAAGCACGGGACATCGATCTCGGCCGGGACGAACGACTCCGCCACGTCGGCGCCGGGGTACAGCATGAGATCCGCCAGGTGGTCCTCGGCGACCGTGGGATAGCCGAGCTGCGGACGCGGCCTGGTAGAAGTACGGGACGAACTGGTCCAGGCCCTGGTCGCTGTAGGTCCCGGCGCCGATGATGCCGTCGAAGAAGAAGAAGAGCTCCTCGGCCGGCGCGTCCGCCGTCGGCACCACGTCGCAGAACTCCTGGCCGAAGTACTGCCAGAAGGTGAAGGGCGTCTCCATGACGAGGATCTCGAGCGCCCGCTCCGGCCCTCCGAGGATGTCGTACGTGAGCCCGAACTCCTCGGCCTGCTCCAGCATCAGCGCCATCACCTCTTCGCGCTGGAGCAGGAGCTGGCGCTGCGTCTCGGCCAGGTTGGCGCGGCACGCCGGATCGGTGCCGACGTTGTCGATGAACTCGATGTAGCGATCGTCACCGTCGATCACGTCGTTGGGAGCGACATAGGCCACCGTCCCCTGGACGTCATCCGGATAGAAGCGGCGGTAGTAGACCGACGCCATGCCGCTCTTGCTCGCGCCGGTCGAGATCCAGTTGCCGTCGTAGATCGATTTGAGCGCCGTGACGATGCGGTGATGGTCGGCGGCCGCCTGGAAGATGGTGAGGTCGCGCCAGTCCGCCGGCTCGGGCCGCGACGGCTCGAAGAAGCGGTGCTCGACGCGCACCTGGTTGCCGCCCACGATGTCCGCCACCTGGCTCAGAAACGGCGAGAACGAGGTGTTGTAGCCGTCGGTGACGAGCACCGTCGGCGCGTCCTCGGAGCGGTGGATGAGCGCCACGCGCTGCTCGAACGTGCCCTTCGACGGCACCAGGTGGTTCACCCGCTGGGCGTACGAGAGCACGAACAGGCGATGTCCGGGCAGCGGATGAGGGCGCTCCTCCACCACCGTGAACCCCGGAATGGCCTCGAGACGATCGACCAGCTCATCGGCCGCCGCCGGAGCGGACGCGAGGCACACGAGAAGCAACGAGACACAGACCGAGCGCATGGACACCTCCGACCATGCACGTAAGCACACCGGCCCTGCCCGGCGATGCAGCGGTCGTCACTCGCGCGCTTACTGCGACTGTCCGGCCGGCAGCTCGAAGTCGCGCGGATCATCGGCGACAGTTGGCTGCGGATTGGTCGGCTCGCGCGGCGGATCGGGCGGCCGCGCGGCCCCGGCGGCCGGCGGAGGAGGCGGCGGTTCCTGGGCGCCCAGGAACCGATCCTCCGCCGGCGGCTGCTCCGGAAGCGACGGTGCCGGGCCCGCGGTCTCCCGCGATCCGGCCGGCGCATCCGGAACCGCCGGCGCCCGCGCGGACGTGGGCGGCCGGCGGGCGCGCGGCCGGCGCGGCGCGATCGCCGGCGGCCGGGCTCACCGCGGGTGGATCGCCCTCGCCCTTGGCCGCGGAGCGGACGTAGCCGGCCAGCCCGACGATGGCCGCGACGACCACCACCGCCGCGATGGCCAGCGCGACCCGCGCCCGTCGACCTTCCGCTGGCGAGGAGCGATCCACTTCGCTCCTAGTAGCCGCCCAGCGCCGCGCGCATCAGCTTCGTGAACACGTCGGTGTTGCGCTGCACCCCGACGAACTGCCAGGCGGCGTCCTTGCGCGGCGAGTAGGCCGAGATCGGGATGTCGGACGCCGTGTGCACGGCCTGGTCGCGGCCGATGGCCTGGCCGCGGATGAAGTAGCCCTCCGCCTGCGACCGGTTGAAGGGCTGCCCGGGATAGCCCGCGGCCGCCAGCTCGTCGCGGATGACGGTCGGCAGCAGGCTGTCGATGATCGGCTTGGGCTTCGTGAGCCAGGTCTCCCAGCGGTCGCCGTTGGCCCCGAAGCCGAACAGGATCTTGCCGTCGATGTCGAGCGTCTCCGGGTACCCGTCTTCCAGGATGTTGTACTGCGGGAAGCCGGCCGCGTCGTACACGCCGACGACCGCCTGCCGCGCCGGAACCGTGCCCGGATCGGTCACCGCGCCGTCGGGCGGGAGCGAGCGCAGGGCGTCGATGCCGCCGGTCAGCCCGCCGATGATGCTGAAGCCGGACGTCTCGTGATCCGACAGAACGATGACGAGCGTCTTGCGGTCCACGTGCGTCGCGAAGTGGCGGGCCACCGCGACCGCGCGGTCGAACTCGATCACCTCGTCGACGACGCGCTCGGCGTCCATGGCGTGCGACTGCTTGTCGGTGTGCGCCGCCTCCACCATGAGCACGAAGCCGTTGTGGTTGCGGTGGTTGAGCACCTCGAGGGCGGCGGAGGTCATCTCGTCCAGCATCGGCTGGTCCGGCGCGTGATAGTCGTCGACCGCGAAGGTGGTGGTCCCCGGCAAGAGCGTGTTGCGCCGCTTGGCGATCCTGTCGAGCGCGACGTTCATGTTGCCGTAGGCGAACAGGCCGAGCAGCCGCTCCGGCGGCCGGCGGCTCGACATGAGGTCGGACAGGCCGGTGGCGCTGTCCACGTAGGAGAAGCCGGCGTTCGACGTACTCGCCGACGAGATCGCGCTCGGGATCGATCGCGCCGTCGGCGTCCGGGTTCATGCCCCACGCCTCCGCCAGGTCGGCCGGGGCTTCCGGATAGTCGTTGGCGGCGGCCCGGCTCGAACCGAACTGCGAGGCCGGCAGGAACCAGCGCCGCCCGCCGCCCAGCAGCACGCGCAGCCCGGTGCCCGACTCGCCGGTGCCGGCGAGGTCGCTCTCGTCGAAGAACTGATTGATGATGCCGGTGCCGTTGTTGCGGTTGCCGGTGTGGACCGCGGTGGAGGCCGGCGTCGCGTCCTCGAGGTCGGCGGTGCTGATGATGCCGAGCGACTTGCCCCGCGTCCTGTGCAGGTACTCGGACAGGTACTCGACCCGCGGGTAGAAGAACGGGTTCACGATGCTGGCCGGGTACACGCCCTCCTGTCCGTTCTTGGCGTGGGCCCCGGACGTGTAGCCGGCCATGCCCGGGGCCGAGTCGGTGACGAAGCTGTTGAGCGAGTGCGTGGTCACCGTGCCGGTGGCCGGAAAGCTGTCGATCGCGAGGAAGCCGTTCGGATCGCCGGCGGTCACGCCGTAGCGGACCAGGCGGGCGGCCGTGCGGTGCGCCGTGCCCATGCCGTCGCCGAGCAGGATGATGATGTTGCGCACCGGCTCGCGCCCGCCGCGGACATCGAGGATCTCGAAGTGCGACTCCACCTCCACCGTCCCGGTCGAGTCGGTGAACGACGCTGTGATGGTGTGGCGGCCCTCCCGGGTGCTCTTGTAGCCGCGCAGGTTGAAACCGCCGAACCCGGGCGAGCTGATGCCGTCGGTCGTCGTCGTGTTCTGCTCTCCCGAGGTGAACTCCTGCTCGACCCCGTCGATGGCCAGGGTCGCCGAGAACGGACCGGTCCCCTGGCCCTCGACGCGCAGGTCGAAGCGCTGGCCGGCGGCGAACCGCGCGTTGTTCGGCGGCGTGACCGACACCAGCGTGGGCGCCGCGTGGGCGGCGGACATCGAGCCGAGCATCAGGCCCGCAATGCAACAACCGGTGAAGCCTTGCTTCCAGTTCATGGTTCCTCCCTCGTCTTGGAGAGTGGCGGGCCGTCGAGGACGAGGCGGATGGCGGACACCCTGCCGTCCTCGTCGGCGCGATTACCGAGCTCAAGGGTGCCGGTGACCTCCACCGCACCTTCGATGTAGGGCAGCTTTCGACCGGCGGCCGACCGGGACACGACCAGCACGCTCTGTGGCGGAAGATCCGCGGTTCCGCCGCCGGCCTCGTCGGCGTACACCGGACGAGGCACCAGGTAGAACCCGCCCGTGGGCGGGGCCTCCATGTGGGCCATGAACCCGACCATGCGCACGCGCTTGCCGACCAGGCTGGTGGCCTTCGCCGAGGGACGGAGCGTCGGGCCGGGCTCGAAGATCTCGCGCAGTTCGAGGCGGTCCGCGGCGGGAGCGCGGGCGGCCGGCTCGGTGGCCTGGGCGGGCGGCACCGGATCGGGGGATCGACGAGGCCAGAGCGCGTAAGCGCCGCCACCGACGAGGGCTGCGCCCGCGATGATCGCGACGATCGTGCGCCTCATTGCGTGCGCAGACTAACCCCCCGGTCAGGGCTCGGCAACGGGAGTCACTGGCGGAACTGGCGGAGCTGGCGGCTGGCTGATTGTCGGCAGCTCCAGGGTGAGCGACACGGTGAGCTCGAGCGGCGGGCCGCCCCCCTCTCGCTCGAGGGTGACCGGACCGAAATCGAGCTGGTACACGTTCGCCTCGCCCTCCAGCAGAGCGTCCCCGATGACCAGCTGGCCGGTGGGCTCGACGTGGGGAAACACGGCCGAAGCTGCTTGATCGCCCGGCGATGTGATCGGCGTCAGGTCGCGCCGGCTGTCATGCTCCCGGCGGGCCAGAGGTGCCACGCTCTCATCCATCGTGACCGCCACCGACTCGCATGACTCTCCGATCCGGGTCGGCCTGATCGGCGACCGCAACCCCGACGTGCTCGCGCATCGCGCCATCCCGGAGGCGGTGCGGCTGTCGGCCGAGGCGCTCGGCCTGCGTGCCGAGGCGACCTGGCTGGCCACCGACGAGCTGCCGGCCGAGCCGGACGCCGCGCGCCTGGCCGGCTTCGACGCGCTCTGGTGCGTGCCAGCCAGCCCGTATCGCCACACCGCCGGTGCCCTGGCCGCCATCACGGTCGCCCGCACCCGCGACATCCCCTTCTTCGGCAGCTGCGCTGGCTTCCAGCACGCGCTGCTCGAGATCGCGAGCCACGTCCTGTGCATCGAGGCGGCCCACGCCGAGCTCGATCCCGGCGCTCCTCATCCGGTCATCGCGCCGCTGGCCTGCTCGCTGGTGGAGGTGAGCGCCGCGGTCCGGCTCGCGCCCGGATCGCTGCTCGCCCGCGCCTACGGCGTCGACCGCGCCGAGGAGGGCTACCACTGCAACTACGGGCTGGCCCCGGACTTCGAGGCGCGCTTCGCCGCGGCCGGCGTGGCGGTGACAGCGCGCGACGACGCCGGCGACGCGCGCGCCTTCGAGCTCGAGGGGCCGCGCTTCTTCACCGGTACGCTGTTCCAGCCGGAGCGGCGGGCGCTGGGCGGCGAGGCACCACCGCCTGTCGTCGCGCTGCTGGCGGCCGCGGCGGCCGCGCGGCGAGACGGGATCCGGCTGCTGGCGTCGCCGACCTACCCGGCAGACCTGCCCGCCGTGCGCCTCCTGTTCGGCGAGTACGCGCGCTCGCTCGGCGTCGACCTCGACTTCCAGGACTTCGAGGCGGAGCTCGCCTGCCTGCCGGGCGCTTACTCGCCGCCGCGCGGCGCGCTGTTCCTGGTCACCGTGCACGGCGAGCCGGCCGCCTGCGCCGCCATGCGCCCGCTCGACGACGGCGTCTCGGAGATGAAGCGGCTGTACGTCCGGCCGGCCTTCCGCGGCCTGGGCCTGGGTCGCAGGCTGGCCCGCGCCACCATCGCGGCCGCGCGCGCCGCCGGCCACCGCGCCATGCGGCTGGACACGCTGCCCGGCATGAGCGAGGCGCAGGCGCTGTACGGGGCGCTCGGGTTTCGCGACATCCCGGCCTATCGCCACAACCCGGTGCCCGGGACGCGCTACCTCGAGCTCGACCTGCGCCGCGCCGATCGATGACCCGGCTCAGGCGAGCGCGTCGGTCCCGATGCAGAGCAGCCGCACCCGGCCCTGCGCGATCAGGCGCTCGTCGGCGTCGCGGACGTGCGCCTCCCACACCTGGGTGGTGCGGCCGCGGGTCACCGGCCGTGCCACCGCGTGCAGCAAGCCGTTGCGCACCGCGCGGATGAAGGACGTGTTGTTCTCGAGCCCGACGACGCGCTGGCCGCGCGGATGGGCGACCAGCGCCGCGCCGAGCGACGCCAGCGTCTCGATGACGCCGCAGTGCACTCCGCCGTGCACGATGCCGTAGCCCTGCAGGTGCTTCTCCTGCACCTCCCACTCGCACGTGACCTCCTCTGTCGTCGCGGTCAGGATGGTGATGCCCATCTCCTTGACCCAGCCCGGCAGGCGATTCATGAGATCGGCGTTCTGGTCGGCCATCGTGTCCTCGGCGATGAAGGGCCCCGATGGTACTCCAGCCGAGGTCACAGCGAGTCGATCCAGGCCCGCACCAGGTTGACGCCGGCGGCATCGACAGCCTCGGAGCCGATCGGCGGCATCTGCGCGCTGCCGCCGCGCCGGCTCATACGCATCACGACGCCGCTCTGGTCCGCTGCGCCCGGGGCGATGCGCAGGCCGGCGCCGGAGCGCAGCGGCCGCCCGACCGCGGTCCGGTACGTGCCGGTGTCCTCCGCTCGCCGGTCGGCGATCGTCAGCCGCAGATCCATGTCGGTGTCGGGCCGCGCGCTTCCGTTCGGGTTGTGGCAGTGCCCGCAGTTGGCATGCAGGTAGCCGAGGGCCGCGGCGACCGGATCGCCCGGCGCGGCTGCGGGCCGCGCGATGCGGTCGATCTGGTCGAGCCGGTCGAGCAGCTCCGGCGCGACGTCGGGCTGCTGCACGGCCGAGAAGCCCAGGATCCGCCCCGGCTCGCCGTTGTGGCAGGCGCCGCACTGCCTGGCCGGCGGCACGTCGTGCCGCGAGCCGCGCGCATCCGTCTGGCCGCCAGGCACGAAGCGAGCGTCCGACTCGTCGTCGTCCCACACGAAGGCGCCCATCCAGTAGTCGCGCGGGCCGTCGCCGGTCCGGACGATGAGCCGGGTCTCGATGCGCCGCCCCGCCGCCGAGAACTCCTTGAACAGCATCGCGCCGGTCGGGAACTGCCAGCGGTCCATGTCGGAGGCGTCGATGCGCGTGTTCGGCGGCAGCCGCAGCCAGCGGCGCTTGTCCAGCCCGTCGCTCCACAGCGCGTGGGCCGGCTCGAACTCGATCAGATCGGGCGCGACCCGCTTCGCCGCGATGTCGGCGTAGAGCCCGGTCTCCGACAGCCGCAGATCCTCTGCGCCGTCGAGGAGCGCGAGCACCGGCGGCCCCGGCCCCGGCGCATCGCCGCTCGAGTCGCACGCCGCCAGCGCCGCCAGCAGCAGCGCCAGCCTCGGAGCGCGCCCGGTCACCGCGACGCTCCGTGCGCGGCCGTCCCGGCCGGGACGCGGCAGTTCTCCGGGATCGGGTTGTCGCCCGGAGGCAGCGACAGGAGATAGTGGCCGATGTCGCTCGCGTCCTGATCGGTCATGCCGCCGAAGGCGCCCACCGGCCCGACCGGCATCGGCGGACACAGCGGCTCGCGGTCGCGGTCCTGGCCGTGCTTGATCGCGCGCACGACGTCCGCGACGGTGTGGTCGCGGATGCCGGTCTCGTGCGGCGTGAGGTTGGCCGAGTAGACGATGGGCGGGTAGCTGTCCGGAAGCCGCAGCAGCTCTCGCTCGAACTTCAGGCCGCCCTGGAAGGCGCGCTCGAGTGCCGGACCGCCGTCGCCGCGCGGCGTGTGGCAGTCCATGCAGACCCCGATGCTGCCGGCCAGGTAGCGCCCGCGCAGCGCCGCGTCGCGCTGTCCGTAGTCCGGCCGCGGCATCGGGATCATCGCCTCCGGCACGCGCGGAGCCGGCCGCTCCGGCGCCAGGAACGGCGGCTGGCTGGCCGCCACCGTGTGGTCCACGCCCTCGACGGTACGCAGGTAGGCGACGATGGCGTCGGCGTCGCTGTCGCGCATGTTGCCGAAGAAGCGGTAGGGCATGAACGGGTGCAGCGCCCTCCCGTCCGGGCGCACGCCGCGCAGGAACATGTCCTTGATCTCCTGATCGGAGCGGTTCCTGAGCCCGGTCTCGTGGTCGGTCAGGTTGGCGCTGCCGATGCAGCCGGCCGCCGGATCGTCCGGCGCCACGTCCACGAAGCAATCGATCCCGCTCAGCCACAGCTCCGGCACCGGGCTGTCGTCGGCCCGCTTCGGCGAGTGACAGTGGGCGCAGGCCGCGACGTGCGCGACGAGGTACCGCCCCCGCGCCACCTCGGCCTGGTGCCCGCCACCCGTCTCGAGGCCGAGCGTCGCCGCCTCGCCGCCGCTGCACCCGAGCAGCAAAACCGCCAGCCACAACCATGAAACGCGCATCCTCATCGTCCTCTGTCCTCCCTTGCTCCGGCGCGAAGGTGTAGAGGCTCGGGGGTGCGTGCACCAGTCAGGTCGTTTGCATATTATTTGTGCAGAAATGACAACAATCGATCTCAACCGGATCGCGACCTTCGTGCGCGTCGTCGAGGCGGGCAGCTTCACCGCTGCGGCCCGCAAGCTGCGCGTGCCGGTCTCGTCGGTGAGCAGGGCGATCGCCAATCTGGAGTGGGAGCTCGGCGTCCGGCTCCTGCACCGCACCACCCGCCGGCTCAGCCTGACCGACGGCGGCCAGCACTTCTTTCAGCGCATGCAGACGGTGATCAGCGAGACCGAGGAGGCCACGCGCGCGGTCGCCGGCCTGGCCGCCGAGCCGCGCGGTCTGGTCCGCATCACCGCTCCGCCCGAGATGGGCGCGCTGGCCTTCCCGAGCATCGTCGCCAGGCTGATCCGCCGCCACCCCGGCCTGGTCATCGAGCTCAAGCTGACAAACCGCGTGATCGACCTGGTCGCCGAGGGGATCGACCTCGCGGTTCGCGGCGGCGTGCTCGAGGACTCGTCGCTGGTTGCCCGCAAGGTCGCCAGCTCCGAGCTCGCCCTGTTCGCGTCCGCCGCGTATCTGGAGCGGCGCGGCCGCCCGCGCCGGCCGTCGGACCTGGCGCACCACGACTGCCTGATCTACGCAGGCCCGTCGGGCAAGCTGCCGTGGCGGCTGACCGGCCCGCGCGGCGAGCAGATCGTCCCGGTGTCCGGGCCGATCATCTGCGACGACATGGTGTTTCTGCGCGAGGCCGCGGTCGGCGGGCCTGGGCGTGGCCATGATCCCGCTCGAGATCACGCCCGCCGCGCTGAAGGCGGGGCGCATCGAGCGCGTGCTGCCTCGCCATGGCTACCAGGGCGGCGGCCTGTATCTCGTGTGGCCGTCCGCGAAGCTGGTCCCGGCCCGGGTCATCGCGGTGCGCGAGATGCTCATCGAGGAGCTGGCCAGCTTCTACACCTGATGGCGCCGGCCCGGGATCGGCCGGGGATCGAGCGGGCCGCCGGGGCGATTCCGGATTGAAGGCAAAGCGCGGGGATAGCTCGAAAAATGAAAGCAATTTCAGGCGAGTGAGGTGGATCTGGACGTCGTAGTCTAGACAGATGTTCAGTAAGCCTCGATTCGGTGCGATGAGCAGGGCGGCGCCGCTCGAGGTCGGCCGCCGCGGGCTCGACGAGCTGCTGGGCGGCGGCGTTCCGCGCGGTCAGGTGGTGGAGGTGTCCGGCTCGAGCTCGTCGGGCAAGGCGACGCTCGCGTTCGGCGCGTGTCTGCGCGCGCTCGAGCGCGGGCAGGCGGCGGCGTGGATCGACGTCGGCGGCGGCTTCTGGCCGGTGGCCGCTGTCGAGGCCGGCATCTCGCTCGACAAGCTCCTGGTGGTGAAGGTAAAGGGCGGGGTGGCGGCGCTGCGCGCGGCGCACATCCTCCTGTCGAGCGCAGGCGCGGTGGCCGCGCTGGTCGTGGATCTCCCGCCCGGCTCGCCGGTACGCGAGCGCGAGCTGGTCGCGCTGCAGCGCCTGGCCGAGCGCTCGTCCACCGCGCTCCTGTTTCTGACCGCGCGCCCGCGCAGCGCGCCGTCGCTCGGCGCCGCTGTCGCGCTGCGCCTGCACGCCGAGCGCCGCGCCGGCGGTCGCGTGCGCATCGAGGTGCTGCGCAACAAGCAGGGCGCGAGCCATCGATCGATCGAGGAGATGCTGGGAGAGCGTCCCGAGGAGATCGTGCTCGCGGCGCCCGAGAGGCGCGAGTCGCCGCGCGAGGCGCCGGGGAGGGACGACGAGCGGCTCGACAAGACGGAGAGGGACGATGGACCGGATCGCCTGCGCGCTGGTTCCGCGCTATGAGCTGGCGCTGCGGGCGCGCGGCGAGCCGGCGCTGTGGACGCGGCCGGCCGCGGTCGTCGATCTGACCGGTCCGGGCCGGCTCGGCGTCGTGACGCCGGCGGCCGAGCTGCTCGGCGTGCGGCCCGGGCAGCTGGCGGTGAGCGCGCGCGCGCGCTGTCCCGAGCTGGAGGTGCTGGCGCCCGATCCGGCGCTGGTGGCGGAGGCGGAGCAGGAGATCCTGCGCGTGCTCGGCGCGCTGTCGCCGCGCCTGGACAGCGACAGCCGCGGCGCGTTCTTCCTCGGCCTGGGCGGGCTGGAGCGGATCATCGCCAGCGAGCCTGCGTTCGCCGCCGCCGTGCGCGCCGCGCTGGACGCGATCGGACTGACCGCGCAGGTCGCCATCGCCGATCGGCCGTTCTCGGCGTGGGTGGCGGCGCGGCGGGCGCGGCCGGTAAAGCTGGTGGCGCCCGGGCGCGACGAGGCGCTGCTGGCCGCCGTCCCGCTGGCCGACCTGCCGCTGTCGGACCCGGCGCACGAGCTCATCGGGCTGTTCGGTCTGGAAAACGCGGCCCAGCTGGCCGCGCTGCCGGCCGGCGAGCTGGCCCGGCGGCTTGGCGAGGAGGGGGCCGAGCTGGAGCGGCTGCTGAGCGGCGGCGGTCGCCCGTTCGCGTGGCCGCGCGAGGAGATGGTGCCGGTCGAGGCGGAGCGGGCCGCGCTCGAGCTCGACGAGCCGGTCGAGGACCTCGAGCCGCTCCTGTTCCTCGGCAAGTCGCTCGTCGACCGCATCCTGGGCCAGGTGGCGGCGGCGCGCCGGGTGGTCGCCGAGCTGAGCGTGGTCGCGCGCCTCGACGATCGATCGGAGGTGACCCACGTGCTGCGGCCGGCCGAGCCGACCCTGGAGGCGCGGCCGATCCTCGACCTGTTCCGCCTGTGGCTGGAGAACCGGCCGTTCGCGGCGCCGGTGCTGGGGCTGGAGATGACGGCGAGCGGGGCGCGGCCGGCCAGTGCGCGGCAGCTGTCGCTGTATCACCAGCGGGAGGAGCAGGAGGCGGCCGCGCTGGGGCGGGCGGTGGCGCGGCTGTGTGCGGCGTTCGGGGCGTCGTGCGCGGTGCGGCCGGTGCTGGTCGACACGTTCCGGCCGGAGGGGAGGATTTCTTGGGAGGGGTTCGAGTCGGGGAGGGGGACGGGTACGGGTACGGGTACGGGTACGGGATCGATGCCGATGGTGGTGAGGCTCGGGGTGCCGGAGCAGGTGGAGTGGGCGCGGGGGACGCTGCGGCGGGCGGGGCTGGCGCCGGCGGGGGTGGTTTCGGTCGAGGGGCCGATACGGCTGAGCGGGGAGTGGTGGCAGGACGGCTTCGACCGCAGCTACTTCTGGCTCACGCTGTCCGACGGCAGCCTGTGCTGGATCTACCGCGATCACCGGGACGGGATGCACTACCTGCACGGAGTGGCCGACTGATGACGAGGCGCGATTGTCGCGCGCTCGCGATGGCGGCGCATCAGGGGGCCGCGGTGCAGCGACCGTCGCGGCACACCGGGACGGGATCGGGGGCGGTCGGGCAGCTCTGCGGCGCGCACAGCACTGCCTTGCAGGTGGCGCCGAAGGCGGCCTGGAGCTGGTCCACCACCGCGCGCGGGGCGACGCGCTTGGCGCAGGTCGGAAAGCAGCAGTCCGAATCCGATGTGACCGGCGTCTCCGGCAGGACCGTCGTCGCGCAGTCGACGTCGGCGGTGCACTCGTGCTGCGCGGGAGGGCCCGCGTCGGCCGGTGCCTGCGGTGCGGGCTCGGCCGGAGCGTCCGCCGGCTTGGGCGCGACGACCCGGGTCGGGCCGCTGCTGGCAGATTCGCCGCACGCGATCGCGAGAATCACGAGCAGGGACGAGAGCAGGATCGGGCGGGTCACGCCGCGCAGTATGTCCCTTGAGCGCGGCTCGTGCAGTCGGCGGGCGCGACATCCGCCTGGGGTCAGGTGACATGCGCTACGCCGAGCTCCACTGTCGCACAGGATTCTCGTTCCTCGACGGTGCGTCCCACCCGGAGGAGCTGATCGCGCGCGCTCTCGAGCTCCGGCTGTCGGCGCTGGCCATCACCGATCACAACGGCCTGTACGGGATCGTCGAGGCGCGCGAGCGGCTGTGCGAGATCGCCGGCATCGATCGATCCGACGAGGGGCGCGCGCCGCTGCGCCTGCTCTACGGCAGCGAGATGACCGTCACCGACGGCGACGACGCGGCGGTGCTGGTCGTGTCGGACCTTGGCGGCTATCACCGGCTGGCCGCCGCGGTCACGCGCGGCCGCCTGGCCGCCGAGAAGGGCGAGTTCCGCCTCTCGTTCGACGAGCTGGCCGCGGAGACCGAGGGCGGCGCCGGCCTCACCGTGCTGGCCGGCGGACCGCGCAGCGCCGCCATGCGCCACATCGTGCGCGGCGATCGGGCGGCGGCCGCCACTTCGCTGGGCCGCTGGCGCGACGCCTTCGGCGAAAGCATGCACGTCGAGCTGGTCCGCCACCTGGCCTCCGGCGATCGCGCTCGCTCGCTGGCCATGGCGAACCTGGCCCGCGAGCTGGGCGCGCCGGCGGTCGCCACCAACGACGTCTGCCTGCACGTTCCGTCGCGCAAGCCGCTGCACGACATCATGCGCTGCGTGGCGGGCGGGTTCCGCCTGGCCGAGGCCGGCCGGCGCCTCCTGCCCAACGCCGAGCCGCACCTCAAGTCGGGTGCCGACATGGCGGCGCTGTTCGCCGACCTGCCGGACGCGGTGGCGCGCGCCGCCGCGCTTGCCGACGCCGTCGACTTCCGCCTCACCGACGTGCGCTACACCTATCCGCCGCCTGCGCTGCCGCCGGGCGAGACGGCCGACTCGCTGCTGGCGCGGCTGGCGCGCGACGGCGTGCGCCGGCGCCTGGGCGCGCGCGCGGACGGATACCTGGCCCAGCTGGAGAAGGAGCTCGCGCTCATCGCCGAGCTGCGCTACGCCGGCTACTTCCTGACCATGTGGGAGGTGGTCAACCTGTGCCGAGAGAAGGGCATCCTGTGCCAGGGGCGCGGCTCGGCCGCCAACTCGCTGGTCTGCTACGGCCTCGGCGTCACCTCTGTCTCACCCGACACGATCGACATGCTGTTCGAGCGCTTCCTGTCGCGCGAGCGCAACGAGCCGCCCGACATCGACCTCGACATCGAGCACGAGCGACGCGAGGAGATCATCCAGCACGTCTACAACCAGTACGGCCGCCACCACGCCTCCATGGTGGCCGAGGTCATCCGCTACCGGTTCCGCTCGGCGGTGCGCGAGGCGGGCAAGGCGCTCGGCTTCAGCGAGGCGGAGCTGGGCCGCATGTCCAAGTTCCTGACCCACCACATCGAGGAGCTGGACCGCAGCGCGCTGGCCGCCTGCGGTATCGATCCGGAGAACCCGAACCTGCGCGCGCTGGTCGGCTTCGCCCGCGGCATGGCCGGGATGCCGCGCCACCTGTCGATCCACGTGGGCGGCTTCATCCTGTCGGACGTGCCGCTCGGCCGCATCGCGCCGATCGAGAACGGCCGCATGGCCGACCGCACCGTCATCCAGTGGGCCAAGGACGACGTCGACGCCATGGGCATGTTCAAGCTCGACCTGCTCGGCCTCGGGATGCTGACGGTGCTGTCGAAGTGCTTTGCCCTGGTGCGCGACAATCACGGGGTGCAGCTCGGCCTGGAGACGATCCCGGAGGTGGACCCGGCCACCTACGAGATGATCCGGCAGGCCGACACCATCGGCGTCTTCCAGATCGAGTCGCGCGCGCAGATGAACATGCTGCCGCGCCTGGAGCCGGAGTCGTTCTACGACCTTGTCATCGAGGTGGCGATCGTCCGGCCCGGGCCGATCCAGGGAAAGATGGTCCACCCGTATCTGCGGCGGCGGCGCGGCCTGGAGACTGTCGAGTACCCGCACCCGAGCATGCGCGCCATCCTGCACCGCACGCTCGGGGTGCCGCTGTTCCAGGAGCAGGTCATGCGCCTGGCCGAGGCGGTGGGCGGCTACACGCCGGGCGAGGCGGACCAGCTGCGGCGCGACATGGCGTCGTGGCGCTACGAGGGCAAGATGATGCGCCACCGACAGCGGCTCATCGCCGGCATGCTCTCCAGCGGCCTCTCGCTCGAGTTCGCCGAGCGCGTGTTCCAGCAGATCGAGGGCTTCGGCTCCTACGGCTTCCCCGAGTCGCACGCGGCCGCCTTCGCCCACCTGGCGTACGTGTCCGCGTACCTCAAGTGCCACTACCCGATGGAGTTCGCCGTGGCGCTGCTCAACTCGCAGCCGATGGGCTTCTACAGCCCGGCCGTGATCCTGAACGATGCGAAGCGGCACGGCGTCGAGGTGCTGCGGCCGGATGTGCAGCGATCGGGATGGGATTCTTCGATCGAGAAACAAGAGAAATCCACTGCCGGTCTGCGGATCGGACT
The DNA here is from genome assembly GCA_963759105.1 of uncultured delta proteobacterium. Lineage (GTDB taxonomy): Bacteria > Myxococcota_A > Polyangia > Haliangiales > Haliangiaceae > DATFRY01. The sequence goes on along the minus strand of CAVWXW010000005.1, from coordinate 560,151 downwards.
TCGTCTGGTGCGCGGGCTCGGCGAGGATGTGGGCCGGGCGATCGAGAAGGCGCGACTTGAAGGGCCGTTCCGATCGATCGAGGACCTCGCTCACCGCGCTCGCGTGCCATCCCGTGCGCTGGTCCCGCTGGCCGCGGCCGGCGCGCTGGCGGCTTTCGGCGACCGGCGCCAGGCGGTGTGGCGCGCGGCCGCCGCCGCGAGGCCGCACGGGCCGCTGTACGCGGGCGCGGACGAGCAGGCCGAGCCGCCGCCGCTGCCGCCGGTCGGGCCGCTCGAGTCGCTGTCGCTCGACGCCAGGTACGCCTCCAGCTTTCCCGACCGCCACCCGATGGAGCTCATCCGCGACCAGATGCGCAGCCAGCGCATCCTGAGCGCGGCCGAGCTGGCCGGCGTCGAGGCCGGCCGGTTCGTCGAGGTGGCGGGCCTCGTCATCACGCGCCAGCGCCCCGAGTCGGCCGCCGGCGCGCTGTTCATGACCCTCGAGGACGAGACCGGGCACGTGGACGTCTCGCTGTCCGAGAAGGTCTTCCTCCGCTTCCAGAACACGGTGCGCCTGTCGCAGGCGCTGCGCGTGCGCGGCCGCATCACCGCCGACGGACGGGCGCGCAACGTGTCGGCCCAGCACATCGCGCCGCTGCGCTTCGAGCGGGCCCTGCGGGTGGACGCGCACGACTTCCGCTGACCGCGGTGAAATAAAAAGCAGCCCTCGCAGATCGCGCGCCCGGCTCGTGCGTCGAATGCCGGCTGCAGGTTTGCGTCCTCCATCACGCTGCCGGACGCGCGCGCGAAAGAAACTGCTTGTCGCTCGCGATCGCGGCTGCTAGCGTAGCTGCCCCCTGAACCTCCGGACTCGCGAGGTGACGTGTGACTCGATGCCGCAACTAGCCATATCAAGTACGTCTCGATACCGGGCGTTGCGGCTCGTCTGCCTCCCGGTTCGGAGCACGATGTCTATCTGACGCGCGCCAGCACGACGGCTCCTCGGGCGGGAGCAGCCGGGCGCGTCGCCCGGCACTGCGCTGTCCGCAAGTGGTGCCTTCGGGCCCGGTCCCGGCCTCGCCGGTGACCGGCACGCGTCTCGTGCCATCGACTCTCGGGACTGCCGCGTTCGGTGCGGCCCCGTCGGCGTAAAAACCGGCGAGACCACCGCTCCAGGATGCGCGTCTCGACTCCGAACCGGGGCTGCTGACGGACGCAGCTCGTGAAACCGACGATCATCGCGCGCGGCAACTGCGCGTGGGGTCACCATGGTGGACCGAGCTGCGGCCGGAAGCGGCGGCGGCGGGCCGCAACGCCGCGATCTTTTTTTCAGCTCACATCAGGGGTTCGCCTCGGTTGACCTCGGCGAGCTGCGATACAACCACGCTTCCTCATGCGCGACCTCGAGCTCTGGCGGCGACTGACCGCGGGGGACGCGGCGCCGGCCGACCTGCTCGCGCTCGCCGCCTGGCCCGTCGACCGCCGCGCGCCCTACCTGGCCGCGATCGAGCCGCTCGCCCGCCATCCGGACGCCGAGATGCGCGCCGCCGCGCTGAGCGCCCTGGCCGGCGTGCGCGGGGTCGCCGGCGTCCGCGCCATCGTCGGTGGCCTGGAGCACGAGGACGAGGCGGTCAGGGCGGCCGCGCTCGACGCGCTGCGCGCCACCGCCCGCGACGCGCCCAGCCGCTTCGCGCACGCGCTCTTCCACCCGCGCCCCGAGATCAGGCGCGCCGCGCTGGCCGGAGAGCTCCCCCGCGCCGCCGCCGATCTCGGCGCCTACCTGCGCGCCGACCCGCACTGCGCCGATCTCGCCGCGCGCTGCCCCTGGCCGCCCGCGCCGCTCGCGCTGGCCTTCGACCTCCACGCGCTGCGCCACCTGTCCTCCGCCGAGCTGGCCGAGCTGATGCTGGCCACGCCGACCGCCGACCTGCGCGCGTTCCTCGAGACCCAGCGCGGCCGGGCGCCGGAGCTGGTCGAGGCCTACCTGGACGAGGCGGTGCGCTCGCCGCGTCCCTTGCCCGCGCCCGGGCGCGACCTGCTCGATCACCTGGTGGTCGCGCTCGACGCCGCCGGCAACGCGCGCGCGTTCGATCACTTCGTCGAGGCGGTGACCGCGCGCCGGCGCCGCCTGGCCCGCCGCGCGGCCGCGTCGCTGCTGTCGCGGCTGGCGACCGGCCATGCCTCGAGCTCGCTCGTCGGCGTCTGCGTCGCCCTCGAGCCGCGCGTGCTGCGCTGCGCCGGCTTCGACCGCGCGCTGGCCGCGGCGGCGGCGGCCGGCCTGGTCCGCTTCCGCTGGCCGGTCCGCCCAACGCCGGCGCAGGTCGATCGCCTCGTCGCGCTGCCTCTGGTGCGCGGCGAGGAGGAGGGCGTCGACCTCGCGCTGGGCGCCGCCCTGGCCGGCCTGTGGCCGGGCAACCGGCTGGCGCGCCTCGTCGCCGCGCTGGGCCAGGAGTCGATCATCGCCGCGCTGCTGGCCGGCGATCGCGGGTGGGACGAGGTCTGCCGCCTGCCGCGCGAGAAGCCGGCGCTCGAGCTGGTGTGGCTTCAGCGCATCGAGCAGACCAGCCCGCGCCGCTACGTCGCGCTGGCCGGCCGCGCCCTGGCCTGGTTCGCCGGCGACCGGCTCGAGCAGTTCGTCGAGCAGATGCCGCGCCAGCACCGCGTGCCCGCGTTCCTCGAGCTGGTCGGGCTCGTCGCGCGCGGCGAGCTCGGCCCCGGCGACGCGCAGCTGGCCGGCGTGTGCCGCGCGCTGGCCGCCCGGATCGACCGCACCGGCCTGGCCGCCATCGTGACCCGCCTGGTCGGCGGCGACGTCGGCGACGGACCCGCGCGGCACCGGCGCCTCGCCTTCGAGCTGGCCGGCATCGTGTCCGACAAGCTCCTCATCAGCGCCGCTCGGCTGCTCGACGACGACACCGCCGCCGCGCTTGTCGACGCCATCGACACCAGCGAGGGCCTGGCCTGGGAGCGCGAGCAGGCCCTGGCCGCCGCGCTCGGCGATCGCGCCGAGCCGCGCGTGCGCGAGTGGGCCGCGCGCCTGGTGCGGGCCGGCCAGGCGCGCCCGGCCGCGCCGCCGCCGGTGGTGCGCGCGCGCCGCCCGCTCAACCAGGCCGAGCGCGAGCGGATCGCCACTTGCCCCGACCGAGTTCTCGACGGCGCGCTGGAGCCGGCGCTGAGCGGGCCGGTCACCGGCCTGACAGTGGCGCTCGAGCGCCGCGCGGCCGGGCCCAGCGTCGCCGCCTGCCTGGCGCTGCTCGGCTGCGTCGACCCGCTCGACGACGTCGTCCGCGAGCTCGATCGCTTCGCCTCCGCCACGCCCGACTTCGACGCCCAGCTGGACGCCGCCGCGGCCGCGCGCTGGCCGGACGCGGGCGATCTCCCGCTGCTCGCCCACGCCCGCCTGCACAGGTGGGAGGCGCACCAGCAGGCGCTGCTGCGCTGGATCGACGAGGCCGGCGGCGTGCGGGCCGCGCTGGCCGTGGCCGAGGCGCTGCCCGGCCGCGTGGCGGCGCGCTCGCTGTGGCGCGCGATCGGCGAGACCTTCGCGTTGCTGCGCTACCGCGACCGGCCGCGCTTCGCCCGCGAGGCCAGCGCCCAGCTGGCCGAGCTGGCCGCCGATCACATCGATCGCGACATCGGACCGGACGCGGCCCGCATCCTGGTCCTCCTGATCGAGGCCGGCGCGGTGCCGGTGTCGGCGGTGCGCGATCGCATCCTCGATCGCGCCGCCGACTCGGTGGCCGGGGCGCGCGAGCAGCTGGCGCGGCTCATCCGGCTCGAGGGACTGCCGGAGCCGCCGCCGCTGCCGGCCACGCCGCCCAGCGAGGCGCAGCTCATCGCCGCCATCCGGCAGAGCCGCGACCTGGACGAGCTCGTCGCCTGGTGCGAGGACGCGCGCCGGCCGCTGGTCGAGGCGGCCGTCCTGCGCCTCCTGGTGCTCGGTGCGCCGGGCCAGCACCGGCTCGCCGCGCTGCTGCCGCGCCTGGCCGAGCTGCCGGCGCCGGCGCCGCTGGTGGCCAGCATCCCGCTGTGGGAGAGCCCCGCCGCGCGAGACGCCGCGCGCCGGGTGGCCGCCGCGACCTCGCTGCCGCCGGAGCTGCAGTTCCGACTCCACATCGGCCTCGTCGCGCCGGGCCACGCGGGCGACATCGCCGGCGCGCTGGCCGCGGCGCGGGCGCCGGACGAGACGGCCTGGTTCCGCCGCGGCGACTGGGAGGCGCTGCTGCGGCGAACAGAGAGGCTGGCGTGCGCCGTGGCGCTGGCCGACTCGCCGCACCACCACGCCTACCAGCCGGCCATCGCGATCCTGCTCGAGCAGGCCGAGCCGTCGCCCGAGGTCGGCGCCGCGCTGCGCCGCTTCCTCGAGGTGGAGGGGGAGCGGCCGCTCGAGCTGCGCCGCCAGGTCGCCCTGCGCCTGGCCGAGCGCTGCGCCGATCTCGCCGGGCTGCCGCTGCTCATCGCGCAGCTGGCCGAGGTCGAGGACGCCGGGCTCGCGCGTCTCCTCACCGCGCATGCCGGCGGCGGTCTGGCCGGTCGCCGCGCCCGCGCTGACCATGGCGTCGCTTGTCGGCGGCCCCGGCGCGTGCAGCGAGAAGCGTCTGATCACCGTGCTGCGCCACGCCCGCACCCAGCGCCTTGTCGACACCCAGCCGATGAGCGTGCTGTACGCGAGCATCCTGGACCTGGCGTCGACGGCCGCGGCCCGGCGCGAGGCCTCGGCCTACGCGACCGAGGCCACGAAGGCGGCCGACGCGAAGCTGAGCCTCGTCGGGCAGGTGTTCGCCTGGGGCGTGCGCCGCGCCTTCGAGCTGACCGGGCGCCTCTTGCGCGTGCACATGACCGGGCAGGAGCGCGAGTTCGGCCACACCCGGCTCGACACCAGCAAGCTCTTCGTCTCGCCGCTGCCGATGCTGCGCGGCGATCCCAACGGCCAGGACGTGGTCGAGGGCCTCATCCTGCACGAGATCGGCCACCACGTGTATCACGGCAGCGACGAGTCGCGCGCGCTGTGGAAGCAGGCCCACCAGGAGGGCATCGGCGCGCTGCTCAACCTGGTGGCCGACGAGCACCTGGAGCGCAACCTGCGCGCCGTCGACTCCGCGTACGGCGATCGGCTCAAGCGCCTGGCCGCGTACGCGTTCCAGCACGCTGCGCAGGAGATCATGCTCGAGGATCTCCTCGCCTGCCTGCTCGGCGCGGCCGCGCCGGCGCTCATCGCAGCGAAGATCGAGGTCGCCTTCAACGAGGCGGCGGTGCGCCTGCGCCGCGGCGCCGTGCTGGCCGAGCTGGATCGCATCGGCCATCCGCTGGCCCGCTTCTCCCGCGCGCTGCGCATGGGCCTGGGCAACCGGCACGACGATCCGCTGGTCGCCGAGGCGCTCGACCTGTGCGGCGACATCCGCCGGCTCGACATGCGCGGCCTGTACGAGCTGACCCGAAGCTGGCCGACCTGTTCGGCGGCGCGGCCGCCATCGCGGCGGTGTTCGGCGGCCCCGAGGGCCTCGAGTTCGGCGAGCGCGAGGGAGACGTGTTCGGCGGCGGCCTGGGCGACGAGGCGGTGCAGCGCGAGGTCGAGCGCGTGCTCGATCCGCACGGCGAGCCGAGCGACGGCCCGCCCGGCGACAGCGACCGGCTGCGCATCAACGTCGGCGAGAGCACTCGCTTCGACGAGATCACGCGCATCGAGAAGGTGCGCCCCGACGAGGCGGCCCACCGCCGCATCGCCGCCGAGGTCGCCCGCCACGCCGCGCGGCTGCGCGCCTACCTCGACGAGCTCGGGCTGCGCTGGCTGCCCACCCGCGGGCGCATCCAGGGGCGCGCCGTTCAACCGCAGCCGGCTGCGCCAGCTCATCACGCGCGGCGATCCGCGCATCCTCATCGCGCGCCAGTCGCTGCGGCGGACCGATCTCTTCCTCGGCACGCTGGTCGACTGCTCCGGCTCGATGGCCGGCGCCAACCTCGAGCGCGCCCGCCGCTTCGCCGTCCTCATCGCCGAGGCGGTGCGGCCGCTGCCGGGCGTGGAGGCCCGCTTCTTCGGCTTCACCGACAGCGTCATCTACGACGCCGGCGACGCGGCCCGCTGCGGCGCGTCCGCGCTGCAGGCCTCGGGCGGCAACAACGACGCCGCGGCTCTGCTCCACGCCGCCAAGGTGGCCGTCGCCTCGCGCCGCCAGGCCCGCGTCCTGGTCATGATCAGCGACGGCCTGCCGACCCAGTGCTCGGTCGCCGCGGTGCGCGATTCTGGTGGCCCAGCTGACCCGCCGGCGCGGCCTCCTGTGCGCCCAGGTGGCGGTGCGCTCGCTGACCGAGGTCATGTTCCCCGACTACATCGTGCTCGAGGACGAGTCGGAGGTCGCGGTCGCCCGCTTCGGCCGCATGATCGGCAAGCTGGCGCGGCGGGCGCTCGAGTCGTAGCCAGCCCGGCGTCGCGCGCCTGATTGACGGTGAAACTCCGTATCGCACGACACGACACATCGCGCCCGAGTTCCTGAGAGAACGAAACCTGGACGCGCCGGTCCCCGTATACTCGAGCGGGGGGAGGGGCATGGTCCACGCGGGCTGGGAACCGCCTACGTCGTTCGACGAGTACCGGATCGTGCGCTTGCTCGGTCACGGTGCGATGGGACGGGTCTACCTGGCGCACGACGCGCTCCTCGACCGTTCGGTCGCCATCAAGTTCCTCGGCGCTCTCGAGGTGGGCAACGGCGTGCGCGAGCGCTTCTTCACCGAGGCAAGGGCGGTGGCGCGCCTGTCGCACCCCAACGTCGTGGCGGTCCATCGTGCGGGCGAGGTCCGGCGGCGGCCCTATCTCGTGTCGGAGTACGTCTCCGGCACCTCGCTCGATCTCATCGCGAAGCCGCTGGCCTGGGAACGGATCGTCAAGATCGGCATCGGGCTGGCGCGGGGGCTGGCGTCGGCCCACCGCGCCGGAGTTCTGCACCGCGACATAAAGCCGGCCAACGTCGTGATCTCCGAGGACGACGAGGCCAAGCTGCTCGACTTCGGGCTGGCCAAGCTGCTCGACGCCGCGGCGCCGGCGGCCGAGCCCCTCGGCGCCGTGCCGTCGATGCCTTCGACCGAGACGGAGCTGGCCGCGACGCTGTCGGTCGCGGGCTCGCCTCGGCAGCCGCCATCGCGCGGCTGGACAGCTCTCGACGCGGAGGTTCCGGCGTCGCGCGGCTCGCCGCTGACGGCGGTCGGGGCCATCGTCGGCACGCCGCTCTACCTGGCCCCCGAGATGTGGCTGGGCGAGCCGGCGTCGCGGCGAACCGACATCTACGCCCTCGGCGTCGTGCTGTACGAGCTGGCCTGCGGACGTGCACCGAATGCCGGGGCACCGCCGGGCGAGCTCGGCCTGCGCGCGCGAGAGCGGGATTCCGCGCCGGTCGCCTCCTGCTCGCCCGGCCTCCCGGCCGCGCTGGCGTCGCTCATCGACTCCTGCGTCTGCCGCGATCCCGAGAAACGGCCCCCGTCGGGCGATGTCATCTGCGAGCGACTCGAGGCGATGGCCCAGGTGCCATGGCGCCACGCCGCGAGCGAGGACATCGCCGAGCCGCCCTTCCGGCGTCTGGCGTCCTTCACCGAGGCCGATCGCGGGCAGCTGCACGGGCGCGACCGCGAGCTGGTCATGCTGGCCGAGCAGGTCCTGTTCCGCCGCATGGTCGTCTTCACCGCGCCGTCCGGCACCGGCAAGAGCTCGCTGCTGCGCGCCGGCCTGCAGCCGCGGCTGGCGGAGAAGGGCGTCCACGTCATCTACGCCTCGAGCCGGACCGAGCCGGCGGCGGCGATCATCGCCGACCTGGCGCCGGGCGCCGCCACGGTGGCCGAGGCGGTCAGCGCGTGGAGCGCGACCCACAGCGCCAGGCTGGTCATCATCCTCGACCAGGTCGAGACACTGCTGGGCGACCGGCCGCCCGGTACGGCAGGCCAGGTCCTCGACGACGTCATCGCCTTCGCTCGAGACGAAGCATCGCCACGTGTGTCGACGGTCATCTCGGTGCGCGAGGACTTTCTCGCGCGCGTCCTGGCTTACACCCAGCGACCCGACGACGCGGGTCTGCCCATCGTCCGGCTAGGTCCGCTCGCCCTGCAGGGCGCACGCGACGCGATCGTGCGGCCGCTGGTGGAGCGCGGCCTCGGCATCGAGCCGGAGCTCCTCGAGAGGTTGCTCGGCGATTCTCGCGACTGCCGCTGCGGCGCTGGGATTGGAGCTTGGCTGGGGCGCCGAGGCGGCGGTCTACCCGCCGCACCTCCAGCTGGCCTGCTCGGTGCTGTACGAGTCGCTCGGCAAGGGCGAGTCGACCCTGACCATCGACCACTATCGCCGCCTGGGCGGGCTCGAGGCCATCGTCGGCGAGCACCTCGACCGCGTGCTTGAGACCGAGCTCACCCCTGAAGCGGCTGCGATCGCGCGCGATCTGTTCCTGGCGCTGGTCACCGCGGCGCAGACGCGCGCGGCGCGCACCGAGGCCGAGCTGCACGAGGCGGTGACAAGGCCTGGCTCCGCGGGGCGGGTGCGCGAGGTGCTCGAGACGCTGCGCGCGCACGGGCTGCTGGTGCGGACCGCCCGTTCCGGCGGCGAGGCGGCGTGGGAGCTCATCCACGACAGCCTCGTGCCGCGCGTCCAGGGCTGGATCGATCGCCACGATCTGTCGCGGCGCCGCGCCATCGAGCTGGTCCGCTACCACCTCCGGCGATCGACCGGGCCGGCGCCGAGTCTGCTCTCGCGGGCCGAGCTGCGCGAGCTGACCGGGCACCGGGATGCGCTGCGCGATCTCGACGCGGAGTGGGCGCGGCGGCCCGCCGCCTCCTTGAAGAGAGAGGGCGCGGCGTGGACACCGAGCGCCCTGGTGGGCAGGTCGCGGCGGGCCGTCCGCCGCAGGTTGACAATGGCCGTCGCGGTCTCCGCGGCGGTGCTGGCGGTCCTCGGCGTGGCGATCGCCGACCGGCTCGCGTCTGCCGCGGCCCGGCGACGCGAGCAGTCGCTGCGCGACCGCGATGTGGGCCGGTTCCTCCTCGAGCTGGCGCCGTTCGACTGGGACGCCGGCTCCCTGGAAGCGTCCAGCGTCGCGGCCGCCCATCTGCCCGACCTCGACTGGACGCTGCACGAGGTCGATCCGGACGATCCTGACAGTCCGGGACAGCGGCTCGACGGCTCGAGCCGGCTCAGCGCGGCGATGGTGGATGGACGTGTCCGGCTCGACCAGGTCGAGGCGCCGGGAGGAAGGGCCTTCCTCGTGATCACCGGTCGGGGACGCCGCGGCGAGACCTGTCCGCCGTCGATCGTTCCGCTTCGATCGCTGCCCGGCTATGCCCGCCGCGACGGCCTGCCGCCCCGCCTCGTGATACGGGTGCCGACCTGTCGGGCCACCCGCGCCGGCATGATCGACATCCCGGCCGGCTCGTTCATCAGCGGCGGCGTCGGCGAGCCGCCGTCGGCGGTGCAGGCCAGCTACAAGGTTGACGAGGTGACGCTCGAGCAGCCGCGCTTCGCCATCGATCGCACGGAGGTGACAAACGCCGGCTTCGGCGTCTTCGCCGCGATGGCGGCGGTCACGGGGGTGGCCCACCCGACCTACGCAGACTCTCATGAGCTCGTGGAGGCGGCGGCGGCCGACCGGCCCGTGACCGGCATCGGCTGGACCGAGGCGCGCGCGTATTGCCGCTTCCTGGGCCGGCGCCTGCCGACGAGCGCCGAGTGGCAGAAGGCCGCGCGCGGCGGACTCGTGCTGGACGGACGGCCCAACCCGCACCCGCGGCGCAACCTGCCCTGGGGCGACGCGCGCTCGCCGGTTCCGGCGAACGTCAACCGAGGTGTCGACGTCGGACCCGCCCCGGTCGGCGCGTTCCCTGGCGACGTCAGCCCGTATGGCGTGCTCGACCTGGCGGGGAACGTCCACGAGTGGACCAGCTCCACGAGGAGCAGCGGCATGCGCATCACGCGCGGCGCAAACTGGGCCGACACGACGGCCGACCAGCTCATCGACTTCATGGCCATCGAGAACTCGCGGCCCGCGGGCTACCGAACTTACATGCTCGGCATCCGGTGCGCCGCGGATTGAGAAGGCCAGCCTGTCTCTGACTCCAGCGGCTGTGCGCGCTCCACGAGGTCCCTGAGGCGTGAGCGATTGTTGACCGGCAGGAGCCGGCCCAGGGGATCGGTCCGCGGGTAGATGCGCACGAAGCTGGACTCGAGCAGAACCGTGAGGCGGTAGTACGCTCGTTCGCCCCCGGCGCGCGTCGTGATGAGGAGCTCGACCTCCGGTCCAGCCAGCAGCCCGGGTGCCACGGCGGCAGCGGGCAGCAGCAGCTCCTGGATCGGAGCCAGATCGTCCGGCGCGGCGGGCACCAGCCGCACCTCGCAGGGTCGACTTCCGCGGGCAGCGGTCGCGCTCGTTCAGGATATCTGCGAGGGACTCGGGCGCCAGCCCTCGCATCAGCTCGGGCAGGCTCGCGTCGCGAAGAACCTGCCTGAAGTGCGTGAACCAGCTGTCTCGACGATCTGCCCAGGCGGCGTCGTCGTCGCGTGGGGCGGCAATGAAGTTCAATGGAGCCGGCGGAATCGGGAGGTTGCTGCGACTCACGATGCCCTTGAAGGTGCTCTTGAGGCCGGCGGCGTCGAAATTGTCCGAGGACGTCGGAATGGTCGTGCCGAGTACATCGATCGCCGGCAGCTGCTCGTTTTCCAGCGCGGTCTTGAGGGCTCTGATGGCGTCTCGACCAGCCGGCGTGGAGGCGGTCCCGCAGCCGAGCAGGCGCACCTTCGTGACGCGGAGGGCCTGGAACGCCGACTTGCAGGTCCTTGCCAACGTGCGCATCTGTGCCGGATCGTTCTCGATCGCCGACCTGCCGAGCTGCAGCACGCCTTCATAGGCGTGGCCGATGAGATCGAGCCAATGTTCCGTGTCCGGCGGTTGATGCTCCTGGGCGAGCTCCACGAGCTTCTGCTCGAGGCCGGCCAGGTCCGCGACGGCGTGTTCGTTCTGGATCACGTTCCACGTCGCCGCGAGCTGCGCGTCGGGCTGCGTCTGGCCGAAGTTGAGCAGCGTCGCCATCACCCGTGTCCGATCGGGAGCTTCGGCCCGGGCCGCTCACCGGTCTCCGTCAGCGACGCGAGCAGCTGGAGCTCGATGAAGACGCCGCCCGCGGAGCCGGGCACGTTCTGGAGCAGGATCTCGGTGGTATCGATCGGGGCAACCGAGAGGTTGACGGCGGCAGGATCGTTCAGGTCCAGCTTGTGAATCCCGAAGTCCATGTTCAGGTTGCCGGCCCGGAAGATCCTCACCAGAGCCTTCCCCTGCGGAGTCACTCCCTCGACCTGTCCATGGACCCCTGCGTAGCGGCGCCCTCTCCTCGCACCTTCGTCGGTGTCCTTCGAGTAGGCGACCGTCATGAGCTCGTAGGTCCGGTAGCCGAGGGGCGGCCACGTGCACTCAGGCTGCGGCGGGTCCACCTTGATGAACTCGTTGAACTTCATGTTGAAGAAGACATCCTCGAGGTAGACGGCGCCGTGGCTCGTGCCGAGCGGCCACTCGGGCCCGATGGTGGTCGCTCCGAAGTCGCTCAGGCTGACCGGATCGAGCATGGGCGGCAGCGTATTTCCGTCCTTGTCGACGCCTCGGTCGTTGACGATGACGTCGTTCCAGGCGCACCTTCCGGCGTTCGCGTTGCTGGGCGAGCGCGCGAGGTCCAGCTCCAGACCGAGGTCGCTGAAGTCGATCTTCTGGGTCACATGAAGTATCGGGCGGACGGCGCACCGGGTCTCGCCCTTGACGCTGACGACCAGTGCTCCGACGGCGCGAAAGATCTTTCGTTCGATGGCCATGGTGAGGCGCTCCCTTTGCGGTTGCCCGTCGCAGCGGACGCTGTTCCTGGGTGCTGTCTCGACAAAGCACGAAGCGGGCCCGCTCCAGCGCCGCGTTCGCTCCCCGCTCACGGCAGGACTTGCCGGGATCGCGACTCATGCGGCGGCAACTCCTGCCTGGGCTGTCGCTGCCTGCCCAGGGTGCGGAGCGCGGCCGCCGGCCGGGACACTGGCGCGGCGGGCGCTGGCGTCGTAAAACCGCGCGGGCATGGACGGCAAGTGGAACCTCGAGGAGCTCACGGTGGGCCGAACCGTGGAGGCGACGTTCTGGCCCAATCCGATGGAGGCGTCGCCGTTCCGGCTGCGCGCCACGCACCTCGACGGGCGGCGAGCGCCCAAGGTGGTGCTGACCAGCGACGAGCGCGTGGTGCCCGGGGTGCCGTGCCTGGTGCGCGTCATCGCGGTGCACAAGCCGGAGCGCGACGACCGCGGGCGCATCGAGGTGGAGTACGTCGGGCGCGCGCCGTTCCGGATCGAGGGCGTCTAGCTCGATCCGAACGTGTCCAAGAAGCTGCAAGTCCTGCTCGAGGGCGGGCTCAACATCCTGCTCGACGGACCGCAGGGCTGCGGCAAGACCGTGCTTGCGCGCGCCATCGCGGACAGCCTGGGCATGGCGTTCGTGTTCTTCAACTGCGGCGCCGTGGTCGAGGCCAGCGACTTCCTTGTCAGCATCCAGGTGCGCGCGTCCGCGTCGGGCGCGCCGGTGACCGACTTCGTCAAGACCGACGTGCTCCTGGCGATCGAGGAGGCGGCCGATCACCCGGACCGCCGCTACCTGGTCTTCCTCGACGAGCTCAACCGCTGCCAGGAGAGCGCGCGCAACGCGCTGATGCCCGCGCTCGACTCCACGCGCCGGCTGTTCCACCCGATCGAGAACACCTTCGTCCCGATCCCGGACAACGTGCAGTTCATCGGCGCTGTCAACCGCGGCCGCGAGTTCACCGGCACCTTCGGCATCGACGCGGCCCAGCTGGACCGCTTCGCGCCGCTGCAGATGGACTACCCGCCGCCCGCCGCCGAGGTGGACATCCTGGCCCGGCGACACCCGGCGCTGTCGGCGGGCGACCATCGAGATCATCGTGGCAGTGGCCGACGCCGTCCGCAGCGCCGCCGATCTGCCGGGCAGCCTGTCGGTGCGCGCCACCGACGAGGCCTGCGTCTACATCGAGCACCCGCTGTTCGCCGGCGACGGCAAGCGCGCGCTGCCCGAGATCCTCAAGACCTCGTTCTGCGGCCGCTTCCCCGGGCGCTGGAACGACGTCACCACCGACGCGGGCGCGGTGTGGGCCATCGTGCGCAAGACCCTGTCGCTGCACAGCGTCCCGCTGCCCGAGGACGAGGTGAAGACCTCCTGATCCGCATCGTCGCTGCCTTGCAGAGATCCGCTGCGGTGCGGGAGCGGCGCCGCCCGGCCCGGTCCGCCGGTACACTCGGCGGATGAAACTCTACGGCACCACCACCTCGCCGTACGTACGGCGCGCCCGCATCGTGGCCACCGAGCTCGGCGTCCCGTTCGAGCTGGTAAGCACGGTCGGCGACGAGGCGGAGAAAGCGCTGCGCGAACTGACTCCGGTCTGGAAGAAGCCGATCGCCGAGATCGACGGCGAGGTGATCTGCGACTCGCACGTCATCATCGAGCACCTGCTGCGCCGGCACGGCTACGGCCCGCTGCGCACGGCGGGCGGCGTCGCCTGGCTGCGCGAGCACAACCTCATCACCGCCATCGACGGCGCGCTCGACTCCGGCGTCCAGGTGTTTCAGCTGGTGCGCGAGGGGGTCAACCCGGACAGCGCGCCCTACCTCATCAAGCAGCGCGAGCGAGTCGCGTCGATCATGGCCTGGCTCGAGAAGCAGGTGCGGGGCACCTGGCTCACCGACGAGCCGCGCCTCGGTCTGGCCGAGATCTTCCTCATCACCACCCTGGAGTGGATGGTCTTCCGCAAGCGCTACGAGATCGAGAAGCACCCGGCGCTCGAGCAGTTCCGCGCCGCCCACGCCGATCGCGAGAGCGTGCGCAGCACCTACCCGGCCGACTGAGCGGCGATTGGGCGCGACCAGGCGCCCGGCCTGCGCTCAGCCGCCGACGGTCACGGCGGCGATGTTGACGAGATATGGCTCGGGACCTCGCCCGATGATGCGGTACTTGTCGGGGATGTCCTTTGTGTAGATCCGGCCCTGCACCACCATCCGCTTGCCGTCGTTGTCGCCGGTCAGCTTGCCGCGCACAGCGTCGTCGGCCGGCTGCGACAGGATGATCGTCGTGCCGTCGCCCAGCGACAGCTTGTTGCGGGCGAACGCCTTCTCCTTGGGGAAGACGAAGGTGCCGTCGGCCTCTACAAGCTCTCCCTCGTGCTTGCTCAGGCAGGCGAGGTCGGCGCACACCGGGACCTTGCCGGCGCTCTGCGAGGCGTCCATGTCGCTCCTCCCCGCTCTTCTGATCGGACTTTTCACCGCCCGTCGAGCTGCCGGACTCGCCGGCCGGGCCCTGCTGGGAATCGTGTTGCCGGGCCGGGCAGCCGGCGGCGAGGGCGAGACAGAACAGCAGCGCCGGTCTCATGCGCCGCATGCCCTCAGCTGTTCTCGAAGAAGCTGTTGAGGATCCATCCGCTCTCGCCCGTGTGCGAGCCGGACAGTACCTCGACCCTCATCCAGGTGTGGCCCTTGCGCTGGATCTTGATCTTCGTGTCGCGGTCCAGCTTCACGCGGGTGGCCGGTTTCGCCGGATCGTCCACCATCGTGGCGGCGGCGTTGACCTTGCCCTCGAGGTTGGCCGGGTGGTCGACCACCATGGTGGTGGTCTTGTTGCCCAGCGCCCCCGTGTTCGACGGATCCTCCGCGAACGACTGCGCCCTGGACGCCGGCCCGTACATGTCGAAGTAGTACTTCACGCCGGAGCTGTCGTAGTCCTCGAGCGTGATGTAGTCCTGGCCGGACGACATCAGGTTGAGCGCGAAGTGGAAGTTGTAGCCGCCGGATACCGCCCCCGGCATGTCGCGCTCGCTGCCGATGGTGACGCCCTGGCCGACCTTCGGCGCGGCGTACTTGTTGATGCCGTACTTCTTGCTGAGCCGGTCCTGCTCGGCGGCGCTCAGCTTTGCCCACTCCTTCAAGGCGTCCTCGCGGCTCAGGCGCACGCCGAGCTCGCGCTCGAAGATGCGCATGTAGATCTGGCCCGACAGCTGCTCGGTGGTCGACACGACCCCGCCGGGCGCGTGGTCGTCGCCGTCGTACTTGGCCTTGGACGTGAACTCGTCGGTGGTGCCGCGCTTGTTGGCGGCCACGAACGACCACTCGCCGGCCGACTCCGCGCCCAGCATCTGCTGGTTGGCGGTGCCGCAGTCGTCGGTCAGCTCCGCCTCGGAACCGGCGGCGCGATCGACCATGCGGAACTTCTTGAGCGTCGTCGCCCGGGCGCCGGCGCCGGCCCCCGGCGGCGTGACCGAGACGTCGCCTCCGGAGACGGCCTCGATCTTCGCCTTCGACTTGTTGGCGGCCAGGACGGCGTTGGAGGAGGCGATGGTGCCGCTCTCGGCCCAGGCCTCGCGCCCGTGGTCGACGACGGCCAGCTTGCCGTCGTCCGATACTGTGTCGTAAGCGGCGCCCGACACCTTCGTGTAGAGCTGGATTGGCGTGTGCTGCGTGGCGGCGGCGGACGGCGCGCCGCCGCCGGTCGCGGGCAGGAGGTCCTCGGCGGAGCGGCCGCTGACCACCCGGTCGGCCACCGCGTCGGCGTTGCGCTCGTACTGGTCGCCCACCTCGCCCACGCCGCTCTTGAGGTGGACGCCGGCGCGCTGCTGGACCACGTGGGCCGCCTCGTGCGCGGCGGTGTGCAGGCTGGGCGACGCGCGGAACGCCACGTCGTTGCCGGTGGCGTAGCCCTCGGCGCCCATGCTCTCGGCCGCGTCGGAAGCCGCGCCGCCCACGTGCGCCCGGACGCCGGAGATATCGTGGTCGCCGAACGAGCGCTGGATCTGATCGAGGAACGGCAGCGGTCCGCCGCCGCCGGCCACGCCCTGCTGGGCGACCGCCTGCACCGACGGGCCGGTCTCCGGCGCCGCCTCTGCCGCCGGCGCGGCCTGGCGCTGGGTCTCGCCGTAGCGCATCTGCACCCTGGTTCGCTTGCCGGCCGAGCGCTGCACGGCGCGGTGCGCGGGGGTCGAGTCGCTGCTGCGCCGGCGCCGGTCGAAGTGGCTCATCGAGGTACTCCGGGAGGTCCGATCTGGTGATACGCGCGCGACCGGACGGACCTCCCCTGTCAGGGGAGGTTCCTAGGATGCGTCGAGGCCAGATGTCCGGCCTCCGCTTCGGGAGACCATGCGCTTCATCGCCGACCTGCACATCCATTCTCATCTGTCGCGCGCGACCAGCAAGGACCTCACTCTGGAGGGGCTGGCTCGCTGGGCACAGCTCAAGGGAATCACCGTGGTCGGCACGGGCGACTTCACCCATCCGCAATGGCTGGCCGAGCTGCGCGAGCGGCTGGTGCCGGCCGAGCCGGGGCTCTACAAGCTGCGGCCGGACATCGAGCGGGCGGTGGCGGCGGAGGTGCCGGCGGCCTGCCGCGCGCCGGTCCGCTTCATGCTTCAGGTCGAGATATCGAGCATCTACAAGCGCGGCGGCAAGGTCCGCAAGGTGCACAACCTGGTCTACGCGCCGGATCTGGAGGTGGCGGCGCGCATCGCGGCGCGGCTCGGGCAGATCGGGAACATCGAGTCGGACGGCCGGCCGATCCTGGGGCTCGACTCGCGCGACTTGCTCGAGATCACGCTCGAGTCGTCGCCCGACTCGTTCCTCGTCCCGGCCCACATCTGGACGCCGTGGTTCTCGGCGCTGGGCGCGATGTCCGGGTTCGACGGCATCGCCGAGTGCTTC
The DNA here is from genome assembly GCA_963759105.1 of uncultured delta proteobacterium. Lineage (GTDB taxonomy): Bacteria > Myxococcota_A > Polyangia > Haliangiales > Haliangiaceae > DATFRY01. The sequence goes on along the minus strand of CAVWXW010000005.1, from coordinate 543,437 downwards.
GGCGACCTGGCCGGGCACATCTTCGCGGTCGAGACCGGGCTGTCGTCCGATCCGGAGATGAACTGGCGGCTGAGCGCGCTCGATCGCTACGCGCTGGTGTCGAGCTCGGACGCGCACTCGCCGGAGAAGCTGGGCCGCGAGGCCAGCCGGTTCGACTGCGAGCTGTCGTACTTCGGGCTGCGCGACGCGCTGCGCGACCGGCGCGAGGGCTTCCTGGGCACGCTCGAGTTCTTCCCCGAGGAGGGCAAGTACCACTTCGCCGGGCATCGCAAGTGCGGCGTGGTGATGGCGCCGGACGCGGCGCGCGCGGCCGGCGGCTCGTGCCCGGCGTGCGGCAAGGCGCTGACCGGCGGCGTGATGGGGCGGGTGGAGCAGCTGGCCGATCGCGCGGAGGGCGTGCGGCCCGAGGGCGCGGCCGGCTTCCAGAAGCTGATCCCGCTGGCCGAGGTGCTGGGCGAGCTGCTCGGCGTCGGCGCGGCCACCAAGCGGGTGCGCGAGTCGTACCGGCGGCTGCTCGACCGGGTCGGCCCCGAGCTCGTCGTGCTGGGCGAGGCGGACGCGGACTCGGCGGGGCAGGAGGGGCCGCCGCTCCTGGAGGAGGCGCTGCGCCGCATGCGGGCCGGCGAGGTCGACGCGCGATCGGGATACGACGGCGAGTACGGCGTCATCCGCGTGTTCGGCGAGGAGGAGCGGCGCCGGCTGCTGGCCCAGCGCAGCTTCGGCTTCGCGGCGCCGGCCGGGGAGGTGAGGGCGGAGACGAGCGACGCGGAGATCGGCGCCGCGGAGACGAGCGGCGCGGAGACCGGCATCGTCGAGGAGAGCGCGGCGGAGACGGGCGAGCCTCCACCGCGGACCCGTCGCCGACCGCGGACCCGTCGCCGACCGCGGACCCGTCGCCGATCGCGGAGGCGTCGCTGGCGACGGGCGCCAATCCCCGCCAGCGCGAGGTCATCCACCACGCCGGCGGCCCCCTGCTCGTTGTCGCCGGTCCCGGCACCGGCAAGACACGCACCGTCGTCGAGCGCATCGGCCACCTCGTCGCCGCGCGGCGTGTCGCCGCGCGCAATCACGGCGATCAGCTTCACCCGCAAGGCGGCGGGCGAGCTGCGCGACAGGCTCGAGGCCGCCCTGGGCGATCGAGCCGATCAGGTCGCGGCGTGCACCTTTCACTCCCTCGCGCTCGATCTCCTGCGCGCGTATCCGGCCGAGTCCGGCCTGGCGCGCGACTTCAAGGTGCTCGACGACCCGGCCCGGCGCGCGCTGGTCGCCGACGCCGCCACCGGCGAGGCGATCTCGCGAGCCAAGGCGGCGCTGCGCGGCCCCGACGATCTCGCCGCCGATGACCCGGAGCTGGCCGCCGCCTACCGCGCCTACCAGGACGCGCTGGCCGGCGCCGTCGACTTCGACGACCTCGTCCTGGTCGCGGTCCGCCTGCTCGAGGGCTGCGCCGAGGCGCGCGCCGCCGCGCAGGAGCGCTGCCGCCACCTGTTCGTCGACGAGCTGCAGGACATCAACCCGGCCCAGTACTCTCTGGTGCGCCTGCTGGCACCGGCCGAGCCGGCGCCGGATCTGATCGCGGTGGGCGACCCGGACCAGGCCATCTACGGCTTCCGCGGGTCCGACCCGTCCTTCTTCCACCGCTTCGCCGCCGACTATCCCGGCGCGCGGACGATCGAGCTGCGCGACTGCTACCGCTGTGCGCCGCCGGTGCTCGCGGCCGCCACATCGGTGATCGAAGGGTGCGCCGGACGCGCCCGCCGGCCGCTCGAGGCGCTGCCGGGCACGGCCCCGCTGCCGACCTTCTTCACGGCCGAGTCGCCGGAGCAGGAGGCCGCCTTCATCGCCGGCGAGATTGCGCGCGCCATCGGCGGCACAGCGCTCGAGACCTCCAGCGACGACGACGGCGGACCGCTGGCGTTCCACGACATCGCCGTGCTGTACCGGATCGGCGCGCAGGCCGCGCTGATCGACGAGGCGCTGGCCCGCGCGGGCATCCCGACCTGCCGCGCCAGCGACGACACCGCGCTCGACAGCGCCGAGGCGCTCGCCCTGTTCGACGCCCTGCGCGCGGCCGACGATCGCCGCGACCTGGGCGAGCTCCTGGCCGAGCTGGCGCCGGTCCGCGCCCCGGTGGCGCAGCGCCGCGCGCGCGATCGCATCGCCGCGCTGGCGACGCCGTTCGGCGGCGACACGCGCGCGTTCGTGGCCGCGCTGCCGATCCTGTGCGACGGCGGCGCGATCATCGAGAGCCAGAAGGTCGCGCTGCTCAGCTTGCACGCGGCCAAGGGCCTCGAGTTCTCGCTCGTCATCATCGCCGGCTGCGAGGACGGCCTCTTGCCGCTGGTCCTGCCGGGCAAGCCGGTCGACCTCGAGGAGGAGCGGCGCCTGCTCTATGTCGGCATGACCCGCGCGCGTCGCCGGCTGGTGCTCACGCGCGCGGCGCGCCGCACGCTGTTCGGCAGCACGCGGCAACCGGCTCCGTCTCCGTTCGTCGCGGACGCTGCCGCCGCAGCTTCTGGCCGTGTGCCGGCCCGCACGCCCGGCGCGCCCGCGCCAGCCCCAGCAGCTCGCGCTTCTGTGAGCCCTGACGAGTCGCCGCTGTAAGGCCGCCGCCGCGCCGTCGTTGCTCGGTGGTGAAACGAACGATCGCTCTCACCGTTCTCACCATCACCGTCCCTCTCTCGCTCGGCTGCGGTGGAGGGAGCAAGGCGATGAGCTCCACCACACCGGCGGCCAGCAGCGAGAGCATGGCGGTCGCCGGCACCGCCGGGTCTCCACAGACAGTGGCGCTGGCCGATGCCGCACCGGCCGAGGAGTCCGCCGGCGGACCGGCCGCCGCACCGGCAGCGGCCGCGACCACCACCGCCGCGCAGGCCCTGCCCGAGCGCCTCGTCGTCGAGGGCGCCATCGACCTCGAGGTTGACGACCCGGAGAAGACAGCGCGCGCGCTGCGGCAGGAGGTGGAGCGGGCCGGCGGCCGCGTGCTGAGCGAGCGCGTGGACGGCGCCGCCGAGTCGTGGCGAGCGAACATCCGGCTGCGCCTGCCGCCGCAGCAGCTGCAGCTCGTCGTCGGCTGGCTCGATCGCGAGGGCGACATCACGAGCAAGCGCATCGAGGCCAGCGACGTCTCGCGCACGCTGTTCGATCAGGAGATCGCGCTCGGCAACCTCACCACCACGCTCGACCGCCTGCGCAAGCTGCTCGACGGCGGCGGCCTGTCGATGCAGGACATCCTCAACGTCGAGAAGGAGATGACCCGCCTGCGCGGAGAGATCGAGCGCATCAAGGGGGAGAAGCGGTGGCTCGAGGACCGCGTCGCGCTCGCCACCCTCGACGTCTCGATCAGCCGGCGCGAGGGCGAGCTGATGAACCCGCGCACAAAGGTCTATCCCGGCCCGCGCCTTGCCGCGCTGAGCCTGTTCGACCCGGACGGCCGCCAGCGCACCCGCCTGGGCGGCGGCTTCGTCATGCACATCGTCGAGCCGCGCTTCACCCTCGAGATCGACGTGTTCGACGAGGTCGAGGATCCGGATGCCGGCGGGCCGGTCGAGGGCCACGCGGTGCTCGCCACCTACGGCGTCGGCATGTACTCCGACTTCCTCGGCCGCGGCCGCCGCCGCTTCCTCAACCCGTACCTGGGCGCCCGCATCGGCTACGGCTACCTCGACTACCACGCCTTCGCCGTCCAGGGTCAGGCCGGCGTCGAGCTGTTCAAGCACAAGTACGTGCTCGTCGATGTTGACGTGCGCGCCACCGCGCTCATCGGCGACAACGTGGACGCCGGCCTGGTCACCGGCGCGTCGATCGTCTTCGCGTTCTGAGCCGCGACGACTACAGGCCCATCTGCTTGGCGATGATCACCTTCATGATCTCGTTGGTGCCGGCGTAGATGCGCTGCACGCGGGCGTCCATGAAGGCGCGCGTCACCGGGTACTCGAGCATGTAGCCGTAGCCGCCGAAGAACTGCAGGCACTGGTCGATCACGCGGCCGGCCATCTCGGTCTGCCACAGCTTGGCCATCGAGCACTCCTTGACCAGGTACTTGCCCGCGACGTGGTCGGCGACCAGCCTGTCGAGGAAGGCGCGCCCGACCTCGACCTCGGTCGCGCACTCGGCGAGCTTGAACTGCGTGTTCTGGAACTTCGCGATCGGCTTGCCGAAGGCGCTGCCGCTCCTGGCAGTACGCGATGGTGTCGGCGAGCACGCGCTCGGCCGACGCCTGCGACATGATGGCCACGCACAGGCGCTCCTGCTGCAGCTTGGTCATCAGCGTGAGGAAGCGCGCTGCCCTCCTCGCCCAGCCGGTTGGCCGCCGGCACGCGGCAGTCCTCGAAGGCGAGCTCCGAGGTGTCCTGCGACGGCATGCCCATCTTGGCCAGCTTCTTGCCCTTGATGAACCCGGGCGTGCCCGCCTCGACGACGAACAGGCTCATGCCGCGGTGCGCGTTGTCCGGACTCGGATCGGTCTTGGCCACGACGATGCACAGGTCGCACAGGATGCCGTTCGAGATGAACGTCTTGGCCCCGTTGAGGACGTAGTCGTCGCCGTCGCGCACGGCCGAGGTGGTGACGCCGGCCAGGTCGGAGCCCGTGCCCGGCTCGGTCATGGCGATGCGCGGTGACCAGCTCGCCGGAGGCGCAGCCGGGCAGCCAGCGCCGCTTCTGCTCCTCGTTGCCGAAGGCGTGGATGTACGGCACGACGATGTCGGAGTGGAGCGACAGCGCGAAGCCGCTCTCGTACACGCGCGCCATCTCCTCCATGATCACGACCGAGTGCAGGAAGTCGCCGCCCGGGCCGCCGTGCTCCTCCTCGAGCCACGGGCACAGAAAGCCGCCGGCGCCGGCCTTGCGCCAGGCGGCGCGGTCCACGATGCCGGCCTCGTTCCAGCGCGCCTGCTGGGGCACCACCTCGCGCTCGAGGAACTGGCGGAAGGACTGGCGGAACATCTCGTGCTCGTCGCTGTACAAGGTACGGTCCATGCGCGCGCAGTATACGCGGGGGTGGCGCGCGAGATGGTAAAACCGCGGCGGTGACAGGCCTGCTGGCGCGCGGACTGCGCATCGTGCTGCCCGACGGCCGCGCGCTTGTCGAGGACTTCACCCTCGAGGTCGCGCCCGGCGAGATCGCGGTGCTGCTCGGCGGCAGCGGCGCCGGCAAGTTGACCTTCGCGCGCCTGCTGTTCGAGCGCGACGAGCTGGAGCGGAGCGGCTTCGAGGTGGTGGGCGGCGAGCTGCGCTTCGACCGCGGCGAGCTCGGCCTGGTCCCGCAGCGCGGCGCGCTCTTCGATCACCTCGACGTGCGCGGCAACATCGACCTGGCGCTGCGCTACGCCGGCGGCGGCGGCGCCGACGCGGCCACCTGGCTCGAGCGGGTCGGCCTCGATCGCGCGCTGGCCGAGCGCGGCACGCCGGTCGATCGCCTTTCGGGCGGCCAGGCCCAGCGGGTCGCGGTGGCGCGCACGCTGGCCAGCCGCCGGCGCCTCCTGTTCCTCGACGAGCCGTCGGTCGGGCTCGATCCGCACCGCGTGCGCATGCTGGCGCGCCTGCTGCGCCAGGAGGTGCGCGAGCTGGGCATCGCCGCCATCGTCGTGACCCACGACGTGGCGCTCGCCGCCGGCGCCGGCGACCGGCTGTACGTGCTCGATCCGGTGTCGCGCAGGGTCGAGCGCCTGTTCGAAGAGGACTGGCCCGGCCCGATCGACGACGCGCTGTCAGCGGAGGAGCGCGGCGCGTGGCTCGTGCGCCTCGAGTCGGAGCTGGTCGCCCGCATCGAGCGCGGAGACGCAGCGCCGGCCGGCATCGCTCGCCGACCGGGCCTCGCCCGCCGCGCCGTGCGACGCATCGCCGCCGCCGCCGATCGCATGCTCGAGCCGTTCCGCGTCGCCGCCGCCGCGTCGATCGCCGGAACCGGTCAGCTGTTCCGGCGCCCGCGCGACTTCGCCGCCATCGCCGGCCGCGCCTGCGCCCAGACCCTGCTGCGCCCGGCGCTGTTCTACGCCGTCGTCTCGCTGCTCATCGGCTACACCGTCCTGTACGTCATCTCGAAGGTCGGCGGCGCGGGCGTGCGCGCCGACGCGCTGGTGCGCCAGATCGGCGGCAGCTACGTCGTCGCGCTGGCGCCGCCGCTGTCGGCCATGCTGTTCGTGGCCGCGTCCGGCAGCGCCACCAACGCGTGGCTCGGCTCGATGGACCTGGGCAAGCAGACCCTGGCGCTCGAGGCGCTCGGCGTCAGCCGGCGCTCGTACCTGTTCGGACCGGCGTGGCTCGCCGTCGGCACGAGCTATCTCGTCGTCGCCGCGCTGTTCGCCGCCGGCATGGTGGCCGGCGGGATGCTGCTCTGCCGGCAGTACGGCATGCAGGGCGGCTTCGAGCTCTTGACCGCCGATCTCCTCGATCCGCGGCCCGAGCGCATGCGCTACGCGGTGCGGGCCGGCTTCCTGGTCTGGATCTACGCCTGGGGCCTGGCCAGCGACGTCGTGGCCAAGGGAGGCGCGCGCAAGGCGGACGCCGACGCGGTCACCCGCGCCATGACCGGCAGCGTGGTGGCGTCCACCCTGTGGGTGGTCGGCTGGGAGCTGATCACCGTCCTGGTGATCCTGTGAGAGGCGGGCGATGGATCGCGCTCTGCGCCGGCATCGCCGTCGTGGCCGGGCACGCCGCCGCGTTTCCGTGGCTGGTGCAGCGGCTCGACCGGTCGCCGCTCACGGTGCGCGTGCGCGCCTCGATGGTCGCGCCGGGTCCCGCGCTGTCGGTCGCGGCCGAGATCCCGGGCGACGCGGCCGCCCGCGCGCGCCTGCTCGTCGATGGCCAGGAGATCGGTCCCGCGGTGGAGGCGGTCGACCTCGCGCGCCCGCCCGGGCTGCACCGGGTCGAGTGGCGCGCGCGCTACCGCGGCGGCATCGAGCGGCGGGTCGGCTGGACCCAGCTTGTCGGCCCGTTCCAGGATCCGGCGCGGCCGCCGTGCAGCGCGCGCCTGCTCGTCGGCCAGCAGTTCCTCGACGACGGCCGCGCGGGGCCCGGCACCCTGGCCCAGCTGCTCGCACGGCTGGTCGAGCATCAGATGAGCGGGTTCGAGGCCTTCCCGGTGGGCAGCTTCGAGCGCGTGCGCGCGATCAGCATGCGCTGGGCGTCGCCGGCCGGCGAGGACGGCCACCTGCGCGTCGTGCTCGAGCTCGGCTTCACCCGCGCCGCGCTCGAGCTGACGATCCGCATCGCGCCGCACCTGGCCGGCGGCGAGATGAAGCTCGTGTCGCGCACCGATGCGCGCGTGCGCCTGCGCAGCCGCTTCGTGCAGTGGGTGAGCGACCTCATCCACGGCGACGAGATCGCCGGCCGCATGGCGCGGCGCGAGATCGGCGCCGCGCTCGACGACATCATGACCGCGCCGCCCCCGCTGCCGCTGGGCGGCGGCCGCTCCGTCCAGCTCACCTACTGCGCCGGTCGCGACATCGAGGTGGTGGGCGGCTCCCACGCAGCGGTGCCGCTCGCCGTCGATCTGGCGCCGGCCTCGGCGGTGGCGCGCAGGGCGGGGCGCGCCGGGGCGCCGATCCTCCTGCCCGCGGATCTCGGCTCCGCCCCCGCCGCCATGACCGCGCCGCTCGCCATCGAGCTCGACGGCAACGCGCTCAACGGGTTGCTCTACGTGCTGTGGGCCAGCGGCTACCTCGAGGAGGCGCTGGCCGGCAGCGGCATCGTCGATCGCTTCCACCGCGACCCGATCGTCGCCGAGCTGCTCAGCGTGCGCGCGCGCGGCCCGTGGCTCCCGCTGCCCCCGACCCTGGTCCCGTCGACCCGCGCCGGGCAGAGCTACGAGATCGGCGTGGCCAGCTCGCTGTGGCTCGAGGACGTCGGGCTGCGCACGCCGGCGCACATCTTCGGTCGCGCCGGCTTTGACCTGACCACTGGCTCCGGCGCCCCGAGCTCCGCGGCGCCCCGGCTCTCGCTGCACGACCTCGGCCTCACCTGCGAGCCGGAGCCGGGCCTGCTCGAGCCGTGCTATCCGGAGCTCGCCGCCACGCTCATCGAGCGCGCGCCGGAGGTCCACGGCCAGCTGTCTGCCTGGTTCGCCGAGGTCCTGGCCGAGCTGCTCATCGATCGCGAGATCGCGCCGAGCGGCTCGGGCGCGCAGTTTCGCCTGCGCCGAAGCGCCATCCGATCGCCGCCGGCCGGCCGCCACGGGCCGCTGCGCATCGATCTCCTGGGCCAGCTCGAGGCGCTGCCGTGAGGCGTACATCCCGGCTGCCTGGAGCGGTACCTCCGATGACCGGGCGCCTGGGGTCTGCGGCTGCCAACCTGCACGATGGAGCGGTGCAAGTCGCGAATATGGCGGGCGCTCGTCCCTGGCCCGCGCCCTGCAGCCGGTTGACGCCCATGCGTTTGCGTAGACTCTCCCTGCCGCTGGCCATCGGCATCTCTGGCCTCGCCTTCGCCGCGCCCGCGGCTCTGGCCCACGTTCAGATCAAGGCCCCCAAGCAGCGCCACGCGGCCCAGAAGGACGGCCCGTGCGGCGAGGAGGGCGGCACGCGCACCCAGAACGTGTGCGAGTTCCAGCCCGGCGCCACCATCACCGTCGCAGTGGGACGAGACCATCGAGCATCCGGGTCACTTCCGCATCAGCTTCGATGAGGACGGCGTCGACGGTCTGATCGACCCGACCGACTACGACGACTTCGACAACTCGCCGGCGGTGCTCGAGGACGCCATCGCCGATCGCGACACCGACGTCAACGGCAACCCGCGCTACTCGATGCAGGTCACGCTGCCGGACGTCGAGTGCGACAACTGCACGCTGCAGCTCATCCAGGTGATGAGCGACAAGCCGCCGTGGGGCCCGGGCGGCGGCAACGACATCTACTACCAGTGCGCCGACCTGGTGCTGTCGCGCGACGCGCCGGCCGAGCCGGCCCCCGGCTGCGGCGCCGAGGCGACCGGCGGCGAGGACGCCGGCGGCGGCGGATCGCCCGACGCCGGCAGCGGCGGCGGTGGTGGCGGCGGTGGCGGCGGTGGCGATGCCGGCCCGACCGGCGGCGCCCCGGCGGCCGAGGAGGGCGGCTGCTCCGCCGGCGGCTCCGCGACGCTCCTCGCCGCGCTGCTCACCGCGCTGGCCGCGCTCGCCCTGCCTCGCCGGCGCGCCGTCGCCGCCGCGTCCCGGCCGCGACGATCGCGAGCCCGATGAGCATCCAGCCGGCGGCGCCGCCGCGCGCGCTGCCGCCGGCCTGGCAGTACGGCACGTTGTCGTCGTCGTGGTCGGTGTCCTCGTATTCGCCGTCGTCGTACTCGCCGTCGCCGTAGTCGTCGTCCTCCTCGTAGCCGCCGGTGCTGCAGCTGTCGAGGCTGCCGGCTCCGGTCGCGCCGAGCTCGCGCAGGTTGGCCTGGAACTGCTCGATGAGCAGGCGATCGGCCGCGATGTCCTCGTCGGCGAACTCTCCCTGCCAGGTCGCGGCCCGCTCGTCGAGTCGCTCGAGCGCGATCAGCGCGCAGTCGTACGACGTCTCGGCCAGCCGCGTGGCCTCGCGCAGCCCGAGGAACATGCTGTACATCGAGTAGTGCTCGGCCATGGCCGCGTTGCTCAGGTAGACGTCGTCCTCCGACGCGCCCGGCTCCGGGCGGCTGTCGACCAGGAGCGTGCTGGTGCGCGGCTCCTCCTCGCCGGGCAGCCGGTAGCGCAGGCGCAGCGACGCCAGCGCCTCGCTGGGATCCCACACGCTCGAGCCGGTGCCCGGCACCATCGAGATGAACAGCGCGCCGCCCGCGCCGCGCCGGCCGTACTCGCCGGGCTGATCGCTCTCGCGGCTGGCCACGAACACGGCCGGCAGCGTCACGCCGCCCGAGGTCTCCGAGCCGGACCAGTAGTGCGTGCCGACGACGTCGCCGATGCGCCAGCTCGACTCGGCCGCCACCTCCAGCTCCACGTCGGTGGCCAGCGGGGTGACGAAGTAGTCGAGCTCCTCGCGGAACACCTCGGCGATGGCGGTGGCGTCCTCGAGGAAGTAGAAGTTGCCGGCGCCGCGCTCCGACAGCCCGCGCATCAGGGCGACGTTGAAGTCGAGCCCGACGCCGATGGTGGTGAGCCCGATCCCGTCGGACAGGTAGCCGTCCGACATGGCCTGGATCGACGCGTCGTCGGTGATGCCGATCGTGGCCAGGCCGTCTGATACGAGGATGACGCGGTTCTGGCGCTCCGGGTCGAACGACTCGAGCCCGAGCTGAAAGCCGCGCTCCAGCCCGTCGTGCAGGTTGGTGGCGCCGCTGGCCTCCAGCTCGTCGGTCATCGCGTGCAGCGCATCGGCGTCGCTCGGCTCGCTCAGGCTGGCCCGCACCGTCACCTCGTCGCTGTAGGTGACCAGGGCCATGCGGTCTCCCTCCTTCAGCTCGTCGATGAGCGTGTGCAGGCCCTCGCGCGCATAGCCGATGCGGTTCTCCTCCGCCATCGAGCCGGACGTGTCGACCACGACCACCAGGTTGAGCGGCTTGCGCTCGAGCTCCGATGGATCGACCGGCGTTGACAGCGAGACTTGCAGCACCTCCTGCTCCGAGCTCGTCACCCAGTCGAGGCCGACAGCGATCATGCCGACGAGACAGAGCGGATCGCCGCAGTCGGCCGGCGGTAGCTCGCTGTAGTGCTCGGAGAAGAAGCCGTTGGCGTCGAGCGTTTCCTCGCCCGGGATGCCGCCGTCATCGAGGATGGCGCGGAAGGCGCCGATGTCCTGCGCCCCGCCCAGGCCCACGCCGGTGCCTCCACCGCCGCCGCCGTCGCCGCCGTCGCCGCCCGAGCCATCACCGCCGGCCGAGTCGCTCGCGCCGGTGTTGCATGCACTCGCAGCGGTCACGGTTGCAAGGAGCGCGGTGAAAAAGCGCATCCGGATCTTCATCGTCATGATGTCACCTCGAGGTCGCACGCCAGGTGCGCACAGCAAGGTGAGTGCCACCGTGATTTCACAGACTTGGTCTGACCGAGGATCGATACCGCGACAAATATGTCTGGCTCTCCAACGCGGCTCGGAATCGCCACGACCGGCGCGATGGTAACGTCCCGGCACAGGCGGCCGGAGAGACGCAACCATGAAGATCGCCATCTTGTCGCGTGGCCCTCGGCTGTACAGCACCGGTCGCCTCAAGCACGCGGCGCTGTCGCGCGGCCACGAGGTGCGGGTGCTCAACCCGCTGCGTTTCTCGATCCTGGTCGAGCAGGGAAAGCCGGCGCTCTACTACAAGGGACGCAAGCTCAGCCTGTACGAGGCGGTCATCCCGCGCATCGGCGCGTCGATCACGTTCTTCGGCACCGCCGTGGTGCGCCAGTTCGAGCAGATGGGCGTGTTCACGCTCAACTCGTCGCACGCGATCAGCGTCTCGCGCGACAAGCTGCGCTCTCTACAAGTCCTGAGCCGCCACAACATCGGCCTGGTGCCGACCGCGTTCGTGCGCGACAAGGACGGCGTGCTCGGCGCCATCCGCCAGGTCGGCGGCGCGCCGGTCATCATCAAGGTGCTGGAGGGCACGCAGGGCGTCGGCGTCATCCTGGCCGACTCGCCCAAGATGGCGCAGGCCATCGTCGAGACGCTGCAGTGGGCGCGGCAGAACGTGCTCATCCAGAAGTTCGTGCGCGAGAGCAGCGGGCGCGACATGCGCGCGTTCGTGGTGGGCGACCGCGTGGTGGCGGCCATCCGCCGCGTGGCCCAGGACGACGAGTTCCGCAGCAACGTGCACCGGGGCGGGCGCGCCGAGCGCGTCGAGCTGGCGCCCGAGTTCGAGCGCTCCGCCATCCTGGCGGCGCAGATCCTGGGCCTCACCGTGGCCGGGGTCGACATGCTGGAAGGGGAGGACGGCCCCAAGATCGTCGAGGTCAACTCGTCCCCCGGGCTCGAGGGGATCGAGGAGGCCACAGGCGTTGACGTGGCGGGCGCCATCATCGATCTCCTGGCCGACCGCGCCTCGTTCCCCGAGGTCGACGTGCGCCAGCGACTGACCCTCAAGAGCGGGTACGGCGTGGTCGAGGTGCCGATCAACACGGAGTCGCGGCTCGCGCGCAAGAAGCTGCGCGACTCCGGGCTGCGCGCTCACGAGGTGACCGTGCTGAGCGTCTTTCGCGGCAGCTTGATCATGCCGAACCCAGGTGGCGACTACGAGATCTTGCCGGGCGACCGGCTCCTCTGCTACGGCAAGCTCATGACCATCCGGTCGCTCATCCCGCCCAGCACGAAGCCGCGGCGCCGCCGGCGCACGCAGGCCGACGCGGAGGAGAAGCGACAGGAGCGGTCGGACGAGCAGCGCCACCCGGATGCAGCCGAGCCGCTCGAAGCGGCCCGGCGCGCCGAGCGGCGGCCGTGATGCGACCGACGTGATGCGACCGAGCCTTCGCCGTTGAGCGAGACCCACCACATCTACCTTCTGCCGGGGTTCTTCGGCTTCATCAACTTCGGGCGGCTCATCTACTTCGGCCACGTGCGAGAGGCGCTCGAGCGCTGGTTCGACGGCCGCGGCATCCCGGCCGAGATCCACCGCATCCGCGTGTCGCCGACAGCGTCGCTGCGCACGCGCGCGGCCCAGATCCTCGAGGGCATCGCCGAGACGTTCGACCGGCGGGCCGATCCACCTCATCGGCCACTCGACCGGCGGGCTCGACGCACGCCTGCTGTGCACGCCGGGCGTGGCGCTCAAGTCGAACGGCGCGCCGGTGGAGGAGTTCGCGCGCCGCGTGCGCACCGTCGTCAGCGTGTCGGCGCCGCACTACGGCACGCCGCTGGCCACGTTCTTCACCGGCATGTTCGGCCAGAAGATCCTGCGCCTGTTCTCGCTGGTGACCGTGACCATCCTGCGCCAGGGCCGGCTGCCGCTCGGCCTGATGGCGCAGGTGGCTTCGACGTTCGCGCGCCTCGGCCTGCCCGGCAGCCAGACCGGCGCCCTGCTCGATCACATCGAGGCGGAGCTGCTGGGCCGCATCGACGACGAGGAGCGCGAGCCGATGGCGCAGTTCCTCAGCGACATCAGCGCCGACCAGGGCCTCCTGCCGCAGCTCACCCCTGACGGCATCGACCTCTTCAACGCGACCGCGCAGGACCGCCCGGGCGTCCGCTACGGCTGCGTCGTGTCCAAGGCGAAGCGCCCGCGCCTGATGCAGCACTTCGCCGTCGGCCCGCGCCCGACCCGACAGGCGACCTTCCTCCTCTACCGCTGGCTCCACGGCGCGACCGGCAACAGCTCGACCGAGCGCCTGCCCAAGCCCGAGCCGGCCCAGCGCGACGCCCTGATCCGCCTCCTCGGCTCCATGCCGCAGCCCGACGACAACGACGGCGTGGTCCCGACCTACTCCCAGCTCTGGGGCGAGGTCATCTACGCCGCCCAGGGCGACCATCTCGATCTCATCGGCCACTTCCGCGACCCCCACCACAACCCGCCCCACCACGACTGGATCGACACCGGCTCCGGCTTCGACCGCAAATCCTTCGAAGCCCTCTGGAACTCCGTCAGCGCCTTCCTCGCCCCCGCCCCCCGCCGCCGCTGGTGGCGCGGCGGCTTCGGCCCCTGATCGAAGCGAGGCGCGCAGGGTCCCTGGGCCAGGTTGTTCGGCAATGTGACACCATGCCGGACATGATCAACTCTGCCTGGGATCTGATCGTTTCTCCTTGGCACCTGGATGAGTACATCCCGGACTTCCCGGTTCCCGAGGGCACACGCGCGACGATCAATCCGCCGTTGCCGGACGACGACGTGCCCACCCGCATGAGGGTGCTCCACCGGGCGGTCGCGGACGTGGTGAAAGAGGCGGACCGGCCGCTGGTGCTGTCCGGGGACTGCCCCGTCGGCATCGCGGTGGCCGCCGGGCTCCAGGATCGGCACCGCGAGCTCGCCGTGGTGTGGCTGGACGCGCACGGCGACTTCAACACCCCAGCCATCACGGTCTCGGGTTATCTCGGTGGAATGGCGATCGCCTTGCTGACCGGCCGCGCGCCGGAGTTGTTCGCCGACGCACTCGGGCTGCGGCCGGTTCCGGAGCACAACGTCGTGCTGGCCGACGCGCGAGACCTCGATCCCGCCGAACGCGATGCCCTCATCGCCAGCCAGGTCCGCCGCATCCCCGCCACCGCCGACGCTCTGCGGACTGCGCTGTCCGAGCTCCGTGATCTACCGGTCTACGTTCACGTGGACGTGGACATCCTGGATAGCAGCGAGGTGTCAGGCCTGCGCTTCCCCTCGGGCCCCGGCCCCACGCTCGGCGACATCGAGAACTGCCTGACCACGATCACCACCAGCGCGAACGTCATCGCGGCTTCCCTCGCCTGCGCCTGGCTCCCGGGGCAGGTCGGCCAGCCGCCCGCGCGGACGTCGATCGCCCGGCTGGCGGGCGCGCTCGGCACCGAGCTCACCTACTAGCGCGGGCGACGCGGCGGTGATCGCCTCGGCACTTCAGCGCGTGCTCGAGGCGGTGGCGGCCGAGCCCTGAGATCGGCCGGCCCCACCGCTGCAAACTTGTCCAGTGCTGAGCGGATGTATAGTATCGCGGCATGAGCGCTGGCCTCCTCGAGCGGCTCAACCCGGAGCAGCGGGAGGCGGCGGAGTATGGCGGCGCGGCGCCGCTGCTCATCATGGCCGGCGCCGGGTCGGGCAAGACGAGCACGCTCGCGCATCGCGTGGCCGTGCTGATCGCGCGTGGGGTTGACCCGGATCGCATTCTTCTGCTCACCTTCACCCGGCGTGCGGCCGCCGAGATGTCGCGGCGCGCTCAGCGGATCCTCGCGGGTGCGCGCAGGAGCAACCCCGCCGAGCGCGCGCGCGACGTGAGCTGGTCGGGCACGTTCCACGCCATCGCCAACCGGCTGCTGCGCCGGCACGCGGACGCCATCGGGCTCGACCCCGCCTTCACCGTGCTGGATCGCTCCGACTCGGCCGACCTGCTCGACGTGCTGCGCAACCAGCGCGGGCTGTCGCGCGCATCGCGCCGCTTTCCGAAGAAGGCGACCTGTCTCGCCATCTACTCGCGGGCGGTCAACACGCAGGAGCCGCTCGCCGAGGTACTGCGCGCCGCGTTTCCGTGGTGCGCCGAGTGGCATGACGAGCTGCGGGCGCTGTTCGGGGCCTACGTCGAGGCGAAGCAGTCGCAACACGTGCTCGACTACGACGACCTGCTGCTCTACTGGTTCCACCTGATGCAGGAGCCGGCCCTGGCGCGGCGGGTCGGCGCTGCCTTCGATCAGGTGCTCGTTGACGAGTACCAGGACACGAACGTCCTGCAGGATCTCATCCTGCGCGCGCTGGTCCCGGACGGCCGCGGCCTCACGGTCGTGGGCGACGCCGCGCAGGCGATCTACTCGTTCCGCGCGGCCACCATCGACAACATCCTGCGCTTCCCGGAGCGCTTCGAGACGCCGGCGCGCGTGATCGCGCTGGAGCGCAACTACCGCTCGACCCAGCCGGTGCTGGACGCGGCCAACGCGGTCATCGCGCTGGCTCCGCGGCGGTTCGCGGTGGAGCTCTACTCGCTCGCGCCGTCGCACGAGAAGCCGCGCCTGGTCACCACCGAGGACGAGCTGACCCAGGTTGACTACGTGGTCGAGCGCGTGCTCGAGGCGCGCGAGGCCGGCGTCGACCTCAGACGACAGGCGGTGCTGTTTCGCGCCGCCCACCACAGCGACGCGCTCGAGGTCGAGCTGGGCCGGCGCAACATCCCCTTCGTCAAGTACGGCGGTCTCAAGTTCCTCGAGGCGGCCCACGTCAAGGACATGCTGTGCGTGCTGCGCTGGGCCGAGAACCCGCGCGACGCGGTCGCGGCGTTCCGTGCGCTCCAGCTCCTGCCCGGCGTCGGGCCCGCGTCGGCCCAGCGCGTGATCGATCGCGTCCTCGCGGCCGGCCCCGGCCTCTCCGATCTCTCCGAGCTGTCGCCGGGCACCGCGGCGGCGGCCGAGTGGCCGGCGCTGGCCGAGCTGATGCGCCGGCTGCGCGACGCCGCCTGCGCGTGGCAGGGACAGGTCGGAGCGGTGCGCGCCTGGTATCAGCCGCACCTCGAGCGGCTCTATGACTCGGCCGAGGTTCGCTCCGGCGACCTCGAGCAGCTCGAGCAGATTGCGGGCCGCTACACCACGCGCGAGCGCTTTCTGGTCGACCTCACCCTCGATCCGCCGGAGGCGACCGGGGCCGAGGCGGTGCCGCCCGACCTGGACGAGGACTGGCTGGTGCTGTTGACCATCCACTCGGCCAAGGGGCAGGAGTGGGACGCGGTCTACATCCTCAACGCCGCCGACGGCTGCATCCCGTCCGACATGGCGGCCGGCAGCCCGGAGCAGATCGAGGAGGAGCGCCGCCTGCTCTACGTCGCGATGACCCGCGCCCGCCGCTCGCTACACATCGTCCACCCGCAGCGCTTCTTCATCCGCCACCAGCCGCGGCTGGGCGACAGGCACGTGTACACGCCGCTCACCCGCTTCATCCCGGCGTCGATCCGCGATCGCTTCGAGCCGATCGGCCACGGCCGCGCCGTCGCCGGCGAGACCAACCGTGTGCCGGCCACCGAGCGCGTTGACGTCGCAGCCAGGCTGCGCGGCATGTGGCGCTGACCGCCGCCAGGCCGGTTCAGTGGATGCCGCTGCCCTGCACGATCGCCTCGGGGCTGACCCCGAGCGAGCGCAGGGCGCTCTCCCACAGCACTTCGGCCGGAGTCTCGAAGATGAGCTCCGGGTCCGGGTCGGCGTGCAGCCACGAGCCGCGCGCCATCTCCTCGGCCAGCTGGCCCGGGCCCCAGCCGGAGTAGCCGAGCAAGAAACGCGTCCGCTCGGGCGGCGCCTCGGCGATGAGGCGCAGCTTGTCGGGCGAGGTCGATAGATCGAGGCCGGGTGCGAAGCTCACCGTGCCGTCCGCCTCGAGACCCATCTGCAGGC
Organism: uncultured delta proteobacterium; assembly: GCA_963759105.1. Classification (GTDB taxonomy): domain Bacteria; phylum Myxococcota_A; class Polyangia; order Haliangiales; family Haliangiaceae; genus DATFRY01. Next base: position 526,569 of record CAVWXW010000005.1, on the reverse strand, counting down.
TCGGCGCGCCCGGGCCGATGCGGGTGCTCGGCTCGTGCAGCACCCAGCCGCTGGTCGGCATGACCGGACCGCCGGTCCACACGACGGCGGCGTTGTCGCCGCGCCAGTTCATGTCGAGTGCGACCAGCAGCGACGAGACGCTCATCGTGCTCGGTCGGTTGATGATCAAGCCGAACGACCCGTCGTCGTTGTGCTCGATCATCAGCACCACGGCGCGGTGGAAGTTGGGGTCCAGCAGGTGCGGCATGGCCAGCAGCAGCCCCGGCGCCAGCGTCCGCTCGGTGACCTCGATGCTGTTCATGGAGGGTCAGGTCGGCATCGGATCGATGTCGGCTCGAGGCTCAGGCCAGCAATGCGCCCGCTTCGGTGGTGCCGTCGCTCCCTCCGTCCTGACGGGCCACCGCGCCGGGATCGATCTTGCTCTCCGGGCGCTCCTCCTTGGCCGCCTTGTCGTCGTTCAGGCCGAGCCGTTCGGACACCTTGCGAAAGAGCGCCGCTCCCAGACTGAATCCGAAGCCGGTCACCACGGCGCGCAAGAACACGTTCATCGAGGACCTCCGCGCAGGATTACGAAATCCCAGAAATAACCGGATCATTGTAGCGCGGGCAGCCGGGGCGCGCCTCCCGGCTCTCAAAAACCGAGGACCTTCTGTCACTTCCCGCGGAACTGCGGGGGGCGGCTCTCCACGAATGCCCGCAACCCCTCGCGGGCGTCCTCGCTGGTGAACAGCTGCTGCTGCAGCTCGCGCTCGAGCGCGAGGCCGGCCTCCAGGCTCAGGTCGCTGCCGCTCTGCACCGCGCGCTTGATGGCGCCGACCGCGCGCGACGCCTTGCCGGGCGGGCAGAACGAGCGCGCCAGGTCGGCGACGCCGGACCAGAACTCGTCGGCCGGCAGCAGCCAGTTGACCAGCCCGATCTCGCGCGCCTCCTCCATCGTCATGCGGTCGCCGCGAACCATGAGCTCGATCGCCTTGCCCTTGCCGAGCAGGCGCGCGAGCCGCTGCGTGCCTCCGGTGCCGGGCAGCACGCCGAGGCCCACCTCGGGCAGGCCGACCTTGCCGCCGTCCGCCTTGCCCACGCGCAGGTCGGCGGCCAGCGCCACCTCGAGCCCGCCGCCGACGCAGTGACCGTTGATGGCCGCGATGACCAGCTTGGACGTGTTCTCCAGCCGCAGCAGGGTCTCGTTGGCGTGCAGGCAGAAGTAGTACTTGAACTCGGGCGTGACCTTGTCGAGCATCGAGATGTCGGCGCCGGCGCAGAAGAACTTGTCGCCCGCGCCGCGCAGCACCAGCACGTGCACGCTCTCGTCCATGCGCGCGCGCAGGATGGCGTCGTCCATCTGGCGGAACATGTCGTACGAGTAGGCGTTGGCCGGCGGGTTGGACAGCTCGATGGTGGCAACGCCGTCGCCGCTGGTGTAGCGGATGAGCTCGCTGGTCATGCTTTGTCGTCCCCTTTGTCGGTGAGCAGGCGGTACAGCTCCGGGCGCCGGTCGCGGAAGAAGCCGAAACCGGCGCGATAGCGCCGCTGCTGGTCGAGATCGATGACCGCGGTGATGACCCCCTCCTCGTCGCGCCCGAGCTCGGCGAGCAGGTCGCCGCGATGGTCGGCGATGAACGAGCTGCCGTAGAAGCGGATCGGGCCCTCGCCGTCCTCGCGGTCGGTGCCGCCCTCGCGCCCGACCCGGTTGGACGCCACCACGGCGCAGGCGTTGGCCACCGCGTGGCCGATCATCACGCGCCGCCACGGGTCGCGCGTGTCCATGCCCGGCTCGTGCGGCTCGCTGCCGATCGCGGTCGGGTAGAGCAGGATGTCGGCGCCGCGCAGGACCATGGCGCGCGCCGCCTCCGGGAACCACTGGTCCCAGCAGATGCCGACGCCGAGCGCGCCGTGGCGCGTGGACCAGGCGCGAAAGCCGGTGTCGCCGGGGCGGAAGAAGAACTTCTCCTGGTAGCCGGGGCCGTCCGGGATGTGGCTCTTCCGGTACACGCCGAGCAGATCGCCGCCGGCGTCGACCATGGCCACGCTGTTGTAGTAGTGCGGGCCGCTCTGCTCGAAGAAGGAGATCGGCAGCGCGATGTCGAGCTCCGCGGCCAGCGCGCGGAAGTGGGCCACGGTCGGGTGCTCGGCCAGCGGCCGCGCGCGCGCGAAGTCCTCCTCGCGCTGGCGGCGCGGGAAGTAGTGGCCCTCGAACAGCTCCGGCAGCAGCACGACGCGGGCGCCGCGCCCGGCCGCCTCGCGCACGAGCTCGGTCAGATGAGCGACGTTGGCGCTCGCGTCGTCCGACAGCGCCGCCTGCACAGCGGCGACGGTGAGGCGATGCTCGGCCGCGCTCACGGCGCGCCTCCGCCGCTGGCCGGCTGCTCGCGGCTCATGCAGTGGAGCGCGCCGCCGCCCACCATCGCGGCGCGCGCGTCGATCGCCACGATCACGCGTCCGGGGAAGAGCCCGGCGATGCTCTCGACCGCCTCGGCGTCGTTCGGTGCGCCGAACACCGGGATCAGCACGGCGCGGTTTCCGATGAGGAAGTTCATGTAGCTGGCCGGCGCCAGGTCGCCATGGATTGTCTCGATCCGTCCCGGCGACGGGATGCGCACGATGTCGAGCCGGCGGCCGGCGGCGTCGCGCATGGCGGACAGGTCGCGGGCGATCTCGCGCAGGACATCGGCGTTGGGATCGTCCGGGCCGCCCGGCTCCATGCACACGACGCGGCCGGGCGCGACGAAGCGGGCCAGGTTGTCGATGTGACCGTCGGTGTGATCGTTGGCCAGCCCACGCTCGAGCCACAGCACCCGGCGCGCGCCGAGCTGCTCGACCAGCGCGCGCTCGATCTCCGCCTCGCCCATGCCCGGGTTGCGGCTGGGCTCGAGCAGGCACTGGCGCGTGGTGAGCAGCGTCCCCTCGCCGTCCACCTCGATGGCGCCGCCCTCGAGCACCATCGGCGAGCGGGTGCAGCCGGCTCCGGCGGCGGCCGCGATGCGCTCGCCGAGCGCGGCGTCGTGCTCGAACAGATACTTTCCGCCCCAGCCGTTCCACTCGAAGCAGGCCGCGCCCAGCTCGCCGCCGCGCGCCGCGCAGGAAGATGGGCCCGGTGTCGCGCAGCCACACGTCGCCGAACGGGATCGTGTGGAAGCGGACCCGTTCGGTGCCTTCGAGCGCGCGCCGCGCGCTGTCCTCGCTCTCGCCGGCGAGGACGAGCAGCTCGACCCGCTCGCCGTACGACAGCGCCATCGCCATCTCGGCCATGGCCCGGCGCACGCCTTCCAGCGCGCCCGGCCACTCGGCCGCGTGGCTCGGCCACGCCAGCCAGCATGCATCGTGCGGCTCCCACTCGGCCGGCTGGCGCCAGGTCATGGCCGAGCTATGGCACGAAGCTGCCGCGAATTCCAGCCAGCTGGCGACGCGCTCGTCGTGGGAATACGGAGTCGGGCACCCCGGGGAACCCAAAGACGACCGGGGCGCGGTTGCTATATGCTCTCGGCGGCGCGCGCCCGCAGGCGCCCCGTGGCAGCCGCTCTCATGGTCGAAACCGTCCTCTATTATGTGGCGGCCGGAGCAGGCGCCGCGTTCCAGGTCGTCTCCGGCATGCCACGCGCTGCTCAACAAGCGCGACCCGCGCTCGCAGCTCGGCTGGGTGGTCCTGTGCATCATGTTGCCGCTGGCCGGGGCGATGGCCTACTGGTTCTTCGGCGTCAACCGCATCCGCACCCGCGCGCGCCGCTGGCAGCAGCGCGGCCGCTTCCGCGACCTGTCGCTGCTCGGGCGCGGCGGCGACGCGGAGGCCGGCGCGCTCGTGCTGGCCCAGCACCACCCGTCGCAGGCCGACGCCCTGCACCAGCTGCTGCAGATGTCCAGGCGCGTGACGCAGCGGCCGCTCATCAGCGGCAACCAGGTCGAGGCGCTCTACGACGGAGAGCAGGCGTACCCGGCCATGCTCGAGGCGATCGAGGGCGCCACCCGCCACGTGCATCTGAGCACGTACATCTTCGACGCCGACAAGATCGGCCGGCAGTTCGTCGCCGCGCTGGGGCGCGCGGCCGAGCGCGGCGTGGACGTGCGCGTGCTCGTCAACGGTTTCGGCGAGAAGTACAGCCGGCCGCGCATCAGCCGCGTGTTCAAGCAGAGCCACCCGGACGTGCGGGTCGCGATGTTCCTGCCGCTCACGCTGTCGCTCAACAGCGTGCGGCTCAACCTGCGCAACCACCGCAAGCTCTTGATCGTGGACGGCGCGGTCGGCTTCACCGGCGGCATGAACATCAGCCAGCGCCACATGGTCGCCGATCCCGACAACCGCAGGCCGACCTCCGACGTCCACTTCCGCGTGCGCGGGCCGGTGCTCTACGCGATGAACGAGACCTTCATGGAGGACTGGTTCTTCGAGACCGGCCAGGCCGACTGGCACGTGCCGGACACGGTGCAGACGGCCGGGCTCGCGCTGTGCCGCGCGATCAAGGACGGGCCCAACGAGGACTTCGAGCGCCTGCAGTGGATCATGGTCGGCGCCATGACCAGCGCGCGCGAGTCGCTGCGCATCATGACGCCGTACTTCATCCCGTCGCGCGAGATCCTGGCCGCGATCAACAGCGCGGTGCTGCGCGGCGTGGATGTGCAGATCATCCTGCCCGCGGCCAGCAACCTGCCGTACGTTGACTGGGCCTGCCGCGCGCTCCTGTGGGAGGTGCTGCAGTACGGGGCCAACATCTACTGGCAGCCGGCGCCGTTCAACCACACGAAGCTGCTCATCGTCGACGACTTCTATCTCAACGTCGGCTCGGCCAACCTGGACCCGCGCAGCCTGCGCCTCAACTTCGAGCTCAACCTCGAGATCTTCGATCCGGCCCTGGCCGTCGATCTCAACCGCTACTTCGAGCGCGTGCGCGCCCGCTCGGTGCCGGCCACCCTCGAGAGCCTCGACCGGCGCCCGTTCCCGATCAAGCTGCGCGACGCCACGGCGAAGATGTTCTCGCCCTACTTGTGATGCGGTTCATTTCTTTTTCTTCTTCCTGGCCGGCGGGCTCGTCTTCTTCTTCTTGGGCTTCGCCCTGGGTTTCGGCGGAGGGCCGACCGGTGAGCCGGTGCGCGGGCGGCGCGACGCGGGGGTGCGGCGCGGTGTCGTCGGTCGCGGAGTCGGCGCTCGCGGGAGCTTCGGCTCGGCGACCGGAGGCTCGGGCTCCGGCTCGGCGGCGGGCGTCTCCGGCTCCGGCTCCGGCGCGGCGATCGGCTCCGGCTCCGGGGCGGGCTGGGGCTCCACGCGGTCGAGGGCGATCGCGGCCAGGTGGGCCACCGCACCGGAGAAGCCCAGCTCGCTGGCGCGGGCACCGACGACGAACGGGCTGTCCGGGAACATGTCGAACAGGGCGTGCACGTTGATCACGTGCGGCCGGCCCTCGCGGTCGAGCGCGAACTCGACCTGGGCGCAGTCGCGGCAGCCCATCACGCGAAAGGCGCGCTGGGCCAGCGCGCGGATCGAGTCGGCCGTGTCCATGTCGAGCTGCGCGATCGCCGCCGGACCCAGGCGCCCGCCCGCGTCGGCCACGCGCTCGGCCAGCGGCAGGACCTCGAGCACGCGGTTGCCCAGCACGACCGCCTGGATGCGCCGGCCCTCGATGAACTCCTCGATCAGGAGCGGCAGCCCCGCGCCGGCCGCCAGCGTGCGCGCCCGGTCCTCGACGTCGGCGCGCGAGCGCGCCAGCTCGCGCTGCTCCGCCTGGTCGAGCAGGTCGTCGAGCGCGTGGCTCACGACCAGCGGCGCGGTCAGCTCGTCTGTGTCCGGGATCGCGTTGATGTCGCGCACCACGGCGTGACCCGGCACCGGCACCTCCGCGTCCGCCAGCAGCAGATACGTGCGCACGCGGTCGCGGCAAGTCGAAAGGCAGAGAGGATCCGATCCCGTGTAGGTCAGACCGTGCAGCTCGAGCAGTGAAGCCACGTTCGGGTGGCGCAGGGCATCGCCGTGGAAATGATCGACGAGGAACACCAGCGCGGGCTGCTCCACGACCACGGCGTGGGTGATGCGCTGGGTATCGTCCTCGGCGTCCACCAGGGCGACCTCGAAGCCGCCCTGGCTCAATCCGTCAACCAGACCGCGCAGATGGGCCAGCACGAGCTCCGGGTCGAGATCCGACGGCCGCTCGGGAGCGGGGCGCTCGGAGTGAGCCATGTCGCGCCCGGTCCCGTTGTGCAGGACCAGGATCTTGATCTTGCTGTCCGTGCGGCGCATGGCCACCATTCACTTCGCCTCCATTCTTGATCGAATGGGTGTCGGCAGGTAAGTCGAGTCCCGAAATTCACCTGCGCCGCGCGGCATTCACCGCGCCAACATCATGCGACCAAGAGCCCAGACAATGACCCACGATCTACTCGATGAACACATCGTCGTGACGGGCGGCACCGGCGCGCTGGGTGTTGCCGTGCTCGAAGCTCTCCTCTCGCGCGGCGCCCGCTGTCACGTCCCGTGCGTGGAGCGCGAGGTGCCTGCCAGCTTCGCGCTCGCCATGCACGAGCGCGTCCAGGCCAACGTCGGCATCGATCTCACCAGCGAGTCGTTGACGCGCAGCTACTTCGACTCGCTGCCGCCGCTGTGGGCGTCGATCCACCTGGCCGGCGGCTTCCTCGCCGCGCCGCTGGCCGAGACGTCGCTGGCCGACTTCCAGCGCATGATGTCGCTCAACGCGGTCAGCTGCTTTCTGTCCTGCCGCGAGGCAGTGCGCGCGATCCGGCGCGCCGACGGGCGCGGCGGGCGGCTGGTCAACGTCGCGGCGCGGCCGGTGGTGCGGCCGGTGGCGAGGATGTCGGCGTACATCGCGTCCAAGTCGGCGGTCGCCGCGCTGACCGAGTGCCTGGCCGAGGAGCTGCGCGCCGAGAACATCCTGGTCAACGCGGTGCTTCCCTCCATCATCGACTCTGAGGTGAACCGCAAGGCGATGCCGAAGGCCGACTTCGCGACCTGGCCCAAGGCGTCAGAGGTCGCGGAGACCATTGCGGTTCTGGTGTCGCCGCGCAACGTCTTGACCTCGGGTGCGCTGGTGCCGGTGTTCGGCCGCGCGTGACCCCCGAGCGGCCTGCACATCGAGCGGCCGCGATCCGGCGTAACCTGCCCAGCCCACCGCCGTAGTCAGGGATGGGTATGATCCGGCCGAGGTCGATATGAGCAGCCTGCCACCCAGGAACCCGGAAGCCGCGCGTCTCGACTCGCGGCGCGATTTCATCAAGAAGGCCGCCGCGGGCAGCCTGATCGTCGCCCTGGGCGGCGGGCTGTACCGCATGGCCAGCGACGACATGACGCGCGCCGCGCGGGCCCAGAAGCGCCGCGATGGGCGGCCCCGGCTGCCGCCCGGCCAGCGCGTGATCGAGGAGCTGCGCCCGATGGGCGGCGAGGCCGGCAGCGCGCGCACCGACGAGTTCCACCTCAAGATCCACGGCGAGGTGGAGCGGCCGTTCACGATCGACTGGAAGCAGCTCCTGGCCATGCCCGTGACCCAGCAGGTCGCCGACGTCCACTGCGTGACGACCTGGTCGGTGCTGGGTGCGACCTGGACCGGCGTGCAGGTCAAGTACCTGGCCGAGCGCGCCGGGCTCAAGACCGGCGCGCGTCACGTCATCTTCGAGGCGGCCCACGGCTACACGTCCAACGTGCGGCTCGACGAGGCGCTGCGCCCCGACGCGCTCGTGGCCTACGAGCTCAACCGCAAGCCGTTCCCGCGCCGGCACGGCGCACCGGTGCGAGCGCTGGTCCCCGACCTCTACTTCTGGAAGAGCGCCAAGTGGCTCACCGGGATCAAGTTCGTGCAGCGAGACGAGCCGGGCTACTGGGAGACGCGCGGGTATCACAACCACGCCGATCCGTGGCGCGAAGAACGCTATGGCTGACCCGGCGGGCGTGCCGGATCGGGCGGAACCGGTCCGGCGCGCGGCATCACCTGTCTGGCGCCGGGCCGGCACGCAGCTGCGCAAGCGCTGGCGCGCGTGGCTGCGCGCGATACACCGCGACGCCGGCTACATCGCTGTCGGGCTGACATTCGTCTACGCGCTGTCCGGTCTGGCCATCAACCACGTCGGCCAGTGGGATCCGAACTTCAAGAGCGTGGTCACGCGACACCAGCTGAGCGCGCCGTTGCCGCAGAAGGAGGCGGCCGCGGTGGCGCAGGTGGTCGCCGAGCTCGGGCTGACCGAGCCGCTGCGCGAGGGCTACTGGGAGAGCGATGGCACGCTTCAGGTCATCACCGACGATCGCACCGTCGTCGTCGATCCGAAGACGCGTGTCGCGACCGAGGTGTCCGAGAAGCCGCGCTTCTTCTTGCGCGTGTCCAACTGGCTGCACTACAACCGCGGCAAGGCGGCCTGGACCTTCATCGCCGACGGCTACGCGGTCTTCCTGCTCTTCCTCGCCACCAGCGGCATGTTCATGTTGAAAGGGCGCAAGGGGATCATCGGACGCGGCGGCTTCCTGGTCCTGCTCGGCGCGGCGGTGCCGCTGCTCTACGTCCAGCTCTCGGGCGGGCCGTAGCCCGCGCCTGTCACGGCTCGCCGAAGCCGCCGCCGCCCGGGGTCTCGATGCGGATGCGATCGCCGGCCGCGGCGCGCAGGCGGGCGCGGCCGCCCAGCTCGCGGCCGTTGTGGAGGTTGCGCCCGCGCGCGCCGGGCTGGCCGCCGAGCAGGCCGAACGGTGCCCGCGCCCGGCGCTCGCTCAGGATGGAGACCTCGAGCGGCGCGAGCAGCTCGATCTCGCGCACGACGCCGTCGCCGCCGCGATGGCGCCCGGCCCCGCCGCTGCCCCGCCGCAAGGACAGCTCGATGAGGCGCACCGGGTAGCGCGCCTCGAGCACCTCCGGATCGGTGATGCGGGTGTTGGTCATGTGCGTGTGCACGCCTGATGCCCCGGCGGCGCGCGGCGTGGCGCCGGCCCCGCCCGCGATTGTCTCGTAGTAGCCGAAGCGCTCGTCGCCGAAGGTGAGGTTGTTCATGGTGCCCTGGCTGGCCGCAGCCAGGCCGAGCGCGGCGAGCAGCACGTCGACGACGCGCTGCGAGGTCTCGACGTTGCCGCCGGCCACCGCGCGATCCGGCGACGGCGACAGCACGCTTCCCGGCGGGATGTGCAGCGTCACCGGGCGCAGGCAGCCGCTGTTGAGCGGGATCGGGGCTCCGACCAGGCAGCGCAGCACGTACAGCGCGGCCGCCACGGTGACGGCGCGCGGCGCGTTGAGGTTGCCGTCCAGCTCGTCGCCGGTGCCGGCGAAGTCGATGTCCATGCGGTCGCCGTGGACGCTCACGGTGACGGCGATCGGCGTGCCGTCGTCGAGCGCGTCGGCGAAGCGGTGCTCGCCGTCGGGCAGGCGCGCGATCTCGGCCGCGACCTGGGCGGCGGCGTTGTCCTGCACGTGGCCGAGGTAGGCCATCACCGTCTCGCGCCCGGCGGAGGCGAGCAGATCGACCAGCAGGCGCGCGCCGGTCCGGTTGGCGGCGATCTGCGCCTCGAGATCGGCCAGGTTGTCGGCCGGCCGCCGCGCCGGGTACGGACCGCCGCCGAGCGCGGCAAGGATGTCGTCGCGCCGCAGGCTCCCGCCGGCCACGATCGGCATGGCGCGCAGCACGACGCCCTCCTCGTCGAGCCGGCGCGAGTCGCTCGGCATCGAGCCGGGGGTGGTGCCGCCGATGTCGGCGTGGTGGCCGCGACTGGCGGTGAAGAAGAGCAGCTCGCCGCCGGCGTCGTGCACCGGCGTCACGACGGTCACGTCTGGCAGGTGCGAGCCGCCGCCCGCCGGATCGTTGGTGGCGAAGACGTCGCCGGGCGCAGGGCGTGGATGGGCCTCCAGCACCGCGCGCACCGACTCTCCCATGGCGCCCAGGTGGACCGGGATGTGCGGCGCGTTGGCGACCAGGCCGCCGTCGCGGTCGAACACCGCGCAGGAGAAGTCGAGCCGCTCGCGGATGTTCGTTGACAGGGCGGTGCGCTGCAGCACCGCGCCCATCTGCCGCGCGATCGACATGAACAGGTTGCCGAAGATCTCGAGCCGCACCGGATCCGGGGCGGAGCCGGCCGCCACGTCGAGCCGCGAGTCCGGGGCGCGGTCGCGCACGACCAGCAGCTGATCGGCCGCCACCTCGAGCTCGAAGCCGGGGTCGAGGACGAAGGTGGCCGTGTCGTCGAGGATGAGCGCCGGGCCGTGCAGACGCGTCCCCTCCGCCAGCGCCTCGCGGTGATGGACCGGGGCCTCGACCCAGGCGCCGTCGATGTAGATCGAGTGCGACCGGGTCGGCATGGCTGGGCCGGTCGCGGCGCTGGCCGCCGGAGCGTGTTCACCTGCAACGGAGGACGCGCGTCCGATCAGCTCCACGCGCAGCGCGGTCATCTCCACGGCGTGGCCGCGCCGCGCGTAGCCGAACAGGCGCTCGTGCTCGCGGCCGAAGCGCTCCTCCATGTCCGGCCCGAGCGCCACGGTCAGCGCCGTGTCCGCCCCGCGGTAGCGCAGATCGATCGATCGCTGCACCGCGACGGAGTCCGGCGCGAAGCCCTCGTCGCCCATCGCGCGCATGCCGCGCGCTTCCAGCTCGGTGAAGTCGAGGGCGTCGAGCGTTGCCTGGTCGAGGAGCGCGCGGCCGGCGTCCGTCTCGCCGTGCCAGGACACGTCGGCCAGCCCCATGCCCCAGGCCGAGAGCACGCCGGCCCGGCGATCGCAGAGCAGCGTGCGGATGCCGAGCAGCCGGGCAAGGGCGCAGGCGTGCTGGCCGCCGGCGCCGCCGAAGATGACCAGCGCGAAGTCGCGCGGATCGCGCCCGCGCGCCACCGACACCTGCCGGATCGCCTCGGCCATGCTGGCGTTGGCCACCGCGAAGAAGCCGGCCGCCAGATCCTCCGGGCTCATCGCCGTCCCGTCGGCGGCCAGCTCGCCGCACAGCGCGGACAGCGCGCGATCCACCGGCTCGCGGGTCAGCGGGAACGGGAAGCGATCGTCGACGAGCCGGCCCAGCGCCAGGTTGGCGTCGGTGACCGTGAGCTCGCCGCCGCCGCGGCCGTAGCACAGCGGGCCGGGATCGGCGCCCGCGCTCTGCGGCCCGACGGTCAGGCGATAGCCGCGATAGCGGCACAGCGAGCCGCCGCCGGCCGCCACCGTGTGGATGTCCATGGCCGGCGCGCGCACCGCCACGCCGGAGACGTGCATCTCGTACACCCGGTCGGCCTGGCCGCCCTCGACGCAGGACACGTCGGTGGAGGTGCCGCCCATGTCGAAGCCGATGGCGCGGTCGTGGCCGGCCCGGCGCGCCACCTCGGCGCAGGCGACGACGCCGGCGGCCGGCCCGCTCAGGATGGCGTTGGGTCCGCGGAAGCGATCGGCGTCGGTCAGTCCGCCGCTCGACTGCATCAGGCGCAGGCCGGCCCCCGGCAGCTCGGCGTCGCAGCGCCGCCAGGTAGCGGCGCAGGAGCGGCGTCAGGTAGGCGTCGACCACCGCCGTCTGCGCGCGGGCGAGAAAGCCCAGCTCGCAGGCCACCTCGGCCGACAGCGACACGTCGTCGAAGCCGGCCCGCTCGGCGGCCCGCGCGATTTCGCGCTCCAGCTCCGCCGAGAGATACGAGTGCAGCACGCACACGGCCAGGCTCTCGGCGCCGCGCTCGCGAGCGGCCCGCAGCGCCGCCTCCAGCTCGGCCGCGTCCGGCCGGCGCAGCACCTCGCCGCCGGCGCCGAGGCGCGCGTCCACCTCCACCACCTCGCGGGCCAGCGGCGGCGGCCGATCGATGTCGATGGCGAAGATCTCCGGCCGCGACTGGTCGCCGATGGCGAGCAGGTCGCCGAAGCCGCGCGTCACCGCCAGCGCGCACGGCCGCCCGCGCCGCTCGAGCAGGGCGTTGGTGGCCAGGGTGGTGCCCATGCGCACGTCGGCCGGCGGGATCGGCCGGTCCGGGCCGATGCCGAGCAGCCGCCGGATCCCCTCGAGCGGCGCCGTGTCGCTCGACAGCACCTTGACCGCTCGCACCTCGCCGCTCTGCGGATCGCGGCCGAGACAGTCGGTGAAGGTACCGCCCCGGTCGATCCAGAACTGCCAGCGCGGCTCCATGGCGGCGATTTAACCGCCGCGCCTCTCCTATTGTAAACCAATAGGAAGTGGTGCAGTCTCCTCTATGGGGTTCCCATAGGAGAGAACGATGAGCCCGAGCGGCGAGGTGTGGCAGGGCACGCTGGCCCTGATGGTGCTCAAGACCCTGGAGACGATGGGGCCGCTGCACGGCTACGGCATCGCCCGGCGCATCGAGCAGACAAGCGAGAACCGCCTGGTCGTGAACTACGGGACGCTCTACCCGGCCCTGGTCAAGCTGGAGCAGGAGGGCTACGTCGCGTCCGAGTGGGGCAGGTCGGAGAACAACCGCCGCGCGAAGTTCTACCGGCTCACGCGGGCAGGGCGGCGCCAGGTGGCCAGGGAGGCCGGCCAGTGGGAGGAGACGACCGCGATCGTCGCCCGGTTCTTGAAGCCGCGCGGTGACGAGTCATGAGGGCGCTGCGCGCCTTGTGGCTGCGCCTGGCGGCCACGCTGCGCCCGTCGCGCCACGAGCGCGAGCTGGCCGAGGAGCTGGACAGCCACCTGCAGCTGCACATCGACGACTGCATCCGCCGCGGCATGAGCCCGGAGGAGGCGCGCCGCGAGGCCCGGCTGCGCCTGGGCGGCGTGGCGCAGACCCAGGAGAGCGTGCGGGCACGGCGCCGGCTGCCCGGCGTCGAGTCGCTGGTCGCGGACCTGCGCTTCGGCCTGCGCCTGCTGCGCCGGAGCCCTGGCTTCGCGGCGGTGGCCATCCTGACGCTCGCCCTCGGCATCGGCGCCAGCGCGAGCATGTTCAGCATCGTCCGCGCCGTCCTGTGGAGCCCGCTGCCGTACCCGCAGCCGTCGGAGCTGGTGCTGGTCAGCGAGGCCGCCGACGGCGGCGGGCGCGCGACGACCACGTCGTTCGCCACCTGGGCGGACTGGCGGGCGCGCAGCCGCAGCTTCGAGGAGCTGGCGCTCCTGCGGTCGTGGCAGCCGACCCTGGGCGGCTCCGGATCGGCCGAGCAGATCGTGGCCGCGCGCGTGACGGTCAACTTCTTCCGCGCGCTCGGCGTGGCCCCGGCGCTGGGCCGCGACTTCCAGGCCGCCGAGGACACGCCGTCCACCCGCCGCGTCGTCATCCTCGGTCACGATCTGTGGCGCCGGCGCTTCGACGCCGATCCGGGCATCGTCGGCCGCACCGTGACTGTCGACGGGGATGCGTTCACCGTCGTCGGCGTGCTGCCGTCCGACTTCGATCCGCTCGCGACGGAGGCGACCCTGGGCCAGGCGGCGCAGCTGTGGGCCCCGGTCGGCTACCAGGCGGCCGACCCGTGGGCCTGCCGCACCTGCCGCCACGTGTTTGCCGTCGGACGCCTTGCGCCCGGCGTCACGCGCGAGAGCGCGCGGGCCGAGCTCGGGGCGCTGACCGGCGCGCTCGCGGCGGAGTATCCGGGCAACTACTCGAGCACGGCGGGGGCGGTGGTGCCGATGGCCGAGCAGCTGGTCGGCTCGGCGCGCTCCGCGCTCTACCTCCTGCTCGGCGCTGTCGGCGTCCTCTGGCTCATCGCGTGCGTCAACGCGACCCTGCTCCTGCTCGCGCGTGCGAGTCATCGCGAGCGCGAGGTGGCGGTGCGCATGGCCCTGGGCGCCGGGCGGGCACGCATCGTGCGGCAGCTCCTGTGCGAGAACTCCGTGCTGGCGCTGCTGGGCGCCGCCGCCGGTCTGGTGCCGGCGTACTTCCTGCCCCAGGTGCTGGCCGCGCTCGGCCCCCGCGTCATCCCGCGCCTGGCCGAGGTCGGCGTTGACGGCGGCGTTCTCCTGTTTGCGTTCGGTCTCGCGCTGGCGTCCGGGATCCTGTCGGGCGTCGTGCCGGCGCTGCGGCTGGCCAGTAGCCGGCTGCCCGCGACCCTGCGGGACGGCGCGCGCAGCTCGGCGGCCGCGCCCGGCCGTCGCCTGCGCAGCTGGCTCGTCGTCGCCCAGGTCGCGCTCTCGCTGACCCTGCTGGTCGGGGCCGGTCTGATGGTGCGCAGCCTGTCGCGCCTGCTCGACGTGGCGCCCGGCTTCGAGCCGGATCGCGTGCTGACGATGCGCGTGTCGCTGGTCGGGCCGGCCTACGAGAGCGACGCGGCCGTGCGCCGCTACTTCGACGACGTGCTCGCCCGCCTGAGCGCGCTGCCCGGCGTGGAGGCGTCCGCCATGGCCAGCCAGGTGCCGCTGGGCGGCAACTACGACACGAGCGGCTTTCACGCCGAGGGCAGGATGGCGCCCAACCCGGAGAACGACCCGAGCGCCCAGCGCTTCGGCGTGTCGCCGGACTACCTGCGCCTCATGCGCATCCCGCTGGTGCGTGGCCGCGGGCTGGCCCGCAGCGACGTCGACGGCGCGCCGCGCGCGATCCTCGTCAACCAGACCGCTGCGCGCCAGGTGTGGGGCGACGCCGATCCGATTGGCCAGCGGGTCAAGCTGGGCGGGACCGACGAGCCCTGGTGGACCGTCGTCGGCGTGGTCGGCGACGTGCGCCACCTCGGGCTCGACGCCCCGCCGGAAATGCAGGCGTATGTCCCGCATGCCCAGTGGCGCGCCGAGTCGGCCATGATCCTGACCCTGCGCACGACGGGTCCGCCGCTCGACCTGGCCGCGGCCGCCGAGAGAGCGGTGCGCTCGATCGACCCGGCGCAGGCTGTGTCGCAGGTGACGGCGCTCGAGCAGTTCCTCACCGCCTCGGTGGCCAGGCGCCGCTTCGCGTTGATCCTGCTGGCCGTCTTCGCCGGCCTGGCCCTGCTCCTGTCCGCGATCGGCATCTACGGCGTCACCTCGTACGCGGTCGCGCGCCGCACCCACGAGATCGGCATCCGCCTCGCGCTCGGGGCGCGGCCGCCGCGGCTGCTGGCCTCGATCGTCGGGCGCGGGATCGCGCTGACCCTGGCCGGCATCGCCGTGGGCGCCGCGGTGTCCCTGGCGCTGTCCCGCACCATCGCCGCGCACCTCCATGGCGTGAGCGCGACCGACCCGGTCACCTTCGCCGCGGTGTCCGGCCTGCTGATCGCCGTCGCCGCCGCCGCGTGCTACGTCCCGGCGCGCCGCGTGCTCGCGGTCGAGCCGACCGAGGCGCTGCGCAGCGAGTGAGGGCGCGGCGATCGCACCGGCGCCGCCCGCCAGGCCGGGATGCGCGCGGCGACGTACAGCGACATCCCGACGTTGACAAGCAGACAGCCGATCGCGTACCAGTCCGGGATGTACGCCGAGCCCAGGTGCCAGGCATCCCAGGCCACGCCGTGCGCGGCGATGCCGGCGACGAGGAACCAGGGCGATCGCTTCAGGCCCAGGATCGCCAGGGCCGCGTAGACCGGAACGCCGGCGATCTCGATCCACAGCCACATCGTCGCGCCGCCGCCGGTGGTCAGCCAGCTGGCGACGTAGACCAGCGGCATGGCGATCAGGAACGCCGCCATGAGGGTCCGCTCGAACGGGATGGCCCGCGGGCCGATGAGGCGCGTCGCGAAGAGGATGACGATGGTCGCGGCCGCGGCGATGGCGGCCTGATGGCACGGATCGGCCAGGGCGCCGCTCCACGACGGCACCAGGGTGAGAGTGAAGGCGGTGAGCGCCGTGGCCGCCGCCAGCGCGGCCCGCTCGAGCCAGATGTTCATCGGAAAGTCTCTCCTCGATGTTGCCCATGGATCGTAGCCACCGCGCTCCATGGCCGTCGGACAAAGTCATGACGATTTCGGCCATTGCCGCTCGAGGGCCCGCCCCGTACGCTGCGAGCCATGGCAGCGCGCCTGGTCCTGGCTGTCGCCTTCCCGGGCATCGAGCTCCTCGACCTGGCCGGCCCGGTCGGCGTGTTCGCCACCGCCGATCGCCTGCTCGGCCAGGACGGCTATCGCGTCGAGATCGCCGCGCCCGCGGCCGGCCCGGTGGCGACCGCAGGCGGCGTGGAGCTTGTCGCGCGCCGCCCGCTGGCGCGAGTGAAGGGGAGCATCGACACGATCCTCGTCGGCGGCGGGCTCATGCCGGCCCTGTCGGAGGCGGGTCCGGTGGTCGCGCAGCTGGCCCGCCTGGCCCCGCGCGCGCGCCGCATCGCCGCGGTCTGCACGGGGGCGTTCCTGCTCGGCCAGGCCGGCCTGCTGCGCGGACGCCGCGCGGTCACCCACTGGGCCGCCTGCGACGAGCTGCGCCGGCTGCACCCGGACTGCCTGGTCGATGCCGATCGCATCTTCGTGCAGGACCGGCGCGTGTGGACGTCGGCCGGCGTCACCGCGGGCCTCGATCTGGCGCTCGCCCTCGTCGAGGAGGACCACGGGCCCGGCCTCGCCCTCGAGGTCGCGCGCTGGCTGGTCATGTACCTGCGCCGACCGGGCGGGCAGAGCCAGTTCAGCGCGCCGCTCGCGGCGCAGCGCGCCGAGCACGACGCGGTCTCGGCCGTGGTGGCGTGGATGGGCGAGAACCTGCGCGACGATCTGTCGGTGCCGGCGCTGGCCCGTCGCGCGTCGATGAGCGTGCGCAACTTCGCCCGCGTCTTTCGCCGCGAGACCGGCGCCACCCCGGCCGCGTTCGCCGAGCGCCTGCGCCTGGAGGCGGCCCGGCGCGAGCTGGAGCTGACCGCGCGCTCGGCCAAGCAGATCGCCGCCTCGAGCGGCTTCGGCACGGTCGAGACGATGCACCGCGCCTTCCGCCGCTCGCTCGGCACCACCCCGCTGGCCTACCGCGCCCGCTTCGCGGTGCGGCGGCAGCATCGCCGCGAAGGCGCGAGGATACGAGGGAAGGACCGCAAACGCAATACGCCAAAGGGCGTCGGCGCGTCACCTCGTCGTCGAAACATGAAACGACGCGCCGACGCCCTTGCGTTTTTGGCGCTTTCCCCCTTCGCGTCCTTCGCGCTTTCGCTTCAGTTGCTGCCGCCCGGGTAGCGCGCAGACCGCCTCGACGTTGTTGCCGTCCGGGTCGATGAGGAAGGCGGCGTAGTAGGTGGGGCTGTAGTCGGCGCGGACGCCCGGGCCGCCGTTGTCGCGTCCGCCCGCCTCGCGGCCGGCGGCGAAGAAGCGATCGACCTCGGCGCGCTCGCGGGCGCGGAACGCCACGTGCGCGGTCCCACCGCCGCCGCCGGTGTAGAGCCACAGGGCGGGCTCGCCGGCGGGGCCGAAACCGGCGCCGGATTCGTCGCGCGAGCACAGCACGTGGCCGAGCGGTGCCAGCGCCGCCTCGTAGAAGCGCACGCTGGCCGCCAGGTCCTTCACCTTCAACCCGATGTGATCGTACATGCAGACCTCCTTGGTGGAGGTCAGCCTACGAGGCCGCGCGCAGCCGCTCTTGGAAGATCTTGCGCTCGCCGCGCGCTGCCCGCCGGAATCCGCGCGGCGAGATCCCGGCCGCGCGGTGGAACGTGCGCACGAAGTTCGACAGGTCGCCGAAACCGACGTCGAACGCGATCTGCGTGATCGAGCGCGTGTCGTCGATGAGCAGCCGGGCGGCGCGGCGCAGGCGCGAGCGCACGAGATACTGGTGCGGCGTCACGCCCAGCACGCGGCCGAACAGGCGCAGGAAGTGAAACGAGCTGAGCCCGACCTCGCTCGCGGCGCTCTCCAGATCGAGCGGCTCGTGCGAGTTCTCGTCCATCCACATCGCGGCCTCGACCGCGCGGCGGCGGTCCGGCTCGCGCACGGACGGCGCCTCGCGCTCGCGCCCGGACGCGACCTCGACCAGCCGCCCGGCCAGGAGAAGGCCGACCTCGTCGAGGCCCAGGTCGCTGCGACCCTCGGCCGCCGCCTGGCCCAGCTCGCCCACCACCATCAGCCCCGGCAGAGGCGGCAGCGAGCCGGTCCGCCACACCTCGTCGCGCCCGCCGACCATGTTGACCGCCCGCTCGTCGAGCCGGAACGACAGACACTCGTCTCCCTTGACGTGATCGTGCGTGCACATGAACTCGCCGCCCGGGTACCCGATGACGAGAGAGCCGGTGACCAGCTCGAACGACCTTCCGCGCGCGTGGTACCCGAAGCTGCCCTTGCGCACGTACGACACCGAGAAATCCCCGTGCAGCTCGGCGAACGGCGCATCGGCCGGCCCGGCGCTGCAGCGGAAATCCATCACCGCGACAGAGCCGCCGCTGAAGATCTTCGTCGCCTGCATTCGACCGAAAAGTCTACCTGTCTCGCCCGCGACGACGCGGCAAGTTTCTCCAAGTCTTCGCGCCCCGGGATCGCTACATCCAGGGCATGAGCAAGTCGCCATTTTCAGAGGCCCTGGCCGCGAGCGGCCCGCACCCGAGCCTCGGCGCCCACGCCGACACCTACGCCCGCGTGATCGGCAGCTGGGCCGGCGAGGTCCGCTATCACATGGTCGCGGGCGCTCCGGCGGCGAGCATCGAGGTCCACTTCGCGTGGGTGCTCGACGGGCGCGCTGTGCAGGACACGTGGATCACGCCGTCGCGGGCCGACCGCGCCGCGGGCCGGACCGCAGACGATGCAGTGGTTCGGCACCACGCTGCGCGTCTTCGACCCGAAGAGCGAGTCGTGGCGCGCGCTGTGGTGGGATCCGGAGGCCGGCTATCGCATCGAGCTGGAGGGACGCCGCGTGGGCGACGACATCGTGCAGGTGGGCAGGCGCGGCGACCGGACCATCCGCTGGACCTTCTCGCGCATCGCCGGCGAGTCGCTCCTCTGGCAGGGACACGTCCTCGAGGACGACGGCGCGACCTGGCGCCTCGAGGTGGAGGTGCAGCTGCACCGGAGCCGCGACTGAGCCGTCGGGCTCCCGGCTCAGGAGAAGCGGACCGTCCCCGCCGCCGAGCGGAGAAACTCGATCGCGCCGACCAGCACCTCGTGACGGAGGCTGTAGTTGCGCCACAGCTCGCCCTCCTCGCGGTAGAAGGTCCCGTCGTCCGGCTCGTCGGTGACTGTGCCGTTGAAGAACATGCGCTGGCCGGGCGCCAGACAGGGCAGCAGCTGGTCGGCCAGAAAGTCGGCCAGCCGCGCGACCCCGGCCGCATCCAGCTCGCCGCCGCCCTGGCGAGCCGGCTCCCACACGTCGTCCGGGAACAGCCCGGCGCGCGCGACCACGTGGTGCAGCACGCCCCAGTTCCACGCGTTCATCTGGAGCTCGCGTCCGTCCTCGGCGATCAGCATGACGCTCACGCCGGCATTCTAGTATCGAGAGCCCGGGGATGGGCGCCGACCTGCCGTGGCCGCGGCGAGAGAGTATCTTCATCGCCCGATGTCCGCGCGCGCGCCTCTGCCGATCGACCCGCACCTGCCGGCGGTGTGCGCCGCGCTGCGCGAGGGCAACCTTGTCCTCGTCGCCGAGCCGGGCGCGGGCAAGACCACCCGCGTGCCGCCCGCCCTGATCGAGGCCGGCGCCGGCGGCCGCGTCGTCGTGCTGGAGCCGCGCCGGCTGGCCGCGCGGGCCGCGGCGCGGCGGGTGGCGCAGGAGATGGGCGCGCAGGTCGGCGGCGCGGTCGGCTACGAGGTGCGCTTCGACCGCCAGGTCGGGCCCGACACGCGCGTCCTGTTCGTGACCGAGGGCCTGCTGGCGCGGCGGCTGATGTCGGATCCGCACCTGGCCGACGTCGGCGTCGTCCTCGTCGACGAGTTCCACGAGCGCCACCTGACCGGCGACGTCACGCTCGCGCTGCTTCGCCGCGCCCAGCGCGGGGCCCGCCCGGACCTGCGCATCGGCGTGCTGTCGGCGACGATCGATCCCGGGCCGGTCGCCGCCTTCCTCGCACTGCCCGGTCCTGGCCGCCGAGGGGCGGGTACACCCGGTCGCCATCGAGCACGCGGAGCAGGCATCGCGCGATCCGATCGAGCGCGAGGTCGCGCGCGCTGTCGGCCGCCTGGCCCGCGAGGGCCTCGACGGCCACGTGCTTGTCTTTCTGCCCGGCGTGGCCGAGATCCGGCGCTCCCTGGCCGCGTGCGCGGAGCTGGCCCAGCGACACGATCTCGCGCTGCTGCCGCTGTACGGCGCGCTGCCACCGGCCGAGCAGGACCTGGCGCTGGCGCCGAGCGCGCGGCGCAAGGTCGTGTTCGCCACCAACGTGGCCGAGACGTCGATCACGATCGACGGCGTCGCCGCGGTCGTCGATGGCGGCACGGCGCGGGTGGCGCGTCACGCGGCCTGGTCCGGCCTGGGCGCCCTGCGCGTCGAGCCGATCAGCCGCGCCAGCGCCGCCCAGCGCGCCGGCCGCGCCGGCCGCACGCGCCCGGGACGCTGCCTCCGCCTCTACACCCGCCACGATCACGACACGCGGCGCGAGTTCGACCTGCCGGAGGTGCAGCGCGCCGACCTGGCCGAGGCGGTGCTCGCGCTGCGCGCCGCCGGCGTCGCCCGCGACGAGGCGTTCGACTGGTTCGAGGCACCGCCGCCCGCCGCGCTGGCCACCGCCGAGGCGCTGCTCGGCCGGCTCGGCGCTGTCGACGGCCGCGGCGCGCTGAGCGAGATCGGCCGGCGCATGATCCGCTTCCCGCTCCACCCGCGCCAGGCCCGCGTGCTGATCGAGGCGGAGCGGCTCGGCGTGGCCGGTGACGGCTGCCTCGTCGCGGCCGCGCTGGCCGAGGAGAAGCGGAGCGACGTCCGGACCGCCGCGCACACCTCCAGCTCCGACGTGCTCGATCGGGTCGACGCGGTCGAGGGGCGCGGGCCGGTGGCGCGCGCCGCGGCCCAGCTGCGCCGCCTCGTCGATCGCAGCGTCGCCGCGCCGGCCGACAGCGAGCGCGCCCTGCTGTTCGCCCTGATGACCGGCTTTCCCGATCGCGTCGCGCGCCGGCGCCGGCCCGGCGCGGCCGAGCTGCTGCTGTGCGACGGCGCGGGCGGCGGCGCCGCGGCGCTGCACCCGTCGAGCGCGGTGCGCGACCCGGAGTTCGTCGTCGCGGTCGAGGCGGAGGAGCAGGGGCGGGGCCAGAGCCGACAGGTGAGCGTGCGCGCGGCCTCGGCGATCGATCCGGCCTGGCTGTTCGATCTCGACGTCGAGCAGATCGCCGAGTCGGACGAGCTGCGCTTCGATCCCGCCGCCGAGCGAGTCGAGCGGGTCCGCCGCCTGTCGTACGACGGCCTGGCCCTCGAGGAGACGCGCGACGTGGATCCGCGCCGGCTCGATCTCGCCGCCGCCGGCGCGGTGCTGGCCGCCGCAGCGCGCGCCGCCGGGCTGAGCGGCTTCTTTCCCGCCGTCGAGCTGGCCCAGCTGCGCTCGCGCATCGATCTGATCGCGCGCGCCTCGCCCGCCTCAGGCCTCGCGCCCATCGCCGACGAGGAGCTGGAGCAGGTCATCGCCGACGCGTGCGCCGACGGCGCCACCAGCTTCGCCGAGCTCCGCGCCGCCGGCCTGCTCGATCGCCTGTGGCGCGCCCGCGGCGCCGACCAGCGCCGCGCCCTCGACCGCATGGCGCCCGAAGCGATCAGCCTGCCCGGCCGCAAGCGCGTGCCGGTGCACTACGAGCCGGACCGCCCGCCGTGGATCGAGTCCCGACTTGCAAGACTTCTTCGGCCTGCGCGCCGGCCCGACCGTCGCCGGCGGCGCCGTCCCGCTCGTCCTTCACCTGCTCGCCCCCAACGGCCGCTCCGTGCAGGTGACCAGCGACCTGGCCCGCTTCTGGGAGGTCCACTATCCGTCGATCCGGCGCGAGCTGAGCCGCCGCTACCCGCGCCACGCCTGGCCGGACGACCCGCTCCATCCGCCGCCTCGACGCCGCCCGTAGTCGTCAGCACATTCCCGCGCAGCTCACCGACGGCATCCGCTCACGAGCGCCACAGCCGGCCATAGAGGGCGTGGCTGACCAGGAGCAGGGCGTAGGCGTTGAGGTCGCCGTCGTTCTCGCGCAGCACGCCGAAGTTGAAGTCGATGGCCGACAGGCCGTCGGCCACGGCGTCGCGGAAGTCGGCGATCGAGTGCGCACCCATGCCCTCGGCCATCTCGGCGATGCGGCGATGCACGTCGCCGAGGCGCTCGTGGTAGACCGCCTCCGCGTCCTCGATGCGGGTCGGGCGCAGCCACGAGATCATCAGTGCGGCCATGTCGCGCACGTCGGTGGCAAGGTCGCTCGGGTCGAGCGACGGCGACACGATGCCGACCATGGCCGGGTGCACGCGCCTGCTCTCGCGCAGCCCCTTGAGCAGCAGCGACGCCGCGCACACGTTGCGGTGCGCCATGCCGCGCGAGTGCAGCCGCTCGACCTGCGCCGCCACCAGGTAGCCGAGGCCGAACGCCTCCTCGAGGGTCAGGTCGTGGCTGTCGAGCGCGGGGCCGAAGCGCGGGTCGTCCACGTACTCGCTGAACAGGAACAGGTACCCGCTCGCGTCGTCGTGCACCACGCGGTAGAGGGGCGTGAGCAGGCCCTGGCGCGCGGCGCGCAGGATCGGCAGGTACTGGCCCATCCAGCGGTCCACCATCGCGGCCGGATCCGGATCGCCGCGCAGCGCCAGCGCCGTCACGATCTTCGGATACAGGTTGCTGTCCGGGAACTGCCCGGTCGCGACCAGCTCGGCGTTGGGCGCGGCCATGAAGATCGGGTGGCCCTTCACCCGGCCCATGGCGCGCTGGACCTGGTAGCCGTGACGCGCCAGCGCGCCGTCGATCTCGCGCATGTCGTCCATCGACACCGACAGATCGCGGCGCGAGGCGTAGATGGCGCTCAGCCGCGCGCGGGGATCGCCGTAGGGGAGCGTGCGGTGCGCGGCCGGGATCGGCTCGCGCGTGCCCACCGTCCCCGACAGGGCCGGCAGCGCGGCCTCCAGCGCGGCGATCACCTGGTCGACCGACGACACGCGGCGGTCCGGGTCGCGCTCCATGCACGCCTCGATGACCGGCCGCACCGGCGGCGGCACCGCCTCGGGATAGACGATGCGGCTCTTGCCGCCCAGCACCACGCCGTCGGTGATGCGCAGGAGCAGGCTCCACATGTCCTGGGTCGAGCCGTAGGGCAGCTCGTCGGTGAACAGCGCGAACACCGCGCCGCCGATGGCGTAGATGTCGAGCACGCGCGAGATCGGCGAGTCCATCAGCTGCGAGTCGAGCACCTCCGGCGCGACCGAGAACCCGGGCGAGCCGAAGATGCGCCCCTGGTAGCGCGCCCGGTAGCTCTGCCCCTGCAGCTCCTCGACCGACAGCGCGAGGTCGAAGTCGAACAGAATAGGCGTGCTGGTGGCTCTCGTCGACGAGGATGTTGCGCAGGGTGAAGTCGCGGTGCACGAAGCCGGCCGCGTGGAGCGCCGCCAGCCCGCGCAGGGCCTGCAGCAGGAGCTCGACCCGGCCGCGCGGAGCCAGCGAGCCGGTGGAGATCGCGTGCAGCAGGGTGCAGTGCTGGCGCGGCGTGACGGTCAGGTGGTTGTCGGCGATCGGCGACGAGATGAGGATCGGCAGCACGTGCGGGTGGCCGAGCCCGGCGATCACCGCCATGTTCGTCAGCACCGCCGTGTGGTCGCGCCGCGTGATCTCGTCGGTGCGCAGCTGATAGAGGTACTCGGAGTGGAAGACCTTGCCGACCGCGGCGCCGTCGCCGTCGCCCATGCCGAGCAGGAAGGCGTTGCCCATGCCGCCGTGCCCGATGTGCTCGCCGGTGGTGCGGTAGCGCTGCCCGTCCTGGACGAACACGAGTCCGGGGCGCTCCAGATCGGCCGCCCGGAGCGCGGACAGTGCGACCGGGTCCGCGCCGACTTCGCCCAGGTTCATCGTGCTCTCCTGTGGCGCTCTACGCGCGTCGCCGCCATGCGGTCGACCCGCCTCGATCGCGCCAGAAGCCAGCATAGGGAATGGTGGCCGGAGCTCGCAATGTGGACTGCGTGCAATCGGCCGATCGCGCCGTCCATTCAGTCGGTTAGCCTTGGGCGATGAACCGCCGCCGCAGGGCCCGGGCGCACCCTGGACGCGCGAGCGGCAATTTGTCGCACCGCCCCGAATCGCCCGGGGCCGGATCCAGGACGTGGTAGCAACAACGCGACATGGAAGGAGCTTTGCCCCGCGACAGGCATGCCGTCGGTCGCCGTCCTGAGCCTGATCGCGGTTCTCCTGGTCGCCGCCGCGCCGGCCTGCAAGAAGAGCCGGTCCGAGACCGCGGTCGAGGAGGTGCCCCCCGAGGAGAACGGGACCGGCCCGGCCCAGGCTCCCGACCAGCCCGTGAAGGCCGCCGAGCCGCCGCCCGGGCCGACTGGTACGATCGCCGGCACGGTGAAGCTGACCGGCACGCCGCCGGAGATGCCGGCCCTTCAGCGCGGCATCCGACGGCGTGTGCGCCGCCAAGGAGATGCGCGCGGAGACAGTGCTGGTGGGAGCGAGCGGGGCGCTGCAGAACGCGCTGGCCCGCATCGAGCCGGGCGCGGTTCCGGGCTGGGTGCCGTCGGAGCCGGTGGTGGTCGATCAGGTCGAACTGCATGTACCGGCCGCGGGTGCAGGGCGGCGTGCGCGGACAGACGCTCGAGGTCCGCAACAGCGACAAGACCACGCACAACGTCAACGCGCGCGTGCTGCCGTGGGGCGAGCGGCGCGACACCGAGACAGTATTCAACCGCGGCCAGCCGGCCGGCTCGCCGCCGCTCACCGGTCCGATCCGCGACGACGACATCCTCAAGCTCAAGTGCGACGCGCACGGCTGGATGCAGGGCTACGTGGTGGTGAGCGACAATCCCGTACTTCGCGACCTCGGGCGAGGACGGCCGCTTCACCATCGAGAAGGCCCCGGTCGGCACCTACACCGTGCAGGTGTGGCACGAGTTCTACGGCGTCAAGACGCAGAAGGTCACCGTCAAGGAGGGGGCGACCGCCTCGCTCGACATCACCTACGACGCGGAGAAGGACCGCCCGGCCCAGGCCGGCGCGCGCTGAAGGACCATGAGCAGAGCGCCAGCCACGCTTGAATTCAGATGGGCCCAGATCACGGCCGCCGCCACATTTCTGTTGTTGATGGCCGGCGGGCTGGTCAACCCGACCGGCTCCAGCCTCGCCTGTCCCGAGGCGTTCGTCATCTGTCACGGCCAGCTCTTCCCCGAGATGGAGGGCGGCGTGCTGTTCGAGCACGGCCACCGCCTGATCGCGATGACTGTGGGTCTGCTCCAGCTCGGACTGACCGTGCTGCTGTGGCGGCGGCGTCCGGCGCTGCGCGGCTGGGCCGCCGCGGCGCTCGGCCTGGTCGTGGTTCAGGCCCTGCTCGGCGCGCTGACCGTCTACTTCCAGCTGCCCTGGTTCGTGTCCACCGCGCATCTCATGGTGGCGATGAGCTACTTCGCCCTGGCGCTCTTCACTGCCTGGCGCACGCGTCCACAGCGTGACTCGGCGCCGGCGGGCGCGCTCGATGATGCGGACCGCGCGCGCATGCGCCGCTGGATCGCACTTGGCGGCGTCGCCGTGCTGGTGCAGATCCTGCTCGGCGGGCTGGTTCGCCACCACGGCGCGGCGCTGGCCTCGGTCGACCTGCCGCTGCACGAGGGGCAGCTCTGGCCGGCCGGCGCGCCGCTGGCGCTGCAGCTGCACATCGCCCATCGCCTGGCCGGCGTGGTGATCGGCCTCATCGCCATCGCCACGTCGCTGGCCATCGCGCGCGCCGCCGGACGGGCGCGGCCCGGGATCCGGCGCGCGGCCCTGGCGGTGCCGTTCGCCGTCGCAGCCCAGGTGACGTTCGGCATCTTCATCATCCTCACCTATCGCTCGGTGGCGATCGTGATCGCCCACTTCGGCGGCGCGGCGGTGCTGTGGGGCCTGTTCTGCGCGATGTGGCTGATGACCGGATCGAAGGGGCCGGCGCCGCGAGCGGTGCGCGCCCGCGACGCGCGGCGCAGCGCCGGCGCGGAGCTTCTTCCCGGCGATGGCGCGGTGGGAGGGCGGCCGTGACCGCCCGGACCGACGCGCTGCCGCTGCGGCGACGGGAAGGGGCAGCGCGCCCGTCGGCGGCGCGCGACCTGGTGGCGCTGGTCAAGCCGCGCATCCTCCTGTTCGCGCTCATGACCGCCATGGCCGGCCTGGCGCTGGCGCCCGGGCCCGCGCTGGCGGCGCCGTGGATCGCGCTCGCGCTGGGCACCGCGCTCATCGTCGGCGCGGCCAACACGCTCAACATGTACCTCGAGCGCGACGTTGACTGCCTGATGGCGCGTACGCGCACGCGGCCGCTGCCGGCCGGGCGCATGGAGCCGGCGGTGGCGCTGCGCTTCGGCCTGGCCCAGGCGATCGTCGCGGTCCCGGTGCTGACCTTCGCGGTCAACCCGCTGACCGGGCTGCTCGGCGTGATCGCGTTCCTCAGCTACGTGATGCTGTACACGCCGCTCAAGCAGCGGACGACCGTGGCGACGCTCATCGGCTCGGTGCCGGGCGCGATGCCGCCGCTGCTGGGCTGGACGGCGGGGACCGGCGCCCTCGACGCCGGCGGGCTGGCGCTCTTCGGCGTGCTGTTCCTCTGGCAGATCCCGCACTTTCACGCCATCGCGCTGTTTCGCCGCAAGGACTACGACCGTGCGGGCCTCAAGATCCTGCCCACCACGCGCGGCGAGGCGACCACACGCCAGGCGATCGTCTTCTACCTGGCGATCCAGGTGCAGCTGACCCTGCTGCTCACGCCGCTGGGCGTGGCCGGGCGCTGGTACCTGCTGGCCGCCGCGCTCATGGGCGGCGCCTACTTCACGTACGGCGCGAAGGGGCTGTCGGCCGGCGGACCGCGCTGGGCGCGCAACCTGTTCCTGCTCTCGGTCCTGTACCTGCCGCTGCTCATGACGGCGCTGGTCCTGGACGGGGCCGGCTGAGGATCGCGCGACGGCGATGGGTGAGTCTCACGACACCGGCTCGAACGCCGACCCTGCGATGGACGCGGTGCCGCCGGCGCTGACGGAGCTGTCGTCGGCGCTCGGCCGTCGTTCTACGGCCGCCCGTTCCTGTGGCTGCTGTTCGCCATCGCGCTGCTCGCGATCCCGGCGATCGGCGCCATGTGGAAGGCGGGCATGAGCTGGGTGGAGATCCATCCGGCGCTCAACGCCATGCTCAACGGCACCAGCGCCGTCTTCCTCATCACCGGCTACGCGGCCATCCGCCGCCGGCACATCGACTTCCACCGCAGCTGCATGCTGGCCGCGGTGACGACCTCGGGCGTCTTCCTGGTCTCGTACCTCACGCGCTTCGCCACCACCGGCACCCATCGCTACGCCGGCGAGGGCTGGGACAAGAGCCTCTACCTGTTCATCCTGTTCAGCCACATGGTGCTGGCCGTCGTCATCGTCCCCCTGGTGGCGCGGGCGCTGCTGATGGCACTGCGAAAGCGATTCGTCCAGCACCGCGCCGTGGCGCGCTGGCTGTGGCCGATGTGGATCTATGTGTCGCTCACGGGCGTGGCCGTCTACGTGATGCTCTATCACGTCGGAACTTAGGGCGTGGCACGTGTCCTGCTTCGTATGGGGGACATGGCCAAGAAGAAGATCGAGCGGCCCGGCACCTCGCCGCGGCCAGACAGCGAAAAGCAGTCCAGGCGGTCCGCGCCGAACCCGCCGGTCGCCCATCCGCCCCGGCATGACGACTCCGGCCGCGACCGCGTGGACGAGTCCAGCGACGAGTCGTTCCCGGCCAGCGACCCGCCGTCGTGGACCGCGGGCAAGGACGGCGACTGCAAGTAGCCGGCGGCGCGGGCGCGGCAGCACGGGCGCCCGCCTGTGACACGGCCTCGGCCTGGTAGTAGGATGCCGCGATGGTGCGCCGTGACGCGACGACGAGAGGTTCCCGCCAGGGAAACGGCTCGGAAGTCGCACGCTGCGCCTCTCCAGCGGGTGAGAGTCCCGTCCCGGTAAGCGCCGGAGCGCCGGGAAGCAGGCCCCAGGCGTCAGGGGGAGACCCCGGCGTCCGAGCGGGGCGTCAAAAGCCTTCAGCGGGGAGACCCGTGGGAAGGGAGCAAGCACGCGGGCCGCAACATCAAGTGAAGCCTGCAGCCTCGACAGATGAACAATCCGGGGGCCGAGCCGCTCATTTCACGGCGAAGGCAACACCGAGGGCGCAAAGACCGGAGGGCGCCGTCGGTCCCGGCGGGGTACGGGGAGCAGCACGCGTGCAAGGAGATGCGCGGAACACGGGAGACCCGTCTGCGCTGCCCACGTCAGGGCGAAGCGGGCTGTATAAGCCGAAGGCGAAGTCGGCCGCTGCGCAGCGGGAGTCCGAGGGGATCGTAGTACCTGCGATCGCCGCGACGAACAACGCGGCAGGAGGGAAGGGTCCCTGGGGTGATCGCGTCGCTCGAGCAGGTAAGCGCGAGGGAATGGCCGCCACGAGCGGACCTAACAACCCCGGCGGCCGTAGGCCGTGCGACAAAGTGCGACAACTGCAAAGGCGACTGTGTGCCTCGGCCAAGCGGGCACCGGGTAGGCGCTTCCACGCGCTATACGACCATCTCTGGCGGAGTGACGTCCTCCAGGAGGCGTGGAAGCGGGTCAAGGCCAACAAGGGCGCGGCGGGCGTTGATGGACAGACGATCGCCGAGGTGGAGCAGTACGGCGTCAAGGGTTTCCTCGAGGACCTGGGCGACGCACTGCGGACGCAGAAGTACCGGCCTGGTGTGGTCATGCGCCGGTACATCCCGAAGGCAGATGGGAGGAAGCGGCCGCTCGGCATACCGACGGTCCGGGATCGGGTGGTGCAGATGGCGGCGAAGCTGGTGCTGGAGCCGATCTTCGAGGCCGACTTCTTGCCGGTCTCGTATGGCTTCCGCCCCAGACGAAGCGCGTTGGGTGCCCTGGAGACGCTGAGGAAGCTGGGCGCGAAGGGTCACCACCACGTGTTCGACGCCGACATCCGCGACTACTTCGGCAGCATCGACCACGACAAGCTGATGAAGCTGGTGGCGAAGCGAGTCTCGGACCGGCGGATGCTGAAGCTGCTGCGGCAGTGGCTCGAAGCAGGAGTGATGGAAGACGGTGTGGTGTCGCCGGTAATTGCTGGGACGCCGCAGGGTGGCGTGATCTCGCCGCTCCTGTCGAACATCTATCTGCACGTGCTCGACGTCTTGTGGACCCGGCACAGCGCTCCCCTGGGAACGCTGGTTCGGTATGCGGACGACTTCGTCGTGCTGAGTCGGACGAAGCAGGAGTGCGCCGAGGCCGAGGCCAGGATCCGTGTGATCCTCGCGCGGCTCGGACTCGAGCTACACCCGGACAAGACGAGGCGAGTCGAGCTCTACAATGGAAAAGAGGGCTTCGACTTCCTCGGCTGCCACCTGCACAAGCGCATGAGCGGCCGCATCTGGGAGAGGGAGCATCGCAAGCTCTACTTCCTCCACCGATGGCCATCGCAGCGCGCGATGCAGAGAATCCGGCAGCGGGTGAAGGAGCTGACCCCAAGGCGGCGGTGCCACGACGACCTGCGCGACGTCATCGCCGACCTCAACCCGGTCCTCCGGGGATGGGGCAACTACTTCAAGACCGGGAACGCCGCCAAGCGCTTCAACCAGCTCGACAGCTACGTCTGGATGAGGCTCCGTCGCTTGCGCCTCGAGCGCAAGGGGCGGCACCTCAAGCCCGGCGAGGCGGCGCGCTGGACGCGCGAGTCCTTCCACAACCTCGGGCTCCATCGCCTGCGTGGCACCGTCCAATACCCGGAGCCGGCACAATGCTGAAGCACGAGAGATCGCCCGGAAGCCGTGTGCGGGAAATCCGCATGCACGGTTTGAGAGGGGGTCTTGACCGAATCGACTGCCGCGAGGCGGAAGGAAGGTAAGGATCTACCAATGGCCGACGCGCCGCGCGTGACGCAACACTCGCTGCTGGAGGCAGCCGAGAAGCTCGACGCGGTGCTGACCGCCTACCAGCGCGCGGCGCACGCCTTCCTGAAGCTGACCCTGGATTCGCGCAAGAGCGTGGTCCGGGCGGCCGAGGGCCTGGCGGAGATCGCCCGCATCGACGACGAGCTTTCGGCCGAGGTCGGCCGGCTGGTCGCCGCCATCGCCCAGGTGCGCGACGGGCAGCAGACCATCGCCGAGGCGGTGCAGCGGCGCGCGCTCGAGATGCTGGAGCGCAAGAACGCGCTCGAGGGGCTGCTGGCGCGCCTCGAGGGTCTGGCGTCCGAGGTCCGCGACGTGGGCGCCTCGTTTCCGGACGATCGCGAGCTCACCGGCGACGAGCTCGGCCGCATGGGACAGCGCATCGGCGAGCTGTCCGAGAGCGCGCTCGCGTTCGCCACCGAGGCCCAGGCGGTCGGCTTCGACGACCTGGCGGCCGAGGGGCAGGCCTTGCGCCAGCAGCTGCTCTCGGTCAAGAACCGCACCGCGCGCATGGAGCGGCGGACGCCGCGCGCCTGAGGCCGGCCCTCGGCGAGGAATATCGCCGGGCGGTAGACGTCAGCTGTCGATCGCCGCGAGGGCCCGGTCGTCGGCCTCGAAGTCCAGGTCCGGCTCTGGCGGATGGGCCAGGTGCCACGCGACCGAGCGGCGCAGGCTGGACTGCGGATCGTCCGGCTCCTCCCAGCCGAGCAGGGCCCGCGCCTTCGAGGAGTCGACGAGCATGTGCTGGCCGATCGCGCCGGTCAGCTCGAGGTCGGCGGGCAGCGAGGCATCCGGCACGCGTACCAGCTCGGCGGTCGAGCCCGCCGCCTCCAGGATGTTCCGCGCCCACAGCTCCATCGACCCGGTGCGTCGCTCGCACAGGTTGAGCACCTGGCCGGCCGCCGCGTCGTGCTCGACGGCGAGGCGCACCGCGCGCGCGATGTCCCCGGCGTAGCCGCGCGACCACAGCCAGTTGCCGGCGCCGAACGGGATGCGCGGCCGTCCGGCGCGCACCCGGCGCAGGATGAACTCCTCGCGCCGCTGGTAGTCGTGCTCGCCGTAGACCATGGGCAAGCGGCACACGGTGGCGCCGGCCGCCAGGTACGCCTCCTCGACATCGAGCTTCTCGTAGTCGTCGAACCCGGGCAGCTTGCCGCGGTACGGGTAGCGCTCGCTCCTGACCGGCGACGACTCGTCGAGCGGGACCGGGTCTCCCTCGCCGCCCGCGCGCAGCATCGAGTACGCGCGGTAGACGTCCATGCTCGACAGGACGAGCAGGCGCGCGCCGGACGGCGCGGCCGCCAGCGCGGCCTCCGCGTCGGCCCGGCCGAGCGCGAAGCAGTTGACCAGCGCGTCGGCGCGGAAGCCGGTGATGGCGTCGCGCAGGCCGCGGTCGCGACGATCCATGTGGACGTGCAGGGCGGCGGGCAGATCGGCGGGTTCTGTCTCGCCGCGATGGATCAGGCACAGCTCGTGGCCGGCCGCGGCCAGCTCGACGGCGATCGCGCGCCCGATGAAGCGCGTCCCGCCGAGGAGCGCGATGCGCACCGCCGCCTACTCGCGCACGAGCTCGATCGCCTGTCCGTCGGGGACGTGGCGCATGGCGACCGAGTTCATGCAGTAGCGCAGCCCGGTGGGCGGCGGCCCGTCGGGGAAGACGTGGCCCAGGTGGCCGTCGCAGCGCCCGCAGCGCACCTCCGTGCGGGTCATGCCGTAGGAATGATCATCGATGTTGGTGATCGCGTCCGGCACGACCGGGTCGGTGAACGACGGCCATCCGGTGCCGGACTCGAACTTGGTGCCGGAGCGAAACAATGGATTTCCGCAGCCGGCGCAGACGTACGTCCCTGCATCGTGGGTGGCCACGAAGCAGCCGGCCCACGCTCGCTCGGTGCCGTGCTTGCGCAGCACCTGGTATTCCTCCGGCGTCAGGCGCCGGCGCCACTCCTCGTCGGACAGGTTCAGCTTGTCGACCATGACGGGAGAAGCTTAGCTCATGCGCGCCAGGAGATCGTCGACCGAGCCGAGCAGCTCGCGGTTGCCGTCCTGGCTGTAGCCGGCCAGCCTGGCCTCCATCCCGTCCAGCCGGTCGAGGAAGCGGGGCAGGCGGCCGATGTCGCGGGTGCTCTCGACCGTCATGCCGAACCCCTCGCGCTCCAGGTAGCGGCCGTTCAGGATCTGCTCGAACTGGCCGCCCAGCGGGAACGCCAGCATCGGCTTGTGCAGGTAGACCGCCTCTCCCATCAGGGTGAAGCCGGCGTTGGCGATGACCGCCCGGCAGCTGGCCAGGTCCTCGATGAAGGTCGTCTCCGAGAACGGCCGATAGGTCAGGTTGCCGTCGACCTTGTCGGCGGTGAGGTCGCGCCGCATCCCGTAGATCCGGCACTCTCTGCCGGTGGCGCGCAGCGCGTCGGCCAGCGCGCCGTAGCCCTCGGCGGTCTGGTAGACGAGCAGGTGCTCGCCGCGCTGCGGGCGGGCCGCCAGGATCTCCGGGCGCAGGATGGGCGGGAACAGCGTGGTTCGCTCCTTGCGGACCGGGGCGCGGAAGAACGCGGTGATGAGGTACCAGTCGGACGCGGGCAGCTTGCTCTTGACGAACGCGCGCGCGATCTCGAAATCTTTGCGCACACCGTCGAGGATCTCGGGCGCGTGCAGGCAGCGGTTGATGACCTGCATGTTGTCGATGCTCAGGATCGGCGTGTCGTGCACCTTGGCGTAGAAGTAGGTCCACGACTCGAAGTCGCTGATGACCGCGTGCGGGTGGAAGTCGTCGATCAGGTCGAAGTAGGCCTTGATGTTCTTCGGCGTGCCGGTGAGGCCGGCCAGCACGTTCGACCAGATGCTCTTGCCCAGGCGGATGCGGTTGTCCTCGCTGATCATGTGGAGGCCGTGGATCTCGTTGACCCCGTCGAAGCGCTTGCCCAGGAACTGGCAGGCGCGGCCGGACGCCATGATCTCGACCTCGTGACCCTTGCCGACCAGGTGCTCGAGCACGACCCGCGACCGCATCGCGTGTCCCATGCCCTCCCCGACAACGCCGTAGAGGATCCTCATGGCATGATCCTAGCCCGCGTGTCCGTCCGGCGCCGCCGTCTATGGAGTGAGATGGTCGACTACGACCAGATCGTCGAGGCATCGCTCCTCGCCGAGCTGGCCGCGCGCGGCATCGATCTCCTCGTCGCGGTGACACCGCCGACCGCGGCCGGCGCGGCCGCCGTGGTCGACGCTTGCCGCGCCGCCGGCGTCGGCATCGGCCTGTGGCCCATGCTCGACGATCGCCACGGCCGCTGGCCCAGCGCGGCCAACGCCGGCCGCTTCGCCGCGTTCTGCCGCGAGCTCCTGGGCTCGCTGCGCGCGGCCGCCGCGCTGCCCGACGAGATCGCCATCGACCTCGAGCCGCCCATCGGCCGCGTGCGGGCCCTCTTGACCGGCAGCCCGCGGGCCCTGTTCGAGCTGCCCGGCCCCGCCGGGGTGCGCGCGCTCGGCGACCTGGTGCTCGAGCTGCGCCGCGAGTCGCTGCGCGTGTCGGCCGCGGTCACGCCGCTCACGGTGCTGCCGTCGGCGATGGCCAGCCGCGGCTGGCAGCAGCTGCTCGGCACGCCGGTTGACGGGCTCGCCTTCGACAGCATCAACGCGATGGCCTACACGTCCCTGTTCGAGGGCTACTCGCGCGGCGTGCTGCGCCGGTCGGACGCGCTGGCCGTGCTGCGCGCCATCGCCATCACCTCGGCGCGGCGCTGGGGATCGCGCGCCGCCATCTCGCTCGGCGTTGTCGGGCTGGGCGCGCTGGGCGACGAGCGCGCCTATCGCGCGCCCCACGAGCTGGCCGAGGATGTCGCGCTGGCCGATGCCGCCGGCGTCGAGGAGATCGTCCTGTTCGGGCTCGACGGCATCCTCGCCCGACCGCCGCGCGAGACGTGGCTCGACGCCCTGGGGGGGATCGGCCAGGGGATCGGCCCGGGATCGCCCCACGGGCGCGGGACGCCGCGGGCGCGAGCCGCGCTCGCCGCCGGCTCCGCGATCGGCGTTGTCGCGGCCGGCGTCGGGCGGCTGGGCCGCGCGATCAGGCGCGCGGGTGGTAGCGGTGGCGAAGGGCCGTGACCGACCGGTCCACGGTAGTGCCGGTCAGCCCGAAACAGTCGGCCAGGAGCTTCCGGATCTCGCGATCTTCGCCCGAGGTGACGGCGGTGCGCAGGGTCATGGCGCTGGTCATGAAGTCGGCGCCCTTTGTCTTCATGCCCTCGCTGAAGTGAGCGGCGGCGGCGTGGGCCGCGGGAGGCTCGAGGTCGAGCAGGATGCCGAGGACCCGCGCGGCCTCGTCGGTGTTGCCCGTCATGATGGCGCCAGCGAAGTCCCGGAACGTGACGTCGGCGGTCATGGTGGCAATGCTACACCGCGTCCGGCCCACTGGCGCTCGAATCCGGGCCGGCTACGATCCGCCGTGGTCGTGCAGCTGGGCCTGTTTGCCGGTGGCTCACCGGGGTTCGATCCCTCGTTCTCGGGAGTCGAGCGAACCCCCCTGGCGGAGGGCGCCTGGGTCGACCACGCCCCGAGCTGGGTCACCGGCCAGGACACCCTGTTTGCCGAGCTCGAGCGCTCCACACACTGGCGCACCGACCGCCGCTGGATGTACGACCGCATGGTCGACACGCCCCGCCTGATCGCCACACTCCCCGCCGACGGCCCCGGCCACCCCCTCCTCGAGGAGATCCGCACCGCCCTGTCGCACCGCTACAGCGAAAATTTCCAGCGCATCACCCTCGCCCTCTACCGCGACGGCCGCGACAGCGTCGCCTTCCACGGCGACACCGTCGCGCGCGACATGGACACCGCCCTCGTCGCCACCGTCTCCCTCGGCACCCCGCGCCGCTTCCTCCTCAAGCCCACAGCCGGCGGCCGCAGCATCTCCTACC
Source organism: uncultured delta proteobacterium (assembly GCA_963759105.1). Lineage (GTDB taxonomy): Bacteria > Myxococcota_A > Polyangia > Haliangiales > Haliangiaceae > DATFRY01. The sequence continues at coordinate 491,942 of CAVWXW010000005.1, read as the reverse complement.
CCCTCGGCCGCGGCGACCTCCTCGTCATGGGCGGCACCTGCCAGCGCACCTGGCGCCACTCCATCCCCAAGTCCACCCAGGCCGGCCCCCGCCTCGCCATCATGTTCCGCCCCACCTGGTACCCGGACTGACGCCGCGCGCAGGGGCCGTCCCGAGCAGCCCGACCGCGATCGGTATGGCACGGACGTGCCTGCGATCCGTGGTGGGGCCGGTGCGAGGAAGGACAGGGAGGAAAGCGGGAGAGAGGAAGGGCCAGACGGCCGGTCGGGCCACGGCCGCGGTTTGAAGCCCTCCCGTGGTGGCCGCCTCGGCATCCACCACCCTGGCTGCCGTGAGAGGCGGAAGCCGATGTCCGCCGTATCGATGGCGGCGGTGGACGGGGGACCGATGTCCGCCGTATCGATGGCGGCGGTGGACGGGCTCACCGATGTCCGCCGTATCGATCGCGGCGGTGGCGGCGGTGGACGGGATCACCGATGTCCGCCGTATCGATCGCGGCGGTGGACGAGGTCACCGATGTCCGCCGTATCGATCGCGGCGGTGGACGAAGTCACCGATGTCCGCCGTATCGATCGCGGCGGTGGACGGGGTCACCGATGTCCGCCGTATCGATTGCGGCGGTGGACGGGGTCACCGATGTCCGCCGTATCGATCGCGGCGGTGGACGAGGTCACCGATGTCCGCGTCTATCGACGCGGCGGGGCCGTCAGCGATGTCCGCCGTGTCGATCGCGACGGGGAGGTGAGCGATGTCCGCCGTATCGACGACGTGGCGCAACGCCTCGCCCCCTCGAGCCTGAATTGGCGGACATCGCAACCAGGCCAGGCCGCGAGAGGCCTCGCGAGAGCCGGTCGCTCTGTTGGCGCGCGGTCGGGCTGCGGAGACGTCGGCGCCTCGAGCGGCGCGAGGAAGTACCTTGGGTGGATCGGACACGCTGGTCCCCGGAGCCACCGTTCATGAGTCTTCCGCGCCTTCCGAGCGTGACCGGCCTCTCGATCCAAATGCGTGCGGTGTCAAACGCCACTAAGACCTGACCCCGAAACGCCACCAAAACTGACCCCACCCATCCGTTCAGTGGCTGGTCTTCGAAGAGCCGAGGAGCCCGGCTCGCTTCTTCTGCCGTAGTCGGAAACTGTCGCCCTGGATGATCAGGACGTGGCTGTGGTGGAGCACGCGGTCGAGCACGGCGGCAGCGATCGTTTCGTCGCCGAAGACATGGCCCCACTGCGTGATGGTCTGGTTGGTGGTGATGAGCATGCTGCCTCGTTCGTAGCGTCGGCTGACGAGCTGGAAGAACAGATGGGCCGTCTGCTTCTCGAGGGGGAGGTAGCCCAGCTCATCGACGACCAGGAGCTTGGGCTTGGCGTAGAAGGCGATCTGCTCGGCCAGCTTGCCCTCGAGTTGAGCGCGGGCGAGAGAGGCGAGCAGTGCCGTCGCAGAGACGAACAGCGCAGAGTGTCCAGCCTCGACGGCTGCGCGGCCAAGCGCGATGGCGAGGTGAGTCTTGCCGACGCCGGGCGGTCCGAAGAACAGGACATTCTCGGCGCCGGCGATGAAGCGTCCGGTCGCCAGCTCGCGCACCAGCTTCTGGTCGATCGATGGCTGGAACTTGAAGTCGAACTCCTCGAGCGTCCTCACCGTCGGGAAGTGAGCGATCTGGATTCCCATCGCGACGCGCTTCTTCTGCTTGGCCTCGGTCTCTTCCGAGAGGATCTGGTCGAGGAAGTCGAGATAGGTCGGCTCGGCTCGCGCCGCCTGGGACAAGATCCCGTCGAGCCGCTGCGCGACGGCGCCGAGCCTCAGCTTGAGCAGGCGCTCCTCGACGCGGGCCCGCACCAACTCGCTCATGGCACATCTCCGACGAAGGCGGCATAGACGTCGAGACTGCGGCCAATCGGCGAGCTGGCCGCGACCTCGGCCTCGTCGCGCTGACGATAGATGCCGTCGAAGTGCCGGGCATCGACAACCCGCCGATGGGGCTCGGTGCATCGTCGATGACGAGCCACCTCGATGCCGCCGTTGTAGATGACGACGTCGTGGTCGCCGACGAGCACCTCGACGGTACGCCGCACCAGGCATGCGGGACGCTGTAGCGAACCGTATCGACGTCGACGAAGCAGTCGCTGGCCACGCGCCGGGCGACGCGCCGCTCGCGCACCGGCATCGCCGGTGACGGCAGGGGCCGCAGGGCCTGGCGCTCGTCACGGTCGAAGCGGTCGCAGGGGCGCTCGTGCGTGGTGCCGTGGATTCGTCGGTCGGCCTCGACCATCCAGCGGGTGAGATGCGCCTCGAGCGCGGCGAAGCTGGCGAACGAAAGCCCGGCAATCGCGTTGCGCTTCACGTAGCCGACGCCGGACTCCGTCTTTCCCTTGGTGCGCGCTCGATACGGCCTGCATGCCGATACGGCGACGCCCCAGTCTTTGCAGAACTCGGCGAACGCCGGATGCACGCGTGCCGAGCCGGTCTCTCGGTCCTGACCGACGACCAGCGCACCAGCACGGTCGATCAGGATGTGCTGCGTGACTCCGCCGAACGTTCGAAATGCACCAGCGAGGCCTTCGCGCCAGTCGTCCTGGCGCTGGCTGAGCGACGCGCGCACGAAGATCCGCCGCGAGTAGCCAAGCACGGCCACGAACAGGTGGACCTTGGTGCGAATGCCGCCGATCGAGATCCACTTCTCGCCGAAGTCGATCTGCATCTGGTGCCCCGGCGCCGTCTCGAAGCGCACCGTCGCGAGCTCGGCTGCCCGCTTCGCTTGGCGATGCGGCGCCAGCACCCGCTGCAACGTCCGCAACGGCACCTCGACGTCCTCCTCGGCCAGCAGCCGCCGCACCACGACGCCATTGCCGGCGGCGGCACCGTCGAGCAACCGGCATGCTGCTTGGCGCTGCTCGCTGTCGAGCGTCCACGCACCCGGCCTCGTCTGCGTCTCTGCAGCCGCGCCTTCGCGCAGTAGCGCCGCACGCTGTTGCGTGCGATGCCGAGCTCGCGCGCGATTCTCCTGGCGCCCCATCCGAGCGCGTGGAGCGCCCGCAGCTGCCTTACGATCTCAGGATCCACCATCGCGACCACGAGGGTCGCCTGCTCGCTTCCTGCTGTCTTATCCATCGCTTACCCCCTGGTGGGAGGGGGTCAGAATTAGTGGCGCGAGGGGGTCAGTTTACGTGGCGCCTGACATGCGGGTCGGACCTCGAGACCGCGCCGCCCGATGGAGAGGCGCGCGCGTGGGATCGGAGTACCGCGGCCCTGGCGGACAGCGACGCGCCGGAGACGATGTGCCCCGGATCAGCGTATTGCGGCGCCTGGGAGCCGGGCGTCAACGCGCACGAAGCGATACGCCGCTGCCGGCAATCCCATCGCTTCAGACAGGAGGCGTCGCGTTGCCCGAGCGTCGTCGGGACGGCGGGTGGCGCCGTGCACCGGCCGCGTCCTCCTCCTGAGAAGGGCGCTCGCTGATGTCGATCGGGCCGCCTGCTCGCTCCCAGCCGATGGATAGCAGCCAGGTGCGTGGCGGCACCACCGGAAACACCGGCGGTCCCCAACCGTGAAGGGGATGGGCGGGTGCGTCCCGCGCGGGGATCGATTTCTGGCAGCGCGGATGCCAGCCGTCGAAGAACGCCGCCGAGGAGTACGGGTCGACCCACGTGCGCTCGCCGCGGCCGATCCGACCCTCATCCCGCGCGTGCTTCGCGCCGTTCTGAAGTACGTACACGATCGCGCGGCGCACCTCCGTCGGCGTGCGCAGATAGCGAGCGTGGTAACGGTCCGCGATCGCGCGGCCGCTCCGCCCGGCCAGCTTGTTGAGGCGTCGGGCGACCCGCACGCCGAAGCCCTTCATCGCTCGGCCGAGGGCGACCTGGTCCACGGCCTCGACGATGAGATGGATGTGATTGGATTGAACCGAGAAGTGAACGATGCGCACGCCGAGGCGCTCGCGCGCCCCGCACAGCGCCTGGCGGATCGCCGGATAGACGCGGGAACCGCGCAGATAGCCGGTTCCCCGCACCAGGCGCGTCGTCACGTGGACAGGAAATCGCGTCTCGAGCACGGGACGCCGTCCGTGCCGCACCTCCGCCTGCTGGCCCTTGGGTTTGCGCCCGGCGCCGCGCCGCGCTCCACCACGAGAGCCCCGGAGTCCGAGCTCGAGCTGGCGAACAGTTCGACGGCGCCCCGTCGCGCGAGTAGAAGAACGAGTAGCCACGTTCGCATGTCGGACCAAACCGGCGGCGCGTGCACTCCAATCGTCCGGTGTCCTTCAAGCCGTCTCTTCGCCCGCCGCCAACCGTTCCGGTGCACTCGCTCTCGTCCATCTGTTCGGCCCGGCCGTCGGGGGGAAAGACGATGTCCGCCCTTTCAGTCGACTTGAATCGGCGAACATCGGGGTCACCGAGAAAGCCGTTCATGACCCGAGGGGCGGTGCTAGCTCGTAGCGCTTCACGAGGTCTATCGTCCGCGCGACTTGAATCGGCGGACATCGCGCCCCGACCAGGCCGTTGCGGTCCGACCATGGCGCGCCTGTCGGGGATCAAGTCGTCCGCGCCGCATCATCGCGACGACCGAGTCGCTCGCGCCATCATCGCGGCGAGTGGCGACGCGCACCAGGAGGCGGTGCCGCGCGACTTGAATCGGCGGACATCGTGCGGTCGGCCCGGTCGAGCGGCTCGGAGGAGGCGGGGCCGCGGGACTTTGAATCGGCGGACATCGTGCGCCAGGCCCGGTCGGGCCGCGGGCCGCGGCTCCCAAGGAGGCGGGGCCGCGCGACTTGAATCGGCGGACATCGTGCGCCAGGCCCGGTCGGGCCGCGGGCCGCGGCTCCCAAGGAGGCGGGGCCGCGCGACTTGAATCGGCGGACATCCTGCGCCCGGCCCGCTCGGGCCGCAGGGCGCGGCTCGCAGGGGGCCGCGCGACCTGAATCGGCGGACATCCTGCGCCCGGCCCGCTCGGGCCGCGGGCCGCGGCTTCCAAGGAGGCGGGGCCGCGCGACCTGAATCGGCGGACATCCTGCGCCCGGCCCGCTCGGGCCGCGGGGCGCGGCTCGCAGGGGCCGCGCGACTTGAATCGGCGGACATCGTGCGCCCGGCCCGGTCGGGCCGCGGCTCATTCGGGTCGGGCGTCGCCATGCCGGGCACGGCCCTGTGATTCCTGGCGCCGGGGCGCGCCGTCCGCGGGCCGAGGCTGCGCGGGGGTCAGCGGGGCTGGGCCAGGAGGGATTCGGCGGTGGCGAGGTCGGCGGCGTCGTCGATCTCGCACCACTGGCAGGTGGAGACGTCGGCGTAGGAGAACGACAGGCCCTGGTGCATGAGGAGCTCGTAGGCGCGCTCGTAGTACTCGTCGGTCTCGCCGAGGACGATGAGATGGCCGAGGGCGCGCCAGAGCTGGGGGGCCAGCTCGGGATCGATGCGGTCGATGCCGACGGATTCGCCGAGCGCCGACGCGGGGTCGATGCGCTTGTTGAGCTCGACGATGCGGTCGCGATCGTCGAGGCGGGCCTTCATCTCCTCGGCGCCCAGGGTTCCCGAGCAATCGATGGCGAGGGCGGCCGGGCCGGGGGCGGCGAGCAGGGCCGGCAGCAAGGTCTCGTCCATGACGACGTCGGCGTCGAGCTTGACGAAGCCGTCGCCGCCGACGGCGTCCTGGGCCACGAGGAGCGAGTTGAAGTTTCCCCAGTCTGCGTAGCGGGGGTTGAAGACTCGCACCGCGCGGCGGGCCGCCGGATCGGCGGCGGCGTCGAGGTGGCGCTCGACGTCGTCGGAGCGGTGGCCGGTCACGACCACGATCTGATCGAGGCCGGCCTGCACCAGGCGCTCGACCATGCGGTCGAGGATGGTGCGGCCGGCGACCGGCACGAGGCACTTGGGCAGGCCGCCGGTGACCGGCTCGAGCCGCTTGCCTAGACCGGCCGCCAGGATGACTGCCTTCACAGCGCCTCGCCGGGTCGGCTCAGTCGTAGTACTCGGCGCCCAGGTGGGTGATGAGCTCGTCACCCTGGGTGTAGCGGAGCGTGTTCTTGAGCTTCATGAGCTGGATGAACAGGTCGTGCTCCGGGTACAGGCCGGCCGGCGTCATCGGGCTCTTGAAGTAGAAGGAAAGCCACTCCTGGATGCCGGCCATGCCGGCGCGGCTCGCGAAGTCCATCCACAGCGCCAGGTCGAGCACGATCGGCGCCGCCAGGATCGAGTCGCGGCACAGGAAGTTCACCTTGATCTGCATCGGGTAGCCGAGCCACCCGCGGATGTCGATGTTGTCCCAGCCTTCCTTGTTGTCGCCGCGCGGCGGGTAGTAGTTGATGCGCACGACGTGCGTGAAGTCCTTGTACAGCTCCGGGTACTTCTCCGGCTGCAGGATGTGCTCGAGCGCGCCCAGCTTCGACACCTCCTTCGACTTGAACGACTCCGGGTCGTCGAGCACCTCGCCGTCGCGGTTGCCGAGGATGTTGGTCGAGTACCAGCCCTCGAGGCCGAGCATGCGCGCCTTGAGCATCGGCGCGAGCACGGTCTTGATGAGCGTCTGGCCGGTCTTGAAGTCCTTGCCGCAGATCGGGGCCTTCGTCGCGCGCGCGAGCTCCTGGAGCGCCGGCACGTCGACGGTCAGGTTGGGCGCGCCGTTGGCGAACGGCACGCCGAGCTTGAGCGCCGCGTACGCGTAGATCTGCGACGGCGCGATGTTGTCGTCGCTGTCGCGCAGGCCCTTCTCGAACTTGGCCAGCGTCGCGTGCACGTCGCTCGGCTCGCGGTAGACCTCGGTCGAGCCGCACCACACCATGACCAGGCGATCGCAGCCGTTGTCCTTCTTGAACTTCTTGATGTCGGCCATCAGCTGCTCGGCCAGCTCCATCTTGTTCGCGCCCTTCTTGAGGTGCGTGCCGCTCAGCTTCTTGACCCACGCCTGCTCGAACACCGCCGGCATCGGCTTGATCGCCTCGAGCGGCGCCTTGAGCTGATCGAGCAGCGAGCGCTCGAGCACGCCCGCCTTGCTCGCGGCCTGGAACATGTCCTCCGGGAAGATGTCCCAGCCGCCGAAACAGAGATCGCCGAGGCTGGCCAGCGACACGTAGTCGCGCAGCGCAGGCACCTTCCCGTCGGTGCGCTTGCCCAGGCGGATGGTGCCCATCTCGCACAGCGAGCCGATCGGGACGGCCAGGCCGCGCTTGACCGCCTCGACGCCGGCGACGAACGTGGTCGCGACAGCGCCCATGCCCGGCAGGAGCACTCCCAGCTTGCCGCTCGCCTGCTTTACCTCGACGCCTTTCTTGAGACCCATGTTTTGAACTCCTGGCGGTGCTGTTCGGCCGCCGCTCGGCACCATGCCAGAGGCTCCCCACCCGTGCAAGGCCGCGGCGTGGAGCTGCCTGCGCTCCTCTGGATTTGCCCGCCGTTGCCCGCGCCGCGCGCGGTTCCCCGCCCGCCGGCGCCGTGCTACAGAGCCACCGATGAGCAGCGCGCCAGCGGTCTTCATCGTCGCCGACAGCGGCTCGACCGCGCCGTCGCTGGTGATCGGCGGGCTCACGATGCTCGAGCGGCGCTTGCGCGAGGCCGAGCGCCGCGGCGCGCCGCGCGCGCTGGTCGCCTGCGCCGGCGAGCTGCCGCGCCGTCCGCTCGCCATCGCTGTCGAGCGTGTGGCCGAGGGCAGCGCGCCGCCGCCCGGCGTCGACGTGGTGCGCGCCGACGAGCTCCTGCGGCGTGCGCCTCGACGGGCCGGCCGCCGCCCGCGACGCGGAGTGGAAGCTCCTGCGCAGCCTGCCCAAGTCGTTCCAGGGACCGGCCGACGCGCTGGTCAACCAGCACTTCTCGCTGCGCATCACGCGGCTTCTCTGCCGCACGCCGATCACGCCAAACCAGATCACCGCCGCGGCCCTGATCGTCGGACTGGTCGCCGCCGCGCTGCTCGTCGCGGGTAGCCGCGCCGCCGTCGCTGTCGCCGGCGCGCTGATCTTCGTGCAGAACCTGCTCGACTCGTGCGACGGCGAGCTGGCCCGCCTGCGCTACCAGTTCTCCGCCTTCGGGCAGTGGCTCGACAACATCGCGGACGACGTCGTCGACGCGGCGCTCATGGTCGGCCTGGGCGCGGCGGCCGGCGGCGTGTGGGCGTGGCTCGGCCTGGCCGCCGGCGCCGCGCGCGTCTTCACCCAGCTCGCCCTCTACGTGCAGGTCCGCCGCCTGGGCGGTCAGTTCAACCGCTTCCGCTGGTGGTTCGAGGAGGACGTGGGGGCGATCGACGACGTCTACGACCCGCGGTCGCCCCGCACCTGGCTGCGCTCGTTCGCGCGCCGCGACGTCTATCTACTGATCTGGGCCGTGCTGTGCGTCGCCGGCGCGCCGGTCGTGGCGGCTGCCTATGCCGACGTTGTCTCGCTCGGCTATCTCGTGGTGACCGCGCTCCACCTCGTCATCGTCGCGCGCCGCCCGGGAGCCGCCGCGCGCTGATCGGCGGCGGCTCGACACGGCAGAAGCGCAGGCCGCGGCTACTCGCCGGACGCCGCACCCTCGGGCTGGGGCACCGCGGCCGGATCGGCCGGAGCAGCCGGAACAGCCGGAACAGCCGGAGCAGCCGCCGGAGCAGGCGCGGCTGGAGCAGCCGCCGGAGCAGGCGCGGCCGGAGCAGCCGCCGGAGCATCCGGCTTGTAGACGAGGCAGGCGCCGCGGAAGCCCTTCAGCGTGCTGGTCGAACCCGAGCCCTCGTTCGTCGAACCGACCACCGCGTCGTTGTTGCTGTTGATGAAGACCGCGTCGCAGCCCTCGTCGGCCGCACGTGCGCGCAGCTCGGCGACGATCTCGGGCATGTCGTCGGCCGAGAACTCGCTCCTCTGCTGGGCCTCGATGATGCCGACCTCCACGTAGGGACGCTCGGGCCTGGCAGCGGTGAACACCTCGACCGAGGCTGGGTCTCTCGGATTCATCGCAGTCGGCGGAGCGTTGAGCTGGGTGTACGAGGTCCGGGTGCCGCAGCCGAGAAGCGTGCCGGCGACAGCAGCGAGCAGTAGTCCAAGACGCATGGTTGATCTCCGTTGCAAGGTTGGACGCGCCTTCAGCAATCGACGGGCCATCGCGGCGGCTCTGCCTTCTGCGAGCTTGCGAGCGCGCTCGTGGTGAGACGGCCCCGCCTGTGGCGGGCCGAACCGTCGCCTCCCGTTCACAGCGCCCGTGTGGCGCCGCCGGAAAGCGAGGCAAGCCCCTCCGACACCTGGCGCCTCGACCGGCCTGTCAGCTTTCCACCAGACGCGCGTCCAGCGGTTGCGCGCCGTTGCGCCCGCTCACCCGTGGCACGTGAGTTGCTCGAATCGCCCTCTCCATGAGAGCCGTGATCCTCGCTGCCGGCAGCTCCACCCGCCTGCGCCCGTTCACTGATTTCCTGCCCAAGGGCCTGCTCCCCGTCGCCGGGGTGCCGATGCTGCAGCGCTCGATCCGCAACCTCCTGACGGTCGGCATTCGCGACCTCACCATCGTGACCGGGTTCGAGGAGGAGAAGCTCCGCACGGCGGTGTGCGAGTGGTTCCCCGGTCTGTCGATCGAGTTCATCGAGAACCGCGACTACGCGACCACCAACAACGCCGACTCCCTGCTGCTGGCCCGCCCGGCGGTCGACCGCACCCCGTTCCTGCTGCTCGACAGCGACATCGTCTACGACTTCCAGATCGTCGAGCGCGCGCTGGCCGCCGGCGAGACCTGCCTGGCGCTGCGCCCGTCGCGCACCCTCGGCGCCGAGGAGGTCAAGGTGGAGATCGCCGACGGCGGCCGCGTCGTCGCCATCGGCAAGGAGGTCCACCCGGCCTGCGCCGCGGGCGAGTCGATCGGCATCGAGTGGTTCTCGGCCGAAGCCAGCGCCGTGCTGTTCGAGACCCTCGAGCGCCGCATCGTGCGCCAGGGCCAGGTCGGCGAGTATTACGAGGCCGCCTTCCAGGAGATGGTCGACGGCGGCTGCGCCATGCGCGCCTTCGACATCGAGCCGTTCTACGCCTCCGAGGTCGATACCGCCGAGGACCTGGATGCGGTCGAGGCGGCGCTTGCCGCCGCGAGCGGACGCGTGACCGCGCACGGCCTCCCGGCGCAGCGCCGGCCGCGCGCCGTCCAGTCGTGACCAGCCCGCCCCCGTCCGCCATCCAGGTCGCGCCGGAGCACTACGACTTCGAGCGCTACGACGACCTCGAGCGCTGGATCTCGTACTGGTACCAGATCCGCGCGGCGCTGCGCCTGCGGCCGCGCACGGTGCTCGAGATCGGCTCCGGCTCCGGCGTGTTTCGCGCCTATCTCGCGAACGCCGGCGTCAACGTGCGGTCGATGGACATCGACGACAGCCGTAAGCCGGACGTCGTGGCCAGCGTGACCGACCTGGACGCCGCCTTTCCGTCCACGCGCTTCGACGCCATCTGCGCCTTCCAGGTGCTCGAGCATCTCCCGTTCGACCAGTTCGAGCGCTGCCTGCAGCAGATCGCCGGCCACGCCGGCCACGCGCTCATCTCGCTGCCCTATCGCGGCGAGCGCGTTCGCTTCTCGTTCTGGCTGGGCGACAAGAAGCTCTCGCTCGGCCACAAGTTCATGATGCCGTGGCGCTACCGCCGCTGCCCGGAGCACCACTGGGAGCTGGGCCGCGGCTACTCGGCCCGCCGCATCACGCGCATCATGGGCAAGTACTTCGACGTGCTCGAGCGCGGCTTCATCGCGGAGAACCCGTACCACTACCTGTGGGTGCTGCGCTCGCGCGCGGCTACTTGAGCGAGCGGACGATCGCGCTCGGGCGGATGTCCTGCCAGACGGCCAGGAGCGACCCCATCACCACGGTCGCGAGGCCTGCCTCGATCACCATGCGCAGGCCGTGGCTCATGTCGCGGGTGAACGGCCAGGTGAGCGCACCGGCGACCAGCCCGGCGGCACAGCAGGCCACGATGCCCCAGCAGGAGCGCAGGTAGAGGCCCAGCGGCAGGCGGATCGACACGGCGACGAGGTAGGCGAGCACGGCGAACGCCACCGGATAGGCGACCGACCAGCCGATCGCGACCGACACCGGGCCGAGCGAGCGACCCACCAGCGACGCGCACGCGACGAACCCGGCCGGCACGATGACGGCGGCGAACGACTGGTAGCGCAGCGTGAGGTCCGGGCGGCCGATGGCGTCGAGCAGCTGCGGCCCCAGGAAGGCCAGCGCCCGCAGCGCGCCGGTGAGGCACAGGACGCGCGCCGCGTCGACGGTGATGGCCAGCTGCGCCGGGCTCCACTGGTCGCGATAAAAGGCGGCCAGAAACTCCGGGATGACGAGAAGCACCAGCACCAGGAAGGGGAGCACGAAGACCAGGTTGAGCCGGGTGAAGCGGATGAGCTGGTCGACCAGGATCTGGCGGTCGTGGCGGATGCGCGCGAAGGCCGGGAACGCCACATCGGACACCACGTTCGTGATGGTGCGCACCGGCTCGAGCACGATCCACAGCGCCAGCTGGTAGATGCCGTGGGCCGCAGCGCCGAAGTAGTGGCTCACCACCGCCGAGTCGATGCTCACGTAGACGCGGTAGATGATCTGGCTGGCCGCCGCGCGCACGCCGAACTTGATGTACTCGGCCACCTCGCGCGGGCGAAACACGAAGCGCGGCACGAACGGGTGGCGCGCCTGCATCAGCACGCCGAAGATGACGACCCTCGTCAGCGCGGCCAGGGTGAAGCACCAGACCGTGACGCCGGCGGCGGCGAAGGCGATCCGGCCGATCGACTCGCCCAGGTGCGCGACGGTCCTGATCTTGGCGATGTCGCCGAAGCGGAGCTGCTTGCGCAGGAGCGCGAACGGGATGGCGTACGTGTTCTGGAAGATGAGCTTGCCGCCGTAGGCGATGAGCAGCCAGCCGACCACCTCGTGGCCCTGGAAGGCGCCGTACAGCGGGCCCAGTACCAGCAGCAGCAGGAACAGCCCGGTCGAGATGAGGACGTTGAGCCAGAAGACTGTCGAGACCCGCTCCGGCGTGTGGTCGTCGCGCTGGATGATGGACGAGGTCACGCCCAGGTCGGCGGCGGTGTCGAGCAGCGTGTAGAGCGCGTACGCCATCATCGCGATGCCGTAGTCGTAGGGCGAGATCCACACCGCCAGCACGACGACCTGCGACACCAGATCGGCGACCGCGATGACCGCCTGCGAGGCCGCGGCCCAGGCCACCCCGCGGTTGACCTGGGTGGACAGCGGCGGCGCGGCGCTCACGGTCCGCACATACCACGGCCCGCCCGGCCGCCCAACGTGTTACGCGTATGTCGTGGACCCGGCCGTCTCGGTGATCGTGCGCTCGTATCACCGGCTGCCCGCGCTGTGCGAGTTGCTCGAGCGTCTGGCCGGCCAGGACCACCCGAGCTACGAGGTGGTGGTCGTCGAGCAGAGCGTGCGGCGCGACGCGGCCGCCGAGGCGCGCCTGGGCGCCATCCTGGCCGCCGAGCCGCGCATCCGGCTGCTGCGCTACCCCCCGCTGGGTGGCCCCCGCGCGCGCAACGAGGGCGTGCGCGCCGCGCGCGGCGGCATCCTCGTGTTCATCGACGATGACGACCTGCCGGAGACCGGCAGCTGGATCTCCGACCTGGTGGCAAACCTCGACGACCCGCTGTGCCTGGCGGTCACCGGCCGCTTCATGGTGGAGGGCGGCAGCGACCCGCCGTACCGCGACATGGCGCGGGCGCGGCGCAACGTGCTGACGTTCAACGTGCTGCGCTGGCAGCGCGTCTATGCGCGGGTCGATGTGCGCGCGCGGGTCAACAGCGCCATGGGCGGCAACGCTGCCTGGCGCCGCTCCGCGCTCGAGCGCTTCGGCCTGTGGGACGAGTGCACGCCGGTCGAGGACGAGCCGTCACTCTGCTATCGCGTGCAGGCCGGCAAGCGGCCCGACGAGTATCTGCTCTTCAATCCGGAGGCGCGCATGATCCGGCGCCTCGACGTGCCGGGCGGCATGGACAAGCGCCGCCTGTCGCCGTGGGGCTACGGCGGCAAGCTGTTCGTCTTCTTCCACGACGTGGTCGCGCACTACTTCCCGCTGCGCTTCGTGGCGCTCTATCCGGCCTACGTCGGGCTGCTGGCGGTGCAGGTCTACGACTGGCTGCTCGACGACACCCGGGGGCGACGCAGCGCCGGCGCGCGCGCTCTGTCCGCCGCCGCCTTCACCCTCAGCCTGCCGCTGGCCTGGCCGGGCTGGCTGGCCGGCTGGGCCTGGCGCCGCCTGCGCCGCGGCGCGCCCGCCCATTCGCCCTCGATCGCTCCGACCGAGACGACGCGGGCCGCGCTGGCCGGCGAGGCCGCGCTGCGCGCCGAGCTGACCGCCCGCGCCGGCTGATCGCCGCTATCCTTCTCGCGATGGTGCGCCGTGACGCGACGACGAGAGGTTCCCGCCAGGGAAACGGCTCGGAAGTCGCACGCTGCGCCTCTCCAGCGGGTGAGAGTCCCGTCCCGGTAAGCGCCGGAGCGCCGGGTAGCAGGCCCCAGGCGTCAGGGGGAGACCCCGGCGTCCGAGCGGGGCGTCAAAAGCCTTCAGCGGGGAGAGCCGTGGGAAGGGAGCAAGCACGCGGGCCGCAACATCAAGTGAAGCCTGCAGCCTCGACAGATGAACAATCCGGGGGCCGAGCCGCTCATTTCACGGCGAAGGCAACACCGAGGGCGCAAAGACCGGAGGGCGCCGTCGGTCCCGGCGGGGTACGGGGAGCAGCACGCGTGCAAGGAGATGCGCGGAACACGGGAGACCCGTCTGCGCTGCCCACGTCAGGGCGAAGCGGGCTCGTATAAGCCGAAGGCGAAGTCGGCCGCTGCGCAGCGGGAGTCCGAGGGGATCGTAGTACCTGCGATCGCCGCGACGAACAACGCGGCAGGAGGGAAGGGTCCCTGGGGTGATCGTGTCGCTCGAGCAGGTAAGCGCGAGGGAATGGCCGCCACGAGCGGACCTAACAACCCCGGCGGCCGTAGGCCGTGCGACAAAGTGCGACAACTGCAAAGGCGACTGTGTGCCTCGGCCAAGCGGGCACCGGGTAGGCGCTTCCACGCGCTATACGACCATCATCTGGCGGAGTGACGTCCTCCAGGAGGCGTGGAAGCGGGTCAAGGCGCAACAAGGGCGCGGCGGGCGTCGATGGACAGACGATCGCCGAGGTGGAGCAGTACGGCGTCGAGGGTTTCCTGGAGGAGCTGGGCGACGCACTGCGGACGCAGGAAGTACCGGCCTGAGTGTGGTCATGCGCCGGTACATCCCGAAGGCAGATGGGAAGAAGCGGCCGCTGGGCATTCCGACGGTGCGGGACCGGGTGGTGCAGATGGCGGCGAAGCTGGTGCTGGAGCCGATCTTCGAGGCCGACTTCTTGCCGTGTCTCGTACGGCTTCCGGCCCCAGACGAAGCGCGTTGGGGGCCCTGGAGACGCTGAGGAAGCTGGGCGCGAAGGGTCACCATCACGTGTTCGACGCCGACATCCGCGACTACTTCGGCAGCATCGACCACGACAAGCTGATGAAGCTGGTGGCGAAGCGAGTCTCGGATCGGCGGATGCTGAAGCTGCTGCGGCAGTGGCTCGAAGCAGGAGTGATGGAAGACGGGGTGGTGTCGCCGGTAATTGCGGGGACGCCGCAGGGTGGCGTGATCTCGCCGCTCCTGTCGAACATCTACCTGCACGTGCTCGACGTGTTGTGGACCCGGCACAGCGCTCCCCTGGGAACGCTGGTGCGGTATGCGGACGACTTCGTCGTGCTGTGTCGGACGAAGCAGGAGTGCGACGAGGCCGAGGCCAGGATCCGCGTGATCCTCGCGCGGCTCGGACTCGAGCTACACCCGGACAAGACGAGGCGAGTCGAGCTCTACGATGGAAAAGAGGGCTTCGACTTCCTCGGCTGCCACCTGCACAAGCGCATGAGCGGCCGCATCTGGGAGAGGGAGCATCGCAAGCTCTACTTCCTCCACCGATGGCCATCGCAGCGCGCGATGCAGAGAATCCGGCAGCGGGTGAAGGAGCTGACCCCAAGGCGGCGGTGCCACGACGACCTGCGCGACGTCATCGCCGACCTCAACCCGGTCCTCCGGGGATGGGGCAACTACTTCAAGACCGGGAACGCCGCCAAGCGCTTCAACCAGCTCGACAGCTACGTCTGGATGAGGCTCCGTCGCTTGCGCCTCGAGCGCAAGGGGCGGCACCTCAAGCCCGGCGAGGCGGCGCGCTGGACGCGCGAGTCCTTCCACAACCTCGGGCTCCATCGCCTGCGTGGCACCGTCCAATACCCGGAGCCGGCACAATGCTGAAGCACGAGAGATCGCACCGGTAAGCCGTGTGCGGGAAATCCGCATGCACGGTTTGAGAGGGGGTCTTGACCGAATCGACTGCCGCGAGGCGGAAGGAAGGTAAGGATCTACCAATGGCTCCGACACCCGGCAGGCAGCTGCGCGCGGTCCTGTTCGACCTCGACGGAACGCTCGTCGACACAATGCCGGCGTTCGCCGATCTGGCGGCCGAGGTCATGGCGGCGCGGCACGGGCTCGACCACGGGCTGGCCCGCCGGCGCTACCTGGAGACGTCGGGGCTGCCGTTCGTGCAGCAGCTCGAGCTCATCGTCCCGGCCCATCCGGCCAGCGCGGCGGCCTCGGCCGAGTTCGAGGCGCGCAAGCTCGCGGTGTGCCGCAGCACGTCGATGGACGCCCGGACCGTCGCCGGCCTGGAGGCGCTGCGCGCTCTCGGGCTCGCGCTGGTGGTGTCCTCCAACACCGGCCAGGACGTGGTGGACGAGTTCACCGCGCGCGAGCCGCTGCGCTTCGACCTCGCGCTCGGCTTCGATCCGGCGCGCGGCCTGGCCAAGGGCCTGCCGCACATCGAGCGCGCGCTGGCCGCGCTGGGCATCGCACGCGAGAGCCTGCTGTTCGTCGGCGACTCGCTGCGCGACGGCGATCTCGCCGAGCAGGCCGGCGTGCCGTTCGTCGGTCGACTGGGCACGTTCACCGTCGACGATTTTCGTCGCCGCGACCCGCACGCGATCACCGTGGCGCACGTCGACGAGCTCGCCGCGCTCCTGCGAGCGCACGTCGCGACGTAGCGATCCCGTCGCGGTCTACCGTTTGCACCGGTCGCCTGTTCAGCAGCGGCTACCGCACTATCCGGCAAGAATGTTCAGGGCCGGCCGCCGCGTTCGGTGTCCGATGTGTGACGGCTGCGGGACGTTCGCGTGGCTCGTCGGTGACGGTTCACCACTCGCTGTCAGCTCTTCAACACCCCCTGGGGTCAAGTGCAGTGATCGTGTCGGGCACGCCAATTGCCTGAACGGCGGTCCCAGGCCCTTCGCCTCGGAGCTGTCCCCCCAATGGTTACCCGCGCCGTCGTGCTTGCTCATCGTCTCGTCCTGGAGGGTGGGAGCGAGCTCAGTCCTGCCCGCGTCGCCGTCCTGCGCCGGATTCTGTCCTCGCTCGCCCAGATCGGGGTGACCGATGTGCGCGTCGTCGACGGCGAGCACGCCGACGTGCTTCAGGAGAGGCTGGTCGGCGGCGGCCGCAAGTTCGAGGGCAGCGACATGCGGGTCCAGGTCCTGGCCAACCGCACGTGGCGCCAGGCCAGCGGCTCCGCCGTGCTGGTGGCGCGCGACTTCATCACCGCCTCGAAGGAGCCGTGCCTGGTGCTGCGCGGCGATCGCCCGCTCGACCGCGAGGCGCTGGCCGAGCTGGCCGCCACCGAGCTGGGCCGCTACGCCGCTGCCATCGCCATCGCCGAGCCGCCGGACGACGCGCTCGCGCCGCTCCACTGCGAGGTCAAGGTGCGCCTGGAGTCGGCGCGCACCGGCGCCATCATCGGCATCGGGCTCGACCTCGAGCGCTACGACGCCATCTTCACCGGCGACGCGCTGGTCTCGCCGGACATCGTCCGCGAGCTCGAGCGCTGGAGCAACCCGGCCCTGGAGGACGCGCTGGCCACCTGGGTGGCGGCGGGCCGCGTGCGCGCGCGCCCCGGCCGCATCGCGTGGCCGCTGTGGCCGACCTGGGCCAGCGACGTCGCGCAGACCGGCGGCGACGTCAGTATCGAGCTGGGCGACAAGGTGGCCGCCATCCTCGATTCCAAGGCGCACCCGGCCTACACGCTGCTCAACCCGGGCCCGGTCAACACGACCTCGGCCGTCAAGAGCGCGATGGTCCACCACGACGTCTGCCACCGCGACTCCAACTTCAGCGAGCTCCTGGTCTCGTTGAGCGGCAAGCTGCGCCGCATCTTCCGCGGCTCGCCGGAGCACTCGGTCTGCATCATCACCGGCAGCGGCACCGCGGCCATGGAGTGCGCGCTGGCCTCGACGGTGCCGCGCGACCGCAAGATCCTGGTCGTCGACAACGGCGCCTTCGGCGAGCGGCTGTACGAGATCGCCCGCCTGCACGAGATGGATGTCGTGCACCTGCGCTACGCGTGGGGCGACCAGGTCGACCCGGCCGACGTCGAGCGCGCGTTCGAGGAGCACCCGGACATCGCCGTGGTCGCGATGACCCACCACGAGACCTCGGTCGGCCTGCTCAACCCGATCGGCGCGGTCGGCGCGCTGTGCCGCCGCTACGACGCGCTGTTCCTGGTCGACGCGGTGTCGTCGCTCGGCGCCGAGGACATCGACGTCGTGCGCGATCAGGTCGACATCTGCTGGGGCAGCGCCAACAAGTGCCTGCACGCGATCAGCGGCGTCGGCTTCCTGTGCGTGTCGCCGCGCGTGTGGCCCAAGATCGAGCTGGTCAAGGCGCGCACCTACTACCTCGACCTCAAGCGCTACCGCAAGTACATGGAGGAGCTGGCGCAGACTCCGTTCACGCCGGCGGTGTCCAACTACTTCGCCCTCGACCAGGCCTGCAGCGAGTTCCTGGCCGACGGCCACGCCAGGCGCTTCGCCATGTATCGCGAGCGCAACCAGCGCCTGCGCGCCGGGCTGGCCGCGCTCGGCATGGCCGCCTTCACCCGCACCGGCCGCGAGTCGCACTCGGTGATGACCTGCTGCGTGCCGGCCGGCATCGCGTTCGAGGACCTGTACGAGCGGCTCAAGCGGCGCGGCTACATCGTCTACGCGTGCAAGGACGTGCTGGCCGACCGCTTCATGCAGGTGGCCAACATGGGCGACCTGCCGCTCGAGCGGATCGACGACTTCCTGCTCGCCGTGCGCGACGTGATCGCCGAGCTGCGCCGCGACACGGTGCACCGCGACCCGACCGCCGCCGCGGAACGCCTGCGCGCCACGGCGTAGTCTTCAGCCGGCGCCGACCTCGGCCGGCGCGCGGTAGGGCGCGACGATCGGGCCGATCGCGCGCGGGTCGTCGGTCATGATGCCGTCGGCGCCGAGCTCGAGCAGGCGGCCGGCCACCGCCGGGTCGTTGACCACCCAGTAGTCGAGCCGGATGCCCAGGCGGTGGCAGCGCGCCACCATGTCCGCCGTGTCGAAGTGCAACCTGCCGGACGAAAGCGGCAGCTGCGCCGCCTGCCCGCGCCAGGGCAGGACCGAGAACAGCAGCGCCGGCGCGAACAGCATGGTGGCGACCTCGGCCTCGGGCAGCGCGGTCTCGCCCGAGTAGCCGGCCAGGCGCACGCGCAGCAGCGTGCGCAGGTGGAAGCTGGCCACGGTGACCTGACCCTCGGCCTGGTGGCGCTTGAGCAGCTCGAGCAGCGGCTCGACCATCGGCGGGTCGGTCTGCTTGATGTCGATGTTGAGCCGCACGCCGCGGAACTCGACCAGGACCTCCTCGAGCGTCGGGATGCGCACGCCCTGGTGGGCGAACGGCCGCTTGCGCTCGGCGTCGCGGAAGCCCCAGCCCGCGTCCCACTCGCGCACCTCGTCGAGGCGCGCCGCCGAGATCTCGCGCGCCACGTTGCAGCAGCGCCGCCCGGTCGGGTCGTGCGACAGCACCACGTGCCCGTCGCGCGTGAGGTGCGCGTCGGTCTCGAGCGCGTCGGCGCCCAGCTCGAGCGCGCGGCGAAACGACAGCATCGTGTTCTCCGGGCACTCGGCGGCCGCGCCGCGATGACCGTACAGACGAAGGGGGAATCGCCTGCCGTCGGGGGCCACGCCCCATTGTGGCCCGGGCGCCGGCCGGGCGGGAAGGGCGTCGACGGGGTCGTGATAGGTTCCGCCAATGGCCGTGAAATCTCTCCGCCTGGCCGGTCGGCCGCTCCAGGCCCTGGCCCGGCTGCTCGCGGCGCCGGTCGCCGGCCGCCGGATGGCCGATCTTCTGATGCGCCAGATCCTGCTGGATCGGCTGCGCCACCGCGACCTCAGCGACGCGGAGGCGCGCCCGGTGGTGATGTTCCGCGCCGAGCCGCGCCGCCCACCCGCCGCGGGAGGGTCCGGGGATTCCCAGTAATCTCGAGCGGCCGCTGCCCGCCTTCCGGCCCCCGTCCATCGCCGATGTGGAGCAGGCCTATCGCGAGGGCCGCCGCACGCCGCGCCAGGTGTGCGACGCGGTCCTGGCCGCCGTCGCCGCGTCCGACCGCGACGACCCGCCGCTGCGCGCTGTCATCCGTACCGTCGACGAGCGCGCGCGGCGCGACGCCGACGCGTCGACCGAGAGGTGGGCGCGCGGCCAGCCGCTGTCGCCGCTCGACGGCGTGCCGGTCCTGATCAAGGACAACACCGATGTGGCCGGCGTCCCGACCACAAACGGCACGGTGCTGGATTTCCCGGTCCCCCGGCGCGACGCCAGCGCGGTCGAGCGGCTGGCCGCGGCCGGCGCGGTCCTGATCGGCAAGGCCAACCTGCACGAGATCGGCGCCGGCACCACCGGCATCAACCCGCACCACGGCACCGCGCGCAACCCGCACGATCCGCGGCGGTGGTGCGGCGGCTCGTCGAGCGGGTCGGCCAGCGGGGTGGCCGCCGGGCTGGTGCCGATCGCGCTGGCCACCGACGCCGGCGGCTCGGTGCGCGCGCCGGCCGCGTTCGTCGGCGCGGTCGGGCTCAAGCCGACCTTCGGCCGCATCTCGCGCATCGGGCTGTCCATCCTGTGCGACACGCTCGACACAATCGGGCCGATCGCGAACACGTGCGCCGACGCCGCGCTCGGCCTGTGCGCCATGGCCGGCGTGCACCCGGACGACGACGAGACATGGGATCAGCCGCCGCTGCCTGCCCATGTCGACGCGCTGGCCGAGCTGAGCCGTCCCATCGCCGGGCTGCGCATCGGCGTGACCCGCAGCCTCTTCGAGCACCGCCGCGTCGACCCGCGCGTGGCCGCCTGCGTGGCGCGCGCCGCCGACGCGCTGGCCGACGCCGGCGCAGTCCTGACCGACGTGGAGGTGCCGGACATCGACACCTGCCTGGTCGTCGGCCTGGTGCTGCTCGGCGCCGAGGGGCCGTCCGGCCTCGAGGAGCTGCTGCTCACCAACCTGCCGCGCCTGGGCGCGGATCTACAAGTATTGCTCCTGTGCGGCGAGCACGTGTCGGCGCGCGACTACCTCAAGGCGCAGCGGGCGCGCAACCTGGTGCGCCAGGGCTGGCGCGCGCTCTTCCATCGGGTTGACCTCGTGCTGATGCCGGCCGCCGGGATGCCGGCCGGGATCATCCGGCGCGACGCGCTCGCCACCGGTGAGATCGACGAGGAGACCAGCGCGCGCGCGGTCGCGTGCACCTTCCCGTCCAACCTGACCGGCTACCCGGCCGTGTCGGTGCCCTGCGGCCGCGTTGACGAGATGCCGGTCAGCGCGCAGCTGGTCGCCCCGGCCTGGCACGAGCTGCGTGCGCTGCGCGCGGGCGCTGCCCTCGAGCGCGCAGGCCTGTACCGCGCGCGCCGCCCGGCGCGCTGGTACGGCGACGGAATCCTCTGACGGCGGAGGCCGGGCTCAGCCGGCGCGCCCGGTCACGCCTCCTCCTCCTCTTCCTCCTCGACGACGGCCGAGGCGGGCAGGGGAGGAGGCGTCGGGTCGGTCACCGACATGACCTCGACCTGGTAGCTGATGTCCTTCTTGGCCAGCGGGTGGACCAGGCGCACGGCGATGTCCTGATCGCGCACCTCCTCGATGAGGAGCAGAACGTCCTGTCCGTTCTCCGCCTTGGCCGCGAATTCCTGGCCCACGGTCAGGGCCGCGTCGGCCGGAAACTCGGTACGCGGCACCACTTTGCCGGGCTGCGCGGCCGCATTGCCAAAAGCGTCACGCGCAGCGATGACCCCCTCCTTCTTGTCCCCGGGAGAGAGGCCCTCGATCACGCGCTCGAGGCCGGCCAGCATCGTGCCGGCGCCATGAAAATACTCGACGACGCTCTGTTCGAGCACGTCGCCGCCCACCACCTGGAGTCGGACCTTCAGCCGAACTCGCCTACCCTTCTCGATCTTCACTCTTCCAAGTTACTGGAAAGCTGGCTAACCGGGTGTGACGACGAGGCGTGAATTTCTGTTCACAGTGGCAACTGACGGCTACGCCAGATCGTTGAGGCACTTTAAGGGTTCCAATATCTTGCGCCGGCACGCAGCTCGCATTAAGTAGGCGGGTACGATGCCGGGTTACCTCAGACGACATGTCCCCGCGCTCGCGATCGCCTTGACTGTACTGGCCTCCGCCTGCGCCACCAGCAGCCCCCGCGTGACCGTCCTCGGTGTGGAGCAGGCCCACACGACGCCACGCCGCTCGCTCCTCGTCTTCGTCGAGGTGGTCAACCCGACCGGCCGCGACCTTCGCCTCTCGCGCCTCGAGTACAAGGTGCGCGCCGCTTCCTGGTTCGAGAGCTCCGGCAAGGTGAACGTCGAGCGCGACATCGGCGCCGGGCAGTCTGCCGTGGTGGAGATTCCGGTGCCGGTGCGCCATGGCGGCGAGAGCCACGCCTCCTCGATCCCCTACACGCTCGAGGGTCGCCTGTTCGCCCTCGAGGACAAGATCGAGCGCTCCTGGAAGGTGGCGGTGCGCGGCGCCATCGGACGGTCCGAGCGCAGCGCACCGGTCCGCGTGACCGCGGCCGACGCCGACTGATTCTCAGCGACGCTCGAGGGCCGCGAGCGCCTCGCGCTCGGCGGTCTGGAACGCGGCGTCGCCCCAGGCCCGGCGCCACGCGTCGACCTCGCCGTCGATCGCGACCACCAGCTCCGGCGCCACGTCGTGCAGCTGGCGCCTGGCCGGGATGGCGGTGGCCAGCGCGGTGGCCAGCCTGCCGGCGCGCGCGCACGCGCGGCCCGCGACCAGCACACCGATGGCGTAGCCGAGCGGGTCGCGCCGCTGCGACGCCACTTGCAGCGCCTCGCTCACGACCGCAAGCACGTGGTCGGGCGGATCGAAGCCGGACATCAGCGCGCGCGCTGTCGCGCCGTCCGGACCGTCGACAAGCGGCCGCAGCGCCTCCCGCATGGCGTCGCCGTCCTCCATCAGGTAGTGGGTCAGACCGAGCAGGATCTGCGACTGCACCGCCTGGGCCGGGCGGTCGAGCTGCTCGGCCAGCCTGACCGCCTGGCGCGCGCGCGTGACCGCGGTCGGTAGATCGGCGACGGCCGCGAGCAGGCTCACCTGGCGGTGAAGCGCCGCGATGCGAAACGCGGGCGGCCCGCCGGCCGCGACCCGACCGAGGCAGCGGCGCGCCGCGCCCGGATCGCCGCCCAGCAGCGCCGCTTCGGCCAGGGCGAGATCGACGGCGGCGCGCGCGGTCGCCGAGCGCGGATCGGCCGCGTCGAGCCGGCCCAGCTCCACGTCGATCGCCGCCATGGCGCCGTCGAGCGCGGCCACGTCGCGGCGCCGGCTGGCGATGCGCAGCGCGAGCGCGCATGCCATGGCGCGCGGCGCCGGCTCGGACAGCGAGCTCGGGTCGATCACGCCGCTGCCGCCGTCGTCGGCAGCAAGCCACGCGGCGAACAGCTCGACGCCCGTCGCCACGCCGGCGTCGACAGCGCCGGCCGCGGCCGCGGCGGCGAGCCGCGCGCGATCGTCGGAGCCGACGCCGTGTCGCCACAGATGCTCGAGGAGCTCGTTGGGGGTCATCGCGAGGCATTGCGAGCGTATCTCAACGGACCAGCGCGAAGCAGCCCGACGACGCCATCCCACGGCGGGCACGTCGTCAGCCAGAGACACCGCCGGTTGGCCCTGCGGGCCGCCCTCCGCTGGCGAGCCGTGCTAGGTTCCGCCCGTGACGAACACCGACACGGCCGATCAACGCTGGCGACGGCTGGCCCAGGAGGCCCTGTCCGGGCGCGTCATCGCGCGAGAGGACGCGCGCGCGGTGCTGCGAGCCGGCGCAGACGAGCTGCTTTCTCTGCTGGAAGCGGCATTCACCGTGCGCCGCGCACATCACGGCCGACGCGTCCATCTGCACGTGCTCGAGAACGCCAAGATGGGGGCGTGCCCCGAGGACTGCGGCTTCTGCTCGCAGAGCGCGCGCTCCGGAAGCCCGTCCGGCACCTCCGACTTCAAGACCGCCGACGAGCTGGTCAGCGGGGCGCGCCGGGCCGCGGCCGCCCACGCGCGCCGCTACTGCATGGTCACCGCCACGCGCGGCCCGTCGCAGCGCGACCTGGATGCCATCTGCGAGGCGGCGCAGCGGATCAAGTCGGAGCTCGACATCGAGCTTTGCGCGTCGCTCGGCCTGCTCACGCCGGAGAAGGCGCGCCGCCTGGCCGAGGCCGGCATCGATCGCTTCAACCACAACCTCGAGACCAGCGAGCGACACTTCGCCAAGATCGTGTCGACCCACACATGGGCCGATCGGGTCGAGACAGTGCGCATCGCGCGCGCGGCCGGCATGGAGACCTGCTGCGGCGGCATCGTCGGGATGGGTGAGGCCGAGGAGGACGTGCTCGATCTGGCCTACGCGCTGCGCGAGCTCGAGGTGGACTCGGTGCCGGTCAACTTCCTCGATCCGCGCCCCGGCACGCCGCTGGGCGAGTCGTCGCGCGTCGAACCGACCTACGCGCTGAAGGTGCTGTGCATGTTCCGCTTCCTCCACCCGCGCGCCGACCTGCGCGTGGCCGGCGGTCGCGAGGTAAACCTTCGCTCGCTGCAGGCGATGGCGCTGTATCCGGCCAACTCGATCTTCACCTCCGGCTACCTCACCACCGGCGGCAATCGACCGGACGTCGACGTGCAGATGATCCGCGACCTCGGGTTCGAGATCGAGTACGCCAAGGGCCGCCTGGCGCCGCCTCCGCCGGTGCGCACCGCCCTGCCGGTCGTTGCCTCCGAGACCGCCTGAGAGCGAGCCATGGTCCGCATCAACCGCGTCTACACGAAGGCCGGCGATCAGGGCGACACGTCGCTGGTCGGCGGCGAGCGGGTGAGCAAGGCGTCTCCCCGGGTCGACTGCTACGGCGCCGTCGACGAGCTCAACGCGGCGATCGGGCTGGTCCACACGGCGCTGCGCGGATCGGCCGCCGCGCCGACCTTGCACCCGATCCTGACCCGCGTGCAGAACGAGCTCTTCAACCTGGGCGCCGAGCTGGCCACGCCGGACGCCGAGCGCCGGGCGAAGATGCCGCGCGTCGAGGCGCGCCACGTCACGGCGCTGGAAGAGGAGATCGATCAGCTCAACGACGATCTGCCCGACCTGCGCAGCTTCGTCCTGCCCGGCGGCGGCTGGGCGTCGTCCTACCTGCACCTGGCGCGGACCATCTGCCGCCGCGCCGAGCGCCTCGTCGTCGCGCTGGCCGCCAGCGGCGAGGACATCGGCGATGAGGCGGTGCGCTACCTCAACCGACTGTCGGACGCGCTGTTCGTCTTCGGCCGCTGGGCCGCGCTCGTCGAGGGTGAGTCCGAGCCGCTGTGGGAGCCCGAGAAGACCTGACCTGCGTCACTTCTCGTGCTCGAGCTCGCTCAGCGCGACGTCGATGCTGTCCTCGCTCCTCGTCGACCCCGGCGCGGCGGGAGGCTTGGTGGGCGGCGGGCGCAGCTTCTCGCGCGCCTCGGCCACGATGGTGACGTCGTCGTCGTCGGCCGGGCTGCGCTTGCCGGCCGACTGCGGCCCTGAGTTGCCGGGCGCGTAGCCGCCGTTCGGGCTGCGCGGGCCCGCCGGCGCCTGCAACGGGTTCATGCCGCGCACAGTCGGGTGCACCGGACCGCCGTGCACCGGACCGCTGCGCGCCGCGGCGACGACCGGAGAGGTGACCGCCGGGGCACGGCTGTCGCCCGGCCGCGCCTGCGGCGAGGGCGCCATGCCGGGCAGCCCCGACATCGGCGGCAGCTCGCTGGTGCGCGGCGACGGGCGGATGTCCTTTGTCTCGGTGATCGGCTCGTCGGTGTCGACGCGCTGGGGCCCCGCGCCGCGCCCGTCGGTGCCGCGCCCGCCGCGGCCACCTGCCACCTTGGCCGCCGGCCCGGGCCGGCCCAGGTCGCCCAGGCCCAGCGGCGCGAACACGCCGCGCAGCGCCATCGGCACCGGGTCGAGCTTGCTGATGAGATCGGCCTTGGCGACGAAGACCTCCTCGCGGCGGTCGTCGGTCACCACGCGCTTGAGCACCAGCTCGTCGGGCGCCAGCGAGTGGCGCGCGATCTCGGTCACCACCGGCGCCATCTTGGCCACCAGACGCTTGACCAGGATCGCCGGGCTCTCGGACTCGCCCAGCGGCTTGCCGTCGATGCGCGCCTCGCGCAGCGTGCTGCGGTTCTGGCCCAGGTCGTCGGCCGACTCGGTCAGCAGGCGGACCAGCTCCAGGAAGCGGACCGCGTCGTCCTCCATCGGCTCGAACGGCGGCGAGTGGTCGCCGCCCTTGGCCACCTGCACCAGGCGCACGCGCGGCTCGGCCGTCGACACCAGCACGTTGTAGCCGGCCTCGTCCTCCTCCGGCGCGGCGCGCAGCTTGACGGTGGCCTGGTGCGGGGCGTGGATGACCTCGGTGATGTACTTTCCGCCGATGCGGTGGGCGCGCACGCGCATGCCCTTGCGCCGCCAGCCGCCGCCCTTCTCGGGCAGCTTGACCTCGAGGTTGGGCGACAGGCGCTCCACCTTGACCAGCTGGCCGAACAGGTGGCTCGACGGGATCTCCAGAACCTGGGTCCACTCCAGGCCGATGTCGGCGCGCCCGCGCACCTGCGCCGAGTAGCCGCCCAGCCCGCCCGCGGCCAGCGTCACCTCGACGTGCGAGGTGCTGTCCGGCAGGCCGCGGTGGCGGAGCAGCATCTCGATGGCGCGCAGCGGGCTGGTGCGCTCGCGCTGCACCTGGTTGGAGACCTGGGCCAGCTGGTCCGACAGCGCCTGCTTGATCTGGCCGGCCATGCGCATGATGGCGTCCTCGGCGCCCTGGCGGATCTGCGCGGCGCAGCGCTGGGCCGGCGACTGGGCCGAGCCGAACGGCTCCGACATGACCTGGTTGACCCGCTCGCTCAGGGCGCGGAGGTGCTGCAGCTCCCCCTCGGCGGCGCGCTTGTGCTCGTCGACGGTCTCTTGCAGAGCTTGCACGCGGTAGTCCGCGATCAAGATCTCGACGGAGAAGTCCAGCGCATCGCGCAAGAACTCGAGGTAGTTCGTCTCCAGAGGTGACTCGGTGGAGTCGCCGTAAAGGTAGGCCACGCGCTCTCTTCCCCTGGCCACAGTGTAGATCAGGCGGGTTGGCTTGGCGAACGCCCCCGCAGCCGATCGAGCGCTCGTCGCACCGGATCGCCCGGTCCGCCCCGGAAGTACGATTCGAGCGCACGGGCCAGCTCATCGACCAGTTCGCGCGCTGCACCGCACTGGATCGCGTCCTCGAGCCCAGGCGCCGGGTGCACCCCGCGCGCGCGCCAGCGCCGCTCCAGCACCTCGAGGCGCCCGAGCGGCACTCGCGCGATCTCGCGCCGGCCCAGCCAGATCGCCGCGGCGACCGCCGGCAGCGCCACCAGATCGGTCGGGTCGCTGACCACACGCCAGTCGAGCCCGATCCGTCCCGCGCTCCACTCCAGCGCGCGCGCGGCCGCGGGCGAGAGCTTCACCGCCGCGAAGCCGGCCGCGCAGGCGGCCACGGCGGCGTACAGGCGCCCGCGCCGCAGACTGAAGTCGAGGGCCGGGCCCACGCGGGCCGCCAGCCACAGCGCCGAATCCAGCGCGGCCGTGATGACCAGCGGCGCGGCCAGCAGGCCGGCGACGTCGCTCAGCTTGCCGGTGAGCCAGCCGGGCAGAAGTGAGGCCGGCTTTGCCAGCCAGTCGTTGGCCAGCAGAACGAGCAGGGCGGCCAGCGTCACCGGGTGCAGCAGCTCGCCTGCGGGCAGCGCGCGTTTTCCCGGGCCGTCGTCGCCGGCGAGAGCGGCCCGGAGGTGCGCGCGTGCCACGCCGACTGAGTATACTGCGCGGCAACCTCCATGGCGCCGAAGGAGAACGAAGACAAACGAAAGGCGGCGGCCGCGGCCGAGCGCGCGGCGCGAGACCGCTACGAGTCCGCCGTCGCCCAGATCCGCGAGGCCTCGTACCGCTTCTCCTCCAAGGTGCGCGGCCAGGCCGGGCTGATCCTCGACGAGCTGATCGATCCCGAGGGTGACGCCATCGCCACCCTGGCCGACGTCGAGGGAGACGTGGGCGCGCTGGCCCTGGCCATGCCGCTGGACCTCATCACGCTCGAGACCTGGCTGCTGGGCCAGATCGGCGACGAGGAGCACCTCGACCTGGATCTGCCCGGCCACCGCGAGCTGTGGTTCAACTTCGGCGCCTGGATCGGCGAGGCGCTGCGCCTGCGCCACGGCGGACACTGGCTGACCCTGGGCGACGAGCCGGCCTCGTGGCGGCTCGGCTTCTCCAAGATCATGCTGGAGGTCGTCCCGTACCAGTTCGCCGAGCAGCTGCTGCGGCTCGGGCACGGCGTGGCCAAGAAGCTGGTCTCCGAGATCGAGCGGCTGCGCGTCCTGCACCAGGACCAGGTTGACAAGGACGGCGGCGTCGAGATCGATCGCTTCACGCCGCAGCACTACTTCCGCCTGCACACGATGCCGCTGGGCCAGTGGATGGTGCTCGACCTGCCGCTGATGGACCGGCTGTGGAACCGGGCGGCGGCGCGCGACCTGGTCAAGGAGGTGCGCAAGTCGGCAAAGCGGCTGGGCGAGGCCAACGCGCCGATCATCGAGAAGGTGGTCGAGGCGATGAGCAAGGCCAACCAGGAGCAGCCGCTCGGCCTGCAGACCGGCGATCGCGGGCTGTTCGAGGCGGCGGCGCAGATCATCGCGCTGCGCCGCACGACGCCGCCGGTGGCGATGGACATCCTCGAGAAGTACGTGATGCCGGCGATGCACATCGGCATCCCGGATCAGTTTCCGCCGCTGGACGACGACGACCTGGCCGCGCTGCGGCGCGGGATCGAGCTGTTCGCGCTGTTCGTCGAGGTCATCCCGCACAAGCACCCGGCCGACGACGGCGGCTTCCTCGGCGCCATCCCGCACGACGACATGAGCACGCCGTATCGCGACCGCTCCAACCTCGAGGTCGGGCGGGGCGACTGGGTCATCGTCAACCCGCGCCGCTTCAAGGCCATGCTGCTCGAGTTCGACAGCAAGCGGCTGCTCGACAAGTACGACGAGTTCATCCAGTTCCTGCACGCCAATCCGAAGGCGCCGCGCCGGCGCGACGACGGGCGCCTGCTGGCCGAGACGACGGCGCGCGCGCTGGGCGACTTCCGCGCCTGCGTGGTCGCGGCCTCCAAGGAGGAGCTGGCCCTGGTCTTCCGCCTGCTGCCGCCGCCCGGCTGAGCGGCGGCGCCGTCAGTCCTCGCGCTCGTCCGGCGCCGCGTGCGGCTCGGTCGGCTCGCCGATCAGCTCGAACGAGCCGCTGTCGGCCAGCTCGGCCATGGCGATCTGGCGCGCCTGCTCGACGGTGAGGCGGCTCTGGTCGCTGCGCAGCCAGTCGTCGAGCTCCTCGGTCAGGCGCTTGCGGCGCGCCTCGGCGCCGCGCACGCCGGGCAGCTGGGTGTGCCGCTTGTAGGCCACGCTGCCGTAGCAGCGCTGCAGCTCGTCGCGGAACGCGTCCATCGAGCGATGGCGGCGCTCCACATCCTTGGACATCGCCTTGAGGATGAGGCGCTCGGCCGCCTCGGTGATCTCCAGATGTGGCGCGACCTCGCGCGGCGACGGCGGCATGCGGTTGATCTGCATGGCCAGCACCTCGGCCGCCGCCGAGGCCTCGAACGGCGGCCGACCGGTCAGCATGTCGAACAGGATGACGCCGGCCGAGTAGATGTCGGCCCGGTGATCGACCTCCTCGCCGCGCGCCGCCTCCGGCGACATGTACTCGGGCGTGCCGAACACGGCGCCGGCCAGCGTCTGGCCCGGCGACATCTCCTCGCGGTGCAGCACCTTGGCGATGCCGAAGTCGAGGATCTTGACGAAGTCGTACTCCGGCTCCTTCTCGATCACGAACCGCGTCGTCGGCATGTCATCGAGCGGATCCGGCCGCAGCATGCGCACCAGGTCGCGTCGACCCGGCTTGCGGATGAGCATGATGTTGTCCGGCTTGAGGTCGCGGTGGATGATGCCCTTGTCGTGGGCCGCGGCCAGGGCCAGCGCCAGCTGGTTGGCCACGTTGAGCCCGCGGTGCAGCGGCAGCGCGCCCTTCTTCTCGATCAGGTCCTCGAGGCTGGTGCCCTCGAGGTACTCCATGACGAAGTAGACCCCGCCGTCAGGCGTGGGGCCGAAGTCGGTGACGTCGACGATGTTCGGGTGGTTGATCGACGACGCGGCGCGCGCCTCGCGCAGGAAGCGCTTGACCGCGTCCTCGTACTTGGCGAAGCGCGGGTGCAGGACCTTGACGGCGACGCGCTTACCTATGTAGACGTGCTCGCCGCTGTAGACCGTCCCCATGCCGCCGCGGCCGAGGATGTCCTTCAGGTGATAGTTGCCGACCGTCGTGCCGATGCGCGACATGTCGGCCGGCTCGACCAGCACGGAAGCGTCTTGCCGGCAGAAACGCTCCGCTGTTGGGTACTTGGAGCGGCAGCGCGGACATATACGCATCTGATGAGGATCGTATCACGCCCGTCCCCGATGGAGAAAGTCAGACTCAGAATCGCGCCTGCACGAACAGCTGCAAGAACCGCCGCGAGAAGGCGGTGACGTCGTTGTTCTCGTCCTCGTCCTCGTTGAGCGCCTCGTCCGTCTTGGTGAGCTTCAAGCTGGCGACGGTGAACTCCAGCCCCAGGTCGATCTTGTTGCTGGGCGAGAACTGGACCGTGGCGGAGGCGGGGATGAGCAGGAAGTTGGTGTTGAACTCCGGAACGAAGAACTCACCCCTGAGGGCGATCGACACGAGATCTATCGGCATGATGACCACGCCGATCGCCGCGTTGAGGTCCGGTTTGCTTCCCGAAAGCGTGTGAACGGTGAAGATCTTGTCGAGCGCGACGATCGCGAACTGTTTGCGCGGGACGATCCGGAAGGGCACCCCCACGACGATGGCCACATCCACCGGGGAGGGTGGGTCGAGGCCGTCGCCGAAGGCCGGGTTCTCGATCGGGTCACCACCCTCGGCGTCCACGTTGATCGGCACCTCGAGGGCGACGCGGAAATCGACCACGTTGTAGTAGAGCGCCCCCTCTATCCCGAGGGTGAGCACCGCGTCGTCGAAGGACGGCAGCAGCGGCTCGCCCGACAGGAGGAAGCTGTCCTTGTCCTGCTGGTTCTTGACCAGCATGAAGTCGACGCCGCCCTGCAGCTCGACGTGGTCGGCCAGCCCGAACCTCGCCTCGATCGGCAGGCGCCAGGTCTCGAACGCGTGCAGCGCGTTGAGGTCCATGTTGAAGCCGGCCTTGAGCTCGACCATGCCCTTGTTGAGGGTCAGCGGGCGCAGGTTCTCGCCCACCGGATAGGTCTTCTTTGTGTAGAGCCCGCCGGACGTCACCGGCGGCTGCTCCTCACCCTCCTCCTCCTGACCCTCCTCGTCCTCCTCGTCGTCGCCGAGGTCGTCGCCGCCGCCGCCGTCGTCCTCGTCGTCGCCGCCGCCGCCGTCCTCGTCGCCGCCGCCCCCGCCGTCCTCGTCGCCGCCGCCGTCGTCGTCGCCGCTGTCCTCGTCGTCGTCCTGGGCCCACGCGGCCCGGACGTCACCTGTCGGCGAAGCGGCGACCAGTGCGAGACCGCTCGCCCACGCCAGGACGAGCCGCAGCGACAGCGGAAAACGAGCCGGCATGTCGCGGGACTCTATCTCGGGGGGAGCCGAAAAACCAAGAGGCCGGCGCACGGCCGGCCTCATGGAACCTTCACAGTACCTTCATGATCGCGGTTGACGGCGGCGCCTATTTCCTTTTCGCCTTGGTCACCTTGCGGGCGGCGGCGCGCTTCGGCGCTGCGCGCTTCGCCTTGACCTTCTTCGCCGTCGTGCGCGTCGCCGTGCGGCGCACCTTCTTCTTCCGCTTCTGACCACCGACGGCGGCCTTCACGCGCGCGATGTCGCCGGCCTTGTCGAGGAAGTAGATGAAGCCGGACTCCATGGTGACGCCACCAGGCGCCAGCTTCGCGCCCTTCTGCTTCTTCATGCCAGGACGCTTGCGCGGGACCTGCCAGACGTCGCCGCCTTTGATGTAGTAGAGGTAATTGTTGTCGCGCTGGATGCCCAGCTTCGCCACTTTCTGTGCCATGTCGGCTGTCCTCCGTGGGGGCGCGGCTCTGGGCCGCGGATTGGTCGCCAGCACTCTAGATCACGGGTCTGACAGCGCTGATGCGACCGCCACCGACGATCGTATGCCACAGACCAGCACCTGACTCTCGGCCTCACCGTCGAGCGGCTGTCCGGCGAAGTCTCCGTAGCGCCTGACCACGGTGAACCCTGCGTGGGTGAGCAGTGCCTCGAGCTCGGCGGGGAAGAACTTCCGCTGGCTCAGATGCACCACCTGCTCGGGCCCGCCACCGTCGGCGCGGCCGTAGTAGAGGCGTATCAGCGCGATCTGGCTGATCGGATCGTAGTCGTGGTTGGTCGAGTAGAGCAGGCGCTCGCCGGTGGTCGGATGCCGGAACAGTGTGCGCGCCCACCGACGGGACGGGTCGCGTGACAGCCAGCGCAGGTTCGGGTTCTGGACGTCGAAGGCGAACCGCCCGCCCGGCGCGAGGTGGGCCCGGATCCGCTCGAGGCAGGCGGCCACCTCGACGCGCGTGTAGAGGTGCTCGAACGAGTTGAAGGCCATCACGACGAGCGGGAAGCGGGCCGCGACGGCGAAGCGGCGCATGTCGCCGCGGACGAACATGGCGCGCTGGCGCGCAGCGCGCCCCAGCCGCTCGACGCGCGCGGCCGCCCGCGACAGCATCGCGTGCGATCGATCGATGCCGACGACCTGGTGTCCGTCGCGCACCAGCGCGGTTGTCACGCGGCCGCTGCCGCAGGCCAGCTCCAGGACGCGCCCGGGCCCGCCCAGCACCTCCTGCGCCAGGCCGCGGTAGAAGCTCACGTCGCGGCGGCGCCGCCGGTACTCGAAGTCGTACAGCTCCGAGTCGATGTAGTGCTCGCGGCTGCCGCGATCGACGAGGTCGGTGCCGTCGAGGCGGTCGTGCGACTGCGCCGACAGCGTGGGCGGCGGCCTGAAGTCGACCGTTCGATTCGCGTCGGGTCGGGTCGCGTCGCCGCTCGACGGGGCGCGGCTCAGCCGCCGGCCACCGGCTCCCACTCGCCGCTCTGGTTCTCGCCGCCCGGCGCGCGCCGCCGCCTGCGGCCGCCGCGGCGGCGCCGCCGCTTCTTGCCCGGACGCATGTCCTCGCCGGCGGGGGCCGCGCCGCCACCCTCGCCCTGGGCGTGCAGCTTGGTCCAGTAGGTCAGATCCGAGACGTCGAAGCCGCCCACCTGACCCATCATGTGGTGGATGGCCAGCGCGTCGCGGAAGAACTCGCGGCGGACCAGAGACATCGGCTTGCCGCGGCGGCGGCGGGCCGGGCCCAGACGGCGCTGGGCCAGAAGGATCTGGCGGCAGCGCTCGGCGTCGCGCCGGGCCACCTGGAGCTGCTGCACCAGCGGCAGCAGCACCTCGAGCACCACGTCGTTGGCCTCGAGCGGGCGCACGCCGTTCGCGAGCAGGTCCTCGAACAGGAAAGGCGTGCAAAGCGCGGCCAGCAGGAGCGAGTTGCTCAGCTCTGCGCCGTGGCGGAACGCGATGTCGAGCTGGTCGAGCATGGCCCAGGCCATGGCGCGGCGCTGCTCCATCGCCTCGGGCGAGCGCGAGTAGCTCGGCGCGCCCGCGATCGGCTGCGTGCCGCGGCCGAGCAGGGCGTCGTCGTCGCCGTCCTGGTCGTGCTCGGCGTCTTCGTCGTCCTCGTCGTCGTCGTCTTCGTCGTCCTCGACCTCGGCAGCGGCCAGCTCGGCGGCGACCACCTCGCCCGTGACCGCCTCGTCGTCGTCGTCCTCGCCGGCGGCCATGGCTTCGTCGTCCGCGGCCTCGTCCGCCTCGTCGTCCTCCGCGTCGGCCTCGAGCAGGTCGTCGTCGGCGGGCGGCAAGCCGTGCAGCTCGGCCTGGACGTCGGCCTCCTCGTCGGGATCGTGGACGTCCTCGAGCTCGTGATCGTGTGAGAGCGCCGGGTCGTGCGACAGCGCCGGATCGAGATCCACGCCGGGCCAGGTCTGCTCGACCGGTGCGGCCTCGTCGCCGGCCTCGTCCTCCCACACGGCGGCCCACTCGGCCTCATCGCCGCCGCGCGGTCGTGCTGCGGTCGCGCCGGGCAGCGCCTGCCTGGCGACCGTCAGGCGTGACTCGGCGGCGGTCGCCGAGATGGCCGCGGCGGCGGTCGCGGAGATGGCCGCGGCGGCGGCCGCCATCTCGGCTTCGGTGATCGGCGGCGGCGTGCCGAACAGCGCCGCCAGCTGAGGCGAGAGGATCCCGCCCAGCCCGGTGTCGATGAGCAGGGCCAGCGACCGCCGCGCGGCGCCGCCGCGCAGCAGGCGGTAGAGCTCCTCCAGCACGCGCGGCTGCGGGCACTTCGCGATCTCGCCGCGGTGCCGCACCAGGGCGGCCAGCGTCTTGTACCTCGATCTCGAAGCCGAGGCGCGCGGCGAACTTGACGGCGCGCAGCATGCGCACCGGGTCCTCGCGGAAGCGAATGTCCGGATCGCCGATCGTGCTGACCACGCGGCGCTCGAGGTCCTCGAGCCCGCCCACGTGATCGATGACGCGCTCGGCCTCGAGATCGTAGAACAGGCCGTTGATGGTGAAATCGCGGCGACGGGCGTCCTCGGTGTCGGTGCCGAAGACGTTGTCGCGCCGGATCAGGATCTCGTCGCCCTCTTCGACCTCATCCCCCTCGCGCGGGTTGGCGCGGAAGGTGGATGTCTCGATGATCTTCGGGCCGAAGAAGATGTGGGCCAGCCGAAAGCGGCGGCCGATGATCCGGCAGTTCCGGAATAATTGCCGGATTTCCTTCGGGGTCGCGCTTGTCGCGACGTCGAAGTCCTTGGGTGACCTCGCCAGCAACAGGTCGCGAACGCAGCCCCCGACGAGGTAGGCCTGAAACCCGTGTCGCGCGAGTCGCCGGACAACCTTGTCTGCATCCGGGTCAATCAGCTCCCGCGCGATGCGCATCTCATTGGAACCACTAGCACGGCGTGCGATCGAGGGCAAGCAGCGAGAGCCCAGCGCTCATCGGGAGGCCCACACAGTCCCGGACACAGGGCAAAAAAAAGACCGCAGCGACCGTCGGGGGGGGGAAGGCCTGCTGCGGTCCGCCAGCTACGCTATCGCGTGCGGCTCGAGTCTCAGTATGCGGCTCCAACCGCGAGATGCAAGTGCTTTCGCGGAGAAAAACCTGTAATGAAACTCGAAACCAATTAGGTGGGCTGCCCTACTGCTGTTTCCTACTCGTCGTGACCCGAATCGCTGCAAACATCCGAGATGTGTTCAATTATGCTCAGATTGAACCCGATCGCTTGAGTGCGATCGTCTCGCCACGGCAGAAGACGGTGCACCCCCTCGTTCGGGACTTCGCAGGGAGGCGATCTCGAGGGCCGGTTCGTACCCGGACGCTATCACCCCTACGGTGTACCTCTGGCCGCGCGGAAGCGGGGGCTCGAGCACGAAGCGACCGCGTCGCATCCGACTGGCTCCACGCCACCACCGCCTCGCCGAGGGGTGCCCCGCGCCAGCGCGGCCTCGGCCGCGGCGCCCGGCTGCAGGGCCACCGACGTAGGCGCCGCGCACCGGCCGGAGGCTGCCGGCGTCGGTGACGGTGCCGGTCACCAGGACGCGCTGGCCGTAGGGGTCGGCGGGCAGGGACGCGTCCTCGCCGGGTCGCGGCGGCGGCGGCCAGGTCGCGGTCTGGCGGCGCCCGGCGGCGATGAGATCGCGCGCCAGCTCGATCGGGCGGATGAGGCCGACCTTGCCGATCGCGGTCACGTTGCCGCCGCGCTCGGCGGTGAGCGCGCGGAAGGCGGTCGGCACGCCGATGAGCCGGCCGAAGCGATCGGCCGCGGTGCCGCCGGAGTTGCCGGCGCTGATGGCGGCGTCGGTGCGCATGAAGGCGCGGCTGGCGGCGCCGCCGTGCTCGCCGGTCCAGCCCGACACCAGCCCGGCCGAGACGCGGATGGAGCTGCCGCCGGCGTTGGGGTAGCCGAGCACCCAGACCTGCTCGCCCGGGACGATGGCGGTGGAGTCGCCGAGCGGGACCGCGGGCCAGAATTCTGGCCACCAGGGCTGGGCGTTGAGGTCGCTGTCGCAGCGGATGAGGGCCAGGTCGAGATCCGGGCGCAGCACGCCGGCGCTGCGGCGAGCCGGCGCAGACCAGCTCCGGCTCGCGATCCGGCGGCGCGGAAGCGGCCGATGAGGAACAGGTCGTACAGCGCGCGAGC
Source organism: uncultured delta proteobacterium (assembly GCA_963759105.1). Taxonomy (GTDB): domain Bacteria; phylum Myxococcota_A; class Polyangia; order Haliangiales; family Haliangiaceae; genus DATFRY01. The sequence goes on along the minus strand of CAVWXW010000005.1, from coordinate 456,347 downwards.
GATACGGATCGTGCAGGACGTGGTGGTTGGTCAGGATCGAGCCGCCGGAGTCGACGATGGTGCCGGAGCCGCCCGCCATCGGCACGCAGCTCGCCGCTCGCCGACGTCGACCGCCAGCACGGTCACCACCGACGGCATGGTCAGCCCGATCGACTCGAGGCGCGAGTCCTGGGCGCGCACCGCGAGCGGCACCAGCAGCGCGGCCAGGCCGGCCAGCCACAGGCCGCACGGTCGCGCGCCGGGCGCAGGCGGACGCGCGCTCCGGCCCGGCGCATCAGCGCGCCCCCACGGCGGCGGGGTGGTTGGCGTCCACCGCCAGGGTCGGCACCAGCAGCGCCTCGAGGCGGCGCGCGTCGGCGTCGGTGCGGCCGTGCAGGGTCACGGCGTAGAGCAGGCGGCCGTTGATGGTGGCGTACTCGATGCCGGTCGCGATGCGCGGGGCGTCGCTCTTGCTGCCCTTGTAGGCGTAGCGGTACGCGGTGCGCACCCAGTCGCGTCCGCCGATGGTGCTGTCGACCGAATCGGCCGCCCACAGCGCCTCGCCGTGGCGGCTGACCCGCTCGAGCACGAGCGCGCTGCGCAGGTTGCCGGTCGTGGGGCGCTCGGCGATGCGGATCTCGAGGCGCGCGGCCGGGTCGAGCACCGACTGGATCTGGATGTGATAGGGCAGGCCGGCCGCGGCCGGCGCGCGGCGTCCGGCTCGCGGCCGCTCGCGCGCGCCGGTGCGCGCGACCAGGCCGCCGGTGGGCCGACCGACCCTGCGCGGCGGCAGCCAGCCGGCCGGCGAGGCGATGTGCAGGCCGAGCTGATCGAGCGGCCGCAGCGACGGCGCGGACAGCCGGCGCTGCGCGACGACGCCGACCGCGAACAGGACGAGGGCCACGACGACGACGAGCAGGTCGTGGCGGTGCCAGGCCGCCGGCCGGGACAGCTCGGTCTGCGGGCGGCGCCACAGGCGCAGACCGGCCGGGCCACGCGGGCGAGGGGCGGGGTCGGCGGTGGCGGGGCGCGGAACGGCGGGGTCGGCGGTCGCTGTGCGCGAAGGGCGCGGTCGCCGGCGCGTGGAGCGGGGCTCGCCGGTCGCGGCGCGGGAACGCGCGGACTCGCCGGTCGCCGGGTGCGAAGAGGCGGGGTCGGCGGTCGGGGCGCGCGAAGGAGCGGTCGCCGGTGCGCCCAGGGAACGGATCGGCGGTCGCGGGCCGCGAAGCGGCGGTCCCGGTGCGCCCAGGGAACGGATCGGCGGTCGCCGGGCGCGGACGGGCGGGGTCGCCGGTCGCTGAAAACGGATTGGCGGTCGCCGGGCGCGGGCGGGCGGGGTCGCCGATCGCCGAAAACGGCATCGGCGGTCGCCGGGCGCGGGCGGGCGGGGTCGCCGACCGGGAACTGGGAGCTCGGACGCGGCAAGCGAGCCGACGATGGGGTAGGCGGCGGCAGCGTCGGGCGGACGCGGCACGTGCGCGGACGAACGGGTGGCGGGGCGGCAGCGTGGCCGTTCGCGGCGAGCCCGGGCCGGCGCCGGACCCAGGCTCCTTCCAGGTCACGCCACTCGACGCCGCGCCCGGCTCCGTCGCCGCGCGGGTCGCGCCCGGCTCGGCAGTCGCATCGGCCGCCTCGGGAAGCGGGCCGGTCGGACGGGGCGGCCGCTCCGCCGCCAGCGGCGCCGTGCGGTGCGCGCGGAACGGAGAGGTCAGCTTCGGCTTGCGGCCGCGCCTTCGCGCTCTCCTCGAGGCGGCTGCGCAGCTCGGCGGCGGCCGAGCGGGCCGCCTCGGCGCGGGCCTCGGTGTCGGTCAGGTCCGTCGGCGGGCGCTCCTCGGTGCGGCTCGACGGGCGGAACCAGCGCCACCGGCGGCGCAGACCGGACGCGGACTGCGCGCCGCTCTCCCCCGACACCGGCCGGGTGAAGAACCGCCGCCGCTTCTCGCTGGCGCGCTCGACGTCGGCGACCTCGGGGACGACCGAGATGGGCCGGCTGCGGCGCAGCCCGCGCCGCGGCGCGCCCTCCGGCGCCGCCTCCTTGCCCTCCGGCGCCGCCTCCTTGCCCTCGGGCTTGCCCTCGCTTCTGGCCTCGGGCTTGCCCTCGGTCTTGTCCGGCCGAGGGGGCTCGGGGTCCTTCTTGTCGCGACTCATGCCTCGGCCTCGCTCTCCACCCGCGCCACCGCGCGCACCACCCGGCGCAGCACGTACGAGAAGGCCATCAGCACGGCGGCCGCGAAGCCGAACGCGAACGCCACGGACCGCCACGGCGCGAAGCCGAGCCCCGGCACCGAGATGGCTGCCTCCACGACAGCGAACTGCCCGTTGAGCAGCACCGCGCCGAGCAGGCCGGCGAGCAGCACCAGGCTGCGTCGCCACGGCGTGCGCGACGAGAACTTGGCCCAGCCGATCGCCAGCCCCAGCACCCCCGCGAAGCAGGCGTGGGCAAGCGTGGTCACCACCACGCGCGCCGCGCCGACCGAGAGCAGCACCTGGCCGTCGAGCTCCGACAGGTAGTGGTGGCCGCGGAAGGTGGCGAAGCCGAGCCCGACCGCGGTCATGTAGACCATGCCGTCGACCGGGTTGCCGAGGTCGGGCAGCGAGTACACCGTGTAGCGCACGACGGCGTACTTGCACAGCTCCTGGGCCATGGCGACGACGAGGAACGCGCTCACCAGGCGCTCGGCTCCGAAGCGATCGAAGACCGGCGCCGCGGCCGCGTCCGGCTCGAGCGCCACGCCGACGACGAACGACGCCACCGGTCCGGCGATGAGCGCGCCGGCCAGGTACATGACGATGAGCAGCGACATCGGCTCCTGCGTCTGGATGTCCTGGGCACGGAAGTAGCCCAGCCACAGCGCCGACGGCGCCGCGGCGAACGCGACGCGCGCGAGCGGACCGAGGGAGACCGGACCGTCGAGCCCGGCCGCCCGCTCGACCAGAAAGGCGGCGATGACGAATGCGAGCAGACCGAGAAACAGGATCACTTCGGTCGCGACGACGGTGCGAACTCGGCTCACTAGGACCCGTGGCGACCGCGCCCACCGCGCGGGATCAGCAGAATGTTACTACGTCGCGGGCAGTTGTCCGGCGGCGGCCGGAAGCATAAAGTGCGGGCCATGCCCGCGCCTGACGAGGAAAGGCTGCTCACCTTGACAGAGCTGGCCAACTATCTGCACATGGGCCAGAAGACGGTCCTTCGCCTGGCCGAGGCCAAGAAGATCCCGGGCCGGCTGATCGACCGCGAGTGGCGCTTCCGGCGCGGGCGCGATCGACACCTGGCTCGAATCGCAGTCGGAGGACGAGGCGCAGCGCTTCGAGCAGGTGCCGGACGGCATGATGCTGCCGCTCAGCGACCTCTTGCCCGAGTCGGCGATCATCCACGACATGCAGGCGCGCGATCCGCTCGGCGCCATCGAGGAGCTGGCGGCGCGCGCGTACGGGGCCAAGTGGCTCAACGACAAGCCGTGGTTCATCGGCGCGGTGGTCGAGCGCGAGGTGCTGGCGTCGACGGCGATGGAGGGCGGGGTCGCGTTCCTGCACACGCGCGCGCGCGAGGCGGATCGCATCAGCCGCCCGTTCATCGTCGTCGGCCGCTCGTACGACGGCATCGACTTCGGCGCGCCCGACGGCAAGCCGACCTATCTCTTCTTCCTGCTCGGCCTCAAGTACGACCGACTGCACCTGCCCCTGCTCGGCCGCCTGGCCCGCATCATGGCCAAGAACCCGCACGTGGTGACGCGGCTGCGCGCGGCCAACTCGCCGAGCAAGATGCGCGGCACGCTCCTGCAGCTCGACGCCGAGGAGATGGAGGGGCGCGTGCGCGCGACCGGCGACGGACAGCAGGAGCTGGGGTCGCGCATGAGCTCGGCGCGCCCCGCGCTCGACCGCGAGATGCGCCTGCGCGCCATTCGCCGCATCAGCGCCCAGCGCGCGACCGAGCAGCCGCCTGCCAAGGGCGCGCGGCGCGGCAAGGCGGGCGCGGCGAGCCCGCGCAAGCCGGCCGCGTCCGACAAGGCGGCCAAGTCGCGCGACGGTGAGACGCCCGCCGACGGCCGCCGCAAGCGCTGATACGGCCGACGGTGCGGCAACGTGGGCGCCGCGCCTCTGCGGCGGAAACCGGGCGCATGCGCGGCGGCGCCGGGGCCCGCGACGGCGCGATATCAACGCCTCGGATCGTCTGCTAGGCTGAGGAGAGTGTCTGCAATGGGGGCTCCAGCCGGGCCACGGTTGCGCCGCCGCACTCGCGTCGAGATCGGAGTGCGCGCGCTGCACCTGACCCTGCCGGACGGGCGCGCGCGCGAGTTCGACCTGGCCGGAACCGGCCTGGCGGTGGCCGACGCTACCTTCGCGCGGCGCTTCGTGCGCCACATGCGGCTGTGGTCGTGGGCCGAGGCGGTGCAGTTCATCACGCCTCCCGAGGAGGGCGCCATCGCCCCGCGCGCGGCCCAGCTCCCGCGCGCGCCGGAGGACGCCGGCATCATCGACCGCCACACCTTCGAGGCGGTCCACGAGTGGGTGTCCAGCGGCGGCAGGCTGGGCGGCCGCACCATCGAGGAGCTGGCTCGTCTGGCCCGGCTGGCGACCTCGGCGTTCGCCGCGGTGATCGGCGAGCGCGCCGCCCAGATGGCGATCGAGACCATCTGGCCGTTCGGCGGCCCGATGCGCGGCGGGGCCACCGGCGACGACGTGCGCCGCCGCCTGCGCCCGCTCGAGGTGGCGGCGCGCGACTCCGATCGCGCCGCCGAGGCGCTGGTCGCCGCGCTCGCCGCCAGCTCGCGGGCCGCCGGCTGACGCTGGTCCAACGCTAGTCCGTGACGCTCGGGATGTAGAGGTCGTCCTGCGGCTCGCCGACCTCGACGTCGCGGATCTCGATCACCTCGGCCGCGCCGACGTTCTCGAACTTGGTGGGGAACTTGAGCCCGCCGGCCTGGGTCCAGCCCGACAGGCCGAAGCCGATGCGGCCGTCCGGCATCTGCCTCTCGAGCAGGTCCGGCATCTTCGTCTGCGTGTTGATCGAGATGAGCCACGTGTCCTTGCCGACCTCGGGCGTGAAGGTCATCTCGACGACGTCGCAGCTCGGGTTGCAGAAGGTCTTGATCGGCTGCCGCTGCTCCTTGAGCGCCAGCTTCACCCCCGGGTCCTTGACCTTGAAGATGGCGGTGAGCCGGTAGGCGTCCTGCACCCAGGCCTTGTACGCCTGGTCGACGAACTTGTCGCGCGACGCGGTGTCGAGCAGCTGTCCGTCGTGGGTGGCGGCGCCCTTGCCCTGGTGGTCGAACAGCTCGTACATGCCGACGGTCACCTGGATGTCCTGGGGCCGGCCTTCCTTCTCGGCCTTCTCCAGGCTGGCCAGGTTGATCATCTCGAAGCGGTGGCGGGCATTCCAGCGGTCCCAGGCGTGGCGGAACAGGCCGACGAGCTTGCCGTCGCGCACGTAGCGCTGCTCCCACTTGATCTGCTTGGCCTGGTCCCAGGCGGCGGCGCCGCCGAGCTTGGCCAGCATCTGGTCGACGACCGCGATCGCCTTGGGATCGGACGATGCGGGGTTGAACGCGCCCGGCTGGCTGGCGGGCGCAGTGCGTCCGCCGCCGCAGGCAGCGGCAAGCACGACGAGAGCGAAGGCGAGGCAGGTGACGGGGGGCTTTCATGGAGGGGCACTGTACACAAAGTGGCGTCCGCATGGGAATTCGGCTAAATCGAGCCTTCATGCCCGGCCCAGGACCTTTCAAGGCCCTGCTGGTGGCGGCGTTGGCGGCGGCGGCGCCCGGCTGCGGCGTGGATTCGGACGTGTCGCGCGAGCTGGGCGCCCGCTGCGAGGCCATGGACGAGTGCGACGAGCGCTGCCTGGCCGGGGCGCGCTTCCCGGGAGGCTTCTGCAGCGCGACCTGCGACGACGACGGCGATTGCCCCGACGGCGCCGCCTGCGCCGACGTGAACGGCGGCGTGTGTCTGTTCGACTGCGAGGGCGCGGCCGCGTGCGAGTTCCTCGGCACCGGCTGGCAGTGTCTGTCCGAGGCGGCCGCCGGGGGCGGCGAGGTGATGGTGTGCGTCGGGGACAGCTAGTCGTCGCGCTGGCGATGCTGGCCGCGGCGCCGGCACCGGCCCGGGCGCAGCCGGAGGCGCAGCCCCAGGAGCAGCCGCCGGAGCAGCCGATCGAGGAGCCGCCGAGCGAGCTGCCGGACGACCAGCCGGTCGACCACCCGGTCGAACGAGACGCCTGCCCAGCCGCCCGCCGAGGCGCCGTCCGAGGCCAAGCCGACCGCGAGCGACCAGGAGCTGGCCGGCTCGCTCGGCGTCGACCTCGGCGGCCGGGTCAGCCCGGGCGGCCTGCATCTGGCCGGCGCGTACCTCTACCAGCTCAGCGACGTGGACTGGTTCGACGGCGGCCTGTCGTTCACCTTCGGCAGCGGCCAGGCCGGCTGCTTCCGCGAGCGCGACGACGACTACCTGTGCGACCACGGCCTCGTCGACGGTTTCGGCGCCGAGGTCTACGGCGGCGTGCGCCGCTACTTCCCCGGTCAGGGTCGCTACACGCCGTACGGCCGGGCCGCCGTCGGGCTGCGCCTGGTGAGCTTCGGCGCCGACGACGTGCGCGGCGTCGCCATCCCGCTGCAGCTGGGCGGCGGCGTGCGCGCCAGCGTCAACGAGCGCATCTCGCTGAGCGGCGGCGCCGATCTGCGGCTGGGTCCGGCCTGGTTCAACCGCGAGCTCGAGGACCAGCCTCACCTCGGCCTCGCCGTCCACGCCGGCATCGAGTTCAAGCTGTAGCGCTAGATCGACCGCTAGATTCGCCGCAGCGCGCGCGGGGGCAGGAAGGCGCGCAGCACCATCCGGCGCGGCTTGAGCTCCCCCTCGAGCCAGGCCAGGCCGCCCTTGCGGAAGTCGAACCGCGAGGCGTGCTTCACCGTGCCGCAGGTCAGCAGCGACACCATCTCCGACAGCCACGGCTCGTGGCCGACCGCGGCCACGCGCTCGCCGTCCAGCGCGGCGAGCAGCTCGGCGTCGGGCGGCCGGGTCAGCCCCGGCTCGACGACGGTCTCGCCGTCCTCGGCAACGAGCCGGGTCAGGATCTCGGCGGTCTCCACCGCGCGCAGCCACGGGCTGTGGTGGAGGCGATCCAGCTCGATGCCGAGCCGCGACATGCCGCGCACGGCTCGCTGGAAGCGGCGCCGCCCATCGGGCGTGAGCGGGCGCGCCTCGTCCGGCAGGTCGGGTCGCTGCGGTACCGCCACCGCGTGGCGGACGATGAACAGTTCCATCGCTGGTCACCTCGTGCGCATCGATATCGGTCGCGCAGGTCAACGGTACGCGATCAGGCGACCGCCGCGACCACCTCGCGCAGGCCCGGCCAGGCGGTGACCGCGTCGATGCGGCGCGCCGCGAAGTCCTGCTCGAGCTGGCTCCGGTAATCGGTCAGGTCGGCCGCGTCGGGATAGACATCGAGCAAGAGCAGCGCGACCGACAAATCGGCCGCCGTCCCGGTGACGTCCTGGAACTGCTTGAACTGGCCGGTCTTCTCCTGCAGCCACTCGAGGGCGTAGCGCAGCCCGCGCACCGAGCGGCGCAGCCGGTGAAAGCCCTCGACGTCGTTGGGCGACAGCTGCAGCTGCTCGCCCTGGTCGAGCACGGCGCGGGCCAGCCGCGGGATGGCGTCGCGGGCGCGAGCCTCCTCGACCGGCGCCACGTGCGCGAGCGCGGACAGAAGCGCGCCGGTGCGCGGCGCATCGACGACCTGCATCAGCTGCTGGAAGCGGCGGGTGCGCTCGGTCCTGAGCCAGGCGGCCAGCCCCGATGGAGGCTCCTGGGCCAGGACCACGTCCATGTCGCGCACGGCCCCTCCGGCCCCGCGCAGCCAGCGCAGGTCGGAGCGCAGGATCTTGATCCGTCCCAGCTTGAGCCACGAGGACAGTCGCCGGGTCGACACCCGCAGCTGGTGCACATCCTCCTCGCTGCCGCCCTTCTGGACGGCATCGATGTGGGCGCGCAGGGCGTCCAGCCACGGGGTCGAGACGATCATGGTTTCAGCTCGTCGGAGTTCGCGAGACCGAGCAGCCTAGCCTCCCAACGTGACGAACCTGTCACAGAAGAGATGTGCTCCGGTCACCGGGGGAACCAGACCATGTCACCGCTGCGTCCCGGGAGTGTTGCATCCGGAGGATATGGTGCTGCCATGCTGTTGTCCGTACTCGATCTTGGCTCCAACTCCTTCCACCTCGTGCAGTACCGGGTGCGGAGTCGGCGGAGGCTCGAGAAGGTGGCGCGGACCAAGGAGATGTGCCGGCTGGGTGCCGGCACGCTCTGCAATGGATCGATCGACGATGCGGCGTGGCGTCGCGGGGCGGCTGCCCTCGATCGCCTGTACAGGCGCGCCGTCGGGCGCGATCCGGATCGATTGATCGCCGTCGCCACGAGCGCCATCCGCGACGCGGACAACGGCGTCGAGTTCTGTCGCGCCGCGCGCCGCCGCCTGGGGCTCGAGATCGACATTCTCTCCGGCGAGGACGAGGCGCGTCTCATCCACGAGGGCGCGCTCTCGGGCGTGCCGCGCCCGGCCGGCCGCGTCGCGGTGATCGACGTGGGCGGCGGCTCCGCCGAGGTCGCCGTCGGTGACCGGCGCGACTGCTCGTTCGCCGTCTGCCTGCCGCTGGGCGTGCTGCGCCTGCGCGAGCTGCCCGCCGAGCGAGTCGTGCCGCGCGTGCGCACCATCGCGCGCGATGCGATGGCGCAGATTCGCGCCCGGCGCCCGGAGCGCGTGCTGCTCACCTCCGGCACCGCCCGCCGCCTGGCCGATCTCGCGGTCGGGCTCGGCCTGGCCGAGCCGGACGAGCGCGAGCTGTCGCGGCGCGCGCTGCGCGGCATCACGCGGGCAGTGCCGCAGCTCCGCTCGGCCGACCTGGCCGCCCTCGGCGTCGAGGAGGGCCGCTGGGACACGATCCTGCACGGCGCCCTCATCATCGACACGCTGCTCGACATGGGCGGCGTCGCCACCGCGCGGGTGTCGGCCCGCGGCCTGCGCGAGGGCGTGGCCCTGCGCGAGCTGGGCCGGAGCGGCCGCGACTCGCGGCGGTCGGCGGCGCGGGCCGCCGGCTGAAGGCGCGGCCGCGGGCATCGCTCGCCGCCTCAGGCGGCCGATCCGGTCCGCGACTCGACGGCGGTCGCGGCGAGGTCGGGCGCCGCCGCCTGGCGCAGATCCGCCACCGCCGTGTCGACCGAGGCGCGCGCGGTCTCGAGCAGGCGCAGCTGGCTCTGGAACGGCTCGGCGCCGTCGCGCGCCACCCGCGCGTGGGTGCCGTCGGTCATCAGGATGCGCCCCTTGACGTTGTCGCGCAGGCCGAAGCCGAGCACCTCGTCGAGCAGGCGCGCCCGGATCGCCTTGTCCTCGACCGGCACCATCACCTCGATGCGGCGCTGGAAGTTGCGCGGCATCCAGTCGGCCGACGACAGCAGCACCTCGAGCCTGTCGCCCACGCCGAACGCGAACACCCGGCTGTGCTCGAGGAAGCGGTCGACGATGCTGCGGACGCGGATGCGGTCGGACACGCCGGGCACGCCCGGCCTGAGGCAGCAGATGCCGCGCACGACCAGATCGATCTCGACGCCGGCCTGGCTGGCGGCGTACAGCGCGCGGATGACCGGCGGATCGACCAGCGAGTTCATCTTGGCCAGGATGCGGCGCCGGCTCGCCGCGCTTGGCGCACGGCCGCCTCGCGTCGATCCGCTCGATGACCGCGTCGCGCATGCCGAACGGCGCCACCACCAGCCGCCGCCACTTGGGCGGCTCGGCGAACCCGGTCAGCAGGTTGAACAGCGCGGAGACGTCGTCGGCCACCTCCTCGCGCGGCGGTGAACAGCGACAGGTCGGTGTAGAGGCGCGCGGTCTGCGGGTTGTAGTTGCCGGTGCCGATGTGCACGTAGCGGCGGATGCAGCTCTCCCTCGCGGCGCACGACCAGGGCCAGCTTGCAGTGGGTCTTGAGGCCGATGAGGCCGTAGACCACGTGCACGCCGCTGTCCTCCAGCCGGCGGGCCCAGGCGATGTTGTTGGCCTCGTCGAAGCGCGCCTTGATCTCGACGAGCACGGTGACCTGCTTGCCGTTCTCGGCCGCGCGGGCCAGCGCGCGCACGAACGGGCTGTCGCCGCTGGTGCGGTACAGCGTCTGCTTGATGGCCAGCACGTTCGGATCGTCGGCCGCCTCCGACAGGAAGCGGGACCACCGGCTCGAACGACTCGTACGGGTGATGCAGCGCGATGTCGCGCTTGACCACCACCGACGCGATCGAGTCGGCGTCGCGCAGGAGCGGCGGCACCACGGGCGCGATCGCCTCGTTGCGCAGCTCCGGCGCCGGATCGAACTCGGCCAGCGCGGTCATGTCGCTCAGCTGCAGCGGCCCGTCGACCCGGTAGACGTCGGAAGGCGAGGTCAGGTTGAGCAGGTCAACCAGCATGCGCTCGATGTCGATCGAGGCGCTGGCGTCGATCTGCAGGCGCACCGCGGCGCCGCGGTCGCGCCGGCGCAGCTCCTCCTCGACCGTGGACAGGAGGTCCTCGGAGTCCTCCTCGTCGATGGTGAGGTCCCAGTTGCGCGTGACCCGGAAGGCCGCGGTCTGCAGAACGTCGTAGCCGGGGAACAGATCGCCGACGTGGGCGGAGATGAGCTGCTCGAGCAGGATGATGATGCGCCCGTCGGAGGACGGCACCGGCAACAGGCGCGGCAGCACCGACGGCACCTGCACCACGGCGAGCAGCTTCTCGCGCGCGCCGGCGGTCGCGCTTGCCGCTCTTGCGCAGGAACACGGCCAGGTTGAGCGACTTGTTCTTGAGCTGCGGGAACGGGTGGCCCGGGTCGACCGCCAGCGGCGTGAGGGCGGGGAACACCGCGCGGGTGAAGTAGGAGCGCACCGCGTTGCGCTGGGCGGCCGACAGCTTGTCGACCGGCGGGATGACCAGGCCGCGCTCGGCCAGGAGCGGCACCAGCTCCTCGCGCCAGATGCGGAACTGCTCCGCCACCATGGCGTGGACCCGCTCGCTGACCGAGGCCAGCTGCTCGCCCGCCAGCATGCCGTCGGCCTGCGGTGTCGATCACGCCGCCGGCCAGCTGCTGCTTGAGGCCGGCCACCCGGACCATGAAGAACTCGTCCAGGTTCGTCGAGACGATGCCCAGGAACTTGAGCCGCTCGAAGAGAGGCATGCCCTGTTCGGCTGCCTCCGCCAGCACGCGTTCGTTGAAGGTGAGCCAGGAGAGCTCTCGATTCAGATACAGCCTGCGATCGGTCAGCTCGGGTCGGGTTTCGGGCGGTCGGGTCTCCACGCGCCCGACATTTTGACTTGAAGCGTGAAGATCCGCTCGCGCGCGTTGTGACAGTTCCGTAACGCAGAATGCGGTGAAGTCACCGAAACGTCATGCGATCAAGCCGGGAGTGACACGCGGTACGCGAAGAATGTGCGTTACGCATGAGGCTGGCCGTCCTCGATCTGGGCCTCGACTCGCTTCACCTGGCGGTGGTGGAGGCGAGCGGACGTGGCGTCGCGGCGCGCATCCTGCCCCGGCGGTGCTGGTCGGAGACGGTCAGGCTGGGGGCCGCGGACGGCCTGCGCCTCACGGCGGCCGCGTTCACCCGCGGGCTGTCTGCCGTGGAGGGCCTGCTGGGAGACCTGGCCGCGTTCGATCCCGACTGTCCGGTCGTGGCGATCGCGAGCGCGGCGATGGGCGCGGTGGCCGGCGGCGCCGCCTTCTGCGAGGAGGTCGAGCGACGCCACGGCATCCCGGTCAACATCCTGACCGGCGAGAGCGAGGCGCGGCTGAGCTATCTCGGCGCGCGCTCGTGGACGACGGCGGACCGCCTGGCGGTCGCCGAGCTGGGCGGCACCTCCCTCGAGATGGCCACCGGCGCCGGTGCATGTGACCTCGTCTGCAGCGTTCCGCTCGGTGTGCTGCGCCTGCGCGACGTCTACCTCCACCCGGAGCGCGGCCTGGACCGCGTGGCGCGCGAGCGGGTGGCGGCCAGCGTGCGCTTCGCCGCCGCCGACGTCGCGCGCGCCATCTGGGATCGACGGCCCGATCGGCTTGCCTTCACCTCGGCGACCGCGCACGCGCTCGGCGCGTTCGCCCGACTCCATGTTCTCGCGGCGAGCACGTCGCCAGCTCAAGACACACCGTCGGTTGGCCGTTCGGGCCGCCCTCCGCTGGCCGACGATCTCGAGCTGCGGCCGCCCGGCACCGACGAGCTCGGCGTGGCGGCGGTGGCGCGCCTGGCCGACGTGCTGTCCCAGCTTCGCCCGATCGAGCTGCCCGCCCTCGGGGTCGACGAGGCGCACAGCGACACGATAGCCGTCGGTGCGGTGGTCATGCACACGCTGATGGAGCTGCTCGGCATGAGCTCCGCGGTGATTTCGCCGCGCGGCCGTCGCGAGGGCGCGGCGCTGCTCCATCTTCGCGGGAGCGAGAATCCCCGCGCTGGCCCGAGTTCACCTCGCCGTCACGTAGCCTCGAACGAACCGCCACAGGCGCCTGACATCGTCGCGTCGAGATGTTCGAGGGGTTCGAGGGCGGCGGTGACCGGCAGAGCCGGAAGCGCTTCGCGGTGTCTTCGGGAGCGTCGGTCGCGGTCTGCGCGGTGATCATCCTCGTCCTCGTCGGGCTGGCCAGCCGGCCGCTCGCCAAGAAGGCAAGGACGCCGCCGGTCAAGGTGGTGTTCCGCGCGCCGGTCAAGAAGCCGCCGCCGCCACCCGCGCCCAAGCCCAAGCCGCGCCCGAAGCGCGCGGCGGCCAGGGCGGCCAGCAAGGCGGCCGGGCCGAGCGCCGCGCCCACCCAGCGCCCCGAGGGTGCGCTGCCGGAGGCGGACGCGTCGGCGTTCCAGGGCAGCCAGTTCGGCGGCATCGCCTGGGGCGAGGAAGCATCGACCGGCCTGGGCGGCGGCGCGCTGGGCGACAAGCGGCGCGCGGTGAAACCACCGCCGCCACCGTCGGTGCGCGGCGTCGGCGCGCGTCCGGTCCAGGAGGCGGAGCGCATGACGCCGCCGCGGCCGGATCCCGGCAACCCGCGGCCGGCCTATCCCGACGACATGCGCAAGAAGGGCGTCGAGGCGCTGGTCATCCTGCGCGTGCTCATCGACGAGCGCGGGCAGGTGGTGGACATCGAGGTGGTGCAGGGGGACCAGCCGTTCCTCGCCGCCGCGCTCGATGTGGTCAAGACGTACCGCTACGAGCCGGCGACGCTGGACGGCCGTCCTGCCGCCGTGCACCGGCTCATCCGCGTGCCGTTCCGCCTGCGCACGTGATCTGTCGACGAGAACTCCGACCGAGCGAGGACCCAACAGCCATGAGCTTCAACCTGGTCAAGATCATCAGCGAGATGGGCGTGTTCGCCCTCGGCATCCTCATCGCGCTGGTCGTCATGTTCCTGGCCGCGCTGACCGTCTTCGTCGAGCGGCTGTGGGTGTACTGGCGGACCCGGCGGCGGTCGGTCCGCTTCGCGTCGGTCGCGACGCGGCTGCTCGAGCGCGGCGCCTACGACGATCTTCAAGAAGCGGCCGAAGATCCGAGGGCCGGATCGCTGGCCAGCCTGCTGGCCTCCGGCCTGCGCACCTACCGCAAGGCGATGGCCGCGCCGCCGACGGGTGACGTCACGCCGATCGAGCTCACCAAGCGCGAGCTCGGGCGGCGCGCCGACTACATCTCGGCCAGCCTGCGCCGCGGGCTCGGCGTGCTGGCCTCGGTCGGCTCGGTGGCGCCGTTCGTCGGTCTGCTCGGCACCGTCATCGGCATCATCGCCGCCTTCCAGGGCATCGCGGCGGAAGGCTCGGGCGGCATCGGCGCGGTCTCGGCCGGCATCGCCGAGGCGCTCATCGTCACCGCCATCGGCCTCGGCGTCGCCATCCCGGCGGTGCTCGCCTTCAACATGCTCACCGCGCGCTCCGACAGCCTGATGATGGCCATCGATCAGGCGCGCGGGCAGCTGGTCGACTACCTCGAGGCCCACCCGCGGCCGAGCGCCGTGCGGAGCCGCAGCGTCTCCGGCGAGGTGTCGGCCGATGCGGCCTGAAGCGCGCCCGCCGGAGATCAACGTCACCCCGCTGGTCGACGTCGTCCTCGTGCTGCTCATCATCTTCATGGTCGTCATCCCGCAGCTCGAGGCAGGCGCGGCCATCGACGTGCCGTCGGCGCGCAACCCGGACTCGCGATCGGACGTCGAGACCGACGCCATCACGGTGAGCGTGACGATGCACGGCGAGATCTTCCTCGACCGCCTGCCGGTCGAGCGCGCCGCGCTGGTGGCGCAGCTGGCCGACCTGCACCGGCGGCAGAAGGACCGCCCGCTGCGCATCAAGGGGGACCGGCGCACGCGCTATGACGCGGTGCGCGCCGTGTTCCGCGACTGCCAGCGGGTCGGCTTCCCCGGCGTGGCGCTCGAGGTCGGCGAGATCTCGCGCGACGGCCGCGACCTGTCCGACGGCAAGGCCGGGGAAAGCTGACATGGCCATCCAGCTGCAGGCCGGCGGCGCGAACAAGGCCGGGCGCAACTCGGCGCGCAAGGTGCGCCCGACGATGAACGTCACGCCGCTGGTCGACGTGGTCCTGGTGCTGCTCATCATCTTCATGGTCATGACGCCGCTCATGACCCGGGTCCTGTCGGTGCACGTGCCGACCGAGGCCAAGGACGTCGTGGAGGAGCCGCCCTCGCCGGATCAGGAGGTGCAGGTCGTGCTCACGGTCATGAAGGACGGCTCCATCTTCCTCAACGACGAGGAGGTGTCGCAGGTGGAGCTGCCCGACAAGCTGCGCCGCAAGTTCGCCGCGCGCGCCGATCAGACCCTCTTCTTCGACGCCGAGGCCGACGCGCCCTACGGCCGCGCCATCGAGGTGCTCGATATCGCGCGCGGCATCGGTCTGTCGACGATCGCCGTCCTCACCGAGGCGCTCGAGGGATAGCCGCGCAGATCTCGGCCGGTCGTCACGGAATCGTCGCAAGACCGAACGGCAACAGCCATCTCGAAACTTCACGATGCGCCACGGACGGATGGTGAGACTGGTGATCCTCGCGCTGTCGATGCTGGCTGCCGCCGACGCGGCGGCGCAGCGGCGCGGCGACCTGCCGCTGGGCGCCGAGCAGCCGCCCATCGACGGGATGCTGTCGGACGCGGACGACGCTCCCGCGCCCGACGCGGCCGATGCGGCCGACGCGGCTGCAGGCGACGTCGAGGAGATGGCGCCGGTCTCGTCCGAGCTGCCGCCCGGGTTCGCCGGCGTGGCCGGCACCATCGTCGATGCCGACACCGGCGCCCCGCTGGCCGGCGTGCACGTGGAGGTGGTGAGCGGCGGCGCGGGCGAGACCAGCACCGACAGGGCAGGCCGCTACCGGCTCCCGCTGCCCCCTGGCCGGTACCAGCTGCGCATCTACTACCCGCTCTACCAAATCCGCCGCATCCGCAACGTGGTGGTGGCGGCGCGCCCGCGCATTGTCGACGTGAGGTTGCCGGCCGCCGCCGACGCGATCGAGGAGATCGTCGTCGAGGCGGAGCCGGAGCGCCGCTCCGAGGCGGGCCTGCTGCAGATCCGCAAGCGCTCGGCGTCGGTGTCCGACAGCCTGAGCGCGCAGGAGATGTCGCGCTCGCCCGACTCGGCGGCGTCCGACGCGGCCAGGCGGGTGGTGTCGGTCACCGTCGAGGAAGGGCGCTACGTGCTCATCCGCGGCCTCGGCGACCGCTACGTCACCACGCTGCTCAATCGCGCGCCGCTGCCGTCGGTCGAGCCTGACCGGCAGGCGGTCCCGCTCGATCTGTTCCCGACCAGCCTGCTGGCCAACCTCAGCATCAACAAGAGCTACGCGGCGGAGCACCCGGCCTCGTTCGCCGGCGGCACCATGCTGATCGAATCGAACGACTACCCGGACGATCTGCAAGTCAAGCTCAAGGTCGGCACCAGCGGCGACAGCGAGTCGACTGGCGCCGACCAGCGCACCTACTCGGGCGGCGGCCTCGACTTCTTCGGCTACGACGACGGCGCGCGCGCGCTGCCGGCCGCGGTGCCCGACGACCGGCCGGCCCGGGTGTCGGGCGAGCTGGACGCCGGCGCCATGGAGGACATCGGCGAGTCGTTCGACAACGTGTGGGCCACCGACGCGCGCACCGCGTATCCGAACCTGAGCCTTGGCGCGACCGTCGGCGACACGCTGCACGCGCCGCGCGGCGAGGTCGGCTACATCGGCACGCTCTCGTTCTCGCACAAGCTCAGCGCGCGCGAGGCGGCCCGGGCCAAGATCAGCAGCGGCAGCGACGGCGGGTTCGAGATCCGCGAGCCGAGCACGCTGACCCGGGGCGTGGAGGCGGCCGGCGTGGGCGCGCTGGGCGCGGCCGGGTGGAAGGCGAGCGCCGATCATCAGGTGGACCTGTTCGCCATGTACGTGCACGCCGGCGACAGCACCGCCGAGCACCTGACCGGGAACGTCGCCAACCTGGGCGAGGTCGACGGCACGCGGCTCGTCTTCGTCGAGCGCACCATGGGGTTCGCGCAGCTGGCCTCGCGCCACCGCTTCCGCCGCGCCGGCGACCTCGAGTTGCGCTGGCAGGGCAACGCGTCGTGGATCGATCGCAGCGAGCCCGACACGCGCAGCCTGCGCTACCAGGTACAGGCCGGACGGCGCGCTGCGCTACGTCAACGACCTGGGCAGCGGCGAGCGCTTCTTCTCGGAGCTGAGCGAGGACGGGCTGGGGACCGGGCTCGACCTCGGCCTGCCGATCGGCCCGGTCACGATCAGCGCCGGCGGCTCGCTGCAGAGCGCCGAGCGCACCTTCTCGGCCCGGCGCTTCCGCTTCCGCCTGGTCGGCGACCGCATGTCGCTGTTCCTGCCGCCGGAGGAGATCTTCGCCAGCGATCAGATCGGGCCCAACTTCCAGCTGCAGGAGGTCACCGCGCAGACCGACGCCTACGAGGGCTCGCAGCTGATCGCGGCCGGCTACGGCGCCGCCGGCCTGGAGCTTGGCGAGCGCCTGCGGCTGTACGGCGGCGTCCGCTACGAGGTGGCGACCCAGGAGCTGACCTCGGGCAGCCCGTACGCCCTGGGCCAGCCGGACATGGAGGACCAGGTCGATCGCACCGATCGATCGTGGGCCCCGTCGTCCAGCGCGGTGTTCGGGCTGTCCGGGGACATGAACCTGCGCGCCGCGTACAGCTACACGGTGGCGCGGCCGCGCTTCCGCGAGGTGGCGCCGTTCCTGTTCACCGACTACACGCGCGACCTCAACATCAGCGGCAACCCCGACCTTGTCGAGAGCCGCGTCCACAACGCCGATCTGCGGTGGGAGTGGTTCGCCGGCGAGACCGACCTGTTTGCCGCCAGCGTCTTCTACAAGGCGTTCATCGATCCGATCGAGGCGGTGATCTTCCCGACCGGGGACATCAGCTTCGACAATGCCCAGGGCGCCCGCATGGTCGGCGCCGAGCTCGAGGCGCGCGTCTCGCTCGGCCTGGTCCACGCGGCGCTGCGCGAGACCCGGCTGTGGACCAACGCGACCCTGAGCCGCTCGCGCATCGAGCTTTCCGGCGAGCAGGTGCGCTCGCAGACGAGCGCCGAGCGCGCGCTGCAGGGCCAGGCGCCGGTCGTGTTCAACGTGGGGCTCAGCTGGTCGCACCCGGCCAGCGGCACCGAGGTGACCGCGCTCTACAACGTGGTCGGCCGCCGCATCGAGGAGGTCGGGATCAACTCGTTGCCCGACACCTATCGCGAGCCGGTCCATCAGATCGATGTGGCCGCCAGCCAGAAGCTTGGCGCCGATCTGACCTTCAAGCTGGGCGCGAGCAACCTGCTCGACCAGTCGGAGGTTCTCCACCAGGGCGGCCACGACGTCTACCGCCAGAGCCCCGGGGTGGCCGTGTCGGCCGCCCTGGAGTGGGCGCCGTGATTCCTGCAACGAAAGAGGCAAACATGAAGAGACCATGGACGTGGATGCTTGTGGCCCTGCTGGCGCTGCCTCTCGCGGGCGCCTGCGGCGACGACGATGGTGGGAACGACGACGGGACCGATGACGGGACGGACGACGGGACCGACGACGGCACCGATGACGGGACCGACGACGGCGTCGAGCCGGTCTGCGACGGCGACGTCGTCGACGTGACGGCGGACATCGAGGCCGACGAGACCTGGACCGCCGACAACGTCTACTGCCTGAACACGCACATCTTCGTGCGCGACGCGGCCCTCACGATCGAGCCGGGCACCACGATCCTGGGCGGCCCCGACTCGTCGCTGGTCATCACCACCAGCGGTGTCATCGACGCGCAGGGCACGGCCGACGAGCCGGTCGTGTTCACCAGCGCCCAGCCCGAGGGGACCCGCCAGGCGGGCGACTGGGGCGGCGTGGTGCTGCTCGGCCTGGCCGGCATCAACGTCGAGGGCGGCGAGAGCGTGATCGAGGGCTTCGACGTGAACACGCCCGGCATCGAGTACGGCGGCGGCGAAGCGCCGGACGACGCCCACGACTGCGGCGCGATCACCTACACGCGCATCGAGTTCGCCGGCTTCGAGCTCCTGCCCGACAACGAGCTCAACGGCCTGACCGTGGGCGGCTGCGGCTCCGACACGCTGATCGACTTCGTCCAGATCCACATGGGCGCCGACGACGGCATCGAGTTCTTCGGCGGCACCGCGTCGTTCAGCCACGTGATGGTGACCCAGCCGGACGACGACGGCCTCGACTGGGACTTCGGCTGGTCCGGCACCGGCCAGTTCCTGATCGTCCAGCAGAACGCCGACGTCGGCAACCACGGCATCGAGGCGGACAACAACGAGGACGATCCGCTGGCGCCGCCGGTGTCGAACCCGACGCTGTGGAACCTGACCCTGATCGGCTCCGGCGTCGAGCCGGGCACGGCCGGCAAGACCCAGGGCGCGATGATGTTGCGCCGGGGCACAATGGGTCAGATCAACAACGCGGTCGTCGCCTACTTCGCCGACTTCGCGATCGACATCGACAACCCGGAGACGTCCGACAACGTCGAGGCGGGCGACCTGCTCGTCACGGCCAGCGTGCTGTTCGACAACACCGGCCTCGGTGGCGACGGCTTCCCGGCCGACATCGACGCGATCGCCGGAGACGACCCGGGCGACGGCGACTTCGACGAGGGCGCCTTCTTCCTCGCCGACGCCACGCTCACCTTCGACGAGGACCCGCTGCTGGAGGCCCCGCTCGACCTGGCCGCGCCCAGCTTCTTCCCGGATGACCTCTCGCCGCTGCTGGACGCCGGCGACACCCCGCCGGCCGGGATGGACATCGCGGCCACCTACATCGGCGCGGTAGGTGATGTCGACTGGACCGAGGGGTGGACGGCATTCCCGGCCAGCTGAGGAAACGGTGCTGGACGAGCGGCAGGTGACCCCCGGCGGACCCGACGAACCCCTCGGGCCTCTGGTCGTAGGCTTCGTCGTGCGCGAGGGGGCACCGCCGCCCGAGCGGTTCGCGACCGAGATCGAGCGCGAGGCGATCCATCTCGAGCCGGCCGGGATGCCGACCGCAGCGGGCGCGCCCCCGGACGTGCGGGTGCTGCTCGTCTGGCTCCCGGCCGGAGTACCGTTCGACCGAGCTGGCCGACCTGGCCGTGTGGCGCGAGCGCGCGGCGGTCGTCGGCTGCGCCCCGACCGGCACCAGCGACGACAGCGAGCGCGCCCTGGCGGCCGGCTTCGACGACTTCGTCGCCGGCCGCTCGGCCCCGCGCGAGATGGCCCGCCGCCTCCGCGCCGTCGAGCGCCGCACGAGGAGAGTGAGCCGCGGCGCCCGCCGTGAGCGCTTCGGCCGCATCCGCCTCGACTCCGACCAGCATCGCCTGTGGGTCGACGGCCAGCGCGTCGCCCTCACCCGCACCGAGCTCGCCGTCATGACCGCCCTCGTCGACGCCGGCGGCCAGATCCGCACCCGCGCCGACATCCTCCTGCGCGCCTGGGGCGACGAGGGCCTCGAGGTCGGCGAGCGCGCCGTCGACAACATCATCATGCGCCTGCGCCGCAAGCTGCCCGACGCCGACCTCATCGTCACCATCCGTGGCGTCGGCTTCCGCCTGGCCGACGGCTGAGGGAAGGTGGGCGGCGGTGAGCCGCCGCGTGTTATGCCTGGCGGCGATGAGCATCGATGCCTTCCATGTCGACCGTCTGATCGCGCAGCTGGCAGGCGGACAGCACGACTTCGCCGAGTTCTTCCGGGCCCAGAAGCTCAGCCTCACCATCGCCGCGTGGCCGGCCGGCGCAGTCGATGACCAGCAGCCTCACGCCGAGGACGAGGTCTACTACGTCGTCCGCGGCAAGGCGAACCTGCGCGTCGACGGCGAGTCGACCCCGGTCGAGCCCGGTTCCGTCGTGTACGTTCCGGCCGGCGCCGTCCACCAGTTCGTGGACATCGAGTCCGACCTTGCCGTCGTCGTCTTCTGGTCACCCCCCCGCGCCCGCCCATCGAAGTGATCCACGCCGGGAACGACCTGGCGACGGATCAGCGGGCGCCGCGGAGCGGCAGCCCGGCGTGCCGGATCGTTTCTCGCATCCACTTCCGGTTCCTTGGGTTGTTAAACCCCAGGCCGCGCCAACCAAGGCGGTGGGATCGCTGAGGGCAACGAGCGGAAACCACAGCCAGGCGCCGCGCCGCTCGTTGTCCGCAGCGGGGGCACCGCCGCCGAGCCTCGCGGCGAAGCGTTACGCCGAGCCACGGGGCGGAGCGGGACCCCGAGCCTCGCAGCGAAGCGGTACGCCGTGCCAGGTTGTGGAGCGCGCCGCCGAGCCACGCGGCGACGCGCCGAGCCTTACGTCATCAGCGGCGCCCCCGAACGACGCCGGGCGAACCGCCCGTCTCACCCGGTAGATCGCCCGTATCTCGCCCGCCCGGGAGCCGCGGCGCTTGCCGGCCATGTGTGTAGCGCCGAAGTCGAGGTTCGCCTGATACGCGTTGTGAGCCAGGCAGCGCAGCGCGAGGTTCTCAGGGCTGTGATCGCCTCCCAGCGCAAAGGGAACCAGGTGATGAAACTCCAGCCACTCGCGCGCCGGGCAGCGCCGCCCCTTGCGATCGCGGAAGTTGCACTGCTCCTCGTCGCGGATCCACACCTCGCGCTTGATCGGATCCGGAATGTCCCGCGACGAAGGCGTCGGGTCAACCTCATGCGCCGCCTTCCGCGGCGCGTTCGTGGCCGCGAAGCGCGCTCGCTCGAGCTCGCGCACCAGCAACGTCATGGCGCGGTCGAACACCGCCCCGAGATCGCCATCCGGGAGCTGGTGCCGCAGCAGCCCCGCGCACGCTCGATCTTGTCGTGAAGCTCCGCGCTCGCCGTGAACTGCACCTTGTAACGGGACGGCGCGATCGGAGCGACGACTTCCTGCCTGCGAGCGCTGGCAGACGGCATTACCGGCGCGGGTCCACCCTCCGCTGCCGTCGGTAGGGCCACGGCCGGCGCAGTCAACCCGCCGGCCGCGACGGGGGCCGTGGCCGGTCCGTCCGCAACCTCGCGATTACAGACTCGGGCCGGCCCGAGCTCGTAGGTGCCGACGGTGGCGCGCGCGGTCGGCTTTTCAGGCTAGCGACGCATGCGCGAAGGGACCTCCGGCCGCGGCGCGAGCTCGGCGACCAGCATGTTGACCTCGCGCTTCGAGCGGTGGGCGGCGCGCGCGAGCAACCCCTCGGCGTTGTCCTCGCGCAGATGCGGCGCCAGCTTGGCGATGGCGCTCAAGTGAAGCCGCCCGTCGGCGAGCATCTCGAGTACCAGCGGGAATCGTCGCGACAAACGGGCCGCAGTGATCCGAAAGTACGCCTCGGCATCCGACAGGTGCAGTTGCGTCGTCGCGTAGACGTGCATCGATGGACACGCCTCGCGAAGGTAGAGCTGCCGCCGGTCCACCTCGGCCAGATGCCAGACCAGGTCTGCCTCGACGCGACGACTGCGCCCGACAAGCTCGGCGACGCGAGCGAGCAGAAAATCGTCGGTGAGGCTGTCGAGGCGCGGAGCGAGCTTCGTCATGCGTCCATCAATAGCACGGAGATTTTCGACCTCGTCACTCCGCCGCGTGGTCGGCTGGTCGCTCGCCACGAGCGCGTCCCACTCGTCGGATGACGCCGATCGAAACCTCGCCGGCCGCCGCGCCTCACCCGTTCGTCGGTCGCCATGCTCGCCGCGCGTGACCCGCAGCGGCAGGTCGGGCATATTCTCCCGGGCATGCACCCGCTTCATGACATCGTCGTGCAGTCCGCGATCGAAGAGTACGTGCCGGCCGTCATCGAGATCCCGCGCGGGTCGAAGCTCAAGTACGAGATCGACAAGACGACCGGCCTCTTGATGCTGGACCGGGTGCTGTACTCGTCGGTGCATTATCCGGCCAACTACGGCTTCATCCCGCAGTCGTACGCCGACGACGGCGATCCGCTCGACATCCTGGTGCTGATGCAGGAGCCTGTGGTGCCGCTGACCATCGTGCGCGCGCGCGCCATCGGCGGCTTCAAGATGCGCGACGACAAGGGGGACGACGACAAGATCGTGGCTGTCGCCGTCGACGACCCGGCGTTCAACCACTACGCCGACGCCGGGCAGCTGCCGCCCCACGTGATGATCGAGCTGGAGCGCTTCTTCCGCGACTACAAGATCCTCGAGGCCAAGACGACCGAGATTGACCGGCTCTACGACCGCGAGCAGGCCCTCGGCGTCATCCGCAGCTCGCTCGACGCCTACCGGTCGCGCTCCGCCTGGCGCAAGCCATAGCGCCTATCGAGGCGAGCGCGCCGCGGCCGGCTCGGCCGACTTGTAGCGCTCGACGTATGGCACGGCGATGGCCGAGAGCAGCGTGGCGAGCTCGGATGGTTCGCCGATGATGTCGATGAGGCCCTTGCCCCACTCGGGGACGTTGGACTGGTCGCCCTTTGGCGGCAAGGTACCCTTGATGCCGACGACACCGCCCTGCGCCTGGGCGACAGCCTTCTCCGCTGGTGGCAGGCCGGCATCGGTCCACTCCGCGCCGGGTGGATAGAAGAGATAGATGTCCCACGCGGCGCGCTCGGTGATGCCGAAGCTGCGGCTCACCTCCCAGCCGAGGAGCTTCTTGCCATCCCAGAACTGCGGGACGGCAAGGTCGGCGAACTGCGCGCTCTGCTCGTCGGCTGCGGCGCGTTCGTCGGAGTCCAGCATCGGGATCCAGACCACGATCGGCCGCAGGGAGTCCACCCTCGAGTCGTCGATGATCGCCTTGCGGACCTCACGGGCCCCATGAAGACAGGCGCCTCAAGTGGGGGACAGGAGAGTCAAGAATCGGGGCTCGCCCCTGTGTGCGTTGAACGCATCGCGTGCCGCCGCGAGAGAGGTTGACAGATCGCCGAGCTGGACTGCCGATGGTGTCTTCTTGTCCGGCGCCTTCTGCGCGGGCGCCCGGTCGGGACTGGTCGCTCGATCGCAGCCCGGCAGCGAGAGAGCGAGAGGGACGAGGAGAAGGGCGAGCGCGCTCCGCATGCCGGCGAGAATGACCCTGGAGCTGGCTCCAGAGATCAAGCGGTTTCAGCAATTCGCACAAAGTGCTTGAATCTGGAGTTAACTCCAGATGCATGCTGGCGCCATGACGGTTGGTGCGAAGGAAGGCCCGATCAAGATCGGCGACATCGCGCGGCGGGCCGAGCTGTCGGTTGACGCGGTGAGGTTCTACGAGCGCGAAGGATTGCTGGGCCGCGTGCGGCGGACGCCCTCTGGTCAGCGCCAGTACGACGGCGAAGACGTTCGGCGATTGGCGTTCGTGCGCCGGGCCGCCGCGCTCGGCTTCTCGCTCGCCGAGGTGAAGGACCTCCTGAGCCTGCGGGTGTCGGCGAGGATGCCGTGCGCGCGTGTTCGCGAGCGGGCCGCATCGAAGCTGGCCGACATCGATCGGCGCATCGAGGAGCTGCAGACAATGCGCGACGCGCTTGCTCGTCTGGCGCACAACTGCGGCCAGCCCAGTGCGAGTGGAACCTGTCCCTTCCTGGACGAACTGGCGCGGCCGCTCAAGGCGTCCGCCGAACCGGCCGACTGCGGCGACTGAACGCCGATGAAGATCCAGCTCCTCTACTTCGATGGATGTCCAAACGTCGAGCGAGCGCGCGCGGCGCTGCGAGACGCCATGGCCGCCGAACGCATCGACCAGGCAGTCGAGGAGATCGACGTCGAATCGCCAGACGTGCCGGACTTCGCCCGCGGATGGGGCTCGCCGACAGTCCTCATCGACGGGGCGGATGTCATCGGCGCGGTCCGTTCGACTGGATCTGCTTGCCGCCTGTACGCAGACGGCGCCCCGTCCGTCGCACTGATCCGCGCCCGCCTCGCAACGGTGCGCCACGGCGTCGTACGGCCGAGAGGTCCCGCCACCCTGCCGATGATGGGGGCGATCCTGGCCGCCTTCGCCGCGTCCGCCTGTTGTCTGATTCCGGCGCTTCTGGCCGTGGCCGGACTTTCCGGCGCCGCATTCGGGACTCTTCTTGCCCCCTACCGCGTCCATCTCCTCGCCGTGACTGGTCTTGCCCTCGCGGTCGCATTCTGGCTGGTCTACAGGCGTCCGAGTGACGAATGCGGATGTCCCGCTCCGCGCACACGCCGGGCGGCTCGCGTCGCGCTCTGGATCACGGCCATCGGTGTGGTCGCGCTCGCCGCCTATCCGCAGTTCGTCGGTGGATACGCCAGCGCCGGCTCGACCGAAGCGTCTGCGAAGGCGACACTGCGGCTCGAGGTCATTGGTATGGATTGCCCCGAGTGCACGGATACGATTGCGAAGCGGCTGACGAAGGTCCCGGGCGTCGTGTCCGCGTCGGTGGACTACGAGACCGGCGTCGCCGTGATCCGTCACGACGACCGCGCCGGCATGACCGAGGCGGCAATCGCTGCGGTGAGAGATGCCGGCTTCTCGGCGACGGTGCCGCCATGAAGTGCCGCGAGGGGGCTGGCTGCCGTGGGCGCGACCTGGTTCGTGGACGCGCGGCTTGGGCGATCTGGTGCGCGCCGGCGGCGCTCATCCTGCTCGGCGCGTTGTGGGAGTCGGCGCGCGGCGTTGTGGATCCCGTCTTTCTTCATCATGGGCGTTGGGTGTCTCATCAACGCGAGACGCTGCGGCCGCCTGCACTGTCACGGCACCGGACCCCTCTTCCTGCTGGCGTCGCTCGCGACCATCCTCGACACCGTGGGCGTGCTGGCTATCCGCTGGCCGTGGATCCTGCTAGGGACGGTGTTCGGGACCGCGATTGGCTACGGGCTCGAGCAGGTGCGCGGCCTGTACGTGGCCAAGTAGGTCACTGCTCCCATCACTCGACAGCAGCATCGTGCTCGCCCGCGCCGCCCGATCACGCGATCAGGAGCGTGGTCCGAAGGCGATGATCGCCATGCCGGTGATGGTGAGCGCCCCGCCGATCAGGTCCCAGCGATCCGGCGTCTGGCCATCCACCAGCCACAGCCAGAGCAGCGCGATCGCCACGTACACGCCGCCGTAGCTGGCGTAGGTGCGGCCCGCCTGTTGTGGATGAAGCGTCAGCAGCCAGGCGAAGAGCGCGAGCGAGACTGCGGCCGGCACCAGCAGCACGATCGATCGCCCCTGACGCAGCCAGAGGTAGGGCAAGTAGCATCCCGCAATCTCGGCAATGGCGGTGGCGACGAAGAGGACGATGGTGCGGGCAATCATGAGAGCCGAAGGATCCCTCGCACAGCCGGCCACGGCAACTCGGCCGTGCGGCGCTGACATCACGAGCGGCGACGAGCGACGTCACCTGCCTCCCATCATCCGCAGGACGTGGGGTTCGACCGAGGGCCAGGCGAGTGCCAGACCGAGGATCGCGGTCGCGATCGCCATCGTGAATAGCGTTGAGCGGGCCGGCCCGCACTTGGTCCGAGTACGCCACCGCCAGACCCACAGCCATCCGGCCGCGACAGCCAGGAGCGCTGCGCCAGTGAACCAGGCGTGCACGCCCGCGAACCAGGCGAGCAAGCTGCCCGCCGCGGTCAGCGCCACCGCAGGCAACACGACGGGGAGAAGGCAAACCACTCCGCACGCAAGCGCACCGGTTGCGACGGCCGTGGCGGCCACACCGACGCGTCGTCCTGAGTGGGCGTTGCGATCGATGGCGCGATCGGCTGCGTCCTTGACCTGCGGTAGCCCGACTCCATCGGCCTGCGGACGCCGTCCCGCTGCGTCGCAAGCGCAGGGGGTTCGGCTCGAGGTGCGCGTCGTGAACTCCTCGAACAGAGCGGCGGCCGCCTCGCGGGCATCGTCTGGGGCGATGATCGCGAGTCGAACACGGTCGGCGTCCTCGTGGAGCTCGAAGCTCAGGAACGCGCAGCATTCTTGCTCGCGCCGGACCATCTCACGGACGCGCTCGCGAGCCGCGGGTTCGTATACCAGCTCGAGACGCAGGTCATCACGATGGTGACCCCGCAGGGCATCGCGGTTGAGGTCGGCGATCGATGTGATCCGGTCGCGATAGTCGCCGGCCGACAGAGTGCACGCGATGGGCGGCGTTCGGGATGGGGCAACCTTCACTGGGTTCTCCGTGGTGCGGTTGGACTCGTGCTACCGTACTTCTTCAAGTCACTTGAGCTTCAAGAGCGACTTGCGAAGGAAGACGACATGGTTGACCTGAAGATCGGCGCGCTGGCTCTACGCACCGGCACGACCGCCCTAACGATCCGTTACTGCGAGGAAATCGGACTGTTGCCTCGGCCTCGTCGGAGACGGGGCGGTCAGCGGACCTATGGCGACGAGGACGTTCGACGGCTGGCCTTCATCCGCCACTGTCGCGAGTTCGGCTTCTCCATCGAGCAGGTTCGTTCGCTCGTGGCCCTTGTTCACGACCGAGAACGGTCCTGCATGGAGGCTCGCGATCTCGCGCAGAATCACCTCACGGCAGTACGCGAGAAGCTTCAGGACCTGAAGGATTCTCGCACGCGACATCGCCGACTTCGTGAGGAGCTGCGACGAATCGTGCGCTGGAGGGCCCGGTCCCGACTGCATTGTTCTCGAGGAGCTCGCCAGCTCGGGGCGGCATTCGAGGATCGGTCGCTCCATCGGGGCCGATCGACGATGAGGACCTGGTGATCTGTCCGGTGACCCGAGCGAACGGTCGGGCATCCCGCTTCCATGCACCCGCTCCACGACATTGTCGTGCAGTCCGCGATCGAAGAGTACGTGCCGGCCGTCATCGAGATCCCGCGCGGGTCGAAGCTCAAGTACGAGATCATCCCGCAGTCGTACGCCGACGACGGCGATCCGCTCGACATCCTGGTGCTGATGCAGGAGCCTGTGGTGCCGCTGACCATCGTGCGCGCGCGCGCCATCGGCGGCTTCAAGATGCGCGACGACAAGGGGGACGACGACAAAGATCGTGGCTGTCGCCGTCGACGACCCGGCGTTCAACCACTACGCCGACGCCGGGCAGTTGCCGCCCCACGTGATGATCGAGCTGGAGCGCTTCTTCCGCGACTACAAGATCCTCGAGGCCAAGACGACCGAGATAGACCGGCTCTACGACCGCGAGCAGGCCCTCGGTGTCATCCGCAGCTCGCTCGACGCCTACCGCTCGCGCTCCGCCTGGCCCAAGCCGTAGAGTCACTCTTCTCGACCTGCGGCTCCGGCTCGCCCCGGCTCAGTCCGACGCCTCTGCCGCGTCGGAGATCGCGCCGGGTGACTCGATGGGCGGCAGAAGCAGTGACAGCGCTCCGGCCGCCAGAGCGAAGGCCATCGAAGCCCACAGGCATCCCGGCAGCCCGGCGGTCTGGTACATGACCCCGGACAGCACCGTGCCCGCCAGACGCCCTGCCGCGTTGGCCATGTAGTAGAAGCCGACGTCGAGAGCGACCTTGTCACCTTCGGAGTAGGCGAGGATCAGGTACGAATGGATCGAGGAGTTGATCGCGAACACCACGCCGAAGAGACCGAGTCCGCCGACCACGATCAGCTCCGGGGCAAACCCCAGCCACCGTGCCGGCGGCGACCATCGCCACAACCACGGCGAGCATGAACGCCAGGACCTGTGCGGAGCGTCTCCGAGGCGCCTGACCACCGGTGAAGCGTCCAATGATCGCTGGAGCGAATGACTGGATCATGCCGTAGCCGATCACCCAGGCGGCGAGGAATCCACCCACCTCCGTGAATCCCCACGACAGCTGTGCCGACAGGAACACCGGCACGCCGACGACGAACCAGATGTCGCGGGCGCCGAACAGGAAGAATCGCGCCGCGGAGAGCACGTTGATCTCGCGGCTCTTCGAGAGAATGCGGCTGAACTTCGTTCTTCGCCCTGGCCCGTCCCATGTCGGCCGGCAGCGCGACTTTCGAGCCGAGCAGGGCGATGCAGAGCGCGGCTGCCATTGCGAGCAGCGCGAAGCGGAAGCCAAGGGTCGCGAGCAGGAGACCGCCCAGGAAGAATCCGGCCCCCTTGAGGGCGTTCTTGGACCCGGTCAAAATTGCGACCCACTTGAACAGCGACGAATGAGCATCCTCGGGCACCAGCACCTTGATGGCGCTCTTGGAGCTCATCTTGGTGAGGTCCTTGGCCACGCCGGAGAGAGCCTGCGCGGCCATCACGTACGTGACCGACGCGAGACGACCCCATTCGGGGTCCAGCAGCGAGAGCATTGCAAGCGCCAGCACCTGCAGCGCGAGTCCGGCGACCAGCGTGATGCGCAAGCCCAAGCCTGGCGGCGATCCATCCTCCCACGAGGTTGGTCACCACACCGAAGAACTCGTAGAACACGAACAGGAAGGCGAGCTCGACGGGGCTGTAGCCGAGTCCGTGGAAGTGCAGCAGGACCAGCATCCGAAGCGCACCATCGGTGAGCGTGAACGCCCAGTACGCGGCGGTGACGATCACGTAGTTTCGCAGGTTGCTCATTGCGCCGCTTGCCGCAGCCCCTCGCCGACCTTTCGGGCCAGCTCCATCATCCGGTTGACGTAGCCGATCTCGTTGTCGTACCAGGCCAGGATCTTCACGCATGTCCCGTCGAGCACCATCGTGGAGAGCGCGTCCACGATCGCCGAGTGCGGATCCCCCTTGAAATCGACCGAGACCAGCGGACGCTCCTCGTACGCGAGGATTCCGGCCAGCGGACCCTTGGCCGCCGCCTGCAGCAACCCGTTGACCTCCTCGACTGTCGTGGCCCGTCTTGTCTCGAAGACGCAGTCGGTGAGAGACGCGTTGAGGAGCGGCACGCGTACGGCGATGCCGTTGAGCTTCCCCTTGAGCTCGGGGTAGATGAGCGTGATGGCCGTCGCGGATCCGGTCGTCGTCGGGATCAGGGAGAGGCTGCTGGCACGGGCGCGGCGCAGGTCGGCGTGTGGCGAATCCAGCACGACCTGCGTGTTGGTGATGTCGTGGATGGTCGTGATGATTCCGTGCTCGATGCCGAGGCCCTCGTGGATCACCTTGACAATCGGCGCGAGACAGTTGGTCGTGCAGGAGGCGGCCGTCAACAGGTGATGACGGTCAGGTCGATACTCGTGGTCGTTGACGCCGACGACGACGTTCAGTGCGCCCTCCTTGACCGGCGCTGCGACGATCACCTTTTCGACTCCGCTGTCGAAGTAGGGAGCGAGCGCCGCCGGAGTGCGGAACTTGCCCGAGCACTCCAGCACGAGGTCGACACCGCGGTCTTTCCACGGTACCTCGCCCGGGGCTGGATGTGCCGTGAAGCCTAGCCGCTTGCCGTCAATGAGGATGGCGTCGTCGGCATGCCTCACGTCGTGGTTCCAGCGCCCGTGCACCGAGTCGAAGAGCAGGAGATGCGCGGCAGCCGCGGGGCCGCCCTTTACCTCGTTCACGTGGACGAACTCGAGGTCGGGCCATCCCCACGCTGCGCGCAGGGCCAGCCGCCCCATCCGGCCGAACCCATTGATGCCAATCCGAATAGCCACAGCTCCTCCTGCCGTTCAGTGTGCCGAACTTGTCACACGAGGAGCCTATCCGAGACATAACAAAAATATAATGTCGTGATGTACGGAGATCAGGAGCACGCGCCGGGGCCGCGGCGAGCGAGCAAGCGTTCGACGTCTCGCCGGAGAAGCTGGCGATCCTGAAATCCTCTGATCAGCGATTGCAACAGGCTCCGCCGACGAGGGTCGTCCTGCCGCGCGAGCCCGTAGTAGACCCAGCTTCCCTCCCGCCGAGCCTCCACGACACCTCCGTGGCGCAGCACGGCGAGCTGTCGCGAGGCGTTCGGCTGCGAGAGGCCGAGCGCCTCCTCTATGTGACACACGCAGAGGTCGCCGTGCGCGAGCAGCGCGACGATGCGCAGACGGGTATCGTCGGCGAGCGCCTTGAGGAGCACCGAGATCGGCCGGACCGTCAGGCGCGCGGCAACGGAGGGCATCAGCAACATATGCGAGACTCGCGGCCAGCGGTCAAGTCCCGCATCCAGCGTCGCGAGCGAGAGATGGTTGACGAGGCTCATCTCCTCGCTCGCTTCGTGGAGCCACGGACTCCGCGCTGCGATATTCCGTCTGCGTGACCCTCGCACTGCCCTGGCTCGGCGTCGGCCGCGCAGGCGAGTGCCGGAGGGCAGGCCGCGCGCGGCACCGCGGCCGTGATCCTGCCGCGCGCGTCGAGCGCGATCTCGCAGCACTCCTCGAAGATGGCCCGCAACCGGCGGCGCCCGCGCTGCACGCGCGACTTCATCCCCGAAACCGAGATGCCGGTCAGCTCCGCCGCCTCGCGCACGGTGAGCCCCTCCAGCTCGATCAACGTCACCGCTTCGCGGTAGGGCGAGGGCAGTCGCGCGACGAAGACGGCGACGCAGGAAGAGAGCGTCCGGATGGCGGCATCATCGTCCGGCTCCGGCTCGTGGAGCAGATCGACGACGCCGACCTGGGCGGATTCGCCGGCCAGAGGATGGCGCGCGCGCGAACGGCCGCTGTCCGCGATGGCGCTGCGCGCGACCTGGTACAGCCAGGCGCCGAGGCGGTCCTCGTCGCGGAGAGAGGCGAGCCCGCGCTGCATGCGGAGGAAGACGTCCTGTAGCACATCGTCCACGTCGTCCACCGGAACGCGGCGCGCCAGAAACGGGCGCAGCCGGGACGAGGCCTCCTTCCACAGCGCGGGTTCACCGGTCACGCGCAGCACTCCGGTGCGCAGCAGGACGCGCTGGCGGCAGGCTTGCGCGCCTCGATCGTCGCCGACGCGACGAATCCCTCGATGCCGGGCAACCACGAACCCACGATGTCGGCGCTGCGCGCCGCGATCCGCACATCGATGTCGGCAAAACCGGCTGCGCTCAGCATCGCGCGAACGTCATCGATGGCCGCCGCGCCCGCGACGCATCCGGCGAGCGCCGCCGCCTGATTCTGCAGCTCGGCCGGGATCGGCCCTGTGGCGACCACGTCGCTGATGGCCAGCCGCCCCCCGGCGCGCAGCACCCGGAACGCCTCGCGAAAGACCGCCTCCTTCTCGGGCGAGAGGTTGATGACGCAGTTCGAGAGGATCACATCCACCGATCCGTCCGCGACCGGAAGGCGCTCGATTTCGCCGAGCCGGAACTCGACGTTCGCAGCCTTCACCTTGCGCGCGTTCTCCCGCGCGCGCGCCACCATCGCCGCCGTCATGTCCACACCGATCACCTGACCCGTGGGTCCGACCTGGCGCGCCGCCAGGAAGCAATCGAAGCCTGCGCCCGACCCCAGGTCCAAGACTACCTCGCCCGGCTCCAGCGCCGCGATGGCCGTCGGATTCCCGCAGCCCAGCCCGAGATCGGCGCCGTCCGGTGCGGCCTTCTGCTCACCCTCCGAGTATCCGAGCGTTCCCGCGTAGCTTGCATCACCGGGCGCGCAACACCCCGGGGCGCAACTCCCGCCACGACTCGCCACCTTGCCGTAGTGCTCCCGAACCACCGTCCGCGTCTCTTCCGCCTTGCTCTCGCTCATCCAGTCACCTCCTGTTCCGGAGACGGGCTTGATCCGGAAAGGACGCAACCAGGGGGCGCTGCGCCCGCAAGGGTCCGACATCAGGTGCCCGGGGGCGATCGTAGGGCACCTTCGCCGTGCGGGCATCGCCTGGTCGTGAGATGCATGCCAGGTGCGCAGTTCCACGAAGGCCGTTCTCTATGGCACGCCGATCGGGATGCTCGGCGGGCTCATCGGGCTCGGCGGCGCCGAGTTCCGACTGCCGGTCCTGAAGGCCGCGTTCGGTCGTCCGACGCACCGGGCTGTCGCGCTCAATCTCGCCATCAGCCTCCTCACCCTCGTTTCGTCGCTGGCTATTCGCGTTCGCGTGGCGGCACCCGATGATCTTGTCCGCTGGCTGCCCGTGCTTGGCGGGATGGTGGCCGGCTCGATGATCGGGGCGTACCTCGGCGCTGCGTATGCCAGCCGGATCCCGGTCGAGCGGCTCGAGCGGTGGATCCTCGGCCTGCTCGTAGGCATCGGCCTTGCGCTCATCTGCGAGGGCTTGTTCCCGCTTCGCAGCGCAGGCATCATCGACTCGGTCCCGGTGCGGCTGCCGGTGGCAGTCGTGCTCGGCCTGGGTATCGGGGTGGTGAGCAGCCTGCTGGGCGTCGCCGGCGGCGAGGTCATCATCCCGACGCTGGTGCTCGTGTTCGGCGCGGACATCAAGACCGCCGGGACGCTGAGCGTGATGATCAGCCTGCCGACCGTGAGCATCGGCATGTGGCGCTACGCGCGCCACGCCGCGTACGAGCGCGTCGACCTGCGAGACCTGGTCCTGCCGATGGGCCTCGGTTCGATCGCCGGCGCGCTCGTGGGGGGAACCCTCGTCCCGTACGTTCCCGCCGAGACGCTGAAGGTGGCCCTGGGCGCGATCCTCATCTTCTCCGCGGTGCGCATCTTTCGGCACCGGCGCCGAGAGTGATCTACTCCTCCAGCTTGCCGATGTGGCGGACGTCCTTGCCGCGGACCAGGAAGATGACCAGCTCGGCCAGGTTGGTGATGTGGTCGCCGATGCGCTCGAGGAACTTGGCCACGGCGAGGACATGCACGCCGCGCTCGAGGAAGGTCATGTCGTTCTGGATGGTCTTCTGCACCTCGCGGACCACGTCGACGTAGAGGCGGTCGACCTCGTCGTCGCGCTCGAAGATGGCGTTGACCCGGTCGGCGTCGCGCACGTCGAACGCGTGGGTGGCGTCGCGCAGCTGGGACTGATCGACGCTGGCCATCGCAGACAGCGTGGTGGCGAACGCGGTCGGCCGCTCGCCCTTCATGGCCAGGCCGCGCTCGGCGATGTTGACCGCGAGGTCTCCGATCCGTTCCAGGTCGGTCAGCATCTTGGTGGCGGTGGTGATGAAGCGCAGGTCGCTGCTCAGCGGCTGGCGCTTGGCCAGAAGGAGGAGGCACATGTCGTCGGTGTCGACGTCGAGGCGGTTGACCTTGTGGTCCTCCTCGATGGTGCGCTTGGCCAGGTCGAGGTCCCCCTCGAGCACCGCGCGCACCGACTCGCCGATCATCTGCTCGACCAGCCCGGACATGCGCAAGAGGTTGTCGCGGACGCGGCCGAGGTCGGCGTCGAACTCGCGGTCGGTGTGTCGCTTCTGCGTCATGGTCTAACCGAACCGTCCTGTCATGTAGTTCTCGGTCCGCTCGTCCGAGGGGTTGGCGAACATCTTGGAGGTCTTGTCGTACTCGACCAGGATGCCGGTCCGCTGGTCGTTCTTGGCGTCCAGCTCGACGGTGAAGAAGGCGGTGCGGTCGCTGACCCGGGCCGCCTGCTGCATGTTGTGGGTGACGATCACGATGGTGAAGCGGTTCTTGAGCTCGCGCATCAGGTCCTCGATGCGCGTGGTGGCGATCGGGTCGAGCGCGCTGCACGGCTCGTCCATCAGCACCACGTCCGGCTCGACCGCGATGGTCCGGGCGATGCACAGGCGCTGCTGCTGGCCGCCGGAGATGCCGAGCGCCGAGTGCTGAAGCCGGTCCTTTACCTCGTCCCACAGCGCCGCGCCGCGCAGCGACTTCTCCACGATCTCGTCCAGCTTGTGCTTGTCCCGGACCCCGTTGACCCGCGGCCCGAAGGCGACGTTGTCGTAGATGCTCTTGGGGAACGGGTTCGGCTTCTGGAACACCATGCCGATGTGGCGGCGGACCTCGGTGGCCGACACGTTCGGCCCGTAGAGGTCCACGCCGTGGAAGAGCGCCTTGCCGCGCACGTTCGCGCCCGGGGTGACGTCGTGCATCCGGTTGAGGCTGCGCAGCACGGTGGTCTTGCCGCAGCCGGACGGCCCGATGAACGCGGTGATCTCGTTCTTGCGGATGTGCATCGTCACCTCGCGCACCGCGCGGAACGAGCCGTAGTAGACCTCGAGCTTCTCGAGATCGAACACGACCGGGGCCTTGTCGGTGGCCGGCGACGGGGTCGGCTGATCGATCCTGAACGAAACGCGCGCGCGCTCGGGGGCGCTCTCGCTCTTGGGGGGCGCGGCGGCCGGGTTCATGTGGTCCTCCGAAGACACGATCAACGCTTGAGTGCCAGCCGCGCGGTGAAGACGCGCGCGACCAGCGTGACGAGGAAAGTGAGCAGCACGAGCGTGAGGGCGGCGCCCCACGCGCGGTCCTGGGCGGCGACGAACGAGGAGGTGGCGTTCTGGAAGATCTGCGCCGAAAGCGCGTTGTTTGCCCCGTCGAACAGATTCGGGTTGTACGCCGTCGCCGCTCCGATCGTGAAGAGCAGCGGCGCGGTCTCGCCGGCAGCGCGCGCCACCGCGAGCAGCGCCCCCGATACGATGCCGGGCAGTGCGGCGGGCAAGACGACGGTCACGATGGTACGGCTCTTGGTCGCGCCCAGCGCGTAGGCCGCCTCGCGCAGGTGGGCGGGGACGAGCTTGAGCATCTCCTCGGTCGAGCCGATCACCACCGGCAACATCAGGCATGCAAGCGCGAGCGAGCCGCCGAACGCGGAGTAGCCGAAGGTGAGAGTCCACATGACGTAGACGAACAGGCCCATCACGATCGAGGGAACGCCGGTCATGACCATCGACATGAACCGCACGAGCCGCGCGAGCCTTCCATTGGCGCCGTACTCGTGCAGATACACCGCGCCGAGGATGCCGAGCGGCACGGCGATCAGCGTCGCGGCGCCCGTGACGAGAAGCGTGCCCAGGATCGCCGGCCCCATCCCGGGACCCGGCCTGCGCGAGACCACCGGGATCTCGCTGGTGAAGAAGGCGGGAAAACCGGCGAACGCCGTCTTCGCACCGTGGCCGATCACCGACCACAGCACCGCGATGAGCGGGATCGCGACGACGATGAACGCACGCCACCATGACCCCGGTCATGATGGAGTTCTTCGCCCGCCGCCACGACGGCCTGGCCGAGAGGTCGAGCGCCGGCGTTGCCGTGGGATCCATCGGTGTCATGTTCGCTTCCCCGCGCTGCGCGCCATGGACCGGCGAACGATCGCGCTCGCGATCAGGTTGACGACGATCGTGATCACGAACAGCGTCACCGCGAGGGCGATGAGCGCCGACTTGTGGAGGGAATCCGCCTCGCCCCACTCGTTCGCGATCGTGGCGGGCATCGAGTTTCCGGCGGCGAACGACGTTGATCGTGATCTGCCCGGTCGCCGAGCCGATCACGAGCGCGGCCGCGATGGTCTCTCCCATCGCGCGACCGAGCCCCAGCATCACCGCGCCGACGAGGCCGCCCTTGCTGTGCGGGAACACCGCCGCCTGGATCATCTCCCAGCGCGTCGCGCCCAGCGCCAGCGCCGCCTCCTTCTCGGTCGCCGGTGTCGTCTCGATCACCTCGCGCGCCAGCGAGGTGATGATCGGGATGATCATCACCGCGAGGATCACGCCGGCGGTGGCGAAGGAGCGGCCTTGCGGCCCCGGACCCAGGATCTGCGCCGGCAGCTCGCGGCCGAACAGAAGCAGCAGGAGGCCGCCGACCGCCAGCACCCAGCCGGCGATGGAGCGGCGACGAGCAACGAGAAGGCTGACGCCGATGGCGAGGAGCAGCGCCGGGATGAGAAAGCTCGGGAGCCCCACCATGAAGGCGTGGATCTTGGCGTAGACCCCCTGAATCTTGCCGCTCAGGACGAGGACGCCCCAGAGCCCGAACACCACCGACGGCACCACCGCGAGCAGGTCGATGATGTAGACCAGCGGCTTCTTCAGCCAGAGCGGCGCGGCCTGCGTGATGAACAGGGCAACGCCGAGGCTGACCGGGACTGCGAGCGCGACCGCGATGACCGCCGTGTAGAGCGTTCCCCACATGAACGACAGGGCACCGAACGCCCCATCCGGCGCCGACCAGCGCCTGGTGGTGAAGAAGTCCAGTCCCATCCTGCGACAGCACCGGCCACGACCGCTGGGTCATGGTGACCGCGATCAAACCGAGGATGAGCAGGACGAAGCACCCGGCGACGAGCGCGCCCCATCGGAACGCGGTGTCCGCGTGAGCGCTCCTACCGCGGAGGTCGATCGCGGGGCTGGCCATCAGGGGGCCTGGATCTTCTCGACCTGCGACAGCGCCTTCTCTTGGAGCGCCTTCGACAGCGGCGCGAAGTCGATCTCGGGGATGAGCGCCTGCGCGTCGGTCGCCATGAACTTGAAGTAGGCCTTGATGGCGGCCGCCTTGGCCGGGTCGGCCGCCTTCGTGTACGCCATGCACCAGCTCGGCGCGGTGATCGGGTAGACCTCGTCACCCTTGGCGTTCACCGAGGAGTAGGTCGCGTCGTCCTTGACCTCGACGCCGTCACCGGCCAGCCCAGCCGACTGGCTGGTGGGCTCGATGAACTTGCCGGCCTGGTTCTTCACGCTGGCGTACTTGAGCCCGGTCGCCTTGGCGTCCGGCAGATCGACGTAGCCGATCGCGCCGGCGGTGGACTTCACGATCTGGGCGACGCCCGAGTTTCCGTTGCCGCCCTGCGTGTCGGTCGGCCACTCGACCGTCGAGCCGCTCTTGAGCTTCCACACGTCCGTGGCCGCACTGACCAGGTACTTGGTGAACTGCTCGGTCGTGCCCGAGCCGTCGGAGCGGCGGGCCACCACGATGTCGGTGGCGGGCAGCTTCGCGTCCGGGTTGTCGGCGGCGATGGCCTTGTCGTTCCACTTCTTGATCTCGCGCTGGAAGATCCTGGCGATGGTGTCGGGCGACAGCTGGAGCTTGTCCACGCCCTCGACGTTGTAGCTCACCGTGATCGCGCCGAGCACGACAGGCAAGTAGACGAACTCGCCGCCCTTGATCTTGCCGAGGTCCTCTTCCTTGTAGGGCGCGTCCGAGCACCCGTAGTCGGTGACCTTGTCGGCGAAGTCCTGGCGGCCCTTGCCCGAGCCGCCGGCGCCGTAGTTCACCTTGATGCTCGGGTTGGCCTTGGTGAACGCCTCGATGGCGACCTCCTGGAAGGCCTTCTGGAAGGTCGCGCCGCTGCCGTTGAGGGTCACCGCTCCGCCCGGCTCATCTGTCTTCTTGTCGAGAGCCCCGGTCTCTCCGGCACCCTCGGTCGTCTTGGCCTCCCCCTCGGGAGCCTTGTCCTTGCTCTTGCAGGCGAGTGGAAAGAGCGTCAGCGCGAGGGCGCCGGCCACGCCCAGCATCTTCGTCGTCGAGATCATGGAGGTGAAGGTACGCAGGCTACGTGACGGGGGCGCGAATCGTGTGTGAACGGAGTGTGACCGACAGGCGAAACCCCCACGAACAGCAGGCATTGCGAGGGCCGGCCGACGAATCCGGGTCGATCTCGGCCCCCGCTCCCGCACGGACTGGCGATGCCGTATTCAGGGACGGTCCGCCAGGCCCGCTTGACCGCGCCAGACGACTCAATGGATATTGAGTCAATGGAAGTTGACTGGAGGGCGACGCGGCAGCGCGCGGCGGTGCACGCAGCCCTTGCCGAGCCGGCCCGGCTGGCGATCGTGGATCAGCTGGTGACCGGCGACCGGTCGCCCGGTGAGCTGGGCGCGAGCCTGGGGCTGGCCTCCAACCTGCTCGCACACCACATCGGTGTGCTCGCGGCGGCCGGCCTCGTGACCCGATCGCGATCCGAGGCCGACCGGCGGCGCAGCTACGTGCAGCTGTTGCCGGCCGCGCTGGCCGCGCTGACGCCTTCAGCCGCGATCACCGCGGCCCGGGTCGTGTTCGTCTGCACGCACAACTCGGCGCGCTCCCAGCTGGCCGCGGCGCTGTGGGCGCGGCGCAGCCAGGTGCCGTGCGCGGCCGCGGGCACGGATCCGGCCCGTCGCATCGACCGGCGCGCCATCGCGGTGGCCCACCGTTTCGGCCTGTCCCTGGCGGGCGCCGGCACTGCCCACGTCGATCAGGTCCTCGAGCCGGCCGACCTGACCGTGGCGGTGTGCGACAGCGCCCACGAGCGGCTCGCGTCGAGACCGGAACGGCTCCACTGGTCCGTGACCGATCCGGTGCGGGACGGCACCGCCGACGCGTTCGAGCGCGCTTTCCACGATATCGAGGCGCGGGTCCATCGGCTCGCCCCGCTGGTGCGCGCCCACGACGGTGGACGAGCGCCTTCCCAGGCCAGGAGAAGGAAATGATCGACGAGCGTCGACCGTCCACACCACTGTCGCCGGATCACGAGCAAGCCCTTCGAGGCGCTGCCCGCAACCTGCGCCGCGAGTTTGCCGGCGTCTTCGGCGAGGAGACGATCGAACGGTTCCTGCGCACCAGCTACGACGAGTTCGCCTCGACCGCGACGGTGCCGCGCTTCCTCCCCCTCCTGGCCGAACGCTTTGCGCGCCAGAGGCTGGGCGCGCTGGCCAGGCTGGAGGGGAAGTCGGATGGACGTCCCTTGGTCCTCTTCCTCTGCGTGCACAACGCCGGCCGCAGCCAGATGGCCATGGGTTTCTTCCGCCACCTGGCGGGCGACGCGGCCATCGCCTGGTCGGGCGGGTCCGAGCCGGCCAGTCAGATCAACCCCGCCGTCATCGAGGCGATGCGCGAGCGCGGCATCGACATCTCGGCCGAGTTCCCCATGCCGTGGACCGACGAGGTGGTCCGCGCCGCCGACGTCGTCGTCACCATGGGTTGCGGAGATGCCTGCCCCATCTTTCCAGGCAAGCGCTACGAAGACTGGGTGCTCGACGACCCGGCCGACCTCGGCGTGGAGGCGGTCCGCTCCATTCGCGACGAGATCGAGGGCCGGGTGCGCCGGTTGCTCGGCCAGCTCGAGGTGCAGCTGGCCGGTTGAGCCGCCGGGGCGCTCAGTCCTCGAGCTTGCCGAGGTGCCGGATATCCTTGCCGCGGACCAGGAAGATGACGAGCTCGGCGAGGTTGGTGACGTGGTCGCCGATTCGCTCGAGGAACTTGGCGACCGCGAGCACGTGCACGCCGCGCTCGAGGAACGCCATGTCTCCCTGGATGGTGCGCTGCACGTCGCGCACGACCTCGCCGTAGACCTGGTCGATGGCGTCGTCGCGGTCGCACACCTTCTGCGCGCTGTCCGGGTCGCGCTCCACGAACGCCTCGATCGCGTCGCGCAGCTGGCTCTGGCTGAGATCGGCCATCGACGCCAGGCTGGAGGCGAACGCGGTCGGACGCTCGCCGCTCATCGCCAGCCCGCGCTCGGCGATGTTGACCGCGAGGTCGCCGATGCGCTCGAGGTCGGTGACCATCTTCATCGCGGTCGTGATGAAGCGCAGGTCGCTGCCCAGCGGCTGGCGCTTGGCCAGGATGAGCAGGCAGAGGTCGTCGGTGTCGAGCTCGAGGCGGTTGACCTTGTGGTCCTCCTCGATGGTGCGCCGGGCCAGGAGGATGTCCCCCTCGAGCACGGCGCGCACCGACTCCGCGATCATCTGCTCGACCCGACCGGTCATTCGCAGGAGGGTGTCGCGCACGCGGCCGAGCTCGGCGTCGAACTGTCGATCTGTGTGCCGCTTCTGGTTCATCAGCCGAGCTCGTCGTTCATGCAACCAACCACAATGGTGTAGCTCCCGCGCGCAAACTGCAACAACTGCTCGCGCCGGGCACGCGAGACGCTGCACCCCGCGCCGGTCAGAGGACGAACTGAAGCATGGTACGGATTTGCAGATCCGTGGTGTCGTCCGCCGAATTGGTGATGACGCCGCCATCGGTCGCCCACTTGAAGTTGTGGCCCTTGAAGTAGACGTTTACAGCACCCAGCATCTCCTGGATGGTCTCGTCGTCGCTGCCCAGGATGGGGGTGAGCGAGAAGCGCCCGGCGAGCTGGACCGACTTGGGCAGCACCATGTAGCCGGCCTGGCCGAGGAACGCGACCTCCGCGTCGGCGTCGCCGTCCTTGAGCAGGTAGACCCCGCCCTCCAGGTCGAAGCCGGAGATCTTGAGCAGGAAGTCGGCGGTGGCGCCGTGGGTGAGCTGGACGTCGCCCGCCTCGTCCTCCTCGAGGTTGTTGAGAGTCGACAAGGTAGCCGGCGCCGACCGCGAGGCGGAGCGGCCCGCCGTCGAGGTCACCCTCGGTGTAACCCTTGACGTCGCCCAGGTTGTAGCCGACGCGGGCGGCCACC
Source organism: uncultured delta proteobacterium (assembly GCA_963759105.1). Taxonomy (GTDB): domain Bacteria; phylum Myxococcota_A; class Polyangia; order Haliangiales; family Haliangiaceae; genus DATFRY01. The sequence continues at coordinate 415,986 of CAVWXW010000005.1, read as the reverse complement.
AGCGGGCCCCAGTCGCCGGGCACGTTGGTCGGGGTGCCGCCGACGCAGGTGGTGGCGTCGGCCGGGTCCTCGCAGGTGATGGGCGTGGTGTTGCGGTCGGCGCGCTGGGCGTTGAACAGGCCGAGCGCCCACTCGATGCCCTCGGGCGACTTGTCGAAGCCGTTGTGGACCATGACGCCCGAGTCGCGGGCGGCGTCGATCATGCCGTTGGCCAGCGCGCGCTCGTTGAACGTGCTCGAGTAGTCGGAGACCAGCTCGTGGCGCGAGAACGGCTTCTTCCACTGGCCGACGCGCACCTGGACGCCGGATCCGAACTTCCGGTCGACGTAGAAGTCCTTGAGGATTGTCTGGCCGCGGCCGGACAGCTCGAACTCGACCTTGTAGGCGTTGGCCTTGCCGAACGCGTGCCCCTCGAGCTGCAGGCGCAGGCGCGGGATGTAGAAGCGCGACTGGAGCTCCTCGTCGCCCTCCGGCTCCTCGAGGCGGACCAGCTCGTAGCGGAACTGGCTGCGGATCCCGGTCTTGATGTGGAAGTCGCCGTCGCCCGACTCGAGGATGAAGCCCTTGTCGTACTTGACGGTGGCGGCGGGCTCGGACGGTGATTCTTCGGCGGGCGGGGGAGCCGCCTCCGGCTCCGCTGCGCTCTGCGCTGCTGCGGCGGCCGGATAGGAGAGGAGTGCGGACAGGCAAAGCGCGGTACGTCCCAGGGGGGAAGCTCTCATGTGCGGAATGGTCGGAAGCGTCTGTGACAACCGCGTGACGAGCGGGTGCGGGCCGCGTGAAGCCGCGGGACCTGACCGGTCACCGTCTCGCGGAGGGCGGCCCGAAGGGCCAACCGACGCGATGTCTGTAGCCGACGACGCGCTGGCCGAGTGATGACGGAGTCGGGAGGCTGAGGAGATCTCGCACCGACCGAGGTCGGCAGCGCGGCGGCGCAGGCGGCTCAGGACTCGACGGCCGAGACCGGCCGCATCTCGAGCGCGTCCGGACCGGCCAGCTCGACCCAGAACACCGAGCCGCGCGGCCGGTTGGGGACGACGCCGATCGATCCGCCCATCGTCTCGACGAGGTGCTTGACGATCGACAGGCCCAGGCCGGTCCCGCCCATGTCGCGCGAGCGGCCCGGGTCGATGCGGTAGAAGCGCTCGAAGATGCGCTGGCGGTGGCCGGGCGGGATGCCGGGGCCGTCGTCGCGCACCTCGAGGCGGAGCCGGCGGCCCGAGCGCGCGCCCGCGATCACGACGTGGGTGTCCTCCGGCGTGTGCGCGATGGCGTTGGTCAAGAGATTCACCAGCACCTGGTGGAGCGCGCCGGCGTCGGCGGCGGCGACCAGCTCGGCCGGCACCGCGACCGAGATCGCCGTGCGGCGTCGCTCGGCCATGCGCTCGACCGCCTCGAGCGCGCGCTGGGCCGCGGCGGCCAGGTTGACCGGCTCGAGCTCGACCGGGAAGCTGCCGGCCTCGAGGCGCGAAAGGTCGAGCAGGTCGGTGACCAGGCTGGTCAGGCGCACCGCGTTGCGGTGGATGGCGTCGACCAGGTTGGGCGCGTGGTCCGGATCGGCCAGCGCGCCGGCCAGCAGCGTCTCGGCGTTGGCGCTGATCACGCTGACCGGGGTGCGCAGCTCGTGCGAGGCGTTGGCCACGAAGTCGCGCCGGATCGTCTCGAGCCGGTGCAGCGCGGTCACGTCGTGCAGCACCAGGATGGCGCCGTGGTCCTGCTGCGGGGCCAGCCGGGCCAGCACGCGCCGGCGCGTGGCCGGCACCTCGATCTCCGACGTGCGCGGCTTGCCGGCGCGCACCAGCTCGTCGAGCGCCGGCACCCGCACCAGCTCGAGCAGGGCGCGTCCGACCGCGTCGTCGCCGGAGCCGAGCAGCTCGTGGGCGGCGCGGTTCATCAGGGTCACCCGGCTGTCGCCGTCGAGCGCGACCACGCCCTCGCTCATGCCCTCGAGCACCGCGGCGGAGCGGGCGCGCTCGGCCGCCAGCGCGGCGACGGTGCGCTCGATCTCCTCCGACAGACGCTTGAGCGAGCCGGCCAGCGGGCCCGGCTGCGGGCTGCCGCCGGCCAGCGCGTGGGCGCTGTCGACCAGGTCGCGCAGGGTGCGCGTCATGTAGTGCGCCGCCGCCGCCGACAGGGCGATGCCGACCACGACGCTGATGACGCCGGCGATGAAGAGCAGCCAGCGCAGCCGCGCCACCGCCTGGTCGATCTCGTCGAGACGCTGGGCCACGCGCACCACGCCGTTGACGTGGGGAGCGTGCAGCGGCGCGGCCAGGTAGAGCAGGTCGGCCTGCAAGGTGCGCGAGCGGCGGTGGGCGTGCGCGGCGGCCGACGCGGCGGTCGCGTGGTGCGGGGTCAGCGCCTCCACCACCTCGGGGCGATCGCCGTGGTTCTCGACCCGGGCCAGATCGGCGGCGGCGACGTCGCTGTCGCCCAGCACGCGTCCGTCGGACGCGATGACGGTGACCCGGCTGCCCATCGCCTTGCCCAGGCGATCGGCGAGCGCGTCGATCGCCGCGCTGTCGCGCACCGGCGCGGTCTCGAAGGCGACCCGCGCGGTGTCGAGGTTGCTCTCGAGCTGCCGCTCGATGCGGTCGCCGGTGCTGACGCGCAGGTGGTGCTGCAGGTACAGGCCGCCCGGCACCAGCACCGCCAGGGTCAGAGCCAGCGCCACCAGGAAGAGGCGGCCGCGCAGGCCGAGGATGAACTTGGCCCTCGCCATCGTCAGCGCCCCGTCATCGGGCCCTCTGCGGGGGCGTCGCTCGGGTCAGGCGCCGGACAGCTCGCTCTCGTCCTCGACGCCACCGTGGTCGCCGTTCTCGCCGCCGTCGTCCGGGACGTCGCGGAAGCGGTAGCCCACGCCGCGCAAGGTCTCGATGTACGCGCCGGCCGGGCCCAGCTTCTCGCGCAGGCGCTTGACGTGCGTGTCGACCGTGCGGGTCGTGACCTCGGGGCTCATGCCCCAGACGTCGCTGAGCAGGGTCTCGCGGCTCTGCACCCGGCCGCGGCGCGACAGGAATGTGCCGAGCAGGCGGAACTCGAGCGCGGTCAGCGCCGCCTCCTCGCCGTCGACCCAGACCCGGTGCGCGTCGTGATCCAGGCTGAGCCGGCCGAACTGCACCGTGGAGGCGTCCGCCTGCTCGTGCTGCGAGCGGCGCAGGATGGCGCCGATGCGCAGGAGCAGCTCGCGCACGCTGAACGGCTTGGTCACGTAGTCGTCGGCGCCGACTTCGAAACCGACCACCCGGTCGATCTCGTCCCCCTTGGCGGTGAGCATCAGGATCGGCACGCCGCGGGTGGCGTCGCCGTTGCGCAGCCGGCGGCACACCTCGGTGCCGGCCATGTCGGGCAGCATCAGATCCAGCACGATCAGGTCCGGCAGCGGCGACTGCACCGCGGCAGCCAGCGCCTCGCGACCGTTCGTCGCCGTGCGCGTGGCGTAGCCCTCGCGCCGCAGGTTGTAGTCGACGGTGGCGACCAGGTCCGGTTCGTCGTCCACGATGAGGATGAGCGGGCTCACGGGCTTGCTGGAGGCTAGGATGCGGTTCGCGGGCAGAGAGGTCGGTGACGGTGTTGTGACAATGCCGTGACTGAGGCGATCTCGCCATGCTGGATCAGGCAGCGGCCGGCCGGGTCTGGCATGCGCGCTCGACGTCGGCGACCTGCTTGGGCACCGCGGCGGTCAGCACCTCGCAGCCGCCGGCCGTGATGAGGACGTCGTCCTCGATGCGAACGCCGATGCCGCGCAGCTCGGCGGGCGCCGACTCGGCGTCCGACGCGACGTAGAGCCCGGGCTCGATGGTGATGACCATGCCCGGCTCGAGCGGGCGGGCCGCGCCGTCGGGCGTGCTGTAGGCGCCGGCGTCGTGCACGTCGAGGCCGAGCCAGTGCGAGGTCCGGTGCATGTAGTAGCGCTTGTACGACTCGTCCTCGATGCGCGCCGCCGCCGGCCCGTCGAGCAGGCCGAGCGCGACCATGCCGGTGGTGAGCCGCTCGACGCAGAGCTCGTGCAGGTCCTCGAGGGTGACGCCCGGGCGCGCCCGGCGGATCGCCTCCTCCTGCGCGGCCAGCACCACCTCGTAGCAGCGGCGCTGCGCCGGGCTGAAGCGGCCGCCGGCCGGGAAGGTGCGCGTGACGTCGGCGGTGTAGAACCCGTACTCGCATCCGGCGTCGATGAGGACGAGGTCGCCCTCGGCCAGCGCGCGGTCGTTGTCGACGTAGTGCAGGATCGTCGCGTTGTCGCCCGAGCCGACGATCGTGCCGTAGCCGGGACCGGCGCCGCCGCGCCGCCGGAACGTGAACTCGATGAGCGCCTCCAGCTCGTACTCGGTGACGCCCGGCGCGGCCGCCGCCATGGCCGCCACGTGCGCCTCGGCGGTGATGGCCGCCGCCCGGCGCAGCACCGCCACCTCCTCGGGCGACTTGCGCAGCCGCATCTCGTGCAGGTGTGCGCGCGGGTCGACGATCCGGCGCGGCGGCGGCTGGCCGCGGCGCTCGCGCAGGCGCAGGTCGGCGATGAGCTGCGCTACCACCGCGTCGAAGCCGGTGTCGTAGCCGAACGCGTAGCACAGCTCGTCGCGTCCGCCGACAAGGTCGGGCAGGCGGCGGGCGAGCTCGGCGACCGGATAGGCGGCGTCGGCGCCGTGGTCGGCCACGGCCCCCTCGACGCCGGCGCGCCGGCCGTTCCACACCTCGCGCTCGCGGTCGCGCGGCCGCACGAACAGGACGAACTGCTCCTTGTCGGCGCCGGGGCGAAGCACGAGGGTGGTCTCCGGCTCGGCGAAGCCGGTCAGATAATAGATGTCCGACGACTGCCGGAAGGGGAAGTGCTGGTCACCGCCGCGCCACGCCTCGGGCGGCGAGTGAAACACCGCAGCGCCGCGCGGCCCCAGCGCGCGCATGAAATCGCTCCGCCGCCTCGCGAAAACGGCCCGCTCGATCATGTAGATCGATATACCACGCGAGGCGCTACGAGCCGAGCAGGCGCGAGAGCTCGCCGGCCGCCTCGGCCGAGGACATCAGATCGGCGCCCAGCGCCTCCGCCTCGCCGCGCCAGCGGTCGTCGCCGTCGCGGCCGAGCACCAGCACCGGCACGTCGCGCAGGTCGGCCTCGGCGCGCACGAGGCGCAGCGCCTCGAGGCCACTGGTCGCCGCCGCGCCCTCGACGAGGACGATTGCGCGCGGCTCGAGCAGCCGGGCCAGGCGCGGCAGCTCGTGGGTCGCGTGCACCAGCGACACGGCGGTGTAGCCGAGCGCCGAGACCATGCGGTCGAGGCGGAGCGGGCCGTGCCGCTCGTCGCCCACCACGAGCACGACGCCGCGGCTTGTCGGCTCGGCCATCTCGGCGGCTGTCGGCTCGAGGCGATCCTCGCGCCCCTTGTGCGCGCGGTAGACCGCCAGCGCCACCTTGTTGAGCAGCTCGTCGACGTCGAACGGCTTCTCCACGAGATCGGTCGCGCCCAGCTCGATGGTGCGGTGCGACTCGAAGCCGTGCAGCGCCGTCATCACCAGCACCGGGATGCTGGCGGTCTCGGCGCTCGAGTGCAGCGTCTCGAGCAGCGCCTTGCCGTTCATGCGCGGCATCAGCACGTCGAGAAGGATCACGTCGGGCGGGTTGGCGTGGATCTTCGCCAGCGCATCGACGCCGTCCCCGGCCAGCTCCACTTCGTAGCCCTCGTCCATGAGGACGGCCGCGACGGAGCTGCGCAGAAGCTCGTCATCATCGACGACCAGGATTCTCCCACCCGTCACGTGGCCCGACCTTTCCTGTCTCGGTCCAATCTAGCATGAAGGCGCCGGGTGGTACCATCTGCCGGCATGGAGCGCCATGCGCGCACCTTCGAGGCGATCCGACCGGAGGTCCTCGACCGTCTCCTGGATGTGCGCGGCAGCATCGACCATACCCTGTCCGGGGTTCCGTCGCAGGTCATCCGCCAGGACTTCGATGCGGTGCTCGATCGCATGCAGACCTATCTGCTCGACGGGGACGCGGCACGGTACCGCAGCTTCGCTGTCCGCTGGGTGGCATTGCGCCTCGGTGAAGGCTTCTCGCCCGAAAACCTCATCCATTCCGTCGTCGCGCTGGGTGACGTGGTGCTCGAGGTGGCGCGGCGGCGTCTGCCGTTCGGTCCGGACAGCGCAGACTTCACGCGTGAGGTGGCGCGCATGAACTTCGTCGCCGCGCGAATCATCGTCGAGACCCTGGCCGAGGAGCTGGAGTCGATGGGCCGCTCCGCGCGGAGGCGCGGGTGACCGACAGGCCGCCGCTGGCGGCGCACGGCGTCACCCACCCGGGACGCGTCCGCAGCAAGAACGAGGACTGCTTCCTGGCCGACGACGAGCTCGGCCTGTTCATGGTTCTCGACGGGATGGGCGGCCACAACGCCGGCGACGTGGCCTCGGCCCTGGCGCGCGACGTCATCCGCGAGAAGCTGCGCGGCGGGAGGAGGGCGCCGGCCGACGCAGCTCGAGGCTGCGGTGCGCGCCGCGTCGGCCGCCGTGCACGCCCGCGCCCAGCAGGATCGCGATCTGACCGGCATGGGCACGACGGTGGTCGCCTGCTGCCTGGCCGGCGAGCGCCGCGCGCTGGTGGCCCACGTCGGCGACAGCCGGGCCTACCTGCTGCGCGGCGGCCGGCTGCGCCTGCTCACCCGCGATCACACGGTGGTGGCCGAGCTCCTCGCGCGCGGGGCGCTGTCCGGCAGCCAGGCGGCGGTCCACCCGTACAAGTCGGTCCTGTCGCGCAACCTGGGCGGCCGCAGCGACGCGCGCGTCGACGTGACCGACGTCGAGATCGAGCCGGGCGACCGCGTCCTGCTCTGCTCCGACGGGCTGAACGGGTTCGCGTCGCACGAGGCGATTGAGCAGGTGATGGCCGGCGCCGAGGACGCCGCCCACGCCGCCGCCGAGCTTGTCGACCTGGCGCTGCGCGGCGGCGGCGGCGACAACGTCACCGCGCTGGTCATCGAGCTCGGCGTCGAGCTGTCGCTCGACTCGACCCGGGAGCGGCGACGCAGCGCGGCGACGGCCTGGTGGGCGCGGCGCGCGCGTGTTCGAGGCCGAGGCGCGCCGCCGCAAGGTCCACGAGTCGCCGATCTGCGAGGTGCTGACGGCGGACGAGGCGGTGACCATCGTCGCCGGCAACCTGGCCGAGGCGATCTATCACGACCTGGAGCAGGCGGCCGGCCTCCACGTGTGGACCTACGCCGAGAACCTGGCCAATGGATGGCTCGATCAGGGCGGGACGTACGCGGTCCTGCGCGATCTGCTCGACCGGCTGCGCGAGGCAGGCACTGGCCGTCGTCGCCGACGCGGCGACCACCGACGAGCGCCTGGCCGTCGCCCTCGAGACGGGGCTGTTGCGCGCCCTCGTCGTCGCCGAGATGGCGGTGGCCGGCGCCATCGGCGAGCGCATGCGCCGGGTCGAGCAAGAGCTCGTCGTCGCGCAGGCCCGGATGACCACTGCGCCGGCGTTCAGCGACGAGAAGACGGTGGAGCTGACCGGTTCGCACAAGGTGGAGCCGCCGTCGCCGATGGTGGTCGCCTGCCTGGAGCGCGCGGCGGCGCAGTGCCGCGGCGCCGTGGAGGATCCGAGCGCGCCGCAGGCGGCCGAGGTGGTCGAGGCGGCGCACCGGGCGGCGCTCGATCCGTCGTCCGAGCTGGACCTGGGCCCGGCCCTGCGCGAGCTGTTCGGCACCCGCCTGATGGGCGAGGGGGCGCTGCGTCCGCTGCTCGACTCCCTCGACCGCGGGCGCGTGCGCCACATGCGCGCGGCGCGCGAGCTGTCGGAGGCGCCGTCGATCCGGGTGGCGGCGCTGCGCCGGCTGGCCGGCGTGCACGAGGGGCTGATGAGCGCGCTGGCGCTGCTCGTGGTCGAGTCGGGGCAAGAGGTCAGCGAGCGCTACGCACGCGCCACCGCGGTCAGCACTCGACGGCGCGCCGACATGGCCCGGCAGGAGGCGCGCATCACCCGGCTCGAGCGCGAGCTGCGCCCGCCGCCGCGGGCCTGACCACTGTCCCGGACGGGCGACCGGAGCGCGAGACGCCCGCCGGGGAGGAAGAACCGTGAGCCGCCGGTCGGAGCCCCGCCCGCTGGCCGAGCGGGTGGCGGAGCTGCGCGACGAGGTGCTATCGGCCCCCGACGGCGGGGAGCGCGAGCCGCCCGGCAGCGAGGTGTTCGACGCGGTGCTCCGCATCCTGTCGGGCGGCAGTCCAGACACGACCGAGGTCGACCAGGCGCTGCACGACGGCATCGCGCGCCGGCTGGCCTGGCGCGACAGCGAGCTGCGCGTGCTGGGCGACGCCGGCGAGGTGTGCCGCCGGCTGCTGGCCGCGGCGCGTCGCTCGCTGCGCGATCCGGACGACGAGATGGCCGTCGCCCGCGCCGTCGCCGAGGCCGGCAGCGCGGCGGCCCGCATCCTCACCCTGCTGGTGCTGGGTCGGATCGCGCGCGAGCGGGCGGCGCTTCTGCGCGAGGAGCTGGCCCACGAGCGGCTTGGTCAGGCCATCGAGCGCCAGCGCGAGGAGCTGGCCCGGCTGGAGCAGGCCCTGGCGGCCGCCGGAAGGCGCCCCTAGCCGAGGGAGCCCGAAGGGCGACCGAGGGTATGTCTTTGGCCGGCGACGTGCTGGCCGGGCAAATACGGAGTCGAGCTGCCAGCCGTCGAGTCCTGACGACACCGCGTCGGGAACTCTCTATAGTGTGAGGGCGTGCACCGGGAGCAGCGCATCGTCATCCGCTGCGAGGTCGAGTTCGAGCGGCTGGGCAGAGTCGTCCAGACAGTTTCGGAGGACCTGAGCTCGTCGGGCGTCTTCGTCCGCACCGAGGAGCTGCTCGCCGTCGGCGCGGTGGTCGAGCTGCTGGTGCGGCTGCCCGACGGCCCCGAGTTTCGCGTGGTTTCGCGGGTCGCCCACCTGCTCACGCCGGCGGCGGCGCGCTCGCTGGGCCGCCGGCCGGGCATGGGCTTCGCCTTCCTCGCCCACGAGAACGCCGGCCGCGAGCGCCTGCTCACGTACCTCGAGGAGCTGACCGAGGACATGCCGCCGCCGCGGATGGAGCTGCCCAGCCAGCCGTTCGCGGTGGTCGCGGATCCGAAGCAGCCGTTCCTCGACCGGCTGGAGACCGCGCTGGGCTCGATGGGCTTCGAGACCCTGCCGTTCCGCAACGGCGCCGAGGCGCTGGCCGCGTGCCACGAGCTCATCCCGGACGTCGTCGTCGCAGCGCTCGACATGCCGGTGATGAACGGCCTCGCGCTCCTGGCGCGGCTCAAGAACAAGGCGGCGCTGGCCGAGGTGCCGGTGGTGCTGCTGGCCGAGGAGGCCACGGATCTCACGCGCCTGCAGGCCTACCGGCTGGGCGCGCGCGACGTCATCCCGCGCCCGTTCACCGACGAGGAGCTGTGTATCCGCGTGGGTCGCGCGGCGCTCGACGCGCGCCGGCCCGCGCCGGAGCCGGTCCTGCGCGGCAACCTGTCGGAGATCTCGGTCGCCACCTTGCTGTCACTGTTCGAGTTCGAGCGCCGCTCCGGCATCTTGCACCTGCACCGCGACGACGACTCGGCCAGCCTCTACGTGTCCGCCGGCCGCGTGGTCAGGGCGCTGGGCCCGGACGCCGAGCCGGGATCGATGGCGCTCATCATGGGCCTGCTCGACTGGAAGCGCGGGCGCTTCGAGTGGAGCCCCTGCGAGGTGGTGGCCGGGGACGACCTGGGACTGCAGACGCAACAGCTGCTGCTCGAGCACGCGCGCGTGCGCGACGAGCAGGGCGCCGGCCGCGGCGAGCCCTCCGCGATCGTCTTGACAGTCGGACTACCGAGGTAGTACTACCTGGGTAGTCATGACTGGCTGCGCCTCACAGGGGGAATACGGCCTTCACCGGGCAGGTTGCCGCGTCAGCCAGCCAACGACCGGCACGCACGATATGGACACAGCTCCGCTCGCTCGCCGTCTCCGGGCGCCCACCGGTTCGCTCGCGCGAGCCGGGGCGGCGCTGATCGCCTTCCTGCTCTCGCCCGCGGCCGCGCTCGCGGACGAGGAGCGCACCGCGTCGGCGTCGACGACAACGCCGCCGCCGCCGGCGGTCACCGCCGACTCGGCCGTCGACCCCCGCGCCGCGGGCCACGAGCCGGGCGCGCGCCAGCCGCCGCGTGTGGCCTCGGCCGCTCGCCGCGAGGGCGCGGTCGTCATCGACGGCCTGCTCGACGAGCGCGGCCTGGCGCGCGGCCAGCGCGCAGAACGGCTTCTGGCAGCGCGAGCCGGACGAGGGCGGCCGCTCGCGCTTCGCCACCGAGTTCCGCGTGCTGTACGACGACGACGCGCTCTACGTCGGCGTGCGCGCCTTCGATCCCGAGCCGGCGCTCATCCGCGGACTGCTCACGCGCCGCGACGTCGAGTCGTCGTCCGACTGGATCTCGGTGAAGATCGACTCGTACCACGATCGCCGCACCGCCTTCGGCTTCTGGATCAACCCGGCCGGCGTGCAGCGCGACGTGCTGCACTTCAACGACGTCGAGTTCGACCACAGCTGGGACGCGGTGTGGGAGGCGAGGCGCGCACGTCGATGGCCAGGGCTGGACGGCCGAGCTGCGCATCCCGTACGGGCAGCTGCGCTTCCCCAGCGCGGTCGAGCAGAACTGGGGTCTACAAGTACTGCGCCGCATCCACCGCAACCAGGAGCTCAGCGCCTGGTCGCCGTGGCCCAAGGACGTGATGCAGGAGGTCAGCATGTTCGGCAGCGTGACCGGCATCCGCGGCATCGCTCCGACCCGGCGGCTCGAGCTCCTGCCCTACGCGGTCGGCGGCGCCCAGCTGTACACGCCCGACGACGCCGATCCGGTGCTCGACGGCCGCGACGCGGTCACCGGGCTCGGGCTCGATCTCAAGTACGGCCTGGGCTCGAGCTTCACCCTGTCGGGCACCATCAACCCGGACTTCGGCCAGGTCGAGGCGGATCCGTCGCAGGTCAACCTGGGCGCGGGCGAGATCTTCTTCGTCGAGAAGCGGCCCTTCTTCGTCGAGGGGACCGACATGTTCCGCTACTCGCTCGGCCAGGGAGACGGTGGCGGTTCGGTCGAGACGATGTTCTACACCCGCCGCATCGGCGCGCCGCCGCACACCGATCCGTACGACTACGGGGACTACGTCGCCGCGCCGGACGTCACCACCATCTACGGCGCGGCCAAGCTCAGCGGCAAGACCTCCAGCGGCTGGTCGGTCGGCGTGCTCGACGCCGTCACCGGTCAGGAGGACGCCATCGTCGCGCCCGAGGGCGGCGGCCCGGCCGACGCCGAGCGCATCATCCTCGAGCCGCTCACCAACTACGCGGTGGCGCGCGTGCGCAAGGACATGCGCGGCGGCAGCACCTCGGTAGGCGCGGCGCTGACCGCGGTCAACCGCTCGATCGACGGCACCAAGCTGGCGCTGCACGACCAGGCCTACACCGGGGGCATCGAGGGCGTGCACCGCTTCTGGGACGAGAAGTGGAGCGCGGACCTGCGCCTGGCCGGCAGCTACGTGCACGGCACGCCGGAGGCGATCGACGCGACGCAGACGTCGAACGTCCACTACTGGCAGCGGCCGGACGCCGACCACCTCGACTACGACCCGACCCGCACCAGCCTGACCGGCGGCTCGATGCTGTGGTCGTTCGGCAAGATCGCCGGCGGCCACTGGCGCGGCCAGGCTGGGCGGCGACCTGCGCACGCCCGGCTTCGAGGTCAACGACATCGGCTTCCAGCGCAACGGCGACTATTACTTCCAGTGGGTGTGGGCCCAGTACCGCGAGGACAAGCCGGGCAACCTCCTGCGCCACTACTGGATCAATTTCAACGGCTGGCGCATGTGGGACACGTCGCCGGAGGCGCTCATCACCGGCGGCAACGTCAACGGCACCTTCGATCTGCTGAACTACTGGGGCGCCAACGCCGGCGTCGGCATCGAGCACACGCGGCGCGATCCGTGGGGGCTGCGCGGCGGCCCGATGCTGCGCCGCGATCCGGTCTACTCGACCTGGTTCAACGCGTACAGCGATCCGCGCCGCATGGTCAGCGTGACTCTCACCGGCAACGGATTCTACGCCCCGGCCTCCGGGTCATACGGCGGCAACGTGACGCCGCTGGTCGCGGTGCAGGCGCGCGGAAACCTCGAGCTCGCCGCCGGGCCGCTCCTGGCCTACAACATCGACGACAACCAGTACGTCGACGAGGTCGACGACACGGCGGGCGACCCGCACTACGTCATGGGCCGCATCCGGCAGGTGACCGCCGCGCTCACGCTGCGGGCCAGCTACACCTTCTCGCCGACGCATGGGGCTGCAGCTCTACGCGCAGCCGTTCGTCAGCACCGGCCGCTACAACGAGTACAAGGAGCCGGTCAATCCGCTGGCGAAAGCGTACGAGGATCGCTACCTCGTCTACGGCGCGGATCAGACGATGGACGATGGAGACGTGCGCTCGGTTGACAGCAACGGCGACGGCGTGCCCGACTACTCCTTCGAGCTGGCCGACTTCAACTTCCGCGAGCTGCGCTCCAATCTGGTCTTTCGCTGGGAGTACCGGCCGGGCTCGACGTTCTTCCTCATCTGGAGCCACGGTCGGACCAGCGACGCCGACGATCCCGATGGGCGCTTCACGCTGGGCGACGATCTCTCGGCGCTGGCCGACGAGGGCGGCGAGCACATCATCCTCGCCAAGCTAAATTACTGGCTCGGCCTGTAACACCGACAGGACTGGCGATGAGCGCGCCGGTCCCACATTGGGACCGCGCCAGCATGTCCCTCGCCCGCGACGGGTGCATCGCCGGCCTTCTCGGCGATCGCTGTTACGCGCTTATCGGATCGAGAAACCAGATCACGAGGGAATCGCACGTCGCGTCGGGAGCACTCGCAGAGATCTCGTCACGACAGCGTGCGTCGAGAAACTCCCACTCTGGGACATGAATAAACGCGGTTCCGTTTGCGAGGGCTATTCGCTAGACTGCGCGCGCAGTGCAACACAAGAGGTAGCGCGCAATGGGTCGTGCGACGAGTCCGACGGGGAAGGTCGTCCTCTTGGTCGTCGAGGACGGGCCCAGCGGCCTTTCCCTCTTCCGCGCGCTCGAGATGACTCTCGAGGTCGAATGGGTGCGGAGCGCGGCCGAGCTGCGCGCCAGGGCGGAGCGCACGGATCTGCGGGCGCCCAAGGTCGTCTTCATGGACCTCGATCTACCGGATGCCACCGGCGACGACGCGTTACGGACCATCCTGGTCAGCTTCCCGCTGGCGGCGGTCATCGCGCTGGCTGGCGGACTGAGCGGTGAGGACGCGGCGCGCCTGCTGTGGCAGGGCGTCCCGTACCTCAACAAGCCGGTGAGCCCGCTGGCGCTGGCCGGCCTGGCCCTGCGCCTCTCGTCGCCGGGGCGCACGCGCAAGTCGTGGCCGCCCACCACGTACGTGCCGGCGCTGCTCGAGGCCAAGCAGCGCGGCGCGCATCTGGAGTCGGTGTTTCGCTCCTACTCGGTCAACCGCACCCTCAGCCGCCAGCAGCAGCTGATCCTGAGGGAATACCTGAGCGGGAAGAACGACAAGGAGATCGCGCTGACCTGCCACTGCGCGGAGGCGACGATCTACGAGCACTGGCGGCGCATGGCGAGGAAGGCCGGCGGCTCGCAGAAGAGCGACGTCATCGCCGACTTCCACCGCTTCCTCGCCGGCGCCTGAGAACCGGGCCCGCTCGGGTGCGGCGTACGATCGCGCATGCCGCCGAGCTGCGGCGCCGTGTCGCGATTTCCAGGACAGCGGGTCATGAACTCCATGACTCGCGGGGACGCACGCCGACCCCTATGGTGCCGCGCGAAGCGTCGAGGAGGGCGGAGGGTCTGCGTGGTGGGTCGGCGCGTGGCGTGCTGAACGCGGAGGGAGTCCATGCAAACCAGTCCATACGGGCAGAGAAAGATCCTCGTCGGGATCTTCTCGCTGTCTCTGTCGCCCTGGTTGGCCGGCTGCGAGCTGACCGACCCGGAAGACGAGGAGGAGATCGGACAGAGCGAACAGGAGGTAGGTCCACCATCGCCGAACCAGGTACCCCTGGATCCGACGACCATCCCGCAGTTCGCGATCCAGCTCCCCATCCCGCGGGTCTTCGCCCCGACGGTGATCCAGCAGGGTGGCAACGTCATCCGGCACGAGTACACGATCTCGGCCGCGCAGACCCAGGTCCAGATGCTGCCGCTGCCGCTTCCGGCCACCAACGTCATGGCCTACGGCGGGCAGGTCAAGATCCCCGGCTCCAACCAGACCCAGTTCGTCCGCTCGGTGCCCGGGCCGATCTTCGACAACACCCGCGGCATCCCGAGCCTGGTGCGCTGGCGCAACGAGATGACCGGGCCGCACTTCCTCCCCATCGATCCGACCCTCCACTGGTCCAACCCGGCCACGCTCGAGGTGCCGGTCGCGCCGTTCACGCCGTTCCCGCCCGGCTACCAGCTCGCCCAGCTGCCGGTCGGCATGGTGACGCACAACCACGGCCTCGTGGTCCTGCCGCAGAACGACGGCATCGCCGAGCAATGGTTCACCGCCGGTCCGGGCGCCGCCTTCCTGCGCGGCCCGACCTTCGCCACCCGCGACTACCTCAAGCCCAACCAGCAGCCCGGCACGCAGCTCTTCTATCACGACCACACCATGGGCATGACCCGCATCAGCCTGTTCGCCGGTCTGGCGGGCTCGGCCTACTACATCCGCGACCCGAACAGCCCGCTCGACCAGCCGTCGTCGCCGCTGCCCAAGGGAGAGTTCGAGATCCCGCTGGTCATGTTCGACCGCGCCTTCTTCACCGACGGTGAGCTGAACTTCCCGAGGACCAGCACCAACCTCAAGAACGCCTACTGGCAGGCCGGAGACGGGGCCAACGTCAACCTGGTCAACGGCGCGGTGTGGCCCAACCTCAACGTCAAGCGGCAGCAGTACCGGTTCCGCATGCTGGCCATCGGCAACGGCCGCCTGTTCAACGTGACGCTCGACAACGCCGGCACGCTGGTCCCGTTCACCATCATCGGATCGGACGGCGGCTATCTGCCGGCGCCGCAGACGGTGACGACCGTGGCGCTGGCCACCACCGAGCGCGCCGACCTCCTCGTCAACTTCTCGCAGTTCCCGGTCGGCACCCAGATCATCATGCGCAACGCGGGCACCAACCCGCCCAACACGCTCGGCGTGATCATGCGGTTCACGGTGGTCGACAGCCCGGTGGTGGCGCCACCGCCGCTGCCCAACCTGGTGCCGCGCGCGTCGCTGACGCCGAACGCCCCGGTCCGCATCAAGACGCTGCACAACCACGTCGACGCCGACAACGACTCGCAGCGCTCGGTCGACGGCCTGGACTTCACGATGCCGGCCACCGAGTTCCCGCTTGTCGGCTCGACCGAGGAGTGGCAGCTGGTCAACATCGGCGGCGGCCCGCACCAGATCCACCTGCACCTGATCGAGTTCCAGCTGCTCAACCGCCAGGCCATCAACACGGCGGCGTACCTGCAAGAGTGGCACCGGCTCAACGGCCACCGGCCGGTCAGCCGGCCGATCGTCGTCGATCCGACCCCGTTCCTGGTCGGAGCCCCGATCGCGCCGTTGCCGTACGAGACCGGCTGGAAGGACACGCTGCGCGCCAACAGCAACGAGGTCATGCGGCTGCGCGCGCGCTGGGCGCCGCAGGAGGTCGCGGCCGGCGGCGTCAATCCGGGCCAGAACCTGTTCCCGATAAACCCCGTCAACCCGACCACCGACCAGTTCTACCTGTGGCACTGCCACGTCCTCGGCCACGAGGACAACGACATGATGCGCAAGCTGCCGCTGGTCGGCGCGTGGGCCGGGAACCGCAACTACGCGCCCGGCACCGTGGTCGCCCATCAGAACATCAACTACCGGGCCCGCGTGCAGCACAACTCGTCGGGCGCCCAGCCGCCCCCCACGCGCTTCGACCAGTGGGAGCGGGTGAACAACAACGACGGCACCTGGCAGCCGCAGATCATCTACGCGCTCGGCGACCGCGTCCTGCACAACGGCCTGCTGTACGTGTCCAACAGCGTGCATCAGGCCCAGGCGGGGCAGACGCCCGACCTCAACCCGGTCCTGTGGGAGAGCCTCCCGCTCGACGCGTGCGGGCAGCTGGCCACGCTCTGCTCCGACGACACCGCGCCCGACGCGGTGGCCTGCGAGGCCACCGGCATGGCCGGCGACGAGGCCACCTGTCTGACCGACCTCGATGGATGCCTGGCCGAGTGCGACAACCACGTGCAGTCGCCCTGCTCCGGTCTCTGCAACGGACCCACCAGCTTCGCCGTCGCCGACGGGACGGTGTTCCAGTCCGGTCCGCTCGGCACCGGCGCGGCGTGCTTCGAGAGCGAGGCGGAGATCCTGAGCGGCAGCTGCACCGGTTTCAACAACGGCCGCCGCCTCACGGTCAACGGCAAGCAGATGACGTGCAACGGACAGCCCTGGACCTATCCGCTGCCGCCGCAGCGCAACCACGGCTACTGCATCCAGACAACGGCCGGCAACAGCCCGAACGCGTCGTTCCGGGCCTTCTGAGCCGTTCGCAGCGCTGACAGCTGGCGGCCCCGGGGACGCGCTCCCCGGTCCCCGGGGCCGCGGAGGTTTCGACATTGAGCAGGACACACTGGACCAGGTTCCTGGCGGCGGCCGCGGCCGTCGCCGTTCTCGTGTGCGGCATCTGCTTCCGCGAGCCGCTGGTCAACTGGTGGCTGGGGAGCCACCGCGAGACCGGGGCCGCCGGCGCCGCGCACTACACCTGCTCGATGGATCCGTCGGTGCGTGCGCATGAGCCGGGCCAGTGCCCGATCTGCGGCATGGCGCTCACGCCGGTGACCGAGCAGCAGCGCGGCACCGACGTCGTGCACGCCGACGGCGCGAGCCTGGCGCGGCTCGGCGTGCGGCTCGCCGCCGCCGGCGAGCGGACCCTGCGCAGGCGCATCGTCGCCGTGGGCGCGGTGGCCGATGCCGCGGCGGCAGGCGGCGGCAGCGCGCGGGTCGACGCCCGGGTCGATCGGACGAGCGCCGAGATGACGAGCGGGCAGCCGGTCGCGGTGGAGCTGCCGGCACTGCCGCTGGTGGAGCTCGTCGGCTCGATCGAGCA
The DNA here is from genome assembly GCA_963759105.1 of uncultured delta proteobacterium. GTDB lineage: Bacteria > Myxococcota_A > Polyangia > Haliangiales > Haliangiaceae > DATFRY01. The sequence goes on along the minus strand of CAVWXW010000005.1, from coordinate 398,869 downwards.
GGTGAGCGCCGACCCGGAGACCGGCGGCGCGCGCGTGCGCGTCACGGTGCAGGATCCCGGATCGCTGCTGCGCCCGGGCATGCACGCCGAGGTGCAGATCGACGTCGACCTGCCCCGCCGCCTCGTCGTCCCGGCGCGCGCGGTGATCGTCGCCGGCCCGCGCCGCATCGTCTTCGTCGACCGCGGCAAGGGGCAGTTCGAGCCGCGCGCGATCGACACCGGCGCGCAGGAGGGCGGGCTGGTCGAGGTGCGCAAGGGGCTCGCGGCGGGCGAGCGCGTCGTGGTGTCGGGGACCTTTCTGCTCGCGGCCGAGAACCGGATCCGCTCGAGCGGCGCCCTGTGGAACGAAACCGAGGACAAGCCCGCGGCCAGGCCCGCGGCCAAGCCCGTGGCCGTGCCCGAGGACAAGCGATGAGCACCGATGATCGCCCCGGTCTCCTGGCCCGCATCGTCGCGGGCAGCGCGCGCAACCCGGTCCTCACCATCGCGCTGGTGGCGGCGCTTTCGGCGTGGGGCTGGCACTCGCTGCGCGAGGCGCCGCTCGACGCCATCCCCGATCTCTCCGACACCCAGGTCATCGTCCTCACCGAGTGGCCGGGCCAGAGCCCGGATCTGGTCGAGGACCAGCTGACCTACCCGATCTCGTCGGCGCTGCTCTCGGCGCCGAAGGTAGAGGTGGTGCGCGGCCAGTCGTTCTTCGGCCTGTCGTTCGTCTACGTCATCTTCGACGACGGCACCGATCTCTACTGGGCGCGCACGCGCGTGGTGGAGGCGCTGTCGCGCATCCAGGGCCAGCTGCCCGAGGGCGTGACGCCCACGCTCGGGCCGGATGCGTCCGGCGTGGGCTGGGTCTTCCAGTACGCGCTGGTGGCGAAGCGGCTGGTCTTCAAGCGGCCCGGACCATCGGTCGGCAGTCACCGCCACAAGCCGATGCACCGCCACCAGGAGCTGCACGAGCGGCTGGCCGACCTGCGCTCGCTACAGGATACCAACCTGCGCTACGCGCTCGAGAGCGTGCCCGGCGTGGCCGAGGTGGCCACGGTCGGCGGCATGCTGAAGCAGGTCGAGGTGAAGCTCGACCCCGCGCGGCTGCGCGGCCATGGCCTCGGCGTCGAGGACGTGGCCCGGGCGGTGCGCGAGGCGAACCTCGAGATCGGCGGGCGCACCCTCGACATCGCGGAGCACGAGCACGTGCTGCGCGGGCGCGGCTACGTCAAGACGCCGGAGGAGATCGCCTCGACCCTGGTCGCGGTCGGCGCCGACGGCATGCCGGTGCTGGTGCGCGACCTCGGCCAGGTGGCCCGGGTGCAGACCCCCGCCCGCGGCGTCGCCGATCTCGAACGGCGAGGGCGAGGTGGTCGGCGGCATCGTGATCATGCGCTACGGCGAGAACGCGCTCGACGTGATCGCCGCGGTCAAGCAGCGGATCGAGGAGATCCGCGCCAGCCTGCCCGAGGGCGTCGAGCTGGTCGTGACCTACGACCGCTCCGAGCTGATCGAGGCGGCCATCGCCACGGTCCGCGAGACCCTGATCGAGGAGATGATCGCGGTGAGCCTGATCATCTTCCTGTTCCTGCTGCACGTGCGCAGCGCGCTGGTCCCGATCCTCACCATCCCGGTCGCGGTCCTCCTGGCCTTCATCCCGATGCTGTACCAGGGGCTGACCGCCAACATCATGTCGCTGGGCGGCATCCTGGTGGCCATCGGCGCCATGGTGGACGCCTCGATCGTCATGGTCGAGAACGTGCACCAGAAGCTGGGCGGGCGGCGGCCCGGCGGCGGTCCGCTGTCGGTCGGGCGCGAGCGCACCGCGGCCATCGTCGAGGCGATGCAGGAGGTGGCGCCGCCCATCTTCTTCTCGCTGGTGGTCATGGCCGTCGCCTTCCTGCCGGTGTTCACGCTGGAGGGCACCGAGGGCCGCCTGTTCCGGCCGCTCGCCTTCACCAAGACCTACTCGATGGGGTTCGCCGCCATCCTGTCGGTCACGCTCACGCCGGCGCTGGCCGCGATCCTGATCCGCGGGCGGCTGCGCGGCGAGGACCGCCACTTGCTCAGCCGGCTGCTCGTCGTCGCCTACGCGCCGGTGGTCCGCTTCGCCGTGCGCCGCCGCGGCCTGGTCATCGGCATGGCGGTCGGGGCCATGTTGCTCACCGTTCCGGCCGCCACGCGGCTGGGCAGCGAGTTCATGCCTCCGCTCAACGAGGGCGTGATCCTGTACATGCCGACCGCGCCGCACGGGATGTCGATGACCGAGGCGTCGCGCGTGCTCCAGCGCATGGATCTGCAGCTGCGCCGGTTCCCCGAGGTCGTCTCCGTGTTCGGCAAGATGGGCCGCGCCGAGACCGCGACCGACCCGGCGCCGATGGGCATGGCCGAGACGCTGATCGTGCTCAAGCCGAGGTCACAGTGGCGCGAGGGGCTGACCTGGGACGATCTGCTGGCCGAGATGGACGCCGCGCTGCGCTATCCGGGCATGCCGAACGTCTGGTGGATGCCGATCCAGACCCGCACGGAGATGCTGACAACCGGCGTGCGCGCGCCGCTGGGCATCCAGGTGTTCGGCAACGACATCGACGAGCTGGAGCGCACCGCGATCGCCATCGAGCGGGTGGTGGCCGCGATCCCGGGCACGCGCAGCGCCTTCGCCGAGCGCTCGAGCGGCGGCTTCTTCCTCGACGTTGACGTCAAGCGCGACGCGCTGGTGCTGCACGGGCTGCGCGCCGAGGACGTGCTGCGCGTCGTCGAGACCATCGGCGGGCGCGTCGTGTCGCGCATGATCTCCGGGCGCGAGCGCCTGGCCATCACCCTGCGCTTCGCCGGCGACCTGACCGATGACCCGCAGCAAGTCGGCCGCGCCCTGGTCAAGACGCGCACCGGGCACGTGCCGCTGTCGCAGGTGGCGGACATCCGCACCACGACCGGCCCGGCGCTGATCCACAGCGAGGACGGCAAGCTGGTCGCCTTCGTGTTCGTCGACACCGACCGGCCGATCGCCGACTACGTGGCGGAGGCGCGGCGCGCGGTCGCCGAGAAGGTCGAGCTCCCGGCCGGCGTCCGCCTGGGCTGGGCCGGCCAGTTCCAGCACCTCGAGCGTGCCCGCGACAAGCTCGCCCTGGTCCTGCCGCTGACCCTGGTGCTGGTCTTCCTGCTGCTCTACTGGAACACCCGCTCGCTGGTGGAGACCGGCATCGTCCTGTGCGCGGTCCCGTTCTCGCTGGTCGGCGCGGTCTGGCTGCTGTTCCTGCTCGACTACAACATGAGCGTGGCGGTCTGGGTCGGGCTGATCGCCCTGGCCGGGCTGGACGCGGAGACCGGCGTGGTGATGCTCCTGTACCTGCGCCTTGCGCACCGCCGGCACGAGCGGGCCGGGTGGCTGCGCACCGAGGCCGACCTCGAGGAGGCGATCGTCGAGGGTGCGGCCAAGCGCATCCGGCCCAAGCTGATGACCGTGGCGACCGCGATGATCGGCCTGATGCCGGTGCTGTGGAGCAGCGGGGCCGGGGCAGACGTGATGAAGCGGGTGGCCGCCCCGATGGTGGGCGGCCTTGTCAGCTCGTTCCTGCTCGAGCTGGCGGTCTACCCGGCCCTGTTCGCGCTGTGGAAGCGGCGCGCCCTGCGCGGCGGCCTCGAGCGCTTCACCGGTTGATCACGGCCACGCGCCGATGATCGCGCCCATCACCGTGTAGGCCACCGCCAGGTAGCCGGCGTCGATCAGGATCAGCATCACCGATCGGCGCTCGAACAGGAACACGGTGGCCAGCGACGTGGCCACCCAGCCGATGCCGGCCAGCGCGCCGGCGGTGGCGCCCCACGTCACCGTGGCGTTCGGTCCGAGGAAGAACGCCAGGTTGATCGCCGCGATCACCGACATGACGAACGCGCCGGCGAAGGTCTTGCCGACGCCGCGGCGCAGCTCCTCTTCCTTGAGCCCGGCCTCGCGCATCCAGACCCTGGCGAACAGGATCGGGCTGTACCACACTCCGCCGATGAGGAAGCTCGACAGCGCCGCGATCAGCGCTGCCAGATAGTTGACCTGGGAGGGATCCATGACCGCAGCGATACCCCGCGGCCGCGACCTGGCGACAGCGAATCCCGCCCAGGCGGGATTTGCGCGGGCCGAAGCCGGACCGGGCGGCCCCGGAATCGCCGCGGGCCCCGGCGGCGAGGTCATGGAGCTGGACGATCGCCTGGTCCGCGCCATCGGCATCCCCAGCTTCGGCCTGTCCATCCCGCACCTGACGGGTCTGTTCGGCGGACTCGGCCCCGGCGACATCGGCTTCTGGCTGGGCACGATCTGGTTCGTGGCCCTGTCGGCCGCCATCTGGCACGGCAACCGGTGGCTGCTGTTCGAGCAGCGCCGGCACTGGGACTGGTTCCGCCACGGCCCGCGCAAGGTGGTGATGCTGCTGGCCGCGATCGTGCTGTATACGGCGCCGCTCACCACCTGCGCGCTGCTGGCCTGGTACGCGTGGAGCGGCATGGTCGTGGACTGGCCCTCCCTCCGCATGGTGGTGCTCATCAACGTGCTCTGCGTCGTGTTCGTGACGCACGTCTACGAGACGGTCCTTCTCATCAAGGACCGCGGCAGCGACATGCTGCGCGTGGCCCAGCTCGAGCGCGCCCGCGCCGAGGCGGAGCTGGCCGCGTTTCGCGCCCAGCTGGACCCGCACTTCGTCTTCAACTCGCTCAACACGCTGTCGCACCTGGTCGAGACCGATCCGGGTCGCGCGCGCGAGTTCAACGAGCGCCTGGCCGACATCTACCGCTACATGCTGCGCCAGCGCGAGCGCGACCTTGTCTCGCTGGCCGACGAGCTGGCCCTCGTGCGCGACTACGTGTGGCTGCTGCGCATCCGCTTCGGCGACGCGATCGCGATGCGCATCACGCCGGCCGGCGACGGGGCAGGGCGGGTGCCGCCGATGTCGCTGCAGCTCCTGGTCGAGAACGCGGTCAAGCACAACGAGCTGGGCGAGGACCGGCCGCTCGAGATCGACATCGACGTGCGCGCGGACGAGGTGGCCGTGTCGACCAGCTACCGGCCGCGGCGGCTCCTGCGCCCGTCGGCCGGAGTCGGGCTGCGCAACCTGGACGAGCGCTACCGCCTGCTCGGGGCCGGATCGATCCATGTGCGGCCCGGCCCGGACCGCTTCGAGGTCACGGTGCCGCTGGTCGGAGACGAGGCGTGATCCGCATCGCCATCATCGAGGACGAGCGGCCCTCTCGCGAGCACCTGGAGCGGGCGGTGGCGCGCGCCGATCCGGACGCCCAGGTGGTGGCCCAGCTCGACTCGGTGGCGGCGGCGATCGCGTGGCTGCGCGCGCATCCGGCCCCCGATCTGGTGCTCGCCGACATCCAGCTGTCCGACGGTCTGGCCCTCGACATCTTCGAGCAGACCGATCTGCACGAGCTGGGCTGCCCGGTGGTCTTCTGCACCGCCTACGACGAGTACCTGACCGAGGCGATGCGTCACAACGGGATCGACTACCTGCTCAAGCCGATCCGCGACAGCGACGTGGCCGACGCGCTGGCCAAGTACCGGCGGCTGAGCGAGCACTTCGGCGCCCGCCTGCGCGCCTTCGCCGGCCAGGTGCGCGCCGCGGCGGCGCCGGAGCGGCGACGGCTGCTGGTGCGCGCGGGCGAGGAGTTCGTGGCCGTGCCGCTGTCGCGGGTGGCCTACTTCGAGGTCGAGGACAAGCTCGTCGCGCTGGTCACCGTCGACCGGACCCGCTACGAGGTCGACCGCCCGCTCGGCGAGCTGGAGGCGGAGCTCTCGCCCAGCGACTTCTTCCGGCTCAACCGGCAGTACCTGGTGCACGCGCGCGCCGTGCAGCGCTTCCGCGCCTACTTCAAGGGCCGGCTGGTGGTCGACCTGGCGCCGCCGCCGCGCGCCGAGGTCCTCGTCAGCCAGGAGAACGCGGCCCGCTTCCGCGCCTGGATGGACCGCTGAGGCGGGTCAGCCGGCCGCGCGGCCGCGACCGTCAGAACCAGCGGCCGAAGCCGGCCGCGATCGTGACGCCGGCCGAGGGGGCGAAGTCGCCGCCCTCGGCGGCCTGCTTGAACCAGTGGGTCTGCACCGCGGCCTCGAGCAGCAAGTAGGTGCCCGTCTGGGTCTCTCGCCGCACCGCCACACCGGCGTCGACGTGCATCGTCGCGGTCACGCGATCCGGGGCGACGCGGTTGGTGCTGAAGTGCTGCCACAGGATCCCGCCGCCGGCGGCCACGAACGGCTCGACCGCGCCCCAGCTGACCTCGAACGGCTTGCCCAGGCGGAGGTCGGCGCCGAGCTCCTCGACGTACGCCTCGATCAAGCGCACCCCGTCTCCCTCGGAGAACCAGCCGTGGCAGTAGGGGACGCGGACGCCGAGACTGAAGCTGGGATACTCGAGGGCGTAGCCGAACAGCGCGCCCCAGCACGGTCCGTCGGCGTTGGCCAGCGCGGTGCGCGTCCGCACGGCGAACACCGGACCGTGGAGCCGGTCGAGCGTCCCGTCGCCCTTGCGGAGCAGGCGCGAGAACGCGATGCGCTCGAGGTCGGTGTCGCGGACCGGGCGCCGGTCGCCGGCCTCCAGGGTCAGGGGGCCCTCGAAGAGCTGCTGTCCGCCGCGCGCGCGGATGAAGTACTCCCCCTCGCGCAGGCTCAGCACGCGCCTGCGATCGCGCGCTCCGATCTCGGCGACCACCGGGCCGTCCGCGTTGCCCGCCATGATGAGGTAGCTGCGTCCCTCGGGGAAGAAGAGCCAGCCGCGCCGGTCGCCGCTGGCCTCGAGCCAGGCCAGGGTCAGATCGCCGTGCCCGCTCAGCTGGTAGCGAAACGACGGGTGCTGGGTGCCGGCCAGGGTGCGGCTCGATGCGCGCAGCGTGTTGTCGTAGGCGTAGCGGTAGGCCTCGACCAGGGTGACGCGCCCGTCGGCGCTGGTGTCGGCCGCGCCGCGCAGCCCGGACACCAGGTAGTGAGTGAAGAACGAGCCCTTGAGCAGCTCCGACTCCTGAGCGTCCTCGTTGGACGAGCTCGAGGTGAGGAAGATGGCGCCCTCCGAGGCGAGCCGCTCGTCCAGCCTGATCGCGAACGAGTCGCCGCGCACCGCGCCCTTGTTGCGGGTCAGGACTCCCGAGCGGCACGAGTCGACCACCAGGAGGCGCACGTCGGCCGCGCTGCCGCCCACCAGCTGCTCGAGCTCGCGCATCGCGAAGCTGGAGCCGCCCAGGTGCAGGCCCTCGGCGTCGGCGTGGCCGGAGTAGTAGACCACCAGCACCGACTGCGCCGTCGCGGCCATCCCGCGGATGCGATTGTTGAGCGCGACGATGGTCTGCCGCACCTTCACCGCGTCGGCGCCCTGCATCAGGATCACGTTCTCGTGCCGGAATCCGCCCAGGTCGACGAGCACGTCGCGCACCTTGCTGGCGTCGGCCTCGGCGTAGTGCAGGCGGACCTCGTCGGAGTCCCCGTGGTTGTTGCCGACCAGCACCGCGAAGCGCTCGACCTCGGCGGCGGCGCCGGCCGGCGCGAGCAGGCCGGCCGCGACCAGCGATGCGACGAGCCTGGTCATGGCCGCTTGTCCAGGAGCAGCCGCTCGACCGCGCATCCGGCGATCCGCTCGGGCGCCCCGACCGCGGCCCGCAGCGCCGCCACCGCGGCGGACGCGACCACCGGCTCGTCGCAGGCGAGCGCGATGATCTCCTCGCGCCCGGGGACGTCGTCCAGGACGATGCTGCCGGGCAGGACCTCGTCCTCGGCCGCACGCATCGGCGCGGCGCGGTTGCCCTCGGGGAAGTAGACCGAGACGCGCCCGGCGCCGTCGCGGCCCAGGATCATGAGGTATCCGGCCGACGTGCTGGTGTAGGCGAAGCGGATCGCGTCGCCCGGGTGGACCACGTCGCCGCTCCGCCCCTCGATCACGGAGTCGGCGCGCTTGATGTAGAGCCCCAGACGCAGCCCGCCCTTGACCTGGGTGGCGTCGATCGCGTGCGGGTCGAGCTCGTCGCGCCCCCTGCGCACGAACAGGAGGATCGCCACGGCGGCGCCGAGGGCGACCGCCCCGCCGGCGAACAGGGCGCGCCCGGAGGGCTGGCGACGCGGGGCCCTGAGCGATCGCGGCAGGGCCAGCGGCCGCGCCTCCGCCGCGAAGCGATCGCGCTCGGAGCGGAGCTCGCGCAGACGTTCGCTGCAGCGCGAACATCCGGACACGTGGCTCATGGCCGCGGCGCGGCCGTCGTCCTTCAGCTCCTCGATCAGCAGGCGATCGAGCACCAGGTTGGACAGGCAGTCTCCGGAACGTGGGCGCGGGCCGAACATGTCATCTCGCCCTTTCTCTCACGAGGCCCACGATTCGACCTCCCGGTGGAGGCGGGCCAGCCGCTTGCCGACCGCCCTTCGCGAGCACCCCAGCAGGTCGGCGATCTCGTCCTGCGTCATCTCGTCGATGTAGTAGTAGACAGCGATGCGCGCGAGCTTCTCGGGCAGGCGGCGGAGCGCGCCGCGCGCGTTGACCGTCGCCTCCGCCTGGCTGGTCCAGGTTCCGTTGGCCTTCGCGCGCTCGACCAGCCGGATCCGCCGGCGGTGGTTGCGCAGCCGATTGAGGCAGTGGTTGGTGGTGACACGGTAGAGGAAGGTCGCGATCGAGCTCGCGCCCGCGAACTGTTCCGGCCGGCTGGCCAGCGAGACGAAGATGTCTTGTAGGGCCTCGCGCGCTTCTTCGTCGTTGCTGAGGATCTGTCGCGCCCGGCGAAGCACCATGTAGCCGTGGTCGCGGTACACCTTGTCGATATCGAGCGTCGTTGAGCTCGCCATACGGGCCGATCAGGGAAACAGGACGGGGACCTCCGCCGGGCGGTAGCAATCGGTGCAATCCCATTCGCGCGAGAAGCGGAGCTCGACGGGCGTGTCGAGATCGTTGGGCGTGGGCCGCAGGCAGTCGATCGTCCCCTCGGCGGGATCGTCGTCGGGCAGGTAGCTGTCGCAGGGCGCGTCCACAACCTCCAGAATGTGAAAGCCGGCGGTCAGGGTGCCTCCGGCGAAGACCTCGCTGGTCGTCCCCGGCTGGATGTCCTGTTCGACCATCACCAGCACCTGGCGCGAGAACGCGTACCAGTCGCCCGCGGGTGCGAAGTCCTTCTCGCCGTCGGCGCTCAGCTGGGCCACGCCGATGCGCGACTCCGGCGCGTCGCCTCTCGGCGTGAAACGATTGAGCCACTCGTCCGCAGGGCCGGTGAGCAGCTCGAGCACGAAGTGGTTGGGAAACTCTCCCCGGGTCACCAGATCGCCGTCTCCGTAGCGGATCCGGATCCGGTTTTGCCGCTTGCCCACCCAGTCCAGCTGCGCGGAGATGTTCACCGTGGGCAGCGTCTCCGCCGACGATGCGCTGCCGAACAGGCTCACGACCGGCTCTCCGCTGTATCCGGGTGACACCTGCGGATCGCAACCGGCCATGAGGAGGAACGCCGCAGGCAGCCCAATCGGCCACGTTGACCAGGTCATGGTGCTCCTTTCCCCTGACCCCACGCCAGGGCCGGCGGCCGCACCTGCCTGCTGCATTACCCCTTAGGAACCCAGCCCGGTGGTTGCGGGACCGCCTCGGCCAAAAAAGTAGCCCCTCCGGTGTGCCGTGGGCAACGCAAGAAAGTCCCAGCGATTTTTTCACCGGCGACCAGCTGTGTACCGTGGCCAGCAGTTCCCACCCGTCCGCGTGAGCGATGTACCATTCGCGGCCATGGCAATGACCCGGACCGCGAGCGGACTCGAGTACGAAGACAGCGTCGTCGGGAGCGGTGCGTCACCCGCGCGCGGGCAGGAGTGCGTCATGCACTACACCGGCTGGCTGTGGCAGGACGGCGCGAAGGGCGCCAAGTTCGACAGCTCGGTCGATCGCGGCAAGCCGTTCTCGTTCCCGCTCGGCATGGGCCGCGTCATCAAGGGCTGGGACGAGGGCGTGGCCAGCATGCGCATCGGCGGCAAGCGCACGCTGCTGATCCCGCCCGACCTCGGCTACGGCGCGCGCGGCGCCGGCGGCGTGATCCCGCCCGGCGCGACCTTGGTGTTCGAGGTCGAGCTGCTCGAGATCCGCTGAGCGGGCTCGAGTCGAGCTAGGCTAGAGGGATGTCCCTCCGGCCCTGGCTGTATGCGGCGCCGGCCGTCGTCGGTCTGGCGGCCGCGGCCTGGCTGTACCGGGAGAACCGAGGCCTCGAGGAAGAGCTGGCCGAGGCCCGGCGTGCGGGCGGTGAGGGCGCCGTGCCCCCCCTCGAAGGTGCGCCGGACGGCGGAGCCGCGGAAAGCGCCGGGCGGGGCGGCGCGGGCGGCACGCGCTCGGGGCTGGGCGGCCTGTTGCGCGGGCTCGGCGGGTCGTCGGCGCGCGAGCGGCCCAGCCTGCCGGAGCCGGCGCGCGAGAGTCGCGGCGAGAGGCGGCGCCGTCGCATGGAGGAGCTGCGCGCGATGCTGGGGCGCGAGCCCGGCGAGAGCGTCGACGACTACCGCGCCCGCGTCCTCCCGCTGGTGACCGGCGCGCTGACCGGGCCGCGCATGCGCATGGAGGAGGCGCGCCGCGAGGCGGAGAAGGCGGCCGCCGTCACCGACGAGCAGCGCGCGCAGATCGACGCGCTGTTCGACGACGTCATCCACGAGACGCTCGCGCTCACCAACCAGGCCATCGCGGGCGGCGACCTCACGCCGTACGAGCGCAACATCTCCGGGATGCTGTCGTGGGGCGGCGGGCTCGGCGCGATCCTGGGCTCCACCCAGTCGCGCATCGGCGGCATCCTCAGCCCCCAGCAGCAGCAGATCCTGGCCGACCAGGGCTTCGAGTGGGGCGAGTACCTGGGCGTGCGCGTGCCCTGGGAGCAGCTGGAGCCGCCCCCGCCGCCGGGCGAGGCCGGAGACGAGGACGAGGGCGGAAGCTGACGGCGTCTCGGGCCATCCCACCGAACGCCGAACTCGTGCATCATCGACTGCCTTGACCACCGCACCGGCCATCTCGGTCCGCGATCTCCGCTTCCGCTACCGCGCCGACCTGCCGCTCGTGCTCGACGGCGTCGACCTGGACGTCCCGGCCGGGGCGCGCTGCCTGTGCATCGGGGCCAACGGCGCCGGCAAGACAACGCTGCTTCGCATCATGGGCGGCAAGCACATGGTGTCGCCCGACAGCGTGCGCGTGCTCGGGCGCTCCGCCTTCCACGACACCGCCCTCGCCGGCGAGGTCGAGTTCCTGGGCGGCAATTTCCCCTTTGACGTTGACATCCGGGTGGGCGAGCTGGTGGCGGGAGTCCGCCAGGCCGATCCCACCCGGCGCGACCGCCTGATCGCGCTCCTGGGGGTCGACCTCGACTGGCACATGCACCGGGTGTCTGACGGGCAGCGGCGCCGGGTGCAGCTCCTGCTGGGGCTCATGCGCCCGCGCCGGCTCCTGCTTCTCGACGAGGTGACCACCGACCTGGACCTGCTGGCGCGCCAGGATCTGCTCGACTTCTTGCGCGAAGAGAGCGAGCGACGCTCGGTCACGATCCTCTACGCCACCCATATCCTCGATCGGCTGGAGACCTGGGCCAGCCATCTTTGCGCGATCCGGGGCGGGCGCGTGGCCTGGATGGGTGCGGTGGAGGAAATGCCGGAGCTGGTGGCCGCCCGCGCCGCCGGGCGCTCCTCCCCGATGTACGAGGCGGTCCTGGCCTGGCTGCGCGACGGCGCGGCTCTGTTATAGTTCCAGGCAGCTATCGTCCCGCGGCAGCCCGCGCGACCGGGGAGCAGGTGGATTGGCGCAGGCCGGAAAATCCAAGAAGCGGCGCGGGGGCACCGTCGTGCTGGACGAGCCCCCCGTCGGCACGGGGAGCGAGACCCCGCAGGCGCATGCCTACATCGTGCTCCTGCAGGCGCCGGGCGGTGAGATTGGCCGCCGCACCACGCTCGACAGCGACCACTACGTGCTCGGGCGCGAGGACGACGCCGACATCCTGCTCGACCGCGATACCGCGTCGCGCCAGCACGCCGAGCTGGCCCGCAACATCCGCGGCGAGTGGCTGGTTCGCGACCTGGACTCGACCAACGGCACGTTCGTCAACGAGCGCCGTATCAGCGAGGTGATGCTCGAGGACGGCGACCAGCTCCGCTTCGGCGACGTGATCTACAAGTTCCTGTCGGGGACCAACGTCGAGAGCAAGTACCACGAGGAGATCTATCAGATGTCGACGCTGGACGCGTTGACGGGCGTCCACAACCGGCGCTACTTGATGGACTTCCTCGAGCGCGAGCTGGCCTCGGCCGTGCGCCACCAGAACCCGCTCACCCTCGTCATGTTCGACATCGATCACTTCAAGCAGGTCAATGACCTGCGCGGCCACCTGTGCGGCGACGCGGTGCTGCGCCAGCTCACCGACCGGGTAAAGACTCGCATCCGGCGTGAGGACCTGTTCGCCCGCTACGGAGGCGAGGAGTTCGCCGCCGTCCTCAACATCACCGCGCTCGAGGGCGGGCTGCGCTTCGCCGAGTCGGTGCGACTGATGGTGGCGCGCCAGCCGTTCACCTTCGAGGGCGAGGAGTTCCCCATCACCATCAGCCTCGGCGTCGCGGCGGTGCTGGAGGAGCCGGGGGTCACCCCTGACATGCTCATCCAGCGCGCCGACCAGCGCCTGTTCGAGGCCAAGCGGGCCGGGCGCAACCGCGTCTGTCCCGATGTTCCGCCCCGACGCGCGACGAGCGAAGGCTAGTGAACGACGCGGGACGTAGCGCAGGTGACCCCGCCCGGGTCACCGCGAGCAGCGAGACTCTCGGGCAGCTGGGCTGGGACCAGATCCTGGACGATCTGGCGCGACGCTGCCGCACCTCGCCCGGCGCGCAGCGGGTCGCGGCGACCGCGTTTCTCCCCGATCCGGCCGCCGCGCGCGCCCGCATGGCCGAGGTCGCCGAGGCGCGCGCGCTGCGCGGGGCCGGCGTGCCGCTGCTCGTTCGGCGGCATCGTCGACGTGCGCGAGGCGGTCGGGCGCGCGGTCAAGGGGGCGGTGCTGGAGCCGGCCGAGCTGGTCGCCGTGGGCGAGACCGGGCGCGGCTGCGACCGGCTTCGCCGCCACCTGCGCGAGCAGCGCGAACGCGCTCCGCGCCTGTGCGCGCGCGGCGAGCTGGTGCCGGAGCTGGGCCACGTCTTCCACCCGATCCTGGAGGCGTTCGACGAGGCCGGGCGGCTGCACGATCACGCGAGCGACGAGCTGGCGTCCCGCCGCCGCCACGCCGCCCACCTGCGCGGCGAGCTCGACCGGCGCGCGCGCGATCTGCTGGACGACAAGCGCTGGGCCGAGGCTCTACAGGATCGCTTCTACACGCAGCGCGACGAGCGCGTGGTGCTGCCGATCAAGGTAGAGGCGCGCGGGCGCGTGCGCGGCATCGTGCACGACACGTCGCACAGCGGGCAGACCGTCTTCGTCGAGCCGGAGGCGCTGGTCGAGCTGGGCAACCAGCTGGTCCTGGCCCAGCACGCGGTGACCGACGAGGAGCGGCGCATCATGGCCGAGCTGTCCGGCTTCGTGGCGGAGGACGCCGACGCGGTCCTGCGCGCGCTCGAGGTGGCGGCCGAGCTCGATGCGCTGGCCGCGGCCGCCGACCAGGCCGACGCGCTCGACGCCCATGCCCCGGCGATCGACCCGGACGGCGGGCTGGAGCTGGTGCGCGCGCGCCACCCGATCATGGAGCTGGGCGGCAGGCCGTGCGTGCCCAACGACGTGCGCCTGGCGCGCGGCAGCGGGCTGGTCGTCTCGGGCCCCAACGCCGGCGGCAAGACGGTCGCGCTCAAGACGACCGGCCTCGCCGTGCTGATGGCGCGCGCGGGGCTGCACGTGTCGGCCGGCCCGGCCAGCAGCCTGCCCTGGATCGAGCGGGTCGAGAGCGACATCGGCGACCCGCAGAGCCTGGAGAAGGACCTGTCCACCTTCAGCGGGCACCTGGTCCGGCTGTCCGGGATCCTGAGCTCGGCCGATGCCAGCACGCTCATCCTGCTCGACGAGCTCTGCGTCGGGACCGAGCCGGAGCAGGGCGCGGCGATGGCGCAGTCGATGCTCGAGGCGCTTGTCGGCCGCGGGGCCCAGGTGATGGTGGCGACCCACTACGAGCGGCTCAAGGCGCTGGGCGCGTCGGATCCGCGCTTCGCCAACGCCTCGGTCGGCTTCGATCTCGACGCCATGCTGCCGACCTTCCAGCTCCACCTGGGCGTGCCGGGCACGTCCGGCGCGCTGTCGCTGGCGCGCAGGCTCCATCTCGACGGCGACGTGGTGGCGCGCGCGGAGGAGCTGCTGGGCGAGCGGCGCGCCGACATCGAGGAGCTGCTCATCTCGCTGGCCGAGGAGCGCGAGCGGATCGCCGGCGAGCGCGCGGAGCTGGCCGAGACGCGCGCCGAGGCGGAGCGGGCCCAGGCCGCGGCCGAGCTGGCCGAGGAGCGCGCGCGCGAGCACGAGCGCAAGGCGCGCCAGGGCATCCACGACGAGGCGGTGGCGGCGCTGCGCGACACGCGGCGCGAGCTGGACGAGCTGCGCGCGGCGGTGCGTCGCCGCAAGCGCACCGAGGCCGGCGTGCAGGACGTGAGCGCGTTCGGCGCCGGAGTGGACGCGGCGGCGGCGCGCATCGCGGCCCATGCGCCGGCCCGCGAGCCGGTCGCGCCGGGCGAGGCGCCGCCCGACGCGGGCGATCTGCGGCCCGGGGTCGAGGTGCGCGTGCTGCCGCTGGGCGCCACCGGCGCGGTGGTCGCTCCGGCCGAGGGCGGTCGGGTCACGGTGCAGGTCGGCGCGCTGCGCACGACGGTGAGCGTGTCGGAGGTGCGCCTGACCTCGCGGCGCCAGCAGCGGCGCGACGGGGGGCGTCCGCAGGCGCGCGGCGGCGTCGCGGTCACCACGGTGGCGGCGCCGAACGAGGGCAAGGCGCTGCGGCGCACGCCGGACGCGACGCTCGATTTGCGCGGCGATCGGGTGGACGACGCGCTGTCTGCGCTCGATCGCTTCCTCGACGACAGCATGCGCGCGGCGCGCGAGGTCGTGTTCGTCATCCACGGCCACGGCACCGGGGCGCTGCGCAACGCGGTGCGCCAGGCACGTCGGCGCCCATCCGGGGGTCACGCAGTTCCGGCCCGGCGAGCAGTCCGAGGGCGGCGACGGCGTCACCGTGGCCTGGCTGGACGTCTAGAGTCGTCCAGAGTCGTGTGGCGTGGGGCGGAGCCGCCGTGGCAAGCTCCCGGACGCGGAGGTGGCCCGTGCAAGCAGGACCGGGCGCAGCGCGCCCTTTCGATGACCGAACCGCCCTGGTGGTGGTCGACGTGCAGAACGACTTCGCCCACCCGGACGGCAGTCTCTATGTGGAGGGCGGCGAGCGAGTGAGCGCCCGCGTCAACCAGCTGGTGCAGGAGGCCCGCTCGGCCGGGGCCTTCGTCGTCTACACCCAGGACTGGCACCCGCACGAGACGCCGCACTTCGTCGACGACGGCGGGGTCTGGCCGCGCCACTGCGTGCAGGGCACGTGGGGCGCGCGGTTCGTCGACGGTCTCGCTGTCGAGGGGCCGGTGGTGCAGAAGGGGACCGACGGCGAGGACGGCTACAGCGGATTCTCGGTCCGCGATCCGCAGACCGGCTCGGTGCATCGCACCGCGCTCGACCGCATGCTGCGCGAGCGCGGCGTCGAGCGCGTCGTCGTGGTCGGCCTCGCGCAGGACGTGTGCGTGAAGGAGACCGCGCTCGACGCGCGCCGGCTGGGCTACGCCACCGCGGTGCTTACCGACGCCACCCGCCCGGTCGATCCGGCGCAAGGCGAGAGCGCGCTGACCGCGCTGCGCGACGCCGGGGTCGAGGTCGCGTGAGCTCGGCGCCGCTGGGGCTGTACACGGACCTGTACGAGATCCGCATGCTCGAGTCGTACGTGCGGCTCGGCATGACCGGGACGGCCACGTTCTCGCTTGTTCGCGCGCCCGTCCCGGTTGCGGCCGTTTCTGGTCAGCGACGGCCTCGACGTGGTGCTGGACGTGCTCGAGCGGTTTCGGTTTGGCGACGACGAGATCGATTATCTGCGCGCGCAGGGCGTGTCGCGTCCGGCGCTGGAGTGGCTGGCACGCGCGCGACCCAGCGGCGAGCTGTGGGCGGTGCCGGACGGGACGGTGCTGCTGGCGGGCGAGCCGCTGCTCGAGCTCACCGCGCCGCTGCCGATGGCGCAGCTCCTGGAGACGGCGCTCACCAATGCGGTGCACGGCGCGACCCTGGTGGCCAGCAAGGCGGCCCGCATTGTCCGCGCCGCCCGCGGCCGCGACGTGATCGACTTCGGCTTCCGGCGCGCGCACGGGCTGGAGACCGCCGTGCGTGGCGCCCTGGCCGCCTACGTGGGCGGCGTGGCCTCGACGTCGAACGTCGAGGCCGGGCGCCGCCACGGCATCCCGATCTCCGGCACCATGGCCCATTCGTTCGTGCAGGCCTTCGACACGAGCTGGACGCGCTGCGCGAGTTCGCGGTCGACCATCCGCACACGACGCTGCTGGTGGACACGTACGACCCGGCCGGCGGCGTGGCGCACGCGATCCGCGTCGCGCGCGCGATCGAGGAGCGCGGCATGCGCCTCGGCGCCATCCGCATCGACAGCGAGCCGCTCGACGAGATCGGCCGCGAGGCCCGCGCCATGCTCGACCGCGCCGGCCTGCGCGAAGTCAAGATGGTCGCCTCCGGCGGCCTCGACGAGGAGAGCATCGACGCCCTGGTCCGCGCCGGTGCCCCGTACGACGCCTTGGCGTGGGCAGCTCGCTCATCTGCTCCAGCGATCGCCCGGCCCTGGACCTCGGACTACAAGCTCGTCGAGTACGCCGGCGTCCTGCGCGCCAAGTACAGCCCGGGCAAGTTCGACCCTGCCGGGCCGCAAGCAGATTTTTCGGCGGGGCAGCCCCGCCGACGACGTGGTGGACCTGCGCGACGCCCGCGGTGTCACGGGCGTGCCGCTCCTGATCCCGATCTGGCGCGACGGCGAGCGCCTGTACGAGTTCGACGCCGAGCGCGCCCGGCAGCGGGCGGCTGAATCGCTGGGGCCGCTGCCGGATGAGTGGTTTCTGCCGCCCGGCCCGGAAGAGGTCCCGATGCCGGTCATCGGTCCGGCCCTGGCCGCCGAGGCCGAGGCGACCCGGCGACGGTTCGCGGGCGGGTAACCGCGGCTTCTTCGCCGCGAGGCGTGGTCCTCGCCCGCGCCCCGTGCCGCGGCAAGGCGATCGGGCGGGCGCGCTGCGGTCGCGCCGCCTACCGGCGGCGCACCTGGCGGAGGAAGGCGGTGGCGATGGTCACGGGGTGGTTGAGGGCGGTGGCGATGCGGCCGCGGAGGGTGAGGGGGTCGTGGGCGATGCCGAGCTGGCGGAGGATGGTGCTGGCGTCGAAGAAGACGCGCTCGCAGGAGATGCGGTCGCTGCCGGGGGCGAACTCGAAGACGGCATCATGGGGCAGGAGAAGGGGCGGCCGGTCGGGGGCAGGCCGCGGAAGGGGCCGTCGTGGGTGCCCTGGAGGACGAACTCGACGATGATGGCGTCGTCGGCGCGGTGAAGCGCGGTGATGCGGTTGCGCTGGTCGGGGAAGGCGGCGCGGGTCTCGGCGTAGTAGCGGCGGACCGCTTCCTCGCCGTCGTGGATGTCGCCGGTGCCGACGAGCTCGTAGCGGGGATGGTCGAAGGTCGCGAGGGTGGCCTCGAAGTCGTGGCGGTTCTCGGATTCCATGTGCTCGCGCACGACGGCGTCGCGGGCGGCGAACAGCTGCGCCGTCACGGGGCCGACTTCCGCGACTGCGAGACGACGCGGGTCTGGGTGAACTGGCGGTGGCCGTCGCGCGAGCTGTGGAAGCCGTAGCCGCTCTCGCGGGCGCCGACCCACGGAATGCCCCTGGCGCCGCCGATCGACTGGTTGATGCCGATCATGCCGGCCTGCAGGCGGCGGGCGACGCGCTCGGTGCGCTCGAGGTCGCCGCCGAACACGACCGCGCCCAGGCCGAACCGCGTGTCGTTGGCCAGCGCGACAGCCTCCTCGTCGTCGCGCACCGCGGTCACGCACGCGACCGGGCCGAAGGTCTCCTCGCGGGCGATCGCCATGTCGGGCCGCACGCCGGTCAGCACCGTCGGGATCACGAAGTTGCCGTGGTGACCCTGGCCGCCGGTCGCCACCACCGCGCCCGCCGACACCGCCTGGTCGACCAGACCGAGCACGCGGTCGCGCTGCTCGGCGCTGACCATCGGACCGACCCGGGTCGCCGGGTCGAGGCCGCTGCCGGTCATGAACGCGGCGGTCTCGCTCACCAGCTGCTCGACGAACGCGTCGGCGACCTTCTCCGACACATAGATGCGCTCGGTGGCGACGCAGACCTGGCCGGCGTTGCGGAAGCTGTTGCGGGCGGCGAAGCGGGCCGCGCGATCGAGGTCGGCGTCGTCCAGCACGAGGAGCGGGTCCTTGCCGCCCAGCTCGAGGATGACGCGAACGAGTCGGTCGGCGGCGGCGGTCAGGATGTGCTTGCCGGCGGCGCGCGAGCCGGTGAAGGCGATGAGGTCGACCTCGGACGCGACAAGCGCGCTGCCCTGCACCTCGTCGCCGTGCACGACCTGGAGCACGCCGGCAGGCAGGACCTCGGCCACCAGGTCGGCGTAGGCCTGTCCGATGAGCGGCGTCTGCTCCGGAGGGCTTGAGCACCACCGTGTTGCCGGTGGCCAGCGCGGGCAATACCAGCCAGTGCGGCATCGAGAACGGGAAGTTCCACGGCGTGATGGCGGCGCACACGCCGTACGGATCGCGGTAGATGGTCGACCGCACGCGCTCGTCCTCGAGCACCTCGGGCGCCACCGCCTCGGCCACCTCGGCCAGCACGTCCGGCGTGTCCTCGCCGCACGAGCGCACCTCGCCGACCGCCTCGGCCAGCGGCTTGCCCATCTCCAGCGTGAGCAGCCGGCCGAGCTGGTCGGCGCGCTCGACCATGACCGCGCCGGCGCGGCGGAGCAGCTCCGCGCGCCCCCCGACATGCCGAGCGCGGCCCAGGCCGGCTGGGCGGCGCGCGCGCGGGCCACGATGCCGGCGATGGCGGCGGGCGGCGTGACCGGGACCTGGCCGACCACCTCGCCGGTGGCCGGGTTGCGGGACTCGAGCAGCTGATCGCTCATGCCGGCGAATCTACCTCCACTCGCGGCCAGCGCGAAGACGTCGTGTTGGCGGCGGCCCGGCCGCCGCCGCGCTCCTCCCGACTCTCCGCAGAGTCTCCTATTGACTTTCTATAGGTCTCCGGGCGACACATATCGAAACTCGATAGGAGCCGCATGTCGTCGCCACGGGCCGATCTACTGCGCGGTACGCTCGACCTCCTGATCCTCAAGAGCCTGGATCCCGGGCCGCGCCACGGTCTCGGCGTCGCGCGCCGCATCGGGCAGATCACCGGCGGCACCTTCGACGTGAAGCCGGGCTCGCTGTTCCCGGCGCTGCACCGGCTGGAGGAGCGCGGCTGGCTGGCCTCGGCGTGGGGCGAGTCGGAGAACCGCCGCCGCGCCCGCTACTACCGGCTGACCGCGCGCGGGCGCCGGCAGCTGCGCGTCGAGGCGGAGCAATGGGAGCGCATCGCCCTGGCCATCGGCTGGGCGCTCAAGGCCACGTGACCGGGAGGAGGAGAGTATGGGCGGGCTCGTCAGCGGGCTCATCGGCGGGTTGATCGGCACCGTGCGCAACGTCTTCCGCAGGCGCGAGATCGATCGCGACCTCGACGAGGAAGTGCGCGCGTACCTGGACCTCGCCACGCAGCAGAAGATCGACGCCGGCATGGACCCGGCCGCCGCCGCGCGAGCGGCGCGCCTCGAGCTGGGCGGCGTCGGCCAGGTCGTCCAGGAGGTGCGGGCCGCGCGCGCCGGCGCCTGGCTCGAGGAGGCGGTGCGCGACCTTCGCCACGCCATGCGCATGCTGCTGCGCGCGCCCGGCTTCACGGCCGTCGCGGTCCTGACCCTGGCGCTGGGCATCGGCGCCAACACGGCCATCTTCAGCGTCGTCGACGGCGTTCTCTTCCAGGAGGTGCCGTTCGCGCAGCCGGACGACCTCGTCGTCGTGTGGGAGACCGATCGCAACAGCGGCACCAGCCGCGAGCCGGCGTCGCTGCCCGACTTCGTCGACTTCCAGCGCCGCGCCGGCAGCGTCTCGTCGCTGGCCGCGTTCATGGCCGGCGAGGCAAACCTGGCCGGCGTCGACGCCGAGCCCCGGCGCGTTGCCGCGCTCGCCGTCACCCACGAGCTCTTGCCCACCCTCGGCGTCGCGCCGCTGCTCGGCCGCGGCTTCACCGCCGCCGAGACCCGCCCGAACGGACCGAAGGTGGCCGTGATCAGCGAGTCCCTGTGGGCCGACGCCTACCAGCGCAGCCCGGACGTGCTCGGCCGGATCATCCGGCTCGACGACGAGGCGTACGTCGTGATCGGCGTGGTGCCGGAGCGGGCCGGCTTCGGCGTGCTGCAGATCCTGTCGGGCGCGGCCTACTCGCGCGCCTTCGCCGATCGCGGGGCGCGCGGCGAGGTGGACGTGTGGGCGCCGCTCCAGGAGGGCCCCGACCAGCTGCCGCGCTCGACCCATCCTCTGTTCCTGGTCGGCCGCCTCGCGCCCGGCCGCACGGCCGCCGCAGCGCAACAGGAGCTGGCCGGTATCGCCGCCGATCTCGAGCGCGCGTACCCGGAGAACGACGCCCGCGGGGTCTTCGTCGAGCCGCTCGAGGAGGTCGTCTTCGCGCCGGTGCGGCCCGCGCTCATGGTCCTGCTCGGCACCGTGCTGCTGGTGCTCCTCATCGCGTCGGTCAACGTGGCGAACCTCCTCCTGGCCCGCGGCGCCACCCGCGCCCGGGAGATCGCGGTCAGGACCGCGCTGGGCGCCACCGGTGGCCGCCTCACCCGCCAGTTCCTGGTCGAGAACGTGCTGCTCGCGCTGATCGCGGCCGGGGCCGGGCTCGGCCTGGCCTTCGCCGGTCTCGAGGTCCTGCTCGCCATCGCGCCGCCCGACGTGCCGCGCCTGGGCGAGGTCGGCGTCGACACTCGCGTGCTCCTCTTCACGCTGGCGGTCTCGATCGCCGTCGGCCTCGTGTTCGGCATGGTGCCGGCGCTGCAGGCCCGCCGGGTCGAGGTGCAGTCGACCCTGAAAGGAGAGGGCGGGCGGGCCACGGCCGGGCGGGCCCGCCGCCGCCTGCGCGCCGCGCTCGTTGTCGGCGAGCTGGCCCTGGCGGTGCTGCTGGTCGCCGGAGCCAGCCTGCTGGTGCGCAGCTTCTGGCGCCTGCGCGACGTCGATCCCGGCTTTCGCGCCGACGGCGTGCTCAAGGCCGAGATGCAGCTGCCGCGCACACGCTATCCGGTCGACTTCCAGCGCTGGCCCGACCTGCCCGAGATCCACGCCTTCACCGCCGCGCTGCTGGAGCGCGCGTCGGCGCTGCCCGGTGTCGAGTCGGTCGGCCGTGGCCGGCAACCACCCGCTCGACCCGGGCTTCACCAGCTCGTTCGTCGTCGTCGGACGCGAGGCGGAGGCCGGGTCGTGGCCCGAGATCTCGATCCGGCGCGTGACCCCGGACTACTTCCGCACCGTCGAGCTGCCGCTGGTGCGCGGGCGCCTGCTGCAGACCTCCGACGTCACCGCCGGCGAGCCGGTGCTGCTGGTCAACCGCGCCGCGGCCGATCGCTTCTTCGCCGGGCGCGAGGCGGTCGGCCGGCAGATCCAGCTGTGGGGGACCGCGCGCCGCATGGTCGGCGTGGTCGGCAACGAGCGCCTGAACGGCCCGGCCGCCGCCGCGCCGCCCGCTGTCTATCTGCCGCTTGCCCAGGCGCCGTCGGTCAACGGCGGCCACGTGCTGCTCCTGCGCACGCGCGGCGATCCGGCGGCGCTGGGCCCGGCGGTGCGCCGCATGGTCCGCGAGCTCGAACCTCAGATATCCCCGTTCGGCGTCGAGCCGCTCGACCAGACCCTGGCCCGCTCGGTCTCGCAGCGCCGCTTCGTCATGCTGCTCCTGGTCCTGTTCGCCGGCCTGGCCCTGGTCCTGGCCGCCATCGGCGTGTACGGCGTGCTGGCCTACGGCGTGGCGCAGAGGACGCGCGAGATCGGCATCCGCCTGGCGCTGGGCGCGCAGCCGCGCTCGGTGCGGCGGCAGGTGGTCGGCCAGGGCCTGCTGCTGGCCGGCGCCGGCGTCGCTGCTCGGCATCGCTGGCGCCGCGGCGCTGGCGCGGTTGCTCGAGAGCATGCTGTTCGCCGTCGAGCCGACCGACCCGGTCACGTTCGTGTTCGTGGCGGTCTTCCTGCTGGTCGTCGCGCTGGGCGCCAGCTACCTGCCGGCCCGCCAGGCGACCCGGGTCGATCCGATGAGCGCCCTGCGCAGCGAGTAGCTCGTGTCGCTACGGCTCGCGCAGCCGGGTGGCGCGCGGCCGCGGTTCCGGCTCGGCCGCGGCCAGCGCGCGATCGCGCCGCTCCGGCAAGGGGAGCGTCTGCCCGTCCCACATGCGCGAGCCCTCGGCGCGAACCGTCGGCGCGTCGGTGTCCAGCCGCACCGGCGGGACGAACTCGGGCGCACCGGCGGTCGTCCATGGCCTGGCGCAGCGCCGCGGCCAGATCGAGCGCGCTGGGATAGCGCAGCGACGGATCCTTCTCCAGGCAGCGCAGGACCACCGCCTCGAGCGCCGGCGGCACGCCGTGCCGGCGCCGCGACGGCGGCACCGGCGTCTCGCTCAGGTGGGCGCGCACCGTGGCCCCCACGTCCATGTAGTCGAACGGCGCCTCGCCGCACAGACAGAAGTAGAGCACCGAGCCCAGCCCGTACACGTCCGAGGTCGGATGGGCCTCGCCGCCGCCGGCCACCTCGGGCGACGCCCACTTCGGCGTGCCCACCGCCCAGCCGTGCAGGGTCAGCGACGCGTTGCGCTCGGCGCGGCGCCAGCTTGGCCAGGCCGAAGTCGAGCACCTTGATGAACTCGCCCTCGCCGCCGCCCACCGACGTGACGAACAGGTTCTCCGGCTTGATGTCGCGGTGCACGATGCCGCGCGCGTGCGCCTCGGCCAGCGCCTTGGCCGCCTGCCGGATCAGGCGCGCCGCGCGCACCGGATCGAGCGGCCCGTCCTGCGTGACGATGGCGTGCAGGTCGCGCCCCTCGAGCAGCTCCATCGCGTAGTACCAGAGACCGTCCTCGGTGGCGCCGTAGTCGAACACGCGCACGGTGTTCGGGTGCCGCAGCTCGGCGGTGGCGCGCACCTCGCGCTCGAAGCGGGCGATGGCCGAGGCGTCGCCGCGCGTCTCCGGGCGCAGGATCTTGACCGCGACGTCGCGCTTGAGCGCGTTGTGATGCGCGGCCCACACCTCGCCCATCCCGCCGGCGCCGATGCGCCGGATCAGGCGGTAGCGGCCGAACGAGCGCGCCTGGAACACCTGGCGGCGCAGCGCCCACATCATCTGGCCGCCGACCAGGGTCATCGCGGCGGCGGAGAACAGGAACATGTGATGGAGCGCGAAGCCGGCCAGCGCCGCCGGATCGCGGAACTGCGCCGCCACCGGCTCGTGGAACAGCGCCGTGACCGCGAGCGTGACCGGGTGGGCGATCGCGATCAGCCCGATGGGCAGGAGCGCGCGCTGCCACCTGTCCGCGACGATGGTGGCCCGGCCGATCAGGATGAGCAGCACGCCAAGGACCAGCGGGCTCACGATGCCGCCGAACTCGATGCAGCTGACCGAGATGAGCGCCGACAGAGACAGGCAGGTGAGCGCGTCGGTCCAGCGCACCACGGCGGGCCGCGGCGTGCGGCGTCCGTACGTGACCACCACGCTGATCAGCAGCGGCAGCAGCCCGGCCGCGCGCAGAGCCAGGTACAGCCACAGCCGACCCGGGTGGACGAAGCTGACCACGAACCAGTTGACCAGCCCGAACGCGGGCCACGCCACCACGCCGACAGCGCAGGCGCGGCGCAGGCGCAGGACCATCGACGCATGCTCGTTGCGCTCGACCGCATCTCCGGTCTCGCCCAGCGGTCGGCCCAGGTCATTCACGCGGACTACGTTTGGCTACAAGAATCGCGCCAAGGACCGCTCTCACGCTTTCGCCGGCTTGGCACTCGCGGGGTGGGGTCTGCAATGGCTACCGGACCGGCCGCTGGACAGTCCACCCTTCCCAGGGCGGTCGTGCGCGAAACAGCGCCGCGCGTCAGCGGCCAGGCCAGCGCAGGTGGGCGACGCCGACAGACGGGATCGGGTCGTCGCCGCCGACCTCGGCGATGGTGCCGCCGAACCACAGGCCGTCGCGTCCGACCGCGACCGCGTCGACCGAGATGGCCGCGATGCCGCCGCCGATGCTGGTGAAGCGCTCGCCGTCGTAGAGGAAGGCGTTGCGGCCGCCGGTCTCCGGCCACACGTAGCCGACCGCGAGCAGCAGGTCGCCGATCTCGCGCAGCGCGGTGAAGGTGTGGACCGTCTCGCCCATGGGGGCGGGCAGGCCGCGCTCCGGCGTGGCCAGCTCGGTCCACTGCGCGCCGTCCCAGGCGGCCAGGATGCGGCGGTCCGGGTTGCCCTCGTCGCCGGTGGCGACGTAGATGGCGCGCGCTCCGTACTCGAGCGCCATCACGCCGCTGGTGATGCCGTCGCCCAGCGCCGTCCACTGCGCGGCGTCCCAATGCGCGACCCGGCTCGCCTCGATCGATCCGACGCGGCTGAACGCGCCGCCGACCACCAGGGCGGGCTCGCCGTCGCCGTCCGGCGCGATCGCGATGCGCGAGACGAAGCTGTCGAAGCTGTCCTCGACGACGGTCAAGCGTTCGCCGTCGAGCCGGGCCAGGTAGCCGCGGTCGAGGCCGCCCACCACCCACAGGCGCCGGCCCGGTCCATGGCCAGGTCGGCGATCGCCTCCAGCCCGCGCGGCTCGCCGATCGGCTCCCACTCGCCGTCGCCCAGGCATAGACGCGCGAGGCCAGCACCTCGGAGGTCTGGTCGTAGCAGCCGATGGAGACCTCGCCGGCGTCGCTCACCGCCTCGCCGACCAGTAGTGGAAGCGGGCAGCGGCGCGCCGATCGCGGTCCACCCGCCCCGTCGAATCGGGCCATCCGCCCGGCGCCGGCAAGCCGCCGGCCTGGCTGATGCGCCGAACGCGTACAGCGAGCAGGCGGGCCCGGACACCGCCAGGTCGATCACGGTGCCGGCCACGCCCAGATTGTCCGTCCCCTGCGCGATCCACTCCTCGCCCGAGAAGCCGATAGGCTCTGCGAGGCCACCCCGCCGGCGCCGGGCAGCGAGCCGCTCACGGACAGCGTCTTGCCGTCGCTGAGCAGCCGCTGTGGCACGTCCCAGATGGCGTCGGTCCCTCGTCGCCGCACGCGGCGAACTCGAACCGGGCAGCCCGCGCCGTCTCCCTGGCGGGCCTCCCACGCTGTACGGCATCGGGCCAGCCGCGCGACGCGATCCCACCCGGCTGGTCCGGCGCGCCGTTACGTGGCTGAAGCAGCCGGTCACGTAGATCTCGCCCAGGTGCTCGGCCACGTCGGTGACCACGCCGCCGAAGTACGGATTGGCGACGCCGCCGCCGAGGATCTCCCTCTCGGTGCCGGTCCAGCCCGCGCGCACCGCTGTCGCCCGCTCGGGCGAGTCGGAGAACGCACCCGGCGTAGATCGTTCCGTCCGGTCCGGTGGCCAGCGCGTAGACGCCGACGCCCCAGTTGGGCAGGTCGTAGGCGACCCACGCGGCGCCGTTCCACTCGGCCACGCGCTGGGCCGCCACGCCGCCCACCGAGGTGAAGCCGCCGGCCGCGAACATGCTGTCGCCGATCTCGGCCAGCTCGTAGACCGGTCCGTTCACCGCGCCGCCCGGTGCGGCACTCCACGCGGCGCCGTTCCACACCGCCAGCCCGGGATGTCGCTGCCCGCGAGCTGGAAGTTGCCGCCCGCCCACAGCGCTCCGTCGTGGAACTGCAGGGCGCGGACCAGGCCGTGGCCGGCCGATCGCCTCGAGGCCGCCGCCGGTGTCGCGCCGATCTGGCTGGAGCGCTCGCCCAGCGGGTCGTAGCTGGCCAGCGCCAGCTCGCCGTCCGGTCCGACGGCGACCGCGCCGAAGCCGGCCGGCGGCACCGGCAGTTCCCAGCGCTCGCGCGCCGCCTGCCAGACGCCGTCCTTCCCGGCGCGCAGCAGCGGCTCGACGCGGGCGGCGCCCAGGTACTGGAAGTAGCCGGTGGCCAGCACGCCGCCCTCGCCGTCGAGCGCGAGGTCGAACACCTTCGGCGTCAGTCCGTCCTGACCGGTGACACCGGCGATGGTGAAGCGCGGGTCCCACTCGGCGTCGGCCAGGGCGCCCGGCATCTCGTCGGGCGGGCAGGCCAGCGCGCCGCCGTCGCCGTCGTCCGCCGTCATCCGCCGTCGTCGCTTCCGTCCGCGGCGCCGCCGTCGTCATCGAGGCCGCGCAGATCGTCGCCGCAGCCGGGCGCGACCAGCCCCATGACTCCGACGACGGTGAAGAACGACACGAACAGACCACCACCAACACATGCGCTACGCGCCATCCGTCCCTCCAGGAGGCGTTCGGGGGGTGCCTCCACGGTCCGTGTACCGCGTCGCAGCTTACGGCGGGCCCGGCGGTCGATCCACACTCTCCGTTCCTGACGCGGAGCGTCTCGCTGCACGCTTTGCGCGTGTGAGCACCCTCGACGCTGGCTTTGGCTACACTGAGCGCCCGCCCCCAGTCCGTCCGCAGATCCTCCAGCATGAGCACACCAGAATCGGCAGCCGGATGCCGCGGCAGATCCCGTACATCATCGGCAACGAGGGCTGCGAGCGCTTCAGCTTCTACGGGATGCGCAACATCCTCACGCCGTTCCTGTCAGCACCATGCTGCTCGCGTACCTGCCCGAGGCGGAGCGCGAGGGCGCGGCCAAGGACGTCTTCCACACCTTCGTGATCGGCGTCTACTTCTTCCCGCTGCTCGGCGGCTGGCTCGCCGACCGCTTCTTCGGCAAGTACCGCACCATCCTCTGGCTCAGCCTGGTCTACTGCGCCGGGCCACGCCTGCCTGGCGCTGTTCGACGACAAGCCGCACCGGCTTCTACACCGGCCTGTTCCTGATCGCGCTCGGCTCGGGCGGCATCAAGCCGCTGGTCGTCGGCGTTCGTCGGCGACCAGTTCGACCAGTCGCAACAAGCACCTCGCCAAGATCGTCTTCGACGCCTTCTACTGGATCATCAACTTCGGCTCGTTCTTCGCGTCGCTGCTGATGCCGATCTTCCTGCGCGACTACGGGCCGAGCGTCGCGTTCGGCATCCCGGGCGTGCTGATGTTCATCGCCACCGTCGTCTTCTGGGTCGGCCGCCAGCAGTACGTGATGCGTGCCGCCGGCGCCGCCGGATCCGGACTCGTTCCTGCGCGTGGTCGCGCACCGCGCTGTTCACGCACGGCGCCGGGCAGGGACGGCCGGGGCTGGTCGCTCGGCCGGCGCTCGGGCGTGCTGCTGGCGCTCGGTGTCGCTCGCTGGCTGCTGCCCGCGTGGTCGGCTTCGTCGCTCGCGTTCTGCCTGGCGCTGGTGTGCGCTGCTCGGCTTCGGCGGCGTCGGCGCCTGGATGCAGCTCGACCGCGCGCGCGGCCGTCCACCCGGACGAGGCGGTCGACGGCGTGCGCGCGGTGCTGCGCATCCTGGTCGTGTTCGCGCTGGTCACGCCGTTCTGGTCGCTGTTCGATCAGAAGGCGTCGACCTGGGTCCTGCAGGCCAACGCAGCATGACCAAGCCGTGACTGGTTCGAGCCGGCGCAGATGCAGGCGCTCAACCCGCCGCTGGTGATGCTGCTGATCCCGTTCAACAACCTGGTGCTGTACCCGGCGCTGCGGCGCGTCGGGCTACGAGCCGACCGCGCTGCGCCGCATGGGCCGCGGGCATCGCCTTCTCCGGCCTGGCCTGGGTCGTGGCCGGCGTGATGCAGCTGCGCATCGACGGCGGCGCGCCGCTCTCGATCGTCTGGCAGATCCTGCCCTACGCGCTGCTGACCTTCGGCGAGGTGCTGGTCTCGGCGACCGGCCTGGAGTTCGCCTACAGCCAGGCGCCGCCGTCGATGAAGGGCGTCATCATGGGCTTCTGGAGCCTGTCGGTCACGGTCGGCAACCTGTGGGTGCTGCTCGCCAACGCCGCGCGTGCGCAACGACGCGGTGATCGCGCGCATCGCAGGCACCGGCCTCGAGCGTGACCGCCTTCCAGATGTTCTTCTTCGCCGCCTTCGCCTTCGCTGGCGGCGCTGGCCTTCGGCGCTGTACGCGCGGCGCTACAAGATGGTCGACAACTACCGCGGCTGAGCTCCGACGGCGGCGCGCCCTCCGCTACAACCCGAGGTCGTTCCACACCACGGGCAGCGGGTCGCGCGCCGGCCGGCCGAGGAAGAAGCCCTGGCCGTAGTGGGCGCCGGTCTCGAGCACGGCGAGCATCTCCTCGCGCGTCTCGATCCCCTCGGCCACGACCTTGGCGCCGAGCCGCTTGCACAGCTCCACGATCGCCTTGACCAGGGTCTGCAGCCGGCTCTCGCGGCGCAGCTGGGCGATGAGGTTGCGGTCGAGCTTGACCACCTCGGGCACCAGGTCGGCGATGTACTTCAGATTCGAGTGGCCCGCGCCGAGGTCGTCGACCGCCACCTTGATGCCCTTGGCGCGGATCTCGCGCAGCACCGAGTGGCAGTAGCGGAAGTGGGTGAGCGGGACCGACTCGGTGATCTCGAGGTAGATGTCGTGATCGTGGCCGCAGATGGCGTCGTCCGGGCGCACCAGCCAGCCCTCGTCGAACTCGGCCGGATGCAGGTTGAGGAACAGCGGGTGGTGCGTGCAGCGCGTCACCGCCATGTGGCGCAGCGCGCGGCCCAGCTGGCCCATGAAGTCGCGCTCGACCGCCTGCTCGATGATGCTCAGCGCGGTCGGGAACTCGGGGTCTCCGAGCGGACCAGCGCCTCGAAGCCGAACGTCGTGCGCCGCTGCAGATCGACCAGCGGCTGGAACGCGACATAGATCTGCCCTGCGTCCAGGGCCTCTTCGCACGGTCATGGTCACCTGATCAGACAAGAGTACCCCGGCTCTCACCGAGCGAGGCGGGAGAGCGCAGGGTGATGAGCGCGACCTCGGCTCGTGTGCCGCGGCCTGCCCGCACCCGCATGCCGGAGAAGCCGACCCCGGCGCTGACGTACAGCCAGGCGCGGTTGACCCGGTACAGGCCGGCCTCGAAGTAGCGCCGGCCGGCGCTCCGGAAGATGCGGTCGGTGATGCCGCGGACGTTGATCTGCCCACCATGGGTGTGTCCGGAGAGCACCAGATGCGCCCCGCGCGCGGCCAGCTCGGGCGCCGCCTCGGGGCAATGACACAGCGCCACCCGCGTGCCCCCGGCCGGCAAACCGGCGAAGGCAGCGTCGATTCGTCCTTGCGGGTGACCGGGTCGTCGATGCCGATCAGGTGCAGCGGCGCGCCTGCGATCTCGATGGTCAGGTGCTGGTTGCGGAGGACATCGTAGCCGCTGGCGGACAGCGCGTCGGCCACCTCGTCGCCCGACGCGTAGTAGTCGTGGTTGCCCAGGGTGCACACCACGCGGGTTGCCTCGAGCCCGGCCAGCTGGTGGCGCACCAGTCGGATCTCGTCCCGCCGCCAGTTCAGGTAGTCGCCGGTCATGGCGACGATGTCGGCGCGCATGCGGTTGGCCAGCGCGACGGCTGCGCGCACGTGAGCCGCCCCGGTGATGCGGCCACAGTGCACGTCGGTGATGTGGACGATGCGCAGCCCGTCGTGGCGCGGGTCGATGCCGTCGGCGACGACCTCGTGCTCGACCAGGTGCGGGAGCTGCGCGAGGCGGCGGGATGGCTGCAGCCGCGGCACGGGGGAAAGTATGGGTTCGACCCCACCGGCCTGCAACGCAACCGGCTTTTCGCACCCGCCACGTTGCTTGCGCGCCCGTGCTACGTTCGCGCGAGTGCTCCGCGCGGCGGTGACGTGCCTGGCGGCAGCCGGCTGGCTGGCAGGAGCGGCCGCTCCGGCGAGCGCCCAGGCCGAGCGCGTGCTGCTGGTCGCGCCGCCGCCCGAGCTCGAACCGGCGGTGCGCACCGCGCTCAGTCCGTGGCCGATCCAGATTCGTGACACCGCCGCTCCGAAACCGGGCGTCGGCTCGCCCCGCGCGAGCCGGGGGCGTCGATGCCCGGCTCCGCAGAGCGCGCCCGCGCCCTGGCCGCCGCCCACGGCGCCGGCGCGGTGTGTGGCTCAGCGACGACGGCGCCGGCGGTCACGCGCTGTGGATCTACGACGCCGACAGCGACCGCGCGACCGCCCGTCGGCTGGCGCGGCCGCCGCCCTTCGACGAGCCGACCGCCGCGGCGGTGGCGCTCACGGTCAAGACGCTCCTGCGGCACAGCTCGGTGGTTCCGGCGGTGGAGCGCTACGGCGCCGCGGCGGCGCGGCCGGCGCAGCGCCGCACCTGCGCGTCGACACGATCGCGGCCGCTGCGCATCCGGCGCACCGGCGCCGGCGCGTGGAGCCGCGCCTCGGCGTCGGCGTGCGGGTCGCGCCCGGCCGCCTGGCCGCGCTCGGCGCGCTGGCGGCCGCCGGTGCACGTCGGGCCCGGCGTCTCGGTCGATGCGCCGGCCTTCACGGGCCAGTTCTCCGACCTGCAGGTCAGCGCGGCGCTCCTGGCCCGCATCCCGCTGCGCCGCGCGCTCGAGCTGTGGCCGCGGCTGGGCGCGTCGATTCACTTCACCGAGATCGACGGCGCGGTGACCGGCCAGGCGCGGCGGGCGCGGGTCGAGCGGGTCAATCCCGGGCTGGACGCCGGCGCCGCGATCGAGCTGGCCCTGCGACCCTGGCTGCGCGCGTCGCTCGGTGTCCGGCGGCTCGTACGCGCTGCGCCGACAGATCTACCTGGTCGCCGGCGAGCCGGTCCTGAGCATTCCGCGGCTCGAGCTCGAGCTCGGTGCGGCGCTGTCGGTGTCGCTGCGATGATGCAGACACTCGCGGCATCGGCGCGTTTCGCTGCCACCTTTCGCCGGCGGCGGGCCACTGGGAGGATCGATGCGCACTCGCTCCGCCGTCACGGCGCTCCTGCGTGCTCGGCCTCTGCGCCTGCTGGCCGGCTGCGGCCCGGAGCGGATTGGCCTGGACGATGACGCCGGGGCCGGCGGCGGCGGCGGCGGTGACGACTCGATGACGACGGCGGCGACGGCGAGCCGTGCGTGCCGCGGCGACACCCAGTGCACCAACTGCATCGACGACGACGGCGACGGCAGGTCGACGGCTACGACCCGAGTGCACCGGCCCGCTCGACGACGACGAGGAGCACCTTCGCCACCGGCATCCCGGGCGACAACATCGACCCGAAGAAGCAGGACTGCTTCTTCGACGGCAACAGCGGCGGCTGCCAGGTCCACACCTGCTGCCTCCTGCCCGAGCCGTGCGACGAGGCCATCTACGGCAGCTTCGACGCCGGAGAGCGACTGCGACGCTGATCGCAGGAGCTGCATCGACGAGTGCGCGCCGATCACGCCGCCCGGCTGCGACTGCTTCGGCTGCTGCACCGTGTGCGCGCCGGGCACCGGCGAGTGCCACGACATCCTGATCAACCAGGCGTGTCGCCCGACTGCACGGTCGAGGACCTGGCCAGCGATGACTGCGTCAAGTGCGAGAAGTCGGAGGCCTGCCACGGCGGCGACTGCGATCCGGACGCGTGCATCCTGTGCCCGGGCCAGACCGAGGACGACCTGCCGCCCGAGCTGCGACGGCGAACGAGTGCCCCGGCGGCGGCGCCACCTGCGACACCAGCGCCGACTGCGACACCGGCGACTACTGCTCGACCGGCTGCTGCATCGACTCGATCGACTGACGGCACGGCCTGAAAAGCCGGGCAGTTGCAGGGCCGCGCAATCAGCTGCCACCTTTCGGAGGGCGGCCGCCACTGACGTGCAAGGAATGTACAGCGCGGCCCACGGCAGATCGGGAGGAGCATGAGCGCCGAGAGCGCCAGGCCGGCCGAGGCCCAGGACGACCTGGACCTGGCCCGGCGCTGCGCCGGCGGTGACGTCGCCGCCCAGCGCCAGCTGTTCCACGGCCAGCGCGTCCGCGTGCACCGCACGCTGTACCGCATCCTCGGCTCCAACGCCGACATGGAGGACCTGGTCCAGGACGTGTTCCTGGAGGTGTTTCGCTCGCTCGACCGGTTTCGCGGCGAGGCCAGGCTGTCACCTGGATCGCGCGCATCACCGCGCGGGTGGCGATGCACTACATCGGCCGCCGCAAGCCGCCGGCCCAGAGCCTCGACGCGCTGCCGGTCGAGGTGCGCGCGGAGGGGCCATCGGCCGAGCGCGTCGCGCTGGCGCGCGAGGCGGCCGAGCGGCTGTACCGGGCGCTCGATCGAGTGGAGCCCGCGCACCGGGTCGCCTTCGCGCTGCACGTGATCGAGGGCCTGCCGCTGCGCGAGGTCGCGGACATCACCGAGTCGTCGCTGGTGGCCACCAAGAGCCGGGTGTGGCGCGCGCGCAGGGAGATTGAGAAGCGCGCGCGCCGCGATCCGCTTCTGGCCGCCTTCGTCGGCCCGCAGGAGGAAGAGCAATGAGCGCGAAGGGACAGGACCGGAGCTCGCGGCTGGCCGCGCTCTCGGTCGAACCGCTGTCCGACCTGAGCTGGCAGCGCATCGAGCGCCGGCTGTTCGCGGACGGCGCCGTCTCGACGCGCGACGCCGGCCGCGGACGCACGGCCGGGCGCGATGGAGGCTGGCGGCGGTGGCCGCGATGGTCGCGGCGGCCGCGGCGCTGGCCCTGCTGCTGTGGCCGCGCGGCGGCGACCGCGAGGTGGTGCGCGTGACGACGAGCCGGTGCGCGTGACCGACACGACACCGCGCCCGCCGTCGCGCATCGTCACCGCGGACGCTCCATCGTCGGTGAGCGTGGGCGACGTGGCGCTCGACGTGGCCGCGCGCTCGGCGCTGCTGGTCCACGGCGATGACGCCAGCGGCGTGCTCATCGTGCTCGAGCGCGGCGAGGTCGTCTTCCGGGTGGCGCCGCGCGGCGGCCGCCCGCCGGTCGTGGTGCACGCGGGCGACGCGCGCATCGAGGTGGTGGGCACCGCCTTCACCGTGACGCGCGTGGGCGACTCGGCGCGCGTCGCGGTCCACGAGGGCGTGGTCGCGGTGCTGGCGCACGGGCGGCGGGCGCAGGTCGCGGCCGGTCAGACCTGGTCCGGCGACGATGCGAGTGCGCCGGTTCCGCCGGCCCGGGAGCCGGAGCCGGAGCCGCACGAGCGTAGCAGCGGCGCGACCGCAGCGAGGACAGGGCAGGGACGCGCCTGCAGCGGCGGGACAAGGGGACGGGCGCCGATGCGCGCCCCGACTCGCGCGCGAACGCGGGGACGGGCGCCCCGTCGCAAGGCCCGCCGGCTCGACGACGGCGACGGCGATCGACGAGCAGGCGCTGTACGAGCGGGCCGCGCGCATGGAGGCATCGCGGCCCGGATTCGGCGCTCGCCATCTACGACCGCCTCGCCGCCGGGCGCGGGCCGTGGGCTGCGAATGCGCTCTTTGCACAGGCGCGGCTCGAGCTCGAGCTCGGCCATCGCGATCGCGCACGCCGGCTCCTGCGCTCCTACCTTGCCCGCCATCCGCGCGGCGCAAACGCAGAGGACGCGCGGCAGCTCCTCGATCGGCTGCGCTGATCGGGCACCAGACCGCGCGGCCCGTAGTAGATTGGAGACATGGAAGCGCGGGACCCCCCGGCGCTCCCTGGCCCCGGTACGGGTCGCGGGCGCCGTCGTCGTGGTCATGACCGCGGGCGGCTGTACCTTCGACGACCGCGTCCTTGCCGGCGACGGGAGCGGCTCTCAGGCGGACGATGGCGGCTCAGGACGACGCACGGCGTCAGCCCCGCCGAATGCCCCGAGTCGCTGCACACAGTCCTCACGGTGAACGGCCGCGAGGCCTCGGCCGCCGGCATCGATCCGGTGACCACCGTGCTGCTCGGCGACACCGTCGTCCTGAGCGCGGACGGCTCGTGCAGCCAGCGCGGCCCGGTCACCTTCGAGTGGCAGATCGTCGACGCCGAGCTCGCCGTCACCGCCGACGCGGCCACCGACAGCGAGACGCTGCGCGTCTACCCGGTCCTGCCCGGCGACTACCGGGTCACGCTGACGGTCAGCGACGACGCCGGCTCCGGCGACCCGGTGTCGGTCACGGCGCTGCGCGCGTTCGCGTGGGCGCCGCTGGCCGACCAGGTCGACGTGCGCGATGTGGCCGTCGGTGACGGCCGCATCTGGATGGCGACCGGCGACGGGGCCTTCTTCGTCGATCTGGCCGACGTGCGAGCCGGCTCCCAGGCGGTCAACGACCTGGTGGCGGGCCAGCCGGACGTGTCGGACAACCTCAGCGCGGTCTACTTCTCCGGCCAGGGCGGCGGTGAGGTCTGGTTCGGGCGGCGCGGCAACACCGACCAGGTGTGGCGGGTGGACGCCGCTTCGGGCGCGGTCGAGGTGCTCACTCTGCCCGCGGCGGTCAACGTGCGCGACATCGCCGCCGCCGGGGCCGGCGTCATCGTCGGCGCGCGCGACGGCGTGCTGCAGGCGCCCGACAACGAGATCTTCGGCGACCCCGATCCGGTCGGAGATGTCTTCGCGGTGGCCGAGAACGCCGAGAGCGCCTGGGCCGGCGGCCGCGATCTGTTCCGCGTCGGCACCACCACCGTCCTGTCGCCCTTCGGCGAGGCCGACGACAAGATCCGCGCCCTGGTCGGCGACGGCGCTCGCGTCTGGGTCGGCAGCGACGATCAGGGCATCGCCCGCATCGAGGGCTCGGAGGTCGCCGACGTCTACACCGACGTCGAGGATCTGCCGACCAACAAGATCCGCGCCCTGGCCGTCGACTCGACCGGCGACGTGTGGGCCGCCACCGACACAGGCGTCGTCCGCTACAAGAACGACCGCAACGTCTGGGTCCCGATGGCGGAGGCCGAAGGTCTGGACGGATTCGTGGACGATTTCGGCGTGGCGGTGCAGGAGACGGCGGACTCGCGGTTCGTCGTGGTCGGGGCGAGCGCCGGCATCGCCGTCCTGGGCCTGTAGCCGGCCGCCAAGCTGGCCGGAGCCGGGCCCCCGAACCCGTGCTACCGTCCCGCGTCGTGTCCGATCGCGACGGAGACTCGCTGGTCCACGCCAACACGGTGGCGCTGCCGCCGGATCTGGCCACGACCGCGACTGATCCGGGGGCGCCGCGGCGGACGGCGGCCGGGACCCCGACGCCGGAGGGCGAGGTCGATCCGCTGATCGGGCGGCGGCTCGCGCACTTCCTCATCCAGCGCAAGCTCGGCAGCGGCGGGATGGGCGAGGTGTACCTGGCCACCGATCTGGCGCTCGACCGCTCGGTGGCGCTCAAGGTGATGACCCGCGAGATCGCATCGCGGCCGGGGCTGCGCGAGCGCTTCTACCGCGAGGCGCGGGCCCAGGCGCGCATCCAGCATCCCAACGTCGGCCACATCTATTACATCGGCGAGGAGGACGGGCAGCTGTTCTTCGCCATGGAGTTCATCGACGGGGAGACGCTGCAGCAGCTGCTCGAGCGCGAGGGCCGGCTGGCGCCGGAGAAGGCGCTGGAGCTGTGCCGCATGGCGGCGCTCGGGCTGCGCGAGGGCCAGCGCCTCGGCTTCGCCCACCGCGACGTCAAGCCGTCGAACCTCATGATCGACCGCCACGGCGTGCTCAAGGTGCTCGACTTCGGCCTGGTCAAGGACATCAGCCCGACCGGCACCGACCTCGCGCTCAGCCAGGAGAGCGGGATGATGGGCACGCCGCTCTACATCTCGCCGGAGCAGGCCCGCGGCGAGGCCATCGACTTCCGCTCCGACATGTACTCGCTCGGCGTCACCCTGCACCAGCTGGTCGCGGGGCGGCCGCCTTTCGAGGCCGACACGCCGATCGCCATCATCTCGCGCCACCTGACCGAGCCGCGGCCGCGCATCGCGCTCGAGGGACGGCAGCGGCGGGTGCGCGCCGGGTTCGAAGACCTTTGCGATCGCATGATGGCCAAGCGGCGCGAGGAGCGGTACGCGAGCTACGACGACCTGGTCGCCTCCATCGAGCGCATGAGCGCCGCGCACAGCCCGCCGGCCGGCTTCTGGGTGCGCGCGTTCGCGGCCATGTTCGACCTGTTCGCCGTGTTCATGCTGGTCATCCCCATCGATCTCCTGACCGGCGCCGATATGCTGGGCCTCTTCGTCCTGTCCGCGCCCTACGTCATCTTGCCGACGGCGCGCTGGGGGAAGACGCTGGGCAAGAAGCTCTTGCAGATCGAGGTGACCGCGGCCGACCGCGACGGACCGGTCGGGCTGCGCAAGGCAGCGGTGCGATGTCTGGCCCAGGCGGGACCGAGCTACGTCCTGATCGGCGGCATGGTCCTGTTCGAGTTCATCTTCGGCGAGGACTCGATCCCGGACGCGATCGCCATCTCGCTCGGCCTGCTCGGCATCGCCATCCCGATCCTGGCCGGCCTCATGGCCGGGCTGTCGCCCGACAAGCGCGCCCTGTGGGACCGCGCCGCCCGCACCCGCGTGCGCTACTCACATCGCTAGGTCGAGATCCGCGGCGGCGCCGTCGGCGCGCGGCTCGCGCTGTCGCTCGCGCTGCATCTGGCGCGCGGTCTGGCTCGAGCCGTCGGCGCTCCAGCCCGGCGCGGCGAACACCGCACCGAGCCGCTCGCGCAGCGACCGGGCCCGGAAGGCGTCGCGGGCGATGGCGGCGAACTCGTGGAACGCGACCCGCACCGGGTGGAACGTGGTCAGGTTCTTGGTCAGCCCGTAGTCAACAGCGGCCCGCTCCGGCTCGAAGGTCCCGAACAGGCGATCCCACACGATGAAGATGCCGGCGTAGTTGCGGTCGAGGTACTCGACGTTGCGGCCGTGATGGACCCGGTGGTGCGACGGCGTGTTGAACATCCACTCGAGCGGCCCCAGCCGGCCGACGTGCTCGGTGTGCAGCCAGAACTGGTAGACCAGGCTTGACCGCCTGCGCGGTCAGGATGTGCAGCGGCGCGAAGCCCAGGAGCGGCAGCGGCGCCCAGAAGATCGGCCCGGTCAGCGGCGTGGTCCAGGACTGGCGCAGCGCGGTGAACAGGTTGAAGTGCCGGCTGGAGTGGTGGTTGACGTGCGCCGCCCACAGCAGGCGCACCTCGTGGTGCCCGCGATGGAACCAGTAGTAGCAGAGGTCCTCGGCCGGGATGAGCAGCAGCCAGATCCACCAGCCGTGCGACAGATCGAACAGCGCGAACTGGCTCAGCCACACGCTGAAGCCGAACGTGACCACCTTGAGCAGGCCGTGCACCCCGACGTTGCCGATGCCCATGGCCAGGCTGGTCAGGGTGTCGCGCCGCTCGTAGCCGCGCGCGCCGGCGCGGCGGAGGAACATCTCCGCGACCATCAGCGCCAGGAACACCGGCACGGAGTAGGCGATGATGACCGACACATCGGCCAGAATACCACCCATGAACCGGACCGCGCTGACCAGCATCGCCCCCGACATCTTCCGCAAGCGACTGCTCGTCGAGGGCTTCTACCGCAGCGAGATGAGCGCAGAGATCCTGCGCGGCTATCTCGCCGACGTCACCGCCGGGCTCGGCCTGCGTACCTACGGCGACCCGATCATCCACCAGACCAGCGGAGAGGGACGGGAGGCCAACGAGGGCTTCGACGCCTTCGTCCCGCTCATCGACTCCGGCATCTACATCGCCGCCTGGGTCGCGCCGCGCTTCCTGTCCACCATCATCTACACGTGCGCGGCGTTCGACGAGGACCGGGCGGTCGGCCTGGTGCGCGACTTCTTCCGCCTCGCGAGCACGAGGCGGCCGTCTTCTGACCAGAGGCCCGGTCAGCCCCGCCGCTCAGTCCAGCTCGTCGAGACCGCCGTCGAGCCGGATCGCGTCCGCGAGGTCCTGGTAGAGCTCGAAGGTCTGGTCAGCGGCCGCCTCGTCCCCTTCGGAGTCGAAGGCGACCGCGATCGGCAGCCCCTGCGCGTCGAGATCGATCTCGCATTCCGTGGCCGCCGGCAGCGCGCGGAGCGAGCCACTACCCAGCCGAACCCAACCTGCCATCCCCATGTTTTCCCCCTGGTTCGAACGCCCGTCTCACGATAGCACGGCCCGAACAACCGAGGCACCCGGAACCGTCGAAGATTGCTACCCTCCAGGGAGGGGAAGGGCGGCGGCCGTCGGGCGTGGAAATAATGATCGGTAGCGCCATGGTTTTTCGAACGACCGAGGAGCATCGCCGCTGATGTCCAAGACCATCTCGTGCCCGCTCTGCGGGGGCGAAATCCACGCCATCGCAGGTCGCTGCAAGCACTGCAAGGCTGATCTGGTCGATCTGCGCGAGCGCGCACGCCCGCCACGCGAGGGCCCAGGCGATCGGGGCGACGGTGCCGCCCAGGCCGCGATCGAGGGCGTACACCGCACCGCCGGTGCCGCGCGCGCAGACCCAGCCGCTCGGCTCCCCATCGAGCGTGATGGCCGCGGTGCCGCCGCCGGCCCCGTACGAGGGGGGCGGACCGGCTCCCGGGCACGACAACGCCACGACGCTGGTCAACCCGCCCGGCGACGAGCCGCGCCCGTCGGGCGAGTACCCGGTCTTCCCGTCGGCCGAGTTTGGCGCGCCCGACTATCCGGTGCCGGAGTACCGCGCGCCGGAGTCGTCGCGGCCGCACCACGCTCCGCCGCCCAACGGCGCCCCGTTCGGCCTCGGCTTCGCCGGCGGCCGACCGCACCGCGTCTCCACATGGTCGCGCCGCTGGCCGCTGGTGGTGAGCGCGGTTGCGCTGCTCGCCATCGGCATCAGCATCGGCGTGCTGGCCGAGAGGTGGCGGCGCCAGGCCGAGCGCAGCGGCGACAGCAAGCCGCGCCAGAGCAACGTGTCGCGCCAGCCCGGCATGATCCCGGACCACATGCCGCAGCCGCTGATGCCCGCGCCGCCGGCGCCGCGTACGGTTCCGGACAGTCAGCGTCCGGATCGTCCGGATACCGACCAGCGCGCCGATCGCGATCGGCCGCCCGACAATCCCTCCGCGGAACCCGACCCGCAGCCGACGCCGCCGCCGGACCGCGGCTCCGATCCGGAGCCGGATCCGTCGAATCCGGGCAGCCGCTTCTCGCAGCCGCGCTCGTCGGACAGCCGCGGCGACGCGAGCGCGTTCCGCACCTTCACCACCTCCCTGACCGAGTCGCTGTGCCAGAAGCTCACCCAGTGCGGCTTCATCGACTCGGCCACGCAGTCGATGTGTCAGGTGTTCGCCCAGGAGCTCGACTCGGAGGACGCGGCCGAGAAGGTCGCGCGCGGCGAGTGCAGCTTCAACCGCAGGGCGGCCGACGCCTGCCTCCAGGCAGTGGCCGACCTGAGTTGCGATGTGGGATCCAGCGACCGCATGTGGGAATGGCTCAGGGCTCCCAACCAGGTTGGGGAGTGCGCCGACGCCTACGTGTGCAACCCAGACTAGTTGGACGAGACGCGCGTGTTCCGACAGAGAGAGCCCGGCCGGTCGGAAGCGCGCCGTGTCACGTGCCGCGTCACACCCCTGTCACCTGCGACACCTGCGACAGGGGATCGGCGGCGGAGAATCGCGAGCTTGGGGAGGGTGAACGCTGGA
This sequence comes from uncultured delta proteobacterium, assembly GCA_963759105.1. Taxonomy (GTDB): domain Bacteria; phylum Myxococcota_A; class Polyangia; order Haliangiales; family Haliangiaceae; genus DATFRY01. The sequence goes on along the minus strand of CAVWXW010000005.1, from coordinate 359,290 downwards.
ACGGGAGATGCTTCTCCGGCTCCCGATGCGCTCCCCTCCGTCCGACCGCGCGCCATACTCGCAGCGCACGGTGAGCCCGTGGCGTATCGCCGCTGGGAACCGGAGGCGCTATGCGAGAAAAAAATACGCCGCATGGCTGCGGCCCACCGGCCGGACGGGGAGCGCACCTTTGACTCGCAGGACTGGACCACTCGGCGAACCCGACGCCGATAGCGGTGCGGATAGCGGTGCGACACCCGGCGCGAATCGCGGGGCGAGCGGAAGCGGCAGCAGTGACGTCTGGGTGACGCTCGGCCACACCGCGAGCATGTCGCCCGACGAGCGAGCTCGTCGCGGCCTCACTCCACCCGACTCGCAGGGCACCGATGCCGACGCGCTGGAGCGCGAGGCGCTGGCCTCGACCGGCGCCGCGCCCCTGTCGTCGGCGGCCTCGAGCGCCGCGGCCCGCGCCGCGGCCGCGCTGCCGGTCGAGGACAGCTCGCGCTACGAGCTGGAGGGGGTGCACGCGCGCGGCGGCCTCGGCCGCGTGGTCCGGGCCCACGACCGCCTGCTCCACAGGACGGTCGCCATCAAGGAGCTCCTGCAGCGCACGCCGTCGGCCCAGGCCCGGTTCATGCGCGAGGCGCTCATCACCGCCCGGCTGCAGCACCCGGGCATCGTGCCGGTGCACGAGGCCGGACGCTGGCCGTCGGGCGATCCGTACTACTCGATGAAGCTGGTGTCGGGGCGGACGCTCAAGGAGCTCATCCAGGAGCGCAAGAGCCTCGACGAGCGCATGGCGCTCCTGCCGCACGTGCTCGCGGTCGCCGAGGCGATCGCGTACGCGCACAGCCAGGGCGTCATCCACCGCGACATCAAGCCGGCCAACGTCGTGGTCGGCGACTTCGGCGAGACCGTCGTCGTCGACTGGGGCCTGGCCAAGGACCTGTCCGGCAGCGGCGAGCGCGAGGCCAACGGCGACGGCGAGGCCGAGGTCGAGCACGACCGACCCCGGTGCCGGCCCGGCCGCCACCGCGGCCGGCCACATCATGGGCACGCCGGCGTACATGGCGCCGGAGCAGGCGCGCGGCGAGAGCATCGACGCGCGCGCCGACGTCTACTCGCTCGGCGCGCTGCTCTACGAGCTCCTGGCCGGCGAGCCGCCGCACACCGGAGACTCGGCCGACAAGATCCTGCTCAGCGCGCTGACCGCGGCGCCGGTGCCGGTCGAGCTGCGCCAGCCGGGCGCGCCGCCCGACCTGGTCGCCATCGTGCACAAGGCGATGGCCCGCCGCGCCATCGACCGCTACCGCTCGGCCATCGAGCTGGCCGAGGACGTGCGCCGCTTCCAGACCGGCCAGCTGGTCACCGCGCGCCACTACTCCACGCGCACGCTGGTGCGGCGCTGGATCGCGCGCCACCGCGGCGTGGTGGCGGTGGCGGCCGCCGCGGCCGTGGCGCTGGCCATCACCGGGGCGGTCGCGTTCCAGCGCGTCGTCGCCCAGCGCAACCTGGCCGAGGACCGCCGGAGCGTGGCGGCCAAGGCGGAGCAAGAGGCGCGCGACAAGCAGAACGAGCTCATCTTCCTGCAGGCGCAGAGCTGGCTGGCGCGCGATCCGACGACGGCCCTGGCCTGGCTCAAGCAGTACCCGCCGGGCGGCCGGCGCGCCGAGAAGGTCGGCGCCATGGTCGATCAGGCGATCGACCTGGGCGTGGCGCGCCACATCCTGCGCCAGTCGACCTGGCCGGAGTGGGTCGGCTTCTCGCGCGAGGGGAAGGAGCTGCTCGGAGTGCTCAAGAGCGGCGAGATCTGGCGCTGGGACGTCGAGACCGGCGAGCCGCACCTGCTCGGCAGACACTGCGACAACGTCAAGGTGGTGGCCCGATCGCCCGACGGGCGCACCCTGGCGCTGGGCGGCCTGGGCGGCGCGATCGAGCTTTTCGATGTCGAGAGCGGCGCGGCGTCGCGCCGGCTGCCCAGCCACGTCGACCTGGTGTGGCTGCTCGGCTTCTCGGCCGACGGGACCCGCCTGATGTCGCTGGGCGCCGACCGCGCGATCCGCGTGTGGGACCTGACCCGGGAGGTCGATCTCAAGGCGGCGCCGCTGCTCGCCGTCGACGGTGAGCTGGTCACCAGCGCGGCGCTGTCGGGCAGCGGCAAGAACGTCTTCTTCGCGCTCCTGTCGGGCGACATCTACCGGGTCGACGTGGCCAGCCAGGCGCGCGAGAAGCTGGCCCATCTGGACAAGGTGCCGTACGCGCTGACGCCGTCGCCGGACGAGAAGAAGGTCGTCGCGCAGTACGGCGAGATGGGGCGCGGGACCGTCGTGCTCATCGACGTCGCCTCTGGAGAGGTTGACGAGCTCGGCATCCCGAGCGGCAAGGGCGTCTGGGGCTTCTCGCCCAGCGGCAAGCTGCTGGCCACCGCGGGCGCCGACGGCACCATCCACCTGCACGAGATGGAGAGCGGCACCGATCGCGCCCTGCGCGGCCACGAGGACGCCCTCTACCAGATGGTGTTCTCGAGCGACGAGTCGACGCTGGTGTCGGCCAGCGACGATCAGACCGCGCGCGTGTGGGATCTGCAAGACCGGATCATGGCGCGTGCTGCGCGGCCACGAGGACGACGTGTACAACGCGGCGCTCAGCCCGGACGGCACCTTCGTCGCGACCGCCAGCTTCGACTCCAGCATCCGGCTGTGGCAGCTGAGCGGAAGGGACGAGGCCTCGCAGGTGCTCGGCCGTGTCCCCGAGGTGGAGGACGGCTGGTCGTTCCTGAGCGAGGACGGCGGCATGGTGCTGACCGGGAACATGGACGGTGGCTACAGCTGGAACCTGGACACCGGCGCGCGGGGCTCCACCCAGTACCAGTGGCCGGGCAAGTCCGACCCGAAGTACCTCTACATGGCGTTCCCCATGTTCGACCGCCGCGGCCGGCGCTACGTGCTGCCCCAGGAGGACGGCGTGGTCGAGGTCCTCAGCCTCAACACGGAGGAGAAGGTCAGCGTCGGCGGCGAGGACGCGGGCATCCCGACCGCGCTGGCCCTGTCGAAGGACGGCCGCACCCTGGTGTCGGTCGCCGACGACGGCCGCGTCCTGGTCTGGGACGTGAAGGCGGGCGAGGGGAGCGAGCCGCGTGTGCTCGCCCGCGACCGCCACGCGCGCGGCGCCGAGCTGTCGGCCGACGGCGGGACGCTTGCCCTGTGGCTGGAGAGCCGGATCGAGCTGCTCGACATGGCCAGGGGCACGGTGCTGGACTCGCTCGACATGGATCCGATGCGGCCCGCCACGCGCCAGCCGCGCCAGCTGCGCTTCTCGCCCGACGGCACCGCGCTGGCCGCGTGGAGCAAGCCGTCGGCGTCCGTGGTGCTGTGGAACATCCAGGGCGGCCGCGTGGAGCGCATCGATCTCGTCGGACATGTGCTGATGTCCCTTGCCTTCGCGCCGGACAGCTCGCGCCTGGCCCTGGCTGTCGCCGATCGCACGCTGCGCCTCATCGACGTCGACACCGGCAAGTCGCGCGTGCTCAAGGGACACGGCGACATGGTCTACGACGTGGCCTGGTCGCCCGACAGCAAGACGCTTGCCTCGCCGTCGTACGACCGCACCATCCGGCTGTGGGACGCCGCCGGCGAGCGCGTGCGCGTCCTGCGCGGCCACTCGCGCAGCGTGGAGTCGGTCGCGTTCTCGCGCGACGGCGCGACGCTCACCTCGGTCGGCGCCGATCGCACGGTGCGGCGGTGGGACCTCGAGCGCCTGCCGGACGAGCGCGCCGAGGCGGTGCCGCTGCGCCTGGCCGCGGCCACCACCGCGGTCATCGGGGGGGCGGAGCGAGCGGAGAGCCTGGCGCCAGGGCAGGCGGCGGTTCCGGTACCGGGCCGCTGAGCCGGGCGCGCACCAGCAGATTCGGCCCGGTGACCCGGGCCCAGTCGTTGTCGACGATGAGGGCGATGTCGCGCTCGCCGTCCCACACCAGTCCCTCGAAGTTCTCCTGGTGCTGGAGCAGCTCGGCCAGGTCGGCGACCAGGACCGGGACGATGCGCGCCGGCGGAGGCTGCTCCGGGCCCGCCGGGGTGGTGACCGGCGCGGTCGGCGCGGCGCCGGCCGGCGGCAGCTCGAAGCGGATGAGGCGCGCCACGCCGAAGTGGCGCTCGACCGCGAGCACGTCGATCGCCTCGCCGCGGCCGCTCGCGATCCGGCAGGAAAGCGCCGACAGCTTCCCGGTCCTGGTGGTGAGCCGGACCAGGTACGGTGTCCAGGGGCCGGCGGAGAGCTGGCGCACGGCGACCGGAGCGAAGCGGCGGTCGTCGCTGCCGCTCACGCTCTCGACGGCGACCACCAGCGCCGACCCGGCGCGGCACACACCCTCGAGACCCTGGTTGCCCTTCGGACGCAGGGGCCAGCGGCCGTAGTCGATCGCGATCGACCGCTCGATGCGTGCGCGCGTGCCGCCCTCGACGAGCCGCGCGAACAGCAGCAGATCGCTGGTGCGGCGCGGATCGTCCGACTCGGTGCCGAGGGCGAAGCGGCCGTCGCCCAGCCAGGCAAGGCCCTCGACGTCGAGCCGGACCGAGACGCCGACCAGCGGCACCAGGCGCAGGTCGCTTCCGTCCGGCTTCATGCGGACCAGCGCGCGGGTGCGCTCGGCGACGGCCCACAGCATGCCGTCGTCGTCGACGGTCAGGTCCGAGAGCCCGGTCAGGTTCGGCGCCGCGATGACCGTGCGCGTGGCGCTGACAAGACTGGCCGGCGCGTGCGGCCGCGCCTCGGGGCGCGCGTCCGGCACCGGCGCGTCGATGGAAGCGGCGACAGGCCCCTCGGGGGCCCCGCCCGGGCAGGCGGCCAGCGCGGCCAGGAACGCGGCGGCGATGCCGGCCACGTGGCCGGGTCGAGGTAGGTGCGGGCGCGCGTTCCCCACTGCTGCTCTCTGCTACCACGTTTTTTTCGCCGGCCGCGACCTGCGACCGGCCTACAATCGGCGCGGGGCCGTGACGCGGCCTGTCCATCATCTTGCGCGCTCGCTCTCCAGCCCTCTTCGCCGTGGCGGCGGCGGCCGGGCTCGGCGCGGTGCGGCCCGCCCGCGCCGGCGAGGGCAGCCCGCCGATCGTTGGCGGCGCGGCGGCCGCGCGCTGCGAGTGGCCGTCGGCGGTGATCATGTTCGACGGCGGCACGCTGTGCACCGGGACGCTGGTCCACCCGCGCATCGTCCTCTACGCGGCGCACTGCGGGATTGACTTCACGCGCGTCGAGTTCGGCGAGCGGGTGGGCGACGGCTACGTCGCCGACGTGACCGAGTGCCGGCGCGCCGTCGCCAACGATCAGGTCGGCCCGATGGACTACGCCTACTGCGAGCTGGCGCGTCCGGTCGATCGCGTCCCGATCGCGCCGGTGCTCTACGGGTGCGAGGCGGACATCCTGACCGCCGGCCGCGAGGTGACGATCGTCGGCTTCGGCGAGGACGGGACCTCGGGCTCCGGCGTCAAGCGCGCGGCGGTCACCAGCTTCAGCGGCACCTCCGGCGGCATGCTGGTCATCGGCGGTGACGGCGTGAGCCCGTCGTTCGGCGACTCGGGCGGGCCGGCCTTCGTGCGCCTGGACGACGGCACCTGGCGCGCGTTCGGCATCGTGTCCGGCGGCGAGGGCCCCGGCATGCAGTCCTACTACGTTGACATGCGCAACGCCGCGGCGTGGGTCGAGTCGCAGACGGGTCACGACATCACGCCGTGCCACTCGGGCACCGGCACGTGGCAGCCGGGCTACGAGTGCGGCGGCTTCGCGATCGATCCGACCGCCGGCGGCACCTGGGAGGCGCAGTGCGGCGGCCCCGACGCGCTGAGCGGCCGCTCGAGCACGTGCGGGCCGTCGCTGGACGCGGATGAGCAGCCACCTCAGGTCGCCATCCGCTCGCCGGAGGACGGCGCCGAGTTCGACGACGTCCCCGCCGAGGTCACTGTCGAGGTGGACGCGACCGACGACCTGAGCGGCGTCCGCAGGGTGTGGCTGGAGATCGACGGCGAGCTGCAGGAGGAGGACGTGGACGAGCCGTGGAGCTTCACCGGCCGCTTCCAGGAGGGCAGCTACGTCCTCGTCGCGGTGGCCGAGGACGCCGGCGGCAACTCCACGCGCTCCGACGAGCTCTCGCTGCAGGTGGGCGAGAGCGGCTGCCTGGGCTGCCGTGCCGGCGGGGGAGGCGGCGGGGCGGGCCTGCTGCTGGCGCTCGCCGCGCTGCTTCTGCGGCGGTGCGGGCCCGGCAAGGTGCGGAAGGGGCTGCTGTAGCGCGTTCCAGGGCCACTGCGCGCGGAAACGGCGGCCGCCGGCGTGTTATGACCGCCGCAGGAGTCGTCGTGGAAGGGCGATCGTTTTCGACAACAGCGCTGGCCGTGTCCGGCGCCGCCGTGCTTGTTGCGCTGGTGGTGCTGGTGATCAAGGTGCGAGGGGCCGCGCCGGAGCCTGACGTGGATCCGGCCGAGCTGAGCCGGGCGAGATCGGCCAGCGCGGTCCAGCAGCCGGGCGAGCCGCCGGCCCAGGACGCGCCGGCCCGGGACGCGCCGCCGCGCATCCCGCCGCCGCGCATCCCGCCGCCGGCCGAGGCGGGCGCGCGGAGGAGCGGCCTGGCGTGGTCGGGCGGCGAGCCGCGCGTCGCCGGCGTGCGGCCACCCATCGAGCTGCAGGACGGAGCCGCGGCGGACCCGGCCGCGACCGAGACGGCCGCGACCGAGACGGCGGCGACCGACGGCCCGCGGGCGTCGGCCGAGGTCGCCATCGAGTACTACGACCGGGGCGAGTACGACAGCGCGCGCACGGCGGCGATCTCTGCGCTGCAGATGGATCTTCCACCCCCGTCCGTGGACAAGATGCTGCGCATCGCCGCGTCGGCCTCCTGTTTCATGGGTGAACCCGAGCAGGCGCGCGTCCACTACGAGCAGCTCGCGCCGCGCAGCCAGCGCGATATCGCGCGGCGCTGCCGCCGCATGGGGATCGAATTTTGATAAAGTTCCGGCCCTCGCGCCGGTCGAGCTCGAGCGAAAGGACGGAGGCATGTCCACTCAGAAGACCCTCGCCGACTACGTCGGAGCAGCGCCATCCCGCGAGCGAGTGGTGGCCGACTGCGTCACCATGGTCAACGAGGAGGTCAAGTCCAAGGGGGGCCTCTCCGGTGTGGCCATCAAGGGCGCCTACGCCACGGTGAAGGCGATCAAGCCGCGCTTCGTCCCCGAGGTCATCGACGCCCTGTTCGACGACTGGGTGGCCAAGCTGGAGCCGTACTACGCCAGGTGGCGCGCGGGCGGCACCGGCTCGCTGGTCGAGTACCTCACCGCGCGGTCAGACGACGTGGCCGAGGACCTGCTGACGGTCACCGATGAGCGCGCGGCGCGCAGCAAGCACAAGACGGCGACCAAGCTCTACGGCAAGATGCGCCCGTCGGCGAAGCGCAATGTCAGCGCGGCGATCCCCAAGCTCGGCGGTGTCATGGAGCGTCACATCCGAGACGCCGACGGCGCCGGTCAGGGCACATGAGGCCACAACCGGATCTGTCCTGACGGCCCAGAGTCGGTAGAAAAGCCGAAAAAAGGCCCAGGAAGGCTATCTAGGGCCTTGCGTTGTTTTCGCGGTTGAGTAAAACCGGTCAACACAAACCTATTCGAGGGGGTTCCCCGTGGCTAAGAGCAAGAACAACGGCAAGAAGGTGGCGGCGAAAAAGGGCGGCAACAAGGAAATGCTCCTCGTCGGGTCCAAGGTGAAGGCGGCCATCAAGGAGGCCAACTGCAACACCGCCGGGGACGCTCTCGATGGTCTCAACGAGTGGGTGTACTGGCTGATTTCCCAGGCGACCGCGCGCGCCTCGCAGAACGGCCGCAAGACCGTTCGCGCCCACGACTTCATGGTCTGAAAAGCCCGGGGCAGCGCGCCTGCGCGATCAGGCGACGCTGCGCGGCCGCGCTTCGCTTCCCGCCGGGGGCGGGGCGAGCGCCGCTTCCAGGATGGCCGCCTCCTCCTGCTGGTGGACCTCGAACGAGCCGGTGGCCGGCACTGCCCGTGAGTCGCGGCCGACGTACTCGAGCGCGACGCCGCCCGGCAGGCTGGCTTCGAACCGGTGGAGGAGGTTTCGCCACGCCCCCATGTTGCGCGGCTCCTCCTGCACCCACGCCAGCCGCTCCAGGCGGGGGTAGGTGGCCAGGACCTGCTGCACATCCCCCTTCGGGTAGGGGTAGAGCTGCTCGAGGCGCAGGAGCGGCGCCTGCGCCGGGAGCAGGCCGCGCTTCTCGCGCTCCTCGAGCAGCCGGTAGTAGATGCGACCGGAGCTGAGCAGCACGCGGCGCACGTCGGCGCGCTCGTCGCCGGACACGCCGGCGTCGTCGATGAGCGGCTGGAAGCGGCCCGAGACCAGCTCCTCGACCCGCGACACCGCGCGCGGGTGACGGAGCAGGCTCTTGGGGCTCATGACGATGAGCGGCTTGCGGAAGTCGCGCACGATCTGCTGGCGCAGGCAGTGGAACAGCTGGGCCGGCGTGCTGAGGTTGACCACCTGCATGTTCCCCTCGGCGCACAGCTCCAGGAAACGCTCCAGGCGGGCGCTGGAGTGCTCCGGGCCCTGGCCCTCGTAGCCGTGCGGCAGGAGCAGCACCAGGCCGCACATCCGGCCCCACTTGTACTCGGCGCTGGCGATCAGCTGGTCGACGACGATCTGCGCGCCGTTGATGAAGTCGCCGAACTGCGCCTCCCACATGACCAGGCTCCACGGATCGGCGCTGGAGTAGCCGTACTCGAAGCCGAGCACCGCCTCCTCCGACAGCGGGCTGTTGATCACCTCGAAGCGGGCCTGGCCCTCCGCGATGTGGTCGAGCGGCACGTGGGGCGCGCCGGTCCTGGCGTCGCTGTAGACCGCGTGGCGGTGGCCGAAGGTGCCGCGCCCCGAGTCCTGGCCGGACAGGCGCACCGGCCGACCGTCGAGCAGGACCGAGCCGATGGCCAGCGCCTCGCCGCAGCCCCAGTCGAGCTTGCCGTCCTCGAGCACCGCCCGGGCGCGCTCCTGCATCATGCGCTGCAGGCGCGGGTGCCACTGGAAGTCGTCCGGCGCCGATGCGATGGCGCGGGCGATGGCCTCGAGCCTGCCGCGCGCGACCGCGGTGTCGGCTGACCAGTCGGCGCCGGCCGGCTTGAGACCCTTCCAGGCCCCGCCCAGGCGCTGGCTGACCTGCGTCGTCATCTCGCGCGCCGTGTTGCGCGCCGCCACCAGCTCGCCCTTGACCTCCTCCACCATGCGGTGGACGTCGTCCTGGGCGATGGCGCCGGCGCGCACCAGCTTGTCGCCGTAGATGCGCGACACCGACGCGTGGCGCTCGATCAGCTTCGCCATGACCGGCTGGGTGAAGCTGGCGTCGTCCAGCTCGTTGTGGCCGTGGCGGCGGAAGCAGACCAGATCGATGACCACGTCCACGTGGAAGGTCTGCCGGAAGGCCAGCGCCAGCTGGGCCACCAGCATGACAGTCTCCGGGTGGTCCGCGTTGACGTGGAACACCGGCGCGCGCACCGACTGGGCCACGTCGGACGCGTAGCGGGTGGAGCGGGCCTCGTCGGGCGACGTGGTGAAGCCGACCTGGTTGTTGACGATGACGTGGACCGTGCCGCCGGTGGTGTAGCCGGGCAGCCCGCCGATGAGCAGCGTCTCCGGCACCACGCCCTGGGCCGGGAACGCGGCGTCGCCGTGCAGCAGCACCGGGACCACGCGGACGCGGTCGGCGTCGCCCATGTGGTTCTGCTTGGCGCGCACCATCCCCTCGACCACCGGGCTTATCACCTCCAGGTGGCTGGGGTTGAACGCGAGCGACAGGTGGACGCTGCGGCCGTCGCCGTGGTCGTAGTCGTTCGAGTAGCCCATGTGATACTTCACGTCGCCGTAGCCCTGCACCTCGGCCGGCAGCGGCCGGCCCTCGAACTCGGCCAGGATGTACTCGAGCGGCTTGCCCAGCACGTTGGCCAGCACGTTGAGCCGGCCGCGGTGGGCCATGCCGATGACCAGCTGGCCGACGCCGGCCTCGGCCGCCTCGGCGGTCAGCGTCCTGAGCAGGGTGATGAGCGTGGTGCCGCCCTCGAGCGAGAAGCGCTTGGCGCCGGGATACATGCGCTGCAGCTGCTCCTCGAAGGTGTCGGCCGCGATGAGATCGCGCAGCAGCTGTCGCTTGCGCTCGGGCGGCAGGTGCGGCCGGTTGCGCACCGGCTCCATGCGCGACTGCAGCCAGTCGCGCTGCGCCTTGTCGGTGACGTCCATGTACTCGACGCCGACCGGGCCGCAGTAGGTCTCCTGCAGGATGGCCAGGATGTCGCGCACGGTGGCGCGGTCGGCGCCGTGGAAGCCGACGCAGGTCACGACCTCGTCCAGGTCCGCCTCGGTCAGGTCGAACTGCGACAGGTCGAGAGACGGATGGCTGCGCGGGCTGGCGCCCAGCGGGTCGATGTCGGCCGCCATGTGGCCGAACTGGCGGTAGGTGTGAATGAGGTCGTAGATCTGGATGCCGGTGGCCACGTCGGCCTTGACCACGCCCTCGGGCAGGCCGCCCTCCTCGGTCAGGAAGCGCGGCAGTGACGGGGCCGGCGCGGCGTCGGGCGGCGGTGTGGCCGCGGCGCGGCGCACCTTCAGCTCGGCGAACAGCGAGGCGACGTCGGGTGGAACCGAGCTCGGGTCCGCGGCGTACTGGCGATACAGAGCGTCGGCGAACTCGGGCGCGATGAGCAGTGAGTCGAGATTCGGCATGGTGCTTGGTGCCGGCCTGTGTCCGGTTGCGCCGGCAATGGAAGTCTACCGTCCGGCTCGCAGCCGCGCTCCGCGCCTCTGATGGGCGCGGCCGCGCGCGACGTTTCGCCCTCAGCGGGTGAGGAAGGCGACGAGGAGCTCGGCCAGCGCGGCCGGCTGATGACGCTGCATCATGTGCCCGGCTCCGGCGAGCACCGAGCGCTCGGCGCCGTGGAGCAGGCGCAGGCGCCGCTCGGCCTCGTCGCCGGCGTAGCGGAAGACGGACTTCTCGCCCTCGACCCACAGGACCGGGCAGGTCACGCGGCTCCAGAACTCGGCCGCGTAGTCGACCCGGAACGGCATCGGGCCCAGGGTCAGGTGCAGCGGGTCGTGCTTGAAGCGCAGGCCGCCGCCGGGGGCGGGGCGGGTGCCGTGCAGCGCGAGCTCGCGCGCCAGCTCCTCGCCGAGCAGCGGGTCGTGCGCGCGCAGGCGCGCCGCGGCCTCGTCGACCCCGGCGTGGCTCTTGCCCTCTCGCTCTCGCACGCGGCGCCAGCTGTCGAGCCAGCCCCGCACGCGCTGCGGCACGTTCGTCTCGTTCTCCGGCGGCCCGAGCCCCTCGAGCAGGACCAGGCGGTGGACCCGCTCCGGGAACGTGCCGGCGAAGTAGGACGCGACGCTTCCGCCCATCGAGTGGCCGACCAGGGACACGCGGCCGCGGCCGAACATGCGCGCGACCTCGTCGAGGTCGGCCAGGTAGTCGATGAAGTGGTAGTAGCCGCCGGGGCCGATCCAGTCGGAGTCGCCGTGGCCGCGCAGATCCGGCGCCACCACGTGGAAGCGCCCGGCCAGGCCGGCCCGCACCGTCGCGGTCCAGCCCCAGGCCAGGTCGAGAAAGCCGTGCAGCAGGATGACCGTGTGATCGAGCTCGGGCCGGTCTGCGCCCCACTCGAGGACGTTGTAGCGCAGACCGGTGCCGAGCTCGACGGTGCGCGGCGCCGGTTCGAGATCCGAGCTCACGGCCCGGCGACGATGCGGTAGATCGCGCCGCCGGACAGGCTGACCACGTACAGCTCGCCGTAGGCGTCCTGGCCGAAGCTGGACAGGTTGTTCAGGACGCCGTCGGGATCGATGTCCTTGGTGACGTCGACCGGCTCGCTGGCCTTGCCGTCGGCGAACGTGAGTGTGAAGACGGTCTCGGTGCTGTAGTCGCCGTAGAAGTAGCGGCCCTGGATGTCCGGGAAGCAGGCGCCGCGATAGACGTACCCGCCGATCACCGCCGCGCCGCCCGGGTTCGGATAGGTCGCCACCGGCGGGATGAAACCGCTGCAGTCGGCGCCGTCATCGCAGATGTTGCCCTCCATCGTGTCCCAGCCCAGGTTGGCGCCCGGCTGCTGGGCGACGGTGAGCACGTCGATCTCTTCCACCGCGTTCTGGCCGACGTCACCGATGTACATGTCGCCGTTGTCGCGGTCGAAGCTCCAGCGCCACGGATTGCGCACGCCGGAGATCCAGATCTCCTCGCGCGGCACCGGATCGCCGCCCGCGCCGACGTACGGGTTGTCCTTCGGGATCGCGTAGGGCGCCTCGGTCGAGCTGACGTCGATGCGCAGGATGTCGCCCAGCAAGGTCGACTTGTTCTGCCCGTTGCCGTCCGGATCGTTGCCGTCGCCGCCGTCGCCCATGCCGATGTACAGGTAGCCGTCGCGGCCGAAGGCGATCATGCCGCCGTTGTGGTTGCTGAACGGATCGTCGATCTCGAGGATCTCGCGCTCCGACTCCGGGTCCGCCACGTCGGGCGTGGCCTTGGGCACGGTGAACTCGGCGACCCGATCGGGCGGGTTCTTGCCCTCGACGCGGGTGTAGAAGACGAAGAAGCGGCCGTTGCGCGCGAAGTCGGGGTGGAAGGCCAGGCCGAGCAGGCCCTGCTCGTTGGGCGCCGGCGCCGAAGTCCACGCGGCCGTCGATGTTCGAGGAACGGCTCCTCGAGGATCTTGCCGTCCTTCACGATCGAGATGATCCCGTGCTTGCCCACCACGAACAGGCGCGGGTCGTCGGGCGGCGAGGTCACCAGGAGCGGCTGGTCGAAGCCATCGCCGGCGCCCTGGGCGACCAGCTGCAGGGCCAGGTTGGTCCCCTTCTGCGGCTTGCAGTCGCTGACCGGAGGCCCGGCGTCCGGCGTTCCGGCGTCGCTGTCGTCGCCGTCGGCCCCGTCGGCGCCATCGGCGCCATCGGCCCCGTCGCCATCATCGCCGCCGCTGTCGGCGCCACCGCCCCCATCGTCGTCGCCACAGGCCGGCCCGGATGAGAGGGCCAGGGCGGCCAGGAGCGCCATCGTGCTGCGGTGCCGAACAAGGTGCATGCCTTCTCCTTCGAAGGGAATCCGCGGCGAAGGACGAGAATAACCCGGCCCGGAGGGTGGGGGTCACTCCCAGGCGATCTCCATGGTCAGACCGACCGCGTCGTGAGCGCGCCTGTGGCGGCCCGCACCTGCGCTGGCAGTCCCGGCGTCGAACGGGTTTTCCACCAGGACATCGCTGTCCTCGGGGGCCAGGGTCACCGACGGAGACATGCGGCGCGCGACGCCGAGCGCGAACGTGATCTGGTTCCACGTCCCCTCGGCCCCCAGCGAGACCGTGTGTGCGGCGATGTCGCCGAACGCCGCCGACATGTGCGAGCGCCCGGTGGCGCCGGATGAATGGGCGTAGCCGGCCGTGAGCCAGAGCAGTCCGGAGACGACCTCGACGTCGAGCGCGCCGCGCAGGGCGGTGTGGTCGCGCAGCGCGACCAGCGACGGCACCCGGCCGAGCGGCTCCTCCAGGCCGGTGTCGTCGCGTACGCCGATGCCGGTGGTGCGCCAGGTCGGGACCTTGCCGGCGTCGCTGAACCAGGTGAGCTCGGCGCCGACCTCGACCAGGAAGCGATTGCCGAGGTAGCGCGCGCCCGCGCGCAGGGCGGCCGGCATGCCCAGCGCGCACCCTCGCTTCCTGCACGAAATCGCCGAGACGGCTGCGGGAACTCGCTGTCCGAGGTGCTGGCGAGCCCGGCGGCGCCTGTCATGTACGCGTCGGCGCTCCACGAGGCGGCCACGCCGAGCTCGATCGGCAGCGACGGCGGCGCGGCCAGCGCGCCGGCGGTGGCGAACGGGACCATGCCGTCGCCCGCGCTCATGGTCAGGTCGAGGTCGCGGGTCGGAAAGGCGAGCTCGTCGCGGCTCGCGAACCCGGCCCAGATGCGCCGCCGCTCGCGCAGCTCGACGTCGGCCGCCCCGATCGACACGCCCAGGCCCAGCCACTCGCCGACCCGCAACGCGGCGCCGACCACGGCCACGCGCCGCCGGTAGCGCAGCTCGAGCCCGCCGTAGCGGTGGGGGAACAGCTTGTCCACGTCGTCTCGAGCTGGCCGAACGACGGCGCGGGCAGCAGGCGATCGAGGTGACCGAGGTCGAACACGCCGGCGCCGATCACGATGGGCCCGATCGCGCCCTGGACGGCCACGCTCGGCGCCAGCACCGGCGCCGCCCGGTCCGCCACGGTCGGCGAGTCCGCCACGTCCGCGTCCGGCGCCCGGTAGCTGGCGTCGTCGTCGTGCAGCGACACGCCCACCTGGACGCGCAGGCTCGTGGACCGCGCGAGCCCGGCCGGGTTGACGACGAGCGCCGCCCCGCCGTCGCCGCTCACCGTTGTCGTGCCGGCCCGCCCGATCGCGCGCGCGCCGACCGAGATCGAAGTCGAGGCCGCCCGCCGCGGCCGGCCCGGCAGCAGCCATCGCCACCATCGACGCGACGGCGGTCGCGCGGATGCTCGCGGCCGGTCGCGCCGCCAGCTGACGCCACCTGCCGCGAGAGGCCGCCAGCCGGGTCACAGCCGCCGGCAGACTTCCGCCGCGAACGCCTTGGTCCCGGCGGTGCCGCCGAGGTCGCGCGTGCGCACGCCGTCGGTGATGGTGGCGAGCGTCGCGGCGATCAGACGCCGGGAGGCGTCGTCGTGGCCCAGGTAGGTGAGCATCATGGCGGCGCTCAGGATCGTCGCGGCCGGGTTGGCCACGTCCTTGCCGGCCAGATCGGGCGCGCTGCCGTGGCACGACTCGAAGTACGCCCAGCCGTCGCCGATGCCGGCGCTGGGCGCCATCGGCAGGCCGCCCATGCCCTCGGCGGCGACGTCGGACAGGACGTCGCCGAACAGGTTCGTCGTGACCACCACGTCGAAGCTCTCGAGCTGCGCCACCATGCGCCGCGCCGCCTCGTTGACGTACAGGTGATCGACCTCGAGCCCGCCCACCGCCGCCGCCTCCGCCTCGCACGCCGCGCGGAACACCCCATCGGTGCGCGGCAGCACGTTCTGCTTGGTCACGACCGTGACCTTGCCAGGCGAGACGCCGAGCGACTTGCGGTGCGCCGCCAGCCGGGCGGCGTACGCGCCGATGCGGCGGCTGGCCCCCTCGGTCACGATGCGCAGGGCGAAGGCACCCTCGCGGCGGCAGCGGCCGGCCCATGCGGTCGCGGTACTCCGGCATGGCGGCCGACAGCTGCGGCCAGGTCGCCCTCGCGCCCCGGATACAGCCCCTCGGTCAGCTCGCGCACGATGACCAGGTTGCAGCCGCGCGCGCCGGTCAGCGCCTTCACGCCGGGCAGGGTCGCGGTCGGGCGCAGGTTGGCGTACGAGATGCGCGCTCCAGCGCAGGTAGTGCAGGACCGGCCGCGCCTTGCCGTGCTCTGTGTCGACGGCGCCGAACAGCACCGCGTCGGCGCGGGCCAGCTCGGCCTCCAGCTCGGGCGGAAACGGGTGCCGTGCAAGTCCACCGCCTCCTGCCCGTGTACCGGCAGTGTCACGCGCAGCTCGGGCGCGACCACGGCCAGGCACTGGATGGCGGCCGCGACCACCTCCGGCCCGATGCCGTCGCCGCCGACAGCGACGACGTGCGCCTCCTCGGCGCGACTGCCCTCCCGGCAGGACCCACATGGACGGATCAGGAACTGGAAGCGCGCACATCGCGCGCGATGCTAGCCCGCCGCGTGTGAAATCGCCAGACCAGCGGGCCGGGGCGCCCGGATGACCAGGCGCCTCGGCGGGCAGGCTATGGCGTGGCTGTCCCGGCCCGCCGGCGCGGCCGAGGCCTGCTCTCCGACGGTGCACTCGCAGCAGCGCTGGCGCGCCTCGTCGCACGAGGCCCGTGCGCTCTTGCACTTTCCCTGCGCCCAGGTGTCGCCCTCGAGCTGCTTGGCGATGCGGCAGATGCTCTCCGCGTTGTCGCAGATGGCGTCCTTGAGGGTGCAGACGTCCTGGCAGGAGTCGGTCGACGGCTCCCGGGTCGGTCTCGCACTTGCCGCGGCTGGGCGGCACCGCCGCTCCCGGGCCCTGGCGGGAGAACGGGTCGGCGGCGAGGCCGATGTCGACCCGCCACTCGCGGATCTGCATCCAGTAGTCCTGGACTTCCTTCTTGCGCAGCTCGAGCTCGGCGGTCGGCATCATCGGCGCCCGCGAGGCGCACGCGGCCAGGCCGCAGACCGATGCCCGCCCCGAGCAGGAGCCCCCACAGGACCGGGCTGGCGTAGAAACTCGCGCGCGACGACCTCATCGATTCTCGCCTCCGCTCTCGCCTCCGGCCTCGCTTCCGGTCCGCTTGCCCGCGAGCTGCTCGATCAGGGCCTTCTCGATGGAGATGGCCCGGTCGTAGGACTCGATCGCCTGGCGCCGGGCCTTCGTGGCCGCCGCCTTGTCGTCGTCCTCGACCATCACCGCGCGCGCCTCGAGCACCTCGCCGCGCGCCGTGTGCAGGTTGGCGAGGAAGAACGACTGGCGGGTGGCGGCGGCGATTCCCTGATCGACGACGGTCATCGCCTCGTCCAGCTGGCCCCGGGTGATCAGGAGCTTGGCCAGGCGGGCGCGCGCGTCCTGCGTCACGTCCACGCCCTCGGGGGCGCCGGCCGGGAACTCGATGGCCAGGATCTGTCGCAGCGCGGTCACGGCCTCCTCGACGCGGGCCTCCTTGAGGTAGACGTCGGCCTTGTGGTGGTAATTCTGGGCCAGCGACAGACCGATCATCAGCTCCTTGCTGAGCTCCGGTCCGGGCTGGGGCAGCTCGGTGATGCGGCCCTCGGCCTCTCCGTCCTCGGTGCGCGTGCCGCACCCGACCGAGTAGCCGAGCAGCGCGATCCCGAGCACACACGCGACCGCCGTGGCCGCCACGAAGCGCACCTTCATGGCTCCTCCTCGCCGAGGGCGCGGCGCAGCATCAGGTCGCGATAGCCGTCCATGCGGTCGGCGAACAGCGACATCGAGCCGCTCGCTGGCGCGGCCGGCGTCGGGCCGGGCGATGATCCCGATCAGCGGATCGGCCGGACGTGAGGTGTTGGCCACGCGGAGGCGGAGCGGCCGCTCGACCGCCCGGCTCACCGGCTCGCCGATGTCGCCAGGCCGGGTCACGAACAGGACCACCGCCGCGGCCGCAGCCATCGACGCCACCGCCCAGGGCAGGTTGCGCAGCACGCGGTCGGCGCGGCGGCGGCGGGCGCGCACCAGATCGGTCGCCGACGAGGCGGCGCGGTCGTCGTCGCGCGCGCTCTCTGCGGCCGGCTCGGGGAGGCGGAGCGCCGGGACTCTCCCGGCCGCGCCCACCTCGGCCACGATGCCCGGCTCCGACGGGCGGCGGCCCAGCACCGCGTTCTCCAGCGCCTGATCGACGAGGCGGCGGGTCCGCTCCGAGCCCAGCTCCACGGCGTGGCTCGAGGCCAGCACCATGGTCGCGGTCTCGAGCAACGCCCGATCGTCCGAGTCCATCGCGGGAGGCAGCGGCTCGCCGGCGGCGAGACCGTCCAGCCACCTGCCGAACGCCTCGGCGCGCGCCTGCTCGGCCGGCGTCACCGGCGCCTCGCCGTCCAGCTCGTCCGGGCGGTCGCGGTCGTCGCGGCTCATTTCTCGTCTCCGTCTGGTCCGTCTGCCTGGTCCGCCGTCGCCGTGGTCGGCGCGCCCCTGGGCGCCCGGGTCCACTGGCCGAAGTGGCGCCGGAACGCGCGCACGGCGCGGAACAGCACCACGTCGAAGGTGCCGGTGGTCACGTCCATGCGGCGCGCGCACTCGTCGCGCGGCAGCTCCTCGATCAGGCGCAGCTCGATGGCGAGCCGGTAGCGGTCCGACAGGGCGTGCAGGGCGCGCCCGATGCGGTCGCGGTTGAGCTCCTGCTCCTCGGCGGCGATGAGCAGCGCGTCGGCCGCGGCGTCGGGCATCGTCGCGTGCGGGAGCTCGCGCGCCATGGCATCGGCCAGCTGCACGGAGCGCTTGGACCGCCGGTGCACGTCGTACACCTTGTTGACCGCGATCTGGCGCAGCCACACGTAGATGCTCTTGCCGGTCCAGCGGAACTGCTCGATCTTCTCGATCGCCGTGGTGAAGGTGTCGCGCAGGACGTCTTCAGCCGTGGCGGCGTCGCCCAGACGGGGCAGGATCACCGTCGAGTACAGCGGGGCGGCATAGCTCTCGAGGATCGGTCGCATCGCATCCAGGTTCCCGGCCTGTGCCTCCGCGACCAACCGCCGTTCCTCCTCGAGCTTCTCGGCTACGGCTGCTTCGGACACCACCCGGTCCCATGGTTAACGTGCGCCGTCCGGCGGCCTTACGATCGGCCGGCCAGGAGCGCGTTTCTGCTTGCGCAACGCGTCACTCGGCCCGCGCAGCGTACAACACTTCCACCAGGCACAGGCCCTGGGCCGGGGCGGTCTGCCCGGCCTGGGTTCGATCGCCACTCTTCACGATTTCAACGACTTGTGATGGCGTGAGGCGGCCTTCGCCCACCTCGACGAGGGTGCCGACGAGGATGCGGACCATGTTGCGAAGGAACGCATTGCCTCGCACATCGATGTCGAGCCGGTGCGGATCCGGCTCGCCGATGGCGATCTCGTCGATGCGGCGAACCGTGGTCCGCGCGGTGCAGCCGGCCGCGCGCAGCGCGCTGAAATCGCGCTCGCCGAGCAGGTGGGATGCTGTCTCACGCATGGCGTCGAGGTCGAGCCGCGCGCCGGGGCGGTGCCAGGCCCGGTGGCGCAGGAGCGGCGAGCGCGACGACCGGGTCAGCACCGTGTAGCGGTAGTGCTTGCCGGTGGCGGAGAAGCGCGGGTGAAAGCCGGGCGGCGCCTCGTCGGCCGCCACCACCGAGATGGCAGGCGGCAGGATGCTGTTGAGCCCCATGCGAAAGCCGTCGCACGGGATGCGGGCCTCGGTCTCGAAGCTGGCCACCTGGCCGAGCGCGTGCACGCCGGCGTCGGTGCGCGATGCGCCGAGGACCGGGGTCGGCGCGCCGGTCATGCGGGCCAGCGCATCCTCGAGGTGCGCCTGCACCGTGGGTCCGTTGTCCTGCCGCTGCCAGCCGCACAGGCCCGTGCCGTCGTACTCGAGCACGAGCCGCACTGTGCGGGGCGCCGTCAAAACTCGAAGTTGATGCCGCCGAAGAACGTGGCGTCGCCGACCGAGAGCTTGTCGTCGGCGCCGAAGCCGTCCACCTTGGCGTAGGTGAACTCGAAGACCAGGCCGGCGTGCTCGATGCCGAGCTCGTTGCGCAGGGCCATCTCGGCGCCCGGATCGATGCGCTCGGCCGCGGATGGCCAGCCCGGCCGTCGCCTGCCAGCCGAGCGAGCCGCCGCGCGCGCGGTCCCCCTCGCAGTCGCCGTTGTCGATGTCGGGGCAGCCGTCGGTCGGCACCTCGGACAGGCCGCCGCCCGGCTTGCTGATCCACCAGTAGTAGTAGGACAGGCCGAGCCGGCCGTACGGCACCAGCGGGATGCGCAGCGCGTCGTCGAGCTGGGTGTAGCGGTACACGACGCCGACCGACATCGGCACCATGCGGAACCAGGTGGTGTCGCCGACCGCGCGCACCGGCCGGCCGCTCTCCGGGTCGAGGACGACGTTGCCCTCGTCGTCGACCTGGAAGGCGTTGGCCGAGCGGCTCAGGAAGCCGGCGCTCAGGCTGACGCCCGAGCTGCCCCATCGGGTAGAGGAGGAAGCGGTCGAGGGTGAACCCGCTCATGAGATACGGGCCGTCGCCGAACATGAGCTCGAAGGGGCCGACCTCGTCGTCGAACTCGCTGTCCACGTCGGGGACGTAGGGCGCGATCTTGAGCTCGAGGCCCCAGTGCGGCTGCTCGGGACCGACCTGCTCCTGGACCGGGTCGCCGTACTCCTCCCACCAGGGCTGCGCGTCGGCCAGGCGCGGCCCCAGCGCGATGACGAGCAGCAGCGCGCCGCCGGCCGCCGCGCCCGGACCGCCTCGCCCGCTGCGCCCGCGACCGCCGCGCCGCCGGCCGGCCACGCGGAACAGCACGCCGGCGACGAGCGCGAGGACCAGCGCGAGCCCGCCGCCGAGCCCGGCCTGGGCGGCGCTGCAGCCGCCGCTGGCCTGGCCGCCGCGATCCTTGTAGTCCTCCCAGAAGTCCTTCACCTGGCGCGGCGTGGCCTCGCCGGCATCGATCGCGGTCACGTTGCGCGCCTCGTCGATGACCAGCAGCACGACGCGGTAGGCCACGCCGTTCTCGAGGCCCTTGGCGTCCACGCTGCCGGCGGTGCCGTCGGCCTCGCCGCACAGGTAGGCCGGGTCGAGCGAGGCGAGGCCGCCGGGCAGCCCGGTCACGCATTCGCCGGTCGGCTCCTCGCCGGGACCGGGGCCGGCATCGCCGCCGCCGCTGCCCGCGTCGGACCCGTCGCCCGCGTCCGGCACGCCGGCGTCGCCGCCGCCGACCAGGCGCGCCGTGCTGCCGCCGGGCGCGCGCGGGCACACGGAGTCGGCGTCGGAGGCGCACGCCTGCTGCGAGGTCCAGTAGCGCTGGTCGAAGCTGCCGAAGCCGGCCGTGTTGCTCGGGTCGTCGACGCGCGCGCACAGGACCTGGTAGTAGCGGATGTCGTCCTCGCGCGAGGTGGGCGGGTCGAAGTCGATCGTCACGCGGCCCTCGGAGCCGCGCGCGATGATGTCGCTGGGCTCGGGCGGCGGATCGGTGTCGACCTTGATGGTGAGGGCCTTCTGATAGTCCTCTGCCTCGTCGAAGCCGTTCTGGCCCGGATCGATGATCGCGTAGACGGCGCGGTCATGCTCGTCGCGGCGCTCGCACTCCGGGCTGCTGCCGGTCGGCCCGGCCAGGTGGCGCACCGAGATCGGCAGCGTCGGCACCTGGAGCAGCTCGTCGACCTCGGGGATGTTGCCCTCCTCGAAGCACAGCTCGCGCTGCTCCTCGAGCGTCTCGGCGGCGCAGCTGGTGCCGACCCAGACATCGACCTGCTCGTCCCGGCTCGGCACGTTGGACTTTGCCGGCTCGAGCCTGAACTCGACCTGGAACGGCGTCGGCGTCGCCGCACGAGCAGTTGGCCAGGTTCATGTACTCGAGGATGTGTCACCTCGTTGGTGACGTTCTCGAAGCCGTCCTCACCGTCGGGCAGCTGCAGCCGCATCTCGATGGCGGAGTTGCCGAGGTCAACCTGGGCGGCGGCGGGCCGCGCGATCAGGACCACCAGCGCACCAGCGAGGACGGACGGGACGAGAGAGCGCAGGTCGGGGCGCGGAAGCAGCAGCATCGGCCTCTCGGGTGCGGTGCAAGGCGGGTGCCGCAACAGCGCGGCCCAAGCCAGGAAAAGCACTATCACGCGACCCTGGTGGCGGCAACCAGGTTGACCTTTTGGCGAGCCGGCCTCGGGGCGGGCTGCCAAAACGTCAACGGATTCTGGTCACGGGAGCGGTCGAGGCTTCCTGCGCCGCGGCGCGGCGCGCAGAGCCTGATGGATGGCGCCCGCGAGCCGTTTCGCCTGCTCGCGCGCCGCCTCGTCCGACGAGCCGCCGTACTCGGCCGCGTAGTAGAGCTCGGTCAGCTCGGCGAGCGCGCCGGCTCCGGGCGCGTCGCCGCGGCGCATGGCCCGGGCGTGCTCGCGCGGCGTGACCGACGGTGGGCGAGGCCAGCCGCGCCGCCCCAGCGTGCGCAGCGCGCCGTGATAGATCACGGCGACCGGATCGCGCTCGCGGCGCGCGCGCGGCGGGCTCTTGCGCCGCTTGCGCCGGCGGCGCCGCCGCCAGCGCCAGCAGGGCGACCGCGAGCGCCAGGGAGCCGATGAAGATGCCCACCACCGGGGCCCGGTGTTGCGCCGACCAGTCGCGCAGCCCGCGCCAGCGCGATCCCAGCGCCTCGCTGGCCCCGCCGCGGAAGTAGTTGCCGATGCGCTTGAACACGCCGAGCTGGCGCTCGAGGTCGTACTCGATGACCCACTTGAACCACTTGAAGCGCACGGTGTCGGCGAGGCGGCGCATGCCGATCGAGGAGGCTGTCGCCGCCGCGCCCGAGCCCGTCGACCGACGCGCCGGGCGTCGGATCGAAGGTGACCCAGCCGGCGCCGGAGAAGTAGACCTCGACCCAGGAGTGCGCGTCGCCGGCGCGCACGGCGATGTAGTCGTCGTACTCGTTCCACTCGCCGCCGAGGAAGCCGTTGACGTTGCGCGCCGGCACCCCGACCTCGCGCAGCAGCACGGTCATGGCCGAGGCGAAGTACTCGCAGTGGCCCTTGCGGCGCTCGAACAGGAAGAAGTCGATCGGCTCGCGGCCGCGCGGCGACTGCATCTCGAGCGTGTAGCTCAGCGGTTCCTTCAGATACCGCTCGATGGCGGCGGCCTTGTCGAAGTCGGTGGTGGCGCCGCGCACGATCTCGCGGGCCAGCGCGCGCACGCGCGGCGTGATCTCCGGCGGCAGCTGCAGATACACCTCGTAGCCGGGCGGCAGCACGCGGGGCGCGCGGCGCAGCACGCCGGGCGGCGGCGACGCGGGGCGCGACATGACCGTGTACTTGATGCCGGTGGTGTGGCCGCGGCGGATCTCGTCGTTGCGCTCGTCGCGCGGCCGCTCGCGGTAGCTGGTGCCGATCGCGGAAGGCGGCCGGCATCGACGCGCCGAACAGCACGTCGTAGCCGAGCGGCTCGAGGTAGATCTCCTGGCGCACCGCGCCGGCCAGCAGCGTCGCGTCGTCCGCGTCGCGGCGCTCGCCGTCGTAGAGCAGGAGGTGGGTCACGATCAGGCCGGAGACCGAGACCCGCTTGACCGTCAGCGGCGCGCGGCCGGAGCGGCGCCACTCGCCGCGCGAGTAGTGGTCGAACGCCACGCCGCGCCAGTGCAGGTACGGCGCGTCGCGCCCGGTGAACGGCGCGCCCATCTCGACCCGCATGACGACCGTGTCGTCGTCCTTGATCACGCCGTGGCCGCCCAGCCGGACGCCGTCGCTGAAGCCGGCCATGTTGACCGTCGAGCGCGCCTTGCTGAAGAACAGGCCGAAGCCGATGCGCGGGATGAGCAGGAACAGCAGCGCGGCGCTGCCGAACACGACCAGCGAGACCGCCCCGGTGCCGGCGAAGAAGCGCGGCCCGACGATGCGGCGCGAGGCGAGCAGGCGCTGGAGCGGCGCGGTCGCGGCCGCCTCGCGGGCGCTCGCTGTCGATGCGGCGATGGAGGCGCCGGGCAGGCCGCCGCGGAGCTCGTAGTTCTCCTCCATGTCGCGGCGCAGGTGCAGCAGCATCAGCGCCCAGGTCGACGTCAGCACGTAGCCGAGGAAGAAGATGCCGAAGCTGATCTCGCCGTTGAGCACCGTGCCGGCGACCACCATGAGGAACGACAGGACGTAGACTTGCTGGTAGTCGCGGCTGGTGCGGCGGCCGTACAGCTTGGCCACCAGCAGGAACAGCAGCACCTCGGCGCCGGTGACGACGAGGTCGGCGCCGGACAGGAACGCGAGCACGCCGTAGACGAACGCGAGCAGGCCGATGCCGGTGAAGAGCCAGCTCCAGCGCTCGAGGTCGAAGCGGGGCGACTCCCACCACCAGCTGCCGACCACGCCGGCCACGCACAGGAGCACCGCCACCAGCGACAGCTCGTCCGACAGCACCATGGCGAAGAACGCGCACCAGACCGCGAGGTAGGTGGCGAGCTTGTGCGACTGGCCGAAGCCGATCATCCGGCCTCCGCCTCCGCGGCGGCCGCCGCGCCGGCCAGCCCGCGCGGCGCCACCCGCACCGACTCGGCGCCCGGCTCGACCGGCCCGGACAGCGGCAGCGACGGGGCGGCCGGCTCGAGCAGGGCCAGCGCGCGCAGCATGCGGTGCTCGTGGCGCGGCCCGGCCGACCACGGCACCTCGAGGCCGCGCGCCACCAGGCGGACCGCGTAGCCCTGGCGCAGGTAGGTGACGACCAGCGAGGCGGCGGTCGACACGGCGTCCTCCAGCGCCTCGAGCGCCGCCTCGTCGCCCGGATCGGTCACCGCGTTGTCCAGCTCGATCACGACGCGCCGCTGCGCCTCCTCCTCCATCTCGCGCAGGAGCAGGCGCCCGGCGCGGGCCGACGAGTGCCAGTGGATGGCGCGGCTGTCGTCGCCTTCGCGGTAGTCGCGCAGGCCGAAGAACTCGCCGCGCCGGCCCATGCGGCTCTGGGTGGCGTCACCGTGGCGCGGCGCGCGCGGCGCCGGCAGCGGCACCGGCCGCACCGCCGGGTAGACCAGCACCTCGTCCGGCGCCACCGCGTCGCGCGACTTGGTGAACAGCGCGAACGGAAAGCGCGTGGACAGGCGGATCCCGTCGAGCCGGTACAGACCGCGCCGGTGGAAGGTGTGGCGGTAGCTGCCGCGCATCGTGCGGGCGGGCGGCAGCTTGAGGAAGTAGCAGCGCTTGTCGAGCACGCGGTCGTCCAGGAGGTCCTGCACCTCGATCGAGTAGGAGGCGAATCGCCGCTTGCGGTTCTCGATCGCGATCTCCATCAGGAACGGCCGGCCGGCGTGGATGCGCGGCGGCGACGCGCCGCCGGGCGCGCAGCCCGCGCAGGGTCAGGTTGGACAGCGCCCCGGACGCGACGATGAGCGACAGCAGCCAGCTCAGCAGGAGATAGAGCA
This sequence comes from uncultured delta proteobacterium, assembly GCA_963759105.1. Taxonomy (GTDB): domain Bacteria; phylum Myxococcota_A; class Polyangia; order Haliangiales; family Haliangiaceae; genus DATFRY01. Next base: position 334,691 of record CAVWXW010000005.1, on the reverse strand, counting down.
GGTTGTTGCCGGTGTTGATCGCGGCCAGGCCGATCCCGATGGTGATGGCGATGAAGACCCGGCCCTCGCGCGTCACCCGCAGCCGCGGCCGCTGCCCGACCATCCGCCGCCAGAAGCCGCGCCTGGAGCCCTTGGCGGCGGTCTCGGCGACTTGGCTGCCAGACACGCGGCGGCCTCAGGTCGGCACGGGGATTCGCGAGATCAGATCGGCGATGACGCGCTCGGCCTCGTCGCGGGCGCGGCCGAGCGACTCGGTCGGGGCCGACAGCACGACGCGGTGGGCCAGGGCGGGCGCGGCCAGGCCCTTGAAGTCGTCCGGCACGCAGTAGTGGCGGCCGCTGGCCAGTGCGTGGGCCTGCGCCGCGCGATACCAGTTGAGCGCGCCGCGGGTCGACACGCCGACCGCCAGCGACGGCGCGGTGCGCGTGGCGTCGACGATGTTCATCGCGTAGTCGACCAGCGCGTCGGACACCGCGACCGACTCGACGTCGTCTTGCAGACCGATCGAGCGTGCGGTGATCGATGACCGGCTCGATGGCGGCGACCGGATCGCCCGACCCGCGCTCGCGCAGGATCTGGCTCTCCTCGCCGCGCGCCGGATAGCCGAGCCGGATGCGCAGCAGGAAGCGATCCATCTGCGACTCGGGCAGCGGGTAGGTGCCGAAGTGCTCGGTCGGGTTCTGCGTCGCGATGACCAGGAACGGCTGGCCGATCGGGTGGGTCTGGTCGTCGATCGAGACCTGGCCCTCGCTCATCGCCTCGAGCAGGGCGGACTGGGTGCGCGGCGTGGTCCGGTTGATCTCGTCGGCCAGCACCACGTTGGCGAAGATCGGGCCGCGCCGGAACTCGAAGACGTGCTGGTCGGCGCGGAAGATCGAGACGCCGACGATGTCGGAGGGCAGGAGGTCGCTGGTGAACTGGATGCGGCGGAAGCTGCCGCCGACCGCCGCGGCCAGCGCGCGGGCCAGGCTGGTCTTGCCGACGCCGGGGATGTCCTCGATGAGCAGGTGGCCGCGGGCCAGCAGCGAGGTGAGGGCGAGGCGGATGGCCTCCGGCTTGCCGCGGATGACCCCTGCGATGGCGTTCTCCACGGCGCGCAGCGCGCCGATCGCTTCACCAGAGGGGCCGCGGACCGGCGCTGCGGCGAGCGTCATCCGGCTCAGTATACCGAATGCCGAAACGACGAGAGGCGCGAGCTTTCGGCCCGCGCCTCCCGGTTGGGTCAGCGTGGTGGAGGCTGCTACTCGCGCAGCGACATGAGGAGGCGCAGCACGTACAGGAACAGCGTCGCGATGGTGGAGAACAGCATCAGCGCCGCGGCGACGTGCTGGGTGGGCCTGAAGTAGGCCATGAGCAGCGACGTCTCGTAGAGGATGTAACCGCCCATCAGCACGATCATGGCCAGGCTGAAGATGGTGCCCGAGGTGGATGCCGAAGAACATCGAGGCCAGGATGATGCCGAAGGCCGCGAGGGTGGCGATCATGAGAATCCCGCGCAGGAACGAGAAGTCCTTGCGGGTGATGAACACAGTCGCAGTGAGCCCGCCGAAGATGAGCAGCGTGAACAGCGCCGCCTTCTCGATGATGTACGGGTCCTGCACGTAGACGCGCGCGACCAGCAGCATCGGGGACAGGAAGATGGCGAAGGCGGCGACGCCCAGGCCGAGGCCGACGTACTGGATCCCGACCGATGTCTCCGAGCGGGCCAGGCGGTCGGTGATGAAGCCGCTGGCGATGAACAGCCCGAACACGATGAACAGGTTCGCGCTGCTGCCGGCCATCATCCAGCGGGCGAACCCGAGGGCGAAGCCCGAGGTCTGGAGCAGCGCCGAGACGGCCACGAAGGCGACGAATCGCGCCTGCCAAGTGGGCGTAAGTACGCCGCAAGAACGCGACGCGCTCGTTCGACCCCGACGGTGGCGACCGCGCCGGGGATCGAGCGCTGTTGAGCATGGGCTCGTGCCTGGAACATTGTCCTCAGCCTCCTCCTGGAAACCGAAAAAAGACTAGCACGCCGGCAAGCGAAGGAAAGGCCCGGCAGGCCGGCGCTAGGTCTGCGAGGCCTTGAGCTTCTTGATCTCGGCGACCAGCTCCGGGATGGCCTGCTCCCAGGTCCCCACCAGCCCGTAATCGGCCACCTGGAAGATGGGCGCCTCGCCGTCCTTGTTGATGGCGACGATCGTCTTGGAGCCCTTCATGCCGGCCAGGTGCTGGATGGCCCCGGAGATGGCCACGGCGATGTAGAGGTTGGGCGCCACGACCTTGCCGGTCTGTCCGACCTGCCAGTCGGCCGGCACGAAGCCGGCGTCGGTGGCGGCGCGCGAGGCGCCCATGGCCGCGCCCAGCAGGTCGGCCAGCTCCTCGAGCACCTTGAAGTTCTCGCCGTTCTTCATGCCGCGGCCGCCCGACACGACGATGTCGGCGTCGTTGAGGTCGGGGCGGTCGCTCTTGGAGGTCTCGACGCGGACGATCTCGGCGCCGAGCGCGTCCACCTCGCCGGCCTCGACGGCGGCGATCTCGCCGGCCGAGCCGAGCGGCTCGGCGGGCTCGAACTCGCTCTGCCGCGCGGTCACCACGATCGGATCGGAGTCGACCTCGACGACGCTGAACGCGTTGCCGGCCAGGATGGCGCGGCGGAAGCGGTTCTTCTCGGAGATGGCGGCCACGTCGGACGCCATGCCGGCGCCGAGCAGGCCGGCCACGCGCGCCATGAGATCCTTGCCGACCGCGGTGGCGGTGGCGGCGACCATGCTGGCCTTCTCGGCCTGGGCCACGCGCGCGACGATCGGCGCGTAGGTCTCGGCCATGTAGGTCTCCAGCCGCGCGTCGTCGACGACCAGCACCTTGCCGGCGTACTGGGCGGCCTCGGCGGCGGCGCCCTGGGCGCCCTTGCCGAGCAGGAGCAGCACGACCTGGCCGCCGTGCTTCTCGGCCGCCTGGCGGGCGAAGGCGATGCAGCTCTTCGCGTTGGTGCGCAGCGCGCCACCTGTGGATTCGCAGAACGCTAGGACGTTACCCATCGTCTCTCTCCCGTCGCTCTCAGATGACCTTGGCCTCGTCGTGCAGGGCCTTGACCAGCTCCTGCACGCTCTCCACCTTGCGCCCGGCCGCGCGCGGCGGCGGCAGCTCGACCGCCACCTGGCGCGTCACAGCCTTCTGCTGCACGCCCAGATCGGCGAGCGTCTTCTGCTCGAGCGGCTTCTTCTTGGCCTGCATGATGCCCTTGAGCGAGGCGTAGCGCGGGCCTTCCTGGTACTCGTGGCTGTCCGGCGTGATGTGGTTGATCACCGCCTTGGGCGAGATGATGCGCAGGTCGACGCTGACAACGGCCGGCAGCGGCAGCTTCTTGTACTCGACGCCGGCGTCCACCTCGCGGCCGACGGTGACGCTCTTGCCGTCCTGGGCCAGCTCGATCGACGCGGCGAAGGTGGCCTGCGGCAGCTTGAGCCGCGCGGCCAGCATCTGGGCCACCTGGTTGGCGTCGCCGTCGACGGCCTGCTTGCCCATGACGATGAGGTCCGGCTTCTCGGCGTCGATGACGGCGGCGAGCGCGGTGACGACCACGCCGGAGTCGAGCTCCTTGTCCTCGCCGCCGATGCGGAGCGCGCGGTCGGCCCCCATGGCCAGGGCGCTGCGCAGCTGCTGCGCGGCCTCGTCCGGACCGATGGTGACGACGACGACCTCGCCCTTGCGCGAGCCGTCGGCCGCGTTCTCGTTCAGGCGCAGCGCGGCCTCGACCGCGTACTCGTCGAACGTGTTGACCACCCAGGTGGCGCCGGTCAGATCGATGGCGCCATCCTTGATCTTGGTCTTGAGCTCCGGGTCTGGGACCCGCTTGAGCGGGACTAGGATCTTCACGGATCTCTCCTTTGCAGTCCTTGCAGCACGAGCGAGCCGACGTGGCCGGCGGCGCGCAAAATATCGAACTTCTCGCCCTTGCCCAACAGCCAGGCCAGCGCGAGCTCGTCGAGCATGCCGAAAATCGCCCGCGCCACCACCGGGGCGGGCAGCTCGCGGTCGAACTCTCCGGCCTCCTGGCCGTCGGACACCAGCCCGGCGAGCATGCGCAGGAAGTCGCCGAACTGGCGGCTCTGGTACTCCTTCATGAACTTCGAGCTCTGCCGCAGCTCGACGGTGAGCACCTCGGCCAGGGCCGGGTTGTCGACGACCATGTGCGCGTACGTGTCGAGGAAGGCGACCAGCCGGTCGCGCGCACGCGGGCCGGCGGCCTCGATCGCGGCGCCGAGCGAGACCACGACCCGCTCCATCCGCGACTCGAACAGCGAGATGAGCAGCTCGTCCTTGCTCTTGAAGTAGAGATAGATGGTGCCGTCGGCGACACCGGCCTCGCGCGCGATCTCGGAGACGCGGGCGTGAAAGAACCCGCGCTGGGCGAAGATGCGCTCGGCCGCGGCCAGGATCCGCTCTCGCTTGTCGCCGCCGGTTCCACGCGACGATGCGGGAGCTGAATGAGCCGTCATTCAGCTCCGGCTTGTATCAGCCGTGACGCGCGGTGTCAACCGACCGCAGCTCGCCGCGCTGCGGCGGGTCGCTTGCAACACCGCGACTTTGCGCATACAACCGGGGGCGTGACGCGACCATTTGGCGGATTGGCCGTGGCAGTCGTCGGGGTTCTCCTCGCCGGTTGCAGCTGCGGCAACAAGAACAGCACGGCCAACAATGAGGGCGGCAACTACAAGGATGTGGCCGCCACGTTCGACGAATCGGAGACGCCTGCCGGCGAGCGCAAGCCGGTCGAGGGGGCCGACGTCGCCAGCCTGGCTTCACCCGAGCAGCAGCGCTTCGAGAAGCTGGTCGACAAGCTGCCCTCTCCCTGCGGCAAGGCCCACAGCCTGCGCACCAGCCGGAACACCGACGCCGCAGTGCATCCGCGCCCGCTTCGCGGTGGACTACGTCATCGCGCTGCTGGGCGACGGCGCACCCGACGAGGACATCGTTCGCCTCTACTCGACTCGCTACAGCAAGGAGGGCCAGAAGAAGCGCGGCTTCCGGCTGAGCGAAGACGTCCCCCACCAGGGGCCAGCAGACGCCCGCGTGGTGCTCGTCGAGTTCTTCGACTTCGGCTGCCCGGCGTGCAAGGAGTTCGCGCCCGAGCTGGACAAGGCGGTCAAGGCGTTCCCCAACGACGTCGTCATCTACTACAAGCAATTCCCGCTGGCGGCCCACCAGCATTCGCGCGGTGCCGCCCAGGCTGCGCTGGCGACGAACAAGCAGGGCAAGTACCACGAGATGCACGAGCTCCTGTTCGCGAACACCGAGGCGCACAAGAAGGAGGACCTTGTCGCGAGCGCCAAGGGGCTCGGCCTCGACATGGCGAAGTTCGAGGCCGACTACGCCGCGGCGAGCGCGCAGATCGAGGCGGACAAGAAGGAGGGCGACGAGGCCGGTGTGAACTCGACGCCCACCCTCTACATCAACGGCCGCAAGTACGAGGATCCGTCGGTCGAGAAATATGTGAAGATGTGGATCGAGGAGGAGCTGGCGGTGAATCGCTAGTCCGCAGCCTCCGTCATCACAGCCGTATGAAGCTCACGAAAGCGCCCGTCCTCTCCGCCCTCGCCCTTCTCGCCGCGCTCGGAGCGCTCCCAGGCACAGCGCCGCCGGCGCGCGCCGAGGTGCGCAAGGGCGACCGCGCCGCCGACTTCGTCCAGGTTGTCGACTCGGCCGGCAAGCGGGTCTCGCTGAGGAGCTTCCGCGACCAGGTCGTCGTCATGACCTTCGGCGCCAGCTGGTGCGAGCCCTGCAAGCGCGAGCTGCCGGCCATGGAGAAGCTGGCCCGGCGCTACCAGCAGCGCCGCGCCAACGTGGTGTTCCTTGCGGTCAACATCGACAACGAGATCGCCAAGGGCAAGAAGTTCATGCAGCAGGCGGGGCTGCGCGCGGTGCGAGCGATCTACGACTCGGCCAAGTCGACTGTCGAGAGCTACGACCCGCCCAAGATGCCCAGCACCTTCATCATCCGCGGCGGCGTCGTCCGCCACGTCCACGCCGGCTTCGCGGCCGGCGACGAGTCCGCCCTGGCGGCGGCGATCGACGGCCAGCTCGCGGCCCGCTGACGGCTACAGGCGGCTCTGCTCTTCGAGGGCGGCGGCCTGGAAGTGGGCGCGCAGGGCCTGGATGATGTCGCCGAGGTCGCCGTCGATGACGGCCGACAGGTTGTGGCGGGTGAGGCCGATGCGGTGGTCGGTGAGGCGGTCCTGGGGGAAGTTGTAGGTCCGGATCTTCTCCGAGCGATCGCCGGTGCGGACCATGGCGCGGCGCTGGTCGCGCTCGGCCGCCTCCTGGCGCTCGCGCTCGTGATCGAGCAGGCGCGAGCGCAGGATCTTGAGCGCCTTCGACTTGTTCTTGTGCTGTGACTTCTCGTCCTGGCAGACGACCACGATGCTGGTCGGCAGGTGGGTCACGCGCACGGCCGAGTCGGTGGTGTTGACCGACTGCCCGCCCGGGCCGCTGGAGCGGAACACGTCGATGCGCAGGTCCTTCTCGTCGATCGAGACGTCGACCTCCTCGGCCTCGGGCAGGACCGCGACGGTGGCCGCCGAGGTGTGGATGCGGCCGGACGCCTCGGTGGCCGGCACCCGCTGCACGCGGTGGACGCCGGACTCGTACTTGAGAACGGAGTAGGCGCCCTTGGCGCTGAACAGGGCGATGACCTCCTTGAACCCTCCCGCGGCGCCCTCGGTCGCGCTCAGCGCCTCCGCCTTCCAGCCCTGCCGCTCGGCGAAGCGCATGTACATGCGGATACAGGTCGCCGGCGAACAGCGCCGCCTCGTCGCCGCCGGTGCCGGCGCGGATCTCGAGCACCACGTTGCGCTCGTCGTTGGGATCCTTGGGCAGGAGCAAGAGGCGCAGCTGCTGCTGGAGATCGGCGATCTGCCCGTCGAGCGCGGCCAGCTCCTCGCGGGCCAGGGCGCGCATCTCGGAGTCTCCCTCGGCCAGCATGGCCTCGGCCTGCTGGCGATCGGCGCGCAGCTTGATCAGCTCGCGCCAGGCCCCGACCAGCTCCTCGAGCTCGGAGTGCTCGCGCGACAGCTTGGTGAACTCCGCCCGCCGCGCGATCACCTCGGGCTGGCCGAGCAGGTTCGAGACCTCGTCGAAGCGCCTCTCGAGCGCGCCCATGCGGGCGGAGAAGGCAGCGTCGTCGTTCACCTCGGCACCTCGAGACGCCGCGCCGAGCGGCTCAGGCGGCGACCAGCGGCAGCTCGACCTCGGCGGCGTTCGCGTACACCTCGAGGCCGCCGGCCCCGATCGGAAGCGCCGACGCCCTCGCGGTCCGCCCGCTCGCGCCACAGCGTCTTGCGGATGGAGATGAGCGCGATCTCGAGCTGCGAGTCGTCCGGCTCGCGAGTGGTGATCTTCTGCAGCCACATGCCGGGCGCCGACAGCGCTGCGGGCCAGCGCGCTGGTGTCGCACTTGCGGCCGGCCAGCTTGATGAGCTCGTAGGCCAGTGCCGGCCACCGGGAACATCAGCGGCACCTTGATGCCGATCTTGATCAGATGATCGAACAGCGGCGTCTCGGCGATGCGGTAGGTCAGCGTGACGCTGAACAGCACCACCGACACGCCGATCACGATGAGCAGGAACGAGGTGCCGCAGCGCGGGATGGAAGCGGCTCTGGGCGCGGGCGTTTTCCACGGTCAGCGGCAGGCCGTGCTCGTAGGTGAAGATCGCCTTGTGCTCGGCGCCGTGATACTGGAACACGCGCCGCACGTCGGGCAGGAGCGAGATCGCCGCCATGTAGCCGATGAGCAGGGCCAGCTTGATGACGCCGTCCACCATGTGGAAGGTGAAGGTGGCGCTGTCGAAGCCGGCCAGGGCGCCGATGCCCCACGCGGCCAGGTGCGGCGCGCCCACGAACAGGGCCAGGCCGAACATCAGGCTCAGCGTCGACCATGCCCCAGGTGGCCAGGTAGGAGCCGGGGTCTTCCGGATCCGGATCGGGCGGCTGGTCGGCGGCGCGGGCGCCCAGCGAGCGCAGCGGCGCGCCGGCGGCCGGCCTTGCCGGCTCGCCTGGCGCGCCTTCGCGCCTCGGCCTCGGCCTTGGCCTGCGCCTTCTCGTGCGGTCGCCTTGCGTCGGACTTCTCGTCGGTCTTTTCCTCGGTCATCTGCTGGTTGGCCGAGAAGGCCAGCGCGGAGATGCCGTTGATGAGCGACTCGAGCAGGACCACGGCGCCGCGCAGGAGCGGCAAGCGCAGGAAGCGCATCCCGGACCAGACCGGGCGCCACGCCTCCTCCTTGATCACGATGGATCCGTCCGGCCGCCGGCACACGACGGTGAACGACTTCGGCGAGCGCATCATCACGCCCTCGATCACCGCCTGGCCGCCGACGTCCGGGCGTCTGGCTGGCACGACCGCTCCCAGCTCGCGCTCCACCGCGGCCTAGCCCTGACCCTGCTGCCGCTGCCGGTGCGCCCGTACTTCTTGTTGAAGCGTTCGATCCGGCCCGCGCTGTCGAGCAGCTTCTGCTTGCCGGTGTAGAACGGATGGCAGTTGGAGCACACATCGACGGCGAAGTCGCCGCGAGTGGAGAACGTGTCGAAGACCATGCCGCACGCGCAGGTGATCTTGGACGGGCGGTAGTCGGGGTGATTGGCAGTCGCCTTCATGGAACGGGCCTCGATTGATGGAACGGCGCTATATAGCAGATGGCCAAGGGGAAGATCCACCACCGGATCGCCCGCTCGGCCGCCAGGGGGTCGAGTTCACGGTCCTTTTTCAAGCCACATGCCGCGGAACTGCTTCGCGGCATCCATCTTCACATGTTTGCACGGCCCGGCGCCCATGTCGCGCTCTCCGTCATCGCTGAGCACGAGAAGGCCGGTCCGCGCGCCGACCGACACCTCGGCCAGCGCCTCGGGGTTGAGCTCGCCGAAGCGGACGGTCGAGATCCACTGCGGCGCTCCGGAGCCGTCCCAGCGGTAGAGCCGCGATTCGGCTCGACCGTGCGGGCTGCCGGCGACGATCCAGTAGACGCCGCCCCATGAGACGATCGAGCGGACGCCGCGCCCGCCCAGGTCGAGCTCGACGGGCGCGGCCCAGCTCTGCCGCCTCGCCGCGCTCGACCATGCCGGACGGGTTGAGGATCGGGACCAGGATCGCGCGCGCGCCCGGCACCGGGCTGCGGAACGCGAGCAGGAGATGCCCGGTCCCCGGAATGTCGGTCAATCCCTCGATGTTGAGGCCGCCCGGCTCGTTGGGCGGGCGCGCCGCGGCGGCGGCCAGGTCGAAGCGCGCCAGGGCCGGGGCGGCCACAGATCCTCCAGCAGCAGCTCGTAGGGTCGGCCGACGACGGCCAGCGTGGCGGCCCCGCTCTCGCCGCGCCGCAGGTCGGTGGCGAACAGACGCAGGCGGCTGCGCGCGCGCTTGCCCGACTTCTTGCGGCTGTGCGACGCAATCCAGTAGACGCGGGTGCCGACGGTGGCGGCGGCCTCGAGGTCCATCTCCGGGTGCTTGCCGCGCGCGTCGGCCAGGTGCGGCCTTGTGTTGACGATCTCGACCGGCGGGCCGGCGGTCGACAGATCGTAGACGCGCAGGCGGTTGTCCTCGTCGTCGGCCACGGCGATGCGGCCGCCGCCCAGGCTGGCGGCGCCGGACGCGTCGCAGGCGCCCATGAAGACGAACGGGCGGCCGAGCTGCCAGCCGGAGGTCCGGGCGGCGCCCGGGCTGGAGCGTCGGCGCAGGCGGCGGCCGCGGCCCAGAGCGCGGCGATGCGGCCGCTCGCGCCGCCGCCGCGGCCTCGCGTGGCTAGTCGGCGCGCCCGCCGAGCGCGCGGGCTGCCTTGATCGGATAGAGCGGACGGATCTCATGGCCGACCCGGAGGTCATGCACCGTCGGGTAGGTCGCCGCCAGGTCGAGATCGAGATAGACCTTGTTGCGTCGAACACGCCGAAGCTGGTGGAGACCACGATCTGCTCGTCGCCGACGCGCTCGAAGCCCTCGGGGATGACGTCGTGTCCGTAGATCGAGATGGTGCCGCCCATGGCGCGCAGGAAGCGCCGCGCCACCTCGGGCGGCGCCGAGCGCGCCCACAGGAGCGGCCCGACCACCGGGATGTCGAAGATGTCGATCGGGCTGTCGAACGATCGAGGCCGTCGAGGCTGGCGGCCTCGACCTCGGCGCGCGAGGTGATCTCGGCGGCCGGCGCGCCGTGGGTGAAGACCGCCCCGCACGGGGCCACCGCCACCAGCGGCAGCTCGCGCAGGATGTTGCGCAGCCACGCCGAGGCGTCCGGGCCCATCCGCGTCTCGAGCAGCTCCACCTCGTCGATGGCGAACTTGGCCGTGTGCGGGCCGCCGATGTGGCCGTGCTCGTGGTTGCCGATGATGCCGTGCACGCGTCCGGCGTAGCGGGTGCGCAGGCGGGAGAACTGCTTCATCAGATCGCCCGATTCGTCGCGGTAGAACTCGCCCAGGAACTCGGGCCAGTCCTTGCGGTCGATGTGCGGGCCGTGCACCAGGTCGCCGGTGAACAGGATGTGGGCGTCGCCGGCGGAGTCCTCCAGCGCGCGCAGAAAGACGGTCACGATCTGCTCGAAGTCGCGCAGACACCCCTGCAGGTCCGTGCACACGATCAGGCGACCGTGGTCCGGCAGCTGCAGGATCCCCGCCATGGCCGGGCAGAGTACCACGCTCGGCCCCGGCCCGCGCCTCCGCTGCGCGCGGGCCGGGCTAGAATTCCCCCGTGGCGGGCGGTCCCGACCTCGCCGCGCTCCAGGGGGTGCAGCGCGTCCGCGCGCGGGTGCGCGGCCGGGTGCAGGGCGTCTTCTACCGCGCGTCCACCTGCGACCGCGCCGCCGAGCTCGGGCTGGTCGGCTGGGTGCGCAACTGCGCCGACGGCTCGGTCGAGCTGGAGGCGGAGGGGCCGCGCGAGCAGGTCGACCAGCTCATCGCGTGGTGCCGGCGCGGCCCGGCCGGGGCGCGCGTGAGCGGGGTCGAGACCGAGCTGTGCAGAGACCCGGGGTGAGCGCGAGTTCCGGGTCCGCGGGTGAGTTATAAACCAGCCGATGACTTCGTCGGCGGCGGAAGGTTCGCTGGGCGCCTGGTTGCGGCGCCTGCCCACGTACCTCTATCTGGTCGACCTCCTGCCCGGCAGACGTGTGCTCGAGGTCGGTTGCGGGGTCGGTGACGGCGCGCAGTTCCTGGCCGACCACGGCGCCGGCCAGGTGGTCGGCGTCGACCGCTCGGAGGCCAGCATCGCCGAGGCGCGCGCCCGTCACCGCCAGATCAACCTCGAGTTCCGCTGCGAGGAGCTCGGCTCGATCGAGCTGGACGACGGCAGCTTCGACTGCGTGTTCGTGCCCGACGGGATCGACGTCCTCCGCCGCAGCAGCGTGCTCGGCGAGCTGCGCCGCCTGCTGACGCCAGGCGGATACCTGGTGCTGTGCGGGCAGAGCGCCGACCGGCGCGGCTCGCCCGGCGGCGCGTCGTTCTACGAGTTCCGCGAGCGCCTGGAGCGCTTCTTCCCGCCGGTGCGCATGGTCGCGCAGGCGCCGTTCGTCGGCTTCAGCCTGGTCGAGTTCGCCGGCTCGTTCGCCGGCCGCGACGAGCCGCTGCTGGAGACCCACCTCGACACGTCGCTGATGGAGATGGCCGGGGGCGAGCCGGAGGCGATCGACTACGTGGCCGTGTGCGGCGGCCCGACCGGCCGGGCGCGCGGCTACGCGGTGGTGCAGGTGCCGGAGCGCGACGGCATCGACGCGCGGTCGCCTCGCGCGGCGAGCGACGCGCGCCGGCGCGGCGCCGGCCGAGACGGCGAGGCGATCCGCTGCTGGTGCACGAGCTTCGCTCGCCTCGAGACCCGCGATCGCCGATCGCGCGCGCGCGCAGGCGCAGGCGGCCCAGGTGCGCACCGAGGCCGGCGGGCTGGCGGGCCAGGTCGACGAGCTGCGCGCCGAGAACGGCGAGCTGCGCCAGAGCCTGGCCGAGGCGGCCGAGCTGGCCGAGTCGCGGCCGGCGGCCGGTCCGAGCCCGAGCGAGCAGATCGCCGAGGCGCTGGCCGCGCACCGCGACGCGGTGCGCTCGCTGGAGATCGCGGTCGAGGAGGGGGAGGCGTACGCCGAGGAGCTGCGCTCCGAGCTGGAGCAGGCGGCGGCCCAGGTGCAGATCGAGGCGTCCGGCCGGCTGCGCGCCGAGGCCCGGGCCGAGCGGCTCGACGCCGAGCTGCGCGAGTGGCGCACGCGCGCGTCGATGGCCGAGGGCAAGCTGCTGCGGCTGGCGCGCGGGCTGGCGAGGCGCCGCCCGCGCCGGCGCCGGCGCCGCGCGACGGCCGCGCGCGACGACGGGCCGAAGCGGGCGCGCGCCGCCGCGCTGGAGGCCGAGCTGGGGCGCGCGCGGCGCACCTGCAGGAGGCCGAGGCGCAGCTGCAGGCGCTGCGCGTCGAGCGGACCCAGGAGCGCGAGCGGCGCGAGGGCAACGGCGACGGCTCGCAGACCGCGGCGGCCGCCGCCGCCGAGAGCATCGGCCGCGACGTGGCGCGCAAGCTGGCCCACTTCGAGCTCGAGATCGAGACCGGTCGCAGCCTCATCCAGCAGGTCGAGAACGGGCTGGCCGATCTGGAAAAGCAGGCGGCGCACGACGCAGCCGAGCGCGCCCCGTCGGCGTGGGCCGCGCACCGCGATCAGCAGCTGCGCGAGCTGTCGGCCGAGCTCGGCATCAAGGACGCCGAGATCATGATCCTGCACATCGGCGTGTCGGCCCTGCGCGCCCGCATGCGCGAGCTCGTCGGCGACGTGCGCCGCACCGCCGGCCAGGCCCGCGCGCGCTCGGTCACCGAGCTGGTCGAGCTGGTCGAGCAGCTGGGCGACCGCGCGGCCGCCTTCGAGGAGCGAAGAGCCAGCCGCCCGTGACGCCTCGGTGGCCACGCGGTTGAACGCGGCCACCGAGCCGGCCGCCGGCGGGTCACTGCCACGCGTAGGCGAGCAGGCCCGCGTAGAGGGGAGACGGCGCCCAGGGCCGCGGCCAGCCGGGACGCCGTCCTTGAGGCCGTGTCGCGGACCGCCGTAAGACAGCTCGAGGTCGCGCTGGTCGAGATCCGCGGGGAATCGCTGCTTGCTCGGATGAGTGAGCTGCAAAGAGCATCGTCTGCATGGTGAGTTCTCCGGGTTCTCGGGTGTGAATCGGTTCAAACTGTGCTGCATTGAATCGGTTCAAGGGATATTTGCGGCGTTCGGGCGTGTCAAGAACGGCTTGAAACGATTCAAAATCGTCAATATGCTCGAGATCATGAAGCGGGTCGTGAGCTGGCGGACGTGGCGAAGGCGGCGGGGGTCTCCCAAGGGACCGCCTCGAACGTCTTCAACCGCCCGGAGCTTGTCCGGCCCGAGGTGCGCGAGCGGGTGGAGCAGTCGGCCAAGCGGCTCGGCTACGCCGGCCCCGATCCGAAGGGCCGGCTGCTCCGCGCCGGCAAGGTCAACGCCATCGGGTTCGTGAGCGCCGACGACATGGCGTACTTCTTCGACGATCCGTTCGCGCGCCTGCTCATGGCCGGCATCGCCGAGGTGTGCGACGGGCACGGCGCCGGCATGCCCTGGTCTCGCCGGCCGGCGAGAACGCCGCCTGGAGCATCAAGACCGCCGCTGGTGGACGGCTTCATCGTCCACTGCCTGGAGGACGGCGACCGGCTGATCGGGCTGCCCGCAAGCGGAACCTCCCGTTCGTGGCCATCGACCTCGACGCCGGTCCCGGCACCAGCTCCATGCTTATCGACGACGAAGCGGGGCGTTCGCCGCGGCGCACCTGCTCGAGCTGGGCCACCGCAAGATCGGCTTCCTGTCGCTGGACGCGCGCGGCGACGGCCGCTTCGGCTGGGTGGACGCCGAGGCATCCGCACCTGCAACTGCAAGGTCGAGCGCGACCGCCTGCCCGGCTACGCCGCGGCGCTCGCCGAGCACGACATCCAGCTCGCGGCTTCCGATCTGAGCGCCCAACGAGCGCGCCGCCGCGGTGCGCTACATCGACGAGCTCCTCGATCGCGTTCCCGACACGACCGCCATCGTGGCCATGTCGGACATCCTGGCCCTGGCCGCCATCGACGCGGTCCACGCCCGCGGCCTGCGCGTCCCCGAGGACATGTCGGTGGTCGGCTTCGACGACATCCCGGAAGCGGCACCTACGACCGCCGCTCACCACGGTCGCGCAGCCAATCGCGGAGAAGGGCCGCCGCGCCGCCAGGCTCATCTTCGACCCCGTCGAGCCGCGCCAGGAGATCCTCCCGGTCGAGCTCGTCGTGCGCGGCTCGACCGCCACGCCCCCCCGCGCCCGCCGCCGGGCCAGCTGACCGCCCGGCATGCGCCTGGCCCATGTGCACAGATTGCCGCGATGCAGCTCAAGCGGGTCGTCCGCCGTGCCGGCGCCCTCGACGAAGGGGCCGTAGTCGCCGTAGGCGCTGAACCACTGCACGTATGCCTGCAGCGTGAAGTCGCGGGTCACCGCAGAGCGAGCGGATCGATCCAGCGCACTGTCGGGCTGGCGTACCTTGACGCAGCGAGACATGCGTTTGGCCGCGCATCCGGAGTCCGGCGTGCGTGGCGGTCGTAGCCAGAAGAAACAGGAGACAGGAGACAGGCAACCGGCAACCGGCAACCGGAGAGTTGTCACGGTCGCCTGTTGCCTGTTGCCTGTTGCCTGTTGCCTGTTTCTTTTTGGGGGCGAAATCGATCGGTGTCGCTCCCGCGCGCCCGGGTCTAGGTGCACCCACGCGCGAGCCCCTCCTCAGGTGTGCGGGCCTTGCGGCCCTCGGCATCGGACGTTCGTGATTGGCGTGCAGCGGGTCTTCCCCTACGCGCGCGTCGTGGACCGTGCCACCGCGGGGCTGGCCGGAGCCTACGAGGTGCGGGTTGACGATCTCTCTCGCGGGCTGCTGCCGGGTGACTTCACGCTGCGCGGCGTACACCTGACCACGCGTTCGGGCCAGCCGCATCGGTTCACCTTCGATCGCGTCAATGTCAACCTCAATCTCGTCGCGCTCATCGGCGGGCGGAATGAGTCGCGAGTCGAACGCGCGCGGGCAGAGCGGCCACCTGCGCGGACGGGTGGCAGAAGGAAAGGCAGGCCTCGAGCTCGACCTCGTGGCTACCGAGCTGCCGGTCCATGTCGTCGCGGGCGGGAATCGACTCCACGGAGAGCCTCGCATCCGCCTGCGCCTGAGCGCGCCCGGGGGGGCGCTGTCGGCGGCGCGGCGAGGTCGAGGCCACCTGCGAGGCATGCACGGTGGCGTCGCGGCCGCCTGTCCGGCTCGGTCACATCAGCGCTCGCGCCGCGGTGTCCCGCGGCGTCGCCTGCATCGCGCAGACATCCGAGGGCGCGACTTGACGTGCTCTCCGGATCGCCGGCGGCCTTCCGCCTGGCGGACAATCTGGTCGGCACCGAGGCCGACCTGGTCGCGGAGCTCGACGCGGCGGAGTCCGAGCACGCGGTCTACACCGCGCGCGGCCGCATCGGCGAGCTCGTCTGGGCGCAAGGGGCGGCGCGAGCGGCGACGAATGCGCGCGGCTCCGCCGCCCCGAGCGGGCCCGGCCGGGACTGCCCGTGGCCGCGCTCGCGCCGCGACCCAGTCCGAGCAAATCCGCGGGGAGATAGCGAAGAGCCGACCCTGGAATCCGAAGCCGACCCTGGACCCGGAGGCGTCGCCCGCCATCCCGCCGGCCACCGCTCGAGCCGGAGCTGCCGCTCGACGCGACTCCGCCAGCTGCCCGGCCGGACGACAGGTCCGCCGAGCTCGGCCTCGAGTACTCAGCACCACGCCACCGGCGTCCTCCATGGATTCACCGCATCAACGACTCGCCTGGCGAAAAGGAGTCACGACATGAAACGGAACCAGCCGGCCGTACTCCGCCACAGACTTTCCTTCCACGCCGGTATCGCGGTCATCGCCGCCGCCGTCGCGTTCGGTCTACCCGCCTCGGCGGGCGACGGCGACGGCGGCGGCTTAGTGGACGGGCCGGGCCAGACTCCGACCACAGCGCCCGACCACCAGCTGCGCGGCATCATGCGCGACATCGACCGCCGCAGTATCGAGCCCTACGTACGCACGCTGGTCGGCTTCGGCACCCGGCACACGCTGTCCAGCCAGACCGATCCGGTGCGCGGCATCGGCGCGGCCACCGAACTGGATCTTCGACCAGCTGCAGGCTACGCCGCCCGTCCGGCGGCCGCATGACCGTCGAGCTGCAGTCGTTCATCCAGCCGGCCACGCCGCCGCGCATCCCGGCCGCGACCCCGATCACCAACGTCATCGCCACGCTGCGCGGCTCCACCGCGCCGGACCGCATCTACGTCGTCTCCGGGCCACTCGACTCGCGCGTCACCGACGTGCTCGACGCCGACGCGACGCAGCCGGGCGCCGACGACGACGCCTCCGGCGTCGCGGTCGTGATGGAGCTCGCCCGGGTGATGGCGACCCGCCAGCCCGAGGCGACGATCGTGTTCGCCGCGGTCGCCGGCGAGGAGCAGGGCCTGTTCGGCTCGGGCTTCCATGGCGGCGGCCTACAAGGCGGCCGACGCCGACATCCAGGCCATGTTCTCCAACGACATCGTCGGCACCAGCAACGCCGACGACGGCACCGCGCGACCCGCACACGGTCCGCCTGTTCACCGAGGGCGTGCCCACCTCCGAGACGCCGCGACAGGCCGCGATCCGGCAGTCTGTCGGCGGCGAAAACGACGGCCCGTCGCGCCAGCTGGGCCGCTTCGTCAAGATCGTGGCCGAGAACGACGAGACCGACATGCGGATCCGGCGTCGTCTTCCGCCGCGACCGCTTCCTGCGCGGCAGCGACCACATCTCGTTCTGAGCCAGGGCTACCCGGCGGCCGCTTCACCGAGCCGCACGAGAACTTCGCCCACGAGCATCAGGACGTCGCGCGTCGAGAACGGCGTCCAGTTCGGCGACCTGCCCGAGTTCTGCGACTTCGGCTACATGGCCCGCGTCGCCGGTGAACGCCGCGGCGCTGTGGTCGCTGGCGCCAGGCCCGGGCACGCCCAAGAACCTCCGCGTCTGACCCAGACGCTGAACAACGACACCGATCTGGCGTGGGACCGCGGCACCGAGCCCGACCTGGCCGGCTACGAGGTGGTGTGGCGCGAGACGACCGAGCCCGACTGGACGCACGTGATCCCGGTGGGCGACGTGACCAGCGCCACGTCCCGAACTTCACCAAGGACAACGTCTTCTTCGGGGTCCGTGCGGTGGACGACGACGGTCATCACAGCCCGGTGGCCTGGCCGAACCCGCAGACCTGACCCGGGCCTGACGGTCTGCGCCACCGAGATGACCGTCGCGTTGACGTGGTGATCGACGTCGTAGACGCGGTCGTGGCCGTTGACGGCGCCGTGGATGTGAGCGCCACCGTTGTCGGATCAGGGTGACGAGTCGCCCGATCTATCGCTCGGCGTCGCGAATACGACATCGAGTCAACGACCATGGTGGCGCTCAAGTCCACGGCGCCGTCAACGTCAACGACGAAGTCAACGTCAACGACGAAGTAGAAGCCAACGCAGACGTCAGCTCAACTCGCGGCGGCGCCACGCCGTCGTCCGCTACAGGCCGAGGACGTCGCGCATGGCGTAGCGGCCGGGCGAGCGGCCCGCCATCCACAGCGCGGCGCGCAGGGCGCCGGCGGCGAACAGGTCGCGCGAGGCGGCGCGGTGCGAGATCTCGATGCGCTCACTGTCGCCGATGAGATAGGCGGTGTGCTCGCCAATCATCTCGCCGCCGCGCACGGCGAGGACGCCAATCTCGCCCGACGGTCGCGCGCCGACCTCGCCGGTGCGCGAGGTGCGCAGCAGCGGATCCGCCTTCTGGCCGCGCCCGGCCGCCAGCGCCTGAGCCAGGGCCAGCGCGGTCCCCGACGGCGCGTCGCGCTTGTGGCGGTGGTGCATCTCGACCACCTCGAAGTCGAACTCGGGGCCGAGCGCGCGCGCCGCGCTCTCGGCCAGGACCAGGAGCAGGTTGACGCCGAGCGAGAAGTTGGCCGCGACCAGGACCGGCGCGCGCTCGGCCAGCCAATCGAGCTCGGACTGCGCCTGCGGGCCCAGCCCGGTGGTGCCGACAACCGCCGCCACCCCGGCGTTGCGCGCGGCGCGCGCCGCTGCCGCGCTCGCCTCCGGCGTGGTGAAATCGATGTAGACGGCGCAGCCCGACAGCCCGGCCTCCAGGTTGGAGGTCACCACCACGCCGTCGGCCAGGACCTGGCCGATGAGCGGGCTGTCCGGACAATCGATGGCGGCGTGGACCTGCACGTCCTCGCGGCCGGCGGCCAGATCGATGACCCGGCGGCCCATGCGCCCGCTCGGACCGAGGACCGCCAGCCGGATCAAAGCAGACCCTTTGCGCGCAGGTATTCGGCCAGGCGCGCGCGCAGCGCGGGCGAGCAGGGAACCAGAGGCAGGCGCACCTCGCTGCCCATCGGCTCGCTCCGGTCGCCCGGTCCGCGGACCTGGCTCATCAGCTCCAGCGCCGTCTTGGTCGGGATCGGGTTCGGCTCGGCGAAGAGCAAGCCGAACAGCGGCAAGAGCTCGAAGTGGAGCTCGCGCGCGCGGACCAAATCGCCGTCGCGCATGGCGTCGCACAGCCTGGCCATGTGCCCCGGCATCACGTTGGAGGCGACGGAGATGACGCCGTGCCCGCCCAGGGCCATGACCGGCAGCGCGATGACGTCGTCGCCGGCCAGCACGGTGATGCGATCGCCCACGGCGGCGAGGAGCTCGCCGGCCCGGCGCACGTTGCTCGCCTCCTTGATCGCCACGATGGTCTCGATCTCGGCCAGGCGCTCGACCGTCTCGGGCAAGAGGTCGCTGCCCGTGCGGCTGGGCACGTTGTACAGGACGATCGGCAGCTTGCTCTCGCGCGCGATGGCCGCGTAGTGGCGGTAGAGCCCCTCCTGGGGCGGCTTGTTGTAATAAGGAGTGACGTGCAGGAGGCGCGTCGGCGCCGGCGGCCTGGCTGGCCTTGCTGAGCTCGATCGCCTCGGCGGTCGAGTTGGCGCCGGCGCCGGCGATGACCGGCACCCGCTTGCCCGCCACCTCGACCACGCGGCGGATGACCTCGACGTGCTCGCGAACGGTCAGAGTCGCGACTCGCCGGTGGTGCCGACCGCGACCAGGCCGTGGATGCCGGCGGCGATCTGATCGTCAACCAGGCGGCCGAGCGCCGCGGCATCCACCTTGCCGTCGCGCATCGGCGTGACGAGCGCCGTGATGGCGCCGCGGAGTGACGGTTCACGTTGACTCATGGTCGCCTCTGTTCTCGCCTACGGTATAACGCGCGGCCCTGTCTCGATCATCCATTCAGGATGCGGCGCGTCTCGGCCATGTCGCGGCGGATCTGATCGACCAGCTCGGCCGCGCCGGGGAAGCGGCGCTCTCCGCGCAGCCGCTCGACGAACGCGACGCGCACTCGCCGGCCGTAGAGATCGCCATCGAAATCGAGCACGTGCACCTCGAGAGTGAGCTCCCCGGCGCCGTCGAAGGTGGGATTGGTGCCGAGGCTGGCGGCGCCGGGCAGTCGCCCTCGCGCTTTCCCGTCGCCGTCGGGCAAAAGCTCGAGCCACACAGCGTAGATGCCGGTCGCGGGCAGAAGCGGCGTGTCCGGCGCGATGTTGGCGGTGGGCACGCCGATCCCGCGCCCGCGTCCGGCGCCGCGCACCACGCGGCCGCACACCTCGAAGTCGCGCCCGAGCAGGAGGCGCGCGCCTGCCATGTTGCCCTCGGTGACGAAGCCGCGCACACGCGTGCTCGAGGCGACCAGCCCGTCGACCGTGAACGCCTCGACCACGTCAACCTCGAAGCCGAGATCCTGGCCCAGGCTGCGCAGGAGCGAGGTCGTGCCGGCGCGGCGGTGGCCGAAGGTGAAGTCGAAGCCGACCACCACGCGGCGCGCGCCGATCGCGTCGGCCAGGACCTGGCGCGCGAACTCGTTCGGCGACAGCGCGGCCAGGTCGCGGTCGAACGGCTCGACCACGCACACTCGATGCCGGCGGCGGCGATGAGCTCGAGCTTGCGCTCGGTGGTGGTGATGAGGCGCGGCGCCAGGTGCGGGGCGAGGACCAGGGCCGGGTGCGGCTCGAAGGTGAGCGCAGCCGACTCGCCGCCGGCGGCCGCGGCGCGCTCTCGCGCCCGCTCGAGCAGCGCCAGGTGGCCGCGGTGAACGCCGTCGAAGTTTCCGATCGCCACCGCGGGCGAGCGCAGCGGGCGCGCGATACCGCGGTGACCGCGAAACACCTCCATGGCCACACGGTATCTGTGGAACCCGTCACCGGCAACGGTCAAGCTCGGCAGTCCGCGGGGCGCGGCAAGCGGCTACTCGCCGCGCCGGTGGCAAGCCGGCTTGCCACGCCGGCCGCCCGGGCGGCGCGGAATCAGCGCCCTTCGCGGCGCGCGCGCTGGCACGTGGTCTGCTTCGCGCGTCGGGACCATGAGTCCTTTGCCCGTGCGGCGCCGAAGCGGCGCCTCTTTTCTCGCCTGTTCCTCGCTTTGCCTGCTCCTGTCGGCATGCATCGTCAGCACCGACGACGATGACGGAGACGGTGCCTCCGCGGACGATTCGGCCGAGCCGGACGACCAGGCCGATGTCGGCGACGTCGCCGACGACGATCTCGGCGACTGCACCAGCGCCGAGTACGGCGACGGCACCTGTCAGGTCACATCGACTGCGACGCGCCCGACATCGACTGCTTCGTCTTCTTCGAAGACCAGGCCGAGGTCGAGGCCTGGTTCCTCGAGTTCGAGGAGCTGCTGGCGGCCGAGCAGTTCCGCGACCCGCGCGCCGTGGTGGCGGACAGCGATCCGCGCTTCCAGCGCATGCGCGAGCTGCTCGATCAGGGCTGGGCCGCGTACCAGGCCATCAACCCGGTCGCCGACCTGGCGGAGAGCAGCCCGTCGCTGGTCCTCATCGAGGACCCGACCGCCGAACGCGTTCGTCATCCCGGACCTCGAGAGCGGCAACGCCGGCTTCGCCGTCATGGTGCACACCGGCCTCCTCGACCTCGACGCGCCGGACGAGGAGATGCTCGGCCTGGTCATGCACGAGCTCGAGCACGCCGTCGGCCTGCACATCGTGGGCGACGTCAAGGAGCGGCTGCGCACCTTCTACGTGGCCGACGGGCGAGCCGTTCGGCTTCGAGGACCGAGGAGGACCCGGCCGCGCGCGAGCACGGCGTCGCCTGGCGCGAGCTGGCAGGCGAGGTGGGCCGTTCCCGGACCCGGAGCTGGGCGGCCTGCCGCTCGTGGGCGGCCAGCTGTTCCAGATCTTCAACACGGTGGTGCAGGCGCGCGCCGAGGACCCGGCCTGCACCGGCGCCGCTCGCCGACCTCGAGGCGCTCAATCGGACATCCTGCCGCCTTCTCGCCGATCGACGCCGACCTCGTGCTCGACGACCCGTCGATCCAGGTGCGGGTCGACGACGTCGCTGCTCGCGCTGCGCGACGAGTGCCTGTTCGACTTCCCGCAAGCTTCATCGAGGTGCTGGCCGAGCTCGGCGGCGTCACGCCGGAGGAGGTGCGCGCGCAGTTCACGCCCGAGGACCTCGGCCCTGGTCGAGGGCCTGCACTTCATCGACGCCGTGACGAGCTCACCCTCGACCGGCGCGAGCGCATGCGCGCCTCGAGGAGTCGTTCGCGGCCGAGACCGCGCTGCCCTGGACCGCGCTGCGCTACTTCTCCTTCGAGGAGGCGGCCGACGACGCCACCGTGCCGGTGCTCGACGCCAGCGGCGTGACCGCCGACGGCCTGGCCGAGCTTCCTGTTCCGGCTCCAAGATCCGGACACCCAGGGCGCCTGCGGCGAGATCCTCGACGGCGGCCAGACGCCGCCCTACGGCGCCGATCTGTCGGACGAGCACCACGCCACCTGCTGGCGGGTCGACCACGTCGAGCAGCTGGCCGCCAGCGGCACGGTCACCCCGGGCGGAGACGGTGAGCTGCGCCGCCGGGCTCCTGAGCGCCGCCGCACCCCGCGCGTGCCGTACCCGCGCCGCGTGTCCGACCTGGTCGTGTACTGATCCGCTATGCTCGGCAGCGTCAGCGCTGGTGAGGCGAACACCTCATCGGCGCTGGCGCCGCCTCATGCGCATCCTCGTCATCGATAACTTCGACAGCTTCACGTTCAACCTGTACCAGCTCCTGGCCGAGGCGAGCGGCCAGGAGCCGATCGTGGTCCACAACGACACCAGCTGGGCCGACATCGCGCCCGATCGATCGACGCGATCGACGCGTCGTGATCTCGCCCGGGCCCGGCCACCCGGCGCGGCTGCGCGACTTCGGGGCCTCGGTCCACGCCTTCTCGACCGAGCTGCCGGTGCTCGGCGTGTGCCTCGGCCATCAGGGGCTCGGCATGATCGAGGGCGGCAACATCGTGCACGCGCCGCGGCCGGTGCACGGCGAGCTGAGCCGCATCTACCACGACGGCGATCCACTGTTCGCCGGGATCCCGCAGGGCACCGAGGCGGTGCGCTACCACTCGTACGTCCTGGCCGAACCGCTGCCTGCCTCGCTGCGGCGCATCGCGTGGACCGAGGACGGCCTGGTCATGGGCGTGGCCCACCGCACGCCGGCCGTGCTGGGGCATCCAGTTCCACCCGGAGTCGATCTGCACCGAGGCCGGCCGCCGCCTGCTGGCCAACTTCGTGGACACCGTCCGCGCGCACGGGCCCGCGCACCGCGGCAGCGGGCGGCTTGGCCGCATGTCGGTGGTCCCGCGGCGCGCGCCGGCCACGAGGTCATCGGCCTGGCGGCTCGTCGCCGAGCGCGTGGATGGCGCGATCGACGCCGAGGCCTGGTACCTGGACGAAGTCGCGCAGCGGCGGTCCAGCTTCTGGCTCGACTCGAGCGGCGGCGACGCGCGCGGACGCTTCTCGTTTCTCGGCCACGCCGACGGCGTCATCACCTCGCGGTGGCGGACCGGCAGGTCACGGTCAAGAGCGGTGACCGGGTCGAGCGCCACGACGGGCCCCTGCTCGAGTTCCTCGATCGCTTCCTGGCCGCGCGGCCGGTCGCGCCCGACGGAGCCGTGCCGTTCGGCTTGACCGGTGGTCTGGTCGGCTACTTCGGCTACGAGGTCAAGGCCGAGTGCGGGGCCGCCACCATCACCGTTCGCGGATGGACGACGCCGCCTTCCTCGTCGTCGAGCGCTTCGTCGCCATCGATCACGAGCAGGGCGCCACGTACGCCGTGGCCCTCGCGCCGCCGGACGCCCTGTCGCCGAGGTGGGCGCGCGGAAGTGGTGTCGCGCCACCGCGGCGAGGCTGGCCTCGCTCCGGCCCGCGCCCGCGCTGCGATTGCCGGACGCGGCCATGCCGATCGAGCTCAGGCCACAGCGCGGCCGCGACGACTACATGCGCGACATCGCCACCTGCCTGGACAAGATCCGCGACGGCGAGACCTACGAGGTCTGCCTCACCACCCATTCCACGCCGAGTCGACCTCGACCCGGTGACCTTTCATCGCGTGCTGCGCCGGGTAAGCCCGGCGCCGTACAGCGCGCTCTTGCGCTTCGATGACACCTGGATCGCGTCCTCGTCACCGGAGTGCTTCCTTCGCATCGACGCCTCCGGCGCCGTCGAGTCCAGGCCGTCAAGGGGACCGGGCGCGCGGCGCCACGCCGATGGAAGACGAGGAGCGGCGATCGCACCTGGCCCGCGGCGACAAGGAGCGCGCCGAGAACCTCATGATCGTCAACCTCGTGCGCAACGACCTCGGCCTGGTGTGCGAGATCGGCAGCGTCGAGGTCCCGGCGCTCATGCAGGTCGAGACCTACGCGACCGTGCACCAGCTGGTCAGCACCATTCGCGGCCAGCTGCGCCGGGACTGTCGGCGATCGACTGCGTCCGCCACGCGTTCCCGGGCGGCTCCATGACCGGCGCGCCCAAGCTGCGCACCTGGAGATCATCGATGCCCTCGAGCCCGGCCCGCGCGGCGTCTACTCCGGGTCGATCGGATATCTGTCGCCGCGGTGCGGCCGATCTGAGCATCGCGATCCGCACGGCGCTGCTCTACCCCGGCCGCCTGTCGGTCGGGGCCGGCGGCGCCATCGTGGCCCTGTAGATCCGGACGTGGAGTACGAGGAGGTGCTGCTCAAGACGCGCGCGCTCCGCATCGCCGCGGAGCTCACGCGCGCCATCGAGAGCGAAGGCAGCCCTCGGCCTCACCAGATGCGGACGCGCTTGTCCGGCGCCAGGAACAGCGCCTCGCCCGGCTTGGGCTGGTAGGCGTCGTACCAGGGGTCGAGGTTGCGCACCACGGCGGAGCGGAACTCCGACGGGCTGTGCGGATCGGTGACCAGGCGGTTGGCCAGCTCCTGGTCGCGGTAGAGGCGGCGCCAGATCTGCGCCCAGCCCAGGAAGAAGCGCTGGTCGCCGGTCACGCCGCTCGAGCACCGGCGCCTCCTTGCCGCTGCAGCGACAGCTTGTACGCGCTGTACGCGATGGTGAGGCCGGCCAGGTCGGCGATGTTCTCGCCCATCGTCAGCTTGCCGTTGACGCACTGGGCCGGCTTGCCGTCCGCCGCCGGCGAACGGGCAGTACTTGTCGTACTGCGCGCCCAGCTGCCTGGTGGCCGCCTTGAACTTGGCCGCGTCCTTCTTGGTCCACCAGTTGGCGAGCGCGCCGCTGGCGTCGTACTGGCTGCCCTGATCGTCGAAGCCGTGGCTGATCTCGTGGCCGATCACCGCGCCGATGCCGCCGTAGTTGACCGCGTCGTCGGCCTTCGGATCGAAGAACGGCGGCTGCAGGATCGCCGCCGGGAACACGATCTCGTTGAGGACCGGGTTGTAGTAGGCGTTGACCGTCATGGGCAGCATCCCCCACTCGTCCCGGTCGACCGGCTTGCCCAGCTTGGCCAGCCGGCGGTCGTACTCGAAGGCCGCCGCGCGCTGCGCGTTGCCGACCACGTCGCCGGCGACGACCTTGAGCGCCGAGTAGTCGCGCCACTTCTTCGGGTAGCCGATCTTCGGGTTGTAGGTGGCGAGCTTCTCCTTGGCCTTGACCTTGGTCTCGGCGCTCATCCACTCGAGGCCGTCGAGCCGCTGGCCCATCGCCACGAGGAGGTTCTTCACCAGCTCGTCGGCGCGCGCCTTGGTCTCGGGCGGGAAGTACTTGCGCCACGTAGATCTTGCCGACCGCCTCGCCCAGCGCGCGTCTGCGACCTGGTCGACGCCGCGCTTCCACCGCTCCTCGAGCTGCGGCGTGCCCGACAGGATCTTGCCGTACATCTCGAAGTGGAGGTCGACGAACTTCTTCGACAGGAACGGCGCCGAGTCGGTGAGCAGGTGCAGCGCCAGGTAGTCCTTCCACACCGGCAGCGGCTGGCTCTTGATCAGGCGGCGATCTTGGTGATGGCCGACGGCTGGTTGACGTTGACCTCGGTCTGGCCGGTCAGCCCGACGCCCTCGAGCCACGCCTTCCAGTCGATGCCGGGCGCCTTCCGCTCGAGCTGGGCGATCGTCATCTTGTTGTAGGTCTTCTGGGCGTCGCGGTTCTGCACGCGCGTCCAGTGCGCCCCCGCGATCTTCTCCTCGAGCGCGTAGACCGCCGCGGCGCGCTTGTCGGCGTCCTGCGCCCCGGAGAGCGCCAGCATGTCGCGCAGGTACTTCTTGTAGCCCTCGCGCACCGGCGCGAACTGCTTGCGCTTGGCGTCGTACATGTCGCGATCCGGCAGGCCGAGCCCGCCCTGGCGGATGTTGGCGATGTGCTGGTCCGGCTTGCGGTCGTCCTGCTGCACGATGGTGGCCAGCGGGCTGGTGTTGAGCTCGCGCGAGCTGGCCGCGAAGGCGGCGACCAGGCCGCTCACGTCCTGGATGGCGGTGATCTGATCGAGGCGCGGCTGCAGCGGCGCGATGCCCTTGGCCTCGATGCTCTTCTCGTCCATGAAGCTCTGGTAGTAGTCGCGGATCTTCTGACCCTCGCTGCCCGGCTCGCCGCTCGCGCTCTCGACGATCGCGCGGGTCCGCTCGTCGCTGCGATCGGCCAGCGCCGTGAACATGCCGTAGTTGGACTTGTCGGGCGGAAGCGGCGTGTTCTTGAGCCAGGTGCCGTTGGCGTAGTTGTAGAAGCTGGTGCCGGGCGAGACGCTCTTGTCCATGCCGGCGCTGTCGAAGCCCCACGCGCCCAGCTCGGGGCCGTCCGGCTTCTTCGGCTCGTCCGGCTGGGTCGGCGTGGCCGGACCCGGCGCCGGGGCCGGCTCGCCTTCGCTCGTCGTCGTCGTGCTCGGGGCGGTCAATCCGCAGGCGGCCAGCATCGCGGCGGCCGCAATCCATATCAGTTTCACGTCTCAGCTCCGGGTCAGGGGCCCGCGGGGGCCGATCAGGCGAGGGCGGATCTAGGGGAAGATGCCGCGCTCGCGGTAGCTCTGCTGCAGCCGCTCGAGGGCGACGCCGTACGCCGCCGTGCGCCAGTCGAGCTTCTTCTGCGCCGCGTACTGCCGCACCTGGCCGTAGGTCTGGACCATCTTGCGCTCCAGCCGCGCCATCACGTCGGCGTACTCCCAGCGCTCGGAGCGCTTGTTCTGCAGCCACTCGTAGTACGAGACGACCACGCCGCCGGAGTTGGCCAGGATGTCCGGGATGACGTCCACCCCGCGCCTGGTCAGGATCTCCTCCGCGCGCGGATAGGTGGGGCCGTTGGCGCCCTCGGCGACCAGCTTGCAGCGCAGGACCTCCGCCTCGCCCGGGCCGATCTCGAGCTCGAGCGCTGCCGGCACGAAGATGTCGCACTCGAGCGCGAAGAACTGGTCGCGCGTGATCGCGGTGCCGCCGCGGTAGTTGGCCACCGACCCGGTCTTGGTCACGTACTCGCTGAGCTTGTGCGGGTTCATGCCCTCCGGGTTGGCCAGGTATCCCTTGTAGTCGCCGACGCCGACCATCACCGCGCCCATCTTGGACAAGAGGCGCGCCGCGTGCGAGCCGACGTTGCCGAAGCCCTGCACGGTGAAGGTGCAGCCGTCGAGCTTGAAGTTCTTGTCCTGCGCCCACTGCACGACGCAGTGCACCAGGCCCTGGCCGGTCGCCTCGCGGCGGCCGTACGAGCCGCCCGACGCGATGGTCTTGCCGGTCACCACGCGCATCACCTCGTTGCGGTCGTGGTAGCCGACCACGTTCATGTACGTGTCGGCCATCCACACCATCATCTGCTCGGTGGTGCCCACGTCCGGCGCCGGGATGTCCCACTCCGGGCCGATGTTGTTGCCCAGCGCGTGGGTGAAGCGGCGCGTGATGCGCTCCAGCTCGCCCTGGCTATGCTTGTGCGGATCGAACTTGATACCGCCCTTGGCGCCGCCGTACGGGATGTCGTGCAGCGCGCACTTGTACGTCATCCAGGATGCCAGCGCCTTCATCTCGTCGAGGTTGGCTTCCTGGTGGTAGCGTATGCCGCCCTTGTAAGGACCGAGCAGGTTGTTGTGCTGGACCCGATAGCCCTTGAAGATCTGAAACGTCCCGTCGTCGAGGCGGACCGGGAAGTTGATCATCAGCTCGTTTTTCGGCTGGGCCAGGATCTGGCTGACCGCCGGATCGAGCTTGATGGCGTCTTCGGCCTTCTGCCACTGCTGGGTTGCGATCTCGAACAGATTGCCGCGGTCCCTGAGCGAGCGCTCACCCTGCACCGTCGCCATCTCGCCCGTGGTGGACGAGGTCTTCGTTGTCATTTCGGGATTCAATGACGGAAGCGGGCAAAGCGCAAGCGCAGCTCGTGGCTGAGACCGCTGCGGGAGGACCACTCGGCCGACTGGTGCTCGATCTGTGGCAGCGAACGCGCATCGACTGGGGGTTCGCCTCTGACAGGTTGGCCGAAACCTTTCGCCGCGAGCGCCGCCTGCGCTCGGATGAGCGCCGCTTCGCGTCGGAGACGCTGTATGGAATGATCCGTCACCTGCGCAGGGTCGACGAGGCGCTGGCCGCCGGCGGACTGCGCCCGGGCGGGGCGGCCCCGGATCGCGAGCGACTGCTCGCCTACCTGGTGCTCGAGGTCGGCCTGGCGCCGCAAGACGCGGCGCGGCATGTGCGCGGCATCGACTGGCAGCGCGTCGCGGCCATCGACGAGACGCTGGCACGTGAGCGCGATCCGGCGCGCCGCATCGCGCGCATGCATTCGCTCCCGGACTGGCTGGCCGAGGCGATGGTCGCCGAGCGCGGTGCGGAGGCTGCGGCCGAGCTGGCCGCGGCGCTCAACCAGCGGGCGCCGATGACCGTGCGCGCGAACCTGCTCGCCGGCAGCGCCGACGATCTGGTCGCCGAGCTGGGCCGCGCGGGGCTCACCGCACACCGCGGGCAGCTGGGCCCCGCAGCGGTGCTGGTCGACAGCCGCACCAACCTGTTCTCGCTCGACGCCTTCCGCCAGGGCCGCTTCGAGGCCCAGGACGAGGGCAGCCAGCTGATCGCGGAGCTGGTGGCGCCGCCGCCGCGCAGCCGCGCCGTCAACTACTGCGCCGGCGCGGGAGGCAAGACCCTCGCGCTGGCCGCGCTGCTGGGCAACCGCGGGCGGGTGATCGCCTGCGACGTTGACACGCGCAAGCTGGAGGAGCTGCGCCGCCGGGCGCGGCGGGCCGGCGTCACAAGCGTCCAGACGATCACGCTGGCGTCGGGGCCGGACGCCGCGCTCCCCGCGCCGCTCGTCAAGATCGAGGCGGCCGCCGAGCGCGTGCTCGTCGACGCGCCGTGCACCGGCGTCGGCGCCCTGCGCCGCAACCCGGAGGCACGCTGGCGCCTCGTGCCGGCCGATCTCGAGCGCCTGCCCGCGCTGCAGCTGGCCATCGCGCGCCGCGCTCTCGACCTGGTCGCCCCTGGAGGTCGCCTCATCTATGCAACCTGCACCGTGCTGCGGTCCGAGAACCAGGGCGTGGTCGAGCGCCTGCTGGCCGAGCGGCCCGGCCTCGAGCTGGTGCCCATCAAGGATGTGTGGGGATCGGCAAGGGCCGCGCCGATCGTCGACTCGAGCGGCGGCTTTCTCGAGCTTCTGCCCCACAAGCACGGAACTGACGGATTCTTCGCCGCGGTGTTGCGCCGCCGCGCCTGAGAATCAGGTAGGTTTCCGAACGTGAGCCTGGAGCTCAGGAACATCGCCGGCCTGGCCGGTCTGAAGGCGCTGGTCGAACCCTGGCGCGAGCTTGCCAAAGGGACGGCCGGCGGCGGCTCGCTGTTTCGCGGGCCGCAGTGGCTCTTGCCCTGGTGGCAGGCCTACCACCGCGTGCTGGGAGCCGAGCTGCACGTGGTGGCCGGCTTCGATGGCGAGCGGCTGGTGGCGCTGGCGCCTCTCTACACCCGCGTCGGCCGGCGCGGGCCGCGCCTGAAGCTCAAGGAGATCCGACTGCTGGGCGACGCCGGGCCGCGCCCGCCCGCGCTCGATCTGCTCGTCGAGCCGACCTTCGAGGAGGAGTTCGGCAGCCAGCTCGGCCAGCAGCTGGCCGCGGCCGGCGACTGGGACGTCATCGACCTGCAGCCGCTGCAAGAGCCGTCGCGCGCGCGGGCCTTCATGACCAACGGCCTCGGCACGTCCGGGTTCTCGTGCGAGAGCGCGGAGGCGGGGGGCGCCCGCCGCCTGCTGCTGTCGGTGCCGGGGCTGGAGTCGGGCGGTCTGCTCGGCGTCGAGACCGATCCGCGCATCCGCCACTACGCCGACGAGGTCACCTCGCTGCGCAAGGGCCTGGCCGCGCTGCGCCGCCTGTCGCGCCTCGAGTGGGCCGACCGCGAGGAGGCCAGCCCGCTGGCCGATCAGGAGGCGTCGCACTTCCTCGAGCAGGTCACCGTCGAGCTGGGCACCACCGGCACGGCGCGGCTGAGCCGGCTCGACGACGGCGACAACGAGGCGATCGCCGCGGCCCTGGTCATCGACGACGGCGATCGCGCCGTGGTGCTGGCCACCGCGGTCGACCCGGAGCGGCCGGGGGCGGTGGCGCGGCTGCTCGAGGCCGAGGCGCGCGCGGCGGTGGCGCGCGGCCGCGTGGCGCTCGACGTGGTGACCGGCGCCGACGAGGTGCAGCTGCCGGTCTTGCCCTCGGTGCGCCAGCGCGCGCTGCGGGTGCGCATCTACGGCAGCTCGCGCGCGGCGCACCTGGCGCGCACATATGGCGCGGTGCGGCGGCGGGTGGAGGCGGCGCGCGACGCGCCCGGCGCGGCCGCGGCCGGTGCGCGGGCGGCGTGGGCCAAGATCCGCACGGCCGCCGAGACCCTGACCGGGCTGCAGCGGCTGCACCTGTATCGCGGCGAGCTGTGGACGCGCGGCATCACGCCGGCGGTCGGGCTCACGGTCAACAACGTCCGCGAGGCCGACTTCGACGCGATGACCCAGGCCGAGCGCGATCAGCTGGTCGAGAGCCTCGATCTGGACGTCGACTACGCCCGCCAGAAGTGGCAGCGCGGCGACGTGGTGGTGCTGGCCCGCCTGGGCGGCAAGCCGGCCGGCATCGCCTGGTGCGCGCGCAACCAGGTCTGGGTGCCGGAGCTGGCCCGCACGCTCGAGCTGCTCACGACCGAGGCCTACATCCACGACGTGTTCGTGGCGCCGCAGGCGCGCGGCCGGGCGGTGGCCCCGTCGATGCTGGAGTTCCTGTCCCGCGAGCTGCGCGCCGGCGACGTCTATCGATCGTGGGCGCTGATCGGCAGTGACAACGTTGCCTCGGTGCGCGCGTTCGAGAAGGCGGCCTACGCGGCGGTGGCCGACCTCATCTATCAGCGCGAGCGGCCGGGCAGCCCGGCCGAGAAGCTGACAGTGCGGCCGCCCGACCAGGAGGCGCTGCGCCTGCTGGGGATGGCCACGCTCGACGAGGAGCGAGAGAGATGACCGGGCCGGCGAGGAATACATGACCGCGACCGATCGCATCACGCTGGTGGTCCTCAACACCGACGGCACCCGCGACAAGTTCACGCTCAGCTCCTGGGTCGGCATCCCCCGCAAGCACGAGCTCATGTGGATCGGCGACGAGCCCTACATGGTCATCGAGGTGGAGTACGCGGTGTCGGAGGGCTTCTTCGGCTCGCGCGCCATCGAGGCCGCCGGGGTCTACGTGCGCCGGCTCAACGAGGAGGAGCAGCAGGCGGTCGCCCGCCGGCTTGCCAACCCGGTGCGCGGCGAGGACGAGCAGCCCTTCCGCCCGTAGGGCTACTTCTTTTTCGCCGTCAACTTGTTGCGGGCGGCGGCCAGGCGGCCCATGTAGAGCTCGAGGCCTGGGTCGCGGTTGCGGGCCGCGTGTCTGACCGCCAGCTCGTAGTTGCGCACCGCCCCGGCCATGTCGCCCTTCGTCTCGAGCGCCTCGGCCAGGCTGTCGTACGCGTTGGCCGAGTCGGGATAGAGCGCCGCGTTGCGGCGGAACACGGCGATGGCCTCGTCCACCTTGCCGCCGCCCAGGAGGCGGTAACCGAACAGGTTGATCTGGTTCTCCGGCACCGAGACCGGGATGTGGAAGCGGGCCGCCAGCGTCTGGTAGTGGCGCTCCAGCTCGGCGAGCGAGGTCGCGTTGACCGGCGCGGACCAGCCCTCGAACACAAGCTCGAGCCCGCGGTAGACGCCGCGGTGAACGATGCTGCCGTGATCCTCCTGCGCCATCTCCTCGAACCGCCAGCGAAGTCCGCGCGGGGCGCGCGAGCGCAGCATCTCGGCGTAGGCCCGGTTGCTGCCCACCATCTCCGGTCCCTCGTTGCCCACGGTCACGTAAAGCGCCTTGTCGAGGGTCCGGCGCGCGGTCAGGAGCGACTCGGTCCCGCGCTGGGCGAGGCGCTCGCCCCAGGACAGGCTGGGGCTTATCGCGATGGCCGCGTCGAACAGGTCCGGCGCCCGGTTGAGCGCGTGCACCGCCAGGAGGCCGCCCAGCGAGTGGCCGATCAGCACCCGGTAGCGCGCGGTCGTGTAGCGCGCCTCGACCGCCGGGATGAGCTCCCGCTGCAGGAACTGGAGGAAGCGATCCGCCCCGCCGCTGGTCGGGAACTGCTGGACGCGGGTGGGGGTGAAGTCGCGCGACCTGTCGGTGTTGGTCAGGCCGACCACGATCGCGCGCGGCATCCGCCCCTGCGAGATCAGGAACTGGACCAGGCCGGTGACGTGGTGGAAGTGGGCGTCACCATCCAGGAGATAGACCACCGGGTAGCGCGTCGTCCCGCCGTCCGGCGGCGGCCGGTACACCATCAACACGCGATCCTCGCCCAGGATCTCGGAGTGCAGCGCCAGGCGCTCGCCGATGATGATCTCGTCGCCGCCGCCGGCCGGAGCGGGCGCGGCGGCCGCCGGCTCGGCCGCCGGTGGCGGCGTCGCGGCCCGGGCCGGCGGCGCGGCCGCGCGGCCGGACCCGCAGCCGGCGGCCAGAATCGCGAGGCAGCTCGCGCTGCCCAGAAACGGCATCGTCCCCCGTCTCACCATGAAGAGGAGGCTACCGGTTGGCCCGGCCCGGATCCCATGACATGAGCTGTCCATCCGAGCGCCCCCGCCCGCCAATGTTGCGCGCGCGAAAAGGACGCGACGCCCCGAGCCGGTCCCGCGTTCCGAGCGCGACCCCGGTGTGATAGAACAAGCTGGCGCCGATGCCGTCGCACGACCTTGGCCCCCCGAGCCAGACAATCCCTGATCGGGATATCGGTGCCCGAGCAGACGCGATCCAGCGCTTCGAGCTGGCGGTCATCGAGGGCTCGGCCAGCGGGGCGCGCTACCAGTCGGACGGGCAGGTGGCCACCATCGGGTCGCACGCGCTCTGCTCGCTGGTGGTCTCCGATCCGACAGTCTCGCGCTTTCACTGCGAGATCCGGCTTGGCGACGACGGCGCGCGCGTGCGCGACACCGGCAGCCTCAACGGCACCGTGGTGGACGGGGTGCGCATCGTCGAGGGCTTCCTGCGCTCCGGCAGCGTGCTGCGGCTCGGCCGCACCGCCATCCGCTTCGACTTCGCCACCACGGCCGGGCGGCTGGTCCTGTCCGAGTCGCGGCGCTTCGGCGAGCTCATCGGCGAGTCGACCGCCATGCGCGAGGTGTTCGCCTACCTCGAGCGGCTCGCGCCGACCAACGCCACCGTGCTGCTCGAGGGAGAGACCGGCACCGGCAAGACGGCGGCCGCGCGATCGCTGCACCACGCCAGCCCGCGCCGCAACGGCCCGTTCGTCATGGTCGACTGCGGCGCCATCCCGCCCAACCTGCTCGAGAGCGAGCTGTTCGGCCACGAGCGCGGCTCGTTCACCGGCGCCGACACGCGCCGCATCGGCGCCTTCGAGGAGGCGTCGGGCGGCACGCTGTTCCTCGACGAGATCGGCGAGCTGCCCGGCGAGCTGCAGCCCAAGCTGCTCGGCGTGCTCGAGAACCGCAGCGTGCGGCGCATCGGCGGCACCGGCGCCATCCTGGTCGACGTGCGGCTGATCGCCGCCACCAACCGCGACCTGCGCTCCGAGATCAACGCCAGCCGCTTCCGGCCCGACCTGTACTTCCGGCTCGCGGTGGTGCGCGTCGAGCTGCCCGCCCTGCGCCGCCGCCCCGAGGACATCTCGCTCCTGGCCGGCGAGCTGCTGTCGCGGCTCGGCGCCGAGCCGGAGCGCATCGCGCGCGTGCTCGACGACGCCATGGTCGCGCGGCTCACCCGCTTCGCCTGGCGCGGCAACATCCGCGAGCTGCGCAACTACCTCGAGCGCAGCCTGGTGTTCGAGGACATGCCGCTGCAAGAAGGCACGGCGCCGCGCACGCCGGCGCCGTTCGACGCGCGCCTGCCGTTCTCCGACGCGCGCAGCCGCGCCATCGCCGAGTTCGAGCGCATGTACCTGACCGAGCTGCTCGAGCGGCACGGCGGCCGCGTTGCCGAGGCGGCGGCGGCGGCCGGCATCGACCGCACCTACTTCTACCGGCTGCTGCGCCGGCACGGCCTGGCCACTCGCTGAGAGCGGCGGCCTCGTCTACAGCGCGCCGTCGATGGTCGGCACCGCCGGGCGGCGGTCGAGGTTGTCGAGGATGGAGCGGCTGGCCGCGACGCGGCCGGGCACCGGGCGCGGATCGGTCCACTCGGCGATGTGGCAGAGCGGGCCGCCGACGCAGCGGCCGCCGATCAAGCGGGCGAAGTCGGCGTGCACGAACACAGCCAGCTCCGGCCCGGCCAGGCCGCGCGCGGCGTCGAGGACGGTGCGGCGCTGGCCCGGCTGCTGCGCCGGCGCGACCGCCAGCAGCGCGTTGCCGATCTCCCAGGTGATCGTCATGCCGGCCGCGAGCAGCCGGGTGCGCGCCGCCTCGACCAGGTCGTCGAGTCGATCGAGCGTGTCGTTGGAGCCGCCGCCGTCGGGCGGGCACGCGACGACGTAGACCGCGGCGCACAGGACGTCGACCGGCTCGACGGCGATGGACGCGCCGCTGCCGGAGCCGACAGCGCGGCGCAGCGCGGCGGCGGCCCGGCCCGGCGAGGACGGTCGCTCGGCCGGCTCCTTGGCCAGACACGAGGCGACCACCTCGTCCACCTCGGGCGTCGCCGGCACCAGATCGCTCAGGCGCGGCGGCGGCGCGTGCAGGTGCGCCTCGAGCAGCGCGGCCAGGTCCGGCAGCGAGAACGGCGGCCGGCCGGCGGCCATCTGGAACATCAGCACGCCGAGCGCGTAGACGTCGACCCGCGTGTCGACCACCTGGCTGAGGATCTGCTCCGGTGCCATCGAGATCGGCGTGCCCATCGGCGACGCGGTGGTGAGCACGTCGCCGGCGCTCGCCTCATCGGCCAGGATCTTGGCCAGCCCGAAGTCGACCAGCACGGCCGAAAGGCGCGGGCTCTGGCCCGACACGATCACGTTCTCGGCCTTGAGGTCGCGGTGGATCACGCCGCAGGAGTGGGCCGACTCCAGGGCGTCGGCGATCTGGGCGACCAGATCGACGACCTCGGACCAGGGCAGCCGGCCGCGCGCCGACAGCTCGTCGGACAGCGGGCGCCCCTCGACCCACTCCATGACCAGGTACGGCCGGCCATCGGTGAGCGTGCCGTGGTCGAGCACCGACACGATGCGCGGGTGGTCGAGCCGGCGGATCGCCTCCGCCTCGCGGCGGAAGCGCGCCTGGACCCGCGGCGACGCGGCCAGGTCTCGGTGCAGCACCT
Source organism: uncultured delta proteobacterium (assembly GCA_963759105.1). Taxonomy (GTDB): domain Bacteria; phylum Myxococcota_A; class Polyangia; order Haliangiales; family Haliangiaceae; genus DATFRY01. Next base: position 299,654 of record CAVWXW010000005.1, on the reverse strand, counting down.
TGATCGCCACCGGCCGCTCGTCCTCCAGCCGGACCGCGCGGTAGAGCGACGCGAAGCCGCCCTCCGCCACCGCCTCCTCGACTGCGTAGGCGCCGACGATGGTGCCGACCGGGATGAGATCCCGCTCGCGCCGTCCCCGCAGCCCCCGCTCTACTTGCGTCCGCGCCTGCATAGACCCCTCTTCACGTCCTTCTGCGAGAGCAGAATCGCACGCGTCGTGCAGGTAGATCGTCACCGGCCAGTCTCGCTGGTTGCCCAGGCCATCCGGGCAGTCGTCGTGGTCGAAGTCGCCCAGCATCGGCATCTGGTCGTAGACGCCGCAGAAGTTCGCCGGACTCTCGGCCGGGACCGCGTTGCACTCGCCGAGCGGCTGCGAGACGCAGATGTTCTTCATCTGCCCGCCGCTCGGAGTCTGCACGAACGCGTCGGCGCAGAGGCGCGCGTGCTGGTACGCCTCGCCCACGGTCCACTCCGGGTCGTGGCACGCCCACGCGTCCTCGAACAGGTAGACGTGGTCGCTGCGGGACCCGCTGTGCTCCTTGTTCTCGTCGGTGACGATGATCGTGTACCCGTTCTTGCCCTTGAGCTCGACCTTCACGTTCGGGTTCAGCTTGAGCTCGTCGAACATGTCGCCGTAGAAGCCGCCCTCTGCCACCTTGAAGAAGTCCTTCACCCTGACCGGGAACCTGAAGGGCTTGGCCGAGAACGCGCCCACCGCCCCGTCGAACGGCGTCGTCTCGGTGACGCCCGACAGCATGGCGGTGAACACACCGGTCGCCGGACACGTGAACGTCGTCGACGGCTCCCTTCCGCCGCACGTGTCGTCGGCCGACTTGAGGAAGGTGGCACCGCCGTCGTCGCAGCCGAACTCGTCGAGGCAGATGCGCAGCACGGTGTCGTCGACGGACCAGCCGAGCGGCGCGCCGCAGCTGGGCGAGGCCCCCGCGCCGACGTCGACGTCGAAGCCCGGGGTGCAGGTGCCGACGAAGGCATAGTCCCTCGACCAGCCGCAGTTCCGGGTGTCGCCGGTCTCCGAGGCGCCGCAGCTGTCGTGGAGGCTGCGGATCGGATTCCGGGCGGGCGTGTTGTCGAAGACATCGCCCGGGACCGGACCGTTGATGCTGAACTCAGCCTTCTCCGGGCGCAGGCCGCGCGGAGAGACCATGACCGGCACGCCGTGCGCGTTCACGCGAGCCAGCAGACCGGCGGTGGTCGCCTCGCGCCCCTCCTTGGTCGGCTTGTCGGTGAACCACTTCGGGTGCATCCCCATGGCGCCCTCGGTCTTCACGCCGCAGAACTCCACCACCTGTCCCGGCTCAAGCGCGGTCTCGATGAAGTAGCGCATGAACTTCATCGTCGGCGGGTCGCACGGCAAGCTGGTCAGCTCGGGCGGTCCGAGGCCGGGCTTGAAGGTGTCGCTGTTCAGGGGCGACGAGGTGAGCGCCCGGACGTTGCTGGGGATGAACATCAGGCCGTTGCCGATGATGTCGTCGCCCTTGATGCCGTTTCCGATGATGTCCGGCTTGGCGTTGAAGGCCGCGCCATCCTCGTCGAGGCCCTCGTCTTCAGGACCGACGTCCGCCGCACAAGCGGCAAGAAGGGTCGTACACACAACCACAGCCAGTCGGTTCATTCGCCACTCCCAATTAAAAGAGTTCCCGTCGCCGGTAATGAAGCAAACCGTGCGCCGCGTCCTAGCTGCTCGCACATGCGGGGTTGCACGTGTGACTGTGGACGGGGGGTCGACAGACCCCTGGGACGTGTGGTCAGCGCATCCACTCACAATTCGCCTACATGCAGGACAAGGTCGGATATTTGAACCTGCCAGGCGCGCCGGTTGCCGGCCCGCTCGCGCGCGACGCCCAGCCACCGGCGAGCCGCCTCGACGTCGCCGGTCTGCAAGGCGGTGCGCGAGGCCCAGAGTGCCAGCTCGATGCCGAGCTCCGCATAGGGCTGCGCGGTGGCGCCGTCGGCCTGTTCCCACTCGCTCTCTCGCGCACCCGCCAGCACGAGGTCGACGATGCGTGCGAGTGCCTTTGTTTTCACCGTGTCCAGGTCGACCGCCCGCTGACGTGCAGCCACCGCCGCCTCGCGATCTCCCCTGGCCAGACAGATGCGCGCAACCAGCAGGGCATCGTCGGTCACGCTATCGCCCGAGAATCGGGTCCGCAGGGCGAGCGCTCTTTCGGCCAGCTGGAGAGCGCCGTCGAGCTCCCATTTCCAGTACAGGGTCTCCGCGAGATTCAGGTTGGCGAGTCGCTCGGCCTGTGATGCTCCGAACCGCCGCGCCAGGTCGATGGACCGGCGTAGATCGCTTTCGGCCTCATCGAGCTTGTCGAGCCTGAGCCAGAGCAGACGGCGATTGCTCAAGGCGATGGCCAGGTGGAGGTCGTCGTTCAGCGCGCCACAGAGCTCGATGAGCTGCTCGAAGCGTCGCTCCGCATCCGCCTGGCGCCCTGCGTAGACGAGGAGTGGTGCCAGCATCAACAGGGCGATGGTCCGTGTCTCGCCGTCAGCCCCTGGACCGTCGACGACCTGGGTGAGCGTGTCGATCGCATGACCGATCTGTTCGAGCCGGCATGCCGAGCGACCGAGTGCGAGCTGCACGCGAGCGGCCAGGCGAGGATCGCTGGACTCCGAGGCCAGATCTCGTGCCGCCAGCGCGGCAACGCGTGACTCCTCGTAGCGAAGACGCCAGTCCTGCACCGTGGCCACGGCGAGGAGGATCTCGGCCGCCGCGACCCGGTCCTCTCGCGAGAGCGCCAGCTCACGCGCCGCGGTCAAATCCACCAGCGCTTCCTCGAAGAGCTGGAGCTTCTGTCGCGCACGTCCACGGCCAACCAGCGCGTGCTCGCGGCGCGGGTCTCCGGCCGGCAGATGCGCCAGCGCCGACGTCCACGCCAGCTCTGCCTCCATGAGGTCTCCATCGCGCGCGCTCGCCTCGGCCAGCGCGGACGACGCGCTCCACGCCTTCTCGCGATCGCCGATCGCGGCGGCGTGCTCGGCCAGACGATCGAAGCGCGGCTCGCGGCGCGCCTCCTCCACCGCCAGCGCCGCGCGGTGCAGCTGCTCGCGCTCGCCGGCCGGCGTGCCGGTCAGGATGCCCTGGCGCAGCATGCGGTGCTGGAAGCGCCAGCGCGACGGTCCAACCTGGACGACGATGCCGGCCGCGCACAGCCGGTGCATGCCGATGCGGGCGTCGACCCAGCCGCCCTCGGCCGCGCTCTGCGCCGCCTCGACCTCGGCCAGCTCGACGTCGTCGCCCAGCACGGCGCACAGGCGCGCGAACAGGACCGTTGACGGCGGCACCTCGGCCAGCGCGCGCTCGGCCATGCGCTCGCCCAGCGGCGTGGACGACAGGTGAACCAGGTGATCGGCCGCGATGTAGATGCCGTCGGTGCCGGGCCGCGCGCGCAGGGCGCCGGAGTTGTGCAGCGCGATGGCCAGCTCGACCAGGTGCAGCGGCACGCCGCCGGACGCCTCGACCAGCCGGTCCATCACCGCCTCGGGCATGAACTCGGCGGCCAGAAGCTCGTGCAGCACGGCGGCGGACTCGGCCTTGCCCAGCGGCGCCAGCTCCCAGCGCTCGGCGCGCAGCGCACGCGCGTCCCAGCCGGGCCGGCGGCTCACCAGGTCCGGCACCGCGGCCACGCACACCCACGCCGACGGCTCATCCAGGCTGGCCAGCTCGATGGCGTCGAGCGCAGCGCTGTCGGCGACCGCGGCGTCGTCGATCAGGATCGCGACCGGCGGCGGCCCGTCGCCGTCGCGCAGCGCCTCGGCCAGCGGCACGCCGCGCGTGACGGACAGATCGCGCGCCGACACCCGCGCGACCGGGCCGATGCCGCGCGCGCGCAGCTCGCTGGCCAGCTCGGTGAGGAAGCGCGTCTTGCCCGCGCCCGGACCGCCCAGCACAGTGGCCAGGCCCGGCCCGCGCCCGGCGTCGTTGGCCACGGCGGCGAGCACCTCGGCGCGCCCGACCAGGGTCGGCTCGCGCGTCGCGGTCGGCGCGCCGGATGCGCCGGTCACGATCGCCAGCGTCGTTGGATCCAGCTCGCCGGCGGCGGTCGGGGTCAGCTGCGCGCGCGACTCGGCCAGCGCCGGGCGCTCGGCCCAGCCCAGGTCGTCGAGCGCCGGCCCGGCGCAGGCGAGGCGTTCGCCGCGCCGGCGGATGCGCAGCTCGGCCACGTGCACCACCGCGTCCTCGATGTCGAGCGCGGCGCGCAAGCGGTCGGCCAGGCGCAGCGCGGCCAGCACCGCGGTCGCGGCCGGGCCGGGCGCCGGCAGCGCGATCACAAGGCGGTCGCCCTGGGCGCGGGCGAGGATGGCGCGCGCGCCCAGCGCGCGGTCGATGTCCACCACCGAGCGGCGCGAGCGCAGCGCCAGCAGCGCCACGCGGCGCGGGCTGGAGTCGGCCGGCAGCGCCAGCGGGCGCTCGCCGGAGCCCTGGGCCAGCGCGGCGGTCAGCGCGGCGGCGAACTCGGTGGCGCGGGCCGGGCGCTGCGACGGATCCTTGGCCAGGCAGCGCAGCATCACGTCGTCGGCCGCCTTGGGCACGTCGACGAACGACGACAGGCGCGGCGGCTGCGTGGCCATGTGCGCGCTGCGGATGACCGCCGGCTCGCCGACGAACGGCGGCCGCGCGGCCAGGAGCTCGAACGCCATCACGCCGAGCGCGTAGATGTCGGCCGCCGGGCCGATGACCCGCAGTCCCGTGCACTGCTCGGGCGCCATGTAGCGAGGTGTGCCGAGCGCGGCGCCATCCGCTGTCAGCGCCAGCGGGTCGACGCCCGGCTCCTCGACCGGCGCGTCCTTGCCGCAGCGCAGCGCCGCGCCGAGGTCGAGCAGGGTCACGCGATCGTCGTGTCGCAGCACCACGTGATCCGGCTTGAGATCCCGGTGCATCCAGCCGGCGTCGTGGAGCAGGTCCACGGTCATGGCCGACCGCCACAGCGCGTCGAGCTTCTCGTCCTGGGTCGCCTGCGTCACGCTGGCCGAGCTCAGGGTCGTCCCGGAGACCAGCTCCATGATCAGGGCGGGTCGCCCCTCAGGGGTGAGCTCGCGCCCGAGCAGGCGCGGCACCAGCGGAGGTCCTACCTCTGCCAGTGCAGACGCTTCACGTTCGACCCGCGCTTCGGTTCCAGGGGCGAACACCTTCACGGCGACCGGGTCGCCACTCTCGCCGAGCACGCCTCGGTACACCTCGGCGAACCCCCCGGTGCCGATGCGCGAAAGCCCAACCACACCCGGCACCTCCATCGCGACAGATGATACTCCGCGCCGGGTCGGAAACGGAGACGCGTGTCACTCCCGACTCAGCCCAGGAGTCGATCCACCGTCCCCAGCAGAGCATCGGGAGTGAACGGCTTGGGCAGGACTCCCTGCACGATCGCCATGATATCGGGCGGAATCTGGTGGGGCTGCGCGGTCATCAAGATGACCGGAACGCGGGCCATGCGCGGATCGGCGCGCATGCGGCGCAGCAAGCCCGCGCCGTCGAGGAGCGGCATCATCGAGATCGACGAGCAACAGATCCGGGAGCCGCCGCGCCATCCGCTCCAGCGCGGCGGCGCCGTTGACCGCGAGCTGCGCGTCGTGGCCGAGGTCGGACATCAGCTGGGCCAGAACTTCGGCCAGCCCGTACTCGTCCTCCGCGATGAGGATGAGCTTCTTCATCGCCGCCTCAGCGACACGGGCGCGCCTCGCGGCGCGGCTCAGCCATCGTGTCCGCCGTGGCCGTTGCGGCCCGCCGCCCGCCGGCGCGGCAGGGTGACCGTGAACCTTGCGCCGCGGCCCGGCTGACTGTCGACAGCGACGGAGCCGTTCATCGTCTCGCACAGCCGCCGCACGATCCAGAGACCGAGGCCGAGCCCGCCCCTGTGGTGGCGCGTGTCGCCGCGCTCGAAGCGCTCGAACACGCGCGGGCGCAGCTCCTCGGCGATGCCGGGACCGTGGTCGCCCACCACCAGCGCCGCCATGTCGTCGGGCCGCGCGCACACGGCGACCTCGATGCGGCTGCCGGCGGCGAAGCGGATCGCGTTGGCGAGCAGGTTGGCCGCGATCTGCTCCAGGCGGGCGCGGTCCCAGTGCCCGATCATCGGGCCGGGCGTCGATACCTGCACCGAGCAGGACGCGGTCTCCGCCTCGCGCGCCATCGACGCGGCCACGTCCTCCGCGATCCGCGACAGGTCGAGCTCCTCCTCGACCAGCGAGATGCCGCCCGGAGACTGCAGCGCCGACAGGTCCATGAGCCGGTTGAGCCGCTCGAGCAGGCGGTCCAGCCCGCGCAGGAACAGGTCGAGCCGCGGGATGAGCCACTCGGCCGACACGGTCCCTGACTTGGCCTTCCTCACCTCGGCCATGAGGTGATAGGCCTGCAGGAACACCGGGGACAGGGGATTGCGCAGCTCGTGGCCGACAAGGCCGATCAGCTCGTCGCGCGACCCGATGCTGCGCTCGAGCTCGGCGATCCGGCGCTCGAGCTCGGCGATCCGGGACGCGTCGCCGGATTCCTCCACGCGCAGGAGGGGGGAGACGGAGGAGGACTCACGGCAGAAACAAATAATGGTCGCCGCTAGCCGATGCTCCAACCGGTTTTACGAGTGAATCGCTCCGGCGCCCCGGTGAGACCCGATCATGCCGTCGGCTCATGAGCGATGTGAGGAAAACTCATGACAGGCGGGAGCGCGCGCTGCCTACCTATCGGAAGGTGAAGATCAAGCCGCCCAGCAGAGAGCCGACCTCCGCCTCGCGGTCGCCGAACGAGCGCAGGTAGCTGCCCGTGACGACGATCCCTCCGGAGCCCCAGAAGTGCGTCTCGATGCCGACCTCGCCGATGGCCGCGGGGGCGAACACCGAGTCAACCAGGGTCGCTCCCATCTCGTCATCGGCGGGGCGCGACCGGGTCTGCTCCATGATGCCGCCCCCGCCCGCGCCCAGGGTGAGACGGAACACCTCGCGCCCGAGGGTGAAGCGGGGCACCAGGGCGGCGGTCACGAAGTGGTTCTCGGTGACGTCGGCGGCCGGCGCCGCGCCGTCGCCGGCCGGCGGATCGCTGACCGGCAGCGGCGAGTACTGCGCCACCAGGGCCAGGCCGAGCCCGATCTTCGTCGTGTAGCCGACTCGCAGGCCCACGCCGAGGCCGACCTCGCGCTCGTCGGCCGTATCGCCGACCGGCACCAGGACGCCGCCGACGAACGAGACCAGCCAGTACGGCTTCTTCGCCTTGGCCTCGGCGCCGTCCGGACACAGGCTCACGACGGCGGCGAGCGCCGCCAGCGCCGCGGCCGCGCGCCGGAGTCCAGACCACATTCCGCGCATCCTAGAACGAAACTCGTGCGGCAGAGCCAGCTGGTCCGGCAGAGATCAACCGCGTGGACATTCAGGTCAGCCTTTCGGACGCACGGACGGTCAACCATTGTGACCCGAACGCGAGCGCGCCGCCAATTCCGTCACCGGCCGCCGCCCGGGGCGCCCCGTCCGCCGAGGGGAGCCCCCGGGTCGGATCGGATATGCTCCAGCCCGGTGCGCGAGGTCATCGACAAGGCGCGGGTCCTGATCGAGGCGCTCCCCTACATCAAGGAGTTCCGCGGCCGCAGCGTGGTCATCAAGATCGGCGGCGCCGCCCTCGACGACGCCGGTCTGCGCCGGCGCTTCGCCGAGGACGTGGTGCTGCTGCACTGGGTCGGCATCCAGGTCGTGGTCGTGCACGGCGGCGGCGTGCAGGTGTCGGCCATGCTCGACCGCCTGGGCCTGGCCGCGCGCTTCGTCGACGGCCTGCGGGTGACCGACGGGCCCACCCTCGAGGTCGTCGAGATGGTGCTGGGCGGCACGCTCAACAAGGACCTCGTGCGCCAGATCCAGCAGCTGGGCGGCCGCGCCGTCGGACTGACCGGCGTCGACGGCGGCCTGGCCCGCGCCCGCCGGCTCGACCCGTCCGGACCCGACCTCGGCCTGGTCGGCGAGGTGGAGGCGATCGATCGCCGCGTCGTCGATCGCCTGCTGCCCGACTTCATCCCGATCATCGCGCCGCTCGCGGTCGGCGAAGACGGGCAGACGCTCAACGTCAACGCCGATCCGTTCGCCGCCGCCCTCGCCGTCGCGCTGGGCGCCGAGAAGCTGGTGCTCCTGACCGACACCGAGGGGGTCAAGGACGGCGCCGGCGCGCTCATCCCGTCGCTGACAGCCGGGCAGGCGCGCCGGCTGCGCGCGTCCGGCGCGGTGTCGGGCGGCATGATCCCGAAGCTGGAGAACGCGCTGGCCGCGGTGGAGCGCGGCGTGCACAAGGTACACATCATCGACGGCCGGCTCGAGCACGCGCTGCTGCTCGAGATCTTCACCCGCGCCGGCGTCGGCACACAGTTCATCGAGTCGGAGACAGAGACAGCATGAGCAAGAGTGATCGCGAGCAGACGGCAAGACTCATCGCGCAGGCCGAGAAGGTCTTCCTGCGCAACTATCGCCAGCAGCCGGTGGTGCTGGCCCGCGGCCAGGGGAGCGAGCTCTTCGACGCCGACGGCGCGCGCTACCTCGACATGACCGCCGGCATCGCCGTGTGCGGGCTGGGCCACTCCCATCCGGCGCTGGCCCGCGTGGTGGCCGAGCAGGCCGCCGCGCTGATGCACACGTCCAACCTCTACTACAACGAGCAGGGGATCCTGGCCGCGGCCGCCCTCGTCGAGCGCTCGTTCGCCGACCGGGTGTTCTTCTGCAACTCCGGCGGCGAGGCCAACGAGGCCGCGCTCAAGCTGGCCCGCCGCTACCAGAGCGTGGTGGCCGGCGCGCCGGAGCGCACGCTCCTGGTCGCCACCCACGGCTCGTTCCACGGCCGCACCTTCGCCACCCTGGCGGTGACCGGGCAGGAGAAGTACCGCGCCAACTTCGGCCCGCTCGTCGAGCCGGTCATGCTGGTGCCGTTCGGCGATCTCGACGCCGCGCGAAAGGTGCTCGGCGAGCGCCGCGCGTGCGCCTTCCTGGTCGAGCCGATCCAGGCCGAGGGCGGCATCGTGGTGCCGCCGGACGGATATCTGGCCGGGCTGCGCCAGATCTGCGACGACACCGGCACGCTGCTCATCTTCGACGAGGTGCAGACCGGCATCGGCCGCACCGGGCGCTGGTTCGGCCACGAGTGGGAGGGCGTGACGCCCGACGCGATGACCCTGGCCAAGGCGCTCGGCGGCGGCGTGCCGATCGGCGCGCTGGCCTGCACCGAGAAGGCGGCGCAGGGCCTCACGTACATCGAGGGGGACGCGGTGCCGCACGCGTCGACCTTCGGCGGCAACCCGCTGGCCTGCGCGGCGGCGCGCTGCGTGCTCGAGACAATCGAGGCCGAGGGCCTGCTCGAGAACTGCGTGCAGGTGGGCGAGCACCTGCACCGCCAGCTCGAGAAGATCGCGGCGAATCGCCGCGACAAGTGCGAGCAGCCGCGCGGGCGGGGCCTCCTGCGCGGGCTGCCGCTGCGGACACCGCCGGCTCCGGTGGTGACTCGCTGCCGCGAGCGCGGCGTGCTGCTCTCGATCGCCGGCGCCAACGTCATCCGCTTCGCGCCGGCCCTCAACGTGACGGCGCGCGACATCGACGAGGCGGTGGCTGTTCTCGACGACGCGCTGGGCGAGAAGCCTCCGGGTCGAAGCTAGCCATGGCCACCGCCCGCGCGCAGACGAGAGGGGGCAAGCGCGACTTCCTCACCCTCCTCGATCTCGACGAGGCGGAGATCGCGCGGCTGTTCGCGCGCGCCACCGAGCTCAAGGAGCTGCGCCGGCGCGGCGAGGTCATCTCCACCTTGCGCGGCAAGGTGCTCGGCATGGTGTTCGAGAAGGCCTCCACCCGCACGCGCGTGTCGTTCGAGGTGGGCATGTTCGAGCTGGGCGGACATGCGGTGTTCCTGTCTGCCGAAGGGTCGCAGATCGCCCGCGGCGAGCCGATCCAGGACACGGCGCGGGTTCTGGGCGGCTACTGCCACGGCATCGTCATCCGCACCTTCGGCCAGCATCGGGCCGAGACCCTGGCCCGCTACGCGCCGGTGCCTGTGGTCAACGGGCTCACCGATCTGCATCACCCCTGCCAGTTGCTCGCCGACCTTTTCACGGTCAAGGAGCGCCTCGGCGGCATCGAGGGTGTGCGCTTCGCCTGGATCGGAGACGGCAACAACATGGCCAACTCCTGGTGCAACGCTGCCGCGCTGCTCGGGCTCGACCTGGTGCTGGCCTGCCCCGATGGGTTCGACCCGGAGCCGGGCGTGCTGGCCGGCAGCCGCTCCCTGCTGGCCCAGCGCGGGCGCGGCTCGATCCGGCTGGTGCGCGACCCGGTCGAGGCAGCCGACGGCGCGGACGTGATCTCCACCGACGTGTGGGCGTCGATGGGGCAGGAGGAGCAGGCCGACGACCGGCGCGTCAGATTTGCGGGTTTCTCGGTCGACGAGAAGCTGGTGGCCGGCGCGGCCCGGCGAGCCATCGTGCTGCATTGCCTACCCGCGCACCGGGGTGAGGAGATCGCCGCCGCGGTGCTCGATGGGCCGCAGAGCGCGGTGTGGCAGCAGGCCGAGAACCGGCTGCACGTACAGAAGGCCGTGCTCGAGCTGTTCCTTGCCGGTCCAAAGGAACACCGACCGGCACAAAGCGCCGGTCCAAAGGAACACCGACCGGCACAAAGCGCCGGCCCAAAGGGACACCGTCCGGTACAAAGCGGCGCGTCCGGCTGATTGCCTCCATGCTAGGATGGGGGCGCGGTAGTCGCCACCGTCGGGGGCCGGGCGTCAGTGAGCGTGATCCCTCATGAGATCCCGGATTACGGGAGTTCGCTGCTCGCGCCGCGGCAGAACCCTGATTTCTCGCCCGGCTCGGGCTTCACCACCGAGGACTACTTCGTCTGGAGCCGTCTCGACGGCCGTACGTCGCTGCGCGAGGTGATCCTCATGGTCGGTCTCGGCATCGAGAAGTCGATCGGCATCCTGCGCAAGCTGCGCCGCAGCGGGGCGGTGCTGCTGCCGGGCGAGAATCCGGGCGGCGCGGCGGCACCGATGCCGCTGGTGGCCGTCCCGACCAACCCGAAGGCGGCGGCGCCGGTGGCCACACCGACGGAAAAATCCGCTCCGGTCGCAGCCGAGCGGACCACCGAGGAGCTCGAGCCGGTCGAGCTGGGCGAGCTCACCCCTGACGAGGCGCGCATCCTTGTCGAGGACGTGGCGCTGGAGGAGCGGGAGAAACGGCGTATCATCCAGATGATGCGGTTGGTGGCGGGTGGTGACTACTTCGCGGTCCTCGGGGTGCCGCGGACAGCGGGCCGGGTGGACCTCAAACGGGCGTACTACCGCCTGTCGAAGGAGTTCCACCCGGATCGGCACTACAAGCAGGACCTCGGCAGCTTCGGTCCGATGCTGAGCATCATCTTCAATACCGCGACCGAGGCATTCCAGGAGCTGGGCGAAGACGAGAGCCGGGCCGCGTACCTCGCGTCGCTCGCGGCCGGGCGCGATCCGGGGCGCGGCACACGCTCCACCGGTCCGCGAGCGGAGAGCACGGGCTCCTTCCCGGCCAGCCGCGCCACCGGCCCTCTGCCGCCGCGATCGCAGCAGGCCGCCGATCTGTTCGCGCGCGCATGCGAGCGCGAGATCGGCGGAGACGCGGCGGGCGCGCTGCGCCTGTTCCGCGCCGCGATCAAGTCCGATACGCAGCCGCGCTACCTGCGCCGCGCCGCCAAGTGCGCGCTCGGTTTCGGCCAGGTCTCCGAGGCGCAGGCATACGCCGAGAAGGCGGTCAGCCTGCGCAGCGACGACGCCTCGTACCTCAGGCTGATGGCCGATGTGCAGCGCGCCGGAGGTCGGCTGGAGGAGGCCGAGGAGACTCTCCTGCGCGCCCTCGAGTTGTCGTCGACGAGCGATGCCCTGGCACGGGAGCTCCAGGGGGATCTGGCGGCGGTCCGCGCCGCCCGGTCCTCCCGCGCCCAGGGCTGATGTGCACCGCCCAATCCCGTGAACCCGAACCCCGACACTGTCGAAGGAACCCCCGATGAGTAACCGAGTCATCGGCATCGACCTGGGCACCACCAACTCTTGCGTGGCCATCGTCGAGGATGGAACCCCGGTCGTCATCCCCAACCGCGGCGGCTACAAGACCACGCCGTCGATGGTCGCCATCGCCGAGAACGGCAAGCGGCTGGTCGGCCACATCGCGAAGCGGCAGGCCATCACCAACGCCGAGAACACGGTGTACGCGGCCAAGCGGCTCATCGGGCGCAAGTGGGGCTCGGCCGCCGGTGCGTTCGTCGATCGAGACGATGCCTTACCGGATCGTCGAGGGCCCGCACGACGACGTGCGCGTCGATGCTGCGCGACCAGGTGTTCTCGATCCCGGAGATCTCCGCCTACGTCCTGCAGGAGATGAAGATCATCGCCGAGGAGTACCTGGGCGAGGAGGTGGCCAAGGCGGTGGTCACGGTGCCGGCCTACTTCAACGACGGCCAGCGCCAGGCCACCAAGGACGCCGGCCGCGATCGCCGGCCTCGACGTCATCCGCATCATCAACGAGCCGACCGCGGCGGCGCTCGCCTACGGCTTCGGCGCGCAACATCGAGCGCAAGGTCGCGGTCTACGACCTGGGCGGCGGCACCTTCGACATCTCGCTCCTCGAGATCGGCAACGGCGTGTTCGAGGTCATCTCCACCGCCGGCGACACCTTCCTGGGCGGCGAGGACTTCGACAAGCGCGTCATCGACTGGCTCGTGTTCGGGCTTCCAGAAGGAGCACAAGGTCGACCTGCGCAAGGACAAGATGGCGCTGCAGCGGCTCAAGGACGTCGTCCGAGAAGGCCAAGTGCGAGCTGTCGGCGCTGCGCGAGACCGAGATCAACCTTCCCTTCATCATCTCCACCGGCCGCAACGAGGCGCTGCACCTGCAGACGCTCGCTCTCGCGCGCCAAGCTGGAGGAGCTGACCAACGATCTCATCGAGCGCACCATCGAGATCTGCGCGCAGCACGCTGGAGGACGCCGAGATCAACAAGGAGGAGCTCGAGGACGTCATCCTGGTCGGCGGCATGACCCGCATGCCGCGCGTGCAGGAGGCGGTGGCCGACTTCTTCGGCATCGAGCCGTGCAAGGGCGTGCACCCGGACGAGGTCGTGGCGCTGGGCGCCGCCATCCAGGGCGCCGCGCTGGTCGACGAGCGGAGCGACGTGCTCCTGCTCGACGTCACGCCGCACTCGCTCGGCATCATGATCGTGGGCGGCTACTTCCACCAGCTCATCGACGCAGAACACGACCGTGCCGACCTCCAAGTCGCACGTCTTCACCACGGTCAAGGACAACCAGACCTCGGTGAAGATCCTGGTCCTGCAGGGCGAGAGCGACCGGGCCGAGGAGAACGAGCTGCTCGGCGAGTTCATCCTGACCGGGCTGCGCGCGCGCCGTGCGCGGCGAGGTCGAGGTCGAGGTCACCTTCACGATCAGCGCCGACGGCATCGTCAGCGTGAAGGCCAAGGACCTCGAGACCGGCCTCGAGCAGTCGATCACGGTCACCGCCACCAGCGGCCTGACCGAGGACGAGATCCGCGACATGATCGACGCCAACAAGGACTACATGGTCGAGGTGCGCTCGAACCAGGAGTTCGACAAGCACCGCCACGGGGCCGAGCGCATGCTCGAGGAGATCGAGGGGCTGTTCGCCCAGGTGTCGGAGATCATCAGCGGCTCCGACTTCGGCCAGGACGCGATCAAGAAGGCGCGCGGCGTGTGCGACCGCGCGCGGCAGGCGATCGCGGCCAAGGATCTACGTCAGCTTCAGGACTCGAGCGAGTCGCTGACGCGCACACTGAACATGTTCCGCGGCGTGGTTTCCAAGACGAGAGTGGGCTAGGGCGGCGGCGAAGGGGAGAAGCGAGGCAAGAGAACGGCAGTGGCAGACGGTTCCAAGAATCACAGCGCCGGCGGCGGCGGCGCCCAGGAGCAAGGTACCGGGACGTCGCAGGCGACCGCCGGCAACCAGTCCAGCGTGCGGCTCCGCGCCGAGGAGCTGATCGAGCGCGGCCTGCGGCTGTACGCGCAGGGAGATCTGATCGGGGCGCTGGCCGAGTGGCGGCACGCGCTCGAGATCGACCGCACCAACCGGCGCGGCCGCGACTACGTGACGTACGTCGAGGACCACTTCGAGCTCCTGAGCGAGAAGTTCCGCGTCGCGCGCGAGCAGCGCGAGGCCGAGGCGGCGGCGGAGGCCGAGGCGGAGCCGCTCGGGCTGGCCATCGAGATCGAGGCCGACGACCCGATGGAGGACATGAGCCCCTACGAGTCGATTCGAGCTCGAGGGGTCGCCCGGCCGGGCGGCGAGCGCGGGCGGGGAGGACGACGGAGAGAGCACGACGCCCGCGCCCGGCGCTCCGCACGTTGGCGGCGACGCGGCCGGCGGCAAGCCCGGAGCCGGGCGCAGGGCCTGGGTCCGGCGGGCGCTGGCCCGCGAGCTCGACGAATGGCCGATGGAGGAGTCGTGGCCGTCGGCGTCGCGCAGCAACGACACCCTGGAGATGGCGGTTGACCCGAGCGTGCTCGACGACCTGGACGAGCTGGTCGCGGCCGTGGCCGAGGAGGTCGAGTCCGCGGGCGCGGACCACGCCGGCGACGATGCGGACGACGACGGGCCGGACGGCGACGAGGGCGTCAGCGTGGAGGAGCCGCTCGACAACTACGAGCCGCCCAGCGGCCAGACCATCGACGAGGTGCTCGAGGCGGTCGAGGAGGAGGACACCGGCCCCGGCGAGACCACGCACCCGTCCCGCGACCGCTACTCGCGCACCATCCCGACCGCGGAGGGGAGCGGGCCGCTCGACGCGTCGCGGCTGGCGGCGGCCCGTCGCTTCGGCGCCGCCGCCGTCGTCGATCCGGATCCGCGGGACCCGGACATCGAGGCCTGGGCCGACGGCACGCCGCCGGTCGAGACAATCGAGCGGCCGGGGGTCGACATCGAGCAATCCGGCCTGTCGCACCTGCGCGAGGACGAGCTGCGCGAGGTGCGGGTCACGTTCCGGCGCTCGCCGCGCACCACGCCGCCGCCCGTCGCGGTGGAGCCGGAGCCGGCCGCGGAGGCGGCGACCGACCCGGCAGCGGACCGGGTGGCGTACGACGACGAGGACGACGCCGCCGACGGCATGGAGGCGCGCGACCTGGTCGGCGAGATGGACGCCGATCGCGAGGACGACGGCGACATGGCCGACGGCGAGGACGGCGCGGACGGCGACGACGACTCCGGCGAGCTTCGCTCCCGCGACGCGCGCGACTCCGGCGGCGACGACGACGACCGCGACGACCGCGACGACCGCCACCACGACGAGGTGGACGAGGAGGAGCTGACCATCGAGCGCCACGGCGTTTCGTCGCGCGTGTCGCAGTTCCGGCGCCAGCGCACGACCACGCCGGTGCCGCCGCGCAGCGTGAGCGCGCCGGTGCTGCGGCGCACGACGACGCCGGTGCCGCCGCGCGGCGCGAGCAGGCCGCTGCTGCGGCGCACGACGACGCCCGTGTTGCTGCGCCGGACGACGACGCCGGTGCCGCCGCGGATGTCGGACGTCGATCGCGCCACCACCGAGCTGACCGGGCGGAAGCGGCCGATGGCGCACACGGCGATCTCGATCGACCTGGTCTCGGCCGATCTCCTGGCCGAGCTCGACACGGCGATGGCCGACACGGACCGCCGCAGCGACGAGCAGCTGCGCGACCGTGTGGGCTGGCTCATCGACCGTGCCCGGCGCGCGGCCCGCGAGGGCCACTACCCGACCGCTGTCGTGGCGGTCGACCTCGCGCTCGACGAGAATCCGGAGAGCGCGGTGGCGCAGAAGCTCATCCACTCCAACCGCGAGCTCTTCTACGAGATCTACGGAAACTACCTGGGCGACATGCGCGCGGTGCCCGGCCTGGCCCTGCCGATGAGCGACATCCCGCTCAACGAGCTCGACCACCGGGCCGCCTTCCTGTTATCTCGGGTGGATGGCGTGCTGTCGCTGGAGGATGTCCTCGATGTGGCCGGCATGGCGAGGCTGGAGGCGTTCCGCCACCTCAGCCGGCTGATGTTGCGCGGTATCCTCGAGATCCGTCCATGACGCGATCCCGCAGCGCTCGCATTGCCGGCAGCGCGCCGCCGGCGCGAAGAGCTCGCCGAATCCGAGGAGGCGCGGCGCGACTGGATCGGCGCGCCGCGCTACCGCGAGGTGCGCGTCATCGCCGTCGGCGGCACCGGCCACGTCATCGAGTGCGAGGACACCGAGCTCGGTCGCCACGTGGCCATCAAGACCGCGCGTCGCGACGCCGCCGTGGTCGACCCGCGGGTGCAGGAGATGCTGCAGCGCGAGGCTCGCCTGACCGGGCGCATCGAGCACCCGAACATCGTGCCGGTGCACGACGCCGGCGTCGACGAGCGCGGCGGCCGCTACTACGTGATGCGGCTGCTCAACCAGCCGACCCTCGAGACGGTGCTCGAGCGGCTGGCCGCCGGCGAGCCGGAGATCCTGGCCACCTACTCGATCGGGCGGCTGTCAACCGACTTCTTGCAGGTCTGCCGGGCCATCGACTACGCCAACAGCTGCGGCGTGATCCACTGCGATCTCAAGCCGGCCAACATCCTGCTCGGCCGCTACGGCGAGGTGCTGGTGGTGGACTGGGGCCTGGCCTACGACCAGCGGGACGGGACCGGCTTCCGCGGCGGCACGCCCGGCTACATGGCGCCCGAGCAGCTCGATCCCGAGGCGCGGCTCGACGCCCGCACCGACGTGTTCGCGCTCGGCGCCATCCTGTACGAGATCCTGTCGCTGCACACGCCGTTCGACGCCGCCACCGAGTCGCAGGTCCAGGCGCTGGTCGGCGAGTACGTGGCCGGCGAGTGGTCGCCGCCGCCGCCCGGCCGCCTGCGCACCATCGCGGTGCCGCGCGAGATCGAGGAGATCTGCATGCGCGCGCTCGACCCGGAGCCGGCCGGCCGCTTCGCCACCGCCGGCGAGATGGCGCGCGCGATCGAGGCGGCCTTCTTCGGCTACGCCCGCCTGCCCTGATCCGGCGTCACGCCGGGCCGGATGCTACGGTGTCGACCATGGTCGAGCGTCGCCTCCGCGCCATGCTGCCGGCGATGGGGCGGGCGCTGCGCCACCGCAACTACCGCCTGTTCTTCGCCGGCCAGGGCATCTCGCTCGTCGGCAGCTGGATGACCCGGGTCGCCACCAGCTGGCTTGTCTACCGCCTGACCGGGTCGGCGCTGCTGCTCGGCCTGGTCGCCTTCGCCGGCCAGGTGCCGACGTTCGTGCTGTCTCCGTTCGCCGGGGTGCTGATCGACAGGTGGAACCGCCACCGCATCATCGTGGTCACCCAGATCGTGGCCATGGTGCAGTCGGCGCTGCTGGCCGCCTTCGCGCTGAGCGGGACCATCACCGTCGCGCACGTGTTCGCCCTGGCCATCCTGCAGGGCCTGGTCAACGCGTTCGACATGCCGGCGCGCCAGTCGTTCGTGGTCGAGATGGTGGAGTCGCGCGAGGACCTGCCCAACGCGATCGCGCTCAACTCGTCGCTGGTCAACAGCGCGCGCCTGATCGGGCCGTCGCTGGGCGGCGTGCTCATCGCCGCGTTCGGCGAGGGCTGGTGCTTCGCCATCGACGCGGTGAGCTACATCGCGGTCATCGCGTCGCTGCTGGCCATGCGCGTGGTGCCTCGCCCGCGCCAGGCGTCGCGCGCCCGCGTCCTGGCCGAGCTGCGCGACGGCGCGGCCTACGCGGCCCGCTTCGGGCCGATCCGCGCGATTCTCTTGCTGCTGGCGCTGGTCAGCTTCACCGGAGTCCCGTACATGGTGCTGACCCCGATCTTCGCCGCCGAGGTGCTGGGCGGCGGTCCCCACACGCTCGGCCTGCTCATGGCCACGTCGGGCGTCGGGGCGCTGTGCGGCGCGCTGTGGCTCGCCTCGCGCAAGACGGTGCTCGGCCTGGGTCGGACCCTCGTCATCACCAGCAGCGTGCTCGGCGTCGGCCTGATCGGTTATGCGCTTTCGCAGTGGATATGGCTGTCGGTCGGGTTCCTGCTCGCCGTCGGCGCCGGGATGGTGATCTCGATGGGCGCGAGCAACACGATCCTGCAGACCGTGGTCGACGAGGACAAGCGCGGGCGGGTCATGGGCTTCTATGCCATGGCCTTCTTCGGCATGGCGCCGTTCGGCAGCCTTGCCGCGGGTGCGCTGGCCGAGCGCTTCGGCGCGCCGGCCACCGTGTTCGGCTGCGGCGTGGCCACCTTGATCGGGACGGCGCTGTTCGCGCGCAAGCTGCCCGAGCTGCGCCGGCTGGTCCGGCCCATCTACCAGCGGCTCGGCATCCTGCCGGAGATCGCGGAGGGGCTGCGCCAGACAAACGCCATGTCGGCTCCGACCGATCAGTGACACGGCGTGCGCAGGTGGTAGAAGCAGGCCATGCAAACAATGCTCGACGAGTGTCGTATCGTGATCGTTGTAGACAACGAGACCGACACGCTGTCGAGCGTCGATGAGGGCATCCCCCAGTTGACCGAGCTGGCCGGTCACGTGCAGCGCATGGCGCCGTCGCGGGTGACCTCCGACGGGCGCGAGTGCCGCGAGCCGTTCGAGCACCTGTGCGTCGCGTG
Organism: uncultured delta proteobacterium; assembly: GCA_963759105.1. Lineage (GTDB taxonomy): Bacteria > Myxococcota_A > Polyangia > Haliangiales > Haliangiaceae > DATFRY01. The sequence continues at coordinate 281,046 of CAVWXW010000005.1, read as the reverse complement.
CCACGGGTTCTCGGCCCTTGTCGTCGGCCGCAGCGGCGACCGGCGCCACACGGTGCTGTTCGACATCGGCCCGTCGGCCGAGGTGTGGCTGGACAACGCGCGGCGCCTCGCTGTCGACATCGCCTCGATCGAGACGATCTTCCTGTCGCACTGGCACTTCGACCACAGCGGCGGGCTGCCGGGGGTGGTCGCGGCCGTGGCGGCGGCGCGGCGCGCGGCGGGCCGGCCGGCGCCGGTGGTCGACCTCCACCCGGATCGTCCGGACCAGCGCGGCCAGATGCTGCCCGACGGCAACTTCGTGCTCCTCCCGACCGAGCCGACACTGGAGGCGATCGCCGCCGCCGGCGGTGACGTCCGCCTGAACGCCGACGAGCACGCGGTCGGCTGCTTCACCGGCAGCGGCGCGATCCCGCGCACGACCGAGTACGAGACCGGGCTCACCGGCCATCACACCTTCCGCGGCGGCATCGCCTCGCCCGATCCGCTGATCATGGACGAGCGCTACCTGGCGTTCGGCGTGCGCGGCCGCGGAGTGTCCGTGCTGTCGGCATGCTCGCACGCCGGCGTCGTCAACGCTTCGCTCGACGCGCGTCGCGCGTTCGGCGGCGAGGCGATGGACCTGGTGCTGGGCGGCTACCACCTGGCCGGCAAGACCATGGAGCAGCGCATCGCGCCGACCGTGCGGGATCTGAAAGAGCGCGTCGCCCCGGCGGTGGTCGCGCCGGGCCACTGCACCGGCTGGCGCGCGAAGGCCGCCCTGGCCGCCGCCTTCGCGCCGGAGCGCTACGGCCCGAGCGCGGTCGGCAGCAGCTACTCGCTGCTCGCGCGCTGACGCGTCGACTTCACCGCCGCGCGGGCGCCCACCAGCGCCCGGCGTGCAGGCCGGAGCCGAGGCGCTGGCCGGGCAGAAAGCCGCTGTCGCGGCCGCACACCCGCGCGACGTCGAGGGCGGTGACCAGGCCGACGAGTCGCCCCTCGGCCACCACCACGACGTGCTCGATGCCCTCGTAGGCCATCAGCGCGGCGGCCTGGGCGACGGGAGCCTGCGGCGGCAGCCAGAAAAGCAGCCCCGAGGCCAGCTCGCCGGCGGTGAGATCGCAGGCGCGGCGATTGTTCGACCGGCGCCGCCAGCACGTCGGTGCGCGTGATGATGCCGTGCGGGCGCTCGTCCGGATCGACGACCACCACCGCGCTGGCCGCGGCATCGGCCAGGATCGCTCTGACCCGGGCGGCGGCCATGCCGAGCGAGACGCTGGGCGGATCCGGCGTCATCGCGGTCTCGATCGGGTCGAGCAGTCCCCCGTCGGACAGCGGGCACGCCATGCCCGGCGAGCTCCCACCGGCGAGACGATGCGCGGCGCGCGAGGGGACCTTGCGCAGCATCCCGCCAGCGTGCGCCGCCAACACGACGCAGGTATGTCGTCAATGTGTAGAAGTATGTACCGGCGAGGGGCGGCGGCGGCGGGCGGCGATGTTGATCGCAGAATCGTGATCGTCGGCGTGATTCGCGGAGTCCACGACGCCGCAAGCCTGCACCCCGGCGACGGTTCCTCGTACGGCCGAGCCGGCGTTGACGACGTCGTTGATCACCGCCACGCGCCGGCCGGTCAGCTTGGGCCGCAAGGCACCGGGCATGACGTATCGCACGGGGAACAGTCCCCGGGCGTCCGGGTCGGTGCGGCTTTCGGCGTACGTGAACGGTACGGCCAGTTCCTCCGCGACCATCAGCGCAACGAAAGCGCCCTCGATCAAGGGGCAACAGACGGCATCGATCTCCAGCTGTCGCAGTCGATCCGCCAGCTCCACCGCCAGCGCTCGAACTTCGCGGGGCCGCAGGCACAGGAGCTCCAGGTCCAGCCACAGGTCGCCGTGGTGGCCCGACTCGAACAGGAAGTGCCCGCGGCGGGCCGCCCAGCAACCGCATGACGGCATCCTCGCCGTCGCTCATCGCCACCCCCGCTGGGTTCGTTCGCCCAGCAGAGCGGTGAAGCTGCCCTCGCGAGCGGCCCGGCCTGGATCTTCCTGGCGGGCCACCTGGGCGACCAGGTAGTCGGCGGCGGCGGCGATCACCGCGCGCTCCTCGGCCGTGAAGGCCTGCCCGCGCGCCTGCTCGTACTCGCCCACGAAGGCGGCGCTCTCATCGATGGTCGGCGTCCGCCGCCCGGGCCGGTCCCACTGCGTCGGGAACTCGGCCGAGGCCCGCCCCACCATCTCGGCCTGGCTGCCGGCGGCCAGCGAGTCCCAGTCGTAGACCGCGCACACCCGCCCGTCGTGAAACCGCACGTTCTTCACGCCCCAGTCCAGGTGCACCGGCTGCAGCGCCGCGGCCCCGCCACGGATGACGGCTTGCGCGCGCCGGGCGACCTCGTCGATCCAGTTGGTCGCCGGGCTGGGTTCGTTCGAATCAAACGATCGGTGCGGCGTCCCCCACAGGGTCGGACCGCGCGCGGGCGACAGCGGCAGCCCGAGCACCTCGATGTCCGCCGTCAGCCGCGCCACCTCCGCCAGTGACCGCGCCAGCTCTCGCCGGATGTCCGGGGCGTGGCCGTCCGCGAGCTCGCCATCGCGATACGCATAGAACCCACCGGTGATGCGATCGTCCGCCCGGAACAGCGGCGTGCGCGGCGGTGGCGCGGGAACCCCCGTGCCACCAGCCCTTCCAGGCAGCGCTGCATCGCTTGCAACTCCGCCGGCGGGAACATCGGGTGGAACAGCTTCAGAACCACCCGCTCGCCCGAGGTCAGCTCCAGCCCGAACACCGCTCCCACGCTCTTGCCCGCGAACAGCGCTCCGGCGGTGCCGCAGCCGAGCTCTTGCCGCACCAGCTCGTCGATCCACTCTGCGATCTCCAGGTCCGATCGCGCGCCTGTGATGGTGCGCAGGTCCTCCCGATACGGCTCGGGGTGCTCTGCGGCGATGAGCGCCGCCAACTGCTGTCGACTGTCCACCCGCGCAGTCTAATCTTGGGTGCCGGTAACAAGCATGCCGACCAGTCGTCGCAATGCTCACCCACGTGGGTGGCCCATGGGAGCCCAAGGGTCACGTCGGACATCCGAGGGGGGGCCTGGAATCCTCCCGGGTTTCGACCCTGTGGTCGGACGCGCCTCACATCCAAGGCGGCGCTCCAAGGTGGGGCAAAGAAGCCTGCAGAGGAAGGCACCCTCTCCTCGAACGAACTGGCAAGGAGAACGACCCAGAATCGGGGACTTCTCGAGAAGCAGGCGTCCTGGATTGGGACGACTACTTCTACGCTGTGGCGCTCACCGTCGCCCTGCGCTCCAAGGACCAGTCTCGAAAGGTCGGCGCCGTCGTCGTGGGCGAGGCCAAGTGATCCTTAGCACCGGCTTCAATGGCTTCCCGCGAGGCATTCGCGAACTACGACAGCGAACCAGGGAGAAGGAAGAGAAGTACGCGTGGATCACCCACGCCGAGACGAATGCCATTTTCAACGCGGCTCGCAGTGGCGTGCCCCTCGTGGGCAGCACTCTGTACGTCACTACGTTTCCATGCTGTGGCTGCGCCCAAGCCATCGTGCAGTCCGGAATCCGCCGGGTCTTCACATTGGGCGAGTACTGGACCAACGATCGCCACGGCTATCAGAGTCGCCGGAGATTCTCGCCGAGGCGCACGTCGCCGTTGACGCGCCGGAAATCCGGCGGCTGGACTTTGCGCTGCAGTTGGCAGAACGCGAGCGGAAGCGAGGGGCGAGCGCAGCGAACGGCAGCGATGGGTCAGTCAGGGAATCCAGGCAGCCGCGGATGTCGGAAGTGAGAAGCAAGCGCGCGACCGCGGCTCGGCTAGTCAGGAGGCCGCGCAAGACGCGGTGAGGGTGACCCGCGTCGTGGCGTCAGGACAACGACGCGGCACCCGGATCGCGGACCGCCTTCGTCCTGTCCTGGCGGGTTCACGCGCAAGGGGATCGCGATGCGGCGGGGGTGCCTGCAAAGGGGCCTCCGTAGTGCTCCGAAGGCGGAGCGCTAGCGACGCCGAGGATGCCAACGAAGGAATGGAGCGCCAACGTCCGGGCCCGAAGGGTCCGGGTAATGGCGCGTACCCGCGCAGGCACCCCCGACGCAGCGCGAGCCGGTCGACGGACCACTTCGACGAGATCACGCCGACGATCACGCTTCTGCGATTGGAGTCGACGCTGTGGTGAGACTGCGGCCTACGGACGGGGGCGGACGACGGGGGCGGGCGCGACGGCGGGCGGGTCCAGGCCGTCGAGCGGCGGGAGCTCCGTGGGATCGCGGAACAGGTGCACCGGCGCCTTCACGCGGGCGAAGGCGGCGCGGCTGCGGGCGTCGGTCCAGCCGTCGGCGTCGAGCCGCCGGATCAGGATGGCGGCGATCCGGCCCGGGTGGCGCCGGGCCAGCTCGCCGTAGATCTCCGGATCGCGCTCGCCGCTGTCGCCGACCAGGACGAAGCGGCGCTGCGGGAAGCGCGCCAGCAGCTCCTCGATCGCGTCGCTCTTGTGGCGGCGCGCCGACTCGAGCAGGTTCCAGCGGGTGGAGTCCTTGAAGCGGAAGTCGCGCAGGTGAAACGAGCCCTCGGGCAGACCGCTGGCGGCGAGGAAGCCGGCCAGCTCCGGGTACAGGTGCCAGGGCGAGGCCGACACGTAGTGGAAGACGGCGCCGCGGTCGCTCCAGGAGCGATACAGCGCCGCCATGCCGCCGACCGGCTCGAACGGCTCGAGGAAGGTCCGCTCCAGCACGCGGCTCTTGCCGGCCAGCACCTCGGTGACCTTGATCGTGTCGTTGACGTCGGACACCACCGAGACGCCGGTCGGCGCCACCAGGCGGACGCGGCCACGGAACCGCCGGCCGTCGCGGGCCGCGGTCTCGACGGTGAGCCACTCGGTCGCGCCGCCGGCGACCGGCACCCGGATGAGGCCGCGCGCGTGCCCGCTGGCGGCCGACCGGTCGAGGATGCCCTCGAGGGTGCCGACCTGCACCGGGATGCGCTTGCCGCGCTCGTTGTCGACCAGGAACCACCCGGCCACGGCGGCGAAGCGGGCCAGGCGCGCGTCCCCCTCGGCCAGACCCAGGGCGCGGCGCAACCCGCTCAGCGCGCCCGCCCGCCAGCGCGAGTCGGTCTCGCGCTCGTAGATCCAGCAGTGCAGCGGCACGACCCAGTCCTTGCCGTCCTGGTGGGCGACGGTCGCGAACAGCACGACCTCCTCGTCGTCCTTGATCGGCGAATCGGCCGCCGCCCGCCCGGGCCACGACGCGCCGACGACCGCCGCGATCGCCATGAACAGCCACACGTGCGATTCCACCTGCCCAGGCTAGCACCGCGGCGAGAGGACCCAGCCGAGAAGCGCCGGCAGCCGCCGGCAGACTCCGCGGCGCCGCGCGGCCGCTTGTCCGTTGACAAGCTGTCGATCTGGATCGCTAGAGCGGCGCGTGGCGCTCCCAGGGCGCCAGGGTCTCGATTTGCCTCGCCACCGCCAGGAGCCGCCCCTCGCTGCCGGGCCGGCCGCCGAGCATGACCGCCAGCGGGAAGCCATTCGCGGTGCGGCCGCACGGGACGGACATTGCGGGGTAGCGGGCCAGGTTCCAGCCCGGCGTGAACGGGGTGAACGCGGACATGCGCAGGATGGATCGCAGCCAGCCGCTGCGGAACCGCGCGGTCGGCGGCGGCAGGTGGCCCAGGGCCGGCTGCAGGAACAGATCGCAGCCGGCGAACACATCGTCGAGGGCAGCGCGCATGCGCGTCACCTCGACGTCGTCGGGCGGGCGGCGGCGCAGGACCTTGCGGCCGCGGCGCAGGTGGACGCGCGTGAGCGGCTCGAGCTTTTCCGGATCGAGGCCGAGGCGCGCCACGTCGTCGGCGGCGAACGCGCACCAGCGCCGCAGCAGGGCCAGCGCGATCGACAGCGATCGCGGACCGGCGATGATGTTCGACCGTGTGGCCGGCCTTGGCCAGCATGGCCGCCGCATCCATCGCCGCGCGGCGGTAGTCGCGGTGCACGCGGATGCCGGGTCCGGGCGCGCGCACGGCCACGGCGATGCGCAGCGGCTCCGGCGCCAGGTCGTGGGGCGGCGCGCCTGACAGCACCGAGAGGAGCAGCGCGGCGTCGGCCGCGGTCGTCGCGATCGGCCCCGCCTCGGAGTGGCCGAACCAGGGATGCACGTCGCCGGGCGGCACCACGCCTGGCCCGGGCTTGAGCCCGACAAGGCCGCAGCTGGCCGCGGGGATGCGGATCGAGCCGAGCCCGTCGGAGCCGATCGCGATCGGCGCCATGCGCGCGGCGACGGCGGCCGCGCTGCCCGCCGACGAGCCGCCCGGCGTGCGCGACAGGTCCCACGGGTTGGCGGCGGACTTGCCGTACACGTCGGCCGCGCCGTGCGGCCACAGCGCCAGCTCCGGCATGATCGTGGTTCCGAGCACCAGCGCGCCGGCGCGGCGGACCCGCGCCACCAGCTCGTCGTCCTCGGTTCGACGGCTGATCCGGCGTGGCGCGCGAGCCCAGCCGCCGCGGCAGCCCGGCGACGCGGAACGTGTCCTTGATCGCGATTGGGACGCCGGCCAGCGGGAGGCCGGCCAGGTCGTCGCGCCTGGCCAGCGCGGCCGCCTCGGTCTCGACCTCGGCGCGGCGCAGGGCGGTGAAGGCGTTGACGCGCGGCTCGACCTGGTCGATGCGGCGCAGGAACGCGGCGGCCACGTTGACAGGCGAAAGCTCGCGCCGCTGTACGCGGCCGGCGATGTCCGTCGCGCTCGAACGGGTGATGTCGTCGCTCATCGATGTCCTCATCAGTCGTCGCTCATCGGGCGCCCGGAGCTCCGGCGCCACAGGAAGTAGACCGGCACGCCGGTGAGCAAGATGCCGAGACCCAGCGCCGTGTTGGCCGGATACTGGGCCACCGTGTTGACCACGACAAGCGCGCAGACGGCGGCGAAGAGGCCCGTGGTCCACGGGTGGCCGGGCACCCGGTGGCCGGCACCGGCGGGATCGCGCCGCCGGAGCACGATCAGCGCGACAGCGGTGAGGCCGAAGAAGATGAAGTTGACCGACACGACGTAGCTCAGGATCTGCTCGTAGCGGCCCGACAGCGCGATCGCGGTCGCCACCACGCCCTGCAGCACGATGGCCGTCACCGGCGCGCGCGAGCGCGGATGCAGCCGGCCCACGCCGCGCAGGAACACGCCGTCGCGCGCCATGGCGAAGTAGACGCGCGGCGCGGTCAGGATCCCCTGGCTGAGGAACCCGAGCGTGGACACCGCGATGCCGAGCGCGATGAGCGTGGCGCCGCTGTCTCCGGCCGCGTGCTGCATCACCGCGGACGCGGGCGTCGTCGTCGCCGCCAGCCCGCGGGCGCCGAGGACGCGCAAGCAAACGTAGTTGACGGCCAGGTACAGCGCCACCACGCCGAACACGCCGAGGAGCAGCCCGCGCGGCAGATCGCGCTCGGGGCGGCGCAGCTCGGCGGCCACGAAGCTGCTCGTCTGCCAGCCGCCGTAGGCGAACAGGACCGGGATCAGCGCCGCGCCCATCGCTGTCAGCGCGTTCGCGTGCGGAGCGGCGGCTGTCACGGCGCCGGGCGCGCGCGGCTCGGCCATCATGCCGAACACGACGAGCGCCACGATGGCCGCCACCTTGGTGACCATGAGCGCGCTCTGCACATTGCTGCCCCAGCGCACGCCGGCGCAGTTGATCGCGGTCAGGGCGGCGAGGACCAGCGCCGCCACCGCCGCCGCGGGCAGGTCCAGCCCGCTCAGCTCGGCGAAGTAGTGGGCGAAGATCATCGCCACCGCCGCCATGCCGCCGCTCTGCACCACCAGCAGCAGGGTCCAGCCGTACAGGAAGGCGACCAGCGGGTGAAACGCCTCGCGCAGGTACGCGTACTGGCCGCCCGCGGCCGGCCTGCGCGCGGCCAGCTCGGCCCAGATGAAGGCGCCCAGGAGCGCGATCGCACCGCCGAGCAGCCATGCCAGCAGGATGAGCCCGGCGCTGTCGAGCTGGCGGGCGACCGCGTACGGGTTCGTGAAGATGCCGGCGCCCACGATCCCGCCCATGACGAGCATGGTCGCGTCGAACAGGCCGAGGCGACGCGGGAGGTCGGACGCCGGCGTCGTCAAAACAGCTCCACGTCGTCGATGGTGAGGGAGAAGCGTCCGACGTCGGTGCTGGCGCCGATGAAGATGCCCATGATGTCGGAGCCGTCGAGGCCGGAGAACTGGCTCCAGGTCAGCTGCACCTGGGTCGCGGTCGCGCCGGCGACGAACGACTGCGTGACCGGCATCCGCCCCCGGCTCCTGGCGAACAGCATGACCACGTAGGTCCGGCCGTCGCCGCGGGCCAGGAAGCGGATCCCCTTCCTGGCCGACAGATCGATCGGCTCGAACGGCCGCGGCCCGGGGGAGAACAGGGCGCCGGCCCACGTGGCGGGCGCCTTGCCGGCACGGATCTCGCCGGTGATGGCCAGCGCCACGCCGCTCTTGCCGGCGCCGGCGGCCACCACCGCGAGGTTGACGGTGGAGGTGCCGCCGAGCATCGCGTCGGTCGACTTCACCCAGGCCTGGCCGAAGCGCGTCTCCAGCCCGCCGGCCTCGAAGTCGCTGATCGGGCCGATCGGACCCGAGGCCGCGGGGGCCGGGCGGGACGCGGCGGCCACGCGGGCGCGGACCGCTTCGCGATCGACGCGCACGCCGCCCCGCCAGACACCGACGATGTGGCGGGTGCGAGTGATGTCGGCGGTCGGATCGCCTTCCACCAGGACCAGGTCGGCCCGCAGCCCGGCGGCGATGCGGCCGCGGTCGCGCAGCCTGAACGCCCGCGCCGGCGCCGAGGTCGCCGCGGCCAGCGCCGCCGCCGGCTCGAGACCGGCCGCGACGAGCAGCGCCAGCTCGTCGTGCACGCTGGCGCCGTGGGTCGTGCCCGGGTTGGGCGCGTCGGTGCCGCACAGGATGGGGACGCCGGCGTCGCGCAGCTGGGCGATCGCCACCGCGGCCGCGTCCGCCGGCCCGCGGGCCGCGATGGGGAAGCGCGAGAGCAGGTTTCCGCGCGCGTCCGGCATGAGGTAAGGCGCGAGCGCCGGGTCGTCGGCGAGGGCGGCGGCGGCCTCGCCGTGCAGGTTGCGCAGCACCGCCAGGGTCGGGGTGACGAACGCCTTGTGTCCGGCGACTCGCTTGCCGAAGTCCGCGGGCGGGACCCGGTCGCGGAAGAGATGCGCCAGCCCGTCGGCGCCGGCGTCGATGGCGTCGCGCGCCTCCTGGTAGTCGCCGATGTGGACCACCGCCAGCACGCCGCGCGCGTGGGCGGCCGCGATCAGCGCGGCCATCGTCTCGCGCGCCAGGGTGGGGAACTTCTTGCCGTACGCGCTGCCGTCGTCGTACACGATCTTTATGTAGTCCGAGCCCTCGGCCAGCCGCGCGTCGACGAAGGCGCGGGCCTGGTCCGGGCGGGTGAGGGTCGGGATCGCGATGCCGTACTCGGTGCCGTGGCCGCCCGGCACGGTGGCCAGCACCCCGGCCGAGCGAAGGTCCGCGCGCCCGGCCGCACCGGTGCGCAGCTCGCGCAGCGCCTCCGGCGTGGTGAACATGTCGAGCTCGGTGGTCACGCCGAACACGAGCGCCTGCTCGAGGTGCCCGGCCTCGTAGGCGTGGGCGTGGGCGTCGATGAAGCCGGGGACCAGCGTGCGACCGGCGCCTTCGATGACCTCGACGCCGGACGGGATGGCCGCGTCGCCGATGGCCAGCACGCGCTCGCCGACGATCACATTGGCGCGCGGCCACACCCGCTCGCCGTCGAAGACGCGCACGCCGCGGAAGGCCAGGGTGGCGCCGGCCGTCGCCGCGCCCTCCGGTTGCTGCTGCCCCGCGCAGCTCAGAGTCAGGGACACGAGCGCGATGGTCGCTAGCCTCATGGCAGGGCGAGGATAGGACGGGCCGCGGTCCGATTCCAGGCGCGTGCGGTCACATGCGCGCGGCGCGCTCGACGAGCAGGCGGGTGCGCATGCCGGCTCGCAGGGCCTGCTCGCAGCCGAACGTGACCAGGTGATCGCGCGCGCGCGACACAGCGACGTTGAGCAGGTTCACCCGATCGTCGAGGAACGGCAGGCTGCGCGGATCGGTCACCACGGTGGAGAACAGGACGATCGATCGCTCGCCGCCCTGGAAGCGGTGGACCGTGCCCATCGACAGCCGGCCGGTCGGCCCGAACAGCCCGGCGTCCGCCGGCTCTGCCAGGTCCGCGCCGGCCGACACCAGCGGGATCCGGTGCGCCCGCAGGCTCCCGCGCAGGAGCTCCACCTGGCCCACGTACGGCGACATGACGCCGATCTCGCTCCAGTCGATCCCGGCGGCGCCGAGCTCGAGGAGCAGCGCCACCACCCGGTCGGCCTCCTCCGCGTTGGACCAGCTGCCGCGCGCGCGCTGCTGGGCGCCGTCCACCGGCGCGAACAGGAGCGGCGCGCGCAGGCTGGCCAGCTGCGCCGCGCGCGATCGCGGGGCCGTGTGCACGGCGAGCCGGTACCCGCACATCTCGTCGCACAGCCCGATGATCGGTGGCTGGCAGCGGAAGTGATCCGACAGGCTCGGCCGGTCCGGCACCGCGCGATCGGCCAGCGACTGCGCCGAGCTCTCCGCGCGCTCGTGCACGCGGTAGGCCTCCAGTCGCTCGCGCGGGATGCTGACCGCCGCGTCGCGCCTGACGCGCGCCTCGTCGCGCTCGGAGATGTTCACCACCGGCGGCAGCTGATGCACGTCGCCGATCAGCAGCGCGCGCCGGGCGCGGGCCAGGCCGCTCACCGCATAGGCAGGGTGGCACTGGCCGGCCTCGTCGATCACCAGCCACTCGATGGAATCCGCCGCGAGCTCGAACGAGCCGCCCAGCGAGAGCAACGTGCAGCCCAGCACCGGATAGAGCGCGCGCAGCGCCGACCGCTTCCCGCCCTCGCCGGCCAGCCGCCGCCGGATCGAGCGCTGGCCGACGGCCGCGCCGATCGCCGCGTCCAGCGACGGCAGCAGCTCGTCGCGATTCGCCACCGCCCAGCGCTCGCGCACATCGAGCGCGCGCAGGAACAGCGCGTGGCCGAGCCGCTCCAGCTCGCCGGTCGCGGCCGGATCGAGCGGCGCCGGTTCGGGCGCGGCCTCGAGCGCCGCCAGCTCCTGCTCGAGGCTGACCCGCCGCCGCGCGTCGCGCCGCGCCCCTGCGCTGGCCGCGATCGACGGCCCCGACGCGTTCGAGCGCCTCCTCGATCGCGTCGTCCCACGCCGCGAGCTGGTCGTCGGCGGCCCACGTCGGATCGACCTTCGGCGGCAGCAGGGCCGACAGCTCGCCGGCCACGGGACCGCTCTCCGCGATCTCCGCCCAGTGCTCCTCGAGCCGGCCGAGCTGCTTTGCGCCTGGAACCCGCGCGACCCGCTGGAGGCGCACCAGCTCCGCGCGCAGCGCCATCCGGGCGCGGCGGGATCCAGCCGTGCGAACCGGCGCCGGTCCCAGCACCGCGAGCTCGCGGCGGACGTCGGCCAGCCGCCCCCGGTGCGAGCGCAGCGCCATCTCCGGCGCGGCCACGGCGTCGCGCGCCGCGCTGGCGGCAAGGAGCTCGTCGCGCGCCCGGTCCAGCCGCTCGAGCGCGCCGGCCGGATCCTGGCGCGCGAGCCAGTCGCGCGCGCGCTGGAGCTCGCTGGCGGTCCGCGACGCGGTCACCTCCTGGTTGCCGGTGCGCAGCGCGATCGGCAGGCGCTCGTCCGGCAGGTCCAGGCCCAGCGGATCGACCACGTTGTTGACGGCGCGGTTGTTGGTGCTGGCGACGACGAGCAGCCCGCTCGACATCGGCGCGCCGAGGGCGAACGCGCTCACCCGGTCCACCAGCGCCTGCGCGGCCAGGTTGAGGATGAGCTCGGTCTTGCCGGTCCCCGGCGGGCCCTGCGTGGCAGTGAGCGTCGAGCCCAGGAAGCGCTCGCCCGCGGCTCGCTGGCTGGCCGTGACGCCGCGCTCGCGAAAGCGCGCGCGCAGCGGCGCCCACCCGGCCGCGGCCGGTTTGCCGGTGAGATAGGAGGACAGCGCGGTGCCGGCGGCGAGCGGCCGCTCGGCCGGCGGCTGATCGCGCAGCTGGCGCAGATCGTTCTGCAGGTGATAGGTGGCGAACACCAGCTCGCCGTCCTGGACGATGCCGACCGGGTAGACCGCGATTCCCCGGCTCGCCCGTCGCCTCGCGGCCGCGACCAGGTCCGCGAACAGCGCGGCCGGATCGGCCTGCGCCTCGTCACTCAGCAGGCGGAGGACATCGGTGGCCATGGCGACCGGGTCCGATCCGGTGGCCCAGCGGCGCTCCAGCTCGGCGATCTCTTCCTCGGCGACGCCGAGCGCCTGGTGGAGCAGGGTGCGGTCCACCGAGATCGGCACCGGCAGCCGCTCGCCGTCCTCACCCGTCGTCTCGGCCACGCGCACAACGACCTCGTCCGGGCGGGCCGCCGTGGACATGAGCGGCCGCTCGCGGTCGAACGGATCCCAGCGCCGCTCGGCCGCGCGCCACTCGAGCTCGACCGGAAAGCGGAACAGCGTCGCGATCTCCTCGCGCTTTTCGAGCAGCAGGGCGGGCCACCCGAGCACCCAGATCGTTCGCCTGGCCTCGTCGCCGCCGGCCCTTGCCACCTGGGTGCGCCGGCGGGTCCGCGCCATCCAGTGCTCGACGAAGCGGAGCAGGGCATCGTCTGCCGGCGCGGCGATCGAGCCGGCCGCCCCGACCATGAAGGCCGCGTGCTCGACGCCGAGACGGAAGTAGGGCTGCGTGCGGGTCGGCTCGGCCGCGTCGGCCCGCGGGCGGACCGCGCGCGGCCGCGACGCCAGCGACTGCTCCACGCGCAGCGCCTCGAGCCAGTAGCGCAGCACCTGGCGAACCTCGCCGTGATCGCGGAGCGGCTCCGGCACGGACGTAGGTTCTCCGGTTCGCCCGCGGCCAGCAAGCGCCCGACCGGACAAGGGGATCGCCACGTCACGAGCGGGATCGGGCGGCGTCGCCGCTTCTCCGCGTGCCGTTCGATAATGGGAATGTCGGTTCCCCGATCGTAGCGGCGGCGCTCATCGGGGGACAGTCACGCCGAGGCGCAGCTCGCCGCCGCCGCGGATGACGACCCAGGGGACCTCGCGCCCCTTCGAGCGCCACGACGTCGAGAACGACATCATCGCGTCGGCCGCCTCCTTTCCGGTCCCGAATCGTCCGCATGCCGACCGAGATGACCCGGTCCCCGCGGCGCAGCCCGGCCGCCATCGCCGGGCTGCCGGCGCGGACGTCCGCGATCCAGACCTGCGCTCGCGCATCTTCCCTGTCTCGGTAGGCGAGCGGCGGATCGGCGTCGATCGCCGCCAGCTGGGCGGCGGTCGGGGGCGCGGCGCCGAGGAAGAAGCGCAGGCCCAGGTCGTCGCTGGCGCTGCTGGTCGTCTCCTCCTGCGGCGACATCCGGTCGATCACGCCGAGATCGATCGTCTGCCCCGCTCTGGCCTCGAAGTCGACATGGGCGATCGGCACGGGGCTGTCCTCGGAGCGGACCACCATCAGCTCTCCGCTCCCCGCGATCAGCTTGTCAACCTGGAAGGCGCCGTCTCCGTCCGTGGGCCCCGACCGGCCCAGCATCGCATCGGCCCGGTCCATCTTGAGCGATCCCCGCATGACCATGACCGCTGCGCCGCCGAGCGGGCGACCGCCGACCACGACACGACCGCGCACGGAGGCCCAGGGCATGAGCGGAAGCTCGACCGACGTCGTCGCATCGGGGCCGACGACGATCGAGGTCGCGGCGTAGCCGACCTCGGATCTCACCTCGACCTTGTATGTCCCCGCGACCATGTCGGGCACCCGGAGCTCGCCGCGCTGCCCGCGCTCCCACTCGAAGAAGGCGGTGCCGTCCTGCCTGATCTCGACGTCGAACTCCGGTACCGGCTCGCTCCCGAGCGAGACCCTTCCAGTCAGGGTGGAGACCGGCCGCAGCTCGAGGGTGACCTCCTCGCCGGCGGCAAAGCGACGTCTGGCGGAGCGCTTGCCGCCGCGCGGCCCGGTCGCCTCGGCTTCGAGCTCGCCGCCGGCGAGTCCTTCGACGCTGAACCGCCCGGCCGTGTCGGTCAGGATCGGCGAGCCCTCGTGCAGCGGGGGAAACGAGGACGCGCGGCGAGGGCGCACTTTGACCCAGGCATCCGCCACCGGAGCCCCGGCGGCGTCAACGACGATCCCCCGCACCGGCTTGCCGCCGCCGGCGACCTCCAGGCTGGCGTTCACCGGACCTGCCGCGGGTACGTCGACGATCCTCGGCTCGAACAGCTCCTTGTCGGCGGCGCGGCTCCACGGCCGCTGCCCCACGCCGTGAAAGACGCGGAGCTCGTGCGGGCCGGGCTCGGATCCGATGATCCGGAACCGGCCCTGCTCGTCGGTCCTCGCGGCGGAGTAGGGGAAGGCGATGCGCTGGCGCGCCGGTCCCTTCGGCTGCGCCACGACGAGCGCTCCGGGCAGCGGCGCGCCGCCGTCGACCACGACCTGACCCGCGATGGAGGGCCGCGCCTGCATCGGTACGACGAGCCCGTCGGTGCCGGTCGCCGGCACGGTGACCTGCAACCGGCCCTCGCGATCGTAGCTCGAGGCCGTGACCACGTACCGTCCGGCGGCGACCGCGGGAAAGTCGAAGTTCCCGCGCTCGTCAACGTCGGCCCGGGTCAGCGACGCGCCCAGGCCGGCGACCGGCCCGGACGCGGTCGTGTCGGAGGAGACCGACTCGAGCCGCACCGACACCGGGCCGGGTGGATCGACGCGTCCGCGCAGCGCGCCGCCCGGCTCGACGGCCAGCAGCACATCTTCCAGGTCGCGATCGACGACCGAGGCCGCGTCGTCGAGGATGAGGGGCGGAGACGATGGCCCGACCGCGATGAGTCGATACCGCCCCGGCGCGGCGCCTGCAATCCTGAAGTGGCCGGATCCGTCCGTGGTGGCGACCAGCGGGGTCTCGACCGCCGGCCCAATCCTCTGGGCGGCGACTCGCACGCCGTCCACGCCGCGGCGCTCGTCGCCCCGCCTGACCACGAAGCCGGCGATCGCGAACGCCCTGCCGAGCGAGACGGTGACGCCGGACTTCTGCTCGGCGATCGACAGGTCGATCGGGCGCGGATCGGCCGTCGCGAACGCCTCGGCGTGCGCCGTGATCCTGACGATGCCGGGCGGCAGACCGTGCAATGCGAAGCGCCCGTCTTCCCCGGCGACAACCGGCAGCATGGCCGCGAAGCCGGAGGCCAGCGTCCAGCGGGCGGGCGTCTTCGACCCGGCCGGGGCTCCGGTCGCGCTGACCCTGGCGCCCGCGATCGGCCGGCCGTCGGCGCCGACCACCGTCCCCTCGACGGAGGCTCCCGGCACGAGGGTGAAGTCCTCGCGGGCCGGGCTGTCGCCGATCGCGACCGGGCGGACATCGAGCGTGTACTCCGGGTGCACCATCACGACGGTGTACAGCCCGCGGGGAACCAGAAGCTCGTAGGTCCCGTCGGCGCCGCTCCTGGCCGCGAATCCCTGTCCGTCGGCGACAGCCTGCTCGCCCAGGACCCAGACCGTGACGTCGGCGACCGGACCGCCGCCGATGTCGCTCACCGCGCCGCGCAGCAGGGTGCCGCCGGTCTCGAGAGAGACGCGCTGCTCCTCCGAGCCGGAGCCGGCGCAGCGGACGACACGCGCCGCCGCGCGCTGACCCGGCGCCGTCACCGACAGCATGTAGGCGCCCGCGGGTCGCGAGCCGATTCGCCACGCGCCGCGTTCGTCGGAACGGACCACCGTCGGATCGAATGCGGCCGCGGTCTGGTCGAGGACCGCGACCAGCGCCCCCGGCGCCGGGCTGCCGTCGGCCCGCTGGACCGTGCCGTGGAGGTCGCACGGTCCGGCACCGGCGGCGCCCGCGCTCGCTCGCCACGCCTCGCGTGCCCGGCGGAGATCGGCGAGGACGCGCGGGTCGCGCGCGGAGCCGGGCGCCGTCGGTGTCGCCGGCGGCGAGTCCGTGGAGCGCGACGCGACGACCGTCAGGCCGACGCCCGCGCACAGGAGCGCGCCGATGACGCCGACCGCGCCCGCGTACTTCCACGCGCTCGAAGCCGGCCGGCTCGCCGGCGATCGCGTCGCGACGCTCGAGGCCGCCGCCGCGACACCGGCGGAGGCCGCCAGCGCGAGGAGCACCGCGGCCGTGGTCTCCTTGCTCGGCCGTCCGCCCTCGAGAGTGCGCTCGACAATCTCCGCGACGCCCTCCTTGAGGGAGAGGCGACCGCGCGACAGTCTCTGCCTGGCCGTCTGTTCGCTCAGCCCGAGCCCGCGGGCGACCTGCGCTATCGACTGCTCCTCGCGATAGAAGAGGATCAGCGGCTCGCGGTACCGGTCGGGAAGCTGCTCCAGCGCCTTCCACACCACCGCCTCCATCTCCCTGGACAGCACTGCCTCGAGCGGTCCGGCGCCGCCGCCGGCGACCTTCATCTCATGGACGTCGGCCACCTCCTCGTGCCGCCGGCGCCGGATCGCCTTGTGGCCGAGGTTGCGCGCGATGCCACACAGCCAGGAGCCGAGCTTTTCCGGCTCTCGCAGGCTCGCCAGCTGCTTCCAGGCGACGAGGAACGTCTCCTGTCCCACGTCCTCGCTGAGGACGCGGTCGCCGGTCTTGCTGTACGCGACCGCGCAGACCAGGTTGTGATACCGCTCGACGATCCGGCCAAACGCGTCGATGGCGCCCGCTCTGCTGGCGGCCAGCAGGGTGGCGTCGTCATCCTCGGTTCCGGCCGTACTCCTCGCGATCATCGATGTCTCCATTCGGCAGGTTGGGAGGGTAAGTACCTCCACCGCGCCAAAGGTGACAGCGCTCCGCGCTTTTTCTGCATCCCCTTGAAATGCTCGGGGAACCTTGGGGTCAGTGGACGAAGGTGACGCCCAGGATGGCGCCGCCGTCGCGCAGCTCGATTGTCGGCGCGGGGGCCGGCGGCGGCGACTCGCCCTGGGGCAGGTCGCGTCGGCCCATGAACCAGGGCACGGCCCAGCCGATCGCGGCTCCGGTGGCGGCGCCGCCGAGGACGTCGGTGATGTAGTGCTTGTCGGCGGCCATGCGGAAGTATCCGGTCGCGGCGGCGGCGGTGAGGCCGATCCCCCAGACCCAGGGAGCCGTCTCGTAGCCGCGGATGGTCGCGATGGTGCCTCCGGCGACGGCCAGCGAGAAGGCCAGGCTGGTGTGGCCGGAGGTGAACGACTCGTTCTCGTCGGGATCTTCGGGCAGGGTCTGGTCGGTGCGGAAGTGGGCGTAGGGTCGCTTGCGGGCGAAGGTGACCTTGGTCAGCTTGCTCACCGCCGATGCAATCACCATCGCCTCGATCACCTCGAGAGAGTTCTCGCGCCACTCGTGAAGTCGTCCCTCGCGCCCGGCGGCCAGCGCTCCCATGCCGAACGCCATGATCGGGCTCACCACGTAGGCGGTGATGTCGCTCGCCGTGTCCGGCGCGCTGATGTTGTTCCAGCGGACCAGATCGCGGAAGGTCGTGTCGAGGCCGTTCACCTCGTCAGCGCCGTCGTCGTCGCGCTCGCACCAGCGGCACTGGTCGGGCGCGAAGGCGTCCTTGAGGACGGTCTCCTCGAGCAGCCAGAAGGTCGCCCCGAGCCCGGTGATGATGCCGTCGCGCACCGGCTCGAACTCGAGCGTGTCGGGAGGCTGGGCCAGCGTGTCCGGCTTCGGGGGTCGCAGGACGTCGGGCGACTCGGCCGGCTGTCCTGCACCCGACGCCGCCCGCGCACCCGGCGGTCCGGCGACAGCCCTCGCCGGCGCTGCGGCCAGGACCATGCCGCCGCAGAGCAGCGCGAGCAGCCGCAGGCGGGAGCTCCGGCCCGCCGTGTCCCGGTCGAATCCTCGGTGCATCGAAGGTCAATGGTCAACGTCCTCATCCATCGTGTTCGTCGCCGTTCTGGTCCCAGGCGAGCGGAAGCTCGAGGACGAACCGGGCCCCGCCGGTCGGCGCGCGCTCCGTCCACAGCTGCCCGCCATGGCGCACGGCGATGCGCTGCGCAATCGGCAGCCCGAGCCCCAGCCCGGCGGGACCGTCGCGGCGAGCGTCGCGGGCGCGACCGGCCGAACCGCGCCCGAACGGGGCGAAGATGCGCCCGACCTCGTCGGGCGCGATGCCCGGGCCAGAGTCGTCAACGATGATCGCCGCCCTGCCGTCGCGTTGCTCGATCGCGACCGCGATGCGGCCGCCGGCCGGCGTGTAGCGGACCGCGTTGGCGATCACGTTGCCGATCGCGCTGGCCAGCGCGTCAGGCTCGCCGCGGACCATCAGCGGGACGTCCGGTGCCCCCCTCGGCTCGAGGTCGATGGTCAGGGCAGCCGCGCTGGCCGCGCTCGCATGGCCGGCCACGACCTCCTCGACCAGCGCCTCGGCGTCGATCGCCGTGAGGCCCGGCGGCGCGGCTGTGTCGCTGCGCGCCAGCCGCAGCAGCGCATCGACGAGCCGACCGAGGCGCCAGATCTCGTCCAGCGAGGTCCTGGCCGAGCCCTCCCATTCGACGGCGCTTCGCGACCGGCGCAGCGCCACCTCGAGCTCGTTGGCGATCACGGCGAGCGGGGTGCGCAGCTCGTGCGAGACATCAGCGGTGAACGAGGCGAGCGCGACGTAGCCAGCCTCGAGCCGGTCGAGCAGGCTGTTCAGCCCCAGGACCAGGTCGCGAAGCTCTCCGTCCTGCGCCGGAACCGGCAAGCGCTGGTCGATGCGATCGGCGCTGATCTCCGTCGCCGCGTGCAGCATGCGGTCAACCGGCGCCAGCGCGCGGCGGCCGAGCAGGAGCGCGCCGCCGATCGCCAGCGCCAGCCCGATCGGCGTCGCCAGCGCGAGCGCGCCCAGGACCTGCGTGGTGGCCTCGTCCCTGACCGCCTGGGGCGTGTGGTCGTCTGCCTCGGTGACGAGGATGACGGCGTACGCGGCCGCCGCGAACAGAAGCTGGCTGAGCGCCGTCGACAGGGCGATCCACAGCGCGAGGCGGCTGCGCAGGGTGCGCGGACCGCGCGATCGCCGCTCAGACATCGATCACCGCATTCCCGCACAGCCGGTAGCCGATGCCGCGGACTGTCTCGATCCGGACCGCCGCGTCGCGCAGCTTGCGGCGCAGGTTGGAGACGTGGACGTCAACCAGGTTCGTGCCGGGATCGAAGTTGTAGCCGAACACCTCGCCCAGGATCTCGGCGCGGCTGAGAACCTCGGTGCGCCGGCGCAGGAGCAGCGCCAGCAGCGCGTGCTCTCGAGGCGACAGCGACACCGGCCGCCCGTCAACCTGGATGGTCGGATCGCCCGGCTGTAACACGAGACCCTCTGCCGCCAGCGGCGCCCACCTCGGAGCGGCGGCGCGGCGCAGGAGCGCGCGCATGCGGGCGAGCAGCTCGGCGTACTCGAACGGTTTCACCAGGTAGTCGTCGGCACCCTGGTCGAGCGCGCGCACGCGCTCGTCAACAGCGTCGCGCGCGGTCAGCACCAGCACCGGGACGACCAGCCCGCGGCCGCGGATGTGGGCCAGCACCTCGAGCCCGTCCATGTCGGGCAGGCCCAAATCGAGGACCACCGCATCCACGTCCCCGCGCTCGAGTCGCTCGAGCGCCGCAACTCCGCCGCCCACCGCGACGACGGTGAAGCCGTCCTCGGCGAGGCCCCGACTCAGCGACGCCGCCAGCCGGGGGCTGTCCTCGATGATCAGAAGCGCCATCCGCTCGGCCTACCATGCAACGGCGGCGCGCGCGGCGACCCCGAAAGGACGCGCTTCACCGGGCCTTCATCGAGTCTTAATGATCGAGGCCCGCGCCTACCGGCGCGCGTATACGCCCGGGGTGCAGCCGACGATGCGCACGAAGTGCCGGTGCATCTGGCTCTGATCGCAGAAGCCGATGAGCGGGGCGAGCTCCGATGGGCGGACGCCGCGGCGCAGAAGCACGCGCGCCCGCGCGATGCGCGCCTGGGTGAGGAAGGCGTACGGCGGGAGCCCGGTATCGGCCGTGAACGCGCGGCAGAGATGGAACTTGTCGGCGCGCGCGTGGTCGGCGAGCAGGTCGAGCGTGATCGGCTCGGCGAAGTGCTCGAGCAGGAAGTCGCGCGCGCGCCGGACGCTCGTGCGCAGGCGGGGCGCGCCCCTGTCGCTGCCTTCGGCGGCCGCGCTCCGCCCCACGGCGTCAACAAGGTACGAGGCGAACGCCGCCACCGCCTCGGCGATGGCGACCTCGATCGCGAACGACTCGGCGTTGTCTCGTGCCACGAGGTCGTGGAGGCGACGAAAGGCTCGCTCGCGCGAATCCCCCGGCTCGATCTGGACGGCCGCGAGCCCGGCGCGGGCCCCGAGCCCGAGGGCCATGCCGGCCGACTCGACCAGGCTGGCGTCGAACGACACCAGCTGGAAGGTGCCGGGCGAGTCGCGCCGCAGGTCGCGATGGATCTGGCCGGGCTCCTTGAGCTGCAGCGTCCCCGGCACCTGGACGCCCTCGCGGCCATCGACCCTGGTCACGGTCTGGCCCTGGAACGTGAGGCTCACGCCGTGGTGGGCCTTCATCCCGCGATAGAGCCCGGTCGCGTTGCGGATGCGCACGAAATCGACGCCCGGCGCGATGGATCCCATCGTGGACGAGAACGCCGGTGCCGTGGCCGCTCGGGACACGCCACGAAGGTAGCCCGGAACGGGCGCCCGGGGCTTGTGCATTCTTGGCGCCTGCAAGAGTGCCCAAGCGGGACCCGGCCGGGAGGCGGCACGTTCTCGGCCATGACGAACAGACAGGAACCGCAGCGCATCGCCCTGGTCACGGGCGCGAACAAGGGGATCGGGCACGAGACCGCGAGACGGCTGGCCGCGGCCGGCATGGCCGTGCTGGTCGGCGCACGGGATCGGGCCCGCGGAGAGGCGGCCGTCGCCCGGCTTCGAGCGGCGACGGCCCGACAGGACGTCCATCTCGTCCTCGTCGACGTCGCCGATGACGAGAGCGTCTCCGCCGCCGCGCGGCGGATCGAGTCCGACTTCGGTCGCCTCGACGTGCTGGTGAACAACGCCGCGATCGCCACCGGCAGCGGGCCCCCCAGCGCCCAGGCGCCCGCCGGGATGCGCGCGATCTACGCCACGAACGTGCTCGGCGCCGTCGCGATGACCCAGGCTGTGCTCCCGCTCCTGCAGCGGGCGCCCGGTGCGCGCATCGTCAACGTGTCGAGCTCGCTCGGGTCGCTCGCGCTGGCCTCGGACCGGACGACGCCCGTGTCGCAGCAGGGCGACATCTTCGCCTACTCGAGCTCCAAGACCGCGCTCAACGCGTTCACGGTGCGACTCGCGAACGAGCTGCGCGATTCTCCCATCAAGATCAACTCCGCCTGTCCCGGCTACGTCGCGACCGATCTCAACCACCACCAGGGTGTGCGCACCGTCGAGCAGGGCGCCGAGATCATCGTGCGACTCGCGACCCTGCCGGACGATGGCCCCACGGGCGGCTTCTTCAATGACGCCGGACCGGTCGCCTGGTAGGGGTCCAGCGCCTTCATCACACCTTCACGGCCTTCCAGCGCCCGCGGCGGAACAGCGTCACCGACACGACGGCGCAGGTCGAGAAGGCGACCGAGACCGCGACGAAGACGCCGGTCGGCCCGAGCCCGAGCGGCACGGCCAGCACCCAGGCGAGCGGGATCTCCCACAGCCAGAAGCAGAACAGGTTGATGAGGGTCGGCGTGCGCGTGTCGCCGGCTCCGTTGAACGCCTGCGTGATCACCATGCCGTAGGCGTAGAAGAGGAACCCGGCGCTGACGATGCGCAGCGCGTGTGTGCCGTGGGCGAGCACGGCCGGGTCGGCGCTGAAGGCGCGCACGATCGGCCCGGCGAAGATCGACGAACAGGAGCCCCACGCTGCCGAGGAAGATCAGGTTGTAGAACGACGCCCGCCACACCGCCTGCTCGGAGCGCTCCGGCCGGCCGGCGCCGAGGTTCTGTCCCACCAGCGTGGCGGCCGCGTTGGCCATCCCCCAGGAGGGCAGCAGCGCGAAGATCACGATCCGCATCGCGATGCCGTAGCCGGCCAGCGCGGAGCTGCCGAACGTGGCGACGACCCGGACCAGGCCGAGCCAGCTGGTCATGCCGATCAGCATCTGCACGATGGCGTTGCCGGAGATGCGCAGGATGTTGCGCAGGGTCTCGCCGTCGATGCGCAGGTGCCGGCGCCGCACTCCCAGGTGGCCGCGGCCGGCGGCCAGGGCGCGCAGCTGGTAGAGCACGCCCACGCCGCGACCGATGGTGGTGGCGACCGCCGCGCCGGTCACTCCCATCTGCGGGAACGGCCCCCAGCCGAACACGAGGAACGGACCGAGCGCGATGTTGATGGCGTTGGCCAGCCACAGGGTCCGCATCGCCACGGTGGCGTCGCCGGCGCCGCGAAACGCCGCGTTGATGAGAAAGAGCATCAGCACGGTGACGCTGCCGCCCATCATCATCCGGGTGAAACCGCTGCCGATGGCGACCACCTCGGGCGACGCGCCCATCAGCGCGAGCAGCTGGGGCGCGAACAGGATGCCGACGACGCTGACCACCAGCGCGACGCAGAGGCCCAGGACGATGGCCTGCACGGCGGCGCGCGCGGCGCCCTCGCGGTCCTTCTCGCCGGTGCGCCGGGCGACCACCGCGCCGACGCCGATGGCGAGGCCCATGGCGACGGCGTAGACCAGGACGATCATCGACTCGGTGAGCGTCACCGTCGCGACAGCGTCGGAGCCGAGCTTCGACACCCAGAAGATGTCGACGACGGCAAACACCGACTCCATGAGCATCTCGAGCACCATGGGCACGGCGAGCAGGAAGATGGCGCGGCGCAGGGGGAGGGCGGTGTAGTCCTGGCGCGCGCCGCTCAGCGCCTCGCGCACGAGGGCCCAGACGCTCCTGCGCTCCGGCCCCGACTCCACCGCCTCGCCCGGCACCGCGGTGATGCTATCGCTGTCTCTCACGATGGACGGCTCTCCTGTTGCTGCCCCCAACACCTCGGCGCAGCATACGTGCCGGTGCGTGCGCAGAAAGTCGCGTGAAGCGGGCGCAGCGCAGGTGCGGGACGCTGTCATGTCGAGCAAGAAGCAGACCAGCAGCGCGGCGCGAGGCCGTATGATCGACTCCCATGCATCCGACGGAGAGTCGGTGATCCGCGTTCTCGTGAGCGCGTGTCTGCTCGGAATCCGGGTCCGCCATCACGGCGGCGCGGCGAGCTGCGAGAGCCCGGTGCTGGCCCGGTGGCTGGCCGAGGGGCGCGTGGTGCCGTTCTGCCCCGAGGTCGCCGGCGGGCTGTCAACGCCGCGGGCTCCGGCCGAGATCGAGCCGGGCGCCGCGGCGCTCTCCGTGCTGCGCGGCGAGGCGCGCGTGCGCACCTCGGCGGGGGACGACGTGACCGAGGCCTTCGCGGCCGGCGCCCGCGCGGCGGCGCTGGTGGCGGGCCATCAGCGCGTGCGCATCGCCGTTCTCAAGGACGGAAGCCCCTCCTGCGCCACCTCCTTCACCTACGACGGCCGGTTCTCCGGCGAGCGGGTCGCGGGTGTCGGCGTGACCGCGGCGCTGCTGGTCGAGGCCGGCGTCCAGGTCTTCAGCGAGGACCAGCTCGACGCGGCCGATCGAGCGCTCACCGCCCTCGAGGCCGCGAGCGGTCGCTGAGCGACGTCGATCGATGGCCGGTCAGGTGGCACCCGGCGCGGGCACCTCGGGTTTCGGATCGTGCCAGCCTTCCTCGCCGGCAACCACGTCGCGGGCCGCCGCGGGCCCCCAGGTGCCGGGCTCGTACTCGGCGGGCTGCGCCGTGCTTCCGAGGATCGGGTCGACGACACGCCAGGCCGCCTCGACGCCGTCGTCGCTGATGAACAGAGACGCATCGCCCCTGATCGCGTCGCCCAGCAGCCGCTCGTACGGCGTGTCCTCGGCGCCGGGTGCGTGGTGCGCAACCAGCTCGACCGCTTCGCCCACCATCTCGTCGCCCGGACGCTTGACCCGCGCCCCCGCGGAGATCACGACCTCGGGGCCCAGGCGGAAGCGGAAGTAGTTCGATTGCGCCGGCTCGATCTGGTCGAAGATGCCCAGCGGCGGCGGCTTCGAGATCGACGACGACCTGCGTCGCGGTGAGCGGCATGCCCTTCCCGGCGCGGATGTAGAACGGGACACCGGCCCAGCGCCAGGTGTCGATCTGCAGGCCCAGCGCCGCGAAGGTCTCGACCCGGGAATCGCGGGCCACGCCCGGCTCGTCGCGGTACCCGCGGAACTGGCCGCGCACCACGTTTCGGGGATCGAGCGGCCGCATCGCGCGCAGCAGCCGCAGCTTCTCGGAGCGCATGGCCTCCTGGCCGCGTCCGACCGGCGCCTCCATCGCCAGCAGCACCATCACCTGAAGGAGGTGGTTCTGCACCACGTCGCGGATCGCGCCGACCTCCTCGTAGAAGGCGCCGCGGCCCTGCACGCCGAAGCTCTCGGCCATGGTGATCTGCACGCTGTCGACGTGGTTGCGGTTCCAGATCGGCTCGAGGAAGGAGTTGGCGAAGCGGAAGTAGATGAGGTTCTGCACCGGCTCCTTGCCGAGGAAGTGGTCGATGCGGAACACCGAGGACTCCGGGAACGCCGAGTGCAGCGTGCGGTTGAGCTCGACCGCGCCGAGGCGAGATCGCGGCCGAACGGCTTCTCGACGATCACCCGCGCGTCCTGTGCGCAACCCACCGCCGCCAGGCCCTGCACGACGGTCGCGAACATGCTCGGCGGGATGGCCAGGTAGTGCAGCGGACGCCCGGCGCCGCCGAGCGCCTGCTTCAGACGGACGTAGATGTCCGGGTCCGCGTAGTCGCCGTCGATGTAGCGCAGCTGGGCCGACAGCTTCTCGAAGGCGCGCGGGTCGACACCGCCGTGGGCCTCGAGGCTGTCGTGCGCGCGCTTGCGAAGCTGGTCGAGGTTCCACCCGGCGCGGGCGATGCCGATGATCGGCATGTCGAGATCGCCGCGCCGGATCAGCGCCTGCAGCGCCGGAAAGATCTTCTTGTAGGCGAGGTCGCCCGTGGCGCCGAAGAAGACGAGGGCATTGGATTCGAGCATCGACACTCCGTGAGTCAGGGCGTGTCGGGCCGCAGCCGGACGCAGCAGTGGCCGGCCTGGGGCTCGAGCCGGGCGTCCAGCCCGGTGTCGCCGAGCTCGGCGAGGATGGCGTCGAGCATGCAGTGGTTCATACCGCAGATGAGCTCGGTGTGCTCCGCGGCCAGGAGGTGAAAGGGGCAGTTGTGCAGCACGACGCCGCCGTCCTCCTCGATCTCGGGCTCGAAGCCGCGCAGGCGGAGCTGCTCGACGACGCGGGCTCGTCGCGCCCCTCTGCGGTTGTGGCGACCGAGCGCCTGCCGCGCGGCGGCGCCGATGCGGCGGCCCTCGTCCCGCGCGGCCCGGTCGATGGCCTGCTCGATCGGGACTCCGTCCGAGCGGGATGCGATCGGCGGCCTGCGCGAGCAGCCGGCCGGCGAGCTCGTAGTGGCGCGGCGGAAGGCTCACGCGCCGCTCTTCCGGCGAGCGCTTGTACACCTTGGCCGGTCGGCCCGCGCCGGGGCCGCTGCGGGAGCCCTGGCGCTGGTAGTCCACCTCGAGCAGACCGTCGGCGGCGAGACGATCGAGGTGGTGAGCGGCGACGGCGCGCTGCAGACCGACGGCGTCGGCGGCCTCCTCGCGGCTCACCCAGGCGCGCCGGCCGGTGACGTAGTCGTACAGCGCCCGGCGGCTGGGCTCGGCGAGCGCGCCGATGGCGTCGAGATCGGCGCGGTCCTCGTGATCGGGTTCGGGGGGCATGGATGAGTCGTCCCTGAAGCGGCAGCTGTGCCTACCTGTGAGGGTAGCTTCTATCGACAATCCTGTCTTGACATAGAAGCGTCCCGGGGCATTCTATGGGTAATCTTTTTTTGTTTTAGAAAGGAAGACCGACATGAAGCTCGTGAACGCCGGAGAGCCGGCCCTCGCCGACGGATTGCCCGGAGCCGGGCCCTCGCTCCGTGCGGGCCAGCCGCGCGGCCGGATCGACCTGGCCGCGGCCGAGACCGCCGTCGCCGACCTGCTCCGGGCTCTCGGTCAGAACATCGACGATCCGCAGCTGCGGGCGACCCCGCGACGGGTGGCCGCCGCGTTCTCCGAGATGATGTCGCCGCCCGCCTTCAACCCGACCACGTTCCCGAACGACGACAGCTACGACGAGCTGGTCGTGGCGCGCGGCATCCCGATGCGCTCTCTGTGCGCGCATCACATGCTCCCCTTCGTCGGCGTCGCGCACGTCGCCTATCTGCCCGGCGAGCGCATCATCGGGCTCTCCAAGCTCGCCCGCGTGGTCGAGATGTTCGCCAGCGGGCTGCAAATCCAGGAGCGCCTCACCGTTCAGGTCTGCCAGTGGCTCGCCGAGCACCTCCAGCCCAAGGGCGTCGGCGTCGTCATCGAGGCGGAGCACCTGTGCATGACCCTGCGCGGCGTGCAGGCGGAGGGCGCTCGCACCGTGACGTCGTCGCTGCACGGCCTCCTGCGCGACAATCCCCGCACCCGGGCGGAGTTTCTGGCCCTCACACGGGCCGCTCCATGATGCACAGGTCCGCGCGAGCGTGAGGTAGCATCTCGAGCGGTGTCCGACCACCTCTCGAGCCCGATCGAGCGCAGGCGCGCCGTCTGCGGGCTGATCCCATGACGGCGCCCACGACCGCGGCGAGTCCGCACACGAGCGGCAGCCACCATCCGACCGGCTCGCCGGCGGCGCTGGCCCTGGGCGCGCTCGGCGTCGTGTTCGGCGACATCGGGACCAGCCCGCTCTACGCGCTCAAGGAGTGCCTCACCGGTCCGCACGGGTTCGGCGCGGCCCCGGAGACGGTGCTCGGCGTGCTGTCGCTCATCGTCTGGGCCATCACGCTGGTCGTGACGGTGAAGTACCTGAGCTTCATCATGCGCGCCGACAACCGCGGCGAGGGCGGCATCTTCGCGCTGCTCGCGCTGGTGCCGGAGAAGGTCAGGCACCCGGGCCGCCGGCAGATCGGCTGGCTGGCGATCGTCGCGCTGCTGGGCGCCGCGCTGCTCTACGGCGACGGTGTCATCACACCGGCGATCTCGGTGCTGAGCGCGGTCGAGGGGCTCGAGGTCTTCACGCCCGCGCTCAACCGGGCCGTGGTTCCCATCACCTGCGTCATCCTGGTCGCGCTCTTTCTCATGCAGCGACGCGGCACCGCGGTCGTCGGTCGCGTGTTCGGACCGGTCATGGTGGTCTGGTTCGTCGTCATCGGCGTGCTCGGCATCATCCACATCGTGCGCGCCCCCGAGGTGCTGGCGGCCCTCTCGCCTCACCACGCGTTCAACTTCTTCCGCGTTCACCACTGGCACGGCGTCATCGTGCTCGGCGCCGTGGTCCTCGCCGTCACCGGCGGCGAGGCGCTCTACGCCGACATGGGCCACTTCGGCCGCCGGGCCATCCGCACCGCGTGGCTCGGCCTCGCCATGCCGGCGCTCATCCTGTGCTACCTCGGCCAGGGCGCGCTGCTTCTGCGCAACCCCGCTGCCGTCCACAATCCGTTCTACTCGCTGGTGCCGTCCGGGCCGCTTGCGATCGGCCTCGTCGTGCTCGCAACCCTCGCGACCATCATTGCGTCGCAGGCGCTGATCTCGGGCGCGTTCTCGCTCACCCACCAGGCGGTCCAGCTCGGCTACCTGCCGCGCGTCACCATCAAGCACACGTCGCACACGGCGGTCGGCCAGATCTATGTGCCGGAGGTGAACTGGCTGCTCGCGCTCGGCTGCATCGCGATGGTCCTGGCCTTCCAGCGCTCGAGCGGGCTGGCGGCGGCCTACGGCATCGCGGTCACCGGCACGATGGGGATCACGTCGATCGTCTACTACTACGTCGCCCGCTACCGCTGGAAATGGTCGGCGGGGGTCGCGGTCCCGCTGGTGGTCGCGTTCCTCGCCCTCGACCTGCCGTTCTTCGGCGCGAATCTCCTCAAGATCCTGCACGGCGGCTGGGTGCCGCTGGTGATCGGCCTCGGCCTGCTCGCCATCATGATGATCTGGAAGCGCGGCCGGTTCATCCTGGCCGAGTTCCAGGCGCGCGCGCCGGCGCTGTCGGAGTTTCCGGCCATCGTCGAGCGACGGCTGGTCGCTCGCGTCCCCGGCTGCGCGGTCTTCCTGGTCAGTCAGTCGACCAGCGTGCCGCCGATCCTGCTCCATCACGTGGCGCGCATCCGGGTGCTGCACGAGACGGTCGTGCTCCTCACGCTGGTCACCGATCGGGTGCCTTACATCGAGGAGGAGGAGCGCTGCGTGGTGGCCGATCTGACCGACGGCTACTTCCAGGTCATCGCCCACTACGGCTTCATGGAGAGGGCGGACGTGCCGGCGCTGCTGACCCACGCGATCGAGCACCACCAGCTGCCGCTCGACCTGACCCGCACGACCTACTACCTCCAGCGCGAGACCTACCTGGCGACCGACTTCGGCCACATGGGCCGCATCACCGAGACGGTCTACGCCTTCCTGGCGCGGAACGCGCGCGACGCCGCGCAGCACATGAACGTGCCGCCCAAGCAGGTGGTCGAGCTCGGCACGCAGATCGATCTCTGAACCGGGAAGCCTGATGACTAGCTGCAGTCGCCGCCGCTGCAGCTCGTCTCGCACTTGCGCGAGCCGGCGCAGTCCTGACGGCAACCGCCGCCGGCGCAGCTGAGCTCGCAGCCGGCGGCGCCGGCGTGGCAGGTCTGGGTGCAGCCATGGCCGGAGCAGCTGAAGTCGCAGCTGGCGCCCGCGGCGCAGGTCTGCTCGCAGGAGCCGCCGGCGCAGCTGAACTTGCAGCTGGCCTTGTCGCTGCAGCGGTACACGCATCGCCCGCCGGAGCAGGACGCCTCGCAGCCGGGCCCGGTGCACTTGTGCCGGCAGCCGCCGCCGAGGCACTTGACCTTGCCGCCGCCCTTTCCGATCTCGGCCTTGCCGCCGCCGGCAGCGACCCGGACGTCGCCGGCGATGATCCCGTCGGCTGTCACCTGGACGTCGCCGACCTTGACCCCGGCGGCGTTCACCACGGCATCGCCGGCCCTGATCTCGTCGGCCCTGACCACGGCGTCGCCGGCACGGACCTCGTCCGGGCGTCACCACGGCGTCGCCGGCCTGGGCGCTGTCCGCGCTGACGACCACGCCGTCGGCAGCGACGGTCGCGCCGGCAGGTTTTACCTCGACGGCGGCGCGATCGGCGCCAGGCTCGGCTCCTCCGGCCGGCGCGGCGGGTGCCGCTGTCGGGGCAGGCGCTGCCCTGGCGGCGTCGGAGCCGTTCTTCTCGCAGGCCCCGAGGGCGGCGGTCATGACCAGACAGGTGATGGCGGCGGCTAGCTTGAACATGTTCACTCCACTTCAGATCATCGCGTCGAACAGACCGCACCTCGACCAAGCACGGCGCGTGCCCGCGACCTCTCTCGCTCGATCGCGGACCTGGCGCTCACTGGACGGTAAGCCCGGACCCGGCCGACCGTCCAGTGAACCGTTCAGGCGTCGCCCCCGGCGGGCCGGGTGGGCGCGTGCTAGCGTCCTGCGATGATCGGTCCGGCACGGCCAGACGTCGGACCGGGCTCCTCATCGGTCTCTCGTACGCCGCCTTCGTCAGCCTCGGCTTGCCCGACGGCCTGACCGGCGTCGGCTGGCCCTCCATCCGGCAGACCTTCGGCCTGCCGATCGACGCGCTCGGCGCCATGCTGGTCCTGTTCACGGCCGGGTACCTGACCTCGAGCACGATGAGCGGCCGCGCGCTCGAGCGCCTCGGCGTCGGCATGCTCCTCGTGCTGAGCTGCGCCTCCACCGCCGCCGCGCTCATCGTCTATGGCGTTGCGCCGGCCTGGTGGCTCATGGTCGGGTTCGCGGCGATCTCCGGCCTGGGCGCGGGCGCCATCGACGCCGGCCTCAACACCTACGCGGCCAGCAACTTCGACGCCCGCACGGTCAACTGGCTCCACGCCTGCTTCGGGGTCGGCTCGGCGGCCGGGCCCGATCATCATGACCAGCGTCCTGGCCTCCGGGCAGTCCTGGCGGCTCGGCTACCTCATCGTCGGCTGTGCCCAGCTCGGCCTGGCCGCATGCTTCGCGTTGACCCGGGCCAGCTGGCTGGCCGGCCCGGCCGATGCGCGCCCGCCCCCGGTGCGCTCCGCGCCGGCGCGCGCCACCCTGCGACTGCCCGCCGCGTGGCTCGGCATCGCGCTCTTCTTCGTCTACACGGGGACCGAGGTGAGCGCCGGGCAGTGGATGTTCAGCCTGCTGACCGAGTCGCGCGGCGTCTCCACCGCCGTGGCCGGGACCTGTGTGAGCGCGTACTGGGCCAGCCTGACCGCGGGCCGCGTGCTGTTCGGGATCATCGCGCCGCGGGTGGCGCTCGAGCGGGCTCTCTTTCTGTGCATGGTCGCCATCGCGCTCGGCGCCGGCCTGGTCTGGATGAACGTCGCCGCCTGGGCCACCTTCGCCGGCTTCGCGCTCATGGGCCTGTGCCTGGCGCCCGTATTCCCGTCGCTCATCAGCACCACGCCGAAGCGCATCGCCGCCGAGCACGTCGCCAACGCGGTCGGCTTCCAGGTGGCAGCCGCCGCCCTCGGCGGAGGCGCCATGCCGGGCCTGGTCGGCGTCGCCGCCCAGCGGCTCGGCCTCGAGGTGCTGGGCCCCGCGCTGCTCCTAGGCTCGCTGGCGCTGATCGGTCTGTTCGCAGCGCGGACCGCCACGACGCCCCGTCCCGCCTGAGCGGCCCGGCGCGGCCTGGCGCATGCTTGCGCCATGCGGCACCGCGAAGAGACCACCTGGAACATCCGCATCGAGGCCAGCGCCGAGTTCGATCCCAGCTACGACGGCGAGCTGGACGGGTACGAGTGGCGAGACCGGCTGTTTCCGGATCTCCAGCGGCGGGTGGCGGCCGCTGTCCTGCGCGAGCTGGCGGCGGCTCCCGGGTGGCGTGTTCGCACCGGCAACCGCGGCCTTCCGTCGAGCGACGAGATCCTGATCCTGCTGGAGCTCGACCCAGGCGGCGCGGAGAAGGCCGGCGGCCCGTCGTGAGGTGAGGCGGGCGGCCCGGCTCTGTATCGGCGTCGGGCGATGCCGGCTGCATCGCGCAACCGCGTCGAGCAATGCGCTAGTCTGGGCCGCATGATCACGCTCCACGAGTCGGCCGTCTCGGGCAACTGCTACAAGGTGCGGCTCCTCCTGGCCCAGCTCGGCATCCCCGTGCGGCGCGTCGAGTTCGACATCGACGCCCTGAAGGCCGGAAAGACTCACTCCGACTCTTTCCTCGCCATGAACCCCGAGGGGCGCGTGCCGGTGGCCGAGCTCGAGGACGGCAGCTTCCTCCCCGAGTCCAACGCGATCCTCTGCTACTTCGCCGAGGGGACGCCGTTCATGCCGGCCGACAGGCTGGAGCGCGCCCACGTCCTGCGCTGGATGTTCTGGGAGCAGTACAGCCACGAGCCGTACATCGCGGTTGTCCGCGCCTGGCGCTGCTACTTCGGCATCCCGGCCGGCCGCGACGCCGAGCTGCCGGTGCGCGAGACGCGCGGCTACACCGCCCTCGACATCCTCGAGCGAGCCCTGGCCCGGCAGCCGTTCCTTGTCGGCGACCGATACACGATCGCCGACATCGCGTGCTACGCGTACACCCACGTCGCCCACGAGGGCGGCTTCGAGATGGCGCGCTACCCGGCGGTGCAGGCGTGGCTCGCGAGGGTGGCGGCGCAACCCGGCCACGTGGCGATCACCGACTGACGGCGCTCGCCCCGCGGACCTCACGCCGGATCGCGCCGGCCGACCGGTGGCCGCCCGCGCTTCACTCCTCGAGGACGAAGGTGATCTTCATGTTCACCCGGTAGGTGTCGATCTTGCCGTTGGTGACGGTAATTTTTTGTTCCTGCACCCACGCGCCCTTCACGTTCTTGAGTGTCTTGTTGGCGCGGGCGATCCCCGTGTTGATCGCGTCCTCGAAGCTCTTTGTCAACTCGGCGGTGATCTCGGTGACTCGTGCGACGCTCATCGTCCCCTCCTCGTTGGCTGACTGGACGACAACCTAGCCAGCCGGCGGCGCCCCGGCCAGCTACAATTCCGCCGGCACCTCGCGGGCGGCCGCGAGGGCTCAGGAGTGCCCGTATTTCGATCAGGGCCGGGCGGCGAGGCGCAGCCGATCCAGCGTCGTCCCGCGGATGCGCTCGCCGATCGTCGCCAGGCGGTCGACCGGCTCGTTGCCGAAGACGAAGCGGATGTGGCGGTCGGCGACCGGGCCGGCCCACCCGGTCATCGGCGTGGCCGCGATGCGGGCCTCGGCCAGGAGCAGCTCGGATGCGCGGGTCGGGGGCACGCCGAACGACTCGGTGTCGATGAGGAGCGACCAGCCGCCGGCCGGCGCGATCACGGGCCAGCCGGCCAGCTGATCGAGCACGGTGTCGCGGCGCCGGCGCCACTCGGCCACCGCGTCGTCGAACATCCTGGGCCGGCCCGCGCAGGGCGGCCTCGGCGCCGGCCTGGGCGATGCCGGACGGCGTGACGTTGACGTAGGTGTGCGTCCACACCGCGCCGTCCATGACCGCCTGGGGCCCGACGATCCAGCCGATGCGCCAGCCGATCATGCGATGGATCTTGGACACCGAGCCGACCGTGACCGCGCGCTCCGCCATGCCCGGCAGCGAGGCCGGGTGGATGGTCTCGCCGCCGTAGACGATGCCCTCGAAGGCCGCGTCGTAGATCAGCCACAGCTGGTTGTCGACGCACAGCCGGGCGATCGCGGCCCACTCGGAGCGATCGAGCAGCGCGCCCGACGGCATGTCCGGGCACACGACCACCATGGCCCGGGTGGCCGGCGTGACCGCCGCGGCCAGCGCGTCCAGGTCCAGCCGCCACCCGCCCGCCTCCACCCGGAAGGGGACGAAGCGCGGCACGGCGCCGGCAAGGCGGACGCGGTGGCTGATGCCGGCGTAGGTCGGGTCGGTCAGCAGCACCTCGTCGCCCGGATCGGTCGTGGCCAGCAGCGCCGAGTAGATCGCCTGGGTGCCGCCGGCGGTGACGACGACGTTGCGATCCGGATCGTAGGCGTGGCCGGCGCGGGCGCCGACCTGCTCGGCGATGAGCTGGCGCAGCGAGCGCTTGCCGGTGAAGGGCAGGTAGCTGTTGGCGTCGTCGTCGTCGAGGGCGGCGCGGGTGGCCTCGATGGCGGCCGGCGGCGGGCGCAGATCGGTGTCGAGGTTCTCCAGGCGCAGGACCGCCGGGTCCTCGGCCGCCGCGCGGGCCACGCGGTCGATGCCGAACCCGGTGATGCCCTCGAGCCGCCTGACGATCATGGCTCAGGCGCGGCGCGGATAGGTCGCGCGCCCGGTGAAGCGCTGGTCCTCGCCCAGCTGATCGGCGATGCGCAGCAGCTGGTTGTACTTGGCGATGCGGTCGGAGCGCGACGCCGAGCCGGTCTTGATCTGCCCGGCCGCCGTGGCCACCGCCAGGTCGGCGATGAAGGCGTCCTCGGTCTCGCCCGAGCGGTGCGAGATGACGGCGGTGTAGCCGGCGTGCTGCGCGGTGCGCACCGCGTCCATCGTCTCGGTCAGCGTGCCGATCTGGTTGACCTTGACCAGGATCGAGTTGGCGATGCCGCGCTCGATGCCCTGGCGCAGGCGCTTGGTCTGGGTGACGAACAGATCGTCGCCGACCAGCTGGACCTGGGCGCCCAGCCCGCGAGTCAGCTCCAGCCAGCCGTCCCAGTCGTTCTCGGCCAGGCCGTCCTCGATCGACACCAGCGGGTACTTCGCGCACCAGGCGGTGTAGAGATCGATCAGCTTGCCGGCGTCGAGGGTGTGCGCCCTCGTGGACGTAGGCCTTCTTGGCCTTGTCGTAGAACTCCGACGCGGCCACGTCGAGGGCGAGGAAGATCTGCTCGCCGGGGCGGTAGCCGGCCTGCTCGATCGCGCGCACGATGGTGTCGAGCGCCTCGCCGGCGCCGTCGAGCGATGGAGCGAAGCCGCCCTCGTCGCCGACCGCGGTGACCTTGCCCGCGTCGCCCAGGATCTTCTTGAGGTGGTGGAAGACCTCGACCCCGGCGCGCAGCGCGTCGCCGAATGCTGTCGAAGCCGGCCGGCACGATCATGAACTCCTGGATGTCCAGGTTGTTGTCGGCGTGGGCGCCGCCGTTGATGATGTTCATGAGCGGGACCGGCAGCCGTGGTCGCCGACACGCCGCCCAGGTAGCGATAGAGCGGCAGGCCGTGCGCGTCGGCGGCCGCGCGCGCGGCGGCCAGCGAGACGGCGAGGATGGCGTTGGCGCCCAGCTTGCCCTTGTTGGGCGTGCCGTCCAGCTCGAGGAGGGCGCGGTCGATCTGCGCCTGGTCGTCGGCGTCGAGCCCGCACACCTCCGGCGCGATCACCTCGAGGACGTTGCGCACCGCGCGCTCGACGCCCTTGCCCAGGTAGCGCTTCTTGTCGCCGTCGCGCAGCTCGAGCGCCTCGTGCTCGCCGGTCGACGCCCCGGACGGGACCATGGCCCTGCCCGAAGGCGCCGCTGACGGTGACGACCTCCGCCTCGATGGTCGGGTTGCCCCGTGAGTCCAGCACCTCGCGCGCGTGGATGGTGACGATCTCGGTCATATCGGAGCGTACCTTAGCGCAGGATGAGGTCGCCGGCGCGCGGACCGCGCGCGACAGCGTCCACCCGGCGGCCGAGCAGGCGCTCGAGCCCCGCCATGAAGCCGGTCTCGTCCCCCGGCAG
Source organism: uncultured delta proteobacterium (assembly GCA_963759105.1). Classification (GTDB taxonomy): domain Bacteria; phylum Myxococcota_A; class Polyangia; order Haliangiales; family Haliangiaceae; genus DATFRY01. Next base: position 246,342 of record CAVWXW010000005.1, on the reverse strand, counting down.
GTGGTCGAGCGCGGTCTGGCAGCGGCCGAGCATGTCGGCCAGCCTGGCCTGGCGATCGATCGGCGGCTGCGCCAGCGCCACCAGCTGGCCGCGCTCGTCGAGCAGATCCGGGTCGCGGCGAGCCGCTGCGTAGGCGGTGCAGACCGGCCAGCTCGGCCGCGTGTCGATCAGATCGGCATGCGTCACGACCAGCGCCTCCAGCTCTCCGGTCAGGGCCAGCGCGTGGCGGGCCAGCACCGCGTCGAACCAGCCGTAGCGCATGCGCCCCTGCCACGGGTTCTCGGCGTTGTGATCGAGCGCGGGCCTCACGTCGGCAGACTCGGTCGGCAGCGGGCCGGCGCCGTGCCGGGCGGTGTGTGAGCGCATCACCCCCCAGACCCGCAGGCGGCCTGGTGAAACGGCGTGATGACCCGCGCCGACTCGCTGATGCGCACGCCGGCCAGCGGATCGGCGACCCCCTTGGCGGCCAGGGCGCGCGCCTCGAAGGCCCCGCGCGCGGTGCAGATCGCGGCCGGGGCAATCCGGCACGCCGGGAGGACTGCACCGCAGCTGGGAGAGTGGGGGACGCGCTCCGGCATCGGCGTGGCGCGCGCGCTCCGGTGGCCCGGTCGCGCGCCGTCCGGGCTACCGAAAAACCCGTTCTGGTGGACAGCTCCGCATCCGATCGAGCGAGCCAGGGCGGTGCTCCGTCCTGGATCAGCCGCGGCCCGGCCGCCTGTCAGTTCGCGGGCATGGGCGGGGCCCACGGCTTGCTCTTCCGGTCCGGCGTGATCGAGCAGGTCATCTTCCCGGGACGCTTTCAGCCACCGCACCGCGACCACGTCGGCCTGGCCGTGCGCGCGGCGCGCGAGCTGGGGCCGTACTGGCTCGGCGTGGTCGTGCATGCGCGACCGGCTGCTGTGAACGCGGTCGATGCGGGGTTCGCCGCGTCCGCCGCCGAGCACCACGAGCCGGACCGAAATCCGCTGTCGTTCGCGCAGCGCCACGCCCTGTGGACGTCGCTCTTGCGGCGGCGTCTGCCGCGTGACCTGCGTCCGCGCGTGATCGCGCTGCCCCGCCCGGAGCTGGCCTGGGCCTGGATCGAGGCGCTGTTCCCGGGACCGAGGGCGTGGATCGTGCCGGACGGCGGAGACGCCTTCGACGACGACAAGGCCGACTTCTTCCGGCGCCGCGGGGATCGCGTTGTGCGCCCGCGCTACCGGCCGCTCACCGACGGACGACGGGTGCGCGCCCTGCTCGCGTCCGGATCGCCCGAGATCGGCGCGCACGTGGACACGGAGGTGGCGGACTTCCTCGCCGCCGGGAAGGAAATCGCATGACTGTCGGAGTACTCCTCGTCGGGCTGCGCGGCGCCACCGCCAGCACCCTCGTCGCCACTGTCGGAGCAGAGGACGGTGGGCGCTTTCTTCTGTCCGAGGCGCCCTGGGCGGCGTCGCTGGGCCTCCCGCGGCTCGACCAGCTCCGCTTCGGCGGCTGGGACACGCGCCGCGAGACCTGGCCGGAGACCTTGCGCCGCCACGGCGTGCTCGCGCCGCGCGATGTGGAGGGGATCTGGGAGGCGCCCGCCGCGCTGCTGGCGCGCGATCACGCCGCCGCCGCCGGAGAGGCGCAGCCGGACGCTTCCGGCGCGGCGCTGCTCGAGCGACTGCGCGCCGACGTGGCCCGGTTCCGCGCCGACACCGGCGCGTCGCAGCTGGTGCTCGTCTATCTGGCCACGCCGGCGCTGCTTCCGCCGCCGCCGGAGTGGCCGCGCGACGCAGACGGGCTGCAGGCGATGCTGTCGGCCGGCGGCTTCGCCAGCGCGGCGCCCTACTACATGGCCGCGGCCATGCTCGAGGGCGCGGCGGTCATCGATTACACGGCCAGCCCCACCCTCGACATGCCCGGCATGATCGATCTGGCGGCGCGCTGCCGCGTGCCTGTGGCCGGCCGCGACGGATCGACCGGCCAGACCCTGCTCAAGTCGGTCCTGGCCCAGACCTTCGCCACTCGCCGGCTGAAGGTGGCCGGCTGGTACAGCACCAACATCCTCGGCAACCACGACGGCCTCGTCCTGCAAGACGAGCGCTACGTCGAACGTGAAGCGGCGCGACAAGACCGACCTGCTCGAGCCGATCCTCGGCTACCCGGTGGCGTCGCACCTGGTCGACATCCGCCACTACCTCCCGGCCGGCGACGTGAAGGAGGCGTGGGACGCGATCGACCTCGAGGGCTGGCACGGCTGCCGCGGTCAGCTGCGCATCGACTGGCGCTGCTCCGACTCGCTGCTGGCCGCGCCGGCCCTGATCGATCTGATCCGCTTCTCGAGCCACGCCCTGCACACCGGCCGCAGCGGCATCCAGCAGCACCTCGGCATGTTCTTCAAGCACCCGCTCGGCACCGGCGAGCGCCGCTACCTCGAGCTGGCGGCCCGGCTCGAGCGCTTCTGCCGATCAGCCGGCGTCGGGGCGTAGGCCGCGGCCGCACCACGGCTGCGATCCAGGCTCGGCGAGGCGGCCGATGGTCATGAACAGCAGGCGACCGCCGGGCAGCGGCTCCCCCTGGTGCACCAGGCACTTGCCGAACGTGCGCGTGCCGAGGAGGCGGGCGCGCCGGCTGTGGCGCAGGCCGGCCGCGAGCAGCTCGGCGGCGCTGGCAGTCCCGCCGTCGACGCGCACGACGACCGGCCCGGTGAAGGTGGCGGGGGCGACGGCGGTCAGCGGCGTGCGCTTGCCGCCCGGGCCGACCAGCTCGGCCATCGGGATCTCACCGGCGAGCATCCCGCCGATGGCGAGCGCGGCGTCGAGCCGGCCGCCGGTGTGGCCGCGCAGGTCGAGCTCGAGCGACGCCGGCCGCTCGGCGGCGAGCAAATCGGCGAAGGCGGCCGCGCTGTCGGCGCCGAACGCGGCCAGGTGGACGACGAGCGTGTCGCCCCGGCGCGAGCCGCTGACCGGCGCGGGCGGCGCGACCGGTCCGGCCACGAGGACGACGTCGCGGGTCGCGCCGCCGCGCTCGATGGTGAGCGCGACGCGCTTGCCGGCCGGGACGCGCAGCGCGGCGATCGCCTCGGCGTAGCGGGTGCCGTCAACCGGCCGCCTGTCGATGGCGACGACGCGGTCGTGCGGCTGCAGCCCGGCCCGCGCCGCGGCGCTGTCCGGCACCGGCGCGACGATCTCGAGGTGGCGCCCGGCCGCGTCGAGATCGATGGAGAGCAGCTCCGGCAGACCCACGCCGGTGCGCGCGGTGCCGGTGATCTCGGCCATGAGCTGCGCCGCCTGGTCCGCGGTGTAGATCCGCGTCCACGGATCGCCCAGCGCGCGGATGGCGCGCGCGAGGTCGACCCGGTCGAGCGGGATGCGGTTGCCGTCGATGTGGCGCACGCGCAGGATCGCCACCGCGCGCGCGTCCTGCGCCGATGGCCGGGGCGGCGCCGCCGTCGCGCAGCCGAGGAGCGGCGCGAGCAGCAGGGACAGGAGCGTCGGGATGGGGCGTGAGGAGATCATGGCAGTCGCGCTCCGGGAAGTTTGACCCGGGGATGCGCATGCGGCGACATGCTCCACGGCTCGCGGGCCAGGAGCTCGGCGCCGCGACGGCGCAGCCCGGCGGGCAGGCGGTCCTCGAGGGCGGCGGCGAAGGCGTCGCGCAGCTCGGCGGCGCCGGCGAAGCGGTCCGAGGGCATCCGGGCCAGGCCGATGCGCAGGACCGACTCGAGATCCGCCGACAGCTCGGCATAGGCGCGCGGATCCGGCGGGCCGGCCGCGGCGGCGGACTCGACGTCGGCCGGGTCGCGGATGGCGAAGGCCGGCCGCCCGGTCAGCGCGCGGTAGAGCACCAGGCAGAAGCTGTACAGATCCGATCGGCGGTCGAGCGCGGCGCCGCGAGCCTGCTCGGGAGACATGTACGAGGGCGTGCCGGACACGACCGGCGGCGCGCCGCCCGTGTCGACCAGCTGGGCGGTGCCGAAGTTGACGAGCCGCCAGCCGGCCGCCCCGGGTGCGCGGATCAGGTTGCCCGGCTTGATGTCCAGGTGCAGGACGCCGGCGCGGTGGACGTCCTCGAGGCCGGTGCCGACGTCGCGCACCAGCTCGCCGGCGGCGCGCGCGTCGATGGCGCCGCGCCGGCGCAGGAGATCGGCCAGCGACGTGCCGGGGATGAACTCCATGGCCACGAACGGGATGTCCCCCTCGAGATCGCCGGCGTCGACGATGCGGGCCACGTGGTCGCTCCGCACCAGGCGCAGCGCGGTTGCCTCGCTGCGCAGGCGGCGCGCGTGCCACGCCTCGGACGCGCGCTCGCGCCGCAGCAGCTTGAGTGCGACCAGCTGCCCGCTGGCCGCGTGCACCGCCTCGTATACCTCGCCCACGCCGCCGCGCCCGAGCAGGCGCCCGACCTCGTAGCCGCCCAGGCTGAGCCCGGAGAACAGGCCGCCGCTGTCGCCGGCCACGGCGCGCTCGATCTCCTCGCGCGCGGTGACCAGCAGCGCCTCGGCGCGGGCGGCGTCGCGCGCCGCGGCCTCGACCTGGAGCGAGAGCGCCTCGTGGCGGCGATCGATGGCGCGGCCGGCGGCGAACGCGGCGGCGTAGATGCCGAGCACCAGGCAGTGGCGCAGGACGGCCTGGCCCGGCCCACCCGGCGAGAAGACCGGGATCTCGGCCCGGTCCGGCAGCACGCCCGCGGCGATGAGCAGGAACGCGGCGGTGTGGGCGGCGCAGATGCCGATGACCTCGGCCCAGCGGCGATCCCGCGCGCCGCCGCGCACCGGCCCGCGGAACATGCCGCCGGCGAACACGAACGCGGCCACGATGGCGGCGAAGCCAGAGTGCAGGCCGATGGCCAGCGCGGGCCCGACCGTCAGGATGGCGGCGAGGACCCAGTGCCAGACGAGCACCGATCCGGGCCGGTGGCGCGCGTGCAGCCAGTGCCACCAGGCCAGAAGCACGATGCCGGCCAGACACGCCCACGCGGTGCGCAGCAGATCGATGTCGTCGGTGATGGCCGCGATGTAGAGGCCGCCGACGACGCAGAGCGCGGTGACCGCGGTGCAGAAGCCGCGCATCATCGTGACGTACGCCAGGTGCCACGCGTCGGTGGACGGCGGGATCGCGCGCCGTCGCGGGCGGCAATGGAGTCGGCGAGGGAGTCGGGGTCGGCGCCGAGGTCGGCGAGGTGTCGGCGTGCGGGCCGGTGTCCTCCGTCGGCGGACGCGAGTGCGACGCCGGGCGATGCCAGGGATCGCGGGCCTCGAGCTGCGCGGCCGCGGCGCGCACGTCGCAGTCGAGGCGGCCGTCGATGGCGGCGAGGAAGGCGCGGCGCAGCTCGCCGGCCGAGGCGAAGCGATCGTCGGGCGCGGTGGCCAGGCCGATGCGCAGGGCGGCGGCCAGGTCGTCGGACACCGGCGCGAGCAGCCGCGGATCGCGCGGCCGGGTCGCCGCGATCGCGCCGCGCAGCGCCGCCGCGGCCTCGTCGAACGGATCGCATCCGGTGATCGCGGCGTAGATCGAAGCGGTCAGGCCGTAGAGGTCGGCCGGGCTGCCCGCGTGCTCGCCGCCGAGGCGCTCGGGCGCGGCGTAGGCGAGCATGGCGGCCGCGTCGCCGCCCGGATCGCGCGTGGCCTCGAGCTGCGTCGTGGCGGCGTCGACCAGGTGCCAGGTCACGTCCTCGCCACCTGTCCGGGTCAGGGCGCGCGGCCGCACGTCGAGGTGCGACTGGCCGCCGTCGTGCAGCGCCTCGAGCGCGCGCGACACCTGATCGATCAGCTCGCGCAGGTCGGCCGCCGGCAGCGGCCCGAACGCGGCCAGGTGCGCCCCCAGATCCGGACCCTCGCGCCGCGGTGGAGCAGGCGGCGCCGGCTCGCGCACCCGGTCGCGCCCGCGCCCGACTCCAGCGGCGATTGCGGCGACCCCGCTGGCGACCCCGGCGGCCACCCCGCTGGCGCTGGCGAACCAGCCGCGCCGCCCCGCGACCAGCGCGCGCCGGTAGTCCGCGCGCGCCTCCTCGAGCAGCGCCTCGCGCCGCGCCGCCGCCCGCGACGACTCCTCGATCTGCCGGCCGAGCGCGCGGTAGCGCCGCTGCAGCGCGCGCCCGGCGATGAACGCGGCCAGGTAGACCATCTGCAAGAAGACCTGACCCGACGCGTAGACCCACCTCGCCTCCGCATCCGGCCCGACCGGCACCAGCGCGCGGTCGGGCAGCGCGCCGGCCACGATGAGCGCGCACATGGCCGCCTGGCCGGCGGCCAGCGCCGCGTAGATCAGCCACCCGGCCGCCACGCCCGGTCGATCCGGGTCGCCGACGAGCACGCCGGACGTGATGAGGTAGAGCGCCACCACCGCAGCGAACTCGGAGTTGGGCCCGAGGAAGTAGGCCGGCGCGCTGGCCGCCAGCGCGACGACCACCGCGGCCGCCGTGGCCAGACCGCGACGCCCGCGATCGCGCGCCGGCGCCACCCGGCTCAGCCCTTCCAGCGGCCGCGCAACCGCAGGCGGTCGAGCAGCTTGTACACCGACATGCGATCGAGGCCGGCGCTGCGCGCCACGGCGGACAGGTTGCCGGCGTGCGCGTCGAGCAGCACCGTCACGTAGCGGCGCTCGAACTCCGCGACCATGCGCGCCTTCGACTCGCGGAACGGCAGCGAGACGTTGACGTCGAGCAGGGCGGGCGGCTCCGGCCGCTCGTCGGTCCACGCGGCCGGGTCCGGCCCCCCTGCTTTCGGGAAGGTGACCGCCCGCTCGAGCGCGTTGCGCAGCTCGCGCACGTTGCCCGGCCACATCTGGCTGCGCGCCCAGTTCATGAAGTCGTCCGGCAAGGTCGCCTCGCGGTCGCGGCGCAGCGCGGTGAGGAAGTGCTCGACCAGGAGCTCGATGTCCTCGAGGCGCTCGCGCAGCGGCGCCACGTGCAGGCGCGCCACCGCCAGCCGGAAATACAGGTCGGCGCGGAAGTTGCCGCGGTTCATCTCGGCGGCCAGGTTGCGGTTGGTGGCCGCGACCAGCCGCACGTCGCAGTCGACCGTGCGATCGCTGCCCACCCGGCGCACGCGCCGGGTCTCGACAGCGCGCAGGAGCTTTGCCTGTGCGTCCAGCGGCAGCTCGCCCACCTCGTCGAGGAACAGGGTGCCGCCGCTGGCCGCCTCGAACACGCCCTCGGTGGAGCGGCCGGCGCCGGTGAACGCGCCCGCCTCGTGGCCGAACAGATGGTCCTCGAACAGCGGGACCGGCACCGCGCCGCAGTCGAGCACGACGAACGGCCCGCCGGCGCGCGGCGAGCGCTCGTGCAGCGCCTCGGCCACCAGCTCCTTGCCGGTGCCGGTCTCGCCGGTGATGAGCGCGGTGGTCTCGGTCGGCGCGACCCGCTCGATGGTGTCGAACAGCCGGCGCATGGTCGGGCTGCAGCCGACCAGCCCGCACAGCCGCGTCGTCGGCGACAGCGGCAGCTCGACCGCCTCCGACAGCGGAACGAAGCGCACCGCGCTGTCGCCCACGACCAGCGTCGTGCCCGGGCCGATGAACGCCTCGACGATCCGCATCCCCCAGGCGAAGGTGCCGTTGGTGGAGCCGAGATCGCGGACGCGATAGCCGTCCGGCTCGAGGCGGATCTCGGCGTGCAGGGCCGAGACCCTGCGGTCGGTCAGCATCAGGTCGCCGCCGGAGCGCCCGATCACGAGAACGGGGCTGGCGAACGACTGTGACGAACCGGCGTCCGGGCCGGCCACCACCTCCAGCCGGCACTTGCGCACCAGCATCGTCTCGCCCCCGTCGCGGCGGCGCGCCGTCCATGTCCCACTGCCCAGATCATCCGCCTCGCTCACCGCCGTAGGATAGAACGACGGCGGCCGTCCGCTCCAGACCGGCCGAGCGGACTCGCCTCGGCCGGGCTACTCTGTTGTACGGGTTGCCCGCCTCTCTCGGCACACCCCGATTCGAGCCAGCAACGTGAACGCCAGCACCGTCGCCTCGCGCCTGCGCGAGATCGCCACCTACCTCGCCCTCGAAGGCGAGCGCCACCGCGCGCGCGCCTACGAGCGGGCGGCCGGGATCGTCGAGTCGGTCACCGAGCTCGAGCGCATGGTGGTCGAGCGGAAGCTGACCGACCTGCCCGGCATCGGCTCCTCTCTGGCAGGCGTGATCGAGGAGCTGGCGCGGCGCGGCACGACCGATGCGCTCGAGCGCCTGCGCGTGCGCTGGCCGCCGCTGATGGTCGAGTTGCTGCGCCTCGGCATCAAGCCGGCGCGGATCGGGGACCTCATGAAGGTCCTGGCCCCGACCAGCACCGATGACCTGGCCGACATGTGCCGCGCCGGCCGCGTGCGCGAGGTGCCCGGGTTCGGCCCGGCCACCGAGGCGCGCCTGCTGCGCGCCATCGAGACCGCCGAGGAGCGCGGCCATCCGCTGCCGCTGGCCGAGGCGCGCGACCTGGCCGCCGGGCTGGCCGCGCACGCGGCCGCCTGCGACGCCGCGATCGAGGCCAGCGCGGCCGGGGCCACGCGTCGCGGCCTCGAGATCTCCGACGCGCTGGTGGTCGTGGTGGCGACCCGCGAACCGTTCGCCGTCGCCCGCCATCTCGAGAGCCACTCGATGGTGCAGACGACCGAGCTCAGCCGGGTGGCGCCCGAGGTCCTGGCCGGCGCCGAGGCCGGCGGATCGATCGGCCGGCTGACCGCCCGCATGGTCAGCGGCCTGCCGCTCCAGCTTGTCACCGCGCCGCCCGAGCGCTACGGCACCGCGCTGGCGCTGGCCACCGGCTCCGACGCGCACATCGACGAGCTGCGCCGGCGCGGAGCCGCGTCCGGCCTCGTGCTCGAGGCGATCGACGCGCCGGACGAGCCGGCGTTCTACCGCGCCCTCGATCTGCCGTGGATCCCGCCCGAGGTGCGCGACGGCACCGACGAGATCGCTGCCGCCGACGCCGGCGACGACTTCCGCGACCTCGTGTCGCTGGCCGACGTGGCCGGCTCGGTCCACTGCCACACGACCTACAGCGACGGCCGGCACTCGGTCGAGCAGATGGCGCGCGCCGCCCAGGCGCTCGGCCACTCCTACATCACGATCACCGACCACTCGCCGAGCGCGCACTACGCCGGCGGCCTCAGCGTCGAGCGGCTGGCCGAGCAGTGGGCCGAGATCGACGAGGTGCAGAAGCGGGTCGACATCCGCATCCTGCGCGGCACCGAGTCGGACATCTGCGAGGACGGATCGCTCGACTATCCGGCCGACGTGCTTGCCACCATGGACGTCGTCATCGCCAGCATCCACCAGCGCTTCAAGCTCGACGAGGCGGCGATGACGCGCCGGCTGGTCACCGCCATGCGCCAGCCGCTGTTCAAGATCTGGGGCCACGCGCTCGGCCGGCTGCTGCAGAAGCGCGACCCGATCGCCTGCCGCTTCGACGAGGTGCTCGACGCCATCGCGCTGGGGCCGGCCGCGATCGAGATCAACGGGGATCCGCGGCGCCTCGATCTGGAGCCGGGGCGGGCCCGTCGCGCGCTGGCGCGCGGCGCGCGCTTCGTGCTGTCGGGCGACGCGCACTCCACCGGCGCGCTGGCCAACGTCAGCCTCGCGGTGACGCAGGCGCGGCGCGCGCGCCTTCGCCGGGGCGACGTGCTCAACACGCTCCCGGTCGACGAGTTCTGCCGCGCCGTGCGCCCGGTGATCCCCGGCGAGTGATCGACGGTGCTACCGATCGGGATCGCTCGTCAACGCGCTCCCTGCTGCACGTCTTGCCCGCAGGACGACTTCGAAGATCCGTGCTGGAACGTCTGCCGGTTCAGCTGCTGAGCCGGCCCAGCCAGCTGGGAGCTAGCACGGCTAGCAGCCAGCCGGACCAAGCGCTGGCAGCATCGCGCTCGCTGTAGTCCGGCTGGCCACAGCACATCAGTACAGAGCACGCTCACCGCCTGTGCGTCGCGCGCTTCAGCGTCAACGCGCGCCGCGCTCGGTTGACAGCGTCGAAGTCGAGGAGGCATCCTTCGAGAGTAGCGAGCGGACCTCGTCCAGTCGGAATGGCGGGACAGGTCGTCGTGTGCACGTGTATGGCACTCCGTACGCTCTCGACCGACGCCCGCGATGCGCACCTTCGGCTCCGGAAGGGGTGCGTCGTCTCCTACTGTCCGATCGCTTCGTCGATCGGCACCCGCGTGCTGCACAGCGGCGGCAACGCCATCGACGCCGCGGTCGCCACCGGCCTCGCGCTCGCGGTGACCTACCCGCAAGCGGGTAACCTCGGCGGCGGCGGCTTCATGCTCGTGCGCATGGCCAGCGGCGAGCGCCACTTCCTCGACTATCGCGAGACCGCGCCTCGCCGGGTGGACCCGAGCATCTTCGTCAACCCGGACGGCACGCGCAGCCCGCGCGCGCTCTACGGCGGCGCCCCGGTGTGTGTGCCCGGCACCGTCGCGGGGCTGGCCGCCGCGCTCGAGCGGCTCGGCACCTGGAGCTGGGACCGCATCATCGGCGCCGTGGTCAACCTGGCCTCCACCGGCACCTGGGTCACCACGCGTCAGGCGACCTACTTCAACATGCACCAGGACGAGCTCTCGCGTTACCAGACGTCGCGCGAGACCTTCATGCCCGGCGGCAACCCGCCCGAGGTCGGCACGCTGTGGCACCAGCCGGACCTCGCCCGCACGCTGCGCCTGCTGGCCGAGAAGGGCCCCGAGTGCTTCTACACCGGCGAGCTGGCCGAGCGCATCGTCGACACGGTGCGCGAGCACGACGGCATCCTCGAGGCGGAGGATCTGGCCGGCTTCCAGCCGACCTGGCGCGATCCGATGGTGAGCAGCTTCTGCGGCCGCGAGCTGATCACCGCGCCGTTCCCGTCGGGCGGCGGCCTGGTCGTGCGCATGTCCACCGCCGTGCTCGAGGCCAACGGCGTGCACACAGTCCCGCCGTGGACGTCGGAGCGCTACCGCCTGCTGGTGCGCGCGTTCCGGGTCGCGTTCGAGCTGCGCCGCCGCCTGGCCGGCGATCCAGACTTCGCCACCGAGCGCGAGAAGGCGGCGGCCAGCGCGCTGCTCGAGCGCTCGCTGGCCATGGCCGGCAACCTCGACTCGCTCGAGCGCGAGCTCGATCTCGAGCGGCCCGGGGCGCTGGGCGACGGACAGCCGCACAAGAACACGACCCACTTCAGCGCCATCGACCGCGAGGGCAACGCGGTGGCCAACACCTACAGCCTGAACACGCTGTTCGGCTGCAAGCTCGTCCCGCGCGGCTGCGGCTTCTTCCTCAACAACACGATGGACGACTTCTCGCTGTCGACCAGCGCGCCCAACTACTACGGCATCGTCGAGGGCGGCAACAACGAGCCCAAGCCGGGCCGGCGCCCGACCGGATCGATGGCGCCCACAATCGCCGTCGCGGGCGACGGCGCCGTCGAGCTCATCCTGGGCGCGTCCGGCGGGCCGCGCATCCCGACCGCGGTGACCCAGCTCCTGGTCGGCGTGCTGTGCGACGACGAGATCTTGCCGGTGGCGATGCGCGCGCCGCGCGTCCACCACCAGCTGGTGCCGGACGAGATCTGGGTCGAGCCGATGCTGAAGATGGAGCTGCAGCAGGCGCTGGCCGGGGTGCGGCGCGGCCTGGCCGTGCATCCGCGTCTCGGCATCGGGGTCGGCATCCACAACCACCGCGACTCGGTCTACGCCTCGCTCGACTTCCGCTTCAGCCAGGAGGCCTGAGCAGGCGCCGTGCGGGGCGCCGCACAGGTGGTCAGGGGTGGGGTCGGCGACGGCGGCCGCGACCCCCGCTCGCTCGGGTCGTGTTACGGTCGCTCGCGATGAGCGACGCAGGCGCGATCGATGACCTCCCCGGAGTGATCCCAAAGCCGCCCGGGACGCGCGAGTTCACCGGCCGCGCTGTGATCGCCGGGATGGTGGTCGCCGCGATCATGGGCGCCGCTTACCCGTACGTGGTGCTCAAGCTCGGCTTCGGGCCCAACGTGTCGGTGGTGTCGGCCTTCTTCGGCTTCCTGGCGCTCGGCATCATCTTCCGCAACTTCAATCGCTGGGAGAACAACATCGTCCAGACCGCGGGCACGTCCGCGGCCCAGACCGCGTTCATGTGCTTCATCCTGGCCGCGTTCGACATGCTGCGCGACAAGCCGGGGCTCGGCTACACCTTCGCGCCCACGCCGTTCCAGTCGTTCTTGTGGCTGACCGCGGCAAGCATGCTCGGCCTGCTGCTGGCGGTTCCGCTGCGCCGGCACTACGTGGTCGACGAGAAGCTCACCTACGCCGACGGCGTCGCCGCAGCCGAGACGATCATCGTGCTCGACTCGCGAGGCAAGGAGGCGCGCAACCCGGCCCTGGCCCTGGCCATCGGCACCGTGCTGTCGGGCATCCTGATGTTCCTGCAGCAGCCCTGGGGCGGTCACCTCATCCCCGAGGTCGTCATCCCGACCATGTTCGGCCTGACCGTGGCCACGGCGGGCGCTGGCGTGGCGGTGAGCCTGCTCGGCCTCGGTTCCGGCGTCATCGTCGGCCCGCGCATCACCACCAGCATGGCGATAGGCGCGATCCTTTCCTGGGTCATCGCGCCCAAGTTCCTTGCCGCCGAGGCCATCATCCCGGTACCGGTGCAGCGCGCCGACATCCTGCGCTGGGTGATGTGGCCCGGCACCGCCATGATCATCTGCGCCGGCCTCACCGCGCTGGGGCTCAAGTGGCGGACGCTGGTCCGCACCTTCAGCAACCTGTCGCGCGGCTCGGTCGCGTCGGACGAGTTCCCGCTGCGCTGGGTCATCATCGGCGTGGTCCTGGCCTCGATCGCGCTGGTCGTCATCCAGATCTGGGCGTTCGGCCTGGCCTGGTGGATGCCGCTGCTCGCGGTGGCGCTGTCGGTGCCGCTGATGCTGGTCGGCCTGCGCGTGCTGGGCGAGACAAACTGGGGCCCGATCAGCCAGCTCACCAACCTCATCCAGGCGATCTTCGCCGGCGTGTCACCCGGCAACATCACGGTCAACCTGGCCACCAGCGGCACCACCGGCACCATCGCCGTGCAGTCCGAGGCGATCATGCAGGACTACAAGGCCGGGCACATCATCGGGTCGACGCCGCGCTACCTGACCTATGCCCAGCTCATCGCCGCGCCGATCGGCGCCGCCGCGGTGGCCTGGATGTACCCGCTCCTGCGCGAGACCTATGGCATCGGCGGCGACGGCCTGACCTCGCCCATCTCGCAGCGGGTCGCCGGCTTCGCCGAGTTCCTCAGCCAGGGCGGGTCGGCGATGGCGAAGTACGCGGCGCTCTTCGCCGTCATCTTCGCGGTGATCGGCATCCTCCTGGCCGTGTTCGAGACCCGCGCGCGCTGGCTTCCGTCGCCGGCCGCGCTCGGCATCGGCATGATGGTGCCCGGCTTCGTCATCTTCACCATGTTCATCGGGGGCATGGGGCTGATGGTGTGGAGGGCCGTCAACCCGCGCAGCGCCCAGCAGCTGGCGATACCGCTGGCCTCGGGGATGATCGCGGGCGAGGCGATCGTCGCGGTGCTGATCCCGCTGCTCATCGCGGTCGGGATCCTCAGCCTCTGAAAGCGCGCGTTCCTCGGCTTTCTTGTTGCCGGGGCCATCACGTTCTGTCACTCCACGCGCATAGGGTTGCTCACCACGCCCGGGGAGGATTCTCATGCGCCAGGTTCGCTACGCACGCGTCGTCTTGCTGTGGGCATCGGTCGCGGTCAGCTCCGGATGCGCCGACGGTGATCCGGATGGCACCGCTCGGATCGAGCAGGGGAGCCACAATCGCCACAAGGGCCCGAAAGTCCAGCTCGGGCCGCGCCCCTACTACCTGGTCGACGACATGGACGATGGCTGGCTCAAGCGCCGGCTCGAGTCGTGCGCCGACGACACGATGCATCGCAGCGACTTCTCCATCGGACATCGTGGGGCAGGTCTCCAGTTTCCGGAGCACACGCGCGAGTCCTACATGGCGGCGGCGCGCATGGGCGCCGGCATCCTCGAGTGCGATGTGACGTTCACCAAGGACCGCCAGCTGGTCTGCCGCCACTCGCAGTGCGACCTGCACACGACGACGAACATCCTGGCCGTGCCCGAGCTGGCCGCGAAGTGCACGCAGCCGTTCACGCCGGCGGATCCGGCGGCCGGCACGCCGGCCTCGGCGCTTTGCTGCACCAGCGACATCACCGAGGCCGAGTTCAAGACCCTGTGCGGCAAGATGGACGCGTTCGACCCGAACGCGACAACGGTCGAGGAGTTCATGGGCGGCACGCCCACGTTCCGCACCGATCTGTACGCCACGTGCGGCACGCTGATGACGCACGCCGAGAGCATCGAGCTGTTCGACGGCCTGGGCGCGAAGTTCACGCCCGAGCTGAAGGAGCCGAGCGTGCCGATGCCGTTCGAGGGCGACTACACCCAGGAGCAGTACGCCCAGCAGATGATCGACGAGTACCGCGCGGCCGGCATCTCGCCGCACCGGGTGTTCGCCCAGTCGTTCAGCCTGGACGACGTGCTGTACTGGCTGGCGAACGAGCCGTCGTTCGGGCGCCAGGCTGTCTTCCTCGACGATCGGGTCGACGCGCCGGGCGGCTACGACGAGGCGGTGGCCGGCATGCCGGCGCTGGCCGAGCAGGGCGTCCAGATCGTGGCGCCGCCGATGTGGGCGCTGGTGACGCTCGACGCCGACAACCAGATCGTCCCGTCGACCTACGCGACCGCGGCCAAGGACGTCGACCTCGACATCATCACCTGGACGCTGGAGCGCTCCGGTCCGCTCGCCACCGGCGGCGGCTACTACTTCCAGTCGGTGACGGGCGCCATCGACAACGACGGCGATGTCTTCACCATGCTCGACGCGCTGGCCCGCAAGGTGGGCGTGCTGGGCGTGTTCTCCGACTGGTCGGCGACGGTGACCTACTACGCCGGCTGCTTCGATCTGTGAGCGGGCTGCCGCGGCTCGCCGCGCACGAAGTCGATGAAGGCGCGCAGCGTGGCGGGCGTGTGGCGGCGGCCCGGGTAGTAGAGATAGAAGCCGGGGAACGGCGGCGTCCACGCGGCCAGCACGCGCACCAGCTGGCCGCGTTCGAGATGCCGCCCGACCAGGTGGTCGAACAGATAGGCGATGCCCACGCCGTCGAGTGCGGCGGCCAGCGCCAGGTCCGGATCGTTGACGATGAGCGGCCCCTCGACAGCGACCTCGAGCTTCTGCTTGCCGCGCTCGAGCTCCCAGCGGTACAGGCTGCCGCTGGTCGGCAGGCTCATGTTGATGCAGACATGGCGGGCCAGGTCGCGGGGTGAGCGCGGCGTCCCGTGGGCGGCCAGGTACGCCGGCGTCGCCACCGTCATCATCTCGATCTCGTCGCTCAGCTTGACCGCCACCATGTCGCGCTCGAGGCGTTCGCCCAGGCGGATGCCGGCGTCGAAGCGGGCGGCCACGATGTCGGTGATGCGATCGTCCACCGCGATGTCGAGGGTGATGTCCGGGTAGGCGCGGTGGAAGCGGCCCAGCAGCGGGGCCAGGAAGCGCAGCGCGGCGATGCGCGGCGCGTTGATGCGCAGCATGCCGGCGGGGCGGCCGCGCGAGACCGCGGCGTCGGCCACGGCCTCGTCCAGCTCGGCCATGGCCGGGCCGAGCCGCGCCATCAGCCGCGCGCCGGCCTCGCTGGGCGCGACGCTGCGGGTGGTCCGGTTGAGCAGGCGAACGCCCAGGCGCTCCTCGAGTCCGCGGATCGTCTGGCTCAGCGCCGACGGGGACACGCGCAGCCGGGCGGCGGCCCGGGAGAAGCTCCGGTGCTCGACGATCGTGGCAAACGCCCTCAGCTCGGCATATTCGGTTCCACGCATTGTGTATCTCCAGCTAAACAGCCCATTTCGATCATGAAGCATTCTGCGGCGGGCGGCGAGGGGTCATGTTGAGCGCCATGACGACGACGAAGACGACGACGAAGCCGCTCTCCCTCGATACCTACCGCCTGCTGGGCCGCTCCGGCCTGCGGGTCTCGCCGCTCTCGCTGGGCGCCATGACCTTCGGCACCGACTGGGGCTGGGGCGCCGACCGCGACGAGGCGCGCCGCATCCTCGACACCTACGTCGATCGGGGCGGCAACTTCATCGACACCGCCAACCAGTACACCAACGGCAGCTCCGAAAAGCTGGTCGGCGAGCTTACCGCCGATCGCCGCGAGCGCCTGGTCCTGGCCACCAAGTACACGCTGACGGCGCGCCCGGGCGACCCGAACTCGGGCGGCAACCACCGCAAGAGCATGGTGCGCTCGGTCGAGACCAGCCTGAGCCGCCTGCGCAGCGACTACATCGACCTGCTCTACCTGCATGCCTGGGACGGCACCACGCCGGTCGAGGAGATCCTGCGCGCCATGGACGACCTGGTCCGCGCCGGCAAGGTGCTGTACGTCGGCATCTCCGACACGCCGGCCTGGCAGGTCTCGCGCATGCAGGCGATCGCCGATCTGCGCGGCTGGTCGCCGCTCGTCGCGCTGCAGATCGAGTACAGCCTGATCGAGCGCACCGTCGAGCGCGAGCTGATCCCGATGGCGCGCGAGATGGGCCTCGGCGTCATCCCCTGGTCGCCGCTGGGCAGCGGCGTGCTGACCGGCAAGTACAGCGAGGCCGACCTGGAGGAGGGCGCCGTGGCCAGCGCGTCCGGCACGCGCAAGAACGTTGCCGTCGCCAACGCGTCGCTGTCCCGCCGCGGCCTGGCCATCGCCGAGGTGGTCAAGTCGGTGGCGGCGGAGATCGATCGCAGCCCCGCGCAGGTCGCCCTGGCCTGGACGCTGCTCGACCCGGCGGTGGTCTCGCCCATCATCGGCGCGCGCACCGCGGCCCAGCTCGAGGACAACCTCGGCGCCCTCGACGTGCAGCTGAGCGAGCAGCAGCGCGCGCGCCTCGACCAGGCCAGCCGCATCGAGCTCGGCTTTCCCCACGACTTCCTGGCCGTCCCGCTGACCCGCGCCGTCATCTTCGGCGGCGCCACCATCCAGTCGCGCGGCGCCTGAGCCGTGCGGGCTCGAGGCTACACGGCTACTCGGTCGCCGGCGGCCCCACCTCGACGTGGAACAGGCCGCCGGCGTTGTTCGTCACGTACAGCTCGCCGGTGGCGCTGGCGTGCAGGCTGACGAAGCCGTTGACGCGCGTGTCCGGGATCGGGGCCGGGGCCTCGACGATGACGCCGTCCTCGGCGCGCAGCGACCACAGCACGTCGGCGCAGAAGTCGGTCATCAGATACGTGCCGACAAGGTCCGGGTAGCATGCCGCCGCGGTAGACGGCGCCGCCGATGATGGCGCAGAAGCCGTCGCCAGCGTGGGTCCACTCGTGGTCGGGCGGCTCGGTGCCCTCCGCGCTGCACCCGGTGGCCGGCTCGTTGCAGTGGCCGTTGCCCTCGATCTCGTCCCAGCCGAAGTCGAGGCCGGCGCCGGTGCCGGCCGGCACGATGTTGAGCTCCTCGTAGGTGCGGAAGCCGACGTCGCCGATGTACATGTCGCCGTTGTCGTCGAACGACCAGCGCCACGGGTTGCGCAGCCCCAGCATGTAGACCTCGGGCGCGCCGCCGCCGGCGGCGAACGGGTTGTCGGCCGGGATGCCGTAGGGCCGGCCGGCCTCCGGGTGATCGACGTCGATGCGCAGGATCTTGCCGAGCAGGGCGGTCGGGTCGCCGGCGTTGTTGTCCGGATCGCTGCGCCCGCCGCCGTCGCCGGTGGCGATGTAGAGGTAGCCGTCGGGTCCGAACTCGAGCATGCCGCCGTTGTGGTTGGGGAAGCGGTCCGGGATGGCCAGCAGGATCTCGGCGCTGTCCGGATCGGCGACGTACGGATCGTCGGCGCGCGTGGTGTAGCGGGCCAGCACGTTCTCGGTCGCGGACGCGTAGAAGATGTAGAAGGTGCGGTTCTGCTCGTAGGCCGGGTGGAAGGCCAGCCCGAGCAGACCCTGCTCGGTGTCGAGCGCGATGAGCGGGGCGACGTCGAGGAACGGCGTCTCCAGCACGACCTCGTCCTCGACGATGCGGATCTGCCCGTCGTGGTTGACCACGAACAGCCGCGGATCGTAGGGCGGCGACGTGACCAGCAGCGCGCCGCCGCCGCCCTGGATGGTCGCGAACCGGCGCAGCACGACGTTGGTGCCGGGGGTCGGCTCGCAGTCCGCCTGGGGGCGCGGCCGCGCGTCGGCGGGCGGCCCGTCGGCCGGCGCCGCGTCGGCCGACCGAGCATCGGCCGGGCGCGCATCTCCTGCGGTCCCGCCGCCGCCGTCGTCGTCGCCCCCGCAGGCCGCGAGGAGCAGGAGCGCCGCGATCGCCCGCCGCATCCGCCCATCCTAACCCCAAAGCGCGCGGCGACAGGGGAGGGCGTCGCGGCCGCCGACCTCGTCTCACGTCCGGCCCGGCCGCGCAGGCAGGGTAAGCTCCGGGGCATGGCGCCAGGACCCGACGAGACCGACATCATCCCGCGCGGCCGTGCCGGCCGCATCCTTGCCGCCGCGGCGACCGCCGCTTGCGGCGGGGCCAACGTCGGTCTGGGCGGCGCGCATCTCCACGGCGTCGTGATGCAGGCGCTGGACTGCGAAATCGTTCTCCTACGACTTTCGCCTCGCCTCGCTGCTGCTCATCGGCGTGTGGCTCGTGGTTCCAGGCGCGTTCTGTCTGTGGCGCGTCGTCGGCCTTGCGCGCGGCCGGCGGCCGGCCTGGAGCGGCGCGCTGCGCGCGACCCTGGTGCTGGCCGGCGTCAACGGCTCTGCTCGTCCCGGTGCAGGGCTTCGCCGTGCTGCTCGGCGCCGTGTCCGCCGCCAACCTCGTGGCGCTGATCGTCCTGCGCCGGCACTACCGGCAGCCGGTCGTCGTCGAGCCGGTCGCCGCCGAGCCGGCCGCTGTCGTCGCCGACACCGAGACGTGACACCGGTGGGCAACCGGCGTCCCTCCCAATCGCCAGCGCGCCGGCCGGCGTCAATCGAGATGGCCGCGCGCGCCCACGCCGGCGTGGTGGTCGAGTCGTATCGCTATTCGGCCGGCGCGGTGGAGCCGCTCGAGCGCCACGTCCATCCCACCTGGCAGCTGACATGGAGCCCGGACGCGGTCGGCGAGCACTGGATGCGGGGCGGCCTGTGCGAGACGCCGCCGCTCGCGCTCAGCATCATCCCGCCGGGCGAGGTCCACGCGCCCAGCCAGCGCACCTGGCTGGCGGCGGGCGAGTCGTACATGACCGCGTACCTGGACGGCGCGCTCGTCGTCGATGCCGCTTCGGAGCTGGACGGCGCAGCGCGCGGCACGCCGTCGTTCGGCGGGCGCGGCTCCAGTGCCATCGGCGTGATCCGCGGCGACGCGCGCCTGTCGCGCCTCTTCACGCGCGCGCATGCGGCCTCGTTCGTCGGCGAGCCGCTCGAGCGCGAGGCCGGCTGGCTCGCCGTGCTCACGTACCTGCTCACGGCGCATGGCGTCCTGCGCGAGCCGCGTGACGGCCGCGAGCCGCGCGCCGTGGCCGCGGCGCTCGAATCATCTGCACGCGCGCCCGGACGAGCGGGTCAGCCTGGCGGACCTCGCCGGAGCCGCCGGCATCACGCCGGCGCGGCTGTGCCGCTCCTTCGCCCGGCAGGTCGGCCTGCCGCCGCACGCGTACCACCTGCGGCTGCGCATCGAGCGGGCCAAGCAGCTGCTGCTGCGCGGCCAGCCGGTGGCCCGGGTCGCCGCGGCGACCGGCTTCGCGGATCAGAGCCACCTCGGCCGCCACTTCCGGCGTATCGTCGGCGCGACGCCGGCTCGCTACCGCGCGGCGCGAGTCTGATCGACTACAGCAGCATGGCGGCGGCGCCGGCCAGGATGAGCGCCGCCGCCCAGATGCGGTCCAGGTTGATCCAGGTCTGGCGCAGGATGGCCACGCCGAACTTGTAGTAGACGACGAGCGACGCCAGGCCGGCGGCGACCAGCATGGCCCCGGTGTGCATGCCGATGGCGGCGAGGTAGCCGCCCACGCTGTTCAGGGCCAGCCCGGTCGCGCCGTGGCAGCTGGCGCCGTGACACGGCGCCGGGTTGTCCGGGACCGAGCAGGAACACCGGCAGCAGCATCAGGCCGGCGCCGTGCGCGGTGGCCATCAGGAACGACCACACCAGCAGG
The DNA here is from genome assembly GCA_963759105.1 of uncultured delta proteobacterium. GTDB lineage: Bacteria > Myxococcota_A > Polyangia > Haliangiales > Haliangiaceae > DATFRY01. The sequence goes on along the minus strand of CAVWXW010000005.1, from coordinate 226,302 downwards.
TCGCGGAAGCCGACCCGCATGCCGACCCAGCGCGGGTGCCGCGGCCGCACCAGCTTGAGGATGCCGAAGCCGATCAGCGCGCCGGCGGTGAGCCACTTGAGGACCGCGACCGGCAGCTCGGCCCTGCCGATCGCGATGAGCAGCACGGTGATGCCGATCGAGGCCGCGTGGCCGATCGCGATCGGCACCAGCGCCCGGCCGATGGCGCGCCCGCTCCTCTCTTGCAGAGCGAGCGCCACGGCGAACAGCCAGCCCATGGCCGGGTTGACGCCGTGGAAGGCGCCGAGCGCGATCAGCGTGATCCAGGCAGACATGCTACGGGTAGCAGAACGAGTCGGACGAGGAGTCGCCGCCCTCGAGGCGCACCTGGTGCGGCCGGCGCCCGCCGAAGTCGACGAAGAACTCCGGATCGATCGTCATGCCGCCGCCCGGCGAGGCGTCGACCTTGGCCATCCAGCCGCCCGTGCCGTCGGGGTAGAACTGATCGTCCCACGCGGCGTAGAGCGAGTTGGTGAAGTAGATGCGCCTGCCGTCGCGGCTGAGCTCGACCATCTGGGGAGCGCCGCGCAGCGGGCCGGAGCGCGGATGCGCGGCGCGCCGCACGATGCCGCCCAGGTGGACCGAGCCGGTCTGCTCCGGGTGGAACGGGTCGGACACGTTGTACTGCTTGAGCTCGCCGGTCCCCCAGCAGGAGACGTAGAGGAAGCGATCGTCGAGCGACAGGTTGATGTCGGTGACCAGCGGCGGCACCGCGCCGAAGCCCTGCAGCATGGGCGGCAGCTGCGCCGGGTCGGCCGGCTCGGCCGGGATCGTGATGACCTTCTGGATGGCCCAGCGCTCCCCCTCGCGGAACCACAGCCAGATCGAGGCGGACAGGTCGGCCACGCTCACCACCGTGTTGACGAAGCCGTACGCCCGCGTCGGATCGTGGGCCGGCCGCAGCTCGAGCGCGGCCTGGTTCTCCTCGCCCAGGTCGAGCTCTTGTAGATGCTTGCGCCGGCGCAGGTCCCAGACGTGCAGCTTGTGGCCGTACTTCTTGCCCAGCAGCCGCTCGGGATCGAGCCCGCCCTCGACCATGTTGGGCGTGCCCCACTCGCTGCTCAGCAACGTGTCGTGGCCCAGGTGCCACCAGAAGTCGTAGTGCAGGTACTGCGGCCCGCGGTCGATCTCCCAGCGTCCGAGCACGTCGAAGCTCTCGCAGTCGAGCATGAAGATGCCGCCCGGCCCGTCGCCGTCCGGGTTGCCCAGCGCGCTCACGTAGATCGCGTCCGGCCCGCAGTGCAGCGTGTGCGGCCGCGAGTAGCCGGCCTTGCGCGCAATCTCCTCGGCGGTGACCGTGTGCACCAGCTGGGGCCGCCGCGGATCCGGCTTGACGTCGAAGACGAAGATGTTCGACGAGCGCAGCGCCGGCAGCATCAGGTAGCGCCGCTCCACGTGCGGGTGCGGGGCGTAGGGACACAGCGCCGCGCTGCACGCGTTCCAGCCCGAGTGGTGCAGCTCGTCGCCGAAGCGTGCTCACCTCGACGGTGGACGCGATGGTGCCGTAGCTCGGGCGAGCCTGGATCGAGATCGACCGCCGCGAGCGCGTCGTGGCCGCCGGGCCGCCCGAGCGCGGCGTTCGCGTCGATGGCGGTGACGTAGGCCATCCGCTCGGGCGGCGCCTCCATCGCCATCCGCGGGGACGGATAGAACGTCGGGTCCGGGCGGAATCGCATCGTGCTCTCCTTGGTCCGCGCACTCGCCTCGACTCGCCTCGACCGCCCGCGCTGCTCTCCCCACGGCGCGCAGGATCCGCGGGAGAGCCTCGCAGCGCGTCTCGAAGGATGACCAGGCGGTCGGCGCGGACGCAACTGCCGTTTCGCGCGGCCGCTCATGAGCCGACCGGACAGGTGCCGGCGCTTACCGACTCGCGGTCCGGCTCGCGGCGCCACGAATTTCATGCGCGTGGTATGAGGAGCGGGATGCGCGAGATCGGCGTGGGGTTGCTCGGGCTGGGCAACGTGGGGGCCGGCGTGGTCAAGCTCCTGGCCGACAACGCGGCCAGCATCGAGGCGCGGCTCGGCGCCCGGGTCGCGGTGCGCGCCATCGCGGTGCGCGAGCGCGACAAGCGCCGCCTCGTCGACGTGGATCCGGCCCTGGTCACCACCGACGCCGCCTCGGTCATCGACCGCTCCGACGTGGAGATCGTGTGCGAGCTGGTCGGCGGCGAGCGCGAGGCGCTCGGCTACGTGCTGCGCGCCATCGAGCGCGGCGTGCACGTGGTCACCGCCAACAAGGCGCTCCTGGCCATGCACGGCGACCAGGTGTTCGCCGCGGCCGAGCGGCGCGGGGTCGACATCTACTTCGAGGCCGCCGTGTGCGGCGGCGTGCCCATCATCCGCGCGCTGCGCGAGGGGCTGGCCTCGGACCGGATCGAGTCCATCTACGGCATCGTCAACGGCACGTCCAACTTCATCCTGACGTCGATGGCGGAGGAGCGGCGCGGCTTCGCCGACGTCCTGGCCCAGGCCCAGGCGCTGGGCTACGCCGAGGCGGATCCGGCGCTCGACGTGGGCGGCATCGACGCCGCCCACAAGCTGGCCATCCTGGCCATGCTCTGCTTCGGCTCGCGCGTGCGCGTGGAGGACCTGTTCGTCGAGGGCATCGAGCGCCTGCAGCCGATCGACTTCGACATGGCCGAGCGCTTCGGCTACGTCATCAAGCCGCTGGTCATCGCGGCCGCGCACGCCGACGGCATCGAGGCGCGCGTGCACCCGACCATGATCCCGAAGAACTGGCTGCTCGCGGCGGTGTCCGGGGCCAAGAACGCGCTCTACGTGAAGTCGTATGCGCTGGGCCCTTCGCTGTACTACGGCGCCGGGGCCGGTATGATGCCGACCGCGATGGCCGTGGTGTCGGATCTGATCGAGATCAGCCGCAACGTGTGTGCCGGCGCCACCGGGCGCATGCCGCTGCGCAGCTACCAGCACCTGACCGACCGGCCGCTGCGCCCGCTCGACTCGCTGCACACGCGCTACTACCTGCGCTGCGCGGTGCTCGATCGCCCCGGCGTGCTCGGCCAGCTGACCACCGTGCTCGGCGATCACGAGATCTCGATCGCCCAGGTGATCCAGGAAGGGCCGCGCGATCCGGGCCGGCCGGTCCAGGTCGTGCTCCTGACCCACGGCGCGCGCGAGGGCAACGTGCGCCACGCGCTCGGCCAGATCGGCCGCCTGGCCACGGTGGTCGAGCCGCCGTCGCTCATCCGTATGGCGGAATGACGTGATTCACCAGATCCGGGTCATCTTCGGCGACACCGACCAGATGGGTGTCGTCTACTACGCCAACTACCTGCGCTACTTCGAGTCGGCGCGCTCGGCGCTCCTGCGCGAGCGCGGCTTCTCGGCGCGCGACCTCGTGGACCAGGGCGTGAACTTCCCGGTGACCGAGGCCAGCTGCCGCTACCGCCGCCCGGCGCGCTACGAGGACCTGATCGACGTCCACATCGCGGTCGCCGACATGGGCCACGCGCGCGTCCGCTTCGCGTACTCGGTGCGCCGGGGCGACGAGCTTCTCGCCGAGGGCCACACCGTGCACGCCTGCGTGGACATCACCGGCCGGCCGCGCCGCATCCCGCCCGACCTGCGCGCAGCCTTCATGCCCGGCGGTTGAAGCTCGTCTCCGGAGTGGCCAGGAGTTGAAGGGCCGGGTGGGGTGGTTTAGGCTGCCCCTCGAGGAGGTGGATCGTGCTGAACGACCGCAATCTGGCGCTCGAAGTCGTGCGGGTCACCGAGATGGCGGCGCTGGCCTCCGCCCGGCAGATGGGCTTCGGCGACCGCAATCACGCCGATCACGTTGCGGTCGAGGCGATGCGGCACATGTTCGACCGCATCGACATCCGCGGCACCGTCGTCATCGGTGAAGGGGAGCGCGACGAGGCGCCCATGCTCTACATCGGCGAGCGTGTCGGGGCCGGCTGGGTCGACGACGATCCGCGATCGCCCAAGGTCGACATCGCCGTCGATCCGCTCGAGGGCACCAACCTGTGCGCCACCGGCGCGCCGGACGCCATCTCCGTCATCGCCATCGCCGACGACGGCCAGTTCCTCAACGCGCCCGACACGTACATGGAGAAGATCGCGGTCGGCCCCGAGGCGCGCGGCTGCATCGACCTGCGCGAGAGCTGGACCTGGAACCTCGAGCAGATCGCCCGGGTCAAGAACCGCAAGGTCCAGGACCTGACCACCATCATCCTCGACCGCCCGCGCCACAAGGACCTCATCGGCGAGGTCCGGCAGGCCGGAGCGCGCATCCGCCTGATCGGCGACGGCGACGTCTCGGCCGCCATCATGACCTGCAAGGAGGAGTCGGGCATCGACGTCCTGTTCGGCACCGGCGGCGCCCCGGAGGGCGTCATCGCGGCCGCGGCGCTCCGCTGCGTCGGCGGCGACATGCAGGCCCGCCTGCGCTTCCGCAACGACGAGGAGCGGGCGCGGGCCAAGGTCATGGGCATCACCGACGAGCACCGCATCTACCAGGTCGACGACCTGGCCAGCGGCCACGTCATGTTCGCCGCCACCGGGGTCACCAAGGGCTCGTTCCTCGACGGCGTGCGCTTCTTCGGCGGCGGCGCCAAGACCGAGTCGGTCGTCATGCGCTCGCGCTCCGGCACGGTGCGCATCATGCAGTTGACCCACCACCTCGATCTCAAGCCGACCGCGACCTGGATGACCGGCCTCGACTCGTAGGGCAGCCGCTCACCCGTCCTCGGTCATCGCGCGTTCTGTTCTCTCCGCCACAAGGGGCGGGATCCGTTCAAACAGGAGGTGTCAGGTGCGCAGAGTCACAATCCCCATGGCGCTCGCGGTCCTGGTAGTTACTGCGGGCCGGCACTGTGAGCGCGCAGAGCGACGGCGACGAGGGCGTCGCCGCAGAGGTGACCGAGGAGCAGCAGATGACGCTCCCGGCCGGGCGCGCCTTCGTCCAGGTGTTCGTCGAGATCAACCTGAGCGCGGACCAGGCGCTCAAGCCGCTCTCCATCGCGCCCGACCTCTGGTACGGCGTGAACGACCAGCTGACGGTCGGCCTGGTGCACAGCAACCGCGGGTCCACCGGCTTCTTCGGCGCAGACCGGCGCCGGGCTGTGCCTGACCGGCGAGGACAACGGCTGCGGCAAGATCTACAACAACCTCGGGATCGACGCGCGCTACCACTTCTACCGCTCGGGAGGCATCACCATGGCGGCCGACGGCGGGCTGTTCGCGCGCACCTTGGATCCCTTCGCGCTGGCGCTCAAGGTCGGCGCCACGGGCCGATGGCAGAGCGGGCAGCTGGCGGTCGACCTGGCCCCCAGCATCTTCGCCGGGCTCACCGAGCGCACGATCGATGCAGGCATGGGCGTGGAGGTCTCGAGCAACAAGGAGGTCTTCCTGCTGCCGGTGACCGCGATCTATGCGATCACCCCGCAGCTGGGCGCGGCGCTCCAGGCGGGCGTGACGTTACCGTTCGAGGACGCCGGCGACTTCTGGACCTTCGGCATGTCGATCGGCGCGCAGTATCTGGTCAACGAGCAGATCTCGGCCGACCTGGCCTTCAGCCTGCCGGCCCTGGCGGGCGGGCCGGACAACACCGGCGCGGACCTCCGCGCGATCACGCTGGGGGTGGGCTATGCGCTCTAGCCTCCTTCTCGCCAGCCTGATCGCGCTGGTCGCTGGCGGCTGTGCCACGACCGGGACGGCCAAGCGCGACTGCCAGCCGCTGCTCAGCTGGGCCTCGCCGGCCTACCGCTGCGCGGCCTCGGCGCCGGTGCCGGAGCCGGTGGCCGAGCCGGAGCCGGAGAAGGAGCCGGAGCCAGAAGCCGAGCCCGAGCCGGAACCGGCGCCCGAGCCGAAGGTCACGGTCAAGGAAGACTCGATCGACATCTCCGAGGTGGTGCAGTTCGCCAGCGGGTCGGCGGTCCTCCTGCCGGAGTCGGAGAAGCTGCTCGACGAGGTGGCCGCCGCGATGAAGGACCACCCGGAGATCCTGCGCGTCCGGGTCGAGGGCCACACCGACGCGCGCGCCGGCACGCGCTACAACCGCAAGCTGTCGCGCTCGCGCGCTCGCTCGGTGAGGAAGTACCTCATCGGGCAGGGTGTGCCGGGCCGGCGACTCATCGCCCGGGGCTACGGAGAGAAGAAGCCGCTCGACAGCAACAAGACGCGCGAGGGCCGCTACAAGAACCGCCGCGTCGAGTTCAAGATCCTCAAGCGGCGCAAGTAGCGGGAGAGCAGAGTGAGGGCCAGCCTGTGGCGGATGCCGCTGCAGGCTGGCGCACTCAATCACCCCGCCGGGGCCGTTTCGGCGCTGCACAATCGATGCGCAGCGCCGAAACCGAACTCAGCGCGGGACACGGGCTCGGGACGGGTCACCATATGTGTGGGGCGTCCTCGACGCTCGAGAGGCGCTCTTGGCACTCACACGACCGAATGTGGCCGTGCTCCTGATGGGAGCAGCCGGCGTCCTGGTCCCGGGCGTCGCCCTCGCGCAGTCGAGCGAGGAGGCGGCGCAGCCCGAGGCGACGGCAGAAGCGGAGCGCGTCCCGCTCGGCTGGGAGATCTCGGCCGGCACCCGCTTCCCGCTCGAGATCGGCATCGAGGGCGCGCTCGAGGTGCCGTACGGATTCACCGCGCACCTCGGGCTCGGCTTCATGCCGCGCCTGTACCGCAACGCGATCAACGAGACCGCGGTCGGCTTCGGCTGGTACGACGACACCGACGCCGCCGTCGTCGCCGCGGCGCTCGAGGATGCGTTCCTGATCAGCCCGACGCTGGGCTGGCGGCCGCCGCCGCTGCGCGAGCTCGAGGTGTACGTGGGCTACACCGTCGCGTTCGCCGGCGGCACCGTGACCCGCGAGGAGGCCGAGGACGTGGCCGGCGAGGATCTGCCGGGCGGCGGCGCGGTCAACGAGGTCCCGCTCGACGGCACCGTGCACGCCTTCCAGATTGGCGTCGGCTATCACATCGAGCTGCGCGACCACCTGGCCCTGCGCCTGAGCCTTGCCTACTTCCAGATCTTCGGCTCCGGCACCAGCCTCGACGTCGATGTCCCCAACGCGCAGGCACAGCGCGTGGTGGACCGGGTCGAGGGCCGGGTCGACGACTACGTGCGCGACTTGCTGACCACCTACGTCAAGTCGCCGCTGTTCGGGGTCGCGGTCGTCTGGCGCTTCTGACGGCGCGACCGGCCCCGAGGCTCAGTTCAGCTCGAAGTCGAGCTTTGTCTCGTCGCCGCGGCGCACCCTGACCGTCTTGCGCACCGTCGGCTTGCCGTCGTGCTTGAACGACAGGGTGTAGCGACCCGGCTTGAGCTCGGTGACCAGCGGCGTCTGCCCGAGCAGGCGGCCGCCCAGGTAGACCTCGCTGTTGGGTCGCGTGCGCACCTTGAGCACGCCGCTGGCCGGCGGCTGGGGCGAGCCCTGGGCGCGCTTGCCGCGCCGGTTCTTCTTCGAATCCGGCGTCCGGCTCGTCGCTGGACGCGGCCGGCGCCGCGCCGCCCGGCGCCGGGTCGGTGGCGGCGCCCGCTGTGCCGGTGGTCGCCGCGTCGCGGGTTCCACCCTCGACGCTCTCGGAGCTCCCGGCGCGCTCGGGGTTCTCTGCGCCCCCGGCCGATCCGGGGCTCGCGCCGGCCGGGCCCGGGATCGGGCTCACGGTCGGGCTGTCCGACGGCGTCACCTCGCGACGGCTGCCGGCGGCCGATCGCTGCGGCGGTGCGGGCTCGCCCGCCTGCTCGCCGCCGGGATCATCCGATTCCTGGCTGGCTCGATACTGGCTCCACAGCACGGTGCCGCCCACGCCGATGGCCGCCCCGGCGGCGACGATCAGGGCGATGCGACCCGCCTTGCGCCCGCGGCGCCGGGAGACCATCTGCGGCATCATCACCGGCGGCTCGACGGCGGGCGCCTCCGCGACCATCCGCCTGCTGTTGCGGGCGCCGAGGCCGCCCAGCCGCAGCTGGTCCAGTCGCTGCAGCCTGAAGTCGTTCGTCTCCGCGGTCTCGGCCGGGTCGGCCTCGACGGTGTCGGAGTCGCGCGACTCGGCCAGCGTGTCGAAGCCGGGCGCGCTCTCGTCCTCCTCGACCAGCCACTCGGGAGCCACGATGACCGAGTTCGACTCGAAGTCGTGCAGATGCGCGTCGCCGGTGCTGCCGCCGCGCTCGGTCTGGCCGGAGCGCGTGCGATGTGCCGGCGGCGGAATCCCACAGGGTCGGGTCCTCCGGCTCCGCACCGGGCAGGGTGAACAGGCCGGCCGAGGTCAGCTCGGAGACCGGCCGCTCCAGCGCCCCGTGCGAACCGGACCGCGACGCCGCCGGCAGCGCGGCGATCATCGGGACCGACACGCTCGCCTCGGACAGCGGCAGCGCTGTGTGCGTGGCTCCGGTCGTCTGCCGCGTGCCGGCCGGCGGGATGGCCAGCGCCGAGTGGTTGCCGGAGCCGTCGCGCGGGAAGCGTTCGCGCACCCAGTCGGCGATCTCGAGCGTCGACCCGATGCCGTCGCTCGAGCTCTTGATGAACTCCTCGAGCGCGCGGCCCAGCTCGAGCCCGGTGCAGCGCTCCTCGCGCCGCGTCCTGAGCGCGCGCCCCATCGCCGCTGCGAGGGTGGGCGCGATGTCCGGCCGCTCCTCCTCGATGGGCGGGATGCGCCCGTCGCGGATCATGCGCATGCCGTCGACCGGGTCGTGGCGCGGCACCAGCACCCGCCCGGCCAGGAGCTCCCACAGCACCACCGCGAGCGAGAAGACGTCGGAGCGGCCGTCGAGCTTCTGCCCGATCGTCTGCTCCGGGGACATGTACGCGAACTTGCCCTTCACGACGCCGGGCCGGGTCTGCTCGATCGAGCCGACCGCCTTGGCGATGCCGAAGTCGCAGAGCTTGATCGACCCGTCGTACGACGCGATCAGGTTGGGCGGCGACACGTCGCGGTGCACGACGTGGAGCTGGCGCCCGTCGGCGTCGCGCAGCTCGTGGGCGTAGTGCAGACCGGCGCACGCGTCGGCCCCGATGCGCGCCACCAGCACGTCCGGCATGCGCTCGGTCTCGGCGTGCTTGATCAGGTCGCCGGCGTGCACGCCGTCCACGTACTCCATGGCGATGAAGTAGTGCTCGTCCACCTTTCCGAAGTCGTAGATGTGGACGATGTTGGGGTGCGAGAGCTGGGCGGCCAGCCGGGCCTCGTCGAGGAACATCCGGACGAAGTCCTGGGAATCGACGAGGTGCGGCAGGATACGCTTCACAGCGACCATGCGCTGGAAGCCCTCCGGGCCGCTCTGGCGCGCGAGGAACACCTCGGCCATGCCGCCACGAGCCAGTCTCTTGACGAGCTGGTACTTACCGAACGGGATGCCCGTCAACTCCGGTCTCCGCTCGGTCATGGTAACACGCACGCGAGGTGTGTTCGGATGTGATGACGAGTGTGAGCAGACGAAGGACGTCCAGTACTTAGGTGTCTCGTCTTCGAGACTCTCTCTCTGTTGAGAGACGACATGCGTCTCTGTCGCGCGCAGAAATGCATCGCCTGATCGGGTGACCGCTCGCGCGCGCCGGCTCGCGGGGAGTCTAGCCCAGTCCCCGCGATGCATTCCGGTTTGCGACGCACGAAGAGTCGCACGGGGCCGCCGTCGCGAGATCCGTCACGCTCGCGGGCAAGCAACTGTTAGGCAGCGCGATGCCGGAGCGCAAAGAGTAAGATGTTACGACCATCGTTCATGCCCTCTTGCTCGAGGGATGACGCTGGATTTGAGCCCCAGGCCGACCTTGGAAGGAGCTCCAGGTGATGAAGAGATTGCCTCATGCGGTCCTGCTCGCGACGTGGGTGGCGGCGTGTGGTGGGGGAGACGACGACGTCGAGATCGTGGACTCGGGGCCGGCGGCCGATGCCGTGCCGACGCAGTGCGATCCGGTCGCGCAGACCGGCTGCGCCGAGGGCGAGAAGTGCGCCCAGCTCACCATCTCTGCCGGGCCGCCGCTCCTGGCTCGCACCGCATGCGTCCCCAACGGCGCCGTGGAGCTGGGCGGCGACTGCGAGCCCGGCGAGCCCGGCGAGGCGACCGGTTTCGACAACTGCGTGTCCGCGCCGGACCTGGGCGCCCAGTGCATCAACGGCATCTGCAAGGAGATCTGCACCACGCCGACCGACACCTGCACCGAGGGGTTCGCGTGCAGCTTCTACGAGAACCTGTTCGTCAACGTGAGCACGACGGAAGTCGGGGTCTGTGACGAGGTCTGCAACCCGGTCATCCAGGACTGCGCGCGCGAGGTGGACGCCTGCTTCCTCGACCCGCGCGCCGGGCGCAACGGCGTGGCCACCTGCGCCGGCATCGGGCCCGACACGATGGAGGTCACCCAGGGCATGACCTGCGTCGGCCCGGACGCGGAGAGCTGCTTCCTCAACGGCTGCGCCGAGGGCTTCCACCCGATCATCATCGACATCCCGCCCGAGGGCGGGGCGTCGACCTGCACGGCTTACTGCCAGCCTGTCGATACGTACATCAACGATCCTGACGGCGACGGCGAGCCCGACCCGGTCAAGGGCGGACCGAAGGACGGACTCATCGGCAACGCGGTCGGCTTCGACGACGAGGATCCCAAGACGGCGGCGGTCGACTGCAGCGCCGATCGCATCGGCGTCGTCGACCACCACTGCCGGTTCTTCCAGCAGATCGGCGACGGCGCGGGCGGCCTGCTCGACTACATCCCGGCCGAGTACGGCTTCTGCCTCGACGCGCTCGGGGACAACCTCGAGTTCTACGGCAACTGCGCCGAGACCCGCTACGAGCGCCAGTTCAAGGCCTACGACGAGGGCTTCCCGGACGCCAAGACCGTCGGCGACGAGGGACGCGACAACTACTGCACCATGTTCCCGGAGCAGTGCGGCGCGTTCTGCACGTCGAACGCCACGTTCGAGACGCTGGCCGACGCGTACTGCAAGGCCAACGTGAAGAGCCCGATTCTGCCAGCCGGCGGCGACCGGCCGCCGTGCGAAGATGTGGCGCGTCTACACCGGGCGCTTCGGCGCGACCGTGGTGAACGAGTAGGGCCGGCGCTCAGCCGCGATCCACCGGCAGGTTGTACTTCTTGACCAGCCGGTGGATGTAGTTGCGGTCGATGCCGGCCTCGGCCGCGGCGCGCGAGATGTTGCCCCGGTGGCGGCGCAACAGGTGCGTGAGGTAGTCGCGCTCGAAGCTCTCGATGAGCCGGCCCTTGGCTTCCTTGAACGGCAGCTCGTAGACCTCGTCGCCCGCGCTGGCGCCGCCCATGCCGTAGGTCGGCGCCAGGTGGCCCGCGCCGCCGCCCTGCAGGCTGGGGTTGCCGTTGGTGACGAGCTCGCTCACCCGCGGCGGCGGCAGGCCCTGGCGCCCGAGCGACAGCGCGCGCTCGACGACGTTGCGAAGCTCGCGCACGTTGCCCGGCCAGAGGTGCATGCGCAGCTCGTCGACAAGGCTGGGCGACAGGTCGAAGCTGGCCCCCATCGAGTCGGCGAAGTGGTGGGCCAGGAGCGGGATGTCGTCGGGTCGCTCGCGCAGGGGCGGCACCACCGCGCGCACCACCGCCAGGCGGTAGTACAGGTCCTCGCGGAAGCCGCCCTGCTTGACCATGTCCTTGAGGTTGCGGTTGGTGGCGGCCACCACGCGGATGTTGACCTTGGTGGCCTTGGTGTCGCCGATGCGGCGCACCTCGCGCTTCTCCAGCACGCGCAGGAGCTGCGGCTGCAGGTCGAGCGCCAGCTCGCCGATCTCGTCGAGGAACAGCGTGCCGCCGTTGGCCGCCTGGATGAGGCCGTCCTTGTCGGAGTGGGCGCCGGTGAAGGAGCCCTTCACGTGGCCGAACAGCTCCGAGCCGATCAGGTTGGACGGGATCGCGGCGCAGTCGACGACGGTCAGCGTGTGCGACGCGCGGCTGCTGATCTGGTGGACCGCCTCCGCGATCGCCTCCTTGCCGGTGCCGGTCTCGCCCTCGAGCAGGAGAGTGGCGTCGGTGGGCGCCACGCGCTGCAGCAGCGCGAACAGGTTGCGCATGACCGGCGAGACGCCGACCACCCGGCCCATCCGATCTCCCTCGTACTCGGCCAGCTCGACCGACTCCTCGTTGGGCACGATGTCGAAGGCTGTGTTGCGGCCCAGGCGCAGCCGCGTCGCGCCGTGCACGGTGATGGCGGCGACGCGGGTGTCGCCGTGGAAGGTGCCGTTGGTCGACCCGAGATCCTTCACCTTGAGCCCGTCGCGCCTTACCTGGAGCTCCAGGTGGTAGCGCGACACGGTGTCGTCGGTGAGCACCAGGTCGTTGTTCGGGTGAGTCCCGACCAGCGTGGTGCCGGTCTCGAGCACGCGCTCGAGTCCCTTGTCGGGCCCCTGGACGATGGAGACCCGGAACTGGCGCTCGCGCAGCTCCCCGGTGTGGACGTCGGTGTAGAGCTGGGTGGCGGGGAAATTGGTCGGGTCGTTCATCGAGACGGCGCAGGGTGCCCGAAAAGCCGCGGCCCGCGAGCATAGCACTGCCTGCCTGACCGCGACCCCATCGCGCGCCGTCATGCGAGTAGTGAAAGGTGTGCCCCGGTGCTCCGGTGCGCGTTCACATGATCGAGGCTCGTGCGGTCAGGGGACCAGCACGGTCTCGTCCACCCGGACCGGGACTTGAAGATCGAGCCACGAGCCGGGCGCCTTGTTGCCCAGGGTCACGGTCTGGCGGCCCTCGGGCAGGGCGATGCGCGCGACCGGCGGCTCGCCCGGGATGGCGCGGATGCGGTAGCCGGGTCGGGCCTGCACGTAGCCCAGGCGCAGGCTGCGCTCGACCGGGCCGCCGCGCACGTCGACAGAGAAGGAGTGGCGCAGGTGCAGCTCGCGGCTCTCGACGACGACCGTGTGCTGGCCGTCGGGCAGCGGGCAGTCCTCGAGCGGCAGCGGCCGGTCGCGACAGGCGGCGCTGCCCATGACCGTGACCCGGCCGGGCACGTTGGCGGAGACCGAGAGCGCGCCGGCGGCGGCCGCGCCGCGGGCCTCACGGACGAGCGCCGCGGCCGGCCGATCGTCCGACGACCCGGCGCTGTAGAGCCGCGGCAGGCCGATGGCGAGACCGGAGAGGCCGAGCAGGAGCAGCCCGCCGGCCGCCGCGAGCGAGCGCGCGCTGTCATTGCCATTGCCGCCACGCCAGAAGCGCAGGGTGAACAGGCTGCGCAGGTTGCGCAGGTTGCGCAGATTGCGCAGGTTGCGCAGGTTTCGCAGGTTGAGCTGGTTGCGCAGGTTGCGCGGCGCGAGCGCCGCCCACCAGCGCTGCGGCAGCTCCGGCGCCGGGGGGCCCGGCCGCGCGGCGTGGACCTGCCTCAGGGCGAACAGCTCCAGCTCCCGCTGGCGGCGGCGCTCCTCGTCGAGCTCGCGGTCCTCGCCGGCCGGATGCCGCGGCTCTCGCCGCAGGCGCGGGATGATCTCGGTCGGCATCGCGGCAGCGACGCTGGGCCGGGCCCGCCGGCGCTCGACCGGGTAGCGGCCCGCGCGCGCCGGCTGCGGCGCCAGCCGGCCGATCTCGTCGACCTGCTCGCAGAACACACCGATCTGGTCCAGCTCGGCGTTCGGCGCCTCGATGTCGAACAGGCACACGCTCTCGGTGACCCGGCCGGGCAGCAGGTTGAACAGCAGCGAGCTGGCCGAGCGCGACATGAAGTAGAGGCCGAGGCCGGCGCCGCCCTGCTTCTGCTCGATCTGCTGCTCCGAGTGCAGGCAGCGGTGCAGGTAGCGCAGCAGCGTGTCGCGATCGAAGCGGCCGTAACGGTCGCGCACCGCCACGGCGAAGCGATGCCCGTCGCACCCGTACTCGACCACCGGCCGGTCCTTTGCCAGCTGCGGCTCTCCCTCGGCGGCGGCCGGCGCGTCGTACAGCGCGTTCATCATCATCTCGTCGCAGCAGCGCTCGATGCGATCGCGATGGATGCGGCGAAGGCCGACAGCGGCGGCGAACGCCGAGATGCGCTGCACCGCCTCGGTCTTCTCGGCCGTGTCGCCGATCGTGATCGAGTGGACCAGAGCGCCCCAGGGAAGCACCTTGTCGAGGCCGAAGATGTCGCCGAACAGCAGGCGCCGGGTCATCGCGGTCAGCGCGGAGCCGCGCATGCGGTCGGCGACGAGGACGCCGGCCACGCGCTGGTGCGCGCGCATCGCCGCGACAGCGGTGGCCAGATCGCCGCCGGGCAGGAGCACGATCACGTGGCCGCCCTCCGGCATGCGGTCGGCCAGCTCGGCCAGCTCGGCCAGCTCCAGCTCGGCGCGCCAGTCGTCGCTGGCGACCTGGCGCGCCCAGTGAAACACGAGCAGCTCGGCGGCGAGCGCGCCGGGCTCGATCGCCGCCGCCGTGGAGACCTCGCGGACCTCGGCGCCGGCCGCGGTGGTCGCGGTGCGCAAGGTCCTGCCCAGCCCTGGATCGGGGGTAATGGCGATCACCCTGCGCTTCGACATGGTCGGCGATCGTAGCGGCGCCAACTCGCGCACCCCGGCGACCTAACTCTCCCCTCACGCGCACGCAACACCGGCTGCTTGGGTCCGAGAATCCGCCTCGTGATGGGACTCCGCTTGCGTCTTGGCTCGATCGCCCGTGTCTCCGCCTCGCCCGCGACGATCGCGGTGAGCTTCGCATGCAGCTGGATGGGGCCGCGCCCGTGGGACGGCAGCTACGCGGTGGCCGGCTACCACATGCGTCGCTGGTTCCTCGACGCGCCGCGATCCGACTCGCCGCTCACCTCCGTCTCTCGGTTCGATCCGGTGCGCGCCGTCGAGGACGTGCTGCATCTGGAGAGCGAGCGACTCGCGATCGACATGCGAGGCGCGCCCTGCTACCTGGTCGCCTCCAGCGCGCGGTCCGAGCGTGCGCGCTTCCGCTGGACCGGCCCGTTCCCGTGGGAGAGCGCCGCCGGCGACATCGCGTGGGAGCGCTCCAACTGCTGGGCGTCGACCGACCCCGGCGACCCGGAGGCGTGGCTGCCGCTGGCCCCGCGCCAGTTCACCCTGCTCGCCATGCTGCGCGCGGCCGCGGCGGGCCACATCCCGCGCGAGCTCTTCGTGCGCCGCTCCACCGACCTGTTCGAGGTCGATGCGGACCTCGCCCACGACTGGTTCGACGAGCCCGACCGCTCCATCCGCGATCTGGTCGAGCCCCGCCGCCCCTCCGAGCGGCGAGGCGGGTGAAGCGGCGGGGCCGCGGCACGCCCGGCCGCGAGACTCATGCCACGCTACACGCCGCCGCGGGGGCCGAGCTTGACGATGATCTCGCTGGTCTGGCCGTCGAGGACGCGCTCGGTGCCGGCGTGGAACAGGCGCACGCCGAAGCGCATGCCGCTCTGCTCGGGGGCGTCGAACAGCTTGACCAGGATGCGCGTACCGGTGGGTGACTCCGACGCGCGCGTCGGCGGGATGGTCAGCGGCGACCCGGAAGACCTCGCCGGCGGCGACCTGGGCCTGGTCCTCGCCGACGTAGAAGCGAGCGTCGCCGAGCGAGCTGAGCTCGATGTCCAGATCCAGGTCGGTCGCGGTCGTGTTGTAGAGATAGGCGACCGCATAGGCCACGCGGCCGGAGCCGACCTCGCCGCCGAGGAAGCCGGCGATGTTGACCTCGTCGCTGTCCTCGAACAGCGCGTCCCACTTGCCGGCCATCCTGGTGCCGTTCGACTCGTCGAAGATGATCGGCGTGACCGTCGCCTCGTTGACCGAGGTCTCCTCGCCGATGCCTCCGGTTCCCGGATAGTCGCCGGCCACCAGCCAGCTGCGCACGAACCCGTCGCCGTCTGGCCGCAGGCCCCGGGCGAAGGTGATGATGTCCTGCGCGAACGGCGAGTCGGCATCGAAGTCCGGCGCCGCCCGGGTGAGGGAAGCCGGTGGCGGCGGGGTTGTCGAGGTCGGCGATCTCGTTGGTCGGATAGAGGAACAGCGAGCTCTGATCGGGCGAGAGGAAGTTGATGAAGGCGGAGGCCTCGGTGAAGTTGGCCCTGAGCCGGTTCATGTCCTCGGCCGGGCCGCTGATGATGGCGAGGTTCGCGCCGTTGGGAGGCGCCCCGCCGGCGGCCGCGATGCCGTGGCACTGGCTGGTGTCGGCGCAGGTCCGGGCGGAGCCCTCCACCGCGCCGCGGTCGTCGAACATCGGCTCGATGCGGCGGACGTAGAACGCGAGGTCGAGCGGCGTGACGTCGGTGACCGCCGAGAACAGGAACGAGAGCAGGCGCTGGTAGTTGAGATCGTCGACGCCGACCAGCAGCTCGTCGCCCGGGTGCGGCGACTTCGCGCAGCCCGGGTGGTTGCGCGGGCACAGCAGCACCTGCGAGCTGACCGGGCTGGTGAGGCTGACGAAGCAGGCGAAGTTGGCCAGCTGCACCTCCGGCGGATCGGTCGGGATGAGCGTGAGCGAGCCGGGCCGCGGCTGGCCGTGACAGGGGCCGCGCGTGCATCCGGTGGCGATGCCCTGGTCGTCGCCCGGGTTGAGGTTCACGTCGCCGCGCAGGATAGGCAGGATCTCGTCGCGGAACACGGCCAGGTCGAGCTGGGCCGGGTCGGCGCAGCCGAGGTCGTCCGCGTCGCCGCGCGCGGCGACGGCGTCGGCGATCCAGTCGGCCAGCGCGTCGGCCGTCTCCTGGTCCACCGCTGTCGAGCCGCTGTGCGGCTGCGTCGCCTTGACGTACAGCAGCGTGGCGCGCGGATCTGCGTCCAGGCTGATGCGCGACTTGACCGCGTCGTACGAGGCCTGCATCTCGGCGCTGTCCGGCGCCGGGCTGGCCGGCAGCGAGAGGCCGCGCTGTCCGTCGGGCGGCAGATGACAGCCGGCGGCGCTGCAGGCGGCCGCGTCCAGGCCGGGCTGGATCGCAGCCTCGAAGCGGGCGAGGTCGAAGAAGTCGCGCACGTCGGGCGCGCAGCCGCCGCCGGCCACGCAGGTCGCGCTGGCCTGCTCGATGAAGGCGACGATGGCGTCGAGCCTTGCCTGGCCGTCGTCGCTGGCCGTGTAGTCGAGCGGGTGGCGGACGTTGCCGGTCAGCTCTCCGCCCTCGAGCGCGAAGATCATGCGGCTGGTCGCCGGCGAGGTGAGGTTGACCTTGTCGCGGAACTTCTTGAACGTCTTCACGCGCGCGCACTCGTCGGTCTCGGCGCCCGCGAACACGACGAAGCCGCCGTTGCCGCCCGACGGCGGCTCCGCCTCGCCGTGGCAGCCGCCGGCCGCGCAGTCCGCGGCCAGGAGCGGCGCGATGTCGCCCCGGAAGACCTGGAAGTCGTACGGGTAGCCGGGCGAGCGCTCGTTCTCGGCGTCGTTGCCGTCCAGCGCGCATTCGTCGACCAGGCTGACCGGGACGTCGCCCCAGCATCCCGTCCCGGCGACGAGCGCCGCCAGCATCGCCGACATCGCCCACTGCCTCGTTCGATTCCGACGTTCCATCCCCTGTTCCCCGCGATCTTACCCGGCCCCGCGTCTCGTACTGCAACCGTCGTTCCACCGCCTGCGTGTTGACCGCCACATCGCCCGTGGAGGGCTGCCCACATGTTCCTCGCGCGCGTTCGCGCAAGTTGGCGGCGTCGCAGCGAGCCGCGTGACCGGCGCACGTCGTGCACCGGGGCCGCGCCCCCCAGCACCGACTACCAGCTCCTCCGTCAGTGCCGGATGACCACCCCGTAGTCGTCCGGCGGTAGAGCTGCGGGTAGCGGCTGAAGGTGATCGCGCCGAACAGGTTGATGGCGATGCCGGCGATGATGAGCGCCTTGCCCGGCGCGGCCCAGCGGCCGGCCGCCGATGGCCAGGAGCGCGATCAGGAGCGGCATGTAGTCGAGGGCGAAGCGGTAGCCGAACTGCAGCCAGCCCGAGTTCTGGTACAGCAGGCTCGGGATCGCGACGAGCGCCACGGAGAGCCAGAGCGGGCGGTGCCACGCGCCGCGCTCGCGCGGCCACAGCAGGAAGAACAGGATCGGCGTGGTGAACCACATGGCC
This sequence comes from uncultured delta proteobacterium, assembly GCA_963759105.1. Taxonomy (GTDB): domain Bacteria; phylum Myxococcota_A; class Polyangia; order Haliangiales; family Haliangiaceae; genus DATFRY01. The sequence continues at coordinate 208,343 of CAVWXW010000005.1, read as the reverse complement.
AGGCCGTGCCCGCCGATCACGACGTACGGCGCCTCGCTCGAGAAGCGGGGCAGGAGGGTGAAGGCCACGGCCAGGTTGCGGCTCAGGTAGTCCAGGTCGAACAGGCCGCTCTCCTCCATCTGCGCCTGCTGCCGCACCGCCAGGTAGGAGTGGCCGAACTCGGTCGGCTGATCGAAGCGCGCCATGTTGTAGGCCACGGCGATGGCGGCGATGACGACGACCGGAGCGGCGAAGCGCGCGCAGATGATAAGAAAGCGCCGGCGCTCGTCGTTGCCGGTCATGCGCCAGGCCTCGAGCAGGAACAGCGGGAACAGGAACGCCATCGGCGTGCGGGTCATGGCGGCCAGGCCGAGGCAAAGGCCGGCGCCGATCGGGTGGCGCGCCTCCACGCGAGCAGTAGAGGTAGCCGAGGCCCAGCGCGACGCCGACCACGTGCGCGGTGAACCAGACCCGACCCTGCACGGCGGAGAAGAACAGCACCGTGCCGAAGGCGAGGCACAGCGCCAGCCACAGATTCTCGACCGGCGTGCGCCGCGACAGGCCGGCCGCGGTCAGGCGGCGCAGGCTCACGAACGCGAGCGGCAGGACCAGCGCCGCCACCAGCAGCGTCGGCACCACGTCGTTGGCGCGGCGCCCGTGCACCGCGGCCTGCGGCAGCATGAGCACGGCGGGGAAGGGCGGGAAGCAGACGTGAGTTCGTCGACCCGAGCGAGCGCTCGATGCGCGAGGTGGGAAACTCGTCGCCGGCGGTGGTGCGGAAGATGCCCTTCTTGCCCCGGCTCGTCAGTCGCCGCCCGCGCGCCTGGGAGCCGTCGTCGAGCAGCACGCTCTCGACCTTGGCCCAGTCGTCTCCCTTCTGCGGCGGCGGATCGATGGCCAGCTTGCCGTGCAGCCAGGCGTCGGCCTGGTAGACGAAGTGCGGATCGCTCGACTGGCGCGCGATGCGCGGTCCCGGCCACCGCGGCGAGGACGGCCAGGGCGAACGCGTAGAGCGCGAACGGGGCCCAGCGCCGGTCCAGCCAGGACTGCGCTGCGCGCGGAGGTGCACTCGACTGCCGGTCCGCCGGGCTCATGGCGCGGGCGATGGTACCATCCCCGCGTTGACCGACCGCTCGACCCGCGCCCGCTGGCGCGACCGGCCCGGATGGCGCGTTGCGGGTGCCAGCGCCCCGGCTCTGCTCCTGGTCCTCGTGTCGCTGTGGGAGATCGTGGCGGTCTCGCGCGCCGGCACCCGAGCTCCGAGCGAGAAGGACTGGCGCGATCTTTCGGCCGCGCTGCGCGCGCGCCATCGACCCGGCGATCTGATCGCGTTCGCGCCCGCGTGGATTCGATCCGCTCGGCCGCCACCACCTCGGCGATCTCATCCCGCTCGACATGGCCGGGCGCATGGACGCCGCGCGCTACGCGAGGATCTGGGAGGTGGCCGAAGGAGACGCGCGCTCGCCCGACAGCGCCTGGCTGGATCCGGTGCAGAGCACCGACTTCGGCGCGGCTGACCCTGCGCCTCTACCGGCAGGTCCCCGTCCAGGTGGCCACCGACTTCGTGTCCGCGCTGCCCGGCGCCCACGTGACCGGGCGCACGCGCGGCCGGCCTCGAGAAAGCCTGGAGGAGGTCGGCTTCACCCCGCGGCGGTGCGTCCTTGTCGAGCCGCTGCCGGATCAGACCGCCCACATCATCTATATGGAGGTGCCGCTCGGCCGCGAGCTGGTCGGGTACGTCGGGCTGGCGGACGTGTTCACCCGCCGCGACGTGCGCGACCCGGGCCGCCTGGTGGTCAAGGTCGACGACCAGGTGATCGCCGACGTCGCGTTCGGCGTGGACGACGGATGGGTGCGCTTCGCGTCGCCGGTCCACGCCCGCGCCGCCTCCCGGATCGAGTTCGCCGTCACCGCGGTCGGGCCGCGCGCGCGCGACCGGCGGATCTGCTTCGCCGCGGAGACACGGAAGTGAGCGACACCGGACACAGCTGGCGCTCGCTTGTCGCCAGTCAGCGCGTGCGCCGCTGGGTCATCGGCGCGGCGCTGGCGCTGGTCACCGCCGTGTCGGTCATCGCGGCGCAGCGCGAGCACGGCATCGCGCGCGACGAGGTGCCGTACATGTCGCAGGGCGTGAAGTACGCGCGCTGGTGGCTCGACCTGGCCAGCGGGCGCGACGGCACCGCGACCCGCCGGCACATCACCGAGACGTTCGGCGGCCCCGGCGCGACCGACAACAACCGCGAGCACCCGCCGCTGATGAAGACGCTGTTCGGCATGTCGCGCATCCTCCTCCACGAGCGGCTGGGCTGGGCCTCCGAGGTGACCGCGTCGCGCGTGCCGACGGCGCTGTTTCACGCCGCCGCGGTGGCGCTGGTCTTCGCGTTCGCGGCCCAGCTGTGGGGGAGCGCGGCCGGCCTGTTCGCGGGCCTCCTGTTCCTGCTCCTGCCGCGCGCCTTCTTTCACGCCGGCCTCGCCACCTTCGACGCGCCGATCGTGACGCTGTGGCTGGCCACCCTGCTGGCCTACTACAGATCGCTGGCGTCGCGCTGGTGGGCCGTCGGGCTGGCGGTCGCGTTCGGCCTGGCCCTGGCCACCAAGCACAACGCGCTGATGCTGCCCGGCGCCATCCTCCCGCACTACGCGTGGGTCGCGTGGCGGCGCAGCGGGGCCGGCGCCTCGTCGCGGGGCGATCGCATGCGCGCCTTCCTTCGCGCGCTCGTCCGCACCCAGCCGCTGCTGGTGCCGGCGCTCGCGATCGGCGGGCCGCTGGTCCTGATCGCCGTGTGGCCGTGGCTGTGGTTCGACACCTTCGCGCACGTGCGCGACTGGATCGCCTTCCACACCCACCACGTGCACTACAACTTCGAGTACCTGGGACAGAACTACAACCACCCGCCGTTCCCGTGGCACGTCGTGCTGGTCACCACGCTGTTCACCGTGCCGGTCGCCACGCTGGTCGCCGCCGCGGTGGGAGCGGTGAACCTGGCCGGCCGCGCGCGCGCCGGCAAGTCCGTGCAGCCGGAGCGGGCGCCGGCGCTGCTGCTGGTGCTGTCGGCCGCGGTGTCGATGGGCGTGTTCCTGCTGCCCAGCACGCCTGATCTTCGGCGCCGAGAAGCACTGGGCGCCGGCGCTGCCCACCTTCTGCATCCTCGCCGGCGTGGGCATCGTCGCGGCCGGCAATCGCATCTGCCGCTATCTGGTCGGCCGCGGCTGGATGCCGGAGGCGGGCGGCTTCGCCGGCGCCGCCGCGGCGCTCGCGATCGGATCGCTGGTCGCGAGCGCGGCGCTGAGCGAGACCGCGGCCGCGCAGCCGTACGCGCTGTCGCACTACAATGCGCTGGCCGGAGGAGCACCCGGCGGCGCCGACCTGGGCATGAACCGCCAGTTCTGGGGCTACGCCGCGCGCGGCGTGCTGCCGTTCGTGAACCGGCTGGCGCCGGCGCCGGGCCAGCCGCCGGTGCCGGTCTACACCCACGACGCGTCGCCGGCGTGGGGGCTCTACCGGCGCGCCGGGCTTCTGCGCCCCGGCCTGCCCGACGCCGGGCACGAGTCGCGCGGCGCCATCGAGCGCTCGCGCGTGGCGCTGGTGATCCACGAGCGCCACTTCCTGCGCCACGACATCCTCGTGTGGCGCGCGTACGGCACCGTGCGGCCGGCCTATGTGCTCACCTTCCAGGGCGTGCCGCTGGTCAGCGTCTACGTGCGCCCGCCGGCCCGGCGCTGACCCGGCGCATCGCCGTCGCGTCTACGGCGCGATGTCGGCGACCGAGTCGACGATGTGGCTGGGCTGGTACGAGTAGCGGCGCACGTCCTCGCGCCGGGTCACGCCGGACAGCACCAGGATCGTCTCCATGCCGGCCTCCACGCCGCCGATGATGTCGGTGTCCATGCGGTCGCCGACCATGATCGTGTCCTCGGAGTGGACGTCGAGATAGTTGAGCGCCGTGCGCATCATGAGCGGGTTCGGCTTGCCGATGAAGAACGGGTTCACGCCGCTGGCGGTCTGCATCAGCGCGGCCATGGCGCCGCAGGCCGGCTCCAGCCCCATCTCGCTCGGACCCGAGGCGTCCGGGTTGGTGGCGATGAAATGGGCGCCGGCGGCCAGGAACCGGATGGCCCGCGTGATCTGCTCCATGTTGTAGTTGCGCGTCTCTCCCAGCACCACGTACTCCGGCTCGTGATCGGTCAGCACGAAGCCGACCGCGTGCAGCGCCTCGCTCAGCCCGCTCTCGCCGATCGCGAACGCGGTCGAGCCGGCCGGACGCTGTGTCTGCAGGAAGCGCGCGGTGGCCATGGCCGAGGTGAAGATGCTCTCGCGCGGCACCCGCAGGCCGCTTATCGCCAGCCGGTGAGACAGGTCGCCGGGCGTGTAGATCGAGTTGTTGGTGAGGACCAGGAAGCGGGCCGCGCGGGTCTGGAGCCGGGCGAGGAACTCGGCGGCGCCAGGGACCGGCGTCCGGCCCTGGACCAGGACGCCGTCCATGTCGATGAGATAGCTCTTGGCCGCAGACATGCGGCCGATCGTACCAGCCGCCACCGCGCGCGCAGGTCACATCTCAGTGAGACCCGCCCGACCGCGGGCGCGCGTGCCACACCCGCGTCGCCAGCACGGTGCCGACCAGCGCCACGGCGATCATCGAGAGCGGCCAGCTCTGCCAGTTGTCCGGATCGGCGGCCGGGCCGACGATGCGCTTGCACTCGTCCACCTTCTCCTGCGGCAGCATCAGGCCGTACAGGAGCGACATGGTGCCGGTGCCGAGATAGACGAAGCCGTCGATGAGCCCGACCGCCACGCCGGTGTTCCGCTTGCCGCCGAAGTCCATGCTGGCGGTGCCGCTCAGCATGCCGTGCACGCCGATCACCGCCATGGACATGATGATCACCAGCGGGCCGACGATCGGGCTCTTGTACGCGAAGGTCATGACCAGCGAGCCGGTCAGCATGACCGCGTAGAGCAGGAGGGCCACAGGCCCGCGCCGGGCCTGGAACAGCCGGTCCGAGATGACGCCGGCGAGGACGCCGCCCAGGATGCCGGCCACGCACAGCAGGAGGCCCCAGTTCTTCGACACGAAGCCGCCCTTGAGCCCGAGCACCGCGTCGGTCTGGGTGGCGAAGATCGTGTACCACTGCATGATCGCCTGGCGCAGAAAGCCGCTGCAGAACTCGATGCAGGCGATCGTCATGATGATCGGGTTGCGCAGCATCAGCCCGAACACCGCCATCACGCCCATGCGCTCGCCGCCGTCCTCGGTGGCGTCGGCGGTGTCGAAGTCGCGCAGCCCGGCCTCGCCCGGGGTGTCGGCCACCACCAGCGCGTCGATGATCCAGAACAGGCCGAGCAGGGCGGCCGGCACGAAGAAGACGAACGCCAGCCCGAAGTACTCCAGGATCAGCGCGCTCCAGTCGAACGCGAAGTAGACGCCGAGCGAGATCAGGATGCCGAAGATGGCGCCGAACACGCCGCGCTCGCGCAGGTGGAACCAGGGCGCGTTCACCTTCACCACCGCCACCGCGCCGAAGCTCTGGAAGTACATGTTGAAGGCGTACAGCAGCGCGAACAGGGGCACGAAGTTGGCGGCGATCCACTGCGATCCGGCCCAGCCGCGCAGCAGCGCCATGGTGCACAGGCCCATGGCCAGGTTGGCCACCGCGGCGCCGGCCGCGCTGAGCAGGATGGCGCGCCGGCCGCCGTAGCGGTCGGTGAGCGGCCCGTTGAGCACGAAGGCCACGCCGTAGACGATGGTCCCGACCATGAAGATCAGGCCGAAGTCGGCGTTGGCCATGAGCGGCTCGCCGGCAGCGCCGGTGGTCGGGAACGCCGACTTGCTGACCTGCAGGTTGTAGCGCCCCATGTACAGGAAGGCGTAGGTCAGCCCGAGCGGCAGCCAGTTCAGCACGCGCCGCCGCCGGTACGCGGCGCTGTGGTTGACGCCGTCGATCTTGGGCAGCCGCGCCAGGACGAAGCCGACGACGAGCACCAGGATCAGGATCGGCAGCGCCTTCTCGAGCGAGCTCTGCAGCGCGCTCTTGTGGCTCTTCGCGGCCGACTTCACCGGCGGACAGGGCGCCGCGGCCACCGGGGCCGCGGGATCGGCGGGCGTCTCGGCCGCCTCGACGGCGGCCCCGGCCGGTTTTTCAGCCTGGCTCGAATACTGTCCGGCAGCCAGCGCGCTGCTGCTTCCGATCCAGATCCAGCCGAGTAAAACGACCAGGCCGATCGCCCGGCGCCACCGTCGCGCGTGCATTCGCTCGTACCTCGCTGCGAAGCCGCGCACCATACCGCATCCCCGTCGAGCGCATGAACCACATGCGGAATCGACTCGCACCTGCGCGCAGAGCGGCACGCGTGCAGGCGACCCGGTTCTACACGATCGTCGCGAACGCGGCGCGTCGCGCGGCGCGATGACGCGGCCTGCCGCGATCGCGCGGAGTGGCAAAGAAGCCTCGCGTCACCGGCACTTCGCAGGTCCACACCGCGCGTGCGGGACATGCGGTCGAGTACGACCCGCGCCTGCACGCCGCGACCTGTCGGACCGGCGGATGCGGCCTGACTGCATTGCCGACGAGTGGGGTCATATCTGCCAACGAAATTAGTAAGGCTAGTCGCACGCTCTCTGCACGGTTAGATATAGTCGGGCTGCAGTTGTTCGACATGGCTGCATAACGGCGGAGTTCACCTTGCTGACCTCTTACGCGCACCACCCCTCGCTGGGGCTCCCCACCGAGGACATCGAACATCGGTTAGATCGAATTCTGGTGTCGGGATTACACGGTGTGCGCCTCTTCAGAAGTCTCAGGAGGCATGTGGAGGGTGACGGGATGCTCTTCGGAGGGAAGCCCCTTCCGACGTTCCCCAAGCCTCATGTGATCTCCGTTGACGACGAGGACCGCTGGGGAGCGTCGGCCGAGCGCCTCATCCGGCTGTTCGAGAGCGCCGGCCACGCGCTGCTGGCGGATCGCAGCACTGCGAGGCCATCTGAGCCTGCCGCCCGGATCGGACGACCTGCTCGAGATCGATCCCGGCTACTCGCGGCTCGCCGTCGTCGCCCGCTTCGACATGGTCTGGTCCGGGCGCCACGTCCGCGTGCTCGAGCTCAACGCCGACAGCCCGGCGATGATGACCTTCTGCGATCGGGTCGAGACCATCATGCTCGGCATGGAGCCGCTCGGCGAGCTGCTCGAGGCCCACGGCGTGCGACCGCGCAACCGCACCCGCTCGCTCCACGCGGCCATGGTCGCCACCTACCACGAGTGGGGCGGCTCGCGGCGCGACCCGACCATCGCGATCGTCGACTGGCATGGCGAGGCAACCGCCAACGAGCTGCAGCACACCGCCGCCGAGTTCCAGCGCTGCGGCTCGCCCACCATCGTGTGCGATCCGCGCGAGCTGTCCATCCAGGACGGCAAGCTGCACGCCCGCGGACACCGCATCGACATCGTCCAGCGGCGCATCCTGTTCCCCGACTTCACGCGCCGGGCGAGCGAGCTGGAGGCCCTGGTCACCGCGTACAGGGGCGGGATGGTCTGCATGGTCAACCCGCTGCGCTCCTACGTGGTAGGCAACAAGGTCGCGCTGTCGATGATGTGTGAGAACGTTTTCACGTTCTCTCCGCGCGATCGGACGCTGGTCGAGGACCTGCTGCCGACGACCGAGAGAGTGACCCCGGACTCGATGGCGCGGCTGGTGGACGAGCGGGAGGACTGGGTGCTCAAGGGCGCCTTCGGCTCCGGCGGCAAGGACGTCTACATCGGCCCCAACACACCGGCGGCCGAGTGGAACGAGCTGCTCGGGCGGGCCACCTCGGTGCCGTCGGTCGCGCAGCGGCTGGAGCGCATCCCGCGCTACCGCGTCCCGACCGAGACGCCGACCGGCGACATCGAGCTGACCGAGCTGTACGCCAACTGGAACCCGTGGATCTTCGCCGGCCGCTACGCGGGCGCGCTGACCCGGGTCAGCCGGGCGCCGGTGGTCGTCATCAGCGGCGGCGGCGGGCTGCTGCCGTCGTGCGCGCTGGCCCGCAGGACGCTCGAGCCGCCGCGCGCCGCCCTACCCGTGGACGAGCCGCTCGCCCGCGTGGCCGCCATGAGCGGCTCGTACAGCGGCGACGCCGAATCGGCCTGACCCGGCCGCCTTCAGGCGTCGAGGGCGACCTTCTCGAGCACGAGGAGGTCGTCCCGCCTGCGCGCGGCCATGGCGAAGTCGAAGCGATCGACCTCGAGCGCGAGATCGAGGTCCTCGAGGCGAAAGTCGGTCTGCAGCGGGTCGAGGAAGCGCTCGGCCCCCTCCGATTCGCGCACCTGGCGCACGGCGCTCTCCAGGGCAGGCCGCTCGCCGCGCAGGCGGGCCGCCAGATGGTCGGCGCACGCCAGATCGTCGGTGCCGCCGCCCGGGCGGTCGCGCCCGCTGAGCACCAGGTCGACGTGGCCGGGCGCCATGCGCAGGAGGCGCTGGACCGTCGCCTCCGCGCACACCAGGCTGGCCGCCAGGATGTCTGCGGCGCGGCGGGCTCGCACGACGCAGCGGGTGCCGGCGGTGGTTCTGAGGATGATCTGCGCGCCGTCGAGCCGCCGCTGGGTGACCTCGAACGGGGAGTTGCACAGGTCGAAGCCGGCGATCGGGTAGCCGCCCTCCTCGCCGACCAGCAGGGCCTCCGGCCACCGGTCGCGCAGCGCCCGCGCGTCGGCGATTGTCTCGACCAGGACGATCTCGGCCGCGCCGGCCGCGAACGCGTACGCGGCGGTGGTGAACGCGCGCAGGACGTCGATGACGACCACCGCGCCGTCCAGGGCATCGACGCGCTCCGGTCCGACGATGTCGATCTTCACGGCGCGGAGACTGTAGCCCGCGGCTCGGCCGGCTCGCCGCCCTCGGTCGACCGGGCCATGGTCAAGAGGGTGTGGTCCTTGAGCCCCTGGCGAAACGCCTCGACGGTCATCACGTCCGGGACCGGGATGTTGCCGAGGTTGACGTTGGGACCGAGGTGCTTGATCAGCCAGATCTGCTGGTAGCGCTCGAGCGCCTCGAAGACGAGGACATCGGCCCCGAACGCATCGACCAGGTCCATCACCAGGTCGCCGCGCAGCTCCTGCCCGACCGGACCTATCTCTCGGCCCTCGACGACGATCTTGGACGCGCCCGCGGCCAGCTCCTCGCGGACGAGCTGCTTCCACTCGCCGCGCGCAGGCTGCAGCTTGCCGCCGACCTCGGAGAACACATCGCCGGCCGCGGCGAACGCCTCGATCCAGCGGAGCTTGTCCGGGCGCGGGATGTCCACCACCCCGTCCGAGATCTCGACGTGCAGGCCGTGCTGGCGGCAGAAGGCGAGCAGCCGGTCGGCCCGGCCGTGCATGTAGCAGTACTCGAACAGGGTGCCGCCCAGGAGCGGCTGGATGCCGGCGCGCCTGTACGCGTCCAGCTTGTCGTCGAGGTTGGCCGTGATGAGCGCGCTGGCCCATGCGATCTTGGCGTAGTCGACGTGCGGACCGGCCACGCCGGCGAGGTCCTCGATCGCGTGCAGGCCGACGCCCTTGTCGAGCGCGATGGTGATGCCGGTGGTCCGCGGCTTGGCCGTGCGGCCGACCGGGTGCAGCAGCCCGCCGAGCGGCCCTTCGCCGCCGCCGTTCATCGCACTGCCTTTGTCGCGGATCGGAACAGCATCAGGAGCATCACCGGCGCCTCGCGTCGTCGATTATTGGCCGCGAGCGGCGCATGGGTCAAACCCGGCGGCCGACAACCCGACGTGGAGCAGCGTCGCACGTTGACGCACCCGCGCGGCGAGCGCGCCGGCGCCGGCTGGTCGCGGCGGACAAAAAACGCCGTCGATCTCTCGACCGACGGCGTGTTCAGCGAGCGACGGGGGCGTCAGCTCGCGGCGCGATGCAGCGCTCCGCTCAGAGCAGCTTCATGTACGCGATGATGTCGAGCTTGTCCTGCTCGGTGAGATCGATCCGGCCTTGCGTCGGCGGCACCGGATCGAACTCCGTCAGGATGAAGAGGGCCGTGTCGTAGTGGTTCATCAGCTGGGTCAGGTCCTTGGCCGAGTTGTCGTGGAAGTACGGCGCCGTGTCCTTGACGCCCCACACGGTCGAGATCTTGAACCAGCCGCTGCCGGCCGGCGGCGTGTCGCCGTTGATCAGGAAGATGCCGGGATCCGGGCTCGGCACCACCGTGGCGACTCCGTCGTTTGTGTACTCGAACTGGTAGACCGGGTTGCCCATCGAGTTGAGCTCGGAGACCAGCACCGTGAAGAAGCGGAAGCCCTCGGTCACGCCGAACGCCGGCCCGGAGATGTTGTCCACGAAGAAGGCGGAGAGGCCGTTGAGCATCGGGCCGCTGTGGCAGAAGCCGCACACCCCGAACTTCGACTCGCCGACCAGGTTGGGATTGGTCAGCCCGTCGTCGATGAACCAGCGCCGGCCGCGCTTCTCGGACGCGCTCTTTCCGAAGGGCATCTTGACCGGCTTGTTGTGCTCGAAGAAGTCCTCCAGGATCTTGCGATTGAACAGGCCCCGCTGGAAGTCGGCGATGTCCTCGAGATCGTCGTCGTTGACGTCGTCGGACTGCGCGTGCCGGAGGATGGCGTCGCGCGCCTGCTCCTCGAGGTTGGGCGCGCGCCCGTCCAGCATGAGGACCGGATCGAGCGCCGGCGTGTTCATCGTCGTCGGGATGCCGCGCGGCAGGAGCACCTCGCGCGCGGTCGACCCGACGATCCTCACGTTGTCGGGAAGCGGGATCGGGATCAGCAGGTCGCGTGCGTCTTGATGCGGTCGAACGTGTTGCCTCCCACCGTGTCGGCCGCGTCGTGCCGGAACAGAGGGTCGTTCGGGCGCCGTCGGAACAGGTCCTGGACGTTTCTCGGCGAGAGCGTCCCGGATTGACCGTGCTCGGATGGGTGGCAGGTCGCGCACGTGCGGCCGTTGCCACCGAACGTCTCGTCCTCGAAAAGGTCCTCTCCGTCGTCGTGTCCGCCGTGTCCACCTCCTTCGATCTCGTCCAGCTCCTCGTCGGCGGCATTCCCCGAGGCCGCGCATCCCAACGCGACCAGCTGCCGCCCCCAGCACCACCGAACAAATAAACCCACCCTCGTACCGTCGTCTCATTTGTCCCCTCCGGCAAAGCGCCTCTCATCCGCGTCGAGACGAAAGAGAGAAGCTCATCCAGGGAAGCACGGTTCAGAAGAGACGCACCTGCTTTTTTGAGGCTAGGTAGCCGAATTTATTGAGTTTAGTAACCCACGTGAGCTGCGCTACCAACCAAACGACAAGCCCTCCTGGGAAAGGCGGCGCGGCGCACATCGCGCGCAAGGAATCCACATCGTCCCCCGTGAACAGAAACGCCGTCGATCGGTGATCGACGGCGTGACGGTGTGACTGTTGCTGTCCCTGTAGCAGGGCGTTACAGCAGCCGCATGTACGCGATGATGTCGAGCTTGTCCTGCTCGGTGAGATCGATCCGGCCTTGCGTCGGCGGCACCGGATCGAACTCCGTCAGGATGAAGAGCGCCTGGTCGTAGTGATTCATGAGCTCGGTGAGGTTGTTGGCCGAGTTGTCATGGAAGTAGGGCGCGGTGTTCTTGATGCCCCAGCAGGTCGGGATCTTGAACCAGCCGCTGCCGGCCGGCGGCGTGTCGCCGTTGATCAAGAAGATGCCGGGATCCGGGCCCGGTACCACCGTGGCGACTCCGTCGTTGGTGTACTCGAAGTCGTAGACCGGGTTGCCGATCGCGTTGAACTCGGAGACCAGCACGGTGAAGAAGCGGAAGCCCTCGGTCACGCCGAACGCCGGGCCGGAGATGTTGTCCACGAAGAAGGCCGAGAGGCCGTTGAGCATCGGGCCGCTGTGGCAGAAGCCGCACACGTTGAACTTCGACTCGCCGACCAGGTTGGGATCGGTGAGCCCGTCGTCGATGAACCAGCGCCGGCCGCGCTTCTCGGACAGCGACTTGCCCTGCGGCATCGCGATCCCCTTCGCGTGCTCGACGTCGTCTCTCAGCATCTTGCTGTTGAACAGGGTGCGCTGGAAGGCCGCGATCTCATCGAGCTGCGCGCTGCTGACGTCGCTGCTCTGGGCGTGGCGGAGGATGGCGTCGCGCGCCTGCTCCTGTAGATTGGGCGCGCGCCCGTCCAGCATGAGGACCGGATCGAGCGCCGGCGTGTTCATCGTCGTCGGGATGCCGCGCGGCAGGAGCACCTCGCGCGCGCTCGACCCGACGATCCTCACGTTGTCGGGAAGCGGGATCGGGATGAGCAGTGTCGCGTGCGCCTTGAAGCGATCGAAGGTGGTGCCGCCCACCGTGTCGGCCGCGTCGTGCTGGAAGAGCGGGTCGTCGGGATCCGACGCGAACAGCGACTGGATCCGGGCGGGGGTGAGGGTGCCGGTCTCGGCGGGGCCGTGCGACGGATGGCAGGTCGCGCACGTGCGTCCGTTGCCGCCGAAGGTCTCATCTTCGAAAACATCCTCTCCCGCGAGCTTGGGTCCCTTGGCGTTGACCTCCTCCAGCTCTCCGGGATCTCCGGCGCCGGCACACGCGGGTGCCAGGGCGGCCGTTGCCAGCACAATGCTTCGGAGAAACGTCCTGAACTGCCGGGCCATGCTTCCAACCTCCTTGACTCGCGACGCTGCCTGCCGAAAGCCAGCTCTCACACAAGCACATTTCCCTCGCAATCATCCACCCTTGTTGACGATGGCTCTGCAGCGGCCGTGAGGCTCACTACCAACGAGACAGCTGGCAACGTCTCTTTCGGTCCGAAGCGCACAGGATGTACACCTAGCCCGGCCAGGGACTGGGGCAACGACGACCACTGGAGCGGTTATGACCGGACGTAAGGCCATCGAGGACACGCTGTACGAGTTCGTCTCCAAGGAGCTGCTGGGCGGAGAGTCGGACGGGCTGACAGCTTCGACCAACCTGCTCGCGCTCGGCGTGATCGACTCGCTGGCGATCGTCTCGCTCCGGCTCGTCATCGAGCGGACGTATCGAGTGCGGCTGCCCGACGGGTTGAAGCCCGAGGACTTCAATACGATCAGCGCCATCGCAGGGATGGTCGAACGGCTCCAGCGGGCAGCCGGCGTCGAGTCCAGCGGCGGCGCCTGAAGCACTCTTGCGGCAAAGACGGTACGCGTGGTGACATGAGCGCGTGAACCGGGATGCCGCGAATCAGCAGGCCTTGACTCGTCTGGTCGAGGCCGACCCGGTTCTGATCGGCGTGGGCAAGGCCGCGGACGTCGTGCCGCGCATGCAGCCCAACATGATCCTCACCAGCGGCGCGCCGCTGCCGTGGCACGAGTACGTGGGAATGCAGCGCAGGGCGATCCTGTGGGGCGCCGTGTTCGAGGGCCTGGCAGCGTCGCCCGAGGAAGCCGCGGACCGGATCGATCGCGGCGAGATCGTGCTCGGCTCGACGCAGCACATGGGCTGCGTCGGGATCCACGCCGGCATCTACACCGCGTCGATGTCCGTCCTGGTGGTGGAGGACCGTGCCAGCGGCAGGCGCGGCTACTGCCACTTCTTCGAGGGCGAGGCGCCGCGCCGGTTCGGCTTCGGCTGCTACGGGCCGGAGGTCGTCGCCCAGCTGCGCTTCATCGAGGACGTGCTGGCGCCCGTGGTCGGCGAGGCGGTGCGCCGGCTGGGAGGCGTCTCGCTGATCCCGATCGCCAGGCGTGCCCTCGCCCAGGGCGACGACATGCACGCGCGCACCGTCGCGGGCACGCTGCTGACGACCCGCGCCCTCTTGCCGGCCTTGCTCGACATGGCCCGGGACAGCATCGACGACATCCAGCGCGCGCTGAAGTTCCTCGAGACAGCAGACCACTTCTTCTTCCGCATCTGGATGGCCGCCTGCAAGGCCATCCTCGACGCGGCCAGCGACATCGAGGGCTCGTCCCTCGTGACCGCGATGGTCTTCAACTGCAAGGACTTCGCCATCAGGGTGAGCGGGCTCGGCGAGCGGTGGTTCCGGGGCCCGCACCAGCGCTTCGACAGCAGGCTGGCAGGCGGCCGCTGGGTGGTGCCCGAGGGCTGCTTCACGTCCGGCAGCGACTGCGTGTTCTCCGAGTGCCTCGGCCTGGGCGCCTTCGCCTCCGCGGCCGCGTTCATGCTGCAGGTCTACGAGGGCGTCCCACCCGAGAAGATGGTCGAGCGCAACCTCGCCATGTACGGCATCACGCTGGGCGAGCACCCGGAGTTCACGATTCCGTTCCTCGGCCATCGCGGCGTGCCGGTCGGCATCGACATCTTCAAGGTCATCGACTCCGGGACGCTGCCGGCGTTCCAGAACCTGGTGCTGTCCGAGGAGGGCGGCGTCGTCGGCAGCGCCGTGGCGCGTCCGCCCCTCGAGTGCTTTCAGGCGGCCGCGGTCGCCTATCGAGAGCGATACCAGGTCTGACGGCGGGGGGACGCCCCGCCGGACCATCGGCTCGCGGTCAGCCGCCCAGCGACTCGGCGTCGATGAGGCCGACGTTGACGGCGAACTTCAGGCTGTTGGCGAGGATCAGGTGACGCTTCACCTTGCCGTCGGCGAACTCCATCAGCTCGAGGGCGTTCTCCTCCCAGCTCTTGCCCTTGGTGCCCTTGATGCCGGCCAGCGGCTTGGCGAGCGTGCCCTTCACGGTCGTCTCGGCGACGACCCAGTTGCCGGCCGCCCACGCGTTGCGCACCTTCCCGACCACGCCCTTGTGCTGGGACGTGTCGGCCTTCGTCGCGCTCGCGATCTCGGCCTTGCCGTTGTACGGCTGCGCCTCCGGCATGTAGCGGAAGACGGCGTCGTCAGCGTAGCTGGCGGTGGCGGCTGCGGTGTCGCCCTTCACGCGGGCCGCGAAGGAGGTCTTGAAGGTCTCGAGATTTGCCTTCTCGGTGGCGTCGTTCTTGGCGGACACGCGGATCCTGTCCGGCCAGGGCTCCTCCTTGGCCGGCGCGATCTGGCTCTCCTGCACGCCGAGCTGGTGAAGGATTGTCGCCTGGTCCTCGTAGTCGCGCTGGCGCTTGTAGCGCTGCTGCTCGTCGAACTCGATGACCTCGGCGTAGAACAGGCTCATCGGCTTGTTCGTCGGTGGGATGCCCAGCGAGCCGCCCTTGTGAGTGCCGGCCAGGAGGCCCAGCGCGACCGCCTGGTTGCCGTTGACCAGGACGAGGAACAGGTCGGCCTTGAAGTCGGCGAAGGCGTTGCGGAACACGCCGGACTGGACGATGACCTCCTGCGGGGTCCTCATCGTGCTCTCCGGGATGCCGTTGACGCTGGTGACCACGGTGGAGGCGGGGTAGCAGGCCCTGAGCTTCTCCTTGTCCCACGATGCCAGGGCGCCCCAGCAGGCCTCGACGCGCGCGATCAGCGGGTCGCTGGATTGCTCGCCGGTCGCGGACCTGGTGTCGGCCGGCGGGGCGGTCTTGGTCGCGGCCGGCTCGACCGCGCTCGTCTTGGGAGCGTTGACCTTCGCCTCGTCCTTGTCCTTCTCGCACGCCGCGATCAGCGCGAGCGATGCGACGACGAGCCCCAGACGTTGCAACCTCATCATCATTCCTCCTCCTACGAGGTCAGCCTAGTCCGCTGTGAAGTGGTGGAACAACCGGCTGTGGCCGCTAGAGTGGCGGCCGCCGCCTCACCGCCGACGTGCGGCCTTCTCGGGAATGGTCGCCTGCTCTCCTACAGCCCCGAGGCCGCGTCTCGAGCGACCCGAATCGCGTGTCTTCTGCAGCTTCCGTCGGTAGGCTAGGTCCGATCAGACGGAGGCACCAGATGACAGGACGTTCAGCCGATCTCGAGCAGCTGGCAGCCAGGGTGTTCGATCGCCCGCATCCCGAGGACCCGCGCGAACAGATCAAGGCGTTGCAGGAGGTGGCACCGGCCGTCGAGGAGCTCGCCAGCGCCGCCTTCCGGGACAAGGACAAGGTCGCCTGGCGCCTGGTCCAGGAGGGCATCTTCAACCTGCCGAGCTTCCGCGTGACGTCGGGCAAGACGGTCGAGACGCGCCGCCGCCCGATGATCCGCGGAGACCTGCTCGCCTCCGGCATCTGCGAGATTGTCTGGTCGATCGAGGAGAAGAACCTGCCCCGCAAGCAGCCGCCCAGGCCGCTGGTCGGCGAGGAGGCCGGCATCTTCCTCGAGGGCGAGTTCCGCAAGCTCAGCGTCCAGCACCACCCGATGTTCGAGTACCTGGCCACCGCCGAGCTGACAAAGGAGCAGGAGCGGGCGGCGGTGCTGGCCTATCTGCACAGCGTCATGGTCCGGATCCGGACCGTGCACCGATCGATCATGCTGGTCACCTTGCCGCTCGAGTTCGTGGACGCGGTGAAGCTGGGCAAGCTGGTCATCGACGAGCTCGGCCACGGCGAGCTGTCGCGCGCGCACGCGCAGCTGACCGCGATCGACATCGAGGCCTGGGGCGACGTGGTCGACTGGCACGCCCCGGTCCAGTCGGTCGAGATGAAGGCCATGCTCAACTGGAACCTGCGCACGGTCACGCACCCCGACTCGCTGTGGTCGTACTGCGGCATCTTCTGCGTCGAGTGGAACTCGTACCTCGAGCTGCGCGCCGCCCTGATGGCGCTGCGGCGGCGCGGCCTGCCCGACTCAAAGATGGAGGTCCTGGTCGTCCACGGGGACGGCGACCCGTACGATCGGGATCAGCACGCCCTGCTGGTGCGCGAGGGGCTGGGCGAGCGGATCAAGACGCCGGAGGACTGCGCCCTCATCTACAGCGGCCTGGCCTACCACCAGAGCCTGTACCACGGCTTCTTCGAGGTGGAGTTCGCCAAGCTGCGCGCCTCGGTCGAGGCGGCGAAGCGCTAGGCGATCAGGCCGGCCTGCGCGGCAGGCGCGCTGGCCTGCGCGGCGATCCGCTCGCGGATGGCGTCGTACATGCGCCAGCGCAGGCGCAGCTGCATCACCGCGCCCTCGACCACGGCGGCGCGCTGGGCGCCGGACCGGCACAGCCCCATGACCGACTGCAGCCACTCGTTGGCGTGGTGCTCGTCTGCGAAGGCGTGGGTCGTCCAGTACTCGAGGGAGTGATCATCGAGCCCGCCGCGCTTGTGCATCGCGTGGTGTCGCCGGCACTCCGGCGGCCAGTTGGCCTCGACGCCGTAGAAGCAGCCCAGCGCCGGCATCGGGTCGCTGAGGTTGCACAGCCCGGTGCGCAGGTTGAGCAGCTCGGCCGACTCCAGCACCCAGTCCGGATCGGTGAAGACGCCCTCCGGCGAGTGGCGCAGGCCGATCTTCGCGTAGAACCGCTCGCGCAGGTTGTCGTGCGGCGCCTCTTCGGCGAACTCGTCGTTCAGGTTCTCGAGCACGGCCTTCTTGGCCGCGCCGTGGGTTCGCTGGACCAGGCTGGCCAGCTGGAGCGAGAAGCCATGACAGCTGCCGAACCAGTTCTTGGCCCAGATCCGGTAGACGTCCATGCTCTCGATGCGCTCGAGATCCGCGAGCAGCGGATGGGCGTGGGCGCCCCAGCGAGCGACGGCCGCCTCGAGCAGCTCGCGCATGTCGCCGGCGCTCACCTCGCCCAGGCCCGACTCGGCGCGGTGGTCGCGGCGCAGCTCGGCCAGCTTGGCGCGCATCAGCGTCGTCCACACCATCCCGGCCAGCGGATCGCTCGGCGTCGCGAAGCAGGAGTCGAGGTTGAGAAAGTACATCAGCGACTCGGCGCGCAGGCGCGCATCGCGCTCGCCACGCTGGTACGCCCGGATACCGAGATCGGCACTGGCGGCCGCGGCCGCGGCCACCGCCTCGACGTTGACGGCGCCGACGGCCCAGCTCGATCGCACCCGCTCTCGTAGCGAGGCCACATCCAATGAATGATCGGTAAGCGTCACGTCATCGCTCCGCTGGACTGCATTCTAAGGTCGCGCAGTGTCGTCTCGCAACGAAGCGAAAAACTCGCACCCACACTCTCTCACAGCGTCGGCGGTGGAGCGCGGGTGTAGCAGCCAGTCGAGGTCGTGTCAGCGGATCGCGAGGAACGCGAGCTTGCGCCGTTCGTCAGCCGTCGAATAGTATCTCCCTCGGACACCCAGTATCTCGATCGGACACCGATGCGAGGAGTACCCATGTTTCGCGCCCTTGTCGTTCTAGCAGCATGCCTGTCCATACTCTGGTTCCGTCCCACGCCCGCCGATGCTTGCGGCGTGAAGATGAGCATCAAGGGGCCCCGGGTGAAGCGCACGGTGGTGGCGCGGCGTGCGTCGCCGACGCCGCGGCAAACCCTCGTCGCCCGCCGCCCGGTCCGCGTTGGTCCGCCGGCGCGCTCGAGGGTCGCCGCCGGCGGGAGCGCCTCGGCCAGCGCTGAGGCGTCGGCCGCGGCTTCGGCGCCCGACGAGAGCACCGAGCCCGCGACCCCGACCGAGGAGGCGACGGCTCCCGATGAGGAGAAGACGCGCGTCGCCACCGCCGACCCCGCGGCCAAGGAGCCGGTCGAGGCCGAGGCAGTGGTCGAGGCGGAGCCGGAGCCCAGGCCAGCCAAGGTGCCGGCGCGCTTCAGCAAGCGCGTCTTCTTCGGCCAGGCCAACGCGGTCCTCTCCAGCAAGGCCAAGGCCTCGCTGATCAGGAACGCGCGCTGGCTCAAGCGGCACGAGGATCGCTCGGTGCTGGTCGAGGGTCACTGCAGCGTGACCGGTCCGGCGAAGCCGAACATGGAGCTGAGCGAGGCCCGCGCAGAGGCGGTCAAGGACTTCCTTGTCGAGATGGGCGTTGACGAGTCGCGCATCGAGACCAAGGGCTACGGTCTGACCAAGCCGCGCTACAAGCCGGTCACCAGCCCGAAGAACCGCCGCGTCATCATCCGCGTCCGCAAGGACTAGCAGCACCACCCGGCTCCGCGGGCCTGCTCGCCCTCACACGAGGGCTCGAGCGGTCGCCCGCGGCGGCCGAGGGACACCGGTCCCCGGGACTCGGTCTCGGGGACTCAGTCCCAGATCCGAGATCTCGTCGACGTTGAGGTGACCCCAGGTGCCGGTCTCCGCGTCGACCAGCACGATCTGGCCCGAGCGGCCGCTGTGAGAGGCGACGTTCCACATCACCTCCTCCATCCGCTCGCTCCGGTTGCCGGTCGCGTCCTTCTGCCGCTCGCCGTCGACCCATAGCTCGGCGCGCAGGGTGGACTCGCTGCGCCCGCCCGACAGCCGCAGCGTGATGCGACTGCCGCGCAGCGGGAAGGTCGGCGAGATCAGCGTGCCGGTCGCCTCGTCGCCTCCGTGATAGCTGGTGGCGTAGTAGCGGCCGCCGTAGCGCCGCACCGCGCCCTGGTTGCCGATCGCGCCGGAGGCGGGATGGCGGCCCCACGCGTTGCCGATGGAGCGCCAGCCGTCGAGGCGGCCGCTCTCGAAGTCGAACAGCACGTGCGCGCCGGGAGGAGCCGGCAGCGGCCTGGCCGGCACCCAGACCGAGCGCGGGACCACGCTGGCGCCGCTGTACACGTGCGGCTGCAGCTCGGCCGGCAGGAAGTCGTCCATGCGGTACGACTCGCTCAGGCCGGCCAGCTCGGGGCCGACCGGGCGGTTGTCGAGGATGACCTCGGCGAAGCGGTACGCGCGGAACGACTCGCGCACGTCGCGCGCGCGCCACTCCTGGCGCTGCTCGCGCGTCATGCGCTTGCCCTGGCTCACGTCGATGAGCCCCATGCGGTGCGTGTGCAGCGGCTTGCCGGCCAGCACCGGATACCACGGGTGGTACGGCATGAAGACATCGCCGTCCACCGAGCGCAGATGCTCGATGAGCGCGTCGCCGGCGGCGCGGTCGCGATCGCCGGGGACGAAGCGATCCGGCTGCCACCAGGCGAACAGGAGCTGCGCGCCCAGCGCGACGCCGGCGAGGAGGCCGGCCGCCGAGCTGGTCCACGCCGTCTGGCGCGGCAGCGCGGTGGCCGCACCGGCCAGCGCCGGCACCGCAGCGCCGGCAGCGATCGCGCCGGTGACCATGGCCGGGATGAAGGCGTTGAAGTGAGCGAACTCGGTCCCCCAGCCGATCGCGCCGACCAGGACCGAGAGCGCGAAGATCGGGCTCCAGTAGAGGAGCGCGCCGGAGCCGGGCGAGCGGCGACCCAGCGCACGCGCGGCCGCCGCGACGGCGAGCAGCCCGGCGCCGATCGCCACCGTCATGACCGGAAAGCGCCACAGGATGTGGCCGAACGACTCGATGAAGCGGTCGCGGCTGAAGTCGTGGGCCTGGTGGATCTCGAAGGCGTAGGTCCAGAACCAGCCGTCGCTGGCGCGGTTGAACAGCCAGGTCCCGCCCAGTCCGACGACGCCGGCGACGCCGCAGTAGAGCGGCAGCCGGCGCCAGTTGAGGACCAGCAGCGCGGCGCCGCCGACGGCCACGTAGAAGATGCCGGTCTGCTTGCAGAAGAAGGAGAGCGCGAGGATCGCGGCGGCGGTGCCGATGCGGCGGCGGCCGGCCAGCCCGGGCACGCGGGCCCAGGCGCGCAAGGCGAGCAGCCCGCCCACGATCATGGCGACGAACAGGCTGTCGGCGCGCACCAGGTCGTACCAGCCCTCGACCCAGGGATAGGTGGCGGCGATGAGGCCGCAGGCGAGCGCGGCGCCGGTCCACGCCGCCGCGCGGTGGGTCTCTCGCTCGCGCGCGACGGCGCCGACCGCGAAGCCGAGCAGGGCGGCGAGCGACAGCACCGAGATGACGCGGCCGACGGTGTAGCTGATGCCGAACAGGCTGCTCAGCAGCGCGATGAGCGCCGGATAGAGCGGCGTGTAGAGGTACGGGATGAAGTCGAGGCTGGGCTCGACGTAGATGCCCTGGTGCTCGGACAGGCGCGCGGCGTGGCCGAGCAGCCCGCCCTCCATCCACTCCAGGTCGTAGGGATAGCCGACCCGCGACAGCACGGCGTAGAGCAGCAGGCCGAGCTGGGCCAGCGCCGGCGCGATCGGCAGCAGCCACAGGGCGCGCGCGGCCAGGGTGCGGCGACTCATCGGCGCACCTCTATAGCACCGACCTGAGCGCGGTCGCCTACCACCTCGACCACGCGGCTCGCCGCCGGGCGGCGCGCGTCGCGGCGGAACAGACCGGTCCACAGGCGATAGCGGCCCGGCCGCGTGCCGGCCGGGACCGCGACCTGC
The DNA here is from genome assembly GCA_963759105.1 of uncultured delta proteobacterium. Lineage (GTDB taxonomy): Bacteria > Myxococcota_A > Polyangia > Haliangiales > Haliangiaceae > DATFRY01. The sequence continues at coordinate 187,305 of CAVWXW010000005.1, read as the reverse complement.
CGCGTGTAGCGGATGAACTGGCCGGCGCGCCACCATGCCAGCGGGCGCGGCGGCTCGTGATCGCCCTGGAAGCGCGCGCCGCCGTCGCCCTCGAAGTGGGCGAACACCTTCCAGCCGCCGGGCAGCGGCGCGCGCGCCTCGAAGGTGTAGGTGAGCGGGAAGCTCTCGCCCGCGCGCGACCTGCGCCGGCATGTCGACGGCGAGCAGGCGGACCTCGTCGCCGAGCTGCACGTCGAGCGGCCGCGCGATTGTCGGGCGGCCAGGCAAGAGCGCCTCGGCCGCGCCGGCCGGCATCTCGCTCTGATCGTACCAGGCGGCCAGGGCGCGGCGCGTGTCGCCGCACTCGCCGCGGTCGCCGCTGAGGTCGTGGGTCTCGCCCGGATCGCGATCGACGCGGTAGACCTCCCAGCTGGCGATCGGGCTGACGTTGTAGATCACGTGACACTGGCGGCTGGCCGCGGCGCGCATCTCGTGGTTGCCCTCGTAGCTGAGCTGCTGGAAGACGGTGCGATCGCCGTCCGGCGCCGAGCCGGCCAGCACGTCGACCAGCGAGCGGCCGGCGCTGCCCGGCACCGGCGCGGCGCCGGCCAGGTTGGCCAGCGTGGGCAGGATGTCGACGTGGCCGGCCGGCATGGCCACCCGCAGACCCGGCCGCAGCCCGGGCACGCGGATGAGCAGCGGCACCCGGGTCTGGGCCGCGTACAGGTGGTAGCCGTGCAGATCGATGCCGTGCTCGCCGAAGCCCTCGCCGTGGTCGCCGGTGACGACGATGACGGTGCGGCTGTCGAGCCCGCGCCGGGCCAGCTCGTCGAGCAGCCGGCCGACGTGCATGTCGGTGTGGCGGATCTCCTGGTCGTAGAGGTCGACCGGGCGCGATCCGAAGCCGGGCACGTCGTCGTGCCGCTCGTACTCGAAGTGCGGGTCGTAGTAGTGCACCCACAGAAAGAAGCGCCGGCCGCCGAATCGATCGAGCATGGCCAGCGCCTTGTCGGTCTGCTCGCGCGACGAGGAGCCGCGCGTGCGGGCCGGTCCCTCGCCCGGGATGCTCTTGTGCAGGCGCTGGTTCTGGTTGTCGTAGTGGTCGAACCCCTGGTCCATGCGGCGCCGCTTCTCGAAGTACCAGTAGTTGAGCACCGCGCCGGTGGCGAGGCCGCGGCCCTGCAGCACCTCGGCGATGGTGGTGTTCTCGGTCGACAGGCCGGGCCACTGGTTCGGGATGTCGCTGTAGCGCACGTCGAGCGGGTAACGCCCGGTCAGGATGGCCGGCATCGAGTAGCGCGTGGAGGGAGCGTGGGCCCAGGCGTTCTCGAACAGGGCGCCCTCGGCCGCGACCTTGTCGAGGCGCGGGCTGGTCGGCCGCGCGTAGCCGTAGGCGCCCAGGTGATCGGCGCGCAGCGTGTCGATGGTGAGGAGCAGGACGTTGAAGTCGGACGGTACCGCGGCCGGGACCGGCGCGAAGCCGGCGGGCTGCACCGGCCGCAACGTGGCGTCGCCGCCGACGCAGTTGTTGTCGATCCCGTCGTCCGGCACCTCGGCGGCGCCCGGGTGCACGGCGCGGTCGCCGTCGTCGCAGTCGCCGCCGCCCAGGAAGCGGCTGAAGCCGTCGCGATCGAGATCGCCGAGGCGGCGCAGGCCGCGGGCCAGCGGGCCGCCCCAGCCGCTGCGCGCGACCGCGGCCTCGAGGGGCGCCTCGGCGGCGCCGGCCCACAGCGCGATCGCGGCAAGGCCCACCGGCACCGCGGCCAGCGCGGCGCGTCTGGCCATCGGCCGCAGGCCGGAAATCTGGCCCGCGAGCCGGCGTCCGCTGGCCAGCGCCGGGCCGTACAGCGCCGCCGCCAGCAGCGCGACCCACAGCGAGCGCAGCGGCAGCAGCGAGAGCGTGGACCAGGACCAGCGCGCGGCGATCGCGCCGGCCACGGCGAGAAGGGCGACCGCCGCCACGACCGGTGCGCGCGGCGAGGCGAGCGCGCGCTCCCAGCGCCGGCGCGCCAGTCGCTGCAGCAGCAGCTCGACCGGCCGGGCCAGGATGAAGGCGGCCAGCGCCGCGACGGCGAGCGCGGCCACCGCCAGCCCCATGGCCGCGGCGATGATGAGGCCGACGTGCTTGCGGGCGTGCAGCTGCTGGTGCGCGATCCAGTAGAACAGCGCCAGCGCGCCGGCCAGGGCCGGGACGCCGGCCAGCGCGAGCGACAGCGCGGCCAGCGCGCCGGGCGCACGGCCCTCGCGCGCCCGGCGCTGCGCGCGCACGAGCGAGGCGACCGCGATGCCCAGCCGGGTCCAGCGCGCCAGCCCCGCGATGCAGAGCGAAAGCAGCGCCGCGGCGATCGCGCCGGCCAGTCCGCAGGTCGCGGCCAGGAACGCCAGCGCGCGCAGCCTCGCGCCGGCGCCGGGCGCGAACTGGCCGAGGCCCTCCCACGACCACAGGCCGTCGATGAGGCCGGCGGCCGCGCCGGCCACCGCGCCGGCAAGCAGCGCGGCCGACACGCGGTCGCGCAGAGGCGCGCGCGTGCGCGCGTCCGTCTCCGAACCTGTCTCGTCCACCGCAGGCGTGGGCCCGCCAGCCGACATCGCGTCAAACTCTACACGCAGGTGGACGAAAAAGGCTAACGTGAGCCGCGACGCGTGAGGCAGAGGCTCCTCCGTTACGGACCGCTGGTGGCGAGCGCGGCGGTCCTGGTCTGGCACTCGCTGCAGTTCGACTTCGTCACCGACGACGCGTTCATCTCCTTCGTCTACTCGCGCAACCTGGCCGAGCACGGCCAGCTGGTGTTCAACCCCGGCCTCGATCCGGTCGAGGGCTACACCAACTTCCTGTGGACGTTCCTGCTCGGCCTGCTGATGCTCCTCGGCCTGCCGCCCGAGGTGACGTCGCTCGCACTCGGCACCGGCTTCGCGCTGTTCACCCTGGTGGTGGTCTTCCGCCTCGCCCGGCACCTGTTCGACCAGGGCCGGCCGAGCCCGTGGGATCACGTGGCCCCGGCGCTGCTCGCGCTTTCGGCCGGCTACGCATGCTGGTCGTCGGGCGGGCTCGAGACCCAGATGTTCACCGCCTGGGTCGTCCTCGCCCTTCATTATTATGTGCGCGGCCACGAGGAGCCGCGTCACCTCCGGCGGGTGGGGTGGGCGCTGGCCCTGGCCGCCATGACCCGGCCCGAGGGTCTGCTGGTCGCGGCGGTGCTCGGCGCCCATCGCCTGGCGATGAAGGTCCTGCGCGACCGGCGGATCGCTCCGACCCGCGACGAGCTGCTGTGCGTGGCGTACTTCCTGATCCTGTGGGCACCGTGGTTCGCCTGGCGCTGGTGGTACTACGGCTATCCGCTGCCCAACACGTACTACGTGAAGGCGGCTGGCCCGACCGCCGGCGACTACGAGCAGCGCCTGCGCGAGGTCGGCATCTATTATGTGTGGCAGTTCCTGCGCCAGTCGGGGCTGCTCTACGCGGCGCCGCTCGCGCTCGTCGGCCTGCTGGCGGCGCGGACACGCGGCCCGCGCTTCGTGTTCGGCACCGCCGCGGCGCTGCTGTGCGCTGTCTACCTGGTCTACACAGCGCGGGTCGGCGGCGACTTCATGGGCCTGCACCGCTTCGTGATGCCGCTGTTCCCGCTCGGCGCGCTGGCGGTCGTGTGCGGCCTGCGCGTCGCTGTCGAGCGGATCCCGGTGACGTGGCGGTGGCGGCCGGCCCTGGCCGCGGTCGCTGCCATCGCTCTCATCGCCGGACAGGGAGCGTCACAGCTTCGGCTCACGCGCGAGTCGCTGCGCCGGGGCAACTTCCGCAGCGACCACGGCATCGACACGCCGGCCTACCTGCGCGTCTATGCCCACGACCGCGCGCTCATCGGGATGCACATGCACCCGTGCCTGCGCGCCGACGACTTCGCGATCTACGGCGGGGCAGGGGCCAAGCCGTACTACGCCGGCGCGCCCGGCATCGACGTGTTCGGCCTCGTGTCCGAGCGGGTGGCGCACGAGGTGCCGCGCTCGCGGCCGCGCCCGGGCCACAACAAGTGGGCGCCGGATCGGCTGCTGCTCGAGCACTCGCCCACCTTCATCTTCTCCTGCTACTCGCTGAGCGGGGATCCGCGGCGGCCGCAGTGGAACTGCAACCCGCAGTCGTGGCGCCGGCACGGGTACGAGCCGGTCACGCTCCACATCCCCGGGCTGCTCGAGAAGGGCGAGTACTACAGCTTCCTGGTCAAGCGCGAGCGCGGCTTCACCTGCGCCGGCATGGTGCGGTGATCGCCGCCCGCGGCCGTATGAAATAAGCCGGCTTCGTTCTAGCGTATGGACTGGGTCATGAATCGCCGACGCTTCCTGCGCACCACCGCCGAGGCCTCGACCGCGATGCTGATCGGCTGCGCACGCACCCGCCCGCAGCCGGCCGCGCCCGCGGCCCGGCCGGAGGCAGAGCCGCAGCCGGTCGAGCGCGAGCCGGAGCCACAGGCCGAGCCGGAGGCGGAGGCGCCGCCCCCGGAAGAGCCGTCGCGCACCGGCGAGCCTGGCGGCGAGCTGGACGGCGACTTTCCCGACTGGAACCTGGGCGACGACAGCGCCTCCGCGCTGACGATGCTCATGTTCCGCGGCAACCCGAGCCACACCTTCTATGGCAGCGGCTCGCTGCCGGAGCAGCCGAAGCTGCTGTGGCGCACGCGTCTCGGCAAGTTCGAGTCGATCAAGCAGGGCAAGCCGGTGGTCTGGGAGGGCACCGGCTGGTCGGGGCACCCGGTGCGCTGGGGCAAGCGAGTCTTCGTCGGCGCGGTGGACCGCACCTTCTACTGCTTTCACGCCGACACCGGAAAGATCATCTGGAAGTACCAGGCCGAGCGGATGTTCAAGGGCTCCTGCTGCTTCTACCGCGGCCGCCTGTACACCGGCTGCGTCGACAACCTTGTGCGCTGCCTCGACGGCCGCACCGGCAAGCTCCTGTGGAGCTACGACACGCGGCGCGACTGCGATTCCTCGCCCTGCGTGGCCGGCAACCGCCTCTACATCGGCGGCGAGGACGGCTTCCTCAAGTGCTTCGATCCGGAGAGCGGATCGCTGCACTGGAAGGTCGACCTCGGCGAGGGCAAGGGCGCGCCGCCCGGCTCCGGGGGCATCGAGTCGTCGCCCGCGGTCGCCGACGGCGAGGTCTACGTCGGCCACTACGACGGCTACCTCCTGTGCGCCGACGCGTCCACCGGCCGCGAGCGCTGGCGGGCCACGACCGGCGGCGACACCGACGTGTCCCCGGTGGTGGCCGGCGACCGCGTCTACATCGCGGCCGAGACCGAGAGCCCCTACCTCCGCTGCTTCGACCGCAGCCGCAAGGGCAAGCTGGTGTGGGAGCTCGACAACAAGCGCGGCTGGTGGTCGACGCCGGCGGTTGTCGGCGACCGCCTCTACATCGGCGGCAACGACGCGGTCATGTACTGCCTCGACGCCCGCAACGGCAAGGTGATCTGGACATTCAAGGCCGGCGACGCGATCTGGTGCTCGCCGTCGGTGGTGGACGGCAAGGTCGCCTTCGGCAGCTACGACCCGTACTTCTACTTGCTCGACGCGGAGCGCGGCAAACTGCTGTGGAAGTACGACATGGGTGAGCGCACGCACTCCACGCCCTGCATCGTGGACGGCAAGATCTACGTCGGCAGCGCAAACGGCTGGTTCCACTGCTTCGGCTGACGCCCTGACTCTGGGCCCGGCGCGACTGGCATACAGCTGAACACCCCAGTAGGACGACTGCCTACTTGTGTGGTTCGAGCGCCAGCTCGGTGCCTCGCTCCGGATCAGAGAGTCGTCGCTTGCACCCATATGGGGTGATACCGTTGACGCCAATCATGCGGGCCTTGAAAATTGAAACACGGGCGGATGAGGACTACCTCAAACGGCTGGAGGAGCACTGGTCGCGCTACAGCCGGGACCGCCGGCTGGCCCGGTTCTTCGGGGTCGAGTTCATGGTCGATCCCGGGGTCTTCAACGCAACCGAGGCCTACACCAGCCGCGTCCTCATCGAGTCGATCGAGGAGGTGCCTCGCGGCGCCGATCTGCTCGAGATGGGAGCGGGCGCCGGTATCGCGGGCCTTCTGAGTCTGATCCGATCCGGGGCGCGCCACGTGACGCTCGTTGACGTCACACCGGAGGCAGTCGCCAACTGCACGGAGAACGTGCGGCGGCTCGGACTCGAGGGGGCATGCCAGGTGGTCCAGTCCGACATGTTCGCGGCACTCCCACCGCAACAGCAGTTCGACGTGATGCTGTTCAACATGCCGGTGATCGAGTTCGACGTCGCGCATCACCTCGAGAGCTTGCAGCGCGCCGAGATTCCCCCTTCCCACTCGTTCGCCGATCCCGGATATCAAATCATTCGCCGGTTCTTCGCCGGCGCGCGGGACCGTCTGAAGCCTGGTGGCTTCGTCCTTTGTACCTTCGGCGACTATGGAAATCGCCCGTTGCTCGACGAGATCCTGGCCGAGAACGGCCTGGTCGCGCGGCGCGTCCACCGGCTGATCGATCACGCCCACATCAACGAGTATCAGGTCCTCCGGGTCGAGCGGCAGGACTAGCCGCGCACTGCGCGGTGGGCCAGGCGCCACAGGATAGACGGCTGCAGGAGCGACGAGGGCATGCGTTCGACCTGGGTGACTTTCATGGCCGCGCACAGCAGCGCGCCATCGCGCGGCGCCAGCGAACGCACGCGACGGTAGAGCTCGACCTGGTAGCGCTCGAGCCGCCCGAGCCCGGAGTCGTCGATGATGCCGGGCAGGTGGAGCTCGGCAGCGGCGTTCCACAGCCAGTACGGGCGGTACCTGTCGGCCATGCGGCGCTGAAACTCGAGCGAGAAGCCGTTTCGCGCGGGCAGCGCCTGGCCGGACTCGGCCACCATGGCGCCGAGCGTCTCGGCCGCCAGCATGCAGAACGTCATGCCCTGGGCGTGCTCGGGGTTGGCGTGGAAGACCGCATCGCCGACCACCGCGATACCGTCGGGAAGCCGCGCCATCCGGTCGTAGCGGACCCACCGGCTGAACGAGGCCCCATAGTAATAGATGGGGGAGACCGGCTCTGCGCCGCGAATCAGCTCGAAGATCTCCTGGCTGGGTAGAGCGCGCGTGAACTCGAGGAACGCTTCCGCGGTCTTGCCCGGGTACAGCCCGCCCAGCCCGGATAGCGACACACGCCATAGCCCGCCCTCGATGCGCGTGAGGGCGCCGACGCGAGGGTTGTCCGAGGCAGCGCGCACGAACACGGCAACCCAGTCCGGGACCGCGATCCCGGGCGGAGGACGAAACAGCTGCGTCGCCGTCGCGCTCAGGAGGTTGACTCGATTCTCCTCCGGCTGACCGTAACCGAGATCGCTGACCAGGCGCGCGGTGCGCGAGCCGAGCCCGGAGGCGTCGATGACCAGGTCCGCCTCGAGCGTCTCGCCGCCCTCCATCTCGACTCCGACCACGCGGGACCTGTCGCTCGACACGGCCACCTGCGCGACTCGTTGCCGATCGCGGATCTCGACGTTGTCCACGGCGGCGAGCCGGCGCCGCATCGCGTGCTCGAGCAACATGCGAGTGCACATGCGGCTGGTGAGTCCCGATGCGAAGCGGGGCAGCCAGTCTCCTACATGATTGCGACAGTCGGCCACGTAGTCGAAGGGCTTCGCGTCCCCGGCAGCCAGGTCCTTGTCGATGCCGGGGAACATGGCGTTCAGTTTCCGATAGCCGATCGAGCCCAGCACGTGCGAGTGCGGCGACTGCGGCGTCTTCTTGCGCATGTCCGGCCCGTCGGGCAGCGCGTCGCGCTCGAGCACGATGACCGTCTGGAAGTGATCGGCCATCGCACGAGCGGCGAGGATCCCGGAGATGCCGCCCCCGACGACGACGGCGCGCTTGAGTCGGTGCGCGAGCGGTACAGGTACCATCATGGGCGCGCCGGCCACCTTAGCACGCGCCCGAGTCGGATCCGTTCAGCGCGCGGATGCGATCGCGTGACGTCGCAGTGGCGATGTGACGGCACACGAGTGCACATCGACGCAGGTGCGACCACTCGACGCCTTCGCGAAACGCGGCCTATACTGCGCGCGAGTCTCCGGGGGAGCGGAGGCATTCGGCAGAAAGGAATGCAGAAAGGAATCACGACATGAGCGCTTCCGAATTCCAGCCGCAGAAGGCAGAGCAGTTTGCCAACCGCATGGTCGAGATCTTCAATGACGGGATGCTGGCGCTCATGGCGAGCATTGGCCATCGCACTGGACTGTTCGACACCATGTCCGGTATGCCGCCGGCGACTGCGCAGGAGATCGCGACACGCGCCGGCTTGCAAGAGCGGTACGTCCGCGAGTGGCTCGGCTCGATGGTGACCGGAAAGATCGTCGCGTTCGACGCCGAGCGCGGCACCTACCAGCTTCCGGCCGAGCACGCGGCCTGCCTCACTCGCGCAGCCGGCATCGACAACATGGCGTTCTTCACCCAGTACATCCCCGTGTTCGGCGAGGTCGAGGAGAAGGTGGCCACCTGCTTCAAGGAAGGCGGCGGTGTCGGCTACGAGGTCCAGGGCCGCTTTCAGCGCCTCATGGCGGAAGAGAGCGCCATGGTCCACGAGGCCAAGCTGTTCTCGGTCATCTTGCCGCTCGTCACCGGCATCGAGGAAAAGCTGAGGGCCGGCATCGATGTCGTCGACATCGGCTGCGGCTGCGGCCACGCGATGAACCTGATGGGCAAGCAGTTCCCGAAGAGCCGCTTTCTCGGCGTCGACATCTCCGACGAGGGCATCCGCACCGCTCGGGCCGAGACTGCGCGGATGGGGTTGAGCAACGTCGCGTTCGAACAAAAGGACGTCGCGTCCATCGACTTCGATGCGCGCTTCGACCTAGTCACCGCGTTCGACGCCATCCACGATCAGGCGGACCCGGCCAAGGTGCTGTCGAACGCCCGCCGCGCCCTCAAGCCGGGCGCGCAGTTCCTGTGCGTTGACATCGCCGGCTCCAGTCATCTGGAGAAGAACATGGATCATCCGATCGCGCCGGCGCTGTACGCCACGTCGACCCTGCACTGCATGACCGTGTCGCTGGCAGTAGGCGGGGCCGGGCTGGGCACCATGTGGGGCGAAGAGAAGGCCAAGGAGATGATGGCCGCCGCCGGCTTCACCGGCATCCAGGTGAAGCAGGTCGAGGGCGACATCATGAACAACTACTACATCGCCACGAGGTCGGCCTAGTCGGCCTCGGTCTACACCGGGAGGTACACAATGCGCGTAGAGAGATCGGGGCTGATCGTCTATTCGCTCTCCATGCTCGTGGGGGGGGCCGCACTGGGCTGTGGCGCGTTCAACCGAGACCGCGCCTGCGTCGTCAACGGCTGCCGGCGACACCGGTGGCGCGAAGAGCGCTGCCGGCGACAAACCCAAGCGCGGCGCTCCGCTGCTCGAGGGCCTGGGTGACTATCATCATGAGGTCACCACCAAGAACCCCGAGGCGCAGAAGTACTTCGATCAGGGGCTGATCCTCGGCTGGGGCTTCAACCACGCGGAAGCGGCGCGTTCGTTCCGCGAGGCCGTCCGCCTCGATCCAGAGTGCGCGATGTGTTACTGGGGCGTCGCCTGGGTGCTGGGGCCCAACATCAACGCCAAGATGGACGCGGCCGATGTCCCGAAGGCGTGGGAGGCCCTGCAGAAGGCGAGCGCGCTCAAGAGCAAGGTCAGCGAGAAGGAGCAGGCCTACATCACGGCGCTCGAGGCCCGCTACGCGGAGAAGCCGCCCGAAGATCGCGCGCCGCTCGACAAGGCGTTCGCCGACGGGATGCGCGAGGTGGTCAAGAAGTACCCGGATGACCTCGACGCCCAGGCCATCCTGGGCGAGGCGCTGATGGACCTGCATCCGTGGGACTACTGGAACGTGAAGAAAGGCAAGGCGCAGCCGTGGACCGGGGAGATCCTGGGGATCCTCGAGACGGTGATGGCAAAGAACGAGCAGCACCCCGGCGCCAACCACCTCTATATCCATGCGGTCGAGGCGTCGCCGACCAACGCCAAGAAGGGCGTGGCGGCGGCCGACCGGCTCGGCAAGCTGGTGCCGGGAGCCGGCCACCTCGTCCACATGCCGGCCCACATCTATCTGCGCGTCGGGCGCTACGCCGACGCGTCGGCCGCCAACGAGGCGGCGATCAAGGCCGATCAGGCCTACATCACGCAGTGCCGGTCGCAGGGTCTGTATCCGCTGGCCTATCACCCGCACAACTTCCACTTCCTGTGGGCGTCGGCCACGTTCGAGGGCAAGAGCGCCAAGGCGATCGAAGCGGCGAAGCAGGTGGCGGGCAAGGTCCCGGCCGACAAGCTCGGCGATCACTGCTGGGGCACCCTGCAGCACTACCACTCCACGCCTCTTTACGCCTACGCCCGTTTCGGCAAGTGGGACGAGATCCTCTCCGAGCCCAAGCCGGACGCGAAGCTCGTCTATCCCACCGCAGTCTGGCACTACGCGCGCGGCATGGCCCACGTGGGCAAGGGCGAGCTCGACAAGGCGGCGACCGAGCTCGACGCGCTCAAGCAACTGACGGCGAAGCAGAAGGAAGAGCTCACCAAGGTCACCATCTGGGACATCAACAGCAGCGCAGCGCTCATGGAGATCGCGATCAAGGTGCTGAGCGGGGAGATGGCGGCCAAGAAGGGCAACCACAAGCTGGCCATCAAGGAGCTCGAGGGCGCTCTCGATCTCGAGGAGAAGCTCAACTACGACGAGCCGCCGGACTGGTACTACCCGGTGCGCCACTCGCTGGGAGCCGTCTATCTCGAGGCCAAGAAGCCGAAGCAGGCAGAGCGCGTCTACCTCGACGACCTCAAGTGGTGGCCCGAGAACGGCTTCAGCCTGTTCGGGCTGCGCGAGGCGCTGGCCGCCCAGGGCAAGAAGAAGCAGGCGGCCGCCGTCGACGCCCGGCTCCAGAAGGCATGGGCCAACGCCGACGTACAGCTGACGTCGTCGCGGTACTGATGCGGCGATGCCTCGCGGTCGTACCGTGACGCGGTCCGCGCTGCGGTCCATCGCATGCGCCGTGGCCGGCCTGGCCGCGGCCGCCACCGCGATGGGCACAGCGCGGGCCCAGCCGGAGATCCCGGGCAGTCGGAAGTTCCTGCTCCACCCTCCGGTCCAGTTCGAGGAGCTCGGATCCGACAGCGAGCTGCCGAACGCGCACGTCACGGCCATCGCCCAGGACTCGGTCGGCTTTCTCTGGATCGGCACACGCGGCGGGCTGGCTCGCTTCGACGGCCGCTCGCTGCGCGTGTGGCCGGTGGACCCGGCCGACCCGGGCGCGCTGGCGTCCGCCAACGTGACCGCGCTGGTGGGTGGGCGCGACGGGCCCCTGTGGATCGGCACCGACGCCGGCCTTCACAGCTACGACGCGCGCTCGGATCGCCTGAGCCGGTTGCCGGTCGTCAGCGCATCGACCCGACGGCCTGTCGCCGTCACCGCGCTCTGCATCGACGGCGCCGGCCAGCTGTGGCTCGGCACCGCTGACGGTGCGCTGGGTCGCTGGGACGCCAGGGCCGGCTCCGCGTCGCTGCGCCCGATCGGCAGTGGCTCGAGCACCGCGATCACCGCGCTGGCCCCGGGCCGGGACGGAGCGATCTGGGTGGGCCGCGCGGGCGGCGGCGTGGCTCGCTGGGACGCGCGCGGCGGTCGGATCAGCGAGCAGGTCGGCAGCGAGAGCCTTCCCAGCGGCAGCGTCCGCGCCTTGTTCGAGGATCGGTCCGGCGTGCTGTGGGTGGGCACCGACGGCGGGCTGGTGCGGCGCGCGCCTTCCGGGAGCTGGGACAGGGAGCGCTTGCAGCACGTGCCCGCCGACCGCACCACCCCGTCGAGCGATCGCATCACCGCGCTGTGGGAGGACCGTGGCGGCACGCTGTGGATCGGCACCGAGAACGGCCTCAATCACATGGGTCCGAAGCGGGACCGGTTCACGCGCTATGCGCCCGATCCGGCCCAGCCCGAGACAACGGCGACCTTCCCCGGCACCGTGACGTCGCTGTGGCAGGACGCGGGCGGTGTTCTCTGGGTGGGCAGCCGCGACGGGGTCCGCAGGCTGCCGGAGCTGTCACGCAAGTTCAACAGACGCCCGATCACCACAGCGACCGGCGATCCGTGGACGTTCGTCGAGGGCCCCGACCGGGTGGTCTGGTCGGGCACCTACCGGCACGGCCTGATGCGCATCGATCGCCGGGCGGGACTCTGGACGCTGTATCCCTCTCTCGGCGAGCCGGGTGCGGAGAACTTCGTCGAGCTGACCTCGGAGTTCAGCACCGTCCAGACCGACCGCAATGGTGTGGTGTGGTTCGCGGCCGCCAACGTCGGCCTGGGCCGCTTCGATCCGCGCACGGGCGAGCACAAGATCTACGCCCCCGATGCCAAGGGTGGCACGTCGGGGCCCCCGGTCGCGCGCATTCACCGCATCGTCGAGCACCGGGGATATCTGTGGCTGGGGACGTGGCTGGGCGGGCTGGTGCAGTTCGATCCGGTGAAGGAGACGTTCATCGACTTCCGCGCCGGAGAGCCGGGACAGCCATCCGGGGACGCCATCTACGCGCTGGTTGTCCACCGCTTCGACCCCAACATCCTGTGGGTCGGCTACGCGAACGACGGCCTGGATCGGTTCGACATCGCGCGGCAGACCGCGATGCACATCCCGCTGCCGACCGAACGCCGCGACCGGCCGACCAGCATCTACTGGATCCACCAGGACGAGCGCGGCGCGCTCTGGCTCGGCACCGACGAGAAGGGCCTGCTGCGCATCGACCCGGCGAGAGGCGACTCGAGCCGCTTCGGCGTCGCGGAAGGCATTCCGCCTGCCCACCTCTACGCGGTGCTGCCGGACAAGCGCGGTCGGCTGTGGCTGCCCACGCCCACCCACGGGCTCGTCGTCTTCGATCCGGTGCATGGCAAGTCGGTCCGCTTCGGCCGGCTGCACGGAATCGAGAACGAGTTCGCCCAGGTCAGCGCGTACCGGTCCCCCTCGGGCGAGTTCATGATGTCGGGCGCGAGCGGCTCCACGATGTTCTATCCGGAGACGATCGAGCCGGATCGATACGCGCCGCCGGTCGCGCTGACCCAGGTCAAGGTGAAGGGCGCGGTGCCGCAACTCGACCGCCCGGTCTGGACCGGACCGCAGATCGAGCTGGGCTTTCGCGACTCGGCGGTGTCATTCGAGTTCGCCGCGCTCTCGTTCGCGGCCCCGGACGCCATTCGATACCAGTACAAGCTCGAGGGGGTCGATGCCGGCTGGATCGACACGACCCGACCGTTCGCCGACTACCGCAACCTGCCGCCGGGCGACTACCGCTTCTCGGTCAGGGCGGCGAACGCGTTCGGCGTTGCCAGCCAGACGGCGGCCACTGTGTCGATGAGCATGGCGGTGCCGCCGTGGAGGACCTGGTACGCCTACACGCTGTACGGTCTGCTGGCGCTCGGTCTGGTGCTCCTCGCGCTGCGCGCCCACTCCGCGCGGCTCAGAAACCTGCGCCAGGCCTACCGCCTGGCGTCCGCGGAGCACGACCTCGAGCTCACCGCCGCGGTCCAGGCCGGCTTCTTGCCGTCCGAGTCGCAGATCCAGGCCGGCCCGTACCGCCTGGCCGGCTTCAACCGAGCCGCGGAGCGGGCCAGCGGCGACTGGTGGTGGTACGAAGCCGACGTCGGCGGCAACTTGACCGTGCTGGTCGGCGACGTGACCGGTCATGGTCCCGGGCCGGCCATGATCACCGCTGCGGCCGCCGCGACCATCCAGCTGGGTCGCAAGCACGGGCGAGATCTGGCGCGGCGCTTCCTGGACTTGCACGACGAGATCCAGCGCATCGCCCGCGACAAGTACTACCTGATGCTCTCGGCGGTCGTCCTCGACCCGACCACCGGCGCGTTCGAGGCGATGAGCGCGGGCGGACAGGCGCCGATGTGTGTCACGCGAGAGGGCGTGGCCAAGCTGGTCCCCTGCCGCGGGGCGCCGCTGGGCAGCGGCACGTTCTCCCTGGGCAGCACGCGAGGCCAGCTCAGTCCAGGCGATCGTCTGGTCCTGTTCACCGACGGTATTCCGGAACTGCCACTGGCTGGCGGACCGCGGATCGTCGGTATGCGCCGCTTTGCGCAGATGTGTGGAGCCGCGGCACCGTTGCCCATCGATCAGGCGGCGGCCCAGGTCATCCGCGACGCGGAGGTCCTTCAGGCTGGTGTGCCGCTCCAGGACGACTGGACGCTCGTCTTCGTCGAGTACAGCTTACCCTCGAACTCAGGCGGACCTCGCCGAGCACATCGCCGCCGCCGCGCTTCGAGCGGGCTACATCGCACCACGTGCAAGGACCGCTCACACAACGCTGTCCGTCGACGATAGCCGTCTTTCACGTGCCGACTTGTTGATGCGATCAGTCAGTCACGACACAATGGCTGTCATCGTTTGAGGAGGAGAGACCCTTGAGCCAATCATCGATTTCGGCATGGCTCGTGGCTGCCCTCGCATCGGTTGTGATCTCAGGTTGCGATGAACCGGGAAATGGATCGGTCGGCTCCTGCGCGAGTGCGTACGTGGGCACGTTCGGTGGAGACATGGAAGGCGACCTGCTCGTTCGAATCGATTCCGACGGCATCTACGACGTGACCATGGTGACGCAGGCCGGAGACGTTCTCACGGGTGCCGGCGAGATCACGGAGTCCGGTCAGCTCGAGCCGACAACGACCGGGTTGGCCTTGCGGTGCACGATCGATCTCGACGAGTGCGCCTGCAGCGGCGAGTGGATCACCGACGAGGGAAGTGACTTCGAAACGACCGGGACGTTCGAGATGTCGATTCGGTCGCAATGAGCTGACGTATCTGTACTGGCCGGTGCGATATCGGCGCAGGCCGCCTGGTCGGCGCCACGGGGGAAGGGGGAGATGCGGGGGGGACGTACCGGCATGAACCCTGCCGTGCATGCGAGGAGGAGACTATGAGGTTGATGTCACGAGGCACTCGGTTTGGAACGGTTTGCATCACCGCACTGCTGGCGGGCGCGCTCGGCGCATGCAGCGGCGATGACGACGAGGGCGGCGCTGCCGACGATGACGGCGCCACGGATGATGGCGGCGGCGACGACGACGCCGAATGCGGCCACTGTCCGCAAGGAGCCTTCGAGCTCGGGGAGGGCGGCGAGCTTCGCCTCGAGCTGATCAGGATTCCTCGATGAGGAGTCGGGGGAGGTCGTTGACTACCCGGCGTTCCAGTCCTTCCTCTTCCAGGGACAGGACCCGGGGGCCCGGCCCCTCGACGGAGCCGAGTTCCCCAACGAGGCGGGGACGAAGTGCCAGGACTTCCGCGCCCACAATCTGTTCGACAACGGCTTCACGGAAGAGAACCAGGCGATCGTGGACACGCGCGAGTACTTCGACGTCGGAGCGAGCGTCTCGGCGATCCCGCAGATTGGCGGCGACCCGCTGGTCCTCAACCGCATGGAGAACATGCCTGATCCGTCGTCGGGCGGACTCGTCCATCCGATTGTCTATCTCGGCGGCGATCCCGCCATCCTCGTGCGCAACGGATACTACGACATCGAGATTGAGGGGACCGCGGACTATCCGGCGTTCGACCTGCGCAACGGCATCACCAACACGGGCATCGAGTGGCCCGAGCCCGAGCTGTTCATGCCCCCCAACTTCGCGATGATCCAGCCGCCCAACGACGAGTACTTCGTCAACACCGACTTCACGCAGGGCGAGGACTTCACGCTCGAGTGGGAGAACGAGGAGACGATCCAGGAAGGCTCGCCGAGCAACATCACCTTCGTGGGCTTCTACAACACCGAGGGCGCGATCGACTTCTACTGCCTCGCCGAGGACGGACCCGACGGCGGCAGCATGGTCATTCCGAAGGAAGTGATCGCCGAGATTGAGCCGAAGGGCGGCTCGATGCTGCTGGGCAAGTTCACGCACATGGCGTGGAACCAGGGCAACCGCGCCAACGCGCGCTTCGACTTCCTGGGCACCAACTGCTCGTGGGGCCCGTACACGGTCGTCGAGCCCTAGTCGTAGCGTCCACCGCAGCACACACGCTCTCGGGCCGTCGGGTCGGCGCATGTTCGCAGCGCCGGCCCGGCGGTGTCACGGAGGCAGCATTCCATGGCGGATGAGCTGGCCCAGCTGGACGCGACGGCCCAGGCGGAGCTGGTTCGCAGCGGCGACGCGACCCCGGCCGAGCTGGTCGACGCCGCCATCGCTCGCATCGAGCGAGCCAACCCGGCCACCAACGCCGTGGTTCACGAGATGTTCGACAGCGCGAGAGAGGCGGCGCGCGCTGCGCCACCGGATTGCCCCTTCCGCGGTGTGCCGATCCTGGTCAAGGACCTCGGCCCCATGGTCGAGGGCGAACCGCTCTGCGCGGGCATGAGCTTCGCCCGCAAGCGCGGCCTTCGCTCGCCGCGCGACAGTTTTCCCGTCCGCAAGCTGCGCGAAGCCGGCTTCATCCTGGTTGGCAAGAGCAGCACGCCCGAGCTGGGCATCCTACCCACCACCGAGCCGCGCGCGTTCGGTCCGACGCGCAACCCGTACGACCCGGGCCGGTTGACCGGCGGATCGAGCGGCGGGTCCGCCGCGGCGGTGGCGCTGGGGATGGTGCCCGTTGCCCACGGCAACGACGCCGGCGGATCCATCCGCGTCCCCGCCTCCTGTTGCGGCCTGGTCGGCCTCAAGCCGACGCGCGGACGCGTGTCGCAGGGGCCGCAGCTGGGCGACTTCAACGGCGGGCTCAGCGTCGAGCACGTGCTCGCGCGCTCTGTACGCGACAGCGCCGCGCTGCTCGACGTTCTGGCCGGGCCGATGCCCGGCGACCCCTACTACGCGCCGCCGCCTGCGCGGCCGTTCGCGAGCGAGGTCGGCGCGGACCCGGGAACCCTGCGGGTCGGCTTCACCACGCAGTTCCTGGGCCTCACCGGGACGCTCACCCGGGCGCACACCGACTGCGTGGCTGCGGTCGAGTGCGCAGCGGAGCTCATGGGCGACCTGGGCCATCGGGTCGAGGAGGTCCGGCTCGACGCGCTGTGGGTGCCGGACTACGCGCCGCGCTTCATCAGCATCTGGGCATCCGGCGTGGCCTCGCATCTGGCCGCCTGGGGCGAGATCGCCGACACAAAGCTCACCGCCGACGACGTCGAGCCTCTCACCTGGGCGCTGGGCGAGATGGGCCGCAACGTGCCGAGCGCCGTCTACCTGCGCGCGTGGAACTGGCTACACGTCAAGACGCGCGAGCTGGCCGCCCTGTGGAGCGACCACGACCTTCTGCTGACGCCGACGGTGGCCGAGCCCCCGCCGCCGCTGGGCAGCTTCGACTCCACGCCCGCCAACCCGCTCGCACCGCTCTACCGCGCGGCTGCGTTCTCCCCGTTCGGGCCCGCGTGGAACGTGACCGGACAGCCAGCCATCTCGCTGCCGCTTCACCAAAACGGCGACGGACTGCCAGTTGGCGTTCAGCTGGTCGGTGCCTACGCGCGTGAGGACGTGCTGCTGCGGGTGGCCGCGCAGCTCGAGGCGGCGAGTCCCTGGGTCCATCGCGCAACGATGTAGCCGCGGTCCACGCGGCGGCGTGAGACGGCAGCGACCGCGATGGTCAGAGCACCGACCAGGACAGGCCGCCGCCGAACATGGTCAGGTTGCGCGTCATCTCGCCGGTGACGAAGACGCGGACGAGTGCGTTGACGCGCAGGGTGTCGGTGATCTGATACCCCGCCCCACCACCCGCCAGGATGAACGTCTCGGACAGCAGCGGATCGTGGAAGGTGAACAGCACCGGGCTCTCGCTCATGGCGGCCTCGGTGAAGGCGATGCCGCCGTGGGTCTTGCGATACATGCCGGCCAGGTTGACCTGAAAGCGCTGGTCGAACAGGAAGTAGCCGACAAGTAGGTTCACATCGCTGCGATTCTGGCCCACCTCGGTCTCTTCGAAGCCAGTGTCGTACTTCTCGCTCAGCGTGAACTCGTAGTTGGCGTGAACGAACAGCTCGTCCGTGAAGAAGTTGCCGACCGCGACCCCGATGGGCAGCTGGCGGAGGCCGCGGCCGACGCCGGCGTAGCCCACAGTCTCGTAGTCGGCAATGGGGTAGTTGACTCCGAGATACGGCGAAACGGCGAATCTGCCGTTGACGAGCATGTAGCGCGCGATCAAGCGCAGGTCGGTCAGCGTGGTGTGGAACTCGCCATCGTCGTAGCGACCGTGGCGCGGGAACCCGCCCTCCTCGGGATCGCCGGAATAGCGCGCCGAGGTCATGGGGAGGGTCAGCTCGATGCCCAGCTTCTCGATGGGCACGTATTCGGCGGCGAGCGCGACGTTGTGGTTCTGGACCGGATCGACGGGAGCCGCGTCGGAGACGCTCTCGTCGATGATCTTGTCGGACGACGAATACGTGTAGTCGAGGGACAGGCCCAGCGATCCGGCGGGGTTGACCCACGCCGTCTGCGCCAGCGCAGTCCCGCCGGGGACGAGCACCAGGAAGAACGCGATCCCGACCTTCAACAAATGCGTCATCGGTAGCTCCTAGCGAGTTGCGTCGAACATTCTCACGCGCACGCGCGCGACGACAAGGCGCCCACCGGCGCAACTTGTCGTCGATACGACTCGTGAGCGCGCGACGGCGCAATGTCATCACCAGGCGCGAATCCCCCTACATCTTGACGTCTTCAGAGGCGTCGCGTTAACAATGCTCGAGAGGCGAAGCGAGCGCTGCAGCGTCGCTCTGCCTCGGAGAGGCTGGAGCATGACTCGAGCTACCGATGTTGCTGTGCGCCTGCTGCGCTCGTTCGACGTTGATCGCCTGAAGGCCGATCTCGCAGTCACTGATGCCTTTGCATGGGCCGAGATCGACAACTACTTCGGAGCTGACAAGCGGCACGGCGGACTGTGGACCGGGCTGAGCCTGCGATCGCAAGGCGGTCGATGGGACTCCACCCATCCCGGAGGGCCCGGGCTTCTGCCGTGGAACGACACGGTGCTGCTCGAAAAGACTCCCTACTTCCGCGAGGTGCTCAAGTCGCTCGAGTGCGAGGTCCGCAGCGTGAGGCTGTCGGCGCTGCAGCCCGGCGGAAAGATCGCCGAGCACAGCGACCTCGTGCTCTCGATCGAGCACGGTGCGGTCCGGCTTCACATCCCGATCGAGACGAGCACTGACATCGTCTTCACCATCAATGGTGAGCGCCTACACTGGGGCGAGGGCGAGTTCTGGTATGGTGATTTCGTCTGCAACCACTGGGTCGAGAATCCGACCAACGTGCGTCGCGTACACATCGTGCTGGACGCCATCGTCAACGACTGGCTACTCGGCCTGTTCCCGCCCGAGTTCATCGAGTCGCGCCGGGCCAACATCCCGATGCCGCCGCAGCCGATCGCGATTGCCGACCCCGAGCGCTACACATGCCGCTTCGTGGGCCAGTTCGGCAACCTCCTGCCCAAGCACGTCACCGGTCAAGACACCGACGTCCTGATGTCCGAGGGCTTCAAGAACAAGATCGAGGCGACCGTGGAAGTGGATGACGGCGTCCTCATGCTGAAGGTGTTCGGCAGGCCGTTCAGCCGCCTCATTCCGATCGGCGAGGACCGGTTCACCCTCTCAGGCGGCCACCCGGCACTGTGGCTGGAGCTCGGGCTCGAGGGCGGCGTGGTTCGCCGCGGTCACGTGAAGGCCAAGATTCGGCACCAATGGGCCACCATTCCAATGGAAGTCGTCTAGTCCGCCGGGCGCTCGCGGCGGTCTTCGCCACCGGCCTCTGCCTGGCCGGCTGTGGCGGTGACGACGAGGAAGGGCCAGGGCCACCCATCGATCCGATCGATTGCTGGACAGGCGGCGGTGCGCCCGACGGCGGCAAGGAGGCGGGCATGGCCGAGCTCGGGACCCGCATGGACGACTTCGAGCCGATCGAGGAAGATCAGGAGTTCGAGCTTCACCTCGGGCTGCAGGGCCTGGCTCACTTCTTCGTCACCGCGCGCGTGTTCGACATGGCGGCGGGAGAGCCGGGCGACCCCGACGAGCTGCCCTACATCCTCTTCTCGGCCCGCCTGGAGGACGGCACCAAGATCGCGGTCTCCGAGTGCGCGTCTCGGCTGCCATTCACCGTTCCCCTCGATGATGGCTATGAGCTCCCCGGGACACGCCTGCTCGTCATCGATGGCCGCTACATCGAGACCGTCCAGGGGCAACCGATCGAGCTCTCGCTCGAGGTGCTCGACCGCAACGGCCGCTACGCCGTTGACCAGCGGCGGGTGGTGCCGGTGGTGCTGACGCCTCCGCCGGGCCCGCGATGAATCGCGCGGGAACGGCACGGGTGCGGGGCTGGAGCGTCGCGGCGCTCGCCACCGCGCTGGTCGCTTCGCCGCCGGCCGCCGCGCAACCGCAGCCGGCCCCGCCTGCCGGCCAGAGCTCGCCGCTACCGCCGCCGCTGCGCTTCGACCGCATCGTGCCCGAGACGGACGACCTGCCGGCCATCTACGTCACCGGCGTCGTCCAGGACTCCTTCGGCTTCATGTGGTTCGGCACGCAGGAGAACGGGCTGGCCCGCTTCGACGGAACCACGATGAAGCCGTTCCCGGTCGACCCGGACAATCCGAACGCGCTCCCGACCCGGTGGATCACCGACCTCGCGGCGCAAGGCGACGGCGTCGTGTGGATTGGCACCGCCGACGGACTGGTCCGCTACGACGGCAAGACCGACGCGGTCACGAGGTTCCGCGCTGCACCCGACAATCCAGCTGCGCTCAGCTTCGACGCCATCGCCACGCTCGAGGTCGATCGCCAGGGAAACTTGTGGGCCGGTGTCGGAGACGGCCGCATCAACCTCTACGAGGCGTTCAACCGGCCGATTCCGGCGCTTCGACCTCTCCGCCGACGAGGCCTTCGCGCCGACCGACATCCTGGCCGCCGCCGATGGCACCATCTGGGTCGCCACCCAGGGTGGTGGCGCGTTCCACCTCGACCCGCGAGCCGGCCGCGTCGTGGAGCGCCTGAAAGCAGGCGACCGGGACGCGCTGGCGAGCGACGACGTGCAGGCGCTGCTCGAGGACCGCGCCGGGCGGCTGTGGCTGGGAACCACCGAGGGCCTGTTTCGCCGCGACGTGGATGGCAGCCTGCACCGCATCGGCGGCGCCGGCGACGCGGTCCTGACCGACCAGAACGTCACCGCGCTGTTCGAGGACAAGGCAGGGCGGCTATGGTCGGCACCGGCAACGGTCTCAACCAGCTCGATCCCTCGCGCGAGCCGATCGTCCAGTACCAGGTCGATCCGGCGGCGCCGGCGGCGACCGGCGCGTCTCCGGAGCTGGTGACGCGCATCATGCAGGATCGCGAGGGGGTCATCTGGATCGCAAGTCAGACCGGGCTGCGCAAGGTCGATCCGATCCGGCTCCAGCTCGCGGAGTACGTGCTCGAGGCGAACCGCGGCGCGCCGCTCGCATTCGCGGAGGCGGTGACGGCGCTGTATGGATTGGCACCCAGCTCGGCGGCCTGCTCCGCGTCGATCCGAAGGCGCACCGCAGAAGCGCGATCTCGTCGCTCGGGCTGGCCGGGGCGAAGAACTTCGCGCCGCTTACCACCGGCGTCACCGCGCTCCATCTCGATGCCGAGGTGAGCTCTGGCTCGCCGTTGACGACGTGGGCCTGGTCCGCTATGACCCGAAGACCGGAGCGCACCAGGTCTACCGGCCGCTCGAGCGGGGGGCGAACCGGCGCCTCGGCCGCGTGCACGCGCTGGCCGGCGACGACCGGCAGCTGTGGCTCGGCACCCAGCAGGCCGGCCTCGTGCGGTTCGATCGCGCCAGCGAGCGATTCGTCGCGATGCCGTCCGCGGGCGGCGAGGGCGCGCTCCCCGCGGTCCACGCGATCGTCATCGATCCGGGCAACCCGCAGCTCCTGTGGCTCGGCGTGGCAGTCGAGGGGCTGATCCGGTTCGACGCCGGCCGAGGCCAGGCCACGAAAGTGGCGTTGCCCGCGCCCGCCGGGAAGCGCGCTGCGCTGACTGTGTACGCAGTGCACCGGGATGGGGACGGCGCGCTGTGGCTCGGCACCGACGGGGCCGGGCTCATGCGACTGGATCCCGGAAGCGGCCGTGCGACCACAATGGGCGCGGCGCAGGGCATCCCGCCCGGCGCCATCCACGGGGTCCTGCCCGGGCGCACCGGCCACCTGTGGCTGGCGACCGGCAACGAGGGGCTCGTTGACTTCGACGTGAAGGCTGGCGTCTCCACCCGCTTCGGCCGCGCGGATGGAACCTCGGACCGCTTCCAGCGCGGGGCGAGCCACCTCGGTCGCTCCGGCACGATCTACGTGGGCGGCGCCGACAGTTACAACTCGTTTCCAGCCGCGGTCGAGCTACCGGCCCCTCGCTTCGACGCGCCCATCGTGCTGACCGGATTCACCACGTTCAATCAGCGCGCCGAGCTGCCCCGGCCGGTGTGGACCAATCCTCTCATCGCGCTCGGATATCGCGACTCGACGATCGCCTTCGAGTTCGCCGCGCTCTCGTTTCGAGCGCCGGAAGCCATCCGCTACCAGTACATGCTGGAGGGAGTGGACGACGACTGGGTCGACACCGATCACGGAGCGGTGAGCTACGCGAACCTTCCGGGCGGCGAGTACGTGCTCCGCGTGCGCGCCGCGGATCACCGCGGCACCTGGACCGCCCGGGACCTGAGCGTCTCGGTTGACCTCGCCGTCGCTCCCTGGCGCAGCTGGTGGGCCTTCGCCTTCTACGGGTTGATTGCGGTGGCCATCGTGCTCGCCCTGCGCCTGCGCCAGCAGCGCAAGCTTCAGAACATGCACAGGACGCTCCGACTCGAGGCCGCCGAGAAGGCTCTCGATCTCACGCGCGCGGTCCAGGAGGGCTTCCTCCCGGCCGAGGACAGCTTCGACGGCTACCGGGCGCGCGTGCATGGCTACTGCCGTCCCGCCGCGCGAGCAGCTGGTGACTGGTGGTGGTACGAGCGGCTGGACGACAACGACTCCCTCCTCATCCTGGCCGGCGATGTCACCGGCCACGGTCCGGGACCTGCCATGGTCACCTCGGCCGCGGCGACCGCCTTCAAGGTCTGCCACAAGTACGACCCGGATCTGCGCACCAGCCTCGCGGACCTCAACGACATGGTGCTGTCGGTGGGCCGGGGCCGCTATCTCATGACCATGTCCGGCGTGGTGCTCGACGGGCTCACCGGGCGGTTCGTCCTGCACAGCGCCGGCGGCGTTCCGCCGATCCGCATCTCGCAGGGCGGTGCCGTCCATGTGTTGCCGTGCCGGGGTACCCCGCTGGGCAGCCACGGCTTCACGTCGGGCGCCAAGACCCACCAGCTCAA
Organism: uncultured delta proteobacterium; assembly: GCA_963759105.1. GTDB lineage: Bacteria > Myxococcota_A > Polyangia > Haliangiales > Haliangiaceae > DATFRY01. The sequence continues at coordinate 164,012 of CAVWXW010000005.1, read as the reverse complement.
CCCGGGAGACCGCCTGGTGACCTTTACCGATGGCATCCTCGAGCTCCCGCTCAAGCGCGGGCGCGTGCTGTCCATGCGCAGCTTCGCCGAGATGTGCAAGGACACGATGTCTCTCGACCTCGGCGATGCGATCCGCGCGCTGGTCGAGAAGGCGGACGACCTCCGCCGCGACACACCGCAAGCGGACGACTGGACGCTCGTCATGGTGGAGTGGCTCGGCTGATGGACGCGCTGCGCACGAGTGCCGGGCTTACTCCGCCGCCGACCCAGGTACGGCCGTGGGACTGGCGCGAGGAGATCCTCATCGACGGCGAGCCGTACCGCGCCACCTACATGTTCTCGCCGGTCGAGCACTACACGAGGACGGTGATCGCGTTCGGGATCGCGCCGTCCCACCTCGACAAGCTGCTGATCAGCGCCCAGGGCAGCCCGACGCCGCACGGCTGGCGCGTCGATCGACAGCGGGACGAAGACATGGTCGATGCGGACACGCTGGCCAAGGCGCGCACGCTCTATCGGCGCGACGCCGATGAGTACGGCAACGTGTTCGTGAGCTTCCTGGGCGAGCGCGTGGATGGCGGCTACGACCTGCTCGGCTGCGCGTCGGCGCGCCGGCACATCTCCCCCACCTACATCAGCGTGGGCTGGATCGTGATCGTGCGCCTGCTGGCGCTCCCCGACATCCGCGGGCGTGGGTTCGGCCGCCACTTCAACATGGCCTTCTTCGCGCTGAGCCAGAGCCTGTGCGGCCCGTCCGCGCTCGGCTGCTTCATCGCGACCGAGACCGAGCAGACCCGCCGGCTGTGCGAGAAGGCGGTCGCCGGTGGCGCGCTCGACATGGTGCCCTGCGGCCGCAAGCGCTGGGACCTGCTCGACCACACCCTCGAGTTCGAGGTGTTCATGGCCTTCTACACCGGCATGCGCGAGTGGGCCCTGGCCACGGGACGCGAGGGCCGCCGGCGTGTGAGCCTGGGTAGCGCGCTCGAGCGAGTCCTCGACGAGACCGAGGCGGTCTGGCAGCGCGGCTACGATGCGCCGGCCGCGGCCCGGCTGGCCCGGCAGTTCGCCGAGGTCGAGGCCGAGCTCGAGCAGCGGGCCCGCCACGAGCCCGCGCTCGCGCTGTATCACGACTTTCTGGCCAGCGCGCGCGCGCACGGGACGTTGCTCGCCGAATGGGATCCGAAGTAGAGGCTGGATAACCACGCGGAGGTCTGCTGTGAAGATCACGAAGATTGAGACGTTCCTGGCCGACGCGGGTTGGCGCCCCTGGGCGTTCGTGAAGGTCCAGACCGACGAGGGGCTGGTCGGCTATGGCGAGGCGACCTGTCTCTTGACCCAGTACGCGGTCCTGTCCGCCATCGAGGATCTCAAGCCGGTGCTCATCGGCAACGACCCGCTGGCGTTCGAGGCGCGCTACTGGGACATGTACCGTCGCACGCGCCTGGGCAGCGTGGGCGGCGTGGCCGGCAAGGCCATCGGAGCGATTGAGTGCGCGCTGCTGGACATCAAGGGCAAGAGCCTGAACGTCTCGGTCGCCGAGCTGTTCGGCGGGCCGCTGCGCGAGTGGGTGCCGCTCTACTTCTCTCACGCGTGCGTCGGCCGGGCGATCGCGCCCGACATCATCGGCGTCAAGCCGGTCCGCTCGTTGCTCGACGTGAAGGAGGCGTGCATCCAGATTGTCGAGAAGGGCTTCAATTCGCTCAAGACAAACATCGTGTACCCGGGCGACCCCGCGCTCGTGCACCAGGAGGGATTCGGTGGCGGCCCCGGCACCACCGACCAGGTCGTATCGACCGAGATGGTCCGACACACGGCGCGTTTCATCGGCGCGATCCGCGAGGCCGTGGGACCGGACGTGGGCATCATCCTCGACCTCAACTTCAACTTCAAACCGGAGAGCGTCATCCGGATTTGTCGCGCGCTGGAGGAGTACGACCTCTCCTGGGTCGAGCTCGACCTCTATGACCCGGATGCGCTGCGGATGATCAAGGACTCCATCAGGATGCCGGTCTGCTCGTGCGAGACCCTGTTCTACATGGAGCAGTACCGCCCCTACTTCGAGAAGCACGCCCTCGACATCGTGATGCTCGACGCGCCCTGGCAGGGCTTCGCACAGGCCAAGAAGGTCGGTGACCTGGCGCAGGTCTACCAGATGAACGTCTGCCCCCATAACTACTACAGCCACCTGTTCGACGCACATCAACGCGCAGCTGTGCGCCGTGCTGCCCAACGTCCACGTCATGGAGTACGAGGGCGAGGACGTTCCCTGGCGCAACGACATCGTCACCAAGCCGCCGGAGATCGTGAACGGCCAGATGAAGGTGCCGAGCGGGCCCGGCTGGGGCACGGAGCCGAACGAGAAGGAGCTCAAGCGGCACTCCTGGGACCGCGCCGGCCGCACGGTCACCGTGCCGAGCGGATTCGCGGCGATTGGCGCCACCCCCGCCTTGCCGAGCACCGCGGCGTCGCGTGGCAGCGCGCTCGATGAGACGGTCACGGACGGGTCGAGCCAGGTGATGGCCTACACCGCCTACGATCGCATCATGGGGCCCTGGGCAAAGTCCTCGTCCAAGGGTGAGCACAAGCGCGAGGATCTCTCGCTCGTGCCGCTGCCGGAAGAAGGCTCGCGAAACGATCCGACGTCCTCATCGGGCGGCGAGAAGAAGTAGCCGCGGGCGCAGTCGCGGGCGTCGCGCATCTCGCGACGACGCCCGGCTCGCGGGTCAGACGGGGGCGTCGAACTTGTACTGATACCTGACCGGGAGCTCCAGCAGCGTGGGCCGGTTCCTGGCGAACGCCTCGGCCATGCGCTGCTCCAGCATCGGTCGGCTGGTCACGAAGTGGGCAACCCAGCCGTTGGCCCGGGCCAGCTTGACGAAGTTGACGTCTCCGAAGTTGACCGAGTTGGTGTAGACGTTGTCCTTGTCGGTCAGCTGGTAGTACTTGATGAGACCGAAGGAGTTGTCCTTGAGCAGGACGATGACCATGGGCAGGTTGTAGCGGGCCGCGGTCTCCAGGTCCTGACTCGTCGAGTGGAACCCACCGTCGCCGCACACCACCGCCACCCTGCGGTCCGGGTTCATGATCTTGGCGCCCATCGCGGCCGGGAAGCCGAAGCCGAACGTGCCGGCACCGTTCGAGCACATGAACGTGTTGGGCTGGTAGGTGGCGCTGAACAGGCCTGCGTACTGCTTGTGCAGCCCGATGTCGCTACACAGGATGCCCTCCGGGCCCAGCTGGCTGCGAACCGTCCTGATGATCGCCGGCACCGGAATGGTCGGATAGGACTGGATCGGCTGCTCGCCGGCCGCCTCCCGCCGCTTCCGCAGTGAGTTGATCCACGCCAGATCGGTGCTCGATTGAGTCGCTTGAGTCGGCGTCGTCATCTCGGTCAGGATCGGGAGGGCCTGCTTGAGGCTGCCGATGATCTCCCGGTCGGGCTTGAACACCTCGCCCATCGGGTTCTTGTTCGGTCCGATGGCGATCGTCCTGATGGTGCCGTTGCGCTTCCACTGCGACGGCTTGACGTCCTCGCCGAAGTCATAGCCGATGAGCAGCATCAGGTCGCATTTCTTGAATACCTCGTCGAGCACCGGGTAGTGCAGGATGCCATCGAGGTACTTGTTGCACGCGCCGATGTGGAGCGGATGCCCCTCCGGGATGAGGCCCTTCGACGCCAGCGTGGTGACCAGCGGGATCTGATAGCGCTCCAGGAAGGCGAGCAGCTCGTCAGTCGCCCCTTCGCGGAAGAGCACGTTGCCGCCGAGCGCCATCGGCCGCCGTGCATTCTTGATCTCGCCGACGAGCCAGTCCAGGTCGGCCTTCTTTGGCGACGGCAGCGGCGCGGGCTCGGTGCTGCCCATGTTGTCGAGCAGACGCCTGGCCTCGCGATCCTCGATCTCGGCCAGCATCAGGTCGAAAGGAAAGCTGATGAACGATGGTCCCGGGGTCTCGGCGCGAGCGGCCCGCAGCGCCGAGGTGACCACCTCCGGGATCTCCTCGACGCTGTCGAGCTCCCTGGCGTACTTGCACATCGGACCGATGACGGCGACGTTGTCGATGCACTGGTGCGTCTGGTTGTAGACGCGCTCGGACCGCATGATCTGGGCCGAGACGGCGAGCATCGGCGATCGATCCAGGACGGCGGAGCAGACCCCTGTGGCGAGGTTGGTCACGCCCGGGCCGAAGGTCGAGTAGCACATCTGCGGAGTGCCTCCCAGCCGCCCGCAGACGTCCGCCATGATGCCAGCCGCGAACTCGTGGCGAGTCAAGTAGAACTCGAGACCGGGTACCTCATCGAAGCGCATGGCCTGGGCTTCCCCACCGATGATGCCGAACGCCCTGGTAACGCCCTGACGATGAGCCGCTTCCAAAAAGAGCTTCGCTCCTCGCATGAAAGTAGTCCTTTCCTGTGGGTGCTGCCCAGACAGGCCAATCGGACGGCCTCCGGCGGTTCGAGCCGCAAGGCCGGCTCAGATATCTCGTGTGCAAGCAACACGAGATCGACGAAAGCCACGTTAACACATAGGCAGTCATCAGAAGCGCAACGATCGTACTCCTGCACGGTCGTTGCTCATCGGCAATGCGAGACAAGCAATCTGAGTCCGCCTCCGCAAGCGCGCACAGATCCGCGGGCGCACGAATCCCGGTGCACCGTTTGATCGGGGGAGGACGGTGCCGATCGACGCAGCCTGCGTCGGACCTGATCGAATGTGATAGCTAGTCGAGAGAGGTAGGTTCTAGGTGCGTCTCCAAGTGACTCAGAGAGACAGCCAATTTGGACTCGGAGTCACATGAGACGGCTAGAGCCGGTAGAACGAGCGTGCTCCCGCATAGAGGATCTTCTCGGCGGTCGCCGGTGCCAGGCCAGGCACGTCGCGAATCATCTTTGGCGCGCCCGGGAAGAAGCCATCCGGATGGGGATAGTCGGTGGCCCACAGGATCCTCTCTGGACCCATGTAGTCGGCCAGCACGCCCAGCGCGCGCTCGACCGGCTCGAAGGAGATCCAGCACTGGCGCTGGAAGATCTCGCTCGGCCTGTGCTTCAGGCCCGAGTCGTTCATGCCGACATCGTCGAAGTGGCGGTCCATGCGATCGAGCCAGCCGGGCAGCCAGCCACCGCCCGCCTCCATGAACCCGACCCGCAGGCGCGGGAAGCGCTCGCACACACCGAACCAGATCATGCTCGTCACGCCCAGCATCATGCCCATCGTGTGATGCAGCAGGTGCTGGGCCGCTCGACCGGGGAACTTGTCGAAGCTGAGGAAGGGCGGCAGGACCTTGCGCAGGCCGCCGTGCAGGGCGATGGCGACATCCAGCTCCTGGGCAACGGCCCAGAGCTTGTCGTTGTCGGGATGATGGGGCAGGCGGCCGTCGAACGAGGGAGACGGGTGGACCATGGCGGAGCGGAAGCCGAGCTTGTTGCGGGCGAACTCGAGCTCGCCGATGGCGAGATCGGGCGTATGCATCGGCAGCAGGGCGACGCCGAACAGGCGCTCGGGATCGGCGGAGCAGTAGTCCGCGAGCCAGCGGTTGTAGGCGCGGCAGACCGCCGCCGCCAGGACGCCGTCGTCGATGCCGCCGAATCCGAGGCCGATGCTCGGGTACAGGAAGGCAGCGTCGATCTCGTCGCTGTCCATGTCCTTGAGCCGCTCGTGCGGGTCGAAGCCGCCCGCCTTGCCGTCCTCGTACGCCTCAGCCTGCACGCCGGTCGTGCGCGCGTCGATGCTGCCCACCACGCCGAGCCCTTCGGCCAGGCGGTATTCCTTGCCGCCGATCATGAGCTGCTGGCGGTTCCGCTCATCGACGAACAGCCTGGGGGCGCCGTCTGCGTGAGCCGGATCGATGTACTTCTTCCAGCTGTCCATCGGTTCGAGCACGTGACCATCTGCATCGACGATTCGGTACGATCGCGCCATCTAGCCCCTCACGGTTTTGGTTGCCTCGGCGCGGATCCAGTCGAGGACCAGCTCTTCCGGAACGACGCCCTTGCTCTGGCTGCTGTGGTTCTTGATCCGATCGAGGATGCGCCGGCTGGCCTCCTCGCTCAGCGACAGCCCGCTCTCCCGCGCCAGGTACTCGACGCCGTGAGCGCCGGAGTGCTTGCCGAACAGGATCTCGTGGTGGCGGCCGACGAGAGCGGGCGGATAGGGCTGGTAGGTCTCTTGATGGGCGAGAACTCCAGCCACGTGAATTCCCGCCTCGTGCGAGAAGCACCACTTGCCGACGATCGACTTGTGTGGCGGGGGCTCGGTGCCGGAGACGCGGTGGACGAGCGCCGACAGCGCCGCGGTCCGCTCCAGCTTGAAGCCCAGGTCGCACCCGTACTTCACCTTGAGCACGACCGCCAGCTCCTCGAGGCAGGTGTTGCCCGAGCGCTCGCCGACGCCGTTGACGGTCACGTGGGCCATGCGCGCGCCGCCCTCGAGGGCGGCCAGCGTGTTGGCCAGCGCCAGTCCCAGATCGTTGTGAAAGTGCGCAGCGACCTTCGCCTGGCACAGCGACGTGAGCACGCGAATCACCTGCAGCGTGCTCGACGGCGTGAGGATGCCGACGGTGTCGGCCAGCACCAGGTAGTCGGAGCCCGCCTGCTCCGCGATCTGGAACATGCGCACGAGGCGGGGGAGCGGCGTGCGCGAGCCATCCTCGACCGCGAACGAGACCACCCTGCCGGTCTGCTTGGCACGCGCCACGCTGGTCTCGATGCGCTTGAACGCCTCCGACTCGTCGATGTGATACTTGTGCCTCAGATGAGTGTCTGAGCCGCCGAGGAACAACGAGATCAGGTTCGACTCCGGACTCTGCTGTCACATCGATGTCCGACGGCAGCATGCGCGAGAGCGCGGCTGTCTTCATCCTGAGGCCGGCGCTCGTGATCAGCTTGGCCGCGCGCATCTCGTCCTTCGAGACCGCGGGGAAGCCGATGTTCGCCCAGTGCACGCCGTACTCGTCCAGGCCGCGCGCCACCTCCAGCTTCTCCTCCGGCGTGAACATCACGCCGGGTGGCTGCTCTCCCTCGCGCAGCGTGTTGTCGTAGAACTCGACCGGTCCGTCGAGCCGGGCATCGAAGGCTTCGGTCAAGACGTTGACGGTGCTCTCACCGCCTGCATCTTTGATCGTAAGTGCCACGCGGATTCACCTCCTGGCGCGCGCGGGCCTCCCCGCGTGGTGGTCATTCTAACGTCCCCGATCATGACCGTCGCCTATCCCACGCAGTTGATCGTGTCTCACGCAATTCGAGCGCGTCCTACATGCACCCGCATTCGCGTCTCATGCAAGCACGCCGCGCGCATGTCGTACCGTGCGACGAAGAGCGAACCGCTGGTGAGTTGACTATCATCGGCTCATGAGCGGCGGCGACACGATGTTCGACAAGATCTGGGCGGATCATGTGGTCACGTCTCACGACGACGGCACCGCTCTGCTCTATATCGATCGCCACTTCGTCCACGACGGTGCGCGCAACGCGTTCGAGCGGCTGCGCGCGCTGGACCGGCCGATTCGCTGCCCGGCTCAGACCTTCTTCTTCGCCGACCACCTGGTGCCCACCGTCGGGCAGTCGCGCGGAGTCAGCGGGATCGAGAACTCCGACGCGCGCGAGATGGCGCAGGTCCAGATCGAATTCTCGGCCCGCCACGGCATTCGACTCTTCGGGCTGGGCGACGCGGCGCAGGGCATCGTCCACGTGGTGGGCCCCGAGCAGGGGCTCGTGCAACCTGGTCTCATCGTCGTGTGCGGCGACTCCCACACAGCGACGCTGGGCGCGCTGGGCGCGCTCGGCTTCGGCATCGGCTCCTCCGAGGTCACGCATGTGCTGGCCACCCAGGCGCTGTGGCAGGTGAAGCCGAAGCAGGCTCGCATCTGGTTGCGCGGGACGCCGCCGGCCGGCGTGACGAGCAAGGATCTGATGCTGGCGCTCATCGCCCGCATCGGCGCCGACGGCGCAACCGGCCATATCATCGAGTTTGCAGGCGAGGCGCTGGCGGCGCTGTCAGTCGAGGCGCGCATGACACTGTGCAACATGGCGATCGAGGCAGGGAGCCGCTCCGGCCTGATCGGGCCGGACCAGGTGACATTCGACTACCTGGCCGGCAAGCGCTTCTCGCCGCAGGGAGAGCAATGGGAGCGCGCTGTCGATACGTGGCGCTCGCTCACCACGGACGCGGACGCCCGCTTCGACCTCGAGGTCGAGCTGCCCACTGACAGGTCGTCACCGATGGTCACATGGGGCACGAGCCCGGAGGACGCGGTCGCGATCGACGGCCTGGTTCCGGATCCTGCCGGTCAGGCCGACCCGTCGCGGCGCGCGCGTCAGGAGCGAGCGCTCGAGTACATGGATTTCGAGCCCGGCACGCCGGTGGCGAGCATCCCGGTCGGCCGCGTGTTCATCGGCTCGTGCACCAACAGCCGCATCGAGGACCTGCGCCAGGCCGCGGAGATCGTGCGCGGCCGGCGGGCAGTCGTGCCGGCGCTGGTCGTCCCGGGCTCGTGGCCGATTCGACGCCAGGCGGAGACCGAGGGCCTTGCCGACATCTTCCGCGAGGCCGGCTTCGAGTGGCGCGAGCCGGGCTGCTCGATGTGCCTGGGCATGAATGGCGACATGCTGGAACCAGGCGAGCGGTGCGCATCCACCTCGAACCGCAACTTCGAGGGGCGCCAGGGGCCAGGCGGGCGCACGCACCTGATGAGCCCGCCGATGGCCGCCGCCGCGGCGATCACCGGACGACTGACGGACGTGCGCGAGCTGTGGAGGTAATGAAGATGGCCGGACAGCCCTTCGATCGCCTGCGAACCACCGCGGCACCGCTCGACGAGGACAACATCGATACCGATCAGATCTTCCCCGGCCGCTTCCTGCGCAAGCCGCGCACGATGGGCTACGCGGGCTTCCTGTTCCACGACCTCCGCTTTCAGGAAGACGGTTCTCCGCGGCCCGAGTTCGTGCTCAACGAGCCCGCTCGCGCCGGCGCCGCGGCGCTCATCACCGGCGCCAACTTCGGGTGCGGGTCGTCGCGCGAGGGGGCGGTATGGGCGCTGGTGGACGCCGGATTCCGCGCCGTGGTCGCGCCGAGCTTCAGCGACATCTTCTACAACAACGCGTGCCGCAATGGCCTGCTGCCCGTCCGCCTGCCGGCCGATGCGGTCGCCGATCTACGAGGTCAGGTCGTGGCGCAGCCCGCAGCCCTGCTCACGATCGATCTCGACGCCCAGAGCGTCATCGGACCGGACGGCCGCAGCTGGCAGTTCGAGATCGACTCGTTCCGCAAGCAGTGCCTGCGCCGCGGCCTCGACACCGTCGACCTCACGCTCGAGGAGCTGCCCGCGCTCGAGGCGTTCGAGCAGCGCCGGCGCGAGGCCATGCCCTGGTTGTTCTCGCCGGGCGCCTGAAGATCTGGCGTCAGTCGCGTGAACGGCATCAGCGACGCGACTCGATGGTTGGCCGCGAAATCGAGTTTCAGGAGAGACATCCTGTTCGGAGCACATGTGCGTTCGCTGGAAGGCGACGGACGTGGCGCGAACGTTCGTCGTGGCTCCATTCGCAACGAGGTGAAAAGTCTCGCCGGCGAAATCGGGCGGCGCACACCGTCTCACAGCGCTCGCGGAGACGCCGCTTCGCAGTCGCAGCGCTGTCGCAGATCGCAGCTGATCGATGGCGAGGGACGCGACCTTGCGCGTCTCGTCAGCGGTCGCTTAGGATCCGATCGGACACCAGCAGCGAGGAGTAGCCATGTTTCGCGCCATTCTCGTCCTAGCAGTCTGCCTGTCTACCCTGTGGCTCCGCCCGACGCCGGCTGACGCTTGCGGCGTGAAGTTGAGCGTCAAGGCGCCCAGGGTGAAGGGCACGGTCGTGGCGCGACGACAGCCGCCGACCCCGAGGCGGACCCTCGTGGCTCGTCGCCCGGTCCGCGTCGGCCCGCCGGCAGCGCGCTCGCGCGTGGCAGCCGGCGGCAGCGCATCGGCCAGCGGCGAGGTCTCGGCCGAGGCTTCGACGCCGGACGAGAGCACCGCGACCGCGGCGCCGACGCCCGACGAGAGCACCGACACCGCGGCGCCGACCGAGGACACTGCTGCCGACCAGAAGACGCGCGTCGCCACCGCGGATCCCGCTGCCAGGGAGCCGGTCGAGGAGGACACGGCCCAGCCGGAGCCCGAGTCGAAGCCGAGCAGGGTACCGAAGCGCTTCGCCCGCCGCGTCTTCTTCGGCCAGGCCAACGCCTTCCTGTCCAGCAACGCCAAGGCCTCGCTGAACAGGAACGCGCGCTGGCTCAAGCGGCACGAGGACCGCTCGATCGTGATCGAGGGGCACTGCAGCGTGACCGGTCCCGCGGCGCCGAACATGGCGCTGAGCGAGGCCCGCGCCGAGGCGGTCAAGGACTATCTGGTCCAGGTGGGCGTTGACGAGTCGCGCATCGAGACAAAGGGCTACGGCCTCACCAGGCCGCGCTACAAGCCGGCCAGCAGCCCGAGGAACCGCCGCGTCATCATCCGCGTCCGCAAGAACTAGGAGGCAGACGCTCCGCTCTACCGGCTGTTGACGACGGCCAGCTCCTTGCCCGTGGCCAGGTCGTGGACCGCGAGCGAGGAGGACAGCAGCACGTAGACGCGGCTGTCGGAGACGGTCAGGCCGGCGGCCCAGTGGGTCTCCTCCGCCAGATCGCGCTGCCAGCGCGTGGCTCCGGTCGCCTCGTCGAGCGCGGCCAGGCGCCAGCGGTCCGACTCCAGCTTGTAGACGACGACGATCGAGCCGCCGGCCACGTTGACAAGCTTGGGCGTCTCCTTTGCCACCGCTCCGCCGCCCGGCGTGTTCTCGTCGGCCAGGCCGCGGCGCCACCTCACCGCGCCGCGCTGGTCGAGCCCGACGATGATCGGAAACGCGGTGCCCGGGTCCTTGCTGCCTACCGCGACGTGGCCGCTGTCGGTCTCGAGGGCGTAGGCGCGGCCGAAGCCATCGATCTTCCACTTGCGGGGCGGGTCGCTGCAGCGCGCACGGCTGAGCCCGTTGCGGTGCGCGTCGGTGCCGTAGTGGATGCAGCCGATCATGTACTGGATCGAGCGATCGCCCGGGCACCACTTCGGCGGCTTCTTCTCGGGGCGCGCCTCGCCGGTGGCCAGGTTGACCATCAGATGCTTCTCGTCGGAGACGTCGATCCAGGCCTGCTCTCCGCCCGGCTGCGTGCACACGCGATCGGCGCGATCGGTCATCGCGACGGTCGCGGTCTCGCGGCCGGTGGCCGCGGTCAGCACGTGGGTGCGAGCCGCCGGGTCGGTCACCACGACGTGCTCGGCGGTGGCAGCCACCCGCGAGTAGGTTGACGCGTCGGAACCCTCGCCGAACGGACCTGCCGTCCAGATCCGCTGGAAGATGGCGCCGTCGATCGCGATCACGAACAGAGGCCGCGGGTCGCCCGAGCGCTGGAAGCGGATCAGGAAGTCCTCGACGCCGTCGCCGTTGATCTGGGCCGGATGCACGGCGCTGCCGATGCTCCACCAGTTGCCGGGCTCGGGCGCCACCTTCGGCTCGCCGGCGGCGCCCTGGCCGGGCGCGCCGGGCTGTGTGAAGGCGTCGGTCGCCGTCGCGACCGCGGAGCGCGCGCGCCACGACACGTAGCTCGCGGTGCCCACGCCGACCACGGTCAGCAGCACGGCGGCAGTGACAGCGACGCCGGCGCCGCGCCGCTGCCCCGGCAGGCGCACCTGCGCCACGCGCACCTGTGGCCACTGGCCCGGCAGCATCGGCGGCTCGACCGGCGGTGCCTCGGACGGCTGAAACGCCGTGTGCTTGACCATGACCTCGCGGCCGCAGTACTCGCACTTGACCACCGCGAGGTCCGGCCGGATCCGCAGCGGTGCATGACAGGCGGGACAGTTGGGCGCCGTGACCCTGGGCATCGACTCCTCGACTCGCCGACGACGCGGCGACCGCCACCAAGTATGCCGGGCTCCACCAGTTCCCCCAAGCGGCGAACCGAAGCCTCTGCCGGCGGGTCCAGGGTTAGGATGGCCGCCATGGCCGGCGATCGCGCTCCGTTCGACCTCGCGGGGGACGACCGCGGCGTGCTCCTCGTGCACGGCTTCACCGGCACGCCGTTCGAGATGCGCTACCTGGGCGAGCGGCTGCATGACCGCGGCATGACCGCCGTCGGCGTGCGCCTGCCCGGGCACGCCAGCACCTGGGCCGAGCTGGATCGCACGCCGTGGACCGACTGGTACGCGCACGTCTCCAGCGAGCTCGACCGCCTGCGCGCGCGCTGCCGCCGGGTCGCCGTCGTCGGCCAGTCGCTGGGGGGCCTTCTGTGCCTGCGCCTGGCCGCGCACCGGGGCGGTGACCTCGACGCGGTCGTCAGCCTGGCCGCGCCGCTCTGGCTCACGCCCGGGCCGCGCGCCCTCATCGCCGCGCTGCAGCGCGCCCCGATGCTCGCGGCGCTGTTGCGCCCGATCCGCAAGCGCGGCGGCTCCGACGTCTCCGACGCCGCCATGAAGGCGGAAAACCCGAGCTACTCGGTCATCCCGCTGCGCGCGCTGCTCGCGTTCGACCGCGCCCGCGTGACGATCCGGGCCGAGCTGGCGGCGGTGCGCGCGCCGCTCCTGGTCCTGCACGCCACCCACGACCACGTGGCGCCCTATGCCTCGATGAGCGAGATCGCGGCCCGGGTGGCCTCGCCCGACCTCAGGACCGTGACCTTGCCGCGCAGCTATCACCTCATCTCGATTGACGTCGAGCGCGACCGCGTGGCCGACGAGGTGGGCGACTTCCTCGAGGCGCGCCTGGGCCGCGCCGCCCCCGCGCGGACCTACGAGTCGAAGGCGTGAGCCTGTCCTACTGGCGGGGCCCGGATGCGTTCCAGCTCTGCGTGCACATCGGCCGGTTGCCCCGGAAATACTCGGCGATGAACAGGAACTGGATGCCCTTGTCGTCGACTCGGCCGGCGATCGAGAAGCGGCCGTCCACGCCCTGGATGGCGGTCTTGCCGCGCTTTGCCTCGGCCTTGAACTTGCCGGCCCGGCTCACCACGCCGCGCATGATCGGGACCGAGGGCACGGTCACCTGCACGTTGCGCTCGCCGGACTGAGACAGCTCGATCGACGAGGTGCGCAGGCTCATGCCCATGCCGGAGCAGTTGTTGGCCACCTCCTGGAAGCTGGCCGTGTACTTGCCGGCCACGCGGGCAGGAGGCGGCCGCGGCGTCTGCGCCGACGCGACCTCACACAGGCCGACGACCGCGAGGGCGGCGCCCGCCAGGGCGACGCAGACCGGGCGCACCGCTCGCTTCATCGTCGGATTCGACTCTCGGAACGACCGCCGCATTCAAGTCGCAGTCTAGCGCGTGGATGCGGTCGGCTGGCCCGCCGCGGGCCGGTACAGGAACATGTTGTAGGCCGACTTCACATCGTCGTTCTCGCGCACCACCACGGTGACCAGGTTGGAGCCCGGCCACAGCGGGATGTCGGGCGCGAAGGTCATCTGCGACGCGTTCGAGGCGCCGCGGTTGGAGCGGTAGAACACCTTGCGGTTCTCCACCTTGGCGTCGCGGTTGGACACGAACACGTAGACGTCCTCGACGTGGGTGTCGTCCGTCGCCTTGCCCTTGAGCTTGAAGGTCGAGTTGCGCACCTCGTAGGTCGGCACCTCGATCGAAAGGGCGGGCGGCGTGACCTGCCAGTTCTTGACCAGGGCGGCCCCGCGCGGCGACTTGTCGGTCCGCGTCACCTCCTTGGCGCGCACGAAGCCGGGGCGGCCGCGCTCGACCTCGACGCGCAGCCAGTCGCCCAGACCGCCGGTCACCTTGAACACCGAGCCGCGCGCCGCGCTGGCGACGATCGCCGAGTCGGCCGAGGCGCCCTCGTGCACGCGAGCGGTCTTGCCGGTCACCTGCACCGCGCCGCCGGTCTGGCTCACGCTGGCGGCGCTCTTGCGCACCGGGTAGTGCAGCTTCTCCGACACGCTCTCGCGCAGGACCGAGTCGTAGACGGTCAGCTCGACGACCACCTCCTTGGCGGTCACGCTGGGCGCCGCGGCGAACGAGAACTCGACCGCACGCGACTCGTTCGGCTTGAGCGCGCCGATCTCGAAGCGGGTCTTCTTGAGCAGTAGATCCGTGCCGGAGGCGTTGCGCAGCACCGCCGTGGTGTCCTTCGCCTCGCCCTTGCCGATGTTCTTGACCAGCACGCGCACGCGGTGCTTCTCGCCCTCCTGCACCACGCCGTCGCCGTTGCTGTCGTCGAGCAGCTGGTGGCTGTAGGCGAAGATCGGGCGCTCGGCCGCGACCAGGCGCAGCGCCAGCGGCTGCACCTTGGCGGTCGCGCCGCGCGCGTCGCGCAGGTCGAAGTCGAGATGATCGACCCGGTCGATCGCCTCGTCGGGCACCTTCACGTAGGTGACCCATGTCTTGGACTTGCCCGGATCGATCTTTCCGAACACGAGCTCGGTCTCGTCGAACAGCTCGTCGTCCGACTTGACCCGCGCGTGCACACGGTAGGCGGCCACCGACCCGGTGTTCTGCACCGACCCGGTGAGCTTCACGACCTGGCCCGCCTTGATGTTGCGGTTGTTGCCCTCGACGCGGAAGGTGCCGGCAAGGGTCGAGCGCGCGTTCGGGTCGCCCGCCGGCGGCCCGCTCCAGTCGACACCGAGCGCGGTCAGCTTGTCGGCCAGCTTCTTGGTCTCCTGGGTGCGGCGGGCGGCCAGGAGCTTGCCCGCGCGCTTCACCATCTGCTTGCGCGTGGGGGCGCCGGCCTCGGCCAGGAGGTCGCGCGCGAGCGCGATCTCGAAGTCCATGACGAACTCGTCCTCGGCCGGCGGCTCCTCCTCGGGGCCGAGCGGCTCCTCGTCCTCGGGGCCGGCCGGCCCGGGCAGCGCCGCCGGGTCCGGATCGTCGGCCTCGCCGGCCGGTCGCGCCGGCGGGTCATAAAGGAAGGAGAGCGTGTGCTCCGGCTTGGGGCCTTCCTTGGCGTAGGTCGAGTCGAGGTGGGCCTTGAGGTCCTTCTCGCGGTAGCTGCGCACCGGCGGCAGCAGGCGGATGAAGTTCTCCGGTCCCACGTTCTTGGGCGGCACCCACATGCGGCTGAGCTCGATGTCCGGCACGATGCCGAGCGACTGGATCGACAGGTCGCCCGGGGTCAGGTACTGCGCGATGGTGAGCTTGAGCTTGGAGCCGTCGTCGTTGTCGTAGAGGATCTGGACCGAGCCCTTGCCGAAGGTCGTGGTGCCGATGACGAGCGCGCGGTCGAGGTTCTTGAGCGCGCCGGCCACGATCTCCGACGCCGACGCCGAGCCGCCGTTGACCAGCACGATGAGCGGCTGGTTGACCACGTCGCCGGCCGAGCGCTCGGCCCGGCGCGGCTCGCGCTCGTTGCCGCCCACCGTCGTCACGATGGTGCCCTGGTCGACGAACAGGTCGGTGACCTGGATGGCCTGCTCGAGCAGGCCGCCCGGGTTCCAGCGCAGGTCGAGCACCCAGGACTTCGCGCCCTGCTTGCGCAGCCCGCCGATCGCCTCGCGCACCTCGTCGGTCGAGCGCCCGGCGAACTGCTGCAGCCGGATGTAGCCGACGTTGCGCCCGAGCAGCTGCGACTGCACCGACGGGACGCGGATCTCGTCGCGCACCAGGTCGAAGCGGGTGGCGCTGGTCTTGCCCTGGCGCTCGATCCACAGGGTCACGCGCGTGCCCTTGCGGCCGCGCATGCGCTCGACCGCCTCGTTGAGGGTCAGGTTCTCGGTGACCTCGTCGTTGATGCGGACGATGTGGTCGTTGGACTTGATGCCGGCCTCCCAGGCCGGGGTGCCGCGCATCGGGCGGATCACGGTGAGCTTGCGCTCGCGCATGCCGATGACGATGCCCGAGGCCGCCGAAGTGGCCGCCGGTGTTGACCTCCATCTCGCGCGCCATCTCCGGATCGAGCAGCACCGAGTGCGGATCGAGCGTGCTCAGCATGCCGTTGACCGCGGCGTACTCGACCTGGGCCAGGTCGGCGCCCGGGTTCATGTTCGACTCGATGAAGCGGAAGATGCGCTTGAGCGAGCTGGCCAGGCGCCACGGGGAGTCGACGTCGCGGGTCGAGAAGGTCGCCTGCTTGTCGTTGACCACCACCGCGATCTCGTCGCGGGTCGGGTGCGACTCGACCATGACCTCGGGGATGTTGAACTGGACCGAGTCGAGCGCGGCGTAGAGCATCTTCTTGGGCTCGATGCGCGACGGCTCGACGTAGCTCTCGCGGACCCGCAGCAGGGTGCGGTTGACCACCTTGAGCGCGGCCAGGTTGTGCTTCTGGGCCACGCTGACCGCCGGTGCGCCCGGCTCGGCTCGCACCTCCCGGTCGCCGACCGCAAAGTCGATGAGACCCTTGGGGGAGGGCCTCGTGACAGTCAACAGAAGAGCGGCGAGCGCCGCGGCGCCGACCAGGAGTCCATTGGGGCTGAGCAGACGACGCATTCCCTTGAGTATAGACATCCCGGTGAAGCGCGGCCAGACAGGCCGAAGGGCCGGCCGCACACCGTCACTGTCCGGTCGTCTCGACGGCGAGACGCCCGGCAAAGCTGAGGCGGCACGCCAGTCTGTACAGGCGCTCGGCACGCGCCGCGCCGGCTGTCTCCTGGGCCCGCGCGCGCTCGAGCTCCTCGATCAGAGCGTCGAGCGAGCCGCCGGCCTCGTCGAGGAGGCGCTCGACCTCCTCGCGCACGCGGCGGGCGAGGGCGGGCGCGACCCCGTCGGTCGTCACCGCGAGCGAAAGCGGCCCGCGCCGGGCCAGGGCCGGGAACACCAGATCCGAGACGTCCGGTTGATCGTGGGCGTAGGCCAGCGCGCCGGCCGAGCGACCGTCGGCGGCGATGCGGCGGTCGAGCGCCGCGTCGCCGGTGTGCGCCACGACAAGGAATATCGCCGGCGCACATTTCGGTTTCGTAGTCAACGGGCGCGACCAGGCGGGTGCTCGCGCCGGCCGCGTGCAGGCGTGATGTCCGTTCTTCGGCGCCTGGACCGCTGCCCACGACCAGTACAGGTCGGCCGGACACCCGCAGCGAGACGGCCAGGGCTGGACGACGGTCACGGCGTCATCATGATAGACAGAGGAGAATCGGAGTTATCCTACCTCGCGGCACGGGCCATGGCGACGCGCACGACAGGAGGCACGGGCAAGAAGAAGGCGCCGGCGAGCGGGCCGGGACGCCGGCGCTCGCGCAAGGCGAGCTCGCCCGGCGAGCCCGAGGTGCTGCGCGCGCGGACGTCGCGGCGACGACGAAGCCGAGGAGCGCGGCGACGCGGCCGAGGCCGAAGGCGAGGGGGACGGCGGGGACGGCGACGAGGCTCTCGAGGCGGAGGTCGTCGAGACCGGCGATCTCGGCGAGGAGCCGGATCCGTTCGCCGTCGACGCCGAGCTCGAGCGGCTGGGCGGCAGGCGGCGCAAGGCCGGCGACGACGACGATGGCTCGTCCTCCGACGAGCGCCACCGCCTGGTCAAGCACGACCCGCTGACCGCGTACATCCAGGAGACCCGGCGCTACGCGCTGCTCGACCGCGACGAGGAGCACGACCTGGCCGTCCGCCTGGTCGAGGAGGGGGACACCGACGCCGCCCGCACGCTCATCGAGGCCAACCTGCGCCTGGTGGTCAAGATCGCGTACGAGTACCGCCGCGCCCACCGCAACCTGCTCGACCTGATCCAGGAGGGCAACATCGGGCTCATGCAGGCGGTGCGCAAGTACGACCCGTATCGCGGCGTGAAGCTGTCGTCGTACGCGGCGTGGTGGATCCGGGCCTACATCCTCAAGTTCATCCTCAACAACTGGCGGCTGGTCAAGATCGGCACCACCCAGGCCCAGCGCAAGCTGTTCTTCAACCTGCGCAAGGAGAAGGAGCGCCTCGAGCAGCTCGGCTTCCAGCCGGAGCCGGCGCTGCTGGCCGACCGTCTCGACGTGCGCGAGCGCGACGTCATCGAGATGGAGACGCGCATGGGCTCGCCGGAGGCGTCGCTCGACGCGCCGATGGCCGGGGTCGACGGCGAAGGCGCGCGCACGCGGCACGACCTGGTGGCCGACATGGACCAGGCGCGCCCGGACGTGCGCGTCGAGGAGAGCGAGTTCACGGTGCTGCTGCGCCAGAAGCTGGAGGCGTTCGCGCGGCACCCTCAAGGGCCGCGAGGAGACCATCTTCCGCGAGCGCTGGCTGACCGACAGCCCGCTGACCCTGCAGCAGATCGGCGATCGCTACGGGGTCAGCCGCGAGCGCGCCCGCCAGCTCGAGAAGCGGATGCTGACCCGGCTGCGCAAGTACCTGGAGCAGGAGTTCGGCACCGCGGTCGACATCGATGCGCTCAGCCGCGAGTGACGGCGGCGCGACCGGCGGCGCGGCCGGAAGTCCGGCACGCTCTACGTCGTGGCCACGCCGATCGGCAACCTCGAGGACATCACGTACCGCGCGGTCGCGGGTCCTGCGCGAGGTCGACCTGGTGGCGGCCGAGGACACGCGGCGCAGCGGGCAGCTCCTGCGCCACCTGGGCATCGAGCCGCGCCGCATGGTGTCGTTCTTCGAGGGCAACGAGGCGGCGCGCAGCGAGGAGCTGGCGGCGAGCTCGCGGCGGGCGCCACCATCGCGCTCGTCACCGACGCCGGCACGCCCGGCGTCTCGGATCCGGGCCAGCGCCTGGTCGCGCGCGCGCGCGAGCTGGGCGCCCGCGTCGAGGTGGTGCCCGGCCCGTCCGCGGCGGTGACCGCGCTGGTGGCCAGCGGGCTGCCGTCGGATCGCTTCCTGTTCGTCGGGTTTCCGCCGCGCAAGGCCGGGGCGCGGCGCGAGGCTGTTCGCCCGCCTGCGACGCGAGCCGGCCACGCTGATCCTCTACGAGGCCCCGGACCGCGTGGCCGAGACGCTGTCGGACCTCGCCGCCGCCCTCGGCGACGACCGTCCCGCCGCCGTCGCGCGCGAGCTGACCAAGCTGCACGAGGAGGTGGTGCGCGGCACGCTCGCCGAGCTGGCCGCGCAGTTCGCGACCGCGCGGCGCGGCGAGCACACGCTCGTCGTGGCCGGCGTCGACGAGACCGCCGAGCCGGTCCCGGAGATGGACCTCGAGGTCGCGGTGCGCAGCCTGCTCGACGAGGGCCTCGGGCCCAAGGACGTGGCCGCCCGCCTCGTGGCCCGCACCGGCGTCCCGCGCCGCCGCATCTACCAGCTGGCGCTGTCGCTCGCCCGCGCGCCCGGCGAATCCGCCGAGGAGTGACTAATCGTCGTCGGACTCTTCGCGGCGGCGGCGAGAGTCTTCGAGGGCCTGGGTGATGATCTCGGCCAGCTCGCCTGCCTGGCAGGGCTTGCGGACGAAGCGGAAGACCTCGCCCTCGTAGAGGGCGCGGTGGCCGGTGTCGGGGCTCTCCTGTCCGCTCAGGATGAGCCGCACCGTCTCCGGATAGCGCTCGCACACCAGCGCGAGGAACTCGGAGCCCGACATCTGCGGCATGCGCTCGTCGGAGACGACGACGTCGATGTCGTGGTTGGCCAGGATCTCGAAGCCCTCGTCGGCCGAGCTGGCGCTGTGGATCTCGAAACGGATACCGGCGCAGGCTGTCGCGCAGGCCCTCGAGCACGAGCTTCTCGTCGTCCACGAAGAGAACACGCGGCTTTGGCGCGCCACGCGATGAACCAGAGCGTCGCTGAAACATGTGTCCTTCCTCATGTCTCGGCCGTTCCGGCCCGAGCTTGAGGACCGCGGATGCCGGGAGCACGAGCCCCGGGCGGCCAGACACCCCGGGGTGCAGGGCGCTTGGGTCGCAAAAACCCGAGCCGGCGCGTGGATACCCGGAGATCCGCGGTCCTCGGCGCGCGTTTGTGGAGCGTCGACAAGGAGGACCCTGCATGACCCCAAACAGCCGCAAGACCGCCGCCATCCTGTGCGCCGCGGGTGCGCTGATCGTCGCCGCCATCCTGCTCCAGAGGTCGGCCGCCTCGGGCGGATCCGCCAGGCCGGCCACTTCCACACCGGAACCCACCCCGGCGGACACCCCGCGGAGCTGTGACGCAGCCCCCGATGTGGGGAGCCGGGCCAGCGCCGCCCTGAGCCGCGGCCGGGCCGCCGGCGCGCTGTCGGCTGGAAGATCCTGCGCGGCACCGGGGGCGAGGTCTTCGCCACCTTCGATCTGACGGCCGATCGGGCCCCGACCAGCCAGCGCCAGCCGCTCAACCTCGCGCTGGTGATCGATCGCTCCGGCTCGATGGAGGGGGACAAGATGCAGCAGGCCCAGGCCGCCGCTCTCGCCCTGATCGAGCGGCTCGACGAGCGCGACCGCATCGCGCTCATCCAGTACGACGACGCCGCGCAGATCGTGGTGCCGTCGGTGAAGGCCGACCGCGAGGGCAAGCAGCACCTCGCCAACGCGGTTCGCGAGCTGCGGCCGGGCGGCGCGACGAACCTGCACGGCGGCATGACCCTGGGCCGCGACGAGGTGCTGCGCACCATGACCAGCGGCGAGGTGAGCCGCGTGATCCTGCTCTCGGACGGTCTGGCCAACGCCGGCGAGAGCAGCGCCGACGTCATCGCCGACGCGGCGCGCCAGGCGGCCGACAAGGGCGTGCGCATCACCTCGGTCGGCGTCGGCCTCGACTACAACGAGGACATGATGGAGGCGATCGCCGAGTCGGGGCGCGGCAACTACTATTATGTGCGCGACGCGGCCGAGCTCGAGCGCGTGCTGGGCGGCGAGCTCAGCAGCGCCCAGGCCACCGTCGCGGCCCAGCTCGAGCTGCGCCTGCGCCCGGCCTGCACCGGCGTCCAGATCGCCGAGGTCTACGGCTACGAGACGCGCCGCGACGGCGACGCCGTGGTGGTGCCGATGGCCGATCTGTTCGGCGGCGACGAGCCGCCGCATGATCGTCGCGCTGCGCGTACCGGATCGCGGGGCCGGCCGGCAGGGCGCGGTGAACGCCGAGCTGCGCTACCGCGACGCCGCGACCGGCGAGTCGCGCACGGTGAAGCTGGCGCTGGCCCTCGACGTGACCGACGACCAGCACGCGGCCGAGGCGTCCATCGATCGCGAGGTGATGGCGCAGGTGCTGAAGGCGCAGTCGGCCCAGTCGGTGCGCCAGGCGGCGCGCGCCTACGAGCAGGGAGACGCGGCCGGCGCGGGCGCGATCCTGCGCTCGTCGGAGAAGCGGATCAGGCAGGACGGCGCCCGCTACCGCGTCGCCCCGGCGGCCCTGGCGCCGGCCATGCAGGAGATGAGCGGGTTCGCGGAGGAGGTCCAGGCGGCGCCGGCGGCCTCCGACGAGGGCAAGGACGCCGTGAAGCGCCGCAAGACAAAGGCGCGCGACCTGGTCAAGGGAAAGTGAGACAGCCATGAGCACGACGCGAGTCATCCGTTTTGTCGATCACGGGCTCTTCCACCGCGCGGCGCTGCGCATGAGCGTGGCCGGCGGCCTGGCCGGTCTGGTCGCGCACGTCGCCGGCCTGCTCGAGCCGGGCCTGGGCGGCCTGGCCTCTCCGCTGCCGCTGGCCATCGTGGGCGGCGCGGCGCTGCACGGCGCGGTCGCCGCGCGAGACCCGGTCGCGCGGCATCGATCTGGCGCTGGTGGTGCTGGCGGCCGCGGCGGCGGCGTTCGTGCTGAGCGCTGCCGGCCGCGGCCACCTGGCCCCGGCGCTGGGGACAGGCGCTGTTCGCCGGCGCGCTCGGGCTCCTGTTCGGGCGCGGCACCAGCGGACCGCGGCTGTGGCTGCTGATCGCGGCCGGGGCCGGCGCCGCGCTGGCGGCTCGCTTCGTGCTGGGCTCTCTGGCCGCGTACGAGCCGGGTCCGGCCTGGATGGCCGCGGTGCTGTCCGGCGGCGCGTTCGGCGCGGTGGCTGTGCTCGGCCTGCTGCCACGCCACATCGCGGTGGCGCAGCACGCGCGCGGCGAGGTGGACGAGCTGCTCGACCGGGCGCGCTCGGTCCTCACCGCCAGCGAGCGAGGCGGCGACGACGTGACGGTGCGCGAGGCGATCCGCGGCGAGGTGGCGCGGCTCGACGAGGTGGCGGGCCGCTGGCGCGAGCTCGAGCGGCAGGTGACGTCGTCGCCCGACCCGGTCGTGCTGTCGGGGCGCATCCAGGAGCTGGACCGCCGCATCGTGATCGCGGCCGATCCGGTGGCGCGCGGCCAGTTCGAGCAGGCGCAGTCGGAGGTGGCCCAGCAGCTGCGCGACGTGGAGTCGATGCGCAACGCGCGCGAGCGGGTGCTGGCGCGCATGCATCACTCCCTCGCCGCCATCGAGCGCATGCGCACCGGGCGCTGTCGGCGCCGAGATGGACGTGGCCAGCCACGCCCTGGTCGAGGCCGAGGACATCATGCACTCGGTCGACGGCCGGCGGACCGACAGCGAGCTGGGTGCGTAGCGGTGATGTGATTGTGGTGTGACTGTGGGGGCCGCGGCCTGCGCGCGGCCCGGCGCCGTCACCCGGCGCCATCTTCTGCTCGTGGATCCGATCGACGCTGCCTGGACGGCGGCGAGCCCTGCTACCCTGGGCGCATGGCTCGGGTGTGTCGTCGCGCGGCGACCGCGATCGCCCTGACCGGGCTCGCGCTGGCCCTCGCCGGCGACGCGGTGGCCGGACCCGCGGGGCGTCTGGTGACGAGAGGGCGGTGTCCGGGCCGGGGCCACATGGAGGCCGCGCTGGCCGGGGTCGTCGACGTCGATGGCGGCGGCGAGTGGACCATCGCGATCGAGCCGGACCGGGCAGGAGCGCGGCTGACCCTGCGCGATCGCCGGGGCGCGGTGGCGCTCGAGCGTCGCCTCGAGAGCCGCGACTGCGGCGCGATGGCCCGGGCGTTCGCGGTCATCCTGCACGCGTTCTTCCGGCAGCTGGCGGCGGTGCGCGGCGAGTCGGTCGAGCGGGCCGGGTCGGATCGGCGGCGGCGGGCATCGCCGGTCGACGGCGCCGCGCGTCCGTCGCGTCAGGACGCCGGGCGTGCGAGGCCGCGTGTCGCCGAGCCGCCGCCACACGTCGCGGAGCCGCCGCCACCTGTCGCCGAGCCGTCGCCGCCTGTCGCGGAGCCGCCGCGTGTCGATCGAGCCGTCGCCGCGTGAGTCGCCGCGCGTCGCGGACCCGGCCGCTCCGTCTCCGGTGGTGAAACCGGATGGCCCGGCGCCGGTGCCCGAGCGGACCGGTCCGCTGCCCAGCGTGGAGCCTGACGGCCGGACCGCCGCGCGGCCCGCGGAGTCGCGGCCTGCCCGCCGCGTCGCCGCCCGCGCGGAGCCGGACGGTCCGGTCGATCGGCGGCCCGATCCGCCGACCCTGGCCGCGTCGGCCTCGCTCGAGGACGACCGCGGACCGGGGCCCGGCATCGACCTCGGGTCTCGCGGCCGGCGGCTCGATGTCGGAGCCCGCCGGCACGTCGGCCTTCGGGCTGCTCGAGATCGGGTGGCGCTTCGGCGCGGCGCGCGTCGCTGCGCATCCAGGCCTCCAGCGCCACGCCGACGGTCCAGGACGAGGGCGAGGCGCGCGGGTCGAGCTGCAGCACAGCGCGCTGGTGGCCGGGCTCGGCTACCAGGTCGGCGGCCGGGTCGTGGTTCCGGCCCGCCTCCTGGCCGGCGCGGCCGCGTGGCGGGTCGATCCGCTCGACATCGAGGGCTCGAGCCGCCTGCGCGTCCAGCCGATCGTGACCGCGGTCGCGGCGGCCGGCGTCCGGCTCGAGCCGCTCGATCAGCCTGCGCGTCGACCTGGGTCTGACCACCTTTCTCCGCGACCGACCGATTCCTCGTCCTGCCGGCCGGCGAGGTGGCCCGGTCGCCCCGAACCGCGCTGGCCATCGGCGCCGGGATCGAGTGGGCATCTTTTCACTGATCGTTTCGCGGCGCTCGCGCCACCAGGTCGACGAGGTGCCGCGCACTCTCTCGCCCCCTGCGGGGGTCCCGGACCGTCCTCTCGAGGAGACCGATGCGCGCGTGGGCCGGCTGCGGTCCGCGTCGCGGGACGAGCGCGACCTGGCCTGGCGGGCGCTGTACGACGCCGAGTTCGCGAGGGTATACCGGCTCGCCTGCCGCTTCGGGGTGTCGGACGCGGAGGTGGAGGACGTGGCGCAACAGGTCTTCATCGTCGCTCATCGCCGGATCGCAGAGATGGAACAGGTCAGCCAACCTGCGCGCGTGGCTGCGCGGCATCGCGGTCAAGGTCATCGCCGACCATCGCCGCTGGCGAAGGGTCCGGCGCATCAAGGAGTGGCTCGTCGAGGCGATCTACGCCGAGGCGGACGCCGGCCGGGCCTCGCCGGCTCGCGAGGCCGAGCAGGCACGAGATGCGCGGCCGGATCGGCGAGGTGCTGCGCACGCTCAGCCCCAAGCTGCGCAGCGTGCTGGTGCTGGCCGACATCGAGGAGTGCAGCCTGGCCGAGGTGGCCGAGGCGGTGGGCGCGCCGATCAACACGGTGCGCTCGCGGCGCCGGCTGGCCCGCGAGGCCTTCCAGCGCGAGTGGGAGCGGCGCGCCGGGAGCTCGAGCGACGGCGGCGGAGGTGAACCGTGAGCGAGCCGAGGCCAGCCGATCAGGAGCGCCTGTGGCGCGTGCTGCGCGCCGCCGAGCCGCCGGACGACGCGGCCGAGCGGGTCCGCGAGCGGATCGAGGCCGCGCTCGATCGGCGACCGCGCCGTCGAGCCGCGATCGCGGTGTCGGTCGCGGCGGCGGCCGTGGCCGCCCTGCTGTTCGGCATCCGCAGGGGCGGTCGAGGAGGCGCGGCCGGCGCCGCGGGCGCTGAGCGCCGCGTCGGCGCGCCAGAACGGGCGCGAGCTCGTCGCCGGGCAGCCGCTGGCGCCTGGCCCGGTGCAGGTGGCCGGCTCCGGGCAGCCTGCGCATCGCGCTCGACGAGGCCGAGGTCGACGTCGCCGGACCGGCGGCGGTGGAGCTGCGGCCGCGCGGCCTGTTCGTGAGCGAGGGCCGGGTCGAGGTGCGCGGCTCGACCCGGGTGGCCGGGCCCGGCTGCGAGGCCGAGGTGTCGGGACGCGCGACGGTCGAGGTGCAGGAGAGCCGCGTCCAGGTCACCGTGTTCGCCGGCAGCGCGTCGGTGGTCGAGAGCCAGGTCAGCTGCAGCGTGATCGATCTGTCGCGACCCGCCGTCGACAAGGGCTCCGGCGTCGAGAAGAGCCCCGGCGCAGAGAAGCGCCCCGGCGTGGACAAGGGCCCCGGCGACTCGTCGGGGAGCTCCGCCGCGATCGCCCCCGCGGGCGCGCCGGCAAAGAACGCCGCGCCGGCGCGGCCCGACGACGCGCTGGCCCGCCAGGTCGACGCCTACTGGGCGGCCGACCGGCTGCGGTCGAACGACCCGGCCGGCGCGCTGGCCCGCTTCGAGGCGCTGCAGAGCGCGTGGCCGGGCTCGCCGCTCCGTCCCGAGATCGACCTCGCCATCATCGATCTGCTGGTCCGGCTCGACCGGATCGAGGCCGCCCGCGCCAGGGCCCGCGAGTTCCTGCGCCGCTACCCGGAGAGCCCGAGGAGAGACGATGTCCGTCGCATCGAGATGCAGAAGTAGCTGGCTGGCCCTGCTCCTGGCCTGCATGCCCGGGTGCACCAGCGACGTGGTGCTGGGATCCCACGGGGACGGCGACGACTCGTCCGACGAGGGCGGCGACGACGCCCCGTCCGACGGTGTCAGCGATGACGACGGGGACGGGCTCGGCGACGACGGGTCGGGCGAGGGCGGGGGCGGCACGGACGACGGTGCAGGGGACGAGGGCAGCGAGCCGAGCGACGACAGCGGCGGCGATCTCGGCGACGACGGCGGCGGCGAGCCCAGCGACGACGGCGGCGGCGAGCCGAGCGACGACGGCGAGGGCCCCACCGACGACGGCTCCGACGCTGGCGAGGGCCCGCCCGAGGTCGACGCGGGCCTGGACGGCGGCACCTGAGAGGGGTGGTCACGCAAATCGCGGCAGCCGAGTGATCGATCGGGCCGGCTGGCGCCACGGAGGGATGGACCCACTCAGGAGCAAACGATGACCTTCCTGCGGACACTTGGCTCGTTCCTGCTGGCTGCTGTGCTCGGCGCGACCTACGGCTGCACGGCGGACAGCGGCGAGGCCGATCGCTCACTCTCCGGCCAGATCGGCAGCGACGATGGGCCGTCCGATGGTGAGGGGGATGACGGCAGCGGGGATGGGGAAGGGGATGGCGGCGGGGACGGGGAAGGGGACGGCGGCGGCGAGGACGGCGACGGCGGCGGCGGTGATGGGGGCGGCGGCGGCGAAGGTGATGGCGGCGGCGGCGAGGATGACGGCGGCGGCGGCGACTGCGACGATCCCGAGCGACGATGGCGGCGGGGACGACGGCAGCGACGGAGAAGGTGACGACGGGCCGAGCGACGATGGCGGCGACGATGGCAGCGACGACGGGCCGAGCGACGATGGCGGCGGCGACGACGGCCCGAGCGACGATGGCGGCGGCGACGATGGCCCGAGCGACGACGGTGGCGGGGACGACGGCCCGAGCGACGATGGCGGCGACGGGCACGGCGGCTGACCGCCGGGACTACGGGACCTGATACCAGTCGGTCCCGTCGGGCGTGTCCATCAGCTGGATCCCGCTGGCGGCGAGCTCGTCGCGGATGGTGTCGGCGGCCGCCCACTGGCGGCTCGCCCGCGCCTGCTCTCGCTCGCGGATCCGGGCCACCAGCTCGGGCGCGATCTCGGGGCGGCGAAACTCGTCGACCCCGAGGCCGAGCACCCGGTCCATCTCGCGCACCAGCGCCAGCTTGTCGGACGGGCGCAGCGCCGCATCGCGCGCCGCCTCCCACGTGATGCCGAGCGCCCTGGGCGCGTTGATGTCGTCGTACAGCGCGTCCCAGAAGCGGGCGCGGTACGTGGCCACCGCGTCGGCCACGTCGGACCTCGCCGCGGTGGCCTTGAGCCTGGCGCTCTCGATCTTCCAGCCGACGACAAGGTTCTTGAGCGTCTCGAACGAGCGCCGCGCCCGATCCAGGTTGTCCCACGAGAATCGCAGCTCGGAGCGATAGTGCGCCCCGAGGCAGAAGAACCGGTAGTGGACCGGCTCGAACCCGCGCTCCTCGACGGTGGCCAGGCGCAGGAAGTAGTCCGCCTTCGCCATCTTGACCGCCTCATCGGACCCGGCGGCGTCGGCGGGCGGCTCGCCCTCCCGCGCCGGCTTCTCGACGACAAGGAAGTTGCAGTGCATCCAGGTCGAGACCCACGGGTGCCCCAGCGCGGCCTCCGACTGCGCGATCTCGTTCGTGTGGTGGACCGGGATGTGATCGATCCCGCCCATGTGGATGTCGACCTGCTCGCCGAGATACTTCACGGCCATGGCCGAGCACTCGATGTGCCAGCCGGGAAAGCCGCGCCCCCACGGCGAGTCCCACTGCATGATCTGGTTGGGGAACTTCGAGCGCGAGAACCACAGCACGAAGTCGTGCGGGTCGCGCTTGTCGACGTCCTCCTCCACGCGCGCGCGGGTGTCGCCATCCAGCCGGAGGTTGGCCATCGCGCCATAGCCGGAAAACGCGCGCACGTCGAAGTAGACGTTGCCACCGGCGGCGTAGGCGAAGCCGCGCCGCTCGAGCGTCCCGATCATCTCCTGCATCTCCTCGACGTGCTCGGTGGCGCGGCAGGTGACGGTCGGCGTCTCGATGCCCAGCGCGGCGCAGTCGCGAAAGAACGCCTCCTCGTAGTAGCGGGCGATGTCCCAGGGAGAGCGGCGCTCGCGCTGCGCCGCGATCGCCATCTTGTCGTCCCCCTCGTCGGCGTCCGACTCGAGGTGGCCGACGTCGGTGATGTTCATGACGTGACGGACCTGGTAGCCGGCGGCCTCGAGCACGCGCCGGACCACGTCCTCCGAGACGTACGTGCGCAGGTTGCCGATGTGCGCGTAGTTGTAGACGGTCGGCCCGCAGGTGTAGAGGCGCACCAGGCCGGGCTCGATCGGCCGCAGCTCCTCGAGGCCGCCGGTGGCGGAGTTGTGCAGGCGTATGACCGGGAGGCTCGACGTTGACATCCGACGCAGTATGAGCCAGGCCCGGCGCCCGTGCAGCTAGTCGCCCTGCGCCAGCCGCGCCGCCTGCGCGACCAGGTAGTTCCGTTCCGGAATGCTTGTCGTCCGCGTCGCCGCCGCCTGGTAGTGGGCGATGGCGGCCTGGCGGTCGCCCGCCTTCTCGTGAAGATGCGCCCGCACCGCGTCGAGGCGGTGGTGCCCGGCCACGCGCTCGTCGGCGTCGAGCGACTCGAGCAGCTCGAGGCCGGTGGCCGGACCGTGGACCATGGCCGCCGCGACGGCGTGGTTGAGCGCCACCATCGGGTTGTCGGACAGGCGCAGCAGCACGCCGTACAGGGCCAGGATCTGCGGCCAGTCGGTGTCCTCGGCCCGCTCCGCCTCGTCGTGACACGCGGCGATGGCTGCCTGGAGCTGGTACGCGCCGACCGATCCGCCCGACAGCGCCTCGCTGACCAGCGCCACGCCCTCCGCGATGGCGTCCCGGTCCCACAGCGACCGGTCCTGCTTGTCGAGCGGGATGAGCTCCCCGTCGGCGTCGGTACGCGCCGCCTTTCGCGCGTCGGTCAGCAGCATGAGCGCGAGCAGGCCCGCCACCTCACCGTCGGCGGGCAGGAGCTGGCGGACCATGCGCGCCAGCCTGATCGCTTCGCTGGCCAGGTCGCTTCGCTGCAGGGTCGGGCCGCCGCTGGTCGCGTAGCCCTCGTTGAAGATCAGGTAGAGCACGTGCAGCACGGCGCCCAGCCGCCCGGCGCGCTCGTCGTCGTCCGGCAGGGAGAACGCCACGCCGGAGGTCCTGATGCTCTGCTTGGCCCTGCTGATCCGCTGCGCCATGGTCGCCTCCGGCACCAGGAACGCGCTGGCGATCTCCGCGGTGGTGAGTCCGCCGACGGCGCGCAGGGTCAGCGCGATCGCCGTCGGCCGCGTCAGCGCCGGGTGACAGCACATGAACAGCAGGATCAGCGTGTCGTCGCGCTCCGGCTCGAGCCGCGCCGGCGCCACCTGCTCGTCGATCGGGACCTGGAACAGGATGGCCTGCTCGCGGCGGCGTCGGGCCGCGTCGGAGCGCACCTGATCGGTCAGTCCGCCGTGCCGCCACCTGGATCAGCCATCCGCGCGGGTTGTCGGGCATGCCTTCCTCCGGCCACTGCATGGCGGCCGCGAGGAGCGCCTCCTGGACCGCATCCTCGGCGGCCGCGAAGTCGCGGAAGCGCCGCATCACCGCGCCGAGGACCTGAGGCGCCAGCTCGCGCAGCAGGTCCTGACGGGTGAATTCGTTCTTCGAGTCCGTCACCCGCCCACGTCGGGGGGCCCGCTCATCACCTCACGCACCTCGATGGCCATGTTGAGCGGCTTGCCGCCCGGACCGGGCGCCGCCGAGGCGCGCGCCGCGATGTCGTAGGCCTGCTGGGGGCTCTCCACATCGACGATCCAGTAGCCGGCCAGGAACTCCTTGGCCTCGGCGAACGGGCCATCGGTCACCTCGGGCGCGCCGCCCTTGCCGGCCCGTACGATGCGGGCCTCCTTCGGCTCGGCCAGCCCCTCGCCGCCGACCCACGCGCCGGCGTCCTTGAGCTCCTTACCGAAGCGCTTCATGAAGTCGATATGCGCCCTGAAGTCGTCGGGCGACCACTTGGTGACGTCCCAGCCGCCGGTGCTGCCACGGGGGGCATTCATCATCAGCATGAACTTCATGTCGTTGCTCCTCTCGTTTCGCGCCCTTGTCGGCGCCTTCATGGGTCAGTCGGAGCAGACGGCGAGTTCTCGACATCCCCCGGTCAGAAAAGCACCCGGACGCCCAGCGAGAGCGAGTAGGTCCCGGCTCCCTCGACCCGGTAGCGGTGGCCGGGGCCGTCGATGAGCGGGACGTGGAACGGGTTGACCTCCTCGCTGAGCGGGTCGACCACCTCGTTCGCGTCGTCCGGGCTGTCCTGGCCGGCGCCGGCGAAGCTGATCATGTGGGCCTGCTCCCAGCCCAGCCGGAAGCCGGCGTCGACGTGCACCATCTCGGTCACCGTCGCGTCGACCCCGAGGCGGGCGGCACCGGTCAGGTAGTTCTCGACGTTGGACACGCCCGGGTGGGAGATGGCCTGGCGGCCCTGCAGGACCGGATCGGCGTCGAGGATGAGCGGCCCGGTGGTCGGTGCGTGCCCGGCGTAGGCAAACACCTCCCACATGTCCGTGTAGGCGCGGCCCTCGAACAGCGCCTCGAGCTCGCCGGCCAGCTGGACCGCCGCGCGCGCCGGCCCGGTCTGGCTCTTCCACGCCGTCGCCTCCACGCCGAAGCGGCCGCCGGTGCGCACCTGCGCCGACGTGCGGCCGGAGCCGAAGTCGCGATCGAGATCGTCCAGCGGCGTGCCGCGGCGGACGCCCAGCGGCGTCATCCACCAGATCTCGAAGGTCGGCTCGGCCCAGCTGACCTTGCGGGCCATCGAGGTGTACAGGCGCAGCTCGTGGACGCCGCGCGAGACGCCGGTCTCGCCGGCCGGGTCGTCGCCGTCGTAGGCCATCACGTTGCCGAGCGAGAAGCGGAGCTCGGTGCCGGCCTTCCAGGTCGGCTTGCTGGGATCGCGCTCCTGGTTGAGCGGCGCCCACACGACGCCGACGTGGAGCTGGTCGAGCCCGCGGCGATCGACGCCGCGGAAGGCGTCGCCGCCGCCGCCGCCGTCCGGGGAGCCGGCGTCGAAGCCGCCTTCGGGCAGGATGCCGCTGGCCACGGTCGTCGAGTTGCTGGCGTCGATGCAGGTGGCGTCGCGTGGGTTGGGCGCGAAGTCGCAGCTGCCGGCGCGCTCGTCGAACTCGAGCCGGCGCGACTCGCGCACCACGACCGGCAAGGCCAGGGTCAGGGCCAGGTCGGTGAAGACGCCGATCTCGACGCGCGGCACCAGCTCGTGGCGCGTGCCGGAGAAGACGAGGTCCTTGACCAGCGGCGTCGGCCCTTCCGGGTCGGCGCCCGGCGCGCCGCTCAGCTCGCGGCGGATGACGGAGTGGCGCGACGTCACCCGGTAGTCGAACGAGACGTGGATGTCGTACGGGTCGTCCGGATCGAAGGCGCTGGCCACCTCGCTGTCGGGGCCGGCGGCCAGCGGCGCGGGACGTGACAGGGAGCCGGCGACCAGGACCAGGGCCGGTCCCAGGGCGCGCGCCAGCCTGCTCACACACCCGCCTCGCGATCGCGCAGGCCGAACTCCTTCATCTTCATCTGCAGGCTCTTGCGGCTGATCTTGAGCAGCTTGGCCGCCTGGGTGACGTTGCCGCCGGTCTCGTCGAGCGCGCGTGGCGATGAGCTCGCGCTCGACGCGGCTGGTCTCGGCCCGCACCATCGTCCTTGAGCGAGGTCGGCCCGGTCGGCTCGCGCGCCCTCGATCGGCGGCGGCCGCCACCACCGGCACCACGATCTCGCTGGGTGGTCGGCAGCGGCCGCGGCCGGGCCGTCCGCCTCGCCGCGCAGGTCGGCCGGCAGGTCGCCGACGCTCGATGCTGTCGCCGGTGGCAGAACAGGATGGTCCGCTCGAGCACGTTCTCGAGCTCGCGGATGTTGCCCGGCCAGGTGTGCAGCTTGAGCAGCGCGCGATCGCCTCGTCGGAGATGCCGCGCACGCTCTTCTTCAGCCGCTCGTTGAACTTGGCGATGAAGTGCTCGACCAGCAGCGGGATGTCGTCGCGCGCGCTCGCGCAGCGGCGGGATGTGCAGCGGCACCACGTTGAGGCGGTAGAACAGGTCCTCGCGGAAGTTGCCCGCGCTGGATCTCGCTGCTCGAGGTCGCGGTTGGTGGCGGTGATCAGGCGGACGTCGACCTTGATGGTCTTGATGCCGCCGACCCGCTCGAACTCCGACTCCTGGATGCGCGCGCAGCAGCTTGACCTGCATCTCGACCGGGATCTCGCCGATCTCGTCGAGGAACAGGGTGCCGCCGTCGGCCA
This sequence comes from uncultured delta proteobacterium, assembly GCA_963759105.1. Taxonomy (GTDB): domain Bacteria; phylum Myxococcota_A; class Polyangia; order Haliangiales; family Haliangiaceae; genus DATFRY01. The sequence goes on along the minus strand of CAVWXW010000005.1, from coordinate 132,155 downwards.
GCTCGAAGCGGCCCGGCTTGGAGCTGATCGGCGCCGGTGAACGCGCCCTTCTCGTAGCCGAACAGCTCCGACTCCATCAGCGTCTTGGGGATGGCGGCGCAGTTGATCTTGATGAACGGCCCGCCCTTGCGGCTGGAGTTCTCGTGCAGCGCCTGGGCGACCAGCTCCTTGCCGGTGCCGGACTCGCCGGTGATGAGCACGGTCGACGGCGTGTCGGCCACCTTCTCGATGATCGCGTAGATCGGCCTGCATCTCCGGGCGTCTGGCCGACCAGGCCGAAGCGCGCCGCGCATGCCGGCGCCCTCGATGGCCGGCAGCGCGCGGGCCTCGCGGCGCGACAGGTGCGCCTGCTTGACCGCCTTGTCGACGACTGATCCGGATCTGCTCCTGCTCGAACGGCTTCTCGATGTAGTCGAACGCGCCCGCCTTGACCGCCTCGACCGCGTTGTCGACCGTGCCGTAGCGCGGTGATCATGATGACCGGCACCGCCGGGTGGTCGGCCGACGCGTGGCGCAGCAGCTCCATGCCGTCGACCCGCGGCATCTTGAGGTCGGTGATGACGACGTCGACCGGCTGGCTCATGCGCGTCGATGGCCTCGGCGCCGTCGGCCGCCGCACCACCTCGTAGCCCTCGCGCCGCAGGATCGCCACGAGCACGCGACGCAGGTTGGGCTCGTCGTCAGCGACCAGGATGCGCGCGCTAGCCGCCATGGCGGGACTCTAACTCACCCCGCAAGTTCATCCTGCGGTCGCGCGAATGGTCGCGTGCGGGGCCGCCGCAGGGGCCGCGTTGTCCGCGACCGCAGCCGCCGCGGTGACGGGCGCGCCGGCAGGGGCGTCCGTCGCGAGACGCCGCGGCCGGTGCGGGCGGCGGTTCCGCCGCGCCGGCGCGGAATCCCGACACGCGCTGGGTCGTGGCGGCGTGCGGATCCTCCTCGCCGACCGGCAGCGCCGGGCCCAGGGCCGGCAGGAACACCGAGAAGGTCGAGCCCTTGCCGGGCTGACGAGCGGACCTCGATGGTGCCGCCGTGCTGGGTCGACGATGCGCTGGCGAGATGGCCAGGCCCAGGCCGGTCCCGCTTCGCCTTGGTGGTGAAGAACGGGATGAACAGGTTCTTGAGCTTGTCGCGCGGGATGCCGACGCCGGAGTCGCGGAAGCGGACCTCGGCGAACGAGCCGTAGCCCAGGCGCGAGCGCCGCCGCCGCGTGGTCGACGATCTCGAGCTTGCCGGCCGATCCCGGCGAGCCGCGATCGCCTGCAGCGCGTTGAGCCCCAGGTTGAGGAAGACCTGGCGCAGCTGCTCGGCGTCGCCCGCCACCGGCGGCAGCAGGTCGTCGAGCCGCACGTCGATGCGCACGCTTGCCGCGACGCCTCGTAGTTCTCCATCAGCTGCACCGTCTTGCGCACCACCTCGTTGACGTCCACCTCGCCGGCCTGGGCCGGGTCGCTGCGCGACGGGCGCGCGTAGTCGAGGAACTGGCTGAGCACGTTGTTCAGCCGGTTGACCTCCTCGACGATGATGTTGAGGAACTCGGCCGATTCGGCGGTCAGCTCGACCGGCTTGCCGTCCGGCCCGACCAGCAGCTGGGCCGCGCCCTTGATCGCGCCCAGCGGGTTGCGGATCTCGTGGGCCAGGCCGGCGGCCATCTCGCCGAGCGCGGCCAGGCGCTCGCGCTCGCTGCACGCGCTCGTAGACCTGGGTGTTCTCGATGGTGAGCGCGACCTGGCCGGCCAGGCGGCGGAACACCTCGATGTCGTCCAGGTCGAAGGCGTCCTCGACCCGCTCGTCGCGAAAGCCCATCAGGCCGAGCAGCCACGGCCCCTGCTCGGTCTCGGCGGTGCCGAAGACCGGCACCGCCAGCGACGCGTGCATCGACTCCATGGTCTGCGCCATCAGATCGAGCGACTCGGAGTGGGCGCGCGCGTCCGGATCGCCGGCCGAGCGCGCGACCAGCTCGCGCTCGCGCTGCAGGCTCTCCAGCTCGACGTAGCCGGCGCGCAGCCGGTCGAGCAGGCGGCGGTGGCTGATCACGTCGAGCCGCTCGAGCGGGCGGCCGGGCCCGTGGTGACCGACCAGATCGTGGCCGGCGCCGTCCGGGTCGAGCAGGTAGATGCAGGCGTGGGTCAGGCGCCGCGACTCCTCCACCGCGAGCATGATGCGGCGGACCATGTCGCCCATCTCGACCGACGCGCCCAGGGTGCGGCGCACGTCCTCGAGGCGGCCGCGCAGCTCGCTCTGCTGGCGAGCCAGCAGGCGGTTGATCGTGTTCTCCAGCCGGCTGCGCACCGGCTCGAACAGGATGAGGATGACGAACGACGCGACGAGGGCGTTGAGCAGGAACAGGCCCTCCTGGCCGCCGCCCACCCAGGCCAGGAGCAGGCCGTAGGTGGCCCACAGCAGCACGACCAGCGTGCCGAGCACGACCATCTTGCCGACCAGCTCGTGCACGTCGAGCAGGCGGAAGCGGAACAGCGTCTGCGACAGGAAGTAGAGGTAGAGGATGGTGAGGACGTTGCCCAGGGTCGGCCAGGCGACGCCGAGGCGCGGCAGCGAGTCGGTCATCGACAGCGTGATGGCGACCAGACCGCCCAGCATGAGGTAGCGGATGCGCGTGCGCGCCACCCGCCCGGTCGTCTGCTTGTACTGCAAGAAGAGCTCGTACACGCAGCGGTACAGGCTGCCGTAGACGTAGGCGGCGAACGGGATCTGGAACCACAGGCGCTCGTGCCAGGGCCCGAACACGGCCGACACCAGCAGGGCCAGGTAGGCCATGATGGTCCAGGCCAGGCTCACGCGCGGCGGGCGCCTGACGCCGCCGATCGACGGCTCGGCCAGGAACTCGCGGAAGAAGCGCAGCGCGACCGGCGGGATGGTGGCGGCCGGCCACAGGGCCAGCCAGCCGACCAGCGGCTGGCGCGTGGCCATCGCGATGAAGTTGCAGAGGTGCCAGGCCGACACCATGAAGGCGAAGGCCGCGAACGCCGTGTAGGTCCGCCGCGTGCGGTCGCGCAACAGGACCGAGGCGCCGATGGCCAGGATGACCAGCGAGGCGAGCAGCGAGGAGATGGCGACGACGTTCACGCCACTTCGAAGGCTACAGAGCCCCGCGCGGGGCCGCAACACGGCATTGCCCCGGGCTCGCCCGCAGCGCGGCCGGGCGTGCGCGCGTGGTAGGTTGGAGGCGTGGACGAGCGGCAAAGCCTCCTCAGGCAGCTGCCCAAGATCGACGATCTGCTGCGCCGGGACGAGGTGCAGGCGTGGCCGGCGCCGCGCTGGGCGGTCGTCGAGGCGATGCGCCTGGCGGTCGAGGGGCTGCGCCGCGCCATTCTGGACGGGCGCTCGGACCGCGTGGAGGTTGACCTCGAGGCGGCGCGGCGGACCAGCGACGAGCTGGCGCGGCCGCCGCTGCGCCGCGTGATCAACGCGACCGGCGTGGTCCTGCACACCAACCTGGGCCGCGCGCCGCTGCCGGCGGTCGCGCTGGCCGCCGCCGGCGAGGTCGCGCGCGGGTACTCCAACCTCGAGTACGACCTGGACGGCGGCGCGCGCGGATCGCGCCACGCCCACCTGGACGCGCTGCTGCGCGTGCTGTGCGGCGCCGAGGCCGCCGCGGTGGTCAACAACAACGCGGCCGCGGTGATGCTGTGCCTGGCCGCCTGCGCGGCGGGGCGCGAGGTGGTCGTGTCGCGCGGCGAGCTGATTGAGATTGGCGGCTCGTTCCGCATCCCGGACGTCATGCGCCTGTCCGGCGCGCGCCTGGTCGAGGTCGGCACCACCAACAAGACCCGCGCGTCCGACTACGAGCAGGCGATCGGCCCCGACACGGCGGTGCTGCTCAAGGTGCACCGGTCCAACTTCCGCGTCATCGGCTTCACCCAGGAGGTGGAGGCGGCCGAGCTGGTCGCCATCGGGCGGCGGCGCGGGGTCATGACGATGGTGGATCTCGGCTCGGGCAGCTTCGTCGGCGCGGCCGAGCTGGCCGCGCTCGGCCTGCCGCCGGAGCCGGACGTGCCGGCCACCGTCGCGTCCGGCGCCGACCTGGTCACCTTCTCCGGCGACAAGCTGCTGGGCGGGCCGCAGGCCGGCATCATCGCCGGCAGCCGCGCCGCGCTCGGCCTGGTGCGCGACCCATCCGCTCATGCGCGCGCTGCGGCCCGACAAGCTGACCCTGGCGGCGCTGTCGGCCACGCTGCGCCTGTACCGCGACGGCCGCGAGGCGGAGGTGCCGGTCCTGGCCATGCTGCGCGCCACCGACGCGGAGCTGCGCGCACGCGCCGCCGAGCTGGCCCGCCGCATCGGTCCGGTGCCGTCCGGCGCGTCGGTGTCGGTCGTCGCGTGCCGCTCGGCGGTGGGCGGCGGCGCGCTGCCGGGCGGCGAGCTGCCGTCGTGGGCGGTGGCGCTGACCCTGTGGGAGCGCTCGGCCGAGGCGCTCGATCGCGCGCTGCGCGGCGCCGCGGTGCCGGTCATCGGTCGCATCGCCGACGATTGGCTGGTGCTCGACGTGCGCACGTATCGGCGACGGCGACGTGGCCGAGGTCGCCGCGGCGGTGAGCGCGGCCCTGGCCGACGTGGCGGGCCGCGGCGACCGCGACGCGGCCGGGCCGGAGCGAGAGCGCGCGGACACGGCGCGCGACGGCGAGGCCAGCGCGGCGCCGCGGGGACGGGGAGCGCCCGGCGGATGAGCGCGACAGCGGGGGGGCCGGTCGTGGTGGCGGTGGCCAGCGGCAAGGGCGGCACCGGCAAGTCGCTCGTGGCGGCCAACCTGAGCCTGCTCCTGGCCTCGTTCGGCAAGCGGGTCGTGGCTGTTGACGCCGCGCTCGGCGACGCCGGGCTGCACGGCATGCTCGGGGTGAGCGAGCCGCGCCTGTCTCTGCGCGACGCGCTCAAGCCGGGCGGGCCGCCGCTGTCGGATCTCGTCATGGTCACCGCGGTGGCCGGGCTCGGCCTCATCTGCTCCGAGGCCGGCGCCGCCCAGGCCGAGCTGGACGAGGCGGCCGCTGCCCAGCTCGGCCCGCAGCTGTCCCGCCTCGACGCCGACTACGTGGTCGTCGACCTGCCGTCCGGCTGCTCGCAGTACGTCGTCGACCTGTTCGTGGTGGCCGATCTGCGGCTGCTGGTGCTCCTGCCCGAGCCGCCGGCGATCGAGCTGGCCGCGCGCCTCTTGCGCGCCGCCTTCGGTCGCAGCCTGCAGCGGGCCGGCATGGGCCCGCTCGTCGCCGACGGACGCCTGCCGATCCCGCTCGACATGGTGCTGCGCGCGCCGCAGGTGCGCGACCACATGATGGGCCTGCGCACCGCGCTGGTGCTCAACGCCGTGCGCTCGAAGGCGGACATCGATCTCGGCGCCGGCATCGCCACCGCCATGCGCCGCCGCCTCGGCCTGCCGGTGCGCTACGCCGGCCACATCGACTACGACGACGCGGTCTGGGTCTCGCTGCGCCGGCGCCGCGCGCTGCTCATCGAGCACCCGGAGTCGCGCGCCGCCAAGTGCGTCGAGCGGGTGATGCGGCGGCTGCTGTCGCGCCAGGCCGACGCCGCGCCGCTTCCCGACGGCGCGCCGGGCGGCGAGACCCACTACCAGATGCTCGAGATCGAGCCGACCGCGAGCGACGAGGAGATACGGCGCGCACACCGGCGCGTGCGCCAGATGTACGGCCGCGACTCGGTGGCGGTCAGCGGGCTGTACACCCGCGACGGCCTCGACGCCCTGCAGCGCCGCTTCGACGAGGCCTACGCCACCCTGATGGACCAGCAGCGCCGCAAGGCGTACGACCAGCGCCTGTACCCCGACGGTGTGCCGGCCATGAGCGGCGCGCCCCGCTCGCGCCGGCGCGCCACCTCCGATCCGGCCGCCCGCGGTCCGGCCCCGAACGTCCCGGCCGACGCCGACTTCAACGGCCGCCTCCTGCGCGAGGTCCGCGAGGCGCTCGGCATCGAGCTGCGCGAGATCAGCGAGCGCACCAAGATCGGCATCGGCTACCTGAGCGCGATCGAGGACGAGACGTTCGACAAGCTGCCCGCGCCGGTCTACGTGCGCGGCTTCCTCGTCGAGTACGTCAAGATGCTCGGCCTCGACGTCCCGCGCGTGCTCGACACCTACTTCCAGCGCTTCCTGACCAGCCGCGCCCCGACCGAACCGCCGGCCTGAGCGCTCGGGCCGGGTCGGATCACTTCAGGCGTTCGACCAGGAGCTCGCCCGGCATGCCGTTGACCTTCATCGCGCAGCCGGCGGCAGAGCGGTGGATCTGGACCCGCGGCGACACCTTGTAGGCGTGCTCGGCGTCGGAGCCGAGCTGGCGCCAGATCTGGCCGTTCTCCAGGCCGAAGACCGTGTGGCCGCTCCAGCCCTGGAACTCGCCGTCGATGCGAGTGTTGACAGGCGCCGCGCAGCCGGCCTGCTTGCGGTTCTTGAGCAGGCGCAGCACCATGCGGCCGACCCAGCCGTCGAGGGCGGCGAGCTCGCGCGCCGATAGCTTGTCGAGCCCGGCGGCCTGGAACTCCGACTGCGACATGAGGTTCCTGAGCTCGAGCACCGAGGCCGGCGTGGCCGGAGCGGCCGGCGCGGCCGGCGCGGCGCGAGGCTGGCCCGGCGCCACACCGGATGCGCAGAGAACGATCATGACTGCCAGCGCGGCTGCACCGCGGATGCACCACCGCCGACCGACGCGATCCCAGTCCATCTCCCCCTCCCACCCGGCTCCCCGCGCCGGCCGGTCGAGCATACTGCCGACGGCAGCCGGCGGGGCGCTCCAACCGCTTCGCCCGCGGTGGTGCGCCCCGGGCAGGTCACGTCACCGACGGGCAAGCGATGGCGACGGTCAGCGAACGCGCGAGAAGTCGATGAAGCCGCGCTCGACGTCGGTGCCGGTCAGCTCGACGCGCGCGCGATCGCCGACGTCGAGGCCCTCGGCGCCCCGGGTCACCTTGCCCTCGACCGCCGGTCCGGGCGGCAGGATGCGCACCCAGGTCCCCTTGGCCGACGCGCCGGTCACCATCGCGTCGAACTGCTCGCCCACGCGCGTCGACAGCAGCAGCGCGCCGCTCGACTTGCGCACCTGGCGCTCCACCTTGGCCGCGTTGTCCTCCTGCACGGTGCAGTGGCGCGCGATGGCGTCCAGCTCCTTGTGCGTGTAGGGCGGCGGCCGCCCGGCGATGGCGGCCTTGAGCAGCCGCTGGGTGACGAGGTCCGGGAAGCGGCGGTTGGGCGCTGTCGAGTGGGTGTAGTCGCGGATGGCCAGGCCGAAGTGTCCCTCCGACTCCTGACCCGGCACCTCGAGCGCGTACTCGCCGGAGCCGAGCAGCTTGACCACCGACACCGAGAGGTCCGGGAAGCGCTCCGGATCGGCGGCTCGCCGGCGGGCCAGGAAAGCGTCGAGCGCCACCGGGTCGGGCGACTCGGGCAGCTTCTCGCCCAGCTCGGCGGCGAGCTCGACGATGCGGTCCCAGCGGCGCGGCGCGCGCAGCACGCGGCGCAGCGACGGGAATCCTCGTCCGGCCAGAAAGCCGGCGGTCGCGCCGTTGGCGGCGATCATGAGGTCCTCGATCAGGTCCTTGGCGCGGTTCTTCTCCACGCGGCGCAGGTCGGCCACCAGCTCGCCGTCGAACACGACGCGCGCCTCGGTGGTCTCCACCCGCAGCGCGCCGCGCTCGCGCCGCAGCTTGCGCATCGCGCGCGCGGCGCCGTCCTGCATGCGGACCTGCTCGTCCATGCCGGGGACGGCGGCCAGCGCGGGCGGCGGCGGCCCGCCGTCCAGCCAGGCGGCGACGGCGTCGTAGGTCAGCCGCGCGCGGTTGCGCACCAGCGCGCGGTGCAGGTCGAACTCGGTCACGACCCCGCCGGCCACGGTCATGTCGGCGACGACGGCCATGCGCTCGTCCCCCTCGCCGAGCGACGTCAGGTCGGTCGACAGCCGCTCCGGGATCATCGGGAACACCTGGGCCGGCGTGTAGACCGACGTGGTGTTGACCCGCGCGTGCTGGTCGATGGCGGAGCCGCGCGGCGCGCAGGCGTCCACGTCGGCGATGGCGACCAGGAGGCGGACGGCGCCGCCGTCCAGCGCCTCGGACGCGGCCAGCTGATCGAGGTCGCGCGAGTCGTCGTTGTCGATCGACGACCACAGAAGGTCGCGCAGGTCGCGCGCCCCGCCGTCGGGCCCGGCCGGGGAGGCCTCGCGCGCCTCGTCCAGGGCGGCGGGCGAGAAGTCCGGCTCCAGCCCGCGCTCGGCCATGGCCCGGCGGGCGATGCTGCGCAGCAGGCTGCGGTTGGGCGCCCCGTCGCGGCTCACCGGGCGATCACGACACGCCGGCCGGCGCCGCGCAAGCCCGGGCGCCTCCCCGGGGTGGCGGTTTCGCGGCTTGACCGGTCGCGGGCACCCTCCTACCATCGACGCGATGGCAACGCTCATCGAAACCGCGAAGCGAGCCCGCCAGCTCGCGCGAGCGATCGCCTCGGATCTCACCCTCTACCACGAGGCCAAGATCATGGAGGGCATCGCCAACGACAGCCTGTTCGACGCGATGCACGACGAGATCGAGGAGGGGCGCGAGCTGTTCAAGAGCCGCGTGACCGGCGAGATCTACGCCCAGAACATCTACGACCGCGCCCTCGTGGACGTGCTGGTGAAGTCCAAGGGGCACGTCAAGTCGAAGATCTGGTAGCCGAGCCCGCAGCCGGGGAGGAGCGCAGGCAGTTCCACGTCGGAGCCGCCGGCGCGGAGCACGCCGCGCGGCTGGATCAGTTCCTGGCCGACGCGCTGGGCGGCGGCGAGCGGCCGCTGTCCCGCTCGCAGGTGCGCCGCCTGGTCGACCTGGGCCTCGTCGAGCTCAACGGTCGCCCGGCCAAGGCGGGCGCGCGGCTGCGGCCGGGCGATCGCATCGACGTGCGCATCCCGCCGCCCGCGCCGGCCCGCGCCGAGCCGCAGGCGATGGAGCTCGCGGTCCTGTTCGAGGACCCGCACCTCATCGTCATCGACAAGCCGGCCGGGATGGTGGTGCATCCGGCGCCCGGCCACCCGGATGGCACCCTGGTCAACGCCTTGCTGGCCCACTGCCCGGACCTGGCCGGGGTCGGCGGCGAGCTGCGGCCGGGCATCGTGCACCGGCTGGACAAGGGGACCTCCGGGGTCATGGTGGCGACGAAGGACGACGCCACCCACGCGCAGCTGGCCGCGGCCTTCAAGGACAAGTCGCTGCGTCGCGAGTACCTGGCGGTCGTCGCGCCGCCGCCGCGCCAGCGCGAGGGGACCTTCTCGACCCTGTACGGCCGCCACCCGGTGCACCGCAAGCGCTTCTCGTCGCGCGTGACGCGCGGCAAGCGCGCCGTCACCCACTACCGGGTCGAGGAGCGGCTGGCCGAGATGGCGGCGCTCGTCCGCTGCCGGCTCGAGACCGGGCGCACCCACCAGATCCGCGTCCACCTGGCCGACGCCGGATCGCCGGTGCTGGGCGACGCCACCTACGGCCGCCGCCCGGGCACCCCGCTGCTGGTCGAGCTGGCCGGGCGCCTGGGTCGCCAGGCCCTGCACGCCGCGGTGCTGGCGTTCGAGCACCCGCGCACCGGCGAGCTGCTCCACTTCGAGACCCCGCCGCCGGCCGACATGCAGGCGGTGATCGACGAGCTGCGCGCGCAGACCCCACGCGGCTGAGCTGCGACGGATGTCGATGGGCCCCCGTGCGGCGGTTGCTCGCCCTGGCGGCGCGGGCTACAAACGCCCGATGTCGTCCGCGGCCTCGATTCGCGTGCTGCGCTCGCCGCTCATCTCCGACGCGCTGTTCGTGCACGGCTTCCCGGAGCGCACCGGCGGCGTGTCCACCGGCGCGCGCGCGTCCCTCAACCTGGGCCGCCGCTGGGGCGACGACGCCGACGCGGTGGCCGAGAACCGCCGCCGCCTGGCCGAGCACGCCGGCTACGATCCCGCGGCGCTCGTCGCGACCCGCCACGTCCACGGCACCGACGTGTGGCGCGTCGGCGAGCCGCTCCCCGACGACGCCGAGTTCGACGGCCTGGTCTGCGATCGGCCCGGCCCGGTGCTGGGCGCGTTCGCCGCCGACTGCATCCCGCTCCTCTTCGCCGATCCGGTGAGCGGCGTGTGCGGCGCCGCCCACGCCGGCTGGCGCGGCACCGTGGCCGGCGTGGCGGTCAACGTCGTGACCCGCATGGTCGAGGCCGGCGCCCGCGCCTCCGACGTCCGCGTGGCGCTGGGCCCGTCGATCGGCCCGTGCTGCTTCGAGGTCGGCGACGAGGTGGTGGCCGAGTTCTCCGCCGCGCTCCCCGGCCTGGCCGGTCTGGTGGTCGACGGCCCGCGCAAGCAGCACATCGATCTGCGCCGCGCTACCCGCGCGCTGCTCGAGCGCACCGGCGTGACCTCCGATCACATCGACGACGGACCGCCCTGCACGCGCTGCGAGACGGAGCGCTTCTTCTCCTATCGCCGCGACGGGAGGGAGGCCGGCGTGCACATGGGCTTCATCGGCCGGCGCGCGTCACCGAGATGATGACCGGTTGCGTTGCCGTGGTCCTTGACGTGGTCGTTGAGGTTGACGGCGCCATGGACGTGAGCGCCACCTTTGTCGAATCAGGTTGACGAGTCGAACGAGAATCATCTTGGTCAACATGGCCACGACGGCCTCCAACAGCTCGATGCCTCGGTCGTATCGAGGCTGCTCGATGAGGTGTCTGAGCTTGAGAACATCGAGAGAGGCCGCACACTCCATCGCCTCCCCGCGCGCGATCTTTGTAGTGCTTCGACATGTCGGCTCTCGACCACCGACCGGCGCCCTCCGCGATATTCCGTGGCACCGCCTCCGCTGCCCTCATCAGCTGGTCGGCCCGCTCGGAGTGGCCACGCGGGAGCGCCTCGACGACATCGAAGGCGAGAGCAAGGAACTGGATGGATCGCTGATAGACGTCGAGTCGCTGAAAGCTGAGCATGCCGAGGTTTTCGGCCCCCAGACGCCGCTGTTGCGCCCGGATCATTGCTCGCGGCGGGGAAATCACATCCAGTCAACGACCATGGTGGCGCTCACGTCCACGGCGCCGTGAACGACGCCGACCAAGTCAACGTCAACCTCACCCTCAACGAGACCAACCCCCAACGGTCATCATCCGTGTGGAAAATGCTGGCCGCGGTCCGGGGTCCCGGCCGATCTAGGCCTCCGCCGCGCCGGGTGTAGCAGCCGTGTAGCGGTTGCATGGCTGTCACAGGTACAGCGCGGCCGCCCGGGTCGCGGGGGCCGCGCGGCTGTGCACGCCCAGTTCGGCAGCGCCGGGCGGCGGCATGTCCGCTGCTACAGGGCCGGTCATGACACGACGTCGAGCGTGCGCGCCGGTCCTGGCCGCGCTGGCCCTGCTCCTGGCCGCGTGCGGAGACGTGCACCGCGGGGACGAAGACGACGACTCCGGGGCCGAGAGCGACGACGACGGCGGCGGCGACAGCGGGGATGGCGCCGGCGATGACGGGGGCGAGGGCGACGGCGGCAGCGGCGGGGCCGAGCTTTGCGTCGGCGCCAGCGGCGAGCGCATCCGGCGGGTGGTACGCCAGCACGACGACGGCACCGGCGAGGCCATCGCGCTGCACGACACCGAGCTCGGCGCGACCTGCCAGTTCGGGTTCGATGGTCAGGGCAACGTCCGCTGCATGCCGGACGTCAACGGTGCGCCCTTCGCCAGCGCGGGGCGGGTCTTCACCGACGCCGGGTGCACGAGCGCCGTCGCGGACTTCAGCTTCCTGCCGCGCGGCACGCCGACCTACGCGGTCATCGCCGAGACCGGCGCCGGCTGCTCATCGCTGCGCCGCTGGTACGAGCTCGGCGCGCAGGTGCCGCTCGACGACACGTCGACGATCTATTACCGGGCCACCAGCGGCATCTGCACCGCATCGACGGCGAGCACCAGCCACTACTACGCGGCGCTCGCCGCCGAGATGGCGCTCGACCGCTTCGTGATCGGGACCGAGAGCCGCCACAGCAGCGGGCGGCTGAGCGTGCAGATCGTCGAGGGGGAGGACGGCTCGCGCTTCTGCGACCGCCGCATCGGCTTTCGCGACGCGGACCTCGGCGGTCACGCGTGCACGCCGGACCGGGGCGAGGACAGCGTGCTGCGCTGCGTGCCCGACAGCGCGTCGACGATGCAGGTGTCAACCGACAGCGGCTGCGGCGGCGAGTTCACCGTCGCCACCGTGTCGACCGCCTGCGACCTGGGACAGGAGTACACCCGCGAGACGGTCACCCCCGGCTGCCTGGCGCGCTGGCGCGTGCACGAGCTGGGCGCGCCGGTGGCCGGCGCCCTGTACAGCTACGTCCCGTTCGACGGCTGCTACCCGGCGCCCACCGACCACCAGTACTACGAGATCGGCCCGGTCGTGGCGCCGACCAGTTTCGCGGAGCTGACCCTGGAGAGCGTGGACGTCGGCGGCCGCCTGCACCGCGTCAACCTCGTCGGCGACGGCCTGCGCGTCGACCGACCGTTCTGGTACGACTCCGCGCGCGATGTCACCTGTCAGTTCCAGCTCGCCGCCGACGGCATCTCGCGCTGTCTACCCGGCCGGTCGGACGAGCCGGAGGCGGGCATCACCACCTTCTACACCGACCCGGCATGCAAGGGCGGCACTGTCGAGCTCGCGTCGTTCGCCGACCCGTGCGAGAGCGGGCGCGAGCCGAGGTTCGTCGTGGGCAACCGGGGCGGCGGCACGCGCGTGTTCGAGCTGGGCCGCGCGGCGGAGGGACCGATCTACCAGTGGTCGGGCAGCTGCACGACCGTCCCGGCCACCACGCGCGTGCACACCGTCGGCGAGGAGCTGCCGCTCGACTCGTTCGTGTCCGGAAGCGAACAGGTCGAGCCCTGATCAGCGCGGGTAGGCGCGGCCCGTCCAGCGCTGCACCGGCCGCCGCCGGTCGAGGAAGATCCAGTGCAGCAAGGCGCCGGCGCCGAACCCGCCGATGTGAGCCCACCAGGCCACGCCCCCGCCCCCCTCGATGCCCATCTCCGACCACGCCTGGAAGAGCTGGAGCCCGATCCAGATGAGCAGGAACGTGATCGCCGGCAGCTCGAAGAAGAGCGGAATGAAGAGGATCGGCACCAGCGTCAGCACACGCGCGCGCGGGAACAGGATGAAGTAGGCGCCCAGCACGCCCGCGATCGCTCCCGACGCGCCCACGGTCGGGATCTCCGAATGCGCGCTGGCGAACAGGTGGAGCAGCCCGGCCGCGACCCCGCACATCAAATAGAAGAGGAGAAAGCGGATCCGCCCCATGCGGTCCTCGACGTTGTCGCCGAAGATCCACAGGCTCCACATGTTCGCGATCAGGTGAAGCCAGCTCCCGTGCAGGAACATGCTGGTGATGAACGAGAGATATCCGTCCTGCGGAAACCCGATCTCGGCGGCCCAGGCCGGATCGGTGTAACGGCGCGGAACCAGCCCGCGCAGCGCGATCAGGAGGCCCAGGCGGTCTTCCGGGAGTCCGACCTGATAGAGGAACACCACCACGTTGACCGCGATGAGCGTCCAGGTGACGATCGGCGCGCGACGGGCCGGGATGTCGTCTCGCAGGGGGATCAAGCCGGTCCTCGAATCTAGCAGGCCGCGGCTGGAGCCGCTCGGGCCGTTTCCGAAGCGTGACGACCGACGCGCGATCGTGCTGATCGCAGTGCCTCAGGTTGCCTCGCGCCTCAGGTTGCCTCGGCCCGATGTAGGAAGATATGTTCGCCGCGGCCGAGCAGGGGAGGTTCTGAGGCGGCCTGTGTCATCGCAAAGCCATCCCACCAAGAAGGAGAGGCGAGCTTATGAGGAACCGAATAATCGCTGCGCTAGCAACCATTGTCCTGGCGGTTCTGACGACTCACGAGGCGAGAGCCCAGAACATGAACACGTCCGGCTTCGAGCCCGCCTACGGCACGGCCGGCTGCGGTCTCGGCTCGATGCTCATCGGTAACAAGCCCGGCATCATCCAGATCTTCGCCTCGACGACCAACGGCACGCTGGGCACGCAGACGTTCGGCATCACCTCCGGCACGTCGAACTGCGCCGACACCGGCGGCGCCAGCGCCAGCACCCGGAACTTCGTCGAGACCAACCGCGCCGTGGTGGTCAAGGACATCGCGCGCGGCCAGGGCGAGACCATCGCCACCCTGAGCAGCATGGCCGGCTGCCGCGACGCCCACGCCGTGGGCAGCTCGCTGCAGAAGAACTTCAACCGCATCTTCCCGGATCCGGCGATCGCCGATCGTCAGGTTGCCACGAACGTGGTCTCGGCGCTCAAGAGCGACGAGTCCCTTTCCTGCCGCAAGCTGTAAGGAGCGCCGACGTGAACCAGACAACGGGAAAGATTCTCGGTATCGCTCTCGCTGCCTTGCTGGCGTCGACCGCCGGCGTCGCCATGGCCCAGCCCGGCGCCGGTCCGTCGCGCCCCTACGGCCCGGCCGGATGCGGCCTCGGCTCCGTCGTGCTCGGCAACAACCCTGGCTTCGTCCAGGTGTTCGCCGCCACCACGAACGGCACCTTCGGCACGCAGACCTTCGGCATCACCTCGGGGACCTCGAACTGCATCAACCCGACCCCGGGTGCCTCGGGCGCGCGCTCGTTCAGCGAGACAAACCGCACCGCCATGGCCAAGGACATCGCTCGCGGTCAGGGCGAGACCATCCGCACGGTGACGGCGCTGGGTGGCTGCAAGGACGCCGCGTCGGTCGGCGCCAGCCTGCAGAAGAACTACGGGCGGATCGTGCCGAACGCCGAGGTCTCGGACCGCGGGTTCGGGCAGAACGTGGTCGAGGTGCTGTCCACTGACACCTCCCTGACCTGCAAGAAGCTCGCGCCGGTTGCGGCGCGCTGAGGTCATGATGAAGCGAGCGGGGCGGGGCGCTCATCGAGCGTCCCCCCCGCGCCTCGCGGCCCTGGCCCTGCTGATCGTGGGCCTGGCCGCGCAGGCCGGTGCCGCCCTGGCCGCGCCGCCGCCGATGACGCGGCCGCCGCGCCAGGTGGCCGGCACCGAGGGCGCCCGTCCGGCGCGGCTGCCGCGCGACGGCGGGCCGCCGGTCGTGAAGCCGCCCGGCGCGCCGGCCCCACGAGTTCCCCCAGCCGTGGAACCGAACGGTCTGCCTGCGGGACCCCCGCAGGGGGCCACTCCGATGGCCGCCGATGGCGGCGCCTACGCCGAGTCGCTCGTGCGTCGCGCGCGCGCGCGCGGTCTGGCCCGCGCCCCGATGTGGCTGCGCCTGGGCCACTGGCGATCGTCTTTCTGGCATGCCGGTCACCGCAGCGAGGTGGACGGCGCGGCGCTGTTCCTGTCGCCGCGCGGCGAGCGCGATCCGGCGGCCGAGCTCGACGCCACCTTGCGCGGCTTCTTCGCCCCGCCGCCGGCCGATCCTGACCGCCACGCCGTGTGTCGCTTCCCGGCCCGCCTGCAGTGGCTGAACGCCCAGCTCGGCCTCGATCTGGCGCGCATCCAGGTGCGCGACTGCCCCGGGTTTCGCCGCTACCTCGAGCTTCTGCGCCCGCGCGCCATCACGCTCGTCTTCTCCTCCTATTACCTGGCGCGGGCGGCCTCCGCGTTCGGCCACACCTTCCTGCGCGTGGAGAAGCAGGACCAGCTGGCCACCGAGGAGCGCCGCCAGCTGCTCGACATGGGCATCGACTACGGCGCCACCGTCGACACCGACAACGCGCTGGTCTACGCGCTGCGCGGGCTCACCGGCAGCTTCCGCGGCCACTTCAAGCGGCTGCCCTACTACTACAAGGTCCGCGAGTACAACGACTACGAGTCGCGCGACCTGTGGGAGTACGAGCTCGACCTGCGGCCCGACCAGGTGATGATGGTGACGTCCCACATCTGGGAGCTGGGCCACTCCTGGTTCGACTACTACTACCTGAGCGAGAACTGCTCCTATCACATCCTGGGCGCGCTCGAGGTGGCCGACCCGCGCATCCGCCTGCTCGATCACATCAGCAGCCCGGTCATCCCGTCGGAGACGGTCAAGGCGCTGTACCGCAACCCCGGGCTGGTCCGGCGCGTCACCTACCGGCCGTCGCTGGAGACGCAGTTCAAGGCGCGCGTGCGCGGCCTGTCTCGCGCGCAGCTGGGGGCAGTGGAGCGGCTGGCGGCCGATCCGGAGGCGTCGCTCGACGGCCTCGACGACCAGAAGCGCATCGCCGCGCTCGACGCCGCCGCCGATCTGGTCGACATGCGCTTCGCCGACGAGATCGTGTTTCAGCCCGGCTCCGAGGGCAGCCGGCGCAAGCAGCGCCTGCTCGAGCGGCGCGCCGCCATCCACCTGCCCAGCGCCGACCTCGAGGTCGCGCCGCCCTGGCGCAAGGCGCCGCACGTGTCGCACGGCTCGCGCCGCTTCGGCTTCGGCGTCGGCAGCTCGAGCGACCGCGACCTCTACGGCCGGCTCAGCTTCCGCCTCGCGCTGCACGACATGGCGGATCCGCCGGACGGCTATCCCGACCTCATCGCCTTCGAGTTCCTGCCGCTCGCGCTGCGCTTCCCGTCGAGCGGCGACGCGCCGGTGACGCTCGAGGAGTTCTACCTGCTCCGCATCCGCCACCTCAACGAGTGGACTCGTTTCAACCGGCGCCCGTCGTGGAACATCCGCGCCGGCGTGCGCCGTCTGACCGAGGACGAGTGCTCCGGCTGCATGATGGGCGAGGTGGCGGGCGGCGGCGGATGGGGCAAGACGTTCTTCGACGGACGTCTCGCGTTCCTGACCACGCTCGACACAATGGCCGGATGGGGCCCGCGCGTCGGCGGCGTGGGCGACAGCGGATTTCGTCTCGGCGTGGGTCCGACCGCGTCCTTGCGCACGGTGCTGGCCCGACGCACGGTGCTGCTGCTGGCCGGCGACTGGTTCTGGCTGCCCGAGCAGGAGCGCGACGCGATCTGGTCCGCGTCGGCGACCCTGCGAACTGGAATCACGGCGAGCTCGGCAATCGATCTCGAGGTGATGACGCGGCCCGGCGAGCCGAGTGCCCACTTGAGTTGGCTACTCTATTACTGAGTGCCATTTTCTAAACTGGCAATCTGCGGGCTGAGGCCAGCGAATCGTCCCACACCGCGGCACCTCGCGAGGCGTGAAGTAAGGACGAAGTAAGGTCGCCTTTCGCGTGGTCTTCACTGAGCAGTGTTAGCGTTCGGACCCCGTCCCCACCACGAAGGAGTCCGAAGCGATGGCACTGGAACGAAGACTCGGCAGAAACATCGTCCTGTTCGCCACGACGAGCGTCGCGGCGTTCGGCTGCGCGGGCAGCGATCCCGATGAGGCGCGCGACTCGAGATCGGCTCAGAGCCAGCCCGCCGTCGTCGAGGCTGTGCGCATCGCCGACGCTGCGCAGTCGTCGGTGTCCGGCGAGCTGTCGAGCTCGGCGCTCTCCTACGTGCGCAACTTCGACCTCGAGCTCGGGCTCTCGGGCCAGGACGACTTCGAGGTGCGCCACGTCCAGCAGGGCAAGGGCAGGCAGACGCACGTGCGGATGAGGCAGCTGCACGACGGCCTGCCGGTGTGGGGCGCCGGGATCGTCGTTCATACCGACGGCAGCAACCGCTTCCTCGGGCTCGAGGGCACGCTGGCCAAGCGGCTGGCGTCGTTCGACGTGTCCCCGGCGGTCAGCGCCGACGAGGCGCTGGCGATCGCCAAGGCCGACTACGCCGGCAAGAGCATCGCCGGGGCCGAGCTGGCCTACTCGCGTGAGTCGACCGAGCTGGTCGTCTACCCAGGCGCCGGTCCGGACGCGCGCGTCGCCTGGCACGTCGTGTTCTTCACCGAGCTGCAGGCCGGCCAGGATCCGGGCCTGTGGAACTACTTCATCGACGCCCAGGGCGGCGAGGGCATCTTCCAGTTCAACGCCATCCACACCGTCGAGCAGGCGTCCGGCCCGGGCGGCAACCCGAAGGTGTCGCGCACGTGGACCGCGCAGCTCGACGTCGAGCCGGACGGCGCCCAGTTCGCGATGAACACCGCGCGCCTGGTCACGACCAACATGAACAACGGCGAGTCCGGCACCGGGACGATCGTCGTCGGTCCGCTCGATCCGATCGGCGATGCGCCGATCAACGACGCGCACGGCTTCGCCGAAGAGACGCTCAACATGATGTCGGAGTGGTACGGCCACAACTCGATCGACGACAACGGCTTCGTGATCCTCAGCCGCGTCCACTACAGCACCAACTACGAGAACGCGTTCTGGGACGGGACCCAGATGACCTACGGCGACGGCGACACGCTGTTCCACCCGCTGTCGGGCGACATCGACGTGGTCGGCCACGAGATCAACCACGGCTTCACCACCTTCCACTCCGATCTCGATCTACTCGTCGCAGTCGGGCGGTCTCAACGAGTCGTTCTCCGACATCGCCGGCACCATCGTCGAGTTCTTCAACGAGGGCGACGCGGCCGACTTCGATCTGGGCCGCGACATCTTCCAGGAGGACGCCGCGCTGCGCTTCATGTGCGATCCGCCGGCCGACGGCGCCTCGATCGGCCACTTCGACGACTACGTCGAGGGCATCGACGTGCACTTCTCGAGCGGCATCTCGAACAAGGCCTTCTGCCGCACCGCGCGCCGGCTGGCCAGCGGTGATCCCGACGGCGCCGCCACCCAGGACAGCGTGCGCCGCGCCGGCGAGGCGTGGTACGAGGCCAACGCCAGCTTCTGGAGCCCGGGCACGACCTTCCAGCAGGGCTGCGAGGGCGTGATGGCCGCCGCGACCGCGCTCGGCTTCTCGGCCGACGAGCTGGCCGCCATCAACCAGTCGTGGCAGGACGTCGGCGTCGTCTGCGACGGCGGCGGTGGCGGCGAGCCGACCTGGTCCGGATCGGCGTCGCCCGCCCTGGCGACCGTCAACAACGGCACTGTTTGCTCGACCCTGACCGTGACCGGCGAGGGCGACGCGGCCGCCGCGCAGCTCGACATCGACGGCGTGCACGACTGGCGCGAGATCCTGAGCGGCACCCTCGAGCACAACGGCGCCGTGGTGGAGGCGTTCCCGGTCGGAACCTTCCCGAGCTCCGTCGGCGCGTTCAGCTTCACCGATCGCGCGGTGGCGGGCATGAGCGGCAGCGCCGCCGGTGACTGGATCCTCTGCATCACCGATACGGACGAGTTCGGCGACACCGGCACGTTGAACAGCTGGTCCGTGCACGACTGATCAGTAGAGGCGAAGCGCGTCGACGCTGAAGCGCGTCGACGTCGAAGCACGCGCCCCGGCGAGCCTCTGCTCTCCGGGGCGCTTTGCGTTTCGGCAGCAGATCGGCAGGTCCGTCCCTGTTCGAGTCGAATCTGCAACTCGCCGTTTGCGGACGTGCAACTCGCAGTGGGCACAGCGGATCGCGTCGCTTCCGAGCGGGTTGCCAGACTGACAATTAATGATGGCTGCCGTTCGAAAAGTGGGTTGGATTCAGATGACCGGTGCTAGCGTGCACACCCGATTCGGCTTCGGTCCGGGAACAGATCGCCACAGCGCGCCATCACGGACCGCCGAGACAGCCAGAACGAGCCACAAAGGAGTCCCGTCCGATGGCATTGATACAAAAATTCGGCAGAGGAATTGTTCTGATCACAGCTGCGTCGCTCTCGGCGTTCGCGTGCTCGAGCGCCGATCCGAGCGGCGGCGGGCAGCCGATCCCGCCGGCGCCGACCGGACTGGTTCCCATCGTGGAAGCCGTCCGCATCACCGACAAGGACGTGACGCCGGTGAGCGGCGACATGTCGTCGGCCGCGCAGCAGTACGTGCGCACGTTCGACGCCGAGCTCGGCCTCTCCGACCTCGACGACTTCGAGATCCGCACCATCAGCCAGGGACGCGACAACCGCAGGCACGTGCGCCTCAAGCAGCTGCACGAGGGACTCCGCGTGTGGGGCTCCGACGTCGTCGTGCACGCCGACGGCGAGCGCTTCCTCGGCCTCAACGGCACGCTGGCCAAGAACCTGGGCCCGCTCGACGCCACCCCGGCTGTCACCGCCGACGAGGCGCTCGCAGATCGGCAAGTCGACCTACGCCGGCAAGGGCAAGATCGCCGGCCTCGCCCCGCTGGTCTACTCGCGCGAGTCGACCGAGCTGATCGTGTTCCCGGGTGAGGGGCGCAACGCCCGCGTGGCGTGGCACGTCGTGTTCTTCACCGAGCTGCAGGCCGGCATCAACCCGGGCCTGTGGAACTACTTCATCGACGCCAAGTCGGGCGAGATCTTCTACAAGTTCAACGGCATTCACACCCTCGAGCAGGCGTCCGGTCCGGGCGGCAACGCGAAGGTGTCGCGCACGTGGACGGCCCAGCTCGACGTCGAGCCGGACGGCGCCCAGTTCGCGATGAACACCGCGCGCCTGGTCACGACGCAACATGAACAACTCCGAGTCCGGCACCGGCACGATCGTCGTCGGTCCGCTCGATCCGATCGGCGACGCGCCGATCAACGACGCGCACGGGTTCGCCGAAGAGACGCTCAACATGATGTCGGAGTGGTACGGCCACAACTCCATCGACGACAACGGCTTCGTGATCCGCAGCCGCGTGCACTACGGCACCAACTACGAGAACGCGTTCTGGGACGGGACCCAGATGACCTACGGCGACGGCGACACCCTGTTCCACCCGCTGTCGGGCGACATCGACGTGGTCGGCCACGAGATCAACCACGGCTTCACCACCTTCCACTCCAACCTGATCTACGCGTCGCAGTCGGGCGGCCTCAACGAGTCGTTCTCCGACATCGCCGGCACCATCGCCGAGTTCTTCAACGAGGGTGACGCGGCCGACTTCGATCTGGGCCGCGACATCTTCCAGGAGGACGCCGCGCTGCGCTTCATGTGCAATCCGCCGGCCGACGGCGCCTCGATCGGTCACCTCTCGGACTACGTCGAGGGCATCGACGTGCACTTCTCGAGCGGCATCTCGAACAAGGCGTTCTGTCGCGCCGCCCGCCGGCTCGCCAGCGGCGATCCTGACGGCGCCGCCACCCAGGCCAGCGTGCGCCGCGCCGGCGAGGCGTGGTACGAGGCCAACACCAGCTTCTGGACCGAGAGCACGACCTTCGTGCAGGGCTGCCAGGGCGTCATGGACGCGACCACCGCGCTCGGCTTCACCGAGGAGGAGCGCGCCCTCATCACCCAGTCGTGGCAGGACGTCGGCGTCTTCTGCGACGGCGCTGTCGAGCCGATCGAGTGCGACGAGACCCTGACGGCCGAGTCCGGCACGGTCACCTCGCCGAACTTCGGACAGGGCGACTACCCGGACAACTTCCGCCGCACCTACTGCATCCAGCCGACCAGCGGCAGCCCGGCCACCCTGAACTTCACCGCCTTCAACACCGAGTCCGGGTTCGACTTCGTCCGCATCCGCGACGCCAATGGCACCGAGCTGTCGAACACCAGCGGCACCACCGCGCCGGCGGCGGCGACCTCGACGCTGATCGCCATCACCTTCACCACCGATGGCTCGGTCACCGCGCCCGGCTGGTCGGCCGACTGGGCCACCGGCGGCACCGCCAACGAGCCGCCGACCGTCGATATCGACTCGCCGGGCGACGGCGACGTGGTATCGGGTGAGGTCCTCGTCACGGCCAGCGCCGCCGACGCCGACGGCGCCGTGGCGCGCGTCCAGTTCACGTTCCCCGACGGTACCCTGGTGGACGTGACCGAGGCCCCGTACCAGGCGGCGTGGAACTCGGCCAGCGTGCCCGACGGCGTGCACGAGATCAACGCTCAGGCGTTCGACGACCTCGGCGCCGGCAGCGCGGTCGTGAGCGTGGCGGTCGAGGTGGCCAACGGCAACGGCTGTCTCGAGGGCACCTTCTCGGCCACCGACGTGCCGATCGCCATCCCGGACAACAACCCGACCGGCGTCAGCTCGACCGTCGCCGTGACCGGCAGCGGCAACATCGCCACCCTGAGCCTGTCGCTCGCCATCGACCACACCTGGCAGGGCGACCTGCGCGTCACCCTGACCTCGCCGTCCGGCACCGCCCACGTGGTGCACGATCAGACCGGCGGCTCGACCGACGACGTCGTGATCACCGACCTGGCGATCCCGACCTTCAACGGCGAGGCGGCGGCCGGCAACTGGACCGTCATGGTGCAGGACCTGGCCGGGCTCGACGTCGGCACGCTGGACTCCTGGTCGCTCACCGTGACCGGCGACTGCGGTCCCGGCGGCGGCGGCTGGTCCGGCGCGGCCGAGCCCAACCTGGCGCTGGTCGACAACGGCAGCGCCTGCTCGACCGTGACCGTGGCCGACGACGGCGACGCCTCGGTGGCGCTGCTCGACGTGGACGGCGTGCACGACTGGCGCTCGGTCCTGCGCGGCACGCTGGAGCACAACGGGGTCGTGGCCGATGCCTTCCCGGGTCGGACCTTCCCGAGCGAGGCCGGTGCGTTCAACTTCACCAACCGCGCGGTTGCCGGCTTCAGCGGCAGCGCGGCGGGCGACTGGACGCTCTGCATCGTCGACACCGACGCCTTCGGCGACACCGGCACCCTGAACAGCTGGTCGGTGCACGAGTAAGCACGGCAGCGCGCGCTGAGCGCGCGTGAACGACGAAGCCCCGGGCCGCCACCGCTGCCCGGGGCTTTCTTCTTTCTAGCGGGTCGCGCTCGCCTTCATCAGCCAGGCGAGGTCGGTGGTGCTGCCGAACCACCAGTTGAACTTGCGCGGCGGGGCCAGGCGCCACTCGGCCTTTCCGCTGGCCGGGCCTTGCGGGCGGTGCCAGTTCTCGAAGCTCCACTTGCAGCCGCCGAGCAGGTCGCTGGCGGTCTTGCGCAGCCGGCTGGGGTCCTTGCCCAGCTGCTTCTCGGCCCAGGCCGCGCGCGCAACCATGCCGGCGACATCGCAGTTGTGCTCGACGTCGCCCCACGGGCCGTCGTCGGAGAAGGTCTTCACGCTCGAGGCCAGGTACCAGGGCATGGTGTGCCTGATCTTCCGGTCGCCCGGGTAGAGCGCGTAATCCACGACGAAGTGACCCAGCCCGGCCAGGAACTGCAGCGCCTCGCGATCCTCGCTGTGGATGTAGTACTCCCAGACCGCGTCGGCGAGCAGCGCGCTCATCCACGGCGAGCAGACCGGCTCGTCTCCGCCGCCGCCCTCGTGCGACTCCATCGTGTGCAGCGGGCAGCCATCCGGCTTCCACGAGCGGGTCGGTCGGGAAGACATGGCGAAGGTGGCGCGGGCCACCTCGCGCGCGCGGGCGGCGTGCTGCTGCGAGCCGCTCGCCTGCCACGCCGACAGCGCGGCCAGGAGCGCGTAGGCCTGGTGCCGCTCGGTCCAGAAGTTCGTGCGCGGCCCGTACACCGGGTTCCACTCCAGGCTTGCCGCCGCGACGCGCTCGATGGCGGCGAGCAGCTCCGGGTCGCCGGTGAAGATGAAGTCCATGAGCAGCGAGCGGCCGTAGCTGTACTTGAGGTCCGGCTGCTGCTTGAGATCGAAGACGCCCTTGTCGGTCAGGTGGCGCAGGTAGAACTGCGCCGAGCGGTGGGCGTGGCGCATCCACTTGACGTCGCCGGTGCGGACGTAGACGCCGAAAAGGGTGGCCGTGCGGTCGAACAGCCACGCGCCGTAGTCGGTGGTGTACGGGATGAGCTGGGTCACGGATTCGGGCACGTCGTTGACCGCGGTGCGCGCGAAGCCGAGCATGGCCTCGTCGAACCAGGCCCAGCTGCTGTCCTTCCCGGCCGGGGTCGAGCGCGTGCGCAAGAGACAGCTGCCCAGCCATCGCGGCGTGAACGCCGCGTACACACGCGGCTCGCGCACGGTGCCGGCCGGGTACTCGTCGCCGTCCATCGCGACCCAGCCGGCGCGCGGATCGCGCGGCGCGGGTAGGCTGGCGCGCGGGCGGGAGCCGTACTTCAAGTTGATGGCCAGCGGCGCGCGGCCCCGGAAGACCACCTCGACCGAGACCATGGCCGCGCGCACCGAGCGGCGCATACCTCGGCGGCCGGGCCACACCCGCCACGGCAGGATCGGGTCGGCGTGGATCCGGAGCTCCGAGCCGCGGCGGTCGAACGCGCTCAGCTGATCGGCGCTCGACAGGACGCCGGGCGGGAACGGGACGCCGAAGCTCACCACGGCCGGCCGGCCGATGACGGCGCCCTTGCCCGGGTGCAGCGTGACCGCGATCGTGCCGCTGGCGGGGTAGCGGGGCACGAGGCCGTAGCCGGCGGCCGGCTCGACCTCGGCCACGCGGGTGGCCTCGTCGCCGCCATCGTCGTCGTCGCCGTCGTCGCCGTACTCGTCGGCGCTGGCGTGGCGAACCGATGGGGCGCCGCAGGCGAGCAGCGCGAGCAGGCCGGCGAGGGGCAGGGCCGCGCAGCGCGGCCGCCGCGGGAAACGAGCTCCGGGTCGCATGCCGACAGGATAAGCGGTCGGTTCGACCCGGGCACGGCCTCATGGCGTCGCCGCGCGGTGCGCGGTTCAGGTCCGGCTCATGCCGACTCGTCCATCAGCCATGGAAGATCGCTGGTGGTGCCGAACCACCAGTTGAACTTGCGCGGCGGAGACAGGCGCCACTCGCTCTTGCCAGAGTCCGGCCCGTCCGGGCGGTGCCAGCTCTCGAGGTTCCAGGCGCAGCCCTCGATGAGCTTCTCGGCCGTCTCGCGCAGCGGCCCGGCATCGCCGCCGCGCTGCTTCTCGGCCCACGCGCCGCGCGCCACCAGGCCGGCCACGTCGCACGTGTGCTCGACGTCGCCCCACGGTCCGTCGTCCGAGAACGTCTTCTCGCTGGACGCGAGATACCACGGCAAGGTGAAGTCGACGCCCTCGCCGCCGTCGTAGAGGCCGTAAGTGTCCACGTAGTGGGCCAGATCGGCCAGGAAGCCGACCGCGGCCGCGTCGTCGGTCTGCAAGTAATACTCCCAGACAGCGTCGGCGAACAGCGCGCTCATCCACGGCGAGCAGACCGGCACGTCGCCGCCGGCCCCCTCGTGCGCCGTCATGCCGTGCAGCATGCAGCCGTCGTCGTGCCACGAGCCGGCCGGATCGGCGGCCATGGCGAACGACGTCTCGGCCACGTCGCGCGCGCGCTCGGCGTGCTGCTCGTCGCCGGTCGCCTCCCAGGCCGACAGCGCCGCGAGCAGCGCGTAGGTCTGGTGCCGCTCGGTCCAGAAGTTGGTGCCGCTGTCGTAGGTCGGATCCCAGGTCGCGCCGGCCGCGGCGATCCGCTCGATTGTGTCGACGAGGCCCGGGTCGCCGGTGAGCTGGTAGTCCATCAGCAGCGAGCGGCCGTAGCCGTACTTGAGGTCCTGGCCCTCCTTGAGATCGAAGAAGCCGTCGCCGTCGACGTGAGAGACGTAGAACTGGGCCGAGCGGTGGGCGTGGCGCAGCCACTTCACGTCGCCGGTGCGCACGTAGACGCCGAACAGCGTGGCGGTGCGATCGAAGAGCCACGGCTCGGAGTCGCTTGTGTACGGCACCAGCTCGGTGACCGCGTCGGGCACGTCGTTGACCGCCGTTCGAGCGGAGCCGACCATCGACTCGTCGAACCAGTCCCAGGCCGGGTCGCTGCCGGCCGGCGTGGTGCGGGTGCGCAGCTGGCAGTCGCCCAGCCACTGGGCCGGGAACGTGGCGTACACGCGCGGCTCGCGGACGGTGCCCTCCGGGAACTCGCCGTCGGTCACGGCGACCCAGTCGGCCCGCGGATCGTCAGGCGCCGCCAGGGTTGCCTCGGGCGCGGAGCCGTAGCGAAGCTCGATCGCCACCGGCTCGCGATCGGCGAAGGTGACCTCGACGGACACCATGGCAGCGCGCACCGACGGGCTCGCGCCCTCGCGGCCGGGCCAGGCGCGCCACGGCAGTACCTCCTGGCTGTGGATCTTCAGCTCGGCGCCGCTTTCGTCGAACGCGCGCAGCGCGGCGGCGTCTTGCAAGGCGCCGGGAGGGAACGGCGCGCCGAACGAGACCACGGTCGGGCTGCCCACCTCGGCGCTGGGCCCGGGATGCAGCGTGACCGCCACCTCGCCGCTCGAATCGTACGGTGCAGAGGGAGGCGAGCCGGTCGAGTCGTCGCCGTCGTCGGCGGCGGCACATCCGCCCTCGCTCTGGCAGTCGTCCTCGTTCTCATCATCCAGGCTCGTGGGGTCGGTCCCGTTCGTCGTGCAGGCGGAGAGCGCCAGCACGCCGGCGAGAGGCAAGACGAGGCCTGTGAGCGGGCGCACCCCTGCGCCCGCCCGATCGGAATGGTGCATCGAGTTCCTCCGAAAGGGAGTTGATGCGCGGCCGTCGCCAGGCCCTCACCCCCGAAGGCCCGACCCGCGCGGCACCCCTTTTACCGTCAATCCAGGGACGGACCAGGTGGGATGGTCTGGAGAATCAGGTTTGCAGCAAAAAAGCGACGCTTTTGTCAGCCGACTTACTCGTGACGGGCGCCCGTCGGTGTGGGCGCAAGTGCTGCGCGTCTCGTGAGGCTGAAAATCTGGACTCGCCCGCCTCATGGCTGTGCCGCTTGCGTCGCGCTTGCGGAGAGGCGGCGCGGCCAGCACCATGGAGCCGATGCAGGACGATGTAGGTGGCGGCCCCGTGCTCCTCGCGCTCGACGCGGCGGCGGTCACGCGCGAGCACATCGAGCGCATCGCCGCGCTGCTGCCCGGCCGCGAGATCCTCGTCGGGACCGAGGCCGACCAGGCCGGTCGCGATCACGACGGCGTCGACATCGTGGTCGGCTCGCTGCCGCCCGGCGCGTCTGCTCGCCCTGCCGCGTCTGCGCTGGTACCAGCAGTGGGCGGCCGGCGCCGACTGGCTGGCCGACTGGCCGGAGGCGGCCGAGCGCGACTTCGTGCTGACCAGCGCGTCCGGGATCGCGGCCGCGGTCGTCGTCGAGCAGGCGTTCGGCTACGTGCTGGCCATGACCCGCCGGCTGCGCGACGCCTGGGCGGCCCAGCGCGAGCGGGCGTGGCGCAAGCAGCCGCCGGATCGCTACGCCGAGCTGGCCGGCAAGACCCTGCTGGTCGCCGGCCTGGGCGCGATCGGATCGCGCGTGGCGCGGATCGGCGCGCGGCTTCGACCTGCGCGTGCTCGGCGTCCGGCGGCGCCCGGAGCTGCCGTGCCCCGACGCGGAGCGCGTGGCCGGGCCGGGCGAGCTCGCCGCCATGCTGCCGGAGGCGGACGTGGTCGTGTCGGCGCTGCCGTACACGCGCGAGACGCGGCACTTCTTCTCGGCCGATGTCTTCGCGCGCATGAAGCCGGGCGCGATCTTCGTCAGCGTCGGCCGCGGCCAGGTCGTCGATCAGGCCGCCCTTGTCGACGCGCTGGGCGGCCACCTGGCCGGGGCGGGCATCGACGTGTACGAGCGCGAGCCGCTGCCCGCCGATTCGCCGCTGTGGGGCATCGAGTCGGCGATCCTGACGCCGCACATCGGCGCCGCGTTCCCGGAGCGCTTCGAGCGCACCATGGCCCTGTTCCTCGACAACCTGCGCCGCCACGTCGCCGGCGAGCCGCTGCGCAACCTGGTCGACAAGCGGCGCGGCTACTGACCCCAAGCTCGCTTCGGATCGGCTGCTAGACTGCGGCGTGGCCGGGCCGGTCCTGCTCCTCGATGTCCACTCGCTGGTGCACCGCGCGCACCACGCGCTGCCGCCGATGTCGACGACGCGCGGCGAGCCGACCGCCGGGCTGTACGGGCTGTCGTCGCTCCTGTGCAAGCTCCTGCGCGAGCGGCGGCCGGACGGCATCGGGCTCGCCTTCGACGCCGGCGCGCGCCGTCGCCGCGCCATCGAGCCGGGCTACAAGGCCAGCCGCAAGCCGCTGCCCCCCGAGCTGGCCGGGCAGCTCGGCCGCGCGCGCGAGCTGTGCGACGCGATCCGCGCCCCGCTCGCTGCGCGTGGACGGCGAGGAGGCCGACGACGTGCTGGCCACCGCGGCGCGCGAGCTGGCCGCCGCCGGGCGCGACGTGCTGGTGGTGAGCGGCGACCGCGACTTACTACAGACCGATCGGGCCGCGCGTGCACGTGCTGTTCGTGGGGCGGCGCGGCGGCCCGCACGTGGAGTACGACGCCGCCGCGGTGGAGAAGCAGTACGGGGTGGCGCCGCCCGCGCTGCCGTCCCTGCGCGCCTTCCTCGGCGATCCGTCCGACGAGCTGCCCGGCGTGGCCGGCATCGGTCCGCGCACCGCGGCGCGCTGGGTCGCGGCCCGCGGCGACGTCGCCGGCGTGCTGGCCGCGGCCGACGAGCTGACCCCGGCCCACCTGCGCCCGGTGGTGCGGGCCCACGCGGAGCAGCTGCTGCGCGTCGAGGCGCTCGGCCGTCTGGACGCCGAGCTGCCGCTGGGAGACGGGCCGCGCACCGCGACGTGGGACGCGCAGGCGGCGGCCGGCCTGCGCGTCTGGTTCGAGCAGCTCGAGTTCCGCAGCCTGGTGACGCGGCTCGACGCGCTCGGGGCGCTCGGGTCGTAGTCGGCTACTCGAGCCTGGCCCGCATCGTCTCGATGTAGCGGTCGATGTCCCTCGCGCCAGGTCGGCGCCGCCGTGCGGCTCGGGTTGCTCCAGTGGGCGCCGGCGAACGCGTGGTGCATGGTGGACGCGCTGGCCCGCGCGTCGGCGTGCGGCGAGGACGTGACGAAGGCGAGCATCGACGACTCGTCGCGCCACAGGCTGTGAGCGATCGAGATGTCGCACTCGGCCGACTCGACGCTCTCGAAGCCGAGGAAGCCGTCGCGCGACAGCAGATTCTTCAGCACGACCTGCCCGTGCTCCATGCGCAGCCGCTGGGCCTCGTCGTCGTACTTGCGCCAGCCCTGCGCCACCGCCTCGATGTGTCCTTCGGGCAGCGGCTCGATGAGCTCGCCGGTGTCGGGATCGAAGGCCGGCCCCAGCCAGGGCGCCACCACTTCCAGATCGCTCGGGGTGCAGCCGGCCAGCTGCTCGATGCGCTGGGCCATCGTCGGCTCCGGGTCGCCGCCGTCGTCGCCGTCGCTGCCGTCGGAGGAGCAGGCGGCGAGCGCGAGCGCCAGGAGCGAGGGAGAAGTAATTGCGTACGCTGTATACAGTCATGCGTACCATGTACTCCATTTGTCCGGGCTGTCAAATCGCGCATAGGATGGCAGGCGATGGCCGCGGAACAGGGCAAGGTTGTGGCGCGCTGGCTGAAGCTCCTCTGGCCGGGCGAGCAGCCGCCTGCGCGCGGGCCCAAGCCGACCCTCAGCGCGGGAGAGATCGTGCTCACCGGCATCGAGATCGCCGACCGCGACGGGCTGGCGGCGCTGTCGATGCGCGGCGTGGCCGAGGCGCTCGGCTTCTCGGTCATGTCGCTCTACCGCCACGTCCCGGGCAAGGAGGAGCTCGTCGAGGTGATGCTCGACACCGCGCTCGGCGAGCCGCCGGCCGTCGATCGACAGACCAGCTGGCGGGCGCAGCTGACCCGCTGGGCGCGGGGAAGCGCCGAGGTCTATCACCATCACCCGTGGCTGCTCGAGGCTGTGGTCAGCCGCGCGCCGATCGGCCCCAACCGCCTGCGCTGGTTCGACGCCGGGCTGCAGGCGGTGTCCGGCCTCGGACTGTCGGCGCGCGACACGGTGGCGACGGTGCTGCTGGTCAACAGCTACGTGCGCGGCGCAGCGCAGGTCTCGGTCGGCCTGACCCGGGCCAGCGCGCGCAGCGGCATGACGCCTGCCGAGTGGGGCGCGGTCTACATGCGCATCCTCGACCAGGTGGTCACCGCGGAGCGCTACCCGGCGCTGGCCTCGATCGCGGCCGCCGGCGGGCTGGGCCGGAGCGACGCCGCCGCGGAGCATTTCGAGTTCGGCCTGGTGCGCGTGCTCGACGGCATCGAGGCCCGCGCCCCGCGGGGCCGTGCGCGCAGGCCGGGCGGGGGCAGGTAGTCCGGGTCACTCGGCGGCGAGAAGACCGCCGGCCGGCACGCGCTCTGTCGTCTGCGCCGGCGCGACCCTCGATCGCAAGAGTCGGCGCGAACGACGCGCGATAGGTCCACGCCAGGTCGATCTCCATGGCGATGACCAGGACCGGCAGCAGCAGCCCGCCCGGCGCCAGGAAGACGTGGAACGCGCTGATGTTGACGATGATCGGCGCCAGCAGCAGGAGCGCGAGCGGCACGTGGCGGTTGGACAGCAGCAGCAGCCCGGCGCCCAGCTCGAACGTCTTGAGCAGCGGGAACATGTAGCCGGTGGCGAGCAGCGCGCCCAGGAAGGCGCCCGCGTCGGCCGGCATGGGCGGCTGGGGCAAGAACTGGAGGAAACCGTTGGCCCCGAAGACGGTGAAGACGAGCCCGAGGGCGATGCGGGCGATGGTGGTGAGCTTGCGAGCGCGGCTGGTCATTGTCGTTCCTTTCAATCGTGAGCCAGCCAGATGTAGAACTGTTGTCGTCTCAGCACTAGACTGTGGATCGGCAAAGCTTATTTGTGGTGGGAGCAATGATGGATCTCAACGCCGTCCGCATCCTCGTCGAGGTCGTCGATCGCGGCAGCTTCACGGCGGCGGCGCGGGCGGTCGGGTTGCCGACCTCGTCGGTGAGCCGCCGGGTGGCGCAGCTCGAGCGCGACCTCGGCGTGCTCCTCCTGGCCCGGACGACCCGCAAGCTGGCGCTCACCGAGGCCGGCCGCATCTACCTCGATCGCGCGCGCGAGGCGGTTCGCTCGCTGACCGAGGCGGGCGAGGTCGCGTCCGAGGCCGGCCGCGAGCCGCGCGGCCGCGTGCGCGTCACGTCGCCCGGGGACATCGCCGGGATCATCGGACCGGCGATGGTCGCGTTCTCGCGCCTGCATCCCGGCATCGAGATCGATCTCCTGGTCACGTCGCGCCAGGCCGACTTCGTCGACGACGCGATCGATCTCGCGATCCGCGGCACCGGCGGGCTGCGCGACTCGTCGCTGGTCGCCCGCCGTGTCGGGACGACGCCGCTGCGCCTTTACGCCGCGCCGTCGTACCTTGCCGAGCACGGCACGCCGCGCCGGGTCGCGGACCTCGCCCGCCACCGCTGCGTGCTGTACCGCGCCCAGGACAACGCCGCGCGCTGGGTGCTCGACGGCCCGCGCGGCCGCGAGTCGGTCGACGTCCGCGGCTGGCTGTCGGCCGACGACATGTCCATGTGCCGCCACGCCGCCATCGCCGGCGGCGGCATCGCGCTGCTGCCGGCCGGGGTCGCGGCCCAGGGCCCGCCGGGCGAGCTCGTCCTGGTCCTGCCGCGCCACGGCATGATGGCCGGGGCGCTGTTCCTCGTGCACGCGGGCGGGCGCACCCTGCCGCGCCGTGTGGTGCTGCTGCGCGACTTCCTGCACGAGTGGCTGCAGCGGCTGGTCGAGCCGGCGTCCGGCGACGCCCCCGGCCGGTGAAGCCTGGTGTCGTCGACGTGGCAAGGAACGGGCGCGCCTCGCATTGCCCGGCGATCCAGTGGCAGCGCTCGCGCGCCTGCCGATACAGTTCCGCCGTGCAATGTGGCCTTCTCTCGATCAGACGATGGCATGCGGCGGTTCTGGCCGCGCTGGCGATCGCGACGCAGGTTGACGTCGGGGCGGCGCGGGCGCAGGCCGGCTCGCCTCCGCCGCCAGATGGTGAGTCGCGGGCGGAGAAGCCATCGCGCGGCCGCCTCTTGCCGGTCGCCGCGGCCGTCGTGCCCGGCCTGCTGGTGCACGGCTCCGGGCACTTCGCAGCCGGCGAGCGCCGCGTGGCGCGGCGTCTGCTGGTCATGGAGGGCATCGGGCTCGGCATGTTCGTTGCCGGCGGCACGCCGCTGCTCCTGACCGGCGCCTCGCGCCACAGCGCCGCGCCGTCGGTGGCGCTGCTGGTCAGCGGCGTGGGCGTCTTCGGGCTGTCGTGGCTGGCCGACCTGTACGGGGCCGCCAGCGGCGGGACCGCGGCCGCACCGGCCGGCCCCGGCGCGCCGATCGAGGTCGAGGCCGGCTACGGCTATGTCTACGACCCGCGCTTCGACTACCGGCAGTTCGCGGTGGTCGGCGGCGCGCTGCGGCTGGGCGCCACGCGCCTGTCGCCGTCGGCCTGGATCGCGGTGGGCGACGACAACCAGCGCCTGCGGCTGGAGGCGGCGCGGCGGTTCATCGGCGCCGGCTCCGCGCGCCCGACCGGCGACGGCACGACGCTCGAGGCCCAGGCCGCATTCACCCATCACCGCTACCCGGGCGACGAGTTCGCGGTGACCACCGGCGAGGCGTCGGTCGCCGGCCGGCTCGACATGGCCCGGCTGGGCGACTCGCTGGCCGGATCGTTCGCCGAGATGTCGCTCGGGCTGGGCAGCGAGGTGACCAACTACTATCGACCCGGCGCCGGAGCCGACATCGGCGAGCTCCTGCTGGTCCGCTTCGGCTACGGCGTCGCGATCGGCCGGCCGGGCGGCCTGCACGGCGAGGCGACGCTCTACTACGACCACCGGCGCGACACGTTCACCGGCGGGGTGAGCCCGGGCAACGGCCCCGGCTCCGGCTTCGCCGGCTTCTTCGGCAGCGAGCTCTTGCTGCACATCGGACCGCGCTGGGGGCTGCGCGCCCGGTTCGAGCAGGGGGCGGCGCGGGTGGCGCAGCTCGGCCTGATCATGCGCATGGGAGAGTCGCCATGACGAAGCGCGACCGATTCGATGTCTGGCTGGTTCGCCCGCTGCTGGCGTCGATCGTGAGTCTGACGGCCTGCGTGCGCCCGGCCGAGGAGCGCACCCTCGAGGATCTGGAGGTCGGCATCGCCGAGGCGGGCGGTCTGTCGATCGAGGTCGAGGACGGCGGCGCCCAGGTTCGCGCGATGAGCGAGCAGGCCATCCAGCTGTGGGCGCAGCAGCCGGTCGTGCGCGCCCGCCTGCGCGGGTCGACGGGCGCGCCTGTCGATGCTCAGGTTCGAGAACTGCATGCCCGGCGCCGAGCTCAGCGCGCGCGCCGGCGGCGATCTGCCGGTCGAGGTCACTGCGCGCGGAGGCGAGCGACCGACGGTGTGCCGCTTCGAGCTCACGCCGCCGCCAGGCCAGGACGCGGTGCTGGAGCTGGCGCCGCCCGACGCCGCCATCGCCGATCGCTTCCGCTTCGCCGCCATGGGCGACATCCAGACCGCGCTGCCGCGCGTGGACGATGTCTTCGAGCGCATCAACCGGGAGCCGGACCTGCGCTTCGTCTTCTCGATGGGCGATCTGGTCGAGGACGGCGGCCTCGACGAGTACGAGCTCCTGCTCGAGAAGTTCGAGCTGCTCGACATCCCGTACTACTCCACCATCGGCAACCACGAGCTGCGCGCCAACCTCGACCGCTGGCACGATCTGTTCGGCCGCTACAACGTGCACTTCACCTTCAAGGGCGCGGCCTTCTCGATCGTGGACTCGGGCAACGCCTCGCTCGATCCGGCGGTGTACGACTGGCTGGAGGTCTGGCTGAGCGAGGCGGCCGGCGGCGTGCACGTCTTCGGCACCCACTACCCGCCCATCGATCCGGTCGGCGCGCGCCAGGGCGCGTTCCGCAGCCGCAAGGAGGCGAACAAGCTCCTCGCGCTGCTGGCCGGCGGCGATGTCAACCTCACCCTGTACGGCCACATCCACTCGTACTACGCGTTCGACAACGCCGGCATTCCGGCCTACATCTCGGGCGGCGGCGGCGCGATCCCGGAGAAGCTCGACGGCATCGGCCGCCACTTCCTGGTGGTCGAGGTCGACCCGGAGCGCGGGCTCGGGCCGGTCGGCGTCGTGAGAGTCGACGAGTAGCCGGCGCGCGCTACCAGGCGTCGTCCCACGACGACGCCGGCTGCGTCCCCATGCGCTCGACCAGCCGGCGCAGCGACGCCTGCATCCACGCCGCCGGCGCGCGTCGGCGATCGCCGTGCCCGGCCAGCACCCACTCGAAGCGCACGTCCTCGAGCCGCGCCAGCGAGCGGGTCTGCTCCGCCCAGGAGTACCAGCAGACCGATCGGAAGGCCGATAGCTCGCCCTGATCGCGGCTGTAGTGCAGCGAGTCGCCCGTGAACAGGAAGCGGTCCTCGAGGTGATACACGACGCTGCCGCGCGTGTGGCCCGGCGCCGGGATCGCGACGAGGCCGGGCCGGATGGCGTGCGGCTCCGTGCCGCGGATGCGCTCGCCGGCGAAGGGCGCCGCGCTGGCGTCGTGCTCGTGGATCCACGTGCGCGCTCCGAAGTGGGCGGCGAAGCGTTCGGCGTCGGCGACGTCGTCGCGGTGGGTGAGCAGGATGTCGGCCAGGCCGCCCAGCTCCTCGAGCGCGCGCACCAGCCGGCGCACGAACCGGGGCGCGTCGATCATCACGTTGCCGTCGGGCCGGCGGGCGAAGAACGCATTGGCGCCGAACGAGTCGGCCGCGTTGAAGCCGCACAGGTACACGCCGTCCTCGAGCTCCCACGGGTACAGCCCGTCGAGCGGCGGCACGGCGCCGGTCGTCCCGATCGATCCGCTCGGGCAGATGAGCATTGCGCGAGCGACCAGCGCGACCTCGTCCGGCGTGGCCGGCTGGCGGACCAGCACCGACTTGCCGTCCCGGTCGGCGAACAGGTCAGGCGCACACTGCCGCGACGCATCGCAGTCGATGCAGCTGTCGTCCACGAACCATGGCCCCGGCGCTCCGTCCGGGTTTCTGCGAGCCGGATTGGCCACGTGCCGCGGATCGTGATCCGCCGAGCAGGACGGCGCAACCAGCAACCGAGGCAGCCCGGGGAGGGGCCGCCGCGCTGGAATGCGGCCCCATTGTCCGGCGTTGGCCAGGCATGGAGCGGTGCGATGTCCTCGTGGTGGGCGGCGGGCTGGCCGGGCTGGCCTGTGCGCAGGGCCTGGCGCGGTGCGGGTTCGACACGATCCTCGCCGATCAGAAGCGCGCGCTGGGCGAGCGAGTCCACACCACCGGCATCTTCGTGCGGCGCACGCTCGAGGACTTCGATCTGCCGGCCGATTGCCTCGGCCCGGCGGTGCGCGACGTCGTCCTCTACTCGCCCGATCGGCGGGCGCTGCGCCTGGCCAGCCGGCACGACGAGTTCCGGGTCGGCCGCATGGGCGACCTGTACCAGCGGATGCGCGGCGCGGCCGAGGAGCTGGGCGCGGCCG
Organism: uncultured delta proteobacterium; assembly: GCA_963759105.1. Lineage (GTDB taxonomy): Bacteria > Myxococcota_A > Polyangia > Haliangiales > Haliangiaceae > DATFRY01. Next base: position 97,200 of record CAVWXW010000005.1, on the reverse strand, counting down.
CGTGGACCGGGCACCGCTTCCTCGCCGCCGAGCGTGTGCGCGGCGGGGTCGAGGTCGCCCTCGAGGTCGCCGGTCCGGTGCCGGCCGGCGGCGCTCGCCGGCGCCGCGTGCGCGCGCGCTACCTGATCGGCGCCGACGGAGCGCGCTCCCCGGTGGCGGCCGCGCTCGGCCTCGACCGCAACCGCACCTTCCTGATCGGCGCCGAGGACGTGCTGCCCTCGGCCCTGCGCGGCGCGCCTCCGGTCATGCACTGCTTCGTCGACCCGGAGCTGGCGCCCGGCTACCTGGCCTGGGTGGTGGACGACGGCGAGGAGGCGCACATCGGCGTGGCCGGCCACCCGGAGCGCTTCCGCCCGCTGGCCGCGCTGGCCCGCTTCCGCGCCAGCCTCACCGGCCTCGTGCCGCTCGACACCAGCCGCCGCATCGAGCGGCGCGGCGGGCGCATCCCGGTGGGCGGGCTCCTGTCCCGCATCGCCGACTCGCGCGCGCTCCTGGTCGGCGACGCCTCCGGCGCTGTCTCGCCGCTCACCGCCGGCGGCCTCGATCCCTGCCTGCGCCAGTCGCGCCTGGCGGTCCAGGTCGTCGCGGCCTGGCTCGGGGGCGGCGAGCGCGCCGCCGTCGCCGCGTATCAGGCGCCGGCTCTGCGCCGCCGCTTCCGCGGCCGCATGCTCATGCGCCTGGCCTACGGCCGCCTGCAAGGCCGCGCCGGCATCGAGCTGGCGCTTGCCGCGCTGCGCGCGCCGGCGCTGTCGCCGCTCGCCGCGCGCGTCTTCTTCGGCCGCGGCTCGTTCCCCGATCTCGATCTCGCACGCCTCCTCGCCGAGACCGGCGGGCCGCGGCGGCGCGCCCTCGCGAGCGCGCGCGCCTGGCTGTCCTCCGCGCTGCGCGCCGACTGAAGGCCGGCGCGCGCTCCCTCATCGAGCTACCAGCCGCAGCTCTGGCCCTGGTTCTGCTCGGCCAGCCAGCCCTGCAGGGGGGCGAAGTACTCGATGAGCGCGTTGGCGTCCATCTGCTTCTCGCCGGTCAGCGCCTCGAGCGCCTCCGGCCATGGCTTCGACGCGCCCATCGCCAGCATCGCGCGCAGCGCCTCGCCCGCCTCCTTGTTGCCGAAGAACGAGCACTCGTACAGGGGGCCCTGGTGCCCCGCCTTCTTGCACAGCGCGCGGTAGAACTGGAACTGCAGGATGGTGGACAGGAAGTAGCGCGTGTAGGGGACGTTGGCCGGGATGTGGTACTTGGCGCCCGGATCGAACGCCGCCTCGCGCGCCACCGGCGCCGCCACGCCCTGGTAGCGCTGGCGCAGCTCCCACCAGTGCTTGTTGTACTGCTCCGGCTTCACGTTGCCGGCGAACACGTCCCAGCGCCAGCGGTCGACCATCAGGCCGAACGGCAGGAACGAGATCTTCTGCAGCGCGACGATCATCTGCTGGTTGATGGTCGCCTTCTGGTTCTGCACCACCTTGTCGAGCAGGCCGATCTGCTTGAGGTAGGCCGGCGTCATCGACAGCGCGATCGCGTCGCCGATGGCCTCGTGGAAGCCGTCGTTGGCCCCGTTCTGATAGAGGATGGGCAGCTTGTAGTAGTAGTGGAAGTAGTAGTCGTGGCCCAGCTCGTGGTGGATGGTGACCAGGTCCTCGTGGGTCGGCTTGATGCACATCTTGATGCGCAGGTCGTCGCTGAAGGTCACGTCCCACGCGCTCGCGTGGCACACGACCTCCTTGTCCTTCGGCTTCGACAGCATCGAGCGCTCCCAGAACGAGGCCGGCAGCGGGTCGAGGCCCATCGAGGTGAAGAACGACTCGGCCGTCTTCGTCATCTTGACCGGGTCGTACTTCTGCTTCTTGAGCGGCTTGCTCACGTCGAGCTGCGCGACGTTCTTGTACGGCTCGAGATCCGGGTAGATGTTGTTCCACTCCTGCGCCCACATGTTGCCGAGCAGGTGGGCCGGGATGGGCCCCTTGGGCGGCACCAGCTTGTCGCCGTACTTCTTGTTGAGCTTGCGGCGCGCGTAGCAGTGCAGGTCGCGGTAGAGCGGCTCGACCTGCGACCACAGGCGATCCGCCTCGACGGTGAACTCCTCCGGCTTCATGTCGTAGGCCGAGCGCCACATCACGCCGACGTCCTCGAAGCCGACGCCCTTCGCGCCCGCGTTGGCCAGCTCGACGAAGCGCGGGTACATCGGCGCGATGGCGGCGCCGGCCACGTCGTGCCAGCCCTGCCAGGCGGCCAGCAGCTCGGCCGGCTTGCGGCTCTCGGCCAGCACGTCCTCCAGCTTGCCCAGGTCGCGGCAGTTCTTGCCGCTCTTGTCGCACGACCTTGGCCTTGCCGTAGGCGGCGTCCATCTTGGTGGTCAGCTCGGCCAGCTCGGCCGCCTGCGCCGGATCATCGGGCGCCGGCGTCCCGGAGATGCGCAGCAGGTGGATCTGCCGCTGCGTGTCGGCGTCCAGCGACTCCATGATCGGATCGAACTGGCGCGACTCCTTCATCACCTTGGTCAGGTAGGTCATCACCTCGGCGGTGGCCTTGGCCGCGGCGGCCTCGGTCTCCGGCGTGATGTTCGTCTGCTTGGCCCACTCCGCCTCCGACTGGGCCACGTAGCGCGTGCGCAGCTCGGCATCGACCCGGGTCACGAACTCCTTGGCCTGGGCCGCGGTCGGCCCATCCTTCGCCGCGCCCGCGCCCGCGCCGGCCGGTTCGCCGGTGCCGGGTCCGGCCGTGCCGCCGGGCTCCGAGGATCCGCTGGTGCCGCCGCATGCGGCGAGCAGGGCGAGAAGACATGCTGTGGCTCGCATGGGCGCGAACCTACGTAGGAGACCGCCCGGATGCAACCCCTGCGCCGACCGGGACTGGCGTACGCTCGCGGCGGTCCACGCCCGCCTGTAACCGGACCGCGCGGGCGCATGTACAACGAGGAACCCTCGGGAGAACGCGCGCGCCATGTCTCGCACATCCGTCCACGTCGCCACGGCTCTCATCTGTTTGATCGCACTGCCCGGGGCGCGGCGCGCCGAGGCCGGGGGACGGGCCGAGAGCGGCCCGCCGGCGAAGGCCAGCGTCGACAAGAAGCGCCCGCTGCCGCGCTGTGTCATCGCGCCCATCGACGTGGGGCTGGTGCCGCGGGTCAGCCTCAACGCCCTGCGCCAGCCCTGCGCACGCAACTACCTCGGGCTCGCGCTCGGCTAGGCGCGCGCCGGCGAGCTGCGCGGCCTGCAGATCGGCCTCGGCGCGGCGGCGGTCGATCGGACCGCGGTCGGGGTGCAGCTCGCGCATCGGCGTCACCGCGGCCGGACGAGGACACCACCGGCCTGCAGCTGGCCGGCCTGGTCAACGCCGCCGGCGACGACATGGTCGGCATCCAGGTAGCGGGCCTGGTCAACGCGGCGGGCGAGGACATGACCGGCCTGCAGCTGGCCGGCCTGATCAACGCCTCCGGCGGCAACAGCTTCGGCCCGCAGATCGCGGTGCTCGGCAACGCGGCCGGAAAGAGCGCGTCCGTTCTTCAGATCGGCGGCCTGTTCAACGCCGCCGGCAAGCAGGTGCGCGGCGTCCAGGTGGCGGGCCTGTTCAACGCCGCCGGCGACGACATGCGCGGGCTCCAGATCTCCGGCCTGTTCAACGCCAGCGGCGGGCACGCGCCAGGCGATCCAGCTGGGCGGCCTGTTCAACGCGGCGTCGCAGCTGCGCGGCGGCCAGATCGCGGGCGCCATGAACGCGACTGAGGGCGGCCAGGGCGCGCAGATCGCGCTGGGCTACAACCGCGTCTACCGCGAGCTCACCGGCATCCAGATCGCCGCGGTCAACATCGGGCGCGACGTCTCCGGAGCGCAGGTCGGCCTGGTCAACATCGCGCGCCGGGTCGACGGCGTGCAGCTCGGCCTGGTCAACGTCGCCGACCGCGCCAGCGCGCCGATCGGCGCGGTCAGCTGGATGCACAGCGGCGAGCGCGCGATCGAGGTGTGGGGCGGCGAGGCGCTGTCGCTGGCGGCCGGCGTGCGCATGGGCACCGGCCGCGTCTACTCGATCGCCGGCATCGCCAGCGGCCCGCTGGTCGAACGGCAGGCCGTGGGGACCGGCGGCCGGCGCCGGCGTCAAGGTCGCGTTCGATCGCGTCGCCGCTGCTCATCGACGCGCTGGGCCATGCCCTGTTCTTCGACGGCGTCGACGATCAGGCGCTGCTGGCCCAGGCGCGCGCCCGGGTCGCCTACGACGTGACCGAGCAGGTCTCGGTCGCCGCCGGCCCGACCTGGAACGTCTTCGTCTCCGGCGACGTGGACGGCGAGGACCTGCCGCTCGGCGCCGACTCGGTCGATCGATCCGGCGACACCACGGTGCGTCAATGGCCCGGTCTGCTCGCGTCGGTGGCGATGCGCTTCTGACCGCCGTCGACAGCGTCGGAGTTTCGGTGGTGCCCCGTACGTGCCGCGTGCCCGAATGCGGCCGCGCGGGCAGCGTCTGAAAGCGCGCTGAAACGCCGCGCTCGATGGTGCATTGTAGGCTCCTGGTCACGCCGGGATCGTCGGCGGGGAGGGGAATGGATGGGCTCGATGCACCGTTTCTCGCGGCTGGCCCTGCTGGGCCTCGTCGCCGCGACACAGGCGTGCGGCGATGACCTGCGGCCGATCGAAGGCGAACCGGACGCGGGGCCGCCCGACAGCCCTGACGCCGGCGCCGGCCCGCCGGTGATCGATCGCGAGCAATCCGGCGGCGCGCCGACGGCCGTCGAGCTGGCCGGCGATCTGGCCTTCGTCGGGCTCGGGCCGCGCCTGAGCATCTGGCGCATGCCCTCTGCCGCGGGCGACGCGCCGCAGCTGGTCGGCGAGAGCGAACCGTTCGTCGGCGTCGTCACCGGGCTGGCCGTGGCCGGCGAGCGCGCCTTCGTCGCCGAGCGCGTCGATCTCGACGGCCGCATCCACGTGCTCGACATCTCCGATCCGGCGCGTCCGGTCGAGACCGCGGCGTTCGCGCTGGCCGCGGGCACGCCGACCCAGCCGCGCGGCATGGCCGCCGCCGGCGATCGCCTGTTCGTGGCCGACTTCGAGCAGGGCGTGGCGGAGGTGGACATCGCCGATCCGGACGATCCGGCTCCGCTCGGCCTGGTGCCGATGGGCGGTGTCGTCGACCTCGAGGTCGTCGACGCGCGCCTGTACTACGTCCTCCAGTCGTTCTTCGGCGGCATGTCGGCCGGCGCGCTCGATCTCGAGGGCGACCTGGCCGATCTCGGCATCGTCGAGATGTTCGGCGCCGACGGCGCCGCCGTGTCGCCCGACAACCTCGTCGTCAGCGCCGGCAACGACGGCATCCACGTGCACGACATGAGCGATCCGGCCCTGCCGGTCGAGGTCTTCAGCCACATCCTGCCGAAGGGCGGCCCGTTCTCGCGCGCGGTGGCCGTCTCCGGCACCACGGCGTGGATCCCGGCCCACGACGGGCTGCACCTGCTCGACCTCAGCGACCCGGGCGCGATCGTCCGCACCGGTCCGCTGCCGCTGCCGACCCAGGGCGCCAACGCGGCCGCCGTCGCGGCCGACACGCTCGCGGTGGTGACCGATCGCGGCCAGCTGGTCGCCTTCGACGCCGACGTCGAGGAGCCGGCGGTGCGCGCCGTCGTCGACATGTCGCTGTGCGCCGACTGCGTCGGCGTCGCCACGGCCGGCGATCGAGTGTTCGCGGCCGACTTCTCGGGCGGTCTGCGCGCCGGGCAGATCGAGGCGCTGTCCTTGACCGGCAGCTCGCGCCAGGACGAGCTGATCGCGTTCGAGGACGTCGCGGTGTCAGGCGACCTGGCCTTCGTCGCGGACTGGCTGTTCGGCCTGCGCATCTACGACGTGGCGGATCCGGGCGCCCCGGCCCTGATCGGCGCCGTCGACACGGCGGGCTATCCGTCCTCGGTGGCCGTGTCCGGCACGCGCGTCTACCTGGGCGAGTCGACAAACGGCGGCGCCCTGCGCGTGATCGACGTGACCGACCCGGCCGCCGCGCACGAGATCGGCGCGGTCGCGACCGCCCAGGCGCGCGACGTGGAGGTGCGCGGCGACCTCGCCTTCGTCGCCGACGGATCGCTGGACCTGCCGGGCGGTCTGCGCATCTTCGACGTGTCCGATCCGGCGCGCATCGACCTGGTCGGCTACTACGACGGCGGCAACGTGCCGGCGGAGGCGTGCAGCGAGGCGCTCGACGTGGCTCTCCTCGGAGAAGGATCGATCGCGGTGGTCGCCTGCTCCTCCGGAGGCTTTCACATCGTTGACGTCTCGGATCCGGCGCGACCGGCGAAGCTGGCCCGGGTGCCGGCCGGCGGCATCTCCAGCGCCTGGTCGGTGACCGCCTGGGAGGGCGGCGCCGCGCTGGGCCACGACTTCGGCGTGATCGTCGTTGAACCTGTCGGATCCAGCCGCGCCGGCCATCGTCGATCAGCACCTGACCGCGTGGACCGTGCGAGCGCTGAGCGCGCCGGGCGACGGTCGCCTGGTCGCGTCGTGCGGCCTGGGCGGCGTCTATCAGTGGCTCGTGCCCTGAGACTCCGAGAGTCTGATTCGGATCTCGTCAGCGCGCGTACTCGCGTAACCGGGAGGTCCCGGGCGCGTAGTGCAGGTCGGTCGGCTGCCGCTGGCCGGCGCTCCGCGGTGGAGCCGCCGTGCGCCCGCGGTGCGACCACAAGGAGGTGGTATGTCTTCACGATCTGCGATCGCGCTGGCGCTTGCGCCGTGGCTGATGCTCGCCGCCTGCAGCGACGACGAACCGGGCGGAGGAGATGACGACGGCAGCGGCAGCGAGCCGGACGCCGCGCCCGAGCCGGAAGATGACGCCGCGCCGGAGCCTGAGGCGGGCATGGTGTTCGTGCTCGGCAACCAGGCCGAGGGCAGCGACGTCGTGGCCTTCGCGCGCGACGCCGAGGGCGCGCTGACCGAGATCGGCAGCTACCCGACCGGCGGGCTGGGCACCGGCGAGGGGCTCGGCTCGCAGGCCGCCATCATCGTCAGCGACGACCGCACGCACCTTTACGCGGTGAACGCCGGCAGCGACGAGATCTCGTCGTTCCGGATCTTCCCGGATCACCTGGCGCTCGTCGACGTGGTCGGCTCCGGCGGCGCCCGCCCCATCAGCCTCACCGCGAGCGGCGATCGCCTCTACGTGCTCAACGCCGACGGTTCAGGGAGCGTGAGCGGCTTCTCGATCGACGGCGGCGAGCTGACCGCGATCGATGGCGCCAGCCGGCCGCTCAGCAGCGCCGAGGTCACCACCGATCCCGCCCAGGTCGCGCTGAGCCCGGACGGGGCCATGCTCGTGGTCACCGAGAAGGCCACCGGCCGCCTCACCACCTACCCGGTGGCGGACGACGGCTCTCTGGGCGAGCCGGTCGCGACCGAGTCGTCGGGCCAGGTCCCGTTCGGCTTCGCCTTCACGCCGTCGGGGACGCTCGTCGTCTCGGAGGCCGGCGGCGGCCCCGCCGGCGGAGGACCCAAGGGCACATCGGCTGTCTCGTCGTACGCGGCGCAGGCGGATGGCACCCTCGAGGTCATCAGCGGCTCGGTGCCGAGCGGGCAGATGGCAGCCTGCTGGATCGCGCTGGCCCGCGACGCGCGCTATGCGTACGCGACAAACGCCCAGTCGAACACGATCTCCGGCTACCAGGTGGCCGCGGACGGCAGCCTGACCCTGTTCGACGACGACGGGGCGACCATCGCGCTGGGCAACGAGCACAGCCCGATCGACATGGCGGTGAGCGGCGACGACGAGTATCTGTACGCGCTGGCCGGCGCGGCCGACGTCATCGTGGGCATGCGCATCGAGGACGACGGCAGCCTGGCCCGGCTGAGCGACACCGCGGTGCCGGCCACCGCCGTCGGCCTGGCCGGCTTCTGAGACGGGCGGGGGTCAGCTCTCCGGCACCCACGCCACGATGCGGAGCGGTCCGCCGGAGCCGCCGCCGATCTTCATCGGCAGCGCGATGACCACCGCTCCGCGCGCCGGCAGCTGATCGAGGGCGTCGACGTTCTCGAAGGCGGGGACGTCGGCGCCCATCAGGACCTGGTGGGCGATGAAGTTCTTCGACGGTCCGTGGTCGATCGACGCCGTGTCGATGCCGACCGCGGCGACGCGCCGGTCGAGCAGGGCGCGCGCGGCCGCCTCGGAGATGCCGGGGAAGTGAAGGTTGCTGGCGTCGCCCTGCTTGTCGTCGCCCATGTAGGCCTTGCGGTCCGGCCAGCGGCTCGACCAGCCGGAGCGGACCATGACGATGGTGCCGGCCGCGATCGCGCCGTGCTGCTTCTCGAACGCCTCGATGTGGGTCGGCTCGAGCAGCGCGTCCGGGTTGGACGCCGCCGCCTCGCTGATGTCGATCACCACGGCCGGCGCGATCAGCCGCGACAGGGGCACCGCCTCGGTCGTGTTCTTGCCCTCGGCGAAGTGGATCGGCGCGTCCAGGTGGGTGCCGCCGTGCTCCGGCGTGCACAGCGTGTTGGCGGCGTAGAACCACCCGCCGGGCGACTTGCCGAAGCTCAGCCGCTCGAGCTTGAACGCGCTGGGCGAGGTCGGCCAGTAGATGGTCTTCTCGTCGAAGGTGTGACTGAGATCGACGAGCTTTCCGCCGGCGGTGGGGAACGCGCCGGTGGCGGCTGCAGCGGGAGCGGCGGGCTGCGCGGCCGGAGCGCCGCCGCACCCGATCACTGCCAGGAGCGGGACTGCGAGAAGGCGGGTGCGCATGTGGTCACCTTACCACCGTGAACCGCAGACGGCGGCTGGACTCGAAGACCAGACCGTGACCTCGGCACTGGACTCGAAGACCAGTGCGGTCGATCGCGGGCACGGCCTTCTCTCCGCGATACAGGGATCTACGCGGCCGGCATCGTCCCTGCAGCTGCAGATCCTGCGCTCGCACTGGAGCGAGCACTGGAGGACATGATGACGACTGCCAATGGCACGCGCGGCGTGAAGACCTGGGTGCTCTGCATCGCTGCGGCCGCCGCGATGGTGGCCTGCTTTGCCGCCGTCTGGGCCGGCTAGATCGCTCAGTCGTGGCGCAGGGCCAGGATCGGGTCCACCCGGGTGGCCTTGGCCGCGGGTAGCCAGCAGGCGAAGGCGCCCACCGCCACGACCAGGATCGGCACCGCCACGAAGGTGGTCGCGTCGAGCGCCGCCACGCCGAACAGCATGTCGGCCAGCACGCGCGACAGCGCGATGTTGACCGCCGTCGCCCCGAGCATGCCGAGCACGACGCCGGCGCCGACCAGGATCATGCCCTCGCGCAGCACCATCCAGCGCACCTGGCCCGGCGCCGCGCCCAGCGCCATGCGGATGCCGAGCTCGCGCGTGCGCTGGCTGATCGAGTACGACATCACGCCGAAGATCCCGATCGCCGCGAGCAGGAGCGCGATGCCGGCGAAGCCGCCGAGCAGCGCGGCGAAGAAGCGAGGCCGCGCCACCGCCTGCCACAGGATGCCGTCCATGGTGCTGACCTGGGCCACCGCCAGGTTGGGATCGATGTCCGCCACCACCCGCCGGATGCTTCGCATCAGCACGGTCGGGTCGGAGTCGGCGCGCACGGCCAGGTACATCAGGCGCTGGGCGCTGTCGTCGTCGCGCGCAGCGGCGAACCGCATCGGCACGTACAGCTCGGTGCCGGTCGGCTTGTCCACGCCCCCCTGCTTGACGTCGTCGACGACGCCGACGATGGTCTGGAACGGCCCCTTGTCGTCGCCGTTGAGGGCGACCTGGCGACCGACCGGATCCAGCCCGGGGAAGAACTTCCGGGCCATGCTCTGGTTGATGATGATGACCGGCAGCGCCCCCTTGCGGTCGCGCTGGTCGAAGACGCGGCCGCGCAGCAGCCGGATGCCCATGGTCTCGAAGTAGGCGTCGCCGGCGAACTGCCAGTAGTTGACGTTCCAGGCTGGCCCCTTGTCCTTGTCGGGCTTCGCCATGCCGACGAAGTAGATGTCGTTGGCGTTCACCTCGCGAGAGGGCGGCATGCCGGTCATCAGCGTCGTGGATTTCACGCCGGGCAGCCGGCGCACCTCGGTCTGCAGGCGCTCCCAGGTCGAGATCACGCCGGCCGACTTCGGGTAGTTCTTGCGCGGCAACTCGATCCGCATGGTCAAGAGGTTCGCGGGATCGAAGCCGAGGTTCACCTCCTGGACGCGGCTGAAGCTGCGCAGCATGAGCCCGCAGCCGACAACCAGCACCACGGCCAGCGCGATCTCGCCGATCACCAGCGTGCGCCGCAGCCGCAACCGCCCGCGGCTCGACGTGGCGCGCGTGCTCCCTTCCTGAAGCCCGTGGTGCAGGTCGTCGACACGCGCGTAGAGGGCGGGGGCCAGCCCGAACAGCAGGCTGACCAGGAGCGAGCAGACAACGCCGACCACCAGCACCATCGCGTCGATCCCGATCTCCGCCTTGCGCGGCGCGCCCTCCGGTAGCAGCGCCACCGCCAGGTCGACGCCCCAGACTGCCAGCGCCAGGCCCAGTCCGGCGCCCATCAGCCCCAGCACGGCCGATTCGGTCAGGAGCTGGCGGATGATGCGCATGCGATCGGCGCCGACAGCCGCGCGGATCGCGATCTCCCGGATCCTGGCCTCGGCCCGGGCCAGCAGCAGGCTGGCGATGTTGGCGGCCGCGATGAGCAGCAGGAAGGCGACCGCGCCCTGGAGCAGCAGCAGCGACCAGCGCGCGCTGCCCACGGTCTCGCTGTAGAGCGAGTTCACGACCAGCGGGTGATTGGGCGGGCTGTTGGCGTGCTCGCCCTTGTAGCGCTCCTTGGACCAGGCCATGAAGGCGTCGAGATCCGAGCGCGCCTGGGCCAGCGTGACCCCGGGCTTCAGCCGGGCCGCGACGCTCAGGAAGTGGTTGCCGCGCACGCCCTTGGAGAAGTCGAAGCCGAGCGGCACCCAGATCTCGGTGTCGGCGAGCGGGAAGGCGAAGCCCTCGGGCATCACGCCGATCACGGTCACCGGCGTGGCGTCCACCTGGATCCGCTTGCCGACGATGTGCGGGTCGCCGCCGAACGCGCGCTGCCACAGTTTGTGGCTGAGCACGACCGCGCTCGGGTCGCCCGGTCGATCCTCCTCGCGCGAGAACAGGCGGCCCAGCGCCGGCTGCACGCCGATCGTCTGCAGCAGCGGTCCGGTGATGTACGCCGCCGGCACGCGCACCGGGACCGTCCCGCCGGTGACCGGCGCCCCGCCCTCGGCCCACCCGCCGATCGACTCGAATGACCTGGTCTGCTGGCCCAGCTCGATGAACTCGGGCGGCGAGATCGCGAACCGCTCGTAGCTCATCCCGCCGCCGAAGAACTGGCTGTGCAGGCGGACCAGGCGATCCGGCTCCGGGTACGGCAGCGGCTGCAGGATCACAGCGTTGACGACCGAGAAGATCATCGTGTTGGCGCCGATCGCGACGCCCAGCGTCACGACCGCGATCAGCGACAGCGCCGGATTCTTCAGCATCATCCGCATGGCGAAGCGGACGTCCTGCAGGAGCGTGCTCATGGGATCCTCCGATGCCATGCATCGGCCGGACCGGCCGCATGGTCGCGGATTCGTTGATGTGCCGGCCCGGCCCGGTGCGTTTGCGGGACGCCGGATCCCGGAGCCGGGCAGGGCGCCGGACGGGTCACGGGCCCTGCTCCGCGCGGGCCCCGTTGGCGCCGTGCGCGAGCGGCAGGACCAGGCGCGCCTCGCAGCCGGCCCCGTCGCGCCGGTTCTCGAGGGCGAGCGAGCCGCGGTGGGCGTCGGCGATCTGGCGCGACAGGGCCAGGCCGATGCCCGACCCCTCCGGCTTGGTGGTGAAGAACGGGACGAACAGGTTTGTCGTGTCGGCCAGGCCGGGCCCCTCGTCGGAGACGCGGATCTCGACCCGCTCGCCGCGCACCGACCAGCCGACCTCCACGCCGCCGCCGGTCTCGCGCGAGGCGTCGACGGCGTTGGCGACCAGGTTGATGAGCAGCTGCTCGAGCTGGGCCGCGTCGCCGGTGACCACCGCATCCTCCGGGCCGGCCGAAATCTCCACCTCGGCGCGCTTCTCCAGCGCCACCACCCGCCGCACCCACGGCCCGACCTCGACGAGGCCGCGCTCCGGCGGCGGCAGCCGGGCCAGCCGGGCGTAGGCGGTCATGAACCTGGCCAGCGAGTCGGCCCGGCGCTCGATCACCTCGAGGCCGCGCGCCGCGTCGTCGCCCCACTCCGGCGGGTGCGGGTCGCCGCGCAGGGTCTGGCGCAGAATGCCGGCGATCGACGAGAATCGGCGCCAGCGAGTTGTTGATCTCGTGGCTGAGGACGCGCACAAGGCGCTGCCAGGCCTGGCGCTCCTCCTCGCGCAGCGCGCGCGACACGTCCGACAGCACGACCAGCGTGTGCGGTCGCCCGCGCTCGCGAAACGGCGTGCGGCGCAGCTCCCACGGACCGCGCGAGCCGCCCGGCCGCAGCGCGATGGTGCGCGGCGCGTCCAGGTCGAGCAGCTCGGCCAGGCCCAGCTCGTCGGCGCTGCGCCCGAGCAGTCGCTCGCGCCGCTGGGCCAGCAGCGTGCAGCCGGCCCGGTTGACCAGACGCAGGCGGCGCTCGGCGTCGAAGGCGAGCATGGCCAGGTCGGTCTCCTCGGTCAGCTTGGCCAGCAGCGCCGCGGTCTCTGCCGAGCCCAGGTCCTGGCTGCGCAGGGTGTCGGCCAGGCTGTTGATCTCCGACATCACCTGGCCGAGCGTGTCGTCGGCGCGGGCGCTGCGGCCGCGCATCGAGAAGTCGCCCTCGCGCAGCGCGGCCAGCAGATTCGACACCGTCTGCAGCGACCGCACGACCCGCTGGCGCGCGGCCTGGGCGAAGCCGAGCACGGCCAGGGCCAGGACGACGGTGAAGGTCCACTGCACTTGTAGCCGGAACGGGCCGCTCCACACCACGCCGAGCGCGATGGCGGCGGCGGGCGCGGCGGCCAGCAGGACCTCGAGCAGGACCCGGTCTTCGTGGCGGAGCCGGCGCCGCTTCCTGCCGGCCCGCTTCTTCATCCCGACGCCTTGAGCCCGTAGTGCTGGAGCCGCCGGTACAGCGCCGAGCGCGACAGCCCGAGCGCGCGCGCCGCGTCGCTGACGTTGCCGGCGGCGCGGCCGAGCGCGCGCTGGATGAGGTAGCGCTCCGCCTCGTCGAGGGTGGCGTCCTCGAGCGACACCGTGCCGTCGCGGCGCGGGCGCAGGACCAGGTCGGCCTCCTCGATGGCCGGCCCGCGCGCCAGCAGGCAGGCCCGCTCGATGACGTGCTCGAGCTCGCGCACGTTGCCGGGCCAGTTGTGCTCGAGCAGCGCCTGCATGGCCGCCGACGACAGCTCCGGCGCTGTCTCGCCGTAGCGCGCCGCCCGCGCGGCCAGGAACTGGCCGGCGATGCCGGGGATGTCCTCGCGCCGCTCGCGCAGGGGCGGCAGGTGGATCTCGAGCGTGTTGAGCCGGTAGAGCAGGTCCTCGCGGAAGCGGCCGCCCTGCACCTCGCGCGGGATGTCGGCGTTGGTGGCGGCCAGCAGGCGCACCTCGACCTTGCGCAGCTTCGACGAGCCGACCGCGTGGAACTCGCCCGACTGCAGCGCGCGCAGGAGCTTGCTCTGCTGCCCGATCGGCATGGTGGCGATCTCGTCGAGGAACAGCGTGCCGCCGTCGGCCAGCTCGAAGCAGCCGATGCGGTCGGTCTGCGCGTCGGTGAAGGCGCCCTTGACGTGGCCGAACAGCTCCGACTCGAGCACCCCGTCGGCCAGGCCGCCCGCGTTGACCGCCACGAACGGCCGGCCGGCGCGGCGCGACAGCGCGTGGATGCGGCGCGCCACGACCTCCTTGCCGGTGCCGTGCTCGCCGGTGATGAGCACGCTGGCGTCGGACGGGGCCACCCGCTCGATCAGGTGCAGGACCGGCTGCATGGCGCGCGACTCGGCCACCAGCGGCGGCAGCTCGCGGCCGCGCAGGCGGGTCGCCTCCCCCTCGAGCCGGCGCGAGCGGCGCAGCGCGCGCGACAGCTCGATCTGGGTCTCGACCGCCAGCAGCACCCGCTGATTGTCCCACGGCTTCTGGATGTAGTCGCGGGCCCCGTGGCGCATGGCCTGGACCGCCCCGTCCACGCTGCCCCACGCGGTCATGACCAGCACCGGCAGGAGCGGGTCGAGCTGCTTGAGCCGGGCCAGGAGGTCGATGCCCTCCTTGCCCGACGTGGTGTCGCGGGCGTAGTTGAGGTCCATGATGCAGGCGTCGAAGTCCTCCGCCTCGACCTTGGCCAGGATGACCGCGGGCGACATCGCGGTGGCGATCTCGATGCCGGCCCCCTTGAGCAGGAGGCGGAGCGCCTCGAGCACGTCCTTCTGGTCGTCGGCGATGAGGACGCGCGGCTTGCGGTCGCTCTCGAGCGTCATGCCTGGCGCGCGGCTCCTCTCTCGTCGCTACCGCGCTCGTCGACGATCTGCCCGTCGAGGAGGTGGACGGCCCGGCGAGCGTGCAGCGCGTAGGCCTCGTTGTGCGTCACCATGCAGATGGTGGCGCCGCCCTCGTGCAGCTCGTCGAGCAGCTTCATCACCATGTCGCCGTTCTTGGAGTCGAGGTTTCCGGTCGGCTCGTCGGCCAGCAGGATGAGCGGCTCGCCCGCCACCGCGCGCGCCACCGCCACGCGCTGCTGCTGGCCGCCGGACAGCTGGCTGGGCATGTGGTTGCGCCGGTGGCTCATGCCGACCCGCTCGAGCGCGCTCTCGACCCGCTGCTTGCGGTCGGCCGAGCCCATCTTCTGATAGGTGAGCGGCAGCTCGACGTTCTCGTACACGGTCAGGTCGCCGATCAGGTTGAAGCTCTGAAAGATGAACCCGATCTTCTTGTTGCGCACCATGGCGCGCTGCGACGAGGTCAGGTTGGAGACCGGCTCGCTGTCCAGCAGGTAGGCGCCGCCGCTCGGCGAGTCGAGCAGGCCCAGGATGGACAGGAGCGTCGTCTTGCCCGAGCCGGACGGGCCCGAGATGCAGATGTAGTCGCCCCGCCGGATCTGCAAGTGGATGTCGAGCAGCGCGTGGGTCTCGACCTCGTCGGTCTCGAACACCTTCTTCACGCCGTCGAGCTGGAGGATGACGTCTTCCTGGTGGTTACCGGTCGTCATGACAGTCCTTTCCCAATCATCTCATTGCAGGCGGATGCGCTCCACGTCGTCGAGCTGGGCCAGATCCGAGAGCACCACGGCGTCGCCGGCGATGAGCCCCGAGCGGATCTCGACCGTGCGGGCCGAGCTCTTGCCGATATCGACCGGCACCCGGATGGCCTCGTCGCCGCCATCCACGACCTTGAACAGCGAGATCCGCGAGTTGGGCTCGCCGAAGGCCGGTCGGCCCACGTAGAGCACGTCGGCCAGGCGCTCGATCTGGATGGTGCCGTCGACGGTGAGGTCGGGACGGGCGCCGCTGGGCAGCGCGCCGTGCAGCGCGACGTCGACCCGCACGGTCCCCTCCTGGGCGGCCGGGTCGATGCGGATGACCTTGCCCCGCACCTCGCCGTTGCGGGTGTCGATCGTCGCCGCGAGGCCGATGCTCACGTCCTTGGCCTGGGTCTCCGGCACGCGCAGCTCGGCCTTGAGCCGGCCCGGGTTGACCACCTTGGCCAGGAGCGCGCCGGCCTGCACCATCTGGCCGGGCTGCAGCGGCAGCTCCTGCACCACGCCGGCGGCGCCCGCCTTTACTTGTAGATTGGCGACCTGGCGCTTGCCGAACTCGACCAGCTCGGCGAGCCGGCCAATCTGCTCCTTCTGCGCCACCAGCTGGGCCTTCTTGCTGCGGTCGAACGCGCCCAGCCGCTTGCGCTCGAAGGCCAGGCGCGAGTCGAGGATCTGTGCCTTGCCGCGCGCCTCGTCGCGCTCGAGCGCGGGCACCGCGCCCTCGCGGTGCATCTGCTCGGTCGCCTTGGCGCGGCGGTTGGCGTCGGACAGCTCCCCCTCGAGGCTGGCGACCGTCGACGCCTGGGCCAGCCGCTCGCGATCGAGGGTCGCCTCCAGCTCGGCCAGCTGAGCCTGCGCGTGCGCCATCTCGCGCGCCGACTCGAGCGCACGCAGCTGCACGTCCGAGTTGGACAGCTCGAGCAGCACCGTGTCCGGCTCGACCTTTGTCCCCGGCTCGACCCGCACGCGCTCGACCCGGGCGGGGGTGTCGGTGGTGATCCAGCGGATGTCGGTCGGGACCAGGGTGCCGGGCGCCTGGACCTGGCGCACCATCTCGCCGCGGCGGACGGTGTCGATCATGACGGTCCCGCGGGACACGACCGGCGCCGCGGCGCGCAGGGAGCTCAGGCCGAAGGTGATCCCGAGGATCGCGGCGCCCCCCGCGGCCAGCCAGAGCAGGCGGCGGCGGAGGCGGCGCGGCGGAGTCTTGGGGCGATCCATCGAGCCGGTCCGCTAGCCAGAGGCGTGCCACACGCCCAGGTGGCCGCAACGACGGAGTTAATGACGCGTCCCGGCGGGCGCCGAAGGCCGGCGCCGGGACGCCCGATCCCAGAATCGGACACTGCGGGTCACCCCGCGGCGGCGGTGACGTCCAGGGTGATGCCCTCGCGCGTGAGCAGGTTCTTGAACTCGCCCTTGTTGACCGCCTTGATGTAGGCCTCGCGCGGCTCGACCACCTTGCGGCGGACCAGATCCATGAGCGAGTCGTTGAGCGTGATCATTCCCTGGGCGCGGCCGGTCTGCATGAGCGAGAACAGCTGGAAGGTCTTGCGCTCGCGGATGAGGTTGGACACGGCGCTCGAGCCGAGCAGGACCTCGTAGGCCGCCACGCGGCCGCCGCCTATCTTCTTGCACAGGGTCTGCGCGATGACCCCGCGCAGCGACTCGGAGAGCATCTGGCGGATCTGCTCCTGCCGGTCGGCCGGGAACTGATCGATGATGCGGTCGACGGTCGAGGGCGCGGTGGTGGTGTGCAGGGTGCCGAACACGAGGTGCCCGGTCTCCGCGGTCTCCACCGCGATGGCGATGGTCTCCAGATCTCGCATCTCGCCGACCAGCACGATGTCCGGATCCTCGCGCAGGGCGGCGCGCAGCGCGTCCTTGAAACCTCGGGTGTGCGTGTGCACCTCGCGCTGGTTGACCAGGCAGCCCTTGTTCTCGTGCACGAACTCGATCGGGTCCTCGATCGTGATGATGTGGTCCTTGCGGTTGCGGTTGATGTAGTCGATGAGCGTGGCCAGCGTCGTCGACTTGCCCGACCCGGTCGGCCCGGTGACCACCACCAGCCCCTTGCTCAGGAAGCACAGCTCGAGCACGCCCTTGGGCAGCCCGATCTGCTCGGGCGACAGGATCTGGAAGGGGATGGCGCGGAACACCGCGCCCGGGCCGTGGCGGTCGCGGAACATGTTGGCGCGGAAGCGGGACACGCCCGGGATCGAGTGCGCGAAGTCGGTGTCGTTGCGCTCCTCGAACTCGGCGCGGTTCTTGGCCGGCACGATCGGCGACAGCAGCGCCATCATCGCCTCCGGATCGAGCACGCCCTGATCCGGGCCGAGGTCCTGGATCTCGCCGTGCAGCCGGATCTTGGGCACGTTGCCGGTCGACAGGTGCAGGTCCGAGGCGCCGCGCTCGTGCATGCGCGCCAGCATCCGCTCGATCGGACGCAGCTGGCGGGTGACGTCCTCGAGGCCATGCCCGGTCCCGTGCGAGCTCGACGATCCATGGGATGACCCGGACGACGACGAGGAGGACGAGGACGATGCGTGCGACGAGTACGACGTCGCCGCGCCGGCGCCGGCGCGCGGCTCGGCCGAGCGCGCGCGGGGTGGCGGCGTGGGCTCCTCGCGCGCGGGCGCAGGGGCGACCGCGCCCGTCTCGTCCGGCTCGATCGTCACGCGCCACTTGCCCGGCTTGGGCTCGACGGTGACGGCGTACGAGTTGCCTCCCGAGCGATGCGAGAAGACCGCGCGCGTGCCGCCGCGCACCTCGGACGCCGCGCCCGACGGCGCGATCTGCTCGACCAGCGCCACCAGATCGGCGTGCGAGGTGGCCTGGTTGGCGAAGCGCTCGCCGGTGGGGAAGCGCAGCGACACGTTGGCGTCGCTGACAAGCACCACCGCCGACGCGTTGAAGCGCAGGAGCGAGGAGATGTAGATATCGATGCGGGCGCTCATGTCATCATTTCTCGACGATCTCGAGCACCGCCGACTTGCGGACCATGAGGATCTGGCCGCCCCAGTGCAGGACCAGGAAGCCGCCGGGCCGGTTCACGTGATCCACCAGGCGCGCGAGCTCGACCGGAGCGGAGTAGAGGAACGCGCCCTCGAGCGTCATGCCGCCGACGAGGTGCAGCGTCACCTGGTGGTGCTGATCGAAAAGCTGGCCCAGCTCGGCGCTGTCGTCTCCGATCTGGTCCTCGGCGAGCGGGATGGCGAGCCACAGGATGTGGTCGCGGTTGATGAACGTCAGCGTCCCCAGCTCGGCGTCGCGGCACGGCACGAACTGGCGGCCGCCCTGGAGGAGATCCAGCACCTCCTGCCGGCGCCAGTCGGTCTCGGTGTGCTCGCTCAGGAACAGCTCGATCTGTCGCGCGGCCTGACCGCCGAGACAGATCTCCACCGCCACACGCCGAAGCGGGACCTTCAGGTCGGTTCGCTCCCCCACGCGCGTCGATGATACCAACCGCCGTCCCGTCGAGGAGCGGAACTCGCGATCGCGCGTGGCCGGTGCACCCCGTCGGGGCGGCGCTGTGGCGTGCTAACCTCGCCGGCCATGTTGCAGCTGTTCCGAGGCGCCGGCGACGTGGCCCGCGGCGGTAGCTACCTCCTTGCCCACCCCCGGCTGCTCGTCTACCTGCTCTTCCCGGCCCTGGTCACGCTGCTGATCATCGGCGCGGTCGTCTGGGGCGTGACGGCGCTCGCCGATCCGGCGCTGGCCTGGGTGGCGGCCCACCTGCCCGGGTGGCTGAGCTGGGTGGAGAGCGTGCTCCGGGTGATCGTCGTCGGCGGCCTCGCGCTTGCCGGCTTCCTCGTGTTCGTGACCATCTCCGGCCTGCTGGCCGGCCCGTTCTGCGAGATGCTGTCCGAGGCGGTCGAGGAGCGGGTGACCGGCCGGCCCGCGCCCGGCTTCTCGATGTCCGGCTTCGCGCGCGGCATGGTCATGGGCATCATCCACGCGGTGCGCCGGCTGCTGGTCTATCTGATGACCCTGCTGCTTGTGTTCGTGCTGGGCGCCCTCATCCCGGTCATCGGCCCGGCGATCGCGTTCGCTCTCGGCGCCTACTTCGCCGGCACCTCGGCCGCCTACGACTGCTTCGACGCCGTGCACGCGCGCCGGCTGTGGTCGTACCGCCAGAAGCTCGACTTCCTGCGCGTCCACCGCGGCCGCACGCTCGGCGTGGGGGGAGCCACCGCCGGCCTCATGCTGGTGCCGGTGCTCAACCTGTTCGCGCTCGGCATCGGCGCGACCGGCGCCACCCTCGCGGTCATCGACCTCGAGCGGAACCGCGCGCCGGTCTGAGCGTCACAGCCCGGCGTCGACGTCGGCCAGCTCGCCCAGGCCGTGGTCCAGGTCCAGGTCGACGTCCAGGGTTCGACTCGCGGTCGGCCAGCGGCGGCGGGTCGGCCGGGCGCGCGACGCCGCCGTCGACGGCGACCAGCTGGCCGCGGCGGATGGCGGCGGCGATGGCCGCGCGGATCGCGCCGGTGATGATGCCGTCCGCGTGCAGGCGCTTGAAGAAAAGACCGACCTGGGTGCGGGCGCGCTCGGCGGTGAGGTCGATGGCCAGGTCGATCTCCATCGGCTGCTCGCCGACCACCGCGAGCAGGAAGTCGCGCCAGCACTCGCGCGTGATCACGCCCGGCCCGCTGACGATGGCGCGCACCTTGCCGCGCACCTGCTCGCCGCGGTCGAACAGCGGCACCTCGGAGCGCAGCTCGTTCTCGATGATGTCGCGGATCGCGTCGTAGGCCGGGCTGGTGTCGTGCAGGCTGGTGAACCCGAGCAGACCCTCGTCGCGAAGGCCGCCGGCCGCCGTGCGGATGGCCTCGCACCAGGGCAGGGCGCCCTTGCCGATGAGCTGCTCCCAGACCAGGCGGCGCTGCAGGTGGCGATCGAACGACATGAACGCATCGCCGCCCTCGAGGCCGTCCGGCGCGCGGCAGCCGCACGCCCCGACCGCCTGCGTCTCCAGCGCGGCCAGCAGCACGCGCGGATGATAGATCTCGCGCAGAGGGTGGCCGCAGCGATCGGCGAGCGCGCCCAGCACCGGCTCGCTCCAGCGGGCCGGGATGGCGTCGGCCCCGTGATAGGCGCCGAGCAGCGCGCCGGTGATGGCCGCGTTTGTGTCGGCGTCGCCGCCGCGGTTGACCGCGTCGATGAGCGCGGCCTCGAACGACGGCGCGTGCAGCAGGTGCCAGAAGGCGAGGCGGAACGAGACCCGCACGAAGCCCTGCGCGGCGTGCAGCAGGTCCGCCAGGGCCGGATCGTCGAGCGTGGCCAGATGCAGATCTTCGGCCAGCGCCTCCTCGGCGCCGTCGATCTCGGAGAGCAGGTCCGGGTGGCGGTCGCGCAGGAGCTCGGCCGCGGCGCGCAGCTCGAGCCCGGCGGCGGCGTGCAGCGCCCACGCCGAGCCGGGCAGCTCCGGCGACGTGACGGCGTGCGCGATGGCCGCGTTGAAGGCGGCGCAGGACAGCTGGCAGCGCGGATCGAAGTGAGTGATGGCCGACTCGGCCAGCGACGCCTCGCGCCTGGCGGCGACGTCGTTCCACAGCAGCGCGCCGATCGCCGCGGTACGCATCAGCGAGCCGTTGCCGGCCGACTGCCCGCCGCTCGCCTCCCACGCGCGGCGGCCTCCGTTGCCGTCGTCGCCGCTGCGCGCGAGCGCCGCCGCGGTGAGGTTGCCGATGTCGAACGCGTGCACCTCCCACGTGCGATACGCGCGCACCACGTCCTCGCGCACGAAGCGCCCGTGCACGGCGATGCTGGACGCGAGACACGTCGCCATCTGCGTGTCGTCGGTGGTCTGCCCCGGCTCGACGGAGAATGGCCCCCCGCCGGTGACGTCGCGATGCGGCCCGTCGAGCAACCGCCACGGCATCTGCATCGCGGGCCGCTCGAACTCGAGCGTCGTCCCTAGCGCATCACCCACCGCCAGCCCGAGGAGCGCACCGCGCGCTCGTACATCGTCCATGCGGCGAGCATACTCCGCCCCCTAGCGGAACCGGTTGGCCGAACTGTAGCCTCGTGTGCCCGCAGGTGCAACAACGAGTGGCCGGGATTCCGGCCACCGACTGCGGGTCAGGACGCCCAGGTCGCAAACGGCGACGGAGGAGCGCAGCCCGACCGCCGAGATCATGTGTGGCGGAGCGCTATCTGGAGCGCGTTCTGGCGCCGGACCGAGAGGACTTGCCGCGCGCTCCGCGCTTGGGGCCCCACAGCTCCAGGTCGGGGCCGAGCCGGTAGTAAGGCTCCCACCCGTAGGCGCCGAGCCACCGCTGCCGCACTTCGTTGATACGGACGACCGCGGTAGCCGGGGCGACCGCGCGCCGCGAGGTCGTCCTGCAGCGTCGGGTTGATGAAGTGGGTGGCGCCGCCGGTCGGATCCATCATGGCCGGCGAGGCGAGGATGTAGCGCGCGAGCTCGCGATCCGCGTCGGTGGCGTCCTGCCGCGACGACACCGGGCGGCCCAGCTCCTGTGGTCCGCACGGCGAGCACGCCATCTCGGCGATCGACTGGCCGCGCTCGACGGAGAGGTTGCGGGTCACCCAGGCCACGTGGATGCGCTGCGGCGCCGAGGAGACGCCGGCCTCGCTGCGGATGACGCGCGCGAGCGCCTCGGTCTCGTCGTCGACGTAGACCGGCGGCGGCGGGCGCGTGGTGAGGACGTAAGCCGTGGCCAGCGAGGCGCCGATGAGCACGCCGATGACGATGAGCTTGGCGGTCACGCTCTGCCGGCGAAACCAGCGCAGCGCGTAGGCGCCCACGCCGGCGGCGCCGCGCAGCAGGATGCGCAGGACCCAGACCAGACCGGTCCAGAACGAGGTCAGGATCAGGTGCCCGGCTCGCTCGACCTGATCCGCGAGAGGCTCGCGCCGGCCTGCTCGGCCGCGTCTACCCGCACTCCCCATGGGCAAGCAACTATCCTAGCTTTCAACGACCGGACCGACCGAGAAATTTCGCGCGCGTCCGTCGTCGAGCAGACGTCATCGCCGCGCGCGCCCGGCTCCGCGCGGACGCCGGTTCGCAGCCGGACGGGAGCGCCGGGGCGGCTCGAGCGCTGGCAGCGGCCGGCCGGACGCCTGCAGACAGAGATCGCACGCGCCGCATGCCTGCACGCGCGCCGTCTGGTCGCCGAAGTAGGCCAGCAGGAAGCGGTGGCGGCAGGCCTCGTCGTAGGCGTAGCTGACCATGGCGCGCAGCTTGCTGCGCTCGACACCCGCGCGGCGCACCTGCGCCTCGGTGTCGAAGGCGGGGAAGTCGCCGCCCAGCTCCTCGGGGCGGCTCGCGCTCATGACGTCGCCGTCTCCACGCATGAGGCCGTGGCGCACGAGGATGCGGGCCGCCGACTCGATCGCGCTCGGGTGCGGCCGATCGGGCAGCTCGTCGCGCAGCGCCTCCGGGCGGAAGCGGCGCGGCTTCGCTCGCAGCAGCTTCCACAGCGCGCGCATCATGTCCGGGTTCGGGTAGCTGGCCTCGATGAGGAACTCCTGCACGCGCACGTCGCTGTAGTTGAAGAGCAGCGCGCAGTCGGCGACCTCGCCGTCGCGCCCGGCGCGCCCGGCCTCCTGGTAGTAGGCCTCGGGGCTGCGCGGCAGGTCGGCGTGCACGACGAGGCGCACGTCCGACTTGTCGATGCCCATGCCGAACGCGTTGGTCGCGACGACCGCGTCGAGCTTGTCGGCCATGAAGCGGTCCTGCACCTCGTTGCGCTCGCCGTCGTCCATGCCGGCGTGATAGAAGCGCGCGCGCACGCCGGCGGCGGCCAGCGTGTCGGCGTAGGCCTCGGCGTTCTTGCGGGTGGCGGCGTAGACCAGCGCGCTGCCGCTGCCGCGCGCGCGGACCAGCGCGGTCATGCCGGCCCGCTTGTCGTCGGCGCCGCCGACCGGGTGCACCGCGAGGCGCAGGTTGGGGCGGGCGAAGCCGCGCACGTGAAAGCTCGCCCGCGTCATGCCCAGCTGGTGCGCGATGTCGCGCCGCACCTCCGGCGTCGCGGTCGCGGTCAGCGCGATCAGGCGCGGCGGCGCCAGCGCGGCTACCACCTCGCCGAGCGCGCGGTAAGCGGGGCGGAACTCGTGCCCCCACTCGGAGATGCAGTGCGCCTCGTCGACGGCGAAGAGCGCGATGCGGCTCTTCGATGCCTCGAGCGCGGACAGGAAGCGCCGGCTGGCGAAGCGCTCGGGCGCCACGAAGGCGAGCGCGAGCGCGCCGCGCCGGATGGCGTCCAGGGTCGCGCCCTGCTCGTCGGCGCCGGCGGCGCTGGTCAGCGCGGCGCACGCGATGCCGCGCGCGGCCAGCGCGTCAACCTGATCCTTCATCAGCGCGATGAGCGGCGACACCACGACGGTCAGCCCGCCCTGCTCGGCGAGCAGCACCGCCGGCAGCTGGTAGCAAAGCGACTTGCCGGCGCCGGTCGGCATGACCGCGACCACCGGGCGGCCGGCCATCACCTCGCGCATCACGTCGCGCTGGCCGGGCCACAGCTCCGGAAAACCGAACACGCCGTGCAGAGCGGCGTCGATCGAATCCGTCGAGCTCGTCGTCGGTCGCGCTCAAGGTGGCGCAGCCTAGCACGGGCCCATCACGGGCACACGACACCGGCGTCGCCGCGCCCGTGCACGGCGACGCCGGTCGTCGGTCATCGGATCCGGGGCGAACCCCGGTTAGTTGCGAGACTCGGTCTCCTGCGCTCGCACGGCGCTGTCCGCCTGCGAGTAATAGGTGCGCGCCAGCGCGCGCAGCGTCGGTGCGCCGCACTTCGACAGCAGCAGCCTCACGTGACGCTTGAGCGTGTTGCAGGTGATGCCGAGCTGCGTGGCGATCTCCGCGTTCTCGAGCCCGCGGATGGCGAGGCTCGCGATCTCGACCTGGCGAGGCGAGAGCGAGAAGCGCCACTGCAGGTAGTCGAGGAACTCGGCCGCGCGCTCGTCGGACGGATGTCCCCGCGAGTGCAGTCGATCGGCCAGGAGCGACAGGTTCTCGAGGCAGTTTTCCTTGTGCAGGAACTCTGCGCCGAGCCTGTGCGCCTGGTTGACCAGGTGCGGATACAGATGCCCGGTCAAGATGACAACCCAGCACTGGGGTGCCACCGCGCGAATACGAGAGGCCACGTCGAAGCCGAACCCGCCTTGCTGGTTCGCTACGAAGGGCTGACCTCCCGGTAGGTCGAGGTCCACGATCGCCATCTTCAGATCGGTCAAGTGGTCCAGCGATTCGTGAGCCTGCGGCACGTTGAACGCAAACTCGAGATGCCAGCGCCGCGAAAACGGCGGCGCGACAACTATGCGCGCAAATGCCTCATCATCATCGACGATCAGTACGGTTCCCTGGTCCGCCATCCTAGCTCCACTTGGCTCCGCACCCGGACCCAGGGGACTTCTGGTCCGTGTGCAAGGCCTGATTCTAAACCCGGAACGCCCGCCGGCGCGGCAGGAATTGTGCACCAGCCGCCATCGACGCGCGCCCCGCCCCCCCTGCTAGCGAGGTGCAAACTGCGATTCCGACCCCCCGATCGGCAATCTCGACCTCCGGCGCGAGACCCTCTGTTCGCGCCATGGCTAGCAACCTTCCCGAAACCAGTGCCGCATTCACCAGCACAGGTTGCTGGCGTAGGGCCTGCCACAATAATGCCAGCAGTCCCGCCATGTGCGGCGTCGCCATGCTGGTCCCACTCATCGCCTACCAACCCTCCTCCTTCGCGGGCCGACAAGGTGTTCACATCGGACGCGCTGATATCAGCGAGCGTGTCTGGTTGACGTTGCAGAGCGGCGACCGAAATCACTTCATTGGCCGCTGCCGGTATGGATGCTGAGCGGGCGCCCTGATCGAGGGCCCAGTTCATCGCCGGGAACAGCGAGTCGGACGATCCGGCGCCGTCCGTTGCGTTCGCCGTCTCCGCTGCGTGCGCCCGATCGATGCCCGTGTCGAGCACGGCCACCTCGACGCCGCCACCGTCGAAGGGCGTGTCGATCGCGGCCACCGAGGGGTCACGCACCATCTCTCGCACGTCTCGGCTCGAGAGCTGCTCCGCATCCACCGTCGACTCCGACTGCGGAGCAGCACCGACGATCAACGACTCTCGAAAAGGTATTCCCGAAAGCCCGCTGAACGGGTCGCGCGGCCGGATTGCCCGCCTGGCGCGCAACACAACGTACTTGCCCTTGATTCCCATCCCCTCCACCTTCCCGGCGACAGCATCACACCGGGCACCGTCAATATAGAACACATAATGTGTGCCCAGAAAATCACCCCGTTGGGGTGATTTTGCGCTGTCAGGGTGCGCCCGTCAGAAGTGCTCACGCGCCTGCGCGCTGCGCCTGGCGTGCAGCGCAGCCAGCGAAAGCGGCACGCTGCGCCCACCCGGGTCGAGCAAACCGAGTTCCCAGAGGACCCGCAAACGCCGGGCCTGGGTATCCGATAACAAGCGCTGATAGACGTGATATTTGAGGTGGCCGAGGTCATCGAAGGTGAGTATTCCGCCGCCGCTCAGCTTCAGGATGGTCTCCGCGGCGAGCCGGGGCGGCAAGCGCATGCGTGCGCGGAGTCGTCGTAGCGCAGGCCCGCGCGCGGTCGACACCACAGCCCGCCCTCTTCGTCCCCGGTGGGCTGGATTCCCAGCCGGGCGAACCAGCGCAGGGCGTGGGCGCGCAGCCGATATGCCGAGTCGTCCGGACGCATCTCGCTGTCTGACGTCAGCATCGCGCTGAGGTAGTCGCCGAAGACGAGATCGATCGGAGGCGAGTAGTCGAGCGCCTTGATCGTCACGTCGAGGAGCGCCTCGGCGATGTCGTTCGCATCTTCGGTGGCCCGGCCGATGCTCACCGGCCCGGCGCCGGCGCGGGTCAGCCGCTCGAACCACGCGCCCAGGAAGGTGCCCATCACGGCGGCCACCAGCTGCTCGCCGCGCCGGTGCGGCTGACCCAGCCCGGGATCGGCGGCCTCGACACGACCGCTGATGAGATCGATCGAGCGGCGCAGCGGACACCCGCGCACCTCGCTCCACGGCCGCGCCGAGCTGATCGGCCATGGCCTGCAGCACGCGCGTACCCATGCCGTCGACGTCGAGGCCCGCGCGATCGAGCAGCCGCCGCTCGCGATCGACGTGGTGCTCGAGCGACAGCAGCACGCGCGCGACCGTGTCGGTCATGGTGAAGGCCGACAGCAGCGCCACCGTGTCGGCGAACCCCTCGTGGAACGCGGCCTGATCCGGGTGCGCGAGATCGAGGTAGCGGCGCCGGATGCCGTCGAGCAGCGCGTGGGTGCTCTCGTGGACGACGATGTCGTGCGACAGCGAGGTGTAGATCCAGCTGCCGGCCGCACCCGGGAAGTAGCCGAACAGGAGCGCCGAGTCGCCCGGCGAGTAGTAGGCGTTGGCCTCCTCGAACGCGTGCGGCACGATGTGCAGCTGCTGCCCGTCGCAGGCCCACCCGGCCCGCCGCCCCAGCGCGCGCTCGAAGCGCAGCACCGTGCGCATCGCCAGGGCGAACGCGTTCTGGCGCGTGGAACCAGGGCTGGCCGAGGATGTCCTCGTTGCTGAGCTCGCGATCGAGATCGCCGCCCGGCTCGTGCCGCCACGGCTGGTAGTGCACCCGCCTGGTCGAGTCGTAGTCGACCACCGCCACGCGGTGCCCGCGCGGTCCCTCGGCCAGGACCTCCTCCGGAATGCCCACCACCGTGGTGACGATGCTGTCGTCGCTGTCGCGCAACGACGGATCCTGCGCCACCACACGCACCGCCATCCTCCGACCCATGCGCCCCTCCGCCCACCGTCAGTGGAACACCGCGGGCCACGTACGAGCAAGACGCGCCGCACGCGCGCGGCCGTCACCCGGTCCGGGTGAAGAGCGGCGCTGCGCGCACGCATCGCCGCGACCCGCCGGCGACCTCGCGCGAGCAGGAGCGTGGAGGGCGGAGTGTGCCGGCCAGCCTCAACGTGCGCCCCATCTGGTCGATGGATCGATGAGGGCGGCGCCGCGGCGATCGCCAGCGCCGCTCAAGATGCCATCCGCTCCTCCTCATCCGGCCGCTCGCCTGATCCGGCTCGTGGCGCTGCTGTTCATGCCGCTCGGCCTGGTCGCGGCCGCCCTGGTCATCACGCTGCCGCGGCGCATGAACGAGCTGGCGCTCGGCTCGGCCGAGGAGCGGGCGCGCGGGGTGGCCGAGGTGATGGCGTCGCTGGTGGCGCCCGACCTCGAGTTCGACGATCGCGAGCACGCGCGCGAGGCGATGGCCCGCCTGGCGGTGCAGCCGGACCTGCTCAGCGCCGAGCTGTTCGACAGCAAGGGCCAGCAGGTTCGCCACCTGGCCGGACCCGGGCGCGCCGGCGGACGCGCCCGAGCCGTGGCGCGCGCTGCCGGTCCCGGAGGTGCGCTTCGACGACGAGCGCATCGAGGTGAGCGCCGCCGTGCGCGCGCCGGGCGGGACCCACGGGGTGCTGCGCCTTCGCTTCGCCACCACCGCCATCGACGCCAAGCGCCGCGCCAACACGACCGCGGCCGGGCTGGCCGCCGCGGTCGTGGCGCTGGTCGGGCTGTTCTTCAGCATCGCGACCGGCTGGTTCCTGCAGAGGCGGCAGGCGGCCGAGGGCGCGCTGCGGCGCTCGGCGGAGAGCTTCTCGGCGCTGTCGGACAGCCTGCCGGTGGCGCTCATCCTTCACCGCGAGCGACCGCATCCTCTACGTCAACCCGGCCGGCGTGAAGCTGCTCGGCGGCGGCGACGAGGACGTCGCTGGTCGGGGACTCGCTGTCGGAGCACCTGGCGCCGGGCGAGACCCTGCCGGTCCCGGCCGGCGACGCGCGCGTCCACCTCGATCCGCGCACGCTGGCCATGGCCGGCGGCAAGGTGCTCAGCGTCGAGGCGGCCAGCCTCGAGGTCCAGTTCGGCGAGGCGGACGCCGCCGCCCTGGTCGCGCTCGACGTCACCGAGCGCACGCGCCTGCAAGAGAGGCTGCTGCTGTCGGACCGCATGGCGTCGCTCGGCACCCTGACCGCGGGCGTCGCCCACGAGATCAACAACCCGCTGTCGGTCGTCATGGCCAACCTCGACTTCGTGCGCGAGCATGCCGAGCCAGGCGGCCGCGGCCGGACGAGGAAGTCGCCTCCGCGCTGGTCGAGGCGATCGACGCGGCCAACCGGGTCGGCCGCATCGTCAAGGACATGAAGGCGCTGTCGCGCAGCGACGGCGACGCGCTGGGGCCGACCGACCTGGTCGGGGCGATCGAGAAGTCGCTGCAGATGGTGCAGGGCCACCTCAAGCACCGAGCCCAGGTGGTGCGCAACCTGCGCCCGGTGCCGACGGTGCTGGGCAACGAGTCGCGCCTGGTCCAGGTGTTCGTGAATCTGCTGATCAACGCCGCCCAGGCGCTGCCCGAGGGCAAGGCGCAGGAGAACCGGATCGAGGTCTCCACCGAGACGATGGCCGACGGCAGCGTGGTCGCGCGCGTGCGCGACAGCGGCGTCGGCATCCCGGAGCCGGTGCGCGAGCGGATCTTCGACCCGTTCTTCACCACCAAGCCGGTCGGCGTGGGCACCGGGCTCGGCCTGGCCATCGTGCACAACCTGGTGCTGGCCATGGACGGGCGCATCGACGTCGACAGCGTCGAGGACGCCGGCACCACCTTCACCATCCGCCTGCGCCAGGCGGTCGCCGGCGGGCGCACGCGCTCCGACTCCGGCGCGGTGCCGAGCAGCGGGCGCGGCAAGGTGCTGGTCATCGACGACGAGCCGGCAGTGGTGCAATCGGTCGAGCGCCTGCTCGGCGACAGCCACGACGTGACCGGGGTGCAGAGCGCGCGCGTCGCGCTCGATCGCTTCGACTGCGGCGAGTCGTTCGACCTCATCCTGTGCGACCTGCGCATGCCGGACATGTCCGGCATCGAGCTGGCCCGGCACCTGGACGAGCGCCACCAGCCGCTGCGCCCGCGCCTGGTCTTCATGACCGGCGACATCGGCGAGGCCGGGATGAGCGGGCCGCACGTCGCGCCGGTCGATCCGACGACGATCGCGCCGGTCCTCGAGAAGCCGTTCTCGCGCAGGGCGCTGCTGCAGTTCGTGCACAGCAACCTGCACCGCCAGGAGCCGGATGAGGCCCGTGCACCGTAGCGCCGCGGCCGCGCTGGCGGCGCTGCGTCGCGCTGGCCGGCGCGCGCGGGGCGGCCGCCGAGGTCCCGGCCGAGAAGCAGGCGATCATCATCCTGCGCATCCTGGCCTACGACCACGCCCTGGCCGACCGCGCCGGACGCCGCGGTCAGGCTGGCGGTGGTGCACGGCGAGAGCGCGGCTGGGCTTGCCTGCGCCGGCCGCATGCGCGCGGCGCTCGACGGGCTGGTCAACCGCGTCGTCGTGACCGGAAAGCGGCTCCAGGTCGAGACCATGTCCGCTGTCGAGGTGAGCGGCCACGCGCTGGCCCAGCGGCGGCTTCTCGGTGCTCTACCTGTGCGGCGGCGCCGACCCCCACGTCGCGGCCGTGGTCAAGGCGGCGCGCATCGCCCGCGTGCTGACCTTCACCGATCAGGCCCACTACCTCGCGGGCGGGCTGTCGATCGCGCTGTCCGACGATCGCGCGCGGGTCGGCATCCTGGTCAACCTGGTCGCGGCGCGCGCGGAGGGGGCTCGCCTGGCCGGCCAGCTCCTGCGGCTCAGCAAGGTGGTGGCGCGATGAGGACGAGGGGCGGGGCGGCCTGGCGGCTGGGTATGGCCGTGCTCGTCGCGTCCCTGACGCGGGGCACGGCGCGGGCAGGGGACAACGCGCTGCCGGAGCCGGCCGCCGGCGAGCCGATCGAGGTGAGCCAGCTCGAGCTGGACAGCCTGCTCGACCTGGAGGTGAGCGCCGCGACCCGGCAGCCGGTCAAGATCGGCGACCTGCCCGGCAACGCGTCGGCGGTGACGCGCGAGCAGCTGCGCGACTACGGCTGGAAGAGCATCAACGAGCTGCTCTACACGCTGCCCGGCTTCGCCCGCTCGCAGGACTACGAGCGACGGCTGGCCGGATTTCGCGGCGAGGCGGAGCGCTGGAACTCCAACCGGCTGCTCCTGGCCATGGACGGCATGCCGCACAACAACGTCGACGCCGGTGCCGCGTTCACCTGGGACGGCGCCCCGCTCTACTTCGCCCGCAAGGTGGAGGTCGTGCGCGGGCCCGCCTCCGCGGTCTACGGCTCGAACGCCGTGCACGGCGTCGTCGCGGTCGAGACCCTGTCGGCCCCCGATCTGGGCGACGGGGGCGTCGAGGCGCGCCTGCGCGCCGGCACCGGCACGCAGAACCTGGAGGCGGTCGGCGCGCAGCGGGGAAGCTGGGCCGACGCGGTGGTCGGCCTGAGCGCGCTGCGCACCGACGGCGACGAGTACATGGACACGGACGACTCCTACCGGGTCGCCGGCGACGGCACCGCCGGCGCTGTTCGAGGTCCAGGACGAGCGCACGTCGTCCTATCTGTGGATGAAGGTCGAGCCGCGCGCGGCTGCGGTGCGCGGCCTCGAGGTGTCGCTGCACCGCCAGGTCGAGCAGACCGAGACCAGCCACGGCTGGACGTTCCTCGCGCCCGACATCCAGGAGTACGTGCGCTACGAGCGCACGACGATCGACGCGAGCGATCGCCGCGCCTTCGACCGCGTCAAGCTCGAGAGCGCCCTGCAGTTCCAGCGCGAGGACTACCAGGCCGAGACCCGCCACCGACCGTCCGGCGGCTTCGACGGCTTCTACCCGCAGGGCGTGACCGAGGTGGTCAACACAAGCCTGCACTCGCTGTTCGGCCGCGGCCAGGTCGAGATCGGTCTGCCGCGCGGCGCCACGGCGCTGGGCGGGGTCGAGTACACCGGCGTGCTGTACGGCGGCGACGACCGGCACCTCGCCAACGCCCAGCTCGTCGATCCGAGCGGAGAGTACCCGCAGCTGGACGACTTCCGGGCCCAGGGGGACATGTACGAGCCGATCCGGGACCGTCCGGTGCACCGGATCGGCGTGTACGGCCAGGCGGTGTCGGGCCGGCTGCTCGGCGAGCGCGTGGAGCTCACGCTCGGCGGCCGCTACGACGATCTGTTCTACCGCTACGTCGATGTGGCCAGCGCCGAGCGCCCGGTGCTGTCCGACTCGCACCAGCAGCTGAGCCCGCGCGCCGGTCTGGTGGTGCGACCGGCGGACTCCGTGCGCCTCAAGCTGATGGCCGCCCACGCGTTCCGCACGCCGACCGTTGTCGAGCTGTTCGCGTCCAACAGCTGGACCGCCGCGTCCAATCCGGCGGTGCTGCGGCCCGAGACAGTGACCAGCTACGAGGCGGCGGTGGACTGGGCGCCGATCGCGCCGGTGCGGCTGCGGGCCAGCGTCTTCTACATCGATCACCGCCACGTGATCGAGTACGACGCCGTCGACGGATTGCTCGAGAACATCTTCTCGAACCGGCGTGCGGGCGGCGAGCTGGAGGTCCTGGCTCAGACCCGGCTGGGCGGCTTCTCGGTCGACGGTTTCGCCAGCGCCAGCGCCGTGCGACTGCTGGACGAGACCGTGCTGAACCCGGAGCTGGCGCCGTCGGACCGTCTGGTCTGGGCGCCCAGCCACCTGGCCAAGGCCGGCGCGCGCGCGACCGCGGCGCGCTTCGGCGGCACGGCGACGCTCTACTATCAGGGCATCGCGCGGCGGCGGGCGAGCGACCGCAGCGACGACATGTGGAACCAGCTCCGCCCGTCGTCGGTGCCGGCCTGGCTCACCGTCGGCGCCACGCTGTTCTACCGCCCCCACCCGGGCATCAAGCTCGGCCTCGAGGGCAGCAACCTGTTCGACACCGCCGGGCCGATCATCAACCGCGGACCGCACAGCTTCGACTACCGGACTCCGCCGCGCGAGATCCTCGGCGTCGTCGAGATCGACCTTTAGCGTTCTAACGGTTGCGCGGGTGGCGGCGGGCCACGCGCTCGTTGCCGCGCCGGTAGTTGCCTGTGTAGCGGGCCATGAGCTCCTGCGCCTCGCGCTCGCCGGCGCCCTCGATGGCGGCGAGGAACTCCTCGGCCCGATCGCCGCGCAGGGTGCCCGCGGCGCGGCCGTGATGGGTCAGCACCACCTCGCGTTGCCGCGGACCGCGTACTCGAAGCCGGATGGGACGCCCATGGTGAGAGCTCGGCCGCTCAGAGGCGGTCGAACGGGGCCTGCGCGCGCACGCGGCCGTGGCCAAGATCGGCGAGGAGATCTCCCTTGCCGAGCAGCGCCTCGGCCCCGCTGCCCTCGAGGATGATGCGCGACTCGAGAGTGCTGGCCACCTTGAGCGCGACGCGGCCGGGCAGGTTGGCCTTGATGCCGCCGGGCACGTTCTCCTTCGTCGGCCGCTGGGTGGCCAGCACCAGGTGGATGCCGGAGGCGCGGGCCTTGGCGCCGAGCCGCTGCACGATGTCGACGAAGCGATCGCGCGTCGGCCGCGCGGCGACCAGATCCTGGAACTCGTCGACCAGCACCACGCGGCGCGGCAGCGGCTCGCCGCCGGCGCGCAGCTCGTTGTACTCGTCGATGTCCTGCACGCGGGCCGCCTCGAACAGGGCGTAGCGCTCCTCCATCTCCTCGATGAGCGAGGCGAGCACCGGGATGACCTCCTCGACGTCGTGGAGCAGCGGCCCGGCCAGGTGGGCGCCGACCGCGGTGGCCAGCCGCGCGAACGAGACCCGCTTCGGATCGACAAGGGTCAGCTGCAGCTCCGCCGGCGGATGGAAGTGCACCAGGCTGGCGGCGATGCAGCGCAGCAGAACCGACTTGCCGCTGCCGGTGGTTCCGCCGACCAGGAGGTGACAGGACGACGCGTCGGACAGGTCGCCGCCCAGCGGTGTGCGCTCGGTCGTCTCGCCCAGCAAGAAGCGGCCGGTGCGCTCGCGCAGCCAGTCGGCGCGCGCGGCCAGCAGGCCGGCCAGGCTCACCTGCTCCGGCTCCGGCCGCGCGACGACGAACACGCGCAGGGCGCCCTTGCGGTGGAAGCGCGCGGTGAGCCCGTGGTCGGCCGCGAGGCGGTGCTCGACGTCGCTGGCCGCCCGCTCGACGGCGTTCACGCTGCCGCGCGCCACCGACACCTCGATCTGGACGATGCGCGCGCCGACGATCGGAGGACGCGCGGTCGGCTGCGCCACGCCCTGGAGGCGCAGGATGTCGAGGATGAGCTGCTTGATGCGCTCGGCCTCGGCCGCGACCCGGTCGTCGCGCCGCGCCGGCGGGGCCTGCTGGTCAACCTGGTCGGCCGGGTCGCCGTCGCGCAGCTCGCCGATGGCGTCCGGCCGCGGCCGCAGCGCGCCGGCCGGGGGATCGTCGCGCGCCGGCAGCGGCTCCGGGTAGAGCTCGGCGCAGGCGGCGCGCACCGGGCAGGCAGCACACAGAATCGTCGCGCTCGGTCGGCGGCGCCGAGCGCGGATCGCCGGTCCAGCGCGCCATCTGATCGAGGAGTGGCAAGAGCCGGCGGTCGACGAGCTCGTCCGCCTCGCGGCCGGACATGCGCGTGACGGTCAACCGGGGATTGAAGCGCAGGATCACCGGTGCGGCGTCCAGCGCTCGCTCCCCGCGGGCCAGGAGGTAGCGGTAGAGGGCGACCTGGGCGCGGTCGAGGTCCTCGTTGGCGTCCTCGGTCAGCTTGTACTCGACCACCTCGGCGGCCCCGCCGGGCGGCGCGTGCAGCGCATCGATGCGGCCGCTCAGCCGGAGGGGCGCCTCGCCGGACGCGAGCTCGACTGCGACCGGCAGCTCGGCGCCGGCCAGGAAGCGGCGCACCGCATCGGCCGGGCCGACGTCGGTGGCCGCGCTGGAGCGCGCGACGTGGCTGGCGAACTCGCGCAGCGCCTCGGCCAGATCGTCCACCTCGGACGGCATCGAGGCGTAGGCCGGGTTGCGGCCCAGCTCGGTGGCCAGCAGAAGCAGCAGCGACGCGGCCAGCGCGTCGGCGACCTCGGCGGCCGTCGCCGAGCGGGGCAGGCGATCCAGTCGCGCGTCGGCCGGCTCGCGCGCGAACTCGGCAACCAGGCGGTGAAAGACGCTGCCCAGCGCCGAGGCGCCGATCGGGAACATGACCTGTTGCCCGCGCAGCCGGCCCAGGGCGAACACACGCGGGCAGCGCAGCGCGTTGCGGGTCTCGGTGACCGAGAAGGTCGCGGTCACGGGTCTTCCTCCTCCCACCACACGATCGATCGGCCGAACCAGCGCAGGCGCGACGCCAGGGCGCGCAGGCGCTCGAGCGCGGCGGCCAGCATGAGGTCCGGATCGACGGCGCGGGCCTCGCGCAGGATGCGATCGATCGATGCGAGGCGAAGGCGGCGGATGGCGGCCACGACCGGATCGGCGAGCGAGAGGGCGGGCTGCGGCTCCGCGGAGGAGGCCGGGCGCGCGGCGATGGGTGCCGACGGCGCGCGGGGTGCGGGGCGAACGGGCTCGGCGTGAGGCTCGTGCGTCGCGGCTGTGTCCGCGGGCCTGTGGCTGGCTACATGGGACCGGTCGCCGGCTGCATCGGCTCGGTCGGCGCCTCGATCCGCGACCCGCTCGGCCGCAGCCGCGGCGGCCCTGGCGATGGCGAAGGCCGCGGCCTTCTCGGCGGCGGTCGCGGCGGCCCGCTCGGCGGCGTCCGACGCTGCCCGCTCGGCCGCGTCGAGCAGCGCCGCGATCGCAGCCCAGCCGCCGATGCCGAGCGCCTCGCGCGCCCAGGCGCGCACGTCCTCTTCGGCGATCGGCCGGCCGTCCACGCCGGCCAGGTCCTGCGACCTCGCCGAGGCCAGCAGATCGTGCACCGCCAGCAGCTGGGCGACCTCCTCGCGTCCGAGCTCGAGCCAGCGGGCGAGCGGCTGGGCCACCAGCGCGTCCAGGTGTCCGGCGACCTGCTTCCAGCTGGGCGGGAACGGCCGCGCCGCCTCGCGCAGCGCGACGACCGGCCGGGCCTCGGCGGCCTGGCGCGCGCGGTCCAGCTGCGCCGCGACCGAGCGCGGATGCGACTTCTGCACCACATATAGATCGACCGGGCCGGGCCCGTCGCCGACCCGCAGCTGGTGCGCGTGGCGGGCGCCGGCCACCTCGACGCGGGCCCCGATCAGGCGCAGCGCGGCCGCCACGCCGCTGGCGATGCGGCCGCCGTCGACCGGGTGCCCGGCGGTGGCGGCCTCGTCGATGGCGGCGCGCGCGAGCTCGACGTGATCGTCCCACAGGCCCTCGAGCGTGTCGGCGAGGCTGTCCGGCGCGGCGCCGTCGGGGGCCTGATGGTGCGCCTCCTCGACCTCGTCGCCGTGCTCGAGCGCCTCGCGCGCGGCAATCATCAGCATGCGCGGCGTCACGCCGAGCGCGTCCTGCCACAGGTGCCACGACTCGCGGGTGAACGGCCATGGCAGCGGCAGGCGCGCCTCCGGCGCCAGCGCGCCCAGCCAGGCATCGAGCAGCTCGACGCGCTGGTCCGCCGTGGGCAGCGCCAGCCGGAGCACAGATGTCTCCATGCGCGATCGCTCGGAGCTGGCCAGCGCCGGCG
This sequence comes from uncultured delta proteobacterium, assembly GCA_963759105.1. Lineage (GTDB taxonomy): Bacteria > Myxococcota_A > Polyangia > Haliangiales > Haliangiaceae > DATFRY01. Next base: position 61,601 of record CAVWXW010000005.1, on the reverse strand, counting down.
AGATGCGCCGCTGCCACTCCGCCTCGAGCGACATCTGCACCAGCACCAGGCCGGGCACCGTGTCGTGCAGCTCGCAGAACAGCCGAGCGTGGCTGTGGATGCGCCCGGTGGTGCCGTCCTCCTCGATCAGGTTCTCGAGCTGATCGAAGACGACAACGAACGGCGCGCTGAACGAGGCGACCGCGGTCAGCGTGCGCAGCGCCGGCAGCACGCTCGCGTCGGGGAGCGGCTCGCGGAAGCCGAGGCGCTCGAGCTGCAACAGATCCGGCTCGCGGCCGCTCAGCCACTGGAACGCCGCGCGCCGGTTGGCCCCGCTCGCGAACGGCAGGTCGAGGAAGCGAACCAGCCAGTCCGGCTCGATCTCCGGATGCGAGCGCTCGATCACCTCGACGGCGCGCTCGAGCGACTCCTGCCGCTCGCGCTCGGGCAGGCCGCGCAGCTGATCGAGCGCGACGGCGGGCCAGCGCGCGCCGGCGCCGTTGAGCACCGACACCGCCGAGCCGACCACCACGTCGAGCTGGCTCCGCTCCGGCTGCTCCGGGATCGGCCGGCGCAGCGCGTCGACCGCCTGCGCCAGCACGTGGCGCGGCGTCGGCTCGACGGCGAGCTCGGGCCGCAGGAGGACGAAGGCGGCGCTCGCCCCGGCGCAGCGGCGGAGGCGCGCGAACAGATGGGTCTTGCCGGCGCCGGCCGGCCCGAGGACGAGGAAGCTGCGGCTGTGGCGACCCGCGCCGCCGGCCAGCGCGGCGCCGCGTGCGGCGTCGATCGCCGACAGGACCGCATCCGAGACCGGCGCGTTGAGCGACGCGACGTCGAGCAGGGTGGTGCTCCACGGATCGGCGTGTTGCTGGTGCAGGATGGACATCAAGGCCGCTCCTCGGCGACGACCCGCAGCCACGAAAGCGGCGAGCCGTCAGGTCCGCGCGGGCACATCGCGCCGTCGGCCGGCGAGAGCAGCTCGACGCCGCTCTCCGGGCGCAGCTCGACCTGTCCCGACCGGGCTGCGCTGACCAGCGCGGCGCGCAGCGCGTCTCCCGCCAGGCGGCCGCCGAGCGCGCGCGCAACGTCGGGGACGAAGGCCAGGCCGGTGGTCGGGTCTGTCTGTCCGCGCGCGGCGGCGATCACGAGCGCGACCGGATCGCCGTCGGCGGGACCGGCGCCGGCGCCGCCCGCCTCGAGCCCGCCCCGCGCCTGCTCGAGCAGGGCAAGGACGTCGGCGCGCAGCAGTGTTCGCGGCGGCTGGCCGGCGCGCGCCTTCGCCGATGCGGCCAGCCGGGCCAGCGCCTTGGCCAGATCCGCGATGCGCGCCACCTGCTCGCGCGCCAGCAGCGCGCCGTCGCGGGCGGCGATGTGCTCCTTCCCGGCGCGCATGACCAGCGCGGCGCGACCGGCGCGCACCAGGTCGCGGACGACCAGCTTGAGCTCGGCCGCGCTCTCCACGCCGGCCAGCTGCTTGCGCAGCGCGGCGGTGGCGATCGGCGCGCCTCCATCGAGCAGCGCGGCGACCTGATCGCGCAGCGGCACGCGCAGCGAGCGGGCGGTGCGCTCCAGCCCGCGCCGGGCCAGCGCGTCGAAAAGGAGGCCCTGGGCGCGGCGAGACAGCGCGCTCCGTGCCGGCACGATGCGGCGCAGCGGCAGCGCGCCGGTCTCGCGAACCGCGCGCTCGGTCTGGTCCGCCAGCCCGTCCGGCACCTCGTCGATCTCTGCGCGTGCCCGGGGCATTCAAAACAAGCGTGCCCCCGATCCGCGAGCGCAATCAAGGCCATGGCACTCGCGGATCGGGGTCGGGATCGCCGTCCGGCGACTCGCGGCGTCAAGCCGGTAAGCGGGGGCCCACCGGTTGACACCGTCGAGTCTGGACGGCCGTGCGGCCGGCGATCGCCGCGCTACTCCTGCAGCTCGCCGGTCCAGTACAGATAGTCACGCCACGCGTCCGGAACCGATCGCAGGCTGACCTGGATCGTCACCGCCGGCACCCACTGCGGCTGCACCGGGGGGTGACGCAGCGCCATGCCGGCCTGCTCCGGCGTGCGGGCGCCCTTGCGCCGGTTGCACTCCTCGCAGGCGGTCGCGATGTTCGTCCACTCCGTACGTCCGCCGAGGCGGCGCGGCACGACGTGGTCGAACGTCAGCTCGGCGATCGACTTCCGGTCGCCGCAGTACAGGCAGCGGTAGCGGTCGCGCGCGTAGATGTTCACGCGCGAGAACTTCACCGGCTGGCGACGGCGGCGGAACGCGCGCAGCAGTCGAACGACCGCCGGCATCTTGAACACTATCGCCACGCTGCGCACGGTCTGCCCGTACTCCTCGAGCACCTCGACCTTGCCGAGCGTGAGCAGACACATGGCGCGCTGCCAGGAGACGACCTTGATCGGCTCATAGGCGTGACTGAGGACGAGAGTTCGCTCTTGCAGGGCCGTGCTCACGGCGGCCTCCTTTCCACCGGTCCATCCGGCGATTTCATTCCGACAACCAACGCACCACCATCATCCCCGACCTTCGGGTCGATGATGGCAACAACTCGCGAACGACAGAGAACGACAGCGGCTCCGACGGGATTTGAACCCGTGATCTTCTGCTTGACAGACAGACGGCCACTCCAGACTGGCCCGCGGAGCCAAGGTGCGTCGCGCGCGTGTGACGCCATCACGACATCGGCAAGTCGCCAGGGTGTCGAACCCCGCATACCCGGTTTTGGAGGCCAGGTTGGTCCCGGACCGCGACTCGTGTGGTACCGCCGGAAGGACTCGAACCCTCGCCGTCAGCGTTCGTAGCGCTGCGTCCCATCCGTGGAACGGCGGCTCGTCGGTGCGCGCGGATGGAGTCGAACCATCGACCTCTTCCTCGTCGGGGAAGTGCTCGGCCGTCGAGCAACACGCGCTCCTCTCTGGTATCCCTGGAGGGACTCGAACCCTCGCTTCCGGACTGAGAAACCGGTGAACTGACCTTTGTTCGACAGGGACGTGTCGAGCAGCTCCACCGGCAGGAGTCGAACCTGCACCAGCCCGGTTAACAGCCGGGTGCAATGCCGTTATGCGACGGTGGAAAGAGGCGGACAAGTGGCGGGATTCGGTCGCGCTTTCGCGCATACGGCCGCCCCTGCCGGAGTTGTCCGGTGGTCGGCGCGCGATCGGCCTCTACGAGAGACGCCGGCTCGCTGACCCGCACAGGGTCGCCCCTGCTCGGCTACCTTAGGACCGTTATAGATAACCGACTCCCATCGGCCCGCACGGAGCCTCTCGGCGGAGTCGAACCGCCTCACCCGCTTACGAGGCGGGCGCCTTCCCCGAAGGGCGAGAGGCAAAAAATTCCGGCCCGCCGCGCACGCGCTGCGCGAACGGCGGGCCGGGGGTTCAACGCGAGTCGCGAGCCGGCGGCTCACGGCCGCTCCGGTCGCGTTCGGGCGAAGTCGGCCAGGATCGCCGGGGACCCGGTGTCGAAGCCGACCACGTCCATCATGCCGGCGTCGTCCGGATCAGCGATGCTGAAGCCGTTCGACACCATGCCGACGACCACGAGCTTGGCCGGAATGCCGGAGCGCTCGCGGTACTCGCGCAGCGCCTGGGCAGGATGAACCGGACCGGCCCAGGTCTCCGAGTCGGTGTAGACGCAGAACACGTCCACCTCGACTCGAGCGTTCAGCGCCCACCGCATCGGCAGCGAGCAGTCGGTGCCGGCGAACGGCAGGCCGCCGATTCGCTTCACCACCGAGTCCAGACGCCAGCGCGGCGAGATGTCGAGCGGCGTGATGCCCTCCATCCGGGTATCGCTCCTCACGACTCCACCGCGCTTGCTGGTGAAGGCGACGAACCCGTGCCGCTCCTCGGTCGCCGCGGTGACCAGCGCCATCGCGGCGCTGGCGACGCGCGGGGTCAGCCCCGGCACGCCGGCGACCGCTCCGCACTCCATCGAGCCGGACACGTCGAGCGCCAGCAGCATGCGGGCGCCGGACGGGTCGACGTTCTGGAACGCGGTGTAGAACGCGCCGTCGAGCGCGTCGACCACCGCCTGGACCGGCGTCCAGACGTTGTGGCCGCGAGCGCCGTGGCCGGCCGCGTACGTCTTGAGCGCGGCCAGCAGCGCGATCGGGTGCACCCGCGCCTCGCGCAGGCGGCGCGTGTCGGCCAGCTGCCGGACCACCGTCTGCGTCGCCTGGCTCATCGGCGCGATCAGACCGACTCGCGTCATGGTCGCCAGGTTGCGGATCATCGCGGTGAGCGGCATGCGCTCGAGCAGGGCGTCCCACACGCGCGCGTCGTTCAGCCACTCGGTCGGGATCGCCTCGCGCGGCAGATCGAAGTCGCGCACCAGCTGCACGACCTCGTCGACCGACGTCGCCACGCGCGTTCGCTCGAGCGCCGACACCAGGCCCAGCCCGCCGGTCGTCGGACCCTCGTCCGGCAGGTCACCCTTCACCACCCAGCGGTAGAGCAGGTCGTGCTCCGAGCTGGGCGCCTTCGGGTGGCTGAGGCGGAGTAGATCCCGGTTCGACCAGCCGTCGCGCGCCTGGTACTTGATGAGCTGGTAGGCCAGCTTGTCGGCCGGCTTGCCGTTGTACCAGCGCGCCACCGCGTTGCGAGTTCCGCGGCCCCAGCCGCCGAACGCCTGCACGTACTCGGCGAAGTGCATCACGTGGGTTCCGATGCGGCAGACCTGCGGCATCGCGGCCAGCGCCGCGCGCCGGGTGTCGAGATCGCCGAGCTTGGCCGCCATCGCGAGGGCGAAGATGGCCGGGTCGTTCCTGGCGGCGCGGCCCTGCACCGAGACCTCGACGATGCGCGCGACCGTGCGCGCGCCGTCGGAGGCGATGCATCGCTCGACCGCGCGGGCGTTGGCCGCGGTGAGCGCGCGCTCCGACGCGTAGTAGCTGCCGCCCTCGCTGCCGAGCAGGAGGAAGCGGTCCAGGCGGGCCCAGTCGTCGACCGGCCAGGCGTATCCGCCGGCCGAGTTCGGGACCTGACCCGAGCCCGGGATCGGCTGCCACTGCGGCGTTTCCTTCTTCGAGTACAGCTTTCCGTAGTTCGGTCATGTCTCACCTTCCTTGTGCGGCCCGCACGGGCGGGCGAACGGGGGAGCGGCTCACCGGATTCGAACCGGTACGACGAGGTTGGAGGCCTCGGTTGCTGCCGTTACATCAGAGCCGCGCGAGCCGGGACGAGGTCCCGGCGTGGAGCGGACGGCGGGACTCGAACCCGCGAGCACTGGTGTGGCGCACCCGTGTGTCGCCTCGACACATCCGCGTCGTCGCAGGCGAGGGAGTCGCACCCTCGTGGCCCGGCTCATGAGACCGGCCTGCTCCTCGAGCTACCTGCGAAAAAGAATCTCGAGCCATCGGCGAGGATCGAACTCGCGGTCTTTCCCATACCAGGGGACTGCTCTACCTCTGAGCTACGATGGCGATGCAGGGTGATCGGAGGGAATCGAACCCTCACTTCGAGAGCCACATTCTCGCGCGCTACCTTTACGCTACGACCACCACGAGCTGGTCCGCCCGGAAGGACTCGAACCGTCATCGGCCGCTCATCAGGCGGCTGCACTGCCGTTGTGCTACGGGCGGAATCGACGGCATGAAGCAGTAGGGGCGATGGGACTCGAACCCACGACCTCGCGGTCCCGAACCGCGCGCGCTGCCACTGCGCAACACCCCTGTAATCGAACGAAGCATCGGTAGGCCGGGCGGGAATCGCTGCATCGACACACGAAGTGGGTCGGGCGAGAATCGAACTCGCGTTCTGCGGTTTAAAAGACCGCTGCAAGGCCAGCGTTTGCTACCGACCCGTGGTCCCATCCCTCGGACTCGAACCGAGACCTTCCGCTTTTCGGGCGGACGCGCTACCTGTGCGCCAAGATGGGTCGAAGAATGGGGTGCTCGCGAAGCACCCCTCGTCCTCTACTATCCAGTTGTCAGAGAGCACGAAGTCGAAACATCTAGTTCCGGACCCAGGAGTCGAACCCGGATTGCGCGGTTCAAGGCCGCGCGTCGTGCCATTGGACCAGTCCGGATCGCGGGCACACCTCTCCCGTGACGGCGCGGCTGGCCGCTCGGCGGAGCTCGACACGTCGAACCCCGCGGGTCTATCGGACGGCGCGCGTCGCGCCGCGTCTGCTACCGGTCGTGTGCCCGAAAAGCGAAAGAGCCACCGAGGTGTCTCCTGGTGGCTCCATCGCGTCCGTGCTCTAGATCAGCGTCTCAGACGAATGGAGCCCTCCCTCCGGGATTGCCGCCGCGGCCGGCGACCGGACCATGCCCAATGGCAAAGATCGCGACTGCGCCGCAATCGAGCGGTAGCAGCGAACGCGACCAGCGCCTGGCCGGCTGGGTCACCATTGATTCACTGTAATGTTGCCGCATGGCAGGTTTCTCGGAGGATGAAGAGAGCGACCCTCGAAGTCTTTCAGAACTACGCGACGCGTGCGTGAGTGTCAAATGATTTCTCGAAGCAGGCATCGACTGGGGCACTCGAACAGGCGTCTACCGGCGGTTAGACGCGCGACTGTCGGATCGGTTCCGTCGACGAGCGGTTTTTCGCCCGACCCCTTCCGCCGGCCGACGGCAGCTGCTTCGATCTCCGGGAGATGACAATGGACTCGACAGTTCGACAGCACTACGACAGGTCGGTGGACGACGTGCTCGCGCTCGTCACCGACCCGGGTTTCCTCGAGCGCCGCGCCCAGGCGGTGGGCGAGAAGAACGTGATCGTCCGCATCGACCGGGAGGGCGCTCGCATGACGATCCGGATTGAGCGCGACCTCGAGCGCAATCTTCCCGGCTTCATGAAGAAGATCTTCAGCCCGACAAACCACCTCGTCGATGTCCAGGTCTGGGACACCTCCGGCGCGGTCAAGACGTCGGACTGGACGGTCGAGCTGGCGGGTCAGAAGCGGGTCGCGATCCGCGGGCGCCTGTCGCTCTCGCCGGGCAGCGCCGGCGGGTGCGACTACACGGAGGCGTTCGGGGTGACCGTGAACATCCCGCTCATCGGCGGCCGCGTGGAGAAGTACGTCGTCGGCGAGACCGAGTCGTCGATCAGGCAGCAGCTCGTCTTCACCGGCAAGGAGCTCGGCGCGCGCTGAGGCGCTTCAGCTGGCCGCGGCGCAGGGCGTGGTCTGCAGCTCGGCCTCGATTTCCTCGACCACCACGTGCAGACACAGCCACGCGCGCCGCACCAGCGGGACCGCCAGGCTCGCGCTCTCGAGCAGGTCCAGGCACTCGCGCGTGGCGCCGGCCAGGTCGTGCAGCCGCGCCGTGACCTCGTCCCGGCTGCTCGGGCGGCGGGCGGCCAGGAGGTAGAGGTGCTCTGACGCGGCGATCAGGTGGTCCCACCACTGCTCGTCACAGCCGTCGGGCGGGTCGTGATCGAGGAGCGCTCCGTACAGCCGGAGCGCTGCCACATACAAGGTGACGTTGGCGAACATGACCGGCATGTCGGACCGTCGGCTGCCAGCGTGCGGGCCGGCCTGCTGATCGACGCCGCGAATCGGGCGAACTCGAAGCCGCGCTGTCCGGTCCTCCGGACGTCCGGCCGGAATCCGGACGAGGCCGTCCGCTCGGCCGGACACGCGACGTGAGAGTCGGGGCACTTGCCTGTGGCAGGCGCCTTGCTCCAGCAGCACGCAATGCCGGAGCTCGACAACCAGGTGGAGACTCAGTTCGACGATTACCTCTTCGAAGCGGAGGGAACCGGCGACACGTTCGCCGACGCGCGCATCGATCGATCGCTCGTCTTGCCGTCATTCGTGGCCTCGCCCGAGTACGCCCGGCTCGAGCCGGACGATCGCGAGCTCGTCTGGGTGCAGGAGCTGCTCGAGGCGATGGAATCGGCCGACTGGGACTGGGGCGATCTCGACGCCGAGATGTTCGAGGCGGTGCTCCTGGACGGGCTGGGCTGGGCCATCGAGCAGGCGCCGGCCGACGCCGGGCGGGTCGCGCGCGTGCTCGACGCCTTCTTCAGCTTCGCCGGCCGCGAGTACCGCGCGCCGCACGCCGCGGACTGCTGCGCCTATCTCCGCTCGCCGGGCGCCGTGGAGGACATCGCCCGGTGGTTGCAGCCGTTCGTGATCGCCGGCGACGACGCGCTGCTTGCCCGGCTCAGCGCGCCGTACAACTGGTGCGACGCGCGCTGCGATCGATGTCCGCTGTCGGCGTCCTGTCCGGTCCACAACTTCGACGATCCGCGGCGGGGCCGGTTCGCCGGCGATGACGGCGACCCGGAGGTGAGCCGGGCGGTCGCCCTCGCCACCGCGCACGCCCTCGCCGCTCGAGAGGCTCCGGCGCTCGAGGACGGAGGCCGCGCGCGTCCCGAGCCGGGGGCCGCGGTGCGCCTGCGCCATCTCTGTCGCGCGTACGCCTTCGCCGTCCTCGCCGTGCGCGAGGCCGTGGTCGCGGATCGAGGCGAGGCGGGTGCGGACCGGAGCGATCTCGCGCCCGACCACCTGCGCGCCGACGCGATGCTGGTCGCGGTCAAGGGGAGTCGGGTGGCCTGCCAGCTGTCGAGGGCCGGCGGACTGCACGAGGCTGCGCTGGAGGATGGGGCGCCGAACCTGCTCCTGCTCGAGCGCCTGGTGGCCGCCATCGACGCTCGCGTCCCGGTCGCGGTCGGCGTGGAGGGATGCGCGGCGGCCTATCGCTCGGCGCGCGACGACCTGCGGCGCGCGCTGCAGCCGCTCCTGCGCGCTCTTCCCTCCCGGTACCGCGAGGAGCTCCAGCTGCGCATGCTGACCGGCTCGGCGCCGAGCCCGTTCTCCTCGGTCACGTGACGCCGGGCGGGCTCAGAGCCAGGCGGGCAGCCTGGTGCCGTAGTGGCGGCGGACGCGCTCGAGGTTGGCCGGCATCGACCGGTCGGATCCGGGGACCAGCCCGAGGAAGCGGAGGGCATTGGCGCCCATCACGCTGGCTATCGTGGCGCGATCGCTCCACACCGTCTCGAAGGCGGTCTCCATGTGGTCGAAGAACTCCTCGTGGGGGCCGTTGAGGAGGTTCATGAACCAGTCGCTGCCATAGATGAGTCGCTCGCGCAGCTCGCCGCCCGAGCGGGCATCCAGCTTGCGGATCAAGGTCACCATGCGGCGTCGGGCGTCCTCGTCGCTGCCCGCCTCGGAGTTGGACGAGATCCACGTACACGTTGGGGAACTCGAACAGCTCGCACGCCTGATAGGACCAGGCGTAGCTCGACATCTGGTCGAAGCAGCCGGCGACCGCTCGCGACGCGGAGGGTTCGCCGCTGGCGGCGACGCCGGTGAAGTGTCCGAAGTGGCCCAGACAGACGCGCAGCCGGTCGAACTCTCGGAGGGCGGTCAGCCAGTGAGCAGGTCCGCTGCACCAGCCGTAACCCGGCTGGAAGCTGTTGCTGTCGTTGGAGTGGGCCAGGATGGGGACGTCCTGTTCCTGGCAGAAGCGGTAGAGGGCGCGCAGCGCCTCGTCGAGGTGGGTGCCGAGATCGTCTTTCGTCATCCGCCAGCGCTCGAGCTCCTCGCCGGAGAGCGATCGGTCGAGGCTGCCGAGCTTGCCGTCCTTCCACCTGCGATGGCGCGCGTTTCCCAGCGGTGCAAAGCCGACCGGCGGGTAGAGCTTGACGCCGACGAACCCGTGCTCGAGGACGGCGGCGCGCACGAGATCGAGCGCTCCGACAAGTGACTCGAGCGGTCGGTTCGCCTCGTATGCGCCGCTCGATGGATGCAGCACCTCGCGCAGGGGGTTGAAGGCGATGAAGGGCAGAAAGACGGCCGGGATGTGGACGGGACCGCCGGCGCGGCTCCGGCCGGTCGACTCCGCCGAGTCGAGCGAGGTCAGGGCCAGCTGGCGCTGCACGGCGATCTGATCGGAGAGCGGGCTGCGCGGCTGCTCCGCCGAGCCGGTCCAGTACGAGAAGTTGACCAGCAGCGGCGTGAACAGGTTGACCCGACCGTACGTGGTGGCGATGTCTCGCGACAGATCGTGGCGATAGCGGAAGAAGCTCGCGGCGAACGAACCGTACCCGCGCACGTAGCTCCACAGCAGCGCGAGCAGCTCCACGCCCGGATCTCGCGAGCGGCTGCAGCGTGGCCGCGTCGAGCAGCACCGTCGCCCGCCGGGTGATCTCGCCGGCGATCTTCTCGTGCATCTTCTCGTCGCCGGCCAGGGGAGCGTCGCGCTCGATCTGTCGCTCCAGCTGCGCGCCGTAGAGGTCCTGGAACTCGGCGAGATGGTCCCGCCGCGCGGCGCGCTCGAGAAACCGGAGCTCGTCGCCGTCGAGCGCCTTCGATCCGCGCAGGACGAGGCGGCCGATGTCGAGGGCCGCGCTGCGCCCCTCCCGGACCAGGCCGAGGCCGACCAGCTCGCAGGAACTGGAGCAGGCGCTCGGCAGGCGAGAGCTCGCCGCCCTGCGCGGCGGGCAGACCGCGCGCGTGAGCGATGGCGCGATCGGCCCCGACTACCGGCGCGGCGTCGATGTCGGCCAGGAAGCGGCGGGCCAGATCCAGCTGGCGCGGACCGGGGGTCTCGAAGCCGAGCCTGGCCAGCAGCGAGCCGACCGACGTGCCGAGCAGCCACCTCGCGATCTCGCAGCGGCAGATCCGCGACCTGCTGCCAGTGGCAGATGCCGCGGCCGGTCAGCACGTCGCGCTCGCACCGGGCGGAGGGCGCGGCGATGTGGGCGAGCCCGGCGAAGACCGCGCCGTTCGCCGCCATGAACCAGGACGGGACGTTGTGGAACTTGCCGCTCAGGAAGGCGGCCAGCGGGATGTCCTCGCCGTTGAAGTTGTGACAGTGGAGGTTGACGATCGGCACGCGGGCTGGCCGGGGCGCACGGCCGCGCCGCGCATGGTCCGGCTGCCGCCGCAGGCCCAGGTGAGGCCGAGGGCTGCGCCGCCGCCTGTCAGGAATGCGCGCCGTCTCATGGACGTGGTGATCCTGGTCCCTGCTCGATCGAGATCAGCCACCACCACAGATCGCAGCCGGCCAGGCCGCTCCAGCAGCCGGCGCGTCTTCCCATCCGCTCCGGCGACAGTCTTGTGCCCCGAGCGATGTAGGCGCAAGCCGTTTTTCGCGACGCGCCCGCGGCATTGCCGCGACCCGGCCCTGTCGCGCCTGATGGCTTGACGCCGATGAGTGATCGCGACAACCTGCGCGGGGATGGAGGCCGGATCCACGGACGAGCGGCGCCGGGCCAGCGACCGGCGCGCCCGGCGCCCCAAGCAGGAGGCCCAGGTCGTCCTCATCTGCAACCCGCGCGCGGGCGGGCGCTGGAAGGCGCTGGCCGGCATCCTGGACTCGGAGGAGGCGCGTCACGTCCGTCGCATCGTGACCGACTCGGTCGACGACATCGCGCGCGCGGTCGGGGACCTCGGCGAGGAGGCCGAGCTGCTCTGCATCTACGGCGGAGACGGCACCATCCAGCGCATCCTCGATCGCCTGGCGCCGAGGGCGAGCGACAAGGTGCACCTGGCGCTGCTCGGCGGCGGGACCATGAACGTGACGTCGCGCTGGTGCGGGTTCTCGCGCGACCCGGTGCGCAACTTCCGCCATGTGATCCGCGGCCACCGCACCGGCGAGCTCCTGTACAAGGAGGTGCGCATCCTCGAGGTGACGGCGGGCGGCGGCTTTCACCGGGGCTTCACCTTCGGGATGGGACCGGTCGTCCGGCTGCTCGACGCCTACGAGCGCGGCCGCAAGGGCAAGGTGGCGGCGCTGCGCCTGGCCGCGCAGGCCATCACCGCGGCCTGGCTCAAGAGCCCGCCGCAGATCGAGGAGCTGCTGGTGCCGATGGCGGCCGACATCCGGCTCGACGGCGAGCGGCTGCCCTACGGCGACTTCGCCGCCGTGTTCGCCAACGTGACCGGCCAGATCAACCCCGGCGTGGAGCCGTTCGTCGACCAGCGCAGCCGCGACACCTTCTACTGCGCCGCCGCCGCGGTCACGGCGCGCGAGCTCTCGCTCGCCCTGCCGTTCCTGGTGCGCGGCTGGCTCCCGCTCGACATCGCCGCGCTGACCGAGCCGGGACGGCTGCTGGAGCGGCTGCGCAATCCGGCGCTGTTCACCGACCCGCGCTACGTCAACCGGACCGGCTCGCGCCTCGAGATCAGCACCGAGGAGCCGCTCTACACCGTTCGACGGCGAGATCATCCACGCGCCGGGCGGCGACCTCGCCGTGCAGTTCGGACCCACGCTCCGGCTCGCTGTCGGCGCGACGTCGCCGCGGCCTACGGGGATCAAGGAGCGGATCAACCGGGTCACCAGCCGCTGACCTCGGAGCACCCCTCGGCGCCAGGCGACGGCGGCACAGCCGGATCCACCATGCAGACCGATCGCCGCATCCTGTACGCGACCGCGTTCCTGCGCGCGCTGTCGGTCGGCTACGTCGGCATCCTGGCCGCGCTGCACCTGGCCGCGGCGGGTCTTCGCGAGGCGCAGATCGGGGCGGTGGTCGGCGCCGGCCTGGGCGGGGCCGCGGTCGCCGCGCTGATCGTGACGGTGGCCGGCGATCGCTTCGGACGCCGGCGATCGCTGGTCGCGCTCTCTCTCCTCGGCGCGGCGGGCGGCGCGGCGTTCGCGCTGGTCGCGTCGCCGGTCGCGCTCGGCGCGGCGGCCTTCGCCGGCATGGTCAACGGCATGGGCCGCGATCGCGGCGCCGCGCTGGTGCTCGAGCAGGCCGTCTTGCCGGCCACGACCGACGACGCCGGCCGCACGCGCGCCTTCGCGGTCTACAACATCGCGCAGGACGCGGGCCACGCGGCCGGCGCGCTGCTGGCCGCGACTGCCGGCGCTGCTGCGCGAGTCCGGGATGGTCGAGCTGGACGCGTCGCGCGCGTCGCTGCTCCTCTATGTGGCGCTCGGGCTGGTGCCGGTCTTTCTCTACGTCCGACTGTCGGCGGCGATCGAGGTCCCGCCGGCGCCGCGGCGGAAGCTGGCGCCCGAGAGCCGGCGCCGCATCGCCGGCCTGTCCGCGCTGTTCGCCCTCGACAGCCTGGGCGGCGGCTTCCTCACCGGCGCGCTGCTGGCGCTGTTCTTCCACGAGCGCTTCGGCGCCAGCGAGGCCCAGCTCGGTCTGCTGTTCTTCGCCGCGCGCGCCGCCAACGCCGCCTCGCACGTGGGGGCGGCGTGGCTGGCGCGCCGCATCGGCCTGCTGCGGACCATGGTGTTCACCCACCTGCCGTCGAGCCTGCTGCTGGCCACGGTGTCGATCGCGCCCAGCTTCCCGGTCGCGGCGCTCCTGTTCCTGGCCGCGCGAGTGCTTCGTCGAGATGGATGTGCCGACCCGCCAGTCGTTCACCATGGCGGTGGTGCTGCCGGAGGAGCGCACCCTCGCGTCCGGGATCACGCACCTGGTGCGCCTGGCCGGCTGGGCGATCGCGCCGGGCGTGGCCGGCATCCTGGCCGGCGCCGAGGACCTCGGGGCGCCGCTGGTGGTCGGCGCGGCGCTCAAGATCGTCTACGACGTGCTGCTCTTCTTCGCGTTTCGCCGCGTGGTCCCGCCGGAGGAGCGGAGCCCGGATCCGGCAAAACGCTGAGAGGAATCGCCGCCACGCGAACGGGCGCACGCGGGCAGTGGCGCGCCGGCCGTGCTCACGACAAGATTGCGCCGTGCCGGTCATCTACTTCGCCTTCCGCGGCCGCGATCTTCTGGTGCGCGACGACGGCGGCCGGGCGCTGCTCCCGGACGCGGAGGCCTGGGCCGGCGCTCGCGCTGGCCGCCCTGCGCGAGAACGAGCTGGTCGGCGACGCCATCGCTGTCGAGCTGGCCGACGACGCCCAGCCGCCGGACGGCATGGCGTTCGACACTCTGCGCCGCCTGTACGGCCGCCTCGACGAGCCCTCCTTCGCGCAGGCGCTGCGCGCGGTGCAGATCGTCGAGTGGGATCGCGGCAACCAGTTCTGCCCGCGCTGCGCCCGGCCGGTCGAGCGCGTGCCGGGCGAGTTCGCCAAGCGCTGCCCGGAGTGCCGGACCAGCGCCTATCCGCGCCTCAGCCCGGCCGTGATCATGCTGGTCCACCGCGGCGACCGCGTGCTGCTGGCGCGAAACGCGCGCTTCAACCTGCCGATGTACTCGACCCTGGCCGGCTTCGTCGAGCCGGGCGAGACGCTCGAGGAGGCGGTGCACCGCGAGATCCGCGAGGAGGCCGGCATCGAGGTCAAGGACCTGCGCTACTTCGGCAGCCAGCCGTGGCCGTTCCCGGACTCGCTGATGATCGCCTTCACCGCCGCGTACGCCGGCGGCGAGCTGCGCGCGGACCCGGCCGAGCTGACCGACGCGGGCTGGTTCACCGTCGACGAGATGCCGCGGGTCCCGCCGCGCATCAGCATCGCCCGCCGCCTCATCGATTCGTGGGTGCGCGAGCAGGGCGGCGATCCCGACGCGCTGGCCAGCGGCGCCTGACCGCGCGCTCCGGCCGTCGCCGGCCGCACGATCGCGTCGCTCGGCGGGTACACTGCCGGGCCGTGACTCGCCTCGACCTCCTTCGCCGCCGGCAGCGCGGCCAGCGGCTGGTCGGGCCGGCGGCCTCGCCTGCCGATGTCGTGCGCCACCTGGGCGCCGTGCAGGCCCAGGACTACCGCGCCGCGCTGTGGGCCGTCGGGCTGCGCACGCGGCGCGCGACCGAGGCGGACGTCGAGCGCGCCATCGCCGAGCGCGCCATCGTGCGGACGTGGCCGATGCGCGGCACCCTGCACTTCGTGGCGCCGGAGGACGTGCGCTGGATGCTGCGCCACCTGGCCCCGCGCATCGTGAAGCGAACCGCGGGGCGGTGGCGCCAGCTCGGTCTCGATGCCGCGACCTTCGCGCGCGCCGGGCGCGTCGTGGAGCGCGCCCTGACCGGCGGCCCGCTCACCCGCCCCGAGCTGTACAAGCGTCTCGCCGGCGCAGGTGTCGCGCCGGACGGCCAGCGCGGCATCCACATCCTCGGGCGGCTCGCGCTGGAGGGCCTCGTCTGTGTCGGGCCGCACCGCGGCAAGCAGTCGACCTTCGTCCTGCTCGACGAATGGCTGCCGGCAGCACCGGCGCGCGAGCGCGACGACGCGCTGGCGGAGCTCGCGCGGCGCTACTTCACCAGCCACGGTCCGGCCACCGTCGACGACTTCGCGTGGTGGTCCGGCCTGCCGCTGGGCGAGGCGCGCGCCGCCGCGGAGCTGGCGCGCCCGCACCTGGCCGAGCTGGCGATGTCTGGCTCGGCCCACCTCGCCGCCGCCACGCGGCCGCCGCCGGCGGTCGCGCCCGCCCATCTGCTGCCGGCCTTCGACGAGTACGCGGTCGCCTATCGCGACCGCAGCGCCGTGGTCGACGGCGCCCACGCCGCGGTCGCGCGCGGCGGCATGTTCCCGCCGATCGTCGTGCTCGACGGACGCATCGCCGGGACCTGGCGGCGGCGGGCGAGCGAGTCGTCCGTCGCCATCACCGCCGAGCTGTTCGCGTCGCCGGGCGCCTCTGCGCGCCGGGCCCTCCAGGCCGCCGCCGCGCGCTACGGCCGGTTCCTCGGGCTCGACGCCAGCCTCGACATCGTCCGCCGCTGACGTCTCACAGCGACGCGGCGAGCGCGGGCCGGGCGGCCGGCGTCCGCCGCGCGACGCGCATGGGCAGGCCGCCTCGGGGCCGCAGCGTGATGAGCGGCTCCAGCTCCACCTGCTCGTGTCCGGGCAGGAGATCGAAGCGGAGCTCCTGGACCAGGCGGGCGAGGGCGATGTGTCCCTCCATGAGCGCGAAGTGGTTGCCGATGCAGACGCGCGGCCCGCCGCCGAACGGCAGGTACGCGTGGCGCTCCATCGCCTTCTCCTCCTCGGGCGCGAACCGCTCGGGGCGAAAGCGCAGCGGCTCGGGGAAGAAGGCCGCGCGCCGGTGCATGCCGATGATGTTGACCACGACCGACTGGCCCGCCCGCACCGGGTGTCCGCCGATGGTGACGTCGCGCGCGGCCCGGCGCACCACCATGTACGCCGGCGGGTACAGGCGCATCGCCTCCTTGAACACCTGCAGCGTGTAAGGCAGGCGCGCCAGCGACGCCAGATCCGGCGAGCGGCCGCCGAGCTCGCGGTCGACCTCGTCCTCGAGCCGCGCGCGGACGTCGGAGTGGTGCGCGAGCAGGTACAGGCTCCACGCCAGCGCGTTGGCCGAGGTCTCGTGGCCGGCCATCAGGATGGTCATCGCCTCGTCGCGCACCTGCTTGTCGGTCATCACGCTGCCGTCGTCCTGGTCCTGGGCCAGGAGCAGCATCGACAGGAGATCGCCGGCGTCGCCGCCTGCGGCGCGCCGCTCGCGGATCATCCGGTAGACCACCTCGTCCAGGCGCGCGATGACCCGCCGGATTCGCCGGTTCGACGGCGTCGGCACGCGCGGCGGCAGCGGCAGCAGCGAGCTGATCTGCGACGTGACATGCTCCATGGCCGCGGTGAGCGCGGCGTAGACCTGGCCGGCGTCGCCGCTGAGGTCGCTGCGGAACAGCGTCTGCCCGGCGGCGTCGAGGGTGAGCTGCATCAGCTCGCGGGACAGGTCGGCCTGTTCGACGCTGCTCAGACGCTCGACCGATCGATCGGCGCACGCGGCGATCGTGTCGGCGTACTCGGCGATGCGCCGGGGCATGAACGCGGGCGCCATCATGCGGCGCTGGCGGCGGTGGAAGCCCTGCTCGCTGGTCAGCAGGCCATCGCCGAGGAGCGGCCGGGCGAACAGGCTCAGGCCCACGCCCTTGGTGAAGGCGTCGTCGCGCTCGACCAGCGTCTCGCGCGCCAGGGCCGGCTCGCTGACCACGAGCGCGCTGGGAAACAGCCCGACCCGGACGCGGGCGATATCGCCCTGCTCCTCGGCGATGCGGATGAGGAGGCCGGCCCGGTCGTTGCGAAACGCGAACAGGCTGCCGATCAGCGGATGACCGGGGACGCGGGGGATGTCGGGGTTCGACTTGCTCTGCTTCATCGGTGCTGACAGTATGTGAGCGAAAGCTTGCATTTGAAACTCGCATCCTGGAGTCGTTCCCCATGCCGGCCAGACCCGAGACCAGCCCGCGAAAACGCGCGATCCAGGCCCGATCGCGCTCAACCGTGGACGTCATCCTCAAGGCGACTGCTCGCATTCTGATCGCCGAGGGATACGACCGGGCCAGCACCAACAAGGTGGCGGCGAAAGCCGGCGTCAGCATCGGATCGCTCTACCAGTACTTCCCCAGCAAGGAGGCGCTGGTCGCCGCGCTGCTCGAGCGGCACCTGGAGGAGATGGGGCAGGTGCTGCGCGCCGCCCTCCCGCGTCTGGCCGCCGCCCCGATCGAGCAGGCCTCCGAGGAGGTGGTGCGGCTCATGGTGGCCGCCCACTCGGTCGACCCGGCCCTGCACCGGGTGTTCGTCGAGCAGGTGCCGCGCATCGGCCAGCTCGAGCGCGTCCAGAGCTTCGAGCAGGAGATGACCGCGCTGGTCCGCGCCTACCTCGAGCCGCGGCGCGACAAGCTGGTGGTGGAGGACCTCGACATGGCCGCCTTCATCGTCGTCGGCATCGTCGAGTCGCTCACGCACGCAGCGGTGCTGTCCCGCCCGGATCTGCTGGGCGAGCCGTTCGTGCAGGAGGTGAGCGCGGTGGTGATCCGCTACCTCACCGGCGGGCGCCTGCGCCGGTCGAGGAAGCGGCCGAGCTAGATGTCGTAGCCGCCGCGCGACCCGCCGGGCAGCGGGCGCATGATGCCCTGGTCCATGTTCGGGTTGGGCGGCGGGCGCTCCATGTTCGGATCGATGCTGGGATCGAAGCCGCGCTTCTTGAGGTTTTCGGTCAACCCTTCGACCCACGGGCGGTCCTGCTGCGGATCCTGACCCTGAGGCGCGCCCGGGACGGACAGGCCGCCGATGACGGCGTCGAGGTCTTCGTTGTCGACTGGTTCGAGGCTGGGCGTGGACATGAATGGCTCCTTGGCTGGGGACGAGCGGACAAGGCCTTGCTCGCCGGTGAGTGCGAGAGCACTGCCCGTGCCATCGGCGACGTCATGCGATCCGGCCGCTTCACGGCGGATCGCCGCCGACCGCGGTCGGCGATCGCCGGGCGGTCGATCCCCGGCGCGCTCCGGGCTACTCGTCCGGCTCGATCTCGAACTGCTTGAGCTTGGCGACGAAGGTGCGCAGCGGCATCTCGATGAGCGCCGCGGCCAGGGTCTGATTTCCGTGGGCCGCGCGCAGCGCCTCGACCATCCGGCGGCGCTCGAGCTCGCGGACCTCCTGCTTGATCGGGCGGAACGAGGGGAGCGGCTCGGCGGGCGTCGGCTGGCCGGCCGGCACGGACTGCCCCATCCTGCGCTGCAGATAGGCCTGGACCTGGCCGGCGTCGATCGAGTCCCCGGGACATGCCGCGGCCAGGAAGGCCATGCAGTTCTTGAGCTCGCGGATGTTCCCCGGCCAGGGATGGGCGGCGAGGTGCCGGACAGCCTCGCTCGACAGCGAGGCGGCGCCGCGGCCGGCGGCGCGCCGGGCGGCGTCGAGGAACCAGCGGGCCAGGATGGGGATCTCGCGCGGTCGATCGCGCAGCGGCGGAAGCCAGACGGCGGCGGCGCTGAGGCGGAAGTAGAGATCGCGCCGGAAGCGCCCGGCATCCACCTCCGCCAGCAGATCGCGGTTGGTGGCGGCCACGACGCGCACGTCCACCGCGCGCTCGGTCACGCTGCCGACCCGGGTGAAGCGCCGCGTCTCGAGCACGCGAAGCAGCTTGGCCTGCACAGCGGGCGAGAGCTCGCCGACCTCGTCGAGCAGCACCGTGCCGCCCTCCGCGGTCTCGAACAGGCCCTGCTTGGCGGCGGCCGCGCCGGAGAAGGCGCCGCGCTCGTGGCCGAACAGCTCGCTCTCGGCCAGCGTGTCCGGGATGGCGGCGCAGTTGAAGGTCACCAGCGGGCCGTCGCGGCGCGGCGAGTGCCGGTGCAGAGCCGCGGCGGCCAGCTCCTTGCCGGTGCCGGTCTCGCCCAGGAGCAGGACCGGCAGCTCGACGGCGGCCAGCCGCTCGAGCAGCGCGATCAGGCTCGACATCGCCTCGTCGGCGACGATCATCACCTGGTCCGCGGCGTCGCCGGTCACGACCGTGCGAAACGCTGCCGCCGCTGCGGCCGCGCCCGCGGGCGGCGCGCTCGCCAGGGCGGTGCGCGCGGCGTCGAGCAGCGCGCCGCCGTCGCCGCCGTCGCGGGGGTACACCGCGTAGCCGGCGCGCGCGGCGGTGCCGGCGCGGGCCAGCGCGCGCAGCAGGCGCTCCGCGGCGAGGTCCACTTCGTCGGGATCGATCTCGGCGAGCAGCGCGAGAATCTCACCGCCGCCGATATCGGCGATCCGGTCCAGCGCCCGCAGCTCGCCGGCCAGCGCCTCCAGCGGCCGCTCGTCGTCATCGCGCTCGCCGGCAGGGTCGAAGCGCAGGGCCACGATGGCGACCGATCGATCGAGCGCGGCGGCGCGCTCGATCTCGGCGTCGACACGTGCCTGCAGGCGAGCCGGGTCGATCTCGCGGTCGGGTCGCACCGCGGCGTCGGCGCCGTGAAAGACGAGCTGGGTGCTGCACACAGTGATGACCGCGCCGCTGCGCAGCGCGCGCTCGCCGCTCAAGCGGACGCCGTCCACCTCGGTTCCGTTCTGACCGCCCAGATCGCGCAGCGTGGCGCGACCGTCCTGGAGCAGGAGGACCGCGTGCTGGCGGGACACCGCGGCGTCCTCCACCCGGACATCCGCCTCGGGCGCCCGGCCGATGAGGAGCTCGCCATGACGCGGCAGGGGGATCACCCGCGACGAGCTCTCCGCCAGGACCAGCAGATAGAGGCGCTCGCGCGGCCCCGGGTCGCGCTCGCTCGCCACCAGGGCGACGGTCGCGAACTGCCCCGGCTCCGCGTGCCCGGCAGCTCCGTCCGCGCTCCGCTCCCCGCTGGCCACCGCGATCATGGTTTCACGCCCGCGACCGGCCGGTCAACTGCGCGTACACGCGCCCACCGCATGCCCCGCTGGCCGGATGTCGAGGCGCCGCGCCGCCACCTGCGCATGTGCGAAGCTCGACGCCTGGGTCGCCGCCCGCGACCGGCGCGGCGGCCCGGAAGCCGTGACGCAAGGAGCGAGCGACCTTGGCAGTGGAGCAGACGACCAGTCCGACCGGAGCGACGGCGCCCGCGCCGGGCGACGTGCTGGCCGTCCGCTACCGGGTCGTGCGCGCGCTCGGTCGCGGCGGGATGGGCGCGGTCTACGAGGTGGTGGACGACGTGCTGCAAGATGCCGTCGCCCTCAAGCTGCTCCATCCCGAGCTGTCGACCGACCCGGCCTTTCGCCACCGCCTGCGCGAGGAGGTGCGCCTCGCCCACCGCGTCTCGCACCCGAACGTCTGTCGCGTGCACGACCTCGGCCAGCACGGCGAGCACCTGTTCGTCACCATGGAGCTGTTGCGCGGCCCGACCTTGCGCCAGATCCTCCGCGCCATCGCGTCGGGTGAGCGCGAGGCCCTCTCGCTCGGGCGATCGATCGATCTGATCGTCCAGATCGCGGCGGCGCTCGGCGCGTCCCACCGGGCCGGCATCGTCCACCGCGACGTGAAGCCGGACAACGTCATCATCGAGCCGGACCGCGCCGTGCTGACCGACTTCGGCGTGGCCAGCCCGGTCGAGGTGGTCAGCCGCGCGGTGCTCGGCACGCCGGATTACATGGCGCCCGAGCTCCTGCGCGGTGAGTCGGTCCGTCCGTCGTCGGATCTGTACGCCCTGGCCGTCCTCGCGTGCGAGCTGCTGACCGGCCGGCTCCCTGTCTCCGGCGCACGCGATCGCGGCGACCAGGCCGCGATGTCGGTGCCCGAGCTGCCGGTCGAGCACGCCCCGCTGGCCCGCGCCGCGCTGGCGCGCGAGCTGGCCCGCGCCCTCGACCGGGATCCGGGCGCCCGCCACGCCTCGGTGCAGCGCTTCGCCGAGGCGATGGCGCTGGCCGCGCGCGGGGCGAGCGATGACGCCGCCCGCTCGGCGCGTCCGTCGGCCCAGGTTGCGGCTGTCCCGCAAGGCGAGGCGGAGCGCGCGGAACCGTCGCCGCGGGTCGCCATCGTGCTCCATCTCTCCTACTTCGCCCTGCGCGCGCCGGCCCCTCCCGACCTGTCGGCCGACGACACGCAGCCGCTCGGCGTCACCGAGCTGGGCCACGTCGACTCGCTCGAGCGGCTGGTGCGCGATCTGGGCGGGACCGTCGCGTCGAGCCAGCCCGGGCACCTGGTCGCGCTGTTCGGCGCGCCGCGCGCCCTCGGCGACGACGTGGTCCGCGCCGCCGGCGCCGCGCACGCCCTGGTCGAGCGCTGTGACGGCGGCCGGGCCGGGCTCGACACCGGGCGCGTGGAGCCGACCTCGCGGCCCAACAGCCCACGCGCCGGCGGCGAGGCGGTGCGCCGCGCGCGCGAGCTGGCCGCGCTGGCCGGGGAAGGGCAGGTGGTCGCATCGGCGCCGATCACGCGCCACCTGCTCGGCCGCTTCGACCTGTCGCAGGAGGCGGGACCCGGCGCGCACGTGGTCCGGCCCGGTCTGCTCGCCGGCGCCGCGCGCTTCGACCTGCCGCCGCTCGTCGGCCGCGACTCCGAGCTTGCCCGCCTCGAGCGGCTGGTCCTCCAGGCGGTCGAGGAGCGCGCGATCGAGGTGGCCCTGGTCGTCGGTCCGGCCGGCGCCGGCAAGAGCCGTCTGCGCCTCGAGCTCGAGCGCCGCCTGTCGGCGCGCCGCGAGGTGGAATGGCTGGTGGCGCAGGCCACCCCGCTGGGCGGCGGCGTTCCGCTCGGTCTCCTGCGAAGCGCGTCGCCGGAGTGGTACGACGCCGCGTTCCAGGCCGCGTCCGGCGGGCGGGCGGCGTCCTTCGCGGCGGCCCGACGCTGGCTGACCGCCCGCGCCGCCGCGCGCCCCGTGGTCCTCACCATCGAGGACGTGCAGTGGGCCGACGGCGCCTCGATCGAGCTCCTCGACGAGCTCCGCCGCGGGCTCGACCAGGTGCCGGTCGCGATCGTCCTGTTCGCGCGCTCGGATCCGGACGCGCCGGAGCTGTCGCTGCACGTCGACCTCGACATCTCGCTGGCGCCGCTCTCGGTTGCCGCGTCGCGCGCGATCGCCGGCCGGCTGATCCCGACGCTGGCCCCCGACGCGCTCGACGAGATCGCGCGGCGCGCCGGCGGCAACCCGTTCTTCGTCGAGGAGCTGGCCCGCGACGCGGCCGAATCGCCCGGCCAGCGAGGTGGGCAGCTGCCGGCCTCGGTCGAGCTGGCCATCCAGGCCCGCCTCGACCGGCTGTCGCCGCCGGCGAGGCGAGCTGTCCACGCCGCGTCGGTGGTCGGCCGCGAGTTCGACCGCGGGTCGCTGGTCGCCGCGCTCGGGTCGCCGGTCGGCGCCGACGTCCTCGACCGCGCCCTGGCCGACCTCGAGCGCCGCCAGCTGGTCACGCCGATCCTGGGCGAGGCCCGATCGGCTGCGGGAGCCGCGGCGATCGCGGAGGGCGAGCGCTACGCCTTCCACCACGTCCTCGTGCGCGACGTCGCCTACGAGCAGATCGAGCCGGACGCGCGCCGGCGCATCCACGCGGCGCTCGCCGACCACCTGGACGAGCGCGGCGCGGCGGTCCGGCGCGATCCGGCCCTCCGCCTGGCGCTGGCCCGCCACCGCGATGCGGCCGGCGACCGGCGCGGCGCGCGCGACGCATACGTGGCGGCGGGCGAGCTGGCCCTCGAGCTCGCCGCCGATCAGGAGGCGCGAGATGCGCTGGCCCGCGCCGAGGAGCTGAGCGACGGGCCCGACCTGCGCCTCGACGAGCTGTGCGGCGACGCCATGGTCCAGCTCGACTCGGCGGCCGCCATCGCCCGGTTCGAGCGCGCCCTGGCCGGCAGCGCGGCGCCGATGGACCGCGCCCGGCTGCTCCACAAGCTCGGCGCGGCCGCGAGCAACCGGGCCGACTACGCGCTCACCGTCGACTGCCTGGAGAAGGGGCTGGCGCTGCTCGGTCCGCTCGACAAGCTGGGATCGGCCGAGCGCCCGGTGCGACGGCTGGCCGCCCGCATGCTCGGCACGCTCGGCTGGGTGATCGGCCACGAGATCGGCGATCACCGGCGCGGCTCGCCGATCGCCGAGCGCGCGGTGGAGCTGCTCGAGGACGACCCGGATCTGCTCGAGCTGGCCGTCGCGCTCCACCGGCTGGGCGCCAACTACCTGCGCGCCGGTCGCTGGCGCGATCGCCTGCGCTGCAACCTGCGCCACCTGGAGATCGCGCAGGCCCTGGACGACCCGGAGCGCGAGCTCATCGCGCACGTCAACCTGGGCGTGAACTACCACTCGCTGGGCCAGATCGTGACGGCGATCGAGCACACCCGGCGCGGACAGGAGCTGGCCGCCGCCACCGGCCGCGTGGCGACGCGCGCGCTGGTCCACAACAACCTCGGCGTCATCCTCGTCGACGCCGGCGAGGACGCGCGCGCGCGTACCGAGCTGGACCAGGCGCTCGCGCTGGCGGCGCGCGCCGGCTATCACCGGCTCCTGCCGGAGGCCCTGTCCACCCTCGCGCGCCTGGATCTGCGCGCCGGCGACGTGGCGGCGGCCGAGCGCCGCGCGCGCGAGGCGCTCGAGCACGGCCGCGCGGCGCGCTCGGATGTCAGCGAGGGGATGGCCCTGCGCATCCTGGCCGGCGTCCTCGACCGCAGCGGCGGCGGGGACGAGGCGGACGCCGCGCTCGCGGACGCCCAGCGCCTGCTGGTCGATGATCGCTACGAGCTGGCCCGCACCTGGGTCGTCGCCGCCCGGCGCGCCGCGCGCCTCGGGCATGGCCAGGCCGATGAGCTGCGCGAGCGCGCCCGCAGCGCCTTCGAGGAGCTGGGCGCGGCCATCGACCTCGCGCACATCGACGACGACAGCGACCTGCGCTGACCCGACGGCGTCGCGCAGAATCTGCTCGACGCCTTGCGCGACGGCGCGCAGCCGCTGCGCACATGTAAGCCGAAGTGCCTGTTCTCGCGCGCGTCCGCCGTGGCATCGCCGTTGCTCGGACATCGCTCGACCTGCGAGAGGAGCCCGATGCTGCGAACGATGTCGATTGTGGCGCTGCTGGCCGTGGCCGGCTGCGGCGGGGGCGATGACGAGGGCGGCGACGCCGCCGATGACGCTGCCGGCGACGATGGCGGCGATGGCGGCGATGGCGGTGACGAGGGCGGCGACCCGGGTGGCGACGACGGAGGGAGCGAGGTCGACTGCGAGGGCGCGGTCTCGGGCGACGCGAGCGGCGACTTCGTCATGTGCGCCAGCGTCGTCAACCACTACCCGGACGGCAGCGTCCTGCTCGAGGGCCGCGACGGCTGGCTCTTCACGTTCATCGTCGGGGGCATCATCGGCACGGTCGATCCTCCGCTCGACACAATCGGCATCAACGTCGAGCTGGCAGGCGATCCGACGACCGGCGAGTTCGCCCTGTCCGACGCGGTGCCCGGCGTGACCACGGCGGTCGTGACGCTCGAGGACGACACCTTCTACGACGGTCTGCTGGCGGTCGGTGTGACGATCTCCGCGCTGGACCAGGTCAGCGACCAGGTGATCGAGGGGGACCGCATCGTCTCCTTCGACGTTTCCGGCCAGCTCGACATGACGGTGGAGGACGAGGGCGGCGCCGAAGTGACCGTGAGCGCCACCTTCTGAGGAGGCTCGACATGATCGCTCGATTCGGTGCGCGTGGCCGCCGTCTGTCTGACCCTCGCCGGGTGCGGAGGCGGCGACGACGACTCCGGCTATTCCGTCCCCGAGACCACCGTCGTCCTCGACGAGGAGGCGCTGGCCGCCCTCGATTCGGTCTCCGAGGACCTGGCCACCTTCAGCTTCGCGCGCTCGTCGCCGGCGCTGGACGGGGTCGGCGAGGGAGACATCATCGTCGCCGGCGTGCACGGCCCGCAGCTCCCGGCCGGCGCCCTGCGCCGCGTGCAGCAGATCGATCGCACGGGCGGCGTCACGCTCACGACGGTGCCCGCGTCCCTGGCCGAGGCGATCGAGCGCGGCAGCATCCGCGAGACGGTGCAGCTGCGCGAGGACGACATCGTCGCCATGCGCACGCGCCGCGGGGTGCGGCGCGAGGTCGGGCCGACCGGGCTCTACTTCGGACTCAACGACGTGGTGCTGTTCGATGGAGACGGCGGCGGGGACGCCAGCGACCAGGTGGTGATGAACGGCAACATCGCCATCGAGCCGGATCTCGACATCGTGATCGACATCGACGGCTTCTCGCTCGAGGAGGCCTCCATCTCCATCGGCGGCTCGGTGTCGGGCAGCGTCAACATCGATGCGCGCCGCGAGGCGACCCTGCCGGGCACGCCGATCACGCTGGCGACCCTCCAGCTCACGCCCATCACGTTCTTCGTCGGGCCGGTCCCGGTCGTCATCACCACCTCGATCGATCTGCAAGTGGGCGTCTCCGGCGTGGTCACCGCGAAGATGAACGTCGGCTTCCAGACCGACGCCGAGGCGCGGATCGGGTTCGGCTACGCGAACGGCTCGTTCGGTCCGATCGGCGAGATCGACCCGACCGCGTCGCTGGAGCTGCAGAGCTTCGAGGACGGCGTGGTCGGCACCGCCCGCCTGTTCGCGGGGCCGCGCCTGCGCGTCGGCCTCTACGGCTTCGACGTCGGCTTCGCCCGGCTCTCCGCCTACGTCCAGGCCGACGTGGACGCGGGTGCCGATCCGTGGTGGTGCCTGTCGGCCGGCTTCGAGGGGTCGGCCGGCCTCGATATCTCGATCGACATCGACCTCTGGCTCTTCGACTTCACGATCGATCTGATCGACTACGAGACAGAGCCGCTGGGCGACAGCGTGGCGCTCGGCTGTGCCGATGGTCCGGCCCCGTCGAGCCAGCCCGGCGGCGGCGGCGACGCCATCCAGACCTTCGCCCGCTCCTTCGGCGGCGACAACCTGGACTCCATCGACGCCGTGCTGGCGACCGACGATGGCGGCGCCCTCCTGGCGGGCGCGACGAACTCCTTCTCGCCGGCGCCGGTTGACGCCTGGCTGGTCAAGGTGGACTCCCTCGGCCACATCTCCTGGCAGCTCGCCTACCAGGACCTCGAAGCCGCCACCGACGTCATCGACATGGGCGACGGCTACCTGGTCGCCGCCGGCAACCTGGGCGCGACGGTCGACGGCATCCACCTCCTGCGCGTCGACGAGAACGGCGGGGTCCTGTGGAGCAGGACCTACGCCGACGACCCGCGCGGTCTGGGCCCCAGCCGCGTGGTGCGGGCGCAGGACGGCGGCTTCCTGGTCGCCGGCACGCGCGACATCACCGCCTCGGCCGACTTCTACGCCGCCCGCTTCGACGCGGACGGCGAGCTCGCGTGGGCCCGCACCTACGGCGGAGCCGGCGGCGACGAGGCGTACGCCGCGGTGGCGACGTCGGACGGCGGCTTCCTGCTCGTCGGCCAGACCGAGTCGTTCGGCGTCAGCTTCACGGCCGCCTGGGCGCTGAAGATCGACGCGGCCGGCGATGTCGAGTGGCAGCGCCTGTTCGACACCGGCGGCAACTTCCTCGGCTACGTCGCCGTCGAGTCGCCGCTGGGCGGTTACCTGGTCGGCGGCCACGAGTTCGACCGCGGTCTGCTCGTCCGCCTGACCGCGGCCGGCGCCGTGACCTGGTCTCGCGCCATCGACGCCGGCTCCGACAACGACTACCTCGTGTCGGCCGCCGCCTATCCGGACGGCACCTTCGCCGCCATCGGCTCCACCGGCCTCGGCGCGGACTCCGATCTGTGGGCGCTGCGCATCAGCGACGACGGCGACGTGCTGTGGTCCCGCGTCATCGGCGGCGCCGACAGCGAGGCGGCCGGCGGCCTGCCGCCCTACGACCGCGCGGGCCAGCCCCTGGCGGTCACCGCCGACGGCGGCCTCCTGGTCGCGGCCAGGACGAGCACCTTCAGCGTCGCCTCCGACGACGCGTGGCTGCTCAAGCTGTCGAGCAACGGCTTCATCGACATGGATCCGGCCAGCGGCGCCACCAGCGCCGCGCTCGGCGGCGATCTCACCACGCTCGCCATGCCCGGCACGCCGACCGGCGTCACGGCCGAGCCGCTCGCCCTGACCCGTTCCGATCTCGAGCCCGCGCTGCTCAGCACCGGGGCCACGTCGGCCCGCCAGGCCGGCCTGCCGTAGCCTCCACGCTCCTTGCAGGACGTGGGCGCGCGCGGCCACTATGATGCGGCATGGAGCCCGTCGCAGGCGAGCGCAGAGTCCCGACCCTGGCCGTGCTGTACATCGCCGCGCTGGTGGCGGCCACCGGCGGGCTGCTCCTGTACGTTCGGCCGCAACCTCTGGTGCAGCGTCGGCGATCTCACGCCGTGGTCGTGGGAGACCGCCACCGCGCACAACTCGCAGCACCTGCTCGACCCGTACTCCTTCACCCACTTCGAGCACGGCATCCTCTTCTTCGCGCTGCTGTGGCTGCTGGCCCGCCGGAGCCCGCTGTGGCTGCGCTTCGCGGTCGCCCTGACCCTCGCGGGCGCGTGGGAGCTGCTCGAGAACTCGAGCTTCATCATCGATCGCTACCGCGCGCAGACAGTCGATGTCGGCTACTACGGCGACAGCGTCCTCAACTCGATCGCCGACATGGGCTGGTGCGCGCTCGGCTTCGCCGTCACCGCACGGGTGCGCTGGTACTGGAGCCTGGCCATCATGGTCGCCTTCGAGGTCGGCCTCGCCCTCACCATCCGCGACAACCTGTTTCTCAACATCCTGATGCTGATCCACCCGTTCGAGGGGATCCTCGCCTGGCAATCCGCCCGCTGACCGCGCCGGCCGATCCGACGCGGTCAACGGCGCGCGCCCGGGTATCCCTTGGTGGCCGCGTCGAATCGATTGGGTACCTCGCGCCGGTCAGTGGATGGTGACGGCCAGGCGAGCCACCTGAACGTCGCGGTCATCCACGGAGAATCCTTCCTCGTCGACGAGGACCAGGTCGTGCTCGTTGCGCCCGGTCATGACGCGCAGCAGCCGCGCCCGCGCCCAAGGCTGGTTCCAGTCCGGCGCCTTGCCCACCACCGCCTCGATCTCGGCGCCGATCTCGAAGGCGCTGCGGACGATGCGATGGAGGACGGTCTCGTCCGCGTGCACCCAGGGCACCGGAAGCATGTCGTTGACAGGTCCCCAGCGCACGCGAAGCATGCCGTGGGTCCGGCCGTACTGATAGAGGGCGGCGAGGGACTCGATATCCGCCTCCAGGCGACGGCGGAGCCCGGTTGTCTGACCCCGGGCCACATCGCCGCGCATCCGGTCGGCGTCGCCGAAGGGGCGTCTGATCGCGCACGAGCTCTGTATCAGCATCGCCGTCGTGAGCCGAACCGTCCGCCGACCGCCGTCGAGGGAGATGGTCTTCTGCGGAGGAGCGAGGTCGGCCAGCCGCCGCTCGCCCGGATCGAGCTCGAGGGCGCGAAGCACGGCGCGGATGTCGACGGCGGCGAGGACGTCGTATCCAGCGAGGCGCTCGCGGATGGCAGAGATTGCGTCGCCCGTCGCCGTCCACATCTCGCGCGTGCCGACGTCGATCATCGTCGCGGCGACCGGTCGCTCGGCCGGAAAGATGTGCACGATCGCCCGGCGAAGCGCGGCCAGCGCCGCCGCGTGCTCCGCTTGATGCCTCTCGTACTCCCGCCAGCTCGCCGCGACCTCGGCCGGATCGGAGCGCCCGGTGACCGGCACCCTCGCGACCTTGGGCGGACGGAGCCCGTAGGTGAAGGCCAGGTGATCGAGCTCATGCGAGTGCGGATCGAGACCGTACTGGTCGCGATCGCGGTAGACCGGCTCACGCGCGGGCCGACATCGCTTGAGCGACCGCAGCGCCTGGTCTGCCGGAGCGAAGCCGGCCCGCTCCAGTCGATCCGCTACGGCCTCCAGCGTCATCGGCTCGCCGCGCTCGAGCAAGGCGACGACGAGCAGCCCGAACACTGTCGGCTGTCCTCCGTAACGAAGCCGCCTGCCGACGACCTGCTCCAGTGTCGGCACCGCGATGCCGAGCGTCTCGCAGTAGCGGTTCGTCATCGGGTGCCCGCCCGCAGAGTAGACGGCGATCGGGGTACCCATCGGCAACGCATCTCCCGAACAAAATGTCGAGGAGTAGTAATGGTGCTTGCCGTTACGAGGAGGATCGTCGAGCTTCTGATGAGCGTGAGTGAGGCCACAGAGGAACAATTCTGATATCGACTGGGGACGGACCTCGAAGGCCAGTATTTCAGCCTCCCTGGGCCGCGTGAGAGATTTAGGGACGGATACCTCAATGCTTGTAGCAATTTCGGTCGGTCACCCGATGAATGTCTCGTTGACGGGTGGAGAACTCGAATCATAGATTCGCATTCATGACGCGGTCAGATGTACCTCGATTTTTCGTGAGCTTTCGTACCGTCCGTGGCGCCTGTGCACGAGTTGCTCTCGCGGTCGTCCTCGGTTCCTGCGCGGCGGACTTCGACGATGTCGGAGCCGACGCGTCGCCGTCCGCAGAAGCCGCCGGCGACGATGGCCTCTGGACTCGCGTGAAGACTCCGCCGTACGACGCGGCGGCGCGCGCCCGGGCGCGTCGCGTGCTCGAGCTCGAGCCGGACTCGTCCGGTGACATCACGCTCGTCACCGGGCTGCGATGGCGCGATCACTCCTCCGGCGCGGTGAACCCGCAAGTGAGGGTCGGCCTGGTCAGCGCCAGCGGCGAGTCGACGCTCCTCCAGATCTTCGAGAGCGGCGGCGCCCTGCGCACGCGCGTCGATCTCGCCATGACCGATGCGCTCGAGGTCGGCGTCTGGTACCGCGTCGTGCTGACCATCGCCGACGCGCCGGGTCGCCCGCTGCAAGTGCGCGTGTTCGACGAGGACGACGTCGAGGTGTGGCGCAGCTGCGACGGCGCCGCGGCCCGCTGCCCGTCGGTGCAGATCGACGCCGACGACCTCGACACCCTCCGCGTGAACGTCGTCGTCGATGACGCGCGCGACGGACAAGGGCACGTGGAGCTATCGAATACCTCGCTGCTGCGGAATCCGTGAACCGCCGCGGCTGGCCGCTCTGGCTGATCGCCCTCGCGCTGCTCTGCCGGCTCGCCTTCTACGTCGAGCTGCGCGACGCGCCGACCTACGAGCATCCCGAGGGCGGCGACTCGATCCTCTACGACAAGGTCGCCTCCGGAGCACCCGAGCCGCCCCGCGCCTACTTCCACTCGCCGCTCTACCAGTGGTTCCTGGGCGGCATGTACCAGCTGTTCGGCCGCGACCTGACCCTGGTGCGCGCCGTGCAGCACCTGGCCGGCTGCCTGATGGTGCTGCTGGTCTGGGCCACGGCGCGCGAGCTCTACCGCAGCCGACTCGTCGCCGGCATCGCGGGCGCGGCCGCGGCCGTTTGCGGTCCGATCATCTTCTTCGAGGGGCAGCTGCTCGTCGACGCCCTGATGCCGCTGCTGGTGGCGGCGGTCCCGGCCGCGGCGCTGCTCCATGCGCGGCGACCGCGCACCGCCACCGCCGTCGCCCTCGGCCTGACGATCGCGCTGGCCGCGCTCGCGCGTGGCGTCGCGCTGATTTGGGCGCCCCTGCTGCTCGTGTGGCTGTGGCGGGGCGGCGGCCCCGGTCTGCGACAGCCGCGACACGCGCTCGCCTTCTCGGCCGCGCTCGCCCTCGCCATCGCGCCGGTCACCATCCGCAACTACGTGGTGGAGGGCGAGCTCGTCGCGCTCACCGCCAACGGCGGGCTCAACCTGTACATCGGCAACCACGAGCACGCCACCGGGGCGTACGTGCTGCCCGCCGGCCTGTGGTTCGAGCCGGGCGATCCGGCCGACGACTACGCCGGCTTCACCGCCGCGGCGGCCGACCTCGGGCACCGGCCATCCTCGGCCGAGCTGTCGTCGTGGTGGAGCGGAAGGGCGCTGCGCTACATCGCGGAGCATCCGGGCCGCACGGCGGCGCTGGCCGCCACCAAGCTGAAGATCCTGATCAACGACGTCGAGTACCCGCAGCTCTACAACTACGACGGCTACGCGGCCATCTGTCCGGTCCTGCGCCTGCTGCCCGGCGCGGGCTGGCTGATCGTGCCCGGCCTGGTCGGGCTGGGGCTTGCCTGGCGACGGCGCCGCCACCCGCACGAGCGCATGGTCGCGGGCATCGCGCTGCTCTACGCGGCGTCGTTCATTCCCTTCTTCGTCGTCGACCGCTATCGCTGCGC
The DNA here is from genome assembly GCA_963759105.1 of uncultured delta proteobacterium. Taxonomy (GTDB): domain Bacteria; phylum Myxococcota_A; class Polyangia; order Haliangiales; family Haliangiaceae; genus DATFRY01. Next base: position 30,488 of record CAVWXW010000005.1, on the reverse strand, counting down.
GTGGCTGCCGCTGCTGGCGCCGTTCGCCGCCGCCGCGGCGGTGCAGGTCTTCGTGGCGTTCCGCGATCGCCGCTGGACGACCGTCGTCGCGCTGAGCACGGCGCTGATCGTGAGCGCCGGCGCCGCCTTCGCGCCGATTGATGTGCCCACGCCGGCGGCGCAGTACTTCGCGTTCGGCGAGGCCGAGGCCGCGGCCGGCGACGAGCGCGCCGCCCTGGGCTGGTTCGAGCGCGCCGCCGAGGCCGAGCCGGACCAGCCGCGTGTGCTGGCCAACCTCGGCGTGACCCTCGCCCACCTCGATCGGCTGGTCGAGGCGGAGGCGTCGCTGCGACGCGCCGCCGAGCTGTGGCCCGGATCGGAGCGCGTGCAGAACGACCTCGGGCTGGTCTACGTGCGACTGGGCCGCGCTGCCGACGCCGAGCGTGCGTTTCGCACCGCCATCCAGCTCAACCCGGGGCTCGGCGAGGCCTACGCCAACCTCGGCGACCTGCTGGTGCAGCGCGGCGACTCGACGCGCGCGGCCGAGGCGTTCCGGCTCGGCGCTCTTGCTCGTCCCGCGGGGGAGCAGGGCAGAGGCCGCCATCTCGGCCCGCCTGGCCGGCCTCTCCGGCTCCTGATCCGGCAGCACGTCCCGTTCGACTCACTCGCGGAAGGTCACCACGTCGTTCTCGAGCGGCAGCTCGTCTCGATGCACGCGCGGCGGCGCGCCCTTCCTGTCCGCCACGGTCTCGAACGACCGCATCACGTAGGGCACGCCCTCGGAGCCGAGCAGGGAGGGCGAGTCGCTCACCTGGAAGTGAAGGTGCGGCTCGGTCGAGTTGCCGGAGTTGCCGACGAGACCGAGGACCTGCCCGCGCCGGACTCGATCGCCGCGCTTCACCCGCAGGCTGCGCGGCTGGAAGTGGGCGTACATCGCGTAGCGTCCGCCGCCGATGTTGACGACGACGTGGTTGCCGCCGAGCGTCTCGAGAGTCATCGGCACCGCCCGCGAGGTCGGTCCCGGCACGTTCTCGGGGATCCCGTCCACGACGGCGACCACGACGCCGTCGGCGACTGCCAGCGCCTCGGCTCCGTAGGCGCGGTAGCTCCTGTTGCTGGCCTGGTCGCCGGCGAAGGTCTTGCCATCCGGTCGCCGCCGCACCCAGTCGATTGCGAAGCGCTGCCCGATCGCGGCCCGGCCGCCGACCGGGGTCAGCGCGCGGCGATGCCCGGAGCTGTGCGACGGCCCGTTGCCGGCCAGCCAGTCTCCGCCGCGCAAAGGAGGCCCGATCACCACCGCGTCCCTGCGCACGGCGATGCGCGCCGCCTGCAGGCTCGTCTTCGCGCCCCCGGCGGCGACGACGATCCGGTGATCGATGGCGGAAGGGACCGCGGCGCGACCATCCAGCGTGATCCACATGAAGACCACCGCGCGCAGCCCGGCGCCGACCCGGAGCCTGTCCCACCCGACCGCGTCCGGGACGCCCGGTCGCAGCACGCTGGTCGTCAGGTCGACGCCGGCGCGACGGGCCAGCTGCCTCTTGCCGTCCAGGGCCTCGACCCGCTCGAGCGTGATCTCCTGCTTCCCGAGATTGGTGATGTGCAGCTCGTAGACCAGGTGCTGCACGCCGTCGGCCCGGAACGCCGTCGGTGCGATCGGCACATCGACCTCGAGCGGTGCGCCGAACGGGGGAGGGCGCCCCTCGGCCCGCGCCCTCCGCGCTCCGGGCTGCCTGTCCTTGTCGAACGCGAGCGGCTGCGTCGCGCCCTGCTGCTTCCACGTCCCCGACAGCCGCGTGCCATTCACGCTGAGCACGCCCTCGTACGAGCCGCCGACCCTTCCGACCTCCAGCGTGACTCGATCCGCGCGCAGCGAGACCTTGTCGATCGGGATCGTCGCACCCTGATCGATGCTCTCGATGACGCCGCTGTACGCGCCCTTCCCGGAGGGCGCCAGGGTCAGCACCAGCCGGAGCTTGCCGGCGCCCTGGCCGAGGGTGCCGCGCCAGGTCCCTTCAAGGTTCCGCTCGGCGCGCGCATCGCCCGCGGAGCCAAGGAGGGCCGCGGTCGTCACGCACAGGATCAGGAGCGCAGAGCGCTTCATCATGTCCTCTCTCGTTCGAGTGGGGGTGGGAGCAGCGCGTCGATCTCTCGCTGCAGCTGGCGGGCCCCCATCCGGTTCAGCCTCGCGATGCCGACGAACACAACGGCGCCGATCGCCATCGCGATTCCGCACGAGATCCATCCGCGCGCCGTCCTGGACTGCTCGATCGGCACGCTGATGACGAAGAGGACGAAGCCAGGGACCAGCGGGCCGAGGTACCAGCGCCAGACGCTGGCCAGCAGATCGCGCTGGCGCTCGAGCTGGCGGCGATGAGCCTCGAGATGATCCATCGTGCACGCGGCCAGCTCGCGCGGCTCCGCCGACCCGTGCCTGCGCAGGTACCACGCGACGTGGAGCGTCCCGGCGATGATCGCCGCGCACGCCACACGGACCAGCGTGGTGTCCGCGTGGGCGGCGTACCAGCCGAAGAAGGCGATGACGAGCGCGGCGGCGGTGTACTCGCGGACGTTGCGCCGGCGGATCGTGCGCCGGAACGAGGAGGCGCTGCGGGCTATCTGCTCGACCGCGAGCGCCACCGGCTGCCGCTCCTGCGCCTGCCACAGCAGCTGGAACCGGTCGAGCGGGGATTCACTGGACATGGTCGTCTCCCTGCGCGATCCCGCGCGCGAGCACGCGCTTGATGCGATGGACCTTGGTGGCGACGTTGCCCGCCGACAGTCCCGTGACCTCGGCGATCTCCGCGGCCTGCATGCCCTCGAGGTACAGGACGATGACCTGGCGATCGAGCGGCGCGAGCCGGCGGATCATCTCCTCGATGCGGCCGAGGGCCTGGCGTTCGCTCATCGCACCCTCGGGCGACGGCCCGTCCGCCGGCAGCGACTCCAGCTCGTCGAGGCCCCCGCTCTGCTTCAGCCGGTCGCGCCGGTCGCGCAGCACGTGCGACGCCGCGACGTTGTGCGCGACGCGATAGATCCAGGTGCGCAGCGTGCAGCGGCCGTCGAAGCCGCCCAGGCTGCGCCAGATGGCGACGTGGATCTCCTGGAGCAGGTCTCGACGCCGCTCGCCGTGATGCTCGAACGCGAGCGCCACCCGCTCGAGCGCCGCCCCGAACCGATCGACGACCTCGCGATACAGCTGGTCGCGCGCGCGCGATTGCCCCGGGTCGGATTCATTCGGGGAGAGCGATACGACTGTCGCCGGCCGGGAAGACGTGGACATGCCCTGATCGAGGTAGTCGCCGCGAGCCCCTCTTTCTTACAAGTTTCTCGCCCGTCAGGCGGCCGCCGGTGCGCCGCTGATCGACGACCGTCGTCGTCGCGCTGGATCGCCGAGAGTGCAAGGACCTCGAATACCTGCGCGTGGCAGGTGGCACCTGAAGTGCAATCTCGCCAGCCCATGACGACGATCGAGGAGAGCCTCCCTTGAGCGCGCTGCGGGCCAGGGCGCTGGTCGCGCTCGTCGCGGCGAGCTGCTCCACCGTGTCGGAGCGCGGTGAGGAGGTCGATGGCGGGGCCGGCGGCGATCGCGACGCGATCGTGGAAACGCAGAACGGACCTGTCCGCGGCATGGCGACCGACACGTTCGCGGCCTTCCAGGGCATCCCGTACGCCGCCCCGCCCGTCGGCGAGCTGCGATGGCAGTCGCCGCAAGCCGGTGACGCCATGGTCCGAGCCGCTCGATGCGACCGTGTTTCGCAGCCCGTGCATGCAGGGCCGCTCGAATGTCCCGCCGACGGTCGAGGTCGGCGAGGACTGCCTGTACCTCAACGTCATGACTCCGCGCCGGCGCCCAGGTGATGGCCCGCGGCCGGTGATGGTGTGGCTGCACGGCGGAGGTCTCGGCGCCGGAACCGCCATCGAGTACGACCCGCGCCAGCTCGCGGTGCGCGGCGACGTCGTGGTGGTGACGGTCGAGTTTCGCCTGGGCATCTTCGCCTCCTTCGGCCTTCGCGGTCTGCCCGGCTCCGGCACCTTCGGCGTCGAGGATCAGCAGGCCGCGCTGCGGTGGGTGCGGGCCAACGCGGAGGCCTTCGGCGGCGACCCCGACAACGTGACCGTGTTCGGCGAGTCCGGCGGGGCCCTCGGCCTCTGCGCGCTGCTCACCTCGCCGGCCGCCGCCGGGCTCCTCGACAAGGCGATCCTGCAGAGCGGGTCATGCCTCGGTGTTCCGCCCATCCTGTTCGCCGCCGGCGAGCTTCCGGACGGCCAGCGCTTCCCCGCGCCGCGCGCCGCGACCGAGACGTTCGGTGCGCCGCTGGCCGAGGTCGAGGCAAGGGGCGCCACCGCGGCCGGCGCACTCGGCTGCCCGGCCGACGGAGGCGCCGCGACCATCGAGTGCCTGCGCGCGATCTCGGCCGACGACCTGCTGGCGATGGAAGCCAGGCTCGCCCAGGAGCGGACGATCAGTTTCGGCGAGCCGGCCCACGGCGGGACCGTCCTGCCGGCGGATTCCAGCCGAGGCGCTGAGCCGAGGAGACTTCCATCGCGTTCCCATCCTGTCGGGTCACACGCGCGACGAGTCGAGGCTCGCCACCGCGTTCGTCGTGCACTTCAGCCGCGGGATGAGCGATGCCGACTACGCCGGTCTCGTCGAAGCCGCGTTCGGCGCCAGATCGCAGCAAGTGCGGCAGCGCTACTCGCCGGCCGATCACGGCAGCCCGGCCATGGCATGGGCCGCGCTCGAGACCGACCGAAGCGTATGCCGGCCAGCCTACGACGCGTACGCCCGACACGTGCCGGCGTTCATCTACGAGCTCGCCGATTCGCAGGCACCGCCCTATCTCTCTCCCGGCGCCTACGAGCTGTTCTTCTCGGGGGCCTTTCCGGCCGGCGCCTCGCGCGCCTCCGAGCTGAGCTACCTCTTCGACCTCCTCTTCGATCGACCTGCCTACGAGCTGGATGCTCGGCAGCGTCAGCTCGGCGATCTGATGATCGACTACTGGGCTCGCTTCGCCCACACCGGCGATCCGAACGGCCCGGGATTGCCGGAGTGGCGGCCCTACCGCACCGGCGAGGGCGTCCCGCACGTCCAGTCGCTGGCCCCGGAGGCGGACGGCATCGGGCCGGTCGATCTGGCCGCCGAGCACCAGTGCGACTTCTGGGCGAGCATGTAGCCGGAGCGCTCACGGCACGCGATCGGCCGAGCGCGTGATCTCATGCAGGAAGTCGCCGCGCAAGTCGATCAGGCTCGGGAATCGCGCGCCGCGCAGCCCGAAGATCGTGCTCCCGTCCGGCTGGATGCGGTCCCCGTCGATGGCGTCGGCAGTGAAGTCGTAGGTCTTGACCGGCGGCTTGCGCGGCGCGGCCCGGCGCGCCGGCGTGACAGCGGCTCGCGGGCGAGGCGGAGCGGCCCTGCGCGCCGGCGGCTCGGCGGCGGCGGGTGCCGCACCGGCGACGATGCCGGCGAGCGAGAAGGCGAGGCCGAGCGCGGACAGTCTGGCGAGCAGAGACGGTTTCGTCATGCAGACGAGTGACCGCCGCGCCCCGGGCCGTGACAGACGATCTTCACGGAATGAGGTGCTGGAGATTTTCCATGCCGACCGACGGGCGGCCGCGCTTTACCTTGGCCGGTCCGTGGCGGACACGACCGCGCGGGTGGCGAGGCCGCCGGGTGGCCGGCTCGCTGGCCGGAATGGCAGCGCGGGCCTGATGGCCGCTGCCCATCTCGGCGATGCCCGGACCAGCCGCGCGATCGACATCGCGCGCGACGGCATGGCGAGGCGGCTCGCGAACCGCCGGCGACGCCGTGGTCGCGTCGGCGCGCGTCTGCTGGCGCCAGGCGACCACGCCGGACGCCACGATGACGACGGCACAGAGCGCGGCCACCGCGGCCGCCGCCTTGGCCAGCAGCGGTTGCGCATGCGGCGCGATGACCGGCGTGGGAGCCGCGGCCACCGATGACGCGCGCGCCAGCAGGATCGCCGCGATCACCGGCGCCGCCATCGAACGCCGTGCCCGGACCGCCATCGCCGCGCGCTCGGCTCGATCGATCTCGTCGCGCAGCTGACGCCGCGCCCGCGACAGCCGCTGCCGCACCGTCTCGACCGTGAGACCCAGGCACTCCGCCACCCGCGCGTGCGATCGATCGAGTCGCACGAACAGCAGCACCGGCTCGCGATACCGCGGCGCCAGGGCCCCGAGCGCCGCGAGCCCGGCCGCCAGCGACTCGCGCACCGCCGCGCTGTCGAACGGCGACGGTCCCGGCGCCACCAGCTCGCCCAGCCCGCTCTCGTTCCCGCGCGGCGCATGACGCCGCTCTCGCCTCCGCGCCTCGCGCGCGACGTTGCGCACGATCCCGCACAGCCAGGGCGCGAATCGTTCGCGATCGACCAGCGTCGCCAGCCGCCGCCACGCCACCACGAACGCCTCCTGGGCCAGGTCCTCGGCCAGCCCGGCATCGCCGGTCGCTCCGCAGGCCACCGCGAAGGCAACATCTTGATATCGCGACACCAGCGCCCCGAAGGCGCCGGCATCACCCGCCAGCGTCGCCGCGCAGAGCTGTGCGTCAGTCATCCGTTCCGCCTCATGGTGACCGTTTCGGCCCGGGCCGTGACACGAAAACGCGCCGACGCCGAGATCAGTCTTTCAGCAGATAGACCGACGAGTCGAGGACCACCGAGCCCGTCGCTTCTCGCTGGCCCACACGGCCATCGCCCAGCGAGTAGGATGCGCAGACCATGACGGAAGTGCCGGAAGCAGATGCCGCATCGCCATGCTGGTCGCCGCCGTGTTCGCCTCGGCCTGTCGCGCCCCGGCGCCGGCACCGGCGCGCCACGACGCGGCGGCGACCGCCTGGTCGTCATCATCTCGGCCTCGGCCGAGTGGAAGTGGGTCCGCTCCCACTTCACCGGTGTCGGCATGCGCCGCTCCCCGTACGGCGAGTGGTTCGAGACCAGCCTGGCGGGCGCGAGCCGACCGCCGGTCATCTTCTTCCACGGCGGCTACGGCAAGGTGTCGGCCGCCGGCTCGACCCAGTACGTCATCGACCGCTTCCGCCCGTCGCTCCTGGTCAACCTCGGCACCTGCGGCGGCTTCGAGGGCAGCGCCGAGGTGGGCGACATCATCCTCGTCCGCGAGACCGTCATCTACGACATCATCGAGCGCATGGGCGACCCGGCCGAGACCCTCGCCCACTACTCCGCGACCCTCGACATCGCCCGCTGGCCCGCCCAGTCTCCGTTCCCGCGTCCGCATCGAGAAGATGCTCTCCGCCGACGCCGACATCGACCCCGGCCCGCGTCGCCGAGCTGCGCTCGCGCGGCGGCGTCGCCGGCGACTGGGAATCCGGCGCCATCGCCTGGATCGCCCACCGCAACGACATGCCGATCCTGATCCTCCGCGGCGTCTCCGACATCGTCACCAGCAAGGGCGACATCACCTACGGCAACCCGGCCACCTTCGAGCGCGCCAGCCGGACATCATGGAGGCGTTGATCGCGCTGCTCGCCGAGGCCGCCCCCGAGCTGATCGACTGATCGGGCCCGCCGCGGCGGCTATCCCCGACTTCCGCCAGGACGGTCGTTCGGCGCGCTCGTTGATCAATGACGTCTTCAGGACGAGCGGGACTCGGCGCGCCATGCTTCTTTCATGGCGGCACGGCTCCGAGCTCACATCCAGGCTCTCGTCGCTGCCTGTGCCGTCCTGGGAGCGGCGGCGTGCGCCGACGACGAGCACCTGCCGCCGGGCGACCAGTCGGGATCGAGCTCGACAGGAAACTCCGGCGAGTCGGCCGGCACCGAGGTCAACGGCGGATCGAGCGGCGAGGACGACGACGCAGGGGGCGGCGCCGGCGACGAGAGCTGCACCGAGCTGGGCGGCCGCTGCCTGAGCGATCCGGACGACCCGACAATGCCGGCCTTCTGCGAGGCCATGGACCAGGTCGAGATCGAAGGGGCGTGCACGGACGTCGATCGCGCCTGCTGCGCGCCCGACCCGGCCGGTCTGTGCGAGGCGGCCGGCGGCCAGTGTCTGGCCAACCCGTCCGGTGGCGGCACGCCGTTCGACTGCGCCGATCTGGGACTCGTCCAGGTCGGCGCTCCGTGCCCGACCATCGATCAGATCTGCTGCAGCTGATCGCGCTCCGCTCTGCAGCCTGCCGCCCTCTGGGCGCACGATCGCGACGCGCAGGCGCGCGGTAGACTCGGCCGGGGTGGGCTACTGGGGCTGGCGCAGGCGCCGCGAAGAGGCCAGACGAGGCGGCGGGCGAGCCTGACGGCGGACCGGACAAATTTCCTCCATGGACGGCGCGCGTTCCCGGGGGGAAGATGGTGGTCGGGACGAGGCAGGAGGTGGTCGATGCGACCTGGACGGTTCGGAGCGTTTTTCGCTGTCGCCGGCGCGGTCTTGGTCACCCTGTCGATGGGCGGCTGCGGGAGCCAGCGCAGCGCGAGCGCCGACGACGTGGTGTGCAGACACGAGGCGTTGACCGGCAGCCACATCGTCGAGCGACGCTGCTACCGGCGCCGCGACATGGTGGAACGCGAGGCCAGGGACCGCGCATTGGTGGACAGGCTGATCATCCAGGCCAACCGTCCGCAGCGGAATCCAGCCTCCGGCACGCCCAACCCGCGGTGACCCGCCACCGCCGTCCGGCCGGCGGCGATGATCGTGTCATGCTCGAGCGATGCGTGCCGGTCCGCCTGGCGAGACCATCGACGTGCCGGCGGGCGTGCGCGCCGTCGCCGCCGGCAGGCCGCTTCGAATCGTGTGGCGCAACGAGCTCGGCGGCCTGACATTCGAGGTCGGCGCCGGCGATGACCGCTGCTTCGTGAAGTGGACGCCGGCGGCGAGCCCGATCGATCCAGGCGCCGAGCGAGTGCGGCTGGCCTGGGCGGCGGCGTTCGCGCCGGTGCCGGCGCTGCTCGGCCATGGCGGCGACCCCGACGGATCCTGGATCGTGACCGCCGCGCTGGCGGGTGAGAGCGCGGTGAGCGAGCGCTGGCGGGCGGCCCCGTCGACAGCGGTGGCGGCGATCGGCGCCGGCCTGCGCGCCCTGCACGATCGCTTGCCGGTCGATGCCTGCCCGTTCTCCTGGAGCGCCGGCGATCGTCTCGACGACATCCGCCGGCGTGCCGCGGCCGGCCTGATTCGACCCCGAGCGCTGGAACGACGATCACCGGCAACTCGACCTGGCCGGTGCGCTCGCCGTGCTGGAGCGTCCGCCGCCGATCGACCGCCTGGTCGTCTGCCACGGCGACACCTGCGCGCCCAACACGCTCATCGGCGATGATGGGCGCTGCGCGGGTCACGTCGACCTCGGCGCGCTCGGCGTCGCGGATCGCTGGGCCGATCTGGCGATCGCGACCTGGAGCACCCGCTGGAACTACGGCGACGGATGGGAGCCGGCGCTGCTCGCCGCCTACGGCATCGACCCGGACCCGGAGCGCACCGCCTACTATCGCCTGCTCTGGGATCTGGGCCCCTGACGCACAGCGTCTCGCGTCCCTCCAGACGGCTGCCTCGCGGTTGCTCGTCCGGTACGTCCTTGTGCTCATGCCGTGCGACCTGCCCACCGGCGCGCTGGTTGCGGAAGGTCGGTGAACTCTGGAGAGTTCGCTCTGTCCGGTGGAGCCCCTCCCAGCCCCTTTCGCGCCGCGCACTTGAGTCGCCTCTGCGCTGGCCGCCTCGTTGCAATCCCATCTCTCCGAACCGGGACCTCGAACCCCAAGGAGATGAACATGCGCGCGATGGCGATGATGGTTGGCCTTTCCTCGTTCCTCCTCGCTTGCTCGAGCAGTGGCGACCTCGGCGACGAAACGCACGGCACCCGACGCGACCGACCCGGCCGACCCGACGGTCGATGAAGACCTGGCCGACCTCCAGGCCCGCGCCAGCGGCCAGTACATCGTCACGCTGCGCGACCCCGAGGCTACCGGCACCGAGTGGGTCAAGGCTCACAACGTCGTCGCCGAGCAGGTCTTCGATCACTCCGTGCGCGGCTGCGTCCTGCGCGGCATCCCCCGAGATGGCCGAAGAGCTCCGCAACGATCCCACCGTGGCCACCGTCGAGCAGGACATGGTCGTCTCCCTGGGCAGCGGCGCCCAGGCCGACGCGGCCGGCGCCGAAGTAGGCGTCGACGCCGCCCAGGTCATCCCCGGCGGCATCACCCGCATCGGCGGCCCCACCATCACCGACGGCAACTTTGCCTATGTCGTCGACACCGGCGTTGACCTCGACAACGACGACCTCTTCGTCGTCGGGCCGCTGTCTCGCAACTTCGTCGCGGCCGAGCCCAACGACGGCGAGGACATCAACGGCCACGGCACCCACGTCGCCGGCATCATCGCCGCCCAGGACAACGACATCGACGTCATCGGCGTCATCCCCGGAAACCCGGTCATCTCCGTCCGCGTCCTCAACTCCAGCGGCAACGGCCTCATCTCGGAGATCATCGCCGGCGTCAACTACGTCGCCTCGATCGCCAGCGCCGGCGACGTGGCCAACATGAGCCTCTCTGCCCCCGTCCGCGTCGCCGCCCTCGACCAGGCCGTCCTGCGCGCCGCCAACGACGGCATCCTGTTCTCCCTGTCCGCCGGCAACGACGCCGTCGACGCCTCCACCGCCTCGCCCGCGGGCGTCAACCACCCCAACATCTTCACCGTCTCCGCCATCGGCGGCGACGACTGCCTGGCCACCTTCTCCAACTTCGGCCCCGCCGTCGACTTCGCCGGCCCCGGCGTCGGCATCACCTCCCTCGCCATCGGCGGCGGCACCATCACCTTCAACGGCACCTCCCAGGCGGCCCCCCACGTCGCCGGCATCCTCCTCGCCGGCGAGGGCATCCAGACCGACGGCTTCGCCTGCTTCGACAACGACGGCCGGCCCGACCCGATCGGCCACCTCTAGTCATCACGACACCGACGCCGCACCGACGCCTCGCGCGCGGTGCGGCGTTCGTCGTTTCGGGCGTTCGTCGGGATCCGCCATGAGGGCCAACGTCACCGCTGGATGGGCACTCGACGGACCTTGCCGTCCCATTCGACCACGACGGCATCCTTCTCGACGCGAAGGAGAAGGCCTTCGAGCGTGAGCGAGGTTGGAATCCTGGTGAGAGAGCCCTCGCGGGTCACATGCCAGAGGTTGACGTCGATCGAGCCTTTCACGGCGGTCGTGAAGGCGAAGCCCGTGTCGGTCGCGACGAGGGGTGCGTAGGACTGAGCCTGAACCTCCGCGAGCGGACCACCGGCCTGCATCAGCCTCGTGACTCTGCCCGCGTCCTTGCCGGGCGGGTTGTATGCCGGCCCGTGTCCGCCGTCGAGCCAGACGACTTGACCGGCAGGTCCGACACAGAAGCCATCGAGGAGATCGAGACTCGCGATCCGGACCGGCCGAGCGCCCGGCTCGAGCGCGAGGCTCCACAGCGTGTCCTGCTCGGGAACCTTGAATTGCCGCGAATGTGAACCAGACCCCAGTAGATCGCGCGAGGTGTCACCACGATGCGCGGGTAGTCCTGGTAGCGGCTCTTCAGCGTCGCGACGGTCGCGAGTCACGGCCCGCGAGATCGCAGGAGCCTACAGCTCGTCGTTCGCTCTGTAGACCAGACGCTTGCCATCGGTGGCAATGGTGTCGACGTCCGGCGAAACCATGAGGACACGCGACCTGCGGGCACCGGGCTCGTACGACCGGATTCCCTTGTCGTCGGCCCAGTAGATGGAGGTTCCAGCGACCACCACCGATCGGGCCGCGCCATTGGTACGCTCCACGTCCGTTTGCTCGCCCGTCTCGACCGACGTCGCGACGATCACGCCACGTCCGGCCTGGAAAGCGATCATTTCCTCGCCACCGTCGCCCTGGCACACCCACTTTGTCGCGGTAGCGCTGGATTTCTCCTCCTGCTCCGTCGTCCTCGCACAGGCCGCCGTCGCGATCAGCAGGGCTACCGGCGATGCTTCGCTGCATCGTCATGCGATCTCCGACAAGGTGAGGTCATCGATCCGATTCAAGATGACCCGCGATCCTTGAGAGGCGTCCCCCCCTCCGAGAAGTCCGAGCACTTTGCCGCTCTCCTCGTCTGCTCGAGCTCTGTACCAGACGGCCCCTCCCTCGTTGCGACCCACCGCGAGCTCCGAATAAGCGTTTCCCATCTGGGAGTACAGGTTGCCGTGGGCGATGATCGGCATCGGGAATTCGCGCAAGGGTGCCGTGGCCATCATGGCCTTCATGTCGGGGTGAAGCCCTCGGACCCGCGCCGACTTGATCCGCAGCACGGGGTTGGTGGCGATGTGGAGCTTGTCCCAGACGACGTTCAGCTCGAGCACACCCTTGCCCAGCTCTTCCCGCCACTGGCCGTTGCTCGCGTGCTTCGGCCCCGAGGACATCCGCCTCCAGATCGGCACCCGGCCGGGCACCCTGTGGCTCACCATCATGGGTGCCCAGATCCATCCGCGCGAGGAACGAAGCCCACATCCCCAGCGTCGTGCGACTCTGGATGGCTCCGATGGCGGCCGTCTCGCAGCGCAGGTGGTTCCTGTACGCCTCGAGCGCGGCGAATCCCAGGCCGGCGTGGCGAGTCTCCAGCGCGGAGAAGTCGCCCTCGCGATTGTTGATCGAGGTGACGGCGTCGGCATAGGAACCTGCGAGGGCCTTGTTCTGACCGAGGAAGAAGGCCTCGCGCATCACCACCGATACGGCCGCATCCTTCGGCAATTCGTTGATCGCTTGACGAACCTGACGGCTCGCCTGCGCACCGATGCTGCGGGTGACGTCGTTGACCAGGAGACTGTGCACCTTCAGGGTCAGGCCCGCGATGTCCTTGGCCGCCGCCGCCGCGTCATCCTTCAATCTCATCTTCTCGAGCGCGTTCCAGGTCGCGAGCGCCAGCCCGGCGCCGAGGTGCAACCCCACGGCTCCGACGGCGAGAACCAGGCCCTCGGCGATCACGTCGTCGAGGACGCCCTGCCATCCCGAAGTCTCCTTCGGCAATTCACGGCCGGCCATGCCGTGGATGATGTTGACGCCGGCACACTGCTGCGCGAACACGGCGTCCCAGGCCGCGTGGACGCTGCCCAGCGCCCCCTGGATCGAGTTGAGATTGCCAGACGGTGTCGTTCGTGCGATCTCGACGCCGCAGACCTCCCCGTCCGCGTGCGATCCATCTGGCTTGTCGCTGCGCCTGATGCCGCCCATGCTGAGCCGCGCCGTCCCAGCGCCGCCCGCTTCGTGACCTGGCGAATGCAAGGTGAGCGTCGCGGCCTGCGGCATGCCGCCAGACGGGGTGAACCGAACACTGACGGAGATGGCGTCCCCGGGCGCGATCGAGACGCCCTGCAGAAGGCCCACGACGAAGGCCTGGTCATCGCCAGCGACCTCCCAGTCGCCGATCGCCTGCGGGTCGCGGCTGACATTGCGGATGACGACGTCGGCCTCGCCGGCGCCGTTGAAGGTGAGCGCCCTGGGCTCGAACGCCCAGACGGGATCGCCGTCCCCCGCAACGGGTGCCAGATCGGTGGACGCGCCCTCCTTGTCAGGCCTGCGCTGAATGCTGCGCGAGTCGGCGGTGCGATCGCCCGCGCCGGGAATGCCGTCGAGCAGACTCTCGGCCGATCCGCCGGCGACCACGGCGTCGGCCACCCTGTCGGCCTGCTGCTCGTGGTGGTCGCCAGGACGGTTCAGACCCTCGAACGAGACCGCGCCGGCACGTTGCTGCACGACGTGGGCGGCCTCGTGGGCGGCCGTGTGCAGGTCCGGCGCCGAAGCAAAGGCCACATGGTTCCCGGTCGCATACGCCTCGGCGCCGAGCGAAGCCGACGCCGTCGCGGCAGCGCCTCCGACGTGGGCGTGAATGTCCGAGAGATCGTGGTGTCCGAAAGCCCTCTGGATCGTGGCGCCGTGGGGCAGGGCCGCTCCGGCACCAGCAAGCCCGGCGCTCGCGATCGCCGTGACCTCGCTCGCCTCGGGGCTCGTCGTTGCGTCCACGCCTTCCCGCTGGACGGGCCCCGGCTCCGCCAACCATCCGCGGATCTCGGCCACCGGCGGTATCGGGCTTCCGAACCCGGGGCCGACCTGCTTCCGCTGTATCGCCTCGTTCCCCGACTGGAGCAGCTGCTGCACCGCGGGCGCCGCCCCGCCCGTTTCCAGGCCGGGCAATCTTCGCGTCAGTGGACGCTTTCCTGGAGCCACGCTCTTCCTTTGCAGGGGTCCAGCCACGACGTCGCGCCCGGAACCACCTCGTCGCGCCTTTCGCATGGCCAGCATGTCGGACGCGCGAGCGCCGTGTTGCGCCCGACTCTCGACGTAAACACGTACCTCAATACGTCTTTGCGCAATTGATCGCCGAACCCGAAATCGGCGAAGGTGGAGGCGGCGCGGCCCGGCGCTCCCGTCTGGCCGCCAGAGCAAGGAGCCCCGATTGGCAAGCGTTCGTCGCAAGGCGGATCCGGGTCCGCCGGGAGTCGTCATCCGGGACGCGCGGGCAGACGACCTCGCTGCCGTGGTGCGGCTCGACGCCGAGGCGACCGGGCGGAGGAAGGCCGCGTACTGGAAGGGCCGGCTGGCCTGGTACTCCGGCCCGAAGGAACACCGGCCGGCACGACGCCCCGGCGGTCATCGTGACCGCTTCTTCCTGGTCGCCTGTCGAGGCAAGGAGACGGTCGGATTCATCCTCGGCGACGTGCGGGCGTGGGAGCTCGGCGCGCCCCCCAGCGGCTGGATCTTCGCCATCAACGTCAAGCAGTCGGCCCGCCTCGCCGGCGTCGGCACGCTCCTGTTCGACGCGCTGTGCGCCCGCTTCCGGGCGGCCGGCGTCGGCATCGTGCGCACCATGCCGTCGAAGGATGCGCAGCTCATCCTCTCCTTCTTTCGCAGCCAGGGCCTGATGGCCGGCCCGTTCGTCCTGCTCGAGAGACGGCTCGACGCATGAGGCTGCAGACCGCGACTCGCCTGGCCATCTACGCCGTGTGCGAGCTCGCCTCCCGACCGGACCGACAGCTGTCGGCCGGCCAGATCGCCGAACGCTTCGACGTCTCGGTCAACCATCTCGGCAAGGTGCTGCGCACCCTGGGACGCGCCGGCCTGGTCGAGGCGTGTCGCGGGGTCGGCGGCGGTCATCGGTTCCGGGGCAATCCCGGGCGCGTGACGCTGCTCGACGTCATCGAGCTGTTCGAGGACGTGGGGCCGCGCTCCCGCGGCGCGCAGGAGCCTGGCTCGTCGACGCTCCAGGGTCGCGCGCTCGGCCGCGTCCTCGACGAGATCGACGAGATGACGCGCGCCACCTTCGGCTCCATCACCATCGCCACCATGCTGAAGAACGGCCAGCGCCGTTAGGTCATGGCTGACGCGGCGCGGCGCCGTCGCCGGCCCACGTGTCGGTGTATCGATGCAAACAGGTACCTCAATGCGTCTTTGAAGCACAGGCCGCCATCGAAAAGGGTGTTGCGCGGCTTCGAGCGGGGCGCTTATCGTCCAGTCGCGTCAACTGGCGTTGAAGCCCCTGGGTCGCCCCCCTCATCGGTGGCCCGTCACGGAGAGGTACGCCAATGAAGTCAGCGATGTTCTCTTGTGCCGCGCTTCTGATCGCCGCGACGAGCGGGTCGCGAATCGCCCTCGCACAGCCGCCGCCTCCAGGGCCGCCTCCGCTGCTCGAGGTCTACGGGACGATCGTCCCGTGGCTCGAGCTCGGCCAGACCACCGGCGCCACCGAGCCCGGGTCGGTCATCCAGGGCAGCACCGGGGCCAGCCGGTGACATGGGCGCCTACAGCGATCGACCAGCCCGGCCGGTTCCGGCTCGACATGGGCACGTCCAACCTCGGCTTTCGCGGCGGCTTCGTGCTCGTGCCCGGCCCTGTCCGTGACCTGGCAGATCGAGAGCGGCGTGCAGACCGACGGCACGCCGGTGGCCAACACCATCGCGAGCCGCAACAGCAACATCGGGCTGGCCGGTCCCTGGGGCACGCTCTTCGTCGGACAGTGGGACACGCCGTACAAGTGGACCACGCTGGCCGTGAACCCGATCAAGGCCGGGTTCGTGCCCGACTACAACATCTCCTCAACACGCCTGGCTTCGGCGTCTCGGCGGTCACGACGCAGACCGGCCGCGCCGCCGCTCCTCCGGACGCGGCGTTCGATCGCCGCCAGGGCAACAGCGTGCAGTACTGGACGCCGACCTGGAGCGGGTTCTCGGCGCGGCTGCTGTACTCGCTCAACGAGGGGCGATTGGCGCGGTCGCCGATGGCGGTGTCGATCAACCCGAGCATCGCCGGCGCGGCCCTCGGGTACGACTTCGGCCCGATCAAGCTGCGCGAGACCTTCGAGCTCCACCTCGACTACTTCGGCATGTCGGTGCTGGGCGGCTCGCCGGGCGCCACCACCACCAACCGCTCATCCACCGACTTCGGCAACAAGCTCATGGCGACCTACACCAGCCCCATGGCCGCGTTCGAGACCCGGGTGACCGGGGTGTTCGAGTATCTCCAGTACGAGAACGACGACACGATGGACGGCGCGATCGACAAGTACTCGCGCCCGGCGCTCTACGGCCTCGTCAATCAGACGCTGTACGGCACCCATCACATCTGGCTCGCGGTCGGCCAGGCGCTGCCGGGCTCGTGCGAGCGCGTCGGAGGCGATGACTGCACGACCGAAGGGCTGGGCGCCAACGACATCGTGCTCGGCTACATCTACCGCCTGTCGAAGTCCGTCGACTTCTTCGCCGCTGCCTACCGGGTCTCCAACAACGAGTCCGCGAGCTACTCGACGTTTCCGCCGCTTGGAGGCCCGGCGGCCCCGGGCTCCGCCGTCCAGGCGGTCGGCATCGGCATGCTGTACACGTTCACCAGCACGCTCGCCGGACCGCCGGAGCCAGCACCATGACCGCCGCGACACGCTTGACCTCGCTCCGCGCGGCGCTCGCCGCCGTCGCGCTGGTCGCAGTGACCGCCTCGTGCGGCGAGAAGAAGAAGGAAGAAGCTGCACCGGCCGGCGCACCATCGGGGGCGGCGCCGGCTCCGAGCGGCGGCGGGACGATCAAGATCGGGATGATCGCGGCGTTCTCGGGCCCGTTCGCCGACATCGGCAAGCAGCTGCAGGGAGGCATCAAGGCCTACCTCAAGAAGAACGGCGACACGGTCGCGGGCAAGAAGATCGAGGTCCTGTACCGCGACACCACCGGACCCGCGGCCGAGGTGGCCCGGCGCCTGGCCCAGGAGCTGATCGTCCAGGAAAAGGTCAACTTCCTGGCCGGCTTCGGCCTCACGCCGGAGGCGCTCGCCGCCGCGCCGGTGGCGACCGAGGGCAAGACGCCGATGATCATCATGAACGCGGCGACCTCCATCATCACCACCAAGTCGCCGTACATCGTCCGGTTCTCCATGACGCTGCCCCAGGTCTCGGCCCCGCTCGGCGAGTGGGCGGCCAAGAACGGGATCGCGAAGGTCGCGACGCTGGTGTCCGATTACGGCCCCGGGCACGACGCCGAGAAGGCGTTCATCAAGACTTTCACGGCCGGGGGAGGCAAGGTCGTGAGCTCGGTGCGCTCGCCGCTCGCCAACCCGGAGTTCGCGGCGTACGTGCAGCGCATCAAGGACACCCGCCCCGACGCAGTGTTCGTCTTCGTTCCGGCCGGCGACCAGAGCGTCGGGGTCATGAAGAGCTTCCAGGAGCGCGGGCTTGCCCAGGCCGGCATCAAGCTCATCGCCACCGGCGACGTGCTCGACGATCACCAGCTGCCCGCGATCGGCGACGTCGCGCTCGGCACCATCAGCACGTTTCACTACTCGGTGGCGCACAAGTCGCCCGAGAACGAGGCGTTCCTGGCCGCGTATCGCGACGCCAATGGGCCGGAGGCCGGCCTGCCCAACTTCATGTCGGTCGCGGCCTACGACGGCATGGCCGCCATCTTCGAGGTCGCGCGGCAGCTCGAGGGGGACATCGACGCCGACAAGGCCATGGAGATACTCAAGCACATGTCGTTCACCAGCCCGCGCGGGCCGATCTCGATCGATCCCGAGACCCGCGATATCGTCCAGACCGTGTACCTACGGCGCGTCGAGAAGGTGGACGGGGAGCTGCGCAGCGTCGAGACGGCGGAGTTTCCCAACCTGAAGGACCCCGGCAAGTAGCGACCTCGGGGGCATGCTGGCCGCGTTCTTCAGCGTTCTGTTCGATGGAGTTGCGTACGGCAGCCTGCTCTTCGTGATCAGCGTCGGGATGTCGGTGACGCTGGGGTTGATGCGCATCGTCAACCTCGCCCACGGCGCGTTCGCCATGTTCGGCGGCTACGCCGCCTACGTGCTGATCCACCGCTGGGGGCTGTCGCTGTTCGAGGCGTTGCCGGTCGTCCTGGTCGGCTTCGCCGGGATAGGCGCGCTCTCCGAGCGGCTGCTCTACCGCTGGGTGGCGCGCAGCCGCCCGCTCGACCAGGTCCTGTTCACCATCGGCCTCGCGTTCATCGCGACCGCGGTGGCCACCTGGATCTGGGGCCCGACGCCGAAGCGGATCGCGCTGCCCGGCGCGCTGATCGGGCAGGTCCACGTGCTGGGGCTCGACCTCGGCGTCTACCGGCTGTTCCTCATCGCGATGGTCCTCGTCATCACCGCGACCCTGTACCTCCTCGTCGAGCGCACCGCCTTCGGGGCCCAGCTGCGCGCTGCGGTCGATCGCCCGGACGTCGCGGCCGGGCTGGGCATCCCGGTCGACCGCGTCTTCACGACGAGCTTCGCGCTCGGGACCGCGATGGCCGCGGTCGGCGGCGCGCTCGGCATCGAGGTGCTCGGGCTGGACCCGCAGTTCCCGTTCAAGTACATGGTGTACTTCCTGCTCGTCGTGGTGGTGGGCGGCGCCGGTTCGATCGTGGGGAGCGCGTCGCGGCGGTCGCGCTCGGCGTGTTCGACGTGGTCGGCAAGTACTACCTGCCGGGCGCGGGGGCGTTCCTGATCTACGCCGCCATGGTGGCGCTGCTGCTGGCCTTCCCGCACGGCCTGGTCCGGAGGGCGCGATGAGCCCGGGCGAGGGGGCGCCAGCCGCCGCCGCGACCGACCCGGCGGCCGGTCTGCCCAGCGATCGCTGGCGCATCCAGGACACCGTCCTGTGGCTGGTCCCGGTCGCGGCGTACTTCGCGTTCCCCAGCCACCTGGTGCTGGGCAGCCAGATCCATCATCACCGCCCTGTTCGCGCTCTCGCTCGACATCATCCTGGGCTACGGCGGCATCGTCTCCCTCGGCCACGCCGCCTACTTCGGCCTCGGCGCCTACACCGCCGGGCTGCTCGCGGCGCACGGGTGGGGCGAGCCGCTGACCGGCCTCGCCTGTGCCGGCGTGGTGGCCGCGGCGGTCGGGTACGCCACCAGCTTCCTCGTCATCCGCGGCGGCGCGTTGACGCAGCTGATGATCACGCTCGGCATCGGTCTCCTCCTGTTCGAGACGGCCAACCGGGCCAGCGGTGTGACCGGCGGCGTCGACGGCCTGTCCGACGTCGCGATGTGGCGCGTGCTCGGGGTCTTTCGCTTCGACCTGTTCGGCAAGGTCGGCTACGCCTACAGCCTGGTGATCGCGCTGGCCGCGTTCCTGGTGGTCCGGCGCGTCCTGTGCTCGCCGTTCGGCCTGTCGCTGCGCGCCATCCGCGAGGGGCCGGTGCGCATGCGTGCGCTCGGCGCGCCGGTGGGCCGGCGACTGGTGGCGGCGTTCACCCTGGCCGCGGCCCTGGCCGGCGTGGCGGGCGGACTGCTGGCCCAGACCACGCAGTTCGTCGCGCTCGATGTCCTGAGCTTCTCGCGCTCGGCGGCCGTCCTGATCATGCTGGTGCTGGGCGGGGCAGGGCGGATGTACGGCGCGTTCATCGGCGCCGGGTTGTTCATGCTGATGCAGGACTACCTCGCGCGCCGCGACGTCATG
Source organism: uncultured delta proteobacterium (assembly GCA_963759105.1). Lineage (GTDB taxonomy): Bacteria > Myxococcota_A > Polyangia > Haliangiales > Haliangiaceae > DATFRY01. Next base: position 10,622 of record CAVWXW010000005.1, on the reverse strand, counting down.
TTCTGGCAGCTGTGGATCGGCCTGCTCCTGGTCGCGGTGGTGCTGTTCGGGCGCGGCGGCGTGCTCGGCCTGGCCGAGAGGCTGCGCGACCGCCTGCGGAGGGCGCGATGACGGCCGGCGACGCGGGCGCGCGGCCGATCGCGCTGCGCACCGAGGGGCTCTGCAAGGCCTGGGGCGGGATCCGCGCCAACGACAACGTGGACCTGACCCTGCCGGTCGGCGCCCGCCACGCGCTCATCGGCCCCAACGGCGCCGGCAAGACCACGCTGGTGAATCTACTGACCGGCCTCTACCCGCCGACGGCCGGCCGGGTGCTGCTCGGCGACGACGACGTCACCCGCCTGCCGATGCACGAGCGGGTCGTGCGCGGCATGGTGCGCACCTTCCAGATCAACACGCTCTTCCCCGGCCTGACGGTCCTCGAGTCAGTGGTGCTCGCCATCTGTCAGCGCAGCGGTCTCGGCCGCACCTGGACCCGCTCGGTGGCGCGCCTGGCCGGGCCGGCCGCCGAGGCGCGCGAGCTGCTCGACCGGCTGCGCCTGGGAGCGGCGGCAGCCACGATGACCAGCAAGCTCCCCTACGGCATGCAGCGCCTGCTCGAGATCGCGCTGGCGCTTGCGATGAAGCCGAAGATCCTCCTCCTCGACGAACCGGCGGCCGGCATCCCGGCCGGCGAGAGCGCGGAGGTCTTCGAGATCATCGCCGCGCTGCCCGGCGACGTCTCCGTCCTCTTCATCGAGCACGACATGGAGCTCGTCTTCCGCTTCGCCGAGCGCGTGGCCGTGCTGGCCGACGGCAAGCTGCTCATCGAGGGCACCCCGGCCGAGATCGCGGCCGACCCGCGCGTGCGCGCCGTCTACCTCGGCGAGGCCCGGTGAGCTCATGGCGCTGATCGATCTCGAGAACGTCACGGCAGGCTACGGCCAGTCCGTCGTCCTCGACGGCGTCTCGCTGTCCGTCAACGAGGCCGGCGCCCTCGCTGTCCTCGGCCGCAACGGCGTCGGCAAGACCACGCTCCTGGCCACACTGATGGGCCTCACCACCGTGCGCGCCGGCTCCCTGCGCTGGCGCGGCGTGGACCTCGGCGCCATGCCCGCGTACCGCCGCGCCCGCGCCGGCCTCGGCTGGGTCCCGCAGGAGCGCCTCGTCTTTCCCTCCCTGACCGTCCACGAGCACCTGGTCGCGGTCGCCCGACCCGGCCGATGGACCTCCGCGGCCATCTACGACATGTTCCCGGCCCTCGGAAAGCGGCGCACCAACCTCGGCGACCAGTTATCCGGCGGCGAACAGCAGATGCTATCCATCGCCCGCGCGCTCATGACCAACCCCCGGCTCCTCCTCCTCGACGAGCCCCTCGAGGGCCTGGCCCCCCTCATCGTCCAGGAGCTCGTCCGCGTGATCCAGGACCTCCGCCGCGACACCGGCCTCGCCGTCATCCTCGTCGAGCAGCACGCCCGCATCGCCCTCTCCCTGACCGACAGCGCCCTCATCCTCGACCGCGGCCGGGTCGTCCACCGCGGCCCGAGCGCGGCATTGCTCGACAGCCCCGACACCCTCGACACCCTCCTGATCGGCGACACGCGAACGGACCGCTCGTCGCCTTGAAGGTCCTGGCGACCGTGCACAGGACAGCGGCTCGGCTGGTCTTGATCGCCTGTCTCGCCCTGGCGGCGTGCCGGCGACCCGAGAGCCGGCGGCCCGAGAGCTACGTGCTGGTCTTCTCGGCGTTTCCCGACGAGCTGGCCCCGCTGCTCGACGTGGCGCACGTGACCGAACAGGTGCGACGCGATGGTCGCGTCTACCACGTCGGCGTGATCGAGGGGAACCGCGTGATCCTCGCGCTCACCGGCGTCGGCGTGGACCGTGCGCGCGAGGCGACGCAGGACGCGATCGCCGCGTGGTCGATCTCAGCGATCGTGTTCGTCGGCATCGCGGGTGGAATCGACCCGGGTCTCGGTGTCGGCGACGTCGTCGTCCCGTTCGCGTGGGCACGACACGACGCGGGTCGACCGACCTGGTACCCGGTGAGCGAGCGCCTTGCCGCCCTGGTCCCGCGCAACACCGCGCTCGACACGTGCGCCCGCCGCCCGCCGTGTGCCGGTCATCCCCAGGTGCGCCAAGGCGGGCACGGTGTGAGCGGCTCGCGATTCATTGCCGACCCCGCACACGGCGGGCAGCTGTGGCGCACTCACGCCGCGCGGGTCGTGGACATGGAGACCTCGGCGGTCGCCGAGGTGGCGAGCGCGAACCAGATACCCTTCATCGCGTTCCGCGCGGTCTCGGATGTGGTGTCGACCGGAGACAGCCACCAGGACGTCAACGACTTCGGCCCGCTGGCGATCGCAAACGCAGCGCGCGTGGCGCTCGGATTCTTCGATCACCTCGCCCCCTGACCGGATCGTCGGCGGCGCCACAGGACTCCGACATGCCCTCCTCCACCAGGCGACGGTCGGCCTACGGCCAGGTGCTCCTGCCCAGCATCGACAAGCACATCGCGACGTACACGATGCTGAACGAGCAGATCATCCGCGTCGGGCACGAGAGGTTCCATCACCTGTTCGCGGAGATGCGGAAGGGATGGGACAGCGGCATGCTCCGCATGGAGCGGAGCCGTTTCAAGGACGCCGGCTCCATCGTCACGGCGCAGTCGGCCCTGTTCCTCATCAAGGGGCTCCTGTCGGCGCCACACGCCTGGGAGCACGCCAGCCACGCGGAGGGCGTCGTCGGCAAGCTGGAGAGCTACACCCATCTCGTGCAGGTGGCGATCGAAACGGTCGGCGGCCTGGCCACTCTGTCGGCGGCGATCGGCGCCTGCGTGGTCAAGGTCGCGGGCGACCTGAGACTCGCGACCCAGATGATGGGCTTCGCCAGCTTGGGGACGTTGACGCTGGCCAACGTCGTCGCCGCCGTCGAGCTCGTGCACGGCGTCCTTCTCGTCGCCAATCCGAAGGCGAGCGCGGATCAGAAGCTCCAGGGGGCGGTCCAGATCGGCCTGGGGCTGGCCTGGTTCGGCGGCACCCTCCTCAGAGCGCCCAAGGTCGGCGGCGCCATCTCCGCGCTCCTCGCCGTCGGCTTTCTCGAATGGCAGCTGTCGATGGCCGCGCACGCCCACGTCTCGAGCACGCTGGTCGTGGCCGGACTGCGCCCGCGCTTCGAGTACATGGCGGACCACGCGCTGTCGATCCGGACCAGCGCCGACACTCTCATCAAAGCAGACCTGCTCCTGGAGCGCGAATCGGATCCGGCGAAGCAGGAGGCTCTGTCCCGAATCGTGCAGGAGTCAACCTCTCACCTGAGCGCGACCGTGGACGGCTTTCCACAAGGCCAACCTGGTCCTGACCGGCATCGGTGAGGTCCTCCACGACGCGGCCAGCTACGTGCGCTTGTCGATGGGGCTTGATCGGGTGGACAATGCGCCCGCGGCCGAGCATGACTAGCGGCGAAGATCCATCCACCCGAGACACGGCGGACTGTCCGGCCTGCGGTTCGGCCTGCCGGATTCCGCGAACCGCCGCCGCCGGCCTGGCGAGCCCGCTGTGCCCGATGCGATCGCCGTTTCGACGTCGCGCCGCGCTCCGTCGGCGACGGCCCATTTCGCGAGCAGCACGCAGTGGATGTTCTGGCCCTTCAACCGTCACCGACACTCTCGCTGGTGGACCGCTCGGAGGGCCTTCACCTGCGCGATGTCGTGATCGCGCCGAAGAAGCGCCCACGCGCGCGGGCCGCGCTCACGATGATGGGGGCGCTCGGATTCGTCGTCATCGCCGCCGAATTCTTGGTCGGGCCGAGCTTGCTCGTCGTCGTCGCCGGCATCGTCGCGCTCGCGGGGGCCGCCATGACCGCCGCCGGGGCGGCGTATGCGCTGGTCGGGCGCGAGCAGGTCGCGATCAAGAGCGGCATGTTGTCCCGGCGGAACGCCATCGGGTCGCTTGCGCTCGAGCGGAAGCTCCCGCTCGAGGGGATTCAGGGCATATCAGTCCAGCCGGAGGGGCCGTGGACCCTGGATCCGGACGGGGCTCGGGGCGGCGGTCGAGATCGCCTTGGTCCAGTTCGGCCACCGGGCGAGAAGGCCGTGGCGCATCGCCGCAGGGCTCGACTGGACCCGGGCCGAGCTGGAGTGGCTCGCCGAATATCTGGAGACCGGCGTCGTCCTGGCCAGGCGAGACGTCGCCCGAGCCGGGGATCCGGGATAGCGGCGGGCGTCTGACGGGCGACCCGACGGAGCATGAGCCGCGTGGACGAGCGCGGCCTCGACAGCCGCATAGATGCCGACCGGCGAGCCCTGCGGGCCGCTCGCCGAGCACTTCGTCGGCGAGCAGGCGCGGATGTTGCGCCTGCCGGTGACGCCGTTCCGCGCTGCGCTGGTTCACCGTTGATACCGGCGGCGTGAAACTGATCCGTTCGGCAGCCTGAAACTGATCCACCCCCGACCGCGGATCCGGCCCGTCAGGGGCCGGGCGTCCGCTGAAAGGGATGCTGCCGATGGACCAGGTTTACGTTGTGAGGCACAAGGTGCTCGTCGAGCGCCGGTCGGTGCGGCGGGTCGCCAAGGAGCTGGGCATCTCGCGGAACACGGTGCGGCGGTACGTGGCGGGTGCGAAGCCCGGTGTCCGGAAGGAGGCGCCCAGGCCGTCACCCGTGAAGGACCGGGTACGGTCGCGCGTCGAGGAGCTGCTCGAGGACTCGAAGCACTGGACGGGCGGTAAGCAGTGGCTCACGTCGGTGCGGCTGCACGAGATCCTCGTCGGCGAGGGCCATCTCGTCGGCGAGCGGACGGTGCGCGCGCTCGTCTCCGAATGGAAGCGGCAGCGGCGCGAGGTGTTCGTGCCGTTGACGTACAAGCCGGGCGACCTCGCCGAAGTCAACTTCTTCGAGGTCCTCGTCAACGTCATGGGCAAGCGGCAGAAGGCGTGGATGTTCCTGCTGCGCCTGATGCACTCGGGGCGAGACTTCGCGTGGCTCTACGGGCGGCAAGATCAGGTCTGCTTCCTCGACGGGCACGTGCGCGCGTTCGAGCACCTCGGTGGCGTCCCGCACCGCGCGATCTACGACAACCTCAAGCCGGCCGTGACGAAGATTCTCGTCGGCAGCGAGCGCGAGCTGTCGCCGAGGTTCGTCGCGATGGCGAACCACTACCTTGTCGAGCCGTGCTTCGCTCGTCCGAGAACCGGACACGACAAGGGAGGCGTCGAGGCGCGCGGCAAGGGTATCCGTTGGCAGCATCTCGTGCCGATCCCGTCGGGGCCCGACCTCGCGACGATCAGCGGCGAACTGCTCACCCGTCTCGACGCACGCGCCGCGACCAAGCGCGATGTCGAGCGACGCACCGTGGCCGAGCGCTTCGTCAACGAGCAGGCGCGAATGCTCCCGCTGGCTGCGACGCCATTTCGCGCGGCGGTCGTGCATCACCCGCGCGTCTGGCGTCGCAGCCTCGTGCGCGTCGAGGGCGCGTTTTACTCGGTGTGGTCCGAGTGGGCCGGTCTCGACGTACGCGCGTTTGCGGGCGCCGACACGATCGAGATCGTCGGCCCCGACGAGCGCTGCGTCGTGCATCCTCGGGTGCGCGCCGGCAAGAAGCAGATCGACTATCGCCACTACCTGCGCGAGCTGCGGAAGAAGCCCCAGGCGGTCCGTCAGGTCGCCGACGACCTGATCCGCGATCTCGGCGAGCCGTACGGCGCGCTGTGGCGCAGCCTCGTCAACGAGCACGGACCGAAGGACGCGGCCCGGCGGTTCGCCCGAGTCCTTGGTGCGATCGTCAACCTCGGCGAGAACATCGTCTCCGCACGCGTTCGCTCCGCGCTCGCAAGCGGCGAGCCGGTGCTGCTCGCGTTGCATCCGACGGCGCCGATGCCGGCAACGATCTCCGCCGACGTGCTACCCACGGCGCTATCGGGGCACGACGTCGAGGCCGGCTGCGCCGCCGACTACGACGCGCTTCTCCGAGGTGCCGCATGAGCCGCGCCGCGATCGTCGCTGACCTGGTCCGCATGCAGGCTCGGCAGCTGAAGATGCCAGGTCTCGCGCGCGGGTTCGAGGATCTCGCTCGCCACGCGCGTGAGGAGCATTGGTCGCATGAGGACTATCTGCATGACATCCTCGCCGCCGAAATCAACTCGCGCGCCGAGTCAGCAGTGAAGCAGCGCGTTCGCAGCGCCGGCTTCCCCGAGATCAAGACGCTCGACGAGTTCGACTTCGCGATCGCCGACGGAGTCGCACCGGCAAAGATCGCCGACCTTGCGAAGGGCAACTGGATCGACGCCGGCGAGAACGTACTGCTCGTCGGGCCGATCGGAACCGGTAAGACGCATCTCGCGATCGCGCTCGGGATCGAGGCAGCGCGGCAGCGCCGTCGCGTGGCGTTCCACCGCGCCGCGGATCTCGTCTGCGCGCTGATCGAGGCGCGCGACGCGAAAGAGCTGGGTCGCTTCCGCCGCCGCCTCGAGCGTGTTGCTCTGCTGATCGTCGATGAGCTCGGCTTCGTGCCGTTCGACAGCAAGGGCGGCGAGCTCCTGTTCAACGCTCTCGCACAGCGACACGGTCGGCGCAGCGTGCTGATCACCTCGAACCTAGCGTTCGGCGAGTGGCCCCGCGTGTTCGGCGGCGACGAGAAGCTCACCACTGCACTCCTCGATCGCCTCGCCGAGGCCGCGTCCGTGATCATCACAAAGGGCAAGAGCTACCGCATGCGGAAGCGGAAGGCCGACGAGAACAGCGGCGGCGGCGCTGCGACGGCCCACTCGCCCTCCGACTCTCTCGACCCGCCGAAGCCGACCCCGAAGGAGCCCAAGAAGCGTTAGGCTGCTGGCAACCACTGAACAAACGGGTGGATCAGTTTCAGAGTGCCGGAGTGGATCAGTTTCACGGTGCCGGGATCACCCGTCCTCGCGCTCGGCGTCGCAGCCTCGTTCGATCGAGGGCGCGTTCTACTCAGTGTCGTCCGAGTGGGCAGGCCCGACGGACGCGCATACGCCGGCACCGATTCGTCGAAATCGTCGCCCCGATAATCAGCCCGGTCGCTCGTCTGGGCACTCGAGGAGCGCCGCCGCGCAGCCAGTATTCTAGGCCCCGGGTACCGGGCCTACTTCTTGGTTGAGTGTCTCCGCGGTGTGTACGAATTGAGATCTGCAGGTTCCGTCGCGCCATAGCTAAGGGCCGCAGCCAACAGCGGTGCTAACCGCAGTATCCGATTCGAGGTAGAAGGTGACCTGTTCAATAGCCAGACAGCACTCACCCCTCTTGCACCACTCGGTGACGTTGCGGGTCCCGGCCGTGTCTACGATTGCAGCGGACATGGCAGGCGCAAGAATCTGCATTGCGCGGCGAATTCAGGGGAGACGACTTGGCGTTCCCGGAGACAGTCCTCAGATCTGACTTTCCGTGCGAGTCTATGAGAGATGTAGGCAATCAGTACGTGACGACGTTATCGCGGTAGGCTGCGATGCCTTCAGCTCGCGCCACTTGTTGCATGGTCTTAAAGACGATCCCCTTGGCCACGGTCTGCTTGAAGAACTCGTCATCCGGAATCGTCTTCTCTGAACTCTCGAGTGGCGGATCGTGAACTCCACGGAGAATTTTATGACTGCCCTTGCTCACCAAGTGCGGCGGATGCCACTATGCTCGAACATCGCCAAGTCGGTCTTGTTGATCACCTGCTGCGGAGGATTGATGGCGTGGACTTTTTTTGCGAGGCAGGCGTGCGCCCCGCGCGCGTGGCGACTTGATACTTACCTCGGGCCGCTCATCGACCGGCGCTCTCGCCGTCGGCGACCAGATTAAGCGCGACAGGCGCTCGAAGGTGTTGATGAAACGGATCGTTGGTGCTGTAAATCCGCCTCAGTCACTCTGTTCTGGCTGTTAGCGTACAGTGAGATTCTGGGCACCATTTCGGACACAAGGTCCGGCGCTATCACGGAAAGTCGGGACTTGAATGAAGACGGACGCCATCCGATCGCCTGCTCCATCCTTCTTGACTACCGCGATGCAGGGAGGCGGTCGTTCTGGCCGCCATTCACGATCTTAAAACCTCTGAGGCGGGCGATTCCGTGCCACCCATCACGCGCCATGGCGACGGTTGCAACCTCTTCTGCAATGGCCGTTATTCCGTTGTTGTAGGCGAAGAATTGCTCTGGCTGATCAAGATCGTCGCCTAATTTCCTTGTTTATCTTGCCGGGGCTTGCAAAAGAGCGAACGTTCATCTCCAAAGGCGTTCGCCATCGTCGTCATAGAGGCGCTGAAGTACGTCCCCGCGAACCACGGCCATTATAGCTCCTATACCGGGCACCGGGAATCGTGACCGGAGGCAGGGGAGCGGAGCGCCGAATACGTTCGGCGAAGTCCACTTCAATTGATTCTGTCGCGCCGCCAGTTCGACGCAACGTCCAAGCCGTTCGATGTCCCACACCTGAACGGTATGGGTCTTCTTCAACTTCAGTCCCTTGCTCTTTCGGAACTCCTTCGCGATGCCGTCGGTGAGGATCGAGCATTCTCAGCTCGCGTGATGCGGTTGCATTTCGTGGATCTGTGGACCATGCGAAAAGCAGGATCGGCCTGCTCCATGCGCCTACTCCCTTTGGCGACCATATCCAGTAGTTGATGCTTGCTTAACTCACCCGATCTGATCCCGCGCGATCGTTTGGGGCTCCTCACCCCCTTCGTAGATACTAACGAACAGATCCAGTCGATCGCTGTCTTCATCCTCGTCGATGTAGTATCCGTCCACGCGAGCGATGCCTGCTGATGTTCGCTTCCGAAATGAACCACATGGCCCTCGGATACCTGTCCGATTTCGGCCAAGGCGTGGACGAAGAGCTCCGTGAAGGCCTCTTCACGAAATGCGACCTCGTCTCCTTCCGTCCCATCGACGTGGCCACGGGCGCGAGCGATCACTGCGCTGCGGAACTGAGCATGATACTCAAGAGCTTTCCTTGCTTGGGGAAGTAAGCTGCCCAACGGCCAACAGCGGAGTGATGAACACCAAGTCGACGGCAAACACCAGACAGCCAGCAAACCGTATTGAGTATAGAGACGTCCCCCACACTTAAGCGAAGCTCCGCCTCGCGGATTACGCGGAAAGTCTACATTCACTGGGTCTACCCGTAGCTCAGTGATGTTGTAGCCGACCTTCTCGTAGCATGTGACGTGCGTGTCGAGATTACCCAGCCTGCAACAGCCGTTCGCTAAACGTGGCCGTATGCATCGGCAGGCGTAAATGAATCGCAGCTCCGACACGAGCTAGGGAGGCGAGAGCACCTGTTCGTTACGGGCCTGCAAGGCGACATGGACGAGATGGAGCGCAGCAGCCAGTGAGTCGTCGAGCTGCTGCTTGCGTTGGCTGTGCGGATGCTGAGGGCGGGGTTGCTGATGGTGGCTTTGACTTCCAGCGTAATCCTGGAGAGCTGAAAAATGTACGTTCTTCCGCCTGCGGGGCCAGTCCAGCCCTGCAACGCGGCCTCGACCCCGGCGCGAGGTGCGACGATGTCGCCGCGGAGCACAGAGGGGCTACGGCAAACAGCCCCCTCTGCTGTTCTCAGCGTCCCGACCTCGCTACCGTAGCAGGCGAGAAAAAAAAGCAGTACCAGCGATGGAGGTGAGTACGCGAGGGTTGTCACCGCCAGACGGGGCATACTGACCGCAGCAACGACACTGGGATTATAGGCGGCGAGCGCGGCGGAGGCGTACTTAGGAAGGAAGAGATCGGCAAGTAGGACGACTAGGCGCTTTCGAGAAGTGGTAGCCCCGGCATTGAGCTCACCCAAATAGTGAAACCACTTGAGTGTGGCCATTGCCGCAATCTTGCAAATGCTTCTCGTGGCGCCTCCAACAACCACAACACACGTTCTCGCCGGCGCCTACAACGCCGACGAACAGGGCTATGGAGGCTGATAGGGAAACAATCGTCGGACGGAGATTCCGTCCTGCATTGGCGCAAGCGCGAGCTCCTCCCACAAGCGCATGAGTTCCAGCACTCATGGCGATATGCCGTATTCTTGGTCCGAGTCTCACCCAATTTATCTCTGTACTTGACCTTCATCATGTTGTTCGTCGCTGGAAAGCTCGCGGCGAAGGCGACAAGTGGCTTGTGGATGTGCTGCAGCGGGTCGGACTCAATGGCGAGGTTGACCTCGTCGTAGTCGACGGGGATTAGAGAAGAAGACGCGTAGCGAGCGGGCGGCTCTGCCGGATGTAAGGGCCACCAGGTTCATCGGGCGGCGTCCTGCGGCGGCTACGACCGGGATCGGCGGTGAACCCTTGCCCTGCGTGAGGGCGAGCGCCCTCTCGTATTCCAGGCGGATCCCATGAAGAATCGTCTCATCACGTGGATTGAGCAGTCGCTGGATTCTGAAGCGGTAGCCTCCCCTCGTGGACCGTTTCACCGGCACGCTCTATGAGGGGCACGCTGACCACTTGGCCATCAAACTGGCAAGTGCGTCCGGTGCTGTCGGGTGACTGCTTGCGGAATCAGAGCCACGGTCCACGTCTTCAGCGTCGCCGGGTCAGTTGAGGACCTGTGAACATGGCAGCCCGCCATCAGACTGCCATCTGACCTTGAAGGCCGCCGGATGCATTCTTGATCTTGTCGCAGGAAGGACGCGACAGAAGTCGCGGCAACGTCGCGCCG
>CAVWXW010000004.1:0-388167 GCA_963759105.1 uncultured delta proteobacterium | reverse complement strand
CGGGCGCCCGATGAACGGCTGAAGGACGAGCGAGACGGCGACCACGATCGCGCAGCCGATGACGTTGTACCAGAGGAAGCCGAGGTCGGAGGCGAAGAACAGGGCGACGACGCGCCTGCGCGACGAGCGCGCCGATGCAGGACCGGGGTCGCGGTGACGCGGCGCGAGGAACAAGGCCACGACGAACAGGCCGAGCATGGTGCCGTAGAAGATCGAGCCGAGGATGTTGACCGCCTCGATCAGGTTGTCGAGCAGCGAGGCGAAGCTGGCGAAGCCGACGGCGACGACGCCCCACAGCGACGGTGAACAGCTTGGACATGCGCAGGTCGCGCGCCGGTCGGGCGACGTCGACGTGCGCGCGCGCAGGCGGCTGGTAGAGGTCGATCGTGGTGGTCGAGCCGAGCGCGGCCAGCTCGCTGGCGATCGAGCTCATCGCGGCGCACAGGATCACCGCGATCAGCAGGCCGACCAGGCCGTGCGGGATGTAGCGCAGGACGAAGCGACAGGAAGACGTAGTCGGCGTCCTTGGTCTCGGCGTCGGGCACGGCGCGCGCCACCAGCTCGCTTGGCCTCGGCGCGCAGCGGCGTCGGCCGCGCGGCGGCCGCGCGCAGCGGTCTCGCGCGCGGCCGCGCTCTCGCTCGCTGCCGAGCGCGGCGACGTAGTCGTCGGCGGCGGCGCGCTGCGCCTGCGAAGGCGGCGTCGTAGCGGCTCTCGAGCGCGCGCAGCGCCGGCGCGTGCTCGGTCGGCGGCGGCGCGCTCCAGGGCCGGGGTGTTGAAGAACATCGGCGGGCGGGTGAACAGGTAGAACACGAACACCATCACGCCGATGAACAGGATGACGAACTGCATCGGCACCTTGAACATGCCGTTGAACAGCAGGCCCAGGCGGCTCTCGGTCACCGAGCGGCCCGACAGGTAGCGCTGCACCTGCGACTGATCGGTGCCGAAGTACGACAGCGCCAGGAAGAAGCCGCCGGTGAGGCCGGACCAGAAGTTGTAGCGGTTGTCGAAGTCGAGCTCGAAGCTGACCACGTTCATGCGGTCGAGCGCGCCGGCCAGCTGCACCGCGTCCGGCACCGAGACGCCGTCGGGCAGGCGCAGCATCACGACGATCGCGGCGATCGACCATGCCGGCCAGCATCACGATCATCTGGTGCTTCTGCGTCTGGCTGACCGCCTGCGTGCCGCCCGACACGGTGTAGACGATGACCAGCCAGCGCCGATGGCCAAGATGGTCGGCTCCAGCGGCCAGCCGAGGACCGCGCTCAGGATGATCGCCGGCGCGTAGATGGTGATGCCGGCGGCCAGGCCGCGCTGGATGAGGAACAGCACCGCGCCCAGGTAGCGCACGCGCGCGTCGAAGCGGTGCTCGAGGTACTCGTACGCGGTGTAGACCTTGAGCCGGTAGTAGATCGGCACGAACACCGCGCTGATCACGATCATCGCCAGCGGCAGCCCGAAGTAGAACTGCACGAAGCGCATGCCGTCCTCGTAGGCCTGGCCCGGCGTGGACAGGAAGGTGATGGCGCTGGCCTGGGTGGCCATGATGCTGAGCCCGATGGTCGGCCAGCGCAGCGTGTTGCCGCCGCGGAGGTACGTCGTCCATGTCGGTCACGTCGCGCGTCTTCCACATGCCGTAGACGACGATGAACAGCGAGCGTGCCGAGCAGCACCAGCCCAGTCGATCACGCTCACGAGGCCCACCAGGTCAGCGCGGCGAAGAGCGCGACGAGCACGGCCAGCTCGCCCAGCGACCAGCGAGGTAGACGTTGCGCCAGCTGCCGAGCAACGGAGGCGGGTCGTCGCGCCTCGGTCGTTCGTCTCGTCGTCGGTGCTCATGGGCGGGCCAGGAGGTTCGCGAACAGGCGGTAGGCGCCGGGCACGCCGGCCGGCAGCTGGCGGAAGAACGCCAGGCCGGTGTAGACGTAGCGGCCCTTGCCGTGGCGCGCGACCAGCGTGCTGCCCTCCGAGCGGCGCCTCGCCCGGATCGGCGGCGCGGAAGATCGGCTGGTAGCGCGGGTCCCACTTGGTCGCGAAGTAGAGGCCGCGCTCCTGCACCCAGCCGTCGAAGTCGGCCGGGCCGATGGCGTTGGGCGTGCGCAGCACCGGGCTGCTTCGGGTCGACGGCGACCATGGCCGCGTTCTCGTCGGTGACGCGGTCGCGCCCGATCTCGAGCGGGAAGGGGCCGACCGGCCCGTCGAGCGGCGACAGCCGGTTGTTGGTGTTGTACTGCACGACCACCGTGCCGCCCGCGGCCACGTAGCTCATCAGGCGCTCGTGCGCGGCGCGCACCGCCGGGCGCGTGTTGTAGGCGCGGATGCCGAGCACGATGGCGGCGTAGCGGCGCAGGTCGCCGGTGCGCAGCGCGGCGTCGTCGAGCTCGACCACCGGGATGCCGACGTGGGCCAGGTCCTCGGCCACCGTGTCGCCCGAGCCGCGCACGTAGCCGATCTCGCCGCGCGGCACGCGCAGGGAGAGCGGCACCAGCTGCACGTGCGCCGGCGCCAGCACCAGCTGCAGCGGGATGTGCGGGTGGTCGATCGCGTCCTCGCGGAAGGACGAAGCGCTGCTGGCCGATCGCGGATGCCGGGCCGCACCACCACCGGCGCCGCCGCTTGCGCGGCGGCGTCACGCTGAAGCGGACCGTCGTCTCCTCGCCCGCCTTCGCCAGCTTCACCGTCTGCGCGCGCGGCGAGCTGGTCCACCCGGCCGGCAGGCCGAGGTCGACCTGCCCGCTCACGCCGTCCTTCGCCGCGCGCACGCGCACCAGCACGCCGGAGGCGCGCCGGTTGGGGAACAGCACCGCCTCGCGCAGCGGGGTGACGGTCGCCGGCGGCGCGATCAGGAACGCGCGCGTGCGCTCGCCGTGCACCTGATCGGTCCACACGTGCACCACCGGCGCCTCCAGCCGCAGCGCGCGGCCGGCGATCGTCGACGCTCGACGGTGGCGGTCAGCGCCGGGCGGCCGCGCGGCTCGCCGACCAGCGACATGTCGCGCCACCTGGTAGCGCCCGGGCAGCGGCGCGCTGGTCAGCCAGTACGGCGTCGAGATGGCGCGCGCTGGCCGGCAGCTTCGCGGCCACCGGGACCAGCTTGTCCTCGTTGCGACCCAGCGGCGCGTCGATCGCCACCGGCGCGGCGCCGGGCACGGCGATCTTGCCGAGCGCGACCTTCACCGGCGAGCGCGCCACGATCTCGACCTTGACATCGACGGTGGTGCCGGGCACGCCGACCGGCGACGGCGCGGTCGCGCGCACGAACAGGCCGGCGGCGGCGGCGATGACCCGCTCGAGCGAGCGCCGCGCCGCGATCACGCGCGGCTCGTCCGGCAGCGCGTCGAGCGCGCGGTGCGCCCGCACCAGCGCCGGCACCGCCCGCTCCGGTCGGTCGCGGTCGAGGGCGGTCTGCGCCTGCGCGATGGCGCGGCTGTAGGCGGCCGCGCGCGCGCCCAGGCGCCGCCAGCTGATGTCGATGCCGTCGAGGATGTCGCGCTGCGGGCGCGATCCGGCGACCGGGACGAAGCGCTCGATGATCTTCCCGCGCTCGCCCGCGTCGCCGAAGCCCTGGCTCTTGTGCTGGCTGCGCGACAGGGCGGCCAGCTCGCCGTAGCTCATGCCGAGTGCGCGGATCGTAGGCGCCGACGTCGAGCTCGACCGCGCCGCGCGGCGCCGGCTCGTCTCGCCACGAGGCGAAGTTCTGCAGCAGCCGCTCCGCCTTCCACACCTTCGCGCCGCGCCGCAGCTGGTCCGGGAAGCGCGCCGGATCGGCGGCGGCGGCGAACGCCTCGCGCGCCAGGATCGCCGACGCGGTGTGGTGGCCGTGGTTGGGCGGCTCCTCGTCGAAGCGCGTGATGACGACGTCCGGCTGGAAGGTGCGGATGACCCACACCACGTCGGCCAGCGCCTCGTCGTGCCCCCACTTCGACATCGTCTCGGCCGCGTTCTTCGAGTAGCCGAAGTCGCGCATGCGGGTGAAGCGCTGCGTCGCCGCCGTCGAGCCGGCGCGCCGACAGCAGCTCCTCGGTGCGGATCACGTCGAGCAGGTCGCCCTGCTCGCCGCCGATCAGGTTCTGGCCGCCGCCTCCGCGCGTCATCGACAGATAGGCGACCGTCATGTTGCGCGCGCCGGCCAGGTAGGCCAGCAGCGCGGTGTTCTCGTCGTCGGGGTGGGCGGCGACGTACAGCACGCGCCCGGTCGTCGCCAGCCTGTCGAGCGCGTGGGCGAGCTCTCCGGCGTGCATGGGGGGCTCCGAGGCGGCGACCGGCGCCGCGGTGAGAGACAGGGCGAGCGCGGCGATCGTGTGCGCGGCCGCTCGGGCGGCCGTCACGGAGCCACCTCCGCCGCCGCGCCGGCCAGGAGGCGCCGGAAGTACGCCTCGCAGCGATCGAGCGCCGGCTCGCGCCGGTAGCGGTCCAGCACGTGCGCCCGCGCGGCCCGGCCCAGCGCCGCGCCGCGATCCGGTGCGGTGACCGCGTCGATCACCGCGCGCGCCATGGCGCCGGTGTCGAACGGCTCGACCAGCCGCGCCGCCGCCGCCGGCCACCACCTCGGGCAGGCCGCCGACCCGGTAGGCGAAGACCGGGACGCGCGGCGCTCTGCGCCTCGAGCGCGGCCACGCCGAAGCTCTCGCACTCGCTGGGCAGGAGGAACGCGTGGGCGCCGGTGCAGCTCGGGCAGAAAGTCGTCGCGCCGGCCGAGGAAGTCGACATGGTCGGCCAGCCCGAGCGCAGCGGCGCGCGCCTCCAGCGCGAGCGCGCTCGGGGCCGTCGCCGACGAGCACGAGGCGGGCCGGCACGGCTGCGCGCACGCGGCGCCAGCACCTCCAGCAGATCGCCGACCCGCTTGACCGGACGGAAGTTGGAGACGTGCAGCAGGACCACCTCGTCGCGTCGAGTCGGTCGAGTCGGTCGAGCCGCTCGGGCCGCGGCTGGGCGACGGCGCGAAGCGATCGGTGTCGACGAAGTTGGGGACGACCTCGATGGCCTGATCGGCCGGCAGCTCGAGCCGGGCGCGCGCCTCGCGGCACAGGAACTCGGACGGCGCGGTGACACCGTCGGATGCGGCGATGGCGAACGACGTCACCGATCGGACGCTCGGATCGGCGCCGACCGTGATGACGTCGCTGCCGTGCAGCGAGGTGACGAAGCGCGGCGCGCGCCCGCTCGGCCGCCAGAACCTGGCGCGCCATGAGAGCGCTGGCCGCGTGCGGCACCGCGTAGTGCACCTGGACCAGGTCGACCTGGTGCCGCCGCGACACGTCGACGATGGCCGACGCCACCGCCTCCGAATACGGCGCGTGCTCGTACACCGGATGCAGCGGGACGTCAACGCGGTGGAAGTGGAGACGCGGCGACATCGCGGCGCGCCATGGCCGCGCGGTGGCGATGAGGTGCACGCTGTGGCCGCGCTCCGCCAGGCCGCGGGCCAGCTCGGCGGCGATGACGCCGCTGCCGCCCAGGCTCGGGTAGCAGACCATGGCGATGGTCAGAGGCCCGCCCGCTCCGTCCGTCCTGGCCGGCGGCCCGCTCGAATCGCCCTGGCCGTCGTCAGCAGAAGCGCGTCTTGGTCATCAGCATGCTCATGGATGAAGGTCCCGGAGCGCCGGATCGAACGGCTCGATCGCCTCGATCACGCGCTCGACGATGTGGCGGTCCCCGAACCGCGCCGCGAAGTAGGGGAGGCCGTAGATGCGCTCCTGCGGCGCGCCCTCCGGCTGCAAGAAGGTGCGCACCTGGGCCACCGCGGAGACAAGGTCCTCGTCGCGGTGGAGCAGGGCGCGCTCGTAGGCGCCGGCCAGCTTCTGCACCGCGTGGGCGACGCCGGCGCGCGTGCGCTCCATGCGCTTGACCAGCTGCGGTCCGGCTGCCTCCGCGGCCGGCGCCAGCTCGGCCGCCGCGCCGTCGAACGCGTCCATCAGGCGGCGCTCGAACCCGGCGGCGTCGAGGCGCGCGTCGCCGTCGCGGCGGCAGCGGGCCAGCAGCTTGTCCTCGGGCAGCATCGAGTCGTCGGCCGCGATGCCCAGCCGCTCGCAGCGCCGCCGGGACGCGTCGTCGATGATGCGAAAGCGCGCGCGCGCCACGACCCGCGGCGGCGGCAGCTCGAAGTGCCGGTAGAGCGGCTCGAGCTGCGCGAAGTAGGCCACCTCGGCCGGACCGCCCACGTACGCCGCGGTGGGCAGGAGCGTGTCCTGCACGATCGGCCGCATCAGCGCGCTGGTGCTGAAGCGCAGCGGATCGGCGTCCAGCGCGGCGAGCAGCTCGGCGCGCGTGTGCACGCCGCTGCCGCCGATCTCGGCGAAGCGGTCGCCATCGTCGGCCTGCTCGAGGCGGTAGCGCGGACCGGCCGCGCCGTCCGGGTGGAAGAAGGCCAGCGGCGCGCCCGGTCGCACGTGCACCGGCACCGCCTTGCCGGCCGCGCGCAGCTCGTCGCACCGCGCGGTCATCGCCCCGGCGATGGCCTCGGCGTCGAGGATGGCGCGGCGGTGGACCGGACGGACCAGCTCGCCCAGCGCCGGATCGCGCGCGTCGATCATGACCAGGCCCTCGTCGGCGAACAGCTCGGCCAGCACGCCGGCGAAGGCGGCCGCCCAGGGCGCGCCCGCGCGGTAGTGGCGGGACAGCCGCGCCACGTGGTCGGCGCCGAACGAGTGCCCGGCCAGCTCGTCGGCCAGCTCGGCCAGACAGCGCTCGACCTCGTCCGGCAAGGTGACGTGAGCGAGCGAGACGCGGTCGTCGGGCGACGACGCGACGGCGATGCGGCGCGGCGCGTCCGGCCCGGGCAGCGCCACGCTCGCGATCTCCGGCAGGTCGTGGTCCTCGGTCTGCAGCCAGAACACCGGCACCACCGGCCGGCCATCGCGCTCGGCGAGCGCACGGGCCACCCGGATCGCCGACGCCGCCTTGTAGATGGTGAACAGCGGGCCGAGGAACAGGCCGACCTGCTGCCCGGTGACCACGGCGGCTGCCCCGTCGCGCAGCGCGGCGATGTGCGCGTCGCGGGCCGGGCTCGGCGCCAGCCCGGCGTTCTGGGCGGCGAGCACGTCCGCGACCGCCGCCGGCATGCGCCGCAGCTCGGAGCGGGCCGAGCCCGGAGATCGCGTCATCGTCGACGACATGGCTCGCCTCGCCGTGTGCCTGTCGCGCTAGCGCCAGCTCGCGATCGCCTTGTCAACCCGCGGCTTGTACGTGGTCTGGTAGAACTTGTCGCTCTTGCCCAGCGTCTGCGCCTGCTGGGCGGCCGCGATGGCCTCGGCCTTCTTGCCCTTCTTGCCCAGGATCTGCGCCTTGACCCAGTGGTTGCCCCAGGTTCGCTCGATGGCGATCGACTGATCGACGAGAGTCAGCGCGCGGTCGAGGTTGCCGTTCGGTCTCGAGCAGGTACTCGGCCGCGTCGGCGTGCGTCGCCCAGGCGTTGTCCACGGCCCGGTCGATGCCGGCCATCACCTGCGTCTTCGTGTCGACCTTGATCGGGATGCGCACGCGCATCCGCTCCCACTCCAGATCGAGCGAGGCGGCGTCGTCGGTCGTGCCGGAGAACAGGAAGGTCAGGCGCTCGCGCGGCTCGGCCATCGTCGCCGGCTTCACGACGATGCGGGCGACGTCCTTGGCCTGCTTGTACTCGTCGGTGCTGGCGCCCTTGTCGCTGTTGAGCACGACGGTCCAGGAGGTCTTGCCCGGGATGGTGAACAGCGAGTAGGTGCCGGCCTTGACCTTCTTGTTGCCGAGCTGGAAGTCGCGGCTGACGGTCAGCCGCGTGGCGGCGTTGGCCCCGGTGCGCCACATCTTGCCGTACGGGACCAGCGCGCCCCAGATCGGGCGACTCTTGACCCCGGGGCTGGAGTACTCGAGCTGGAAGTCGGTCAGGCCGACGCGCTGATCGACGCGCGCGGCCGGGCTGGGCCGCGGCAGCTCGAGCTCCTGGGCGCGCGCGGGGTGGGCGAAGAGAACGACGGCGGCACACGCAGCGACTGCTGCGGCAACGCGATGCGACATCGGGGAGCCTCCTGTCCGGGTGGCGTGAGGTGGGTGAGACCGTATCCTCACCTCACCGCGCCCCAACCGGAACCACGGGGGCACGTATTCCACGATGCGCGATCCGGTCAAGCCCCCGGATATCGCAGGGCCTGCTCGATGCGCTCCTGCTCCGGCTCCGGGTCCTCGGACCAGGGCGTGCGGGGCCGTGGCTGCAGCTCGCCATCGATGACGAGATCGACCCGCTCGTTGAAGAAGCAGAAGTAGCCCGCCGCGCGCACCGCGTCATGGCGAGGGTCGGGATAGTACCAGACCAGGTCGCGCGCCAGCCTCTCGCCCGCCCGGATCGACCAGTACGACGCCTCACCCTTGTAAGCGCAGATGGTGTGCGACGAGCTCGGCACCAGCGCCTGATCGCGGACGTCCTCCGGCGGGATGTACCAGCGCGGCGGCAGGCCGGTCTCGAACAGCACCCGCGCCCGCCGGGTATCGGCCACGACGACTGGCCGCCGACGCTGACGACGATGTGGCGCGACGTGTCGACCACGTCGATGCGGTGGTACGGATCGCGCGCGTGGCCGATCGCGACCTCGTCCTCCTCGAGCCACTCGTCCATCGCGCTCCAGTAGAAGGAGTAGAAGCCCCGCAGATCCACGCCGGCGCCCGGCTCTACATACGTCCACGCCGCGTCGGGCGCCGCCCGCTCGCCCACCGCGATCGAGAACAGCTTTGCCGGTCCCAGATCCGGATCGGATCGAGACTTCTCGCTCGAGACGAGCAGGTCGGCCCGCACGTCGGCGGCCGGGAAGTAGTAGACCGGCAGCAGGCCGGACCGGTGCAGGAGCTTGACCCGCACGCTGTCGACCACCGTCTCGCCGGCGAAGCGCGCGCGGATGCGGCGAGGGAAGTCCTCGAAGTAGATGACCGGGCGGGGCGGCTCGAAGTTGAAGCGTCCTGCCGGCGTGTGCCCGAACGGGCCGGTTCCGACGGTCAGCGACATGCCGCTCTACGTACGACGGCGGCGGCCGCGGTCAAGCGCGATCGCGCGGCCGCGCGATTCTATTCGTCGCGCAGGAGCTCCAGGGCGGGGGCGCGCATGACGCCGCGGCCGATGAGCAGGGCCGCGCCCAGGTTGAGCGCGACGACGCCGACGGTGAGCAGCGCCAGCGGGCCGGCCGGCATCGTGGCCTCGGTCTCGAAGAAGGTCGGCACCGCCCAGCGAGTCGCCACCTGGCCGAGCAGGCCGCCGGCCGTCACCGCGAGCACGGCCAGGGCCAGGTACTCGGTGATGAGGATGCGGCCGAGGTCGCGGCGGCGGGCGCCCAGCACCTTGAGCAGGGTCGCCTCGCGCACGCGGGTGGCGCGCGTGGCCGCGATGGCGCCGCCCAGGATCACCGCGCCGGCGATCAGGATGACCAGGGCCAGCGCGCTGACCACCAGCGCGATGCGATCGAGGATGTCGCGCACCTGGGCCGCCACCTCGCTCAGATCGATCGACGGTCACGTTCGGGTGGCGCGCCACGATGTCGGCGGCCAGCCTGGCCCGCGCCGCCGGGTCGTCGACCCGGAAGCTGGCCACGAACATGGCCGGCGCCTTCTCGATCTCGCCGGGCGACAGCACCACCATGGCGTTGGGGCGCATCGCCTGCCAGCGGATGGTGCGGAAGCTGGTCACCGTACACATCCTGCGGAAGGCCCTGGATGTCGAGGGTGAGCTTGTCGCCCAGCTCGATGCCGAGGTTGGCGGCCAGCCGCGCGTCGAGCGACGCCTCCTGCCGCCGCGGCCTCCCGCGCCAGAAGGTGCCCTCCACGACCTCCTCCGACTCGATCGGCGCGTCGCGGTAGGTGACGAAGTACTCGCGCGTGCGCATCGAGTCGTCGAAGGTGCGGCGCGAGGCGTCGCGCTCGATGCCGTGCGCGTCGATCGGCTCGCCTCGCACCGCCGCCAGGCGGGCCGCGATCATCGGCGCGACGACGATCTCGCGCGCGCCGGCCGCGCGCACCTGCGTGTCGACAGCGGCGCGCTCGTCCGGCTGCACGTCGACAAGGAAGACGTTGGGCAGATCGTCGCGCATCTCGACGGCGATGACGTTCTCGATCGAGCTGGCCACCACCAGCAGGCTGCCGACGAGGAAGCTGCCCAGACCGATGGCGACGATCACCGACGTTGTCTGGTTGCCCGGCCGGTGCAGGTTGGCCAGGCCCTGGCGCAGCCGGTAGCCGGGCACGCGGTGGGCCAGGCGGCGGGTCACGGCCATGGCGGCGCGGGCCAGCAGCGCGAGGAGCACGAGGGCCCCGCCGACAGCGGCGGCGAAGTAGAGCGTCACCTCGCGCGACTGGGTCTCGACCGCTGCGAGCAGCAGCACCGCACCGGCCGCGCCCGCGGTGATCGCCAGCAACATGAAGGCGTCGCGCACGCGGGCCAGCCACGGCGGCGGCTCGACGTCGCGCCGCAGCGCGCGCAGCGGCGGCACCCGCGCGATGCGCACCACCGGCAACAGGCCGAAGACCGCGCTGGCCAGCACGCCGGCGCCGACCCCGCGGCCGAACGCGGCCAGATCGAGGTGGAGATCGATCTGCGCCGGCAGCATCTCCGAGCCGAGGCGGGCCACCGCGCCCTCGAGCAGGAGCGGCGCCAGCGCCCCCAGCCCGGCGCCGATCAGGCTGCCGAGCAGCCCGACGCCGAGCACCAGCACGGCGAAGATGGCGAACACGTCGCGCGGCCGCGCCCCCAGGCAGCGCAGGATGGCGGCGCTGTCCAGGCGCTTGCGCACGAACGCGTGCGTGGCCGAGGCGACCCCGAGCGCGCCGAGCAGCAGCACCGACAGCCCGGCCACGGCCAGGAAGCGCGACAGCCGGTTGAGGAAGCGCTGCACGCTGGCGGCGGCCTCGCGCGAGGTGCGCACGCCGAGCCGCGCGTCGGTGACGCGATCGAAGTTGTCTTCCTTCCACGCCTCGACGTCGAAGCCGGCCGGCAGGCGGAACAGCCGGTTGTAGCTGACGCGGCTGCCCAGGCGGACCAGGCCGGTGGCCGGCAGATGATCGGCGTGCAGGTAGACCGGCGCCGAGAAGCCGAACCCGGCCGCCGGGCTGCCCACCCCGGGCACCAGCACCGCCGCGACCTCGAGCTCCAGCTCGCCCAGCTTGACCTTGTCGCCCGGTCCGACGCGGAGCTGGCGCGCCACCTCCGGGTGCACGACAAGGCGCGGCGCCGCGGCCAGCGCGGCCGGCGCCAGCGCCCCCGCCGGCCGGGTCACGATGGTGCCGTAGAAGGGATAGCGGCCGCGCACGGCGCGCACGCGCACCAGCCGGGGCGGCGCGCCGCTCTTCGCCGAGAGCATCGACTGCGTCTCGATCAGATCGGCCGCCTCGCCGCCGGCCGCCTTCAGCTCGGCGGTGAGCTGGCCGGCCACGCCGCCGTCGAGCGGCTGGTTGCCGGACAGAGACAGGTCGGCGCCGAGCAGGGTGCGCGCCTCGGCCGCCATGCTGTCGCGCACCCCGGCCACCAGCGTGTGCACCGCGGTGAGCGCCGCCACCCCGACCGCGATGGAGGCGACGCAGAAGGCCAGCGCGCCGCGCGCGCGCCGGGTCTGGGCCAGGGCGTGGCGCAGGACCAGCGCCGCTCTCACGCGCTCCCCCGGCGGTGACTCACCATCTCCTCGACCCGACCGTCGCGCAGCTTCACCTCGCGGTCGGCGCGCGACGCGATCTCCGGGTTGTGGGTGACCAGGACGATCGCGCTCTCCTTGCCGAGCTCGAACAGCAGCGCGAGCACGTCATCGCCGGCGTGCGAGTCGAGGTTGCCGGTCGGCTCGTCGGCCAGGATGACCGGCGGCGCGGTGATGACAGCGCGCGCGATCGCCACCCGCTGCATCTCGCCGCCCGACAGCTGGGCCGGGTAGTGCTGGGCGCGGTCGGCCAGGCCGACCCGATCGAGAAGCTGCGCCGCCGGGCGCGTCACGCCGCGCTGGCCCAGCAGCTCGGCCGGCACGCGCACGTTCTCCAGCGCGGTCAGGGTCGGGATGAGCTGGAAGCTCTGGAACACGAAGCCGATGTGGCGGCCGCGGAAGGCGGACAGGCGGTCCTCGTCCATCTTGGCCAGCTCGGTGCCGGCGATGGCCACGCGGCCGCGGCTGGGGCGGTCGAGCCCGGCCAGCAGGCCGAGCAGGGTGGACTTGCCGCTGCCGGAGGGCCCGGTGACCGCGACGATCTCGCCGCGGCCGACGTCCAGATCGACCCCGTCGAGGACGGTGAGGCGGCGCCGCCCGGCGCTGTAGTCGCGTCCGAGCTGTCGAGCTTCGATCATTGCGGGAAAAGGTAGCTCAGGCGGGAGGCGGTTTCGACAGCACCTCCCCAACACCGGCGCGTTGTCACCCGTGTCGGGGTGCGGCGCCACGATGTCAGCGGCCGCGACCGTGCGACAGGGGTGCGACACGGGTGCGACGCCTTCTCGCGGTGCGATGGTGTCGCGGATGGCGCGGGTTTCTGGATGCTTGCGCGGCCGCGGTTCCGGCACGACGGCTGCAAAGTCCGGAATCCGTGATGACGCAGAACCGACTCGACAACGTCCTCTCCCGCAACCGCAGCAACCTTCTCCGCGACCTCGTGATCGCCGCCGCCTTCCCGCTGGTGGTTCTGTTCTCGGGGTCGGCCATCGCCGCGCAGCTGCCCGCTCTGAACGCGGCGCCGCAGCCGGTCGAGAGCAGCGCCCACAGCGCTCGCATCGCCGCCGAGATCGAGTCCAACGCCGTCTGGCAGGCCGCCCTCGATCAGCAGGACGAGAACCAGCCGTTCGGCGTGTGAGTCCGATATCCGGGCCGCGACGGCCCGGTTCCGGGGCTCCGGCGATGAATCGACGATTCACCGGAGCCCACCATCCCGGGATGGTGCCACCATTCCGGGATGACGTCCGATGTAGCAGCCCTCGCGCTGGCCGCGCTCGCCGTCCTGAGTGCATGTGATGGCGAGGCGGCTCCCCCGGCCAGGAAGAGCCGGGCGGCGGAGCAGCCCGCGCAGCCAGCGGCCGAGCGCAAGCCGGCGCTGGTCTTCCTCGGCGACAGCCTGACCGCCGGCTTCGGCCTCGCCGCCGATCAGGCGGTGCCGGCCCTCATCCAGGGCGAGGTCGACCGCGCGAAGCTCGACCTGCTCGTGGTCAACGCCGGCCGCTCCGGCGACACGACCGCCGGCGGCAAGACGCGGGTCGACTACTACCTGCGCCCCGCGGTGCAGCCGGCCGCGCTGGTCATCTGGCTGGGCGCCAACGACCTGATGCGCGGCCTGCCGGTCGCGCAGATCGAGGCCAACCTGCGCGCCATCGTGAAGCGCGCGCGCGACTTCGATCGCGGCCTGAAGGTTTTTCTGGTCCAGATGCGCGCCTTCCCCAACATGGGCGCCGACTACGCGCGCGAGTTCGAGGCCATCTATCCGCGCGTCGCGAAGGACGAGGGCGCACAGCTGGTCCCGTTCCCGATGGCCGCCGTGGCCGGCAAGCCGGAGCTCAACCAGCCCGACGGCATCCACCCGACCGCCGAGGGCACGCGGCTGGTCGCCGCCGATCTGTGGCGCGCCCTGGCCCCGCAGCTCGGCGCGCGCTGACCGGCCGGGAATGCCCGGCATGTGGGCCGGGTTGGCGATTCATGGCCTCGATCCGCCCGCGCCTCGCCGCCGCCGTCCTCCTCGCCGCGCTGCCGCTCGGCTGCCGCGGAGGCCAGGGTGGCGCCGCTGCGCCGGGCCAGGCAGCGTCCTCATCGGCACCTGCAGCCCCGGGGAGTCTGCCGCTCGACCCGGCGGTCCGGCGCGCGCAGCTGGCGCAACGGCCTCACCTACTACGTCCGCAAGAACGCCCGCCCGGCCAAGCGCGCGGTGCTGTGGCTGGTCGTCGATGCAGGCTCGGTCCTCGAGGACGACGACCAGCGCGGCCTGGCTCACTTCCTCGAGCACATGGCCTTCAACGGCACGCGCCGCTACGCCAAGCAGGAGATCGTCAACTATCTGCAGGGGCTCGGCATGCGCTTCGGCCCCGACATCAACGCCTTCACCTCGTTCGACGAGACGGTCTACCAGCTCGAGGTGCCGACCGACGACGCCGCGCTCGACCGCGCCGTCGACATCCTGCACGAGTGGGCGCAGGGCATCACGATCGATCCAGCGGAGGTCGACAAGGAGCGCGGCGTGGTGCTCGAGGAGCGCCGGCTCGGCCGCGGCGCCCAGGGCCGCCTGCTCGACAAGCTGGTCCCGGCCGCGCTGCCGCGCTCGAAGTACGGCGACCGCCTGCCCATCGGGACCGAGGACGTCCTCAAGCACGCCAGCGCCGACACCCTGCGCCGCTTCTACCGCGCCTGGTACCGGCCGGAGCTGATGGCCGTCGTCGCGGTCGGCGACTTCGACGCCGCGGCGATGGAGAAGCGCATCGCCGGCCGCTTCGGCGATCTGCCCGCCGCGGCCAGGCGCCGGCGCGCGGCCCGAGCTGGCCGTGCCGCCCCACCAGCGCACCGTGACCTTGACCCTCACCGACCCGGAGCTGCCGGTCACCGCGGTCGGCGTGGTGGCCAAGCGGCCGCGCCGCAAGCTGGTCAGCGAGCGCGACTTCCGCCAGGCGCTGGTCGACCGCCTGTTCATCGCCATGATCAACCAGCGCCTCGACGAGGTGCGGCGCGCGCCGGACGCCCCCTTCCTCGGCGCCGCCGTCGGCCGCGAGAGCGTGGTGCGCGCCGATCGACGCCTGGTTCCAGCTCGCCGTGGTCAAGGGGGACCAGATCCGCCCCAGCCTGGAGGCGCTGACCGCCGAGGTGGCGCGGGTGGCCCGCTTCGGCTTCACCGCCGGCGAGATCGATCGGGCCAAGAAGAACGTGCTGCGCGGCTACCAGCAGCAGGCCCACGAGCAGGACAAGACGCCGTCGCGCGCGCACGCGGCCGAGATCCAGCGCAACTTCGTCCTCGGCGAGGCGATGCCCGGCATCGCGGCGGAGAAGGCGCTGGTCGAGCGCATCCTGCCCGCCATCACGCCGGAGGAGATCCGCGGCGTGGCGGCCGAGGTGTCGAGCGAGGACAGCCGCGTCATCGTCGCCGCCGGCCACTCGAGCGCGAAGCTGCCTGACGAGGCGACCCTGGTGGCCGCGGCCGCCGCCGGCCGCGCGCGCGCCACCGCCGCGTATGTCGACGAGGCGGCGGAAGGCCAGCTGATCGAGCGCGCGCCGGCGCCGGGAACGATCGAGCGCGAGCGCGTGCTGCGCGAGCTGGGCGCGACCGAGTGGCGGCTGTCCAACGGCGTCACCGTGGTGCTCAAGCCGACCGACTTCCAGAACGACTCCGTGCTCGTCACCGGCCGCGCGCCGGGCGGCACGTCGCTGGCGCGCGACGCCGACTACCTGTCGGCCCGCGCCGCGGCCGACGTTGCCGCCGCCGGCGGTTTCGGCAAGTACAGCGCGGTGCAGCTGCAGAAGCGCCTGGCCGGCAGCGGCGTGTCGTCGGGCCTGGCGTTCCACGAGCTGGGCGCCGTTGCGTCCGGTCAGGCGCCGCGCGATCAGCTCGAGCTCCTGCTCCAGCTCATGCATCTGCAGCTGACCAGCCCGCGGCGCGACGAGAAGGCGTTCGCCGCGTGGCGCGCGCAGGAGGTGGAGGCGCTGCGCAACCAGCTGTCGTCGCCGGAGATCGCGTTCGATCACCGCTTCGCGCGCGAGGCCAGCGGCGGACACCTGCGCCGGCGCCGCCTGACCGGCGACGACATGAAGAAGGTCGACCTCGACCGCGCGCTGGCCTTCTATCGCGATCGCACCGCCAACCTGCGCGGCACCACCTTCGTCCTCGTCGGCGCCTTCGACGTCGACAAGGTCAAGCCGCTGGTGCTGACCTATCTCGGCGGGCTGCCCGGCGCGCGCAAGGCGCCGAGGTGGCGCGACGTGCATGTGTCGCCGCCGCGCGGCCCGGTGCGCTTCGACGTGGCGCAGGGGCTCGAGCCCAAGGCCAGCGTCAAGCTGCGCTTCCACGGCCGCGCACCGTGGAGCCGCGAGGCGGAGCACGAGCTCGAGGCCATGGCCGACGCGCTGCGCGAGCGCCTGCGCGAGGAGCTGCGCGAGGAGATGGGCGGCGTGTACGGCGTGATGGTGTCGGCCGAGCTGCGCCGCGATCCCGTGGCCGAGTACGAGGTGACCATCGGGTTCGGCTGCGCGCCGGACAACGTCGATCGCCTGCTCGAGCGGACCCGGGCCGAGATCGAGGCCTTCCGGCGCAGCGGCCCGCCGGCCGCGGTGGTCGACAAGGTGAAGGCGGCCGAGCGTCGCGAATACGAGACAGCGCTCAAGGAGAACGGATTCTGGGTGAGCGCGCTGACCGAGTATTACCGCCTCGGAATCGATCCGCGGCTGATCCTGGACCACGATCGGCTGGTCGACCGCCTGACGCCCAGGACCCTGCAGGCGACGGCCCGACGCGTATTCGGCAAGGACGAAGTGCTCGGTATCTTGAAGCCTCGATGATCAGGGGGATCGCCTCGCTCGCTTGACAGGTCCCACCCGTGAGGGAATGTGGTTTGCACGCTGGATCGTGATGCGCGCCGATCCATCGCGTTCCGGCGACTTGTCCTGCTCTTCATCGCGACAACGTGACGACGTGTCTCGATCGGGTGGGGCAGTCCAGCACCCCCCCGCGCCAGAGTCCGCAGCCGTGGACGCTTCAGCAACAGAAACGAAGACGTCCACCACTCTCCAGGAGCAATTCCTGCGCGTGCGGGGCGCCACGGAGGCGCTGGCTCGTCCGCTCTCGGCAGAGGATCACATCCTGCAGTCGATGGCGGACGCCAGCCCGGTCAAGTGGCATCTGGCTCACACGTCCTGGTTCTTCGAGACCTTCGTCCTGGCAGGCGTGCCGGGCGAGGCGCCGCCGCGGCCGGACTACGCGCTGGTCTTCAACAGCTACTACGAAGGGGTCGGCCCGCGCATCGCGCGCGATCGGCGCGGGATGCTGTCGCGCCCGTCGCTCGACGAGGTGCACGCCTATCGCCGCGAGATCGACGAGCGCGTCGCCGCGGCGCTGGATTCCGGACGCTTGCCGCCCGAGCGGGTCGCCCTGATCGCGCTGGGCCTGGCCCACGAGGAGCAGCACCAGGAGCTGATCCTCACCGACATGAAGCACGGGCTGCACGCAAACCCGCTGCGCCCGAGCTATCGCGAGCCGGAGCCGGCGCGGGGCGCGACCGGCGAGGACCCGGCCCTGCGCTGGTCGTCGTTCGACGAGCAGATCGCGTGGATCGGGGCCAGCCGCGGCTTCTCGTTCGACAACGAGCGGCCGCGCCACCGGGTCCTGGTGGCGGCCTTCCAGCTGGCGACGCGCCTGGTCACCTCCGGCGAGTATCTCGCCTTCATGGCGGACGGCGGCTATCGCCGGCACGAGCTGTGGCTGTCGGACGGCTGGGCCGCGGCCCGCGCCGGCGACTGGCGCGCGCCGCTCTACTGGGAGGAGCGGGACGGCGCGTGGCAGATCTACACGCTGCGCGGCAGTCGCCCGGTCGACCCGCGCGAGCCGGTCTGCCACCTGAGCCACTACGAGGCCGACGCCTACGCCCACTGGGCGGGAGCCCGGCTGCCGACCGAGTTCGAGTGGGAGGTGGCCTCGGCGCATCGCTCCGCCGACGGCGCGCTGGCCGAGTCGGACGCGCTGCACCCGCAGGCCGTGCCCGCGGGCGCGCCGGGGCCGGGTCCGGCGCAGATGTTCGGCGACTGCTGGGAGTGGACGCAGAGCGCCTACTGCCCCTATCCCGGGTTCCGGCCCGAGGCGGGCGCGGTGGGTGAGTACAACGGCAAGTTCATGTCGGGCCAGGTGGTGCTGCGCGGAGGTTCGTGCGCGACACCGGCACGGCACATCCGAGCGACGTACCGCAACTTCTTTCCACCAGCGGCGCGCTGGCAGTTTTCTGGCCTGCGGCTGGCGAGGGATGCCCGATGAAAGCCGCACGCGCAATCGTCTCTGCAGAGGAAGACAGGCGGTCCATGGCCGCGGACATCCGCACCGGTCTCACCGCTTCACCCCGCTGGCTGCCCTGCTACCTGCTCTACGATGCCCGCGGCTCCGAGCTGTTCGAGGCCATCACCGAGCTGCCCGAGTACTACCTCACGCGCACCGAGCTGGCCCTGCTCCAGCAGCACGCGGCCGAGATCGCGGAGCTGGCCGGGCGGCCGCGCTCGGTCGTCGAGCTGGGCGCCGGCACCGGCACCAAGACGCGCACCATCCTCGATGCGGTGGTGGCGGCGCACCGCCCGCAGGAGGCAGAGGGCGATCGGCCGGTCTACTACCCGATCGACGTGTCGCGCAGCGCGCTCGAGGTGGCGGCGGGCGGCCTGGCCCGGCCCGGGCTGGAAATCCGGCCCCTGGTCGGCCAGTACGCCGAGTGGCTGCCGTCGCTCAAGGACCTGCCCGGTCCGCGCCTGCTGCTCTTCATCGGCTCGAGCATCGGCAACTACCAGCCGCAGGAGGCCCAGGATCTGCTGTCGCTGGTCCGCCGCGGCATGAGCCCGGGCGACACGTTCCTGCTCGGGGCCGACCTGCGCAAGGACGAGGAGCGGCTGCTGGCCGCCTACGACGACGCGGCCGGGGTCACGGCGGCGTTCAGCAAGAACGTCCTGCATCGCATCAACCGCGAGTTCGGCGCCAACTTCGATCTGAGCGGGTTCCGCCACCTCGCGCTGTGGAACGGCGAGAAGTCGCGCATGGAGCTCTACCTCGAGTCGCAGCGCGATCAGGTGGTCACCATCCCGTCGCTCCCGCTGCGCGTGACCTTGCGGGCCGGCGAGCGCATCCACACCGAGAACAGCTACAAGCTGCCACTCGCGGATCAGAAGCGCCTGCTGGCCGCGGCCGGCTTCGTCATCGCAGCCAGTTTCCTGGCGGAGGACCCGAGCTACGCGCTCCACCTGGCGCGCGTGGCCTGACGCGTCGCGACGTTTCGCATCGCGGGGACTCACCGCCTTCGCCCCCGATCTCCCCACACGGGGCGACAGTGCGGTGAGTATGTGTATCGCGCGTCGCGCTCGTCGCTGATGCAGAACGCACTGCGCGTCGACTACGATGCGCGGATGCTGACCGCGCCGAGAGTCGGCTCCGCCGTCGCCGCGCTGGCGCTGTTCGCGGCGCCGGCTCCCGCATCCGCGACCTACTCGATCGCGGGCGTCGATCGCGCGACCGATCAGGTCGGCGGCGCCGGCGCCTCCTGCATCGGCAGTCAGTCGGTGCGCATCATCTACGGCGTCTCCGTCGGCCGCGGCGTGGTCCACGCCCAGGCCCTGGTCAACACCGCCGGCCGCGACGAGGCCGTCGGCCTGCTGACGCGCGGGTTGGACCCGCCCGACATCATCGAGATCATCACGGCGGGGAACTTCGACACGCTCGCCCAGCAGCGGCAGTACGGCGTGGTCAACCTGGACGGCCCCCCGGCCGGCTTCACCGGCGCCGAGAACGGCGACTTCGCCGGCGATCTCCAGGGCGAGATCGACACGTTCGCGTTCTCGGTGCAGGGCAACATCCTCACCGGCGCCGGCGTCATCGATCGCGCGGCCGAGGCGTTCGCGGACGGCGGCTGCGACCTGGCCGACCGGCTGATGCTCGCGCTGGAGGCCGGCGCCGAGAACGGCGAGGGAGACAGCCGCTGCACCGGCTCCGGCGTGCCGGCCGACAGCGGCTTCATCGAGGTTGACTTGCCGGGCCAGGCGCCGGGCAGCTACCTCCGCCTCGAGGTGATCGACACCGGCAACGACAGCCCGGTCGTTCTCCTGCGCGAGCAGTACGACAAGTGGCGCGCCGACAATCCCTGCCCGGCGGCGACCGACGCCGGGCCCGAGCCGACCCCGGACGCGGGCACGCCGGATGATGCCAGCCCGCCGCCCGGCGGGAGCGACGCGGCCCCGATCGGCGGCGACGGCGACGGCGACACGATCGACGACGGCGGCTGCGGCTGCGGCGCCGGCAATGGCGAGGGCTCCGGCGACGGCCGGCTCAGGCTCCTGCTGCTGGCCCTCGCGCTCGCCGTCGTGCGGCGCGGCCTCCGCTAGCGGGCGGATCGCCGGCTCATCGGTCGAGGGCGGGTGGGTTGAGAACGCTCACACCATCCGGCAGAGCCGCGCTCGCCGCCCGCCTACCGCTCTTCCACCGCGCGCGAGCCGTAAAAATACGGGCTCACTGATGTGCAGGCGCGAGGACGCGGGCTCAGGCGCAAACTTCGCGCGCTGCAACGGGCGGTTCTTGGTGCGAAACTGTGCGAGTGAAGGCCGCCGACCTGCCTGCCCGGTACAACGCGATCGACGTCCTCCACCGCAACTTGCCCGAGCGAGCCGACAAGGTCGCGCTGGTGAGCGAGGCGCGCACGCTCACGTTCGGCGAGGTGGCGGCCGAGGTGGACCGGGTCGCGCTCGGGCTGGCCCGCCTGGGGGTGCGCCGGGGCGACACCGTCGCGCTCCTGGCCCTCGACTCGGCCGAGTGGGTGGCGACCTACTTCGCGGTCATCAAGCTCGGCGGCGTGGTGGCCAGCTTCAACACGCTGCTCACGCCGAGCGAGTTCGAGTACATGCTCAACGACTGCGGCGCGCGCGTGCTGGTGCTCGACAACTCGCTGCTGCTCGCCATCGAGCCCCTGCGCCCGCGGCTGGAGTGGCTGGAGAACATCGTCGTCATCGGCGGATCCGGCCACTCGCACCACGACTACGCGCGCATGGTGGCCGCCGCGCCGGCCGGCCAGACCGTGACCGCGGCGCGGACGTTCCGCGACGACATCTGCTGCCTCAACTACTCGAGCGGCACCACCGGCGAGCCCAAGGGCGTCCCCCATTCGCACAAGGACCTGGCGATCACGGCCGAGCTTGTCGGGGCGCGCACGCTCCGGCTGCGCCCGGACGACCGCACCTTCGCCGTGGCCAAGCTCTTCTTCACCTTCGGCAC
Source organism: uncultured delta proteobacterium (assembly GCA_963759105.1). Classification (GTDB taxonomy): domain Bacteria; phylum Myxococcota_A; class Polyangia; order Haliangiales; family Haliangiaceae; genus DATFRY01. The sequence continues at coordinate 367,274 of CAVWXW010000004.1, read as the reverse complement.
CGGCGGCAACCTGATCTTCCCGTGGTGGGTGGGGGCCAGCATCGTGCTGTACCCGGGCTCGCCTCGCCAGGCCAAGAACGTGCTCGGCGTGATCGCGCGCTTCAAGCCGACGGTGTTCTACACCGCGCCGACCGGCTTCGCGGCCATGCTGGCCGAGGGGCGCATCGCCAGCGAGTGGGACCTGACGTCGCTGCGCATGTGCGTGTCGGCCGGCGAGGCGCTGCCGGCGCCGATCTGGCACCGGTGGAAGGAGGCGACCGGCGTCGACATCATCGACGGCATCGGCTCGACCGAGAACTACCACATGTTCATCGCCAACCGCCCCGGCGACGTGCGCCCCGGCTCGAGCGGCAAGCCGATCGACGGCTATCAGGTGCGCATCGTCGACGATATCGGGCGCGAGGTCGGCACCGGCCAGGTCGGAAATCTCATGGTGCGCGGCGAGACCGCGGCGCTCTATTACCTGCACCGCTACGAGCGATCGCAGCGCACCTTCCAGGGCGAGTGGCTCGACACCGGCGACAAGTACTCGGTGGACGAGGACGGCTACTACTGGCACGCCGGCCGCACCGACGACATGCTCAAGGTCGGCGGCATCTGGGTCTCGCCGGTCGAGGTGGAGAGCTGCCTGCTCAGCCACACCGAGGTGGCCGAGTGCGCGGTGGTGGCCCACGCCGACGACGACGGGCTGACCAAGCCCAAGGCGTTCGTCGTCATGAAGCCGGGCTCCAGCGCCGAGCGACTGCCCGATCGCCTGCGCGAGCACTGCGCCGCGCACATGGCCCACTACAAGCGGCCCCGCTGGATCGAGCTGGTCTCCGAGCTGCCCAAGACGGCGACCGGCAAGGTCCAGCGCTTCCGACTGCGCTGAGCTGCCGGCCGGGGCTGTAGGGGGGCCGCCGGCTTGCACCCGGCGGAGCGCGCCCGCATGCTAGCGGCCCATGAGCAGCAAGGCAGCAAAGGACAAGGAGATGGGCAAGGAGAAGGACAAGGAGCCTGGAGGCCGCATCACCCCGCGCGCCGAGAGCTACCCGGACTGGTACCAGGACGTGGTGCGCGAGGCCGAGCTGGCCGAGCCGGCCAAGGTGGTCAAGGGCTGCATGGTGATCAAGCCGTACGGCTACGCCATCTGGGAGAAGATCCAGCGCGACATGGACGCCCGGTTCAAGGACACCGGGCACCAGAACGCCTACTTCCCGCTGCTCATCCCGCAGAGCTTCATCGCGCGCGAGGCCGAGCACGTCGAGGGCTTCTCGCCCGAGCTGGCCGTGGTGACCCACGCCGGCGGCGAGAAGCTGGAGGAGCCGTACGTGGTGCGGCCCACCAGCGAGACGATCATCGGGCACTTCTTCTGCAAGTGGATCACCAGCCACCGCGACCTGCCGCTGCTCATCAACCAGTGGGCCAACGTGATGCGCTGGGAGAAGCGCACGCGCCTGTTTCTGCGCACGACCGAGTTCCTGTGGCAGGAGGGTCACACGGCCCACGCCACCCACGAGGAGTCGATCGAGGAGACCGTGCGCATGCTCAACGTGTACGGCGACTTCGCCGACCAGATGCTGGCCATGCCGGTGGTGCGCGGGGTCAAGACCGAGAGCGAGAAGTTCGCCGGCGCGCTGCAGAGCTACTGCATCGAGGCGTACATGCAGGACGGCAAGGCGCTGCAGGCCGGCACCAGCCACGACCTGGGCCAGAACTTCGGCAAGGCGTTCGACGTCAAGTTCCAGAACGAGCGCGGCGAGCCGGAGTACGTGTGGCAGACGTCGTGGGGCACGTCGACCCGGCTGATCGGCGGCCTCGTCATGACCCACTCCGACGACGAGGGGCTGGTCCTGCCGCCCGCGCGTGGCGCCCATCCACGCCGTCATCGTGCCGATCTATCGCAACGACGACGAGAAGGCGACGGTGCTCGAGGCGGCCGCGCGGGTCAAGGCGAAGCTGAGCGAGGTGGACATCGCGCCGGAGCGGGCCCGCTATCGCGACTTCGTCGAGGTGGTGATCGACGACCGCGACATGCGCCCGGGCGCCAAGTACTACCACTGGGAGCGGCGCGGCGTGCCGGTGCGGATCGAGCTCGGGCCGCGCGACGTGGCCAAGGGCCAGGTGGTGGCCAAGATGCGGGTCGACAGCGAGGCCGGCAAGGGCAAGGAGTTCGTGCCCGAGGCCGAGCTGGTGGCCGGCTTCCGCGACCGGCTGCTGCGCTACCAGGACGAGCTCCTGCGCCTGGCCCGCGAGCGCCGCGATCAGGCCTCGGTCACGCTCGACTCGTGGAGCGATCTGCTCGACCGCTTCTCCGGCGAGAAGAGCATCTTCGCCTGGTGCCACTGGGACGGCACGCGCGAGACCGAGGCGAAGATCAAGGAAGAGACCCAGGTGACGATCCGCTGCATCCCGCTGCCCGGCCAGGGGCCTGCCGAGGAGGCCGGAACGTGCATCAAGTCCGGTCGCCCCTCGCCGCGGCGCGTGCTGATGGCCAAGGCGTACTGACGGGCGAGCAACGGGCGAGCTAGCTGGCTAGCGAGCCAGGTCGGGGCCGAGTCGATCGACCAGGCGCTCGAGCTCGCCCACGTTGCCCGGCCACGGCCGCGTCATCATCCCCTCCAGGGTCGTGCGGCCGATCTCGGTCGCCGCCCCGGAGGCGCGGCGGCGGAAGTGATCGACGAGCAGCGGGATGTCGTGCCGCCGCTCGCGCAGCGGCGGCATCGCGACGGTGACGCTGCGCAGGATCTGGAACAGCTCGTCGCTGAACAGGAACGCGTCGGCCGCGGCGGCCAGATCGCACGAGGTCGCGGCCACGACGCAGACGCCCGGCGACGGCCGGCGCGCGCCGGTGCCCTCGGTCCGCGCGCCGCCGCCCGAGGCAAGGACCTCGGCAAGCGCGTCCTGGGCCGGCGGCGGCAGCTCGGCGACGTCGTCGAGGAACAGCGTGCCGCCGCGCGCCTGCTCGAGCTGACCCTCCAGCTCGGCGGTGGACATGGCGGCGCAGCGGACATGCACGAAGGGACCGGCCGGGGCCCGGCAGCGGTGCAGCAGCTCGGCGGCCAGGCGCTTGCCGGTGCCGTGCTCGCCGCGGATCAGCACCGGCGCCCTCGACTCGGCGGCCTGGGCCAGCGCCGCCCGCGCCGCCTCGATGGACGGGCTGTCGCCGACCAGCCGGCGCAGGTCCCGGTGACCGTCGAGGCGCGCGCGCATCGACGCGACCCGCGCGCGCAGCCGGCGGTGATCCATCAGCTGCGCCGCGACCAGCGCGAGCTGCTCCGCGTCGACCGGCTTTGTCAGGTAGCCGTCGGCGCCGGCGGCCAGACCGCGGATGGCGGCCGGCACCAGCTCGCGCCGGGCCAGGAGGATGAGCGCCGCCGGCGGGTGATCGTGCTGGCTGACCGCCGCGACGAGCGGCCGGTCGCCGTCGGGCAGCTCCACGTCCGCCACCACGAGGTGCGGCGCGAAGTCCTCGAGCGCGTCGATCGCCTCCTCGGCGCCGGCCGCGGTGGCGACCTCGTAGCCGACGGCGCGCAGCTGCGCACCGAGCAGCTCGCGCGCGTGTGACTCGTCGTCGGCCACGAGTGCCCGCTGTGGCTGGTGGGCGTCGGGGTACCTGCTGGGTCCGCGCATTCTGGGCTCAGTCCCCCGCCGGGCCGCGACCCGTGCGCGGGCCCGGGACGCCGAGCAGCTCCTCGAGCACGGCGCGCATGACCCGGGCCACCCGCTCGTCGTTCTCGCGCAGCCAGCCGGCGAAGCCCTCGCGCGTGGCGCCGCACAGGCTGCACTGCGACAGGGCGCGCGCGGTGAACAGGTAGCTCTCGCCGACCAGGCACTCCAGCCCGACGTAGCTGCCCGGCAGGCGCAGCACGTCGAGCCGGTCGGCGTCCCGCGAGCGCGTCAGACCGACGGCGCCCTGCTGGACCAGCCACACGTAGTCGGCCGGGGCGCCGGCCTGGCAGACGAGCTGATCGGCGTCGTAGCGGCGCACGACGAACGGATCGGCGCTGGCGGAAGTGGTGTGCATGCTCATGGGATCTCCGTCTCCGCGTCCTCGCGCATCTCGAGCCCGTCCTCGTCGACCACCCGGATGGTGAGCACCGGACAGGGGGCCCGCCGGATCACGTGCTCGGCCACGCTGCCGCGCACGAGATGGCTCAGTCCGGAACCTGCCGTGGGTGCCCATGACGATGAGGTCGTAGCCGTCCTGCTCGGCGATGCGGATGATCTCGGCGCTGGGGTCGCCGCAATCGACGCGGCTGCGCACCTGGACGGTGCCGCGCCCGGCCAGGTCGGCCATCATCCGATCGAGCAGCTGGCCGGCCTGCGTGCCGGCGAACGCGGACACTGTCTCGTGGCGATGACCGGGCAGGGCGACCGCGTCGCCGGGGCCGAGCGTGCTCGGCAGCGACCAGATGTGCAGAACATCGATGGAGGAGCCGAAGCGCGCGGCCATGGCCAGCGCGTGCTCGAGCGCCGCGAGCGAGCAGGCCGAGAAGTCGATCGGCACCAGGATCCTGCCGCTCGCGATCATCGGGACCAGGCGGCTGTCCGGCAGCGGCTGGTCCGGGCCGTCTTTTTCGAGCAGCTGGCTGCTCATCGGGCCTCTCTCTTTCCGGCGTCGGCTTCGCCGCGCCCGATCACCATGGAGAGCAATCGGCGTTCCATCGCCAGCCGGCCTCGAAAGGCGCTGTTGGCGAAAGCCGTGCGGCTGGGCCTATTTGTGGCGCAACACTTGCGCGAGCGGGCCGTTTTCGATCGCCTGCTACTACGCCTCGCGAATTCGCACGCGAGCTGACGATCGAAACGCCCGGAGAGCTCGTCTACTCCTCGACGCCGTTGTCGTCGTCGAGGGGGCGGCCGTCGCGCTTGCCGTCGCCGGAGTACTCGCGCAGGCGGTACTGGATCTTGCGCGGCGAGATGCCGAGCATCTCCGCCGCGCGCGAGGTGGAGCCGCCCGTGTGCTCGAGGGTTCGCAGGATCGCGTAGCGCTCCAGCTCGGCCAGCGTCGACCCCGGAACCGCCGGCAGCCCGTCGCGCGACGCGGCCGCGCCGGCCACCACCGAGGGAGCCAGATCGCCCTCGAGCACCTCCTCGCCGCGGCACACGACCACGGCGCGCTCGATCGCGTTCTCCAGCTCGCGCACGTTGCCCGGCCACGCATAGCGGGTGATGCGCTCGAGCGCCTCGTCGCTGAAGCCGGTGACGCTCTTGCCGTCCTCGCTCGCGTACTTGCGCAGGAAGTACATGGCCAGGAGCGGGATGTCGGTCGGCCGGAAGCGCAGCGGCGGCACCTCGATGCTGACGACGTTGAGGCGGTAGAACAGGTCCTCGCGAAACTTGCCGTCCCGGACTCGCTGCAGGAGATCGCGGTTGGTGGCGGCCACGATGCGGACGTCGACCTTGATTGTCTGGTTGCCGCCCACTCGCTCGAACTCGCGCTCCTGCAGGAAGCGCAGCAGCTTCACCTGGACCGACGGCGAGATCTCGCCGATCTCGTCGAGGAACAATGTGCCGCCGTCGGCCTGCTGGAAGCGGCCGTCGCGCCGGGCGGCGGCGCCGGTGAACGAGCCGCGCTCGTGGCCGAAAAGCTCGCTCTCGAGCAGCGTCTCGGCCAGCGCGGCGCAGTGCAGCTTGATGAAAGGACCTGACGAGCGCGGCGAGTGCTCGTGGATGGCGGCCGCGATCAGCTCCTTGCCGGTTCCGCTCTCGCCGGTGATCAGCACCGAGGCGCGCGACGGCGCCACCTGAAGTACCGTCTCGAACACCTTCTGCATGGTCGGGCTGGAGCCGACGATGTTCGTGATGCGGAACCGCTCCGACAGCCGGGCGCGCAAGAGGCCCGCCTCGCGGCGCAGCCGGCGGCGCTCCAGCGCGCGGTCGATGACGATGACCAGCTCCTCGACGTTGATCGGCTTGGTCAGGTAGTCGGCGGCGCCCTGCCGCATGGCGGCGACCGCCGTGTCGACGGCGCCGTGCGCCGTCATCACCACCGCCGCGGTCTCCGGGTCCATCTCGCGCGCCTTGCGCAGGAGATCGAGCCCGTCCATGCCGGGCATGCGCAGATCGGTCAGCAGGAGGTCGGGCGAGAAGTCCTCGAGCTTGGGCAGCGCCTTGAAGCCGTCGGCCGCCGTCTCGATCGAGTAGCCCTCGTCGCGCAGCAGATCGGCGAGCGCCGTTCTGGCGTTGGCCTCGTCATCGACGATCAGAATCCGGCCGCGTGGCCCCGCCATCGGTTGACTCCTGTCGTGCGGCGCAGGCGTCAACACCCTTGCCGGGTACAACTTGCGCAGATTCTGCGGGTGCAAAGTCAGGTTCGCAAGAACTGCGCGCCTTCCCCCGGTCGAGCAGCACCCCGCCGATAGAAAAGCAGCACTCATGCCAGTGCTGCTCCAAAACGGCGACGGCCGCCGGCATCGAGAGATCGAGACGCGGAGGCGCGCTCGGGACGCGCGATGCCGCACTGCGCGCGCCTCGAACGCCCGCTCGCGAAACCGCGGTCGCTCGGCCAGACTTCTCATCAGGGACGGAGAGGAGACGCCATGACGATCCGCAAGATCCTTGTGCCCACCGACTTCTCGGCCCACTCGAAGGAGGCGCAGGCGTGGGCCGCGGAGCTGGCCCGCCGTTACGAGGCGAGCCTGACCCTGGTGCACGTGTATCAGCCGATCAGCTACGCGCTGCCCGAGGGCTACGTGCTGCCGTCGGCCAACTTGCTGGCCGAGCTCGAGGTGAGCCTGGGCCACGCGCTCGACGACGCGAAGAAGGCGCTCGAGGCGAGCTCCCGTCTGCGCGTGGACACGTCGCTCATGCAGGGCGTCCCGTTCGCCGAGATCATCCGCTTCGCGCGCGAGGGCTCCTACGACCTGATCGTGCTCAGCACCCACGGCCGCAGCGGGCTGCGGCACGTGCTGCTCGGCTCGGTCGCCGAGAAGGTGGTGCGCAAGGCCCCGTGCCCGGTGCTGACGGTGCGCCCGCACGGACCCGACGACGCGCACGCCTGATCTACTCGGATGGCGCGGCGGCCGGCGCCCCGAGGCGCTCCTCGAGGAAGCCGCGCACGTCCTGATCGTGCCGGTTGACCGCCAGCTCGTGGTGGAAGCCGGCCGCGATCACGCCGTCCGGATCGATCACGTAGGTGATGCGCCGGTCGAGCGAGACAAGGGGGCGCCGCGCTCCGTACCGCCTGGCGATGGCGCCGTCCGAGTCGGCGATCAGCGGGAAGCTGAGCTCCAGCGTCCGGGCGAAGTCACACTGTCTGTCGAACTCATCGCTGCTGACGCCGACGACCTCGGCGTTCCACGCGCGCAGCTCCGGCAGCATCTGCTGGAACCGGCGCGCCTCGAGGGTTCAGCCGGCGGTGAACGCCTTGGGGAAGAAGTAGAGCACGACCCAGCGCCCGCGCAGATCGCGCAGGGCGAGCTGCGCGCCGGCGGTCGTCTCGGCGGCGAAGTCGGGTGCCTCGGTGCCCACTTTCAGCATGCGGGCCCCAGTCTCGCAGCAGCGGGGCAGCCGCTCAAGCCTGCGCGCCGCATTGCGGGCGGGCGCCGGCCGTGCCAGCGTCGACGTCGATGACCGACATGGACGACGAGGTGGAGGGGGTGCTGGGCTTCTGGTTCGGCGAGCTGGACCAGGACGGGCGCGCCGGCGCCGAGAACAAGGCGCGCTGGTGGCGCAAGGATCCCGCCTTCGATCAGCTCATCCGCGATCGCTTCGGCGCGCTACACGAGGCGGTCATCGCCGGCCAGCGCGACCGGTGGCTGGCGTCGCCGCGCGGGCGGCTGGCCTTCATCATCGTGCTCGATCAGTTCTCGCGCAACATGTTCCGCGGCTCGGGGCGCACGCACGAGGGCGACGTGCTGGCGGTGGAGGCGGCGCGTGAGGGAGTCGCGCTGGGCATCGACCGCCAGCTGGCGCACGACGAGCGCGGCGTGTTCTACATGCCCTTCATGCACAGCGAGTCGCTCGCCGATCAGGACCACTGCGTCGAGCTCTTCAGCACCTGGCGCGAGCAGCTGAGCGGTCCGGCGCGCGAGGCGGTGGTGGGCCTGCTGGGCTACGCCGACAAGCACCGCGACATCGTGCGCCGGTTCGGCCGCTTCCCGCACCGCAACGCGCTGCTGGGCCGCGAGTCGACTCCCGAGGAGGTCGACTTCCTGAGCCGGCCCGGCTCGTCGTTCTGACCGGCTGACGCGGCGAAGGGCGAGCCGGCTACAGGAGCCGGCCTCGCCCTTCATTCGACTCACCGTCGGCGGCGACTAGCGCCGTCGGCGGTGGTCGCGCTTGTCGTCATCGTCGTCGCTGCTGCGCCGCTTGTCGCGATGATCGCGGGCTGGAGCGCGGGCCGGCGCGGAGCGGCGCTCGGTGCGATGATCGCGGACCGGCGCGGCGCGCCGCCGGTCGTACGGGCGGCGATCGTACGTGCGGTGGTCGCGGACCGGCGCGGCGCGCCGCCGGTCGTACGAGCGGCGGTCGTAGCCGCGGTTGTACACGCGCACTCGCTCGCCGCGGCGCGGCGTGTGGTAGTAGCGCACGCTGCCGTGGGGCCGGTAGCGGACGTAGGCGTAGGGCCGGTGAATGCGGCGCACGCCGTACGGCACGCTGCGCACCCGGACGAAGCCGCCCGAGTACGAATAAGACCGCATCCAGTAGCCGTCCGTGTACAGCCAGTAGAAGCCGTCGTTGTAGAAGACCGGTCGGTCGTAATCCGCCACCACGTACACGCCAGGCTCGACGAGAACCATGCTCGGCGTTTCCACGTAGGCGCTGGACCGGACGGACCCACTGACCAAGCAGCCGCTGCCGGTCAGCGAGAGCGCGACGAGGGCACCAGCAAGAGAGAAAGTTCGAAACATGGATTGAGCCTCCTTGAGCTCCTCCGCTGACTACCAGCAGTCGTCATGCCATGATCGATGTGCTCGAATCAACATGACTGGTGAAGCCAGCTGAAGCGAGGCGTTCACGCAACAGTGAGCCAGGTCGCATCGGGGTGTGCAGATCCGGCGCACTTCATGCGGCTCCTGCAGGGACGGACCTGTAACTGCCGGAACCGGATGGCACTGTTGCCGCGGCGGGCTGCGCCACGACCGTGCGCAGCATAGAGTCGACGCATGTTGCTGGCGCAGATCACCGATCTGCATGTCACCGTGCCGGGGGGCCTGCTCGACACGCACTACCACACCGCCGACCGGCTCGAACGGGCGGTCGAGCACTTGCTGGCCCTGAACCCGCATCCCGATGCCGTCGTCATCACCGGCGACCTGGTCGACGCCGGCGGCGAGGCCGAGTACGCGCGCCTGGTCGCGCTGCTCGCCCCGCTGCCCATGCCGATCTACGTGGTGCCGGGCAACCACGACGAGCGCGAGAACATGCGCGCGGCGTTCGGCCCGCGTGGCTACCTGCCGGATCGCGGGTTTCTCTGCTACGAGGCCGAGATCGGGCGGGTACGCCTGCTCGCCCTGGACACGAACATCCCGGGTTCACCCGGCGGGCGCCTGTGCCCGGAGCGCCTGGCCTGGCTCGACGCCCGCCTGGCGGAGCAGCCCGACCGGCCGACCATCATCGTCCAGCACCACCCGCCCTTCGCCACCGGCATCGCGATGATGGACGCCATGGGCCTCGACGGCCGGGACGGCCTGCGCGACGTGGTGGCGCGACACCCTCAGGTGGAGCGCGTGCTGTGCGGCCACGTCCATCGCTCGATCACGCGGCGCTTCGGCGGCACCATCGCCTCCACCTGCCCGAGCACGGCGCATCAGGTGCAGCTGGATCTGCGCGACGAGGGCGGCGGGCTGGCCGTGATCGCCGAGCCGCCCGCCTGCGCGCTGCACCGCTGGAGCGAGGACCTGGGTCTGGTCTCGCACCTGAGCTTCATCGGGGACTACGGCCCGCCCCACGTCGTCGCCTAGTCTCCGGCGCGGGCGCGGGGGGCAGCTGCGGGCGCCGCCGGGTGCGGGTCAGCGCGCGCATGCCGGAGCGCGCCTCGTCAACGGCTCCCTCGAAGCTGCGCTGCACCTCGGCCACCTTGTCGTGGCGGTCGCGACCCGCGATCGACGAGGCCACCGCGAAGGCGATCGGCAGGACAGCCAGGCGGATCACGGTCATGCCGAGGTAGCCGGCCGCGCCGAGCACGAACACCAGGGCGCGCACGAAGACGCGCAGCGGGGCCGGCAGCTCCGCGGTGAACTCGGCGATCTCGTCGGCCACCCGGGTCATGGCGTCGTGCGGCCGGGAGGTCGCGGGCGGCGACGGCACGGCCGGGCGCGGCGCCAGCGCGGCGGGCGGGACCGCGCGGAGCAGGGCCAGGACGTCGGCGGCGCGCTTGGGCCGCTGATCGGGATCCGGCGCCACCATGGCGGCCAGGGCGTCGCGCAGGCGCGGCTCCATGCGCGGCAGGTGGGCGGCCAGGTCCATGCGCAGCCCCACGCGCGGCACCTTCTCCGGCTCCACGTCGCCGGCCAGCGCGATGACCGTGGCGCCCAGGCCGTACAGGTCGGTGGCCGGCGTGGCCTCGCCGTGCAGTTGCTCCGGCGCCATGTATCCGAACGTGCCGATCACCGTCGACCCGCCGTCGGCGCGCAGCGCGTCGCGCACGCCGCCGAAGTCGATGAGCGAGAGCTGGCCGGTGGCCGAGCGGACCAGGTTGCTCGGCTTTATGTCGCGGTGGACGACCGGCGGGTTCAGCCCGTGCAGGTAGGCCAGGATGTCGAGGGTCTTGACCAGGATGTCGCGCAGCTGGTCGTCGTCGAAGCGGACCTTCTTGCGGTAGGCCCAGAGCGTCGCCCCCGGCGCGCGCTCCATGACCAGGTTGAACACGCCCGGCTCCGACTCGAACGAGTCGAGGAAGCGCGGGATGCCGGCATGGCGCAGCGACTTGAGGGTCCGCACCTCGCGCTCGAACAGCTCGAACGGCTTCCAGCCGGCGCCGGCGCGCTTGCCCAGGTGCAGCTGCTTGACCACGACGACCCGCTCGCCGCCGCCGGGCGCCTTCTTGTCGCGCGCGAGGAAGGTCTCCGCCTGGGTTCCGTGGCCCATGCGGGGGCCGAGCTGCCAGCGACCACCGAGAACCGGGCCGTCGAAGGTCACCGAGGGGCAGGCTAGCACGGACGGTACGGCCGCCGCGCTGCCGCCGCCGACCGACCGGGCCCGCCGCTCGCCGGCCCGCCGTGGCCCGCGGCGGGGGTCGCCGCCAGGATTGCGGCCATGGAAACCACCCACTCCATCTCGGGCCTCGTCACCGAGTCGCGGTCCGCCGCCCTGTGCGCCGTGATCGCTGTCTCTGCCCTGTGGGCCACCCTGCTGACCGTGCTGACCGGCTGCGTGTCGCCCGCCGACGCCGCCGCCGACAAGGCCGAGCGCGCGAAGGTGGAGGCCGCGGTGCAGCGCTACTTCAAGGGCCACTCGACCGGCGACGGCCCCACCATGGCGCAGGCGTTCCACCCGGCCGCGCACATCCTGTCGGCCAAGGACGGCAAGCTCGCGGATCTCACCCGCGACGAGTTCACGGCCCGCTTCTCGGGCAAGCCGGCGCCGGACGAGGCGAAGCGGGCTCGCCGCATCGTCTCGGTCAACATCAGCGGCGACGCGGCGGTGGCCAAGGTGGAGCTGTCCTATCCGGACGTCCACTTCATCGACTACCTGTCGCTGCTCAAGCTGGACGGCTCGTGGGTGATCGTCAACAAGATCTTCCACCGCTCCGCGCCGAAGTGACGATGCGCGCGCCGGCCGCGCGCGGCGTATGCTCGACGGCATGCCGCGCGTTGTCGACGTGCGCGCCCTGCGCGGGACTCGCGAGGTCCTCGCGTACCAGGACGGCGGGCTGTTCCCGGTCCTGGTCGGCGCCGGCGACGCCATTGTCGCGGCCGTGCGCGGCGGCGCCGGTCACGTCGGGCTGGCCGGCCGCATCGAGACGCTGCGCTCGCTCGACGGCGGCGCCACCTGGTCGCCACCGGCCGTGGTGGCCGACAGCGAGGTGGACGATCGCAACCCGGCGCTGGGCGTCTCGCCGGCCGGGAGCCTGGTCCTGGCCTACCAGCGCATGGCCTGCTACGACGCCGACGGCGTCTACCGGCCGGAGCTGCTCCGCGCCGACGGCGGCCAGCCGGTCGAGGTCGTGGTCACGCGGTCGGCCGACGCCGGGCTGTCGTGGGAGCCGCCGGCGCCGCTGGGCGTGAGCGACCTGGCGGAAGGCTCGCCGTACGGCAAGATCGCCTGCCTCGACGGCGCGCTGCTGCTTGCGGTCTACGCCCGCGATCGCGCATCGGACGCGATGCGCAGCTATCTGGTGCGCTCGGTCGACGACGGCAGGAGCTGGGGCGACGCCACGCTGGTCGCCCGCGGCATGAACGAGACGGCGCTGTGCGCGCTGCGCGGCGGCGCGCTGCTGGCGGTCATGCGCGGGGCCGACGAGGACCAGGCCATGTTCGCCGCGCGCTCGAGCGACGGCGGCCGCACCTGGTCGGCGGCGGAGCAGATCGCGCCGCCGCGCTGCCACCCGGCCGATCTGGTGGAGCTGGCCAGCGGCGACGTGCTGCTCACCTACGGCGCTCGCAGGCCGCCCTACCGCATCGAGGGCATGGTGAGCCGCGACGGCGCGGTCTGGCGGGACTGCCTGCTGCTCTTCTCCGGCCCGCTGCACGGCCATGGACGGGCCGAGCGCCGCACCGACCTGGGCTATCCGTCCACCGCGATCGCGCGCGGCCGCGGCGTGACGATGTACTACCACCACCCGGGCGACCCTGGCCTGCCGGCCGAGCGGCGGCCGCCTTACCTGCCGACCGGCTACCGCGCGATCGCGGTCACCTGGGACGAGGAAGCGCTGATCGCGGCCGTCGATCCCGCCGCCGGCTAGTTCCGCTCGGGCCTGAGAGCCGCGATACTCGACGGTCCGAGCCATGAGCGGCAAACGACTCACGCCGAGCGACGCGATGTTCCTCTATGGCGAGTCGCGCGAGACGATGATGCACGTCGCGTCGCTGATGCCGTTCTCGCCGCCGGAGGACGCGCCGCCCGAGCTCCTGCGCCATCTCATGGACGAGGTGCGGGCGGGGCCGGCGGTGCACGGGCCGTGGAACGTGAAGCTGCGGTCGCCCGACCGGCTGCGCAGCCCGCTGCAGAGCTGGGTCGACGACAAGCACGTGGACCTCGAGTACCACGTGCGGCGGACCGCGCTGCCCTCGCCGGGCGACGAGCGCGAGCTCGGCATCGTGCTGTCGCGGCTGCACGGCCACCAGATCGACCTGCACCGGCCGCCGTGGGAGCTCCACCTCATCGAGGGGCTCGAGGGCGGGCGCTTCGCGATGTACGTCAAGGTGCACCACGCGCTGGCCGACGGTTACACCGCGATGCGGCTGCTGTCGCGCTCGCTCACGCACGATCCGGACGAGCGCGATCGCCCGCTCTTCTTCTCCGTCCCGCCGCCGCCGCGCGAGCCGCGCGACCCGGAGCCGAGCGGCATCCACTTCCCGGAGCTGCTCGCGGCGGTGCGGGCGCAGGTCGGCACCAGCAAGAGCGTGGCGCGGGCGATCCTGCAGGTCGTGCGCTCGTCGCGCTCCGGCGAGCACGAGCTGGTCTCGCCGCTGCGCGCGCCGCGCTGCGTGCTCAACGCGCGCATCGGCAGCAGCCGCCGCTTCGCCACCCAGAAGCTGGAGGCAGGCCGGCTCAAGGCGGTGGCCCGCGCGGCCGGCGGGACGCTCAACGACGTGGTGCTGGCCATCTCGGCGGCCAGCCTGCGTCGCTACCTGCTCGAGCGCGACGCGCTGCCGGAGGCGCCGCTCGTCGCCATGTTGCCGGTGGCCCTGCGCGCCAAGGGGGACGCGGGCGGCGGCAACGCGGTGGCGGCGATGCTGGCGACCCTGGCCACCGACGTGGCCGATCCGGTCGAGCGCCTGGCCGCCATCGTCAGCTCGACAGCGACGGCCAAGCAGCAGCTGCAGGGCATGTCGCGCAGCGCGATCCTTCAGTACAGCGGCCTGCTCATCGCGCCGGCCTGGCTGCAGATGATGCCGCGGGTGGCCGGGCACATGCGGCCGACCTTCAACGTCGTCATCTCGAACGTGCCGGGTCCCGAGCAGCCGCTCTACTTCAACGGCGCGCGCATGGAGGCGACCCATCCCATGTCGATCCCGGTGCACGGGCAGGCGCTCAACATCACCTGCACCAGCTACGCGGGCAGCATCTGCTTCGGCTTCATCGGCTGTCGGACCACGGTGCCGCACCTGCAGCGCCTGGCCGTGTACTGTGGAGAGGCGCTGGCCGAGCTCGAGCGCACCACGCTGTAGGAGAAGAGATGTCGGATCTCCTGGTCCAGACCGCGCAGGGCGCCCTGCGCGGCCGCATGCGCGGCGACGTCGCCATGTGGTGCGGCATCCCGTTCGCCGAGCCGCCGGACGGGCCGCGGCGGTTCCTGCCGCCCCGTCCGCCGCTGCCGTGGAACGGAGAGCGCGACGCGACCCGCTTCGGCGCGGTGGCGCCGCAGTCGCGCGACTCGCGCGTGGCCGCGATGAGCGGCATCACCGACAAGACGGCGATGAGCGAGGACTGCCTCACGCTCAACGTCTACTCGCCGGCGGCCGACGGCGCGCGGCGCCCGGTGATGGTCTGGCTGCACGGCGGCGCGTTCGTCATGGGCGCCGGCTCGACGCCGCTCTACGACGGCTCCTCGTTCGCCGCGCGCCACGACATCGTGGTGGTGACGGTCAACTACCGCATCGGCCTGCTCGGCTTTCTCTACCTGGGCGACATCGCCGGCGAGCGGTACGCGGCCGGCAACCAGGGCCTGCTCGACCAGATCGCGGCGCTGGCCTGGGTGCGCGACAACATCGCGGCGTTCGGCGGCGATCCGGACGCGGTGACGGTGATGGGGCAGTCGGCCGGGTCCATCTCGATCGCGAACCTGCTGGCCGCGCCGGCGGCGCGCGGCCTGTTCCATCGCGCGATCCTGCAGAGCGGCGCGTCCCCGCTGTTCCCGCACACGCGCGTCGGTGCCACCGCGCTGGCCCGCGCCGTGCTGGACGAGCTCGGCATCGACCCGTCGCGCGCGGCCTCGGAGCTGGCCGCCGTGCCGCTGGAGCGGCTGCTGGCCGCGCAGGAGGTGGCGATCCAGCAGGGCGGGCTCGCCGCCATCAGCCCGTACGTGGACGGCGTGACGGTGCCGGACCGCCCGATCGCGATCGCGCAGCGGTGCGCCGGCGCGAACGTGCCCGCTGCTCATCGGCACCACCCGGGACGAGTGGACGCTGTTCGACCTGTTCCTGGGCCCGCCGGTGTCGGCGCTCGTGAAGCAGGAGATCGCGGCCCGCATCGGCGAGGACGCGCTCGTTCGCATCCACGCCGGCTACTGCGCCGCGCGGCCCGATGGGTCGGCGGAGCGCGCGTGGATCGATCTGCTGGGCGACGTCGCCTTCTGGATGCCGGTGGTCTCCCTTGCCGACGCGCAGTCGGCCTGCGCGCCGGTGTGGATGTACCGCTTCGACTGGGCCACGCCGGTGTTCGACGGGCGACTGGGCGCCACCCACGCGCTCGACCTGCCGTTCGTGTGGAACGTCGCCCACCAGCCCGCAGTCGCAGTTCCTGCTCGGCGGCCAGGCCGCGGCCGCGCAGCCGCTGGTGACCGCGATGCACGACAGCTGGGCCGCTTTCATCCGGCGCGGCGACCCCAACGGCGCCGGCCTGCCGGAGTGGCCGGGCTACGAGCGCGGCCGGCGCGCCACCATGCTGCTCGACAGCACCTGCCGCGTGGTCGACGATCCGGACCGCGTGCGCCGCGAGCTGTGGCCGGTGTAGCGGCGCGCGGTCGCGGCCCGGCTCAGTCGCCGGACAGCTCCTCGAGCTCGTGCCAGCGGGCGAACAGCTGCTCGACCCGGGCGCGGGTTTCGTCCAGCTCGGCGACCAGCACCGGCACCTCGGCGCCGCGCTCCTTGAACACCGTCGGATCGGAGAGCGTCGCCTCGAGCTCGGCCACGCGCGCCTCGGCGGCCAGGATGGCGGCCTCCATGCCGGCCAGCTCCTGGCGCTCCTTGTAGGTCATGCGCCGCGGGACCGGACGCCGTGCGGGCTGCGCGGCGCGGCGCCTCGCTGGCCTCGGTCCTGGGCTCGGACTTGGCCGCCGCCGCCTCCCGGGCGCGCCGCTTGCCCAGGTACGACGTGTAGTCGCCCTCGTAGAACAGCACCTGGCCCGCGTCCTCGAAGGCCAGGATGCCGGTCGCGACCCGGTCGAGGAACCAGCGGTCGTGCGAGACGATCAGCGCGCAGCCGGGGAACTCGATCAGCGCCTCCTCGAGGGCGCCCAGGGTCATGAGGTCCAGGTCGTTGGTCGGCTCGTCGAGCACGATCAGGTTGCCGCCGCGGCGCAGCAGCTTGGCCAGCTGCACGCGGTTGCGCTCGCCGCCCGACAGGCTGCCGACCGGGCGATCCGCGTCGCTGTCGGCGAACAGCAGCATGCGCAGGAAGGTGCGCACGTGGATCGGGCCGTCCTCGAGGTAGACGTGGTGGTCGCCGCCCGACACCTCGTCGAGCACGGTCCGCTCATCGAGGAGATCGCTGCGCCCCTGCTCGAGGTAGGCGAAGCGCGTGTTGATGCCCGCCGTTCACCTCTCCCTCGTCGGGCGGGTCGAGGCCGAGGATGGTGCGCACCAGCGTGGTCTTGCCGGCGCCGTTGGGGCCGACGACGCCGATGCGGTCGCCCGGCTTCATCGTCAGGGTGAGGTCGCCGAACAGCCGGCGCCCGCCTACCGAGCGGCCCAGCCCGCGCAGCTCCAGGATGGTCTTGCCCAGGCGCCCGCCGGTGGGCAGGCGCAGCGCCATCGCGCGCGGGGCGCGATCGGCGGCGTCGGGGCGGGCGGCGACGGCGGCGTCGAACCGGTCGATGCGCGCCTTCTGCTTGGTGCCGCGCGCCTTGGGGCCGCGGCGGATCCAGTCGAGCTCGCGGCGCACGAACGCGGCCCGCTCCTGCTCCTGGCCGGACTCGACCGTCAGCCGCTCGGCCTGCCGCTCGAGGAAGGCGGTGTAGTCACCCTCGTAGGCGTACAGGCGGCCGCGGTCCAGCTCGAGGATGCGGGTGGCCACGCGATCGAGGAAGTAGCGGTCGTGGGTGACGACCAGGAGCGCGCCGCGCCGCGCGGCCAGGCGCTGCTCGAGCCAGTCGACGGTGCGCGCGTCGAGGTGGTTGGTCGGCTCGTCGAGCGCGAGCAGATCGGCGCTGGCCAGGAGCGCGCGCGCCAGGGCCACCCGGCGGCGCTCGCCGATCGACAGGACGCCGATGCGCGCGTCGGCCGGCGGCAGGTGCAGGGCGGCGGACAGGCCGCGGATCTCGTGCGCCGGCACCTCCGGCCCGCGCTCCAGGACCGCCGCCACGGTGGCGTCCGGATCCAGGCGCGGCTCCTGCGCGACGTACTCCAGGCGCAGCTCGCGGCGCCAGGTGATGAGCCCGTCGTCCGGCTCCAGCGCGGCGCTCTCGCGTTCCTCCACGCCGGCGCCGCCGACGGCTCCGGCGACAACCATCTTGAGCAGGGTCGACTTGCCGGAGCCGTTGATGCCGATGAGGCCGATGCGGTCGCGCTCGTGGACGGCGAAGGAGACGCCGCCCAGCACCTTGCGGTCCCCGAAGCTCTTCCACAGATCCTGGACCGTCAGGACGGCGCTCATCCGCGCCGCATCTTGCCACAGCCGCTCAGGCCGGCTCGTCCTCGGCGGCCTTCTTGGCCTCTCCGGCCTCCTCGGCCTCGACGATGTGGCGGCGAACCTCGTCCATGTCGATCTCGCGCACCTTGGCGATGAGCTCGTCGAGCGAGGCGGCCGGCAGCGCGCCCGCCTGCGAGAACAGCATCACGCCGTCGCGGATGACCATGATGGTCGGGATCGACTGGATGCCGAACGACGCGGCCAGCGCCTGCTGGGCCTCGGTGTCGATCTTGCCGAAGGTGATGTCCGGGTTGCGCGACGACGCCTCCTCGTAGACCGGGGCGAAGTTGCGGCACGGACCGCACCACGCGGCCCACCAGTCCAGCAGAACGGTCCCCTGTGTGACGATCTGCTTGAAATTCTGCTCTGTCACTTCCACAGTGGCCATCGGATGCCTTTCTTGCTCGGGTGAGTGTCCGGGGGACTCGATCGGGGCCGTCCCAGGCAGCCTACCCGGCGAGGGCGCGTCGCGCCGCAAGTCGGTGCACAAACAACACCCCTTGCCGGCAGCGGCGCGGATGGGCAAAGTGCGCCGGTGCTGGAAGTCTCCAGGAGGGAAGGCGAGGAGCAGCCCCGCGCCGTCGTTGTCGGGGTGCAGCTGCCGGGCGTGAGCGAGGGCGAGCTGGCTTCGTCTCTCGCCGAGCTGACCCGTCTTGCCACCACGCTCGGTCTCGTGGTGGTCGGCTCGGTGACGCAGCGCCGCGCGAACCTCGCCGCCGGGCAAGGTGCTGGGCGACGGAAAGCTGGTCGAGCTGGCGCGGTGGACGGGCGGAACCGGGGTCGTCCCGACCTACGAGCGGCCCGGCAAGCGCCGTCGCCGCGACGAGGAGGACGGGCACGACGAGGACGATGCGGGCGAGGCGTGACGGTGGCGAGGAGGCGACGGAGGAAGGCGCAGCGTCCGGTGCCGCGCGCGCGACGGTGGTGCTCGTCGATCACGACCTGACGCCGACCCAGCAGCGAAATCTCGAGAAAGCCACCGGCGCCGAGGTGCACGATCGCACCTCGGTCATCCTCGGCATCTTTCACCGCCACGCGCACACGCGCGAGGCGCGACTGCAAGTCGAGATCGCGCGGCTCGCGTACCTGGCGCCGCGCCTGCGCGAGAGCGGCGGCGGCGGCGACCGCATGCGCGCGGCGGTCGGCGGCCGCCGCGGCGCCGGCGAGAGCTCGCTGGAGCTGGATCGCCGCCGCATCCGCGACCGCATCTCCGAGCTGCGGCGCGAGCTGGTCGCCATCGAGGGCTCGTCGCGCGTGCGGCGCAACCGGCGCGGCGACCTGCCCACGGTGGCGCTGGTCGGCTACACCAACGCCGGCAAGTCGTCGCTCATGCGCGCCCTGACCGGCAGCCACGTCTACGTCGCCGACGAGCTGTTCGCGACGCTCGACACCACGGTGCGCGTGCTGGCGCCGCGCACCGATCCGCCGGTGCTGGTGTCCGACACGGTCGGCTTCATCAAGAAGCTGCCCCACGACCTGGTGGCGTCGTTTCGCTCGACCCTGGAGGAGGCGTCGGCGGCCGATCTGCTGCTGCGCCTTGTCGACGCGTCGGATCCGGCCTTCCGCGACCACATGCGCGTCACCGGCGAGGTGCTGGGCGAGCTGGGCGCCGACGCGCCGAGCTGGGTCCTGCTCAACAAGATGGACCGGGTCGACGCGGCGCACGCGGCCGACCTGGCCGTCGAGCTGCCGGATGCCATCCCGCTGTCGGCGCTGCGGCCGCAAGACGTGGCCGCGCTGCGCGAGCGCATCCTGGTCCACTTCTTCGGCGAGCTCGAGGTCGGCCAGCTCGAGGTGCCGTGGATCCGGCACCAGCTGGTGCACACCATCCACGAGCGCTGCCACATCCTGTCCGAGACCCACGACGAGAGCGGCACGCGCCTCGAGGTGCGGGCCCCGCGACTGGTGCTCGAGCGGCTGCGCGCCGAGCTGGCTCAGCCAAGCTGAGCGCCGCGATCAGTCCGCCAGGGCTGCCGCGAGGGCCGGCAGCGCCGCGCCGGCGCGCTCGTCCCAGCGCAGCGCGGCCAGGCCGTCGCCGCGGGTCGGGCCGAGGTTGACGATCGCGACCGGGATGGCGCGCTCGGCCGCCCGCCGCACGAAGCGGTAGCCGGAGTAGACCTCGAGCGACGAGCCGACCACCAGCAGCGCTTCGGCCGCCTCGACCAGCGCGTAGGCCGCGTCCACCACCGGGCGCGCCACCGACCCGCCGAAGAAGACGACGTCCGGCTTGAGCACGCCGCCGCAGTCGATGCAGTCCGCCACCGCGAAAGAGTCCACCAGGGCGGCCGGCAGATCGGCGTCGCCGTCCGGCGCCAGCTGGGCGCGTGCGCGACGCGTAGCCGGGGTTGATGGCCAGGAGCCGGGCCTGCAGACCCGCGCGCGCCTCGCGGCCGCCGCAGTCCAGGCAGGCCACGTCGCTGAGCGCGCCGTGCAGCTCGATCACGCGCTGGCTGCCGGCGCGCGCGTGCAGGCGGTCCACGTTCTGGGTCACCACGCCGGTCAGGGCGCCGCGGCGCTCCAGCGCGGCGAGCGCGGCGTGCGCCGCGTTCGGCTCGGCGGCGGCCACCCGCGGCCAGCCGATCACGCTGCGCGCCCAGTAGCGCCGGCGCGCGGACGCGTCGCGCACGAACTGGCCGTGCTGCATCGGGTTGCGCGCGCGCGCCCGCGTCGCCGGCCCGCGGTAGTCGGGGATGCCCGACTCGGTGCTGATGCCGGCGCCGGTCAGCGCGGTCACGCGCCGGCCGCGCAGGAGCGCGACCGCCTCGGCCAGCCCGCCCGTCCGGGTCGCGACCTCTGACAGCACGGACGCAGCATAGCGCGTCTGCGGGCGGCTGACCGGCGCGAGAAATCGCTTGCACCTCACGCGACGTGAGGCCGTACGGTGCAGGCATGACCCGTCGCGATCCGCCCTTCAAGGTGGGCGAGCTGGCCCGCCTGGCCGGCGTGTCGGTGCGCACGCTGCATCACTACGAGGAGATCGGGCTCCTGGTCCCCTCGGGGCGGACCGACGCCGGCCACCGGCTCTACGCCCGCTCCGACGTGGCGCGGCTGGCGCGGATCAAGGGGCTCACGGCGCTCGGCTTCTCGCTCGAGCAGGCGCGCGCCTGCCTCGACGACGAGGCGTGGAGCCCGCTGCGCCTGGTCGAGGACCACCTGGCGCGGGCGCGCGAGTCGCTCGAGGAGCAGCGCGCGCTGTGCGAGCGGCTGGAGCGGCTGCGCGACGACCTGCGCCGCGGCGGCGACGACGTCGAGCCACTTCATCGAGACCGTGGAGGTGATGAACATGATCGAGCGGTACTACACGCAGGAGCAGCTGGACGCGCTGGCGCGCCGGCGCGAGGAGATCGGCGAGGAGGCGATCAAGGACGTGGAGGACAGGTGGCAGTCGCTGTTCGCCGAGGTGAAGGCGGAGCTCGACCGCGGCACGCCGCCCGAGGCCCCGGCCGCCCAGGCGCTGGCGCGGCGCTGGCAGGAGCTGACCCGCGAGACGGTGGCCGGCTTCACCGGCGGCGATCCGGGCATCGCGGCGTCGCTCGACCGGCTGTACGCCGAGGAGCCGGTGCACCAGATCCACCCAAGCTTCGACCCGGCCGTGTTCGCCTACATGAAGAAGGCCTGCGACCTGCTCGGCTGAGAGTGATGCGGTGCGCGGTGCGGATCAGTCGAGCGGGATGAGGTCGCCGGTGAAGCGGAAGCCGACCGCGGCCAGCGGGATGGCCTGGCTGGTCTCGGCCCCGGTGCGGTAGCGGTGATCGAGCCACCACTGGACCAGCAGCAGCACCGTGGGCGAGTTGAACGACGACCCGTCGCGGTTGAAGAAGGTGTAGGCCGCCACCGGGCCGGCGCGATGGGTCGTGTTGTCGTGCTCCTGCGGCTCGCCCGGCTCGTACGAGCTCGCCGAGTAAAACGGCAGGCTCGCGGTGTAGCGCAGCCCGAACACGAGGTGATCGTCGAGCGTGAGGTACGCCGCGTCCAGGTCGGTGATGAAGGTGAAGCCGTCGTCCGGCATGAGGACGTCGGTGACCTGATCGTAGAAGGTGTCGTCGCCTGCGCGCAGGTCGAGGTTCGCGTGGACGAGGCGGCTCTGCGAGCGCACCGCCAGCGACTTGACCCGCGCCTGCAGGTTGACGCCGACGGTCAGCTCGATGCCGCTGGTCGAGTAGTTCACCAGCGGATCGTTGTCGAACAGCTCGCTGCGGCGGTCGAGCTCCTCGTCGGAGAAGTCGTCGCGCGGCGAGGCGAACGACTGCATCAGGCCGAAGCCGCCGAAGTAGGTCGAGTACTGCAGCGAGCTCCACAGGGTGACGAAGCTGGCCGGCGCCAGCTCGACGTACGGTCCGACGCGCAGGAAGGCCGGACTGGCCATGATGGCGGCCCCGCCGCCGATGTAGTTGTCGCGCAGCGCCAGCCCCTCGTCGCGGTACAGGCGATAGCGATACGAGAGGCGCGAGTCGAGGATGAGCCCGGTCGGATTGCCGCGCAGCGCGATCAGCTCGCGGTGGACCACCCGGTGCTGGGGGGGCGCGCGGTCGGCCAGGGCCTGGGCTCGGGCCTCCGCGCAGAGAAACACACCTGCCGCGACGATCGCGGCCTTGCAGAGCTGCCGGCGCACCTGGCCTTGGTAGCACGAAATGGCGCGTGCGTGACGCGGATCTGTCCGTCGGTCGCGCCGCTCAGGACCGGCGATTGACCAGGATGCCGAACGCGGCCGCGGTGAAGAACATGATCACGCTGTAGACCGCGGCCGGGATGGCCATCATCGAGTTGTCGAGCAGGAGCGGGCTGCTCGCGATGGTGATGGCGAGCGCGCCGTTGTGGATCCCGATCTCCATGCCGATCGCGATCGCCTGGCGCTTCTCGACGCGGAGCACGCGCGGCACCACGTAGCCGATCGCCATGCTGGCCAGGTTGAACGCCAGCGCGGCCAGGCCGACCTGCTGGATGAAGTCGAGGACGTTGCTGCGCTCCTTGGCGATGCTGGCGCCCACGACGAGGATCAGGAACAGCACCGACAGCGCCTTGACCGGCCGGTTCAGGCGATCGGCGAACGCGGGCGAGCGCGAGCGCAGCGCCATGCCGATGGCGACCGGCACCAGCACGATGGCGAACACCTGCACGACCTTCTCGAGCGGCAGCGGGATCGATCGCCCCTCGCCCATGAAGTGCGCCATCGACAGGGTGACGATGATCGGCAGCGTGATCAGCGAGAGCACGCTGTTGACCGCGGTCAGGGTGATGTTGAGCGCCACGTCGCCGCGCGCGAGATGGCTGAACAGGTTGGCGGTGGCCCCGCCGGGCGACGCGGCGAGCAGCATGAGCCCGACCGCCAGCTCCGGCGGCAGCGCGAAGGCCTCCGCGATGAACAGGCACGCGGCCGGCAGCACGAACATCTGGCAGGACAGCCCGACCAGCACGGGCCGCGGGTAGCGCACCACGCGCTGAAAGTCGGCCACGGTCAGGCTGAGCCCGAGGCCGAGCATGATCACGCCGAGCGCGATCGGGAGGAGCACCGCCGTCAGGACGCCGGACTGCACGCCGGCTCATGGTAGCCGAGTCGGAGTCGAATTATCAGCCGCGCGATGGGATGGAAGCGCGGCGCGGTCAGGGCGCCAGGGTCAGGCGCACGGCGTGGAGCGCGGGGCTGCCGTCCGGGGTCGCGATGCCGGTGAAGGTGACGCGGTACTGGAAGTAGCGGCCGCGCACACCGTCGAGGCTGGCCTGGATGGCCGGGTTGGCCGCGCCGCCGCCCGGGTCGACGAACGACGCGTCCGGGTCGGACCCGGGCCCCACGAAGGGCGGGCCGTCGGCGCAGTCCGGCTGGGCGCAGGCGCGGACCTGGACGCGCAGCTGTTTGACCGCGCGCAGGTATTGCGCGCGCACCTCGGCGGGGGAGAGGGCGCGCCGCCAAATCGCGATCTCGTCGAACGTGCCGGCGGTCTCGCGCGGCGTCGGCTCGCCGGCGATGTTGAACGGCTTGCCGGCGTCGAAGACGATCGGCGCGTTGAAGGTGATCGAGCCGGAGAAGTCGGGCGAGCCGTCGATCCATGTCTCGATGGTGGCGGGGGCGTGGCCGGTCTTGGTCAGCACCAGGTTGTGCCACTGGCCGTCGGTGAGCTCGCGCGAGCCGCAGTAGTTGCCGCCGTCGGTCTGGTCGCCGGAGACCGAGATCAGCGTGCCGCCCAGCCGGCCGCTGGCCGGGCCGCCGGCGGGGCATCCCTCGGAGATGGCGCGGGCGCAGCCGAACCACAGATGGGCGCCGCCGGTCTCCCGATCGTCGTCGGCGCCCATGTAGACGTCGTTGCCGGTGCTGTCGGCGCCCACGCACGCCTGGTCGGTCTGCAGCCACAGCGACCAGGTGAAGTCGTCGGTGCCGGTGCTGAAGTCGGCCCTGGAGCCGGGCCGGGCCAGATCGACGGCGAGGCGCGAGGCGAAGCTGTCGGCGAACGCGGCGCCGAACACGCCGGCGGCCGGGCGGAGCGCGGCGCCGACGACGATCGGGTCGTTGCCGCGGCCCGACGCGTCGGCCAGCGGCGCGTTGACGCCGATCTCGCTGCCCAGCTCGGCGTGCAGGAGCAGGATGTTCGCGCTCATGTCGGCGCCGTCGGCCAGGTAGCTCTCGCCGGCGCCGCCGTCCGGCAGGGCGACGCCGTACGGCCCGCCCGGCGTCCACTCGAGGACAGACCAGGTGCGGTCTGCGGCGCCCGAGTCGAACACGCGCGACTCGAACGCGCCGTCGGTGTTGCCGGCGACCAGGCTCAGGTGGTCGCCGTCCCGCCGGGTGCCGGAGAAGGTGCCCTGCTCGAAGCCGCCGCCGCCCGCGTCGTCGGTGAAGTCGGCCGGCGGCGCGTCGACGCAGCGCCCGCCCACACAGGTGAACCCGTCGGGACACAGCGCGGTCTCGGCGTCGCACAGGTACTGCGTGCCGCTGTAGTCGGACTCGAAGTCGAACAGGCAGGAGGCGCTCAGGACCGCCAGCAACCCGACGACGCCACCGCCGGCGCGGTAGGTCCGCACCATGCCGCCAGGCTATCACGATTCGCCTGCACGGCCGCAGGCGCGCGGTGGACCGCAAGATCCGCCAAGTCTCCGGCGCCGGCGCGATGCTAGCCTCTTTGCCAAGAACATGACGGAACGCGGATTCGTGCTGTTCGACACGGCGATCGGGCGCTGCGGCGTCGCGTGGGGCAGCCAGGGCATCGTGGGCGTGCAGCTGCCGGAGGCGCGCGAGTCGGCCACCCGTGCCCGGGTGCTGCGCCGCTTTCCCGGCGCCCGGGAATCTGCGCCGCCTCGCGAGGTGCAGGCCGCTGTCGACAGCATCGTCGCGCTGCTGCGCGGCGACGAGGACGCCCGCATCGATCTGGCCGGCATCGCCCTCGACATGGAGGGCGTGCCGGACTTCCACCGCCGCGTGTACAAGGTCGCGCGCGCCATCCCGGTCGGCGCCACGGCCTCGTACGGTGAGATCGCCGAGCGCATGGGCGCGCCGGGAGCCGCGCGCGCAGTCGGCCAGGCGCTGGGGCGCAACCCGTTCGCCATCGTGGTTCCCTGTCATCGCGTGCTCGCGGCCGGGGCCAGGGTGGGCGGCTTCTCCGCCACCGGCGGCGTGGTGACCAAGCTGCGCCTGCTGTCGATCGAGGCGGCCCGGGCCAGCGGCCACGCCGACCCGGCGGACGGCGACGGCGCGCTCGGCTTCGAGGTCGACGCGGCGCTCGAGCACCTGAGGAGCTGCGACCCGCCTCTGGGTCGACTCATCGACGCGGTCGGACCGCTGCGCCTGCGCCTCGACCGCACCCAGAGCATCTTCCTGGCCCTGGCCGAGGCGATCGTCTACCAGCAGCTGACAGCGCGCGCGGCGTCGACAATCTTCGCGCGCCTGTGCGCCCAGTTCCCGCGCGCCCACGCCGGCTTCACCGCCCAGCAGATCCTGCGGGTCTCCGACGAGAAGCTGCGCGCCGCCGGCCTGTCGAGGGCCAAGATGCTGTCTCTGCGCGACCTGGCCCGCCGCACCGTCGACGGCGAGATCCCGACCCTGGCCGAGGTCCAGCGCATGGACGACGATGCCATCGTCGAGCGCCTCACCCAGGTCCGCGGCATCGGTCGCTGGACGGTCGAGATGCTGCTCATCTTCCGCCTCGGCCGCCCCGACGTGCTTCCGGTCGACGACTACGGCGTCCGCAAGGGCTTCGCTCTCGCCTTCCGGCGCCGCGAGCTGCCCGCGCCGAAGGACCTCGCCCGCCGCGGCGAGCGCTGGCGCCCCTACCGCACCGCGGCGAGCTGGTACCTGTGGCGAGCCGTGGAGCGGGCGAGGAAGTAGGCGCTCGAGGCGGGCGGCCGCTCCCACCCGGGGAGACGAGCACCCGAACGCGGTCAGCATCGAGGTGGAGATCGCCGGCGACCGCGTCAGCGCGACCGGCCGAGCAGCGCGCTGATGCGGGCCTCGACCTGGGCGTGCAGGTCGGGCGGCGCGCCGTAGTACGCACCGGCGGCGCGGCCGCGGCCATCGAACAGGAACAGGGTCGGCACCGCGCTGATGTCGCCGAACGTGCGGACCAGCTCCGGGCTGCCCATGGCCCAGAGCAGCGGCAGGTCCAGCTGTCCGGCCAGCTCGTGCACCTTTGCCTCGTCCGACTCGACGGCCAGCGCGAGCACGGCGATCCGATCGCCGTGGCGCTTCCTGAGCTCGCCGAGCCACGTCAGCGTGCCGCGGCAGGGCGGACACCACGTGGCCCAGAACTCCACCAGCACCACGCGGCCGGCCAGCGCGTCGCGCGAGATCGGCACGCCGTCGAGGTCGACGAGCGAGAAGTCGGGCAGGGCGGCCAGCTCGTGGCCGGCCGCGGGCGCCGCCTGCGCGCGCGCGCCGTCCCTGTCGCCGGCGAGCAGGAGGCGGATCATGCGCGCGAGGTCGGCGCGGAAGCGCTCGTGGCTGGCCGCGCTCTTGAGCGGGGCGTAGCGCCCTCCGCGCCCGGCTTCGGTCCTGCCGTAGAAGCCGAAGTCGTTCGGCGTCGCGACCAGCACGTCGTCGACGAAGATGGCGGGATAGCGGGTGACCCCGAAGCGCCGGGCCAGCTCCGAATCGCCGTAGTTCTCGACGACGAAGCGGGCCTGTCCGCCGAACTCCTGCACCACGCTCTGAGCCAGCAGACCTGCCGGGTCGGAGAGGTTTCAAGTGAAGGGCCAGCGCACCAGGGTGACGGTGACCTTCGCCGGCGGCTGCGGCGGCCGCGGCGCCGCCGGCTCGAGCGCGGCGAAGTAGCGCGGCAGCACGTCGTTCGCCACGGCGGCCGCCGTCGCCCCCCCGCCTGTGTCGGCGGCCTCGACATCGGCCTGCGCCGTCTCGAGGAAGAGCCGGCCGATGCTGTGATCGACCCCGCCGGACGAGAGGCGCTCGCCCAGCTCGGACAGCCCGTCGGCCGCCGCGGGCCGCGGCGAGCTGCGCAGCGCGGCGATGCGCAGCGCAGCTTGCAAGTAGAGCAGGAGCGCGCCGCTGCGCAGGCCGGCCGTGTCCAGCTCGCGCGCCTCCTTCAGCGTGGCGCTGGCCGCGATGAAGTCGGGGTGGCGATCGATCGACGCCGGCGGGCGGTACTCGGCGAGCAGATCCGACTCGAGAGCGTCGAGCTCGTGCCGCAGCGGGCGCAGCGCCGGCGCGCGACCATCGGGCGCGAACGACAGCTTGCGGCACAGAAGCGCGGTATCGCGCTGGGCGACGGCGGCGCCGAGGGTGAACAGGCCCGCCTCCGGCATCGTGTTGCGCCCGTAGTCCAGGCTGGCCTCGTAGAACATGCGGACCTGGGGAAGCGCTGCCTCGGCCAGGGCACGGATCGCGGCGGGTTGCACGCCGTCGAGCGCTGCCGGGCCGACGCGCGCGAGATGGGGACGGAGCTCCCCGCCGAGGCGCTTCCACTCGGCCTCGAACAGCGCGTGGTCGACGAGCCGCGACGCGGCGAGCTCGCGCAGGTAGCGTGCGGCCTCGAGATCGGTGCGCGCCGCGGCCAGGCGCGACAGCGCGAGCAGGCGGCGACCGTGGCCCAGGGCGGCCTCGGCCTGGGTCAGGACCGGCAGCGCGCCCTTGCGCACCTCGACCGAGGTCTCGTCGGTCGACGGATCAGTCCGCGCCAGCTCCGAGAAGCGCCGCACCTCGATCGCCAGCGGATCCGCCGCCGGGCTGGTGCAGCCGAGCGCTGCCAGCGCCAGCGAGAGCAGCGCGGCGGCTCGCAGCATCGCCGCAGACTACCGCACGATCGTCCGGCGCGGAATGACAGGAGCTGTCCAGGATGTCCAGACACTGGGCGAGGGTGACGCTCGCGCACAGCGGCCGGCGCAGGGTCGCGCTCACGTCCGGCCCGAGCAGACGCAGGTGCCGGCGGCTCACCTCCACCCCGTACTTCTCGCCGCGCGCCGCCACGTTGGCCAGCAGCAGCTCGCGGTACAGCGCGATGCGCTCGGCGTCGGTCGGCGGGGCGACGTGCTCGCCGCGCTCCAGCAGCGCGCGCGCCTCGCGGAAGATCCACGGCTGATCGATCGCGGCCCGTCCGATCATCACCCCGGCGCAGCCGGTCTCGTCGAGCGCGCGCGCCGCGTCGGCCGCGCTGCGCACGTCGCCGTTGACCACGACCGGGATCGAGACAACCTCGCGCGCGCGCCGCGCCCAGCTCCAGTCGGCGGCGCCGTTGTGGCCCATCTTCGCGGTCCGGCAGTGGATGGTGAGCGCGGCGACCCCGGCGTCCTCGAGCCGGCGGGCCAGGTCGACGATCGGCATGTGCGACTCGGGGCCCCAGCCGATGCGCGTCTTCACCGTGACCGGCAGGTCCACGGCCGCGACGACGCGCGCCGCCATCGCCACCATCGCGGCCGGGTCGCGCAGCCAGCCCGCGCCCGCTCCGCGCGCGGCCACGCGCGGCACCCAGCAGCCGCAGTTGATGTCGACGAACGCGGGCCGCGCGGCCGCCGCCACTTCGGCGGCCTCGAGCAGGCGATCGGCGTCGGCGCCGTAGATCTGGATCGCCGTCGGCCGGTCGTCGTCCGCGAGGTGCACCTTGCGCAGCGCCTTGTGCGAGCCGGCGATGAGCTGCTCGGCGCGCACGAACTCGGTGACGCACACGACCGCGCCCAGGCCGCGGCAAAGGCGGCGGTAGGTCGCGTCGGTCACGTCCTCCATCGGCGCGAGGACGACCGGATGGCGGGCGAGGAGATTGGCGATGGGAGAGGTCGCGCTCATCGAGAGGTTCGAGAGGTTCGAGGGGTGCAGGCCCCGACAGGCAGTCGGCGGAGTCTAACAGCGCGACTCCGTGTTTGCGCGGGTGTGTGTCGACGCGAGGCACGGCCCGTGTTTTCGGGGGTGCTGGCGTCCCGGGCAGGAGCGGAGGCCGCGTGCTGTACACTGCGCAGGTGAAGCTCGGGCAGTTCGGAGAGCCGGGCCGCCTGCTCGCGGCATACATCGGCCTGCTGGCAGAGATGCGGCGCCGCCCGTCGGCGGCGGACGATCTGCACTTTGCCCGCAGCGGCGACGGCTGGCGCATCGCGCTGCACCGCTACCGGCCCGCGCCGGGTGTGGCGCCGCGCCGCCATCCGGTGATCCTGTGCCACGGCCTGGCCGCCAACCGCGTGACCTTCGATCTGGACGCGGAGGTGTCGCTGGCCCGGCGCCTGGCCGGCCTCGGCTTCGACGTGTTCTGCCTCGAGCTGCGCGCGCACGGGTCCAGCCAGCCCGCGCGCCTGGCCGGGCCGCGCCGGTGGGGCTTCTCGTTCGACGACTATCTCGCCCACGACGTCCCGGCCGCGATCGACGCGGTCCGCGCGCTGAGCGGCGCGCCGCGGGTGCACTGGATCGGCCACTCGATGGGCGGCATCCTGCTCTACGCGCACCTGGCCTCGGGCGGGGCCGTGTCGCTGGCCTCCGGCGTGGCCATCGGCTCCAGCCTCGACTACAGCGGCTCGGTCAGCGCGTATCACTCGACGCTCGGGTTTCGCCGCTACGGCGGCCTTTCGCCGGTCATCCCGATTGGCTTCGCGCTGGCCCTCACCGAGCCGTGGAACGGGCGCGCCGGCCTCGCGCTCAAGCGCTTCAACCTGTGGCCCGACAACGTCGAGCCTCACCTGGTGCGCAGGCTGCACGCGCGCGCCTTTCACAGCGTGTCCACGCCGGTGCTGCTGCAGCTGGCCACCGCCTTCGAGCCGGGCGGACTTCGCTCGCGCGACCGCAAGCGCTGCTACCTCGACGATCTGCGCGCCGCGGCGGTCACCACGCCGGTCCTGGCCCTGGCCGGCGATCGCGATGCCCAGTGCTCGGTCGACGCAGCCGCGGTGCCGCTCGCCGCGCTGGCCGGCCGCACCCAGCTGGCCGCCTGCGGCCGCGAGCACGGCCACTCGTCCCACTACGGCCACTTCGATCTGGTGATCGGCCGCCGCGCCCACGTCGAGGTGTGGCCGGCCATCGAAGCCTGGCTGGCCGAGCACGACTGAAGCCCTGAGTCTAGCGGCGGCGGGCCAGCCAGGCGCGGACGTGCTCGGCGATGTGGGCCACCTCCGGCTCGAGCAGCATGCGGTGGTGCTGGCCGGGGACGATGCGCGTGTCGAGGTCGGCGCCGGCGACGCGGCCCCAGCCCAGGGAGGGGTCGTCGGCGCGCATGCCGGGCGGCTCCGGGGTGCGCAGCAAGGTGATCGGGCCGGCGTGCGGCGTGGGCTCGTAGTCGCGCCAGGCGCGCGCGCTGGCCTCGACCACGCGGAGCAGCGGGCGGACCTGCTCCATGCCGAAGTCGGGCGGCACCGTGCGCGAGCGCCGGGCCTGCTCGAGCACGTAGGCGGCCCGGGCGTCGCCGTCGTCCAGCGGGCGCAGCGCCTCCAGCGCGGCGTCGAGCGGCATGCCGGCGAGCGCCTCGAGCACGCGGGCCAGCAGGCGCAGCACGGTGGTGTCGTCCGCCTCGCGATCCGGATCCGCGCGTGTGCCGGCCAGCGAGGTGTCGAAGACGAGCAGGCGGGCGTGCTCGCTATCGCGGCGCAGCTGCCGCGCCATCTCGAGGGCGACAAGCCCGCCGAACGACCAGCCGGCCAGCTGGTAGGGCCCGGCCGGCTGGCGCTCGCGGACTGCGCTCAGGTAGCGCGCCGCCATGTCCTCGATGCGCTCGAGCGGCTGCTCCTGGCCGTCGAGGCCGACCGCCTCGAGGCCGTAGAGCGGCTGCTCGGCGCCGAGCCGCACCGACAGGTCGCGGAAGCAGAGCGCGTAGCCGCCCAGCGGATGGACGCAGAAGAGCGGCGGGCGGGCGCCGGCCGGCTGGATGGCGATGAGCGGCGAGCGCGCCGCCGGCCGCGGCGCAGGCGACGCGTCCGGGCGGGCGGCCAGGTCGGCCAGCGTCGGGCACTCGATCATCGCGGCCGCGTCGATGGCGATGCCGGCGCGGCGGGCGCGCGCCACCACCTGGAGGGCGAGCAGCGAGTGGCCGCCGAGCTCGAAGAAGTTGTCGCGCCGGCCGACGCGCTCGATGTGCAGCACCTGGCTCCAGATCCGGGCCAGCGCGCGCTCGGCGTCGGTGCGCGGCTCCTCGGCCGCACTCGACGCGGGCGCGACCCGGCTCGGGCAGCGCGGCGCGGTCGAGCTTGCCCTGCGCGGTCAGCGGCAGGCGCTCGAGCGCGACGAACGCCGACGGGACCATGTAGGCGCGGCAGGCGCCGGGCCAGGTGGGCGCGGAGGTCGGCCGCCGCGCCGTCGCGACGACGTAGGCCACCAGCCGCCGGTCGCCCGGCTCGCCGCTCCGGTCGCGGACCACGACCGCGCACTGGCGCACCGCCGGATGGTCGAGCAGCGCGGCCTCGATCTCGCCGGTCTCGATGCGGAAGCCGCGCAGCTTGATCTGCTGATCGGCCCGGCCCAGGTACTCGAGCTCGCCGTCGCTGCGATGACGGGCCAGGTCGCCGCTGCGGTAGAGGCGCCCGCCGCCGCCGAAGCGATCGGGCACGAAGCGCTCGGCGGTGAGCGCGGGGCGGCGGAAGTATCCGCGCGCCACGCCGGCGCCGCCGACGCAGATCTCGCCGGGCACGCCGATCGGCACCGGCTGGCCGTGGCGGTCGAGCAGGTAGAGCGACAGATCCGGCAGCGGCGCGCCGATCACGCTGGCGCGGCCGGCCTCGAGGTCGGCCGCCGACAGCGCCCGGTGCGTGACGTGCACCGTCGTCTCGGTGATGCCGTACATGTTGACCAGGCGCGGGCGCTGGTCGCCGTGGCGCTCGAACCAGGGGCGCAGGGTCTCGAGCTCGAGCGCCTCGCCGCCGAAGATGACGGTGCGCAGCGCCAGCTCGCGCGCGCGGACGCCGGCAGCCTGGTCGGCGCGGACCAGCTCGCGGAAGGCCGACGGGGTCTGGTTGAGCACGGTGACCCGCTCGGCGGCGAGCAGCGCGTGGAAGGCCTCGGGCGATCGGCTGACCCGGTACGGCACGATGACCAGGCGGCCGCCGTGAGCCAGCGCGCCCCACAGCTCCCAGACCGAGAAGTCGAACGCGAACGAGTGGAACAGGGTCCACACGTCGCGCTCGTCGAAGCCGAACAGCGAGCGCGTGGCGTCGAACAGGCGCACCACCTGATGATGCGTGACCGCCACGCCCTTGGGCCGGCCGGTCGAGCCGGACGTGTACATGACGTAGGCGGCGCTGTCCGGCAGGCCGCGGTCGGGTGCGGAGGCCGGCGCCGGCGCGGAGCGGGCCGGCGCGTCGAGGTGGTCCAGATCGAGCAGGCGCGCGCCGGTGGCGGGCAGCCGGTCGTGAAGCCCGCGCTGGGTCAGCACAATCGGCGCGGCCGAGTCCTCGACCATGAACGCGAGGCGATCGCGCGGGTAGTCCGGATCGAGCGGGACGTAGGCCGCGCCCGCCCGCAGGATGCCGAGCATCCCGATGACGAGGTCGGGCGAGCGCTCGGCGCACAGGCCGACGAGCGTCTCGGGCCCGGCGCCCAGCGCGCGCAGGCGGCGCGCGACAGCGTCGCTGCGGCGGTCCAGGTCGGCGTAGGTGAAGGCGTCGCCGCCGTCGGTGAGCGCCACAGCGTCGGGCCGGCGCGCCGCCTGGACGGCGAACAGATCGTGCAGGCACGGGCCGGGCGGGGTCGACATGCGGCCGCCGCTCCATTCCACGAGGACTTGCCGGCGCTCGGTCTCGCCGAGCATGGGCAGGCGGGAGACCGGCGTGTCCGGATCCGCGGCGGCGGCCTCGAGCAGGTTGCGCAGGTGGCCGGCCATGCGCTCGATGCGGTCGTCGTCGAACAGGTCGGTGGCGTACTCGAAGATGGCCTGCAGATCGCGTGCGCCCGGCACCACGGTCAGGCTGAGATCGAACTTGGCGGTGGCTGTGTCGACGGCGAGCGGGGCGAGGGTGAGGCCGGGCGCGGCCAGCTCGGGCATGGGCGCGTTCTGCAGGGCGAACGTGACCTGCACCAGCGGCTGGCGGCTGAGGTCGCGGCGCGGTGCCAGCTCGCCGACGAGCTTCTCGAACGGCAGGTCCTGGTGGGCGTAGGCGGACAGCGCCGAGCGTCGAACGCGGGCGAGGAGCTGGCGGAAGCTGGGCTCGCCGGCGAGGTCGGCGCGCAGGACCAGGGTGTTGACGAAGAAGCCGATGAGCGGCTCGGTCTCGAGCCGGGTGCGGCCGGCCACCGGGGTTCCGACGCACAGATCGTCCTGGCCGCTGTGGCGGTGGAGCAGCGCGGCGAAGCCGGCCAGGAGCGTCATGAACAGGGTGGCGCCCTCGCGTGGCCGACGCGCTCGAGCTCGGCGCGCAGCGCCTGCCGGCAGGGCGAAGGACAGGCGCTTGCCGCGCAGGCTGGGCCGGGCCGGTCGCGGGCGGTCGGTGGGCAGCTCGAGCGGGGCGACGTCGGCGCAGCGCGTCCCTCCAGTGATCGAGCTGGCGGGCGAGCTCGTCGCCGTCGAGCCAGGCGCGCTGCCACACGGCGAAGTCGGCGTACTGGACCGGCAGCTCCGGCAGAGGCGAGGGCTGGCCGGCGGCGAAGGCGCGGTAGAGCGCCGCCGCCTCGCGCACCAGCACGCCCATCGACCAGCCGTCCGACACCGCGTGGTGCATCACCAGCAGCAGCAGGTGATCGTCGTCGGCCAGGCGGCTGAGCCGCGCGCGCAGGAGCGGCGACCGCGCCAGGTCGAAGCTGCGCGCGGCGTCGGCCGCGGCGCGCCGGCGCGCCTCCGCCTCGCGCCGTGCGTCGGGCAGGGAGCGGAGATCGTCGAGGTCGAGCTGGAAGCCGGCGAGCTCGGCCGGCACGATCTCCTGGCGCGGCTGTCCGTCGTCGTCGACGAGGCGGGTGCGCAGGACCTCGTGCCGGCGCACCACCTCGGCCAGCGCGCGCTCGAGCGCGGCCGGGTCGAGCGGCCCGGTGAGCCGGAGTGCCATCGGCATGTTGTAGAGCGGGCTGCCCGGGTCCATCTGCTCGAGGAACCAGAGCCGCTCCTGGGCGAACGACAGCGGCAGCGGGCCGGTGCGCGGGACCGGGCGAAGCGGCGGCGCGGTCCGTACGGCATCGCCGGCCATCGCGTCGGCGATCCGGGCGGCCATGGCGGCCAGGGTGGAGGCCTCGAACACGGCGCGCACCGGCAGCTCGACGCCGAGGCGGTCGCGCACGCGGGCGAGCAGCTGGGTGGCGCGCAGCGAGTGGCCGCCCAGGGCGAAGAAGTCGTCGTCGCGGCCGACGCGGTCGACGCCGAGCAGCGCGGACCAGATGGCGGCCAGCGCTTCCTCAATCGGGCCGTCCGGCTCTGCGCTGCGCGAGCGCGCGCGCCGGCGGCGCCGGCAGGGCGGCGCGGTCCAGCTTGCCGGTCGGGGTGAGCGGCAGCCGGGGCAGCGCCACGAACGCGGCCGGCACCATGAAGTCGGGCAGCACGCCGGCGACGAACCGGCGCAGCTCGTCGTCGAGCGAGATCCGTCGTCGCTCGCGTCGCGCGCCACGACGTAGGCGACCAGCTCCGGGTCGCGCGGCGCGCCGCCGGCCTCGGCGCCGGCGCGGGCGACGACCACGACCTCGCGCACGGCGGGGTGGCGGGACAGCGCCGCCTCGATCTCGCCCAGCTCGATGCGGAAGCCGCGCACCTTGATCTGTCGGTCGGCGCGCCCGGCCCACTCGACCTCGCCGTCGGGGCGGTAGCGGCCCAGGTCGCCGGTGAGGTACAGCCTGTCGTCCGGGCGGCCCGAGAACGGGCTGACCATGAACTTGCGCGCGGTGGTCTCGGCGTCGCCGAGGTAGCCGCCGGCCAGGTGCGGACTGCGCACGCCAATCTCGCCCAGCTCTCCGATGCCGGCGAGGTCGCCGCTCTTGGCCAGGACCAGCAGCTGGACATCGCGCATGCCGCGACCGAGCGGCAGCGCCTGGAATCCGCCGGCGCCCGGCACGACCCGGTGATAGCCGACCGCGCGCTGGGTCTCGGTCGAGCCGTACAGATTGACCGCCTGGAGGCCGGGCGCGATGCGGCGGACCCGGTCGACATCGCGGCGGGTCAGCACGTCTCCGACGACGAAGGCGCGGCGCAGGCTGGCGATCTCGACCGGCGCGCCGGCGGGCGGCTCGGCCAGGAGCTGGGCCATGGCCGGGGTCAGGTGAGCGACGGTGATCTGGAGCTCTGCTGCCCAGGCGGCCAGGTAGCCCGGCTCGGCCATGCGGTCCGGGTCGGGCACGCAGATGGTGGCGCCGAGCTGGAGCGCGGTGAAGATGTCGCGCTGCAGCGGGTCGTGCGACAGGCCGGACAGCATGCTGAAGCGATCGCGCTCGCTCAGGCCGAACTCCTGGCCCTGCCAGGGCACGAAGTGGGTCAGCGAGCGGTGCAGGCACACGATGCCCTTGGGCACGCCGGTCGACCCGGAGGTGAACGACAGGCACGCGGCGTCGTCGGGTCCGACGGTGACGCCAGGCGGCGTGTCTTGCTCGCTCGCCCACGGCTCGGCGCCGGGCCGTGCCGGCAGGTCGATCAGGGCGCAGTCGGTGTGACGAGCCAGCCACTCGGCTCACCGCCGGATCGATCGGCGCCGACCCGGCCAGGCGCAGCAGGGCGCGCGGCCGCGCCAGCGCCAGGCGCGCGACCAGGCTGGCCCCCGGATAGGCCGGATCCAGGACCAGCACGGCGGCGCCGGTCTTGAGCCCGGCCATCATGGCCCACACCAGCGGCGCCGATCGCGAGGCCCAGATGGCGACCGCGCCGCCGCCCAGCTCGCCGCGGACAGGCTCGCCGTCGCCGACCCGCGCGCCCACGCCGCGACTCAGTAGATGGCGAGCCAGGCGATTGCTGGCCGCCTCCAGCTCGGCGTAGCTCCACGCCCCGTCGCGGCCATCGCGATCGATCACCGCGGCTCGCTCCGGCACGCGCGCCGCCTGGCGGGTCAGGTGCTCGTGGATCGGCCCCGGCCAGCTCGGCATCCAGCGCGGCCATCGGATCCGGCAGCACGCGCCGCGCCGGCGCGGTCACCAGCGATGCGCGCGTCACCGCACCGATCGGGATCGCCGGCGCACCGGCGCAGCAGCAGATCGTACTGCGCGGCCAGCTCCTCGATGCGGGCGCGGTCGAACAGGTCGGCGTTGTAGACCAGCTCCAGATCGATGCCGCCGCCCGACTCCGACGCGTACACCGTCAGATCGAACTTGGACGGCACGTCCGGCGGCCTGAGCGGCTCGAAGCGCAGCCCGTCGAAGTCGGCGCGCGGCACCGGGAAGTTGAGCATGTTGAAGAACAGCTGGAACAGAGGCGTGCGCGACAGGTCGCGCGGCGGCTGCAGGTCGTCGAGCACCTTCTCGAACGGAACGTCCTGGTGCTGCAGCGCGCCGACGGCCGCCTCGCGCACGCGTGCGATCAGCTCGCGGAAGCTGGGCTCGCCGGCCAGCGAGACGCGAAGCGCCACCGTGTTGAGGAACGGCCCCACCACGTGCTCCAGCTCGCGCCGCGGCCGCCCGGTCACCGGCGAGCCGACCACCACGTCCTCCTGCCCGCTCTGGCGGAACACCAGCGCGTCGAAGCCGGCGAGGAGGGTCATGAACAGCGTCGCGCCCTGTGCGCTGCCCAGCGCGCGCAGCTGGCCGGCCAGCTCGGCGTCGAGCGCGAGGTGGACCCGCTCGCCGCGGAAGCGCTGCACCCGGGGCCGCGGCCGGTCGGCCGGCAGCTCGGTGTGCGCCGGCGCGCCGCGCAGGTGCTCGCGCCAGTAGGCCAGCTGGCGGTCCAGCGCCTCGCCCTGCATCCGCTCGCGCTGCCACGCGGCGTGGTCGGCGAACTGCACCGGCAGCTCCGGCAGCGCGGCCGGCTCGCCGCGGCCCAGCGCCGCGTACAGGGCGGCCAGCTCGCCGACCAGGATGCCGAGCGACCAGCCGTCGGCCGCGATGTGGTGCACGGTGACCAGCAGCGCGTGGTCGTCGCGGTCGAACGAGAGCAGGCTGGCGCGCGCCACCGGCCCGGTCGCGAGATCGAACGGGCGCGCGGCCTCGGCCTGCGCCTCGTCGAGCGCGATGCGCTCGCGCCGCTCCGCCGGCAGCCCGGGGCGCTCGACGGTGCGCAGCGCCAGACCGGACGGCGGCGCGACGACCGCCACCGGCGAGCCGCCGGCCGCGCGGAAGCTGGTGCGCAGCGACTCGTGGCGCGCCGCCAGGGCGGCCAGCGCGCGCTCGAGCCGATCCGGATCCAGCGGGCCGCGCACGCGCACCGCCAGCGACATGTTGACCGCCGTGCTGCCCGGATCGAGCTGGTCGAGGAACCACAGCCGCTCCTGCATGGGCGACAGCGGCAGCTCGCCGCCGCGCGGCACCGGCGCCAGCTCCGGGCCGTCCGAGGGCGCGCGCGGCGACGCTGCCGCCAGCGCGGCCAGCCCGGCCACCGTCGGCGACTCGAACACCGCGCGCACCGGCAGCTCGACGCCGAGCGCCTCGACGACGCGCGACGCCAGCGTCACGGCCAGCAGCGAGTGCCCGCCCAGCTCGAAGAAGCTGTCGTGCACGCCGACCGACGTCCAGGCCCAGCACCTCGCAGAACAGCGCGGCCAGCGTCTCCTCGAGCGGACCGCGCGGCGGCGCCGCGGCGCCCATGTCCTCGGGCCGCGCGCCCTGCGGCGCCGGCAGCGCGCGGCGATCGATCTTGCCCTGCGCGGTGACCGGCAGGCTGTCGAGGACCACGAAGGCGGACGGCAGCATGTAGTCGGGCAGACGCTCGGCCAGGTGGGCGCGCAGCTCGGCGGCGCCGAGCGAGATGCCCGGCTCCACGGCCAGGTAGGCCACCAGTCGCCGGTCGTCGCCTCGTCCTCGCCGTCGCGCACCATCACCGCGCACTCGCGCACGCCCGGCTTCTGCGCCAGCGCGGCCTCGATCTCGCCGGTCTCGACGCGGAAGCCGCGCACCTTGACCTGGTGGTCGATGCGCCCGAGGTACTCGAGCTCGCCGTCGCCGCGGGCGCGGGCCAGGTCGCCGCTGCGATACAGCCGCTCGCCGGCGGCGCCGAACGGGTCCGGCACGAAGCGCTCGGCGGTGAGCTCGGGCCGGCCGAGGTAGCCGCGCGCCACGCCCGCGCCGCCGACAGCGATCTCGCCCGGCACGCCGACCGGCACCGGCTGGCCGCGGCGATCGAGCAGGTGGACGCGCAGATCCGGCAGCGGCACGCCGATCGGGCTGGCGCCGCGGACCTCGCTCAGGTCGGCCATCGACAGCGGCCGGTAGGTGACGTGCACCGTCGTCTCGGTGATGCCGTACATGTTGATCAGGCGCGGCCACTGGTCGCCGTGGCGCTCGAACCAGGGCGCGAGGCTCGACAGGTCCAGCGCCTCGCCGCCGAAGATCACGTGGCGCAGGGCCAGCTCGCGCGGATGAGCCCGCTCGGCGCGCTCGAGCTGGCGGAACGCGGACGGCGTCTGGTTGAGCACCGTCACCTGCTCGGTCGCCAGCAGGTCGAGGAACGCCTCCGGCGAGCGGCTCACCTCGTGCGGCACCACCACCAGCCGGCCGCCGTGGGCGAGCGCGCCCCACAGCTCCCAGACCGAGAAGTCGAAGGCGAACGAGTGGAACAGGGTCCACACGTCGCGCTGGTCGAAGCCGAAGCAGCGGCGCGGCAGGTGTCGAACAGGCGCGCCACCTGGCGATGGGTCACCACCACGCCCTTGGGCCGGCCGGTCGAGCCGG
This sequence comes from uncultured delta proteobacterium, assembly GCA_963759105.1. Classification (GTDB taxonomy): domain Bacteria; phylum Myxococcota_A; class Polyangia; order Haliangiales; family Haliangiaceae; genus DATFRY01. Next base: position 328,495 of record CAVWXW010000004.1, on the reverse strand, counting down.
AGGTGTGGATGACGTACGCGGCGCTGTCCGGGTGCAGGCGCGCCGGCGGCGCGGAGGCCTCGCCCGGGCCGTCGCCGTCGTCGAGCAGGAGCACGCGCGCGGCGGTGGCCGGCAGGCGGTCGCGCACCGCGGCCTCGGTCGAGGATGATGGGCGCCGCCGAATCCTCGACCAGGAAAGCGAGGCGCTCGGCGCGGGTAGTGCGGGTCGAGCGGCACGTAGGCCCCGCCGGCCTCGAGGATGCCGAGGATGCCGGCCACCATGTCGAGGGAGCGCTCGCGCGCACAGGCCGACCCGCGTCTCCGGTCCGACGCCGAGCGCGCGCAGGCGAGCGGCCAGCGCCCGGCTGCGCCGCTGCAGCTCGCCGTAGGTGAGGCTGGCGTCGCCGCAGGTGACCGCCACCGCGCCGGGCCGGCGCGCCGCCTGCTCGGCGAACAGCTCGGGCAGGCAGCGGATCGGCGACGGAGCGACGGTCACCGGACGCCGCTCGCCGGCCGAGTCGCAGCGCCAGCCGCGACACGCGCTGCTCCGGGTCGCGCGCCATGCCCTCGAGCAGCATGCGCAGGTGCCCGGCCATGCGCTCGATGCGATCGGCGTCGAACAGGTCGGCTGCTGTACTCGAACGCCGCCACCGGACCGTCGGGTCGCGGCAGGATGTTCAGGGTCAGATCGAACCTGGCGGTGCCGGGCTCGACCGCGAGCGGCGCCAGGGTCACGCCGGGCAGCTCCACCTCCGGGATGGGCGCGTTCTGCATGGCGAAGGCGACCTGGAACAGCGGCTGGCGGGCCAGGTCGCGGCGCGGCGCCAGCTCCTCGACCAGCAGCTCGAAGGGCAGCTCCTGGTGCTCGAGAGCGCCGAGCGCGGCGCGGCGGATGCGGGCGAGCAGCTCGCGGAAGGTCGGATCGCCGGAGAGGTCGGCGCGCAGGACGAGCGTGTTGACGAAGAAGCCGATCAGCGGCTCGATCTCCGGCCGGGTGCGCCCGGCGACCGGCACGCCGATGGAGAGGTCGTCCTGGCCGCTGTAGCGGTGCAGCAGGGCGGCGAACGCGGCCAGGTGCACCATGAACGGCGTCACCTCCTCGCGCAGGGCCGAGCTCGTCGATGGCGGCGCCGAGCTCCGGCCGGCAGGCGCGACGCTGTGGCGCCCGCCGCGCAGGCTGGGGCGCGCCGGACGCACGCGGTCGGCCGGCAGCTCGAGCGCCGCCGCGCCGTCGAGCTGCTCGCGCCAGTAGGCGAGCTGTCGCTCCAGCTCGGCTCCCTGCAGCCACGCGCGCTGCCACACCGCGTGGTCGGCGTACTGGACCGGCAGCGGCGCGAGCGGCGAGGGTCGCCCGTCCGCGGCGGAGCGGTACAGCGCGACCACCTCGTCCACCAGCACGCCCATCGACCAGCCGTCGGAGGCGACGTGGTGCGTGATCAGGACCAGCACGTGGTCGTCGTCGGCCAGGCGCAGCAGCAGCGCCCGCAGCATCGGCGCGCGCGCCAGATCGAAGCCGCGCTCGATCTCCTGCCGGGCGCGCGTGCGTGCGCGCGCCTCGCGCTCGGCCTCGCGGCAGGTCGCTCAGATCGTCGACCTCGAGGCGGAAGCCGGCCTGCTCGAACGGGACGATCACCTGCGCCGGCTCGCCCCGCTCGAGCACCAGGCGCGTGCGCAGCGCCTCGTGGCGGCGCACGACCTCGGCCAGGGCGGCCTCGAGCGCGGCGCGATCGACGCGGCCGCGGGCGCGCAGCGCCGCCGGGACGTTGTAGACCGGGCTGCCGGGGTCCAGCTGGTCGAGGAACCACAGCCGCCGCTGGGCGAACGACAGCGGCAGCGGGCCGGTGCGCGGCACCGGGACGAGCGGCGGCGCGGTCGGCTCGAGGTCTCCGCCGGCCTGCTCGATGCGCCCGGCCAGCGCGCGCACCGTCGGCGCCTCGAACACCGCGCGCACCGGCAGCTCGACGCCGAGGCCGGCGCGGATGCGCGACACCAGGCGGACCGCGAGCAGCGAGTGGCCGCCGAGGGCGAAGAAGCTGTCCTCGACGCCGATCTCGTCGAGGCCGAGCACGCCGCGCACGAGCCCGACCAGCGACTCCTCGAGCGGCGTGGCCGGGGCGATCGCGGCCCCGATGTCGGGTCGCGCGCTCGACGGAGCGGGCAGGGCGCGCACGTCCAGCTTGCCCGACGTCGTCATGCGGGAAGCGATCGACCGCGACGAAGGCGGCGGGCAGCATGTGATCGGGCAGCCGCGCGGCCAGGTGATCGCGGAGCTCGGTCGGCGTGACGTCCGCGCTGGCGATCAGGTAGGCGACCAGGCGCCGCTCGCCGTCGCCGGACTCGGGACCGGCATCGCGCGCGACGACCGCGCACTCGCGCACGGCCGGGTGGGCCAGCAACGCCGCCTCGATCTCGCCGGTCTCGATGCGGTAGCCGCGCACCTTGACCTGGTGATCGGCGCGGCCGAGGAACTCGATGACGCCGTCCGGCCGGTAGCGCGCAAGGTCGCCGCTGCGGTAGAGCCGCTCGCCCGGGCGGAACGGATCCGGGACGAAACGCTCCGCCGTCAGCTCGGCCCGGTCGAGGTAGCCGCGCGCGACCGAGGCGCCGCCGATGTGGATCTCGCCGCGCACGCCGATCGGGACCGGCTGGCCGAGACTGTCGAGCAGGAGCAGCCCGACGTGGGGCAGCGGCACGCCGATCGGGCTGCCTGCACGCGCAGCACCGGCGCGCCCGCACTCCGCCTCGGCCCGCGCGATGCGATGGTGAGTGGCGACCACCGTTGTCTCGGTGATGCCGTACAGGTTGGTCACGCGCGGCTGCTCGTCGCCGTGGCGATCGAACCAGGGCCGCAGCGATGCGGGGTCGAGCGCCTCTCCACCGAGGATGATGTGGCGCAGCGCGAGAGGTGGCGCGCCGACAGCCTCGTCCAGCCGCACGAGCTCGCGGAAGGCGGACGGCGTCTGGTTGAGCACCGTGATCTTCTCGGTGGCGAGCAGGTCGCGGAACGCATCGGGCGAGCGGGTCATCTCCTGCGGCACGATGACGACGCGGCCGCCGTGCGCCAGCGCGCCCCACAGCTCCCAGACCGAGAAGTCGAAGGCGACCGAATGGAACAGCGGCCACACGTCGCGCTCGTCGAAACCGAACAGCGCGCGGCCGGCATCGATCAACGCGACGACCTGGCGGTGGGCGACGGCCACGCCCTTGGGACGGCCGGTCGATCCGGACGTATATATAATGTAGGCGGCGCTGTCCGGGCGGCCGGACACCGGCGTGACATCGCTGTCAGCGGTCTCCGCAGGCCAGGCGGTCTCCTCGACGAGGACGGTGCGGCCGCCGGCGGGGAGTCGGTCGCGCAGCGCGCGCTGGGTGACGACGACCGGCGCGGCCGAGTCCTCGATCACGAAGGCGAGCCGCTCGGCCGGATAGGTTGGATCGAGCGGGACGTACGCGCCGCCGGCCTCGAGGATGCCGAGCACCGCGACGACGAGATCGGCCGAGCGGCCCACGCACATGCCGACCGGTGTCTCCGGGCGGACGCCGACCGCGCGCAGGCGGCGCGCGAGCGCCGTGCTTCTCGCGGCGAGCTCGGCATAGGTGAGCCGCTCGGCGCCAGACGAGACGGCGACGGCGTCGGGGCGGCGGGCTGCCTGCTCGGCGAACAGATCGTGCAGGCGCGTGCTGGTCGGGCGGGATGGATTCGCCGGCCGCCGGTCCATTCCACGAGCACCTGCCGGCGCTCGGTCTCGCCGAGCATGGGCAGGCGGGAGACCGGCGCGTCCGGATCGGCGGCGGCGGCCTCGAGCAGGTTGCGCAGGTGGCCGGCCATGCGCTCGATGCGGTCGTCGTCGAACAGGTCGGTGGCGTACTCGAAGATGGCCTGCAGATCGCGTGCGCCCGGCACCACGGTCAGGCTGAGGTCGAACTTGGCGGTGGCCGTGTCGACGGCGAGCGGGGCGAGGGCGAGGCCGGGCGCGGCCAGCTCGGGCATGGGCGCGTTCTGCAGCGCGAACATGACCTGGACCAGCGGCTGGCGGCTGAGGTCGCGGCTCGGTGCCAGCTCGCCGACGAGCTTCTCGAACGGCAGGTCCTGGTGGGCGTAGGCGGCGAGCGCGGCGCGGCGGACGCGGGTCAGGAGCTGGCGGAAGCTGGGCTCGCCGGCTGAGGTCGGCGCGCAGGACCAGGGTGTTGACGAAGAAGCCGATGAGCGGCTCGGTCTCGAGCCGGGTGCGGCCGGCCACCGGGGTTCCGACGCACAGATCGTCCTGGCCGCTGTGGCGGTGGAGCAGCGCGGCGAAGCCGGCCAGGAGCGTCATGAACAGGGTGGCGCCCTCGCCGTGGCCGAGGCGCTCGAGCTCGGCGCGCAGGGCCTCCGGCAGGGTGAAGGACAGGCGCTTGCCGCGCAGGCTGGGCCGGGCCGGTCGTGGCCGGTCGGTGGGCAGCTCGAGCGGCGCCGCATCGCGCAGTGCCTCCTTCCAGCTGTCGAGCTGGCGGGCGAGCTCGTCGCCGTCGAGCCAGGCGCGCTGCCACACGGCGAAGTCGGCGTACTGGACCGGCAGCTCCGGCAGAGGCGACGGCTCGCCGGCGGCGAAGGCGCGGTAGAGCGCTGCCGCCTCGCGCACGAGCACGCCCATGGACCAGCCGTCCGACACAGCGTGGTGCATGACGAGGACCAGCACGTGCTCCTGGTCGTCGAGCCGGACCAGGTGCGCGCGCAGGAGCGGGCCGCGCGCCAGGTCGAAGCTGCGCGCTGCCTCTTCCGTCAGGCGCCGCGCGGCGGCGGCTTCGCGATCGGCCGCGGCGAGCTCGCGCAGATCGTCGACGCCGAGCGCGAACGCGATCTCGTCGTCCGGCGTCGCGACCTGCACCGGCTCGCCGCCGCGGTTCTCGAAGCGGGTCCGTAGAACTTCGTGGCGGCGCACGACCTCGGCCAGCGCGCGCTCGAGCGCCGCGACGTCGAGGGCGCCGGTGAGGCGCAGCGCCATCGGGATGTTGTAGAGCGGGCTGCCCGGGTCCATCTGCTCGAGGAACCAGAGCCGCTCCTGGGCGAACGACAGCGGCAGCGGGCCGGTGCGCGGGACCGGGCGAAGCGGCGGCGCGGTCCGGGCGCGCATCGCCGGCCATCGCGTCGGCGATCCGGGCGGCCATGGCGGCCAGGGTGGAGGCCTCGAACACGGCGCGCACCGGCAGCTCGACGCCGAGGCGGTCGCGCACGCGGGCGAGCAGCTGGGTGGCGCGCAGCGAGTGGCCGCCCAGGGCGAAGAAGTCGTCGTCGCGGCCGACGCGGTCGACGCCGAGCAGCGCGGACCAGATGGCGGCCAGGGCTTCTTCAATCGGGCCATCCGGCTCTGCGCTGCGAAGCGCGCGCGGCGTCGGGGCCGGCAGGGCGGCGCGGTCCAGCTTGCCGGTCGGGGTGAGCGGCAGGCGGGGCAGCGCCACGATCGCGGCCGGCACCATGAAGTCGGGCAGGACGCCGGCGACGAACCGGCGCAGCTGGTCGTCGAGAGAGATGGAGTCGAGCGTGGTGGCGGCGCTCGCGTCGCGTGCCACGACGTAGGCGACCAGCTCCGGGTCGCGCAGCGCGCCGCCCGCATCGGCGCCGGCGCGGGCCGCGACCACGACCTCGCGCACGGCGGGGTGGCGGGACAGCGCCGCCTCGATCTCGCCCAGCTCGATGCGGAAGCCGCGCACCTTGATCTGTCGGTCGGCGCGTCCGGCCCACTCGACCTCGCCGTCGGGGCGGTAGCGACCCAGGTCGCCGGTCAGGTACAGCCTGTCGTCCGGGCGGCCCGAGAGCGGGCTGGCCACGAACTTGCGGGCGGTGGTCTCGACGTCGCCGAGGTAGCCGCCGGCCAGGTGCGGGCTGCGCACGCCGATCTCGCCCAGCTCGCCGATGCCGGCCAGGCCGCCGCTGGCTGTCAGCACAAGCAGCTGGACATCGCGCATGCCGCGGCCGAGCGGCAGCGCGTCGGCGCCGCCGGCGCCGGGCACGACCCGGTGATAGCCGACCGCGCGCTGGGTCTCGGTCGAGCCGTACAGGTTGACCGCCTCGACGCCGGGCGCGATGCGGCGGACCCGATCGACGTCGCGCCGGGTCAGCACGTCTCCGACGACGAAGGCGCGGCGCAGGCTGGCGATCTCGACCGGCGCGCCGGCGGGGGGCTCGGCCAGGAGCTGGGCCATGGCCGGGGTCAGGTGCGCGACGGTGATCTGGCTGCGCGCAGCCCACGCGGCCAGGTAGCCCGGCTCGGCCATGCGGTCCGGGTCGGGCACGCAGATGGTGGCGCCGAGCTGGAGCGCGGTGAAGATGTCGCGCTGCAGCGGGTCGTGCGACAGGCCGGACAGCATGCTGAAGCGATCGCGCTCGCTCAGGCCGAACTCGTGGCCCTGCCAGGGCACGAAGTGGGTCAGCGAGCGGTGCAGGCACACGATGCCCTTGGGCACGCCGGTCGACCCGGAGGTGAACGACAGGCACGCGGCGTCGTCGGGGCCGACGGTGACGCCAGGCGGCGTGTCTTGCTCGCTCGCCCACGGCTCGGCGCCGGGCCGTGCGGGCAGGTCGATCAGGGCGCAGTCGGTGTGACGAGCCAGCCACTCGGCTCACCGCCGGATCGATCGGCGCCGACCCGGCCAGGCGCAGCAGGGCGCGCGGCCGCGCCAGCGCCAGGCGCGCGACCAGGCTGGCCCCCGGATAGGCCGGATCCAGGACCAGCACGGCGGCGCCGGTCTTGAGCCCGGCCATCATGGCCCACACCAGCGGCGCCGATCGCGAGGCCCAGATGGCGACCGCGCCGCCGCCCAGCTCGCCGCGGACAGGCTCGCCGTCGCCGGCCCGCGCGCCCACTCCGCGACTCAGTAGATGGCGAGCCAGGCGATTGCTGGCCGCCTCCAGCTCGGCGTAGCTCCACGCGCCGTCGCGGCCATCGCGATCGATCACCGCGGCTCGCTCCGGCACGCGCGCGGCCTGGCGGGTCAGATGATCGTGGATCGGGCCCGGCCAGCTCGCATCCAGCGCGGCCATCGGATCCGGCAGCACGCGCCGCGCCGGCGCGCGTCACCAGGGATGCGCGCGTCACCGCACCGTCGGGATCGCCGGCGCACCGGCGCAGCAGCAGATCGTACTGCGCCGCCAGCTCCTCGATGCGGGCGCGGTCGAACAGGTCGGCGTTGTAGACCAGCTCCAGATCGATGCCGCCGCCCGACTCCGACGCGTACACCGTCAGATCGAACTTGCTCGGCAGCAGCGGGCCGGTCATCAGCTCGAGGCGCAGGCCGGGCAGCTCCGCCGCCGTGGCCGGATAGTTGAGCATGTTGAAGAACAGCTGGAACACCGGCGTGCGCGACAGGTCGCGCGGCGGCGACACCGCCTGCAGCACGCTCTCGAACGGCACCTCCTGGTGCTGGTACGCCTCGACCGCCGCGCGCCGCACCCGCGCGAGCACCTCGGCGAAGCTCGGGCCACCGGCCAGCGAGACGCGCAGCGCCACCGCGTTGAGGAACGGCCCGACGACAGCCTCGAGCTCGCGCCGCGCACGCCCGCCGACCGGAGCGCCGACCACCACGTCCTCCTGACCGCTCCAGCGCGCCACCAGCGCGTCGAAGCCGGCCAGGAGGGTCATGAACATGGTGGCGCCCCGCGCGCGCGCCAGCCCGCGCAGCGCGGATGTCAGTTCGGGATCGAGGCGGTGGCGCACGCGCTCGCCGCGATAGGTCTGCACCCGCGGGCGCGGCCGATCGGCCGGCAGGGCAGTCTCCGCCGGGGCGCCGTCGAGCTGCTGCCGCCAGTAGGCGAGCTGGCGCTCGAGCCGCTCCCCCTGCAGCCGTCCCCGCTCCCACGCCGCGTAGTCGGCGTACTGGATCGGCACGGCCGGCAGCCGGTGGCCGGCGTACAGGCGTCCCAGCTCGTGTAACAGAATTCCGCTCGACCAGCCGTCGGCCACGATGTGGTGCGCCGCCACCACGAGCACGTGCTCGTCGTCGGCAACGCGCAGCAGCCGCGCGCGCACCACCGGCCCGCCGGCCAGATCGAACGGCCGCGCCCCTTCGGCCTGCACCTGCTCCTCGGCCGCGCGCTCGCGCTCCGCCTCCGGCAGCTCGCGCAGGTCTGTCACCGGCAGCGCCACCGGCGAGGCCGGCTCGATGACCGCGACCGGCGCTCCGCCCACCGTCGGGAAGCGCGTGCGCAGCGACTCGTGGCGCACCACGAGCGCGTCCAGCGCGCCCCGCATGCGCTCCACGTCCAGCTCGCCGCGCAGGCGGACCGCCGCCGGCGTGTTCAGGATCGCGGCGCCCGGCTCGAGCTGATCCAGGAACCACAGCCGCTCCTGCATGAACGACAGCTGCAGCGCACCTCCGCGCGGCACGGCGACGAGCGGCGCCTCGCGCTCGGGGCGCGCCGCCGGCAGCCGTGCCCCGACGTCGCGAACCGGCGCCGCCGCGCAGTGCGCGATGAGCTCGCGCAGGCGGCCGGCCACGTCGCGCGCCAGCGCCTCGATCGTCTCGCCGCGGTGCAGCGCGTGCGAGTAGGTCCACACGATGCGCAGGCGGCCGTCGAGCACCGCCGCGTCGATGTCGAGCAGGTGCGGGCGGACGCCGTCCGGCGCGCGGTCGGCGCCGTGCTCGGCGTCGACGACGCGGAACCCCCGCGCCGTCGTCTCGCGATCGATCTGCCCGACGTAGTTGAGGCCGATCTCCGGCGATCCCCATGCCGGCCAGACGCTCGCCGTACGGACCGAGGTAGCGCAGCAGGCCGTAGCTCACGCCAGCGGCCGGCGGCGCGGCGCGCAGCTGCTGCACCACCGCGTCGAGCGCCGCGCCCGGCTCCTCGTCGTCGGGCAGCTCGATGCGCACCGGGTACTGCGCGGTGAACCAGCCGACGGTGCGCGAGAGGTTGACGTCCTCGAACAGGTCCTCGCGGCCATGGCTCTCGAGATCGATCGCCAGCGCGCGCCGGCCGGTCCAGCCGCGCCACCCCGTGGGCCACCGCGGCGACCAGCAGCTCCGGCACCTGCACCCGGTACCCGGCCTGCGCCTGGTGGAGCAGCGCATGCGTCTCCGCCTCGCTCAGCTCCATGGTGACGCGCCGCGCCGACGCCTCCAGGTTGGCCGCCTGGGCCGCGTCGAGCGGAAGGCCGAGCGCGTCGCCGGCGAGCTGCGACTCCCAGTACTCCGCCTGGGCGGCCAGGTCGGGCGACAGCGCGTGCTCGACCAGCCGCTCGGACCAGGCCTTGAACGAGGTGGTCTTGGGCGGCAGTCGCACCGGCTCGCCGCGCCGCAGCTGCTCGACCGCGCGCGACAGGTCCTCGAGCAGGATGCGCAGCGAGACCACGTCGGTCGCGATGTGATGGGCGACCAGCAGCAGCCGCGCCGGCTCCTCGCCGCGCTCGAACAGCGCCGCGCGCACGAGCGGCCCGCGCTCCAGATCGAGGCTGGCCTGCAGCTCGTCGGCGGCCCGGGCCAGCGCCGCGTCGTGATCGCGTGCAGCCGAGAGATCGATGCGCCGGAGCACGTCGGCGTCCTCGGCCGGCGCGATCTCCTGCCGCCAGCTCGCGCCGTCGCGCCGCAGCCGCAGGCGCAGGGCGTCGTGGTGCTCGAGCAGCGCGCGAACCGCGTCGCCGATCACCGCCGGGTCGAGGTCGGGCGGCGTGTCGAGCAGGACCGACATGTTGAAGTGGTGCGGCGCCGCCAGCTCGCGCCCGGCGAACCAGCGCTCGATCGGCGTGAGCGGCACCGGCCCGCTGACCACGCCCTGCTCGGCGTCGACAGGAGCGGCGGTGCCGGCGGCGGCGGCCTGCTCGGCGACGGTCTGGTGCTGGAACATCTGGCGCGGCGTGAGCTCGATGCCGTGCTCGCGCGCCCGCGCGATGACCTGGATGCTCAGGATCGAGTCGCCGCCCAGATCGAAGAAGTTGTCGTGGACGCCGACCCGCGGCAGACCGAGCACCTCGGCCCACACGCCGGCCAGGGTCTCCTCGGCCGCGTCGCGCGGCGCCACCATGTCGCGGCCGGCGATCGCGTCCGGCGCCGGCAGCGCGCGGCGGTCGAGCTTGCCGGTCGGCGACAGCGGCAGCGCCGCCATCGGCACGAACGCCGCCGGCACCATCCAGTCGGGCAGGCTGCGCCCGAGAAACGCGCGCAGCTCGGCCGGGTCGGTGCCGTTGGCGACCACGTAGGCGATCAGGCGGCGTTCGCCGCCGCCGTCGCGGCGTGCGATCACCGCGCACTCGCGTACCTCCGGGTGCTCGGCCAGCACTGCCTCGACCTCGCCCGGCTCGATGCGGAAGCCGCGCACCTTGACCTGCTCGTCGGCGCGGCCGAGGAACTCAAGGGTGCCGCCGGTTCGCCAGCGAGCACGGTCGCCGGTGCGGTACAGCCGCGCGCCGGCCGGTCCGAACGGATCCGGCACGAACGCGGCGGCGGTGCGCGGCCGGTCCTCCAGGTAGCCGCGCGCCAGCGCATCGCCGCCGACGAACAGCTCGCCCGGCACGCCGACCGGCACCGGCTGCATGCGGCCGTCGAGCACGAGCGCGCGCGTGTTGGCGATCGGCCTGCCGATCGGGATGGAGGCGCGCGCGTCGCCGGGCTCGACCCGGTGAGCGGTCGCGGTGGTGGCGGCCTCGGTCGGCCCGTAGCCGTTGAGGAGGTGGAGGTCGGGAAACTGCTCGAGCACGCGGCGCGCGCGCGGCGGCGACAGCACATCGCCGCCCACCATCAGGCTCTGCAGTCCGCCCAGGTCGGCCGGCCGCTGATCGGCCATGAGGTGGAAGACGCCGGCGCTGAGCATGGCGCGGGTGATGCGGTGACGGCGCAGGAACGCGCCCAGCTCGTCGGGCGCGAGCGGCCCCGGCGGATACGCGACCGCGCGCGAGCCGGCCAGCAGCGCGCTCCACAGCTCGAGGCTGGATGCGTCGAACACGGTCGCGGCCAGCATCAGCACCGCCTCGTCCGGATCGCGGCGCCCCCAGTCGAGCCCCTCGATCATGCGAACGACAGCGCGGTGCGGCACCGCCACGCCCTTGGGCCGGCCGGTGGAACCGGACGTGTACATGACGTAGGCGGCGGCGTCGGGGTGGGCGGGGGTCGCGCCGTGCCGCGCGCCCGCCGGCGGCCAGTCCTCGGCGCACAGCACCGGCGCGGCGCACCCGGGCACGCGGTCGAGCAGCGCGCGCCGGGTCAACAGGGCTCGCACGCGCGCGTCGTCGAGCAGGAGCGCCAGCCGGTCGGGCGGATGGCCCGGATCGAGCGGGACGTAGGTCGCGCCGGCCTTGAGCGCGCCGACGATGCCGACCACCAGCTGCGCCGAGCGTTCGATGAGCAGGCCGACGCGATCCTCGGGGCCGACGCCGAGGTCGCGCAGCGCCGCGGCCAGCGCCTCGGCGCGCGCGTCCAGCTCGGCGTAGGTGAGCGCGGCGTCCTCGTCCGGGCTCACCACGGCGAGCGCGTCCGGCGTGCGCGCCGCCTGCGCGGCGAACAGCTCGTGCAGGCAGGCATCCGACGAGTACGGCGCGGCCGTGTCGTTCCACTCGATCAGCAGCTGCCGCTCCTCGGCGGCGGACAGGAGCGGCAGGTCGTCGATCGGGCGCTCCGGCTCGGCCACCGCGGCCGCCACCATCGCCTCGAAGTGGCGCGCGAGACGCTCGACGGTGGCGTCGTCGAACAGGTCGGTGCTGTACTCGAACGTGCCGCCGAAGCCGCCGCCGCCCTCGCGCAGCTCGAGGGTGAGATCGAACTTGGCCTTGCCGCTGTCGACCTCGATGCCCTCCAGGCGCAGGCCCTCCAGCTGCGCGCGCGCCACCGGCGTGTTGTGCAGGACCAGCATCACCTGGAACAGCGCCGGCACGCTGAGGTCGCGCGGCACCTCCAGCGCGTCGACCAGCCGCTCGAACGGCAGCTCCTGGTGGGCGAAGGCGCCGAGCGCGTCGCCGCGCACCCGGCGCAGCAGCTCGCGGAAGCTGGGCCGCCGCGACAGATCGGCGCGCAGCACCAGCGTGTTGACGAAGCAGCCGACCAGCGGCTCGACCTCGGGCCGGTTGCGGCCGGCCACCGGCGTGCCGACGCCGAAGTCGGTCTGCGCGGTGTAGCGGTGGAGCACGGCCTGCAGCGCGGCCAGCAGGCCCATGAACGGCGTGGCGCCCTCGTCGCGCGCGAGCGCGGCCAGCGCGCCGGCGACCGGCGCGGCGATCGATGTCGCCTGGCGCGCGCCGCCGGAGCTGGGCACCGGCGGGCGCGGGTGGTCGCCGGCCAGCTCGAGCGCCGGCAGGTCGGCCAGGCGCTCCTTCCAGTAGGCGAGCTCGCCGGCCAGGAGCGGCCCGTCGAGCTGCTGGCGCTGCCACACCGCGTGGTCGGCGTACTGGACCGCCAGCTCCGGCAGCGGCGAGGGGTGACCGGCGGCGAAGGCGGCGTAGAGCGCGCCCAGCTCGGCGAACAGCACGCCGGCCGACCATCCGTCGGAGACGATGTGGTGCATCGTGACCAGCAGGACGTGCTCGCCGGCGGCCTCGCCCGGGGCGAGGCGCAGCAGCGCGGCGCGGACCAGCGGCGCGGCGTCGAGCGCGAACGGACGGCCGGCCTCGGCGCGCGCGCGCCGCCTGGCCTCGTCCTCGCGCTCCGCCTCGGGCAGGCCCGACAGATCGACGAGCTCGAGCGGGACGCGCACCTCCGGCAGGATCTGCTGGGCGGCGCGCCCGTCCGCCACCGCGATGCGCGTGCGCAGCACCTCGTGGCGGCTGACGACCTCGTTGATGGCGCGCTCGAGCGCACCGGGATCGAGCGGCCCGCTCAGCCGCAGCGCGACCGGGTTGTTGTACGCCGCGTTGCCCGGCTCGAGCTGATCCAGGTACCAGAGGCGCTGCTGGGCGAACGAGAGCGGCAGATCGCGGTCGCGCGGCGCGCGCTGGATGGTCCGCGGCGCGGGGCGCGCGGCTCTGCGAGCTCGCGGCGCCGGCGCGGCGATTCGCTCGATGGTTCCGTCGCGCCTGCTCCGCGCGCGCTCGCCGGTGGCGGCAAGACGGCCGACGACGCCCCAGGGCAGCGGCCGGCCGGCGCCGTCGACGACGACCGCGTCTCCGGCGTCGTCATCGTTCTCGTCTCGCTCCTCGATCTCCGTGCCGGCCACCACGAGGCGCGGCCGGCTCCACCTCTCGACCGGCGGCGGCCAGGTGCGCCAGGCTCGCCAGCGTCGCGTCCAGCTCGACGCCGAAGTCGATGAGGCATGCCACCTCGTCGACGTCGAGCCCATGCACGCGGCCCAGCACCGGCGCGCAGCTGTCGGCGGTGCCGAAAACGCCGGCGGTCTCGAAGTAGCGGTCGAAGCCGTGCTCGACCAGGGCCTGGATGTCTGCCTCGCTCAGCTGCGCGACGTCGAGCTTGAGGCCCTGGCTGGCCGCGAAGGCGCCGAAGATGTCAACCGAGCTGCGGAAGTAGCGCTGCAGCGGCTCGCGCACCGTCCGCCGCACGTCCTCGACGTCGTCGCCGAGGAAGGCGTGCATCATGAGCGTGACCTGGCCGCGCCCGGGGTGACCCGCGTCGGCCCAGGCGCGCCGGTAGAGCGCGATCTTGTCGCCCAGGCCGTCCAGGTCCTGGCCCATCAGGTTGGTGAGCACGCCGGCGCCCAGCTCGCCGGCCGCGCGGAAGGTGTCGGGGCTGCCGGCGGCGGTCAGCCAGATCGGCAGCTCCGCCTGCACCGGGCGCGGCCGCAGCCGGACCTCGACGTCCTTGCCGGAGCCGGACCGCCGCGTGACCGCGTCGCCGCGCCACAGCGCGCGCAGCGTCTCGATGCCCTCGAGCATGACCTGCTTGCGCCGCGCGTAGCTGTCCGGCGCGAACACGAAGTCGCTGGCGTGCCAGCCGGAGGCCAGCGAGACGCCGACGCGCCCGCCCGACAGGTTGTCGAGCACGGACCACTCCTCGGCCACGCGGATCGGATCGTGGAGCGGCAGGACCACGCTGCCGGCGCGGATATGGATGCGCTCGGTGATGGTGGCCAGGCCGGCGCCCACCACCGACGGCGCCGGGTACAGCCCGCCGAACGGATGGAAGTGCCGCTCCGGCGTCCACACGGCGGCGAAGCCGTGGCGGTCGGCGAAGCGGGCGCCCTCGGTGAGCAGCGCATACTTCGCCCTGCCGAGGCTGTCCTCGTCGTTGGCGAAGAACGAGAGGCTGAGCGAGAGCCCGCGGCCGCGAGCGACCGGTCGGGGCCGAGGCAGGGCGCGCCGCTCCTCCTCGGTGGAGATGTCGAGCGCGGACAGGCGGGCGCCGGGTCGCCGCACTCCGCTCTCGAGCAGCTGCTGCAGCCGTCCAATCAGGCGCTCGGCTGTCTCCGCGTCGAACCTGTCGGCGTCGTACTCGAGCGAGCCGTAGAAGCCGCGAGCGTCCTCGCCCATCGAGATGGACAGGTGCGCGAGGGTGGCGCCCCACTGGGCCGGCGCGCCCGGCACCTCGACGAGGTCGAGGGTCAGGCCGGGCAGCGCGGGGGCGGCGAAGGTGCCCTGCAGGACGAACACGGCGTCGAACAGGCGCGCCTGCGCCGCCTCGCCGTCGTCGATCAGCGCCTCGTACGGCACGTCCGGGTTGGCGTAGGCGTCCAGGGTGGTGCGCCGCACCCGCCCGACCAGCTCGGCGAAGCTGGGATCGCCGGACAGATCGGTGCGCAGCGCCACCGAGTGGGCGACGTAGCCGATGAGCGGCTCGAGCTCCGGACGCGTGCGGTTGCCGATCGGCGTGCCGACCATGACGTCGTCCTGGCCGCTGTGGCGCGCGAGCAGCGCGGTGTAGGCCGCCAGCACGGTCATGAACGGCGTGGCCGCGTGCGCCTCGCCGAAGGCGTGCACCGCGTCGCTGAGCGCGCGCGAGAACCGGAACAGCGCGCGCCCGCCGCGATACGCGCCCGACGAACCCGCGCGATCGACCGGCAGATCGAGCGGAGCCGGCAGCGTGGCCAGCTGCTCGTCCCACCAGGCCCGCTGGGCCGCGAACCCGTCGGTGCGCAGCTGCCGCTCCTGCCAGCCGGCGAAGTCGGCGTACTGCAGCGCCAGGTCGGGCAGGGGCGACGACAGGTCCGCCGCGAAGGAGATGTAGGCGGCCGACAGCTCGCGCACCAGCGCCAGCAGCGACCAGGTGTCGCAGGCCACGTGGTGGACGGTCAGCAGCAGCCAGTGCTCGTCGTCGGCCAGGCGCACCAGGCCGGCTCGCAGCACGGCGCGGCCGAGGTCGAACGGGCGCGCCGCCTCCTCGCGCGCGAGCTCGAGGGCGTGCTCGCGCGCCGCCGGATGTCCGCGCAGATCGGTGACGTCGACGGAGACGTCGGCGTGGCCCGCCGCGCGCGCGACCGCGCCGCCGGCGCTCCACGTGTACGTGGTGCGCAGGATCTCGTGGCGCCGCACCACCTCGGCGAGTGCGCGCTGCAGCACGTCCGCGCGGAGCTCGCCGCGCATGCCGATCACCACCGGCATGTGGAGCGACGGGTTGTCCGGCTCGCGTGCGGCGATGGCCAGGACGCGAGCCTGCACCACCGAGATCGGCAGCGGGCCGCCGCGCGGCAGCCGCGTCATCGGCTCCTCGCGGTCCTGATCGGCCGGCCGGCCGCGCAGCCGCTCCTCGATGCGCGCGGCGATCCCGGCCACGGTCGGCGCCTCGAACAGATCGGCCAGCGGGATGTTGACCGGGAACAGCTCGCGCAGCCGGGTCAGGACCTGGGCGGCCATGAGCGAGTTGCCGCCTACCTCGAGGAAGTTGTCGTGGCGGCCGACGTCGGCCACGCCGAGACGGTCGCGCCAGACCGCGGCGATCTTTTCTTCGATGTCGCCGAGGGGGATGTCGCCGGGCAAAGGCGAGGCAGCGTCCGTGGCCGGGGTGGATGCGGCGGTCTCGGGGATCCCGCCGACTGCGGTAGGTCCGCTGCCGTCCGCGATCCGGTCGGACGCCGGAGCCGCGACCTCTGCCGTCGGATCCGGTCGCACCGCCTGCGCCGAGGACGCCGGCATGAGCTGACACCCCGAACGCTCGAACGGATACCCCGGCAGCCCCACGCGCCGTCGGCTCTCGACGGCGTGATACGCGGCCCAGTCGATCTCCTGCCCCGCAATCCACATCTCGGCCAGCGAGCGCAGCAGCACCGCGCAGTCCGAGCCGCGGGTTCCGGCCCGCCGCAAGGACGGCGCCGCCGTGCCGCGGCCGCGCAGCTGGGCCTGCACGAGCGACGACAGCGCCTGGTCGGGGCCGGCCTCGACGAACAGCGCGAACCCGGCGTCGGCCAGGGTGTCGAGGCCGGCGGCGAAGCGGACCGGCTCGCGCATCTGCCGGCCCCAGTACTCGGGCGAGGTCGCGTCCTCGTCGCGCATCCAGGTGCCGGTCAGACTGGACACCAGCGGCCGCTTGGGTGGTCGGAGCTCGACGCCGCGCACCGCGGCGACCATGTGCGGCACCAGCCCGTCGACGTCGCGCGAGTGAAAGGCGTGGCGCGTCGCCAGCCGCATCGCGCCGACGCGGCGCTGCGACAGGACGCCCTCGAGCTCCTCGATCGCCTCGACCGGACCCGACACCGTGCAGCGCTCGGCCGCGTTGACCGCGGCGATCGACAGCTCCGGCGGCAGGAGCGCCGCGATCTCGGCCTCGGCCAGACCCACCGCCAGCATGGCGCCCGGCGGCATGCCCTCCATCAACCGGCCGCGCACTCCGGCCAGGCGCAGCGCGTCCTCGAGCGAGAGCACGCCGGCGCGGCATGCGGCCGCGTACTCGCCGAAGCTGTGGCCGAGCGCCGCCTCCCCGGCCACACCCCAGCTGTCCCACAGCGCGTCGAGCGCGTGCTCGATCGCCAGCAGGCAGGGCAGGGTCGCCGCCGGTCCCGACATCGCGCCGGACGACCCGTCGCCGCGCAGCAGCGCGAGGAGATCCAGCCCGAGCGTGGGCCGCACCATCTCGGCGCAGCGATCGATCTCGCGCCGGAACACCGGCTCGGCGTCGTACAGCTCCACCGCCATGCCGGCGCTCTGCGCGCCCTGCCCGGGAAACAGCATCGCGACCCGCCGGCCGTGCGTCGCCTCGCCCGAAGACCAGCGAGGAGCGCCGCCGCGCAGCTGGGCGATGAGATCGGCGCGGTCGGCGACCACCAGCGCGCGGCGGCGGCCGAACGCGCGCCGCCCGACGTTGCGGGTGAACGCGACGTCGGCGATGTCGATGTCGTCTCGCGCCTCGACGTGATCGGCCAGCTCGCGGGCCATCGCGTCCAGCGCCGGCGCGGTCCGCGCCGACAGGGTCACCAGCTGGCAGGGGCGGCGGCTGGGCTCGCCGGCCGGAAGCGGCGGCGGCTCCTCGAGCACGGCGTGCGCGTTGGTGCCGCCGATGCCGAACGAGCTCACCCCGGCGCGCCGCGGCGCGTGACGCTCCGGCCACGGCTGCAGCTCGGTGTTGACGAAGAAGGGGCTCCTGTCGAGCTCGAGGGCCGAGCCGGGCCGCTCGAAGGTGATGCTCGGCGGCACCTTGCCGTGATGGACCGCCAGCGCCGCCTTGATGAAGCCGGCCATGCCGGCCGCTGTATCGAGGTGGCCGATGTTGGCCTTGACCGATCCGAGCGCGCAGAAGCCGGTCTCCGAGGTGGCGCGCCGAAACACCTGGCCGAGCGCCGCGATCTCGATCGGATCGCCCAGCGGCGTGCCGGTGCCGTGCGCCTCGATCATGCCGATGGTGTCGGCGCCGACGCCGGCGTAGGCCAGCGCCTGCCCGATCGCGTCGGCCTGGCCGGCCACGCTGGGCGCGGTGTAGCCGACCTTGAGGTCGGCGTCGTTGTTGAGCGCCGAGCCGAGCACGACCGCGTAGACGCGGTCGCCGTCGCGCAGGGCGTCGGCCAGCGGCTTGAGCACGACGACGCCGGCGCCGTTGCCGGCCACGGTGCCGCTGGCGCGGTGATCGAACGGGCGGCAGCGCCCGTCGCGCGAGAAGATCATCCCCTCCTGGTGGAGGTAGCCGGTGCGCTGGGGGACCGCGATCTTCACCGCGCCGGCCAGCGCGATGTCGGCCTGGCGCAGGAGCAGGCTCTGACATGCCATGTGCACGACGACCAGCCCGGTCGAGCAGGCCGTGTAGACAGTCATGCTCTCGCCGCGCAGCTTGAGCTTGTACGACACCCGCATGGCCGCGTTCTCGGCCGACGCGGTGCCCAGCGCCTCGAACAGGGCGGCCGGCTCGCGGCGCGCGTGCTCGAGCAGGAGCAGCTGGTGGCCGGACTGGCCGACGCCGGCGTAGAACGCCATCTTGCCGGGGAAGCGCGCGGGGTCGTGGCCGGCGTCCTCGAGCGCGGCGAAGGCGCACTCGAGCATCACGCGCTGCTGCGGATCGGTCCACTGGGCCTCGCGTGGCGAGAGGCCGAACAGCTCGTGGTCCATCGCGTTGACCAGCGCCGGATCCAGCACCGCGCCGGCCGGCACGAAGTCGGCATGCTCGCGCATGGCGGGCGGCAGCACCGGCGACGGCTCGAGCTCGTCGCCGGCGAAGCGCCGGATCGACTCCACGCCGCGACAGCAGGTTGTCCCAGAACGCGGTCAGATCGGGTGCGTCGGGAAAGCGGCCCGCCATCCCGATAACTGCGATCTCCGAGCCGGTCAGCTCGCGCTCGCCCTCTGCATCAAGGCCGCGCGTCATGCAGGCGCCGCGCATGATAGCGCGGCGGAGGCCGCGCGCTCGTGTCGGCGCGGCTGTAACAGCGGGCGCTGTGACGGTGCGTTCCAGCTCGGTCGTCTGACTCGACGGTCAGGCGCTGTCGCGGCGGGCGCGGCACGGAGGCTCGCCCACTTGCGTTCGACGGAGACTCGACGAGATCCGTCGTCACTGTCTGTAGGTGTTGCATCGACATCGCGCGGCCCGGGCCCTAGACTCCGCGATCATGCGGCTGGCGACCTGGAACGTGAACTCGCTGAAGGCGCGGCATGAGCGGGTCTTCGACTGGCTCGGCCGGGTCGAGCCCCGGCCGGACATCCTCTGCATGCAGGAGACCAAGATCGCCGACGACGGCGTCCCCACCGCCGAGTTCTCCTCACTCGGCTACGAGGTGGCGCACCACGGGCTGGGCCGCTGGAACGGCGTGGCCATCGCGTCGCGCGTCGGCATCTCCGACGTCACCTGTGGCCTGGGACCCACGCCGGCCGGCTGGACCGACGAGGGCGGCCGCTTCATCGCCGCCACCTGCGGCGGCGTGCGGGTGGTCAGCATCTATGTCCCCAACGGGCGCACGGTCGGCAGCGAGTTCTTCGAGGCCAAGCTGGCCTGGCTCGACCGCCTGGGCGACTGGTTCGAGGCGTCGCTCGACCCGAGCGCGGAGCTGGCGCTGTGCGGTGACTTCAACGTGGCGCCCGAGGACATCGACGTGTGGGACCCGGCCGCGGCCCACGGCGCCACTCACGTCTCGCCGCCGGAGCGCGAGCGCGTGGCGCGCCTTCGCCAGCTCGGCCTGGTCGACGTGGTGCGCCGCTTCCACTCCGAGCCGGGCTACTTCACGTGGTGGGACTACCGCGCCGGTCACTTCCACAAGAACTTCGGCATGCGCATCGATCATGTGTACGTGACCGAGCCGCTCGCCCGCCGCGCCGTGGCCGCCGAGCGCGATCGCGCGGCGCGCAAGCCCAAGTCGTTCGCCGGCATCCCGTCGGACCACGCCCCGCTCGTCGTCGACTTCGTGTGACGAGCGTCGCCATCGGCGGTGCCATGGGCTCGCCGCGGCTCGAACCGGCGGAGGTATGATTGCCCGCGGCGGCGATGACCGGATACGTGGACGCGGATTTCGCCGGTACCTCGCGATTCGAGGTCATCCGGCGGCTGGGGGCCGGCGGCATGGGCGTCGTGTACGAGGTGCACGACCGCGAGCGGGCCCGCGCGGTCGCTCTCAAGACGCTGCGCCGCCGCGACGCCGCCGCGCTCTACCGCTTCAAGCGAGAGTTCCGCGCGCTGGCCGACATCAGACACCCGAACCTGGCCGCCCTCCACGAGCTGGTCTCCTCCGGTGACGAGTGGTTCTTCACCCTGGAGCTTGTCGACGGCGTGGACTTCATCCGCTGGGTGCGCGACGAGACCGGCGACGCGGACACGTTGATCGCCGACACCGAGCCGCAAGGGACGACAAGGCGCAGCACGACCCGGCCGCTGCCGGGCGAGCGTCGTGAGGAGCGACCGGTCGAAGAGGACGACCCTTTCTCGTTCGCCGCGCCGCCGTCGCCGCCTGCGCTCGTACGAGCGGCTGCGCGACGGTCTGCCTCAGCTGGCGGCCGGGGTCCACGCGCTTCACCAGGCCGGCAAGCTCCACCGCGACATCAAGCCGTCCAACGTGATGGTCGACCGCAGCGGCCGCGTCGTGCTGCTCGACTTCGGGCTGATCACCGAGGTAGCGCGCGCCGACGGAGCGCTGTCCGACGACCAGCACATCGTCGGGACGGTCGGCTACATGTCGCCCGAGCAGGGCGCGTCCATGGTGCTCGGGCCGGCCAGCGACTGGTACTCGGTCGGCACCGTGCTGTACCACGCGTTGACCGGCCGGTTGCCCTTCGCCGGACCGCCGCTCGCCGTCCTGATGGACAAGCGGCGGCGCGAGCCGACAAGGCCGCACGATCTCCTGCCGGGGACGCCGATGGATCTGTCCGAGCTCTGCGGCGAGCTCCTGCGCGTCGATCCGGCCGCGCGCCCCGACGGCGACGAGGTCCTCCGCCGGCTCGGCGGCCGCGCGGCTCCGGCGGCGCGCCGGCGGCCGAGCAGCGCGCGCTCGCACGACGGGCCGCTGGTGGGACGGGGCGCCCAGGCCTCCGCGTTGCGCGACGCGTTCGCCACCGCGACGCGCGAGGGGCTGCCGGTGACCGTGCTGGTCCAGGGCCGCTCCGGCATGGGCAAGAGCATGCTGCTCGAGCGAACCGGCGACGAGCTGGCGCGCGAGCACGACGCGCTGGTGCTGGCCGGACGCTGTCACGAGCGCGAGTCGGTGCCGTACAAGGCGCTCGACAGCGTCATCGACGCGCTGAGCCGTCACCTGGCCAGGCTCCCGGACCACGAGGTCGACGCGATGCTGCCGCGCGACGTGCTGGCCATCGCGCGGCTGTTCCCGGTCCTGCGCCGGCTGCGATCGGTCAAGGCGGCGCCGCATCGCCTGGCCGCGCCGGATCCGCACGAGCTCCGGCGGCGCGGCGTGGCCGCGCTGCGCGAGCTGCTGGCGCGCATGGCCGACCGCCGGCCGCTGGTGCTGGCGATCGACGATCTGCAGTGGGGCGATCTCGACTCGTCGATGCTGCTGCTCGATATCCTGCGCCCACCCGATCCGCCGGCGCAGCTGCTGCTGATCGCGTTTCGCAGCGAGGAGGCGGAAACCAGCGAGTCGGTGCGCGCGCTCGTCGACGGGCTCCGCGCGATGGGGCCGCGAGCGGTCGACGTGCGCGAGCTGATGGTGGATGCGCTGGCGCCGGAGGACACACGCGAGCTGGTGCAGCTGCGTCTGCACCGCCGCGGCGGGTACGAGCTGCTGGCCGACGCGATCGCGCGCGAGTCGGGCGGCGATCCATTCCTCATCGATCAGCTGGTGCGCTCGTTCCAGGGGGCCGGACTGCCGGCCGGCGGGGTCAGCCTCGGCGATGTGACGCGCCGGCAGCTCGAGCAGCTGGGGCCGGACGCGCGCCGCGTGCTCGAGCTGGTCGCGGTGGCGGCGCGGCCGCTCCCCGAGTCGGTGGTGGCGCACGCGGCCGGCCTCGAGCCGGAGCGAGAGGATCAGGTGATGGCGGAGCTGCGCGCCGCGTCGCTGATCCGCACCAGCGGCCCGCTGGAGCTGGCCCGCATCGAGACCTACCACGACCGCATCCGCGGCGCGGTGGTCGCGACCCTGTCGGACGAGCAGCAGCGCGGCTGCCACCTGGCGCTGGCCGACGGGCTCGAGTGGAGCGAGCGCGCCGATCCGGAGGCGCTGGCCGTTCACCTGCTCGGCGCCGGCGACGTCGAGCGCGGCACCGAGTACGCGATCCAGGCGGCCGGCAACGCATCGGCCGCGCTTGCCTTCGAGCGGGCCGCGGTGCTGTACCGGCTCGCCATCGACGCGCTTCCGCGCGAGGAGGTCGTCCGCCGCGGGCTGCGCGCGGCCCTGGGCGACGCTCTGGTGAGCGCTGGCCGCGGCGCCGATGCAGCCGCCGAGTACACGGCCGCCGCCGAGCACAGCTCTCCGTCCGAGGGTCTCGATCTGCGGCGCCGCGCGGCCGAGCAGCTCCTGCGCTGCGGCCGCGCGGACGAGGGGTTGCGCGCGCTCGGCGGCGTTCTGCAGGAGGTCGGCCTGAACCTGCCGGCCACGCCGCGTCGCGCGATCTGGTCGTTCCTGCGCCAGCGGATGCGCGCGTGGCTGCGCGCCATGCGCTACCGCGAGCGCGACCGGAGCCAGATCAGCGCCGAGCATCTGTCGCACGTTAACATCTGCTGGTCGGTGGCGATCGGGATCGGGATGACCGATCCGGTGCGCGGCGTCGCGTTCCAGACCCGTCACCTGCGCCTGGCGCTGGCCGCGGGCGAGCCATACCGGGTCTCGCGCGCGCTGGCAATGGAGGTCTGCTACACGTCGGTCGGCAGCGGACCGACCCGGGCGTGGACGCAGAAGCTGCTGGCGCGGGCGCGGGAGATCGCGGACCGGATCGACGACCCGCACGCGCGCGGCCTGGCGGCGGTTGCGCGCGGCATGGTCGACTACCAGACCGGACAGTGGGGCGCGGCGCTGGGCGCGTTCGAGGAGGCGGCCACGATCCTGCGCGCGCACTGCACCGGCGTGGCGTTCGAGATCGGCACCGCGCAGCGCCTCGGGCTGGACTCGCTGTTCTACATGGGCTCGATGGCCGAGCTCTGTCGGCGAGTGCCGCAGCACGTGGCCGACGCCGAGCGGCGTGGCGACCTGTACGTCACGCGCGATTTCTGCACCGGGCTGCCCAACGCGGCCTGGCTGGTCATGGACGACCCGGCCACCGCGCGCGACCAGTGCGAGCGCGCGCGTTCCTCGCGATCGCAGGCCGCCGGCTTCTACCTCCAGCACTACTACGAGCTGGTCGCGAGCACGCACATCGATCTGTACGCCGGCGACGGCGAGTCCGCACTCCGGCGCATCGAGGAGCAGTGGCCGCGCCTCCACGCCTCGATGCTCCTGCGCTTCCGCGTCGCCTGCGTCATGTCACTCTTCCTGCGCGGCCGCGCCGCCCTCTCCGCCGCCGCTTCTGCGAGCGGCGCAACGCGCACCCGCCTGCTCGCCGACGTCGACCGCACGGCCCGCCGCCTCGCCCGCCAGTCCCTGCCCGGCGCGGCCCCCAAGTCCAGCACCCTCGCCGCCGGCGCCGCCCACCTCCGCGGCCACAGCGAGCGCGCCGTCCAGCTCCTCGCCGAGGCCGAGTCCCGCTTCCAGACCGCCGAGATGCACCTCGCCGCCGCCGCCGCCCGCTACCGCCGCGGCCAGCTCATCGGCGCCACCGCCGGCGACCGCCTCATCTCCGACAGCGAATCCTGGATGCGCACCCAGTCCATCCGCAACCCCGCGGCCATGACGCGTCTGTTCTGCTGATTGTCGAGCCCGCCGCCCGTTCGTCGGCTTCGCCGACTCACGCTTCGACCTCCACCCACGCCTCGCTGCTCGCCGACGCCAGGACAGCTTCGGTGATCCGCGCGGCCCGCAGGCCGTCGACGAACGTGGGCAGGCCGTCGCGGATGTCGCCGCGGGCGGTGGCGTAGGCGTCGGCGATGAAGGCGTTGAAGGCGTCGCCGTAGCCCTGGGGGTGGCCGGCGGGCAGGGTGGCGTAGCGGGCGGCTTCGGGGCCGAGGTTGGGGGGGTCGCGCAGGATGGTCTGCTGCCACTCGCGGGTGCCGACCCAGAGCTGCTCGGGGTTCTCCTGGTCGAAGACGAGGGCCTCGTTGGTGGCGTCGATCTCGAACCAGAGGCGGTTCTTGCGGCCCTGGGAGATCTGGCTGACGACGAGCGTGCCGGTTGCGCCGCCGTCGGTGACGAACATCATGGTGGCCGCGTCCTCGCCGTCCACCGCCACGCGCTCGCCCTCGCCGGACGGGCGCTGGAAGGCCACGGCGCTGCCCAGCAGGCGCTCGGGGAACGCCGTGATGGTGCGCGCGGTGAGGCGTGCGATGCGGTGCCCGGTGACGAACTCGATCAGGTCGCACCAGTGCGAGCCGATGTCGGCGAACGCGCGCGACTGGCCGCCCAGCCCGCGGTCGACGCGCCAGTTGTAGTCGTCAGGCGAGGCCAGCCAGTCCTGAAGGTAGCTGCCGTGTATCAGGTGGATCGGGCCGGACGCGCCGCGCGCGATCCGGGCCCGCGCCTCTCGCACCACCGGGTGGAACCGGTAGACGAAGGGCACCGCGGCCAGCCGCTGCGCGCGCGCGGCCAGATCGACCAGCGCGGCGGCGTCGGCGGCCGCCGTGGCCAGCGGCTTCTCGCAGATGACGTGCTTGCCCGCCTCCAGCGCGATGCGCGCCAGCGGCGCGTGCAGCGAGTTGGGCGTGCAGATGTGCACGACGTCGACGCCGGGATCCGCGGCCAGCTGTTCGGACGTCTCGAACACCCGGTCCACGTACAGGGCGTCCGCGGCGGCCCTCGTCCGCCCCGGATCGCCGCCGGAAACGCCGACGATCTCGGCATTTGCCAGGCGCGCGGCCCGCGCGTGCACGGCTCCGATGAAACCCACCCCCGCAACCGCAGCCCGCAGTCGCTGTGTCATGGCTGGCCGAACATACGCCGGCACGACCAGGCTTGCCTAGTCAGTTCGTCCAGCACTTGTCACTCTGTCTGGACAAGAGGCAGCTTCCAACCTAGTCTTTGGGCGGCTAGCGAACAAAGATCGCCGAATGCGTTCGACCCCCAGCGGCGACGAGCGTCCTCAAGGGACTCACCGCCGGACACATCCTCCAGATGATCCGCGAAGCGGAGACATCCCGCGCCGAGATCGCCCGCGCGACCGGCCTCGCCCGATCGACCGTGTCCCAGCGGATCGAGTCGCTCGTGCGGCTCGGCCTGGTGGTCGAGGAAGGCGACGCGCCGTTCGACCGGCGGCCGCCCGGCCACGCGGCTGCGCCTCAACAAGACCGGCGGCGTTGTCCTGGCCGCCGACCTGGGCGCCATGCACGACCGCCTCTCGGTCTCCGATCTGGCCGGCAACGTGCTCGCCGAGATGACCGCGCAGCTCGCCATCGCCGAGGGTCCGGCGGTGATCCTGAGCTGGGTGCGCGACAGCTTCCTCGCGCTGCTCGAGCGCCTCGGCCTCGGCGCCGACGAAGTGCATCGGCATCGGCATCGGCGTGCCCGGGCCGGTCGAGTTCGCCGCCGGCCGCGCGGTCAAGCCGCCGATCATGCCCGGCTGGCACGCGGTCTCGATCGCCGATCACTTCGCCGAGGCGCTGCCCGGCGTCGAGGTGCTGGTCGACAACGACGTCAACATCATGGCGGTCGGCGAGTACCGCACCTACTGGCGCCGGCTCGCGTCCGACATGATCTACGTGAAGGTCGCGACCGGCATCGGCGCCGGCATCATCGCGGGCGGCGAGCTGCAGCGCGGCGCGCAGGGCGCCGCCGGCGACATCGGCCACATCCGGGCCAGCGAGTACCTCGAGATGGTCTGCCCGTGCGGCAACGCCGGCTGCATCGAGGCGGTGGCCAGCGGCTCGGCCCTGGCCCGCCGCCTGCGCGACCTGGGCCACGACACCACCACCTCGCGCGACGTCGTCGCCCTGCTCAACAACGGCAACCCGGACGCGGTCCGCCTGGTGCGCGAGGCCGGCCGCCTGCTCGGCGAGGTGCTGGCCCACGCGGTCAACCTGCTCAACCCGTCGGTGCTGGTCATCGGCGGCGACCTGGCCAAGGCGCACGAGCACCTGTTCGCCGGCCTGCGCGAGGCGATCT
Source organism: uncultured delta proteobacterium (assembly GCA_963759105.1). Taxonomy (GTDB): domain Bacteria; phylum Myxococcota_A; class Polyangia; order Haliangiales; family Haliangiaceae; genus DATFRY01. The sequence goes on along the minus strand of CAVWXW010000004.1, from coordinate 302,628 downwards.
ACCGGCGCAGCTCGGTGCTGGCCACCGGCCACCTCGAGATCGTGCGCACGCGGCTGGGCGATCGCGCCGGCGTGATCGGCGCGGCCGCGCTGGTCCTCGATCGACGCCTCTCGCCCGAGGCGGTTGACCGCGAAGTCGCCCTGCGAGGTGCCGCATGAGCGCGCTCCTCGAGGTCCGCGGCCTCACCAAGGTGTACCCGGGCGTGGTCGCCCTGTCCGGCGTCAACCTGGAGGTCAACGAGGGCGAGGTGCACTGCCTGGTCGGCCAGAACGGCGCCGGCAAGTCGACGCTCATCAAGTGCGTGTCCGGCGCGGTCGAGCCGACCTCCGGCGTCATCGAGTTCCTCGGCCACCAGTTCGCCACCGGGCGGCCGAGCGCCGCGCTGTCGGCCGGCGTCGCGACCATCTACCAGGAGCTCGACCTGGTCTCGGACCTGACCGTCGCGGCCAACATCTTTCTCGGCCACGAGAAGCGCATCGGCCGCATCGGGCCGTTCCTCGACCGCCGCGCCATGCGCCGCGAGGTGCGCGACCTGCTCGGCCGCCTCGGCCACCCGAACCTCGATCCCGATGCTCTCGTCGCCGACCTGCGCCCGGCCGACAAGCAGCTGGTCTCGATGGCGCGCGCCCTGTCGCGCAACGTGCGCCTGCTGATCATGGACGAGCCGTCGGCCATCCTCGATCCGCCCGAGGTGGACGCGCTGTTCGAGGTGGTGCGTCGCCTGACCGCGCAGGGCGTCGGCGTCATCTACATCTCGCACCGCATGGACGAGATCGCGCGCATCGGCAACCGCGTCACCGTCCTGCGCGACGGCCGCACGGTGGCCAGCAGCCTGCCCGCCGACACGTCGGTCGACGAGCTCATCCAGTCTCATGATCGGCCGCAGCTTCGGCGATGTGTTCCCGGACCGCGCGAAGCCGGGCGACGAGGTCGTGCTGCGCGTGTCGAAGCTGCGCCGCCCGCCGGATCTCGAGGAGGCCAGCTTCGAGGTGCGCGCCGGCGAGATCCTCGGCATCGGCGGCCTGGTCGGCGCCGGCCGCACCGAGCTCCTGCGCGCCATCGGCGGCGTCGATCAGGCGGCCAGCGGCGAGGTGTGGGTGGCGGGCCGGAAGGTGCGCCGCGGGCGGCCCGACATCGCGGTCGCGGCCGGCATCGGCATGGCCCCGGAGGAGCGCAAGTCGCAGGGCCTGTGGCTGGACTGGAGCCAGGTGCGCAACGTGACCATCTCGCGACCTCGGTCGCCACAGCCACGGCCCGTTCACCGACCACGGCGCCGAGCGCCGCGCGGCCCAGAAGCACCTGCGCTCGCTCGGCGGTGCGCCCGGACGATCCGATGCGCCTGGTGTCGGAGCTCGTCGGGCGGCAACCAGCAGAAGGTGGTGCTGGCCCGCTGGCTCCTGCACTCGTCGAAGGTGCTGCTGCTCGACGAGCCGACCCGCGGCGTCGACGTCGGCGCCAAGCCGGACGTCTACCGCGTGATCAGCGAGCTGGCGGCGCGCGGCCTGGCCATCGTCATGGTGTCGTCGGAGCTGTCCGAGCTGGCCGGGTTCTGCGACCGCATCCTGGTCATGCGCGAGGGCGCGCTGGTCGCCGCCCTCGAGGGCGACGACATGAACGAGGAAGAGATCCTGCGCCACGCGCTGCGCATCGCCCCGGACCAGACAAGGAGCGCCGCCACGTGAGCGCCGAAGAATCCAAGCCGACCCCCCAGCAAGCTCCCCGTCATGCGCTGGATGCGCGGCGTGCGCGTGCAGGAGGCCGCGCTGCCGGTGGCCATGCTCCTGCTCGTCGCGATCGGGATCTTCAGCAAGGGATCGATCTTCTTCTCGACGCGCCAATCTGTGGAACCTGCTGGTCCAGGCCAGCGTGTCCGGCACCATCGCGATCGGCATGACCTTCGTCATCGCCACCGGCGGCATCGACCTGGGCGTCGGCTCGGTGCTGGCGGCGGCCGCGATCGTCGGCGGTCGCTACTTCCACGGCGGCGCGCTCGACTTCATGGCCGGGACCATGCTGGCCGCGCTGGTGTTCGGCGCCATCAACGGGCTGGCGGTAGCCTGGCTCCGCATCGTCCCGTTCGTCGCCACGCTGGCCATGTTCGCGTCGGCCCGCGGCATCGCCCACCAGATCACGCACCAGACCCCGATCGGCCTGTTCGACCTGCAGTACGCTGACCAAGATCGGCAGCGAGCGCGTCTTCGGCGTCCCGATCCCGGCCATCGTCTTCCTCATCGTCGTGATCCTCGGCTGGGTGCTGCTCAACCGCACCACCTACGGCCGCTACGTGGTCGCGGTGGGCGGCAACCGCGAGGCCGCCCGCATCGCCGGCATCCGCGTGCGCCTGATCCTGTTCTCGGTCTACGTGCTGGCCGGCCTGTGCACCGGCATCGCCGCCATCTTGCAGACGGGCCAGCTGGCCAGCGCGTCGCCGATCGTCGGCGTCGGGCTCGAGCTGGACGCCATCGCCGCGGTGGTCATCGGCGGCACCAGCCTGGCCGGCGGGCGCTCGACCATCGTCGGCACGTTCTTCGGCGTCATCACCTTCGCCCTCATCTTCAACCTCCTCATCCTCAACAACGTGGAGAGTCAGATCCAGCTGATCCTGCGAGGGGTCATCCTCCTCGGCGCTGTCGCTGTCCAGCGCCGCGGGCATTAGGCGAGCAGAGCGCAGCGAACAAGGAGCCAGACATGATGCACCGCAGAGGCGCTGTGGTTGGTGGACTGCTGTTGTCGTTGGCGCTCGTGCGAGCGCCTGCAAGAAGGAGGGGTCGAAGAAGCAACCCGAGCCCACACCGGCCCCGGAGACGCCGACCGCGACGGGGGGCGGCGCGGGCCAGACCGAGACCGGGGAGCAGCCGGCCGGGCCGGGCGCCGTCACCGGACGAAAGATCAAGATCGCCTTCAGCGCGCCGTCGGCCGATCACGGCTGGACCGGCGCCATCAGCGTCAAGGCCAAGGAGCAGGCCGCCAAGTACGACGACGTCGAGTTCAGCCTGAGCCAGGCGGCCAACGCGGCCGACCAGGTCAACCAGATCAACAGCATCATCGCGCAGAAGCCGGACGTGCTGGTCGTCCTGCCCGCACGACGACACCGTCACGCCGGCGGCGCTGGCCGCGATGAAGGCCGGCATCCCGGTCATCAACGTGGACCGCGAGTTCAGCGATCCGGGCGCGCAGCGCACCGTCATCAAGGGCGACAACTACGGGGCCGGTTTCCAGGCCGGCCAGTACTTCGCCCGCGAGCTCAAGTGCAAGGGCAACGTCGTCGAGATCCAGGGCATCGCCGGTATCTCGGTCACCACCCAGCGCACCAAGGGCTTCGCCGACGCCATCAAGCAGTGCAGCGGCGGCATCAAGGTCGTCGCGCGCCAGCCGGCCGACTTCGCGCCGGACAAGGGCCTCGCGGTCATGCAGAACATCCTGCAGGCGCAGCAGAAGATCGACGCGGTCTTCACCCACGACGACGACATGGCCCAGGGCGTTGTCCAGGCGATCAAGAACGCCAACCGCGACAAGGACATGTGGTTGACCGGGGTCGGCGGCTCGAAGGCCGCCATGGACATGATCAAGCAGGGCGGCCTGTACCGGGCCACGTTCCTGTACAACCCGTCCATGGCCGCGGACGGCGTGGCGCTGGCGCGCCTGCTGGCCAAGGCGCAGGGCCTTGCCGACCTGACCTCGCCGGTCATCCCCAACGTGATCGTCATGCAGGCCCAGGGCGTCTTCCAGGACAACGTTGACCACTTCATGCGCCTGGGCTTCTGACCTCGGCCGGCTTGCCGCCCGGCGGCCCGGGCGGCACCATGGACGCCATGACAGCGTCCAGCGAGGAGCGGCGGTACACGGTCAGCGCCGCGTTGACCGAGATCGCGGGCCGCGTGCTCTGTAGCGCGCGCAACCACCACTTCGTCGTCGACGGGCCGGTGCAGAACGGCTTTCCCGGCGAGGCGATCACCCCGGTCGAGGTCCTCCTCTCCGGGGTGGCCTCGTGCGGCGTGGAGCTGCTCCAGGCCTTCGCGGTCCAGGACGCCATCCCGCTGGGGCGGGTGAGCGTCCAGGTGGCCGGCGCGATCGACAGGTCGCGCCCGGTCCGCCCGGACGCGACGGTGCTCAACTGGTTCACCGCCGAGTTCCAGCTGGGCGGCGTCACCCAGGAGCAGGCCACGCACCTGGTCGAGCGGTTCAAGAAGACGTGTCCGGTCTTCGGCTCCGTCGCCGTGTCGTCACCCGACGTCCGCGTCACCGTCCGGGTCGACTCCTGACCCGCCGCGCGGGTGCGTCCGCGCGCCCGTGACGGTATCATCGGATCTCGCCGATTGGAGGGAATGGGCGTGGACAACCCCACACAGCCGTCCCGCGAGCTCCGCGATTCAAGCGATCCTGGCCGTGCCGCCGAGGCCGGTGACGTCGTCATCATCGAGGACGACCGCACCGGCATGCACCCGGTGACGCTCGAGCGCGCCGTGCTCGATCACCTGCGCTTCACCCGGATGAAGGACCTGACCTCGGCCACGCGGCTCGACGTCTACCACGCCGTCGCCCACGCCGTGCGCGACCGCCTGGTCGAGCGCTGGATCCAGACCCAGCGCGCCTACACCGAGAGCAACGTCAAGCGGGTCTACTACCTGTCGGCCGAGTTCCTGATCGGCCGGTTGCTGGCCAGCAACCTCATCAGCCTCGGCCTGTACGAGCAGGCGGCCACCAGCCTGCGCGAGTACGGCATCGAGCTGTCCGACCTGCTCGAGGAGGAGACCGATCCGGGCCTGGGCAACGGCGGCCTGGGCCGCCTGGCCGCCTGCTTCCTCGACTCGATGGCCACCTTGCAGCTGCCCGGCTACGGCTACGGCATCCGCTACGAGTTCGGCATCTTCGATCAGCGCATCGAGGACGGCTGGCAGGTCGAGCGCGGCGACAACTGGCTGCGCCACGGCAACCCGTGGGAGGTGCCGCGCCACGAGTACACCGTGCCGGTCCTGTTCGGCGGCCGCGTCGAGGATCGCCTGGGCGCCGGCAACCGCCTCGAGGCCAACTGGCTGGCGGCCGACGTCGTGCTGGGCGTCCCGTACGACACGCCCATCGCCGGCTACGGCAACAACACGGTCAACAACCTGCGCCTGTGGTCGGCGCGCGCCACCCGGCAGTTCAACTTCACCGTCTTCAACGACGGCGACTACCGGCGCGCCGTCGAGGACAAGGCCATCAGCGAGAGCATCTCCAAGGTGCTCTACCCCAACGACGAGTCGGAGGTGGGCAAGGAGCTGCGCCTGCGCCAGCAGTACTTCTTCACCTGCTGCTCCATCCACGACATCGTCCGGCGCTACAAGAAGCAGAACTCCACCTTCGACGCCTTCCCCGACCAGGTCGCGATCCAGCTCAACGACACCCACCCGGCCATCTCGGTGGCCGAGCTGTTGCGCGTGCTGGTCGACGAGGAGCACCTGTCCTGGGAGCAGGCCTGGGAGCTGACCCGTCACAGCATCGCCTTCACCAACCACACGCTCCTGCCCGAGGCGCTCGAGGTGTGGCCGGTGGAGATGTTCGGGCGGCTGTTGCCGCGCCACCTGCAGCTCATCTACGAGATCAACCACCGCTTCCTGCGCCAGGTGCAGATCCGTTCGCCCGGCGACGAGGCGCGCCGCCGGCGCATGTCGATCATCGGCGAGGAGCCGCAAAAGCACGTGCGCATGGCCCACCTGGCCGTCGTCGGCTCGCACAGCGTCAACGGCGTGGCCGAGCTGCACACGCAGCTTCTGCGCAAGCACCTCATGGCCGACTTCGCCGAGATGTGGCCGGAGCGGTTCAACAACAAGACGAACGGCGTGACCCCGCGGCGCTGGCTGCTGCAGGCCAACCCGCGGCTGGCCCAGGCCATCACCGAGCGGATCGGCGACGGCTGGGTCACCGATCTCGAGCAGCTCGGCCGCCTGGCGCCCCTGGCGGCGGACACCGGCTTCCGCGTGAAGGTGCGCGACATCAAGGCGCAGAACAAGCGCGTCCTCGCCGAGGTGATCTGGCAGCGCATCCAGGTCCGCGTCGATCCGGACTCGATCTTCGACGTCCAGGTCAAGCGACTGCACGAGTACAAGCGCCAGCTGCTCAACTGCCTGCACATCGTGGCGCTGTACCAGGCGCTCAAGCGCGATCCGTCGCTGCCGGTGCCCAGCCGCACCTTCGTCCTCGGGGGCAAGGCGGCGCCCGGCTACCGGACGGCCAAGCTCCACATCAAGCTCATCAACAGCATCGCCGAGACGGTGAACATGGACCCGACCATCGGCGACCGCCTGCGCGTGGTCTACCTGGCCAACTACGGCGTGTCGCTGGCCGAGAAGATCTTCCCGGCCTCCGACGTGTCCGAGCAGATCTCGCTGGCCGGCAAGGAGGCGTCCGGCACCGGGAACATGAAGTTCACCATGAACGGCGCGCTCACCATCGGCACGCTCGACGGCGCCAACGTCGAGATCCGCGACGCGGTCGGCGCCGAGAACTTCTTCCTGTTCGGCCTGCACACCGAGCAGGTGGCGCAGCTGCGCGCCGAGGGCTACAAGCCGGCCCACTACATCGAGCAGAGCCGGCACCTGCGCGAGGCGGTCGAGCTCATCGCGTCCGGCTTCTTCTCGCCCGGCGATCCGTCCTGCTTCCAGCCGGTGGTCGACGACCTGTGGAACCGCGACCAGTACATGGTGTGCGCCGACTTCGACGACTACGCGGCAATGCAGGCACGGGTGGGCGAGGCCTATCGCGATCCGGAAGAGTGGACGCGCCGGGTCATCGCCAACCTGGCCGGGGTGGGGCGCTTCTCCAGCGACCGGACCATCCGCGAGTACAACCGCGACATCTGGCATGCCGAGCCGGTGGCCATCGACCTGAGCCCGCCGGCCCACCGCTACGCCTGAGGGGGCGAGGTCGGGCAGCGCCGATCAGTCGCCGATCACTCGGGCAGGATCGAGCGCGGAAGCGGCGACTCGGCGTCCAGATGCACCATCACCGCGGTGCTCTCGGACGGGTCGATGGCCGGCGTCGCCATGACGGTCGCGCTCGGCGGCATCATGTCCTGCTCCTGCAGGGCGGCCGCGCGGCGCATCTGGTGCTGCACGCCGACGCCGAGGAACAGGCGCTTGGGACCCCAGTTGAACTCGACCCCGAGCGATGCCATCTGCTCGCGCTGGTGACGGTCGGGATGGCGGACGTCGCGCGCGCGCCCGCGCGCCGCGATCTGCACCGGGCCCAGCCGCGGACCTTCGATGGAGACGCTGACGTCGGTGTCGTCGAGCGGCGACGACATCTCGCCTCCCTGCGGGCCGAGCCCGAGCACGCGCGCCTCGGCCGTGATGGACGGGCCGTCCACCTCGCCCAGCCGCACGCCGAGCCACGGCGTCACCGGACGGCCGTGCCCGCTCCAGGTAAGCGCGTGCGCTCCGACGAAGAAGCCGTAGTGCTGGTGCTCGCTGCGGTAGCGGGCGCCGAGCAGCTGGTACACCGTCCCGTTCTCGCCGCGGGTCCTCTTGCCCTCGGCGACATCGAGGCGCTCCCAGGCGAAGGCCGAGAACGCCAGGTGCTCGCCGAACGCCACCTGCGGCAGCGTCACGCGCACGTTGAAGCGCAGGTGGTCGGCAGTGGGAGCGATCCACTGCTCGACGCGCAGACCCGTGGCGGCCCGCCATCCTTCGGCCGGCTCGCCCGCCTCGTCACCGTCCGCGACATCGGTGCGGTCCGGCTGCGAGGCCAATGTGGGTGTCTGCGCGCCGGCTTGCAGCGGTGCGCCGAGCGCCGCCGCCGCGAGGAACGAAGTCAAACAGCGGCGCAGCACTGTAACAGATGCGGTGCAACGCCCATGCCACGGGAATTTGGAAGCGCGACTGGCTGGCAATGTACGGTGAAGGACGGACGAACCGCGACGAGCCGGTCAGCTTTTGTTCGACATCGGTCGCTTGGCGCCCCGACGGGGTCGGGACGGGAGCGAGGCGCACCGCCTCGCCTCGTGCGAGCCTGCCTCGGCCGGGGGCGGGCCTGGGGCCGGCTGGCCCCACGTGTGGACTGCCAGGATGCGAGGCGGACCGCTGGTCGACGGTGCGTCTCGCTCGATCGGGGCGTCGCGCGTGTGAGCCGCGCGACCTTTTCGCCTCGTCACCGTGAAACGCGGCCGGCCCGGGGCTCACGACCAGGTGCAACGGATGACCCGATGTGCTCCGAAGTCATTTTTTTCGCGTAACGGTCGGCCTTGTGGTCCCACTATCCCTTACGGGTGAAGGGAAAAGGGGGGAAGTCATGGCGAGTCAAGAGCCGTTCGTCTTCCACGGTGGGATCTTTCCGTTCCAGGTGAGGGTGGATGGGCCCACTCCGACGTTCGACGTCAGGGGAGAAGCCGCGCTCCCCAGCGTCGGCGGCAACTTCGTCAAGCGCGATGGACCCTGGATCCTGCCCGCCATCGGCGGGCTGGGAGCAGGCCGGATTCGATCACGTCGAGTGCCGTGTCCTGGGCACCGGGCACTCGGGAGACTCCGAGTCGATGGTCGAGTGCATCATCTCCGGGGTCGCGCTGCCCCGCGTGACGGCCACGACGCTCAGCGCCAAGCTCATCTCGAAGTTCGACGGCGTCCAGCACACCTTCGAGGCGGAGGTCGACGCCGTCGATCTCGAGATCGACCAGAAGCCTTACCAGGTGAACAAGACGTTCCTCGCCACGCTGCAGGGGAAGCCGGCCGCAGCGATCAGGAGCATGGCGACCGCGGGCTCCGCGAGCTTCGCGCGCACGAACGGACCGGGGAGCAAGACGGCGTGCTTCGTGGTGCAGCCCGCGCAGGCCGGCAACGCGGCGAGCGGCGTGGTGGTCGGCGAGTACGCGATCGGTGAAACGGACCGCCGGCTGACAATGCTCCGCATGCCGCCCGCCGCATCCGCCGCCGGGGCGGCGGCATCGAGCTCGGGGGGCTCCCTCGTCCTCCTGCAGCTGTTCGTCAACGGCCACCGGCCGCCGTGATCGAGCTCCCCGCTCTCTGCGTTCAACCTCGAGCGTCGAATGAGCAGAAAGGACACCATGTCCCCTGACGATGGGTTCATCTTCACCGGGTCGGCCGTCGCGCTCGGAGCGCGGCTGGACGAGCCAAGGACGCGCGCGGTCCGTGGCTCCATCATTCTCCCCGATGTCGGCGGCACCGCCGACGTCCGCGAGGAGGCCGCCGACATCGCGGGCATCGTGCGCTTTCGTTCCGCGACGACGTCCGTGACCGGCGAGCGCTACGACTACCGACGAGACGACGGACCCCCCGTCCAGTTCGAGACGCGCGTCGCGTGCACCATGGAGGGTTTCGAGTACGGCGATGCCGTGCGCGCAGATTTCATCAGCGCCACGCTGGTATCCACCTTCCTCGACCATCACCGTTTTCACGAGGAGACGGTGACCCTGCGCGGCCTGTGGGCCGACGGCAACGACCGCATCGTCGAGCGGCGGACGCCGAAGGCTCTCGAGAAAGGGTGCCGGACGTTCGAGGAGCTCATGAAGGCGGCCAGCGGGTGCAACGAGCTGGTGACGGATGTCTCCAGTCTGCGCTCGCTGGCGGGCCGCCCGATGCCGGACCCCGGCAAGCTGGTGCTGAGAAACGACCGCCTCGTCTGCTATCTGTTCGACCCGAGCCACATCACGTTCGTGAAGGACGGCATTCGCTACCAGCTCATCCTCGGTGAGTACGTGCTCGACCACCAGCAGCGCCGGCTGACCATGCTGCGCGTCGAGTCGCGCCTCGACGAAGGGGGCGGCGGCTCGAGCAAGAAGGGCCCGGCTCCGAAGTCGGGGGCCCCGACGCCGAGGGCGGACGAGGGCGGAGGCGGCCCGCAGGGCTCGACGACCGCGGTGCAGCCGGTCGTCAACGGGCACCGGCCTCCATGAAGCACGGGCTGCCGATCGCGGCCGCCCTACTCACCGCCTGTGTCGGCGCCGCCTGTCGGAGCGCCGATCCGCCCGACCTCGAACGGCTCCTCGAGCGGGGCCAGGCCGAGCTCGACCGCGGCAACCTGAACGCTGCCACGGAGGTCGCCGAGGGCGGGCACCGCCGCGCCGTCGACGCGGACGACGCCGTGGCGGCCTGGTCGCTCGAGGTCCTGCGCGCGGAGATCCTGGCCGCGCGGCGCCAGCTCGACGAGTCATTGAAGCTGCTGGCCGAGCCGCCTCCGCCCGGGGTCCGACCCGCGGTCAGGGCCCGCGGCTTGATGGTGCGGGCCAACGCTCTGTGCGAGCTCGAGGCGCACGGCGAGTCCCGGGCGGACCAGTCCGTCCCGGACCGGCTCCTCGATCAGGCCGAACGGATCGCGCGCGAGCTCTCGTCGACCCGCTTGACCGCCGAGGTCGCGGTCCGCCGCGGGATCTGCGCCATCATCCGGAAGCAGGACGACAGGGCCGAGAAGCACTTGCGGCTGGGATGGACTGCCGCCCGCGCCGCCGGGCTGCGCAACGTGCAGGCTCACGCGGCCGTCGGCCTCGGCCTGTTGCGGATGTTCGCGGCGCGCTACGACGACGCCGCCGACTGGTTCGAACGCGGCCTGCATCTGGCCGCCGGGGAGGCGATCGACGTCAAGAGCCTCGGCAACCTCGGCTGGTGCTACCGCATGCTGGGCGACACGGACAAGGCGGTGCCGCTCCTGCTCAAGACCGAGGCGATGGCGACCCGCCAGGGCCTTGCCGAGAACGCCGCCATCGCCCTCTTTCACCTGGGGGAGGTCCACATCCAGCTCCAGGACGCGCGCGGGGCGCGTGGCTACATCGCGCGCGCCCAGGCCCTGTGGCACCAGCTGGGGCAGAAGGACCTCGAGCTCGAGGCGCTCGGTCTGCTCCAGACGCTGGCGCTCGACGAGCGGGACACCGCGGCGGCCCGCGCCTACGCGACCCAGGCGTCGAGCCTGCTCGAGCCCGGCGGCGCCGGTCGCTTGCCCACCCTTGTCGAGGCGCGCCTGCACGCCGAGCGCGGCGAGCTGGACGTGGCGCGGCAGGCCTACGAGCGGGTCGCCACGCAGCCCCCCGACCAGGCCGCCCCGGGCACCACCGCCGATCAGCGATGGCAGGCGCTGGCCGGGATCGCCGGCCTCGAGGTCACCCAGGGCCACACCGCCGCTGCCGAGCGCGCCTTCATGCGAGGCGCAGCGCGCGATCGAGGAGATGCGCGCCAAGCTGCAGCAGGACACCTACGACTTCCTGCTGTTCTCCAGCCTGAACGACTTCTACGGCCGCTACGCCGCCTTCCTCGTCGATCAGGGCCGCGCGAGCGAGGCGCTGGCCCTCGTCGATCGCAGCCGCGGGCGGGTGCTGTGGGAGCGCCTGGCGCCCGGCGCGGCCGCGGTCTCGCCGGAGCGCTTCGAGCCGGCGGCGCGCGAGTCGCGGGCCGTGCTGCTGTCGTACTGGCTGGGCGAGCGATCGTTTCTGTGGGTCGTCACCGAGAGCTCGATCGAGGTGCACGAGCTGCCGCCCGCGGCCGAGATCCGCGCCAGGGTCGAGCGCTACCAGGCCATCGTGCAGCGCTCGCGCGACCCGCTCGAGATGCCGGCCAGCGCGACCGGCGATCTGTACACGCTGCTGGTGGCGCCGGCGCAGTCGCGGATCCCGAAGGGCGCGCGAGTGGTGATCGTGCCGGACGGCGCGCTGCACGAGCTCAGCTTCGACACGCTGGTGGTGCCGTCGCCGGCGCCGCACTACTGGATCGAGGACGTCGTCACCATGCGGACGCCTTCGCTGGGGCTGCTCACCGCGCGGCGCGCGCCGTCGGCAGCACCGGACCGCGCGCTGCTGGCCATCGGCGATCCGATCCAGCCCAGCCACGACTTCCCGGCCCTGCCCAACGCGGCGCGCGAGATGGTCGAGGTGGCGCGGCACTTCCCGGCGGCGCAGGTCGTGTCGGTCAGCGGCGGCGCGGCGACACCGGCGGCTTACCGCGAGGCGGATCCTTCTCGCTTCGCGTACATCCACTTCGCCGCGCACGCGACCAGCCACGCCGAGCAGCCGCTCGAGTCGGCGGTCGTGCTGTCGCAGAAGGACCTCGGCTTCAAGCTGTACGCCCACGAGATCGTGACCATGCCGATCCGGGCCGAGGTCGTCACGCTGTCGGCCTGCCGCGGCGCCGGTGCCCGCGCGTACCGCGGCGAGGGCCTCGTCGGCTTCGCCTGGGCGTTCCTGCGCGCCGGCGCCAGACACGTCGTGGCCGGCCTGTGGAACGTGGAGGATGCGTCCACCGCGCGACTGATGAGCGGCCTGTATGCGCACCTGGCGGAGGGCATGGCACCCCCGGAGGCTCTGCGTGAGGCGCGCCTGGAGCTCCTGCACGATCCGGGCGCCTATCGCAAGCCCTTCTACTGGGGGCCCTTTGTCGTCTATGTGCAGCAGCAGGGCATGCAGCTGGCCGCGGCGGACGAGCGATAACTGCGCGAGCACCCTCGGGGCGCGACCTATCTCACATTGGCGCCAGCGGCCTTTGCCTCAAGACACATCTCGACGCGGGGTCCAGAAGCCCTCAAACTGGCCGCTCCATTGTCTGACCTTGCTTCTGTAGCAGCGAGGGGTAGGGGCCGATGTCGGTGAAACAGTCCATGTACCGCGTGGGGGCGGCGGTGGCGCTCCTCTGTCTGGTGTCCTGCACCGGCTTCATCACCAGTGGCGACGATGACGACGGCGACGGCGACGGCGGCGATGGAGACGGCGGCGATGGGAACGGCGGCGACGGCAACGTCGACGAGGGCCCGTACACGGGCGAGCTGGGCACCATCCTGTTCGCCACCCAGGTGCCGGTCGGCGGCATCGGCACCCGCTCGGCTCCGTTCTCGAACCACCTGAGCACCGTCGAGTCCGCGCCGCGCGGCGGCGATCTCGATGATCCGCTACCCGGACGGCGCGCTGCGCAACCTGACCCGCGAGGCCGGTTACGGCGACGAGGGCGAGATGCAGCTGGGCAACGCCATCGCGGTGCGCGAGCCGGTCGTGCACTGGAGCGGCAACCGGGCCCTGTTCTCGATGATCGTGGGCGCGGTGACCGAGCGCTACGACCAGGACGACGACTTCCGCTGGCAGATCTACGAGGTCACCGGCCTGGCGCGCGACGAGGAGGTCGCCATCCGGCGCATCGAGGGCCAGCCCGACTACAACAACGTCTCGCCGGCCTACGGCTCGGACGACAAGATCCTGTTCGTCTCCGACCGGCCGCGCGCCGGCGAGGACCACCTCTATCCGCAGCTGGACGAGTACGAGTCGATGCCGAGCACCGTCGGCATCTACCGCCTCGACGAGGACAACGCAGACCTCGAGCTCATCGAGCACGCGCCCAGCGGCGTGTTCTCGCTGACCGTCGACAGCTTCGGCCGCGTTGTGTTCACCAAGTGGGACCACCTGCAGCGCGACCAGCAGGCCGACGACGACGAGCTGGCCGATCGCTACGGCGTGCTCACCTACTCCGACGAGTCGACCGGCGCGGCGGGCGACGCCACCCTGGCCGGCTCCGAGATGTTCCCCGAGGCGCGCGACGAGGACGCGGTCGGCGCCGACCCGGCCATCTCCGGCCACCGCTTCAACCAGTTCTTCGCCTGGGAGATGAACCAGGACGGCAGCGCCGAGGAGACCCTCAACCACGTCGGCCGCCAGGAGTGGGGCGGCTCGTACAGCGAGGGCAGCTTCGTCGACGACAGCAACCTCGACTACGAGGCGCAGGACGTGTTCCGCGGGACCAACGTGTCGCTGCGCAGCGACGGCGGCGTGTTCCACATCCGCCAGGACGCGACCGACCCGGCCTGGTACCTGGCCACCGAGGCGCCCGAGTTCGGCGGCGGCGGCGGCGGGCGCCTCGTGCGCCTGCAGGGCGATCCGGAGGTCAACCCGGAGGACATGGAAGTCCAGCGGCTCACGCCGGACGACACCGGCCTGTATCGCAGCCCGCTGCGCCTCAGCGACGGCACCTACGTCGCGGTGCACTCGGCGGGCGGGGGCGACGAGGGCGGCCTCAGCTACCGCCTGACCGTGCTGGCCGCGGACGGCGAGGGCTTCGGCGCCAGCCAGCGCGTCACCGGCGGCATCGAGCGCACCGTTTCCTGGTTCACGCCCGACCGGGTGGCCGACTTCTCCGGCCCGCTCTGGGAGCTCGATCCGGTCGAGGTCGCGCCGCGCGAGACGCCGCCGCTGCGCAGCAAGCCGCTTCCGGCCGTCGAGCAGACGGTGTTCGACGAGGTCGGGGTCGACCCGGCCGCGCTCAGCGCCTGGCTGCGCGAGCGCGAGCTGGCCCTGGTGGTCAGCCGCAACGTCACCCAGCGCGATCGCAACGACGTGCAGCAGCCGTACAACCTGGCGGTGCCCGGCGGCGTGTCGTCGGCGCCGCGCGACGGCACGGTCTACGACATCAGCCACATCCAGTTCGTGCAGGGCGACCTGATCCGCTCCTACGAGAGCGGCAACCGCGGCCGCCGCGTGCTGGCCAGGCCGATGCACGGCGCCGAGCTGGTGACCGATCCGGACGGACCGTCCGGCAGCGTCACCCTGGGGCTCGATGGATCGATGGCCGCGTTCGTGCCGGCGCGCCGCGCGATGTCGTGGCAGCTGGTCGCGCCGGACGGCGGCCCGGTGGTGCGCGAGCGCAACTGGGTATCGTTCCGCGCCGGCGAGATCCGCGTGTGCGCCTCCTGTCACGGCATCAACAAGGAGAGCCAGACCGGTGACCCGCCCCCGGAGAACCAGCCCGAGGCGCTGCGCGTCCTTCTTCAAGATTGGCTGGCGACCCAGTAAGTAGCGCCCCGGGCGAGGGGCGGCCACAATCGCCGCGTGGCCAGGAGCGAGAAGGTGGTCTTGCAGGTGGCCGGCCGCGAGGTCGCCATCAGCAACCCGGGCAAGGTCTACTTCCCGCGCGCCGGGCACAGCAAGCTCGACGTGGTCCGCTACTACGAGGCGGTGGCCGAGCACGCCCTGCGCGGGGCCGGCGGCCGGCCCAACGTGATGAAGCGCTACGTCGAGGGCGCCGAGGGGGAGTTCTTCTTCCAGAAGCGCGCCCCTGACAAGCGGCCCGACTGGATCGAGACCGTGGAGCTGCGCTTCCCGTCCGGGCGCACGGCCAGCGAGGTGGTCCTGCGCGACGCGGCCCAGCTGCTGTGGATCGTCAACCTGGGCTGCATCGATCTGAATCCGCACCCGGTGCGGGCCGACGATCTCGATCACCCGGACGAGCTGCGCATCGACCTGGATCCGGGGCCCGAGGTGACCTTCGACCAGGTCCGCCGCGTGACGCTCATCGCCGGCGAGGTCCTGCGCGACAACGGCCTCGTCGGCTGGCCCAAGACGTCCGGGTCGCGCGGGATGCACATCAACGTGAGGATCGAGCCGCGCTGGAGCTTCGACCAGGTGCGCCGGTGCGCGCTGGCGGTGGCGCGCGAGGTGGAGCGCCGCGCCCCGTCGCTGGCGACCAGCGCGTGGTGGAAGGAGGAGCGCGAGGGCGTCTTCCTCGACTACAACCAGAACGCCAAGGACCGCACGGTGGCGTCGGCCTACGCGGTGCGGCCCACGCCGGACGCGCGCGTGTCGATGCCGATCCGGTGGGACGAGGTGGCCGGGTGCGATCCGGCCCACTACACGCTGGCCACCGTGCCGGCGCTGGTGGCCGAGCGCGGCGACGCGGCCGAGGGCATCGACGAGTCGGCCGGATTGCTCGACTCTTTGCTCGAGCTGTCGGCGGCCCAGGAGGAGGCTGGCCAGGGCGACGCGCCGTGGCCGCCGCACTACAACAAGCAGCCGGGCGAGGCGCCGCGGGTCACGCCGTCGCGCCGCCGCGCGCTGGCCCACCCGCTCATCACGATCTCCAGGGCGGCGAAGAAGGAAGACGCCCTGGCCGGACTCGAGCGCTGGAAGGCGCGCCACCCGGACGCGGCGAGCAAGCTCACGCCCTCGGACGTGCTCGTCGACGCCATGCGCGGCCGCTACACCACCTGGACCCGCATCCGGGTCAACCTGCGCCACGTGCCGGACGCCGAGCGGCCGGCGGAGGGGCCGCCCGATCCGGACTACGATCCGTGGTCGAGCGAGTGAACCGGAACGGGACGCGCGGTCCGAGGCATGGCCGTCACGGCCATCAGTCGCGGCGGTCGAAGATCTGCTGCAGCTCGTAGGGCGGCGCGACCTCGAGCTGGTCGTAGCGGCAGTCGCTGGGCGGCTTGTCGGGCCGCCAGCGCTTGAACTGGGCCGGGTGGCGGAAGCGATCGCCCTGCATGTGGTCGAAGCCGACCTCGCACGCGAGCTCGACGCGGAGCGGTTCCCACGACAGGTCCTTGCCCCGGTTCCACCGGCTGGTCGCGCCCGGCTTGCGCTGGTGCTCGTCGTGGTTGGCCCAGTCGCGCCACGGGTGGTTGTCGAGCGCGCCCTCGCGCAGCGGGGCCAGCTCCTCGGCCAGCTCGCGCCGGCGCACGGCGCTGAACGCCGACGCGACTCCGACGTGGTGCAGAACGCCGGCCTCGTCGTACAGGCCCAGCAGCAGCGAGCCGACCAGGGTCTGCGGCCCGTTCTTGTGCCAGCGGAAGCCGGCCACGACGCAGTCGGCAGTGCGCGCGTGCTTTACCTTGATGAGCGCGCGCTCGCCCGCGCGATAGACCCCGTCGAGGCGCTTGGCGATCACGCCGTCGAGCCCGGCCCCCTCGAAGCGGCTGAACCAGTCGGCCGCCAGCTCGCGGTCCTCGGTCGACGGCGTCAGGTGGAGCGGCGCGGCCAGCCCGCCGGCGACCTGGGCGAGGCGCGCGCGCCGCTCCGAGAGCGGCTGCTCGCGCAGATCGTCGTCCCCGTCGGCGAGCAGGTCCCACACGACAAGTGACGACGGCGTCTCGCGCGCCAGCATCGCCACCCGGGTCGCGGCCGGGTGGATGCGCTGGAGCAGGGCATCGAAGTCGAGGCCCTTGGGCCCCGCGATCACGATCTCGCCGTCGAGCACGCAGCGGGCCGGCAGCTGGGCCATGATCGGCTCGCCCAGCTCCGGGAAGTAGCGGTTCATCGGCTTGAGGTCGCGGCTCTGCAGCAGCCACTCGTCGCCGTCGCGGAACACGATGGTGCGAAAGCCGTCCCACTTGGGCTCGTACAGCCAGCCGTCGCCTTGCGGGAGATCGGCGGCCGCCTTGGCCAGCATCGGCTCGACAGGAGATGAGAACGGGAGCTTCACCCCGAGACGATGCGCGGCCCCGGCCGCCGGCGCAAGCGCCTCGCCGCCGCAGTGATCAGCCGCAGGGCGACGGGGTGGCCGGCTCGCACCAGGTGGCCTGGAAGTCGCCGATCACCATCTCCTCGCCGAGCAGGCGCCAGGTGCCATCGGCGCTCTCGCCCGCGGCGTAGCTGTCGAAGTGGATGTCGCCGCTGGCGAACGAGCGGCAGGGCCTCGTCCCGCCCGAGCACATGGCGCCGGCGCCGCTGCTCTCGGTCGCCGAGAAGGAGTAGGTCATCGGCGCCTCGATCTCCTGGGTCCACACGTCGAGCAGCACGTGCGGCGCGCTCTCGTTGACGGCGCAGCTGTCGTCCGGGTCCGGATCGCCGAGCGAGATGCGGACCGACGGTTCGTCGGCAGGGCCGCACCAGGGCGTGATGATGTGGAGCGAGAACTCGCCGGCGCCGGCGTCGCCTGTCGGTGCCGCGTCGCCACCCGCGCCGGCGTCCACGCCGGTCGAGGCGTCGGCGCCCGAGCCATCGCCGTCGTCGTCGCCGCCACAGGCGCCGGTCACCGCACAGAGCAAGGCGAGTCCAAGGGTCCTGGTGCGCATGAACACGGAACGTAGCAAACAGGGGACCAGTGCCCTCGTCATCGCCTGTGGCTGCAAGGTGCCGAAAGTGCGAGCAGCGCGGAACTCCCGGGCTCGCTCGCAGGCCTGCGCGGCAGCAGAGCCCGCTTCGAGATGATGGACCGGATTCCGTGGGCTGGGCAGCACAGCCCGCTGTGTCGCCGACGCTCGCCGGACAGGCGGCCGACGACGCTCACAACGAATCTGGCTGCGACCGTCGAGCTGGATCAGGCGCGCGGCGTGAGCGCGTGATCCGCTCGGCGACATTCACGTCGGTCCTCGTGGCTCGGCGCTTGCACCATTGCCGATGCGAGGAGTCATCAATGGAGAGCAAGGCAAGGCTATTCGGGCATCCGATTCACCAGATGCTCATCGTTTTTCCGCTCGGCCTGCTGGGCACGTCGTTCCTCTTCGACGTCATCCACCTGGCGACGGGCAGCGGCCGCTGGGCCGATGTCGCGTTCTGGATGATCGCGAGCGGCGTCATCGGCGGCCTCGTCGCCGCGGTCTTCGGCATCATCGACTTCGTGGCCATCCAGAGCGGGACGCGGGCGCGGCGCATCGGCACCTTGCACGGCGTCGGCAACGTCGTGGTCGTGGCGCTGTTCGCCGTGAGCTGGCTGCTGCGCCGCGATGCCCCGGCCGACCCCGGCACCCTGCCGATCGTGCTGTCCGCCGCCGGCGTCTCGCTGGCGCTCATCACGGGATGGCTGGGCGGCGAGCTGGTCAATCGCCTGGGCGTAGGCGTGTCCGACGGCGCTCATCTCGATGCGCCCAGCTCGCTGTCGGGCCGCGCCGCGTCCGAGCAGGCCAGCGGGCGTCCGGGGCGCGCCGAGCCGCGCGGCGGCGCGACGAGGTCGGGATCGATCAGCGCCGGGTGAGCCGGACCAGCAAGGCCGGGTGATCGGTGGTGCCCTGCATGTCGATGACCTCGGTGGCGATGAAGTCGAAGTGCGCCGATGACGCCATGACGTGCTGCACGCTGCCGTCACCCTTGCGGAAGAACCCACCCGGCACGCAGTCCTGCACGTTCGGCTGCCACGGGATCCAGCTGTTGTAGCGGAGGTTGAAGTCGCCCGCGATCACGGCGGCGAGGCCCCCGATGTGGGCCGGCCGGTCGATGTCGAGCAGCTCGTGGCACTGCTGCATCGCCGTCGGCGACGAGGTCGATAGATGCGTGGCGCAGGCGCCGGTTCCGTCGGCGAAGGCGCTGCACATCCACACCCGACGCTCGTTGCCGCTGTCCTGCGCCGCGTATGTGTTCGACACCGCGCTCGTGCGCGCGGCCCGGTGCAAGAGGCCGATGCCGTAGTCCTCGCCGCTGGTGCACTTGACGGTCCCGCCGTTCGGGGTGCGCGCCGGCGTGAACCAGCCCTGGTAGTCCGCGCCGGCCAGGGCGGCCACGTCGGAGCGGCACACCTCGTTGAGCGACACGACGTCGGGCTGCTCCCCCTCGATCACGGCGCGCGCCTGCTCGATCGCGGCGTCGCCTGTGTAGCAGCCGACAAGTCCGCTATGGCACAGGTTGAGCTGCAGGACCCGGTACTCGCCGTTCGCCTGCGCGGCGCCGTGTCGAGGCGCCATGGCGATGAGTGCGATCAGTGCGCCGGGGAGGAGGAGGGCGCGAGGCGCTCGGGTCATTTGCAGACGACGATCAAGCGCGGCGCCCGGCCCGGTCAAGCACGGTCTGGAGGTCCGGTTCGACTTGAGACGCGCGCACGCGACGACAGGGACGCACCGCGCGCGCGGACGAGCAGGAGCAGCAAGGCCAGGACGAACAGCGCCCCGGGCTCGCCGCCGGCCGCCGTGCAGCCGCCTCCGCCCTCGAGCTGCCGCACGTCGTCGGCGCCGTCACCGGCATCTCCGCCGCCGTCGTCGCCGCCGGTCCCGCCCGGCGCGTCGTCCGGATCGTCCGGATCGGTCCCCTCCTCAATCTCCTCGGCGTCGGAGAAGCCGTCGCCGTCGGAGTCGACGCCCGGATCCGCCACCGTGCGATCCGAGGCGGTGTCGTCGCCGCCGGGCGCGCCGGAGCCGCCGTCGTGACAGGCGAAGTCGCCGTCGAGCCGGTCGGGCGACTCCGACGACGCGGCCCACACGTGGATCTCGCTGTCCGGCGCCAGACCGAGCGGCTCGAGATCGGCCCACGGCACCGCCACGTCGAGGAAGAAGTCCTCGTCGCCGCCGAACGCGGAGTCCGCTTCCACCGACTCGCCCGCGTCGGCGTACTCGTAGACCGCGAGCGGCGGCAGGTCGGCCGGATCGGTGGGATCGTCGTCGATGTTGACCTCGGTGTTGTCGAACAGGACGACCTGGCCGGCCTCGCCGTCGGCCAGGATGAGCACCTCGTAGGTCGTGCGATCGAGATCGAGGTCGAAGGCCATGCCCCACGAGAACGGCCGCAGCACCGCGCCATCTTGCGGATCGGCCTCGAGGCGGAGGCGCAGGTAGAAGAAGTCCTCGTCGGCGGCGCGCAGACCGGCCGGCGCCTCCTCGTCGCCCACCACGTCGCGCTCGTCGATGGCGTCCGGCTCGTCGAGCACGCCGTCCGCCATGACCTCGTCGCCGCAGAAGAACGGCTCCCAGTCGGCCGCATCGGGGAACACCTGGGCGGCCGCGACCGGCGTCCACATCACCAGGCCGAGAAGCGTCGCGAGTCCAGTCAGCGCTCTCACTCCGGTCGCTCCAGGATGATGAACTCGACCCGGCGGTTCTTGGCCCGCCCCGCCGCCGAGCTGTTGGGAGCGGTCGGCTTGGCCTCGCCCCAGCCGTGGATCTCGATGCGATCGTCGTCGATGTCGCGCTCCTCGAGGGCCTCCTTCACCTTGCGGGCGCGCCGCTCGCTCAGCATCTGGTTGAAGCCCTCGTCGCCGGTGCTGTCGGTGTGGCCCTCGATGCGGATGCGCTTCACTTGTGGGTTGGCTCGCAGGGCCGCGGCCAGCTGGTCGAGCAGCGGCGTGCTGCGCTCCTCGATCTCGTCCGAGCCGGTGCGGAACAGGACCTTGCCGAACACCTCGATGCGGCCGTCGACGATCTTGACGTAGGTGTGCGAGGGGCAGCCGTCGCGGTCGCCGCCCGGCTCCTCCGGCAGGTCGGGACACTCGTCGGTCTCGTCCAGGATGCCGTCCTCGTCGTTGTCCAGCTCGGGGCAGCCGTCGTCGTCCTGGAACGCGTCCATGTCCTCGCGATCGGTCGGGCAGTCGTCGTCCTTGTCGAGCAGGCCGTCGCCGTCGCGATCGAGGAAGCCGTGCCGCTCGGGCACGCGGTGGCGGTAGCGCAGGCCGGCCAGCACGCGGAAGGTGGGATCGCCGATGCCGTCGGACAGGCCCAGCCCGGCCGCGGCGTGCAGGTCCCACGACCGGGTCAGCGAGTAGATGACGCCGGCCAGCCCCTCGATCGGGAAGTCGGCGCCCTCCACGTCGGCGTCCACCTGCTTGCCGCCGAACAGCTCCGCCTGCAGGGCGAACGTCTCCGGCACCAGCGCGAACGATGCCATGACGCCGAGCGCGATCTCGTCGCCGTAGGGCAGGCCGACCGGATGCTCGGAGCGCCAGCGGTAGCCGGCGGCGACGCCGAAGCCGAGCTGCCCGCTGTGCAGCGCCGCGGTCAGGCGGGGCTCCGCTGTCACGCCGCCGGCGCCGCGCAGCGCCTCGGCGTCGCCGGTGGGCAAGGTCGTCGGCACCGAGAATCCGAGCAGGACGTGGCTCTCCGCGCTGCCGCTGCGCAGCAGCACCACCTTGGGCACCAGGCGCAGATCGCCGACGCCGCCGTCGGCCGACAGCATGGTGCCGCCGGCCGCGTAGTCGTCGCCGGTGTAGATGATCTGTAGAGGCAGGTGGACGCCGAGCTCGGCCCAGCCGAACAGGCCGACCGAGCCGAGCAGGTCGACCGTCGCGGCGCGCTCGAGCGGGCGAGAAAGCACCTCGTCTCCCTCGCGCTCCACCACCGGATCGTCGGCCAGGTCGAAGAAGACCCCGAGCCCCCAGCCGAGGTGATACGGCACGCCCGGGTGCTCGAACGAGAAGCTGGCCTCGGTCCCGACCGCGGGCGCGAAGCGCTCCGCGTCGAGGCCATCGGCGCGAGCCGGACCGGACGCGATGGCGACCGTGACAGCAGCGATGGCAATGGCGCAGCAGCCCGCCCACGGCGGCTGCCATCCCCCCGGATGACGCATCGCACGTATTAGACTTCAGGCGATGGCGCGCGGCAAGGTCACGACGGGACGATGGAACGATCCGCTGCCGCGCGACAGCGGAACCCGCATCCTCGTCTGCCGCTATCGTCCGCGAGGGGTGAGCAAGCGCGACGAGACCTGGGATGAATGGGACAAGGACCTGGGCCCCAGCCCGGCGCTGCACGCGGCGGTCTACGGCAAGGGCCAGCCGGCCATCGAATGGGACGAGTACCGTCGCCGTTTCCTGGCCGAGCTGAGCGAGGACCCGGGCCGCTTCCACATGCGCGCCCTTGCCGACCGGGTCGCGGGTGGCGAGAGCGTGGTGCTGCTCTGCTCGTCGGCATGCACCGACGAGTCTCTCTGTCACCGATCGATCCTTCGCGACCTCCTGTCCGCGCGCCGCCGCTGACTCGGACTCGCGCTGCGCGCCGCGCCGCGTTGCGATCGCTGTGTACCCCCTCACCGCACCGCGCCACCAAATGCTCACCATTGCGCGCGCGCGAGCGGCCGAGTGAACATGCTGCTCCGCCACGGCCAACAACAGGAGGTCGCCCCATGAGGAAGTTGATCCTTTCGCTGGTGGTGCTCGGGACGATGGCAACAGGAGCGCGAGCGCTGGATGCCGCCTACTACGTCGAGTACTACCGCGACAACCTTTTCGGGGGGCTCGCCTATCACCGCGTCGGGTGCATGACCGACTGGACCACCATCCAGTCGAATCAGGACTACGACGGCTTCACCGGCAATCGCTACTGCAACGCGGGCGCGACCGCCGAGTCGGTGCCCAACGCCAGCTGGTACGACTATGACGTCCTGAGCGACGACTTCGGCGCGTCGCAGGCCGAGCTCGATCAGTGCGGCGGCAACACAAACGGGCGCTACGGCACGCCCAACTACGCGCCGTCGTCGCAGACGTGCAGCTACAACATCTTCACCAACTGCAACAGCGACTGCTGGATCAGCTACTTCTCGACCTGCGTCGGCCATCGGGTGGGCACCGTCAGCCCCTGCTTCGGATACTCGTATCCCTAGACCGCCGGATGCGCTACGCCCTGCTGGTCGGGGCGCTCGTGATGGTCGCGGCCGCAGCCTCGCTGCTGCGGTCGCCCGGCGAGAGCGACGCGCCCGCCGCGCCGGCGGCCAAGCCGCAGCCGGCGCCGGTGCGGCCGAGGACGCCGCCGGTGGCGGGCCGGGACCGGCCGCGACCCGCGCTCGACGAGCCGGGGCCGCCGATCCCGACCGACGAGATGCGCGAGGTCATGGCGGAGAAGGCGCGCGGCGCGGCCCGGCCGGGCCAGGTCGCGTTCCGCACCTTCTCCGATCTGTACGTGGACGCCAATCTCGACTTCGCCCGCCGCCAGGCCGAGAGCCAGGGCATCACCGTGCCGGAGGTGCGCGAGCTGACCCACTTCGGGCTGCTGGTGCTGGCCACGCAGCGCGTGCCGGACGTCGAGGAGGTGCTGGGCCAGCCGCTGTCGCAGGAGCAGCGGGACGCGCTGGCCCCGCTCATGACCTCGGCCAACAGCGAGTTCAAGTCGGAGATGCGCCAGCTGGTGGCCGACGGCGCGGCCGAGGCCGAGCGCTGGAAGCTCATCCGCGGCGCCGAGGCGCGCTACCTGGACGCCTTCTACCGCGCCACCGGCATGAACGAGGCGCTGCTCGACGATCTCCTGGCCGGCAACATGCTGCTGCCCGGCGCGCCGATCAACACCGAGCCGCCCGACGGTCCCGTGTCGCCGGCCGACCCGCGCGACGACGTGGCCGACCCGCAGCGGCCCCGCTGAGCCGCCCGGTCAGGGGAGCGAGGAGCGCTTCCTGCTCGCTTCCAGTGCCACCGCGCGCAGCAGGCCGTCGAGGTGGCCGAGGTCCACCGGCTTGAGCACGTAGTGCTTGAAGCCGACGTGCTCGGCCGCGCCGCGGTGGCGATCGTCGTTGAAGCCGGTCATTGCGATGAGGGCGACGCTCGGCTCGATCCGGCGCAGGAGCGGCGCCAGCTCGAAGCCATCCATGGCCGGCATGGCCAGGTCGACAAGCGCCGCGGTGCAGCCGGACACCAGCTCCTGCGCCTGATCCGGGCGTGTAGGCGATCCGCACCGTGTGACCCAGCTCCTCCAGCGCCATGCCCACCAGATCCGCAGCGTCCCGGTTGTCGTTGACGATGAGGATCTTCGCGGCCGCCCCCGGGGGCATCTCCGTGTTCTCCATCGCGATCGGATTCTCTTCGAGCTCGGTCGGCGCATGCACCAGCGGGAGAGACACGACGAACTCGCTGCCCTGGTCGATGCCGGCGCTGTAGGCCTCGACGGATTCCTCCGTGCATCTTGAGCAGCTCGCGGACCAGCGTCAGCCCGATGCCGAGCCCGCTCGCGCCGCCGCTGCCCTGCTCGAACAGACCGAAGATGTGATCGATCATGTCGGGAGGGATGCCGATGCCGAAGTCGCGCACCGCGACGACACCACGGCCTCCGGACCGGCGCATCCGCACCTCGATGCGTCCGCCGTCCGGCGTGTACTTGGCCGCGTTGTCGAGCAGGTTGACCAGCACTTGCTGGAGGCGAAGCGGATCGGCCTTCACCCACAGCGGCTCGGCGTCGCGATCGACGGACAGAAGATGGCGCTTGACGCGCAGCGCCGGTTGCACGGTGCTCACGGCGCCGGCCACGAGCTCGGACAGCTCGATCAACTGACAGTCGAGCGTGATCTTGCCGTGATACACGCGCGAGACGTCGATGAGATCGTCGATGAGCCGCGTGAGCTGAGCTGTGTGGCGCTTGACCGTCTCCGCCGCCCTTGTCATGCGCTCGTCGGCCGGCTCGACCTTCCTGGTCAGCTGCGCCGAGGCCAGCGTGATGGCGGCCAGCGGATTGCGCAGCTCGTGGGCGAGGACGGCCAGGAACTCGTCCCTGCGCACCGCCTGCTCCTCGAACCTGTCGCGCTCGCGCGCCCGATCGCGATCGGTGAGGTCCTGCAGCGCCCAGCGCAGCGTGGGTCCGGTCGGCTGGCCTTCATCGGTCCGCCAGAACGTGAACGCGCAGCGGAACGAGCGCTCGCGTCCCAGGGTGTTGACGTGCGCCTCCTCGTGGGTGGCGACGCTCAGCTCGCGGTCCGCGATGCGGCGGAGCCACTGCTGGAACTCGGCCCGCTCGTTCGCGACCACGAACGTCGCCAGCGGCTTGCCGGGCAGGTTGGCGAGAGATGCGCCGAGCAGCTGCCCTGCGGCCGGGTTGCCCTCGACGATGATGCCCTTGTGGTCGGTGACCAGGTAGCCCTCCTGGGCCGACATGAAGAACTCGCGATAGCGGCGGCGCTCCGCCTGCACACTTGCGTGCGCCGACTCGAGCTCGAGGTTCTGGGCCGCGAGCTCCTCCTCGGCGACCTTCAGCTCTTCCAGGCTCGTGGACAGCTCCTCGACCACCGCGTTGAGCACCGCGCTGCGCTCGATGTCCGGCGCCGAGAACGCCTCCAGCAGCGCCCTCACTCGCCTGTCGAACCCTTCGATCTGTGTGCTGAAGGCCACGCGCCCCATCGGATCACCTCCGGTGCTGCTTCGCTCCCCCGTTGGAAGATTCACTTCGTGAGGCAAAGTCTTCCATCAGAATGCACACCCCGTTGGGGATGCCGCTCTCCGGGGAGAGACGGGTCACGACCACGCGGCACTGGAATCGCTGACCCTTTCGGTTGATCGCGTCGAGCGATCAGCTCGTGCGACCGGTGATCGCCGTCCTGTTGCGAGAGGATGTCTTGCACCGGCGCGACGAGGTTCGCAACGGGCAGGCCGATGTCCAGGTCGGTGAAGGGGCGCCCGCGCACCTCCTCGGACCGCACACCCCATAGTTCCACAGCGAGCTCGTTCCACACCTTGATGGTGAGGTCGTCTCCCAGCACCGCCAGCCCCGCGCGCAGGCTGCCCAGGATGGCGTTGAGGAACACGTTGGAGTGGTTGAGCTCCTCCTCGTGCTGGCGCAGCCGGTCGTTGGCCGCCTGCAGCTCCTCGTTGGTGGAGCGCAGCTCCTCGTTGACCGTCTCCATCTCCTCGTTGGCGGCCTGGAGCTCCTCGTTCGTCGTCTCCAGCTCCTCGTTGGCCGACTGGAGCTCCTCGTTCGTCGTCTCCAGCTCCTCGTTGGCCGACTGCAGCTCCTCGTACGCGGTCTCGAGGTTCTCGCTGAACCTCTGTAGATTTTCCTGCAGCTTGTGGTGGTGGGTCACGTCGCCGAACGTGATCGTCGTGGCCACCAGGGCGCCGTCGCGAAGGAACGGCGTGATGGACACGTCGAGGTACTGGCTCTCGCGGCCGCTGTTGCGGAGCTCCACATTCTTGCGGGTCACCGGTCTTCGCGCCGAGTGCGACTCGTCGATCATCGAGCGCAGGTCGAGCGGCCGGTAGGAAAGCTCGACGTCCTGGATCGGCCGCCCCACGTCCGGCGGCCCCAGGTTGAACAGCAGCGTGGCCTTGTTGTTGATCACGCCGATGCGGCCGTGAGAGTCCAGGACCACCTGCGCGACCGGCGAGGCTTCGAGGGCCGCGTCGCGCAGGTGCTGGCCGCGGGCCGGGTCGTCCTCGCGCCGCCGCGCCGGCGCGGGAGGGAGATGGCGGTGGCCGTCGCTCCGCGCCTTATCGAGCGGCACCTTCACGAACACCCTGTGCTTGAGCTCGACCGGGCTGAACGAATGGCTGTGCGAGAGCAACATCTCTGCCCGGCCGAGGAACAGATAGCCATGCTCCTCGAGGGCGAAGTGCAGCCGCGCCAGGACGCGCGCCTGGGTCTCCGCGTTGAAGTACATGATGGTGTTGCGGCAAAGAAGCAGGTCCACGCGCGAGATCGGGGCGTCCTCGACGAGGTCGTGCTGGCCGAAGATGACGGCGCGGCGCAGCGGGTGGTTGAGCACCGCCGAGCCGTCCTCGATCTGGAAGTACTTCTGTCTGAGCTCCTCGGCGATCGACTCCATCGCCGACAGCTCGAAGCGGGCGCGGCGCGCCTCCACCAGCGCGGCCTCGTCCCAGTCGGTGGCGTAGATCTTCACGTTCCGGGTGAACTGCTCCAGCCCGAGCTCCTCGGCCAGCAGCATCGCCACGGTGAAAGGTTCCTCTCCGGAAGCACAGCCTGCGCTCCAGATCCGGATCGGCTCGCCGGACGGCTTGCGGCGCAGGATGGTCGGGATGATGTGCTCGGCCACGTAGGCCCACGCGTGGGCGTCGCGGAAGAACGACGTCACGTTGATGAAGATGCTGTCGAACAGCAGCGTGAGCTCGTCCGGGTTTTCGCGCAGATGCTCGCGGTAGGCGTCGATGTCCTCGCCCATGCCCAGCGTCTTGATTCGCCGGTCGATCCTGCGTCGCAGGGTGCTGCGCTTGTAGCCGCCGAAGTTGACCCCGCGAGCGCCATGCAGATAGTCGAGCAGGCTCTCGAGTGATCGGTCGTTCTCGTCGTGCGTCTCGCTCATTGGCTGGGACCCGGCCAGGTCGCGCAAAGACCGTACCCGCGGCGGGGCGAGAAAGCGAAGGAATCAAGGAAATATCCGGGCCGTGGCCCGACCCTCAGCGCGGCAGGTGGCGTAATCGCTCGGCGTGATGGCGCAGCTGGCCGCTCGTCCGACTGGCTCCGCGACCGCCGGCCACGGATGGTTCGTCCTCCGCCATCGTGTCCGCCGACGCGAGCCCGGCGTGCTCCGCGACCGGCGTGCGGACCAGGCGGTCGATCAGCGCGGCGACGTCGACAAGGCGCGTCACGTGATCGGCCTCGACCGCCTCGAGGGCGGCCTTCGGCATTCCGGGGCATTGCGCATCGGCGGGATCCTGGACCACCGCCAGTCCGCCGTGGCGCTTGATGGCGATCAGTCCGGCGGCGCCGTCGTCGAGATAGCCGGTCAGCACCACGCCGATGACCCGCGGTCCGTACGCGATCCCGGCCGAGCGGAACAGGACATCGATCGCCGGTCGCACCCGGTTCTCGCGCGGACCGCGGCCGAGCAGGACCACGCCCGGCTCGACGTGCATGTGGTGGTCGGGCGGAGCGACATAGATGCTTTCCGGACTCGGTCGCGTCGCCGCTGCGCGGGTGCCGGGCGGGCAGAGGACCCCGACGGGAAAGGATGGCCGGCAGCGCGCTCGGGGAGCCGGCCGACATGTGGAGCACCACGAACACCGCCGCCGGTAGATCGGCGGGCAGCTGGCTCGCGATGCGAGTCAATGCCTCGATACCTCCGGCAGAGGCACCGATGACGACGACGTCGTGCGTCTGGCAATCGGCCGTGGTGTTCATCTGTGCAGATCCATTGCCAGGAGGCCGGACCCACCCAGGACGGAACGAAAGTGGTGTCACCTGCGTTCCGACCACGGACATCCAATCTTCGTGCGGGAGGAGCCGGCCGCTCCGAGGACGATCATGACCTGGATACTCGCCGTCTGCAGTAGCACAATCGTGATCGGCGCCGTCGCCACATGGCAGATGGCCAGGGGCCAGAGCTGGCGCTGGGGGAGCGTGCGGGTGCGCGGCCCGGAGGTGGGCGACGGTCCGTTCCGGAGCGCCACCATCATGATCGAGCGGCGGCGGCGTCAGCCGCCGGTGGCGGCCGCGGCCTCGGTCACCGGCATCGCCTGGGGCGTGCTGACGCTGTTCTTCTTCGCGCCCCTCGGCATCTTGCTGTGTGCGATCGCGATACCCGCGGCGAAGCACGGCCTGCTCGCCTCGATGGGCGGCCTGGGCGCGGCGGCGTCCACGCTGAGCGGATTCGCCATCGGCGTGCGGATGCTCTCGGTGGGCAAGTCGCTCGTTGTGCGCACGCCGGATTCCGCCGAGCGGGTGCTCTCGGTGGCGATGCACGCCGCCGTGCATCATGTGCTCGTGTTCGCCACGGTGGTCGTGATCTACCGCGCCGCAGACTCGGAGCCCGGGCTGGTCACCTTCGCTGCCGTTCCATGCGCGATCGGTCTGGGTGTGGCCGCGCTCCTGGCCCTTGCCGGCTGGAGGCTGCGCCGGCTCGACCGGGCCGACGCTACAGCCGCGAATTGACGAGGTGGACGGGGCATCGCGAGGGCAGGGTGCGTCTCCAAGGGGCGCAGGCCGCGGCCCCCGCGTGACCCGGGCCGTTGCGGCGCAAGGCGCGGGAATGCAAAGTGTCCCAATGCCCCTGTGTAGCTCAACCGGCCTGCGCTCGGTCCTGCTCCTCGTCCTGGCCACGGCAGTCGGCTGCGGCTCGGACGACGAGTCGGGCAACGGCGACGATGGAGGTCCGAGCGACGCCGGCGTCGATGCAGCCGTCGACGCGGCGGTGGCGCCGGTGTTTCGCAACCCGGTGGAACTGCCCGACGACGAGCTGGCCGACGCGGTGCTCGAGCTGCTCGACACGCCGGTGTCCGGGCGCGGACGACAACTGCAGCCGCTGCCACGGCGTGGGCCGCCAGACGCTGCGCCACTGGCGCGCGCTGGGCGATCAATCGCTGGCCACCTGTCTCACCGATCTCGAGGTCTCCGACGCGGCGGCCGCGCAGGAGATGATTGACTGTCTGCGCGACGAGCCGGCCGACCCGGAGTCGATGTTCAAGGCGGAGAAGCTCGGCGTGTACAGCACCGGCGCGCATCTGCCCTGGTTCGCGCACCTGTTCGAGCTGGCCTACGGCGCCGACGGCGCCGGAGCTGCACCAGGCGTTCGTCGACGCAGCTGGGCATGCCGCGCGGCGGCGAGGTCCCCTTCGAGCAGGACGCCTTCGATCTCGATCGCCGAGTACTTCATCCGCGGCCTGCCGCTGCTGGACGCGAAGGTGATCGAGGAGCCGCAGCCGACCGAGTGCACGCTCCGGCGTGTCCAAGGACGTGGCCGCGCACGTGACCGCGATGAGCACGCAGGGCTGGGCCGCTCTCAACCGCGAGAACGATCTGCTCATGCACGGCTGCGCCTGTGGATGCGGCTCCGATCGAGTGTCTGACCGATGAGCCGCGGGAGGCGGACTGGGAGCAGCTGCCGGGCGTCGGTCGTGCGCAGCCTGCAGGTCGTCCCCTACCGGTCGGCGTTCTGGACGCGCAGCTCGGCCGACGGGCGCTTCGTCGGCCACGGGACCAAGCCGAACGGGGCGGCCTTCGTCGATCTGCAGACCGACACGGTCATCGACGCCAACTGCGTTCTACGATCCCGGCTTCTTCCCGGACAACTCCGGCTTCGCGTTCCAGGCCAGCTCAGGCCCTGTTCTGCGAGCAGCAGGTCCTCACCGCCACGCCGACGCCGACGGAGATCACCTTCAACGAGCCGGGCTGCAGCGCCAACGAGGAGGTCGGGCTGTACCAGCACCTGGGCGCGGCGCTGGACGGCGGAGACTACTGGACCGTGCACGGCCAGTTCAACAGCGACGACGGCGGCCACAGCGCGACCCTCGGCGATCCGCCGGCCACCGCCGATCAGAGCTCGCGGCTGCGGCTCACGCCGATGATCCACACGGCAACACCGGCTACGAGCCGGGCACCACGATCGCCGCTCGACTACCCCGTGGGAAGGGGACGCGGTGCTGTCGCCGTCGGCGCAGCTGGTCATCTCCCGGGTCGCCGGCGCCGAGTGGCCAGCTCGGCTTCGTGATGCGCAAGGTGGTGGCCACGCCGACCGAGGAGGGCTACGACGTCGAGACGCCGGAGGTGGCGCGTTACTGCGTCAACGGCGGCAAGCCCGGCTTCTCGTTCGACGAGCGCTGGCTCGCCTACCATCACTACGTAGAGGAAGGCCGACGCGGTCGAGCTCGGCTTCGACGGGCCCGACGATCCGGCGTTCGCGCCGTACCTCGACCAGGGCGCCTCCAACCTGTACGTCCTCGATCTGCTCGACGGCACCACCACGCGCGTGACCAACATGGCGCCGGGCGAGTACGCGCTCTACCCGCACTTCCGCTCCGACGGCTGGATCTATTTCATCGTGCGCGACGGGAGCGACCAGCGAGACCATCGCGGCCACCGACGCGGCGCTGGTGCTCGGCGCCAGTAGAAGGACGAGCGATGGCCACGGGCGCGCGCGCGGCGGGGATGGTGGCGGTGCTGGCCGCCGCTGTCGGCTGCGCGGGCGACACCTGGCGGTCGCGACGACGACGGCGGCCCCGACGACGACGGCGGCGGCTGCGAGGTCGGGCGCGCCAGCGCCGCGCTCAGCTCTGCCCGACCGCGCCATCGTCGGGCCGGCCGATCTCTACCCGGCCGACGGCGCGCTGCGCGGCCGCGAGCAGGAGCTGCGCGGGTCGCTGCCCGCGCGGCGCGAGGCGGCCTGGACCGATCGTCGAGCGCGCGCTGACCCCGGTCGCGATGGCCGAGGAGCTGCCGTCCGGACTGCCGGGCGAGCTGCCGCGCTTCCAGACCTGGTACGGCCGCGACGACTTCCAGCGCATGTTCCACCGCCTGTACCTCGGGCTCGGCGTGGAGGGCCGCGCCGCGCGCGCGCCCTTCGACGACGCCGCCATCGACGAGGCGCTGGGCTGGAACGTCGAGGCGGTGCACGAGGCGGAGAGCTGGCCGGCCGAGCGCTTCCAGGCCTACCTCGATGCCATCGACGAGGAGGCCGAGGTGGGCGGCATCGGCGGCATCTCGCGGGTCGGCTACAGCCCGGGCGCGGCGCGGCATGTGCTCGCCAGTTACGCCCAGACGCTGCCGTGCGTGTACGGCGAGCCGCCGCCGGCGTTCGGCGAGGGCGAGAGCCCCGCGGCCCGGCAGCTGGTGCGCCAGGCGGTCGACGTCGGCGCGTGCGAGCGGCGCGAGATCGGCCCGTTCTTCGTGGCCAGCGGCGAGGAGCTGCACGCCGCGGTCGACGACGGACCGGAGGTGTCGCTGCGCCTTCTGGCCGGCCCGCCCGAGGCGCGCGAGGAGGTCTGCGCCGCCGCGCCGGGCGAGCCGTGTCGAGCGCCGGGCCCGGGGCCCATCACCGTCGAGGTGGCCGCGGGCGAGGCGGGCGGCCGCGCGGTCGTCGCTGTCGAGCTGGGCGAGGCGCAGCCGACCTGGGCCGCGCTGCATGGCCGGTCCGTTCCCGATCGACGCGGCGGTGGTCAAGGCGGACTGGCGGCGCAGCGAGTTCGGCGAGCAGCTCGCTGTCCACGACACGTCGGCCGACGCTCTGACGCGCCGGCTGGACGGCGATCAGGACTGGGGCGAGGGAGACACCACAGCGGATCCCGGGCCCGGACGAGATCTACACGGTCGTCCTGCCCAGCGGTCAGCGCTACCGGCTGGCCGGGCTCCACATCATGACAAAGGAGCTCGATCACTGGATGTGGACGACGATGTGGTGGTCGCCGGATCCAGACTCCGACTTCGGCGCCGACAGACCGGCCGCCGTCGCCGACCTGGGCGGGCCGTGGAGCCACTACAAGATGTGCACCGTGGCCTGGTTCCGCGAGGAGGACCCGGATCCCGCGGGCGGCTTCGCCGACTCGGCGCCGTCTCTGGCCGCCGCGCTGGCCGCCGCGCACCGGGGGGCGTCGGGCCCCTCCTGGTGCTCGAACCCGTACATCGAGATCGGGAGCGGCAACGCGGCGACCAACTGCACCGGCTGCCACCAGCACGGTGGAACTGGTCTGGCCCCCGAGACGATCCTGGACGACCCGCGCTTTCCCGAGCGCGGACGGCTGCAGGTACGCAACAACTTTGCGACCGACTACTCGTGGGCGGTCGACTCGGGCGATCGCCTGGGTCGCCTCATCGCCGACGAGGTCGAGTACTACGACTCGTTCGAGTAGAGCCGGCGCCGCTCGCCGGTCCCGGGTGCCGCTGGCTGCATCGCGCCGGCCGCCCGCCGGTTCTCCTGGCACGGCTCCCGACCCGGTGTCAGGATCACGCCTGCAAACCGCGACCAGGAGATTCCATGCTGAAGAAGCTCATTGGTGCAGTCATCGCCGGCGCGTTCGCCACCGCTCTCGCCGCCCCGGTGGCGATGGCCTGCCCCGACAAGGGAGAGGGCAAGGTCGCCAAGAAGGACAAGGACGACAGCGCGCGGACCGCCCAGAAGGTGAAGACCAAGAAGGTCATCAAGCCCGAGAAGGTGAAGAGCAAGGGCACGGCCAAGAAGGTCATCAGCAAGGGCTGATCGTCACGGCGAGCCGGCGCCCAGGCGGCGCATCAGCTCGTCGCTCAGCGGGTACGGCCGCTCGGGAGGTAACAGACCTCTGGCGCGGTCGTGCTCGCCGTCCGCGCGCAGCGCGTACAGCTTTGCCGCCAGCGGGCTGAGGTCCGCGATCGCGACGACCCACTTCTCCGCGTAGGTGCGGATGAGGTGGCGGCTGAGTCCGACCTGGATGGATCGATGGTCGAGCTTGCCGCCCCGGATCGATCGCTCCGGGTCCCACTGCACCAGCACCGCCGCGCCCGATGCGCCCTTCTCGGTCAGCACCGCCTGGCCGAGCGCCTCCTCCCAGCCCGCGCGCGTCATGCGCACGGCGAGGGTGACCTCCTGGCCCGGCTTCCTGCCCCAGCCGCTGCGCTCCATCATCCACAGGAACGACGGCTTGATCCAGGTCATGCGGTTGAACGAGAACGGCGCGACGAACTTCTGCGCCGCCAGCGCCGGCTCCGCGATGGCCGGGCTGTACGCCTGGTAGACGACGATCGTGTCGCGATCGTACTCGGCGCGGATCTCGCGCAGCGGCCGGGACGTCATCGGACGCGGACTATAGCCGCCGGCCGAGCTCGGCGAGGAACAGGTCGTTGTCGGCGGCGCTGCCGATGGTGACGCGCAGGAAGCCGGCCAGGCCGGGCAGCCCGCCCAGATCGCGGACGCGCACGCCGGCCTCGGCCAGGCCGCGCCACACGTCGCCGGAGCGCGCGCCGACCTCGAAGGCCACGAAGTTGGCGCGACTGTCGAGCGCGGACAGGCCGAGCCCGCGCAGGGCGGCGGCCACGCGCTCGCGCTCGGCGCGCGACGCCGACGTGGCGGCGACGACGTGCGGCAGCAGCTGTTGATAGCGCTCCGCGCAAAGGATCTGCCAGCCATCCAGGTGGTAGGGCGCGGTGTAGAGGCGCTCGATGGCGGCGATGACGTCCGGGTGGGCGATGGCGCAGCCGACGTGGACGCCGGCCAGCATCGACTTGGACAGGGAGCGCGCGATGAACAGGTTCGGGGCGGCGGCCGCGCGCGAGAGCGAGGTCCACCCGCTGAACGCGAAGTAGGCCTCGTCGATCAGCACCAGGCGGCGCGGGTCGGAGAGCGCCGCGTCGAGCACCGGCTCGGCGACCAGGCCGCCGGTCGGGTTGTTGGGCGAGACAAGGGCGAGAAGGTTGACCGGCGGGCCGGCGAGCACGCGCTCGGCGTCGAGCAGCCGGTCGATGTCGCGGCCCAGGACGACCGGCTCCGCGTCGGTGAAGGTGCGGCGCGCGGCGGTCGCGATGTACGGGTAGGTCGGCTCGAACCAGCGCGCGCGCCGGCCCGGCCCGCCGGCGCACAGGAACGCGGCCTCGATGGCCTGGTCGGCGCCGACGGTGACGGCGAGCGACGCCGGCTCCACGCCGAACGCGCCGGCCAGCGCCTGCTTGGCGCGCGCGTAGTCGGCCGGCTGCACGTAGCGGTTCCACGCGCGCGCGGCCAGCTCGGCGGCCAGCTCGCGCTTGAGCTCGTCCGGCAAGTCGACGGCGGCCTCGTTCTGATCGAGCTTGGCGCGGTGAGGGAGCTGGCTGACCTGGAACGAGTATCCGGCCGGCAGGTCGGGGCGGAGGCAGGGCAGGGTCATCGTCGAAACACCAGGGAGTGGTTGTTGGCCGGCATCGCGACGACCTCGTCGAGGCGCAGGCCGACGGCGGCGGCCGCGGCCTCGAGGTCGCGCACGTCGCGCACGCCCCACGACGAGTCGTGCGCGCGCAGGGACGAGTCGAAGCTGTCGTTCGAGGGTGCGGTGATTCCGTCGAAGCGGTACGGGCCGTAGGTGTAGAGCAGGCCGCCCGCAGGCAGGACCGACGCGGCGCCGCGGAACAGGGCGAGCGCGGCCGACCAGGGCGCGATGTGGATCATGTTGATGCAGACGACCGCGGAGGGCGCGGAGACAGGCCACGGGTCGTCGGTCACGTCGAGCTCGATCGGCGGGCGCAGGTTGGGCAGCCCGGCGGACTCGACCCAGGCCGCGATGCTGGCCAGCGCGTGGGCGTCGACGTCGCTCGGCTGCCAGGTCACGGCCGGCAGCGCGCGCGCCATGTGCGCGGCGTGCTGCCCGGTCCCGCTGGCGATCTCGAGCACCAGGCCGGGGGCTAGCACGCGCTCGAGTACCTCGCGGATCGGATCGGCGTTTCGCTGCGCAGCCGGCGCGGTGCGCCTGACGCCCACGTCCTTCACCATCCGTGACACGCCGCGTGGCCTTGCAGGCATTGCTGTGACCCGGGCGCCATCGCCCCCAATCCTCGCGCCTGCGCCGCCTGCGCACAACGCGGACAGCTCTCGGGTCTTCGTCAGTGGTTCGCGGATCGGGCTCGGTTTTTCGAGGCGCGGAAGGGCCCCCGATCGCGATCTCGCAGCCTTGCGAGTGGCATTGACCTTGCTGCAAGGGGCCGGTGATGCCGCTGACAATTCGTTCGACTCTCTTCGCCCTCCTCTTGCTCCCCGTGCTGCTTCCCGGCTGTAGCGACGACGATCGCGATCGCGAACCGTGGGCGGCCCAGAAGTCCGTCGCGCTGGTCCAGTATCAGACCTGCGACGAGCTGGAATCCGACATCAAGGCGCGCGCGCGCCGCGAGCTCGACGCCTACATCGACAGCTACGGCTACTACGGCGGCGGTGGGGCGCCGTCGGCGCCTGGAGCCGAGGGGGACTCGGCCGGTGGCGACGGCGGCGGCGGCGAGGCCAGCGACGGCGGCGGGCGCGAGGAAGGGACCGACTACTCCGGCACCAACAACCAGGAGGAGGGAGTCGACGAGGCGGACCTGGTCAAGACCGACGGGTTCAACCTGTACCTGGTCAACGGCAACCGCCTGCACGTCTTCGGCGTGCCGGAGTTCGGGCAGCTGGAGGCCAGCTCCGAGCTGGAGCTGGAGGGCGAGCCGTACCAGCTGCTGCTCGACTCCGAGAGCGGGCGCGCGGCGGTGTTCTCCTTCGTCGCGGTCGAGTCGCTGCCGGAGGAGCACCCGGTGCGCGAGCGCGTGCAGCGCAGCGACGGCGACGCGGCCATGCCGTACCGGCACCTGGGGCCTGTCCAAGATCACTGTGTTCGACGTGACCGACCCGGCCGACCCGATCCTCGACCGCGAGGTGTGGATCGAGGGCTGGTACCAGACCGCGCGCCGCATCGACAGCTCGATCCGCGTGGTGGCCAACGGCTACATCCTGGTCCCCGGGCTCGACGACTTCTGGACCCTGTTCTACGACCAGAACGGCAACCAGACCGACCTGGACGTCGTGCGCGAGCGGGCCGAGGAGCGCATCGCGTCGGCGAGCCTCGACGACATGATCCCCCGCCTGTACGAGCGGCTGCCGGACGGCGAGCTGCGCACCATCTCGATCGCCGGCTCCGACTGCGGGTCGTTCTACCGGCCGACCGACAGCGCGGGCCGCACCACCTCGACCATCCTGTCGTTCGACATCGCGGCGCCGGAGCTGACCGTCGACACCGAGACCGTGGTGTCCAACTGGGCCACCGTGTACTCGTCGAGCGAGCGCCTGTACCTGGCCGAGTCGGCCTGGGACTGGTGGTGGGGCTGGACCGAGGTCGAGCCGGGTGAGGTGTTCACGCCGGCCACCAACATCCACGCCTTCGACATCACCGAGGCCGGGCCAGAGCGCGTACGTCGGCTCTGGCCGCATCGACGGCACCGTCATCAATCAGTTCGCGCTCGACGAGCAGGACGGCCGGCTGCGCGTGGCCGCCAGCACGACTCCGTTCGTGGCCTGGGGCGTGACCGACGACGGACAGGTGTTCGACCAGACGCCGCCCGCGCCCGAGAGCCACATCTACGTGCTCGAGGAGCATGACGGCGAGCTCGACGACGGTCGGCCACCTGGGCGGCATCGCGCCGGACGAGCAGATCTTCGCGGCCCGCTTCATGACCGACGAGGCGTTCCTGGTCACGTTCGAGCAGGTGGACCCGCTCTTCACCATCGACCTCTCGGACCCGACCGCGCCGCGCCTGGTCGGCGAGCTGGAGGTGCCCGGCTTCTCGACCTACCTGCACCCGATCGCGGACGACCGCATCCTGTCCATCGGCGTGGGCGGCGACGAGAACGGCGCCAACTGGAACATGCAGGTCTCGCTGTTCGACGTGTCGGATCGCGCGGCGCCGGCGCTGGTCGACGCCGAGGAGCTGACCACCGACGGCTGGAGCAGCTGGTCCGAGGCGCTCTACGAGCACAAGGCGTTCCAGTACTTCGCGCCCAAGAAGCTGCTCGCCGTGCCGATGTCCGGCTACACCGGCGAGGGAGACGGCGCAGTACATCTGGCACTCGCGCCTCGAGCTGGTCAACGTGGACCCGGAGAGCGGCCTCGACCGCCGCGGCGTCATCGATCACTCGCGCTTCTTCGAGGGCAACGACGGCTGGTGGGGCTCCGCCGACGTGCGCCGCAGCATCTTCATGGGCGACTACATCTACGCCATCAGCTCGCGCGCGGTCACCGTGCACAGCCTCGACGACCTGAGCGAGGTGGCTGCCGAGGTGTTGCCGCTTCCGAGCCCGCCGTACTGGTGGTGGTAGGCAGGTAGGGGCCCCCGGCCCCTCCCTTCGGGCGGGTATACTGCTCGCCGGGGATGACCGCCGAGCACTTCATCGCGACGGTGGCCATCGTCGGGCTGGTCATCGCGGTGTCGACCTTGCTGTCCGGGGCGATCGACCGCAGCGGGGTGCCGAGCGCGGCGGTGTTCATTCTGCTCGGGCTGCTGCTCGGGCCGCACGGGCTGGCCGTGCTCGAGGTCGGGCTCGATGCGCCGATGCTGCGGGCGGTGACGACGCTCAGCCTGGCGCTGGTGCTGTTCACCGACGCGCTCGGGCTGGACTTCAAGGAGGTGCGGCGCCACGTCGGGCTGGCCCTGCGCGTGCTCGGGCCCGGGACGCTGACCACGGCGGCGGTCGCGGCGGTGGCTGCCTGGTGGCTGCTCGATCTGGATCCGCCGGCGGCGGCGCTGCTGGGCGCGGCGCTGGCATCGACCGACCCGGTGGTGCTGCGCGGCGTGCTGCGCCGGTCCGGACCTGCCCGACAGCGCGCGGGTGGCGCTGCGCCTGGAGAGCGGCCTCAACGACGCGGTGCTGCTGCCGGTCGTGCTGGCCGCGATGTCGCTCATGGCGCGCCGGCGCGCCGGCCTGGGGGCGCCTGGCCATCGACGTGCTCCTGCTCGGGCCGGTGATCGGCGTCGTCGTCGGGGTGGTGGCGGTCTCGGTCCTGATCGCGGTCCGGCGCCGCACCGGCATCCGGCGCGACTACGAGTCGCTCTACTCGCTCGGCGTCGCGTTCACCACCTTCGCGGCGGCCGAGTCGGTGCACGGCAGCGGCTTTCTGGCCGCGTTCGCCGCCGGCCTCACCATCCTGGCCCTCGACGTCGAGCTGTGCGACTGCTTCCTCGAGTACGGCGAGACGACGGCCGAGATGGCGCTGATGTTCGCCTTCGTCCTGTTCGGGACCTCGGTCATGTGGAGCGGCCTGGGCGAGCTGGACGGGCGCACCCTGCTGTTCGCCGTCATCGTGCTGGCGGCCCGCCCGCTCATCTACCTGGTCGCACTGCTCGGTAGCGGGATGGGCCGGACGCCGCGGCTGATCGTGGCCTGGTACGGGCCGCGCGGCCTGAGCTCGCTGCTGCTGGTCTCGCTGCCGGTGTTCGCCGGCCTGCCCGGCGCCGAGCGCATGCTGCAGCTGTGCGGCGTGGTGGTGATCGCGTCGCTGCTCGTGCACGGCGCATCGCTCGTGGTGCTGACCCGGCGGACCAGCAGGGCCGCGGCCGCCGTGGTACCGGCAGCGCCGATCGCGGCGCTGGCAGCGCCGGCCGATGCATCGACCGTGGATGCTTCCGCCGCGGCCCCGCTCACCGGGGCCGACCAGGCCGCGCCGCGCTCCGCCGCGACGCTCACCGTCGACGAGCTGCGCCGCCTGCTGGCCAGCGGCGAGCCGGTCGTGATCGGCGACGCGCGCAAGGAGCGGAGCGCGCGCGCCGACGTTCTGGCGGCGGCCGGCTCGGTGCGCATCGACCCGGAGCGGGTCGTGCAGACGGCGCGCGCGCTGGCCATCCCGCAGAGCTCGCACATCGCGCTCTACTGTGCTTGACCGGACGAGGCGACCAGCGCCCGTGTGGCGCAGCAGCTCAGGCAGGCCGGGTGGACGGGCGCCCGCGCGCTCATCGGCGGCTGGGACGCGTGGCAGAAGGCGGGCCTGCCGGTCGAGCGCCGGAGCTGGTGACGGCGGCACGACGCTCCGCCATCCGCGTCGCGTCGCGTATCATCCGCTTCGTGGATCGAGACCTGTCCATCCGGGAGCTGCCCAAGATCGAGCTGCACCTTCACCTGGACGCGTGCGTGCGCATCGAGACCGCCCGGGACATCGGGCGCGAGACCGGCCTGGCCATGCCGGAGCCGCTGCGCGACGCCCTGGTGGCACCCGAGGCGTGCGACAACCTGTTCGACTACCTGCGCCGGCTCGATCTGGCGCTCGATGTCATGCAGCGCGCCGCCGACCTGGAGCGCATCGCGCGCGAGCTGGTCGAGGATCTGGCCGCCGACGGCGTGATCCACGCCGAGGTGCGCTTCGCGCCGCAGCTGCACACGCGAGGCGGCCTTGCCATGCAGGACGTTGTCGACGCGGTCCACCGCGGGCTGCGCGACGGCAGCGAGGCGCACGGCGTCACCACCGGGCTCATCCTGTGCTGCCTGCGCCACCGCCCGGCCGACGAGGGCCTCGCCGTGGCGCTGCTGGCCGCGGCCAACCGGGACGTCGTGTGCGCGCTCGATCTGGCCGGCGACGAGGGCAACTTCCCCGCGGCCGCGCCGCACATCCCGGCCTTCCGCGCCGCGCGCGAGGCCGGGCTACGCCTCACCGTCCATGCCGGCGAGAACGCGGGCGCGGCGAGCGTGCGCGAGGCACTGGACCTGCTCGGCGCCGAGCGTATCGGCCACGGCGTCCGCGTCGAGGAGGATGCGGCGCTGGTCAACCGGGTGGCCGCCGAGTCGATCGCGCTCGACATGTGTCCGCGCTCCAACGTGCAGACCCGCGCGGTGGCGTCGATGGCCGACCACCCGATCGATCGGCTGCTGCGGCGCGGGCTGCGCGTCACGGTCAGCACCGACGGGCGGACGACCTCCGACACCAGCGTGACCGCCGAGCTCGCGCGTCTGCGCGACCAGTTCGGATGGGGCAGGGCCGAGTTTCTGGCCTGCCAGCACAACGCGGCGCGCGCGGTCTTCGCCCCGGCCCCGGTGCGCGACGCCCTGGTCGCGCGTATCGAGGCAGAGCTGGCCCGGTAGGCCGCCGTCTCAGCGGGCCGGGCGACCCCGCGCGGCGCCGCGCGTCGCGCCCCCGCGCGCCTTCAGCCACCTGTCCACCCGCGCGCGATCGAGCTTCTGCCTCGGCTCGGTAAGGCCCGCGCGTGCCTTCCCGGCCAGCTCCAGGGCGCGGGGCCGGGCGCCGGTGGCCCACAGCGCGCGCGCCAGGTGGAAGCGCATGATGGCCAGCTCGAGCGTGTAGTTCGGGTCCTGCTCGGCCAGCGCGAGCCCCTTCTCGATCAGGCGCGCGGCCTGGCCAGGGCGTCCGGCGCCCAGGTGGGCCTCGCCCAGGGGCACGAGGATGTAGGGCCGGTATCCGCTCTTGCTGCCGCGCACGCGCTCGTCGATCGCCCTGGCCTCCTCGAGCGGCGGGATGGCGTCGGCGAAGCGGCCGGCGCCGACGCGCGCCTGCCCCTGGCCGACGAGCGCGTCCGACAGCTCCGGCGGGTCTCCGGGCTGCTTGCGGAGGATGGCGATGCCGCGGACGAAGGCCGCCTCGGCCTGCTTCCAGTCCTCGGCCGCCAGGAACGCCACTCCCAGCGTGGACCAGGCGTGCGCGACCGACGGGTTGTCCGGGCCCAGCGCCCTCGTCTTGCTGGCGATGACGCTCTCCATGAGTCGACGCGCCGTCGCGACGTCGCCGCGATCGATCGCCATGACCGCGAGGTTGTCGCGCGTGGCGAGCGTGTCCGGGTGGTCCGGCCCGAGTGCCTTCACCCTGATCTTCTCGGCCCGCTCGAACAGCGCCTGCGCCTCGTCGTTGCGGCCCTGCTGGGCGCGGCGCTGGGCCAGCGAATCGACGCTGCGGGCGACCATCGGATGGTCGGGCGGATACGCCTTCTCGCGGATGGCCAGCGCCCGCTCGGCCAGCCTGGCCGCCTCGTCGTACTCGCCGGTCTGCGCGAGCGCGGTGACCAGGTTGTGCAGCGTGGCGGCAACCGATGGATGCTCGGGCCCGGAGATGCGCTCCTGATCGGCCAGCGCCTGGCGGAAGAGCTGCTTCGCCTCGTCGAGGCGGCCGAGCCTGCGCAGGCTGGCGGCCATGCTGGCCATCACGCGCGCGATCAGCGGATGGTCGGCGCCGAGGCGCGCCCGGTAGAGCGGCAGCGCCCGGCGCAGCCGCGCCAGCGCCTCCTCGTGCTTGCCCTCCTGGCCTAGCACCTGCGCCTGGCCGCGCAGCAGCGCCGCGACCAGCTCGTCGCGGTTGCCGGCCCGCGCCACCGCCGCCTCGGCGAAGCGCGAGACGGTCGTGCCCTCGTCGATGCGCTTGCCGTTGGCGCCGAGGTGAAAGAGGAGGTCGCACAGGATGCGGGCGTGCAGGACGTCGTCGCGCGCTGTCGCCGAGGTCTCCGCAGCGGCGTACATCATGGAGATGCCGGCGTCGAGCTCGGCGACCTCGATCTCGAGGTTGCCGCCCGCCGCCAGCGCCTCGGCCAGGATCGGGGCGTAGTCCAGCGGGCGCGCGGCCGACACCGCCTTGCGGGCCAGCGCCAGGCCCTCGTGGAGCCGGCCCGCCCGCTGATGCGCCTGCACGGCGTCGAGCTGGGCCCGCACCTCTTCGATGCGCCGCGCCAGGGCCGCGTCGCGCGGCGGCGCCACCGGCATGGCCAGCGCCTCTGTGTCGGCGCAGGCGGCCACGTCCCCGACGCTGGAGGCCGCCTCGATCGCCTTGTCGAGGTTGACCGGCTCGCGCGCCCACACATCGACGAGAAATCCGATCTGCCGGCGTGCGCGCTCGAGGCACTGCATGCGCAGGTCGAGCATCGCCTCCGACTGCTCGCCGCGCACGTGGGTGGCCTGACAGGCCTCGCTGTGGGCCGCGGCCCAGCCGTCGAGGCGGGCGGTCAGCAGGCGATCGACGCGCTCGAACACGCCGGTCGCGATGGGCGATCCGGTGGCCGCGAAGGCGGCGCGCACGCGGCCGCGCGCGCCCGCGCTCCACACCGCCCGGGCCTGGGCGCCGGCCCCCGGACACGGGTTCTGTGGCTCGCCGGTGAGGACGAAGCCGGCCGCCACCGCCGCCGCGACGGCCGCTGCGCCGCCGGCCAGCAGCCAGCGCCGCCGCCGCACCGCCGGTTCGCGCGACAGGGCCTCGAGCAGCGTCTCCATGCTCGGCCAGCGGGCCTCGCTCCGCGGCTCCAGGCCGCGCAGGAGGAGCGGTCGCAGCCAGCGCGGCGCGTCTCGCACCGGCACCGTGAACCGGCGCGCCTCGATCGCCTCGAGCACCTCGGCTGGGTCCTCGCCGGCGAAGGGGCGCACGCCGTACAGCGCCTCGTGCAGCGCGACGCAGAAGCTGAACTGGTCCGAGCGCGCGTCCGACTCCTCGCCGCGGTGCTGCTCGGGAGACATGTACGCCGGCGTGCCCATCACCGCGTCGGTGCGCGTCAGATGCGCCGCCAGCACCACCTGCGCGTCGCGCCTCCGCGCAGCCGGCCGCCACGCTGGCGAGGCCGAAGTCCGTGACCCGCACATCACCGTCGGCGCCGACAAGCACGTTGTCC
The DNA here is from genome assembly GCA_963759105.1 of uncultured delta proteobacterium. Classification (GTDB taxonomy): domain Bacteria; phylum Myxococcota_A; class Polyangia; order Haliangiales; family Haliangiaceae; genus DATFRY01. Next base: position 259,803 of record CAVWXW010000004.1, on the reverse strand, counting down.
GGCTTGAAGTCGCGGTGGACCAGTCCGGCCCGGTGCGCGGCCGCCAGCCCTCGGCCCGCGGACGCCAGCACGCCGACGATGTCGCGCCAGGAGCGCGGCTCGGCCAGCCAGGCGGTCAGGGTCTCGCCGTGGACCAGCTCCATGGCCACGAACACCTGATCGCCGACCATGCCGACCTCGTGGACGGTGATGACGTTCCGGTGACTGAGGCGAGCCATCGCCTGCGCCTCGCGCAGGAGGCGGGCGCGGCCCTGCTCCGGCTCGAGCGCCAGGCGGTCGGGCCGCAGGACCTTGATCGCCACCTTGCGGTCGAGGTCGCAGTCGTAGGCCGACACCACCACGCCCATCCCGCCCATGCCGAGCAGCTCGAGCACGGTGAAGCGGTCGATGGCGTCGCCGCGGCGAAACGGCAGCTCGTCGTCCGGCGCCGCCGCCCGCTCGAGGTGTCCGGCTCGCCGCCCATGATGCCCACCGCTCGCGGCCTACTCTAGCGCAGCAGGGTGGCGTGGAGGCGCCCATGGGACGTCCCAGGTGCCGCTCCTCCCGACCCATGGGACGCAGCGCGGCCAGGACCTCCAACAGCTCGATCTCACGGGCGACGCGCGTGGAATGACCGGTGCACACGCAGCGGCCCGTGACACACGATCGATTGCGCATCCTGCTCCTCCTGCTGGCCCTCTTCACCATGGGAAGCGGTCCGTGCGGCGGCGAGGACGACGATGACGGCGGCGACGTCGGCGCGGACGATGGCCAGGACGACGGCGACGACGGTGGAGGGGACGGCGGCGCCGTGCCCGGAGACATCGACGGCGACGGGACGCCGGATGCAGACGATGCCTGCCCGCTCGATCCGGGCGCGGCCGGCGCCGGCGAGACGTGCCGGCTCACCGAGGCGTGCGCGATTGTGGGCGACGCCGAGGGGACCGCGCTGTCGGGCGAGCCGGCCCGGGCGCACGCCGGCCGCTTCATCACGCTCTCGCCCGGCGAGGCCTGCGGCCAGGACTTCGACCTCGAGTGGTTCCACGGATCCGGGTCGGCCGGCTCGGTCAGCTCGAGAGAGCGCGAGGACCTGTTCCTGCTGTTCGCGCGCGAGATGATCGAGATGCGCGTCCTGTACCAGGGGCGCCTGCTGCTGTCGCGCTCGCTGCTGGTCGAGGCGATCGAGGTCCCGGTCGCCGCCGAGATGCTCGTCGAGCCGATCAAGCCGACGGTGGTCGAGCAGGCGATCGTCACGGTCAGCGCCATCGTGGACGGCAGCTACCAGCCGGTCACCTCGGCGCCCGGCGTGGTGACGGTCGACTACGAGCTGCTCGCGCTCGACGCGACCTTCCGGCCGGCCGGCGTGCTGCTCGCCGCGCCGGGACAGACAGCGGCGACCTTCGCGATCCCGCCGCAGCCGGCCGGCTGGTACATGGCGCGCGCGATCGCCCGCGACGCGGCCGGCGCCGTGGTGGGGACGCCCTTGCCGGCCAGCTTCGAGTTCGTGGCGGAGGCCCAGCCATGAGCGCGCCGATGCGCATCCTCGTCGCGCTCGCGGCGATCGCGGCCGGCGGCGGCGCGGCACGGGGCGACTGCCCGGACCGCTTCGACTTCGTCGTCATCGCAGACGACACAGGCGAGCTGACCCTGACCGACCCGGCCTTCGTGCGCGGCCGCGCCATCCCCTCGCTCGGTCCGGACGGGCGCGTGGCCTTCACCAGCTGGCTCGACGCCGGCGGCCGCGCCGTCATGGTCGGCGACGAGAACGTGCTGGTCGAGCGGGTGCGCGATCGCGAGGCCGATCCGGACAGCGACTGGACATTCCTCGACACGTCGCTGCTGTCGGGCGACATCGCCTTCTTCACCGGGATGCTCGAGCGGCCCGGTCCGGTGCTGCCGCAGTCGTGGCCCGCCCTGGGCGCTGCCAGCAACGCCCCCGTCGTCGACGAGATCGCTGTCGGCGAGCCGGGCCAGCGCTTCTCCAGCTTCGGGACGATCGACGTGACCTCCGACGGGCTTGTCGCGGTCGGCGCCTACGACGAGGAGCTCGGCGGCCAGGTGATCGCGACCGCGCGCTTCCTCCAGGGCCTGCGCGTCATCGAGAGCGGCGAGCCGGGCGGCTACGGCGCGGTGTCGATCGGCCAGGGAGACGAGGTGAGCTACTTCAGCAACGTCGCGTCCGGGCAGCGGCTGGTGTCAGCGTCCGGCGCGCTGGTGGCCGAGACAGATCCGGACACCGGGCTGGGCCCGCAGCCGCCGATCTCGATGGGGCCGGGCACGGCGATCGCGTACATGCATCTGCAGGCGGACCCGGCGATGCCGGGCCGCAGCGGGACGCAGATCCGGCGCTGGAACCCTTCCACGCTCAGCAGCTCGACCCTGGCCGACACCGCCGCCGGCGACTTCAGCCTCCACGCCGACGGCATCAAGGTCTCGCTGCTCGATCAGACCGGGCTGGCCGGCGACGGCAGCGACAACCGCGGCTGGGGCGGCTGCGTCGTCTTCCTCGGCCAGGGCGACGAGGGCCGCGACACGATCTACATCGCCGACGACGATGGCATCGGCGTGGTGGTGCAGGAGGGAGTCGAGATCGACGGCGGAGTGGTCGGCATCCTCGACATGGGCCCGATGGCCGTGTACGCGACCGGGCAGATCGCCTTCTGGGCGCGGCTGAGCGGTCGCGACGCGATCGTCCGCGCCGATCCCGCTACCGGGCCGGGTGGCGGCGGATCCGACGACGACGACGACGGCGACGGTAGCGACGGCACCGACGACGGCGGCGATGATGGCGACGGATCCGACGACGGGAGCGATGACAGCGACGGCACCGACGGCGGCGGCGAGGGTGGCTGCCTCTCTGTGGCCGGACGTGCGTCCCCGTCGTGGAGCAGTGTCGTCTTTTTTGCGCTCGTTGCATTTTGTGCGCGCTGCTCGTGGCAGGCGCCATCACCGTCGGGCCAGGGGATCGACCAAGGCAAAGCCATGGTGATCGCTTCAATTGATCGGAACGATTGAAGCCGTCTTTCTGGACTCTCTCACCGTCGGTGACGAACGGTCACTTCCGTCTTTACGGCGGCCGTTGAACGTGAGATAGGAGCAGCGGGTAAGGGGCTCGAAGTCGAGCGCCGGCGAGCTGCTCTGGGCTCGCGACGCTATTGGCTCGTCCTGGATCTCAGACTGGCTGTCGCAGGAACACCCACCTGCGACTTCACGGTCGCACCACCACCAGCGGAGGGACTGCCATGGGACGAACGTCTATTTCGTTAGTGACGTACTCGTACACAGCCATCCTGGCGATTGGAGGGATGGCATGCGCGGCGATGGACCAGGGCGGGGAGCTAGGGAGCGCGCAACAGGGTGTCGCCGGTGAAGCCGGGGACACCCTGCCGGGAGTTGATCCGGAAGCCTTCGAGGAGGCCGCCGAAGCCTTCGGCGAGGCGGAGACGATAGCGGACGGGCTTGGCCCGACCTTCAACGAGAACGGCTGCGGCACCTGCCACACCACCCCGGCGCTCGGAGGCTCCGGGACGAACACCGAGCGCCGGTTCGGCCGCGTCGACGACGGCGTGTTCTTCGGGTTCGACTCCGACGAGGAGAACGAGGGCGGCACGCTGCGCCAGCTGTTCTCCAACGGCACGTACATGAACGGGGACACGGTCTGCACGATCAACATCGAGGTCGAGCCGGGCAGCGCCAACGTGCGCAACGTCGGCCGACGCACCCAACCACTGTTCGGACTCGGCCTGGTCGACTCTCTTCCGGATTCTGTCTTCGACCAGAACGCGGCCCGCCAGGCTCCCGCTGTCCGCGGCGTCGCGCAGCGCGTCCCGGTGGTCCTGCCGGATCCGCGCGATCCCGGCCAGAGCATCGGCTCTCTGCGCGTCGCGCGCTTCGGATGGAAGGGGCTGGTTCCGTCGCTGCTCGTCTTCTCGGGCGACGCCTACGACAACGAGATGGGCATCACCACCCAGAGCTGCTTCAACGGGACATCCATCCTCGAGTTTGCGGTGGAGAACCATCCCAACAACGTCCAGCCGCCTGCGGGCTGCAACGGCGGCGACCTGGCGCTGGCGCAGCCTCCCGGCGATCCGAATGTCCCGGAGTTCACCGACGACGTTGTCGGGCCGTGTGACGGCGGCCGGACCGAGATCCAGGACGACCTGCTGCTGTTCACCACCTTCATGGAGTCGCTGGCGCCCCCGCCGCTCGACATCTCGGATCCGGTCGGTTTCGTGATCGGAGGCATCCGGTTCGTGGGCGTTGGTTGTGCCGACTGCCACGTCATCGCGCCCTACATCACGCCGCGCAATCCGTTCAACGGCGTGCCCGGGCGGTTCGTGTTCCAGCCGTTCTCGGACTTCCTGGCTCACGACATGGGATCGCTCGGCGACGGCATCGGCCAGTCCGGCGATCCGGTTGCTCAGACGCGGTTGATGAGGACGCAGCCGCTGTGGGGCGCGCGCTTCAACGTGGCCTTCCTGCACGACGGCCGCGCCGCCACCATCGAGGACGCGATCCTGGCCCATGACGGTCAGGCGGCCGCGGCTCGCAACGCGTTCAACGCGCTGAGCCGCACCAACAAGAACTTCCTCCTCACCTTCGTGAACTCGCTGTAAGTCACGGCGCCGGTAGATCTCCCGCACCAGAGCGCGGGAGGTCTACGGCGGCGGTCGCACGCCGGCCGCGTCGAGCGCGGCCCGGATGTCGTCGAGCGCGGTCGGATCGTCGATCGTCGCCGGCATGCGGTACTCCTGCCCGTCGGCCATCGAGCGCATGGTACCGCGCAGGATCTTGCCCGAGCGGGTCTTGGGCAGGCGCGCCACCACCAGCGCTCGCTTGAAGCTGGCGACCGGGCCGATGCGCTCGCGCACCAGCGCCACCACCTCGGCGGCGATGGTCTCCGGCGGGCGCGCGCAGCCGGCCTTGAGCACCAGGAAGCCGACCGGCAGCTGGCCCTTGAGCTCGTCGGCCACGCCGATGCATGCGCACTCGGCCACGTCCGGGTGGGCGGCGAGCACCTCCTCGATGCCGCCGGTGGACAGGCGGTGGCCGGCGACGTTGATGATGTCGTCGGTGCGCGCCATGATGAAGACGTAGCCGTCCTCGTCGATGTAGCCGGCGTCGGAGGTGTGGTAGTAGCCCGGGTACTCCTCCAGGTACGAGGCCCGGTAGTGGTCGTCCTTCTGCCACAGGGTGGGCAGGGCGCCGGGCGGCAGCGGCAGGCGCAGGACCAGCGCGCCGATCTCGCCGCGCTTCTGCTCGCGCCCGTCGGGCGCCAGGACCCGCACGTCCCAGCCCGGTACCGGCTTGGTGGCCGAGCCGTGCTTGACCGGGTGGGCGCCGAGACCCATGCAGTTGGCGACGATCGGCCAGCCGGTCTCGGTCTGCCACCAGTGATCGATGACCGGCACGCCGAGCTCGCGCTCGGCCCATGCCAGGGTCGGCGGATTGGCGCGTTCGCCGGCCAGGAACAGGGCGCGGAAGCCTTTCAGGTCGTACTTGCGGCGCAGGACGCCCTCGGAGTCCTCGCGCTTGATGGCGCGGAAGGCGGTCGGCGCGGTGAACAGCGAGCACACGCCGTGCTCAGAGATGACGCGCCAGAACGCGCCCGCGTCCGGCGTGCCGACCGGCTTGCCCTCGTACAGCATGGTGGTGCAGCCGGCCAGCAGCGGCGCGTAGACGATGTAGGAGTGGCCGACCGCCCACCCCAGGTCGGACGCGGCCCAGAACACCTCGCCCGGATCGATGTTGTAGACGTTCTTCATCGACCAGGCCAGCGCCACCGCGTAGCCGCCGCTGTCGTGGACCACGCCCTTGGGGATGCCGGTGGTGCCCGACGTGTAGAGGATGTAGAGCGGGTGGCCGGCCTCGACCGATTCGCACGCGGCCGGCTCCGCCTGGGCCACCAGCGTCGCGTAGTCGTGATCGCGTCCGGCCACCATCGGCGCGGTGCACATCGGGCGCTGCAGGATCACGCACGCGTCGGGCTGGAAGCGCGACAGCGCGAGCGCGCCCTCGAGCAGCGGCTTGTACGGGATGACGCGATCGATCTCGATGCCGTTGGAGGCGGACACGATGACCTTGGGCCGCGCGTCGTCGATGCGAGAGGCCAGCTCGGCCGAGGCGAAGCCGCCGAACACGACCGAGTGGATCGCCCCCAGGCGGGCGCAGGCCAGCATGGCGAAGACCGTCTCCGGCACCATCGGCATGTAGATGAGCACGCGGTCGCCGCGCGTCACGCCCAGACCGCGCAGCGCGCCGGCCAGCCGCGCCACCCGATCGCGCAGCTCGCCGTAGGTGAAGCGAGCGACCTGGCCGGTGACCGGACTGTCGTAGATGAGCGCCGTGCGATCGCCCAGCCCCGCCTCGACGTGGCGATCGACCGCGTTGTGGCACACGTTGAGCCGTCCGCCCGCGTACCAGCCATGGAACGGCGCCCGCGAATCGTCGAGCACGCGGTCCCACGTCCTGTCCCACGTGATGGCGCTCGCGGCGTCGGCCCAGAACTCCTCCGGCCGCTTCAGGGAGCGCTGGTACACCTCGTCGTAACGCAGCGTCATGGTCCCTCCGGCGATGCGGGTTACCTGTCCCGAAACCCGGAGAATAGCAGCACCGGCATCTGCCTCGCTCCCCGCTGCCCCGTCATGGCCGGGTTGGCGAGCGAGGAGCCGGCGGGACATTCACCAGAACGGCCCGCCGGCGGCCTGGGATCAGCAGGGCCGCAGGGCGCCCTTCCGCATCCAGCCGTAGTGGGTGGACCACAGGTCCTTCACGAAATAGTACGCGCCGCACTCGTAATGGACGTTGACCGGATGGTTGCGGGCCCACTCGGTGCTCGGGTTCAGGGCGGACGGGCAACTGCACGGCCAGCCGCCGCACGAGTCCGGGTTCACGAACTGGATGCTCGCAGTGGACTGGTCCACGCAATACCGGCCCCAGCTGCTGGTCTGCACGCCGTCGTCGGCGCCCACGTTCGACACTTCGAGAATCATCGGCTTCGACGGCAGCGGCGCCGCTTTCGTCGACCGCGAGCTCGTCGTCCGCCGCCTGCAGCGCGGCCTCGTCCTGCCCGATGCCGTCCTCGAACGCGCAGCCAACCCACGTGAGGGAGCCGAACGCCAGCGCACCGAGAGCGACCACATGAACCTTCGTTGCCTTGAACATCGATACCTCCATGAAAGTGGCGGGCGGCCCCTCGCCGCCAGCGATTCGCTGACGCCACTCAGCAACGAACGTGCCGCAGCCTCAAAACCGGATCTCGGGCCCTTGCAGCCGTTCTCCGCCGCGCGCCGGGCCGCGCCGCGGGATCGGAACAGTTGCGGACCCTGTCACAGCCCGTTGCGGGCCCGCAGAGAATTACATCCGCGAGGCTCGGCCCGCGGCCGCCACTCTCAGGCGCTCGCGGTAGAGCGGATACACGCCGGGCTCGCGCTGCTCGAGGGCGGCCAGACCGCGGTCGAGGGCGGGGCGATCGCCGGTGAGGGCGGCGATGAGGAGCTCGTCGTCGCTGTCGCCCTTGCTGTCGGGGGCGCTGGGCTCGTTGCCGCTGGAGCGGCGGGCGTGGTCGAGGGCGCCCGCGTAGTCGCCGGCCATGAAGAGGGCCAGGGCGCGGCTCTGCTGCGAGATGTGGCAGTAGGGAGCGGCCTCCATGGCGCGGGCGGAGTGGGCCAGCGCCTCGTCGACACGGCCGATCTTGGCCAGCACGATGCCGAGCCGCTCCGGGCCCTGGTGCTCGTAGGGGCGGGCGGCGGCGAACTGCTCGGCGCAGGCGATCGCCTGGTCGATGCGGTTCTGGCGCTCGAGCGACTGGATGCGCGCGGTGAAGGCGTCGTTGGCCAGCGGATCGATCTCGAAGGCGCGCTCGGCGGCGGCGTCGGCGTCGGCGTGGCGGTCGAGCCGCTCGTAGGCGAAGGCCAGCTCGGCCCACACGTTGGCGAACGGGGGCATGCGGCGGGCCATCGACTCGAGCCTGCGGGCGTCGCCGGTGTGCTTGGCGCGCAGGCCGACGGCGATGAGCTTCCACTCGGCGCGGTCGGACGGCTCCTCGAACGACTCGGCCTGGACCTCGGCGGCGGCCGCGGCAAGCTCGCGCTCGAACGTGCGGTAGCTGTAGTAGACCTCGAAGGCCAGGTGCCTGGGCACGCCGCCGGCGCACACCTCGCGGACGCGGGGCAGCACCTCGCGCGCGCGGCCGGCCATGCGGTACGCGGTCAGCCAGATCGACTCGACCATCGCGCGCTCGTCGGCCTCCATCCGGTCGAGCGCCTCGAGATCGAGGCGGGCCGCGAGCTGGCAGGCGCGGTCGTAGCGGTCGGACACGACGTGGCGGTGGATCAGCATGGCCAGGCCGGTCGCCGGATCCGGCGCCGCTTGCAGCGCGCGGGCCAGCGCTCGGTCCGCCTCCGCGCTCCGGCCCAGCGCCTGCAGACAGGCGGCCTGGACGTCGTACACGTCGCTGTCCTCGCTGGCCAGCACGGGCTCGATCACCTCGAGTGCGCCGGCCGGGTCGCCGGCCAGGAGCAGCCAGGCCAGGCGGACGCGCGCGACAGCCACGTCCGGCGCCAGCTCCACGACGCGCTCGAAGTAGACCCGCGCCTCGTCGCGGTGCACGCCGCTGTCGTCGAGCAGGCGGGCCAGCTGCCACACAGCGCCCGGATCGCCCGGCGCGCGGTCGACGACGTGGCGGGCCAGGGCCAGGGCGTGGCCGCGCTGCCCCTCATGGTCGAGGGTGCTGACCACCTCGCGCAGGAAGTCGTCGTCGCCCAGGTGGCGCTCGGCCAGGTCGCGCAGCTGTGCCGCCGCCGCCTCGCCGGTGCCGAGGTGCTCGAGCACGTCGTAGAGCGGCTGCACCACCTTGCTGCGCTGGTCGCCCACGCGCTCGACCGCGGCGGCCAGCGCGGCGGCCGCGTCTTCGTGGCGGTCGCACCGGCGCAGGAACTGGGCCAGCCCGACGTGCGCCTCGGGTGCGTCGGGCGATCGGCGCACGAGCTCGCTCAGCTCCTGCCCGGCGGCCTCGCTGTCTCCCATCTCTTCGAGCACCGCGGCCAGGGAGCGGCGCGCGCCGTGGCGCTCCGGCTCGATCTCCAGAGTGCGCCGCAGCTCCTCGACGGCGCGGGACAGGTCTCCCTCGCGCCGGGCCAGCTCCCCGGCCACAAGGTGATTGAACGGATTCTCCGTCGCCGCAGCCAGGGCCACGCGCGAGAAGTGACGCGCCCTCCTGATCAGCTCGCCGCGCGCGTGCCCCGGCCGGGAGCGCAGACTGCGAGGCGGCATGCGAGCGCCAGCGTCGCGACCAGCCACGCCATCGTCGTCGTCGTCGTCGTCGTCGTCGTCCTCGCCATCCTCGTCGCCCTCGTCCTCGTCATCATCGTCTTCGTCGCCGTCGTCCTCGTCGTCCGCAACCAGCGCCTCATCGATGGTCGGGTCCTCCGGCTGAGCCGGCGCATCCGGCACCGTGTCTCCGTCCGCCCCCTGGCCGTACAGCAGCCCGTGCAAGTCGACACCCAGGTCACTCAGGTCCACCTGATCCCCGGCGTCCACGTCCTCGTCCTCGTCCTCGTGCGCGTCCTCGTCCTCGTCCTCGTGCGCGTGCACGTGCGCGTCCTCGTCCCCCTCGCCCTCACCAGCCGCCTCCACCGCCCGCAGATACACAGCAGCCAGATTCTCCGCCGCCCGCACCATATCCGGCGCCTCCGCCAGCGCCTTGAGCAGATACCGCTCCGCCGACTCCAGATCACCAGCCAGCCAGCGCGCCTCCCCCATCCCCTGCAGGTTGTCCTCGTCGTGCGGATCGCGCCGCTGCGCGTCCAGGTACGCCACGAACGCCTCGTCGTACAGGCCGCGCGACAGGAGCAGCGACCCGTGGAGCTGGAACGGCCACTCGTCGCCGGCGTAGCGGATGCGCACCACCGCCAGATCGCGCAGCATGTCGTCGTGGCCGAAGCTGCCGGCCGCGACCAGCTGGCGCAGGGCGCGGAACTTGAGATAGCGGGCCAGCTTGAAGTCGGGCGCCAGCGCCAGCGCCTCGTCGCAGAAGCGCACCACCTCGCCCGGCGCAAGGTCCTCGTGACCGTCGCCGTGCACGCTCCGCCGCCGCCGCGAGCACTCGTCCACAAGGGCCAGGTGGCGGCGCTCGACCAGGCCGGCCTCGTCGCAGCCCGCGCGCCGCCCGGCCGCCACCGCCTCCGGCCCCAGCACCACGATGGCGCCGTTGCCGAACAGATCGCCGGCCGCCTCGGTGAAGGTGAAGCTCTTGAGCATCGGCTGGTGGCGCATCGGGTCCTGCGCCACGAAGACGCCGAGCGAATCGTCGTAGCCGGTGAGCACGGCGACGTGCGAGCTCGTCGAGTACTCCTCCTGCACGATCACCGGGCAACCCAGGTCGATGGCCCGCTTGATGCGCGCGGCGCTGGCCTCCACGCGGCGCGCCTCGACGCCCATCTGCCCCAGGTAGCCGACGATCTCGAACATCGGCGTGCCGTACTCGCGCTTGACCACGCCGGCGATCGCCTCCTGATCGGCGGCGAAGTCGAAGTAGCGCAGGACCAGCTCGAGCACCGCCGGGCCGCAGTAGTTCCACTTCTGCGACGTGGTCGGGAACGCCTTGAGCTCGACCCGCCGCGCGCCGGCCGGCGCCGCCTCGAGGTGGGTCATGCGCTCGCGCGCGTAGCGCCCGTGCCCCGTGTCCTGATCGAGCTGCCACGCGGCGCGAAACGCGTCCAGCGCCGGCACGCGCTGGCCCTGGGCCGCCAGGCACAGCCCCAGGCCGATGCGGTCGGCCTGCGCGTTGTCGCCGTCCGGGCGGCAGTCGAGCAGCGCGCGCCACAGCTGCGCCTCGCGCGCGTGATCGCCGCGGGCGGCGGCGATGGCGGCGCGTACCCGCATGGCCGCGCCCCAGTGGCGCGACTCGAGCGGCACGCGGGCCAGCTCCGCCTCGGCCGCCGCGAAGTCGGCCATCACGTAGAGCAGCTGGCCGAAGCCGAAGCGGGCCACGCCCAGCCCCGGATCCATCGCGCGGGCGCGCTCGAACGCGGCGCGCGCGGCCGGCCGGTCGTCCTCGACCAGCGCGATCTCGGCCTCGAGCGCGTGATAGCCGGGTCGGTCCGCGCGCGTCCGCCCGCGCGCGATCGTCTCGCGGGCCAGGCCGGGCAGCCGCTTGCGCACGTAGCAGGCGGCGATGAGCTCGAAGGCGTGGCCGGTGCCGTGCGTGTCCGCCTCCAGCTCGCCGCCGGCGATGAGCCGCTCCAGGCGCAGGATGACCTCGTCGAGGGCGGCGCCGCCGCGCGAGCACTGCAGTCGCGCGCGCAGGAGCTCGAGCGACGGCTGCGGCCCGGCGGCCAGCTGCTCGTCGAGGGCCTGCTGGGCCGCGCGGTAGCGCTCGCGCCGGATGAGTGTATCGATGTTCGCGCTCATCTCGTGCCTCGTCATCTCGCCGTCAGGGCTCCGGAAGGTCGATGGTTGCGGCGCTGCCCGGGGCCAGCTGGGCCAGGCGGGCCAGATCGTCGTCGGCGGTGTCCGCGCCGAGCGCGCGGCTGGCGCGCACCAGGGCGCGCAGCGCGTGCGGGTGGCGGCCGGCGCGGGACAGGAGCTGCTCGCGCGTCGCCGCGTCGCCGGCCGCGGCCGCGGCGGCCGCGACGATGCGCCTCCGGGACCCATGGATCGGCGTAGCGCGTGGAGTCGGCGCGGCACAGGCGCGCCACCTCGGCGCCGTGCTCGAGCACGATGTCGCCGCGCCCGGCCAGCGCCGCCTGGCGCAGCAGCGCGCCGCCCAGCGTGAAGCCGCCGGCCTCGCGGTACGCCGCCAGGAGCTCGTCGGCCGCCGCCTGGTGTCGGCCCTCGGCGCCGTGCACGAGGGCCAGGTGGTAGCGCACCGGGATCGTCAGCTGTCGCTCCGCGGCCACCTCGAGCAGCTCGCGCAGCGGCGCCCACACGCCCTTGTCGCGCAGGAAGTCGGCGTGCTCGATGACGTCGGCGGCCACGTCCGGCAGGCGGCCGCGCAGCTCGGCGGCGTCGGCGGCCCGCTCGCTGCGGTCGAGCGCGCGGGCGATCAGGTCCCAGAACAGCGCCGGCGCGGCCCCGATGGCCGGCTGCGCGACCGCGATGGCGGCCTGCGGGTCCTCGTCGAGCAGCAGCCAGCCCATCAGGTAGCGCACCCACGGGAACTCGTCGTTTATCTCGATGGCGTGGCCGAAGGCGTCGCGCGCGCCGTCGCGGTCGCCGCCGATCATGCGCACCTGGCCGAGCGCGTAGTGAGTGTTTGCCTCGCCCGGGTGCCGCGCGGCCAGCCGCTCGAGCACCTCGATCGCCTCGGCCGCCCGCCCGCCGAAGCCGATCGCGCGCGCCGTGCGGGCCACCGGATCGGGCGCGCCGCCCAGCGCGTCCTCGAGCCGGGCCAGAAGCGCCGGCAGCGCGTCCGGCGCGACGAAGGTCAGCAGTAGCTCGCTGAAGTTGTCGATGTAGCCGCCGGCCACCCGCTGGATCGACCCGAAGATGGCGTCGATCGCGTCGTCGCCGTCGCCCAGGGCCAGCAGCGCGTCCATGTGCACGCTCCACGCGCCGGACGAGTCGGGGAAGCTGCGCAGGAGGCGCTCGCTGTGCCGGCGCAGGTCGTCCCAGCGGCCGGCGCACAGGTAGCGCCGCCACAGCCGGATGCCCTGGCCCCCCTCCGGCGCCTCGGCCACCGACTCGAGCAGCCCGGTGGCCTCGTCGAGCGCGCCGCGGCGCTCGGCGACGGTGGCGCGCAGGAGCGCGACCGGCACCGCGTCCGGCGCCAGCGCGCCGGCCAGGTCGGCGGCGATCTCGGCGTCCTCCACGCCATCGGCGGCCAGCTCCTCCTCGGCCAGCCAGATCCACGCGCGCGCGTCGCCCGGGTCGGTGGCCAGCGCGCGGCGCAGCTGGTAGCGGCTGCCGGACAGCCCGCCGACGTCGCGCGCGGCGCGCACCTGGCCCATCTGGTTGCGATCGTCGTCCGGATCGATGCTGTTCGCGTCGCTCCAGGCGATGAGCGCCTCGGCCGGCCGCCCCCACAGCTCGAGCGCCTGGGCGTGGATCTGATGCGCCCACTCGGCGTCCGGGAAGCGCTCGCGCGTCTCGGCCACCCAGCGCTCCATCCGGCACTCCTCGGAGTCGAGCTTGCCGAGGCGCAGGAGGCCCAGCAGCGCCTCGCCGAGCCGCTTGTGCGACATCGCGATCTCCGGCGCCGCCGCGATCGCCTTGCTGGCCAGCTGGGCCACGTGGGCGAACGGCGCGTCCGGATCGCCGGGATCGAAGTGGCAGCGGTCGATGAGCGCGAGCCTGGGATCGTCGGCCACGCCGCCGACTCTCGAGGCGCGCGCCGGCGGGCGGCGCCGGCCGAGCCCCCGCCGGTCACGACCAGCGCGCCGCGCCCGGCCAGGCTCGAGCGCCGCCACTGCTCGGCCAGCGGGCGCAGCGTGGCGCCGCCGGCCGCCGGATCGGTGACCAGGATCAGCTGCCCGGTCGCCTCCAGGCCGCGCACCTGCAAGAAGGCCGCGTGGCGCGACTGCTCCTCCTCGAGCAGGAGCACGACGCCCGGCTCGCCCAGCAGGCGCACCAGCAGCGCGTCGTCGAGCACCACGCGCAGGGTCTCGACGCCGGCGTCGGCCAGCGCGGCGCGCAGGTGCGACGCGGTCGGCACCGGCCGCTCCGGCAGCGGCACGCCGAGCGCGCGGCCCAGCAGCAGCAGCGGGCCGCCGGCGCGCGCCTCGGGCAGCTCGCGCGCGAACTGCCACGAGGCCGAGCGACCCGGCTCGCTCTCGATCGCGTCGAGCGCCTCGCGGGCCTGGCGCCGCAGCGATCCCGGCGCGTCGTCGTCGTCGCGCACCGAGCGCAGCGCGGCCAGCGGGTCGCCGCGCCCCGCCGCCCAGGCGTCCAGCGCGGCGGCCAGGCGCAGGGCCGCGGCGCCGTCGCTCTCGGCGCCGGCGGCGGCGGCCGCGGCCGAGTGATCGGCCGCCTCGGCGAGGTCTCCGCGCCCGCGCGCGTGCCCGGCCGCCTCGGTCAGGCTGGCGGCCTGCTCGTCGGCGGTCGGCTCCGGCCGCTGCTCCGGCGCGGCCGGAAGCTCGCCGAGCATGCGCTGGGCCAGCTCGTCTCCGCCCATGCGGGAAAGCGCCTGCGCCGCCGACGCCAGCAACCCGGCGGCATGCGGCGTGCCGGCCGCGCGGTGGGCGCGCGCCGCGGCGACCAGGTCGGTCACCGGGCCGCGCCGCCGCCGAGCCAGCTCGGCGCGCAGCCGGTGCCGATCGAGCGCGTCGATGGCCAGGCTCTCGTCGCCCAGCGCGCGCGCCAGCTGGTCCAGTCGCCCGGCGCGCAGCAGCGCGTCGAGCTCGATCACGGTCGTCGTCGTCGCAGGTGTTGTCGTGGACATGGGGGGCCCGACGATAGTACGGCCGGGCGAGCACCCCCATTCCGGCAAAGCGCGAAGTCGCGAAGGCCAGGCCCGCCGGAAGCTGGCTCGGCCCTGACGAGGCGCCGGCGGCCAGCGTGCCGCGTTGGCGTCACCCTCGCGGCCGGTCCGCGCGGTCGTCAGAGGTTCCAGCGGGCCATGAACTGGAAGAGGTTCTCGCTCTTGTCCTCGATGAGGTAGCGGTTGAGCGTGTACTGGTACTCGGTGCCGAGGTAGAGCTTGGCCGGGTACTTGATGTTCTTGCCGAAGTCCCACAGGAGCTGCGGCTGCGTGGTGATGAAGTTGTTGCCCTCGGTCATCAGCGACGGGGCGTCGCCCTCGCCGAACAGACCCCACTGCAGGAAGCCGCCGAAGATGAAGTCCTGGCTGCCCAGCGAGAACGACTTCTGCAGCGCGGTGCCGAGCTGCAGGTTGACGCCCTCGAAGGCGCGGTCGTCGCGGATGACGGTCGTGATGGCCAGGAAGTCGAGGAACGACTGCTTGATGTCCCAGTGCAGGCCGTAGTAGTGCAGCATGCCGAACTTCGACACGTGCTCCATCTCGTACTTGACCGACACGTCGGCGATGAAGCCCCAGTCCATCGGGTGTCCGGCGACGTCCTCGGCGATCTTCTTGGGCGAGACCGCGACGGTGATGCCGCCGAAGAAGCCGCCCTTCTCGTTGTCGGTGATGTCGGTGCGGCCGGATTTGTTGAACGGGCCGGTGATGTCGTAGTACAGGAACATGAACCCGTACTTCCACGGCTGGAAGGCCTTGATCGTCAGCACCGTGCGCGTGGTGTCGCCGTTGAAGTCCTTGTTGAAGCAGTCGAACGACCCGTTGACCTCGCCGTTCACGCCGTTGTTGTTCTCGGGCTTGATGTCATCGTCGCTGCCGGTGAAGCACCCAGCGTAGAGGAGCTCGAACCAGACATCGGCCGAGGCTGTGGAAGACCACAGGAGCGTTACCGCCAGAACGCTGATGACAAGGTTTCGCTTCATACAGGGGACCCTCCTCGTCGATATAGACGATGCACTACCCAGTTGCGTCGCTGTGTGCCGGCGGTGTTGCTCTGGAGCCGGTACGTCTCGAGTCAGTGAGACTCGTAAGGTCGTCCGAGGGCGGCCGGCGCGCGTGAGCGTCCGATGAAGCCGGCGAGCGTGATCATCGTCAGCACGTACGGAAACGTCTGGACGATCTCGTTGGGGACCCCGATGGCGAACGTCTGTAGATTCACTTGAATCGCCTCGGCAAGGCCGAACAGGAGGCAGGCTGCGCAGGCCCACAGCGGCCGCCAGCTGCCCATGATGACCGCCGCAAGCGCGATGTAACCACGCCCGGCCGACATCCCGGCGACGAAGCCGCTGCCCGACAGCGACAGCCACGCGCCGCCCAGGCCGGCCAGCGCGCCCGACGCCAGCACCGCCTGCCAGCGGATCGCCTCGACCGACACGCCGAGCGTGTGGGCCGCCTCCGGGTGATCGCCGACCGCGCGCACGCGCAGCCCCCAGCGCGTGTGGTTGACCAGCACGTGGACCACCGGCACCAGGAGAACAGCCAGCCAGAAGACCGGGTTGAGGAAGACGTTGGCGCGCAGCCCCTCGATGACCGGCGAGTTGGAGGCGGAGTTGTAGAACAGCTTCAACAGATAAGGCGTGATGCCGTAGGCGAGCATGTTGATCGCCACGCCGGAGACGATCTGATCGGCCTTGAACGTGATCACCGCGACCGCGTACAGCGCCGCGGTGCCGACGCCGGCGATGACGCCGTAGAGCAGGGCGACCGCCGTGACGTCGCCGCTGTCGTAGGCGCCCGCCGCGGCGCCGAACGCGCCCATGAGCAGAATGCCCTCGAGCGCGATGTTGACCACGCCGGAGCGCTCCGACAGCGTCCCGCCCATGGCCGCCAGCGCGTACGGCATGGTGATGCGCAGGACCTGGGTCAGGAAGCCGATCGACAACAGATGCAGCAGGAACTCGCTCATGCCCCGCCCTCCGGCTTGGCCACGACCGCCGCGGTGGGCGGCGGAGGGGCCGCGGCCGAGCGCGTGCGCTGGCGGAAGGCCCACGCCGCCGCCGCCGCGACCGCCAGGATGATGACCGCCTGGAGGATCTCGACCAGCTCCTTGGGCACCAGCCTGCTGACGCCGAGCCCGCCGTGCGAGAGGGTGGCGAACAGGAACGCAGCGGCGACGATGCCGGCCGGGTGTCCGCGGCCGAGCAGCGCCACGGCGATGCCCATGAAGCCGGTGCCGGCGCCGATGTCGCGCTCGAAGTAGTGCTTGTAGCCGAGCACGTAGTTGGCGCCGACAGCGCCGGCCAGCGCGCCGGACAGGGTCATCACGCCCACGATCGCGCCCGGGATGCTGACGCCGGCGTTCTCCGCCGCGCGCAGGCCGAAGCCGACCGCGCGCCACTCGAAGCCGCGGCGGGTGCGGGTGAGGAACAGATGCACCAGGGCCGCGATGATCAGCGCCATGATCAGGCTGGTGTTGGCCGCGCTGCCCGGAAAGCCCAGGTGGCTCATCTCGGCGCTCTTGATCACCGTGCGCGTGTGCGTCGTGTGGGCCACGAAGAACAGCGCGTTGCCCACCCACAGCACCAGGGCGGACACGATGAAGTTGAGCATGATCGTGTTGATCACCTCGTGGGCGCCGTAGCGGGCCTTGAGCAGGCCGGGGATGGCGCCGACGATGCCGCCGGCCACCATGCCGGCGCCGATGCACAGGAACACGGCGATCAGGCCGGGGGTGCCGGGCGGCAGGTAGGCGCCGACCAGCGCGGTGGCGAACGACCCGGCCACCAGCTGGCCCTCGGCGCCGATGTTGAACAGCCCGACCTTGAACGCCAGCGCGACCGACAGCCCGGTCAGGATCAGCGGCGTGGCCTTGAACAGCACCTGGCCGATGCCGTACTTGCTGCCCCAGGTGCTCTCGATCAGCAGCGAGTAGACGCGCAGCGGCGACTGGCCGACCAGCAAGATGAGCAGGCTGCCGGCGACGAACGCGGCCAGCAGGGCGAGGCCGATGGTGGTGAGCTCACGCTTGAGCATCCGGCCCCTCCGGCGCCGCGGCGCCCCCGCCCGGCTCGTCCATCTCCGCGCCGCACATCATGGCGCCGACCCGGTCGAGCGAGTTCTCGCCGGCCAGCTCCTCCGCCTCGACGGTGGCGACGACCTGGCCCTTGTACATGACGGCCAGCCGGTCCGACAGGCTGCGCAGCTCGCTCAGCTCGGCCGACACGAGCAGCACGGCCAGGCCGCGGTCGCGGGCCTCGATCATGCGGCGATGGATGGCCTCGATGGCGCCGATGTCGACGCCGCGGGTCGGCTGCGCGCACAGCAGCACCGACGGCGCCTTGCGCGACAGCTCGCGCGCGACGACGACCTTCTGCTGGTTGCCGCCCGACATGCCGCGCGCCTCGTGCTCCGGGTCGTCCGGGCGCACGTCGAACTCGTTGATGAGCTTCACCGCGCGCCGGCGCACGCGGCCGGTGTCGAGCAGATCGATGCGCCAGGTGAAGTCGCGCTGCTGGCCCGAGGATGAGGTTGTCGCGGATCGGATAGTCCAGGACCAGGGCGCGGTCGTGGCGGTCCTCGGGGATGTGGGCCAGCCCGGCCTGGTAGCGGCGATAGACCGAGTCCTCGGTGACCTCGCGGCCGCCGATCTTGATGCTGCCGCGGTCGGCCCGGCGCAGCCCGACAATCGCCTCGACCAGCTCGCTCTGCCCGTTGCCCTCGACGCCGGCGACGCCGAGGATCTCGCCGGCGCGCACCGACAGCGACACGCCGCGCACCGCCGGCGTGCCGCGCGGGCCGGTGACGTCGAGGTCGCTCACCTCGAGCACGGTGTCGCCGATCTTGGGCGGTCCCTTCTCGACGCGCAGCAGGACCGGGCGCCCGACCATGGCGCGCGCGATGTCGGCGGCCGACAGCCCGCCGCGCTCCATCTCGGCCACCACCGCGCCGCGGCGCATGACCGTGACCCGGTCGGCGATGGCGAGCACCTCGTCGAGCTTGTGGGTGATGAGCACGACGGTCATGCCCTCGGCCACCAGGCCGCGCAGCACGTCGAACAGGTCGCGCACCTCGCCCGGCGTGAGCACCGCGGTCGGCTCGTCGAGGATGAGGACGTCGCAGCCGCGCCACAGCACCTTGAGGATCTCGACGCGCTGCTGCTGGCCGACCGAGAGCTCCTCGATGCGCGCCGATGGATCCACGTCGAGCCCGAACTTGTGCGACAGCTCGCGGATCTGCGTGGACGCCGTGGCCAGGTCGAGCAGGCCGCCGCGGCTCGGCTCGTGGCCCAGCACCACGTTCTCCACCACGGTGAGCGGGCCGACCAGCATGAAGTGCTGGTGCACCATGCCCACGCCGCGCGCGATCGACTGCGCCACCGAGTGCTTGCCGATCTGCTCGCCCTTGATCCAGATCTCGCCGCCGTCGGCCTTCACGTGGCCGTAGGCGATCTTCATCAGCGTGGACTTGCCGGCGCCGTTCTCGCCGATCAGCGCGTGGATGCTCTGCGCCGGTACACGCAGGCTCACGTCGTGATTGGCGTAGAGCGGCCCGTAGCGCTTGACGATGCCGCGCAGATCGAGCGCTGCCGGGCGCTCCTCGCTCGTGGCCGGTGCCGCGGTGTCGCTCACGGCCGGAGACCGCCGGTTACTCGACCGGCACCTTGATGGAGCCGTCCACGACCTTCTTGGACAGCCCGTTGACCTCGTCGACCACTGCCTGCGGGATCTTGTCCTTGTTGTTGTCGTCGTAGACGAAGCCGACGCCCTCCTCGGCCAGCCCGAACTCCTTGACGCCGCCCTCGAACTTGTTCTCCGACACCGCCTTGATGGCGTCGTAGACCGCGACGTCGACCTTCTTGAGCATGCTGGTCAGCACGCAGCAGGGCGCGACGTGGAACTGGTCGCTGTCCACGCCGATGGCCAGCTTCTTCTGGCCCTTGGCCGCGTCGAACACGCCGTCTCCGGTCTTGCCGCTGGCGTGATAGATGATGTCGGCGCCGCGCCCGTACTGGGCGAGGGCGAGCTCCTTGCCCTTGGCGGGGTCGGCGAACGCCTTCGGCTCGGTGCCGGCGTAGCCGGAGAAGATCTTGCAGTCCGGGCAGACCTGCTTGACGCCCGCCTCGAAGCCGGCCTCGAACTTGCGGATGAGCGGGATCTTCATGCCGCCGACGAAGCCGATCTTCTTGGTCTTGGTCACCCGACCGGCGATGGCACCGACGAGGAACGACCCCTCCTGCTCGCGGAAGCGCAGGCCGAGCAGGTTGTCCGGCGGCTTGTCCATCCCCTCGGGCAGGTTGTAGTCGATGCAGGCGAACTTGGTGTTGGGGAACTCCTTGGCCAGCTTGGTGATGTCGTCGCTGAAGATGAAGCCGACGCCGATGACCAGCTGGTCGCCCTCGGCCGCGCGCTGGCGCAGCGCGCTCTCGCGGTCCGAGCCGTCGCCCGGCTCGATGTACTGCACCTGCACGCCGAGCTCTTCCTTGGCCTTCATCAGGCCGCGGTGAGCCGCGTCGTTGAACGACTTGTCGCCGAGGCCGCCGACGTCGAACACGAGGCCGACCTTGGTGCCGCCGCCGGCGCCCTTGGCAGCCGGATCTTCGGCCGGCTTGGCCTCACCGGTGGCAGCCGGATCCTCGGCCGGCTTCGACGTGTCGTCGGCCTTCTTTTCGTCCTTGGGGACCCGCTTGCAGCCGGGCAGGACGCTGAACGCGAGCGCGGCCGACATCGACGCGACCGCCAGGGTGCTGACGAGACGTGTGGACTGGGTCATTGTTCCCTCCGCCATGCGTCGCGCACGTTACATGTCGTGCGCGCCGCTGTCACGATTTGGGGCCACCCGATTGCTGGCGGTCATTGTCGGCCAGTTCGACGCGCTGCGCCACTCACGTTGCGTTACCGGTTCCACCACATCGCGTTGCACCACCTCGCCTGCGCGCATGACGAAGAAGACGCGCTCGGTGACGGTGATGTCATCCAGAGGATTGCCCGGAACCGCGACAAGGTCGGCGACCTTGCCGCGGGCCACGGTGCCGACCTGGTCGGCGATGCCGAGCAGCTGCGCGGCCGATGACGTGCCCGCGCGCAGGGCCGCCGCCGGGCTCATGCCGTACTTGACCATGAGCCGGAACTCGCGCGCGTTCTGCCCGTGACGCGTGACTCCCGAGTCAGTGCCGAGCGCGATGTTGACGCCGCCGCGCAGCGCCAGCTTCATGGACGCCGCGCGGGCGCGGATGGCGGCGCGCGCCTTGACCTCGATCTCGGGCGGCAGCTTGTTGTGGGCCGGATCGATGCCCTCGTAGGCCATCAGGGTCGGGACCAGGTACGTGCCGCGTCGCTTCATGATCCCGAGCGTGGTGGCGGTCAGGAACGAGCCGTGCTCGATCGAGTCCACGCCGGCCTCGACCGCCTCGCGCGCGCCGCGATCGCCGTGGGCGTGCGCCGCCACCTTGCGGCCCAGCCGGTGGGCCTCGTCCACCAGCGCCACCATCTCCGGCTTGCTCAGCTGCGGCGCGTCCACCGAGTCGTGTAGCGACAGCACGCCGCCGGTGGCGCACACCTTGATGACGTCGGCCCCGTACTTGATCTGGAAGCGCACCGCCTCGCGGAAGCGCTCGGCGCCGGCCGCGATGCCGTCCTTGAGGCCGGTCTCGGGGCCGAGGCGCTGGTAGGGGAAGCCGGTCTCGTCGCAGTGGCCGCCGCGCGCGCCCAGCGCGTGCGAGGCGGCGACGATGCGCGGGCCCCTGGCCCAGCCGTGCGCGATGGCGTCGCGCAGCCCGACGTCGACGAACTCGTCGGCGCCGACGTTGCGCACGGTGGTGAAG
This sequence comes from uncultured delta proteobacterium, assembly GCA_963759105.1. Taxonomy (GTDB): domain Bacteria; phylum Myxococcota_A; class Polyangia; order Haliangiales; family Haliangiaceae; genus DATFRY01. The sequence continues at coordinate 238,588 of CAVWXW010000004.1, read as the reverse complement.
CCGGCGTCGAGCGTGCGCCTGGCGAAGGTGGCGGCGCGCAGCGACTCCTCCGGCACGGTGCGACGCAGGTCGTCGACCATGTCCTTGTTCCAGTCCTCGCCGCGCTCCGACGACAGGTGCGTGTGGGCGTCGATGAAGCCGGGCAGGATGGTGGCGTCGCCCAGGTCGATGACGCGGGCGCCGCTCGGGATGGCCACCTTGCTGCCGGCCGCGGTGATCTTTCCGTCCTGCACGATCACGACCGCGTCGTTGACCAGGCGCGCGGAGCGGCCGTCGTACATCCGCGCGGCCTTGAGCGCGAGCGGTGCGGGCCGGGCCTTTGCCGGCGCCGAGCGGCTGCGCGACGGAGGCGGATGGAGCTGCGCACAGAGTGGCGAGTGCAAGGGCGACGAGGAGCGCGGGGGGGCGGCTCATGGGCCGGCATGATAGCCGGCCGCGCGCGCGGCGGGGCGCGTCAACGGTCTGCGACGCCGGGTCACTCGTCGGCGGCGGCGCGGAAGATGTTGCGGGCCATCAAGCTGGCCTCGCCGGCGGCCCGGTCGCGGTAGATCGCGGCGCGCGCGCCGCGCACCGCGGCGTCCGACGGTGCGGCTGCGCGCGCCCACTCGGCCAGCTGGCAGGCCAGGGCGTGGTCGCCGGCGGCCGACAGCGCGCGGGCGCGATCGATCAGGCGCTCGGCACCGCCGGCCAGCGCGGCGACCTCCGCGGCCAGCTGCGGCGTCGCGCGCCGGCTTGAGGCGGGCCGGGTTGCCGTCCCACCAGCCGGCGTAGCGGCGCACCAGGTTGCGCACGACGAACTCCGGCTCGTCGTAGACCGGGCGCAGGTACGGGCGATCGAGCAGCGCGGCCGGCGGCCGCACCTCGGCCAGGATGGTGTCGAGCGGCGCGCCGTCGTTGAGCAGCGCCAGGGTCTGGTCGCACAGGCTCTCGAGCAGCGACGCGGTGTCGCCCAGCGCCTCGGCCACGCGGGCGGCGCCCTCGATCGGCGGGCCGTGGCCGGGGAGCAGGAGCTCCGCGCCGAGATCGATCATGGTGCGCAGGGCGCGCGCCCACTCGCGCGGGTAGCGCTGCGCCTTCTGCGGATTGCCGCAGTTGGGCGCGGCCCAGATGAACAGGTCGCCGGTGCACAGCGCGCGGCGCGCCGGCAGCCACACCCAGGTGTGGTCGTCGGTCTCGCCGCGGTCGTGATGGAGCTCGAACGTCTCGCCGCCGACCTCGATGGTGAGATGGTCGCTGTAGACCAGGTCGGGATCGCGGTAGTCGGTCGGCCAGCGCAGGCCGGGCAGGGCGAACTGGCGCGCGTTGATGGCCCGGTTGTATCCGGCGGTCAGGCGGTAGCGGTCGAAGCGATCGCGGATCGCCTCGTGGGCCACCACGCGCAGCGGCGCGGCGCCGGCCGGGCGCGCGTCCGCCTCGAAGCGCCCGACGCCCATCACATGATCGATGTGGCCGTGGGTGAAGATGGCGGTGTGCACCGGCGCGGCCGACCAGCCGCGCACGGCGGCGTGGATGCCGGCGGCCGCCTGCTCGCTGCCGGTGTCGATCAGGACCAGACCCTCGCCGGTGGCGACGGCGGTGACGTTGGCGAACGAGGCCACGAAGGCCAGCCCCGGCCGGTACTCCTCGAGGCCGAGGAACAGCGCCATCGGGTGCAGCTCGCGCGTGCTCTTCTCGCCGGTCCACAGCTTCTCGGCGACGGTCCGGATCGCTCCCATGCGTCCAGCTTACAGCGCGCAGGTCCGCCGGCGCGGCGCGGTCACAGCGGCGGGCAGGCGGCGCGCGACAGGCGAGGACTGGATGATGGAGGTGTTGGTCTGGCCGAACGGCGTGATGCGGTCGATGAGGCGCTCGAGCTCCTCGACCGATCGCACGTGGGCGCGCGCCAGGAAGCAGTCGTCGCCGGTGACTCGATCGCACTGCACGATCTCCGGCAGCGTCGCGACCAGCTCCGTGATCTTCACGTGCTGTCCGGCGGAGGGACGGATGCGGATGTAGACGGCGAGCGGATAGCCGACCGCGACCGGGTCGACGTCGACGGTGAAGCGGCGGATCACGCCGCCCTCCTCCAGCCGGCGCAGGCGCTCGGCCACGCTCGGCGCCGACATGCCCAGGGCGCGGGCGAGGTCCGCGGTCGAGGCGCGGCTGTTGCGGTCCAGCAGCCGGATGAGCTTGCCGTCGATGGCGTCCAGGCCGTTTCCGTTGGATCGCAGGCGTTTCATTGTTCATGCCTTTGAATCGTCGGCCGATTCGAACATGCGGCTCTCATCGGCCATGGGGAAGCGCGAATCGGTTCCTCATTATATGGGCGTGACTCGTCGCGATGCCAGCGCTTCCAGGACCGCCGCCGAGCGCGTCCCGCCGCACCTCTGGTTCGTCACCAGCGCGGTCTTCCACTACCTGGGCCCCTCCTTCGCCGTGCTGCTGTTCAGCCGCGTCGGGGTGCTGGGCGTGGCCTGGTTCCGCATCGCCAGCGCCGCCGTCGTGTTCGCCGTCGCGACCCGGCCGTGGCGGCTGGTGCGCGAATCGTCGCGCCGCGCGCTGGTGCTGCTGGTCGCGCTGGGCGCCTGCCTGGCCCTGATGAACAGCGCCTTCTACCTCGCCATCGATCGCCTGCCGCTCGGGCTGGTCGCGACGATCGAGTTCGTCGGCACCATCCTGGTCGCGCTGCTCGGTCTGCGCACTCGCCGCAACCTGGCCGCGCTCGGGCTGGCGGTGGCGGGGGTCTTCCTGCTCACCGAGCTGCGCTGGTCGAGCGATCCGATCGGGCTGGCCTGGGCCGCGATCAACGGCGCCCTGTTCGTGGTCTACATCCTGCTCGGCCATCGCATCGCGCGCGAGGGCGCGGCCCAGGGCGTGCGACGGCTGGGCGCCGCGATGGTGGTGGCGTTCGTGTTCGTCATGCCGATCGGTTTCGGCGAGGCGGCCGCGGCGCTGTCCGATCCGCGCCTGGTCCTGGCCGGCATCGGCGTCGGCATCTGCTCGTCGGTCATCCCCTACGTCTGCGATCAGCTGGCCATGGCCCGACTGTCGCAGGGCAGCTTCGCGCTCCTGCTCGCGCTCCTGCCGGCCACCGCGACGCTCATCGGCGCCGTCGTGCTCGGCCAGGTGCCGGGGCCGCGCGATCTGGCCGGCGTCGGTCTGGTCATGGCCGGCATCGCGTACCATCGATCCACCGAGGCGTCGCGCCCGGCGCCTACCTCCCGGAGGCAACCATGCAATACGTGAAGCTCGGCCGCACCGGCCTGGCGGTCTCGCGAATCTGTCTCGGCGCCATGAGCTACGGCAAGCCCGGCGTCGCGGCCCTGGATCCTGTCCGAGGAGGAGGGGCGGCCGTTCATCCGGCGCGCGCTCGAGCTCGGCATCAACTTCTTCGACACGGCGAACATGTACTCGGAGGGAGCCAGCGAGGAGGTGCTGGGCCGGGCCCTGCGCGACTTCGCCCGGCGCGACGAGGTCGTCGTCGCGACAAAGGTCTACTTCCCGATGAGCAAGGACCCGAACGACCGCGGGCTGTCTCGCAAGCACATCATGGCGTCGATCGACGCGTCGCTGCGCCGGCTCGGCACCGACCACGTCGACCTGTACCAGATCCACCGCTGGGACGACGCCACGCCGATCGAGGAGACCCTCGAGGCGCTCCACGACGTGGTGCGGGCCGGCAAGGCGCTCTACCTGGGCGCGTCGAGCATGTTCGCCTGGCAGTTCGCCAGGTCGCTCTATCTGTCGAGGATGCGCGGCTGGACCGGTTTCGTGTCGATGCAGAACCACTACAACCTGGTCTATCGCGAGGAGGAGCGCGAGATGCTGCCCGCTGTGCCGCTCCGAGGGGATCGCGGTCCTGCCGTGGAGCCCGCTGGCGCGCGGCTTTCTGGCCGGCAACCGCTCGCGCGGCGGCGGCGGGGCCGACCACGCGCGCCGAGTCGGACGCCTTCGCCCAGCGGCTGTACTACGCCGAGTCGGACTTCACCGTGGCCGAGCGGGTCGGCGAGGTGGCGGCGCGGCGCGGCCTGCCGCCGGCCCAGATCGCGCTGGCCTGGCTGCTGCGCCAGCCCGGCGTGACCGCGCCGATCGTGGGGGCGACGAAGATGGTCCACCTGGAGCAGGCGGTGGCCGCGCTCGAAGTGTCGGTCAGCGACGAGGAGTGCGCGCAGCTCGAGGAGCCGTACCAGCCGCACCGCGTCCTCGGTCACGAGTAGCCGCGGACGGCGCCGGTTCCGGTTATGCTGGCGCCGTGGTTCGTCACTCTGCCCTGCGGCTCGCCGACCTCGTCGCCCCGCTGAGCCCCGACTCTTTCCTCGAGCAGCACTGGGCGATCGGCCGCCCGTACCTGTCGGAGGCCAGCGCGGAGCTGGCGGCGCGGTTCGCCGCCATCGAGCCCCTGGCCAGCGCCGAGGCGCTGCTGGCCCGCCATCCGCACGATGTCCGCCTGCTCGGTCCCGACTCGTTCCGCTCGACCGCGTCGCCGCGGGCCGCGCTCGACTTCCTGGCCGCCGGATACAACCTCTACATCACGCGGGTGGAGGAGTCGGTGCCGGAGGCCAGGCGCGCGCTGGACGACATGGCGCGCGATCTCGGCCTCGCCTCCTGGCAGGTGCACGTCGAGGCGTTCGCCGGCCGCGCGGGCGGCGTCTCGTCGCGCCACTACGACCACGACGTCAACTTCCAGATCCTGCTCAGCGGCGAGAAGGAGTGGCTGCTCGAGGAGAACCGCAACATCCGCAACCCGCTGGCCTCGTTCCATCCCACGCGAGACAGAAACGGCGCCTGGACCGGCATGATGGAGGAGGCCTATGCCGAGTCGACGGAGATCCCGCGGGCGTTCGCCGCGGGTGCCCAGCTGGTCCGGGCGGTCCCCGGCACCGCGCTGTTCCTGCCCCGCTCGTACTGGCACGAGACGCGCTCGCTGACCGACACCTGGAGCGTCAACGTCGTCATCAGGAGCGCGACCCTGGGCCGCGCCCTGGGGCGGGCGCTCGAGATCCGCCTGCACCGCGATCCGGCGTTCCGCGCCTACGTCGACGGCGTCGTCCACGGCGGCCGCACCCTCGGCGACGGCGAGCGCGCGCGCAAGCTCGAGGCGTTCGAGGAGATGAAGCGGGCCGCGCTGGCCGCACTCGAGCAGATGACGATGGAGGAGGCCGCGCTCGCCATGCTGTCTCTGGTCGGCCAGTCGTACGCGTGGACGCCGCACGCCGCCGGCCGCGAGGTGGTGGAGGACAAGAAGGGCCCGGCGCTGCAAGTGGACGACGAGGATCGAGACGCGATCGCCCTCGACGACGACACCGCGCCGCTGGCCCGCCGGCTCGTCGCGCTGCGCGGCCCGTTCCGCTGGGACCACGTGCGCGCCCTGGCCGGCGACGACGCGCTCGCCGCCTACCGCCTGGTCACCGAGCTTGTCGCGGCCGGCCTGATGGAAGCGCGGCCGTAGGGCGGCGGCTCTACTCCGCGGGACCGGGGCCGCCCGGCTTGTCGTGGTCCCACGGGAAGGCGAGCAGCGAGCACGGGCCGCTGAACTGCGACTCGCCGTCGGTGGTGCCGACCTGGGCGCCGTCGCCCCGGTGCACGTCGCCGTCCCACGCCATGTTGGTGCTGGCCTGCAGCGCCAGCACGCACATCTCCTGATCGCCGATGCCCCAGCCGACCACCTCGGCGGTCGGGTTCTCGAAGCCGCACGTGTAGCGCAGCCCGCGCGCGCCGGCGGCGGCGAGGTCGAGCGGCGGATCGATCGGCGTGCCGAAGTTCTCGCCGAAGCCCTCGTTGCGGAAGATGACCTCGCCGTCGCGCGGTCCGCCGATGATCGAGAGCTCGGCGTAGACGCCCAGCTTGTGGTAGTGCGACAGCGCGTAGTAGATCGAGTACTCGAACGGCGCGCCGACGACGTCCTCGTAGTTGTCGCCGATCATGCAGTCGGTGCTGAACGACGAGCTGCCCAGCGGCGGCAGCGCCAGGTCGTGGTACGAGATGCGGGCCGGCACCAGGGACGCCTCGACGCGGTCCTCCGGCACCGTTGTCAGCTCGAGGCTCATCTCGGTCGTGATCGGCTGGTCGGAGGCGTTGAGCATGTGGCTCGCGCCGATGAGGCGGCTGTAGCGCGGGATGCGGACCGCGCCGCCGGCCGGGATGGCCTGCTCCTCCTCGCTCGACTGGGTGCTGAGCGCGAACAGAAAGCCGCCGCTCAGCGCCGCGGTCAGCTCGCTGAAGTCGTTCTCGCTGCAGCTCCACGGGCCGTCGGGCAGGGCGAACTGGTCGTCCGGGACGAAGAACCAGTTGGCGTGGTGGTAGGCGCCGCCGTTGAACTGCTTGATGCGGGTGACCCAGAGGTCCTCCTCGTTGTCGAGGGTCCAGCTCTGGCAGATGTCCTCGTCCTCGACGCCGGCGCCGATCTCCATGGTGCTGACAGTGCTGCGCACGAGGCAGGCGTTCTCGGCCGGATCGCACGGCTCCGAGCCGCTGCAGGCGGAGGCGAGCACCGGACAGACGAGCGCGAGGTGGGCGAGGCGGGCCATCGCAACAGGCTACCTACCGCCGGCCCGCCGCGCCACGTTCTCGAGCGAGGCGCCGGGAGTCGTCAACGCGTCGCGGCAGACACGGCGCGCGTCCGCCCGCGCGCGAACCGCTGGGCCAGGAGGTCGATGAACAGCCGGGTCCTGGCCGGCAAGAACCGCCGCGACGGGTAGACAGCGTGGATCGGCGCGGCCGGGCTTGTGTACCGGCCCAGGACCTCGACCAGCAGGCCGGCCGCCAGGTCGTCGGCCACGTCCCAGATCGAGCGCCGCTGCAGGCCCCGGCCGGCCAGCGCCCAGGCGTGCACCTGCTCGCCGTTGTCCGACAGCAGGCGCCCGCGCAGCGACACCGACACAGGTGCGCCGTCCTGCGCAAAGACCCACTCCGCCGTCGACTCCGGCGGGCGCGTGAGCAGCAGGCAGTCGTGGTCGGCCAGATCGGCGGGCGTTCGCGGCCGGCCGCGGCGGCGCAGGTAGGCGGGAGAGCCGCACACGACGCGGCGGTTGTCGGCCAGGCGTCGCGACACCAGCCGCGAGTCGGCCAGCTCGCCGATACGCACCGCCAGGTCGAAGCCGCCCTCGATCAGATCGACGACCGCGTCCGACAGGCTGAGGTGCACAGCCACCGACGGGTGGCGCGCGGCGAAGGCGTCGACGGCCGGGCCGATCCAGCGGCGCCCGAGCGCGACCGGCGCCGAGACGCGGAGCAGGCCGCGCGCCTCGTCGCGCCCGGCCGAGGCCGCCGCCTCGGCCGCCTCCACGTCGTCCAGGATGGCGCTGCACTGCTCGAAGTAGATCGCGCCCTCGCGGGTCAGGGCGATGCGTCGCGAGGTGCGCTGCAGCAGGCGGACGCGCAGACTCGCCTCCAGCCGGGCCAGGCGCTTGCTGGCCACCGCCGGCGACACGCCGAGCGCGCGGCCGGCGGCCGAAAGGCTGCCGCTGCGCACCGCCTGCACGAACAGGCGCATCTCGGCCAGCTCCGCCAAGGCCAGCAGGCTAGCACGCGGACGGCCATCTTCAACGCACGGGCAAAGATGGTTCGCCTTGGGGGCGCCTTTTCATCCCGCCGGGCGACGATACAGACAGGGGCATGACAGCCAGAAACGATCGAGTCGCGCTCGTCGTCGGCGCGCAGGGAGTCATCGGCCGCAACCTCGTCGAGCACCTGGCCGGCACCGGCGAATGGGAGGTCATCGGCCTGTCGCGCCGGGGCGGCGAGCCGGTCGGGCCGGTCAGCCACGTCGCCGTCGACCTGCTCGATCGCGAGCAGACCCGCGCGCGGCTGGGCGACCTCCGCCGCGTCACTCACATCTTCTACGCCGCGTTCCAGGACCGGCCGACCTGGGCCGAGCTGGTGCCGCCCAACCTGGCCATGCTGGTCAACGTCGTCGACGCGGTCGAGCCGGTCGCGGCGGGCCTGCGCCACATCAGCCTGATGCAGGGCTACAAGGTCTACGGCGCGCACCTGGGTCCGTTCAAGACGCCGGCGCGCGAGACCGACCCGCCCCACATGCCTCCCGAGTTCAACGTCGACCAGCAGGCCTTCCTCGAGGACCGGCAGGCGGGCCGGCCGTGGAGCTGGTCGGCGCTGCGCCCGTCGATCGTGTGCGGCTTCGCCCTCGGCATTCCCATGAACCTCACCATGGCGATCGCCGTCTACGCGTCGATCTCGGCCGAGCTGGGCCTGCCGCTGCGCTTCCCCGGCGTGCCGGGCGCGTACGACTCGCTGCTCGAGATGACCGACGCGGGACTGCTGGCGCGCGCGACGGTGTGGGCCGCCACCGACGAGCGCTGCGCCAACCAGGCCTTCAACATCAACAACGGCGACCTGTTCCGCTGGAGCGAGATGTGGCCGAAGCTGGCGCGCTTCTTCGGCCTCGAGGTCGCGCCGCCGCTGCCGATGTCGCTGGCGGACGTCATGGCCGACAAGGCGCCGCTCTGGCGCAAGATGATCGACAGGCACGGCCTGGCGCCGACCAGCTACGACCAGGTCTCCTCCTGGCGCTTCGCCGACGCCGTGTTCTCGTGGAACTACGACCTCATCGCCGACGGCTCGAAGGCGCGCCGGTTCGGCTTCCACGAGTTCGTCGACACCGAGGCGATGTTCGTGCGGCTGTTCGGCGACCTCCGCCGCCGCAAGATCATCCCCTGATCATCGGAGCTCCCGGTCCCGGATCCCGGATCCGGTACGGCCACCGACGGGGATGACGCGCTGCTCCGACGAAAAGTCAGCATGTGCGAGGTCTGTATCCATGTGGTCTGCAAAATGTGATTCGGATATCCTCGCGACCCGGAACCCAACCGGGAGGCCCCTCATGCGCAGACTGCAGTGCTCATTCATCATTCTCGCCCTCGCGCTCGTGGGATGCGCGGGAGAGTCGGAACCCGACCCAGCTCCGGCGACCATTCCGCGGGTCGCTCAACCTCTGACATCGGCGGAGGTGACCGCATATCAGGCAGAGCTGGCGCAGACGTTCGCCCAGCGCGACGCGCTCGCGCAGCGGCGCGCCTCGACCTCCGGCACGACCGTCGACGTCGCGGGTCACGCCAGCGTCGCGCTGGTCAAGGTAGACGCGGAGGGCCAGCTGGTCACCACCTGCGTGGACAGCGAGCAGGACGCCATCCAGTTCCTCACGTCGTCCGCACCGGAGGGGAGATAGCCATGCGCGCGCTGAGAATGCTCGCCGTCCTGGCCGTCGCCGGCCTCCCCGCCCACGCCATGGGCGCAACCATCACGATCCTGAACGCCGACGCGCCGGGCGAGGGCTTCAACGATCCCACGCCGGCCGCACCGGTCGGCGGCAACACCGGCACCACGCTGGGCGAGCAGCGGCTCATCGCCTTCGAGTTCGCGGCCAGCATCTGGGAGGAGCTGCTCGACACGCCGGTCGAGATCGTCGTGCGCTCCAACTTCGATCCGCTCGCCTGCACCCCGACGTCGGCGACGCTCGGGTCGGCCAGCCCGGCGACCGCGTCGGCCAACTTCGACGGCGCGCTCCTGCCCGACACCTGGTACGCGGCGGCGCTGGCCAATCGATTGTCCGGCGTCGACCTGGCGCCCGACGTCCATGACCTGCAGGCCCGCTTCAACGCCAACCTCGGCACGACCGGCTGCCTCGAGGCCAGCGGCTGGTACCTCGGGCTGGACAACAACTTCGGCGCCAACATCGATCTGGTCACCGTGCTCCTGCACGAGTTCGCGCACGGCCTCGGCTTCACCAGCTTCTTCAACCGCGCCACCGGCGCGCTGCTGGTCGACTCGGAGACCGGCGTCGCCATGCCGGATGTCTACATGCTCAACCTGTTCGACAACACGACCGGCAAGTTCTTCGACGACATGACCGACGTCGAGCGGCAGGCGGCGACCATCAATCCGCGCCAGGTGGTGTGGACGGGCGAGAACGTGACGTCGGCGGTGCCGGACACGCTGGCCGAGGGCACGGCGATCCTGACCGCGGACGCGCCGGCGTCGATCGCCGGTGAGTACCTGGTCGGAACGGCGGCGTTCGGGCCGGCCATCGGCGACCCGCTCTCGGGTGAAGTGGTGCTGGCCACCGACGGCGTCGCGGCGCCCGGCGGCGGCACGGTGACCGACGCGTGCGAGCCGATCGCCAACGCGGCCGAGGTGGCCGGCAAGATCGCGCTCCTCGATCGCGGCCTGTGCGGGTTCACCATCAAGGTCGCCAACGCGCAGGCGGCCGGCGCGATCGCGGTGGTCGTGGCCGACAACGTCGCCGGCAGCCCGCCCGCCGGACTGGGCGGCGCCGACCCGACGATCACCATCCCGTCCGTGCGCGTCACCCTGGACACCGGCAACGCGTTCAAGGCGGCGCTGCCGGGCGTGCTCATCACGCTGGAGCTCGACCTGACCCGGCGCGCCGGCGCCGACCCGGAGGGGCGCATCCTGATCTTCACGCCCAACCCGCTGGTCGGCGGCTCGTCGATCGCGCACTGGGACACCAGCGCGACGCCCAACGTGCTCATGGAGCCGGCCATCAACGTCGACCTGGGCCACGACGTCGATCTCACCCTGCCGCTGTTCCGCGACATCGGATGGCTGGCCGACGCAGATCTGGACGGCGCGCTCGACGGCGCCGACAACTGCCCGACCGTCGCCAACCCGGATCAGGCCGACAGCAACGAGGACGGCATCGGCAACGCATGTCCGATCCGCCCGGTGCTGGAGTGCGTGCGCAGGCGCGGGCTGCTCAGCTTCACCGCCCGGTTCGGCTACGACAACACCGAGTCGGTGTCGCGCGACCTGGCCGTCGGCGTCCCGTTCAACTTCTTCACCCCGGGGGTCAATCGCGGCCAGCCGGGCACGTTCGCGGCGGGACGCCAGCGCAACGTGTTCGAGGTGAACGGATCGATCCTGCTCATCTGGGTGCTGGGCGAGCGCGCCGTGCTCGCAAGTCCGCTGTCGCCGCGCTGTCCGTAGAAATCATGTCGCGCCGGCGCGCTCGAGTCGCGAGCGCGCCGGCGTCGTCGTGCGGCGCTTACCTGGGAGGGAATTGCCGGTGCGCTCGGGCGAGCGAATACTCCGGGACATGCCCGCCTCGCGAGCCCGCAACAGTCCGAACAGTCCCAGCCAGGTCGGCGCGCTGCTGCAGCACTGGCGCCAGGCGCGCCGGCTGAGCCAGCTGGCCCTGGCCAACGAGGCCGGCGTGTCGCCGCGCCACCTCTGCTTCGTGGAGACCGGACGGGCGAACCCGAGCCGCGACATGGTGCTCACGCTGGCCGGGGTCCTCGACGTGCCGCTGCGCGAGCGCAACGCGCTGCTCCTGGCCGCAGGCTTCGCACCCATGTACCGCGAGACCGGCATCGACGACGCGCAGCTCGAGCCCGTGCGCGCCGCGCTGACAGCGATCCTGCGCCAGCAGGAGCCGTACCCGGCCGTGGTCATGAACCGCCGCTGGGACATCCTGCACAGCAACGCGGCCGCCGATCGCTTCTTCGGCTGGCTGCTGGGCCCGCGCGAGGCCTCCACCGGGCCGGCCAACGTGGTCCGCATGATGTTCGACTCGCGCGCGCTGCGCCCGATGGTGTCGAACTGGGAGGTGGTGGCCGCCTCGCTCATCGGCCGCGTGCACCGCGAGGTGGTCGGCGGCATGCCGGACGCGGAGGCGGCCGCGCTGATCGAGGAGGTGCTCGGGTTCGCCGACGTGCCGGCCGACCTGCGCCGGCCGCGCCCCGACCTGGCGGCGCTGCCGGTCATCCCGATCGGCTTCGAGAAGGACGGGATGCGCTTCCGCTACTTCTCGACGGTGACGACCCTGGGCACGCCCCAGGACGTCACCGCCCAGGAGCTGCGCATCGAGTGCTTCTTCCCCGTTGACGCCGAGACCGAGCGCAACGCGGCCGAGCTGGCGCGCATGCTGCCCGGTCGATAGGAGTGCGTCACAGCTGGGCGGCGGCGGCGGCGCGGTCGGGCGCGATCGACTCGTAGCGGACCAGCGGCTCGAACAGCTCGAGGCAGATGCCCTCGTTGCCCGGGTGCCAGCGGCCGTCCGGCTCGAGGTGGGCGCGCGCGAACCAGGCCGCCACCACAGCCTTGCGGGCGCTGCCGCGAGCGGTCAGCTCCCACTGGGCCTCGTCGAGCAGCAGCGCGCCCTGGACCGCATCGGCCGCCTCGTTGGCCAGCAGGCGGGCGCGCAGCGTGGCCACCTCCGGTGGGGAGGCAGCAAGCCGGGCAAGCTTCTCGGCCACGCGGGCGCCGGCGCGCGCCACTGCGTCGCGCGCCCGGGCCAGCAGCGGGCTCTCGGCGCGCTCGGCCGACTCGCGGATCATGTCCAGCAGGGCGGTGTGGGCCTGCTCGCGGGCGGTGGCGCGCAGCATGTCCAGGGCCAGGATGTTCTCGGTGCCCTCCCACAGAGTGTGGCACTGGGCGTCGCGCAGCTGGCGGGCCATCGGGAAGTTCTCGATGTAACCGTTGCCGCCGAAGATCTCGAGCGCGGCCGACGCCGACTCGACGCCGCCGCGCGTGCACCGCATCTTCGTCAGCGGCACCAGGATGCGGGTGAGGCGGTCACCCTCGCCGAGCGCGTCGCCGGACGACGAGACTCGCGCGCCGATGCAGAACAGCATCGCCGTGGCGGCCTCGCTGGCGACGAGCAGATCGAGGAGCTGCTCGCGCACCATGCCGTGGTCGGCGATGGCGCGGCCGAAGGCGCGGCGATGGGTCGCGCGGATGGCGGCCTCGAGGAAGGCGCGCCGCATGATGCCGGCGCCCATCGCGGCGACCGCGAGCCTGCTCTCGTTGACGAACTCCATCATGCGGTTGATGCCGCGGCCGTCGCGCGCGTCCTGGCCGCCGGCCAGGAGGTAGCCGGTGGCGCCGACCAGATCGATCTCGCCGGTCGGCACCGCGCGGGTGCCGAGCTTGTCCTTGATGCGGCGGATGTGCACGCCGTTGCGCCGGCCGTCGGGGAAGACGCGCGGCACCGCGAACAGCGCCAGCCCCTTGATGCCGTCCGGTGCGCCCTCGGGGCGGGCCAGCGTGACGATGGCGTCGCCGTCGACGTTGGAGCAGAACCACTTGAAGCCGTCGAGCCGCCATGCGCCGTCGACCCGGCGCGCGACGGTCTCGGTGGCGCCCAGGTCGGAGCCGCCGGCGCGCTCGGTCAGGTACATCGAGCCGTCCCAGCCGCGGTCGTGGTCGTTCATGCGCAGGCGCCCGAACAGCTCGCGCGTCTCGGCGTCGCCGTACCGATCGATGAGGCGCAGCACGCCGGTCGTCATGCCGACCGAGCACAGCATGCCGGTCTCGGCCTGCGACAGGAGATAGGAGTAGGCCAGCTGCAGCGAGGCCGGCACCGGGCGGCCGCGCGCCGCGACCTCGTCGCTCCAGCGCAGGTGCAGGAAGTCGTTCTTCCACAGCAGGCGCTTTGTCTCGAGGGCGGTCGGGTGGTGCACGACCTCGTCGATCTCGTTGCCCTCGCGGTCCCAGCGCACCAGCTGGGCCGGGTGACGGTCGGTGACCTCGGCGTTGCGCGCGATCGGGCCGCCGCAAAGCTCGCCCATGGCGCGCAGCTTGCCGTCGACCCAGTCGCGATCGGCGGCGTCGACGTGGCGCTCCATCTGCAGCCGCAGATTCGGGTCGACCAGGTACCAGTTGAGGCCGATCGCCTGCTCCATGTCGTCGTAGCGGATGCTCATGTCGCTCTCCTCGGTGCGTGTCAGGGCGGGTTGTCGACCGCGCCCGTGTGGATCGGCGCGCCGTCGAGCGCCGGCGTCGCCAGCTCCAGCATGTCCTTCCAGATGGCGCGGCCGCGCCGGTCGTAGTCGCGCATCGCGTCGCTCAGCGCGCGGCGGTCGCGGCCGGGCGCGATCTCGTCCGGCAGGAGCGGATCGCGGGCCAGCGCGCGGATGGCCGCGCCGCCGCAGAGAAAGCTCTCCACCAGCGCCTCGCCGCCGGTCAGCCTGTCGAGCCGCGCGCGGCTGCGCTCGATGTCGCGCAGCGCCCGCCGCTGGCCTTCGGCGGTCTGCTCGATCGGCCACAGCGACTCGACCCATCCGGCCACGACGTCGCCCGGCATGTCCTGGCCGACGAACAGCACCGAGTCGGCCATCAGGCCCAGCTCGCGCAGCTGCTCCTCGACGGCGGGCGCCCGGGCGCGCAGGTTGTCCGGCCTCACCCACAGGCCGTCGCGCCCCTCGCGAAACCCGATCCGTCCGAGTGCGAGATGACTGCGCGCCCGCGCCCCGCGCTCGCCTCCCCGCGGATGCCACAGGCAAAGCCACGCCCCGGTCCACGGCCGCAGCCGCCGCTCGCCCATGCGCCACCCGTCGGCCCACCGCCCGACCGGATCCGCCTCGGCCGCGAGTCGGTAGCTGCCGCGCTCGTCGCTGGCCAGCAGGCCGCGCCCTACCAGCCGGGTCAGCGCGACCCGGACCGCGTTGCTCTCGAGGTCGAACAGCGCCCCGACCGCGACAAGCTGCCTGACCGCGACGGGTCGGGGCGTGACCCGGAGGAGGTCGAGCAGGAGGCTCTTCGGAGTGACGGTGGGGCTGCCCACCTGAGAGATATTACATTCTCAGGCGAGCAGTGCAACAGGATGTAACAACGTGTCTACCCGGCTTCGTACGTCAGCGACGCCGACCGAGCCGTGGGGCGAGATACCCACCACGCCCACGCGATCCACACGATCTGCAGCGGCAGCCGTGCCCACAGGGCCCAGTCCGGCAACGGCCTGTCTCCCAGAGGCAGGTGATTGATCGCCATGTTCAGGTTCGCCGGGAACACCGCGATGAACAGCGCGATCAGGCCCCAGCCGGCCAGGCGGCGGGTGCGCGGGAGGATGAGGCCGAGGCCGCCGAGGATCTCGAAGACGCCGCTGATGTAGACCAGCTCGAGGTGCCAGGGCAGGGCCGACGGCATCATGGCCACGTAGGTGGCGGGATCGATGAAGTGGTTGGCGCCGGCCAGGACCATGACGATGGTCAAGAGCCAGCGAAACACGGTCCTGAGCATGATCGGCGGGCCCGGCTACTGCGCTGCGAGCGCCTGCTCGACGGCCTGGATCAGCGCCGGGTCGTTCGGCTCGACCTTGCTGGGGAACGCCTTGACCACGACGCCCTTCTTGTCGACCAGGTACTTGTGGAAGTTCCACTGCGGCTCGCCGTGGCCGGCGGCCAGGAACTTGAAGATCGGCGACGCGCCCTCGCCCTTGACCACCGACTTGGAGAACAGCGGAAAGGTCACGCCGAAGCGCGTCTGGCAGAACGACAGCACCTCGCTGTCCTTGCCCGGCTCCTGGCCGCCGAAGTCGTTGGACGGGAAGCCGAGAACGAACAGCCCCTTGTCCTTGTACTTCTTCCACAGCTCCTCGAGCCCGGTGTACTGCGGGGTGTAGCCGCACTGCGAGGCGGTGTTGACCACCAGGGCGACCTTGCCCTCGTAGGCCGACAGCGGCTGGTCCACGCCCTCGATGGTGCGCGCTTCGAGCTGGTAGAGAGAGGTCACCTGGTCGGGTCCTTTCGCGGGAGAGGATTCGGCGGGCGCGGGAGCCGGCTCGGCGGGCGCCGCCGCGGGCGTCGCGGCCGCGCCTTCGGTGGTCGGCGCGTCCTGACTGGCGCCGCAGGCCAGCACGAGCGCCGGGGTCACGGCGAGCACGGCCCGCCGCACGGTGCTTCTCACATCGATGTCGCGCATGGGCACGGACTCTACCCCAGGTCGGTGCACTCCCGGAGTCGCCGCGCCGCCCATGGGGCACCGCCCATGCGACCGCATTTGTACTTGCGGCACCACCTCGCCGGAGGCAAGGTCCGCGGCATGCGAAGACGGGAATTCCTAGTGGGAGCGGGGGCGGGTCTGAGCAGTGCCGGCCTCTTGAGCGGCTGTGCGGCGCCAACGGCGCCAGCCCGGCGAACGGGGCGGCCCCGGCGGCCGCGGCGCACACCGGTCCGTGGACGTGGGAGGCGGTGCGCAGCCAGTTCGCCGTCGATCCGGACCTGGTCCACATGACGAGCTTCTTTCTCAGCTCGCACCCGAAGCCGGTGCGCGACGCGGTCGAGCAGCACCGCCGCGGGCTGGACGACAACCCGGTCCACTACCTCGAGGACAACGTGGCGCGCTTCGAGAAGGCGCTGCGCAGCGCGGCCGCCGACTACTTCGAGGCCGACGCCGACGACTTCGCCATCACCAACAGCACCACGATGGGCCTGGGACTGGTCTACGGCGGCCTGAAGCTGCGCGAGGGACAGGAGATCCTGACCACCACGCACGATCACATCGTGACCCACCTGGCCCTGCAGCACCGGGCGGAGCGCGGCCGCGTGCCGATGCGCAAGATCGCGCTCTATCGCGAGTCGGCCACCGCCACCGCCGACGAGATCGTCGGAAACTTGAAGGCCGCCATCACGCCGAAGACGCGCGTCGTCGCCGTCACCTGGGTCCACTCCGGCACCGGGGTCAAGCTGCCGATCCGGCGCATGGCCGAGGTGGTGGCGCGGGCCAACGCCGGGCGCGCCGAGGAGGACCGCGCGCTCCTGTGCGTCGACGGCGTGCACGGCCTCGGCATCGACGCCGAGACCGCCGCCGGCCTGGGTTGCGACTTTCTGATGGCCGGCACGCACAAGTGGATCTTCGGCCCGCGCGGGACCGGCATCGTGTGGGGCAAGCGCTCGGCCTGGGCGGCCACCTCGCCGACCATCCCGTCGATGGACCCGTTCTGGCGCGAGGGCGGCTTCGAGGCCATGCCGCCGGCGGCCTGGATGACGCCGGGCGGATTCCAGCCGTTCGAGCACCGCTGGGCGGTGGAGCAGGCGTTCCGCTTCCACCTCGCCATCGGCAAGCAGCGTGTCGCCGCGCGCATTCACGAGCTCAACCGCGCCTGCAAGAAAGGCCTGGCCGCGATCCCGCGCGTGCGCGTGCGCACGCCGATGGCGGACGATCTCTCGGCCGGCATCGTCTGCTTCGACGTCGACGGCATGGACCCGTACAAGGTCGTCGAGCAGCTGCGCGCCCGGCGCGTGGTCGCCAGCGTGGTGCCTCCCTTCTACGTCCCGCTGCACGTGCGCCTGGCCCCCAGCCTGCTCACGCTCGAGAGCGACGTGGAGCGCGCGGTGGCCGCGGTGCGCGCGATCGTGTGAGCCGCACGGGGCCCAGCGGCGCCGCCGCTTCTGGCAAGATGCGGGGCCGGTGAGAGACTTCTTTCCGCGACTCGACGGCGCAGACGATCGACTCGCGCTGCGCGCCGGGGACGACTCGGTGTCGTGGCGCGAGCTGGCCGACGCCTGCGATCGCCACGCCGCCGCGCTCGCCCGCGATGGCGTCCGGCCCGGCGAACGCAGGCCGGTCGTGGCCGAGCCGTCGCTGTCGTCGCTGCTGGAGCTTGTCGGCAACCTCGCCTGCGGCGCGGTCTCGGTGCCGCTGTCGCCGTCGCTGGGGCGCGCCGAGCGCGAGCACATCCTGCGCGACAGCGCCGGCGGCGAGCTGCCCGACGGCGCCGCGCTCGTCCTCTACACCTCCGGCACCACCGGGCCGCCCAAGGGCGCCGTGCTCACGCGGACCGCGCTGGCCGCCAACCTGGACGCGCTGGCCGACGCCTGGAAGTGGAGCGAGCGCGACACCGTCGTCACCGCGCTGCCGGTCTTTCACGTGCACGGCCTGGTCCTCGGCCTGTTCGGCAGCCTGCGCGCCGGCGGCGCCGTGCATCACGTGGGCCGGTTCGCGCCGGAGGCGATCGCCGCGGGGCTCGAGCGGCACGCGTCGTCGGTGCTGTTCGCGGTGCCGACCATGTATCACCGCCTGCTCGACGCCGCCGAGACCGACGCCGCGGTGCGCGGCGCGCTGGCCGGCGCGCGGCTGCTCGTCTCCGGCTCTGCCGGCCTGCCGCTGCGCGAGCACCGGCGCGCCGAGGCGTCGATCGGCCGCGGCATCCACGAGCGCTACGGCCTGACCGAGACCCTCATCAACACGGCGGTGCGAGCCGACGGCCCGCCTCGGCCCGGCACCGTCGGTCCGCCACTGGCCGGCGTCGAGCTGCTGCTCGTCGACGACGAGCGCCGCCCGCTCGGCGATCCGGACGCTGTCGGTGAGGTGGCGGTGCGCGGGCCCAACCTGTTCGCCGGCTACCTCGGCAATCCGGCCGCCACCGCCGCCGCCGTCGACGCCGACGGCTGGTTTCACACCGGCGACCTGGCGGCGCGCGGCGCGGACGGCGCCATCCGCATCCTCGGCCGGCGCTCGACCGATCTCATCAAGACCGGCGGCTACAAGGTCGGCGCAGGCGAGATCGAGGCCTGCCTGCTCGAGCTGCCGGCGGTGCACGAGGTCGCGGTGGTGGGCCTGCCGGACGACGATCTCGGCGAGCGCATCGTCGCCTTCGTCGTCGCCGCCGATCCATCGGCGCCGCCGGAGGCGCTCATCGATCACGTGGCCGCCGAGCTGTCCGCCCACAAGCGACCGCGCGAGATCCGCTTCGTCGGCGACCTTCCGCGCAACGCCATGGGCAAGGTGCAGAAGAAGCTCCTGCGCGGCGAGTAGCGACCAGGGCCGCGATATCATCGCGGCGTGACCCTGCGCTACCTCGAGCGCGCGCCGCCGCCGGATCTGGCCGCCGGCATCGAGTGCGTGTGGGAGGTGCGCGACGGCCGCGCCGCGTCGCGGCGCGAGCCGGAGCGGATCGTGCCGGACGGCTGCCCCGAGATCATCGTGCACCTGGGCGACGCGTTCGCCCGCCAGGTGGCCGGTCGCTGGGTGCGGCAGCCGCGCGCGTTCCTGGCCGGGACGCTGACCCGGCCGTGGCTGGTGCGCGCGGGGCGGCGCGTGCACACCATCGGCATCCGCTTCCGGCCGGCGGCGGCCGCGCACCTGCTCGGCCCTGGTGTCGAGGGCGCCGCCGACCGCGAGGTGATCCTCGATCGCCTGGTCGGCCGGCGCGACGGGCGCGCCCTCGTCGACGCGCTGCGCGGAGGCGACACCGTGGCGGCGCGCTGGCGGGCGGCGACCGAGTGGCTGCGCGCGCGCCGCGACGCCGCCGGTCCGGACGGCCCGGGCGCCCGCCCGGCCGTCGAGCTCATCCTGCGCGCCCGCGGCCGCATCCGCATCGCCGAGCTGGCCAGGCGCCTGGGCTGGAGCCGGCGCCGCCTCGAGCGCGTGTTCGCCCGCGATCTCGGCATCCGCCCCAAGCTGTACGCGCGCATCGTGCGGCTCAACGCGGTGCTGGCCGCGCTCGATCGCGCCGAGCGCGGCCGCGCCGTCGATCTGGCGCTGGAGGCGGGCTACTTCGACGAGGCGCATCTGCTGCGCGACTTCCGCACCCTGGCCGGGCGCACGCCGAAGCGCGGGCGAGAGTCGGACGGCGAGCTGGCGCGACACTTCACCCGCCCCGAGCGGCTGCGCACGCTGCTCGACGGCGACTGATGCATCGACCCGCGCGTCGCTTTCGTCGCTTTTTTCCAAGCCCCGCCGCCCTCGCCGCGGCAGCATCGCGAGCATGAAGCTTCCCCCGCTGCTGCTGTCTCTGTGCGCCCTGGCCGCGCCCGCAGCCGCCCAGGCGCCCGCACCGGAGCCCGCGCGCCTTGCCTGGATGGAGGGCCGATGGACCGGCAGCCAGGGCGGCGTTGACATGGAGGAGACCTGGACCTCGCCGGCCGGCGGCGCCCTCATCGGCATGCACAAGGACGTGCAGGGAGGGCGCATGGTGAGCTTCGAGTTCATCCGCATCGAGAAGACGCCGGCCGAGGGCCTCGTCTACGTCGCCAGCCCGCGCGGCGCGGCGCCCACTCGCTTCAAGGCGATCGAGCTGGGCGCGCGACGCGTCGTCTTCGCCAACCAGCGCCACGACTTCCCGCAGCGCATCCTCTACTGGATCGACGACCGCGGCGCGCTGCACGCGCGCATCGAGGGGCGCATGCAGGGCAAGCAGCGGGCCGAGGAGTGGGTGTGGACGAAAGCGCGATGACCGCGCCGGTCAGGGCGCCGCGCGGTTGATGCCGATCGACCAGCGGTCGAGGGTGCCGCTGTCCTGGGCCAGGTCGTCGATGACGGTCAGGATCCACTCGCCGCTGGCGTTGGCACCGGTGGCGATGTCGGCGGTGAAGATCTCGTGTATGTCGTCGCCGGGGTCGTTGCTCGGCGGCAGCAGCACCACCAGCTCGTTGCTGGGCGCGGTCAAGATGATGCTGACGTCGCCGCGGAACGTGTGCGTGATGTCCACGCTGACCTCGACAGTGCTGACGACGACGCAGGGCGCGTCGGCCAGGATGATGCTGTCGATGCCGATGCCGGCTGCCGTCCGGGATCGCGATCGGGCCGAGCACCACATCGGAGAACGTCTCGGGACCGCTGCATCCGTCCGGAGGCGGGTCGACGTCGGCGTCGGGCTGCTCCCTGGCGTCCGGATCGCCGGTCGACGCATCCGCCAGCGACGCGTCCGGCCGGTCGATCGAGCCGTCCGGCTCGTCGATCACGGAGCTGTCGATCCGCGTGCCGCTGCAGCTGCCGGCGGCCTCGTCCGGCGCGTAGCAGTAGCCGTCCGTCCCGCAGCTGGTGCCGCCCGGACATTCCCCCTCGGCGCTGCACGAGACCGTGCAGGACCGCGGACTTCCAGAATTGCAGCCGGTCAGCGAGACGGCGCTGGCGGCCACCGCGAGGGCGAAAGCGCGCAATCGATGGAGGAGTCGCACGGCTCTGATGGATGGACAGTCGCCGGGCGCATCTGTCGCGCGCAATGTTCCATTGCGGCAATCTGTGCGCCGTCCCCGTGTGGCGCATTACCTGCGCCGCGTCGCGGAGACTTCATGACGTGTGGGTGGAGGCCGTGGAACACCTTGCCCGCCGCGCCGCAACGCGCAGACAATCGAGCCGCCGCGCTGTCAGTCGGAGGCGCGTGAAGGGAGGGAGCGGCATGCGACCTGGAGCATGGGTCCTGGTCCTGGTGTCGTCGGGTTGTGCGGCGCGGGGAAGTGGGCGGATGCCGACAGGCGGCCCCGGCGCGAGCGGCCCGGCAGCGATGAGCCGCGGCCCGATCGAGGCCGGCTGCAGCCTCCACGGTGACCAGCTGAGGGGCGAGGTCGGCTCCGAGTTCGAGGTCTCGTGTCCCGACGGATGCGCCACAAAGGGCGGCTCGTGGGGCACCGAGATCTACACGATCGACTCGCCGATCTGCCGCGCCGCCATCCACTTCGGCGCCATCCCGGCCACCGGCGGCATCGTCCACGTGCGCATCGAGGCGGGCCGCACCATCTACCGCGGCAGCATGCGCAACGGCATCGAGTCCTACGACTACGGCGCCTATGTCAGGAGCTTCGTCGTCTCACGCCCGTAGCGGCGTCCGGGCCTCGAACTCGCTAGAACGAGTAGATTGCCTCGGTCAGCGCGAGCACCTGGTTGCCATGGACGGCGCCGTCGCCGTCCATGAACGCATCGACGCTGGACCAGTTGACGCGCAGCTCGCCGCGCAGCACCAGGCCGGTGGTGAGCGTGAAGGCCGGCGCCACGGTCAGGTTGTAGAGCGTCTGCTCGGCGCCGGTGCGGGCTCCGTCCTGGTCGCGGAACATCTCGGCGCGCGCGCCGATCGCCAGCTTCTCGATCAAGTGGAAGACCGGCTGCAGCCCGGCGCCGTACCAGCTGGCCGTGCCGCCGTCGGGGGCGACGCCCTCCTCGCTGCCGGCGTTGACCTGAGCCCAGAGGTCGATCGTGCCGAGCTTGTACATCCCGGTGATGTCGCCCGACAGGCGCAGGTCGTCGGCGTTGCTCTCGCGCTCCGGGCCCGCGTAACCGGACGCGGTGACGATCGCGCCGGCGCCGGTGTAGCCGAGCTTGGCGACGAACGTCTTGCCGCGGTTGTTGTCGACGACGAGGTCCCAGCCGTTGACCACGCCCGCGGCCGCATCGAGCTCGTCGCTGATCTTGTAGGTGAGGACGGCACCGGCATGGGTGAACGGCTCGGCCAGCCCGAACAGGAAGCCGCGCGAGATGGTCGGGTTGGCGCCCGACTCGATCACCTCGATGCCCTCGTAGGTGACGAACTTGCCCGCCTTGATGCCGAGCCCGATCGAGGACACGTAGGCGAGATAGGCCTCCTGCACGTTGACGTCGTCGTCGCCCGAGTTGATCTCCGCGTCGGAGCCGACGTCCACCTCCACCGCGTAGGTGACCGACTCGTTGCTTCCGGTCAGCGCCAGGTGCGCGGCGTTGAGCAGCAGCGTGTCGTGGCGCGCTGTGTACGTGTGGAACAGCGTCACGCCGTCCATCGGATCACG
Organism: uncultured delta proteobacterium; assembly: GCA_963759105.1. Classification (GTDB taxonomy): domain Bacteria; phylum Myxococcota_A; class Polyangia; order Haliangiales; family Haliangiaceae; genus DATFRY01. Next base: position 216,377 of record CAVWXW010000004.1, on the reverse strand, counting down.
TGTGTTGTAGTTGTACGTGACGTCGAGAGAGCCGGAGATCTTCGGCGCGATGAGCGTTCCAGCTTCCACTTTCTCCGACGGAGCTGGAGATGGGTCCGGTGGTCCATCCAGTGGCTGGGCCACTGGCTGGCCCGGATCCGTCTGCGACTGCGACTGCGCAAACGATGCGGGTACCGCCCCGATCACCACCAGAACGGCCACGATCGCGAAGACGAGCCTGTCGAGCATGTCCAACCCTCCATTCCGAGCTGAGCCCACGCTACGGCTCGCGTCCTTCGAGCGCATTGCCGCCAGGTAAACGGCTCGTAAGAACTGACGGTCATCGAAAAAGGCCAATTGACCACCGCACCCTCATCTGGCAGCTTGTCTGTGGCCATGGAGTTCACGATGACGAGCGTCGCCCATATCGATGGTGATCTCGTCCGTCAGACCATCCTCCTCGGCCTCGTACTCTCCTGCTCGCCATCGGTCTCATCGGGCTCATTCGCGCCCGGTGCGGGCCGCCGCTCTAGCAGGAGGAACTCCCCCTCGAGCAGCCCCGCACCGGAAACGGCGCGGGGCTTTTTTCGTTTCTGGACCCCAAGGAAAAAACACACCGATGCCGCCACAGCCACCACGTGACCGACCGCTGCGCAGCGACGCGCTGAAGAAGGGCCTCGCCCGCGCGCCGGCGCGCGCCATGCTCAAGGCCACCGGCCTGCGCGACGCGGATCTCGAGCGGCCGCTGGTCGCAGTGGTCAGCACCTGGACCGAGGTGATGCCGTGCAATCTGCACCTGCGCGACCTCGCCGCGGCGGTGAAGGAGGGCGTCCGTGAATCCGGCGGCACGCCGATCGAGTTCAACACCATCTCCGTCTCGGACGGCGTGTCGATGGGCACCGAGGGCATGCGCGCCTCGCTTGTGTCGCGCGAGGTGATCGCCGACTCGATCGAGCTGGTGGTCATGGGCCACCTGTTCGACGCGGTGGTCGCGCTGGTCGGCTGTGACAAGACGATCCCGGCCGCCGTCATGGCGCTGGCGCGGCTCGACGTGCCCGGCCTCGTGCTGTACGGCGGGCCGATCCACCCGGGCCGCTTCGCCGGGCGCGACGTCACCATCCAGGACGTGTTCGAGGCGGTGGGCGCGTGCGCGGCCGGCCGCATGACCGAGGGGGACCTGCGCGCGCTCGAGGATCGCGCCTGTCCGGGAGCCGGCGCGTGCGGCGGCCAGTTCACCGCCAACACAATGGCCACCGCCATCGCGCTGCTCGGCCTGGCCCCGATGGGCGCCGGCGACGTCCCGGCTGTCGACCCGCGCAAGCCGGAGGTGGCGCGCGAGTGCGGGCGCATGGTCATGCGCTGCCTCGACCTCGACATCCGCCCGCGCGCGCTCATCACCCGCGCCGCCCTCGACAACGCCATCGCCGGCGTGGCGGCCACCGGCGGATCGACAAACGCGCTCCTCCACCTGCTCGCCATCGCGCGCGAGGCCGGCGTGCCGCTCACAATCGACGACTTCGATCGCGTGTGCAGTCGCACCCCGGTCATCGCAGACCTCAAGCCGGGTGGGCGCTACACCGCGGTCGATCTCGAGCGCGCCGGTGGCGTCGCCCTGGTGGCGCGGCGGCTGTTCGAGGCCGGCCTGCTCACCGACGGGCCCACCGTCACCGGCCGCTCGCTGCGCGAGGAGGCGACCGCGGCCGCCGAGACCACCGGCCAGGACGTTGTCGCCAGCGCGGCCGCGCCCTTCAAGGACCGCGGCGGCATGGCCATCCTGCGCGGCTCGCTGGCGCCGGGCGGGTGCGTCATCAAGCTTTCCGGCCACGGCCGCAGCAGCCACACCGGCCCGGCCCGCGTGTTCGAGGGCGAGGAGGCGGCGTTCGCCGCGGTCCAGGCCGGCGCCATCGCGGCCGGCGACGTCGTCGTGATCCGCGGCGAGGGTCCGCGCGGCGGTCCCGGCATGCGCGAGATGCTCGGCGTGACCGCCGCGCTGGTCGGGCGCGGGCTCGGCGACACGGTCGCGCTCATCACCGACGGCCGCTTCTCCGGCGCCACCCGCGGCCTCATGGTCGGCCACGTCGTGCCGGAGGCCGCCACCGGCGGACCGATCGCGCTGGTGCGCGACGGCGACGCCATCTCCATCGACGTGGAGCGGCGGCGGGTCGACGTCGCCGCGGATCTCGAGGCGCGGCGGCGCGACTGGCGGCCGCCCGCGCCGCGCTACCGCAGCGGGGTCATGGCCAAGTACGCGCGGCTGGTCTCGTCGGCCTCGCACGGCGCGGTCACCATCGATACCGGCGACACCGGCAGCGACGACGACGGAGACTGGCGGTGAGCGCGCCGGCACGCATGACCGGCGCCGAGATCCTGTGGCAGGTGCTGGCCCGCGAGGGGGTCGACGTCGTGTTCGGCTATCCGGGCGGCGCCATCATGCCGGCCTACGACGCGCTTGCCACGGCGCCGGTGCGCCACGTGCTGGTACGCCACGAGCAGGGCGCGGCCCACATGGCCGACGGCTACGCGCGCGCGTCCGGCCGGACCGGCGTGTGCATCGCCACCTCCGGTCCGGGCGCGACCAACCTGGTCACCGGCATCGCCAACGCGATGATGGACTCGGTCCCGATCGTCTGCATCACCGGCCAGGTGCCGTCGAGGCTGCTCGGCAGCGACGCCTTCCAGGAGGTGGACATCACCGGCGTCACGCTGCCGATCACCAAGCACAACTACCTGGTCGCGCGCGCCGACGAGATCGCGCCGGCGCTGCGCGAGGCGTTCTTCATCGCGCGCTCCGGCCGGCCCGGGCCGGTGCTCGTCGACATCACGAAGGACGCGCAGCAGGGCACCGCCGACCTCGCCGGCAGCGACGGGCCGGTGCGGCTGCCCGGCTACCGGCCGGTCTACACGATCGCCGAGGAGGCGATCGAGCGGGCGATCGAGCTGATCGGTCAGGCCCGGCGCCCGCTCATCCTGGCCGGCCACGGGATCGTGGCCGCCGGCGCCGGCGCGCTCCTGCGCGATCTGGTCGACCGCACCGGCATCCCGGTGGCGTCGACCCTGCTCGGCCTGGGCGGCTTCTCCGCCACCCATCCGCTCAGCCTCGGCATGATGGGCATGCACGGCGAGGCCTGGGTCAACTGCGCCATCCAGGAGGCCGACCTCCTGATCGCGCTGGGCATGCGCTTCGACGACCGGGTCACCGGCCGGGTCGAGACCTACGCGGTGCGCGCGCGCAAGATCCACGTCGACATCGACCCGTCGGAGATCGGCAAGATCGTCAAGGTCGACCTCGGCATCGTCGGCGACGTGGCCGAGGTGCTGGGCCGGCTGGCGCCGCGTACATGCTTCCACGACCTGTCGGGCTGGCACGCGCGCATCGCGGAGCTCAAGGGGGACTCTGCCGTGCGCGACATCCAGAGCCTGCCGCCCAGCGGCCGGCTGTTCGCCGCCCACGTCATGCACGACCTCTATCGCCTGACCGCGGGCCAGGCGCTGGTCGTCACCGACGTGGGCCAGCACCAGATGTGGGAGGCGCAGTACTACCGGCACGACCATCCGCGCCGGCTCATCACCTCCGGCGGCCTCGGCACCATGGGCTTCGCGCTGCCGGCCGCGATCGGCGCGCGCTTCGCGGTGCCAGATGCCGAGATCTGGGCCATCGTCGGCGACGGCGGCTTCCAGATGACCGCGGCCGAGCTGTCCACCTGCGCGCAGGAGGGCATCAAGCTCAACGTCGCGATCATCAACAACGGCTACCTGGGCATGGTGCGCCAGTGGCAGCAGTTCTTCTACGGCGGCCGCTACGTGGCCACGCCGCTGCGCAACCCGGACTTCGTGATGCTGGCCCAGGCGCACGGCCTGTGCGGGCTGCGCGTCGAGACGCGCGACGAGGTGGAGGCGGCGGTGCGGCGCGCCCAGGCCGAGCCGGGCACGGTCGTGGTCGACTTCCGCGTCGAGCAGGAGGACAGCGTCTATCCGATGGTCGCGTCCGGCGCGGACCTGGACGACATGATCCGCCGGCCCGGCGCCAGCCCGCTTGTCGAGACGGCGGAGACCGATTGAGTCGAGGTGTGGGAGGGATCGAGCGCGAGCTCGAGTGAAAGGAACACCGTGAGCAAGTCGAGGACATTCATCACCTATGTCGAGGACCGGCCCGGCGTGCTGAACCGGGTCGTGTCCCTGTTCCGCCGGCGCGGCTACAACATCGAGTCGCTCAGCGTCGGCCGCACCGAGCGGCCCGAGCTGTCGCGCATCACGTTGGTCGTCGAGGCGGACGACGACATGGCCCGCCGCATCGAGGCCAACCTGTACAAGCTGGTCAACGTCCTCTACGTGGCGGACGTGACCGACGCGGCCGCGGTCGTGCGCGAGATGGCGCTCATCAAGGTGTCGGCCCACAACGGGCAGCGCGCCGAGGTTCTTACGCTGGCCGACGTGTTTCGCGCGCGCGTGGTGGACGTCGGGCCCGACAGCCTCTCGCTCGAGATCACCGGCGCGCAGGACAAGATCGAGGGGCTCATCGACGTGCTGCGGCCGTTCGGTGTGCTCGAGATGGTGCGCACCGGCGCGGTCGCGATGCTGCGCTGCCAGGCCGGCTGCGGCCAGCCGCAGGCGCCCGACTGGACCTGGCCGGCGCGGCCGGCTCAGCCTTCTGGCCTTTCCGACGACGACGTGGTGGCGGCGTGAGCCGCGGGAGAAGCAAGGACATGCCTCAGATGCATTACGACAGTGACGCCAGCATCGACATCATCCGCGCGCGCAAGGTCGCGATCGTGGGCTACGGCTCGCAGGGCCACGCGCACGCGCTCAACCTGCGAGACAGCGGCGTGCAGGTCCGGGTCGGGCTCGCCGAGGGCTCGAAGAGCCGGGCGCGCGCGGCGGCGGCCGGGCTCACCGTGGACACGGTCCGCGCCGCATGCGCGTGGGCCGACGTCGTCATGGTGCTCGCCCCGGACACGGCGCAGCCGGCGCTCTACGCCGAGGAGATCGCGCCCAGCATGGGCCCGGGCAAGACGCTCATGTTCGCCCACGGCTTCAACATCCACTACCGCACCATCGAGCCGCACGCCGGCGTCGACGTCTCGCTCATCGCGCCCAAGGGACCGGGCCACCGGGTGCGCGAGACCTTCGAGGCCGGGCAGGGCGTGCCGGCGCTCATCGCCGTGCACCAGGACGCCAGCGGCCAGGCCCGCGCTGTCGCGCTGTCGTACGCGCGCGCGCTCGGCGCCACCCGCGCCGGCGTCATCGAGACCACCTTCGCCGAGGAGACCGAGACCGACCTCTTCGGCGAGCAGGCGGTGCTGTGCGGCGGCGTGTCGGCGCTGGTCAAGGCCGGCTTCGAGACCCTCGTCGAGGCCGGCTACCAGCCGGAGGTGGCCTACTTCGAGTGCATGCACGAGCTCAAGCTCATCGTCGATCTCATGTACCGCGGCGGCCTCAACTACATGCGCTACTCGATCTCGGACACGGCCGAGTACGGCGACTACGTGGCCGGCGACCGCGTGATCGGCGACGAGGCGCGCAGGACCATGGCGAAGCTGCTCGAGGAGATCCGCAGCGGCGCGTTCGCCCGCCGCTGGATCGACGAGAACCGCAAGGGCAGGCCCTGGTTCGACGCGCAGCGCAGGGCCGAGCGCGAGCACCCGCTCGAGCGAGTCGGCAGCCAGCTGCGCCAGATGATGCCGTTCCTGGACCCCGTAACCATCAAGCCCGGGGACTGAGCGCCATGTCGAGCGAAGGCAACCACGTACGCATCTTCGACACCACGCTGCGCGACGGCGAGCAATCGGCGGGCGCCGCCATGACCGCCGAGCAGAAGCTGGACATCGCCCGCGCCCTCTCGCGTCTCGGCGTCGACATCATCGAGGCCGGATTTCCGGCCTCGTCGCCGGAAGACCGGGACGTCGTGGCGCGCATCGCGGCCGAGGTGGGGCAGGAGCCGGAGGACGGGCGGCCGTCGGACCAGCCGCCGACCATCTGCGGTCTGGCCCGCTGCGACCGGGCCGACATCGACGCCGTCTGGTCCGCTGTCGGCCGCGCCCGCTGGCCGCGCATCCACACCTTCCTGGCCACCAGCGACATCCACATGCGCCACAAGCTGCGCATGAGCCGCGGCGAGGTGCTGGCCCGCGCGGCCGAGATGGTGGCGTACGCGGCGGGACTCTGCCCCGATGTCGAGTTCTCGCCCGAGGACGCCGGCCGCACCGAGCCGGCCTTCCTCTACCAGGTGCTGGAGGCGGCGATCCGCGCCGGCGCGACGACGCTCAACATCCCGGACACGGTCGGCTACCGCATGCCGCACGAGTTCGGCGCGCTCATCGCAGGCATCGCGGAGAACGTCGACGGAGTCGAACGAGCGGTCATCTCCGTGCACTGCCACAACGACCTCGGGCTGGCCACCGCGAACACGCTGGCCGGCATCCGGGCCGGCGCGCGCCAGGCCGAGGTGACGGTCAACGGCATCGGCGAGCGGGCCGGCAACAGCGCGCTCGAGGAGGTGGTGATGGCGCTGCACACGCGGCGCGACTGGCACGGCCTGGAGACCGGCATCGACACGCGCCAGCTCACGTCGGTCAGCCGGCTGGTCAGCGCCTGCTCCGGCATGGTAGTGCAGCCCAACAAGGCGGTCGTGGGGGCCAACGCGTTCGCCCACGAGTCCGGCATCCACCAGGACGGCATGCTCAAGAACGAACAGACCTACGAGATCATGCGGCCGGAAGCGGTCGGTGCGGGCGCCAGCCGGCTGGTGCTGGGCCGGCAGTCCGGCCGCCACGCGGTCCGCGCTCGCCTGGCCGAGCTGGGCCACGCGCTCGACGACGAGGCTCTGGCCCGCGCGTTCGAGCGGTTCAAGTACATGGCCGCGCACAAGCGACACATCGACGACGCCGATCTGCTCGCGCTCGTCGACATGCCGTCCGTGACGCAGGCCGGATCGGGGGCGATGTGACGAACGGTTCTCGAGACGGCGCGCCGGCGACGATGTTCCACAAGATCTGGCGCGAGCACCTGGTCGCCCACCGGCCCGGCGAGCCGGCGGTCCTCTACGTCGATCTGCACCTGGTGCACGAGGTGACCTCTCCCCAGGCCTTCGCGGGCCTGAGGCGTCGCGACCTGCGCGTGCGGAGACCCGACCTGACCGTGGCGACGATGGATCACTCGGTGCCGACCCTGCCCGGGCCGGCGCGCGGACGGATCCCGATCGTCGACGCGCAGGCGGCGGATCAGGTGGCCCAGCTGGAGCGAAACTGCGCCGACTTCGGTGTGCCGCTGTACGCGCTCGGCTCGGAGCGGCAGGGGATCGTGCACGTCATCGGGCCGGAGCTCGGGCTCACCCAGCCGGGCATGACGATCGTGTGCGGCGACAGCCACACGTCGACCCACGGTGCGTTCGGCGCGCTCGCCTTCGGCATCGGCACCAGCGAGGTGGAGCACGTGCTGGCCACCCAGTGCCTGCTGCAGGGCGAGCCGCGCACCATGCGGGTGCGGGTCGACGGCCGCCTCGGCCCGGGCGTGACCGCCAAGGACATCATCCTGGCCGTGATCGCCGCCATCGGCGTCGACGGCGGCACCGGCCACGTCATCGAGTACGCGGGCTCGGCCATCTCGGCGCTGTCGATGGAAGAGCGGATGACGGTGTGCAACATGACGATCGAGGCGGGCGCCCGCGCCGGCCTCATCGCGCCGGACGACCGCACCTTCGAGTACCTGGCCGGCCGCGCGCACGCGCCGGTCGGAGCGGCCTGGGACGCGGCGGTGGCGCGCTGGCGCCGGCTGCCGGGCGACGACGGCGCCGTGTTCGACGCCGAGATCGCGATCGACGGCGCGTCGCTCGAGCCGATGATCACGTACGGCACCAACCCGGGCACCGGCATCCCGCTCGGCTCGCCCATCCCCGCCCCGTCGTCGCTGGGCGACGCCCACGCGCGCGCCGCGCTGAGCCGGGCGCTGCGCTACATGGATCTCGAGCCGGGCAGGTCGCTGATCGGCCACAAGATCGATCTCGTGTTCCTCGGCTCGTGCACCAACAGCCGCCTGAGCGACCTGCGCCAGGCCGCGCGGATGCTGGACGGGCGCAAGGTCTCGCCCGATGTTCGCATGCTGGTGGTGCCCGGGTCGCAGGAGGTGAAGCGCCAGGCCGAGGCCGAGGGGCTCGACCGCGTGTTCCGCGCGGCCGGCGCCGAGTGGCGCGAGCCCGGCTGCTCCATGTGCATCGCCATGAACGGCGACCAGCTGGCGCCGGGTCAGTACGCGGTGTCGACAAGCAACCGCAACTTCGAAGGCCGGCAGGGCATGGGCGGACGGACGTTCCTGGCCTCGCCGCTCACCGCGGCGGCCGCGGCCGTGACCGGTCGCATCGTCGACCCGCGCACCCTGCTGTGAGAGGAAAGACATGGCTCCCCAGTTCTCGTTCATGACCTCGACGGCCGTCCTGCTTCCGGCCTCCGACGTCGATACCGATCAGATCATCCCGGCCCGCTTCCTCAAGGTGACGACCCGGGAGGGGCTCGCGTCGAACCTGTTCTGCGACTGGCGCTACGACGCGGATGGCGCGCCGCGGCCGGAGTTCGCGCTCAACCAGCCGGAGGCGGCCGGAGCGTGCGTCCTCATCGCGGGCCACAACTTCGGGTGCGGCTCGTCGCGCGAGCACGCTGCCTGGGCGCTGTACGACTGGGGCCTGCGCGCGGTGGTCGCTCCTTCGTTCGCCGACATCTTCCGGGCCAACGCGCTCAAGAACGGGCTCATCCCGGTCGAGATCGGGCGCGCCGAGCACGCCCTCCTGGTCGCCGCGCGCGAGGCCGACGTCGGCCTGGCCGTGACCGTCGATCTCGAGCGCCAGGTCGTCGAGTGGAGCGGCCAGGAGCCGATCCGGTTCCCGATCGATCCGTTCTCCCGACGCTGCCTGCTCGAGGGCACAGACGAGCTGGAATATCTGCTCTCGCTCGAGCCCGAGATCGCATCCCATGAAGCCCGCCGCTCCGCCTGACCCGGGCGACGTCCTCGTCTACGACACGACCCTGCGCGACGGGACCCAGCGCGAGGGCATCTCTCTTTCGTGCGCGGACAAGCTGCGCATCGCGCAGAGGCTCGATCGCATCGGCGTGGCCATCGTCGAGGGCGGCTGGCCCGGCTCCAATCCAAAGGACGTCGAGCTGTTCGCGCGCGCCCGCGACGTCGAGTGGACGCACGCCAGCCTGGCCGCGTTCGGCGCCACCCGCCGCGCCGGCATCGCGGTGGAGGACGATGCCAGCATCGCGGCGCTGCTCGAGGCCGGCACGCCGGTGTGCACCATCTTCGGCAAGAGCTCGACCCTGCACGTGCGCGAGGTGCTGCGCACGACGCTCGAGGAGAACCTGCGCCTCGTCGAGGAGAGCGTGGCCTACCTGCGCGCGCACGGCCGACGCGTCGTCTTCGACGCCGAGCACTTCTTCGATGGTTTTGCCGCCGACCCGGAGTACGCGCTCGAGGTGCTGGCCGCCGCGGCGCGCGGCGGCGCCGAGGCGCTGGTCCTTTGCGACACGAACGGCGGCCGGCTGCCGTGGGAGGTGGAGGCCGCGACCGCCATCGCCCGGTCGAGCGCCGGCGGCGCGGCGATCGGCATCCACACCCACGACGACGGCGGCTGCGCGGTGGCCAACGCGCTGGCCGCGGTGCGGGCCGGCGCCACGCACGTGCAGGGCACGATCAACGGCTACGGCGAGCGCTGCGGCAACGCCAACCTGTGCGCGCTGATCCCGGATCTCGAGCTCAAGATGGGCCGGCGCTGCCTGCCGGCCGGCAGCCTGCCGGCGCTGTTCGAGCTGGCTCACTTCGTGGCGGAGATGGCCAACCTGCCGCCGGACGAGCACCAGCCGTACGTGGGGCGCTGCGCCTTCGCCCACAAGGGAGGCGTGCACGTGGCCGCGGTGCGCCGGCGCGCCGACGCATACGAGCATGTCTCGCCGCAGACCGTCGGCAACCGCAGCCGCGTGGTGGTCAGCGAGCTGTCGGGACGGGCCAACGTGCTGGCCAAGGCGGAGGAGCTCGGCGTCGCGATGGGCGATGAGGCCATGGATGCGCTGGCGGAGATCAAGCAGGGCGAGGCGCGCGGGCTTTCCTTCGAGGCGGCCGAGGCGTCGGTCGCGCTGCTCCTGCGCCGGCGCGCGCCCTGCTACGCGGCTCCCTTCCGCCTGATCGAGTACCGGGTCATGACCGGCTTCCAGGAACGGCTGGGCAACTGGGCCGAGGCGACAATCAAGGTTGCGGTCGGCGCCCAGATCATCCACGCGGTCGCCGAGGGGACCGGGCCGGTCCACGCCCTGGACGGCGCGCTGCGCAAGGCGCTGGCCCCCGCCTTCCCCGAGGTGGCCGCGATCCGGCTGACCGACTACCGCGTGCGCATCCTGGACAGCCAGAGCGCGACCGCGGCGACGACGCGCGTGCTGATCGATTCGTCGGACGGCGCGCGGGCGTGGAGCACGGTGGGCGCGGGCACCGACATCCTGGCCGCCTCGTGGGCGGCGCTGGCCGACAGCTTCGAGTACGGTCTCACGGCGGAGGTGATCGCGAATGGCAGTGAAGCGCGTCGTTCTGCTCCCGGGTGACGGCATCGGCCCCGAGGTGGTGTCCGCAGCGCGCGCGGTGCTCGACCGCGTCGCGTCGCTATCCGGCTTCGACCTGGTCGCCGACGAGCAGCTGATCGGCGGCAGCGCCATCGACGCCACCGGCGAGCCGCTGCCGGCGGCGACCCTCGCGGCCTGCCGCGGCGCCGACGCGGCGCTGCTCGGCGCGGTCGGCGGTCCGCGCTGGGACGATCCGCGCGCGACGGTCCGGCCCGAGCAGGGACTGCTCGCGATCCGCCGCGAGCTGGGCCTGTTCGCCAACCTGCGCCCGATCCGGGTCTGGCCCGAGCTGGCCGACGCGTCGCCGCTCAGGCCGGATCGCCTGGCCGGCGTCGACATCCTGTTCGTGCGCGAGCTGACCGGCGGCCTGTACTTCGGCCCGCGCGGTCGCGAGCGCGGCGAGGACGGCGAGCGCGCCTTCGACACGATGGTCTACACCGACGCCGAGGTCCGCCGCGTGGTCTCGCTCGCGTTCCGGCTGGCGGCCGGCCGGCGCCGCCGCGTGACCTCGGTCGACAAGGCCAACGTGCTCGACTCGTCGCGTCTGTGGCGCCAGGTCGCGATCGAGGTGGCCGCCGACCACCCGGACATCGCCCTCGACCACCAGCTGGTCGACTCGGCGGCGATGCGCATCATCACCGCCCCGAGCAGCTTCGACGTCATCGTGACCGAGAACATGTTCGGCGACATCCTCACCGACGAGGCCTCGGTCCTGTCCGGCTCGCTCGGGCTCCTGCCCAGCGCGTCGCTCGGCGAGTCTCGCTTCGGCCTCTACGAGCCGATCCACGGCTCCGCGCCCGACATCGCCGGCAAGGGAGCTGCCAACCCGATCGGCGCGATCCTCAGCGCCGCCATGATGCTTCGCCACTCGCTGTCGATGCCCGACGCGGCCGTCGCCGTCGAGCGCGCCGTTGACGCGGCGATCCGGCGGCGGCGCCAGGACTCGCGACCTGGGCGGCACGCTCGGCACGGCCGAGATGACCGAGACCGTCCTGCGCCATCTCGGCCGCTGAGAATATCGGGGGCGAATGCCGTCCATGCAGACAGACGCCGAGGGGGCCGATCGTGTGACATCGCGTCTTTCTCCACGAACGCGCGTTCGCGCCACAGCTGGCTGGAACAGGAGGTGCATTGAATCGCCCCATGTACAAGCTCCTGATACCGCTCGCGGTGGCCGTGGCGCTCGCCACGAGCTGCGCGACCCATGAACAGGCGGGCGCGGCCACCGGCGCCGGCGTCGGCGCGGCGGCCGGCAACATCGCCACCGAGGGCAGCCTGATCGGAACCCTGGTCGGAGCCGCCGTCGGCGCGGCCATCGGCGCCGACATCGGTCGCCAGATGGACGCCGAGGATCGCGAGCAGGCGGCCTACGCGCTCGAGCACTCCGAGACCGGCGAGGCCCACGAGTGGGTCAACCCGGACAACGGCCACGAGTACTCGTGCACGCCGACGCGCACCTACGACGGGCCTGACGGCCCGTGCCGCGACTTCGTCATGCTGACAAGCATGGACGGCGAGCCGGCCGAGATCCACGGCACCGCCTGCCGCGCGCCGGACGGCTCCTGGCGCACGATGGAAGAGTAGGGCGCCGGTCCGGCCTCGACACGCTCAGGCGCGACCGCGCTCGAACGCGTCGAGGCCGCCCACCGCCTTCACGTGGATCGCGCGCTGGACCGGGGGCAGCCAGCCCAGCAGCTTGCCCTTGGGGCCCAGCGCCATGCCGGCCCAGCGCCACAGGTCGAAGGTGTCGGCGTGGCGGACGATCTTGCCGTCGCGGAACTCGAACGACGCGTCGATGACGTTGTGCACCTTCCGCCCGGTCGCGCTGAACAGGTAGCGCGCCTCCCAGTGCGCGCTGCCGGTGCGATCGTCGGCCCGCACGTCGCGGTACTCGACCTCCAGCGTCGTGGCCCGCTCGCACAGCATCCGCCACATGGCGCAGGCGCGCGCGCCCTGCAGCTCGTGGAACACCGGATCGGAGAAGCGGACCTCCGGGTGGTAGCAGGCGACCATGCCCTCGGCGTCGCGCTTCTGGAACGACGAGTAGAAGGTGTCGATGAGGCTGGCGTTCGGATGCATCGTGGCGGTGAGTATACTCAGTGAGTGCACTCATGCAACAGACGCGGCCGTCGGTTGACGGCGGGATCGCCGCGCCGCTACCGTGGCCGCCGATGAGCTCGTCCCCGCCGAAGCGCTCCGGCCGCCGCGCGCAGCAGCGGATGGAGACCGAGCGGCTCATCCGCGCCACCGCGCTCGAGCTCTTCGCCGAGCGCGGCTTCGACGCGACCACCACCAAGCAGATCGCCGACGCGGCGGGAGTCGCCCACGGCACCGTGTTCCTTGTCGCGGCCACCAAGGAGGCGCTGCTGGTCAAGGTGCTCGAGGAAGAGCTGCGCGAGGTGGTGGCCGGCCGCGCCCGCCGCCTGCCCAGGAGCGGGATCCAGGCCCAGCTGCTGCACGTGTTCAACGGTCTGTTCGACTTCTACGCCCGCGAGCCGCAGCTGTCGCGCGTGTTCCTCAAGAGCATCATGTTCTTCGGCGAGTCGATCGCCAAGGCGCAGTACGACGAGCACGTGGCCCGCTTCGCCGCCTACCTGGCGTCGCTCTTCGACGCCGCGATCGCGCGCGGCGAGATCGCGCCCGCCACCGACAGCCAGGTCGCCGCGTCGAACGTGCTCGCGCTGTATCTCCTGCACACGCTCTCGTTCCTCAACGAGGCGGAGCGCGATCGCCGCGCCCTCGGCGCTCGCTTCCGCGCCGGCCTCGACGCGCTGCTGGGCGGCTTGCGCGGCCGGCGCGGGCGGCAGTAGCCTGCGGACATGCCGCCGCGGCGGATTCCGATCCACTCGCAGAGCGGCGACTACCAGCTGCTCGAGGCGCTCAAGCGCAACCGCGCCAAGCGGCAGAAGCAGGGCCGGTTCTTCGTCGAGAGCGTTGCCTGCATCAACGCGGCGCGCGCGGCCGGCTGGCGCTTCTCCGCCTTCGTCTACTCGCCCGACAGTCTGTCGGGCTGGGCGCGCGAGACGCTGGCCGCGGTGCCGGCCGAGCAGCACTTCGAGCTGGCGCCGCTCCTGCTCGAGCAGCTCAGCGACCGGACCGAGACGTCGGAGCTCCTCGCCGTGGTCGACATGGCGCCTGACGATCTCGCGCGCATCCCGACCGACGACCCGCTCCTGGTGCTGGTGCTCGACCGGCCGTCCAGCCCGGGCAACCTCGGCACCATCCTGCGCGCCGGCGACGCGTTCGGGGTGGGCGGCGTCGTCGTCACCGGGCACGCGGTGGATGTGTACGAGCCGCGCGCGGTCAGGGCCAGCCTGGGCGCGCTGTTCACCACGCCGGTGGTCCGGGTGCCGTCGTCGCGCGAGATCGAGCCGTGGCTGGCCCGGCTCAGGAGCGAGCACGGCGCGCAGACGGTCGGCACCTCGGCGCGCGCCGAGCTGGAGCTATTTGCGCAGGACCTCCGCCGCCCCACCGTGCTGTTTCTCGGCAACGAGACGGCCGGGCTGAGCGCGCACTGCCGCTCGCTGTGCGACGTGCTGGTCGGCATCCCGATGCGCGGCGTGGCCTCGTCGCTCAACGTGGCCAGCGCGGCGTCGATCGCGCTCTACGAGATCGACCGCCAGCGCCGCTCAGGCTGAGTTCGACGTGGATGAGCCCGTCGGCGCGGTCGCGCAGGCGGCCGCCGTCGCGCCGCGCGAAGCTGGCCTGGATCTCCGCCACCGCGGCCAGCGCGATCTCCTCCGGCGTCTCGCCGCCGATGTCGAGACCGACCGGGCTGTGCAGCCCGGACTCGGCGGCGAAGCGCAGGTCCGGGAGCTCGCGCAGCAGCTGCTCGGTGCGGCGCCGCGGCCCGAGCACGCCGACGTACGCGACCGGCAGCGGCGCCAGCGCGGCCAGCAGCGCGCGGTCCTGCTCGGCGCTGTGGGTCATGAGCAGGCAGGCGGCGCCGTCCGCGATCGCCACGCGATCGAGCGGTCGAGCCGGATCGATGACCGCCACCTCGTCGGCGGTCGGGAAGCGATCGCGCCGCGCGTAGTGCGCCCGGCCGTCGGCGACCGTGACGTGCCAGCCCATCTCCGCGCCCAGCCGCACCACCGGCAGGGCGTCGAAGCCGGCGCCGAACACGATGAGCGAGCGCGGCGGCGCGACGTACTCGACGAAGACCTGCGCGCCGCCGGCGGCCTGCTCGCCGGACCGGGCGCTGGCCAGCGCCGACGCGGCCGCGGCCGCCATGGCACCGGCCACATCGTCGTCGGCGCAGTGCCGGTCGACGGCGCCGTCCGGCCCGACCAGGACGCGATCGCCGACGCGTGCGTCTGTCGAGCCGCCGTCGATGACGGTGACCATCGCGCCGGCGCGACGCGCGCGGTGACAGGCCTCCAGCAGGCGCATCTGCGGCACGTCGCCGGGGCGCAGCCGCTCGAGCAGGACGTGCACCACGCCCTCGCAGCCGGAGCCGAAGCGGCGCGCGCCGTCGTCGTCCTCGAGCGTGCTGTAGCGCTGCACGGCCGGCCCTTCCTCGGTCAGCCACCACGCCTTGCGGGTCACCTCGTCCTCGAGGCACCCGCCGCTGACCGAGCCGATGCGGCGGCCGTCGCCGAGGACGAGAAGCCGCGCGCCCGGGCGGCGATAGGTGGAGCCCTGGATGCGAACGACCGTGGCGAGCACCGCCTCCTCACCCGACCGCCTGGCCTCGTTCCAGGCCCCCACCATCGCCTGTCGCTCGTGCATCGCGTCTCCCTGTCAGGTCTTGAGGACCTCGAGCAGATTCGAGAAGGTGTCGGTCCAGAGTAGAAATGGAGGGATCTCGTCCGGCTCGGTCTCCGCGCTGCTGGATCTGCCGGGGCCGCGAGCACCGAGGCGCGGCGGGCGAGCAGCATCCAGTCGTTCTGCCACACCAGGTCGTCGCTGGCGTTGCTGTCGATGCGGATCAGGACGAGACCGAGGGCGTCGGCCAGGCCGCGCACCACCGGGTCGAGGTCGAGGTGGCGGTTCGAGATGTGCACGGCCAGGATGCCGTCGTCGGCGAGGTGGCGCATGTAGAGCTTACCGGCCTCGAAGGTGAGCAGGTGGGCCGGGATCGAGTCGGAGCTGAAGGCGTCGAGCGCGAGCACCTGGAACTTCTGCGACGGCTCGCGCTCGAGGTTGATGCGCGCGTCGCCCAGCGCGATGTCGACGGCGCCGCGGCTGTCGCGCAGGTAGGTGAAGATCGGGTCGGGCCCGGACGACAGCGCCACCACGTCCGGGTTGATCTCGTAGAAGCGCACGATGTCGCCCGGCTCGGCATAGGTGGCCAGCGTGCCGGCGCCCAGGCCGACGAAGCCGAGCTTCATCGGCTTGTGGGCGACACGGCGCGGGTGGTTGCGGATGGCCAGGCCGATCGCGCTGGTCGGTCCGTAGTAGGTGGTCGGCTCGCGTGCCAGGAGGGCGTCGGGGAACTGGATGCCGTGGATGATGCGGCCGTGCTTGAGCCGCCGGCGCAGCTTGCCGTTGCTGCCGCCCACCTGGTCGACGCGCAGGACGCCGAAGAAGCCGCGGTCGACCTCGATGTAGTTGTCGAACTCGGAGTACGCGTGGTAGACGAGCGCGCCGGTCATGGCGACGACGTAGGCGACCATCAGCGGGCCGCGGAAGCGGGCCGAGGCCCGGCGCAGCAGGCTCGGCGGCGCGAGATCGTCGGCCGGTTCGACCCGGCGCGCCCGCCGCAGGCGCAGGGCGATGGCGACGACGACGGTGCACGACGCGATCAGCGCGAGCGGGAGCTCCCACAGATCGGGGAACAGGAGCGGGGCGAGGATGCCGGTGAACACGCCGCCGGCCGCGCCGCCGGCCGAGACGAACAGATAGAAGCCGGTCAGGTGGCGCGGGTCCGGCTTGTGGCGCACCACCTCGCCGTGACAGACCATGCACGCGGCCAGCATGGTCACCAGATACACGCCGAGCTGGATCAGCATCGGCACGCTGGCGCCGATGCGAATCGCCACCACGCAGCCGCCGGCGCCGAGCAGTAGCAGCGGCATCCACACGCCGCGGTGGTACGAGCGCTCGTACTCGAAGCAGAGGATGAAGCTGAGCAGATACAGCGACAGGGGCAGCATCCACAGGAACGGGATGACAGCCACCTCGAGCGAGATCTGGCTGGTGGAGGCGAGCAGCATGACCGACGCCACCATCGCGAGTCCGAACCAGAGCAGCTTGCGGCCGGCGGTCGGCGGCGGCGTCTCCTGGCCCGGCGCGTCGATGGCCGGCAGCGGCGCGGTCCGCCCGACCAGCACCGCGCAGCCGGCGCAGCCGAGCGCGAAGACGATGAAGCCTATCGCCCACACCCATCCCTGCTCCGCCAGCGGCAGGGCCGGCTCGAGCAGGAACGGATAGCTCAGCAGGCCGAGCAGCGAGCCGAGGTTGGACAGCGCGTAGAGGCGATAGGGCGAGCGGCCCGGGAAGCAGCGGCCGAACCAGTTCTGCAGGAGCGGCCCGGTGGCCGACAGGACCAGGTAGGGCAGGCCGATGGAGTAGACAGAGCAGGCCCAGGATGGCCGCGATCGGATTGTCGCCCGAGCCCGGCTTCCAGTCGTCGGACGCGGTGATCGGCGACGGCCAGCCCGAGAGGTGGGCGAGCAGCAGCGCGGTCGCGAGCACGAGCGCGGCGATGTGGATGACGCGCTGGCGGGCAGGGTTGCGGCTACTGCCGAGCAGGTGGGCGTAGCCGTAGCCGGCCAGCAGCAGCACCTGGAAGAACAGCATGCAGGTGGTCCACACGGCCGGCGACGCCGCCGAACCAGGGCAGGATCTGCTTGCCCAGGATGAACTGGACCTGGAACAGCAGGAAGGCGCCGACGCCGATCGTCACGGCGAACAGCAGCGCGGCGAGCTTGCTCGGGGTGGCTTGGGTCACGCCCGCGAGAGTGTACGCGAGGTCGCGGCCGGACCGCCCGTCCGGCGATCCGTCGCGAGATGGTAGAGTGAGCGGATGTCGGAGACGCTGCGGCTGCCCGATGGTCTGGTGGCAGTGGTGAAGCGGGATTGCCCGACCTGCGAGCTGGTCGCCCCGGTGCTCGGCGAGATCGCGGCGCGCGGAGGTCGGCTCACGGTCTACAGCCAGGATGATCCGGGCTTCCCGGCCTCGGTGCCGGCCTCGTCCCGCGCGCACGACGAGGGTCTGGCGGTGTCGTGGCACCACCGCATCGAGACAGTGCCGACAATCTTGCGCGTGGCGGACGGCGTCGAGGTGGGCCGCGCGGTCGGCTGGGCGCGCGGCGAGTGGGAGGAGCTGGCCGACCTGTCCCCGCTGGGCGCCGGGCTGCCCGCGTACCGGCCGGGCTGCGGCTCGCTGTCTGTCGATCCATCGGTGGCGGACCGGCTGCGTGTCCGCTTCGAGGGCGACCGCCTGCGCTCGCGCCGCATCGAGCTGGCCGAGCTCGACGACGAGATCGAGACCGCTCACGAGCGCGGCTGGAGCGACGGGCTGCCGGTCGTGCCGCCCACGCCGGCCCGCGTGCTGCGCATGCTGGACGGGACGTCGCGGCCGCCCGACGAGGTGGTGGCGGTGGTGCCGCCCGACCTTGTCGAGGTCACCGTCGAGAAGGTCGCGGTCAACGCGGTGATGGCCGGCTGCACGCCCGAGTACCTGCCCGTCGTGCTCGCGGCGGTCGAGGCGGCCTGCACCGACTCGTTCAACATGCACGGCCTTCTGTGCACGACCTACTTCTCCGGCCCGGTCGTGATCGTGAACGGGCCGATCGCGGCGCAGATCGGCATGAACGGCGGCGTCAACTGCTTCGGCCAGGGCAACCGGGCCAACGCCACCATCGCGCGCGCCCTCCAGCTCGTCGTGCGCAACGTCGGCGGCGGGCTGCCCGGCGGCGTGGACCGCGCCACCTTCGGCGCCCCCGGCAAGTACACCTTCTGCTTCGCCGAGGACGAGGACGGCTCGCCGTGGGAGCCGCTGTCGGTGGAGCGCGGCTTCGCGGCCGGGACGTCGACGGTGTCGCTGTTCGCGGGCCACGGCCCGTCATCGATCGTCGATCAGATATCGCGCACGCCCGAGTCGCTTGCCCGCAGCTTCGCGGCCCGGCTGCGCTCGGCCCATCACCCCAAGCTGGTCATCGCCATGGGGGCGATGCTCGTCGTGTCGCCCGAGCACGCGCGCGTGTTCGCCGAGGCCGGCTGGAGCAAGGCCCGCCTGCGCCAGGAGCTCGAGGCGCTGCTCATGCTCGACGGCGACGAGCTGGTGCGCGGCGCCGGCGGCATCGAGGAGGGCATGCCGGCGGCCCTCGCGGCCGGTCGGCGCCTGCCCAAGTTCCTGCCCGGCGATCTCGCCATCGTCCACGCCGGCGGCAGCGCCGGCATGTTCTCCGCCATCATCGAGGGCTGGGTGACCGGCGCCAAGGGCAGCCAGCTCACCACCCGCGAGGTCCGCCCATGACAGTGACCCTGCTCGATCCCACCGGCGAGCGCCGCCCGTCCGGCCGCACCCGCACCGCCCGGCCGACCTCCCTCGAGGGCCGCACCGTCGGCCTGGTCGACATCTCCAAGCCGCGCGGCGACGTCTTCCTGACCCACCTGGCCGGCCTCCTCACCGCGCGCGGCGCGACCGTGCGCCGCTACACGAAGCCGACCTTCGCCAAGCCGGCGCCCGGCCGACCTGCGCCGCCAGATCGCCCAGGAGTGCGAGCTGGTGATCGAGGCGCTGGCCGATTGAGGCAGCTGCACGTCGTGCAGTGTGCACGACATCGCCGCCCTCGAGTCCGACCGGCCTGCCCGGCGTCTTCGTCGCCTCCACCGAGTTCGCCGAGGCCGCCGACGCCCAGTCCCGCGCCCTCGGCTTCGACCCCGCCCGCGTCCTCGTCCCCCACCCGATCCAGGACCGCACCGACGACGAGCTGCGCGCCCTGGCCGACGACCGCCCTCGACCCGATCCTGGCCGAGCTGATCGCGCCCGAGTAGACCGAGGTTGTCCGAGCCGGTTCCGCGCTGGGCCCGCGGCAGTGCGCAACGGAGCTTCACGCCGGTGGGACGCCGACGCGGCGCGCGGCGCTGCGGCCAGGCAGCTCGACGTCATCGCGCCGCGGCCCGGTAGAGGGGACCGCGTGGCTGCCCACGCTGGCCGCCCACGTGGGGAGCGGAGTGAGACGCGCGACGCGCAGGCGAGTCAGGACGAACGCCGTCTCCACCGTCGCCACGGCCGGGACATGGATGACCGCCCACCCACGTGGGGAGCGGTGTGAGCCGCGCGACGCGCAGGCGAGTCAGGACGAACGCCGTCTCCACCGTCGCCGATATCGCGACTCGAGATGGAGGGCCACCCTCGTGGCCGCCCACGAGGGAGCGGAGTGCCCACGCGACGTGCGGCCGAGAACCACCGCCAACGTGACACCCCGCTCGTCGTAGTGGCGGCCACTCGACGTGGGTGAACCTCCTCGTAGCCGCCCACGTGAGCCTCAAATTGTTGTGTGAACAACAAAAGAGCCTGGCGCCAAAGCGACGGGGCACCACTGTGGGCAGCGGGCGCGCTCCACCTGCCGCGTAGATTGTCGCGCGCACGCTGTCCATGGGGAGTCCCCGGCGCTGAGCCGCGCAGCGACAGACAGAAGCCGAGCCGCGCAGCGACGGACAGAAGGCGAGCCGCGCAGCGACGGACCGAAGCCGAGCCGCGCAGCGACGGATAGAAGCCGACCGCGCAGCGACAGACCGAAGCCGAGCCGCGCAGCGACGGACCGAAGCCGAGCCGCGCAGCGACGACGCGAGCAGATCGTTCGGCAGGCCTCACGCACTCACGCAATCGCGCCGCTCGCCGAACGCGATCGATCAGCCACGTTGCGACCCGCGGCAGACAGCGCGGATGACCAGCCCGGCGCATATTCTCGATCCGACGTCCGCGACGAGGGCACCGCGCAGCGAAGCCGCGACCCGTAACGCGGAGTCCGTTCGGACGCGCACGAAACGTGGACCCGCGGACGCAGGTGCGAGAGCGCCTCGCGCAGGAGCGTCTCGATGTCACCGCCGGACGCCGCCGCGAGAGCCCGCCGGGCCTCCGCGGCGGAAAAGCCGAGGCGGCGCAACCCATCGAGCGCATCGGCGTGGAGATCGCTGGCAGCGGCCGGTGTCGCAGGCGGCGGCGGGCTCGCGCATGCGCGCCGGCCCCGATGTCGCACGTGGCCGCGGGCTCGCGCATTCTGTCGCCGACACCGACGTCGCGCATGGCGGCGGCTCGCGCATTCTGTCGCCGGCACCGTCGCGCATGGCGGCGGGCTCGCGCATTCTGTCGCCGGCACCGTCGCGCATGGCGGCGGGCTCGCGCATTCTGTCGCCGACACCGACGTCGCGCATGGCGGCGGGCTCGCGCATTCTGTCGCCGGCCCCGTCGCGCATGGCGGCGGGCTCGCGCATTCTGTCGCCGGCCCCGTCGCGCGTGGCGGCGGACTCGCGCATTCTGTCGCCGGCCCCGACGTCGTACCGGGCGGCGTGCTCGGGCTCGCGCATGCGGGCGTCGGCCCCGACACCGCAGGCGGCGCCGGGCTCGCCGAGGCCGAGGCCGGCCGGACCTCGCGGAGACGTCGAAACTTCAGGTGATCGGGCGCCGTGCCGCTGACACGGAGCGCTCGGCGATGGACCTGCAGGTGATGGGCCGAGCACAGCAAGACGAGCAGGGATGGATCGTGGGTACCGCCCGCGGCTCGAGGGACGATGTGGTGGATCTCCAGAAATCGCGCCGCGCGGCAACCGGGTACCTCGCAGCGGCCGTGTGCGCGGCGGTACACGAGCCGGCGGATGCGCGGCGGGATGGTCTGCGTGGCCTTGCCGGGTTCTCCGCCCACGTGGGTGTTCCCGATGTGCTGCGCGTCGCAGCACGCGGCTTCGATCTCGGCCTGCTCGACATCCAGCTCGCGCCCTGCTCCGTCGCGCGTCCCGCGGCCGCACTGCTGGCACAAGGTCATGGCGACCTGATACGCGGCCCGGCCTGTGTCGCTCGGACCGCCGAGCGCGTAGTGAGCCAGCATGCGGATTGCTTCGTCGTCGTCGAGCGAGTGCCCGACATCGAGCTCGAGGCGCCTGCGTGCCTCACGGAATGCGGCCAGCGTATCGCCCGAGATCTCCAGCCGCAGCACGTGTCGCTTCGCGCCCAGGTCTGCCGGATCGCCCGGCCGGTCGCCGGGCCGCCGGCCCGACACCATGTCTTCCATCTCGCGCATCGACTTTCCCTGGGCCGCGGCGATCCACTCGGCCTCGGTCGCCGGCCCGCCACGCGGGTCAGCTCGCGCACCGCGGACCAGCACAGCTCGCCGCTGGCCAGCGCGGCGTTCATGGCCGGCAGTCCGACCAGCGCCTCGGCCACCCGCAGTCTCTCGCCGGCCATTCGCGGCCCGTAGCCGAACACGTGCTCCAGATAGGAAAGGAAGCTGCCGTAGCCGAGCGGCTCGTGCACGCGCACCCGCTTGCCCTCGAGCAGCCACCGCGCCTCCTCGGCATCGTAGGCACCCTTCGATCGGGCCAGCCGCGTCAGCTCCCCATGCACTCGCTTCCACGCATCGCGTTGCATCCACCTTCCATATCACGACGAAATCTGGCTCCTCAGAATGCGCCCAGAGCCACGAACTCGACGACGAACCTGCGATTCGACTCGACATCGATGATCACCCGCCAGCGCCCGTCTCTCGTCGCCACGTCGCGCGATCGACGCAGGGACGTCGGTGCGCGCTCGCCCGCATTCCGAAAAGCGTCAAACAAAAAGCGACAGGACCGTCGTCGTTCGATGAAAAATCCACGCGAGTTTCGCGAGCGGACAGCGATCCGCCGCGCTCGCGCGTCGAGCAGCCTGTCTGGTCGCGAGGCCTGGCTTCGTCGCGCCGCAACGGTGCACGTCGGTGGCCACCGCGACGACGGAGATCCGTGTTCGCGGCGACGGTGGAGATCCGTGTTCGCGGCGACGGTGGAGATCCGTGTTCGCCGCGGGGGTGGAGATCCGTGTTCGCCGCGGGGGTGGAGATCCGTCTTCGCCGCGATGGTGGACATCCGTCTTCGCGGCGTCGATGGAGATCCGTCTTCGCCGCGATGGTGGACATCCGTCTTCGCGGCGTCGATGGAGACCCGTCTTCGCCGCGACGGTGGAGATCGTCTTCGCCGCGAGGGTCGGCTTCAGTTTCGCCGCGACGGTGGAGATCGTCTTCGCCGCGAGGGTCGGCTTCACTTTCGCCGCGACGGTGGAGACCCGCCTTCGCCGCGACGGTGGAGATCCGTCTTCGCGGCGACGGTGGAGATCCGTCTTCGACGCGAGGGTCGGCTTCAGTTTCGCAGCGAGAGTCGGCTCCAGTCTCGGCCGCGAGGCTCAGCCGGGGACTCTCTGTGGACAGCGGGCGCGCTCCACCTGCCGCGTAGATCGCCGCGCGCACGCTGTCCATGGGGAGTCCCCGGCGCTGAGCCTCACGGCGAAAGGAAACCGTCGCGGCGACCGCAGCGACCCTTGCGGCGAAGCAGCGCGGGTCGCGACGATCGAGAGGGCCGACCGTCGCGGCGCAGAATGCGCCCGCCTCGAGCTCCCCATCAATCGTTAACCTTCGTGTCATTTTTTCTTCGACATCTTGCGCGAGGCACGCGAACGCGCACCGATACCCAGCACATCGGGGAGACCCACGTGGACGGGGCGCCCGGCAAGGCAACGCAGACCATCCCTCCGCGGATTCCGCCGCCTCGTCCACGGCCGCGCCCACGGCCGCCGTCAGGTGCCGGGTTGCCGTGCGGCTCGATTTCTCGAGATCCAACACATCGTGCCTCGCGCCGGGGCGGCACCCATGATCCGTCGCTCCTCATCCTTCTCTGCTCGGCCCATCACATGGCGATCCATCGCGGAGCGCTCCACGTCGCCGGCACTGCCGACCGGCTCCAGTTCCGGCGTCCCCACGACGTGGCGCAGATTCGCCGTCCGCGGGCCGGCCGCCTGGATCCACCATCGACAGCCGGCCTCGCCTTGATCGCCCTAGTCGGGCCAGTCGAGCTGGAGCTCGGGGACGCCGATGGCCCGGCCATAGGTCTGGGCTTCCGCGCGACCGCGGGCGTCGCCGCGGGGGTAGCGGAAGACGCGGCCGGCGAAGACCACGAACGTCTCGGCAGGCGTGCGGAAGTCGATGTACCAGCCGCCGGCCGGGGACAGCGACTCGGCCAGCGCGGTGGCCAGGCGCTTGGCGTGGTCGTCGTCCGCCTCGAATTCGAACAGCGTCCAGTGCCGCGGCTGGTGGGCCGTCGCGCTGGACACCTCCTCGCGCCAGATCCGGATCACGCGCAGCGACACATCGCTCAGCGCCGCGCCGACGCGCAGGCTCTCGCCGATCAGGACTCCCTTGAGCATCGTCACTCCTGACTGGTCTGCCGGTAGTGCCGCGGGCCCCTCGGCCGCTGCGGTGCAAGCCGAGGACCACGGTGGGGCCGCGCTTTTCCGCCGGCTTGAGACGCGCGCGAGCCGAGTTGTGGACGGGCCCGCCACATCCGGGGACAGCGGGCCACAACCATCGGTCGCGGGCTGCGTTTGACGTGGTACGCGACCTTGCCTGTCCGAAGCGATGTGATTGTGATCGGCCGGTGACGTCCGCGATCCGTTCGCTCTCCCTGCTGGCCGCACTCTGCAGCGCCTGCACCGCCTGCGCCGGCCCGCCTGGCAACGCGACCGGCCCCGCCGCCCTCGACCCGGTGTCGTCGCCCGACTGGGAGCGCGACATGAAGCGCTTCGCCGCCGAGGACGCCGCGAAGCCGCCTCCGGCCCACGCGGTGGTCTTCACCGGCAGCTCGTCCATCCGCATGTGGGACAGCCTGGCGGCAGACTTTCCGGGCGTGACGGTGCTGAACCGCGGCTTCGGCGGCTCGCAGCTGCGCGACGCGGTCTGGTACGCCGACCAGATCGCCATCCGCTACCGGCCGCGCATGGTGGTGCTGTACGCCGGAGACAACGATCTCAACGCCGGTCGCACCCCGGAGCAGGTGCTGGCCGACTTCCGCGCCTTCGTCGGCCGCATTCGCCGCGATCTGCCGCACGTCCCGATCGTGTACATCTCGATCAAGCCGAGTCCGTCTCGCGCTCAGCTCATGTCGCGGATGCGCGCCGCCAACGACCTGATCCGCGCCGAGGCCGCGCGCAGCGAGCGTGTCGCGTTCATCGACGTGTTCACCCCGATGCTCGGCGCCGACGGCCAGCCGCGCCCGGAGCTGTTCCTCGAGGACCGCCTGCACATGAACCGCGCCGGCTACGATCTGTGGCGCCGGCTCGTCGCGCCGAGCCTGCGCTGACCCGAGCCGGGCCGCGACGCGCGGCGCCGCTCCGTGTCATCATCGCCTCATGCCAGGTATGGAGTACCGCACGCTCGGGCGCAGCGGTTGCGCCGTGTCCACGTTCGCGCTCGGGACGATGACGTTCGGCTACGAGACCGACGAGCCGGCGTCGAATCGCCAGCTCGATCGCTTCGTCGATGCCGGCGGCAACCTGATCGACACCGCCGACGTCTACACGCACGGCGCGTCGGAGGAGATCATCGGGCGCTGGCTGGCCAAGCGCCGCCACGCGGTGCGCGATCAGATCGTGCTGGCCACCAAGGGCCGCTTCCCGATGGGGCGCGGGCCCAACGACGCCGGCCTGTCCCGCCGCGGCCTCGACCGCGCCCTGTCCGAGTCGCTGCGCCGGCTCGCCGTCGAGACCATCGATCTCTACCAGGTGCACGCCTGGGATCCGCTCACGCCGATCGACGAGACGCTGCGCTTCCTCGACGACCAGGTGCGGGCCGGCAAGATCCGCTACGTCGGCCTGTCGAACTTCACCGGCTGGCAGATCCAGAAGGCTGTCGACGTGGCCGACTTCCGCGGCCTGTCGCGCCCGGTGACGATGCAGCCGCAGTACAACCTGCTGGCCCGCGAGATCGAGTGGGAGGTCGTGCCCGCGTGCCTGGCCGAGGGACTGGGCCTCCTGCCCTGGTCGCCGCTCGGCGGCGGCTGGCTGACCGGCAAGTACCAGCGCGACCAGCGGCCGACCGGCGCCACCCGTCTGGGCGAGAACCCGGAGCGCGGCGTCGAGGCCTACGATCGCCGCGCCCGCGGCGAGAAGACCTGGGCCGTCATCGACGCCGTGCGCGACATCGCCGACGCCCGCGGCGTGACGATGGCCCAGATCGCCCTGGCCTGGCTCGTCGATCGCCCGACCGTGACCTCGGTCATCCTCGGCGCCCGCACCCTGGACCAGCTCGAGGACAACCTGGCCGCCGCCGGCCTCCACCTCACGGCCGACGAGACCGCCCGCCTCGACGAGATCAGCGCGCCGATCACGCGCCGACTACCCCTACGGGGGCCCGGCATCGAGCAGCGCAGCCGCTCGATCGCTCCGCGCACGTAGCCTTGACTAATTGCATGTCGGCGACGATTCCGACTAACGTGCTTTGTGCGCCTCCCGATCGTCGTGCTCGCCGTCACGTTCGCAGCGTGTGGGGATGATCTTGGTGGTGATGATGGTGGTGGTGGTGGCGATGATGATGTTGATGGTGGGGAGCCGGTCGGCGGGCAAGGACGACTCTTCTACCCGGAGTCGGGTCCCCCCGGCTATTTCGGTACCGGCGATCTGGTAGCGCTGGACATCGAGCGCGACGAGCGACAGATCCTCTTCACCGACGGGCCATACGGCGGCATCGTGGCCGATCCGGACTCGGGTGTGCTGGCCTTCATGCGCGACAATGATGGCTCGCGCGAGCTCTTCCGGGCATCGATCGACGGAGACGGCCTCGAGGAGATCGTCCCTCCGCCCGCTGACACGGATGCCGAGCTCCGCATCGGCACCGGTGGGTGGCTGGGCTACCTCGACAGCGAGGGCCGTCACGTCGTCGTGCCGGCGCGGAGCACGGAGGGACGGCATCTGGTCGCGCCGACACGGTCTGTAATAGACGTTGTCGCGGCGTCGCCGGTTGACGATCGCCTCGCCTACAACGACTGTATCTACGAAGACCCTGGCTATGCCTGTGACCTCGTTGTCGAGCGCGTTGACGGCAGCGAGCGCAGCGTCCTCGCCAGCGGCTCGTCTTTCACAGCTCTGATATTCACGCCGGACGGCTCGGCGGTTGTTGGCGCCGCGGACCAGGACATCAACACCATGGAGGGACGCGTCATGATGTGGTCGCTTTCAGGTCGGCGGGGAGGCGCGCGTTCTCGACGCAATGTCGCACAGAGCCTTCGGCTACGACGACGTCGCTTACGTCCCGTGAGGACGGCACCTAGCGCGTGTCCGCCGTGCGGTACGAGCCGAGCACCTTGAACAGCTGGCAGGTGCGCGCGACCTGCTCGAGGACCGGGGCGATGGCCGGGTCGCGGGCGTGGCCGTCGAGGTCGAGGAAGAAGACGTAGTCCCAGGCTCGGCGGCGCGACGGGCGGCTCTCGATCTTGGTCAGGTTGACGCCGGCGTCGCTGAGCGGCTTGAGCAGCTCGAACAGCGCGCCCGGCTTGTCGGCGAAGGCGAGCAGCACGGTGGTCTTGTACACGGCGCCGGGCGCCGGCGGGGCGGCGTCCTCCTCGGGGCGCGCCAGGACCAGAAAGCGCGTGCTGTTGTCGGCGGTGTCCTGCACCTTCACGCGCAGCGCGCTCAGGCCGTAGAGCTGGCCGGCCAGCTCCGACGCGATGGCGGCGCCGCTGCCATCCTGTAGCGCGGCGCGCGCGGCGTCGGCGGTGGACGTGGTCTCGACCCGGGTGGCGCCCGGCAGGTTGGCCGACAGCCACGCGCGGCACTGCGCCAGCGCCTGCGGATGCGAGTAGATGCGCTCCACGTCGCGCTCGGCCACGCCCGGCCGGGCCAGCAGGCAGTGCTCGACCATCACGTGGATCTCGGCGGTGACGACCAGCTGACTGTCGAGGAAGGAGTCGAGCGTGTGCGTCACCACGCCCTCGGTCGAGTTCTCGACCGGCACCACGCCGAAGTCGGCGGCGCCGCGCTCGACCTCTGCGAACACGCCCGGGATGGAGCCGCATCCCAGCATGCGCGCCGAGGTGCCGAAGTGTCGCTTGGCCGCCTGGTGCGTGAAGGTCGCCTCGGGCCCGAGGTACGACACCTGCACGCCGCTCTCCAGGCTGAGGCACGCGCTGATGACCTCCTGGAACACCGGGCGGATGGCGGAGGTCGGAAACGGCCCGGCGTTGTTCTCCTGTAACCGATCGATGATGGCGCGCTCACGCGCCGGGACGTAGAACGCGGCCCCGGATGCGTGCTTGCGGCTGGCCACCTCCGCGGCCAGCGCCGCCCGGCGGTTCAGGAGCGCGAGCAGCTGCTCGTCCACCTCGTCGATGGCGGCGCGCAGGTCCGAAAAGTCGTCTTCCGCCCGGTCCCCGTCGCGCGCCATACAGGCGAGACTCTACTACGCATGGAATGGTTGCGCCTGATCGGAGTCGCCGTCGTGGTCGTCGGCTTCGCGCTGCGACTGCGGGTCACCGTCGTCGTCCTGGCCGCCGGCATCGCCACCGTCGCTGTCGCGCGCTGGCTCGACGGCGACGCGGCGCCCGGCCTGCTGAGCACGCTGGGCAAGGCATTCGTCGACGGCCGCATCATCACGCTCGTGGTGCTCGCGCTGCCCGCGATCGGCGTGCTCGAGCGCTACGGACTGCAGGAACAGTGCGGCCGCGTGATCCAGCGGCTCGGCGCGGCGACCGCCGGCCGACTGCTGCTCGTCTATCACCTGTTCCGCACGGCGGTGGTGGCCATCGGCATGCGGCTCAACGGGCACGTCATCTTCGTGCGCCCGCTGGTCGTGCCGATGGCGATCCCGGCCGCCAAGCTGGACGAACCGGGAGGCGCAGCTGAAAAGGACCCCGAGGCCACGGCCGAGGAGATCGATCGGGTCAAGGCGATGGCCTCGGCGGCGGAAAACTACTCCAACTTCTTCGGCCAGAATCTGTTCTTCGGCGCGGCGGGCGTGGCGCTGGTGGTCAAGAACCTGGCCGACAACGGACACAAGGTCAGCGCCCTGACAGTGGCCAAGCTGTCCATCCCGATGGCCGTGGCCGCGCTCTTCTTCTCCTGGGCCCAGTACATGCTCCTCGACCGCTGGCTGCGCCGGCGAGCGGCCCGCGCGGCGAGCATCGCGACACCGGACCGCGACGGCGAGGGCCAGCCGTGAGCGCGCTCTTCGACATGGAGATCGTCTACACCCTGACCGGCGCGGCGCTGATGGTGTTCGCCGGCTTCACCGCCGGCGACCGCCGCAACACGGCCCGGTTCGGCACGGCGCTGTTCTGGTTCATCCTGGGCGTTCTCTTCGTTCTCGGCAGCCACATGCCCGCCTGGATCAGCGGCCTGCTGGTCATCGCGCTGGTGGCGCTCGACGGCGCCGGCCAGGTGCGGCAAGGCGCCTACCGCGAGGCGGCGCCGGCCCAGCGCGCGGCGGCGGCCGAGCGGCTCGGCTGGCGCCTGTTCGCGCCGGTGCTCATCATCCCGCTCCTCACCTACGCGGCCACCCAGATCTTCAGCGGCCCGGGCTATGTCGCCAACGACGTGCTCTACGTCAGCCTCGGCCTCAGCTCGGTGCTGGCCGCGCTCATCGCCCTGGCCATCACTCGCTCGCACCCGATCTGGCTGGCCCACGACGGGCGGCGCCTGCTCGAGGCCATCGGCGCGGTCCTGATCCTGCCGC
This sequence comes from uncultured delta proteobacterium, assembly GCA_963759105.1. Classification (GTDB taxonomy): domain Bacteria; phylum Myxococcota_A; class Polyangia; order Haliangiales; family Haliangiaceae; genus DATFRY01. The sequence goes on along the minus strand of CAVWXW010000004.1, from coordinate 187,165 downwards.
AGCTCCTGGCCGCGCTGGGCGACGTGTTCAAGGAGGCCGGCGTGGGCACGGTCATCGCCACCGGCGTCACCGCGGTCATCCCGACCGGCAGCCTGTTCGCCGTCGTCCTTGTCTGCTGCGCCAGCGTCGCGCTGTTCACCTTCATCATGGGCAACTCGTTCGCCGCGTTCCCGGTCATCATGGCCGGCATCGGCGTGCCGCTGCTGATCGAGCCGTTCGGCGTGAACCCGGCGCTGGTCGGCATCCTGACCATCACGGTGGCCTCGTGCGGGACCCTGTGCACGCCGATGGCTGCCAACTTCAACCTGGTGCCGCCGGCCCTGCTCGAGATGCGCGACCGCCACGGCGTGATCAAGGTGCAGGCGCCCTTCGCCGCGGTCATGTTCGCAGCCCACGTCTTCCTCCTGTGGGCCCTGGCCGCCTACGACCTGGTCTAGGACCGGCCTCACGCCGCGGACTCACGCCGCGCTCCGCCGCGGGAACAGCGCCCGCGGCTCCGCGATCGGCGCGCCATCGCGCAGCTGCTGCCAGGGCGGCGCGCCGCCGTCGGCGCCGAGTCGCTGCAAGATCGCGTCGCTGGTCGCGGGCAGAAACGGCGCCAGCTCGCCGGCCAGCCCGGCCACCGCGTCGAGGCTGGCCCGCACGGCCGCGGCCGCCGCGCCTTCATCGACGCGGGCCAGGCGCCACGGCGCGGTCGTCTCGAGATAGCGGTTGGCCGCATCGACGGCGCCGAACACCTCGGCCACCGCCTCGTCGACGCTGAAGCGGTCGATCGCCGCGTCAACGCGTCCCGGCAGGGCGAGCAGCTCGCCGCGCAGCGCCGCCCGGTCATGATCGTCGCCGCGGCGCGCCGGCACCCGGCCGCCGCACAGGCGGTGGGCCAGGCTGGTCGCGCGCTGCACCAGGTTGCCGAGCTGGTTGGCCAGCTCCGCGTCGTGCGCCGCCTCCAGCCGCTCCTCGCGGAAATCGCCGCCGCGCGCGGTGCGGATGTGGCGCAGGAGGCCGTAGCGCAGCACGTCGGCGCCATGGCGAGCGGCCAGCGGCACCGGGTCGACGCTGATGCCGCTCTTCGCGATCTTGGATCCGTCGACGGTCACGTAGCCGTGCACGAGGACATGGGTCGGCAGCGGCAGACCCGCGGCCAGCAGCAGCGCCGGCCAGATCACCGTGTGGAAGCGCGTGATGCCGGTGCCGACGACGTGCACGCGCTCGCCGTCGCCGGCCCAGTACCGTTCGTAGCGGTCGCCGCCCTCGCCATCCCAGTCGAGCGCGGCCAGGTAGTAGGCCAGCGCATCGACCCACACGTAGACGACCTGATCCGGATCGCCGGGCACCGGGATGCCCCAGCCGCGCGCCCGCCCCGCCGCGCGCGACACCGACAGGTCGCGGACCTCGCGGTCCAGGAAGGCGAGCGTCTCCTCGCGCGCGGCCGACGGCTCGATGACCAGGCGACCGCCGCGGATGGCGTCGCGCAGCGCCGGGACGTGCCGGCCGAGGCGGAAGAACCAGTTGTCCTCGGCGACCGGCTCCGGCGCGACGCCGTGCTCGGGGCAGACCGCATCGACAAGGTCCTCCGGCTCGACGAAGCGCTCGCACCCGGTGCAGTACAGGCCGCGGTACGCGCCGCGGTAGAGATCGCCGGCGCGCGACAGACGCGCCCACAGCGCCTCGACCGCGATGCGGTGGCGCGGATCGGCGCTGGTGCGGACGAACTCGTCGGGCGCGGCGCCCAGGGCGGGCCACAGCGCGCGAAAGGCGTCGGCGTGGCTCGACACCCAGGACGCGATGTCGGTGCCGGCGCGCTCGGCCGCGAGCACGTTCTTGAGGCTGTGCTCGTCGGTGCCGGAGACGAGCACGGTGTCGCGCCCGCGCCGCCGGCGGTGGCGGGCGAGCGCGTCGGCGAGCACGACCTCGAAGGCGAAGCCGAGGTGCGGGCGCGCGTTGACGTACGGAATGGCGGTGGCGACGTATGAAGCGGTCATGGTCACGGCTCCTTGTGGCCGCGACCGCCCGCCGAGCGGCGTGCTCGCAGAGGCCCTCGACGGGCGGTCTGCGAGCTCGGTGAAAGAGATCCTCAGTCGGCGAGCAGAGCAAACGCCCGGCGCGCGCGCATGGCGCGCATCGCGGGCATTCGCATGGTCTGGCTGGCCGGGCTCACGTCGGGATCTCTCCATCCCAGATAGCAGACCCGGTCCGCGCTGTCGAGCCGCCCGCTACGCCGCGCCCTCGCGCTCGCGCTGGGCCAGGCGCCGGCGCGCCACGTCCTTCTCCTCCTCCGGCAGCGCCTCGGCGACCAGCAGCCGCGGCAACAGCTCCGGCTCCAGGGTCAGCGCGCGGAACACGACGCCGATGGTGACGTCGTGGTCCGGGCGAGAGACGACCCGGATCTCGTCGCCGCCGCGCATGGCGCCCGGCTCGATCACGCGCAGGTACGCGCCCGGCAGGACCGCCGCGGTGAAGGTCTTGATCCAGCCCTGCTCGCCCAGCCAGCCGGCGAAGGTCCGGCACGGGATGCGCGGCGTCGTGACCTCGAGCACGAGCGTCTCGCCGATGCGCCAGCGCTCGCCGATGAGCGCCGCGGTCGGATCGATGCCGGAGGTGGTCATGTTCTCGCCGAAGCTGCCGTTGCCAAGCGGGCGCCGCAGCCGCGCGGCCCACATGTCGAGGTCCTCGCGCGCGTAGGCGTAGACCGCCTGGTCGTCGCCGCCGTGGTGGCGGTAGTCGCAGACGTCGTCGCCGACGAGTCCACTACCCAGCCCGACACGTCTGGGCCCCGGCGCGCGCACGTCGACAGCGTGATCGACAGGACGCTTGTCGATCCCGGTGACGTCGACATCCGTGTGATCGCTGGGCTGGGCACGGCCGATGTTGACCGACAGCAAGACCGCCATCGAACAAGAGTAATGCGGCTGCCGCGTCTGTCCACGGGGCGAAAACTCTGCGGGCCTGATCGCGCGCCCGGCTCACTTTCCAGTAGCCACCGGTGCGCGAACCGGTCAACGTCCCCTCGTCACTGCGGGAGAGGGACGATGGGAATCTACGCGCTGGCGTTCCTGATCGGGGTCGTGGCCGGGCTGCGGGCGATGACGGCGCCGGCGGCGGTGAGCTGGGGCGCGGCGCTCGGCTGGCTGCACCTGAAAGGCACGTGGCTGGCCTTTCTCGGCTTCAAGTTCACGCCGTACATCTTCACCGTGCTCGCCATCGTCGAGCTGGTGACCGATCAGCTGCCCAAGACGCCCAGCCGCAAGGTGCCGCAGCAGTTCGGCGCGCGCATCCTGAGCGGCGCGCTGTGCGGCGCGGCGATCGGCGCCAGCGGCGGCAGCTGGGTGGTCGGGCTGATCCTGGGCGGCATCGGCGCGGTGGTCGGCACGCTGGGCGGCTACGAGCTCCGCGTCCCGCCTGGCCCGCGCGGCCGGCTCGGACCTGCCCATCGCGCTCCTCGAGGACGCCATCGCGATCGGCGCCGGGATCTGGATCGCGGCATCGGTCCTATGACCGCGCCGCTTCGACGCGATCGTCATCGGCGCCGGCCAGGCCGGGCCGCCGCTTGTCGGCCGCCTGGCCGCGGCCGGCATGAAGGTCGCGCTGATCGAGCGCAAGCTGATCGGCGGGACCTGCGTCAACACCGGCTGCACGCCGACCAAGACGCTGGTGGCCAGCGCCCAGGCGGCCTACATCGCGCGCCGCGCGTCCGACTACGGCGTGTCGGTCGGCCCGCGTCGCCGTCGACATGAAGGCGGTCAAGGCGCGCGCCGAGGCCGTCGTCGCCGGCTCGCGCAATGGCCTGACGACTGGCTGCGCGGCCTGGAGCGCTGCACCGTGGTCGAGGGGCACGCGCGCCTCGAGTCGGCGCGCCAGGTCCGGGTGGGCGACGAGCTCCTCGAGGCCGAGCGCATCTTCATCAACACGGGCGGGCGCGCGTTCGTGCCCGACATGCCGGGCATCGACCGGGTGCGCTTTCTCACCAACACGACCATGGTCGCGCTGGACCATCTGCCGCGCCACCTCGTCGTCGTCGGCGGCAGCTACGTGGGCCTCGAGTTCGCCCAGATGTACCGCCGCTTCGGCAGCGAGGTGACCGTGGTCGAGAAGGGGCCGCGGCTGATCCAGCACGAGGACGAGGACGTGTCCGCCGCGGTGGCCGACATCATGGACAGGGGAGGGCGTGGGCCTGCGCCTGGCGGCCGAGTGCATCCGCTTCGAGCCGAGCGGCGACGATGTCGCGGTCGGCGTGCAATGCGTGGACGGAGAGCCACAGGTCATCGGCTCGCACGTCCTGCTGGCGGTGGGGCGGCGGCCCAACACCGACGATCTCGGCCTGGACCGCGCCGGCGTCGAGACCGACGCGCGCGGCTTCATCCGCGTGGACGAGCAGCTGCGCACCAACGTGCCCGGCATCTGGGCGATGGGCGACTGCAACGGCAAGGGCGCCTTCACCCACACGGCCTACAACGACTTCGAGATCATCGCGGCCAGCCTGCTCGACGACGACCGCGCGCGCGGTCGGCGATCGCATCACCGCCTACGCGCTGTACGTGGATCCGCCGCTCGGCCGGGTCGGGCTGACCGAGGCCGCGGTGCGACGGTCCGGCGCGCGGGCGCTGGTCGGCACGCGGCCGATGACCCGGGTGGCGCGCGCGATCGAGAAGGGGGACACGCGCGGCTTCATGAAGATCCTCGTCGACGCCGACAGCAAGCAGATCCTGGGCGCGTCGATCCTGGGCGTGGGAGGAGACGAGGCGATCCACTGCATCCTGGACGTGATGGCCGCGCGCGCGCCGTACACCGTGCTGCAGCGGGCCATGCACATCCACCCGACCGTGTCGGAGCTGATCCCGACCATGCTGGGCGAGCTGCGCCCGCTCGAGTGACGCCGGTCAGTCTCAACGTTCGACGTCGCCGGAGCCGGTCCGCACCCGGATGAGCGGCCCGCCGCTGCCGACCCGGCCGGCCAGCTTGTCGCGGCTGCCCTCGGTGACGCGGCCCTGCACCGTCATGTGCAGCGGGCGCCCCACCGTGATGTCGCCGCTGCCGGTACCGACGTCGAGGTCGTAGGACCGCCGCCCGGCGCGGATGGCGACGTCTCCCGACGACGTCTCCACGGTCCAGCGGCCGCGCGGCACGCCGGCGGCCGCCACGTCGCCGCTGCCGGTGTCGATGACCAGGCCGCCGACCACGCCGCGGACGTCGACCCCGCCGGAGCCGGTGTGCGCGCGCACGTCGCCGGGGCCGGCCAGATCCAGGCGCACCTCGCCGCTGCCGGTGCTGACGTCCACCGGTCCGGCCACGCGGTGGCCGCGAACGTCGCCGGAGCCGGTGTCGGCGCGGACCCCGCCGGCGACGTCCTCCAGCTCGACGTCGCCGGAGCCGGAGCGGACATCGACGCCGCGGCGCACCCCGCGCACCCGGTGGGTGCCGGAGCCGGTGTCGGCGCGCAGCCGCGTGTCGGGCGGCACCGTGACCACGTAGTCGATCGCCACGTTGTCGTGGCGCGGGCGCTCGAGCCGGATCGAGTTGCCGCTGTGCACGATGGGCGGGTTGCGCTCGATGGCGCGCACCGCGTCCTCGCCGCCGCCGCCGAACAGCGAGAACGACGACTCGATGTGGGCCTGGCACGCTGACGGTGCCGGGCGGCCCGGTGCGCGCCGTGATGTCGCCCGAGCCGGTGAGCACCTCGAGGTCGACCGGGCCGGTGACCGGCAGGGTGCGCTGGAACGCGCCGCTGGCCCGGCTGCACCCCGCGGCGGCGAGCACCGCGAGCATGGTGACCACGACACAGGGACCCTACGCGCGGTCTCGACATGACGCGGCGGGCATACCATCCGCCGCGGAGCCTGACAATCCAGTACAACCATGGACCATGCGCGTCCTGGTCACCGGAGCCACCGGACTCATCGGCAACGCCATCGCCCGCGACCTGGTCGGCCGCGGCCACACGGTCCGCGCCCTCGTGCGCGACCTCGACCGCGCGCGGCCGCTCCTGCCCGCCGAGATCGAGCTGGCGCGCGGCGACGTCACCGCGCCCGACACGCTCACGCCCGCCGTGCGCGACATCGACTGGGTGTTCCACGCCGCCGGGATGCCCGAGCAGTGGCAGCGCGACGAGGAGATCTTCGACCGGGTCAACCGCGAGGGCACCGCGCACCTGCTCGACGCCGCGCTCGAGGCCGGCGTGCGCCGCGTCATCTACACGTTGACCATGGACGTCTTCGCGGCGCCGCCGGGCGGCACCCTGGTCGAGAGCAACATCGATCGCGAGCTCAAGCACACCGCCTACGAGCGCTCCAAGCAGGCCGCCGAGCACGAGGCGGAGGTGCGCCGCGCGCGCGGGCTCGACCTTGTCTACGTGAACCCGGCGGCCGTGTACGGGCCCAGCCCGGTGCACATCGGCCTCAACTCGTTCTTCCTCCAGCTCACCCGCGGCAAGATGCCGATGGTCCCGCCCGGCGGCATGTCGGTGCTCTACGTCGACGGCTGCACCGCGGCGCACGTCGCCGCCGCCGAGCGCGGCACGTCGGGCGAGCGCTACCTGGTGGCCGACCAGCACGTCAGCTGCGCCGACCTGGCCGCCGAGATCGCCCGCCAGAGCGGCGCCAAGGTGCCGCGCAACGGCCCGGTCTGGCTGGTCAAGACAATCGCCGGCGTGTCCGCCCCGCTGGCCCGCACCTTCGGCTTCCGCCCGCTGGTCGCGCCCGGGCAGCTGACCTTCATGCTGTGGGACGCGCACGTGGACGCGAGCAAGGCCCGCGGCGCGCTCGGCTTCGAGCCGACGCCTCTGGCCGACGGCGTGGCGCAGACCCTCGAGTTCATGCGCGGCAAGGGCCTGATCCCGGCCAGCGCCTGAAACCGCCCTCCTGCGCCGGCGCCACCACGTGCCGCTGGAGGAGGGCGCGGTCGAGCCTGTCGACGAGAGCGCGGCGCGCGAGCCGGACGAGCGGGTGGGCCAGCTGCAGCGCTTCATCGGCCAGCTCGACGAGCTGGAGCGCGCGCTGCTGCTCCTCTACCTGGAGGAGCACAGCTACCGCCAGATCGCCGACGTGCTGGGCATGACCGAGACAAACGTGGCGACCCGCATCAGCCGGCTCAAGCGGCGCATCCGCGACGACCTGGCCGCGTCGCAAGCGAGCAAGTGAAGGAAAGACCGATGGAACTGGACGACATGAAGGCCGCGTGGCGAGAGCTGGAGCGGCGCGTGGAGGCGGTGACGGCGGCGCAGGTCGCGACCGCGGCGGAGCTGAAGCTGGAGCGAACCCGATCCGAGCTGCGTCGCTTCGCCCGCCTGCCGCTTCTCGAGCTGGTCTCCGGCGCGCTGCTCTCGCTCCTGTTCGGCTCGTTTCTGGCCGCGCACGTCGGCGAGCTCAGGTTCGCGGCTCCGGCCGCCGCGCTGCTGGTCGGCTGCATCTGGACCGTGGCCGCCAGCATCCGGCAGCTGGCCGCGCTGCGCCGGCATCGACTACGCCGGCCCGGTGGTCGCGATCCAGCGCGAGCTGGCCGCGCTGCGGGCCCTGCGGCTGCGCACGAATCGATGGATCCTGCTGCTGGCGCCGGTGGTGTGGACCCCGCTCGCCATCGTCGCCGCCGAGGGCCTCATCGGCCTCGACCTCTACCGAGTGCCCGGCCCCTTGTGGCTGGCGACGAACCTCGCGTTCGGCGTCGCCGCGTCGGCCCTGCTTGTCTGGATCTCGCCGCGCGTCGCCCGGCGCTGGCCCGACGCGCCCTTCCTGCGCCGCCTGGCCGACGACCTCGCCGGCACCAGCCTGATCGCCGCCGTGCGCCTCGTCGATCGGATCGACGACTTCGACCGGGGGACGCTGGACAAGGGGTAGGATGCCCCGGTGTCGGAAGCGCGTTATGACGTGATCGTCGTCGGCGGCGGCCACAACGGCCTGGTCGCGGCCGGGCTGCTGGCCAAGCGCGGCAAGCGCGTTGTCGTGCTCGAGCGGCGCGACCGGGTCGGCGGCGCCGCCATCACCGAGACGCCGTTCGGCCCCGACTACAAGGTCACCGCGCTGTCGTACGTGGTGAGCCTGATGCCGCCCACGGTGCTGCGCGAGCTCGAGCTGGAGCGCCACGGCTACCGCATCTTCCCGCAGCACCCGTACTTCGCGCCCCAGCCGGACGGCCGCTACTTGATGATGTGCGACGACCCGGCGCGCCGGTTCGAGCAGATCGCGAAGTTCTCGCGCGCCGACGCCGAGGAGATGGTGCGCTGGGACGACTGGCTGGGCCGGCTCGCCGCGGTGCTCGGGCCCGATGCTGACCACGGTGCCGCCGCGCATCGGCTCCAAGCGGCCCGGCGATCTGCTGGCCACCCTGGCCACGGCGTGGCGGCTGCGCAAGCTCGACGAGCGCGGGGTCGGCGACCTCACCCGGCTGATGACGATGAGCGTGGCCGACCTGCTCGAGGAGCGCTTCGAGTCGCCCGAGCTGCGCGGCGTGCTGGCGGTCAGCGGCATCATCGGCACCTGGGCCGGCCCGCGCTCGCCCGGCACCGCCTACGTCATGGCCCACCACCGCATCGGCACCGTCGGCGACGGCCAGCTGGGCACCTGGGGCTTCCCCGAGGGCGGCATGGGCGCGGTGACCGAGGCGATGCGGCGCGCCGCCGAGGGGTTCGGCGCGACGATCCGCACCGGCGCCGAGGTGGCGCGCATCGACGTGCTCGACGGCCAGGTGCGCGGCGTGATCCTCGACAACGGCGACGAGTACCAGGCCGACGTCGTCATCGCGACCACGCACCCGAAGATCACCTTCCTGCGCCACCTCGAGCGCGCCGCGCTGCCGGACGACTTCGTCGCCGCCATCGAGCGCTGGAAGACGCGCAGCGGCACGGTCAAGGTCAACCTGGCCCTCGACCGGCTGCCCGAGTTCACCTCCGCGCCCGGATTCGATCCCGGAGGTGCACGGCGGCACCATCGTGCTGGCCCACTCGCTCGACGACATCGAGGGCGCGTTCCAGGACGCCGTGGCCGGCCGGCCGGCCGCGCGTGCCGTTCGCCGACATCTGCATCCCGTCGGTGTTCGACCGCACGCTGGCTCCGCCCGGCAAGCCACGTCATGTCGATGTTCACCCAGTGGGTGCCGCACCAGTTCGCCGACGCGCCCCACCGCGACGAGCTCGACGCCTACGCCGATCGCGCTCATCGCCCGGCTCGAGGCGCTGGCCCCCGGCTTCACCGTCGAGCGTCCTGCACCGCCAGGTGATCGGCCCGCACGAGATGGAGCAGACCTACGGCCTCATCGGCGGCAACATCTTTCACGGCGAGCTGTCGGCCAACCAGCTGTTCCACATGCGGCCGGCGCCGGGCTACGCCGACTTCCGCACCCCGATCCGCGGCCTGTACCAGGCCTCCTCCGCCACCCACGGCGGCGGAGGCGTCACCGGCATCCCGGCCCTGCAGGCGGTCAAGCGCGTGCTCAAGGATCTGTGAGCCGCGCGAGCCGCCCGGGCCTCAGCGCCGCTTGCCGGCAGGCGACCGCCACCGACTCGATCGGGGCCTGCTCCTCGTCCTCGCGCACCTTCTTGACCTGCCGCGGCGTCGACTTGGGCGGTGAGATGGCGCGGGCCACCGCCTCGTCGAGCGGGTGCTTCTCGCGCACGTCCTTGAGGCGAGGCCTCGTCGGTCAGGTCGAGGGTCAGCGGCGTCAGCGAGATCCAGCCCTGCTCCACGGCCCAGCGATCGGTGCCCTCCTCGGCCCCCTCGATCGGCTTGACCGTGAACCAGAACAGCTCGCGGCCCAGCGGATCCTTGGTCGGCACGATGCGGCCGTCGTAGCGCCGCACCGACACGCGGGTCCACACCAGCCCGCGCGGCTTGCGCGGGAAGTTGACGTTGACCAGCGTCAGCTCCGGGTCGGAGATGACTGTCTCGAGCACGCGCCGCGCCCACGGCTTGAAGGGCTCGAAATCTGGCTCCGCGCCGCTCGGCGCGCTCAGCGCCACGCCGCGCAGGCCGAGCAGCGTGGCCTGCTTGGCCGCCGCCAGGGTCCCCGAGTGCCAGATCGAGTTGCCCAGGTTGAGCCCGATGTTGAAGCCGGACAGGACCAGGTCGACCTTCTCCCAGTGATGGGCGCCGAGCGACACGCAGTCGGCCGGGGTGCCGTTGACCCGGTACGCGACCAGGTTCTTGATGCTGGTGAGCCGGTAGGACAGCGGGCGCGATGACGTGATCGAGTGACCCGCCGAGGAGCGCTCGACATCCGGCGCGACGACCCGAACGGTCCCGAACTCCGACGCGACGTCGGCCAGCGCCGCGATTCCGGGACTGTAGATGCCGTCGTCGTTGGATACGAGGATGCGCATGCGCTCATACCGTGCAACACGGCTGCCACATCGCCCCGGGGGGTGAACGTGATAGCGCCCGGTTGCATCGGCTTCACGTCGCGGCGCGTTGGCCTGTCGCTTGAATGAGTAGCGATCCGACGGTGAAGGTATCCCTCCTCTATCACGAGGACGCCGGGGAAGGCGTCCTCGCGAACCATCTGCGCCACTGGCTCGAGCGTGCCGGGCACAAGCTCGTCCACATGGTCGAGGATGATGCCGATCTCGAGCGGCTCGTGGAGGACTGCGACGTGGTGGTGGCCGCCGGCGGCGATGGCACGGTGTGGCGCGGCGTGCGCGCAGTGTCCGGCACGCGCACGCCGCTGGCCATCCTGCCGCTCGGCACCGCCAACAACATCGCGAGGAGCCTCGGGATCGAGGGTTCGGCTCCCGAGCTCATCAGCGGCTGGGACAGCGCGGTCCTGCGCCCGCTCGACATGGGCGTCGCCCGCGGCGCCTGGGGCGAGAGTGGGTTCGTCGAGGCGGTCGGCAGCGGGCTCATCCCGCAGGGCATCGCGGCCATGGAGAGCCGGCCGGAGCCCAAGGCCGCGGAGGATGCCGATACAAGGCTCGCGCGCGCCGTGCGCACCTATCGCGAGGTCCTCCTCGATCTGCGGCCGCGGTCGTGGCGGCTCATCGTCGACGGCCAGCGCTTGGACGGCGAGTTCCTCCTCGTCGAGGTGCTCAACATCAGCTGCGTCGGGCCCAACCTGGTCCTCTCGCCAGAGGCGCACCCGTCCGACGGTGTGTTCGACGTGGTCACCGCCGGCGAGGAGCACCGCCAGGAGATTGACGACTACCTGCGCAACCGGACCAAGGGCTGGGGCGGCCGGCTGGCGCTGCCCCGGCGGCGCGCCCGCCGGGTCGAGATCGACGGCTGGGAGGAGATGCACCTCGACGATCAGGTCTGCTCGGGCCCGGCCTTCTCCAGCGTCTCGATCGAGATCGTGCCGGCCGCGCTGCAGTTCCTGAGCTGACGGCCCGTCGGCCGCGTCACTTGCGGCGGAAGTAGTCGTCGGTGCCGTCGAGCCAGTCCTGGCGCGGCGGGCTGAACACGTCGAGGTCGAGCGTGTCCTCGAGCGCCTCGGCCTTGTGGGGCAGGTTGGCCGGGATGTGCAGCACCTCGCCCGCCCGCACCACGATCTCCTGGGACTCGTCCTCGCCGATCCAGAAGCGCAGCGCGCCCGACAGGATGTAGGTCACCTGCTCGTTCTCGTGCGAGTGCCGGGGCACGATGCTGCCCTTGTCCAGGTAGACGTGGGCCAGCATGACCCGCTGGCCGGTGACCATCCGGCGGGCGATCTGATCGGTGACCGGCTCCCTCGGCATGTCTTCCCAGCGGTACAGCGTGACGGCAGTCGTTGAGCTCATGTGGATTCTCCTGGTTGCGGACTGTGCCCGGGCGAGCCGGCTCCGGTCAATCGCGGGTCGAAGCGGCACAGGAACAGGTATCGCGGTTCACGACTGGTGGGCTGTATCGCAATTCCCCGAGCGGCAGAAACGTCGAGCGCATCGCACCGCCGTCCGGCGAAGTAACTTGTTCATCTCACAGGCCTGTTGGCGCTATTGTGAGACACGGTGGCGCTGAAGCGAGAGCACTGGCTCGATCTCGCGCGCAAGCTCGACTGGGAATACACGTACGTTGACGAGCGCGACGTGTTTCCGGAGCTGGTGAGCGGACGTCCGTGGCTGCCGCACGTGGCCTGGTCCGAGTGGGACGAGCCGTACCGCACCTCCTACGCCGAGTACGTCACCGGCCAGCACGCCAAGGAGCAGTCGGTGCGTGCGGTGCGCGAGTCGGTGGGACGCCCGGAGGACTTCGAGAAGCTCGATCTGTCGTGGCTCAACGTGCTCAAGCTGCACGGCGCCACCTTGCCGCTGGCCGAGTTCGCCGCGGTGATCGGCAACCTGCGCGCCGCCCGCTTCGGGCGCGACAGCGCGTGGCGCACCATGGCCACCTTCGGCGCGCTCGACGAGCTGCGCCACACCCAGATCCCGCTGCTGGTCTTCCACGACCTGGTGCAGTGGGACGAGCAGTTCGACTGGACCCACAAGTTCTTCCACACGAACGACTGGGTCGCCATCGCCGGGCGCCACATGGTCGACGAGCTGCTCATCGCGTCCAACCCGATCGAGTTCGCGATCGGCACCAACTTCGTGTTCGAGACCGGCTTCACGAACCTGCAGTTCATCGGCCTGACCAGCATGGCGCGCAAGGTCGGCGACCGGATGTTCGAGAAGATGCTGCGCAGCATCCAGACCGACGAGGCGCGCCACGCCCAGATCGGGCCGGCCGTGCTGCGCATCCTGGTCCAGCACGACCGCGAGTACGCCCAGTACCTGCTCGACAAGTGGTTCTGGCGCAGCTGGCGCTTCTTCGCCGTGGTGACCGGCTTCGCGATGGACTACCTGACGCCGCTCGAGCACCGCACCCAGTCGTTCCGGGAGTTCATCGAGGAGTGGGTGCTCGACCAGTTCGACCGCATGCTCGACCGAGTTCGGCCTGCGCCGGCCGTGGTACTGGGCCGAGTTTCTGGCCTCGATCGAGATCTATCACCACCTGGTCTACGCCAGCGCGTACACCTACCGGGCCACGACCTGGTTCGACTTCGCGCTGCCCGGGCCGGACGAGCGGGCCTGGCTGGCCGAGAAGTACCCGCGCACCTGGCCGCAGCTCGACCCGGTGTGGCAGCACATCACCGAGCGCTGGGAGAAGTCCGGCCCCGGGGTCGAGTGGTACACGCACGGCGCGACGCCGGTCGGCTTCTGCAACCTGTGCCAGCTGGTCCTGTGCGCCGGCACGCCGGAGGCAAACAGCGCGCGCACGCTCGAGCGCGGCGGCCGCAAGTACATCTTCTGCTCCGAGCCGTGCGCGTGGATCTTCGAGCGCGAGCCGGAGCGGTACGCCGACCACAAGGACGTCGTGGCGCGCATCCTGGCCGGCGAGGCGCCGGCCAACCTGATCGAGCTCCTGCACTACTTCGGGCTGCGCGAGGAGATGTGGGGCAAGGACGTGGCGGGCGGGCGCTACCCGTGGCTGCGCTCGCGCCGCTCCGGCGGGGAGTGACCATGCTGGTGCCCCTGTACGGCTTTCTGCGCGGCGACACCATCGGGCTGGTGGTCCTCGTCCACGATCACCAGACCGTCGCCGAGATCGCCCAGATTCTGCAGCAGGCGGCGTCCATGCGGATCGCGCCGCGCGCCGGCGCCAGCGTCTTCTTCAAGGGGGCGAAGCTCGACCCGGCGGTCACCGTGTCGGCTGCCGGGCTCGGACCGCTCGACCGGGTCGACGTGGTGCAGGAGGACGAGTGATGGCCTTCGAGCGCGTCGCCGAGCTGGACGATCTGTGGGACGGCGAGATGGCGCCGTGCCTGGCCAGCGGCCGCAAGATCCTCCTGGTCCGCCTGGGCGACACGATCCGCGCCTACGAGGACCGCTGCGTGCACCTGGGCGTCGCGCTCAGCGAGGGGCAGCTCGACAGCCAGGTGATCACCTGCAGCGCCCACCAGTACCAGTACGACGCGATGACCGGGCGCGGCATCAACCCGGTGGCGGTCTGCCTGACCCGGTTCCCGGTCCGCATCGACGGCGGGGCCATCTGGGTCGACAGCTCGGCCGGCTTTCGCGAGGCGGACGATGCCCGTTGACCCGTCGCGCGCCGACTGGGTCGGCCCGGTGCTCGAGGTCGGCGAGGTGGCCGACGCCATCGTCGCGGCGATCCGCGAGCGCAGCAGTCAGGTGGTGGTCGAGGACCGCGCGTCCTACCTGCGCGTGCTGGTCCCGTCGCCCTGCATCCTCGATCGAACCGCGGTCGAGCGGCGCATCGGGCGCGGCTTCGAGCTGCCGCGCGACCTCGAGCAGGTGATGCCGTCGTTCAAGGGCCAGCTGACCATCACGGGTGACCAGGCGGTGTGGGCGCTGAACCGGGGGGCGGACAGGTGAAGGGACAGAAGACCTTCTGGCACCTGATGGAGGCGCGCCGCAAGCCGTCCGAGTACGACATCACGTCGTCGCGGCTGCTCTACTACCCGGCGCGCGGCGGGTTCGAGGTGGACGCGCCGCTGGCCCGCTGGTACGCGACCTACCAGCAGGGCTCGCCGTTCCGCTGCGGCGACTGGGAGGGCTTCCGCGACCCGCGCGAGACCACCTACGGCCGCTACGCCGAGATCCAGGCCCGCAAGGAGACCTACGTGGCCGGGCTGCTCGACGCGCTCGACGCCACCGGCTACGACCGCAACCTGGCTCCGTCGTGGCTGGCGGTGCTGGAGCGCGTGCTGGCCCCGCTGCGCTACCCGGCCCACGGCCTGCAGATGGTGGCCGCCTACGTCGGGCACATGGCGCCGGGCGGCCGCGTGGTCATCGCCGCCGCGCTGCAGGCCGCCGACGAGATGCGGCGCGTGCACCTGCTCGCGTATCGCATGCGGCAGATCCAGGTCACCTACCCGTCGTTCGCGCCGGCCTGCAAGACAGCGTGGCAGGACGATCCGCTGTGGCAGCCGCTGCGCGAGCTCATCGAGCGCCTGCTGGTCACCTACGACTGGGCCGAGGCGTTCGTCGCCCTCGACATGGTGGTCAAGCCGGCGCTGGACGAGCTGTTCCTGAACCACTTCGGCCAGCTCGCGGCCAGCCAGGGCGACGAGATCCTGGCCAAGATCTTCCTCTCGCTGGGCGAGGACTGCGCGTGGCACCGCGAGTGGAGCCGCGCGCTGGTCGATCACGTGGTCGCCGACGATCCGGACAACCGCGGGTGGATCGAGACCTGGTGCGAGAAGTGGCGTCCCGAGGTGAATCGCGCGCTCGACGCCTTCGCGCCGGTGTGGGACGAGCTGCCCGAGCGCGCCCCGCGGCCCGCGTTCTCCGACGTACGCGCGGCGATCGACGCCTCCGGCCGCCGCCACCGCGGTGAGGCGACCGGAGAGGGGGGCCGCTGATGAGGGCCGAGGGGGGCGAGCGGATCGCCGTCGTGGTGGCGCTCGACTGCGTCGGCGTCCCGCTGTGGGCGATGGACGTGGCCAGGGTGCGCGCCGCGCTGCGCGCCGCCGACGCCGATCCGTTCGACCCGGCCGGGCTGTGCAGCGGCACCGCCATCGTCATGGCCAACCGGGCCGCGCTCGACCTGTTCGGAGCGGCCAGCGTGTCGCAGCTGCGCCACAAGCTCGGCCAGGTGCTGCCGCCGGACGCGCGCCGCGAGCTGGGCCGCCTGCTCGCCGCCGTGGGAGACGCCGAGCCGCAGGCCGCCGGCGAGATCGACGTCGTGACCCTGGCCGGCGAGCGCCGCACCGTCGCGGTCACGTGCCGGGCCGACATGGAGTCGCGCGACCCGCCGCTGGCCGTGCTCACCTTCGTCGACGTCACCGACGCGCGGCGCGCCGAGCGCGAGCTGCGCGAGCTGGAGGGCCGGCAGCGGGCGCTGCTCGACGGCATCCCGGATCTGGTGTTCGAGATCGGGCCGGACGGCGTGTACCGCGGCCACGCCGGTCCGCGCGACGCCTGCTCGACGCCGCCGGCCGCATTCCTGGGCCGCCGGGTCGGCGAGGTGATGGTGCCGGAGCTCGCGCGTCCGGCGCTCGACGTGATCGAGCAGGTGCGACTCACCGGCCAGACCGCGACCGTCGAGTACTCGCTGCCGATCGCGGGCGAGCTGCGCGGTCTCGAGGTGCGCATCGCGCTGGCCAGTCACGGCGGCGTCATCGTCGTGGTGCGCGACGCCACCGAGCGGCGCATGACCGAGAAGCGCCTGCAAGAGAGCGAGCTTCGCTTCCGCACCATGGCCGACTGCGCGCCGGTGCTGCTGTGGATGGCCGGCACCGACGGGCTTTGCAACTTCTTCAACCGCGGCTGGCTCGAGTTCCGCGGCCGCACCCAGGACCAGGAGTACGGCACCAGCTGGGCCGCCGGCGTGCATCCGGAGGACTTCCAGGCCTGCCTGCTCACCTTCATGGAGTCGTTCGTGGCCCGGCGGGCGTTCCGCATGGAGTACCGGCTGCGCCGGTTCGACGGCGAGTACCGCTGGATCCTCGACGAGGGCGTGCCGCGCTACGCGCCGGACGGATCGTTCGCCGGCTTCATCGGATCGTGCATCGACATCACCGAGCTGCGCGAGCTGCAGAAGCGCCTCGACCTGCGCGTGCGCGAGCGCACCGCCGAGCTGGCGTCCACCGTCCAGGAGCTGGAGGCGTTCTGCTACTCGGTGTCGCACGACCTGCGCGCCCCGCTGCGCGCCATCGACGGCTTCTGCCACGCGCTGCTCGACGACTACGGCCAGGTCATCGACGAGCGCGGGCACGACTACCTGCGCCGCGCGCGCGCCGCCGCGAACCGCATGGGCGATCTGATCGACGGCCTGCTCAAGCTGTCGCGCATCGGCCGGGCGGCGCTTCGCCAGGTGGATGTCGATCTCTCCCGGCTGGCCCGCCAGGTGGCGGCAGATCTGGAGAAGGCCTACCCGCAGCGGCAGGTGCGGTTCGCCATCCAGGACGGCCTGGTCGCCCGCGGCGATCCGCTGCTGGCCACCGTGCTGGAGAACCTGCTCGACAACGCGGTCAAGTTCACGACCAGGAGTCCGCACGCGTTCGTCGAGTTCGGAGCCAGCCGGATCGACGGCCAGCTCGTCTACTACGTCAGGGACAACGGCGTGGGCTTCAACATGGACTACAGCAAGCGCCTGTTCGGGGCCTTCCAGCGCCTCCACTCGCCGAACGACTTCCCCGGCAACGGGGTGGGGCTGGCCAGCGTCCAGCGCGTCATTCACCGACACGGCGGGCGCGTGTGGGCCGAGGCCAGCGAGGGGCGCGGCGCGACCTTCTTCTGGACCCTGCCGGAGCCGCCAAACCCATGAGGATCTCCGCCGCCAGCCACGCCAGCCACGATCACACAGTGCCAGCGGCGGTGCTGGCGGCCCTGTGCCTGGCCTGCGTCGGGCCGACCCGGGTCGGCCTGATGCCGCCGATGGACGGGTCGTCGCCGCGCACCGATCCGGTGCGGCCGATCGAGGTGGCGGCAGCCGCGCCCCAGCGCGACACCTCGGCGTCTCTCGCCGAGTACGACGGCGGAGCGGCCCAGGGACAGCTCGGGCTGGCCGCGCTCCTGGTCCGCATCTTCGCCGGCGCGACCGCGCCGATCATGGCCGGCGTGTTCGGCGCCTTCGACGAAGACCAGCTGTTCGGCAGGCAGGGCCAGCTCGAGACCAGGGAGAAGCAGAAGGCGGCGGCCGAGAAGAAGAGGCCTCCCGGTTGCGGCGCCTTCCTGTGCGGGCCGGTCACTCGCCCGCGGTGATGACGATCGAAGCGGCCGAGCGGCGCGCCGGTCCGTGGTGGACCGCCTCGATGTTGTTGCCGTCCGGATCGAGCAGGAACGCGCCGTAGTAGCCCGGGTGATAGGGCCGCTCGCCCGGAGCGCCGTTGTCGCGCCCGCCCGCCGTCAGCCCGGCGGCGTGGAAGCGATCGACGGTGGCGCGATCGGCCGTCTGGAAGGCCAGGTGCACGCGGCCGGGCTGGGAGCCGTCCTTGCCGACGAGGGTCGTGTCGCTGATGAACAGCTCGTCGCACACGAAGGCGTGCTCCATCTCGTGGGTGATCTCCCGGCCCACCGCGCCCAGCACCGCCTCGTAGAAGGTGCGGCTGGCCGCCAGGTTCGCGACAACCAGGTGCACGTGATCGATCAACCTGCCGACGTGGAATTCCATGTCCGGAAGCTTACTGCCGCGGCGCGCATAGAGGAGGCGCGCGTCCGATCCGGGTCACGCCACCCGATCGAACGGAGCGCGGCGAAATGCCTGGCGTCTTTCGGCGCCGGCCGGTGCGCGTTCACGGTGAATGGAGGGGGGATCGCGCCGGCGAATCTGCATACCATGGAGGGGTGGCGCGGATGACGACCGGCCTGCTGGCGCTCGTCCTGACTCTGCCGGCCGGGCGCGCGGCGGCGCAGGCGCAGCCGCTCGTCGCGGTGCTGCTGGTCAACGACGACGGCGAGGCCGAGCTGGCCGGCCGGGTCGAGGGCCAGACGTCGGACCTCGAGCTGTCGCTGGTGGTCGAGCGGCGCGCGGGCGGCGGACCGGACCTGGCCCAGGCCACCGCCATCGCCGGTCGCCATGGCGCGCGCGTGGTTGTCTGGTTCCAGCGCGACGCCAGCTCGTGGCTGGTCCACATCGCCGAGCCGTCGGAGGACCGCGAGTTCGTGCGCCGCGTGGCGGTGGCGTCGGAGGGGGACCTGGCCAGCTCGGCGACGGCGGAGGGCGTCGCCCTGGTGGTGCGCGGCGCGCTGCAGGCGCTGGCCGCGGGCGGCAGCATCGGCGTGGCCGAGCCGCTGGCCGCGTCGAGCGGGCGCCGCGGCTTCGCGGCCATCGGCTGGCGGGCGGTGAGCGCCGGCGGCCCGTCCATCCATCACGGCGTGGCCGCGCGCGCCGGGCTGGCCTCCGGACGCTGGCACGGCGACATCGCCACCGGCTTCTACCCGGGGGTGGCGATCGACGACCCGAGCGCGACGATCGAGCTGGAGCGCTGGTCGTTCGCGGCCGGCGTCGGGGTCGAGCTCGCGCCCGGGGCCGCCTGGCGCGCCGGCTTCGCCCTGGATGCAGGGGCCACCCGCTTCGCGCGCGTCACCACCAGCGCCGGGGGCACCTTCAATCCCACCCCGCCCGAGATCACCTGGTCGCCGAGCGCGTCCGGGCGAGCCCGCCTGGCCCGGCGCCTGGCCGGGCCGGCCTGGCTGGAGCTGGCCATCGGCGCCGAGCTGCTCCTGCGCGCCCCCGAGTTCGGGGTCAGGTCGGGCGGATCCTTCGTGATTCACACGCGGCTGCGCCCGGTCGAGCCGTTCGGGGCGCTGGGGCTGGTCATCGACTTCGGCTGACGTATGCACATTCCCACAAAGAGCGACGCATCTCGCGGCAGTGACCCATTCCAGGGCCCGGGCCTCTCTGTACACAATGGATGCAGGTGGGCCCACCCGACGAGGCGGATCCGGTGAGCGCGGTGGACGCCAGCGTCGCGGCGGCCATCGCTGGCGACCGGCGCGCCCTCGAGACCGTCGTCGCGCGCCTGCTGCCCCGGCTGCGCAACCTGGTCCGCTACCTGGTGCGCGGCGACGCCGACGCCGACGACATCGCCCAGGAGGCGATGGTCGCGGTGGTCCGCGGGCTGCCCAGCTTCCGCGGTGACGGCACGCTCGAGTCCTGGGCCGACCGGGTGGCGGTGCGCGAGACCTTCGCCTGCCTGCGGCGGGCGCGGCGGGCGCGCGAGCGCATCGACCGCAGCGCCGATCTCAGCGCGGTGCCGCATCCCGGCGGCGGCCCCGACGCGTACGCCGAGCGGCGGCGCACCGCCATGTTGCTCGACGAGCTGCCGGACGAGCAGCGCCACGCCGTGATCCTGCACCACGTCCTCGGGCTGTCGGTGCCCGAGATCGCCGTCGAGATGGGCGCGCCGCTGGAGACGGTGCGCAGCCGCCTGCGCATCGGCATCGGACGCCTGCGCGCGCTGCATGGGGGCGAGCGCGCCCGCGGCGCGACACCGGCGCGAGGGGCCGGGCGCAGGGGAGGGGCGGAATGAGCGAGCGCGGCAAGCCGCCTGGAGAGGGGCGCGGGCGCAGACCCGACTCCACGATTCCGGACGGGATCCGGGAGGTGGCTGCAGATCCGATGATCCTGGGGTTCGACGACGGGGCCGACCTGGCCGACCTTCTGTCGCCGCTGGATGGGTCCCCCGGCCCGGCGCGGCGCCTGTCGTCGGCGCGCACCGCGCGCATGGTGTCGGAGATCGTCGAGGCCGCGTCGGCGGCGCAGACCCAGGAGCTGGCTCCGGTGCCGGTGCCGCTGTCTCCGTTCGACGTCACCCGTTCGGTCATCTTCGAGCCGCCGGCGGAGCCGCGGCCGCGGGGCGTCGCGCGCCGCGGGCTGGTCATGGCCGCCGCGCTGGTTGTGGCCTCGGTCGGATCCGCCGCGGCCGGAGTCTGGATCGCGATGCGCGAGCGGCCGCAGGCCGCGGAGCCGCCGCACACAGCGATCGCGCCCGCTGCCGAGCGAGAGCCGGCACGCAGGGCGCGTGTCCGGACTCCGGCCGCGGCCGGATCCGTACCGGCCGCTGCGCCGGAGCCGGCGCGCATGCCGGGAGGCGAGGCGCCGGCGGACGATGGCGACTTCGATGGCGACGAGGATGTCCGGGACGATGTCGACCAGATCGACGACGCCGGCCAGGCCGAGGATGCGATCGAGGATCCGATCGACGATGCGGCCGACGACCGCCCGCGCCGCTCCGAGCGCGCGCGACGCCGCGCCCTCCGGCAGCGCCGGGCCGAGCGGGCCGAGCGCGAGGCCGCGCGGGAGCGCCGCAGCGCGAGAGATCCAGGCGCCGCGCGAGCCGCAGGAGGCCGTGCCGGCGCGCCGCGAGCCGATCGTCGTGCTGCCGGCCGACGCACCGGTCGAGGACATCGTCGCGCTGGCCAACCAGCAGCGCAAGGAGAAGCGCTGGCGCGCGGCCGAGGCGCTGTACGAGCGCGTCATGCGCGACCACGCCCGCACCGACGCGGCCGCGATCGCGACGGTGGCCTCGGCCTCGCTCCACCTCGATCACCTGGCCGACCCGGCCGGCGCGCTGCGCCGCTTCCGCCAGGCGCTGCGGCTGCGCCCGGACGGGCCGCTGGCCGAGGAGGCGCGCTGGGGCCTGGCCGAGACCCACCGCGCGCTGGGCGACGAGGCGGCGGAGCGCGAGGCGCTCGACCGCTTCCTGTCGGCGCACCCGCGCTCGGTCAACGCGGCGCGAGCGCGCCAGCGACTGACCGAGCTCGGGGCCGGGCGATGAGACCCAGCCGGGCGCTGCCGCCGGCCGCTTGCGCACTCCTGGTCGCCGTCCTGGCCGCCGCGTGCACCGCGCGCGACACGGTCGCCATCAGCGGCGCCATCGACGACAGCCTGGACGCCTTCTGCGACGGCGGCGGCGCGCCTGTGCTGGTCGACGGCACCTGCACGGGCCGGCTGGCCGAGACGCTGTTTCGCCACGCCGTGTGCGGCTGCAGCGGCCTCGACTTCAACGGCGACCTCACCGCGGACGCGTTCGACTCGCGGGTCGGCGATGGACCCGGCCGCGGCGCCGACGTGGCGTCGAACGTGGGCCTCAGCGGCAACGGCGTCATGAACATCAGCGGCAACGTCGTGATCGGCGGGGCCGACGGCGTGCAGGCCGGCGACCTGCTGCACGTGGCCGGCGATCTGACCTCGGCCGGCCCGCTCGGCCGGCCCGGCAGCGCGATCGAGGTGGAGGGGGCGGCCTGGATCGGCGGCGACGTGGCGGTCGAGAGCCTGACCGTCAGCGCCCTGACCATCCGCGAGGGAGCGTCCATCCAGGGTGAAGTGATGGCGGGCACGACCGAGATGGCCGACGTCGAGGTGCCGCCGCCCTGTCGCTGCGATCAGGCGGTCGATGTGGCCGAGCGCCTCGCCGCGCACCAGCAGACGAATCACAACGCCGAGCTCGGGCTCGATGCCGCGGCGCTGCGCCAGGTCGAGGGCGACGCCGAGCTGGAGCTGCCGTGCGGGCGCTTCTACCTGGACGAGATAAGCGGCGACGGCGAGGGTCGGATCGTCATCCGCGCCATGGGCCGGACCGCCCTGTTCGTGGGCGGCAACATCTCCACGCAGCACGATCTGATCGTCGAGGTCGGGCCGGACGCGGAGCTGGACCTGTTCGTGGGCGGCTTCATCCAGGTGTCCGGAGTCTCGAATCTCGGCGACCCGACCCGGCCTCGCGCCCTGCGAATCTACGTCGCGGCCGGCGGCTCGATCGCGCTGTCGGCCGGTTCGCTGCTGGCCGGAAATCTGTACGCGCCGCTTGCCGATCTGGCCTCGTCCGCCCCGCTCGAGGTCTACGGCGCCGTGGTGGTGAATCGCGTAAACGGCGCGGCCACGATCGACGTGCATCACGATCTGGCCATCGCCGACGCCTCCGAGACCTGCGCCGATTGATTGTCCCGCCGCCCCGCGGCGACTAGTATGGGGGCGTGTCGAGCGGCGCCGACCAGCGCTGGTGAGCTGACCGCGTGAGCGAGGCCAGCCAGGCGGGGCAGCACCAGCCGGAGCTGACCGGCCGCGCGCTCGGCGCCGGCCTCGTGCTCGGCGGCCTGCTCGCCGCCGCCAACGTCTATTCCGGGATCAAGCTCGGGATCATCGACAACGGCATGGCCACCATCGTGCTGATCTCGTGCACGGTGTTCGCCGCGCTGCGGCTGCCGCTCTCGCGGCTGGAGGCCAACGTGGCCCAGGTGGCGGGCAGCTCGGCGGCGGCGATGGCGCTGACCATCGGCGTGATCGGGCCGGTGCCGGCCATGGCCATGGCAGGCCATCACGCCTCGCCGGTGTGGGTGGCGTTGCTGGGCGCGGCGCTCGCGCTGTTCGGCACCCTGGTGGCCATCCCGTTTCGCCGCCAGCTTGTCGAGGAGGAGGCGCTGCCGTTCCCCTCCGGCACGGCGGTCGGCGAGCTCATCCTCGGCCTGGCCGACGCGACCCGCTCGGCGCGCAGCCGGGTGCTCGTCCTGCTCGCCGCCTTCCTCGGCGCGGCGCTGATCGTCGGCCTGCGCGACATGTGGCACGTGCTGCCGGGCGTGCTCATCCTGCCGATCGTCCTCGGCGGCATTCCGGCGGCCAACCTCGCCATCGGCCTCGCGATCAGCCCGCTCACTGCCGGCGTCGGGATCCTGGTCGGGCCGCGCGTCGGCGTGAGCGTGCTGGGCGGCGGCGTGCTGGCCTGGGCCGTGCTCGCGCCGCTCCTGCACCGGAGCGGCGTCGTCGCCGCCGCCGACTACGGGTCGTTGCTGCAGTGGATGGTGTGGCCGGGGGCGGCGGTGCTGGTGGCCAGCTCGTTCACCTCGTTCGCGTTCAGCGGTCCCTCGATGTGGCGCGGGTGGAAGCGCCGGCGCGCCGCGCGGCTGGGCGACGAGTGGCGCGGCGTCCGCGTCGGCGCCGCACTGGGCGGCGTGGCGATCGTCGCCGTCGGATGGATCGGTTTCGGCATCAGTCCGCTGGTCGGCCTCGTCGCGCTGATCATGGCCACCGTGTTCGCCGTGATCGGGATGCGCGCCACCGGCGAGACAAACGAGGCGCCGGCCGGTCCGCTCGGCGCGCTGGCCCAGGGCGTGGCCGGAACCGTGGCGCCGGGCAGCACGCTGCCGCCTCTGTACGCGGGCCAGGTGACCAGCGGGGCCACCGCCCACTCGTCGGTCATGATGCTCTCCTGGAAGGCGACGCGTCTGGTGGGCGGCTCGCCGGGCCGGGCGCTGGCGGCGCAGCTCTCCGGCATCGCCGTCGGCACCGTGTGCGCCATGGTCGCCTACGTGCTGCTCGACGACGCCTACGACATCGGCAGCGCGGCGTTCCCGTCGGCGCCGGCGCTGTCGTGGAAGGCCACCGCCGAGGTGGTGCAGAACGGCATCGGCGGCATGGGAGCCGGCGCGCCGCTGGCCGCTGCGATCGCGGCGGCGGTCGGTGTGCTGCTGGCCTGGCTCGAGCGCGGCAAGCTCGGGCGGCTTCTGCCGTCGGCGGTCGGGCTCGGCATCGGCATCATCATTCCGGTCCTGTACTCGGCCGGCATCGCGCTCGGCGCGCTGCTGTTTGCCGTCGCGCGCCGCGCCGCGCCCGACTGGTCCGAGCAGCACGGCGCGCCCCTGGCGGCGGGCCTGATCACCGGCGAGGGACTGATGGCCCTGGTGTTCGCCGGCCTCCTGCTTGCCGGCGTCGTGACAGCCGGATAGTTTCTTTACCCCCACACTGGAACCCGGAGGCACCGTCCGGGTGCACCCTGGTCCTGCGCGCTCGTGTCGAGCGGGCGCGGTCGCGCCCTGCTCGCTACAATGAACCTGGACGCAAGCTCTGGAGCTGGGATGCGAGCGCGCCGCCGTACCATCCTGGTCGTTGACGACGAGCGCGATGTCCTCGACATGATCGAGGTCGGGCTCGGGCTGGACGGACATGACGTGCTCCTGGCCGAGAGCGGCGAGCGGGCGCTCGAGCTCATCGCCGGCCACTCGATCGATCTGGTGATCAGCGACCTGAGAATGCCGGGCATGAACGGCGTGGAGACCATCGCCCGCCTGCGGAAGATCGCGCCGGGCGTGCCGGTGATCGTGGTCACCGGCTTCCTGCCGCCGGACGTGGTCGATCGCTGCCGCGAGCTCGGTCAGATCGAGCTCCTGCGCAAGCCGTTCCCGTTCAAGAAGCTCACCCGCGCCGTGCACGCCGCGCTCGGCACCCGGTCGCGCGGCAAGAGCTGAGATCAGCGCAGTCCGAGCGGCTCGAGCGGCGCCGGCTCGAGCGGCAGCCACATGCGCATCGTCGTCCCCGCGCCCGGTTGGCTGTTCGACGTCGATGTGGCCGCCGTGAGAGGCGACCGCCTGGCGGGCCAGCGACAGGCCGAGACCGGTGCCCTGGCCGGCCGGCTTGGTGGTGAAGAACGGGTCGAAGATCTGCGGCAGCAGCTCGGCGCCGATGCCGACTCCGGTGTCGCGCACGACGAAGACGACGCCGGGCGCGCCGGCGTGCTGCGCGGTCGCCACCTCGATGTTCGACCCGACCGCGCGGCGGTGTGGCCTGCAGGGCGTTGGTGACGATGTTGACCAGCGCGGACTCGATGTCGTGCTGCGACATCGGCAGCAGCGGCAGCTCCTCGGCCGGCGCGACGCGAAGCTCGACGTCGCGGCGGCGCGCCTCGGCCGCGACCAGGTAGGCCACGGTGCGCACCAGATCGGCCGGCTGGACCGGCTCACGCGTCTCCGGCTGGGTGCGGGAGAAGCGGAGCAGGGCGCCGACCAGCCTGGCCGCGCGCCGGGCCTGGCGATCGATGGCCTCGGCGACGCGGTGCTGCTGGTCGTCGGCGTCCGGCATCAGCCGGATCAGGTTCTCGATGTTGCCGACGATGACGGTCAGCGGGTTGTTGAGCTCGTGCGAGAGCCCGGCGATGAGGGTGCCGACCGCGGCCATGCGTCCGGCGTGGAGCAGCTGGTGCTGCGTCTGCTCCAGCTGGCGCATGCTGGCGGCCAGCTCCGCGTTGGCGCGGGCCAGCTCGGCGGTGCGCTCGTCGACGCGCATCTCCAGATCGCGCGAGAACTGCTGCACGCGCAGCAGACCCTCGGCGTTCTCCAGCGCCGCGCCGGCCAGCGCGGTCAAGAAGTCGGCGATCTGCTCGGCCTCCTCGCCGAACGCGGCGCTCACGTTGACGTGGGTGGCGTGCAGGAGCGCCGCCACCCGCCCGCGCACCACGATCGGCGCGCACAGCGCCGAGCGCACCGCGGCGCGCTCGAGCGCCGGTTCGGTCGCCGCCGGCCGGCCGTGGTTCGGCCACACCACCGTCCGCCCGCCGTTGACCGCCTCCGCGATCATCGCCGGGCTGACCGGGTCGGCGTCGCCGTGCACGACCTGGGCTTCGCGTCCGCCGGGCCCGGCCGGCTTCACGATCGAGCACCGGTGGGCGGGCAGCAGCGCGAGCGCGCCGGCCCGGAGCTCCTCGAACACCTCCTCGGCGGCGAGCGAGCGCGCGATCCGGTGGCCGGCGTCGAGGATGGAGCGGAAGCGGTCGACCAGCGACACGGTGACGCGCACCTGCTGCTGAGCCGGCGGCGCGCGCAGGGCGTGCAGCTCGCCGCGCGCCCGCTCCAGCTCGTCGCCGGCGCCTGGTCGCCCGAGCGCGACGCCCAGCTCGGCGCGCGCCTCGCGCGAAAGCGCCAGCTCGTGGCGCGCGCCCAGCCGCTCGGCCGCCTCGACGCTGCGGTCGATCAGGGCGAGCGCGCGCGCCGGCCGGCCCGACATGGCGGTCACCAGCGCCGCCTCGCGCAGCGCGTGCGGCTCGCTGTTGCGGAACTTGCGGCCCGCCCGCAGCGCGCGGCGGCAGGCGCGCCGGGCGCGGGCCAGGATGCGCGCCCGCCGGCGCGGGTCGGTGGCCGGCACCAGCTCGGCCTGCCGGCGCAGAGCCGCCACCCGGTAGGAGAGCAGCGACACGCTCGGCTCCTGCAGCAGGATGCCCTCTTCGCGCATGCGGCGAAGCCAGGCGTCGAGCAGCGCCTCGGCCGCGTCGGCGTCTCCGGCGGCGAGCAGGCGGATCGACTCCGCCTGCGCCACCAGGCAGGCCGTGTGCACCTGCTCGTCCCGCTGCAGCTCCTCGGCCAGGACCTCGGCCGGGACCTGGCCGTCGGTCGCGCGTGCCCAGACGTTGACGGCGAAGGCCACGCTGCGGCCGTCGCCGAGCGCGCGCGAGCGCTCGAACAGCCGCCGCGCCACGGCCAGCGCGCCCGCCAGATCGCCCTCGCGATAGCGCGCCAGCGCGCTCCAGCTCAGCGCGCCGCCCGCTTCCCAGGCGTCGCCGGCCCGCTCGAACAGGTCCGCGGACTCCTCGGCCGCCTCGATCGCCTCGCGGTAGCGCCCGGTCGCGCACAGCGTGGGGGCCAGGAACTGGGTCGCCTGCGCCTGGCCCCAGATGTCGCCGAGCTCGCGGCACAGCGCGGCGCCTCGGCGCGCGTAGCGGATCGCGCGTCCGAAGAACGGCGGGATCCCGGAGCAGATCGCGCCGTGCAGGCCGTACGCGCGCCCCAGCGCGGTGCTCGGCCCGTAGCTCTCGCTCAGGTTGAGCGCGCGCAGGTGCGCCCACAGCGACCAGACCGCGCCGCGCGAGAAGAAGTAGGGCGCGGTGATCGTGTGGTAGATGCGGATGGCGAACATCTCGTCGCCGGCGCGCTCGAGCGGCCGCCGGCCCACGAACAGGCGCGGGCGGGCCGTGTGCAGCATCTGGATCAGCGCCTGCCACACCACCGCGAAGGCGCAGGCAGTCCGGTTGCGCGGCACTGGCCGGCCGATCAGGCGCAGGGCGCGCTCGCCGTGCTCCGCGGCCACGCGCACGTCGCCCCGCTTGAGCGCCAGCTGCGCGCGCCGCTCCTCGACGTCGGCCCGCGCCGCGTCGCCGTCGGCCAGGCGGGCCGCCTCGTCGAGCATGCGCGCGCACTCGTCGTAGGACGAGCGGACCAGGAGCACGTCACCCAGGCCGCGCGACACGCGGTGGCGGGTGAGTCGATCGCTTTCCTCGGTAAGGCCGCGCGCCGCGACCCGGAAGTAGCGCTCGGCCAGCTCCATGTCGAGCTGCGCCCGGGCCCGCTCGGCCGCGCGGACCGCGTGCGGCAGCGCCCGCGCCGGCTCTCCGGCGGCGTCGTAGTGGTAGGCGAGATCGAAGTCGAGCTCGCCGGCCGGGCGCTCCTCCAGCCGCCGCGCCGCCTCGAGGTGCAGCCGCCTGCGCTCCTCCTCCGGCACCTGCGGCCAGCAGCGCCTCGCGCATGCGGTCGTGGGGGAACGCGCAGCTCGCGCCGGTCCGGTCGATCCACAGGAGCACGCCGCGCAGCTCGTGGGCCGCGCGCACCGCCTCGCCCGGGTCGATGCCGGCCAGCTGCCCGGCCAGCACCGGATCGAAGCGGCGGCCGAGCACCGCGCCGACAGCGAGCAGCCGGCGCGCCGGGTCCGGCAGGCGCGCGCTCCACGCCGCCGCCAGCTCGGCCAGCCAGGTCGAGTCGCGCGGCTCGGCCAGCCCGCGCTCGGTCAGCTCCCAGGCGCCGGCCCGGTGCGCCAGCGCGCCGGAGTCGACAAGGCCGCGCAGCAGGGCGGAGACCAGGAACGGATTTCCGGCCGCGTGCTCGAGCACGAGATCGACGGCGGCTTCGGGCAGCTGGCCGGCCATCGACGCGATCTGCTCGCGCACCTCCCGGGGGCCGAAGCGGCCGAGCTCGACGCGGGCCAGCGGCCGCCAGCGTCGCTCGGCGAGCGCGCCGTCGTCGTCCTCGGCGCGCAGCGCGAGCACGACCAGCGCGTGGCGCGACGCGGCCGGCCGGTCGTGCCAGCGCTCGAGCAATCGCAGCGTGGGCGCGTCCGCCCACTGTCCATCGTCGAGCAGGAGCATCGCGGTCTCTCCGGGGCCGCCCAGCGCGTCGAGCAGCTCCGACAGCGCGGCCGTCGTGTGCTCCTCCGCCACCGGCTCCGGGCTCGCCGCTCCGGCGGCGCCGAACACGGCGCCCAGCGCGGGCAGAGACTCGGCGATCGTGCGGCCGACCTGGCCGGCGCCCTCGAGCAGGCGATCGCGCCGGGGCGAGCCGGCCGGCGCCGCGTCGGCGATCTCGCGCGCCACCCCGGACAGGACCTGGAACGGACGCTGCGCCACCTGGGCGGCGCCGTGGCCGCGCAGGATCCACACCGGCGGCTCGCCGGTGCGGCCGGCTCGCCCCGCGCCGCCGGCCCGCCGCGCGAACTCCTCGAGCAGCCAGGTCTTGCCGCCGCCCGACTCTCCCTCGAGCAGGATCAGCCCGCCGCGCCCCTCGCGCGCCGCCGCCAGGGCGTGCTCGAGCGCGGCCAGCTCGTCGCCTCGGCCGGTGAAGGCCGGCTCGGTCAGCGCGTCGCGCGCGTCGCGCGAGCCGACCACCAGGTCCGGGTCGGCCTCCCCGCGATCCATCGACGCGGCGAGCTCCTCGAGGTCGGCGCGCGCGCCGCGGGCGGTCTGGTAGCGGTCGCGCGCGTTCACGCGGAGGAGGCGGGCCGCGATCCGATCGAGCGCGCGCGGCACGTTGGCGATCAGGCCGGCCAGCTGCGGCGGCGCGACGTTGAGCTGGGCGCGCAGCACTTCGGAGACGGTGCGGCCGGCCAGCAGGGCCCGGCCGGAGACCGCCTCGAAGAGCAGCAGGCCGACAGCGTACAGATCGGCGCGGGTGTCGACGCCGCGCTCGAGCAGACCGGACTGCTCCGGCGCCAGGTGGATGATGCTGTCGACCGGCACGTCCTCGAGCGCGCCGGCGGCGCCCAGGAACATGTGTCGGGCCAGGCCGTGATCGACGAGCACCGGCGCGCCCGGAGCCCCGCCGGCGAGGACGACGTTGGACGGCTTGACGTCGCCGTGCACCAGGCCGCGCGCGTGCGCCTGCTCGAGCGCACTCAGGGCGCCGACGGCCACCGCGATCGCCTCGCGCGCCGAGAGCGGCGATGCGGCCAGCCGCTCCTGCAAGGTCGGTCCGGCGACGAACGGGCGCGCGAGGACGAGCAGGTCGCCGTCAACGCCCAGCGTCACCGGCCCGGCGCCGGTCTGGTCGAGCAGCTCGACCTGCAGCTCGAGGGCGAGCCGCGCCGCCGCCGAGATGGACGCCACCGGCGAGGATCTTGAGAACGACGGGCCGCGCGTCGCGGTCGAACTCCTCGCCAGGTCTCCACACCCTGGCCGCGCGCCAGCAGCTCCAGCGCGCGAAGGCCGCCGCGAAACCTGTGACCGCCGTCGTGTGCCCCCAGGGGGGGATTCTGGGTCCACGCCGCCCATTCGCGCCTCTTCGGCCCCGAGCCTCTCGGCCTCGACCTCCAGGTCATCTCCGCAGATGACCTCCCGGACCACCGGCCAGGGCCAGGATCACGGAAGCCGACGACAAAGACAAGAACAGAGGTCATCGGCTTACCGCGCGGAGGCGTCGTTCCAGGCCATTTCCGGGCATCCTGGGCCGGGCCGTCCGCGGCCAAGATACGCTGCACTCTCGCCTGGGCCGTCGGGTGGGTGGAGGAGAGCCGGCTGCAATCGAGCCGGCCAGGGAGAGGGCCATGCGCGATTCGAAGCGGTGCTGGCCGCGCCCGCTGGGTGCGTGTCTCGTCGTCGTCTGTTTCGTGGGCCTGGCCGCGCTGCAGCGCTCCGTCGGCCGCCGGCTCTCCGCCGGAGGTCGCGACGCGCGCCTGCGCTGCGAACGCATCGTGTTCGCCGTCGCGCTCGCGCCCGGCGAGCCTGCCGATCGCAGCGTGGTGGCGTGGCTGTGCGCGCGCGGCGGCTGCCGGCAAGACCATCCAGGTGCTGGTCCACGGGGCCACCTACGATCACCACGTCTGGGACTCCCCGTACCGACCGCAGCGCTGTTCGGCACCGTCGAGGCGGACGAGATCCTGCTCGCCGGGCGATCGGCCGGCGGCACCCTGGCCTGGATGGAGGCGGGCATCTACGGCGACGTCAACGCATCGTCGTGGCGGGCGCGGCACACACCTTCTCGGACGGCCTGGAGCGCGTGATGCAGGCGACCTGGCCGGTGGAGGACAATCCGCTGCTGCGCCGCCGCGGCTTCCCGCCCGGCTACTTCACGACCATGCCGGGCACGCGCGGGCTGATCTACTACCACGCCCAGGAGGCGGAGCTCGTCGTCATCCTGATCGACGAGCTGCTCAAGCAGACCGTGACCTCCGGCGAGATCGCCGGCCTGCCGGACTCGCTGCCGCTGTCACAGCTGGTCTCGGTGCCGACGCTCATCACGGTGGGCGACTTCGACGACATCTTCTGCGACGCGCCGTCCTGTACCGGGTCCGGCTCCCTCGACGGCGAGACCAATCAGTACGGTCCGGGCAGCTGCCCCGAGCTGCTCATCATGCCGGACAGCGGCCACGTCCTGAACCTGCACCGCAACGCGCCCGACTACTTCGCGCTGGTGACCGAGTGGGCCGATCGCCGGGTAGGCTCGCGCAGCGGTGAGGAGTCCGCCCGAGCCGTGCGAGAGTGACGCCTACCGGACCGCGGCGCCCTGGGCGACCCAGCGGGCCACGGTGAGGCGCTCGTCGTCGGTCATGTGCGGTGCGGTTGGCGAACGGCATGGTGCCGCCCTCGACGCGGACGCGGATGCGGCGCGCGGCGGCCGCGATCTGCTCCGGCGTGTCGAGCATGAGGCCGTTGGGCGCGACCTTGAACAGAGTGTCGGACGGGGTCGCGCTGTGACAGGCCACGCAGCGCAGCGAGACGATCGCCTGCACGGCCTGGAACGGGACCGGCGGTCCGGCGGCCAGCTCGGCGTCGGACGCGCCGGAGCGCGCCGGCGCCAGGGTCAGCGCGACGCCATCGCCACCGACGCCGACGGCGCAGCCGCCCAGCGCCAGGCGCCAGCCGGGGAAGCCGAAGCGGATGTTCATGAAGTGGCGGACGAGGGCGCCGCCCACCATCAGCACCGCCAGGATGAGCCAGTTGAGCTGGTGGCTGTACGTGCTGGGGAAGTGGTTGCTCACCATGATGAAGATGAGCGGGAACGTCATGTAGTTGTTGTGGATGGAGCGCTGCTTGGCGCGCAGCGACAGCGCGCGGTCCTGCTCGCGCCCCTCGCGCGTCGCGTCGACCAGGTCGCGCTGCGACGGGATGATGACCATCCAGACGTTGCCGGTCATCAGCGTGCCGAGCAGGACGCCGACGTGGATGTACGCCGCGCGCGGCGTCATGATCTGGCTCAGGCCCCAGGCGACCGCGAACAGCACGGCGATGCAGATGGCGCCGGCGACCAGCTGCGTGGTTGCGCAGCGGCGAGCGCCAGATCAGGTCGTAGACCACCCAGCCGCCCAGCAGCGTGCCGACCGCCGCGCAGACCGCCGTGCCGTAGCTGACGTGGCCGGCGCCCGGGTCCACCAGCCAGGCGCTCTCGCCCAGGTAGTAGACGACGACGAGCAGCAGGATCCCCGACGCCCAGGTCGAGAAGTTCTGCCACATGAACCAGTGCACCTTGTCCGGCATCTGGTACGGCCGGAGCATCTTCTTCTCGATCTGGTAGAAGCCGCCCGAGTGCAGCAGCCAGATCTCCCCGTCGATGCCCTCCTTCTTGACCAGGTTGCGGTCGAGCCAGTTGAAGAGCAGGGAGTTGCCGATCCACATGATCCCGGCGATCACGTGGAACCAGCGCAGCAACAGATCCAGCAGCTCGTTGACGCCCATGCGAACGCCCGAGAGTACACCTAGTTCGCGGGCGCGGCCGGAGCCAGGCGGTGCTCGCCTTGCGTCGGAGCCTTCCCCGGGAGGTTCGAGCCGCGGATGGTGACCACGTAGGCGGCGAGCTGCTTGCACGCGCCGGTGCCGAGGACGAGACCCCACGACGGCATGCCCTTGCCGTCGCGGCCGTGCAGGATGGTCTGGTAGATGTCGAGGCCGGAGTTGCCGGCGATCCAGAACTCGTCGGTGAGGTTGGGACCGATGTTGCCCTCGCCGCGGGCGCCGTGGCACTTGACGCAGTTGCGGGTGAAGGCGGCGCCGCCGGCCTTCACCGCCAGCTTGTCCGCCGCCAGCTCGGCGATCTCTTTCTCCGTGACCGGCTCGCCGGTGTCGAGCGCGGCCGCGCGCTCGGCCAGGTAGCGCTCGAGCGGCGCCGGCGACAGGTGGAGCGGCCCGGTCCACAGCCAGTAGCCGGCGGCGATCGCGACGGTGGCGAACGTGCACCACAGCCACCCGCGCGGCACCCGTCCGTCCGACCCATCGAGCGGTGCGCTGCTCCTGACTCATGGCGGCTGCCCCAGTCGCTGCAGATAGGCGATGAGCGCGACCATCTCGCTGTCCGGCGCCGCCTCGATCTTGCCGGTCTGGCGCAGGTCGGCGGCGATGGTGCGCCCCTCGGCCAGCGCGGCCGCGGCGGCGCCGTCGATCGCGCGGTCGTCGTAGGGCACGCCGGCGGCGCGCAGCGCGACCATCCTGCCGCCGGTGCCGGCGAGGTCGACGCGCCGATCGACGAGGTGCGGGTAGGGCGGCATCGTGGATCCCGGGGTCACCGCGCGCGGATCGAGGAGGTGCTGGTAGTGCCACAGGTTGGGATAGCGGCCGCCGACGCGGGCCAGGTCCGGCCCGACCCGGCGCGAGCCCCACTGGAACGGATGATCGTAGAGCGACTCGGTCGCCGACGAGACCTCGCCGTAGCGCGCCACCTCCCACAGGAACGGCCGGATCATCTGCGAGTGGCAGCTGTGGCAGCCCTCGGCGACATAGACGGCGCGGCCCTCGAGCTGGAGCGGGCTGTACGGCGCGCTCTCGCCGGCGACAGGCTCCGGTCCGCGCACCAGCAGCGGCGCGATCTCGACGGCGGGACCGACGAGCACCGCGGCGGCCACCAGCCCGGTGAAGGCGAGCGGCCGCCGCTCGAGCTGCTGGTGCCAGCTCGGCCGCGCGCGATGGCCCGGAACCGCCGCGCCGGACAGCGCGCCGAGCCCGAGGAGACCGGCCAGGAAGACCAGCCCCAGCGCGGCCAGCGGATTGGCGAAGCCGGCGGCGACGGCGAGCCCGATGACGGTCGCCGCGACGAGCACCGGCTGCGCGAACGCGAGGCCGCGCCGATCGCCGGCGGGAGCGTCGACGGCGACCTCGACCTCCGCCTCCTCGTCGACGGCGCGCCCTCGCCGGATGGTGGCGGCCAGGTTCCAGATCATCACGGCGAAGCCGGCCAGGTACAGCGCTCCTCCGCCCAGCCGCGCCCAGTAGGGGATGCGCAGCGCCGCCAGCGTCTCGACGAAGCTGTAGGCCAGGCCGCCGGTCGCGCCCTCGGCGCGCCACATCAGGCCCTGGGTCGCGCCGGCGATCCACATCGAGCTCAGGTAGACCAGGATGCCGACGACGGCCATGTAGAAGTGAGCGCCGGCGGCCGCGCGCGAGCGCAGCTCGGCGCCGTACAGCCGCGGCACCATCCAGTAGAGCAGGGCGGCTGCCATCAGTCCGTCCCAGCCCAGCGCGGTGATGTGCACGTGGCCGATGGGCCAGTCGGTGTAGTGAGCGAGGCCCGGACACGCTCTTGAGGCCGAGCAGCGGCGCCTGCAGCGCGGCCAGGCCCTCGAACACGAGCGCGGCGGTGATGAACAGCAGCACCGGATCGCTGCGCAGCCGCGACCAGGCCGCGCGCACGGTGAGCAGGCCGTTGAGCACGCCGGCCCAGCTCGGCGCCCACAGCAGCAGGCCCAGCGCGGCGCCGGCCGTCTGCGCCCAGTCCGGCAGGGCGGTGTTGAGCAGCTGCTGCGGCGCGGCCCAGGCGAACAGGAGCGCGAGGCCCCAGAAGTGGACGATGGCCAGGCGGTGCGAGTAGATCGGCCGCCCCGCCGCGCGCGGCAGGACGTAGTAGAGCAGCCCGAACATCGGCACGGTCAGGAAGAACGTGACGGCGCCGTGTCCGTACCACCACTGGATGGCCGCGTCCTGTACGCCGGCGAACAGCGAGTAGCTGTCGAGCGGACCTGTCGGGACCGCCAGGCCGTTGACGACGTGCCCGGCGGTGAACGCGGCGATCGTCGCGATGACGAACCACAGCGCGGGATGCAGCCGGCGCTGGTTGCGCCGCCGGACCAGCCAGAAGAAGTGGAACGCGAAGACGAGCCAGGAGCCGAGCAGGGCGATGTCGAGCGGCCACTCCAGCTCGGCCAGCTCCTTGCCCTGGGTGTGGCCCAGCGGAATGGTCAGCACCGCCGCGGCGGCGACCAGCTGCCAGCTCCAGAAGTGGATGGCGCCCAGCCGCGCCGACGGCAACCTCGCCTGAAGCAGCCGCTGGCTCGCGTGATAGATGCCGGCGAAGATGATGTTGCCGGCGAACGCGAACACGACCACGGTCGTATGGACCGGGCGCATGCGACCGAAGCTCAGGTAGGGAGGCAGGTTGGCCGGCCAGAAGGCCAGCTGCAGCGCGATCAGCAGGCCGACCGCCATGCCGAGCGCGCCCCACACGAGCGCGGCGAGCGCGAACTGGCGCGCCACGCGGTCGCTGTACACGATCTTGATGGCCGGGGCGGGCGGCGCGCTGTCGGACGGCCGGGTCACGGGATGCGCAGTCTACCAGCGCTCGTGCTAGGGTCGCGCGACTGGGAGTGATCGACTGCAAGCTCGGGTAACCGACCGATGAGCAGTGATGTGCCGCAGTTCCGGCTCGAACGGGTGTCCCGCCACTGGGGCGGCACCGCCGCGCTCGAGGATGTCTCGCTGAGCGTCTCGCCCGGCGAGCGCATCCTGCTGGCCGGTCCGAGCGGGTCGGGCAAGACCACCTTGCTGCGCCTGCTGGCCGGCGTCCTGCGCCCGAGCAGCGGCACCATCCTGGTAGACGGCGTGGATGTCATGGCCATGGGGTCGGGCGCGCTGCGCCGCCACCGCGCCCGCTGCGGCATCGTGGAGCAGGGCGGCATGCTGGTGCCGCAGTCGGACGTGCACCGCAACGTGCTGGCCGGCCGGCTCGCGCACATGCCGTGGCACATGGTGCTGCTGTCGGCGGTGTGGCGCACCGAGGCGGAGCCGGTGCGCGAGCTGCTCGGCCGGGTCGGGCTGGCCGACCGGCAGTGGGACACGGCCGGCAACCTGAGCGGCGGCCAGCAGCAGCGCGTGGCGGTCGCGCGCGCCCTCATCGGCGGGCCCGGCATCCTGCTGGCCGACGAGCCGACCTCCTCGCTGGATCCGACGACCGCGCACGACATCGCCGACCTGCTGCTCGAGCAGGCCGGCCGCGGCGCCACGCTCATCTTCTGCAGCCACTGGGTCAGCATCGCGCGCGACCGGGTGACGCGCGTGATCGGGATCCGCGGCGGCAAGCTCGTGCTCGACGCGCGCCCGGGCGACGTGACCGCCGGCGCGCTCGACGAGCTCTACCGGGGCAGCCGTGAGCAGCTGTAGGCGCGGCGCGAGCAGCCGGGGCGCGACCGGCCCGGCGGCGGGCTGGCGGCACAGGGACGTGAGGACATGAGCGCGTCGAGGCGCCGCGTCGCGGTCGCCGCCCTCGTCGCCCTGTCCGTCGTCGCCGCCGCGGTCGGCGGTGGCGTGCACCTCGGGCGGCTGCTCGATGCGCGGGGCGCCGGCACCGCGTGGAGCGTCCTGGCCGGGTTCGCCAGCCCGGATCTGAGCGCCGAGACCCTCTCGCGCATCGCGCGGCTGTCGCTGGAGAGCCTGTTCATCGGCCTGCTCGGCACGGCGCTGGCCGCGCTCGGCGGGATCACGCTCGCGCTGCTGAGCGCGCGGGTGCCGCAGCTGCCGGATCCGCCGGGCCGGTCGGTGGCGCTGCGGCTGGCCGGCGAATCGATTCGCCTGTGCATCCGCTTCGCGCTCGGCGTGGGCCGCTCGATCCCGGACATCGTGTGGGCGTTCCTGTTCGTGCGCCTGCTCGGCCTGGGGCCCGGGCCCGGCGTCCTGGCCATCGCGGTGTCCACCGGCGGCATCATGGGCAAGCTGTTCGCCGAGCTGGCCGAGGCTGTCGACCCCGGGCCGGTTCACGCGCTGCGGCGGGCCGGCGCCGGTCGGTTCGCGGTGCTGCTGCACGGCGTGTTGCCGCAAGTGGGGCGCCAGTTCGTCGCGTACGGCCTGTACCGGCTGGAGTGCTCGATCCGCAGCGCCTCCATCCTCGGCATCGTCGGCGCCGGCGGCCTGGGCGCGGAGATCGAGCTCAGCATCCGCTACTTCCAGTTCGACAAGCTGGCCGTCGCGCTCCTGGCCGTGCTCGCCTTCGTGATCGCGCTCGAGGCGGTCAGCGCGCTGCTGCGCCGGCGGCGCATCCGCTGGACGCTGGCGACGGTCGCGCTCGGCTCGCTGGCGGCGGCGGCCTACCTCGACATTCCGTGGTCGCAGCTGTGGCGCTCGAGCGCGCCGCCGCTGGTCCTGACCGGCGGCCTGCACGAGGTGATGGAGACGGCGCGGCGCGCGCTGCCGCTCCTCGGACAGACAGTGGCCATGGCCTGGTGCGCCACCATCGCGGCCGCCGCCGTCGCGTTCGTGATGGCGCCGCTGGCCAGCCGCGAGGTCGCGGTGCGCAGCTTCCTGGTCAACCCGCCGCGGCCGGGCGGGATCGCGGGCGCGGCGCGACGGCTCTCCTTCGCCGCCGCGCGGACGGCGCTCCAGATCTGTCGCGCGATGCCGGAGCTGACCCTCGCGCTGCTCTTCGTCCTGTGGGTCGGGCCGGGCCCGACCGCCGGCGTGCTGGCCATGGCGGTGCACACCGCCGGCGCCCTGGGCCGGCTCTACAGCGACATCTACGAGGAGGTGGAGCGCGGACCGGTCGCTGCGCTGGAGTCCTCGGGCGCGTCGCGCCTTGCCGTGTGGATCCACGGCGTGCTGCCTCAAGTTTCGCCGCGCGTCCTGGCCTTCACGCTCTACCGCTTCGAGGTGAACGTGCGCATGACCGCCATCGTCGGGTTCGCCGGCGCCGGCGGCATCGGCGACGCCATCCACACCGCCATCAGCCTCTTCCACGTGGCCGATCTGGCCGTGCTGCTGGGCGTGATGGTGGTCGCGGTGACGGCGCTCGACTGGGCCGGCGATCGGGCGCGCCACCGCATCCTGATGGGACGCTTCGGCGTCACGCGAGAGCACCGCGGCCGGCGACGGCCGACCAGACTGTCCGGCTACCGGGTCAACCCCCTGGACCGGCGAAACGGACAACGAAACGGAGATGACCATGCTGAAGAACGGAGTCACGCGGACGGGCGCGGCGATCCTGGCCAGCGCGATGCTGTTGTGCGCCTGCTCGGAGCGGGAGAAGACTGACAAGGTCGGCCCGGCGCCGGAAGGCTCCGGCAGCGCCGCCAAGGCAGCGGAGCGGCCGATCCGGGTCACCGGGATTCCCGACGAGAACCCGACCGAGCTGCAGCGCAAGTACGAGCCGATGGTGACGTACTTGAAGGCCGCGCTCGGCCGCGACGTCGAGTACGTGCCGGTCACCGACTACGGCGCGGCCGTCCAGGCCTTGCAGGCCGGCCAGGTCAACTTCGCCTGGCTGGGCGGCTTCACCCACGTCCAGGCCCGCGTCATGGCCGGCGCCGTCCCGCTCTGCATGCGCGACATCGATCGCGAGTTCAAGAGCATCTTCATCGCCAGCGCCGACAGCAAGATCGCCTCGCCCGCCGACATCAAGGGCAAGACCTTCGCCTTCGGCTCCAAGAGCTCGACCTCCGGCCACCTCATGCCGCGACACTTCCTGATCACGGAGTTCAAGATCGATCCCGACAAGGACCTCGACGGCGCCCCGGTCTACAGCGGCGCCCACGACGCGACCGTCAAGATGGTCGAGTCCGGCAAGGTCGCCTCCGGCGCCCTCAACATCGAGGTGTGGGACCGCCTCCTGCGCGAGAAGAAGGTCGACACGTCGAAGGTCAAGATCATCTGGACCACGCCCCCCTACGTCGACTACGTCTGGACCGCGAGCAAGGACATGGACCCAGCCCTGCGCGACAAGTTCAAGCAGGCCTTCCTCTCCCTCGACCCCAGCAAGCCCGAGCACGCCGCCGTCCTCGAGCTCCAGGGCGCGAAGAAGTTCGTCCCGGCCAACCCCTCCGACTTCGACACCCTCGAGAAGGTCGCCCGAGGCGTGGGCCTGCTGAAGTAAGCCGGTCACGGGCCGTCGGGCGGGCGGCGAGGGCGCCGCGCGTCCGCGTCGGCGGTTCGGGGTCACTGCTGTGCACAAGCCCCTTCGGCCGCTTGCACACAGCATGCGCCCGATCCTCAGCCGGCTCCCGGACGGTGTTAACACACCAAACAACACGCACGGCCGCAGGCACCCATGCCGCGCGTCGTCGGTGCGGCTGCCCTGACATTTTCCGCGAGTCGGACCACGATCGCGACGCAGCTCGCGGCGACCAGCTCGATCAACTGGGGTGTTCAACCCCTCTGGAGCCGGCCGAGGATCGGGGCGCATGCTGTGTGCAAGCGGAGCTTGTGCACAGCAGTGACCCCGAACCGCTGGGCCGAACGCGCGGCGCCCTCGCCGCCCGCCCGTCGGCCTGTAACCGCGCGACAAGGAGACTCCGCCCGGAACGAGCTCGTCCGCACCGACCGTGTTGTCGAGCGCCTTCCTGAGGGGTGACATTTTCACTGTGTTACGACAGTTTCGTTGATTTCCGGCTTGACGGGTTTCGGACGCGCGGTCGCTGCGAGTGCCTGCTCGACGCGTAGTCGTCGCGGCTCGCGCGCGCTGCGCCGCCACCGACGGTGATCGAGGTGCGGACGCGAGAAAATCGCTTGCGGGTGGAGTTCGCGGCGTCCCGCGCGTCTCCGGGGGCCGAAAAACTGCGTGGTAGAGAGAAACCATGGTGGCGGAGCTCTCTCTTTCGCCGGCGGCGATCGATGCGCTGGCCGACGACATTGCCGAGACGGCGGCTCATATCGACGCGGCGACGCATCGGTTGCTGGTCCTGATTCGCGAGTTCGATCGGGCGCGAGGCTGGGATCAGCAAGGGGCGCTGTCTTGTGCGCACTGGCTGTCGTGGCGGATCGGGCTCGGACTTGGGCCGGCGCGGGAGAAGGTGAGGGTGGTGCATCGTCTGGCCGAGCTGCCGCTCATCGATGAGGCGCTGCGGCGCGGCGAGCTGTCGTATTCCAAGGTCCGCGCCATGACTCGAGTGGCAACGCCGGCCAACGAGGTCGCGCTCCTCGATCAGGCGCGGTGCTCGACCGCCGCGCAGCTGGAGCGGATCTGCCGGTTCTACCGGCAGGCGCGCTCGCTGGTGGGCGAGGAACCGCGTGCCGCCGAGGACGAGCGGCGCTGGGTGGTCTCTCGGCCGACCGACGACGGCATGGTCTCGATCCAGATTCAGGCTGCTTCCGGATGAGGCAGCCCGCGTCATGCGCGCTCTGGAGCTGGGCGCCGGCACGGGGTCTCTGGCCGATGGCGCGGTCGCGCTGGCTGAGTCGGCACTCGCGGGGGTTCCTCTCGATGCCACCGACATCGAGCGCATGCCCCGCCGTCGACGCCCACGGCGCTGCAGCTGGCGCCCGCCGCGCGGTCCGGCCGCCCGTAGAGGTCGTGGTCCACGTGGAAGCCGCAACGCTGGAGGGCAGGACCGACGCGGGAGACGGGCTCTCCGCTGAAACGTGCCGGAGGCTGCTGTGCGACGCGGGCGTCGTGCCGTTCCTGCATGATGACGCCGGCAAGACGATCGACGTCGGCCGAAAGACGCGCACCATCCCCGCTCCGCTCCGCCGCGCCCTCGAGGCCCGCGACCACACGTGCCGCTTCCCGGGCTGCACGAATCGGCGCTGGCTCGATGCTCATCATCTGCGCCACTGGCTGGACGGCGGCGAGACCAACCTCCTGAACACGGCGCTCCTGTGCCGCCGGCACCACCGCTATCTCCACGAGTATGGGTTCGCGCTCGCTGTGCGAGATGGCGAGCTCGTCTTCTTCGACCGCACCGGTCGCGAGATCGCGGCCACGGGCGCGTGCCCGCGCCTCGCCGACGGCCCGTTCGATCGCCTGCGCGATCAGATTCGCCGGTCCGGGATCGACGTCTCCGCGGAGTCGAACGCGCCCGGCTGGGACGGGGAGACGGTCAACTACGACCGCTGTGTCGCTGCTCTCATGACCTGACTCTGGTCCGCACTCACTGCCGGGCGCGGCGGATGGCGCCCAGGCCCTTGGCCGCACTGGCGCGGACGCGGTCGGATGGAATGGTCGCGCCGGCGCGGAAGCGGCGGGCGGCGGCCTCGTAGTCGCCGTCGTCGAAGAGGAGCCAGCCGAGAATGACGCTGGCCTCGCCGGCTCGGGGGGACGAGGGGTGGTCGGCGAGGAAGGACTCGAAGGCACTCGTCGCGGCCCGGGACTGACCGCCGCGGGCGAGGGAGACGGCGCGCCAGTAGCGGGCGTCCTCGGCGATGACGCCGGTGCGGTCGCGGGCCGCCGCGCGATCGAACGCTGCCGCGGCGCGGTCGAAGGCGCCGGCGCGCAGGGCGGTCCAGGCTTCGTCGTACGCCTGCTGGGCCGCGGCGCGGGTCGCGATGATCGGCCCGCGATCGATGCGGTCCTGCATGGCCGCGCCGCGCGGTCGTTCGCGGGCAGTGCGGCTACCGGGCCGCTGCGCCGATCCGCGATCGCCGGCCGCGCTCGCAGCGGTCGCCGCGCTCGAGCCCGCCGCGTCTCGACCCGAGGGGGCCGGCACAGCCGACGGTCCCGGCCACCTGGCTCGCCTCCCACGCCTGCCCGGGAGACAGGATCCGCACCGATCCGCCCGCCGGCCTGACCTCGACCGAGCCGTGCATCACGCGCACGGATCGAAGCCGATCGCCTGCCGCGGTGACGTCGAAGGCGGTGCCGCGGACCTCGACCTCGGCGTCGCCGGTGACGATGCGGAAGCGCTCGCCCGGTTGCAGGCGGTCGACCTCGACGGTGACGGTGCCGTCGAACGAGGCGGACGATCTCGTCCGGCGCCGCGGATGCACGGAGATATCGGGCGCCCTCGTGGGCGAGGAGCCGGGCGTGCTCGACGGTGCGCGCCTCGCCCCCTCCCGGCCAGGTCCACCACGCGATCGCCAGCGCGGCCGCCGCGGCGACGCTTCCCACCATGAGCCATCGCGCGCGCCGGTCCGGCACCCGCTCTCGCGTCCGCTCTTTCGACAGCAGAGCGGTGCGGATCTCCTCGCGGCGCCCGGGCGACGGGGCAGGAGGCGGGATGGCGCGGCCGGCCTCGACCAGCGCGGCGATCTCGGCCCACTCGCGGCCGCAGCGGTCGCAGCCGCCGGCGTGAGCGCGCAGCCCCGGCGTCGTCGGACCAGAACGCCCGCTCGAGCTCGACCGGCGACGGACATCGCCCACCCGCTTGCCTGGGATTCAAGGCATGACTCCTTCCAGGCTCTCGCGCAGGAGCGCGCGCGCCTGGTGCAGCCGCTTCCACACCGTCCCCTCGCGGGTGCCGAGCAGGTGCGCCACCTCGCGCCCGGGGACGCCCTCGAGATAGACGAGCACGAACGTCTCGCGGAGTTTGGGCGGCAGATCGGCGATGGCGTCGCGCAGGCGGGCCGCGCGCTCGCGGCTCAGCATCTGCGCCGCCCCGTCGAGCGTCTCGCCGCCCTGTTCGTCGGCCGCCGCCTGGGCGGCTCGCTTGCGCCGCACCTCGGAGCGCACGTGGTGGCGGGCCACGTTGCTGGCAACGCCGAGCAGCCACACCTTGACCGAGGATCGGCCGTCGAAGCGGCGCGCGGCGCGCGGCACCGTCTCGAACGTGATCTGCACCAGATCGTCGAGGTCGCGGTCGTCGGTGCCGGACAGGCGGGCGAGAAATCCGCGCACCGCGCCGTGGTGGCGGTCGAACAGCGCCCCGAGCGCAGCCTTCTCGCCCATGGCGCACACGGCGACAAGCGCCTCGTCGGACATCTCGTCCGGCGTGCCCTCGATGCGGCGCAGCGGCACGACCCGGCTCTCGGAGCGTCGGCTCACAGGCCACCGTAGAGCAGGCCGACGGCGAACCATCCGTGCATGCGCGGCACGCCGGACAGCGGGTCGGCGTCGTCCATGTCGCTCGGGATCCTCGGGACCGAACTGCTCCTCGCGCACGAGCTTGCGCGCGAACGGCGACGCACCCAGCGCGAGGTCGGCCTGCAGCGACCAGGCGCCGGTCACCCGCACGCTTGCGCCCACTCTCGCGCGCAGGTGCAGGCCGGTGGTGGTGACTCGCTCGCGCTCGCCCGATCCGCGCTGCGCGCGCAGAGACGTCTGGCCGATGCCGACACCCGGGGTCAGGGCCAGCCGCCCGCGCCGCAGCGGAAGGTCGGCGACCAGGAGCATGTCGATCGCCGAGCGAGACGTCGTGCGCTCGACCGAGTCGCCCTGACTCTCGGTGTCGTTGGCGACGCGCACCAGCGCACCGGCGCACAGCGGTCCCACGGTCACGCAGGCCTGGGCATGGGCCGCGGTCCACAGCGCGCCGTCGCTGCTCAGCCCGGCACCGGCGGCCACGCCGATCTCGATGGGCCGGGTCTCGATCGCGACGCTCTGCTCGACGGGCGGCGGAGACTCGCGATCCGCCGCCTGCCGCCCGACCGGCGGCTCGCGCGCGGCCAGCAGCGGTGCCGACAGATCGCCGCGCACCCACGACTCGATGACCGTCGCGACCGCCTCGGCATCGGCGGCCGCGCGCTCGACCGTGCGCCCGTCCGGGTCGACGATCGTGATGAGCGTCTGCTCACCTCGATCGGTCAGCACCGCGGTGAGCGTGCCGCAGCGGCTCTCGCCCGACACGCCCACGCCGCGCCGGCGCAGGTGCTGCATGACCGGGGCGGCCAGGGCCGGCTCGCCCGACACGCGCACGACCGGGATGCAGGCCGGCTCGGCCCGCGCGTCGCCGGCCCCCGCCGCGGCCGCGAAGATTGCCGTGGCGAGCCACCAAACCGCCCGCGCTCTGGTCATCGCCGCAATCATACGCCCACGTGCGCTCACGGAACGTCGAACTCGATCAGCTCCTCGCGCACGTCTCCCTCCTCGACCAGCACCGTGCCCACGCCGTCGCAGTAGTACTTGAACTCGTCCAGCTCGGGATCGAGGACCGAGCGGTCCCG
The DNA here is from genome assembly GCA_963759105.1 of uncultured delta proteobacterium. Lineage (GTDB taxonomy): Bacteria > Myxococcota_A > Polyangia > Haliangiales > Haliangiaceae > DATFRY01. Next base: position 143,809 of record CAVWXW010000004.1, on the reverse strand, counting down.
GGTCTTGATGCATCCGGTCCACGATCCGGCCTCGACGTCGACGCTCTCGTCGACCGACACGACCTCGCCCCAGTCCTCGGCCTCGCCCTCGAAGAACTCCTGGCGGTACTGGTCGCCGACCTGCGGGTCGCCGAGCATGACGATGCCGGGCAGTGCGCCGTCCACGCCGGCCTCCCATGCCCCCTCGGTGCTCACCACCTCGCCGTCCTCGTACTCCTGCGTGTCCTCGCCCATGTACCAGACGTTGCCGTCGCCGTCCTGCGCGAACCAGTCCCAGGTGTCCTCGATCATCTCGCCGTCGAGGAACGCGGTGTCGCGCACCACCCGCGCGGTCGTGCCCCACACGTCCTTTGTCTCCGCCTCGACCTCGATCTCGATGCGCTCGAGGCCCTCGTCGGTCTGCGCCTCGTACACCCACGTGGCGCCGACCGGGGCCGGAAATAGCGGGTTGGTGATATCGGCCGAGAGCTCCTCCGCGGTGATCCTGGGGCACGTAGGGCTGGGCCGGATCGAACGGGGCGGGCAGCGTGTCGTCCGGGCCTGGCCCCGGATCGGAGCTCGAGTCCGAGCAGGCCGGGGACAGCGCGAGACCGAGGGTCGCGACTCCGAGCAAGACAGTGCGCGTGAGCATCATGTCCCTGGGTGCCCGGACCGCCCCCGGACCTTCCCGCTCCATTTTCAACGGCGCCGAACCCCCCGAAGCCACGGGAGTTGCGGCGAGTCCGGCGTCACCTCGCTACCATGCGAAGATGAGCGACAAGAGCGCAGAGGCAGCGAGCGGGCGCCTGGCCGGGCGCTGCGCCCTGGTCACCGGTGCGGGCCGCGGCATCGGCCGCGGCGTGTCCCGCTGGTTCCTTGCCGAGGGCGCATCGGTCTGCATGGCCGATCGCGACGAGGCGGCGCTGTCCGACGCGGCCGCCGAGTACGCCGAGTACGCCGAGGCCGGCCGCCTGGCCACGACCCCGATGGACGTCTCGGTCGAGAGCTCGGTCGCCGCCGCCGTCGCCACCGCGGTCGAGTCGCTCGGCGGCCTGCACGTGCTGATCAACAACGCCGCCCTGGCCCACCCGTACAGCGGGCCGGTCGACAAGCTGGCCGAGGCCGACTGGCGGCGCGTGCTCGACACCAACCTGACCGGCCCGATGCTGGCCACCAAGCACGCCGCGCCGCACCTGCGCCGCGCGACCGGCGGCGGCGCGATCATCAACATCGCGTCCAGCCGCGCGCTGCAGTCGGAGCCGGACAGCGAGGCGTACGCGGCGTCGAAGGGCGGCCTGGTCGCGCTCACCCACGCGCTGGCCATGAGCCTGGGGCCCGCGGTGCGCGTCCACTGCATCAGCCCGGGCTGGATCGACACCACCGCCTACGCCCCGCGCGGCGAGCGCGGGCCGTCCAGGGTGCGCGACGAAGACCACGCCCAGCATCCGGTCGGCCGGGTCGGCAGGCCCGAGGACGTGGCCGCCCTGTGCGCCTGGCTGTCGTCCTCCGAGGCCGGCTTCGTCACCGGCCAGAACTACGTCGTCAACGGCGGCATGACCCACAAGATGATCTGGCGCGAGTGAGTCAGAACAGGACGAAGCTGAAGCGCAGCTGCACGTCGTGCTCGGTGCGCGCGTTCGGTGCCGATGCCCAGGTTCGGGTCGCGGGTCAGGTTGAAGCGGTAGTTGAGCGACAGGAAGCTGGCCAGCCGCACCGCGACCTGGTTGCGCCACGTGACCACCGCCAGATCGTCGCTCTTGACCGGGACCAGGCCGTCCAGCTCGGTCGAACACGGTGACGAAGCGCGTGATCCGCCCGAGGCCGACGAGCGTGCCCTCGAGCCCCTCGACGCTGGAGTCGGTCACCGGGATGAGCCGGCCGGCCCCGCCGGTCAGGCTCTCCTCGAACACGTACAGGCCGCTGGCGTAGGTCTGGCGGCCGCCGAAGCCGAGGCGCACGTCCAGCTCGGCGAAGCGGCTGCGCAGCAGGCGGAAGTTGCCGCCCGCGCCCTCCTTGAGCGCGAACGGCGCGAAGGTGTCGCCCAGCTTGACCCGACGGACACCGCTCAGCGTGCGCACCTCCATGCCTTCCTCGTCGAGCACGATCACGTCGGTCGGCTCGTCGAAGTTCTCGTAGCGGGTGAACAGCTTGGTCTCGAGCCCGAAGCGCGCGTACGGGCCGAACCAGGACAGGAGGTCGTAGGTGTAGATGGTGTGGAAGAACAGGCGGTCGGTGTCGCTCTGGAAGTCGTCCTGATCCGGCAGCCGCGTCTGCCCCTCCTCGAGCTCGAGCTGGTTGTGCCAGAGGTGCGGCCCCTTCTTGAAGCGCACGGCGCCGTCGAAGAAGGCGCGGAAGCTGATCCGCCACCCCTCCTGCTCGCCGATCTCGTCGGTGCGCCGTAGGTTGAGATCGCCGCCCAGCACCGCGCGCAGGAGCCACGGTCTTCTGGTCCGCGCCCAGCGCCGGGTCGGTCAGGTCGAGCGCCAGGTCGACGTCCGGATCGTTCTCGCCCGCGCCCAGGAAGCGGCCGTCGTCCGGATCCAGCACCAGGGTGAAGCGGGTCAGGCGCCCGGCCTCCAGCCTGACCGTCGCGAAGTCGGTTCGGTCGCGGTAGGTGCCGCCGGCGCGGATGATCTTGTACAGCCCGGGCGGCAGCACCCACACCCTGGTCACCTCGCCCAGCTGCTCGTCGGCGCCGAAGCCGAGGCCGAAGTCCTCGCGCTTCTCCATGCGGATGATCTCGTAGGTGCCGCGGAACGGGACGAACGTCTCGTCGACCACGTTCACGTCCAGCTCCGCCCAGGCCGGCGGCACCACCGTCGTCTTGCCGGCCTCGACGCGGACCTTGCGCGTGAGCTGCTGGTTGCCGGCGCCGGAGCCGACTCGCACCTCGTAGTCGCCCGGCGCGACCACGATGCGGCGGCCCAGCTTGGCCTTGCCGGTGACCAGGCGGCCGTTGCGGCTGCACGCTGACCAGCGGCTCGCGGTCGCCGTCCGACAGCGACGGCGCGAAGATCGCGCCCTGGCCGACCGGCATGCGCGGTGTCGTCGCGCAGGAGCTGCGGCAGGTCGCGCAGCGCCGGGTTGTCGTCGGGGCCGATCACGCCGGGCGGCGGCTTCGGCGCCGGGGGCTGCGCCTGCTGCGGGGCGGCCGCCACCTGGCGCGGCGCGTTCGGATCGGCGAGGTAGCGGCCCAGGTCGCGCAGCGCGTTGTCGGTCTCGGCGGCCAGCATCTCGCTCAGGCTGCGCACCAGCGAGCGCAACGACGTCCCGCTGACCGGTCGCCGCGCGTCGATGCGGAAGCTCCACACCACGGCGTCGTCCTTGAAGCGGTGCAGCCTGTACGTGAGGGCCAGGTGGGCGAACCGATCGTTCGGCCGCGCTGAGCTGCTCGATCGCCTCGATCTCGCCGCCGAGCACGAAGTCCGGCTCGCCGAGACCGCTGTCGTCCTGCACCTCGGCGCTGATGCCGGAGCGGCGGACCTGCTCGCGGATGAGCGCGCTGATCATGCGCTGGGGCGGCTCCGACCAGCGCTGGCGGCGCAGGAAGGTGATCTCGTTGGCGTCGGCGCGCACCACCAGCTCGTCGCGCCGGTAGCTGCGCCGCATCTCGAGATCGCGCACCCGCAGCCGGATCGGGAACGGCTGGGCGAAGCGCGCGGCCGGCATCTGGCCGGTCAGCGTGAAGTAGTGGCGCGGCGCCGGCGAGCCGCAGGCGGCGAGGAGACACAGCACGAGTGCCCAGCGCACGCCGCCGGGTCCGGGCCCATCTCGCTTCCAGGTCTCGCGGGGCGACCCCGTGGGCCTCAATTCATCCTCCTCGTCGCTGCCGAGCAGGAGCAGCGACGGATCGTCGCGCAGCTTCTCGGTCAGCGCGCTGGCGTTCTCCGCCGTCTCGCGCAGCAGGCCGATGGTATCCACCACCTGCTGCTGGGTCTGGCCCAGGAACGTGTTGATCCGGGCCACGGTGCGCTGCAGGCCCTCCGGTCCGAGCAGCCCGCGGCTCTCCTTGAGAAGCGCGGTCCCCTGCTCGAGGAAGGCGTTGAGCTGCGCCGGCGTGCCCCTCGAGTTGCGCAGCATGACGGTGGCCTCGGCCAGCAGGCCGTTGGCCCGCTTCGCCGTCGCGGCCAGCTCGGTGGTCAGCATGCGGGCCTGTTCGGCGGTGCCTGTTGACGCTGGTCGCCAGCGACGCCAGCGCCTCGCGGTTGTCGCGCAGCACCGTGTTGACCGTGCGCAGGAACTCGTCGCTGCTCTCGAGCAGGCGAAGCGATGCGCTTCTTCATGTCCGGCCCGCTGAGGTCGGCCACGCGATCGAGCACCATCGTTCACCTTGCTGGCGATCTGGTCCGCCTTCTGGGCCAGGTTGTCGAAGAGCGAGGTGCCGGGCGGGATCTCCTCGCCCGGCTCGCGAACGCGCGCGTTGCGGCTGCCGCGCGACAGCTCGATGTACTTGAGCCCGGTGATGCCCTGCTGGCCGAGGTCGGCCTTGCTGTCCTCGGCCACCGGCGTGCCCTCGTCGAGGCTGAGCTCGACCAGGATGACCGAGACGTCCTCCGGATCGATGCGCACCGCGTCGACCCGGCCGACCCGGATGCCGCTGTACTTGACCGGCGAGCCGACCTCGAGCCCGCTCAGCGACACGTCGGCGTCGCGGAAGCGCACGTCGTAGGTGTCGCGGGTCTCGCCCAGCTTGAGACCCGGCGAGGACGACAAGGCCGCCGATCAGCACGGTCAAGCCGGTGGCCAGGAAGACGCCGAGACGGATTTTCTGTGCGCGGGTGATCTGGGCCAAGCGTCGCTCCTCTCTACCCGCTCGCGGTCCGGAGCGCGTCGAGGGCCGAGACCTGACCCCTCATCTCGCCGGCGGCGATGCGCTGGAAGAAGGCGCGGATCTCGGCGATGTCGCTGCCCTTGATCTCCTCGAGGGTGCCGTCGGCCAGCGCCTTGCCGCCCGACAGCATGAGCGCGCGGTCGGCGATGCGTTCGATGCTGGCCAGCTCGTGGGTGACGACCACGATGGCCATGCCGAAGCGGTCGCGCGTGCGCAGGATGAGCTCGTCCAGCTCGGCGCTGGTCAGGGGATCGAGCCCGGCCGACGGCTCGTCGCAGAACAGGAGCTCCGGGTCGAGCGCCATCGCCCGGGCCAGGGCGGCCCGCTTGCGCATCCCGCCGGACAGCTCGCCGGGCAGGAGGTTGACCGCGTGCGACAGCTCGACCCCCGCGAGCTTGAGCGCGACGAGCTCGCGGATCACCGGCTCCGGCAGATCGGTGTGCTCGCGCAGGGGCAGGGCCACGTTCTCCCCCACCGTGATCGAGCCGAGCAGGGCGCCGTTCTGGAAGAGGACGCCGATGCGCCGCAGCAGCGCCACCCGCTCGTCCCCCTCCAGATCGTGCAGCTTCTGGCCGAGCACCTGCACGCTCCCCTGCGTGGGATCGAGGAGGCCGATGCAGTGCTTGAGCAGGGTGCTCTTGCCGCTGCCCGAGCCGCCCAGCACGACGCGGATCTCGCCGCGCGCCACGCGCAGGGAGACTCCGTCGAGGATGGTCCGCTCCCCGTAGCCGGCCACCATCCCCTCCACCACGAGCACGTCGCCGGCCGTTGCAGGGGGCCCGTTCATAGGAGGATATAGAACACGATGCTGAAGAAGCAGTCGGCCACGATGATGTAGAAGATGGACGCCACCACCGAGGCGGTGGTGGTGCGGCCGACCTCGCTGGCGCCTCCGCGGACGCGCATCCCATAGTAGAGCCCGATGAGGCCGATGCCGAAGGCAAATGCGATCGACTTGATCGACCCGGTCACCAGGTCGAAGGCCGACAGCGCGCCAATCGCCTGGGTGAGGAACGCGCGGCCGGCCAGGTCCAGGTAGAGCACGCCGACCAGGAAGCCGCCGAAGATGCCGACCACGTCGGCCAGGACGGTGAGCAGCGGCATGACGAGCAGGAGCGCCAGCAGCCGCGGAACGGCGAGGAACTCGATCGGATCCACGCCCATGACCTTGAGAGCGTCGATCTCCTCCGAGACCTGCATGGTGGCCATCTCTGCTGCAATCGACGAGCCGGAACGGCCGGCCACCAGGATCGCGGTCATCAGGGGGCCCATCTCGCGCACGACGGACACCGCGGTGAGATCGGCGACGTAGATGGCGGCGCCGAACTGCTGCAGCTGGTACGCGGCCTGGAAGGCGACGGTCAGGCCGACGAGGAAGACGATCAGAGCCACGATGCGCAGGGCGCGCGCGCCGATGTCGGCGCAATGCCCGGCCAGCTCGGCCCAGCGGATCCGCCGCGGGTGCAGGAGCACTCCGACCACGCCGAAGGTGGTGTCGGCGGCCAGCTGGAGGAAGTCGCGCATCGCGTCCCAGCCGAGGTAGGCGACCGAGCCCAGGCCCTCGATCAGGTTGGGCGGGGTCACGGGCGTCTCCGCCGCGGCACCCACCCGGAACAGGGTCAGCGCCTGCTCGGCCTCCTCGCTGGTCGCGCCGAGCACGAGCCCGGCCTGCGAGCGCCGCCAGCCGTCGACCAGAACCGCCACGCCGGCGCTGTCCATGGCGTCGACGCGGCTGAGGTCCACGGTGAGGCGCACGCCGCTGCGAGCGGCGAGCAGGTCGGCCAGCTCGCGCCCCACGTGTCGATCGACCGGGCCCTCGAGGTGGAGTACCTCCCCGGCTGGACCTGCCTCCAGGCGATAGAGCAGGCGCGAATCCACCGGTCGTGAGCATACCTCGCCGTTAAAGATCATGAAGGATCCCCCGTGCGCCCTCGCCTCGCTGAGCTGAGGTGACACGAATCGAGCTCTCGGGAGCCGACCGAGCAGGTCGGGACTGCAGAAAGCACAGGCGGGGCATGAAGGCTGCACCTGATGATCCTCCATGAACAAGCCGCCTGCCCGTCAGTCCATCGACGTGCCCTCCGCTCGTGCGAGAACCGCTCCTGCCCCGGTGCGCTTGGATGACACACTTCCGGTTCTGGGCCCGGGCTCGGCCGCGAGCGAGCCCGAACCGATGATGGACGCGTGGCCGGTCGATATCGACATCAGCGGCGCGACCGATCGGGGTCTGGTGCGCGAGCGCAACGAGGACCACTACCTGGTGGCCGACCTGGAGCGCCACCTGATCCTGTGCGACACCAGCGTGAAAGGCGCCGACCAGGAGCGCGCGCGCGCGCGGCGCGAGGCGATCCTGTTCGCGGTGGCGGACGGCATGGGCGGGCACGCCGGCGGCGCCATGGCCAGCCAGGTCGTGCTCGACGCGCTGGCCGGCTACCTGATCCAGCACCTGCCCTGGTCGGGGGAGGGTGTGGCGGCCGAGGGAGATCCGGCGGCCGCGGGCGAGCTCCGCCGCGCGCTGGCCTTCTGCCAGAAGCGGCTCGACCAGGTCGCCGACCGCAAGGGCCTGCTGGCCGGCCACCCGGGCACGACGCTGACCGCCGGCTTCGTCACCTGGCCCGGGCTGCTCCTCCTGCACGTCGGCGACAGCCGGCTCTATCTCCACCGCGCCGGGACGCTGACCCAGCTGACAAAGGACCACACGCTGCTGGCCGACGAGGGGCGCAAGGTGGCGCCCGGCGCGCCCCTGCGCCACGTGCTGCTCAACGCCATCGTCAGCGGCAGCCAGCGCGCCGTGGGCGAGATCCGGTGGATCGAGCTGGCGCCGCGCGACACGCTGCTGCTGTGCACCGACGGCCTGACCGAGCACGTGCCGGACGAGGCCGTCGCGCAGGTGCTGGGCCGCGGCGCGCCGTCGGCCGAGACCTGCGCCCAGCTGGTCGAGCTGGCCCGCCAGGGGGGCGGCAGCGACAACATCACGGTGGTGATGGCCCGCTTCGAACCGCTCGGCACCATGCCGTAGCCCGGTCATGCGGCCGCGCGCTGGAGCACGGGCTAGAACGCCTTCTCCAGCCGCAGCGAGACGCCGTGGTCGAAGTCGCCGTCGAGCGGTGAAGCCGGCGGCGTAGAAGAAGTCGAGCTGCAGCACGTCCATCACCAGGGCGTGGAAGCTCGGGCCGAAGCTGTTGCCGACGAGGAACTCGTCGTCGGGAACCGGCGGATCGGCCTCGCGGAAGACGGCCGCTCGTGGAAGAAGCCGACCTTGAAGACGTCGCGGCTGAGCGAGAGCCGGTACTCGACCGCGACCGCCGCGGCGCGGTCGAGATAGAACGCGTGGCCGTACACGCCGCGCAGGTAGCGGCCGGTCATCGGCACGGCGTCGGTGATCTCGTAGTGGCCGGCCACGGCGCCGGCGGCGCCGCGCAGCCACAGGTCGTTCCAGCCGAACTCGAAGACCCGCCGGTACTGGGCCTCGAAGGACCAGAACGGCCGGCGGTCGAACCCGGGGAAGTAGCGCGCGTCGAGATCGATGCGGTGCGTCCGGTCGACCCGCAAGAGCTCGGGCGTCAGCACGAAGCGGCTGTCCAGGGCGAAGAAGGCGCGCAGCTCGGACGATGGCTCGACCGGCTCGAAGGCCGAGTCCTCGAGCTGGTCGATGGCGAACAGGCGGCGATGCTGCGCGCCGATCTCCCCGCTCAGCTCGATCCCCTCCCAGGGCACGAGCGACAGGCCGAGCGCGGCCTCGGCCACGTTCCACCAGTAGGTCTGGATGTCCAGGTCCTGGCGCTGGCGGCGCAGCAGATCCTCGCGCAGGCGCACGGTCGGGCGCAGCACCTCGGCCGCGATGCTGGGCGCGAGCCAGCGCGCGTCGACGAACGCGCGGCTGAAGTGGAGCTCGTCCGCCTGGCGCTCGAGGTCCTCGAAGAAGTTGGCACCGACCTGCGCCTCCAGCTCCCAGCGGTCGCCGTCGAGGATGGCGGACGCGCCGGTAAGCACGCCGCCGGCCCGGATGCTGTCCGGATCGATGCCGGCGACCAGGCTGAAGCCGCGCTCGGCGCCGCCGGTGAACTCGATGTGCAGCTCGTAGTTGCTGCTCGCCGGCAATGGCCGCCCGCCCGGCAACAGGCCCAGCGGATCGATCTGCGGCCCCTGGTGGTTCACCACGCGCGCCGGCACCAGCTCGTAGGTCACGCGCGCGCCGTCCTCGCGGAGGCGCTGCAGCATGCGCTCGAGCTGCGGGCGGTTGAAGACTCCGTACGGCAGGTTTACCTGTAGCCGCACGGCCAGCGAGGAGACCACGTCGCGCCCGCGGATCAGGATGCGGGACAGCCGCCCCTCGTCGACGTCCACCCGGATGCGGCCGTCGACCGACCTGCGCGTGCACGGTGGCCAGGGCGTACCCGGCGCGGCGCAGAAACGCGGTCAGCTGCCGCTCGACGTCGCTCGCGGCCTCCGCGGTCGGCTCGGTGGTGGCGGGCAGGTCGAGCGCCGCGAGGTAGACCTCGTCGACGAGCACCAGGTTGCCGTCGATGTCGAGCAGGTGCGGGGTGACAACGACGGCCGGAGGCGAGGCCGGCACCGGCGCGACCGGCCCGAGCAGCGCGAGCAGGACGACTACTGGAGCCACGTGGTCACGCCGGCGTGCCTGGCCGCGAGGTCGGCGAACAGCGCCGGGTGGAGACATGCCGCCATGATCTCCAGCGACTCGACCAGGCGCGGGCCGGGCCGGTTGAAGAACGCGCTGCCGTCGGTGACCGCCACGCGGGCCGGCACGCCGGCGACGGCGCGCTCGATCGCGTCCCGCTCGTCGAGCGCGCGCCCGAGGGTGAAGCCGCACGGCTTGACCACGACCACATCCGGGCGCAGCTCGGCCAGCTGGGCCGGCTCGATTGTCGGCGCCGGCTGGCCGGCCGCGACCCCGACCGGGACGCCCCCGGCAAGCTCGATCAGCTCCGGCATCCAGGTGCCGCCCAGCATGAGCGGCTCGATCCACTCGATCGACGCCACGCGCGGGCGCCGCGGCGCCGCGGCGGCGCGCGCGGCGATGGCGTCGATGCGCCGCTGCAGCTCGGCGCGCAGCGCGCGGGCCTGGTCGCGCCGGCCGATCGCGTCGCCCACCCGCCCGATGTCGTCCAGCACGTGGGCCAGGCGGGTGGGCTGCAGGCTCACGATCGAGGGCGGAGCGGAGTCGCGGCCGACCAGGCGGGCCACCGCGCTGCGCACGTCGTCGAGCGAGACCGCGCACACCTCGCACAGGTCCTGTGTGACGATCACGTCGGGTGCCAGCCGGGCCAGCTCGGCCTCGTCCACCTCGTAGATGGCGAGCGCATCGCGCAGCACCGCGCGCACCTGGGCGTCGATCGCCCGGCTGGAGCCGCCGCTCGCGAGGCGCGAGCGGGTCACCGCCGGCCGATCGCGGATGGCGGCCGGAAAATCGCACTCGTGAGAGATGCCGACGAGGTCCCGGGCGCCGCCCACCGCGCAGACGATCTCCGTGGCAGACGGCAACAGCGAGACGATTCGCGGGCCTGGTGGCGCGTCAGGCATCAGGTCTCCAGCGACCGCACCCATTCCTCGGTCTCCTCGTCGGCCGGAAAGTAAGACTCGATGCGAAGCTCCTGGGCCGTGACATCGAGCGGCGTGCCGAGCGTGGTCAGGGTCGTGAACATGCGCAGATCGCGGTCGCCCTTTCGCAGATGCAAGGTCAGTACCACCTGCGGCTCCTCGCCCAGGCGAGGCCGGGCGAAGCGGCGCGGGATGTCCGGATAGCCGAGGATCTCGTCGAGCAGGGCGCGCCCGGCCCCGAGCTGCACCTCCCGGTGCAGGCGCTCGATCATCGAGGCGGCCAGGTCCTCCCAGTTGACGATGAGCGGGCGCAGGCCGCGCGGGTGAAACAGGATGCGCATCGCGTTGGCCGCCACCTGGGGCGGCGGCATCTGCTCGAGCAGCGAGCCCAGCATGCGCATGCCGCCGCGGTTGACGCGCAGGATGTTCCAGCTGCCGTCCAGCACCGACGCGCCGTACGGCTCGTGGCGGTCGAGCAGGAAGCCGAGCGCCCGCGCGACCTGGCTCATGGCCGGGGCGGCCAGGTCGGTCTCGCGGTAGACCGCGGCGAAGCCGGCCGCGCCGAGCAGCGTGTTGCGCTCGCGCAGCGGCAGGTCGAGCGCGCTGGCCAGGATCAGCACCATCTCGCGGCTGGGCGTGGACCGGCCGGTCTCGATGAAACTTATGTGGCGGGTCGATACTTCGGCCGCCTCGGCCAGGCGGAGCTGGCTCATCTGGCGCACCTGGCGCCACTCGCGGAGCAGCGGGCCGAACCCGGTCATGGAGCAGAGACTACCCGCGTCGCGCCGCGCCGGCATTACCTGGGACGTAATGGACGCGCAGCGCCGCGGTGGCCACATCAAGGGCATGACCTCGCGCTTCCCGATCCTGCTCGTCGCCTTCCTCGCCTTCACCGTGTACAGCCTGATCGTCACGGCCAGCCACGGCTACACCGGCTTTCTGACCCTGGCCCTGCGCGAGCCCTGGGCCATGCAGATGCTGATCGACCTGGTCATCGCCCTGCTCCTGTTCCTGGTCTGGGCCTACCGCGACGCGCGGACACGCGGGCTGACCTACTGGCCGTTCGCCATCGCCACGCTGTTTCTCGGCTCGGTCGGCGCGCTGGCCTACCTGGTGGTCCGCGAGGTCAAGAGCCCGCGCGCGTAGCGATCCCGGCCCGGCCGCGCAGAGCTTGATCGCCGGCTCTCGCGGGCCTCAAATAGGTCATGGCGACGGCCATCGCTCTGTTCGCCGCGGCGTACCTGTGCATGGCCGGCCGGCCGCTGCCCTTCCTGCACATCGATCGCCCGGCGGCGGCGCTCATCGGCGCGGTGGCCATGGTCGCGGCCGAGGTGCTCACCATCGACGAGGCCTTCGCCGCCATCGATCTGCAAGTCCTGGCGCTGCTGCTCGGCGTCATGGTGATCGCCTCCTACCTGGCCGAGGCCAAGTTCTTCCGCTACACCGCCTGGCTGGTGCTGACCCGCATGCGGTCGGCGCGGTCGCTGCTCTGGGCCATCGTGTTCGTCGTCGGCGGGCTGTCGGCCCTGCTGGTCAACGACACTGTCTGCCTGATGCTGACCCCGCTGGTGGTCGCGGTGGTGGCCGAGGCGGAGCTGCCGCCGCTGCCGTACCTCCTGGCCCTGGCCAGCGCCTCCAACGTGGGCGGCGTCGTCACCTTCACCGGCAACCCGCAGAACATGCTCATCGGCCACGCGGCGGCCGGCAATCCCAGCTACGCCCACTATTTCACGCTGTCGCTCCCGGTCGGCGCCGCGTGCCTCGCGCTCGACGCGCTCGTCATCGCCTGGCTGTTCCGGCGCGAGCTGCCGCGCGGCCCGCTGCCGGCGCGCGAGACCGCGCGACCGTTCCCCAACTGGCCGCTGGCGGCGCGCGCGCTGGCCGCGCTGGTCGCCTTCGTCGTGCTGGCGTTCCTCGGGGTGTCGCTGGCCGGCGCCGCCATGACCGCGGCCGCCGGGCTGATCCTCGTCGCGCACACGCCGCCGCGCCCGGTGCTCGGCCGCATCGACTGGTCGCTGCTCATGTTCTTCGCCGGCCTGTTCGTGCTGGTCGGCGGGCTGGAGCGGTCCGGCGCGCTCGAGGGCGCGCTGGCCGCCGTGGCGCCGGCCATCTCCGGCAGCGGCGCCTCCGGCGACGCGGCGTTCGTCGGGCTCACCGTGGTGGCGTCGAACCTCGTGTCGAACGTCCCGTTCGTGATGGTCGCCGTGGAGTGGGTGCCGACGATGGCCGATCCAAGATGGGGCTACGTGCTGCTCGCCTTCGCCTCCACCCTGGCCGGCAACCTGACCCTGTTCGGCAGCGTCGCCAACATCATCGTGTTCGAGGGCGCCGGGCCGCGGGGCGAGATCGGCTTCTTCCAGTTCCTGCGCCACGGCGCGGTCATCACGGTCGTGACGCTCGCCGGCGGGTTCGCCCTGCTCGCGCTCGAGCGCCAGCTGGGCCTGTGGTGAGGCCGTCGGCGATCAGTGGACGGCGATCGGCACGTGATCGCCGGGGCCGAGCGACCAGACCGGATGCTCGCCCTCGATGAGGAACACCTGCCCCTTGTGCAGCGGCGGGAACGCGCGGCTGCGGCAGATGAGCGCGCCGATGGCCGACAGCGCCGGCTCGTGACCGACCGCCAGCACGCATCCGGAGCGCTGGGCCAGCGCGGCCGCCACGTGCGCGTCGCCGCCGGGCGCCAGCGCGGGCATTGCCTCGACGGCGCCGGCGTAGCGGAGCGCGGTCGCCACCAGCTCGGCGGTCTGGACCGCGCGCATGAGCGGGCTGCAGAAGACCAGGTCGAGCGCGATCTCCTGCTCGCGCAGCCGCAGCCCGACGGTCATGGCCTGCCGGCGTCCCTCCAGGGTCAGGTATCGATGCGACTCGCGGATGGCCAGGCTCTCCTCGACCGCGTCGGCGTGCCGCATGAGCAGGATCGCGCCCACGCTTCAGGCTACAGCCACCGGCGCGCTCCTGTCACCAGGCAGCGCCCAGGTCGAGCGCGAGACATGCGCTTGTCGCGGCGCGGCAGCTAACGCACTCTTTGGGTCATGAGCGTCGAACCGGACGAGGTGGACCATCGCCGCGTGTATTCCGGCCAGGCCGACGACTACGAGCGCCTCGTCAGCGCCGAGGACGCCGACGGACGCCTGCTGCCGGCGCTGGCCGAGCTGGTGCCGCTCGCGGGCGCCCGGGTGCTCGAGATCGGCGTGGGGACCGGCCGGGTCACAGAGCTCCTGGTCGGGGCCGGTGCCCGCGTCGTCGGCTGCGAGCCGGCGGCGGCGATGCTCGAGGTGGCGCGCCGCAAGCTGGAGCGCTTCGGGGACCACGGCTGCCAGCTTCACCCGCTGCCGGTGCAGCAGTTCATCGCGCCGGGGACGGACTTCGACCTGGCCATCGCCGGCTGGGTGCTCGGCCACTTCGTGGAGTGGTTCGCGGCGTCCTGGCGCGACGAGATCGGCAGCGCCCTCGAGAAGATGCAGGCCGCGCTGGTCCCGGGCGGCGTCCTGGCCATCATCGAGACCCTCGGCACCGGCCACACCACGCCGACCGCGCCCACGCCGGGCCTGGCCGACTACTACAGGTGGCTCGAGCAGGACTGCGGCTTCCAGCGCGCCGTGCTGCGCACCGACTACGTCTTCCCCGACGTGGAGACCGCGGCGAAGGTGACCGGCGCCTTCTTCGGCCCGTCCTTCGCCGATCAGGTCCGCAGCGAGCGCTGGTCCCGCGTCCCCGAGTGCACGGGGCTGTGGACCCGGCGCCGGTAGTCGGGCTGCCCGGTGCCGCGGCCTACTCGTCGGCCTTGGGCGGCTCGTCCCAGTCCGTGACGTCCTCGCCGCGCTCGCGTGACAGGATGTCGATGGCGGCCGCGGCGCCGTCGCCGGCGCTGATGATGGCCTGGCTGCGCCCGGGGCGGGCCGAGCGGCCGACCACGTAGACGCCGTCGAGCCTGGTCTTGCCGTTGCGATCGGCCTCGATGCCGCGCGCCTCGTCGAACTCGAGGCCGAGCTGGCCGGCCAGTCGCGGGCTCTTGCCCTCGGACAGGATGACGTACTTCGCCGCCAGCGTCTCGCCGCCGTCGGTGGTCACCTGATAGCCGCCGCCCGCCGCCGCGACCTTCTCGATCCGGCCGTCGCGTACGGACGCGCCGAGGGCGGTCACCTGCTTGCGGGCGATCGCCTGGAGCTCGCTGCCGTGGATCTCCGGAATGCCGAGGTAGTTCTTCAAGAGCGCGTAGTGCATCGCCGTCTTGTCCTGACCGAAGACGATGACGTCGAGGCCGTTCTTGGCCAGAAACAGGGCGGCGCTCAGGCCGCCGGGGCCGTCGCCGATCACGATCACGTCAGCCATCGCATCCTCCTCGGGTGAGGGTGCCATGGCGGCGCGGGCCTGGACGAGGCCATTGTGCTATCAAGTTCGTCGGTGCTGATCGTCCCCGTGCTGGCCCTGGCCCTGGCGCAGTCGTCGCCGCCGGGCCGCGGGCTCACGCCGGGTGAGCGGGCCTTTCTCGCGCCGCTGTTCGGCGAGGCGGTCGACTACGACGCGATCCGGATCGTGCGCGGTCGCGCCTTCCCGATGCAGGGCAGCCGCACCCTGATCACGATCCGCCAGACCGTGTTCGCGCCGGCCCCGGTCTACTGCGACGACTTCGCGCAGGTCGAGCTGGAGCGCCAGGCGATCCTGGTGCACGAGGTCGCGCACGTCTGGCAGCACACCAACGGGATCAATGTCATGGCGGGCGCGGTGCGAGCGTTCTTCGCATCCGGCGGCCGCTACACCCGTGCCTATCACTACCAGCTGGCGCCGGGACGCGACCTCGTCGAGTACGGCATCGAGCAGCAGGCGTCGATCCTGGAGCACTACTTCCTCACCCGCGGGCACGCCGCTCTGCGCTACGGCGAGGTGCTGCAGCGCTTCCTGGCCGATCCGCGCTATCCGCGCGATCGGCGCGATCGGCGCCACCGCCTGACCGCCCGCCGCCGCCGGTGAGCGCCGCGGCCGCGGCCAGCGCGCGCTCGTAGAGGGCGGGGGCGTGGCGCCGCAGCCGCCACAGGGCCGTCCCGCTGGGCGCGGCCAGCCGCACGCCGCCGCGCCGCTTCTCCACGCAGGCGAGCACCACGCGGGCCACTGCGTCCGGGTCGGCGCCGCGGCGCTGCCACAGGCGCTCGACGCGGGCGCGGTCGACGGCCAGTCCGCGCAGCTGGCCGCGGCGGATGATGTCGGTGGCGACAAGGCCGGGGCACAGCGCGGTGACCTCGATGCCGCCGGCCCGCAGCTCGGCGCGCAGCGCCTCGGCCAGCGCGACAAGGGCATGCTTGCTGGCCGAGTAGGCCGCCGCCGAGGGCAGGGCGAACAGGCCCAGCATGCTGGCCGTGATCACGATGTGGCCGCCCGGGCCCTGGGACATCATGGCGGGCAGGAACGCGTCGAGGCCGTGGATGGGGCCGTACAGGTTGGTGTCGATGACGCGGTGCCAGTCGTCCAGGCTCATGCCGGCCACCGGCCCGCCGTGGCCGACCCCGGCGTTGAGGAACAGCACGTCGACCAGCGCCTCGCGCTCGAGCACCTCGGCTGCGACCGCTCGCATGGCGCCCGGGTCGCGGCAGTCGGCCACGTGCCAGGCCGCGCGAGCGCCCAGCCGGCCGCACTCGAGCGCCGCGCTCTCGGCGCCTTCGCCGTCGATGTCGACCAGGTGCAGGACCGCGCCGCGCTCGGCGAAGCGGCGCGCCGAGGCGCGGCCGATGCCGGAGGCGGCCCCGGTGATGACGACGACCCGATTCGCGAGCTTCATCGAGAGCCTCCTCTTCGCGGCCTTGTGGTGGTCGGATTGCGGGGCGCGGGCTCGGGCGGCGCGCCGAACAGCAGCCGCTCGCGCAGCGGTCCGGTCAGCGCGCGCAGGAGCGCGAGCAGGCCGCTGCGCACCTCCTCCTCGGCGGGCCGGGCCAGCGCCGCCGAGCGCACGCTCTGCTTCATCTCGGCCAGAAACGGCGCCAGGTCGACCCGCTCGAGCAGGAGCAGGGTGACGCGGCGGAGCAGCGAGCGAGTGGACGTGTTGAGCATGCGGAACAGCACGCTGCCTGACAGGCGGGCGAGCTCGTCGGTGAGATCGACGAGCGCGGCGGCGAGCGGCTCCGGCTCGCCGGCCACCGCCGAGGCGCGGTCGAGCAGCTTCTCGATGCGGCGCAGGTCTTCCAGGCTCATGCGGGTCATGGCCTTGGCGGTGGTGAGGCTGAACATCTCCAGCCAGAAGTCGACCGCCTCGACCATGAAGCTGCCCTCGAGCGGCAGATCGTCGAGCGAGAAGAGCGCGGCGAGCACGTCGAGGCCGCCGCGCTCGCGGAAGTCGTTCACCTCGATGCCGGAGCCGTGCCGCGCGGTGACCAGGTTCATGCGGGCGAGCTGGCCCAGCGCCATGCGCAGCGTGGTGCGGTCGACGCCGAGCTCGCCGGCCAGCTGGCGCTCGGGCGGCAGGCGGGTGCCCGGCGGATGGTCGCCGCGCAGGATGCGCAGCAGCAGGTCGTCGGCCAGGCGGCCGGGCCCGTCGCGGCGGGTGCCCGCGCTGCTGACGGCCGGGCGCGCTCGCTTCCGGGCGGCGCCGGCCGCCGGCTTTTGGGTTGACCTCTTCACCGGATTGGATTATCCACTTTGCCAGGCCCCGAGGCAACCGGAAGAGAGGTCTCCATGCGCTACGCGATCGAACCGGACGCCATGCTGGACAGGTGCCGCCGGCTGCAGTGGTCGGTGGACGACATCGACTGGGACGCGCCGGGCGCCGATCGGGTCGGCCCCGATCAGCGCCTGGCCCTGGCCGGCTTCATGGCCGACCTGTACTGGATCGAGTCGATCGCCGCCCGGGTGTTCGCCCGCATGCGAGAGGCGACGTCGGAGCCGGCGCTGGCCGCCATCTTCGACTCGTTCGCCGTCGACGAGCAGCGCCACGCCGACGCCGAGCTCCTGCTCATGCGGCGCTGGGGCATCGCCGGCCGGCGCGAGGTCCCGGCCCCCAACCCGAACGCGCGCAACTTGCTGCGCGCCATCGAGCGCGCGGGCGACCGCGTGCACCCGGCGGTCTACTCGGCGATCATCCCGTTCACCGAGCTGGTCCTGGACGGCGCGCTGGTCAAGCACCTGGACGTGAACGTGCTCGACCCGGTCTGCCGCGAGGTGTTCCGCCGGATCAACGCCGACGAGGCGCGCCATCTGGCGGTCGACTTCTACATGCTCGAGCGCTACGGGGCCGAGCGGCCGGCCGGAGCCAACCTGGCCGACGCCGCGCGCACCGCGGCCCACCCGGTGGTGCTGTACGCGCTCGCGCTCGGCTACCTGCCGATGCTCCACCGCGTGACGCCCAACATCGAGCGCATGGGGCTGTCGCAGGAGCAGGTGTTCGCCTGCATCCGGCGGTATGTCGGCACTCGGCGTGGAGAGCGAGGGCGCCGCGCGACATCCGGTCTACGCGATGTTCCGCGGCTTCAGCCGCGGCATCCTGGCCGGCCGCACCGGGCTGGGCGAGCTCCTGGTTCGCGTGTCGGATCTGTGCGACGCGCTGCAGCTGCAGCTGCGGCCGGCGCCGGTGGAGAGGAGAGCTGCATGATCGAGACGAGCCGCATGCCGGATGGCGCTGGTGTCGAGGCGGGTGAGGAGGTTGCCGGCGGCGCCATCGCGGCCCGTGACCTGGACGGCTTTCGCCGCGCACAGCGTGTCGCCTACGATGCCGCCATCGAGGTGGCGCGGCGGGCTGGTCCCCGGGGTCACCGAGCGCGAGGCGGCGTCGCGACTGCGCGCGGCGCTGGCCGGCCGCGGCGTCGACAGGTACTTCCACGTCCCCTTCGCCTGGTTCGGCGAGCGCAGCAAGCTCTCCGGGATGCGCGGCGCGTCGCATCGCTTCTTCCCCGGCCGCACGCGGCTGGAGCCGGGCGCCATCGCCATCCTCGACGTGGCGCCGGTGGTGGACGGTTACACGGCGGACATCGGCTACACGTTTCGAGCGCCGGGCGGCGGACCGGATGAGCGACTCGACCGCGCGCTGGCCGCGCTGCGCGAGATACGGGAGATGCTGCCCGGCCTGGTCGCGCGCGGCGACACAATGCGCAGCATCTACGTGCGGGTCGAGCGGCTGCTGGGCGAGCGCGGCTTCGACAACCGGCACGCTCGCTACCCGTTCGGCGTGCTCGGTCACCGGGTCGAGCGGCTACCCGAGCGCCGGCGCGATCCGGTCGTCGCCGGCTTCGGCGCGACGTCGCTGGTCCGGCTGCTCGGAGGCCAGCTTCGATCGAGGCTGCCGTCTCTCGCCGATCGCTCGCCGCTGTGGGGGCCGGGACCGGACGCTGATCGTCCGGTCGCCCACCGGGATGTGGGCGATCGAGCCGCATCTGGGCGGCGATGGGTTCGGGGCGAAGTTCGAGGAGATCCTCGTCGTCGAGCACCGGAGGGCGTGGTGGCTGGACGACGATCTGCCCCACGCCGGCTGATCGGATCAAGGTTCTGGTGGTAGGGCCGGCTTGACGCGGACGGCCTTCCAGCGGGCGAGCTGGACCAGGCCAGGTCTGGCGCCCCGCGGCTTGCTGACATCGGCGGCGCGGCAGAGGTGGACCTCGACGCGTGGCGAGCCGCGCGCCTTCGAGTACCAGGCTGCCGCCGCGGCCGCCACCTCCACCACCTGGGCCGGGACCTCGACCTGCTCCGGGTTGCGCACGACCACGTGGCTGCCGGCTGTCCCGCCCGCGACGTGGAGCCACAGATCGTGGGGCTCGGCCACGTCGAAGGTGAGCGTGTCGTTGTCTTCCTCGCCGCGGCCGACCAGGATCTCGAAGCCATCGACGACGAACGTGCGGTACGGTCTACCCTTGCTTCCCATGGCCGTGCGTCTCGCCGCGCTCCTCTCGCTCGCTACCGGCGCGGCCACGTTCATGCCACAGCTTGCCGCGGCTGAAAAGCAGCCGCTGGTCGCCGGCCTCAAGGTCAAGGTCGTGCAAAGCTGGTGCTGGGTGCGATACACATCGGCTCCACCTCGGAGTGAAGCCATCTCCCTCGCCATCCTCATCGACGATCCCGGCGTGGCCATCCACGCCATCGCCCGCTACCTCGACGAGCTCGGCGCGTCCGCGCGCTCGGCCGAGGTGCTCGAGCTCGACCGCGACAGGCAGCGCATGCTGTACGAGAAGGCGGCCGACGCGCCGCCGCTCGACCTCGAGTTCTTCGTGGGCCGGGCCGGCGTCCGCGTCGAGGTGATCCACGAGGGCCTCAACACGCTGCCGCTGCCCGGCGCGGCTGCGCCGGTTCCAGAAGCGCTTCTGCCGCCCCGACGGCGATGGCGCGCGCCTGTTCGGCTACAACGAGGGCCCGACGCGCCCGGTGGTCGGCCCCGGCTACTTCGTCGCGCTGCCGACCGGCGGCCGCCCGCACTGGGCCACGCGCGGCGCGGTGGTCGTCGACTACTTCCAGGTCCCGGACGGGCCGGTCGCCGGACGGCTGGCCGCGGGTCGTGCCCAACCACTGGCGGCTGCAGCGCTTCGTCTACCACGAGACCCGCGACTTCATGCGCCGGGTGTCGAGCCACGTCTCGATCGGCGCCGCGTTCAAGCGCGAGCGCCCGCTCGATCACTACTTCGTGCTGTCCAGGCGCGATCCGGTCTCCGCGGCGTAGCTGCCGGGCGAGCGGCCGATGATCGCCGTGAAGTCCTTGATGAAGTGGGCCTGGTCGAAGTAGCCGAGGTCGTGGGCCAGCGCCGCCTGGTCGACCGCGAGTCCGCCGGCCAGGCGATGGGCGGCCTCGTGCAGGCGGTAGCGCCGGATCACCCATTTCGGGCCGACGCCGACGTAGCGCCGGAACAGGCGCTGCAGGGTGCGCGGGTTGATCCCGGCGCGGCCGGCCAGGTCCTCGACCCGCGCGATCTCGCGATGCTCGAGCACGAGGTCGACCACGCGCCCGAGCAGCTCGACGTTCGGATCCGGCGCCGGAAGGTTCGCGCGCAGGAACGCCTCGACCAGCTCGACCTGCGCCGCGGACTGGTCGAGGCGCGAGGACGGCGCGCTCGAGCGACTCGACGTCGCCGTCGAAGATCGAGGACACCGGCACGATCGTGTCGGTGAAGTCGCAGACCGGGCGCCTGGCGAACGGATGGAAGCCGGCCGGGCGGAACTTCACGCCGAAGGCCTGGCCCCGGTCCTCGAGCTTGCGCGCGAAGCGGGTCGTGACGACGCCGAAGATCCCGGAGCGCGGCGGATCGAGCACCAGGTGGACCGATGGATGCGGCAGCGTCTCCTGCACGAACGGCTCGCGCCCGCGCAGGTCCCAGCGCACGATCCAGTAGTGCTCGACGAACGCGGCCAGGTCGGGGGCGGTCGGCGCCGGCCGCTCCAGCGTGAAGGCGTCGGCCCCTGCGCGCGGGTTGAGGATGCCGCGCGGCTCGTCCGTGAGTGGGTTCGGCATCTGCCTGTCGGTTTTCTACAATACTGAACCGCTCGCCGCACCACCTGGCTGCACGGCTCTGGCGCGGCACGCGTCCGGTTTTCGGCTACGGTTCGGGTCCAATGAGCATCGCCTTTCTCGGCACCGGGCTGCTCGGCTCGGCCTTCGTCCAGCGCCTCCTCACCAGCAGCGCTCCTGTCGCGGTCTGGAACCGCACGGCAGCCCGCGCCGCGCCCCTGGCCGACGCCGGCGCGCGCGTCGCCAGCTCGCCGGCCGACGCGGTCGCCGGCGCCGAGCGCATCCACCTGTGCCTGAAGGACGACGCCGCTGTCGACGAGGTGCTGGCCGCCGCGCTGCCGGCCGCGCCGGCCGGCGCCGTCGTCATCGATCACAGCACCACGTCGGCCGACGGCACCGCCGCCCGCGGAGAGCGCCTGGCCGCGGCCGGCCGCGCGTTCCTGCACGCGCCGGTGTTCATGTCGCCGGCCGCCGCCCGCGACGCCAAGGGCATGATGATGGTGGCCGGCGACGAGTCGCTCATGCGGCGCCTCGAGCCGGCCCTGTCGGCCATGACCGGCGACCTCTGGTACGTGGGCGCGGACCTCCGGCGCGCCGCCGCCTTCAAGCTGATCGGCAACTCGCTGCTCATCGCGCTGGCCGCCGGCCTGGCCGACACCTTCGCGCTGGCCACCTCGCTCGGCGTCAGCTCCGCCGACGCCCACGCCATGCTCACGCGGCTCAAGCCGGGCGGCGCCATCGACGTGCGCGGCAAGCGCATGGCCGAGGGAGACTTCACCGCCACCTTCGAGCTGGCCATGGCGCGCAAGGACATGGGCCTCATGCTCGACGCGCTGGGCGACGCCCCGCTCGCCGCCCTGCGCGCCATCGCCGCCCGCTCCGACGAGCTCATCGCCGCCGGACACGGCGCCGACGATCTGGGCGTCCTCGGGGTGGACGCGGTGTCCCGCACCGCCCGGTGAGAGCGCGCCGGAGGTCGCTCCTGAGCGACGGCTCGAGCGATCTGCTCGACCGGCGGCGCGGAGCGCGGCCCGGGCGGCTATGATGCGCGCCGATCTCATGGGCAAGAAGCAGAAGCCAGCGGGCGGCGCCTCGGCAGGAGCGGCCCCGGATCGGCTGCCGGCCAGCCCGTTCGCCGGCCTCGCCGCGCTGCGCGACAAGCTCCCGCCGGGACAGGCGAAGACGAAGGCCGAGCCGGCCGCGCAGACCGGCGCCGCCGTGCAGCCGGCCCCGCGCGGGCCGGCGCGCGCCGTGGTGCGCTACGAGCGCAAGGGCCGCGGCGGCAAGGAGGCGACAGTGATCGAGCAGCTGGGCCTGTCGGCCGCAGATCTCGAGACCTGGTGCCGCGAGCTCAAGCGCGCGCTCGGCTGCGGCGGCTCCGTCGAGCAGACCTCGATCGCCCTGGCCGGCGATCAGCGGGTGCGCCTGCCCGCCCTGCTCGAGGCGCGCGGCGTGCGGCGCGTGACCGTGAGCTGAGGCCGCCCGCGGGCCATCGCTGCGCCTGCCGCCCGGCCGGCATAGAATCGCGCGGGCACCGATGGCGACCGACCTGAGACTGCGCGGCTTCCACGACATCGACCCGGAGACCGTGCCGCTGCCGCACGGCACCGAGGTGATCACGCGCGTGGACCGACTTGTCGGGACCCGGCGCATCCCGCAGGGTGCGATGGGCCGCGTGGTCCGGGTCGACGGCGACGAGGTGCGCGTGCTCGTCGTCGGCGTGGGCGAGGCCAGCTACGCGCGCGCCGAGCTGGTCCCGCGCAAGGCCGGGCAGCTGCGCTTCGCCCGCCACCGCGAGGCGGCCTGGACCGCGCTCTCGCCGTGCGTGGTGCTCGAGACCGTCGTCGGGTCGCGCGCCTGGGGCCTGGCCGACGACGCCTCCGACACCGACCGCCGCGGCGTCTTCGCCCTGCCGTTTCCGTGGACCGCGGCGCTGGTGCCGGTGCCGGACGACCTGGTCAGCACCGACGGCAGCGCGACCTACTGGGAGCTGGGCAAGACCATCCGGCAGGCGCTGCGCGCCGATCCGAACACGCTCGAGGTCCTCTTCGCGGCCGACGTCGAGGTCCGCGATCCGATTGGCCAGTGGCTGCGCGACGCCCGCGACGCCTTCGTCTCGGCCGAGATCTACGCCAGCTTCGGCCGCTACGCGCTGTCGCAGGCCAAGAAGCTGCGCCAGTCGCTGCGCCTGGCCGAGCACCGCGCGCTGCTGCTCGACTGGGTGCGCGCGTCGCCGTCGCTCTCGCTCGACGAGGCGGCGGCGCGCCTGGCCGACGCGACCGGCATCGAGGCGCCGAGCGAGGCCGACCGCCTGCTGCGGGCCAAGGAGTACGTCAAGCAGCTCTACCACTCGCTGCACGACCGCGGCCTGATCCCGGCCGCCAGCTTCGAGGCGCTCATCGAGCTCGCCGCCGCCGGGCACCAGTTCGAGATGCCGCGCGAGCTGCGCCCCAAGAACGCGTACAACCTCCTGCGCCTGATCGCGACCGCGATCGGCTGGCTGCGCACCGGGGCGGCCGACTTCCGCGTGGCCGAGCCGCTGCGCACCCGCCTGCTCGCCATCAAGCGCGGCGACGTGGCCCTGGCCGACGTGCTCGACGAGGCCGAGCAGATGGCCGCCGAGCTGGAGGCGGCGCGGCGCGAGACGTGCCTGCCGGCGCGCGGCGATGTGGCCCGCGCCGACGCGCTCCTGCGCCGCGCGCGCGAGGAGCTGGCCCGCCGCTGGGTCCAGCGCGAGCCCGGCCCCTTCGGCACCGACGCCCCTGTACTATCGGAAGCTCGATGGCAGGACTGACCCTCGACAACCCGGGCGGCGTGCTCACGCCGCACCAGCTCGCCGTCGCCGCCGAGGTCCTCGGCCACGAGGAGGGCCGGCGCCGCCACCTTGTCATCTATCTCAGCGGCGCGCACGCCTACGGCTTTCCGTCGCCTGACAGCGACCTCGATCTCAAGGCGGCCCACGTCGAGTCGACCGACCGCCTGCTCGGCCTGGCGCCGCCGCCCGCCCACGCGTCGCGCCTCGAGGTCGTGAGCGACGTGGAGATCGACTACACGTCCAACGAGCTGCGCCCGGTGCTGGCCGGCGTGCTGGGCGGCAACGGCAACTACATCGAGCGGTTCCTGGGCGATCTGGTCCTGTACGCGGCTCCCGAGCTGGACGAGCTGCGCCCGCTGATCCAGCGCGCGCTGTCGCGCCGCGTCCACCACCACTACCGCGGCTTCGCGATGCAGCAGCGCATCGCCTTCGAGACCGCCGAGGTGCCCACCGCCAAGAAGCTGCTCTACGTGCTGCGCACGGCGCTCACCGGCATCCACTTGCTGCGCACCGGCCAGCTCGTGACCGATCTCACGCGCCTGGTCGATCCCGTACGGCCTGGCCCCCGCCCGCGAGCTCGTCGAGATCAAGCGGGCCGGCGAGCGCGTCCCCCTCGACGCCCGCCTGGTCGCCGACTGGCGTCCCCGCCTCGACGATCTCTTCGAGACCCTGGCGGCGGCGCGCCGCGACTCCCGGCTGCCGGAGGAGCCGGACGCGGCCGAGCTCGACGCCTGGCTGGTCAGTCACCGTCTGCGGCACTCCTGACCGACAGCGCGTCCCGAGGCTGCGACCGGCTCTGCACCGCCCGGGGGCGAAGCCCGGGCCGCGAGAAACCCTTGCCCGGCGCGACCGGTCGACTGCAATACTGGGCATGACCTTGCCGCCGATCACAGCGAGCTCCACGGCCAGCCCACTGGGCGAGCTGGGTGAGATGTACCGATCGCCGCGCGCGCGCGCCAAGCTGGTGACCGCGGTCGCTGGTGCTCGATGTCGCGGCGCTGATCGTCGTGGGCGCGCTGCTGTGGGACTCGCTCGGCGTCGCCCACGCGATCCTCGCCGGCGAGGACGTCTCCGACGCCAAGTTCGCGCTGCTCCAGCGGCGAGGCATGGAGATGGCGCTCATCTCCGCCGGCGTGCTGGTCGCGTGCGCCATCATGTTCTGCCTGTGGACCTACCGGGTGGCGAAGAACGCGGTCGCGATGGGCGGGCGGCTCTCGATCACGCCCGGGTGGGCGGTCGGCTACTACTTCATCCCGATCGTGAGCCTGGTGGATGCCGTACCAGGCGATGGCGCAGGTGTGGGACGCGAGCGATCCGGATCCGCGAGCGAGCCGTACCAGCCGCGCTCGCACGCGCTCCTGCTCGGGTGGTGGCTGTCGTGGCTGGTGTCGAGCGGCGTGGACTGCTGGTCGTCTCTCCCTGGGACGAGCCGGCCACGCCGCAGGCCTGGGCCGACCAGACTCGCGCGCGGCTTCGTCGGCCTGGTCGTCGAGGGGGCCGCCGTTGCGTGGCCATCACCATGGTCTGGAAGCTGACCCGCCGGCAGGAGGCGCGCAAGGCGGCCCTCATGCCGGAAGCCCGCGTCGCGTAGCCCGGGGCGGGGCGGTGCGCGACGCGGGATTGCGGTAGTGTCCGGCGATGTCGCGCTCACGGGAGCCGCGCGCTGTCGATCCCAGGTCGCCGACCGAGGCGGTCGACCGCGGGTTTCGCGAGTTCGTCGCCCGTCTCGAGCCGCCGCGCGGGCGAGGCGACGCGGCTTCCCGGGCGCCTGAGCGCGCAACAGCTGCTCGACCTGTTCGACGACCAGATGCGCAGCCGCCACCTCGATCTCGAGGCGCGCGCGATGCGCGAGCGCGGCGCCGGCTACTACACGATCGGATCGTCCGGCCACGAGGGCAACGCGGCGGTGGCCGAGGCGCTGCGGGTCGACGACCCGGCGCTGCTCCACTACCGGTCCGGCGCCTTCTTCCTGGCGCGCGCCCGCAAGGCCGGCCACGCCGACGCGGCGCGCGACGTGCTGCTCGGCGTGCGTCGCCGCGCGCGACGAGCCGATCGCCGGCGGCCGGCACAAGGTCATCGGCAGCCGGCCGCTGTGGATCCCGCCGCAGACCTCGACCATCGCGTCGCACCTGCCCAAGGCGATGGGCCTGGCCTTCGCGCTGGAGCTGGCCCGTCACCTCAAGCTGCTCGACGCGGCGCCGCGCGACGCCATCGTGCTGTGCAGCTTCGGCGACGCGTCGCTCAATCACTCGACCGCGCAGGGCGCGCTCAACGCCGCGGCGTGGGCCGCGCACCAGCGCCTGCCGTCGCCGATCCTGTTCGTGTGCGAGGACAACGGCATCGGCATCAGCGTGGCCACGCCGGCCGGCTGGGTGGCGCGCGCCGGCGCCCGCGGCGGCATCCGCTGGTTCCACGCCGACGGCACCGATCTCGCTCGCCACCTACGAGGCGGCGCTCGACGCCGCGGCGTACGTGCGCCAGACCCGCGCGCCGGCCTTCCTGCACCTGGAGGTGACGCGCCTGCTGGGCCACGCCGGCTCCGACGTCGAGATCGGCTACCGCACCGCAGGCCGAGATCCGCGCCGCCGAGGCGCGCGATCCGCTCCGCCGCAGCGCCGCCATCGCCGTCGCCGCCGGCCTGCGCGAGCCGGACGAGATCCTCGAGCGCTACGAGGCGATCCGCGCCGAGGTGCGCGCGCTGGCCGGCGAGGCGGAGACCCGGCCCGGCCTGCGCGACGCCGCCGACGTGATGGCGCCGCTGGCGCCGCGCAGCGACGTCCGCGTCGAGGCCGCGCGGGCGCCGAGCGACGCCGAGCGCGAGCGCCTGTTCGCCGGCCGCCTGCCCGAGCGCGAGCCGGCCGGCACCCTGGCCCAGCAGATCAACCGCGCGCTGCTCGATCTGATGGGCAAGTACCCGGGCATGGTCGTCTTCGGCGAGGACGTGGCCAGGAAGGGCGGCGTGTACGGCGTCACCCGCGGCCTGCGCGACCGCGCCGGCGCCGCCCGCGTGTTCGACACGCTGCTCGACGAGCAGTCGATCCTCGGCGTGGCCCAGGGGGCCGGCCACCTCGGGCTGCTGCCGGTCCCGGAGATCCAGTACCTGGCCTACCTGCACAACGCCGAGGACCAGCTGCGCGGCGAGGCGGCCACCTTGCAGTTCTTCTCGCGCGGCCAGTTCCGCTGCCCGATGGTGCTGCGCGTCGCGGCGTACGCGTACCAGAAGGGCTTCGGCGGCCACTTCCACAACGACAACGCGGTCGCCGTGCTGCGCGACATCCCCGGCCTGGTGATCGCGTCGCCCGCGCTCGGCGACGACGCGGCGGCCATGCTGCGCACCTGCGCCGCGCTCGCCGCGCACCGACGGCGCGGTCTGCGTCTTCCTCGAGCCGATCGCCCTCTATCACGAGCGCGACCTGCACGAGCCCGGAGACGGCGGCCTGCTGACCGCCTACCCGCCGTGGCACGAGGACGCCCACGCGCCGCCCGGCCGCGCGCGCATCCACGGCGACGGCGCCGACCTCACCATGGTCAGCTTCGCCAACGGCCTGCGCATGTCGCTGCGCGTCGCCCGCCGCCTCGAGCGCGACGGCATCCGCGCCCGCGTGGTCGACCTGCGCTGGCTGGCGCCGCTGCCGGTCGACGACATCCTCGCGGCCGCCCGGGCCACAGGTCGGGTGCTCGTCGTCGACGAGACCCGGGCCTCGGGCGGCGTGTCGGAGGGCGTGGTGACCGCGCTTGTCGACGCCGGCTACGCCGGGCGCATCCGGCGCGTCACCAGCAAGGACAGCTTCGTCCCGCTCGGCCCGGCGGCGGCCCACGTGCTGCTCGGCGAGGACGGAGATCGAGGCCGCCGGCGCGCGAGCTGGCCCGCGCCTGAGCCGCCGACGCCGCCATCACTCCATGCGGCGGCGGAACAGCCACGCGGCCGCGCTCAGGGTCACGATCGCGATGATCAGCAGCGGCACCGCGTTGCGCAGCACCTCGCTGGCCGGCAGCCCCTTGAGGAACACGCCCGCGCGCGATGACGAGGAAGTAGCGCAGCGGGTTGACCAGCGTGACCGTCTGCAGCCATCCGGGCATGTTCTCGATCGGCGTGGCGAAGCCGGACAGCAGCACCGCCGGGGCCATGAACAGGAAGGCGCCCAGGATGGCCTGCTGCTGGGTCGGCGCACAGCGACGAGATGAACAGGCCGAGGCCGACCACCGCGGCCAGGTACAGGATGGCGCTGCCGTACAGCAGCAGCAGCGAGCCGCGCAGCGGCACCTGGAACAGGAGCGCGGCGGCCAGCACGTAGAGCGTGATGTGGACCAGCCCGATGAGCAGCGGCGGCAGCATCTTGCCGATCAGGACCTCGTGGGTCCGCAGCGGCGACACCATCAGCTGATCGAAGGTGCCCAGCTCGCGCTCGCGCGCGACCGACAGCGCGGTGACGATGAGGCCGACCAGCAGCGCGATGATGGCGATGAGCCCCGGCACGGTGAACCAGGTGAACTCGAGGTTCGGGTTGAACCAGTTGCGCGGCTCGATCTGCACCCGCCGCGCCGGCCGGCTGCCGGGCCGGGCCGCTTCGTCGGCGAAGCGCTCGACGATCTGGCTCAGGTAGCCGGACACGATCTGCGACGCGTTGGAGCGCCGACCGTCCAGGATGATCTGCACGTCGGGCGCGCGCCCGGCGGCCACGTCGCGCGAGAAGGTCGGGCCGATGTGCAGCGCCGCCAGCACGCGCTGCCGGTCGACCGCGTCGCGCAGCTGCACCGGCATCGTCGACAAGGACGATGTGGCGGAAGGTGCGCGAGCCGCGCAGGCGCTGCGACCAGCTCGTGGCCGGAGCGCCCGTCGTCGCGGTCGAGCACGGCGAGGTCGACGTTCTTCACCTCGAGGGTGGCCGCGAACGAGAAGATGATGAGCTGGATGAGCGGCGGGACGATGAGGATGATGCGACCGCGCGGGTCGCGCAGGACGACCAGCAGCTCCTTGACGACGAGCGCCTTCAGCCGGGTCCACATGTCAGGCCAGCCTCTTTCGCGTGGTGCGCGCCGCCAGGGCCAGCAACACCGCGCCGTAGAGCAGCAGCACGGCGATGTTGCGCAGGAAGAACGACCACAGATCGCCGGCCAGGAACACCGTCTGCAGGCTGGGGATGAGGTAGCGCGCCGGCACGATCACGGTCAGCCACTGGATCGGTCGGGGCATCGAGTCGATCTCGAACAGGAAGCCGGACAGCAGGAAGGTCGGCAGGAAGGCCGACAGCAGGGCCAGCTGCGAGGCCAGGAACTGGTTCTTGGTCGCGGCCGAGATGAGCAGGCCCTGGCCCAGCGCCGGGCAGCAGGAAGGCGGCGCGACAGCGCGTACAGCGCCAGCACCGAGCCGCGGAACGGCACGCCGAACAGGAACACGGCGGTCAGCACGCACAGCGTCATCGAGACCAGGCCGAGCAGGAAGTAGGGGATGAGCTTGCCCAGCAGCAGCTCGGCCGCCGTCACCGGCGTGGCCATCATCGCCTCCATGGTGCCGCGCTCCCACTCGCGCGCGACCACCAGCGCGGTGAGCAGCGTGCCGATCAGCGCCATGACGATCGCGATCGAGCCGGGCACCAGGAAGTAGCGGCTGGTCAGCTCCGGGTTGAACCAGAAGCGCTGCTGCACCACCTGCCGGCGCCGGCGGCCTGCTCTCGGCCGCGCGCAGCCCGGCCCAGTTCGCGGCCACGCCCTGCGCGTAGCCCATGACCAGGCTGGCGGTGTTCGGCTCGGAGCCGTCGACGATGACCTGGATGCGCGGCCGGACCCCGGGCCGGTGCAGGTCGCCGTCGAAGCGGGCCGGGATGACGACGATGCCCTTGATGCGGCCGAGGACCAGCTCCTCCTCGAAGTCGCGCCGGTCGCGCGCCGCGCCGGGTCTCGAAGTAGCGCGAGGCCTCGAAGCTGGCGGCCAGCTCCTGCGCCTCGGGCCCGCCGGTCTCGACCGACCAGCCCGATGCGCGTGCGCGTGGCGTCGAGCGACACGCCGTAGCCGAACAGGAACAGCAGCACCAGCGGCAGCACGAAGGCGATGAGGATGCTGCTCGGATCGCGGACGATCTGGCGCGCCTCCTTGCACACCAGGGCGCGCAGCGCGGCGCATCCGCTGTCCGCGCTCGCTCACTGCGGCCGCCTCCGCGCCGGCCTCGGACGCGCCGACCAGGGCGATGAAGGCGTCCTCCATGGTCGGCTCGGGCTGCTCGGCGCTGGCCGCGCGCGCCTTGAGCTCGTCCGGCGAGCCGAGCGCGATGGAGCGGCCGCGGTAGACCAGCGAGATGCGGTCGCAGTACTCCGCCTCGTCCATGAAGTGGGTGGTGACCAGCACCGTGACGCCCTTCTCGACCAGGCCGTGGATGTGGGCCCAGAATTCGCGCCGCGTGATCGGGTCGACGCCGGAGGTGGGCTCGTCGAGGAACAGCGCCTGCGGCTCGTGCATCACCGCGCAGGCCAGCGCCAGCCGCTGCTTGAAGCCGAGCGGCAGCTCCTTGGCCGCGTCGCCGGCGTGTCGCCCGAGGTCGAAGATCTCGACCATGCGCTCGACCTGCGTCGCGCTTGCGCCGGCCGGACAGCCCGTAGGCGCCGGCGAAGAACTCGAGGTTCTGGCCGACGGTGAGGTCGCCGTAGAGCGAGAACTTCTGCGCCATGTAGCCCAGGTGCCCGCGCGCCTCCGCGGTGTCGCGGCGCAGGTCGAGGCCGGCCACGCGTCCCTCGCCCTCGGTCGGCTTGAGCAGGCCGCACAGCATGCTTGAAGGTCGTCGACTTGCCGGCGCCGTTGGGCCCGAGCAGGCCGAAGATCTCGCCGCGCGGGATCTCGAAGGTGATGCCGTAGGCGGCGGTGAAGTCGCCGAAGCGCTTGGTGAGCCCGTGCGCCTCGATGACCGGCCGGTCGGTCTGCTCGAGGCGCGGCATGCGCCTCGGCGAGGCGCGAGCGTCCGCCCGGGCCGCCGCCCAGCACGTCGATGAACGCGTCCTCGAAGCGCGGCGGGGTCGGGCTGACCCGGGCGCCGGCGCCGGCGGCGGCAGGAGGCGCGGGCGGCCCGGCGCGGCCCGGCCCGATCACCACGCGGATCGCCTCGCCCTGGATGACGCCGTCGATGACACCCTCGGTCGACAGCGCGTCGACCAGGACCGGCCGGCGCCGGCCCTCGATGCCGGTGACGCGGAACACGCGGCCTTCGACGCGCGCCGTCAGATCGCGCGGGCGCGCCGTCGAACAGCAGCTTGCCCTCGTTGAGCAGCAGCACCCGGTCGCAGGCCTCCGCCTCGTCGAGGTAGGCGGTCGACCAGACCACCGCCGACGCCGTCGTCCATCAGGCGGCTGACCATGCGCCACAGCTCGCGGCGCGAGATCGGATCGACGCCGACGCTCGGCTCGTCGAGCAGGAGCAGGCGCGGCCTGCGCATGAGCGCGCAGGCCAGGCCCAGCTTCTGCTTCATGCCGCCCGACAGCTTGCCGGCGAAGCGCCCGGTGAAGCGCGCCAGGTCGGTGAACGTCGAGCAGCTCGCCGAAGTCACGCGCGGCCGATCCGCCGCCGGCAGGCCGCGCAGGTCGGCGTAGAGGTCGAGGTTCTCCGGCACCGTCAGGTCCTCGTACAGGCCGAAGCGCTGCGGCATGTAGCCGATGGCGGCGTGGATGCGCGGCGGCGTCCGGTGCGCGTGTCGCCGCCGAGCACCTCGATCGTGCCCTCGTCCGGCAGCAGCAGGCCGGTCATCAGCCGGATCAGCGTCGTCTTGCCGGCGCCGTCGGGCCCGACGAGGCCGGTGATCTGGCCGCCGAGCACCGACCCGGACACGTCGTCGAAGGGCGGGCGGGCCGCCGCCGAAGCGCACCGTGATGCCGGCGAGCGCGACGAGTCGGGCGCGTCGCGGGCGGACATGGCTACTGGCTCCGGGCCACGCGCCGGGCGAGCGGGACCTGCACCGTGACCGGCATGCCCTGGCGCAGCGACGCGCCCGGATGGTCGACGATGATGCGCAGGCGGTAGACGAGGTCGGTGCGCAGCTCCGGCGTCTCGACCGACTTGGGCGTGAACTCGGCGACCGGCGAGATGAAGCCGATGCGCCCGCGATACGGCGTGTCCGGCGCGCTGTCGGAGACGACGGTCACCTCCATGCCGGGCTCGATGCGGCCCAGCTGCGGCTCGCCGATGTAGGCGCGCACCCAGACCGGCCGGGTCAAGCGACAGCACGTAGACGATGTTGCTCGGGCGCCACGATGGCGCCCGGCTCGAGCACGCGCGACAGGATGATGCCGTCGGACGGCGCGGTAAGGCGGCTGTCGGCCAGCGAGGTCTCGGCGGCGGCGAGCCGCGCACGGGCCCCGTCCAGGCTGGCCTGCGCCGCGGCGATGTCCTCGGAGCGCGAGCCTTCCTCGAGCACGCGCAGGGCCGCGGTCGCCTCCGCCACGCGCGCCTGCGATGTCTCGCGCGCCGTGCGGGCCTGGTCGAAGCTCGCCTTGCGGGATGGCGTCGCTCGCCAGCAGGCGCTGGGATGCGGTCGAGCTCGGTGCGCGCGTTGTCCAGCGTGGCCTTGCGCTCGGACAGGGCGGCGCGCGCCTGCGCGATCTCGGCCCGGCGCGGCCCGCGCTCGAGCTTGGCCAGCGCGGCCTCCTGCTGGGCCACCTGGGCCCGGGCCGCGCGCACCTCGTCCTGGTACGAGCGCGCGTCGAGCTCGGCCAGCGCCGCGCCCGCCGTCACCGCCTGGCCCTCCTCGAGCTTCATGGCCGCGATGCGTCCGGCGACGCGGAAGCCGAGCTCGACCTGCCGGATGTCGACGTTGCCGTAGAGCGCGAGCTGGTCGGACGGCTCGTCGCCGCCCAGGCGACCCGACGCGAACAGCCATGCGCCGATGCCACCGACGACGGCCACCGGCACGCGCGACGCGGAGGATGCGCTTGTTCATCGGTTGCTCCCCTTCCTCTTGCTTGCAGGGCCGGCCACCGAGGCGGCGGTCTCGCGCACCAGCTCGCGCACGGCGGCCAGCTCGCGCGGCCCGGTCCGGGTCCAGCCCAGCTGGCGCAGCGCCGCCGCCTGGGCGATGCGGAAGAAGACGATGCTCCCCACAAGCGACAGCGTGCGCAGCCGGACCCGCGTCGTGCGCGGGTCCTCGCCGGTGATGGTGCCGACGATGCGGCGCGCGATCTCGAGCTGCGGCTCCATGACGCGCGCGTAGATGCGATCGAACGCCTCGGTCGGGTCCATCTGCTCGCGCACGATGAAGCGGGCGACAGGCGTCCACTCCTCGGAGAAGAGGATGCCGGCGACGGCGCCCAGCATGTCGGCCAGCAGCGCGCGCGCCTCGTCGGCCGATACCTGGCCGCGGCGCGCGAAGCGGACCTGCGCCCGCCGGCCCATCGGCCCGATGCGCGCGCCGATGAGCTCGGCGATGTGGTCGGCGGCCGCCAGGTAGAGGCCCTGCTTGCCGCCGAAGTGGTACGTGATGGATTGTAGATTGACGCCGGCCGCGCTGGCGATCATGCGCGTCGTCGCTCCGGCGAAGCCGCGCCGACCGAAGACGTCGATGGCGGCGGCGAGCAGCCGCTCGCGGGCACCGGCCGCGCTGGCTGTGGTGGCGACCATGCCCAGGTCATACGGCGCGAGGCCGGGCCAGTCAATCGATTGATTGAATCGAGGCGGGCGGACTCGGAGGTCGTTCAAGCCCATGCGCGCGACGAGGTTGCGCGCGGCGCATTCCGTGCGTTCGCAGCCGCTCGGGTCGTGTCGACGGCGCGTCACGTCTGACACGTCCGCCGCATGTCCCATGTGATGGACAGTTTGGCCGAAGCTGTGGACAGAGTGTCCCGTGTGCCGGACGCGCCACAGCCACAGCGCAGCGCACAGTCGCGATATCGCGTGCCGGCAGAGCTGGCTCGCCATGTGCTTGGGTATCTGCCTGCCGCGGGCGACCCGATGTGGAGTGTGACTCTTGGCAAGACGAGCGATGAAGCAGAGGCCTCGACAGACTTCCAGCGAACCACAAGTGCGCCGCGAGCTCCGGTGGCTGCGAGCGCGCGAGAGCGGGGACGGGCCGCCGCCCGCCCGGCGCCGCCGCATCGATCCGTCGCTGCGGGCCAGCATGGTCGCCCTCGTGACCAGGGTCCCGCCGGAGCCGGAGTCCGAGGGCAAGGCATCGAGAGGAAAGGACGACCGCCTCCCGCCGCCCCGGCCGCTGAGGCGCAGGCCCGCGCTCAAGCTCGACCTCTTGCTGACGCCGCGCGGACGTACCACGCGGAACGTCGATATCTGACCCGGTGTTCCTGACTCCCACCTGTCCCTCCCTGATCGGCCCGTCGAGGCCGGCCGGTGGCAGGACGGGGCACGGCCCGACCGGTCCACGGGCGTAGCTCGCCGGCCGCAGCCTCCAGTTCTCACTGGTGCGTACTGGCTGCGGCACTGCTGGTGACCGGTTGCGACGGCGAGCCCGGGTCCGGTTTCCGGAGCCGAGCCAGGCCGTCACGCCCCGAAATGGCGCGCCGGCACGGTCGGGCGGCCCGCCGGCGGCGACGCGCTTTGACGCCGTACCATTCTCTGACTAGAGTCAGAGAATGTCGGCCGAGCAGGTGGCCCAGGTCAGGCGCTTCAACCGGCTGGTCACCCATCGCGCCGGCGCGCTCGACGATCACTTCCTGGGCCGCGATCGCCCGCTCGGCGAGTCTCGCCTCCTCTACGAGGTCGGGCCGGGCGGGGCCGACCTGCGCGACCTGCGCGGCCGGCTGGGGCTCGACTCCGGCTACGTGAGCCGCCTGGTCCGCTCGCTGGCCGCGCGCGGGCTGGTGGTGCTCGGCCCGTCGGCCGACGATGGGCGCGTGCAGCGCGCGCGGCTCACCCGCGCCGGCGCGGCGGAGTACCGGCTGATGAACCGGCGCTCCGACCAGGCGGCCGCGGCCCTGCTCACGACGCTGGCGCCGGGCCAGCGCGAGCGCCT
Source organism: uncultured delta proteobacterium (assembly GCA_963759105.1). Classification (GTDB taxonomy): domain Bacteria; phylum Myxococcota_A; class Polyangia; order Haliangiales; family Haliangiaceae; genus DATFRY01. Next base: position 109,270 of record CAVWXW010000004.1, on the reverse strand, counting down.
CGTCGGGGCGATGGCCGAGGTCGAGCGCCTGCTGCGCGCGGCGGGCGTGGCGATCGAGCGGGTCGACCCGGCCGGCGCGGCCGCCCGCCGGTGCGTGGTGCAGTACTTCGCCGAGCTGGCGGCGCGCTTCGAGGAGGGTTTCGATCCCGGCGCCAGCCTGCCGGCTGACGACGCCGATCTGGTCCCTCCGCGCGGCGCCTTCCTGGTCGCGCGCATCGACGGCGAGCCGGTGGCGTGCGGCGCCATCAAGTCGATCGGGCGCGGCATGGGATCGATCAAGCGCATGTGGGTCGCGGAGTCGGCGCGGGGCATGGGCACCGGCCGCCGCATGCTCGAGGCCCTGGAGGCAGAGGCCCGGATGCTGCGCCTGAAGACCGTGCGCCTGGAGACGAACCGATCGCTGCGCGAGGCCATCCGCCTGTACGAGAGCGCCGGCTACCGCGAGGTGGCCGCGTTCAACGACGACCCGTACGCGGACCACTGGTTCGAGAAGCGCCTGCGCTGAGCGCGCTGCACCGGAGCGAGGCTGCTCCCGCGCGGCGGGGCTGGCCTGATGGCCGGCGGTCTGGTCTCATTGCTCGCCTCTCGAGGAGGAGCGAAACATGGGCAAGATGATCGAGCTCACCGCGTCCGATGGTCACCGGCTGGCCGCCTACCGGGCCGAGCCGACCGGGCAGGCGCGCGGCGGCATCGTCGTGATCCAGGAGATCTTCGGCGTCAACAGCCACATCAAGACGGTCAGCGACGGCTTCGCCGCCGACGGCTACGTGGTCATCGCGCCGGCCATGTTCGACCGCGTCGAGCGCGACGTCGATCTCGGCTACACCGCCGAGACGGTGACCGCGGGAAGGGCGCTGCGCGCGAAGGTGGCGACCGACGACGCGAACATGGACGTCGCCGCCGCGGTCGCGGCCGCCGCGCCGTCGGGCAAGGTCGGCATCGTCGGCTACTGCTGGGGCGGCCTGGTGGTGTGGATGGCGGCGGCGCGCGTGGACGGCCTGGCCGCCGCGGTGTCCTACTACGGCGGCGGCGTGATGGAGAACGCCGGCGAGCGTCCGCGGTGCCCGACGATGCTGCACTTCGGGGAGCGCGACAGCATCTCGCCGCCCGACAAGATCGCGGCGTTCGCCGCCGCGCACCCGACGCTGCCGGTGCACTCGTACCCCGCCGACCACGGCTTCAACTGCGATCCGCGCGGCTCCTACGACCCGCCGAGCGCAAAGCTGGCCCGCGAGCGCACGCTGGACTTCTTCCGGCGCCACGTCGGCTGACCCGGCGAGTGCGGTCAGCGCGGAGCCGGCGCGGGCATCGGCTTCGGCGTCGGCTTCGGCGCGGGCTCCGGCGCGGGCGCCGCCGGCTCCTCGGCCGGCACGACGCCGAATGCGAAGACCATGCGCCAGCGGCCGTCGCGGCGCACGAACACGTCGGCGAACGGCTGGCGGTCGACGACCTCGCGGCCGTCCATCCGCACGCGCGCGACCTGGTAGCCGGTCACGACGCCGGAGTCGCCGCCGAGCGCCCGCGCCGCGACCTTGTCCCCCTCGACCGCCACGATCTCGCCCGGGATGGCCGCGATGCCGGCCAGAAAACCGGCCCGGTCGACGTCCGGCGCGCCGGGCACGCGCAGGATGAACTCGTCCGTGGTGAGAGACTCGAGGGCCGCGCGATCGCGCCGTCGGATCGCCGCGAAGACATCGCGCTCCGCCGCCAGCAGCTCGCGCTCGATCTGCGCGCCATCCGGTGCGGCGGCTGTCGCGGCGGCAGGGGACGGCGTGGCAGGTGCGCCGCAGCCGAGCAGGGCTGCCGCGAGCAGGATCCGCGGATATCGGCAGGACATGGGGCGACGACACTAACCCCGATGCCGCGCACGAGGCGGTTCTGCGGTTCGAACGAGTCGAGAAGCGCTATCTGACCGGCATTGCGCGGATTCGCTTTCCGCGACGGCGGACCTGGTGGTCCGACTATGATGCCGTGTCCCCCCTCCCACCGGCCGCTCGAGTCTCTCGACGGAACGAGGCGTTCGGCCGCCATGGGGCTCGCCTGCCATCGGTTGCCGGATCATGACCTTCCACCGGGACTCGAGGAAGCCGCGCAGACGCTCGCCGCGCGCACTGGTCGCCGGCATCTGCCTCGCGTCGCTGGCCGCGTCTGCGGCCCACGCGCAGAACGCCGCGCCCGGGACGAAGGCGGCCACGTTCGCCATCGAGCTCGACGCCGTCGCGGGCGTGCCGGCGTGGCAGACCGAGGCGATCGCGCGCACCCTGGCCCTCGACCTGGCCAGCGACCGGCTGCGCGCCGCGCCGCGCGCCATCTCGCGCGTCGATCGAGCCGGATGCGGCGAGCGAGACCAGGCCTGCGCGCTCGCCGCGTACAGCGAGGCCGGCATCGACATCGCGATTCGCGGGCGGCTGGGCGAACGCCGGCTGGACTACGAGCTGTGGCTCACCTGGCCGGACGCATCGCCGCCGGTGCGCCGCGGCGCGATCGACCTGCGCGGTCTCGATCGCGCACAGCTGGCCGACGCCGCGCGCGCCGCGCTGCACCCGGTGCTGCGCCCGGGCGGCGCGTTCGACATGCACGGCGCGCAGGCGCAGATGGCGCACCCGGCGGAGCTGGCCGAGCCTGCCACCCGAGGACTGGCGCTCGCGGCGCTGGCCGCCGCGCTGCTCCTGCTCACGCCGCTCGGGCTGGGCGTGCTCGTGCTCGGCCGGCGCGGCCTCGGTGCCCTGGCCCGCACGCGCGCGCTGCGCGGCGCCGTCCTCGCGCTGGCCGCCCTCGGCGCGATCGCCGTCCTCGGCGCGGAGGCGCAGCGGGCCAGCTGGGTCGCCTTCCTGGCCGGCGGGATCGCGTGGGGCGTCTTCGTCGCCGTGACGCTGCCGCTCGTGTGCCCGCCGCTGCGCGGTCTCGGCCGCGTCGAGCACGGCGAGCTGGTGCGCGTGCTGCGCGCCTGGCTGGCGCTCGCGTGCTGGCGCGCCGCCCACGTCGCGCTGTTCTACGCGCCGTTCGCCGCCGCGCTGTGGTGGGCCTGCGTGGAGCTCGACATCCCCGCCCCGGTCGGGTTCGGCGTCGTCGCCCCGATCGCGGGCCTGTGGGCCAGGCAGTGGCTGCGTTCGCTGGTCGAGGTGCTCGCGCTGCGGCTCGACGGCGAGCTGGTCGCCGCCGAGCGGCGTGGCCGCGGACGCGTGGGACGCGGCGGTGCGCGCCTACTACAGCGGATACGTGCGGCGCGCCGGCCGCCCGGCCGACGATGGCGCGCTGGCCGGCGTCCGCTTCCTGCCCGGTTACGGCGACGCGGTCGCGCTCTACGGCGGCGGCTCGACCCACACGCGGATCGTCATCGGACGCGAGCTGCTCGAGCTCGCGCTGGTGCCGTGCGGGCGGCCGCACGACTACGCGCTGCCGCGGGTGTCGAAGCTGCACTGGACCGAGTGGAACGCCGGCCTCGTGGTCCCGACCCGGCGCGATCTGCCGATCGCGACCCGCGAGGAGCGCAAGCCGACCCAGACGACCGTCGAGGGCGAGATCGAGCACGTCCCGCTCGGCGAGCCGCGCACCCTGGCCGGCATCGTCGAGCCCGCCGAGCTCGACCGCCGCGTCGCGCATCGCCCGTGGGAGGACCCGACCTGGCTCGACTGGGACCCGGGCGAGGAGCACGACGGCACCGACGCCGGCGACAAGGACTTCCTGTTCGGCCTCCTCGTGCGCGAGCTGGGCCGCGCGCTCCGCCACGAGGACCGGCTGGCCACCCTGGCCGCCGCCTGGCGCCGCTGGCCCGGCGCGCGCCTGCGCCGCGCGGTCGTCGGGCTCGGGCGCAGCCGCTCGGCCGCCGTCGCCGACGCCCACGCGGCCCTCAACCTCGGCCGCCACCACCTCATCCAGTACCTGGCCTACCGGCTGTGGCGGCGCGACGATCTCCTGACCGCGCGCGCCTTCGCGCCGCAGCTGGAGCGCCGCACGCTCGACATCGCGCGCGCCGTCGCCGACCCGGGCGGACGCGTCGGACGCTCGCGATCGCCACGCCCCGGCCCTGCGCCGCCGCCTGGCCTGGATGGCCGCGCTGGTGCTTCCAGCGCGCGAGGATCTCGCCGTCGCGGCCGCGCTGGCGGCGGCGCGCGGCGCTGGCCGCCGCGGCCCTGATCGCGGCGGCGGCCCTGGCGTTCGCCGCGGCGCGCGCAATCGACTACCACCCGACCTACCTCGAGCGAACGAGAGAAAGGCCGAGCGACAATGAGCAAGCGCACCAGGACCGCCGCGGCGGATGACCCGAAGAGCGGGCTGGCCATCAGCGACGTCGCTGCCGGAGCCGGCGTGCTCGGCCTGCTCGGCTTCACCGGGCTGTTCCTGCTGGCCCTCGTGTTCTTCGTGGCCGAGAGCTACTTCCTGTCCATGCTGCTCGCCTCGCTGGCGCTGCTTGTCTACGTGGCCGGCGCCGAGATGGGCAAGCTGCTCCTGTCCGGGCTGACCATCTTCTTCTCCAGCAAGCACCTCATCCGCAACGCGACCTACCTGCAGGAGACGGTCGTCGAGCTGCGCCGGGTGCTGGCGATGCGCAAGGACGAGACCGGCTGGGTCAAGGTCGGGCCGCTCGAGCCCGGGGCCAAGGTCAAGCTGCCGGACAACCCGCTGGTGCGCGACATCCAGGTCGTGCTCCGGCGCGAGAAGGGGAGCGAGTACACCGACTACGTCGCGCACCAGTACTACGTCGACTGCCGCGAGCTCTACGATCACTTCCACTCGAACCTCGAGTTCGTCGCCGGCGTGATGCCGCTGTTCGGCCTGATCGGCACGGTCGTCGGCCTCATCGGCATGTTCGACACGCTGGGCGCCAACACCTCGGTCGAGAACCTGTCGCCCCAGCTCGCGCTGGCGCTCAAGACGACGCTCTACGGCGCCATCCTGGCCTCGGTCTACACGGTCATCGCGTCGCGCTTCGACCAGCGCATCAAGGCGCTCGAGTACGACTACGAGATCTTCAGCCACGCGCTCGAGGTGCTGGTCGAGAACAAGGCGGTGGTGGAGGTGCAGGCGTGAGGCGCCGCATCGTGCGGCTGCAGCGGCGCAGCCCGCGCGCGCTGTGGGCGATCATCTACATCGATCTGATGACCCAGATCATGGTGTTCTTCGTGATCCTGTGGTCGGTCGAGCGGCGCCAGGCAGACAGCGCCGCCGAGCAGCCGAGCATGGGCATCGGCATGGGGACCGGCGACCAGACCGTGCGCATGGTCAACCTGCCGTCGGACATCCTGTTCGCGTCCGGCAAGACCGAGCTGGGCGCCGACGGCCGCGAAGTGTTCGCCAAGCTGTTCGGCGATCCGGCCAGCGGCGTGCTCGACTTCGACCAGGGCGGGCTGGCCCGGCGCAAGCTCGCCATCCACGGCCACACCGACGACGTGGGCCGCAAGGACGAGAACTTCCGGCTCGGCTACGAGCGCGCGTGGAACGTGTACCAGGAGATCCGCAAGTACGGCGCCGAGCTGCCCGACCACGTGGTCATCTGCACGCACGCCGACAACACGCCCGCGCGCGATGTGCCGGTGACGACCGGGCAAGGCGCCGGACCCGGCGCAGCGGGCCGCCATCGACGAGGCGCGCGCGGCCAACCGGCGCATCACGATCGAGGACATCGTCGTCGGCGCTGCAGCCGCCGGCGGCGCAGGCCGAGGCGGTCGGCGGAGGAGCGATGATCGGGGTCAAGACGCTCGCGGTCGTCGCCGCTGGCGGCCGTGGCGGTCGGCGCGCCGCCTGGGCCCGCGGGCTGCTCGACCCGCGCTACCTCGACAGCCTGAGCGCGGCGTCCTGCATCGCGGTCGGCGCGCTGGCCGCGCCTGACCGCCGCGCTGATCGCGGTCGGCTGGCGGCCCGGCGAGCGCAGCCGCGTCGGCGGTCGATGCGCGCGCGCGCCTCGGTGCGGGTCGCCGGTCGCCGGGCGATCGAGCTGCCGGCCGCGGTCCAGCACGCACTCTTCGCCACCGCCGTCGGCCTGCGTCGCGCTGAGCGCCTTCACCAACCAGGCCACCGAGCGGCTGACAGCGCTGCCCGCGGCGCTGGCCGCGCCATCGTCGAGCCGGCTGTCCGCCCGAGGTCGAGCGCCGCGCCAGCCCGACCCGCCGCGCCCGCGCCCGAGATACCCGGCTGCGCGCTGGTGCGGCGCGCGTTCCAGCTCGGCTACACCAAGAGCCTCGGGCTCCTGCGCGCCGAAGACCGTCGCGGCCGCGCCGGCCGCGACCGGCCGCGCCGTGCACGCTGCGCCAGGACGACGAGCCGGTGCTCCACTTCACCTGGCGGCGCCTGGTCGACCAGGTCGGCTCGCTCCCCGAGATGGATCCGTTCGCCGCGGCATCGGACGGCGCCGCCGAGATGGCCATCAAGCTGGATCACCTCGACGCGCTCGCCGGCCCATCAGGGTCACGCGGTGGCCGCGCATCCGCGCGCGTCGCATCACCTGTGGATCAACCTGCCGGCGCCGCTGCGCGTGTCGTGGCTGCGCGCCCTCGTCGACCCGGCGCGCTGCGCCGAGCACGCCGAGCACGTGCCGCTGTGGCGGGGCTGGACCGACCAGCCGGAGCCGGCCAGCGCGCTCGTCGACGACGTCGTCGGCGCAGCTCCTGTTCTCGCCCGACTTCGGCCCGCCGCCGGCGCAGTGCGGCGACCTGACCATCCACTGGGACGCGCCGGCCGACGCGTGCCGCCGTCTGACCGCCGACCCGATCGACTTCCTGGACGAGGCGGGCGCGCTCGATCCGGTGCGCGAGGTCCTGGATCGCCGCCGTCGCCTGATCCAGCTGGGCGAGCTCGACCGCGCGCTGGCCCGGCGCCCGACCGTCGACGCGCCGGCAGAGGTGCGCGCCCTGGTGAGCCTGAGCTGCTTCGTTGTCGACCCGGCCGCCGCCCGGAGCGCCGCGGTCGACGGGCGCGAGCTGCGCATCGACGGCGGCGCGATCCCGATGCGCGAGCTGCGCGTGCCGGCGGTGCGCGTCGCCGGTGCCGGCCCGCTCGACGTCTACGAGCAGCTGGCGCGGCTTCTGGCCGGCGCGGGCGGAGCCGGGACATCCGGGACCGCGATCGACAGGCTCGCCGCGCCGCCGGCCGCCGCCGACCTGGCGCACCCCGACTATCTCCTGGCCCGGCTCGACCACCTGCGCGACGCCGACCCGTTTCTCGGGGTCCGCTGGCCGCTCGAGCGCGCGGACCTGATCGAGCGTCTATCCCTTCCGCCGTCACCTCGCACCGCTTCGTGGACGGATTCCGGCGCCGCTACCGGGCGCAGCGAGGCCTGCGATGACCGGGACGACGACCGGGACGATGCGCTGCCTGGTTCGCGCCTGTGCGAGCCTCGCGCTCCTCGCCGCGCTTCTCGCTCCCGGCCACGTCCGCGGCGGACGGCTACGGCCGCCCGCAACGGGTCGCCTATCTGGCCCGCGCCGTCGACGCGGTTCGCCGCCTCGGCGGCGAGCGGCGCGGCGCCCTGGCCGACGCGCTCCAGGCCGGCGCGCGTCGCCGCTGCCGCGCCGACCGCGGTGAGCCGGCCATCGCGTGTCTGATCGATCTGGCCCGGGCGCACTGCGATGGGCAGCCGCCCGCGGCGCGCGCCGACTGCCACGTGGCCGCCGACGTCGTGGTGACCAACCTCCTGGCCGAGAGCGAGCTGGTCGACGAGGCCACGCGCGTCCGGTTCGTCAACCAGGGAGGCGACTTCCGCGCCGCCATGCGCGCCGAGCTGCTGGTGCGCTACGCCGCGCTGGCGGCCGACTTCGCCCTGGCCGAGCCGGGGCCCGGCTGGCGACCTGCCGGCCCGCATCGACCGCTTCTGCGCCCGCCCGGATCGCGAGCTGGCCTGGCAGCGGTGCGCGGCGGCGCTGGTCTGGTACATCGGGGCTCACGACGAGGCCAGCCCGGCGAGGAGAGCGCCGTGACCCGCGCACTGAAAGACCTGCTGCGCAGCGAGACCGATCGCCTCCGCGACGCCGGCCTGTACAAGCGCGAGGTCGTGTTCGCGCGCTCGGGCGGCATGGCCGCCGGCGGCATGATGGACCGCGGCGAGGTCCAGCGCGTCATCAACTACACGATCCACGACTACCTCGGCCTGTCGATCGACGCGCAGGTGCGCCGCGCCGCCATCGACGCGGCCGAGAAGTACGGCATCGGGCTGTCGTCGCAGCGCGTGATGTGCGGGACGCTGCCCATCCACAAGGAGCTGGAGGAGTGGCTGCGCGGCTTTCTGCGCGCGCCGGACGCGATCCTGTTCGGCTCCGGCTACCAGGCCAACGTCGGCCTGTTCTCGCCGCTGTTCGGCGCGCGCGACTGCATCATCTGCGACGCCGGCGTCCACCCCAGCCTGGCCGACGGCGCCCGCCTGGCCGGCTCGCGCCTCGTCACCTTCCGCAACAACGACCCCGACGACCTCGAGGACATCCTCAAGCGCTCGCGCTGGGCCCGCTTCCGCGCGGTGGTCACCAACGGCGTCCACCCCTTCACCGGTCGCATCTCCGACCTGCACGCCATCTGCGACCTGGCCGAGAAGTACGACGCCCTGGTCGTGGTCGACGACGCGCTCGGCGTGGGCGTGCTGGGCGACCGCGGCCGCGGCGCCGCCGAGCTGTACGGCGTGATCGATCGGGTCGGCGTCGTCACCGGCTCGTTCAGCAAGGCGCTGGGCGGTGCCGGCGGCGGGTTCGTCGTCGGCCAGCGCGAGATCGTCGACTGGCTGCGCCAGAAGTCGCCGCCCTACATGTTCTCGGCCACGCTGTCGCCGCCGGTGGCCGGAGCCGCGCTGGCCGCGCTGCAGATCCTCGAGAACGGCGAGGCCCCGCTGCCCGGGCTGCGCGAGAACATCCAGACCCTGTGGCACGGCCTGCTCGACCGCGGCTTCCGCGTGCTGGGCGGCCATCACCCGCTGCTCTGCGTTGACGTCGGCGAGTACGACGTTCTTCAAGAGATGGTCAACCAGCTCTACGCCGACGGCATCTACGTGCACGGCCTGTGCTACCCGGTGGTGCCGGAGGGAGAGGCGCGCATCCGCCTGATGGTCTCGGCGCTGCACTCGCACGAGGCCCTCGAGCTCACCCTGGCCGCCTTCGAAAACGCGCGCGACGCCGCCACCCGCGCCCTCGGCGCCGCCCGCGCCGGATAGCGCCGCCCGGATCGCGGCGTTTCTCCAGCGCTTCCGGACCGGCCACATTCGCAACATCGAAGAAGCCGGCGGCGGCGCCCGCGACTAAAGTGGGCGCCATGGATGCGGCGACGCTTCGCGCCTGGTGGGCGCACAGGCAAGGTCTCGACGGTTCTCTGGCGGGGGCGGACCCGGCCGCCGTCCTCGAGCGGTCCGGATGGTCGCGTTCGGTGGGCGGCGCGGGCCCCTATCTCACCCTGTTCGCCCGGGCCGGCACGTCGCGCGAGGCGGCCGACAAGGCGGTCGCAAAGCTGCGCATCCACGAGCTGCCCGCGGCGCGCGGCTGCACCTACGTGGTGCCGGCGCGCGACTTCGGCCTCGCGCTCAGGGTCGGCGAGGGCCGAAACGAGATGCGCACGGCCCTGAAGCTGGGCGTGACCGAGAAGGAGATCGACAGGCTGTGCGCGGCCGTCGAGAAGGCGGTGGCGTCCGAGCCGCTCACCCCCGACGAGCTGCGCGTGAAGGTCGGCAAGGCGGCCCGCAACCTGGGCCCCGAGGGCGCGAAGAAGGGCCTCACCACCACGCTGCCGGTCGCGCTGGGCCGCCTGCAGACGGAGGGACGCATCCGCCGCGTGCCGGTCAACGGCCGCCTCGATCAGCAGCGCTACCGCTACATCGGCTGGAGCCCGAGCCCGCTGGCGAAGCTCGACATCTCGCTCGAGGAAGCGTTTGTCGAGCTGGCGCGGCGCTACTTCCGCTGGATCGGGCCGGCGACCCTGGCCGAGCTCCAGTGGTTCTCCGGCCTGGGCGTGAAGGCGGCGGCCGCGGCGGTCGCGCCGTTGAAGCTGGTGCCGGTCGAGGCGGGCAGCGATCGCCTGATGCACGCCGACGATCTCGAGGCGCTGCGCGACTTCGCGCGGCCCAAGCAGCCGCAGTACGCGCTGGTGAGCGGCATCGACGCGCTGGTCCTGCTCCGCCGCGACGTCGCCGGGCTGCTCGACGACAAGGACCGAGATCGTTCGGTCCTCGAGGAAAAGGGCCGGGTGGCCGCCGGTACGCTCACCGACCTGCCCAGCCACGGCATCTTCGACCGCGGTCGCCTGATCGGCCTGTGGGAGTACGACCCGGAGACAAAGACGATCGCCTGGGCCACCTTCGGCGTGAAGGACAAGGCGCTGTCGGCCGCGATCGAGCGCACCGAGGCTTTCGCACGCGACGATCTGGGCGACGTGCGCAGCTTCAGCCTCGACAGCCCGAAGAGCCGCGCCCCTCGCATCGAGGCCCTGCGCAAGGGCTTCTGACCGGCATGGCTCCAGGGGTCTCCGAAGAGCATCACGCCGGGCGCCGCGGCAGGCGTCAGGCGCCGGCGGCCTCGGCGCGCCGCGACTCGCAGTTGCCGCATGACGGGCAGTAGAACATCTCGTCGATCAGGCCGCCCAGCGCCGGATCGACGGCGGCCGCCTCGGCGGGCGACATCGGGTCAACCAGCTTGTCCGCGTGGTGGTTCATCGTCGCGCCGCAGTACGGGCAGATCATCTCGTTCTTGCGCCGTGGCATCGGAGCCTCCTCAGGTGAGCGGGATCGAGTCGCGTCCCATGCGCAGCGTCCTGGCCATCCAGACCAGCTCCGCCAGAAACTTGTCGGTCCGGCGCACGTAGGCTGGATCGAGCAGCTCGCCGGACTCGGCGAACACCGAGTCGACGTTGCCGAAGTTCACGTCCCAGAAGATCGACACCAGGCCGAGCTCGCGCAGGACCGGCAAGAAGCTCTGGATCACGCGCGTGCCCCCGAAGGAACCGGACGACACACCGACCAGGCCCGCCGGCTTGTGGATGTACTCCTTCAGGCAGCTGTCGAGGACGTGCTTGAGCAGCCCGGGGAAGCCATGGTTGTACTCGGGCGCGACGATGACGAGGCCGTCTGCGTGTAGCATCGCCTCGCCGAAGCGCGGGTCCCTGACCGCCTCGCCGGCGTCGTTCACCGGCATGGAAAGCTCCGCGATGTCGATCAGCTCGGTCGTCACACCGTCGCGCTTGCGCAGCTCATCGGTCACGAAGCGGGCGGCGTGGGCGCTCATGCGCCCCTTGCGCGAGGTGCCGAGGATGACCGGAATGGAGAGCGGTCGCGAGTCAGTCGTCGTCGTCATCGTCATGGATCAGGACTCCTCGGAGCTAGGCGGCGCGGTGCCGGTCATCATCGTCCGCCAGGACCGCGAGATCCAGGCGCAGCGCCTCGCCGACCGACCAGGCCTGGAACGGGCAGCCGCGCGGGGTGTGCGGCGGCTCGGCGTCCGCGATCTCCGAGACGTGGCCGAGGCCGCATTCCTCCAGGTGGGCGAGCAGCGGCGCGAGGAAGCGGGCGCGCGCCTCGCGGCGTGACGCAGGCGTGTCGCCGCGCGCGCGCAGCCACGCCTCGACGAACGGCCCGGCCAGCCACGGCCACACGGTCCCCTGATGGTAGGCCGCGTCGCGCTCGGCGGCGCCGCCGTGGTAGCGAGGCGCGTAGCCGGGCTGATCGGGCGCCAGGGTGCGCAGGCCCATCGGCGTCCACAGCCGCTGCTCGACGAGGTCGACGACCCGCCGGGCGCGCTCGCCGTCCAGCACGGGGTAGGGCAGCCCGCCGGCGGCGAAGATCTGGTTGGGGCGCAGGCTGGCGTCGACCTCCCCGGCGCGGTGGTCGACATCGAGGACGTCGTACAGATGACCGCGCTCCTCGCACCAGAAGCGGCGCAGGAAGGACTCGCGGGCCCGCTCGAACAGGGGGCTCCACCGGGCCGAGAGCTGCGCCCCGATGCGGAGCGCGTTGATCCACAGCGCCTGCACCTCGACCGGCTTGCCGATGCGGGGCGTGATGACGCGCCCGTCGACCCGCGCGTCCATCCAGGTCAGCTGCCAGCCCGGCTCGCCGGCGGCGAGCAGGCCGTCGTCGGCGGCGACGATGCCGTGGCGCGTGCCGCCGGCGTGGCCGGTCAGGATCGCCTCGACCGCGGCCTCCAGCGCGCGCCGATCGGCAACCGGCACCCCGCCGTCGCGCGCGGCGAGCAGCAGATCGTGGACCGCGACGATGAACCACAGCGACGCGTCCGCCGAGTTGTACTCCGGCGCCTGTCCGCCCTCCGGGAAGTAGTTGGGCAGCATGCCCCCGGAGACGGCGCCAGCCCACTCGACCAGGATGCGCCGCGCGTCGTCGAGCCGTCCGGTCGCGATGCACAGGCCGCGCAGCGAGATGAAGGTGTCGCGCCCCCAGTCGGAGAACCACGGGTAGCCGGCGACGATGGTGGTCCCGTCGCCGCGCCGCACGATGTAGTCCTCGGCGGCGCGCTCGAGCGGCGAGGCGAAGCGGCCGCGGCGCTGGCGCTCGGATCGTCGCGCCTCGGCCAGGCAGTCGGTCGCGGCCGCGCCTGCCATCAGTCTCTCGGCGTACGCCCCGTCGGCGGCGACGATCCACACCGCCTCGCCGCGGGCCAGGTCCCAGCGCAGCAGCCCCGGCGACGCAAGGTCCTCGACGAAGTCGAGCCCGCGCGCTCGCTCCTCGTCGTACTGGAAGTTGCGATACCAGAGCGGCTCGTGCGTGTAGGCCCCGTTCGATGCGCTCACGATGCGGGGCAGGTCGAGATACGGGCGCCACGCCACGCGTCCGTCGCCGATGTCGGCGTCGAAGCGGAAGGCACCGTTCTCGTGATGGGTGGCGTGCGCGTCGCGCCCGGACAGCAAGGGCCGCAGCGAGAGCCTGACGCCCTCGCGGCGATCGACCAGCCGCCACGACAGCATCGCGGCCGGCGCGCCGCGCAGAACCAGCAGCTCCTGGACCACGTCGAGGCCGCTGGCGGTGCGGTAGGTCCAGCGCGGCCACGGGTCGCGCGCGAAGTCGATCAGCCGTCGCTCGCCGTCCGGATCGGTCACGTCCGGCGTGTAGCGCTGTGAGCTGAGCGCGAAGTGGCCGTCCGGTGTGTCGAGCCAGGCATCGAAGCCGTTGACCAGCACGACGCGGCCGATCGGCGGCCGGGTCGCGTGCAGCAGCAGAGCGTGGTAGCGCCGCGTACGCACGCCGCCGACGGTGCCGGACGCAAAGCCGCCCAGGCCGTCCGCCTCGAGCCACTCAGCGCGCGGATCCACGGGGCGCTTCGAGGCTGGGCTGGCGGGCAGGGCGCTGCGGCGCGCTGGCCGCGCGGGCGCGGGCCACGTCCTCGATACAGCGAACGGCGAGCGCGGTCCATCCGGTCTGATGGCTCGCGCCCACGCCGCGGCCGGTGTCGCCGTCGAAGTACTCGCTGAACAGGACCAGGTCGCGCCAGTGAGGATCCTCGGCGTAGCGGCGCTCGTCGCCGTGGCTCGGCCGCTGCCCGCTCGCGTCGGGCAGGAACAGCGACGCCAGCCGGCGCGCGATCTCGTGCGCGACCTGCGCCAGATCCATGAACCGTCCCGAGCCGGTGGGGCACTCGACGCGCAGCGTGTCGCCGTAGAAGTCGTGGTAGCGCTCGAGCGCCTCGATGAAGAGGTAGTTGAGCGGGAACCAGACCGGACCGCGCCAGTTGGAGTTGCCGCCGAACAGCCCCGTATTCGACTCGGCCGGGAGGTAGTCCACGCGGTGCTCGACGCCATCGACCTGCAGCACGTAGGGATGCTCGCGGTGCACGCGCGACAGGGAGCGCAGGCCGTGCGGGGACAGGAACTCGGCCTCGTCGAGCGCGTAGCGCAGCACCCGCACGAGGCGCTCGCGCGACGGGATGGACAGCAGGCGGCGCTCGAACCGCACGCCGCCCGCTGCGTGCATGCACGCGATCTGGCCGGTGAGATCGGGCCGGTTCTCGAGGAACCAGCGCACGCGCCTGGCGAAGCCGGGCAGGCGCTCCATCACCTCGTTGTCGATGAGCTCGCACGCGAACAGCGGCACGATGCCGACCAGCGAGCGGATGCGGAGCGGCTGATCGCCGTCGCCGGCGTGCAGGTGGTCGTAGTAGAAGCCGTCCTCCTCGTGCCACAGCCCCGAGCCGCCCAGCCGGTTCATGGCGTCGGCGATGGCGACGAAGTGCTCGAAGAACTTCGACGCCACGTCCTCGTAGGCGTGGTTGTCGCGTGCCAGCTCGAGCGCGATGCCCAGCATGGTGGCGCTGTAGAAGGCCATCCACGCGGTGCCGTCGGCCTGCTCGAGGTGCCCGCCGCCGGGCAGCGGCTGCGAGCGGTCGAACACGCCGATGTTGTCGAGGCCGAGGAAGCCGCCGGCGAACAGGTGCTTGCCCTCGAGGTCCTTGCGGTTCACCCACCAGGTGAAGTTGAGCATCAGCTTGTGGAAGACCCGCTCGAGGAACACGCGGTCGCGCTCGCCGCGCGCCGCCGACACCTTGTACGCGCGCCAGCACGCCCACGCGTGCACGGGCGGGTTCACGTCGCCGAACGCGAACTCGTAGGCGGGAATCTGACCGTTGGGGTGCATGTACCACTCGCGCAGGAACAGGACGAGCTGTTCCTTCGCGAAGTGCGGGTCGAGCGACGCGAACGGGATCATGTGGAAGGCGAGATCCCACGCCGCGTACCACGGGTACTCCCACTTGTCCGGCATCGAGATGACGTCGCGGTTGTAGAGGTGCCCCCAGTCGGCGTTGCGGCCGTGCAGCCGCGAGGCCGGCGGCGCCGCGGTAGGCCGGATCGCCCTCCAGCCAGTCGCGCACGACGTAGTGATAGAACTGCTTCGACCACAGCAGGCCCGCGTACCCCTGCCGCATGACGTGGCGTTCCTCGTCGGTGGCGCCGTCCGGGACGAGGGCGTCGTAAAATTCGTCCGCCTCGCGGCGGCGCTCGGCGAAGGTGGCGTCGAACGCCCCGGCCGAACCGCGCCGGCAGCTGCCCGTCGCCTTCGTCGGCGAACAGGCGCAGGTGGACGGTGACCTCGCCGCGGGCCGGGACCTCGAGCTGGTAGTACGCCGCCGCCTTGGTGCCGTGCCCGGCCGGATTGACGGCCTCCGCGCGGCCGCCGACGACGTACTCGTGGAAGGCATCCTTCACGTACGGGGTGCTGCCGGCGACGCCGAACAGGCGGGCGAAGTTGGTCTCGTTCTCGGTGAACAGCAGCTGCGGGGCGCGGCCGCCGGGGCCCGGCGCGGCGGCCATGCGGAAGCGGCCCAGGGTCGCGTGCTCGGCCAGCACCTCGAGCTCGCCGGCGCGCGCGATCGACGGCCTGCGCGCGTAGCCGTCGCCGGTGCGCTCAGGCGACCATGTATTGCGAAACCACAGCGTGGGGAGGAGGTGCAGCGTGGCCGGCAGCGGCGCCGCGGTTGGCCACCGTGATGCGGATGAGCAGGTCGTCCGGCGAGGCCTTGGCGTACTCGGCGAACACGTCGAAGTAGCGGTCGCCGTCGAACACACCGGTGTCGAGCAGCTCGAGCTCCGGCTCGTTCTTGCCGCGCCGCCGGTTCTCGCTCACCAGCGCCGCGTACGGGTACTCGGCCTGCGGGTACTTGTACAGCGCCTTCATGTACGAGTGCGTCGGCGTCGAGTCGAGGTAGTAGTAGCACTCCTTCACGTCCTCGCCGTGGTTGCCCTCGGGGCCGTTCAGCCCGAAGAGGCGCTCCTTGAGGATCGGATCGCGTCCGTTCCACAGCGCGAGCGCGAAGCACAGGCGGCACTCGCGGTCGCAGATGCCGAGCAGCCCGTCCTCGCCCCAGCGGTACGCCCGGCTGCGCGCCTGGTCGTGCGTGAAGAAATCCCAGGCCTCGCCGGTGGGCGAGTAGTCCTCGCGCACGGTGCCCCACTGGCGCTCCGAGAGATACGGTCCCCACCGCTTCCAGTTCCTGGCCCGGCGCGCGTCCTTCTCCAGCCGTCTGCGCTCTGCTCCTGACACGGTCGTGCCTCCTCCGGGAATGGTGCGGGCTGCGGCGCCGGACGCCAGCTTCGTCGGGATCTGCTGTTCGGTTCCCGGCGCGCCGCTTGCTTTGCAGGTGCTCGATGAGCGTTTCGTTGGCCAACACTGCGACAGCTCTGAGCCGGCTCGTCCGACACCCCGGACGTCCGCCGGACGGCGTCCGGCTGGTCGGACGGCCGGGCCCGGCCAGCCGGGTGTCGGAGCCGGGGTCGATACTCCGCCGGATGCACTCCGCGACCGCGCACGCGGTGTCGCTCGCGTTCGCCAGCGGCACGCTCGAAGTCCGCGGGCTCCCGGAGACGACGGATTCTGTTGACGCCCGCCTGCGCGTGGGACCCGCGCACCGCGTGCCACCGCGCGCCGGCCATCGCCTACGCCGACGTGGTCCGCGCGCTCGTGCGCGGCGAGGTCACATATAATGATGTCGCCCGCCGGTACGAGGAGCTGGACGAGGGGGCCAGGGTCCACCGGCAGCCGCGCCCGTACCAGGAAGAGGCGCTGGCGGCGTGGACGCGGCAGCGCGGCCGCGGCGTCGTCGTGCTGCCGACCGGAGCCGGCAAGTCGCTGGTCGCGTGCATGGCGATCGACGCCAAGCGGCGCGCGACCCTGGTCGTCGCGCCGACGCTGGATCTGGTGCGGCAGTGGTTCGATCTTCTGCGCGCGACCTTCGGCGTGCCGGTCGGCCTGGTCGGCGGCGGCGAGCACGACGTGCAGCCGCTCACCGTCACCACCTACGACTCGGCCTACATGCACATGGAGCACCTGGGCGCGCGCTTCGGCCTGCTCGTGTTCGACGAGTGCCATCACCTGCCCGGTCCCTCGTACGGCCTGGCGGCGCGGCTGGCGCTGGCGCCGTTCCGCCTGGGGCTGACTGCCACGCCGGAGCGAGGCGACGGCCGGGAGGCGGAGCTCGACGAGCTGGTCGGGCCGATCGTCTACCGCAAGGACATCGCCGATCTGTCCGGCGACTACCTGGCCGAGTACGACACCGAGCGCATCGAGGTCGACCTGTCGCCGGACGAGCGCGCCGAGTACGACGCCGAGCGCGCCATCTACCGCGGCTTCGTGCGGGACCAGGGCATCCGCATGTCCAGCCCGACCGGCTGGTCGGAGTTCATCATGCGCTCGTCGCGCAGCGCGGCGGGCCGGCGCGCGATGCAGGCCTACCGGCGCCAGCGCGAGCTGGCCTTCTGCGCCCCGGCCAAGCTGGACTACGTCGAGCACCTGCTCGACCGCCACCGCCACGGGCGGACCATCCTCTTCACCCAGGACAACGCCACCTGCTACGCGGTGTCGCGCCGCTTCCTCATCCCGGCCATCACCCACCAGACCAAGGTGCGCGAGCGCAGCGAGATCCTGGCCCGGCTGAACGAGGGGAGCTACGGCGCGGTGGTCACGTCGAAGGTGCTCAACGAGGGCGTGGACGTGCCCGAGGCCAGCGTGGCCATCGTCATCTCCGGGTCCGGCTCGGTGCGCGAGCACGTGCAGCGGCTCGGCCGCATCCTGCGCAAGCGCGACGGCAAGCGGGCGGTGCTGTACGAGCTGGTCACCGACGACACCAGCGAGGCGTTCACCAGCGACCGGCGGAGGGAGCACGTTGCTTACCGCTGATCTGGTCAACGCGCGGCGCCGGGGCGGGGAGCTGCGCCTCGTGGCGCTGGACGCGCAAGCGGCAGTCCGCGGGCCGGCGAGCTGGCGGCTGGCTATCTGGACGTGGCGCAAGGCCACGTCGATCGCAGCCGCGACGAGTTCGTCGAGGCCTGCGCCGGCATCGACGTGCAGCCGGCCGAGCGCCGGCTGGCCGACGGCATCCGCAAGCTGGTCGAGGACCGGTGCGAGTTCGACCCGGAGGCCTCGATCGAGCCGGCCGAGGTGCGGCGCGAGGTGTTCCTGGCGGCGAGCGCGGCGCGCGGCGCCGGCACCTTCGATCGCCAGGCGATCATCGAGGCGGTGGCCGCGGCGGCGGGCGATGGCGGCCGACGATCTCGAGGCGGCGCTGTACGCGGATCTGCGGGGCGCGCACCGGCTGCGGCGGATCGAGGCGATCGAGCCGGCGCGCCTGGTCGCCGAGTACGAGCTGGCCCAGGCCCAGGCGGTCCTCCTGCGTGCGGTGCGAGTCACCGTCGATGTCGAGTGCGCGACACCGGGCGCGTACCGGGCGCTGTTTCGCAAGCTCAAGTTCCTGCGGCTGCTCCACCGCATCGAGAGCCACCCCGACGGCGGCTACCGGATCGAGATCGACGGGCCGTTCAGCCTGTTCGAGTCGGTGACCAAGTACGGCCTGCAGCTGGCCCTGGCGCTGCCCGCGCTGCGCGAGTGCGACGCCTTCTCGCTGAACGCGGAGGTGCGCTGGGGCGCGGCGCGCACGCCGCTGGCGTTTCGCCTCGTGGGCGGGAGCGGGGACGGCGGTCCGGGCGGCGAGCCGCGCCTGCCCGACGAGGTGGCCGCGCTGGTCGAGGCGCTGCGCGTGATCGACACGCCGTGGCGGGCGGCGCCGGCCGGGGCGATCCTCGACCTGCCTGGCGTCGGGCTGTGCGTGCCGGACCTCGTGTTCGAGCACGAGGGCACCGGCGAGTGCGTGTATCTCGAGGTCATGGGCTTCTGGAGCCGCCAGGCGGTGTGGCGCCGCGTGGAGCTGGTCGCGGCGGGCCTGGGCGAGCGGATCCTGTTCGCGGTGAGCGAGCGCCTGCGGGTCAGCGAGCAGGTGCTCGGCGACGACCTGCCGGGCGCGCTCTACGTCTACAAGCGAGTCATGAGCGCGCGGGCCGTGCTGGAGCGGGTCAACCGGCTGGCGGGCGTGCGCATCGCGGGGGAACCGTGAGGTCGGGCGGCGGAGGCGGCGGCCGCGGCGCGACGGTCGCGGTGGTGGCGGAGAAGCCGTCGATGGCGCGCGACATCGCGCGCGTGCTCGGGGCGACCGGGCGCGGCGCCGGCACCCTGTCCGGCAATGGCTACGTGGTGACCTGGGCGGTCGGGCATCTGGTCGGGCTGGCCGAGCCGCACCAGATCCGGCCGGAGTGGAAGCGGTGGCGTCGCGACCTCCTGCCCATGCTGCCGAGCAGCTGGCCGCTGGTGGTGCTGGAGCAGAACCGCGGCCAGTTCGAGGTGGCGCGGCGGCTGCTCACCGATCCGAGCGTGCGGGGCATCGTGTGCGCGACGGACGCGGGCCGCGAGGGGGAGCTCATCTTCCGCTACCTGTACGAGGCGGCCGGGTGCAGCAAGCCGGTGCGGCGGCTGTGGATCTCCTCGCTCACCGACGGTGCCATCCGCGAGGGCTTCCGCAGGCTGCGCGACGGCGCCGACTACGACCCGCTGGCCGACGCGGCGCGCGGGCGCAGCCAGGCCGACTGGCTGGTCGGGATGAACCTCTCGCGCGCCTACGGTCTGGCGCTGGACTTGCCGCTTTCGGTGGGTCGGGTGCAGACGCCGACCCTGGCCATGGTCGTGGAGCGCGAGCTGGCCATCCGCAACTTCGTGCCCGAGGACTACCTGGAGGTGGTGGCGACCTTCTCGCCGCGCGATGGCGCGACCTACCAGGGGCGCCTGTGCGCCGAGGGCAAGCTGGAGGCGCGCCGGCTTCCACCGGGCGGCGAGGAGGCGGCCGCGGTGGTGGCGCGGGCGCTGGCCGGCGAGGCGCGCATCGCGTCGCTCGACTCGCAGGTCAAGCGCATGCCGCCGCCCTGCTCTACGATCTGACCGAGCTGCAGCGGCACGCCAACCGGCTGTACGGGCTCTCGGCCCAGCGCACGCTCGAGGCGGCCCAGGCGCTGTACGAGCGGCACAAGCTGCTGAGCTATCCGCGAACCGGCAGCCGCCACCTTTCGGCCGAGGTCGCCGCGACCTTGCCGCAGGTCGTGGCGGCGATTCGCGCCGACTACGAGGATCGGCTGGCGCCGGGCACCGGAGAGCGTCCGCTGTCGCGCCGCTTCGTCGACGACGGCAAGGTCACCGATCACCACGCGCTCATCCCGACGGCGGAGTCGCCGGTCGGCCGGGCGCTTTCGTCGGACGAGCGGCGCATCCACGACCTCGTCTGCCGCCGCCTGCTGGCCGCCTGGCACGGCGACTTCGTGTGGGACGCGACGACAGTGGTCACCGAGATCCGGACCGCGGGCCATCCCGCGATCGTCGACCGCTATCACTCCGCCGGGTCGGCGGTGCGCGAGCCGGGATGGAAGGTGCTCGACGTGGGCGGGGAGCCACGGCCGCCGCGGCCGCGCGTCGAGGGCGCGAAGTCGGGGGCGGCGGGCGCCGACGACGATCAGTCGCGCCAGCCGCTGCCGTCCGGGCTCGAGCGCGGGCAGCCCCAGCGGGTGGTCGACGCCGAGGCGGTCAAGAAGCGCACCCGCCCGCCGCCCCGCTTCACCGACGCAACCCTGCTGACAGCGATGGAGACGGCCGGCAAGGCCCTCGACGACAAGGAGCTGTCCGACGCGATGCGCGAGTGCGGCCTGGGCACGCCGGCCACGCGGGCGCAGATCATCGAGACTCTGCTGGCGCGCAAGTACATGGAGCGGCGCGAGAAGGCCCTCGAGGCGACCGACCTCGGCATCGGCCTCGTCGAGGCGGTCAACCCGGACGTGAAGAGCCCGGCCATGACCGGCCAGTGGGAGGCGCGGCTGCAGCAGATCGAGCGCGGCGAGGGAGACCTGGCCACCTTCATGGCAGGCATCGAGCGCTACGTCACCGACGTGATCGGGCGCGTGCCGCCGCGGCTGGGCGGCCCAGGGCGCCCGGGCGGCCCGGGCGAGGCGCCTGCGCGCGTGCTGTCCGGCCGTGCGGCCAGCCGTCCGCCGGCACGGGCGGGCGAGGCACCGCGCGCGGAGTCCGGTGGGACATCACGCGCGGGCGCGGCCCCGGTGCGCGTGGAGTCCGCCGCGCCAGCCGGTGCGGCTCCCGCGCGCGTGACGGCCGCGCCTGCAAGGCGCGCTGCCGGGCAGCGCGACGTGGGGAATCTGTTGAGCTCGGTGTTCGGCCACGCGTCGTTTCGCCCGCACCAGGAGGAGGTGTGCCGGGCGGCGACCGCGGGGCAAGACCTGCTGCTGGTCATGCCGACCGGGGCGGGCAAGTCGCTGTGCTACCAGCTGCCGGTGCTGGCGCGCGGCGGGACCGGCCTGGTCGTGAGCCCGCTCATCGCCCTCATGGAGGACCAGGTCGCCGGGCTCCGCGCGCTTGGCCTGAAGGCGGAGCGCATCCACTCCGGTCGCGGCCGCGAGGAGGCGCGCCGGGTGTGCGGCCTGTACATCGACGGCGAGCTCGACTACCTCTTCATCGCGCCGGAGCGCCTGGGCGTGGCCGGGTTCCCGGAGCTGCTGGCGCGAAGGCCGCCCAGCCTGATCGCGATCGACGAGGCGCACTGCATCTCGCAGTGGGGCCACGACTTCCGCCCCGACTACCGGCTGCTCGGCCAGCGCCTGCCGCAGCTGCGCGGGTCGGGAGAGCCGCCGCCGATCGTCGCCTTGACCGCCACCGCCACGCCGGTGGTCCAGCACGACATCGTCGAGCAGCTCGGCCTGGGCCGGCAGGTGCGCACCTTCATCCACGGCTTTCGCCGCGAGAACCTGGCCGTCGAGGTGCTCGAGCTTCCGCCCGGCGATCGCATCGCGGTGGCGCGGAGGCTGCTCGCCGACCCGGAGCGGCGGCCGGCCATCCTGTACGCGCCGACGCGCAAGATCGCCGAGCAGGCGGCGGCGGTGCTCGGCCGCGAGTTCCCGTCGGCCTTCTATCACGCCGGCATGTCCGCTCAGGCGCGCGACCGGGCCCAGACCGCCTTCCTGTCGGGCAAGCTGCAGGTCGTGGTCGCCACCATCGCGTTCGGCATGGGCGTCGACAAGTCCGAACGTCCGCACGGTGATCCACCTGGCCCTGCCGTCGAGCGTCGAGGGCTACTACCAGGAGATCGGGCGCGCCGGCCGCGACGGAGAGCCGGCGCGCGCCGTCCTCCTGCAGTCGTTCGCCGATCGGCGCACCCACGAGTTCTTTCACGGGCGCGACTACCCGGACCCGCAAGTGCTGCAACGCCTGTACGACGCGCTGGCTCGCCACGCATCCGGCCGCTCGGTGTCGGCGGACGCGCTCCGGGCGCGGGTCGGCATGCGCGGCGACGACCTGGAGCGGGCGCTCGAGAAGCTGGGGATCCACGGCGGCGTCGAGATCGGTCCGGACGACGAGCTGCGCTGCGGCAAGCCCGGCTGGCGCGGGCCGTACATGGCCCAGCGCGAGCGAAAGGCCGAGCAGCTGGCCCAGATGGGCCGCCTGGCCGAGGCCCACGGCTGTCGCATGCTGCACCTGGTCCGTCACTTCGGCGACCGCGAGGACAGCGGCCAGCCGTGCGGGCTGTGCGACGCCTGCATCCCGCAGGCGTGCGTCGCGGCGCGCCTGCTGCCGCCCGCGCCGGCGGAGCTCGAGGCGCTGGCCCGCATCGTGCGCGCGCTGCGCACCGCGGACCGCCAGCCGACCGGCCAGCTGTGCAAGCAGACGATGGGCGAGGACCGCCGCGGGTTCGAGCGCCTGCTGCGCGGCCTCGCGCGGGCCGGTCTGGTGAGACTGTCGCAGGAATCGTTCGAGAAGGACGGCAAGGTGATCGAGTACCAGCGGGCCGCGCTCACGGCCGAGGGGCGGGAGCCCGGCGCCGGCGCGGTCGACCGGATCCTGCTCGAGGCAGAGGAGCGCGCGCCGCGGCGGCGCAACCGCGGCAGCCGCGCCGGCCGCGAGGAGGCGACCGGGTCGGGAGGGCGGCGCAAGCGCGCCGCATCCCGGCGCGACTCCGGCCGCTCGGGCCGTTCGCGCGGGTCGGCCGATGCCGCCGATTCTCGGCGCCTCGGCCTCGCCGGAGCTGGTCGAGCAGCTGCGCGCCTGGCGCCTGGCGGAGGCCAAGCGGCGGCATGTGCCGGCCTTCTGCGTGCTCAGCAACCGCGCCCTCCTGGCCCTGGCCGAGCAGCGACCGGGCGACGAGCGGGCCCTTCTACAAGTTCCGGGCATCGGGCCGGCGCTGATCCGCACCTACGGGCAGAAACTGATCGAGCTCTGCGCGCCCGCCTGAGCCGAGCCTCCTCCGCGAGCGCCGCGGCGCGCAAGTTCTGCCGCCAAATGGCCCCGCTGGCAGGGCGCCCGACCTGGGGTACCCTCAGGCATGAAGGTCGCGATCGGCGCCGATCACGCTGGATTTCCGCTCAAGGGAGAGGTGCTCGAGGTCGTGCGAGGCCTCGGCCACGAGGCGATCGACCTGGGCACCGACTCGACCGAGCCGGTCGACTACCCGGACATCGCGGCCGCCGTCGGCGAGGCGATCCAGGCGGGCAGGGCGGAGCGCGGCGTGCTGCTTTGCGGAAGCGGCGTCGGGGCCGCCATCGCGGCCACCAAGATGCGCGGCATCCGGTCCGGAGTCTGCCACGACACCTATTCGGCGCATCAAAGTGTCGAGCATGACGACGTGAACGTCCTCGCGCTCGGCGCCCGCGTGGTCGGGGCGGCCCTCGCCCTCGAGCTCGTATCCGCCTTCTTGAAGGCCAGTTTCACCGGCGAGGAGCGGCACGCTCGCCGGCTGCGCAAGGTTGCCGAGCTGGAACGAAAACTCTACATGGAGTGAGAGATGGAAAGCCCACTACAGGCCCTGCAGCGGTTCGGTCAATCCCCCTGGTTCGACAACATCCAGCGCGGCCTGCTCACCAGCGGCGCGCTGCAACGCATGGTGGAGGACGGCGACATCACCGGGCTGACGTCCAATCCCACGATCTTCGAGCAAGCCATCGGCAAGAGCAGCGACTATGACGACGCGCTGGGCCGGCTGGCGAAGGCCGGCAAGAGCGCCGAGGAGATCTTCGACGCGCTCGCCATCGAGGACATCCGCGCCGCCGCGGACGTGTTCCGCCCGGTCTTCACCCGCACCGGCGGCGCCGACGGCCACGTCAGCATCGAGGTCAACCCGGTCTTCGCCGGCGACACCGACAAGACCATCGCCGAGGCGCAGCGCCTGTGGCGCGCGGTCGAGCGTCCCAACCTCCTGGTCAAGATTCCGGCCACCAAGGCCGGGGTGAAGGCGATCGAGCGCAGCATCGCCGACGGCCTGTCGATCAACGTGACGCTCATCTTCTCGCTCGAGCGCTACGCCGAGGTCATCGACGCCTACCAGGCCGGCATCAGGAGGCGCGTCGCAGCCGGCCAGGATGTGTCCGGCATCTCGTCCGTGGCGAGCTTCTTCGTCTCGCGCGTGGACACGGCGGCCGACGCGCTGCTCGAGGAGCGCATCCGCGCCGGCGGCGACCGCGCCGCGCTCGAGGCGCTGCGCGGCAAGGCCGCCATCGCCAATGCGAAGCTCGCCTATCAGCTCTTCCTCGAGAGGTTCGCCGGGCCGCAGTGGGCGGAGCTGGCCAGGGCCGGCGCCCGCGTGCAGCGCCCGCTGTGGGCCAGCACGTCGACAAAGAACCCGGCCTATCCGGACGTCTACTACGTCGAGGCGCTGATCGGCCGCGACACGGTTGACACGATGCCGCCGCAGACGGTCGTGGCGTACAAGGATCACGGGCGGCCGGAGCCGCGCCTGACCGAAGGCCTCGACCAGGCGCGCGCGGTGATGGCCGACCTGGCGCGCGCCGGGGTCGACATGGCGAAGGTGACGCAGAAGCTCGAGGAGGACGGCGTGGCCTCGTTCGCCCGCTCGTTCGAGTCGCTGCTGCAGACCGTCGAGAAGCGGCGCGCGGCGATCGCGCGCTGAGGAGGGAGTCCACGATGCAGATCGGAATGATCGGTCTCGGCCGGATGGGTGCGAACATGGCCCGGCGCCTGATGAAGGGCGGCCACCAGGTGGTGGTGCATGATCGCAACCCGGACGCGGTGGCCGCGCTGCGCGCGGAGGGCGCCGTCGCCGCCAGCAGCCTCGACGAGCTCATCGAGCGACTGGCCGCGCCGCGCGCGGTCTGGGTGATGGTGCCCTCCGGCGCCGCCACCGAGGAGACGGTGGCATCGCTGGCCGAGACGCTCAAGCCGGGCGACACGATCATCGACGGCGGAAACTCGTACTTCAAGGACGACGTGCGCCGCGCGCGCGACGCCGGCCGGCGCGGCATCCATTACGTCGATGCCGGGACCAGCGGCGGCGTCTGGGGCGCGCAGCGCGGCTATTGCCTGATGGTGGGCGGGCCGAAGGAGGCGGTCGACCGTATCGAACCGGTGCTGCGCACGCTGGCGCCGGGGCGCGGCGAGATCCCGGCCACCCCGGGCCGCGACGGCGAGGGCACCGCCGACCAGGGCTACCTCCACTGCGGGCCGGTCGGCGCCGGCCACTTCGTCAAGATGATCCACAACGGCATCGAGTACGGCCTCATGCAGGCGTACGCCGAGGGGTTCGACATCCTGCGCAACGCGAGGTCGCCCTCGCTTCCGGCCGAGCTGCGCTACGAGCTCGACCTGCCCGACATCGCCGAGCTGTGGCGGCGCGCCAGCGTGGTCGAGCAGCTGGCTGCTCGACCTGACCAGCATCGCGCTGGCCGCGGATCCGGATCTCGCCGGCTTCACCGGCCAGGTGCAGGACTCGGGCGAGGGCCGCTGGACGGTGCAGGCCGCCATCGACGAGGAGGTGCCGGCCGACGTGCTGACCGCGTCGCTCTACACCCGCTTCCGCTCGCGCCAGCAGCAGAACTTCGGCGAGAAGCTGCTGTCCGCCATGCGCAAGCAGTTCGGCGGCCACGTGGAGCCGAAGTGATGGTCTCGCTGCAGCCAGCCCAGCCGCTCATGGTGGTGCCGAACGCGCGCACCTCCGATCCCGTGCGTCATCGTCATCTTCGGAGCGTCCGGCGATCTCACGAAGCGCAAGCTCATCCCGGCCATCCTGAATCTACAAACCGGCGGCTTCCTGCCGCGCAGCCTGGCGGTGGTCGGCGTGTCGCGCACACCGATGAGTCCGGCGCAGTTCCGCGACGCCGTGCGCCCGGACGACACCGTCCTGTCCGATGTCGCGACCCGCGCCGCGTGGACCGCGCTGTCAGAGCGCATCTTCTATCACTCGATGGACGTGGAGGACCGGGCCGGATACTCGGCGCTGAGCGAGCTCCTGGCCACCACCGACGGGCAGCTCGGCACGTCAGGGAACTACCTCTTCTACTTCGCTGTGTCGCCGTCGTTCTTCTCGCCGATCGTCAGGAACCTGGCCGCGTGCGGGCTCATCCGCGAGGAGCAGAAGCGCTGGCGCCGCATCGTCATCGAGAAGCCGTTCGGCCGCGACCTGACCAGCGCGATCGAGCTCAACCGCTGCCTGCGCGAGCAGGTCGGCGAGGAGCAGATCTTCCGCATCGATCACTACCTGGGCAAGGAGACGGTCCAGAACGTCATGGTGTTCCGCTTCGGCAACGGGCTGTTCGAGCCGATCTGGAACCGCAACTACATCGACCACGTCCAGATCACCGTGGCCGAGGAGCTGGGCGTGGGCGGGCGCGGCGGCTACTACGACACCGCGGGCGCCATGCGCGACATGACGCCCAACCACATCGCTCAGCTCATCTCGCTGGTGGCGATGGAGCCGCCCATCTCGTTCAGCGCCGACGCGGTGAGAGACGAGCAGGTCAAGCTGCTCAAGTCGGTGCAGCTGCTCACGCCGGAGCAGGTGCTGCAGTACGCGGTCCGCGGCCAGTACGGCGCCGGCCAGATCGACGGCGCGAACGTGCCCGCCTACCGGGACGAGTCGATGGTGGCGCGCGGCAGCACGACCGACACGTTCGTGGCGCTGCGCCTGCTGGTCGACAACTGGCGCTGGGCCGGCGTGCCGTTCTACGTGCGCACCGGCAAGCGCCTGCCGCGGCGCACGACCGAGATCGTCATCCAGTTCAAGCACGCGCCGGCGACGCTGTTCCAGCACACGTCGGTGCAGCGGCTCACCACCAACCGGCTCTACATCCACATCCAGCCGCGCGAGGGGATCACGTTGCGCTTCGGCGCCAAGATCCCCGGTCCGGTGGTGTCGGTCGGCTCGGTCGAGATGGACTTCGACTACGCCGATCACTTCGGCCAGGTGCCGAGCACCGGCTACGAGACGCTGCTCTACGAGGTCATGATCGGCGACGCGACCCTGTTCCAGCGCGCCGACATGGTCGAGACCGGCTGGGCCATGGTGCAGCCGATCCTCGACGTGTGGGGCGCGCTCGCGCCGCGCAACTTCCCCAACTACCGCGCCGGCACCTGGGGCCCGGTCGAGGCGGACGCGCTGCTCGAGCGAGACGGCCGGCACTGGGAGAACTTCGGCGCGTGACTTCGTCAACGGCGGATTGACGATCATCGACGGTGCCGGCCAAAAAGTTCTGTCGATGAGAACCGACTGCTGTTATGATCGTTGAACTCGACGCTCGAACCATGACCCGAATGCACCGCATATCGCTCGCCTCGACCTCACCGGCGCAAGTCCGCTTGCCCGCCGTCGGGTCCAGGTGCGCGCTATCTGCCAGTTGTCTCTATCGAAACGCATCGCGGGCCCGAGAAGCGCAGAATGGGGCGGCCATGTAGTGGCTGTTGAACAGACCGAGATCGAGCCGCCCCAGGCCAACCTCGGGCGGCTTTCTTCTTTTCGGGGGCACACCACGGGCTGGTTGCCGCGCCTGTAAAGCGCTTGCACGAGGGTTCAAGTCCTTCTGCCCCCACGACGCCACACGTGTGTCCTTCGAGACAGCTGCGTTCGCGACACGCGTGCCCCGACGGGCGAGGGTGAGCGGCGCGGCAGTTAACCACAGAGATCTATGACATTCGAATAGCAGTGACGTGGAAGCGCAAGCCAACGTGGTGATGGCACCCGATTCGAACTCGGACGAGCTTTGCGGCCTTGCAGGTTCAACTCCTGTCGCTTCCGCCAACCGACTCGTGGGGGTGTAGCTCAACGGGAGAGCACTCGGCTCGCATCCGAGCGATGAGGGTTCGATTCCCTTCGCTTCCACCACTCGGCCGTCACCAGCAAGGGCTGGCTCGGGGCTGCAACCCTCGAAGAACCGGGAGCGTTACCCGGGGCGGTCTCTCTGCCACCGCGCGTGGATCGCGGCCCGGGGCTCCGAACCTCGGTGAAGCAGTTCGATCCTGCTCGGTGGTGCCGATGCGGTACGTGGCCCAACTGGAAGAGGCATCCGGCCCAAACCCGGACAAGTGGTGGGTTCGAATCCCCCCGTACCGACCGTTGCGCGCGATGAAAGTCTGGGCGCCAGCGCGACGCCGCACGGCGCGGACTGCTGCACGCGGTCTCCGCGGCGTGTCCGGTGATCGGCTCCACGCTGGTGCTGCGACCGCCGCCTGAAACCGGTGGCCGCGGATCCAGACGCGCACGACGACCAGCCAACCTGGAAGCCGAGGGTTCGATTCCCTCCATGGAGCCCGCTCCATGTAGCTCAGCGGTAGAGCACCGGGCTATTAACCTGGGATGGGCCTGGCCGCCCCAAAAAGGCCACTCGGCCGAGAGGGATCGGGGTGCCTCTCGCTTGATCGGTAGTCCCGGTCAGGCGACCCGCACGCCATCCGGCGACTCGCGCCGGCACACGCAACGGGCGGCCATCGACGCGGCGACCGCCGCCCGGTCCGCGTGTCGGCCCGCAGTCATCTGCATCGCGAGCGGGGCCGCGACGCGTGAGCGTGCCGGTCTCGACCGGGATCGCCGCTGCGATCCTGGAAGACCCGGCGCCCTCCCGTCGGCGCTCCGATCCCTCGACGCCACTTTTCCCACGACGATCAGGAACACACCAGACCGCGGCGCGGCCCAGTCCTCCAGATAGACGAGGCCGCCCGCCCGAAAGCCGACGGCATCGGCGCAGGAGGAGGCTTCCCATGTTCAAGCGAATCCAGGTGAAGCTCGACGAGCGGGTCGTCCTGTTTCGCCGCTCCATCCCGACCCGCGCCCTCGCGCCGGGCCGCTACACGGTCTGGGGCGCGCGATACACCGAGCAGCGGTGGCGTACCGACGTGCTGCTCTTGTCCGCCTTGCCGGAGGTGCGGGCGATCCTGCCGGCCGAGTGGTTCGAGGAGGTCACGCTGTCGAACCGGCAGCGAGGAGTCCTCTACCGCGACGGCAAGCCGCAGGCGTTCTTGCGGCCGGGCACGCACCGGTTCTGGACGGTCGACCGGTCGGTCGTGCTGAAGGTCTTCTCGGTGGACGAGCCGATGCCGGAGCTGACCGACGAGCTTATCGCGCTCATGCCGGGCAAGGAGTACGTGCTCGTGCAGGTCCGCGAGCAGGAGCGCGGTCTCGAGTACGTGCAGGGAAAGCTGCGGCGCGTGCTCGAGCCGGGACGCTACGCGCGCTGGTCGCACCCGGAGGCGCAGGTCGAGATCGCCAAGGTCGACATGCGCCGGCAGCAGGTCGCCATCGCGGGGCAGGAGCTGATGACGCGCGACAAGGTCACGCTGCGGCTCAGCCTGACCATCGAGTACGCGATCGACGACCCGGTCGCGTCGCAGACGGTCGCCGACGTGCGCGACTCGGTCTACGTCATCGTGCAGCTCGCGGCGCGCGACTACGTCGCCGGCGTCAGCCTGGACGAGCTGCTCGAGGGTCGGGACGGCATGACCCGCTACCTCGAGGAGCAGGCGCTGCCGCGGGCCGCTCGCTTCGGAGTCCGGATCGAGCGTGTCGGCGTGAAGGACGTGGTGCTGCCGGGCGAGATGAAGACGCTGCTCAACCGCGTGATCGAGGCGGAGAAGGAGGCCGCTGCCAACGTGATCCTCCGCCGCGAGGAGACCGCGGCCACGCGGTCTCTGGCCAACACCGCGCGCGTGATGGCGGACCAGCCGGTCCTGCTCCGGCTCAAGGAGCTCGAGGCGCTGAAGGAGATCGCCGAGCACATCAAGGAGGTCCGTCTCGTCGTTGGCGCCGACGGGTTGCAGAACCTGCTGCCGGCCCAGCTCCTGGGCCAGGGTCGGAATGGAGAGTGAGGAGATCTCCCGCGGCGTCGTCCCGCCGCGGGAGGTCCGTTTCCTTTTTCTGGAAGGTATCCGAATGGTGAGGAGCCCGGTTGGAAGCCGGGTGGGCGACCACGTCGCCTCGAGGGTTCGAATCCCTTGCCTTCCGCGAGATCGACGCCGTGTTCGTGACCGCAGGCACAGCGGGCCAGAAACCCGGCCCTGTACATGGCTCACCGCGCCGCTGAAGAACACTTGGTCTCCGACCTCGGGCTAACGTGCCCGCCGCACCACAACCCAAAGGAGAGCCGTCGATGAAGAAGCTGCTGTCTGTTTCGCTCCTCGCTGCCGCCCTCTCGGTTGCGCCGCTCGCGGCCAGCGCCCAGTCGACCCCGCCGGCCGACAAGCCCGCTCCGTCCCAGGACGAGAAGGCCAAGGACAAGGACAAGTCGAAGGCCAAGGAAGACGCCAAGGCCAAGGACAAGGACAAGTCGAAGGCCAAGGACGGCACCGAGGCGCCGGCCGACAAGTCGAAGGACAAGGAGAAGCCGGCGGAGCCCACCAAGTAGCTCCGGCCCGACTCGAGATGTGCGGCCGCCCAGCGGTCGCCATCCAGGGAGCCCCCCTGCGCGCGGCCAGCATGTCGCGGTGCAGCGCGGGGCTTCTTTTTTTGGTCCGGCGGCCGCGCATGCCGACCGCGGTCGACGGGCGCTGGGGAGGGCGCGACCCGGGCCGGCGGCTCGATCGCCGCGATCCGCGCAGCGCCTCGCGATCTTGGCCGCCACCGCGCGAGGAACGACCCTTGCAATTCGGGTCCGGCATGAACCTCTCCGCGCTGATTCCCCTCGCTCTTCTCGGGTGCGGGCTTCCGGCGCCGCCGGCTGCGGGACCGGCGGGCGCGGATCCCGACGCCTCCGTCTACACTCCGCCGCCGGACGACACCGAAGACGAGCCGGAGGCGGATGCCGGGCCGCGGCCCGATGCACAGCCGAGCGGCAACCGGGTCCTGTCCCAGACGACGTCCGAGCTCATCGAACCGGACGCGTCGATCGTGTGCGCAGATGAGCAGGACATCCACTTCGACAACAGCTGGTACCGCGTCTTCGATCTCGCGACCGCTGGCCTCGCATCCGGCTTCCACGTCACGCGGGTCGATGTGGGCGTGGAGCGGGCCCAGTCCGGCAACGGCCAGGGACAGCCGGTCGAGATCGAGCTCCACACCGTCACCGGAGACATCCAGAACGGCGACCTGACGACGCTGGCGACAGCCAGCCAGACCGTCGCCGACACGCTCGCCAGCGTGGTGGAGTTCCCGATCGACGCCATGGTCCCGGCCGGGACCAAGCTGGCGGTCGAGGTCCGCGTCCCGGACGGCGAGAACGGCGGCCACCGCTTCGTCATCGGAGCCAACAGCCTCGGCCAGACTGCGCCGGGCTACATCAAGGCCTCGGTCTGCGGAGACGACAATCCGACCGACCTGAACCAGATCGACGCCGGCAGCGTGCACCTGCTCATCGACGTCGCCGGCCAGTAAGCGCGTCCGCTCTCCATCCGCTCTCCATCCACCGTCCATCCGCTCTCCAGCGCAACTCCGCGCCGTCGTCCGTCAGGGCGGCGGCGCTTTCGTTTTGCCCTGGCGCGACAGCGGTCTGGGCCCACGGGAATTTTCCCCCGCGCCGCGCTACCCGTGTACAGCGACAGCACCGGGCCGCGCTCGCGATCGCGCGGTGATGCTGCGTGGCATCGCCGTTGCACTCATCGACGGTGATTCGCATGAGTCGAGACATCCACGTGCCCTGCACTCGCATCGCCGCGCTCGCGGCGGCGTTTGCCGTCCTGGTCGCCGCGCCGCCCCGGGCGCGCGCGGAGCAGGAGCGGCGCGTCGTGGTCGCCGACTTCGTGGGGCCGGCCCCCACGTCGAAGGCCATGCACGACGTGATCCTCGAGATCGTCTCCGACCTGTACGAGGTCCTGCCGTACGGCAGGTACAGGCTCGCGCGCCGCCGCCTCAACGTCACGAAGGAGTCGATGAAGTCCGTGGCCCAGGTGGCCAGGAAGGTAGGCGCGGACGCGATCATCGAGGGGGAGGTGCAGGGCGGCAAGCTGACCATCGCGGTGCGCGAGGGGCGCACCGGCCGCGTGATGGACCGCTTCAGCGTCAACGCCCGCGGCAAGCGCGTTTCGGAAGCGACCCGCGAGGCGATCATCGACGAGCTGGTCGACCTCATCGACTGGACCGAGCCGCTCAACGGCGAGACCGACGGCGCCGTCGCGGCCGGCGTGGATCAGGCCGCCCCCGCGGCCGTGATCACCCAGCCCGGCCAGATCGGCAACGAGGCCCCCGGCGCCGCGCGCGCGTCGCTCACCGCCGCCCAGCAGAAGCAGGAGGCCTCGGTCGAGAAGTGGTCGGTCGCCGAGCAGCGCGACCGGGCCAGAGCCAGGGCGGCGAAGCGCCGGCCGCCGGCCATGCAGGTGCGCGCCGCGGTCGGCGTGGCCGCCATCGCGCGCCAGCTCCAGTTCGCGCACCAGATCGACCTGGCCGAGGACGAGCGCCCGCTCAGCATGTCGGGCAGCCCGTCGGGCGGCGTCGCCGTGTCCGGCACCGTCGACGTCAACCCGCTCGGCCTGTCCGCCGACCTCGTGTACCAGCGGTCGATCGGCGCCTCGGTCTCCTTTCCCGCCGGCGGGCAGACAAAGCAGCTCGGCATCTCGCTCCAGCACATCGGCGCCCGGCTGATGATCCGGCGCGCCGTGCACAAGCGCGTGAACGTGCGCGGCGGCGCCGGCTATCACCAGCTCGGCTTCGCCATCTCGAACCGGCCCAACGGGCTGCTCATCCCCGACTCGCGCTACGCCTACGCCGATGTCGGCGGCGGCGCGCGGCTCAGCCTGCGCGACGACCGCCTCTCGATCAGCGCCGACCTGTGGTACCTGCACGTGCTCAGCGCTGGCGGCATCACGGCGGCCACCGCGTTCGGCAGCTCGCGCTTTCACGGCTTCGGCGGCGAGGTCGGCCTCGAGATCGACGCCGGCGACACGACCTTCGTGCGCGTCGCCGCGACCTATCAGCGCATCATCCTCGCGTTCAACGGCGACGGCGCGTGGGCGACCGGGCTCGACGAGAGCTCGGACGTTGACGTCAGTGGAGCCACCGACACCTACGTCGGCGGCGTCGTCATGCTCGGCTTCCGACTCTGAGGTGGAGGGACCAATGTCCAGGCTGCTCGCGTGCTTCGTCGTACTCGCTGTCCTCACCGCCGCCGCCCCCGCGCGGGCGGAGACGAGGCTCATCGCCGTCGCACCCTTCGCCGGCCCCGAGGTGGTCGCCAGCGAGGCGCGCGCGGTCGTGGTGGACGTGGTCGGCGCCCGCTATGCGGTGGTGCCGGCCGCGCGGCTCGAGCAGGCCCGCGAGCTGGCCGGGACCGACGGCAGCGAGCCGGCCGCGGCGCTGGCCATGGCCCGCATGGCCGGCGCCGACGCTGTCGTCGTCGGCGAGGTCGCGGCCTCCAGCGAGGCCTACGCGCTGAGCCTGTCGGTGCTGCGCGCCGGTGACGGCGAGAGCGTCGGGGCGGTGCTGGTGCCGCTGGCCACCGCCGAGATGACGCCGGCCGCGCGGGCGCGCATCGCGCGGCTGCTGGGAGATCTACTTGTGTGGATCGATCCGGACCGCACCCACGACGGCCCGCCCGGCCAGGCGGTTCCGGAACCGCAGCCGCAGCCGCAGCACCGCGCGGACGTGCAGGCGCAGGGCCGGGTCGACATCGCCGACCGCGACGTCAGCAAGGCGCGCCCCGAGGCCGCTCGCAAGCGGGGCAAGGCGGCCCCCGAGCGCCGCTTCCCGCTGGTCTTCGAGGCCGGGGTCGGCCTCTCGGCCACCGCGCGCAAGCTCGCCTTCTCGCAGGAGCCGGGCCTGGTCGGCGACGCCTCGCTGTCGGCCAACCCGTCGCCGGGCCTGCACGTCGAGGCCGAGGCCAGCACCCCGGGTGAGCCGGCCATCGGGCTGGCGGTGGCGATCGACAGGTCGATCAACGCCGGCATGTCACTCGGCGGCAGCGAGGGGGTCGAGCTGCCGGTCACCCAGATGCAGTGGGCCGCGGCCCTGCGCGGCCGCCTGCGCGTCAAGAAGCGCTGGGTGCCCACCTTCCAGCTCGGCTACAGCGAGCTGCGCTACGAGGTCGGCATCCGGCCGCCCGGCCTGATGGTGCCGGACGCGCGCTACGCCTTCATCGACGCGGGCGGCGGTGTCCGCTACGAGCTCGGCCGCGCGACGGTCTTCGGAGCCGGCAGCTACCTCCACACGGTCGCCACGTCCGGTATCACCGACCAGGCGGCCTTCGGCGCCGCCGGCAGCTACGGGCTGAGAGGAGAGGTGGGGCTCGAGGTCGAGCTGCTCGAGCGCATCCTGGTCCGCGTCGCCGCCGCCTACACGCGCTTCGCCCTCGACTTCGAGGGCTCGGGCGACCTGGCCGTCGCGCTCGACGAGGACCTCGATCAGGACGTCATCGGGGCCGTGGACGCCTTCATCGGCGCGACCGGCCAGGCCGTCTTTCGTTTCTGACCTGTCTGGAACCCAGGACCGAACAAACAAGGAAGGATGCCCATGGACGACGACAACAAGATGCCAGAGTTTGCGCTCGAGGAGCTCGACGACGTTGCTGGTGGATGCGGTGGTGGACGCCGCGGAGACAGGAACTTCTTCAACATGCAGTGCCCATGCCCTCCTCCTCAGGACAACAGCAACGACATGCTCATGATGATGATGATGATGCAGATGTTTCAGGACCCGCGCGGCGGGCGAAGGCGCCGCTAGAACCACGATCGGCGGCCGGGCCGACCCATGCGGCCCGGTCGCCGATGGTTTTCTCGTCTCTCAGCCGGCGCGAGCCGCGCGATCGCCGCTCCGGCGGTTGCAGGCCGGAGTGAGATCCTCGCGCAGCCCGGTGGCCGAGCGGTAGCGGGCGTCGGGATCGCGGGCCATGGCCCGCTCGACGACGCCGATCAGCGCCTTCGGGATGTCGTCGCCGGCGTCGGCCAGCGGCGCGGGAGACTCGCTGCGCACGGCCGGGATGACCGCCTTGGCCGGCAGCTCGGCGAAAGGTGGCTGGCCGGCGATCAGGTGGTACAGCATCGCGCCGAGCGCGTAGACGTCGGTGCGCTCGTCGACCTCGCCACCGGCCGCCTGCTCGGGCGACATGTAGTGCGGCGTGCCGATCACGCTGCCGGCGGCGGTGTGAGTGAGCCCGACCGCGTCGCTCTCCTCGCCCTCGATGTCCACCTCGGACAGGACCTTGGCGATGCCCCAGTCGATGACGATTGTCTCGCCCAGGTCGCCGACAAGCACGTTGTGCGGCTTGAGGTCGCGGTGGATGATGCCCTGGGTGTGGGCGTAGGCGACCGCGTCGGTCACCGCGATGACGACCGGGATGAGCGCGAGCCGTTCGGCGCGGTCCGCGGCGGTGGCGATGCGCTCGGCCAGGGTCGCGCCCTTGACCAGCTGCATGGCGAAGTAGAGGGTGCCGTCCGACCAGCTGCCCACGTCGTAGATGGGCACGATCGACGGGTGCTGCAGCCGCGCGGTGATGAGCGCCTCGTTCATGAAGCGCATCTCCAGGCGCGGGCGCCGGCTGGCCAGCTGCTTGATGGCGACCGGCCGGCGCAGCTTGCGGTCCTGGGCCCGCAGCACGGTGGCGTGGCCGCCGCGGGCGATCTCTCCCTCGACCACGTAGCGCTCGCCGTTGTCGAGGCGGGGCGTGACGCGCCCGCCTCCACCACCGGCGACGTACGGATAGTCGCCTCGGACCGTGCTGTGCGTGCAGGGCAGAGAGCCAAAGTAGGGAACTGTCGGCACTGAAGAATGCGTGGTGCAAGCAACATACCGAGGGCCAGGTCACGGCAACCTCGACGGTTCCGGCGCGGCCCGCGGCGTTCTGGCGGATCGGGTACCCACCCCCTGTCGATCCGGCTCTACAACAGGGCGTCGCGCTCGCCGGCGGTATGTCGCTACCGAACGCGCCGCGTCATCCGGCCGCGTCCGGGTCGCCCGGGGTGCCGCCGCCGCTGCGCTCGATCCCCAGCCGCTCGAGCAGCTTGTAGACCGACATCCGATCCACGCCGGTGGCGCGGGCCGCGGACGAGATGTTCCAGCTGTGCTCCTCGAGCAGGGTCATCATGAAGCGCCGGTCGAACTCGTCCACGAAGCGCTGCTTGGCCTGCTTGAACGGCACGGACGTGTCGATCGACCACAGGCTCCTGGGCTGGCCGTCGCCGATGGCGAGCAGGTCCGGCGCGGTCAATGCCTGCTGGACCGCGTTGCGCAGCTCGCGCACGTTGCCGGGCCACGCGTGGCGGCGCGCGCGCTCCAGGAAGTCGTCCGGCAGGGCGCGCGAGACCTTGCCGGAGGTCAGCTCGTCGATGAAGTGACCGGCCAGGATCTCGAGATCCTCGAGGCGATCGCGCAGCGGCGGGACCTCGATGCGGGCCACCGCCAGCCGGTAGTACAGGTCGGAGCGGAAGCCGCCGCGGTTTGTCTC
The DNA here is from genome assembly GCA_963759105.1 of uncultured delta proteobacterium. Taxonomy (GTDB): domain Bacteria; phylum Myxococcota_A; class Polyangia; order Haliangiales; family Haliangiaceae; genus DATFRY01. The sequence continues at coordinate 72,913 of CAVWXW010000004.1, read as the reverse complement.
GACCGCGAGGTCGCGGTTGGTCGCGGCCACCAGGCGCACGTCGCACTTGATCGACTCGTTGCCGCCGATGCGGCGCACCACCCGGGTCTCGACAGCGCGCAGCAGCTTGGACTGCGCGTCCGGCGGCAGCTCGCCGATCTCGTCGAGGAACAGGGTGCCGCCGTGGGCGCGCTCGAACACCCCCGCCCGCGTCGCCATGGCGCCGGTGAAGGCGCCGCGCTCGTGGCCGAACAGCTGGTCCTCGATGAGGTGGTGTGGGATCGCGCCGCAGTCGAGCACCACGAACGCCCCGCTGGCCCGCCGCGAGCTGCGGTGGAGGGCCTCGGCGACCAGCTCCTTGCCGGTGCCGGTCTCGCCGGTCACCAGCACCGTGGTGTCGGTCGGCGCGATGCGCTCGATGAGCTCGAACATCCGGCGCATCGCCCAGCTCTTGCCCACCATGCCGGCGTACTCGGGGTCGCTCCACAGCGGGAGCGCGACGGTGTCGTCGAGCGGGACGAACTTGATCTGCGTGTGGCCGACGGTGATCGTCGTGCGCGGCGGGATGTCCACGTCGCGGATGCGCATGCCGCCGGCGAAGGTGCCGTTGGAGCTCTCAAGATCTCGCAGGCGGTAGCCCTGCTCGTTGAGCGTGATCTCGGCGTGCACCGAGGAGACCGAGCGGTCGTTGAGCACCAGGTCGGCTCCCTTGCGGCCGATCCGGATCACCTGCGCGGCCATCTCCTCCACCTTGCCCTCGTCGGGGCCCGACAGGACCTCGAGTCGGCAGCGCCTCACGTGCAGGACGGGCGCATCCCCCATGGTCAACCAGGTGCCGGTGGTCATCTCCACGATCACCAGCCTACAACACAACGCCCGCCGGCCGGCGCGGGCTTGCGCCGACCGTGTGCAGCAACGATCGGGGGCGAGCCCCCCGAGCGCCGCCGCGCGGCAGGCGAGGCCGGCGCCGGACGCCGCGCGGCCCGCCCACTTGCGCATCGCGGGCCATGGCACAGGCCGTGCTCTTTGGGGCGTTCATGCGCCCCACGATCCACCTCTCCGCCATCGCGATCGCCGCCGTCGGGTTGTTCGGCTGCATGCCCACCGACGTCGGCTACCAGCAGCCCACGGACATCGACGAGGACTGCGAGACCCTCAACGCCAACATCATCGTGCGCAGCGCGAGCGACGCCCGCTCCCTGCCGCAGAAGTGCTTCACCGTCTCGGGCGACGTCGAGGTGGTCGGCTCCGACCTGGCCGACCTCGAGCCGCTGTTCTACCTGCGCCAGGCCAACGTGCTGCGGGTCAAGGACAACCCGCAGCTGCTCAGCTTCGCCGGGCTCGACCGGGTCAAGGTGCTGCAGCACGTCGAGATCGACAACAACCCGATGCTGGGCGACGTCTACGGGCTCGACCGCACCGACACCGTCGCGCGGGTGACGATCAGCAAGAACCCGCAGCTGGTCAGCCTCGCCGGCCTGCGCGCCCTGCGCGACGTCGGCACCGGCGGCCTGTCGATCCGCGACAACAGCGCCCTCGAGGGCCTCCAGGACCTCGAGACGCTCGAGCGGGTCGAGGGCTCGTTCCGGGTCGAGAACAACAGCGGCCTCACAAATCTGCAGACCGTCCGGCGCATCGAGTCGGCCGGCGAGCTCGTCGTCGCCGGCAACACCGGCCTGCGCGCGCTGCAGCTCAACGTGGTCAGCGTGCAGGGCGAGGTCCGCATCGCCGACAACCCGGACATGACCGAGCTCAAGGCGTTCAGCGACCTCCAGACCGTCGGCGGCAACCTGAGCATCGAGCGCAACGGCGCGCTGCAGAACCTCAACGGCTTCACCGCGACGTTCAACCACGTCGGCGGCAACCTGGCCGTCGAGGGCAACACGACCCTCACCGACATCTACGAGCTGGCCGTGAATCTGTATTCCGTCGGCGGCTCGGTCATCGCGATCAACAACACGTCGCTGTCGCAGTGTCGCGCGGAGGACCTCGACCTCTACATCGAGGAGATCGGCAATCTCATCGACATCGGCGACAACGGCACGGCGTGGGATCCGTGCCACTGAGCAGCATCCGCGAGGCGAGATGGTGCTCGGCGGCGCTGGTCGTCACCGCGGTCTGCGTCGCCGCGCCGCCGCTGGCCGCCGACAGGCGGCGCGCCAGGCGACAACCGGGGGCGCAGGGCCCGCAGGAGGCGCCGCAGACCCAGGAGGCCGCGCCGCAGGCGGAGCCGGTCGAGCGGATCGGAGTCGACCAGCTGATCGACGTCACCGTCCTGCGCTCGCCTGGCCTGGCCCGCGCGCGCACCAGCGCCGCCATCGCGCGGGCCGAGGAGCGGGCGGTGCGCGGCCGCGACGACTGGCAGCTCGAGCTGGCCATCGACGGGGCGCGGGTGACGAGAGATCGCGTCCCGGGCCAGCCGGTGCAGGTCGTCGAGCAGGAGCGCGTCGGCGGCAGGGCCGCGCTAATCCGCGACCTGCCCACCGGCGGCCAGCTGCGACTCGAGGCGAACGCCGCCCGCTCGCAGGAGACCAGCCTGGTCGAGAACCTGGACATGAGCGGCGCCGAGCCGAAGCAGTCCAGCTCCCAGGTCAGCCAGGCATCGGGTCGGCTGGTCCTCAACCACTCGCTCCTGCGCGGCTTCGGCCGCCCGATCGCGCGCGCCGATCGCGAGCAGGCGGCTGTCCGGACCTCGGCCGCCGCGCTGCGCGCCAAGGTGGCCGCCGGCGAGCTGACCCGCGACGTCGTGCGCGGCTACTGGGAGCTTGCCCACGCCGCCCTGGCCCTCGAGGTGAAGCGCTCCTCGCTGGTGGCGGTGCGCAAGCTGCACAAGGAGACCGAGCAGGTCGTGAAAGAGGGCGGCCGCCCGACCGGTGACCTCAAGCTGGCCGAGTACACGATGGCGGTCCGCGAGGAGGCGCAGCTGCGCGCCGAGCTGGTGCTGGAGGAGCAGGCACTCGAGCTGCGCAAGCTGGCCGGCCTCGAGATCGGCGGCGGCGCGATCGCGCTGTGGCCGGCCGATCTGCCGGGCGCCGGCGCCGAGACCTACGCGGTGGGAAAGCTGGTCGAGCGCGGCCTGGCCCGCAACTACGCCCTCGCCGCGATCGAGCTCGACGACGAGGACTCGAAGATCGAGGTGCGGGTCGCGCGCGACGGCGTGCGGCCCCGGCTCGACTTCACCGTCTCGGCCGCCGCCACCGCGGCCGGCAGCAACGTCGACGAGGCGTTCCGCGCCCTGGACCGCGGCGCCAACGTCAACGCCACCGCGGCGCTGGTCTTCTCGATCGACATCGGAGCCAACACGGCGCGCGGGCGCCGCGACGCCGCCCTGCTGCGCCACCAGGACGTCAGCATCGAGCGCGCGGAGCTCCGCCGCGAGATCGCGTCCGCCATCGTGCTGACCGTGCACCAGATCCGCGCGGCGCAGAAGCGGGCCCAGGTCGCGACAAAGGCGATCGAGCTGGCCAAGGGCAGCCTCACCTCCGAGCGCGCGCTGTTCCGCGTCGGGAAGTCGACCAGCCAGCAGCTGTTCGACCGCCAGGACGACCTCGACGAGGCCCGGCTGTCGCGCGTGCGCGCCATCGCCGACTACCACCAGTCGGTGGCCGTGCTGCAGTCGCTGACCGGCGACATCCTGAAGCGCTACGACATCGAGGTGCTCGATTAGTCGTCGGGCCGGATCGCCGACCGCGCTCGGCGGCACGTGGGGTCCCGCTCCGCATGCGGACGGCCGGCGGGCGCCGTCGGGCGGCGCAAGCGCCGATTCCGCGGCCGGCGCGCATGGCCCTTCGGTTGCAGAACCGGCCTCCATGGACAACCGGGTGGTCAACGACTCCGACACAGCCGTCAACCCGCGGGCAGCACCGCCGCAGAGCGGGCCGCCGCCGGTGCCGGGCTCCGCGAAGCGCCCGCCGCTGCGCTCGCTGCCGCCGCTGGACGATCCGGGCGCGGTGCTGTCGCTGGTGCGCCGCATCGCGCTGCAGAGCGACCTGGCCTCGTCGCTGCGCGTCCTGGGCCACGGCCTGTCGGAGCTGGTCGGCTGCGTGCGCGTGCATTGCCTGACGGCAGATCCGCTGACCGGCGCGCCGTGGAGCGCGGGCGCCGACGCAGACAGCCTGGCCAGCCTCGCCGTGTATCACCGCCAGCAGATCTGCGCCCAGCCGGCCGCCAGCTGCCCGGTCTACATGCCCGAGGTCGACAACCCGGGCGGCACCGGCCACGAGAAGATCCTGGCCCACCCGATCGTGGCCGGCGAGATCGTGATCGCGGTCGTGCTCGCGGTGCGCGCCGACAGCGACGCGCCGTTCACCCAGCGCGAGGGCATGGTCCTGACCGCCGTCGGCGCCCAGGTCGGGCCGCTGCTTCTCTCGGCGGTCCACGCCGCGCTGGCCCGCGGCGAGCGCGTCGGCCCCCAGGACTCCCTGTTCCGCGAGCAGGCGCTCGAGCGGCACCGCGAGCAGCGCCGCGACGGCGCGCTGCTCGATCTGTCGCCGCGCTGGATCAACCGGGTCTACCCGGCGGTGCTGATCGGCCTGGCCGCCGGCCTGCTCTACGGGATCATCGGCAAGGTCAACCAGTACAGCACCGGGTCCGCGGTGGTCCGCATCGAGGGGACCGAGGTGACCGCGCGCGCCGGCGGCACCGTGGTGGCGACCTACGTCCAGCCGGGCCAGACGGTGAAGGCCGGCGAGCTGCTCGTCCAGCTGCACGACGACTCCGAGTCGGCCGAGCTGGGCGAGGTGCTCATCGAGTACGAGCGCCAGCTCGGCACGTTCCTGTTCGACCCGGGCAGCCAGGAGGCCAAGTCGACGCTGTCGACGATCGCCGCGCGCCGGCAGAAGGCCAAGCAGGTGCTCGACGCGCGCTCGATCCGCGCGCCGCGCGACGGCGTGGTGAGCGACCTGCGCGTGCGCGAGGGCAGCCGGCTCGAGGCCGGCAGCTACATCCTGACCGTGGCCGACGCCAACACCATGCCGACGATGATCGCGCTCCTGCCCGGCCAGGACCGCCCGCGGCTGCGGCCCGGGATGATCCTGCAGTTCAACATCCCCGGCTACGAGAAGACGAACGAGAAGATCCGCATCGGCGAGGTCGGCCAGGAGGTGATCGGGCCGCAGGAGGCGCGCCGCTACGTGGGCGACAAGATCGCCGACGCGCTCGACCTCAAGGGGCCGGTCGTCATCGTGCGCGCCCGGCTGACGTCGCGGACCTTCGAGAGCCGCGACAAGACCTACACCTATCACGACGGCATGACCGCCAAGGCCGAGGTCAGCGTGCGCAAGCGGCGCGTGCTGGTCGCGCTCGTCCCTGCCCTCGAGAAGATCTTCTGACAGGAGCCGACCTTGACCACCAGCAGCCCCGCACAGGATCCGAACGGACAGGGCGCCATCGCCGGCCGCTTCCCCGCGCTGCGCCGCATCGGCTTCGGCGGCGCGCCCAAGATCCCCTTCGTCCAGCAGATGGAGTGGACCGACTGCGGCGCGGCCTGCCTGGCCATGGTGCTGGGCTACTACGGACGCACGGTGGCGCTGGCGCGCGTGCGCGACGAGCTCGGCCTGGCCCGCGACGGCGTCACCGCGCGCAACATCCTCGAGGCCGGCACCCGCCTCGGCCTCATCGGCCGCGGCGTCAAGGTCGACATCGAGAAGCTCCCGCTGCTCGCGCGCGGCAGCATCCTGCACTGGGAGTTCAATCACTTCGTCGTCTTCGATCGCGTGAAGAACGGCGCGGTCAGGATCTTCGACCCGGCCGTCGGCGTGCGCGACATCCCGCTGCCGCAGTTCGCCGATAGCTTCACCGGCGTCGCGCTGGAGCTTTCGCCGGCGCCGGACTTCCGCAGCCAGACGGGCGCCGGCAACCTCAGCCGGCTGCGCCGCTACGCGCGCGAGCTCCTGTCCGAGCGCCGCGTGTTCGACCGCATCGTGATCATCTCGCTGCTCCTGCGCGCCCTCGCGCTGGTGCTGCCGCTGCTCACCAGCGTCATCGTCGATCAGGTGGTTCCGCGCTCCGACTACAACCTGCTCATGGTGGCCGGCCTCGCGGTCGTCATGATGGTCGGCTTCAACGCCATCTCCGAGGTGATGCGCGCGTACCTGCTCATGCACCTGCGCACCGTGCTCGACGTGCGCTCGACGCTCGGCTTCCTCGATCACCTGGTCAAGCTGCCGTTCCGCTTCTTCCAGCAGCGCTCCGACGGCGACCTCATGATGCGCCTGGGCAGCAACGGCACCGTGCGCGAGATGGTGACGTCCAAGAGCCTGGCCGCGCTGCTCGACGGCACCTTCGTCCTGCTGTACGGCGCCATCGTGTTCGCCGTCAGCGCCAAGCTCGGCATCATCGTGGTCGTGCTGGTGACGCTCGAGATCCTCGTCTACGTGCTGGCGCGCGGCAAGTACATGCGGCTGATGGCGGAGAACCTCGAACGCCAGGCCAAGTCGCAGAGCTTCCTGGTCCAGTTCCTGGGGGGCATCGAGACGCTCAAGTGCTCCGGCGTCGAGCAGCAGGCGGTCGAGCACTGGTCGAACCTGTATGCCGACGAGCTCAACATCCGGCTGCGCCGCGGGGTCGTCGACGCGCGGGTCGACTCCATCCGCCAGGCGATCGCCACCCTGGCCCCCACGCTGCTCCTCACCGTCGGCGCCATGTCCGTCATGAAGGGCGAGATGTCGCTCGGCACCATGCTGGCCATGAACTCGCTGGCCACCAGCCTGTTCGGCCCGCTTTCGCAGCTGGTCGAGAGCGCGCTCGATCTCCAGCTGGCCCGCCCGCACATCGACCGCGTCGACGACGTGCTCGAGACCGCGACCGAGCAGGACCCGGACACCATCCACACCGCCCACGAGATCCGCGGCGAGATCTCCACTCGCGATCTCAGCTTCCGCTACGCCCACAACATGCCGCTCGTGGTCAACGGCGTGTCGCTCGACATTCCGGCCGGCTCGTCGGTGGCGATCGTGGGCCCGTCCGGCTCCGGCAAGACCACGCTGCTGAATCTCATCGCCGGCCTGTACCAGCCGACCTCCGGGTCGGTCTTCTACGACGGCCGCCGCCTGGCCGATGTCGACGTGCGCGGCGTTCGCCGGCAGGTCGGCTTCGTCCCGCAGCACCCGTACGTGTTCGGGGCCAGCCTGCGCGACAACATCGCGCTGACCCGGCCGGATGCCGATCTCGATCGCATCATGGCGGCGGCCCGCGTCGCCTGCCTGCACGACGACATCCTCGAGATGCCGATGGGCTACGACACGCCGGTCGCCGACGGCGGCGCGTCCTTGTCCGGCGGCCAGCGCCAGCGCATCGCCCTGGCCCGCGCCATCCTGCGCCAGCCGGCGGTCATGTTCATCGACGAGGGGACCTCGGCGCTCGACAACGCCACCGAGGCGCGGGTCATCGCCAACATCGAGCGCCTGCGCTGCACCCGCATCACCATCGCCCACCGCCTGACCACGATCCAGAACTCGGACTTCATCCTGGTCATGGTGGGCGGCCAGCTGGTCGAGATCGGCTCGCACGACGAGCTGATGCGCCGGAACGGGCCGTACCGCGAGCTGGTGGTCGCCACCGACCGCCGGTCGCGCCAGTGGGAGGACGCCGCATGAAGAATCGCACGAGCTTTCGCCGCCGCGCTGCCGGTCATGGCCGCGTGCGGCTCCCCGACATCGTCCGCCGACGACACCGCGCCGGCGGCGCTGCCGCCCGCGGCCGCGCGCCGGCCCGCGCCGCCGCCGCTCGAGTTCGTCGGCGTGGTCACCACTCGCGACTCGAAGGTGGTGGCCTCCGAGTTCGAGGGACGCGTGGTGGCGCTCTACGTCCACCCCGGCCAGCGCGTGCGCGCCGGCGAGCCGATCGCCAAGCTGGACGACAGCCAGGTGCGCAAGCAGCTGAGCGGCGCGGTCGCCGCCGTGGACGCGGCCCGCGCCGAGATGGGGCGCGCCGGCGTCGAGATCCGCGCGTCCAAGCGCGACATGCGCATGCAGCGCCGCCTCTACCGCCGCGGCGCGGTGGCCCGCGAGGGCATCCGGCAGTCCAGGTTCGACAGCAGCCGCGCGTCCGCCAGCTACAGCAGCTCGGCCGCCCAGTACCGCCAGTCGGTGGCCGAGCGCGAGCAGCTCGAGCAGCACCTGGCCCGCGCCACGCTGGTCGCTCCCATCGACGGCGTGGTCTCGATGATCCGGGTCAAGGAGGGCGAGGTCGCGGTGCCGGGCACGCCGGTGGCGCGGGTGTTCGATCCGCGTGATCTGTGGGTCAGGTTCGCGGTCGACAGCGAGTACCGCAGCCTGATCAAGGAGGGGACCAGGGTGGCGGCCACGGATCCGGCCAGCGGCGCGACCTTCGAGGCCATCGTGCGCACGGTGTCGACCGACCTGGAGCCGCCGCTCCAGTTCGTCGTCGCCGACGCCGACGTCGACGATCGCCTGATCAAGGGAGAGACGATCGGCGTCGGCTCGGTCGGCAAGGTCCGCCTGCAGCAGGCTCCGCGCAAGTGAGGACTTGCCGGCAAGGATGACTTGCCGGCTCGAGATGCGCGGTTCCGGCGGCCGCGAGTCGATCAACCCTTCGCCGGTACAAAGGAGCCAGCATGACCACGTTCGAAAGCATCGACCTGAGCGACCTCGATCGCGTCACGGGCGGCCAGACGCGGTCGACCGAGGCCGAGGGGACCATCAGCACCCCGGGCGGGTCGGCCACGGTCCGGGCCGGCCAGCAGACCAACGAGCCGAACTCGTACCTGCGCTGCCTCGACCTGGTCGGCCGCCAGGGCGGCGATGATGGAGTCGCCCAACAACGTCGAGCGCCGGCAGCAGGCGCTGTGCGGACCGCTGCTCCAGCAGCAGCAGCAGCAGCAGTAATCAGCCTGGCCGCGGCGCCGCGGCCGGCCGGGCACGCACTCGACGACCGGCCGCGGCGCTCAGGTCTCTGGACCTTCCTGTCGACGGACGTGAGATAAACAGGGCGGGCATGACTCGCCTCGAGGGATCGTCGGCTCTGGTCACCGGCGCGAGCAGCGGCATCGGACGCGGCATCGCGCTGCGCCTGGCGCGCGAGGGCGCCCGCATCGCCGTCAACCACCTCGACGATCGCGGCCGGCGCGGACAGACGGTGCGCGAGGTGACCGACCTCGGCGGCGAGGCCTTCGCCGTGCAGGCCGACGTCGGCGTCTCGGCGGACGTGCGCGCCATGGTCGACGCCGTCGTCGCGCGCTTCGGTCGCATCGACCTCCTGGTCAACAACGCCGCCGTGCAGGTCTGGGCGCCGCTCCTCGAGGCCGACCGAGGAGGACTGGGATCGCGTGATCCGCACCAACCTCAAGGGCTGCTTTCTGTGCACGCAGTCGGCGGCGCGCCACATGGTGGAGCAGGGCGGGGGCGCGATCGTCAACATCGGGTCCGGCTGCAACCGGATCGGCTTCCCGAAGCTCGCGTCCTACACCGCCAGCAAGGGCGGCATCCAGACGTTCACCAAGGTCGCGGCGCTCGAGCTGGCCGCGCACCGCATCCGCGTGAACTGCGTCGCGCCCGGCGCCACCGAGACCGAGCGGACGCGGCTCGAGCTACCCGACTACGCCGGGCGATGGGCCGCTCTCACGCCGCTCGGGCGCATCGGCACGCCGGACGACGTGGCGCGGCTGGTGGCGTGGCTCGCCAGCGACGAGGCCTCGTTCGTCACCGGCCAGACCATCTGGGTCGATGGCGGGCTGTTCGAGCTCTCGCAGTGGCCGGGTCAGCCGAGCTGAACGCGCGGCGGCGAGCGCAAGGTCTGCAGCACCACGCAGTACCGCTCGGTGAGCTTCGCGAGCGAGGCCCGCTGCTCGTCGGTCATGTCGGCGTCGAGCTCGGCCCTGACGCGGATGTCCTCGAAGCCGACCGGCGCGTCCTTGGCCACGCCGAGCGTGCCGCGGAAGTCGAGGTCGCCCTCGACCACGATGGTCCCGCCCCGCAGCTCGATCCCGAGCGCCGTGGCGACGGCGCGCATGGTGACGCCGTAGCACGCGGCCAGCGCCTCGAGCAGCATGTCTCCCGAGCAGGCCTGCGAGCCGTCGCCGCCGGTGGCGGGATGCAGCCCGGCCTCGACCAGCGCCTTGCCGGTCTGGATGCGGCACGCGATCCCCTCGCCGAGCTGGCTGCTCGCGCTCAACGTCACGCGCGCCGCGCCGGGCTCGCTCCGGTACTTGTCCTTGAGCGGCGCCTGCAGCGCGCGCAGCTCCTCCGCCTTCATGGCACCCGGGCCTCCGTGTTGATGTCCAGGTTCGCCTTCACTTCGTCGGGCTGCATGTCCAGGGCCGCGCTCATCTCGCCGATGAACATCGCGAGCGCCAGGGTGAGGGACTGCTGCTCGCCCGCGGACAGCTTGCTCGCTCGCGAGCGCGACAGGAGCTCCCCCAGGATCTCGGTGTAGCGATCGGCGGAGCCGGAGCGCAGCGCCTCGGCGTAGCCGGTGGCGCGCAGCTTGCGCGACGCCGGATCCGACTTGAGGTCCACCGGCGCGATCGCGTCCTTGACCACCTTGAGGAGGTCGCGGGCCTTCTGGGCCGAGACCAGCGGGCGCACGCCCGCCTGTTCGACCTTTCCCACCGGCAGCATCAGCTTGACGCCGCGATCGAGCTCCAGCTCCAGGACGTAGAACGACTGCTTGCCGCCGCCGAACTCGCGCTCTTCCATGCCGGTCACGCTCGCGACCCCGTGGCCGGGATAGAAGACGCGAGAACCGACAGTGAGATTCTGGAGCTTGGAAGCTTTCCCCTTGACCATCGCCACCTCCGGTACTGCTTGCCAGGACAGTCTCATGTGGCGCGTGACCTGGCGAATCGACGAACCGTAATCGAGCTGGTGGTACGGGGCTCCCAGGTCCGCGCACCACGGTGCGACGACCTGGCTGGCTCGGGCCAGATTCTGGTGAGGGATTCTCGGAAACAGGTGGTGCTCGACCTGGAAGTCGAGGCCGACGAAGAACCAGGACAGCCAGCGGGGCATGACCAGGTTTCGCGTGGTTTCGAGCTGTTGCTCCCATCCGCCCCGCTGCTCTCGGTCCAGGACCGGCAGGCCGATGTGGGCCGGGGCGAAGATGAGCGCGAGGAGCAGGCCGGCGGTCGCCCACAGGCCGGCGTAGAGCAGCAGGACCGGCCCGACGCCGAACAGCCACATCGGGACGGCCAGCCAGAGGGCGTAGTGGCCGACCAGGCACGCGATGTCGGCGGCGAGCGCGCCGTCGAGCCCGCGCTCGCGCACGCGTCGCGCGACGAAGCGCCAGGAGTCGTATCGCATCGAAAAGGCGAGGAACAGCGTGAGCGGCCAGAACAGGTGGCCCTGCATCGTCCGCTGCAGCCAGCGGCGAAAGCGGCTGGAGCTGGCGTGCTCGTCGCTCGACAGCGCCATCGGCCACATGTCGATGTCCGGATCGCGCCCGACGACGTTCGGATTGCCGTGGTGGAGGTGGTTGTGCTTGTGCTTCCAGTACTGGGCGCCGAGCCCGCCGAACAGCGGAAACACCAGGTGGAGGACCAGCTCGTTGTGCCGCTTGCTCGAGGCGAAGCTGCCGTGCGCGGCCTCGTGGCCGACCATCGCGGCGGTGACCGCCGGGACCGCGGCGAGCGGGACGAGCACGAGCGCGCACCACCAGGGCAGGACCGCCACCAGCGCGAGCACGACGGCCGAGGCGGCGAGCAGTCACGACGAGCTTCGCCCAGGTCTGCGCCGTCCTGTGCTCGAAGACGCCGCTCTCGGTGAGCGACGTCCGGAGAACTTGCAGGTCGCTCGTACGGATCATGAGCCTCCAGGATGAGACAGGGCCGCTCCGGCGCACCTAACTTCCTGCGCCGTGGCAGGAATGTGTCCGCCCGAGGCCGCCGTCCGGGTCAGATTGTGACCGAACCGTGACCCGATCGGGACGACGGCCGCGCGTGGATGGCGGGGTCCGGCAGACGGTAGGTAGTCTCGCCGTCGTCAGCCCGCGACAGTATGGTGGGCGCGATGCAGGGCGCCCCTTCGTTCGAAGCCCTGTCGGCGGCGCTCGAGGCCGCGCTGCTGCGCGAGCTGCGGTCGTCGTTCGACTGGGAGAACTGGGCGCGCTTCGGCGGCCGCCTCGAGGCGCCGGTCATCGCGCTGTCGGAATCGGCGACCCGCCTCGGCCGCTGGATCCGCGCGGCCGCGCACCCTCGAGCTGTCGCGCGCGCTGGTCGTCGAGCGGCCGTGGCCGGAGGTGCTCGGCGTCCTGCAGCACGAGATGGCGCACCAGTTCGTCGACGAGGTGCTCGGCATCCGCGACGAGACGCGCGCACGGCGAGACCTTCCGCCGCATCTGCGCCGAGCGCGGCATCGACGCGCGCGCGGCCGGCCCGCCGGTGCGCGCACGCCGACCCGATCGAGGTCGACCGCGCGGTCGATCGGATCCGCAAGCTGCTCGCCCTCGCCGGCAGCCCCAACCAGCACGAGGCGGAGACGGCGATGCGCAGGGCGCACGAGCTGATGCTGCGCCACAACATCGAGGCGGCCGGCGGCGCGAGCGCAGCTTCGAGGTCCGCCACCTGGGCGATCCGCAGCGCCGCACCACGCGCGTCGAGGTCGACATCGTCGCGCTCGTCTCGCGAGTTCTTCTTCGTCCGGGTGATCCGCATCCCGGTCTATCTCCCGCTCGAGGGCAAGCGCGGGCACGTCTACGAGGTCGCCGGCACGCGCCCGAACGTCGAGATGGCCGTCCACGTCCACGCGTTCCTGCTCGCCACCGCCGAGCGGCTGTGGAACGAGAACCGGCGCGACGCCCGGGTGCGCAGCGGCCGCGATCGGCTGGCCTACCAGTCGGGCGTGGTGCGCGGCTTTCGCGACAAGCTCGCCGGCGAGCGCGTCGAGCTGCGCGGCACCGGCCTGGTCTGGGTCGGCGACGCCGCCCTCGATCGGTTCTTCCGCGCGCGCCACCCGCGCATGGTCACGCGCCAGCGCAACGTGCGCGTGTCCGGCGCCCACGCCGCCGGCCGCGAGGCGGGCCGCACCATCGTGCTGCACCGGCCGGTCGAGCAGGGATCGTCGTCGCGCTCGCCGCGCCTCCTGCGCGACTGATCGACAGCGTCTACGCGTCCAGGTCGAAGCGCACGCCCTGGGCCAGCGGCAGCGCGCGGCCGTAGTTGATCGTGTTGGTGGCGCGCCGCATGTACGCGCGCCACGCGTCGGAGCCGGACTCGCGGCCGCCGCCGGTCTCCTTCTCGCCGCCGAAGGCGCCGCCGATCTCGGCGCCCGACGGGCCGAGGTTGACGTTGGCGATGCCGCAGTCGGAGCCGGCGGCCGACAGGAACCGCTCCGCCTCGCGCAGATCGCGGGTGAAGATCGACGACGACAGGCCCTGCGACACGGCGTTGTGCTGCGCGATCGCCTCGTCGAGCTCGCGGTAGCGCACGACGTACAGGATCGGCGCGAAGGTCTCGCGCAGCATCGGCCCGGCCTGGGCCGGCAGCTCGACCAGCGCCGGGCGCACGTAGTGGCCGCCGGGGCCGACCGCGACCGGCTCGCCGCCGTGCACGGTGCCGCCCGCCGCGCGCGCCTCGTCGAGCGCCGCGGCCATCGCCTCGGCGGCGCGGCCGTCGATCAGCGGGCCGACCAGGGTCCCGCTCTCGCGCGGATCGCCGACCCGCACCGACGCGTAGGCCCGGCGCAGGCGCGCGAGCAGCGGGGCGTGGATGTCGTCGTGCACGAGCAGCCGGCGCAGCGTGGTGCAGCGCTGGCCGGCGGTGCCCATGGCGGCGAACGCGACCGCGCGCACGGTCAGATCGAGATCGGCCGACGGGCACACGATCGCGGCGTTGTTGCCGCCGAGCTCGAGCAGCGCGCGGCCGAAGCGGGCGGCGACCCGCGGGCCGACGGTCCGGCCCATCGCCGGTCGAGCCGGTGGCCGAGACCAGCGCGACGCGGGGGTCGTCGACCAGCGCGGCGCCGGCCGCGCGCCGCCGAGCAGCACGTGGGCCAGCCCGGCCGGCGCGTCGCCGAAGCGGGCCAGCGCGCGGTCGAGCAGCGCGTGGGTCGCCAGCGCGGTCAGCGGCGTCTTCTCCGACGGCTTCCACACGCACGGGTCGCCGCACACCAGGGCCAGCGCCGCGTTCCACGACCACACCGCGACCGGGAAGTTGAACGCGGTGATGATGCCGACCACGCCGAGCGGGTGCCAGGTCTCCATCATGCGGTGGTCGCGCCGCTCGGTGGCGATGGTCAGCCCGTAGAGCTGGCGCGACAGGCCGACCGCGAAGTCGCAGATGTCGATCATCTCCTGCACCTCGCCCAGGCCCTCCGAGACGATCTTGCCGGCCTCGATGGTCACCAGCCGGGCGAGGTCGTCCTTGGCGGCGCGCAGCTCCTCGCCGAGCAGGCGGACCAGCTCGCCGCGCCGCGGCGCCGGCACCTCGCGCCAGGACGGCGAACGCGCGGTGGGCCTGGCCGACCGCGGCGTCGACGTCCGCGGCCGACGCCTCCGCGACCCGGCCGATCACCTCGCCGGTGATCGGCGAGCGCGCGACCAGATCGCCGCCGGCGAACGCATCCGGGGCGACACCGAGGCGGAGGAGCAGCTGCTGGGTCTCGCGGGCGACGTCGTGCATGCGCTACGCGTACCGCCGCCGGCCGCGCGACACAAGCCGGATGGCGGACATCCGGGGAGGGAGGGGGGGGGGGGGGGGGCGGGCCCGCGCGGGGGGGGGGAGTCGGCCGACCTTCTATATTCGCCGCTCTCCCTTGATCAGAGCCCGCGCAGCAGCGCCGGCGCCCTGAGCCTCGAGTAGCTGGACGAACGCCCGCCCGCGATCGTCGGCGTCGGCGCCGAGGGCATGCACGCATCGCGCGGTGTAGGCGAGCGAGTAGACCAGCGAGCCGGCCAGCGTGCGGCGCTCGTCGCCGGCGAAGCGGCGGCCGCGCGCATCCTCGTACTCGCCGACGAAGGCTCGCAGCTCGTCGACCGACGGGGCCGCCGGGACGTCCGCGCGCTCCCAGTCGGCGCAGAAGGCGTGTGCCGCCGCGCCGACGACGGTCGGTTCGAGGTCCACGTGCAGGCTGTCCCAGTCGTAGACCGCGACCGCGCGATCGCCCTCGAAGCGCACGTGCTCGGCGCGCCAGTCGAAATGCCCGATGACGCGGGCGCCGGCGCGCGGCGCCTGGCGGGCCTGGGCGGCGATCGCGTCGATTGACTCCGCGCCCGCGGCCGTGCGCTCGAAGTCGAACAGCGGGCTGTGCGGCCGCGGCCACAGGCGCTCGGCCGGGAGCCCGCTGAACCAGCCCGCGCCGAGCGGCTCGCGTGCCGGCGTGACCTTGACGAGAGCGACCAGCTCGGCCAGGCGGCCCGCCAGTTCGCGCCGGACGGCCGGCTCGTGTCCGTCGCGCAGCTCGCCGCCATCGATCATTCCCGGCGGTGGCCAGGCCGTTGGCGATCGGCACCGGCGCCACCAGCGGCCGCGGGCACGGGAAGCCGGCGCCGCCAGCGCGGCCATGACGTCGTGCACGGCGGCCAGCCGCGCCCGCGACACGTGCGGCTGATGGACCTTGACGACGACGCGCCGGCCGTCGGCCAGGCGCACGCCGGCCACGGCGCCGACGCTGGTGCGATAGAACAGACACTCGGCGACCGGCGCGCCGAGCGACCCGGCGATGAACTGCTCCAGCGCCGCGGCGATCGCCGGCGGATTGCCGGTCCCGAAGATGGCCAGCTCGACGACCGGCGCCTCCCACTCGGCCAGATGCGCCGCGATGGCGCCCGCGAGGTCCATCGCCGGGACTCTATCCCTTGATGGTCATGACCGGCCACAGCCGGGCCACGCGGCGGGCGATGCCCGCGTCCTCGACGGTCTGCACCACCGGCGTGATGTCCTTGTACGCGTACGGCGCCTCCTCCTTGAGGCGGTCGTGGTACTGGGCGAGCACGTCGCGGCGCAGGCGGACGTCGGCGGCTCGCGGATCGATCGGCGTGACCACGCGCAGGCGAGAGAACGTGTCGGCGTAGCGCTGCTCGTCCATCTGGCGGGACTTCCCTCGCGACAGGCTCCGGCCGGCGCCGTGGCATGCGCTGCGCAGAGAGGCGTCGCTGCCTGCCCCGGCCAGGAGGTAGCTGGAAGCGCCCATCGAGCCCGGGATGATGACCGGGTGGCCGGTGAAGCGGAACGGGCCCGCGGAGCCGACGTCCGGTCCCAGCGCGGGGCAGGCGCCCTTGCGATGGACGTGGCGGTCCGCGCCGCCGTCCTGCTCCCAGATCAGGTTGTGCGGCGCGTCGTGGACCAGGCGCGCGTCGATGTGGCGACCGAGCACCTCCGACAGGACTCGCACCGCCATCAGGCCGAGAAAGAGGCGGTTGCCGAACGCGAAGTTCGCCGCGTTGCGCATGGCGTCGAGATACCTCGCCGCCAGCGCCTGGTGCGGACCCCTGGTCGGGATGACGTAGAAGCCGTGGTCCGGGCGCTTCATCTGCGCCGGAAAGATGCGCCCTGGCCTGGTCCAGGAAGTGGCCGCCGACCGCGTGGCCGAGGCCGACCGAGCCGGAGTGCGCCATGATGGCGACGCGTCCCTGGTGGACGCCCCACGAGTGGGCGGTCTGCCCGTCGAGGATCTCCTCCACCACCTGCAGCTCGACGAAGTGGTTGCCGCCGCCGACCGAGCCTATCTGCGAGTCGCGCCCGTCGATGGCGCCCGAGTCCGGCGATGTAGTCCCCGAAGGCGAAGACGCCCGACGCCGGCAGCACACCCTGGAAGTGGACCGACGACAGCTCGGCCTCCTGGGCGCGCGGGTCGTAGTGGCGCCAGATGCCCGTGTTCTCGTTGTCCTGGCGGGTCTCGTACAGGCCCCACAGACCCTCCTTGAGCAGCGCCTCTCGCTGGCGCGACGACATCGGGATGTCGCGCTGTCCCCTGAAGAAGACGCCGCGCAGCGGCGCCTCGAGCGCGTCGAGGTGACCGGCCAGCTCGTCGCGTGTCACGTCGGTGACAAGCAGGCGCATGCCGCAGCAGACGTCGTTGCCCACCGCCTGCGGGACGACGAATCCATCCACCTCGGCGACGGTGCCGACCGGGATGCCGGCGCCGCGATGAAAGTCGGGCGTGAGGACCACCCGGTTCAGCTTCCCGGCCGCGTCGCCCCAGAAGACGTCGCCCCCGTCTCGCTCGCGGCTCCAGATCTCGTTGACCGTCCCCTGCAGGGAGACGAAGTCGAGGGCCTGCTCCACCGCCTCGAGCTCCACCGGGACGTCCCGGTTCGCGAACAGCGTGACCGGAACGCCGTGGGCGTTGGCGATGCTCAGCGTGGTCTCGTCCCGCCGCTGGACGAGCGACTCCATGCGATTGCCGCCGGACATGTCCGGCAATGAAACCACGGCGGAGAGCTACTTGGGCCCGGCTCTGAGCCAGGGGGTCATCATCATCGGCAGGGGCAGCGGGCGCTCTCGCCGCGTCTCCTCCTCCAGGTGGCGGCGTCGCGCGATGAGCAGGTCTTGCAGAGTGACCTCGCCGACCGAGATGGACGGATCCGCGCGATCGACGACCGCCAGCCGGACCTCGCCGAGGTGCGCCATGCGGTACACGACCGTGCGAAGCGTCTCGTCGGGGTAGCAGATGGCGGGCGCGAGGGGAGGCGGCCCGCCCGGCTCCGAGCGCATCACCTCGCGCACGAACAGGATCTCCAGCGGATCGATCGCGTACTCGCGGCTGAGGTGAAAGCCGCGGCGCGCGATCTTCTCGGTGAGGATCGAGCGCCGCAGCACCAGCACGGTGAAGCGCGTGCGCGACGCGACCGCGACAGCAGCGGCAGCAGCATGTTGACGTCGTGCGTCAGCTCGAGCGCGAAGACCATCGCCGGTGAACGGCGAGCGCATCGTGCCGCCGAGGATCGCGCCCATGCTGACCAGCGGCCAGAAGCCGGGCCCGTCCGCCGGCAAGAAGCGTCGCCTCGAGCCGCCGAGCGCGCCGCCCATCATCAGCAGCGGCGCCAGCACGCCGCCCGAGGTGCCCGAGCCGAGCGACACCGACCAGATGATCGACTTCACGACCAGCACGCCGAGGAGCGCGGCGCTCGGCGACGTCGCCCTGACAGCAGCGCGCCGATGGCGTCGTAGCCGACGCCGAGCGCCTGCGGGAACGATCAGCCGCCGACGCCGATGACCAGGCCGCCGATCGCCGGCCACCACATCCAGTGGATGCGGCAGCTGCTGGAACAGCGTCCTCGGCGCGTAGACGCCGGCGGTCAGCAGCGCCGACAGCGCGCCGGCGAGCAGGCCGGCGAGCGACGCAGCCAGCGAGGCCCGGCACGCCGATGAAGGCCGGATGCGGCGGCACGGGGAACAGCGGGCCGAGCCCGAGCAGGTAGCGACGCGTCGCCGCCGCGGTGGCGCTGGCGAGCGCGACCGGCATGAAGCTGCGCGGCTTCCACTCGAACAGCAGCAGCTCGACGGCCAGCAGCACCGCGGCCACCGGCGCGCGCGAACGTCGCCGACATGCCGGCCGCGGCGCCGGCGACGAGCAGCGTCTTGCGCTCGGCGCTGGTCAGGTGGAAGAACTGCGCGATCAGCGAGCCGAACGCGCCGCCGGTCATGATGATCGGCCCCTCGGCGCCGAACGGCCCGCCGGAGCCGATCGAGATCGCCGACGACAGCGGCTTGAGCACGCGCGACCTTCGGCTCGACCCGGCTGCCGCTGCATGAGGATCGCCTCGATCGCCTCGGGGATGCCGTGGCCGCGGATGCGCTCCGAGCCGTAGCGCGCCATCAGCCCGATGATCAGCGCGCCGACCACCGGCACGAGCGATCGACCAGCGGCGCCGAGGTGTGCGTCCGCCGGGCGACCAGCGCGGTGTCGAACCGCTGGAAGAAGAACAGGTTCGTGAACAGCCCGATCAGCCGAGCAGCGCGAGCGCGACATAGGCGCTGAGGATGCCGATCGCGATCGCGATGGCGGCGATGGGCAGCATCCGCGGCGTTGCGGTGAAGTCGCCGAGCCTGGCGTGCGGCCGGTCCGGGAAGAGGCGTTCGAACCAGGACTGACGGATCTGGGTGCTGTCTGCGTTCATGCGCCTCCGTGTTTCGCTCGCGATGACGGCGCTCTCGCGCGGCCGCTCGCCAGCCGCGCAAGAGCGGCCACCAGCTGAGGCCTCGCGCGGCGGAGCTCGGCCCTGTGCGCGAGCGCGAGCCGGTGCAGGATCCGCTCCCCCTGGCGCGCGTGATCCGCACGCGCGCCTGACGGCGGTCCTCCGGCAATCGCGAGCGACTGACCAGCTGCCGCTGTTCGAGCCGGTCGATCAGCCCCACCACGCTGTGGTGGCGGAGGATGAGCCGCTCCGCCAGGTGGCCGACGGTGGGCGCCCCGGGCGCGGACACGCGGATCGCGAGCAAGAGCTGGTGCTGCTGCGGATTGAGCCCGACCGCGCGCGCCTGCTCCTCCGAGAACGCGAGGAACAGGCGCAGCTGGTAGCGGAACTCCGCGAGCGAGCGAAAATCTGCGCTGGACAGCCGGTCGACGGGCAAGGCGGCCCGAGACATATCGCATCGCGATATGATTGTCTACCCGGAGCATATCCCCGGGCAGAGAGCCCCCCCCCCCCCCCCCCCCTTTTTTTTTTTTTTTTTTTTTTTTTTTTTTTTTTTTTTTTTTTTTTTTTTTTTTTTTTTTTTTTTTTTTTTTTTTTTTTTTTTTTTTTTTTTTTTTTTTTTTTTTTTTTTTTTTTTTTTCCCCCCCCCCCCCCCCCCCCCCCCCCCCCCCCCCCCCCCCCCCCCCCCCCCCCCCCCCCCCCCCCCCCCCCCCCCCCCCCCCCCCCCCCCCCCCCCCCCCCCCCCCCCCCCCCCCCCCCCCCCCCCCCCCCCCCCCCCCCCCCCCCCCCCCCCCCCCCCCCCCCCCCCCCCCCCCCCCCCCCCCCCCCCCCCCCCCCCCCCCCCCCCCCCCCCCCCCCCCCCCCCCCCCCCCCCCCCCCCCCCCCCCCCCCCCCCCCCCCCCCCCCCCCCCCCCCCCCCCCCCCCCCCCCCCCCCCTACGGCGTCCGCACCCTTCCCTGCCATCGCTCTTGGCGCGCCGCCGCTCGCCGCCCCCCCCCCCCCCCCCCCCCCCCCCCCCCCCCCCCCCCCCCCCCCCCCCCCCCCCCCCCCCCCCCCCCCCAAAAAAAAAAAAAAACTTGCTCGCGCCGCTCCCCATCACGCTCCGCTGCGGCTGAGCCCCCCGTATCTTACTTCTGCCGGTACACGTCGGTGCTCAGGTACTTCAGGCCGGAGTCGGCCATCAGCGTGACCACCTTGGCGCCCGGCCCCAGCCGCTCGCGCCACCCGAATCGCGGCGACGACGTTCGCCCCGGACGACGTCCCCGCGAAGAGGGCCTCCTCCCGCGCGAGGCGCCGCGCCATCTCCTTCGGCGTCGTCCGTCGCGACCGGCAGGATCTCGTCCACGAGCGCTCGGCTCCCAGAGCGGAGGCGTGTAGCCGATCCCGACGCCTTCGATCTTGTGCGGCCCGGCTGGCCGCCGAGCAGCACCGAGGACTCCGCGGGCTCGACGACGACGATCCTGACGCTCGGCTTGTGCCGCTTCAGCACGGTGGCCACGCCGCGCGACGAGGCCGCCGTGCCCACGCAGTGGACGAAGGCGTCGACCTCCCCGCTCGTCTGGCTCCAGATCTCCTCGCCCAGCGGGTAGTAGCCCGCGATGCTGTCCTGGTTGTTGAGCTGGTCGGTCCAGTAGGTGTGCGGCTCCTGGCTCAGCCCGCGCGCGGCCTCGATCATGTCCAGGATCAGCTTCCTGGTGGTGAGGCCTCCCTCGCTCGGGACGAGCGTCAGCTCGGCGCCCAGCGCCGCCATGTGGTCCCAGCTTCTCCTGGCTGAACGCGTCGGAGGTGACGATCCGGATGCGGTAGCCCTTGGCGGCGCAGACCAGCGCCAGCGACGTCCCCGTGCTGCCGCCCGTGTACTCGACGACGGTGTCTCCGGGCTTCAGCCGGCCGTCCTCCTCCGCCCGCGAGATCACCGCCTGCGCCATCCGGTCCTTGACGCTGCCGGTGGGGTTCTCCCACTCGAGCTTCACGAAGATGTCCGCGCAGCCGGGCGGAACGACCTTGCGGAGCCGGACCATCGACGTGTTGCCGATGGCCTCGAGGATGTCCATGATCGGTGAACCCCTCCTGCTCGGGCATTTGGCGCCGCGTGTCTCGAGTGTGGCACTGCCAGGAGGGGGGATTGGACGCTGCCGCGACGAGACTGCATAATTTGAGGAAATACCAGGGACGCACTCGGCTGCCCGGATGCGTGTGCTCCATGGCCACTCCCCAATCAGGAATCGACCTGCGGGATGTTGTGCGCCTGTTCAATCAGACCACCAGACTGGCGACCTCGGCCAGCGGGGCGGAGGAGTGCCTGGCGCGCGCGCTGGAGCTCGTCTGCGACTTCCTAGGCTGCCCGGTCGGCCACGTCTATCTGGTCAACCCGAGATTAGCGACGCTCCGGCCCACCGACATCTGGCATGCGAGCGACGCGGAGCGCGCGTCGCCGTTCGTGGAGGCGACCTCGCGCACGCCGCTGCCGTCCGGACGCGGGGCTGGCCGGCCGCGCCCTGGCGACCGGGCAGACGCTGTGGAGCGCGGCATGGGCGAGGATCCTCGAGGTGCGGCCGCAATCGCCAGCGGCATGGGGGCGGGGATCGCGGCGCCAATCGTGGGCGGGCAGGGGATCGAGGGGGTGATGGAGCTCTTCCCGCAGGGGCGGCGGCCCGAGGAGCTGCCTCCTCGATTGATCTTGCACGTCGGCCTGGATCTGGTCGGCGCTGTCCTCGGCGCGCGCCGCACGAGAGATCGGGGACGGTAGGGCCGGCTGGCCACGCCGAGCGCCTCTGTCAGATGGGGACCTGGCGCTACCACATCGAGCGACGCCCTGTACTGGTCGGCAGAGCTGTTCGCGCTCTACGGAGCCGTCCGGCCGACCCCGTCGAGGCTGGACGCGTACCTTTCCCGTGTGCATCCGGACGACGGGGAGGGCGTCCGCGCGAGATCCGCCGAGGCATCGCGACGCGGGAGGTGTTCGACCTCGAGTACCGGCTCATGCTGCTGCACGACGACATGCGCTGGGCCCACGCACGAGGAATGGTCCTGCCCACAGTCCATTTCGTGGTGGAGCCGATGCTGGTCGGCTACTGCCAGGACGTCACCGACCAGAAGCGGAGGTGAGGTCGATGCGGCGCAGCCGAGAACAGCTCGCCGAGGCCGAGCGGCAAGCCCGCCTCGGCTCCTGGTCGTGGAACGTGGCCGACCAACGCGGTCATCTGCTCCGACGAGCTGTTCCGCATCGTCGGCGTCGAGCCCGGAGGGGCACCATTCGACTTCGAGGGCTTCTTCGCCCGCGTCACCCGGAGGACCAGGAGGGGGTCCAGGCCGCGGTCCGGACGCCATCGAGAACGGCCAGCCCTTCGACCACGAGTTCCGCATGGTGCACCCGGATGGGGAGCAGCGCTGGGTGAACGCGCACGGCGAGGTGGTGGAGGAGGCGAGGGAGTGGCGATCCGGGTGGCCGGCTTCACCCAGGACATCACCGAACGGCGGCTCGCGGAGGAGGAGCGCGCGCGGCTGGAGCGCTGCTCCACCAGTCGCAGCGGCTCGAGAGCCTGGGCCAGCTCGCCGGCGGGGTCGCGCACGACTTCAACAATCTACTCTCCGCCATCCTGAGCTACGCGTCGTTCGTCGCCGAGGAGCTGACGTCGATGGCCGCCAGGCTCGACCGACCCGCGCACCGGCGGGCTCCTGTCCGACGTCAGCAGATCAACCGGGCGGCGAAGCGCGCAGCCGAGCTGACCCGCCAGCTGCTCGCGTTCGGCCGCCGCGAGGTCGTGCGCCCGGTGGTGCTGCTGCTCAACGACGTCATCCGCGGACGTCGAGCAGCTCCTGCGCCGCTGCTCGGCGCGCACATCGAGCTCGAGACTCCGCTCGAGCCGACGCTGTGGGCGATGCTGGCCGACCCCGGACAGCTCGAGCAGGTCCTGGTCAACCTCGCCGTCAACGCGCGCGACGCGATGTCGGGCGGAGGAAAGCTCACCATCGAGACCGCCAACGTGCACATCGATGCGGGCAGCGCGGCCGTCGTGGCCGGCGTCCCGCCCGGCCGCTACGTCCGGCTGCGCGTCAGCGACACCGGCACCGGGCATGACCGCGGAGGTCGCGCGAACGCGCGTTCGAGCCATTCTTCACCACCAAGGAGAAGGGGAAGGGCTCCGGCCTCGGGCTGGCCACGGTGCACGGGATCGTCGCGCAGGCGGGCGGCGGCGTGCGGATCGATTCCGGACCCGGTGACGGCACCGCGTCACCGGCGTCTGGCCGGCGACCGACGGCGGCGCCGAGGTGAGCGCGGCGCCGGCCGACAACGCGGAGCGGCGCGCCACCGGCCAGGTCGTGCTGGTCGTCGAGGACGAGGCCCCTCTGCGCGAAGCCACTCGCCGCATCCTGGCGCGCAACGGCTACGCAGTGCTCGACCGCCGCCGGCGGCGCGAGGCGATCGCCCTGGCCAGGAGCCACGAGGGCCCGATCGACCTGCTCCTGACCGACGTCATCATGCCGCAGATGCTCGGCAAGGACGTCGCCGCAGCCATCGCGGCCCTGCGCCCGAGCATCCGCGTGATCTTCATGTCCGGCTACGCCCGCTCGTCGCTGTCGAATGGCTCGCTGCAGCCGGGCGTCATGCTCCTGGAGAAGCCGTTCTCCGAGAACGAGCTCGTCCGCCTCGTCGGTCGCGCCCTGGAGGGACCGGAATCTCGTGCGACCATGGCCGTCCCGGCCGTGAGACCATGCGCACCATGTCTCATGGGCGCAGGCGAGCTCTCTCGTTCCTCATGGTCGCGGCCGCGGTGCTCGCGGCGTCTTCCTCCTGCGGGCCGCGATCCGGCGCGCAGGACCAGCCGGGCATGGATCGCATCTCCGAGTCGTACGTGCGGCTCGTCCTGGCGGTGGGCGTCCACGACGCGAGCTACGTTAACGCCTACTACGGCCCGGCCGAGTGGCGCGCGTCGGTCGAGCGCGAGCGCCGATCGATCCCGCAGATCCGCGCCGGGGCCGAGCGGCTGATCGCGGACATCCGCGCCGCGCCCGGCTCCGGCGACGAGCTGGAGACGCTGCGCCGGCGCTTCCTGATCGAGCAACTGACGGCGATGCTGGCGCGCCTCGACCTGCTGGCCGGCAAGCGCCTGCGCTTCGACGACGAGTCGCGCGTGCTGTACGACGCGGTCGCGCCGGTCGTGCCCGAGGCGCGGTTCGACGAGGTGCTGGCGCGCATCGATCGCCTGATCCCGGGCGAGGGCACGCTCAACAGCCGCATCGACGCGCTGCGCGCGGGGGTGGTCATCCCCTCCGACAAGCTGGACGCGGTCTTCGCCGCCGCCATCGCCGAGTGCCGGGCGCGCACCGTGCGCCACATCGAGCTGCCCGCCGGCGAGCGCTTCACCGTCGAGTACGTGAAGGACAAGCCGTGGGGCGGCTACAACTGGTACAAGGGCAACTACCGCAGCATCATCCAGGTGAACACCGACCTGCCGATCCACATCGATCGCGCGATCGATCTGGCCTGCCACGAGGGCTATCCCGGCCACCACCTCCAGAACGTCCTGCTCGAGCAGCGGCTGGTGCGGGGGCGGGGCTGGACCGAGTTCTCGGTGGTGCCGCTGTTCGGCCCGATGAGCCTCATCGGCGAGGGCAGCGCGAACTACGGCATCGAGCTCGCGTTCCCGCGCGAGGAGCGGGTCCAGTTCGAGCGGCGCTCGCTCTATCCGCTCGCCGGCCTGGATCCGGCGCGCGCGGCGACCTACGCCGAGGTGACCGAGCTGCTCCTCGAGCTGCGCCACGCGACCAACCAGGCCGCGCGCCGCTACCTCGACGGAGAGATCGACGCCGACGCCG
Source organism: uncultured delta proteobacterium (assembly GCA_963759105.1). Classification (GTDB taxonomy): domain Bacteria; phylum Myxococcota_A; class Polyangia; order Haliangiales; family Haliangiaceae; genus DATFRY01. The sequence goes on along the minus strand of CAVWXW010000004.1, from coordinate 48,085 downwards.
TCGCGGCCTACCTGACCCGCTACGGCCTGGCGGAGCCGGAGAACGCGCGCAAGATGGTGAAGTTCATCGAGGCCAACCGCAGCTACGTCATCAACTACAACCTGGGCCGCGATCTGGTGCGCGCCTGGATCGAGAAGCAGGGCGCCGGCGATCGCCGCTGGGCCGCCTTCGAGCGCCTCGTGGCTTCGCCCATGACCGCCTCGGATCTCGGCCCGTAGCGCGATCGGCGGGCCCGGCAGGTGGTTGCGAGCAAGGCGCCTGCTCTGCCACCATGCCGCCATGTCGCACGCCACCACCCTGCGTCGGCCGTATCGATTCGACCCTCGCTCCCTTCCTGGCCTCGCTGCTCGCCCTGAGCGGCTGCGCCGGCCGCGGCCCCGCAGCCACCGAGGCTGGGCGCGCAGATGGCGCCGGGGGCGGCGGATCCAGCGATGTCGGCGGTCCGGCAGTGAACGACGCTGCCGGCGGCGGCGATGCGCGGCCGGTGGCGCCGGATGCGGTCGCGGCCGCCAAGAAGGCGCTGCTCGACCGCCACGGAGAGAAGCATCGCGCGCGCATCGAGCGCGGCGTGGACCAGGTGGCGGCGCTGTGGCGGGTCTCCGACGGCGACCTGAGCGAGTTCTGTCTCGACCAGTTCGTCGCCGAGCCGGCCGCGGTCGATGCGCTGTTCGCCCGCTTCGAGTCGCAGCTCGAGCAGGTCGGCGGCCACATGCTGGAGCTCGGCCGCACGCTCCGCTGGGCGACCGACGTCGAGAGCGGCCCGATCCTGCCGGTCGACCGCGCTGCTGGCCGGGTTCGATCCCGGCGCGCACCTGACCGAGGACATGTTCGCGACCAAGGTGGCGTTCGCCGCGCTGCTCAACTTCCCGCTGACCAAGCTCGAGGACCGGCTACGCGACGGCGACAGCTACTCGCGCCGCATGTGGGCCGAGGTCCGGCTCACCGGCCGCTTCGACAAGCGCATCCCGGGCGACATCATCCAGGGCTACACCGCCGCGGCGGCCGCCGGCGATCAGTACATCTCCGGCTACAACATGTGGATGCACCACGTCCTCGGCGAGGACGGCAAGCGACGGTTCCCCAGCGGCAAGCGCCTCATCACCCACTGGAACCTGCGCGACGAGCTCAAGGCCAACTACGCCGATCCGGAGGGACCGGCCAAGCAGCGGACCATCGTCGCGCTCATGCAGCGCATCGTCACGCAGACGATCCCGAAGGCGGTGATCGACAACCCGCGGCTCGACTGGAACCCTTTCACCAACGCTGTCACCGCCGCGCCGCCCGACACGATCGAGCGCGACGCGCCCGCCGAGCGGCCTGACAAGCCGTCGGACGAGCGCGAGCCGGACACCCGCTTCGAGCGCATCCTGGCCATCTTTCGCGCCGCTCGCCGCGCCGACAAGTTCGCGCCGGTCGCGCCCACGCACATCGCGCGCGCGTTCGACGACGCCGAGATGCCGGAGCAGCGAGTGCGGGCGCTGCTCGTCGAGGTGCTCGAGTCGCCGCTGGTGAGCCGGGTCGCCGCCGAGGCCGAGCGTCGCCTCGGCCGCAAGCTCGAGGCCCAGGACATCTGGTACGAGTTCGGCGGCGGCGACGTGGCCGAGGCCGAGCTGGACAAGGCCACCCGGCGCCGCTACCCGAAGGCGGAGGCGTTCGCGGCCGATCTGCCGCGCATCTTCCGCGACCTCGGCTTCACCGCCGCCAAGGCGCGCTTCCTGTCCGAGCGGATCGCGGTCGATCCGTCGCGCGGCGCCGGCCACGCGCTGGGCGCCGAGCGCCGCACCGACAAGGCCCACCTGCGCACGCGCGTCGAGGCCGGCGGCATGGACTACAAGGGCTACAACATCGCGGTCCACGAGCTCGGCCACAACGTCGAGCAGACCTTCTCGCTCTACTCGATCGACCACACGCTGCTGGCCGGCGTGCCGAACACCGCCTTCACCGAGGCGCTGGCGTTCCTGTTCCAGGCGCGCGACCTGGCCCTGCTCGGCCGCCCGCCCCGCGGCGGCGAGGCGGAGAAGCTGCGCGTCCTCGACCACTTCTGGAACACCTGGGAGATCGCCGGTTCCGCGCTCGTCGAGCTCGACGTGTGGCGCTGGCTCTACGACCACCCGCAGGCGACCGCCGCCGAGCTGCGCGAGACCACGGTCCGCATCGCCCGCGAGACCTGGAACCGCTACTACGCCCCGGTCCTCGGCGGCAAGGACCGCACGCTGCTCGCCATCTACAGCCACACGGTGATCGACCCGCTCTACCTCTTCAACTACGTCCTCGGCCACATGATCGCGTTCCAGCTCGAGGGTCACGTCGAGAAGATGGACCGCAAGGCCTTCGCCCGCGAGTTCGAGCGCGTCTGCAAGTACGGCCGCGTGACTCCCGACCTGTGGATGAAGAACGCCACCGGCGCCCCGGTCGGCGCCGGCCCGCTGCTCGACGCGACGGCGAAGGCCCTCGGCAAGCCATGATCGATCTCAAGGAGCTCAGGGAGAAGCCGGACGTCTACCGCCGCGGGGCCGAGCGCAAGGGTGTGGCCGTCGACATCGACGCCATCCTCGCGCTCGACGAGAAGCGCCGCGCGGCCCAGTTCGAGTTCGAGCAGCTCCGCGCCGAGCAGAACCGGGCGTCCGCCGAGATCGGCAAGATCAAGGACGCCGCGGACCGCAAGGCGGCCATCGAGCGCGTGGGCGAGCTCAAGGCCCGGGTCAAGGAGGCGGACGGCCGCGCCCGCGCAGCACGACGCCGAGCTGCGGCCGCTGCTGATGAAGATCCCGCAGCCGCCCGATGACGACGTGCCGGTCGGCAGGGACGCGGCGGACAACGTCGTGCTGCGCGTCGAGGGCACGCCGCGCGCGTTCGACTTCGAGCCGCTCTCGCACATCCAGCTGGCCGAGAAGCACCGCCTGGTCGACTTCGAGCGCGGCGTGCGCCTGGCCGGGACGCGGTCCTACTTCCTCGTCGGTGCCGGCGCGCTCATGCACCAGGCGCTGCTGCAGATGGCGATGGAGATGATGACGCGCGAGAAGGGGTTCACGCCGCTCACGGTCCCGGTCCTGGTGCGCGAGGAGGCCATGCAGGGGACCGGCTTCTTCCCCGCCGGCCGCGAGCAGACCTACCAGGTGGACCCGGGGCCGGACGAGCGCTTCCTCACCGGCACGGCCGAGGTCGGACTGACCGCCTTCCACACCGGCGAGATCCTCGACGAGAAGGACCTGCCGCGCAGGTACACCGCCATCAGCACCTGCTTTCGCCGCGAGGCCGGCACCTACGGCAAGGACACGGCCGGCCTCTACCGCGTGCACCAGTTCGACAAGTGCGAGCAGGTCGTCATCTGCCGCAACGACGTCCAGGAGAGCCGGCGCTGGCACGCCGAGATGCTCGGCTACAGCGAGGAGATGCTGCGCCGGCTCGAGCTGCCGTACCGGGTCATCGACTGCTGCACCGGCGACCTCGGCGCCAAGAACGCCGCCATGATCGACATCGAGACCTGGATGCCCAGCCGCGCCGGCGGCCAGCCCCGACAGCGGCTACGGCGAGACGCACTCGGCATCGCGCCTGTACGACTTCCAGGCCCGCCGCCTCGACCTCCGCTACCGGGACGCCGGCGGCACCGTCCGCTTCTGCCACACCCTCAACAACACGGTCGTGGCCAGCCCGCGGATCCTGATCGCGCTGTGGGAGAATCACCAGAACGCCGACGGCTCGATCACCATCCCGCCGGCCCTCCGGCCCCACATGCAGGGCATGGAGAGGATCGGGTGATGCAGCGCGAGATGCGCGCCGATCCGCTCATCGCCGAGGCGCCCGACGGCGAGCCGCTCGCCTATCGCGTGCTCGGTCCGGCGGGCAAGACGCCGCTCCTGACCGTCCACGGACTGGTGTCCTCTCATCACCACTGGACGTTCCTGAGCGCGCGCTACGCGCCGGAGCGGCAGGTCGTGTCGTGGGAGTTTCGCGGACACGGCGGCCAGCCGGCCCCGCGCGATCATCGAAGCGCCAGCGTGGCGCAGTTCGCCGACGATGCCCACGCCGTGCTGCACGCGTCCGGGGTCGGTCCGGCGGTCGTCGTCGCGCTGAGCTTCGGCGTCCAGGTCGCGCTCGAGATGTGGCGGCGGTATCCCGGCGCCGTGCGCGCCCTCGTGCTCATCTGCGGCACCTCCGGCCACCCGCTCGACCGGGTGTCCAGCTCGCCCGCTCTGCGGCGGACGACCGCGGCGCTCCTGCGCGGCCTCGGCGGCCGGCGGACGGTGGCGCGCCCGGTGCTGGCTCTGCTGCGCTCACCGGCAGGACGCCGGATCGCGCGCGAGGTCGCCTTCCGCAGCGGCGGCGCCCACCGCGGCACCTGTCCCCAGGAGGTGCTGGACGGGCTGTTCACGCACGTCGGCCACCTCGATCCCCGGCTCCTGGCCGAGGTGACGGCCAGCTACCTCGAGCACAGCGCCGCCGACGTGCTGACGACCATCACGGTGCCAACCCTGATCATCGCCGGCGACCGCGACCAGCTGACCCCGGTCGCGACGGCAGAGCGCATGCATCGCGCGATCGCCGGCAGCCGCCTCGTCGTCTTCCCCGGCCACTCGCACCTCGTGCAGGTCGAGAAGCCGCGCGAGGTCCACGCCGCGGTCAACCAGTTCCTGGCCGAGCACGGGCTCTAGCGGCTGGAGTCATGCCGGCGTCACGCGCCGGCTCCTGCAATCCGCTCGGCGGGCGGCGCGAACTGCGTCCGGTACAGCTCGGCGTACAGTCCCCCGCGGGCCAGCAGCTCGCCGTGGGTGCCGCGCTCGACCAGCCGGCCACCGTCGAGGACGAGGATCTGATCCGCGCCTCGCACAGTGGAGAGGCGATGCGCCACCACCAGGGAGGTGCGCCCGGCCAGCGCGGTGGCCAGGGCCTGCTGGATCGCGGCCTCCGACTCCGAGTCCAGGTGCGCGGTCGCCTCGTCGAGCAGGATGATGTCCGGGGCCTTGAGCAGGACCCGCGCGATGGCCAGGCGCTGGCGTTCGCCGCCCGACAGTCGATAGCCGCGCTCGCCGACGACAGTGTCGAGCCCGTCGGGCAGCGACGCGACGAGTCGAATCGATCCGGGCGGCTCGCAGCGCGTCGCGCATGTCGCCCTCGCTGGCGTCGGGCCGGGCGAGAGCCAGGTTGGCCCGGATCGTGTCGTGGAACATGTGCGCGTCCTGGGTGACAACGCCGATCCTGTCGCGCAGGGAGCGCTGGGTGACGGCGCGGACGTCGACCCCGCCGACCCGCACGCTGCCCGATGTGGCGTCGTACAGCCTGGCGACCAGCGCGGTGATGGTGGTCTTGCCGGCGCCGGACGGGCCGACCAGCGCCACCATCTGCCCCGGCTCGACCCGGAAGCTGACCTGGTGCAGCACCTCGGCGCCCGCGTCTCCCGACAGCACGCCGACCGACTCGAGCGAGGCCAGCGACACCGCAGCCGCCGGCGGATAGGAGAACGAGACATCGTCGAGCTCGATCGAGGGCTCGGCGTCGGCGGCCAGCGCGCGTGCGTCGGGCCGGTCGGCGACCATGGGCGGCAGGTCGAGGACCTCGAGCACGCGCTCGAAGCTGACCAGCGTGGTCATGATGTCAACCTGCACGTTGGACAGCGCGGTCAGCGGCGCGTAGAGCCGGGTCAGGTAGGCGGTCAGCGCGACCAGCGTCCCGATGCCGAGCGCACCGCCGACCGAGAGCGTCCCGCCCACGCCGTACACGAGCGCGACAGCGAGGGCGGCGACAAGGGTCAGCGACACGCGGAACACGCCCGCGTACATCGACTGGGTGACCCCGATGTCGCGCACCTGCCCGGCGTGCCCGGCGAACCGCCGCGACGCGTCGTCGTTGCGCCCGAACACCTTGGCCAGCACCGCGCCGGCCACGTTGAAGTGCTCGGTCATCGTCTGCCCCATCTCGCCGTTGAGACGGAACTGCTCCGACGTCAGCCGCCTCAGGCGCGGAGCGATGAGCCAGGCCGGCAACAGGAACAGCGGCAGCAGGGCCAGCGCCAGCAGGGTCAGCTGCCACGACAGAAAGAACATCGCGGCGATCACGAAGCCGACGCCGAGCAGGTTTCCGATCACGTTGGACAGGGTCAACGTGAACGCTTGCTGAGCACCTAGCACGTCGCCGTTGAGGCGCTGGATGAGGGCGCCGGTCTGCGTCCGGCTGAAGAACGCCACCGGCAGGCTCTGCACGTGATCGAACACCGCGGTGCGCAGGTCGAAGATCAGGCCCTCTCCGATCCGCGCGGTGATCCAGCGCTGGGCCAGGGCGATCGCCGCCGCGCACACCGCCAGCAGCACCGCGAGGGCCGCCGTCCCCATCACCACATCCTTGCGTCCCTCGCCGATCCCCACGTCGATGATCACGCGGTAGAGGAGCGGCGTCGCCGCACCGACCGCGGCGTCCACGGCCAGCAACCCCAGGAACACCGTCAGGTGAACCCGGTAGGGGACCGCGAACTTCAAGATGCGCCGGACAGTGCCGGGCGCCAGCGCATGCCCTCTCACCGAGGCGTCCTGCATGAACGAACGCATGGTCCGCCCCGGACCAACACCGCGTGCCATCGACATCTCGATCGAAGCATGACCCCCGGCGCGGGCGCGCGCACCGGAGAACGTGCGACGGCGCGACCGGCGACGGTGGGATCGGCCGAGGACTAGTGGTTGCGAGAGAAGAGGTCCCGCCTGGTCAGCCAGGCGTCAACCTGGGCCGCCTGGCGCGTCCGGTGAGAGGCGGCGAAGGCGTCGCGAGCGCGGCGCGCCAGCCCCAGCGCGCGGGTCTTCGAGCCCCGCGTCGCCCACAGAGCGCGCGCGAGGCCGAAGTCGAAGATGGCGTGGTCCGGCTTGGCGTCGGGCACGAGCGGGAGGACGCGCTCGAGCTCGGCGAGCGCCTCACGGGCGCGGCCCAGATCGACAAGCGAGACGGCCCGGTGGGCGCGCGCCCCCGCCGTCTGCGGATGATCTCGTCCCAGCTTCTCGCTCAGGATCGCGATCGCCCGCTCCTGATGGCCGAGAGCCTCGCGCGCGCGGCCCCTGCGCTGGAGGACCTCGCCCAGACCGAGCAGCGACGACGCATACAGCGGGTGCGACTCGCCGATCGTGCGGCGGCGGAGCGCGAGCCCCTCCTCGATCATCGCCTGCGCCCGATCCAGGTCGCCGGTGGCCAGGTAGATGGAGCCGAGGTTGTTGAGCGAGGTGCCGACGTCCGGGTGGGAAGGGCCGAGTCGCTCGCGCCGCTCGGCCAGGGCCGCCTGGTGATGGCGGATGGCCTCGGCGTAGTTGCCGGCCACGGTCTCCACGTTGCCCAGGTTGTTGTGCAGGCTGGCCTTCGAGTACTCGGGGACGCGCTCGCGGATGGCCAGCGAGCGCAGGTAGTGGACGCGCGCCTCGTCCATGCGCCCCTGCTCGAAGTAGGACACGCCGAGGTTGAGGTGGCTGTCGCTGGTGCGCGGATGCTCCTCCCCCAGCGTCTTGCGGCGGATGGCGAGCGCGGTGGCGAGGTGGGCCCTGCCCTGGTCGTAGCGGGCCTGGCGCACAAGCGTGTTGCCCAGATAGTTCTCGAATGTGGCCAGCCGCGCATCGTCGGGCGCGAGCTGCTCGCGCAGGAGCTTCAGGCCTCGCTCGTAGAGAGGATCGCCTCGTCGTACTGACCCTGCTCCTGCGCGACGTTGCCGAGATTGCCGAGCAGCCGGGCGCGCAGATCGGGCGCGGCGCGCTCGCCGGCGCGGCCGAGCGCGGCCTCGGCGAGGCGGGCGAGGGTGCGGCCCTCGGCGAAGCGCGCCTGGCTCTTGCCGACGACGAAGACGAGCCGGATCAGGACGTTGGCGGCCAGGGCGTCGTCGCCCGCGCGCCCGGCGGCGGCGAGCGCACCGTGCATCGCCTCCTCGGCATCGGCCGGGCGGCCGTCGTCCTCGAGCGCCCGGCCCAGAGCGTAGGCGGCCCGGGCGACGATGGGTGGATGGTCGAGCGCGCGGGCGCGTGCGGACGCGTCGCGGGCGCCGTCGAGCGCTGCCTTCAAGCGGCCGGCCTCGCGATCGAGAGTGCTGCGGTCGATCATCTGCTCGATGGTGGCCGCGGTCGCGCGGCGCGCCGGATCGGCAGGCGACGGGACGGCGGCCAGCAGCGTCGCAGGGTCGCCGCAGACGGTCAGCGGCTCGATGTCGGTGACGATGGTCACCGCGCGATCGACCACCTCACCCTCCGGCTTGTCGGTGAGCAGCGCGGTGCGGGCGCGCATCTGATCGAGGCGGCGATCGAGGCACGCAACGCGGCGGTCGAGCAGGTCGGCCGACTGCTCGCCGCGCGCCGAGTCCAGGCACGCCGCGCGATACATCGTCAGCCACTCGCGGGCGTAGCCGTCGAGGCTGAGGCCGGCGCGCACGGCGGTGCTGGCCGGCATGCGGTCGCCCGCTGGCGGCGAACGCCCGGGTCATGAGCGCGCGCTTGCCGGCGTCCCACACGCCGGCCAGGCGAGACGGCCCGCCGCTGCACTGCTCCGCCTCCGCGGCGCCCCCGCGGACGAGCGCGACGGTCAGGACGGTCGCGATCGCCACGGCCGCGCCGCCTGCGACGCGGCGCACGGCGTCCGGCCGACCGTCGAGCCGGGCCAGCAGCTCGGCCATGGAGGCGAAGCGGTCCGCCGGGTCGATGGCCAGCCCGCGCAGGATCGCGCGCTCGACCCGGCGAGGCCCGCGGCGGGCCGACGGCCTGCGCGCGGCGACGTCCGGCCGCGCCGCGAGGGCCATCTGATCCCCGTCGGAGAACGGCCGCTCGCCGTACAGCGCCTCGTAGAGCGCGACCGCGAACGCGAACTGATCGGCGCGCGCGTCAACCGCCCGGCCCGCGCGCTGCTCCGGCGCCATGTAGCGCGGCGTCCCGACCGGGCTCGAATCCGGACCGCGTGCCGGCGGCGCAGGCGAGACCGAAATCCACGACGCACACGCGTCCGGACGACTCGTCGACGACGACGTTGGCCGGCTTGAAGTCGCCGTGGACCAGGCCGGCGTCGTGAGCGGCGGCCAGCCCGCGACCGGCCTGGACGAAGGCCCCCAGCACCTCGCGCCACGATCGATGAGGCGCCGCGCCCAGCCACTCGTCGAGCGCCACGCCGGCGACGTGCTCCATTGCCAGGTAGACCTGCTCGCCGACCGCGCCGACCTCGAACACGGTGATGAGGTTGCGGTGCGACAGGCGGGCCAGCGCGCGCCCCTCGGCCAGCAGCCGCTCGCGCACCAGGTCGCGCGTGTTGCCGCTGCGGTCGAGCCGCTCGGTGTGCTCCTCGGCCTTGGATCCCTCGGAGGTCGCCTCGGGCCGCAGGAGCTTGAGCGCGACGCGGCGATCGAGCTCGGGATCGTAGGCGGAGAAGACCACACCCATGCCGCCCGAGCCGAGCCGGTTGAGAATCGCGTAACGACCGAACGTCTGCCCCGCGGTGATGTCGTGGGGCTGGCGCTCCCCGACAGGGTCCGCCATGAGCTCCATCTTTCCACGCCTACCCGGGCGGCGGGGACGTAAGAAGCGTCATGTCGCTCGCCGCTTCTCCGGCCCCCGGTTGGCGTCACGAGGGCCGGGCGGGCGGATCAGGGCACGGCGACCGCGTCGGCCCAGGACGCGGGGATCCCGAGCTGGGCCCGGGCGGGCCACAGGCTGTAGTCGCGCCGCGTGTCGGGTCAGGACGAACGCGAGGCGGAACGCCGAGCTCGGGGTCAACAGCACCGTGGCCATCGGGATCTGGAGCTCGATCCACTCGGGCGCCACTTTCTGATCGGTGTAGTTGTTGGCCTCGAAGGGAGGCTTCGCCTCAGATCGGCACGAGTCGTAGTCGTTGTAGGACCCGTGGGCCCAGCAGTCGGCCCACGACGCGTGGAACCACCAGTCGTCGGCGCCCCAGACCAGGCCGCCGTCGTTCTTCGCGTCGAGCACGAGCTCGGGATAGACGAACGTGCCGTGTCCCGAGCCGAGGTTCGTGAACGCCACGAGCAGGTTGGTGCCGTCGTGCTTGTAGCGAACCGTCGAGGTCCAGCCCGGACCCACCTCGACCGTCAGCGTCCCCGCGTCGTCCCACTCGTCCGGCGCGGCGCGTCCGTCGATGGTGATCGGCGCGCCCCGGCGGATCTCGAGCACGGCGGGACCGGCGGTCGGCATCCGGCGCCCGGCGGCCGGCGCCGGATCGGTGGGGCTGGCGGGAGCGGTGGGGCTGGCGGGTGCGGTGCCGGCGGGTTTCGCGCAACCGGCGGCAAGACATGTCGCCAGCGCGGCGCAGCGCAGGAGGGCAGGGCTGGTGTGCATCGCGACCCTCAACCCTCCGCGTGCGGCTGCTATTCCCCGGCGGCTCGGCCCTGCTTGCGCTGCTCGATCCATCGCTCCACCTTTGCCTCGAGGATCTCGAGCGGGACCGACCCGTCCTTGAGCACCTCCGTGTGGTACGCGCGCGCGTCGAACTTCGCGCCCAGCTCCTTCTCGGCGCGCGTCCGCAGCTCGCGGATCTTGAGCTGGCCGATCTTGTAGGCCAGCGCCTGGCCCGGGACGGCGATGAAGCGCTCCGCCTCCGAGATCGCGCGCGTCGGCTCGACCGGCGAGTTGGCGTACATGTAGTCGAGCACCTTCTTGCGCGTCCAGCCCCGGGCGTGGAGCCCCGTGTCGGTGACCAGGCGGATGGCGCGCCAGAGCTCGGCGTCGAGGGCGCCGAAGTACGCGTACGGATCGGTGTAGACCCCGAGCTCCTTGCCGAGCGATTCGGCGTAAAGGCCCCAGCCCTCGTTGTAGGCCGTCTCGCCGGAGAAGCGGCGGAAGCGCGGCAGCTCCTCGAGCTCGCGCTGGATCGCGATCTGGAAGTGATGGCCCGGTATCGCCTCGTGCAGGAACAGCGACTCCAGCGCCCAGCGCGGCCGCGCCTTGAGGTCGAAGGTGTTGACGTAGAAGATGCCGGGACGCGAGCCGTCCTCCGAGGGCGCCTGGTACTGCCCGCCCGAGGCGGAAGCGGCGCGAAACGCCTCGACCGGCCGGATCTCGAAGTCGGCTCTCGGCCTGAGCGCAAATAACTTTGGCAGGAGCGGCTCGACGGTCTGGCGGAAGCCGCGGTACGCGGCGAGCAGCTCGGCCTCGCTCTTGAAGTACATGGCCCGGTTCTTCTTGAGCGACCTGAAGAACGCCTTGAGAGAGCCCTTGAAGCCGACGGCTGTCATCACCGCCCGCATCTCGCCGTGGATCCGCTCCACCTCGTCCAGCCCGATCTGGTGGATCTGGTCCGGTGTCAGGTCGGTGGTGGTCGAGTCGCGAACCCGGTACGCGTACCACTCCTTCCCGCCGGGCAGCGCGTCGAGGCCGACGGTCTGGCGGCATTTCGGCAAGTACTCGTCGGCGATGAAGGCGCGCAGCTTCCGGTACGCGGGGACCAGCGTCTTCTCGATGAGCGCCGTGTAGTCGGCGGTGATGCGCTGCTTGTCGGCGGCGGAGAAGCCGGCCGGCAGCTTCTCGATCGGGCCCCCACAGCGTGCTGTCGCTCGCCTTGTCGACGATGTGCTGGTCGAGCTGAGGCAGCACCTTCTCCATCAGGACGCGAGGCTGCACGATGCCCTGCTTCATCCCCTCGCGCATGTTCTCGATCGCCTGGTCGAACACGACCGGCACCTGACTGGCGCGGCGGATCCATGCGTCGTAGTCGGCGACCGTCGCGAACGGCTGCGCGTTGGTGCCCGACCCGAGGATGGCGATCCGGTTGGCCAGATTGTTGAACTGGTTGATCGGTACCAGGTGCGACGGGTACTCGAGGCCTTCGAGCTCCATCTCCTGGCCGCGGACGAAGACGTCGTAGGACAGCCGATGCTGGCCCCCCAGGCCGTCGCCGCCGATCGCGCGCGCGCGGTCCAGGTAGCGCCGGTGCAGATCGCGCATGCGCTCGCGATGCTCCGGCGACAGGAAGTTGGGAAGCTGGTCGTTGTAGCGCGGGTCGCCGATCTGGGTCGCCTGGATCGGCTCGAGCATCAGATATTCCTCCCAGAACGCGGCGTACAGCTCGGCGAGCCTGGCCTCGGGTCCGGCCTCGGGGCTCGCCGCCGCGCTCTGCCCGGGAGCCGCCGGATCGGCGGCGGGCGCCGGTCCCGCGGTCCCTCCGCAGGCAAGGAGGGCGAGGACGATTCCTGACAGGCACGCCTGGCACTTCATGGGCTCCTCCACGTCGGTTGCCGGGACGACAGCATACGTCACGGAGGCGCCGGCGCGGCCGTTCGAGCTCCGGCCGGCTGGCTACCGGCGGGCGGTGAGGTTACAACCGGCCCGTGGATCCCTTCTCCATGGTGGTCGCGATCGTCCTGTTCACGACGGTTGGCCGCCTGATCGGCAAGGCGATCGACGCGCGCGGCAAGTCGCGAAAGTCGGGCGCGCTCGACGCAGACGCGGTTCGCGAGATCGAGGGGCTGCGTGCGGAGCGCAAGCTCCTCGTCGAGCGCATCGAGAACCTCGAGACGATCGTGTGCGGCGTCGATCTCGAGCTCAACCAGAAGCTCAACAAGCTCATCGACGATCAGCGCCTCATCACCGATGGGGGCCTGGCGCCGGCGGCACAGGCGGCCTCGCCCGGGGCGGTCGCGGCGCCCGCGCCGGCGGCGGCCAGCGGCGCGTCCTCCGACGCGGGGCACGAGCGCACCATGACGGCCCCGCCGTCCCCGCCGCCGCGCTCGGCGTCGGCCTCGTCGCGCGGGCTTCTGCCGGGCGACGTCCTGGCCAACCGCTATCGCATCCAGCGCCTGCTCGGCAAGGGCGGCATGGGCGCGGTCCACCTCGCTCACGACGAGGTGCTGGGCGACGTCGTCGCCCTCAAGGTCATCTCGAGCGCGTGGGCGACCGACGAGGCGGCGATGGTCGAGCGCTTCAAGCGCGAGGCGTCGTCGGCGCGCAAGGTGAGCTCCCCCAACGTGATCCGCATCCACGACATCGGCGAGGCGCGCCCGGGCCTGCTCTACCTGTCGATGGAGTACGTGCAGGGCCGCACGCTGGCCGACGTCATCGCCGCGCGCGGCCTGGTGCCGATCGCCGACTGCGTCGACATCCTCGGGCAGATCTGCACCGGCCTCGAGGCCGCCCATCACGCCGGCGTCATCCACCGCGACCTCAAGCCCGGCAACGTCCTCATCGGCGAGCGCAACGCCGTCAAGATCATCGACTTCGGTCTGGCCAAGGCCACGGCCGCCGACGGCATGACCGCGACCGGCATGCTGATGGGCACTCCTTATTACATGTCTCCCGAGCAGGTGCGCGGCCGCCGCGTCGACGCGTCGAGCGACATCTACTCCCTGGGCGCGCTCGCCTACCACCTCGTCACCGGCCGCCCGCCTTTCGCCGGCGAGAACGCCATCGCCGTCGGCTTCGCCCACCTCTCCGAGACCGCGGCACCCCCCCGCCAGCTCCGCCCCGAGCTCGCCCCCGAGCTCGACCAGACAATCGTCCGCGCCCTCGCCAAGGAGCCCGCCGACCGGCCCCGCTCGGCCGCCGAGTTCCGCACCGCGATGACGCCCGGCCCGAGGGCGTGACATGCAATTCCCGACTCCGTTCTTTCGCGAGGCAGGTGCTGGCCCCGGCGTCGTCTGTCTGCACGCGAACGCGAGCTCGTCGAGCCAGTGGCGAGCGCTGATGGGGTTGCTGGCGCCCCGGTTCCATGTGCTGGCCGTGGATTCGTTCGGCGCGGGCAGCGGCCCGCCGTGGCCGTCGGACCGCGCTGCTCGACGCCGAGTCTCCGCGCACGAACGACGCCGATGGCATCCGCGGCGCCGTGGCCGGCGCGGTGGCGGCCCTCGACGCCGGCGATCCAGGCGGTGCGGCCGCGTGCTTCATCGACTTCTGGATGGACGAGGGCGCCTGGGCGCGGACGCCGGAGTCGCGGCGCGGTCCGATCGCCGCGTCCATGGCCAACGTTCGTGGATGGGAGGGCGCGCTGTTCGACGAGCCCACGACCCTCGCGGCGTTCTCGCGCCTCGAAGTCCCGGTCCTGTACATGGTCGGCAAGCGCTCGCCGGCGTCGTCCCTCGGTGTCGCGCGGCTGCTGACGCGCGCGTTGCCGCAGGTACGAGTCGTCGAGTTCGAGGAGATGGGACACATGGGCCCGGTCACCCATCCCGAGATGGTCAACGACGTCCTCGTCCGCTTCCTCGAGAACGGCTGAGACGGTCTGCCCGTCAGACGTGGTTGCGCCAGCTGTGCTGCGGGTCGTAGCCCAGCATGCGCCTGGCCTTGTCGATCGAGAGCAGGGTGCCGTTGGGCGACAGGCTGCCCTTGATCGGCACGGACGGGAAGACCTCGGCCATCAGCGACGCGCTGGTCCGGCTCATCACCGTGTCCTGGTTGGCGATGATGAAGGCCTCGAAACCGGTGAAGGTTGCCTCGATGCCGCGACGGACAGCCTGTGCTCCGTCGCGCGCGTCGATGTAGCCCCACAGGTTCCACTTGCGGAGCCTGGCGTCGCGGTCGAAACCGGGGAAGGCCGCGTAGTCCTCGACGTCCATGACGTTCGAGAAGCGCAGGCCGATCATCTTCAGCGCGGGATCCCAGCGACAGAATTGCGCCGCCATCGTCTCGTCGAGCAGCTTGCCGAGCGAGTAGGCGGTCTCGGGTCGCGGAAAGTACTCCTCGTCCACCGGCGCATAGGGAGGCGGGCGATCGAAGGGCAGGCCGAGCACTGTCTCGCTCGAGGCGAAGACGACGTTCTTGATGCCGGCGGTCCGCGCCGCCTCGAACACGTTGTAGCTCGAGGGGACGTTGTTCCTGAACGTGCGGCTGTTGGCGAACAGGCCGGGCGCGGGGATCGCGGCGAGGTGGACGACCGCATCGAACGGCCCCCCATGCTCGTCGACGCCGCCCAGCATGGCCCCGAGCACCTGCCCGTGATCGGAGAGATCGATCCGCACGGTCGGGCAGATGGGCGCCTTCGGGAGCGTCTGGTCGACGTTGAGCACCTTGTAGCCACTGGCCACGAGGTCCTCGAGCACTGCACGCCCCAGCTTGCCGCTGCCACCCGTCACCAGGACTCTCTTCATGGGTCGCCCTCCCTTTCCGGCCACGTGCTGCGAGCGTCGCCGACCTCGCCGACGAAGTACATCCGGGAGAAGCCGGCCGCCTGATCGTGGCTGCGCCAGATCTGATGGCGCGCCAGGCACTTGCGGCCGCGAGGCAGGCGGTCGGCGATCTTTTTCGCTGCCGCGATGCGACAAGGGTCGGGCCGGTTCCTCTGATACCTGGACGAGAGGCCCTGGGGGGCAGAGGCATCGAGTTCGACGAGGCTCGCCTCGCGCACCTCGGAAGCATCGGCAAGACCGCCGCGTGCATCGCGCAGGCGGCAGCCGGCTCCGCCGCCTCCTCGCCGGCAGCTTGATCGCGCTGACCAGCGCTACCGGCGCTTGCCGGCGCCAACACAATCGCGAGCAGCGGCACTCCCTCACTGGACGTCCCCTTCGCCGGGGGGGTCATGTTCAGAAAGAGGTGATCCATGTCCAAGACGATGCTCCTCGCGATGCTCGGCCTCGCCGTCGCCGCCTGCGCCCAGCCCGCTGACGAGGGGGACACCGAGGAGCTGCTCGAGGACGAGCAGCTGGCCTCCTCGCAAGGCGGCGACGGTGGAGGGTGCGCGGCTCAGGGCGATTTCGACATCGAGGTCTTCGCCGAGGAGATCCTGCCGATCCTCGCCGGCGACATCGATCTGAACAATCCCGGCGGAGGCTCGATTGTCGGCTGCACGCGCGGTCCCTGCCACGGCAACCCGCGCCCCGACGCCTTCAACCTCGATGTGGCCGGCCCCGTCGAGGAGAACCTCGAGGCCTTCGCCTGCTTCGTGGACCTCCGGCATCCGAAGCGCTCGCAGGTCCTTGTCTGCCCGTCGGGCGACGAGCAGCTGCGTCACCTTCCCGCACCCCGGCGGCGAGGTGTTGAGCGAGCACGGCGACCTCAACTACGAGCGCATCCTGGACTACATCCGGGCGAGCCGACCGTAGACGAACGAAACGCCCGCAGCGCCCGGGCGCATTTTATCCCCAACACTCCACCGAGCGGCGGCACTACCCTCGAAGGGGCTGTATGCCGCGTCCAGACGAAGAGCTCGAGGCCGACCAGCGCTGGTTGAGGCGGCTGGCCCGGCGCATGGCGCGATCGCCGGCGTCGGCCGAGGATCTGGTGCAGGACACCTACGTCACTGCCCTGAGCAAGCCGCCGCCCGACGGGCCGATGCGACCGTGGCTGCTCGGTGTCATGCGCAAGCTGGCATGGGGCGAGGTGCGCAGCGGTCGCCGCCGAGCTCATCGCGAGGAATGCTTCCTGCTCACCGGGGCCACGGTGGTCGAGCCGGATCCGCTCCTCGCCTACGGGATCGACCGGGCGGGTCTACGCTCGCTGGTGGAGGGGCTGCCGGAGCCGTTCCGGTCGACGGTGGAGCAGCGCTTCCTGGAGGGGCTGTCGTGTGTCGAGATCGCGGAGGCGGCCGGCGTCCCGGCCGGGACGGTCCGGTGGCGGCAGTCGCGCGCCCTCGAGCTACTGCGCGCCGAGCTGGAGCGACCGCGCCGCCGCGCGAGGAGGGGCCTCCTGTGGTTGCCCCTGGTCGGCCTCGAGCGAGCGATGGCCGTCGCCCCGCGCGCCCTCGGACTCTCGGGTCGAGCCAGACGCGGCCTCGCGTTCGTGGGCATCGCGCTTGTCGTCGCCATCGCCGCGCTGACCGGAGGTGACGCTCCGGCCAGCCGCGTGGCAGCGGCAGAGAGCCGCACCCATGGCGAGTCCTGGCAGGGGAGCGCCGCAGCGACCGAGCTCGAGCTGGCCGGAGTGGAGGCCGCGAACCAAGCGACGCTCGCGAGCGCGTCCCTCGGCCGGGCCGCCGGCGACCCGATCGCCGGGTCAGCGCGAGCGCGGCGCGATCGCGCCTCTCGATCGAGGTCGAGGCGGGCCGGTCACGAGGCCGTCCCGGATCGCCGCGACCGCGACCTCTATGACTGCGACGATGCGGATGGCGACGTCCATTGCGTGCGCGAGCCTGTGCCCGACGACGAGCCGGTGGGCGGACCTGTCTGCATCATCCTCGATCGCAGCCTGGGCGCCCTCGCCCGCGCGCGGTCCCGTGCGCCGGGGAGAACCATCCACGAGGCCGCCTTCCTGCGCGCGGCGAGGCTGGCCAACACGTTCCTCGCCGCGGAGCTCGGCTGCGCGCTCACGCCCGAGCCGGAGCGCGAGGAGCGTCGCGGCGGCGGCGCGGCCAGCCGGATCCCGGAGAGCCCGGCGCCCGAGCGGGAGCCCTCGTGCCAGTCAGAGGAGGACGAGACCGGCCGATCGTGCACGACCTGCACCGACGTCCAAGGCGTCGCGACAACGGTCTGCGCGCCGGCCGACTGCGACACGTCCACCCGCACCGACGGCACCCCGTGCACAACCTGCACCGACGCGGACGGTCACGTGGAGAGCGACTGCGAGCCCGACACCGAGCCCGAGCCCGAGTCCGGCGGCTGCGAGTCGGTGCTGCGCGGCGCCGACGTCTTCGCCCGCGAGATCCTCCCGATCCTCTTCGGCGAGGTTGACCTGAACGATCCCGAAGGATCCCCGAGCTTCGGCTGCACCCGCGGCCCCTGCCACGGCAACCCGGGCTCGTCCGCCCTCTACCTCGACGTCACCGACACCCCCGAGAACAACCTCGAGCGCTTCGCCTGCTTCGTCGACCTCGCGCGCCCGGAGGCCTCCGCAGATCTTCGTCTGTCCCATGAACGAGGACGGCTGCGCCACCACCCTGCACCCCGGCGGCGAAGTCTTCACCGGGCCCGACGACCTCAACTACCAGCGCATCCTCGCCTTCATCCAGGCGAGCGCGCCGTCGTCTCAGTAGGGCCGGCCGCCGTCGTTGCCACCGGGCGAGTAGTCGCAGACGATCGTGTAGCCGAAGGATAGGCCCGGGCAGGCGTGCGCCGCGCAGCCGATCGCGGTGGTCGCGGCCCAGACCACCTGGGTGTAGTGGCCGCAGATGCCGTCGCAGGTGTTCGAGTCGTGGTCGTAGGCGGCCTCCTCGCCGGCCCAGAGGTCGACCGCGGCCGAGCCGTCGACCTGGGCACTCGAGCCGTAGACATTCTCGCCGACGTACGAGCCGAAGAGGTCGCTGCGGTCCGGGTTGTGATCGATGAGGCCGACCGGCGCGTCCACGTCGCGGCAGCCTGCTGCCCAGTCGGCGGCGATGGTCGCGAGCTGGGAGTCCCATGATAGCGGCGAGACGCCGTGGTCGGCGCGGACCTGGTTGTGGGCGGCCGTGATCCCGGCGAGCTCGGCCGGCTCGCCGTCTGCACCGGCGTCGGCGCCGGCGATGTCGGCGTCGTCGCCATCGCCGCTCTGGCCGGCGTCGATCGAGCCGTCGTCGTCGCCGCCGCACCCACTCGAGACGAGGACCAAGGCGACGAGCGCGTGGAGCTTCACGTCCTCATTCTACCGGGTGGCCACGCGGGCGATGGCCAGGACTGCGATGGCGATGATGACCAGACGCAGGAGCGCCGGAGGCAGGCGCTTGCCCACCCGGGCGCCGATGAACCCGCCCAGGGTGGAGGCGCCCGCCAGAAGCCCGACCACGGCCCAGTCCGGCTCCGACACCGCGATGAACAGGACGGCCGCGGCGCCGTTCACGACCGCGGCGAGCACGTTCTTGAACGCATTGGCTTCCTGAAGATCGTCGGTGAGCAGGATGCCGAGCACGGCGATGAAGAGGACGCCCTGCGCCGCGCCGAAGTAGCCGCCGTACATGCTCGTCGCGGTCAGTCCCAGCGGCAGCGCCCACGCCGCGTGCCGGCTGACGCCCTGGCCGGCGCGCAGCCGCCGGGTGAGCCACGGCTGGATCACCACGAGGACCAGCGCGATCGCGATGAGCACGATCACGACGCCCTCGAAGACCGCATCCGGCAGGCTCAGGAGCAGGAGGCCGCCGGCCAGCGCTCCGCCGGCGCACCACGGGGCCAGCCGCCCGACCACGCGCCGCTTGCCGGCCAGCTTGTCGCGGTAGCCGACCGCGCCGCTGATCGAGCCGGGCACCAGGCCGATCGTGTTGGACACGTTGGCGACCACCGGGGCGTAGCCGAGCGCGAGCAGGGTCGGGAACGTGATCAGCGACCCGGAGCCGACCACCGCATTGATGGTGCCGGCCGCGATGCCGGCGCCGACGATGAGCAGAATATCGAGCGCGCTCATCGACGCCAGCCTGATCGTCCCATGGGCACAAGCGTATCAGGCGGCGCCGCGAGCGGGTCACCGACCGAGAAGCTGTCGCATGTCCAGCGGCTGTCCAACCACCAGGGGATACCTGCGCTCGAGCTCGCGCCGGTAACCCGGTTCTTGATAGATCGCCCTGGGCGGCAGCACCTCCGTCAGCGAAGCCGGGGGTCCCAGGTAGAGGTAGGCGTCCGCGATGTCGCGCGTGGTCAGGCCTGCCGGGAGCTGCAGGACCAGCGGCAACACGAAGGCGGAATCGGGCGGGGAGAGATCCGATCCAGCTCTTCGACAGGAGGACGAGCCCGGGCGCAGGGCCGCGCGAGAGCTCGGCCTCCACCCGCGCCGAATGGGAGCCCATCCCGGTGTACAGGAAGCCGAGCACCGCGGCTCAGTGGGTGGCGCCGGGCGGCGGGTCGAGCCGCGCGGTCGCCACCGACCCGGCGGTGTGGCCGGGGCGATCCCAGTCGCGGTGGCCGAGCACCTGGCCGTCGCGGCGGGTCTCCTCAATCGCGTCGAGGTCGAGATCGGCGACGACCCAGCCGGGCTGGTCGCGTGGGCCGAGCGCGACGACGCCGTCGTCGGGCAGGCCGCGGTCGGGCGGCGCGAACATGCCGGCCGCGCCGGCGTTCTCGTCAACGGCGATCGACCAGGGCGCGCTGCCGACGGTCGGGGCCTGGACGACGTAGCACTGATTCTCGAGCGCGCGCGCCTGGCAGGCCACGCGGACCCGGTGGTAGCCGGACGCGGCGTCGGTACAGCTGGGCACCGCGACGAGGTCGGCGCCCGCGGCGACCAGCCTCCTCACCAGCAGCGGGAACTCGGCGTCGTAGCACAGCGCCACGCCGAGCCTGGCCCCGGCGAACCGCTCGCCCAGCGGCCCGAGGTCGATCACTGTCTGCCCGGCGCCCGGTGCGACGCCCCAGCGCTCGCGCTCGAACCGGGTCATCTGGAGCTTCTCCACCGCGACCGCCTCGCCGGCCGGGCCGTGCACGCGGGCGCGGTTGCGGACGTCGCCCGCGGCGACTCGTTCCGGAAAGCTGCCGCCGACGATCGCGATCCCGTGGCGGCTCGCCAGCTCGGCGTAGGCCTCGAGGTAGGCGGGCAGGAGCGGCTGGAGGGCGTCGAGCTGCGCGGCCAGCGTGGCCTGAGCCGGCTCGGGCAGGAGCGCGGTCAGCTCCATCGACGCGTACTCGGGGACCACGCACAGGGCCGCGCCGCGCGACGCCGCCTCGGCGATTCCGCCGGCGAGCTTGGCGCGCCAGGCGTCCCACGACGCGACCGGCTCGATCGGGTACTGCCAGGCGGCCACGCGGATGACGCGCGTCATCGACCGAGCTCCTTGACCCAGAAGACCATCGGCTTGGCCGTCTCCTCGGCGTCGCCGAGATCGCGCCAGGACAGCTCGCCGACCATCTCGGGCCGGCGCTCGAAGCCGTGCCGCCGCCACAGGCCGCCGGGCGGGCGGTAGTCGGCCGGGCGCGCGGGGTGATCGACCGGCCGCTCGACCGCGCAGAAGGCCGCCGCCCGGTAGCCGCGCTCGCGCGCCTGCACCTCTCGCTCGACGAAGAAGGCGTCGCCCAGTCCGCGCCCGCGATAGGCCGGTTCGAGCACCGACTCGCCGAAGTAGAACACCTCGGCCGGATCGAGCCCGCCGCGCGCCAGGGCCGGCGCGATCTCGTCGACGTGCACGAGCGCGGGCAGCGCGGTCGAGGCCCCGACAACGAGGTCGCCGTCGAGCGTGAGGACGACCAGCGCGTCGGGCGAGCGGGCGTAGCCGGCCAGGTAGAGCCGCTCGTAGTCGAGCGAGCCGTCGTACAGGTACGGGTACTCGCGGAAGACGCGGATGCGCAGGGCGGCCAGCGCCTCGAGGTGCGCTGCGATCTCGGCGCCGACGGCGCGGGCGAGCCTGACCGTCACGCCCCGACCTGGCGGAGCCAGTCCTGGAGGTTGTAGTAGTTGGTCACCCGCCGGATGCGCCCGCCGGCGACCTCGAAGAACGCCCCGCCCGGCAGCGAGTAGCGCTGGCCGCGCGCCGGAGGCAGTCCCTCGTCGGTGGCAAGGTACTCGCCGTCGACGACGTACTCGGCGGCGACCCGGCCGCCCGGCCCGCTCATCACCACCACGTCGCGCAGCTGCTCGCGGTAGGACCGCTCCATCCGGCCCAGAAACGCGCGGAACGCGGCCCGCCCGACCTCGCGCGCGCTCTGATTCAGGTCGTGAGCGACGTCGTCGGCGAGGAGCGCGCACATGCCATCCCAGTCGGCGCGGTTGAACAGATCATAGTAGTGGCTCACCAGCTCGGCGTCGGTCACGCCCGTACCATAGCGGATCCCGCGCGGCTCGATCTCGAATCGCAGTACCGCCTGGCACCACCGCGCTCTCGCAGCTAGGCTGCGGCGAGCCTCCTCGCGAGGCCGGACCCGCCGAGGAGCCTCCGATGTACGCACGCCTCCACCGACTCGCCGTCGCCGCTGTCGCCTCGTCGCTCGCCTGCTCGGGCGCCGAGTCGGTGCCCGCCCCGCGCGAGGATTCGTACGCCGCGATCCGCGCCGACATCGAGGCAGAGGTCGCCGCGGGCCGGCTGACCGGCATCGCCGTGGCGCTCGTCCACCGCGGCCGGATCGTCCGGGAGGAGGGCTTCGGCTGGGCCGACCGCGAGGCCGGGCGCCGCGCGACTCACCACACCGCCTTCTCCCTGGCGTCGATCACCAAGCCGTTCACCACCACCGCGATGATGACGCTGGTGCGAGCCGGCGCGCTTTCCCTCGATCGCCCGGCCAACGACTACCTCGGCTCCGACAAGATCGTCGACGAGCGAGGCCCGGCCCGGACCGTGACCGTGCGCCACCTGGCCAGCCACGCCTCGGGCTTGCCCACCTTCTTCGTCATGTATCCGGAGGGCGGCGCCGCGCGCCAGCCGACCGTCGCCGCGCTCCTCCACGACTACGGTCACCTCGTCGCGCCGGCCGGCGAACACTTCGAGTACTCCAACCTCGCCTTCGCCGCCCTCGGCGACATCGTGGCGCGCGTCTCCGGCCAGGAGCTCGGCCGCGCCCTGCAGACCCGCGTGCTCGACCCGCTCGGCATGGAGGACAGCTTCTTCGATACCGACCTCGCGCGCCGATCCGAGATGGCCGCGCGCTACGGCGACGCCGGCAACCGCCTGCCGTTCTACCTCACCGCGACGCCGGCCTCGGGCGAGATGTACGCCAGCGCCCACGACATGGCCCGCTTTGCCATGTTCCACCTCGGCGATGATCTGGGCCCGCGCGCCGCGATCCTCTCGCCGGCCGAGCGGGCCGAGCTCCACCGCCCGCATACCCGCGCCACGCCGAGCGAGGACTACGGCCTCGGCTGGCAGGTCCTGCGCGGCGCGAAACCCGCCGTCGTCTACCACGGCGGAGGCCAGTCCGGCGTCTCGACCGAGCTCATCCTCGTCCCCGACGCCGGCGCCGCCGTCGTCATCCTCAGCAACCGCCGCCACGGGCCCTTCCTGCGCTCGCTCCGTGACCGCCTGCTCCGCCAGGTCGTGCCCGGCTGGACCGGGCTGCCTTCCCCGGCCGAGCCCCCGTCGCGGCCGCTCGACCCGATCGCCGCCTACGCCGGCACCTGGCGGGGCACGTTGCTGGCCCAGGGACGCGCCGTCTCCGCCATCCTTGTCATCGACGGCCCGGCAAAGGCCACCCTGTCGATCGCCGGCGGCCGGGCTCAGCCGGTGAAGGAGCTCGGCCTCGTCAACGGGAGAGTCTCGGGCATGACCACCGGCGACATCGGCAGCGCCGACACGCGGCGCGAGCACCTCGACCAGATCGCCCTCGACCTCAAGCTGCGCGGCGACCGCCTCGACGGCGACATCCTGGCCTGGCGAAAGACCTCCGACTCCATGACCATCCTCCCTCACTGGGCTCTCTTGCGGAGAGACGCTCCATCACTCTCCCCGTAGGGCGACCGCCGGATCGACGCGGATGGCCTGCCAGGCGGGACCGCACGTGGCCAGGGCGGCGGTCGCCACGAGCGCGATCGTGACGAACGCGAACGTCGCGGGGTCCATCGGCTCGACGCCGTAGAGCATGGTGGATAGCACCCGGCTGAAGGCGACGGAGAGGCCAAGGCCGATCACCGCGCCGGCCGCGATCAGGCGCACCGCATGGCCGACGACGAGGCGGAGGATGTCGCGGGTGTTGGCGCCCAGCGCCCGGCGCACACCGAGCTCGCGCACGCGCTGCTGCACCGAGTAGGCGAGGATCCCGAACACGCCCACCATCGCGAGGAGAAGCGCCAGCCCCGCGAAGGTCATCACGAGCACGGCCCGGAACCGGTGGCGTGCGGTGGCCGCCCGGGCCACGTCGTCGAGCGTCGTGACGTCCCGGACGCCCACCAGCTGCGGCTTGTCGACTCGACCGATCGCCGCGCGGACCGCCGGGGCCAGGGCTTCGGGCCGTGCCGACGCTGCGCCGACCAGCATGAAGATGTCGTCGGTCGGGTTCTGGGCCAGCGGGACGTAGACGTGCACGGGAGCCTCTTTCTCTTCGAGGCTGCCCGACACCTGGCGCGCCACGCCGACGATCTCCCGGATGACAGGCTCCTCGGCGTACTCGGTGGGCTGGAGCGCGATGCGCAGGCCGATGGGGGACCGGCCCTGCAGGTGCTTGCGGACGAACGCGTCGCTCACGATGCATACAGGGCCGGTTGCGCCCGTATCGTGAGCCGTGAAGCTCCGGCCCGTGACGATCGGGATACCGAGGGTCCGGAAGTAGCCGGGGCTCACGATGTGGAAGTCGGCCACCGGGCGGTCGCTCCGGTCCGGTCGCGCCTCGCCCGCGATCTGGAAGTAGGACCGGTAAGGCGACGACGGGCCGAGCGGCACGGTGGTCGCCCACGCGGCGCTGCGGACCCCGGGCACCGCCATGACCTCGCGCTCGACATCGTCGAAGAAGCGCAG
The DNA here is from genome assembly GCA_963759105.1 of uncultured delta proteobacterium. Classification (GTDB taxonomy): domain Bacteria; phylum Myxococcota_A; class Polyangia; order Haliangiales; family Haliangiaceae; genus DATFRY01. The sequence continues at coordinate 23,935 of CAVWXW010000004.1, read as the reverse complement.
CAGCGACTCCGGCGTCGGATATTCCGAACCGAGCGGATCGACGAGCATCGACAGCACACCCTCGGAGCGATAGCCGCGATCGATGCGCTCCAGGGCCAGCAGCGTGCGCAGCAGCAGGCCGGCGCCGAACAGCAGCAGCACCGCCGCGGCGACCTCGCCCACGACCAGCAGCGAGCGGATCCGGCCCCCGTGTCCCGCCGTGGTGCGGCTGTCGGAGGCGAGCGCGGACGGCAGGGAGAAGCGCGTCGCCTTCCACGCCGGCGCCATGCCGAACAGGATGCCCACGAGCAGCGCCGCCCCGGCGCAGAACCCCACCACGCGCAGGTCGAAGTCGAGCGTCACGGTGGCGGGCAAGAGTCCCTGCGGGATCAACGACGGCGCGGCGGACAGGATGGCGGCACCGATCGCGAGCCCCAGCGCGCCTCCCAGAGCCGCGAGCACGAGGCTCTCGGTGAGCAGCTGGCGGATCACGCGCGATCGGGCCGCGCCAAGCGCCGACCGGATGGCCAGCTCGCGCGTGCGCACCGTGGCCCGCGCCATGAGCAGGTTCGCCACGTTCGCGCAGCAGATGAGGAGCACGAAGCCGACCACCGCGATGAACAGCACCGAGGTGTAGCGGAGGTCGCTGCCCACCATTGCATCGTGGAGAGGGTCGAGCGTGACGCCGCGTCCCTTGTTGGTGGCCGGGAACTCGCGGGCCAGGTCGTCGGCGACGGCGGCCATGTCGGCGCTGGCGTCGTCGAGAGTGACGCCGGGCTCGAGCCGTCCGATGGCGCCGAGCACGTACTCGCTGCGCGCCTCGGGCGGTGCGCCCTGGATGGGCCGCATCGCCCACATATCGGTGGCGCCCAGGAACTCGAAGCTCCTCGGGACCACGCCGACGACCGTGAAGGCCGCGCCATCGAGCCGGATGCTGCGCCCGACGACGCTCGGGTCCCCGTCGAAGCGCGCGCGCCAGAAGGCCTCGCTCAGGACGACGACCTTCGCGCGGCCGGTGTCATCGTCGGCGACGAAGGTGCGCCCGGCCACGGGCGGGACGCCGAGGACGTCGAAGAAGCCGGCGGTCACCCACTGGCGCGAGACGTTCTCGGCCTGGCCGTCGGCACCGGTCATCACCATGCCGGCGACGTTCGGGGCGTACCCGGCGATGACGTCGAAGGTGCGACTCCGCCGGTTCCAGTCCAGGAGGTTGACCGGCGACACCTCGCCTCGCGCCGATGTGGCGCTTCGCTCGGAGACCTTCACGAGGCGTTCGGGATCGCCGTACGGCAGCGGGCGGAGCAGGACGCCGTCGACCAGCGCGAAGATGGCGCTGTTGGCCCCGATGCCGAGCGCGAGCGTGAGGATGGCCACCGCGGCGAAGGCGGGCTGCTGTCGCAGGGTGCGGAGGGCATAGCGCACGTCCCGCACCACATCGGCCGCGAAGGAGCCGGTGCCGGTCCCCGGCGTGATGGGCGGCCGGACCCGCGCCTGGCGAAGCGAGCGCATGCGCCGCGCGAGGGAGTCGGGCTCGAGCAGCTCCGCGACGGCGAGGCGCGTTGCCTCGGCGTCGTCGCTGCCGGCGGCGCGCAGCTCGTCGTACCGCTCGTCGAGGTGCTGGGACAGCTCGTCGACGATCTCCGCCTCGCGCGCCGGGCTCAGCCGCAGCGTCGCGAGGCGCGGACGCAGGTGCTCGCGCCAGTCAGGCATCGTTGACTCCGGTCACCAGAGCCATCGCCTGGACGAAGGTCTTCCACGTCTCGCGCTGGCGGGCCAGGGTCCGGCGGCCCTCCGCCGTGAGGCCGTAGCAGCGCCGCCGCCGCTCGCCCGGCTTCTCCACCCATCGCCCCTGCAGCCAGCCGCGCTCCTCGAGCCGGTACAGGAGCGGATACAGCGACGCGACGTGAAACTTCAGCTGCCCGCCGGAGCGGGCCTCGATGAGCTTGCTGATCTCGTATCCGTGCCTCGGGCGCGCGTTGACGATCGACAGGATGATGAGCTCTGCCGATCCTTTCTTGAGCTCGCGGTCCAGCATCCGCGTGTCGATATCTGCCATAGCTATACATGCTACAGCCAGCTGAGTCGCCCTGACAACAGGATTCACATGCGCGGATTGAGACCCGCCCGGGCGCCGCGCGAGAAGCGGATCCGGTGCGGGCCGTGACGGCGGCTGCCGAGGAGGATGTCGCCGGTGCCGGGGTCGAGGAGCAAGCGCGCCGCGGAGGCGGGGACGCCGTCGCGGGCGTCGAGGAGCGCGAGGAAGGAGCCGTCGGGGCCGAGCACCGCGACGGTTCCACCGCGGGCGAGGATGAACCAGCGGCCCTCCCTGTCGATCGCGAGGTCCACGGGTGCCCCGGGCATCTGCTGCTGCCCGGGACGCCGCGGATCATGGATCGAGAACAGCACCGGCTCGAACGACGCGCCGTTCCAGCGCGCGACCCCGGTCCCGACCACGCCCACCTGCTTCCCGCTCCTGGCGATCGCGGTGACCGACGACGGGTGGAGGGTGGTCCGGGTTCCGTCGCGGGCGATCTCGACGACGCCGGCCCTGGTGGCAGCCCACACCGAGCCGCGCTCCGTCATCTCGACCCAGTCGCCGATGGTGCCCAGCTCCTCGCCCTCTATCGACTCGGCTGCGCCGGCGCGGCTCACCCGCCGCAGCCGCGGCCGGCTCACCGGCGTGGCGGGCGTCCAGGCCAGCAGCTCGCCGGATGCGAGGGCGAGCAGGCGGGCGGGCGCGATGGGGCCGTCGGGCGGGTCGACGACATCGATCCGGCCCGCGCCGAACCGCACCACGCCTCGCCCCTGGACGGCGGCGTGGATGCTTCCGCCCGCGTAGGCGCCGTCGAGGTACACGTCGCTGGCGCGCGGATCGGCGACGCGGTGCGGTCGGACGGCGCCGCCGGGCAGGAGCTCGAACAGGCCGCTCCGGGCGGACGCGAACAGGATCGCTCGCCGGCTCGCGTCGGCGTCAACCGGGATCGCGTCCGCCGGCAGGCCTTCACCGGCGGACACGATCCCGACGAAGCCGCCGCGCGGGGGGCCGGCGCCGTCCGGGTAGGCGGGGACGACCCGGACGGCGTCGGTGGCGACGGCAATCCCGACGCACGCCGCCAGCAGCGAGGCGACCACCAGCAGACGCGCGCCGGTCAATAGTCCGACTCGCCGTTGGTCGTGATGACCGCGTAGGGCGCGGGAACGGTCCACAGGCCGTTGCCCGGCTCCGTGGAGATCCGCTCGTTGACCCCGACACCCGAGCGCGTGCGGACCCGGTAGTAGATGCGGCTCAGCGCGCCGCCGGACTGCAGCGAGGTCCACTGCGACGCGCTCGGCGTGAACGTGCCGTAGCAGTCGGGTGTGCCGTTGGCCGGATCGGTGTTGACAGCGGTCCAGCCGCTGGAGACCACGGAGCCGAACGCCGGATCGGTCGACACCTCGACCTCGAACTCGGTGTTGCAGAGCGGCGTGCCGGTGACCGGACGCGCGCTGCCGGCACCGTTGAGCTTCCAGCGCGGCCCGGTCCACGCCTGGAAGGTGGGCGCCGCACCGCCGAGCTCGAGGAAGTCGTGCTCGTAGTGATTCACGTCCGAGGCGTTGGGATCGTCGCCAAGGTCGTTGTCGTCGATGTCGACCACCGCGTCGCCTCCGGTGTCGCCGCCGGGGCAGAACGTGGGATCGGACGTACCGGCGTCGTCGTCGATGCAGGACCACGGGACCAGGAACAGGCCCGTCTTCGCGAAGCCGGCCGCGACCTTGTTGGCCGTGTGGGCGCCGTTGTGAGCGAACGCCGGCGGTCCGCCGGGTGCGCCGGAGGTTGACCACTCGTCCATCAGCTCGAACTCGAGGTCGTACAGGTACTGGAACATCCCCCGGTCGCTCGACCCGGGCGAGAAGCCGAGGAAGCCGGTGTTCTTGAGCGCACGCGTGACCCGGACCCAGTACTGCGGCTGCCCCGAGGGCCGGCACTTGCTGCGCATTCCGAGGCGCACCTGCCACAGGGCAGCGGCCGCGATCTGCCCGTTCGCGTAGCCGCCCGTGGCGAAATCGCGGTGCTCGGGGAAGTGATCGCCCGGGGTGGCGGGGTTGAAAGGAACGTCCACGTCGTGCAGACGCGGCAGGTAGCCGTCCTCGTCGTGCTGCAGGCAGTTGAGCGACGCATTCGCGCCGTTGATGTTCTTGCCCACCCAGCCGCCGATGCAGTTCGAGTTCTCGTAGTGATCGGCCCAGGCGTCGGCCAGATCGTGGAACGACGACCAGCCCAGCGGGATCGGGCACGGCGGCACCCCGCACCAGTCGCTGGGACGCGCCGAGGTGAGCCGCGGCACCGAGTTGTGAGCCAGCTCGTGGCCCACGACCGTGTTGTCGTGCGCGAAGTTCATGAAGTTCACGTCCGACGTGTCGCCGGTCGAGTACGACGGGCACGCCGCGTTGTAGTAGCCCTCGCATGCGCCGTAGGCCATGCTGGCGTTGGCGTTGCAATAGCCGGTGATCTCGACCCGCGGGTTCCATGCGACCGTCGGGAACGGCGTGAAGACGCCGTGGGCGAGCGCCGACTGGTAGTAGCGATAGATGACGCCGTAGAAGTTGACCTGCTGGTAGCCCTTGTTGCTGCCGGACGCGCACAGGGCCTGCGCCTGGTCGTTTATCGGCGCCTGGTTGAAGTTCGCGAAGGTGCCGCTGCTGCCCCCGCCCATCGACGAGATCGACACGTCGCTCGCGTTGAACCCATCGTCGTTGAGGTTGACGCGGTTGATCACCCCGCCGAGCCGCAGCACGTACTGCGCGGCCACGGCCGGATCGACCTGGAGCGGTATCGTCGTGGTGCCGACGCCGGGATCCCGGCTGTACACCTCGCCGGTGCCGTTGATGTCGCCGAACAGCGGGATGAGCTTGAGGATCGTGCCGTCCTCGGCGTCGAGCCACAGGATGAACGGCCCGAGCTCGCCGGTCGAATAGGCCTGCAGCGTCATCCGGTACGAGTAGCGGAGCTGGATGCCGCCCGCGCTGTCGTTGCCGTAGGGCAGGAGGATGAGCGTCGTCTCGACTCGCTCCTGTCCCGGCACCCGGTCGATGCCGTCCAGCTTGGCGAGCGCCCCGGTGGCCCGCTTGACCGCCTCGCTGGCGGGAATGATGTCCTTGTTGCCGACGGTGTAGCGGCCGAACAGCACCCCGCGGATCGAGGTGATCCCCTGGCCGGCCCACGCCGTTGCCAGCACCAGCGCGTGCTCGATCGGCACGCCATCGTGGAGCTGGCGGAACGAGAACTGGATCTGCTCGCGCTCGATGTCGGCGAGGTACTGCGCGAAGGTCATGCCGCGGACCAGCTGCAGCGTCGCGTTGACCAGGGGTGTGGCCCTTTCCCGCTGGAAGGCGTCGACCATCTCGGCGGTCATCTGCTTGCGGAGCTTGGGCCACGCGCGGTACTCGAAGGCGAGGTCGGCAGAGACGGTGGCGAGGTCGGCCCGGCTCAACTTCGTGCCCTTCTCGGGCCCGCGCAGACGTTCGAGTCCACCCTCGAAGCCGAGCGCATCGAGCACACCGCGGAGCCAGATGTCCTTGACCTCCCCGACATCGAGGTTGGCGTCCTGGGTGGCGGGGAACGTGAAGACGAACCGGTCGCCGTCGAACGCCGGCCAGTGACCCGCACCCTTCTCGGGCAAGAGCTCGGGCTTCAGGTTCACCGGCACCTTGAGTTTCACGTCCGGCGTATCGATCGACGGCGGACGTTCCTCACCCGCCGTCGCGCCGATGACGCTCACGCTCGGCTCCGTGGTTTCTTCCTGGCAGCCGCCCACGAGCAGCATCGCCGCTGCCGGCAGACCGAAGGCATACGTCCATCGCCCGAATCGATCGAACATCTCACCCCTCCCGAATGGGTTCGCTCTGCAAAGTCGCTTGCGGCGAGCCACAGCAAGGCCCGGTCCAGCGACGGCCTGGGACAGCCGGCGCCGCCTCACGCGGGCTAACCAGCGCGATCGACTCGGTCGGCGAGGCGGGACGGCACGAGCGGGGACTGCGGTGGCACGTCGAGGAAGGCACAGCGGTGCCTGCCTCCGGTGTCAGCGCCTGTGCCGGAGCTGGTGCCGCGCCGTCCGGTTCGCGGCGTCATTGCCGCCCGCGGCCATCCGCGGCGCCGATGCCGTGTCGCCCGATGAGCCGCCGGAGCTGGGTCCGATGCATGCCCAGCACGCGCGCCGCCGCGGCGACATTGCCCTCTTCCAGGTGAAGCGCATCCTCGATGCGCGCGCGCTCGGTCGGGTCGAGAGTCCTGGCGCGTGAGCGCGTCTCCCGCGGCGATGGCGTGGACGGAGCCGGCTCCGGCGGCGCCGGCACGCTCGGTGCGAGCGGCTTGCCCGCGTCCGGATCGAGGTGGCGAGACTCGACCTGGCGCATGCCCTGCATGAGGGCAGCCTGCGCCGCGCTGCGCGCCTCGACCAGGAGCTCGCGGACGTTGCCGGGCCAGGGGCGAAGCAGGCATGTCTCCACGAGCGAGACGTGCGGGATCAGATCGGGGCCGACGCGCCGCAGCTCGCGCTCGACCAGCATCGGCATCTCTTCCGGCCGCTCGCGCAGCGGCGGCAGGGTCACGGCGGGCCGCGCGATGCGATAGTACAGGTCCTCGCGCAGCTTCCCGCCGGTGACCTGCGCGCGCAGGTCGCGGTTGCTCGCCGAGCAGAAGCGCACGTCAACCGCCCTGGGGCGAGCGGCGCCCAGGGCCATCACCTCACCCATCTCGAGCGCACGCAGGAGCTTTGCCTGCACCTGCAGATCGAGGTCGGCCACCTCGTCGAGAAAGAGGGTGCCCCTGTCGGCGGCCTGCACGTACCCCTCGGCGTCGGCCTCGGCGCCCGAGTAGGCCCCGCGCCTCGCACCGAAGAGCAGGCGCTCCGCGATCGCGTGCGGGATGGCGGCGCAGTTGACGGGGACGAACGGCCCCTCGCTGCGGGGTCCGCCGCGGTGAAAGGCGCGCGCGGCGCCCTCCTTGCCCGTGCCGCTCTCGCCGTGAAGATACAGAGAGAAGCCGAGCTCGGCCGCTCGCGCGACCTCGGCCAGGAGGCGCCGCATGGCGGGGCCGCGCACGAAGCCATCCTGGACGGAGATGCCGTGCTGCTCGAAGGGGCGGATGTCGGCGCACGGGATGAACAGCGACTCGCCGACCCGGATCACCCGCTGCGCCTCGCGGCGCTCCCCGCGCGGCGCGCGCTCGCCGTTGACGAAGGTGCCGTTCTGGCTGCCCAGGTCGTCGACCCAGAAGCGCCGCCCGTCGAACTCGATGCGCGCATGGCGACGCGACATGTGCGGGTCCACCGCCGCGTCGGGCGCGGCCGCATCCCGGCCGAGCTCGAGCACACCGCCGCGCAGGGGGACCGCCGCCGCGATCGCGGCTCCGTTGAAGAAGACGTGCACCAGACCGGCGGCGCGCGCTTTCTTCAGATCGACCCCGAGGCTGGCGAACTCGCTCGGCAGCAACGTCGGCCAACCGTGCGTCATCGTCGCTTCAACTATACTCGCTGCGGCGCGAGCGGAGAGTCGCCCCGCGACAGCCGCGCGCGAAGGTCGCGATCGCCGCGGCTGTCGCATGGGACGAGACGACGATGGATTCCGGAAGAGGGATCCCGGTCGGGTGATGAGACAGGTCCGCTCGCGCTAGCGTTGCGCTCCTCGGCATGCGCGGCGCTGCATCCGCCGCGTCAGTCTCTCACCGCGCCCTCACCGCGCCAGATCGCCGGCCGCCTCGGGCTGGTAGCGGACCTCGGCGACCCGGATGCGCTTGATGCCGCCCGGCACCGGCCACTCGATCTCCTGGCCGACGTGCAGCCCGAGCAGCGCCGCGCCGATGGGCGCGAGCACCGAGACGCGCCCGGCACTGGCGTTCGCGTCCTTTGGATACACGAGGCGGACGACGCGCTGATTGCCGGTGGCGGAGTCCTCGTAGACGACCTCGCTGTTCATCGTGACGACATCGTCCGGCACCTCGCCCTGCCGCACGATCGTCGCGCGTTGCAGCTCCGCCTCGAGCGATTCGGAGACCGGGGTGTCGTTTTGATCGAGCACCGACTGGAGGCGCTCGAAGTCGGCGTCGGTGACGATGATGCTGGCGGCGTCGTTCATGATGGCTCCGTGCCCGTGCGGGCGATGACGGCCGGGAGCCATGAAGCGCCCGGCCTGGGAGGCTCGGGCGGCGCGCGAACGCTCAGTCCCGAGCGGGTCTCATCCTCTGCGGCCGCGTCGCGTCAGAATGCGCGTCGCGGCGGTGCGTGAAGAGGATGAGGATGGACATGCAAGGCAACATGAGCGACGCACCACGACCTGTCAAGCAACACCCGGGATCCCGACGACCGCGTCACCGTGCCAGCTGCCGGTCACGCCGATCGGCAGCATCAGCCCGTCGGTGCCGGGCCGGACGCTGGCCAGGCGCGGCAGGTCGAGCCGGTAACCGCGGGCCAGCAGCGCGGTCGCCACGGTGAGCTGCACGCCGGCGAGCAGCGAACCGGGACATACGCGCGGCCCCGCGCCGAACGGGATGTACGCGTGGCGGGCGTGCGGCCGTTCGGCGCCGAGCCAGCGCGAGGGATCGAAGCGCTCAGGATCGTCCCACCAGCGTGGATTGCGGTGCATCAGATACGGACAGATCAGCACCTCGGTGCCGGCCCGCACCGGGTAACCGCCGATGTCGACGGGCTGCGCCGTGCTGCGGGTGAGCAGCCACTGCGGCGGATAGAGCCGGAGCGCCTCCTTGATCGTCGCCTTTGTGTAGGGCAGGGCGGCCGGGTCGATCGCCGCGTGCGCCAGCTCCACATCGCCGGTCTCGTCCGCGACCTGCGCCGCGACCTCGGGATGCTCGGCGAGCAGCAGGGCGATCCAGGAGAAGGCCGCGCCCGGCACGCCATGGGAAGCAAACATGATGGTGCGCAGCACGTGGACCGTGTGGTCGACCTCCACATCGGACATCGGGCCGTCGATCAGCCCGTCGAGCAGGTCGCGCGGCTCGTCGGGCGCGCCGTCCGCCCAGCGCCGGCGCACCAGCCGCTCGAGCAGCTCCAGCAGGCGTCGGTTGGCGGCCATCGCGGCTCGCGCGGCGGGCCGTCGCGACCAGGCGACCCGACCCTCGCCGTTGACCAGCGCGCGCAGGGCGGAGAGGAACAGATCGTCGGCGGCTTCGCAGAGCGTCGTGAGCTCTCCGGCGCCGGCGCCGCCGCCGAAACAGAAGTCCACGATCGCGACACCGAGCATGGACCGGCATGTCGCGACGATATCGACCCGGCGCTCCGAGTGGTGACGCAGCCCCGCGTCGAGATCGGCGATGGCCCGCACCACGTGCAGCTGCGTGATGCGGTCGGCGATCGCCCGCCACACGTCGCGTCGCACCGGCATCCACACCTTGAGGTGCGCCTCGTTGAGCGCGCGCTGGCGCCGCCCCGAGCCCAGCATGTTGTCCACCGTGTACAGATCGTTGGTGGACACGAGCACCTCATGCGCGAGCTCGGCGTCGTGCACGACGACGATATCCGGCGACAGCCGCACCACGTCGCCGTACTCGGCGCGGCTGGCGGTCAGCCACGCGAGCCGGTCGCGCTGGTAGGCAACGACATCGCCCACGAACCACTTGCCACGCGGGCCCGGGATCGCTCGACTCGCCACGTCATCCCCTCGCGCGGGGTAGGAGGGCGGCCGGCCGTCGCCGACCGGCCGCCGTGACCATTACCGGCAGATGTGGGGGACGTAAAGATACGCCCCGCTGACCCGCCCGCGGCGCAAGCGCCGACTCAGTGCACGTACATACATCAACATGGGAACCACTCTAGCACGTCGACCCGTGCGAGCCATGCAGGCAAGGGCATTCGTGCGGCCGCTCACCGTCGGTGTCGAACACCGTTACGCGATGTGTTCCGCAACAAAGGCCGCGCGGCGAGCACATGAGCACGCCGAAAAGGTGTCACGCGGGAATCGACGGGCCGCACGGCGAGGTTATGGTCTTGCCCGTTTGACTGAACGTAATGACCCTCGAGGAGGACGCATGCGACGAACGGCTGTGACCCTGGCATCCGCGGTACTGGCCCTGGCGCTGGGCTCGACCGCATACGCGCAGAAAACCACCCAGATCCATCCCGGCAAGGGCGGCAGCCCGCACGTGAAGACCGAGTGGACGATCGACGGCGCGAAGCTGGCGATCGAGTACGGCCGTCCGTCCCTCAAGGGGCGTCCGGAGGCGGATCTCATGCCGCCCGGCAAGCCGTGGCGCACCGGAGCCGACGAGGCGACGATCCTGACGACCGACAAGCCGCTCAAGGTCGGAAGCCTCGACCTGAAGCCCGGCACCTACACGCTCAACACCGAGCCCGGCAAGAAGGAGTGGAAGCTGATCGTCGGGAAGCTCGAGAAGCCCGGCCAGTGGGGCGTCAAGTACAGGCCCGACCTCGAGATGGGGAAGGCCCCGATGAAGGTCGCCAGCCCGAAGGCTCCGGTCGAGCAGCTCACGATCTCGGTCGACGACAGCGACGCGGGCGGCACGCTGCGCATCGAGTGGGGCAAGACCAGCGCGACCATCCCGTTCAAGGTCGCCGCAGCCGGCAAGTGACGACGGCGCAAAGATTGCAGCGCATGGGCCTGTCGTCGTTACGGCTCGGCCCCGGTCGGCCGGCCGCGACCCGTTGAAATGACGAGCGCGGCCGGCACGTTGTCCCGGCGGCGTCCCAGGGACCGCCGCTGAGACCGGCTGATCGACGGCGGATTGCGATTGAACCGAGAGCGCCGGCGGAGCGAACATGCCCGGCCATGCATCGCCGTGCCGTCGCAGTCTCCCTGGTCCTGGCTGTCGTCTTCGCCGCCTGCTCGTCCGATGACACGACCGGAGACTCGGATGGTTCCGACTCCGATGCCGGCGGCAACCCGGACGGGTCCGCGCCGGCCGCGGACGCCGCGGGGGGCGACGACGCCGCTCCGCGGAGCGACGGCGCTGTCGCAGACGCCGCGCCGTTGCCGGACGCCGCAGCGCAGCCCGATGCTGCGGTCGCGATGTGTGGCCGCATCCTGTGCGACTGCACCCTCAACGGCATCCCGCTGTTCGGCAAGGTTCAGTACGTCACGAACTTCGCCGATTTCACGGTGAGCGAGACCGCTTTCCCGGATCTCAGGGTGCGCGAGGGCTCCTTCGCCGACGAGTGCGGCGAGTGGGAGATCGTCAACGCCTTCCCCGACTTCACCGTCGAGATCGTCACGGCCTTCGAGGATTTCGGGATCGAGTACTCGGCCTTCCCCGGCATTCCCTGACCGGCGCGGCCACTCCTCCCGACCGACGGTGACCGCGGCCCGCGTCGTCCGCAGCCACGACTCTCCTTGCATGCATAGCACTGCTATGTATAATGCCTCTATGTATAGTCGGCGTCGGCAGTCAGATCGACGCCGGGAGAGTCGTCGCTCATGGAGATCAACAAGGACCTGATAGCCGCCTCGTCCACCCCGATCGTCCTCGCGATCCTGGCCGAAGAGGACAGCTACGGTTACGCCATCCTCAAGCGAGTGCGAGAGCTGTCCGGAGGGCGGATGGAGTGGACGGATGGGATGCTCTATCCGGTCCTGCATCGGCTCGAGCGGCTCGGCTTCGTCGAGGCCAGGTGGCAGGTCCCCGACGGCGGCCGCCGCCGCAAGTACTACCGGATCACGACCCAGGGCCTGGCTCAGCTCGCCGACGAGCGCAAGCAGTGGCAAGCGGTGGACGCCACGCTGCGGCGCATCTGGCGGGTGCTGTTCGTTCCGGTGCCGGCCGCCGCGCCGGCGCCGACCACGCCGCTGCTACAGGGAGCCTGGCAATGACGCATCCTGCCGACGCCGTATCGCTCGAGGAGCAGATCGACCGCTGGCGGAGCTACCTGCGGCGCCGGCAGGCGATCCACTCCGTCAACGTGGCGGAGCTGGAGGACCACCTGCGCGAGCAGATCGGGGCGCTCGTCAACGCGGGGCTCGCCACCGACGAGGCGTTCCTGATCGCCGTCAAGCGCATGGGCGACCTAGACTCCCTCTCGCGAGAGTTCGCGCGCGAGCACTCGGACCGCCTGTGGAAGCAGCTCGTCGTGTCCCCCTCCGACACCGGGGAGACGCAGGCCGCGGCGCGAACGGACGCCATCGTCGCATTCTCTCTCGCGGTGGCCGCGGCGCTCGCGATCAAGCTGCCGGCGCTCTTCGGAGTTCGACCTGGACGCGGACGCCGGCTTCTACATCCGCAACATGAGTCTCTTCGTCCTGCCCCTGCTGACCGGCTATTTCGCGTGGAAACGGCGGCTCGCCGCGAGCACTGTCCGCTGGCTGGCCCTGGCGTTCGTCGCGGCCGGTGTCGTCGCCAACGCCTTTCCATTCGCCCCGGGCGGCCACACCGAGGCGCTGGCGGCGCTGCACCTGCCGATCGCGCTCTGGATGGTCGTGGGCATCGCCTACGCCGGCGGCGGCTGGAACCAGGTCGCAAGCCGCATGGACTTCATTCGATTCTCGGGCGAGCTCTTCATCTACTTCGTCCTCATTGCCCTCGGCGGCGGCGTCCTCGCCGCGTTCACGTTGAAGATCTTCCACACCATCAGCATCGACATCGAGCCCTTCTTCGCGTCCTGGCTGCTGCCGTGCGGCGCATGCGGGGCCCTCGTCGTCGCCTCCTGGCTGGTGCAGGCCAAGCAGAGCGTCATCGAGAACATGGCGCCTGTGTTGACGCGCCTCTTCACCCCTCTCTTCGCCGCCACGCTGCTGGTGTTCCTGGCGACCCTGCTCTGGACCGGACGCGCAGTCGACATCGACCGCGACGTGCTCATCGCCTTCGACCTCCTGCTCGTGGTGGTCCTCGGCCTTCTTCTGTACTCCGTATCGGCCCGCGACCCGCGGTCGCCCCCCGGCCCCTTCGACGTCGTCCAGGTCGTGCTCGTCGTCTGCGCACTGCTCGCCGACGCCGTCGCGCTGTGGGCGATCTTCGCCCGCATCACCGAGCTCGGCTTCAGCCCGAACCGCGTGGCCGCCCTGGGCGAGAACGCGATCCTTCTGGTCAATCTGGCCTGGTCCGCCGTCCTGTACATCCGGTTTCTGCGCCGCCGCGGACCCTTCACGGACCTCGAGCGCTGGCAGACGAGCTACCTGCCGGTCTACGCAGCATGGGCGGCGATCGTCGTGGTCGTCTTTCCGCCGCTGTTCGGATACATCTGATCCGCGCGGTGAGCGCGCGCGAGAGATTCTAGGGAAGCCGCGGAACGCTGAATCCGTGCACGCCGTACCCTCCCGCGCTGAACACGAGCGGGCTGCCGGGGAGCTTGACGGCGCGGTGGCCCAGACGCGTGCCGTACGGCTGGCTGGCGAAGATCTCGGGGCCGAGCGGTCCATCGTAGCCGCGCAGAATCTCGCCCGTACCGACCATGAACCTGCCCCCCGGAAGGAGCGTCGTGCCGTCGAGCGGCTCCGCGCTCAGAGCCGCGCCACCGACCTCGGCATAGTCCGATCCGTCGAAGTGGCGGACGCTCAGGCGTCCGGTCGAGTCGCCGATCAGGAGGTCGAGGCCGCCCGCGGCCGCGGCCGCCGAGAGCGACGTGCCCTGTGCCTCGATGGTGGCCTCGAGCGCTCTGCTGGCGCCATCGAAGACGTGGACGCTTCCGGCCAGCTCGACTCCGGCCACCTCGACGGCGCCGTCGCCATCGGTGTCGCCCACGACCAGGTCGATCGCCGCCGAGAAGCTCCCTTCCAGCGCCAGCGCATCCTTCTCCGCGCCGGTCGCCGCGTCGTAGACACGGACGAAGGCGCCCCCGTCGCCGGAGAAGTCACCGCTGGTCCCGCCGAGCACCTCGACCACGCCGTCGCCGTCGATGTCGGCGGCCTCGACGGAGGTGAACTCGGACAGGTCGGCCCGGACCTGGTTTGTCCACACCAGCGTGAGCTCGTTCGACGCGGACATGCTGTACGCCTCGATGATCCCGTCGTAGAGCCAGTCGGTCGCGACCAGGACCTCGTCCCGGCCGTCGCCGTTCAGGTCGCGCACGACGAGGTCGTGCAGACCGGTGAAGGAGTTGCTGCCGCCGGCCACCGCCGGCGAGATCGCGCGCACGGTCAGCTGCTGGCCATCGATGACCACGATGCGTCCGCTGCCGTGGCCGGACTCGGACCCGAACGATGCAACCACCATCTCGTCGAGTCCGTCACCGTCCAGATCACCGACCTGGGGCCCGACGAAGGGGCCGTCGAGGTGCTCGCTCTGCCACAGGAACTCGCCGGTCTGCCAGTCGGCGACGTGGAGATGATCGGCCCCGGTGTCGTTGTCGCCCGCGCCGAACACAAGCTCGCGCACGCCGTCGCCGTCGACGTTGACCGCCGCGATCTGAGCGACGCCGGCATCGGGGTTCTGGACCTCCCACTCCTCGACCAGGGTCACCGCGTCGAAGGCGTGGACACTACCCCACTGTCCGTCGCCGATCAGGATCTCCTGAACCCCGTCCTGGTCGATGTCGGCGGCCAGAGCGGCGCCGACGTCGAGGTCCACCGGGATCGCCCACTTCTCGAGCTGGCTCTCGACGTCGAACGCCCGGACGACGTCCCACGCCTCGGCCGCGATCAGCTCGTCGCGCCCATCGGCGTCGATGTTGACCGCCTGCACCTCGATGCCGAATCCAGCCGGCACCTCCCACTCGACGGCGTGGGTGGCGCTGTCGATGACGAATCCTCCTGTCGTCGCGATCTCCAGCGCGGCATCGTCATCCATCTGACCCACCGTGATGTCAGCGCTGAGCGGGCTGCTGCCGGCGCCGGGCACAGTCCATTGCCGATAGCCGTTGCCGTAGGCGAACAGGCTCCGGTCCTGGCAGCTCGAGACGATCTCGTCGGTGCCGTTGCCGTCCAGATCGGCGGTCGTCATGCCCAGAAGCCCGCCGCGGGCGAAGCAAGGATCCTGTCGGATCGACCGCAGAGCCTTCGTGCGCTGATTGTAGCGCCGCACGGTCCCGTCGAAGAGCGCCACCACGATGTCGGTGCGATCGGTTCCGGCTCGGGCCAGCGCGATGCGCCGGATGCCCTGAGGCATCCGATCCGAGACATGCACTTGCTGGAAGTCCCCGGTCGCGGGCGAGTAGCGCAGCGCGTACCACACGTCATTCTCGCCAAAGGTCAGAGTGGAGCCACCGAGGTAGAGCTCCACGGCCCCGTTGTTGCTGCCGCTCACGATCCCGCTCAGCCCGATCCCCGACCCGAGCGCGCCAAAGCCCCAGCGAGCGAGCCCATCGGTGACAGTCGTTGCCAGCGCTTCCGCCAGGCCCTCGCCCGACCATTGCCCCGATAGCGGATCGGATGCGGCCTCGCGCTGACCGCCGTCGCCGTCGCCGACCTCGTCCTCGGCGGCCGACGGATCCGATGGCCCGTCCTGCAGATCGAGATGGTCGCCAGCGGTGCACGCCACCCCTGCGGCAGCCAGAGCAGCCCCGCCAATCAAGACTACGAGCGAATGAAATCGTTCAGACATCGCTGATCCCCTTTTCAGGCTCGACTCGCGCCACCGCGGTCGAGCACACGTCCGTCCCGAGCTTCGGGCACTGCGTTCCGATGCGACTCGAGCGACCGCGGTGCAGCGCGTGTGCCATCACCTCAGGGGCCAGGAATCCGTTCCAGCACGCAGCTCTGCGCCGTCACGACGCGAGTCGAACCCGGCAGAAACAGGCGGGCGACCGCCGACCAGGTGTTCTGGCCCTGTACCCGTCGTGTTCCCCCTCGTGGAAGTGGGCGACATGGCTGCGCCCGGAAGGAACACGACGAGCGCCGCCGCGACCGCAGTCCTTTCCCGCCCGGAAAGAGTCTCTTGAGAGCCGGAAGACTCCCGCCGCGCGGGCAGCGTGGCATGTCCATCTGAGGCGAACACACGCCGCGAGAGGAGAGGGCATGCCATACGTCCACATCCGCATCACGCCCGAGGGCGCCACGCGCGAGCGCAAGGAGCGCCTCATCAAGGGCGTCACCGACCTCCTGGTCCGCGAGCTCGACAAAGATCCGGCCATGACATTCGTCGTCATCGAGGAGGTGTCGACCGACGACTGGGGCGTCGGCGGCCAGAGCGTGACCGCGCGCAGGGCAGGGCGATGACCGCCGCGAATCCGCCGGTGGCCATCGTGACCGCCACCTCGAGCCGCATCGGCCTCGCCGTCGGCGTCTGACCCGTGGCGAGCGATCACCGACCGAGCGGCGCACGCGCAGCCGGGGGCGGTATCCCGGCGATCTCGACCCACCGCCGCACCGAGTCGGCGGCCAGCCGATCCAGATCGACCCCGGCCTCGCGCGCGACGACGTGCTCGGCGCGAAACGACGTCCCCATCGGCGTCGGGTCATCGCTGCCGAGCACGACGTGCACCCCGGCCCCCTGCAGCGCGCGAAGCGGCGCCTGCCCACCGTGAGCCCGCTCGAGCGCCGCGAGCGCCGTCGGGATGAGCAGCCGGTTGCTGGTGGGACAGACCTCGAGCGTCACCCCATCGCGAGCCAGCCGCTCGAGCGTGGCGGGACTCTGGAGCGCATGGACCCCGTGCCCGATCCCGCGCGGCGCCAGCTCGAGCGTCCGATCCACCGACGCGTGCCCGTCGAACTCCCCGGCATGGATCGTCAGATCAGGCAGGTCCCGCCGCAGCCGGTCCAGAAGCGCCGCCAGCCCGGCCGGCATCGGCTCCGGCTCCGGCGGCGGCACGATGCCGAGCACATCGAGCCCGACGAGCGCTCCGGCGTGCTCGACCACCATCTCCGCCATGGCGCGGTAGTGCGCCTCGCTCTCGAACGTACGCGAGAGCCCCAGCCGCAGCATCATCGGCGTGCCGGTCCTCGCCTGGACCTCATCCCGCGCCGCGATGACCTCGAGCATGATCGGCCGCGCGTACCGCTCGGCGAACTCGACCGGTGCGAGCTCCCGCCAGGCCAGACGCTGGTTCTCGATCAGGGTGCGCGCCATCGAGAACAGGCTGAGCCGCATCTCGAACCCGTCGGTGTCGGCGGCAGCCTCCTCGAACGCCGTCCGCGCCAGCGCGCCGATCGCGGGCACGCTCACGTACGCCTCGCGCGCCTTCACGATGCACCGGTAGAACACCGCCCCATCGTCCGACGGCGCTCCCATCGTCACCTCCCCGGCCAGCTCAGCCTCGGTGCGAAACCGCCCGGCAGCCGCATCGAAGAACGTAGGACTCCGCACATCGAACCGCCGCGCGACATCGAGCAACGCGGCGGGACTGTGAGAGCCCTCGAGGTGGCGATGGAGGTCGAGATGCACGATGTCCATTCTTATCCCTTGATCGTCAGGAGCGGCCACAGACGCGCAACTCGCCGCGCGATTCCCGCGTCCTCCACCGTCTCGCATCGACCGGCGCGATGTCCTTGTACGCGTGCGGCGCTTCCTCCTTCAGGCGGTCCGTGATACTGGTGAGCATGTCGCGGCGCAGCCGGAATCCGCCGCGTTCGGATCGATCGGCGTGACCACGCGAAGGCGGAGAAGCCGTTTCCGGCCCCGTGCGCTCGTCCACCCGCCGCGCCTTGCCGCGCGACAGGCTAGCGCCCGGCGCCGTGGCACGCGCTGCCAACGACGCATCGTTCCCGGTCCAGCCAGAACGTAGCTCGACGCTCCCATCGAGCCCGGGATGATTACCGGCTGCCCCGTGAACCGGAACGGGCCGGCAGAGCCGACGTCCGGCACCGAGTGCCGGACAAGCGCCCTTGCGGTGGAGGTAGCGTTTCGAGCCCGCTCCTTCTCCCACACCAGGTTGTGAGGTGCGTCGTAGACCAGATGCGACTCGACCCGGCGACCGGCGCCGCTGACAGCACGGCCACCGCCATCAGGCCGAGGAACAACCGGTTGGCGAAGGCGAAGTTCGCGGCGTTGTGCATCGCATCGAGATACCGCCGCAGCCAGCGCGGCGTGAGGCCCTCGGGTCGGGATGAATAGAAGCCGTGGGCGGGCCGCTTCATCTCCCTGGGGAAGATCTCCCGTGGCCCGATCGAGGAAGTTCCGGCCCACGGCATGGCCCAGACCGACCGACCCGGAGTGCGCCATGATGGCGATCCGGTCCCGGGCGATGGACCACGCGCGGGCGGCCTCTCCATCGAGAATCTCCTCGACGACCTGGAGCTCGACGAAGTGATTGCCGCCGCCCACCGATCCGATCTGCGAATCGCGCCCGTCGGTCGCGCCGGAACCCCGACGTAATCGCCGAACGCGAAGACGCCGGTCGCCGGCAGCACGCCCTGGAAGTGCACGCGGGCCAGCTCGGCCTCCTGGCGACGCGCGTCGTAGTACCTCCAGATGCCGGAGCTCCCGTTGTCGGCGCGGGTCTCGTAAAGACCCCACAATCCCTCCTTGAGCAGCGCCTCGCGCTGGCGCGGAGACATCGGGATGTCGCGCTGGCCCCTGAAGAAGACGTCACGAAGCGGACCGTCGAGCGCATCGAGACAGCGCGCGATCTCGTCCCGCGTCACGTCGGTCATCAGGAGACGCATCCCGCAGCACACGTCGTTGCCGACCGCCTGCGGCACGACGAACCCCTCCGCCTCCGCAACCGTCCCGACCGGGATGCCGGAGCCGCGGTGGAAGTCCGGCGTCAGCACCACGCGCCTGAGCTTCCCGGCGCTGTCACCCCAGAACGCCGCCGTCTTGCCTGTCCGCTCCTCGCTCCAGATTTCCTCGACCGTCTCCTGGAGGGACACGAACGCGAGCGCCTGCTCGACGGCGTCCATCTCGATTGGAACGTCGCGATTCGCAAAGAGGGTGACGGGCACCCCCTGCGCGTTGTCGATTGTCAGACTGGTCTCATCTCGTCGATGGACGAGAGACTCGATGCGATTGCTGCCAGACATGGCTCTCCCCTGCGAGGAGCGCGATCCCGCGGTCATGTCGAGATCGCCCTCTCGCCCGTTCGGGAACAGAAGGTCATGAGGGAGATCGAGACGTCGATCTCACCTCAGCTTATCGGCAGCAGCCGCAGCCCGACAGTCTACTCAGCCGCGCGAGGAGGTCAACGCCGATTTCTCCTGCGACCCTCGGTCGGCCACGCCGACCGCGTCCCAGCTGCTCGGACCTGGTTCGCCTACCGCCTCGCGATGAGGACGACCGGCGAAGAGAGCGTCGAGCTGAGCCGCAGCCTGCGCCAGCTCGGGCTCCGGCGCCGAGCTGGGCGTGCCCTACTGTCTATTGGTCCTAGCCCTTGGCCGGTTGTTGTTCGACCGCGCCGAGGCTCGCCTGCGCCCTTTGCTGTTCGACGAAGCCTTCTACCGATCTCGCTGCATGCAGTCGTGAGGGAGAGATCACAGGTACGTCTTGAGAGAGGCCGCGCCAGCTTTGGACGAAGCTGCTCCGTAGCTCACAATCGCCGCGTTCGTTGACAACCGCGGGTTCGAAGGTCCGAGATACCTCTTCATGCCCCATGGAGTGCGCAGAAGACCGGGCTCGGCCGGAGCTGGCGGAGGTGGGGGCCTCAGGTCTGGAGGGACGGCGCCTGGGAGGCGAAGCCAGGTGCAGAAGCGGTACGGACCAGGGGCTGTCGCATCGCGAACGGAAGACGCGACGGCCCACCGCGCCGGCCCAGGACAGGCCGACACGCCTGCGGAGGAGCAGCGCCGCGGGCCGGATTCTGGATCGCGAGCGGATTGTTGGCCTGGGACCCATGGGGACGCCGTTTCTCCCCATCACCCCGGACACTGCTCAGGGGCAGGAAACCGGCCACGACACCGGCGCCTCGTTTGCGAGGAGCTCCGAGCCAGAGACGCTGGCCAACGAGGATGCGCGGCCCCTACAGCGCAAGGCGACGCCCGCGGACAAGTCCGGCGGCCCGGACGCTTCTGTTCGTTCGCGCGCGGCCGAGGGTGTATCCGGGACCGGCACTGCCTTGCCGCATCACGCGTCCATCGCGACGGCCTTCGGGCATCACGACATCGGGCACATCCAGGCGCACGTAGGAGGCGCTGCCGCCGATGCCGCCGCCGACATTGGTGCCGAGGCGTATGCGACGGGCGACCAGGTCGCTTTCGCCCGCCCACCCGAGCTCCACACGGCAGCGCATGAGGCGGCCCACGTCGTGCAGCAGCGCGGAGGGGTTCAGCTCAAGGACGGCGTTGGTCGTGCCGGCGACTTCTACGAACAGCACGCCGATGCCGTAGCCGACCGCGTCGCTCAACGGCGAGAGCGCCGAGGGCCTGCTGGACCAGGTGTCAGGGGACAGCCCGGTTCAAGCTGTCCAGCTGCGTCCGGGCGACGTGAAGCAGCAGCAGAGCCAGCACGATAAGGCCGCAGAGCTCCGCGAGGAAATGGGCATCTCGGTCTCGACACTTCCGGACGTTGGTGGTTCGCGGACGGCTTACGTCGGTGGACAGATCCAGTTCGGCCTTCACTTCGAGCGTCCGCCAACGACCAGGACTGTCCGGGCTCGCTCATGGGGTCTGGATACGCCGGACGGACGATGGAGTCAGGTCCCCACCGGCCCGACCACGATGCTTCCCATCACGAAACCCGGCGCGCACCGCTTCTGGGTCGATCTGGTCATCGACGACGTCCACGTTCAGGTCTACAAGGAATTCGAGGCCGTCCAGCCGAGCAAGAGGGCCGATGCGCTGGTCGCCGAGCAACAGGGACTCTCCATCGACCAGCTTCGTAGTCAGCTTCGCGCTGCAGCAGGCCATGCTGAGGCCGCCTGGTCCGGACGAGCAGGCCGGGAACGCCGATCTCCACATCAACACGAGCGCGGCCAACCCGGCTCGCGAGTCAGGGCCGCCGACGTCGGTGCTTGCCTACTGGATCGAAGATCGTGCGCAGCCCGGACGTGGTGAGGAACGCCCACGCTACCGCTGGTATCTGAAACCGTCGAGCTGGGCAGGCATGCCCGATGCGCTCAGCGGTCTTCCGCGGACGAAGGTCGAAGACCTCGGCGATGTCTACGATCTGGGTACCGGCCCGATCGCGACGTTCCCCGCATCTCATCACGGTTCGTTTGTCGTTGTCTGTCGGGCGGAGGAGCCGGGGAAACCGCCGCGCGACGCCCGATACCTGCAGTCCGTCCTGACAGCTGAAGGGACCAAGGTAGCCGACAAGATCGTCGAGCACGGCCAGCGTGTGGACAGTCTTGGAGGGCGGATCCAGGGCGACGCGGTGCCCGTCATCGCCTCTCATGTCGCCGTGCAGACGGCCGCCGAGACGACGCTGCGACTCTATCTCGGTCATGCGAAGAGTGACGCCAGCAAGTGGCTACTCCTCGATCTGACTCCGGGGCTCGATCCAGAACAGCACGAGCTCGAGTACGAAGGTCAGAGCGTCGCCGAGGTGCTCCAGAGCTTCGACGACGACAATCGCTATCCGAAGGGAGCCATCTCGCTTCGCATCGACGCCAATGGCCTTGGCGTGCCGCCGCTGTCGCGCCATTTCGACACCGATGGTCAGACTGTACTCGGCACGTTGAGCAGCCGGGCCGGGATGGCGTCTCTCCTGCTTGGTCTCGGAGCCGTTGCGGCCGCGCCCTTCACCGGTGGTGGCTCGCTCCTTGTCGCGGCGCTCATCATCGGTTCTGCCGCCGCAGGCGCGGCCGCTGGCGCGCTGAGCCTCGCCGACCATCTCAAGACGGAGGAGGTCAGCGAGACGGCAGTCGCGCTCGACGTTCTCACCATCGCGACCAGCTTCCTCAACGCCGGAATGGCGGCCAAGGCGCTACGTGGGGGGCCCGCACTCCTGGTCGCCAGTCGCGGCGGTCGGTTCCTTCTGTGGACCAATTTCACTCTCGAAGGCGTGTCCGCCGTCCTCGTAGGGGTCCAGGGTGCCAACCGAGATCGCCGAGATCGTCGACAGCGACGCGCCTCCGGAGGAGAAGAGTCGTCTCCTCGTCGCCGTGATCGCCAACATGATCTTGACCGGGACCATGATGGCGGTGTCGTACGGCGACCTCAAAGGAACGCGTAGCCGCCTGCGAGGTCACCTCGGAGACGGCGCAGACTCGATCAACGACGCCGACAGGCTGTCGCTTGCGCTCCTCGACGACAACACATTGAAGTCTCTGCGCGGGGCCGACGACCAGCAGCTGGGTCGCCTTGCTGGCATCCTCCGCGAGGACCCGTCTGCCGTCTCGAGGATCGTGGCCCGTCCCGATATCCTGCCCGCCCTCAAGCTGGCTCGCGGTGGCAAGGCCGTCAACCTGGAGCTCGCCCATGTGCAGCTCCGCCTGCAACGCCTGGGCGTGCGTACGGCCGAGCGCGAGCGCCTGGTCCACACCTTGAGAGACAGCGGACTGGAGCCGGCGGCGATCGCAGGGCTCTCCGACGATGCGCTCAGACGCATGGCCAAGGTCCGACCACATCGAGAGACCCGAGCCGAGCTGGACGAGCCCGAGCCGCCGACGGGGACCGGGAAGACGACCGAGCAAGAGACGGGCCAGCCGCCCCCGGTCGAACCACGACCAGCTCCGAGCCGGGAGCTTGGATTGCGACCGGAAGCGATGGACGCGATCCAGAGACTGGAGAACATCAAGGCCAATCCGCTTGGCGACATCAACCGCATCACGGGGCACAATCACTACTCCGCAGCACGACGCGAGGCAGCAGGGGAGGTGGTCGCGAGACGGCCGGATGGCGTGCCGTTCAGCCACATAGGCGACCTGCAACGGGCCTGGCGTGGTCTCGAGAACGTCCGGCAGGCGCTGGAGCGCGAAGCACGTAGGATCCCCGGAACGCTCACGGAACGAGGCCTCGAGGTCCTCCTCAAACGACTCTCCGAGGTACAGGCACTACAGAGCCGTCTGCGGGGTTTCTTGCACAGCATCGGGCACGGCCACTTCCCGCCCTATCACCAATGGCCACCTGGTTCCTGACATATGACCCTCCCCAAGCCACTCACGTCATCGATTGAAGGCCTCTACGAAGCCTTCAAGCAATACACTCGTCCACTGCATTCCGGCGTGTCCCCCTACGCCGGGATTCGTGAAGCCGACATCGAGCGCCTTGCCTCGCGTCCGCTCCGAGCCCTGGAACCGCAGGACGTCCAGGCATACGCCCGACACGCGCTCACCACCTGGGGCGACGACCGCGAGTTTCGCCACTACCTTCCCCGCCTCTTCGAGCTCCTTACGGTTGGTTCGCATTGGGCGGACGTCGAGCTCCTCATCGGGAAGCTGCACCCGGAGTGGGCGAAGTGGCCAAGCGACGAACGCTCTGCCGTGCTGCGATTCTTTGATGCCCTCTGGGATTGGGCACTGGAGAACTACGCCGCCACGATCGCGGCCCGCGACATTCTCCGAGGTCTGGCAGCCGTAGGTCTCGAGCTCAACCCCTTCCTCGATCGATGGCGCCACGCCAAGTCGCACGCCTCGGCAGCCCAAATCGCATCGTTCGTCCTATTCGAGGAGACAGAGCTACAAGCCGGCGGGCTCGTCCAGAGCTTCGACGAGCCCAAGGACCGCGAGCAGGTCGCTCGCTTTCTTCTCGCACCCGAGACACGAGCGACGCTCGAGGCCGCCTCCCGTGCCGAGCCCGATCATCCGAATGCTCGCGATCTGTCAGACGCTCTTGAGGTTCTCGAAGCCGCAGGCCCAGGTCAGAGCAGCGGCTAGAGTGGACGGAGCCCCCTGGATCGGCGCAACCGTTGGCCCGAACTGAATCACTCCGGCGCTACGGGTCGGCAATCGCTGGAAAGTGGAGATCAAGGCGGAAGGCATGATCGAGTAGGCGACGACCCGCTGTCCATTGCGGCGTGGGCACGTTGCTCGTCGGAGACATACCCATCGAGCGACGCGAGCGCCGTGTAGATCAGCTTGCTCTTGGATCAGCGATAGCCTGCGCGCGCAACGCGCCCGCCGCGAGTACGGCGCGCATGTCGCCGGCATCGACGGTATGCTCGAGCGTCAGCTTCCCGAGCACGCGCAAGGTGGCTCGTAGCGGCTCACCGATCGGAGCCGTGTCGAGATCGGCCAGCGTCGCCGAGACGCGCGTCGTCCTGATACGCCTTCCC
>CAVWXW010000003.1:0-356527 GCA_963759105.1 uncultured delta proteobacterium | reverse complement strand
GTAAGGAGCCGATCAAAGCGCCAGGGTTTCATCCCCGAGGTGAAAGTGACCCGATTCGGCTCCGCTTCTGTCTGTTCCTGCTCTCGACCGCGTCCGCCTGCGTGATGGCGATGGACGACGAAGACTTCGATAACCTCGAAGATCTCGATGAAGAGATCGGAGAGACCTCGCAGGAGGTGCTCACCACCAACGGCATGAGCATCAACGGCGTCAGCCTGAACGGCATGAGCATCAACGGCGTCAGCCTGAACGGGATGAGCATCAACGGGATGAGCATCAACGGGATGAGCATCAACGGGATGAGCATCAACGGGATGAGCATCAACGGCGCCCAGCTCCAGGGCGTCAAGGCCAACGGTCAGCCGATCTCCGGCGCCGGCATGGTCGGCACGCTCCTCAATGGCACGTTGTCCAACGGCGGCACCGTTGCAGCTGCGGATCGACTCGGCGATCACCCTGCCCGCGCCGAACACCGATGTGTGGGCCTACGGCGTGAGCTATGCGAAGTCCGGCGGCACCTGGGCGCCGCTGTGCGGCTCGAGCAGCATCCTCGCGGTGCCGCTGTCCGGTACCTGGAATAACGGCTCGGGCGTGACCGGCGGCGGCCGTGGACCGCGAGCGCGACCTCGTTCACCTTCGGCTGCCGCGGCACCGCGCTCGCCAAGTGCGTGGAGCTCGGCTACAAGCCGTGGAAGACGGTCGGCGGCACGCTGCTGCGCAACCACCATCAGGCCTGCACGCGCATGATCGGCGCCGATTACTGCGGCGACGGCAAGCCGTGGACCGCGAACGGCACCCCGATCAACGTCTTCGACAGCAAGGGAATCCAGACCGACGCGGCGAGCTGGCATACCGACGCGGAGTGGGTGCCGAGCGGCGCACGGTGCCTGGACACGGGGCGCCTCTTTCAGTCCGGCCAGCCCCAGTGCTACCAGAAGCTACGGGACGTTCACTCGTGTGGCACGTTCCAGAACGGCGCCCTGCTGGTCAACGAGTATGACGGCGACTAGCAAGTAACTCTCACTGTCCGGTCTTCCTGCAGCCAGGCGTCGACGTCGGCCAGATCGGCGGCCGCGCCCGGGATCTTCTGGTAGCCGGCGCGCGCCTGCCTGGCCAGCTCGATCGCCCGGCGGCGCTCGCGGCCGACCGACCACAGCGCGCGGGCCAGCGCGAAGGCGATGCGCGGCCGCTGAAAGACAGCGATCGGATCGCGCCCGGCGATGTCTCGGGCGGCCTCGAGCGCGGTCACCGCGTCGCGGCCGGCGCCGCGGGCCATGTGGCACAGGCCCTGGCCGAGCCGCGCCACCGCCACCAGGGGCGCGTCCGGTCCCTGCAGCTCGACCGTCTTGCTCAGGCCGCGGGCCAGGAGCGCCTCGGCCTCGCGGCAGCGGTCGGTCAGCGCGTACAGGATTCCCGAGATCGATCAGCGCGTCGGCCAGCGACGAGCGACCGGCCTCGCCCTGCGCCTCGATGGCGGCGAGCTGCTCGCGGATGAGCGGCTCGGCCTCGGCGTAGCGCCGCTGCACCATCCGCATGGTGCCGATGTTGCCGGTCGTGATCGCGCCGTTGAGCGCCCCGGTCGGTCCCGCCGCCTTCCATGCCGCCAGCGCGCGCTCGAACGCGGCCTGCGCCTCGTCCCATTCGCCGCGATGGACGAGCACCAGTCCGAGCGTGTTCTCCACCGCGCCCAGCTCGAGGCGATAGCGTTCGGCGCCGCCCCTGGTCCAGACCGCCTTCGCCCGGCGCAGCTTCGCGATCGCCTGGTCGGTGTCGCCGCGCATGTAGTGCACCGTACCGGCGCGATAGGCCAGGTCGGCGCCGCGCAGATCGTCCGGCGGCAGGCGCAGGATGGCCAGCTCGGCGCCGAAGATGGCGTCGTCGAGCTCGGCGTCGAAGCGGGCCGACTGAAAGCCGAGCGAGACCAGCTCCAGCCACGAGTCGGCCGCCAGCGACTCCTCTCTTACCTCGGTGCAGGCGCGGATCGACTCGCGCAGCGACCTGCGCGCGGCCTCGAAGTCGCCCAGCCGGGACTGCGCCTGCCCGACCATCATCTGCGCCGCGCACAGCGGCTCGGTGTCGCGGCGCGCGCGGGACTGGTTCGCCACCTCGCCGGCCAGGCGCAGGGCTTCGTCGGGCTTGCCGGCCGCCATCGCCAGCTTGGCCTGGACGAGGCCGCGCATCGCCGGCTTCCACTCCTGCTTCTGCGCGTCGGTTGCGTTGCCGACGACGAGCTCGTCGCAGCTGGTCGGCCGCTCCAGCCGGGTCACGCCCGGGATGACGTCGTCGAGGAGCGCCACGCTGGCCGCCTCGATGTAGACGGTGACGAGGGCGTCAACGCTGCCGATGTGGCGCTCGAGACACTGCAGGCGAGCGGCGACGAAGCGCTCGGGCACCGGACCGCGGCGCATCGGCATCTCGCACAGCTCGATCCGCTTGGCCTCCCACTCGCGGGCCCAGCCGTCCAGCACCTCGGTCGCTCGCGCCGCGATGTCCGCCGCCTGCGCGTGACCGGTGGCGGCGAAGCTGCGCCCGATCGCGGCGCGGCGCGCCGGGTTCCACACCCGCTTCACATCCGCGCCCGCCTCCCGGCAGGTCTCGGCGATGCTGGGCGCGGCGGTCGCCCGGGCCCACACCGCCCAGCCGCCCGAGGCGACCGCGGCGACGGCGAGGAGCGCGGCGGCCATGCGCCTCCTCGTCGCCCGCGGCCGCTGATCGAGCCCGGCCAGCAGGACCTCCATGTCGCGATGGCGCTCCTCCGGCTCGACGCGCAGGCCGTCGAGGATGGCGCGGCGGACCCCCGCGCTCACGCCGCGCAGCGCGGGCGGCGACGCGATCTCGCCGGCCAGGCGATGCGCCGACATCTCGGCGTAGGTCGCGCCGTCGAACGGCAGCGTGCCGTACAGCGCCTCGAACAGCGCGGCGCAGAAGCTGAACTGATCGCTGCGAGCGTCAACCTCGCCGCCCCGGTCCTGCTCCGGCGCCATGTAGCCCGGGGTGCCGACGATCGCGCCCTCGCGGGTGAGCGCGGACCCGGCGGCGAGCGCGGGCGACGGGGCTGCGTTGACAGGAGCCGCCTGCGTCACCGCCGAGCGCGCCAGGCCGAAGTCGAGCACACGGACGCGGCCGTCGTCGCCGACCATGACGTTGTCCGGCTTGAAGTCGCGATGGACGATGCCGACCCGGTGCGCCGCGGCCAGTCCTGCGCCCGCCGCCAGGTAGACCGCCAGCACCTCGCGCGGCGATGGCTGGCGATCGCTCAGCCAGGCGCGAAGGGTGCGGCCGTGCACGAACTCCATGGCGAGGAAGACGTCTCCCTCGAAGGTGCCGACGTCGTGGACCGCCACCACGTTCGGGTGCGAGAGCTGCGCGAGGGTGCGGGCCTCGCGCGCGAGGCGCAGCCGCGCCTGCTCGGCGCCGCGGCCAAGTCCGGCCAGCCCGACGACCTTGAGCGCGATGGTCCGGTCGAGCTCGGGATCGAACGCCTTGTAGACGACGCCCATGCCGCCGCGCCCCTCGAGCCCGACGATGACGTAGCGGCCGACGACCGTGCCGGTGGGCAGCTCGAGCGGACTGGCCAGGCCGAGCGCGGTGGCCATGGACACGGCCGGAGCGCCGCCGCCGTCTGCCCTGGCCAGCTCGGCGAACAGAAAGCGGCAAGTCGAGCAGCCATCCAGGTGCCGCTCGACCTCCTGGCCGGACTCATCGTCGAGGATTCCGCCGACGTAGCCGAGCAGGGTGTTCTCCGCGGGACAGTTCACGTGCCGGCCTTTTGCAAGATGTACGCCTCGCGCCCCGACGCGTGGGCGACAGATTCTCGCACGGGCCGTGATGATAGGCTGCCGCCGTGGCGCCCGGCGGCGAAGGTCTGACCCGGTGGGTCGAAGCCGCGCGGCAGCGATGGCCGGCCATCGACCTGCCGGCCGGGGTGCTGGGCGAGCACCTCGCCGCCCTCGGCATCGCCCCGGATCCGGCCCACCCGCATGCCGACGATCTGTACCTTGCCTGCGCGGCGGCACAGGGCGACGCGGCGGCGGTCGCGGCCTTCGATCGCGAGCTGTCGCCGGTCGCCCGCAGCGCCGCCCGCCGCATCGACACGTCGGCCGACTTCGTCGACGAGGTGGTGCAGATCGCGCGCGAGCGCCTGCTGGTGGCGCGCGACGGCCTGCCGCCGCGCGTCGCCGAGTACGGCGGTCAAGGCGCGCTGGCCGCGTGGGTGCGCGTCGCCGCGATGCGCATCGCGATGAACCTCTTGCGCGACCGGCGCAACAACGTCCTCGTCGACGACGAGGCCTTCTTCGACACGGTCGGCGAGGGAAGCGACGCCGAGCGCGCGGCGGCCAGATCGCGCTACGGCGCCGCAGCCGCCGATGCCCTGCGCGCCGCCTTCGCCACGCTGACCGCGCGCGAGCGCAATCTGCTCCGCCTTCATCACCTGCACGGCCTCACCGTCGACGAGCTGGCCCCGACGATGAAGGTGCACCGGGCCACGGTGGCGCGCTGGATGGCGCGGGCCCGCGAGCGCCTCCTGGAGGCGACGCGCGCCGGTCTCAAGGCGCGTCTCGCCGCCGGCGACTCCGACGTCAACAGCATCCTGCGCGAGCTGCGCAGCCGCATCGACGTGACGCTCAGCCGCCTGCTCGCCGAGTAGCGGGTCCGTCCCGCTCGCGCATCGAGCCGCGCGCGCCGGAAGAAAAGTTGCGCACGCTGCGCGACGAACGGCGCGGCCCGTGTCGTACCCGGCAACTACCCGGAGTCCGACATGCAGAGACTACAGAGACTACTGTCCCCTGTTCTCGTCGCGGCCGCCCTGGCCGTCCCCTCCGCCGCGTCCGCCGAGCGCCACGAGGGCCTGTTGCTTCGCGTCACCCCCGGCATCTCCGCGGCCGCCGCCTCGGCCACGGTCGAGGATCAGGAGATGTCGCTGCAGGGCGGCGCCGGCCAGCTCGGCCTCACCGCCGGCTGGGCGGTCGCGCCGCGCATCGTCCTCACCTTCGAGCTGCTCGGTCAGGCCGTGCTCGGACCGGATCTCGAGATCGACGGCGACACGATGGAGATCGACGACGATGTCTCCTGGGGCATCTCCTACGCCGGGCTCGGCGCCAGCTTCTACTTCCAGAACAACATCTACCTGGCCGGCTCCGGCGGTCCGCTGGTCATGACGCTCGACAGCGACCGGATCGAGGCCGAGACCGATCTGGGCGGCGCCGCGAAGCTGGCCGCCGGCTACGAGTGGTGGGTCGGCCGCGAGGTCGGACTGGGCGTCGCGCTCCAGCTCCTGGCCGGCGCCGTCCCCGACCGCGACGACACCTGGGGTGTCGCCACCCTCGGCCTCGCCTTCAGCGCCACCTACAACTGAAAGGACCGCCCGATGTTCCCACGCCATCCCCTGGTCTCCATCGCGCTCCTCTCCCTCGCGCTCGCCGCCTGTGAAGCCGCCGACGCCGGCGACGATGTCGAAGAATGTCCCGAAGGCAGCAAGTGCGACGACGCCGGCGAGCCGGACGCCTGCGAGGCCGAAGGCCGCTACGGCGACGGCACCTGCGACGGCACCTGCGCCCTGCCCGACACCGACTGCTTCCTCCAGTTCGACGACCACGCCGGCGCCGACGAGTGGTTCACCGGCTTCGAGGCCAATCTGGCAGCCTCCGAGTCGCGGCCGCCCCGCGCGCTCATCCCCGAGAGCGACCCGCGCTTCGTCCGCATGCGCGACCTGCTCGAGCGCGGCTGGGCCAGCTATGCCCAGCAGCGTCCGGTCGGCGACCTCGACCGAGCTCCCCAGCTGGTGGTGATCGACGACGCCTCGGTGAACGCCTTCGTCGCCTTCGACAGGTCCGCCGCCAAGATCGGCTGGGCGGTGATGGTGCAGACCGGCCTCCTGGACCTGGAGGCGTCGGAGCCGGCCATCCTGGGCGTCGTGATGCACGAGCTCACCCACGCCGTCGACCGGCACGTCCTGCCCGACGCGGGCGAGCGGTTCCGCATCCACTACCAGATCGAGCCGGGCGAGGCCGAGCCGCTCGGCTTCGAGCAGACCGACGAGCCGGTGGCGCGGGCGGCGATCAGCGCCTGGCGCAAGCTCGGCGAGGAGGCGGGGCCCTACCCGCTGGCCGAGCTCAACGGCGTACCGACGGGGAGCGAATCGCTCATGACCAGGGTCTTCAACGCAACGCTGCAGCGCGCGGTCGAGGCCGACCAGGTCGCCTGCGCCGCGGCGGTCGAGCGGATCGCCCCGCTGAGCGCGTTCCTCGGCGAGCGGACGTCGCCCCTCGACGGGCTGCTGCGGCCGCTCGACGACGCCGAGCGGGCCGAGCTCGACCGGCTCAGCAGCGAGTTCCTCGCCGTCCTGCGCGATCCCTGCCTGGCCGGCAGCACGCTCGACCTGTTCCCGCTCATCGCGGAGCTGTTCGGCGTGACGATCGAGGAGGTGCGCGCGGAGTTCGACCCGGCCGACGAGGAGCTGATCCGCGGCCGTCCCATCCTCGACCAGATCACGATCCTCACCTCGGATCGCTACAGCCGCATGCGCGAGGTCGAGGCGATGCTGATTGCCGACACGGGTCTCGACACCTCCAGCCTGCGCTTCTTCTCGACCGAGGAGGCGGCCGACGACTCGACCGTCCCGGTGCTGGACGGCATGGACCTGCCGCCGGACGCCCTGGGCGAGTTCATGGTCGCGATGCTGCCGCCCGACGCGCTGGCCACCTGCACCGACATCCTCGGCCGGGGCGAGGTACCGCCCTACGGCGATCTCATCGACGAGCATCACGCGTTCTGCTGGCGCGCCTACCACGTGACCGCCCTGGCCGAGCGCGACGCGGACGGGAGCGCCGCCTTGCGCCGCAGCGCGTCGCGGCCAGGTGCGACGATCGACGCCTACGAGCGCGCGGCCGGCCCCCGCCTGCCCCGCTTCCGGCGCCCCGGCGACGACACCAGCTCGTCCCGCCGTCATCGATTGACGGCGCCGCGCTGGTGCGCGGTCAGTGCTGCGACATGCAGGTGAAGCAGGGCGAGCGCCCGGCGCACTCCTCCGGCTGAGTGCCGGCCGGCGGCGCGATGCACACGCCGAGGCGCGACCCGTCGAGCCGGCACACGTCGGCCACGCGCTCGCACACGAGGACCGGGTCGGTCGGCGTGCCTGCCGGCTTGCGCTGCGCCGACGAGTCCGAGGACGAGCTGCAGGCCGCGAGCAGGGCCGCGGCGGTGATTGCGACGGCGCACCGGAGCATGGCTTCAACGTCCTCCGGGGCCCCTGGGCTGTCAACCCTGCCGGGTGCTACGCTTGTGCATGGCCGGTTCCATGAAGGACGCGCTCCGCAGGGCCGGACTCGCGCCCCCGGCGCCGCCCCCGCCGAAGCAGCACCGCGAGGAGCTGCCCGACGACGAGACCCTCCCGCCGCTGTTCGAGAAGCCGGCGCCGAAGTCGCCCCCGCACTTCGAGCCATCCAGGCCGGCGCCCAAGCCCACCCCCTGATCGACAGCGATCAGAGCTCGAGCTCCAGCGCGATCGGGACGTGGTCGGTTGCCGGGTAGCCGGGCGGCGCGGGCAGGATCGTCGCGTCGCGGATGGCGGGGACCAGCGACGCGGACACAAGGATGTAGTCGACGCGAGCGGCATCGAGGTGGTTTCGGGCTCTCGGGTTGAACCAGGTGTAGCCGCGTTCGTCGGGTCGGCAGTGGCGGTAGGCGTCGACCAGCCCGCCGCCGGCGATGTGCTGGTTGAGCTCGGCCCGGGCCTGGGCGTGGGGCGGCTCGGTGCGCAGTCGCGGATGCGTGTCGACTGCCGAGCGGGAGACGTTCCAGTCCCCTGCCAGGACGACGCCGCCCGCGCTCTCCAGATCGCGGGCCAGCTCGAACAGGCGGTCCTGTACGCGGCGCTTGAACGCGTGCCGATCGCCGCCGATGCGCTGGAGGTCGTGGTCGTAGTACGGCCGCGATGTGCCGTTGACTGCGTACAGGTTCACGATCGACAGGCCGCGCGCAGAGAGACGCGTGACGACGACCCTGCCTTCGCGGTCCCAGCCGGGAGCGATGGTCTCGAGCGGAGCGTGCGTGTCGCGGATGAAGGTCGCCACGCCGTGGGCGCGGCCGCCCCGGAACTTCACGTTCTCGCGATCGCGGCACAGAGAGAAGCCACACAGATAGCCCGGCACCGCGCTCTTCAGTCCGTCGATCAGATCCGCGTCGGTGGGCCGGATGCGGATCTCCTGCAAGCAGAGCGCGTCCGGGCTGCCGAGATCGTCGACCAGCCTCGCCAGGAGCGGCGGTGCACCGGCCGCGAGCCAGGGAACCAGGTTCTCCACGTTCCAGGAGACGACGCGGAAGGTCGAG
Organism: uncultured delta proteobacterium; assembly: GCA_963759105.1. Taxonomy (GTDB): domain Bacteria; phylum Myxococcota_A; class Polyangia; order Haliangiales; family Haliangiaceae; genus DATFRY01. The sequence continues at coordinate 348,199 of CAVWXW010000003.1, read as the reverse complement.
CGCTCTTCGTGTAACTCGATGTGACGTTTCATGGAACGTTTCATGAAACGTACAGCAGATGATCATCGTGTAGCCGAGCGAACTGGAGCGGGTCTCGGCGATTCGCGAGGTCGACGTGAGCTGACACGTCTGCGCTGCAAGTCGCCTCGCTCTTCCGTCCGCGCGCTGACCGGTCAACACGGCTCGCTTGGTCCGCTTGCTGCTACGCATGGAGGGCTCGAGGGCGGAGAGACCACAGGCGCGTCTGCTTCGACGTCTCGTCCAGCCCTCGCGAACCCACGCGAAGGAGTATTCGTGATGACGAACGTGTTCAGGAAAGCAAGCAACTGGGTCCTCCGCAGAGTCCTCTCCGACGTCGATGCAGGCGCATGCCTGCCGCCGGACTGCTGCCGCAGGAACAGGCGCATGAACTGCGCCTCCTGCATCGTCCACGACCCCTCTTGTTGATGCATTGATTCGATGGATCGGCCACCGGGGGGATGTGCCCCGGTGGTCATCCAGGAGCACGAACATGGATGTCCTCGAGCTCGGCTGCCGCGCCGCTCTCATCGTCGTCTTCGGTCTCGCCATCGCCGGAAAGATCCGGAGCCGCGCCTCGTGGGATGCCTTCGTGCAGACCCTCGGCGCCTTCGGAGCTCCGAGGTCACTGCCGAGGGCGCCGGCCGCGGCCGCGATCGTCGGGCTGGAAGCGGCCGCGGCGGCCTGTCTGGTCGCGTCGCCCGCGCTCGGCCACGCCCTCGCGCTCGGCCTCCTGGCCATGTTCACGGCGGCCCTCGGCCTGGCCCTGCGGCGCGGCGAGCGAGCGCCCTGCCGCTGCTTCGGGGCCAGCGAGCGTCCGATCGGGCCGGGTCACCTGGCTCGCAACGCCGCTCTCCTCGCCGTCGCCCTCGCAGGACTCGGCGCTCGCCTGACCGGCTCGCCGGGCGCCGCCGGGCTGCAAGAGACCATCGCCGCCCTCCTGGTCGGCGGAGTGGTCGGGTTCCTGATCACGCGCTGGGACGATCTGCTCTTTCTCTTCAGCGCGGCGCCGGGCCCCGAGCGCACCGTGCCGCCGCGGAGGTGATGTCCATGTCGATTGCCACGACGACCGCGCTCCTGGCCGGATTCGCCGGGTTCAACATGCTGCTCAGCCTGGCGCTGGTCCGCAGGATCCGCCCGCTGCAGAAGATGATCGAGGAGCGGGGCATTCCGAACGGCATGCTCCCGCGCATCGGCGGGTCGGTCGGGCGCTTCCGCGTCGAGATGGCCGACGGCAGCGTCGTCACCGACGAGGCGGTGCGGACCGGCACGACCCTCATCGGCTTCTTCCTGCCTCACTGTCCGTCCTGCGATCGCATGTACGCCCGCATGCAGGAGGAGCCGCTGCCCTGGCCGCTGCTCGCCTTCGTCGAGGGTGCGGCGGAGGATGCGGACGCGCGGGCCGTCGTGGAGAAGTTCGCGGCGGTCGGCCGGACCGGCATCGCGAACGACGAGGTCCAGCGCGCTGTCGGCCTGGGCGAGAACGCGGCGTTCCCCACCCTTGTGCGGGTCGAGAACGGCATCGTCGCCGCGGCCGGCCGCAGGCTCCACCTGGTGACCGAGCTCTGACCCGCGGGCGGCGCGTCGCAGCGCCTGCCCGGCGAACGTTCCGAATCGGAGGAGACAATGCTGACGCTCTGGATCGTCTTGTGCGCCGCCGTGGGGGTCGTCGGCGTTCTGAACCTGATGCTCAACTACAGCGCTCATCGGCCGCGTCCGCACGTTGCAGGACACCGCGGCGGCGCAGGGCGCGACCGCCGTCGATCGCTCGCTGCCCCGGCCCGGGCGCCGGATCGGGCCGTTCGAGGTCAGCACCACGCGAGGCGACCGCATCACCCACGACTCGCTGCGCGACGAGTCGATGCTGGTCGGGTTCTTCATCACCGGCTGCACCACCTGCGAGGGCATCCGCAAGCAGCTGCTGGCGGAGCCGCCTTCCATCCCGCTGCTGACCTTCATCCACGCCAACGGAGACGCGGAGGCGGCGCGCGCGATCGGAGACGCGCTCGACCCGGTTGCGTCGGTGGCCTACTTCGACGACCGCCACGACTCGGTCGGCGAGGCCTTCGGCACCGTCCGCTACCCGACCCTGCTGCGCGTCGAGCGCGGCGTCGTGGCTGCGTCCGGCCGCCGCCTCGAGGAAGTCCTGTAGTGAGCTCCGGCGCGGAGCCGCCCGCCACCCGGCCCGGCCTGGTCCGGTCGCTGCGGACCGCGCTGGCGCTGCAGTGGCGCGCGGCTCCGGTCCCCTCGGCCGTCGTCGTCGCGCTGACCGCGGCGGCGTCGTGCATGCCGGCGCTCGGGGCCTGGCTGGCCAAGCGGATCGTCGACGAGCTGGCCCGCGGCGCGGGAGCCGACGGCGACGCCCTGGTCCTGCTCGCGGTGGCGGCCGGCGGCGTCGTCGGCCTCACCGCCGTGCTGCTGCCCGCGTCGCGCTACATGGAGATGACCGTCCGCCGCCGCGTCGCGCTCGCGGTGGACCGCTCGCTCTTCGCCGCGACCGTGGCGCTGCCCGGGCTGCGAAACTTCGAGGACCCGCAGTTCCAGGGCCGGCTGCGCATGGCGGAGCAGGCCGCCAGCGAGGCGCCGGTCCAGTTCACCGAGCTGGGCAACGCGCTCGTGCGCACCGTCGTGACGGTCGCGAGCCTGGTCGGCGTCGTGCTCCTGATCTCGCCGGCGCTCGCCGCGCTGCTCCTGCTCACCGGCGGCATCGCGCTCGCCGCGCAGATCGTCCGCAGCCGCAACGACGTGGTGCTGATGGAGCAGTCGATCCACAGCATGAGGTGGCGCGACTTCTACCGCTCGCTCCTGATCGACGTGCGGGCAGCGAAGGAGATCCGCCTCTTCGGCCTGGGCGACCTGCTGCTCGGCCGCATGGTCGGCGCGCTGGCCGACGGCAACGCGCGCGAGCTCGCCGTCGAGCGGCGCAGCGACGTGCTGCAGGGGCTGCTGGCCCTGGCGACCTGCGCCATCGCCGCGCTCGGCACCGTCCTGGTGGTGAAGGGCTGCGCGACCGGACGCTTCCAGGTCGGGGACGTGATGCTCTTCCTCGCGGCGGTGGGCGGCATCCAGGGCACGTTCGCCACCCTCGTGTTCATGCTGGGCATGAGCGGCCGCACGCTGCACATGTTCCGCAGCTACATGGAGCTCACCGCGCTGGCGGTCGAGCCGACCGGCCCGATCGCCGCGCTGCCGCCGGTACGCCGCGGCATCGAGCTGCGCGACGTGTGGTTCCGCTACTCGCCCGAGAGTCCCTGGGTGCTCCAGGGCGTGGACCTCACCATCCCGCAGGGCGCCGCCGTCGGGCTGGTCGGGATCAACGGCGCCGGCAAGAGCACGCTGGTCAAGCTGCTCTGTCGCTTCTACGACGCCGAGCGCGGGCAGATCCTGTGGGATGGCGTCGACGTGCGCGACATCGACCCGCGCGCGCTGCGCCGGCGCATCGGAGCCACCTTCCAGGACTTCATGAGCTACGACCTGACCGCCGCCGAGAACGTGGGGCTGGGCGACCTCGAGCACCTCGAGGACCTCGAGCGGGTGCAGGCGGCGGCGCGCCGCGCCGACATCGACGGCGCGCTGTCGGCGCTGCCTCGTGGGTACGGGACGCTGCTCAGCCGCGTCCTGCCCGAGGAGCAGGAGGCAGACGGCGCCGCCGGCAACACCCTCTCGGGCGGCCAGTGGCAGCGCGTCGCGCTCGCGCGGTCGCTCATGCGCACCGACGTCGATCTCCTCATCCTCGACGAGCCGAGCTCGGGCCTGGACGCGGAGGCGGAGCTCCAGATCCAGCAGACTCTGCGCCAGCACGGCGCGCGACGCTCGCAGCTGCTCATCTCGCACCGGCTCAGCGCGCTCCGGGCCGCGGACACGATCGCGGTGCTCGCCGACGGACGCATCGTCGAGCAGGGTCCGCACGACGCGCTCATGCTGGCCGCCGGCCACTACGCCCGCCTCTTCACCATGCAGGCCAGCGGCTACCAGGACGAGCGCGTGGCGGCCCGCGAGGCCGAGGCGGTGGCGTAGGCGGCCGGCGGGCCGGGACCGGTCGGACCGCCTCCCGTCCTCCAGCATGCTGAAATCAGGCGCGTTCGAGGAGTCTCGAGTTCATAGATTGACGTCGAACGATTCGACGTCTATCTATTCTCCATGGCCACGGGACGACCCATCACGCAGCCGATCGGGCTGCACCTGACCCGCACGGCGAAGGTCGTCGGTCGGGCGTTCGACGAGGCGCTCTGCGCGGCCGGCGGCTCGCTGCCGATGTGGCTGGTGATGGTGTCGCTGAAAGCCAACCGCCAGGGCATGCAGCGCGACCTGGCCAGCGCCGTCGGGATCGAAGGGCCGACCCTGACCCATCACCTGAACCGCATGGAGGCCGCCGGGCTCGTCCAGCGCAGCCGCAATCCCGAGAATCGGCGCTGTCACCGCGTCGAGCTCACCGCGGCGGGCGAAGCCACGTTCCGTCGGCTTCGTGAGGCCGTCGTCGCCTTCGACGCGCGCCTGCGCGACGGGCTCGCCGCCGAGGAGCTCGAATCTCCTCGGCAGCCTCCTCGACCGCCTGCGTCGCAATGTCGAGCCATCTGCAGCGAAAGGAGCACCCCCATGAGCGTCACTCTCGACCACACCATCGTTCACGCGACCGACAAGCACGCCTCCGCCGCGTTTCTGGGCGGCATCCTCGGGCTCGACCCGGCCCCGGCGTGGGGCCCGTTCGCGCCGCTGCCGATTCCCAACGGCGTCACCCTCGAGTTCCTCGAGACCGACGTGGTTCAGCGGCAGCACTACGCGTTCCTGGTCGACGATCGGGACTTCGACGCCATCTTCGAGCGGATCCGTGGGGCCGGCGCCCGGTACTACGCCGACCCGGGCCGCGCGCAGCCGGGCCGCATCAACCATCGCTTCGGCGGACGCGGCGTGTACTTCGACGACCCGGACGGCCACCTCATGGAGGTCATCACCCGGCCGTATGGCGAGGCCACCCGCTCCTGAACCCCAACCCACGCAGAGGAGGAAGTCATGATCCTCGTGACCGGTGCAACTGGACATGTCGGCAGCGAGCTGGTGGCGCAGCTCGCCGCGGGCGGCCACGCGGCGCGCGCGATGACGCGACGCCCGCAGGCCGCGCGCTTCCCTGATGGCATCGACGTGGTCGGCGGCGACTTCACCGACGGCGCCAGCCTGGACGCGGCGCTGCGCGGCGTGGACCGCGTGTTCGCCATGAGCGTGCAGCCGGCCGGATCGGCCCCCGCGCCGACCGACGATCTCGCGCTCGTCGCAGCGTGTCGTCGTGCGGGCGTGCAGCGGATCGCGAGGCTGTCGGTCCTCGACGGCGGCGGCACCGATCCGGGCGATCCGATCGTGCGCTGGATCGGCGAGATCGAGGGCGCCGTGCGCGACAGCGGCGCGGCGTGGACGCTGCTCCGCCCCGGGCGCTTCATGTCCAACGCGCTCGGCTGGGCCCCGATGATCCGGCGCGGCGACGACGTGCACGTGCCCTTCGCGACCCGTCCCGCGGCATCGATCGATCCGGCCGACATCGCGGCGGTCGCGGCGCTCGCCCTGACCGAGGACGGACACGCCGGGGCGACCTACGAGCTGTCGGGGCCCCAGACCATGACGCCGATCGAAGAGATCCGCGTCCTCGGCGAGCTGCTCGGCCGGCCGCTGCGGCCGATCGCCATGACGCCGGCCGCCACGCGCGACGCGATGCTGCGCCACGGCATGCCGGAGGCGGTCGTTGAACGCGGCGCTGGCGCAGACCGAGTCGGACCGCGGCACGGCCGTGCTGCCCACCGTCGGCCAGGTCCTCGGACGTCCCGCCCGATCGTTCGCTCGCTGGGCCGAGGCCCACCGGGGAGCGTTCGCATGAGCGGCGCCGGACCGGCGGGCGGCGAGCGCCGCTGGCTCGCGCTCGTCTTCATCGCGCTCGCCCAGCTGATGGTCGCGCTCGACGCGACAATCGTGAGCGTGGCGCTGCCGACGGTGCAGCGCGCGCTCGACTCCACCGACGCCGAGCGGCAGTGGATCATCACGGCGTACCTGCTCGCGTTCGCGGGGCTCCTGCTGCTCGGCGGGCGGATCGCGGATTCGATCGGGCGGCGGCGCGCCTTTCTGATCGGGCTGGCCGGCTTCGCCGCCAGCTCGGCGCTCGCCGGCATGGCGACGACAATGACCGCCCTCGCCGTCGCGCGCGCCATGCAGGGCGCCTCCGCCGCGCTGCTGTCGCCGACAGCGCTGTCGCTGCTCGCCGTCACGTTCACCGAGAGGCGCGACCGGGCGCGCGCGTTCGCCGTGTTCGGCGGCGTGGCCGGAAGCGGCGGCGCGCTCGGCCTGATCCTGGGCGGCTGGCTGACCCAGTCGTTCGGCTGGCGCTGGTGCCTGTACGTCAACGTCGCGTTCGCCGCGGTCGCGTTCGCCGGCGCGCGGCTCACGCTCCCCGCATCGGCGCCCGGCGGTCGCGCGCGGGTCAACGTCGTCAGCGCCCTGCTGGCGACGGCGGGTCTCGCGGCGGTCGTGTTCGGCTGCGCCGGCGCGCTCGAGCACGGCTGGACATCCGGGACGGTGCTCGCCCGATTCGCCATCGGGCTCGTCGCGCTGGCCGTGTTCGTCGACCGCCAGCGGCGCAGCGCGGCGCCGCTGCTGCCGCTGCACGTCGTGATCGATCGCAACCGCGGCGGCGCGGCCGTCGCTGCGGGGCTGGCGGTGGTCGCGATGTTCGGCATCTTCCTGCTGCTCACCTACTACTTCCAGGTGGTGCGGCGCTACTCGCCGCTGGAGGCGGGGCTCGCGTTCCTGCCCATGTCGGCGGCGGGCCTGCTCGGGTCAACCCTGATCGCGGGCCGTCTCCTCCAGCGCGTGGCACCGCGCGTGCTGATGATCGGCGGCCTGACCATCGCGGCGGCCGGCATGGCCAGCCTCATGCGCATGACCGGGGGCATCGACTACGCCACCGGCATCGTCCCGGCCGAGATGGCCGCCGGCTTCGGAATCAGCTGCGCGATGATCGCCGCCTTCAGCGTCGCCACCCACGGCGTGGCGCCGCGCGACGCCGGCGTGGCCTCGGCCGTGATCGTCACCGCACAGCAAGTAGGCGGCTCGATCGGCACCGCCCTGCTCAACACGGTGGCCGCGAGCGCGAGCGCCGCCTTCCTGATCAGCCATCCGGGTGGCGCCCCGTCCCGCGCGCTGGTCCACGGCTACGCGCTGGCGACCGCGTGGGGCTGTGCCGTGCTGATCGCCGCGGCCGTCGTCGCCGGCGTCCTCGTGACCGCCGGCAAGCCGACCCCCCGATAGCGGGCGCGGAACGCTGGCTCGGGCCGCGCGCCGGGTATATGTAGATCGGGCGATGACCCGACACGACACGATCGACATCGACGGCCTGCCCATGCGTGTCTGCGTCGCCGTGCCGCCGGGCGGCGGCCAGCGACCGGGCGTGCTCGTCATGATCCACGGCCCGGGGCTCGATGACTTCATCGAGCATCAGGTGGAGGACCTCGCCCGCCACGGGTACGTGGCGGCGGCCCCCGATCTCTTCCACAGGCAGCCAGATGACGGCACCGACACGATGACACGCGTCGGTCGCCTGCTCGATCGCGAGATCCTCGCCGACGCCGACGCCGCGGTCGCCCATCTCGAGGCGCTGAGCGACGCGTCGGTCGGCCCGCTCGCGGTCCTGGGCTTCTGCATGGGCGGCCGCAACACCTATCTCCTCGCCGGCGCCCGCCCGCAGCTGTGGACGGCGGCGGCGGTCTTCTACGGCGGCAACATCATGAAGCCGTGGGGCGACGGCCCATCGCCGTTCGATCTCACGGCCCACATCGCCTGCCCCGTGCTCGGCCTGTTCGGCGCCGATGACGCCAACCCTTCACCCGGCGACGTCGAGAAGATCGACGCCGAGCTGACCCGTCACGGCGTCCCCCACGAGTTCCACACCTACGCCGGCGCGGGCCACGCATTCCTCAACTTCGCGAGCCCGGAGCGACACCGCCCGGCGCAGGCCGCGGATGCGTGGGCCAGGGCGCTCGCGTTCCTGGATACCGCCACCAGCAGGCGGTGAGCTCGGGGAGGCTTCGCGGTCAAGCAAGCCGCCGAACGGGCCCAGGCGAGCGCGGTCGCCTCTCGTGTGTCAGCGCCGCACGCCCGGGTCGACGGAGGTACACGGAACCGCCTGCGCTCGCCTGGTCGCCGGTTTGCAACTGGTTGGCAAGATATGAGGTGGGATCGATCGCATCAGAGTCCGGACGTCGAGGATCGGCGCGGCGCCGGAGGCGGATTCGGCGGTGGGGCCGGCCTCGGCATGCTCCTGCCGCTGCTCGGCCGCTTCGGCTGGAAAGGCATCCTGCTCGGGATCATCGTGCTGTTCGCGGTCCGCTACGTCGGCGTCTGCGGCGGCGACGCGCCCAGCGAGCGCGGGGTGGCGCAGCGCGGCAGTGCGGCGCCGGATGACGAGCTGGGCCGCTTCGTCGGGTTCGTGCTCGACGACACCCAGACCTACTGGAAGCGCGCGTTCCAGCGCGAGGACCGCAGCTACAAGCCGGCCCGCCTGGTGCTGTTCGACGACGGCACCTCGTCGAGCTGCGGCAACGCCTCCTCGGCGGTCGGTCCCTTCTACTGTCCGCTCGACAAGCGCGTCTACATCGACCTGTCCTTCTACCGCCTCCTGCAGAGCCGCTTCGGCGCGCCCGGCGACTTCGCACAGGCCTACGTCATCGCGCACGAGATCGGCCACCACGTCCAGAACCTGCACGAAAAGCTGGGTCGCGACGTCGAGGGGCCGCGAGTCGATCGAAATCGAGCTGCAGGCCGACTGCCTCGCCGGGGCCTGGGCGCGCGACGCCGAGAAGCGCGAGCTGCTCGAGGCCGGCGACCTGCGCGAGGGCATGACCGCAGCCGCCGCGGTGGGCGACGACGCCATCCAGCGCCAGACCGAGGGCGAGGTCCGCCCGGAGACGTGGACCCACGGCTCGTCCGAGCAGCGCAAGCGCGCCTTCAAGCGCGGCTACGACGGCGGAGACCTGGACGCCTGCGGCCTCTGATCGCCTGTCGGCTTCACGCCGCTCCGGCCCCGCGCGGCCGGGCCACGAGCCTGTCGGTGCCGCCGAGCTTGTACCAGCGGTAGGCGTACGGCTCGAGCTCGATCACGTGGCGCCCGGAGTCATCCGGCACGCTGTCCCTGCTCGACAGCAAGCTCACCAGCCTGCCGTCCGCGTCCTTGCGGCCGAGCGTTGCCACCGCCGGCTTCGAGTCGAAGTTGTGCACCGCGATGAACGCGCTCTCCTGCCAGTCGTAGCGCATGGCCAGCACGCCGCGCGACTCCATGGGCAGGATCCTCCAGTCGCCCCACGACACCTCGACGCACTCCTTGCGAACGCGCAAGGTCCTGGCCATCCATGAAAGCATGGAGTCGGGGTCGCGGCGCTGCGCGGCGACGTTGACGTGCCGGTATCCGTAGATCGGATCGTCGATGACCGGGCGCACCGGACGGCGCGCGGTGGTGAAGCCGCCGTGGCGGTCGGCGCTCCACTGCATCGGCGTGCGTGCGCACTCGCGCTCGGGCAGCTCGAGGTCGTCGCCCAGCCCGATCTCGTCGCCGAACTGCAGCATCGGCGTGCCGGGGAGCGAGAACAGCAGGCTGAACGCCAGCTCGAGCCGCCGCCTGTCGTTGTCGAGCATCGGCGCGAGCCGCCGGCGGATGCCGCGATCGTAGAGCTGCATCGTCGCGTCGGGAGCCAGGGCGTCGAAGACGCGCCCGCGCTGCGCGTCCGAGAGCCGCCCCAGGTCCAGCTCGTCGTGGCTGCGCAGGAAGTTGACCCACTGCGCGGTGGCCGGGCGGCGGTAGGTGTCCTTGAGCGCCTTGATGAGGGGGCGCGCATCCGCGGTGGCCAGCGCGTAGAACAGGCGCTGGTTGACCGGGAAGTTGAGCATCATCTGCAGGCGCTGACCGCGCTCGCCGAAGTAATCCATGCTCTCGCCCGGCGGGACGTTGGCCTCGGCCAGGAGGATCGCGTCGCGACAGCGCCACTGCAGGAAGTCGCGCATCTCCATGAGCAGGTCGAAGTCCTTCGTCGGGGTCACGTCCGCTCCCTTGCGCTCGATGAGGAACGGCACCGCGTCCATGCGAAAGCCGGACACGCCGAGCTGCAGCCAGAAGCCCATGATGCGGTAGATCTCCTCGCGCACGGCCGGGTTGTGCGTGTTCAGGTCGGGCTGGTGGTCGTAGAAGCGGTGGAAGTAGTACTCCTTGGCCACCGGATCGCGGGTCCAGCACGTCTTCTGCACCCCGGGAAAGACGATGCCGGAGGCGTGATCGGCCGGGCGCTTCTTCGACCACACGTAGTAGTCGCGATAGGGCGAGCGAGGATCGCGCCGCGCGGCCTGGAACCAGGGGTGGCGGACCGACGTGTGGTTGACGACGAGGTCGACGATGATGCGCATGCCGAGCTGCTGCGCGTAGTTGGTGAACTCGACGAAGTGTCCGAGCGTGCCGTGCTTCGGGTGCACGTTGAGGTAGTCGGACACGTCGTAGCCGTTGTCCTTGTTGGGCGACGGGTAGAACGGCTGCAGCCACAGGCAGGTGACGCCGAGCCCGCGCAGGTAGTCGAGACGCTCGGCCAGGCCGGAGAAGTCGCCCACGCCGTCGCCGTTGCCGTCGATGTACTTCTCGACGTCCATGCAGTAGATGACCGCGTGCTTGTACCAGAGGTCCTGGATCAACGATGTCGCTCCTGGTCGGCAGGAAAGTGCGGCAGCACGCGCTCCCCGAACACGTCGATGAACCGCTCCTGCGACCGGTTCACGTTGTGCACGACGATCTCCTCGAAGCCGAGCTCGGCTGCCTCGGCCAGGCACTCGGTGTGACGCGCCGGATCGGACGAGATGAACACGCCCCTGTCGAGCTCGTCCGGGTCGACGAAGGCGCCCAGCGCGTCGAACTGCGCCACCGCGCGGAGATCCTCGAGCACCGCGGGCGGCAGCACGGCGGTCCTCCAATGCTCCCACGCGCCTCGCCGGGCGGTCCGGTCGTCGATGTCGTACGAGATCTGCAGCTTGAGCAGGAGCGGCTTGCCGTCGCCGCCCCCACCGCGGAAGGCGTCGATCATCTCCTCGAGCTCCACGCGCGGACGCCAGGTGGTGATGAGCGCGTCGGCCCAGCCGCCCACCCAGGCTGCGGTCGGAGGTGTCATCGCCGCCCCGACGATGCGTGGCGGGCGCGCCGGCAGGCTCCACACCCGCGCCTCCTCGACGACGACGCGCCCGCGGTGAGTGACGACCTCGCCGCGCCACAGGGCGCGGATCACGTCGACGCACTCGCCCAGGCGCGCGTTGCGCTCCGACTTGGGCGGCCAGCGCTCGCCGGTGATGGCCTCGTTGACGAACTGGCCGGTACCGAGCGCGATCCAGAAGCGGTCGGGGAACATCTCCGCCAGCGTCGCGGCCGCCTGCGCGATGATGGCCGGGTGGTAGCGCTGGCCCGGCGCGTTGACGACGCCGAAGGTGAGCGCGGTCGCCTGCATCGCCGCGCCCAGCCACGACCACGCGAAGCCGCTGTGCCCCTGCTGCTCGCTCCACGGCTGGAAGTGATCCGACGACATCGCCCCGGCGAAGCCGGCCCGCTCGGCTCGCTGCACGAGGCGCAGCAGCTCGCCGGGCGAGAACTGCTCGTGAGACGCGTGATACGAGATGCGGGCCATCCAGCACGTTGTAACACCCTGAACCGAGGTCCCGGCGGGTACGTCCGAAACGTTCAATACCGCCTCGCGCGGGCGCGCCACGCTCCGGGCATGATCGCTCGCAGGACATTGCTCACCCGACTCGGCGTCACGGCGCTCGGCGGCGCGGCCGCCTGCACAGGCGCGCGTGGCGCCCGGACCTCCACGGAAGGCGCATCGAACATGACATCCACGAGAACCGAGGAAACCCGGGCCGCGGCCCGGCACTTCTACGACGTGCTGACCCGCGGTCTGCAGAGCGGCGACCTCTCCGCGCTGGCCGAGGTGGTCGCGGAAGACGCTGTCAACCACAACCCGGTGCCCGGCATGAAGCCGGGGCGCGAGGGCATCGCGGAGGCGTTCGGCGGCTTCCGCGCGACCTTCGGCGGCGCCGTCTTCGCGCTCGAAGACGTGATCGCCGACGGCGACAGGGCGGCGTGCCGCCTCCGGGTACGGGCGACCCATCACGGCCCGTACCATGGCGTCGCCGCCACCGGCCGCCAGGTCAGCTGGACGGTCATCGACGTGCTGCGCTTCGACGGCGGCCTGATGGTCGAGCGCTGGGGCCTGGCCGACGAGATGGGTGTGCTACGCCAGCTCGGCGCCGCGCCCGGCTAACCGATGTCCTCGCCGTCGTAGTAGTCAACCTGTTCACCACCGCGCAGCACCAGGCGCAGCCAGTGCTCCCCCCGGGCGCGCGCTTCCGGCGACTCGGAGCCGATCAGCCCGACCTTGCCGGAGTCGGGATAGCCGACGACCTCGGTCGGTACCTGCGTTAACACGCACAGGTAGCGCAGCGTCCGGTCGCCGTCGTTGATGAGCTGGTGCGCGTGATCCGGTCCCACCGGCAGCGCAATCCAGTCGCCCGCCCGCACGGCCACCTCCTCCTTGCCGAGGCGCAGCGTGCCGGTGCCCTCGAGGACGTAGATCGCCTCCTCGTTGGCGCAGTGGAAGTGCATCGGGAAGGCGCGCCGGCCCGGATCGATCTCGTAGAGCGAGCAGCCGATCGCGCGCGCTCCGGTCTGGACGCTCAGACCGCGCATGGTGCCGCCGAAGCGCGACCCCTTGGTCAAGGTACGAGCCTCGACCTCGCCGGTGTTCACCACTCGTGCATGACGACGTTCAGACACGACATCCTCCTCGGTTGATGTTTCATCGTAACCAGGAGTCGACGGCGCCGGTACCATCGTTCGAACCGCCACCCGGCCCGGTGAACCATGAACCGAACCAGGCAGACCGCGCTCTTCGTCACGCTCGCACTGGGCGGCTCCTACGCGATCGGTGCGGTCTGGATCGCGCACCCGGAGTGGGGCTGGCTGTCGCAGTTCCTCATGTGGACGCCGGCGGTGGCCGCCCTGGTCGTACACGCCGTTCGCCGCGAGCCGCCGGGCACGATGGGCTACGCCTTCACCGGTGCGGGACCATGGCTGGCGGCGTTCCTGTATCCCTTCGGCGTCATCGCTGCATGCGTCGCGCTCGGCTACGCGATCCGGCACGCTACCGGCGCCGAAGTCATCCGCTTCCAGCCGGACAGTGTGCAGGTGTTCTTCGGCGTCGAGGCGTCCGGCCTGGCGCTGGTCCCGCCGGTACTCGCGCGCCTGCTCCTCCTCATGGCGCCGTGGCTCGTCCTGGCCCTGGCCTATCGCTTCGAGCTGCCCGAGAAGCTCGGCCCCGGGCGCCACGCCGCCCGCGCCGCGCTCTGGGCCGGTGTCTTTCTGCTCAACCCGGGGCCCTGGTGGCTCCCGCCCGGCCACATCGGCGAGGAGCTCGGCTGGCGTGGATGGCTGGTCCGCACCTGGCGCGACCGCCCGATCACGGGGCTGGCGCTGAGCGCGTCCGCATGGGCCGCGTTCCACCTGCCGGTCGTCGTGCTGATCCCGGCGCTCCACGCGCCGATCCCGGCGCTGGCGTTCCTGCTGTCGGTCGCCGCCGCCGCGGCCGCGTTCCAGGCGCTCTATCTGTGGAGCGGCTCGGTGTGGCCTCCCATCGTCGCGCACACCACCTGGAACGTCTGGAACCCGTTCTTTCTCGGCAGCCAGTACGGCCGCGGCCCCGGGATCTTCGGCGGCGAGCTCTGGCTCATCAACGGCGAGGGCCTGCTCGGCCTGCTGGTCAACGGCGCGATCACCTTTGCGCTGGTCCTGCACTGGCGGCGCGCCGGGTCGCTCGCCCGGCTGCCGTCCGCCGTGCCGAGGCGGCTGGATGGTCCCGCATCCGGTGGGACGCCCGCCGGCTGACGGTGCTAGAACCGGCCGATGGCAGCTGCTCCGCTCGCGGGTCGGGTCGCGCTGATCACCGGTGTGTCGAGACGGATGGGAATCGGCGCCGCGCTGGTGCGCCGGTTGCTCGCCGACGGTGCGGCGGTGTTCGCCACCGGCTGGACCGCGGACAATCCCGCGGCGCCCCAGGGCGCGCGTGACATCGCCAGCGTTGTCGCCGAGCTGCGCGCGCCGGGTGCGACGCTTGTCCACGAGCTCGTCGATCTCGAGGACGCGAGCGCGCCGGGTCGGCTGGTGGGCCGCGTGGTCGAGCAGATGGGCGCCATCGACATCCTCGTCGCCAATCACGCGCGCAGCGGGAGCCAGAGCCTCGAGCAGGTCACCGTCGAGGAGCTGGATCGCTGCTGGGCGGTCAACGCGCGCGCCTCGCTGCTCCTGGTCCAGGCGTTCGCCGAGCGGCACGACGACGGCCGGCCCGGCGGCCGCGTGGTCCTGTTCACCAGCGGCCAGCACCGCGGGCCCATGGCCGGCGAGCTGCCCTACGCCATCAGCAAGGGAGCCATTCACCAGATGACCGCCTCGCTCGCCGACCACCTGAGCGGGCGCGGCATCACCGTGAACTGCGTCAATCCGGGTCCTGTCGATACCGGCTGGGCGACCGGCGCGCTCCACGCCGACATCGCCAGGAGGTTTCCGGCCGGGCGCTGGGGTCAGCCAGGCGATACGGCTCGCCTCGTCGCCTGGCTGGTCAGCGACGAAGCGGCGTGGATCACGGGCCAGATCCTCGACAGCGAGGGCGGGTTCCGCCGGTAGCCCGCCACCGTCGTCGAACCATGGGTCGGCGCGTCGCGCGTGCGGGCCTGCGCTACACTGTCGACACACCAGGAGTCCGCATGAGCACCCACGACAGGTACTCGTCCCCGGTCGAGCGCGAGAACTGGAGCATCCCCATGGCCGGCGACACCCGGTTCACATGGGAGTACGAGGACGGCCGCAAGAAGCTCCTCGCCCTCTACCAGAAGGGCAAGGACAAGCAGTGGGACCAGAAGACCCGCATCGACTGGTCGCTCTCGTTCGACGTCGCCAATCCGCTCGATCTGCCGCCCGAGTCGGTGCCGATCTACGGCTCGCGCACCTACGAGAAGATCAAGGACGATCCGGACGAGATGGCGAGGCTGGCCCAGCACCTCACCGCCTGGCAGTTCAGCCAGTTCCTGCACGGTGAACAGGGCGCGATGATCTGCGCGGCGCGCATCAGCGAGAGCGTGCCCGACCTCGACGCAAAGTTCTACGCGGCGACCCAGGTCATGGACGAGGCGCGCCACGCCGAGACCTACGCCCGCTTCCTGCAGGAGAAGGTCGGGCTCGTCTACCCGATCAACAAGCACCTCAAGATCCTGCTCGAGCAGACGCTGTCCGACAGCCGCTGGGACATGCCGTATCTCGGGATGCAGGTGCTCATCGAGGGGGTGGCGCTGGCCGCCTTCGGCCTGCTGCGCGATCTCACCAAGGTCCCGCTGCCCAGACAGATCCTCGCCTACATCATGCAGGACGAGGCGCGACACGTTGCGTTCGGGCGTCTCGCCCTGCGCGACTACTACGCGCAGCTCAGCGACGCAGAGCGGGACGAGAGGGAACAGTTCGTCGTCGAGGGCTGCTACTTGCTGCGCGACCGCTTCGACGCAGAGGAGGTGTGGGAGACGCTCGGGTACGACGTCGCCGAGTGCACCCAGCACGTCGACCGCTCGCCGATGACGCGCATGTACCGCTCGCTGCTCTTCACCCGCATCGTCCCGTGCGTGAAGGACATCGGCCTGTGGGGCCCGAAGGTGCAAGCCGCCTACGCCGACATGGGCGTGACCGGCTACGCGTCCACCGATCTGTCGGCCCTGATGAAGAACGACGAGGACATCGCCGAGAAGATCGACGAGGAGAAGCAGCTCGCGGCGCGCAAGCGGGAGATCGCCGACGTCATCCGCCTGGGCGCCGCGGACAGCTGAGTCGCCGCCGTCGTGCGCAGGATGTCCCGGATGGACCGCGGATGGGCTGCCTGGCTGCTCGCGGCGGCCGGCGCGCTTGCCTGCGGAGACCGCGGCTCGATCACGACGAAGCAGGACCCGCCCGCGAACGCCGGGGCCAACGACCCGGCCCCGCCGGCGTCGAGCGCGAAGGTCACGCCGGCCTGGACCTTCGGCGCCGCGCCGACCGGCGTGTCGGGCGGCCCGCGCGCGAGAGACCCGAACGAGCCGCTGCCGGCGACGCCCTCGGCCATCGCTGTCGGCGCCGGTCGGGTCCTGGTCGCGACCCAGGACGCGTGCGTCGAGCTCCTCGACCTCGCCACCGGCGTGCCGGTCGTCCCGCGCCAGTGCGAGAAGGATCGCTTCCCGGCCGGCGTCGCCATCCTGGGCGGCACCGCGGTCGTCGCGCGCCACGACGACGTCCGCGGCCACGACGCGGCCACCTTCGCCGAGAAGTGGCGCGCTCCGGTCGGCATCGTCCAGACCCAGTGGCTGCTGAGCCCGAAGGCTGTGGGCGACAGGTTCTGCGCCGTCGTCTTCCGGCCGAAGACTGGCCGCGCCGTCGTCTGCCTCGATCCGGCCACCGGCAAGCCGTCGGAGATCCGCGTCGGACCGTCGAGCCCCGTGGCCCTCGGAGATCAGGTCATCGCCGTCATCGACGGCGAGCCGGTCGCCGAGCCCAGCCCCGCCGGCCACGAGCGCGCGATCAGGTTCTACCGCCCCGACGGCAGCGTCGCGTCCGAGACCAGGCTCTCCGGCGTGCGTGGACCCAACATCGAGCAGGCGACACCTGTCTTCCTCCTGCGCGGGGGAGGCCACGACAGCATGGGCGGCTGGATCGCGCGCTTCGTCGCCGCCGACGGCAAAATCCTCGCAACCGTCACCGGCGTGGAGCTGCTCAGCCAGGGAGGAGCGGTGGACGGCGGCCGCGTCGTCACCACCGAGTACGCCACCGCTGGCCGCAGCAGCGCCGCCGTCGCCTTCGACGGCACCGGCAAGGCGGTGTGGCGGGCCGACCTCGGCGTCCCCGGGCCCGTGCGCCCCTGGGTCGTGGACGTGGGCGGCCGCGTCCACGTCGGGCACGAACGTGGCGTGACCGCCATCGACGGCAAGACCGGCGAGGTCATCCGCCGCCACCCGATCGCGGCCGCCGCGGCCACTGCGTTCCGGGACCGCGTCCTGATCATCGTCGAGGCCCACGAGACGCGCAGCGACTCCGACTACGGCGACGCCGGCGTCCACGCCATCGACACCGCGACCGGCGCTGTCCTGCTCCGCGAGGATCTGGGCCGCGACACGCCCGGCGGCCAGCAGTTCGAGGCGCCGGTCGTCTCCCGCGACATGGCCGTGCTCGTCGCGGGCGGACGAGTCCGCGCCTATCGCATCTCGATGTAGGCGGGACATCGGTCGATCCCGAGGCGCTCGCCCGGGCAATCGGTGAGTTCCTGGTCAACTAGAGAGGCCTGCCGAGCGCCGCGAGACTCCGGAGCGCGATCTCGTCACCCGGAGAGGGTCACGAGGCCGATGCCGCGTAGTCCAGCATTCAATTGCTGCCGATCGCGATTGCCACTCTCAGTCAATCACTGATCGAGCACGCGTGTACGACCGACTCGGTTGGAGTGCGTGCATCCACAGCCACCGGCCGAACATTCGACCGTCGCCGCCATTTGGCGCTGGCATGCGCGACGCAGCGGGATGACTATTCGCAGGCATTTTTCGAGGGGCTCTATCTCGATCGCGTCCGCGGGGGCGGCGCGAGACAGATACCTGGGGAGGAGCTCGTATGCGAGCCATTGCTGCGAAGCGGTCTGGTCGCGATGCTCGATCTGCGTTGCCGGCGCGCCGGCGACGCGCGCCGGCGATCATCCTGGCGCTGCTCGTCTCGGCGCTCACCGTTAACGCGAACGCCGGCGAGAACGAGGCGGCGAAGATCTTCGTGCAGCGGTGCACCGCCTGCCACACGTTCGGCAAGGGCGTGAAGGTCGGACCCGACCTGAAAGGCGTCACCGCGCGAAGGCCGAGAGACTGGCTTCTGCGATTCATCCGATCGTCTCAGGCCGTGATCGACTCGGGCGACCCGGTCGCTGTCGCGCTGTTCGCGGAGTTCCGGCGCCAGCGAATGCCCGACTGGACCGATCTATCGGAGGAGCAGGTGGGCGCCATCCTCGACTGGCTCGCCGCCGACGGCCCCGAACAGAAGCCCGCGGACGAGCGGCACGCCGAGCTCGCCACCGCGGTCGAGGTCGAGCTGGGCCGGCGCCTGTTTCTCGGCCAGACCCGGTTCGCCGGCGGCGGGATGGCGTGCGCCGGCTGCCACGGCGTCCGCGACCGCGGCGACAGTCGCGGCGGCAGCCTGGCTGGCGACCTCACCGGCATCTACGCCGCGTACCGCGACCGGGCCCTCACCATGTTCATCCGGCGCCCCTGCAGCGCGCGCGTGCCGGAGTCGTCGGCCGCCGGCTTCCTGCAGCCGCAGGAGCTGTTCGCCCTGAAGGCATACCTGCGCAAGGTCGGGCTCGACGACCGGACGGCCGCGCTCGGCGCACGCGCGCCGGCAGCCGGCAAGCCGGTCGAGTGGCGGGAGCCTGTCCGTCCGCTGCCGGTGGCGCGCAGCGACGCGCAGGCGCGCGGCGAGCGTCTGTTCGCCCTGGTCCCCTACGCGGCTCTCCTCGTCCTGGCGATCGGCCTGGCCCTTCGCCACGCGCTGTCTCGCCGCAGACCCGAGGTGCTCCACGCCGAGGCGCGCACCGCCTGGCGCCTCTTCACCGGCTCCACGCTGTGGCGGGTCGGGTTCGTCGCGACTGTCGCCGCGCACCTGGCCGGCCTGCTGATTCCTGACGCCATCGCGACGTGGAGCAGCGCGCCCCTGCGCCTCTACCTGCTCGAGGGCGCCGGCTTCCTGTTCGGGATCCTCGCCCTGGTCGGCTGGATACGGATGATGTCGCGCCACCTCGGCCGTACCGCGTCGTCGCGGGGCACCAGGATCCCGGAGATCGCGGACTGCGCGTTCCTGTCGCTGCTCTTCGTCGCCATCGCGACAGGCCTGCTCACCGCGGCGACGTACAGGTGGGGATCGATCTGGGCCGGCGGGACGCTGGCGCCGTATCTGATGACGCTGCTCGGCGGCGCGCCGGCCGCGGCCCTGGCCGCGCAGCTGCCCTACCTGGTCAAGCTGCACGTCTTCTCGCTGTTCGCGCTGCTCGCGCTGCTTCCCGCCACCAGCGCCGCCCTGATCCCGATCGCGGCGGTCGATCGCGGGCTGGCCCTCGCCGCCCGTCCGATCGCCGCCGGCGCACGGCGCGCCAGATCGGTCGCCGGCCGGCTGAGCCCTGCCCGCTGGATCTGGCCCGAGGAAGACCTCGCGGACGTGCCGATCGAGGCGGACGCCGACGGCCCGCGCCGCCCCGCCTGACCAGGAGCCGACCACATGCGGCCCTCCATCATCCTGCTCGGCCTCGCCGCTTGTGGCCATCGCCGCGTCGACAGCGATCACGCGAATGGCGCACCTGGGTGTGCAGCAGGGTTACGCGCCCGCCCAGCCGATCGCCTTCTCTCACCGGCTGCACGCCGGCGAGAACCAGATCGCGTGCCTCTACTGCCACCACGGCGCGCGCACCAGTCGCCACGCCGGCATCCCGTCCGCCAGCGTGTGCATGAACTGTCACGACCTGCTCGAGAAGCAGACAGCGGCGATCGAGCGGATCCGCGAGACCGTCCAGCTCCGGCGCCCGCTCCTGGCCTGGGTCAAGGTGCACAACCTGCCCGACTACGTCTACTTCAACCACAGCCGACACGTGGGCGCCGGCGTCGCCTGCCAGCGCTGCCACGGCGCGCGTCGAGGAGATGGAGCGAGTCGAGCAGGCGATGCCGCTGACCATGGGCTGGTGTCTCGAGTGCCACCGCGACAACGCCGGCGTCCCGACCGGCTCCCTGGAGCGCGCGGCCGCGCGCCTGGCGGAGGCTCCCGGCCACGGGCCCGGCCTCGACTGCGCCAACTGCCACTACTGAGGAACCTCATGAGCGATCGACGACCCCCGGACGACAGCGGGCCCTCGTGCAAGGGCGCCGGTCACCAGGACAAGCTCGTGCGCCTCGGAGCGCGCCGCACACCGGCGCCCGGCCGGGTCGCCGACGGCGGCGACGCGACCCGACGCGACTTCCTCTCGCTGGTCGGCTTCAGCGTCGCGGCCGCGGGCCTGGCCGCCTGCCGCGCCCCGGAGCAGAAGGCGATCCCGCTGCCGATCTCGCCGGAGGATCTGGTGCCGGGCGTGCCTCGCCGTTACGCCACCACCTGCGGCGGCTGCGCCTCGGCCTGCAGCCTGCTCGTCACGCAGCGAGACGGCCGCCCGATCAAGATCGAGGGGAACGACGGGGCGGCGCTGTTCGGCGGCGCCACCTGCGCCACCGGACAGGCGACGGTGCTCTCGCTGTACGACGGCGAGCGGCTGCGCGGTCCGCAGTGGCAGGGCCGACCGGCCACCTGGAACGAGATCGACGCCCGCGTGAGGGCCGGGCTGGGCGCGGCGCGCGATCGCGCCGTCGTGCTCCTGTCGTCGACCCTGACCGGTCCCTCGGTGCGCGAGATCATCTCCCGCTGGGGCCGCACCTACCCCGGTTTCCGCCACGTCGTCCACGATCCGGTGTCGGCCAGCGCGCTGCGGGCCGCCAGCGCGCGCTCGTTCGGGCGCGCCATCATCCCGCATCACGCCTTCGACCGCGCGCGCGTCGTCGTCTCCCTGGACGCCGACTTCCTGGGCACCTGGCTTTCGCCGGTGGAGTTCGCGCGCCAGTACGCGCGCGGCCGCGCCGCCGACCGTGCGGACGCGCGCTCGTTCCACGTCCATTTCGAGGCCGGCCTGTCGGTGACCGGCAGCAACGCGGACCTGCGCGTCCCGGTCGCGCCCTCGGGGATGGGCGCGGTCGCCGCCGGCCTGCTGGCCCGCATCGCCAGCCGGGCCGAGCTGCAGGACATCCCGCACGTCAGCGATCCGATCGATCCGGCGCAGCTCGACCGGGTGGCGGACGAGCTGTGGAAGCACCGCGGCGAGTCGCTGGTGGTGAGCGGCCGCAACGACGTCGCCGTCCAGCACGTCGTCCATGCGCTCAACACCCTGCTCGGCAACGTCGGGCGGACCATCGATGTGGCTCGCCCGTCGCTCCAGCGCCAGGGCGACGACGAGGCGATGGCCGAGCTGATCGAGCAGATGAACCGCGGGCAGGTCGGCGCCCTCATCATGCACGGCGTCAACCCGGCCTACGACTGCGCCGACCCGGGCCGCTTCATGGACGGCCTGGCCAGGGTGCCGCTGTCGGTCTCCACGGCGGATCGGCGCGACGAGACCAGCGCGGGCGTCCACGCCCTGTGCCCCGACCACCACTTCCTGGAGTCGTGGGGCGACTCCGAGCCGGTGGACTCGCTCCTGGGGCTGAGCCAGCCGACCATCGCGCCGCTGTTCGACACCCGCGCCGCCTCCGAGAGCCTGCTGCGCTGGCTCGGCGACGCCACCGACCACTACACCTTCCTGCGCTCCTTCTGGCGCGATCACGTCTTTCCGCGCCAGGGCGCGAGCGTCGACTTCGACGACTTCTGGGACCGCTCGCTCGAGCGCGGCTTCGTCGACCTCGGCGCGCCCGCGGAGCAGCCGCTTACCGCACCCGCGGACGACTGGCGCGACGCGCTCCGCACCCTGGTCGAGGAGCACCGGCAGGCGCGAGAGGCCCGCCGCGCGGATCGCTACGAGCTCTCCCTGTTCGAGAGCGTGGCGCTGCGCGACGGCCGCCACGCCAACAACCCGTGGTTGCAGGAGCTGCCCGATCCGATCACGAAGGTGACCTGGGGCAACGTCGCGGCGATCGCGCCGCGGCTGGCCGGCGAGCTGGGTCTGGCCGAGGGAGACGTCGTCTCTCTCGCCACCGCCGACGGCCGCGTCGAGCTGCCGGTGTTCCTCCAGCCCGGCCAGGAAGCGCGCACGATCTCCGTGGCGCTCGGTCACGGGCGGACCCGGGTGGGCAAGGCAGGACAGAACGTCGGCGCCAACGCCTTCCCGCTCGCGCGCATGGTGCGCGGTGCGCGGGCCTACTGGACAGACGGAGTCACACTCGAGAAGACCGGGCGCCGCGAGGCGGTCGCCGGCAGCCAGGAGCACTTCTCGATGGAGGGGCGCGACATCGCGCTCGAGACGACGCTGGCCGAGCTGGCCCGCGGCGACAGCGCGGCCCACGCGCCGGAGCACGATCTGTGGGCGGAGCGGCCGCCCGGCGAGCACACCTGGGGCATGACCGTGGACCTCGATTCCTGCACCGGCTGCTCCGCCTGCGTGGTCGCCTGCCAGGCCGAGAACAACGTCCCGGTGGTCGGCAAGGACCAGGTCCAGCGCTCACGCATCATGCACTGGATCCGGATCGACCGTTACTACACGGGGCCGGACGACCAGCCGCGCAGCCTGCACCAGCCGATGATGTGCCAGCACTGCGGACACGCGCCGTGCGAGACGGTGTGCCCGGTCCTGGCCACGTCGCGCAGCGCCGAGGGGCTCAACCAGCAGGTCTACAACCGCTGCGTCGGCACGCGTTACTGCGCCAACAACTGCCCGTACAAGGTCCGGCGCTTCAACTGGTTCAACTACACCGACAACCCGCGCTTCGACTTCCACATGACCGATCCGGTCGGCCGCATGGTCCTCAACCCGGACGTCACCGTGCGCTCGCGCGGGGTCATGGAGAAGTGCAGCCTGTGCGTGCAGCGCATCCAGACGGCCAAGAACGACGCCGCCGCGACCGGAGCGCCGCTCGCCGACGGTGACATCGTCACCGCATGCCAGCAGGTCTGCCCGACCCGGGCGATCGTCTTCGGCGACCTGCAGGATCCGGACAGCCGCGTCTCGCGCCTGATGCGCAGCCAGCGCACCTATCGCGTGCTCGAGGAGCTCGGCACGCGCCCGGGCGTCGCCTACCTCAAGAGGGTGCGCCGTGACTAGCCGCGCGGTCGACGAGCCTCGCTGGGTGGAGGGCCACCCCACCCTCGGCCAGATCACCACCGACATCGCCGCGCCGATGGAGGGGCGTCCGAGCCGGACGTGGTGGATCTGCTTCGCCTTCGCGCTGCTCGGCCTGCTCGACCTGCTCGGGATGGCCACCTATCTCATCGCCAACGGCATCGGCGTGTGGGGCCTCAACAACAGCGTCGGCTGGGCGTTCGACATCACCAACTTCGTCTTCTGGATCGGCATCGGCCACGCCGGCACGCTCATCTCGGCCATCCTCCTGCTGTTCCGCCAGAAGTGGCGGAACGCGATCAACCGATCGGCCGAGGCGATGACGATCTTCGCCGTCGCATGCGCCGGGCTGTTTCCGCTCCTGC
Source organism: uncultured delta proteobacterium (assembly GCA_963759105.1). GTDB lineage: Bacteria > Myxococcota_A > Polyangia > Haliangiales > Haliangiaceae > DATFRY01. The sequence continues at coordinate 324,882 of CAVWXW010000003.1, read as the reverse complement.
ACATGGGGCGGCCGTGGGACGCCTACTTCATCCTCCCCTACGTCCCCAACCAGCACGGCCCGCTTGTGGATCAACTTCCGCTCGCCGCTGGTGTGGGACGTCTTCGCGATCAGCACGTACCTCACCATCTCGCTGGTCTTCTGGTACCTGGGCATGATCCCGGATCTCGCCACGCTGCGGGATCGCGCGACCGGGCGGATCAAGAAGTTCCTGTTCGGCGCCTTCAGCCTGGGCTGGAACGGGTCGCACCGCACCTGGGCCCGCTACGAGCTGGTCAGCCTGATCCTGGCCGGCCTCGCCACGCCGCTGGTGCTCTCGGTGCACAGCATCGTCAGCATGGACTTCGCGACGTCGCTCATCCCGGGCTGGCACACGACCATCTTCCCGCCCTACTTCGTGGCCGGCGCCATCTACTCCGGGTTCGGCATGGTCCTCATGCTGCTCATCCTCACCCGGCAGACGATGAACCTGCACCGCTACATCACGGTGCGCCACCTCGACTCGATGGCCAAGGTGTTGCTGCTCACCGGCTCGCTGGTCGGCTACGCCTACGCCAGCGAGTTCTTCAGCGCCTGGTACACCGGCAACGTCTACGAGCGCTTCCACTTCATCAACCGCGCCACCGGCCCCTACGCCTGGTGCTTCTATCTCATGGTGCTCTGCAACGTGCTCACGCCGCAGCTGTTCTGGTTCCGCAGGGCGCGGCAGAGCGTGGCCATCCTGTTCGTCGCCTCGGTGCTGGTCAACGTCGGCATGTGGTTCGAGCGCTTCGTCATCATCGTGGTGTCGCTCCACCGCGCCTTCCTGCCCTCCGGCTGGGGCATGTTCTATCCCACGCTGATCGACTTCGGCATCCTGGTCGGCTCGTTCGGGCTGTTCTTCACCCTGTTCCTCCTCTTCATCCGCTTCCTCCCGATGATCGCGATGTGGGAGGTCAAGGGCGTCGTGGGCCACGCGGCCGACAAGGAGGTGACGCGTGCGTAGGCGCTTCCTCATCGCGACCTTCAGCGACCCGGACAGCCTGCTCGCGGCGGTCCGGCCGCTCCGCCGGGCCAGCTTCCGCGTCTACGACGTCTACGCGCCCTACCCGATCCACGGACTCGACGAGGCGATGGGGATCCGGCGCAGCCGGCTGCCGCTGGTCACGCTGGCCGCCGGGCTGTCGGGCCTGGCCTTCGCGCTGTTCCTGCAGTTCTACGCCAACGTGCTCGACTGGCCGCTCGACGTCGGCGGCAAGCCGGACAACTCCACGCTCGCCTTCATACCGATCTCGTTCGAGCTCACCGTGCTGGCCGCCGGCCTGGTCACGGTGGCGGCCTTCCTGCTGCGCGCGCGGCTCTATCCGGGCAAGCTGGTCGAGCTCGCCGCGGAGGGCGTGACCGACAACGTGTTCGCGCTGGTCGTGCGCGCGCCTGACAGCGCCGACGGGCTCGAGCGCGCCCGCGAGATCCTCGGGCCGGTCCGGAGCCGTCGGCATCGCCGAGCGAGAGGCGCGGCTGTCATGAGGAGCGCGATCCACGCGGCCGTGCTCGGCGCGGCGCTGCTCGGCGCCTGCAAGCCGGGCGACCGGCCCGGGTCCGAGTACATGCCGGACATGGCGCGCGGCCCGGCCTTCAAGGCCTTCGCCCCGAACCCGGCCACGCGAGACGGCATCACCTTGCAGCGCCCGGTCCCCGGCACGATCGCGGCCGGCCACCGCCCGCTGCACTACGGCACCGGGGAGGCGGAGGCGGAGCGGGCCGGTCGCGAGCTCACCAACCCGCGTCCGGCCTCGCCGGAGAACCTCGCCAGAGGCAAGGCGCTCTACGGCATCTATTGCCAGGTCTGCCACGGCGCGAAGGGCGCGGGCGACGGCCCGATCGCCCGCAAGATCCCGCCGCCTCCCTCCTATCGATCGGCTCGACTGCTGACCTATCCGCCCGGGCGGATCTTTCACGTCATCACCCGCGGCGCCAACAAGATGCCGTCGTACGCGGCCCAGCTCGCGCCCGACGAGCGCTGGCTGGTCGTGACCTACGTGCGGAGCGCGCTGCAGGGTCTGCCCGCGGCGCCGGGAGGGCGGCCATGAGCGCCGGGCGTCGCATCGCGGTCTCGCGCCGGATGATCGGCTGGCCGCTGGCGATCGCCGCGGTGGGCGCCGCGGCCGCGCTGTACGGATCCGGCGACGACCCGGCCCGCGTGTGGCTCAACCTCCTCGTCAACGGGTTCTACTTCCTGTCGCTGGGCGTCTCGGCCATCTTCTTCTTCACCACCCAGCGGCTGAGCGGTGCGCGCTGGTCGGCCGGGCTGCGCCGCATCCCCGAGGCGTTCATGCTGACCACGCCGGTCGCTGCCGTCCTCCTGCTCGCGCTGTTCGCCGGCCATGACGCGATCTATCCGTGGGCCGAGCCGGGCGGGCTCGCCGAGGCTCCGGCCGCGGCCGGCAAGACGACCTACCTCGCGCCCGGCTTCGTCGGCGCCCGCATGATCGCCGTGCTGCTGATCTGGGTCGCCTTCGCCGTGCGCATCGCCCGCACCTCGCGCGCCCAGGACCGCGATCCCGGCCCCGGCCTCGTCCACCACGGGCGGCTGAACCGCCTGGCCGCGCTGTTCGCGCCGGTGTTCGCCGTGACCCTCACGGCCGCCGCCTACGACTGGATCATCTCGCTCGAGCCGGACTGGTTCAGCACCATGTTCGCGGTCTACGTCTTCGCCGGCACGTTCGTGCAGGGGATCGCGGCCGTCGCGCTGGCGGCGGTGGTGCTGCGCCGGACCGGGCACCTGCGCGACGAGGTGGGCGACCGGCAGCTGCACGACCTGGGGATCATGCTGTTCGCCTTCTCCACCTTCTGGGCGTACATCTGGGTCTGCCAGTACCTGCTCATCTGGTACGGCAACATCCCGGAGGAGGCGACCTACTACCTGCGCCGCACCGGCGACGCGTGGCTGCCGGTGTTTCTGGCCAACCTGGTCGTCAACTGGGTGCTGCCGTTCTGCGCGCTGCTTTCGGCGCGCGCCAAGCGCAGCCCGCGCCTGCTGGCATGCGTCTGCCTGCTGCTGCTGCTCGGTCACTGGCTCGATCTCTACATCATGGTGATGCCGTCGAAGTGGAGCGGCGCCGCAGCTGGGGCCGATCGAGCTCGGCCTCGCCGTCGCGTGCGCCGCTCTGTTCTTCCTGTCGGCGGTCCTGGCCCTGGCGCCGGGCCCCGCTGGTCCCCACCAACGATCCGCTGCTCGCCGCCGATCGCTCGGCGCGAGGAGGAGAGTCGTGAGGCTCATCAAGGCGATCACCTTTCTCACCACCGGCCTGGGCCTCGGCGCCTTCCTGCGCGACTCGAGCGGGCACCTCGCCGAGCTGCCCAATCGAATCCCCGAGGCGGCGCCCTACGTGACCGCCGAGGCGCTGGCCTTCCCCCCGCCCTACGAGGAGTACTGGCAGACCCAGAACCACCCCGGCCAGTGCCAGACCTGCCACGCGCGGATCTTCGACGAGTGGAACGGGTCGATGATGTCCAACTCGTGGCGCGATCCGGCCTGGCGGGCGGCGTTCCTCCTGCTGGCGCGCATCCGCGTCCACCCACGGCGAGTGCGACAGCCCGGATCCGCCCGACGGCACCGCCAGGGCCCGCCACAACCCGTTCGCCTTGCCGGGCCAGTGCGCGTCGGAGTTCGACATCGGCACGCACAAGGTCACCCTGTCGCGGCCGGGCTCGCTGCTCGACGGGTTCTGCTCGCGCTGCCACATGCCGACCAACTACATCGACAACGTGCCGCTGCGCACGGTGTCGGTGGATCCGGACAGCGGCATCGAGTCGGCGCCCCTGGATCCGGCGTTCCACCCCACCTCGGACAACGGCACCGGCGTCGCGTTCGCGACGCTCGACGCGCAGCTGCGCAACACGGAGTCGGGCAAGACCGGCGTCTTCTGCGCTGTCTGCCACAGCTACGCCGCAACCCGCGACACGCCGTTTCACAACTACCAGCGCAGCGGCACCGACTACGTGCCCGCGGTCGGGCTGCGGTCGCGCGCCGAGCTGCTGGGTGGCAAGCGGGGACATGTTCGCGGTCGCCGACGCGGACCGGCGCAACCTGGGCTACAGCATCGGCGGCGGCGCGTACCGGCTGTCGCCCCACGCCATCGTCTTCCCGGAGCGCTTCGGTCCGCTGGCGTCGGCGCCGGCGCCCTCCCCCGAGGACACGAACACCAGCGGCGTCTTCGGCGAGCCGATCCTGCACCAGCAGCTCGACGCCTTCGAAGCACGCCGGCTACCACCAGGCGATGTTCGTGCGCTCCGAGATGTGCGCGGCCTGCCACGACGTGACCAACGCGCTGCCGATCAAGAACGCGCTCGGCAAGTGGGTGGGCGGCTTCCCGATCGAGCGGACCTACACCGAGTGGGCCACCAGCCGCTACGCCGACCGCCCCGGCAACGCGAACTACGATCCGGGCCACAAGCGCGACTGCCAGTCCTGCCACATGCAGCAGGACTACGGACAGCCCGGCACGGCCCAGACGCTGTACGACGAGCGCGAGATGCCGCTGCCGGTCCTGGAGGGGCCGGTCGCCACCGACGGCCGGCCGCGTCCCTTCTTCACCCACCACTTCGTCGGCGGCAACGCGCTGGTCCCGCGCCTCATCGGCAAGGACGTGGACCGCAGCGGCAACGTCGCCCCGTACCCGGAGCTGTCCGCCTTCAGCTTCACGTCCGCCGACCACGACAGCCCGTACTCGCGCGCCGTCTGGACCCACGTCGACCGCAAGGGCGCTCACGCGCAGCAGGCCCGCATGGCCTGGGACCGGCTGCGCCACGTCCTGAGCATGGATCTGCGCGGGCCGGAGGCCGCGAAGCCGGGCGCGGCGGCGCCGATCTCCATCCGCCTGGCGAACACCGGCAGCGGGCACAACTTCCCGACCGGCTTCCCCGAGGGGCGCATCGCCTGGGTCGCGGTCCACGCCTACGACCTGGCCACCGGGCGCGAGCTGCTCATCCACGACAGCGCGTGGCAGCGCTCGTCGTACGGAGTCGGCGGGCTCACCACCGAGGAGGTGGCCGACCCGAGCTTCCCGGGCTGCAACTGGATGCTGCCGGCCGCCTCGGTCGATCCGTACGCGGTGCAGTTCAAGGCGGTCGCGTCGCTCGGCGACGGCTGCCCGACCCTCGATCTGCCCTACGCCACGCCGCTCAACCTCGTCACCGACGAGCGCGGCCTGCCGGTCGACGCGCTCGGCCGCGTCATCGACGCCAGGCTCAACCCGAACGGGCTGCCGCAGTTCCGCGACCTGGACGGCGACGGCGACTTCTTCGACGACTCCTACCTGCGCGACACTCGCCTGGCCCCGATGCCGCTGGCCGGCTCGGCGCTGCGAGCTCGACCGCTACGCCGTTCTGGTCCCGCCGGGGACGCGCGGCCCGGTCGCGGTGAGCGCGGCCGTCTACTACCAGTCGCTCGAGGCCATCGTCGCCGGCAAGTTCCTGGGCAACCTGACCGACACCGACGGCGACCTGATCCTGGAGTCGTGCGTCCTGGGCGGACCGTGCGACGGCCGGCGCCCGCGGGTCGAGCCTCCCGTCGTCGAGGGCTCTCCGCCGGTCCCGATGGTCGTGCGCAGCCTGACCATCCCGATCCAGGGCGCGGCCCCGGATCGCGACCCCGCCTCGCGTGGCCGTCTATCCGCCGCCCGACGTCGCCGCGCGCCCACCAGGACGCGGTCGTCAAGGTCTTCTTCTCCGAGCCGGTGACCGGCGTGGACGCTGCCTCCTTCACGCTCACCGACGCGCGGGGCCGCGCCGTGCCCGCGCGCGTCGATCCGATCGGCGACGGAGCCTGGGGCCTGTTCCCCGACTCGATCCTGCTCGCGCCGGCCGCGCGCTACACCGCCCACCTGGCACCGGGGATCTGCGACGCCGCCGGCAACTGCACCCGCGAGCCCACCGCCTGGACCTTCACCACCGCGACCGATCCGGACTCCGGTGAAGGTGACACCGGCGTCCCGCCCGGCTTCCGCGGCGCTGCGCGGTGACGAGCCGTACGCCAGGAGCGCGTCCGGCGTCGCCCGGTCAGGCCGGAACCAGGATCGGCGCCCCCGTTGTCGCGCCGGCTGCGAGAATCGGCCTGCGCCCGCGCCGCGTCCTCGAGCGGATACGCGGGCCCCAGGGTGGGCGCGGCGCCGTCGGCGGCCGCCTCGATGACCTCGGCGGCGGCGCCGAGGTACGCCTCCCGATCGTTCATGAAGAGCGTGACGCTGGGTCGGGCGAGCAGGAGCGAGCGCCGCGGCCCGATCTCGTCGATGTCGATGGGCGGGATCGACCCGGCCGACTGGCCGTAGCTCGCCACGGTGCCGAACGGCCGCACGCACGCCATGGTCTTGCGCAGCGTGTCGCCGCCGACGCCGTCGTAGGCGACGTCGACGCCGCGGCCGCCGGTGAGCGCGGCCACCTCGGCCGCGAAATCGGCGTCGCGTCCCACGATCACGTGGGCGGCGCCGGCGGCCCGGGCCAGCTCCGCCTTTGCCGCCGAGCCCACGGTGCCGATCACAGTTGCGCCGCGCCGTCTGGCGAAGCGAACCAGCAGGCTGCCGAGCCCGCCGGCGGCGCTGTGGACGAGAACCGTGGTGCCCTCCTCGACCGGGTAGATCCGTGTCTGCAGCATGTACGCGGTCAGGCCGCGCGCCAGCGCGACGGCGCCGAGCCGGTCCGGCACCGACGCGGGCAGCGGCACCGCTCGCCAGGCCGGCAGCAGGCGGGCCTCCGCATAGGCGCCCACCGAACCTGCATACGCGACGCGGTCGCCCACCGCGACGCCGGCGGCGTCGGGCCCGACCGCCTCCACGACCGCGGCCGCCTCGATGCCGAGCACCGCCGGATAGGCCGGCAGGGGGTACAGGCCGGTGCGGTGGTAGATGTCGATGAAGTTGATACCGATGGCGGTGTGACGGATCCGGATCTCGCCGGGGCCGGGGGCGCGGAGGTCGACCTCGGCCACGCTGAGCCGTTCGACACCGCCGGGTTGCTCGAGCTCCACGATGCGAGTCATGTTTCGAGGATGGCGCGGACCGGCTCCTTGCGAAATTCCACAAGATCGCAGGTCGATGGTGCAGATCTGCAGAGCATCGACTGGGACGACCTCCGGCACTTCGCCGGCTTCGTGCAGGCCGGTTCGCTCTCGGCCGCCGCCAGCCATCTCGGCGTCAACCACGCCACCGTGGCCCGCCGCATCGCCGCCCTCGAGGAGTCGCTCGGCCTCAAGCTGGTGGACCGGCGGACCCGCATCCCGGCGCTCACCGCCGAGGGGGAGCGGGTCGCCGAGCTGGCGGCGCGCATGGAGGCCGACGCGCTCGCGGTGGTGCGGGTCTCGCGCGGGCTGCGTCCGGAGCTGGGCGGTGTCGTGTCGGTCAGCGCCCCGCCCACCATCGCCAGCGGGCTGATCGCGCCCGGCCTGCCGGTCCTGCGCGCGCGCCACCCGGACATCCACGTCCGCCTGCTCGGCGAGAAGCGCATCGCGTCACTGGCCAGGCGGGAGGCCGACGTCGCGATCCGCCTGGTGCGGCCGAGCGAGGCCGGCCTGGTCCGCCGCCGGCTCGGCACGATCGAGTTCGCGCCGTACGCGAGCGCCACGTACCTGGCGGATCGGCGCCCGGCTCGCTACGAGTTCATCGGTTTCGATCGGGAGGACGACGCGCTGCCGCAGCAGCGCTGGCTGCTCCGGCTGGCCGGCGCGCGGCCGTTCGTGGTGCGGACCAACGATCTGGCGAGCCAGCTGGCCGCGGCGCTCGCCGGAGCCGGCATCGCGCTGCTGCCCGGCTTCCTCGCCGCCCGGCATCGCGAGCTGCGGCGCGTGAGGGTCCGGCCGCGGACGATCACGCGCGAGGCATGGCTCGTCGTGCACGGAGATTCTGCGCCCGGCGCCCCCGGTGCGTGCCGTGATGGACTTCCTGGTCGAGGTGACCGGCGCCCTCGCGTAGGTCAGAAGGCGTTCTCGTCCATGAAGCGGTCCCACGGGAGGTCGGAGCGGGTCTGGTACTCGCGCCAGTTGGCGATGAGGCCGTCGACGATGCGGACGATGACGATGCCGTGGTACTGGTTGCGGCCGCGGTAGGTGTACTCGCCGGCGCCGACCTGGCGCTGCTCGTCGAAGACGAGGTGGTGCCAGACCATGCCCTGCGGGTCCGGGCCGAAGAAGGTGCGCAGGGCGTCGCGGCCGCGGTGGAGCTGCTTGCGCGGAGGCTCCGAGTAGACGGCGTCGATCGCGAAGCAGCGGGCGGACCTGTCGGCGTCTCCGGTGCGCCAGCCCTCGGCCACCGTCTCCATCAGCGCGCGGAACCGGGCGTCCGACAGTCGCGCGCCGCCGGCGCAGGGGTCCGCGGCGGCCGGCGGTGTCGCGGAGGCGGCGCTCGCGCCCCCGACACATCCGGCAGACCACAGTGCGGCGGCGACCAGGAGACCAGCCAACGCGTTCATGACCGAAAAGGTACGCGACTTCGCCCGCCGGCGCTGGACGAGGACGGCTTCCATGCAACGCTTCCCTGCGCGAAGGACGGAGCCCGACAATGCCGCAACACAGCTGCTCTCACATTCCGGCCGCGACCCCGCTCAAGCAGGCGCGACAGCGCGCCTGCGAGGAGTGCGTGCCCATCGGCGCGAAGTGGGTCCACCTTCGCACCTGTCAGGAGTGTGGGACCACGCTCTGCTGCGACAGCTCGCCCAACCGCCACGCGAGCAAGCACGCGCGCACCAGCGGCCACCCGGTCGTCTCCTCGGCCGAGCCCGGCGAGCGGTGGCTCTACTGCTTCCCCGACGACGCCTTCGCGGAGTACTGATCCGCCGGCCCTCGGTCGACGGTCAGAAGATCTCGACCGAGACGTCGTCGAGGCTTCCGTGGAACTGATCGGCGCTGGCCATGACGTTCTGTCCGCCGATCCGGATCGCCTGCGTGATTGGTGATGTCGAGCGTGTGCCCGGCCGGGATGTCGACCGACCGCGTATCCGAGCCCTCGCCGGCGTCGAGGACTGATGACGACGGCGTCGCCCCTGCGCTCGCAGCGCAGGCTGTGCCAGACACCGTCGTTGACCGCGCGCTGGACGCGGGCGACGAGCGGCGCGTCGGCGTCGCCCGGGTAGTGGAAGACGCACGTCGGACGGCCCTCCACGTCGATCTCCACCTTCCATTGCCCGGGGTCGTCGAAGTTGCCCTTCTGCATCACGTTCTGGTCCACGATGGTCGACCCGACCGGCAGCGAGGGCACGAGGAAGTCCACGCTGACGGCGAAATCCGCGCTGGCCCGGGTTCTGATCGGCGGTCTCCGTCGCCTCGAGGATGACGCGCGGACAGTCCATCGGCTCCGGCTCCGCGCACTCGCCGGGAAACCTGAGCGCCATGCCGGCGTCTCCCTCGCGCGCGACCGCCTCGAGCAAGGCCTCGCCTCCGACGGCGCCCACCACCAGACCGCGGCGATCGGCGCCGCCGACATCGGGCACGTAGCGCGCGCCGCCGTCCTCGACGAGGCCTTGGTCGAAGTCGTAGCGCAGCACGACGCCGCCCGCGGGGCTGCCGTCCGGTCCCGCTGCGTCGGCCTCGCCGGGCGCGGCGTCCGCCCCGGCTCCCGGGGACGCGTCGTCGTCCGAGCCCACGTCCACCGAGCCACAGCCGGCCAGCACCGAGCCAAGGACCACCAACCGCAGCCGGCGAGTACGCATACGGGAGGCATCCCGCAAAGCCCGGCGTCTGGCAAGCCCCCTGTGAGAAACGCCTCTAACCCAAAAGCCCCGACGGCCCCGCTCAGAAGACGCCGCCGAACGACAGCAGCGCGCCGCCGCGGCTCGGCGTGGCGCCGGCCGACAAGCGCGACTCCGACTCGCCGCCGGAGGTCAAGTACAAGATGACGCCGGTGACCGCGGCCGCCGCCGCCGTCCCGAACAGGATGTCGGCGGCGAGCGCGCGGCGCTCCATCTGATCGACGCGCCGCCGGGCCGCGGGACAGGAAGCGCGGGCGCAGCCGTCCTGCTCGAGCTCGTTGTAGTCGGCGCGCGCGGCCGCGGCGAAGCCGATGCCGGCGCCCAGCGCGGCCACCGCCACCGCGCCGCTCACCAGGACCGGCCCGCTGAGCCGGCGCCCGGCCGGCGGCGGGCGGGACATCGCCAGCGACCCGGTGGGATCGACGCGCGGCGACGCGTGGGGCAGGAGTTGACTCGGTGCCGCCGCCAGCACGCGATCCGCCTCCGGACCGGCCAGCGCCGGCAGCGACAGCGCGTCCCGCTCGGCGAAGAGGCCGATGTCGGGATCGCACCAGGTCACGTCGACTGTCACGCGCCGGCCGCTGCGGGCGATGTCGAGGAGGAGAAGCTCGTCGCCGTCAAGGCGTCTGGCCACGTCGCGCAGGCAGTCGGGCTCCGAGGCGCAGTCGCGCGCGACGCCGCGCGGCGGCAGGCGCCGTCGCGCGTCGATGCCGGCGACGACGTTGACCTCGAGCTGCGCGCGCAGGGCCCGGCCCAGCCGCGACGCCAGCGCGTCGGCGTCGCCCTCGCTCAGCCCGAGCTGGCTGGTGACCACCACGGCGACCCGCGAGTCGGCCCGGGCTGACGCCGCCCGCCATCGCCGCGACCACCGCGGCCAGCGCGGCCACCTTGCGCCGCCTATCCACCGCCGCCTCCGCAGTCGGCCGGACAGGCGACCTCGTCCTCGCCCGGGCAGCACATGCCATCGCCGCAGCAGACGCGCCCCGCGTCGCAGCTGGCGGGACAGTCGGCCGCGCAGGTGCATGCCTGCTCCGCTCCGTTGCAGGCGCTGTCGCCGCACAGCGTGCCGCAGTCGGACGGGCAGGTGGCGGTGGTCTCGCCGCCGTTGCACGTGCCGTCGCCGCAGTTGCTGCCGCAGTCGGCCGGACAGCTGGCGGTGGTCTCGCCGCCGTTGCACGTGCCGTCGCCGCAGCGGCGCCGCAGTCGGCCGGACAGCTGGCGGTGGTCTCGTCGCCGTTGCACGCGCCGTCGCCGCAGTCGGCTGCCGCAGTCGGCCGGACAGCCGCCGGTGGTCTCGCCGCCGTTGCACGCGCCGTCGCCGCACTGGGCGCCGCAGTCGGCCGGACAGCCGGCGGTGGTCTCGCCGCCGTTGCAGCAGCCGTCGCCGCACTGGGCGCCGCAGTCGGTGGCGCACGTGCAGCTGTGCTCGCCGGCGCTGGCGCAGCAGATACCGTCTCCACACGTCTGCGGGCCGCAGTCGGCCGGGCAGCCGCACGTGGTCTCGCCGGCGCAGCAGGCGCCGTCGCCGCACACCGGCGCGCCGCAGTCGCCCGCGCACGAGCAGCGGTTCTCGCCCTGCCCCGGGCAGCACACCCCGTCGCCGCACGCACTGTCGCCGCAGTCGCCCGGGCACGAGCAGGCATCCTCGCCGCCCGCGGCGCAGCAGCGGCCATCGCCGCACACAGCGCCGGTGCAGTCGGCCGCGCAGTTGCAGACGTCCTCGCTGCCGCTGCAGACGCTGTCGCCGCAGACCGGGACGCAGTCCGCCGCGCACGTGCCGGCGGTCTCGCCGGCCCCCGCGCAGCAGAGGCGGTCACCGCACGAGCCCACGCCGCAGTCGTCGTCGCAGGCGCACGCGTTCTCGCCCGCGCTCGCGCAGCAGATCTCGTCGCCGCACGTCGAGTCGCCGCAATCGACCGCGCACGAGCAGCTGTCCTCGCCGGCGCCGGGGCAGCAGAGCTGGTCGCCGCACTGCCCCGGCGCCGCAATCGGCCGGGCAGGAGCAGCGGTCCTCGCCCGCGCCGGCGCAGCACACGCCGTCGCCGCAGCTCGGGCCGCCGCAGTCGCCGGGGCACGAGCAGCGGTTCTCGCTCTCCACGCACAGCCCGTCGCCGCAGCTGGGCGCGCAGTCCTCGCCGCACGACCCGCTGTCCTCGATGTCGCGGCAGCAGATCGCGTCGCCGCAGGTCGGCCGGCCGCAGTCCTCGGCGCAGGTGCAGACGCTCTCGCCGTCGGCGCAGGCGCCGTCGCCGCAGCTCGGACCGGTCGGCGCGTCGAAGACGGTGCCCGCGTCGAAGACGGTGCTCGCGTCGGGCGGATCGATCCGGCCGCCCATGCCACCGTCCTCGACGCCGCCGAGGAACTTCCCACCGTCGAGTGTGGGCGTGCACGCGAGCAGAGCGATGCACGCCAGCGCCGTGAGCAGGCCGCCGGAGCCGTTGCAGCCCCCACGCGACATGCAGCCCGTAGGCAAACCGTGACCCGACGCCGGGCCGGCGACCGCCCTACCCCACCCTCTCCCCATGCGTGCAACCTCTAGCACGACCGGCGGCTTCTGGCGATTGCAGCCGCATCGACGCTGTCAGTCATGTGACTTTGGGACGCACGCCGCGAGCCCGCCGGGCCGCCGGAATGGCGATTGTGTAATGGCCAACCCGGGACTTCTTCTCGGCGTAACCCGCTCCGCCGCCCCGGACGGCACCGTCCGGTCGGGATCGCGTGCCAGAGGCAGTCACCGCAATCATGCCGAGATCGAATTCTCGGCCTGTTAGGATCGACCGGCGGAGGGAGCCATGAAACACACGAGCATGGTCGTGGCGATCGTCGTGCTTGGGTCGTGCGGGCAGCGGGACGTGGCGCCCAGGACGGCGGTGGCCCGGGCGCAGGCCCCCGGCGGCGCCGGTCGCCGAGGTGCCGGCGCCCGCGCCGAAGAGCACCGAGGTGACCATCACCTCGAAGTCGCCCGAGGCGGTCGAGCAGTACAAGCAGGGCCGCGACCTCGTCTTCAACGCGCGCGCCGCCGAGGGCGTCGAGCACTTCAAGAAGGCGATCCAGCTCGACCCGGAGTTCGCCCAGGCGCTGGCGTATCTCGGCACGTTCACGCCGGGTCATCGAGGGCGTCAAGATGGTGGACCGCGCCGTCGAGCTGTCCGCAGTCGCTGCCGGGGCCGGAGCGCGTGCTCATCGAGGCGCAGCAGGCGCTCAACAACGACGAGATCGAGCGCTCGAGGGCGCTGCTCCGCCTGGTCCTCGAGGCCAAGCCCGGCGACTGGCGCGTCCAGACCCTGCTCGCCGCGCTCGCCTTCGACGACGAGACCTGGGAGGAGTCGGCGGCGGCGGCGCAGAAGGCGGTCGAGGCCAGCCCGCAGGCCGCCACGGCGTACAACTACCTGGCCTACTCGCTGGCCTGGCAGGGACGCTACGAGCAGGCCGTCGCCGTGGCGAGCAAGCAGACCGAGCTCTCGCCCGAGGAGCCCAATCCGTACGACACGCTGGGCGAGATCCTGCTCGCCGCCGGGCGGCTCGACGAGGCCCAGGCGACCTTCGAGAAGGCGAGCGCGAAGTCGGCCCAGTTCACGCCCGCGCGCGTCGCCGCCGCCGGCATCCGCGCCTTCAAGGGCGACTGGACCGGCGCCCACGCGCGGCTCGAGCGGGCGCACGCCGACGCGCCGCGCCCGGTCGACGCTCTCGACGCGGGCACCTACGAGGCGTGGGCGCTCGCCGCCCAGGGCAAGGTTCGCGACATGCTCCGGGTCCTCGACGCGATGGAGAGGAAGGCGCAGGCCGAGAAGCTCCACGACGAGGCGGCGCTCATCGCTGTCAACCGCGGCCTGATGCTCGCGCTCGCCGGCAAGCCGGCGGACGCCATCGCGGCGCTCGACGCCGCCGACGCGCGGGCCGGCCGGGCCCACCTCTCACCCGTGGCGGCCCGCAGGCGGGCCCTGCTCGGACTCCGGGTTCGCCTCCTCGCCGCGTGGAAGATGAAGAGGTCGACCCAGGCGGACAAGCTGTTCGCGGCGCTCGCGGCCGAGGCGATGAAGGTCCCGCTGCGGCGCGCGGATCTGTCGCTGCTCGACTGGGGCCAGGGCGTGCTGGCGCTGACAAAGGGCGACGGCAGAGGCGCTGTCGCCATGATGAAGAAGTGCAGCGAGCTCGACACCGTGTGCCGCTTCATGCGGGTGACGGCCCGGCGTGCCGCCGGCGACGAGGCGGGAGCCGCCGAGACGCTGGCCGCGCTCAAGGCATCGCCGCGCCGGGACGGCGCCTACCTGTACTTCTGGGCCACCATGAAGTAGCGCACACCGCCGGCGCCGCGGCCGGCCGGCTGTCGGGTGAGCCACACGGCCAGCGCGGCGAAGGTCTCGACGGCGGCCTCGGCCGCCTGGGCGACGGCCGACGGGATGGCCGCCGATCGGGCCTCGGCGAAGCGACAGAAGCTGGCCCAGCGGGCGCCGGTGCGCGGCCGCGGCTCCGACGAGGAAGCGGGTGGGGACCTCGCCGGCGGTCTGCGCGAGCTGGCGGGCCAGCACCTGCCCGCCGAGCCGCGAGCCCTCGAGGACGTACATGGCGCCGAGCGCGCGCGGCAGCGCGGTCAGGTCGGGGAGCGCCGTGCAGCGAGCGAGCGCGGACGGATCGACGCCGAGCGCGCGGAGGTCGGCCTCGAGCAGCGCCGCGCGCGCGCGCGACGCCGCGTCGGGCAAGCCCAGCCCGACCCAGTCGTGCGCGGCGAACAGCCGCTGCTCGAGCGGCAGGTGGAACCCGGCCAGCGCGGCGAGGTGCACGGCATAGTCAGCCGGCGACAGCGCATCGAACGCGGGCAGGAGGCGCTCGACGGCGCGATGCTGGCCGGCGGTGGCGTCGCGCAGCGCGCGCAAGAGCGGGCCCCTCCTCACGGCGTCCCGCCCTCGGTCGGTCGCGGCAGGCGGACGGTGCACACGGTGCCGCGCTCCGGCGACGACGTCAGCTCGACATGCCCGCGGTGCAGCTCGACGAGGCGCCGGACGATGAACAGGCCCAGCCCGAGCCCGGACTGCTTGCGCGCCCGCGCGTCGCCGGTCGCGCGCTTGAATGGATCGTAGATGCTGGCCAGCCGGTCGGCCGGGATGGGCGTACCGTGGTTCTGGATGGCGATCTCGACGTGCTCGTCGGCGCAGCGCAGCGAGAGCCGGATCGGCTGCGTCGGGTCGCCGTGGTGGCGGGCATTGCCGAGCAGGTTCGACACGACCTGCGCGATGCGATCCGGATCGCCGACGAAGGGGCACCTGGCGGGCAGCTCGGCGACGACGCGGGCGCCGGGGTGCGCCCCCTCGATCTCCTCGATCAGCTCGCGGCACAGCGCCACCAGGTCGAACGCGACCGGATGGAGCTCGAGCGAGCCGGCGCGCGCGCGGGTGAAGTCGAGCAGCTGCTCGATCATCCGGCGCATCCGGTCGCTCGACGCGGCGATCCGCGCCGACTCGCGCGTCACCCTGGTCGGCTCGCTGCCGCCGATCTTGAGCACCTCGGCCGCCAGGCTGATCGCGCCAAGCGGGTTGCGCAGGTCGTGGCTCACCATCCCGAGCATCATGTCGCGCGCGCGCTCGGCCTCGTGGGCCTTGCGCACGGCGGCGTCGGTCAGCCCGGCGCGCAGCGCGCGCGCCACCTCGATCTCGAGGTGAGACCAGCGCACGCTCTGATCGCGCACTGTCTCTCTCCACAGCTCGAACGAGCCGCGCGGCGTGAGGCGGGGGCCGTTGGGCCCCTCGGCGTAGACCTTCTCCGGGCCGCCCGCCCACGACACCGCGGTCTCGACCGCCGGGCGGAACCAGAGCAGCGCGTTGTTCTCGGTCTGCGGCAACCCGACGGCGAGGACCCCGGCCGCGTCGGGCCCGAGCGGCGGAGCCCCATCCAGCTCGGCCGCGACCCGGAAGCTGGCCAGCACCTCGTGCCGCTCGCGCGCCATCCAGGCGGCGAACGCGCGGATGGCCGGCTCGGGCGGACAGGCTCCGACCGCGGTGAGCCCGCCGTCCTCGAGGACGGCCGCCCCGGCCGCGCCGACCACCTCCAGGAGGTCCTCGGGATCCGCTGTGAGTCCGGACGCCAGGTAGTCGGCGCCGTTGAGCCGCTCGAGCAGGCGCACCCGGCGCTCGCCGATCGCGCGCTGGCGCTCCGCCTCGTCCCTGCGCTCGAAGCCGAGGATGAGGGTGGAGAGCATCTGGCCGAGCAGCTCGCACGTCATCCTGACCGTGAAGGGCACGAACCGGGGCGTGTAGTGGTGGCACGCGATGAGCCCCCACAGCGCGCCGTCGTGCACCAGCGAGACCGACATCGAGGCGGCGACGCCCATGTTGCGCAGGTACTCGATGTGGATGGGCGACACGCTGCGCAGCGTCGAGTAGGTCAGGTCGAGCGGCGGATCGCGCTCGGCGCCGGGCGCCGGCACCAGCACGGCTGGCCGGTAGTCGATGTCGGCGATGATCCGCAGCCAGTTGAGCGCGTAGAGCCGGCGCGCCTGCGCCGGGATGTCCGAGGCCGGGTAGTGCAGACCGAGGAACGGCTCGAGCGACGGCAGCCGCTCCTCGGCGACGACCTGCCCGTGGCCGTCCTCGGCGAAGCGGTAGATCATGACGCGGTCGTATCCGGTGACCCAGCGGACCGCCTCGGCCGCGTTGCGCAGCAGCTCGTCGAGGGAGCGGGCCCCCTGCAGGGTCACCAGGGCCCTGTGGGTCTCGGCGCCGTAGTCGCGAAGACTGCCCTGCGGCACCCAGATCGGTCGGCTCGAGCTCGACGACCACCAGCTCGCCCGAGCGGTGCACGATGGCGTCGAAGGCGCGGCCGCCTATCGAGGTCGCGATCGGGTTGAGCCGGGCGAACGAGTGGGCCTCGCGGTGCTCCCGGATCGAACGGGCACAGTGCGCGTCCAGGATCTCCTCGAGCGCCGACCCGAACACCTGCTCGGGCGCGATCCCGAGCAGCGAGGCGACGTTCTCGCTCACCTGGCGGACCCGCAGATCGCGCCCATCGAGCGCGACGAGGACGCCGTGCGGCTGCACCGCGCCCGGGATGTGGATCGGCTCCCGATCGCAGTTGTTGACGGTAACCAGGCTCACGATGCACGCCTCACGACGCGGGCCCCCCCGAGATCGTAGTCAGAGCACCTTTCGGGCGCCGACGCCACCGGGACGACTCCGGGCGTCCACATTACGACCGAGTCGAGGGGGCTCGCCGGGCGCGGCGTGCTCGTGGAGGCGTTTGCGATATCCTTGACCGGCGGGACTCGCTCCCGCGACGGACGGAAGGTCACGATGAAGCGACACCAACACGATCGCGGGCTGGCGGGCGACCTCGAGGTGATGCTGGCCGGCGCCAGCCGCCGCGACTTCCTGCGACTCCTGGCCGCGGCCGGCGCGGCGCCGCTGCTCGGTTGCGCCGGCGATGGCGGGCGCAACGGCAATCCGTCCGGCGGCGACCCGGCGAGCTGCGCGCCGATCCCGGAAGAGACCGCCGGGCCGTTTCCGGGTGACGGCTCGAACGGCGCCAGCGCGCTCGCGCTATCGGGCATCGTGCGGAGCGACATCCGCAGCAGCATCGCGGGCGCGACCGCCATCGCCGAGGGGGTCGTGCTGACGGTCGCGCTCACGCTCGTGGACACGGCCGGCGACTGCGCGCCGCTGGCCGGCCGCGCCGTGTACGTCTGGCACTGCGATCGCGAGGGTCGCTACTCGATGTACTCCGACGGAGTCACCGAGGAGAACTACCTGCGCGGCGTGCAGGTGAGCGACGACGCCGGCTCCGTCACCTTCACCACGGTGTTCCCGGGCTGCTATCCCGGCCGCATGCCGCACATCCACTTCGCCGTCTATCCCGGCATCGACGCCATCGGCCCCGGAAGCGAGATCGCGACCTCGCAGCTGGCGCTGCCGGTGGAGGCATGTCAGGCGGTGTACGCGACGACCGGATACGACGGCAGCACCGAGGCGCTGGCCCGGCTGAGCTTCGAGACCGACGGCGTGTTCGCAGACGGCGCGACGCGCCAGATCGCGACGACCAGCGGCGCGGTCGCCGGCGGCTACACCGCCGCGCTCGAGATCGGCGTCGCAGCCTGAGATCCTCGAGCGTGGGATGAGCGCCGGCCGGAGTCGCCGCGTCAGCGGCGCGCGGTGGCGGTGGTCGGGAAGGCCACGCCGGTGCCGCCGTGGTTGCAGTAGCCGTGCGGGTTGGCCTCGCAGTACTGCTGGTGGTCCGCCTCCGCGAAGTAGAACGGCCGCGCCGCCACGATCTCGGTGGTGATCGCCCCGCGGCCGGCGGTCCGCAGCGCCGCGGCGTAGGCATCTCGCGTCGCGTCCGCCGCGCGCCGCTGAGCATCGTTGAGGGTGATGATCAGCGAGCGGTACTCGGTGCCGACGTCGGCGCCCTGGCGCATGCCCTGGGTCGGGTCGTGACCCTCCCAGAAGGCGCGCAGGAGCCGCTCGTAGGTGATCTTCTTCGGGTCGAAGACGACGCGCACGGACTCGGCGTGGCCGGTGCGCCCGGTCGAGACCTCGTCGTAGGTCGGGTTGGGCGTGGTCCCGCCGGCGTAGCCGACGGCGGTCGAGATCACGCCGGGGAGGTGGAAGAAGTGCTGCTCGGCTCCCCAGAAGCAGCCCATGGCGAAGACCGCGACCTCGGCGCCGGCCGGCGCGACGTCGAGGGCCGTGCCGAAGACGAGGTGCTTCTTGGGCAGCGCCATCGGAGTCGTCCGGCCCGGCAGGATGCGGTCGGGGCTCGGCATCGACATTCGCTCCTGGGCGCAGGCGGTCGAGGAGATCAGCACACCTAGAAGGATGATCGGGAGACGGAGGGTCTTGTTGCTGGTCATGTGGCTCGCAAACATTACGTCTGGCCGCGCGAGAGGTTACGGGCGCCCGAAAGTGCAGGTGTAGAGAGATTCTACGGCACGACAGCCGTGTCGCGATCGGTCTCGACGCGGGAGCAGAGCCGACGCCAGATGGCGCAGTTCGCCGCTGGCGCGGCCCTTGCTCGAGGCCGGGGGCCAGACCAGCAGGAGAGCCGGAGACGAGATGATGTCCGCCAGAGATGGATCCAGAAGAAACCGTGTGGGGCCGGCGAGGCCGGGAAGCTCGACGCGACCCACGCTCGCCGCCATCGCCGCCGCAGCCCTGCTGCTGGCGCCGGGGCGCGCACGTGCAGAGCCGGACGACGGCGAGGCCGCCTTCGAGATCGGCGGCGGGATCGACTACACGATGCTCGGCTCCTACGACGTCGGCGAGGGTCTGGGCGACCCGCCGGAGCGCAACGATCTGGGCCCCGGCACGCTCGGCGTGGTGGTCACCGGGGACGCACGCGTCGCGCCGGCGCTCCGGCTGGGAGTCGAGGCCGGGATCGCCGTCGGCGGCCTGGTGCGGACCGAGGAGCGCTACTTCGGCAGCTCGAGCGACGTCGGATCCACCTCCACGGTCTGGGTGCGACCGAAGCTCGGCTGGACCGCGATCACCAGCCCGGGCCTGCGCCTGCGGACGGGCGCCGGCGTGGGGCTCGAGCGAATGTCGGAGGCGACCGGTGCCGGCTCGGTGCACCTGGACTCGCTCGTCGCCGGGCCGTGGGCAGCGCTGGTCATCGGCCGCGGCCTGATCGCCGAGCTGCACGGCGAGCTCCACGTCCCGCTGCGCGGCGAGATCGACGATCGAAGCGGCAACCCGAAGGGCGTCTTCTTCGGCGCCGGCCTGCGCCTGGCCTACGTGTTCGGCATCGGCCTGCGCTGAGCGATCGTGGTCACGTCGGTCAGAGCTCGGCGGCGGCCGCCCGCAGCGCCGCCGCCGGGTCCTCGCTGACCATGTCGCCGTGGGAGACGATCACGCGGCGCAGGTCGGGCCGGGCGGCCAGTCGCTCGAGGTGGGCGCGGAAGGCGGCCCGGTCGCCGACAAGGAGCAGCCGGCTCACGCGCGACACGCGGAGCCGGCCGACCGCGGCGTCCAGCCGGAACAGCAGGCCGGCCAGCCCGCCCATGGGCGGCAGGTTGAACAGCACGTCGTTGACCACGACGGAGGTGCCGTCGGCAGAGCGCACCTCGAGCACGCCCTCGCGATCGCGTGTGCCGTCGAAGTGCACCAGTGAGACATCCGCGTCGGCCGGGAAGTCGCCGAAGTCGCCGTTGACCCGGACCA
This sequence comes from uncultured delta proteobacterium, assembly GCA_963759105.1. Classification (GTDB taxonomy): domain Bacteria; phylum Myxococcota_A; class Polyangia; order Haliangiales; family Haliangiaceae; genus DATFRY01. Next base: position 305,027 of record CAVWXW010000003.1, on the reverse strand, counting down.
CCTGCGCCACCTTCTTGCGCGCGCCGGCGGGACACAGCACCCGCGCGTCCGGGTAGCGGGAGGCGAAGGCGGGCGCGTCGAGCCGGTGGAAGCGGTTCGGCACCAGGATGTAGCCGGGCCGGCCCCAGGCCTCGATCTCCGCCATCAGCGGCTCCTCCAGCGCGATCGCGTTGTGGATCGCGACCGTTCCGTCGGACCGGCGTGCGAGGGTCATCACCCGCCCGATCGGCATGCGGGCCAGCTCGCCGCGCACCCGCCAGAAGTTCTCGGCCAGCCGCTCGATCGGGCCGTGCGGCAGGACCGTCCATTCGTTGTGTACGCCCATGCCCGGAGCCTAGGCCGCCCTCGACCGCGCCGTGAAGAGGGTGTCACCCTGCGACCGCTGCGTCTCGTTCGAGATGGTGTCGATCTCCTCACCCTGCCGGCACGGTCCAGCAATGGCCCTTCTCGTCGGGATCGGTCACGAGTAAGCTGACTGATGTTGCTCTTCGGCGGTTGATGGTCCGGCGGAGGCAGCTGATCAAGTGGGGCGCCCCCCGATGGATCTCTCCCTTTCACCCGCGCTCGAGCTGGCCGAAGCGAACGCCTGGCACGACATCTTCGCCGGCGCGCCGCGCGACCTCGCCGAGCGGGTCGGCCTGCGCGCCGAACGCCTGGGCTCGGCGGTGCTGCTGGCGATGCCGGGTGTGCCGCATCCGTGGTTCAACCGCGTGATCGGGCTGGGCGTGGGCGAGCCGGCCACCGAGGAGCTTGTCGACCGAGCGCTGTCTATCTACGAGCAGGCCGGCGTGGCGAGCTTCTGGCTCGCCGTGAGTCCGACCGCACAACCGGCCCAGGTGCCGGAGTGGCTGAACGCGCGCGGGCTCGAGACGCTCGGCAACTGGGTCAAGGTCTACCGCGGTCGCGACCAGATGGGAGCGATCACCACCGAGCTGGAGGTCGTGGAGGCCACCACGCCGGCGCTCGCCGCCGGGTTCTCCTCGGTCGTCCGCAAGAGCTTCGGGATGCCGACCGTCGTCGGCCCGCTGTTCGAGGCGCTCGTCGGGCGCGCGGGCTGGCGCGTCTACCTGGCGCTCGAGAACAGCGTGCCGGTCGCGGCCGGCGCCGTCCTGGTTCAGGGCGAGGTCGCCTGGCTGGGCATCGACGCCACCCTGCCCTCTCGCCGCCGACAGGGCGGACAGGGAGCGATCATGCGCGAGCGCGTGCGCGCGGGCATCGGCGCCGGCTGTCGCTGGATGGTCGGCGAGGTCGAGGAGTCGCTGCCCGAGCGACCCAATCCGTCGCACCACAACACGATCCGGAACGGCTTCCAGGTGGCCTATCTGCGCGCCAACTACGGGCCGCGGCCGGCGACCGGACCGACGCCGGGCCCCTGATCGCCGGCGCCGTCACGATCCAGGACGGCGAGCCGTCCCGGGCGGCGAGGCTGCTGCGTGTTGCCCCCCGCAACCGCCGCGCGAGGCCCGGCTTTCCGCCCGCCAAGGGCGCGCCGCCACTGCGCACGGCAGGTGGCCCGGTCATTGCTGCTGTCGCTTCGAGATGCGGATCTCGGTCATCGTCCCGTGCCGCGACGCCGCCCGGTGGCTGGCCGAGTGCGTGGCCAGCTGTCTGGCCTCGCCGCTGTGTCACGAGATCATCGTCGTCGACGACGGCTCGAGCGACGGCAGCGGCGCGATCGCCCGGTCGATCGCCGGCCGCGCCGGCCGCGGACGCGTGCTCGTGCTGGAGCAGCCGGCCGCGGGCGGCAACGTCGCCCGCAACCGCGGCTTCGAGGCGGCCACCGGTGTGGCGATCCAGTGGCTGGACGCCGATGACCGCATCGGCCCCGACAAGCTGGCCCGCCAGGCGGCGGTGCTGGAACGACATCCGGAGGCCGACGTCGTGTTCTCGGACTTCCGCTACCAGGTGCACGAGGACGATGGCCGGGTCTGGCTGAGCGAGCCGGTGGCGCGGCCGCGCTCGGACGACATGCTGGCCGACCTGCTGGCCGACAGGTGGCGGCCGCCGGCGGCGTACCTGATCCGGCGGCGACTGGCCGAGCGCCTGCACGGCGGCGTGGGATGGAATCCGGCCACGCGATGCGCGCAGGACCGCGAGTACTGGACGATGGCCGCCATCCTGGGCGGCAGGTTTCGCCACGCCGCCGGGGCGGACGCGATCTACCGCCGCCACGGCGCGACCGTGTCGACAACCCAGCTGCGCCGCCGGCTCGACACGCACCTCACTTTGCTCGGCCGGTTCGAGCGCGCGATGCTCGCGGCCGGCGCCGTGACGCCGGCGCGGCGCGCCGCCCATCAGGTCGGCGTCATCAAGGTGCTGCTCGAGCTTGCCGCGCTCGACCGCCGCGCCGCCCGGGAGCTGGCGGCGAGCCTGCCGCGCCGATCGCCCGCCGGCGAGCACGGGCGCGAGCTGTCGCCGTGGTACCGGCTGGCCCACGATCGCCTCGGCCCGGGCGCCGCGCTGCGACTGGCCGCCCTGCGCCGGCGTCTGCGGCGGCCGGCCGATGCGCGCGTCGGCGACGCCGCGATCGCCGCTGTCCTGCAGCCGGTGCCGTTGTGAAGGTGGCCATCGTCCACGACTACCTCACCCAGCGCGGCGGGGCAGAGCGGGTCGCCCTGGCGCTGCACCGGATGTACCCGCGCGCGCCGATCTACACCAGCGTGTACGACCCGGACGGCACCTTTCCCGAGTTTCGCCGCGCGCGCGTCATCACCAGCTATCTGCAGAAGCTGCCGCACCGGGGGAATCTCTTCCGCGCCTACCTGCTCCTGTACGCAGACTCGTTCCGGCGCCTGCGGGTTGACGGCTTCGACCTGGTCGTGTCGAGCTCTTCCGGCTGGGCGCACGGCGTCGCCACCGCCGCCGACCGGCATGTCTGCTACTGCCACAACCCGGCCCGCTGGCTCTACCAGACCGACGAGTACCTGGCCGGCGGCGCGCTGGTGCCGGCGTGGGCGAGGCCGCTCCTGGCTCCTGCCCTGGCGCGGCTGCGGCGCTGGGATCGCGACGCGGCCCTGCGACCCACCGCCTACGTCGCCAACTCGCGCGTCGTCGCGCGCCGGATCGAGCGCTGCTATGGCCGTCGGGCGCGTGTGGTCCATCCCCCGGTCGACGTCGCGCGCTTCGAGCCGACCGGCACGCGACGCGGGCGCGCCGACGGACACTACCTGAGTGTCGCCCGCCTCCTGCCCTACAAGCGGGTCGAGCTCGCCGTGCGCGTCTGCACCGCGACCCGCCGCCGCCTCGTCGTCGTCGGAGATGGCCCGGCGCGCGCGAGCCTCGAGAAGCTGGCCGGCCCGACCGTCCGGCTGGTGGGCCGGGTCGACGACGCGGCGCTGCGCGAGCTCTACGGCGGGGCTCGCGGCCTCATCCAGTGCGGCGAGGAGGACTTCGGCATCGCTCCGCTGGAGGCGAGCGCCGCCGGCGTGCCGGTGGCCGCGCTCGGCCGCGGCGGCGCCCTGGAGACTGTCGTCGACGGTCGGACCGGCGCGCTGTTCGACGAGCAGACCCCCGAGGCGCTGGGCCGCGCGCTCGATCGCCTCGAGTCCACCGCCTGGGACGCCGACGCCCTGCGGGCCCACGCGCTCGCCTTCAGCGAGGCCCGCTTCGCCGATCGCTTCGGCCAGGAGATCTCACGCGCCGTCGCCTAGACCCAAGGTTCGCTTGTGTCGAACCGACCAAGCGAACCTTGGGTCTAACGGGGTGCCGACGAAGTCGGCGGGGTCCCCCGTCGAAATAGATAGGCTGAGCGCGAAATGCGCGAAGCCCTGACCCCTGAGCTCGCTGAGGGTCAACCGAAGCGAGCTTTGGGGTCAGTGAGCGGGCGAAGACATCGAGCACGCGCCGCCACGAGAAGCGCTCGCGCACCCAGCGCCGGCCGTCGTCGAGCCGCGCGCGGGCCTCGGGCGCGCGCCAGTCGCGAGCGACGAGCCGGGCCAGCGCGCCGGTGAATTCCGCCTCGCCGTCGTATCCCACGCACGTCTCCACCTGTCGCGTGTAGTGGTCGAGGACCGGACACGCCCGGTTGACCAGGACCGGCACGCCGGCGGCGATCCCCTCGAGGACGAGCATGGACATGCTCTCGTGGGGTGACGGATTGACGACCGCGAGCGCGCCGCGCATGAGCTGCCGCTTGCGCCCCTCGGAGACGTGGCCCAGGTACTCGACCGCCGGCGTCGCGGGCAGCGCGATATCGCGCTCCAGCCGGCCGGCCAGCCGCAGCACCAGCGGTCGACCGAGGCGAGCCCGCGCGCGCAGGAACCACTCGATGAGAGCGGCAACGCCCTTGCCGCGGCTGACCCGGCCCAGATAGAGGAGGTAGGGCGCGCCGCCCGCGTCATCGAGGCGTTCGTCCGCCGCCGCGTCGGCGCCGTCGTCGTCGAAGCCGACCCCGGCCACCTCGACGCGCGCGGCCGGCGCCACGCGACGGATGAGGTCGCGCTCCGGCTCGGTGTTGGCGAGGATGAGCGGACATCGCTCGAACAGGCGCCGCGTGGTGGCGAAGTGGAGCGGCGCCTCGTCGTGCGCGGTCGGGATCAGCACCGCCCTGGAGCCGACCAGTCCGACCCCGCGGACGGTCGGGTGATAGAGGTAGGAGAAGAACAGGAAGCGGTCGAAGCGCGCGGCGTGGCGCCGGATGCCGTCGAGCAGGCGCGGGCTGTACGGACCCTGCAGGCGCAGCCACAGCGACTCGAGGAGGGGCGATGGTCTCGCGCGCGCGGCCGGCTCGGCGAGGCGGCGGTAGGCCGCGAACAGGAGCCGGCGGCGCCGCGCCGACGAGTCGAAGCGCCAGACCGGGATGCCGTCGACGAGCGTGCGTCCCGGCGCGTAGTGGTTGGCCCAGCTGCGATGGTCCACGGCGGTCGTGGTGAAGACCTCGACCTGCCACCCGAGATCTGCGCGCAGCCTGCCGGCCAGCGTGCGCGCGTGGCTCTCGGCCCCACCGACGACCTCCTGGCCGTACCGCTGCGCCACGATGGCGACGCGCATCAGGACGCTCCGGCGACGGCGCGGCCGCGCGCGGCGCGATGGCGCGAGGCGGCCAGCTCGGCGAGCACGCCGGCGACGCGCGCACGCGACGCCGTCCCAGGAGAACAGCCCGGCGCGTGCCAGCCCATCGCGCGACAGCCGGGCGCGCAGCGCGCCGTCGCCGGCGATCCGCTCCAGTCCGCCGGCGATCGACTCCTCGTCGCCCGGGTCGACGTAGAGCCCCGCGCCGCCGACGACCTCCGGGATCGATGTCCGGTCGGAGCAGACGACCGGCGTGCCGCACGCCATCGCCTCGAGCGCCGGCAGGCCGAACCCCTCGAACAGGGATGGACACACGGCGGCGACCGCGCCGCGGTACAGCGCGGCCAGCTCGGCATCGGCGATGCGGCCGGTGAACAGGACGCGGTCGGCGACGTCGAGCTCGGCCGCGGCGCGGCGCAGCGCCTGGTCCGGCGCCGTCACCAGCACCAGCAGGAGGTCGCGGTCGAGCCGCGCCCGGGCGAAGGCGGCGATCAGCCGGGGCAGGTTCTTGTGGGGGAAGGCATTGGACACGCAGAGGAGATGCGGGCGACCGAGGCTGCGGGCCGGGCCGGCGGGACCGAAGGCATCGCCGATCCCGCAGCCGACGACGACGACCCGGTCCTCGGGCAGACCGCTCCACTCCAGGATATCGCCGCGCGAGTGCTCGGAGACGGTGAGCACGCAGCGGGCCCGGTGGGCCGCAGGGCGGACCACGAGCTCGTAGTAGGCCCGCCGCACCGGGGTGGCCTCGGCCGGGAAGCGCACGTGGATGAGATCGTGGATCGTGAACGCGAAAGGCACCGGGCTCCAGCGCGGCGGGTTGAAGCCGGGGCTGAGGTACGCGCGCGGCCGCCGGCAGGCGAGCACGCCGCTCAGCCACAGCGGCTCGAGCGGATGCAGCCGGCGCAGCCCGCCCTCGAGCAGATCGACGCCGGGCAGGCGCGCCACCACCTCGCGAGCGAAGCGGCCGATGCCGGTCGGGCCGAACCAGCGGCCGTCGACGAGAGCGGCGCGCCGCGCTGTGCCCTGCCCTCGCGCTCATGGCATCGCGGTCTCGGAGGCGACGCCGGTGCCGCCGCCGCGAGTCAGGACGTGCGCCGTCACCCGCGCCGCGCGCGGGGTCGGAGCGGCGCCGGTCGGCGAATCGGCGGCCAGCAGGAGCAGGCCGAGCGAGGCCGCTGCCGCGCCGGCCGGGAACCAGCGCGGAACCGCGACCCGCAACCCGGCCAGCCAGCGCGCGCTCCACACAAGGATCAGCGCCGCCAGCGCCAGCGGCATCGAGCGATCGAACAGCAGGAGCGGCGCCGCGCCGAGCGAGACGGCCACGCGGTGGATCAGGGCGACAGCCCCGGCGTGACCGCGCCGCCTGGCCAGGCGGTGGTGCAGGTGCTCGGCGTCGCCGCGAAACAGCGCCCGCCGGCGCACCCGGCGGAACGTCGCGACGGCGAGATCGAGCAGCGGCCAGCCCAGCGCGGCCGCGGCGGCGGCGAAGGCGGCCGGGCCGCCGGTGTGCAGCAGCCGGAGGCTCAGCGCGGCGAGCAGGTAGCCCAGCAACATCGCGCCGCCGTCGCCCATGAAGACGCGGGCAGGATGGCTGTTGTGGTGCCAGAAGCCGACCGTGGCCGCGGCCAGGACGGCGGCGATCATCGTCGTCGTCGCGTCGCCGTGAAGGGCGCCGAGAGCCGCGATGACGACGGCGGCGACGACGCACAGGCCGGCAGCCAGCCCGTCCAGCCCGTCGACGAAGTTGATGGCGGCCGGAACCGCGACCAGCCAGGCGACGCCGAGCCCGAGCGCGAGGGCCGCCGCCGGCAGCGAATCGCCGGCCAGCCACTCCCACCGCAACGACAGCAGGCTGGACGCGAGAGCGGCGCCGACCAGGACGGCGAGCTTGAGCGCCGCCGGCACGCCGCGCAGGTCGTCCACCGCGCCGACTGCGTAGACGAGGACGCCGACGCAGGCCATGACCAGCATGGCGACAAGGTCGAGGCGCGCCGGCCAGGACGCAGAGCCGATGGCGAGCCCCAGGAGCAGCGCGCCCAGGATGCCCGCGCCGCCGATGCGCGGGATCGCCCGGTAGGCCGGGCCTCCCTCGCGGCCGTGCGGGCGGTCCAGCCATCCTCGCCCGAGCGCCGCATTGCGGATGAGGTTGACCAGGACGGCGCTGTAGAAGGCGGCCGCCAGGCAGAGGATCGAGAGCGGGAGATCCATCCCCGTCGCCCAAGCACGCTCGATGCCAGCCGCGATCTCGCGTGAAGACGCGACTGCGAGGCGCGCGGGCGCGTCGAACGCCGGGTCCGCCATGCAGCGAACAGGGGCTGGACCATGCGAGTCGCTGTCCAGCCGGGCGCAGCGTCAGGTCGACCGCGCAGCCCTGCGTGGGGGAACATGCAGCAGCGACGCGGGCGCAGGCGAGCTCGGCCGGCGCGCGGGCACGTAAGCCCGGCGAATCGGCGCCGGCGCGAGTGGAATCCGGCTTGCACCGGGACGCCGCGATGAAGCGCAAGGCATGGATGGCCGTGCTGCTGACGCTGGGAGGCGCCGCGGCCGTCGGCGCGAGCATGCGCCGCGACACCGAGGCGGACAGCCCTGCGCGGCGGGCGCGGGCGCAGATTGCCGCGCACGCCGATTTTCACTGGAACATGAGCGTGGCGGCCGGTGGCCGATACGTGGCCTACGCCAACGGATACGGTGAGCCCGGTCTGTTCGTCGCCAGCCTGGACGGCGGCGAGCCGGTCATCGAGCGGATTCCCACCGACGTCCACATGCCGCGCGAGCCGGCGCTGTCGCCGGACGGGCGGATGGTCGCCTTCCAGTCATTCGGCGACGAGGAAAGTCTACAGACGCTGCACCTCCACGACCGCCGCACCGGGCGCACCGAGAAGCTCGTCGGCCGCGACGCTCGCGGCTCGCTGGTCAACGACCCGGCGTGGTCGCCCGACGGGCGCCTGCTCGCGTACACCCGCGCGTGGCCGGACGCGCAGGGCGTGTGGCTGACCGAGCTGCACGTCGTCCGGCTCGCGGATCGCAGCGACCGCACCGTGCTGGAGCGACCGGCGCGCGCGCCCGCGTGGTCGCCCGACGGCGCGCGGCTGGCGTTTCTCAGCGGTCCCGATGTCATGCTGACCGATCCAGACGGCCGGAACGTCACGGCGCTGGCCCGGTTCGAGCCCGCCCGGCCCGCACCTTCGCTTGCCAACCCGGACCCTCCTGCCTGGTCGCCCGACGGCGCGACAATCGCGCATGCAGTGGAGGAGGGGCGCTGCCATCGCATCTACCTCGTCGATCTGTCCGGAGGCCGGCGCCTGCTGGCCGACGAGTGCGCGATGCGCCCGGTCTGGTTCCCGTCCGGCGACCGGATCGCGTACCTGCGACTGAGCGGGTCGTCGCGCACGCTGTGGTCGCGCTCGACCGGCGGGGGCGAGGCCCGGCGGCTCGGCTTCGCCGGAGGCATGGTCTACGAGTTCGGCTTCGACGCGGCCGGCGCGCTCGTCCTGCTCGGCATGCCGGGCGATCACCCGCGCGCGCTCTGGCGCGCCGCACCGGGCGCGAGCACGCCGAGGCTACTGGTCTCCTCCATGAGACCCGCGCTCGATCCGCGCTGGGTCAGCCGGCCCGTGTTGACGACCGTCGCGTCGGCCGGCGGCGTGCGCGTGCCGCTGCAGGTCTTTCCGCGCCTGTGCGGCCAGAAGCGCGGGCCGGCGCTGATTTGGCTGCACGGCGGGCCGCAGGAGGACGTCGCGCCCCGCTGGTACCAGGAGATCCAGTACGCGGCGGCCATGGGGATGACGGTCGTCGCGGTCAATTATCGAGGGAGCACCGGCAACGGCAAGGCGTACCGCGAGCTCGACGACGATCGGGCGGGGCAGCTGGCCGACGTGAGGGCCGCCCTCGAGCACGTCCGCGCGCGGCCCGACGTGGACCCGGACCAGGTCTATCTGTTCCTGATCAGCTGGGCGGCCGCGATTGGCTACCCGGTCGTGCTCGAGCGCCCGGAGGCGTTCGCCGGCGTCGTGGACTGGCTCGGATCGCCGCCCGCCATCGACGACCTCGTGCGGCGGCCCGGCCTGGGCCGGTTCCCGCCCATGCTGTGGGTGAGCGGCACCCGCGACCCGATCACGGAGCCTCGCCGCGCGCTCGCGGCACGGGCGCGCCGCCGCGGCCTCGAGATCGACGAGGTCGAGGTTGACGCCGATCATGCGGTGTTGCCGGGCGAGGCGCGCGCGACGGCGCTGGTCCGCCTCGAGGCGTTCCTCCGCCGCAGGTCGCCCAGCCCGGCGCTCTGCGACGAGGCGACCCGTTGATCGCGCCCGGCCGCCTCGCGCGCCCGCTCGATGCCCTGTCGGGAGGCGGGGCGGTCGCGCGCAACACCGGCTTTCGCCTGCTCGCCAGCGGGCTCGACGTGGCGCGCGCCGCCGTCACCATGCCGCTCATCGCGCGCCAGCTCGGTCCCGAAGGCTTCGGCACCTGGGGCGTGGCCACCGCCCTGCTCGCGTTCCTGTCCCCGCTGGCCGTCAGCGGCATCACCGGCACGCTGGTGCGCGAGTGCGCCCGCGTGCCGTCCAGCGAGCGCACAATCCTCGACGTCGGAGCGCGCGTGCGGGCGGCAGGCGCGCTGGCGTGTGTGCCGCTTGCGGCCCTGCTGGCGCTGTTCGCGGCCGGGCGCGAGGCAGCTGCCGTGGCCGCGCTGCTGACCTGCTCGCTCTGGCTCGAGGCGCGGGCCACGCGGCGCGTCCTGCTCACGGTGCGGCTGCGCGACGGGCGCGCGACCGTGGCGCGGCTGGCCGCGTCGAGCACGTACCTGTGCGGCGTGCTGGTCTGGTCGTGGAGTGGCGGCGGGATCTACCAGCTCGCCGCGCTCATGCTCGCCCAGGCCGCCGTTGACAGCTGGCTGGCCTGGTACCTGGCCCGACCGCTCGGCCGACCGGCGGCGACCGGGCCCTACGCCGCGCTGACCCTGCTGGGCGAGGCGTGGCCCACCGTCCTCTTCTGTGTCGTCTCGGCCGCGCACCTGCAGCTCGACGTCGCCATGGTCGCCGGCCTCGCCGGCGCCCACGAGGCCGGGCTTCTGGCCGCGGCCGCGCGCCTGGCGTACCTCCCGCTCGTCATCCCGGCGGCGCTGACCGCCTCGCTCATGCCGGTGCTGGGCGGAAAGCCGCCGGCGGAGGCGGAGGAGATCGCCTGGCGCTCGGTCCGCCTGATGGCGGCGTTGGGCGCGGCCACGCTGGTCGGGCTGGTCGCGGTGGCGCCGTGGAGCGGCTGGCTGTTCGGCGACGGCTTCGAGGAGACGGGCCGGATCGTCCCGCTGCTCGGCATCCGCGTGGCGCTGCTTTGCCTCACCGCCCCGATCTGCGCGTGCCTGATCGCCACCCGGCGGCAGCGTCTGGTGCTGGGCTGCCGGCTGGTGGTCGTGGTGCTCGGCCTCGGCTCGCTGATCGTGCTCGCTCCGCTGCACGGCGCGGCCGGCGCCGCCTGGGCCGCCGCCGGCTCCGAGCTGGTCGGCGCCGCCATCCTGTTCCGGGTGAGGCGCAGCCGATGACGGCAGGGCTCGCGCGCCACGTCGATGAAGGCCGCGATCCGATCCGTTCGACCCGGGTCCGCGCCGGTCGTCGTCTCGGTCTCGGTGCTGGCGGTGCTGCTCCTGCTGGTCCCGGTCCTCGCCGTCCATTCGCCGAGGCTGCCGCCGCCACTCCTCGAGCTCGGCTACGGCGTCAAGAACATCGCCGTCTGCCTCCTCGCGGTGGCGCTGCTGGCCGCGCTCGGTCCGCTCGCTCGCCGCCGGCTGCCGGCCTGGCTGCTCGGGCCCGCCCTGCTGCTGATCGCGGTCCATGTCGTCGCCGCGCTGTTCGCGCCCTACCCGGACCGGGCGGTGCGCGACGCGGTGCTGCGGGTCTCGCTGGTGCTCGTCGCCCTCGCCGTCGCGCGCTCCGATCATCCGTCGCGGCGGCTGGTCTGCGCCGGCGCGGCGGCGATGGCGGCCGGGCTGGCGCTGCTGGTCCTGCTCGAGGTGCTCGGCGTGGCGCTGGTCGCGAACGTGCAGGCGCGGCCGGCGGTCACGCTGCTGCATCGCAACAACGTCGCCTTCCACCTGGCGGCATCGCTCCCGCTCATTCTGGCCCTGGTCCTCGAGCGGCGACGGCCCTGGCACGGCTGGGCGGCCACGGCGGCGATGGTGCTGGTCATGAGCGCGCTTGTCGCCACGCGATCGCGCACCGGCTGGGTGGCCGGCGCCGTCGGCCTGGTGCCGATCCTGGCCGGCGGCGGCCTGGCCCCGGCGCTGCGGCGGACAGTCGCCGTCGCCATCGGGCTGGCCGTGCTGTTCGTCGTGGCGATGCCGCGCGGCGCGCTCGAGCCGCTCGCCGAGCGGGTGACCGGCGCCTTCGACCCGGAGCAGGCGGCCTGGTTCGAGCGCATCGCCATCTACCGCGACGCCGTCGATCGCATCGCCGACGCTCCGCTGCTGGGAGAGGGTCCGGGCAGCTACGTGCCCCACCACCGCACCTTCCTGGCCGGCCGTCCCGTTGACCATCCGCACAACGACATCCTGGCCGCCGGCTGCGACGCTGGCCTGCTGGCGGCGCTCGCGCTTGCATGGCTGGTGTTCGCGGTCCCGGTCCTGGCCGTGACCCGCGGGCGCGGGCCTCGCTCGGTGCTGACCCTCGCGCTTGTCGGATCGCTGGCGGCGTGGGCGGGCCTGGGACTGAGCAACAGCCCGCTCTCGCTGGCGCCGTCGGCGGCCCAGTTCTGGCTCACCTTCGGGCTGCTCGCGCGCGAGCTGGCCGGGGCCGACCCTCCCGAGCAGGAAGCGGAGATGAAATGACCGGACTCAGGCTCGCCGCGCTCGTCCCCACCTATCGCCGGCCCGACTTCCTGCGCCGGTGCGTCGCCGCGCTGCGCGCGCAGCGCCGGCCCTTCGACTGCATCGTGATCGTGACCCGGGACTCCGACGAGGAGAGCGGCGCCGTGGTCCGCGAGCTGGCCGGCGGCGGCGCGCCCATCGTGTCCGGCACCGTCGGCGAGGCCGGGCACCTGCCGCCGCTCCTGGCCGGCCGCCGGTTGCTGCCGCGCGACATCGACGTCGTCGTCATCGTCGACGACGACCTGCTCATGGCCGAGGACGGCGCCGAGCGCATCGAGCGCCACTTCCGCGACCCACAAGTCGGCGCCGTCGGCGGGCGCGCCATCGAGCACGAGCAGGGCGTCGCGCGGCCCGCGGTGCACGGCCGCGGCGGAGGCGATGTCTCGTTCGCCGGCACGATCTACGCCGGGCACAGCCACACGCCGGCGCGCAAGGAGGTCCGCGAGGCGAGCTGGGCCGCGGGCCTGCTGGCCGCCTATCGCCGCGGCGTCCTCGACCGGATCCACATCCGGCCCCGCCTCAACCGCAACGTCGCCGTCGGCTACGAGGTTGACTGGGGCTTGCAGGTCACGGGCCTCGGGTACCGCGTGCTCTTCGATCCGGACCTTGTCGGCGAGCACCACAACGCGCCCCGACATCACGGCACGACGCGCGCCGAGCGCAGCGCAGCGCGCGTGTTCTGGCAGAACCACAACCACACCTACATCCTGCTGCACCACCTGCGCGGCCCGCGGCGCCTGGTCTACCTGGCCAGCAACTTCCTCGTCGGCCGCGGTGACTGGGGCCTGGGCACGGCGCTCAACGCGACGGTCCGCCGCGGCAGCCTCGAATGGCGCGGCCTGCTCGTGCCCGCCTACCGCGGCAAGCTCGCCGGCGTGCGCGCCTACCTGCGCGACCGCGCCGCCGGCGGATGACCGGCTCCGGCGGCGGGCCCGAACCCGGCGCTGATGGCGCCGAGCAGGATCCCGCACAGCCCGCTCATCTCCCCCTTGCTGATCGTCGTCATCGGGATCGACATCAGCACCAGCATGAAGAGGAGGACGACCAGGATCGGCGGCCAGCGCCGCGCATCGCGGCGCGCGCCCCACCCCACCCGCCAGGCCAGGAGCAGCACGAACGCCACCAGGGCCAGCGCCGCCGGAAGGCCCGCCACCGCCGCGGTGTGAACGATCTCGTTGTCCGCGTCGCGGCTGCGGCTCGGGATGTGCCCGGCCACCCGCTCGCGGGCGCTCTCGTAGAAGTGTCCGGGACCGACGCCGACCAGCGGCCGGTCCCGGACCATCTGGGCGGCGAGGCTCCACAGGAAGAAGCGCGCGTGGACGCTGCCCGAGTCCTCGACCACGTTGGCGCGCTGCAGGATGCTCTGCCCGGCCGGCTGGACCGGGCGCAGAGACAGCGCCAGCAGCACCGCAGCCGGCACCGCGGCGAGCAGCGCGACGTGCACGGCGCGCAGCCGGAACAGGTCGCGCCGCCGCCAGACCAGCAGCAACACAAGGGCGAGGATGGCGGTGAGCCAGGCCCCGCGGCAGCGAGCCACGACGAGGGCGAAGACCAGCACGGTGAGCGTGGCGGCGCCGGCGGCGACGAAGCGCCAGGCGCGCGGGCGATCGAGCAGGTCGAGCATGCGATCGAAGACCACCGGCAGCGCCGTCGCGATGATGTAGGCGGGCGTGTTGCGGTGCATGAACGTCCCGGCCGGCAAGGCCATGCCCTCCGCCAGCTGCCAGCCGGGCGGGTTCACGCCGAGCTCCTGAAGACCGACGGTCGCCGCGCACAGGAGCCCGCTGCCCATCAGCGCCCACAGGACCGGCGAAGCCGAGCCCGGCGTGGAGGCCAGCGCGAGGAAGGCCAGCGCGAAGACGAGCGTCTGCTGCAGGGCCGAGAACGACGCGATCAGATCCGGGGCCGCGGCGGCCGCGACGGCGAAGAAGCCGCAGAACAGCCCCAGGGCGGCCAGGAGGAGCCGGTCCGGCGACAGCATCGTGTGGCCGCTCTCGGCGCGGCACAGCGCGGCCGCGCCAAGCAGGACGACGCCGATCTTGGTGAGCCACTCCTTGGGGACCATCAGCGCGGCCGCCCCGTCGGCGCCCAGCGGCAGGTACGCCAGCGGCAGCGCGAGCAGGATGGCGGCCGCGATCGGCGGCAACGCGTCTCCCAGGCGCCGGATCGGGACCATGGTCCAGTGTGGCAGCGATCCGAACATGTCGGGCCGCGACAGCTGCAACCGTCATGCCTCGCGCTGCGCGCGGAAGATCGAGGCGGCATCGGCCCCGACGGTCGCGGCGCGCGCGGACCTGCGCGGGGGAACCAGCAGCAACGCGTGCCCGGCCCTCCACGGCGCCGGCGCGCGCAGCGAGGCAAGCGCCGTCATCGCGAGGAGACGCGGGTGGCATGTCCGGTGCAGCGCGGCGCCGGGACAAACGAACCGATCCCCTCAGCGGAGGAACCATGCTGACTCTCGTCAAACGATGGCTGGCGACGATCGTCTGTCTCGGGCTCGTCACCGGCGGCGCGCTCGGCTGCGCGGTCGAGGCGACGGCCGAACAGGAGCCGTCCCTCGGCACCGAGCTCGCGCCGCCGTCGGACCCGAACGCCACCGATCCGGACCACGGCGCGCCCAAGAAGCCGCTGCCCAAGACCCCGACCGGCTGGGGCAGCAACCAGAACGGAAAGGAGTTCCCCCACTACGGCCGCATCGAGATCAAGCTGTGCGACCTGCCCGACGGGTTCCGCACCTGGGACGACGGCAAGCAGCGCAGCTGGTGCCGCGGCGAGCTCAAGCGCCAGGGACACGAGATGCCGGCGGCGTACACAAACCACGAGCTGGTCGAGACGCGCGGCAACCAGAAGTACCTCGCCGTCTACAAGGTGGACAAGGAGGACCACTCGTCCAGCGGCCGGCCCCGCATGTACCACCCGCCCGACCCGAACCGCGGCGGCAAGGCGTACCGGGGCGGCATCGCGCAGCTGCGCGACGTGCCCGACCATCACTTCGAGAAGAAGAAGCCGCCGCCCAACAAGAAGAACCGCCTCCACGCGCGCCGCACCGGCGCCGATCCTCCGGACGCGGAGGAGGAGTGCAGCGGAGAGGAGTGCACGTCGTGCGCCGAGTGCGCCGCGACCCCCGAGGAGGTCGCCGACACCTGCGGCGAGACCTGCCCTCTGTTCGGGCCGCTGCTGCTCGACGCCGGAGCGCCCACTCCGCTCGACGCGGGCCCGCCCGACGACGGCGAGTGGTATCAGCCGACCTGCACCGACGAGCGCCTGCCCGATCACGAGGACGAGGAGGAAGGCGACTCCTGCGAGGGCGACGACGTGGGTCCATTCTGCGAGCGGACCAGCGCCTGTCCCCCGTCCCCGGACCACTGCGTGACGTGCGACGACGCGTGGTCGGGCTGTTTCTCCTGCGAGTCGTGAGGCCGGTGCTATGGTCGCTCGCTCGAGGCACGAGTCGATGAGTCGAGACCCACTGTCTCTCGCCGGCGAGCTGAGCATGCCGGGCAACCGGGTCGGCCACCTGGCGGTCGACGGCCGCATCGCCTACGTCGGCCGCGACGAGGTCACGGCCGTCGACTTCTCCGATCCGGGGCGGCCGCGCGCGCTGGGCTCCACGCGCATGCGCGGCGCGCCCCGGCGCATGGCGGTCGGCGGCGGGCGCGCGTTCGTGGCCACCGGCGAGGGGGTCGAGGTGCTCGACGTGGCCCGGCCCGAGGCGGCGCGCCACCTCGGAGTCGTCCGCGCCGGCACGGTGGACGGCATCGCTCTCTCGGGAGAGCGTCTCTTCGTCGGTGACGGCGACGCCGTCCACTGCTGGAGCGTCCCCTCGGAGGTCGGAGCGGCGCGAAGGCTGGGCAGCTGCGCGGTGTCGCTGTGCGGCCGGCTCACCCTGCGCGGCGATCTGCTCGCCGTCGCCGCCGACTGCGAGGGGATGTTCCTGCTCGACGTGGCCGACCCGACCCGACCCGCTGTCCTGGGTGTGTTCGACGGCCCCGGCGACGTCACGCGCGTCGCCCTGTCCGGCCAGCGCGCGCTGGTGGCCGACTACACGGGCGGGCTCAGCGTCGTGGACATCTCGGATCCTCGCCGGCCGCGCTCTCTGGGCGAGTGGGACGAGGGGATTGTCGGGGACGTGGCCGCGCGCGACGACGTCGCCTACCTCGCGATGGGCGACCTCGTCGTCGTCGATGTCTCGCGACCGGCCCGTCCGCGCGCTGTCGGCCACCTGTTGACCCGCGACGGCGACACGGCCTGGAACCTCGAGCTGGCCGGCGACCTTGTCTGCGCGCTCGGAGGTGGTGGGCTCTCCTTCTGGGCCCCGCAGAGCTCGAGGATCGATTCTCGCCAGCACCAGATGAGGCGTGGTGGCCAGCGCGCGCCGGGCCGGCCCGCGCGCGCGATCGCACCGGTTGCGGCGCGCCCAGTGGAGGGCGAGCACCATCTGCACGCGGTGGTCGTCCGGCGTGGCGTCGGCCGCCCGCGCCAGCCGGTCGAACCGTCCCCCGGCGACGAAGGCCGTCCGGTGATACGTGGCCTCGACGAACGGACCGAGCCGGAGCCCGACCAGGATCGCCGCGACCGCGAGCAGCGCCGCGATGCGCCCGCTCCACCGGCCGGGCACGAGCGCGCGGACGCGCTCCGGGGCGGCCTCGCTCTCGGGTGCGGTGGCGCCGAGCAGGACCGCCACGACAAGGAGCGGCGTGGGCCGGAGCAGCACCGCGTCGAACAGGCCGGCGACCGTCACCGCGGCCGTGGTCGCCAGACACACCACGGCCAGCTCCGCCCCGGTCGCTGTCGCGCTGCGCAGGCGCGTCCAGCAGGAGGCGACCAGCGCGCCACCGGCGACCAGCACGGCCAGCAGCCCGAGCAGTCCGCGCTCGGCCGCCAGCCCGAGCCAGTCGGAGTTGGGCAGACGGTTGACCGGCTGCACGCTGCGCGGCGTGTACGACGGATCGGCCGCGCTCGCGTGGGCCGGATAGGTGAGCGACCAGTTGCCGGGGCCGACGCCGGCCAAGGGCGCGTCCGGGATCATCGCCAGCGTGTTGCGGTACTGGATCAGTTCGACCGCGGCCGGTCCCCCTGTCGTGCTCCGCGATGGCGGCGGCGGTGGCGAGGAACGGATCCTCCGACTCCCAGCGCAGCCGGTTGGGCAGGTGGACAGCCGCGAGCATGGCGACGACGCAGCAGAGCAGCGCGACGGCGAGGCGCCGCGGCGGCGCGGCCTGCGGGCGCCGGACCAGCAGCGTGCCCGCGCACGTGACCGCCAGCGCGGCGGATCCGGCCAGCCACGCCGCGCGGCTGCGCGATAGCACGATGGCCATCACCAGGGTGGCGAGCCCGGCCAGGAGCGCGACCCGGGTGGCGCCGCTGGTCCTCGCGCCGCCGGCGACGAGGAGCGGCAGCGCGGCCACCAGCAGGTGCGCCATGTAGTTCCGGTTGCCCTCGGTCCCGCCCGGCGCGCGCCCCTCCATCGACAGCGCGGGCGTGACGCCGTGGGCCTCGAGCAGGACCGACATGGCGCCGACGACGGCCGCGACGCCGACGGCGACCAGCAGCGCGCGGCGGTGGCCCAGCGCAGAGAGTCGCCGCGCGGTCAGGAACGCCGCGACGCCGCCGCACGAGACGGCGAACGCCCGCCAGGCCAGCGTCGGGCTGGCCGCCTGCGCCAGCGAGGCCGCGCTGACCAGCAAGAAGCCGGCCAGGGCCGCGTCGAGCCAGGACAGGCGGAGCGGCCGCGGCGCGAGCACGGCCAGCGCGGCCGCCAGGAGCGGCGCGATGGCCGCGACCACCTCCTTGGGGACCGCGAACGCGTCGTAGCCGAGCCCGGCAGCCGCCGGGACGAACAGCACCACGACCGCCACACACGCGATCTGCAAGGTCACACAGGCGGCACGCGACGCGCTCGACATGGCGTCGCGCGTTGCAAGCCGGATTCCGCAGCGCGCAGCGAGCGATTTCGCGGCGCATCACGAGCTCTGGGCGGCCCGGTTGCCGCGTGGTCCCTCCCCTTGCTGCGTGGTCGACGCGGCAGTCCTGTCAGCGGGCCGCTGGACCGTCAGGGGGGCAACCGGCATAACATCCACCCATCCCAATGCCGAAAGAGCTGACCCTCCGCGGCCTGGTCCTCGGCGCGCTCATCACCGCCGTCTTCACGGCCGCCAACGTCTACCTCGGCCTCAAGGTCGGCCTCACCTTCGCCTCGTCGATCCCGGCGGCGGTGATCTCGATGGCGATCCTGAGCGTGGTCAAGGACTCGTCGATCCTCGAGAACAACATCGTCCAGACCGTCGCCTCGGCGGCCGGCACGCTCTCGGCGATCATCTTCGTGCTGCCGGGCCTGGTGATCGTCGGCTGGTGGACCGGCTTCCCGTTCTGGCACGTCGTTCCTCATCTGCGTCGCGCGGCGGCATCCTCGGCGTGCTGTTCACGATCCCGCTGCGGCGCGCGCTGGTGACGACCTCCGACCTGCCCTACCCGGAAGGCGTCGCGGCGGCCGAGGTGCTGAAGGTCGGCTCGGGCACGCGCGGCGAGACGAAGGACGACACGGGCGAAGCGCGAGAAGGGCCTGATCGCGGTGATCCTCGGCTCGGTCGCCTCGGCCGGGCTCGCCATCGTCACGGCCACGCGGATCGCCGCCGCGGAGGTCGCGGGCTTCTTCCGCCTCGGGGCAACGCCGTCGAGCGGCTACGACATCGCGTTCTCGCTCGCGCTGCTCGGCGCGGGCCATCTCGTCGGCCTGTCGGTCGGCATGGCGATGCTCGTCGGCCTGGTGATCGCGTGGGCCGATCGCGCGTGCCGATCCTCACGTAGCTGCAGCCGGCCGCCGGCGGCGTCGACGCTCGCCGCGCACACCGAGCACGATCTGGCGCACGCAGGTGCGCTTCATCGGCGCCGGCGCGATCGCCGTCGCCGCGATCTGGACGCTGGCCAAGCTCGCGAAGCCGGTCGTCGGCGGACTGGTCAGCACGCTCGCCGTCGTCGCGCGCCGACGGCGACGCGGCGACGAGCTCGACCGCGACCTGTCGCCGGCGTGGATCATCGGCCTCACGGTCGCGTGCCTCGTCGATCGCCGGCGTGGCTGGCGTTCACGTTCGTCGCGGTCGACGCGTGCTCGCGCCACGACGCCGTGACGCTCACGCTGATCGCCGTGCCGTTCGTCCTGGTCGGCGGCTTCCTGATCGCCGGCGATCTGCGGCTACATGGCCGGGCTCATCGGCGCCTCGAACAGCCCGATCTCCGGCGTCGGCATTCTGTCGATCGTGATCTGCGCGTCGATGCTGGTGCTCGCGGTGCCGCCGACGACGGAGACGCGGCCCGCGCTGGTCGCCTTCGCGCTCTTCGTGACGGCGATCGTCTTCGCCTGCGCGACGATCTCGAACGACAACCTGCAGGATCTGAAGACCGGCCAGCTCGTCGGCGCCTCGCCGATGCGCCAGCAGATCGCGCTCATCGTCGGCGTCGTCGCCGGCGCGGCTGGTGATCCCGCTCGTGCTCAACCTGCTCGCGCAAGCCGTACGGCTTCGCCGGCGCCGCCAACGTCGGCGTCGTCGCGCCGAATCCGCTGCCGGCGCCGCAGGCGACGCTCATCTCGGCGCTCGCCCAGGGCGTGATCGGCGGCAACCTCGACTGGAAGATGATCGGCATCGGCGCTGCTCGTCGGCGTCGGCCTCATCCTGCTCGACGACGACGCTCGGCGCGCTGAAGAAGCTGCGCATTCCGCCGCTCGCGGTCGGCATCGGCATCTACCTGCCGATGTCGGCGACCTTCGCGGTGGTCGTCGGCGCGGTGATCGGCCACTGGTACAACCAGCGCGTCAAGGGCAGGCCGCAACGCCGACCGCGCCGAGCGGCTCGGCGCGCTCGTCGCCTCGGGCCTGATCGTCGGCGAGAGCCTCTTCGGCGTGCTCAACGCCGGCCTCATCGTCGCTCACCAACAAGGACGCGCCGATCGGGCTGGTGCCGGCCGACTTCGCCCTGGCGCCCTGGCTCGGCGTGCTCGGCTTCGTCGGCCCGATCGTCGTGCTGTACCGCTGGATGCTCAGCCGCAACCCCGGCGCCTGACGGCGGCCACCTCGAGCCCTGACTGACGTCACCGGCCTGTCCTGGGCGCGATCTCCCGGGACGGGCTGGCATGGCCTGCGCAAGGAAGCTCGACCAGTCCCGGCGATGATTTGCCGGGCTGGCCGGAGCTTCTGTACGTCGTGCAGCCCACCTCACAAAGAGAGCGAAGGACGATGATCTCCTTCAGCTCGAGTGCAGGCGACCCAGCAGGCCAGGTCGCGCGAAAAGCACGAGGTCGGCTGTCCCGTGACGTCGGTGGGTGTGCGTTCGCCGCTCCGATGTCGACCCTCGCTGCAGGCCGCGCCGTGACGGCTTCACGATTGCGCATCGAGTCGCGCGGTGCCCAGGGGAGTCCGCGCAGGCACGAGGCGTCGAGCTTGCGGGCACGCCTGGGTCTTTCGGAGGCCGCGCTCGCCTGCGTTAGTATCGAAGGCTCACGAGCTGGCCTCCCATCGTCAGACACAAATTTCCAATTTCGACCTGATCACGTTCTCGAGACTCCTGACACGCAGACTGGAGATCTCGGACCGCCCGTCTCGCGGAAAGGAGTGATGATGCAGGACCGTCGTTCGCGCTATCTCCGGGTCACGGTCCTCCTGTCGCTGCTCGGTGTAGCGACCGGCTGCGACGCCATGCAGGCCGGCGAGACCGCCGATGAAGGCACCGGGGTCGCCGTCCTCGGCACCACGTCGGAGGGCTTCGAGGCGGGGAGCAAGACCGCCTACGCGGCGGCCGATGTGACGCTCGACTCCGGGACGTGGACCATGGACGACGCGCTGATCGGGACCAGCGCCTCCGACGTGAAGTCCGGCACCAGGTCGGCGCGCGTTCGCAACAGCGGCCGCATCACGATGGGCTTCGATCGCAGCGCCGGGGCCGGCACCGTGACGATCCGCCACGCCAGCTTCGGCAGCGACGCAGCGGGACCTGGGGCCTGTTCTCGTCCCAGGACGGCGGGGACTCGTGGACGCAGGTCGGCGCCGCAGCAGTCGACCAGCCCCGGCACGCTCTCGACCGCGACGTTCGACGTGAGCATCGCCGGCTCCATCCGGTTCGAGATCCGCAAGCTCGACGGCGGCGCCAACCGGATCAACATCGACGACATCACCATCACCGATTTCGGCGACGACGGCGGCGACGACGGCGGCGACGGGACCGACGACGGAACGGCGACGACGGAACGCGACGATGGAAGCGACGACGGCGGCGGCGACGGAGCCGGCGCCGAGATCAGCGTGCACACCACGCTCGGCCTTCCGTCGGCGGCCTCGACCGACAATCCCGACGACTTCCTCTCGGTCAAGAACGGCTACGTCATCTCCTACAACGGCGGCCGCAAGGTGCCCAACTGGGTGAGCTGGGAGCTCAACAGCTCGTACCTCGGCAGCGTCGATCGCCAGGACGACTACCGCCCGGACAGCACGCTGCCGGCCGACGTGCCGCAGGCGTCGCTCGACGACTACAGCGGCAGCGGCTTCGATCGCGGCCACATGTGCCCGTCGGGAGATCGCACGCTGACCACCTGCGGGAACTCGGAGACGTTCTTCCTGTCCAACATGATCCCGCAGGCGGCGAACAACAACCGCGGCCCGTGGGAGCAGCTCGAGTCCGAGTCGCGCGAGCATCGCCGAGACCGGCAAGGAGCTGTTCGTCGTCTCCGGCGGCGTGTTCAGCGGAAGCTCCGGCACGATCGGAGATGGCGTCTCGGTCCCGGACGAGACGTTCAAGGTGATCGTGGTCCTGGACTCGCCCGGCGATGGTCCGGGGGACGTCACCGTCGGCCACGCGCGTCATCGCCGTGATGATGCCGAACTCCGACTCGATCGACGCGAGCGCCGACTGGCGCGAGTTCCGGGTGTCGGTGGACGACATCGAGGCCGCGACCGGCCAGGACTTCCTGTCCGATGTTGACCCCGGCGTGCAGGCCGAGGTCGAGGCGCGCATCGACAACCAGTGACCGGCCGGGTGACGACCCGCGCGCCCATCGCGTGCGGGTCGTCCGCGCTCACTTCGCCGCCGGCTTGAGGTCCACGTTGTGGTAGGCCTCGATCCACCACTTGCCGTTGCGCTTCACCAGCACCTGCTGGAGCCGGGTGCGCAGCACGCCGTCGGCCGGTAGCGAGACACCGGGCGGCATCGCCTTGACGCCCCTCACCTCGGTGTCGATGTTGACGATGGCGACGTCGCGCGTGACGAAGCGCATGCGGCGGACGTCCATGCTGCGCCCCGTCCCCTTGAAGAAGGTCTTGAAGATCTGGACGTGGCGCTTCTCGAACTCCGCGTGGCCGTAGAGCACCATCCCGAAGATGTTGGTGAAGCTGCCCTCCGGGGCGAAGTGGACCGAGTAGGCCGCTCCATCGCCCGCGTTCCACGCGGCCACCTGCTCGCCCACGATCTTGCGGATCGCGGCCTCGTCCGCGGGCGAGGCCGCGGCCACCGCTGGAAAAGCCACCGCGACCAGCACCGCCAACCCCAGAGCTCTCACCATCACCTGCCTCCTCTGTCCCCGTCCGGCACGGTATCACGCGCGCTTCACGACCAGGCGAGCTCGAGGTCGGCGCATCCCCGGACGGCGGCAAGACGGGCCGCCTCGTCGGCGACGGCCGCGCGCCGGCGGGCGTCGATCCGGTCGATTCTGCTCGACGGCGACAAGCAACCGGGTGTCAGGAAGCGCCTCGGCTTCTCCTTCGACCATCGATCGAACCGGGCGACCAGGTACGGGCCGTCGTCGCGCGGCAGAACGACGAGGCGACCCTGCAGCGCGACCGCGTAGACCAGTGACGGGTGGACGTGGTGGCTGTCGCATCCGCGGCAGTAGGGCAACAGGCCCGCCGGCAAGCGCCGCCGCAGCTCGGCGTGGAGCTGGTCGCGATCGAGCGGCCCGTCCGAAAGCGCCGCCGATGCCCGCTCCGTCACCAGGGCCACCGCGTCGAGCGCGGTCATGCGGGCTGCACGACCGACTTGCTCGCGTCGGTCCGATGAACGGGCCCGGCCGCATCTACGTCACTGCTTCGTGGCCTGGCTGCAGCACGCCGGCACGCCCGACGTCGAACTCCGCTCGATCAGCCCCACCCTCGTGGAAGCCTCGTCTTCGCCAGGACCGACGGAGCCTGGTCGCTTGACCGCCAGCCCCGGCCTGTGACCAGCGTGCGCGGCGATGGCATCGTCCAGGAGCCCGGCGAGCAGCCTTTCTACTGGCGAGCGCCGGCGCCGAACGACGGGACCCCGATGCGGGTCCCGCGCCTCCCGCCCCCCTACGACAGTCCGACACGAGACACTGCGCACGGCCACGATCGAGGCCTGAGCTCTCTCGAGCCGGAAGGCGATCACGTGGCGATGCTGGTCGACATCGAGGGCATCATGTACATGCTCGGCCAGGCCGGCGACTTCCGCGTACCGCTACTTACGCGCCCATCAGCGCTCATCGGTAGCGCCGTCACCTGCCGGTCGCGAGCCTCGATGCACAGCGGGCACGGGTCCGGTTCCTGCCGGCAGAAGCCGTTCTCGCAGCTTCCGTTGGGCGGGCAGAAGTCGCCGTCGGTCTCGCGCACGCAGTCCTGGGCGCAGCTGACCGGCACGGCGGTGCAGGTGCCGCCGGCGCAGCTGAAGGTGGTGCAGGTGCAGGTCTGCGAGCCGAGCTCGTCGCACGTGGTGGAGAAGCTGCACAGGCCGCAGTCGGTGACGGTCGGAGCGCCGCACATGGTGCCGTTGGTGTCGAGCGAGCAGGCGGCGCTCTCCACCTCGGTGCTGGCGACGCAGGCGCCGGCCTGGCAGGTGTTGACGGTGCAGCTGCGGCTCTGCGTGCCGGTCAGCGCGCAGACGTCGGCGCCGGGGGTGCAGGCACCGAACGGCCCGCACACCTCGCCGGCGCCGCAGCTCACGTCCTGGTTGGCCGGCTGCGCGACGCACTCGCCGGTGGCCGGCTCGCAAACGCCCTGGGTGCACTCGCCGTCGAGCGAGGAGCAGTTGACAGCGGGGAACTGGCAGGTGTTGCTGCCGAGGTCGCAGGTGCCGGCGAGCAGGCAGGCTGTCGGCGGCGACTGGCAGTCGTCGTCGCCGTCGCAGTCGACGGCGGCCGCGTCCGGCTCGCCGGTCGCGTCGCCCGGGTTGCCGCCGCCGGCGTCGGCCAGGACCCCGGCGTCGGTGTCCTGCGCGCCGCCGCCGCGGCGGCAGGTGCCGTCCGCGGCGCAGGTCGAGCCACTCGGGCACGACCCGCCGGTCCCGCATTCGATCCCGTCCCGGTAGTCCGGGTCGTAGCAGGCGGCCAGTGCGGCCAGAGCGAGCGTGGCGACGATGCGCAGCAACACAGCCTCCTTCAGAAGCGGACCGACGCGCCCAGCGCGAACGAGGACGGCGCCAGCGACGGGACGATGGTGAGGGCCGGCGTCTCGTCGGCGCCGGCGCGCCGTCCGAGGACGTACAGCACCGCGCCGGTGGCGAGCGCGGCGGCGCCGACCCCGGCGGTGATGAGCATCGCGCGCTCGGCCGACTCGCCGCGATCGTCGAGGTCCGGATTGTAGGCGTCGGCGGCCGAGGCGTCGTCGGCCAGGCTGCGCGCGTGCAGGCCGAAGTAGACGCTGACCCCGAGCGCGGCGGCGCCGGCCGCGCCGGTGGCGATGCCGGCGATGCGCATGCGGCGGCCTCGACGCGGCGCGGGCTCGACCGGTGCGCTGTCGAACGCCGGCGGCGGCGACCGAGGCTGGGCACTGGCCGCCGCCGTGAGGGCCACCTCCTCGCGGACGCGCCGGTCGGCCTCGGCCTGCTCGGCGGCGATTGCGGCCTCCAGCTCGGCGATGCTCGCGCGCGCCGCGTCCGCGCCGCGGCCCTGCGGGTCGAGGGCGACGTACTTCTTCAGATACTCGAGCGCCTGCGCCCTGTCGCCGGCCAGGCGGAGCACCTCGCCGGCGTTGTACAGGAGCTCCGGGTGCGCGTACTCGTCGTAGGCGGCGAGGTACTCGCGCGCCGCGACCGCGTGGTCGCCGGCCGCCTTTGCCTTCTCGGCGGCGTCGAAGTGGGCGCGCGACGCCTTCTTCTGCGCGCGGGTCGGCTTGCTCTGTGCATCGGCGCGGCCTGGCTGGAGGCCAGCGAGGCCGAGCGCGGCGAGGACGATCCAGGTGCGGAGGTGGGTTCTCATCGCTCGAACGGGTTGAGGGTGGTGCCGGGGCCGAGCGGCGTCTGCTCGCGCGTCTCGTCGCGCGGCGCGCGCGTGCGGACGCGCAGGCGCACCTCGCGCGCCGCGTCGCGATCGGCCGGGATGGTGAGCGTCTCGGGGCGGTGCCCGCGCCGCTCGATCAGCAAGACGATCTCGCCGGCATCGGGAGGTTGGGTGAGCTCGACCGGGGTCGTGCCGATCCGCTCGCGATCCGGCATCCGGTAGACGTCGGCGCCCGGCGGGATCGACGTGATCCGCAGGGTGATCGGCGCGGGAGGCGTCGCGGTCGCGGCCACCTCACCGGCAGCTCCGGTCCGCTCGACGTCCAGCTCGATCGACCCGACCGTGGCGGTCGGCCCGACGGTGCCGGCGGTCGTCCCGACCGACCCGGCCGACGGGGCCGACACGGCGGGCCGCTGGACGACCGGCGCGGCCGGAGAGCCGGGCACCGCCAGGTACACCGCGACGACCGCGAGCCCGGCGGCCGGGACGAGCAGCCAGCGCCGCCCGCGCCGCGCCGGTGACACCTGCGACGCCGATACAACGGCCGGCGGCGTCATGTTCGCCGGGGTGGCGCTGATCGTCGTCATCGCCGGACTGGCCGGCGTCGGCAGCGCGCGGCCCGGCAGCGCGCTCATGGCGACACTGGCCGCGGCCGGGTGGGCGCCCGACGGAGAGGCCACCTCGAGCGCGGCGGCCAGCTCGTCGGCCGACCCGAACCGCGCGTTCGGGTCCTTGGCCAGCGCGCGCATGATGACGTGCTCGAGCGCCGGCGACACGGGAGCCAGCGTGCTCGGAGGCGGCGCCGGCTCGTAGATGTGCTTGGCCATCAGCTCGCCCATCCCATCGGAGACGAACGGCGGCCGGCCGCAGACCATCGCGTACAGGATGCAGCCGAGCGAGTACAGGTCGGCGCGGTGGTCGACCTCGCCGGTGCCCTTGCACTGCTCGGGAGCCATGTAGGCCGGCGTGCCCAGCACCGTGCCGGTCCGCGTGCGCATCGAGCTGTCGAGCTGCTCCGCCGCGAGCTTGGCGATCCCGAAGTCGAGGATCTTGACCCGCTCGCCGCTGACCGCGAACGCGTCGGGGAGCAGGAACACGTTGTCCGGCTTCACGTCGCGATGGACGATCCCCTTTGCATGCGCGGCCGCGAGACCGCCGCACATCTGCCGCACCAGGCTGGCCGTCTGCGCCTCGGGCAGGCTGTGCACCCGGCGCAGCCGGATCCCGAGCGGCTCGCCGTGCAGCAGCTCCATCACGATGAACGCGCTGCCGTCCGGTCTGCGCCCGAAGTCGAAGATCTCGACGATGCACGGATGCTGCACCGCGCCAGCCGCGCGGGCCTCGTTGAAGAACCGGCTGATCAGCTCGGCCCGGTGGCACAGCTCCGGACGCAGCACCTTGATGGCAGCCTGCCGTCCGATCAGCGTGTGCTCCGCGAGATAGACCGTGCCCATCCCGCCCTCGCCGATCGCGCGCGTGATCCGATAGCTCCCCAGAGTCTCCCCGATCACGGCATCCGCCACTCTAGAACGCCGCTCAGGGGGCAGTCCAGAGACCAGCACGCTCCCCTACTGGTAGGCCTCCAGCGCACATCGCCGGGACCGACGGCCGGCGCGCTCGGCGATCAAAGCCGGGCCGGCTCGAACACAAGGGCGATGCCGGTGAAGTCGCGGTCCAGCTCGTCGCGGGCCAGCCGGCGCGGGCCGCGAGCCGGGTCGAGCAGCCTCACCAGCCCGTCCGGATCGAATCGATCGAGGACGACGTAGTGGTTGACCCGCCAGTGCAGGATCGAAGCGCGCGGCAGCCGGGTCATTGCCTCGGGCCGCTCGATCCGGAAGCCGCGCGCGATCAGACCGTACAGCCGCGCCGCGCGCATCAGCGCCGCCGCGTCGGCGCCGCGCTCGCTCTCTCCGACCGAGCGCCGCAGCTCCTCGAGCGCGACGGTGCGCCCGTGCCAGGCCAGCACCATGGCCAGGCATGCCGCTCCGCAGTCGGTCTCGGTCCGCTGCAGCACCAGCGGGACGTCGGCGGGCGTGTCGGCCGCGCCGATCATCGCGCCGCCGGAGGATCGAGCAGCAGCACCGACGGGACCTGCGCGGGCCTGGCCAGGCGGAGAAAGCCGTAGCCGATCCCGGCCAGCCCGGTCATGAGCCCGGGCACCTCCACGCCGCGGGGCAGGCCCGAGCGCCAGCCATGGGTGGCGATGCTCTCGAGCACGCGCCCGCCGGCGCGGTTGGCCTCGGCGCGCCAGCGCGGCCCGTCGCCGAGGGCGAGACCGGCCTCGAGCAGCAGCTCGGCGTTGCCGAGGTCTCCGTGGCACAGGCAGTGGCTGCGGTCGAAGCCGCGCGCGAGCGTCGACTCGACGGCGATGGCCGCCTCGGCGCGCAGCTCCGGGTCGGGCAGCCGGCGCAGCGCGCGCAGGCGGGACAGGCCGATGCCGGGCGCGCCGTGACACCAGGCCAGCATGTAGATGTCGTCGCCGGCGCTCAGCGCCACGTTGACGCTGGTCCGATCGATGGTGCGCACCTCGCGCCACGTGCCCAGCTCCGGCTCGAACAGGCCGCGCTCGTACTCGAAGGCGTTGACGGCGGCGCGCCGGAAGCGATCGTCGCCGGTGGCGGCCGCGAGCTCGAGCATCGCCCAGCCGCACCCGGCCGCGCCGTGCGCGAAGCCGGTCAGCGGCTCGGCGGCGATCCGCTTCATCGCGGGCGAGAGCCAGGCCGCCCCGCGCGCCATCGGACGCGCCCGCTCGAGCAGGTGCTCGCCGCACACCGCCGCGACCGCCAGGATGCGATCGGACGGGGCCGCGCCGTGCAGCGCGAGCAGGCCGGCGATGGCGCCGGCCGCGCCGGCCAGGACGTCGTACGCCTCGTCCTCGGCGACGAGGTCACCCATCCGCTCGACCACCGCGTGCGCCTCGGCGAGCAGGTCTTCGCCGCCCCACAGACGATCGAGCTGGGCCAGCGCCCACAGCATGCCGCCATGACCGTCGAAGCCGCCGATCGAGCGGATGATGTCGCGCACGGCCGCGCGCTGATTCCACACCGTGCTCCACGCGGCGCGGGCCAGGTTCAGGTATCGCGCCTCTCCGGTCAGCGCCGCGAGCTGGGCCAGGAACACCGCCACGCCCGGCAGGCCGGAGTACAGGTCGCGACCGAGCGGCGTGAGGCGCCAGTCGCGCCCCTGCGTCGAGTGCAGCCCGATCCAGGTCGCCTCGCCACCGCTCTCGAGGGCCAGCTCGCCGAGCCGGTCGCCGACGGCGGCCGCCGCGGCCAGGAAGCGCTCCGGGTCGACCTGCTCCGACGGCGTCACCCCGAGCGCGGGCATCGCTCCGTCCGGGCCGTACTGGTTTATGTGGTGGGCGGCCAGCGAGGCGCGGATGAACCAGGTCTGCTTGTCCAGGTCGCCGGCGTCCAGCGACGCGACCCGATCGCGGACCAGCTCGAGCCCGGAGCGCTCGAAGAAGCCGGGCCAGCGCTGCCCGCCGGCGCCGAGCAGATCGCGCGAGTCGAGCCGCGCGCCGAACAGCGGGATGTCGCCGGCGGCGAGCTCGCGCCGCTCGGCCGCGACGACGTCCTCGATCGGAGGCGACTCGGTCACGCCGATCCAGAGGTGGTCGAAGTGGCGATCGCGCTCCAGCGCGTCGGCCATCAGGAACGGGTGGTAGCTCTCTTGCAGAAGTCCGCCATAGGTGCGGGTCGGGCGCAGGATGACCCGGATCTCGTCGCCGGCCATGCTGGCCACCGGGCCGCCGGCCGCCATCAGCTCGGACCCGTGCGCGCAGAGGAGCAGGTAGCCGCGCCGGAAGCCATCGACGAGTCGGTTGACGTGGTCGCCCACATCCACCGCCGCGCCGCCGGCCATGCGCGGCCGGTGCTGCTCGCCGCCCATCTCGAACTGGCGGCGCGCCAGCCGCATGGCGTCGGTGCCGCGCCGCTCGTAGTACGGGTGCGCGTCGGGGCTGAGCTGGCCCTGCGGCGTGCCGAGGCCCGAGATGTCGATCCCCTCGCCGACGCCCCCGAGCATGCGCTGCGGCAGGAAGCCGACGCGCAGCACGGAGCGCGAGATGACCTGGGTCGCCAGCCAGTCGGAGTCGGCGCGGCTCAGGGCGGGCGCGCGAGGCTGCACGATCGACTCGAGATCGATGAGCAGCGGGTGCTCGCCGGCGGCGATCAGGTTCTCGTGGTGAAAGTCGCTGGCGTCGAGGGCGTAGAGCAGCGCGAGGTATCCGCCCATGCGCTCGTAGAACCGCTCCACCTCCGCCTCGCTCGCGCACGGCAGCGTGGAGGCGAGCTCCATCCATCCGTAGGCGCCGCGATCGAGCACGCCGAGCCGGCGAAACCCCGGCTCGAAGCCGCGCCGGTTCATCCAGCCGAGCAGGTCCTGGAAGTGCGCGGCGATCGCCATGGGGCGCGGCTTGTAGACCAGCCGCCACCCGGACGCGAAGGTCAGCAGGCACACGGTGCGGCCGCCGCGGTGGCGATCGCCCGCGCCGCTCCGCACGTTGACGAGCGGCCCCGGGTCTCCGGACGGGCCGAGCTGTGCGCGGATGGCGGGCCAGTCGGCGCTCAGCCGCTCCAGGAGCTCGATCGACGCGTCCAGCCAGTGGCCGACGCGGATCGCCATCTGTCTGGCCAGCACCGGGTAGCGGGCCAGGATCGTGCGCAGCTCACCCGGCCGGCGAACCAGCTCGATGAAGGCGTCGAAGCGCTCCTCCGGCGTGTCGCCGGGAATCCTGCCCTCGAGGCGGGCGACGTTGAGCTCGAGCACGCCGACGCGCGTGATCGCCCACAGGAGCTGGCCGGGGAGTCCGGCCAGGAGCAGGCGCGCGACGGTGGGGACATCGAAGGGCGGCTGCGGGCACCCGGCGGCGATCGACTCCACCGCTCCGGCCAGGCGGCGTACGGCGCTCTGCACCAGCGGCGCGGCCAGCTCGAGGAAGCGCCCCTCCGGCTCGCGCAGGACCGACTCCGGGAACGGAAGCGGCGCGGAAGCGGCGCGGCCGAGCGCGTCGTCGAGATCGCGCAGCCAGTCCGGCACGCACCCGGTGCGGCCGGCCAGCGCCTCGGGCGACTCGCCGAGGAGCTCGAGCAGCGCGGCCTCGTCGACGCCGTCCTGGGCCAGCCGGCGCGCGAAGAGCTCCTGGTCCGCGAACGGCGCCTGCGCACGCCAGCGCGCGAGCCGCTTGTGAGCCAGTTCGCTGGCAGGTGCGCCCGCGGCCGGCCGCGGCAGCGCCGCGCGCTCCTCCAGAGTGAGCGCCGCGCCAAACGGGGTCAGCTGGTTCCAGGAAGCGCTCGCCACGATCGACCTCCTCGCTCGTGCGACGCACGCGGGGCCGCGGCGCCCCGCGCGGTCTCGTCGTTCAGCGTCTCAGCAACAGCAGACGGTGCCGCCGCTCCAGCAGCTGTCGCAGTTGCAGCTCGGGTCCTGCGGGTGGCAGGACTGGAAGCAGGTCGAGTGAGACGCGCCCAGGACATTGGTGAGAGCGTCCTCGCTCAGCTCCACCATCCCCGCCGGGTTCGGTGGTAAGAGCGCTCGTTCGTCGTCGGAGAGGCTGAGCAAGTAGTCCTGGTCGCGCCACGCGCGGATGATCGCTTCCCTGTTCATCGCAGACTCCTTTCGCGTTCGGCCCAAAGCCCGCGCCTCCGACAGCGCCTTGCCGCGCAGGCAGTGGAGCTCGTCGGGCGTCGACGATGTTCTCGCCGCGCATGCGCGCGCCGCAAGCCGCGGCGCCCGCGGCGTGAACTGTAAGACGCGAGCCGATCGACGATCGGCGCGGTGGTGAAGAGTAGCGAGCGATACCGTCGGTGACGATCAGGTCCGCGCTGCGCTCACGCGCGCTCGATCACAGATGCGAATCAATCGCCGGTCGCGATCGGCACGCCGCGGCCGATCTCGTCGGCGAACAGCGCGCGCGCGTCGGCCGGCTCGGCCTGCACCGCCGGACCCGCGCGACCCGCCTGTCCAGGGATGCCGTTGTTCCCCGATCTGCCGCTCCTGCCGTCCGGTCCGCGGCCGCCGGTCGTCGAAGCGCCTCCCTTGCCGCCGGGACCGCCGCGGCCGCCGGGCCCTCCCGGTCCTCCCGCGCCGCCGCGGTTGCTGACGACGATCGTCTGGACCAGCGCCGGGTCGCGGGCGTCGTGCTGGACGCGCACGGTCGCGCCGTCGCCGCCCGCGCCGCCGCGGCCGCCGGCGCCGCCCGGCGCGCCGTCGGTCCCGGAGCCCTCGGTGCCCGGCTTGTCCTTGCTCGAGCCGCCGTCGCCGCCCCCGCCGCCGGAGCCGCCCGCCCCGCCCTGTCCGCCGGGACCTCCGTCGGCCACCAGCTGGAATTTCTCGCCGGTCGGATTCGAACAGGTAGGCCCTGCCGTTCACCCGCACCAGCGCCAGCCGGCCCTGCTTCGGCGTTGTCACCCAGCCCAGTGCGACCTCGACCGCGGACGCTGGCCGGCCGGCGCCTCCAGCTCCGCCCGGCTCGCCCGGTTCACCGAGCTCGCCGTTGGTCGCGCCCAGGATCGCATCGCCGATGCGGCCGGGCCGGCCCTCGATTCCGGCCCCTCCCGCCGTGCCGGCCGTGCCCGCCGCACCGCTCAGCTCCACGCGCCCCCCGCATCGCCAGTCGGGGCTCAGCTCAAGCTGAGCCGAGACGGCCGGCTTGCCGGGGACTCGCGCGGTCACCAGCAGCGGCCGCTCCAGCAGGGCAAACGGGTCGGCGTCGAGCCGCACCCTGCCCTCGCCGTCGACCTGACCGGACGAGGCGGTCCACTCGAACGCGCCGAAGTCGAGGCGACCCTCGCGGCTCTCGCCATCCGACCAGGTCGCGAGCGAGTCGCCTCCCTCGACCGATGCGATCGCCTCGAGCTGGACCGGCGGGCCGCTCGGACAGAACGAGGTCTTTCCGCCGACCGCGACAAGCTTGAGCGCGGTGACGCTGGCGGGGTCGAGCCTCGCGCCACCCTGCGCGCCGCCCATCCCGCCACAGGCGATGAGTGAGAGAGCCAGGACCAGCGCTCGCGGGTACTCGGTGATGTGACCGACTGCTCGCTTCCGCGCCGCTGTCACCAGTAGATGGTTGTTCACCACGACAAGAACCCTGAAGTCGCATCAGGGGCACCGGCGCGGCGCGAATCAGCCGATGGGCACGGTGCGGTTGACGTCGAGCGGGTGATCGATGAGCGGCTCCACGCGGCCGAGGAAGCGGACCGTGTGCGGCAGGATGGCGTGGGTCTCGAACGCCGCCTCGTCCACCCAGCGCGAGTAGATGTAGAACAGCTGCGGGTCGCGAATCGAGCGATAGGCCTGGATGCCGAGGCAGCCCGGCTCCGCACGCGTGGGAGTCAGGTTCTCGAGCATCGCCTCGGCCACCGCGCCCTCGTTGCCGGGACGCGCGTGGAAGCGCGCGAAGACGAACAGTTCCATTTGCTTCTCCTGTCGAATGACGAGGAGAAGCATCCCGTCGCCCGGCGCGGCACGGTAGCACCAGAGCGGAGCGGGCGGATCGGGCCAGGCAGATCCCGGCCTCGATCCTCGCGTCGACCAGCTCTATTCCTTCAGAACGCCGGACGCCTTGGCCGTGAACGTGGCGATGTAGTCCATCAGTCCCGGCGAGAGGCAGTCATACGGCGGGAGCTTCAGCTCCACGAGGCGGGCGCGGATCGCACCCATCTGGTCCGGCTTCGCCCCGGCCTCGATGATCGACGAGACGAACGCGGCGAACTCGGGCGGCGCCCAGCCATCTTCTTTCGACAGCTCGGTGTGGATGAAGACCAGCCCGGTGAACGGGTGGTTCGGCCTCTCGACCGGCCCCTGCATGTGGACGCCGCACTCGCGGCAGGCGTGGCGAAGGATGAGCGCGCTGGAGTCGACCACCTTCAGCTTGTCGGCGTTCTTTGTGACGCGGACCTTGTCCCGCGGCGCGACGGCGACCTGCGAGAAGAGCGCGCCGCTCGGCTTCCAGCACTTCGTACAGCCGCACACGTGGTTGTGCGCGCACTGCGAGGTCACCGCCACCTCGACCGTGTTCGTGGTGCACGCGCACCGCAGCGTGCCGCCGGCGAAGTCCTTCGCGGCGGGCTTCAGTCCCCTGTCGACGGCCGGATGGATTGCAATCTGAGCCATGTCGGAACCCCCCTTGTGGACTGTTACCGATGTCCGCTGACGAGACTGCACCCGAGCGACCGGCTCCGCAAGCATGACCTCCCGGAGTAGAGTCGGCGCGTGACGAGCAGAATGCTGCAGGTCGCCGTCGGTGTTGTGATCGCACTCCTGGGCGCCTACCTGGCGCTCGCGCCGGAGGTGACCCGCGAGATCCTCGGCCGCGCTCCGGCGACGAGCTCGGACTGGATCAACCTGCGCGCCAGCTTCGGAGGCACGCTGCTCGGGCTCGGCGCCTTCCTGGTCTGGTGGCCCGCGCCGCGGCCGTGGCTGCGCAGCCTGCTCGGTCTTGTCATGTGGGAGATGGCCGGCATCGGCGTGGCCCGGCTCGTCGGCTTCGCCCTCGACGCGGACCCGGACGCCAGGCAGCTCGTCTGGATCATCGCGGAGGTCGCGATCGTCATCGCGTGCGCGATCGCGCTGCGTCGCCGGTGGGGCCGGCCGGCATGAGCGGTCCCGAAGTCGTCGTGGTCGGCAGCCTCAACATGGACCTGGTGGCGCGGGTCGCGCGGCTGCCGGCTGCCGGCGAGACCGTGCCGGGGAGCGCGTTCGCGACGGTGCCCGGCGGAAAGGGGGCGAACCAGGCGGTGGCGGCGGCGCGGCTCGGCGCGCGCACCGCGATGATCGGCCGGGTCGGCGACGACGCGTTCGGCGCCAGCCTGCGCGCGGGTCTCGAGGAGGACGGCGTGGATTGTCGCGGCCTGCAGACGACCGCCGGCACACCCTCGGGGGTGGCGCTGATCGTCGTTGACGACGCCGGGCGCAACGAGATCATCGTGATCGCGGGCGCCAACGGTCTCGTCGCGCCCGCCGACGTGGACGCGGCCGAGGCCGTCCTCGCCGGTGCGCAGATCGTCGCGCTGCAGCTGGAGATCCCGCTGGAGACGGTCGAGCACACCGCCCGCCGGGCCCGCGCCCTGGGCGCGTCGGTCGTGCTCAATCCTTCGCCGGTCCGCCCGCTGCCGCCGGCGCTGCTCCGCTGCGTCGACTACCTGGTGACCAACGAGATCGAGGCTGCGTCGCTGGCCGGCGCTCCGGTCGCCACGGTCGCCGACGCGATCGCCGCCGGCCGGCGCTTGCGCGCACAGGGCGCCGGGACCGTGCTGGTCACCCTCGGCGACGCCGGCGCGGTGATCGTGAGCCCGGACGGCGAGCGCCACGACGCCGCTCCGCGCGTCGATGCCGTCGATACGACCGCCGCCGGTGACACGTTCCTGGGCGGCATGTGCGCGGCGCTGGTCCGCGGGCGGACCCTTCCGGCCGCGGTCGCGTTCGGTCAGGCGGCCGCCGCCCTGTGCGTGACGCGCCCGGGCGCCAGGCCGTCCATCCCGTTCGCCCGCGAGGTCGCCTGGCCGGCGACCCGACCTGAGCGAGCGGCGTGGTACACAGGGGCGTGCGTTTCTGGATCGGGCTCGCGATCGGCCTGATGCTCGGCGCGACCCTGGGCTGGATGGCGACCGCGCGCCCGTGGCGGCGAGCGCCCGCGCCGATCGCGGCGCCGGCAGATGCAGGGGCGGAGGCGGACACGCCCAGGAAGGGCAAGCCCGGCCGGCGCAAGCACCGTCGCGACGACGACGGCGGCGACGACGCGCCGGCGCCGGTCGTGCCGGCCAGCGGGCGCGCCATGACCTGGCGCGGCCCGGCCATCTCGCTGCCCGAGCGCGACCTCGACCTCGGCTCCGACGACAGCAGCCGCCCGCTCGGCGACGGCGAGATCGACGAGGTGCTCCAGCGCTCGTCCGACTCGGTGCTCGACTGCATCCGGGAGGGGCTGGCCGGCGCCTCGCTCGAGGGGGACGTGGTGCTGCAGATGCTGGTGACCGGCGACGGCAAGGTGTCGCAGGTGCGCGTGGGAGCCCCGCGCTGGCTCGTCGACCATGGTCTGGCCGACTGCGTGTCTGCCGCGGCGCGGCGCATGCGCTTCCCCGCCACCGGCGCCGCGACCATCGTGGACGCGCCGTACCACATCGACTGAACGAGCGAATCGCGATCCGCGGGATCAATGCACGCACATCGCCCGCGAAGGAGCGATGATTGCGTCGGGCCCCATCGGCGCGGAGGACTTTCATGCGCATCCTGTTCATCGGTGGAACCGGGATCATCTCGACCGCCTGCACGAGCCTGGCGCTCGCGCGCGGCCACGAGGTCTTTCTCTTCCTTCGCGGGCGGCACGGTGCGGCGCCGGCCGGCGCGACCATCCTGACCGCCGACGTTCACGACGAGAGCGCCGCCGCCGCCGCGCTCGGCGACCGCACGTGGGATGCGGTCGTTGACTTCATCGCCTTCACGCCGGAGGACATCGAACGCGACCTCCGCCTGTTTCGCGGGCGCACCGGCCAGCTCGTTTTCATCAGCTCGGCCAGCGCGTATCAGCGCCCGTCGAACGCACTACCTGGTGACCGAATCGACTCCGCTCGCCAATCCGTTCTGGGACTACTCGCGCGGCAAGATCGCGTGCGAGGAGCGGCTGGTGCGGGCGCTGCGCGACGAGGCCTTTCCGGTCACCATCGTCCGCCCCTCGCTGACCTACGGCGACACCCAGATGACCCTCGCCGTGAACAGCTGGGAGCGCAGCTACACCGCGATCGACCGCATGCGCCGGGGCCTGCCGGTGATCGTGCCGGGCGATGGCTCGTCGCTGTGGACGGCCACGCACAACACAGACTTCGCGAAGGGGCTTGTCGGCCTGCTCGGCCACCAGCAGGCGATCGGGCACGCCTTCCACATCACCTCCGACGAGGTGCTCACCTGGGATCAGATCTATCGCGCCGCCGCCGCCGCCGCGGGGGTGTCGGCCCCGAACCTGGTCCACATCGCCAGCGACTTCATCGCCGCCTGCCTGCCGGAGGAGGCCGCCGGCCTGATCGGAGACAAGTCGACCTCGGTGGTGTTCGACTGCTCCAAGATCAAGCGCTTCGTTCCCGACTTCGTGGCGACGACGCGCTACACGGACGGCGTGGCGCGGACCATCGCGTGGTTCGACGCCGATCCGGCGCGCCGCCAGGTTGACGAGGCGGCCAGCGCGCGCTGGGACCGCCTCATCGCCGCCTATCAGCGCGGCCTGGAGGCGGCCAGGCGCGACCTCGCCGGCTGACCACGTCGCTCCCTGGTCGCATCATCTGCCGGGCGCGAACGGCGCGAGCGCCGCGGCCAGCTCCGCCGCTGTCTGGAAGCGCCGCGCCGCATCCTTCTCGAGACACCGCCGGACCACCGCCTCGAATCCGTCGGGCAGCCGCCGCGGCGCCACCATCGGCGGCGTCGGTTCCGTCACCACGCTGAGCAGCAGCTCCGAGTACACGCCCGAGCCGAATGGCACCCGGCCGGTCGCAAGCTCGTAGAGTGTGACGCCGAGCGACCAGATGTCGGAGCGAGCGTCGGCGTGCTCGCTGGCCCGCAGCTGCTCCGGCGCCATGTACGCCGGCGAGCCGATGACCGACTGCGTCGTGGTCATCCCGACCTCGACGACCGCGGCGTCTGCCCTGGAGATGCCGAAGTCGAGCACCTTGACCAGGGCGCCGCCGGACGGCCGCCGGGTGACGAAGAGGTTCCGCGGCTCGAGATGGCGATGGATGATGCCGATGTCATGCGCCTCGGCGACGGCGTCGAGCGCCTGCGTCGAGTAGTCGGCGATGACCGGCACGGGCAATGGCCCGTCGCGCCGGAGCAAGGCGGCGACGTGGATGCCGTCCAGGTACTCCATGACGATGCAGGGCGCCCCGCTCTCGAGCAGATCGACCTCGATGATGCGCGCGACATGCTCGCCCTGGAGACGCGCCGCCTCGCGCGCCGCGCCCAGGAACCGCTCCACCGCGTCTCTGTCCTCCAGCACCTCGGGCAACATGAACTTGAGCGCCACGCGCCGACCGAGGGGCAGGTGCATCGCGGCGACCACCAGGGCCGTCTCGCCGGAGCTGATCACCCGCTCCACGCGATACTTGCCGTTCAGGACATTGCCTTGCCACATGGGTCGGCCAACGTTGGACACCCGAGCCGCGTCCGCGCGGGACCCTCCCCCACGCGAATCTGGATAGTAGCGCCTCGACCGTGATCGGGGTGCCGACGATGTTGCCATCGATGGGACATGCCACCTACCTGGCCAGGCGCCGGGCGATGAGCCAGGCGGCTCCACACATCGCCATGGCCACGAACAGGCTCGTCCACTCGGGCCGCTTGCCCAGCGCCGCGGCGACGCGCGGGATGTGAAGGACGACGACCCAGATGCCGAACATGACGGCCAGGAGGGTCGCGGCCAGGCGCGCCTTCACGCCGGTCGCGATGCTCGCCCCCGCGGCGATGTGGGCGACGCCCGTGAAGTACGCCCAGAAGAGATGGGCCGGGATCCAGCCCGGGATGACGGACGCGACGTAGTCGATGTAGATGAAGTGGAGCACGCCGAACGCCGGAAGCGAGGCGGCGAAGCAAAGGCGACCCGCTCGCTCGCCGCGCGACGTGCCGGTCAGGAACCAGGCGGCGCCGCCCAGGGCGAGGATCTCGAACGCGCCGGTCCACGCGCCGCCGTCGCCCGGAGCGGCGATCAGCCGGGGGACGTGAAGCAGCAGGAGCGTGCCGAAGAGAAGGACCGCGAGCGCGCCGGCGGCCTGCCGGATCGCGCGGCCGGCGATGACGAACGCGCCGGCGCCGGCCAGGAGCAGGCCGACCGCGCAGGCCCAGAACGGGCGGCCCGGCACCCAGTCCGGCACCGGCTGGAGCTCCGGGAGGAAGCCGATGGTGATCAGGTTCTGCAGGCCGATGGCCGCCAGGGCGAGCGCGAAGAGGATGCGGGGCACCCGCCCATCCTTCGCTCGCGCCGCCGGCCGGCTCCAGCCCCGCGGTGCAGCCCGTGACCTGGATGACGCGAGTCGTGAGGACGCGGAGGCGAGGAGGCCTCGACGGGCGCCGCGATCGACGCGCGGCTCAGCCTCCGCGCTCGAGCGACTCGAGCGCCACCCGATACGTCCTGCTCAGCCGGACCCGCCGGCCGTCGCGCAGGAGCACCGAGTGGTCGCCCGCCGCGATCGGCCGGATCTCCAGCACCGCGGCGCGATTGACGATGATCGAGCGGTGGATGCGGACGAAGTCGGCCGGATCGAGCTCGGCCTCGAGGACGCGCAGGCGCTCGCGGTGGAGGAACGACTCCGCGCCGGCGTGGATCTCGACGTAGTTACCTGACGCTTCCAGCCAGTCGATCTGCGCCACGTCGACGAACTGGACCCGGCCGATCGAGCGGATCACGACGCGCTGGCGGTAGCGGCCGGCGCGCGACCGGGCGGCCGGCGAGAGCGCCTGCTCGACCCTGCGCAGCGCAGCCTGGAAGCGCCTGTCGTCGAACGGCTTGAGGAGGTAGTCCACCGCCTGCACCTCGAAGGCGTTGACCGCGTACTGCTCGAAGGCGGTGGTGAAGACGATCAACGGCCGCGGCTCGAGAGCGTGCAGCAGACGCGCGAGGTCGATGCCGTCGGCGCCGGGCAGCCGGATGTCGAGGAACACGACGTCGGGGACCGCCCTGGCCACCGCTTCGCGAAGCGCGCGGGCGCTCTCGCACTCGCCGATCACCTGCCAGCGCGGCTGCGCGGCGAGCAGCGCGCGCACGCTCTCGCGCGAGTGCTCCTCGTCGTCCACGACGATCGCCCGGATGCGCGTCATGACGCGGCTCGCGGGAGCGTGATCGCGACCCGGTAGCCCGCGCCGTGCGGCCCGGCATCGAGGCGGAACGCATCGCCGTACAGGCGCTGGAGACGCAGCCGCGTGTTGCGCAGGCCCAGCCCGGTCTTCTCGGCGGACCCGGGCGCGGCGTCCTGCTCGACTGGCGTGTTGACCACCTCGACTCGCAGGCCCGCGTCGGCCGCCGCGACCCGCACCTCGATGCTGGCCGGCTCGTCGGTGCGCGCGGCGCCGTGCACGACCGCGTTCTCGATGAGCGGCTGGAGCAGCAGCGGAGGGACGTCGCAGGCCCGGGCCGCCGCGTCCTCGTGGATGGCGAACTGCAGGCGCGGCCCGTAGCGCACCTGCTGCAGCTCGAGATAGTTCGTCACGAACTCGAGCTCCCACGCCAGCGGGACCCACTCCTGCCGGCTCGCCTCGATCACGTAGCGCAGGAGCTCGCTCAGCTGGGCCAGCGCGCTCGTGGCCAGCTCGTGGCGGGAGCCGCGGACCAGACCCGCGATGGTGTGGAGCGCGTTGAACAGGAAGTGCGGCTCCAGCTGGGCGCGCAAGAGCTCCAGCTCCGCCTGCGCGAGCCGCGCGCGCAGCTCGCTCTTCTCCAGCTCCTGGCGGCGCGAACGCTGCGACAGAAGAAATGACCACGAGGCCAGGGTCGCCATCGAGTAGAGGAACACCTCCCAGATGACGGTCGTGAAAGGGATGTCGAGCAGGCGCTCCTCCAGGACGGTGAGGCGCCCCGTGTGGACGAGCGTGTACGCGAACGGCCCGGACACGATGCAGAGCGGCACCAGCGCCAGCCCGAGCAGCGCGAACCGCCCGGCGATCGCCGCCGCGCCCGCCCCCATGGCCCGCTGCATCGCACTGAAGACCACCGGACCGACGAGCAACCAGACCGAGTCGGCCAGCCCCCGCTCGGCCAGTCGCCATCCGAGATCGGACTCGCGCGCCGAACGCAGCGCGTCGAAGTGGAGCGACGTCGCCTCCGCGAGCGCGAGGAACAGCCAGCCCGCGACGCAGGTCAGCCACACCCTCGCATCGCGCTGCCCGCCCATCGCCGGGCTCGAGCGTATCACCCACCGTCCCGCCGCCAGCATCGTCCCCGCAGCGC
This sequence comes from uncultured delta proteobacterium, assembly GCA_963759105.1. Taxonomy (GTDB): domain Bacteria; phylum Myxococcota_A; class Polyangia; order Haliangiales; family Haliangiaceae; genus DATFRY01. The sequence goes on along the minus strand of CAVWXW010000003.1, from coordinate 265,026 downwards.
GTGCGGTGTTCCGCACCTCCGGGTCGGGCTCGCCGGCTTTTCGCGGTATTCCATGGAATGCCGGCACTGGTGGCGTGGACTTCGTAGGAAGCTCGGCTCGGATGTCGCTCGGGCGCTGCGCGATCGGTCGGTCCGCGATCGCGGTGGCGGTCGCGCTGGCTGCGGTGGCCGCGGCGGGTTGCGGGTCGGCCTGTCGTGACATCGCGGCGAGGCGGCGGGCGCTCGGGGAGCGGAGCGCCGGCGGGGCAGAGCCTCACGGTCGACTCCACGTCCCGATGGCGCGCGCGAACGAGGTCCTCGCGGCGACGCTGGCAGACGAGCCGGTCGAGGAGGCCATCGGGCCGCATCTCCTGCCGAGGGGCTTGCCGCTCCGGTTGCCCGATCTCCTCGCGCGCGTGCGGGAGGTCCGGCTCGTCCCGGCCCCGGCCGGACGGGTGGGGCTGGCCATCCAGATCGAGATCCGGGACGCCGGGCGCGAGGTCGTCACGCTCGATCTCCGCACCGAGGTGACGCCTGAGGTCGTGCGCGCGAGGGGCGAGACCAGGCTGGAGATGGGACTGGGCGCCGACAATCTGGTCGCGGTGAAGCCCGAGCTCGGCCCGGACGCCACCCGCCGGCTGACCGACGCGCTCGCTGGCTGGCTCCCGGAAGGCCTGCGACAGCGAGTGCCGCGGCTGGTGCTGGAGCGCGGCGCCCGCGAGCTCGCAAGGCACCTGACCGGAGCCGTGTACCGGGCGCTGCGCTCGACCTTGCTCGCCCGGCTGGGCGAGGTGACCCGACTCCGCATTCGTCTGCCCGATCTGCCGATCGCGAGCGTGGCGGTCCGCTCGTCGGTCGCGCCGGTCGACGCTCTCGAGGTGAATCTGGTGACCGACCTGCCGGTGCGCGGCAGTCTGGCTGCGGCCCGGTCGACCGCAGCGAGCGACCAGATCGAGCTCCGTCTCTCGGGCGGCGCGGTGGCCGCGATCGCGAACTGGGCGATCGAGCGCGGGCGCTTGCCGCGCCGCTACACCCGGGACTTGAAGCCGCGCCCGGACGGCCAGTACCGGCCGGTCTTCGAGTGGGTGGGCGCGCGCGCCCGGCGTCCTCTCGAGATCCACATCTTCCAGGAGCGCGGCGGTTGCTCCTACTTCGCCGTCGGCGTGCGGCCCGAGATCTCGATCGCCGGCGGCCAGCTGGTCGCGACGCTCCGCGATCGCGAGATCGAGCGCGTGCGCGGCCCCGCGATCCTCGAGATCGCGGTCTGGCTGCGATCGCTCGTCTCGAGCGCGGCCGACATCACCCGCCGCGTCGCGGCGGCCACGCAGCTCGAGGCGGGCGGCCGCCGGTTCGACACCCGCATCGCCCGCGCTGCGCTGGCCGGCGACGAGCTCATCCTGGAGCTGGCGATCGCGCCGGCTCCCTCACACCGGCGGGCCGCCCGGAGCGCCCGGACCTCGATCGCTTCTACCGGCGGGCGCCTTGCTCCCCGGCCTGGCTGCCAGCTGCGGCAGGCTGGGTGGTGACCGCGGAGCCGGTCGGTGGCGCGACCTCGGCGCCGGCATCGGCGGCGCCCGCGTCCACATCGCTGCCGTCATCGGAGTCATCGCCGCAGGCCATCGGCGCACTGGCCAGCGCGGCGAGCAGAAGTCCACTGAACATCTGTCGGAAGAACACTCGCATGCTTTCTCCTTGGTTCTGGCCCGCATTCGAATCAGGTCGAAGCCGGGCCGCTCGAGGACGGCACTTCACAATGTGATCGGCCCGAGGGCGGATCCTCGGTTGGACCCCGCTGTCGTCGGAGTCGATGCCCGCGGCGCGCGAGCCGATCTAGAACAGGTCGTGGGCGAACCGCAGGCCCACCTCGGCTCGCGGTCCGGTGCTTGGGTTGAGAAAGGCGTAGCCGAACTGGAGGTGGAACACGAACAGTCGGACGCCGGCCGAGAGTCCGAGCTGCGATTGCATCGGGATCTGGTCCCACGCGTCGGCCTCGAGCCCGAACCGCTCGGTGAAGTGCGCGGCCACGAACGGCTCCACCGCGTAGGGGCTGGTTCCGAGCACCGGGCTGCGCTGCTCCAGGAGCGGCCAGGACACCATCTCGCCCACGGTCGCAGACACTGCGCCTGCGTTCATACTCTTCGGTCGCGCATAGCCGAGCCCCATGCGCGTCGTGAGGTAGCGCCCGTGGCGCAACAGGTACGCGCCTTCGAGGCCCCAGTAGTCGTCGGTCGCGGTGTAGCTGTCCGGACCCGAGAATTCGGTGTACCTCGGCCTTCCCCAGACGAACGACAGCATCCACTCGGAGGGCGGGTCGAGCCGCAGGTCGGGTGGCTCGACCGACGTCAGGGTCACCTCCCCTCCACCCTTGGCTGCGAAGCGGTCGCCCGCGACGAGGATCGGGATCAGGCTGGCCTCGGTCACCTGCACACGGCGGCCCACGCCGAGCCGCACCTCTCGCGCCATGACCAGGTCCCTGGTCCGGCGGCGCACGAGATAGTGACCGGGCGCCAGGGAGACGCGCGCGCGGCGCTGCCCCCTGGGCAGCTCCACGACCAGCAGGCCGGTGCCGAGGTGGATGATCTGGAGCGGCCCGACCTCCTGATGGAGCTCGATCACCGAGCTGCCCGGGCTGAGCTCCGCCAGCAGCGGATCGCCGCGCCCGCGGAGGTTGAAGCGGAAGCTGGGGTGCTGCGGGTTGTCGGTGTGCAGCGCCGTGTCGCGGATGGTGAGCGAGCGCGCGTAGTCGAACGCCTCGGACAGGGTGACCCGGTCGTCGGCGTTGCGATCGGCGGCCCCGCGCAGGGCCGCGTTCCAGTGATGGGTGAAGAACGAGCCGCGCAGCGCCACCGACTCGTGCGCGTCCTCGAGCCCGGAGCTCGAGGCGATGAGGGCGGAGCCCTGGCTGGTCAGATCGAGCGCCTGCTCGATGGCGAACGTCTCGGAGGCGCTCAGCCCCTTCGATCCGGTCCACCCTCCGCCGCGACAGGCGTCGATGATGCCGATGCGCATGGCCGCGCGCCCGTCCTCCAGTCGCTGGCGCAGACTCTCGAGCGAGAGCGAGCGCCCGCCCGGATAGAGCGACACCGTGTCGGCGTGGCCCGAGTAGTAGAACAGGACCAGCGTGTCGGAGTCGCTCCGCCCGGCGGAGCGCAGCGCCGCGTCCAGCGCAGCCAGCACCGCGGCCGGCTGCGGGTCGAGCAGGAGCTGCACGTCGTCGCGGGCGAACCCGCCCAGATCGTGCAGCACCCGCGCCACCGCACGCGCGTCGGTGTGGCCGAACCGCAGCGGCCTGCGCCCCGGCGCGGCCGCGTTGGCGCCGACCACCACCGCCAGACGTCGGGTCGACGGCGTGCCCTCGGCGCGCACCGGCGCCGGCGCGCCGGCTGCCAGCGCCATCACGACGACAAGACCGGCGATCCCGCGAACCGACTGCTTCATGGCATGCCCTCCCCGTGGCGGTCCCCGGTCCCGCGGTCGGCTCGATCGCGATGTGGTCATGGGTGCGGCTCCGTCCCTGCCCGCTTCGACCGGGTCCTCGAACCTGTAGGACGGCGGCCGACGCCCCGGGCGGACAGGAAATTTCGGGAGCGGACAGCCAGTCCATCAGAAATGCACGCCGAGGCCAAGCTCGACGCGGGGCAAGAGGGTCGTCACCTGCCAGCCCAGATCGCGGTCGAGCTCCTGCTCGGGAGCGAAGCGCGCGTTCCGGCGGGGCGCTTGGATCTCCCAGGCAGCCGCGAGCCACACCTCGCGACCGGTGGTGGAGAGTCGGCGAGACATGACTGCACTGTATGCGCGCGGGGCGCCGGCCCCGTCGGCACGGGGCGGTACGTTCCGGCAGCGCGAACACCTGCGCGACCGACGTCACGGCGGCACGCCGCTACATGGCGCCGGCGCCGGCGATCGCGATCACGTGCAGCCGCTACGGCGCGGCCAGCTTGTCGAACTTCAGGGTGATCTTCGGCGGGATGCCGAGGGTGATCGTCGCGCGGTCGCAGCCCAGGTCCATGAAGGCGATCTTCTGCTGCCACATCGACGTTGTCTGGAGCGCGCGCAGGACCAGAGAGAGCACCTTCTTGTCCTTCTGCTCCTCGAGCTCTGCACCTCCTTCGCCTTGTCCTTCACCCGCTGCAGCAGGGATTCTCCCTTCTCCTCCTTCTCCACGACGTCCGTCCCCTCGCCCTCGTCGGTGTGTCTCATGACGTCCCCTCCCGCTGCTGAAATGTCGCGCGACGAGATCATGCCCGGAAATCGGATCGGCGCGTGCCGCGTTGGATCCGGGATGTCAGCCACGCAAATCATGCGCGTCGGGGTGGTGGTCGCGGCTCTGGTCGGAGCCCTCGCCTTGCCGCGTGCCGCGGAGGCCCGGCTGGCGCCGAGCAAGTTCTCGCGGCTCCTGGCCGAGAGCGAGCTCATCTGCCGCGGGCGCGTGGTGAAGGTGGACCTCGATGAGATCCGGCGCGGCCACGTGGTGATCGAGATCGTCGCCGTGCTCAAGGGAACCCGCCCCGAGGGGACGATCATCATCGAGCACAGCGGTGAGGTCCACGACATGGTGATCGACGACCAGGGCGGGGAGCGGCTCCTGTTCCTCAAGCGGGTCGACGGCAAGTGGACCGGCACCCACTACGGCCGCAGCTACTGGTGGCTGGTCCCGGCAGCCGACGCGGCGCTCGGTCCGGTCACTCCGGTCAAGGCTCCGATCACGATGCTGCAGTTCGACGGCCGGTATCGCCGGCTCCTGCGCCCGGCCCGGCTCGGCGCCGGCGTCGAGGCCACCACCCGCGCCTCGAACGGCATCGTCAAGATCGAGAAGATGATCCCCCTCTCGGCGGTCGAGAAGGCGATCGCCGACGCCGCCGAGAAGGGCGCGCGCCGCCACGCGCGGTGACCCCGCCGGCCCCCACCAGCAGGGTGGCATGCGCTCGCATGCGGAGGCCGACCCGGAGTAGAACTATGGGCGGCGGCGCTGTCCCGGTGCTCCAGGAGGATGTCGATGCGGATCACCATCTTGGCTGCTCTTTGCGCCGCGGCAGGCTGCGGCGGCGTGTCGTCGGGGGGCACCGACGCGGGCCCCACGCAGGCTGACGCCGGCGATGGTGAAGCCGGGCCGGACAGCGACGAGGACGGCGTGCCCGACGCCGAGGACAACTGCCCGGCTCTGTCCAACGCCGGGCAGGAGAACCGCGACCCGGAGCCGGCCGCGCGCGCGACCGAGATCCGGTTCGCCTTCCGCGAGACCCCGACCGAGGTGGCGGTGACCGGCGACGATGCGGTCTCCGAGCCGATCCCGATCGGCTTCGACTTCACCTTCTTCGGCGACACCTACGACCAGATCCTCGTCGGCACCGACGGCTTTCTCATGCTCGCCCCCAACTCGCTCTTCCCGGCCGAGTACCAGTTCGCCGACGCGATCCCGGACGTCCACTGGCCCAACGCGCTGGTGGCCGGTTTCTGGACCGACCTCAACCAGGACGACGGCGGTCAGATCGTCTGGGGCCTGCAGGGCGAGGCTCCCGAGCGCGAGCTGGTGGTCGAGTGGAGCGGCGTGCCGCACTTCGACAGCAAGGGTGAGTTCGCCGTCACCATGCAGATCGTCCTGCGCGAGAACGGCTCGACGATCGAGGTGCAGTGCCAGGAGTGCCCGTCCGACGGCCAGGCGCACAGCCAGGGCATCGAGGACCAGCTCGGCCTGTTCGGCGCCGCCCTCGACGGCCGCTCGCTCATCAACTTCGAGGTATCGGAGGACGGCGTCCTGTTCGAGACCGAGCTGGCCGAGCCCGACGACTTCGGCGACGCGTGCGACAGCTGCCCGGCGCTGTGGTCGTCCGACGGCGAGGACATCGACGGGGACGAGATTGGCGATGCCTGCGACAACTGCCCCGGGCTCGCCAACCCGACCCAGACCGACATCGACGAGGACCGGGTCGGCGACGACTGCGACATCTGCCCGAGGGACTACGACGACTTCAACGAGGACGGCGACGGGGACCAGCTTGGCGACGCATGCGACAACTGCTCCGACGTCGCCAACCAGGATCAGGCGGACGGCGACCGCGACTTCGCCGGCGACGCATGCGACAACTGCCCGGTTGACCCGAACGGGGACCAGGAGGACAGCGACGAGGACGGGATCGGCGACGTCTGCGACCCGATGCCGTAATTTAGCGCGCGATGACCGGCGGGCGCCGCTCCATCACGTGGGCGGACCTATCGAGGCGCCAGGTGCGCAGCAGGAACTCGGCCGTCGAGCCGGGCCAGAGCGTCGTGTTGACGCCGTCCCGGTTCAGGTACCAGCTCTGGCAGCCGGTGTGCCACACGGTCCGGGCCAGCCTCTCTTGTAGACGCTGGTTGTAGCGCCGGGCCGTCTCTTCGCGCGGCTCGATCAGACAGGCGCCGCGGCGCTCCATCGCGCGCAGGCAGGACATCACGTGGCGCACCTGGCACTCGGCCATGAAGATGATCGAGTTGTGGCCCAGGCCGGTGTTCGGCCCGTTCATGATGAAGAAGCTGGGGAAGCCGGGGACCATGGTGCCGAGGTGGGCCTCTGCCCGCCGCCGCCAGCGCTCCGACAGCTCGGCCCCGCCGCGCCCGATCACGCGCAGCCGACCCAGATAGTCGTGCACGTCGAAACCGGTGCCGAACACGATGGCGTCGACAGCGCGCTCGGCGCCGTCGGCGGTGACCACGCCGCGGGCCGTGATCTCGCGGATCGGATCGGTGACCAGCTCGACGTTGGGCCGCGCCACGGCCGGGTAGTAGTCGCTGGACAGCAGGATGCGCTTGCAGCCCATCACGTAGGACGGCGTGAGCCTGCGGGCCAGCTCCGGGTCGCGTACCTGGCGGTGGATGTGGCGGACCGCGATCCGCTCGGCCCAGCGCAGCACGCCCGGGGCCAGGGTGAACGGCACGCCGCGCGCCTCGAGCGACCAGTAGAGCCGCTGCCGGTACAGCCAGCGCAGCGGCGGGAAGCGCAGGAGCCGCTTCTGCAGGCGCGTGAACTGGTGATCGTCGCGCGGCAGCACCCAGGCCGGTGTGCGCTGGAACAGCGACAGGCGGCCGACCCGGGGCGCGATGCGCGGCACGAACTGGATCGCGCTGGCGCCGGTGCCGATCACCGCCACAGCCTTTCCGTCGAGCGGAGCCTGGTGGTCCCACGACGCCGAGTGCCAGGAGCGGCCGGCGAAGCGCTCGAGCCCGGGCAGGCCCGGGATGAGCGGTCGGCTGAGCCCGCCCACCGCGGCCACCACCGCGTCGGCGACGAAGACACGGCCGTCCGCCGTCAACAGGATCCAGCAGGCGCGCGCCTCGTCGAGCTCGGCCGAGACGACGTCGGCCGAGAAGCGGACCCGCCCGGCCAGGCGGTAGCGCGCGGCGCAGCGCTCGATGTAGGCCCGGATCTCCGCCTGCGGCGCGTAGACCGACGACCAGTCCGGGTTGGGCTCGAACGAGAAGGAGTAGAGGTGAGCGGGCACGTCGCAGGCGCAGCCCGGATAGTGGTTGTCGCGCCACGTGCCGCCGATGGCGTCGGACCGCTCGAGCAGCAGAAAGTCGCCCTTGCCCGCCTTCTGGAGCTGGATGGCCATGGCCAGCCCCGAGAAGCCGGTCCCGATGATCGCGACCCGCGTGCGCTCCGGTTCCGTCACGGCGGCCAGCCTACCGCGCCGCAGCCTCGATCGGCCCGTGGTGGCGTCTCGATGGGCGGCGAGGTCGCGCTTGACTGCGCGCCCTTCCGGAGTCCTGATGCATTGTCGGCACGGGGATCCGACCAGGCCGGGAGCAGGTCCGGCAGGTGCGCGGGTGGCAGGGGGGAATCAATGAGGAAGGCGGGTGAGGCGCCAGACATCGCGGGGCCTCCGTTGCCCTTCGACGTGCTCGACAGCATGACGGATGGCCTCGTCGCCCTGGACCGCCAGTGGCGCATCACCTACGTGAACGCGGCCGCCGTCGATGCCAGCGGGGCGTCGCCTGAAGCCCTGCTGGGGCTGGATCACTGGGAATCGTTCCCGACCAGGACGGGGAGCGCCCTCGAGGGCGACCTGCGCCGCGCCATGGCCGAGCGGGTGCCGATCCGCAGCGAGAGCCTCGACCAGCCGGACGGCCGCTGGTTCGAGGTGTCGATCTACCCGCTCGACGGCGGCGGCGTCGCATACCACAGGCGCGACGTTACCGAGCGCAAGCAGGTCGAGGAGGCGAACCGGAAGGTCGAGCGCGAGCGCGACGAGCTGCTCGCCAGGCTGCAGCTCCAGTACGAGCGCATGCCGATCGCATGCATCGTCGCAGACCTCCAGCATCACATCATCGACTGGAACCCCGCCGCCGAGAAGGTGTTCGGCTACGCCAGGGAAGAGGTGATCGGCGTCGAGGGCTACAAGCTGCTGGTCGCGCCGGCCAGCCGTGCGATCGCGGACGCGGTGGTCGCGCGCCTGGCCGCGGGCGACATGGCCGCCCACGTCGTGGCCGAGAACCTGGCCAGGGACGGTCGCACCGTGGTCTGCGAGTGGCACAACACGCCGCTGCGCGACCGCGGCGGCCAGGTGATCGGGTTCATCTCGATGGCACTGGACATCACCGAGCAGGTGAAGAGCGAGAGGAGCCTGGCCGCCGAGCTGGCCAGCATGACGCGCTTGCAGGAGATGAGCACGCGACTGGTCCAGGCCGGCGACTCGACGTCGCTGCTCGAGCACATCGTTGACGCGGCCATCGCGCTCACCGGCGCCGACATGGGCAACATCCAGCTCCACGACCCTGAGACCGCGAGCCTCAAGGTCGTGGCCAGCCGCGGGCTGGGCCACGCGTTCCTCGACGCCTTCAGCAGGATCGAGCAGGGCCAGGGCTCGTGCGGCACGGCCATGCTGACCGGCGAGCGCGTCGTGATCGAGGACGCCACAGCCAGCCCGCTGCTGAGCGCGGAGGATCTCCCCGTCGTTCTCGGCACGGGCATCCGGGCCATGCAGTCCACGCCGCTGGTCACGCGCTCCGGTCAGCTGGTCGGCATGCTGTCGACCCACTATCGCTGCGCCGGGCCGCCCGGCCAGCCGGGACCTGCGCGTGTTCGACCTGCTCGCGCGTCAGGCGGCCGACTGGATCGAGCGCCGCATCATCCAGGCCGAGCGCGATCAGCTGCTCGCGAGCGAGCGCCAGGCCAGAGCCGAGTCGGAGCGCACGGCGCACCTCAAGGACGAGTTCCTGGCCACGCTGTCGCACGAGCTGCGCACGCCCCTGAGCGCCATCCTGGGCTGGGCCGACGTGCTGCGGGAGAGCCTCGACGACAAGCACAGGGTGCGTCGCGGCGTCGAGGTCATTCGCCGCAACGCATGGGCCCAGGCCCAGCTCATCGAGGATCTCCTCGACCTGAGCCGCGTCATCACCGGGAAGATGCGTCTCACCGTCGAGCGGGTCGCGCTCGGGGCGGTCATCGTCTCGGCCATCGAGGCGGTGAGGCCGGCCGCCGACGCCCGGCGCATCGGCCTCCACAGCGCGATCGAGCCGCTCGACGCGCCGGTGCACGGCGACTCCGCGAGGCTGCGCCAGATCCTCTGGAACCTCCTGTCCAACGCGGTCAAGTTCACGCCCGAGGGCGGCAGGGTTGACGTGGTCATGACACGGGTCGGCCCCGACATCGAGATCGGCGTCACCGACACCGGCAAGGGCATCCGTTCCGGACTTCCTGCCTCACCTGTTCGAGCGGTTCCGCCAGGCCGACGCCTCGGCCTCGCGCGAGCACGGCGGTCTCGGCATCGGCCTGGCCCTGGTCAAGCAGATCGCGGAGCTGCACGGCGGGCAGGTCCGCGCCACCAGCCCGGGCGACGGGCTGGGGTCGACCTTCACCGTGCGCCTCCCGGTCGCGATGGCCGAGACGCAGGAGCACGAGCGCGCCCGGACGCCGGTGTCGACGCGGGTCGATCAGGACGCGCCCGCGCTCGACGGGATCAAGGTGCTGGTCGTGGACGACGAGCCGGACGCGCTGGAGGCGATCCAGCACATCCTCGAGGATCGCCGGGTCGAGGTCTCCACGTTCCACAACGTCGAGAGCGCGCTCGATGCCCTCGAGACGCAGCGATTCGACGTCCTGGTCAGCGACATCGGGATGCCCAGGCGGGACGGCTACGACTTCATCGCCGAGGTGCGCCGGCGCGGGATCAAGACGCCGGCCGCCGCCCTGACGGCGTTCGCTCGCTCCGAGGATCGAGCGCGCGCGCTCCTGTCCGGTTATCAGGCCCACCTGGCCAAGCCGCTCGAGAGCTTCGAGCTGGTGGCCACCGTCGCCTCGCTGTCGGGCCGGATCGGCCGCTAGGTCTTCCGTCCGGACCGCTGCTCACCGCGAGATGCGACACGGGCTGCGGCGCGGCGCACATCGCGGCGGCCGCGATGCCGAAGGCCCTGCCCTGATCGAGTCGTTTCGCTTACAGCCAGGATCGGACGAGCTAGATACTTGGCTCGCTCAACTGGAGACCTGATAACCTCGCGCTTCTCTCGGTGAGTCGGCAGTACGAAAAGGCAAATCGAGCAGTCGGCGATGAAGCGTGTTCCGGGGGGCTCGACACGACGGTCGAGGATCGCGGGAGCCTTCCGGCCGAGCAGCCGCGCAGCGCGCTGCTCCTGCTGTTCGGCCGCGTGCGGGGCGAACGCAGGAGCTTCGAGCTCCGTGCCGATCCGCTTCACCTGGGACGGGAGGTTGACGACGAGCAGCATGTCCGGCTCGAGGATCCGCGCGCCTCACGGCGCCACGCCGAGATTCACTGGTCCGAGATCCACGGACGGCACTGGATTCGCGATCTCGGCAGCCGCAACGGCGTCCACCTCAACGGCACCAGGATTGCGCGCGAGCTGCTCAAGTCGGGCGACGTCGTTCGCATCGGAGACACGGTCTTCCGCATCGACGCGGCGCCGCCGGACCCGTCGCGGGCCGGCGCGCCCGAGGCGCCGCTGGTCGGGCGGAGCCGATTGTTCCGGCTCTCGCTCGACAGAGCCGTCCGGGTCGCCGCCCTCGATGCGCCCGTCCTCGTTCTCGGCCCCACCGGCACCGGGAAGGAGCTGGTCGCCGGCCTCATCCATCGCGCATCCGGACGGAGCGGACGGTTCGTGGCGGTCAACTGCGCCGCGCTCCCCGCCCATCTCGTCGAGAGCGAGCTCTTCGGTCACGAGCGGGGCGCCTTCAGCGGCGCCGACTCGGCGCGACCCGGTCTGTTTCGCGCCGCCGCCGGCGGGACGCTGTTTCTCGACGAGGTCGGAGAGCTGCCGCCCGACATGCAGGCCGTGCTCCTGCGAGCCCTGGACGCGAGATCGATCCGCCCGGTCGGCTCGGCAGCCGAGGTGCCGGTCGATGTCCGGGTCGTCGCGGCGACGAACCGAGATCTCGCGAGCGAGGCCAGCGAAGGCGCCTTCCGCGCCGATCTCTACGCGCGACTGGCCGAGGTGGTGGTGGTGCTGGATGCGCTGCGCGACCGGCCCGAGGACATCGAGCCGCTATGGCGACACTTCGTGGCCGAGCTGGGTCAGGGCGCGACCCTGGAGCCGAGCGGCGCCGCGTTCGAGGCCATGGCGCTCCACTCGTGGCCGTTCAACGTCCGCGAGCTGAGGCAGCTCGTGCGCAGCGCGCTGCTGCTCGAGCCGGCGGGTGGCGAGCTGGCGGTCGACGATCTCCCGGCCTCGATGCGGCCGGCGACGCCGCAGACCGGCGCGCGCCCGGCGCAGCCGGCCTGCGCTCCGGCGGCCCTGCTCGCTCCCGGCGAGGCCCCGAGCACGCGACAGCTTCGCCGGCTGGTCGAGGAGCACAACGGCAGCGTCAAGGACATCGCCGTCTTCCTGGGCAAGGACCGCAAGCAGATATACCGGTGGCTCCGGCGCGACAACATCGACCCGGACGCGTACCGGCGGCGCGGCGAGTAGCGGCCGAGCCGGGGATGGGTCGAGGCCGGTGGAGCGCGAGACAGGCGACACAGAGGACGGCACTGGCATGGCGACGACCGATCCGGGGACGACGCGGGACGAGCGGTCGCCCGAGATCGGTCCGTCGCGCGCTCTCGGCCCGCCCGACGAGGTCCTGGCGCCGGGCGGCGTCGTCGGTCGCTTCATCGTGCACCGCACGCTCGGCACGGGTGGCGCGGGCGTCGTCTACGCAGCCCACGATCCGGAGCTCGACCGAACCATCGCGCTCAAGATCCTCCGCCGCACCCTGAGCGATCGAGGCGACGCGCGCGCGCGGTTCCTGCGCGAGGCGCAGGCGCTCGCCCGCCTGTCGCACCCGAACGTCATCTCGGTCTACGACGTGGGATTTGCCGATGGCCGCGCGTTCATCGCGATGGAGTACATCCACGGCCAGACCTTCGCCGACTGGCTGGCGACCAGCGAGCGAGCGTGGCCGGAGATCCTCGCGGTGCTGCTCAGGGCAGGTCGCGGCCTGGCCGCGGCCCACGCTGCCGGCCTCATCCACCGCGACTTCAAGCCGGGCAACCTGCTCGTCGGCGTGGACGGCCGGGTGGTGGTGACCGATTTCGGTCTGGCCCGGGCGGTGGCGGAGTCCGCGCCGGACGAAGATTCGAGCGGACGCTCGAGGCGACCTCGGGCGCAGCAGCGCCTTCTCGAGGTCGATCACGCGCACCGGCTCGGTCCAGGGCACGCCCGCCTACATGGCTCCCGAGCAGCAGCGGGGCATGCCGGCGGACGCCCGGGCGGACCAGTTCAGCTTCTGCGTCACCATGTACGAGGCGCTCTTCCGTGAGCACCCGTTCCTGGCCCCTCCATCCCCCTTCTCGTCCACCATGGCCGGCGCGGTCGAGCCTGCAGCAGCGCCCGCGCCGCAGGCGCTCGACAAGGTCCCGCGCGTGCCGCGCGATGTGCGCGGCGCTCCGGCGTGGCTCCAGCGCGCGGTCACGCGCGGACTGGCTTGGAGTCCCGAGGATCGCCATCCCAGCATGGAGGGCCTGCTCGTCGCGCTCAACCGCGAGCCGGCCCGGCGACGGCGTCGACTCGTCCTCGCTCTTGCGGTGACCATCGCCGTGGTCTTCGGCGGCGGCGTCGTCGCGTTCGCGACGGTGGCCGACTCGAGCGAGGCGAGCTGCAGCGGCGCCCGCGAGCAGGTGTCCGGCACGTGGAATCCGGCCGTGGCCGCCCGGGTGCGCGCCGCGTTCGCGGCCTCCGATTGTCCCCACGCCCGGTCGAGCGCAGGGCGAGTCGCCGAGCAGCTCGACGCCTACACCGGCCAGTGGGCGGACATGCACCGCTCGGCGTGCCTGGCCACCACGCGCGGCGAGCAGTCGCCCGAGCTGCTCGACCGGCGCATGGCGTGCCTCGGCCGCCGCCTGGACCAGACCGCCGCACTGCTCGATCTGTTCGTCCGGCGCACCGACGGCGCGCTGGTTGACCGCGCGGTCGACCTGGTCGCCGACCTCGAGCCGCTGGCGACCTGCGCGGACTCGGCGGCGCTGCTCTCGCGCGTGGCGCCGCCCGCCGAGCCCGCGCGCCGGGCACGCGTGACCCAGCTCGAGCGCCAGGTTGACCACGCCGACCTCGAGCGACAGGCGGGCCGCCCTCAGGCGGCGGCGGACGAGGCGCGCGCGGTGCTCGAGGCCGGCCGGCCGCTCGACTACCCACCTCTTGCCGCCCGGGCCGGGCGCGTGCTCGGTCGCTCTCTCGAGGACCTCGGCCGCCCGGCCGACGCTCGCGCGGCGCTGATCGGCGCCCAGCGCCAGGCCGAGGCGGCCGGCGACGTCACGCTCGCCGTCCACCTCATGCTCGATCTGCTCGTCGTGATCAACGTGCGTGAGAAGCACGTCGACGAGGCACAGCTGGTGGCGCAGCTGATCGAGGCCATGCTCGAGCGCCCGGACCTGCGTCGCGACGAGGAGCTGCGCGCCCGGCTGCTCGCGGCCCTGGGCTCGATGGCCAACGACGAGGGACAGGCCGATCGGGCCATCGAGCTGCAGCGCGAGGCGCTCGCGATCCGCCGGCGCATCGCTCCTGCGATCTCCTCCGAGGTGGCCAGCGCGGAGCAGAGCCTCGGCAATGCGCTGCGCGGCAAGGCGCTCTATCCCGAGGCCCGCGCGCACTACTTCAAGACGCTGGCGATCCGGCGCCGTGTGTTCGGCGACCAGCACCCGCTGACCGCCAACGTCCATGTCAACCTGGGCGTGAGCTACATCGAGGAGAACGGCGACGCCGCCGAGGCGCGCAAGCACTTCCTCGCAGCGCTGGCCATCCTCGAGCGGGTCCCCAGCTACCGGAGCTATCCCACTCTCCTGACCAACCTGGGCGAGCTCGAGCACAAGGTCGGCAACCTCGATCAGGCGCTCGCGTATCACGAGGCCGCCCTGGTCGCGTATCAGCGCCAGTTCGGCCCGGATCACCAGGACGTGGCGGTGTCGCTGCAGAACATCGGCAGCCTCCGTCGCAACATGGGCGCCTTCGCCGAGGCGCTCGCGGTCCATCGCCGCGCGCTCGCCCTGACCGAGAAGACGGCGGGCGCCGACCATCCCAGCTACGCCGTGACCCTGTCGGAGACCGGCGAGGACCTCCGGCACCTCGGCCGCGCCGCCGAGGCGCTGAGCCACCAGGAGCGCGCGCTGCGCATCCTCCGCGCCCGGATGGGGGACCACCCGATTCTCGGCCCCCACCTGGCCTACCAGGGACTCGCGCTCGTCGACCTGGGGCGACGTGAACGGGCGATCCCGCTGCTGCAAGAGGCGCTGGCGAAGATCCCGGCGGGCGACGCGAACCGAGCGCGGGCAGCCTTCGGCCTGGCCCGGGCGCTCGAACCGCGCCGGCCGCGGTCCGCGCGCGCGCAGGCGCTGGCGCGCGAGGCGCTCGATGTCTTCACCGCCCAGCGCGCCTCGCGCGAACGCGACGAGGTCGCCGGATACCTCGCCCGCGGCCCGCGGTCGGCGACCGATCGACGCTGACCGCGGACCAGCGCCGGGCCGCGCCTGTCGCCTGTCACGCGCGACGTGTCTCGCGAAGGCGGCTCGCGTGACAGCTGGCGGCCGCGCGGGCCGCCGCAACAGCTCGCAATCGCGCAAAGCTGGCGGCGCGTGCCGCGGTCTCCGCCTTGCAACTCCGGCGGCGACGAGAAGGGAGGATGAATCATGACGTACACACGACGACTTGCTGTGGCTCTGGTGATGGTCCTGAGCGCGTCCGTGCTCGCCGCGTGCGCCGTCGAGGAAGCGGATGCGGAGGTGGAGACCTCCGAGAAGGCCGCCGCCCTCGTGGCGGGAGATGCCGAGAGCGCCGACCAGAGCGCCGACGAGAACGCGGAGACGCTGGCCCTCCCGCCCGGGTCGTGGATTGACCAGTGCCCGATCTACTCCGAGGACGGCGGCACGGTTCTCTGTGCGCGATGCTATCGGCGCAACGGCCAGCTGACCGAGGGTTTCTCCTGCATCGACTGGGCGGGATGCGGAGCGGTGAACAACTGCGACGGCCACCTGCAGTGCTCGCCCGTCTGCTGATGACGTCACCCGCCTGAGGGGACGGCGGGGCGGGCGCCTGACGGATTGGCGCCTGCCTCAGCCGTCGATGGGTCGAGCATCGCTCTCGTCGGGGGCGCGGCGATCTCGAGGGGTGGTCGCGAAGCCGGCCGCGGCGATGATGCCGATGGCGAGGCAGCCGCCCCACAGCGCCACCGGGCCGGCCTGCTCGAGGACGCGCGGCCCGAGCAGCGGGGCGACGAACGACGCCAGGCCCCATGACATGGTGTAGAGGCCCTGGTAGCGGCCGCGCGTCTCGGGACGGGCGAGGCGGGCGACCAGCGCGGCGCCGGTCGGGGCGGCGGCGATCTCGCCGAGCGTCCAGATGGCGACCGCCGCCACGTGCACCAGCACGGAGGCGCTGACGCCGTGCAGTGCGAAGCCCGCGCCGATCAGGAGCGACGAGAGGGTGAGGACCCGCATCGGATCGCGACCGGTGACGCGCGCGCTGATCCTGGGCTGGAACAGGACGATCATGATCCCGTTGACCGCCAGCACGGCGCCGTAGGCCCTGGCCGAGTGGCCCTGCGAGTCCATCCAGGCCGCCAGGCCGGAGCTGCCCTGGTACATGAGCAGCGTGGTCAGGAAGGTGAGGATGAGGAAGCGCAGAAAGGCGCGGTCGGCGGCGATGCGGAGCAGCCCCACCGGCGCGGCGCCGTCGCCGACGACGCGGGCCGGCCGGGTCTCGGGCACGCGCGCCAGGACGATGAGGCCGTAGACCGCCATGGTGGCGCCGTCGATGACGAACAGCGCGGAGTACGACCACTGTGCGACCAGGCCGGCCGCGATCGGCGCGATCGCGAAGCCCATGTTGATGGCCCAGTAGAGCAGGCCGTAGGCGCGCAGGCGATGCTCGGCCGGCACCACGTCGGCGACGAACGCCTGCACGGCGGGGCGGTAGAGCTCGCCCACCAGGCCGAGCGCGAAGGTCAGCGCGGCGATCGCCGCGGGCTCGGTCACGGCACCCAGCCCGAACATCATCGCCGAGCCGCCCAGCAGCGAGATCGCCATCGTGGCGCGGCGTCCCAGCCGGTCGGCCAGGACGCCGCCGACCAGCGCCGCCACCACCCCGCCGGCGCCGAACAGCGAGAGGATCGCGCCCGCGTCTCCGATCGACAGCCCGCGCTCGTCGATCAGGTAGAAGGTGAGCAGCGGCACGGCGAATCCGCCGGCCCGGTTGATGAGCGTGCCGAGCCAGACCGTCCAGTAGACGGGCGGCAGCAGCCGGTACAGCTCGCGGACGCGCTCCAGCATCGTCGAGACCATGTAACGCGATCGGCGTCCGCCTGCTGGCCGACAGGGGATCTGCTCTCAGATTCCCTCGAGCACGGCGAGGTCCATCGCGAGGTCCGTCGCCACCAGGGCCACGCGCGACCCGTCGGGCGACTCCTGCGGCCGCCAGTACCACCGATCGTGGCCGGACGCGATCGGCTCGACCGAGCCATCGAGGCCGACGCGCAGGGCGGCGAACAGCTGGCCGCGCCAGCCCACCCCGGTCACCAGCAGCTCGCGGCCGTCCGCCGACCAGCTGACCGACTGCAAGGTGCTCATACCGGCGACCGGGAGATCGCGCCGCTTGCCGCCTTCGACGTCGAACAGCGCGATCGCGTCTCCGCCGGAGACGACGGCCAGGGTCTCCCCGTCGGGAGCCAGCGCCATGTTGCGCTGGTAGTTGCCGCGCGCCGGCACCGAGGCGATCTCGGCGGCCGCGCGCCCCGCGCGCCGGATCGAAGAGCACGTAGCGCGCCTGCCCACCACCGACCTCCTCGATGACGCAGGGAGCGCGGCGGTCGCCGGCGCAGCGGATCGCGTTGGCCGACCTCCCCTCGGCCCGCACCGAGGTCATGCGCTGGGCGTCGCCGGGCGCCGAGGAGCGCCACAGATCGACGGTGCCGCGGCCGCCGGTGCCCGGGCTGCGCTGGAACAGCAGCGCGCCGTCGACGAGCGTGTCCGGCATCTCGTCGCCATCGCCGCTCATCCACAGGGCCGGCGGGTCGGACGGTGGGTGGGCGACGATGTCGAAGTTGCCGGCAGCGTCGGTGGCGTAGAAGAGCCAGCCCTGCCCGCTCCACCCGGCCAGGCGCCTGGTCTCGCCGTCACCGGTTGACAGCCGGCGCAGCGCCTCGCCCCGCCCGGCCACGAAGATGCCGTACCGATGGGTGCCGCGGTAGCACAGCAGCCGGTTGCCGCCCCAGCGGCCGCCGGTGATGAAGAGGCCGGCCCAGCGGTGGACCGGGCTCTCGACTCCGGTGGCGAGGTCGAGCGAGTGGAGGCTCGCGCCGCGCCGGTCGTTGAGCGCATACAGCATCCGGTCCGGCTGCGGCCAGACGATCAGGACGCCGAGGTAGCTGGACAGGCGATGGCGGCGAAGGGCGCGCAGGCGCCGGCGGGTCGCGACCGGAGCGGCCAGGTTGACGATGTCGATGCGGTCGTCGCCGCCGTCGGGCGCGGTGATCACGACCGCGAGGCGCGCCCCGTCCGGCGACCAGGCCATGCCGGCGACGATCTCGCCGGCCGACAGCTCGATCAGACGGCGCGCGGTCTGGCCGGGCACGATCAGCTCGACCTCGCGCTCGTCGTGGGCGCACGCGATCGACTTGCCGTCCGGCGCCACCCGGGTGAGGTAGCGGTCCGGCGCCCAGTGGAGGAGCGCGACCCCGGCCGAGCCCAGCCGCCACAGCTGCCAGTCGCCGGTGCGGTGCTGTCCGAAGACGACGATCTGATTGTCCGCCGTGAACTCGGCGTCCATCGGCGAGAGCCCGGGCGGCAGCGCCTGGCGGTCGACGCGCCCGCCGGCCAGCGGCCGGACCAGTAGTCTGACGCCGTCGGCGTAGACCAGGCGCGTCCCGTCGCGCGACACGCCGCCGCCCATCGGCTGCTGGTCGCCGACGGTCTGGGTCAGCATCACCTCGCGCACCTCGCGCCGCTGCGAGCGAGCGTCCGGCTCGCGGCCGCGCACCAGCCAGAGCGCGGCGCCCAGGACGGCTGCCGCGGCGAGCGCGGCGACCAGGCGAGCGCGCCGGCCGGTGGGCGCCGGGTGGTTGCTGACCTGCGCGGGCGGGGCCGCGTCGCGCACATCGCGCACCGCGCGCGCGAGATCCGCGCCGCCGACCTCTGCTGGCGCCAGCAGCGCCGCCACCTGCTCGCGCATCTCCGCCGCCGAGCCGAAGCGCGCGGCCCGGTCGCGCATCATCGCGCGCTCGATCAAGGCAACCACCACTGCCGGCAGGTCCGGGCGCAGCTCGGCCAGCGGGCGCGGCGCGGCGGAGAT
Source organism: uncultured delta proteobacterium (assembly GCA_963759105.1). GTDB lineage: Bacteria > Myxococcota_A > Polyangia > Haliangiales > Haliangiaceae > DATFRY01. The sequence goes on along the minus strand of CAVWXW010000003.1, from coordinate 246,309 downwards.
GATGCGGGCCAGCAGCTCCGGCGCGCTGCCGGATCCATGCGGGTAGCGCGCGGCCAGCGCCCAGTACATCGACGCGCCGAGCTGATAGAGGTCGGTCGACGCGTCCGCGCTCTCGCCCGCGGCCTGCTCGGGCGACAGCAGCTCGAGGGTGCCGTGCACCGTCCCCTCGCGCGTGATCGGGGCCTCCAGCCGCTCGTGCAGCTTGGCGATGCCGAAGTCGAGCAGCTTGACCTGGCCGGCGTCGGTCACGAACAGGTTGCGCGGCGTGACGTCGCGATGGACCAGGCCGAGCGGCTCCCCGCGGTCGTCGCATGCGGCGTGGGCGTAGGCCAGGCCGGCCAGCGCCCGCTCGGCCACCGCCAGCACATCCGGCCACGGCGTGCGGTCGCCGCCGTGCGCGGCGAGCTCGGCCAGGGTGGCGCCGCGCAGGAGCTCCATCACGATGAAGTAGCCGGCGTTGACCGCCAGCACGTCGTGCACGCGGACGATGTTCGGGTGGTCGAGCCGGGCCAGGATGCGCGCCTCGGTGAAGAAGCGCTGCACCATCTCGCCGCGCAGGGCATGGTCGGCCGCGAGTCGCTTGAGCGCGACCGGCATGCGAAATCCACCCGGGCCGGTGCGCACCGCCTCGAGTACCTCGCCCATACCGCCCTGCCCGATGCGGCGCGCAATCTGGAAGCCGGGGACCTTCGTGCGCCCGAGTATAGCGGCGGCGAATCGGGACCGGCAGCATCGCGACGCGTCACGACCGATTCGCTTGGGCCTTGCGTCCGTCGCCAGAAGCGCGAACATTGGCAGACGGACATGGACAAGGACGAGCTGCTGCGCGCCGTGGCCGAGGCGATCCTGGCCAACGAGCGGTTGACCCGGGACGGCTGGGCCCGCATCGTCATCCTGGCCGGCATCGAGGACGACGGCGGCACGTGGATCGCGGGGATGGTCTACGACCAGGACGGAGTGGATCGCGCCGTCGTCCCGGGCGATCCCGATCCGATGCCGTTGCTCGGGCAGCTGCGGGAGAAGATGGCCCAGGATGACGGCAAGGGCCGGTGGCTCGCCTGCGCGATTCGACTCGACCGGCGGGGCGACGACGTCGACCTGAACGGCGACTTCGAGTACCACGATGGCGAGCGCTGGGCGATCACGCCGCACAACCACGAAGAAATGGTCGATCGGTTCCGCCCGGAGCCGTAGAGACGGCCGAGCCGGACAGCGCGAGGGTGATCGAGCCTCGAGCGTCACACATCTCGGGTCCCCTCCCGAACCCCTGTCGCACTCCTCAAAATCGGCGCGATCCGGCCGAACCCTGCGGGGGGGTGACCGGATGAGAGCAGGCGCGCTGGCGGGATTCCTTTGTATCGCGGTTCTGGGATGCGGCGGCGGCGGCGACCCGGGCGAAGAAGACGACGGCGGCGACGACGCTGACGACGACGGCGGCGCTGACGACGACGGCGGCGATGGCGACGATGGCGCCGACGGCGGCGGCGACGATGGCGGAGACGACGGCTTCCGGGTGACCGGCTCGGTGACGCAGGTCGTCAACCTGCGCCGCGGCGGCGACCCGCTCGTGGTGGACCACGTCGTCGCCGTGGCGCCGTCGAGCCAGTCGCAGGTCCGTGCCTACTCGGAGGTAGGCGCCGACGGCAGCTTCGCCCTCGACATCGACCCGGGCCACCCGTGGGTGCTCGTGTTCGTGGACTCGACAAAGGTCGGAGCCGACATGATCGCCGGAGTGCTGGGCGCCGGCACCCTCGACACGCTGACGCCGACGTCCAGCGGCGCGGTCGCGCTGGGCGACGTGACAGTGGACGAATCGGGCGAGGCGACCGCCGGCCTGGCTACGACGACCTGGTCGCCGCGCTCGGCCTGGATCCGGCCTCGGCCGAGTACCTGGGCGCGCTCGACGACCTGTGCCTGCGCTACGTCAACCCGGACATCGACGGCGACGGCGTGATGGACGTGCTCGAGCCGCAGGATCACCGCTTCCTGCTCGACTTCCACGTGCAGCGAGCCATGCTCGAGGGCGGACTGTCCGCGACCATCGCCGACCTGGTGGGGCGGTTCCTCGATCCGGCGACCACCACGTCGTCGTTCGGCGGGACCGGCGTGTACGTCAGCGTGCCGGCCGCCTTCTGGGACGGACCGGTCGACGAGGCGTCGATGACCTTCTCGGCCGACCTCCACTACTACGTGCAGGAGAAGGGCGGCGGCTCGACCCTGGAGCTCGCCACGGCCGGCACGGCGGTGGCGGGGGATGCGCTGATCACCGAGCGTGGGCCACACGCGCAGCGTGGGCGTCTACGCCGCCCCCGGCTACGATCTGCCGCAGGGCTCGTACCGCACTGACCTGGGCGACACCGCCCTCACCTTCACCAGCGTGACGACACTGACCGACGCCGAGCTGGCGAGCGCCGAGGGGACCTTGCTCCCGTTCGTGCGCTTCACGCCGGTCGACCCCAAGTGCACCGAGGCCTGCACCATCGCAGTCGCTCGACGTCGAGTGGCGCAAGCGCGCGGCGGACGGCTGGATCCCGGCCACCGCCGAGGAGCTGGCCCTCACCGTCAGCGAGGCCGGCGGCTTCGCCAGCATCGTCGTGGGCAGCGACACCGATCCGACACCATCGGCATCACCCTGCCGGCCGACGCGCCGACCGGACAGGTGGCGTGGGACCCGGCCAACGCCTTTCTGAGCGGCATCGACGACGACGGGCTTCCTGTCGCTGACCACCGACCAGCTCTGCCACTTCGGCTTCAGCTACGACGACCGGCTCGGCATGCGCCACTTCGCCGGCATCGGCAACGCGCCCGGCACCTGCCTGTAGAAGCGCAGGGAGCCGGGCGCCCCGGCCTCAGCGGGCGTCGAACACCTCGTCGAGCGCCGGCTTCGCCTGTTCGAGCAGCACCGCGCCGAGCTCGGAGGTGGCCTCGAGCGCGATGAAGGCGGCGTAGCCGCGCGGCGCGTCGAGCCAGGTGATCGCGCCGTAGGCGCCGGGGTCGACGAACACGCCCGGGTTCGCGCGGTCGACCCACCAGCCCAGGCCGTAGCCCTCCAGCGGGGAGGGATTGCCGGTGCTCCCCTCGTACACCTCGAGGATGCGATCGACCTGCATGCGGTCAACCGCTTCCTCCGACAGCACGCGAGCCTCGCCGCACAGCCCGCCGCGCAGGTGCATGTGCAGGAGCTTGCCGTAGTCGGAGACGCTCACGTACGCGCCGCCCTCGACGCTCGGGTTGTCGGTGGCGGCCAGGTTGGCGACGTCGCCCTCGAAGTCGGCCGGATAGGTCAGCCCGGCCTGCTGGAACTGGTTGGCGTAGCCGAGCGTCGGTGTCTCGCACGGCTGGACGTAGGTCTCGTCGACAAGCTCCGCCCAGGTCTGTCCGCTCACCACCTCGGCCACGCCGCCGGCCAGCTGCCACTGACCGCCGCCGTAGTGGAAGGCGGTGTCCGGCTCCACGCGATCCGCCGCGTCGTCGGCGATGTAGATCGCCTGCGCGCACTCGCTGAGCGTGCCGGCGGTCAGATACTGGCAGAGGTACGGAGCGTAGAGCGGATCGTCGGTCAGGCTGATGAGGCCGGAGCTGTTGGAGAGGAGCTGGGCCAGGGTCAGCTCTGGCTTGCCCTCGCCGAACGCCTCGTCAACGTAGGTGCCGATCGGCTCGTCGATGTCGACCAGCCCCTCGTCGGCCATGCGCATGAGCACGCCGACGCTCAGGATCTTGCTCGACGAGGCGATGAGATAGAGGCGCTCGGCATCGAATGCGCCGTAGCCCTGCACGTGCAGCTCGCCGCTCTCTCGATCGACGACCACCGCGCTGGCGCCCTCCAGCCCCTCATCCTCGACGAAGCCGGCCACGATGTCGTCGAAGGCGTCGAACTCGCCGGGCTGCTCGCCCGAGTCGCCGCCGTCGTCGCCCCCGTCGTCGCCGCCGTTGTCGCCGCCGTCGTCGTCGCCCGAGCAGGCGGGGGCGGCGGACAGAGCGGCCGCGATCATGAGCCCGAGAGACGCGGCCCACGGGCGGCGACGGACGCGCTGGTTCTGTTGCATGGACGAAATGCCTCCAGTCTGCACGTCCAGGCCGGCCCGGCGGGGCCGCCTGACGGCCCCAGCATGCCACAGGCCCGATGTGCGCTGCGAGCGTCCCAATCCCGGGACGGAACCATGCATGCGAAGCGAGCGGTTGTCATCGCGGCATCGGTCGCACGGGCCTATCGTGATGCCGTGGCCATTCGCATCGCCCTGATCCTCCTTGTCTGTGCCGGCGGGTGCTCCAGCGAGTCGTCGGACGAGGCCGATGCTTCGACGCCGGCCGACGCCGACCCGACGGCCCTGCGCGTGGGCGGCGACTACGCCACCGAGGTGTCGCTGCTGGAGAGCACGTGCAGCGGCATCACTGTCGCGTCCATGCCGACCGTCGTGAGCCACACCCCCGGCGCCGCCGAGCTGACCCTCACGCACGCGGGTCATGGATACGCCGGCACCGTCGGAGACGATGGAACGTTCGCGACCGAGCCGGAGCCGGTCGGCCCGCCGGCGGAGCAACACACGCTGACCATCACCGGCACCTTCTCGATCACCGGCTTCGAGGCCACGGTGGAGGCCGCCGTCACCCGCGACGGCACAGCCGACTGCGACTACTCGGTCAGCTGGGTCGGAACCAAGTCGGGCGAGCCCAACGTCATTCCCGGGTAGCCGAAACCGGTCCTGGCGCCCGGTTGCCGGTGTAGCGGTCCATCCAGCCCAGCACCTCGCGGTGCCAGAGCTGCGAGTTCTGCGGCTTGAGCACCCAGTGGTTCTCGTCGGGGAAGTGGAGCAGGCGGCTGGCCACGCCCCTGCGCTGGAGGGCGGTGAAGGTCGCCATCCCCTGGGTCTCGACCACGCGGAAGTCGTTGCCGCCGTGGATGACGAGGGTCGGCGTCTTCCAGTTCTTCACCAGATCGATCGGGTTGTGCTTGAGGTAGCTCTGCGGCTTGGTCCACGGCGAGCCGCCGTGCTCCCACTCCGGGAACCACAGCTCCTCGGTGGCGAAGTAGGCCATGCGCTCGTCGAGGTTGCCGTCGTGGCAGACAAGGGCGCGGAAGCGATCGGTCTTGCCGTTGATCCAGTTGATCATGTAGCCGCCGTACGACCCGCCGGCCGCGGCGACCCGCTTGCCGTCGAGCCAGCGGTACCGGGCCAGCGCCGCGTCGAGGCCGAGCATGAGGTCCTCGTACGGCGCGCCGCCCCAGTCGCCGTTGATCGCGTCGGTGAAGGCCTGGCCGTAGCCGGTCGAGCCGTGGAAGTCGATCATCACCACGCCGTAGCCGTGGCCGGCGAACGCCTGCGCGTTCCACCGGTAGTGGAAGTGATCGCCGAAGCTGCCCTGGGGCCCACCGTGGATGAGGAAGGCCACCGGCACCTTGCGCTTGCCGTCGAAGCCGGCCGGCTTGATCACGTAGCCGTACACCTTGTCGCCGCGGGCGCCGCGGAACGAGAACTGCTCGTAGGCGCCCCACGCGATCTGCTTGACCCGCGCGTCGTTGAAGTGGGTGATCTGGCGCAGGTCGCGCCCGTACGGATCGACGCTGAACAGCTCGGCCGGCTGGCGCAGCGTGTCGCGGGAGAACACGAGCCGGCCGCCGGCGATCCGCGGATCGCCGTTGGTGCCCTTGTTGACCAGGACGGTCGGCTTGCCGCTCGCCACGTCGACGGCGAACAGCAGAGTGGTTGCCGATGTTGTCGGCCGTGGTGTAGATCGTGCGGCCGTCGGCGGCCCAGGTGATCGTCGCGGGCGAGCGGTCCCAGCGCTCGGTGAGCACGCGGCGCTTCCGGGTCGCGACGTCGATCAGCGCGAGGCGCGTCCGGTCGGCCTCGTAGCCGGCCCTCGGCATCGACAGGATCGCGAGCGAGCGGCCGTCGGGAGAGAAGGCTGGAGAGAGGTCGTAGCCGCGATTGGCGGCGGTCATGTTGACCGCCTTGCCGCCGCCGGCCGGCACCACGAAGACGTCGGAGTTGGTGACCCAGGCGGTGGTCCGGCCGCCGACCCGGGCGACGAACGCGACGCTGCCGCCCTCCGGCGACACGCTGACCTCCTCCATGCCGCCGAACGGGTGGGTCGGCGAGTCGGTCAGCTGTCCCGGCGTGATGTCGCGGGCGTCGGTCTGTCTTGCCGCCGAGAGACGGCGGCGTCCACACGAACAGGTGGGAGTACTTGCCGTCCTCCCAGCCGTCCCAGTGGCGGAACAGGAGCTGATCGTAGATGCGCGCCTTCACCTTGCTGGCCTCGACCTTGGCGTCGCGCTCGGCCGAGTCCTTGATGCTCCTGGCCGCCGGCCACACGTCGATGGCCAGCACCAGGCGCTTGCCGTCCGGGAACGGCTTGAAGCCGTTCACGTCGACCGGCAGGCGGGTCACCTGCTCGGCCCTGCCACCGCCCGCCGGGACGCGCCAGACCTGCGATGTCTTCGAGCGGGTGGAGAGGAACAGCACCGCGCTGCCGTCGGGTGTCCACGCCGGGTTGGTGTCGTTCTCCGGGTGCCGGGTCAGCCGCCGGATCGAGCTGCCGTTGACAGCCGCGACCCAGATGTCGAAGCGGCCGCGGTTGGCCTCGACGTCGGTGTCGCGGACCGCGAACGCCACCAGCTTGCCGTCGGGCGAGACGACCGGACTGTCAACCCGCTGCATGGCGAGCATGTCGTCGACGGTCAGGCCGCGCCCGGCGGCGCCGGCCGAGCTCGCGCCGACCACGGACGTGACGAGGAGCGCCGCGACGGCGGCGAGAGAGAGACGCGAAGCGTGCGAACCGAGCATCTGGGACCTCCGGGCGCTGCATCCTAACAGACACCATGCGTGGCCGTCGGTCCAGCGGGCTATCGCACCTTGCGCGCCGCGCGGCGCCAGAGATAGCCCCACAGCGTGGGATGGGTGCGCAGGAGCGAGGGGCCGGTGCACAGCGACCCGGTCGGGGCGAGCGCTCCGGCCAGCGCCCGCTCCACCGCGTCGACGAGGAGCGGCAGGCCGGCGGCGGTCGACAGCGCCGGGTAGGTCGCGAACGAATCGGCGGGACCGGGCTCGATGAGCGCCTGGCCGAGCACCGGGCCGGTGTCGATGCCCTGGTCGACGAGGTGCACGGTGACGCCGGCCAGGTCGGCGCGGCCGTCCGCCAGCGCCCAGTAGCCGCCGTGCACGCCCCGACAGAACGGGGTGATGCCGCCGTGCATGTTGATGAAGGGGGCCGCGACGCTCGCGAGCGTCGCGCGGTCGAGGAGACGCGTGCCGTGCACCACCACCGCGCGCGGAGCCAGGGCGCGCACGGCCGCGCGCGCCTCGTCGGTGTTGACCGACGGCACCCGGGTCACCTGCCCCTCGAACGGGCCGTCGTCGAGGCGATGGCGGGCCAGGATGTCCCGCACGCGCGCCTCGCCGCTGCGGCGCAGGAGCGGCACCAGCAGGCCGACGAAGGCGACCTGTCCGGCGACGGTCACCGGGCCCAGCCGGGCGAGGCGGCGGCGCGCCAGCTGCCGGCGCGGCACCGGGCTCTCGACGAGAGCGTGGGCTGCCGGCCAGCGCCGGCGCAGCGCGTTCCACACGACGCGGCTCATGCGGCCGCTGCCGGCCAGGAGCACGACCGGGTCAGCTGCGCGCTGCAGACGCGACCTCTCGCATCGACAGGGACTGCATCCCGTGAGCCTCGCGACACGCCGCGAACGCGTCGAGCACGGCGCGCATGGCGCCGAGGTTCTGATCGATGTGACGCCCGGCGTTGTGCAGGTGCCACCACAGGTGAAAGATGCCGCCGGCGGCGGCCGCCGCCCGCACCCCGCGCTGGATGCGGGCCAGGCGCACCGCCTCGAGACGGCGAGCCAGCGGGCTGTACGGGCGCAGGAACATGCTCGCGGCCACCTCGCAGGTGCCGTCAGCGCGCGGCACGTCCGGCCAGGCCAGCACGTGCGACCCGGTCACGCCGGTGTACGCGTCGAACAGGCGGCCCGCGCGCCGGTGCAGCGACCTGTCGACGGCGTCGGTGGTTGGACGGTACAGCCAGCCGCGCTGGTTCACGCGCACCGCGGCGATGCCCGCCTCGCGCAGGGCGCCCGCGTAGGCCGGGTTGATCTGGTTGCGCGGCAGGGCGATCGAGGAGAGTCGCACCCCGCGCGCCTCCGCGATGCGCACCGCCGCCGCCAGATCCGCGGCGAAGCTGGCCCGGGTCTGGCCCGGCTCGAGGCAGTAGTAGTGCGAGAAGGTGTGGCTGGCGATCTCCTGGCGCGGGCAGGCGGCGATCCGGGCCACCAGGCTGGCGCCGAAGTGCAGCGGATCGTCGCGCTCGTCGCGGCCGGTCGCCTCGCCGTACGGATCGAGCCGGCGATCGGCGTAGGCCGGGCGCAGGTGCGGTGGCGGGGCGTGGGCCATGAGCTCGTCGCGCGAGCCGGCCATGAGGAAGCCGACCATCGCCCAGGACGCGCCCACGTCGTAGGCGCGGAACAGATCGAGCAGGCGCGGCAGCGCGCGGCGGGCGCCGAGCAGGTTCTCGCGGTACGCCCCGCCGTCCGGCGGAATCAGGTCGCGCAGGCCCCAGCGCAGCTCCACGTCAACGGACACCACCAGCGCCGGCGGTCGGGATCCCACGAGGCGACGATCGGGCGCACCGGCGAGCATGGTGTTCGGCCTCTACCTCGTCTGTGCCCCGACCGGCTGCAGTGGCCGGGGCGTGGTCCCGTCGCGCCGCCGGTCGACCGCGCCGGCCGGCCGCTGCTCGTAGTCCTTGAGCGCGATGAACAGGGCCAGGAGCACCCACAGGAGGGTGAAGCGCAGGCCCTGATGGGTCAGGCCGAAGGCGATGGCCGGCAGGAGCATGAGGACGTAGCGCGGGCGCGCGCGCCGGACCACGCGCCAGCAGAACATCGCGAACAGCCCGCTGCCGATGAAGCCATAGCTGAAGAAGATCGTCCCGCCCGAGGAATGAAGCTCGTGGGATCCGATGACCGTGGTGTCCTTGAAGCGCCTGTATCCGCCCTCCCCGGCTCCGAAGAACCAGTGCTCCTTGTGGTTGAGGATGCGGTCGTAGCCGCGCTCCTCGAAGAAGCCGGCGTTCTCGTCGTTGGCCAGGCGGTCGCGCGTCCGATCGATCGCATCGTTCACCTTGTCGGACGAGACCAGGAGCAGCAGCGCGGCCAGCGTGGACACCACCACGAAGCGCGGATTGGACAGAAGGCCGACGATGACCAGGATGGCGGTCGCGCCCAGCGCCGCCTTTGACGAGGACATGAGCGCGAGGTATCCCGAGGCCAGGAGCCCGATGGTGGCCGGCACGGTGCCGAGGCCGAGCTGGCGACGGCCGAAGCAGAGGATGCTGGCGCTCAGCACCGCGTAGTAGCCGAGCTGGTTCGGATTGTTGAACAGCACCTCGGAGCGGGTGCCTCCGCGCGAGAAGACGAACGAGACCAGCACCTGAGCGGTCACCGAGATGAGCGTGAGCTGCAGGGTCAGCCACAGGAAGCGCTCGCGGTAGCGCCTGTACATCACCAGCGCGATCAGGAAGAGGACGACGTTGTAGATGTAGTAGGACGGCGTGATGAGAAAACCGGTCTTCGTGCTGAGCGTGTAGGAGTCGAGCGCGACCGTCCAGGTCAGGTTGACCAGCAGCATGTAGGCGGTGAACAGCAGGATCGCGCGCACCGGCGGGATGGCGGCGGGGAACAGCCGGTTGTTGCCGCTCAGGAACACCGCCGGCGCCAGCAGCAGCACGAGCAGGTCTCCCGGCTGGGGCATGCCGCTCTTGAAGATGTAGACCGGGAAGAGAAGGATGTAGAGCGACCACAGGAAGAGAGCGGGGTCGCGCATCACGCGGACCGTCTCGACAAGGATCTGCTGCGCTCCGCGCGGGATGCGCCTCCGCCTCATGCTTCCTCCTCGACTCTCGGCCACGGTGAAGCCCTGCACGAGCGGCGCACATGCACGTTACTCGACCGGCCTCTCGATGACCAAGCCCTGTCGATCAGGTCGGGGTTGAAAATCGCGGGGCGGTCAGGGCAACCTGATCTCCGGCTCGCTGCGGGGCTTTGACAGGAGCGCTCCTTGTCGGTGGGAACGGCGGCAGTGCGGTGGCGGCGCGACGGCTACCTCGTCCGGCAGGGTCTCCTGCAGGAGAGCGAGATCGCCGAGCTTCGCCGGCGCGCGCTCGAGCTGGCTCGCCGCTTCCACGGCGAGGAGATCATCAACAAGCCGATCCCTGTGGATCTGCTCAGCGAACCGATGTTCCGGCCACTCGTCCTGGATCCGCGGATCCTCGGGCTCGCGCGCGAGCTCATCGGCCCGCGACTGGTCTACTGCGGCGACAGCAAGATCACGATCATGAACATCCGCGGCCGCTTCCACAAGGACAGCAGCCCGGCCGGCATCTGGCCCAGTGCCCGCGGATACGATCCGTTCGACCCGGCCGAGGGGCCGTACGACGTGCTGCGCCTCATGATCTACCTGCAGGACCACCGGGAGCTCGCCGGCAATCTGCGCGTCCGTCGCGGCTCGCACGTTCATCCGGTCGTGCACCACGTGACCTGGCCGAGGGACGTCTTCTTCTGGATGTCAGGCCGGCTCAGGTCGTTCCCCGGCTTGCCGCGCGGCAAGCGGCTGAACCTGAACACGGCGCCCGGCGACGTCGTCGCCTTCAACTTGCGGGTGTCGCACGGGATCAACGCCATCCGGCTCAAGGGACTGCCCGATCTCTGCCTCGATCCCAGGGTCGAGCGACTCGTGCCGCTCCGCTTCCGGGCGCCCGAATCGCCCGAGCGCATCGCGGTGCTCATCACCCTGGGCGCGCCGGGCGTGCACCTCGAGCGCTACATCCAGTCGCGCATGGCGCGGTTCTCGTCCAACCGCCGCTTTCAGGACGCCGCCTTCGACTCTCCCGAGATCCGGGAGCTCGCCGAACGCGCGGGCCTCGAGCTCAGGTTCGATCTCATCCGTCAGAACGCGACGCCCTGAGCCCGAGGCGTGGAGCTCAGAATCTCGCTCCCCAGGAAGGCGGCCAGCTTCTCGCCCTTCTTGTCGGTGACGACGAAGGGCGCGCAGACGCGCGGCTTCTCGCTGCCGTCGCAGTACATGGTGACCTTGCGCCCCGGCGCGAGGCCGGCCGCGTTCTCGGCGGCGACGAAGGCCGGGGCCTCGGTCGAGCGCTCGGTGACCTTCTTCCACGGGCCGCACTTCTTGTAGTAAACGGGGGTGCCGTTCTGGTTGAAGCTGTGGACCTTCTTTGTGTCCCAGCACTCGCGGTCCTCGTCGCGGGTCACGACGGTCTTGAACTTGACCAGCACGCCGCCGCCCTTCTTCGAGACTTTCACGACCACGCCCTCCGCGGTGCCCTGGTTGGCGTGGGGGGTGACCGGCCGGCCCAGCGGATTGGGGACGGCTGGCCGCAGTCGGTCCAGGTTCTCCACCGTGGTCGGCTTGTCCCCCTCCATCTTCTCCAGGGCGTCGCGCAGGAACCAGTACACCATCGTGCGCGGACCGCGGAAGGTATCCGCCTTGTCAACGAAGTCTGCGATGGCCAGCGCCATGTTCTCCTGGCCATCCTTGCGGGCGCAGGCCTCGAGCGCGCGCGAGATCTGGTAGCCGATCGGACCGACCATCTCGTAGCGGGCTTTCTCGTACGTCTTCACCTTCTTCTTGCGGAGCAGTCCCATCAGCCGCTGCCGGAGCTCGGCGTAGCAACCCTCGACCTGTGGCCGCGAGCTCTTCGAGAACCGCGCCTCGAAGGCGCGCACCGCCTCGAGATCGTCCGCCCCTTCGCGGGCCACGCGCACCGCCGCGAGATAGGCCTTGTCCGGGATCTTGTAGTAGAAGGCCTTCAGCGCCGGGTCGTCCTTCACCTTCGGCGCCAGGTACTCCTCGGTCAGCGCGGCGGTGGCCTCGACCTGGCGGTACGAGATGCGAACCCTGGTGCGGGCCGCGGGCGGGACCTTCAGCTCGTCGAGCTCGGCGTCGATGGTCGCCTTCTCGCGCTGGATCAGGCGCCACTCGGACCCGCACAGGGCGTAGCTGGCCTCGTCCTCGGCCCTCTTGGTGCCGCTCAGCCGGCGGGTACCGTCGCCCAGGCAGGTGTGCACGACCGCCAGCGAGGCCAGCACCGACGACGTGTCGTCCTCGATGTAGAAGAGGTCCGGGCCGTCGATGGCCTGGTCCTCGCGCTTGCACGCGAGCAGCCGCCCCAGTCCGCGGTGGGCCTGCTTGCCGACATCGAGCCTGTCGCAGGTCTTCTGGATCGGATCGCGCTCGTCGACCAGAGCGTGGAGATACGCCGTCAGCTCCGCCGCCGGCAGCTTGCTCCACTTCCTGAGCCTGGCGTAGTACGCGAGAACGGCGGCGTTGTCGCTCTCGCTCAGCCTGCCGCTGCAGCCGAACCAGGCGAGCGCGTCGATGGTCGAGTGCTCGAAGTCGATTCCATTTCGCACGGCCTGGGTCCTGCCCCCGACCGGCTCGGAGGTCTTGCGACCCTTGCACCAGTCGATGCTCGGCGCGCCGCTCGCGCCGGCCACCGGCTCCGCGTCGCCGGCGCGGTCTTCGTCCTCCGCGTCGCCGGCGTCGTCCTTGCCGCCGCTGTCGTCGCCGTCGCCCGCGGACGCGGCGCGCTCGCCATCATCGGCGTCGCGGCGCGCTTTCGAGCTCTTCTTGCTGCCCACGCCGCCGATCGAGAAGCCGGACTGGCAGGCCATGGTGAGGGTGACAATGGTGGTCAGCGCCAGGGCACCGACCGCGAGCATGCGTGTCGACATGGATCCTCCCGAAAGGCCGCGGCGAAGCGCCGGCGGCCGCTCTTGGAACGCTCTCTTTGCTTCCATGTCGGACAGCGCGAGCCGCTGTTGCGCGCAGATCGACGGCGAGCGAGCGCCCGGGATGGGAGGACCGGTGCCTCCGCGTCGCAGACTCGACAGGCGAGCGGGGCGGCTCAGCAGCTCATCGGCGCGCGCCGGTGAGGTCCGTCCGCGCATTGCAGCCCTGCACGACGTGTGCGGCGCGGTGGGGTGCCATTACACTTCGAGCATGGCGGACGCATTCTACGAGGCGCTCGACGGCAGCCGTTATGCGGCCACCCCTGCCGCTGTCGGGCCATGGGATCCGGGCCTGTTGCATGGCGGCCCGCCGGCGGCTCTCCTCGCTCATGTGATCGCGCGGGCGTTTCCCCGCGACGACGCCCGCATCGCGCGCATCGCGTTCGACTTCCACGGCAGCGTGCCGGTCGGCGAGACGCACACCACGGCCGAGATCGTGCGCCCCGGCGCCCGGATCGAGCTCTCGCGCGCCCGGCTCTCGGTCGCCGGAAGGACCGCGATGGAGGCGACCGCCTGGCGGATCGCGACCGCACCGGACCGGGCGCCCGAGATCGGTCTCGATCGGGAGGTGCCGCGCCTGCCCGGCCCGCAGGTCCAGCGCCTCTTCAACGAGGTGCCATCGTTTGGCTACGGCGATGCGGTCGAGTGGCGCTTCGTCGAGGGCGGCTTTCACGAGCCCGGGCCGGCCGTGGTCTACGCGCGGCCCCGCATCCCTCTGGTCGCCGGCGAGCCGCTCTCCCCGATCGAGCGCCTGCTCCTGATCGTCGACGCGGGCAATGGCATCAGCGCCGCCCTGCCGGTGACGCGCTACACCTTCGTGCCGATCGAGGTCACCGTGAGCGTGTGGCGGCATCCCCGGGCCGAATGGGTCGGGATGGCCGCGGTCACCCGCATCGCCGCCGACGGCATCGGCCAGGCCCACATCGAGCTCTTCGACGAGGCCGGCTTCATCGGGACCGCCCTGCAGACGCTGTTCGTCGCCCCGCACAGGAAGAGCTGAACACCTCGACCGCGACTCCTGCTAGAGTCGCCCCAAGGGGATGCTGGGCGGATCCTGGTGGGCCTGACGCATGGGCGGTGCCGAGGATAGAACTCCGGGGGGCGTACCGTGACTCTCGCGAGTCAAGGCGGCGGCGGTCCTCTGGCCGCGACGACGGTGCTGGACGGCCTCGTCATCGAGGAGTTCCTCGGCCGCGGCACCAGCGGAGCTGTGTACCGCGCGCGCGACCCGGATGGTCGGGCCGTCGCCATCAAGGTCCTGCACCACGAGCTCCTGCCCTCGCCGCACCACGTGCTCCGCTTCGTGCGCGAGGCCCGCGCGCTCAGCTTGCTGCGCCACCCGCACGTCATCGTGGTCGAGCGGGTCGGGCGACTGGAGAGCGGCCAGCCCTACCTGGTGATGGAGCTCCTCGCCGGGCGCAGCCTGGAGGCGGTGCTGGCCGAACGCGGCCGCTTCGCCGCCGAGGACGTGGACCGCATCATGCAACCTCTGTGCGATGCGCTCGGCGCGGCGCACGCCCTCGGCATCGTGCACCGCGACCTCAAGCCGTCCAACATCTTCATGGCCAGCACGCCGGCCGGCGGCGAGCGAGTGGTGCTGCTCGACTTCGGCATCGCCAAGCTCCTCGACGAGGAGGGGATCACCGCGGCGCGCGAAGTCGTGGGCACGCCCTCCTCGATCGCGCCGGAGCAGATCCTGGGCCGGCGCGTCGACGCGCGCACCGACGTCTACGGGCTGGGCGCGCTCTGCTACCAGCTGCTGACCGGGCGGCCTCCCTTCTCCGGCTCCATGCTGCTGACCTTGCGGCACCACCTTCAGGTGCCGCCGCGGCGCGCCAGCACCTACGCGGTCATCCCCGCCGAGCTCGATCGCGTGCTCCAGCGCGCGCTCGCCAAGGCGCCCGAGCACCGCTTCGCCGACGCGCGCAGCTTCCTGGCCGCCCTGCGTGCGGCCCTGCTGGCGCCGCTCACACGGCTGGGCGACCCGGGTCAGGACACGCTGGCCATGCACGTCGAGGTGCAGGCGCCGCTGGCGGTCGGTGACGACGCCGTGCGCGCCGACGTGGAGGAGATCCTGGCCGTGGTCGCCGGCACCGTGTCGACCGCCGGCTGGGTCGTGCTCATGGAGAGCGGCGAGAGCATGCTGGCGGCGGTCGCATGTCCCGATCGGCCGGCCCGCCGGGCCGCTGTTGACGCCGCGCTCGCCACGGCCGCCGCGATCCGCGTCCGGGCAGGAGCCCACCCGCAAGTGACCGCGCGCATCCGCCTGCGCCTCGATCGGGCGGAGCGCATCGAGGGCTGGCTGCCACCGCCGGGCGGCAGCGGCGTGCTGGCGAGCCCGGCGGTGGTGGACCAGCTGGACCTCGAGGTCGAGCCGGCCGGTGACGAGGTCCGTATCGCGGTGCTGACCAACCGCCCCTAGCACGCGGCCAGCTCAGCTGCAGAGCACGCCTCCCGTGAGCTCGCAGACGAGATCGAGGTACTCGACGAGCAGCAGCGTCAGATGGACCGGCTGCAGGTAGACGGTCACGGTCTCGTCCCACTCCGGCGTGGTCTCCACCTCGATGGGCGCCTCGTGGCACGAGTCGTAGAAGCTGCCCGCTTGCGCCTCGCAGGCGGCCTCCGTCACCGACGGCGACGACGGCCAGCGATAACAGGCGCCGACGCGGTGGAAGCCGCACCCCTCGCTCGTCGAGCAGACGCGCAGATCGAGGTAGCTCGGGATCAGGCCGCCCAGGCCGCCCAGCGGACCCAGCGTCTGGGCGACGGCCTTGCCGAAGCAGACGTAGAGCTCCCGCTCCGATGCCGGGGCGAAGTAGTTCCCGTAGGCCGCCAGCTCCTGCGCCGAATACAGCAGCTTCTCGGCCAGCGCAGCGTCGCCCACGATCGCGTTGCGGATCGAGATCGGGACCTGGGTCTCGAAGGCGTTGACGTGCGCCATCAGGCAGCCGGTCATGAGGCGACGCCCGGTGAGGCTCAGGGCGTTCTGCTTCCAGGCGGTCGCGAAGCCCAGCGAGCCGCTGTAGACGAGAGCGGGGGCGCCGGCACGCGGGAAGGTGGCCGAGTTCCCGGTCGGGAGCGCGCAGCGCACCACATAGGACAGGAGCGCGCGACCGCTGTCGCTATCGACGAGGTCGGTCGTGGCCCCATTGAGCGCTCCCCCCGCGAGGATTTCGAGGGCGTCTCCGTTCTCCAGAAATGCGGCTGGCGCGAGTGAGTTGTAGGTGATGAAGCCGACGTCTTCGAGCTCGGGCGCCTCCTCCTCGACGGAGCAGGCGCACACGCAAACTGTGGCTCCAAGAGCAATTCGCAAGGCATGTCTCATCCTGGCCTCCCTGCCGAGTGCGCGATTTTTCCGACTTCACGCCCCCCAGCGCGCACTGCACCATTGCATTGCTTTTGCGCCTGCTCGTCGGCGACGGCTGCGCACCCCCCTATTGCGAAATTCTTGCCGCCAGTCCCTCGAACTGCGCATACCACGCTGGGAACAGATCCAGATACGCGCGAGCCGCCGCGAACGCTCCGCGCGCAGCCTCCACCCGGCCTGCGTCGATCTCGCACGCAGCGCGCAGGTAGAGGATCTCCAGGTGCTCGAGCGGGTGCATGCCCGCCGCGGCCGCGTCGCCGACCACCGCGTCCCACGCGTCGGGCGTACCCCCGTGCTGGACGAGGGTGAGCGCGCGGTGAAACACGGGAAAGGTCGGTGATCGATCGTCGACAGACGCGTGCGCCTCCACCCAGGCGAGGTGGCGGGCAGCGGTCTCGCGATCGCCCATGCTGACGGCGATGCGCCCGAGCAGGAGCGCGTCCTCGGGGCCGGCATGCGGCATGTACCGCTGCTGCAGCTCGAACGAGCGGATGGCCAGCGGAAGCGCCTCCGCCTCGTGCCGGCTCAGATGGAGCAGCTCGGCCAGGTTGTGGGTCGCGGCGCGCTCCAGTCCCGGATGACCGAGCTCGCGAGCGAGCCGGACGGCCCGGCGAAGGTCGTCGGCGCCGCGCTGGGAGTCGTCGCGCGCAGCCCACAACAAGAAACGGTTGACGTGGAGCACGCAGCGGTGAAGCCGGTCCTCCATCGCATCCGCCAGATGTCCCGCCTCGGTGAATGCCGCCTCGGCCTCGTCCAGCCTGCCCACGCAGCAGAGCGCGCACCCCGACAGGAGCAGCGCGATGAGGCGCGTCTCGCCGTCGAGCGGCTGGATCACGCTCTCGGCGAACAGCTCGAGCGCCTCCGACACGCGCTCCTGGCGCCAGTAGGTCCGACCGGTGGCGACGAGCAGGCGGGCGCGCAGCGCTGCATCGCCGTTCGCCTCCACCAGCGGTCGCGCACGGGCGACCCGTCCGGCCGAACCGGGGAAGTCGAAGAACCAGTCGAGCACCATGGCCTCGTCGAGCAGGATCGACGCCACCCGCACCGGGTCGCCGAGCTGCTCGGCCAGGACGCGCGCCGCGGCCAGATCCGACAGCGCGTCGGGACCGCGGTCGAGCCGCCAGCGGGCGCGGCCGCGGCCGACGAGCGCGCGCACGCGGGTCGCCTGATTGCCCAGGTGGAGGAGCGCCGCGGCGTACCACCTCTCCGCCTCGACCTCGCGATGGACGGCGGCGGCCGCGTCGGCCAGGGCCAGCGCTGCGTCCGCCGCTCGCTCGTGCACGCCGGCCAGTCCCGCGTGGCGCGCCACCGCGGCCATCGCCTGGGGCCCCTCGCGGCCGGCCCAGTAGTCGAGCGCATGGCGGTGGATACGCCGTCGCTGGTCCGCCGGGATGGCCCGGTAGATCGCATCCAGCACCAGCGGGCTCGCGAATGCCCAGGAGCCGCCCCACCGGTTGACGACCAGGCTGCGCGTCTCCAGCACGCGCAGGGCCACCCGCGCCTCGAAGAAGCGGCCGTGACCTTCGTGCTCGAGCGCGTCGGTGACCCAGTCGAGCTCGTCCTCGTCGATGACCGGGCCGAACGCGGCCGCCACACGCGCCGACGCGGCCAGCTCCTCCGGCAAGCCGTCGAGCGCGCGCGACGCTTCCCAGCGTCCGGCGGCAGCGGGGGGCAGGCGCTCGATTGCCTCGATGGCCAGCTCGTGGCTGCGCCTGTCGCTGCGCGGGCGCACCGCACCCTCGCGCTTGAGGGCGCGGACCAGCTCGGTCAAGAGCCCCGGATTGCCTCCGGCCAGCGCGGCCAGGCGATCGAGCACCGCCGCCGGCAGGTAGTCGGCCGGAAACAGCAGCGACGCGGCCAGCTCGCGCATGGCGTCGTCGCGCAGCGACTCCAGCTCGTATCGCTCCATCCGGGCGGCGCGCTCGCCGAAGTGCGGGCGGATTCGATCGAGCGTGCGCGCATCGGCGGCGACCAGGACCCACAGCGGGGTGCTGGCCCCGCCCAGGGTCGCGTACTCGAGCGAGTCGAGGAATGCGTCGTCCGCGAGGTGAGCGTCGTTGACGAGCACGGCGAGCGGACCGGCGCGTGCGCGCTCGCGCAGCGCCTCGCCGCCGTGCAGCTCGGTCGCGTCCGGCCGGCTGCCGTCGATGGCGAAGTGCGCGGCGCCGAGCTCGCGAACCGCGGCCGCCAGCTCGCTGAGCACGCGCGACTTGCCGGTGCCTGGGCTGCCGACCAGCAGAGCGAGGCCGGGCTGCCTGCCGGTGAAGCTGGCCCGCGCGCTCGCCGCCAGCGCCGAGACCAGCCGCGAGCGGCCGACCAGCGGGGGCGGCGGCGCGGCGCGCGCGCCGGCCGGGGCGAAGAAGCCGCGCGGCTCGGCGGCCACCACCGCCAGGTCGCTGACTGCATCTGCCATGTCCCGGGTCAGCACGAGGCCGACCCACGGCTCGGCCGGCAACCACGCCTCGGGGCGATCCAGCGGCGGGCCGTAGGGCGCCGACGGGCGGCCATCACGCGGGCGCAGGATCACGCGATCGACGTGAAGAGCGACGCGGCCGCCCCAGGCCGACAGTAGCCGCGAAGCGGCGGCCAGCGCCGCGCGCGCCGGGTTGTCGGACAGGCCGGGCGCGAACACGGCCAGGTAGGTGCCGCCGCGCTGGCGGGCCAGCGCGCCGCGAGCGCGCGTGATCTCCGCGGTGACGCGCGCGAGGCCAGCGTCGCACTCGTAGCGGAGGAGCGCGACGAGCTCCTCGCGGTCGCTGCCGGCGGACAGGGCTCGCGCGGCGCGTGAAGCGGTCGCCGCCGCGGCCGTCCGCACGGCCTCGTTGACCATCCTCGAGCGGGCAACGCCGGCGAGCGCCCGGCGCACGGCGGCCGCGTCGGGTGGGCGCCGGTCCGGACTCTTGGCCAGGCATGCAAGGATCAGATTGTCGAGCTCGCGCGGCATGTCGGCGACGAGTCCGGGGGGGCGCGGCCGCACGGCCAGGTGGGCTCGCTCCAGCTCCGACGCATCGCCGGCGAACGGCGGGCGGAGCGTGAAGAGCTCGTACAGGATCGCGCCGAGCGCATAGACGTCCGCCCGCGGGCCCCCCGGACGACCGGCCAGCACCTCGGGCGCCATGTAGCCGAGCGTGCCCGTGGTCCAGCCTGGCCATCCGGCGGCGGGAGCGCCGCCCCGGCCGCTGGCGAGTCCGAAGTCGATCAGCGCGGCGATGCGATGGTCGGCGTCGGGCAGCCGGGTGGCGCGGAAGAAGACGTTCTCCGGCGTGATGTCGCCGTGCGCGATCCCGGCGCCGGTGCATCGCCGTGACGGCGGCGAGGAGCGCGTCGGCCAGGCGAAGCCCGCGCGCGAGCGGCGCCGACGCCATCTCCGCCATGTCGTCGGCGAGGCTGCTGCCGCCCAGCCGCTCCATCGCGATCCACGACCGCCCGTCGGACAGGACGTCGTGGCCGAACAGCTGCGGCGCGTGAGGCGGACCGAGGGCAGCCAGCGCGCCCGCCTCGCCGGCGAACCGAACGCGCCACAGGTCGTCGGCGCTGTGAGCCACCTTGATCGCGGCATCGCGACCGTTGACATCGCGCGCAGCCCACACCGCACCGGCGCCGCCCACACCGAGCGGCTCGCCGAGCTCGAAGCCGTTGACGGCGGGTCGTGGTCCGGAATGGCGCACGCGCGCCGGCCCTGCCGGCACGCCGTCATCCGGGCACACTCCGCCACCGCGAAGGCGACGTGAGCAGACGGGACAGCGCGGCACCTGGCCATGATACTCGTCGCGGCGACCGAGTCATTGCAGCTTCCTCCCGTGCGGCGCGCTGCGTGTTCAGGGATCGGCGCACGATTTTCGCGAGGCGCTCCGATGAGGATCGAGGCTTCTAATTAGCGTCGCGTAGCCCACGCGATCCGAGCTGACAGATCCGATTCTCCTCCTCGGGACGGATCTTCGTCGTGCGAGGCGATCGACTGGCCTACCGGTAGGTCACTCGGCTGCGAAGAGCGGCGTGTGGGCGGACCACCGGGGCACCCCTCGAAGGTGACTGACGATAGACTCGGCGGCATGACCGACTCGACCCGCGAGGGTGGCTGCCACTGCGGCAAGGTCCGTTATCGCGTCACCGGCCTCGACCTGAGCAAGCCGGTGATCACCTGCAACTGTTCGATGTGCGGCCGCTCGGGCAGCATGCTCGCGTTCGTGCCTGCGGCGCAGTTCGAGCTGCTCACCGGTGAGGACGCGCTCCGCGACTACACGTTCAACAAGAACGCGATCCATCACCTGTTCTGCACGACCTGCGGCATCAAGTCGTTCGCCCGCGGCGTCAAGCCCGACGGCACGCCGATGGCGGCCATCAACGTCCGCTGCCTCGACGGGGTCGAGCTCGACGAGCTGCAGCTGCACAAGGTTGACGGCCGCAGCATGTGAGCCGGGACATCACGGACTTCGGCCTGTCGTTCGACTGCGCCCTGACCTTCGCCGAGATCCTCGAGCGCCTCAACGAGCTCGGGCCCTGGTCCTGGCGCGAGCGCGACTCGGCCTGGCTGGGCAACGTCGCCAGCGCCCGGACCGGGACGGTCTCCCTCGATCTCATCGAGAGCGGCTCCAACGAGATCGCGGGTGGATTCTGTCGACGCCGGCAATGGCCAGCCGTTCGCGATCTCGGTCCGCGCCAGCCGCCAGCATCCGCCCGACGCTCGGGCCTGGTCGGCGGTGGAGACGCGGATCCGCGAGGTCATCTTGCCGGCGCTCGGGGCCACCCGCGTCCAGCCGACCGAACCGATCGATCGAGGGCCTGACCGCCGCCGCAAGGGGCGCTCGCGTGGCCGCCGGGTTGACCCACACAGCCCGCACGCCTACGGTTCCGTCGTGTCGCGGAGACAGATTATTGCCCTGGGTGGCGGTGGGTTCTCGATGGAGCCGAGCCCCGTGCTCGACGACTTCATTCTGGCGCGCGGGCGCAGTCCGACCCCGCGCATCTGTTTCGTCCCCACCGCGAGCGGTGACAACGAGAACTACATCGTTCGCTTCTACCGGCGCTTCTCCCGCGCGGACTGCAGGCCGACTCACATCGAGCTCTTCCGGCGCGCGGAAGCGGATCTGACCGCGTTCGCCTGCTCGCAGGACATCATCTATGTGGGCGGGGGAAACACGGCGAACATGCTGGCGGTGTGGCGCCTGCACGGATTCGACGCCAGCCTGCGCGCTGCGCTCGACCAGGGAACCGTGCTGGCCGGCATCAGCGCCGGGTCGGTGTGCTGGTTCGAGACGGGCGTCACCGACTCGATGGGGCCAAAGCTCGTGCGACTCGACGGACTGGGCTGGCTCGCGGGGAGCAACTGTCCCCACTACGACGGGGAGGCCGAGCGCCGGCCCACGTATCAGCGCCTGATCCGCGAGGGCATGGTGTTCCGGAATCGCGGCGGATGACGGCGTCGGGCTTCACTACGTTGACGGCTCGCTCCACCAGGTGGTCACATCGCGGGCCAGCGCGCGCGCCTACCGCGTGGAGCGCGTCGGCGCTGCGGCGCGAGAAACGCCGCTCGAGGCCGAGCTCCTCGCCCCCGGCGGTACGGGACGAGGCGGGTGAGCCGTCGGGAGAATGGCGCCTTTCGCTGCGTCCGGTGCCGGATGCTCGGGGGGCTGTGCGTGTGCCCGCTGCTGCCCGATCCGCCGCTGCAGACGCGCAATCGGCTGGTGCTGTTCATCCACCGCTACGAGGATCGAAAGACAACCAACACGGGCCGCCTGGCCAGCGAGTGCATCGCCGGCAGCGAGGTGCGGGTGCGCGGACGCGAGCACCTGCCCTGCCCGCCGTTCGTCGCGGCGCCCGGAACGCGGCCGCTGCTCCTGTTCCCCCATGACGATGCGATTCAACTGGGCCAGCTCCCGCCGTCGGCGGAGCCGTTCACCCTGATCGTCCCGGACGGAACCTGGCGCCAGGCCCGACGGGTTCGCAGCCGCGTCCCGGGGCTGGACGCGGTTCCGTGCGTCGCCTTGCCCGCGGGCGAGCCATCGAACTATGGCCTGCGCAGCGAGCCGCGGCAGGGTGGCCTGGCGACCATCGAGGCGATCGCTCGCGCCTTCGAGCTGCTCGACGAACCGCATGTGCGCGCGCCGCTCGAGCGCGTGTTCCGCGCCATGGTCGAGCGCACGCTCTGGTCGCGCGGAGTGATCGACGCCTCCGCGGTGACCAGCGGCATTCCGGACAGGAGCGAGCGCCACGCCCCGTGGCGGCGTTGACTCCTGGCACCAGGTGCCGGCGACGGCTCGGTCCTACAGCCCCGACTCGCGCGAGAGGCCCTGGATCTGCCAGCCGTTGTCGGGCGCGCCCGGATAGAGGTCGCCGATGAACCGCACGCCGCCCAGGAGCCAGATCGCGAGCTGCCCGCTCGAGTGGCGCCACAGGATGTCTTCGCGCCGATCACGGTCGAAGTCGCCGACTCCGACGACCTTCCACGCCGGGTCGCTGACCGGTTCGTGTTTGTTGTCGTAGGACGGGCCGCCGAATCCCTCGCTCTCGCCGTCGAACCAGATGTCGAGCACGCCGTCGCCGTCGCGGAACAGGATGTCGGACCGGAGGTTGCCGTCGAAATCGCCGATCGCCTGGATCCTCGAGAACAGGGTCGGGTCCTGCGGGCCGGGCGTCTCCTCGCCGACTCGCCAGTGGCCGTCCATCCGCCAGATGGCGAACTGTCCGTCGGACATGTTGCGCCAGACGATGTCGGCGTGCTCGTCGCCGTCGAAGTCCCCGAGCCCCTGCACCTGCCAGACCGTCGAGACCGGCGCCGGCACGTTGTCGTATCCAGGATACTGCGCGAGCCCGTTGTCGCCCTCGAACCAGATCGCGAGCTGACCGGCGTCGTCTCGCCACAGGATGTCGGAACGGCCGTCGGCGTCGAAGTCGGCCACGCCCTGCACCTTCCAGGAGGACGGCACCTGGCCGCCCGGGTAGCTCTCGTCGACCATGACTCCGTTGACCATGTTCCAGATCGCCATCTGGCCGTCGGCGCCCTGCCACAGGATATCGGAGCTTCCGTCGCCGTCGAAGTCACCGAGGCCGCGCACCTGGAATGACAGCGGCACCGCCAGGCCGGAGTTGTGATAGCTCGGGAAGGCCGCGCCCTCCGGCTGGCCCTCGAACCAGATCGCGAGCTGGCCGCCCGCGTTGCGCCACAGGATGTCGGTCCTGGCGCTGCAGCTGCAGAGGTCGCCGTCGCCGGTGCACTGGTTTCGCGCGGTTGACGGACACACGAACGACTTGATCCAGTCGAGCTCGGACTGGGTCGTGATCGCCAGGTTCTCCCTGTCGTCCACTCTCTCGGCGGAGAGCACGGCGTAGATCCGGCTCGCGTCCAGGTCGAGGACGGGGCCACCCGAGTCTCCGGAACAGATTCGGGCGGTCGACGAAGCGCATGATCTCATGGCCGTCCTCGTAGCCGTTGACGGGGGCGAAGGCGAAGTTGGGCACCTTCGGAAGGCCGGGCGGAGGCAGCTCGCAGTCGTGGCCGGTCATTCCGAATCCGGCGACCATGACGGTCGATCCCTCGGAGGGCCGGTCCTGGGCCACGACGAGCGGCTCGATGTGAGCCGGGGCGACTCCGTCGAGCTTGATGACTGCGAGGTCATGCTCGTACTGGTTCTCGCTCCAGGATGGATCGTAGTCGGGATGAATGCTCGCCGTGCCGAACAGAAGCATGCTGGGCGACCCTGGCAGGTCCGGGTCGGCCCGAAACCGCACGAGCGCAGTGTGCCCGCACTGGTTCCCTCCCACGAGATCTTCGGTGCAGAAGCAGTGAGCGGCGGTGAGAATCGTGTCGCTGGCGATGAGCGTGCCGGAGCAATCCGTGCCGAGCGGCTGGTGGTCCGGGGCGTCGGGGATGTGCACATCGACCACGCCGAGCAGGTCGCGTGGGCCCGCGGGGGTCGGGTTTGCGATGGGGTGAGCGGAGACCCCCACGTCTGCCTCGCTGTCGTTGACCGCACAGCCGCTCAGTGTCAGTCCCAGAACGACCCAGCTCCAGCACCTGTGTCTTCGCCCGCTCGATTCGCCCATCCATTCCTCCGGTCTGTTCTCGCAGACGAGCGACTCCCGAGCAGTCGCCATGCCATCCGGAACCTCGCGAGATGTTGCTCGGACAACGCGAACGACACGTCGTGTGCGCGCAAGCCGCGCGCGCGACCAGTGCGGCCGACCTGGGACTCGCCGCACGGCCATGCGAGATCCGGTAGCGGATCCAACGTTCGGACAGACGCTTGAAGCGATCGTCCCTTCTGCATACCGTGGCGCTCCACGCGCGAGTCCGGGGGAGCGCGTCGTGCATGGTGCATGGACGCGCGTGCGGGCTCGTCGCCAGACCAGGAGTGGAGGTTCGTATGCGCTACGTACGCTGGCTGTCCCCGTTGCTGTTCGCGTCGACTCTCGCCGTCGTCACCTTCAGCTCGAGCACCGCTCCCGCGGCGCCGTGCTGCAGTGCACCGCTCTGTCAGCGAGAGGACCCGCCGCCGATCTGCGGGATCTGCTCGGACTGCTCGGCCGATGAGGCCGCCGCATCCGCCGATGACGTCCTCTACGAGGAGCTCGAGGAAGACGTCTGCTGGCTGGGCGAGGCCGAGTAGCCGCCCCGCTCCGGCGTCAGGGCCTGCTGGCCCGGGCCGCCTCGGTCACCAGCGGGGCGATCTGCTCGACGAAGCGGAGCGCGCCGCGCGCGTTCAGGTGCGATGGGTCCCGGTAGTCGAGCTTGCCGAACTGCTGGGCCGCCATGTCGGAGGTCCACACCCAGGTCCGGTCGTGGCCGGCCAGAACGCGCATCTCGCCTTGCAGGCGCGCCCGGGCCTGCTTCACGCGGGCGGCGGAGCTCACCAGGGGCGACTCGGGCATCTGGGCCAGCACGACGTTGACGCCGGCGGCCGTGGCCATGTTGACGAGCTCGCGCAGTCGATCGAGCCCTCGCTCGTAGATCACGTAGCCGCGGCGGACGGACCTGATCCCCGCCTTGCGCGTCTTGAACGCCGGCGTCTGGCCGCGGCTGACTGCCCGTGTGTATCCGCGCGCCCAGCCCGTGGTCCCGCCGAACGCGGCGTCGGAGCGGCGGGCCCGTCCCACGCTCATGTCGTCGCCGCGCTGCACGAGCCGGTAGCTGAGCGTGGGCCGCGCCCGCACCATGCGCAGCGGGATCGAGTTGCCGAGCACCGACGTCATGTCGGCCTCGTCGGGCCAGCCATTGCGCGCGATGTCGGCCGGCAGGCCGCCGAGATCGAGCAGGCGGTAGCGGTCGTCGAGCGGCTCGGGGTCGCGGAAGTCGGAGCCGTCCAGCACCACGACGAGGACGCGCGGCTGCTTGCCGGTCCGGATCAGCCGCTCGACCAGCGCCAGCCACACGTTGACCCGCCCGCCCGCGGTGCCGTAGTTGCGGACGCTGAGCTTGCCCGGGATGCTCCGGCCCAGCTGCAGCTCGAGGTCCGGGCTCTGCACCGCTTCGCGCGCGCGCGAGGTCCCGACGACGATGACGTCGGCCGGGCGCAGCGCGGACACGGCCAGCTCGACCGCGGTGTAGTCGCTCTTCGCGTCGCCTTCGTAGTCGCTCTGATCGAACTGCAGGAAGAAGGACCGCGGCAGGAAGCGGAAGCCCAGCTCGACGCAGGCGAAGAAGACGAGGCACCAGACGGCGCCGCGCGGCACCCTGAACCGCGACTCAGAACTGGAAGTAGATGAACTCATTTCCCTTGAACTGACCGAGCAGGGTGATTCCGACGAGGAGGAACGCGTAGAACGCGCCGCGAACCGGCGACGGCAGGTCGAGCACGAAGTTCAGCCGCCCGACGGCGTACTGCACCACCTGCATGAGCACGACCGGGCTGGCGAACAGGAGGAGCTGCCAGGCAAGGACCTCGGTCCCGGCGAAATCCATCCCGTCGGCCACCGCGGCCAGCATCTGGTTGAGCTGATCGAACGACTGCGCGCGGAAGATGAGCCAGCCGAGACAGACGAGGTGGAAGAACACGATCCACTGGACGAAGCGGACCGCGCGCGTGCGCCCTGCCCGCTCCAGGAGCGGCACGGCGTTGAGCCGCGGCGTCGCGAAGCGCCAGACGACCAGCAGCAGCCCCTGGTAGCCGCCCCACACGACGAATGTCCAGCTGGCGCCGTGCCACAGGCCGCCCAGCAGCATCGTGATCATCAAGTTCAGGTAGACCCGCCAGGGCGCGCCGCGGTTCCCGCCCAGCGGGATGTAGAGATAGTCGCGCAGCCACGACGACAGGCTGATGTGCCACCTCTGCCAGAAGTCGCTCGGCGTGCGCGCGGCGTACGGCAGGTTGAAGTTGAGCGGGATCTCGAAGCCCATCAGCTTCGCGCAGCCGCGCGCGATGTCCGTGTAGCCGGAGAAGTCGCAGTAGATCTGCATCGCGAAGGCGTACGTCGCGAGGACGACGGTGCCGCCCGACAGGCTGGCCGGGTCCGCCGCGAAGACCGCGTTGACCAGCGGCGCCAGGTTGTCGGCCACCACGACCTTCTTGAAGAGACCCCACAGGATGAGGTAGCCGCCCTCGTTGAACTTCTCGGCCTCGTAGCGGCGCGGATGCTCCACCTGGGGCAGCAGGATCGAGGCGCGCACGATCGGCCCGGCGACCAGGTGCGGGAAGAACGTGACGAACGCGCCGAAGTCCACGAGGCTGGGCGTGGCCCGCAGCTCGCCGCGATACACGTCGATGGTGTAGCTCATCGACTGGAACGTGTAGAACGAGATGCCGGCCGGCAGGATGATGTCCAGACCGGTCGGCTCCACCTCGCGCCCGGCGACGGTCGACAGGAGGTTGACCAGGCTGTCCTCGAAGAAGTTGAAGTACTTGAAGAAGGCGAGCACGCCGAGGTTGGCGACGACGCTGGCGAGGAGGAGGGCCTTGCGCCGCGACGGCGAGAGCCGGTAGTCGCCGCCGGCCGCGCGCCGATCGAGGCCGAGCGCCACCCAGAAGTCCAGTGCCGTCGTGAGCGCGAGCAGGCCGAGAAAGCGCCAGTCCCACCACCCATAGAAGAGGAGACTGGCCAGCAGCAAGAGGACGTTCTGGCCCGCATGGCGGAGCAGGAAGTACCCGCCCAGCACCAGCGGCAAGAAGACCCAGAAGACCCACGAGTTGAACAGCAAGCCGCTGCGACCCTAACACGGACCGAACGGACCGGGCTCCCTCGAGCCGGCGGGGCAGCGTTCACGGCAACGACGCGACCTGTTTCAGCCCGTGTAGCTGCGACGGGTCATCGCGCGGTCGCGGCCGCGCGGACGAGCGGGGCCACGGCGTCGGCGGCGCCGACCGGTCGAGGCAGCTTCTTCTCGGCGGCAATGGCTGCCTTCGCGTGGGCTGCCAGCGCCTTTGTGTTCTTCTCGGCCGCGGCGATGCGCGCGAGCATGACGTGAGCCATCGGAAGCAGCCTCGGGGGCCGGACCCGCGCCGCGAGCGCGGCCCGGAGGTGGACCTTGGCCTCGGCCAGCCGATCTCGATCGCGCAGGAGCGTCCCGTAGCCGAGCTCGAGCGCGAACCGCACACCGTGCCGATCGCCGGCAGGCACGCGGGCGAGGGCCTCGGTGTAGATGGCCGCGGCGCCGTCCGGATCCCCTGCCTGGACCCGCGCCCGCGCCCGGGTCGCGTCGACCAGCGCCTCGCGCCTCGGCCCGGTACTCCGGCGTCCAGTGAAGGATGGTGAAGTGCGGGTCGAGCTCGACCCGGCGCACCTCGAACGGAGCCTCGATCGTGAAGGCGGTCTGCGCGCCGGCGATCGCCACGCGCCGGACCGACCGCTGGCTCGCGCGCGCGCCCGACAGCTCGACGTCCACCTCCAGGGTGTACGGATCGCCTGTCTGCGCGATGACACCTTTGACACTGCCGCCGGCCTGCCGCCACTCCACCTTCCACTGCGGGGCCCCGGCGCGCTCGAACCACTCGGCGATGGTCACGGCCGGATCGCGATCGGCGTGCGATCGGATCACCTCGACGAGCTGGTCCCAGCGGATGGCGCGAAAGGCGTACCGCCGGGTCACCTCGTGGAGAGCGGCGCGGAACCGGTCGCGTCCGACCACGCGCGCCAGGTGATCGAGCGCCAGCAGCCCCTTGCTGTTGGCGAGCTGATGGACGAGCGGCGAATAGCCGGATACCGCGGCCGCCACCGGCTGGTCGAGGCCTGCGGCCGCGACGCGGAGGTAGCCGAGCCCGCTCTGGTGCTCGCTGTAGCCCGGGTAGCCGGTGCGGCGATAGTTCTCCGCCTCGGCCCCGCTCTCGAGCTCCTCGACGGCGCGCAGCGAGCCGTACTGCGCCAGCCCCTCGCCGAGCAGGTACGCGCCCTCGTCGCCGCTCGCGGTCACCAGATTTCCCCACCACTGGTGCCCGATCTCGTGGCCGAAGTAGGCGAGGTTGAAAGACCTGTCGAGCGAGTCGCTGCTGGCGACGATGTAGCCCTCGAAGCTCGCGCCCGAGAACCCGGCCGGCTCGGTCGCGCTCGCCGGCGCCTCGACCAGCGCGAAGCCGTCGTAGGGATAGGGGCCGAACTCGCGGGTCAGCAGCTCGAGCACGCGCGAGCAGCCGGCCAGATAGTCGTCGATGCCGGGCCGGTCGCGCAGGGTGTAGACCCGCATCGGGACCACACCCGGCCGCTCGCGCAGCTCGAGCTCGGCGGCGATGAACGAGAAGGTGGACGGCGCCCTGTAGGTGACCGTGGTGGTCCTGCGATCGCCGTCGGTGGTATCGCTGCCGGAGCCGCCGGCGATCATCGTGTAGCGCGCCGGATAGTGGAACCGGATCGTCCCGGTCAACTTCGTCTCGGCCAGCTGCGGGTACCAGGCCGAGGTCGGGCCGCCGGCGAACATCGCGTCGGTGCCGATGTGGTAGACGAACCGGGTCGGCGTGCGTGCGCGATACGAGAAGCGGACCTCGATCGCGCGGCCGGCCGGCACCGGCGGCGCGAACGCCAGCACGCGATCGAGGTTGCCGGCGTCGCCCGGCGCCGGCGCGGCCGCGTCCGTCACCGCCGCCGCCGGCGTCGCGACGAGCCGTGCGTCGGTCATGATGTCCATCAGCGCCAGGGTCACCTGCGCGCGCGGTTTGCTTGCCGCCGGGATGACGAGGGTCCCGGACACGCGCAGCTCGTTCCGCTCGGGGGCCAGGAAGACGTCCATGTCGTAGCGCGGCAGCGGCGCCGCCTCTGCCGCCGCGCCGGGGGCCGCCGCTCCCTTCCGGGGAGGCGAGCTGGCCGCAGCGGGCGAACCTTCCGCGCCGCCGCCCGCGCACCCGGCCGCCAGCACCAGGACCATGCCGGCTCGCCAGCCGATCGGCCCGCCCATCGATCGATGAAGCATCAGCGGGCGAGCTTGAACCAGGTCCCGGTTGCGGTCTTGTACGCCCGTACAGGTGGTCTCGGCTTGATCCACGCGCCCGACTCAGCCGGCCGCGCGGAACCGCGAGCAGGTGGTGCCGACGTAGCGGCGAAACACCTTGGCCAGGTGGCTCTGATCCGCGAACCCGACCTCGACCGCGATCGCCGCCAGCGGCCAGGCGGTGGTGGTCAGCAGCCGCGACGCGTGCTCGACCCGGAGCCGCAGCACGAACTCGGTCATCGTCATGCGCTGGGCGCGGCGGAACTCGCGCGACAGGCGGACCGGATGCACCCCGACCCGGCCTGCGACCTCGCGAAACTCGATCCCGGTGCGGAACTCGGCGCGCAGGATCCGGACCGCCTCGGCCAGCCAGGCCCGATCGCGACGCGGCGCCAGCTCCGCCCGGCTCCACTCGGCGGCCAGCTCGAGCGCGAGCCCCTGCAGGGCGAGCCCGGAGGCGGCGTCGCCCAGCTCCAGCTCGCGCTGCACCCGGCGGGCGAGCCCGGCCAGGCCGAGCTCGCGGCGCTGAGCCCGCCGCCCGAACGCCGGCGCCAGGTCGCCCCGGTCGAGCTCCCAGCTGGCGGGCAGCTCGACGTTGAGACATCGGGTCGGCGCGCCGAACCGATCACCGTGCACGTCGCCGGCCGGGTGAAACACGAGCGTGCCGGCGGCGCACAGGTGGCCGCGCCGGCCGACCCGCTCGACGAACTGACCGGCGGCCACGAAGCAGAAGTACGCCCGGCGGTGCTGGTGGGCGGACAGCTCGACCCCGGCAGCGTGCACGGTCGTCGAGATTGTCAGCCCGGCGGTCTCTCGGACCCGCACCGCCTCGTCGGCGAGGTTGCGGTTGCGGCACATCATCGACCAATTCTACCGGGTGGCCGGGGCGATGCCGTGGGAGCCCCGCGACGGGGGCAAGGTTGACAGTGGACTTCTGCGGCGGCGCCTCCTCCGGGCCGCCCAGGCGCGCTTGACAAACCAATAAGCCGCGGCTTATATGTTAGTCATGCAGCGCGCGGCCGTGACCGAGGACAAGATCTTCCAGGCGCTGGCGGACCCCAGCCGCCGGGCGATCTTCGAGTCGCTCACGCATGGCGAAGCGGCGGTGAAGGACCTCACGGCGCGCTTCGACATCTCGCAGCCGGCGGTCTCGCAGCACCTCGCAGCGTTGAAAGACGCCGGCCTGGTCAACGGCCGCCGCGAAGGACGCTGCGTCTACTACCGGGTGGAGCCGCGCGGGATGAAGCCGCTCATCGACTGGATCGCGCACTACCGCGCCTTCTGGACGGAGCACGTCGATCGCCTTGAACAATTGCTGGAGAAGATGGACGAATGACTTCCGTCAACAAGACCGCACCGTCGCAGCACGAGACCATCTCGTTCGAATTCGATCTGAATCATGGGCCGGAGAAGGTGTGGCGCGCCCTCACCGACCCTGCACTGCTCGAGCAATGGCTCCTGCCCACCGTCGATCTCAAGCTCGAGCCAGAGGCGGCGTTCATGTTCAAGACGCAGCCCTACCCCGGCTGGGACGGCATCGTGAACTGCCGGTTCGTCGAGATCGAAACCCACCGGAAGCTCAGCTACACGTGGGCCGCAGGCGACATGGATATCGACACCGTCGTCACCTTCACGCTCACGCCCACGCCGTCGGGCACCCGCCTGTCACTCGTGCAGTCGGGCTTCAAGCCGGAGCAGAAGCAGGCATCGGGCGGCGCGCGCTACGGCTGGAAGATGATGGGCGGGAAGCTCGTCGAGCTGCTCGCGACCCTGCCCTGAGGATGACATGATCGCGAACATGGCCGCCTCCTCCAGCCAGCATCCCGCAGACAGCCAGGACCTGATCCGCGTCCGGGGCGCCCGGGAGAACAACCTGAAGGACATCAGCGTCGAGCTCCCCAAGCGACGACTGACCGTGTTCACCGGCGTCTCGGGATCGGGCAAGTCGTCGCTGGTGTTCGGCACCATCGCGGCCGAGTCGCAGCGGCTGATCAACGAGACCTACAGCGCGTTCGTGCAGGGATTCATGCCGACGCTGGGCCGGCCCGAGGTGGACGTCCTGGAGGGGCTGACGACCGCGATCATCGTCGACCAGGAGCGAATGGGCGCCAACGCCCGCTCGACGGTCGGCACCGCGACCGACGCCAACGCGATGCTGCGGGTGCTGTTCAGTCGCCTCGGCAAGCCGCACATCGGCTCGTCCAACGCCTTCTCCTTCAACGTCCCGACGATCCGCGGGGCCGGGACCGTCTCGATCGAGAAGGGAGACGGCAAGCGGACCGAGAAGCGCACGTTCTCGATCGCCGGCGGCATGTGCGCGCGATGCGAGGGCATGGGCACGATCAACGACATGGATCTGTCCCAGCTGTACGACGACAGCAAGTCGCTCAACGACGGAGCGATCACGATCCCCGGCTACTCGATGGAAGGCTGGTACGGGCGCATCTTCAGGGGCTGCGGCTTCTTCGACCCGGACAAGCCGATCCGCAAGTTCACCAAGAAGGAGCTCCACGACCTGCTCCACAAGGAGCCGACAAAGATCAAGGTCGAGGGCATCAACCTGACCTACCAGGGGCTGATCCCGCAGATCCAGAAGTCGTTCCTGTCCAAGGACGTCAACGCGATGCAGCCGCACATCCGGGCGTTCGTGGAGCGCGCGGTCACCTTCACCACCTGCCCCGAGTGCAAGGGCACCCGGCTCAACGAGCAGGCCCGGTCCTCCAGGATCAAGAAGGTCAACATCGCCGACGTCTGCGCGATGCAGATCAACGACCTGGCCGAGTGGGTGCGCGGTCTGAACGAGCCGTCGGTGGCGCCGTTGCTGGCGTCGCTCCGGCACACGCTCGACTCGTTCGTCGAGATCGGGCTGGGCTACCTCAGCCTCGACCGGCCGTCCGGCACCCTGTCGGGCGGTGAAGCGCAGCGCACCAAGATGATCCGCCACCTCGGGTCGTCGCTCACCGACGTGACCTACGTCTTCGACGAGCCGACCATCGGGCTTCACCCCCACGACATCCAGCGGATGAACGACCTGCTGCTGCGGCTGCGCGACAAGGGCAACACCGTCCTCGTCGTCGAGCACAAGCCGGAGATGATCGCGATCGCCGACCACGTCGTCGACCTCGGCCCCGGCGCCGGCACCAGCGGCGGCGAGGTCGTCTTCGAGGGCACCGTCGACGGGCTGCGGGCCAGCGGCACGCTCACCGGGCGTCACCTGAGCGACCGGGCCTCCCTGAAGTCGTCGGTGCGGACGCCGTCGGGTGCAATGAAGGTGCGCGGCGCCCGCACCCACAACCTCAAGAACGTCAACGTCAACATTCCGCTCGGCGTGCTGGTGGTGGTGACCGGCGTGGCCGGATCGGGCAAGAGCTCGCTGATCCACGGCTCGGTGTCCGGCCGGGACGGGGTCGTGTCGGTCGACCAGACCTCGATCCGCGGCTCGCGGCGGAGCAACCCGGCGACCTACACCGGTCTGCTGGAGCCGATCCGCAAGGCGTTCGCGAAGGCCACCGGCGCGAAGCCCGCCCTGTTCAGCGCCAACTCCGAGGGCGCCTGTCCGACCTGCAACGGCGCCGGCGTCATCTACACCGACCTCGGCATGATGGCCGGCGTCACCACGGTCTGCGAGGACTGCGAGGGCAAGCGGTTCCAGGCGTCGGTCCTGAACTACCGGCTCGGCAAGCTAAACATCGCCGAGGTGCTCGACCTGTCGGTCGAGGACGCGGTCGGCTTCTTCGACGCCGGCGAGGCGCGCACCCCGGCCGCGCACACGATCCTGCAGCGCATGGCCGAGGTGGGGCTCGGCTACCTGCGGCTCGGCCAGCCGCTCACCACGCTGTCGGGTGGCGAGCGGCAGCGGCTCAAGCTCGCCACGCACATGGGTGCCGACGGCGGCGTCTACGTGCTCGACGAGCCGACCACCGGGTTGCACCTGGCCGACCTCGAGCAGCTGCTCGGACTGCTGGACCGGCTGGTCAACTCCGGCAAGTCGGTCATCGTGATCGAACATCACCAGTCGGTGATGGCGCACGCCGACTGGATCATCGACCTCGGGCCGGGCGCCGGCCACGACGGCGGGCGCATCGTGTTCGAGGGCACCCCGGCCGACCTGGTGGCGGCGAAGTCGACGCTGACCGGCGAGCACCTGGCGGCCTTCGTCGGCGGCCGTCCGGTGGCCGTTCCAGCAGGTGCGCCCGATCCGCTCCGGGCTCGTCTGAAAAGGAAGTCCCGTTGAGGGATACTTGCGCGCATGGACGGCATCGACCTCGTTCTCGGCGCGATGTACTTCGGTACCCGGGTGGACGACGCGACGTCCATGGCGCTGCTCGACCGCTTCGTCGATCAGGGCGGCACGTGGATCGACACCGCTAACTGTTACGCGTTCTGGGCGGACCCGAGCGGGATCGGCGGGCAGAGCGAGGCGGTGATCGGGCGATGGCTGGCCGCGCGGCCCGGGATGCGCGACCGCGTCCGGATCAGCACCAAGGTGCGGCATCAGCCGACGGTGGCCGGGCGCTGGCCGGAGTCGGCTGAAGGTCTCTCGGGCACCGTGATCCGGGATGCCGTCCGCAAGAGTCTGCGCCGACTCGCCACCGATCGCATCGATCTCTACTGGGCGCACGCCGAGGATCGGACCGTGCCGCTGGCCGATACGGTCGAGGCTTTCGGCGAGCTGGTCGGCGCCGGTCTGGTGGCCCGGCTGGGCGCATCCAACCACGCGGCCTGGCGAGTAGAGCGGGCCAGGCGGCTCGCCTCCGAGCGCGGCGCGGCCGGTTACACGGCGCTGCAGCTGCGGCACTCCTACGTGCACCCCCGTCCCGGCGCGGCCCTGCCGGACGCCGGGCACCAGCTCGTATCCCCCGAGGTCCTGGACTACGTGCGCAGCGAGAACGACCTCGACCTGTGGGCGTACACGCCGCTCATCAACGGCGGCTACACGCGGCCGGACCGGCCGCTGCCCGAGGTGTACGACCACCCGGGTACGACAGGGCGGCTGGCCATGCTCGGTGAGGCGGCTCGCGAGATCGGAGTCACGCGCAATCAGGTCGTGCTGGCCTGGCTGCTGGATGGCGACCCTCCCATTGCGCCGATCGTCGGCGTCAGCACCGCAAAGCAGCTGGACGAGGCGATGGCCGCTCGCGATGTGAGATTGAGTGACGAGCAGCGCCGACGACTGGACCAGGTCTCCTGACCTGCGCACGGCCGGTCCGGGACGTCGTCATCAGAGACGATAGCCCAGGCCGACGAGGACATCGATTCGGGTGATCCGGTCGATCCCTGGGGCGAGGCCCTCCCTGGGCGGGCTGATCGCCGCGACGGCTCGCGGTTCCGGTCGCGGGCCGCCGGGATCCGGATCTTCGGCGCGGCTCGGGGCACCATCTCTTTCCTTCGCGCACATCGCCTCCATGTCGGCGATGAAGCCTTCGACCTCCTTAACGAGAACCGGGACAAGGACTTCGTCTGCATTCCGCTCCGCGTCTCCGGGGCTGCCTGTTCCCCCGTTCAATTGCCTGTGGCTACCCCGAGCAGACCGGATGCGCGGAGCCTCCTGTCCATTTCGCGGCCCAGTGATCGCCGTGGCTTCTGCTCGCTGAAGGCGCGACACCCGGGGCACGTCTCTTGCTTCGCCGTCCTGCCCAACAGCAGGGAGGGTTCTCATGGAACCACACAGACGGCGGCCCGCAGGTTGAACTCACCGGATCACTGAGCCTCGGCCTCTTGATCCTGGCGGGCTGCGCGCAGGAGAGCGCGCAGGAGACCGGGACCGCAGCACAACAGGACGACGATCCCGTCGTGGCCGCGTACGGCCACTATGCCCAGCACGCGGCATCGTGGGCCGATTTCAGCATCTCGGTCGAGGCCGTCGCGCTCTCCGACGAGCAGCTCGAGGAGGCGCTGGCGACGCGCTACGACTACATCATTCCCTATCTCGCCTTCTACGGCGACGGCGATGGCGAGCTCCAGCCGGAGTACACGTCGATGATGCCGGGCTTCGAGCTCAAGCCCGAGCGGCGCGAGGACATGCACGACGTCAAGACCTATCAGGTGACGACGCGCATCGGCGGAGAAGAGCGAGTCCACAGGGCTCTCCTCTACTTCTCCGGGACCCACAATCGAACCATTCTGTGGGACCCGGTCGTCCTCGGCGTGGACAATCACCTGAACGCCACCGAGCGGTTCCTCGTCCGCCCTCCTCCGTCACTCGCAGCGGCCGGCACCTGCAGCAACATCGACGACAGCGACATCAAGACGCAGTCGGTCCTGATCAGCTGCAAGAATCCAGAGGCGCTGGTCGGGTACACGACGAAGGTCAAGTGGACCAAGAAGCTACAGTGCGCCAAGCAGAACGGCCACTGCACGCGCACCGGGATGGACTTCAAGGCGGAAGCCAGCTGCACGGCGCCGTCCGGGACGCTCTGCATGGATCCGATGATCTCCGACAGCAGCACCGTCGCGGGCCCGTCAACCGGCACGAAGCTCACGAAGTGCGAGGGCGAGGGCCAGAACCGCAACATCGGAATCCACGGCGTGGGCAGCGCGAACGCCGTATGCGTGAACTCCACCGCGACCACCGAGCACAGCAAGATCACCGCCAAGGTCGAGGGTAGCTGCGGCGGAGAAGCCGACTCCGCCGGCCATGCGACGACCGGCGTCCACTACGAGCATGATGACGAGACGGTCACCGCCAAGGGCGCGACCCTCGCTGGCTCCATCCACCAGGACACCAGCTTCGAGAAAACCTGTGGCGGGTGTGAGAGCTAGGTCGGCGGGACCGATGGCATCTCGTGCTCAGCAACGGGTGAACAAGGAGGGTATCGATGACGCGACAACGACACAGAGACCGGTGCAGATCCGGCCGGGTCGCAGCCACCAGCATCGTGGGACTGCTGCTGGCGGGCTGCACGGGTAGCCAGGGCGACGGCGGACGCGAGGAGCCGAGCGCGCGGGAGGACGGCGCAGCCGAGCAGGTTGCCGCCGCCTATGAAAGCTATGCCGACGTCGTGGTCCCCTGGACCGATTTCAGCGTCTCGGCAGAGCCCGTCGAGCTATCGGACGCTCAGCTGGACGAGCAGATGAGCGCTTCATACGACTACATCGTGCCGCTCAAGCTCGAGTACTACAGCGACATGGACGGGCTGATTGCGCCCGAGTTCACGACGATGATCCCCGGGTTCACGTTGAAGGCCGAGCGCAGAGAGGACATGCAGGACTTGACCGTCTATCGCGTCAAGGTGCGTATCGGCGGCGACGAGAGGCAACACCTGGCGGCTCGCTACTACTCCGCGACGCGCGAGGAGACGATCCTCTGGGATCCGGTGCTCATCGGTATCGGCAACCATCTGGGCGCGAGCAGCGATCCGGCCGCAGACGGCCGACCCTACCGTCGCGACCGCGGCCCCGACTCGAGCCGGACCGATGAGCGGCCGGCCTCGGCGGCCACGACCTGCGAGGACTACGCGCATACCGAGAAGGACGAGTCCTTCGTGAACGTCCAGTGCAAGGACCCGGAGAAGCTGATCAGATACGACATGATCGTCTCGTTCGAAAGAAAGCTGGACTGCGAGTCCGAGAACGGGAAGTGCACGCGGGTCGGCATGAAGTACACCGGAACCGCGACGTGCAAGCCCCATCCTCCGCAGCCGGGAAAGCCTCCGGTCACCTGCCTGAATCCGCTCATCTCGGACGGTAGCAGCGTGGCGGGGCCGTCAACCGGCACGCAGCTCACGCAGTGCACCGGATCGGGACAGAACCGGCCCATCGGCATCCATGGCGTCGGGAGTGGGAACGCGGTCTGCGTCAACTCGACGTCATCGACCACGTACACGAAGGTGAGCGCCGACGTCAAAGGGAGCTGCGGTGGCGCGGAGGACAAGGCTGCCCATGGCACCGCAGAGGCGCACTACGAGCATGAAGACAAGACCTCCACGGAGTCGGGGGCCGCGCTCGCGAGCGCCGTGCATATCGACAGCACGTTCGAGAAGACCTGTGGTCAGTGCGAGAGCTGAGCGACAGGTCGATTTCAAAGGAGCCAAAGCAATGAAGCCAACGATGAGGGCTCTGTTCCTGGCAGCCATGATGGTGCTGCAGAGCGCGTGTGCATTCGAAGCGGAGGAGGACGACGCGGAGGAAGAGCTCGGACAGCTGGAGGCGGGCATCGTCAAGTGCCAGGCGTCGGGCGTGTGCTCGTGTGCTGGCTTCTGGCCCTGGCAGCTCTACTTCTACGACAAGTCCTGCAACGCAGAGGGTGCCACCTTCGCGGAGTGCTGCGAGGCAGGGGAGACCGACCTGGTCAACAAGTGTGCGGCGCTGGAGATCGAGACCGGCATGGACTGCGGTCTCACGAACATCAGAAAGCAGTGCCGCTTGATCGAATCCTAGCCGGTCACCGCGCGCGCAGGTGATAGGCGTCGCGGATGGTCTGTTCGACCGCGGTGGCCTTCAGCGCTTGCGCTCGAGGGCGCGAAGGCGCCAGCTCGCCGGCGGCGTGCGATGGAGGAAGGGATCGCCGCGGCGGCGGAGGTCGCGCAGGACCTCGCGGATGGCGGGATCGAGGCGCGGGTCGTCGCCGCATGCCGCGTCGCAGCGCCGCCCGAGCCTCTTCTCGGCGAAGCTGGTCACCTGGTCGTTCACGGGCACGCCGGTCGCGAGCCGATTGGCCTCGAGGTCGGCGGCAAGCGGACGCCTGAAGAAGCGGGCCCGCGCGACGGCGTCGTCGGCGACATGGGCGGCGAACTCGGCCGCGGAGGCGCCCGCGGGCAGCTCGCTGGCGGCGACCAGGCGGTCCGCCCCGGCCAATCGCATGTAGTACTCGGAGGGAAGACTGCGAGGCAGCTCGAGGGCGCAGGGACGCGTCCGGGTGCACGTGGCCGGCGCGACAGTTTGTTCGCGCGAGCTGAAGCCGGGCGCCTCGGCGCGTATCGTCATCTGGGTCGCAGTCGAGAGATGGTTCGAGACGGCGCAGGGGTCGTCGTCCTGGGCCTTTTGCTCGCGATCGCCCGGGGGCTCGTCGTACGCCACGTGGACGGCGAGATGGCTGGCGGCATGGGTGAGGAGGCCGCTGTCGGAGCTCACCCGCACGAACGCCCACGACTGCCCGGGTCCGAGCGGCGCGGTCCAGTCGGGACAGGCGTTCGCGGGCCCCGGGCCTGCGTCGGCGGCGTCGCTCGGTCCGGCATCGGCGGTCGTGCCGCCGGCGTCGATGGGGACCTGGCCGCCGGTTCTGTCCTCGCACTGGAGGTCGTGCGGGCTCTCTCCCTCGATCACCATCAGCTCGGCGGCCGCCTCGAGGTCCGCCGGGTCGAGCCGGGACGTCCGCTCCTCGCGGTAGCAGAGGTGGAGGTTGACCTGGAAGGCCCCGTCGTGCGCGCACTCGGCCCTGAGCTCGAGGCGCGCCTCACCCGAGCCGGCGCTGTCCGGGCCGGCAGCCGAGCATCTCCCGCCGCGGCTCGAATCGAGGTACACGGACCGAGCGCCGCGGTCCGAGGCGCGCGCGACCAGCGTGCGCGAGACGGACAGCGCGCCCGCGCGCCGGAGCGTCAGGGCGAGCGATTGCCTCCGATCGAAGCCGGGGTCGCGCGGACAGAAGCGCGCATCCGCCGCGGCGAGCGGGAGCTCGCGCGTGATCTGGCACGCCCAGAGCGCGGTGGGCGGGGGCGGTTCGACGTGAGTCGCGGCGACGAGGAGCGCGGCGGACCCGCCGAAACAGACGACGAGAATTGCGATCCGGCTGGCGCGCTTGTTGATGAGCGTGAAGGCGAGCTTCTTCGACGACTCCTTCGCCGCGCCGGCCATCCCGAGGAAGTTGGCGAGGATGGTGACGACCCCGATGGCCGAGAGCACCGCCCTGAGCAGGGCACCGAGCTCGCCGAACAGTCCCTTCCCATCGGCGTAGAAGATGCCGGCGAGCAGGCAGATGAGCGCAACGAAGAGCGCAACGAGCCAGATCGCCTGCCGCCGATTCACGTGGCTCGTACCCCCCGGCCGGACGGTAGCGTACGGCGCGCCGTCCCCCAAGAAAGTGGAAAAGCGTGATCTCGCAGACACGGATCCATCGCGATGTCCCCTGTCGATCGCGGTCCGGCGGGTTCGTCACGCGGGCAACAACCTCGCGCTGCGGGTTCACGTGCCTGGCCGGGCCCGCGAGGGCGCCGCCGGCGTCGGCCGTCACTTCACCGACGGCGAGCGCTGCGAGGGTCGAGGTCGGGAAGGAGCGTCCGGCCGGAGGCGCGCCGGCGGAGGACAAGGTCGCTGGCCAGCAGCACCTCGGAGCTCGGATCGAGCCCCTCGCTGTCGTAGTGACGCGATCGCAGGTTGGCCGTCGTGCCATAGACGCGCACGCCGAGCAGGTCCGCGAACGCGATCACGGCGTCGGCACCTCGGCCGTGCGCGCTCCGACACCCGAGCAGGCGCAAGGCCCGGATCCCGAGGCGCGGCAGCACCGCGTGGCGTCCGAGCTGCGCGAAGGTGGCCTCGACCCGCGGTGTCTGCGGGTCGAGGATCGTCGCGCCGAGCCGCAGGAGCCTTGCCGCCGTCGTGTGGGCGACCGAGATCGAGCGTCGCGTCCCCACCAGGAACCGGCGACAGGCCCTCGAGCATCGCCTCGAGCGCCGCGAGCGAGGTGACGCGGGCGGCGCCGGCGAGCTTCTCCGCCGTCACCCGCAGCTCGTTGTCCGCCGGATCGGCGAGGACGGTGATGCGCACCCCATCAACCCCGGCGACGGCCAAACCCCCACGCGAATCCCAGGTCCCTCGCCGGCACCTCGTTGTCGCCGCTGCTGCGGGGAAGCTTGACGTCCCAGTCCGGCCAGTCGTCCTCGGGGTCACCGCCCGCGGTGGCCTGGCCGCTGCTGCGGGGAAGCTTGACGTCCCACTCCGGCCAGTCGTCCTCGGGGTCACCGCCCGCGGTGGCCGCGCCGCTGCTGCGGGGAATCTTGATGTCCCACTCCGGCCAGTCGCCCTCGGGGTCGCCGCCGGCGGTGGCCTCGCCGCTGCTGCGGGGAATCTTGACGTCCCACTCCCACCAGTCGGGCGCGTCCAGGTTGCCGGCAGCGGCCGGTTGCTGCGACAACCAGTCCGACCGGTCGGGCGACGCGTCGTGCGGCGCCGAGCTGGCCGGCCTCCCGTCGCTCCAGCGCGGCCGGTTGCGCAGGCCGCCACTGGACCAGCCGGTCACCAGGTTCCACTCGAGGAAGACCGCGCCCTCGTCCGCGCTCACGATCGCGCTCAGCGAGCTCGGCCCCACGTCGCACACCTCGACCGAGCCCAGATCGAGCCACTGCCGGGTGATCGGCGGCATCGATCGCGAGCTACCAGCCTGGTAGATGTGGACCAGCGCGCGGGTCGCGCGCCGCTGCAGCACCTTGGCGTGAAAACCGCGATAGCGCCGTCCCGCGCGCGGGTCGGTGGTGCCGGCGTGATAGACCACCGACTGCAGCTCGTAGGGCGCGCCGTCCATCTCCGGCAGTCGCGGCCTCACCGGCAAGCGCTCGAGCAACGGCTCTGCCAGGTAGAGCGCCCCGATGCTCTCCCCCTCGGGCCAGACCGGGCCGATGCTCGTCATGCCGCCGGAGTTGACGTGATCCTCCACCTCCACCTCGCTCCAGTCGATCGCGCCGCTCATCGCGGCGTTCACGTTCTTGCCTAGATCGACCCGGATGAGCGAATCCGCGGCGAAGTCGTTCTCGGTGGGATCATCGGTCCACACCTCGCACGTCGTCCGGTTGATGATGCGCCCCACATAGGCACCGAATCCCACGAAGATGGTCTTCACCGTTGCCTCCTCGGCCAAAGAGAGAGACTGCGCGCCGGGCTCGACAGCCCGCCTGCGTCTCTATCCGTATCGCTTGACCCGACTCGATTCAATGGTCTTCGCCGTCAGGCCGGTGGCGCGCTCTCGCCGCTCCCGGTGCGAATGCGGTACCGGAGCTGCACCAGCCCGCTCGGCCACGAGCGCTGGCCTTCGAGCTCCAGGCGATG
This sequence comes from uncultured delta proteobacterium, assembly GCA_963759105.1. Lineage (GTDB taxonomy): Bacteria > Myxococcota_A > Polyangia > Haliangiales > Haliangiaceae > DATFRY01. The sequence goes on along the minus strand of CAVWXW010000003.1, from coordinate 204,816 downwards.
CTCGCCCTCGCCGCCCGAGAACAGGCGGATTCCCTCGCCGAGAACGATCGGAATCACCGACACGGTGACGTCATCGACGAGGCCGGCGGCGAAGAACTGGCTGATCACCACTCCACCGTCAACATAGACACGCCTGGACTCTCCGAGGCGAGCGACGACCTCGGTCGCCGAGCCGGCAAAGAGCTCCTCGCCGTGTCGTGCCTCCGCCGGGCGATGCGTCATCACGATCACGCGCTTGCCGCCGTACGGCCACTCGTCGAATCCAAGCGCCGTGTCGTACGTGCCCCTTCCCACCACGATCGTATCGATCGAATCGAAGAAGGCTGTGTACCCGTGGGTCTCGTCCAGCGGGTGGACGATCGACAGCCAGTCGATCGCGCCGTTCGCGCGCGCGATGTAGCCGTCGAGACTCGTCGCGATGAAGACCGAGAAGCGCGGCCGCATACGCCCGAGCATGCGCCCTGCCGTTGGCCCAGGAAAGCACCGACCCGGAACGATGCACGCCGTCGCCGGGTCGCGACCGGCTCCGTCAGGAACGAACCCTGGTGCAGACCTTCTCCCAGACCTTCTCCTCGCCATGGTCGGTGTCCGCGGTGACCAGGTGCGAGTACCTGTCCTCGCCGAGCTTGGTGAAGGTGGCGTGGTATTTTTCCCCCGCGGCGTCCGGCGTCCACACCATGCGCGAGCCGGTCCAGCCGGGCGACGACAGGGTGACCCAGGAGCCATCGTTGCCGACCGCGACGTGGACCCAGCGCTTGGCGACCGGGTCGAAGCCCTTGTGCTCGGCCGTGCGATTTTCCTTGGGGCCGATCATCTGCACCGACAGCCATTTTCCGTCGAGCTCGGGCGCGACCTCCATCCGGGCCTTCCAGTGCTCCTCCTTCGCCTGTCCCTGGGTTGCGAAGTAGGTCCCATCGCACTGCCAGCTCCCCACATAGAAGGAGAGGCTGTTCATCGGCGGAACCAGCGCGATCGGTCGCGCCGCGCTCGCCGGTGCCGGCCTGGTGGAGCCGCCGCATCCGATAGCGGCCGGCAGGGTGAGAAACGCGACGAGTAGTGTCTTCACCCTGCCTCGAACCGGAAGGCCGTGGCCGGTATTCCTGGTCCGGCGGGGTGCTGTCATGCTGGCGTTCATGGTCTGCCCGGTCTGCCGCGCTTCGGGGTCGATCCCCTTCCTGCGCGTCGACGGGCACGACTACTGGCGCTGCCAGTCGTGCGAGGCGCGGTTCCTCGACCCGAGCCACTGGCCGTCCGAGCCGGAGGCGAACGCCCACTACTCGCAGCACGAGAACGATCCGGACGACCCGCAGTATCGACGCTGGCTGTCTCGGCTCGCGCGACCGCTTCTGGACAGGCTCGACGCCGGCCTCAGCGGTCTCGAATACGGTTGCGGCTCCGGCCCGGCGCTGGCGGCGATGCTGCGAGAAGCCGGCCACCAGGTGGCGCTCTATGACCCGCTGTTCTTCCCGGATCCTCGGCCACTCGACCGAACCTACGACTTCATCACCTGTACCGAGGTGGCCGAACACTTCCATCGGCCCGCCGACGAGTTCGACCGCCTCGACGCGATGCTGCGTGCCGGCGGCTGGCTGGCCTTGATGACCTGCTTCCAGACCGACGACGCGCGCTTTGCCGACTGGCACTACCGGAGGGATCCGACACACGTCGTCTTCTATCGCGAGGCGACGATCCGGATGCTCGCCGCCCAGCACGGCTGGACATGTGAGATTCCGGTCAAGGACGTGGCCCTGATGCGCAAGCCTGCGTGATGTCAGGAGGCGCCGGCTCGCGCGACGCGCCCGAGGAAAGAGTCACGAGCCGGCACGCGGTAGAATCGGCGCGTGCTCAGATCGAGGTGACCGGTGACCAGTGCAGAGACCGGCTGTCCCGTCAACGCGGCGTTCGATCCGCTCTCGCCTCGACGAGCGGGCCGACGACCTGGCCAGCGATCCGCTCGCCATCCAGCGCCTCCGCCTGGTTCCCGGCCAGCGGCTCAGCTTCCACCCCAACATCTCGTTCCGCGGCCCTCAGCGCCTGCTGGTCCGCACCGCTCACGCGCCCGAAACAGAACCGGCCTGAGCTGTGTCGGAGCGCGCCGGCTCGCGCACGCGCCCGAGGAAATGGACACTCCCGACCAGGACAGCGGGGCGAACGAGCAGGTTGACGACAGGTATGGCCAGGAGCGCGGCCACTGCCACGCCGAAGCCGGTTGAACAGGACCGGATGGGCGGCGACCAGAGCGGCCTCCTCGTGCCACGGCCGGGTGAGGCTGCGAACCCTACGGGCCAGCCACGCGAGCGGGCCGCGCAGTAACGCAGGCAGGCGCGCGAAGTCGGGCCGCTCCACCCAGGCAACGAACCACGGCCCCCCGGTCGGCGCCGAGCCCGGCGCGCCTGCCACCCGCGCGCTGTCGAGCGCCTCGACGACGATCCAGTGCAGCGTCCACGCGGCGCTCACCGCGAAGGCCGCGATCGCGCCGACCAGCGGCGCGGCGCCCACGATCCACACCACCGGCGCGATCGGCACCGCGACGACCAGGGCGAAGCGGATCAGCTGCCGCAGCCGGGCCACGAACCTGGTCCGGTGCGGCGCGGCCGGGCCGAGCCCGAGGTGCTCGTGCGCGCGCGCGGCCACGCGCGAATAGGTGTTGGCGAACAGGAACGGCGGCGCCGACGCGGCCCCCACCAGCGCGGCGTAGAAGCGCAGCACCATGTCGGTCGGCGATCCGCGACCGAAGGCCGCGAGGGTGCAGAACGCGGCCACCAGCATCAGCGGCAGCAGCATGGGCCGCAACAGATCGGGATGCCGGCGGAGCATGCGCAGGCCGAGCAGCGGCTGGGCGAGGCCGTAGGCGAAGGTCGCGGCGTGGTCCCCGCGCGGCGGCGGCGGGCCCGCCGAGGCGTCGATCCAGTGGCGCATCCTGCGGCGAGCCTACCGCGGCCGTTCCTCACCGGACAGCGAGCCAGCGCACGCCGTGCAACCTGGTTGACCAGGCTGCACCGCCCATCGCCCCTGACCGCGCAGCCGCCGGCGCGCTCGTCGCCGGTCAGCGTCGGGGGGCGAGGTCCTGGATGGAGGACAGGGCGGCCTCGAGGTTGACCGGCTTGACCAGGTGGTGGTCGAAGCCGGCCTCCCGCGTCCTCTGTCGATCCGAGAGCTGACCGTACCCGGTGAGCGCGATGAGGCGAAGGCCGGCGAGGCCGGGCAGATCGCGGAGGTGAGCAGCCAGCTCGTAGCCGTCCATGACCGGCAGCCCGATGTCGAGGAAGGCGATTTCGGGAGAGAACGCGGCGGCCACGCGCAGCGCCTCCGGTGCGTCGTGCGCCACCCGGGTGTCGTAGCCCTTCCAGGCCAGAGCCTCCGCCAGAAGAGCCGCCCCGTCCTCGTTGTCGTCGACCACGAGGATGCGCCGGGCGCCGGCTCGCGGCTCCCTCCCCTCGAGCGCGCTGGCCGCCGCCGCGCGCGCAGGGCTGCTCTCGGTCTTCCGCGCAGCGATCGGGAGACGGACGATGAACTCGCTGCCATGACCGGGTCCCTCGCTCCGTGCAGAGATCGAGCCGCCATGACCGTGGACGAGGTTGCGGACGATCGTCAGTCCGATGCCCAGGCCTCCCTGCGACCGATCGATGGCCTGCCGCTCCTGCACGAAGAGGTCGAAGATGCGCGGCAGGACGTCCGGCGCGATGCCGATGCCGGTGTCGCGCACGCTCAGCACCAGCTCGTGGCCGACCTGCTGCGCGCTCACGGTGATTTGCCCGCCCGGCGGTGTGTACTTCGCGGCGTTGGTCAGGAGATTCGAGAGGACCTGACCGAGACGCGTCGGGTCGCCGTCCACCAGCAGTCCGCGCCTGGGCACGTCCACGGTGATCGTGTGATTGCGCTGCTCCAGGAGAGGGCTGCTCATCTCGATGGCCTTGGCCACGAGCTCGGCCGTCTCCACGATCTGCGTCTTGAGCTCGACCTTGCCGCGGGCGATCCGGGAGACGTCCAGCAGGTCGTCGACGAGCCGGGTGAGATGGTTGACCTGACGCTCGATGACGTTGCGCGCCCGCTCGGAGCCCTCGGGACCCTGCATCTTCATCAGCTGCAGCGCCGTCAGGATGGGTGACAGTGGATTTCGCAGCTCGTGGCCGAGCATGGCCAGGAACTCGTCCTTCGCTCGGTTCGCGCTCTCCGCGGCCTCGCGCAGGCCTTGCATCTGCTCGCGTGCATGGACCTGCGCCGTCACGTCCGACGCCACCACGAAGATGCCCTCGATCGACCCGTCCAGGTCGCGAAACGGCGAGTAGACGAAATCGAAACGCACGGTCTCCATCGTTCCGTCACCGCTGTCGAGCGTCGCCATGTTTTCCCTTCCGACGTGGGCGACGCCGGTCCTGTATACCTGGTCGAGCAGGGAGGGATAGACCTGATCGCGCAGCTCCGGCATCGCGTCCAGCAAGGGCCGGCCGAGGACCTCCTGCTGCGTGCGCCTCCAGGCTCGACAGATGGGCGGGTTGGCCAGCTCGATCACGTGCTGCGGACCGCGCAGGACGGCGATCAGCGTCGGCGCCTGCATGAACAGGGAGTGGAGCACGCGCTTCTGCAGCTCTGCCTCGCGGCGCGCCTCCTGCTCGCGCACCAGCGACCGCGTCGTCTCCTCCCGCGCCTGCTGCGCGACGATCAGGTTCCGGGCGCGGATCATCAGGTCCTTCTCCGAGAACGGCTTGACGATGAAGTCCTGGGCGCCCTGGTCGAGGAGCCTGACCATCAGCTCCTCGTCCGCCTTCGCCGAGAGCAGGAGGATCGGCGTCGCCTTCAGCTCGGGCAGCTTGCGCATCTCGGCGATCATCTCGTCGCCGCTCACGTTGGGCATCATGATGTCGGAGACGACGAGCGCGGGGCGGTGCCGCAGCGCCTTCTCCAGCCCGTCGCGCGCCGTCGAACGCCGAGATGACCTGGTAACGAGCCGACAGGCACCCGGAGACGAACCGGTTCATGTCCTGGTTGTCCTCGACCACCAGGACCAGCGGCCTCCCGGCTCCCGAGCTGGAGGCATCCTCGCTCTGTCGATACGAGGCGCTCGGCCGCAGCTCGTCGATCAATCCATCGAGAACCGTGTGATCCAGCGTCGCATCGTACGCGGAGACGTGCGGCGCGACCCCGGTGGCGAGACGATGCAGCGGGATCGCGATCTGAAAGCGGACGCCGCCCAGGTCCGAGTCGAGCACCTCGATACGGCCCTTGTGCATGTTGACGAGCTCATTGGCGATCGCAAGACCGAGGCCGGTGCCGCCCGTCTTCCGGTTGCTCCCGCCATCGACTTGCCGGAATCGCTCGAAGATGGCGTGGCGCAGCTCCGCCTTGATCCCCGGACCGGAGTCGTCGATCGCCACGGTCAGCTCGCCCGACGATTGCCCGAGCGTGCAGCGAACGCGGCCTCCATCCGGGACGAACTTGAACGCGTTGGCCAGGAGGTTCATCAGGACGCGTTGCAGCTTGTCCGGATCCACGGCCGCCACGCACGGCTGGTCCGCGTCGATGACGTAGTCGATCTTTCGCTCCGCGGCGAGAACGCCGAAGTGGGACGCCAGGAAGCGCACCAGCGCCGCGACATCCGTGTCCTGTAGCTCGATCTTCAGCTTGCCCGCATCGAGCTTCGACATGTCGAGCAGGTCGTTCACGTGCTTGAGCAGCATGCGCGCGTTGCGCTCGATGACCTGGGCCGCCTCTCTCCGCTGCGACAGGTCCATCGTCCCGTCGTCATCGATCAGCCGCTGGGCCGGACCGACGATCAGGGCCAGCGGAGTCCGGAGCTCGTGGCTGACATTGGCGAAGAACTGCGTCTTGATCTCGTCGAGCTCGCGGATGCGCTCGAGCAGCCCCTGCAGCTCGATGTTCTTCTGGGCGATCTCGCGCTCGTGCGCCTTCTTCTCGGTGATGTCGCGCCCTTCGGGCAGGAGATAGACGACGCGCCCCTCGTGGTCCCGCACGGGGAGCAGCGTGAAATCCATGACCATGATCTCCTTGCCGCTCTTCCTCGCGTAGACCTCGACGTCGTACCGGATGAACTCGCCCGCGGCCGCCCGCTGGATCGCCTCGCGCAGGTCCTCCTGAGTCTTCGGGGTCACCGTCCACCAGAACGTCTCCCAGAAGGGCTTTCCGATGACCTCCCCCCGGGTCAGGCCACCGCCCTCGAGCGCGGCCCGGTTGCACTCGAGCAGGGTTCCGTCGGTGTCCAGCACGCCGACGAGCTGATACATCTCGTCGAGGGTGACGCGCGCCAGTTTCTGCAGTCGCTGATGGGGCGTATCAGTCGGTAATATCTCGGTCCCGCGCACGACGAACGGTCCATCGGCGATGCGTGAGGGCATGGTCCGATTCTTGAGTCCGTCCGGCTAGCTGTCAACAAACCCCTTTCCATGCCGGTCGGCGCGCCCGGGCACGCTGCGGGCTTGACCTCGAGTTCACTCGAGCATGTTCAATTGGCTCCACGACGAACACGACGACCATGACAAACAAGCAGCTCGTGCAGGACATCCACGCGGAGATGTCGATCGGAAACTCCCGCCCCTTCTTCGAGGCGCTCGGAGGTCGATCCCGGCAGCCGTATGGAGCACCGAGTACCATCGGCGCGATGAGACACAGCCACGAGGCCGCTCGCCTGTCCGCCGTCACCATGCTCGTCGCCGTCGGGCTCGTCGCCGTCGGGCTCGGCGCCGCCTGCGGAGGCGGCGAGTCGGCGAAGGCCGGGACCGCGAGACCGGCCGGAGCGCTGCCGCAGGGCGAGCACCGCTTCAAGGCCAGCGGCCTGGAGCTCGTCGCCCACGTGGCCGGCGCCGGCCCGGTGATGATCGCCCACCCCGGCGGTCCGGGCGCGGCGTGGAGCTATCTGCGGATGCCGGAGGTCGAGAAGTCGTTCACGGTCGTCTACCTCGAGCCGCTCGGAACCGGAGCCTCGGGGCGGCCGGCCAGCCCCGCCGAGTACACAATCGACCGCTACGTCGCCGACATCGAGTCGCTGCGCGAGAGCCTCGGGCTCGACCGCGTGTATCTGCTGGGCCACTCGCACGGCGGCTTCGTGGCCCAGGCCTACGCCATCGCCCACGGCGACCACCTGCTCGGGCTCGTCCTCTACGACACCTCACCGACGACAGGCCCGGAGTGGCAGAAGGACATCGAGCACAACCTGCACTGGTTCGAGCGCGAGCCCTGGTTCGCCGATGCCCAGCGGGCCCTCGCCGAGGAGACCTCCGCCACCACCGACGAGCAGATGACGGCGATCTTCCACCGCGAGGCCCCGCTCTACTTCGGCCACTACACCGAGCGCAGGGCTGAGCTCGATCCGATGATCCGGGCGATGCGCTTCTTCGTCGCGCCGGCCCGGGGAAGCACCGATCCCGACGCTCCCAAGGAGGTCGGCGTCGCCCCCACGTTCGACGTGCGCGCCGACCTGCCCAGGATCGGCGCCCGCACCCTGATCGTCGTCGGGCGGAGAGACTTCGTCTGCTCGGTCGAGATGGCCAGGATCATGGACGCGGCGATCCCCGACTCCAGGCTGGTCATCCTCGAGAAGAGCGGCCACATGGGCCACCTGGAGGAGCCGAAGGCATTCGCCGCCGCCCTGGCCGGCTTCGCGGCGAAGTGACGCGCCAGGCCGCGGACGCCGGCCCCTGACGCATGACCCCTGCGGGGCCATGGGACATCGGCCGCGGAGCGATGGTCCGCGTCGCGGATCGCCGGGACGCGGCGGATCCATTGGCCCGACGAGGCCGGGCGGCGCGAGAATGAGTGCGCGGGGCCGCCTCCGCTGGCGTTGACGGGCGGCGAGGAGGGGCGATGGGGCTCGAGAGCGATGTGACACTCCGGGGGCGCAGCGATCACTCGATCCAGGCGCTGCGCGGACCTGCAGCAGAGGGTCCGGTGCCCCGCGCCACCGGGACGGCCGTGCGCGCCAGGCCGCGGCCGAGCACGCGGCCAGAGCCGGAACCCGCGGATCGCTACGATCGACCGGCGTTCGACTGCGATCTCGTGATGAAGGGCGGCGTCACCAGCGGCGTCATCTATCCGCTGGCCATCTGCCGGCTGGCCGAGCGGTACCGCCTGCGCAGCATCGGCGGCGCGTCGGCCGGGGCGATCGCAGCGGCGGCGGCCGCCGCGGCCGAGTACGCGCGCCAGAACCAGACGCGCGGCGACGGGGTCGGCTTCCCGGGGCTCGAGCGCCTCCCGGCCGAGATCCAGCAGCCGGTCGGCGACGAGGGACAGTCGCGCCTGCTCTCGCTGTTCCAGCCCGCGCCGGCGAACGAGACAATGTTCGAGGCATTTCTCCTCGCGATCACGGAGGAGCCGGTCCGGCGGCGAATCGCGCGCATCCTGCGCCTCGTCGTCAGCCGCCACCCCTTCTTTCCGCGCCTCGCGATGGCCGTGTCGGTCCTCGCGATCGCAGCCACCGCGCTCACCGGTGCGACGCTGGCCACCGTCGCGGTCGTCGCCACCGCCGCGTGCACGGTCGCGGTCGGAGTCGCGCTGGCGGCGGTGGCGGCCCTGCGCGCCGGGCTGGCCGGACTCACCGCCAACGGAGCCGGTCTGTGCAGCGGAGCCGCGCCCCAGAGCCAAACGGACACAGACCTGGGCCGCGCCAGCGAGCCACGGACGAGCGCGCGCGGCGAGAGCGCGCCGCCCCTCTGCGAGTGGCTGGCCGATCTCTTCGATCGGCTGGCCGGCAAGCGCCCCGGCGATCCGCCGCTCACCTTCGGCGAGCTGGCCGGCAAGAACATCGAGCTCGCGATGATCACGACCAACCTCACCCACGGTCGGCCCTATCGCCTGCCTTTCGAGGCGAGCACGTTCTTCTTCAGCGTCACGGAGCTGTCGCGCCTGTTCCCGGCCCGGGTCGTGACGTTCATGACCGAGGCGGCGAGCCGGCGCCTCGAGGCCATCCGCCTCGCCGACAAGAGGGCCGACTGCAGCGTCGAGGATGCGCGCATCCTCGCCACCCATCGCTACCAGGAGCGCGAGAGTCCGGGCGAGTACTTCCCGTTCCCCGAGGCCGCCGACCTGCCGGTCGTGGTCGCGACCCGGCTGTCACTCTCCTTCCCGATCCTCCTCAGCGCGGTGCCGCTCCACGCGGTTGACTGGACGCGCAAGCACACGGAGGGGACGCCGGTCCTGGAGCGCTGCTGGTTCTCGGACGGCGGCATCTGCTCCAACCTGCCGATCCACTTCTTCGACGCCCTCCTCCCGCGGAGGCCCACCTTTGCCCTCAACCTCGAGGCGCCGCACCCGGACTACCCGGTCGAGGTGCCGCCCTTCGCCGACGGCAAGTCCGAGGCCGACAACGTGTGGATGCCGACCCGCGACCACGACGGCAGCGCCGAGAGCTGGACGCGCATCGGCGCCGGCTCCGGCCTCCCCCCCGCCCAGCTCCTGGGCGCCATGGTCAACTCGATGATGTCGTGGAGCGACAACATGCAGAGCAAGGCGCCCGGCTACCGCGAGCGTGTCATCCACATTCCGCATCTCCCCGTCGAGGGCGGCCTCAACCTGACGATGCCCACCGACGTGATCACGCGGCTCTCGAATCGCGGCGCCGCGGCCGGCGAGCTCGCTGTCGACCGGTTCGCGCCGCCGCCGGGGAGCGGCCGGCCCGACGGATTCGCGGAGCACCTGTGGATCCGCTACCGGTCGGCCATGGCCATGCTCCAGGACCTCCTCGGCCGCTCCTACGCCTTCTACTTCGTGGACGACGAGCCGCGAAAGACGCTCGAGCGGCTGATCATGACCAACAAGGGAGACCTCTCCGACGCGCAGCTGGACCTGGTCGAGCGCGTCAACCAGGAGTTCGCCCGCCTCGGCGCAGACCTCGAGCAGGGCGGCATCAGCCTGGCCGGCATCGCCCCTGTCCCCCAGCCGGAGCTGCGCGCCCGCCCGCGCGGCGCCTGATCGCGCGCCGAGGTAGGATCCCCGGCCCGGCCCGCATGGGTGCCGAGGAGAAGAGGGAGCAGAATGACGGACAGGATGATCCCGCAGGCGGTGGAGAGCTACGCCGAGCAGCACAGCGACGCGGTCGAGGCGCTCTTCGACGAGCTGCGCGAAGAGACGTTCGCAACGATGTCGAGCCCGCAGATGCAGGTGGGGAGGCTCGAGGGGCGCTTCCTGCACCTGCTGGTCAAGCTGACCGGCGCGCGCCGCGTCCTCGAGATTGGCATGTTCACCGGATACTCGACCCTGATGATGGCCTCGGCGCTTCCCGACGGCGGGGAGATCATCACCTGCGACATCGATCCCGCCGCCGAGTCGATCGCCCGGCGCTACTTCGCCAGGCATCCCGCCGGCGGCAGGATCCAGGTCCGCATGGGGCCGGCCCTGGAGACGCTCGAGTCGCTCGCCGGCCCGCTCGACCTCGCCTTCATCGACGCCGACAAGGGCAACTACCTGGCCTACTACGAGGCGGTGCTCTCGCTGCTCCGGCCCGGGGGTCTCGTCGTCGCGGACAACACGCTGTGGAGCGGGAAGGTCCTCGAACCCGACAGCGATGCGGCGCGCGCCATCGCTCGCTTCAACGACCACGTGGCCGCCGATGCGCGGGTCAACAAGGTGATGCTGACCGTCCGGGACGGGATGACCCTCGCGCGCAAGCGATAGCCGCTCACCGCACGCGGATGGTGCAGCGGGACGCACTCTGGACTCCAGAGAGTGCGGCAGGAGGACCGGGGCCCCAGCCCGGTCCAGCTTGAATTGCCACATTCGCCGCGATTGCCGGTGGCCCTCCGGTTGCAGAACCTGGCGCCAGGCAATCCAGATGAGAGTCTCGACCTACCGAGCCACGGCTCGGCACGAAGCATCGCGCACAGCTTCTGCGGCGACGGCCCCGCTCGCGCTGCTCGAGGACCGCCGGGGAACGTCGACGGTGCAGATGCTGATCCTCGTCACCGCCCTCGCACTCGGCGGCGTCACCGGGGTGCGTCTGCTCGCGGGCAGCAGCCGTGCCCGAGCGGAGTGCGCGGGGGAACAGATCGCTGCGATGGGCGGCGCAGCGCCGTGTCGCGGTGGCCCGGGCAGCGACCTTCCTGGACTCGCGGGTGCTCGACCGATTGAGGACCCTGGCAATGGCCCCGGCGGTTCGGGTGACGGCGGCGATCTGAATGTCCCGGTTCCGGACCTGAAGATTCCGCGGCGCGCGGCCGACTGGTGGGCATCGCTGACTCCCGAGCAGCGCGCCCACTTCAAGGAGCACCGCTATCGCGACCTGCCGACCGACCTGCGCGGTCTCCCTGCGTCCGACGCCGACGACATCAACAGGAGGAGACTCGACGAAGATCTGGAGATCCTGTCCGATCGAGCCCGCGATCTGGCGGAGAAGGCGGCGGAGGACGACGACTTCGTGGACGAGGCGCTCCAGGCGGCCATCGCGTTGCAGAATGCCCGGTCGATCAAGAACAACCTCGACCGGGCCGGACCCGACGCCTATCTCCTGACCTACGATCCGTTCGGCCAGAGCGTGGACGAGACTCCGTTCGGAAGCATCCCGGCCGGCCGCGCCGCGATCGCGTATGGAAACCCGGACGAGGCCGACAACACGGCGATCGTCGTGCCGGGCACGACGTCGAGCACGCAGAACATGCCGATGGACAGCGGGCTCAGCCTCAGGGAACAGATGGATGACCTCGACGGCGGGAGCCGCAACTCGGTCATCGTCTGGACCGGCTACGACGCGCCGAACGCGATCTTCCCGGACGCAGGGTTCGAGCGGTACGGTGAGCAGGGCTTTCCCTATCTGAAGGACGACGTCGCCGGCTACCAGGCCTCGCACGAGCAGGCATCCGGCTCGACCGGCCACACGACGGTCGTGGCCCACTCGTACGGATCGTACGTGGCCGGCCTCGCACTCGACAACGACATGAAGATCGACGACGTCGTCTTCATCGGTTCCCCGGGCGTCGGCGTCGGAAGCGTCTCCGACCTCGGCCTGGACGGCAAGCATGTCTTCGTCGGGCGCACCGAAGACGACCCGATACAAGTCGTTCACGGCTGGTTCGGGCCGCGTTTCGCGAGCCCGTACGACCCGCGGTTCGGAGCGACCCCGTTCGGCACGGAGGGCTCGAGCGGCCACTCCGAGTACTACAAGGAGAACAGCGAGTCTCTGGAGAACATCGGCCTGATCTCGGTGGGGCGCTACGATCGGATATCGCCACGGGATCGTCCGTTGCCCACGCCGCCATGCGTCCCATCGCACGGCGTCTGTGCGCCCCCCCGGTGAACGGCGATGGCCGCGTCTAGCACCTCTCGCGGTACTGGTAGCACGTGCCCACGCAGTTGGAATAGACCCAGTGGAAGTGACCGGTCTCTTCCTTCCATCTGCAGTAGCAGCGCTCCGGGGGGATGCATGCCCCTGCGTCCATCTCCGGCAGAAAAAGCGCGGCGACTCGCATCGATACTCGGCGGATGAGGCTCATTGGTTCTCCTTGGGGTTGAGCGCAGCGACGACATGTCGCTGCGCGATCGTGGCGAGGACCTGCGTGGGCGCGACGCGCGAGTCCTGGTAGCTGCGCGCCTGCAGTCCGAACAGCCGCGCATAGATGCCGCCGCGCTGCATGAGCTGGTCGTGGCTGCCGAGCTCGACGACGGCGCCGCCGGCGAGCACGGCGATCCGGTCGGCGCCGCGCAGATGCCCGAGCCGGTGCGATACCAGCACGCGCGTCCCGCCGTCGGGCAGCGCGCCCTGCAGCTGGTGCTCGGCCTCGGCGTCGAGCCCGGCGCTCGGCTCGTCGAGGATCACCAGGTCGGCGTGCTCGCGCATCAGCGCGCGCGCGATCGCGACACGCTGCCACTGCCCGCCGGACAGCGCGACGCCGGGGTCATCATCGTCGTCGACGAGCACGCGGCTCAGCAGCGTGTGGTAGCCGGCCGGCAGCGCAGCCAGCGCGTCGTCGAGCCCGACCCGGGTGGCCGCGGCGCGGATCCGCGCGTGGTCGTCGAGCGCGGCGAGCTCGCCGATCCCGATGTTCTCGGCTGCGGTCAGGTCGTAGGTCATGAAGTCCTGGAACGTGGCGGCGATCCGGCGGCGCAGCGCGACCGGATCGAAGCTCGCGAGCTCCACGCCATCCCACCGGATCTGGCCGCGCACCGGCTCGTACAGCCGGCAGAGCAGCTTGACCAGCGTTCGACTTGCCGGCCCCGTTCTCGCCGACGACGCCGAACGTCTCGCCGCGCTCGATCCGCAGCGTCACACCGCGCAGCACCCACGGCAGGTCCGGGCCATAGCGGAACCACACATCGTCGAGCTCGATGGCGTCGCGCAGCGACTCGGGCGCGCGGCCGCCGGCGGGCGGCACCGGCATGGCGAGGATGTCGAGGTAGCTCGCGAACAGCGCCAGCACGGCGCCCGAGCGGCCCACCTCGGTCACGAAGTGGCCCAGAGAGCTCTGGATGCCGGCGATCGCGGCGAGGAACAGCGCCACGTCGCCGAGCCCGAAGCGCCCGGCGAGGGCGCCCTGCACGACGGCGACGGCCCCCGCCGCGGTCACGCCGGCCCCGATCAGCGCGAGCGCGATCTGCCAGCGGGCGGTCGTGCGCGCGACGGCGTCCTCGGTGCGCGCGGTCGCGTCGTGGGCGCGCACCATGCGGTCGAGCAGCCAGCGCTCGAGCCCGTACAGGCGGATCTCCTTGGCGGCGCGGGCGTTGACCAGCAGCGCGCGGAACGCATCGTGCCGGCGATAGGTCGCTACCATGCTGCGCGCGGCCCGCGCCTGGTGGCGACTGCGCGCGACCTGCGCCGCCATCGTGATCGCCGCAAATGCAACGAACGCGACCGCGACCATCGGCGAGACGGTCACGACGACGCCGGTCAGGGTTGACAGCGTGACCGCGGTCTGGATCGTCACCTGGATCAGCCCGGCCACATGCTGCGGCGCCTCGCGCGACGCCTGTTCGGCGAGCCGCAGCCGGTCATGAAACGCCGGGTCCTCGAACATGGCCAGACCGACGAACCGGCCGACGTGGCTGAACAGCGCGCGCTCCGTGGTCGACGTGATGGCGCGGCGAACGCGCAGGTCGAGGTAGCCTGCCGCGTGCAGCAGCGCGAGCGTGCCGCCCGTGGTCAGCGCGCCGGCGATCACCAGGGCGACGGCACGCCCCGGGTCGGCCGCGGCGCCCCGGCCGAGCTCGTCGAGTAGTCCCTTCATCAGCCATGCGCCGACCGCCGCCGCCGAGCCGGTGACCAGCGTGATCGCCGCGATCGCGAGCGATGCGGCGGGCGCGGCGCGCCACTGGATGGCCAGCGCAGCCGCCAGCCGTCGGACGTGCGCGGGCACCATCATGCCAGCACGTCGGCGAGCCGATGACTGGCCGCGACGACGGCCCCGCGGTCCACGCGGAAGAGCGCAGGATAGCCCTCGGGGCCGAACGCCTCGAAGACCGGCGCGTACCGTGACATGTACGCCACCGGACCGAGACGCGCGAGCTGCGCGGACAGCGCAGCGCTCTCCGGATCGTCGGCGTCGCCGTTGACGAACGCGATGAACGGCCCCGGCAGCCGCGCGGTCGCGAGGTTGTCACGGATCGTCGCGCACGCCGGGCAGGCCGCGGCGAAGAACCCGACGATGGTCGAGCGCTCGGCGAGCATCTGCTCCGTCAGCACCGTGCCGTCGGTCGCGGTCACGCGAAACGCGCCGACCACGCGGCCGACCTGCTGCGCCGGCGGCGATACCGACCCCGCCTGCGCGCGCAGCCGCGAGACAAGGCCGAACGTGAGCAGCAGGTTGAACGCGACCATGACGGCGATCACGATGGTGGCGGCGACGTGCAGCGTCACGACGCCCTCCGCGGCGCCGCGAACCCCAGCGCGTAGACGATGTCGTCCCACCGCGTGACGAGCGCCCCGGCAGCAGCGCCGGCGAGCGCTGCGAGCCATGACGCGGCGTCCGCCAGGCTCGCGCCCGCGCCGCTGGAGCTGGCCACGAGGGCGAGCGCGGAGACACCCACCAGGAGCGCGTTGCGGACCACGTGATGGAGGCCGAGCGCGCTGTCCGAGCCGCCGAAGCAGCGACACACCGCCGGCGCACCGGAGGCGATCGCGCGCGCGATCGCGAGCGTCATCACGATGAGCACGGCCGCAGCTGCGGCGTAGCCGCTGGCCGGCGCGATGGCCAGGAGCGCGACGGTGACGAGCTCCCCGGCGATGACCGCCGCGGCGACGGGATCGCGCGCCCGCGGCCCGACGCCGAACCCGGCCAGTGAGGCCGCGAACGACCGGCGCCGCGACCCGCTGGCGGCCTTGCCCACCACCGCGACGGCAAACACGACGAGCAGAAGGCCGCGACACGCGGCGTCGAGAACTTGCGACATCGATGGAACCCACTACATCGAGGAGAACCTCCTCGTAACAGGAAGCAGATCGCGCGGCCATGTCGCACGTCCGTGCAGAAACAACCTGTTCATGGGCAGCAGCCAGCTGTGGGGTGCAGCACCGGCCTGAAGCCGTTGGCGAGCGCCTTCACCGACGTCGGAGGCGTGAGCACCTCCACGAGGTCGGTCATTGTCGGCGTCTCACTTCGCGTCCAGCCGCCGAAGGAGAACGCGAGCAGGCGGTCGGCGAGCACGAGTCGCGCAAGGCGGTCTGCACCGATGATCACCGTGCCATCGGGCAGCGACTCGAGGGCGGCTCGCCAGGTCTTGCGGTCGCGACCGCGGTCGATGCCTCTTCCCCGCCTCAGCCGCTCGGCCGCGAGTCGGCGGTCGAGCTCGAAGGCCCGCAGCGCCGGATTGACCGCGTCGCGATACGACCGGTACGCCTCACGCCGGCAGGTCGCGCAGGGGCGGTGCCCGGCGGCCAGCGCGACAGCGTCGTCGAGGAAGAAGATCGGCGTCCATCGATTGGGCCGGGCCAGCGGAAAGCGCCAGTCGCGAAACTCGGTCAAGCAGGTGATCCACAGCGTGTGGCTGCGGTGGTGGCGCACGACCTGCTCGCGCTCGTTGACGATGCAGCCGCGGTTGCCCGTGAACACCCCGCGGGCGGTCACCGCGTGCAGGTCCCCCCATGGATCAACCCGGTTGCGGCGCGGCATCACATCATCATTATTTCAAGCCGCGCCCGGCTGCCACCGCCCAGCGGCCGTCGGCCGCGAATGGCCGCAACAAGCTCGCGACCGGTCCGATACAGGATAGATGACCACCCAGACCCGAGGAACAGCGACGTCCAGCTCCATGTCAACCCGCCTCGCGTGCGCGGCATTCGCGGCATTCGCGGCATTCTCGGCAACCGCCTGCGCGCTGCCGGAGGATCTCGAGGACGACGAGCAGATCGATGCGACCCGGAGCGCCATCACCATCAACAAGTTTCAACCGGGAGGCAAGAAGTACTACGTCTTTGCGGTCACCTCGGTGGCCGGAGCCGGAGAGCACGTCGTCAAGGTCGGCCACGTGGCGTTCTTCTCGTCCCTGGTTGGGCAGTACTATGGCGATCTGGCCGGGAGGGTCAGCTGGAGCGGCTGGTTCTGGACGAGTAGCGCCGGTCCCGGTGAGCCGGGGTCCAGCGAACCCGAGGGGATCGGCACGAGTGTCGGGCTCGATTGCGATCAGACCGGGTCCTATCGCTACTGCCCGGAGGGTGATGAGTTCAACAATGGCCATGTCTGGCAGCGGCCTGCGGTCGGGGAGCTGAGAGCCGCGTCCGGCTACGCGGGCTCACCGACGGAGAGCAAGACGGGCGACTACTACGTCGTCACGTCCAGCACGCCCAATTTCGTCCACGTGCGGTGGGATGATGGAACCTGGGAGGACTGGAACCTCACCACCGCAGCACCCGGCATCCAGAGACTGGACTTGCTCGCCTCGAACGTCGGCTACGAGGCCGGCGTCGCGGCCGGCAGCGACACGCCCAACTCCACGCGCGTGCATCCGGTCAACCTGCCGAACCACGGGTCGATTGGGTTCCTTCCGCTTTCCTCCATGACGCAGTGCTCGAACGCGACATGGGTCCTCAACGAGACCCACCACAAGAGCGAGACCACCTCCCCCTGCTCGTGCGACCCGAAGCACTCCTTCATCAACAACTGGCTCGCCCGCGTCGGCAGCAGCGACCGAAGGGACCTGTGGCACTCCTGGTGCCAGTGCCTGGCCTGGGACGGTGACTGGTACAACGGCGGAAGCCACCAGCGAATGATGTTGCAGGCCCTCGACGACAGCGGAGGCTTCCGCGGCTACGTGGGCGTGGGGGTTGACCGCGACTTCTCGCACGCGGCCCTGTACGACTACCTCGACATCTAGCGCGGAGGGACCGCTCAGCGAAGGCTCTTGCCGACGAAGTCGAGCAGGTTGGAGACCCAGAGCGGGAACTCGGGATGCTCGACGGCGAGGTAGCCCGCCACGGGGATCGCGCTCCAGAGCAGGAAAGTGCGGGCCAGAGCCAGTCGCGAGGTGAGCTTGCCGGACTTCGAGCCGGCCACGGCGCTGATGACCGGGTCGAGGTAGAGCGCGAGGTACCAGAGGAATGCGACCGCGACGGTCACGGCCACCGAGAACAGGGCGATGGTGGAGATGAGCCGCTGCGGCTGCACGAAGTAGAGCGACGCGATGAAGATGCTGCACAGGCATCCGAACACCATCGGCGGGATGAAGAGCCGGAAGTGGCGGACGTAGCGCGGGATGAAGACGTCGATCAGAGAGGCCGCGAGCTCGTCGGTGCGCTCGCGACCCTTCGCCTGCTGATTGCGCCGATCCGCCGTGGCGGTGGCGGAGGTCGCCAGCAGCAGTCTCACCAGCTCCACGTCGGCCGGCTCCCGGCCCGTGGCCTCTGCGGACAGGTTCGTGTCCAGGAGCTCGCGGCACTGCTCGTGACTCTCGCGAAACCTCCGGTTCGACCTCGGCCAGGCGCCCGAGCGCCTTCACGGCATGGACGAGCTGGGACGCCCCCGAGCTGGACAAGGCGAGCTGCTCCTCGAGCGGCCGCGGGTGCCGGCCCTCGAGGCGTTCGAGCGCGGCGATCGCGGGAAAGCTGGCGAGGCGGCGCAGCAGGCGCATGAAACCGAGCCAGGTGGTCAGGAACCAGGCCAGGTTGACCGACGGCGGGAGGGTGGCGACGACTCCAAGGCCGATCAGCGCCGCGTTGCGCCAACCCGGCTCCAGGGTGTGCGGAGGCTTCATGTAGATGGGCACTGCCAGGGTCAGGAGGAGAACCCCGAACACGGTGATCGTCACCCAGCGCCCTTGCTTCCACGGGTGGTAGAGCGCATCGAGGAGCCGCCTCTCCACGTCGGCGAGACCCGTTCCACCGCCGCACTTCTCGTTCAGCGCCTGGGCGATGGGCGGCACCATCAGCTGGAAGCTGGACCTGGCTCGCGCGCGGAAGCGATGGGAGTCGAGCAGGCGCAGACGCGCACGCGCGCAGCAGAGGGCCAGCGCGAAGCTGCTCAGTGCGATGAGGCCAACCAGGACCGGTGAGCCTCCGCTCAGGAGATGGAACGTGGCCCGCCGCTCCGGGCCGCAACCGAGGTAGAGCGCCAGCGCCAGGACGACGGAAGAGGCCGCGATGGGCAGGAAAGACAGCAACCAGTGATCCGAGGACGAGGCCTTCTTCGACCGATACCCGTCCAGGAGGAACAGCCACGTCGGGATCACGGCGAGGACCGACGTGCCGAAGCAGATGCCCCACTGGTCCGGCTGCTGCGCGTGGCGGAAGAACATGCTCTCCAGCATGAGGAGGGGCGGTCCGGCGCAGACGAGGACGAGCGCGGCGCTGATGGCGCGGTCGTGCCGCTTCAGGTCGTCCTCCGCGCAGGGGGCCAGCTGCGTCCAGAACCGTCCGCGCCGGCGCCAGCCCTCCTTCAGCGAGCCGCACGCAACGACGACGACGCGGCGATGAAGAGGACGATGAAGCAGGCGAAGGTGAACTGCCAGCTCGGCGGTGGGCTCCGGTCCCCGTGCCCGCCACCGTCGTCGGTCGTCGATCTGCCAGAGACGTCCATTGCCGATGAACGAGACCTTCATCTCCTGCTCGAGTCGATCACCGGCGAACAGTGTCCGGCACGCGTAGTAGATCCTGCGGACGAGCTGGTTCTGGAGCGAGATGGATCGGTTGCGGTTGCCATTGCCCGGGATCGAGTGCACGACCAGCATCCCGTTCAGAGCGTCGGCGGCCCGCCCATCGGTGTACTGGATGCTCGCGCCCAGCGTGAACAGTCGAACGTCGGGCAGCTGCTGCCGGAATCGCCGGGCCAGGAAGATGACGTCGCGCGGATCGGTCGCGATGATGCCAGCGAAGCGGATCTTGCTGTCGCTCATCCATTCCAGCGTGGAGCCGAGCGCCAGCTTGCGGAGGGCGACGCTGGTCGGCGAGAGCCGCCGGCTGGTTCCCTCGATCGATTCCGCGGGCTCGAGCGGAGCCTTCACCTGACCTGCGGCGCCCTTCTCCTTGTCGTCGAGCACCGCGGAGCTGGTGCGGATCGAGGCCAGGTCGGGCGGCAGCTTCCAGCGGCGGAAGCAGCTCGCGCCGGGCTCCTCGGAACCGGAGCTTCCCACCGACCCGTAGGTGGTCGAGGTCTCGGTGAAGAGGATCATGTTGCCGCGACCGCGGGCCTCGTAGCAGGTGCCACCGCGTGCAAGCAGAAACATCTTCAGCCGTTCGAGCAGGCACGCGTCGGTGGCGGTGGCCGACTCGTAGGAGATGAGCCCGGACCTGGCCACCGGCGCATCGGACGGACCCGTCGCGTTCGGACTGCTCGCGCCAGGGCACGGCGGGGCCGGAGAGCCCGGCGCGAGGATCTCTCGCGCCTTCGCGGTCGTCGCCGTGCCCGATACGATGGCAACCTGGCGGTGCGGGATCCAGCTGGCTATCACCGCCGCCAGCGAGGCGGCGGTGCCGGAGTAGGTGGGACCGAGCACGAGGAAGGGCGCCTTCTCGGTGCCGGCCAGGACACCATACCGTTCGATGAGGTCGATGGCGGCGTGGAACTGACCCGGGCGCAGCCCCTTTATCGGCGTCTCGCCGACCACGAGCACCATGAGCGGCTCGCTCTCTTTGGTGCCATCGAGAGGTCGATACACGATCACGCCGGGCTGCTTCTCCCAGCAGCGCGAGGTCATGGCGGCGCCATCGGTCCAGGGGAGCCACTGGGTGTCATGGACGTATGCCGTCTCGTTAACCTCTCTCGCGGCCTCCTCGGTCGAGGCGCGCTCGGAATCCTCCGCCTTGCCCTGGGAGACCGCCTCCTCGACTCCCTCGAGCACGAAGTCGAGCAGCTCGGGTCCGTTCGATTCGAACGGATCCGGGGCGAGGACGATGAGGTGGCGGAACCGCTGATCGAGTCCGTAGAGCTCGCGGAACTCGTCGAGCAGGTGCTCCCCGCCGTCGCATGGATCGGGGCGGTCAAGAGGCGCTGCGTCGCCGTCGCCGGCATCCCGCACCATCCCGCCCGCCGGTTCCACGACGCCCGCCGTGGCCTTCTTGCCCGGGTCCGGCGGCCTGTCGCCCACCTGGCGGAACGAGAGCACCGCCAGCACTGCCGCCAGGATCGAAACGCCCGCACCGCCAGCCAGCCCTCGCATGAGTCACCCCCGCCCTCCGTCCAGGGAGACGCACGAGGCGGCGATTCTTCGCCAGCGTGCGACGCGTCACCGGGCGGGCGGGATCGGTCCGGGTGGCGCGCCGAGACCGGAGGCGATCAAGGTCAGGCGGGGCCGGCAACGCCGATCAGGTGTCCCTCCGGATCCCTGAAGAGGCCGACAACGAGCTGACCATTCGGGTTCCGCGCCGGGCCCATCACACGGGTTCCGCCCAGGCGCTCCGCCTTCTCCAGCGCTGCCTCCACATCCGGCACCTGCACATAGAAGGTGGCGTGGCCGCTGAAGCCGGCCCCACCTCCGACGCCGCCGCGAATACCGCTTCCGTCGTCTGTCGTCATCAGTTCGATGAAGCCGTAGTTTCCTGCCTCCGACACCTCCGGCGCGACCGGCGATGTGGTGTCGAACTCCCATCCGAACAGCTCGCCGAAGTATTGCCGGAGCCGACCCGGATCCCGACCGATGATTTCGAAGTGAACGACCGGCTGCGCCATGGTCTCTCCTCCTTGATTTCAACGTCAGGTAGACGTCCGCGCGGGTGCTGTCAAGGACGCGCGCTGGACCTTCCCCGCCCCGTCCCGTCCTCACCGGCGCGGAAGGTGCTAGCGTCGGGCATGGTCGCCTACGCCAGCGATGTTGCCGACGACGACGCGTACGAGGGAACCCCGCCGCTCAGGTGCAGGGCGCGAGACATCAGACGCTGGAATCAGGAGTGGGTCCGGTACCTGGGCAAGGACTGGGAGCGCTTCCTCGCCCCGCACACCGACTATCCCGAGAAGCCGCGCCTTCCAGCCGAACCCACCGGCCTCCTCGACCTCTATCTCGGTCCACACACGCCGCTCGAGCTCTACTGCGATCGCGATGACATCGAGGGCAAGGCGCTCATGGAGCTCGGCTGCGGCTGCGGAACCGTCGGCAAGCTGATCGCCCGCTATGCCGCCTCGTATCTCGGCGTCGACTTCAGCACGCTCGCGCTGCAGGTCGCGAGGCTGGTGTCTCCGGCGAACTGCACCTACGTGCAATGCGCCGACACGCCCAACCTCGAGCCGTTCTTCGGACAGATCGACACCATGCTGTCGCGCCACTTCTGGATCCACCAGAACTTGCAGATGGGCCGGGCCAACCTCGACTACTACGAGCGCTTCGTGAAGAAGGGCGGTCGCGTCTACCTCGACTTCTTCCAGCTCGACGAGACCAGGATGGAGCAGGACTTGCTCATCCTGCCGCCGACCAGCCGGCTGTCGCGCTCGCAACCGTCCGCGACGTTCCAGTACACCCGCGAGCACCTCGACGCACTG
The DNA here is from genome assembly GCA_963759105.1 of uncultured delta proteobacterium. Lineage (GTDB taxonomy): Bacteria > Myxococcota_A > Polyangia > Haliangiales > Haliangiaceae > DATFRY01. The sequence continues at coordinate 182,983 of CAVWXW010000003.1, read as the reverse complement.
CTCGAGGGCCGGCCGTACAAGATCCTCCGCGACGAGCTCTCGGTGAAGATGCAGCGCTGGTACGTCGTCCTCGAGCGCACTTGACGGGTCACCGTTCGACACGAGCGACCCGGGAGCTAGACTCGTGCGGCGTGACCAGCGATTGTCCTGTCATCGTGACGTTCCGGCCCGAGCTGCGCGATGCCTTCGAGCGGCTCAATCGCGTCTGGCTGGAGGAGCACGGGCTGCTGGAGCCCCCCGACGTGATCGATCTCCAGGATCCGGAGGGGCACATCCTCGCCGCCGGCGGCCAGATCTTCTTCGCGCTCGATGGCGACGCGGTGGTGGGCACGTGCGCCGCCATCCGGGCCGCGCCGACCCGGTGGGAGCTCGCCAAGCTCGCCGTCGACCCGTCCGTCCAGAGCCGCGGCCTCGGCCGTTGACTCTGCGACGCCGTCATGCAGTTCGCGCGCGCCGCTGGAGCGCTCGAGATGTTCCTGACGTCCCATACCTCGCTCTCGCACGCGATCCGCCTCTACCAGTCGCTCGGCTTTCGCCACTCGCCGATGCCCCCCGATGTCCGCTACGCGACCGCGAACGTCTACATGACATTGACGCTACCGGGGTAACGCCGGGGCCGGACGGGTGCGGCCGCGGTCGATCGCGCGCTCCACCCTCAGGTACGCGGCGCCATCGGCCCCGGGGGCATCACGTTGCGGCCGTCGTATCGGTCCGTCTTCAGCTCGAAGACATCGACGCCCTCGAGACATCGCGCGTTCACCGAGACGCTCTGGTTCTTGTAGCCGGTGCGAAGCATGGGCGTGCCGCAGGTCGGACAGAAGTGCTGACTGCCGCCGAGGTAGCGCCACACGTACGTCGAGAGCCGTGGGCTCTCCGTGAGCAAGCGGACCGAGGAATGCGGCAGGTACCAGTGCAGGTAGCCGCTGCGCGCGCAGACCGAGCAGTTGCACTCGCGGAACTCGGTCAGTTCGGCATCGACCTCGATGCGGATCGCGTTGCAGTGGCATGCGACGATGTATGGCTTCGGCACGTCATCACCTCCAATTCCAGCCGAGTCTAGCGATGTATTGCGAAGTAAGCCGGCGTAAGTAGCTTGCTGCCCGGCCATCGCTAGAGTGCTCGCGCGCTCGACGGGGGCGCGGACAACGAGGCCAGCAGGAGACAGCAGGAGGATGACGTCGAGATGACCTTCGAACGATCCAGCACGATGAATCGCCGCGCCGGGGCGGTGCTCGCCCTCACGGTCGCGGCGGCGGTCGGCGGCAGCGCCGGGTGCGCGCTCGACCCGGACATCCAGGAGGCGGAAGAGACGACCACGATCGAGGCCGCCCAGCCTCTGTCGGTGAACCGCGACCGGCTGCTGCAATCGCTCGCCGAGCGCAAGGGCACCGCCACGTGCGATCTGTGGGGCCGTCTCACCGAGGCGGAGCGGTACGTGTTCCTCAGCCTCACCAGGGTGCTCGGAAGCCACAACAGTTACATCACGGGCGCCATCCCCCACCACTTCCGCAGCAGCGACAGCGCGACCTGCGACACCGGGTGCACCCTGAGCGGGTCGTTCAACTGTCCCTGGGGCTTCACCACGTACAACGACGAGCAGGTCAGCTCCGAGACCTGCCTCCTGTGTGGCGGCTGCTACACCGACATCCGGCAGGACAGCACCGAGACTCTCCTCGATCACGCGACCGCGCTCTACAGCGTCAACGGCCCGGACCCCGGCGGCGGCTGCGGCGGCGGTGAGTTCAACCGGGCCTTCTTCGGCTTCGACGAGATCGGCAAGGGCGCGATCCGCAACTGGACCATCGCCGGCGGCACCTGGTCGAGCTCGGACGACTGCGCCGGGCCGCACGGTCCGTTCAACGCCAGCGAGACCATCGGCTGGGGCAGCGGCGCCGCGCCGCCGTGGTGCGGACTGACGCAGGACTACGGCCCGCAGCGCCACCACTGGCAGTACGACTCGGAGATGGTGTCAACCGATGGTCGCCGCGGTCTGTGCGGCATCTCCGATCCCTCGCTGGTCGAGGTTGACGTTGACTACAACTGGCTGCACGACTCGAACCCGATGTGCTCCTACGGGGGCGCTCCCGGCTACCGGGTCGTCGAGGAGCACATGGGCTCGGGGGAGTACGAGTGGACCCCGAGCGGCTGTGCGCCCACGCCGCCCAGCGCGACCGACACCAGCGCCGGCCTCGGCTGCGGACCTTGAGCCGCCGCGGTTTGGTGGCATGATCTGCGCACGATGCTGCGCAGAATGGTGCCTCCGGCGGCGCTGTGCGTCGCTCTCTTCGTGCTCGTTGCGCTGCCGCATTCGCCGCCGGGCCCGATGCTGCGCGAGGATCTGCTGAGGCGGCCCTGGCCGGTGGCACCGGCCGACGCGCCGCGAACGATCGAGCAGCTGCGCGCCCAGGTCGGCGCCGTGCTCGAGCGCGAGCGGGTGCCAGGCGCCGCGATCGCCCTGGTCGACCGCGAGGGCGTGATCTGGGCCGGCGGTGTCGGCGTGGCCAGCATGCAGAGCCGGGTCCCGGTCGACGGGGAGACAGTCTTCCGCGTCGCATCGATCACCAAGAGCATCGTCGCCCTGGGCGCCGTGCGACTCGCCGAACAGGGCCGGCTCGATCTCGATCGACCGCTGGCGCAGGTCATCCCGGACGTCACCATCGACAACGCCTGGGAGCGGGTCGCTCCGGTCACGCTCGCTCACGCTCTGGAGCACACCGCCGGGTTCGACGACATGCGCTTCAACGAGTGGCTGACCGCCGACGATGCGCTCGCACCCGCGGATGCGCTGGCCATCAATCCACGCTCTCGGATCGTGCGCTGGCGTCCGGGAAGCCGCATGTCCTACTCGAATGTCGGCTACACGGTGGCGGGCAGGGCGATCGAAGTCGCCGCCGGCGAGCCGTTCGATGCCTGGTTGCGCCGCGAGGTGCTCGTGCCACTGGGCATGGTGACGGCCGACTTCCAGCGAACGCCCGCGCTCGCGGCCCGGCTCGCGACCGGGTACGTCGCGCCGGAGCGACCGGTCCGCTTCTCCCCGATGGCCCACCGGCCGTCGGGCGCGCTGCTCGCCTCGGCGCGCGACCTCGCCCACCTGGTCCAGTTCTGGCTGCGCCGGGGCGACCGCTTCCCGCCCATCGTGTCGCGCGCCGGGCTGGCCCGGATCGAGCGCACGGCGACCCTGCCCTTCCCGGCCACCGACGTCGGATACGGTCTGGGCAACTACGGCGACGTGTCCCATCCGGTGCGCGGGCGCGGCCACGACGGCGGCCTGCCCGGTTTCGTCTCGACGATGCGCTACTTCCCGGAGCTGGGCCTGGGCTACGTGGTGCTGCTCAACGCGACCCACTCGGCGCGCGCGTTCTTCTCCATCCGGGACCTCGTGTTCGCCCACCTCGTCGCCGGACGGGCGCTGCCGCCGCTTCCGCACATCCCGAGCGGTCCGCGGCGGCCGCCGGCGGCCGACTTCTTCGCGTTCGCCAGCCCGCGCCACGCGCTGTTCGGCTTCGTCGACCAGGCCCTGTACGGGTGGCATCTCGAGCCGAATGCCGGCGGGCTGCACGTCGAACCGCTCGTGGGACGCGCCATCGATCTGGTGCCCACGCCGGACGGTGGCTTTCGCGGGCCGAGGGAGAGCGGCACATCGACGCTTCTGTCGCGCTCCAGCGACGGCACCCCGGTCCTCCTGTCCGGGGGCGTGTACGCCGAGGCGGCCAGCTGGTGGCCGGCCCGCGCGCGCGTGTTCCTGCTCGCGGCCGCGCTGCTTCTGCTCCAGATCGCCCCGCTCTACGCGATCGGCTGGCTCTGGTTGGCGTCGCGGCGCCATCGCGGCGGCGGCGCTGCAGTGATGTGGCCCGCGATCGCCGCCCTGGCGTTCATGCTCCTGCCCCGGCTCTTCAACGAGGCGGCGGCGCGCGAGGTGCTCGGCGAGATGCATCCGCTGACCCTCGCGATCACCGCGGCGACCATCCTGTTCGCGGTGGCGGCAGCGGCCGGGCTCGTCAGCACGGTGCGCTGGTCGATGCGCATTCCCCGCCCGCCGTGGTGGCTCCGACTGGTGCCAGCGCTCGCGGCCGTGGCGGCCTCCGGCCTGGCCATCTGGCTCGGCGCGCACGGCATCATCGGCCTGCGCACCTGGGCCTGGTGATCGACGCGCCGGCACCGGACGGGAACATCGGCCGGCCCGATGTGGTTTGGTAGGCGTGATGCCTCGACGCGCTCTCGGTCCCGGTCTTGCGCTCCTCGCCGCCTGCGCCGGATCACCTGCGGCCCCCACCGGGTCGCCTGCCGCACCGGCGCGACCGGGCACGGTGCCCGTGGCTCCTCGCGCCGACAGCACGCCCACCGTGCTCACGCCCGCGCAGATCGCGCGCGACCGCGCCACGGCGGCGAAGGTGGCGCCCATCGTCGATGCGTTCATCAACGTCGCGCCCCACCTCCTGCGCGACGGGCGCGTGCTCTACGGGTCGAACCGCGACGGGTTGCCCGCGCTCTACATCGCCGACCCACGCAAGCCCGCGGCGCCGCCGCGCAAGCTGCCCGGGCTCGACGAGCGCGTGGCGTGGTCGGTGACCGTGCTGCCGGACGAGAGCGCGGTCCTGTTCCTGAGCGACGTGAAGGCGGACGGGAACTACCGCATCTTCCGGGTCGACCTGGACGGCGACGGCAATGAAAACGCCGCCGCGCGCAACCTCACCCCCGGCGAGACCCTGCACCGCGACCCCGCCGAACGTCGCGCGGCGCGTGCCCGGTCTGTTCAGCTACAGCGCCAACCTGGTCAGCGAGCGCACCGCGCGCGTCTTCGTGCAGCGCGCCGACGGTTCGCCGCCCAGGGAGGTCTTCCGCGATCCCAACTCCGGCACCGCGATCGACATGACCCCGGACGGCCGGCACATCCTGTTCTCGCAGTTCCGCGCGCAGAACGAGCGCGTCCTGCTCGAGATCGATGTCGCCAGCGGCAAGGCGAGACGGCTCTACCCGGCCGAGGGCCAGTCCCTGCTGCTGTCCAGCGCCGCCTACTCCGCCGACGGCCGCCGCATCTTCGTGGCCGCCGCCGAGGCAGGACGACCGGCCTGGCTCGTCACCCTCGATCGCCGGACCGGCCGCGAGGTGGCGCGCTACGAGGAGACGCAGGCCCCGACCGGAACCATCGAGGACCTGCACGTCTCGCCGCGCGGCGACCGGATCGTCATCGCTGTCAACGCCGGCAACCACTCCGAGGTGCGGCTGCTCGATGCGAGGACGCTGCGCCCGATCTGGACGCTGGAGACCGGGCCGGGAGCGGCCTTCCCGGGCCCCTTCCGCGCCGACGGCAAGAGCTTCGGCCTGGTGCTGTCGCGGCCGGACGCGCCGACCGACATCCACTCGGTCAACGTCCGCACCGGCGCGATCACGCCGCTGCGCGCCGAGCCGAGGCCCGGCATTGCCGACGCCCCGTCGATCGCGTCGTCGATCGTCCCGGTCCCCGCGTTCGACGGCCTGACCATCCCGGTCAACCTCTACCTGCCCGGGGCGCAGACGGGCGGGAGCGGCAAGCTGCCGGCGGTGGTGCTGGTCCACGGCGGGCCGTCGGCGAGCGCCTACGCCTCGTTCAACCCGGAGGTCCGCGTGCTCAGCAGCATGGGCTACGCGGTGGTGCAGCCGAACATCCGCGGCTCGACCGGCTTCGGCCTCGCCTACGAGAAGGCGGACGACCGCGAGAAGCGCGGCGATGCGCTGCGCGACATCGAGACGGTCAACGCCTGGGCGCGCGCGCAGCCCTGGTGCGACGGCCGGCTGGTCATCATGGGCACCAGCTACGGCGGCTACATGACCTTGCTCGCGCTCACCCGCCAGCCGGCGATCTGGCAGGCCGGGGTCGACAACTCCGGCATGAGCGACCTCAAGACGATGGAGGAGCTCGAGGACCAGACGATCCGCGCCTACGACGAGACCGAGTTCGGCGCGCTGGGCGTGGACGACGGGCTCCTCGCCCGGTGGAGTCCGCTCGACGACATGAGCAAGATCAGGGCGCCGGTGTTCATCTACCAGGGCGCCAACGATCCGGTGACGCCGCAGGAGCAGGCCGATCGCATGGTGCAGGCGCTGCGTGCGGGCAAGGTGCCGGTCGAGTACATGCTCCTGGCCGACGAGGGGCACGGCGTGATCCGGCGCGAGAACCGCATCGCGTACCTGGCGCGTGTGATCCGTTTCCTCGGCGAGCACCTGTGACCGCCGGGCGACGGTGGGTCGTCGTCGCCGCGCTCGCGGCCGCGCTCGGGTGCGGGGACGGCTCGGGCGCGGACCGCGACGCAGGATCCATCGACGCCGCCCCGACCGATGCGGATCCGGGCGACGCGGCGCCGGCGGCGGTCCCGCTCACGCTCGACCTGTTGACCGAGCCGACCACGGCCGACGAGGTGGACGAACTGTTCGCGGCGTGGGAGGCGCGAGACACATCGGCGCGCGACGTGACGGTGGAGGCGTCCGGCTCGATCGCGCTCGGCGCGGAGCCGATGACGTACGTCGTGCTCACGCACACGGTCGGCGAGCTGCGCCATGTGGGCGCCGTGCTGGTGCCCGAGTCGCTGTCTTCGCCGGCCAGCGCACCGGTGCTGGTCTATTGCCATGGCGGCTACACCGGCGAGGATGGGCTGCCTCCGTTCCGGGTCGAGGATCTCGCCTCGCGGCTCCCGGACGGGCCGCTGCGCGGCGAGCTCGTCTACGTGGTTCCGGCCTACCGGGGCGAGCGCATCGAGGTGGCCGGAGTCGCGTACGCCGGCGAGGGCGCGCCCAGCATCGGGGACCGGGAGGTGGACGACGCGATGGCGCTGCTCTCGGCGGCGCTCGACCAGGTGCCGGAAGCGGATCCGGACCGGGTGGCCGTGCTCGGCGAGAGCCGCGGTGGGCTGGTGGCGCTGGAGCTGGGCGCCCGCGATCCGCGGGTGGATCTCGTGCTCGACGCGTACGGGCCGACCGACTTCCGGATTGGGCTGGCCTCGAGCGGAGTTGACGAGGCGCTGTTCGATGCGGCGGTCCGGCAGGCGCTCGCTGCGCCCGACGACCCGGCCACGCTGCTCCTCCGATCGATCGTCCCGATCGACCAGGTGAGCGAGGATGACGGCGGCGCGCTCGTGATCTCGGCCGCGGGCCGGCGCGCGCTGCGCGAGAATCTCGCCCGCAGCGCGCCGCTCGCGTACGCCGCCGAGCTACCGGTGACCGAGGCGCATCACGGCAGCATCGATGGAACCGCGACGGTCGAGTACTCGCGGGCGCTGGCCGAGGCGATGGCGGCGGCGGGGCGGCGGTCGCCCGGTCCCTCTTTCACCTATTTCGAGTACGAGGGCGGCGATCATGACCTGGCCACGTTGCCCGGCGCGGTCGACCGGCTGGGCGAGGCGATCGAGCGGGTGCTGGCCCCGGTGCGGTAGCCTCAGGCGACGATGGATGTCGGACGATCACGGCCGGTCCTGGCGGTCGTTCTCTGCGTGATCGCTTGCTGGGCGCGCCGACGGAGACCGCGCGCGAGCGGCCGCAGGAGCTGCTTGCCGCGCAGCGCGGCCCAGGCCGCCGCGCCCAGCGGCGTCGGGTGGAAGAGGTCGTGCATGAGCACCTGGCGCTGGACCGGTTTCCAGCTCTGGTGCCACGGGGCCGCCGACACCAGATCCACGTAGCGAATGGCCGGATCGTCGGCCACCTCCTGCAGCAGGCGCTCGAGCAGGAGATTGCCGGGGGCCTCGCCGCGGTAGGTCTCGTCGTAGCCGATCTTGAGCAGGAAGTAGCGCTCGCCGGCGACGATACCGAACTGGCCCGCCATGACCTTGTCGCCGTGCAGGAGCAGGTTGATGCGGCCATGCCCCGACGCGGCCAGGCGGCGCGACAGATCGCCGAAGAAGCCGCGCATCGCCGGATCGAGGCCGATCGCCGTGCCCGCGCCGGCCTGTCCCTTCCATCCCGATGCCTCGACCTCGACGAAGCGGGCGTACGCCGCCTCCACCTCTTCCGGTGTGCGCGCCCACACCGCGCGCACATCCTCGAGCCGGGCGAGCTTGTTTCGCGCCTTGCGCAGCGCAGCCCGGAAGTTCCTCGACAGCCTGTCCTGTAGCCCGTCGTAGGGGCCGGCCTCCAGCGCGTCCGAGACGCCGAGCGGCTCGGTGAGCCGCAGCACCGTCGGCCCAGCCGCGCTCACGGCCGCCGTGGCCGCCGAGTCCTCGGTGGTCGGTCCCAGCCGGGTGATGTCCCATGGACGGCGAACCCGCCGGCGCAGCGCGGCCAGCACGCGCGCGAGATCGAAGCCGGGCACCGCCCGCGGATGGACCAGGATGTCGCCGAGGCGCAGGTGGGCGTGCTGGGGGAGGCTTGCCACGCGCACGGGCAGCCCCATGATCGACTCCTCGGCGCACGCCAGCGGCAGGATGGCCACCAGTCCCTCGCCGTCGTGGAGCGTGCAGTAGTGGATCGCTTCGGGATCGGGCGCCAGCGTCTCGAGGTAGCTGCGATGCCACTCCCAGAGCTGCGCGTAGCTCGGCCGCTCGAGCGCCTCGATCAGCGCGCGCCATTGGTCGGCCAGCGCGTCGAGCCCCGAGCGTCCCTGGAAGATCTCGACGCGAAGACCGAGCTTGCTCCTTGCCATGAAGAGAACGCGAGAAGCGCCGGCAAGATGGGCCATCCATTCGCCGGCGCGCGCATGTCACATGCGTCCCGCGTCTTTCAGACATCTGGCGGCGGCCCACATCCGGAGCGCCGTGGTCGGTCGTAGACCATTGCAGCCATTCGCGGCCGATGAATCAGCCCACGGGGGCATGGGGAGGGGTGTAGCCGGTGACCGCTCGAACGGAGTCGTTTCTTCAACCTGGTCCTGTAAGCCGCCTCGGGTTCGTCGATCTCGGTGAACGGCGCGTCTCGACCATCGATGTCGCGGATGACGTCTCGCGTCGCTTCCTGGGTGGGCGCGGTCTCGGCGCTGCTCTCCTGCTCGAACATTGTCGCGATGTCGGACCGCTCGAGGCAGAGAGCGTGTTCGCCCTGCTCAGCGGGCCCCTGACCGCGTCCGGGTTTCCGCTGTCGAATCGACTCTGCTTCGTGTTCCGCTCGCCCGCCACGGGCACGCTCGCGTGGGCCAACACCGGCGGGCACGCCGCGGTGGCGCTGCGCAACATGGGCTTCGACGGCATCGTGCTGACCGGCCGGGCCGACTCCCCGTGCGTCCTCGTGGTCGCCGACGGCTCGATCTCCATCGAGGACGCCTCGATGCTGTGGGGCGCCGGCGCGGTCACGGCGACCGAGCTCCTGCTGGACAGATACAGGGGCGCACGCGTGCTGGCCATCGGGCCGGCGGGCGAGACCTGCTCGCCGCTCGCCACCATCATCAACGACAAGGGTCGCGCGAGCGGGGTGCGGCACGGTGTCGGCGCGGTCTGGGGGAGCAAGCAGCTGAAGGCCATCGTCATCAAGGACAGCCAGAGCGCGTCGCGTCGGCCGGCCGACGCCGCTGCCTACAAGCCGGTCCTCGCCCGCGTCCATCGCAAGATCCGCGAGTCCCCGGTCCTCAGCCCCAAGACGGGCACGATGGCGGTGCACGGGACCGCGATCGCGGTCGAGGCAATGGGCCTCGACCAGGCCATGCCGGTCCGCAACTACACCACCACGGTGCTGCCCGACTATCTCGGGCTCGGCGGCCACCGGATGAGCGAGGAGGTGCTGGTCGAGCGGATCACCTGCTCCTTCTGTCCCGTGCAGTGCCGGCGCGAGACCGGCTCGACGGGCAAGTACGACTTCCAGTCGGAAGGGCCGGACTACGCGCAGCTGGTCTCGTTCGGCTCCAACTGCTCGGTCGTCGATGTGCGAGCCGTCTCGTACCTCAACTATCTCTCCTACGAGCTGGGGCTCGATCCGATCGAGATGGGCAACGCGCTGGCCATGCTGGCCGATGCGACCGAGCGAGGCGTGGTGGACGCGGGTCTGGCCTGGGGCGACGTCGATCGCATGATCGAGCTTGTGCGCGACACGGCGGCGGGCACGGGCCTGGGAGCCCACCTGTGGCACGGCGCGGCCGGCGCCGCCGCGCAATTCGGCGCGCCGGAGCTCGCCATGTGCGTGAAGGGGATCTCGCTGCAGAACTGCGATCCGCGCGCCGAGCCGGCGTGGGGTCTTCTCAACGCGACCGAGACTTACGGCGGAGCGGCCCACATCTGGTGCTACGGCGATCTGGTCCATGCCATGCGCCACGTCGGCGTCAGGCCGCTGGTCACGCCCGACTCCTCGCCCCGCCAGATCGCCGAGGCGGTGAAGTACAAGCAGGACCTTGTCGCCGTCCTGGACTCGATCTCGATCTGCGCGTTCTCGAGCTATGCCTACGACGAGCGCGATTACTGCGATGCCCTCGAGCTCATCGCCGGCATCGAGATGACGCCGGACGATCTCCTGGCCCGCGGCAACGACGTCTTCCAGCTCGAGCGCCGCTTCAACCTGCTACAGGGTCTCCGCCCGGACGAGGATCGGCTGCCGGAGCGATTCCTGCGGGAGCCGATTCCGGAGGGGCTTCACGCGGGAAGGCGATGCGATCTCGAGCCGATGCTGGACGAGTACTACGCCCTCCGCCAGTGGGACCGCGACGCCAGCCTCGCTTCCCCGGAAACAGCCGTCGGCTCGGCCCGATAAGTCAGACGTCGCGCGCGGCGAAGTCGAGGCCGTCCCAGATGATGACGGCCAGGATGCATCCCTGGTCCTGGGCGACGAAGAAGTGCGAGGTGTTCGAGGCCAGGTCCTGGGTATCGCCGGCGCGCAGCACCGCACCGCCTTCGTCGACGAAGCTTCCCTCCAGCACCATGACGAGCTCGCCGCCCACGTGGCGGTGGTGCGGGAAGGTCGCGCCCGGCTCCAGGATGACGAACCCCGGGTCGGCCGCGGCGAAGCTCGGGCCCGCCTGCAAGTGGATCAGCTTGATGCCGTCGGCCGGCCCCCGGCTCCACGCCTCCGGCTCGTCGATCAGCTCGACCAGCGCGCGCACGCGCCGGAGAGGAAGCTCGAAGAAGCGGGCCAGCCGCTCGGTCAGTGCCCCGAAGCGATCGACCTGGGCCTCCTGGGTCTCCTGCTCGACGATCGACGCGAGCAGGTTGGTGCGCGCGGCCGGGTCGGGCCGCTCGATCGGCAGCGAGAGCGCAATGGCGGACAGTGTCTCGCCCATCGCGACGACCTCGGCCGCGCAGCGGTCGCAGCTCTCGAGATGGCCTTCGACCGAGGCCCTGGTCGGGCCGTCGAGAGTGCCGAGAACGAGATCCGGGATCCACCCGTTGACGTGCTCGTTCATCGAGCACCTCCCTCCGTGCCATCCGGGTTGAGCCCGGCCCTCAGTCTGGCCAGCGCGTTGGCCATGCGCGACTTCACCGTCCCCAGCGGCGTTCCGGTGTGGAGGGCGATCTCCGACGAGGACAGGCCCTGGAAGTAGCTGAGCTCGAGGATTGCCCTCTGCTCGCGAGACAGCGTCTGGAGGGCGCGGCGAACCGCGGCCCGATCCGGCGCCAGGGCGGGGTCTTCACCGTCTGCCACCTGTTCGTCGAGCCGGCCGACGCCATCCAGCGAGGCCGGCTCTCTCCGCTCGGCGCGGTGTCGATCCAGCGCGCGACTGCGCAGGCGAACGAGCAGCCACGCGCGGACGGTCCCTCGCACGGGGTCGTAGCCATCCGCTCGCCGCCATGCCTCGAGGAACACGTCATGCACCAGGTCCTCCGCCTCCCGACGGCCGCCGAGCATCCGCTTCCCGACTGCCAGAAGCGTGGGGGCGTGTCGATCGTAGAGACGCGCCAGGCCGGCGCGATTGCCCGCGGCCATCGCCCTCACCAGCGCGACGTCTTCATCTTCCGGCGCCTTGCCTGGAGCGGCGCGTTCGAGGAGCCCCACGGCCCAGAGACTAACCACCCGGAGACCGGAGCGCAAACGCGCTGATGGCGGCCCCGTGTGATCGGCCCGACACCTCGACGCTGTCTCGATGGCCTGATCGCCAGCGTCGTGGTCGCCTCTGGTACGGACAGGACGGCGCGTTGGGGACGCGAGACGACATCACCAGCTGGGATGACGAACGGTGACCGGGCTGGCGCTCCCTCTCAGACAGGCGAACACGACCACCGGCATGACCGATGCTACGCTCATCGGCGACGATGGGAGCTGGACCGCTCGCGACGATGGCGCGGTTCTCGTTCGCCGAGAAGATCCTCGGCGCGGTCGCGCACGGCTGCTTTCACACAAGGATCCAGCCGCTCCGGCGCCAGCCGGAGATCCCGACTCCGTCGCACGTCATCTTCTTCCCGCGGACGTTGACCTGGGCCATCCCGGAGGGTCGCCGGCGCTACCTGTGCGATCCGGGGCTGGTCTCGTTCTGGAGCCGCGGCCAGGTCTGCCTGCGCGAGCCGGCGGCCAGCGGCGAGGTCGACGGCGAGTGGTTCGCGTTCGCGCCCGATGTCGCCGCCGAGCTGGTGGCCGAGGCGGATCCGGGCGCGCTGTGGTCCGGTCGCTGGCTCTTCCGGCGGCAGTCGGCCGCCATCGGAGCCGAGCTGTTCGGCCGGCAGCGCCGGCTCGCCGCGGCGATCCAGGCCGGCCGCTGTGAACGAGACCAGGCCGTCGAGGCGATCCTGTGCCTGGCCACCGACTGTCTTCGGCTCGGCGCGCCCACCGGCCTCGCGGCGTCGACCGAGCGGCGCGACCGCGAGCTCGTCGAGGCGATTCGCCTGCAGATCGCGCGGGACCCGGCCGCGAGGTCGGGCCTGGCCGAGATGGCGCGCGGCGCCGGCGTCGGCATGGTGACCCTCTGCACCAGCTTCCGCCGCATGGCCGGCCGATTCGATCCACGCTTACCGCCTCGACCTGCGGCTCAAGCTGGCGCTGGAGCGGCTCGAGCGCTCGACAGACGATTTGTCGCGCATCGCGCTCGACCTCGGCTTCGACAGCCACAGCCATTTCGGCCGGCACTTCCGCGACCGCTTCGGCGTGACGCCGTCGCGCGTGCGGTCCGACCTGCAGGCGCTCGGCCGCCTGCGCTCGAAGGAACGTGATGGCGGCGGCGCGCGGCGGCGATGAGACTGGACGGCCGGCCGCGGCGCGCCCGCCAGCTAGCGCGAATCGCCCGGGCTGTCGAGGAAACGCCTGGCCTCGTCCAGCTCCGGCCTCGAGCCATCTCCTTCGCCGGCGAGCGCGATCAGCTCCTCGAAGTATCGCCGCGCCTCACCCCCCTTCCCGGCCAGCTGGGCGGCTCGAGCCGCGCCGTAGATCCCGTAGAAGCGGTGCGGCGAGATCACCAGGGACGCCCGGAAGGCGGCCAGCGCCTCCGCCGGGCGATCGAGCTCGAGCAGCAGCTCGCCCAGCTGCTCGCGGATCGGATACATGTGGCCGGGGCTCACCGGGTGCTTGCCCAGCCTGTCCTCCATCTCGGCCGCCTTCTTCATCGCCTTGACCGAGGCGGCGGTCTTTCCCTCGGCCCTGGCCAGCCACGCCTTCACCGCCTGGTGCTGCAGATCGAGGTGACTCTTGAAGTAGGCGAACTTGGGATCGGTCGTCGCCTCTCGCAACCGGGCAAGTCGCTCCACCGACTGGCGGGCGCCCTGGACGTCTCCTGTGCGCGCCCGCCCGAGCCCGCGCGCATACTCGATGTTGGCCTCGGCGAACGGGAACGTCACCCAGAAGTCCAGCTCCGGGACCGTCAACGCCGCCGCGTCCTTCCATGCGTGGCGCTCGACGGCGTAGCGCGCCGGTATCGCGCCGACTGCATAGGCCGCGGCGAAGTCGGCGGCCGGAAACGTCTTCCTCACCGAAGCGGCGCGCGCCACCAGCTCCCGCGCACTTCCATCCCGGCCGGTCTGGAGGTACGCGTAGACCGAGTAGTCGTCGGCATGCAGCTCCTCGAACGAGATGGCGCTCGGGTGCTTCTGGGCACCGTAGGCGCGGGCAGCCTCGGCCGATGCGAGGTTGCTGTCGATGGCCTCCTGCCACATGCCGAGCCGGATGAAGATGTGAGACGGCATGTGCAACGCGTGCGGCACGCGCGGCGCGATGGAGGCGTACTCCTGCGCCGCCGGCAGGCCGCGACGGGCCAGCGGCGGGTAGTCGTACGAGTGGATGAGGTAGTGGGCGACTCCCGGGTGGTCCTTGCGCCTGGCCCACAGCTTCTCGAGCAGCGCGGCGGCCCGCTTCTGATTCTTCAGCTCGACGTCGGTGGGCGGCGCCGAGCCGAGCAGCGAGAGCGCGTAGAAGGCGGCGATCTCCTCGTCGGCGGGGACCTGCTCGTGCGCCCTCCGCATCGCCGCGGTGTACGCCTCGGCCCGCTCGGGATGGCCGCCGGTCGGGCCGTGGCAGCTCTGGCCCACGTCCTTCGCCGGCGCGCCGCTGGTCGCTGCGCGGTGGAAAGCCGCGATCGCATCGATGAGCAGTCGCTCGCGCTCCGTCGTGACCGACGCCATGCTCGCCATGGCGCTGTCGACTGCCTTCTTGCCCGAGGCCAGCTCCTCCGGCGTGGGCGCCGCCCAGATCGGGTGGTACCAGGTCATGGCGATGCCCCAGTACCCGATGGCGCAGTCCGGGTCCTGCTTCGTCACCGTCTCGAAGACGGAGCGGGACTCGTTGTAGAAGAACGAGTGCAGGAGCGCAACGCCGCGCTCGAACGTCGCCTGCACCGCTGCATCACAGGAGGTGGGGAAGACGACCTTCCCCACCCGGCTCAGATCGCCGACCGGCGGATCGCCGGCGGGCTGCGCCGCGTCGCCGGATGCGGGCGCGGGTTCGGGCCGGGCCTCTTGCACCACCCGGGTGTCACCGGTCGCCGCGGTGCCGGTGCTGCGGCAGCCTGCCGCTGGAAGTACCGCCAACAGGATTGACATGGGGGCCGAAAATCGGCCAGCCGCTGACCTGCTCATGGTCCTCTCCTCCCCTTCTCCGTCCGCCCGGAGGATCCATCGCGAGGTCGATCCGGTCAAGCTGCGACGCTACGGGCAGAAGGTGATGGTGTAGCTGGCTCCAGTGGGGCACGTGTGCAGCGCGCCGCCCGCCACCTCGTCATAGGCATACGAGTACTGCCTTGGACAGAAGCTGTGCACGTTGCTCACGTAGGTCCGAGCGGAGGGCGCCCAGTCGGACACGACGCAGGTCTCAGGAGTGCCGAACGCACCACGGCAGCAGAACTGATCCGTGTTGTAGCGAGTGCACGCGCTGAGGCAGGTGCTCCCGCTCCTCAGATCGGCGGGGCAGCTCGCGAGCACCGCATTGCTGCAGGAGCTGGGCGACACGCAGCTCGCGTTGCTGACCGAGACGCCGATCGGGTTGTCGATCGCGTCCACGTAGCTCACGTCGTACCAGTCGGTGCCGGCAGCATCGATGTTCCACTCGAAGAGTGAGGTGTTGGGCTGGCCGGTCGTCCCGGCGCATTGCAAGCCGGTTCCGCCGCACGAGCCGGTCGTGCACTGAGCAGGGCTGGTGCCGGTGTTGCAGCCGGTGCGGCCCCACAGTCGCCCGACCGAGCCGCTCGGGACCGAGAAGGTTGACGAAGCGCCGGCAGGCAGAGCCCAGCCGCCGTTCTCGAACGTCGAGGCCGGAAAGACGCCGGGGTAGACCGTGTAGCTGCAGTTGTTCCGCACCGTGAAGTTCGTGGCCCAGGCGTGGAGAGGTGGAGCGCAGACGCCCAGAGCCACCGCTGCCAGCAACCAGCCGCGGCCCCTCCTGCCGATGACCGACTTCGCGCACCAGTTCGACGACGACGAACGGTTCATGGAATCCTCCAGAGCTCGATCGTTTCACTGCAGCCAGACGGCCTCTCGCCGTGGCGACATCTCTTCCCCGGTGGAGCCGTTGACGGAGAGACTGCATCGGAGTCGACGCCGGGGAAAGCGGAAGTCTCGCGAGCGACTCGATATCGACGAAGCGTGTGTGTGCGACTCTGAGTGAGTCGGACTCGAAGTCAAGCGGGAGCGGGAGCGGCGGAGGCGGCTCGTTTGTGACGGGGAAACGGCGCCCGAGCCAGCTGGCAGGGGTGATCCGATCGAGATTTCCTGGTCACAACCCGGCCGCCGCTGCATCCACCGCGACGTACCCGATGGACGCAGGCCCGAGAGGATTCACTCGAGGGCCGGCGAGGAGGAATGCACGTGACCTTGCGAAACATCTCGATGGCTCTTCTTCTCTCCATCTCCGCTCCGGGCTGCGCCGGCGAAGGGGAAGGCGGCGGCGACGGCGATCTGTGCGACGTGCTCCAGACGGAATGCACCGGCAATACAATCTGCGAGGAAGGCGAGTGCGTCGGGGTATTCGATCGCAGCTACGAGATCGGCCTCACGGTCCTGCGGGATCCCGAGAAATGCCGAGGTGCACGCCTCGACGATCCCAACTGCGTCCATCCCAGGGCGATGGTGTACTTCAACGAGGGCGCCGATCCGATCCTCAGCCAGCGCGATGCGCTCGACGTGGCCGAGATCGACGTGTCCGCGGACAGCCGCCTGCTGGTCGAGCTACACGATCGCAAGTGCCCGATCGAGCTGACCTCCGAGATCCTGAGGGGTGGCTCAGGCTGGTGTATCGGCTCCTGGGCGGCCGCCCGGCTCTCCCTGGATCTGATGCCGGTGACGCGCTAGGCCAGCCCGCCGTTTCGGCCCGGAACGTCTGTCCGCGAGGCGTTCACGAAACACCCTGTTTTCTGTCCGCTCCGTCGTCTTGCAGTTACGCGAATGGCGCGTGGCGTGCACCTGCCTCTCCAGGATGAAAGGAGAGTCAGATGTCGAATCGCGCCGTGATGCGAGGAAGCGCTTGGTTGGGCGTGCCGCTGGCGATCTCACTGGCTGCCGCAGGATGTGCCATGGAGATGGACGCGGGGGATGAGCCGCTGCCCGGGGACCAGGCCGGGATGGATCAGGCAACTCCGGAAAGCACCGGCGACGAGGTTGCCGGGGAGGACGAGGAGGTCGCCCCGGACGAGCCGGGAACCCCCGAAGAAGTCGGCGACACGGAGCAGGAAGCGACGACCGTGATGGGCGTGGATTTCGAGGACTACGCCGCCGGCCCGCTCGGCGCGCCGTGGCAGGTATCGCGGAGCTTGACCGGGCAGGCGACCATCGAGAACGCCGGCGGTCACGGCCAGGCGATCCACATCCATGGCAGCCCGGCGTCGGGCGATTTCGTGCTCGCCAGGCTCTCCATGTCCGTGCCCTCCGACCTGGTGGCCAGTGTGGACGTCAACCCCGCCGATGGGGCCGCGTTCGTGTGGACTGTTCACGGCACCGGCGTGTCGCTCTACAAGCGCCGCATTCGACTGGAGCGATCGGCCGGAACCGAACGCCTCATCGCCAGCGCGCCGCCGAGTGGCGACACCGACTGCGGCGCCGCCCTGCCCTCGGGCACGTGGAGCACGCTGACTCTGGTGGTTCACACGGCGCAGCAGCCGAGCACGTTCGACGTCCTCGTCGATGGAAACGCGACGGAATGCAGCGGCCTGGCGGCGTACGTCACGAAGCCGTTCAACATGCTCGAGATCATGGACGCGTTGACCCAGAACTGGGGCGGTGACGTACTCTTCGACGACATCCTGATGTCGCGGCCCTGAACCGCCGCCTGAACGATCGCGGTGTGCTCTGGCGCCCGGCGAGCGTGCAGAGCACACGCTGATCGCGGGCTTGACGACCCCGACTACGGGCGTTCGAGACTGAAGCTCTTGCGGTAGGCGCCGTAGTCGTACGACTGCACGCCGTTGCGAGTGCTGCCGCGATAGGCGGGGCGGCCCGGCTCGATGGAGACGCCGACCTCGCCGCCGTCGTCGCCGATCAGGCCGGCGTGGACCGCGGCGGCGCACACCGACGAGTCGATTGTGTACGCGTCGCTTCCCCATACCGCGCCCTGCCCGGAGCAGCCGGCCGGGCAAGCGACCACCACGTGCGCGCCCACCTCGCCGACCACCTGCGAGCCGTTGTAGCTGCACCCGGCCTCGATGACGTCCGGCGCCGACGCGGCGGCGGCCACCACCCTGGCCGGCCCTTCCTGCGCGTTCAGCACCGCGTAGGCCCTCGGATGCGAGCCGTAGTCGTACGACTCGATGCCGTTCCTGGCGCTGCCGCGATACGCGGGCCGGCCCGGCTCGAGGCGGACCTCCACGATGCCGCCGGTGGCCGGGATGGCTCCGGCGTGGATGCCGGCGCGACAGATGGCCGAGTCGATTGTGTAGACGTCGCTGCCCCAGGTCGCGCCCTCCGCCGCGCACCCATCCGGGCACGCGACCTGGAACTCCGACCCGATCTCGCCCTGCAGCTGATGGCCGTTGAAGCCGCAGCCGGCCTCGATGACGCCGCCGGCGGGCGGTTCCACGCCGGCCGGCTCGGCGTTCGCCGCCGGCATGGTTGACAGCTCACCGCCGGCCGACGTCGCCAGCGTGCACCCCGCGGCCAACGCAACCACAACTACGAACATGAGGGCTCCAGCGCGCATGATCTCTTCCTTCCCGGTTCACCCGATGGACGGCGTGGCCGGGGCGGTCCTGCCCCGGTTCGAGATACGCCCGGGACGGGACCGGATCCCCTCAGCGCGCGAGGCGATCGAAGCCGATATTCTGCAAGTGCCCTGATCTCCACCGCTGAACCGTGAGCCAGGTCTCGATCCGTTCCGCTCTGGCTGGTTCTTTTCAGGCCCGGTTCAGGGCCGGGCTCAGCAGTCATCATGCGAAGCGCTGCTCGTGGAATTTTCAACGCCCCTGGCGCTTGTCAAGAGAAAGGCTTTGACCGCGACTGCACGGCAGCGCTAACAAACAATCTGGTCGAGGGGCGTCCGTACATTCGAGAGAGGTACACGAAACCTGCTCGGACGAGGGGGGGAAGATGTCCTTTCACGATCATCGCGTCGGTGGAATCGGCCGGCGCAAGTTCTTTGCTGGTGCTGCCGGAACGGTCGCGTCAGCGTGCCTGATCGGCTGCTCGTCCGAGGACGTCTCGGCGGCCGCGTCGACGCGCTCGCGACGGAGGCGTGGAGTGGCACCGGCGCCGAGGCCGATCCCTGGGGGCCAGGAGATCGCTCCCGGCGTGGTCATTCACATCTTTGGACCGGGGGACCCGTCGGTCACGCTGCCGTTCAGCGGGGGCGTGCTCGGTGGGTTCGACGTGGAGCCGGGCTCGATCACCGATTTCGATGGGTCGAGCGCGGTCGCGTACCATGTCGGCTCGGCCCGGGGCAGCGATGGAGTGACGTACAACCTCGAAACGGACATGCGCGCCTTCGAGGGTGACTACCTCGTGGACGGGGTCGTGCACCATGGTTCGTTCGTGTTTGTTTGAATTGATATCTACGATCCCGGTTCGGGATCGCAGGTCAACGACTTCAATGGCGGCATCCTCCCTTCGGGCCTCTTCTGGACCCTGGATGCGCGCCGATCACAGCTCGACTTCAGGATGTCGGACCGGCGGGCTGTGCTGCGCGTACGAGACCTCGCGGTGATCGACTCGTTCCAGTTCTTCGGTCCCAGCGACACGCCGGCCCTGGTTGACTTCCGGATCGAGTGGACGGCCTCGGGTCCGGCGGTGCCACGCGGCCTCGGCACGACCGTGCCGCCGACTGACCCGGGGGCATGGCTCGGCGAGATCGCCCCGGCCGTCTCGACGGCGTCGTTCTCCGGGGAAGAGATCGGCTTCGAGTTCGAAACGAAGGATGACGCGAGCACCTCGTCGGGCGGCTACGCCCAGATCGGACGACACCGCAACGGCGTGTTCCTGACATAGGGCGCGGCTCGTTCGACTGCTCACTGTGGGCTGGATCACGGCATGCGCTCGCGGAGACGTGGGCGGCGGGTGCATCATCCAACATCGATGCATGAACCGGCGCTGGACGTCGCGGTCATCGGATGCGGGACCGCCGGCGCCGCGGCCGCGCTGTTCCTGGCCCGCGCAGGGCACCGCGTGGCGGTGTTCGAGCGCGTGCCGGAGCCGGGGCCGGTCGGCGCCGGCATCCTGGTCCAGCCGACCGGGCAGGCGGTGCTGGCCCGGCTCGGCCTGCTCGACCAGGTACGCGACCGCGCGGCGCCGGTGACTCGCCTGCTGAGCGTGCGCCGCTCCGGGCGCGCCGTCGTTGACCTCGCCTACGACGAGCTGCCCGGCGCCGCGGCGGTCGGGCTGGGCACCCACCGCGGCCTCCTGTTTCAGGTCCTGTTCGACGCCATCGCCGCCGAGCCGGGCATCGCGCTGCGCGTGGGCTGTGACGTGGAGGCAATCGCACCGCCGGTGCGCGGCCGGCGCGCGCTGGTCGGCGCGAACGGCGAGGCGCTCGGCGACTTCGACCTGGTCGTCGTGGCGGGCGGCGCCGACTCCGGTCGCCTCACCGCCGAGCTGGGCGCGCGCGTGACGCGCTACTCGTGGGGCGCGCTGTGGTTGGTGGCCCGCGACCCGGAGGGCGCTTTCGCCGGCTGCCTCCACCAGGTGGTCGACGGCGCGCGCCGCATGATCGGACTCCTGCCGACGGGTCGCGCGCCCGGCTCCGACCTGCCGGTCGTGAGCCTGTTCTGGAGCGTGCGCGTGGACCGGGCCGCGGCGCTGCGCGAGGGCGGGCTGGCGCGCTGGCGCGAGGAGGTCCTGGCGCTCGAGCCGCGCGCGGCGCCGGTGGTGCAGCAGCTCGGCGGCATGGACCAGCTCCTGCTCGCGCGCTACTTCGACGTGCGCATGCGCCGCTGGCACGGCGAGGGCCTGGCCGCGCTGGGCGACGCGGCGCACGCGACCAGCCCGCAGCTGGGCCAGGGGGCCAACCTGGCCCTGTGGGACGCGATGGTGCTGGCCGACTCGATAGCCGGCGCCGGGCTCGCCGGCGGCCTCGCCGCCTACAGCCGCGCGCGCCGCGCCCACCTGCGCTACTACCAGCTCGCCACGCGCTGGCTGACGCCACTGTTCCAGTCCGACTCGCGCGTGGGCGGCTGGCTGCGCGACTGGTTCCTGCCCCTGGCAAACCACTTCGGCCCCACCCACCGGCTCATGCTCGAGACGATGGCCGGCGTGCGCCGCGGCTTCTTCCGCCGATCTCTGACGGCGTAGTCGGTCGAGTGAGCGGGCCGGCGCTGCGCGTCAGTCACCGTCGGGCGCGCGCCGACCCGGCTGCGGGAAGCCGCCGTGGCGCTGGAAGGCCCCGGCCAGTCGCTCGCAGCCCCGACCGGAGGCCTCGTGCAGCGAGGCGAGCGCGCCGTCGCCCTCGCTGGTCCGGGCGCCTTCCAGCTCGATGGCGGGATCGAGCCACTGACGGCACTCGCGGTCCCGGCCGGCGGTCGAGCCCCAGGTCCCGATGCGGTCACGGATGGCGGCGATCCGCTCCTCGCTGTCCATGCCATCCGGTTGCGCGTCCTCGACGAAGCCGTGGTAGTCGCGGCACGCGTAACAGGCCTCGAGCACCGCCAGACACCGGGCGTGGCCGGGCCGGGCCGGCGGCGGCGCCGCGGTCTGGACCGGGCGCGCGGCCGAAGGACCGCAGGCCATCACCATCGCGAACAGAGCCAGTCTCTTCACCGGCGCATTGTACGCGGGCGACTGTGAGCTTCAGGCCGGAGTTTGCCGTCGTTGACTGCGATCCGCCGCACGCTGCGGCCACGTCCTGTCCCACGCCACCCCGACGGCGACACCGGCGACGTAGGCGGCCAGGTCCCACGGATCGAACACGCTCCCGATGAGCAGAGCCCCGGCGCCCGACCGCCCGACCGGCGACCACACGATCTGGCCGACCTCGACGGCGATCGCGACGGTCAGCGCCGCGGCGACACGAGCCCGCCGCGACCAGCCGGTGAGCCCGAACGCCGCGTAGACGAACATGGCCGCCGCGACGTCCCCGACGTGGCCGCGGACGAAGGGGCGGCCCGGCCCGGCGTACACGAGGCACGCGAGGCCGAGGAGGAGCGCGGCCGCGGCCAGCCAGGCGAAGCGTCGGTTCACCGCCGATCAACGCGCGGCGCGGGCGGATGATTCGGCCGCGAAGCCGCGGCGTGTTCCTGCGACGGGCCGGCGTGGGCTCGGAGGATCCGGGCGCGAGTCATCAGGCCGAAGTGATCGCTCGGCCAGCGGCCGGCCGCGTTCGCCCGGTCGAGGATGATCCTCGACTCGAGCGGGGCGAACCGGCCGCGCTCGACGTAGATGTGGTCGATGCGGCGGTGGTCGACGGGGAAGAAGTGCGGGTTCAGGGTGGCGTGGGCCCGCGCGTCTCGAGCGGCCTCGGGGTGGAGCACGTCGTAGCTGCTGGCGAAGCCGCCGGCCAGGGCGCCCAGCTCCGGGCTGGTCGACTCGGCGTTCAGGTCCCCGGCGATGATCGACGGTGCGCCGCCGGCGGTAGCACGCACGAAGGCGAGCAGATCGGCCACCTGCTGGACGCGGAGAGAGGCACCCTCTGCGGTGTTGTGGAGGTGGGTGACGTAGACGTTCACCGCGCCGCCACCCAGGGCGATCCGGACGTGCGCCGCCGTGCGCGAGTCGTGGAAGGGTCGCAGCCGCACCCAGCCGCGCCGGAGCAGCCGGTGTCGGGTCAGGATGGCGTTGCCGTACCGTTTCGGGCCGCCGACCGGGTCGATGGACGAGAACGTGCACTCGTAGCCGAGCTCCTCGGCCAGGGACTCGGCCTGGTTGCGAACGGTCTGGTGGCCGATGACCTCCTGCAGCGCGATCACGTCGGGGCGAAGCTCGCGCAGCGCGGCGACGATTGCCGGGCGCCGCTCGGGCCACGCCTCCTTGTCGTGATACAGGTTGAGCGTGACGACGGTGATCCGGTCGTCGGGAACACGGCCGCTTGTCGGTGCCTGACCGGCCGCGCCCGCGCACCCGATCAGGTGACAGGCCAGGGCCGCGAGCACGAGGGGTCTGCGCCATCGGAGCATGGCCGCGCATCATTCCACGACTGTCCGCGCGATGGCGCACCGTGCGGTGCCGCCCCGGTGAGCGGGCCGGCGACGTGGACGACCGGTCAGGACCCTGAGTCGCCGCCGGCGCGGCCGCGGACGAAGTGAACCACGACCGCGATCACCGCCGCCACGAGCAGGAAATGCACGCCGAACGCCGCGATGTTCCAGACCAGCTTCAGCGCGAGCCAGCCGACGAGGAAGAGGATTCCAAGGACGATCCACATGACCGATTCACCGTTGCAACGCGCGATCCAGACGCGCGACGCACCGCGGCGGTTGACTCAAATTCGTGCCCGCGGAGGCCGTCGGTCCGACTCAGTCGCCCGGGAGAAGCGCGCGCACCACGGCGGTGTCGCGGCGCAGCAGGCCGCGCCGCAGGCGCTCGGCACGGAGGCGGTACTCGGCGGCGACGGTCGAGTCGCTCAGCGCCTCGGCGATCTTCTGGCTGCCCGCGGCGTCGATCGCGGCGAAGTACGGCGGTATCGTCAACGGGCTGGTCGGGACGCGCAACCACGCCAGCAACGCCTGCTTGCCGGTGGTGAGACGCCGCGCGCCCAGCAGTGCGACCCCGCGGTCTGAACGTCCGGGCCCGGCCAGCCAGCGGGCGAGCTCGTCGCCCGAGCCGCGCGCCGCCACCTCCAGCCCCTCGAACTGGGTGCGCGAGACCCTCCGGCTGCGAGCGAACGTGACCAGCTCGCCGGGCTCACGCAGCTTGTCGAGCTGGCCGCGCGCGGCGAAATCGAGCACGCCCTCGAGCTCGCGCCACTGGTCATCGAGCCGGCGGCGCGCCTCCGAGGTGCCCGGTTGCCGTTGCGGGCGCTCCGGCATGCGGCCGGCGCGCAGCTCGATGTATGCGCGCTGGAGAACGAGCCGGTCGAGGTGATCGCGCTGGATATCCAGGACCAGGCCTCCCTCCATCTCGGAGCTCAGCACGTCCCAGTCCCGGGCGAGCAGCTCCGTCCAGCGGAGCGCGGTCGCATCGTCCCCGAGGGCGGAGGCGATCGGGGCCATGCCGGCCGCGAGCTGCGCGCGCCGGCGACGCGCGGCGACCGTGGGATTGGAGAGCGCGGCCAGGCGCTCGAACGCGTGCCACCGCAAGGCGCTGTCGGCATCGACGGTGTAGCCCTGGAGGATCGCCGCGGCGGAGGAGACATCGACCCGGGCCGAGTCAGCTCTGGCGCGTGCCGGATCGGCCTCGATCTCGAGCAGCTCGAGCTCGGCGAGCTCTTCGATCCCCGGGTCCTCGCGGATGCGATTGATGATGGCGAGCCGCTCCGGGCCGCTGGCCAGGTCGGCGAACAGCACGGCGCACACGCCGCGCACGCGCGGCGGGCTACCCCTGCTCGCCATCGCCTGCTCCAGGCGCCGGCGCGCTGCGCGGTCGCCCGCCCGAGCCGACAGCTGGTCGGCCGCGCAGGCCAGCTCGAGCGGCAACCCGCGGACCCACTCCTGGTGGGTTTCGACCAGCTGGCGCGGCCGAAGATCCTCGCCCCCGCGAGGACCCATCTCGCGCAGCGCCGCCGCGGCCGGCTCGAGCCTGCCGGCCAGCAGAGACGTCCTGTACTCGAGCGCGATCTGCTCGAGCTCTCGGGTGCGGTCGAGGGCGCCGGCGCGCTCGGCAAGATTGACGGCGCGCTCGACCTCGCCGAGGCGAAGCCGCGCATGGGCCGCGACCCGAAGCGACGCAGCATCGTCGCAGCTCTCGCCGATCTCTGTCAGGAGGCGGTAGCTCGCGTGGCGCTGGATCGAGTCGAGGAGCGGCCAGCAGGTCCCGTCGTGGTACAGCGCATGACCGGCCGCGAGCAGCACGTAGTCGCGCTGGACGTCCGGGTCCTCCATGCCGTCCGGACGCAGCGCGGCGCGGATCGCCAACATCGCCCACTCGCGGTGAAACGGCACGGCAGCGGCCAGCTGGCCCCAGCGCAGGGCGCGCCGCGCGTGCTCGAGGTCGCGCGGCCCGGCGTTCGCCGCCTCCCATGCCGCCTTGCCGGCCGAGCGGCCGCCGGCGTATGCCGCGGCGGTGAACAGCGCGGCGGCGAGAGCCAGCGAGCCGGCGACCGTGCCCAGGTTCAGGCCGACGCGCGGGCGGCCTTCGGCGGCGAGCTCGATGCGACCGCCCTTGCGCTCGGGCACGAGGACGCCGCCGGACGGCACGAGGTGGAGGACGCCCCGTACGCGCACCGGCTGGCGGTCCGCGATCCGTCGCCGGCGCGGGGCCAGCCGGGCAGCGAGGCGAACCGGCGCGCCGCGCGCGAGCCCCTTCACGACCGGCCGGCGGCTCACGGCCCAGCGCTCGCGCGAGCCGGCGCGCAGATTGATGTCCCCGTCGAGCGCGATGCGGGTGTCGCCCACGCGGAGGAACGCCGCCGTCTCGATCGAGGTCCCGACCGTGTCGGCGGGCCGCGTCGAGGGCGGGTGGTGGACCAGGGCGCTCGTGCCCTCGAGGTCGAGCACGCCGGACAGCGTCGCGACCTCACCGTCGGTGCCAGGCCTCCCGGTCGGCGGACCCAGCTCCTCGAGCGCGGCCGCCGCCCCGGCGCGTGCGCGGGCCCGCGCGACGAGCCACACGAGCAGCGGCCCGACGAGCGCGGCGAGCGCGGTGGCTACCCAGTAGAAGATGGGGCCGTGCGTGAGAAGGACGGAGGGCTCGGGCATCGGCTGTCCTCGAAGCGGTCGGCGCGTCGCCGATTGATGTAGCTCGAAAAGCGGCCCGCGCACCCCGTGCCATCACGCCTCCGCGCTGTGACGTCACGGTGATGCAGCTGTACCTGTTGCACTGCGGGTCAGCCCAGGTCCGACGGCCGTTTCTTGGGCCTGTCAGAGGAGCGCGGCGAGCCGCGCGATCCCGGTGTCGATGTCCTCGTCGCGCACCTTGCTGTACGAGAGGCGCGCCTCGGCGACACCGCGGCCGTCCGGGTAGAAGAGCGTGCCGGGCGCGAACGCGACCTTCGCCGCAGCCGCTCGCCGGCCCAGCTCGACGGCGTCCGTGCCGCGAGCGAACCTGACCCAGGTGAAGAATCCGCCGCGCGGACGGGTCCAGTCGGCCCGGTCGCCGAGGTGCCGCGCCAGCGCGTCCAGCATGAGGCGACAGCGGCCGGCGTAGAGCGCGCGGGCGCGGACGATCTGTGCGTCGAGGTGGCCGCCCCGCTCGTATTCCTCGAGCAGGCGCTGGCCCAGCCCGCCCGCGCACTGGTCGGTGTTCTGCTTGGCGGCGACCAGCTTCGACACGACCTCCGCGGGCCCGACCGCCCAGCCGAGCCGCACGCCCGGGAAGAACGTCTTCGAGAACGTGCCGAGCTGGACGACGACGTCGGGCGCGAGCGACCAGAGACTCGGCAGCGAGCCATCGTCGAAGCCGAGCTCGCGATAGGCCACGTCTTCGACGATCACGAAACCTCTCCGGCGCGCCAGCTCCACGAGGGCGCTGCGACGGTCGCCGGCCAGGCTGACGCCGGCCGGGTTGTGGTGATCCGGGATCGTGTAGAGCAGCTTTGGTCGCTCGCCGTCGAGTCCGTCGACCGCCAGACCGTCCGCGTCCATCGGCACTGCCTTCACGTGGGCCTCGAAGCTGCGGAACGCCATGATCGCCCCGAGGTAGGTCGGCGCCTCGACGACGACGACGTCTCCGGGATCGAGGAACGCCTTGCCGATGAGCTCGAGCCCCTCGATCGAGCCGCTGGTGATCATCAGCTCGCCCGCGCCAGGCCGCAGTCCCTGGAGCCGCTCCAGCCGCCCCGCGAGACGCTCGCGCAGTCCCGGCAGCCCCGCTGTCGGTCCGTACTGGAACGCCTGGGGGTCCCCGAGCAGGCCCGCGAAGAGCTCGCCCAGCGCGGCTCCGGGAAAGGTGGCCGGGTCGGGGAAGCCACCGGCGAAGGAGATCACGTCCTCGGCGTTCGCGAGGGCGAGGATGGCGGCGATCCCCTCCCCTACATCCGCACGGGTCCGCTGCGCGAACAGCCGGCTCCAGCGATCGAGCTCCACGGTCACCGGGCGATCCTTACGCCGATCGGGTCATCTCACGACTCGAATCGTGCGATCCTCTCCCGGTCACTCACGGCCGGGAACCCGCCGCTCCGGCCGATCCCGGTTGACGCCGCCGGGGTTGTGCACCGGCGGGCGATGCTCCGCCGGGTTCGGCGGCTCGACGGGAGCCGGCGGCAGAGGCGTCGAACGATCGGGCGGCGGCGGCTTGACGCGCCACGCCGGCACGGTTCCCGCGGGCAGCGCGCTCGTGTTCCCGGGTGTCGCTCGCCAGGGCGGCGTCTCGGCGGCGACCCCGGGTGACACGCGCCGGCCCGCGATCGGCAATGCCGTCGCGGCCCCGGTCGTCGCCGCACGGCCGTCGGTGTCCGTCGACACCGGTGGCGGGCCGTCGCGCAGTCCATGCAGCGTCAGTCCGACGAGCAGCGCGACCGCGAGCAGCGAGCCACCCAGGGCCCATCGCGCGCGGGTTGGTCCTGGCTCGGGCTTCACGGTTGCCTTCTGCGGTGTCACCAGGGTCCTCCGCCTCCACCGCCGCCGCCTGCTCCGCCGGCAGGACCCGGATCGGGCGTGCCGTCATCGTATGGTGACTTGCCCTGCTCCATGTCCCTGATCCACCCGGGCGTCGCCGTGTGCCTCTGCACGTCGCCGTCGACGATGATGTCCACTCTCCGCGGCGTGGTGTCAACGATGAATCCGACGACGGCCGCGCCGTTTGCGAGGCTTCCGACGGCTGTAATCCCGCGTCCCAGCGCGCCCCAGGGGACCCCGCGGGGCGCTGCCGGAGCTGGCGGTGGGATCGCAGTGGGCGGGCGACCTGGCGGGAAGGGCGGCGCGCGCACCGCAGGCGGCGTGGGCGGCAGGCGAGGCGTCGAGGTCCGCGGCGCCGAGAGCGCGTCGGCGACGTCGCTGATGTGCTTCGTGACATCGTCGATCATCTGCACGGTGCTGCTCGCCCCGCGCCCCTGACCGGTGATCTCCGCGGCCTGACTGGCGAGGCTCCAGGGCTGGACCGGCCCGGAGATCAGGTTTGCCGCGATGCCGACGCTGGCGGCGGCCTTCTTGAGCGTGATGGTGAACTTCGATGCCTCGCTGGCAAACCTCGACAGAGTCACGGTCCCGTTGGGATTGCGGACCACGCGAAGCTGCACGGTCCGCTTCTGCACCGCGTGCTGCGCCCCGACCCGACTCCAGGGCTTCGGCTTGCGCTCCTTGTCCGGTGCATACCCGTTGACATCCGTGTTGCCGACCGGGTCGTTGGCGGCGTAGGCATACCGGTTGAGGCCGATCGTGTCCTGGCCGGAGACGACCGCGTCGGGTGAGACGAAGCGCGCCAGCGCCGGGTCGTAGTAGCGGGCGTGCAGGTACACCAGCCCCGAGGCGTCGTGGCGCTGTCCGGTGAAGCCGCGCGGCTCGTACCCGATCGTCCCGGCGGTCGTCAGGATCTCGCCGTAGGGGCGGTACGCCTTGCGATGAACCTCGACGCCCGAGGCATCGGTCGCGGCCTGGATCGAGCCGAGATGATCGGTGTGGACCCAGGTCGTGGCCGATCCCTCCACCCGCGCCACCACCGAGCCGGCCAGCGAGATGTACTTGATCGTCGAGCCGCCGAGCTGGATCTCGTAGCCGTCGCCGAGGTAGCGGCGCGTGACGCCGCCCTCGACGAGCTGGATCCGGGCGCCGTCGGCGTCGTAGGTGCAGATCATGGTGTCTCCGCCGGCGGTGATCGAGGCCAGCCGGTTGTCACCATCCCAGGTCATGGTTCGACCCGCGCCGGACGTCATCAGCCCCGCGGCGTCGTAGGCATAGGTGTTCGAGCCGGCCGCGGTGACGGCGTGCGGGCGCGACGAGCCGTAGGTGTACGCGCCGACCCGCGAGCTCGACGTGATGTTGCCGATGGCGTCGTACGCGATGGTCTGGTCGTCGGTGGCGCTCGAGGCGCTGGTCGCGGCCGTCAGTCTGTCGAGCTCGTCGTAGGCGTAGGTCCAGCCCTCGCCGGCATGCGGGCTCTGGAGCTGCGTGATCATGCCCTTGGTGTTGCGCGTGTAGGCCAGGCTCTGGATCGTCGTCGCGCCCGATGTGGTCGTGATGCCGTCGAGCCAGCCGCGCTCCGGCGAGTGCGGCCGCGTGGTCACCGTGCCGTTGGCGCTGTCGATCTGGACGAGCGTGCCGTCGGCGCCGTACTTCGCCGATGTCACGTACCCGGGGATCGACGCCAGCCGCCCTGCGCTGTCGTACAGGAGCGGCGCGCCCGGACTTCCCAGCGTGTCGCCGTCGGGAAAGATCGTCCACAGCTTGCGGTTGCCCTGGTCGAAGCCGTGCTCGAACGTGTAGCTGGTGCCGTCGATGGTGCGAACGGTCCTGGCGACGTTGCCGGCGACGTCGTAGTCGAGCGTCTTGCCGCCGGTCTGGTCGGTCGTGCTCGTGAGCTCGCCGATGTTGTAGAAGCCGGCGCGGACCTGATCGTAGGTCCACGACGCGGTCACCGCCGAGGCGGTGCCGGCCAGGCTGGTCTTGCTGGTCTTGCGGTCGAGCGCGTCGTAGCCGAGCTCGGTGCGCTGGCCCTTGGCG
The DNA here is from genome assembly GCA_963759105.1 of uncultured delta proteobacterium. Classification (GTDB taxonomy): domain Bacteria; phylum Myxococcota_A; class Polyangia; order Haliangiales; family Haliangiaceae; genus DATFRY01. The sequence goes on along the minus strand of CAVWXW010000003.1, from coordinate 153,588 downwards.
TCGGTCTGGGCGGTGCGCCGGTCGGCGCCGTCGTGCTCGTAGGTCGAGGCGCCCCAGTTCGGGTCGTTCACCTGCATCTGGCGACCGAGCGAGTCGGTCACGTAGGTGATGACGTTGCCGCGCGGATCGATCGACCGGGCCAGGTTGCCGCGCGCGTCGTACACGTACGTGGTCGTCTCGACCTCTCCGCCGACAAGCTCGTCGTGGGCGACGCGCAGGCCGTCCGCGTCGAGGTGATCGGTCCTGGCGTGCCCGAGCTCGTCGGTGTCGGTCACCGACCAAAGGTCGTAGCTCCTGGTCGTGAAGGCGTCGTCGGAGTGCGTCGTCCGGACGGGCCGATCGAGCGAGTCGTAGCTGCGTGTCGTCGCGTAGGTGGTCGGCTGCGCCTGGCCCGAGACCCAGTAGTAGGGGGCCGTCGTTGACGCCTCCAGGCCGCGCGCGTTGTACGTCGTGTCGACGTGGATGTCGCCGGTGGCGGCGTCGGGGCCTCGAGCGACGGTGCGCCAGGTGCGCCGGTAGCCGTCGAAGTAGCTCCGCGTCCACAGCGGGCTATCGGTGCCGTCGGCCGCCGGTGTCTCGACCAGCTCGTACTGGCTTGCGGCGTCGCCCAGGTTGACCCAGGTGTGGCGCTCGAACATGCCGCCCGGCTCGACCATCTCCGACATCCGGCACAGCGGGTCGTATGTCATGGTCGTCGGCCGGCCGTTGCGGTCGGTGGTCTGCGTCGGCGTGCCACACACGACGTCCCAGGTGGTCGTGGTCTCCTGCTCGAGGGCGTTGGTCTGCGCGATGTCGAACAGGTGATAGGTCGGATCGAAGGTGTGCTCGGTCCGCGCGCCGAGCGCGTTGATCTCGGCGGTGACGTTGCCGCGGTCGTCGTACTCGGTGCGGGTCTCGACGAACGAGCTCGGGCTCGACAGCCAGCGTGCCTCCGTGGTCGGGAGCCCCGCCGACGGAGCCTGATCCCAGCTCGTCGCGCCGTCGTAGTAGGTGAGCGCCTGCACGAGCAGGGCGCCGCCGGTACCGACACCCTCGAACGTCTTTGCCTCGGCCGGCTGGTTCACGATGTACGCGGTCGTGTTGGGCACGAAGGTGGTGGTCAGCGTCTCCTCGTCCCCGGCCATGTCGAAGTCGCCGTGGTCCACGGCGACAGCGAGCTCGCCATGGTCGTTGAACGTGCGGCTCCTGTAGGTGCGCTTGCACTCGGCGCCCGGGCACGCTGCCCCGCTTCCGCTGTACGTGTAGGCCCAGTCGCCGGTCGGCAGCGACGTCCACGGCACCGTGGCGCCGTTGGTCGTGTACTCGAAGAGCTCGGCCGTGAGGAGCTGACCGTCACCGGAGCGATGGTCGACGCGCTCCGGCTTGGACGCGGACCCATGGTCCTGGCGGAACCAGGTCTCCGAGTAGGGACAGCCCGATTCCCCGTCGATGCAGGGCAGGAAGACTTGTTGATGGCGGAAGCCCAGGAACCGCTTCTCGAGCCGGTCGTACAGGCCGCCGGCGTACTCGTAGGTCGTGGTCGCCGGTCCGCCGCGCCCGTCGTCGGCAGTCACCGCGGTCGCGGTCTGCGCCAGCGGCGGGTTGTTCGTGTTCTCCCACGCCGAGGACGGCGTGTAGCTCACCGACGTCGTGCCCCCCAGGCTGCCTGTCAGCGACGTCGAGAAGATCCGGATACGCGCCGGCCATCGACCACACCCGCCGGCCGGTGGCGAGGAACGCGGGGTAGAGCTCGATCATCTCCGACAGGCCGTCGCCGTCGACGTCGGCCGCCATGATCTGGGTGCTGCCGTTGAATCCGATCTGGACGTCGTGGGCGCCGGCGACGAAGCTGCTGCCGACCGAGAGCCAGATCTGCCGCTGGTAGAACAGGCCCGTGGGAGCCATCTCCATCAGGTCGGATCTGCCGTCGCCATTCATGTCGACCGCGAGGAACCAGTTGTTGGCCGAGAACGGAAGCCCGGCGACGTCCGACGGCGCAGTGAACGAGTAGCCGGTTGACAGCCAGACCCTGCGGAAGTAGGCGCCGAGAAACGGGTAGAGCTCGAGCATGTCCGTCTTGCCGTCGCCGTTGACGTCCATGGGCAAGAACTGGCTGTCTGCGCTGAGCGCCATCGAGCTGTCCTGGGCTCCCGACGTGAACCCGGCGCCGTTCGAGAGCCAGATGTGTCGGCCCCAGGTGCCGATCCCGGTGAAGAGCTCGACCAGGTCCGACCTGCCGTCGCCGTTGACGTCCATGGCGAGGAAGCGCGAGTCGGTGTCGAGTCCGATGCCGGTCTCGTCGAGGCCCGCGGTGAAGCCGGCGCCGTTCGAGATCCAGCTGCGCCGCCGGTAGGTCAGGAAGCCCGGGTAGAGCTCGACCACGTCGGACATGCCGTCGCCGTTGATGTCCATGGCGAGGAAGCGCGAGTCCTGGTTCGTGCCGGTCGCGGTGCCGTTGTTGCTTCCCTGGGCGAAGCCGGTGCCGTTCGAGATCCAGGTGCGGATGCCCGACCACAGGAAGTTGGGATAGACCTCGACGACGTCGGTCCTGCCGTCGCCGTTGACGTCCATGGGCAGAAAGCGCGCCTCCGTGGCGCCCGACATGCCGGCCTGATCCGACGTCTGGGTGAAGCCGGTGCCGTTCGAGATCCAGGTCCTGCGCCGCATGGCGCCGAAGCTCGGGTACAGCTCGAGCACGTCGGTCTTGCCGTCGCCGTCGATGTCGATGGCGAAGGACCTGGCGCCCGCGCCGCTGGCCATGCTCACGTCGTTGCTCCCCAGAGCGAACGCGGGGGCGCCGACCTGGTAGTCAATCGCGACGGCCGGAAAGCTGGTTCCGCCGGTGACGGTTCCGGATCCGTCCAGCACGGCGTCCTTGCCGAACTGCTGCACGCTCGACAGCAGCGACCGCGAGGTGGCGCCGCTGGTGGCGTAGGTCAGCTTGTACGCGCGCAGGCGGCTGCCGCTCACCGTGACATCGATGGTCACGATGCGGCCGCGGAGTGTCCGCAGCCCCCCGGCCCCGGTGGCCGCGAGCTCGCTGTCCGGTCGCTGCTCGTAGTGGAGCTTGATCGTGATGCCGTTGTAGGTGACCGAGTCGGGGTAGTCCCAGCAGCAACCGAACTGGTCGGCGGCCCAGTGATAGGTCACGAGGTTGCCCACGGTGTCGATGACCTGCTCGAGGCCCCAGCGAAAGACATCGGCGCCGCCGTTCGCGCTGAACACCGGCGCGTAGACGCGTCGCGTGCCGTCCTTCTCGGTGATGGTCCAGCGGCTGCTCGGTCCCGCGCCGGTGTAGGCGATCCGCATGTAGCTCTCGATCTTTGTCGAGTGCGTGCCTCCGGTGGTGCAGCTCGGGCTCACGCTGCCGGCGGCGCAGGCGACCAGCTCGCGACCGTCGAGGAGATAGATGTCGTTGCCGTCGTAGCGGGGCGCGCCCTTGCCGGGGCTGGCTCGCTCGATGACGTCCACGCCGTCCAGACTCCAGCCCACGCCCAGCCAGCCGTTGCCGTCCGACGAATCGTACGTCAGCGCCAGCCCGGGGGTGATTCCGCGAAAGTCGGGAACCTCGATCGGAATCGTTTCACTGAACGTCCCGTGCGAGGCGTTGACCTTCCAGCTCTTCTTGGTGGTCTCCTTCTTGTCGGTCGCCGCGCTCGCGGTCGCCACCGTACAGGCGAGAAGAGACACAACGACGCAGGAGCCGCGCAGCGCGCCGACGACGCAGATCGACATGAAGACACCCCCCGTTCCCCGCAGCGAGGAGGCCGCGGGGCCTGTCGATAGTAGACGAAGACGCTTCAATCGCCGCGCGTCTTCGTCATCCTCGACGAAAGTTGACTTGGGGGAAGCGTGAATGTCGAAATCGATCTACGTCCACAGTGCGGGGAGACGCAGGCTGCCGCCATCACCCCGATCGAAACTTGTGAAAGCAAGCTCGCGCTTGCCCTGACCCGAGGAGATTGTCGGATGTCGAAGTGTTCTCGTTTCTCGCATCTGACGTGGCTCGTGATGATCAGTCTCCTCAGCGGATGTCAGGAGGGAGACCAGGCGCGCAGCGCGGGAACCGAAGTCGCGGGGCGCGGCGAGGGCTCCGAGGTCGTTGACGGCGGCGACGGGCTGCCCCCCGTCGTCGGAGCCTGCCAGGAATCGAGCGACTGCCAGGGCGACGCGAACTGCGAGGTGTGCCTCGAAGAGGGAACGTGCGCCGAAGGGCACGTGCTCTGGGTCGTCGGGGCGCCGACAATGCAGGAGGGATGCATCTGCACACCGACCGAGCCGGGCGACCCGACCTGCCAGTACGAGTGGTGCTGCTCGGGTCAGAACCCGGTGTGGAGCCCCGACGAGTGCGCCTGCGTCCCGGCCGACGGCGGCGAGGAGCTGCCCCCGGTCGTCGGAGCCTGCCAGGAATCGAGCGACTGCCAGGGCGACGCGAACTGCGAGCTGTGCCTCGAAGAGGGAAGTTGCGCCGAAGGGCACGTGCTCTGGGTCGTCGGCGCGACGACCCAGCAGGAGGGATGCATCTGCACGCCGACCGAGCCGGGCGACCCGACCTGCCAGTACGAGTGGTGCTGCCCCGACGATCAGGAGTGGAGCGCCGAGGCGTGCGACTGCATACCGTGTGATCCGGCCCCCGGTGGGACGCACTGACGGCTGCCCACGATCCGGCCGATTGGGTGGCTGCCGAGATCAGTCTCCGTTCACGATCGGCGCGTCCCAGGCCGCCTCCTCGATCGCGGTCGAGCAGCCGCTCTCGGCCGGCTCACCGGTCTCGTTGTCGAGCTCGGTCAGCGTCGCGCCGCTCAGCGTGCCGGTGAAGTTGCCGGCCATCTCGTTCCCCGTGCGCGTCCCCGCCGAATCGATGACCACGGTCCCGGAGCTGGCGAAGTACCGCCTGTCGTTGACCTCGTCCCCTTCGCCGAAGTTGGTCACCACGCTGACGCAGACACCGCAGTCTTGCGGGCTCGCGTCGTCGCCCTCGATGGAAAACTCCCCGGCCGCCAGCTGTGAGTCGGCAAAGGCGCCGTAGCCGTCCCACAGCTGGATGACCAGGAAGTCGTCCTGGGTGTCGCTGGCGCCCTCGATCGCGCCGGCCAGCAGCAGCGTCCGCAGCGACGGATCCGGCTCCTCGCCGTCCGGGGGTGGCTGGGTGCGATTCTCCGCCCTGGACTTCGCGAGCGACACGTTGCCGAGCGCCCCCTCGAGCGGGCAGCCGGCGCCGGCGTCGCCGCCCGTGCCGTCGTCGCCGCCCGTGCCGTCGTCGCCGGCATCCGGCCCCACACCGCTGTCGTCGTCGCCTCCGCATGCGGGGAGCGCGAACAGAAGCGCCGCAGCCGCGGCGATACCGCGAAGCGCATTACCGCTGAACATGAAATTCTCTGTGGATCGTGAGTTCAGGATCATGGTGCGGGAAGGAGCAAGCGATGTACCGCGGGCGACAGGACGCGCCGCCGCCGCAATCCAGGACAGTTCCGTCGATCGGACCGGCCAGGCGCACCGCGCGCTGGTCTTGTTGTTCGGGTGGCCTGTACGCGAAGACCACTTACTGAAGGCGAGTGGCGTGCTCGTCGCCACGATGGCGAGTCGCGCGCTATCGATCCATATCGCTCGTCAGTCCACGGTCGGGCAGCCGGCCTCGCTGATGCCGTCCGAGTTGTTGCTCTCGTTGCACTCGGAGACCGCGCCGTCGCCGCCGCCCGAGGCCGGGTCGACCTGGGCGAAGTAGCTGCTCTTGTCGTCCGGCTCCTCCACGTCGACGGCGACGGTGGTTAACTGGCCGGGCAGAAGCGGGACTGCGGTGGTGCCGCTGCCGATCACCGGGCCGCTCGCGCTCGCGCCCAGGTGGAAGGCGACCGGCACCCCCGGGGGCACGCCGAGCGCGCCGAGGTTGGTCACGCGCGCGCGCAACCCGACCTGGCCTTCCGAGCAGGGGTCGAGGCTGAGCGACAGGTCGATGGCCAGGTCCGGGGCATTGAAGATGCCGTCGCCCTGCACGTTCTGCCGGTAGTTGTTCAGGCCAGGCTGGATCCAGTTGTCCTGCTCGAGCGACGGCACGTTGCCGGCCGAGGTGGCGTTGGTGACGTGGTACGCGTGCTGCGTCCACACCTTGCGGGTGGGGACCCACTCGTCGTTTGTGTCGCCGTAGACGTACAGCCCGCGCCGCGCCGGAACGCCGGAGCCGCAGCTGCCGTTCGCGTTTGTGTCGTTGGCCACGACCATGATCTCCGAGTTGCCGTCGCCGTCCACGTTGACGATCAGCGGATACTCGTGGATGGTGCCGGTGGTGTTCGGCGTCTCGAACTGCTCGGTCCCGTCGGTGCCGGAATAGACGCGCAGGAAGCACTCGTCGGCGTACACCACCTCGGCCGCGCCGTCGCCCTGGAAGTCGAACACCGACGAGCCGGTCGCATTGGACGACAGGTCCTGGGTGGTCTGCGACCAGCGCACGAAGATGGCGCCCGCCGCCGGAGCCGGATCCAGATCGGCCGGGATCGACTCACCGGCGCGGGCCAGGTCGTAGACCGAATAGCTGTAGCCGCCGGCCACGCCGATCTCCGGGCGCCCGTCGGCGTCGAAGTCGCCCACGGTGGGCGGGCCGCCGCGGTTGTTCGCCACCTGACCGGGAATGGTGATCGGCTGGGTGCGCAGGCCCGGGCTGGACACGCAGGCGGCGTCGGTCGGATCGACTCCGCACCAGAGCTGGCCGGTCTGGCCGTTGAGCGCGAGGAGCTTCCCGCTGGCGACCAGCACCACCTCGGGGTCGCCGTCTCCATCGAGGTCGGCCACCGCCGGGTAGCCGTCGGCCCCGCTGTAGGTCCAGTACGAGGTCACCGTCACCGACGGCGGGCTGCCCGGCGTCCACGCCACTTTCCAGGCGTTCTTGCCCGACACGATCTCGGGCGCGTCGTCGCCGTCGAGATCGACCACAGCGGAGATACCTCCCGAGTAGCCGCTGTTGGTGCCGAGGTAGCCGCCGCTGCCGGCGGTGCCGCCATCCCACACCACCAGCCCATCGTTGTCGATGAGAGTGCCGCCGAACACGACCTCCGCCTCGTCGTCGTCGTCGAAGTTGGCCAGGGTCGCGCCGCCGTTCTCCACCTGGATGCCGTAGGGGTCGTCGTTCGCGTCGTGCGAGGTCCACAGGAGCGTGCCGGTGCCGTCGATCGCGACGATCAGGCTGCGCCCGGAGCTGGGACGCGCGGCATAGATGATGTCCGGCAGTCCGTCGCCCGACACGTCACCCAGCGCGATGGTGGCGCGGCCGTGCGAGCCGTACGTCGGCGGATCGGCCGCGGGGGCATGCGGGATCTCGGGCAGGACCACTTCACCGGTCGCGCCGTCCAGGATCGCGATCCCGCCGATGGGCCAGTCGGTCGCCCCGCCGGTCGGGCGGCGGCTGAGGTTGACCACCACCTCCGGCGCGCCCACGCCGTCCAGGTTGGCCACCACCGGGATCGAGATGATCTCGTCGGCCGTGTACGACCACTCCACCTCCGCCGACAGCGTGTCGAACACGGGTGCGTACTCGCAGGTGAGCCCGCTCGGCTGGGGCAGGCACTGGCCCAGCGTCGGCTCGCAGAAGCTGCCCGGGTCGCAGTCGTAGGAATCGGCGCACACCTCGCCCGGCGCGACGCACTCGTCCGACATGCAGACCGTGCCGTCGCCGCAGCAGACGCTCTGATCCGCGCCGCAGCGCACGCCGCTGGCGCACGCGGCCAGACATGTCTCGTTCGACGCACTCGGTGCCGGACGGGCAGCACACGGCCGGGCTGCCGCACAGCGAGCCTCCGGTGCAATCGTCGTCGCCGCCGCCGCCGCCCGGGCCGCCGTCCAGCTCGCCGCCGTCGCCGCCGCCCCCGCCGTCGAGATCTCCACCTCCGTCCGGGCCTCCGCTACCTCCGCCGGCGGACGGGCCGCAGGCGAGCGCGAGAGGAGTCGTGCTGCACAGCACGAGGCACACGAATCGACACAGCACGCGGGTCATCGAAGCTCCTGGGTGGGACCCGACCGCTCGTGGTCGGGAGCCCATCCGGGCCTGAATCGACGGGCCGGCCGCGAACTGAAGCTGCCGGCTCGAAATAGTTCCGGCCGCGCCGCGGCGGCTCAGATCTTGTGCGCATGGGTGATGACCCCGCGTACCTCTCGGTTGCCGTCCCCGCAGGCGCGTGCTATCTCCTGCGCGGTGACGACCTCGTCCGCTCCGCTCCGCAAGCTTTAGCCGCGGCCCATTCCGGCCTGTCGGCAACGTCCACTTGCGTCGAGAAGGAGAGAGGAAATGTCCACCAGCGAGTCCGTCATCGTCGAGATCCGCGCCGCCGAAGGGGGCGCGGACGCAAAGCAGCTCGTCGTCGAGCAGTTCGCGATCTACGCCAACCTCGGAGCCCAGAGGCGTCTTTAGCCTCGAGCTCCTCGACGAGCGTCCGGGCCTCATCGTCTTGCGCGCCTCCGGCGACGGCGTCGCCGCGCTCTTCGCCGGCGAGGTGGGCGGCCACCGCTGGCAGCGCATTCCACCGACCGAGAAGCGCGGCCGCGTCCACTCGAGCACGATCACGGTCGCGGTCCTGCCGGTTCCGACCGAGACCGAGCTCGTCGTGCATCCGTCCGACCTCGACTGGTCCAGCTGTCGCGCCTCCGGCAAGGGCGGCCAGAACCTCCAGAAGACGAACAGCGCCATCCAGCTCACCCATCTCCCCACCGGCATCCAGGTCCGCTGCGAATCCGAACGCTCCGCTCACCACAACCGCATCGCTGCGCTTGCCGCCCTCCGCGCCCGGCTCGCCGCCGACCTCCGCACCCGCACAGCCGCCGCTCGCGACCGCACCCGCCGCGACCAGATCGGCTCCGGCATGCGCGCCGACAAGCGCCGCACCGTCCGCGTCCAGGACGGCACCGTCCGCGATCACCTCACCAGCCGCACCTGGCGCCTCGGCGACTACACCCGCGGCCGCTGGTGACCAGACGCATCGGGCCGAGCACGGTGGGCGCTCTTCTTCCCACGGGCAAGCCCATCCATCACGTGGGCACTACTGTCCGCCGGCGATGATCTCGGCGAGGCGGCGCTCGATGTCGGGTGTGGAGCGCACGACCTCGTTGTGTGCAAAGACGGCGAGCATCGAGCCGATGTCGATCGCCTCGGCGATGGAGCGCCAGCCGTCGACGAGCACGCCGCCGCCGGCGCGATACGCATCGACGAATGCGCGCACGAACGACTCCGGCGGATGCCAGCGCAAGAGCTGGCCGACGTCGATCAGCCGCGGCCCGGCCCACGCGAACTCCCAGTCGAGCACGACGAGCGCGCCATCCGGCGTGACGTGCAGGTTGCCGACCTTGAAGTCGCAGTGGCAGAGCACGGGGACGTCGAGTGCGTCGCGTGCGGCGTACTCGTCGCCGTCGAGGAACGCGGCGATGCGAGCCGCGAGCGCAGGGTCGAGGTACGGCGCTGCCTCGGCCAGCATGGCGTGCCCGTATCCGCGCGCCGCGAAGCCATCGTGGCCATCGCCGGGAAACGGCGTGACCACCGAAAGATCGGCACCGAGGACCCCGGTCTTCGCATACGTGAACGCGTGGATCTCGGCGAGCGCGCGCCCGACGGCACCGCCTCCGCTCACTGGAAGCGGTCGCAGCTCGAGGTACTCGAGCAGCAGAAAATCGTCGCCCGTCGCCAGCACCGCCGGGGTGCGCAGTGCACGCCACGGGCGGCGCAGCAGCGTCGTCTCCACGGCCACCGCCGACCGATCGCGGTGGATTCGCAGCACGCGATCGCGCCCGACGCGCACGTTGATGTTGGCGAGCCCACCCGTGAGCACCTCGATCGGCTCGCGCGTCGGTCCGATGCGCCGCTCCACCTCCGCGCGATCGATCGTCGTCGCAACCGCCGCGCGATACCACGCTCGTTCTGGATTCGGCAGCATCGGGCGTCAGCCGATCGTATCTCGAGATGGGGCGGCGTCACATGCTCCGAACGATCGCCCGCGTTGCGGCCCCCGCGTGAACGGTGACGCGGTAAGGTAGGGCGCGTCCCACGTGCACCGGGCAAGGAGGAGCCATGGGCAGGTTCGTCATCTCGCCGCACTTCCGACTTCATGAGTGGGTGGCCGAGGAGAAGGGCTATTTCGCGGCCCAGGGGCTGGAGTACCAGTTCCGCGCGGTGTGGGCCGGTCAGGATCTCGGCCGGGCGCACGCGACTCCTGACCGGATCGGGGCGTATCAGAGCTTCGAGGAGGGTCGGGAGACGAATGTCAGCTGTGCGTGCCACTGGACGGTGAACGTGGCGGCGTCCACCGGGCACGGAAAGCTCTACGCCGACGCCTACTCGGTGGCGCCCGCGGCGGTGTTCGTACCGCCCGAGTCGGCGATACGCGAGCCCCAGGATCTGCGGGGCGTTCCGATCTCGGTCGGTTTCCAGTCGGGCAGCCACTACTCGACCATCCAGGCCCTCGAGCAGTATTTTCCGGCTCCGGAGATCAACCTGTCGTTCGCCGACGGCATCTTGTTCTCGCGCCTGGAGAAGCTGATCGATCGGCAGGTACCGGCTGCGGCGCTCTTCTCCGGGCCGTACTACTTCCTCGAGCAGCTCGGCTTTCGCAAGATCATCGACACCACCTTCATGATGGCCTCGATGCTCACCGGCGAGCCGGATCGAGAGCACGTCGAGAAATACTTCGGCGCTCTGCGCCTGGCCCAGCGGGATATCAATCTGCGGCCCGAGCGCCACACCCACCACTACCGGAAGGAATTCCCGGAGCGCTTCCACGAGCAGATGGACACGCGCCGGTGGGGCCCGGGCGAGCGCCTCGTGTTCGAGCCGTACACACGGGAGGTGTTCGAGGACTCCTTCACCTGGATCCGCGAGCACGGTCTGTTCGCGCCGGACGCGATGGGCGCCGGCCGGTACGACGAGGCCTGCGTCTCGCTGGCCACGCCGAAGTCCTGACACTCGCGGCGATCAGCCGTACCCACCACCAGAAGGCAAGAAATGGCCCCGCGAACCTACACCACGGTCAAGGTCGAGCGCGCCGATGGAATCACCTGGGTGATCCTCGATCGGCCCGACAAGCGCAACGCGATGAACCCGACGCTCAACGCCGAGATGGCCGACCTGCTCGGCGAGCTCGCGGGCGACGACCAGACCGAGGTGCTGGTGCTCACCGGCGCCGGCGACGCCTTCTCCGCCGGGATGGATCTCAAGGAGTACTTCCGCGACGTCGAGGGACAGTCCTTCGGCGGGCAATGGCAGGTGCGCCTGCAGGCCCAGCTCTGGCAGTACCACCAGCTGCGGATGTTTCCCCGGCCGACCATCGCCATGGTCAATGGTTGGTGCTTCGGCGGCGCCTTCACTCCGCTCATGTCGTGCGATATCGCCATCGCCGCCGAGGACGCCGTGTTCGGGCTCTCGGAGGTCAACTGGGGAATCCTGCCGGGAGGCGTGGTCAGCCACGATCTGGCCAGCGCCCTCAGCCCTCGCGACGCGCTCTTTTACATCATGACCGGGCGCACCTTCGACGGAAAGCAGGCGGCGGCCATGAAGCTGGTCAACTACGCGGTCCCGGGCCAGCAACTGCGCGACGAGGTGATCGGGGTGGCCAAGGATCTACAGAAGAAGAACCCGGCCACGCTGCGCGCCTGCAAGCAAGCCTTCAAGATGGTGCGCGGCATGGACTGGGAGCAGGCCTGGGACTACCTGGCGGCCAAGAACGATCAGATCCGGCAGTGGGACGCGGAGGGCGGCCGGACCAAGGGTCTGAGCCAGTTCCTCGACGACAAGTCGTACAAGCCCGGTCTGGGCCCTCACGACCGGAACAAGTAGCCCGGTAGCTCGCGCGCCTCGCGCGCCGCCCGATCGCGGAGCGCGCGGCGATCGATCTTTCCGGCGCCCAGGACCGGCAGCTCGCTGACCACCGCGATGAAGCGCGGCACCTTGTAGCTGGCGAGGCGATCGCGGCAGAAGGCGATGATCTCGCCTCCCAGCGCGGCGGCCGCAGCCGGATCGGCGGCCCTGTCACCGGGTGCCCGCACGAAGGCGAACGGCACCTCGCCCAGGCGCGGGTCGGGAACGCCGACAACGCAGCTCTCGCCCACCGCCGGGTGCTCCGACAGCGCGCGCTCCACCTCCCCCGGGTAGACGTTGAACCCGCCCACCGTGAACATCTCCTTGTGCCGGCCCACGAGCTCCAGGGCACCGTCGCCGCGCACCCGGACCAGATCACCCGTGCGCAGCCATCCCTCGGGAGTCAGAACCTCGTCGGTCGCCTCGGGAGCCGCGAAATAACCCTTCATGATCCCCGGGCCGCGGATCCATAGCTCGCCCGGCGCGCCCTCCCCCACCTCTGCACCCGTGACCGGGTCGACAATCTTCACGTCCAGCCATTGCATCGCCCGACCGATGCTGGCGGCGGCCACCTCGGGCGGGTCGTCCAGCGAGGTCCGGGTGACGCTGCCGCTGGCCTCGCTCATGCCGAGCCCGACCATCAAGCCGTCGAGCGCCAGCTTGTCGACCACCGCCCGGATTGTCTGCGCGGTGACAGCGGCGCCGCCGCACATGCCGAACCGGAGGCTGGAGATGTCGTGGTGCTCGAGCTCCGCGGCGGCGCTCAGGGCCAGGTAGTGCGTGGGGGTGCCGGCCATGGCCACGCAGCGATGGCGCGCGATGAGGGTCATGGCCTCGGCCGCGGCGAAGGTCGGCGCGGTGACCATCGTGGCGCCGGCGATGACCGGCATGATCACCGCCATCACCGCTCCCATTATGTGGCTGAGCGGGTTGGGAATGAAGATCGCGTCGCCGGGGCGGAGCCCCCATGAGGCGGCGTGCGAGGAGGCAACCATGAGCAGCCCGGCGTGCGAGAGCATCGCTCCGCGCGGGACGCCGGTGGTGCCCGCCGTGTACTGGATGAGGTGAAGATCGCCGGGCTCGATTCCCGCGGCTCGCGCCGACCCGTCGGCCGGAGGCGCGCCGCTGCCGCCGGCGAGGAAGACGCCCCATTCCCTGGCGCCGTCGGGAAGCGCCGCGGTGGCCGCCGGCCGGCGCCGCACCACCACGGTCTCCAGCGCGGGCAGGCCGCGCGCCCGCACCGCCCCGAGCATCGCCAGATGGTCCGCCTGCAGGAAGCCATCGACCATCACGAGGGTGGAGGCCTGGCACTGCCCGAGGACGTGGTGGATCTCGGGCGGGCGGCTGCGCGTCCCGATCGGCACGACCACACCGCCTGCCAGCGTGATGCCCCAGTGCGCCACGACCCAGTCGACGCCATTGGGCAGCCAGACCGCCACGCGATCGCCGCGGGTCAGCCCGCCGGCCACGAGAGCCGCCGAGAAGCCCTGCGCGCGCGCCAGCAGCTCGGCGTAGTCGATCGATCCGGCGGCCGTGGCCACGGCGGTGATCGCGGCATGCCTCTGGCAGGAGGCCTCGAACATCGCGCCGAGAGTGTCGCCGCTCGACATCGGTGGCCTTGTATCTCTACGGCGTGGCCGGGTCGTCGAACGCCGCCCGGGTGACGTCGCCGGCCTTGACCCGCTCGAGCAGGCGCTTGATGTCGTCCTCGAGCTCGCGGTCGCGGCCCACGGGCGCCGAGACGGCGCGCACCAGCTCATGCACCCTGCGCGTGCGGCCGAGCATGCCGGGGCCGCGCAGATCGGCGGCCTGGCACAGCGCCAGCAAGCACAGGACGGCGACCTTCTCCGACAGCGCCAGCACGTCGCGCGCGCCGCGGGCTGCCGTGGCTCCCATCGACACCTTGTCCTGGTTGTGGGCCTCGGTCGAGCGCGAGAAGATTGTCATCGGCATGCAGCGGCCCAGCGCCTCGGCTGCCAGCGACGAGACCGCCAGCTGGACCCCCTTGAAGCCGTGGTGGGTCCCGGCTTCGGGATCGTCCGCCGGGAGCTCGGGCGACAGATTGGGCGGCAGGCCGCGGCTGAACTTCTCGTCCACGATCAGCGCGAGCTGCCGGTCCAGGAGGTCGGCGACGCTGGCCATCGCCACCTTGAGGGCGTCGGCCAGGAAGGCCACGTGCCCGCCGGCGAAGTTCCCACCGTTGTGGACCACGCCCTCCTCCGCGTCGAACAGCGGGTTGTCGTTGGCCGAGTTCATCTCCACGCCGAGCCAGCGCTCCATCCATTCGATTGCGTCGTTGAGCACGCCGATGAAGTGCGGGGCGCAGCGCACCGAGTAGCGCTCCTGGAGCATGACCGGCAGCCTGCGCGTGGTGACGGCGCCGTCGCCGCGCAAGTTCCCCGCCTGGCTCACCACGTCGTGGTAGGGGCGCGCCAGCTGGCTGCCCTCGAGCAGGGCGCGGATGTTGGCGGCCGAGCGCGACTGGCCGGGGTGCGGCTTGGTGGCGTCGTGCAGGAACGGGTGGAACGGACCGCTGCTGCTGGTCAGCACCTCGGTGACCAGCGCCGTGCAGATGTCGGCCAGAAGCGACAGCCGCTTTGCATCTTCGAGGACCAGCGCGGCAATACCGGTCATGAAGGCGGTCCCGTTCCACAGCGCCAGCCCCTCCTTGGCCTCGAGCTCGATGGGCCGGATCCCCGCCGCATCCAGCGCCTGCGCCGCCGGGACGATCTCGCCGCCGCGATGGTAGACGCTGCGCTGGCCACACAGCGTGGCGCCCACGTACGACAGCGGCACGAGATCGCCGCTGGCGCCCACGGAGCCCTCCTCGGGGATGCACGAGGCGATCCCGGCGTTGAGGCAGGCGAGCAGCGTCTCCACCAGCACCGGTCGGACGCCGGACTGGCCGCGCGCCAGGGTGTTGGCGCGCAGCAGCATCACCGCGCGGGCGTAGTCTTCCGGCAGGTAGCTCCCGGTCCCGCACCCGAGCTTGCGCATCAGATTGAGCTGCAGGGCGGCGGCCTTCTGGTGCGCGATCTGGACATGGACCGAGTCGCCGACGCCGGTGGTCACGCCGTAGACCGGCGTGCCCAGCCCGATCAGCTCGTCCTTGAAGCGCGCGCAGCGTTCCAGGCGCTCCCGGACGCCGGCGTCACCTCGCAGCTCGACCCGCGCCCGCCCACGCGCGACCGCCTCCACCTGCGCCAGCGAGAGTCCACGACCATCGATCGCCACCTCGTTCATGGGCAGCAGTATGGCCCAAGCAGGAACGAGTTGATCAAAGCCAGTCGGCGCACGACACGACTTCAGCTCCGCGGCCGGGAAAGACCTTGTCCATGAAGAAGTCGTGGACACCGGGGTCGCTGTCCGCGCAACCATCACGAAGCACGGTCAACCGGTAGCCGCGGTCGGCGGCGTCGTAAAAGGTCGCGGCGACCATCGCGCTCGTGGCCACTCCGGCGACGGCGATGGTGTTGACGCCGCGGGCACGCAGCACGAGGTCCAGATCTGTCCCGGCGAAGGCGCTTGCCCGGCGTTTCAGCACGACGACGTCCTGGTCTTCCACGGGCAGGTCGATCGTGGTTCCGGCCGCGCCCTCGTGGAAGATGTCCCCGGCGTCGAAGAAGGCGGAGAACAAGGCGTTGTCCGGCGGTAGATCGGCTCGGTTCACCCGGAACGCGATGCGCACGAACACGACCAGGATGCCGGCCGCTCGCGCGCGCGGGAGCAGGTCGGCCAGTGGCGGCACGACCTGCCGTGCGAACGCATAGTTGCTCGTGATGCCGCGCTGGATGTCACCGACTATCAATGCGGTCGTCATGACGTCTGCATGGTAACCGCGATGGCCCGAGGTTGCCCAGGTCAACTGGAGGATCGGTCGTTCAGCGAGGTAGGATCGATCGAGCCCGGAGGAATGGAGAGCTCGTGGCACTCGTGGTTCTGATCAGAGGGATCAACGTGGGCGGCCATCGGAGCTTCCGACCCAAGAAGCTCACCGAGCAGCTCGAGTACCTCGACGCCGTCAACATCGGCGCGGCCGGCACCATCGTGATCCGCAAGCCGATCCCCCAGGCGCAGCTCCGCGCCGACCTGGTTCGCAAGATCCCCTTCGACGCCGAGATCATGATCTGCCAGGGCCGCGCCATCATCGACCTGATATCGCGCGATCCGTTTGCCGGTCATCCGGCGCGTCCCGACATCGTCCGCTTCGTGAGCGTGCTGTCCAGACGCCCGCGCACGCCGCCGTCGGTACCGATGACCTTGCCACCCAGCGGCAAGTGGCTCCTCCGCGTCCTCGCCAGCCGTGGCCGGTTCGTCTTCGGCATGTACCGGCGCCACATGAAGGTCATCGGGTACCTCGGTGCGCTCGACCGCCTCTTCGGGGTGCCGGCCACGACGCGCAACTGGAACACCATGGCCGCGATCGCCAGGGTCCTGCGCGACCGGCCGACGTGAAGGCAAGACGATACGACTGCGGCGACGAGTCCCTGGCCGACTGGCTCCGCGCGAAGTAGGATGCGCGCATGCTCAAGGTTTACGGCTTCTCTCGCGTGAACAAGTTCGCACGCGGCAACACGCGTGACCTGCGCGTCCTGTGGGCGCTCGAGGAGATGGGACTGCCGTACGAGATCGTCGGCATGGATCATCCGAACCACGACCTCGATAGCGACGCGTTCCGCGCGAAGAACCCGTTCGGTCAGATTCCGGTGATCGACGACGACGGCGTGGTGGTGACGGAGTCGGGCGCGATCCTGCTCTACCTCGCGCGCAAGAGCGGCAAGTTGATGCCGCCTGATCTCGCCGGTGAAGCGCAGGTCCTGCGCTGGACCATCGCGGCGCTGAGCTCCATCGAGGTACCGATGTTGACGCTGTGGTTCGTCGATATCAACGGTGGCAAGGGCACCAAGCCGCACGACGCGCTCCACCAGTGGTCCGATATGCGCCTGAAGCAGCTCGATGGCTGGCTCGCGAGCCGCATGTACATCGCCACGGATGACTTCACGGTGGCGGACATCCTGATGACGCACGTGCTGGGGGTCGGCCCCAATCAGGGCCTCCTGAAGCCGTACGAGCACGTTCGCGCGTATCAGACGCGCTGCACGGAGCGCCCGGCGTGGAAGCGCACGTTCGACGCGTACTGCGAGCGCGTCGAAGCCGCTTGACCCGTCGCCAGTCCAGGGCAGGCGCGATAGGGTCACCGGCATGGGATTCAAGGCGCGGAAGACATCGAGCGGCAAGGGCGAGGCGAAGACGAAGCCGACGAAGGTGAGCGTGCAGTCGTTCGTGGACGGGCTGGACGACGAGCGCCGCCGCCGCGAGGCGAAGACGCTCATCTCGATGATGAAGAAGCTGACCGGAGAGAAGGCGGTCATGTGGGGACCGAGCGTCGTCGGCTTCGGCCGCTATCACTACAAGTACGCCACCGGTCGCGAAGGTGACGCGCCGCGCGCCGGGTTCTCTCCGCGGAAGGCCGCGCTCACGGTCTACTGCGTGCCCGGCTTCTCCGCGCAGACCGATCTCCTGCGGCGCCTCGGTCCCCACACGACGAGCGTGTCCTGCCTCTACATCCGCAGGCTCGAGGACGTCGATCTCGACGTGCTCCGCCAGATTGTCGAGCGCTCGGTTGCCCAGATGAACCGGCTGTATCCCGCGTGAACGGTCGCCTGGGATGGCCTATGGGCGCTCGGGAAGGAAGCGCTCGAGCGATACGACGTTGCCGGCCAGCTCGGCCAGGCGCTGGCGAAGCGGGTGGGTCTCGTTGGTGAGCCAGGCCTCGAGCAGATTGACGTAGAAAGACGAGCCGGGGATTCCACTCTGTCCGCCGGGCAGGCTGGCTTGCGAATCGAAGCCAATGCCGTTTCGCGGACGCACGACGTATCGCGTCGACGGACCGGCGCGGACGACGAATGCTCCCGGGTTGTCCACGAGTAGCATGTTGTTTGCCACGTCTACCGACAGCGTGCCGCCGTCGACCGGAATGCCCGGCAGGCTCGGTCCGAGCGGCGCCGGGAACGCACCACCGGCCGGTGGAATGCTGAACTGTCCGCCGACCGGATTGTCCAGCATCACGCGGTGCAGCCGGCCCCAGCGATAATCGTCCTGATCGGTCGAGCGCTGGAACGCGTCCGCGTACGCCTGGTCGGCCAGCAGATCGAGCGCATCCGAGAGACTGCGCAAGATCACCAGATCACGGCGCGTGGCGGCGTCGTCGATGCCGGGCACCTCGAAGAAGTTCAGGCCCGACGCACCGACGCCCTGTTGCTGGTCGAAGCTGTCGATCAGGTTGCGCGCCGCTCCGAGGCGGTCGCGAAAGCGGGCCGAAATCGGCAAGCCCTCTTCGACGCGCCCGAGGGTCGCAACCAGCGTGTTCCCCAGAAACTGATTGCGCCAGACCGCGTAGATCGTCGCCGCGACGCTATGTGAGATCTCCTCGGCGTCGGGTTCGCACAGCTGGCCGGGCTGGTCGTTGGCATCGAAACCCTCGCGCAAACCCGTGGGCGTGGATTGATCCCACGCGGCCAGACGGCCGACCGCCTCCGCGACGCGCGGATCGGCCGCCGCTTGCGCGAGCGCTTCATGCGCACCGGCTTTGCGCGCATTGTCATACGCTTCGAGAATCGACGGCGTGAAGAAGCGCGCCTCGTTCATCACGGTGTCGGCCTGGATGTCTTTCATATCGTCGGCCGTGAGACGGCCCTTGCGCTCGATGGCGTCCTCCAGCAATTCATCGATACGGCCGGCACGAACTCCGAGGTCGAAGGCCGACCCACCTAGGTAGAAGATGCCGCCGTCAGGCCGGAACTGGTTGATCGGGTCGTTGTCGCGCGTGGCCCCGGTCGGATCGTTGTTGGAGGTGACAATGAAGCCGCGCGGTGGGTTGACGAGCCGCGGCATCTCCGCGGCCGGCAGGATCTCGAACGGAATCGCACGCGTCGGGTCCACGCTGGTTGCCCCCACCCATTCGTTCCCACCCTGCCCGTTGCGAATGAATGACGGAGGCAATCCTGCGACGCTGCCGGCCTGGAGATCCTCGCGCAGCGGTACCTCGGCGGCCAGGAAGTAGGCGATGTTGCCCCTGGTATCGACGTACAAGAAGTTCTGCGCGCCGACATCGAAGTTCTGCAGCGCTCCTTCGAACTCGTCGATGTTGCGCGCGCGATTCAGGCCGCGAAACGCATCGAGCTCGCGGGTGCCGCTGAAACCCGCCCATTGCACGCTGATCGCGGTGCGATTCGGGACATCGAGACTCACGATGGGCCCTTGATTGCGTCGCGGCACGATCAGCACCGCCTCCGGAATCCCGGGCCCGCTCGCCGGCGCGAGGTTGTCATTCACACCATCGCCCCGCGTGTTCACGCGAAACGACTGCGGTAACGCCACGATATGTTCCATCCTGCCGTCGTAGACGGTGCTCAGCCCGCTGGGCGAAGTCGCATCGAGCTCGATTCGCTCACTGTACACATCGGTCGCGTCGAGCTGGCTGGAGGTGGCAGTCCAGGCGACTCGCCGGTTGTTGCCAATGATGACGTAGGGGACGCCGGGAAAGCTGACGCCGATGACATCGATGTTCGCGGAAGATGCTGCCAGCTGCACCTGGTACCACGTGGCCGGCGCGCCGAGCGGCAAGTGAGGATCGCCCGCAAGCAGCGGTCGGCCCGACACACTCAGCCGGTCAGACACGACCCACCCGTTGCTGCCGCCGTCAGCCTCGTTGCGCTCACGCTCCGCGAACCAGGGTTCTCGGCGCAGACGTTGCAACAACTCCTCCGCCAGCCTCAACGTTGCCGGGTCGAGGTAGCTCGCCTCCATGGCGGCGGGCTTGCCGTCGACTCGGCGCTGGGGCTCGCGTGAGGGCCTCGCCTGCAGCGCATCCGGAACCGTCGCCGCCGGATCGAACGGCGCGGTGCGATCCGTATCGTCGACGTACAGCGCCGTCCCGTCGAAACCCTGACGTGTGCCTGCCGCTCGATACGCCAGAAACCTCGTCGTCCGCTCGATGTCGTCGAAAGGCGACAACGAGAATGCGATGGACTCGATGATGGCCACCGAGTCCACGTCGGCCCAGGGGCGAAAGCGGGTGATCTCGAGCGCCGCGTACTCGGGCGGCAACGGATTGGCGCCGGCGTAGGCATTGACGCCGGCCGCGTAGGCGGCAAGCGCCGCCCGCATGTCGCGCGACGCCACCGCCAGCGAGCGCTCAGCGGCGCGGCGCAAGCCGATGGTGCGAGACATGACATCGCTCGCGAGCGTGGTGCCCCCCTCGCCCGACCCGAGCAACTCGGCGAGGGTACCGTCGGCCTGGCGGCGACTGACATCCATCTGAAACAATCGATCACGCGCGTGCACGTAGCCCTGCAGGAACACCATGTCCGTTTCCGACCTGGCGAAGACGTGCGGAATGCCGTCCTTGTCGGTGGCGACCTGCGCAGGAAAGCGCAGGGCCTCGTGGCGCGACGATTGAGCCGCTACATGCGGGAAAACGGGGAGTTGCTCTACCCGTGACGACGCCGGTTGTTCCGGTGACGACGTCGGCGCCCCTTCGTCAACGCATGCACTGGTGAGGGAAAGCAGCGCCAGCAATCGCGCGCAACGGAGACGTGAACGGTGACATGCCATGGCCGAGCTCCTTCAAGAGCCGTCGATAAACAGCGCCTTCGAGACGCCGAAGTGGCTTTCACCGTGCAGTACGCGCCGCGATCGAAACTGGATCAACGCTCGAGCGATTGATCACCGATAGCTCCCGTCAGCCGCCGGCAGGCGACCCTGGCGTCGGGAAGTCATGCCCTTCCCGCGCCAGGAACACGATCGACGTGGCCGACCCGTCGTCGTGCGGGATGGTCTGCACCTGAAGCTGCGGCAGAAGCTGGCCGACAGCGAGGCCGAAGTGGTGCTCGAAGACCATGCGCGCCCTGGCGTCCGGGTTCGTGACCCGCACGCGACAGAGAGTCGAACCGACAATCGATGTCCACGACCTTCGTCGCCTTCAGGAACTCGGCCGCCATCGCACCCGCGATGAGATCGCGCGCCTTGCCCGACCAGGCCGGATCGGCCGGCTCTGCGCGCAGGGCTGCCTCGCTGGCCTCGGCCTGGGCGCGGAAGCGCGCCTCGTCTTGCGCGACCAGCCGCTCGCGCTCGACCTCGTCGCCGACCATCACCTTCGGCTCCGGCGGCGTCTCCTCCGCGCCGCGGATCCGCGCGGCCGAGACCTCTCGGCGGAGGAGCGCGACCTCCCGTCGCAGCGCGCCCGACTGGTCGGCATCGCCCTGCCGCGCGGCCGGTGTGGGAGCGTCGATCGGGGCCGGCGCTGCCCTGTCCTGGCCATGCGCCGACTGGTTGGTTCCGATGGCCAGGGCAGCGACGACAGCGCCGACCAGGAGGACGGCGAATCCGAAGAATACGTGCCTGCGGCTTTGCGATCTCATGGCGAGGTCCCGTCCTGCGACTAGTTGTAGTCGTCCGTGTCGATCCCCTCGCCCACGATGTACTTGAAGACGTAGCTGTTGGGCGGCAGGTAGCAGCTGATGGTGAAGGTGCCGTCGAAGCCGACCTGGTTTGCGTTCAGCCAGAAGTACAGATTTGTCGGGACCGTGCTGTAGGTGTAGCGGGCGACGCTGGCGATCAGGTTGCCATTCGCGTTGTAGCTGTTGAAGTTGCACTGCAGCAGGCCGCCGTTGCTCTGGACCGTCACTCCGGCGTCGATGTTGGCGCCATAGGAGCTGTCGCGCAGGACCGGACAGGTGACGCTGTCGAGCCCGCCGTAGTTGTAGAAGTAGTTGGCCGTGTAGTTCGAGCTGCTGGAGCCGTAGAACGTCTGGCACTGACCGCCGGCGTGGTGCTTGTAGTCCCAGGTGTCGGCGCGGCTGCTTCCGCTCCATCCGATGAGCCCGGTGACGACGAGAGCGAGAGACGACTTCTTGAGATTCATGTGGCTTTCCCCTCCTAGGGATCTGCCGACAAGCAGAGCAAGGCGCGCGCCACGCGTAAGTCCGCCTGGCGCCGCCCTGCTCACGACGCCGCAGCGGATCGTGCGCGCGACTCGCGCACGCGGCCTGCATCGGCACCGACGCCACCTCGGCGGCGAGCGGTCGCCTCGCGATGAGACGTCACACGGGGACGTCGCCGTCGTCTCATGGCGCATCGCGTGACTCCGGTGCGCAACCGGGCGGCCTCGCTGTCGTGGCAGCGGGAACAGCGCTTGCTCCACGCGGGGGGATGATGAAGACGAGAGGTCTGCTGTTTCTGCTCTGTCTCCTGGCCGCAGGAGCCGTCATGGCCTGTGGGGGAGCCGACCCCGACGACGACGGCGACGACCAGGGTCCGTCCGACGATCAGGATTCCGTCCGACGATGGGAGGGACGATGGATCGAGCCCGGGGAGCCCCGGGACTCCTGACCAGGCATGTGACGGCAGCCTGGCCTCCGAGATCCCCGACGGCTTTCCGCTCCTGGGCGAGGGATGCCGCTCCCGGTTCCAGTACGCGTGGGAGAACCATCTCTTCGACGCGTCCGGCGAGGAGGATCAAGTGAGCGGACGAGGTGTCCGTGCCTTCCCGGACGACATCTCGCTCTCTCGGTACGACATGGGCGTCGACCTCGGCGACGGGTTCTTCACCGTGTATCTCTTCGTGCCGTCGCTCGACCCGAGCATCTACCGCGACGAGGACGGCGGATTCGCCGGCCACTGGATTGGGTCGTCCTACGACACGTTCGACACCTCCATCTCTGGCGTCATGGTCGAGGTCGCAGGGCGCTCCGACGCCGCCATCTGGGGCCGCTTCGTCGCCAAGATGTGCGACGACCCGGACATCGACGATTGCTTCATCTTCAAGGCGGGCCGCTTCTCGGCCGCCATCGACGACGCCCCGAGCGCCTATGAGTTCGGCTTCCCGCCGCAGGGCGAGCGCGATCGGGCCTCCGCGGTCTGCGAGACGACTTCCGACTGCAACGTCGCCGACTGCAACGTTGTCACCTGCGACGAGTACCGATGCATCGGGCAGCCGATCCAGGGTGCCTGCGCGAGCGACGAATCCTGCGACTGGTACGAAGGCTGCGTACCTCTTGACCTGTGAGGAGCAGCAGCGACGTCACGACGCGTGACCTGAAGATGTGAGCGGCGCCGCGGCTGCGGGGACCGACAAAGGGTACAATCTGCCGGCGGCAAATCAGGAATCGTCGCCAGTCCGAGACCGAGGAGGCAGCTCATGTGGAAGGCGGTCAGGTCTCTGTCCATGATCGGTACGCTCGTGGCGTGCGGCGGTGGTGACGACGACGGCGGTGGTGACGGCGACACGACCGATCTGGTCGGTACCTGGCGCACCGCCGATTCCGACATGATCGACGCGGAGTACACGTTCCGGGACGACGGCAGCGTGACCTTCGTGGGGCGCAACGGCCAGGGCGACGTGACCTTGCAGATTGATGGCACCTTCGAGGCGGACGGGTCAAAGTGGACCTTGCGCGGCACCGACCAGGACGGTGTTGACTGGTTCCTCGACGAGACTCTCTGGTTCGACGACACGAGGCTCGCGGTCACGGCGCTGCTCCCCGAAGGGGAGGTCGCCGACGGCCCGGTCGGTCGCTGGAGCGGGCAGGTGCGCGTCGAGCTCGACGAAGACGTCCTGCGAGACAGCGACGTCACCTACGACCTGGCCGCCGGCGGCTCCGCCTCGCTGCGCGTGCGCGAAGGCAAGGAGACCACCACCGTCCCGGCCGCCTGGGAGATCGAGGACGATCGCGTCCGGGTGACGATGGACCGCGACGGCAGCGAGGTCGTCGAGCTCTGGGCGATCGTCGAAGGCGAGGCGATGACCGGCACGCTCCTGTTCCGCGTTCGACGAATAGCGACCGCGCTGATCCACGAGAAATTGCCGGTCGAGCCGCTCGATCGACGCGACAAGTGCCCTCGTCCTGCCTCCTGCCAGCATGATGGGTTCACGGCGAGCGGCGAACCGAACGCGACGAATGTCACACGGCGGCAGAAGCGCCATCCTCTCGGGCTTCTGCCTCGCATGGCTCGCCTTCGCATGCGACTCGCCTGCCACGGGAGGCCGTGCGCCCGCAGTGGACGACGCGCCGCGCCGTCAGCTTCCGGCGGAGCTCGCGTTCCTGCCGCTCGACACGCAGGCCGCACTCCGATGGCGCCCTGTAGCCGCCGGGCCCCTGCTCCACGCCAGGTGGCGACAGAAGGCCGCCGAGCTCTTCGCGAACGTGCCGGGTTGTGCACCGGATCTCCTCGACCAGCTCGACGACCTCATCGTCGGCATCCGCCCTGGCTTCGAGGGAGACCGCGGCATGCGGGGGCTCGTCCTGCGCGCCATGGGCCGGTTCACCCGCCCGGCCATCCGGTCCTGTCTCGAGGCGTATGGCGAGATTCTGGGCACCTTCCGGGTCGCGGAGAGAGGCGCGAGTCTCGTGGTCGAGGATGTGCACGGCGCCGCGATGCTCGACATCGACTGGATCGAGGGCGGGCTGCAGGCGGCGCCGCGAGACGTGATGGGGCACCGGAGCGGCCCGGGAGACCGGATGCGTGAGCTGTTCGCGCTGATGGACCCGGAGAGCTCGATCTGGGTCGCCATGAGCATCCCCAAGGCCGAAGGCGAGGCTGACGGCAAGGCCGACATCGACGGCGGCTGGCTCACGCTGCGCTGGGACGGCCAGGCGCTTCGCGTTCAGTTCGCCGCGCGCCTCGTCGGAGGCAAGACACTGCAAAGCTGGCTCGACGACATCACCGCCGTGTTCCTCCAGGTCTCCGCCGCGAGCGGTATCGAAGTCGACCGGGAGACAATCCGCGCGAAGATGGTCACCTCGCGTCGCGAACGCTGGGACCAGGCCGCGCTCAGCTGGACGGGCGACGAGCTCGCCGAGATCCTGCGCCGTGCCGATGCGGCGAAGGCGGCGGCGCCGGCGGCGACAGCCGGAAGTCAATGAACTGACAGCGGGCTCAGCGATTCTCGCTCCGCCGGGCACGCGACCGCGTGCACGTCCTGTCTGGCGCGCTCCGGCGGTCAGAGCATCAGTCGCCCGCTGGCCACCACGAGGGCCCGGGCCGAGACCTTCACGCTGCGACCGTTGACCTCGACCCGGATCAAGCTGGTGCGGCCGAGCGCGGACCCCTGCTCGATCTCGATCGACCCCGGTCGCGCGAGGCCGTGGGCGACCAGGTGGGCGGCGAGGGGGCCGGCCGCGGTGCCGGTGGCCGGATCTTCGGTGATGCCGACGGTCGGGTTGAAGAAGCGCGCGTAGGCGGCCGCGCCGGCGTGGCGCGGGTCCAGGCTGAACACGTAGCAGCCCTCGCCGCCGACGCTCGCGAGCGCGGCGAGAAGCGTCCGGACATCCGGCTGGGCACGATCGACCGCGTCGCGATCGCGGATCGGCACCAGCAGGTGGGCCGCGCCGGTGGACACGACCTGGCAAGGCACGCGGTCGGCGGCCAGGTCGGCGGCGGTCAGCCCGAGCGAGGCCGCGAGCGCGCCGAGGTCATGGATCAGGCCGCCGGCCACCGGCGCCTCCTGCTGCATCGTCACGCCGGCGACCCGCCCCTGCGCGCACCCGATGATCACCGGAAGGACGCGATCGCCGATCTCCTGGTGAAACCGCGTCTCCCCGTCGCCGAGGGCGAGCTTGCCCGACTCGGCCAGCCACCACCAGGCGCCGAGCGTGTTGTGGCCGCCGGCGCCGAACACCTCCACCCCCTTCGGTGTGAACGAGCGCAGCCGCCAGTCTGCCTCCACCCGGGTCGGCGGCATCACGAACGTCGTCTCCGACTGGTTGAACTCGCGCGCGATCCGCTGCATCAGGTCGAGCGACAGGTCGGCGCCCCCATCCACGACGGCGAGCGGGTTGCCGGTCAGCGGCTCGACGGCGAAGACGTTGACAATGTGAAACGGAACGGTCCGGGGTTGCGCGCTCATGCTGTTCCCGCAAAGTGTACGGTGGAGCCGATGAGCGCCGCCCGATGAACCTCCATGCCAAGCTGAAAGAGCGGGCCGGCAACCCGCTTCGTGTCGGCCTGATTGGCGCGGGCAAGTTCGGGGCGATGTACATGGCGCAGGTGCCGAGGACCCAAGGCGTGCACGTGGTCGGCATCGCCGACCTTTCGCCGCAGAAGGCGATGGACAACCTGGCCCGGGTGGGATGGCCCGCCGATTCCTGGTCGGCGAGGTCGTTGAGCGACGCCGAAGGAACCGGTCGTACCCATGTATCGGACGACTGGGACGCGCTGGTCCAGCATCCCGGGATCGACATCATCATCGAGTTCGACCGGGAATCCGGTGGCGGCGGTGGAGCATGCGCTCGCGGCATTCCGCAACCGCAAGCACGTGGTCATGGTGACTGTCGAGGCGGACGCGTTCTGCGGGCCGCTGCTCGCGCGAAGGGCGAAGGAGGCCGGCGTCCTCTACAGCCTCGCCTACGGCGACCAGCCGGCGCTCATCTGCGAGCTCGTCGACTGGGCGCGCGCCGCAGGCTTCTCGGTGGTCGCCGCGGGCCGCGGCCACAAGTGGCAGCCGCACTTCGCGCAATCGACGCCCGAGACGGTGTGGAGCCTCTACGGCCTGACGCCGGAGCAGGCCGAGCTGGGCGGGCTCAACCCGAAGATGTTCAATTCCTTCCTCGACGGCTCGAAGCCTGCGATTGAGATGACCGCGGTCTGCAACGCGACTGGCCTCACGCCGGCACCCGAAGGCCTGCTCTACCCGCCCGGCTCCGTTGACGAGATTCCGGCCCTGATGCGGCCGCGCGAGGAAGGCGGGGTGCTGCATCACAAGGGGCAGGTCGAGGTGGTTTCCTCCTCGATGAGGGATGGAACGCCGATCCCGTACGACATCCGGTTCGGCGTCTTCGTGGTGTTCGAGGCCGAGTCGGACTACATCGAGCGCTGCTTCGAGGAGTACGGCGTCAGGACCGATCCATCCGGCCGTTATGCGTGCCTGTACAGGCGGTGGCACCTGATCGGCCTGGAGGTCGGCATCTCGGTGGCCTCGGTCGGCTTGCGCGGCGAGCCCACGGGCTGCGCGACCGGCTGGCGTGCCGATGCGGTCGCGGTCGCGAAGAGGGACCTGCAGCCGGGAGAGATTCTCGATGGCGAGGGCGGCTACACGGTGGTGGGCCGCCTCATGCCGGCCGCCGATTCGCTGGCGCAGGGCTGCCTGCCGCTCGGGCTGGCGCACGGCTGGAAGCTCCTCGAGCCGGTCGCCGCCTCGCAGCCGCTCAGGTGGAGCGACGTCGCTTTCGACGCGGGCTCGACCGCGGTGCGGCTCAGGCGCGAGATGGAGTCTCTCGGCCTCTCGAGCTGGTGAGAAGGCTCGCGGGCTCCGCGGCCCTCGCACTGGCCCCTGGCCACTTCATCGCGACGACGCGGCGAGGGCACGGAGGCGGGCGATCCCGCGCCGGACCCGCATCGCCGACTCCTTCCACTCCGTGTGGTTCATGTCCGTGATGAGAACGAAGTCCTTCTCGATGCCGGTCCGCCAGGAGCGGATCTGCGCGAGGTCTCGCTGGATCGCGGCGAGCTCGTCGCCCGTCGCCTGCCCGGCGCGCGCCTCGAGCCTCTCCCAGTGGGAGCCGACTGTGGGATCCAGCGCCGTCACCTGGGCCTTCACCTCGGTCAGGAACCTTTCGCGCTCCAGGTACTCCTGGCTCTTCGCCGCCGATGCCGCGGTCTTGGTGGAGCCGGCCACGGGACGGCCAGCCTCCTCGTTCTCGCAGGCACAGAAGGCCGTGAGGGCGAGCCCGACGAGCAAGGAGCCGAGCGCGCTGGATCGGGTCACGGGGTCTCCGAAGTGCGAGGCGACCGACCTACTCGAAACAAGGCTGTCGCTCCATGCCGGGATCCTGCATTCCGGCGCACGGGTCGGGGAAGCCGTCGCAGTCGTCGGGGCAGCTCGCCGCGCTCTCGTCGTAGTCGCAAATGCCGTCGCCGCAGACCGAGGCGGGGGCGGTGCAGCCGTTGACGGGATCGCCGCAGTTGACTCGCGGCGGGGAGCCGCCGCTCGCAAGCCCGTACTCGCAGACGAGCTCGTACTGCGGGTCGTCCCAGGGGCTCTGACCTCCCAGCGTGCAGTCGTGAAACCAGCCCGTCTCGTTGGCGCCCGTGCACTGCGGCCCGTCCTGCCAGTTGACCCAGACATAGGTCGGGCCACCAGCAGTGCAGCACTCGACCTCGCCGCAGGCGTACCAGCATCCGACCTGGTGCGCGTTGTTCGGGCAGTCGTAGGCGCCGTAACCGTTACCCCAGGCGCTCAGGTTCACGGCACCACCCGAGTTGGTGCGCGTACAGATGCACTCGGTCGAGTTGTGCCCCTCCGAGCAGTCACCTCCGCACCACTGCTGCGAGACGTTGACGTACGACTGAGCGCGTGCGACGCCGCCACCGAGCCCGAGCGCCATGACCCCGCCCAACGCTGCCAGGAACCAGGCCGATCTCCTGCCGCCGATCCGATGACTCATCGTGTCCTACCTCCGGAATGCCCGGGCGCCGACTGCCCGGCCGCAGACCCTACTCCACACCCCCCTCCCGGAACGAGAAGAATTGACCGGCGTCGTCGATCGAGAGCGACGACTGGCGGCTCACCTGAGCTCGCGTCCGAACTTCGCCCGGTACGCGTCGGCGATGCGCTGCTTGTCGGCGGGGCGGCCGAGTTGCTCGTACGTCTCGGCTGCGACCTTGTAAGCGTGCTCGATCTCCGGATCGAGGGCGATCGCTCGCTCGAGGTGCTCGGCGGCTGTCGCCGGCCTGTTGTCGTGCTTGTCGAGCAGGCCGGTCAGGTACTGCGCCCATGACGCGTCGGCGTAGCGGCGCAGGGCGTCGCGGCACTGCGTACGCGCGGAGGGATAGCGGTGCCGGCGGATCTCGAGATCGCACCGCGCCGCGTGGATGCCGGCGGCTCCGCGAAAGCTGCGCTGCAGACCGGCCGCCTGGGCGTCGGCCTCACGGAGGCGCCCCGAGTAGACCGCGGCCAGGAGGGCGCGGATGCCGGTCACGTATTCGGCCTCGCGCTCGGGGGCGACCGGGCCGCCCGGCGCCAGGCCGTAGCGCGCGCGCGTCAGGCGCGCCCACCCCGCTACATGCGCGGCCTGGCCGGTCGCGGCCGCAGCCTTCTCGGCCCAGGTCACCGCGCCCAGCGCTTGCAAGTGCGCGGCGAGCTCGCCCCACAGCGCATCATTCCGCTTCTCCGGCCCGGCTCGCTCCAGCAGCATCTGCGCCTGGTGCGCCGAGGTCAGCGATTGGGCGTTGTCGCTGGCCGCCAGGTAGGCCTGCGCGAGGCGAAGGTGCGGCTCCGCGTCCGCAGGCGCGATCAAGGCGGTCCGAGCGCAGCGCGACTCGATCTCCGCGCGGTCGCGCCCCGCGTCCACCGTCAGCCGGCAGGCGAGGCGATGAACCGCCGGCTCCTCGGGATAGAAGTCGAGCAGCGGCTCCAGCGCCACCCACGCATCGAGCGCGCGCCCGGCTGCGCGGAGCCGCTCCGCCTCGTGAAACCGCTCGCGGTCGCTCGCTCGCACGGCGTCGCCCAGTGTGTCGCCTGCCGCCGCCTTCTCCTCCGCGCCCTCGGCCCGGCGTTCCAGCTCGGCGATGAGATGAGCCCTGTCGTCTTCGTCCCAGCCCGCCGACGCATTCTTGCGGGCGAAGGCCAGGACCTCCGCCCACTCGCGCCGGGCGGTTCCTTCGCCGCGAGCCAGCCGCGCGCGGACGACTGCCCGCATCAGGACGGCGGAGGTCTGCCCGAAATCGGCCACCCTGCGGTCGTAGGACGGGTTGAGGATGTTGCGCTCCCCCGTGACGTGCAGACCACCGAGCGCGTGCGCCAGCTCGTGCAAGAAGACGACCTGCTCCTTGTGCCGCTTGCGGCGCGAGTAGAGGGCCTGTCGATCGGCCGCGCTCAGCGTGCGCAGTTGCTTCTCGATCACCGCGACCTCGCCGGCGTCATCGAGCCCGCGCACGACGAGGTGCCGGCCGAGGAGCTGGGCGATGCCCATCTGGTGCTGGTCCTGCGATACCTGGCTGAGCGCGTCGACCATCCCGATGACGAGGTCCACGTCGTCGCCGGGGTCCGCGGCCCGCAGCCCCTCGATGGCCGCCGTCAGGTCCCCGCCGCCGCCTTGCCGCTGCCAGGTCCGTATCTCGATCAGCTCCAGGCCCATGCCCGTGGTCGGCTCGAGGAGCTGGCTGGCCCGCGCGACCATGAGGCGGATCTTCGCCTGGTGGTCCGGGTTCTGAGCCTGGTAGCCCCGGTCCGCATGAACGCGCACGCGCGCGCGACCGATCGTGCCTCCTGCGGTCGGAGTCGGCGCGAGGGCTGCGGGCGCCAGCTCGGCGGCCCACCGGCGATCGCTCATCCAGCGCGAGCTCTGGCCGGCCGTCCGGTTCAGGCAGGCTGCCGCGAGCACACCCACTATCATGGATACCGCCAGCGCGACGGTTCGCCTCATTGAGAATCAGTATGAAGTACGCGACAGGCCTTCTCTTCAAATTACCTTCTAGCTATCACCGGGAGTGCTTGATTGCACAGGCGCGAACAGCGGGCCTGAAAGTTTCCATCCGAATCGGGGCCCCGGGCTGCCCCGGACCGCCAATGCGCTGGCGGGCGGCGGCGCGGTATAAACCCGGCCATGCTGGTCGAGACCGACATCCGCGACGGCGTCGCCACCCTGCAGCTCAACCGCCCCGAGAAGCGGAACGCGCTCGACCGCGCGCTCATGGACTCGCTGGCGTCCGCCCTCGACGGCGTACGCGACGACCCGGCGGTGCGCGTCCTGGTCGTGCGCGGCGCCGGGCCGGTCTTCTCGAGCGGCATCGACCACGCGCTCCTGCTCGAGGTGTTCCAGAAGTCGCGCACGGTGCCGCTCGCCCACCTCCACCGCGACCTGCAGGACGTGTTTCACCGGCTCGAGCAGGTGCGCAAGCCGGTCATCGCCGCGCTGCACGGCGCCTGCGTCGGCATGGCGTTCGAGCTGGCGCTGGCCTGCGACTTCCGCGTGGCCACGGCCGACTGTCTGGTCGGCCTGCCGGAGATCCACTTCGGCATCGTGCCCGACGTCGGCGGCACCACCCGGCTCGTCCGCGCGGTCGGCCCGGTCAAGGCCCGTGAGCTGGTCATGCTCGGCTCGCTCCTGCCGGCCAGCCAGGCGATCGGGCTGGGGCTGGTCACCGAGGTGGCGGCCGACACCGATGATCTCGACGCGAGGGTCGATGCGCTGGCCGCCCGGCTGTCGGCGCTCTCACCGGTCGCGCTCGGCCACGCCAAGGCGCTGGTGCAGCAATCGGCCGAGATCGACGCGCGCGCCAGCTATCAGCTGGAAGGAACGGTGCAGGAGGTGCTGCTGCAGCAGCCGGACCTGGCCGAGCGGATGCCGCGCGCGCTCCAGTGGATCCGCGACCGGCTGCGCGCTGGGCGCCCCTGAGCGTCGTATCCACCTCCGTCACGCTCCCCCGGCCGGCGGGAACGATCGGGCGACTCGGTGCTCTACCCCTCTGAACGACACGAGGGGAGAGACGCCATGAAGAACCACCTGTCCTGGATTGCCTGTGCCTTCCTGCTCGGCGCCGCGTGCGGCGTCGAGTCGGAGGAGGAAACGCCGTGCGGCGACGCGACCATCGCCGTCCTGACCGACGAGAAGGGAGCGACCTACGCGTTCTGCGCCAGTCCCGAGGGGGGGCCGCTCGTGCTCGAGCGGTTGCCGTCCGCCGCCGTGCGCAGCTGGCTCGAAGAGGAGCCCGACCTCGTGGCCCTGTTCGATCGCATCCACCCGGCCGACGTGCCGGTCCCGGCCTGGGTGCGGGAGAGCCTGATCGCGGGCGTGAAGATTGGCGCGGCGGAGCCTTACCGCTGGACCGCGCCGGTCGCGGATGTGACGACGGTGGCGCTGGCGGGGAGTTGCGCCGATCCCGACACCTTCTTCGACGACGCGAACGACCAGTGGGACTCCTTCGCCAGGGAGTTCGCGACCCCCACCTTCAACTTCCCGTGGTGGACCTGCGTGGACGAGGCGACCTTCGCGCACGAGTCCTACGCGCACACGATCCACACGGTCAGCAACACGCCGATCACCGACAACGGGGCCTGCGCGGTGTACGGGCGCGTGCTCGGCTGCGGCTCGGGCGACACCGTCCTGACCGGCGACATCCGGGGGACGGCCGGCTCCGGCACCTGGAGCAACTTCTTCACCATGTCGATCCCGAGCGGCGGCTTCGGCAAGGTGAAGAAGTACGCCAACGCGGCGAAGTCCTGCCACCCCGACGAGGACCGCGACGACTTCCGCATCGAGGCGGACAGCGAGCCGGGAGCCTCACACCACTACGCGGCGATCTTCATCAACCGGGCGCGCTCGATCTGGAACACGTGCCACGTGGACGGGCTGCCCCCCGAATAGGACAGCGCCGTCGTCGTGGATGCCCTCACGTGGCCTGCCACGCGGCCTGCATCGTGACCAGCGAGCTTCCGATCGACGGCGCGGCGCTGGTCGCGGGAAGACCGGCTACTCACCGACCGACGTCGGTGCCCAGGGGCGGAATCGAACCACCGGCACGCGGATTTTCAGTCCGCTGCTCTACCAGCTGAGCTACCTGGGCAGGTCGCGCGTTCGCGCGAGGGGTAGAGGCTTACACTCGAGGCGGTGTGATGTCCAGAGATGGCCGGGGGCATCGGGTCGCTTGTCGGTGCGATCCCGCGGACTCGCACCGGCCGGCCGATGGCGCGGCGTCGCCGACCCCCGGGCCGTCGCCCGTTCCCCATACCCGGCCTTCGGCAGAGACCCTTGCCGGGTGATGCCACCGAAAACGGCTTGCGGCCGGGCCTCCCTGGGTCGAGAATGTGCAACAAGATTCGCCTACCTAAACGGCAGTCAGCTCAGGCGTTTGCGGGGTGGTCCCGCGGGCCCGCGCCTGCCCTAGCTTCCCTACTCCACAGTATCATCGGGTCACATGGTTTCTGACCGCGTCCGCGCCCTCGCGCTCGCGCTCATCTTGGCCGCGCTGACGAGCGCGTGTGGTGATGACGAGGCTGTCCCGGACGGTGGAGGCGGCGCACCCGATGCGTCGGCCGATGCCGGCAGCGACGCGGCGCCGATCGATACCGGCGAGGATCTGTGCCCCGGCCAGCTCGGCTTCGAGGCGCTGGTCGCCGACGCGATCGACGGCGAGCCGGCGTTCGACATCGCCGTGGCCGAGGTGGGCGGCTCGGCCAGCACCACGTCGGCGCCCAACGGCCGCGCCCAGCTGTGTCTGCCGGCCGGCGCCGACTCGCAGGTGCGCTCGACCGCCGACACCTATCTCGCGCGCCTCGACTCGCTCTCTGCCGACGCCATCGACGTCATCAACGGCGCGGTCCAGCCCTACCCGCTCGATGTCCTCGAGACGGCCGCGGCCGACGCGCTGCTCACCGGCCTGAGCCTGACCCGGGACGAAGAGGCGTCGCTGCTCCTGGTCTCGGTCGTCGCCTACCCTGACGGAGAGCCGCTGGTCGGCGCCACCGTCGTCATCGACAAGGACAGCGACGGCCCGTTCGCGCGCGACGCAAAGGGGGCGTTCGCCGAGGCCACGGAGATCGGCGAAGGCCGGGTGCTCCTGTTCGCCAACACCGCCCTGGGCGGAGATGGCGAGGCAGGCCGGGCCGCGATCACGGTCACGCCGCCGGACGGCTTCGACGGCACCTGCGTCGGGCCGCCCACCGTCGAGCTCGAGGCGGGCGGGCTGAGCGGCGCCCTGTTCGCCTGTCAGTAGATCCGCACCGCGTACACGCGATGCACCGACCACCTTCAGAGATCGACACCGGCAAGCGGGTCCCCATCGACCCGGAGGATCCGGCGCAGCTGATCGGCCAGATCATCGACGGCCGCTATCGCCTGACCAGCCTTGTCGGGCGCGGGGGCATGGGGGCGGTGTTCCTGGCCGAGCACGTCACCATCCGCCGGCCGGTCGCGGTCAAGCTGCTGGTCCCGTCGCTGGCCGCCATCCCGGAGCTGGCGCGCCGCTTCCAGCGCGAGGCGTTCGCCATCGGGCGCATCGATCACCCGAACTGCGTCACGGTGCTCGACTTCGGCAAGCTGGAGACCGGCTCGCTCTACCTGGTCATGGAGTACCTGGCCGGGCGCTCGCTGGCCGAGGCGATCGAGGAGGAGGAGCAGCTCAGCCCGCGGCGCTCGCTGCACATCATCCGCCACGTGCTGCGCGGCCTGGGCCACGCGCACCAGGCCGGCATCGTGCACCGCGACGTCAAGCCGGAGAACGTCATCCTGGTCGAGCACGACGGCGTGCCCGACTTCGCCAAGATCCTCGACTTCGGCATCGCCCGCGTCGTCGGCCAGACCCCGCCTGACGTCATGGAGGAGGGCGAGGAGCGCCTCACCCAGGCCGGCATCGCGTTCGGCACGCCGGCCTATCTCTCTCCCGAGCAGGCGATCGGCGATCCGGTTGACCAGCGCGCCGACCTTTACTCGGCGACCGTGATGCTGTTCGAGATGATGACCGGGCGGCCGCCGTTCTACTCGCCCGACAAGCTCGAGCTGCTCGGCATGCACGCGACGCGGCCGCCGCCCCGCCTGCGCGACGTCAAGCCGGACCTGACCGTGCCGCCGCAGCTCGACGAGCTCGTCGCCAGGGGCCTGACCAAGAGCCCGTCCGGCCGCTTCGCCGACGCCGAGGAGTACATCGCCGCGATCGAGAACACGCTGCTCGAGCGCATGGGCGGCGACTCGGCGCTGCTTCCGCTCGGGCCGCCGCCGTCGGAGACCGGCCCGGTGCCGCTCTCGCTGCCGCCGCCCGCCGGCCTGATCGCGGCGTCGGTGCGCCGCCGCATCAGCACGGTGCCGAGGGCGAGCTCCACGTCAACTCCGGTGAGCGTGATGCCGCGGCCGCGGCGCTCGATGTGGCCGCTGTTCCTGGCGCTGCTCGTCATCGGCGGAGGCGCGGCGGGCGCCTGGTACTTTTATCTGGCGCCGCCGCGCGACGTCGAGCTCCTTGTCGGGCTCAAGAGCGAGGCGGCGGCGCGCGCCGAGCGCACCCTGGTGGAGGGCGATCCGGCGCTGGCCATCGAGCAGCTCAACGAGCGGCCGGCCGCGCTGGCCGGCGACGCTCAGGCCCAGCTCCAGCTCGGCAACGCCCACGCGGCGCGCTCGGAGTACGGGCCGGCCCTGGCCGCCTACGCCAGCGCGCTCGAGATCGATCCGAGCCTTGTGTCCGACGAGCGCCTGCGCGCCAACCTGCGCCTGATGATCGATGTCGATGGCCCGGTGCTGCTCGACGCGGCCCGCCTCCTGGCCGAGATGGCCCACGACCCGGACGCCAGCGCGCGCATCGTCGAGCTCGCGGCGGCGCGCGACCGCACCATCCGCAAGCGCGCCTTCGCCATGGCCGAGGAGCTCGGGCTGGGCGATCGCATCGACCGGCTCAAGTCGTTCACGTGGGATCTGGCCCAGGAGCCCACCTGCCCCAAGCGCCGCGACGCGGTGACCAAGCTGCGCGCGCTCGGCGATCCGCGCGCCCTGACCCCGCTGCAGGAGGCGCTCGAGCGGCCGTCGAAGAAGCGACGCAAGCGCCGCCGCGACAAGAACGCCTGCCTGCGGCGCCACGCCGAGGACGCGATCCGCTACTTCGAGAGCCTGGCCCCGGCGACGCCGCCGGACGCCTCGGTCAGCACCACGCCGACGCCCGGCTGAGCGCGACGCGCGAGCGACCGGGCGCTATCACGGCATCCTGACCAGCCACCACCGGCAGCGCCTCAGCGAGACCAGTTGTGGCCGGTCGGGCCCTGGGGAACGTTGCCCTGCCCGCTGTCGTTGTTTCCCCAGCAGATGGTGCCGTCGGTGCGGACGCCGCAGGAGTGCTCGCTGCCGGCGAAGACGGCCGAGAACTTTCCGTCCGGCGCGGAGGCGCGGCCATCATCTCCGCCTCCCCAGCACGCGAGCGTGTCGTCGTCGCGAATCGCGCAGCAGTGGTTGTGCCCGCAGCTCACGTGCTTGAACCTCCCGGCCGGCGGCTTCGCCGTGCCGAACTGGTCGGCGGTCCAGCACGACAGCTCTCCGCTCGGTGCGGAGGCCGCAGACCGTCCTGGCTCCTCCGGCCAGTGCCGTGAATGACTCGGTCGGAGCGGTGGGCGCCTCGCTTCCGAAGCAGCGGACGGTCCCGTCGCCGGCGCGGGCACAGCTGTAGTCGACGCCCGAGACGACCTCGACGAACGCGCCGGCCGGGGGCGTCATCGCGTGCTCGGCATCGATGCTCCAGCAGATCAGAGCGCCGTCGCGGGCCTTCACGCCGCAGCCGTGAAAGAACCCCTCGGCGAAGTCCGAGAGTGGGTCTTTCGGAAGGTACGAGAGGTCGTCTACCGAGATCGTGCTCGCGCAGGCCAGCCTTCCCTTGCGGTCGAGACCGCACAGATGCCATCCATATCCGATCTTGCGGAAGGAGCCCGATGGCACCTTCGTCCGCGAGCCCCAGCACTGCAGGGTCCCGTCGTCGCGCAGGCCGCACGTGCTCTCGTCCGATCCGGCGATCTGGCGATATCGCACCGGACCCGTCCGCGGCGCCTCGGGCGGGGCCGACCCGTCGGGGCTGCGCATCTGCTCCTGGAGCTGAGCCAGCTCGTCCGGCGTCGGCGGCAGCATCAGCCAGCTCGGCTTCTTCTCGCGGATCGCGGCGCACGATCCCATCGCCATGAGCTGTTCGGTGTTGCTCGCGCCGAGAATGCAGTCGGCTTGCGCCTGCGAGAGCCCCTCTTGCCGGCAGGAGGCGATGCTGGCTGCGCCGGCCAGACCTGCGGCGATTCGCTCCCCTTGCCGCATCGGGACGCCCTGGTCAGCGCCGGACATGAGAGACATCAGGTGGTTGACCGTCTTCGTGCAGAGGTCGGATTCCTGTGGGCCCGTCGAGGACTTCCCACATCCGGCCGCCATCGAGAGGCAGGCCACCAGCATCGGACACAGTCGTCTCATCGACATGCACTACGCGCGGCACCCGCTCCGCGCCCTGCATGGGCGTGGCCGGCGCCCAGCCATCGAGAACAGCCGGCGCGGGCCACCGCTGAGAGAACCACTACTGGCCGAGCAGTGCGAAAGGGTGGGCCGCAGGGACTCGCTACCCGACGGAACCGCTGGCGCCCGGCGGGCGCCAGCCCCGTCGGGACGGAGAGTCACCCAGGGCGCGAAGCGCCCGAACCGCGCAAAGCGCGGGGCGCTTTCGCGCGAGTGAAGCGAGTGCGAAAGGGGGGACTCGAACCCCCACAACCTTGCGGTCGCAGGCACCTGAAGCCTGTGCGTCTACCAATTCCGCCACTTTCGCGCGCGGGGTCATCACTCTAGCCGAGGGGTTCGAGGTGTCAAGATCGCGAGACTTGCTTTGTTGTTCGGCGATCGCCCGACGCGCGAGGTCAGATCCCTGCCGAAACCCGGGCTCCGGACAAACGCAATCCGGACTGTGTCCGCGATTGGCTCCGCGATGCGAGAGCATTAGTATCTTAGCTACTTTACGGGCGCGCGGAGTGACCGCTACCATGAGAGGCAGCGCGCGCCGTTCGCAGAATTCATGGCCAAGCTCATCGTCATCTCCTCGGACGAGCGACAGGAATTCGAGCTCGGCAACTTCAACTCGGTCGGCCGTCACCCCGACAACACGATCCAGATCCTGGATCGAATCATCTCCAAGGAGCACGCCACGCTCCAGCGACTGCCGGACGGCGGCTACATGCTGCGCGACCTGCAATCGCTGAACGGCACGTTCATCCGTGGTGATCGAGTCACCGAGCGCAGGCTCGACGACGGCGACGAGATCACGATGGGGTCGACCCGGCTCCTGTTCGTTCACCGCGGCGCCGACAACATGGCGCTCAACCGGGTCACGATCGCGCCCGGCCTGACCGAGAGCCACATCCGCCAGCGCATCGCCGCCGACACCGGCGAGTTCGTGCCGGAGCGGCAGATCCGCGACGACGCGGTGCTGCGCCGCGACTACGAGCGGCTCCGGATTGGTCACGAGCTGGCCAAGGCGGTGGGCAGCGAGCTCGATCTCGAGCGCCTCCTGCCCAAGATCCTCGACAAGGCGTTCGAGCTGGTCGGCGCCGACCGCGGCGCGATCCTGCTCATGGAGAACGCCGAGCTGGTGCCGCGCTACGTCAAGACGCGCGACGGGCGCAGCGAGGACTCCATCGTCCTGTCGCGCACGGTCACCGCCGAGGTGGTCAACAACAAGGCCGCGGTGCTGTCGTCCGACGCGACGATGGACTCGCGCTTCTCCGGCGCCCACTCGATCATCATGCAGGGCATCCGCTCGACGATGACCCTGCCGCTCCTGCACCGCGACGAGATCCTCGGCATCATGCACCTGGACTCGCAGATCGCCACCAACGCCTTCACCGAGAAGGACCTCCAGATCTGCACCGGCATGGCCGCGCAGGCCGCCATCGCCATCCAGAACGCGCGCCTGGCCCGCCGCATCGAGCACGAGGCCAAGGCGCGGGCCCAGATCTCGCGCCTGGTGCCGCGCACGCTGGTCGAGCAGGTGATCAAGGGCGAGCTCACCATCGAGAAGGGCGGGCGCCTGAGCGAGATCACGATGCTCTACTCCGATATCCGCGGGTTCACGCAGATGTCGGAGGGCCGGCCGCCGCACGAGGTGGTCAACATGCTCAACGAGTACTTCGAGATCATGGCCGAGGTGCTCGACCGCCACGCCGGCCTGCTCGACAAGTTCGTGGGCGACGAGATCATCGGCCTGTTCGGCGCGCCCATCGAGATGGAGGACGCGCCGATCAAGGCGGTGATGTGCGCCCTCGACATGCTGCGCAGCCTGCGCGAGTTCAACCACACCCGCCAGGCCGAGGCCCAGCCGCCCATCCTGATCGGCATCGGCATCAACACCGGCAAGGTCATCACCGGGGCGATCGGCGCCGACCGAAACCTATTGAACTACACCGCCATCGGCGACGCGATGAACGTCGCCTCGCGCCTGGTAAGCATCGCCAAGCCGAACGAGATCATCATCTCGGAGGCGACCCTGGCCAAGGTGCGCGCCCACATCGAGGTCGCTCCGCTGCCGCCGGTCATGGTCAAGGGCAAGACCGAGGAGCAGCGCATCTTCCGCGTGCTCGGAGTGCGCGGGGACCGCGACTGGGTCACGGACCCGACGCACTCCTGATCCACCGCCAAAGCGCCAAAGACGCCAAACCAGACAAACCAACCAATCCGGGTTTGATCTGTCCGTTGGTTTGTCTGGTTTGGCGCTTTTGGCGCTTTGGCGGTTGGATCAGCCGATCGTCGTGCCGAGGTGGTTGCGGACCTTGAAGTAGTCCTCGGAGATCGAGTAGACGACGAGCTCCTTCACCTTGTCCTTGACCTGGGGCCCGCCGACGACCACCGGCTCGACCGACACCATGCGGGCGGCCACCTCGAGGTCGCCGCTGATGATGAAGCCGATGCGGTGCGCGGTGGCCTCGACCGCGTTGCCCCAGCGCGCCAGGTTGATCTCCGGCGCCGATGCCAGGAAGCGGTTGACCACCATGCCCAGCTGCTCGAGCATCTGCGGCTGGATCCGCTTCTGCATCTCGGGCAGGTACTGCGCCACCAGCTGCCGCATGTCGCTCGGGATCGGGAAGTCACGCCGCACCAGCGACACGGCCGACATGAACGCGGTCTTGAGCTCCGTGTTCGTCGGCAGCGCCAGCTTGAGGAAGTGATCCGGCCGCATGAAGGTCAGCCAGCGGGCGCAGGAGAACGCGATCTCCTTCTCCGCCCTGCCCTGCAGCAGGCTCGAGCGCACCACGAACGACGGCACCAGCTGGCCCTTGTCCTGGGTGTTGGCCACCGCGATCTCACCCGGCTGCTCCGGCTGCAGATACACGTGCGGCAGCGGGACGTTCAGCACCTGCGCCGTGTAGTAGAAGATCTTCGAGAACTGCAGCTGGTCGGTCTCGATCGCGCGCCGGTCCTTGAGCTTGAGCCCGAACGCCTTGTGCGGCTGGGCCCGCATCATCGACGCACCCTGCCAGATGGCGGCGAAGATGGCGCCCACGAACGGGTTCTCGTCCGGGTGATGGACGTTGCGCCAGATCTCCTCGGTCATGCGCGACTTGGCCTTCACGAAGCCGCGCGGCTTGTACTGCTCGTGGAACTGCAGCTCCTCCGGATCGGCCTTGCGCAGGAACGCCAGCGCGTTGCAGATGCACCAGGTCTTGTCGTACTGGTGCGAGTCCATGTAGATGCGGCGCAGCGCCTTGTAGCTGTCGTACTTGAACGGCTCGAGCTTCAGCATCGCCATGTGCTGCTCGACCGCCTTGTCGACGTGCTCGGGCCCCGACAGGATGTAGAGCTCGGCCAGGATCTCGCGCCGCTCCTGGTTGTCGGCGTCCAGCTGCTGGGCCACCTCGAACGCGGCCACCGCGCTCTGGTACTGCTTCAGGCGCGAGCGGTAGATCTCGCCCAGCGCGTGCCACAGGTCGATGAGGACCTTGTCGCCCGGCTTGAGCCGCTTGATCATGGCCCGGTAGGCGCGCTCCTGCGCCTTCCAGTCGCGCTTGGTGGTCAGGATCTTGTCGATGTCGGCGAACGCCTTGAGCGCGCGCGGCAGGAACGACTTCGGGATCTTCTCCGACCCATCGACGAAGAAGTTGTCGAGCGCGACGTTGTAGTAGTCGATCGCCTCGTCGAGCGCCTTGAGCTTGTCGCGGCAGATGGTGCCGGCCGCCTGGTAGTAGGAGCCCTTGCGGATCGGGTCCTTCTCCAGCTCGACGAAGCGCAGGATGGTCTCGACCGCCTTCTTCCACTGCTCGGTCTCGGTGTAGAGGTCGAGCACCTTCTGCAGGAGCGCGTGGTCGTCCTGGCGCAGCTCGAGCGCCTCGAGGAACGCGGCGCTGGCCTTCTGCGGGTTGCTGAGCCGCTTGTGGTAGATGTCGCCGATCTCGTCGAGCAGCTTGACCTTGCCCGACCCGTCGGCGCGCGCCATCAGGCCGCGCTTGGCGTGGATGACCGCCTCCCAGTCGCCCTGCTCCTCCTGGATGGCGATGACGGCGAGCAGCGTGTCCGGATGCCCGGGATCGATCTCCAGGGCCTTCTCGAACATGTTGAGCGCCTTGCGCCGCTCACCCAGGTTCTGCCGCACCATGCCGAGCCGGTAGTAGGTGCGGACCACGTCCGCCTCGGCCTGCGAGTCGCGGTGCTGGACCAGGATGGTCTGGTAGATCTTCCCGGACCCCTCCCAGTCCTGCATGTTGAAGAGCAGGTCGGCGCGCCCCACCAGCACCGGCAGGTAGGTCGAGTCGATGTCGTACGCCGCCTTGTAGTACTGCAGCGCCTTGCCGTGATCGCCCAGGTGATCGGCGGTGCGCGCCGTGCGGTAGTACAGCTCGTTGAGCTCGCGGCTATCCAGGCCGCGCTGCGGCGCCTTGCGCACCATCATGTCGAGCAGCGGTGACAGCTCGGCCCACTGCTGGGCCTGGAAGCAAAGGTCGGCCAGCGGCTCGGCCGCGTCGACGTGCTCCGGGTCCAGCGCCATGACCGCGGCCAGGAGCTCGACGGCCTTGTCCTTCTGCTTGAGCTTGTCGAGGTAGATGCGCCCGGCGTCGTACAGCAGGCGGATCTTGTCGAGCAGGTTCGGCGTGTAGCTCTCGGCCTGCACCATCATCTGGGCGGCCTTGAGCCAGTCGCCGCGGTTGGCGTACAGCCGGGTCAGCTCCTCCATCGTCGGCACGTGGGCCGGGTCGAGGGTGAGCGCCGTGCGGAAGTGCTGCTCCGCCTCCTCCTCCGCGCCCAGGTGGGCGTAGTGGATGCGGCCGCTGCGGTGGTGCAGGTCGACCTGTATGCGTTGATCCTGGCGTGATGCGGGCCAGCTGGGTCATCGCGTCGATGGCCCGGTCCCACTCCTGGATCTGCTCGTACAGCCGGCCCAGCGAGTCGAGCGCGCGCGGCTCGTCGGAGTCGAAGGTCAGGACGTCGGCGTAGGCCTCGATGGCGCGGTCGTAGTCGCGCAGCTCCTCCTCGTAGACCTGCCCCATCTCGCAGTAGAGCTCGATGCGGTTGGCCGCGTCGCCCACCACCAGGATGTGGCGGCGGTAGGTGTCGACCAGCGAGTCCCACTTGCCCTGCTGGCGGTACAGGCGCTCCAGCTCGCGGTAGGCCAGCTGGTTGCCCTCGTCGATGGTGACGATCTTCTCCAGGCAGTCGGCCGCCCGGTCGAGCTTGCCGAAGCGCTCCTCCCAGGCCGACGACATGCGCTCGTACAGCGCGATCTGCTCCTGCGTCGCTGGGCGACGCGTCCAGCTGCGCCTCGAGGATGTCGAGGTAGCGCTCCGATTCGCCCGTCTTCTCGTACAGCTGCTCGAGGGCGCGCAGCGCGCCCATGTTGTGCGGATCGACGTTGAGCACCTCCTGGTAGGCCCCGATGGCCATCCCGGAGTCGAGCAGACGCTCGTCCCACAGCTCGCCGATCTCGAGGCGCAGCTGCACGACGTCGTCCGGATCGGGCTTGAGCTCGGCCGTGCGGCCGAGCACGTCGATGAGCTGCTCCCACATCTCGTGGCGGCGGTACAGCCGGTCGAGCGCGGTCAGCGCCTCCATGGACGACGGATCCGCCTGCAGCGCCGACTGGTACGCGGCGATCGCCTGCATGGCGTCCTGCATCTGCGTCTCGAGCCGCTCGGCCAGGCGGAGGTACAGCTCCACCTTCTTCTGCCGGTCCGGCTCGATGGCCGCGTGCCGGCCCAGGGTCTCGATCAGCTCGTGCCACGAGCCGCGCTTGTGCTGGAACCCGGCCAGCGCCGACAGCGCGCCCAGGTGGCTCGGGTTGAGCCGCAGCGCCTGCTGCACCGAGTGGATCGCGTAGTCGATGTGGGCCAGGTGATCGCCGTACCAGCGGCCGATCTTGACCCACAGGTCGCAGGCCTGCTCGCGGTCGTCGCGCTCGAGCGACTGCACGATCTGGGTGTAGACCGCGAGCAGCGCCTCCCACTTGCCGGCCGCCGTGGCCAGCCGCTCCAGCTCGCGCGCGGTGTCCTCGTCGGAGTAGTCGTAGCGGAACGCCACCTCGAGGACGTCGAACGCCGACTCCTGGGCGCCCAGCTCCTCCTCGTAGATGCGCGCGACGGTCTGCAGCAGGCGGATGCGCTCGGACTGCTGGTCGGTGTACTCGACCCGCTCGAGCAGGATCTCGTTGAGCTGCTCCCACCGGTACTGCGCGCGGTAGATCTCCTCCAGCCGCTCGCTGGCCAGCCGGTTGCTCGAGTCGATGGCGCGGACGCGCTCGTAAAGCTCGGCGGCGCGCTCCTTGTCGTCGACCTTCTCCTCCCAGATGGCCGCCGCCTGCAAGAGCGTGTCGATGCGCGCCGACGGCTCGTCCTGCGCCGCCGCCCTGCTCTCCAGGACGTCGATGCACTCCTCCCAGCGCGCCTCGCGGATGAACAGCTGCTCCAGCGCGTTGAGCGCGCGGAAGTCGGTCGGGTCGAGCACCAGCACCTTGCGCCAGGCGTCGACCGCCTCGTTGACCCGGCCGAGCAGGTCGCCCTCGAGCTGGCCCAGCTGGGCGAACAGCTCGACGAGATCGCGCTCGCTCGAGGTCGCCGCTGGTCTGGCCCACGCCGATGATGCGGCGCAGGGTCTGCGACAGCTCCTCCCAGGCCTGGGTCGATCGATAGAGCGCGGCCAGGGCGCGCAGCGTCTCCAGGTCGCCCGGGTCGATCTCCTGCGCGGCCAGCCACGCGTCCAGCGCGTTGCGCTCGCGGCCCAGCTTGTCGGCCCACACGCGGCCCAGGCGCTTGTGCAGCAGCACGCGCTCGCGGTCGTCGCGTGCCACTGCCACCTGCCGGTCGATGATCTCGACCAGCTCGCTCCACAGCTCGCGGCGGCCGTACAGGTCGGCCAGCGCGGCCAGCGCCTGCGGATCCTCGGCGCGCACCTCGAGGACGTGCGCCCACATCTCGATGGCGCGCTCCTCGTCGTCGAGCGCGTCGGACGCGATGCGGGCCATGCGGGCGTAAAGATCCGCCGTCTCCGCCTCGCCCTCGGCGACGTCGACCAGCTTCTCGTACACCTCGTGCAGCCGCTTCCAGTCCTCGCGGCGGAAGAAGATGGCCTCCTCGGCCTCGAGCGCGGCGCGGTTGCGGGTCTCCTGCTCCAGGATCTGCTCGTAGCAGGCCAGCGCGGCGTCCAGGTCGCCCAGCGCCTCGGCGTAGATCTGGCC
The DNA here is from genome assembly GCA_963759105.1 of uncultured delta proteobacterium. GTDB lineage: Bacteria > Myxococcota_A > Polyangia > Haliangiales > Haliangiaceae > DATFRY01. The sequence continues at coordinate 109,634 of CAVWXW010000003.1, read as the reverse complement.
GCGGCGCAGCTGCATGCGCGACGATCTCGTCGCCGTCGAGCGTGACCTCGATGCGGCGGCGCAGGATCTCGACCAGCTCGTCGTACATGCCGGCCGCTGGCGTACAGGCGATCGAGCGCGGCCAGCGCGTCGGCGTCCTTCTCGTCGATCTCGAGGACGCGCAGGTAGCTGTCGACGGCGGCTGGGCGGGTCGCGCAGCTCGGCGTCGTACACGCGGGCCAGGCGCAGGAGGGTGTGGCGCTGCACGTCGGCCGCCGGCGTGGCGCTCCAGCACGCGGATGTACGCGCTCGACCAGATCGACCCAGCCGGCGGTGTCGCGGGCCAGGCGCTCGACCTGCTCGATGGCCAGGGCCGAGCCCGGCTCCTCGCCCAGCGCCTCGCCCCACCAGATGAAGGCGCGCGGCTGATCGAGCAGCTTGTCCTCGGCCAGCTCGGCCAGGCGCTGGATCATCGCCATCCGGTCGCCCGGGTCGGTCAGCTTGCCCAGCTGCACCTCGTTGATCTTGTGCAGCTTCTCGAACTCGCCGGCGGCCAGGTACAGCGGCTCGAGCACCGACGCGATCTCCATCTCGTGGTGCCCCTCGAGGAACAGCATCTCGAGCGCGGCGATGGCCGAGCTGTGGTGCGGGTCGGCCGCCAGGATCTCGCGGTAGACCTCGATCGCGGCCGGCATGTCGCGCAGGTACTGCTCCAGGGTCTGGCCGAGCCGGAACTGCAGCGCGACCGTCTCCTGGTCGCTGTCGGCCAGCTGGATCTCCTTGCGCAGCGTGTCGGCCAGCTCCTTCCAGCGGCCGGCCGCGCGTGTACAGCCGGTCGAGGGCCAGCACCGCGTCGCGGTTGTCGAACTCGGCGTCGAGGATGCGGCGGTAGATGCCGGTCGCCTCGTCGGTCAGGCCGAGCTCCTCCTCGTAGACGCGGGCCAGGCGCGACAGCAGATCGACCTGGCGCGGCACGTCGAGCGACTTGTCCGCCTCGGCGGCGTAGAGCTGGACCAGCTCGCGCCACAGGCGGGTCTGGTCGGCCAGTCGCTCCAGGTGTCCGAGGGTGAGCTCGTTGCCGCTGTCCTCGCGCAGCGCGCGGGCGAAGGCGCCGAACGCGTCGCGCGGGCGCTCCAGCCGGTGCTCGTACAGCTCGGCCACGCGGTGCAGAAGATCGACGACGGCGACCGGGTTGTCGCCGTAGCGGATCATCACCTCGAGCACGTCGATGAGGCGGTCGTACTCGGCCGCCGTCTGGTAGATCGGCTCGAGCACGCGCGCGGCCATCACGGCCGGCTCGCCCTCGTCGCTGCGGAGGAGGCCGTCGAGCGCGACCAGGGTCTCCATGTGGCCGTAGTCGAGGGTCAGCGCCTCGCGGTAGCTCTCCACCGCGCGGGCCAGGTCGGTCAGCCGGTGCTGCCACAGCTGGCCGATGCGGTACTTGAGCGCCACCTGCTCGCCGGTCGTCTCGGCCAGCTCGACCTGCCGCTCCAGGATGTGGAGCAGGTCGTACCAGCGCTCGGCCTGGCCGTAGAGCCGGTCGAGGGCCTGGATGGCCGCCAGCTCGTCCTGATCGAGATCGAGGATGGCCTGGTAGGTGTCGATCGCCTTGCCGACGTCGCGCAGCTCGCGGTCGTAGACCTGGCCCAGGACGTACAGCATCTGCTTCTTCTGGTCCGGGTCCTCGGCCAGCTCCGCCTTCTTGCTGTAGATGTCCTTGAGCGGCTCCCAGCGCTCGAGCCGGATGTACAGGCGCTCGAGCGCGTTCATGGCCATCAGGTCCATGTCGTCGAGATCGAGGATCGTCCGGTAGGTGGCGATGGCCTCGTCCGGGCTGTCGAGCACCTCCTCCTGGATCTGCGCCGCCTTGAACAGGAGCGACTTGCGCTCGTCGGCGTTGACCAGGATCTCGCTCTTGCGGACCAGCGCGGCGACCAGGGCCGGGTAGTCCGACTCGCGCTCGTGGATGGTCTGGATGGCCGACACCGCGTCGATGTGGCCGGGCGAGACCCGTGAGGATCGCCTCGTAGGTCGCGACCGCCGAGCGGTCGTCGCCCAGCTCCAGCTCGTGCAGCTGGGCCAGTCGGGTCAGCAAGCGCGACCTTGAGCTCGTCGTCCGCCAGGTCACGGATCACGCCGTCGTACAGCGCGACCAGGTCGCGCCAGCTGCCCAGCACGCGCGACAGGCGCTCCAGATGGGCCTGGGTGGCCTCGCTGCGCGGCTCCTCGCGGAAAGCGCGCGCGTAGGTGCCGAACGCCGCCGCCAGGTCGTCGCCGCCGATCTCGTACAGCTCCGCGACGGCGTGATAGAGCTCGATCTTGCGCTGCGGATCGAAGGCGTGGCGCGCCATGATCTCGTACACGGCGATCTGGCGCGACCAGTTGGCGGTCGCCCGGTAGATCGGCTCGAGCACCTGCGCGATGGCCAGCTCGTGCTCCGGCTGGTTGATCAGCCGCTCGAGGGCGGCCTGGGCCGCGTCGCTGTGCGGATCCAGCTCCAGGACCTGGCGGTAGGTCTCGATCGCCGCCGCGGTCTCGCCCAGCTGGGTCTCGCGCAGCTCGGCCAGTCGGGTGAGCAGCGCGACGCGCTCGTCGCCGCGCTCGGCCAGGCTCAGCTGGCGGACCAGGTTGTCGCCCAGGTCCTGCCACTGGCCGCCCTGCACGTACAGGCGATCGAGGGCGCGCAGCGCGCGCGGGTTATCGGCCGCGTGGCCGAGGATCTCGTTGTAGGTCGAGATCGCGTCGTCCGCGCTGTGCAGCAGCTCCTCGTGGATCGAGGCGATGCGGAAGAGGATCTGCATCCGCTCGTCCGGATCGGCCGAGATGTCCACCTTGCGGCGGTAGATGTCGAGCAGCTCGACGTAGCGCTCGTCGCGGTGGAAGATGCGCTCGAGCGCCTCGATGACCTCGAGGTCCTCCGGCTCGATGTGCAGCGCGCGGCGGTGGTACTCGATCGCCTTGTCGCTGTTGCCGAGCGCCTCGTAGGCCCGCGCCACCTTGACCGACAGCTCGTGGGCCAGGCGCGGCTCGAGGTCGGCGCTGGCCAGCGCGCCCTCGAACAGCTGGATCATGCGCGGCCAGCCGTCGTCGAGCAGGTTGCACAGCTCCTCCAGCTCCGACTTGGCGCCGGTGGACTGCGGGTCCTCGCTGAAGGCGCGCGCGAAGGCGACGAACGCCTTCTCGGCGTCGCCCAGGCGCTTGGAGTAGAGCTCGCCGATGCGCATGAGCAGCCCGACCCGACGCATCGAGTCGTTGCTCGCCTCGAGCTGGATCTCGTGCACCCGGATCAGGCGATCCGGCTGATCGAGCTGCTCGTAGATCGGCTCCAGGATGCCGGCCGCGGTCAGCCGGTGCTGGCCGTCGTCGAGCCGGCGCTCCAGCGCGGTCCGGGCCCGGTCGTGTCCCGGCTCGGCAGCGAGGATCTCCTGGTAGCTCTCGATGGCGCCGGTCGCGTCGCCGAGGCTCTCCTCGCGGATCTTGCCCAGGCGGTACTTGAGCTCGACCCAGGCCGAGCCGTCGCGGCTCGCTCGGGTCGATGAGGGCCAGCTCGCGGGCCAGGATCTCGGCCAGCTCGGGCCAGCGCTGGTTGCGCTCCAGAATCCGGTCGAGGGCGCGCAGGGCGCGCAGGTCGTCGCCGTCCTGCTCGAGGACCTGGGCGTACGTGGCGACCGCATGGTCGTCGTCGCCGATCACGTCCTCGTACAGCTGTCCGATCTTGAACTGGATGTCGCTGCGATCGCGCGGATCGCGGGACAGGTCGAGCTTGCGGCGGTAGATGCCGAGCAGCTCGCGGTGGTCTCCCTTGGCCGCGTGCAGGCGCTCGAGCGCCTCCAGCGCCTCGGAGTCGCCCGGCTCGATGGCCAGGATGGCCGCGTTGGTCTCGAGCGCGCGGTCGATCTCGCGCAGCTCGCGCTCCTGCACCCGCGCCGTCACCTGGATGAGCGGCAGCACCTGGGCCGGTGTGGTCAGCGCCACGGCGCTGGCCTCGTAGGCGTCGACCAGCTCGCGCCAGGCCCCGGTCTCCTGGGCCAGCCGCTCGACGTGCTCGCGGATCCACGCCTCGCCGCGGGCCTCCGCATGCGCGCGCAGCCACCAGCCGAACGCGGCGTGCTTGTCGCGCAGCTTCTCCTCGGAGTACTGGGCCAGGCGCTCGATGCGCTGCTGGCGCTCCGCCGGATCGCGGGTCTGATCGAGCTGGATCTCGAGCACGCGGACCAGCTTGCGCGGATCTCGGGCCTGCTCGTAGAGCGGGATGAGCGCCTCGGCCGCGGCCAGGTTGTGCTCGTCGAGGGCGAGCACGCGCTCGAACGCGCGCATGGCGCGGTCCGGCTTGTCCAGCGTGTCGCGGTAGAGCAGCGCGATCTTGACCGCCAGGCCGAGCTTGTCCTCCTCGCTGTAGTCCTCGGGCTGCTCGATCTGCCGCTCGATGACGCGCACGTACTCGTCGAGCTTGCCCTGCCCGCGGTAGAACGCCTCCAGCTCGTCCCAGGCGCGCGCGGTGATGTAGAGCTTCTTGAGCGAGTCCTGGGCGCGGCGGTTCTCCGGCTCGATGGCCAGCAGGCGCTTCCACGCGTCGATGGCGCGGGTCGGGTCGACGATCTTGTCGGAGAACAGCAGGCCCAGCTTCTGCAGCGCCTCGGCCTGCTTGCGCGGATCGCCGGCCAGGTCGGCCTTCATCGAGCAGACCTCGGCCAGGCGGTCCCAGTCCTTGGCCCGCTCGTACAGCTTCTCGAGCTCGGTCACCGCCTCCTCGTTGCGCGGATCGGTGGCGAGGACCTTGGCCCACCAGTAGATGCAGACGTCCGGCTTCTTGACCCGGGTGGTGGCGACCTGGGCCAGGTCGTAGGTGCGGGCGATGCGCTCGGCCGGATCGGTGGTCCGGTCGATCTCGCGCTCGCGCAGGGCGATGTACTTCTCCCAGTCGCGCCGCTTCTCGTACACCTCGATGAGGTGGCGGATGGCCACCTCGTGGTCCGGCTCCAGCTCGAGCACCTTCTCGAACGCCTTGATGGCCTCGGCCTGGTTCGAGAACTTCTCGATGTAGAGGCCGGCGACGCGCAGCCACACAGCGACCCGCTCGGCCGGGTCCTCGAGCAGCGGCGCGCGCTTGCCCAGCACCGCGACCAGGTCGGGCCAGCGCTTCATGCGCTCGTACAGCGCGATCAGCTGATCGAGCGCCGCGACGTTGCCCGGGTCGATCTTGAGGATCTGGTTGAGCGTGTTGACCGCTGTCAGATCGTTGCGCAGGTTGCCGTAGGCGTCGGCCAGCTCGTGCAGGACAGCGACCTGCTCGTCCGGCGTGGCGCTGAGCCGGTGCTCCTCGTCCTTGAGCGCCTCGACCAGCGGGCCCCACTTCTCGGCCTGGCGCAGCACGCGGGCCAGCTCGCGCCGCGGCGTGCGCAGGCTCGGGTGCTGCTGCACCACCTGGCGCCAGACGGCGATGGCGCGGTCGGGCCCCTCGGCCTCGGCCGCGCGGGCCGCCGCGACCGCCGCCTCGACGTCGCCCGGCAAGGTCTCGACGACGTGCGCGACCGCCGGCGCCGCCGGAGCGTGCGACACGGCCGCCATGCGCGGCATGGTTCCGGCGGCCAGGCCGGTGTCCTCGGCCGGCATCGGCACGGCGGCAGGGATGGCTGTCTGCACCGCCGCAAGAGCGGCCGGCGCCGCCTGGCGGTCCGGCCCCACCTCGGTCTCGAACTCGATGAGGTGCGGCGCGCCCGGCTCGATGTTTCCGGCCACGCGGAAGTACGAGCGCGCGCGGTCGACGTCCTTGAGCTCGCGCCACGCCACCAGCCCGGCCTGCATCGCCACGAACAGGCGCTGCTCGTCCGGCAGCGCGCGCGACAGCGCCACGTCGGCCAGGGTCAGGATCTGCTGCCAGTCGGCCCGCGCGCCGTACGCCTCGCGCACCAGGCTGAAGCCGGCCACCATGGACGGCATGTGGATGGCGCCGTTGCGCGCCGACATCTCGATCGCCTTGGCGAAGAAGCGGGCGCCCCGCTCGCGGTCCTTGAACCTCTGCACCCACTCGAGCGCGAACTGGCGGTAGAGGGCGGCGCGCGCGCTGTCCTCGCCCAGCGCGACCGCGCGGCCGATGTGATGCTGCTCGAGATCGTCCCAGCGCTCGCCGCGGCTGAGCTGCAGCTCGTACTGGAAGTTGGCCGACTCGTTCTGCGGGTCCAGGACCAGGACCTGCTTGAGCAGCTTGGGGTAGAGGGCGTCGTCCGGCGTCTCGAGATGGACGATGCGCGCGGCGCGCAGCAGCATGCGCGCCGCGGTGCCGTTGTCGAACCGCTGGGCGTCGTTGGACAGGCGCTCGACGTCGTCGATCCAGTCCTCCGGGTCGTACTCGGCGGCCGCCAGCGCGTCCTTGATGCGCAGCGAGTCCGGATCGGCCTGAAGCGCCAGCTGCAGCAGCGGCAGCGCCTTGTCGCGCTGTCCGCAGTCGAGCAGCGCCTCGCCGACCAGACCGGCCAGCTCGGAGACCGCGCCCCGGTCACGCTCGCGCACCTTGAGCTCGAGCTCGCCGACCTTGGCGACCATCTCGAGTCGGCCCAGCTCGCGGTAGATCTGCCGGGCTCGGGTGAGGGCCTTTATGTTCTCCGGGAACAGCTTCCACGCGCGCTGGTACAGCGCCAGCGCACGGTCGCGTTCCGGGATGACCTCTTCGGTCAGGGCCCCGATCTCGAACAGGAGCTCAGAGCGCTCCCGCTCATTCTTGATGTCTTCCGCTTCCCGCTCCAGCTCGTCGATGGCACTCGGCCAGTCGCGCGATCGGCGCAGGCGCTGCCTGATCTCGGTGCGCAAATCCCACCCTCCGACAAGTCGGGGTACTCGAACCCGGCAATCCGTTATATCACGGAAATTTGCTGGCTTTCAGCCACCTTGGACCGCTTTTGGGCCAGCGTCGGGTGCTTTCCTCCGCCCGATCGTATGCCGATGTAGGGCGCGCGTCGCTCGCGCGGGGTCGACCCGATCACTCGGCCAGCATGCGCAGGAGCCGCTCGTTGGCGGCCTGCAGCTCGAACGCGTTGCCACCCCCGCCTGCCTTCACGAAGGCCTCGAGGTCGGCCTTCGCCTTGTCCTTGTCACCCTTCTTGGCGTAGGCGAAGCCACGCTGGCGGCGCGCCGCCAGATCGCCGGTGCTCTTGTCGAGCGCGGCCGTGTAGTTCTCGATGGCCTTCTCGAGGTTCCCCTGCTTCTCGTACGCGAAGCCGAGGAAGAAGAGCAGCTGCGCCTGATCGTTCGGGTCCTTCACATTGACCCGTCCCTGGTCCAGGACGCTGATCGCCTCGGCGAGCTTGTCCCACTTGATGTAGAGCTTGCCCAGCGCCGTGAACGGCTCACCCTCGATCGGGTTCAGGCTGGCCGAGCGCGTCCACGCCTCGGCCGCCTTCTTCGGCTCGCCCTGGATGTTGTAAATCTGCCCCAGGCAGTACCACGCCTTGTGCAGCTGGGGCTCGAGCTTCACCGACTCCTCGAGGTGTGTCTGCGCGAGACCAATGTTGCTCTCCTGGCCCGGCGTGCACTCGTCGTTGCCGATCAGCGCCTTCCCAAGCCGGTAGTGGTACATCGGATCATCCGCCTTGAACTTGACCGCCTGACCGAAGGCTTCGGCGGCTTCCTTGTACTTCTTGAGCTGTTCGCGCGTCTGGCCGAGGTTGTACCAGGCGGTGTAGTTCTCTTCCTTGATCCGCACCGCCTCCTCGAAGGAGCGCTCGGCGGACGTGTACTCGCCGCCTTCGAACTTCTGGGCCGCCTCCTCGTTCTTCTCGATGGAAGCCTTCATTGCCCGATCGCCGCACCCCGCCAGGAGCACGACGGCCAGAGACGCGAGCCGGCCGGCCTTGTTCATGATTTCTCCAGAATATCGAAGCGCCACCGGGGCAGCAACTCCGCGGCGGCGCAGCGATGAAGCGATCGATTGATCGCCGAGGGGTGATGTCGCCCCCGGGCTATCCGCCGGCCGGCTGGAAGATGAACGGGTAGCGCACGTTCACGAATCCTCCGCCCTTCGGCTTGGGGAACTGGATCGAGCGGATCGCGTCGGCCACGCAGTCCTCGACGCCCTTGTCGCCCATGCCGCCCGCGGTCGCGCCCTGCACCACCCCCAGCGGCGAGATCTGGAACTGGGTCACGACCGTGCCAGCCAGGCTCGGCTTGACCAGCAGCTCCTTCTCGTAGCAGTACCGGATGCGGGGCAGCTTGCGGCGGATGTAGCGGCGGATGATGTTCTTGTCCAGGTCGCCCGTCGCCGAGGCGTTGCCGATGCGGATCTGCGGCGCGCTGGCCTTGCGGCCGCGCATGCCGCCGCGGCCGGAGCCGCTGCCGTAGCCGGAGCCGGTCCCCGAGCCGTGGCCGATGAGGCCGTACTTGCCGGTGCCGATCGTGTCCCAGCCGGTGCCGCCGCCGCCCGGGCCGACCCCGTTCACGCCGTAGCCCCAGCCGCCCGCCATCTCGCCCACCTCGTTGCCGATGAGGCCGCCGTAGACGTCGCGGTCGTCGAGGCCGGACGAGAAGTCGGAGGTGCCGGTCAGCGACGCGAACGCCCCGCCCGGCGTCTTCTGCAGGATCCCGAGCACGCCGGCCTTGCGCGCGTTCTCGGTCGCCTGCTTCTTGGCCAGCGGTCGGGTCGGCGTTGTTGTTCTTCATGGCGTACTGGCCGGACTGACGGGTCAACTCCTTCTTGCCCATCTTGCCCTCTTCCAGCGCCATCTTGGTGCCGGTGCCGCCCGACTGCATCGTCGTCGCCGCTGTCGAGCTTCTCCTCCTCGGTCTTCGGGTCCTCCTGCGGCTTGGACTGCACGCTCGACAGGCGGTCGGCGTTCTCGATGCTGTCGTCGCTGAGCGAGGTCGGAATCCGGCGGGATGCCCCACAGGAGCGCGATGATCGCCAGGTGGACCAGCAGCGAGCCGCCGAAGTAGGCAAGCACCGCCGTCTCCATGGTCGCGAACAGCGGCGTCACATGGCGGCGCGGCGCCGGCACCGACGAGACGAGGAAGGTCTGCTGGCCGGTGGTGACCCGGAAGCGGGCCCGGTGCGGGATCGAGACCTCGTACGCGCCCGGCGCGGTCTCCGACGCGCGCGCCCTGCCCTGGCCGCTCAGGTCGGACAGGCTCACGCTCTGGCCGTCGAGCATCATCTCGCCGGCCATCTGCTGCGTGTAGTTGAAGACGAAGTCGTCGCCCTTGCGGCGCCACCAGCGGGAACGACTCGATCGGCACGTCGTCGGTCGGGAAGTCGACCCCGGCCGCGCGGCCGATGCGGAAGTACGGCGAGACCTTCTCGTTGCGCACGCGCAGCAGGCCCAGCGTGATGGCCAGGACGCCGCCGATGGCGCCGCCGAAGGCCATCCAGTCGTAGCCCAGGCCGAGGCGCTCCGGCGGCCGCCAGGTGTTGAGCGGCTGCTGCTCGACCTCGGTGTGGTGGTAGTAGGAGGCCTTGTTCGTCTGCGCCTTGCCGAGCGCGACGAAGAACGCGAAGAAGGAGAGCGCGACGAGGAACGCGCCCACGCCGAACAGGAGATAGGTCGTGCCGGTCACGCGTCCGCCGCGCGGGTTGGACACGTGCTTCACCTCGACGACCGAGTCCGCCAGCATCGCGGCGACCTCGATGGCGCGCGCGCCGCCCAGGTCATCGGCCGAGTCGAGGCCGAAGGCGGGCGGCGCGGCCGCGGGAGGCGCGGCAGCCGCGCGAGGCGGCGCGGCCGGCGGGCGGCGCGGGCGCGCGCGGCGGCGGCGCGGCCTGGGCCGGCATCGGGGGCGGCGACGACGGCGGCGCCGCGCGCGTCGGCGGCGCGGGCGGCGCGCGCGATCGGCGCGGGGGCCGGCGCCGGCGGCGCGCTCGGGGTGGCCGGCAGGTTCACCCGGGTGACCGCGTCCTCGTCGCTCGCGGTGGCGTCGCCGACCGAGAGCTCGATGCGGATGTCACCGAGGACGACGAGGTCGCCGTCCTGCAGGTTGGCCTTGTTGACCTTCTGGCCGTTGACCTGCGTGCCCTTGGTCGAGCCGAGGTCGATGATGCTGATGCTGCCCGGCCCGGACACCTCGATCACCGCGTGCATGCGGCTGACCGAGTCGTCGTCGAGGCGAAGGTGCGAGGAGGAGAGCTTGCCGACCTTGATGACCGGCTGCGCCAGCGTCTCCTCGCGCAGGAACTGCTCGCCCTTGTAGATGCGGAACGTGAGTGGGATCTTCGAGCCGGCCATCGAAACAATTCTCCGTGTGTGTCGGGAACGAGGGAGTCGCTGGCCGGCGGTCCCGGGCCGAGCCCGGGTCCCGAGGACCTACAGGTCCTCGGCGGACTTCACGATCTCCTTGATGAAGTCCTTCCGCAGGCGGATGAGGCTGGTGTGGCTGGCGAACTTCCTCGTGTCGAGGAAGTCGCCGTCCGGCTTGACGAGGTCGCCGTCGATCTCGTCGCCCGTGAAGTCGTACGACTTCACTTTCTTGGGCTCCTCCGCCTTGGCGGCCCTGGGCTTCGCCTTGCCCTGCGCGAACGCGCCGAGCGGGGCGGCCAGAGCGATGGCACCGGCAACGGCGAGAGTGGCGATCGTCTTCATGCGCTTCATTGGCTGACCTCTGTCCTGGTCCTGGCCGCGCATCGCCGCTCGGTACCCCAAGTCACGGGTAGTTCGACACCGAGGGTGAGGCGCGGTTCCCGGAAAGTTCGATGGTTCCCGATAAACGTAGCGCGGGTCGCTTCCGCATCCAACAGATTGATTTCATTCAACCGCCACGCGGTGTTACTTCCCCCCACCGCCGGCCTTGCCGCCCGCCGGCTGGCTCTGCTGGAACCGGATGGCCTCGTCCAGCGAGCGCAGGTTCTTCTCGCAGTCGGAGATGTTCTCGCGCGCCTCCTTCTGCAGGTCCGGATCGACGTTCGGCTTGCCCGACGCCTGCTGGAAGTACTTGATGGCGGTGCGGTAGTGGCCCTGGGCCGCGCGCAGGTCCTGGGTCTCGTTGGCGCGGAAGTCCTTGTAGAGCACGCCGAGGTTGAAGTACGCGTCCGCGCGGACCTGGTCCAGGTCGGCCGCCTTCTTGTAGCTGGCCTCCGCCTGGTCGAGCTGCTTGCGGCCGCGCTGGGCGATGCCGAGCCCGACGATGGCGTCGTAGTTCTTGGGCTGCTGTTTCAAGACTTCGCTGAACTGCTGCGACGCCTCCTCGTACTTGCGGAAGCCGAGCACGATGTTGCCGACGTTCATGCGCGCCTCGACGAAGGTGCCGTCGAGCGCGACCGCCTTCTGGAACTCGTCGAGCGCCTGGGCCACGTTGTCGTTGCGCAGCTCGAGCAGGCCGCGCGCGTTGTAGAGCGGCGCGAACTTGTCGCCGAACTCCTCGCCCTTGTCGAGCAGGAGCTTGGCCAGGGTCAGGCGCGACTTGTTCTTGTCCGAGCCCTCCATGTAGAGCAGCGAGAGCAGCACGTAGGCCTCGACGTTGTCGTTCTCGACCGCCAGCACGCTGCGCAGGAGGGTGAGGATCCGCTCCTCGGTGTCGCGCAGCGACGCCTTGCTGGTCGCGCACCTGGCGGATCATCAGCCAGGCCAGGTTGTTGCGCGCGCCGGCGATCTTGATGTCGGCCTGCACCGCGCTGCTCCCAGTACTCCTTGGCGCGCGTCTCGTTGCCGCCGTGGAAGTAGATCTGGCCCAGGTTGGACAGCGACGGCCCGTGGCTGCTCTGGATGGCCGAGCGCGGCCTGGTACTGCGACTCGGCGTCCTTGAACATGCGGCAGTTCTGGTACGAGAGGCCGGCGTTGTAGTGCGCCTCGACCATCTTGTTGTAGGCGCCGGCCACCTGCTCGAACTTGCGCGCCGCCGACGTGCACGCGTCGCGGTCCCAGCCGCGCCTTGGCCTTGTCCTGGTAGAACGCGACCGCGCGGGCGAAGTCCTTCTGGGCCTCGCCGCTGACGTCGCGGTCGATCTTGGCCGGGCGGACGGCCGGAGGCGGCGGCGCGGCGGCCGCCTGGCGGTCGAGGTCTCGCTGCGTGCTGGCAGAACCGCCGCAGGCGCCGGCGACGCAGCACCAGCGCCGCGGCCATTGTCTTGATCGTCTTCATGGCTCGCTCCCTGCTCACTTGGTGCTGATGGCGGTGACCGGACCCTGCGTGTCCGTGATGGCGGCGACCGACGACGGCTCGGCGTGGACCTCGGCCGCGGTCGGGAAGTCCTGCGGCCGGATCTGACCGAGCTCGCGCTCGCACAGCTTCGACCACTTGTTGAACCAGTTGAGCGACGTCGAGGTCTCGAGGCAGGAGCTGAAGCCGGCCACCGACCGCTCCTCGAGCGGAGCCGCGGCCGTGGTCAGCTCGTCGCAGTAGGCGTCCCACGAGTCCTCGGCGTACTGGCCGGTGCGCACGTCGCGCGGCACCTCGGCGGTGTAGAGCGCGTCGGCCGCGTTCTGCGAGATCTGGCCGATGCGGGCCGCGCCGGCGATGGCCCAGGCCGCGCCGCCTCCCTTGATCTCGCGCACCGCCATGTACATCTCGTTGGCCCGCTTGCCCTGCTTCTCCTTCTCGGCCATGAACTTCTTGAACCGCTTCTCCGAGTCGGCCTTCTTGCGGGCGTTGCGCTCCGAGAAGTCGAGCTTCTCGGGGAACTCCACGTCGAGGAAGGTCTCGTACTGCTCCTCGGCCAGGTAGAAGCGCGACATGGCGAACATGTTGATGGCGAACGCCTGGCGGGTCGGGTCGTCGCCGCCGACGCCCCTGCCGTACTCGGAGATGGCCTGCTTGAAGTGGCCGCGGGCCTTGGCCGCCCTGCTGCGGTCGCGGTCGATGCACGGTGATCTTGATCTTCGACGTCTCACCGCAGCGGTCCGGCAGCGCGGCGCCGCGCCGGCGCTTGCCGCGGCTGCGGATGGCGCGCTCGCGCTCGACCTTGATGCAGGCGCCGTCCACGCCCTTGTTCTTGCACGACTGCTCCCACAGGATCTGGCCGATGCGGGCGTGCGCGGCGACCACGCGATCGCGGCCGCCCTTGGTCCCCATCTCCTTGAGGTAGCGCTCGAGCGCCTTGATCGACCGCCTCCTGGTTGCCCTGCTTCTCGTAGATGCCGACCAGGCCCCACAGCGCGTCGGCCGCCTCCTTCTTCATCTTGTTCTTGTACTGCTTGACGAAGAACTCGATGTCGGCGATGGCCGCCTTGTCGTCGCCGATGCCCTTGCGGTAGGTGACCGCGTTCTGCAGCGCGCTCGGCGCGTCCTTCTCGCCGCCGTACTTCTTGGCGAACTGCTCGTACTTCGCCGCCGAGCGGTCGTAGAAGGCGATCGCGCCGTAGGCGTTGCCGCTGCGGCCGAGCGCCTTCTGCGCCTGCAGGCTCTTGGGGAAGCGCTGGTTGAGCACCTCGTACATCTGGATCGCCTTGCCGATCGACTTGGCGTCCTCGTAGCAGACCCCGGCGTTGTAGAGGACCTCGTCCATGTTGGGTCCGTCGGGGTTGGTGTTGTAGATCGACTCGTACGACTGGCCGCAGGCCAGCTTCTTGCCCTCCGCTCTCCAGCTTCTCGGCCACCTTGCGCTGCACCTTGCTCTGGTCCTTGAGGAAGATCTCGCGCAGGTCGTCGCGGTCCTCCCAGAAGTCGGCGCGGGCGAGCAGCGTGGTGACGAACTGGCCCAGCTCCTCGTAGTCGTGCATGCGGATCAGCGAGTCGCGGATGATGGCGGCCGAGTAGCCCGCCGTCTCGTGCTTCGGGTACTTCTGCGACGATCTCCTAGAAGCTGGGCAGCGCCTTGTCCAGGTGGTCGTGCGTCCACAGGATGCGAGCCTTGAGGAACTTCATCATCACGAGCTCCTCGTCGTTCGGATCCTTGATGTACTTGATGTAGATGTCGAACGCGTCGATCATCTTCTGCTCGCGCGCGCTGATCGGCTTCGGCTTGGGCGCCGGCTGGCGTCCTCGAGCGCGGCCAGGTCCGGCTCCGGCGTCTGCGTGCGCGGGTCGACCGCGAGGGCGTTCTTCCAGCCCAGCACCGCGGCGTAGGCGCTCTCCTTCTTGAGCTTCTCGTTGACCTTGCCCTGCTTGACCACGTCGGTGAAGGCGATCGCCGCCTTCTCCCAGCGCTCGGTGGCCATGCGCGCGTTCTGCTCGTTCTCGCCGCGCAGCCACAGGCACTCGGCGAAGTAGTACTGCACCTCGCGAGTGGCGCGGCGAGCTGGGGAAGCTGGCCAGGAACACCTCGTACAGCCGCTCGACGTAGGCCAGCGTGTCGAAGTTGAGGGTCTTCATGACCTCCTGGTGCCACAGGCCGGCCATCTCGTAGGTGATGCCCTCGGCGTTCTCGCGGCACTCCTCGAGCGCGCTGCCCTTGAGGATCTTGAGGTCGCGGTACTTGGCGTACAGCTTGACCAGGAGCTCGATCTCGTCGGCCTTCTGCTTGTTGTCGCCGGCGGTGATCATCGCCTGCACGACGTTGTACTGCCACTCGCAGACCTGCTGGTCCTTGGGCGCGCGCTGGATCAGCTCGCGGTGCGTGTAGATCGTCTTCTCCGCCTTGCCCTGGTCCAGGTAGATGGTCGCCAGGATCTTGAGCATGTTGAACGCGTAGCTGCGATCGACGCGCTCGAACGCCTGGTACGCCTTCTGCGGCCGGCCCACCTCGGCGTAGGCGCGGACGAAGTCCTTCTTGGAGGCGCGGTTGAGGACGTTGTAGCGCTCCTTGCCGCGCGTCTTCTGGGTGACGTCGTAGAAGGTCTCGAGCGCATCTTGTGGCCGGTCGAGGTTGAGGTAGACCCAGCCCTTCTTGTAGAGCGCGTACGCGTAGACCGGCGAGCTCGGGAACTCGAGCACCTTGTCGTAGAACTTCTCCGCCTGGGCCAGGTTGTTTGTCTCGAAGAAGTAGTCGGCGAACGACAGGTACGCGAACGGGATGAACTTCGAGTTCGGATAGTTCTGGATGAGCTGGTGGTAGACCTTGCGGGCCAGGTCCACGCGCTTGGCGCCCTGCAGCGTGTACGCGTAGTAGAACAGCGCCTCGTCCATGCGGGCGTAGTTCTTGAACTTGGAGTTGTTGGCGATGAGCGCGTAGATCTTGATCGCCTGCGTGAGGAACTTCTCCTCCTCGCGCTTGTAGCTCGCCTGCTTGGACTGCATCGACGTCCGCTTGTTGCGGGGCGCCTTCTCGATCTTTCCGTACATCTCCATGTGGCGGAACCGCCAGTAGCGCTGCTGCTGCGCGTACTGCTCGGCCAGGCGGAACAGGAGGTCGGGCAGCTCGGGATCGTCGGCCGCGGTCTCCTCGATCAGGCGCCGGTACTCCGCGATCTGCTGGCCGCGGATCAGCTTGACCTGCCCCTGGATGTTCATGAACTGGTCGGCGGTGATCTCCGGGACGAACTCGCTCTTTGTGTCCTTCTTCTCCAGGAGCCCGCGCGTCAGCTCGGTCTGCTTGACCTTGACGTCCACCCGCGCTGCCGCGATGCGCTTGTACTTTGGCTGCGGCTGCGACTGCGCCGCGGCCGAGAAGGCCAGCGCCGACGCGGCCAGTGCGGCGAGAGATGCGGTGACAAATCGTGCTGTCGTCATGTCGATGAGTCCTTGGCGATGCGTGCGATCGCGATCGCGAGATCGAGCCCCAAGACGCAAGAAGGCCGCCTCCTCGTCGAGGAGCGGCCTTCGGGTCGAAACCTGCTTGCCAATTCAGCCGTCATGTTCGCGGTGGGCGAGGCGAATGCGCCGGCTGTATTGGGCGAGATATTGCTCTTCTAGATTCCGGCCCCTTTCGTGGGGCATCTGGAGCGGATCTTGAACCGGTAGTAGCCCAGCTCGTCCTTCCAGTACTCGCCATTAAATTTCCACAGGAAGTGTTCGTCGTCAACGACGATCGGCTCCTGGCGGTGGTCGCCGGAAATCTGCTCGCCGCGCGCCTGTGCGTCGATCTGCCCCGCCTTGTTGTTGAGCGTCTCGATGCGGATCTTGCGGCCGTCGCGGGACAGCTCTCGCAGCTCATCCGACATGCGCTTGATGCGCTCGCGCGCCAGCTTGCCGGCGTCGGCCTGCGCCAGCGACTTCTGCACCGTGAGCTCCTGCTCCACCTCGGCGCGGACGCGCGTGGCGGCCCAGCTCTTGTTGGCCTGCTCGAGCAGCCTTGAGCTCCTTGTCCAGCTCCTGCGACCCAGGCGAAGGTCTTGGCCAGCTGGCGGTCGGCCAGCGAGCTGGCCGCGACGCGCTGGGTGCGCTCGCTCAGCCCGGCCCGGCCGTTCTTGATCTTGACGATGTACTCGTAGAACTCGGCGTTGTCCTCGTAGCGCGTCAGGATCTGATCGAGGTCCTCGCGCAGCGGGGCGTAGCTCTGGTTGTACTCGGCCACCGACTCGAGGGCGCGGTCGTACTGGCAGTACTTGTAGTAGATGACCGCCTTGAGCAGCATCGACTCGGCCATGCCGGGGAAGAACTCGTTCTCGAAGTACGGCGCGTTGAGCGTGTGGATGTTGCCCAGCGCCTTCGAGTTGTTGGTCTTCATGAAATAGGCCCACGCCGGCCTCGAACAGCGACTCGAGCCAGTCGGGCGACTCCTGGGGCAGCTTCTCGAAGTACTTGATGGAGACGTCGTACTGCTGCGTCGAGTAGAAGACGCGCGCGAGCTGGAGGTTGGCCAGCTCCTCGTAGGTGAGGATGTCGTCGGCCGTGTAGTAGCCGGGCCGCTCCTGGCCGATGACGAGGATCTGCTTGAACGCATCGACCGCCGGCGCGCCCTTGTACTGGCGCACGTAGGTGACGCCCTCGAAGAACTTGGCCTTCACGTAGAAGGGGCTCTCCACCTTGACCGCCTGGAACAGCGAGATGGCCTGGTCGAAGTTGCCCTGGCGGTAGTAGTGGCGGCCGAGCAGGTAGTAGAGCTCGTCGCGCACCTCGTTCATGATCGGCTGCTCGAGGTCCTTCGGATCGTAGGTGCCGATCTTCTCGAGGATGCCGGAGGTCTCGGGCAGCACGCGCGACAGCGCGGCCAGCCACTTGAGGGTGGCGCCGAAGTAGCGGTGACCGGTCCGCTTGGCCACGATGCGATCGAAGTAGGCCAGCGACGCGGCGTAGTAGCCCATCTGGTAGAGCGTCTTGCCCATGAAGAACTCGGCGCGCTGCTTGCTCGCCTCCGAGTCCTGGGTCTCCTTGTTGAGCACCTTGGACAGCTCGATCGACGCCGAGTTGTAGTCCTTCTTCTTCTCGTACAGGTCGATCGCGCGGGCCAGGGTCTTCGAGGGCGGCTTGTTGTCCGGCGGCGGAGGCTGCACCTTCTTGGCCTTGGCCTCGTCCGGCTCGAAGGTCATCTCCTCGCCTTCGTCGTCCGGCTGCTTCTGCGGCGCCTGGGCCTGCGCCACGGGCTGAGCGAGGACGAGAGCGACGACCAGGGTGCCGAGCTGCCAACGCTTGCTGTGGCGCATGATTCCTCCTGGAATCCGTGGAGCGCGCAGACGAACCGATTCCCCTCGGCGGCTCCGGAAAAAAATCTTCGGCCCCCGCCCTCCTGCTGTCAAGCCGCGCGGGCCGCGCGTGACGCCTCGCTCTCGCCTCGCCGATCGTCTGACGGATCGCGCAGGCGCCGGACACGGATCCCGAATGACGTGTATGGTGCGCCCCGCCCCCCTGCCTTGACAGCCCGTGGGGGGCCGGCCGATTATGTTTTCGCCCACGTTACCTGGGGAGGAGCGCGAACGATGCACTCTCGGTGGTCTGGTGGCCCTCTGTCATGGGGTGCCTTGTTGTTCGTCGTCGCGGCCCTTCGCGCCGCCGGATGCAGCGAGAATCCGGTCGGACGCAGGTGTTTCATCGGCGTCGACGCCGGCAACGACTCGCAGGCCATCATCACGTCGAAGGCCCTCGAGTGCCAGTCGCGCATCTGCCTGCACTATCCGCAGGACGAAGGCGTCACCCCGCCGGAGGGATCCGAGTACGCGGACATGTGCACGGGCGAGTGCGAGGCGGACGACGAGTGCGACAAGGTGCCAGAGTCGCCGTGCGTCAGTGGCTTCACCTGCGCGGTGCCGGTCGTCGTCGGTCCTTTCTGCTGCAGGAAGATGTGCATCTGCAAGGACTTCCTCGTGGTGCCGGAAGGTGGGCTGCCCGCACCCGAGGCATGTAACCCCGACCTGCCGGAGAACACCTGCGTCAACATTCGCTAGGTCTGGTGTCCGATGGCGGCGGTCGCTATCGGGTCCTTCCGAATCTGGCGAGTCGCGTGCAGGCGCCGCAGGAAATCATAGAGCACCATCTCCTGCGTGCGTTGGGAGGCGTGTAGCAGGCGGTTGACGTGCATGTGCGCCAGGCTCCATGCCATCTCGGGCCGCCGCGACACGTGCGCCTCGTGGTCGTGCTCGCTCGAGGCGCGGACCGCCTCGGCGATGCGAGCGTCCCGCCGAGCAAGGGTCTCGAACCCAAACGCGAGCGGATGGCCGACGTCCCGCGCCGGATCCCGCGCGAACACAATCTCGAGTTCGGCGCGGAGCCGAGTGTAACGCGCGCCGAGTGCGCTCCACAGGTCCGGGGTCACCTGGTGCTCAGCGCCCAACGAGTCACGCGCGCGAAGAATGACGAGCCTCCGCTCCTCCCAGTCGAGCCCGAGCGCCTCCAGCAACCCATCGATCCCGCGCAGTGCGAGTCTCCACCGCGCGTCGCCGCCGGAGTCACCGTCGAGCCGGTCCACGATGTCCATGACGGCCTCGCTGTCCATCCAGAAGAGTCGCTCCACCAGCTCCATCCCACCTTCTCCGCCGCCGCAGCCGTATCGCTCGAGCTCGCGCACGTACGTATCCAGCTGCACTCGATGCACAGCACCCGAAGCCAGCATCGGCGCGATCGCCCGCTCCAGCGCCGGCATCACCGCACCCAGGAGACGCGCCGGCTCACCGGCGAACCGGACCCGCAAGTGGTGGCGGGGATCCGCGTAGCGAACGAAGAACCAGCGGTCCGCATCGCCGCTCGCCTGTGCCTCTCGGGCCACGGGTCCGATCGCCTCGCGCAGCACGCGATCCGCGGTCGAGACCCCACAGTAGACCTTTGCGTAGAGCCACTCTGAGCCCGGCGGAAATGTCCGACGGATCGCCGGAGCGCGATCGACCAGCGGCGCCTCACCGCGAACGCTCCCTCCCTTGCGGGTGAACATCAGAACTACCTCGTTCGTATAGCGGCCGTCGTCGGCGCGGGCGATCAATTGATCTGGATTCGGAAAAAGTTCAGTCAGCTGAACACCGCGTTGGCCAGCAACCTCGTGTGCAAGCGCCACGACCGAGAGTGGGTTGTCGAGATCGACGGGCAGCTCGTTATCTGCGGCCACGAGCGTCACGTAGCGAGGGAGTCGTCGCAAGCGGCGCAGCTCGGCAACTGCCGAAAGCACCTGCGTCCGCAGCTCGACCGGCCCGTCTGCTCCGCCCGATCGGCTGGCCCGTCGCACCGCACTCGTCACCGCCTCGAGGTCGCGCACGCCAAGGTTCCAGGTCGCGCGCGCGAGCAAGACCTGCCCCAGTCGAACCCGCGGAAGAAACGGCGCGTTGCCCAGGCCCCCCCAAGTGAAGACCGCCTGATCACTATCCTGGGCAGCCAGCGCGCAGAGAAAGCGATAGACGCCGAGGCTTCGCAAGCGGTAGTTGTGCGCTGTAGACAGTCGGGGAATCACCTCGCGGTCGAGGCGGCGCGAGCGCAGCACGATCCGACCGCCCCGGATGGACACCATCAGGTCATCAACCGTGATCTGCCGATTCGCGGCCGCGCCGGACATGCCGAGAAACACGATCTCGTGGCCGCGCAGCACGGGCCGACACAGTACGTTGCCGAGGCGGCCCTCGTTCAGATGCACGATCTCAGCGAATACCGCATCTGGCCGGGCCGACTCCTCGACTCGGTGATGGGCGTTGACCATTTCCAGTATCTCGGGCGATGCGTGACAGAACCGACCGAGCAAGCGTGCGCCCGACGGCCCGTGCGACCCCTCGAACAGGATCAGCGGCTGTCCGTCCGCCGAAGCTGCGATGCGGATCATGGCGGAAAAAGCCCTCGGCAAGCTGGGCTCAGCGGCCGCCTTCATTGCCGCGAGGTCGGCGTCGTCCAGCTGGATCTCCTCGTGGTCTGCCGCGATCGCCGAAGTCAGCAGGCGCAGGAGATGAGCCTCTGCGGGCGTCCACGACCGCCTATGCGGCGCCACGGCACCCGGAAACGCGAGGCCGGCGAGAAGCGGCGCGCCATCCGCGTTCGGCCCGGGCGGTTGACCCGAAAGCTGATCCCTGACTCCTCGTCCAGTGCCGTCGCGAGGGGGATCTCGTGGCCTTCCCAGCGCTCTGCGAACTCGCGCCTCCATTCGTCGAGCGATGATCTCTCCGAGCGCGGCCAAATCGCGGCGACCGCTGCAATGGTGCGCGCGACTTCGCTCGCTACTCTCGTGGCCAGAGTCGCGGACGCGCCCTTGACCATGTCCACCTGGAATAGACGCGACAGGTCCACCTTGGCCGGAAGCGCCTCGAGCGTCTGCGCGATCGCGCGGTAGCGGGCGGGCTCGTTCGTGAGCCCGCCCGAATCGAGCGCGCCCAGGGCCTCCCGCACCGCCGACAGTACGATTTCTGCCTGCACCGGCCCGGCCGCGGCCAGCTGCTGAAGCATGCCGTCGATCGGCTCCGGTCCGGTCACGTGGACACCCAGATCGGGCACCACGACCTGTTCGTCCATGAGCTGCGCGACATACTCGTTGGCTTCGGCGAGCTCCAGCTCATGGTCGTCGGCAACGAGCGCGGCGGCCAGATTCGTCGGGTCGCGCACCCCGACTCGCTCGATCCAGCGTGGCCTCGAGATACGGCGTGAGCTCGACGGACACGAGATGATAGCTCCGCTCCTTCTCCTCGAGACGTGCCTGCGCGTAGCGCAGCTCGCCGCCTATCCGATAGATCGACGAGTTGGGTCGCCAGAGGAGAGCAGCACGCACGGCGGGCACGCGCGATAGCTCATCAGCGAGTAGAAACAGATAGTCATTATCGAGGCGAGTCCGGCGCCGATAGTCGCCACGTGTGGGCAGCTCCAGCGACGTTGCCCTGCCAAGGTGCCCGGCAGACACCGCGGAAAACAGCCCGAATGGCGTGGCCCGCCAGGCCATTCGGGCCACGTACTTCACGAGGGCCCGCTCCGCGCGCTGCCCGGCTGCAGAGTCCGGTGCGCTCCGCCATCTTTCGATCGCTCCATGCAGACTGGGGGAAGCGACGAAGATTGCCTCGTTCACCTCCGCCCGCGCGATGACTTCAGCCAGGTACCGTCGCTGCACCGAAATGTCGCTGTCGGTCGGCCATTCGAGCAGCACATCGGCCGGAAGCAACGGCGTCCGCACCACGATCCCGTCGTCGGCATGGATGTCGTGAGCACGCGAAGGCATGACAAGAACGGAGACTCGCTAACCCCAATCAGCTTCAACCATTGAAGACATCCCCGGCCCTACCGCTGGATGCTCCATCACCAGACACGTACCCTTGCCCCTGCAGGCTCGCGGGCGCTGATCGCGTCGCCTATGTCCCATCTCAGCACTCTGGCACTATCGCCGACATGGAGTTCGAGCTCATCGCACAGCTGATCTTCAAGCTCGTCATGCTGACCCGGCTCACGCCACCAATGAGCATAAGGAAGGACATTCCTTGCCTTCGCCGCGTCAGAAGCATCGGCCACTCCTCTAGGGCCCAGCGTCAGCAGTTCGCCGACGAACGAATCGAAGCGCATCATCTGGTCCGGCGACAAACACCACCAGTAGTGACCCAGACCAGTGATGTAGTCTGGAGACCTCCGCTGGGATCCAACCCGAAACGGCCGCAGGTTGCTCGCCAGAAAGTCAACTCCGCCAAACTCACGGCCTACCCAATGAGCCAGCTCGATCATGCTACCGGTCGCGTCGAACTCCCGAATCGATCAGGACCCAGACGGTAAACTGTGGAGTCCTGATGTAGTACGTATTTCCCCAGTTGCGAAGCATCTTACTCCGAGGAGTCTCGCTCCTGAGCGGCTGCTCACCAAAGAATGGCAAGACGTGTATCTCGATGTCGCCCATGACGATCGGCGCCGAGAACCACGCAGGGTCCCGTACGGCCCGAAGGCCGCATTGTCGCAAAATGCGACTCAGGTCATCGCAGAGTATGCTCGGCACTTCGACCTTCGGCACGATGACGGGGCAGTCGCTCGGTAGCATCATCATGCTCGCGAGGTCCCAGTGATCCTCGTGGCTGTGCGAAACGAGAACGCCGTTGAACAAGGGGAAGCCACGCGGCTGAGTGCATTCGAGCCTGCATTCCTCGCGGGACATACAACGAGTTGAAATGTGGATCCAGGACAACGGACGTCGTCTCGCTCGAGACCATGAGTGCTGCGTGTTGCAGCCTGACCGATTCCTGGCTCCCGACTCAGCCGAGGTACTGCAGCGTCGCCGCCTCGACGATCGGAAGGAACTACGATCCCGCTCGATTTCAGCTCGGTGAGAAGCTGGTCGTACGGCTCGGCGATCGAGCTCAGGAGCGCTCTCTCCGAAGTACGCCCGTTGCCGAGTCCACGCAACAGCGTGGCAAGATCCTCGATGTCCATGCCGGCCATGTCGATCGAAATCTGCTCGAGGGTTCCTTCGTCGCGGGCCGTGAACGTCGACAACTTGTCTTCCGTCGGCCACAGATACGCTTGCTTGAGCCCGAATGCACTCGTATCGTTCAGACCATCGAGGTAGTCCGACGCGCCGGGATCGTCCTCGAGGGCAATTTCGAGCGCCTGCCGAATCGATCGCCCTCTGCCGATCTGCTCGGCGATTCCCATCGTCAGGGGTCTCAGCCTTTGCATCACGTCCGTCTTGATGGACGTTCGGAAGCCGAGAGCTGAGCTCGATGACCAGGACAGGCTCGTCGTCATACGGCCTCGTGCTTCGGCTCACGCCGGGAGGGCGGAAACGCGGAGTCAACATTCAACATGCAGTCGCGCCCGGGGAATGGGCCCCTAGACCAGGAAGAGGTCGTTCCATTGCGGCCTTTCAGCTGCAACGGCCGCGCAGAGCGCAAGCCCCACACCGGCAATTCCGTTCAGAAGTCCGCGAGACGGTCGCCAACCCATCCTCCGGTTCTCATCGCGATCCCAGAATGAAAATCCCGCTACGGTGCCTTGCCCGGACGTGCGCAGATCTAAGAGTCTGCCGTACCCGAGCACGAGCCGCCTCGAGGAACACGCGATCTCGAGTTGCTTGGTACAGTGTGTTGAACAAGTGGGCGTTGCCAGCGCTACCATGACAAAGACACCCATCCACCACGCCGTCGCTACTTGCGTCGTCACGGGCGGCGCGCTGCAAGAGTTGCCGCACCATCCACCGGGCATCGCAGTCGCCCATTCCGCGCAACGCGGAGTGAAGCGATGCAAGAACACCCAGATCGCCATAACACCACGCGGACCGCAGCGCTGGTTCGTCTCGATCCGAGGAGATCGCACGTGGAAAGCGCTGTTCTGGCCTCTTCTTGGAGAGTACCCAGGAGGCTGACTCCACGACGAGTTCAGCTGTGCCCTCGGGCGCCAAGCCACAGGCATGAACAGACGCCAGCCAGCTGACTATGCCAGGCACTCCGTGAGCTACCCCGAGATCCGTGCAGCCATCGGGAAATAGCTCTCGTTGCCGCGATGATAGAGACTCCGGTGCGCTCATCCATCTGGCGGATGCAAGCGACTGGAGGTGCTCGACGACGAGTCGCAGGGCCGTAGAAGCCGTTGGTTGACCGCGTCGTCTCAGTGCGTATACGCCAACACCTACCAGACCACCTACGAGGTCCAGTGAGTGCGGCCATGGACGCCGGTCCAGCTCTTCCGAGAGCACGCGATCGAGTTCATCGTGATCAGCGACGGGGCACCCAGCAAGAATCTCGGCGGCCCACGCGACACCCGTGATTCCATCGAAGAGTCTGATCGTCGTTATCTCGGCGCTGCGTTCAATTGCTTCGCTGATCGTCTCGAAGGCGAGCTCTTCGAGCTCGTCCGAGGCCAGCACGATTCCGGCATGGTGGAAGAATAGCGCAATGCCCGCAAGACCGTCCGCGAGCCCTGACAGCGTCAAGGAGCCGCTTCCAACGTAAAGTCGAAGCTCGGAGGCGATCTCCTGGACGACGGCAAGCGCCTCGCCGCGAGCCTGGCCTTCCAGAATGGGCGTCCAGCAGTCGGTCATTTCTCACCTTCCGAATAAAGGAACGGGCTCCCTGCGAAAGCAGAAAGCCCGCCCATCATGAGCGATGGCGACTACTCAGCAGCCGTCATCTACACACGTGTGCAAGCAAGAGTCTGTGCAACCTCCTGATGCGGAACATATCCCGCACGTATTACATGCCGTACCAGTAATATGCGGGCTTTCGCCACCCCAGAGCTCGGCGGACGACAAGCGCCTTATCGTGGTGCGAGTGAGAGCCAGCTTCTTTGGTTGTTTGTTGCTGTTTTCAGTTTGCAGCACGTCCTCTCCTTTCGCTCACTTACTAAGACATGATCTGGCATTGGCTGTCATCCATGAGCCACATTGAGGAGATCCGACGCCACTTGGCCGCGCATCGCGAGTCCCTTGCACCAGAACCGCGGTCAAGAAACGAGATCCACGAGAAACGCCCGATCCCAGGTCGGGACAACCGGGAGAACTGCGCTTGCAAGAGCCGCAGCAATGCCCGCTAGACCCTCGAGTAGTCCGTTCGCGATGGCCTGTGGTCGATCTCTACACGACTCCAACGTGTCCACGACGTGGCTGAAGTGTCGCCGGGCTGAGTCTCTGAACAAGCATTCTCCGGTAGCCTGGTACAGATGATTCAATATGTGTCCTACTCCGGCGAAGCCATGACAAAAACTGGCATCGACGAGCCCCGCCTCATCCGGGTCTCGGCTTGCGGCCAACCTACCAATGCGCCGAGCTTCGGTCTCCCACCTGTCGTTTCGAGCGAGCCGCGCAGCCGACAGGAGCGTGAGAGCAACGCCAGGATCGCCATAGCACCATGCAGACCGAGACCGGGATGGGGTTCGACGTTCGGAGCGACCGCTCCTGGCATTGCCGCACTCTCCAGGCACCTCGAATGTGCGATCAGGAAATCGACGGCCCCTTCGAGAAGGGCCTCCTTGCAGGCGCTTGGAAACTGCGCATTGGCTCGCGCCAGCCACGGGATGACGCCCGCAATCCCGTGCGCCACGCCTAGATTGAAATAGCCGGCCGGAAATCGCGCGCGTTGATACTCGGGCAGGTGCCTGCCGTCGGTCCACCAGGCTATGCCCTCGGGAGTGTGCGTAGCTGTCTCCGCTAGATGTCTCCCTATCTCATCGATCAAACATCCCTCGCGAGGTCGAGCGAGGGCGTAGGTACCGATCCCGACGAGGCCGCTGGCGTAGTCATATGGCCCATCCCACCTCTGGCAACTCGTGAGGTCCGCGATCGCGTCGTCTATCTCCTGGACGACGTCCCATCCTGTAGCGTCAACCTGCGACAGGACCCATCCAAGACCGGTGACGCCGCTCAGGAAGCCGAGACCCATGTCGGGCGCAAGCGGTGTCGCTGCGTCGAGTAACTGCTGGACTCGAGTCGCGTGCCGCTCGGAGCCTTGTGCACGAGCTCGGTAGTCGAAGTAGAGAGCTAGACCTGAAAGGCCTGACGCGAGGGAGGCATCCTGATCAAACGCCGCATCAAACAGTGTTTCATCACCCCACGTCAGTAGTGCCTCCGCACGAGTCGCAAGCTCACCTTCAAGCAGTGGTTTCCACGAGGTATTCAATGGACAGCGCTTGGCAAATAGATGATTGGACGCGGAGGCCGGAAACCTGGACGCCGATTCTGCGTGGAACGGTTTTCGAGTTCAAGGCAAAACGCAGCTGTTGGCCTGGCGACAGTTTTGACGATCGCAGCTCGTCGGGGCTCGCTACTTGCGGCCCTGATTGTGAGCCGGCGCTCCCTCTCGGACCAACGGCGCCGGCGAGCTGCTACGTCATCACGCCCGCGAGAATCTCGTGCCGACCGAAGCCTGGCGTGATGATCGTAGACCTGCCCCGTGACGATGAGTTCGTCGGGCAAGTTTGTTCCAGAATCTCCTGGAATTTCTGCTGAACGGTATTCGGCGAACCAACCGCCGCATATTTCGTCCAATGCTCGATTGCCGCACGGTCATGCGCCGTCCAGATCTCATCCAGGTTCTCGTTAGGCGGCTGAAGTTGTGTCCGGTCGCCGCGCATGAGGTTCCAGGTACGCAGTTGCGCGGAGGTAAAGAGCCGTCGCGCTTCATCGTCAGAGTCCTCGGCATCAATGTCGGCCCCGACGATGACGTTGGGCTCCTGTAGATCAGCCGAAGGTTCGAACTCTCTCCGATAAAGCTGCAGCGCGGTATTGAGATATTCGCGGACAACATGCGAGGCGAAGCCATACGGCAACCCGAGCTCGGCGGCGAGCCGCGCGCCGAAAGCGCTCGATCCGAGTATCCAGACCGGCACCTTCAAGCCGGCGCCCGGCACGGCGCTGACCTGTTGACCACGCTTTCGTGGCGCGAAAGTACGACAGCAGTTCCACC
Source organism: uncultured delta proteobacterium (assembly GCA_963759105.1). Lineage (GTDB taxonomy): Bacteria > Myxococcota_A > Polyangia > Haliangiales > Haliangiaceae > DATFRY01. The sequence continues at coordinate 83,159 of CAVWXW010000003.1, read as the reverse complement.
ACGTCCTGCCCGGAAACGTATCGACGTTTTCGAAGTTGCGCCGCCGAGCGCCAGCGCCGTGCTTGATCGGTTCCCGGCGCACGACCCAGCCCGAGATCGATCCTTCCGGGAAACAGAGATTCGAGCGTGCCGAATTGCTCTGCGATCACGAGCGGAACGTGATTCGGCAACATGATGCCACCTGCTCCGACGCGAATTGTCGAGGTGCCGCCGGCGACGTAGCCGATGACAACGGCGTTGCCGCACTCGCGACACGCCGGCATGTTGTGATGCTCAGCGACCCAGTAACGGTGGTATCCCAACCGTTCCGCGTGGCGCGCTAGACCCAGCGTGTTCTGCAGCGCCTGCGAGGCGTTCCCCTCCGGAATCGGGCAGAAATCCAGGACGGACACAGGTGTCATATGAGTGACGGCGCGCGTACAACGCGTCTCGATGAGAAAGAAACTCGGCTGCTATCCGGACCGATGGATATTGGGGCGCGGCCCGTGACGCAGCACTCAATCACTCAGGATGGAAAGGACGCGAAGCGATCTCAACCCAGCGCGTGGCTATCGTCAACCAGCAATGACTTCACCGGCGCTCGTGGTCCGGATGAAGGCTGGTGCACGCGCCGCATGCCGCATCCGATTCCAGCGAAAGCGCAGTGACGCCGACCGCTGGACGACGTCCGCACTTCGCGATCGGCAGCCGCCCATCGGTCGCAGGAACCATCAGGAGTAGCGCTCGGCTGCGTCGCCCGACAGGCGGAAGGCGTCCTGGAACAGCGCGATGTCGTCGCCGGTGATGGCGACGACGTCGAAGCGGCAGGTCTCGAAGCCGGGCGCGCGCTCGGCCAGGTAGACAGCCGCGGCGCGCGCGACCTGGCGCTGCTTGATCGCGCCGACCGTCTCCTCGGCGCCGCCGGTGGAGTCGTCGGCGCGGCTGCGCACCTCGACGAAGACGAGGTCGCCGCCCTCGCGCGCGACGAGATCGATCTCGCCGAAGACGGAGCGCGCGTTGCGCTCGACGATCTCGTAGCCGCGCTGGCGCAGGAAGATCTCGGCCCGCTCCTCCGCGCTCCGGCCCTTCGCGGTGGTGCTGGCGACAGGGTCGGACGCGTCGGGCGGCACGCGCGGCTCGCTACTTCTTGGCCGCGGCCGGCTTCTTCTTCTTGTCCTTGGCGGGCGCCTTGCTGCTGGTGGCGCGCGCTGCCTTGCTCTCGGCCTTCTTTTCCTTCTTCTCGCGCTTGGCCGCCGTCTTGGTGCGGCGAACGATTGGCGCGCGCGGCGCGGGGGTCGGCGCTGCCTCGCCCTCGGCGACCTCGCCACCCTCGGCGGCGGCGGCGGCCGCGTCCGCGGCGGCCTCGGCGGCGCGAATCGCGGCCTCTTCGGCGCGCTTCGGATCGTAGGCGCGCTCCTTGATGCGGGCGGCCTTGCCGCTCAGCTCGCGCAAGTAGTAGAGGCGAGCCTGGCGCACCCTGCCGCGCGACAGGATCTCGACCGAGGCGACGTTGGGCGATCCCTCGGGAAAGATTCGCTCGACCCCGACCCCGTAGGAGACCTTGCGAACGGTGAAGCTGGCGCGACTGCCGCTGGCGCCCTTGGCGCGCGCAGTCACCACGCCCTCGAAGGCCTGAAGGCGTTCTTTCTCACCCTCGCGGATCTTCACTTGCACCCTGACGGTGTCGCCGGGGCGAAAGTCGGGCAGGACGTTCTTGCGCGCCTGCATGCGCTCGATCTTCTGGATGAGTGGTGCCGGTTGCGACATGGTCTTGGGGTCTCCGGAGAAGCTGTGTTCTGCCAGATTTCCGTGGGTTCCGTCAAGCGCCGGTCCCGAAGAGACGATCCAGGATGATGGCGGCGGCCGAGCGGACCGACAGGTGGTTGAAGGGCCCCTGCCCCGAGACCGGCGCAAGGACGTAATTCGCCAAGGAAATCGCTCGTTCAGCGAGGCCGTGACCGGTCCCCAGCAGAAGCGCCACCGGGCGTTCCGGAGCGGTCCGGGCCAGGAGCGACCGGAGCTCGGCGAAGCCCAGAGTGGGCGGGCCGGCGTGGAGGCGGGCCGAGGTGGCGACCAGGAGCGGGGGCGCCCCGTGCAGGGAGCCGATGGCCGCCAGGCGCCTCCTCGATGGAAGCGCGCACCTCGACAGCGGCCAGCGCGTGGCTGCGATGCCCGGACGGCAGGCCGGGCGCGGCGCGACCGGCCCTGAGCGGCCAGCGCGGCCGCCTCCTCCAGCCACACCTCGATGATGTGCGCGATCTTCTCCCGCTGCAGCGCGATCGGCGTGATCGCGATGGTGCCGGCCAGGCCGTAGGTCGCGGCCGAGCGGGCCAGGTCGTGGATGTCGAGGTTGGTGACCGAGCTGGTCACCTCGGCGCCGGTGCGATCGACGACCGGATGGTGGGCCAGCAGCAGATAGGTCCGCGACGCCGGCAGCACCGCCGCGTCGTCCTGTGCCAGGGCGAGGTCGTCCGGCGCGAGCTGGCGGCTGCGAAGCAGATCCGGGCGGCGCACGCGCCGTGCGGCGGAGCGCCTCGCGCGCGGCGCCAGCTGCGCACGCGCTCGTGATGGCCGGCCAGCAGCACGTCCGGCACGCCGAGGCCGCGGTACTCCGGCGGGCGCGTGTACTGCGGATACTCGAGGGTGAGACCGTCGGAGAACGACTCCTCGTGGGTGGACGCGGAGATCGCCCAGCACGCCGGGCACCAGGCGCGACACCGCGTCGATGAGCGGAAGCGCCGCCATCTCGCCGCCCGACAGCACGAAGTCGCCGAGCGACAGCTCCTCGTCGATGGCCAGCTGCGCGACCGCGCTCGTCGATGCCCTCGTAGCGCCCGCACACCAGCACCAGGTGCGGTCGCGCGGCCAGCTCGCGCACGACGGCCTGATCGAGGCGGCGGCCGCCGGGGGTGAGCAGGATGCGATGCGCGCTCTCGGCGGAGCCGGCGGCCGCGCTCTCGATCGCCGCGACCAGCGGGTCCGGCTTCATCACCATGCCCGGGCCGCCGCCGTACGGCGCGTCGTCGACGGTGCGGTGGCGATCGCTGGTGAAGTCGCGCGGGTTGACGAAGTCGATGTCGAGCAGGCCCGCGGCGCGCGCCTTGCCCAGCAGGCTGGCGGCCAGCGCCGACTCGAACAGCTCCGGGAACAGCGTGACGATGGTGATGCGCATCGCCGCCATGCTCAGCGCCGGCGCACCGGCTCCTCCGGCAGGCCCTCCGGCGGGTCGACGACCACGCGGCGTCCCTCGACGTTGACGTCGACAAGGAACTGGTCGGCGACCGGCAGCTGGCGCTCGATGTCGCCCGTGGTGGATGACCAGGCGATCTTGAAGTCCGGCCTCGACGGCGGCGATCACGCCCCAGTCGGTGCCGTCGGCAAGCTCGACCTTGCAGCCGATCAGGTCGACCAGCAGCACGTCTTCTTCGTCGAGATCGAGGGCGTCGCGGCCGACCTCGACCGGCTGGCCGCGCAGCGCGGCGGCCCTGTCCCGATCGGCGACGCCGTCGAGCAGCACCAGGCACGCGCCGCCGACCACCGGGCGCGCCGACAGGACGGCGTGCTCGCGGCCGCCGACCCAGACGGTCTCGACGCCCTCGAGCGCGGCCGACTCCGGGTTGTGCAGCGCGATCCTCAGCTCCCCGCGCACGCCGTGGGCGCGAGCGACGACGCCGATCTCGACCCGGTCGTCGGATCCGGTGGAGGCAGGTCGCCGCACCGGGCCCGGCCCGTTACTCCAGGATCTCGACCAGGGTGCGCTTGCCGGTGCGCGGAGCGGCCGCGCTGACAACGGCGCGGATGGCGCGCGCGGTCTTGCCGCCCTTGCCGATGATCTGGCCGAGGTCGTCGTCGCCGACCTCGATCTCGTAGACGTCGGCGTCGCGCTCCTGCACCAGCGACACCACCACCTCGTCCGGCTTGTCGACCAGGTTGATGGTGAGGTAGCGGATGAGCTCGCCGAGGTCGACGGCGGAGGAGCTCTGGGCGCGTCCGGGCGCGGACATGCTGGCCTACGCCTTGGGCGTCGCGGCCGGGGTCTCGGGCGGGTTGCTCTTCACGAGCGACGCGACCGTGTCGCTCGGACGGGCGCCGGTGTCGACCCACTTCTTGTACTTCTCGAAGTCGAGCCGGAAATCGGGCTTGCGCGGATCGTAGAAGCCGAGCTGCTCGATGAACCGCCCGTCGCGGGGCGAGCGCCGGTCAGCCGCCACGATGCGGTAGAAGGGCCGTTTCTTGCTGCCCTGGCGGGCGAGTCGAATGCAGACCGACATCAGGCGGCGCAATCTACGCGGGCGTCCGGGGGGTGTCAAGCGTGCTATACGACGGGGCAATGCAGCGCGGCAGTCGTGTTCCCCGCTCGCTGTCGGTTCTCATGGTTTCGGGCTGCTGCGCGCTGAGCCTGGCCTGCGGATCGGGAAACGGCAAGGGCAAGGACCCGGCCTCGGGTGAGGCCGGCGACCGTGCGGTCCTGTTCGTCACCACCGAGCTCAAGGGCCAGATCGAGCCGTGCGGCTGCAACAGCGACCCGATGGGCGACCTGGCCCGCACCGCGGCCCTGGTCGAGGACGCCCGCCGGACCGGCGCCCCGGTCGTGGTCCTGGACGGCGGGTCTCTGCTGTTCTCGCAGCAGAAGCCGGGGGACAGGACGGCCGAGCAGGAGCGGCTCAAGGCCGACCTCCTGGTCGACCTCTTCGGCCGGCGGCTGAAGGCGGCCGCGATCGGGCTGGGGCCCTTCGATCTGTCGATGGGCGCCGCGGCGGTGAAGCCCGCCCGCCAGGCCGTCAACCTGACCGCCGGGTCCGGCGTGGCCACCGAGCCTCCCAAGATCGTGCAGGCCGGCAAGGTGAAGGTCGGCGTGTTCGGCGTGGTGTCGCCGCAGGCGCTGGCGTCGAGCAAGCTCGCGGCCGGCGATCCGGTCGCGGCCGCGAAGAGCGCGGTCGCCGATCTGCGCGTGCGCGGCGCCGACGTGGTGGTCGCGCTGGCCCACATGACCCGCAAGGACGCGCGCGATCTGGCGCGCGCGACGGCGGGCATCGACTTCGTCGTCGTGGGCCAGAACGCGCCCGCCGACGCCCGAGCGGGTGGTGGACGCGCCGGAGGCAGCCGGCACGGCGTGGCTGGTGCAGCCGGCCGATCGCGGACAGATCGTCTCGCGCATCGATATCGCGCTGCGCGACGGCGAGGCATCGGGGCCGCGCTTCGCCGACGCGGTGGGCGAGGCGCGCGCGCAGGTCCAGGTGGTGGACGTGGAGAAGCGCGCGACCGAGCTGCGCGCCGAGCTGGAGCAGTGGAAGAAGGACCCGAGCGCGGACCGCGCGTTCGTCGGCGAGAAGGAGAAGGAGCTGGGCGCGCTCGAGGCCGAGCGCGATCGCCTGAAGGCGGAGCCGCTGCAGATCCCGGACAGGGGCAGCTGGTTCACGCTCAGCCAGGTGCGCATCCGCAAGGCGCCTGGCCTGCGACCGCGAGGTGCTGGCCAGAAAGACCGAGCTCGACCGCGTGACCGGCGTGGCCAACCTCGCCGCCGCGGAGAAGGCGGGCCCGCCGCCGGCGCCGCCCGCGGGGAAGGCGCGCTTCGTCGGCACCGAGGAGTGCGAGATGTGCCACCAGGAGGCGGTCGACTTCTGGAAGAAGACGGTGCACGCGCGCGCGTGGAAGACGCTGGTCGAGCTGGGCAAGGAGGCGTCGTACGACTGCATCTCGTGCCACGTGACCGGCTGGGAGGAGCCGGGCGGCTCCAACCTGGCCCACAACGAGGCGCTGCGCGACGTGCAGTGCGAGAACTGCCACGGCCCCGGCTCGCTGCACGTCGACGCCAACGGCAAGGAGAAGAAGAGCTCGCTGGTGCTGCGCACGCCCGAGGACCGCTGCAAGAACTGCCACAACGAGGACCACTCCGACACGTTCCAGTACGAGGCATACTTGCGGGACGTGCTCGGGCCCGGCCACGGTGAGAAGTTCCGCGCGGAGCTAGGCGACGGGCCGACCGGGCATCAGCTGCGCTCGGCCGCGCTGGAGAAGGCCGGCCGCGATCTGGGCGCCGGGTGCGCGAAATGAGGATCGCGCGGCTCGCCATCGTCCTCGCGGTAAGCGGCGCGACCGCCTGCGCGTCGCGCACAACGCCGGCGCCTGTTCCGTCGGAGACCGCGCCCGAGTCCGAGCAGCGAGCGGCCGGTGCGCGTCCTGCACGGCAAGGCGGTCTGGTACGGCGGCAAGTGGCACGGCCGCAAGACGGCGTCGGGCGAGCGGTTCAACAAGCGCGCGATGACCGCGGCCCACCGCAGCCTTCCACTCGGCACGCGCATCCGGGTCATCAACCTCGAGAACGATCGCTCGGTCGTCCTGCGCGTGAACGACCGCGGCCCCTACGGCCGAGATCGAAGCCGCATCCTGGACGTGTCCGAAGGAGCCGCGAGGAGGCTGGGCTTCCATGATCGAGGATGGATACGGGTTCGGGTCGAGGTCTCTGCCTGACGGGCCGGCGCTCGGCGTGCGCGCGGAGACGCCGGCGACCGGCGGCGTGCGGCGCTGAAAGCGGACTGCGCAGACGACCTGTTTCCTGTCACCTGTCACCTGTCTCCTGTTTGTTTGAAGCCTGGCGCACAGCCGCGTCCCGACCGCAGACTCGCCGCCGTTGCCCGCCCCGGCGCTGCCCCTGGCAAGATGCCCCCCGTGCTTCCCGCAGCCGAAGCGACGCAGGCGCCCGTGCTGCAGCTGCGCGAGGTGCGCAAGAGCTACGGCACCATCCAGGCGCTGGCCGGCGTGACCGCCGACGTCGCCGGGCAGGTCATCGGCCTCCTGGGCCCCAACGGGGCCGGGAAGTCGACGCTGCTCAAGTGTCTGCTCGGGCTGACGCCGCACGAGGGTGAGGCGCTGGTGCTCGGGCTGTCGGCGCGCACCGAGTCGTTCCGCATCCGCGACCGGGTCGGGTACATGCCGGAGCTCGACTCGTACCTGGCCGACCTGACCGCGGTCGAGCTCTGCACCTACGCCGGCGAGCTGAGCGGGCTGCCGCGCAGCGAGGCGATGCAGCGGGCCCACGCCGCGCTCTACTACGCCGGGCTCGAGGAGAAGCGCTACCTCAAGGTCGAGGGCTACTCGACCGGCATGAAGCAGCGGGTCAAGCTGGCCCAGGCGCTGGTCCACGACCCGGAGCTGCTGTTTCTCGACGAGCCGACCAACGGGCTCGACCCGCGCGCGCGCGACGAGATGCTCGAGCTGGTCACCGACCTGCCCCACCGGCGCGGCTGCTCCATCATCCTGTCCACGCACCTTCTGCCCGACGTCGACCGCATCTGCGATCAGGTCGTCATCATGCACCGCGGCCACATCCGCTTCTCCGGATCGATCGAGGACCTGCGCCGCGGCGGCCCGGTGGCCGAGGTGGCCGCGCACGTCTACGACGTGGAGATCAAGGAGGGGGAGGACGCGTTCGCGGCGGCGCTGGCCGGCGCCGGCTGCGCGGTGGAGCGCAAGCCGCCGCGCCGGCTGCTGGTGCGCCTGCCCGACGGGGCCGACTCGACCCTGCTCTTCCAGCAGGCGCGGGCGGCCGGGGCGCAGATCCGCCACCTGGAGGCGAACCAGGCCTCGCTCGAGGAGGCGTTCATGCGCGTCATCGGACGAGGCGACCGCATGACCCGCAGCGGACAGCATCCGGCGGCAGGGCGCACCGCGGCCGCCATCCACGACCTGGGCTACAAGCGCTACCTGGGCACGCGGCGGCCGCAGTCGACTCGCTGGCGCGTGCTGGTCAAGAACGTCGTCTCCACCGCGTGGCGCGGCTGGTGGCGCATGAAGATCGTGGGTGATCGGCTGCATCGTCACCACCGGCATCTTCGGCGTGCTCATCTACGTGTCGCGCGACAAGCGCATGGAAGAGCTGGTGCGCCGCGGCCTGACCATGAGCTGGGCGGACGTGCTGGTGCCGATGTCGCTGCGCGTGTTCCCGTGGATGGCTTTCATCCTGGCCGCGACGACGGCGGCCGGCGCGGTGGCGCGCGACATGCGCGCGGGCGCCTTCGAGTTCTACTTCTCGCGCCCGGTGCGGCCGCTCGACTATCTGCTCGGCAAGGTGGTCGGCTTCACCCTGGTGCTGGCGGCCGCGCTGGCGGCCGGGCCGCTGCTGCTGTCTCTGTTCCGGGTCGGGCTGTCGCGCGACCTGGACGAGGTCCTTCCGGCGCTGGCCCTGGTGCCGCGCATGGCGCTCATCGGCGTGGCCGGCTCGGTGGCCCACGCGCTGGTGGCGCTGGCCTTCTCGTCGCTGTCGCCGCGGCCGCTGGTCACGACGTCGATCTGGGTCGCGTTCTATCTCCTGTTCGCCGGCCTGGCCGAGGGGCTGGCGCGCGCGCTCGACGTGCCCGACCTGTCCGCGCTCAGCCTGCCGCGCGCGGTCGAGGGGTTCGCGTTCGGCCTCTACCAGATCAAGGTGCCCGGGACTCAATCACATCACGCCGAGCCTGGCCGCGTCGTACACCGTCGCTCCTCGCCTACAGCGCGGCCGGCCTCCTGGTCCTGCACCTGCGCATCCGGCAGGCCGAGCGCGCGGGCATGGGAGGCGGCTAGCCGTGAGCGGCGCCATCATCGAGATGACCGGCTGCTCGAAGTGGTACGGCCACGTGCTGGGCGTGTCGGACGTGAGCTGGACCGTGCGCGGCGGCATCGTCGGGCTGCTCGGGCCCAACGGCGCCGGCAAGTCGACGCTGATGAAGATGATCGTCGGGCTGCTCGGCCCGACGCGCGGCCAGGTGCAGGTGTTCGGGCAGCAGCCGTTCCGCTCGCCGGAGGCGCGCCGCCGCATCGGCTACTGCCCCGAGCACGAGAACCTGTACGACGAGCTGACCGCGCTGGAGTGGGTCACCTGCATGGCGCAGCTGTCCGGCGTGCCGGCCCGGCGCGCGCGCGCCGACGCCGAGCGCGCGCTGGTCGAGATGGGCCTGCAAGAATCGCTGCGCCGCCGGGTGCGCGGCTTCTCCAAGGGCATGCGCCAGCGCACCAAGCTGGCCCAGTGCCTGGTGCACGACCCGGCGCTGCTCATCCTCGACGAGCCGCTGACCGGCGTCGACCCGATCGCGCGCGCCGAGATCGTCGAGCGCATCCGCCGGGCCGCCAGCGGCGGCAAGACCGTGGTCGTGTCGAGCCACGTGCTGTACGAGATCGAGGCGCTGACCGAGGAGATCATCGTCATCTACCGCGGCCAGGTGCTGGCCGAGGGCAACATCTACGAGATCCGCAGCCTGATCGACAAGCACCCGCACCGCATCCGGGTCGAGTGCGACCGGCCGCGCGAGCTGGGCCAGGGCCTGGCCGGCGAGGACCACGTGGTGCACGATCGCCTTCGAGCGCAGCGCCGTGGTGGTGGAGACGGCCGAGCCGGACCGCTGCTACGACCGGATCGGCGAGGTGGTGCTGGAGCGGGCCATCCAGGTGCGCAGCATGACCTCGCCGGACAACAACCTGGGCGCGGTGTTCGACTACCTGACCAGCGGGCGCGGCGCATGAGCGCGGGCGACGGCACCGCCGGCGTGCTGTCCGGCTGGGCGGCGACGCGGACGCAGGCCGGGTGGACGCTGCGGCGCCTGCTGCGCGGGCGCATGCTGTGGGTGGCGCTGCTGTTCGCGCTCGGGCCGATCGCGTTCACGTTCGTGGTGGTGCAGTTCGGCCGCGCGGCGCGCTGGGAGGTGATCTTCGGCCCGCTGCTCCTGCTCGCCCGCATCGTGGCGCCGCTGCTCTCGGCCGCGCTCATCGCCGACGAGTTCGAGGAGCGGACCTTCACCTATCTGTGGTCGCGTCCGCTGCCGCGCTGGTCGGTGCTGGCCGGCAAGCTCATCGGGACGGTGCCGGTGTCGGTGGCGCTCCTGTGCCTGGTCACGCATCGTCTGCTACCTGCTGGGCGTGCGCGGCGCCGCTCCGGAGGCGCCGTGGCCGGCGCTGGCCCTGCCGCGCGCCCTCGCCGCGGTGAGCCTGAGCGCCGTGTCGCTGGCCCTGGTGGCCGGCGGCATCGCCGTGCTGGTGCCGCGGCACGGCCTGGGCGTGGTCTACGCCTACGTGCTCGTGCTCGACACCTCGATGGGCGCGATGCCGTTCTCGATCCAGCGGCTCAGCGTCACCTTCAACGCCGATGTGCTGGGCGGCCTGCAGCCGCCGGGCGAGACCGCCACCGCCGCCGCGTCCGCGGCATGGCTGGTCGGCATCGGCCTGTTCTGGCTCGCGCTGGCCCTGTGGCGGCTGTCCCGCTCCGAGTTCGCGGTCGGCGACAAGTAGATCGATGCGCCGAGCCGCGTCTCAGGCCGGCTGCTCGACCTTGCCGTCGATGAGGCGGGCGAAGCGGCCCTGCTCGCGCGGTGGACCGGGTCGTCGCTCGGCCAGGGCCAGCCGCCGAACTGGGTGCTGCGGTAGTCGGAGAACGCCTCGGCGATCTCCTCGCGCGTGGTCATCACGAACGGGCCGTACTGCACCACCGGCTCGCCGATCGGGCGGCCCTGCAGGATGAGCGCCTCGGCCTCGTCCGGGCCGTTCTCGAGGATCGCGGCGCGATCGGCGCGCAGGACCGCCACGTGCTTCGGCGCCAGCGCGCGATCGCCGACCCGCAGGCGACTTGCCGCGGAAGAAGTAGAGCGAGCGGTTGGTGCCCGGCGCGGCCGCCGGCAGGGTCCAGCGCGCGCCCGGATCCATGCGCACGGTCCAGATGGCCACGTCGGTGTCGGGCCGCGCCGCCCACGAGCTGGGCGGCGGCGACGGCGGGCGCTGCGTCGCCGAGCCGCCCGGCCACCAGCGTGACCGTGGTGTTCCGGCCGGCGTCGTCGCGCCGCCTGCTGCGCCGGGATGCTGTCGCGCCACAGCATGGAGAAGTACGGGTCGACGAACTTGTCGGCGCGCGGCAGGTTGAGCCAGATCTGGAACAGCTCGAGCGGGTTGTCGCGGTCGCGGCGCAGGAGCGGGAACATCTCGGCGTGCAGGATGCCGCGCCCGGCGGTCAGCCACTGCACGTCTCCCTCGCCGTAGCGCGCCGCCGCGCCGAGCGAGTCGGAGTGATCGAGCAGGCCGCGGCGGACCACGGTCACGGTCTCGAAGCCGCGGTGCGGGTGCTGCGGGAAGCCGGGCACGACGAGGCCGTGGTACATGCGCCAGCCGTCGATCCCCTCGAAGTCCATGCCGAGCTCGCGGCCGTCCAGCGGCGCGGCCGGGCCCAGCTTGTCGTTGCCGGCCGGGTAGTGGTCGTCGTGATGGACGCAGAACAGGAACGGGTCCTGGGTCTGCCACGGGAAGCCGAGCGGCTGGCTGCGGATCACCACGTCGGGGTCGCTCACGGTCTGTGCTCCTTCCTGCCCGCGCGGCCGGTTGCAGCCGGCCGCGACCGCGGCGCCGGCCGCGATTCCCTGCATCGCCTGTCTGCGCGTCACGCCGGCCATGGGCCACGAGTCTAGCAGGGCCGCGAAGACGCGCGCCGATCAGAAGACGCAGGTGGCGCGCAGGGTCAGGCGGACCTCCTCGCGATCGCGCGACGCGCCGGCGGCGGTGCCGGCGCGGCCGAGGTAGTCGAGCCCGGCGCCGAGCGTGAAGTCGGTCAGCGGCAGCGGGACCTCGGTGAACAGGCGCAGCTGCAGCCGCTGATCGGCCATGTCCGGGTCGTTCATGATGGCGTCGTGGTGGACCCCGGCCGGGCTGGTGTATTCGTGCTGGTGGCGGTCGAGCCCCTCGATCGCGTCGTAGCCGTTCCACTCGACGGCGGCGCCGAGCGCGCACCCGGCGGTAGCTGGCCTCGGCCCGCGCCGCGGCGGTGAGGCCGAGCGCGTAGTAGTAGTCGTGGTTCGAGCGTCGACTGGCCGGGCACCTCCTCGCCGCGCGCCTCCCGCATCGAGTCGTCGTCGAGCGCGAGCGGGCGGACCATGGCGAAGTCGGGATACAGGTCGGCGGCCAGGCGCAGCCGCCAGTGCCCGCGATGCAGCGACGACGTCGGCGGACGGGCCGATCGTGTGGATCGCCATGAGGAAGTCGGTGAACGCGCCGGTGTCGTCGAAGGAGAGATCGAAGGCGGTGCTCGATCCGAGAAAGGCGCTGGCTCCGTCCAGCCCGCCCGGGTCGCCGCGCGTGTCCTGCCGGTACAGGCCCCACAGCGAGCTGCGCGCGCGCAGGCTGAGCGACTGCATGTCGCTGGAGCTGCCGGTCAGCTCGAAGCCGAGGCGGGTCATCTCGCCGCCGGACAGCCAGCGCCGGGCCTGCCCTGCCCGGCCGTATGTCGGCAGGTCGATGAGCTCGAGGTCCGCGGCCAGCGCGCTGTGCCAGCCGGCCTGGTCGCCGGCGGTGGTCTCGAGGGCGACGACACCGCCGGCAGAGAGCGCGAAGCGGTGGGCGGCGTCGGCGGCCAATCCGCGCTCGTCGAAGCCGGCGCGTGAGGGCCGCGGATCGTCGCCGTACAGCCAGGTGAGCGCGCGCGCCGGCGAGAAGACGCCCATCAGCACGCGGCTGGCCACGGTCGGGCGGCTGCGGGCGAAGAAGTCACCCAGGCGGTACAGGCTCTCCCCCATCGCGACGCCGCCTATCGACGTCGTGATGGTGTCGTTGACGCTGAAGACCTCGCGGTGCTCGACGGTCAGCTCCCACGCCGACGAGGCGGCGAGATCGAACGCCATCGCCTGCACCATGCTGGCGCCGTTGACGCGCGCGATCAGGTGGTAGTACGCGCCGGTGGTCGAGTGGTTGACGTTGAGGAAGCGGTCGTTGTCGTCGAAGCGGAAGCCGTCGCCCGTGAGGCGGCGCAGCTGATCGCCGAAGCTGCGGTCGAAGTCGAAGTCGCGCTTGTTGACCTCGATCTGCGACACGTACCAGGCCAGCCCGACGCCCATGACGACGCCGAGATCGCGGGTCGCGCGGGACAGGTTGAACGACGGCTCGTCGGCCTGCTCGGTCAGCTGGGCCGCCGGCTGCATCGGCCCCAGGACGGCCAGCAGGCTGCATGAGACTGCGGGGCCGAGCACGGCACCGTGGCCTTGCAATCTCAGGACCGCGGGCCACGGCGGCGATTTCGCTGCCGCCGGGCCTGCGCGATGTGATCCGCGTGTCCTGGTTTCACCGAGCGCGGGGCCCGGTCCGGGAGCGGGCGTCGAAAAATCGACGCGTCAGTCGGACAGCCCGAGCACGCCGGTCCCCTGCTCGAACACGACGTTGACCGGGATCGACCTGGTGCCCAGGCGCTCCAGGTCGGCCTCGAGCGCCGGGCCGACCAGCCCCATCTCCTCGTAGAGGCGGGCGACGCCGTCGTAGTCTCCGTCCCCCTGCAGCTGGATGATCTTGCCGGCCAGCGCCTCGACCGCGGCGCGCATGCGGGCCAGGTTGACCTTGTAGTGCCCCGTGGCCTGGTCGCGCACGAAGGCGCCCTGCTGCTCCAGGAAGTTGAACTCGACCATGTTGGCCTTGCCGTGCGCGGCGGACGCGCCGAAGCGCACCGAGCGCACCAGACCGGCCAGGAAGGTGACGTAGTGGTCGAGCAGGTCCCCCTCGCGCATCTCGCCCTGGTCGAACAGGCGCGTGATCATGTAGAGGCCGAGGATGTCAGCCTTGGCCTCCTCGAGGGCGCCGGCGTTCTCCTTGAGCGCCTCGCGCACGGTGCCGCGCTTGTTGATCGTGTTCTTGATGCCCAGCCCGTGCGCCACCTCGTGGAACATGACGTTGGCGAAGAACGCCTCGAAGGTCACGTTGGCCATCTGATCCGGGGCCACGATGTCGCGCGCGATCGGCGTGAGGATTTTGTCGAACTTGGCCCGCATGGCGTTCTTGAGCTGCAGCCGGCGCGTCCCCTTGGCCAGCTGCACCTTCTCGTCGTTGGGTAGGTTGATGGCGATCGTCTTGGGCCCGGCGTTCGCGTGACCGGCGTAGTAGAGGACGTCGTACGCGTTGAGGTCGGAGTCGGAACCGGGGCGCTCGCGCTTGTACGGCGCCGGCACCGGCAGGCCGCGCTGCAGCGACGGCAGGAAGCGGGCGAAGCGGGCGAGCCTCTTGCTCCACGCCACGTCCTTTACCAGGACGTAGGCCTCGTACGCCGCCTTGTAGCCGAACAGCGCGTCCTCGTAGGTCTCGATCGGGCCGACGACGAAGTCGATCCGGTTGGACTTCATGTCGAGCCAGGCCATGTCGCTGGGCCGGTAGTCGTCGCTGACCAGCGCCCTGGCGCGCAGCTCGAGGTAGCGCCGCAGCCCCTTGTCCTCGGCCAGGGCGGCCGCCTCGCGCAGGAGCCCGGCCGCCTTCTCCAGCTGCGGCGCGTACGCCTCGCGGAACGGGACGACGGTGAGCTTCTTGTCCGGGCCGCGGCGCAGGATCGTGTACAGGCTCTTCTTTTCCGGCAGCTGCGCGACCTCGAACTCCTGCTTGGTCATGTCGTGGGGATAGAAGCCGGCGCCCGGCGGCTTGGGCCCGATGCCGGGCACGAACGGCGCCTCGTTGTCCAGGCGATCCCACGGCCCGTAGTTGATCTCGACCGCGCGGCGCAGAGCCGGGTCGGTCACCTTGGCCATGAGCTCCGCCTTGTCGCCGTACGAGTTCTGCCAGAACAGCTCGTCCATGATCTCGCTGGCGCGGATCAGCACGGGCAGCATGCGCCGCTCCTTGTCCGACAGGCCGCCGAGATCCGCGGTCAGGCGCACCGAGGCGTAGACGGCCGCGCGGTCGCGCGCGGGAGGCACCGCGGTCTTCTCCGGTGCTGCCGGTGCTGCGGCCGCCGGGCCCGGCGACGCCGGCTCGCCGGGCGCCTGCGCCTGGCCGCCGCAGGACAGGCCGAGCGCGGCCGCGGTGAAAAGAAGAATGTCACGTCTCATCCGGGTTCCTCCTGGGCGCATCCTTGCCCCGGATCGGCCCGCTTGTCACGCGTCGAACCGGCCCGCGCCGCGCGGCGGGCGACGGAGGTGCACAGGGCGTCGTGGGCGGCGGGGAGCAGCGACGCGAGCGGGCCGGCGACGGCGCGGTCGAGGCGGGCTCGGTCGGCGCGGGTGCGCTCGTCGTGGACGGTCCCGATGGGCCGACGAGAGAGCGCCGCCAGGGCGGGACGAGCGTCGGCGGAGACCAGGCGGGGATCGAGCACCGGGAGGCGGCCGGCGTCGGCCACGGTCCACTCGAGGGCGCCCTCGCCGAGCGACGCGCGACCGAGCGACTCGAGGGCCAGCGCGGTGGTGGTGGCGTTGAGGACCGCGGCGAGGAGCTCGAGGTCGACTCCCGGGCGCGGATGCAGCGAGTAGAGGCGCTGATCGGCGACCACCGGTGACGGGGCCAGCCGCTGGACGAAGCGCGCGGCGTAGGCCTTTGTCAGAAACAGCCGCGCCGGCCGCGCCGACAGGGCCCACCAGGACGGTCGGGCGCGCAGGGTCGGTCGCGCGGCGAGCTCGACGTGCTGCGCGATGTAGCGCTCCGCCGACGGGAAGCGGGCCAGCTCGCCGGCGCGGGGCGGCGCGAGCAGGGCCAGCGTGGCCAGCGCCGCCGCGTCCACCGCGATCGTCTCGCCGCCCGGCTCGCGCGGCGAGCGCAGGAGCGGCGCCAGCAGCGCCGGCTCCAGCTCGAGCTCGGCCGCGCGGGCGCGAGAGAGATAGAAGAGCTGGTTGGCGCCGCTGGTGACGCCGCGGCGGACCTCGGCCAGGCGATCGAGCGGGACCAGGCGATCGCCGGCCGCCGCGGCCAGGTCGAACCACGCGGCCGGTGCGCGCACCGCGGCCGCCCACGACGACGGATCGTCGGCCGGCGCGCGGCGAAGCTCCGCCACGGCGGCCAGATCGTCGAGCCCGCGCAGCCGGGCAGCGGCGCGATCGGTCGGCACACGCAGGCGGGCGATCAGCACGCTGGTGTCGGCGCCGCTCGCGTCCGCAGCGTCGCCCACGTCGGGCACATCGGCCGCGTCGCGGTCCGAGCGCTCGAGGACCAGGATGATGGCGTTGACCGCCGCGTCGCGGAACCAGCGCTCCGACGGCGCATCGACGATCGCGGCCACCCGTCCGTGCCGCCGCACCAGCCGCCACAGTGCGTCGCCGTAGCCTGCGTCGAGCAGGGCCGACGAGACCACCAGCGCGACCCGGCCGCGCGGCCGGCACAGGCGCAGTGCTCGCGCGATCACCGCCGCGGCCAGATCGGCGCGCCCGACCAGCCGGCCGCGATCGGCCGCCGTCAGGTCCGGCCAGTCCTGGGCCAGCCGCCGCTGCACGCGCCGCTTCTGCGCCGGGCTCAGCCGCTCCTGGCGCACGTACGGCGGATTGCCGACCACCGCGTCGAACCCGCGCGCGTCGATCGCCTCGGCCGCGAGCGAGAACAGATCGGCGCGGCGCACCGACGAGCCGCGCACCGCCGCGGCCGCCGCCTGCGCCGCCGCCGGATCAAGCTCGATGCCGCACAGCCCGGCCGGCGACACACCGGCCGCCGCGGCGCGCGCGAGGAACACGCCGTCGCCGCACGCCGGGTCCAGGACGCGCGTTCGCCGTCGCTCAGGTCCGGTCGGCAGCGCCAGCGCGAGCGCCAGATCCGCCACCCCAGGCGGCGTGAACCACTGTCCGAGCGCGAGTCGGCGCGCCGGCTCTGCGTGCGGGAGACCCAGAGCGTCACGCTAACACCCAGGGCCCATGCGTGCTTCACTTGGAGGAACAAGGAGGAAGCCATGCCGATGCCGAAGACCGGAGACAGGGCGCCCGACTTCACCGTCACCACGCACACCGGGGAGACCGCGCGGCTGAGCGACTTCGCCGGCAAGCACGTCCTCCTGTGGTTCTATCCGAAGGCCGACACCCCTGGTTGAACGATGGAGGGCAAAGGATTCCGTGACAGAATCCGCGAGTTTGAGAGTGCCAATGCAGTCATCCTGGGCGCGAGCTTCGATACCCAGGACGAGAACCGAGCCTTCGCCGACAAGTTCACCTTCCCGTTCAAGCTGCTGTGCGACACCGACCGCGCCATCGGCCTTGCCTACGGCGCCTGCGACGACGACAAGGCGGAGTACGCCAAGCGCATCTCCTTCCTCATCGGACCCGACGGCACCATCGTGAAGGTCTACGGCACGGTCAAGCCGGCGGCCCACCCGGGCGAGGTGCTGGAGGACCTGGCCGCGCGCATGGGCGAGACCTGAGCTCGAGCAGGAGCAGCCGCTCAGGAAGCGAGGATCTGGTCGAGCAGGTCCGGCTCGATGTTGCCGCCCGACACGATGACGACGGTGGTCCCGGCGCCGGCCGGGGCCACGGCTCCGGCCAGGATCGCGGCCACGCCGACCGCGCCGGACGCCTCGGCCACGGTGCCGACCTCGCGGTAGAGGAACGCGATGGCGGCGCGGATGTCCGCCTCCGACACCAGCGCGATCGACTCGAGGTGGCGCACGCAGAGGTCGACGTTGCGGCGGGCCACGCCGTCGCCGGCCAGCGCGTCGGCCAGGGTCGGGCCGCCGCGGTAGTCGGCCACCGGCTCGCCGGCCGCGACAGCGTGGTACATGGCGCAGTTGGTCTCCGGCTGCACGCCGATGACGGCGACGCCGCGCGGGGCGAGCGCCGCGCCGATGCCGCCGGCCATGCCGCCGCCGCCGAGCGGGACGATCACGCGCGCGACGTCCGGCGCCTGGGCCAGGATCTCGGCGGCCAGGTCGCCGCCGTTGCCGGCGATGACGTCGTCGTCGTCGAACGGCGAGACGAAGAGGGCGCCGCGCTCGGCCGCCAGCGCGATGGCCGCGGCCTCGGCCTCGTCGTAGCCGGCGCCGCGCACCACCAGCTGGGCGCCGTGCGCGGCGATGGCGGCGCGCTTGACCATCGGCGCCACCTCCGACACGACGACCGTGCAGGGCACGCCGGCGCGCGCGCAGGCCAGCGACATGGCGGTGCCGTGGCTGCCGGCCGACGCCGCCACCACGCCGACAGCGCGCTGGGCCGGCGACAGCGCGGCGACCGCCCGCACCGCGCCGCGCAGCTTGAAGGACCCGGTGCGCTGGAGGTTCTCCAGCTTGAGCGCCACGCGAGGACCGAGCCGCTCGCCGGCCGCACCCGCGGGCCGGACCAGCGGCGTCTGGCGGATCACGCCGGCTCCGCCGCCGAGGGCGCCAGCGACGCGGCCAGATCGTAGTCGGAGCCGTCGGTCACGCGCGCCCGCACCAGATCGCCCGGCTGCGCGCTGCCGTCGGCCAGGTAGACCGACCCGTCGATCTCCGGCGCCTGTCCGTACCAGCGGCCCTGCAGGAGCAGCTCGCTCTCGTCCGACACGCCCTCGACGAGCACCTCGAGGTCGCGGCCGACCAGGGCCTGGTTCTTGCGCCGGCTGATGCCGCGCTGGATCTCCATGAGCCGATCGCGGCGCTCGACCGCGACGTCGGCAGGCACCCGGTGCGGCAGCAGCGCCGACGTGGTCCCGGCCTCGCGCGAGTAGGTGAACACGCCCACCCGATCGAGCTCCTCGGTCTCGACGAAGCGGCACAGGCTCTCGAACATCTCGTCGGTCTCGCCCGGGTGCCCGACGATGAAGGTCGAGCGCAGCACCAGATCCGGGATGCGCTTGCGCAGGCGCTCGAGCAGCGCGCCGGTCACGCGCGAGCTGTGCCCGCGCCGCATCATCTTGAGCATCTGATCGTCGATGTGCTGCAGCGGCACGTCGACGTACTTGACCACCTTGGGCTCGCCGGCCACGACCTCGATGAGCTCGTCGCTCCACGCGCTGGGATACGTGTAGTGCATGCGGATCCAGCGCAGGTCGTCGATGCGCCCGAGCCGCGCGAGCAGCTGGGCCAGGGTCGGCTTGTCGTCGAGGTCGGCGCCGTAGCGGGTCAGGTCCTGCGCCACCAGGTTGATCTCGCGCGCCCCCTCCGCCACCAGATGCTCCACCTCGGCGGCCACCGAGTCGATCGAGCGGCTGCGCTGCGGCCCGCGCAGCTTGGGGATGATGCAGAACGAGCAGGGCCGGTCGCAGCCCTCGGCGATCTTGACGTAGACCGAGAAGCGCGGCCCGCTGATGATGCGCGGCGCGTGTGGTCGTAGAGGTACTCGGGCGTCTCGGACACCTGCATGACCGGCAGGCTGCGCGCCCCGCGGCGGCCGCGCGGCTTCTCCGCCACCACCTCGGCGATGGCGGCGAAGTCGGCCGAGCCCAGGATGTGGTCGATTTCCGGAATCTCGCGCCGCCACCTCGTCCGGGTAGCGCTGGGTCAGGCAGCCGGTGACCACCAGCTTGCGGCACGACCCGCTCTCCTTGTACTGCGCCATCTCGAGGATGGTGTCGATGCTCTCTTCCTTGGCCGCATCGATGAAGCCGCAGGTGTTGACCACGATCACCTCGGCCTCGTCAGGCTGCTGGACCAGGACGTGCCCGGCCTCGGCCAGCGAGCCGAGCATCACCTCGCTGTCCACCCGGTTCTTGGGACAGCCGAGCGAGACGAAGTAGATGCTGCGCGGCACGGAGGTCATGCGGAGCAGGCCGGAGTCTGCATTCCGGCCCCGCGGCTGTCAATCGCGGCCTGCCCTGCCCGTGGGGCAGCGATGTCGCGTAGATGACTGTCAGTCGCGCTCGGCCAGGGCGGCCGGACCCGACAGGATGAGCAGCGCCTCGGCCGCGCTGACCCGCGACATCTCGTCGCCGTTCTCGAGGGCCGTGACCAGCGGCTCCTGGTCGACGTCCTTCTTGAGCCGCCGCAGCCACAGGGCGGCCTGCACCCGCATGGAGCTGAGACCCAGCTGCGCGGTCAGGGCAGGCGCGGCGGCCTCGTCGCCGAGGGCAGCCAGCGCGTCGGCGGCGCCCACGTTGTAGCGCTTGTCCGACAGGATCTTGTGCAGGGCGCCCTTGACCGATTCGTCGCCGGCGCGCCCGAGCGCCACCTGCACCCGCATGCGCGACTCCGGCGTGGCGCGCTTCTCGGCCGCCTCGGCCCGCAGCGTCTTGAAGCCGTCGTCGTCGCCCAGCCGCGCGAGCAGGCCCGCCGCCCCGACCTTGTGCTGCTCCACCGACAGCATCGCGCGCAGCGTCTTGCGGCCGGAGTCGTCGCCCAGCTGGACCAGGCTGCGCGCGGCGTCCAGGCGCACGTCGCGCCGCTCGGAGCCGAGCTGGATGCGCAGCGCCTCGCGCGCCGCGCCGTCGCCGGCCCGGGCCAGCGCGTACGCGATCTGGATGCGGCCGAGCTGACTGGGCTCCTCGCGGGCCATGCGCTTCAACTGATCCAGCGCGGCCGGTTCCTTGGTGCGCGCCAGGGCCTGCGCGGCCAGACGGCGCACGCGCGGCGACGCCTCCTCCATGAGGGCGCGCAGCTCGGACTGGGCCGCCGCCACGCGCGACGGGACATCGCTGGCCGACGCGGGCGGGACCGGCGCCGCGGCGCGCGCGGAAGCGGTCATCGGCGCCCTGCGCGCGGCGGCGCTGGCCGCCTCGACCGCGCCCTCGTCGCGCACCGGCGACTCCGCCTCGCCCAGCTCGCTGTCTCCCACACCCGCCAGCGGCATCACCTCGCTGACAAGCAGCGCCACGCCGGCGGCCAGCACCAGGGCGCACAGGCCCAGGATCACGCCGCGCCCGCGGCTGCGCGGCACCGGCCGCGGCAGATCGTCGGACTCGGCGTCCAGATAGTCGCGCGAGGCGTCCATCCGGTTCGAGCGCCTGACCTGGCGCACCTGCGGGGCGGGCGGCTCCGGCACCGGCGGCGGCGTGCTGCGGCGGGCCGGGCGCGGCGCCGGCTCGGACGCGATCGGCGCCAGCGCCGCGGCCAGCGCGTCGGGGCCCTGCCGCGGCAGAGCCGGGATGGCGGCGCGCGGCCGCCGCTCGAGCTGCTCGCCCGGCGCGGCCGCCGCGCACTCGGGCGAGCAGAACGACACCACCTTGCCGCCGCGGATGCGCGCCACCGGCGCGTGCATCGGGTCGAGCTGTTTCCCGCAGGCGGGACAGGTCTGGGTTCCGGCCACTGTGTTCACGGGAACGCGAGCACGGCGTCCTCACCGTGCTGCTTGATGAGCTCGTCGACGTAGCGCATGGCGTAGTCGCGCCGCTTGAGCACTGCCCGGATCTCGTTTCGCTCCAGCAACTGCGGGAACGGGTCGATGTCGGTCGTGAGAGCCTCCTCCAGCTGGTCCTGGTCCAGCCGGCGCAGCCGCTCGATGAGGCGGCGCGAGAATTTCTGCGATCGAAAGAGGTAGGTGCGCACGCGGGTGTGGCCGTTCGGGTCGCCGCCGAACGCGAGCGTGTTGTCGAGGAAGACCAGCGTGCGCCCCTTCTGCGAGGCCTTGAGGTTGCCGCCGGACCAGCGATCCGAGTTGTTGATGATGAAGTCGAACAGGACCAGGTCGCTTATCTGGGCGACCAGAGGCCGCGACTCCGGCGCGATCTCCTCACCGACGGTGAGGGAGCGCTTCCAGGTCACCACACCCTCGGTGGTGTCGATGTCGAAGCCCTCGAGCGTGGCCGCGGTCAGGTCCGGGACCCACCAGCTCATCTCGCCCAGCAGGCTGCCGTCGCGCTCCGGAACCGCCTCGGCCAGAAATCGGACCTTGTCGCGCGGCTTGTCGGCGCGGAAGGTGTCGGCGATCTCGGCCACGGTGAAGCGCCGGCCGATCGCCGGCGGCACCGACGTCAGCCCGAGCAGCCGGTTGACCCGGTACGCGGCGATCTCGCGCCGCGGCTGCGACTGCAGATGGACCTGGACCGGCTTGCAGGCGGCGCGGCTGCCGCTCTCGAAGTCGAGGCGCAGAGACAGCGACGAGCCGCCCCGGTTCAGCTTGGCGGCAGTGACCGGCGACTCGCGCAGCGGGGCGAGCAGCGCCTCGTCGCTCTGGCCGAGAAACTGGCCGCTCCACGGCGGCGCGTCCGCCGCGACAGCGACCGGCAGCGCGGGACCGCTGATCGATGCGGGGACCAGCCGCGGCTGCTCGACACCGGCCGGAGCGGCAGGGCTGGATTCCGGGACCGCGGCGCGCGGGGCCGGACCCAGCTCGGCGGCCTCCGCTGTCTTGCGGGCGGCGGACTCGCCGACGAGTACACCCTTGAGCTCGCCGACCCCCCAGATGGCGGCGCCGGAGACCGCGGCCGCCACGGTCGCGCCGACGAAAAGCTCGATAGCGACGCAACCCCTGAGCCGCACGTCGGCAGAATATCACGGCCTTCCGCGGCACAAAACTCGCCCGCGGCGCCGGTCTGTATATAGATAGGTATTGCACCATGACGGCGGCTCCCGGCACCTCCTCTCGCGCACCGTCCCCTACCATCCTCTGCTCGATGTGCAGGACGCGCATCGAACCGGAGCAGGCGCGCTACCGCTGCTCGGTGTCGGCCTGCAACATCGGGCGCGCCCGGCTGCGCTTCTGCTCGGTCGGCTGCTTCGAGCGACACATCCCGACCGCCCGCCATCGCAGCGCCGTGTGCGTGGAAGAGACGCGCACCTGAATCGCGCAGTAGATGCGCGCCGGAACGCCGGTCCCGGGGCGATTGCCTCCCTCGGAGGCCCTGTGCCACCATTCGCGCGGTGAACCGTATCGTCGTGGATGCGATGGGAGGCGACGCCGCTCCGGACTCCATCGTCCGCGGCGCCGCGGAGGCATCCCTGGCCCTGCGTGACGCCGAGATCATCCTGGTCGGCGACGCCGCCCGGATCGGCAAGATCCTCCCGCAGGTGCGCCACGATGGCGGCCGCGTGCGCGTGCACCACGCGTCGCAGGTCATCCACATGGACGAGAAGCCGTCCGAGGCCATCGCGGCCAAGCCGGACTCGTCGATCGCCGTCGCCGCCGGGCTGGTCGCCACCGGCGAGGGAGAGGCCCTGGTCTCGGCCGGAAACACCGGCGCCTGTGTGCTCGCATGTGCGCGCAGCTGGCGGCTACTGCCGGGGGTGAAGCGCGCGGCGCTGGCGGCTGTCTATCCCACCGAGCTGCGCCGCGGCGAGAAGAACGACCCGTTCTCGCTCCTGCTCGACGTCGGCGCCACCATCGACGCCTCGGCCGACGACCTCGTCGCCTTCGCGCTCATGGGCGCGGCCTACGCCAAGGTCATCTCGCAGAACGCGCGCCCGCGAGTGGCGCTCCTGTCCAACGGCACCGAGGCCGGCAAGGGCCCGCAGCCGGTCGTCGAGGCGCACGCGCTCCTGCTCGAGGCCACCGACGTCAACTTCATCGGCAACGTCGAGGGGCTCGACATCCCGCGCGGCGTGGCCGACGTCATCGTCTGCTCCGGCTACGTCGGCAACGTGGTCATCAAGATGCTGGAGGGCGTGTCCGAGACCGTGATCGGGCTGGCCCGCTACGCGTACAAGGAGAAGCTCCTGTGGCGCGCCGCGCTCATGATGCTGTCGAGCGGCATCCAGCGGCTCAAGGACCTGACCGACTGGGAGCAGTACGGCGGCGCGCCGCTGCTCGGCTTCGAGAACCTGTTCATCAAGGCGCACGGCCGCTCCGGTCCGCGCGCGCTGGCCAACGCGATCCGCGTGGCCGACAAGGCGCTGCGCTCCGACCTGTGCGGGGTCATCTCGTCCGGGCTGGCCAGCTTCGCGTCGCGCGCCCAGGCTCGCCCCCCAACCGTCCCGAACCTCACCTCGGCTCCTCGCTGACCGAGGCTGCCGGCACATCGAGAGCATGGCGGTAAACGCCACCCACGTCTTCCGCTGGGACCTGGACAAGACCTACCTCCGGACCGAGTTCGACACCCTCGGCGATCTGGTCAAGTCGGCGCTGGAGACGGCGCAGGACAAGCAGGCCTACCCGGGCGCGCCGGCGCTGCTGCGCTCGCTGCGCCAGAGCTCCGAGCACCGCATCTGCCTCATCAGCGGCAGCCCGTCGCAGATGCGCAAGGTGCTGGCCGCCAAGCTGGCGCTCGACGGGGTCGAGTACGACGAGTTCGTGCTCAAGAACAACCTGCGCAACCTGAGCCGGCTGCGGCTGCGCGCGCTGCGCGCCCAGGTGCCGTACAAGCTGCCCGCCCTGCTCGAGAGTCGGCTCGGGCTGCTCGGCAACCCGCCCGAGACGCTGTTCGGCGACGACGCCGAGGCGGACGCGATCATCTACTGCCTGTACGCCGACATCCTGGGCGGGGTTGTGTCGGCCGGCGAGCTGCAGCGCGTGATGGAGGCCGCGCGCGCCTACGACGACCAGGCCGAGCGCACGCTCGCGCTGGCCGAGCGCGTGCGCCGCGGCGAGGCGGTGCGGCGCATCCTCATCCACCTGGACCGCCGCTCGCCGACGGCCGGCTTCGCCCACTACGGCCGCCGCCTGGTCCCCATCTATAACTACTTCCAGGCCGCGCTGATCCTGTACGGCGACAAGGTGCTGACCGCTCAACAGGTTCTCTTCGTGGCCCGCGAGATGCTCGACTCGCCCGAGCACGAGATCCCGACGCTGGCCAACTCGCTACAAGACCTGCTGCGCCGCGGCCGCCTGGCCCGCACCGTCGCCCTCGACCTCTCGGCCGAGATCGACGAGGCCGCCGCCGGCGCCGCCGACCGCGACAGCCGCCGCGAAGCCGAGGGCATCGCGGCCGCCTTCCGCGACCGCGTCCGCCAGCTGGGCGGCGCCCCGCCGCTGGACAACCCGGAAGGAGAGCCGCGGCTGGACTACGTGGCGCTGGTGGACGCGGAGTTCCAGCATCGGCGCGGGCGGCGTCGCCGATAACCGACCCGGATGCCGCCGCCTTTGGGCGACCACGGTCCGCGAAGGCGAGGCCTCCAGCGACATCGCCCACAACCCCGATCCATGCGATCTTTCCCCAATGGAGGAGGGCCTGCCGAACGCTCCGAGCGCTCGCCTGATCGCGCTGTCTCGCAGCGGCCGGCACGTGGTCATCCGGCGGGCGGACGGGGAGCAGCTGCTCGATGGGCTCGAGCGCGTCGATGCGCTCGGCACCGCGCCGCGCAGACAGCTGCCGTGCCCCGATCTGGTCGACTTCGGATGCGTGGGCGAGGAGATCTGGTTCGTGGCCGCCGGCATGCTGCGCAGGCACGACCTCGACCGCGACGAGGAGCTGGGCGACGGCACCCCGCTGGGCGACGACGCGGGCGGCGCGCTGCGGCCCGCGGCCGGTGAAGAGGAGCCGAGCGCGCTGTGGATCGGGCAGCGGCGCCTGCTCTTGCGCGCGGTCGAGGACGGGATCGAGGTGGAGGACGTCAGCGAGGACGCGCCGGCCGGCGCCTTCGCCGCCGCGGTGCCGGGACGTCGCCTGCTGGTCGCGCGCGGGCGCGAGGTGGTGCTGCGCGGTGGCGGGCGCGACGCGCTCATCACCGAGCTGCCCGGCGGCGACGGGCTGGTCGTGGCCGGCGGCGCGCTGTTCGGCGGGCGCGCTGTCGCGCTCATGTCCGGGCTCAACGGGGTCAGCGCGTTCGACGTCGTGCGGCCGGGCGGCTCGCTCATCCACCACATCGAGCTGCCGCGCAGCGAGCGCTGCGCCCTGGCCGAGTCGCGCGGCCTGGCGCTGATCGCCGCAGCCGACGGGCGCCTGCTGTCTGTCGACCTGCGCTACGGCCGCGTGCTGGGCGACGAGCCGGCGCCGATCGAGATCGCCGATCTGGCCATCGACGCCAACGGCCGCTTCGTGACCCTGGCCGGCTTCCGCCCCGAGGGCGGGCCGCTGCGCGTGCTGCACATCCCGTACACGGACCTGTTCGGCGCGCGGCGCGGCGTGGCGCGCGCGCCGGCGCCGGCCATCGACGCCGGCGCGGCGGTCGAGCTGGCCGCGGCCGAGCCGGAGCCCGCGCCGGCCCAGACGCCCGATGTGAACCGCAAGCGAGCCGTCGCGAGCCTGCCGGTGCCGGACGTGCCGCTCCTGGCGCTCGGCGCGCGCGCGCGCCGGCCCAGCGCGTCGCTGCCGCCGGGCGCCACGCCGTACGAGAACCCGGGCGAGCACCTGTCCGACACGCTCGATCTGGTCGGCGCCTGGGCCGCGCGCGCCATCGCCGACGCGTGGGACAGCGGCCGGCTCAGCCTGCCCAACAACGATCAGCGCCCGTTCCAGCAGGAGGTGATGGCGCTGGTCGGGAGCCGCATGGGCGGCGCCGCCGACATCCTGGCCGCCGCCGACCGGCGCGTGCAGGAGGCGGCGCTGCACGTCTCTCGCCGCGCCCAGGCCACCCTCGCCACCGGCGGGCCGCTGCCGTTCATCGAGCTGGCCGCCGAGTTCGGCCTGTCCGACATGGCCAGCCGCGTGCTCGCCACCGCCGCGGCGCCGACCCTGCGCGGCGAGATCGCGCGGCTGTACGGCGTGCTGGCCAACGACGAGGGCCGGCCGGTGTGCGACCGCTACCTCATCGAGCTCTTGCTCGCCGGGCAGGAGTACAACCTGCGCAACCTCGTCGCCGCCGAGCTCGACGCCGACGCGCCGCTGGTCAAGTACGGCCTGGTGCGGGTCCTGCCGGTGAGCCCCGACCAGTACCTGTTCGCGCCGATCACCGTCGAGCCGGTGCTGCTGGCCCGCCTGCGCGGCGACCCGTACGCCTCGGGCGGGACCAGCACCATCGCCGTCATCCGCCGCGCCGACCGCAGCCTGACCGATCTCGCCCTGCCCCTGTCGCTCAAGCGCGAGCTGGTCCTGGCCCTGGCCGCCCCGACGACGCCGGAGCGATCCGTGCGCCTGGTGGTGCGCGGACGGCCCGGAGCCGGCCGCACCAGCCTGCTGGCCGCGCTGTCCGCGCGGGTGGGCAAGCCGCTGGCCATGGTCGACGCCGAGCTTCTGCCGCGCGGTCCGTCGCTGGCGCCCTCGCTGCGCGCCGAGCTGCGCCTGTCGCTCCTGCGCGGGGCCATCCCGTGCGTGTGCGGCCTCGAGCTTCTCGACCGCGACGACAGCGAGGGGATCGAGCACGTTCGCGAGGTGCTGCGCAGCCATCCCGGCCCGATCGGCTTCCGCACCAGCCCGGAGCAGCGCATGCCGCTCGACCCGGGCTTCCTCGACTTCACGGTGCCGGCGCTGGACGAGGGGGCGCGGCTGGATTTCTGGCGCGGCGCGCTCGACCGCCACGAGATGGACAGCAGCGCCTCGGCCAGCCTGGCCGCCCGCTTCCGCATCGGCCCCGGCACCATCGAGCGCGTGGTGGCGCTGGCGGCGGCGCGGCGCTCGGCCGAGCCGCGCGAGCCGGATGACGTGGCCGTCGAGCTGGGCCGCGCCGCGCGCCAGCACATCGACGTCCGCCTGGGCAAGGTCGCGACCCACATCGACCGGCTGGCGCGCTGGGACCAGGTCGCCCTGCCCGAGGACGTGCTCGACAGCATCCGCGAGTTCATCGGCCGGGTGAAGCACCGCCGCACCGTGTACGAGAGCTGGGGCTTCGAGACCCGCGTGTCGACGGCGCGCGGCCTGGTGGCGCTGTTCTACGGGCCGCCCGGCACCGGCAAGACGATGGTCGCGGGCCTCATCGCGCGCGAGCTCGGCCTCGATCTCTACCGCGTCGACCTGGCGCGCATCACCTCGAAGTGGATCGGCGAGACCGAGAAGAACCTGGCCGAGGTGTTCGACGCGGCCGAGGACGGCCAGGCGCTGGTCCTGTTCGACGAGGCCGACTCGCTGTTCGCCAAGCGCACCGAGGTGAAGTCGTCGGTCGACCGCTACGCCAACCTCGAGGTCAACTACCTGCTCCAGCGCCTCGACAGCTTCGAGGGCGTCGCGATCCTGACCACCAACCTGGAGGGCTCGATCGACAACGCGTTCAAGCGGCGCATGACCCTGCGCCTGGCCTTCCCGTTCCCCGACGAGGAGATGCGGGTCAGGCTGTGGGCGGCGCACATCCCGCCCGAGGTGCCGACACGCGGCGACTTCGACTTCGCCGATCTGGCCCGGCGCTTCCCGATGTCGGGCGGCTACATCAGGAACAGCGCGCTGCGCGCGGCCTTCCTCGCCGCCCAGGAGGCGCTGCCGATGTCCCAGGAGCACCTCGTGCGCGCCATCCAGCTCGAGTACCGGGAGATGGGCAAGCTGTCGACCGGCGGCCGCATGGAGTGAGCTGAGCCGGCTATATACTGGGCTCACGAGAGTCCCCGGCTTCCAGATCGCGCGCCGTATCGGGCGAGGTGGAATGGGCGAGGTGCTGGAGGCCGTGCGCACCGGACCCGGCGGCTTCCGCATGTCGGTCGCGCTCAAGCGGCTGGCCGCCGACCACGCGGTGCGCGGCGAGGCGGTGCAGCGCTTCTTCACCGAGGCCCGCATCCTGGCCCGGCTCGATCACCCGAACATCGTCCGCGTCCACGACGTGCTGGCGGTCGACGCCGGCTACTTCATCGTCATGGAGCTGCTGCGCGGCACGACCCTGGGCGAGCTGGCCATGGTCGACCACAGCGGCGGCGCCAGCAGCCGGAGCTGGCCCGAGGTGCTGGCGGTGGCGGATCAGGCGCTCGCCGGCCTGGCCTACGCCCACGCCGCCTGCGACGGCGACGGCCGCCCGCTCGGCCTGGTCCACCGCGACGTCACGCCGCGCAACATCTTCGTGACCGACGCGGGCCAGGTGAAGCTGCTCGACTTCGGCATCGCCAAGCTGCACGAGGGGCTGGAGGCGCCGATCACGCGCGAGGGCACGGTGCACGGCACGCTCGAGCTGCTGTCGCCGGAGCAGGCCGCCGGCGAGAGCGCCGACGCGTCGACCGACCTCTACCAGCTCGGCGCCGCGATGTACTGGGCGCTGGCCGGCCGCTACCCGCACGGCTCGGGCAGCGCGCCGGAGCTCCTGGCCCGCATCATCGGCAGCGCGCCGGCGCCGCTGGCCGGGCTGCGCCCCGACGTGCCGGCCGGGGTCGTCGCGCTGATCGAGCGGGCCATGGCGCGCGAGCGACAGGCGCGCTTCGCCTCGGCGGCGGCCATGCGCGACGAGGTTGTCGCGCTGCTGACCCCGACCGGCGTGGCGGCGGCCGAGCTTGCGGCCGCGGTGGCCGCGGCTCGCGCCGCCATGGGCGCGACGCCGGACGCCGGCGGGGACGACTCAGAAGGCGACACGCGCGCGGAGACGACCGCGGGGCTGACGCCGACCGCCGGCCGCGCGTCGATGGTGCTGGCACCGACGGCGCTGGCGCCGTCCTTGCCGGCCGCGGTCCCGGTCGCGCCGGCCGCCGGTGCGCGGCGCGGTCGCCTGCTGGCCGGCGGTGTCATCGTCGCCGGCGTGGCGGCGGCCGCGGCGCTGTGGCTCGGCCGCGACCGCGCGACCTCCCATGCCACCTCGAATGCGGCGCTCGACGCGCGCGAGATCATGCTGACCCTGGCCGCCGGCGACCAGCAGCCGATGGGCGGCGGGCTGTCGCGAGACGGCACGCGCCTCGTCTACGCGACCGGGGTCAACCTCGTGGTCAAGCCGCTGGCCGGCGGGCGCGCCGAACGCCTGGCGCCGCCGCCCGGCTTTCTGCCCATCGACGCCGAGTTCGCGCCGGACGGCCAGGTCGTCGCGTACGGGCAGAACGGCGACGGGCAGTGGCAGGTGTGGCGCCTGGGCGGCGCGGCGCCGGCGCTGCTGCACGGGACGGCGGAGCGCTTCCTGGCCCGGCTCTCGCCCGACGGCCGCGCGGTCGCGTGCGCGCGCGATCAGCGCGAGGTGTATCTGGTCGAGGGTGGCAGGATGCGCCGCCTGGTCGCGCTCGGCGACGGCGAGATGGTGAGCGGCATGGCCTGGTCGCCCGACTCGAGGCGCCTGGTCCTGGTGCGCACCGCACCCGACGGCGGCGACGACAGCATCGACGTGATCGAGGTCGTCGCGGGATCGTCGCGCACCGTCCACCGGCGCCGTTTCGGCACGTACATCGCGCTGCTCATCGCCTGGCCGCACGCAGACAGCGTCCTGTACGCGATCAACGATCGCCTGGGCGCCGGCCTGTACTCCCTCGATCTGGCGACCGGCGTCGAGCGCCCTGTGCACCGCTGGGCCGGCCTGACCATCACCGGCGGGCGCTGGAGCGGCGGCCGGCTGCTCTACAACCGCGGCACCCAGCGCTACGGCATCTTCGTCGCCGATCGCGGCGGGCCGCTGCGCCGTCTGTCGACCGGCGACGGGCAGACCCGGCGCCTGGCCGGGTGGAGCGAGCAGGGCTGGCTGTTCTACGCCAACGACGCCGGCGGCAACCTCGACATCGTCGCGCATCCGCCGGGCGATCCGCCGGCGCTGTGGATGAGCGGCGCCGACGACGAGATGCCCGACACGCTCGTCGACGGCGCGGTCATCTTCCAGCGCGGCGCCGGTCGCACATCCATGGGGCTGTGGCGCTCGTCGGCGCCCGGCGACGCGCGCCTGCTGGCCGAGGTGCCGGCGGCCGGCATGGCGGCCAACGCGGTCCGCTGCGCCGGTGATCGCCGGCCGCCGTGCGTGCTCGAGACAGTCGACCGCGGGCAGGTGCGCTACGCCCTGTTCGACGCGGCCAGCGGCGCGCGCGGCCACGAGATCGCGGCCATCCCGGCACGGGGCTACTACATGCGCAGCATGGCCGTCTCGCCCGACGGCCGCACCCTGGCCGTCGTGCGCGGTGGCGACAGCATCGCGCTGTTCGACATCGACGGCGGGGCCCGCCGCGAGCTTGCCGTCGCCGGCCTGAGCGATCTGCAGTCGGTCAGCTGGTCGGCCGACGGCCGCGATCTGCTGGTGAGCGCATTCGGCTGGCGCGGCCGCCTGTTCGCCGCGCTGCGCGTGGCGCTCGACGGCACCGTGCGGCCGATCGAGACCAGCCAGCAGCGCTGGTACTGGCGGCCGCAGGAGTCGCTCGACGGCACCCGCGTGGCCACCGTGGCGGTCGACTTCGCGATCGACCTGGCCATGCTCGACGGCCTCTGATCCGGCGTCAGCGCAGGCCGTGGCGCCAGAGCAGGCGGTAGAGGTACTTGCGGTCGATGCCGGCGGTGCGCGCTGCGGCCGACACGTTGCCGGCGTGGCGGTCGAGCAGCTCCTCGAGGTAGCGCTTCTCGAACTTCGTGTTCCAGGTCTCGCGCGCGGCCTTGAAGTCGAGCCCGCCGTCGACCTCGTCGCGCGCGGGGCCGTCGGGCGCGGCCGTCGCCGCCCGCGTCGCCGCCCAGCGGGGATCGCTCGGCCAGCGCCAGGCAGCGCTCGATGTAGTTGCGCAGCTCGCGCACGTTGCCCGGCCAGGGGTGGCGGGCCAGATCGGCCCGGGCCGCCTCGCCGCGCAGCACGGCCGCCTCGGGCCGGTCGGCCAGGCCGAGCCGACCCAGCACGTGCTCGACCAGGAGCGGCAGGTCCTCGGGCCGCTCGCGCAGGGGCGGCAGGCGCACCTCGAGCACCGCGAGTCGATAGTAGAGGTCGGAGCGAAAGCGGCGCGCGTTCACCTCGCCGCGCAGGCCGCGGTTGGTGGCCGCGACGACGCGCACGTCCACCGGCGACCAGCGCGTCCCGCCGACGCGCTTGAACTCGCGCCGCTCGAGCACGCGCAGGAGCTTGGGCTGCAGCTCCGGGCCCAGCTCGCCGATCTCGTCGAGAAAGATGGTCCCGCCGGCCGCCATCTCGAACGCGCCCTGGCGCGCCGCCACCGCGCTGGTGAATGCGCCGCGCTCGTGGCCGAAAAGCTCGCTCTCCAGCAGATCCGGCGGCACCGCGCCGCAGTCGACGACGACCAGCGGCCCGGCGCGGCGCGCGCTGGCCGCGTGCACCGACTCGGCCGCCACCTCCTTGCCGGTCCCGGTCTCGCCCTCGAGCAGGAGCGTGGCGTCCGACGCCGCCGCCCGGGCCAGCCGCGCGAACACCGCCCGCATCGCGACCGAGCCGCCGACCATGCCGCCGAAGCTGTCCGCCTCGGCCAGCGGCATCTTGACCGGCTCGTCGCCCAGCTCGAAGCGGAGCTGGCTGCGCCCGAGCCGCAGCGACGCGCCGTCGGACAGGTACGCGTGCAGCACCGACACGTCGCCGACGAAGGTGCCGTTGCGGCTGCCCAGGTCGCGCACGGTGATGCGGCCGTTCTCGACCGCGATCTGGCAGTGGAAGCGCGACACGGTGCTGTCGCGCAGGACCATCTCGGCGCGCTCGTGGGTGCCGATGGTGAAGCTGTCGGACGCGGCGGCGAACACGGCGCCGGCGTCCGGGCCCGCCACGACGCGCAGGCGCATCGGCGGGACCGGCGCGTAGGCGTCCGGCCGCCCGCTGATGATGGCCGACGTGGTCGGCAGCTCGACCCGAGGCTCGCCCTTGTCGCCGGCCATTGGCGACAACTTAGCGCGAGTCCGCGCGCCAGGTGAGCGCGACGGTGACCAGCGTCGACTTCTTGAGCTTGAACTCCATCGGGTGGACGCCGACCGTGTGGCCGGCCTTGTCGTACCAGCAGGCCCCGCCGGTGCAGCGGTCCTTCGCATAGCCGGCCGCGACGAGCACGTTCTCGAACACCGGCTGCGCCTCGCCGGCGCTGCTCCACACGTAGGAGCGCAGCTTGAGCTCCTGGGCCGACGACGCGCACACGCGGGTCTTGTCCTCGTCGAGCGGGATC
This sequence comes from uncultured delta proteobacterium, assembly GCA_963759105.1. Taxonomy (GTDB): domain Bacteria; phylum Myxococcota_A; class Polyangia; order Haliangiales; family Haliangiaceae; genus DATFRY01. The sequence continues at coordinate 50,850 of CAVWXW010000003.1, read as the reverse complement.
TTCAGCTCGGTCCACGGAGCGGTGACGTCGACCGACTTCTCGCAGCCGGCGCCGAAGCTTGTCTTGCGGCAGCCGGATGCGAACGCGGCGGCGAGCGCGAGGGAGAGCAGGAGGGCGATTCTCTTCATGACGACTTCTCCTCGTGAGCAGAGGCTGGCTCCCCGAGCAAGCCGTGTGCCGGTCGATCGCCCGCGATGTTGCGGGCTCCGCCGCGGCGCGCTGGTCGCGAGAGGTGTGGACCTGGACGCCACAGGTGTCGCCGGCGCAGCCCCGCGCCGCCAGCCGCCGCGATCGGCGAGGCGCGCCTGTCGACTCGATCGAGCGCGCGGCACGTCGCTTGCTGAGCGTCTCGACCCGACGGCCGCCCGTGCGGCCGCACAAACGCTCTCGAGGAGGTTCGCGATGAAATCGATCAGCTTCGTCTCCTGTGCTGCCCTGCCCTTCGCGCTGTGTCTCGCCGCCGCCGGCCCCGCGTTCGCCAAGCCGGCGCCGGACACCGACGGCAACATCACCGCCTACGACCACGCCGGCAAGAACGTCCTGCTGGTCGTCGAGTGCGCGCGCGGATCGCTCGGGCCCGAGTATCCCAAGTGCCTCGAGCGCGTGCGCGCCGACGTGCAGTCGGAGGTGTGCAAGCCGGGCGTCGGCAAGGAGATCGCCGGCAAGACCCACTACAAGTACCGCATGGGCGCGATCAAGACGCTCCTGGCCGACTCCCTGAAGTGCTCGGGCGGCGGGTCGGGCGACGGCGCCGGCTCGGGCTCCGGCGACTCCGACGGCGACTCCGGCGACGGCGAGGGCATCCGCGGCGACAAGGGCTCGTGCGCCGCGTACCAGCTGGACGGCACCGTCATCGTCGAGAAGCGCTGCGCGCTCAAGAGCGGCGGCCGCACCCACGACTACGTGCTCGTGCGGCCAGGAAGTGCGCGACCGGGCCAAGGAGCTCATCTGCGCCGACAACGGCAAGGGGATGCACAAGTACCTGTACCGCTCCGGCGAGACCAAGCCGAGCAAGAGCAGCGTCTACTGCAAGAACTGAGCGCCGGGCCAGCGCGACGCCGGTCGCTCGCCGGCGTCGTGCTCGATCGTATTCACCGCAGCCGGCCCTCGAGTGCATCGCTCATCGCCGGCCCCTCGGCCGCCGGCGTCCGGCCCGGCCGCGGCGGGCGACAGGGCGCTCGGCGCCGGCCGGCTCGGTGTAGCGCGGCAGGCGGGCGTTGCGCGTGTGGCCGTAGATGATCGCCGTCTCGCAGCGATCGACCTCCTTGCGCGTGGCCAGCCGGTCGCAGATGAGGTCGCGCAGGTGGCTGTTGCTGCGCACCGCCACGTGGATCTGCAGATCGGCGGCGCCGCTGACGTGGAACACGGCCAGCACCTCGGGCAGCGACTGGACGTAGGCGTGCAGCGCGCGGAAGTTGTCGCGCGAGGTCTGCACCAGCCGCACCGCGATGAGCGCCTGGGCGCCGATGCCGAGCGCGTCGACGTCCACGTCGGCGTGGTGGCCCAGCAGCACCTTGTCGCGCATGAGCGCGCGCACGCGCAGGAGGCAGGTCGACGGCGCCAGCCCGACCCGCGCGGCCAGCTCCTTGTTGGACAGCCGCGCATCTTCTTGCAGAGCGTCGAGGATCTCGAAGTCGATTCGATCGAGCGCAGGTCTGCGCCGCTCGGTTCGAAGAATATTCGATTGGAGAGGCTGCATTTCGAGTCACATTATAGGCCGTGAGCCACAGAGCTAACAACCTTCGATGGGTCGCGCCGCTGCGCGACGAGGCGCGGCGCTGGGAAGAGCGCGTGCGCGATGCTGCCGGTGACGCCCGAGCTGTCCAGGGCGAGCTCGGTCGATCGCCTGCGGCGCTACGACTTCGCGGCGCCGGTGCCGCTCGAGGAGATCGCCGACGACGTCGCCGATCTGCTGGCGCGCGGCAACCTGCACTCGACGCACCCGCGCTACTTCGGCCTCTTCAATCCGACGGCCCACGCCGCGGGCGTCGTCGCCGACGCGCTGGCCGCGATCTACAACCCGCAGGTCGGCGGCTGGTGGCACGCGCCGGCGGCCAACGAGATGGAGCGCGCGGCGCTGGACTGGTTCCTCGAGCGCGCCGGCTTCGACCCGGAGCGCTCCGCCGGCACCTTCACCACCGGCGGCTCGGAGGCCAACATGACCGCGGTGCTGGTGGCGCTGACCCGCCACTTCCCCGGCTACGCCGAGGACGGGCTGCGAGCCCTGGAGCGGCGCCCGACGCTCTACACGTCCGACCAGGCGCACGACTCGTTCGTGAAGATCGCCCACGCCACCGGGCTGGGCCGCAGCGCGGTCCGCAAGGTGGCCAGCGACGCCGATCAGCGGCTGGACGTCGCCGCGCTGCGCGAGCGCATCGCGCGCGACCGCCGCGACGGCTGCGCGCCCTTCCTCGTCGTTGCCACCGCCGGGACCACCGCCTCCGGCGCGATCGATCCGCTGCCGGCCATCGCCGATGTCTGCGCGGCCGAGGGCCTGTCGCTGCACGTCGACGCCGCCTGGGGCGGCTGCGCGCTGCTGTCCGACGCGCTGCGTCCGCACCTGGCCGGCATCGAGCGGGCCGACACGATCACCTGGGACGCGCACAAGACCCTGCCGGTCCCGATGGGCGCCGGCATGGTGCTGGGCCGCAACCGCGAGGACTGCGCGGCCGCCGTTCCAGGTCCACACCCGCTACGTGCCGGACGCCACCGCCGACGGCATCGATCTCTACCAGCACTCGATGCAGTGGTCGCGGCGCGCCATCGGCCTCAAGGTGTTCATGACCATCGCCGAGCTGGGCGCGCGCGGCGTCGCAGACCAGGTCGACCATCAGGCGCGCATGGCGGCGCTCCTGCGCGACGAGCTCGCCGCCGCCGGCTGGACCGTGCACAACCGATCGCCCCTGCCGATCGTCTGCTTCGGCCACGAGCAGCTCGCGCCGAGCGGCGAGCGCGTGCCGCAGCTGCTCGAGGCCGTGCTGGCCGGCGGCGAGGTCTGGCTGTCCGAGGTGCGGCAGCCCTCGGGCGAGAGCGTGCTGCGCGCCTGCATCACGAACGTCGACACGCGCGAGGAGGACATCCACGCGCTGGTCGCCGCGCTCGAGCGCGCGCGCACATCGCTGCGCCTCGCCTGAGCGAGGCGGCCGCGCCCGAGCAGTCGAGCGCGCGCGAGGTGGTGACATCTCTGACGTTGTGCTCCACGCGCCGCGTGTGGCGCAATGCCGCACGCCGGCATGGCCGTTCCATGGCCCCACGAGGCCGCAGCGCCGCGTTTCGCGGGCTCCGCGACCGCCTGCGTGACGGCGACCCCGACGACCGGCAGCACGCAGGTGCGGCATCGAGTCGTGCTCGACCCGCGCTGGCCGATGGCGCGTTGCGCCGCTCGATGAACACAGCGACGTCGAACGCGGATCGAATCGCTGATCGCGCGAGAGTCGGGAGCTAGACTGGGTGCCGGCGCGCGGCGGGACCACCGACCAGCGCGCCCTATCGGTGAGGTTCGCCGAATGAAATCTTGCTCCGTCCTTGCAGCTCTCTCGCGTGTGTGGCCGCCGGTGCGGCGGAGGAGACGGCGACCCGGGCGACTCCGACGACACCGACGACAGCGCGGACGCGGGCGAGCCGGGCGCGACCTGGGAGCCGGCCTTCGAGCGGCTCGAGGGCAGCTTCCTCTCCAGCGCGTGGGGGAGCGGACCGGACGATGTCTTCGTGGTCGGGGGCAACTACGAGCGCGGCGAGGTCCACCACTTCGACGGACAAGAGTGGTCGGTGGAGCTGGTCGAGGACGCACCGCTGTTCGTCTGGGTCCACGGCTTCTCGAGCACGAGCGTCTACGCCGTCGGGCTCGCCGGCACCGCCTATCATCATGACGGCGACAGCTGGCAGAGCATCGGCTACCCCGGCGACGAGGACCTGTGGGGGATCTGGGGCACGTCGGAGGACGATCTGTGCGATCGTGGGGGGCTCGGTCGCCGACGGCGAGCCGGTCCTCACCCACTACGACGGCCAGGAGTTCACGCCCACCGCGCTGGACGCCGAGCAGAACCCGCTCGGCGCGCACGCGCTGTTCAAGGTGTGGGGCGCCGGCGATCACGTCGTCGCCGTCGGGCAGCTCGGCCTTGTGCTGGTCCACGACGGAGAGGGCTGGACCCGCGCCTCCGCCGGCGAGAACGCCGACGACGACTTCATCGCGCTGTCGGGGACCGGCGCCGAGGACCTCGTCCTCGTCGGGGGTCGCAACTCGGCGCGCGTGGCCACCGCTGCAGGGGACGCGTTCGAGACGGTCGAGCCGAGCGGCACCGCCAGGGCTGTCGGGCGTCTTCGCCGACGGCGACGCCGTCTACGTGGGCGGACTGAACGGCATGGTCGGAACGTTCGATCGCGCCACCGGCGAGGTGACCGCGGAAGACTCCCTGCCCGACGACGTCCACGCCATGTGGGGCGACGGCGCGGGGACCATCTATGCAGTGGGCGGCATCCCGGGCGAGCCGTTCACGGGGATCGCCTACGCCCGCAGGGAAACGGAGTGAAGCGATGAGCCCGACGATACGGAACGCGATCCGCCGCGCCCACTTGCTCGCCCTGCTCGCGCCGGCCTCCTGCGGCGACGACCTGCCGCCGATCCCGGTCGCAGACCACGGCCCGTTCGCCGTCGCCGTCACCGGACCGCTCGGCTCGCCCCTGTCCTCGGCCACGCCCGAGCAGCTGGCCACGTTCGAGCGCGGCGTCGAGGTCTCGCTGCGCCGCTTCCAGATCGCCGATGGGCTCGGTCCCGCGTTCAACGTGACCTTCTGCGGCGCCTGTCACGAGCGGCCGCAGCCGGGCGGCAGCGCGGGCCTGTACCGCAACTTCTTCCTCGCCGGCGTCCGGCTGGACGACGGCCCCTTTGTCATGGGCCACAACGTCACGTTGTTCGAATGCGGCGACCCGGCGACGCCGCCCGCCGAGCGCGAGCGCAACCCGCCGCCGGAGAGCGCCACCGGCGCCTTCGTGGGCGTGATCCGCATGTTCTCCCATTTCGCCGGCCAGACCGCGAGGCCGGACCCGGGCTTCGCGCCCAACGTGATCGTCCAGCGCAACCCGATCCCGTTCTACGGCGTGGGGCTCCTGGCCGAGCTGAGCGAGGAGGAGATCCTGCGCCGCGCCGATCCGGACGACGAGGACGGCGACGGCATCAGCGGCCGCCCCAACTACGACAAGGGCTTCGTCGGCCGCTTCGGGCTCAAGGCCCAGACCGTCTCCATCGAGGGCTTCATCCGCGGCCCGCTGTTCAACCACATGGGCGTCACCACCGATCCGCTGACCCACGAGCAGCGCGCCCGCCTGCCGGTTCGACTCGTCGGCCGCGGCCCGCGACGAGCAGGCCAGCCTGTGGCTGCGCGAGGTCCTCGAGGGGAAGGCCCAGGCGGCGGCCCCGTCCGGACCCAACTGCGACGTTGACGACGTGCTGGACCCGGAGATGGAGGCCCAGGACCTGTTCGACCTGGTGAGCTTCGCCATGCTCACCGCCGCGCCGCGCCCCGAGCGTCTCGACGACCAGCGGCGGCGCGGCCTGGCCGCGTTCGACGCGGTCGGCTGCGGCGGCTGCCACGCCCCGCGCCTGGAGGGGCCGCGCGGCCCCTTGCCGGTCTACAGCGACCTCCTGCTCCACGACATGGGGCCGGAGCTCGCCGACGGCATCGTCATGAGCGAGGCCACCGGCAGCGAGTTCCGCACCCAGCCGCTGTGGGGCCTGGCCGCGGTCGGGCCGTACCTGCACGACGGGCGGGCCGATACCATCGAGGGCGCCATCCGGCTGCACGGCGGCGAGGCAGCGGACTCGGCCCGTCGGTTCGCGGCGCTGTCGGAGGACGAGCGCGTCGATCTGATCGAATTTCTTCTCTCGCTCGGCGGCCGCTCGCAGTACTCGCCGGGCCTGCTGCCGCCGGGCCAGGCGGCACCGCGGCCCGGCGAGCTGGGCGGCCCGCTGTCCGGAATCGACGCCGCCGAGCGGACGCGCTTTCTGGCCGGTCGCGAGCTGTTCGACCGTGACTTCGGCCTGCGCGAGGGTCTGGGCGCGCCGCGCATGAACGGCGACTCCTGCCGGGCCTGCCACTTCGAGCCGGTGGTCGGCGGGGCCGGCCCGCGCGGCGTCGACGTCATGCGCCACGGCACCGTCGAGGAAGAGAGCGTCTTCTTGGCCCCGTCCTACGGCACCATCCTGCACAAGATCACCGCGCTGCCGGGCGACGCCAACTTTCCGCCGCCCGAGTGCAACGTGTTCGAACAGCGGCAGACGCCCGCGCTTTTCGGCCTCGGGCTCATCGACGGCATCGCGGAGGAGGTCATCACGGCCGGCGCCGACCCGGATGACGCAGACGCCGACGGCATCAGCGGTCGGGTGTCGCTCGTCGAGGGCGGCCGCGTGGGGCGCTTCGGCTGGAAGGCCCAGGTGCCGAACATCCGCGAGTTCGTGCGCGACGCGGTCGGCGCCGAGCTCGGCATGACCCTGCCGGCCGAGGAGGCGCTCACCTTCGGCAAGGTCGAGGACGAGGACGGCGTGGCCGATCCGGAGCTCAGCCTCGACCAGGCCGCGTCGCTCGCCGCGTACCTGCGCAACCTGGCGCCGCCGCCGCGCCGGAAGCCGGCGGACCCGGAGGCAGCCGCGCTGGGCGAGGAGCGCTTCCAGTTCAACCGGGTGCGCCAGCTGCCACGTCCCCGCGCTGGCGGGTGAAAGCGGCCCGGTCGAGCTCTACTCGGATCTCCTGCTCCACGAGGTCCTGCCCGCCTCGGTCACCGGGATCGAGGACACGTCGGCCGGCATGAGGGAATTCCGCACCGCGCCGCTGTGGGGCATCGCCGACACGAACCCGTACCTGCACTCGGGTGCGGCGGACACGCTCGACGAGGCGATCCGCCTGCACGACGGCGAGGCGGCGGCCGCGCGCGACGCGTATCTGGAGATGAGCGAGGCGGAGCGCGCGGCGCTGATCCAGTTCCTGGAAACGCTGTGACGCGGACGCCGCGCCCGGCGGTCCTGGCGGCAGCCGTCGCGCTGCTGCCGGCGGCGGCCGGGTGCGGGCGCTGCGATGGCGAGGGCGGGGGGAGCGCGCGGATCGATCCGAGGCCGCCCTCGCGGCGGTCGCCTGTGCCCCGACCGACGGCTCGCGGCTCACGGGCCACCTGCGCGTGGCGCTCTTCGTCGGAGAAGGCGTCGAGCCGGCGGAGCTCGACGCGCACGTGCGCATTCTGTCCGCCGTGTACGGCGCGCTGGGCCTGACCATCGAGACGGCGGGCCCGCCGGTGCGCCTGCCCATCGCCGCGGCGTTCCTGGGCGCCGGCGAGGGCGTCTCTCGCCGCGTCGAGCGCGACTCCGGCGACACCGCCTTCGCGGCGCCGCTCGAGCGGCTGCTCCGCGACCACGGCGCGCCGCTGCGCACCACCATCAGCGTGGCGCTGCTGCCGCGCATCGCCTCGCCGTCGAGCGCGGTGGCCATCCAGCTGCGCGATCTCGCCGGCCTGACCGTCACGCGCGAGACCGCCGCCGCCTTGGGGCTGGGCGACCGGCCTCTGCGACCCACCATCCTGCTCTCTCGCCATGATCTGGAGCGAGTCCCCGCGATGCAGCGCCGCACCACACTGGCCCACGAGGTGGGGCATGCCCTGGGCCTCGACCATCGCGCGGAGCCCAGCAATCTGATGTCGCAGGACCGGCCGCGGCCGTGCCGCCCGGTACTCGACGCCGAGCAGCGCCGGACCGCGGCGGCCGCGCTGCGCGATCTGTAGCGCTCGTCCGCGGGACGGCGGGCGCTTGACACCGCTCGACTACCGGGATAGTACTACCTCGGTAGTTCAAAATCGGCCGCACGGCCAAGGAGGGGTCTCATGCGCTCGGCACTCGGTATCGCGCTCGCGGCGGCGGCGTGTCATGATGGCAGCACCTGGGTCGGCAAGGGCGGATTGCCGCCCGCCGGCGGCCGATCGGGTGACCCAGACGCGCGCGGTGAGCGGCTTCCATGAGATCGATCTGAGCGCGCCGGCCCGCCTCATCCTCAAGCAGGGCGCGCGCGAGTCGCTGACCATGACCACCGACCGCCGCCTGCTGTCCGTCATCAAGACCACGGTCAAGAAAGGCCGCCTCGACATCGACTGGGACGACCAGATCCCGCCATGACCGGCGCGACTGGGACTGCATGCACGAGACCGTCATCGAGCTCACCTTCGTGCGGCTCTCGGATCTGATGGTCTCGGGCGCGGGCAGCGTCGAGGCCGCGTCGCTCAGCGGCAAGGAGCTCGACCTCGATCTCAGCGGCGCCGGCTCGGTGCGCATCGGCCGCCTGACGGTGACCAATCTCGACGTCAACATCACCGGCGCCGGCTCACTCACCGCATCCGGCCAGGTCACGCGCCAGGAGATCGAGATCTCCGGCGCGGGCAGCTACAGCGGCGCCCGAGTGACCAGCCGCGACACCGACGTCGACATCAGCGGCACCGGCAGCGCAAAGGTCCACGCCATCTGCGTCGCTCGAGGTTGACATAAGCGGCATGGGCAGCGTGCAGTACAGCGGCAATCCGCGGGTCCGGCAGGACATCAGCGGCATGGGCTCGCTGGCCCGGGTTCGCTGAAGCGCGTGACCGCGCCGTCGGTTGCGCGGAGGAGCGAACAGGGGAAGGCTTCCGGGACCATGCTGCGAAAGAGCCACGTCGCCACCCGCATCCCGGTCAAGGACCTCGCCCGGGCCGAGGCGTTCTACGCCGAGAAGCTCGGCCTCGAGCCGATCGAGCGCCGGCCCGGCGGCCTGCGCTACCGCTGCGCCAGCGGCGAGTTCGCCCTGTTCCAGTCGGCCGGCGCGTCCTCGGGCGATCACACCCAGATGGCGTGGGAGGTGGACGACATCGACGCGACGGTGGCCGAGCTGCGCGCCCGCGGTGTCGTGTTCGAGGAGTACGACTTCCCCGGCCTCACCACGGTGAACGGCATCGCCGAGGTCGAGGGCAACTACCCGAGCAAGGGGACGGCGGAGCGGGGCGCCTGGTTCCGCGACAGCGAGGGCAACATGCTGGGCATCGGGCAGCCTATCAGGCGGTAGGTGCTTCGACTCCCGGGGGGGAGAAATGCAGTCGGCATGGGTGCACGCCGCGGCCGGTCGGTCCGATGATAGGGGTCGCTACCTGCCATGCGACGTCCAATCATGCCCATCGACTGCACACCTGCTCAGCTCTCTCGCGCCGGCCGCCGGGTCGCCGCGGTCGCGGCGCTCGCGCTCGCGGCCGCGCCGGCGGTCGCCGCGGCCGCGCCCGGAAACGAGCCGATCGTCGTCGAGGCGCACGCCGGCCAGCGCCCGGCCGACGCCGACCGGCTGCTCGCGCCGGTGCTGTCCGAGCTGCGGCGCAACGGCTTCGCCGGGCCCAAGGTCGCGGCCGACCGGATCGACGACGTGCTGTCGCGCTCGAGCCGCGCCGTCGGCGACGAGCCAGATCGCCGACGCGCTGCGCGCCGTCGAGTCCGGCTACAAGAAGTTCCTGAGCGGGGAGTTCGACGCCGCCATCCAGGAGATCGAGCGCGGGCTGGCGGTGCTGCGCGCCGCGCCGGCCGCGCTGGTCGGCAAGAACGACGTCCGGCGCAGCGCGGTGATGCGCGGCCTGGTCGGCCTGGCGCTGGCCCACAAGCGGCGCGGGCGCACCACCCAGGCCACCGAGGCGATGAAGGAGCTGGTGCGCAGCTTTCCCCAGAGCGAGGTGAGCTACAAGGACTACGGTCCGGAGACGCGCGAGTTCTTCGACGCCGTGCGCCAGGATCTCGCCCGCGAGGGCAAGGGCTCGATCGCCGTCAACCTGGACGACGACAACACGGTCGTGTTCGTCAACGAGCGCTACGTCAACGCGGGCGACGTGAGGATCCGCGACCTCTACCCGGGCACCTATCGCCTGTTCCTGCAGCAGGGCAACCGCTTCGGCCGCGTGCACGACGTCGTTGTCGAGGCCGGCACCACGACGAGTGTGAGCCTGTCGTGGCAGCTCGACGCGGTGCTGCACACCGAGGGCGCCGCCGCGCTGGTGTTCGACGACGAGGCGGCGCGGCGCGATCTCGAGGCCCGCTTCGCGGTGCGGCTGGCGCGCGCGCTCGGCGCGCCCAGCGTGGTGGTGCTCGGCATCCGCATGAACCGGGGCCGCCGCTCGGTGGTGGGCGCGTTCTACGCCGCCGACTCGATGCGCCCGCTGCGCAGCGGCGCCGTCGCCGTCGAGCCGGTCGTCCCCGGCGTGGATCGCTTCGAGGCGCTGGCCCGCCTGCTGGCCGGTGAGGACGAGGCCGCGGCGCTGGTCTCGCCGCTGGCCGACGACGGCGCGCGCCGCGCCCCGATCTCGGCCGGCCGCGACGATCGCGACGCGGGCGGCGGCAGTCGGCCCTTCCGGGTCTGGAAGTGGGTGACCCTGGGGGCCGGCCTCGGCGCTGTCGCCGGCGGGGCGACCCTCATCGTCCTGGACAATGCCGGCGGCGGGCGCGACCGCTACCAGCGCGACACGAGCACCGCGGGCATCGTGACCGCGTCGGCCGGCGCGCTGGTGACCGGACTCGGCATCTACTTCTTCGTCCGCGACAGCGGCGACCAGGACCAGGGCCCGGAGGGCGCGTCGCTCGTCCCGCTCGACCGCGGCGCCGCGCTCGTGGTCAGCGGCCGCTTCTGACGTTCCGGGCGCGAGCGGGCTACGAGCCGGACTTCAGCTCCTGGTCGAGGACCTGCTTGACCAGCGCGGCGTCGACCCGGCCCTTGTGCTTCTTCATCACCGCGCCGATCACGCGGCCGGCGTTCTTCGGGTCCGGCACGCCGCCCATCTCGACCAGCGCCTCGCGCACCGCCGCGCGCACCTCGTCCTCGCCGAGCTGCTCGGGCAGGAACTGGCGGCAGAACTCGATCTCGAAGTCGAGCTCGGCGATGTGCTCGGCGCCCTTCTGACCGGCGGCGGCGAACTCCTCGCGCGCCTTCTCCAGCGACTTCTTGTACGCGGCGATGACGTCGCGGACCAGCTCGTCGTCAACGGTGCCCTTGAAGCCGGCCGCGGTGCGCCGCTCCATCACCTTCGTGTTGAGCATGCGGATGATGTTGGCCACGCGCAGGTCCTTGGCCTTGATGGAGGCGGTCAGACGAGCGCGCAGGTCCTCTTCGAGCGACATGCCGGGACTCTACCCCACCGGCGGGGCGCGATCAGACGTCAGGTCGCCGCCGGCGCCGTGCTGGCCTCGAGGATCCTGACCGGCGGCGCCGCTCCAGCTCCGGTCTGGCCGGCCGGGAAGAAGCGCGCTTCGGCGAAGCCGGCGGCCAGCAGCGCGCGCCCGGCCTGGCCGGAGTCGCCGTAGTGGAAGTGGACCCGGCCGCGCGCGAACACCGACAGCAGGGCCGCGAACCAGCGCGCCCCGCGCACGCGCTCGACGTCGTCGCCCAGGTGCAGATCGCTCAGGTAAAGCCCGTGGCGGAAGCCGGACAGCACGTCGGCGATGCGGGCCCACATCGCCTCGACCGAGGGGCGGTCGAAGTAGTTGAGCAGTCCCTCGGTCACGATGGCGAGGCCGCGCGACGGATCGAAGAAGCGACCGGCGACGGCGGCGAGGCTGCGGGGCGTGTCGTCGGCCAGGGCGTCGATCTCGACCACCAGGTGGTGCGACCCGGCCGGCTCGTCGGTGCGCGCCAGCGCCTGCCGCTTGCGCCGCGCCATGGCCGGCAGGTCGCCCTCCACATAGAAGAGGCGCTGGCCGTGCCGGCGGGTGAAGCGCAGGCCGCGCGGCGACAAGCCGGCGGCCACCTCGAGCACCTGCTGCACCTCGCCGCGCTCGATGGCCTGCTCGAGGCGCTCGTCGATGGCTCGGTGACGGCCGAGCAGCATGTCCTCGAGCGCCGTGCCGCCGGCCAGGCGCGCGGCGCGATCGATGGGCGAGAACGCGGTGACCAGCAGCTGACCCGCGCGGGTGCGCAGCGCCCGGTCGCCCAGACCGTTGCGGTACCAGACGTAACCTGTGAAGTGCGCGGTCGGGCTGATGCGGGCGCTACCGCCCTCGTGCTGCGACATAGGCTCCCAGAATCGCAGAAGACAAAGCGCTCGACACCTGAACAAAAGAACAGTACACTGAAAACATCATGCGGCTGGCCTGCATCTACATGCCGGTCTTTCCACTGCAGGTCGCAGTCGGCGATCAGCCGCACCTGGCCGGCCGCGGCGTCGTGGTCCTGGGCACCGGCCCCCGCACGGAGGTGGTCGCCTGCTCGCGCGCCGCGTTCCAGGCCGGCGTGCGCGAGGGGATGAGCCCGAGCCAGGCGCGCGCCCGGGTCGGCGAGCTCATCGTGGTGCCCGGCTCGCCGCTGCGCTGGCGCGAGGCGCTGCTGGCCCTGGCCGCGGACATCGGCGCGTTCGTCCCCGGCGCGGCGGTGGATCTGTCGGAGGCGCTGCGGGGCGAGGGCGTCGCCAGCCACCCGGCCATCTTCCTCGAGGTGCCGGCCGGCCAGCGCGGCGCGCGCTTCGGGCGCCGCCTGCTCGACGTGGTGACCGCGCGCTACCCGGGCGCGCGCGTCGGCATCGCGGCCGATCGCTTCACCGCGCGGGCCGCGGCGCGCACGCGCGGCGACTCGCCGGTCGTCGTCGTCTCGCGGGCGGCGGCGGCGGCGTTCCTGGCCCCGCTCTCGATCGATCTCCTGCCCCTGCGCGACGAGGTGCGCATGCTGCTGCGCGCGGCCGGCGTGCGCACCCTGGGCGACTTCGCCGCGCTGCCGCCGCCGTCGATCGATCGCGGCCCGGCCGGCGCTGTCGACTATCAGGAGCTGGCCCGCGGCAACGGCCCCAGCGAGCCCTTCCCGCGCGCCTCCCTCCCGATCCCGCGAATGCCGGCCCGCCCCGCGCCAGCCCGCCGGCGCGGCGACCAGCGCCAGCTCGTCCTGGCCGGCTAGGCCGGAGGAGGCTCGAGGGTCAGCGCTTTTCGCGGCGCTTGCCCGCCGGGCCGGATTTCTGGCCGGTGACGCGGCCGTAGATCTCGGCGCGCGGCACGCCGCGCTTCACCAGGCCGATCGCCTCGACCATCTTGCGGTCGATCAGCGCGCGGAACATCTCGGGCGGCGCGGCGCCCACCAGCGGCGTGCCGTTGATGAAGAAGGTGGGCGTGCCGGTCACGCCGATGCGGGCGCCGTCGGCGGCGTCGCGCGACACGCCGTCCGCGGTGCGGCGCCGATCGAGCGCGGCGCGGAAGCGGGCCATGTCGAGGCCGATGTCGCGCGCGATCGCCTCGATCGCCTGCCGGTCGAGCGTTCCATGCGATGCGTACAGCCGCGCGTGCATGGGCCAGAAGCGGCCCTGCTCGGCCGCCGCGGCCGCCACCTCGGCCAGACGGCGCGAGTCCGCGTTGCCGCCGATCGGCAGGTGACGGAACACCAGGCGCAGGTCGTCGCCGTAGTCCTGCACGAGCTGGGCGAGCACCGGCTGCACCGCGGCGCAGTAGCCGCAGCGGTAGTCGCCGAACTCGACCACCGTGACCAGCGCCTCATCGGAGCCGAGCCGCTGCGCCGGCTCGCCCAGGCCGACAGCGTGCACCGACTTCGGATCGAGCTCGACGGCGGGCGGCTCGTCGGCCCCGGCCGCAATGGGGCCGGCGGCGGCCAGGCCGCCGGCGACGACGCGCCGGGACACCTCGGCGCGCGGGACGCCGCGCGCGACGAGCGCCGCTGCGCGCGCCCGCTCCGCCTCGACCAGCGACACGAACGGGCCGATCCCGCGCGAGCCGACCAGCGGCCGGCCGTTCACGAAGAAGACCGGCGTGGCAGCGACGCCGAAGGCCGCGGCGCGGCGCGAGTCGTCGCGCACCGCCGAGCGGTAGCGGCCGCCGTCGAGATCGCGCCGGAAGCGGATCAGGTCGAGCCCGACCTCGCGCGCGCAGCGCTCCAGCGCCGCGCGATCGATGCGCGCGCGCTCGGCGAACACGCGGTCGTGAAACGCCCAGAAGCGGCCCTGCGCCGCCGCCGCCGCCGCCGCCTCGGCCGCCATGGTGCCGTCCTCCGGATCGAGCAGGCTATGGCGATAGACGAGTCGAACGTCGCGCGGGTAGAGCCGCTGCAGCTCGGCCACCGTTTCGCTGGCGATGCGGCAGAACCGGCACTGGAAGTCGGAGAACTCGACGATGGTGACCAGCGCGTCGGCCGGGCCGCGCGCGGGCGCGCCGTCGGTGGGGACCCGGTAGGTGGCGCGCAGGTCGAAGCCGACCTGCGCCGCCGCCGGCGCCGGCGCGGCGAGAAATCCGGCCAGGCTGAGCCCGGCGAGGATCACCCGGGCGCGGCGCGCCATGCGGAGCTGCGATCGCGAACACGTCACGCGCCCTACGATACCAGACCCGGAGATCCATCACCGTCGTCGTGCATCGCCGTGCTATATCCGATCGGCAGTCCGCGCGAGGTGACCATGGATCCGCGAGATGGCAGCAGGGAAGTCGCGCAGCTGGCCGGTGCGAGGATGCCGGCCGACCACGGCCTGGCGTCGCTCGGCCTCCTCATGCAGCTGGGAGGCTCGGTCTTCCTCGGCTACATGGTCGTGTTCGCGCTGCTGCCGCTGTTCGCCGGTGGAGCCGCCGGCTCGCTCTTCCTGTTCGTCGTAGGCGCCACCGGCGCGGTGCGCTCGGCCTTCCATCGCACCGCCGGCACGGCGATGCTGTATGGCTCGCCGCAGGGCATCTTCCGCCCGACCTACACCTATGTCGGCGTGGCCGTGGCGCAGACGGCGCTGACCCTGCTCATCTACAACCGCGGCGGCGGCGTCCCGCTTCAGGTCAACGTCACGCTGGCCCTGCTCTTCCTGGCCTGGCCGATCACGCTGGTCATCATGCTGACCCGGCCGCACCTGCGCGCCCTGGCCTCCGACGACGCGCTGCCGGTGGCGGAGGACCTCGGCTTCGAGGGCGCCGCGTCGCTCATGGTGCTGCTCGGCATGGTCGGCTCGATCCTCGCGCTGTTCATCCTGTACGCGATCTTCAAGGTGCCGGGCGGCGGCCTGAGCTCGCCGCAGGGCCTGCTCGTCGTCGGCGTGTTCGGCATGCTGCTGGCGCGCTCGATCCTGCACACCATCGCCGGGATCAAGGGCACGCGCGGCATCGACTCCGACGGCGCCACCGAGGCGGCGTCGCGCTACTACACGTTCGGCGTCGTGTCGTCGGTGATCGCCGGCGGCGCGCTCTTCATCCTGTTCATCCCCGACGGCATGCATCCGATCATGCTGCTGTTCGTCGGCGTGGTGGTCTATCTGCTGCTGAGCTGGCCGCTCATCCTGCGCCGCTTCTACACCGAGCGAAACTTCGCCGCGCTGCTGTCGGGCGCCGAGGGTCCCAGCTACCGCCGCGCGCCCGACGCCGGCATGATCGCGGTCGGCTGGCTGCTGCTCGCACTGGGCGCGCTCCAGCTCGGCGTCGCGCTGCCGTCCGCGCTGTTCGGCGGCCCGGACATGACCCAGGCGCTGCTGTCGCTGGCCAACGGGATGGCCGGCGGCGACCTCACCAGCCTGGCGACGGTCGATCGATCCAGCTGGTGGTCGGTCGGGACCGCGATGGCCCAGGTGTGGGCCGGTGTCGAGCTGATCCACATGACCGATCGCCACCGCCTGGCTCCCACCATCTACGGCGCGATCGCGACGGTCGTCACCATCTACGTGATGTGGCCGCAGCTCCGGCAGCTGGAGAGCTTCCTGGCCGCCAGCACGCCGGGCGGGTTCGCGCAGGTCGCCAGCTCCTTCCAGATGGCGCTCAGCCTGGTGGTGCCGATCGGGACGATCGTGCTGGCCAACCGGAATCTCATGCCGGCGGCGCAGGCGCGGGTCAGGACGTCAGATCCCGGCGACGTCGTCGAGTGAAGCGGCCCACGCGCCGGCCAGGCGCAGCGAGCGCTCGCCGTGCGCCTCGGCGTCGAGCACGCGCTCGTCGTCGCCGGCGATGCGCAGCCGCACGAGCAGGTGATCGGCCGGCAGGATCGGGAAGCGGTCGCACCACTCGACTGCGACGACGCCCTCGCCGCCCCACAGCTCGTCGAAACCGATGTGGTCGAGCTCTGCCGCGCTCGCGATGCGGTACAGGTCCGCGTGATAGAGCGGCACGCGTCCGCCGCGCAGCAAGTTCAGGATGGTGAACGTGGGGCTGGTCACGCGCACGTGGTCGGGTAGACCCAGGCCGCGCGCCAGGCCGGTCACGAAGCGGGTCTTGCCCGCGCCCAGCTCGCCGACGAGGCCGATGGCGTCGCCGGCCTGGACCACGCGGCCGAGCGCGCGCGCCGCCCGCTCGGTCTCGTCCGCGCCGCGCGTGCGGCGTTCAGGTATGGCGGTGCCGTTGGCCACGAGGCGACCCTACCGCGATGCATGTCGGCAGTCACCGCACACCGGCCCAGCCGCGAGCGTGTTTCGGCCTGACCCATGTCACTGTGATGGCGCGCCGCGGTGCGTGCCGGACCCACTTGGGGGCTTGTCGCCGCGCGGGGCTCGCGGTATGTCGGGTTCATGCCGGCTGGTCGTCCGCTGCTGCTCGGCGTGGTGCTGGCCGTGGCCGCCTGCGATGGCGGCCCTGAGCGGCATGCGCAGCCGCTGCCCGTGGTAGACACGCGGCCCGCGCTGCAGCGCCCGGGGCCGCCGACGCCCGCCATCGCCAGCTACCGCATCGAGGCGGTGCTCGACGCGGACAAGCACACGATCACGGCCAGCCAGACGCTGACCTGGCGCAACAGCGGCAAGGAGCCGGTGCGCGCGCTGCCGTTCCACCTCTACCTCAACGCCTTCAAGAACGAGAGCTCGACCTTCATGCGCGAGTCGCGCGGCCAGTTCCGCGGCGATCGCGCCACCAGGGACGGCTGGGGCTGGATCGAGGTGAAGAGCATCCGCGTCGGCGACGGACCGGACACGGCGAGCAAGGCCCGCTTCTCCGGTCCGGACGAGACAGTGCTGGAGCTGCCGCTCGATCGCCCGGTCGCGCCGGGCGCCACCGTGCAGGTGTCGATGACCTTCGACGCCAAGCTGCCCGAGGTCTTCGCCCGCACCGGCTGGAAGCGCGACTTCACCATGATCGGGCAGTGGTTCCCCAAGATCGGCGTGCGCGTCGTGCCGGGACGGCAAGGAGGCGTGGCACTGCGAGCCGTTCCACGCCATGAGCGAGTTCTTCGCCGACTTCGGCAACTACGACGTCACGCTGACGGTGCCGGACACCCACGTCGTCGCCGCCACCGGGATGCTGGTCAAGGCGCGCGACAACGCCGACGCCACGCGCACGCTGACCTACCGCGCCGAGGCGGTGCACGACTTCGCGTGGATGGCGGATCCGTTCATGCAGACGATCTCCGGCCTGGCCCGGACGAGCACCGGCGACGTGGAGGTGCGGGTCTACTTCCGGCCGGAGCAGGCCGAGTTCGCCGAGCGCCACCTGGCGGCCGGGATCGGGGCCATCGAGCAGTTCAGCAAGATGTTCGTGCCGTACCCGTGGACGCGCATGAGCATCATCGATCCGCCGCCGGGGGCGGACGGCGCCGGCGGCATGGAGTACCCGACCCTGGTCACCACCGGCGGCGATTCGGTGTTCATGCCGGAGGGCTTCTACCTGCCGGAGTTCGTGACCATCCACGAGGTCGGTCACAACTGGTTCCAGGGCCTGCTGGCCTCCAACGAGGTCGACGAGGCGTGGCTCGACGAGGGCATGAACCAGTACGCCGACGGGCTGGTCATGAACGCGCTCTACGGCGAGGAGGCCGGCCTCATCGACTGGGGCGGTCTGTACGCGTCCTACTACGCGTTCGGGCAGGCGATCACCCGGGGCCCGGGCGAGGTGCCGGACCCGATCGCGCAGCGCTCCTACCAGTTCGTCGACTTCGCGGCCTACGGCACCGCTACCTACTACAAGACCGCGTCGGCGATGCGCACGCTGGAGAAGACGGTGGGCAGCGAGCGCTTCCTGGCCGCCCTGCGCGCCTACGCCGAGAAGCACGCCTTCACCCACCCGAGCGAGGCGGACCTGGTGGCCGCACTCGAGAGCAAGCTGGGCGAGGACCTGGACTGGCTGCTCGGCCCGGCGATGCACCAGGCGGGCGCCAGCGCCGATCTGCGCGTGCGCAAGCATCTCGTGCCGCACAAAGCGCGAGCCGCAGGGCGTGTTCGGGCGCGGCTCCGGCCGCAAGGTGGTCGACACCGAGCCGGCCGAGGGCGCGCCGCAGACGTGCGAGGTGGTGGTCGAGAACACCGGCGAGGTGGCCGTCCCGGTCGATGTCGAGATCACGTTCGCCGGCGGCGAGAAGCTGCGCAAGCGCTGGGACGACCGCGGCCGCGGGCCGAGATGGGCCCGCTTCGAGCTGGAGAACCCGGAGCCGATCGTCGAGGCGGTGATCGACCCGGACGGCCTGGTGCCGCTCGACCGCAGCGGCGTGCGCCGCGGCCTGCGCGTCATCCCCAACATCGACGCGCCGGCGCGCGCCGCCAACCACGGCCAGTTCTGGACCCAGACCGCCATGCAGCTGCTCGGCCTATGACAGTCGAGAACACATTCTTCGGCAGCGAGGACCTGAGGCCGCCGACCGAGCGGGCGGAGCGCGACGAGCGCGACGACCGCGACCCGGATCCGAACGAGTCGATCGGCAGCGCCAGCCGGTCGATGATGGGCCGCCCCACCCTGCGCCTGCTGCTGCGCGCCGGGGCGGGCTCGCTGCGCCGCTTCCCGGGCATGGTGCTGGTCCTGTACGCCATCCAGCTGGCGCTGTCGGCCGGCACCGCGCTCCTGTTCGCGGTGCTGCTGTATGGCGCGTTCGGCGACCGCCCGCTGTTCGACCGCGCGATGGACGGCGACCTGTCCGCGCTGGTCACCTGCGTCCTGGCCGAGCCGGAGCTCCTGCGCACGCTGATGTGGATTGGCCTGGTCTCGGTCATCGGCTACAGCGTGGTGTCCTGGTTCCTGACCGCGGGGCTCATCGCCGTGCTGCTCGACGCCCCGTCGCGGCGCCGCGAGGTGGTGCGCTGGTTCGGGTCCGCGGGCGCGGCCAACTTCTTCCCGTTCCTGCGCCTGAGCCTGTGGTCGGCGCTTCCCCAGGTGGCGGTCCTGGTGGTGGCCGCGGTCGGCGTGGGGTTCGTGCGCTACCGCCTCGAGCACGCGTTCGACACCCGCGGCGTGCTGGAGGCGCTCGCGATCGGCCTCAGCCCGGCGCTGCTCCTGCACTGGATCGTGGCCACGGCGATCGACTACGCCCGCATCGACCTGGTCCGCCACCCCGGCATGTCGTCGGTGCGCGGCCTGATGCGCGGGTTCGGCGCGGTCACCCGCAACCGGCTGACGCTGGTGCACACGCTGCTCTACGGCCTCGTCTTCGGCGGCGCCAGCGCGCTGTACGGCTGGATGACCGTGAGCGGCGCGCTGGCCGGCCTGATCGCGCTGATCCTCGTGCGCCAGCTGGTCAGCCTGGTCCGCTTCGCCGCCCATGTGGCGCTCATCGCCGGCCAGGTCGAGCTGGCCTGCGCCGTCATGCTCACGCCGCTGGGCCGCCGCCGCTGATCGGCCCGCTCCGGCGCGGCCCTACTCCGGCGCGAGCAGGACGCCGGGGTTGAGCAGACCGTCCGGATCGACGGCGCGCTTGGCCGCCCGCAGCGCCAGGGCGAACGGCTCGGGTCGCTCGCGCTCGTACCACGGGCGGTGCGTGCGCCCGACCGCGTGGTGGTGCGTGATGGTGCCGCCGCGCGCGATGATCGCGTCGGACGCCGCCGCCTTGATCGCGCGCCACTGCTCCAGCTCGGCGCCGGCACGGCCGGGCGCGACGAACGTGTAGTACGGCGCCGGCCCGTCGGGATAGACGTGGGTGAAGCGGCACGACAGCACGCCCGCGCCGCACTCGGCGCGCATGGCGTCGGTGACGGCGGAGCGGATGGCGGCGTGCAGCTCGTCGAAGCGGCTCCACGTGCACGCGGTCTCGAACGTGTCCACGACGCAGCCGAGGCTCACCAGCGTGTTGAACAGGTACGGGGCGTCGATGAAGGCGCTGCGCCACGACTCGGCGTCGGTCTGGCCGCGATCGCCGGCGCCGTCGTCGCTGAAGCGCGGCTCGCCGGCGCCGCCGTGGCCGCGCGCGATCTCCAGGGCGCGCGCCATCCACGCCTCCAGCGGGTGATCGGCCGACTCGAAGCCGACCAGCAGCACGTTCGATCCGTCGCCGGCCACCCGGTGCAGCATCGCCTCGGTCTGATCGAGCAGCCGGCAGTTGCTGGGATGGAGGTCGGACTGGGCAAGCTCGCGCGCGGCCCGCACGGCGGCGGCGAAGTCCCGGAAGCGCATGCTCGCGCTCGCCCGCCAGCGCGGCCGTGGACGCACGCGCACCCACGCCTCGGTGATGACGCCGAGCGTGCCCTCGGAGCCGAGCACCATGCGGTCCGGGCTGGGACCGGCGCCGGACGCGGGCAGCCGCCTGGACTCCCACACGCCGCGCGGGGTCAGCATGCGCACCGACTCGGTCAGGTCGTCGATGTGGGTGTACAGCGTCGCGAAGTGACCGCCGGCGCGGGTCGCGATCCAGCCGCCCAGGGTGGAGAACTCGAACGACTGGGGGAAGTGGCGCAGGGTCATGCCGTGGCCGGCCAGCTCGCGCTCCAGCTGCGGCCCGGTGGCACCGGCCTGGATGCGCGCCGCGCGCGACACCGCGTCCACCTCGACGACGCGCGAGAGCCGGGTCAGGTTGACCGAGACGGCGCCGGCGAAGGCGTCGCCCACGTCCGCCTCGACTCCGCCGACGACGCTGGTGCCGCCGCCGTACGGGATCAGGGCCAGCCGGCGCGCGGCGCAGAAGTCGAACAGCGCCCAGATCGCGTCCTCGTCGGGCGGAAGCGCGACGAGGTCGGGCGCGGGCGAGAAGCGGCCGGTGAAGCCGCGCACGAGATCGGGGAACGCGCGGCCGTAGGTGTGGCGCGCGCGCTCGTCGCGGCCGCTCGACACGAAGCCGGCCAGCTGCGCCGGCACCGCCACGCGCGGCGCCGGCATCTCGATGCCGTCGAGCGCGGGCGGCTCGCGCGCCTCGAGCCGCGCGCCGCCGAGCAGCGCCGAGACCATGGCGCCGGTGGCGTTGCGCGCGCCGGCGTCGGGAAACTTGTCGGCCCAACCCCAGCCCCAGAAGCTGCGCTCGCGTCCGGTCACGGTCGTAGTCTCGGCCGCGCCGCCGCCGCGCGCAAGCCGGCCATGCTCTGACCCAGGGTTCGCCCGGTCGGATCGACACAAAGCAAACCCTGGGTCTAGTAGAGTCGTCGGGCCGTGAACGATCCGGATCCGCAGGCCCGCCGCGCCCACCCGGGCCTTCAGGACATGAGCACGCAGCCAGAGCTCCCGGAGGCGCCGGCGCAGCCGTCCGGCCGCCAGATCGATCGCTACGTGGTCGTCGATCAGATCGGACAGGGCGGCATGGGCGTGGTCTACAAGGCCTACGATCCGGATCTGCGGCGGCTTGTCGCCCTCAAGCTCCTGCGCGCCGGTGCCGCCGGCGGCCGGCACGCGCTGCGCCTGGAGCGCGAGGCGCGGGCCATCGCGCGGCTGGCCCATCCCAACGTGGTCGCCATCCACGACGTCGGGCGGGTCGGTGCCGAGCTTTTCATCGCGATGGAGTTCGTCGAGGGGCAGAGCCTGCGCCGCTGGCTCATGGCCGGCCCGCGCCCGCTGCACGCGGTGCTCGACGCCTTCGCGCAGGCGGCGCGCGGCCTGGCCGCGGCGCACGACGCCGGGCTGGTCCACCGCGACTTCAAGCCGGACAACGTGCTGGTCGGCGACGACGGTCGCGTGCGCGTGCTCGACTTCGGCGTGGCCCGCGCGCCGCGCGGCGAGGGAGACGACCCGACTCCCGACGAGCTGGCCGAGTGGATGAAGGAGCGCGACAATCGCCTGCCGCTCGACGGCTCGATGACGCCGGCCGGACACGCGGTCGGCACGCCGCGCTACATGGCGCCGGAGCAGCACCGCGACCAGGACGCCGACGGGCGCGCCGACCAGTACGCGTGGGGCGTGGTGCTCTACGAGGCGCTGACCCGGCAGCGGCCGTTCGACGCGGTCGAGTACCGCGACCTGCGCAAGCTGGTGCTGGCCGGCCTGACCCGGCCGTTTCCCGAGGACGCCGCCGTGCCGCGCTGGCTCGAGGGCCTGGTCCGCCGCGCCATGGCGGTCGAGCGCGACGAGCGCTACCCGTCGATGCACGACATCATCGCCGAGCTCAACCAGGACCACGGGGCGGCGCGGCGGGCCGCGCTGGACGGCTCGGCCGACACCGAGGCGATGATCGCGGCCTTCCCGCCGCCCGACGCCGCCGCGGCCCAGGTGCGCCGGCTGCGCGGCCTGCTCGAGGAGGCGTGGGCCAAGAAGAGCCGCGGGGCCATGGCCCAGTCCCTGGCGCTCGCGCGCGAGGTGGCCACCGAGTCGGCCGCGATCGACTACCTGCCGCTGCGCGCGGCCGGCCTCTACCTGATCGGCAACCTCGAGCACCGGATGGGCGATGCCGAGATGGCGCGCTCGACCTTGCTGGGCGCCGCGCGCGCCGCCGCGCTGGCCGGCGACGACTGGCAGATCGCCAACACATGGGTGTTCCTCGTGCGCGTGCTGGGCGTGGGGCTGGGCCGCACCGCCGAGGCCGAGGCGATCGCGGCGGTCGCGGAGATCGCGCTGGCCCGCATCGGCGACAACGCGTCGCTGCGCTCGCGGCTCGACACCTACCGCGCCGCCAGCCTGGCCGCGGCCGGTCGCCACGAGGAGGCGGCCGCGGCGCTGGGCCGCGCGGTGGCGCTCGACGAGGCGACCCACGGCGCGAGCCACTGGTTCGTCGTGGTGTCGCTGCTCAACCTGGCCGAGGTGTGGCTCGACGCGGGCCAGCCGCTGCGCGCGCGGGAGCCGCTCGAGCGCGCCCGCGCCATCTGCCGCCCCGACGACGGCCCGGCCAACGCGTCGCGCACGCGCTGCCTGGCCCTCATCGGCCGCGCCCTGGGCGCCGAGGGCCACGCGCCGGCGGCGGTGCCGTTCCTCGAGCGCGCGGTGGCCACCTGGGAGCGGATGCCCGACCGCGAGGCCGCCCTGGCCGACGCTCTCATCGATCTATCCGCGTGCCGCCGCGTCCTCGGCGACCCGGCCGGCGCCCACGCACTCGCCGATCGCGCCGCCTGGCTGCTGCAGCGCTCTCCCGACCCCCGCGTCCAGGCCCGCCTGGCAGAGGAGCGAGGCCGCGTGTCTTGAACGCCAAAGCGCCAAGATCGCCAAGGGGCCACGGAGCGTCACGTTGGCGAGCAGATGCTTCGAACATCGATCCAGCTCGGTTGCGGTTTCGACTCATCTGCTCGCCAACGTGACGCTCCGTGGCCCCTTGGGCCCCTTGGCGATCTTGGCGCTTTGGCGTCCAAACACGCGGCTTCGGGCCGTAGACTGACCGCCTCGTGCGCATCGCGCCGCGACATGTCTACCTGGCCTGCGCCGTCGCGGCGGTGGCGGCCGGTGTGGCGCTGGCGATCCAGCGGGCGTGGATCTGCGACGACGCCTACATCACGTATCGCTACGCGGAGCACCTCGTCGGCGGTGACGGGCTGGTGTTCAACGCCGGGGAACGGGTCGAGGGGTACACGAACCTGTCCTGGACGATCTGGACGGCGCTCGGGATGCGACTCGGCGTCGGCCCCGAGGCGTGGACCAGCTTCTGGGGCATCGCCTGCTACGGGTTGACCCTCGTGCTGCTGGCCACGCGCGGCTGGCGCATCGCGACGGCGGCAGGAGCGCCGGCCTGGCCGTTGCCGGTGGCCGCGATCCTCGGGGCCGCGCACGTCGACTGGGCCAACTTCGCGACCGGCGGGCTGGAGACCGCCGCGTTCACCCTGCTCGCGGTCGCGGGATATCTGCTCGTCTCGCCCGAGGGTCCGGCGAGCCCGAAGCGGCGCCTCCTGCGCCTGGCCGCCGGCGGCGCGCTGCTGGCGCTCGCCTCGCTGACCCGGCCGGACGGCGTGCTGTTCGCGGCCGTGTGCGGGGTGTGGATCGCGGCGGGCCGCGATCTGCGCGGCGCGATCGCGTTCGGAGCCGGCTTCCTCGTCCTCTGGCTCCCGGTCACCGCCTGGCGCATCGACTACTACGGCGATCTGTTTCCCAACACGTACTACGCCAAGTCGGCGTCCCTGTCCTGGTGGTCGCAGGGCTGGCTGTACGCGCGGCTGTACTTCGTCCGCTACTGGCCGCTCCTGGCCGCCCTGCCGCTCGCCTGGTTCGCGCGGCCGCGCAGGGTCGCGGTGCTCGAGCTGTCGCTGGCCGCGGTGTACGCCGCGTACGTCGCGCGCGTCGGCGGCGACTTCATGTTCGCCCGCCTGTTGCTGCCGACGACGCCCTTCCTGCTGCTCCTGATCCAGCGCGGCCTCGTCGCCCTGGCCGGGGCGCGCCCGCTGGTGCACGCAGGCGCCGCCGCCGCACTGCTCGCCGCCATGGCGCTCACGCCCTCCCCGGTGCGCGGCAACAACCGCCCCGGCGGCATCGCCGACGAGCACGCGACCTACACCAGGCACCTGGCCGGCTGGGCGGAGCGCGCGGACCAGAACGGCGCCCGCCTGGCCGCCATGTTCGACGGCCTGCCGGTGCGGGTCGGCTTCTTCGGCGCGCAGGCCCGCCTCGTCTACCGCAGCCGCGTGGCCACCGCGATCGAGTGCGAGACCGGGCTCACCGACGCGACAATCGCGCGCCAGACCCTCGAGCGGCGCGGCCGCATCGGCCACGAGAAGCACGCGAAGCTGCCGTACCTGCTCGAGCGCCGCGTCCATCTGGTGCTCGCGCGCGGGTGGGCCAACAAGATCCTCGAGCTAGACAGGTCGCTGCCGGACGTCCCGGTCATGCTCGGCGAGCTCCAGGCCCGCCTGCTGACCTGGGATCCGGCGATCGTCGCCGCGCTGCGCGCCCGCGGCGCGACCATCCCGGACGTGCCGGCGCAGATCGACCGCCTCATCGCCAGGATGGACCGGAAGACGCCGGAGGCGGTGCTCCGCGACTGGGAGCGCTACCGCCTCCTCTACTTCGACCACGTTGACGACCCGCAGCGCGAGGCGCCGTTCCGCGCGCGGCTCGGGCTCGCGCCGGCGCGGTGAGCCGCTGGCCCTACGCGCCCAGCCGGGCCAGGCAGGCGTCCGCGCCGCTGCCGCTCACGTCGGACGGCTTGGCCTCGACCTCGACCGACTTGACCACGCCGTCGTCGATCAGCAGCGAGGCACGCTTGGCCCGCACGCCCATGCCGGCGACGCTGAGGTCGAGATCCAGCCCCAGCGCGCGCGTGAGCTCGGCGTTGCCGTCGGCCAGCAGCGTGACTGCCCCGTCGGCGTCCTGGCCCTTGCCCCAGGCGCGCATCACGTGGGCGTCATTGACCGACACGCACGCGATCTCCGCCACGCCGCGCCCCTTGATCTTCTCGGCGTTGGCGACGTAGCCGGGCATGTGCGTGTTGGAGCAGACCGGGGTGAAGGCGCCGGGGATGGTGAACAGCACCACCTTGCGGCCGCGGAAGTAATCGTCGGTCGACACCTCGTCGACGCCGGCGGCCGTGACCTTGCGGAGCTTGAGCGAGGGGACCTTCTGACCGACCTGGATCATGCTTGCCTCCTGATGAGGAAAGAGAGCGCCGAGCGTGGCGCTCAGAGGACGATGCGATCGAAGCGGCTGAGCTCGTGGAACGCGTCGAACCGCTGCTGGATCATCGCGGGGGTGAGGTTGCGCAGGCCATCGAGCGAGAACTGCTCGACGGTGAACGAGGCCATCACGCTGCCGTAGATCATCGCGGCGCGCACGCTGCCGGGATCGAAGCGCCCGGCGTAGGCCAGGTAGCCCATGAAGCCGCCCGCGAAGCTGTCCCCCGCGCCGGTCGGATCGCGCACGTCGTCGAGCGGCAGCGCCGGGGCGGCGAACACGCCGTCCTCGTGGAACAGCAGCGCGCCCGAGTCGCCGCGCTTGATGACGACCGAGTGCGGGCCCATGCGGCGGATGCCGGCCGCGGCCTTGACCAGGTTGTGCTCGCCGGCCAGCTGGCGCGCCTCCTCGTCGTTGACGAGCAGCGTCTGCACCCGCGACAGCGTGTTGATCAGCGCGGCCCGGTGCCCGCCGATCCAGAAGTTCATGGTGTCGGCGGCGATCAGGCCCGGGCGCCGCGCCTGCTCGACCACCTCGCGCTGCAGCACCGGATCGATGTTGCCCAGGAACACCAGCTCCGCGTCGCGGTGGTGCTCCTCGATGTGCGGCCGGAACTCGGCGAACACGCCCAGCTGGGTGTCGAGCGTCTCGCGGCTGCTCAGGTCGTCCGCGTAGCGCCCGGCCCAGCGGAAGGTCTTGCCGGGCCGCCGCTCGACGCCGCTGGTGTCGATGCCGCGCGACCGGAAGTAGTCGAGGTGCTCCTGGTCGAAGTCCTCGCCCACCACGGCGACCAGCCCCACCTTGCGCGTGAAGTACGACGCCGCCACGGAGATGAACGAGGCGGAGCCGCCCAGCAGATCGCGCTGCGGTCCGAACGGCCCGTCGATGTCATCGACCGCGACCGAGCCCACGACCAGAAGCGATCGGTCGGCAGATGTCATGATGCGTACTTTCCGATGATGGCCGAGAGTCGCTCGCGCGCCTCCGGCGGGATCCGCTTCTTGTCGGTCATGATCGCGCCGGCCAGCGCGCGCGACGCGATGCAATCGTGCTGCTCCGGAACCCGCTCCACCACGCGGGCGACGATCTGGCGGGCCAGGGCCGCGTTCTTGCGCATGATGGCGACCACCGCCTCGACCGTCACGTCCTCCTCGTCCTGGTGCCAGCAGTCGTAGTCGGTGCTCAGCGCCAGGGTCGCATAGCTGATCTCCGCCTCGCGGGCGAGCTTGGCCTCCGGCAGCGCGGTCATGCCGATGACGTCGATGCCGAGCTTGCGGTAGATGTTCGACTCGGCGCGGGTGGAGAACTGCGGGCCGTTGATCACCATGTAGGTGCCGCCGCGATGCACGCGCTCGCCGCCGCCGCCGGCCTTGACCCGCTCGACGGCGGCCTCGTACAGCAGATCCGACAGGATCGGACTGACCGGGTCGCCGAAACTCACGTGGGCGGCCACGCCATTTCCGAAAAAGGTGCTGGCCCTTCCATCGGTGCGATCGAAGTACTGATCGACAACCACCAGATCGCCGGGGCGGATGTTGACGCGCATGGAGCCGACGGCGCTCAGTGACAGGAGCCACTCCACGCCCAGCGTCTTCATTCCATAGATGTTCGCGCGGTAGTTGATCTCGTGCGGCAGGATGCCGTGTCCCCTCCCGTGGCGGGCCAGGAACACCAGCTCCGCGTCCCCCAGGCGGCCGCGGATGAACGCATCCGAGGGCTTCCCGAACGGCGTGTTGACGGCGACCTCCTTCACGTTGACGAGGCCATCGAGCTCGTAGATGCCGCTACCGCCGATCACGCCGATGACGCGATTTCCCATGGGTGCGGGCGCGGTGTACCATTTCTGCTGGTGGCCTTCAACTCGAACCCGTCGGTGGACGAGCTGGTCTCCGCGGGGCGCTACGCCGAAGCAGCGCAGCTCGCAGCCGCAGCCGGCGAGGCCGCGCGGGCGGCGCAGCTGTACGAGCGCATCTGGGACTTCGCGGCCGCCAGCCGCTGCGCGAGCCAGGCCGGCGACCTGCCGCGCGCCCTGCGCAACGCCATCGACTCCAACGACGAGCGCCTGGTGCGCGAGGCGGCCGAGGCGCTCACCTCCACCGGCGACGACGGGCGGCGCGCCGCCCTCGGGGTGTTCGCGTCGCGACGGCGCTTTCACGAGGCCGGCCTGCTGGCCGAGCAGCTGGGCGAGCGCGAGCGCGCCGCCGACCTCTACCTCGGATGTCACCGCGATCTCGACGCCGCGCGCATCCTGGCCGAGCTGGGCCGCGACCGCGAGGCCGGCCGCCTGTACGAGCGCGTGATCGAGCAGGCCGGCTCTCCCGACGAGGTGGAGGAGGCTCACCTCCGGCTCGGTCTGCTGCTCGCCCGCCGCCTGCAGCACGAGGCGGCCGTCCGCCACCTGCAGGAGGCGGTGCGCCGGCCGGCCACGCGCGACACCGCTCGACGCGCGCTGGTGGTCGAGCTGGCGGCGCTCGGGCTGCGCGACGCCGCGCGCGATGTCCTGCTGGCGGCGCGGGCCGACGACGCCGCGCTGCCGGCCACCGTTGACGAGTTCGTGCGCGACAACGCGCCGGCCCGCCGCCCCTCGAGCGGCAACGAGCCGGCCGACCTCGTGGCCGGCCGCTATCGCCTGGACAAGCTCGTCGGCCAGGGCGCCACCGGCCGCGTGTTCCGCGCCACCGACGAGGTGAGCGGCCGGCTGGTCGCGCTCAAGATCCTGTCGGGCGGCCACGCGCGCGGCAGCCCGCCCTACGAGCGGTTCGCCCGCGAGGCGCAGGTGGCGCGATCGCTGCGCCACCCCAACGTCGTCGAGGTCCACGACTTCTCCGCTGACTTCGGCTACCTGGTCATGGAGTACATGGTGGGCGACTCGCTCGATCGGCGCATCGAGCGGCGCATGGGCGTGGGCGCGGTGAAGCGGCTGGCCGCCGACATGCTCGCCGGCCTCGAGGCGGCCCACAGGCGCGGCATCATCCACCGCGACATAAAGCCGGCCAACATCTTCTTCGACGCGCGCGGCACCGCCAAGCTGGGCGACTTCGGCGTGGCCCACCTGCTCGACCTGGGCCAGACCCAGACCGGTGGGCTGATCGGGACGCTCGCGTACATGTCGCCGGAGCAGATCACCGGCGCGCCGCTCACCATCGCCGCCGACCTCTACTCGCTGGGCGTGACGCTGTTCGAGTGTCTCACCGGCCACCTGCCGTTCCTCGGTCCCGACTTCGTGGCCCAGCACCTGGGCGAGACGCCGCCGGCGCCCAGCCAGGTCGCCGACGGCCTGGCTCCCGGCTGGGACGCGGTGCTGGCGCGCCTCCTGGCCAAGGATCCGGAGGGCCGCCACGGCAGCAGCGACGAGCTGCGCCGCGACATCGCCGCCGTCGAGCCGGGAGCGGACACCGGCCCGCAGGCGCTGTCGCTGCCGCGCGCGCCCGCTACCCGCCACCGCGCGACCGCCGAGATCAGCCGCCAGATCTCCGCCGTGATGCCTGCCGCGCGCCCGGTCGACGACAAGGAGCCGCGCTACCGCTTCGAGACGCCGCTGGGCCGCTCGTCCATCTCGACCCTGAGCCGCGCTGTTGACTCGGCGCTCGATCGCTCCGTGATCGTGGAGCGCTACGACGAGGGCGCGCTCGACGAGCTGACCGAGCGCCGGCTCTACGCCCTGGCCCGCAGCGGCGGCTCGTTCCTGCAGCGCGTGCTGTCGTACGATCGCCAGGCCGTGGTGGTCGTCTACGAGGCGCCGGCCGGCATGCCTCTCGGAGAGCGTCCGGCCGGCGAGCCTCGGCTGACTCCCCTGCGCGCGGCGCGCGTGTTGCGCCGGCTCGCCCGCGCGCTGGCCCCGCTGCACGAGACCCAGGCGGTGCACGGCGCGCTCGGCCCCATCACCGTGGTGCTCGACGAGCTCGATCATCCCACCGTGCTGGCCAGCGGGCTGGGCCCGGCCGTCGCCGGCCTGTCGCCGGTCGACGACGTCGCCGCGCTGGTCGCGCTGGTGGCGGGCCTCGTCGGCGTCGAGGACCGCTCCCTCGACGGTCTCATCGCCGCGCTGACCCCCGACCTCAGCCACCCGGAGCGCGCCGCGCTGCGCGCCTTGCCCGCGTCCGACTCGGGCGAGGCGCTCCACGTGCTGGCCGACGCGCTCGAGCTCGCGCTGCTCAAGACCGGGTCGCGCCGGCCCAGAGGATTCGCCGGACGGCAGCCAGCGGAGGGCGGCCGGATGACCTCGTCCCCTTCCTCGTCGCCGCCCGGCTACCTCGAGGTCACCATCGTCTACCTCGAGATGTGGTCGCGCCCGGATCTGGCGGTGCCGCAGCCGCCGCGGCCCGACGTGATGGTCATGCGCGCCGAGCGGCCGCCGGTCTCGTTCTACCGCTACCTCTACGACCGCGTCGGCGCACCGTGGCTGTGGTACGAGCGCCGCCTGATGAGCGACCGCCGCCTTGCCGCCATCGTGCAGGACCCGGACGTCGAGCTCCAGGTCTTGCACGTTGCCGGCGTGCCGGCCGGGTACGCCGAGCTGGACTGCCGCGCCAGCGGCGAGATCGAGCTGGCCTACTTCGGGCTCATGCCCGGCTTCATCGGACTCGGCCTGGGCTCGTACTTTCTGGCCTGGGCGATCGACCGGGCGTGGGACCGCAACCCGCGCCGGGTCTGGGTGCACACCTGCTCGCTCGATCACCCGCGCGCGCTCGCCACCTACTGCTCGGTCGGCTTCGCCGAGTACGCGCGCGAGACGGTTCGCATCGCCGACCCGCGCCCGTTCATGGAACGCGGATGACGTGCCAGACGGCGCGGCCGATCGAGAACGCGCCGTAGCCGATCAGCCCGATGCCGACCGCGCGCGTGATCCACACCGTCTTCTTGCCGAGCAGCTTCTTGCCATGATGGGCCAGGTGCGCGACGACGGTGAACCACAGCGCCGAGCCGCAGCCGATGCCGAGCGCCGCGGCCAGGCCCTCGCCGCGCGTGGCGTCGTCCGGCATCGATGATCCGACGATGACCACCCAGGTGATGAGGGTGGCCGGGTTGAGGAGGATGAGCGCGACGCCGGTGCCGAGGCCGCCCCAGAAGTAGGACTTGCCCTCGACGTCGGCCTGCCCGGCCACGCCCGGGTCCACCGGCTGCGCGCGCGCGGTCAGGACGCCGTAGACGATGAGCACGATGCCGCTCACGCCGTACAGGATGGGCGGCACCGCCGCGTGCGCGGTGAGCAGCTGGCCCAGGCCGAGGATGCCGAGCGACGCGTACGTCATGTCGGCCACCGCGCCGCCGAGGCCGACGGCGATCGCGCGGCGCAGGTGATGACGGTACGCGGCGTCGATGATGGCCACGTTGAGCGGGCCGATCGGCACCCCGGTCAGAGCGCCGAGCGCGGCGCCGATGAGGAAGTAGGTCAGCAACTCGAGCCCGGACCGTAGGGTATAACCTCGATGTGCAGGCCAGCGTAACCTGGATCGGTCACGCCAGTGCTCTGGTCGACCTGGACGGGGAACGCGTCCTCATCGATCCGCTCGGCCGTCGCCGCTGCCGGCAGGTGAACGGGTACCACACCATCCTCATCACCCACGCGCACGTGGATCACCTGAACCGGTGGACGCTGTCGGCCCTCGACCGCTCGGCGCGCGTGGTGGTCCCGCGCGGCGCCGCGGGCATCATCAACGATCTCGGCTTCGCCGATGTGCGCGAGGTCGAGAGCGGAGACCAGTTCGCAGCCGGACGGCTGGACATCGCCGCGGTCCCCACCCGGCACGACCCGGGGCGCTGGCGCAAAGGAGACGGGCCCACCTGTGCCGGCTTCGTCATCGCCCGGGACGGGGTCGCCGTGCACCACGCCGGCGACATCGACATGTCCGATTTCTCGGTGTTCGAGGACATCGGGCGCCGCTACCGGCTGGACGCCACGCTCCTGCCCATCGGCGGGCTGTTGCCGGTCTGGTACTATCGCTGGCGCCGGCAAGCGCTCGACCGGGGCGTGCACATCGACCCGGACACCGCCCTGGACATCGCCCAGCGCCTGGGCGCCCGCTCGATGGTTCCGGTCCACTGGGGCACGGTCCATCTGCGCCTGGGCCCCCCCGCCGCGCCACGCCGCCGGCTGGAGCAGGTGGCGGCCAGCGAGGGCGCCACTGACCTGGTGAAAATTCTCGGCCATGGCGAGGCTCTGAGCCTCACCAGTTCAAGTGATACTTGAGAGCGCCGAAGAGGCCCAGGACGATCAACACGAGGCCGAAGACGGATCCGAAGACCAGGTCGCGCCAGACTGCCTGATCGGGCCAGGCGGCCCGGCCCTTGCTCGGCAGGTGCTTGACCAGCAGGTAGATGTCGCGCGCGCCCCAGACGATGCAGATACCGACCGCGGCCGCGGTCACGATCCACATGAACACCTCGTGCGAGACGATCACGGGCCGCCCCCTGCCCCCGCCTCGGCCGGCGCGACCGGCACCTGAACCGGAACCGGATCGACCAGCATGCGCTTGGCATCGTCGGGTGAGCACCACCGCCATGAGGATGGCGCACAGCCAGGCGAAGTAGGCCGGCTCGAACCCGGACGCGCCGAAGCCGGACAGGTAGGCGGCCAGCCCGACGACGCGCTCCATGGCGTAGGAGCGGTAGTTGGTGGCGCGGCCGACCCGGCGGGCATAGATCGCGCGAAAGATCGTGTTGAGCACGCCGAGCACCAGCAGCGCGATCACCGGCACCCACGGCAGCCGGTCGTACATGGCCAGCACCACGGTGAAGAAGCCGTAGCAGACAGCGTCGGTGACCGCGTCGAGCAGCTCACCGAACCCGGAGGCGCAGTTGAAGGCGCGCGCGACGGCGCCGTCGAACAGATCGAGCACGCCGCACACGATGACGGCGATGGTGGCCAGCTGGTAGTCGCCCCGGTCGAGCCAGTAGACGAAGACCGGCAGGGTCAGGTAGCGCGACGCGGTGACCGCGTTGGCGGGATTGACGTATGCGTTCACGCCACGAGCCCAGCGCCTGCGCGTTTCATCCGTTGCGGAGGCGGGCGCCGAGCGCCTCCTCCGACTCCTCGTCCTGCACCAGCGCGGCCGGATCGACGAACCGGTAGCGCTTCCACGCGAACACCACGCGCTGCGAGAGCGACAGGTGCGACATGATGGCGACCGCCCAGATGCCGGCCAGGCACGGGCGCGGGTCCTGCAGGATGGCGGTGAACAGGACGCCGGTGCCGAAGTAGATCAGGAACTCGGCCGAGCCGAACAGGCCGACGACGTCGATCGGGTGGCCGATCTTGCCCTCGACGCGGAACACATCCTGCTGCGACTCGGCGTAGATCGACAGCTTGGCGATCACGTTGCAGAGCGAGCCGGTGATGCCGAATCCCAGCACGATGAGCACGTGCGGGTAGTCGCGCGACAGGTAGAGACACGCGCCGCCGTAGATGATGCCCAGCACCCAGCGGTCGGTGATGTCGTCCATCACCGCGCCGAAGGTGGAGCGCTGGTTGCGGCTGCGCGCCACGAAGCCGTCGATGTTGTCGATCAGCCCGCGCGCCATCAACAAGAACAGGCCGGGCCACCACTGGCCGTACAGGAACATGATCGCGCAGGCCAGGCCGACGAAGGCGCCCAGCAGCGTCCAGTGGTTGGCGTGCAGAGGCAGGTGCGCGATGCGCGACACCAGCGGATTGAGCACGCGGTCGAGGTGCTTGCGGATGGCGAAGAGGTTCATGGACGAACGTCTCCTTGTCGGCCCGAGCGCGCCTTCTTGAGGGCGCGACCCATGGCCGCGACGCACGCGTCGATGTGCTGTCGCGTGATCGTGAGCGGGGGCTGCAGGCGCAGGACGTTGCCGTGCGGGCCGCTTATCGTCAGCAGGATCCCGTCCTCGTGCATGGAGTCCTTCACCGAGGTGACCAGGTCCTTGGCCAGGACCGCCTTGGAGGCGCGGTCGCTGACCAGCTCGACGCCGCCGAGCAGGCCCTGGAAGCGGACGTCGCCCACCCACGGGTCGGCGAGCTCGATGACCGACTCGGTGAAGTGGACCCCCATGACCGCCGCGTTGTCGGCCAGCTTGTCGTCGATGACGGCGCCGATGAGCGCCACCCCGGCGGCCGCCGACACCGCGTTGCCGGCCGAGGTCGGCGTGGTTCCGCCGAAGAACTTCGCGACCAGCTCCGAGCGGCACAGCACGCCGCCCAGCGAGCCGATGCCGCCCGACACACCCTTGCCGATCGACATGGCGTCCGGCTCCAGGCCGTAGTGCTCGGCGCCGAACATCTTGCCGGTCCGGCCCAGGCCGGTCTGGATCTCGTCGAGGATGAGCAGCAGGCCGCGCTTCTTGCGGATCTCCTCGGCGCGCTCCCACCACTTGGCCGGCGGGATGATGCCGCCCACCGCCTGGGCCGACTCCGCGATGATGGCCGCGGTCGTGCCCTTGCGCGCGTCGAGCTTCTCCTCCCACTCGTCCAGGCACTGCGTCTCGCAGTTCTGCTCGTGCGGACAGCGGTAGCAGTACGGGTTGGGCAGCTGGAAGGTGAAGTCGCCCAGCGGCACGCCGCCGCTGTCGCGGTACTTCTGCGCCGCGCACGCGGCCAGCGCGCCCAGGCTCAGCCCGTGGTACGCGTTGTCCAGGTAGGCGATGTCGGTCTTGCCGGTGTGCTGGCGGACCATCTTGAAGGCGAACTCGTTGGACTCGGTGCCGCCGGTGGTGAAGAAGACGTGGTCGAGCGATCGGGGCGAGAGCTGGACCAGGCGCTCGGCCAGGTCGACAAGGACCGGCGTCGTGTGCCGGCCCGACACCTGGCAGACCTTGCTCATCTGCTCGGTGGCCGCCTTGACGATGCGCGGGTTGCAGTGACCGGCCTGGTTGACGAAGTAGCCGGACGTGAAATCGATGAACTGCTTGCCATCCGCGTCGGTCAGGACGCAATCGCGGGCCTCGACCACCGGGACCGGCTCGCCGGTGCCGGACCACGGGCGGACCACGTACCGGCTGTCGCGGCTGAGAATGTCCGGGGCGAGCGGGGGCTTTTCCGAGCTGGAGCTCATTGGCGACGCGAGTATATCAGCGGGGGAGTAGCGCGGTCCGTCCCGTTTATGCCGCGCATTCAGCTCACCCGGCCATCTCAGGCGGCCATGTCGCCGGAGCCGGCCGTCGAGCTCGGCGCCGTGTCGGTCACGAACTCGCGTCGTTCCGGGTCCCACACCCGGACGGATTCACCCACGAGGGCTGGTCGCCCGCCCAGGCTCACATCGTCGGCGATCTCGTACACGCGGTAGCGCGCCCGCCGGGCCAGATTTCCAGCCTCGTAGGTTCCGGACTGAATGCCGCGCACGCCGACGAGCAGGCCGTCCGGACCGGGCAGCGCGGCGCGCAGGTCGAGGTGCTCGTGGCCGTGCAGGATGAGCTCGGCGCCGGCCGCGGCGATGACCGCCGCGAAGTGATCTCGATCGCGCAGGCCGCGCACGACGCTGCGCGCGCGCTCACCGGCGGGCGGGTGGTGGATGGCGACCAGGCGGAAGCGACCCTCGAGGCGGGGATCGGCGAGCGCCTCGGCCGTGCGGGCCAGCTGCTCGGCGCCGATGCGGCCGTAGGCGGTGAACCACGGAGTGGCCAGGCTGGTTGACAGCGCCACCACGGCCAGCGGCCCGCGCACGCGCACCACCGGCCAGCGCTCACCGCCGGCCCAGTCCGCGTCCGGCGTGTTGTAGTCGGCGAAGTGAGTCGCGAAGTACTCGACCCCGCGCGCGACGTACGAGTCGTGGTTGCCGGGCAGGACGGTGACCTGTTCGGGGCCGAGCCCGATTGTGTCGAACAGCCGGCGGGCGAAGCGAAACTCCTCCTCGAGGGCGAGGTTGGTGACGTCGCCGGTGACGACGATGTGGTCGAGCGCGGAGCGGTTGAAGTCCGCCACCATGGCCTCGAACACGTCGATGTGGTGGTGGCGGCCGCGGTTGGCCAGCAGATTCAGGCCGCCGATCCAGCGCTTGTTGGCGAAGTCGAGCGCGCGCGCGCCGGCAAGGCTGAGCAGGTGAAGGTCCGAGCAGTGGGCGATTCGCATGGCGTTTCGAGGACCGACGAGCGGGTGCGCCGCCGGCGTTCTACAATCAGGGCACAGCATACGAGGTGGCCGATGGAAGGGAAACCGTGGATTCCGACCTCCGGCGGTGGCCGGACGGTTCTACCCGGGCGATCCGGACGCGCTCGCGCGCGAGGTGTCCGGCTTTCTGGCCGCCGCCGAATCGACGACAGCGGCGCCGGCGGCCGCGGTGATGGCGCCGCACGCCGGCTACATGTACTCGGGCGGCGTTGCCGGCCGCGTGTTCGCCGCCGTCGAGGTGCCCGAGCGCGTGATCGTGCTGTGTCCCAATCACACGGGGCTGGGCCGCCGCGTCTCGGTGGTGCCGGCCGGCCGGTTCTGCCTGCCCGGCGGCGACGTGTCGATCGACGAGGAGCTGGCCGCGGCCGTCCTCGCCGAGCTGCCGGGGGCGGAGGCGGATCGCGAGGCGCACCGCTTCGAGCACGCCATCGAGGTGGAGCTGCCGTTCCTGCGCGCGCGCCGGGCGGGCGTGCGGCTGGTGCCGATCGTGCTCGCCGGGCTGTCGGAATCGGAAGCTGTCGCGCTCGGCGAGGGCCTGCACCGCGCGATCGCGCGGGCCGGCGGCGGCGTCCTGGTGGTGGCGTCGAGCGACATGAGTCACTACCTGCCGGACGACGTCGCGCGCCGCGTGGATCGCATGGCGCTGGAGCCGCTGCTCGCGTTCGACCCGGCCGGCCTGTATCGCACGGTGCGCACGCACGAGATCTCGATGTGCGGCTTCATCCCGGCCACCGCCGCGCTCGCCTACGCCCGCGCCGCCGGCGCGCGCGCGCCGGAGCTGGTCGCCTACGCCACCAGCGGCGATGCCGGCGGCGACCGCGAGCGCGTCGTCGGCTACGCCGGCGTCATCATGGCGTGAAAGGGCAGCGGGCCACGCCACCTCGGCGCTGCGCCCGAGCTCCGATCACCACCGCTTGCCGACGAGCAGGTTGGTGCGCGCCGAGAAGGTGGCGCGACCGGCCGTGCCCCGGTCACCCTCCTGCAGGAAGATCGAGGTCAGCCCGTCTCCCTCGATGGAGACGTAGAGGCTGCGGGCGATGTCCCAGGCGATGACCACCGTGACGCCGAGCTGGGCCGCCGTCGAGGTGCGGGATGGCGCGCTGCCCATCTCGGTGGTGTCGAACCGCTGGTTGAGAAGCGACACCCCGGCCAGGCCCCCGCCGCTGAAGCTGAGCCTGCGCCAGTCCCACGCGCGCAGCAGGCGCAGCTCGGCGCCGAGCTCGTCGGTATCGGCGGCCAGATAGGCGTTGGCGAAGCCGCCGTGGCAGGCGTGCACACGCGGCGCCAGTGAGAAGGCGGGGAAGTCCATGCCCCACCCGGCGACGACGCCCTGGCAGGCGCTGGCGCCGCTCCACAGCGGAGTCCTCACCGTGTAGCCGACCTCGAGGTTGTCTGCGCGGCGGCGTGCGCTCAGGCCCTTCCGCACCAGGCGAGCGTATTCGACCCGCGTGAGCCCGCCGTCGTCGAGCGCGCGCCGCTCCCCGGCGGCCACGACAAGCGCGCCCTCGAGCAGATGATCGCTCGCGCGGGCGCGAACGAAGTAGCGGCCGGGCCGGAGGCTGACGCGGCGTTCGGCGTCGCGAGCGCCCACCTCGGCCACCACCGAGCCGTCGGGACCGTCCCGCATGATGAGGTAGCTGCGCCCGGCCGGGAACGCGACCAGCGCCCGCCCGCGCGACGCCAGCGTGGTGAGGGTGACGTCGATCATCCCGTGGGTCTCGTGGCGGAAGGTGGCGTGCTGCGCGCCGACCCAGGTCTTGCTGGTGGCGCGCAGCGTGTGATCGTAGGCGTGGTGGTAGGCCTCGCCGAGGCTGACGGTGCCGTCGCGATCGACGTCGGCGGCTCCGAACAGGCCGGAGACCAGGTAGTGGGTGAAGAAGGAGCCGCGCAGCTCGTCCGACTCCTGGGCGTCCTCGTTGGCCGAGCTCGAGCTCCAGAACACGACCCCGTCGGTGGGCAGACGCTGGCCGAGCTCGATGCGCGGCACCGGCATCTGCACGCCGCCCTTCACCCGGGTGAGAGCGCCCGAGCGGCAGGCGTTGACGATGAGCAGGCGGAAGGAGGCCGCCGAACCACGCACCAGCTGCTCGAGCTGTTCGAGGGGCAGCGCCGTGCCGCCAAGGTGCAGAGCGCCGGCGTCGGCATGGCCGGAGTAAAAGACGAGGAGCAGCGCCGGCGAGCCGCTCGTGCGGATCCGGTCATTGAGGCGGATGAGGTTGGCGCGCACGGTTTCGGCGGACGCCCCGGCGAGGAGGACCATGTTCGCGGGCTCGAACCCGCCCAGCTCGACCAGCACGTCGCGCACCCGCCGCGCATCCTGTTCGGCGTACCGGAGGACCTCCTCGCCCCTCTGGCCGGCGTTGTGACCGACCACGAGCGCGTAGCGGGTGACCGCGCCCGCCGCGACCCCCGGCCAGGCAAGCACGAGGAGCAGAGCGACCCATCGCATCACGGCACCTTCTCCAGCGTCGTCACGTCGAGCGTGCAACCCGGAGGCACCGGCAACGTCGGACCGCCGGCCAGCGCGCGGCGGAGCGGCTCGAGCGCGACCGGCGCCTCGCACACGAGGCCGTAGAGGCGCTCGGCGCCGAGGGTGTCGTCGAGAACCGTGGCCAGTGGCAACAGCACATCGAGCCCCGGCTCCACCGCCTCGGCGATCGGGGCGGCCGGGAAATAGATGCTGGCCAGCCCGGCGCCGTCGCGGCTGAGCACGGCCACGTACACGCGCCTGTCGTTCGATAGCGTGAACGACAGCGTGTCGCCGGGCCGCACCGTCTCGCCCGGACCGCCCGGGCGGACCTCGTCGCCGTGCTCGATGAAGAAGCCCAGGCGCGCGGTCCCCTTGCTGCGCGTGGCGGACGTCTGGGGGCGGGGGCCGAGGACCAGGATGGCGGCGCATGTCGCGGCCATGGCGATCCCGACGCCGAAGCCGAGCGCGCGCCGCCGTGGCTTCATCGGCCGTGCGAGCGGCCTGGCCCGGAAGTCGTCGCGGTCTCTCTCGAGCGCAGCGAGGCGGTCGCTGCACGCCGGGCAGCCGCCCACGTGCGCCGTCGCCGGCTGCCGTTCGTCCTGCCCGAGCTCGCCTGCCAGGAGCTCGTCGAGCCGCAGGTCGGAGAGACAACCTTCCGCGCGCATCCGCATCATGTTCCTTGCTCCACCGGATCGCGCCGGGCGCGCTCGGCACTCGGCTCCAGCTGGTCGTGCAGGCGGGCGAGCATCCGCCCCACGTTCCGGCGCGAGCAGCCGAGCAGCGCGGCGATCTCGTCCTGAGTCATCTCGTCCAGGTAGTAGTAGACCGCCACCTCCGCGAAGATCCGGGCAGCCTGGCCAGGAGCGTCCTCACCGCCACGGCCTGCTCGGCTCGCGGCGAGGTCTCGCCGGTCCGCGGCAAGGCGCTCAGGAGGCGGTGGCGTCCATTCCGGTCGCGAATCTGATTGAGGCAGTGGTGCGTGGTCGCCCGGTAGAGCCACGCGGTGACCTTCACCACGCCCTCGAGCTGCCCCGGCCGGGCGAGCAGCGACACGAAGATCTCGTGCAGCGCGTCGCTCGCCTCGCTGTCGGAGCCGAGCAGCTCGCGGGCGCGTCGCCGCACCACGTGGCCATGCTCGCGGTAGATCCGCTCGATGTCGCGCTTGTCGGTCACGGCGGGCCTGGACGCCAGTAGAAGACGAGCTGCGTCTCGAGGTCGGCGGGGGTCTCGACGAGCCGGTACAGGCGTGTTCGCCGACACTCGGTCTCGGCAGCCTCACGGGCGAGGATCCCGGCCTCCACCATGTCGTCGGTGCAGCGGCCGGCCAGCTCGGCCTGCGAGTCGGTCAGTCCCGCCGTCGCCCGCCAGTCGAGCACGTGGTAGCCCTCCGCCCACGCCCCGCCCAGAAACTCCTCCGTCAGGCTGCCCGGCTGCACCTCGCCCCGCACGTACACGACCACGTTGCCCAGCGCGGTGCCGACGAAGTCATCCGGCTCGACGGAGTCGCCGGCATCCAGACGCAGCAGAAACAGGTATCCCTCCGCGATGTCGGCGGCGTCGTCACCCAGGCGGAAGAACGCCGCGTCGGGAGGCGGCGCGAGGAGATGGACGCCGAGGTCGGAGGGGGAGCTCGGCCGCAGCGGCTGCAGAGCGATCGGACCGGACGGCACCTGATAGCCGCGGTTGGCGTTCCACAGGACGGCGACGGTGTCGCCGAGATCTTCCTCGCCGAATCCCACGGCGACGCCGTCCAGGCGCGCGAGCGGCTCCCCGCTGTAGACGAAATCGACCTGCGCGTCGCAGCCGAGGAGCAAGGCGAGGAGGAGGGACACCCTCATGGGCAGTCGTAGACTTCGTGCGCCGTGTATTGAACGTCAGCGCCGTAGGCGCGCTCCTCGAAGACGGTGGTGAGCAGCCGGCCCTCGTCGTCGTAGCGATAGAGCGAGAGGAACGTATCCCGCGTGCCCACGGTCGCCCGCGCGAGTGAACCGTTCGCGCTCGACGAGGCGGTTGTCCTCGTCGAAGCGCTCGGACCAGCCGTTCTCTCCGGGGCCGCTGCCGCCGTCGAAGCTGCTCGTGTTGACCTTGATATCCCAGTTCCGCCGCCGTGCCGCATCGTCGTAGTCGATGTGAATGTCGAGGTAGGTCGCGTCGTTCGCGACGAAGCGGACCTCATGGTCGGTGAGGCGCCCGAGCGCGTCGTACTCGTAGGAGCCGTCCTGGTCGTTCC
Source organism: uncultured delta proteobacterium (assembly GCA_963759105.1). Lineage (GTDB taxonomy): Bacteria > Myxococcota_A > Polyangia > Haliangiales > Haliangiaceae > DATFRY01. The sequence goes on along the minus strand of CAVWXW010000003.1, from coordinate 10,472 downwards.
CCGGAAAGGAAAGAGCACCCAGGTCCCAGACGTCCCCGGTCCCCGTCATGTGGAGGGGTTGCCCCCGGTCGTTGAAGTCCGTGAAGGTCACCACGGAGTCCCCGGTGGCCTCGTTCTCGATCTCGAACCGCGATCTCGATCAAGCGATCGAGATCGTCGTACGTGAGGGTTCGAGTCCATTCACGAACGTCTTCGCGGGTGGCGTCGAAGAGGCGGCGCCCGGCCTCATCGACCAGGACCTCCACCTGGTCGGTCAGACGATCGTGCGCCGGGCACGTGGTGATCCAGTGGAGGGGGTCACCATCCACCGACCCGGTGAGACACTCCGCGTCGGCGAAGCTGCCCGTGAAGTCGTAGCGGGTGATGCACGACTGCTCTCCGGGCTGGCCGCTGGTCGGATACTCGGCGCTGGGCACGGGGCTCGCCGATTGCGGCACCACCCCGGGAAGGGGAGGACCGGTGTCGTCGAGGGCTCCGGCCATTTCCTCGCCGCACGCAGTGAGCAACGGAGCCGCCAGGGCCAGCCATCGAAGCACGTTTGCCATCGTCGCACCTCCGATGAGTAGGAACGCCAGGCGGCGAAAAAGGGGCAGGAAAGCGCCGGCGGTCGGGAGATCCGCGACGCGGCTCCATGTCGTGGCCCGATCCTGAAGGAATTCGCGGCTGCCGGCGTCGCGCGCCGCATGGCCCCTGCTCAGCTGAGCAGCGCGGCCGCCTCGAGGCTCTGCATGAGGCGCGCGAGCGGCGGGCGCGCCGCCGGATCCGGGTCGAGGCCGGGACCGAGCGCCATGCCGAGCTTCATCGGCCCGCGCCAGGGCCGGCCGCGGTTGCGCATCATGGCGCCCGCCTGCTCCATCAACGTGTCGCCGGCGAACGGGTGCTCGCCGGTGAGCCACACGGCCAGCGTCGCGCACAGCGAGAAGACGTCTGCCGCCGGCGTGGGCGGCTCGCGCATCGCCATCACCTCCGGCGCGGCGAAGATGGAGGAGAACAGCGCCGGCACGCCGTAGCAGGGCGCCGTCACGCCGACGAGGAACTCGTCGGCGCGCGGCGCGATGCCGGTCAGGCGGAGCCCGTCGCGCTGCTCGGCGTAGATGAGCTCCGGCCGCAGGTGGCGCAGCACCAGGCCGGCCGCGTGCGCTCGCTGCAGCACCGCTCCGACCTCGAGAGCCAGCCGCACGGCGGCCGCGGGCGCGAGCGGCAGCTCCAGCTCCGACGTGGGCCGGCCGGCCGGCTCGTCCTCGACCATGGCGTCGTGCTCGTCCTCGTGCCCGGCCACCGGGCCGATGTGGCGCAGGCGGGCCACGCCGTTGACAGCGAGCGCCAGCTCGCGCATGCGCTCGCCGGCCGGTCGGCGCTGCACGGTTCCCATCGTCACCAGGCACCGCCCTGCCCCGCCGCGCGTGGTGGCGCGGCCCATGCCGCGCTCCGGCTGGCCGCGCAGCCACTCGGTGATCGTGTAGGCGCCGCCGGCCAGCTGGGCGCCGAGCGGAAACGCGACAGGGGGCGACGGCTGGCCGCGCGCGCGCATCCACCGGGTCGTCGTCCAGGTCGTGCGCGCCAGCATGAGCAGCTGGATCGCGCGATCCAGGTCGGCGGCCTCGCGCACCGGCCGGCGCAGCGCCGCCAGCCAGCCGCCCAGCACCGGCGAGGTCTGCATCTCGACCGCCATGTCGGCGTCGAGGCGAGCCAGCCGCGCGGCCGGCACCGGCCCGGGTTCCAGGCCGTCGAGCGCGCGGGACCAGAACACGATGCAGAGCTCGAACGCCTCGAGCGGCACCGCCGCGCGCTCCAGCTGCTCGACCATGGCCAGCGCGGCCGTCGCGATCTCGCTGCCGCCCGACGCGCGCACCAGCTCCAGCGCCTCGTCCGGGCTCCACCCCAGCCGCTCCTCCGGCGTCGTCGTCCGCGACGTCATCGCGGAGCCTCCGCGTCGATCACGCGGAACGACCGCGCGATCCGCTGCAGCGCCGGGACCGCGAGGACCTCCTCGCACGAGGGCGTCCTGTCGAGTGGAAAGCCGGCGGTGAACAGAGCCACGAGGATCCCGCTGGCATGCTCGGATCCGGACCGCGCAGCGGGCGGTCCGGAAGCGCAGCCAGTCGGAGTAGAGACAGATCGCCTCGCGATCGGCGCCCGCCAGGTGAACACGGCCGGGCCCTCCGGCGACCTCGAGCGGAGGTCCACTGGGCTTGTGCAGGATGTGGCGGGCGTCGAGCTCGAGGCTCTCGCGCGGCTCCGGCGCCGGCAGCACGGAGAAGCCCAGCCGGGTGCCGGGCGCGCCGCCCAGCACCAGGTAGTAGTCGGGAGAGCGCTCCGCCGGCATGCGAAACAGCGTCGTGCCGCCGAGCACGAGCCGCAGCTCCACCGGCGGCAGGTTGCGCGCGCGCGCCTCGTCGGCGCCGATGACCAGCTCGGCCTCGAGCTCGCGCCACAGGCCGAGGTAGTGGCCGAGCGCCGATGCCAGCGAGCCGGCCTCCGGGTCCGACCACAGGACGTACTCGGTTGACTCTCGCCCGGGGCCGCCAATCGCCTCGCCGTGGCCGTTGACGACGTCCTTGCGCGCGAACAGCCTCGGCGACTCGGCCGCGAGCCACTCCGCGACATCCTCGTACTCCACGGCCCCGAGCAGGCGGCTTTGCTGGAGCAGATCGAGCACACTGTCGCGCGCCTCGTTCACGACGATGGTCCGCTCCAGCTGTCGCGCTCGCTCGCTGCTGGGGATCGCGCCCGCGAATCCCTCCAGATCCTCGGCGCGCACCAGATGCACCGCATCGGCCCGTGCGCCGCCCAGCGCCGCGCGCAGACCGGCCTCGCCGAGCGCGCGGGCGATCTCGGCGAGCTCGCGCTTCTCGGCCTCCGAGGCGCGCGCTCCGGCGACGAGGTGCAGATCCATGGGTTCCATCACTACACCACGACGCGCTTGAGGAAGCGCAGTCCTCCCTCCACCAGGCGCTCCTTCATCCGATCCGGATCGGGCGCGTCGCTGACGGACACGAGGATCGTGCAGTCCGGGAACTCCGCCTCGGTCAGCTCGCCGGTGAAGCGGTTGAGGTTGCGCCGCACCGCGATCTTCCCCCATTCCTGCGAGCGGGCCAGATAGTAGTCACCGCCCCAGAAGTGGCTGTCGTGGAGAGCCAGCTCGATGGCCAGCGTCTCCTCGACCTGGGTGCGGGCGCCGTCGAGGTCCTCGCTCACGGCGCAGTAGGTGTCGAACGTGCTCGGCACTGTCTACGAGCCCTCGCCGGGGCCGCCCGGCTTCGGAATGGGGATGCCCGGCCGGGCGATGATCTCGCTCGCCGGATTCCGGCTCGGCGGCGCCCTCGGACGCGGCGCCCTCGGAGGCCGTCGCCGCGGCGGCGGGGCGCACGACGAGGAAGTTGACCTCGCGCTCCACCATGTCGCTCAGCTCGTGCTGGAGAGGGCCGAGGTCGAGCATGGCGATGTCCTGAGGCCGGAGCGGCCCGGTGAGCGGAATGCCCTTGTCCTTCGCGGCGTCGGCGATGGAAGTGGAAACGATGAGGACGTCGTAGTCGCTCACCCTGCGGTCGTCGAACTCTCTGCCCTGCTCGTAGCTCTCGTTCGTCGCGCCGGTCCCTTGCATGACCGCCTCGACGTCGCTGTATCCGGCGGCTTGCAGGCCGCCGTACAGCGCATCGGCGAAGCGCGCGAACTGGTGTGGCTTCATCCCGTAGGGGACGTCGGGCATGGGTGCAGGATCGGCGGTGTCGACCTCGACCTCTGCCCCGGGCTGCTGTGCCGGCTCGAACGCGTCGTCCTCGTGCCTCCGCTCTCTGCGCGCCCAATCTCTGGCGCGCCCCTCCCGGTCGCGGCGGTCCTTCTTGGCCATGCCCGGAGCGGCGCTGGCCGGCGCGTTCGTCACCGGGCCGGCGACCGGGCCGGGCGCCACGCTCGGGACCTCCAGGGCGGTGATGAGGTTGTACTCGCCGGGCATCCTGCCGTTGGCGATGTCCTCGGCCGAGACCCAGAAGGTCCCGCCGCCCGGGTCGCGGAACTGATAGTGGACGCGGCCCTGATCCTCGTGGCGCCGCATGGCCAGGACGTAGTGCAGGAACGGGTCCTGCGCCGTGCCGACGATGACCGGCACCTGGATGCCCTCCAGCAGCGCCGCATCGAGGGTGGCCAGCGACTCCCACGGCTGGCCCAGGATGCGCGGCTCGAAGTGCAGCCCGGTGGTGGCGACCAGAGCATTGAGTTAGATCGTCGGCCGGCCGGCCGATGCCGTTGACCGCGGACCAGGGCGTCGCCTTGCCCTTGCGGGGCATTCCGGTCCACGCGCCGCTGTAGTCGCTCTCGAGCATCGACTTCTCGAGGTCGGCCTGGTTCGGGTTGAGCGCGTCCGGGTTGTCCGCGTGCGCGCCGCCGATGTCCATGTTGCGCTGGCGCAGCCGCAGCGCGAAGACAGGATCGTAGTTGCCGCGCAGCGTGAGCGTCATCGCGGCGTTGCAGGACATCGACCACTGCTGCACCAGGCCGATGCCGGCGCGCTGCGGGTCGCCGAGGCTGAGGTTGTCGAACATCCAGCCGTCATCCTGCACCGCGATCTCGTCGGCCAGCCACTGGATGTCCCCCATGTCGTTGCCGGCGGCGAGGGCCTTGAACAGGAAGCCCTGCGCGACCGGGTTGGGCTGGGACGCGATCAGCGCGCGGAAGGCCAGATAGTCGTGGTCCGACAGCCGCTGCAGGGCCAGCAGCGCGCGGCTCTGCTGATGCGAGCCGAACATCACCTCGGTGGGCAGCGACGAGGTGTCGGCCAGCTCCGGCAGGTCTCGCGTCACCGACGACGCGTCGCGACTCATCGGCACCACCGCACGCGTCGTCTGGGTCGGATCCTGCACCACCGGGTGCTGGGCGGTGGGCTGCTCGTGCGCCGGGACCGCGTCCGGGTCCTGCACGGCCGCGAACTGGTCGGTGGGCCGCTCGGACACCGGGATCGCCGTCGGGTCAACGGCCGGCCCGACCACCGTCGTCCTCTCGGACGGCGCGACCGGCGCCTGGACGACGCCCGTGCCCGGCGCGCCGTCGCGCGAGCCGCTGGTCGTGGTGGCTCCGGTCGCCCCGGTCGGCGCGGCCGTCGCCGTGGGCGCCGCGGTGTCAGCGCCGACCATCCAGTCGGCCGGGCGATCGGAGATCACGCTGCCCATCGACGGGTGGTCCGCGGCCCAGATCGGACCGCTCCACAGGAGCTCGCCGCCGGCGCGCACCTCGATCTCGGCGCGTACGACCGGCATGTCCGGGTTGCCGAACAGCGTGCCGACCGCGACCGGGTTGCGGATCACGATGTTGACGCCGGCGTTGTTCGAGCCGGGCACCGGGTTGCCGACGCGGCCGTCGCCGCGCGACTGGAACGGCGTGAAGACCGTATGCTCGCGGATGCCGCGGCGGAACACGAACACCAGGTCGGCGCCCGACGGCAGGAAGTGCACGCGGTCGGGGCCCTCGGTGGCGATGATCTGGGCGACCGACACGCCGCCGTCCGCATCGAGCTTCTTGAGCCGGTTGGCCGCGCTGTCCGGATGCGAGTGGCCGAGCGCCTCGACGTCCGGGAAGTCCGCCCAGTCGACGGCTCCCGAGTCTCCCTTGATGAGGATGTACTCCTGGACGCCGGTCTGCCGGTCGGTGCGCAGCCCCAGGCCCCACTCGTTCTTTGTCGGGTCGAACCCGGGCGGCGGCTCGATGCCGAGCTGCGCCAGCGACGCGACCTTGCCGTCGGCCAGATCGCGGATCACCTGGCGCGCGACCGACTCCGGCACCGGCTTGCCCACCTGCACGTGCTGACCGGCCACCGCCGCGTGGCGGACGTCCGCGATGCTGAGCGGATCCTTCCTGGCCCGCTGCGACAGCTCCTCGGCGGTCGTCGCCTCACGCACGTGGCGGATGAACGCGTCGCGCTGCGCCGGCGCCAGCGGGCCGTTCTTGCTCTCCCATTCGGCCAGGCCGGCCACCGCGACCTCGGTGCGGATGCGGGCGTAGTCCTGCGCGGTGACGAACGGATCTGTGTCGGATGCCGACCCGTTCATGCGCTCGAAGTCGGCCTTCTCCTGGCCGTTGAGGTACTGGCCGTGGACCGCCATGTGGCGGTCGTGCTTGCGCGCCCTCCTCCCGGCCTGGGCGGTCTGCACGCCCCGCTCGGTGCCGACCTCGTTGTACTCCTGCAAGAGGCCCTTGAGCAGCTCCTCGGGCGCGTTGTCCCAGTCGATGGAGCCGCCCTGGCTCATCAGCCACTCGACGGCCGCCCCCGTGAACTTCTCCTCCGGATCGCCGAAGGCGGCCTTCATGTTCTCCCTGATGTTGACCTGGCGCTTCCGCCCGGCCATCGGCGCCTCGAAGTCGTCGGCGGAGGTGCCCTTGCGCCCGCGCTTGAGGCCGCGGCTCACGCCGGCGGTGATGAGCGAGGTGATGGCCCCGGTGAAGGCCCGCTCGGGGGCCTGCGACAGGATGGCGAACGATGCGTTCTTCGCCTCCTTGGCGCCCTGGCGGGTGCCGTCGATCCAGTGCTCCGGGTTTGTCGCCTCGAGGCCGGCCTCTACCACCGTTGACATCGCCTCCGAGGTCACCTCCTCGCTGGCCTCGTTGAGGAAGGTGCGCCAGAGCGGCGGCGGCTGGCGCAGCACCTGGCGGTAGGCGTTGGCCTGGCGCGCCACCGTGCCCAGCCCGCTCACCGCCGACAGCGCCCTCTGCGCGAAGTAGGTGGTGCCCATGGTGACCAGGGCGGTGATGACTTCCTTGGCGATCAGGTCCGCCTTGTTCTTGCTGTCGAACTCGTCGCCCAGGATCTCCTTGTTGATGGCCGCCTTGGCCGTGGCCGACAGCAGCGCGGTGGCGCCGCCTATCGCCATCATCGACAGCGGGCCGAGCGCCAGGCCGCCGGTCAGGATGGTGGCGGCCAGCGTGACCAGCACGCCGGTGATGAGCGACGACCACATGGCCGCGGTCTCCAGCGCGGTCTTGTAGGCGTCGCGCGCACGGTCGTTCTCGTCGCCGCGGTACTTCAGTTCCTCGCGCTCGTCGCCGGTGAAGCGGCCGTCGGTCGAGGCCTTGGCGAACGTCCGGTAATACATGTACGTCGAGGCGTCGAGCTCCTCCTTCTCGGCGCTGGCGGTGGATTGCTCGGAGGTCTGCGCGCCCCGGTGGCGCAGGTTCTTCTCCTTGCGCAGCGTGAACATCGCGATCTCCTCGCGCGCGCCGGTGCGCAGCATCCACTGGTCGTGCGAGGCGATGCCCAGCTTGGTCGCCACCACGGCCGGGTTGAGGTGCGGGACGCGCTCGAGGATGACCTCGACGAGGTTGTTGTATCGCTTGTTCTTTGTGGTGGCCGTGCGCGGCTTGTTCGGATCGGCGCCGGGCTCGGTCAGAGCGCGGTCGTCCCCCATGTACGGGCGCAGCATCTTCTCGAGCGCCGCGGACACGTTGATCGAGAACTCGAGGAACTCGCGCCGCTGCAGCTCGGCCTCGGCGATGAGCGGATCGCGGTCGCCCAGATCGTGGGTGGCGCGCGTCCACTCGGGCGCCTTCTTCACGTCCGCCTTCGCCTTGGCCGCCGCCGCGTCGATGGCCGCGTCTCCGCCGCCGGCCTGCGGCTCGGCCGTGGAGCTCGCCGACAGCGTCGTGACCGTGTTCGGCGGCTCCGGCTCGCGCATGGCCGCGCGCGCCTTCTCCTCGCGCGCCTCCATCGCCGGCTTCGCCGCCACGAAGGCGGCCTGGTACTCCTCGTACTCCTGCTTCATTGTCTTGCCGGCACCGCCCGGCGCCGGGGCCATGTACGTGGTCCAGTGCTCGACCACGTGCTCGTCCGAGGCGCCCTTGAGCACCTCGATCACGTCCTCCTCCTTGTAGACGTGATCGAGCGACGCCTTGAAGCCGAACGGAGCGCTCAGCGCCCCGGCCGGGATCCCCTGTTCCTCCAGCTTCTTCTCGTTGCGGTCGCGCTCCGCCTCGCGCTCCTGGCTGGTCTGGATCTTGGACTGGATGAGGTGAGTGGACGGGTCCGCTTTCCGCAGCACGGCCTGCTGGACCACGATGACCATGTCCGCGCCGGTGATGTCCTGCGAGGTCAGCTCGCCGACGGCGGCGTCGTGACGCTTCGAGTACGCGTCCACGTCGCCCGCGATCGCCTTCCAGATGGCCGGCCGGTGATCCACGCGCTTCTTTCCCGCCGCGGCGGGCTTCTTCCCGCCGGCGTCGGCCACCACCTCATCGGCCGGCACCACCTGCTCCTCGCTCGGCTCGAGCGGCGCCTTGAACACCTCGACCGCCTGGATCAGCACGTCGGACCAGCTGGCCAGATTGCGGCACGGCATTCGCAGCCGGTGGATCGACTGGTGCACGACGTGGCGCAGCGCCTCCTCCTTCGCGCGCTCCTTCTCGTCGGTCGCCTCCGACGGCGGAGGGCTCTCTTTGCTCGGTCCGCGCAGGAACTCGCGGGCCAGCTGGCGCTGCTCCTCGGTCCCGAGGGCGCTCATCAGCTGGAGCTGCAGCCGCGGATCGGCGCGCAGCCGCTCGAACTCGGTCGGCGACAGCTCGGTCAGGGCCTTGAGTGTCTTCGCGGCATCGCGGTCGCTCCCCTCGGCCTGCTCGCCGGAGCGCGACTTCTCGTCCAGGGTGACAAGCCCACCGGAGCCGCCGGCCGCGCCGTCGTTGAGCGCGTTGAGCGCGTCGCGGTAGTCCTTCTCGCTGGTCAGGCGCTGGCCGAGGATCCGCATGTAGGTCGGGTCGTGGAGCTTGGCCCTGCGCTCCTCGGCCGACATGCCGCGGATCTCGTCCATGATCTGGCTCTTGCCGGCGCCGCCGGCAACCGCCCAGTCGCGGGCGCTGCCGCCGTTGACCAGCATCGATTCCATCTCGGCGAGCTCGTCCGCGTCGAGCTCGCTCCTCATGATCGTGACCACGTTCGGGTCCGACGCGAGCTTGAGGCAGTCGGCGGCCACCCGCCGGCTGATCTCCTTGTCGATCACCTCCTGGTCCGGCGCGCGATCGTCCGGCCGCAGCATGGCGGTGACCTCGCCGCGCACGCCCCGCTGATGCTCGATGCGCAGCGCCCGGATGTAGCGCTTGATGTCCTCGCGCATGCCGGTCTCGTCGGTGCCGCCGGTGATCTTGCGCTCGGACCAGCTGCCGCCGTGCGAGCGCGAGTACAGCCGGTCGGCCAGGTCGCCCTGGCCGGTCAGCACCTTGAACGCTCGCTCGTAGTTGAACTGCGACAGCTGGCTCTGGAGCTGGGACAGGATCGGCCCGTCGCGCAGCACCTGCTTGCGCTCGTCGTCGTTCAGCTCGTCGATGATGCGCAGGATCTCGTCGTCGTTGTCGCGCTTGACGGCGGTCCTCAGCCGCTGGCCTGGCGTGAGGTCGCCGGCCATGGCGATCGCGTGCACCTGGTCGAGCTCGCTGTCCTTGGCCCGGCTGGTGATGGCGCGGTTGGTGGTGATCTTCTGGCTCTCGGCGGTGCCCTCGGTGCCGACCCGGACCTTGTAGGCCCAGGTGCCCTTGGCCAGATCGAGGCCCTCGTTCACGGAGCGGTCCGAGTCGCTCGACAGCTCGGCCTTGGCGCGCTCGCGCTCGATCAGCATCTGCTGCAGGTAGAACTGCAGGTCGAAGCCGCCCGACAGCTTGCGGAACGCGATCCGGATCAGGCGCTGCTCCTCGTCGTTGTACTCCCCGTAAAGGTTCTGGATCAGGTGGACCCGGCCGTCGGCGAGCAGGGTCTTCCAGATCTCGGCCGCGATCGCCGGGGCGGTGTCCTCCTTGAAGGAGGCGCGCACCAGGTACCGGTTGTGCTCGCCGATCGACCCGTCCTCGGGCGAGGCGGCGGGCGGCGCATCCACCAGCGCCACATCGATGCCGAGCAGCGCGGCCGCCTCGGACGGCTGCACGGCGCGGTCCTTGGCCATCGACCGCACGACCGCCACGGCGTGCGCGACCGGCATCGCGCCGTAGTGCAGCCGGTAGTAGCCGGCGAAGCTGCGCGGCGGGCGCTCCTCGACGTCGTGGCCCGGCGCGCCGTCGGCTTTGGGCTGGGCCGCCCCCTCGTCGATCGGCGGCAGCATGTTGCGCATCTCGAGGAAGACGCGCACCGCGACGTACTGGTAGCTCGGGCTGTTCTCGCGCAGGCCGGTCAGCCCCTCGAACAGCGCCTTGGCCGGCAGGCCGTAGCGCTCCTCGGCCAGCTCCGCCACCGACGCCTGAGGCCCGCCCTCGACCTTGTTGACGTCGGCGGTCAGCCCCATGGCGTTGCGGATCTCTTGTAGCGGCCCCGCCTCGAACTTCTGGGCCATGCGCGTCTCCATGTGCCCGGAGTGCTCGAGGTAGGCGTTGCGCATCAGATCGATGGCGCGCACGCGGATCCCGGTCGCCGCGTCGATCTGAGGCGAGACCACGGCCACCACCTGGGCGAACAGCGCCCAGTGCTCGAGGACCTTCTTCTTGTCCTCGCTCGCGACCCCGGCGGCGACCTC
>CAVWXW010000002.1:0-364795 GCA_963759105.1 uncultured delta proteobacterium | reverse complement strand
AGGTGATGCTTACCAGCACGAGTCCGACCGCGACGTACCAGAGGGTCATGGTGCTGTGTTGCTTGCTCCTCGCTGAATTGCCGCGTCATCGAAACATCACAGCGACGGATGTTCTGACGGTCAACTCCGGTTTCACCCCGCCAAAATCTCGCAGGCCACGCAGGAGCTACCCTTGCGGCGTAAGGCAGCGCGCGGGAGGACGGAGCTTCGAGCCACGGCGTCTGCGCAGGCGCAGGAACCCGGTCATTGCCAGAAGCAGCCAGCCGGTCGAAGCCGACCGCGAGCCTACCTGGCATCCCCCGCCGTCCTGGTTGCTGCCGGGGCTGTCGGGTTCGTCGGGGCCGTCCGGGTCGTCAGTCGGCGGCTGCGGGTCGGCCACACAGACGTCGCCCTCGCAGGTGCCCGCACAAGTCTCCGGCGAGCAGGTGGCGAGGTTCACGAACTGTCCGACGATCGCGGCTGGATCGGCGGCTGTGTGAACGCTCACCTCGAAGTAGACCCAGCCGTCCGCATCGGGCTGGAGCTCGTCCTGCGGAATGGAGAACTCCCAGGGCGGCTCCGTCCGGACATCGACTGGCTCGAGGTCGAGCTGCTGGAAGGTCACGTCGATGACCGGCTCCTCGCTCGTCACCTCGGCTTCCACGATGAAGCCAGCGGTGACCGATTGGTAAGCCGTCGGGCTGATGATGCTGATCGTGGTCGCCACGGCGGTTGGATCGAACAGTCGGGCCAGGTGTCGATACGAGTTCTGCGACGGGCTCCCGTTCGTACAGGCCCGAGGCTCGTTCTCGCCGCACGCGCCGATCTGGTCCACGAACGCCGTCGGCCACAGACCGCCGTCGCAGGGCTCGAGGTAGCTCGTTGGCTCGGAACAGATGTACTCGTGGTCAAGGCCCAGGCTGTGGCCAATCTCGTGCGCCACTGTGTTGCAGGTGAAGTTCCAGAAGACCTCGTCCTCGACTTCAGGAGCACCCGTGAAGGCGAAGACCAGCGAGTTCGGAAGCCAGGCGCCGTCCGCGCTGACATTGCTCACTCCAGCCGCCGGGTCGGGCCAGCCGATGTCCTGCGAGTCGCCTGCCACGATGGCTTCGTGGTGAAGCGTCGTGCCGGGATCGTCTGTCGTGACCGTGATCCCGAACGGCGCGAAGGTACCCTGTACACACTCCGTGATGGCCTGGTAGGTCTCCTCCAGCAGTGCTGACTGAAGGAAGCTGGTGCCCGCCACGATCGAGCTCGTATCCGTGCGGTTGTCGTGACTCCCGGCGTCAGGACGCAGCCGTCCCGGCAGAAGTTGAGGTGGAGCAGCGTCGGGACCGGAGAGGCGTAGCGCAGGCGACCGGGCGCCACCACGATCATGTCGTGGACGACCCGGCGCTCATCAGGCCGGATGACGCGTTCCGGTCTCTCGGCGGAAATACTGTCTGTCTGATCCTCTTCCCCGCTGGCGCACCCGATCAGAAAGGCCGCCACCACCATCACACCCCATCTGGCTCTTCTCATCTCGTTGTCGTCTGCTCCTCGGTGATCGTGGCTGGGCCACGGTGCGGAACGTCGCCACAACTCTATCCCACCGGATGGCCCGAAAACTGGCCATTCCGGGTCAGGCGCTGGGTGAACTACGCCCCGCGGGGGGTGGTCATGTTCCGTTGTGGAGCAGCGTCGCGGGAAACAAGCTCCGCGCCCGCCTGTACCCGGTCTCCTTCGTCGTCGCTTAGTACGCCTGCACCGCGCGCCACAACGGTGCACCGGTCCACTCACGATCGGGCGAGCGTGTCGCGGTAGAGGCGATGAACACGTAGGCCCCAGCTCGAGTCCTTGCTTCGATGAAGTAGCGCCGGGGTTCGTCGTCCCGGAGCGGCTCGGCCACCGCGAAGAACTAGGGGTTGAAATGAACGCTTCCCGACGGCGGCGCACGAGGCATCGTGGACGGGCGTCTGCTAGGCAACAACGAGAGCGCGGACAAACGCCGGAGCGGAACGACGCCCAAGGGCAATCGGTGGCTGCGAACCGCGCTGGTGGAAGGTGCGAAGGGAGCCGTTCGCAAGAAGGACTCTTCCTTCGTGCGCAGTACCACCACCTCGCGCGGCGGCGCGGCGGCAAGCGGGCCACCGTAGCCGTGGCCCACGCATCCTGGTCGCCGCCTACCACGTTCTGCGCGACGGTACCAAGTACCACGATCTCGGGTCGCACCATTTCGACACTCCAACGCGGTCGTCTCACGCGCAATCACGTCCGCCGCCTGCGCGATCTCGGCTACCAATTCGAACCCAAGCTGGAAGAGCTGCGGGACAAGACGGTCGTCGGCGGAACTCTCGGAGTATCCCGAACCGCAGCCCGGTGTACGCGAGCAGGGCGGAAACACGCCAGTGATGCGGGAACTCACTCCGCATCGCGGCGAGGAACGCCGCCAGCTCATCGGGCTCGAGACGGTTGGCGTGGATCTTTCTCCTCGGCTGCGGGAAGCTCGGCCGCAGTGTCGCGTCGCGCTACAGCCCGAGCCGTGCATCGCGTCTCGAGTCATTCCGCGAATCAAGCGGAACCAAGCGTGCACCGACCACGGCGAATTGCCGCTTCTTCCCCCGGTACCCATCCGCGATCCCGGCGCCGGGAAGGTAGAGGTCAGGGCGATGATCAGGGCGGCGGCACCTGGTTGTTGGCCCACGCGGCCTCAAGCTGTGCGTGCGTCATGGTGCGCAGGAATGCGTGCTCGCGCATCGCCCACTGCGTGGTCGCGTTGGCCAGCGCCTCGGCGAGGAACTCGTACTCGGGGACGAGGTCGATGGGCTTGCCCTGGGCCGCGAGCTCGCTCGCCGGGGCCTTGCCGTGCACGCAGTCACTCCTGAGCTGGTAGATGTCGCCCAGGTACGTCTCGACGTCCGCCGTACCGATGTTGGCCGCTTGGGCGTACAGGTGCGACGTGATGTTCGGCAGGAACAGGAGCGCACGCCGGATGAACTCGGCCCGGGTCCGGTTGCGCGGAGTCGCAAGCACACTCTCGGCGGAGCGCACGAAGTACGGGAGCCGGTGGTCCACGCCATTCATGCGCAGCGCGAACGAGTAGGCGTCGAGCGCGCGGTCGGCCAGCGGCGGGAAGTCGCCCGCCGAATCGAGCGCGGCGTCGATGAGCCGCCAGCAGGCGGCCACTCGCTGCGGCCAGCCGGGATCGATCAGCCAGTCGGACTGTCGCCGCCACAGCTCCCTGTACAGTGGGTCGCCGCGGTAGTTGGGCCGGATGAGCCTGTGCAGGTCGTGCCAGCCTTGCATCACGCGGAGCACGATGTCACCGGGCGAGCTCTCGGTCGCGTGCCCCTTGGCCACGACGCACGTGCCGTAGTGCGGATGCGCCGGCCGGGCGAGCTGGTAGGCGAACCAGACGTTGTTGCAGGTGAGCCCGAGCGCCTCGTGCTCGAGGTCGAGCACGTCCGGCCGCTGGGTCCGTGCAGTGTTGACGCACACCAGGCGCTTCCGGTTTCGCTCATCCCACGCGAACCGGCCGATCATGTCCCTCCATTCCTTCACCTGGTCGCCCGCGAGGTCGGTGAGCGAGGCCAGCCGCAGCTCGAGCCCATCGCGCAGCGGGATCGGCGAGGCGAGCTGAGGAGTCTCCTCCGTGAGGAGCACGGCGAACTTGTGGGTGCTCGGTGTCTTGGTCGGCATGACGGATGACGGAGGCGCCGGCTTGGTAACCGCCGGTCGCTGCCGGCGACAACAGCTGAGACGCTTGAGGCGACCGACGACGTTGATCCCCGTTGAGCAAGCAGCTAGTCGAACTCCGGCGCAGGCGACGTTTCGCGTTCAAGCGTTACAGAGGGGCGTACGTATCGGGGCGCGCTCGAAAGTGTTCGTGGAAGCTGGTTAGCAGCCGCCTCATCGTCGGGGACTACTTCCCAGTAGCCCGCGTTCAGCTGTTCTTCGAGATCATCCAGCGGCCCGGTGACGGGAACGGCCACGGCCCGACGTAGTACAGCGCCTGCGTGTCGGAGACCGAAGTCATTCGAAGCTGTCACATGCGGCCTCGACCTCGCCGGCCTCGAGGACCCCGATCGCGTGAAGGACGCCGCCGTTCATCACCAGGCCATTTGCCAGCAGCAGGGACGGAGCGCCCGATCGCCTTCGAGCGGTACCGGTCCCCCGGAGTCAAGGGCGGCTCGATTCCGGACGTGGGCTGCCTGATCCATGACGGGAGCCGACGACAGAAGCGAATGCCTGCGAAGCTCGGCCTCGGGTACGCCCGGCGTCATCATGGCCAGCCGAAGACGCTGAGCAGCGAGCGTGCAGGATGCTCTGCGGGGCAAAGAACTGGAGACGCGGCTGGTGGAGCTCGTCGTTGAGCACACGGGCGCCACCACTGGGGCTGTTCAGCTTGGGCTGGAAGATGCTCCGGCGAGGTGCCGTGACTCGCCCGACCCTATTGGTGCGAATTAAAAATGTGAACCTTGGTAAGCCACTTGCCGTCTGCTTGTCGCTCGAATATCCGGACCGTATTCCCCGAAAGTGGGATTTTCTTGCCGCGTTCCTTTGCGAAATGAACCGTCCATCGAGCTATCTGATATGCGTACTTGCCGTCAGCCCTTGTTGAAATGATCTCAAACGTATGATCCCGTACGCCTGATTTGATAATTCCTGCCAAGAACTGCCTGATGGCTTCAGGCCCGGTGATAGGTTGCTCGCCCGACGGGAGAAGAATGGCGTCCTGCGTGTACATGGCCGGGAAAGCCGCTGGTCTTGGAGTATTGAATGCGGCAAGCCATCGAGCATTATCGGCTTCCATGGCTTCACGTAATTTGTCGGTCTGAGCTGCAGCAGAACCGGCAACCAATGCAAGAAATGCAATAGTTGCCAATTTGATTTTCATGAACCCTCCGCAAATGAGCAAGATCACCGATGCTGTCCTACGCCTAGCTCTGGTGAGTTGACAAGCTCCGGTTCCGCGACGCCCAGGTAGGGCGCGAGTCTAGGTTGGGCCCCTGGACCCAGCCCGGAGCGGCGGCGCCTGGTTCTTTGGCGACGCCTCGACCGGGTATCCGGCTTCTTCCCAGCCGGGAAAGCCGGCCGCAAAGTAGTACACCCGCTTGAAACCCCATATCAGGGCCTTGGCGCTGGCATAGACCGAGTCGGGGCAGGTCTTGCCGTGACAGAACAGGACGAATTCCTCATCCTTGCCGACGATGCGCGACAGACTGTCCCGTGACAACTCGGTGGTGACGTCAAGGTTGAACGCGCCTGGAACATGGCCGCTGGCGAAGCCCTTGGCGGCGCGCACATCCACGAATTTGACGCGGCGGTCGTGCAGCGTCTTTGCTTGCTGGAGATCGATCGTGGCGGCGCCAGTAACGTCGAAATAGCCGCCGACCTTGTGCACCAGCGCGCGATATTTCTCGAAGGGTATATCGGTTCCCGCGCCCTCCGGAACACCAGCCTTGCGCAGGCCTTCCATCAGGCGGTCGCGGTATGCCGGATCGTAGTTGAACATGTCGCCGTACCACCACCAGCCTCCATACTTCTGGACGGTGATGGTGTTGTAACCCGCGGACACGCTCAATTCATTGAACGTCTTGATAGCGTCGGGGAGGCCACTCTTGCGTCCAAGATGTCCAAGGCTCGCAATCAGTGTGATGTAGTCGTCCTTGACATCGGTTTTCAGTGCCAGGAGTCTCTCGACGGTCCCGACCGCCTCCTCGTAGCGTTGCTGGTGGAATAGCGACATCGCGAGCGTGCGCAGATACTCCGGCGAATACAGGGGATCGAGCCGCATCGCCCAGCGCACTGACTCCTCGGCCTGCGCCGCCCGCCCCGTTGCATTGAGGATGCGCGCCTTGCTGAGGTAATTGGCGGGATCGTTCGGGGCAAGCGCCATGGCCTTGCCCATCTCGCGGAAGGCCTCCTCGTAGCGCCCCTGCTTCGAGAGGAACTCGGCCGACACGGCGTGAGCCAGCGCATTGGGTTGCCGCATCGCCTTGACGAGGGCCACTTGCATGCGGTCAAACGCGCGCTGGTATCCGCCCTGGGTGGTTGACACCCAGTAGTATTGGACGATCCGCCAGGACGCCGCCGCCAAGGCGGCATGTGCTCGCGCGTACCCCGGATCGAGCGCGATCGCCTGCTCGAACAGCGCGATCGCCTTCCTGGTTTCATCCTGGGAGCCCTGGCGATAGTGTGCCCAGCCGCGCAGCACCGCATCGTAGGCTTGGGGGCTTCCGGTCTCCGCAAGTTCAATTCTCGTCTGTTCGTCATGCGTGAGGCTTACCGCAAGCGCGGCGACGATTTGCCCGATGACCTTGTCCTGCAGCGCGAAGACGTCCCGGATCGACCCGTCGTAGCGCTCCGCCCAGAGGTGCTGGCCACCGCGCGCGTCGACGAGCTGCGCATTGATGCGAACGGTGTCACCCTCGCGCCTGACACTTCCCTGCAACACGTAGCGCACGCCAAGATCCTTGGCCACCTGTTGCACCTTCACGGATTTGCCCTTGTAGGTCCGACTGGAGTTGCGCGCGATGATCAAGATTCCGGAGAGCTTGGAGAGATCGGTGATGATGTCGTCGGTCATGCCATCGGCGAAGTAGCTGTTTTCCGAACTGCCGCCGAGGCTATCGAATGGCAGGACCGCGAGTGAAGGCCTGTCCGGGAGCATCTCGGTCGTGCTCGCCTTCGAGTGCTCTGCGTCGGCGGTTATTGCGGACAACGGGGCAGGAGCCGACGGCGGCGCGGTCGCGGTTTCGTAGCGCCAGAAGATGCCGCCACCCAGGACGAGAATCAGCGCGATGATGGCGAGCTCGAAGCGGGTGACACGTTGCGCGCCGCGGTCGCCGTGGTACCAGGCGAGGATCAGGACGATGGGCAGGCCGATCAGCAGCAGCAGCAGAGCGACAGGCTTGATCCCACCGGGCCAGGCAAAAGCGTCCGCCGCGAAACCGATGCCCTGCAGAAGCCCGAAGGCTCCGGCCGAGTACGCAATGCCCCACTGCACCACCTTGCGGCGGGTCAGTCGCGTCCAGGTGCCTTCACCGTCAGGTTCTATCGACAGCGCCTCCACCACCGCAGCCGGCCCGGCGACACGGCCCACGAAGCCCCTCGGCGGGACCGGCAAGGCCGAAGCGGTCACCTCGGCGGGACGGGAACCCGATGCAACGCGAAGGCGCTGCAGATCCGCGCCGAGGTCCGCGGCGGTCTGGTAGCGAAGGCCGAGATCCTTCTCGAGCGCACGGCCGATCACGCGAGCCAGCCCGGGGGGGAATCCGAACGCCTCGACGTCGGGAGGCACGGCGGGGCGATTGAGGATCGCGTCCGCGATCAGGCCAGATGTCCCCGCGGCAAAGGGACGCCGGCCCGCGACCATCTCGTAGAGCACCACGCCGAACGAGAAGACGTCCGTCCGGGCATCAAGGGGCTCGCCGCGCACCTGTTCGGGCGACATGTAGTGGAGCGTTCCCATCACCGCGCCGGTGCGGGTCGGCTCTTCCCTTGTTGCCGCTGCCGTCGCGGACGCATCGCCTGCCTCGCCGATCCGGGCCAGGCCGAAGTCGAGGACCTTGGCGCCGCCGGACCTGGTCAGAAAGACATTGGACGGCTTGAGGTCACGGTGGACGATGCCTCTGTCTCCGGCGGCCCCCAGCGCCGAGGCAACGGCGAGCGCGACGTCGAAGAACTCGTCCGGCGGCAGCGGCCCTCGGGCCAGCCGGTCGAGGAGCGTCTCTCCCTCGAGGAGCTCCATGACGAGATACGGCACGCCCTCGTGCTCGCCGACATCATGGATGGTGCAGATGTGCGGGTGGTTGAGCGCGGAGGCTGCCCGCGCCTCGCGCCGGAAGCGGGACCGAGCGTCGGCATCGTTCGCCAGGTCGGCGGACACGAACTTGAGCGCCACCCGCCGCCCGAGGCGCACATCTTGGGCCTCATGGACGACTCCCATCCCGCCGCTGCCCAGTCGAGCGACGATCTTGTAGGGGCCCACGCACGCGCCCGGGGGGAGGTGCACGGCATGGAGGGCCGGGCCCGCGGTCCCCGCCAGGATCTCCGGCGAATGCGCGAGCTCGCGAAGCAGCGCAGGGACGACCGCGGCGGAGGAAGAGACACTCTCTTCCTGACTCGGTGACGTCGCAGCGCTCCCGATCTCGTCCGCAGGCGCTGCGGACGGCGGCTTTTCCCTCACCCTCGCCTCCCCGGGCCCCGTCACGCCTCGGTTCGATCGAACCAGTGTGGCAGCGCGCATGTCTCAAGCGGAGCGCTCTCCGCTGCTGAGAAGATGCGCGGTTCCCCCCAACTCGGCCCCTCGTCCACGCGAACGTTGGGGGAAACGCCATCGAGTATACCTCCGATACGCATCGCCTCCACCTTTCGCCGGAGAGCCAGAGCGGTACCAAGAGGACGATCTCGATCCAACTTCTTCGTCTGAATGATCAATGTTCGCTCCTCTCCACTTCCTCTCCATTCTGGGAGCGAGGGTCGGCGAGTACCGCCGGAACGAGGATGGGGAGGAAGGGCCTCGACCACGGCGCGGGACGAGGATATTTGGCAACTCCCGTAGCTCCCGACTCCGGCGGACCGGGCCACGAATGCCACAGCCCGGCCCGGCCGGTGGTAGCGGAAACAAGGAGCCGACTCGCATTCATGCGATGCGCGTCCGAGAGCACCTTGGTCGCCATCGCCGACTGCCAGCTTTCGGACCCGTACGTTCGTTGTGGGGCACTCGCCGTCGGCGAGCGTCGCCGGTCCGCCTCACTCCTCCCGGGGTTCCTTGTCGGTTTCGGTCTTGTCGCTCCCCCGTTGCCAGCGCACCGGCGCCACCGCGGTGCCGTAGAGCCCGTAGCGGTTGAGCTTGCGGAACAACGTGGCCTTGTGGATCGCCAGCCGCGCCGCCGCTTCGTTGCGATTCCAGCGGCAGCGGGCGAGGGTGCTGCAACTTCGCGCTCACCGCTGCTCACCACCCGCCCGGGTATGCTGTGGCGCATGACCATCGAGTACGTCGATCTCGAGACGGCGAAGGCCGCGAGCGGCACGCGCATCGTCGTCACCTCCCTCGTGCCGAGCCCGTGGTCGGAGGCGCTGAAGGGCCTGCTCGCGATCGCGGGGCTGCCGGCGCTCGGCGTGCGCCGCGCGCGCGACAACCAGCAGGCGATCGACGCGTGGACGGGCATCGACAACGTGCCCGCCGTGATCCACCAGCACGAGCCGGTGCGCGCGAGCTGGGCCGCGATCGTCGGCCTCGTGCACCGCCTGGCGCCGGATCGCGGCGTCTTGCCCGCGGACGTCGCGGCGCGCGCCGAGGCCATGGGGACCCTCGAGATGATCGCCGGGGAAGGCGGCCTGGGCTGGAATGGGCGACTCGCGATGATCGATGCGAGCCTGACGAGCGGGGGAGCGGCAGGGTTTCCGCTGCCGATCGGACAGTTCCTCGCGCGGCGCTACGGCTACTCGCCGGAAGCGATGGCGGACGCCCGCGAGCGCGCGCCCGCGCAGGTCGGCCACCTCGCCGACAGGCTGCGCGGCGACTACTTCGGCGGCGCCGCGCCGGACGCGATCGACATCTACTGCGCGACGTTCCTGACGCCGATCCTCGCCACGCTCGAGACCGAGTGCCCGAGCATGTCGCCGAGGCTGCGCGCCGCGTTCGAGTCCGCGGGCACCGCGTTCGGCGCGAGCGTGCCGGCGTCGCTTCGCGCGCACCGCGAGCGCATGTTCACGCGCCATCTGGCGCGGCCGATCGTCCTGTAGTCTGCGTCACGAAGTAGTCCGTTGAAATAATTCATAGAAAAATTTCTTTTGACGGTCGAAATGGTTCGACTGTATGAGGTCGGGATGCAGACGTTCTTCATCCGCGACCTCGAGACCGCTCGGGTCGCGCTCCGGCCGCCTCGCCCGGCGGTGATCGAGCGGCTCCGCCAGCCGATGACCGTTGCCGAGCTGGCCGCCTCCCTGGGCGAGCCGGCCAGCCGGCTCTACTACCACGTGAACGAGCTCGAGCGCGTCGGCCTCATCGAGGTGGTCGACGTGCGCGACCGCGGCAACCTGCGCGAGAAGGTCTACCGGGTCGTCGCGCCATCGATCCGGGTCGACCCCGCGGTGTTCCAGACCGGCGGAGACGGCGCCGACCTCCTGCACGAGACCGTCCTCACCATCCTGGCCGCGGCCGGCGACGCGTTCCGCCGCGCCGCGCGAGCCGACCAGATCAGCGCCGCGGCGGCCACGGCGATGGTGCACTCCCACGACGAGCTCCGCCTCGCCCCGGACGACGCCGCGGAGCTCGCCACGCGCATGCGCGACCTGGTCGAGGAGTTCCGCGCGCGATGCCGCGCCGAGCTGCCGGTCAGCGCGCAGCTGACCGCGCTGGTCGTGCCGATCGAGCCGGCGCCATGAGGGCGGCACTCGTCGCCCTCGCCCTGGTCGCCTGCGCCGGCCCGACCGCGCCGCGCAACCGCGCCGGGATCGTCGCCTCGCCCTTCGCCGCCGGCGCCGAGGCCGAGCGCTTCCTCGACGGCGACGCCGACCACGGCGACTGGTCGGCCGGCCTCACCCTCGGACTGGTGTGGGAGGGCGTGGACGCCCTCCTCGAGCGCCCGCGCAAGCGCGACGCCGCAATCGTGGCCCTGAACCCGTTCGTCAGGTGGCATGCCTACCGACCGACCGACTGGCTCACCCTGGCCCTGGACGGCAAGCTCTCCTTTGTCTGGTTCCTGCCCGAGAACGACCTGTCCCGCGCGCGCTTCGCGCTGGCGATCGAGGCGCACGCCTCGGCCGCGGCCGACGATCGCTGGGTGTACGGCCTGGTGGGCGCGGGCGTGAAGCAGTTCCTGTTCCGCACCGACGTCGCCGGGACTCGCTTCCCCGCCGGCCTCACCATGCCGGCAGGCGAGCTCAGCCTCGGCCTCCGCTGGTGATCCGCGCCCCGGCGCTGGCGCAGCTCTTCGTCGCTCGTGCGCTACCTGGCCGCCTCGCCGGCCTTCCGCTCGCAATGGATGATCGGGTTCATGCGCCGCTCGGCGACGTGGGGGCCGTTGATCACGAGTCCGCCCGGGTGGAGCTCGGCCGGTACCTGGCGGGTCTCGCCGAGGTGGGCGCGATCATCTTGCCTCGCTTGGGGCGGTCGAGGCCGAAGCGAGAGAGGCCGGTGACACTTCTCGGCCTGGGCGAGCGTGTCCTGCGCCAGGTAGAACTTGCCGAGCTGAGTTGCCCACGATCCCGCGTCCGTCTCACCGGCGGTGTGGGGCGAGCTCGAGCGCGGAACGCCGGCATGTCGAGAGGAGCGCGCGCTCAAGCGCCCGGTCGCGGCGGAAGCCCGGACAGCGGGTGATCCGGGGTCGAGCTCGCCGCGCTGAAGTGAGGTTCGCGCGCGCCGAGCCGTCGGGTCGATTGACGCGGCGATGTCGAACGAGGTCGGCGGCAAGAATCGCCGGTGACGATAGTCGCCGCGGTCGTCGCCCCGCCAGTCGGCGAGCAGGCGATGGCGCCGGTCCGGATCTCGCGCAGCGCCCTGGCGAGCTGCGCGATGTCGTCGCGCGTGGTGTACAGGGCGAGGCTCGCGCGCACCATGCCGCGGCGCCGCATCACCAGGCGCTCGCCACCGGATCGTCCGGCACGTCGAGCGCCCTCAGCTCGGGGCGACCGACTCTCGGATTCGGTGGCTTGCTCGTCCTGAACTCTCTATTCGGAGCCAAACGTACGCGATCGACCCGTCGCAGCTTGACTGGTTAGTCAAAGCCTAATAATGAATAGATAATCCAGCTAAACCGGACCCCGGGACAGGAGAACATGACAATGCCGAGGCCACGCAGACGAGGCCGCAAGGAAACGCGGGCGCAGGGGTCCCGGGGAAATGGGGCGTCAGGCGAATCTGGCGTCTCTGCTCCAGAAGCGCACGACCGCAATAACCAGCGTCGAGGACCTCGAGGCCAAGCTCCGCGATGCCCAGGCCATCCTGGAGACCCTGAACAAGCAGATCAGGAGTCACGCGGACTGGAAGGCGTTGCAGGTCGGTCTGGGCAACGGAGCGCCCAAACGCCGCGGACGGCCCCCTGGAAGCAGTGGGGCGGCCAAGTCGCCCAGGGTTGTCGGCCAGGCCAGCGAGGACGAGATCCTCTCCTACTTCAAGAAGAACCCGAACGCCAGCGTTGGTAGCTGCAAGAAAGCGCTCGACGGCCGTGCGGTGGCGACGAGGCCGCTGGTGGATGCGGGGCTCCTGAAAAAGACCGGCGGCCGCGGGACGGGCGTGACCTTCAAAGTCGTCTAGCCCGGAAGCGCGAAAACGAAAAGCGCCCTCGAATTCCCAGGCCGGCTTTTCACGACGCCAGCGTTCCGACCCCTGCGTTGCCGGGCGCGTCGTGCCATCCCGATCATCGAATACCAATGGTTGGGCGGCCGGCGATGGATCTTCCCTGGACGGGCTGGTGGTATTTCCCGTCGGCACGGAGCGCTCGTCTTTTGCTAGGGGCTCGGTGAGTTCACAGATTTCCCGTTCCGCGACGCCCAGGTAGAGCGCGTGTCTACGTTGGGCCCATCCGGGGGCGTGCGTAGCAGTTGACGACCCTTACGAACGGGCGTTTGTTCGGCCTATCCCCTTGTTAGACGCCGGTCGGCAGGCGAGGTCGCCCGGGGCGGGCCCTGGCGGCCCGCGCCGCGCGGATCGACCCGGCGATCTCCATGCGAGGCGAGCGGAATAGCCGGCGGCCCGTCGTGGGCAGGTCCATGCCGCCGCTGACGTATTCTCTTCTCGACGATGACGGGCGCGATCCGGTCCATCCCGCGGCGAACGCCGCGCCTTGTGTTCGAGCGTGAGGTGCCGAAGTCGTGGTTCGGCTTCTACGAGACGCCGGTCGCGTCGCCGGAGGTGGTCCTCCTGGCTTGCGGCTGGGGCGACGACCGTGACCTCGCCGAGCGGCGGCCGGCATTGATCGCGCTCGACGCGCGCACGGGCGCCGAGCGCTTTCGCCTCGAAGTGCCGGTCCTCCGGCCGGGGGCGACCGAGGGGCAGGTCAGCCCCGCCGCGGTGCTCCCCGACGGGCGCGTCCTGGTCGCGGTCTATCAGTGGGACGCCGCGCTCACCGTCCATCTCCTGGGCTGCGACGGCCGGGTCGAGCGCGCGGACGAGATTGGCGAAGAGGGGCGCATGGTGGAGCTCGACCTGTACGGCGCCGACAGCGGCGTGAAGCTCTTCCTCGGCCGGCCGGTCGTGGCCGGCGATGCCTACCTCGTCTCCTGGGTCTACCGCGGTCGCAGCCAGCACCTCATGGCCCGCTCGCTGCAGAGCGGCGCGCCGCTGTGGGAGCGAGACGAGTGGCTGCTCGCCTGCGCCGGCGGCGTCGCGATCGGCGAGACCGATCCGCCGCTGCGCGTGCGCCCCACCGGCGCCGAGGTGGTCGGGCCGCGAGCTGGCGGGCGGCCAGGAGCTGTGGCGGCTCGGGCCCGAGTGCGCGCTCGAGGGGGACGGCACGATCGCACCCGATCTGCGGCCGGTCCTGCGCAGCGCCGCCGGGGTCGCACGCGACCAGCTCGTCTTCGTGGACCGGGCCTCGCGGCGCGACGCGATGCTCCGCCGCGACCGCGACGTCCTCGACGCTGCGGTGGAGAGCGACGTTGACGAGCCGGACTTCGACGAGCTCGAGCGGAGCTGGGACGCCGACCACGGCGGCGCGCTCGCCGAGGATCTGGTCGCCTGCGACCTCGCTCGCGGCGAGGAGCGCTGGCGGCTCCCGATCGGCGAGGCGATCTCGATTGCGTGCGCATCGCACGCATGTTGCCTGACCGCACTTGACCCCTCGGGCGCGGCGCTGCTGCACGTCGATCCGCACGGCCGGATCGAGTCGCGCACCGCTGTCCCGCTCGAGCCGGGCGACCGGCGACCGGCCCGCCGGGCGCCGCGGCTGGTCGCGATCGACGACGAGCTGATCCTGTGGTCGAGCTCGAGCGAGCTGGTCTGTGTCGAGCTCGCCCGCCCCGGCGCGGAGATCTGGCGGATTCCGCTCCCCGCACCGTGTGAGTGCGATCCGCCGCGGCTTCGCGACCGCCTGCTCCGGGGCGCGTCGATCGCCGCGGCCGGCGGCCGCCTGTACCTGCGCGACGGCCGCCGCGTGTGGGGCTTCGCGTGACTCCGTGCGGGGCACGATCAGTGCAGCAGCGGCGACCACGATCACATGGAGTGCTGAGACTCTGGCCGCGATGCACCTGCGCCGTGGATGACGCACCTTGTGGCGATGATCCTGGTCCGCCACTCCGAGACCCGACAGGCTGCGGGGTCGGCTCGCACACCTGGCAGCTCGCGAACGGGCGTTTGTTCGGCCTATCCCGGTAGTGTCTCGAAGTCTTCCTGGCCGCCACCGGGCAGGGCGTAGTACTCGCCCCCGGCGTCGCGCTTCACGATCACGATCAGCTGGTCGTCGCGGACAATCACGGCCTTCGCGGAGACCCTGGGCATTCGGTGGAGGAGTGTACCGGCAGGCGCGCCGAACGTCCCGATCGCCGGGGACGGTCGCGGGCCGAGCTCAGCGCTCGGTGGCGGCCATGAGCGCCGCCAGATCCTTCTTCCAGAACACCGCCCAGGTGTGGGTGCCGTGGCCGTGAGTGTCCTCCGAGGCGGGGATGAGCACGAACCGGCCGCGCTTGACCCGCTTGATCTCCCGCCCGGCGATGCCGAGCTCGGGCGGGTTGATGAAATCGTCGGCGCTGTTCACGAACAGGACCTGCGCGGTGATCTTCTCGAGATCTGCCGACGGATCGTAGTCGGCCGACGAGCGGAGCGCGTAGAGGAGATCGCTGGCGTCGATCGGCGGCCGCTTGTTCTCGGCCACCGCGCGGTTGACCGCGTCGCGGGTCGGCATCCGCTTCTGATCGGCCATCGGCGACGAGCCGACGATCGTCAGCATCGCGTCCGCCAGGCGCAGCGCGCCGCGCGGCGGGGCCTCGTAGTCGCCGCCCTTCCAGTCCGGATCCTGCTCGATCGCGTCGATGATCATCTTCCGCCACTGGCGGTTGCGCCCGGCGATCGGGACCGGGAGGCAGGCCAGCGGCATGACCGCGTCCATCATCGACGGCCACCTCTCGGCCCACATCCACGCGTGCATGCACCCCATCGACGTACCCATCACCAGGCGCAGATGCTCGACCCCGAGCGCCCGGACCAGCTCGTGCTCGGCCGACACCATGTCCTGGTAGCCGTAGCGGGGGAACCGGGCCCGCATCCCGTCCGATGGCTTCGATGACCGCCCGTGTCCGATGTCGTCGGGCAGGATCACGTAGTACCGGCGCAGGTCGAGCGGCTGCCCTGGCCCGAACAGCTCGTCGGCGAACTGCTTGCGCAGGAACTGCCGACCCGACCCGGTGGTGCCGTGCATGATCAGCACCGCGTTCCGCGCCCGGCCACTCGCGTCGCGCTGCAGCGCGCCGAGGGTCATGTAGTGGATGCGCAGCTCCGCCATCGTCTCGCCGCCGGTGAAGGTGAAGTCGCGGATGACGTGGTCGCCCTCGACCGGCTTCACGCCGGCGACCTCGGTCACCGGCGCCGGGGCAGGCGGAGGCGACGACGGTCCCGACGGGGACACCGGCTTGGGCGCCGCCGGCGGCTCTCGCGTCGGGCGCTCGCGAGCGCCGTCGCCCTTTTCGGGGGCGCGTCCACACGAGATCGCGAGCAGGGTCGGCAGGAGCCAGCGCATCGGCGTAGCGTATCCCCGCCGAGCGCCGAGAACGACCGACTTGCGCAGCTCGGGCACCCGGACGTCGGGCGCTACCCAGGCGACGCGGACGACGGGCCAAGGGAGCGCACGGCGAAGCAACTCTTTCTGGAACAGTTGCGAAACAGTTGCATCACGGTTCCAGAACCGCCCGACGAGGTCTCAGGACATCGTCCGTGCGCTCGTCGCGATCGCGTTCAGCGTGAGGGCCAGAAGACCTCTCGACTCGAGCAGGCGTTAGACTGCGCACGCGATGTTGATCCGGTACAGCTGGAAGCTCTGCGTCCTCCTGGTTGCCTGCGGCGGCGAGGCGGCGCCGCCCGCGACATCCGATGCGGGTGGGGCCACGCCTCGTCTCGAGAGCGCGAAGGCCATCGAGGCTGACCCCGCCGATCCGTCGGTCGAGCGCGTTGACGACACGCGCTGGGTGATCGACGAGACCGTGGTCCCGGCTGTCGCCGCCGAGGCTCTGCTGGGCGAGGTCGCACTCGAGAAGAGAGGCGCCTCCTACGTGATGGTCCGGGTCCCTCGCCTGAGGTGGTTCGATCGCCTCGACCTGCGCGCGGGCGACGAGATTGAGTCGGTGGACGGCGTGGCGCCGGAACCGGGCACGCTGCGTGCGGCCGTGCGCGGGCTGGCTGTGCGGCACGAGCTCGTCCTGTCGCTGCGCCGTGCGGGCGCGCCGCTCCGGCACCGCTACGTGCTGAAGAGCTCGCCCCACGCGCTGGGGTCGGGAATCCCGCGGCTGGTCCAGTCGCTCGAGGAGATCGACCTGGCTCGGGCGATCGAGAAGGGGATCAAGAAGACTGGCGTGGCCAGCTACGAGGTCGATGCCGCGAGCATTCGCGCCCTGCGCGCCGCCATTGTTCGACGGCGGGCAGCCGCGCGGGCGGCGGATCGACGCCACATCGGTCGCCGTGGCCCTCGGGTTCACCACCTACGACGAGCTGAAGTCCGTCGGAGATCGGGACGTGCGTTCCGCCGACGATCTGGTGCGCGAGCTCCAGGACCAGGCGGACCGACCTGAGATCGCGGTCGTGGTGAGCCGGCTGGGCGAGCCGACCATTCTGCGCTATCGCGTGGTGAGCAGTCGGGTTGACGAAGACGATCTTGCCGCGGCGGTGGCGGCCTGGGACAAGGCGGAGCAGGGGCGCATGGTCGCGCTCAGCGCGGCAGGTCCGGGCACGTCCGGCGACACACCCGTTCCGGCCCCGCACGCCGGCGTGGTACCCGCGGCCGGCGAGAACACCTACGAGGTCGACCAGGCGGCGCTCAGGCACTTCCTCGACAATTCCGCAGACAGGAGCGCGCGCATCGTTCCGTCGGTGAGGAACGGGCTCCCCGATGGCTTCAAGCTGTACGCGATCAGGCCGAGCTCCATGTATGCCGCGCTCGGCCTGCGCAACGGCGATACCGTGCATGCGATCGACGGCCACGAGCTCTCCAGCATGGACAAGGCGCTCGAGGTCTACAACGCTGTCCTGCCCAAGCTGAAGTCCGGCAAGCGCGCGACCATCAGCGTTTCGATAAGCCGCCGGGGCCAGCCGCTCCGCCTCACCTATCACCTCGTCCCGCCGAAGAAGGCCGGCGGCAAGAAGTAGCCCGGCCGATCCGCGTCACATCGCATGCAGGCGCTACGCTCGGAGCGGTGACGGGCCTGCCGCGCGAGTAGCGCCTGATGGAGATGGCGCGGATCCCTCGGCGCCTGTGCAAGTTCCGGCGCGGGAAGTTCCTGCGCTTCGCGCGCCGGCTCGGCCACCTGCCCGGGCAGGGAAGCCGGATTCGCTGGACCGACGTTCCGCATTGCCTGGTCCGGTCCGGGTTCAGAGGTGGCCTCGCGGGCGCTGATCGCGCCGCCTGGCGAGAGCTGCCGCTCGAGCTGGCCAGAAGCCGAGGCCACACGTTTCGCCGCTGCCGCGGGTGCGGCGGGGCCTGGGTTGACCACCGAGTGCTCGACAGCCTGTTCCACGAGATGAAATACGGGGCCCAGCCGGTGTATCAGCGGTCGCCGCTACGGACGAGCGGGCCGTGCCTGTCCCGCCTGCGTGCTTCGGAGTCGACGACCCTTCCGAACGCGCTTGTTCGGCAATCCGCGCTGGCGCAGGTCTTCGTCGCCCGTGCGCTACCTGTCCGCCTCGTCGCCGGCCTTTCGCTCGCACTGCACGATTGGGCCTCCGGCGGCTCGGGCGGTCTCGGCGGTGGGGCGCTGCCAGTCGAATGCGACCGGCCGATCGGAGAGGGGGCGAGTCACGACCATGACCGGGCAGGAGGTGCCTCGCGTGCGGAGGGTCGCGGTGCCGTGGACGACGGTGCTGGCCAGGGGGGGAATGGCGGGGAGGCGCTTCGGGTCGGCCATGAATGCCTTGGCGAGGGCCTCGGCGTCGTCCTGGCAGAAGAGCTCGGCGCGGACCGGGCCGGTGCGGGCGTGGACGCGGAGGCTCATGCCCCGTTCGGCGACGTGGGGGCCGTTGATCACCAGTCCGCCGGGGTGGAGCTCGGCCGGTACCTGGCGGGTCTCGCCGAGGTCGGGCGCGATCATCACGCCTCGCTTGGGGCGGTCGAGGCCGAAGCGAGACAGGCCGGTGCACAGATTGAGGGTGACCGCGAATCCGTCGGCGAAGGACTTCCGGAACTCGTGAGCTCCTTTCGTCTTCGACTGCTCCTCTCCCTTTTCGTCGGGCGAGCTGCCCGCGATTGCTCCCATCGCTCCCACGACCCAGGACCATGCGCCCGCCTCGTTGACGTCCGCGCCGCCGACCGGCTTGAAGTTGACGGACGGCGCTCCGTGCGGCGTGAACCAGAAGGACGCGATGTGCGTGCGGGGGTCGTACGAAAGGTCGAGCGCGCCGCGGATCTCCGTCTGGATGGAGAAGCGGACATACTGGCGGAGGGCGAAGGTGGCGCCAGCCGGTTTGGTCACGACGTCGACCCACTGCCACCCGTCGCCGGAGAGGTGGAAGGTCAGATCGGTCCCGCGCTGGGCGATGCGGCATCCCTTCATCCAGAAGACGCCGGTCACGACGCCGGGGCGCTCGGCTGCGCGAAGAGGTCGGAACTGGCCTCGCATCATCTCGCAGGCCTTGGCCGCGGCCAGCTCGGCGACCATGATGCGCAAGTCCTTGTCGGCGGCAGCGGTACGGTCGGGCTGGGCAGGCGGAGGGGATGGCCGCTGGCTGGTCGCAGTCTCGGCCTCCTCGCTTTCACCGCGGTTGCAGCCGGCTGCGGCGACCAGCGGGAGTGTCAGGGCCACAACACCGAGCCACCTCTCTGCGCCGCGATGCATGTCTCATCCCGATGCAATGGCAAGACCGGATCGGCGGTGGGCTGCGGCCCATCCAGGACCGGCATCGGGATGTCAGCGCCCGGCGAACAGTGCTCGCGGCGCCGCAGTGTGCGAACCGGCGCAGCCAGAAAGGCCATGTGAAGCCCTTCAGGCGCGGTATGACGTCAAGGTGACCGAGACAGGGACCACCAGATCGTCACCGGCACTCCGCCGCGCGTGGTGGACGTCCCCGACCACGTGACCGCGATCGCGAAGAAGCGATGATCATGGTCAAGCGGCCGCACCTGCGGGAGCAGCTAACCGCTGCAGCCTGGAGCGCCCGACGCGGCACGCTCGTGATAGAGCGCGCGCAGCTCGCGCTTGAGGACCTTGCCGGCGCCAGAGACAGGTAGCGCGTCGACGAAGTCGACGGTGCGCGGAGCCTTGTAGCCGGCGATGAGCGACTTTGTGTGCTCGCGGATCTCTTCGGCGCTGGCCTGCTCGCCCGGGCGCAGGACCACGACCGCGTGAACGCACTCGCCCCATTGCGGGTCGGGCAGGCCGATGACCGCGACCGCCTGCACGGCCGGATGCTGGGCCACCGCGTTCTCCACCTCGGTCGAGTAGACGTTCTCGCCGCCGGTCACGATCATGTCCTTGATCCGGTCGACGATGTAGACGTAGCCGTGCTCGTCCATGCGGCCGCCGTCTCCGGTGTGCATCCAGCCGTCCCGGATGGCCGCGGCGGTCTCCTCCGGCTTGTGCCAGTAGCCGGGGGTGACGTGGCCGCCGCGCACGATGATCTCTCCAACGGTACCGCGCGGCACATCGTTGCCGTCCGGGTCGACGATGCGGACGTCGGCATGGGGCGCGGCGCGACCGCCGGAGCGCGCCCGGACCGACAGCGGGCCGTCGAGCTGGTGGTCCTCGTGCGGGAGGATGGTCGCGATCGGGCCGAGCTCGGTCATCCCGTAGGCCTGGGTGAAGCGCACGCGAGGCAGAGCCTTCATGGCGCGGGCCAGGACAGCCGGGGCGATGCAGGACCCGCCGTAGATCAGGCGCCGCAGACTGGACAGATCGTGGGCCGCGATCGCCGGGCTGTCGACGAGCATCTGGATCATCGTGGGGACGAGGAGCACGTCGGTGACGCGGTGGGCCTCGATCGCCTTCGCGACCGCAGCGGGATCGAACATCGGCACGATCACGTGGGTTCCGCCCATGACAAGCTGACCGGTCCACGCGGCCAGGTCGGCCAGGTGGAACATGGGCGCCGCGTGGAGGAAGCGGCCGCCGGGGGTCAGGAACTCGCCGGTGGCGAGGCTGCCCAGCGCCGAGATGATCATGTTGGCGTGGGTCAGCCTCACGCCCTTGGGGAAGCCGGTCGTCCCGCCTGTGTAGAAGATGCCGGCCACGTCGTCGCCGCTCCGGTGTGCGTCCTCGACCGGCTCCGCCTCGGCCACGAGCCGCTCGTACGCCAGCGTCCCCTCGGGCGCGGCCCCGTCGCCGCAGTGGATGACCGCGCGCAGGCCGCTGTACTTGTCGCGCAGAACCGGCACCGCGGGCAGGAAGCGGTCGTCGACCAGCAGCACCTCGGTGCCGGAGTCCTGCAGCGAGTAGGCGATCTCACCGGGGCTCCAGCGAATGTTCACCGGGTTCAGCACAGCCCCTGCCCACGGCACGCCGAGCAGGTACTCGGCATAGCGGTCGGAGTTGAGCGAGAGGATCGCGACCCGGTCGCCGGCCCCGACCCCGAGGCGGCGCAGCCCGCCGGCCAGCCGGGCGACCCGACCGGCCAGCTCTGCGAACGTGCGCGTCCGGCCGCCGCCGATCACGGCCGGGTGATCTGGTGTCTGCTGCACCGAGCGATGCAGCCCTTGCGTCAGGTACATGCGACCTCCAGCGCTCCACGGAGCGCCCCCACCCGTGGATAGTGCCAGCCGCATGGCGAACGTGACTGACTTTCCTCTGTGCAAGGTGCTCACCACGCGACGGCCCGGGGCGGGCCCGGCCCGGGATCCACGGCCCGGTGTCGATGATACTGGCGCTGCGCCCGGAGGCGTCGCCACATCGATCGTGTCGGACGTCGTCTCAGCAGTCGAAGGTCCGCTGCAGCTCCGGTGCGCCGTAGACGGCACCGCCGGTAAGGACGCGGAGGTTGCCGGTCGGTGCGTACTCGCCCGAGCCGTGCGTGTGGCCGCACAGGACGAGGAGCTCGCGGTCGGGATGGGCCGCGGCGGCCTCGAGCAGGACCTCGCCGGTGGCGGCGCAGGAGAACCACGGGAGCCACTGATTGTCGGACGGGCGTCCGTCGTGCCAGGTCGCCCCGTGGAAGGGCGGGACGTGGGTCGCGACCACCACGCGATCGAAGCCGGCGAGGGCCTCTGCGAGCATGCCGCGCAGCCGGGACGCGAAGTAGACGGGACGGTCCAGCCGGCGAGCGAGGATCGGGAGAAGGTGCTCGAGGCTGGGCGCCTCGGCGATGTCGCCGGAGAGCACGAGGGCGTCCGGCTCGGCGGCCGCGATGGTGTCCGCGAATCGGTTGACCTCGTGGGGCGGCAGGAAGTTGAGATGGACGTCGGTTGCCCAGGCCAGCCTCACACAAGCAGTGTCGCGCACCGCGACGGCCGACACCACACCGGCGTCGTCACATGCGAGGCGATCAACCTGGCTGCTCCGCATGCTCGTCGAGCCAGTTCGCGTCGCGCAACCACTGTTCGATCCAGGTCGTCATCGCCTTCGTGTCGCGAGGCGAGTTGGTGAGGACGACGAACCAGATCGACTTGTCGGGGATCACGACGTAGGCCGTTCGAAAGCCGCCCTGGCTCCCTGTGTGACCGACGGTGCGAAGGTTGTCCTTCGTGCGCTCGATGAACCACGACCAGCCGATGGCCGGGGGCTCGGGATCGACCCAGTTCTCGAAGGTCTTGATGGTGCGCGAGTCGGCGACCGCGGCGAGCGAGAGGAAGGTGCCGCTGCGCAGGGCTCGCTCGTAGAGCGCGAGCTCCTCGACCGAGCTCCACACGCCGCCGTTGCCGGCCGCCGCGAAGGTCGGTTCCTCGCCGTAGTCGGACTCTCTCCAGGCACCGTTGACGTGCTCGTATCCGTGGGCGACTCCGGTCGTGGGCTGCTCCCCATCCGTGATCGTGCTGGTCTTCATCCCGGACGGCAGGAAGATCCTGTCGCGGACGAAGCGCTGCCACTTCATTCCGCTCACCTTCTCGACGATCAAGGCGAGCCCGTTGTAGGCGGGGTTCGAGTACTGCGAGCGGGATCCGGGCTCGAACTCGAGCGCGTCCGCCTGCGTGACCGGATACCAGTTCTCGGCGTCCCTGGCCGTCAGGAAGAAGACGCGGTTCTTGTTGACCTCGCGGTTGTCCGGCAATCCCGACGTGTGCGTCATCAGATTTCGGATCGAGACCCGCGCCGCGATGTCCGGATGCTTGAACTCGGGGAAGAACCTCGACAGCCTGTCATCCACCGAGAGCTTTCCCTCCTCCTGAAGGATGAGGATGGCGTTCGCGACGAACGTCTTGGAGAGCGACCCGAGGTTGAAGAGCGTCCGCGTCGTGATCGGCTCCCGCGTGCGGAGGTCGGCGAGCCCATAGGCACCCGAGAAGACGACCCTGTCGTCGACGATGAGGAGCACCGCGCCACCCGGCTCATCGGTGGGGAACTGCTTCCGGAAGTAGGCGTCGAGCGCGGACGTGTCGGGCACCCGAGGACGGGCGGCGCCGTGCGTCTGGCCCCGTGCGGGCGCCTGATTCCGCGAACAGGCCAGCAAGCTCGTTCCGGCGACGACCAGGGCGACGAGGAGATCGCATCGGGCCTCATGCGCCCTACGCTACCACCGGATCGGCGCCGGCCAGAGTCGCCGTACGGCCCTCGGCCGCCTGCGCCTGAAGGAACGTGATAGCGCGCGATCGCGCGGCCGATGACGATCGGTTCATGATGCGATCAATCCCGGCGGTCTCCCTTCTCATCCTCTCCTGCGCGGCGGCGCCGGCGTCGGCCGAGCCGGCGCTCGCGTCCTCCGGCGGCGGGCCCTTCACCCGCACCACCTTGTGCCGCGGGGAGCCTCGCTCGGCCGAGTTCGACTACTGGCTCGGCGTGTGGGACGTGCGGCCTTTCGGCGCGCCGGCCAGCACCCCGCCCAGCCGCAACCGCATCACCCTGGAGCAGGACGGCTGCGTGCTGCAGGAGCACTGGCGGAGCTCACCTCGCGGACCAGGCGCCGGCTACACCGGCACGAGCTTCACCACGTTCGACCGCGCGCGCGGCGTGTGGCACCAGACCTGGGTTGACAACACCGGCAGCGTCGCGGTGATGGAGGGCGGGCTCGACGCCGCCGGCGACCTGTTCCTCCACGCCGTCTCGATGCCGGGCGACCCGGACCCCGCCCAGCGGCGCATGACCTTCCGGCGCCAGGCCGACGGAACCGTCAGGCAGATCGTCGAGCGATCGACCGACGGCGGCGCGACCTGGACGACGGCCATCGATCTGGTCTACACCCGCCGCCGCTGAGCCGAAGCACGCGATCGCCTGCAGGGGTAGGGTAGGGCGACAAGCGCCGGGCGGCGCCTTTGGGCGCGCGCGACGCGGCAACTTCGACTACGGTCGGATGATGCGGAACCATCCGCCCGGCGGCCGCTCGCACGGCGGGACGCGGTGAGCGCCTCGAGCGCCATCGAGCGGTTCGCGCCGCGCCAGACGCTCCTGGGGCTGGCGCGCGCCTTCGGCGGCGCCATCATCTTCGGGCTGCCGCTGCTCATGACCATGGAGATGTGGTCGCTGGGCGGGTACGTCGACAGGCCGCGCCTGATCGTGATGGTGGTCGTCAACCTGCCGCTCCTGGTCGCGCTGTCGCACTACATCGGCTACGAGCCGACCGACCGGATCCGGGACGACGTCGCCGACGCCTTCGTCGCCTACGGGGTGGCGTTCGTCGCGTCCGCCGTCCTGCTGTTGCTGTTCGGCGAGATCGACGCATCGATGTCGCTCGACGAGATCACCGGCAAGCTGGTCATGCAGGCGGTGCCCGGGAGCATGGGCGCGACGCTGGCGTCCAAGGAGCTGGGCGGCGACGACGACGAGGACGAGACCGGCGGGGCGGCCGAGGATCCGACCTACATCGCCGACATCTTCTACATGATCGTCGGCGCGCTGTTCCTCGGCTTCAACCTGGCGCCGACCGAGGAGATGATCCTCATCGCCTACCAGATGGCGCCGTGGCAGCCACTCGCGCTGGCCCTGCTCTCGCTCGGCCTCATGCACGCCTTCGTCTACGCGGTCGAGTTCCGCGGGCAGCACTCGAGGCCGCCCGGCACCTCGCTCGGGGAGGCTTTACTCCGCTACACGGTGGTCGGCTATGCCCTGGTGCTCCTGGTCTGCCTCTACGTCCTGTGGACCTTCGGCAGGCTCGACGGCGTCTCGTTCGGCCGCGCGATGTCGGTCGTCGTCGTGCTCTCCTTCCCGGGCGCCATCGGCGCGGCGGCCGCCCGGCTCATCCTGTGAGGCCTCCCTCATGAGTCGAAGATGACGAGCAAGCGGCGGACCGGTAAGGCACCAGCCGAGCAGCGCACCGGCACCACCACGCCGCTCGAGTGGCTGGCCGCGATCGTCGGCCTGGGCGTGGTGCTCGCGGCGCTCTCGGTGCTGGTGCATCAGACCGTCACGGGCGGGGACGGGCCGCCCGCCATCGCGACCGAGGTAGTCTCGGTGAGGCGGGTCGGCAGCTCCTACATGGTGGAGATCGAGGTGGCCAATCGCGGCGGGCGCACCGCCGGCCAGCTGAAGATCGAGGGAAAGGTGGCCGGTCCAGGCGGCGAGGCCGAGACCAGCGACACCGTCATCGACTATCTGCCGCCCCGCTCGACCCGGCCGATCAGCCTGCTCTTCTCGCGCGACCCGAGCGCTGCCGGCCTGAAGGTGCGCGCGGTCAGCTTCAGCGATCCCTGAGTCGCTACCTGGCCGCCTCGTCGCCGGCCTTCAGCTACGGCAGGTCGCCGGCCTCTATCAGCATGTGCTCGACGGCTCCCGAGTCGTCGAAGATGTTGACGGCGGAGACCTTGCCGTCGCAGCCCACCGTCGTCACGTAGCGGAATGTGACGTCCACTGACCTGGTCGGGTCGCGCAGACTGATCACCAGCTCCTCGGTCTTGAGGTTGACAAGGAACCGACAGTGGCCGACGCGCTCTGCGATCGTCTCGTCCGGAATCGTGGCGAAGCTCGTGACGGCGACGACGCCCAGCACCTGGATGAAGAACGCCCTCACCGCCTCCGCACCCTCGCGTTCGCCGCCCCACGGCAGGAACCGGGCGTTGACGTTCCAGCGGACGTCGTCGGACAGGCCGGCGATGTAACCGTCGAGGTCGCCGGTGCCCAGCGTGTTCCACAGGTCGATGACGATCTGCTTCGCCTCTCTGGCGGTGTGAACGCCGCCGCCGCCGGTCACGCTGGCAAGCTCGTTGACCTCGCTCGACCCCGCGGCGCCGTCATCGACGGCACAGCCGGTGAGCAGGATCATCGTCAGGCCGAGCAATGCCCTCTTCGTGGTCATGTTGGTCCTCCTCCCATGCCGAGATGTCCGACGATAGACTCGCCGGGCGAGCGGCCAGTAGATCCACTTCCGGGCTGTACGATCGGTCCACTTGGCAGCCGCGGGAACGGAGCGGTCCGGAGGGGATCAGGGGGTGCGCGTGATCGCTCTGACGCCGGCTCGCCTCGTCGCGCCAGCGCGCGGATCAGTCGGGAGAAGGGGACCGGTTGCCCTGGCCGAGCGCGGCGATCCGCGACTCCACCAGCCGCCGCAGCTGTTCCGCGTTGAAGGGCTTGTCCAGATGCGGGTTCGTCACGGTGGCCAGGAACGCCGCGCCCTCCGTGGTGTAGGCGCCGCCGGTGACGAAGACCATCCGCTGCACGTGCTCCGGGCCCAGCCTGGCCAGCGCGCCATGGACATCCATCCCGCTGAATCCGGGCATCATCAGGTCGCACAGGATCAGGTCGAAGTCGCCCGCCTGGTACCGCTTCACCGCTTCGGCCCCGTCGGTCATGGCACAGACCTCGAACGAGCGGAGCATTCGCTGCATCACGTGCAGCACCAGCGGCTCATCGTCGATGAGCAGGAGGCGAGCCACCGGGATCTCGGTCGCCGACTCCGGCGTGGCACCTGCTAGCGCCGGCGCTGACTGGCGGCTGGGTCGCGGCCCGGCGGAGGCGGGTGCGGACCACGGTTCCGCGCCCGACCTGGCTCTCGATCTCGATCCGTCCGCCGAAGCGCTCGACGATGCCGCGACTGATCGAGAGGCCGAGCCCGCTGCCCTCGCCGACCTCTCGAGTCGTGAAGAACGGGTCGAACACGCGTTCGAGGTTCTCCTCGGCGATCCCGACCCCGTTGTCCTGGACCTCGAGGATCACGTCACCGTCGCTAGCTCGCGCGGCGACGACGATCTCGTTGGTGGCTGCGCTCTCGACCGGCAGCGCATGCGCGGCGTTCATGAGCAGATTCACCAGCACCTGCTCGAGCTGACTCTGCTCGCCGATCACGTTCGGGAGCGCGTCGAACCTCTCGATGAAGGATGCGCGGTGGCGGACCATGCTGTCCACCAGCCGGTGCGCCGCGCGCACGCTGGCCCGCACATCCACCGGGCCGAGGGCGGCCTCCGAGGCGCGCGAGAATTGCTTGATCTCGCCGACGATGCGGCGAATCCGCTCGGCGCCGCTGGCGGCGTCGGCGATCGCATCGCTCATCGGAGCGAACGACACGTCCGGGCAATCCAGCGCCAGCCTGTCGATCTCCTCGCGGCAGAAGGCCAGGTTGCCGGTGATGAAGGTGAGCGGGTTGTTGATCTCGTGCCCGACACCGGCGGCCAGCCGTCCCAGTGCCTCGAGCTTCTGCGCATGCCGGCGCTCCTTCTCGACGCGGGCGCTGCTGGCCATCTCTTCCTGCAGCCGGGCATTGGCTTCTGCAAGCTCGGCCGTCCGCCGGGTCACCTCCAGCTCGAGCTCGTCCAGGTGTCGCTTCTTTTCCTGCAGAAGGCACCACTTCTGGGTCAGCGCGTGGGCGATCTGCCGGACTTCGATGACCTCGAACGGCTTCTTCAAGATGAGGAAGTCGGTCCCCACACCGAGCCGGGCGGTGATGTCATCCCACGAGTAGTCGGAGTAGGCCGTGCACAGCACGATCTGGATGCGGGGATCGACGGTCCACAGCTCGCCGACGGTCCTGATGCCGTCCCATCCGGTCGGCATGCGAACGTTGACGAAGGCGAGGGCGTAAGGTGAGTCGGCGGCGATCGACCTCCGCACCAGCTCCAGCCCGGCCTCGCCGCGATCGGCAAAGTCCAGGTCGAACGCGGCCCGCGGGGCCGCCGGGGTCTCGCCGAAGAGCGCGGCTTCGTCCGCCTCGAGCCCGTCCGCCTCCGGCACCGGGCCGAGTATCTTGGCGAAGTCGTCGTGGATCTCGAGCTTGTCGTTGACGACAAGGAGTCGTCGCGAACGAAGCGCGGCGCTTCCATTCATCGTCGTCAGCTCGCGCAAGTCCTCAGGACTGATTCGGCGGCGGATTCTCGAACTTGAGGGTCGAGTTTCGGCGCGGATGGTCGATCTGACGGATCTCCCGTCGGTGTGCCGGCATCCGGTCTGCACCGCCCGGCCAAGAAGAGGTCCTCATGAACGTACAGCGAGCCCGCCCGTCGATCCGACTACCTGCCTTCCTCGCCCTGGTCGTGGCCGGAGCCTGTTCGGCAGAGGACACCCACCGGGTACCCAGCGAGTCCGCCGCGCGCACCCGCACGGAGGCGAAGACCTCCGGGGGGCGCACCCGCACCTCGGCGGCCGGATTTGCAGGTGTGGGATGGTCGATTGCACCAGCCACCGAGGACGCCACCAGCCAGGCACTGGCCCGGGCGGAGGAGGGACACTCCGGCGACAGCCAGCTCACCTTCGTCTACTACACGCCACAGCACGATCCTTCGCGGATCCTGGCGACCCTGCGCGGCGGCGACAAGAAGCGCCGGGTCATCGGCATGACGTCTCACGACGGCCTGCTGACCGCCGAGGGTTACCACAGCTCTCCGGCCGGCGTCGTCGGTGTCCTCGCCCTCCAGGCCGCCGGGATGACCGTCGGGATCGGCGGCGCATCGTTCGACGAGGTCGCCCCCGGGCAGGAAGGCGAAGCGGCGAGGCTGGCGCTGCAACGCGCGATCGCCGATTCCAACCGGACCAAGCGGGATGCGCCGGCCATGGTCATCGTCATCCCGACCCTGCGGACAGAGGAGAAGGCGCTGGCCGCGCTCACCGAGGAGCTCGGTCCCGACGTCCCCGTGATCGGCGGAACCGCGGCCGGCCCGTCCAAGGACATCGATCTGCGTCGCCTGCGCGAGGGACTGGAATGGTCGGCAGTCGTGAACGACCGCGTCATCACCGGCGGGGCGGTGATCGCGGTGTTCTACACCTCGCAGCCGTTCGCATGGGCGTACGCCGGCGGCTTCGAGCGATCGGTGTCCAAGTCCGGCATCGTCACCGGCGGTGAGCCTCGCATGATCCGCACCATCGACAACCGTCCGGCCCTCGACGTCTACGACGAGTGGGTGGGAGGAAGGTTGAAGGAGGCGATGGCGCGCGGCGAGAACATGCTCCAGTGGTGCGCGCTCCACCCCTTCACCCGCAACGTGGAGCGCAACGGCGTCGTGCAGACCCAGACGTTGCATCCCCACCCGAATCCTGATCAGAAGAACGAGCCCGGCTCGATCCTGGTCGGGGTCAACACCCAGGTCGGCGACCGACTCAACCTGGGTGAAGGGAGCTGGAACATCCTGCTCAACCGCTTCGCGCGGCTGCCCCGCCAGGCCAAGAACAGCGCCGGCTCCATCGATCCGATCGCCGGCCTGTTCTTCTACTGCGGCGGCGCCCTGGAGACCATTCCGCGCGACAACCGAGCCAACATGGGATACCTGGTCTCGCAGTCGATGGGGAGCGAGCTGCCCTGGATCGGAGTGTTCTCGTGGGGTGAACAGGGGCACATTCCCGGCATCGGCAACCTGCACGGCAACGAGATGGCGAGCACGCTGCTTTTTCCGTCCGCACGGCCCTGAGTCCCCGGCGCGATGCGTCTGTTCTGGAAGGTCTATCTCGCCTCGCTCTGCTCGCTGCTGCTGTCTTCGGTCCTCCTGACCGTGATCGTGAGCTATCGCCAGGCGGAGGACTCTCTCGCCCGGCTGCGGGCAGAGAAGCGGCTGCTCGCGATCACGGCCGCCGCGCAGGTCGAGACCGGCTACTACGACCAGGTCTGGCC
Source organism: uncultured delta proteobacterium (assembly GCA_963759105.1). Taxonomy (GTDB): domain Bacteria; phylum Myxococcota_A; class Polyangia; order Haliangiales; family Haliangiaceae; genus DATFRY01. Next base: position 335,586 of record CAVWXW010000002.1, on the reverse strand, counting down.
GTTCGAGATGCTGTCCGGCATCGGGAAGGACTCGCAGATCGTCGCCTGGCAGATCGCCGACGGCGACGGCGTCGTGGTGCTGTCCAGTGATGCCGCCGGAGACGGGCCGAAGGTCGGGCCGACCCAGCAACCTGTCCTGGTGCAGGTCGCGGGGACGCACAATGAGTTCTGGATCGTGCCGATGCGCATGCGCAATGGCACCAATCAGTGGCAGTTCCGGCTGGGCTACCACACGCTGGCGATCCAGGCCCAGAGGACCTCGATCATCGCCACCAACGGGTTCATCGGGCTCGCGCTCGCGGTCGTCTTCATCGGGACGTCGCTCTACGTCACCCACCGCATGCTGCGCCCGCTCAACTCGCTGACCAGGGCGGTGTCGGAGATGGAGCGGGGCAACCTGGACGTCTCCCTTCCGGAGACCGGCACCGACGAGCTCGGCCAGCTGGTGGCCGGTTTCTCGGCCATGGTCGGCAGCATCAAGGAACGCGACGCCAAGATCCAGGAACACCTCGGATTGCTCGAGCTCGCCCGCGCTGAGCTGGAGATGCGGGTCGAGCAGCGCACCGCCGAGCTGTACGACAGCGAGGCGCGCACCCGCGCGATCATCCAGTACGCGGCCGACGCCATCATCACGCTCGACGACGCCGGGCGGATCGATGTGTTCAACCCGGCCGCCGCGCGCATGTTCGGCTACACCGCCGACGAGGTGATCGGACGGTCGTTCGCATCGATCATGCCGGAGACCTACACGGTCCGGTTCGATCGGCTCGGCATCGAGAGCTCCGAGTCCGGGACGGCGGTGACGATCGGCCCCACGGCCGAGATCCGTGGCCGTCGCCGCGACGGCGGCGCGTTCCCGATGCACATCGCCTTGAGCGAGGTGCGCCTGGAGGACAGGCGCCTGTTCACCGCCATCGTCCGCGACATCACCGAGCAGCGGCGGGCCGAGGCGGAGAAGCAGGAACTGCACGAGCAGCTGGTGGCGGCTTCACGCCAGGCCGGCATGGCCGAGGTGGCGACCAGCGTCCTGCACAACGTGGGCAACGTTCTCAACAGCGTCAACGTGTCGATCACCCTGGTGAGCGACCGCCTGGTCAAGTCGAGGATGTCCGCGCTGGTCAAGGCGGCGGCGCTGTTCCGCGAGCACCAGGCGAACCTCGCGGACTTTCTCGTCTCCGACGAGCGCGGCAGGAGGCTCCCCTCGTACCTAGAGAAGCTCGGCGCGTCGCTCGAGGAGGAGCGGCGATCGATCCTGAACGAGCTCGGCTCGGTCACCCGCGACATCGACCACATCAAGCACGTCGTGCAGAGCCAGCAGTCGTACGCCAAGGTTGACATCGATTTCCGCGAGCTGGTCCAGCTCGAAGAGGTCATGGAGGACGCGGTCCGGATCTCGAACAGCGCGGTCGGCGACGACTCGCTCGATCTGGTCCGTGACTACGAGCCGACTCCGAAGGTCAACATCGATCGACACAAGCTGGTCCACATCCTGGTCAACCTCATCAACAACGCGAAACAAGCAGCCGCCGGGATGGGGCGAGCCAGGCGCATCCGGCTGCGCATAGGCACGCTGGACGCCGGATCGGTCGAGCTGGCCGTCGCGGACAATGGCGTCGGGATCTCGAACGAACACCTGCCCCGCATCTTCAACCACGGATTCACGACCAAGCAGGACGGCCACGGCTTCGGCCTGCACGGAGCGGCGCTGTCGGCCCGGCAGATGGGCGGCGCGCTGACCGCGCACAGCGAGGGTGTCGCGCGAGGCGCGCGCTTCGCGCTGGTCCTGCCAATCGAATCGGATCGCCAGGGGTCCATCGACCGGAGCTCGGGCAGCGTCGTGGGCACGAGCTCGGAGACCTGACGCGCGTTGATCGCCAGGTTCGAGCTCAGACATAGTCGTCGCCCAGCGAGGGATCGCTAGGGAGCCACCACCAGAAGTGGCTCTCGGGGATATCCTCGGGGATGTCGATCGGCGGGACCTCGGCCTGGAGCCGGCCGCGGCGAACCAGCTCGTAGAAGTTGTCGTCTTCGGGCGTGAAGAAGCCGGCCTGGTCCGAGCGAAAGTCTTCGAGGGCGTCGGTGCCTTCGTAGAGCTCACGCATGAAGACCGCGTCCGACCACATCCGGCAGACCTCCGCGTAGCGCCGGTTGCGCTTCTCCCACGAAACCCCCTCGCTGTACCAGTCCTCGGTAAGCGCGTCCGAGACGACTGTGTAGTACCTGAGCAAGGGGAGCGTGTAGAAGCGCTTCGCGCTCTCTTCAATGAAGGCACGCAGCTCGGCGCGCTGGCGCCATGCCGGGTTCTGCACCAACGCTCGGCCCATGGCCCCGCACGATTGAACGAAGGCTACGACGGCCTCCTCGCGCCGGTCCGTGTCGAGCCTCCCTAGTGCTGCGGAGAGGCGGGTCAGAAGGTGTTCGAACTGCTCGGCCATTGGTTGATGCTTTCAGGGCTGTCCGTAGGTTGCTACGACTGCGCGACCATCCGGCTGAACGTATACAATGGCCCGAACCGTCTTTCCCTCAGCCGTTCGGTAGAACTCTATCTTCCTGGCACCCGTGCTGGAGATCTCGGGGTCGACAACTGAGTCGGGCGTGCAGATGGTCTTGCGTAGGCTGTCCAGGTAGTCAGTTGCCTTCCTACCCGTCTGCTCGCTCGCGGGCAGCTCGGAATGGTGCTTCTCGGCGTGGTAGAGCGTCGCCGTGTCCGAGCCGAAGCCGGGCGGATGCGCCTTGACACGGTCCACCAGGTCGGCGTCGCTGCCGGCGCGCAGGTTGACTGCCCCGACGCGACCGACGATGTCTGCGCGCGACTCGGCGTACGACGCATCGAGCGCCCGGTGACCGGCGTCGCCCCTGAATTCGGCGCGTGCCTTGGCGACCGCGTCGGCCGTCTCAGGGAAGTCCTGACCGAAATGGGCTTGCCCGATCGCCTTGCGAATCTCCTTGGTTTCCTCCTTCGAGGCTCCACGGGCCGTGGCGTCAACGACAGCTTGGTCGTGCTCCGCGTCGAACGCTTTCCAGAGCTGCTTGTGACGGGCCTCGAACTTCTCCCACCAGACCTCGACAAGGTAGACCAGCTCGTTCACGTTCGCCGGGTGCTTGGAGAGGGCGTAGTTGACCGCGGCGGCGCGGTCGGGGCCGGCCTTCTTGCCGCCCTTCTGGTCCTGGAAGCGCTTGAGCGCGGCGACCGCGGAGGCGTCCAGATCGGTGAAGAGCGCGCGGGCCTGGGCCGAGGTGTACTCGCCCGAGGCAGTCATGAGGCCGAGGTCTTTCAAGACCTGATCGATGAAGGGGCGCTGCTTGGCCGACTCACCAGCGGTTTCCGCCGCCAACCGGTACTTGCGCACGAACTCCTTGGTGGCCGCGCCGGTCTTGGCGACGTCGCCGCCGTGCTTCTTGAGGTCGGCCGTGGCCGCCAGGAATCCGTCCCACTCGCCCCGGGCTTTGAGCTGGGCGATGAAGTCGGCGTGGACGTTGACCTGGCCGTCGATGCGGATGAGGTCGCCGCCGCCGCTGGGGATCTCGAACCTGTGAGCGGCGTGGTCGCCGGCGAGCTTGGTCCGCGCCGCCTCGGTGTCGGCGCTGGTCGGGCGCCTGGCCGGCGGATTCGAGTGGAACGGTCTCGACCTTGAGCTTGCCGTCGGCGCCCCTGCTCACCTTCTTGGGGACGGCGTCGCTTCCGGGTAGGAGCTCGAGCTGGAACTCCCCGCCGGGGTCGCGCACATAGTGGTGACCCTCCACCTCGGGGTAGCCGGCCGCCTTCGCGTCGGCGTTTGTGTCGCCCACCGAGATCTTGCCGGGACCGGCCACGTCGAGGTCGCCGAGGGCGGCCTCGTGCTTCTTGATCTGCTGCTCGAGGTCGGCGATCTTGGCCTCGGCCTCGGCCGCCGACATCTTGCCGGTCGCCACCTGCTCCTGGTAGTGGCGCATGATGTCGGGGAGCTTCTCGAGCTCGAGCTTGGCCGCCCAGGCCTTGGAGCCGACCTTGGCCTTGTCGCGGCCGATCAGGGTGGTGATCCGGTCGAGCAGGTTGCGGAGCAGGCCCTGGAGCCCGCTGAACCTCCGCAGGGTCTTGACCGTGCCCGCGTGCTTGAGGACGACCTCGGGATTGGCGCCCGAGGCCATCATCACCCTGACGTCGCGGACCAGGCCGTAGCCGTCGATGTCGTAGCGCACGTCCACCGAGTTTCCCTTGAGATTGGGGTCCTCGAAGATGGGAGCGTCGGTGCCGGCCTGGGTCTTGAACTTCTCGTGGAGGTCGGCCGGGGCACGCTTGAGATCGAGGTGGGCGTCGCCCCCGGCGCCGCCCTGCTTGGCGCGGATCGCCTCGCCGCGGCGCGCCAGCGACGTGCCCACCATCATCCCCAGGGTCATGAGCTGCTGGCCGACCAGCTCCATGAGCATGGCGCGGCGCACCCCGGGCGGGGCGTTGGGGTCGATGTTGGAGGCGGCCTCGATGAACTGGGCGCCGGCCAGGATCATGCCCAGGCCGTCGGCGCCATGCCCGGCCACCAGCAGCGCGCCTGACACCCGGGTGTACCTGGCCACGGCCCCGACCTGGCCGAGACCGGCGACCCCGCCGATCACGTTGACCAGGTCCATGGCCGCCCCCAGGTCCATGCGCAGGGTGCCCGAGGCGCCGCGGTCGGCCAGCCGATAGGCCGAGGGGATGGCGCCGATGGCGCCCACCGGCAGGAGGATGGCCAGTGACGCGCCGCCGGTGAAGGGCGCGGCCGCGATCGCCGCGATCGAGAGGGCAGTGGTGATGTTCTCGATGCCCTCCATGGCGATGGCTTCCTTGCTCGCCTCGATGCGGAGGGTGGTCATCATCCCGCGGACATCGGTGTCCGGGTCCACCTTGGCGAGCTTGCCGCCGCGCGGGGGGATGTGGATGCTGACGTAACCGCGCCCGTAGCCGGTGTGCTTCTCGAGGAGCTTGACCACCGCGTCGGCGATCGCCGCCCCGCGCGACGCCAGCGGAGCGCCGGTCACCGCGCTCGAGTCCTTGGTTGTGGCGTCGCTGACGTAGTAGCGGTACTTCTCGGCCTCGCGCGGCTTCTCGATCGCCTCGAGCGCCAGGGTCAGGGTGCGCCCGGTGTCGCCGGCAAAGCTCGCCGGGATGCGGATCGGGCCTTCCAGCCCCTCGGTGACCTCGTCCTTGTGGCGCTCGGTCCGGGTTTCGAGGATCTCGCCGAGCTCCTCGAGCCGCTTGTCGATCTGCTGGAGCTCGAAGCTCAGCTCGTTGCCGCGGCCGGCGCCTGCGCTCTCGGCCTCCTTGAGCAGGTCCTTCTTGCGCTTCTTGAGGGCAGTGCGCTCGTCGTCGAGCACGTCGGCCACCGACCCGTAGAGCGAGGTCTTGATCCGCTTGAGCTCGTCCTCGAGCGCCTTGCGCTCCTTCTCACCGAGGGTCTTGTCGCCGAGCTCCTTTTCGATCTCCTGGATGCGCGCCTCGCCGCTTCCCCGGCTGCGGAGCTCGAGCTCGAGGCGATCTTCGGCCATGCTCTCGGGCTTGCGGGCGTAGACCGGCAGCCATGCCACCGCCGGAGAGCGGATGAAGCTGGCGTCCTCGCTGGCATCGGCGTTGTAGACCCTGCAGCGGACCACGTAGAGACCCGGCTTCTTGAACGGGATGGTCTTCTCGCTGACCGGCTCGCTGATGATCTGGATGAAGGTCGAGATCACGTTCCCGATCACCGACAGCGCTCGGTTGGCGGCGACGAAGCCCTCGGCGCCGGTGCCCATGGGGCCGAGCAGCGCCTCGATCCCCTGGGTCGCGCCCCGCACCCTCTCGAGGTCGGCGCTGAGGTAGCGGCCTTCGCGATCGATCTTCTGCCCGAGCACGTCCCCCCAGCTCGGCCGGTAGCCCTTGACCTTCTCGTCGTCGGCGGTCTTCTCCAGCTTGGACCAATCGCCGTCGGGGATCTCGATGAGGTCCCACGTATAGGTGTTGACGAAGTGGGCGGCGACCGCCTCGAGGTCGGTCGGGTAGGTCAGCCCCATGACGAACTTGTGGTCGGCGCCGGCGGTCCGGTCGAAGAACGGCGGCTGCAGCGCCGGGTACGCGCGGACCGCCGAGGGCACCGGCGGCGCGTTGGCGCGGCCCTCGGCGTCGCGCAGCTTGGCGTCGCCGCTGACCCGGTCCTCGAGCCCGGCTTCCTTGGCGGCCCCCTGGAGCCCATCCATGAGCCGCCGCCGCGCCGCGCTGGCGGCCTCGCCGCCTGCCGCCGCCTGCTTGGCCGCGGCCGGGTTGGTCCGCATCTGCAGGATGAAGGCGTTGGCCACCTGCGTGTTGATCTGCGAGTCGTCGCCGACCGGAGCGACCTTGGGGTTGGCGGGGTTGACCGCGGGCAGGTTCCACAGGCCGCGGTAGATCGGGTGGTCGGTCAAGCTGGCGTCGGCGCGAACCCCATCGAGCACACTGGCGTCGGGCAGGAGGAACGCGACCAGCTTGTTGAGCGTCTGTTCCAGGGCGACCAGCGCCTCCTTGCTGTTGGCCACCCGGAAGGCCGCCGCTCGCGCCCGGAGATCGAGCAAGAGCGTTCTGGACTGCTCGGTGAGGATCTGATTCCAGAAGAGCGTCTCGTTGTACCAGCCGGGGAGCCGGGGACTGGCGTGGTGGATCACGTCCCAGGCGGTGCCGGCGTCCTGACCCAGGAGCAGCGTCTCCATGCGATCGTCGCCGACCGTGGGCGTGATCTTGCGGGTATCGCGAAGCCAGGTGATGAGTGTGATCGCCAGCGGCCCCATGACCATGAACTGGCCCGCCTCTTCGTCCTGCACCGCCTTCCCCACGATCGAGCCGCTCACGTTCAGCCCGCCCCGGCGCGCTTCGGCGAGCATGGCGCGGGCCAGCGCCGGGGTGTAGGCCTCGCCGGCCAGTACCTTGGCCACGATCGCCATCCCCTGGAGCGTCTTGTCCATCCCACCGATCCACTTGGCGCCCTTGGCGGGGAGGAACTCGAGGCCCTGGAACTGGACGGTCATCTTGGCCGGCAGCGGCGTCTCGAGGATCTTGTTCTCGTGCTCGGGCGCGGAGAGATCCTCGTCCCGGGCGGTCGCCTGCTCGGGCGCAAACGCCGGTGGCGCGACCGCGCGGCCGGCGGCGAACTCCTCGCCGACGTGGCTGGCCTCGGCCTCGGCGGGGCCGGCGAGCTCGAGCGCCGGGCGCCTGACCTTGCCGCGCATCTGGGCGACGTGGGTGAGCTCGTGGGCGAGCAGGCGGCGACCCGCGGCGGTCAGCGGATTGAAGTCGGCGCCGAGGTACACCACGCCGCCCTCGGTCACGCCCCGGCTGCCGGCGGCGGCCGCCTGCTGGGCCGCGTGCTGGTCAGTCCGGACATCGATGGGCCCCTCGATTTGCAGCGCGGCGCCGACCCGAGACACAAGTTCGTCGGTCACGTCCTGCCGGACCGCCGCGGCGGCATCGCTGCCGGACCCCGCCTCGAGCGCGTCGGGCGGAAGAGGGCCGACATCTCTCCAGGACGGCGCGCCCCCTCGATCCCGGCCCTCCTCACCTGCGCTTGCATCCGCAACGGAGGGCTTCGTGCTGGCATCGCCGGCTTCACGTGGGGCCGCCATGCTCGACGTCAGGCGCATGGTCAGTGCCCGCTTGCCGGGCGGCGGCCGGTACCACCTCGGCGGATTGGGATTGCCGATGAGCGAGGTCGATGTGATCTTCGCCGGTGCCGGGCCACGGCGGCGGTGGAGCGGCTCCCGGCGCGCGTGCTCCTCGCGATCCAGGCCGCCCCCGCGGTCGCGAGGATCGCGACCGTCCCGACCATCCTGTCCCGCGCTCATGACTCGACCCTGCGCGGCGCCTCGCGCTCATCCCGCCGCGTGAGGTCACCATCGAAGCGACCGGCGTACCCCATCCTCGCAGTCCTACGGCCGAAGCGAGAGGAGCATGCCGAACGCTCTCGCGACGACTCATTGTGCCCCGTTGCTCGACTCGACTGCCACAGCCAGGAAGGCGTTGTTGCGGCCTCTGGTGAAAAGAGTCACGTCCAGACGGACTTCTTCAAATTGGCAATCAGCCTTTCGCTCTCACATTCGGGTGTCCACTCGAGAAGACACTCAGAACGCGATCAGGCGCGATGGGCTCAACCCGTTGGCGTGATACGGGGGGCGCTCGGCCGTGTTGACGCCGAACGCAGGCCCGTCGAACCTCGCGACGGCCCACTGACACACCTCGCCCCGAGGAAGGTCGAGACCCTGGATGGCAGGGAGAGTGGCCTGGGTGTCGCGGGTCTCGATCATGCGGAAGTTGATCGAGGGGCAGTAGACACCGAGGCTGTAGGTCTCCGCTCCGGTTAGCGCGGTCCAGCGGAATGTCGTGTCCGCGTCCACGGCGGCGTCCGGCTCGGGCTCGAGGAGCTCGACGGGGGTGAGAAGTGTCACGTCGAGGTCCTCCAGCGGTGGTGTGAGCGTGAGCTCTGCTTCGCTGGCGCCGCCGATTTGCGGATTGTATGCCCGGAACGAGAGGCGGGGCGTCGTGCCCTCGACTACCGGAAACGCGAGCTCGAACTCTCCGCTGGAGAGCTCCGACGAGCCGGAGACCCCGACGTAGGAGCCTTGCTCGAATACGAGATCCAGGCGGGCGCGCCGGTCGTCGAGCCCGTCCGGCATGGCCACGGTTCCGCGCACGAGCTCTTGCCCGACGGGGACGAGCTCGAGAACGGCGTCGGTGACCATGTCCCCGAGCCCGCCCGGATCCTGCAAGGTGACCACCGTCGCGGCAGCCGCGGTGAAGCCTTCCGGCCCCGCTTCGATCGCATGCAGCGTGAACGAGCGCGTGGCTTCACCTCGCCATTCCAGCGACGGGAGTGTGAACGCGTCCCCCTCGGCAAAGATGCGTTCGAGCTGCTCGCCGACAGGATTTGTCTCTTCCATCGAGCGGACGAACACGTAGACCGACGAACCGGGCACCGCGGATCGACCTGCGATGGAGCCGGAGATTCGAGCCGTAGTGGATTGGCTCGTCCTCGTGCCCGGTCGCACCGAAGACCGGCAGGACGAGCAGGTCGTCGTCGCGGTCGATCAGCTGCAAGACGACACGATCCTGCCCGCGGTCGAGGTTCTGCGCGAGCATCAGCGAGTACGGACGCGCGACCTCGCTGAACACTGTCTCGCCCTCTGCATCCGTGGTCTGCCAGGGCGCATCGTTGATCTGGACTCGTATGCCAGCCTCCGGAGCATTGTTGTACGACGGAGCGACGGTCCGGACGAGCACCTTGTCCCCTCCGTCAGCTCCGTCGCCGTCCGCACCGTCGTCCGCGCCGGTGCCGCCGTCGTCGTCCCCGTCGTCGTCCCCGCCACCGCATCCCGCCAACCCGATCACCAGGCCGAGGAGGATGCGTTCGATGTCGCGGCGTGAAGGCCTCACTCGGCGCAGTCTACCGGGCCGCATCGGTTTCCTCACAGTCTTCCGGGTCGGTGCCCTCGTGGCACAGGCCGGTTCCGCCTGGCTCGTCACAGAGGCCGTCGAACCGGTAGATGCAGAAGGGGAGGTCACAGGTGACCGGCGGCGGCGTGGCGCAGGTGCTGTCGAACCCGCACTCGAGATCGGCCGCGCACAGCCCGATGGGGCAGGCGTCTCCCTCGCCGGGAAGCGGCGTGCACGCGTACGTGTCCGGGTTGCACTGGAGTCCCTCGGCGCAGTCCTCGAAGTAGAGGCAGGGCTCCCCTTCCCCGACCGGTGGCGCGCAGGTGTTCGTGTTGTAGTCGCATCGGAGGCCGGCGGCGCAGCCAAAGCTGCCGCAGGGGTCGCCGTCGCCGGGCAGGAGCTGGCACACGCCGTTGACGCACAGGCTGTCGGAGGTGCACTGGCCTTCCGGGCACTGCTCGCCGGGACCGGGCGGCTCGGTGCACACCAGCTGCATCGGATCGCACACAAGCACGCCCTCGCAGTCGAAGCCGTGTGGGTTGCAGCGCTCGCCTGCCGCCGGCGGCTTCTCGCAGGTGAAGACGCCATCGGCGTCCGGATTGAGGCAGTCGTTGCCCGGCGGACACGTGCCAAATGCGCACGACTCTCCGGCCGCCTCGACCAGCTCGTAGCACTGCTCCGCGCAGGACAGGCCCTGAGCGCAGCTGTCGCCCAGAGACATGAAGTTCGACGCTTCCCGCGCTGGCGCACGGGTCCCCGAGCTGACCGCCGCCGGCGAACAGCTTGCAGCGCAGGGCATCCCAGCGGAGCTGCGCCAGGGCGACATCGCCCTCGACGTCGTCCGCGCTGCGACAGGCCAGGGCGTTGACGTAGGCCGTCGTCCGTTCCAGACATTCCGCGTGGTAGCGCAGCCCGAGAGTCTCTCCTGTCGCGACGCGACCGGCGATCGCCGGCGAGATCGCGCCGACACAATCCGATGCCTCCGGGCCGGCCTCGCAGTCGCAGGCGCCGGCGGCCTCGCAGAGGAGGGCGGCCAGATCGGCCGTCAGCTGCTCCGGCTCGATCACGGCGCCTCCGTCATCCCCCTCTCCGCCCTCCTCGCCGTCTCCGCAGGCGAGCAGGGATGTATCCGTCCTGTACCCGCCCTGTCCCCCGTCAGGATCGCTCAGCGGCGAAACTCGCCCGGATCGATCCGGAGGCGCTGGCACCAGCGCCGGATCTGGACGGGTGCCTTGTCGAGAACGCGAGCGGTCGCCCTGATGTTGCCCCCGTTCTGCCGGAGGAGCTCGATGAGCTCGGTCCGGAGGGCGGCGTCCTGGGGCGCGAGCGCGGTCGGACCGGGCGCCGCGGCCGACCGGATCGGCTGCGGCAGATGCTCGAGGCCGATGGGATCATTCGACGCGAGAGCGACGGCGGCCCCGAGCGCCTGCTCCAGCTCGCGCACGTTGGCAGGATACGCGTGGCAAAAGAGCGCAGCGGCCGCGCGCTGCTGGAACGTCACCTGACCGTCCCGAGCTCCCAGGCGGGCGAGCAACAGCGCGACGAGGGGGCCGATGTCCTCGATCCTGTCGCGCAGGGGCGGAACGACCATCTGGTATCCGGCCAGACGCCCGTGAAGATCTCTGCGAAACCGGCCGTCGTCCATCCGCGTCGACAGATCCTGGTGGGTGGCCGCGATCACGCGGACATCCACGCGGACGAGCTCGGAGGACCCGATCGGCCGGACCTCTCCTTCCTGGAGCAGGCGCAGGAGGGCGACCTGGGACGCCTCGGGCAGCTCGGCGATCTCGTCGAGGAACAGGGTCCCGCGGTCCGCCTTGCGCGCCAGTCCCGTCCTGTCTTCCCGTGCGCCGGAGAACGCGCCGCGCCGGTAGCCGAAGAGCTCGCTCTCGACAAGCTCTCGCGGCAAGGCGCCGCAGTTGACCGGGACGAACGGACCCTCGCGCCCCGACAGCTCGTGGATGGCCCGAGCGACCAGCTCCTTGCCGGTCCCGGTCTCACCGACGACGAGCACCGGCACCCTGGTGGGCGCGATCCGCCGCAGATCGACGGCCCTGCGCTCGAGCTGGAGCGAGAGGGTGCGGAAGATCTCCGCGACCGCATGATCGTCCGCCAGATCGCGATCTCCTCGATCGCCGCTGGGGCCGTCCCCGTCCCGGTAGACGAGCAGGCTGTGGCCGAGCTCGATGAGATCGCCGTCCTTGAGGTCGCACTCGGTGGTGCGGATGCTCCCGACCACCGTCCCGTTCTTCGACCCCGGATCGCGGAGAGTCCACGTGTCGCCTCGCCGCACCAGGCGGACGTGCAGCCGCGACATCTCCGGGTCCGGAAGCGCGATCACGAGCCTCCGCTCGCTGTGTGACCAACGTCGCTCGGGGCCACGGCCGATGAGGACCTCATCCAGATCGGTCAGCATGAGGCGCACGGCGGGACACAGCGGACGCCGGCAGTCGAACGCGATGATGACGCGTGGGACCCGAGCCGGTGCATCGCCGGGCGGAACATCCCGGGGCATCGTGATCGTGCTGCTGGATTCCACTTTCACGTCGAACCGACGAGCAGTGGGCGACGAAGGCCCTCGAGTCCCGGGCAGCATACCTCTGACGTCCGAGGCAGTGCGGGGGCCGCGCCGTCCTCGAAACGCACGGTCACACACGGACCCACTGCTGTATGCTACGGCCGCTTGCCGCACTGCGCTGCTTTCCGGATTCTTTTGCACCTCGTGGCGTTCTGGGTCTGGACGCTCTCGTCGGCCTGCGCGCTCGTTGACGCCAGCAGGCAGTCCGGAGGGCAGGACGATGGGGGCACCGGCTGCGAAGCGACCCAATCATGCGACGACGATGCGGGCGATCAGGGTGACGATGCGAGCGACGATGATGCCTCGCCTTCGCTGACCGCGATCGCCGGCCCCGATCAGACGGTTGACCTGGCAGTCGTCGTCGTGCTGGATGGGTCCGACAGCCACGCAGCGGGTGCGCTGACCTATACGTGGACGCTGAGCGCCCCTGACGGGAGCACCGCGACGCTCTCCACGGTCGACTCGGCCGGGACGACCTTCACGACCGACCGCGAGGGTGTCTACACCGCGACCCTCGTCGTCTCCGACGGCCAGGAGACCAGCGCGCCGGACAGCGTGACGATCACGGCCCGGGACCCCGCGACGACCGGCCTCGCTGGACCCAACAAGGACACCTACACCGGAACGGCCGTGACGCTCGAGGGGAGCGGGGGCGAAGGCGGCGGTCGCGTCACCTATGAGTGGAGGGTCCTCTCGGCACCGGCCGGAAGCGCGGCCGTCCTCGACGATCCGACCGCCCCGGCGCCGGTGCTCCTCCCCGACCAGGATGGCCCCTATTTCCTGCTGCTCGTGGTGAGCCGCGACGGCGTCGAGGAGCCGCCCGACGTGGCGAAGGTGATGAGCTACCATCCCCTCGCGCCGCTCGAGCACCGCGTCGTGGACGCGGAGTACAGCCGCGGCCTGGCGCGCATCATCATGGTCTCGGAGAACCCCAACCGGCTCTACGTCCATGACCCGGAGAACGGAGCCGAGACTTCCGTCGGCCTGCCGTCTCCTCCGACGTCGGTCTCGGTGAGCCCCGATGGAACTCACGCGGCCGTCGGTCACGATGGCTCGGTCAGCCACGTGCGCCTGACCGACACCACCACCCGGCTGGCCACTCGCGCGATCGAGGCCAACGTCCTGGACGTCGTCCTCGACGGCAATGGACGTGCCTGTGTGACCGCCCGCGACGATATCGGCGTTGACGACGAGCTTCGGTGCGTGGACCTGTCGAACGGAGTCGTGACCATCAGCACCGGCGGCTACTTCAAGGCCACGGACGCGTTCATGAAGATCCACCCGTCCGGAACGCTGATCTACGCCGCCGAGAACGGCGTCTTTCCGCAGGACATCGGGGTGTACGACATCAGCTCGGGAACGGCAGAGTTCCTCCGCGACTCGCCGTACCACGGGGACTACGCGATGTGCGGGAATCTATGGATGTCCGACGACGGGCTTCGCATCTTCACCCGATGCGGAAGTGTCTTCCGGTATTCCGATCTGCCGCAGAACGACATGAAGTACAACGGCTCGCTCGAGGGCACCGGCGAGATCCGCCATCTCGATCACTCGTCGGTGGCCAGCAAGATCGTCGTGCTGCCCGACGACAACATCTACGGCGACGATGCGCCGGCCAACAAGACCCTGCGCATCTACGGGCACGCGCTCCTGAACTTCGAGCGGACGATCGATCTCACGCGATACCTGCTCCCCGGAGTGGCCCATCCGACCTATGGCCGGTTCGCGTTCATCTCGGTCGACGGCACAAAGGTCTACGTGGTGGTGCAGGCGGACGAGGCGTCGGCCCTCCTCAACGACTTCGCGGTCGTCACGTACGACCTCGACTGAGCCGACGATGCGGTCAGCGTCCGCTACCTGCACGACGCTCGCGGCGGCCTGGCTGTGGAGCCTCGCCTCCGGCTGTGCCGTGCTCGACGCGGCCAGAGACGGGGCCGACGACGGTCACCAGGGTGACGAGGGTGACGACGGTGACGATGGCGCCGGCGCCGATTCGCCGGCCTCCGAGGCGGGGCCCGATCAGACGGTTGACCTGGGCGTCGTCGTGAGGCTCGATGGATCCGATAGCGAGCCTCGTGGCTCGCTGACCTACGAGTGGACGCTGACCGATGCTCCGCCCGGGAGCTCCGCGACGCTGTCGGACGCCGACTCGGCCGAGCCGACCTTCAGGGCCGATCGCATCGGCACGTACCTGGTCAAGCTCGTGGTCGCCGACGCGACGAACAGCGCGGCCGACACCGTGACGATCAGGGTGCGCGAGGTCGGGCCCGTTGGCGTCGCGGGTCCCGATCTGACCACGTACACCGGGACGTCTGTGACGCTCGGAAGCGCCGCCGATCCCGAGAGCAGCGGCATCAGCCACTCGTGGACGGTCCTCTCGGCCCCGTCGGGAAGCACGGCGGCGCCGAGCGACCCGGAGGTCGCGGCGCCCGTGTTCACGCCCGATCAGGACGGTCCCTATCTCCTCCTGCTCGTGGTCAGCCGCGACGGCGTCGAGGAGGCGTGGGACGTGGCCAGGGTGACGAGCTATTACCCGCTCACGCACCTGGAGTATCGGGTGGTGGATGCCGAGTACAGCCGCAACCCGGAGCTCGAGCGGATCGTCATGGTCGCGGAGAACCCCGACCGGCTCCACATCCACGATCCAGCGAGCGGAAACGAGACGTTCGTCGCTCTGCCGTCGAGCCCGACGTCGGTGTCGGTGAGCCCCGATGGAACCCACGCCGCCGTGGGTCACGACGGAGCGGTGAGCTACGTCCGCTTGAACGATGCCACCCTCGTCGCGACCTACCCGGTCGCTGCGGATGTCCTGGATATCGTCCTCGCGGGAAATCTCATCGCCTACGCGATGCCACGTCCAGCCACGTCGCAACGGATACAATGCTTGAGGCTCACGAGCGGCGAAGTGAGGCCTCACGGCGGTGAGTTGCTCCACGGGCCATCCATGGCGAAGCTCCACCCGTCGGGGACGGCCTTGTACGTGGCAGACAGCGGCGTCTCTCCGGACGATATCCACAAGTTCGACATCGTCGATCGCACCGCCGCATATCTCTATGACTCGCGGTACCACGGGGACTACGACATGTGCGGGAATCTATGGATGACCGACGATGGGCTCCGCATCTTCACCCGTTGCGGAAATGTCTTCCGATCCTCGGATGTGCAGAAGGAGGACATCGAGCACGACGGCCGGTTCGAGGGGACCACATTCGTTGACCGCATCCATCAGCTCGATCACTCCTCGATCGCCTCCAGGGTCGTCGCGATTCCTGAAGTGGACTTTTATGGCGACAATCCCGACGCCGACACCGTCATCCGCATCTACGACGACGAGTCCCTGGCAATCGAGCGAAGCATCCAGCTCGCCCCCTTCCTGAGCGCTGGAGCGCTCTACCCGGCGCATGGCCGGTTCGTCTTCATCTCGGCCGACGGCACCAGTGCCACCGTGGTGGTGCAGGCGGACGAGGCGTCGGGCATGCTGAACGACTACGCGATCGTCACCTACGATCTCGACTGACCGGCACTGGAGAATGTTAGCGGCGGCGCTCACCGGAAGGACGCTCGGCAACTACCGCGTCCTCGACAAGATCGGGCAGGGGGGCATGGGCGCTGTGTACCTCGGCGAGCACGTCCTGATCGGACGCAAGGTTGCGATCAAGGTGCTCCTGCCAGAGGTTTCGAGTGACGAATCGCGACTCAAGCGCTTCTTCAACGAGGCGCGGGCGTCGGCGCAGGTCCGTCACCCGAGCATCGTGGACGTGCTCGACTTCGGGACCCAGGAGGACACCTCCTATCTGGTGATGGAGTACCTGGAAGGGGAGACCGTGCGGTCGCGGGTCAAGCGCACCGGCGCGCTGCCCGAGACATCGGTCCGGCGGCTCGGCCGTCAGGTCGCGAGCGCGCTCGCGGCGGCCCACGCTGGCCAGATCATCCACCGCGACCTCAAGCCCGAGAACCTGTTCCTGGTCAGCGACGAGGATGTGGTCGGCAAGGAGCGCATCAAGGTCCTCGACTTCGGGATCGCCAAGCTCCTCGGAGATTCGGGCGACGGCGTGGTGGACACGGGCCGTGGAACCATCCTGGGAAGTCTCGGCTACATGGCCCCCGAGCAGGCCAGCGGTGAAGGAATGACCGATGAGCGAACGGACGTGTACGCGCTCGGGTGCGTCCTGTTCGAGATGTCGTGCGCGCGGCGCCCGTTCCCTGCCTCCGGCTTCACCGGCGTGCTGTCCATGCAGCTTTTCTCTCCAGCGCCGTCGCCTCGCCAGCATGCGCCGGACATCTCGGAGGATCTCGACGCGATCATCACCCGGATGCTGGCCAGGCATCCCGCGGATCGCTTCGCCTCGATGAGCGACGTGGTCGCAGCGCTCGACGACGGCGCCGACGTCGCCGGTCCCGGGGCTGGCCGTCCCACCACGCCGGCGAAGGAGAATGCCTCGCCGCCGCTCCGCGCCGCCATCCTGTCGGATGGGCTCTTCAGTGGTTCCGAGACCCGTACCGCGCCGTCCCGATCCGGTCGTCGTCGTCGCCGCCTCGCCGGGGTCTCCATCGCGGCGCTCTCGACGATCATCGGCGCCGCGGTGGTCTTCCTCGTCCGCCCGGGTGGCGACGGCGATCGACCGGCGACGCCGGCTCCGGCAGCGCCTGGCCATGTCGACCGGCCCAGCTCGACACCGGCCATCGCCTCGCCGCAGCCCGACCCGGCACCCTCGGTGCCCGACGCCGGTGCGGCGCCCTTGCCGGACGCGGCGACGCCGCCGCCTCGATCGCCCGCGCCCAGGCGACTCCGCAAGCGCCCGGCCAGGCCCAAGGTCGAACGAGGACAGGTGATCGATGACTGAGAAGGCCCTCGCACTCGCCACGTTCGCCTTCGCGGTCCTGCTCCTGCTCGTCGTTTCGTCGGCGCCCGCATACGCGCAGGGCGCGAGGCAGGCGCGGGCCCACGCCAGACAGGCCAAGGCCTACTTCGATGCGGGCAACTTCACCCGCGCCGCACAGGAGTACCAGGCGGCTCACGACCTCGACAAGCGACCATCCCGCCTCTACAACATCGCCGTGTGCCACGAGCGCAATGGCGACCGTGCGCAGGCTCTGAACATGTACAGGCGCTACCTGCAGCTCGATCCTGATGGCGCAGGAGCACAGGCCGCCGCCGAGTCGGTCGCGGTGCTCGAGCGCGAGCTGGCTGCGGCGGAGCTCCCCGGAGCCGGGCGCGGGGCCACGGCGCCCGACGCAGCGACTGCGATGCGCGCGCTCCGCCTGTGGTGGGCCGCCGAGGCTTACCGGCAGGCGGGAGACCCGGTCCGCGCCGCTGACCACTACCGCCGCTACCTCGCGTCGGGGCTCATCGGCGAGCACACCCTCGAGGCGCGCCTGTGGCTCGAGGACCTGACCGGCGCGGCGGCGAAGCCGAGCGCCGCCGGCGCATCGATGTCCGCGACCGGCGTGGCTGCCGAAGCGCCCGACCGCAGCGCGGCGAAGCGCCGGCATCCGTCGTGGCTGGTGCTCGCCGGCGTCGCCATCGCATCCGGCGTCGTGCTGGACCTCAAGCCCGCCTCCGCGAACAACGGCCGGTTCGATGCAATGGACCTCGCACCCATCGGCTGCTATGCGCTGGGCCTCGCCTTCGCGGCGAGGTGGGTCTTCTGAGCCCTTCCGTCGCCCCCGTCGTCCGGCCATGCCGGCTGGTGGTCCTCGCGATCATCGTGGCCAGCGCCGGTGCCGCCGATGCCGCTCGACCTGTCTACGCCGAGTGCGCTCCGTTCGCACGGGACGAGGCAGCCGCGTTTCGACCGGCGAGCCGGAGCGCCCGTCGGGTCGCGTCCGACAGATTGCGGGCCGGCGCGCCGCGCGTGCCCCGGCGCACCCCGCGTCGCGTCTCCGCCGCTCCCCGCTGGCGCGACCCGACCACCCGGGTTCCTCGCAACCCGATCTACCTGACTCGCTGCGCCCTCCTGCGCTGCGGGCTGGGTTGTGGCCGCGGGTGCCACACGATGCTCGGCTTGTGGCGGCGCCTGCCACAGTGAGACAGCTGCTGCGGGCACATCGGCAAGGGCATTTGCCTTGCAGAGCCCGACGCCATGACGAGATCGCGTCGTGTCACGCGGCTGGCCGTCCTGGTCATCCCGCTGGCCGCATGTGGAGGCGTGAGCGGCGATGGCGAGCCGGGCGCGGAGGACGCTGGCGCGGATGCGGGTGCGGCGGACGCGGGGGCGGCGGACGCGGGCGCGGCGGACGCGGACGCGGCGGACGCGGGGCCGGACGCGGGCCAGGTGTTTTGCCCCGACGGGATGGAGCTTGTGCCCGGCGGCACGTTCACGATGCTCGACAAGCCGGGCTCGAACACGGTCGAGCCGTTCTGCATGGACGTGACCCACGTGACGGCCGGGGCGTACGCGAGCTGCTCGTCGTGCGCGCCCGCGGGCACGACTGCCATGTGCAATACCGACGTCGAATTTCGCGCCGACGATCCCGCCAACTGCATCGACGTCGCGCAGGCCGGTTTCTACTGCGGATTGGTGGGCAAGAGGCTGCCGACCGAGGTGGAGTGGGAATGGGCGGCGCGTGGCGGGCCGGCCGCCAATCTCTACGCATGGGGCGACCAAGAGCCGACCGACGCTGACGACTCACCTCGGCTGTGCTGGTTCGCCGGCCGCGACGACGTCCCGTTTCCCGACCGGCCCAGCGGGACATGCCCGGTCGGGTTCTTCGACCAGGCGAGCTCTCATCCGTTCGGGCTGGAAGACATGAGCGGCAACGTCTGGACGTGGACGAGCAGCGAAGGTGCCGCTGCCACCGACCGGGTCGTGCGCGGCGGCGGCTGGGACAACACCCTGGCCAGCCGGATGACGACCGGCTTTCGCAACGACGCGATCTCGGAGACCGTACGCCACCAGGCGCTGGGGTTCCGCTGCATCGCGCCGCCGCTGGAGTAGATCACGTACGCCGCGCTGCCGGCGCCCGCCGCGTCACAGGGTCACTCGGTTGTCGCGCCCGGTCACTGCCGGCGTGGCCGGAGCCGACCACAGTCGGGCCATGTCCCCTCGCTGGCCCGATCCGAGCCCCGTCCGATGCTGACCGTCATCCTCGTCGTCATGGGCGCCGGCCGGATCGCCATCGGCCTGTCCCCGTTCGTCGCGCCGCGCGCCACCGCGGTCGCGCTCGGCTTCCCCGCCGCGCACGACAACCCGACCGCCCGCCTCATGGGGCGGCTGTTCGGCGCCCGCGACGTCGGCCTCGGCGTCCTCACCTTCTACGCCATCGCCCACCCTTCGCTCGCCCCGGCGATCTTCCTGTTCAACGCGGCCACCGACTTCTGCGACCTCACGTCGGCCGCGGTCCCTCTGGTCCGGCGCCAGGGGATCGATCGCGGGGCCCTGGCCACCATGGCGTTCGCCGCCCCGGCGATGACCGCCTGGCTCGCGCTCTGGCTGTTCACTCGCTGACCGCGCTACCGTCGGTCATGGGTGCCGTCAGCGTCGTCCTGGTCCGCCCGCTCGTGATCGCGGTCGGCACCCGCGGTCTGGAGGCGTTCCTGGGGGCGTGCGATCTGACCGCCGAGATGATCGCCGACGACGACGCGCGCATCTCGCCGGCGCAGCTCCTGGTCGCGTGGTCGGAGGCGATGCGGCTGACCGGGGATTGCCAGCTCGCCCTCCGCATCGCCGAGGCGACCCCGAGCGGGGCCTTCGGCATCGTCGAGTACGTGTGCCGCGCGGCCCCCACCCTGGGCGAGGCGCTGCGCCAGTGGGTCCGCTACCTGAACCTGCTCGACGACGCGGTCACCGTCGGCCTGGAGGTGCGCGGCGACCGCGCCCTGCTCCGGGTCGAGCGCGAGAGCGAGGCGCCGGCCCCGGCCGCCCACGAGCTCTGCTGGGCCCTGGTCACCCGCCACCTGAGGGCGCTGGCCCAGGTCCCCTTCCGGCCGGTCGCCGTCGAGTTCAGCCACCCGGCGCCGGGCGACGCGGCCGCCTACCGCCGCTTCTTCGATGCGCCGGTGGTGTTCGACGCGGAGGTGACCCAGCTCGTCCTGTCCGCCTCGGCGCTGGACGCGCCGATGGCGACCGCCGATCCGGGCCTCCTCGCCGTCCTCACCCGCGCGGCCGACGATCTCCTCGCCCGCGCCGATCGCGATCCGCCGATCACGTCGCAGGTGCGGCGCGCGCTCCACCGCGCCCTGCGCAGCGACGACGCCACCGTCGATCGCGTGGCGCGGGGCCTCGGCCTGACCGGGCGCAGCCTGCAGCGGCGCCTCCGCGACGAGGGGACCTCGTTCCAGGACGTGCGCGACGACGTCCGCCGAGCGCTCGCCCAGCGCTACCTCGACGACGGCCTGGCGATCGCCGAGATCGCCTTTCTGCTCGGCTTCTCCGAGCCGAGCGCGTTCTTCCGCGCCTTCAAGCGCTGGACCGGTCAGACGCCGCAGGCTCACCGCCGCCGCGCCGAGCCGAGCCCTGCCTGACCGACCGCCGCAGCGCACGCGCCGCCCGGGTCACTCCTGTGGCGCGCGCGGCCACTGCCATCCGGTCCGATCGGCGCGACAAGGGGGGATGCCCCGACCCACCTACGCCGATCATCCCCGCGCCGCGCGCTACCAGGAGTTCTTCCCCGAGCACATGCGGTGCTCGCCGGAGGCCACCCCGCGCGAGGAGTGGTGGTCCTGGCGCGGCCTCGACGTCCATCTCGACCGCCTCGAGGTCCCCGAGGCGCCCGCCAAGCTCGTCGTCCTGCACGGCGCTGGCGCCTACGGCCGTGTCATGGCGCCCGCCGCGGTGCTCGCCCGCCGCCACGGCTACGAGACCGTCGCCCCTGACATGCCCGGCTTCGGCCTCACCAGGGTGTCGCGGCGGCGCATGACGTACCCGCTGTGGATCGACTGCGTCGTGGATCTCATCGCCGCCGAGCGGGCCCGGGATCCCCGTCCCATCATCCTTTTCGGGGTCAGCCTGGGTGGCCTGCTCGCGTACCAGGCCGCGGCCCGCGGCGCCGACGTGGTCGGGCTCATGGCCACCACGCTGGCCGACCCGTGCGAGCGGGCGGTGCGGCGCGGCTTTGCGCGCACGCCGCTCCTCGGTACGGCCGGGCTGTGGCTGCTCTCCGCGCTGAGCCCGCTGGCCGACGGGCTGCCGCTGCCGATGGCGTACATGACCCGGATGCACCGCATCTCCAACCGGCCCGCGCTGAGCGCCCTGGTCAAGTCCGACCGCCTGGGCGGTGGCAACTGGGTCCCCGCCCGCTTCCTGCGCACGCTCATGACCACCGCGCCCGTGATCGAGCCGGAGCGCTTCACCGCCTGCCCGGTCCTCCTGGCCCACCCGGGCGCCGATCGCATGACCGACATCGCGCTGTCACGGCGGTTCTTCGAGCGCCTGGCGGGCCCCAAGCGGATGGTCATCCTCGACGGCGCGAGCCACATGCCGACCGAGCGCCCCGGGCTGGATCAGCTCGAGGCCGCGGTGCTCGAGTTCGCGCGGGAGGTCACGCCGCGAACGGCGACGCGCGCGGCCTCGTAGGGCGCGTCATCGATGACTTGTCACCCATCTCCACGCGGGCAGCTTTCTGGCGTACCGGCAGGCGCGCCGAACGTCCCGATCGCCGGGGACGGTCGCGGGGCCGAGCTCAGCGCTCGGTGGCGGTCAGGAGCGCCGCCAGATCCTTCTTCCAGAACACCGCCCAGGTGTGCGTGCCGTGGCCGTGAGTGTCCTCCGAGGCGGGGATGAGCACGAACCGGCCGTGCTTGACCCGCTTGATCTCCCGCCCGGCGATGCCGAGCTCGGGCGGGTTGATGAAATCGTCGGCGCTGTTCACGAACAGGACCTGTGCGGTGATCTTCTCGAGATCTGCCGACGGATCGTAGTCGGCCGACGAGCGGAGCGCGTAGAGGAGATCGCTGGCGTCGATCGGCGGCCGCTTGTTCTCGGCCACCGCGAGGTTGACCGCGTCGCGGGTCGGCATCCGCTTCTGATCGGCCATCGGCGACGAGCCGACGATCGTCAGCATCGCGTCCGCCAGGCGCAGCGCGCCGCGCGGCGGGGCTTCGAGTCGCCGCCCTTCCAGTTCGGATCCTGCTCGATCGCGTCGATGACGATCTTCCGCCACTGGCGGTTGCGCCCGGCGATCGGGACCGGGAGGCAGGCCAGCGGCATGACCGCGTCCATCATCGACGGCCACCTCTCGGCCCACATCCACGCGTGCATGCACCCCATGACGTACCCATCACCAGGCGCAGGCGTTCGACCCCGAGCGCCCGGACCAGCTCGTGCTCGGCCGACACCATGTCCTGGTAGCCGTAGCGGGGGAACCGGGCCCGCATCCGTCCGACGGCTTCGATGACTGCCCGTGCCCGATGTCGTCGGGCAGGATCACGAGTACCGGCGCAGGTCGAGCGGCTGCCCTGGCCCGAACAGCTCGTCGGCGAACTGCTTGCGCAGGAACTGCCGACCCGACCCGGTGGTGCCGTGCATGATCAGCACCGCGTTCCGCGCCCGGCCCCTCGCGTCGCGCTGCAGCGCGCCGAGGGTCATGTAGTGGATGCGCAGCTCCGCCATCGTCTCGCCGCCGGTGAAGGTGAAGTCGCGGATGACGTGGTCGCCCTCGACCGGCTTCACGCCGGCGACCTCGGTCACCGGCGCCGGGGCAGGCGGAGGCGACGACGGTCCCGACGGCGACACCGGCTTGGGCGCGGCCGGCGGCTCTCGCGTCGGACGCTCTCGAACGCCGTCGCCCTCTTCGGGGGCGCGTCCACACGAGATCGCGAGCAGGATCGGCAGGAGCCAGCGCATCGGCGTAGCGTATCCCCGCCGAGCCCGTTCGCTACTCGAGGAATTCTTCACTCGCCGGGCGCGATGACGGGGAAGCCGAAAGTGATGCCGAGTCGATCGCCCGCGGTGCCGGACGCCCCGGTGACGGCAGCCTGGAAGTCCGAGACGAAGCGCTGGTAGCCGCCGCTGTGGCGGTAGAGGATGAGGCCGACGTTCGACACGCCGGTGGTCGGCTCGACGTTGAGATCGTCGTAAGGTGGGGGCAGGCGGGGCATGGACAGGGCGAGATTGTCGGGCGGGCCCATCACGTTCCAGTTGTGTGTCGTCAGCGGCGCGCCGACTCCCACGTAGCCCTGCACCATGCTGGCGCTGCCGATGTCGTCCTGGGTCCACTGCCAGCTGGCGGTGGCCACGGTGAAGGTCGCCGTGAGGACGTGCGGCGGGAGCGCGCCGGTCACGTCCACCGACGGCGCTCCGTCGTGGTTGACCCACGCGATCACGTCGAACACACCCAGCGGCGTGCGGAGGATGAGCCACTGCCGTCCGACAAGTCCGAGGCCCCTCAGGTCGTGTAGCTCGTCGGTGATCGCGAGCGAGCCGTCCTGCGGCACCACGTTGAAGTGGTCCTGGCCGATCTGGACGGGCCCGTGCGGCCCCATGACGTTGTAGGTCATGTCGCCGGTCGTCGCCTGGGGTAGGCCGGAGAAGCGCGCCGTCTGCGCGAGATCCGGCCGGAGCTCGCCGCCGACGGTGACGGTGCCGTTCTGGACGTTGACCGTCGGTGTGAACGCGGTGAGGGTGCTCGGCTGGCCGTTCTGGACGGTGCTGGCCGTCCACAAGAGGTGGGTCTGTGGCGGGCAGAACTGCAGCGACACGTCGACGCTGGGAACCATCGCAGAGCCCAGGCCGCAGACGGTCTGCACGGCGTAGCCGATCGCGTCGGGAACGGTCGGCCCGTTCACGGTCAAGGCGGCGGCGACGTCGGGGGACGGCTGCGCGCCCTGGAAGATCTCGCTGCCGGGCGGCACCGCCAGATAGGCATACAAGGTCGGCAGACCGCCCGGACCGAGGCCGGCCGGCAGGAGGATCACGACCACGCCGGTCTCGTCGAACATGGCCTGAGCACGCCCGTCCTCGCCGGTGACGATGACGTCGATGACCGAGCTGTCGTTGCGCAGGAAGAAGACGACGTTGCCGGCGGTAGGGACGCGCGGAAGCGAGACCGTCACCGTGACCGATCCGGGCGCGGCGTCGGGCGATGCATCGGACGGTCGAGCGTCCGGCGTGGCGCCCGAGTCGTGGCCGCCGCCGTCGGCGACCGGCCCGCCGCCTCCGTCCGGCTCGGTCGCGCCGTCGCCGCCTCCGCCGTCGCCGTCGTCGCCGCAGGCGACCAGAAGAAAGACCGCGACCACAATCCCTCCGACCAAGCTCCCCATGGTCGGATACTACCCGGGCGCGAGGGCACCATCATGAAAACGTGCGGCCCGATCGCGAAACCGACGGAAGCCACGCCCCCGGCTCGGCTCGCCGGAGGACGTGGACCTGGATGGCCGGGATCTTGCGGTTCTCGGCGGAAGGTTTGCCCGAGACATGGCGAGCGTGCCGAATCGGTGGGTGATCTTCGATTCGCTGGGTGCTGTTCGACTGGGGCGACACGCTCATGTGCGAGACCGGCGGACCGGCCGAGCTGCCGATGGCGCTCTGGCCCGAGGTGCGAGCGATCGACGGGGCGGCCGAGCTCCTTGCCAAGCTCGCGCCGCGGCACCGCATCGGCATCGCCACCAACGCGTCGGTGTCGGATCGCGGGATGATCGAGCGCGCTCTGGCGAGGGTCCTGCTCGCGCCGTTCGTCTCCGAGGTCTTCTGCTACCGCGATCTCGGGGTCAGGAAGTCCGAGGCTGCCTTCTGGGACGCGGTGGTCGCCCGCACGGGAGTCGGCCGCGACGAGATCGCGATGATCGGCGACGATCTCGAGCAGGACGTCGTCGCTCCGCGTCGCTCCGGGATCGCCTCGATGTGGTTCAACTGGAAGCGGGCGGAGGCGGAGACGAGCGCGGGCGACGGCTTCCCGGTCATCTACCGTCTGGCCGACGTGCCGGAGGTGCTCGCGGGCATGAGCCAGGGCTCGGGCACAGCTTGGAGCTCGGGACTGTGAGTTGACAGAGCTCTCCGATCCCCGATCGATCTCACCGACGGCCCAAGCGACGTCTCGGTGATCGAGGACTACTTCTCCGCTCGGACTCCACCGCGGCGCGCGACGGTGCGATACTCGCCGGGTGAGCAGCGGCGAGGAAACCAGGCCGGGGAAGAGGCGCCCGGAAGAGCTCGCGGCGACGGTGCCGGCGAGCGACGGCGCCGTCACCACGCCCGCGGCTCTCCTCCATTACCGGGTGCTCGAGAAGATCGGCGAGGGCGGGATGGGCGCGGTCTTCAAGGCCGAGGACAGGCGACTCGGTCGCATCGTGGCCATCAAGCGCGTCGCGCGAGGGGGCGACGAAGAGGAGACGGCGCGCGTCCGACTCCTTCGCGAGGCGCGCGCGGCGTCCGCGCTCAACCACCCGAACATCGTGATCGTCTACGCCATCGAGGAGGCAGGCGACGACGCGTTCCTCGTGATGGAGTACCTCGAGGGCGAGACGCTCGCGGCGCTGATCGCGCGCGGACGGCTCGAGCCCGCCCGCGTCGTCGCGATCGGCGCCGAGATCGCCGACGCGCTCGCGTGCGCCCACGCGGCGGGGCTCGTGCACCGCGACGTGAAGCCGGCGAACGTCATCATCACGCGGCGGGGGATCACGAAGGTCCTCGACTTCGGCGTCGCCACGCAGAGGGTGGAAAGGTCGCTGACGTCCACCGCCGAGTCGGCGATCGTCGGCACCGCGCCGTACATGTCGCCGGAGCAACTCCGCGGGCAGGCCCTCGACGACCGCACCGACGTCTTCGCGCTCGGCTGCGTCCTTTACGAGCTGGTGACCGGCCGGCGCGCCTTCCCGGCGGACGACTTCGCGACACTGGTCCAGCAGATCACGACGGGCGATCCGACGCCACCGCGCGCGCTCACGCCAGGCGTGCCGCCGGGGCTGGAGGCGATCATCCTGCGCGCGCTCGCCAAGGATCCGTCGCATCGCGTGACCGCCGCGGAGATGGCCGACGGGCTCCGCGCCAGGACCGACGGCGACGGCGCGGCCCCGTCGCCCACGTCGGTCGCCGTCCTTCCGTTCCTCGATCTGAGCGCCGAACGGGACCAGGATTACCTCTGCGACGGCATCGCCGAGGAAATCCTCACCGCACTCACGCACGTCGAGGGTCTGCGCGTCGCGGCGCGCAGCACGTCCTTCCAGTTCAAGGCGACGGGCGATGTCGACGCGCGCACCGCGGGCACGCGCCTCGGCGTGGATGCCGTCCTCGAAGGGTCGGTCCGCAAGGCCGGTGACCGACTGCGGGTGGCGGTGCAGCTGGTGGACGTCGCGGGTGGACACCAGCGGTGGTCGCACCGCTTCGACGGGGTCACCGCCGACGTCTTCGCCATCCAGGACGAGATCGCGACGACCACCGCCAAGCTCCTGCGCGGCGTCCTCAGCGCGACCACCCAGAACGCGCTGCGAAGACCGGGCACCACGCCCGAGGCCTACGAGCACTTTCTGCGCGGGCGGCAGTTCCTGCGCGCACACGGCACGACCTCCCTCGCCCTGGCGGAGCGTTCCCTCGAGCGCGCGATCTCCCTCGACCAGTCGTACGCACCGGCGTACGCGACGCTCGCGCAGGTGCACGCGTTCCTGGTCAACTGGCACGCCGGCGGCCAGTCCGCAGAGGACGCGGCGGAGCGCGCGAGCGCCCGCGCTGTCGAGCTCGGCCCGGAGCTCGCCGAGACCCACCTGGCCCGCGCCGCGGTCTTCGCGATGCGTCGCGACTACGCGGCTGCCGAAGGCGCGTACCTGGAGGCCATTCGACAGAACCCGCAGTCGTACGACGCGCACTACCACTACGCGCGCGTCAGCTTCCAGATGGGACTGGACGAGCAGGCCGCGGAGCTCTTTCGCCGGTGCGCGGAGCTCCAGCCCGAAGACTTCCAGTGCCTCCTCTTATCCGAGGTGGCGCTGACCCGCCTCGGGCGGAAGGCCGAGGCCGAGGAAGCGTTGCGCGAAGGGATTCGCCGCGCCGAACGTGTTCTGGAGCTCGACCCCAACAACATCCGGGCGCTCACGATCGGGGCCGGCGCGCTGGCCAAGCTGGGCGATCGTGCTCCCGCGCTCGAGTGGGTTCGCCGCGCCGTCGCGGTGGCCGCCGACGGCAGCGACGTCTCGCTGACCTACAACGCGGCGTGCGTCTACGCGCTGCTCGGAGAGAAGGACGCCGCGATCGATCTCCTGGAGACGAACATCGCGCGCGGCTTCGGCAAGCGCGACTGGGTGGAGCACGACTCCGATTTCGACAGCCTCCGCGATGATCCGCGCTTCGCGACGCTCCTCGCCAAGCTGTCGTGAGTACGCTGGAATAGCGGCGGCGGTCAACCACGATCCCTTCAGTAGCCGGCTTTCTTGTCCACGACGTTGAGAAGGGGCTTTCCCGCGCCGAAGCGGCGCAGGTTCTCCCGGAACAGGGCCGTGCGCCGCTCGCGAGTGAGCTCGGCGTCGGACGAGACGTGCGGCGTGATGAGGACGTTCGGATCCTTCCAGAGCGGGTGATCGGGAGGGAGCGGCTCCGGATCGGTGACGTCGAGGCCGGCACCGGCCAGCTTTCCGCTGCGCAGCGCGCGCCGCAGCGCGTCCGTGTCGACGATCCGTCCGCGCGCCACGTTCAGCAGGAACGCGCCCTTCTTCATGGCGGCGAACGCGCGGTCGTCGAAGAGCCGTTCGGTCTCCCGTGTCAGCGGAACGCATATGACGACGACGTCCGCCTCGGCCAGGAACGCGTGGAGGTCCGCCGGCTTCCCGACGCGCGCGATGTGGGGCGGCGAGGGTGCGTCGGTGCGGCGAGTGGCGATGACGCGCATGCCGAACGCGTGCGCGCGAGCGGCGATCTCCGAGCCGATGCCGCCGAGGCCGACGACGAACATCGTCCGACCGCGGAGCGCCAGCGACGGCCGCGGCGGGTCGCCCAGCCAGCGGCCGCCACGCTGGCCCTCACGGTAGAACGCGAGATTTCGGGTGAGCGCGAGGAGCATCGCCATGGCGTGCTCGGCGATGACTGGGCCGTGGACTCCGCGGCTGTTGGTCAGCGCGATCCGGTTCGCCCTCACCAGCTCCGGCATGGAGAGGATCCATTCGACGCCCGCGCCAGGCGAGTGTGCCCACACGAGCTTCGGGGCCCGGGCGATGAGCTCTGGTGTAGGAGACGTGCGTCGGCGCCGTTCGCCTGTGCCGCGTGCGCCAGCGCCGAGCGGCGGTCGAGGCCGCTCACGATCCTGACGTTCGGCACGGCGGCGGCCAGCTCGGCGACCTCGGCCGCCGACAGGTCAGCCGCCAGGTAGGTGAGCTTCGGCCTGTCGGCATGCGCGGGGGCGCAGGCCACGAGGATGGCGATCGCCACGAGGGTCCGCATCCGCGGAGGATACGCCGGCACTACACCCTCGCGGGGCGCCCGCACCATGCGGTTGCTTGCGGTCCCGCCCTCAAGGATCGGCGCGGCGGTCCGATCCCACTAGGGCCATGGAGTCAGGGCGAGCCGGCAAGGCACTGTCGATCCGGCTCGAGGTGTCCGGCCTCGTCTCGACGAGGGTATCCGGAAGGGCTGTGGGCAGGTGTGGTCGGAGGTGTTGACCACGATATTGAACAGGCGCCTGAAGATTCGCACGAAGCTGATGGGCATCGCCGGCGTGACGTCGCTGGCGTTCGTCCTGCTCATCGTCATCAGCTCTGCGATCTCCAGGCGAGTCGACGGAGAGGTCTCCGCGCTCGAGAAACTCTACGTCCCCCGGATCGCCCTGCAGCCGCAGCTCGAGGCCACGTTCGAGCGGATCTGGCGCGGGTTTCAGGACGCGGTCGCCGCCTCCGACGACGATGCCCTGGCCGCCACCGGCGAGCTCAAGGACAGGTTCCTCGCGCTCCTCTCGGCTGCCCGCGGTTCCCTGGCCCCGGACGAGGCCGAGACCCTCCGTCGTGTCGTCGAGGACTACTACGCGACAGGGCTCGACGTCTCGCGCCGACTCCTCGCCGAGGAGACCGACGAGGGTCTGCCGGACGCGATGGCGGCGATGCAGATGAAGCAGGCGCGGGTCATCGAGGTTCTGAAGGCCACGACCCGGTTCGACGAGCACACGCTCCAGAGCGCCTTCGGGGCCACGCGCCAGGCGCTGGACGCCGGCCGAACCGCCTGGCTGTGGATCGGCATCGGCCTGCTCATCGTCGTCACCCTCCTATCGGTCGGACTCAGCCGCGGCCTCGTCCGATCGGTGGCCGAACTGACCGACGGCTTCCAGCACTTCAGCAACAGCGAGTTCGATCGACGCATCCGGTTGAGGGCGGGCGACGAGCTCGGCGATCTTGCGCAGGTGGCCAACCAGATGGCCGAGAGCCTGGAGCGGGGCCGGAACCTCCTGCAGCAGCGCACCGACGAGGTGCTTCAGGTAAACCGCGAGCTCGAGGCCTTCAGCTATTCGGTCGCCCACGATCTGCGGGCGCCGCTGCGAGGCATGAACGGCTTCGCGCGGATTCTCTTCGATGACTACAAGGACAGGCTCGATGCAGACGGCCTCGACTGCCTGCAGGAGATCCAGGACAACGCCGTGCGCATGGCCGACCTCATCGACGCGCTGCTGTCGCTCGCGCGTGTGACCAGGACAGCGCTCAAGCCCGAGTCGGTCGATCTGTCCGCGATCGCGCGCTCGATCGCAGCGCGACTCGCCGCCGCGGAGCCCGAGCGCACGACCGAGGTGATGATCGACGACCAGCTCCGAGCTCATCTCGATCCTCACCTGGCTTCGAACCTGCTCGAGAATCTCTTCGGGAACGCCTGGAAGTTCACGAGCAAGAGGTCGCCGGCGCGGATCGAGTTCAAGGCCGTGGAGGAGAACGGCTCCCGCACCTTCTTCGTGCGCGACAACGGCGCCGGATTCGACACCGAGCACGCGAGCAAGCTGTTCGCTCCCTTCCAGCGCCTGCACTCGGTCAGCGAGTTTCCGGGCACGGGGATCGGCCTCGCCACCGTGCAGCGCATCGTTCATCGCCACGGGGGACGCATCTGGGCCCAGGGAGTCGTCGATGCGGGGGCGACCTTCTTCTTCTCGCTGCCGTCCACGGCGATCGGAGAACAACTGACATGACCAGGGTGCTATTGCTCGTCGAAGACAACCCGACCGACGAGAAGCTCACCTTGCGGGGCTTCAAGAAGTGCGGCGTCGCCAACGAGATCGTGGTCGTCCGCGACGGCGCGGAGGCGCTCGACTACCTGTTCGAGAGAGGGAAGTACGCCGGGCGGGACGCGGACGAGCTACCGGCGGTCGTCCTGCTCGACCTGAACCTGCCGCGAGTCGGCGGTCTGGAGGTCCTGCGACAAATCCGGGCGAACGAGCGCACCAAGCTCCTTCCGGTGATGGTGCTGACGGCCTCGAAGGAAGAAGAGGACGTGGTTCGCAGCTACACCCTCGGCGCCAACGCCTATGTGCGCAAGCCTGTCAACTTCGGCGATTTTGCCACGGCGGCGCAGACGCTGGGACTCTTCTGGCTGCTCCACAACCAGCCCGCGCCCAGCCCTCAGGCTTCATGAGCACCGCGCCGCTTCGCGTCCTCCTCGCCGACGACTCCGAGTCCGACGCCAAGCTGGTCGTCCACGCGCTCAGGAGGAGTTTCGGATCCATCGAGACCAAGCTGGTCGATACCGGCGCCGCGATGCGCGCTGCTCTCGAGGCGGAGGGCGCCTGGGACGTGATCATCTCGGACTGGTCGATGCCGACCTTCAGTGCGCTGGAGGCGCTCGAGCTCGCGACCGCGGTGACGCCGGATGTGCCCGTCATCATCGTCTCGGGAACCATCGGGGAGGAGAGCGCCGTGGGCGCCATGCGCGGTGGGGCCCGCGACTTCTTCCTCAAGGACAAGCTCGCTCTCCTGGCTGCGGCCGTCACGCGCGAGGTCGCCGAGAGCCGGGCGCGCATCGCGCAGCGCTCGATGGAGAATGCACTCCGCGCGAGCGAGGCCAGGTTCGCGAGGCTGTCCGAGTCCGGCATCATCGGCATTGCCGTCGCCGACCTGTCCGGGAACGTGCAGTCCGCCAATGACGCCTACCTCGACATCCTGGGGTACACGCGCGCGGAGGTGGAGTCCGGTTTTCCCAGGTGGGGTGACATCACGCCGGCCGAATGGAAACCGGCCGACGATGTGTGGTTCGCGCAGCTCCAGACCCAGGGCAAGACATCGGCCTACGAGAAGGAGATGCTCCGCAGTGATGGCACCCGCGTCCCCGTCCTGATGGGCGGGGCCATGCTCGATGATCGGAGCTGCATCGCGTTCGTGACCGACCTGACCGAACGCAAGAGAGCCGAGGCGGCGCATCGCCGGACCGAGGAACAGCTCCGCCAGTCCCAGAAGATGGAGGCCATCGGGGCCCTGGCCGGAGGCGTCGCGCACGACTTCAACAACATCCTCTCGGTCATTCTCAGCTACAGCGAGATGCTCGCGCAGGACCTCAAGGAGGACGATCCGATGCGCGGCGACCTGAACGAGATGAGGCTGGCAGGACAACGCGCGGCCGCGCTGACCCGCCAGCTCCTCGCGTTCAGCCGCCAGCAGACAATCGAGCCGGAGATCATCAACCTCAACACGGTGATCCAGGACATGGACGCGATGCTCCGACGGCTGATCCGCGAGGATATCGAGCTCGTCACGATCCCCGCCGTGGACCTCGGGGCATGCAAGAACGACATCGGACAGGTGGAGCAGATCGTGATGAATCTCGTCGTGAACGCGGTCAACGCGATGCCCAGGGGCGGCCAGCTGACGATCGAGACGGCGAACGTCGAGCTCGATGACGAGTTCGCACGCGAGCATCTCGGCACCAAGCCCGGCCAGCATGTCATGCTCGCCGTGAGCGACACCGGGATGGGGATGGACGCGGCCACCCAGGCCAGGATCTTCGAGCCGTTCTTCACGACCAAGGAGAAGGGCAAGGGCACGGGGCTGGGTCTCTCGACGGTGTTCGGGATCGCCAAGCAATCGGGCGGCAGCATCTGGGTCTACAGCGAGCCGGAGAAGGGCACCTCCTTCAAGGTCTACTTCCCGGTGACCTGCGAGACGGCGAGGGAGACGGCCTCGGACGCGCCGATCACGACGCTTCGCGGATCGGAGACCATCCTCCTCGTCGAGGACGAGGATCAGATCCGCGCCGTGGCGAAGGGGATCCTTGTGCGGCACGGCTATCGCGTCATCGAGACGAGGAGCGGCAGCGAGGCGCTGCTCGCATCCGAGCGACACGAGGGAACCATCCACCTCCTCTTGACGGACGTCATCATGCCTCAGATGAGCGGCAGCCAGCTCGCCGAGCGGGTTGGCCCCACGCGCCCTGACATGAAGGTGCTGTTCATGTCGGGCTACACCGACGGAGCGATCGCGGGCCGTCTCGCGCCCGGCGTCGCATTTCTCCAGAAGCCGCTCACGCCGGGGGCTCTGACTCGCAAGGTTCGCGAAGTGCTGGGGCAGGCGAGCCGATGAACACAACGGAAGCCGCGGGGAAGGGTCGAGTGCTGCTGGTGGATGATGATCCATCGGTCCTGCGCTCGATGGAGCGGCCTCTGACGAGGGCCGGCTACGAGGTCCAGACGGCGCCGGACGGCCTCGTCGGGATCCAGAAGCTGAGGGAGAGCACGTTCGACGCCGTCGTCAGCGACCTTTCGATGCCAGGCATGACCGGCACCGATCTCCTGCGGGCGGTACGAGAGCAGGATCTGGACATCTCGTTCCTGATCGCGACAGGTACCCCCGACGTCGCGACGGCGACACGCGCGATCGAGCACGGCGCCCTCAGGTACCTGATCAAGCCGCTCATGCCTTCCGATCTCCTTCCAATCATCGAGTACGCCGTGCGGATCTGCCGCATGGCGCGCGTCAAGCGCGAGGCCTTGCTCCTCGTCGGAGATGCGGAGAAGTTCGTCGGCGACCGCGCCGGCCTCGAGACCAGCTTCTCGCGCGCGCTCGGCGCGATCTGGATGGCTTATCAACCGATCGTCTCGTGGTCGGAGAAGCGGGTCTACGCCTACGAGGCCCTCTTGCGGAGCCGCGCCCCGCTCGGAAATCCCGGCATGATGCTGGCCGCGGCCGAGACCCTGGGCCGCCTCCACGAGCTCGGCCGCGAGATCCGCGGCGCCGTCGCCGGCGCGGCCCCGGACGTGGCCGAGGCCAGGCTGTTCGTGAACCTCCACACACTCGATCTCAATGACGAGGCGCTGATGTCAGGCGAAGAGCCTCTTTCGACGTTCGCCCACAACGTCGTCCTGGAGATCACCGAGCGAGCATCCCTCGACCACATCAAGGCCCTGCCGGCGCGGCTGCAAAAGCTCAGAGACATGGGCTACCAGATCGCCCTGGACGATCTCGGCGCCGGCTACGCGGGCCTGACCAGCCTGGCCCAGCTCCAGCCCGAGGTCGTCAAGCTGGACATGTCCCTGGTGCGCGACGTCAACAAGGACGAGACAAAGCGAAAGCTGGTCGGCACCATGGTCAAGCTCTCCCGAGACATGGGCATGGCCGTCGTCGTCGAAGGCGTCGAGACCATCGGCGAGCGAGACGCCCTCCTCACGCTCGGCTGCAATCTCTTCCAGGGCTATCTCTTCGCCAGACCCGACCAGGCTTTCCCATCCGTTGTCTGGTAGGTCGAGGGACGAGCACTCCATCGGCCTCAGTCTGTCCGCTCCATGACCGGCTCGAAGCTGTCGAGGGGAACCGCCGCACCGAGCAGGAACCACGGGTCCTCGTTCGGCTTCCCGCTGCAGGCGCTGCCGAGGTGCTCGTAGATGGTCGCCGGCAGCTTCTCGGCCCCGAGCTCGAAGACGGTGATGCGGTCGTCGGAGTCCGGACCGTAGTCCCAGGTCGCCGGCTCGTGGTCGATGCTCACCATCGTGGGTACCGGGTAGTCGGTCGAGACCGTGGAGGGGGCGACGACGGGCTGCGTGCAACCGTCGTCGAGGAAGTGGACGGCCACTTCTGCGGGAAGGCAGCGCAGGGTCTCATCGGCGGCCATCTGGACGTAGCAAGGCTGTCCGTGGTCCCTGTCGAGCAGGTCTCCAACTGCGCTCGATAGTACCGGGAGCCCGTCCGGCGTCCCGGCGAAGCAATCTGCAATCCTGCCCTCTCCGACCTCGACCTTCGTCATCGGCGCGAGCGTCTCGAGCGGAAGAGGAGCGCCGAGCTCGACGAAAATCTCCTGCCACGCTGCAGACAAATCGAGGCCGGCCGGACTGCAGACCCCCTCCGTGTCGAGTTGGTGGAGAGCGTCCTGCGGAACGACGGCTCCGGCCGCGTGGGGCACCTGCCCCGCGTCGGTCGTGTACTCCGTCACCACGGTGATGGGACAGATGGCACTGGCCGCGTTCCTGGAGGCAACCGGTCTCGAGCACCGTGCATCGGCATAGAGGTGAGCCCCGTGACCCGACCCCTCGAAGTGGAAGGCTTCCTGGCGTGACCACCAGACTTCCATGGCCCCGCCCTCGACGAGGTCGAAGGCCCAGGGACGAACGGATTCGCCCCGGGTCAGGTCGTAGCCGGCGGTCCGCAGGAGGGCGCCGTCATCGGCGGCGAGGACGACGGCGCCGATCCGCGCCGACACCGACGACACCTGCTCGGTGGCGCCGACGAACCGGTCAATCGGCACCGGATCGCCGATGCGGTTCATCGGGTTCCGCCTGAGATTCGGTATACATGTTCCGCCGTGGAGCTGGTACGAGTCCTTGGGCGGAAACGGTTCGCCGACCTCACGCACCGTGGGATGGGCCTGGCATGCGTTCGGTGATGGCACCATGACCACCGCGGGCGGGCTCCCGTTCCATGTCTCCACGAGCGGTTCGCTGCAGTCTCGGTCGGCGAACGAGTTGCCCAGCCAGACCCCGTCGCGCCACGGGAGACAGTAGAGGACACCGTCCGGTCCAGGCACGTGCTCATCGAGGTCATAGGAACCGAACTGGCAGTCCTCTCCTCGCTCCGTGTCGTGGAATCCGCGGAAATCTTCACTCCGCCCGCCATCTCGAAATAGCGGGCACGCAGCCGCTGGCCGCTCTCGAAGGCAGTGACACCGGTGACACGCGTCTCCGAGCCTCCGCACGCCGCCAGCAGCACGAGCGCCCCGCGCCAGAGTCCCCCCTTGCCCATCCCCTCACCCCCGGACTCAAGTGTAGTCCGGCAGATCGGCGGATGCTCGAGGCACGTGCATCCCTGCCTGCATCACCCCGCAGGGAGGCCGGTTCCCCGGCCCGCGGTCACTGCGTTCTGGACAACCTGGTGGACCGAGAGCACCTTCGCCGTATGGTTCCCTGTCCCCGAAGCATCGCGATATCCGCGGCGCTACAGGCCTTGACCGTTGCCGCCTGCGGTGACAGCTCCATGACCGAGGCCGACGCGTCGGCCGGGCCCGTTGCGGCCGAGGAGTTCGCAGATCGGCAGATCGTGATCGACTACGCGGATCAGGTCGCCATCGCGACCTACCGGCTGCTGGCAGAGAGGGCCAATGCCCTGAACATGGCGCTGTTCGACCTGGGCGATGATCCCACTACAGTAACCCTGGAAGCGGCCAAGCGCGCCTGGAGCGAAACGCGCGTACCGCTGGAAGAGGGCACAGCATTGCTTGGCCCGGGGATGGCGCGCGATTGGGAGACGACCAGGGACGGCTTACAGATCGTCAAAGCGGTGCTCTGGGACCCGGAGTCGCCCTCTATCAGCAATACCTGTTACATGCTCGCCACTGACTTGACGCGAGACATCGAGATCGTCGCCGGCGAGCTGCTGATCGACTGGACCGAGGGTACTGAAGGCCAGCCGGCCTACCGCGAGCTCCTGGCCACGGCCGGCCAGGCGAGCAACAGCGTGTATCCGTCGCTGGGCACGGTGGCGATCGAGATCCTCGGCGGGATGCGCTCTGCTTGCGACGAGGCAGCGAACCGCACCCGAGAACCGGGCCTGGTCGGCAGCGGATACGGTGACAAGTCAGTCGCGACGATCCAGTTCAACATGCGAAGCGTGCTGAACGCATACACGGGGGACGTTCTGGCCGCCGGTACCCAGGGCAGCGGCCTAGATGAGTGGGTGGCAGAGCGCGACGAGGCGCTCGACCAGCGCCTCAAGGCCGAGATCAACCAGGCCATCGCGGCTCTGGGGGAGATCCGACCTCTGTGGCGCGACGCGATCACCGATCCGACCAAGGACGACACCATCGAGACAGCGCAGAGGGCGATCTCAGCTGTTCAGAGCACCATCGCAAGCATCTCCCACCTGATCTTGGTCCCCGACTAGGGAAGGTCTAGAGACCGTCGATTCGCAAGACGGTCCCGTTCAGGGTCACGACGAAAGCCTTGTTGCCGTCGAGCTCGAGCGAAGTCGGTTGATTGAGACCACTCACCAGGGTCCTGAAGGTTCCGTCATCGCGGACCTTGACGAGCTCACCCGTGTTCGGGGCAGCAGGAAGGCCTTCGTTATCAGGAACGGGCTCGAGGTCCCAGAATCCCTGGAGCAATCCGTACATGCGATCGTGCCTGCCCATCTCGACGTCGACGAGGAGACCGATATTTCCGGAGTAGTCTTCGTCCCAGCT
Source organism: uncultured delta proteobacterium (assembly GCA_963759105.1). Taxonomy (GTDB): domain Bacteria; phylum Myxococcota_A; class Polyangia; order Haliangiales; family Haliangiaceae; genus DATFRY01. Next base: position 299,138 of record CAVWXW010000002.1, on the reverse strand, counting down.
GGCGACGAGCTTGAGAGATCCGTTGTGTTTCAGCTTGCTGATCGTCGAGGTCGAAGGCAGGTGTGGAATCGGACCGGGAGAGGCCACGAACAGCTTGCCGTTCTCCGACTCGAGACCAATGGGTACCGCGTCGGTACTGTCGTACGCGAAAAGCTCACTGATGTGCCCAGCGCGATCGACGCGAATCAATCGTGCGAGGTGGGCATCGGTCACGACGAATCCACCGTGCCACACGTCCATCGAATATTGCACGCCCTGCGCAAGGTACCAGTCCGGGTCCACGGGCGGGTGCGCTGCTGACCATGCGCCGAGGTCCGCGAACAGCGCAAACTGGCCGGCGTTCCTCAGGCGATAGATCCCCATGATGGAATCCGGGGCACCGACGTCTGCCCCTGCGAGCGTGACCAGGACGTAGGCGCGATCACCCAGGAACGCCACGTCCATCGCGCCGCCGATTCCGACGACTTGCTGAGGCAGGCCGGTGCCAACCACGGTCGAGGAGCCGTTGTTGCGATTGATACGCAGGAGCGTGCCGTCGTTGCCGTTCGTCACGTAGAGGGCGTTGTCCGGGCCGATGGTGCTTCCCGAGCCCAGTCCGCCGAGGGCCGTATCGTTGAGCACCGTGACAGAGGGCGCCGAGCCCAGCGAGTAACTCGCAGCCCCCGCTTCGAGACTCGTATCCTCATCATCGAGTGCGCAACCGCTCAGTGAAACGATCGCAAGTACTACCCATACCCTCTTAATTGTTTTCATGAGAGCCGTCAGTCGTCGTGGTCGAGATGTATACGGCCGTAGTAGAGGAAGTTGTTACCCCCGGTGCCGGCCATGAATTGCCCGGTAACAGGATTGCCCGTCACGTTGGTGATCACATCGATGAACGTGAACAACCCTTCGGCATGCCTGAAGACACCGCTCCTGCCATCGATCTTGTGAATGCAACCGCCACCCACCTCCAGGCTTGCATCAAAGGACTGACAGAAGCCCCCTGCATAGGCCCCATCGAATGTGTAAGTCGTTCTGAATGTGCCGCGCTTGCCGTGCAGCGTACCTACAAAGACCTCTCGGCCCTGCTCGAGGTACAGATCAAAGCCCTCCAGCTCTTTGCACTGGAAGTCTTCAATGAAAATGCTCAAGCAGCCCTCCATGTCCCCGGTCAACAGGAGCGCACCAGCGGATCCTTCAACTCCGCAGTCAGAAAAGGTGCTGTTACCGGAAACGAAGATGCCCTTACCGTTGGAGTTGTTGTCTCCCTTCTGTACAACTCCTTCGCTCTCGCCCAAGTCCTCCTCGTCCAGGTCCTCGTCGGCGGCATCCCCCGTGGACGCGCATCCTGCGGCGACCAGCGCCCCCGCCAGCACCAGCGAACCGTGCAACCCACCCTCAAAGCGTCTCATCATCGTTGTCCCCTCCCGACCGCCAGGCCAGCTTGCGGCGATGAACAGACCGATCGACGCACGCCAGCCATGGGTCGTCCCCCCTGTTGAGCTCCACGCCCGAACGCCACGGCGCGGGTGCCCGGATCTGTCGCGACCCCGCTACCTCTGCGATCACGCCCCCCCCTGGACCGCAATCGCGGCACAGTGAGATTGAGTGTTAGCGCTGCCGCGCAGTCGCGGTCAAAGCCTTTTCCCGAGAAGCGGTAGGGGCGTTGAAAATTCCATGGAGGCCGTGTCGCGTGATGACAGCCTCGCGATGAAGGCCAGCATTTTCGCGCTGCGGCTTTCGCTTTTTCGCGCTCGGTCGCGTGTGCTGAACCAGGCCTGAAAAAGAGCCAGCCAGAGCGGAACAGATCAGCGTCGAGACGCGGACGCGGGGCTCATGCCGCCTGTGTTCACGCCCTGTGGCGTCCGTCACGCACGAAAAGCGCGCCGAGCGTGATCAGCCACAGGGGGAGCGTGACGTTGTTGCCCTACCTCTTGTGGAGGACGTACGGGCCGACGGCCCACACCTCACCGTTGACGCCGAAGACCTCGTCAACCGAGGCATCGGTCGGGAGGTGCTGCCGCGACCACTTGCGGCCGTCGAAGTGGAGGAGGACTCCGCCCACGTGTGCATCGATGGAGCTGCCGCCTGAGAGCCAGATGTCGTCGCTGGCGGTTCCCCAGATGCTCTTGAAGTCCGCGACGGAGCCGACATCGACCTGCTGCCAGGATGCGCCGTTCCAGTGGTAGACCAGTCCGTTGTATCCGGCGACCCAGATGTCGTCGTCGGCGAATCCGACCATGTCTGCCAGGGGTATTTCGATCGGCGGACCGAAGTCCTGCCAGGTCGAGCCGTCCCAGCGGCTCAGTATCGACTGGTATTTCATGTCCACCGCGTGCATGACCCAGAGATAGTTGCTGCTCGGCCAGATGGCCGAGACCCCGCCGGGCGGCCCGGCGATGCGCGACCACGCCGCGCCGTTCCAGTGAGCCAGAACGGACTCCCATTCGGCGCTCGTGCTCGTGCGCTCGTGACCATACAACCAGACGTCGTCGGCGGCGGTTCCGGACAACCAGGAGAGAGAGCGTTCCACCACAGGCGAGCCGAAGTCCAGATCGGCCGCCACCGTGACGGTCCATGCGCCGTCGAAGTGGGCCAGACGGTTGACGTTCGGCTCGCCGGAACCGTGGTTGCCGTGCGCCCAGATGTCATCCGCGGCGAAGCCGAGCAGCTGGTACACGTCGTTGAGTCCGGGGACATCGACAGCCGTCAAGGTCAGGCCATTCCAGTGCGCGACAGCGGCCCTGTCGTCGAGGAGGAAGTTGTTGCCGGCAATCCACACGTCATCCGCCGCTGCGGCCCACACGGCGCGCCACCCCGTCCCGAGAGTCGACGATTCCACGGTCCGGATGGTGCCCGCGTAGTGAACGAGATGAGAGTTCAAGTAGCTGAGCGGCGTGGAGACGATGGCCTCGTTCGGGCCGCCTGCTACCACGGAGTAGGGGGCGTACGTCACCGTCACCGGCGTCGTGTCCACGACGCTCCACTGCTTGCCATCCCAGTGCAGCACCTGGTCGCCGACCGCCCAGACATCGTCTGCGCTCATGCCATCCATCACCTTGACCCCTGTGATCCCGGTCGAGGTCCACCCGCCGTCGGCCCAGTGATGTAGCTCGGACGAGAAGTTGCCCCACAGGTCGTCCGGGTCCGCCGCCCATAGAACATCCAGGAAGCCTTCGAGACCGGTCGGCGCGGGCATCGGGACGAGGGGGTCTCCGACCCAGCGCGAGCCGCCGCACCAGATGTCGCCACCCGGGGAGGTCTGCAGCCCGCTGCAGTGCGCGGGCCAGCCGCACTCGCCCCATGGGTTGTCGATGTAGGGGTACTCATGGAGCGCGTGCCAGCGGTCGCCGTCGAAGATGCAGACCGACATCGGGGGCTCCATGCCGTTCTGCACGTCGCGCTCGCCGACCAGCCAGACCTGGTCGGGCGCCACCGCCTCGATTTCGAGATAGAGGTGCATCTGTAGCCCGTAGGCACCAACCAGGCAATCGACCTTCACCTCGGCGAGGCTGGTCCCGTCCCAGTGATAGATCGCCGTCTCGCCGGCGATCCAGACGTCGTCGGAGCTGGTACCGGATACATCGATCAGCGACATGCTGGTCCCGAGATCGATGCGCTGCCAGCCAGCAGCGGTGCGGCGGGCGACATCGCCGCCCGGACCGACCGCCCAGACATCATCCGGGCCGGATGCCCACAGGGCCGTGACCTCGGCGATCGGCAGCGGCTGCTCGACGCACCAGCCGTCGGCGCTGCAGTTGCCTTCCCGCGGCACAGGCGCACAGGCGATGCCACCCTGGTCGACGGTGCCAGCCGGGCACTCGCATCGGGTTCCGCCTGCCTCCTCGACGCACGTGCCGATGTTCGAGCAGGTGACGCCGGTGCACGGCCGATCGGCCACGCAGACGCGGCCCTCGGCATGAAAGCCCTCGCCGCACGCGCAGCTGCCGTCGCGAGCAAGGCCATCGCACAGGCCGCCCTGGCAGGAGACGGCTGCGCACGGTGACTGTTCGATCGCCGGCGCGTCGGGCAGAGAGAGCGATTCGCAGTCGCAGCCTGCCGCGCAGCCCGACCGGGGCCGCTCGGGGCCCCAGATTGCGTTCACCCGGCCAGGCCCGTCTTCGCGCGTCCAGGCCTGATCGCCTCGCCGGAGCACGCCCTCGACGCTACCGGACCAGAGCTGGTCGGGGCTGATTCCCCAGATGGCCGTCAGCCGCTCGCCGTGCACCTCCTCGAGGAACCAGCGCACGCCGTCCCAGCGCAGCACCGCCCCGTGCCAGGGGTCCACTGGATGGAAACTGAATCCCTCGCCGCCGACCATCCAGATATCGTCGCTGTCGAGGGCGAAGACCGCCTTCAGCGACACTCCATCGTCGGACAGCGTGAACACCTCCCGCCAGCCATCCTCGCCCAGGTGCAGGATCAGACTGGATGCGCCATCACTGGTTTCGTCCTCGTTCCCGTAGTCGATGCAATCACGGCGCTCTGCGGCCACGGCCCAGAGATCGGTCGCGGACACGCCGGCCAGATCGATGACGAAGAGCGGCCGCGTCGAGACCTGCACCAGACGCCAGGTACCGCCGTCCCACTCGAGCAGGGATCCGGTCGGCCCGCCGATCCACACCTGGTCCGGCGCGCTCGCCCACACAGTCCACAGATCTTCGCGAGAGGGGGCGTCAACCGTGGACCAGCGGTCGCCATCCCAGTGAAGGATGAAGCCGTCGTCGCCGACCGCCCACACGTCGTCCTCGCCGGTGCCGTGGATGTCGCGCAGCAACACGCTCACGCCGGTCGGCACCGAGGTCCACGTCGAGCCGTCGAAGTGGAGGGCGGTCCCGGCGGCGCCGACGGCCCAGACGCTGTCGGCGGCGGGCCCCCACAGTGCGTGGAGATCCTGGTCGGTCGGGCTGGGCTGCGCGGTCCAGGTCTCGTCGTCCAGCTGCCAGATCGAACCGCCGGCACCCACCGCCCACGCCACCTCGGGCGGCTCGCGGTCACACTCCCCATCGCCGCAGCCGACACCAGCCCAGCCGGTCAGCAGGGCGCAGCGAAGGACCCACCCCCGACCTACCTGCACAGATCGGATTGTACGCGCGATACCGTGCGCCAGCGGGAGAAGAAGCGCGAGCCGACCGAGAACGACTGACCTGGACCTTTCGTCGCCGCAGTACGCGCCCCTGGGAGGCGCTCTACCCGGACTGTCCCGCATGGGGCGGGCCGAACCAGGTGGTCAGGGCGTCGCGAAGGCCCCGGTCGGTGCCGTCTCCGACCCACGCGACGTGTCCGTCGGGTCGAATCAACACGGCCGTGGGCGCCGGGACCGCGCCGAGTACGGGGAGCTCCCACGCACCAGCATATCGAGCGTCAACCCGCTGTACCCGATCCGCCCATGGAGCGATGTCGAGGGCGCCGCGCTCGCCGAGATCGAGCAGTACCGGCCGAGCATCGTGCAGCAGGGTGAACACCCTCGTCGTGCCGTCGGCGGTGACCAGGTCGAGATCGGGCATGCGGCGGCCGAGCAGCGGGTGTCCCGGGCCGAGGTCGTAGTGAATGTCCAGGCCCGACATCCTCGCAGCGGTTTGCTTGCGAGGCTCGTCCATCTTCAACAGCTCGGACATCATCCCGTGCAAGACCTTCGTCCGGTGGTCGCCGCGCATGAGCGCCGCTTGCGCCAAGGTGGCCTCGAGCACGCGCGCACCGATCGGGTGCCGCTCGGCCTGGTAGGTATCGAGCAGGCTCTCCGGCGATGTGCCATGGACGACCTGGGCCAGCTTCCATCCCAGGTTCACGGCGTCCTGGACACCGATGTTGAGTCCCTGTCCGCCCATCGGGCCATGCACGTGCGCCGCGTCGCCGGCCAGGAGCACTCGTCTCTCCCGGTAGGACGCCGCCTGCCGGGCCGCATCGGTGAACCTCGAGAGATACGTGGCGTTGTGAACGCCGAAGTCGGTCCCGTAGACGTCGACGAGCGCCTCGCGAAGCTCGTCCAGGGTCGGCTCGTCGCCTTGCTTGACCTGCGGCTCGTTCAACACCGCCCCCACACGCTTCTCGTCCTCCAGCCTGGCGAGGGCATTGACGCCCCTCTCGTTCGGGCGGAAGCCCCACGGCGGCTCCTCGGCCATGTCGACCTCGGCGATCAAGAAGCTGATGGACGGGTCCCATCCCGGGAAGTCGATCCCGGCCTTCTTGCGGATCAGGCTGCGACCGCCATCGCATCCGACGAGGTACTTCGCTCGCAACGAACGGCCGTCGGACAGCTCGACATCGACGCCGGTCTCGTCCTGCGCAAAGCCTGTCACCTCGAGTCCGCGCTGGATCGGTACCGCCAGCTCGTCGACCCACGCGGCCAGTGCGCGCTCGATGCCTTCCTGGCGGAGCGCGAGCCCGTAGTTGTGGCGCGTCGGAAAGTCGCTGATGTCGAAATGGACCAGCGCGAAGCCCGTGACCTGCATGACCTTGCCTGCCGAGAGGAAGCGATCCGCGACTCCGCGCTGATCGAGCACCTCGATCGTGCGTGCATGCAGACCGCCCGCGCGCCTGCCGGGGACGGCCTGGCTGGTGCGTCGCTCGACGATGACGACGTCGACGCGCGCCAGCGCCAGCTCGGCCGCCAGCATCAGCCCCGTCGGACCTCCTCCAGCGATGACCACTGAATGCTTTGTCATGGCGATGACCGTGCAGCATGACCCGGGGCTTGCCGCAAGCCCCGGTCTCTGGCATAGGTTGTAAGTGGAGAGGGACGCGAGGTCCGCGCCCCCCACGCGGGCCGCTCGAATCCTTCCACGTCGTCGAGCTCAGCGGCCGGGCTTGCTCCGGCGCGGGCGTGCCACGGCGACGGTGGCGAAGGCCTCCTTGAGGGCGGCGCGTACGTCCCGGGCGCGCGCCCTCCGTAGCTCGATCAGGATCGCCGCGTAGCCGTCGAAGTGCGGGATGGTGAAGAAGCCCGCCGGAGCGATGGCGAGCAGAGCGTCCTTGGCGTCGAGGCTCTCGACGCGGACCGCGAGGATCTCGCCCGACGGAGGCTTCTCGTCGCCGAACCGCTTGAGGTCGGCCTTGCTGAAGGGCCGCCGCCACGCGAAGGCCTTGCCGCCCACCAGGTAGGTGCGGTTTCCCCAGCTGGTGCCGACGGTGACTCCGGGGAGGCTCGTCGCGAGCTTGTCGACGTCGTCGAAGGTCACGGGCCTGCGAGCATAGTACCGTTCGATGCGTCGAGATGCCGGCGCCCGCAGGCGGACCTCCGTCACTTCGCGGACCCGCGCTGCGCCGCGCGCGTCTTCCGGGCGACCAGGTAGCCGAAGGCCGCGGCGGTGAAGAACATGACGAGCCCGTAGACGGCCGCGGGGATGGCGACCCGCGCGTCGTTCATCAGGGCGGGGCTGATCGCGACGGTGATGGCCAGCGCGGCGTTGTGGATGCCGACCTCCATGGCGGAGGCGATGGCCTCGGGCCGGCGGATGCCGGCCACCCTGGGCACACCGTAGCCGACCAGCAGACTGGCCAGGTTGAAGGTCAGCACCGCCGCGCCCACGGCGGCGAAGCTCGTGACGATGATGGCACGCTCCGCGATGACGGCAGCGGCGATGATGGCGGCCAGCGCGATGACCGAGAACACCTTGACCGGCCGATGGAGCCGCGACGCCGCGCGCGGCGTGCGCGCCCGGATGACCATGCCGATGGTCACGGGCACGAGCACCAGCGCGCAGACCTGGATCGCCTCGTCGAACTGGAGCCCGAGCTTGCCGACGCCGTCCCCGAAGTAGTAGGCGGCCGACAGGTTGACGATGAGAGGCAGCGTGACCACTGCCAGCACCGAGTTGACGGCGGTGAGAGTGACATTGAGGGCGACGTGCCCGCCGAAGAGGTGGCTGTAGAGGTTGGCCATGGCGCCGCCTGGCGAGGCCGCCAGCAGCATCATGCCGAACGCAAGCTCGGGCGGCAGCTCGAAGGCGTTGACGAGCCCGAAGCAGAGCGCCGGCAACACCAGCGTCTGGCAGGCGAGGGCGAGCAGCGCGGCCCTGGGGTAGACGAAGACACGGCGGAAGTCGGCCGGCGTCAGCCCGAGCCCGAGCCCCAGCATGATGACGCCGAGCACGAGGGGCAACCCGATCAGCGTCAGCGGTGAGTCCATGGCGGGTGCTTGGCCGGCTACGCTCGGGCGGCGCGGAGCACGCGCCCGGGGGTCGCGCCCGTGGGGCGGTCGCCCTCGAGGATGGGCACCCCGGCGACCGTGGTGAGAAGGTAGCCTCGCGCGTCTTGCACCAGCCGGCGCCCACCGGCGGGCAGGTCGTAGACCACGCTGGGGCGCCGCAGCGTCAGCGCATCCCAGTCGATGACGTTGAGGTCGGCCACCATGCCCTCCGCGATGAGCCCCCGGTCCTCGAGGCCCATGAAGGCGGCCGGGTCGGCGGTGATCATGCGCACCGCGCGCTCGACGCCGAGCCGGGAAGCACGCCGGTCGCGGGCCCAGTGCTGCAAGAAGAAGGTCGTCCAGGCGGCGTCGGCGATGGTGCCGACGTGTGCGCCGCCGTCGCCGAGACCGAGGTGCGTGGCCGGATGCGCGAGCAGCTCGGCGATGACGTCGAGGTTGCCGCGGTTGTAATTGAAGATGGGGAAGTAGACCAGCCCCTCGCCTTCGTCGCGCAGCATGACGTCGAGGATCTCCTCGAGCGGGGTGACGCCGCGGGCGCGGGCGCGCGCGCCCAGCGACTGCGAGGGGGGCGGCTCGTAGTCGGGCGGGTCGCCCAGCTCGAACATGCGAAAGACGATGGCGTCGAGCATGGCGATGGCCTGATCGATCTGCGGCGGGGCGGAGGGGTCGACCTCGCGCATGTTCAGAAACGGCTCGCCGACGATCCTCGCGCGCAGCCCCGGGTCGCGCAGCGCGGCGACCAGCTCGGCGTGCGGCAGGTGCATGATCGCGCGGTAGGAGGGCTTGGCGGTGAAGACGTTCAGCGTCGTGCGCAGCCCGTTGAGCACGCCGACGCCGCGGGGCGCGATCTGCATGCGCAGGTCGAACGCCGTCTGCGCGCGCGCGGTCAACCCGGGTGACGATGCGTTTCCACTGGTCGGGGAAGCCCAGCCGCTCGAGCGTGCTGATGGTCAGCGGGCGACCGGCGGCCCGGGCCATCTGTTCGAAGACGTCGAACTCGGGGTCGAAGTGCTCCTCGCCGCGGAACATGTCGAAGTCCGAGACCGCCGAGAGCACGCGGTAGGGCAGGTCTCGCAGGGTCGAGGCGATCGCGACCAGCTCGTCGCGGGTGGCGCGAGCGGCCGGAGTGTCGAGCCCGTCGGAGGTGCGATGCGTGTCGGTGCGCCCGGTCGAGAAGCCGAAGGCGCCGGCCACGAGCGCCTCGCGCACGAGGTCGCACATCCGGGCCAGATCGTCGGGGGTGGCGGACTCCTGGCGGGCCGCCCGCTCGCCCATCACGTAGAGGCGCAGCGGATCGTGCGGCATCTGCGCGGCGACGTTGATCGCGTGCGGCTGCGCTTCGAGTCGCCCGAGGTAGTCGGCAAAGGTCTCCCAGCGCCAGTCGAGCCCCTCGTGGAGCGCCGTGCCGGGTATCTCTTCCACCCCCTCCATGAGCCGCACCAGGCGGTCTTGCTCCCCGGGGCGAAGTGGCGCGAAGCCCACCCCGCAGTTGCCCATCATCACGGTGGTGACGCCGTGCCACGAAGAAGGGGCGAGGGACTCGTCCCAGACCGCCTGGCCGTCGTAGTGGGTATGCAGGTCGATGAACCCCGGGGCCACGACCGCGCCCGCCGCGTCGAGCTCACGCCTGGCCGGCTCGGTCACGCGGCCCACGGCGGCGACGCGGCCGTCGCGCACGCCGACGTCCCCCGTACGGGCAGGCGAGCCGGTGCCGTCGACGATGGTGCCGCCGGCGATCTTGAGGTCGAGCATGGCGCGTACGTTACAATGGGACACCAGCGCCACGACGATATACACCGGGGGGACGCAGCGCCGCTTTCGTGATGCCAGCCGGCTGCGACCGGGTAACCTTGGCCGTAACGTCGTGCGTCCGCGCCACCCGGATTCCGGACCAGAGGAGCCGCAGGCGGTCCGCGCAGACCAGGTGGCGACCGTGCGGCACCAGCGGCGCGCTCGCGATCGTCTCGACGGCCACCGGCTCGACCGAACGGTCACCGATGGTGGCGCTGCCACCCGGTACGCGGGTGGGGCGCTACGAGATCGCCGAGATGCTCGGCGCCGGCGGCATGGGCGCCGTGTATCGCGCTCGCGATCCGTACCTGTCGCGCGATGTCGCGCTCAAGCTGCTTCATCGCTACCGGCAGCACCTGCCGGACGTCGGGGCGCAGCAGGACCGCCTGCTTCGCGAAGCGCAGGCCCTGGCGCGGCTGTCGCATCCCAACGTCGTCGCGGCCCACGATGTCGGCGTCCACGACGGCGCGGTCTTCATCGCCATGGAGCTCGTCGCCGGCGTGTCGCTGGGCACGTGGCTCGAATCTCGGCCCACGCGCGGCGAGGTACTGCGCGGCCTGGTGGCGGCCGGGCGCGGGCTGGCCGCGGCGCACGAGGCCGGGGTCCTGCACCGCGACTTCACCCCCGCCAACGTGATGGTCTCGCCCGACGGACGCGTCCGTGTGGTCGAACTTCGGACTGGCGCGCGCCGCGAACGAGCCCGACGAGCCGGGTCTGCCGGCCGCGCGCTACGAGCGCGCCGGATACCGCCGCGCTGTCCCCGATGCTGGAGCGCGACATCACGCAGGGCGGCGCCTTGCTCGGGACGCTCGGCTTCATCGCACCCGAGCAGCTCGTCGGCGACACCGCCGATGCCCGGGCGGACCAGTTCAGCTACGCGGCGACTGTCTTCTACGCCCTTGTCGGCCGCACTCCGTTCGGCGGCGCGAGCGCGGAGGAGTACCGCGCCCAGCTGGTGCGCGGGGAGCGCGCCCCGTGGTCGGCGCGGGTTTCCCGGCGAGTCCGCCGCGTCGTCAACCGCGGGCTTGCCGTGGAACAGGGCGCTCGCTTCCCGTCGCTCGGCGCGATGGTCGATGCACTGGAGCGCGCCGCGGCGGGCTGGCGCCGCGGCCCGGTCGCGGTCGCGGCGGTGGTCGCGGCTCTGGTTGCGGGCGGAGGCGCGCTGTCGCTGGCGTGGCCGCGCGAGACAGACGGCGGGACGACGTGCGACATCCCCGCCTCCACCTCTGCGGTGTGGGACGGCGCCCGCCGCGCCGCGGTCGAGCGCTCGTTCGCCGGCACGGGCCGGCCCCATGCGGCGGCGACCTTCGAGCGGGTCGCGGCGCACCTCGACCGCTTCCAGTCGCGCTCGATGGCAATGCGGAAGGAGGCCTGCGAAGCGACCCATGTCCGACGCGAGCAGTCGGAGCGGGTCCTTGAGCTGCGCAGCGCCTGTCTGGAGCGGCAGCGCGCTCAGGTGGCGAACCTGGTCGATCTCCTCGCCGAGGCGAACGGCGCGCTGGTCAATCGCGCCGTCGATGTCACCGTGCAGATCGCCGAGACCGAGAGATGCTCCGACGTCAGGGCCCTGCTGGGAGAGGCCGAGCGGCTGCCCGAGGATCCGGCGCGCCGCGCCCGGGTAGCCGGCGTCGAATCGGCGCTCGATTCGGTGCGCACCGCGCGGATCGCCGGCCGCTGGGACGAGGCCCGGGCGCGAGCCGAGCAGCTGATGGTCCAGGCCGAGCGCCTCGGCCACGAACCCAGCCTGGCGCGCGCCACCTTCGAAGCCGCGACCGTGCAGGCAGCGATGAGCCGGCCCGAGAGCGAGGCGACCCATCATCGGGCACTCGCCCTCGCGTCGGCCGCCGGGCTCACCCAGCTGACCGCGAGCATCAGCGCGGGCCTCTTCCAGCTGGCGACCAACGAGGGCCGCTGGCGCGACGCGGAGCTCATCCTGCCGATGGTCGAGGCTGCGGTGCGCCAGGCCGGCGAACCGCCCGGCCTCAGGGTCGAGCTCCTCAAGGGACAGGGGCTGATCCTCCTGGCCAGAGGAGAGCACGCGGCCGCGATCGCGAAGCTCGAGGCCGCCGCCGTGGAGTGCGCCCGGCTGGGCGAGGCCGGTCCGCGCAAGCGCCTCTCGGTCAACAACGAGATCGCGCGCGCTCTGCTCGAGAAGGACGATCTGGCCGGAGCCGCGCGCAAGATGGGCGAGATCATCGCGGAAGTGAAACGGACACAGGGGCCGGATCATCCGCGCGTGCTCATGGGCTACAGCAACCTCTCGAGCGTGCTGGTGGAGGTACCGGACAGGGATGGAGCGCTCGCCGCGCTGGCCGAGACCCGGAAGCGGGTCGCGGCCATGCCGACCATGCGGCGGAGCGCGGCGTTCATTCCGGCCACCGAGGGCCGGCTGTGGCAGCGCCTGGGGGACTGCCGGCGCGCGCTGCCGCTCTACCGCGAGGCGCTCGACCTCTTCGCCGCGCAGCGCGGTGGCGGGGTCGAGGAGACCACCACCACGCAGCAGCGCATGGGCGAGTGTCTGATCGATGTCGGGCGGGTAGCCGACGCGATCCCACACTTCGAGGCATGGGTCAGCGGCTGCCGCGCCCAGGGTTGCCGGCGCGCGTGGCAAGCCGCGGCCGAGTTCGCGCTCGCCCGTGCTCTGTGGTCGGTGCGATCGAGAAGGCGGCGCGCGGTCGGGTACGCGGAGAGTGCGGCCGAGCTCTATCGAGACGAGGGGAGCTCGCGCGCCGAGCTGCGCGCGGTCGAGCGCTGGCTGGCCTCGCACCGCCAGCGGAGGCGCCGCCGCCCCTGAGACGCCCGCGCGAGTGCTCTGCATCTACACCGGCCGGGTCGGACGCTTGCGGGGCCTCGAGAATCCGGTACGCGTCGAGGCGATTGAGCAGGGTGCTGCGCGAGATCCCGAGCGCCCGCGCCGCCTCCGACTGGTTGCCGTTGCTCCTGACCAGGGCGTCGATGATGCGCCGGCGCTCGGCCGCCTCGTCCTCGCTCAGGTCGATCGCCGCCGCGGCATCCGGGCGATGTGAAGGCGCGCGCTGCGGACGTCCGGCTCCGGGGCGCGGCGCGGCCAGCCGGATCTGGGCTGCCGTGATGGGCCCGCCGTGGGCGAGGACCATGGCTCGCTCGATCACGTTCTTCAGCTCGCGGACGTTGCCGGGCCAGGAATAGGACATCAGCAGGGCGGCGACGTCGTCCTCGAGCAGCGGCGGCCGCTCCAGACCCGTCCGCACCGCCATCCGGCGGACGAACCCGTCGGCGAGCGGCAGGACGTCTTCCGGCCGCTCGCGCAGCGGCGGGATGACCACCGAGAAGCCGGACAGGCGGTAGTAGAGGTCGCCGCGGAAGCGCCCGACGCCGATCTCGGCTTCCAGATCGCGATTTGTCGCGGCCACGAAGCGGACGTCGACCGAGATCGGCCGCACGCTGCCGACGCGCAGCACCTCGCGCGTCTCGATCACCTGCAGGAGCTTGGGCTGCAGCGCGAGCGGAAACTCGGCGATCTCGTCCAGGAAGACGGTCCCGCCGGACGCGCTCTCGAACAGCCCCGGCTTCGCGGCCACCGCACCGGTGAACGCGCCCTTCTCGTGCCCGAACAGCTCGCTCTCGAGCAGCGACTCGGTCAGGGCCGCGCAGTTGAGGCGCAAGAACGGCCTGTCGCGCCGGGCGGAGATGTGGTGGACGCAGCGGGCGAGGACATCCTTGCCGACCCCGGTCTCGCCGAGGAGCAGGACGTTGATGTCGCTGCGCGCCGCCTGCCTCACCTCGTCGAACGACGCGAGCACGGCCGGCGAGCGCAGGATGACCTCGTCGGGCAGGACGCCGTCACCGCCGGGGCCGCCGGCCGCGAATGCGCCGCCCAGGGTCTCGTCGCCGGCGCGGAACGCGCGCACGATGAGGACGAAGTCGCCGACGTGGATCGCGTCGCCCGGCGCGATCTCCACCGTCTGGCCGGCCGCAAGCCGCTGGTTGTGGAGCACCGTCCCGTTGGCCGAGCCGAGGTCCTCGATCGCGAACGAGCTGCCGCGCATGTGCAGGACCGCATGCCGGCGCGACACCTGCGGGCCGTCGAGGCGGACCGTGGCGTCGGGCGCGCGGCCGATGGTGAGCTCCCCCCTGTTCGGTATCGGTCGAGTGGAGACGCCCAGCTCACTGACGATCATGAGGGCGTAACCGGCGATTTCGCCCAGCGGGATGTCGTGAGTCAACTGCGGAATCCCGGGCATCGGCGCCAATCGTACTCCAGTTCGGCCAGCGCGCATCGACCGCCGCAGTGTCGTCAGTTGCTCAAACAGTGTCTCAGAACGGCGGCTTGGGGAGGAGGAACCAGAGCCCGGTGAACCTCCCCTGCATCCACTGGTAGATCTGCGCCTCGGGCAGGATCACACCGCCGGATACGCGCGTGGCGAACACCCGCAGGGACGGGAAGTCGGTGTTCGTGACCGAATCCAGGGTGATGAACGCCTCGGAGCTCGCGTCGCAGGTCACGTGACCATCGACGCGGTACCAGATCGTCCGATTGGTGCGCGGGTAGACCGCCAGGAAGGTCGGCTCCACGGCCGCGTGGGGCCGGCCGCCTGCCTGGAACGAGAAGAAGGTGCCGGTCACCGACGCGCTCAGCGGGTCCAGCTCTCCCTTGAAGGGACCCTCGAAGCCGACGTCGGTCTGGGCGTCGGTGAGCCTCACCGTGGCTCGCGTCCCGTCACAGACCACATCGAGCTCGATGTGCGCCCAGACGCGAAACTGCCCCGCCCTGTGCTCGCCGGTGGTCGGGTTCTCGCTGAACGCGGCGTTGGTGGCCGCGGCGAGTGCGTTGAGCGCGGCGTCGGTGATCGGGTCTCCCAGCGTCCCGACCATCGAGCTGGAGATGGGAGCGATGAAGGACTTCGCCTCCAGGAAGAAGAGGTGGGCACGCGGCACGGCGGCCTCGGCCTCCTCGAGGTCCGGTTCGTCCTCGAGTCCGTCCTCGTCGAACGCGCACCCGAAAAGCGATGTGGAAAGTGCCAGTCCTGCGAACAGCGCCGTCGTACGTGTCATGGCGCCGCCGAAGTGCACGGCGAATGCCCGTCGCCAGCGATGCCATTCCGCCCCCCTGCGCCGGAGACGGCCGACAGCTGATCAAGCAACTGTCTCGACAACCGTCGCCCGGTAGCGCGTCGGCGCGCTAGCGAGGGATGACCTGACCGACCGGGGGGACCGGGAAGCCCTGCAGGTGCGGCGTGTCGTTGCATGGCGGCGACACCCAACCGCCCGAACACGGGACTTCCTCGTGCGCACGGTAGAAGCGCTGCAGCGCCGGCTCGTCTTCGCGCGTTCCTCGAAGGTAGTAGGGCAGGATCTCGCGCCCCTTGGCGTCCTTGTAGATGACGGTATAGGCGACGGGTGGGCCGGCGTCCGCGTCCAGGGCCTGCCCGCTCATCCTTTCGAACGTACAAGGCGGCGCGACCACGACGTCGTGGCAATCGCTGCCGGGCGTCGGCTCGGGTGCTGGACTGGCGCCGGTACCGGGCGAGGACGCGCGATCGCCGGTGCACCCGAGCAGCGCGAGAGCAAGGAGAGCAAGGAGTGTTCGTGCGTGGCAGTCCACAACCATCACGAACGGGAGCTTTCGGCGATCCCGTCAGGCGAGAGGGTCAAAGGGGACGCAGAGGGGCTGCGAACTCCGGAAGGCGACTGGCCTGCGTGCCTCCGGTTAGAACAGGACACTACCTTTCGTGCGTATGTGAAGACAAGTCGGATACGACGCACTAGTCTTGGCCATCGTTGAAAGGGGAGGTGAGGCATGCGTTTGCGCTTCCATGCGGTTGCCACTGCGTCCTTGCTGCTCGTCGTCGGTTGTGCCGGAGGCCCATCGTCTACGGGGGATCCAGGGGATCCCGGAGATCCTGGAGATCCCGGAGATCCGGGGAACCCGGCGGATCCAGGGTCGGGTCGGTCGCTCACGCCGGTCGAACAGAAAGCGACCGCTCTCGGCGTCGCGATCATGTCGAGCGACGCCTCCGGCGCTCCTCGCCTGATCCGTACGGTCGTACCGCGCAGCGGCCGCGCCGGCATCACCACCGAAGCGTCCGCCCGCGATCACGTGGCCGCGCTCGCATCGCTCTATGTCCAGGATGCCCAGCCGATGGCGCTGCGCTCCGAGGGGACCCAGCCGCTCCGCAACGGTGCGTCCGTGGTGAGGCTCGGGCAGCACATCGACGGCATCCCGCTCAGCAGCGGCGAGCTCCGCGTCCTCGTTCACGCGGATGGCTCGCTCGCCGCGGTCTCGGGCACGCTGCTGCCGTCGACAAAGAAGCCCACCTTCGTATCGTCGGCGCGGCAGTCGCTGGAGCGCGCCCTCGACAGGCAGTTCGGGACGTCGCGGCCCCAGCTGGTGATCAGCGATGCCGGCGTGAGCGGCGGCTGGCAGCAGCTACAAGTGAGCTCGACGCCCGAGCTCCAGGTGAGCAGCGCCCGCGCACGCCGCGAGATCGCGAGGGTCAATGGCCAGCTCACCGAGGTGTGGGCGGTCGAGGTCGAGGCCGACTCGCGCCTCGATCCCCTCGGCGATCCCAGCATCCCGACGGCCTCGGCGCACCGCTATCTGGTCGCCGACATCGACGGCCGGATCGTCCGCGACGTCGACCTCATCCAGAGCGATGCCTTCGTGTACCGCGCCTACGCCGAGACCACCGGCGTCCGCCGGCCGCTCGACGGTCCGCTGCAGAGCTTCGCGCCGCATCCCACCGGAGTTCCCGATGGCTCGAAGCCCGAGCTCATCCCGTCGAACCTCGTCGTGATGGAGGCGTTCAACGGGCCGGTCGACCCGTGGCTGCCGAACAACGCCACGACGACCACCGGCAACAACGCCGAGGCGTTTGCCGATCTCGACGACAACAGCGTGTTCGGCGCCGGCGACGTCCGCCCCGAGGTCAGGTCGGGTCGCGTCCTCAACTACACCTACAACCACGCGCTCGAGCCGCTCGCCACGCCCAACCAGTCCAAGGCCGCCACGGTCAACACGTTCTTCGTCGTGAACTGGATGCACGACTGGTTCTACGATTCCGGTTTCACCGAGGCGACCGGCAACGCGCAGGCCGACAACTTCGGTCGCGGAGGCATCGGCGGCGACTCGATGATCGTCTCCGCGCAGGCGGGCGCGAACGTCGGTCTCAGGAACAACGCCACCATGTCGACCGGGGCCGACGGCCTGCGGCCGCGCATGCGCATGTTCCTGTGGACCGCCGGTACGCTGACGTCGGTCGACACCCCCGCCGGCACGGTTCAGAGCGAGCCGTTCGCCGCGGGACCGCGGGACTTCGAACTGACCGCCGAGGTCGTCGCGGCGACCGACGCCACCGATCCGACGACTGACGCCTGCCAGCCGATCACCAGCGACGTCGCCGGCAAGATCGCGCTGGTCACCTTCTCGGGCGTGTGCGGCTCGGGCGCCACGGTGAACAGCGTCGCGGCCGCCGGCGCCGCCGGCATCATCCTGTCGGATGGCGAGCTCGACAATCCGAGGGCGTTCGCCGGCAGTGCCGCGGCGAACATCCCCGGCCTGGCGATCGGCAGGACCGACGGCGAGGCGCTGCGGGCCGCGATCGCCCAGGGGCCGGTCGTCGTCACGCTGAACAGCGCCAAGGCCGGCGTCGAGCGCGACGGCGATTTCGACAATGGCATCGTCGCGCACGAGTGGGGTCACTACCTGCACCACCGCCTCGCGGAGTGCGGCGCCGGGCAGCAGTGCCGCGGGATGAGTGAAGGCTGGGGCGACTTCAATGCGCTCCTGATGATGGTGCGCGAGGGCGACAACCGCGATGGCGTCTATGCGATGGGGCCGTACGCGCTCGAGGACGGAGTCACACCCGACGTCGCGTACTTCGGCATCCGCCGCTTTCCGTACAGTCGCGACCGGACCAAGAACGACCTCAGCTTCCGACACATCGGCGACGAGAACCCGCTGCCGACCACCACGCCCGGATTCCCCGGCGGTCCCAACAGCGAGGTGCACAATGCCGGCGAGGTCTGGGCGACGTTGATGTGGGAGGCGTTCAACGTGATCGCCGACGCGCACGACGTCAACATCGCGCGCCGTCGGATCAGCGACTACGTCGTCGGCGGCCTGATGATGGCGCCGCCGGAGGCGACGTTTACCGAGCAGCGCGACGCAATCCTGGCAGCCACGAGCGCGTTCGACACCGACGACATGATCCTCATCGCCGCAGCGTTCGCGGGTCGCGGCGCCGGCTCGTGCGCCGTGTCGCCGAGCAACGACTCGCCGACCAACGAGGGCGTGGTCGAGAGCGGCACGCTGTCCGGCAAGCTCGCGGTCGGCGGCCTGAGTCTGATCGACGACGGCAGCTCGTGCGACAACGACGGCTACCTCGATCCGGGGGAGTCGGGCCAGCTGCGCCTCACGCTCGCCAACAACGGCATCCTGGCCGCCGAGAACGTCAGCGTGACGGCGACGACAACCAGCGCCGGCGTGCAGATCGGCGCCCCGGTCGAGCTGTCGGAGCTGCAGCCGTTCACCAGCTCGTCACTGACGATCCCTGTGTCTCTGGCGGCGACCGCGCCGCCAGACACCGTCGTCACGATCAGGGTCCACGCCGTGGGCGACAACACCTGCGACAGGGACGGCATCGACGTCGAACTGACCGTGCGGACCGGCGTGGACGATGTCCCCGACGCGTCCAACATCGACCATGCCGAGACCAGTATCTCGCCATGGACGCCGACCGGCGCGAGCGCAACGGACCTCTGGGGCCGCGTGCGCGACGCGAGCTTCAACCAGTCGTTCTTCGGCAAGAACGCAGGGTTCCCGAGCGACACGCAGTTCGTGTCGCCGCCGCTGAACGTCGGCACGACGGACCGCTTCGTCCTCACGTACTCGCACGCCTACGCCCTCGAGGGCGCTCCCGGCCAGCTGTTCGACGGCGGCGTCGTCGAGATAACGCTCAACGGCGGCACGACCTGGAGTGACGTCACTGCGTTCGGTGTCGACCCCGGCTACACCGGCGCGCTGGTCACGGGAGGGGACAATCCGCTCAACGGCCGCCAGGCCTACAGCGCCGTCAGCCCCGGCTTCCCGGCGCTGAACCAGGTGTCGCTGGACTTCGGCACGGTCTTCGCCGGTCTGACGGTTCAGGTGCGGTTCCGGCTCGGCGCCGACCTGAACACGGCGTTCTCCGGCTGGACCATCGACGACGTCCAGGCCGACGGCATCACCAACACGCCGTTCCCGATCCAGGCGCCCGATACGACGTCGTGCACGGCACTCGAGCGCACGACCCTCGAGAGCGACGTGCTCACGAGCCGTAGCGCCCTGGCAACGAGCCTGTCCGCGTTCGACCGGCAGCTCTGCATCCTCAACGACACGCCGTAACCGTCGTCGAGGAAGCCCGCACGGGGTCGTCGCGAAGGCGGCACCCCGTGCGGGCAGCTCGCGCCGCGCCGGCAGCGCGAGCGACGGGCCCTCGCCGCTTCGGTAGGCTAACTCCGATGACCTTCATCATGCCTGCGCTGATTCCCGAGCTCGAGGTGGCCGACCTGGACAGGTCGCTGGCCGTCTATCGGGACGTTCTCGGTTTCAGGTGTCACGCGAGCCGGCCGGAGGAACGGTTCGTCTATCTGATCCGCGAGGCGGCTCACCTCATGCTCGAGGAGGCCACGGGGCCCGGCAGACGGTTCCACGTGGCTCCCCTGGAGCACCCGTTCGGCCGCGGTGTGAACTTCCAGATAGCGACGTCGGACGTCAACGCGCTGTACACCGATGTTCGACGCTCCGACCTGACCATTTGCCGCCCGCTCGAGGTGCGCTGGTATCGACACGACCAGATCGAGTGGGGCAATCGACAGTTCGTCGTGGCCGATCCCGACGGCTACTTGCTGCGGTTCTTCAGCAGTCTCGGCGACCGACCGGCGCGCTCGCCTCTCGGCCGTGACTCTCCACCGCCCGCGTCCTCGTAGCACCGGCACCGCTCGGTGGCGGCGAGCTCGACCCGGGATCGCCCGCTGTCCGCGCATCCGCCGCGACCGAGCGCTTGAGCGCGCGCTCCTCTCGACATGCCGGCGATCCGCGGTCGAGCTCGCGGCACACCGCCGGACGCCGCGCGTAGATCGCGCACACGAACGCGCCGCGGTCGACCCGCAGCGCGGCGCACCGGCCGCGGTCCATCGCCATGTAGTGCGCGCCGTCGACCTCGCGGACCAGCTCCGCGGCGTCACCGCGCAGCCGGAGCCGATCGAGCCCGGTCAGCGGGACGTAGCTCGACGACTCCGAGAAGCAACAGGCGCCGCAGGACTGACAGTCCAGCATCGCGACAGGCTAGCACGGCGCCGCCGGGCCCGGGCTCACCGGCGGCGCGCCGCGGCCGGCGGCCGGACCCGGGCCGGCTCGAAGCGCGCGATGCGGATGTGCTTGTCGCGCGGATCCGCGCTCGGCCGGCGGGCCTGCTCGGCGAAGCGCTCGGCCGCGTGCGCGGCGATCTCCACCGTGGTCGTGCGCTCGTCGACCCGGATGGCTCCGATCTCCTGCCGCGTGATCGCGCCTCGCTTGCACAGGAGCGGGACGAGCCAGCGCGGGTCGGCGTTCCGGCGGCTGCCGATGTTGAGGTGGAAGAGGCTCCACTCGCCCTTCCGGGCGGGGCCGCGCTGGTCGCGCCCGGCCGGCGCCTGCCTCGGTCGCGCGGTTCGCTCGACCGGCACCGTCAGCTCCTCCGGCGCGGGCTGCAGGCCGCGGTGCAGCCGGACCAGGGCGGTGGCGATCTGCTCCGGGCCGCGCTCGGCCAGGAGCGCGCGGGCGGCGGCCATCTCGTCGTCGCCGGCGTCGGCCGCGGTGGCGGCGACGTCGGCCACCAGGCGAGCCTGATCGCGCTTGCGGATCTCGTCGGACGAAGGCGCCGGCGACCACACGGCCTGCACGTTCGCGTGCGCGAACAGCCGCTCGGCCTGGTGACGGATCGGAGCCGGCACGATGACGACGGTGACGCCCTTGCGACCGGCTCGGCCGGTCCGGCCGCTGCGGTGGAGGAGCGTCTGGCGATCGCGCGGCGGATCGGCGTGGACCACGAGGCCGAGGTCCGGCAAATCGAGGCCGCGCGCGGCCACGTCGGTGGCGACGCAGACCCGCGCCCGGCCATCGCGGAGCGACTGGAGGGCGCGGGTCCGCTCGGCCTGGCTGAGCTCGCCGGACAGCGCGACCACCGAGAAGCCGCGCTCGAGGAGGTTGGCGACCAGGTGGTTCACCGCGGCGCGGGTCGAGCAGAACACCAGCGCGCCGCGCGCCTCGAAGTAGCGCAGGAGGTTGACCACCGCGAGATCGCGCTCGCGCGGAATCACGGTGACGGCGCGGTACTCGATGTCGCCGTGGGCCGCCCGCTCGTCGGTGCTGGCGATGCGGACCGCGTCGCGCTGGTACTGGCGCGCCAGCGAGGCGATGCCGCGCGGGATGGTGGCCGAGAACATCAGCGTCGTCCGGCTGGCCGGGGTGGCGTCGAGCAGCGCCTCGAGCTCCTCCTTGAAGCCGAGGTCGAGCATCTCGTCGGCCTCGTCGAGGACGACCGCGGCGATCCGCGACAGATCGAGACGGCCGCGTTCCAGGTGATCGCGCAGGCGCCCCGGCGTGCCGACCACGATGGGGGCGCCCAGGCTCAGCTCGCGCTGCTCGCGGCGCGGATCCATGCCGCCGACGCAGGCCACCACCCGGGCGCCGGTCGGGGCGTACAGCCACGACAGCTCGGCCTGGACCTGGAACGCCAGCTCGCGGGTCGGGGCGATGACCAGCGCCAGGGTCGGCGCGTCCTTCGGCAGGCGAGGTGCGTCGCCGAGCAGCGTCCGCGCGATGACGAGACCGTATGCGACGGTCTTGCCCGACCCGGTCTGGGCCGAGACCAGGAGATCCTTGCCGGTCGTGCCCGGGTCGAGCACGGCCGCCTGCACCGGGGTCGGCTCGGCGTAGCCTCGCTCGGTGATGGCGCGGAGGAGACCCGGGTGGGCGGGCGGAAACGGCATGCCACCCAATACCCGCCGCCGGGCGGCGACACAAGCGTCGTCACGCCTGAGACCCCGCCCGAAGTGGCGTCGCCGGCCCCCGGCCAGCCCACCCATCAGCCGCCAGCCAGGCACTCCCCGTAGGTCGCCTCGGCCGCGCGGAAGGCGATCTCCTCGTCGACGCAGACGTCGTCGCCGCCGAGGGTCTTGTCGCAGGACTCGGTGCGGCACGCCATGAAGGCGCGCGCTGCGTCGCGCAGGGCGCGGGCGTCGTCGCAGGGCTCGTTGACGAAGGCCCAGGTGTTGCGGAACGACGCCTTGCACGACTCGACCATGGGCGGCGGGTAGCTGCCCTCGCCCTCGCGCTGGTTGACACACACAGCCGTTGCCTCGCAGAGGGCATCGGACGAGGCGGTGTCGTCGCTGTCGGCCAGGGTGTGGCCGGAGCCGTGATCGGGCGCGACCACGTTGGCGAGCAAGCCGAGCGGCGGCCCGGCGTTGACCACGGTCTCGGGCACGCACTGGAGGTTGACCGTGCTCCACACGGTGCCCTCCTTCGAGCCGGTCATCGTGTAGTCGCCGGGGGGGACGCGCACGAACACGAGGCCGCCGTCGATGCTGGTCGCCGTCTGCGCGGCGTCGGGGATGACGGTCTCGCTGAAGTAGAGCGGACCGCTCTCTGCGTCGAGCGCGGGGGTGGTCGTCGCGACAGCCCCCGGCATCCCCTGGCGCGTGTACGTGTAGAGCGAGCCGCCCATGCGCGCAGCGGTGGTGGCGACCACGCAGAACCGGTCGAGCTCGGGATTGACAAGGACGATCGACGCCAGCGCCTGGAACAGCGCCGTCGAGACGATCTGGACCGGGAACGGCTCGATGCCGTCGGGTCCGAGCGTGAGCGTCGCGCTGCGGGTCGGCATGAAGTTCCGGATGCTCGACGACCAGCGTGACCGGCGAGCCGACCTCGAGGCCGTCGAGGCGGAAGTGGGCGTCGTCACCGGTCACGAACGTGAGCTCGGGGCGCTCGAGGACCGAGACCGTGGCGCCGACAACGCGCGGACCGCTCACCTCGGAGAGAAAGGCCAGGACGTCGCCCTCGACCGATGCCAGCTCGGCGGGGCCAGCGTCGTCGCCGCACGCGGCGACCAGCAGCGAGAGCGCGAGCGCAACGGGGGATCGGTTCCGGAGCATGGCACCGATTGCATCACAGGTCGGGCCGCGACAGTAAAGCGGTCACTCGAGCTGGCGCCAGAAGCTCCGCGCGGTCTCGAACGCGCGCTCGACCGTCGGCGTCGTGGTCTCGGGGAAGACCACGCCGACGCCGGAGTCGGCGCGGCCGGGCCGCCGCACCGAGACGAGAACCGCCCCGCTGCCCTCGATGTCGACCCGGGCCGCGGCCCACTCGAGCTGTCGATCGTCGACGACGAAGGGCGTCCAGTCGACGAGGACCCGGGCGTCCGGCTCGACCGCAGACGCTCCGGGCTGCTCCTCCCCGATCAGCTCGGCGCACTGCACGGCGCAAGCGCCGCATATGTGCACCGCGGGCATCCCCGCCCGTACCGCCTGATCTCCGCCGCCGGCGAACATCCTGCCGACCGCCTTCTCGTCTCTGCCGCAGAACGCGCACGACGCCATCCCTGGAGCATACCCGGCGGAGCGGTCCACGAGGTCGATCACGAGCGGGGGACGATCTCGAAGCAGAGGCTGTACCACTCGCCGGCCTTGGCGCCCGGGATGACCGCCGTCGCCCGGTACCAGCCGGCGAGCGGCGCGCGGAGCTCGGCTGGCTGCCCCTCGCGGACGCGCAGCCTCGCGATCTCGTCGCCCCAGTCCACGCGGTCCGGGTCGTCGCCGCCGATGAACCGCTGCACATGGCGATCGATCCGCACCGTGGCATCGAGAGGCGTGGCGCGGCGCCACGCCTCCGGCGCGCCGGTCACCATGCGGAGCCCCTCTCCCCTCCGCAGCGCGAACAGCCGGCGCGGGACGCAGCCGGTGTCGACGCACTCGCCGTCGGTCAGGATGAGCGGGCCGAGGTCGATGATGCTCCCCTCGCAGGGGAGCGGCACGCCGCGCGCGCGCACCGTCGCCTGCCAGTCGGGGGTCGCGCCGGGATCCGGCAGCGTGTCCGCCTCGCCGCAGCCTCGCCACACGATCAGCACCGGGATGGCGAGGACCGGCGCGGCCCAGCCGAGCCGCCACAGCAGGCTCCGCCGGTAGCGTCGCCGCTCGGTGGCGAGCGCCGCCTCGGCGCTGTCCACCGCGGCGCCCAGGTCGACCTGGTGGCGCTTCATCCGCGCCAGCCACGCGACCGGCATGCGGAGGAGGTTGTCGGCCCGGCAGTACAGGCAGGTGACGCCGAGGTCCGACGGCCCATGCTCGAGCGCGGCGCCGCACTGACGGCACAGCGCGGTGCCACCGGTCCGCTCCGGCGGGCGCGCGGCGAGCGCCGCCCGGAGCCCGCCCAGCGCGATCGCGTTGCGCCGGGCCGCGCCGGCCAGGACGAGGCCGATGGCGAGCAGCACCAGCGGCGCCACGACCGTGAGGCCGGCCTGCTGGGCGTCGGTGAGGACGTCGTAGAGCTGGACTCCGAACATGCCGCCGCCGTGGGCGATGAACAGCACCGCCGCGGTGATCGGCAGCGGGACGAGGATCGCGGCGACGATCGCGACCCTCGCGATCGATCCGACCAGGAAGCGCGCGATCGGCGACGGCGGCCGGCCGAGCGAGCGGAACAGCTCGGCGGCGCGGGCCCGCGATCCGGCGTCGTCCCGGTCGGCCTCGCGCAGCGCCAGCATCTCGGACGGGATCGGGACCTCGGCCGCGCAGAACGGGCAGCGGGTGCGGTCGCCGCCGGCGGCGCCGAGCGGAACCGGCGCCTGGCAGGCCGGGCACTGAAGCGGTGAGAGATGTCCGCTCGCCTCCGCCGTCACCGACCCACTACAGCACGAGTGACGGGGCGACGGGTAGGGTCAGCGGTACGGAGGCTCGCCGCGGATCACGCGACACGGGTCCCTGAAGGAATTTTGCAACGCCATGCCGTTTCTCAAAAGAAGGCTTTGACCGCGACTGCACGGCGGCGCTAACACACAATCTCGCTGCGCCCCGATTGCGAACCAGGATGGGCGCGGTCGCAGAGGTGAGAGGGGTCCAGTGCGAGGGGGCTGGCGGGATGTCTCTGTGCGCTTGCCGGTGCTGTCGGTGACCCGCGAGTCATGGGTCCCGCTCGCCGCGAGGTCACCCGCAAGGGAGGAAAACGGAAAGGAAGGTGGACGACATGAAAAGGTATACCTGCCAGTTCGCGACATACAGCCTGGCAACCACATGGCTTGCCATCAAGACGTGCATCGCGGCCGGCTGCCTGGCGGCGCTCGCCGGCTGCCACACACCGGCGGCGGGCGTCGCATCGACGCCCGTCAAGTACATGGATGTCGGCGGCAACACGCGGCTGCCGTGGGTCGAGCAGGGGCGCGGCGAGCCGGTGGTGTTCGTTCACGGCATGGTCAGCGACTACCGCACGTGGGACCGGCACCGCGCTGCACTGGCCGACAGCGGCTATCGCGCCATCTCGTATACCCAGCGCTATTTCGGCACCGAGCCGTGGGGGCAGAACTGGCCGGCGTTCGGCGTGCAGACGCATTCCGACGACTTGACCGCTTTCATTCGCGGGCTAGGCGTCGGGCCGGTACATCTGGTCGCGTGGTCGTCCGCCGGCCACGTGGTGCTCAACGTCGCGCTGAAGCATCCCGATCTGGTGAAGAGCGCATTCGTTTTCGAGCCGGCGGTGGCGAGCTTTGTCGTCGACGCCAGTGCGCTGAAGGCGATCGGCGACGATGCCGGCGCCGCGTTCGGTCCGGCCGTCAAGGCGATGCAGGACGGCGACAACGTCGCGTCGGTGCGCGAGTTGATCGACGGCGTCGCCGGACGCAAGGGCTACTTCGAGGCGCAGCCGGCAGCCGTGAAGGCGGTGCAACTCGACAGCGCGCGCACGATGCCGATTGCGTTTGCCGACAAGACGCCGCCGCCGATCAGTTGCGATCAGCTCGGCCAGATCAGGCCGCCCGTGGCGATCGTGCGTGGTGCCGACACGCGTCCGTTCTTCAAGCTGATCGCCGATGCCGCCGCGCGTTGCATGCCAGACAGCAAGCGCCTGGTGGTGCAGAACCAGAACCAGAAGCAGAAGCACATGTGGCCCGGCAAGGACGTGACCGGCTTCAACACGGCGTTGGTCGGCTTCCTGCGAACGCAATGATGGCGCGTCGGAGGCGCTCGCGGTGACGGCCTGCCGCCGGTAAGCTGCTGGGCGATGTACGCGGCTGTCCTCTTCGACCTCGACGACACGGTGGTCAACTTCTCCCGCTGCGAGCAGGCGGCGCTGCGCGCCGGCCTCGCCGCGATCGCGCATGGCCTCGACCTCGACGGGGCGTGGGACGAGATCTATCGCGCCTTCACGCCGCACAGCCGGCACCACTGGCTCGAGTGCGTGCGCACCGGCGCTCCCTGGACCGACTTCTCGCCGCGCGTGTTCGAGAGCTT
Organism: uncultured delta proteobacterium; assembly: GCA_963759105.1. Lineage (GTDB taxonomy): Bacteria > Myxococcota_A > Polyangia > Haliangiales > Haliangiaceae > DATFRY01. Next base: position 272,713 of record CAVWXW010000002.1, on the reverse strand, counting down.
CCTGGCCGCCCGCGGGTGCGATCCCGGTCAGGCGAGAGCCGCGGCGCGCGCCTACGAGCATCACTTCGCCGGAAACGCCGTGGCCCTGGACGGAGCGGTCGAGGCGATCCGCGCGCTCCACGGCCGCGTGCCGCTTGGCCTGATCTCGAACGGCATCGGAGAGCTGCAGCGAGGACGGCTCCGATCGCTCGGCATCGACGGCTGCTTCGATCCCCTGCTGATCTCGGACGAGGTCGGCATCCGCAAGCCGGACCGGCGCATCTTCGAGATGGCGATCGCCCGCCTCGGCATCGCGCGCGAGCGCATCCTGTTCATCGGCGACTCGGTGACCGACGATCTGGTCGGCGCCGCCGACGCCGGCCTCGCGTTCTGCCTCTTCGCCGGCGAGCGCGGCGCAGCTCCGTATCCGCCCGGCTACCGGCCGGACCACGTGGTGTCCGGCTTTGGCGAGCTCCTGGACCTGGTCGGGCTCGATCGATCGTAGGTCGAACCGGCGCAGCATGGTGGAGCTGGTCGCATACACCGACGGCGGATGCCGGGGCAATCCCGGTGTCGGCGGCTGGGGCTTCGTTCTGATCGACCCGCGCACGCAGGAGGCGCTCGAGGGCGCCGGCGGCGCCGCGACGACCACGAACAACCGCATGGAGATGCAGGCGGCGATCGAGGCACTGTCGGCGATCCGTCGCAGATCCGGCGCGATCGTCGTGCGCACCGACAGCCTCTATCTCCTCAAGAGCTGCAGCTTGTGGCTGCCCGGCTGGAAGGCCCTCGGATGGCGGCGCAAGGCCGGCCCGCTCCTCAACGTCGATCTGCTCCAGCGCCTCGACGAGCTGCAGTCCCGCCACCGCGTCCGCTGGGAATGGGTCCGTGGCCACGCGGGTGATCCAGGCAACGAGCGCGCCGACCGCCTCGCCGGCGAAGCGATGGACCGCATCGCCCTCGGTGACGACCGCCGATACGAGCGCCGCTGCCGCTGGTCCTCGTGAAGGTAGCCGGCAGCGTCGGCGTCGGGCGCACCGCGGTCAGAACGGGCGCTTGACACGTCCTTACCTGCGCGCAAGAGTGCCGTCGTGGAGATGAAACTGGAGCTGGTGGCCGTTCCCGTGTCGGACGTCGATCGCGCGAAGGCCTTTTACACCGAGAAGGTCGGTTTCAACGCCGACCACGATCACACCGTCAGCGATGAGCTGCGCTTCGTCCAGCTGACGCCGCCGGGCTCGGCGTGCTCGATCGCCATCGGGAAGGGGATCACCGACATGAAGCCCGGGTCGGTCACGGGGCTTCAGATGGTGGTGGCCGACATCGAGGCGGCGCACGCCGAGCTGCAGGGGCGCGGCGTCGACGTCAGTCCGATCGACGTGAAGCCCTGGGGGTCGTTCGTGTTCTTCAGCGATCCCGACGGCAACAAGTGGGCGCTGCAGCAGCTGCCCCGTCGCTGAACATCACCCGTCCGCCGCGCGTGACCTCCACCTGCAAGCGAGACGTCCTCGGCGGGGCAGGGCGACCCCACCGGCGATATGCTCCCGGCCGATGAGGCGCCTCTCTTCCGGCGCGGTCGTCTGCGCGCTCGCCATCGCTCTGGTCGCCGCATGGCCGGCCGCGCTCGAGTCGCGCCCGCCCTCGCCGTCGGCGGCGCTAACCGCGCTCATCACCGCCGAGTGGACGTACCAGCTTGAGCACTCGCCGACCTATGCGTCGGTGCTCGGCGATCGACGCTGGAACGATCGCTGGGACGACCGCTCGCTCGCCGCGATCGCGGCCGATCACCGGCACAATCTTGCCGTGCTGGAGAAGCTGGGGCGCATCGCTCGCCCGGCCCTGGCTCCGGCGGAGCAGCTCAACTACGACCTCTTCCGCCGCGACCTCACATGGTGGGTCGAGGCGTACGAGCTCGGCTGGCATTTCCTCCCTGCCGACCACATGGGCGGGTTGCCGGAAGGGGTCCGGCAGCCGCCCGGCGTCCAGACCGCCGGCCAGCTCGCCGGCCAGCTCCGCTTCGACACGATCGACGACTACGAGGACTGGATCGCGCGTCTGCGCACATTCGATCGCTACGTCGATCAGGTGATCGCGCTCATGCGCGAGGGGATGCGCAGGCGTCTCGTCCATCCCAGGATCATCCTCAAGAGGATCCCGGCCCAGCTCGACAAGCAGCTCGTCGCGCCGACCAGGAGCGGCTTCTATCTGCCCTTCACCCGGTTTCCCGGCACCTTCTCGCAGAAGGATCGGGCGCGCCTCGCCTCGGCCGGTCAGCAGGCGGTGCGGGCCCACGTGCTGCCGGCGCTGGCCCGCTTTCGCCGCTTCGTCGCCGACGAGTACATGCGAGCCGCACCCGACGCGGTGGGCGCGTGGCAGTGGCCGCGCGGTCGGGAGATCTACGCCTACTGGACCCGTCGCTACACGACGACCGACCTCACCCCCGACCAGCTGCACGAGATCGGTCTGGCAGAGGTGGCGCGACTGCGCCGGGAAATGGAGCGGGTCAAGGCGAGCACGGGATTCCGCGGCGACCTGGCCGCGTTCTTCCGGCACCTCCGCAGCGGACGCCAGTTCTATCACCGCACCGGCGACGAGCTGCTTCTGCACTACCGCGATCTGGCCAAGCGGATCGACCCGACGCTGGTCAAGCTGTTCCGCACGCTGCCGCGCCTGCCCTACGCCGTCGAGCCGACGCCGGCCGACATGGCACCCGACGTGACGACGGGCTTCTACTACCCCGCCGCGGGCGACGGGTCGCGGCCGGGCACCTACTACGTGAACCTGTACCGGCCCGAGACGCGGCCGAAGTGGGAAATGGTCCCGCTCACGCTCCACGAGGCGGTCCCGGGCCACCACCTGCAGACCTCGCTCGCCGCCGAGCAGACGGGCCTGCCCGCCTTCCGCCGCTACGGCTACTACGTCGCGTACGGAGAGGGGTGGGGACTCTACAGTGAGACGCTGGCCGGTGAGCTCGGACTGCTCGGCGATCCCTACGACCGCTTCGGCCAGCTTGCCTACGAGATGTGGCGCGCGGTCCGCCTCGTTGTCGACACCGGCATGCACAGCCGGCGCTGGACCCGTGCACGGGCGCTCGCTTACATGCTCGACAACACGCCGCGCCAGCGACTGGACGTGACCAACGAGATCGACCGCTACATCGCGACGCCGGGGCAGGCGCTGGCCTACAAGGTCGGGCAGCTCAAGATCCGCGAGCTGCGCACCCGCGCCGAGCGAGCGCTCGGCGATCGCTTCGACGTCCGCGCGTTCCACGACGCGGTCCTGCTGGAGGGCTCGCTTCCACTCGACGTGCTCGAGCGCCGCATCGACACATGGATCGCGGCCCGGCGCCGCTCACGATGAGCTGGGCTGGCCCCGAGGTTGCCGCCGTCTGTCCCTCACACGTGCTTGAGCGCCTCGCGCTTCGAAAGCCCGCTGAGCTCGGGATGCGCTGCAACGTAGCGCTTCACCGCGGCCGGATCGGTGCGTGCGTACTGGCGCAGCGCCCAGCCGATCGCCTTGCGCAGGAAGAACTCCTTCGACGCGATCGACGGCTCGATGCAGCGGAATAGCAGCGCGACATCGGTCTCGGCCTTGAACCCGAGCTGACAGATGATCGAGGTGCGCGCCTTCCACATGTCGTCGGACTCGCTCCATGCCCGCATCGTCTTCTTCATGGGCGAGGGATACGCCGCGAGCAGCGGGCCGATCCGATTCGATGCGAGCTCGTCGACGTAGTCCCACCACGCACCGGTCGTGATCAGCTCCTCGTACATCGGCGTGGCGTCGAGCGTCTGGAACGCCTTCGCTCGTTTGTGGCCGGTCAGGCGCACGGCCGCGTAGCGCTCCTCGCGAAACCTGGCGGTGCGCCACACGTCGAGCACGTCCGCGCGCCAGGAAGCGGCGTCCTCGAACGGATAGCCGGCGAACAGGTCCCTGCACGCAGCCGTCAGCTTCGGGGCGGTGACGCCGAGGTAGGGCATCGTCGACTTCATGTACGCCTGCATGCCCGCCGCGCGCGCGGGCTCGGCGACGGTGCGCAAGGACGCGCGGATCTTCGCGAGCAAGGTCATCGCCGCGACCGGCCGCGTTCATTTCTCGCTGTCGTCGGCCTCATCCTTGCGGACCAGGACCACACCAGTGGTGTAGCGCCCTGGTGCGTGGCCCGCGCGCAAGGCCGCCTCCTCTTCCTCTTCGGTCAGCGGCTCCCAGAGCTTTTGCGCCTCCTCCGCGGCGGCACGGAAGACGGCACCTTCGATCTCTGTCGTCGTCTCCTCGACGCCCAGCTCGGGCCAGGCCAGCGCGAACGTCACCGGACCTGGAGGAGGCAGCGGCCAGAGCCAGTATCGGGAGGACTGCTGACGGTCGGAGCCGCCACCACCCATCGACCACATCATGGGCGAGGGGGGCGACTTCTCTCCCGGGGAGGGCCAGCGTTCATCAAGGCTCTGCCACTTGCTGCCGTCCCCGTAGGCGACGCCGAGCTGCATGCCGCCGTTGACATCGTCCCCACGGAAACGGTGGTGCGGCTGGCGATGGGTGATCTGCAGCTCGATCGAGACACCGGTGGCGTAGGCCTCCATCGGGCCCAGCGTGACCAGCAACTGGGCGTTCGCGACCAGCACGATGCGCGTGGGAACGAATCCCCCCAGCCAGCCCTCGGGCGCACCCATCCAGTCCTCGCGCGGCGGCCTGGACTGCCTTTGCGGCGGGCGAGGAGGTCGGTCATCGAAGAAGCTCACAGCAGGATGGTAGCGCACGCCTCTTCGCGGCGAACGCCGAAACCATCGCCGGCGACGCCGACGAGTCGAGTCGCACCGGGGACGTCCCATGGACCTCTTCGGTGCGCACCGTGACATCCGGTCGCCGGCCGCGCCGATCACCGCGAGACTCCTCGCCGTGGGATCGGCCTGCGATGTGCTCATAGCGCGTTCGCACCACACGGAGGGGATGACGATGAAGCGCTTCTTCATGATGTCGGCGGCTGTGCTGACGCTGTCAGGTTGTTTTGTTCTCGAGGAGGAGGAGGTGGAGCTCGGCGCCGAGAACATCGGGACCGACGACTCTGCGCTGCTCGGCGGCGTGCGGTTCACGGCGGATTGCTCGGCGTCCGATCAGCAGCTGTTCCGGGATGCGATGGGGTGGGGACGAGCCGCGTCGATGTCGACAGCATTCCAGGAGTGCATGAACACCCGGATGCAGAACTACTACCCATGCAATGGCGATCCTCACGCGACCGCCACGCGCGCGGTCCAGACCCAGCGCGTGATCGAGGCCTCGCGCAGCGACAACGACCTGCGGATCAGCTGCCCGTCGGCGGGCCAGGACGCGTGGGCGCCGATAGGCACCTGGGGGCACAGCAACGAGGAGCAGATGTCGTTCAAGGGGCTGCTCGACTGGGCGCGGGCGCGCGTCCAGACCGACCCGGTTGACGCCTACGCCGGCCTCGCCGGCACCGTCTGGCACGAGGCGATGCACACGCACGGGTACCTCCACGGCAGCAGCGGCGGAGGCAACCCGGCCGGCGACCGGGCCGAGTGCGGAGTACCGGCTAACGTGAATCCGTGGGAGGTGGTGCCCTACGCGGTCGGCTCCTGCCTGTCGGAGGTGATCCGGCAGTCCAGCACGGTATGCGGCGCCAACACCTGCGGCGCCACCGGCAAGCGGCTGGTGACCCACCACAACGGCGCCAGCTGCGCCTGTGTCGACGACCCGTGGCTCGACGCCTCGCTGTGGTCGCCGCGCTACGCGGACAGCAGCGCGACGACGACCGCCGAGCGGCTCAGCATCCAGTACACCGACATCAACGGCGACGGCCAGGACGACCTGTGCGGTCTGGAGGGGACGTCGGTCCGGTGCTCCGGCTCGTCCACGGTCGGGTTCGACCCGGCGGCGCAGAACTCGTGGGACATCCAGTCCAGCGGCTGGAGCGTCGCCTTCGCCGACTACCGCGAGACGCTCGCGTTTCCGGATCTCAATCGCGACAATCGAAGCGATGTGCTGCATGCGGCAGGCCGACGGCATCTACTGCGCGCTCACCAGCGTCAGCTGCAACGGCAGCGCGTGCACCCCGAGCTTCGGCGCGCGCTGGCGCCTCGTTAACGGGTTCGGCGACAACACGTCGTGGCACACCCACCGCTCGTACTGGGAGACGATTCAGTTCGCCGATGTCGACGGCGACCAGCGCGACGATGTGTGCGGGCGCGGCGAGGCCGGCGTCTACTGCAGCCTGACTCTCGCCCAGGCCAACGGGACGATCACCGGCAGCCAGCTCGTCCTGATGGCGTCGGTGTTCAGCAACGCCAACAACTGGAACAGCCACGAAAGCTACTGGCGCACGATCCGGATCGTCGACGTGAGCGGCGACGGCAAGGCCGACGTGTGCGGGCGCGGCGACGCAGGCATCCACTGCGGACACTACCGCCCGGCGTTTCGCGATTTCGGACAGGTCCGGCTGCGAACCTCCAACTTCCGCGACCCGTGGTGGCGTGACCCGATGTACTACGAGACGATCGAATACGGCGATCTTAACGGCGACGGTGCCATCGACGTGTGCGGGCGGGGCGACGGCGGCATGTACTGTGGCCTGTATGGCGGGGCCAGCGAACCGCTATCGCAGTTCAACGGCGTCAACACCCTCGACATCCCGGAGTTCCGCGACGCCAACGGCTGGAACGTGGTCTCGCGCTACACGACACTGCGCCTCGTCGACGTCAACGGCGACAACAAGGCGGACGTGTGCGGGCGCGGCGCCAATGGCATCACCTGCGTGCGGTCGAGCTCGGTGCTGGTGACGTCGTTCGCCGCGCCCGAGCTGTGGGTGAAGAACTTCGGCGACAATTTCGGCTGGGGGGCGAACCAGACGCATTACCGGACGGTGAAGCCGGCGAAGGTGAGCCGTGCAAACCCGGGCGGGTCGGCCTTCTGCGGCCGCGGTTGGGCCGGCATCTACTGCAGCCGCCGCTGACGTCGTCGATCGCTAGAAGGTAGGGGGCGCTGCCTTCAGGTCGGCGTCCAGGAAGTCCATGACCATCGGTATCAGCCACTCCGCCCGCTGCATGATGATGCCGATATGAGTGGTGCCCGGCAAGATGGCCAGGCGTGACTCGGGCAGCCCATGCATGTCTCCCATCTTCCCGCCGCCCCTGGCGCGGAAGAGCTCCAGTGCATGCTCGTATCGCACTCCGTCGGCATCGCCGATGACCATGAACAGCGGAGCCTTGATGTTTCTTGCGTCCTGGGACCAGTCATAGGGCTTCAGGTCGATGCCGATCACCTTCTTCACGAACTCCGGAAACCGGGCCGGATCGTTCCCGAAGCTCTCGTATTGTTCCTGGATGGGTGTTCCTTTGAACATCTCCGCGGTGAAGGTTGCGAAAACGGCTTCCACGTCGGGCCACCACCCGTCGTGCGCATAGACGCCTGACACCACCACGAGCCTGCGTACCTGCTCGGGGTGGCGCACGGCGAACTGGAAGGCGATGCCGCCGCCCATGCTGTACCCCAGAATGTCTGCCCGATCGATCCCGAGATGCTCGAGCAGACCCGACACATCGTCTGCCATGCCCTCGTAGCTGATCTCGCGGGACGTATCCCTCGTGCGACCGTGGCCTTGCATTTCCGCGACGATGACTTTTCGGTCGTCGGCCAGCAGCGGGATGATCGTCCCCCAGTTCAGGGGGATGTTCATGTAAGACCCATGCAGCAGAACGAGCGGTTCACCGTCCCCGTGGACCTCGTAGTACATCCTGAGCCCGTTGACGTCTGCATGGCCGCTGTCGGTGGGCTTCGCGCTCTGGTGTTTGTCCATGTCGATCAAAGGATGCCAGAGAGCGAGGCCGCCCTCGAGCACCGTCCCGCCTGCGGGGTCAGCCGGGCGGCGACGCGAACAGGACCGTGATCTCGCCGACGACGTCGCCGGGGTCGATCGCGATCGGGATGAGCTCGCCGCTCAGGACGTCGGCGTACCCGCCCAGGAGATCCGCGGCCGTCGGTGCCGCGAGTGCCGGGTCCAGCGGGTTGAAGTTCTCGTCGACGTCCACGATGCCCTGGACGATGTAGACCGCCGGCGAGACCAGGCCGAACGCGTACGGTCCGGTGCGCACCCCAGCGCCGCCCTGGGAGAGCTGCGAGGTGGGAATGACAGTGACGTTGACGTTGACCGGCGCGGAAAGCGGGATGCCGTCGGCGCCTGCCACCATGACCAGGAAGAGGACGACCGGGTGAGCGTCGGGGAGCGGAACGGAGATCACGGCGTCGCCCGCGATCACGCTGGTCGCGTCCGGCGCCAGCCCGTTGTCGTTCTCCGCGTCGCCGCAGGCAGCGGCGAACAGCCCGGCGACGGCGAGGACGAGAGTGCGAGGGAGTCTCTTCATTGCGTCACGGCCTTCACCTGATCCGGTAGGTCAGCGTTGCAAACACGCTGGCCGGGATGGGCTGGCCGAGCGGATGCTCGCGATGCGCCCACTTCGGTGTCGTGACCTGACTCATGTCCCCGTCGACCGGTTCGACGCCCCGCTGGAGCGGGGCGAGGAGGTTCTGGCCGGCGATGGCCATCTCGAGCCGGCTGTCGGGGATGAGGTACGCGATCCGGGCCCCGGCCCAGACGTAGGCCGGAAGGTCCACGTCGGTGACCACCGTCTGACCGGTCTCGTCGAAGCTGCGGATCCCCCAGGTCTGCGCGGAGACGAAATGAAGGTCGCCGCCGAGGGTGAAGCGCTGCCCGCGGAACTGCGCGCCGGCCGACGTCTTGACCGGCGAGGTGCTCTTGATGGCCGTGCCGCCCTGCCTGACCCCCGCGAATGCCGCGCTGGCATGCAGATCGACGCCGTCGGTCGGAGACAGCTCGCCGCCCAGCTCCATGCCGAACGCGTTGTAGTCCTGGTCAACGTTGGCGTAGTAGGTCTCGCCCGCATACCAGACACCGGCCGCCGGATCGTAGTTCGAGACGCCGGCCGGCCACGGACGGAGCTCGGAGAGCTGGATGAGCGACGAGACCCGGTTGTAGTAGGCCGAGGCCTCGAACTTGTACCTGCCCGATTCCGGCTCGCTCCGCCAGCCCAGCTCGGTGGCGAGCACGCGCTCGGGCAGAAGGGTCTGGTCGCCGAGGTTGCGCACGACGACCGCATCGGTTAACGTCGGGAACGGCTGGTCGATGTAGCTCTCGAGGAAGGTCGGCGTCCGGAAGGCGGTGCCGATGGTGGCGTGCAACGACCCGTCGGGCACGGCGCGCCAGACCAGCGCGGCGCGCGGCGAGACAGCATACCGGTCGGTGAACGCAGCGTCGTCGATGCTGGCGAGCAGGGGGTGGCGATCGAAGCGGAACGAGAAGATGGCGCGCAGGTCCTCGGACAGGAGCGCCTCGTCCTGGAAGAAGGCCGACACGTGGTGCTCGTCCGGCTCGCTGCCGAGCCAGTTCCAGCGCGTCGAACTTGAAGCGATAGCTGGCGCCGAAGTTGATGCGCTGGACCACGCCGAGGTCGACCTCGCGGAACGACTCGATCTCGGTGTCCACGACGTCGGTGACCAGATCGGTGGCGATGCTGTACCCGCCGACCGGGCGGGCCCATTGATCGGCGATGACGTCGACGCGACTCCAGAAGCTGCGCACCGAGACGCCTTGGGGGAGCTGGAGGTCACCTCGCAGGTAGCTGGCGAAGCCGTCGAGATAGAAGTCGCGCAGCGCGCCGGACGCGGCGAACTCGTTCTGCCCGCCGGCCACGCCGCCGGACAGCGACACGGAGGTAGCGGCGGGCGATGCGGTGGTCGAGGCGGAGGTCGAACCGGCCGACGCGGACCGACTCGTCCGGGTTGTCGGGCAGGACCTCGTAGTCGGTGCGCGCCGGGTCGACCTCGCGGTACCAGCGCTGCTTCTGCTCGACGCTGAACGAGGCGCGATAGGCGGTCGACGCCCACGCGGTCGGCCAGGCGGAGCGACGCGCCGCCCTGATCGGGGAAACCGCCCCACACCTCCGCCACCGGCGCGGTCGCTGGCCAGTCCCGGGCTGCGCGTGATGATGTTGATGACCCCGGAGAAGGCGTTGGCGCCGTAGAGCGCGGCGCCCGGGCCCCGGACGACCTCGATGCGCTCGACGTCGGCCGGCAGAGATGTGGAGGAGCGACCAGAACGTGGCGCCGATGTTGTCGAAGTAGATCGAGCGGCCGTCGACCAGCACGAGGACCTTGTTGGCGAGGCGGTCGTTGAAGCCGCGGATGCCGATGTTGTAGTCGCCCGCGCTCATGGCCATGACCTCGACGCCGGGAACGCGCCGGAGGAAGTCCGGGATCGAGGTGACGCCCGAGGCGCGCAGCTCGTCGCCGGTGAGGATGGTGACCGAGTTGGGCGCATCGAGCGGACTCTGCCCGTAGCGCGACGCGGTGATGACGATCGGCGCATACGGGTCCTCGAGAGCCGCGTCGCCCGCGTCGCCGCGCTTCACGACCGCTTCGGGGGCCGGGACGTCCGCGCGGTTCACCTCGCGGGCGTTCCCTCCGCGGGCTGCCGCGTTCGCGCCTGCGCGGCGCAGCATCTTCTTCCGCGCGCGCCGGAGCCGGCTCCGCATCGATGGCGCCCTGCAGCGTATCCATGCGATCGAGCAGCTCCTGGAGCTGCTTGCGCATCGTGGCCAGTTCCTGCCTGACCTCGGGGGCCCGACCCGTCGGCGCCGACTCGACCGGCGCGGGCGCATCGACAGCCGGGCTCGGCTCCTCTTCGCGCAGCCGCGTGCGCGCGACCTCGATGAGCCGCATCACATCGTCGCGGTCCGACGGGTCGGTGTCGGCGTAGCGCTGGAGCTCCTCGATCGCGCGGTCGTATCGCCCGGCGGCGAAGTAGGCGCGGCCGATGTTGTAGAGCACGGCGGGATGGGGAACGATGCGATACGCCTCGTCGAGCTCGCGGATTCCCTCCTCGTACTTGCCCGCGCGGACGAGGCCCATGCCCTCGCGGAAATGACGCCGTGCCTCGGCGCCCGCGTCGGCGAGGGCAGGTGCCGATCCGAGAATCAGGATGGCCATCACCACCGCGAGCGAACATGTTCGCGGGCCGAGCCGTTCGATCATTCACGCCCCCCTTGGGCAGGTTCGGGTTTGACCGTGCTGGCCAAGACTAGACACCAACGTCGAGATCCGCTCGGACCTTCGGCGGTGTCGCCGGATGGCACTCCGTCGAGATGTCGTCGCGCCTACACCGAGGGCGTTCGCGCCCCGCATCGCTCCATAACGGCGCGCTGTGGCGAGAGCGCACACTGCGCAAGGTTGCCCCGTCGCATTCCGGCGATGGCGGTGCCGTCGCGCCGACAAGCTGCCAGCGCCAAGTCTCCATTGGCGAATGCGCGACGACGGTGCCTGTGGCACATGACTCGCAATCCTCGGTACGATGCGCGATCGACGGCCTGGGGCCGCCGCCAGCGGCACTGGTGCCCCTCGCGGGAGATAGACGATACATGTCCACACTGCCGTCGATGATCGCGGACTCCCCCGGAGTGCGATGGCGCTGTCCCACCTGCGCGGCCGCTTTCCGCACCGGATACGACTTCTGTCCGAGTGACGGGGCCGCCCTGGCGCCGTGGACGGATGCGAACGATCCGCTCATCGGTTCCGAGATCGCCGGGCGCTACGTCATCGACGAGCGGGTGGGCGAGGGATCCACGGGTCTCATCTACCGCGCCCGCCACCCACGCCTGCTGCGCAAGTTCGCGGTGAAGATCCTGTTCGGCGAGCTGGTCGGCGACCCGCGCATGCGGATGCGCTTCGCCCAGGAGGCGGCGCTGGCCAGCCAGCTCAACCACCCCAATGTCGTCTCGGTCGTCGATTTCGGGCGCACCGAGCAAGGGCTGCTCTACCTGGTCATGGACTACGTGGAAGGGGAATCGCTGTCGGACGCCATCCGGGCAGAGGCCCCCTTCGACCCGCTGCGAGCGGTGCGGCTGGCCCGTCAGCTCGCCTGCGGGCTCGGCCATGCCCACGAGCACGGCCTGGTCCACCGCGATTTCAAGCCGGGCAACGTGATCCTCGAGCGGCGCGGGGACGACCCGATTCTTCCGCGCATCCTGGACTTCGGTCTCGCCATCTCGACCCGCGAGACCGTGGAGGCGGCCGCCCGCCTGACCGAGGCCGGATACGTCGTCGGCACTCCGGTCTACATCGCACCGGAGCAGATGCTCGACCATCCCGTCGACCGCCGGACCGACCTCTTCGCGTTCGGGGTGGTCCTGTACGAGATGCTGGCCGGAAAATCACCCTTCGACGGAAGTCCGACCGAGATCGCGCAGAAGAACTTGACCGCGCCGGTCGAGCCGATCGCGCGCCGCAGCCCCGGCGTGGCGGTTCCCGCGGATCTGGAGAGGCTGGTTTTCCGTCTCCTGGAAAAGGATCCCGGCAACCGTCCGGCGTCAACCGAAGAGGTGTGCGCCGCCCTGGACGCGATCGAGGAGCAGGTCGGGCAAGCCGGCCCTCGCCACCGGCCGGCGGTCGCGGGGTGGCAAAGCTCCGAGTGGAGGGACGACCGTTCGACCGATCGGGCCATGCCGCTCCCCGAGCGGAGCTACGCTTTTTTCCGCGCGCGACTGACCGGCCGTGGGCGGCGGTGGATCGGCGTAGCCGGAGCATCTCTGCTCGCCGCCGGCGCGTTCGCATACGTCGCGGTGGACCGGGCCGGCCCCACTGCTTCACGCCGGATCGAGCCGACAGCGGTCGCCGCGCCGCTTCCGGTCGTCGACCGCCAGGCCGTGAGCTCGAACGAGCCGTCCATGGCTCCGCCGGCTCGGCCGCCCGTCCCGGTCGTCGCGGCGCTGCCGGATGTCGAACGGGCGCCCGTCGACTCGAGCGAGCCGTCCACGGACCCGCCGCCTCGGCGGCCGGCCGCTCGACGCGACCGCACGCCTCGTCGCCCGGACCGGGCCGAGCGGACCCAGGAGCCACCGGCAGCACCGGCTGCGGATCCGTTTCCGTACAAGGACGATCCCTTTCGAGGACGCGACCGTCCTCGAGTTCATCCGCGAGTACGAGCACGTCGGCGAGGCCATCGCCGGGCTGGAGGCGAGCCGCGGTGAATCGGACGCGAGTGCCTACCGCGAGCGCTACGAGCGATTGCCTTACGCCGAGGCCCTCCGCACTCCGGCGGTCCGCCGCGACGCTCGGGCCGAGCTCACCGATCTCGGCCGGGACGTGCGGAAGGCGCTGGGCCGCCGCCCCGGTAGCCGCCCGGTAGCTATTTCCGCTTGAGGCGCAGGCGGACAAGGGTCTTGCTCGCCTGTTCCTCGCGTACCGGCTCGAAGCCTCGCTGCTCGAACATCGACAGCATGCCGGTCCACGCAAAGGCGCCCGGGGTCGGCTTTCCGTCGGCCGCGGGACGGACCGGGTAGCCCTCGACGACGGAGGCGCCGTGGCGGCGGCACGCCACGATCGCGGCGTCGAGCAGCGCGCTGGCCACGCCGCGGCCGCGCCACTTGCGCGCGATGTAGAAGCAGTTGATCGACCACACGCCGTCGGCGCCGGCGCCGGCCAGGGCGCGCACGCGCTCGACGCGCGGGAAGTCGCTGCGCGGGCCGATCGCGCACCAGCCGACCGGCTCGTCGCCGGCGAAGGCGAGGATGCCCCTGGCCTCGCCGCGGCTGACCAGCCGGCGCAGCGTGCGCTTGGCCGGGGCGCCCACGGTCTCGCGCCATAGCGCGCCGCCGCGCGGCGACCCGCCACCACATGCACCAGCAGCCGCCGCACGCGCCGTTGGGCCCGAACAGCGCCTCGAGGCTCGGCCAGTGGGCCGGCTCCAGCTCGACACAGCGGATCTTCGGGCGGCTCATCGCAGATTATTCCGCCGCCGCCGGCGGAGCGCCATCGCCGCCTGCGCGGCGAGCATTTCCGGTGCGGTCCGCCCGACTCAGGCCGCGCCTTCGGGCCCGGCTCGAGGATGCGCCGCACCGCGCCGCGCGAGCGGGCCATCATCGCGGTCGCGCTCCGCTCCGCCGGCGCCGATGGCGCACAGGTACAGCTCGCCGCCCGGCACGCCGAAGCGGTGCATGCAGATGCGCCAGCCGCCCTCGCTGCCGAGCAGCACGCCCTCGAACTCGCGCACCTTGCGGCCGATGAAGGGCAGCTGGGCCGCGACCTCGTGGCAGGCCTGCGGATCGCCGGACGCGGCCAGGCAGAAGCCGTCCTCGTCGGAGAGGACCAGGCCGTCCAGGCGCGCGGCCTGCCTGCACTCCTCGAGCTGGTAGTGCAGGGCCAGGGTGGTGTTGTCGCTGCGGCGCTGCCGCCGCTCTCGCACGATGCGCATGGCGCGATCCTAGGGCCACCTCCGGCCGGGGGCCAATTTCGGGTGAAAGAGGCGGCCGCCCCCGGTCGTTACCGGGACGACAACAGGAGGACGCCCCATGTTCCGCACCCGCGCTGCCGCGCCGATCGCGCTGGCACTCGCGGCGAGCTGGGCGGCGGCCTGCTCCGGGGGCAACTCTGCCTACCGGGCCAGCTCGCCGTCCGCCCAGACCGCCGAAACCGCCGCAACGACAGACATGGCCGGCGCCGGCGCCGAGGCGGGCGAACCGCTCGCCGACCGGCCCGGCCTGGGCACCGAGTTCGGCGAGCAGGTGCGCTCGAGCGTGGTCGAGCAGCCGTTCGAGCGCGCGTCGAGCGAGCCGTTCGCGCTGGTCGCGGTGCACTACAACGACGCCGCCGGCATCGAGGCCCAGGCGCGCAGCCGCGGCGGCGCGCTGGCGCCGTTCACCGCCTCCACGCCGCAGGGCGGCATCTCGATCGCGCTGACCGACGAGGCCGGCAACCCGCTGCCCGGCTTCGAGGCCCCCGGGCGCGCCTACGTCGTGGGGACAGGCCGGCCAGCGCTACGACATCCGCATCACCAACCTCACCGACGGTCGCTACGAGGTGGTCGCCTCGGTCGACGGCCTCGACGTGATCGACGGCAGGCCGGGCAGCCCCGGCAAGCGCGGCTACATCGTGCCTCCGCGCGGCACCTTGACCATCGACGGCTTTCGCACCAGCGACGACAGCGTGGCCGCCTTTCGCTTCGGCGCGGTGCGCGACTCGTACGCCTCGCGCACCGGCGACGACCGCAACGTCGGCGTGGTCGGCTTCGCCTTCTTCGCCGAGCTCGGCTCCCGGTGGAGCAGCGACGAGATCGGCCTGCGCGAGAGCGCCGATCCGTTCCCCGATCGCTACGCGGCGCCGCCGCCCTGATCGCTCATACCTGTCGGAGTTGCTGCCTCCAGTATCCACCTTGTCGCCGGTTGTTTGAAGGAGTGATCGCCGGCGGCGAGGAACAGCGTGCCGCGCGCGGTGCGCCTGGTTATCCTGGGTCCACCGTGGCGGTGTCTTTCTCTCGAGCCGTCGTCCTGGCTGCCCTCCTGCTCGCTGCCTGCCAGCATCGGGCCTGGCGGGTGGAGACGACCCAGCCGCCGCTGTCGCTGGGAACGACGCTGGACGCGCGCACCTCGCTGACCGGGACCATCGCGCTCGGCGACATGGACCTGCCGCGCATCATGCGCCTGAGCAACTCGGCCTACTTCGTGGCCATCTCGCGCGACCGGCTGCGCTTCCACGTGACCTTGCTGCACAAGTGGGAGGAGATCGCCGACCCGACCGAGTGGACCGCGTACGATCGAGGACAACCTGGGCCGCCGCTTCCGCCGGAGGACGTTGACGGCCGCGGCTTGCGCCCGATCACGCACGTCTACGATCAGGGCTGGGCCTACTCGGTCGAACACCAGGCCCCTCTACTCGATCAACCTTTTCCGCGGCGAGGGGGACTACGTGTTCTATCGCCGCGATCTCCTGCGCAAGGACCTGCGCTGGCTCATGCTGGTCATGCGGCGACCGGGCTACGAGTACCGCTACGTGTGGAGCTTCTTCGACTCGGATGAGGTGGCGGTGAGTCGCGAGCGAGATCGATTGTCTCGAATCGACTTTCGATTTAGCGTGTAGTCCAGTGCCGCACAGCCGCCTCCCCCGACGAAATCTCCCCGCGCTGGGCGCCGCCGCCGCGCTCGCCACCCTGGTCGGCATCCGCCCGGCCGCCGCGGACCACAGCCTCCAGGCCACCGCCGCGCTGACCACCGGCTACACCGACAACGTGGAGCTGGTGCCGGACAACCCGCTCGACCCGAACATGACGCCGCCGGTGTCGAGCGACGCGTTCGCCAACATCGCGCCTGGCATGGTGTTCTCGCACGAGGGGTCGCGCATCACGCAAGTCTTGCGCTACGTCCTCAGCATCCGGCTGTACGCCGAGGCGAGCAGCGCCAACTCCTTCTCCAACAACCTGGCCTACGGCGCGGTCATCCCGCTGACGCCGCGCGCCGGGCTTGACCGCCGACATCGCCGCGTCGCACGGCCGGCTCAACGCCTTCGACACCGCGCCACAAGATACGAACGTGGGCGGGCAGGGGCAGGGCGACCAGGCCTTCGCCACCGGGGCGGGCGGGCTCGGCTACTCCTATCAGCTCACGCCGTCGTGGCAGTACGGGCACACGGTGGGCGGGTCGATCTACGAGCCGCTCGACGACACGGTGCAGATCGGCCGGCGCTACACGGTCGACACCGGGCTGACGCTGAGCAAGACGTTCAACTTCCACTCCTTCAGCTTCGCCGGCCGCGGCACGTACACGAGGGTGAACGCCGGCGACGACGCGCTGGGTGCCCAGCTTCAAGATACCGAGACCGTCATCGTCGGTCCCGAGCTGCGCTGGGTGCACGACCTGTCGCTCGACTTCTCGACCGACGCGATGGTCGGCGTCTCCGCGACGTGGCCGCTGGGCGAGTTCCAGCGCCGCGCGGTGTTCCCGGTCGGTGCCGCCTTCCTGCGCTACCAGCACGACACCTTCGCCGGCTCGATCGGCTACCGCCGCGCGGTGGCGACCAACGTCCTGCTCGGCGAGACCGAGGTCAACCACACCGGCGAGGTGCGCGGCGTGGTGCCGCTGCCATTCGGGGACAGATGGTCGGCGGCCGGCGCGGTCGGCTACTCGACCGGCGAGTCGGTCGGCCGGCTCAACTCCGAAGGCGAAGAGGTAACGCTCGACAACGAGCAGTGGGTCGGCGACGTCGCGCTGGCCTGGACGATCTCGGACGGCCTGTCCACCTCGCTGCGCTACCAGTACACGCGTCAGAACCGCGAAGACCTGATGCTGACGGTCATCGAGGAGGAGCGCACGCGGCGCCAGCAGATCACCGTGGTGCTGGAGGGGAGCTACCCGACGCGCCAGGCGGCCGAGCTGCCGCGCGACTCATCGACGCGCGTGGACGGCGGGCTCGAGAGCATGACCAAGCGCGAGGATAGCCTGGTCCGCTGACCCGCTGACGCGTCGCGCCGTGGCGACGCGCCACATGTTAGATTCGTCGGGTTGAGAGCCATCGACGATCTGGTCCTGCGCATCAAGCGCGGTGACTCCATGGCGACGCGCACCGCGCGCGATGTCTACCGGTGGGCGCAGCGCTGGAACCTGCCGGAGAACGGCGTCTCGCGCGCGCTGTTCGGGGCCCTGTACCGGGCGCACGACGTCTTCCTCAACACGCGCGAGTACGCGTCGTCCAAGCTGCTCTACGAGCCGATGGTGCGCGCCCGCTTCCACAAGGTGGGCAAGGACCTCCAGATGTCGGCGCTACCGTACGTGGTGGGCCACGCGCGCGTGACCATCGGCGACGGCTGCCGCTTCGGCTACTTCTCGATCCGCTCGGGCCGCTTCGTCGACGATCCGGAGCTGATCATCGGCAACGGCGTCTCGGTCGCCACCGACGTCACCTTCGTGGTCAACCGCCTCGTCACCATCCACGACAACGTCGGCATCGCGGGACGGACCTGGATCTCCGACTCCGACGGCCACCCGGCCGACGTCGAGCGCCGCCTGCGGGGCGAGGACATCAACGAGGCCGACATCCGCCCGCTGACCATCGAGGAGCACGCCTGGATCGGCCACGGCTCCCACATCCTCAAGGGCGTCACCATCGGCCGCGCCGCTGTCGTCGCGGCCGGCAGCGTCGTGGTGGCCGACGTCCCGGCCGGCGCCCTGGCCATGGGCGTCCCGGCCCGCATCGTCCGGGCCTGGTAGCCGGCGCGGCCTCTCCCGGCCGCGCCCTTCGCCGGGCTACTCCAGCAGCGCCGTGCCCAGGACCTTGGTCGGGGTCAGCTGCTCGACGGCGCGGCGCACGTCGCGCACCGTGGTGGTGCGGCGGCGGGCCACGAGCAGCACGCCGTCGGCGGCGTCCTGGATCAGGTTGACGTCGGCGGTGCCCAGCACGGCCGGGCAGTCGATGACGATGTGATCGTACGGGCCCAGGCGCAGCCGCTCGAGGGCGATGCCGAACGACGGCGCATCGCGCACCTTGCCGACCTCGCGCCGCGGGTTGATGGCGGCGACGTGCAGCCACATGCTGCGCACCTCGACGACGCCCCACGGCAGAAGCGGCTGCTCGCGGTGCACTTGCAGCTGCTCGGCGAAGCACCAGGGCGGGACGAAGCGGAACACGCCGGCCAGCTCGGGACGGCGCAGGTTGCCGTCGATGAGCAGCACCCGCCCGCGCCCGCACTCGGCCATGGCCAGGGCCAGGTTGACCGCGCAGGTGGTCTTGCCGTCGCGGTCGTTGGCGCTCGACACCGCGACGACCTTGGGCTGGCCGCGCTCGAGGATGTGGTGGCGCAGCACGCGGAACGCGGCCGCCCGCGTCGAGTCGGAGTCGCGCACCAGGACCAGGCGGCGGTCGAGCGGGCCGTCGTCCGGCATCTCGTGCTGCACGACCTCGATCTTCGGTGGCTCGAGCGACTGCGCCAGCGGCGACTCGCGCGACGACGCGGACATCATCACTGTCCGACGCGCATCGCCGACGGCTCCCCAGTCGGGGGCTCCGGCCTCGTGCGCCGCCGCGTACTGATCCGCCATACCCCATGTTGGCCATCTCGCGCAAATCCATCACCCTCTTGGGCATTCCGCCCGGCTCAGGTTGATTTCGATATCGCTCGACCACGGCGGTGGGGTTCGACGTGGCGGCGGCTGCGTTCTGCTGCTGTGGGACCGAAGCGGGCGGCGTGCCGGTCTTGGGCCGGCCCTGCACCGGCGACACGACCTGCGGGCCCCCCGCCGCCCCCGCCGGGACGCTGTTGTTTGGCGTCGGCCCGGGGCGCGGCGCCGCGGCCTGCTTGACCGTCGCGGTCGCCGATTCCGGCGTCTCTCCGCGCGATCCGAACCGTCTCGTGTCAGGCACGTCGACGCCCCTTTCGGTCATGCGGCACCACGATGAGCACCGGCGCGAAGCCGAGGCGATCGAGGTCGGTGCGGCGGTAGATGCGGTCGTCGATGAGGGCCAGGCCGAGCGCCAGCGCCAGGCCCAGGCCGGCGAAGGCCGCGGTCCCGGCGATGGCCAGGAGCTTGCGCGGCTTGCCGGCCGGCTTGGCCGGCACGTAGGCCTCGTCGATGACGCTGAGCTGGGCGGCGTCGGCGAACTCGGAGCTGGCGGTGATGTCGGACTGGAACACGCGGCTCTCGAGGCTGGTCACGCGCTCGCGCGCCTCCTCGACGGCGCGGTTGGCCGTCGCCCACTCGGTCTCGCGCGACACCACGTCGTCGGCCACCGACGGCTTGTTCGACTCCGGCTCGTCGGTCTTGCGCGCCCGGTAAGCCGCGATCTCGCGGCGCACGCTGTCGAGCTCGCGCTGCAGCGCGCCGCGGTCGACCGGCAGGGCGGCCACCGCGGCCGAGTCTGCCGTCGCGGGCAGGCCGGCCTCGACCCGCTTGAGCACGCGCGTTGGCCTCGTCGAGCTGCCGGCGCGCGGCCATCACGTCCGGGTGCTTCTCGGTGAACTGGCTCAGCTTTTCTTGCAGCGAGCGCTTTGCCTGCTCGACGTCGCGCCGCGCGTCGCGCAGCTCGCCCGGCTCCGGCGCGGCCTCGCGCGACGACCGGGACCGGAGCGTCCGGGTTGGCCAGGCGGATCTCGATGCGGCGCCGCTGCCGCTCCAGGGCCCCCAGCTTTGCGTCGCCGCCGCCGGTCGGCCGGTCTTCTTGGTCAGGCGCGCCGCCGCGCCGCTGCCGCCGGAGCCCTCCTCGGCGAACTCCGGGTGGCGCGACAGGAACACCGCCAGCTCGCGCTCCTTCTTCTTGAGCTCGTCGCTGGCCTCGTCCTTCTCGGCGACGAGGAAGTTCTTCGTCACCTCGGCCTGCTCGCGCCGGATCTTGTTGTCCTCGGCCTTGAGGCGGTCGGCCAGAAAGCGCGTCACCTTCTGCCGCTTCATCCGGCGTGTCGCCCTTGTAGGCGATGCGGAAGGTGCCCGCGCCCTTGTCGCGGAACGACACGCGCTGCCGCAGCTCGTCGGAGGCGCCCACCTCGCCCTCGTCCTCGACGGTGTCGGGCAAGAGCTTGAACTTGCGGATCACCTCGACGAGGTTCGAGCGCGCCAGCAGCATCTCCTTGTAGCGGCTCGACAGCACGTTGGAGCTCTGCATGATCTCGCGGCCCTGCAGGACGCTCTGCGAGATCATCTCCCGGTAGAGGAGGACGGTCTCGGATTCGAACTGCTGCGGCCGGCTGAGGGCGAAGAGGACCGACAACCCACCTCCCACCACAGTCACGACCACAACGAGCCACATGTACCGGGTGGCCCGGCGCAGGACATCGAGGATCCGCTCGATCTGGTCGCGCGGGGTGAGGGACTTGGCCATGGCCCCCGATTATGTCACACGGAATCAGGTTCGACGACGCTCGGCGGCGCGACGCCCCCGCATCGATCCGACCCCGAACCCCGGAAATCGGGGAACATGGCCGACCACCTCGAGGCCCAGGCGCTGGACGTCCTCCGGGTCGTGGATCCGGGAGTCGAACGCGCCCACGGCAACCGCGGACAGGGGCAAGAAGATCAGGAAGCAGGCCAGCCCGATCATGGCCAGGCGGATGCCCTTTCCCGCTTCTGGTGGGGGCGGGGGACGCTCATCCACGATCTGGTAGAGCAGGTTGATGTGCTCGCTGTCGAGCGCGACCCGGAGGTCGGCGCGCGCCTTGCTTTCCCGTGAAAGGCGGACCACTTCTGCCTGCTTGGTCACATCCGCGCTCAGGCGCGAGATGTTGACCTTGAGGGTGGCCACGTCCTCCTTCTTGTTCTCGCGCTCGGCCTCGCTCAGCTGGGCCTTCTTGGTGGCCAGCTCGGACCTGCCGCTCCTGCAGGGTGTCGACCGCGCTGTCGACCGCCCGCTGGGTCACGCTGGCGACGCCGCGGCTCTCCTCCTCGCGCCGCTGCGACTCGCTGTCGATGATGAGCTGGGCCAGGTCGCTGCAGATGGCGAACGAGACGGCCGCATCCTCGTCCTTGAAGCGCACCGAGATTCGCGCGGTGCGCACGTCGGAGTTGTAGCCGCGCGCCTCGAGGAAATAGTTGCGATAGACCTCGAGGGTCAGGTGGGCGCGGATCTCCTCGAGCGCGTAGATGTCGCCGCGCGCTCTCTCGAACGGATAGAGGCCGTGCTTCTTGATGAGCTGCAGGAGATTGCGGTTCGACAGCGCGGAGTCGCGCAGGAACTCGCCCAGGTCGCTGGCCGAGATGGGCGCGTCCTCGCGCAGCACGCTGCCCTCGGTCACGCGGATGAGGATGCGCGACTCGGCCAGCGGCACCCGGCGCGACATCATCCACACCACCCCGACCGTGCCGATCAGGGCCAGGACCAGCGTGCGGGCGAGGCGCTTGCGGGCCCGCCGCTTGAGCCGGTCCAGCTCGCGGCGCCAGCTGAGCAGATCGCTCTCGCTGTCGAGCCAGTCCGTCACGGTCCGCAGGGTAACACGCAGTTTGCTGAGCCGCTGGCTCTCGTTGCGAACGCGAAACCCGCTTGCTAGATTGTCCGACGGACCCACGTCCGGCGAGATCGCAGAATGCAGCCTCAGTCGCCCGTCGTTCTGATCGAGTTCAACGAGCTCACCCCGCGGTTGATGGAACGATGGATGGCTGACGGCAAGCTGCCCAACTTCCAGCGCTTCTATCGCGAATCGCAGGTCTACCGCACCGACGCCGAGGAGGAGGGCGAGGCCCTCAATCCATGGGTGCAGTGGGTGACCGTCCACACCGGCCTGCCTCTGGCCAAGCACGGCGTGTTCAGCCTCAACGACACGCGCCGCCTCCAGCACCCACAGATGTGGGACGTGCTGTCCGAGGCCGGCCGCGAGGTGCTGATCTGCGGCAGC
The DNA here is from genome assembly GCA_963759105.1 of uncultured delta proteobacterium. Taxonomy (GTDB): domain Bacteria; phylum Myxococcota_A; class Polyangia; order Haliangiales; family Haliangiaceae; genus DATFRY01. Next base: position 250,569 of record CAVWXW010000002.1, on the reverse strand, counting down.
ATGAACGCCGGCTACCGGCCGGGGCTGCGCGGCTTCGTCATCCCGGATCCGTGGTCGGCCGACGTCAGGCCGTACCCGGCCGGCGAGTTCGAGCCGTACTACGAGTTCATCAAGAAGAACGTGCAGGAGTACTCGAACACCGAGTTTCCGGTCACGCCGGTGGACACGGCCCGCTTCGCGCTGTTCATGGCGCGCCGCGGCCTGTCGCTCGACACCGTGCGCAGCGGCGCGGCCCAGCTGTGGGCCGAACGGCGCACGAGGAAGTCGCGGTGGAAGCGCGCCGCGATCATGGACCTCCTGCAGTTCGACGTCTTTCGCTGGTACTGGAGCAAGCACCGCCCGGCCTTCTCCACGTTCTTCCTCAACAGCACGGCTCACTTCCAGCACATGTACTGGAGGACGATGGAGCCGGAGCAGTTCGAGATCCAGCCGACCGAGAAGGAGCTGGCCGACACGCGGGACGCCATCCTGTACGGCTACCAGGCCATGGACGGCCTGCTGGGCCGCTTCGTCGAGATGGCGGGCGACGACGTCACGCTGATCTTCGCGACCGGGCTCAGCCAGCAGCCGTACCTCAAGGCCGAGGCCAAGGGCGGCAAGCGCTTCTACCGGCTGCGCAGCGGCGACGTGCTGGCGCAGCTGGGCGTGACCGGGCGCTACTCGTACGAGCCGGTCATGGCGGACGAGTTCTTCGTGCGCTTCGAGCGGGAGGAGGACGCGGCCGCGGCGGTCGAGCTCCTGCCCGCCTACCGCGTGATGGGCGAGGCGCCGATCCGGCTGCACCACCAGAAGGGCACCGACGTGTTCTTGCAGTGCCGCGTGCGCAAGATCCTGCCCGACGACGCGATGCTTGAGGCGCCGGGCCGGCTGCCGGTCCGCTACTACGACATCTTCCACCTGGTCGAGGGGCTCAAGAGCGGCTACCACCACCCGGACGGGATGCTGTGGCTGCGGCAGCCGAGCCGGGCCCACACGGTGCACGGCGACGCGGTGTCGATCCGATTGATCGCGCCGGCGGTGCTCGACCTGCTGGGTGTCACGGCCGCCCGACTACATGGAATGCCCGTCGTTCCTCGAGCGCGGGAAGGCGCCGGCGACGGCGCGTGCCACCGTCTAGCGCGTCGCGCGCGGCGATGGCGGTGACCGGGTGAGGACCTCGGGCTGGCTGGCCCGCGCGCTGGCGCTGCCGCTCGATCCGCGCCGGGTCGCGAGCGCGCCCGAGGTCGCGGACGCGATCGTCATCCTGGGAGCGCCGCTGCACGGCGACGGCAGCCTGCCGCCGCTGGCCGAGGAGCGCGTGCGCGTCGCCGTCGATCTGTACCGGCGCGGGCTGGCCCCGGTGGTCTGCGTGACCGGCGGGCACTGTCCGCCCGGCCACCGCGATACGGTGGTCGAGACCGAGGGCGCGGCGCGCTGGGTGCGGGCCGCCGGCGTGCCGGAGTCGGCCCTGCGGGTGGAGAGGGTCTCGGCGTCGACGCGGGACAATGCGCGGCAGGCGGCGGCGCTGCTCCTGCCCGAGGGGCGCCGCCGGGTGTGGCTGGTGACGCAGCCGTTTCACCTGCGCCGCGCGCTCTACTACTTCCGCCGGGCCGGTTTCGATCCGCTCGGCTATCTCATCGAGGACAGCGTGCAGGACCGACACGAGCGGATGAGCCTGCGCTGGATCTCGCGCGAGTACGGCGCGTGGGCACTGGCGCTGGCGCGGCGTGCCGGACGGAGAGACGCGTGAGCCGCTGCCGCGTGAGCTGCCGATCGGCGGCGTTGCTCGCAATCACGGTCGCGGCGCTGGGCGCGTGCCAGCCGGGGGACGGCCCGACGGTCAGCTGGCAGGAGCGATGGCGGCCCGGCGTGCAGATCGTGGGCGACACGGTCAAGCGGCGGCGGGGCGAGATGCCGCCGGCCCACTCGGCGTTCTTCGACGGCCGCACCGTCAGGCTGCGGGCGGCGCGCGGCGAGGTGCTGGGCGTGCAGGTGCTGCTGCAGCGGACCGGGTTCCGCCAGGTGTCGCTCTCGTTTCCGGTGCCCGGCGTGACGGTCGAGTCGTTCGACGTCGGCTTTCTCGACGTGACCGAGACGTCGAGCACGGGCGAGTACGGCCACAGCTCGGGCCTCGGCGCCTACCCGGATATCCTGCGCTCGGGCAGCGGCCCGATCGCCTCCGACGATCAGGTCTTCTTCGATGTCGCGGTGGCGGCCTCGGCGCAGCCCGGCCTCCTCCGTGGCGAGCTCGTCGCCGGGTCGGATCGCTTCCCTGTCGAGCTCACCGTCGAGCCGATCGAGATCCACATCGAGCGCGAGCCCTGGGTCTGGGTCTGGTCCAAGACCGCCGAGCTGATGCGCGAGCACGGCCTGCCCGACGAGGACGGGCCCGCAGCAGCTGGCCATCGAGCGCGCCTACTCGGACCTGTTTCGCCGCCACGGGTGCCTGCTGGCCAGCGACTACTTTCCGGATCGCCTGCGCCGGCGGCTGCATCTGCTCACGCCGGACGTGCGCTTCTGGCCGGTGGCGCTGTCCAAGACCGATCCGGAGGCGATGGCCCGACAGGCGACCGAGTGGGTCGAGCTTCTTTCGCGGCCGGCCGCAGCTCCCGTTCACCTTCACCATCGACGAGCCCGGCGGGCGCCGAGCGCGACCTGGTGCGCCAGCACGGCGAGGCGGTGCACCGCGCCGGCGGCGGGCCGGACACGCTGCCGTTCATGGTCACCGACGCGGCGGCGCCGATCTACCGCGGCGCCGTTGACGTCTTCTGCTCGCCGCTCAGCGTCCCGCCCCCGCCGGGCTGGGGCCCGCCCACACGCTTCTGGACCTACAACGGCCGGCCGCCGCGCGCCGGCAACATGACGATCGACAAGCCGGGCACCGCGCTGCGCACCTGGGGCTGGATTGGCGCGCGCCACGACGTCGGGCTCTGGTACGCCTGGGAAGGCATGTACTACCGGGATCGCTACAACCTCGGCGAGGACGCGCCGCCGACCGACGTGCTGCACAACCCACTCAACGACGACGAGCGCCACAAGGGCGGGCACGACTGGGGCAACGGCGACGGCCTGCTGATGTATCCCGGGCCGGTCCCGTCCCTGCGCCTCAAGGCGCTGCGCCGCGGGCTACAGGACCGCCTGCTCCTGCGCCGACTGGCCGCGTGCGGCCCCGAGGGGGCGAGAGAGGCCGCCGCCCTGGCCCGGCGCATGGTGCCGGCAGCGCTCGGCGCCGTCGCGGCCGACGACCCGCAGACCTGGCCGGACGACGAGAATCGCCTGGGAAGCCGCGCGCCAGGATGTCCTCGACGGCATCCTGGCGCGATGCCCCCGGCCCGGCCGGTAGAGCGACCACGATCGACTACAGCAGGCGGCGCACCTCGATCGTCGCCTGCTCCACACCCAGAGCTTCGCGATGGATGCGCAGCCATGGGCGAATCGTATCGACCGCCTCGTCCAGGGTGCGCACCTGCACGATCATGTAGCCACCGACGAGCTCCTTGGACTCGGAGAAGGGGCCATCGAGAATGAACCGCTGCGCCGCCGACCGCCGCACGCGGGTTCCCTTCCCGCTCGGCTTCAGGCCCTCGCCGCCGATCATCGTGTTGCTCGCGGCCAGCGGTGCGCAGTACGCGTCCATCGGCGCCGTCGCCTCGAGAGTCGGGCGAGGCTGTCTCTCCTCGGCGTGGCTGCGGATGAACGCGATGTATCGATGCGTGTCCGGCTTTCGCACCGGTGGGGGAGGCGGCGCGGGCGGATCCGGATCCGGCGGCGCACCGAAATCCTGTGCAGTGAACGACTCGCGCACCTCGAGCGTGCCGTCGCCGCCGGGCGCGCTCCTGGCGAGCTCGACGGCCGCCGCACGCGACGGCACGTCGACGATCCACAGCGCTCGCAGCGGAGAGACATCGCGCTCGACGACCGCGGGCGCGTCGCCGTGCTCCGTGATCGTGGCGCCCTCGTCGAGGAGCTGCTCGGAACCGAGCACGTTGACGCGCTCGCTCGCCAGGTACGCCGAGATCGCGTCCGCCTCCTGCGCCATGTCGGCGCTGAGCGTCATCATCAGTCTCATGCAGCACCTCCGGCGGCGAGGATACGCTCAGCGCTTCGTCACGTAGTGGGCCGCGATGACGCCGGTCGAGAACGTCCTGGACACCCGCAGCTCCAGCTTCGTGCGCTTCTCGCTCTCGGGAAACAGCGACAAGCCGTCCCCGAGGATCACCGGGTGCACGCTGAGCCGCCATTCGTCGACGAGATCCGCCGCCGTGAGCGTACGCGTGAGCGACGGGCTGCCGAAGATCATGATGTCGCCGCCCGCCTTCTCCTTCTCCCTGCGCACGGCGCCGGCGATGTCGTCGCCGACCACGCTCACCCTGGGATCCTTCGACGCCGGCAGGGTGCGAGATGCGACGATCTTGTTCACGCCCTTGTACCAGCGCGCGTGAGTCTTCGTGTGCGCGTCGGCATCGGACGCGTCACCCGCGGTCGGCCAGTAGGTCTCCATCAGCTGGTAGGTGACCCGGCCGTAGACCGCCAGGTCCGCGCTCTTGATGAGCGGATACGTATGGTCGGCGAGCTCGTCGTTGAAGGAGATGAAGTCCATTTTCCCATCGAGACTGGCCATGAAACCATCGAGAGAGATGTGAGCGAGAGCGATGACGTTGCGCATGTTCGTACCGTCCTTTCACCAGGGCGACGAACTCCTCCGCGAGCGATCGACTAACTTTCTGGAAAAGTTTCGTCTGAATAATCAGCTACATCGAAGGGTCCGCTCGGTTCCCCCGCGCCTCTTCCAGCACCGCCATCAAGCCAGCCGCGCTGTCATCCCAGCTTCCCCTCCGAGCCGCCGCCGCAACCCGAGCCGGGTCGTACGCCTTGTCGACAACCCGCCCCATCGCAGCGGCCAGGGCATCTGGCTGCCGGGCAGCGACCAGCTCGCCCAGCAGCGGCGACGACACCACGTCCGGGATGCCGCCGACATCGGTGGCAACCACCCGGCGCCCGCATGCCAGCGCCTCGATCACCACGTTGGGCGTCCCCTCGTTCCAGCTGGGCAGGACGACCGCGTCGGCGGCGGCCATCCAGCGCGGCACCTCGTCGTGCGGGCGGGCGCCGACCGGGCGCAGGCCGGGCGCGCCGCCGGCCGCCTCGACCATGGCGGCGCGCGCCTCGCCGTCGCCGACGACGAACAGGTCAACGTCCGGGCGCGCCAGCTGCGCGAACGCCCGCGCCATGTCGAGCACGCCCTTGGACTCCTTGAGGTGGCCGACGTAGAGCAGGATGCGCCGATCCGCCGGCAGGCCGAGCTCGGCGCGGGCCGCGGCCCTGTCGGCGGGCGCAAAACGTGAGGTGTCCACGCCGTTGAGCACGACCCGCACCCGCGCGGGCGACACGCCCAGCGCCATGGCCTCCTCGGCCAGCGCGCGGCTGACCGCCACGACGCGCGCCGCCCGCGGCAGGACCGCGCGCAGCTGCGCCCGCGGCCCGGCCAGCCGCGCCACCGTGTTGATGTCGGAGCCGTGCAGCTTGACCACGGCCGGCACCCGCAGCATCCCGGCCAGCAGCACCGCGGCGACGCCGTCGGGATAGGCCCAGGTGCCGAGCACCACGTTGACCCGCCCGCGCCGCGCCAGCACCTCGCGCGCCACCGACGCCGCGTACAGCCCGGCCGACAGCGAGCGTCCCACGCGCGGCACGTACAGCACCCGCGGGTGGGTCACGGCCAGCCCGTCGATGACCTCCTGGCGCGGCACCCCGACCCTGCGACCGGCAGCCGACCAGCGCGACGCCAGCTGCGCGCCCGGAAACCAGGGCAGGGCGGCCAGCACCTCGAGCTCGCACAGCCGCCCCAGCGCGGCCAGCTGCAGGCGATTGAACGGCGCCGACAGCGGCTCGGCCGCGTTGGGAAAGATCTGCGTGATCGCCAGGACGCGCACTGCGCTGGCCCTGGGGCCTACAGCGCGAACACGCGGTCCATGCGCAGGAGCTTGAAGATGGCGAGCGGCTGGTCGCGGGCGCCGATGACCGACACGCGACCCCCGTTGGAGCGGGTCCGCTTGTACAGTGCGACGATCGCCGCCACCCCGGAGCTGTCGATGAGATCGAGTCCCTCCAGGTTGACGGTGATGCGCGTGCGCTTCTCCTCGACCAGGCGATCGATGGTCGGGAGCAACTCGGGCGCGGTCATCGCGTCGAGGGAGCCGCCGAGCTTGAGGAGGACGAGACCGTCCAGGGCTTCTTCTGTCGTGAAAGTGAGAGGCACGTTTTGTCTAGGTCGGGCTGGAGACGCGGCGCTGCCTTCGTGCCGCGCCGGCGGTGTACTTGGTCAGGCGCCACACATTCGGCGGCCCAGGGGTGTAGTCGAGCTCGTCCATGCATGCCCTTGCGATGTGAATTCCCATTCCCCCCTCCGGCAAGGCGTCGAGCTCCGGCAGCGGGACCGAGGAGGGGTCGAAGGCGCTGCCTTGATCCGAGATCAGAATGACGAGGCGATCACCACGGATACGCATCTCGAGCGTGACATCTCCCGAGCCTTCTCCTCCGTAGCCGTGAATCGCGACGTTGTTGAAAATTTCCGAGACCGCGGAGACCACCTCGGCGGCGAAACGATCGCTGAGGTCCAGCGTCTGGGTGGTGGAGGCGCTCGGGGACGGCGGGTGCGAGCCGTGCGCGTAGCGGCTGCGACTCACCAGTCGACACGCCTCCGCCACGGCGCGCACCGCGACATCGCGGTACCGGAGGTCGGCTGGCATTGTCAGCCGGATCACCCCTTGATTGCCCGCACGCTTGCTCACGACCAGAAGCTCTCCATCCCCATGGTAACAGACATTCAAACCGTATGTTACGGTGCGCTCATGCGGCTGGGCGTCCGGTTCACCAAGCGCGCCATCGACCTGGTCGGGGCGGGTGTCGGGCTGCTCTTGACCGCCCCGTTCCTGCCCGTCATCGCGGCGGCCATCTACCTCGACTCCCCCGGCCCCATCCTGTTCAAGCAGAAGCGGGCCGGCAAGCTCCTCGGCGCCAGTAACCACAACGGGGTGCGCCGCATCCAGTTCGCCGAGTTCCACATGCACAAGTTCCGGACCATGCGTCCGGACGCCGAGAAGTACACCGGCCCGGTCCTGGCCGCCGAGGAGGACCCGCGCATCACCCGGGTGGGACGCTTCCTGCGCAAGACCCGCCTCGACGAGCTTCCGCAGCTCTGGGACGTCCTGCGCGGGTCGATGAGCATGGTCGGACCACGCCCCGAGCGCCCGGAGCTGCTCCAGCAGCTGGCGTTTGCCATCCCGCTGTTCGAGGAGCGGATGCGCGACGTCAAGCCGGGCATCACCGGCCTGGCCCAGGTCTCCCTCGGCTACACCGGGAGCGTGAACGAGAACACCGAGATTGCAGCGCTGGTCGGTACGCTGCAAAACCCGTTTCAGCTGCCCGAGGCCGCCGGCTCCGTCGCCGACGACATGCGGATCAAGCTTCTGTACGACCTGGCGTATCTGACGGCGCTCGAGAAATTCACGGCATTTGTATCGATGGAGACGCGTATCATCCTGCGCACGCCGCTGGTCATGATACGGGGGGTAGGTCGGTGAGTGGGTCGGAGAGCAAGAGAGCGCCGGGCAGGCGCGCCGCGTGACGGGCAAGTCACTATCGATCGTCCATGTCCTGTCTTCGTTCGGCATGGGCGGGCAGGAGCGCGTCGCGCTCGACCTGGCCGGCGGGCAGACCGGTGAGGGACATCGCGTCCTGACCGTGTCGCTGGCGTCGGACGACGGGCCGCTGGCGTCGGAGTTTCGCGACGGCGGCCTGGAGATCGCGACGGTGGAGGTGCGCCCGGGCCGCGATCCGCGCCTGTTCCTCGAGCTGGCCCGGCTGTTCCGCACCCGCCGGGTCAACGTGGTGCACACGCACAACCCGCAGCCGCTGCTGTTCTCGGCGCTGCCGGCCAAGCTGGCCCGCGCGCGCCTCGTGCACACAAAGCACGGCGTCAACCCGGACTCGCCGCGTCGGCTGGCCATGCGCCGCGCCGCCGGCCGCCTTGTCAACGCGTTCGTGGCGGTGTCGCAGCCGACCGCCGACGTCGCGTCGGAGCGGCGCGAGTGCCGGGCCGACCGCCTGCACGTGGTGCCCAACGGCATCGACCTGCGCCGCTTCGGCCCCGACGCGGACGCGCGGCGCGCGATCCGGCGCGAGCTCGGCATCCGCGAGGACGCGTTCGTGGTCGGCACCGTCGGTCGTCTGTGGCCGGAGAAGGGCCACGCCTATCTCATCGGCTCGGTCGCGCCGGTCCTGGGCGACCGCTTCCACCTCGTCATCACCGGCGAGGGACCGGAGCGAGACAATCTCACCCGGCAGGTCGCGGAGCTGGCGCGACCCGGCTGCGTTCACTTGACCGGCAACCGGCGCGATGTGCCGAAGGTGCTCGCCGCGCTCGACGTGTTCGTCTTGACGTCGAAGAGCGAGGGGCTGCCGCTGGTCATTCCAGAGGCGATGGCGGCGGGTCTGCCGGTCGTCGCCACGCGGGTAGGTGGCATTCCACAGGTCGTCGAAGAGGGGGTCACGGGGTTCATGGTTGCTTACGGGGACGAGGATGCGCTGCGCGGCCGACTTGTCGCGCTTGACGAGGACCGGCAGCTCGCCGGAAGATTGGGATCTATGGGCAGAGAACGGTCCTTGGACCGCTACTCCTCTCGCCGTATGGTCGCCGACTACCTCGAACTCTATCGCCAGGTGGTCGAGTCGAAATGACGCGCGAAGAGATGTCGAACAAGGTGGCGGGTGTGGTGGCACGCGTCGCGAAGATCAAGGATCCGGCCGCCATCCCGGGTGATGGGGACATCTACCGCGACGTCGGCGTCAAGTCGACGGCCGCGCTCGACCTGCTCCTGTCGCTGGAGGAGGAGTTCAGCGTCCAGATCCCGGACGAGCAGTTCGGCGAGGCGCGAACGGTTCAGCTGCTGGTGAACCTGATCGGAGAGCTGCGATGAGCGGCCCGGTGACCTTCACGATTCCCCTGGGCAAGGCGATCAACGACGAGCTCGCGTCCGCCGTCGAGGACCAGGGGCCGTACGCCGCACCCGAGGTGACGCGCGTGCGCGTCTCCGACGACCGCACCCAGGTGCGCGTCGAGTGCGCCGAGGGCAGCGACGAGGCCGCGCTGCGGCCGCTGGTCGAGCGCTACGTCGAGGACTTCGTCAAGCGCTTCCGGGCGGTGGCCGGCAAGGTCTACCGCGCGCTGGAGCGGCGCCAGGACACCGCGCCGATGTCCACCGGCGTGTTCGCCGAGCTGTGCGAGCGCGGCTGGGCGTTCCAGCTGGGCGACGGGCAGGTCGGGCTGGCCGGGCCGGCCATGCGCCTTGTCGACGCGCTCGACCAGCGCTTTCGCCACATGGCGATGAGCCAGTTCGGCGCGGTCGAGCACCGCTACCCGACGTTCATCCCGACCGACGTGCTGCGCCGCTGCGGCTACTTCGGCGCGTTCCCGCACCTCGTGTCGCTGGTCGGGCACTTCGTCGAGGACTACCGCGCGCTCAAGGAGATCCGCGACGCCAACGCCGAGTCGGATCGCGTCGTCATCCCCAACAAGGACTCGATCGTCCAGGCCGCGGCGTGCATCACGCCGGCCACCTGCTACCACGTCTACCAGTCGCTCGAGGGCAAGACGGTCAAGGCGCCGGGCCAGACCTTCACCGCCACCGGCCGCTGCGCGCGCTACGAGTCGACAAACATGATCGGGCTCGATCGGCTGTGGGAGTTCACCATGCGCGAGCTGGTGCTGGTCGGCACCGAGAGCTGGGTGACCGACACCCGCCAGAAGGGCATGGACGCGTTCATCGCCCTGGCCGAGGAGTGGGACCTGGAGTGCTCGATCGAGACGGCCAACGACCCGTTCTTCGCGCCGGTCTACGCCACCAAGACCTTCTGGCAGTCGCAGGGCGGGCTCAAGTACGAGCTGCGCTTCAGCGTCGAGCCGGGTGAGGGCGGGCGGGCGCGCACCATCTCGTGCGGCTCGGCCAACCTGCACGAGGGCTTCTTCGGCACGACCTTCGCGCTGTCGTCGAGCGACGGCGAACCGGTGTTCACCGGCTGTGTCGCCCTCGGCGTCGAGCGGCTGGCGCTGGCGGTCTTCACCCAGCACGGGTTCGACCCGGCCCGCTGGCCGGCGCCGCTGCGCGACGCGGTCTTCACCGGAGCCTGAACACGCGGTACTCCTGACCGGGATGGCCGCCGACGACGTCATCCTGGTCGAGGACCGCTACTACATCCTGGCCACCTCGGCGCTCGCCGACGAGCGGACGCGCGTGCTCAAGCACGACGACACGTTCGCCGTCTTCGACCGCTACGGCGACATCCGCACGGTGGCCGGCAACGGCCAGCACGGCGTGTTCCACGGCGACACGCGCATGCTGAGCCGGCTCGAGCTCCTGCTCGGCGACGCGCGGCCGCTCCTGCTCAGCTCGACGGTGACCGAGGACAACTCGGTCCTGACCGCGGACCTGACCAACCCGGACCTCGAGCTGGACGGCCGCCCGCTGGCCCGCGACACCGTCCACGTCCTGCGCGCGGCCTGCCTGTGGCAGCGGACCTGCTCGATGCGCCTGCGCCTGCACAACTTCGGCCGCGAGGCGGTGCGGCTGCCGGTGGAGCTGCTGTTCTACGCCGACTTCGCCGACATGTTCGAGGTGCGCGGCACCCGCCGGGCCGCGCGCGGCGCGCTCTTGCCGGCCGAGGTCGGGCCGGCCCGGGTCCGCCTGGCCTACCGCGGGCTCGACGGGCGCGAGCGCGCCTGCACGCTCGGCTTCGACCCGCCGCCGGACCGGCTGTCGGCCGCGGCGGCCGGCTGGGATGTGCCGCTCGAGCCGGACCAGGACCGGGTGCTGCGCGTGGCGGTGAGCTGCTGGAGCGACGGCGACCAGCCGCAGGCGCTCCACTTCGAGGCGGCGCGCGCGGCCCAGGTCGGCGCGCTGCGGGCCGGCGCGGCCGACGCGTGCCACATCGAGACCGCCAACGAGCAGTTCAACGAGTGGCTGACCCGCTCGGCCGCCGATCTGCAGATGATGCTGACCAGCACGCCGAGCGGGCCGTACCCGTACGCCGGCGTGCCCTGGTTCAGCTCGCCGTTCGGGCGCGACGGCATCATCACCGCCTTCGAGACGCTGTGGGTCGATCCGTCGATCGCCGCCGGCGTGCTGCGCTTCCTGTCGGCCACCCAGGCGACCGAGAGCGTGCCGGAAAAGGACGCCGAGCCGGGCAAGATCGTGCACGAGATGCGCAGCGGCGAGATGGCCGCGCTGGGCGAGGTGCCGTTCGGCCGCTACTACGGCACCGTCGACGCCACGCCGCTCTTCGTCATGCTGGCCGCGGCCTACTTCGAGGCCACCGCCGACGAGGCGCTGGCGCGCGACATCTGGCCCAACGTCGAGCGCGCGCTGGACTGGATCGACCTGCACGGCGACGTCGACGGCGACGGCTACGTCGAGTACGCGCGCCGCAACGAGCGGGGGCTGGTCAACCAGGGCTGGAAGGACTCGACCGATCCGATCAGCCACGCGGACGGGCGCGCTGGCGGTCGGGCCGATCGCGCTCTGCGAGGTGCAGGCCTACGCGCACGCGGCCTGGCGCGGTGCCGGCCGCCTGGCCGCCGCCCTGGGCCGGCCGGAGCAGGCCGCCGCCTACGACGCGCGCGGCGAGGCGCTGCGCGCGCAGTTCGAGCGCGACTTCTGGTGCGAGGACCTCGACACCTACGCGCTCGCCCTCGACGGCGAGAAGCGGCCGTGCCGGGTGCGCAGCTCCAACGCCGGCCACGCGCTGTTCACCGGCACGGCGTCGCCGGAGCGCGCCGAGAGGCTGTGCCGCACGCTGATGGCCGACGACTCGTTCTCCGGCTGGGGCGTGCGCACGCTGTCGGCGCGCGAGCAGCGCTACAACCCGATGTCCTATCACAACGGCTCGGTGTGGCCGCACGACAACGCGCTCATCGCGGCCGGGCTGGCCCGCTACGGCATGCGCGGCCCGGTGCTCGACATCCTGCGCGGCCTGTTCGACGCGTCGACCTTCGTCGACCTGCACCGCATGCCGGAGCTGTTCTGCGGATTCGCGCGCCGGCCGGCCGAGGGGCCGACCCGCTACCCGGTCGCGTGCGCGCCGCAGGCCTGGGCCGCCGGCGCGGTCTATCTGCTGCTGCAGGCCTGCCTGGGCCTGACCGTCGACGCGGTCGGGCACACTGTCCGCTTCGAGCGCCCGGTCCTGCCTCCCACCATCGAGGGGGTCCGCATCAGCCGGCTGCGAGTCGGCGACGCGCGCCTCGATCTCGAGCTGCAGCGCCACGACAGCGGCGTGAGCATCAACGTGACCCGGCGAGAGGGCCGCGTGGACGTCATCGCGGTGAAGTGAAGCTGGCCCTCGCCGCTACTTGACGGCCGGCGTGAGCGGGGGCGGGGCCGAGTCGTCGGGCGGGGTCGAGTCGGGCGGGGCCGAGTCGTCGGGCGGGGTCGAGTCGTCGGGGCGCCGCTTGCGCACGAACGAGTCGTGCAGGAGGCCGAAGAAGTCTCGCGACACGCCGCGCGCCAGCAGCAGCGCCGCACCGATGTAGACCACCGCGCCGGCGATGATCTCGAGCGCGAGGCCGGCGGTCGCCGAGTGGAGGGCCAGGCCGTGGCGCACCGCCATGACCGCGCCGATGAGCGGGACGCAGGCCAGGAGCGGGCCCAGCATGACCAGCAACATGCGTCCCATCGGCACGCCGTCGGCCCGGTCGATGAGCCACATGCTGATGATCGCGTGCAGGGCGTAGCCGACGCCGACGCCGGCCGCCGACCAGCAGCGGGCCGAACACCGACAGCGCCGCGATGAAGCCGAGCAGCGCCGCCAGCTTGCCGACCTCGAGGACCATCACGGTGCGGACGCGATGCCGCGCCTGCAGGTACGAGAAGATGATCCAGCCGATCGGTCGCGCCACCGACAGCGCCGACAGGATCGTCAGATAGGGCGCGACGCCCTGCCACTCCTCGTTGAACAGCGCGCGAACCAGCGTGTCCGATATGGCCCCGAGGCCGACCGCCAGCGGGAACACGATGAGCGCGAGCAGGCCGGCCGATCGCACGAGCGCGCGCCGCTGCGCCGCCTCGTCGATGCGGGTGAACGACGGCAGCAGCACGTCGCCGATGTGCTCGCCCACGTGCGAGGTCGGAATGTCGGCCAGGTTGTAGCCCAGGTTGTAGAGGCCGAGCTGGCCGGTGCCGAACAGACCCGAGATGAGAAGGTTGTCCCACTTGCCGGAGAAGAAGCTCGCGCTCGCCCCCAGCCACAGCGGCGTGCCGAAGCGGAACACGTCGCCCATCAGCGCGCGCTCCAGCCTGGTCGGCACCAGCCAGCTCTTGCGCGGCGTGGCGAGGAGGATGAGGGCCGAGCGCACAAGCGAGCGGGTCACGTTGCCGGCGACGATGGCGGCGCCGCCCCAGCCCAGGTAGGCCAGCCCGACCGCGGTGACCACGTACACGACCTCGCCGAGCGTGCGCGCCACGCCGACCATGCGGAAGTGCATCTCGCGGACGAGCACCCGCTCCGGGATGATCGAGATCCGGTTGAGCACGACCGACACCGCCAGGCCGGGCAGGTAGGCGGCCATGCCCGGCGCGCCGAGGGCCGGCCCCAGCGGTCCGGCCACCGCCAGGATCAGCACCAGGCCGATGAGGCCGAATCCGTTGTGCAGAACGGCGACCTGGAACACACCCTGTGGCGGCAGTTTCGGGTGGGCCACGACGTACTGGCCGAACCCGAAGCTGGAGAACTGGTTGGCCGACAGGACCAGGACGGTCGCGACCGAGACCTCGCCCACCACCTCCGGGACGAGCAGACGCGTGAGGACGAGCGTGCCGACGACCCCGACGAAGCGGGCCACGACGCTGGACAGAATGGTCCAGACCGCGCCGCGGACCGCTCTACGAGCGAGCGACACTGCGGTGTCCGGTCACGGCACGAAGATCGAATCGCCGGCCAGGACGACCAGGTTCATCTCCGGGTACTCGCCGTTGGCGATCATGCTGTACACGATCGGGATCCGGCGGACCACGCCGGCCTGGTTGCGTCGCATCAAGATGATGTCATCGCGGTTGGCGAAGCGGGTGAAGCCGCCCGCCAGTGCAATCGCCTCGGCCACGGTGACGTAGACCTTGGACGTATGGATGCCGGGCGTGCCGACCTCGCCGCTCACCGTGAACCGGTAGCTGTTGACCCCGGTGACGGCGATGGCGATCGTCGTCGACTCGTCGATCTTCATGAACTCGGCGATTCGACGCTGTACCTCCTGCTTGAGCTGGCTGGGCGTCTTGCCGGCAGCGACGACGTCGCCGATGAGCGGCAGCGTGATCGTGCCATCCGGACGCACCGTCGCCTTGGTGGTCAGCTCCGGCTTCCTCCAGACATTGATTTCCAGCTCATCGGACACGCCGATGATGAACTCGGAGCGCCGGGGGTTGGGCTCCTTGCTGTAGTCGTATTCTGGCGCCCGCGCCCCGCAGGCGGACGCGAGCACGACCAAAGCAAAAGCGAGCGAGAACGAACGAGTCGTGGAGGTCACGGAGCGCTACTATAGTCGGGCCTGGCAGGTCTGTCATGTTCGCGATCCCCGGCATTCTCGGCCTCATCTTCTTCGTCTACATCCGCCCGCAGGAGATCTTTCTCGACCTCCAGCGGCTGCCGCTGCTCTACATGTTCTTTGCTCTGGCCCTGTTCGGCTTCGCTGTCGACCTGCGCCTGAGGGTCAACAAGGCCACGCCGGCCCCCAATCTGCTCTGGGTCCTGCTGCTGTTCCTCTGGGCCATCTTGACCCTGGTGGTCAAGGCGCCGGACCAGGCGCTGCACGGGTCGCTCGAGTTTGCCGTCTCGATCACGCTGTACTTCGTGATCGCGCACAGCGTGCACACTTTTCGCACGTTCCAGGTCATGACCGGCCTGATCCTGGGCGTGGTCCTGGCGCTGGCGCTGATCGGCATCCACCAGGGGACGGCCGACTACGGCTGCGTCCAGATCGATCCGAACGCGGTCGGCGACCTGTCGGTCGGCACGCCCGACGGCCGTCCGTGCCGGGCGCTCCAGGATCTGGACTGCTACCTGCGCGGCGAGCCGGAGCCGGGCGCCGATTACATCTGCGAGCGCGTCGGCCTGTTCGACTCCACGAGCGTGGCCGGGCGCGTGCGCTACCTCGGCGTCCTGCAGGACCCGAACGAGCTGGCCCTGGCCCTGTCGATCGGCCTGGCCTTCTCGTTCGCCTTCGCCAGCCGCAAGCGATCTCCCGCCGGCATCGCGCTGGTCGTGTTCAGCCTGGCCGCGATCATCACGTGCATCTACTTCACCCAGTCGCGCGGCGGGCAGCTGGTGTTCCTGAGCGTGCTCGGCGTGTACGCGGTGTGGCGGTGGCGGTGGAAGGCGATCGCCGCGATGACGGTGATGGCGGTGCCGGCGCTGGTCGTGATGACCGGCGGGCCGGAGCGCACCGACGCGGCCGCGTCGGTCGAGGAGCGCATGGAGGCCGGCATGACCGGCTACCAGCTGTTCATGTCGTCGCCGATCTTCGGCGTCGGACAGGGGCAGTTCACCGAGCACCACCACCTGACCGCGCACAACGCCTACGTGCTGGCGCTGGCCGAGACCGGCCTCATCGGATTTCTCCTCTGGGCCGCGGTGCTCTACATCTCGGTCAAGACCCTGCTGCTGGCGGTCCTGCGCTACCAGAACCTGCCGGAGGCGCGCATCGCTCACGCCTGGGGCATGGCGCTGCTGGCGTCGATCGCCGGGCTGTGCGTCGGCGTCTTCTTCCTGTCGTTCTCCTGGCACATGGTGTTCTGGATCTACATGGGCCTCGTCGGGGCCTATTACTCGGCGATCCGCACCCACGACCCGGAGTTCAGGGTCCGCATGGGCTCGCTGGACTGGCTCGCGGTGATGGGTCTCGGCACCGGCGTGCTCGGTGCGCTGTACGTATACCTGCGCTTCCGCGGGTACTAGCTATAATGCCGGCGCCATGAGTACCCGAACGTCGTCGATCCTGAGTGTCTGCGCGCTGCTGCTGGCGCTGGGCGGTTGCAGCAACGAGACCGTCAAGAAGGTGCAAGGCATGGCCGACCGCGCCTGCCAGTGCGCCGACGCCGCGTGCGCCGACAAGGTGCAGAAGGAGTACTACGACCTCGCCAAGGCCAGCGCCAAGACCCAGGGGACTCAGGACGAGCGCGACGAGGTCGAGCAGGCCTACAACCGCATGAACGAGTGCCTGGTCAAGGCGCGCTCGGGTGGAGCGAAGGAGGGCGCGGGGCAGGAGGGCGCGGCCCCGCCGGAGGGCGCGGCCCCGTCGGAGGGCGCGGCCCCGTCGGAGGGAGCGGCGCCGGCCGGCGGAAAGGAGCCCGGCAAGTGACAGCAGACTTCACGCTCTCTCTGTGGCGCGAGCGCGCCACCGCCATCGTCCGCACCGCGGACCAGCAGCTCGCCGCCTCGGCAATGGAGGCGGCGGTGCGCGGCGGGTTTCGCATCATCGAGTTCACGCTGACCATCCCGGGCGCGCTCGAGCTGGTCTCCGAGTTCTCGCGCCGCCCCGGCCTGCTCGTCGGAGCCGGCACCGTGCTGACAGCGGCGCAGGCGCGCGCGTCGATCGACGCCGGCGCCCGCTTCCTTGTGTCGCCGGTGGTGGACGAGCAGGTCATCGCGGCGGCGCGCGACGGTGGCGCGGCGGCCATGCCGGGCGCGCACACGCCGACCGAGATGCTGCGCGCGCACCGGGCGGGCGCGCCGGTCATCAAGCTGTTCCCGGCCCCGGCCGGCGGGCCGGCGTACGTGCGCTCGGTGCTGGCGCCGCTGCCGTTCCTGCGCATCGTGCCGACCAACGGGGTCGACGCCGACAACGCGGGCGCTTACCTCGAGGCCGGCTCGACCGCGGTCGGCATGGTGGGCAGCCTGTTCGATCCGGGCGACCTGGCGGCCGGGCGCTTCGACGGCGTCGAGGAGCGCGCGCGCCGGATCATGCAGGCTGTGCAGCGGGTCACGCGGCCCGACGCGCCGCCGGACGCGGCCGACCGCTCGCGCGACTGATCCTGCTTCGTGTGCGCCGGTCCCTGCCTTGACCGACCGGCAGCGATCGCCCATGATGCAACCCATGATGCGTATAGGACTTTTCTTCCTGTCCGCGCTGGGTCTGCTCTTGCCAGGCTGCACGCGCGAGGACACCAAGCTGGCGGGGAAGCTCGACCAGATCATCAAGCAGAACGACGAGATCCTCGACCAGCTCAAGAAGGGCGGGGCTCCGGGGCGCGGCGGTCGAGGAGACCGCCCGCAGCGTCCGCGGCCCAGCCCACAAGATGTCTACGCGGTGCCGATCGAAGGCGCGGCGTGGGTCGGTAACGAGCAGGCCAAGGTCACAATCGTCGAGTCGTTCGAGTTTGCTTGACCGCACTGTGCGACGGTCAGTTCGACCGTCTCGCAGCTCATGAAGGACTACCCGAAGGATCTCAAAGTCGTCTACCGCCACTTCTTGATTCACCCGCAGGTCGCCGCCCTCCCGGCGCAGGCGGCATGCGCGGCGCAGAAGCAGGGCAAGTTCGAGCCGATGTATCACCTTCTGTTCGAGAAGGGCTACAACGCGGGTCGCAACTTCAGCCAGGAGAACATCGACAAGCTGGCGGGTGAGGCCGGCCTGAAGATGGACAAGTTCAAGGCCGACATGACCGGCGAGTGCACCAAGCAGGTGCAGGACGACATGCAGCTGATGCAGGGGTTCGGCGTCGGCGGCACACCGGCCTTCTTCATCAACGGACGCTTCCTGTCCGGCGGCGGACCTCCCGAGCGCTTCAAGCCGCTCATCGAGGAGGAGCTCAAGAAGGCCAACGAGCGCATCGGCCAGGAAGGCACGACCGTGGCCAACTACTACGACAAGTGGGTGCTGGAGAAGGGCAAGAAGAAGATGTAGCCCCCCAGCGGGCCTGCGTGGCTTCCTGAAAGCCGCCGCGTCCGCGCGGCGGCTTTTTTCATGGTGTAATCGCGCACGATGCCGATCTTCGACAGCGTGGTGGACACTGTCGGCGGCACGCCGCTCATCCGGCTGCGCCGCATCGGCGCGGGGATCGACGCGACGGTGCTCGGCAAGATGGAGTCGCGCAACCCCTGCGCCTCGGTCAAGGACCGCATCGGCGTGGCCATGATCCGCGACGCCGAGCAGCGCGGCGTGCTGGTGCCCGGCTCGGTGATCGTGGAGGCGACGTCCGGCAACACAGGCATCGCGCTCGCCTTCGCCGCCGCCGCGTGCGGCTACCGGCTCATCATCACCATGCCGGAGAACATGAGCCGCGAGCGCATCGCGATGCTCAAGACGTTCGGCGCCGAGGTGGTGCTGACCCGCGGCGGCCTGATGCGCGACGCGGTGGTGCGCGCCGAGGAGATCGCGCGCGAGACGCCGGGCGCGGTGTCCCTGCAGCAGTTCAAGAACCCGGCGAACCCGGACGTGCACGAGCGCTCGACCGCGGTGGAGATCTGGGACGACACCGGCGGTGACATCGACGCCTTCGTCGCCGGCGTGGGGACCGGCGGGACCATCACCGGCGTGGGTCGCTACCTCAAGGCCAGGCGGCCCGAGATCCAGATCATCGCGGTCGAGCCGTCGACCTCGGCGGTGCTGTCGGGGCAGCCGGCCGGCCAGCACCTCATCCAGGGCATCGGCGCCGGCTTCGTGCCGGACATCCTCGATCGCGACGCCATCGACGAGATCGTGACGGTCAGCGAGCGCGCGGCATTCGACTGCGCGCGCCGCCTCGCGCGCGAGGAGGGCATCCTCGCCGGCGTGTCGTCAGGCGCCGCCGTGTGGGCCGCGCTGCGCGTGGCGCGGCGGCCGCAGATGACCGGCAAGACCCTCGTCGTGATCATGCCCGACACCGGCGAGCGCTACCTGTCGACGCCGCTGGCCGACGAGCCGGCGCCGCCGCGCCCTCGCTGAGCATCCAGAAGGTGCTGCAAGGGGCGGGTGAAAGCCGCCGCGGGTGAGCCGCGCCCCGGCGATACTCGACATCAAATTTTCGCGACGCAGAATACTTCTCCTACATAAACATTAGCGCGGAGGTGCCGACTTCCATGGGCAACAGGAATGCTGAAGCTCGTGGGTGTCGGCGGCGCCCTTCTCCTCACCGCCTGTTCTGCCCTCGGGTCGGATGGCTCCTTCGAGACCGAGCTGACCTGGTCGCTCGACGACTCCTGCCACCATCCTGACGACGTCGAGAGCGGCTGGATCGAGGAGGGCTTCCTGCTCTGGAACGAGCACTTCGGCATCACCATCACCGAGGTGGACAGCCATCAAGATGACGGCACGCTGTTCTTCGAGCTGTGCCCGACGCTCGAGCTGCCGCGCCCCGGCTACGGCGGCTGGGCCGAGATGAACAACGGCCGCGGCCGCATCTCGTTCTACACCGGCCCGTCGGAGCGCTACTTCATCGCGACGGTCGCCCACGAGGCAGGCCACCTGATCCTGCACGGCGAGGTGGACGACCACCTGCCCGAGCCGCTGCTCGGCGTCATGTCGAGCGGCATCGACTGCCCGGACGACCGGTGCCTGTGGTCCTCCGCCGACATCGCCCACATCGAGAGCTTCGGGCTGAGCTACATGCCCTGACCGTCGGCCGGGCGCGCCGGCGCCGGCTTGGTCTTCACGACGGCGCCGTCCGGGTCGAGCTCGACCAGCTTGCCCTCGCCCAGGGTCTTGTCGGCGACGAGCTTGGCCAGGGCCGCGCGCAGGGTGACCGGCTTGCCGGCCTCGTCGAGCAGCGGCTTGTCCTGCCCCTTCTGGCCCTTGTCACCCTCGAGGTGCGCGATCTGCGGCGCGTCGCCGTCGCCGACGACCAGGTAGCGGGCGCCGGCCGGATCGAGGTGCGCGGCCGCGGCCTGCTGGACCTGCTCCGCCGTCACCGCCCGGACCTGGTCGACATAGGTGTTGAAGTAATCGGCCGGCAGGCCGTAGTAGACCAGCAGGCGGTACTGGTCGAGCGCCTCGTCGGCGGTGGCGAAGCGCGACGGCAACCCGAGGATGGTGCCCTCCTTGTCGCGCGCCAGCTCGTCGGGCGTGGGCGGCCTGCTCGCGTCCTTGAGCGCGGCCACCTCGTTGCGCAGCTCGATGCACCGACTGGTAGCTGGCGTCGGTGCGCACCGAGCTGCCGGCGCCGAAGCGGCCGAAGAAGCGGTTGTAGTTGAAGCCGCCGCCGGCGCCGTACGAGTAGCCCTTGTCCTCGCGCAGGTTCATGTTGATGCGGCTGGCGAAGCCGCCGCCCAGGACCTGGGCCAGCAGCATGGTCGAGAAATAGTCCGGCGCGAGGCGCGGCGGCCCGGCGTGGAACATCGAGACCGACGACTGCTCCGCGCCCGGGATGTTGACGAAGAAGATGCGTCCCTGCGGCGGGCGCGGATCCGGCGGCCGCGCCACCCTGGCCGGCGCGCCGCGCCAGCGAACCAGCAGCGGCGCGAAGCTCTGCCTCACTTGTTGTTCGGTGGTGTCGCCGACGATGAACAGGCGCGCGCCGCGCGGCCTGATGTAGCGCTGGTGGTGCCGCTTGCAGTCCGACAGGCGGATCGCCTTGAGCGTCTTCTCGGTCACCACGCGCCCGAACGGGTGGGTCAGGCCGTAGATGACCGCGCCGCTGACGCGGCCGGACACCGACTGGGCCGAGGCGCGCGACTGCTTGAGGGCCTCGAGCCGCCGCTTGATCATGCGGTCGAGGTCCGCCTGGCGCATGCCCGGCTCGGTCACCGTGTCGATGAACAGCGCGAAGGTGTCGTCGAAGCTCTTGGTGAGCGTGTTCATGGCCACGCCCTGGCGGTCGTCGCCGGCGTAGCTCGACACGCTGGAGGCCAGGTCGGCCAGCGCCTCGTTGTAGGCGATCTTGTCCAGCTTGCGGGTGCCCTCGGCGAGCATGTCCATGCACACGGCGGCCATGCCGGTCTTGCCGGCCGGCTCCACCATGCCGCCGCCGTTGACGTTGAGATCGATCGAGATGGTGGGCAGGTCGTGGCGCTCGACCAGGTAGACGTCGATCTTGTCGCGCTCGCCCATCTGGAAGTGCGCCATCGCCGGCAGGTTGAAGTCGCGCGGGGCGGTGGGGGGCGGCTGCGACGCGCGGAACGGCTCCTCCGGGAAGACCGGCTCGCCGGCGGCCGCCGGAGCACGGTTGCCGGCGGCCGGAGCGCCCGGCGCGGCCGGCTGCGTCGCCTTGCCGCCGCAGGCCGCGGCCGAGGCGAGGAAGAAGAGAGATGCATGCGCGCGCTTCATGTCACTTGCCCTTCTCGCCTGTGGCCGGGACGGTGAGCACCTCGACTCGATGCTCGCGCTCGAGGAACTGCTTGGCGGTCGCCTGCACCCGGGCCGGCGACGACTTGCGGTAGCGGTCGAGGTCGCGCGTGATGTAGTCCGGCGTGCCCACGTAGTGGTTGTACTGCTGCAGGCGCTCGGCCCGGTCGAGCACGCCCTCGAGCCCCCACACGAAGCCGGCCTCGCGGTTGATGACCGAGCGGTCGAACTCGCGCTGCGTGATCGGCTCGTTGCGCACCTTGTCGAGCTCCTGCTCCATGATGCGCTCGATCTCGGCCAGGTCGGCGTCGGTCTTGGCCACCACCGCGACGGTGAAGTAGGACGAGAACTGCTGCGACGCCTGGTACGCGGCCACCGACTGGGCCAGCTGCTTCTCGTGGACGAGGATCTTGTACAGGCGTCCGGTGCCGCCCGCGCTCAGGGTCTCGGCCAGGATGTCGAGCTCCGCGTCGCCCGGGGTGAAGAAGGCCGGCGTGTGCCACACGTACTCGATGCGGCGCAGCCGGGCGAACGGATCCGCCACCTCGGCGCGCTTGCGGCCGATGACCGGCGTCGGCGGCGGCGTGTGGACCGGCCTGGCGGTGTGCGGGAACGAGGCGAACCACCTGTCGATCAGCTTCTTCGCGGCGGCCACCTCGAAGTCGCCGGCCAGCACCAGGGTCGCGTTGCCCGGCACGTACCACTTCTTGTAGAAGGTGGTCACGTCCTCGACCGAGGCGGCGGCCAGGTCCTCGTGGCGTCCGATGGTGAGGTAGCGGTACGGGTGGCCTTCCGGGTACAGCGCCTGGGCGACGGTGAAGCGAGCGCGCCCGTAGGGCACGTTGTCGTAGCGCTGGCGCCGCTCGTTGCGGACCACCTCGACCTGGTTCTTGAAGCTCGGCTCGGTGAGCTTGGGCAGGAAGTAGCCCATGCGGTCGCTCTCCAGCCACAGCGCGGCCTCGAGCTGGTGCGAGGGGACCACCTCGTAGTAGTTGGTGCGGTCCGGGTTGGTCGACCCGTTGACCGCCGACGCGCCGATCTTCTTGAGGATGTCGAAGTGGCGGTCGTCGCCGACGTGCTTGGAGCCCTGGAACAGCATGTGCTCGAACAGGTGGGCGAAGCCGCTGCGGCCCGGCGTCTCGTCGCCGCTGCCGACGTGGTACCAGACGTCGACGGCGACGATCGGCACGCGGTTGTCCTGGTGCAGGACCACCTCGAGCCCGTTGTCGAGGCGGTAGCGCTCGAACTTGACCACCGGATCGTCGGCGGCGGCCCGCCCGGAGAGACCCAGCAGCACCGCTGCGGCTGCCAGCCACGCGTTTCGCTTCATCGTCGTCGTCCTTCCCAGGAGGATGCAGGGGACAGACAGCAGTCACGGGAGCTGTGCCGCCCCCGACGCACCCTATGTAGCGGGACCTGCTCGCTCGCGCAACCGCACCCTGCTCTCATGCGCTCGCCCTCCAGGGGTGGCGCGGGGCGTCACGTCACCATCAGATCGGCGATCAGCGGCAGGTGGTCGGAGGCGCGGCGGGCCAGCTCCATGCGCGACGCCTGGGCGTGCGAGATGGCGACGTTGCCGCGCACGTAGATGGCGTCCAGCGCGCGCATCGGGGCGTAGGCCGGGAAGGTGCGCATCGGCGCGAAGCCGCGGAACCCGGCCGGCTCGAGCAGCTTGCGGCCGAGCGTGCCCCACACGTCGTTGAAGTCGCCGGCCACGACGATCGGCGTGCGGTGGTCGAGCCCGACGAACGGGTGGCTGGCCAGGAAGCGGCGCAGCTGCATCTTGCGCTCCACGCCGGACAGGCCCAGGTGCATGTTGTAGACGTGCACGGTGCGGGTGTGGCGGCGGCCGTCGTTGCTGCCCAGGCGCACCCGGTAGCGGGCGTGCAGCACGCTGCGCCGCTTCTTGGGCGGCACGGTGAGATCGATGTTGCAGCTCTCGGTCAGCGGATAGCGGCTGAGGATGGCGTTGCCGTACTCGCCGCCGCCGCGCACCTGCACGTTGGGATACCAGGTGCGGTGGCGCAGGCCGAGCAGATCGCCGAGGAGATCCACCTGGCGGTCGCGCTTGGAGCGCGGGGCCAGGTGATCGACCTCCTGCAGCAGCACGAGATCTGGCTCGTAGTGGGCGATGGTCGCGCGCACTCGCTCCGGGTCATAGCGGCGGTCGAGACCGCCGATGCACTTGTGCACGTTCCAGGTGATCACGCGCAGACGCACGTCTTCGGAGCTTATCAGAACCGGATCGAGAACCGTTCAGGTCGGGTGTGGTTTCACGCCGCGCGTCTGCTGCGACGCGTGTCGGCGCCTTTCGGTGTCTGGCTCCGCTTGTCGAATGTAGTACGAGATCGTAATATTCGAAATCGAAGTGAAACTACAGCTCGTACCCGGCCTGCATCGCGCTGCCCATGGCGTCGCGCTGTTCCTGGACGCCACCAGCCCCCCGCTGCGGCTCACCCAGGGTGAGTGCCACCTGCTCGCGCACCTGCACGAGTCCGGGGCCGCGCCGGTCGGAGCGCTGCACGATGCCTTTGCCCACAAGCGGTCGACGCTGACGAGCTACCTGGACCGGCTGGAGCGGGCCGGTCTGATCACGCGCGCGCTGCGGCCCGAGGACCGGCGGTCATTCCTCGTCTCGCTGACAGCGGCCGGCAAGGCGGCCGCTGCGCGGGTGCACCGGCGTCTGGCCGGGCTGGAGGATGCGGCGCTCGCGCACGTGAATGCGCGCGACCTGCGCGGCTATCAGGCGGTGCTGCGGGCGCTGCAGGAGGCCGCCGCCGACACAGGAAAGAGGAGGAAGCGATGAGCTCGGAGATGCCAGAGGTGCAGGCGTTCGCGCCACGGCGTGTCTCGCACGCGTACACCCAGTCGCTGTCGGCGCCGCCCGGCGACATCATGCCGCTGCTCACGCCGCTGGGCGAGAAGGCCTGGTGCAGCGGCTGGGACCCGATCGTGCTGTTCCAGGCGCCGGAGCCGGGCGACGGGACCGTGTTCGCCGTCCGCCACCCGGGCGAGCCGGACACGATCTGGCTGCTCGAGTCGTTCGACGCCGCGGGCCGCCGCGTGCGCTACCTGCACGTCACGCCCGGCTCCGACGTCACCGAGATCGACATCGAGCTGCGCGAGGCCTCCGGCGCGCCGGAGCGCAGCGAGGCGGTCGTGCGCTACACGTACACCGGCCTGAGCGAGCGCGGCAACGCTCTCGTCGACGCCATGACCGCCGAGCACTACCGGCGCTTCATGGTCGAGTGGGAGACGGAGCTCAACGGCTATCTGGCCGGCCGCCCGCGCTGACCAGGTCGAGCAGCTGGGCCGGTTCCTCGAGCCAGAAGTCAGGCCCGGCCGGCTCGAGCTGGGCGCGGGTGAAAGGCCCCCACAGGGCAGCCGCGGTCAGCACGCCGGCGGCGCGGCCGGACTGCATGTCGTGGATGCTGTCGCCGACGTACACGGTGGTGCGCGGATCGGCGCCGAGCATGCGAACCGCTGTCTCGACCGGCTCCGGGTGCGGCTTCGGGTTGGTCACCATGTCGGCGCAGACGACCACGTCCATCGCGTCCTCGAGCCCGAACAGGCGCAGCCCGCGCGCGGCGGTCCAGGTCAGCTTGCTGGTGACCACGCCGACGCCGAGGCCGGCCGCGCCCAGCGCGCGCACCATCTCGATCACGCCGGGGAACTCGCGGATCATCGCGTCGTGGTGCGTCGAGTTGAAGGCGCGATAGGTCGCGATCATCGCGTCCATGGTGCCGCGGTCGTCCTTCCAGGCCGCGAAGTGCGAGGTCAGCGGCGTGCCCATGTGGCGCAGCCACTCGTCGTCGCTCATCGCCGGCAGACCGTGCGCCTCCATTGTGTGGTGGCAGCTGGCCAGGATGAGCTGCGCCGAGTCGATGAGCGTGCCGTCCAGGTCGAACAGCACGGTCCTGATGCCGGGCCCGGCGCGGTCACCGGCCACGCCGCACCTCCGCCGCCGGCGCGGTGATGGCGCGACGGATGGCAGCCAGCGGCGCCCGGTCGTCGAAGCGGTCGGCCGCCACGCCGAGGCGGCCGGCCAGGGCGCGCAGGTCGACGTCGAAGCGGCGCAGGGCGATCCGGCGGTAGAGCGTGGCGAGCACCGACGTGCCGGTCGCGCGATCGCCGACCTCGAGCACTCGCTCGACCGTCCAGTGGCGCGAGGCGTTGCCCCCCGCGGCCTGGATGGCGCGCAGGGCGTCGTCGGCCGAGCGGCGGTTGTGCGTGCGCTCGCGGATCTCGACGTCGGCCAGGAACCAGAACAGCGCCCCGCCCCAGTAGGTGGCGCCCCACGACCGGGTGCGGTCCAGCCCGTCGTCGCCGTCGCGCGGCATGCCCTGCGGCAGATCGCGGAACAGCTCGTGCCACATCTGGCGCACCGGCATGTGCCCGACGCGGACGCGCGCGACCGGCTCGAAGTAGGTTGAACAGCCCCTCGCGCATCCACAGGTGGCGGTCGTCGAGATCCGGAAAGCCGAGGTGGAGAAGCTCGTGCGTCATCACCCAGTCGCTGTCGAGGCGGTCGGGCGCCGTCTCGACGCCGAGCCGCACGCGCACGAGGTCGCTGCCGAACGCGGTGCCGTGGATGCCGCGGCCCGGGATGCGCCGCACGACGACGCGCACCCGCGGCACCGGGAACCGGCCGTAGAAGCCGGCCACCGCGGTCGCCGCGCGCCGCACCCATCGCTCGACGTGGGCGGGCGTGGCGGGCGCGCCGCGGACCTCCTCGATCGACAGATCGATCTCGCCGCCCTCGAATGACAGCGTGCGGCGCGCCGGCGGCCCGGCCGCGGCCAGCGCCGGGCTCGCGGCCGCGAGCGTCGCGAGCAGGCTGACGGCGCGGACCGGCGACATCCGGGAGAGCGTAGCCCGAACCCGGGGCCCGCGTGACGGACCTGTCGCACAGGGCGCCGCCCCACCGGCTTGACAAGGCGAGTGCGTGGCGCTATCGACGCTGCTCCCTCGTATGACGCTCCTCGGCTTGCTGCTGCTGCCCGTGGTCGCGGTGGCCGGCGCTCTGGCGCGCTGGCTGTTGCAGGCGCGAGGCAACCTGTACACGGACGCGAGCACGCGCTACTACGTCCCCGATCCGGATCTGGGCTGGCGCGTCGTCGACAGCGGGCCGGTGTCCCTCGGGCTGGACGCGGTCGCGCTCCTCGTCGTCTACGCGGCAGCGCTGGCGGTCGGCTTTCTGCTGGTGCGACGCTGGCAGAGGCGCGGCCGCCGCCTGCCGGCCGGTCGGGCCGCGCGCCTCGCGCCGCAGATCCTGGCCGGGCTGCCGCTGCTGGTCCCGGCGTGGGCGTTCGCCAGCGGAACCATCCCGAGCAACGCGTCGGAGTACGCGCCGGCCGGGCTTGTCGAGGCGCCGCCCGACTCCATCGCCGGCGGGCTGCCCGGGCTGCAGGCCGGCGTCTATCGCGTGGTGCCGCACGCGGGCACGTCCATCACCGCGCACCTGTCGGGCGGCGGCGAGAAGTTCGACGCCCGCTTCGCTCGCGACATCGAGGGCACCTGGCGCGGCGCGCCGGCCGATCTGCGCCAGCCGATGAGGGCGTCGGTGTCGGTGGCCACCACGGCGGTCAACACGGGCATCGAGCTTCGCTCGAAGCACGCGCGCGAGGAGTACCTGGTCGCGGCGCGCTTCCCGCGCATCGCCTTCCACCTCGAGCGTCTGCTCGGGCGCGCAGCGCCGCGCCGACGGCACGGTGGCCTACAGCGCCGAGGGCACGGTGCACCTGATGGGGCTGCGGCACCGGGTCTCGGTGACCGGCACGATGCGGGCGCCGGATCCGGCCGGCGCGCAGCCGCCTCGGCTTTCAGCCGGGCGACGCGATGTTCCTGGCCTCCGCTCGATTCGAGATCAAGATCAGCGAGAGCAAGCTGGCGCCCGACAAGGGCGACTTCGACGGAGACATCATCCCCATCGATGTCTCGCTGGTCCTCCGCCGCGAGGCGGAGGGCAAATGAAAACAAGGAGTGACGTGATGCGTTCTCTCACCGTGATGACAACCGCGCTGGCTGCGAGCCTGCTCGCCGCCGCTCCGGCCCGCGCCGGCGAGCCCAAGGCCGTTCCCGACAGCGACAAGTCGGACTACATGATCGTCTACGCCAGCCACGCCGAGCCCAAGCCGACCGACCCGGTGTCGCTGCGCTTCGAGAAGATCAAGGTCACCAAGGTCAAGTTCGCCAAGGCCATCAAGAGCGGGCGTGGAGGGCGCCAGCGCCGAGTTCGAGATCGATCTGGCCAGCCTCAAGAGCGACTCGAACAAGCGCGACGCCCACATCAAGTCGGCCGACTACCTGGACGTTTCCAAGTTCGCGACCGCGACGGTCGTCGTCGACAAGCCGCGCCACACCGGCGGCGGCAACTACCGCGCGCCGGCCAAGATCAGCTTCCGCGGCAAGACCTACGACTGGGAGGTCTTCTTCAAGGTGGTCGAGACCCTGCCGGACGGCGTGCGCATCCGCGGCGAGCACAAGTTCCAGCGCAAGGACGTCGGCGTGGGCAAGGAGGCCGGCGACTCGGTCGGCCAGGACGTGCTGGTCCGCCTGCAGCTGACGCTCAAGAAGGGCAAGTAGGCCGGCGGGCGGAGCGCGCCGCCCGCGGCGTCACGCCGTCAGCCGGTCGCGCTCCGCCGGGCCAGGCCGTACTTCTTCATCTTGTCGTAGAGCGACGCGCGCGTGATGCCGAGCTGGCGCGCGGCCTGCGACTGGTTGCCGGCCGCCGCGGCCAGCGCGTTGCCGAGCAGGTGGCGCTCGAACGCCTCGACCTGCTCGCGGAAGCTGAGGCCGCGGGTGACCTGCTCGACCGCCGCCGCGGCGTCGGCCGCTCCGTCCGGCTCGCCGTCGTCCTCCGACGGCGCCAGCATGGCCGGCCCGATGATGCGGTCTGTCGCCAGGGCCACGCTGCGCGCGATCGTGTTCTCGAGCTGGCGCACGTTGCCGGGCCAGCTGCGCCGCTCGAGCAGGGCGATGAACTCGGGCGACAGCTGCACCACGTAGCCCAGGCCGAAGCGCTCGGAGTACTTGCGGGCGAACTCGCGGGCCAGGAGCGGGATGTCGCCGGCGCGCTCGCGCAAGCGGCGGCACCACCAGCTCGACGACGGCGATGCGGTAGTACAGGTCCTCGCGGAAGCGGCCGGCCTTCACCTCGGCCAGGAGATCGCGGTGGGTGGCGGCGACGACGCGCACGTCCACCTTCTCGACCCGCGTCGATCCCAGCGGCTGCACCTCGCCTTCCTGGAGGACGCGCAGCAGCTTGGCCTGCACCGGCAGCGACAGCTCGCCGATCTCGTCGAGCAGCAGCGTGCCGCCGTCGGCCTGGGTGAAGTAGCCGGCGTGGGCGCTGGTGGCGCCGGTGAAGGCGCCGCGGGTGTGGCCGAACAGCTGCGCCTCGGCCAGCTCGTGCGGGATGGCCGCGCAGTTGAACTGCACCAGCGGCCGCCCGGCGCGCGGGCTGTGCGCGTGCAAGCAGCGTCGCGATGATCTCCTTGCCGGTGCCGGTCTCGCCGCGCACGAGCACCGTCACGTCGCGCGGCGCGACCCGGACGGCGGCGTCGATGGTGCGGCGCAGGGCAGGGCTCTTGCCGGCGATGCGCACGCCGACCGCCTGCTCCAGCTCGCGGTCGCGCGCGTCGAGGCGGTGGCGCCGCGTCTCCAGCGCGCGGTCGATGCTGTAGCCGACCTCGTCGTTGTCGAACGGCTTGGACAGGTAGTCGTAGGCGCCGTTCTTCATCGCGCGCACCGCGACCCGCTCCGAGCCGTGCGCGGTCAGCAAGATGACCGGCAGCGCCGGATCCTGGGCGCGGATCTCCTCCAGCAGGGCCAGACCGTCCATGCCGGGCATCGAGTAGTCGGCGATGACGACGTCGACCCCGTCGAGCGCGGTCAGCGCCGGCTCGGCCGAGCGCACCGCCACGACCTCGTGGCCGCCGGTCTCGAGCAGCTCGCCGAGGGCGAAGAGGACCGCCTGATCGTCGTCGACCAGGAGGACTCTAGCCATGCGCCGCCTCCGTCCGGGGCAGGGCTCGCTCGCCCAGGCGCGGCAGCGTGATCATCGCGGACGTCCCTCCGCGCGGCTGGCTGGTGAACTCGAGGGTGCCGCCGTGCTGCACGATGGCCGAGCGCGCGATCACCACGCCGAGCCCGGTGCCATCCTTGCGCGTGGTGAAGAACGGCGTGCCGACTCTGGCCACCACGCTGGTCGCTCATGCCGGCTCCGGTGTCGCGCACGGCCAGGTGGGCCGCCTCCTGCCCGACATCGTAGTGCAGGGTGACGCTGCCGCCGCGCGGCGTGGCCTCGAGCGCGTTGGCGGTCAGGTTGAGCAGGGCCTGCTTGAGGCGGCGGGCGTCGCCGCGGATCACGCCGGGCCGGCCGCTCTGGACCAGGTTGATGCCCGTCGACGTCGGCGCGCCCGGCCAGCACCGCCACCACCTCCTCGACGACCGACTCCAGCTTCACGTCGGCGATCTCGAGATCGTCGAGCGGCCGCGAGAAGGTGAGGTAGTCGCGCAGGATCGACTCCATGCGGGCGACCTCGGTCGCCATCACCTCGAAGCGGCGGCGCGAGCGCTCGTCGCCGCCGGACACGCCGGCCTGCAGCTGGACCAGGCTCTTGATCGCGGCCAGCGGGTTCTTGAGCTCGTGGGCCAGCTTCGCCGCGATCGTCTCGAGCCCGCGCCTCCGGCTGGCCGCGTCGTCGAGGGCGAGGCGGCGCACACAGTCGAGCGATGTGGAGGTCTGCTTCATGCCCCGGAACAGGAGCTTGATCTGTCCGGCGATGAGCCCGGCGCACAGGAGCGCGCTCCACGCCACCAGCGCCTCGAAGGCGGCTCGCTCCAGCGGCGGCGCGGTCCACAGGTGCGGCACGACGAGGAGCGCGACGAGGCCGACAAGGAATGCCGCCGACACCGCCGTCGACTGGCGTCCCGGCCCGTACGCGGTCCACGCGAACAGGACCGGTGTGGGCAGCAGCACGACGAACGGACTCGACAGACCGCCGGTCAGGCCGGCCGCCAGCGCGATGGCGACCGCGCTGCCCAGGAGCGGGTGGCCGCGCGGCGCCGTCCTCGGGCACCTTCCCGGCGGCGGGGCCAGGGCGAAGCCGGCCGCGAACACGCCTCCGGCCGCGAGCAGGATCGGGCACTCGGCGAGCCCGAATCCGGCCAGCACAGCGAGGCCGGCGGTGAGCGCCGGCAAGGCGATCAGAAGAAACAGCCGCCAGCCGGCGGGCGGCCTGCCCGCGCCGCTCTCGGTGACCGGCGCAGCCCACACGATCGGCTCGCCCATCGCGCCTCCATAATGCGGACGGGCCGCGCGTCAAATGCTCCGGCGGGATCTGTTACGGCCCGGAAACATGAACGCGCGGCCCGCGACGCTCTCGCCACGTCTCGACAAGGACGTAGAGGACCGGGATGAAGAACAGGTTCAGCACCGTGGAGGCGATCATGCCGCCGAACACCGTGGTGCCGAGCGAGTGCCGGCTGTTCTGGCCGGCCCCGCTGGCGAACACCAGCGGCAGCACGCCGATGATGAACGCCAGCGACGTCATCAGGATCGGCCGCAACCGGATGCGCGCCGCCTCCAGCGCCGCATCGACGATCGATCGCCCCTGTTCCCGCAGCGACTCGGCGAACTCGACGATCAGGATCGCGTTCTTGCTCGACAGGCCGACGAGCATCACCATGCCGATCTGCGCGAACACGTCGTTCTGCAGCCCGCGCGCCGACATGAAGACCAGCGCGCCCAGGATGGCGAACGGCACCGCCAGCAGGATGATGAACGGCAGCGCGAAGCTCTCGTACTGCGCGGCCAGCACCAGGTAGACCACAAGCACCGCCAGGGCGAAGATGAAGAGCGCCTGGCCGCCCGACTCGCGCTGCTCGAGCGACTCTCCCGCCCACTCGTAGGAGAAGCCGGCCGGCAGATCCGCGGCCAGCTCCTCCATCGCCTGCATGGCCTGGCCCGAGCTGACGCCGGGCGCCGCGGCGCCGGTCAGCTCGGCGGAGCGGAAGGTGTTGAAGTGGTTGATCGCCTGCGGCGCGGTGGCCGGGACGACGCGGACCAGCGAGTCGAGCGGGATCATCTCGCCACCCGCCGAGCGCACGTAGAACTGGCGGATGTCGCGCGGCTCGGCGCGGAACTGTCGATCCGCCTGGGCGTAGACGCGATACGAGCGGTTGTTGTAGTCGAAGTCGTTCACGTAGCTCGACCCCATGTAGACTTGCAGCGTCTCGGCGATCTGATCGAACGGGACGCCGAGCGCCTTGGCCCGCGGCCGATCGATCTCGATGACCAGCTGCGGGTTGTCGACGGTGAACGGCGTGAACACGCCGAGCAGCCGCTTGTCGGCCGCCGCGGCGCCGACGATGCCCCACGCGGCGCCGGCCAGCTCCTCGACCGGGCCGCCGGCGCGGTCGACGAGCTCGAACTGGAAGCCGCCCAGCGAGCCCACGCCCTGCAGCGTGGGCGGCAGGAACGGGATGACGAAGGCGTCCCGGATGGCCGACACCGGCCCGCGCAGGCGCTCGAGCACGGCCGCGGCCGAGTGCTCGGCTCCCGGCCGCTCCGCGATCGGCTCGAGGGTGACGAACACGGTCGCCTTGTTGCTGGCGTTGCCGGTGAAGGAGAAGCCGGTCACGTTGAAGGTGCCGCGCACCTCCGGGAGCTCGTGCGCGATCTTCTCGATCTGCTTGGTCACCTTGAGCGTTTCTTGTAGAGCCGCGCCGGACGGCAGCTGCACCGCCAGGACCACGTAGCCCTGGTCCTCGTCCGGCACGAAGGCCGACGGCACCCGCTGGTAGGCGTAGACCGTTGCGCCCAGGCCGGCGACGAAGACGACGACAGCGATCGCGCGGTGGCGCAGCACGACCGCGAGCGAAGCGCGGTAGGCGCGGGTGAACCAGGCCAGCGCGCGCTCGACGCCGCGGAAGAAGAAGAACCGCTGGCGGCCGTCGCCAGGACGGAGCAGCAGCGCCGACAGCGCCGGGGTGAGGGTGAGCGCGTTGAACGCCGACAGCGCGATCGAGAAGGCGATGGTCAGCGAGAACTGGAGATAGATGCGCCCGGTCGTGCCCGGGAACAGCGCCACCGGCACGAACACGGCGATCAGCACCAGCGAGGTGGCGATGACCGCGCCGGCCACCTCCTTCATGGCGCTCGACGCCGCCTCGCGCGCGGGCCGCCCCAGCTCGGCGATGTGGCGCTCGATGTTCTCGAGCACCACGATCGCGTCGTCGACGACGAGGCCTGTCGCCAGGGTCAAGCCGAACAAGGTCAGCGTGTTGATCGAGAAGCCGAACGCCTTGACGAAGATGAAGGTGCCGATCAGCGAGACCGGGATGGTGATGGCCGGGATGATCGTCGCGCGCCATCCCTGCAGGAAGATGAAGATGACGACGATGACCAGGACGATGGCCTCGGCCAGGGTCGTCACCACCTCGGTGATCTGGTCGCGCACCGCCGAGGTCGGGTCGAAGCCGACCTGGTACTTGAGCCCGGGCGGGAACTTCTGCGACAGCTCGTCCAGCGCCGCGAGCGCGTCGCGCTGCACGTCGAGCGCGTTTGCGTTGGGCAGCTGGAAGATGCCGAGCCCGACCGACTGCACGCCGTTGTAGCGCAGGATGGAGCTGTAGTCCTCGGCGCCGATCTCGGCCCGGCCGACGTCCTTGAGCAGCACCAGGGTGCCGTCGGCGTCGGTCTTCATGACCATGCGCCCGAACTGGTCGGCGTCGCGGAAGCGGCCGTCGGCGCGCAGGCTGAGCTCGACGGCCTGGCCGGGCAGGGCCGGCTCGGCGCCGACCTGCCCGGCGGCGATGGAGATGTTCTGCTCGCGCAGCGCGCCCACCACGTCGGCGGCGGTCAGCTTGCGCGCGGCCAGCTTGACCGGGTCGAGCCACAGGCGCATGGCGTACTTGCGCTCGTTGAAGATGACCACCTCGCCGACGCCCTTCACGCGCTTGATGGCGTTGGTGACGTAGGTGTCGACGTAGTTGGACACGAACTCGTCGCTGTACGCGCCCTTCTCGGCGGAGAACGCGGCGGCCAGCACGATCGCGGTCGAGCTCTTGGCGACGGTGACGCCGGAGTTGCGCACCTCGGCCGGCAGGCGCGCGACGACCTGCTGCACCCGGTTCTGCACGTTGACCGCCGCGAGATTGATGTCGCGCTCGAGGTCGAAGGTGACCGTGACCGTCGAGACGCCGTTGCTGGTGCTGGAGGAGGTCATGTACTTCATGCCCTCCACGCCGTTGACCGCCTGCTCGATGGGAGTGGTCACCGCCGCCTCGACCGTCTGCGAGCTGGCGCCGCGGTAGAGGCTGGTGACGGTGACCTGGGGGGCGGCCAGCTGCGGGTACTGGGCGACCGGCAGGGTCGGGATCGCGATCGCCCCGCCGATGACGGTCAGGAGCGCGCAGACGGTGGCGAAGACCGGACGGCGGATGAAGAAGTTGACGAACACGCGTGTCTCCTGGAATGCGCAATCACTTGCGCTGGATCGCGACCGGCGCGCCGTCGCGGATCTTCTGCACGCCGGACGTGACGATCTTCTGGCCCGGCGCGATGCCGGAAAGGACCGCGAAGCGGTTGTCGATGAGCTCGCCGACGACGACCGGGCGCATCCGCGCCACGGCGCCGTTGCCGGCCTTGTCGGCCACGTAGACGAAGGTCTGGCCGTTCATGCGGATGATGGAGGCGGGCGGCAGGGTGAAGCCGTCGCGCGCGCCCCACACGACCCGCGCGCGGACGAACTGCTCGGCGCGCAGGCCGCCGTCCGGGTTGGGCACGTCCGACTTGAGCAGGATCGACTGGGTCTCGCTCGACACTTGCGGCGAGATGAAGTGCACGTGGCCGGTTGACAGCGTCTTGCCGGCCTGGTCGATCAGCTGGACCTCCATGCCGATCTTGACCCGGCCGGACTGCTCGATCGGGACCGAGACGTAGGCCTCGAGCGCGCCGTTGTCGTCGAGGGTGGTGAGCCGCGTGGCCGGGGTGACGCGGTCGCCGACCCGCACCGGGATGTCGCCCACCACGCCGCCGGCCGGCGCCTCGACCCGGTAGTAGTCGAGCGTGACCTTGTCGCTGCGGATGTCGGCGGCCAGGGCGGCCACCTCGGCGCGCAGCGCGTTGACGCTGGAGCGGGCCTGATCCAGCTCGCGGGTCGGCACCGCGCCGAGCTCGACGAGCTGTGTCGTGCGCTTGAGCTCGCGCTCGGCCAGGTCGAGCGCGGCGCGGCGCGAGCCGTGGCTGGCCCGGACCGAGCTCAGCGCGGCCCGCTGGCGGGCCGGATCGATCTGCATGATCGGATCGCCCGGCTTCACCGTGTCGCCCGACTCGACGAAGATCTTCGTGACGTGGCCGTTGACCTGCGGCTGCACGGTGATCGACCGGCGCGAGCGCAGGGTGGCGATGTACTCGGTGACGTCGGCGACCCTTGTCGGGCGCACAGCCTCGACGCCGACCGGTGACGGCGGCGGCGGGGCGGACGAGGCGGCGCTTTCGCGACCGCAGGCGGCGGCGAGGATGGCGGCGAGGCCGAGGATGGCGGCGAGCGCCGCCGTGCGGATGTTGCGTCGAAGCATGACGGCTGGCGTCCAAAGCAAGCCGCGCGCCGGCCCATGGCCGCGTGATCCGGTGTCGCGCCGCCGATCCTGCTGCCTGCAAACCCGGCAGGTGCCGGCAGGCCGGCACACCGACGTGCTCCACGCGCCGGCAGAGTGGGTTCAGCGGCGCTGCGCGATCCCGGCTCGTGCCGACATCTCGACGATCCCCACATCGCTGGTACGGCGGTTGCTGTGCTTGCGTCTGTCCGGCCTCTTTCTCGAGGCGGCGAGAGGAACGCATGTCCATCACCTCCAGGCTCGTCCTCGTGGCGGGCGCCAGCGGCCGGTGCGGGGCCGCAGCGATTGACGCGCTCCTGCGCCGCGGCCACCGCGTGCGCGTTCTCGGCGACGGGCCGGCCGGCGCGCCCCGCGTCGAGCTGGTGGCGGGTGACGTCGCCGACGTTCGACTCGGTGATGCGCGCGGCGCGCGGCGCCGACGCGCTGCTCGCGGCCACGGCGCCCGGATCCGCGGCGAACGAGATTGACCACGGCATCGCGCTTGTGCGCGCGGCGGCCGCGGCCCGGGTGGGCCACATCGTGTACTGCTCCGCCGCCGGCGCCGACCGCGCCACCGGCGTGCCGCGCCTCGAGCGCAAGGTCGAGATCGAGCGCCGCGTCGCCGCCTCCGGCGTGCCGTACACGATCATCGCGCCGGTCTGCCTCATGGAAGATCTGGTCGCGCCTCCGGCGACGGCCGACCTGCTCGCGGGCCGGCTGGCCATGGCCCTGCCCGCCGGCCGCTCGATGCAGCACATCGCGCTGGCCGATGTGGGCGGCTTCGCCGCGTCGATCATCGAGCGCGGCAGCGAGGTGTTCGGCCGCCGCTTCGACATCGCGGGCGACGAGCTCACCGGCGAGCAGGCGGCGGCGATCCTGTCGGACGCCGCCGGACATCGGATCCGCTACCGCGCCCTGGCGCCGGAGGCCCTGCGCGCGCGCAGCCAGGAGCTCGCCGCCATGTTCGAGTGGCTCGATCGCGTCGGCCACGCGGCCGACATCGAGGGATTGCGCGACGACTTTCCCGAGGTCAGCTGGCGCGATTTCGAGGGCTGGGCGCGCGGGCAGGACTGGCGGCGGATCGCGTCACGAGGAGACGGACCAGGGTCGCCCGGCGATGGCGACGAGAACGTCCGCTGGAGCTGACCCGGGATCGAGTACCATGCGGCGGCACGGGGGAGGGACGCGGTGCGATTCTTCCAGACCACGCCGCCGCCATACGACCCGCTCGAGTGGGCGACGCGGCCGTTCGCCGAGCGCGGCCGCATGGTCTGCGAGGCCTGGGCGCTGCAGGGCTACGGCACGCCGCTGTTCGCCTACCTCTTCTACCTGATCAAGATCGTGTTCTACGTCGGGGCGTGGATCGGCTTCTGCAGCCTGTCGCCCGGCCTGGGCGGGCTGTCGACGATCGGCCACTGGTGGCTCGATCCGCTCGCCTTCGAGAAGGCGATCCTGTGGAGCATGCTGTTCGAGGGGCTGGGCCTGGGCTGCGGCAGCGGCCCCCTGACCGGCCGCTACTTCCCCCCGGTGGGCGGCTTCCTCCACTTCCTGCGCCCCGGCACCACCAAGCTGCCGCTGTTCGCCCGGCTGCCGCTGCTGGGCGGCTCGCGGCGCACGTGGCTGGACGCGGCGCTCTACCTGGCGCTCGTGGTCCTGCTCGTGCGCGCGCTGATCGCGCCGGCCATCGACGCGAGCATGCTGATCCCGATCGCGGTGCTGGTGCCGCTCCTGGGGCTGTGCGACCGCACCATCTTCCTCGCGCTGCGCGCCGAGCACTACTGGACGACCACGGTCGTGCTTCGCGTTCGCCGGCAACTGGATCGCCGGCGCCCAGGCGGTGCAGCTGGCGCTCTGGTTCTGGGCCGGCTTCTCCAAGCTCAACCATCACTTTCCGACCACCGTGTGCGTCATGACCAGCAACAGCCCGGTCACGCGCTTCGAGTGGCTGCGCCGCCGCATGTACCGGCGCTACCCGGAGGATCTGCGCCCGTCGCGCCTGGCGGTGGGCATGGGTCACGCCGGCACCGCGCTCGAGATGGCGGTCCCGCTGGTGTTTCTGCTTGTCCCCCGGCGGGTGGTGGACCGTGCTCGGCATCCTGCTGATGCTGCTCCTGCACGGCTTCATCACCAGCAACGTGCCGATGGGCGTGCCGATCGAGTGGAACGTGATGGTCGTGTACGGCGGGTTCGCGCTGTTCTGGGCCCACCCGGAGGTGGGCGTGCTCGACATCGGCCCGCCGGCGCTGGCCGCGTTCCTCGCCGTGATGCTCGTCGTGGTGCCGCTGGCCGGCAACCTGTTCCCGGGGCGCTTCTCGTTCCTGCTGGCCATGCGCTACTACGCCGGCAACTGGGCCTACGGCGTGTGGCTGTTCCGCGGCGAGAGCTACCGCAAGCTCGACCGCGTGGTGAAGAGCGCGCCCTGGGTGTACGACCAGCTCGAGCGGTTCTACGACCGCGCCACCAGCGTGGGCCTGGTCGGCCGGGTGATCGCCTTCCGGCTGATGCACCTGCACGGCCGCGCGCTGCCGCTGCTCATCCCCAACGCGGTCGAGCGCCTCGAGGACTACGAGTATCTCGACGGCGAGATTGTCGCCGGCCTGGTGCTGGGCTGGAACTTCGGCGACGGCCACCTGCACAGCGAGCAGCTGCTGGCCGCGGTCCAGGAGCAGTGCGGGTTCGAGCCGGGCGAGCTGCGCTGCATCTTCGTCGAGGCCCAGCCGCTGGGCCGCTCGACCATGGCCTACCGCATCCACGACGCAGCCACCGGTCTGATGGAGCGCGGCGAGGTCGAGGTCTCGGGCTGTCGCGAGCGCCAGCCCTGGGCCGCGGCCTGAGTCGCCGCCTTCAGACGCGCGCGGCGTCGAGCTCGGCGGCCAGGATGCGGTGCAGCCGCGCGAGCCTCTCGTCCTCGACCCGGACCGGCTCGTCGCGGTTGAACACCTGGCCGTGCTCGCCGATGAAGTCCAGCGCGTAAAGCGCCGTGTAATAGCGCAGCGCGCGGCGCTCCTCGTCGCCCGGTCGGTGCGCCTCGAGCCAGAAGTCGGCGTAGTCCGGCTCGCGGCCGGTGCTGAGCATGCTGTTGCGGGTCAGGGCCACCGGCATCAGGCGGTCGCCGAAGCACAGCCAGTCCACGTTGACGATGCCGCTCAGCCGCCGCTCGTGGATGATGACGTTCTTCGTCGTCATGTCGTCGAGGAACGGTCGCGGCCGCACCGACGCGAAGTAGGGCGCCATGGCGACGACGCCGGCCTCCGCGCGCCGGATCAGATCGACGAGGTGCGCGTCGCGGCCGGCCAGGCGCCGGCGACTGCGATCGATGAACGCCTCCACGAAGCCGGCCCAGCTCTCCGCCATGTACGGGCCGTCGTGGGACAGCGCATCGCCGAAACCCTGGCCCTCGGGCAGGCGCTCCTGCACGCGGTCCTGGATGCCGGCGATGGCGGCCGCCAGCGCGCGGCGGTCGTCGCGGCTCATCGATTCGAACGCGTCCTCGAGGTCCACGCCGGGTAGGCGCTCCAGGACCAGGAACGGGTGGCCCTGGTGCTCGCCGCCGGCCAGGATGCGCGGCAGCGGCGTCCCGATCGGCGCCAGCAGGGCGTGCCAGCCCCGCGCGGCCTCGAAGAAGTGGCCGTCCTCGACCTCGCCCAGGCGGACGACGAACGCGCGGCCGCCGGCGCACATCACGTCGTAGACGTGGTGATGGTAGCCGCGCGCGAACCGCTCGATTCGAGCTCACCGCCGAGCCGGCGAAGCCGGTCGCCACGGCTGTCGCCTTCTCGGTCCAGGAGCTCTCGGACATCTCAGCTGCGCGTGAGCGGCTTGTACTTGATGCGGTGCGGCTGATCCGCCTCGTCGCCCAGGCGGCGCTTGCGGTCCGCCTCGTAGTCGCGGTAGTTGCCCTCGAACCAGACCGTCTTGGACTCGCCCTCGAAGGCCAGGATGTGGGTGGCCACGCGGTCGAGGAACCAGCGATCGTGGCTGATGATGACGGCGCAGCCGGGGAAGCTCTGCAGCGCATCCTCGAGCGCGCGCAGGGTGTTGACGTCGAGGTCGTTGGTCGGCTCGTCGAGCAGGAGCACGTTGCCGCCGCTCTTGATCAGCTTGGCCATGTGCACGCGGTTGCGCTCGCCGCCCGACAGGTTGCCGACCCGCTTCTGCTGGTCGGCGCCGCGGAAGTTGAAGCTCGACACGTACGCGCGCGAGTTGATCTGCCGCCCGCCCAGGTCCAGCACCTCGGCGCCGCCGCTGATCTCCTGCCACACCGACTTGTCGCCCTCGAGCGCGTCGCGGTTCTGGTCCACGTAGGCCAGCTTGACCGACTCGCCGATGGCCAGCTCGCCGCCGTCCGGCTTCTCCTGGCCCACGATCATGCGGAACAGGGTGGTCTTGCCGGCGCCGTTGGGCCCGATCACGCCGACGATGCCGCCGCGCGGCAGCCGGAACGAGAGGTCCTCCATCAGCAGCAGGTCGCCGAACGCCTTGCGCACGCCGGTGGCGTTGACCACCTCGTTGCCCAGCCGCGGCCCGGTCGGGATGACGATCTCCATCGCGGGATCGCGCTGCGCCGTCTTGGCCTCCTCGACCAGCTCGTCGTAGCGCGACAGGCGGGCCTTGCTCTTGGCGTGGCGCGCCTTGGGCGACGTGCGCACCCACTCCAGCTCGCGCTCGAGGGCGCGGTTGCGCGCGCCGGCCTGCTTCTCCTCCTGGGCCAGGCGCGCCTGCTTCTGCTCCAGCCACGAGGTGTAGTTGCCCTCGAACGGGATGCCGTGGCCGCGGTCCAGCTCCAGGATCCAGCCGGCCACGTTGTCGAGGAAGTAGCGATCGTGGGTCACCGCGACGACGGTGCCGGGGAACTCGGCCAGGTGGCGCTCGAGCCACGCCACCGACTCTGCGTCCAGGTGGTTTGTCGGCTCGTCGAGCAGCAGCATGTCCGGCTTCGACAGCAGCACCTTGCACAGAGCCACGCGGCGGCGCTCGCCGCCCGACAGGTTGGTGACGTTGGCCTCGCCCGGCGGCAGGCGCAGCGCGTCCATCGCGATCTCGACGGTGCGGTCGAGCTCCCATGCGTTGGCCGCGTCGATGGCGTCTTGCAGCGAGCCCTGCTCGTCGAGCAGCTTCTGCATGGCGTCGCCGTCCATGTCCTCGCCCAGCTTGTTGCTGATGTCCTCGAAGCGGGTCAGAAGAGAGCGCGTCTCGGCCACCGCCTCGTCGACGTTGCCGAACACGTCCTTGCTCGGGTCGAGCACCGGCTCCTGCGGCAGAAAGCCGACCTTGATGCCGTCGGCCGGCCACGCCTCGCCGACGAATTCGCTGTCCTGGCCCGCCATGATGCGCAGCAGCGAGCTCTTGCCGGCGCCGTTGGCACCCAGCACGCCGATCTTGGCCCCCGGGAAGAAGGACAGCCACATGTCCTTGAGGATCTCGCGCTTGGGCGGCACGACCTTGCCGAGACCCTTCATGACGTAGATGTACTGGTAGCCCATTGCGCGCGGAGAATACCCCCGAAGAGGCCCGGAGCCGACCCGTTGCTACACTCCAAGGACGGTGGATGCGCCTTATCGAGAGCTTGCCGCCGCGCCGACCTACAAGGCACCCAGTCGCGACGGCACGGTGAGCCTCGAGGTCGGACCGCAGCACGTCCGGCTCGACCTCGGCGAGCGCCTCCGCCTGACAGTGTCCGGGAACGCGGCGACGTGGGTTCGCCACCGCCGAGGCGCCCCGTCCCGCCGCGAGCTCACCCTGGCGCAGCGCTCTCTGTGGGCCGTGCGTTCGTTTCCGACCGGCGATCTGGCCCTGTGGTACGAGCGCCGGCCCGGGCAGATCGAGCGCCTGGGAGGGGTGAAGCCGGTGGCGCCGTTCGACATCGGCGCGCTGGCCGCCTGGCGCGCGCTCGATCGCGTGGCCGAGGAGGTGGTGCGTGCGCTGGCCGCCCACGGCGGCGGAGCCACCGAGGCTGTCGAGCTCGGCCGCGGCCACCACCGGGTGGTGCTCATCCAGCTGGCCGAGCGCCTCGTCATCTATGCCCGCCCGCTGTTCCGCGAGCGGCCGCGACGCACGCTCGAGGTGTGCCGCGACGGCTCGCTGGTGCTGCCCGGCCGGAGCCCCGACGGCCGGGCGCGCATCGCGACCCGCTCTCAGGTCACGCCGTCGGGCGATCGCATCTGCTTCACCACCGGCGACGGCCGCGACCTTGTGTCCTTGTGGCTGCCCTGGATCGCGCCCGAGGACCGCCAGGAGATCGCGCGGCGCTTCGGCGACCTTGTCGATCCGCTGCCGCCGGAGCCGGACTACGAGCCGCGCACGGTGCTGCGGCCGTGGGCCTCGGGGCTGGGCCGCCCGGCGCCGGCCGGGATGATTCCCGTTCCGCTGCCGCACTCGCTGCTATCTCGCTTCCGGCGCTAGGTGGCCGGTATCCGTGGCTCGCGTTGACAACCGGTGACCCGGGCTTACGTTCTGCTACATGTTCTCTCGCAGTTTCCGGCTGGGAAGCCTGTTCGGGTTTCCCATCCACGTGAACGTGACCTTCCTCCTCCTGCTCGGCATCGCCGGGCTGACCATGGGCGGCGTGGGCGCGGTCGCTTTCGTGCTGCTCGCCTTCGCGTCGGTCGTCCTGCACGAGCTCGGCCACGCGCTGGTCGCCCGCCGCCTGGGCGTGAACGTCTCGCGCATCGAGCTTCACTTCTTCGGCGGCGCGGCGCAGATGACCGATCAGCCGCGCAGCGCGCGCGACGAGATCGCCATCGCCGCCGCCGGCCCCGCGGTGTCGTTCGCCCTGGCCGGGGCGTCGCTGCTGCTGGCCCAGCTGACCGGCGCGTCGCTGTTCGCGACGCTGGCCTGGATCAACGTCATCCTCGGCGCCTTCAACCTGATCCCGGCGCTGCCGATGGACGGCGGCCGCATCCTGCGCGCGTTCCTGTCGCTGCGGATGGGCTTTCTGCGCGCGACCGAGGTGTCGGTGACCGTGGCGCGCGTGTTCTCGGTCGCGCTCGGCGTCTACGGCCTGGTCAACATGCAGCTGTACCTGGTGCTGCTGGCCGTGATGCTGTGGATCATGACCAGCGCCGAGCGCCGCGGCGCCCACCTGCGCGGCGCCTACGCCGACTCCGACGAGGTCGAGGTGCTGGAGCCGCGCGATCCGCGTGGACCTGTCGATCCGCGCGACTCGCGCGGCATGCGCGACCGGTTCACCGGGTTGTGGCCGCCGAAGCCCGGCCGCGCCGGCGGTTTCGTCATCCGCCGCGACGGACACCGCCTGATCATCGAGCCTATCGACTGAACGGGGCCGTCACTCGGCCCATCCCTTGAGGCCGGCCCAGGCGAA
This sequence comes from uncultured delta proteobacterium, assembly GCA_963759105.1. GTDB lineage: Bacteria > Myxococcota_A > Polyangia > Haliangiales > Haliangiaceae > DATFRY01. The sequence continues at coordinate 208,366 of CAVWXW010000002.1, read as the reverse complement.
GAAGGCCAGGACCACCAGCAGCGCGGTCGTGCCCAGCAGGCGCGTCCGCGCGTTGCCGATCCAGGCGCGGCGACCGCACAGGACCATCAGCGCCAGCGCGAGCACCGGCATGAAGCCGGCGCCGACAACGGCGTAGTACTTCTGGATGTCCTTGAACGAAACCACCAGGCCAAGGAGCGGCACCGTGGAGATGGCCAGCAGGTAGCCGCGATAGGGCCGGCCGCGCGTGTCGACAACGCGGATCGGCCGGCCCTCGCCACGGGCTTCCCCCGGACCGTCGCCGCCGCGCGACTCGCGGATGAGGCCGACCATGTCGGCGAAGATGTACGGCACCGCCTGCCACACGCCGAGCAGGCTGGTGAACACGGCGCCCCACGCGCCGAGCAAGAACAGCCAGCGGCCGGCCGGACCGAGCGACTGCTCGAGGCGGTCGGCCAGCTTCACGATCAGACCGACGCCGCTGCCCTCGATGGCGATCGTGCTGCCGATGATGACCATGCCGATGCCGAACGCCGCGGTCATCACGTAGGCCGCGGCCAGGTCGATGCGGCACACGCGCAGCCAGCTCAGGCCGTCGCGGCCCTTCTCGCGGATCCAGTATCCGTACGACAGGATGGTCACGGTCCCGCCGACGCCGCCCATCAGCGCCACGGTCCAGCCGATCTCGCTGCCGCCGGCGTCGGGGATGCCCGGCACCAGCAGGCCGTGCCCGACCTCGGCCCAGCCCGGCCAGATGACCGCCGCCGTCGCGATCACCGACACGAACATGATGGCGATGCAAACGCCCATGACCCGCTCGAACAGCGCGAACCCGCCGGCCCACACCAGGACCAGCCCGATCGCGCTCTGCGCGATGCCGAACACGAGCTTGGCGTCGTTGGGATCGTCGAACACGGGGACCAGCGCGCCGACGCACACGCCGCACGCGCTGATGAGCGCGCTGCCGACGAAGAAGCTCCACGCCACAAGGTAGGGCATGAAGATCCACGCCACCGGGCGGCCCAGGCGGCGCATCGCGCCCTCGAGCAGCGTCTCGCCGGTGGCCAGCTGCCAGCGGGTCAGCCCCTCGTTGAGCGTGAACTTGAGCGCGGCCCCGGCCAGCACCGCCCACAGGATGCCGTTGCCCAGGCGGCTGCCGGTGAGGCTGGCCACCGCCAGGTCGCCGGCGCCCACCCCGGTGGCGGCGATGAGCATCCCGGGCGCGAGAGCAGCCATCACGCGGCGCATGGCCGGCATTCTAGCCCCGATCGAGCGCGACCTGGATGCGGCGTTGCGCGCCCTCGGGACGGACAGCCACGCGTGCAGGCCCGCCGGTCAGCGCGCCGCGCGCCGGGCCTCGGCCGGCCGACGGGCCCGGATCTCGTCGTACAGCCCGTCGAGCAGCTCGCGCGACGAACGCTTCTCGCCGCGGGCCAGCGCGTGCACGGTCTCGACGACCGCGGCGTTGACCGGCACCTCGAGGCCATGGCGCGCCGCGTGGGTCACGACCTCGCCGTTGAGGAAGTCGATGGCCGGCACGCGACCGCGCTCGATGGCCGACAGCATCGACGAGCGCAGCCGCCGGTAGCGCAGCCCGACCGCGAGCAGCAGCGCGTGCTTGGCGGTCAGCCCGGCGGACGCGCTGGCCGCGCGATCGGCCGGCGACAGCGCGATCCAGTCCAGGTCGAGCGTGCCGGCCACCTTCTCCAGCCTCACCGCCTCGGCGCGCGCGACCTCGACCACCTCGGTGAAGATCTCGAGCGCCACGCGGCGGTAGCGACGCACCCGCACCAGCGGGCCGAGCCGGTCGCCTCCGATGGTGCCGAGCGACGACACGGCGCAGTTGAGCGCCAGCTTGCTCCACCGGGCGCCGAGCAGGTTCGAGGTCAGCTCGACCGGGCCGACCGCCTCGAGCGTCGTGGCCAGCTCGCGCACGCGATCGTCCGGCGTCGCCGTTCAAGCGGCCCAGGGTGAAGCCGCCGGCCGACGTCCGGTCGTACATGCCCGGCTCCGGCATCGACGCGCCCCACGCCACGATGCCGCCGACGACGCGCTCCGGGCCGGCGATGGCCGCGATGCGCGACTCGCACAGCCCGTTCTGGAAGCAGACGATGACGCCGTCGGCGGTCAGCGCCTCGAGCGCCGAGCGCGCCGCTTCCTCGACCTGGGGCGGCTGGGTGGCGAGCAGCACGATGTCGAAGCGCTCGCCGGCCGGGACCCCGAGCTCGATGCGGCCGCGCACCACCCGGCGGCCCCCCTCGCCGCCGGTGCGGAAGCCGTGCTCGCGCACGGCGCGGAAGATGGCGTCGTTGGTCGTGACCGCCGTGACGTCGGCGCCGATCTCGGCCAGACACGCGCTGACCGTGCCGCCGATGGCGCCCGCGCCCATGACCAGGACGCGCCGCGCACCGGCGCTTCCGGGGCCCGTGCTCATCGGCGCAACCTACCACCAGGGCTCGCACCGGTTGAACCTCCGCGAGCCCCGGCCGGCGAACCCTCGGTCTAGACGTGATTTTTCCTCGCCCGCCGTGCCCCCGCCGCCACGCCGAGGCCGCCAGGTCCAGCAAACTCGGCCGGTTTCTCGGCTTGGCATGCTGGATCGGATACAATCGCGCGGAAATGCACGTGACGTTCTGGGGAGTGCGCGGGAGTTACCCGGTGCCTGGGCCGGATACCGTGCGCTACGGGGGACACACCTCGTGCGTCGAAGTGCGCGGCGACGAAGGTGGTTGCCTGATCCTCGACGCCGGAACCGGTCTGCGCGGGCTCGGTCAGAAGCTGGCCGCCGAGCAGGGTGCGTTCAACGGCCCCGCCCACCATCACGTCATCCTGTCCCACGTTCACTGGGACCACATCCAGGGCCTGCCGTTCTTCCAGCCGGCCTACATGCCGGGCACGCGCATCGGCATCTACGCCCTGCGCGCCGCGGCCGACGAGCTGCAGCAGGTCATCGGCGGCATCACGCGCCACGAGTACTTCCCGGTGCCGCTCGAGGCGGTGCCGGCCGAGTTCCAGTTTCACGAGGTCACGCCGGGCAAGGGCTTCGTCGTCGACGACTTCGAGATCCGACCGGTCGCGCTCAACCACCCGTTCGGCGCCGTCGGCTACCGCATCGACGGCGACGGCACCAGCCTGGCCTACGTCAGCGACACGGCGCCGTTCACCGGCCTCCTGCACAAGCAGCACTTCCTGGCCGGGCCGGAGGAGGCCAGCGACGAGGACCGCCGCGTGCTCGGCGCCATGCGCGACGACCTGGTCGGCATCCTGCGCGGCTGCAACACGGTCATCTACGACACCCAGTTCCTGCCCGAGGAGTTCGAGAAGTTTCCCCACTGGGGGCACTCCACGCCGGATCACGCGCTCGAGCTTGTCGTCGGCATCGGCGTGCGCCGGCTGATCCTCTACCATCACGCGCCGTCGCACACCGATCGCATGATGGACGCGATCGAGGACACCTACCGGCGCAAGGGAAACGCCGCCGGCATCCAGGTCGTCGTGGCCCGCGAGCGCATGACCCTCCAGATCGGCCAGGTGACCGATCCAGGGGTCGGCCCATGAAGCTGCGCTTCTGGGGCGTGCGCGGCTCCTTCGCCACGCCGGGCCCGCACTACCTGCGCTACGGCGGCAACACACCGGCGGTGGAGATCGTGAGCGACGCCGGTCGGCGCGTGCTGATCGATCTCGGCACCGGCATCACCGAGCTGGGCAAGCAGCTGATGGCCGGCGAGTTCGGCGAGGGCAAGGGCACGCTGCCGGTGCTCCTGACCCACACCCACCTCGATCACATCCAGGGCCTGCCGTTCTTCACGCCGCTGTTCATCCGCGGCAACTGCATCCAGATCCTGGGGCCGGAGCTGACCGGTTCGCCGCTCGACCAGGTGCTGCAGGGCCAGCTCAACGGGCACTACAGCCCGCTCTACGGCCTCGAGAACCTTGCCGCCGGCGTGGAGATCGACTCGGTCGAGCCGGGCTCGTCGCTGCCGGTCGAGGGCTTCGAGGTGACCGCCGCGGCCCTGCCGCACGGCGGCATGAGAGTGCTCGGCTGGCGCATCAGCGCCGACGGCAAGACGGTCGCCTTCCTCAGCGACGTCGAGTATCCGATCGCCGGACCCACCGCCGACGCGCTCGCCCTGGCCAGCGGCGCCGATCTGCTGATCCACGACGCCATGTTCTCCGACGCCGAGTACGTCAGCCGCGCCGGCTGGGGCCACTCGCCGGTGTCGAGCGCCATCGCGGTGGCCGAGCGCGCCGGCGCCGGCCGCCTGGCGCTGTTCCACCACAGCCCCGACTCGACCGACGCCGAGATCGACACAATCGTGGCCGGCGCCCGCCGCCGCACCTCGATCCCGCTGTTCGCTGCCGCGGAAGGCCCGGCCTTCGAGCTGTAGGCCGCCTAGGCCGCTGACGCGGCCTGCTCGGCCTCGCTGCGCTCGAGGGCCTCGATCGGATCCTCGGCGTCCTCGTACTGGAGGATGCCCAGCTGGTGGAAGCGCTCGCGCTGGCGGTCGGACAGCAGGCCGATCTTCTTGATGGCCGGGACGATCTTCGAGAACAGCCACTGCCGGAACAGGATCTGGCCGTTGTTGTTGAGCGCCAGCTGCGTGCAGCGCTCGACCGGCATGCCCATCTTGGCCCACACCTCCTGCATGAGGAAGCGGTCGCGCATCAGCACCGAGGCCTCGTAGACGAAGTCCTCGCGCTCGCGGCGCTCGGCCTCGCTGCGCTCGGCGTAGTGGTCGCGCAGCGACAGCACGCCGTAGGCGACGTGGCGCGCCTCGTCGCCCATCACGTAGCGGGTGATGTCGCGCAGGAGCGGCTCGTACGAGTTCTGCCGCATGAGCGCGAAGGCGGCCAGCGCCAGGCCCTCGACCATGATCTGCATGCCGAGGAACTTCATGTCCCAGCGCGAGTCCTTCAGGATCATGTCGAGCAGCGTCTTGAGGTGCGGGTTGACCGGATAGGCGAAGCCGATCTTCTGGTGCAGGTAGCGGTTGTAGACGTCGACGTGGCGCGCCTCGTCCACCACCTGGGTCGAGCCGTAGAGCTTGGAGTCCAGGTCCGGCACCGAGGTGACGAGCTGCGCGGCGGCCAGCAGCGCGCCCTGCTCGCCGTGCAGGAACTGCGACAGCGTCCACGACGCCATCTCGGCGTTGAGCTGGTCGCGCTCGCCCTGGGTCAGCTTGTCGAACAGGTCCGACCCGTACAGCGGGTGGAACATGTCCGGCATCATCGGCTTGCCCAGGTCGACGTCGACCGAGAAGTCGAGCACGTCGTCCGGGTTCCACTGGCTGCGCTTGGCCTTGCCGTACAGGTCGCGCAGCTGCGCGCGCGTGTCCTGGTAGCCCCAGCTGTAGGTGACGTCGAGGGTGGTCTCGAGTGTCTCGATGTTCGGGCCGGCTGCGGCGGCTTCCAGCGGTTGGGCCATGGGTCCCTCCCTCACAAAAGGTGAAATCAATTTCAGTTTGACCGCCAGGGCCCCGTGGGGTCAAGTAGAAAGGTCGAGTCCGATGGATTAGGTTCCCATCGACGCAGCCCATGCCAGCGCCATCGCGAGAGAGCCCGGTTCTGTTCGCGGGTCCGGCCAAGCAGTTCGCCCAGGATCGGGCGCGCAAGACCTACGAGAGCCTGGTCGAGGCGGGGGCACGCCTGTTCGCCGAGCGCGGCTACGACGCCACCCAGACGCCTGACATCGCGTCGCGGGCCGGCGTCTCGGTGGGCACGTTCTATCGCTACTTCACCGACAAGATGGAGATCTTCCTCGAGATCCAGCGGCGCCAGCTGGCCCGCGCCTATCACGAGGTGATGGCCAAGCTCGGGCCGGAGCGATTCGTCGGTGTGTCGCGGCGCACGGCCATCGAGGAGGCGCTCGCCGTCCTGCTCGACAACATCAACCGCTCGCCCGAGATGCAGCGCGTCTTCCTCGAGATGGCGCTGCGCGACGAGAAGGTCGCCGCGCTCAAGCGCGACTTCGACGACGCCTCGCGCAAGGCGCTGGCCGCGCTCATCGCCACGATCTGCCCGCGCGAGCAGGTCGCCGACCCGGAGGCGACGGCGTACATCATCCAGACCGCGGTCGTGGAGTGCGCGATCTCGATGTCCGGCGCGCGCGGCGCGCCGCCGGTGTCGCGCGAGCGATCGCTGCGAGCGGTGACCGAGATGGTCTACCGCGCCGTGTTCGGCTCCAGCGACGCCGGCTGATGCGCCGCCTCCCGGCCGGTCGAGCGCGGAGCCACGATGAGCGAGGACACCGCGCGGCGCGCGCCGAGCTCAACACGCGCGTCAACCGCGGCCTGGCCTGGACCGGCGTGGGCAGCTCCATGGTCGGCGTGCTCGACCTGGTGACCTACTTCGTCCTGTTCTCGTTCTGGATCTCGACCGAGCAGTTCGGCGTCGCGATGCTGGCGGTGTCGCTGTTCCCGTTGCTCGATCTGATGACCGACCTCGGCCTGACCGCCGCGGTCATCCAGCGCGAGGACCACACCGAGGACCGGGTCTCGACCATCTTCTGGCTCAACGTGCTCATGTCGCTCGTGCTGGCGCCTGTTCATGGCGCTGGGGCTCGGGCCGACCCTGAGCTGGTTGCACGACGAGCCGGTGCTGACCGGGCTGATGGCCGCCTACGCCGGCAAGCTCGTCTGGCAGAACGTCTACTTCATCCCGTACGCGCTCATGCGCCGGCAGCTCCGCTTCAAGGAGCTGGCGGTCCTGCGCATCCGTGGCCAACGTGGCCGAGTTGGCCGGCAAGATCGGGTTCGCCGCGGCCGGCTTCGGGGTGTGGTGCTTCGTGCTCGGGCCGCTCTGCTCGCGTGCTGGTCACCGGCGTCGGCATCCAGATCCTGCACCCGTGGCGGCCGCGCATGGTGCTGCGCGTGCGCGACGCGCTCGACTGGACCGCCTACGGCCTCAAGACCTCGGCCTCGAAGATCCTGTTCCACCTGTACAGCAACGCCGACTATCAGATCGTCGGTCTACTTCTTCGGCAAGCGCGGCCACGGGCCTCTACAGCCATCGCGTCGCGCCTGGTGCTGCAGCCGGCCATGGTCATCTCCGAGGTGGTGATGAGCGTGGCCTTCCCGGTGTTCTCGCGCCTCAGGCACCAGCGCCAGGCGCTTGTCGACCAGCTGGTCGCCTTCACCCGCATGAACCTGGTCGTCATGCTCGCCTACATCGGCATCGTGCTGGTATCGACCGACGAGATCTTCGGCACTGCTCGATCGGTTCAGCGACGGGGCCGACGACTGGAGCCGGGCCGCGCCGGCCGCGCGCATCCTGTGCGCGGTGGCGGTCCTGCGCGCGCTCAGCTTCATCATCCCGCCGCTGCTCGACGGCATCAACCGCCCGCTCATGACCCTGCGCTACATGGTGATCGCGTCGATCGTGCTGCCGCTCCTGTTCCTGCGTCAGCGCGGTCGCGCTCGGGCCGGCGCTCGGCTTCGAGTCGGTCGCGCTGGCCTGGGCGGTCGGCTACCCGATCGCGTTCGCCGCGCTGCTGTACATGGTGCTCGACGTGCTCGAGCTGCGCGGACGCGACTTCGCGCGGCGCATCGGCGGCGTGCCGCTGTGCGCGGCGGCCGCCACGCTGGCCAGCTACGCCGTGCACCTGGCCGGGGCCGGGCTCCCGGCCGGCCTGCGCTTCGCCGCCTCGACAGCGGTCATGCTGGTCGGCTTCGCCGCGCTCCTGGCCCGCTACCAGAAGATCACGATTCGGCTCGGTCGCGCGCTCGCTGCGCGGCTCGTGACCGCGCGCCTGGCGGGCTACTGAGCTCGACCTTGAAGGTCGTGGCGAAGCAGGCCGGTACCTTCTGGCCTGCCTGGAGCACCGGCTTGTAGCGCCAGCGCTTGAGCCCGTCTACCACCGCGGAGCGCACGCCGCTGGACAGCTTGGACAGCACAGTCACCGACGAGACCGCCCCGCTGGCGTCCATGCACAGCTTGTAGGCCACCGCCGCCGGCGCCTGCTCCCACGGCGGGAAGCGCAGCCGCGGCACCGAGCCGCTCTGGCGGATGGCGCGGTCGGGCGTGATGATGACCGGCTTCTTGGGCCGCGGCGGCTCGGCCGGCTCGGTCACCGGCACCGGCAGCGGCTCGAGCTCCTCGTCCTCGATCGACTTGGTCGCCTTGGCGCCGGGCGCATCGGCGGCGCGCGACGTCGACTTGGGCGTCTGCGTGGTGGCCACCCGGTCCTCGGCGACCTCCTCCTCCGGCTCCTCGACCTCCTCGTCGGCGCTGTCGCGCGCGCGGGCGCGGGCCTCGGCGGCGTCGCGCTTGGAGCGGGGCAGGCGGCCCTTGCGCGACTTGCCCTCGCGCTCTTCGTCCTCGGCGAGCTTCTCGTCGCGCTTGTCGGCCCTGGCCTTCTCTTCCAGCTTCGCCTTCTCGTCGGCCTCCCTGGCGACCCTGGCTGCCTTCTCGGCGTCCGCCTTGTCGGTGATGACCTTGTTCTCGGTGGTCACCTCGTTGGCGGGCGCGGGCGCGGCGCCGGGCTGCGCGGCGGGAGGCTCCGGCTGGGCTCCGGCCGAGCCGGTGTCCTCGGGAAGCGCGCGTACCGCCGGCGGCGGCAGCTGGGCGACCACCTTCTCCGAGCCGGCCACGGCCTGCGTGGAATCGTTTTCATGGCGGATCGAGACGAACCAGGCGATGGCGGCTCCAGCGCCGGCCACGGCCACGGCCGCGGCCAGGACCGGCAACAGCGGCGCGCGCTTGCGCGGCGGAGTCGCCGGTGTGGCCGGCTCCGGGTAGCCGCCCAGGTTGCGCGCATCGGCGATCGACCTGTCGAGCAAGCCGCTGGACGCCTGCGGGCCGGTGGTGCCGGAGGTGCCGAACGCCCACTCGGGCGGGCGCGAGGTCGGCCGGCCGCGCGTGCTCTGCCACGACACCGCCGACGGCGTGCCGCTCAGCGAGAACACATCCGACACCGTCGGCACCTTGGCCGACTGCGCCGCGGCCGAGTGCGACGTCCGCGGCCGCGCGGCCACCGGCGGGCCGAGCTCGACCGGCCGCAGCATGTCGCTCGTCGGCTCCTCCAGATCCGGCTCGGCGCCGAGCTCGATTGGATCGACAGTCCGCACCGGCATCGGATGCACGCCGGAGATGCGCGCGCTCACGTCCGGAACCTCGTCGAGCACGACCGGCTGCGAGGCGCTGGGGCCGTTGCCGCCCCACACCATGTCCATCAGCTCGTCGTCCTCGGCGGTCGCTGTCGGGCCGGGCCGGCTGCCCGTCCCTCCCGGCGCGGTCAGCGGCATGCCGGCGGCGCGACGGCGCCTGCATCTCGAACGCTTCCTCGATCCAGTGGCAGACCTCGCGCTTGCTGGCCAGCCGGTAGCGTCCCGAGGCCAGCTCGACAAGCGCCGCGCGCATCTCGGACGCCGACTGCCAGCGCTCGGTCGGATCCTTGGCCAGCCCGCGCAGCACGATCTCGTCGAGCTCGGGCGGGCAGCTGGGGTTCTTCGCCGACGGCGGCGGCGGCTGCATGTTCTGCAGCTTCTCGACGGTCTGCAGATCTTCCTTGCTGGCGAACAGCGGCGTCGCGGTCAAGAGCTCGTGCGCGATGACCGAGGCCGAGAACAGATCCGAGCGCGCGTCGAGCTGACCGGCCAGCGCCTCGGGCGCCATGTAGGACAGCTTGCCCTTGACCCGGCCCGTGTTGGTCATCAGGTGGCCGATGGTGGCCTTGGCGATGCCGAAGTCGATGACCTTGAGGTGGCCGGTGTGGCTGATGAGCAGGTTCGACGGCGAGATGTCGCGATGGACGATGCCGAGCGCGCGACCGTCCGGGCCGCGCTGGCGGTGCGCGTGGTCGAGCGCCTGCAGGAGCTCGTTGAGCAGAGACAGCGCGACCTCGATCGGAGGCGGGCCGCACACGCGGCGCGCCTGGCGCAGGATCACGCGCAGATCGCGGCCGGGGATGTACTCCATCGAGATGAAGTAGCTGGCCGCGACGCGGCCCAGCTCGTAGATCTGCACGATGCTGCCGTGGCGCAGCAGCGAGGCCAGCTTCGCCTCGCGCACGAACGCGCGGACGAACTCCTCGTCCTCGGCGAGGTGTGGCAGCAGCCGCTTGAGCGCGACGACGCGCTCGAAGCCCTCGACGCCGCGCTCGATGGCGCGGTGCACGGTGGCCATGCCGCCGATCCCGAGCCGCTCCAGTACTTCAAACGGCCCGTAGATCTCTGTTCTCGGAGCCCCTACCACTGCCGAGCCACTCTCGAAACGGAAACCGTTATAGCAGCTCGTCGCGGTGGCGGAAAGGAAATCGCGGCCGTCTCCCGCTGCACAGAAAGTGCGGCTGCATGTCGCACTGCTGGCTCAGCGGAGCGATCGCCGCTGACGTCACACCGACGGCCGCGAGCGCTGTGCGTGCGTGTCGTTCGAGGGTGCCTCAAGGCGGCGTTGTGCGCTCCATGAGCCGATCGTAAAATCGACTCAGCATGACGAGCCGACGACGATTGGTGGTTCTACTCACCGCATGTTTTGCGTTCGGTGCTGGCTGCCGCGACGAGGGAAACAAGGGCGATGCACAGGCGAAGGCCGCGATGGCCGAGCTTCCGCCGCCCGCGCCGGCGGGGCAGGCTCGTCGCATCGACATCGCTGTCGACGACAAGGGCTACCATCCGGCGGCCGCGCCGGCCCGCGCCGGGGAGAAGCTGGTGCTGGCATTCACCCGCACCGCCGACAACGAGTGTGTCCGCGAGGTGATCGTCAACGGCAAGACCACCGAGCTGCCGCTCAACAAGCAGGTCGAGATCGCGACCACCATGCCGGCCAGCGGCGAGCTCATCTTCACCTGTGGGATGAAGATGTTCGAGGGCCGCGTCGCGGTGGCCAGGGAGTAGCGCCGCGCGCAGCGACGCCGGCGCGGGCCGCTACCGGACTTCGATGCGGAAGGTGGTGGCGAAGCAGGCCGCCACCGGCTGATCGCCCTCGAAGACCGGCCGGTACTGCCATCGCGACAGCGCGCGCTGCAGGGTGTTGCGGGCGGTCTCCGACACCGGCGACATCACGGTCACCGCCGTGACCCTTCCGCGCGGGTCGATGCACAGCTTGGCCGTGATCGACTTGGGCGCCGTCTCCCAGCGCGGGAAGTTGATGGGCGGGACGCTGCCGCTCTCGCGCCGCGTGCGGTTGGGCGGCACGATGATCGGCCCGCGCGGGCGCGCCGGCGCGGACGGCGGCGTTCGGGTGTCCGCCTTCACCGCCGGCGTCCGTGCGACCTCGCCGGCCGCCGGTGCGGGCCGCGGCCTGGCCGGCGGCTGACCCACCTCCTGCGGCGCCGGCTTCGGCGTCTCGACCGATATCTGTGGATCGGCTGCCGGGGCCGGCGCCGGAGGCTCGTCGATCTGGGCGTCCTGCTCGGCCGGCTCGCGAGCGATCCGCGGGCGCTCGGCGGGCTCCTCTCGCCTGGGGCGGACGCGGCGCTTGCGCGCATCGCCGTGGCGGCGGTCGTTCGGCTCGCCGACCTCCTCGTCGACGGCGACCACCGCGTTGGCGCCTCGCGGAGGCAGCGGCCGGCTGCGCCGGCGGCATCGCCTGCGGCGGAAGGGTCGCGCCGGCTCCGTCGAGCGGCTGCACCTGCGCGGCCGGCTGGGCCGACGCCACCTGCTCCGGCGGATCGCCGTCGCCGCCCGACACGATCCAGGCGACCGCGGCGCCGGCCGCCGCCACCGCGATGGACGCCAGCAGGAGCGGCACCAGCGACGGGCGAGACGTCCGGGACCTGTCGATCGAGGTCGTCGTCGCCGGCAGCGGGACCGCCATGGCCGGCGAGGCGCGGCGCGCCGCGTCGACCGCCTGCTGCAGCATCTCCTCGTGCTGGCGCGTCGTCGGCGCGGTGCCCAGCGCCCACTCGGCCGGGCGAGCCACCGCGCGGCCGCGACCGTTCGGGCTGACCTGACCGTTCGCGCTGGCCGTCTCCGGCTCGGCGGGGGGCGGCGGCGTGATGGCCATCATCTGCGACGACTGCGACCTCGACGATCGATAGGAGACGCGCGGGTCGAGCCCATCGGACGCGGCCGGCCGGGCCAGCTCGCCGAGCAGCGGGTCGATCGCCGGCCGCTGCATCGCGTTTGTCGGCTCGTCCTCGCCGGCCATGGCCAGGCTATTGGCGAAGGCGTCGCTGCTCAGCGGGTCGAGCGGATCGATCGGGTCGAATGGACCGCGCGGGTCGAATGGATCGCGCGGCTCGTACGAATCGCGGTCCGACAGGCCGATGGCGCCGGCCGCCTCCGGTTCGGTGCGCGAGAAGCGGGTGCTGACGTCCGGCACCTCGTCGAGCACGACCCGCTCGCGTGGGCCGGTCACGCCCCACACCATGTCCATGATCTCGTCGTCGGCCTCGCCGTGTCCGCCGCGGCGCGCCTCGGCCGAGGACGACGGGCCCAGCGGCAGGCGCATGCGCGACGGGATCGCCATCTCGAACGCCTCTTCCACCCACTCGCTGACCTCGCGGTTGGTGGCCAGGCGGTGCTGATCGATCGCGAAGCCGGCCAGCGCGGCGCGCATCTCCGACGCCGATCGCCAGCGCTCGGTCGGGTCCTTGGTCAGCCCGCGCAGCACGATCTCGTCGAGCTCGGGCGGACAGCTCGGGTTGCGCGACGACGGCGGCGGCGGCAGCATGTTCTGCAGCCGGTCGATGGTCTGGAAGTCGTCCTTGGCCGCGAACAGGGGCGTGGCGGTCAAGAGCTCGTGCGCGATGACCGAGGCCGAGAACAGATCGGAGCGGCCGTCGAGCGTGCGCCCGGACAGCGCCTCCGGCGCCATGTACGAGAGCTTTCCCTTGATGCGCCCTGTATGCGTCATCAGGTGGCCGAGCGTGGCCTTGGCGATGCCGAAGTCGATCACCTTGAGGTGACCGGTGTGGCTGACGATCAGGTTCGACGGCGAGATGTCGCGATGGACGAGGCCGAGCGGCTTTCCGTCGGCGCCGCACTGGCCGTGCGCGTAGTCGAGCGCGTCGAGCAGCTCGGTCATGATCGACAGCGCGATCTCGACCGGAGGCGGACCGCACACGCGGCGCGCCTGGCGCAGGATCACGCGCAGGTCGCGGCCCGGGATGTACTCCATCGAGATGAAGTAGCTGGGACCGACGCGGCCGAGCTCGTAGAGCTGGACGATGTTGCCGTGCTGCAGCAGCGACGCGAGCTTCGCCTCGCGCACGAACGCGCGCACGAAGCCCTCGTCCTCGGCCAGGTGCGGGAGCAGTCGCTTGAGCGCCACCACGCGCTCGAATCCCTCGATGCCGCGCTCGATGGCGCGGTGCACGGTGGCCATGCCGCCGATCCCGATCCGCTCGAGAACCTCGAACGGCCCGTAGATTTCTGTCCGCGCAGCCCCTACCAAAACCGAGCCATTCCCGGGTCATGCCCGGCCAAACCGGGAGCGGTTATAGCAGCATGTCGCGGACCCGTTAAAGAAAAAGCCGGCACTGTCTCGCGCCCTCAATGAACAGCATGAATGAAGTCCGCGCCAGCAGAACCGGTTTTCTCGCTGTGTGCCGATGTCCTGCCTGCGCGCCTGCTCAGGAGCGCAACCGTTCACCGTGGACGACAGGTGCGGACATCGATTCCGAGATAGGGCTCGAGCTGGCACTCCCCGTCAGACTCGCAGTCGGTGTCGAGCAGACACGTACACGCATGCGTGTCGCCATTGCAGTAGGGACCGTTCGAGTTGCCGGCGCAGTCGTCGTCGTCCTCGCAGCGGCAGTAGCCGGATCCTTCGTCGCAGCTGGGGCCGAAAGATCCACTCCGATCGCAATCGCTGCTCGCCAGGCACTCCACGCAAACGCTGCGGGCGAGATCGCAGACCGGCGTGATCGCCTCGCCGTCGCAGCCGGCGTCCGGAGAGCACGCGACGAGCGCGGCGTCGACCGGTGGCCGCGCGTCGGCCGACACGCCGGCGTCGACCGCGCCATCGTCGTCATCGTCGTCTCCGCCGCACGCACCGGCGCACGCACCGATTGCGGCGCACGCAAGCAGTGCGGCCAGCACGCCGCCGGCCTCTCGCGGCCGCCGACAAGCTCACCCGCGCTTCTCCGAGGTCGTGTAGGTCTTGAGCGTCAGGGCGTGGATGGGTCCCTTCATCTCCTCCGCCAGGGCGGCGAACACCATGCGATGGCGCTCGATGAGAGACTTGCCCGCGAACGCGTCCGAGACCACGACCGCCTCCCAGTGATCGGCGGTCCCGGTCAGGTCGCGCAGCTCGACGACCGCGCCCGGCAGGGCGCCGCAGATCTTGTCCTCGATGTCCTGCTTGCGCATGTTCGTTGAGTAGCACAGGTGCGCGCCGGTCCGCGCGCGCGGCGCGGATCGAGCTACTCGAGTGGCGCCATCGGCGGGACCGTCGCGGTGTAGCTCTGCTCCTTGGGCGACTCGGGAAGCTGGGTCGGCGCGCAATGAACCTCGAGCGTCTCGAGGTGCTGCGCGAGCTTCTGGGCGAAGGCGGGATCCTGCAGGTCGCCGGTCAACGGGATCACGCAGATCGAGTACGCCCCGGCCTTCATGTCGGCGAAGCGGAACGGCGCCGACGCCGGTCCGAGCAGGTGCTTCACGCCGCCCTCGGCGCCGGCCGAGAACGCCTCCTGCACCTCTCTGCCGGTGCGCGCCGAGACCGCGCCGGTGAACAGGAACACCTGCGCCGAGTCGATGGTGCCGCGCTTCGGCTTCACCGTGACGAGCAGCGTGATGTCGCCGAGCGGGACATCGATGTCGACCTGGGCCGGCTTGCCGGCCTCGAGGTGGGCGAGCCGCGATCCGGTCGCGCCGCCGAGCCCGCCGCTCACCGTCGCGGTCAGCTTGTACTCTCCGGCGGCCAGCCGCTCGATCTGGTAGCGGCCGTCGGCGCCGGAGCTGACGACCACGTTGTACCGGATCGCCGCCGGCGTGGTGGCGATGATCTGGGCCTGCACCGGCTTGCCGCCGGCCGTCACCAGGCCGGCCACGCTGGCGAACCCGACCAGCTGCAGATCGACGGTGCTGCTGTCGACGCCGAGCGGGACCACCACGGCAAGGGAGCGACCCTGGCTGTCGTGCTCGGCGGCGATGACGAGGTCCCGGGCGGCGCCGATACCGGCGATGCTGTAGCGGCCGTCGCCGTCGCTCTTTGTCTGCCGGAAGCCGACCTGGTCGCCGAAGCTCTGCATCAGCGACGCGGACAGCGCCCGGCCGTCGCCCAGCAGCTGCTCGCCCAGCACGACGGTGGCGCCGGCGACCGGGGCGCCGCGCGCGCCGAGCACGCGGCCGCTCACCGAACGGCCGCGCTCGACCTTGATCGTCCCGACGTCGCGCGCGCGATCCGGCTCCACCGCCACGTCGCGCACCACCGCCGGCGCGAAGTCCGGGCCGCGCACGTGCACATCGTGGGTGCCGGGCGCCACGCCGGTCAGCTCGAAGGTGCCGTCGCTGCTCGCCACCGGCAGCGGCGGCGCAAGCCCGGCCGCGACGGAGAACAGGGCCGGCGCGCTGCCGTCCTCGAACTGGACGCGGCCGCGGATGCGGCCCTCGCGCTCGACCACCAGGCGCACGCCGGTGGCGCCGGTGACCGCCTTCGTGGTGCGGCGCGAGAACGGATTGGCCGCGCCGGAGCGGCTGGCCTGCAGGCGATAGGTCCCGTCCGGCAGGCCGCGGAAGGCGAAGCGTCCGCCTCCGTCGCTGGCGTCGACAGCGGGCCCGCGCAGCGCGAAGTCTTGCAGACTGGCGCCGGCGAACAGATCCGGGTACGCGGTGACCTGCGCCTCGGCCACCGGCTGGCCGGCCGAGTCGACGACGACGCCCTCGATGCGTCCCGACACGTCGAGGCGCAGGACCAGGTCGCGGCGGTCCGGGACGGCGGCGAGATCGACCTCGACCGCCGCGCTGGCCGCCTCCTCCGACATGGCGAGCGCGACCAGCGTGGCGCGCGGCAGGCCCTCGATCTCGAACTCGCCGCGCTCGCCGGCGGTCGCCTGGCGGGTGCCGAAGTCGGCCGGTCCGGGGCCGCCCGACAGGCGCGGACCGACGCGCACGGTGGCCCACGGCACCGGCGCGCCGTCGCTGCCGACGACGCGCCCGGCCAGTCGCGCGCCGGCCGCGAGCTCGATGCGCACGCCCGCGACCGGCTGGATGCCGTCGACGGCGCGCGGCTCGGAGCTGCCCGGCGCGTGCTTCGGGTGGGTGGCGTGAAAGCGGTAGGTGCCGGCCGCGACGGCGGCCAGGGTGAAGCGGCCCTTCGCGTCGGTCTTGATGAGCTTGTCGTCGTCGGCCAGCTGGAGCAGCTGCGACACGTCGCGCTCCGAAACGCGCGCGCCCACCACCGGGGCGCCGGTCTGGTCGACGACTGTGCCGGACACGGCGGCGCCGCGGCGCAGCTCGACGCGCGTCTTGATGGCGGCGCCGCGCGCTTCCGGGATCTGCAGCAGCACCTGGCCCGGAGCGCGGCCCGTCGCCGTCGCCTCCACCGTCGCGAAGGGTACGGCGGCGACCCCGGTCAGGCGGGCGAGCCCGGCCGCGTCGGTCGTCGCGGCCAGAAAGGTGCCCTGCAGCGCGACCGCGGCGCCGGCGATCGGTTTGCCGTCCTCGGCGGCGACCACGGTCACCTCGATCGATGCGCCGGCGGCGAGCCGGATGATGACCGGATCGCTGGCCGCACGCAGCGCGTGCAGGACCGGGCCGCCGACCTCGCCGCCGCGCCGGGCGTTCAGCGCGTACGTGCGCGGCAGCAGCTTGTCGAACGAGAAGGAGCCGTCGGCCGCGCTGGTGGCGGAGCGCGGCGGGTTCGACGACAGGCGCACCGTGGCTCCGGCGACCGGGTCGTCGGACGAGTCGAGCACCTGGCCCTCGAGCAGGAGCGGACCGACCGGATCGTCCTCCATCGACACCTGGGGCGCGGCCGGCACGGCGCCCGGCGGCGGCTCACGGGGCGGCGGCGCAGCGCGGGGCGCGGCGCGCGCGGGCGCCCTGGCCTGCGGCGCCGGTTCGTCGGTGCCGCCGAGCCGCCAGACGAGCAGGGCGATCAAACAAATGGCCGCCAGCGTGATCGCGGCGGCCAGGAGCTTTCGGGACGTGGTCACGATGCCGGAACCGGCTCTTCGCGCGACGACACGACGTCGCGCCGGCGCTCACGCGCCTACCCGGTTCCGGCAGAGACTAGCGCAGTCGCGCCACCGTCCGCTCAGATTCTGCGTGCTGGACGCGTCCGGAGCGGCGGCCTTGGCCTTGCCCGCGCCCTTCTTGACGACGCCCTGCTTGTCGGTGCCGGTCCCGTTCGCGTTGATGATGGAGCAGTCGTCCTCGCCGAAGCTGACTTCCGCGTCGCGGAGGCAGAGGTCGATGTCGGTCACAAGACACTCGACGTCCGCCTTGATGTCGGTCAGGCGAAGGTCGTAGAAGTCGCACTCGACCCCGAACTCCACCGACTCGCCGACGTCGATACCTTCGGGAACCTGGTTGGGACCGAAGCTGCTGGTCCCGACCGGGGCCAGGCGAACGTCATCGATGAACAGGGTATCGGAGTCGTTGAAGACGGTGATGAAACCGTCAGCGCCGTCGTCGTCCGACACGATGATGCAGCCCGGGGCCGCCAGCAGAGAGCCTGAAATCGCGAGGACGGTAGCAAAGGTAAGGGTACGGGAAGATGCGCT
The DNA here is from genome assembly GCA_963759105.1 of uncultured delta proteobacterium. GTDB lineage: Bacteria > Myxococcota_A > Polyangia > Haliangiales > Haliangiaceae > DATFRY01. Next base: position 190,779 of record CAVWXW010000002.1, on the reverse strand, counting down.
CATGGGCCCCATTAGAGCAAACGGCGTGCCCTGTTGTAAGTACCCGGCCTCGCTTGCGCGGTGTGTCGCCGGAGCGCGGGTCGAGAACCGCGCGGTGTGCCGCCACGTCACACCATCAACCCTGGTTGCCATGCCTGGCAGATCGTGGCAGCCGCTCACTTGATGGCGAGCACCGGTTCCGGAGCGGGAGCCCCCGCCGGGGTCGACTCGTAGTGAGCCACGTGCGACGTGGTCGAGCCGAGCGTGTAGGCGCTCTCGCCGTGCAGCGCGGCGTCCAGTCCCTCGTGCTCCTCTTCCTTGTCGACGCGCAGGCCGATGACCGCGTCCACCAGCTTGAGGATGAGGAAGGTCACCACCGCGGCGTAGGCAGCCGCGGCCGCGACGCCGATCACCTGGGTGAGCAGCACGCCGGGGTTGCCGAGAAGCAGGCCATCCTTGCCGGCCTCGTTGAAGGCGGTGTTGGCGAAGACGCCGGTCAGGAGCGCGCCGACCGCGCCGCCCACGCCGTGCACGCCGAAGGCGTCGAGCGAGTCGTCGTAGCGCAGGCGGACCTTGAGCAGCACGCCGCCGTAGCAGGCCGCCGCCGCCAGGCCGCCGATCGCGATGGCCGCCATCGGGCTGACGAAGCCGGCCGCCGGCGTGATGCCGACCAGCCCGGCGACCATGCCCGAGGCGACGCCGAGCATGGTGACCTTTCCGACCCGGATCGAGTCGACGAGGCCCCAGGCGACGGCGCCGGCCGCGGCGCCGATCTGCGTGTTGACCAGCGCGAGGGAGGCGAGCGCGCCCGAGGTCAGCGCAGAGCCGGCGTTGAAACCGAACCAGCCGAACCACAGCAGCCCCGCGCCCAGCACGGTCATCGTCAGGTTGTGGGGCGGGTGCTGCGTCGCCGGATGGCCCAGCCGCCGCCCGATCACCATTGCGCAGACCAGCGCCGAGACGCCGGACGACAGGTGCACGACGGTGCCGCCGGCGAAGTCGAGCGCGCCCTTCTCCAGCAGCCAGCCGCCCGGGGCCCACACCCAGTGCGCCAGCGGGTCATAGACCAGCGTGGCCCACAGCAAGGTGAAGGCGACGTAGGCGGAGAACTTCATCCGCTCGGCGAAGGCGCCGGAGATGAGCGCCGGCGTGATGATGGCGAACATGCCCTGGAACATCATGAAGAGCAGGGCCGGGATGGAGCCGCTCACCTGGGTCTCCATGCCGCGCAGGAAGGCGAAGTCGAACCCGCCGACGAAGCCGCCCAGCGAGGGTCCGAACGCCAGCGTGTAGCCGACGACGACCCACTGGATCGTGATCAGGCCGAGGGCGAAGAAGCTGTGCATCAGCGTGGACAGGACGTTCTTGCCCTGCACCATGCCGCCGTAGAACAGGGCCAGCCCGGGCAGCATCAGCATGACCAGCGCTGTCGCCACGAGGAGCCACGCGGTACTGCCTGGATCGATCGGTGCCATGACCGACAATGCTAGGAAGGGCGTGTTTCCGGCTCGTAACGCAGCCGTTAAAACGCGGCCGGCGGCGGCCGGCAGGCCTCGGCCAGGCCGAGGCTGCACGCGCGCTCGAGGAAGATGTCCGACAGTCCCCGGTCGGGGGGGCCGCCGCGGGCGGTGGTGAACAGCCGGCCCAGGACCAGGCAGCTGCGCGCGTGGTTGCTGCTCGCAGTGCACGCGCAGGTAGAAGCGCGCGCTCCGGTCCAGGCGATCGGCGGCGGCCGGGTCGGCAGGGCAGCCGACGCCGGCCCGGCGGGCGCGGGCGGCCGCCTCGCAGCCCAGCCCGGAGCCCCCGGTGCAGGCGCGGGAGTACAGCGCCAGCGCCTCGGACGGGCGCGGACCGGCGCAGCAAGCCCGCGACGTGGCAGCTGTTGGAGTGGCCGAGGTCGCAGGCGGCCGCGCAGACCTCCGCGAGATTGCCGGCCCCGTGCTCGCAGATATCGGCCAGCTGCAGCATGCGCTCGCCGCGCTCCAGGCCGCGCTGGTCGGCGGGCACCTGCTCTCGTCCCGGCGCGTCATCGCAGCCCGGTGCCAGGCCGAGGGCGCCGAGCAGCACGGCGAGCAGGACGTGGCGAGGGCCGCGGCCGGCGGACATCGCCGCATCATAGTCTCTGGCAGCGCGCCTCGCCGGAGCTACGATACACCCATGCGCGCGATCGCCGTGTTCGTGCTCCTCGGCCTCGTCGCGGCGCGAACGGCGGCAGCCGAGCCGCCGGCGCCGGGCGAGAAGAAGCAGAAGTCCGAAAAGGGCGCCAAGCAGAAGCCCGACAAGGGCGCGAAGCAGAAGCCCGCCGAGCCGCCCGCCTCACCTGCGAAGGCGACCGGCTTCGGCCTGGGCAGCATGGCCGCCCAGGCGGCGGGGGCCGCGGCCCCGGTCGACGAGAACAGGGAGCGCGGCCTGGCCGAGTCGCGCAAGCTCGATCTGACGCCGCAGCGCCAGTTCCAGAGCGGCAAGGTCGGCGACCGCCGCGGCAAGGAGCGCACCTCCGGCGTCGGCCTGGGCGACGACGGCAACTGGGCGCGTCCAGGCCGCCCAGGTCGGCGCCATGGTCGGCATCTTCGGCGCCCTCACGGCCATCTGCGCCAACGGCGGCTGCCTGCTGCCCGAGCTTTTCGGCGGCCAGGACCGCCTGGGCCCGGCCCCCGGCGTGGGCCAGCGCGACCCCGGCCAGGTCCGCGACGGCCGCTAGCCGCGCCGCGGCCTGCTCGCCGCGTGGTTGGCCGCCAAGTCGCCAAGAACGCCAAGCGGAGTTGAAGCCGCGTGTTTTGAACCGCCCATGCGGGCGGGGCGCAGTGCGCTGAACGGGCGGTTCAAAACACGCGGCTTCAACTCCCTTTTGGCGCCCTTGGCGCTTTGGCGGTTCAACCACGCGGCGGGCAGGCCGCGTTGCGCGGCCTGCGGGATTGCCGGAAAATGGGCCGCCCATGGACGAGACGACGGTGATGATCATGGCCGGCGGCCGCGGGTCGCGTCTGGGTCCCTTGACCTTGCACCGATCCAAGCCGGCGGTGCCGTTCGCCGGCCGCTACCGGATCATCGACTTCGTCCTGTCGAACTTCGTCAACTCCGGCTACCGCCGCATCTACGTGCTGACCCAGTACATGGCCAGCAGCCTGATCCGCCACCTCAACCGGGCGTGGCGGCTGCACGGGTTCGGCGAGTTCGTCGAGGTGGTGCCGGCGCAGATGCGCATGGGCGAGTTCTGGTACCGCGGCACGGCCGACGCCGTGTACCAGAACCTCAACCTCATCCACGACGAGTCGGCGCCGCACGTCGCCGTGTTCGGCGGCGACCACGTCTACATGTTCGCCGTCGATCAGATGGACGCGGCCCACCGCGACCGCAACGCCGACCTGACCGTGGCGGCGTTCCCGGTGCCGCGCTCCGAGGCGCACCAGTTCGGCATCATCGACGTCGACGCCGACGGGCGGATCATCGGCTTCCTCGAGAAGCCGCAGAACCCGCCAGCCATGCCGGGGCAGCCCGACATGTCGCTGGTGAGCATGGGCAACTACATCTTCCGCTCGCGCGTGCTGCAGGAGACGCTGGACGCCGACGCCGCCGATCCGTCGTCGTCGCACGACTTCGGGCGCGACGTCATCCCGCGCCTGGTGCGCGAGGGCGCGCGCGCCTTCATCTACGACTTCGCGCAGAACAAGATCCCGGGCGATCCGCCCGACCACGCCGCCGTACTGGCGCGACGTCGGCACGGTGGACAGCTACTTCGACTCCAACATGGAGCTGCGCAGCCCGGTCCCGCCGCTCAACCTGTACAACCGGAGCTGGCGCATCCACACGGCGCAGCGCGATTACCCGCCGGTCCGCCTGATCCGCCACCACCCGGGCGGCGGCGAGGCGACGATCGAGGACAGCATGATCTGCGAGGGCTCGATCGTGTCGAGCGCGCGGCTGCGGCGCGTGCTGCTCGGCTACGACTGCTTCGTGCACGCCGGCAGCGACGTCGAGGAGTCGATCATCCTCTCCGGCTGCGACATCGGCGCCAACTCGCGCCTGCGCCGCGTCCTTTGCGACAAGAACTGCAAGATCGATCGCGGCACCGTGATCGGCGAGGACGCCGAGGCCGACCGCCAGCGCTTCCCGTTCGTGACCGAGTCCGGCATCGTGCTCCTGCCCAAGGGCACCCTGGTGCCGCGCGAGGGGCCGATCCAGCTGGCCGCCGACGTCGACGCGCTGCTGCGCAACGATCCGGAGGTGCGGCCGCTCCTGCGCGACGGCACCTACGCGGTCGCGGCGCACGCCCGCCACAGCTTCATGTCGGCCGGTCCGCGCTACCTGCGCTTCGGTCCGGGCGACGGGCGCGGCGCGGTGACCGAGGATTGACGGGCAAAGCGCTGCGCGTCCTCCACGTCGCCTCGGAGGTCACGCCCTGGTCGCAGACCGGCGGGCTGGGCGAGGTCCTGGCCGGCCTGCCGCCGGCGCTGGCCGCCGCCGATCCGTCGCTGTCGATCGCGGTGGTGTCGCCGCTCTACCGGGTTGCGCGCGAGCGGGCGGCGTCAGCCGGCGCCTCGTTCGAGGACACCGGCGTCGAGATCGCCGTGGCCATGCCGGCGGCCGACCGCGCCGCGCGGCTCCTGCGCCTGGTCACGGACGGAGGCGTGCCGCAGTTCTTTCTCGATTGCCCGCCGCTCTACGATCGCGACGGCGTGTACGGCAACGCGGCCGGCGATCACCACGACAACGCGATCCGCTTCGCGTTCCTCTGCCGCGCGGCCATCGCGGCGGCGCACCGCATGCTGGGCGGGCCGCCCGACCTGTTCCACCTGCACGACTGGCAGGCCGCCCCGGTGGCCCTCTACCTGCGTCGCCTGCGCCACGCCGCTCGCTCGATCGTGACCGTGCACAACCTGATCTACCAGGGCATGTTCGACGCCAGCGCGGTCATCGACGTGGGCCTGGACTGGTCGCTGTACACCCACCGCCGCCTCGAGCACTACGGCCGGGCCAGCTTCCTCAAGGGCGGGATGGCCGCGGCCGACGTGGTCACCACGGTGAGCCCGAGCTACGCCGCCGAGATCCTCACGCCGCGCTACGGCGACTCGCTCGACGGGTTTCTGCGCCACGACGTCGGGCGGGTGGTCGGCATCCTCAACGGCATCGACGCGCGGGCGTGGGATCCATCCACCGACGCGAGCGTCCCGGCGCGCTACGGCGCCGCGGATCCGTCCGGCAAGGCGCGCTGCCGCGCAGGCGCTGGCGGCCGAGCGCGGCCTGAAGATCGAGGCGGGCGATCTGTTGATCGGCGCGGTGTCGCGCCTGGTCGAGCAGAAGGGACCCGATCTGATCGCCGACCTCGTGCCGGAGCTGCGCGCGCTGGGCGCCAGGCTGGTCCTCCTCGGCAGCGGCGACGAGCACATGGAGCGCCGCCTGCGCGCGCTCGGCGACGAGCATCCCGAGCATGTGTCGATCGAGATCGGCTTCGACCCGGCCCTGGCCCGGCGCATCTTCGCCGGCAGCGACGCCATCCTCATGCCGAGCCGCTTCGAGCCGTGCGGCCTCACCCAGATGTACGCCATGCGCTACGGCGCCATCCCGATCGTCAACCCGGTCGGCGGCCTGCGCGACACCGTGATCGATCCGGGCGACACCGGCCTGGCCGGCGGCCAGGGCACCGGCTTCGCCATGACCGAGGCCAGCGCCGCGGGCCTGCGCGCCGCCGTCGAGCGCGCCGCGATCCTCCACCGCGATCGACCGGCCTGGCGACAGCTGGTGCGCGCCGCGATGGAGCGCGACTCTTCCTGGCGCGGCCCGGCCGGCGAGTACCTGGCGCTCTACCGCGAGCTCGTCGCCTGAGCCGATCGGGCGCTTCAGCGCATCGCGACCGAGAGGCAGTGCTCGAGCTCGGACACCAGGATGTCCATCGACGGCCAGCGGTCGTCGGGATCGCAGGCCAGGCCGCGCAGGATCACGCGGTGGAGCTGCTCGGGCACGCGCCAGTTGGCCGACGGCGGCGGCGGTCGCTCCTCGGCGATCGCGCCGAGCAGGAAGCTGGCCGGCGACTCGTCCGACGGCGTGCCGAACGGCGCCGTGCCCTGCAGCGCCTCGTACAGCGCCAGACAGAAGCTGAACTGGTCCGAGCGCGCCGTGAGCTGCTGGCCGAGCAGCTGCTCCGGTGACATGTACGCCGGCGTCCCGACCAGCGCGCCTTCCTCGGTGAGCGCGCGGTGGCGGGCGCGGTGACTGTCGTCGGGCGCGGTCTCGCCGAACGGGACCGCGAGGCCGAAGTCCGAGACCCGCGCGATGCCGTCGGTGCCGACGAGCACGTTCTGCGGCTTGAAGTCGCGGTGCACGAGGCCGGCCCGGTGGGCCGCGGCAAGGCCTCGACCGGCCGCGATGTAAACGGCCAGGATGTCGGGCCACGAGCGCGGCGTGCGAGACAGCCAGTCGCTCAGCGTGCCGCCGTCGATGCGCTCCATGGCGATGAACAGACCCTCCGCTGTCTCGCCCACGTCGTAGACGCTCACGACGTTTGGATGAGACAGGCGCGCCATGGCCCGCGCCTCGCCCAGCAGCCACACGTGCAGCTCGGGCGCAGACAGCTTGACCGCCACCTCGCGGTCGAGGTGGATGTCGCGCGCCGACCAGACAACGCTCATGCCGCCCTCGCCGAGCTGCTGTATCAGCTCGTAGCGGTCAATACGAGCTCCAGGGCGCCAGATGCGAGACAGCTCCTCGCGGGCCGCAAGATTGGCCGGGATCGTGCTCAGAGCCGCAGAATCAACGCGCAGCTGGGTCGTCGCCTCACTCCAGCCGCGAGGCTTGTGCCCGCGCACCGTCTTCTCGGTGTCACCGTCGTCATCAGAGGGAGTGGAATCACTCGGTTCGTCTGCATCGGCGTTCATGTCCGCGGCCCGACCGATCGCAGACGGAGGCGCGATCGGCGCGGCACGCGGGTGCAAGGCAGGTGCCCTGCGGTGGTGCTCCGATCCGCGGTGTGGTCGCACCCGTACTGACCATGGTGTCCACTGCAGAGGACACTGACCCTTAGTGTGTCCACTCGAACGGACGCTTCCTGTATCATCGGTTCCGGAGCAGACAACGATGTCCACGCGCGACCCGGCGGCCGGGGAGGGCTTCGCCAGCGAGCGCGATTTCTACCGGCGCCTGCTGGACCTGGGCGGCCAGGATGAGATCGAGCCACTCCTCGATGAAGCGCTGGCCCTGATCGTCGAGACGACCGGAGCCAGCCACGGTTACCTGGAGCTCTACGACGACGAAGGCGACGAGCCGCGCTTCTGGCGCGGCACCGGTTGCTCCGACGAGGACATCGACGCCATCCGCGCCTCCATCTCGCGCGGCATCATCGCGCGCGCGATCAGCGAGGGAAAGACGGTCGAGACTCCGTCCGCCCTGCTGGATCCGCGGTTCGAGGACCTGGGCAGTGTACGGCGTCACGAGATCCAGGCCGTCCTCTGCGTGCCGGTGGGGCCGCGTCCTCCGATCGGCGTGATCTACCTGCAGGCGCAGACCAGGCCCGGCCATTTTCAGTTCACGAAGGAGGACCGCGAGCGGGCCGAGCTGTTTGCCCGCCAGCTCGCGCCGCTTGCCGATCGTCTGGTTGCGCGGCGGCCGGGGCGCTCGCTCGTTGACCACACGATCGAAGTGCGCGAGCGATTCCGCTGTGCGGAACTGGTGGGACGATCGAAGGCCCTGGCACAGGTACTGCAGCAGGCCGCCCTCGTGGCCCCGCTCGAGGTTGACGTGCTCATCACCGGACCGTCGGGCACCGGGAAATCGGCGATGGCTCGCGCCATCGCGAACAACAGCCCACGCGCGCGCGGGCCGTTCATCGCGCTCAACTGCGCGGCGATCCCGGAGACGCTGATCGAGAGCGAGCTGTTCGGCGCCGAGCGCGGCGCGCACTCGACGGCAATGCGCCGCGTCGTCGGCAAGGTGGCCGCCGCCGAGGGCGGCACGTTGCTGCTCGACGAGGTGGCGGACCTGTCGGCCAGCGCGCAGGCAAAGCTGCTGCAGCTCCTTCAAGTTCGCGAGTATCACCCGCTGGGCGCGAACGAGGCGGTGCGCGCCGACGTGAGGATCATCAGCGCCACCAACGCCAACCTGCTCGAGCGCGTCGCGGCCAGAGAGTTCCGCGAGGACCTCTACTACCGCCTGCACGTGCTGCCGCTCGCGCTGCCGGGTCTATCGGACCGGCGCGACGACATCCCGGAGCTGGTCGAGAGCTTCTGCGCCGAGGTCTGCCAGCGTCACAAGCTCACGCCGCTGTCGGTGTCGCCGCGCGCGCTGCTTGCCTGCCAGGAGGCGGCCTGGCCGGGCCACGTGCGCCAGCTCGCGCACGCGATCGAGGCCGCCGTCATCCGTGCCCACGGAGAGGGGGCGCGCAGCTTGCAGGAGCATCACGTGTTTCCCGAGGCAGAGCACGATGACGGCAGCGAGGAGGAGCCGGTGAACTTCCAGGAGGCGACGCGGAGGTTCCAGCGCCGCTACGTCCTGGAAGCGCTCGAGCGCAACGACTGGAACGTGGCCGAGACCGCGCGCCAGCTCGAGCTGGCTCGATCCCACCTGTACAACCTCATCAACGAGTTCGGTTTGAAGCGCGCCGGGGGGGATGGAAGGGGTCGATCATGACTGCTGCTGTGAAGTCGATCTTCTGCGCCTGCAGCGCCTGGGTTGGCCGGATCGACAGCGAGACGCGCTGCCGCTTCTGGTCGACACACCCGGCCGAGATCAACTACGACCCGGCTCTGCTCACACCGGTCGATCTGTCGCGCACACCGCAGTGCGCGCGGGAGGGCCGGATCGACTGGGACGAGATCCAGGTCGATGACCTCGGTGAGAAGAACGACGAGAACGGCGTGACCACCATCGGACCCTGGTTCCCCGATGGAAGGACCAGCGGAGGCGTGTACCTCGCCAAGTCCTATCGGGCGAGGCTGCGCGAGCAGATCCGACCGGAGTTCCCGCCGCCGGGGTTTCCGGCGCGGGACTACGAGTTCATGACCGTGGTGTACAAGCACGGCACTGGCAACGCGCGCGCCGGCAATCGCTACCACGGATACCACGCAAAGATCTTGAAAGAGGGGCCCGGGAACACCGCGTACCTCGCCATCTATCAGCCCGGCCGCTCGAAGGCGAACGATCCGCCGCTCGATCGCACCCTGGACCTCGGATCGCTGGACTGCGATGCGCATACCGAGGAGGGCGGCCTGACCGAGATCGCGGTCGGCAAGGGGAAGCGCAAAGAGGGCGCCCTCTTCATCAAGCTTCCGCGGGCGAAGGGAATCGGACTGTTCGGCGTCAAGCTGCCGGCGGGTACCGGTATCAACGTCGCGGGCCCGTACGGCGTACACGCCCAGCCCGTCGTGAGTCTGCCGATGCGCCCCGCCAGCGGCTGAAGGCGGAGCCGCGATGGCGGACTGTGAGAAGCTCCGGGCCCCTCGCCTCAACATGTCGGCCCATCCCGCCGACGGTGAGGTGGCGAGGGTCCTGGACATCGTCTCGAACGAGGAGCCGGTCGACAGGCTCGAGAGCCTGCAGCGTCTGCTCGAGGAGCTCGCTGCCTGTCCAGAATCCCTGCGCAAGGGGGCCGGGAGGACGCTGGACCTCATCGCGCACTCGGATCAGGCCCGTCTGCTTCATCTCGGCCGATCGGTCGTCGATCTCAGGCAGGAGCCGGTCCGGCTGCTCTTCGAGAAGATGGCCGGCGACGGCCTGCTGCAGAGCTTGAACGTCACCGAGCTGCGACTCCTGGGCTGTGAAACGGCGATGTCGGGCGAGGGACAGGCGGCGATCCGGAGCCTGACCGAGTTGTTCGGCATCCGGGTGCTCGGGACGACGAAGCTGCTCTACGCCGCCTATTTCGGCGAGGACGGCCTCAAGCCGAGATACGAGTCCATGCTTCGCGATGCGACGAAGCTGCCGGATCTCGACGAGCAGAAGGTCCAGTGGCCGCAGGATCCGCTCCCCGCGCCGGCTCCCCCGTTCGAGCTCGAGAACATCCAGAGCTCGTCCATCGACGAGCTTCCCATGGTGGACTGGCCTCGGGTCAGGCGGATCGCCGGCCCGGGACCGGCGCCGGCACAGACTCGCGATGCCAGACCGCTCCTGGATCTCATCGAGACCGGCGATGGTCGATTGATGCCGCGGCTGCTCGCGCGACCGCGATGCGAGCTCCTGGTCATGTCCGGCGATCGCGTGCGCCGGATCGAGATCCTGTTCGACTTCGAGCTCGTGCGCGTCAAGCCGGCCGGCAGCCCCGACAGCGCCGTCTACCGGGTCCGGAATGCTCGTGAGCTCGAGGACTGGATCGAGAGCGTCGGCTTCGCCTGACCGGTCACTTCTCGGCCATCACGCAGCGGATCCCCAGATAGAGATAGGACGCATCCTCGAGCCGCAAGTTGTCGACAGCCAGCATGTCGACGAGGATCTCCGGCGTTGTGTCGAACCAGTTTCCGCCGCGCGTGATCCGGAAGCCCGGTGAGCCGGCCTGACTCGACGAGGTCCACTCCTGGACGTTGCCGGCCAGGTCGAGCACCCCGTAGGGACTGACGTCGCCCCGGTAGCTGCCGACCGCGACGGTGCCCTGGTCCTTCGCCTTGCCATGCTGGATCCTGGCCGGCGCTGGAGTCTCCGGTTTGCCCCACGGCAGGTTGCGGCGCGGCATCGCATTTGCCGAGCCATCGCCGAGCGACAGGCCGCCGCGGGCTGCTTTCTGCCACTGCTCCGTCGTGGGCAAGTCCTTGCCCAGGAATCGACAGTACGCGCGAGCCTTGGCCCAGTTGAGTCCGGCGACCGGCCGGTCTGGCTCATCGGCGCGCTGATACTCCGCCGCATCCGGATAGAAGGGCATCTTGATGCCGGTGAGGCCTTCCATCTCGGCCAGTAGCCGGAACGCCGCATTGGTGACCTCGGTGCGATCGATGTGGAACCGGGGCAGGCGGACGATCGCCTCCGCGGGCACGTCCGCCGAGGCGGCGACTTCCGATCGCGGCTCTCCGACGCCGCCCCGCATGAACGGGCCGGCCGGGATGGCGACCATGCCCGCGCGCGTCGCCCGGCAGGTCGGCACTCGCACCCGGAAGAGCGCATCTGCTCGCTCGCGCTGGGCGTAGCCGGGCAGGTGGCGAAGCGGGACGATCGATGGCGGGCATGTCTCACCGGTCCGCCCGCGGCCGTCGACGACGAGGAAGACGCTGCCGCCGCGGGTCTCGATGCGCTCGATCCGGGACAGGCCATCCGACGACAGCGACGGCCGGCCGCGAACCACGAGGAAGTCCGGCAGCGGCGTTCCGGGATCATCCTCGCGCTCGGGATCCACGCCGTGGATGCGCCACTCGAGCGATGGCAGGGCATCCACGCGCACCGGGACGGCCCTGTTCGCTGCCGCGTCCCAGTCGAACGGCACCAGCTCGAGGGTGAAGCGGCCCATGTCGCGGTCGCGCAGGACCTGCTCGCGCATCCTGCGCGCGACCTCGGAGCGCCAGCGCTGGACGATGACCGCCGTGGAGGCGAGGAGCACGAGCGAGAGGGCGGCGACGAGGACGCCGCGCCGGCGGAGCGTGCCGCGCGAGCGCGCCACCAGGGCGGCCGGCGTCCACGGGCTGCTGCCGCCGTCGCTGCGCCGCGACCACTCGGTGTCGAGCTCCGCGACGGCGTCCGGGTGGGCGCGCAGCTCGCGCAGCTCGGCGCGGCCGAGCAGGCTGGGCGCGTCGGGGCTCGAGCGGCGCAGGTGGTGGCGCACCATCTCCACGGTGCGGCGCCGGTCCAGGTCGCGGCGGTCGATCCAGGCCAGGACGCGCGGCACCAGGCTGTCGTGGACCAGCTCCCAGCTCGGCTCGCCGCCGGCGGCGCGCAGGCGGACCAGCAGGCCGCGCGCGCGCAGCGCCTCGAGCACGGAGGTCACGCGCCCGGCGCCGTGGCGGCCGCCCACGATGTCGATCAGCTCCGCCTCGCTGCGGTGGGCCCGCGTGTGCGCGGCGCTGACCAGGGTGAGGAACAGGTCGCGCGCGACAGCGGCCTCGCCCGGGTCGAGCTCGCCCTCGAGCACGCGGTCGAGATGCTCGCCGACGATGGCGTCGAGCCCGCCCAGGCGGCGGTAGTGCTCGAGGGTCAGCGTGGCCTCGCCGGGGTCCAGCGCCTCGTACAGGACGGAGCAGGCCAGCTGCAGGTGGGGCGGGTAGGCCGCCGCCTGCGAGCCCCAGCCCATCTCGGCGCCGATGGCGCCGGCCGCTCTCTCGAGATCGGCCAGCAGCGCCTCGAGCAGGTCGGGCTCGATGGCCAGGCGCTGCTCGGTCAGCGGTCCGGCGATGGCGGCGCGCGCGCCGTCGCGGCCGAGCGGACCGAGGCGAAGGATCGGGATGCCCTCGTCGATGCGGCGGCTGCCGCCGACGACGCGGGCCAGGAAATCCTCGCGCACGCTGAGCACCACCGACACATCGGCGTCGGCCGGCCAGCGGTCGAAGTCGAGCGCCTCGCCGACCAGGTCGCTCTCCGGCGCGTCCGACGCGGTGGCGCCCTCCACGCGCTCGCCGGACAGCACCGCCTCGAGCTGATCGAGGATGATGACCAGCTTGCGATTGCGGTGCTCGGCATGCCAGTCCGCGATGGCGCCGGCGACGCTGGATGCGCCCGGATGGATGGCGGCGGCCAGCGCGGCGGCGGTGCCGGCGCCGGCGCGGCAGACGAGGTAGACCGGGCGCGCGCCCAGCGCTTCGAGATGGGGCGCCAGGCCGGCGCGCAGGAGCGAGGTCTTGCCGGCTCCCGACGGCGCCGTGTAGACGACCGCGCGCCGGTAAAGGACGTGCTCGGTGAGCTGGGCGAGGTCGCGCTCGCGCCCGTGCAGGCGGCCGACGTCGCGCTCGGTGAACGGCGCCAGATGGCGAAACGGCGGCCGGATGGCCGCGGCCTGGGGCGATGTCGACGCCCTGCCGGACAGCGCGTCGGCCAGCTCGGTCGCTGTCTGGAAGCGAGCGGCCGGGTCGGCAGCCAGCGCTCGCTCGAGCACGGCACGCAGCGCCGGATCGTCGACGCGCTCGAGCGGCGGCACGATCTCGTCGGCGCGCGTGCGCCGCCACCCGGTGAGCAGGGTGAACAGCACCAGCGCGGCGGAGTACAGATCGGAGCGCGCGTCCACGCGGCCGTCGTGCAGCTGCTCGGGCGCCATGTACGCCGGTGTGCCGCCGGCCGACTCCGCGGGCCGCCCGGGCGGACGCAGGCGGGCCAGGCCGAAATCGAGCAGCACGACCCGCTCCTCGCGGCCGGAGACGACGAAGGCGTTGGCCGGCTTGACGTCGGCGTGGACAAGGCCGGCGTCGTGGGCCGCGCCCAGTCCGGCCAGGAGCTGATCGATCAGGGCGACGGCCCGGTCCGCGGCCAGCGGGCCCTCGTCGCCGACGATCTGCTGTAGATCTCGTCCGACCAGGAGCTCCATGGCGAAGAACAGCCGCCCGGTCGGCGTGATGTCGGCCTGGTGGATGCGGACGACGTTTCTGTGATCGATGCGGCCGGCGCTCTGGATCTCGTGGACGAACAGGCGGCCGTCCTCGGACGTCGGGTCGATGCTGGCGTGCAGCACCTTGACCGCCACGTCGCGCTGCACCGCGAGCTGCCGGGCGCGGTACACGGTGCCGAAGGTGCCGCTGGCCAGCGCGCGCTCGATCTGGAAGCGGCCCGGCAGCACCACGCCGACCAGATCGTGCGGCTCGTCGGCGGCCGGGGGGCGCGCGGCGGCGCGCTGCACGCCCGAGGCGCGCACGGTCCACAGGCCGCCCAGCGGCGGCGACACGGCCAGCGTCTCCGACGCCAGCGACGCCTGCACCGCGATCTGCGGCACCGACCGGGCCAGGTGCTCGCCGATGCTGCGCATGGTGACCGTGCCGGTGCGCGGATCGAGCGCGTCGCCGCACAGGCCGGCGAGCAGCGCGTCGAACGTGCGCGTCCCGTCCCCGCTGGCGTCGACAGCGACGACGTCGACCGGCCGCGCGGTGCCCAGCGCCTCGAGCCACGCGCCGCCGGACGCCGGCGCGCCGATTGGCCGGCCGGCGTCGCGCGCCGACAGGACCAGCAGCAGGCGCTCGGCGCCGCACGCGCGCAGCTTTCCGCCCACCCACGACAGCGGAAGCGTGGCCTCGCCGGGATACTCGAGGTGGTGATTGCCGGTGACGATGGCCGGCTCGCCGAACGCGGTCGTGATCTCCGCGGCGACCACCAGCACGGCGACGTCGGCAGGCTGTGCCAGCTCGTCGATGAAGCGCTTGAGGTTGGCGCGGTCGGGCGCGTAGCGCTCTCCGGCTCCGGCCGATAGCCGGCGGATGCGCCACGGCGCGCCGGTCGCCAGCAGCGCCTCGCCGATCTGTCCCAGCGCCTGCGCCGCGCCCGGGCCGTCGGGCGCCGCGGCCGGCGAGCCTGCGCCTGCGACCAGGAGGGCCATGCCCTCGGGTAGGGTTGAGGAGAGCCTCGACATCGTGCCCGCGCGCGCGGGGGGACAGGCACGCCACCGCGCTGGCCTGGACAAGCTACACCTTCCTCCGGAACAGGTCATCGCTCGCGCGCCCTCCGCGCACGCGAGAGCCGGCGCCGGTCCGGGGACTCCGGCCGGCGCCACCGCTGCTCGGACGTCTACCTGGGCCAGTTTTTCGGCCTGGCGCGCTCGAGCTCGCCGGGCGGACGCGGCGTTGCCTGACCGGACCGAGCCGGCGGGCCGCGCGACGCCGCCGTGTTCCCCGCGTCACTCCCGACAGGCGTGCGACCGGCCCGAAGCGTTACGCGTGCAACGCGGGCAAGATTGCCGCGCAGCGGGTCGGCGGCGCTACGCGCGCGAGCGGACCGCGGCCCGGCGGACCCGCGGCAGAACCCGGCGCAGGCTGTAGACCTCCTGCGGCTCGGGCTGTCCGCGCAGCACGAAGCGGCCCATGCCGACCAGATCGCGCTCGCGATGAAGCTCGGCGAAGCGGTTGCTCATCACCAGCGGCACGCCGAGCGTGCGGCAAAGCGGCTCGAGCCGGCAGACCTCGGTCATGGCCGCGCCGATGACGGTGAAGTCGAGCCGCTCGCGGCTGCCGATGTTGCCGTGCACCAGCGAGCCGACGTGCAGCGCGACGCCCATCTTGAGCGGGTCGTCCCCCTCGCCGCGGTGCGTGTTCCAGCGCTCGATCCCCTGCAGCGCCTGCAGCGCCGCGTCGACCGCCCTCTGGCACGCGGCCGCCGGCTCGGCGTCGGCAAAGTCGAAGATGGCCAGCACGCCGTCGCCGATGAACTTGAGGATCTCGCCGCCGGCGTCCCGGATGGCGTCGGCCACGCACTCGAAGAAGCTGTCGAGCAGCACCACCGCCTCGTCGGGCGATCGGCGCTCCGCGATCTCGCTGAAGCCGCGCAGGTCGCAGTACCAGAGCGCGGCCTCGACCGTGTGGCCGCCGCCGCGCTTGAAGTTCCCGGCCAGCACGCGCCGGGCCGCGCTGCGGCCGAGATAGAGCTGCAAGAGCATCGTGGTGGCGAAGTAGGACGAGGCCAGCTCGATGCGGAGGGCCAGGTACGGGACGATCTCGGTGAGCACGGCGATGTGCTCGTCGGAGAAACCGTCCTCCTGGTCAGTGCAGAACGAGACGTAGGTGCGCCGCCCGTCGCTGAACTGCAGCGGCAGGATGTAGTAGTCGGTGGCGCCCTGCTCGGCCAGATCGTGGCAGATCGGGAAGTCGAGCTCGGCGTCGGGGCCGACGAGGCGCCGGCGGATCGGGTCCGCGCCGCCGATGATCAGCGCCACCGGGCTGTTCTGGTACTCCGGCTGCAGCAGATCGAGGTGCAGGGTGGGACCTGTGTGGCTGCCCTCCCCGAGCGACCAGATCATGTTGCAGGTCGAGATCTCCGGGTGGCAGGTGGCCACGCTGAGGCTGGCGCGCGAGAGCGGCACGCCGTGCTCGCGCAGGAGCTGGGTGAGGTGCTGGACGAGCTCCGTGCCTGGCAGCTCGCGGGTCACACGCCGGAGCAGCCATTCGGAAGCCGGGTGAAGATACGACGTCGGCACGGGGGACTGGCGCGGAAGATAACGCAGGGACGGGAAACGCCCAAGCAAACTCGAACGCGAGCTGCGTGAGTCGAGCCCGGTCACGCATGCGGCGGCGCGTCGGGACAGACGCTCGGCGGTTCACGCAGATGTGCCGGATCGATGCGCCGGAAGCACAAGATCGGCCACGACCGGCGCGTGGTCGCTGGTGCCGAAGTCGGCCAGGACGCGGCAGCTCGACGCCGATGTGGCCAGCGTCTCGGAGGCCAGCACGTAGTCCAGTCGCCAGCCGTGGTTCTTGCGGCGTTCCTCGCGCCACGGCGGCCACCAGGTGAACAGGCCGTGGTTGTCCGGATCGAACGCGCGCCCGAGATCGACCATTCCGTCGTCGAACAGACCCTGGAGCAGGGCGCGCTCCTCCGGAAGCTGACCCACGCTCCGGGGATTTCGCATGCTCTCGTGCACGTCCATGTCGGTGCGGGACACGTTCGAGATCGCCGCACAGGATGAGCTGCAGTCCGGCCCGGCGCGCCTCGCGCACGTGACCGCGCAGCGCCTCGAGGAAGGCGAGCTTGCCCGGCAGGTCGCGGTTGCCGTTGGGCACGTACAGAGAGAGCGCGCGCAGCCCGCTGCCCAGCGTGACCTCGATGGCGCGGTACTGGACGTCGAAGGCGGGCGGCGCGAACGCGGGCGACGCGAACGCGGGCGATGGGCTCGACGCCGCGGCCGCCGACGTCCATGCGCGGCGCACGTGCAGGCTCACGCCGGAGTAGCCGCCCGGTCCTCCGTGCCAGAGGTTGAGGTAGTCGGGCAGGCCGGTCAGCGGCTCCGGGATCTGACTCGGGGTGGCCTTGAGCTCCTGCAGGCACAGGAGATCGGGAGCGGCGGTGCGACACAGCTCGGCCACCTCGGCGAAGCGCGCGCGAATGCCGTTGACGTTCCAGGTGACGACCCGCACCGCGGGATTCTACCCGCCGCCGAGGACACGATTCACGGCGACGACGAGGCCGGCGCTGTCGCCCGGTCGGATCGTGTGCGTGTCGAGCAGGCCGGCCGCGCGGGTGGTGGCGACGATCGGGATGCCCCGGCCTGCCGCGACCGCGAGCTCGGGCGGATAGGTCTCGCACCAGGACGGCGCGATGACCAGGTCGATGCCGGCGGGAATCGCCGGACGCGGAGCGGATGGCGCGCGGGTGCGAGGCGAGCGCGGCCGGCTCGAAGCCCTCTCCGGCGCGCAGGACGAGATCGATGTCGGCGCGGGCGCGCAGCAGCGCGAGCGCCTCGGCGCTGCCGTGGCGTGCGGCGGCGAGCCCGGCCAGCAGGACCCGGCGCCGCGCGGTGGGGACGTTGTGTGATGCAGGGCAGGGCGGATCCTGGCCGCGGAGATCGGGCCAGGTGGCGACCCGCGCGTCGTCGATGCCGGCGGCCGCGCGCACGGTGCGGGCGAAGCGGCCGCGCACCAGCAGCTGGTCGGCGAGCACCCACTCGGCCTCCTGCCGCGCCACCACCGGATGCGGAGCGCGGTAGCGGCGCAGGAAGCGGCAGTCCGGGTGCGCGGCCGCGGCGCTGTCGAGGTCCTCCTGCAGCTGGCGCAGGCCGGGCAGGTCCTCGAGCAGCACGCGCCGCGCCCCGCGCTCGGCGGCCACGGCGAAGCTGCGGCCGGCCGCGCCGCTCGGGGCGATCACGCAGCGCAGATCGCGGCGACCGGCCAGCCAGCGCGCGGCCAGGCGGTCGACGGCGTCGCGGCGCCAGAACTGCGCGCGCAGCCGGCGGTCGGCGCGGTGCCCGATCCAGGCGGCGAGGGCCAGCTCGGCGAGCGGCCAGCCGGGCACGCTCGTGGGGACGGCGGGAGCATCGGCCGGCGGCAGCGAGCCGAGCAGCCGGCGGCGCGCGAAGGCGAGGCGGCCGGCGACAGCGCGCCACGCGGCGCGATCGGCCAGCGCCCAGGGTGCCAGGAGCTGCACCGGCTCGCCGGGCGCGGCGGTGGAGGCGAGCTGGATGGCCAGGCCGAGCCACGGCACCGGCTCCGGTGCGATCACGGCGATCACCGTCGGTGCCCGAGCGACGCGAGGCGAGCGGGCGCGAGGCCGGCCGGATGGGCGAGCCCGACGGGGCGCGCCGCGCACCCGTCGCGGTCGCAGGTCAGGCAGCTGCGCGCGGCGCGCTCGATCGGCACCACGCGCTTGCGGTCGACGGCGATGAGGCAGTCCTCGACAAGCGCGCCGGTGCGGCGCTCGCGCACCGCGCGGCGGACGGCCGAGAAGCGCTCGAGCCCGCGCGCGGTGCTCTCCTGCCGCTCCGCGCCGGTCAGCCGGCTGATCTCGACATCGTGCTGCGCCGGCCGATCGGCGTGCACGGCGACCTCGAGGACGCCCTCGCGCTCGATCACGCGCACCTCGAAGCGGGCGCGGCCGGCGCGCGGCGCGGTGCGCAGGTCGACGTGCGGCCACAGCACCGTGGCGTCCAGCTCGATCGCGCGAGGCCCGCCACCGTCGCTCTCGCCGACCTCCCCGGTCTCGACGGGCTCGCCGGCGGACATCGTGTGTCCGTGGCGCTCGAGGATGGGCCAGCCCAGCTCGGCCGCCGCCGCGAACAGCGCGTTCGAGAGCAGGCACAGGCCGCCGCCCGGCGTGGGCACCACGCAGCCGCCGCGCAGCTCCATCCCGATCCGGTAGCCGCGCGCCGAGGTCGGCCGCGGCACCGCGCGCCAGAACGAGAACGGCCGGTCCGGCGCGACGACGATGCCGTGCAGGTGCGGCGCGGCAAGCGCGACGTTCACCCGCTTGCCCTGCTCGAGCCTCGCGTCGACCGCGCCGCCGCGCGCGATCGGCCAGCGCCGGCGGTACAGCTCGTGCGCGAAGTCGACCCGGTCGCCTGTGTGCGGGCGCGGCCAGGCGTCCGGACGCGCGACCCACGCGACCAGGCGCCCGGCCCGGCGGGCGAGGACGCTGGCGCGTCGCGCGGCCAGGGCGAGCCGCGACAGATCGCCCAGGTCGCCGGCTCCGTCCGCACGAGGCTCCGCATCGCGCTGCATCCCCTGTGCAACGCCTGTCGACCGCGAAACGTTTCACATCGTGCAGCGGGCGCCGGCCGGTATCACGCCACAGCTGGTTGACCGGTCGTGGGCGCGTTCCGTGGACGTAGACGCCGACGTGGCCGTGGACCTTGACGGCGCCCTGGACGTGATCCCCACCGTTGTCGTCAACCTCTGCGTGGCGGCACAACGCGTCGTCAACGACTTCAAGTACTGGGACCCGTCCACCTGCGCCCGCCTGCTCAAGGCCAAGGACTACCCGGAGCGCGCGCGCGCCGCGGTGCGCGAGATGCACCGCCAGGTCGGCGATCTCGAGGTCGGTCCCGATCGGCTGGCCCGCCGCGGCCTGCTGGTCCGTCACCTGGTGATGCCCGACGGGCTGGGCGATTCGGCGGAGATCTTCGCGTGGCTGGCCGGCGAGGTCGGCGGCGACACCTACGTCAACATCATGGACCAGTATCACCCGGACGGGCTGGTGGCCCGCCAGCCGGAGCGCTACCCGCAGCTGGCGCGGCCGCTGCGCGCCGGCGAGCACGAGCGCGCCCTCGAGCTGGCTCGCGCGGCCGGTCTGCACCGCATCGACAGGCGCGATGCGCATCCGCTCCTGCGCCAGCGCATGCGCCGATCGCTTCCGCTGCTGTAGCGTCGGCGCTCCGCTCTGGTCCCGCGCGGCTCCGTTTCTGATAGAAACGGGTGATGGCGGGAGACAACGGCGCAGCACACATCATCCAGTCGCTCGTCGCCAACCTCGTCATCGCGATGGCCAAGGGGGTGGCGGCGGCCTTCACCGGTTCCGGCGCGATGCTGGCCGAGACGCTGCACAGCCTGGCCGACTGCGGCAATCAGCTGCTGCTCCTGCTCGGGGTCAAGCGGGCGCGCCGCCCGCCGTCGGCGACCCATCCGCTCGGCTACGGCCGCGTCGTGTACTTCTGGTCGTTCATGGTCGCGCTGCTGCTCTTCTCGGGCGGCGGTGTCTTCTCGATCTACGAAGGCGTGCACAAGTTCCGCCACCCGGAGCCGGTCGGCGCGGTGTGGCTCGGCCTCCTCATCCTGGCCTTCTCGCTGGCCATCGAGGGCTGGGCCACGCTGGGCAACATCCGCGAGATGAACCGCCGCCGCGGCGACAAACCGTTCCTGAAGTACATCCGCCAGACAAAGGACTCGGACCTGGTCGTCGTCTTCGGCGAGAACTCGGCCGCCGTCATCGGCCTGGTCCTCGCGCTCGTGGCCCTGTCCATCGCCAGCATGACCGGCGACGGCCGCTGGGACGCGGCGGGCAGCTTCGCCATCGGCGTGGTCCTCGTCGCCGTGGCCATCTTCCTCGCCGTCGAGGTCAAGTCTCTGCTGGTCGGCGAGTCGGCCGATCCGGAGGTCGAGGAGATCGTCCGCGCCATGGTCGCCGGCGACCCGCGTCTCATCGAGGTGCTCCACTGCATCACCGTCCAGCAGGGCCCGGGCGAGGTCATGGTCGCCCTCAAGATCAGCTTCCAGCCCCAGCTCACCGCCGAGGCCCTGAGCCAGGCCATCGACGATTTCGAGCGCCGCCTGCGCCAGCGCCTGCCCTCGGTGCGCTGGTGCTTCGTCGAGCCGGACCTCAAGCGCCCCGCCCGCGCCGCCGTCGCCTAGTCCGGCTCCATCAGGCCCGGGGCATCCAGCCACCGCTTCATGTCGGCGGCCGAGGTGGCGTCCCCGGCTGCCTGGAAGCCGTGCCAGGCGGCCTCGAGGATGGGGCGGACGCGGGCGGCGGGGCTGCCGGAGCGATGGAGCGCGCGGGCGAGCTCGAAGCGGCAGAAGGCGGCGCGGTAAGGATCGTCCGTGGTGCGGTCGCGCACGGCGAGGGCAGCTTCGAGCGGGGCGATGGCGCGCTCGGGGTGGCCGGACTCGATGTCGACGCGGGCGATGTCCTCGACGACGTCGACGACGTCGGGGTGGTCGGGGCCGAAGGCGGCGCGTAGCAGGGAGAGCGCGGACTCGAGCTGCTCTCTGGCCGGGGCCCACTTGCGCGTGTCGGTGAAGTTGCGGCCCAGCTGGATCTGGATCCTGGCCACCTGCACGTGGTCCGGGCCGTACAGCTCGCGGGCCAGCAGCAGGGCGCGCTCGAGCGCCTCGCGGGCGCCGTCGTGATCCTCGGTGTAGCGCCGCGCGGTGCCGATGCCGGTGAGCAGGATGAGGACGTCGCTGCTGCGCGGGCCGGTGGCGCGCTCGAGCGGCGCGAGCGAGCGCTCGAGGATGGCCAGCCCCTCGGCGTAGCGGCCGAGGTCGACCATGACCGACGCCACCTCGCCGATGTACGAGAGCGTCGCCGGATGCTCCGGCCCCAGCTTCCGGTTCGCGATCTCGTGGGCGCGGCGGAACAGGCGCAGCGCGTCGTCCAGCCGGCCCATCTTCTGCTCGAGGATGCCCAGGTGCTGCAGGCACTCGGCGACCGTCACGTGGTCGGGCCCGTAGAGCTCCTGGTACATCGCCAGCGCGCGCTCGATGTACGGCCGCGCCTCGTCGAGCTTGCCGAGGTTCACGTACAGGTGGCCGACGTGGCGGTCGAGCGCCGCCGCATGGCGCTCGCTTCCGCCCAGCTGCTCGATCACGCCGCGCGCCAGGCTGGCCAGGCGCAGCCCCTCGGCGTGGCGGCCGCGCTCGACGCCGACCAGCCAGACCAGCTCGAGCCACGCGTCCGCCGTGGTCTCGGCGCTGCGTCCGGCCTCACCGGCGGCGATGGCGTCGTAGAGGACCTCCTCGGCCTCGGCCAGCACGTCGGTGCGGCGCAGCAGGATGCCCAGCATGACCAGCGCCTCGGCCTCGAGCGGGCGATAGCCGAGCTCGCGCGCGTCGGCGACCAGTCCGCGCGCCAGCTCGAGGCCGCGCTTCCACTTCGCGGTGGCGTGGAGCGCCACGATCTCGCGCGAGCCTGGACTGCAGCCGCTCGACCGTGACGCGAGCGGCGCGGTCGGCCGGCGGCGCGACCACCTGGCGCAAGGCCTGCGTGTTGGCGCACTCGTCGAGCGAGCGCAGCGCGCCGGCCGCCTCCGCCGCCCGGGAGACCGTGTCCGCGTCGGCCGACACGAACAGATCGGTGAGGGCGCGCAGCTCCGACAGGCGGCGGTCCAGACACTGCGTGCGAAGGTCCAGCAGATCGGCCGGCTGCTCGCCGCGCACGTGGGTCGCCTCGCACGACTCGGGTGTGCATGGCGGTCCAGCCGTGCGCGTAGCGATCGATCTGCGGCTCGACGGCGGCCCACGCGCGCGCCGCGTCTCGCCGCGCCCGAGCGGCGAAACGCGGCCGCCACCGCCTGCTTGCGCGCCGGGTCCCACACGCCGGCCAGCTTTCCGGCCGCGCCCCGACAGAGCGGCTCGCCGCCCGCGGCCAGCAGCCAGACGCCGGCGCCGACAGCGCCGGCCACCACCACGGCGATCGCAGCTCTCGCCACGCGCCGGCGGGTGATCGCCGGATCGCGCGCCACCTCGGCCAGGAGCGCGTCCATCGACGGATGGCGCTGGTCGGGCGACACCGCCAGCCCGCGCTGGATGGCGCGCCGGATGTGCGCCGGCACCTGTCTGTCCGGCTCCGCCTCGATCTGGTCGGCGCCGTCGGAGGGTGGGGCCTCCGGCTCGCTGCCCGCGGCCAGCGGCCGGAAGCCGTACAGCGCCTCGTGCAGGGCGACGCAGAAGCTGTACTGATCGGCGCGGGCGTCGACCGGACCGCGCCCGGTGCGCTGCTCCGGCGCCATGTACGCCGGTGTTCCGACGGCGGCGCCGGCCCGCGTCAGGGTCAGCTCGTGGGCTCGCGGTCCGGGCTCCTCGACCTCGCCCCCGCCGTCTCGTCACCGTCGTCGTCAGCGTCACCGTCACCGTCATCGGCATCGGCGCGCTCGACGAGGGCGAGGCCGAAATCGCCGACCCGCACCCGTCCCGCCTCGTCGATGAGGACATTGTCCGGCTTGAAGTCGCGGTGCACGATCCCGGCGACGTGGGCCGCGGCCAGCCCCTCGCCGGCCCGCGTGTACACATCGACGACCTCGCGCCACGAGCGCGGCTCCTCGTCGAGCCAGGCACGTACGGTCCTGCCGGCGACGAACTCCATCGCCACGAACACCTGGTCGCGATAGGTGCCGACGTCGTAGACCGCGATGACGCCCGGGTGCGAGAGCTTGGCCAGGGCCTGCGCCTCGCGCACGAGCCGCCGGTGGGCTCCGCCGCGCCTTGGATCGCGCAGCACCTTGAGCGCGATCCGCCGGTCCAGCCCGGCGTCGTAGGCGGCGTAGACGACGCCCATGGCGCCGGATCCGACCTGCTCGAGCACCGCGTAGCGGTGGATGGTGGTGCCGCGGGTGAGCGTCGGGTGCGCTCCGTGCCGCTCGTTCAGCGTCTCGGCCAGGCCCGGGTCTGCGCCCTCGTCAGCGGCGCCGGGCCTGTCGTTCCGCTCCGCCATCCCTTCTGACGTTACTGCATCATCACAGAGAGACCAGCCCGCGCCAGCGCCCGACCGGGAAAGCGGCGTCGATGCGCGCCACCTCGGCCTCATCGAGGACCAGATCGCCGGCGGTGACGTTGGCCGCCACGTGCTCGACGCTGGACGACTTCGGGATGGCGAACACGGAGCGGTTTCGGGTCAAGAACGCCAGCGCAACGGCGTGCGGCGTCACCTGGCGCGCGGCGGCGATCTCGGCCAGCGCGGCGGCCGTGCGCCCGGCCGGGAAGTTGCCGCAGCCGAGCGGGCTGTACGCGACGAGCGCCACATTGTGCTTCTCGCACCAGGGCAGCACCTCGTGCTCGATGGTGCGCTGCTTCAGGTGATACAGCACCTGGTTGCAGGCGATGCGCCCCTCGCCGGCGATGGCCAGCGCCTGCTCGAGATCCGCGATGTCGAAGTTGCTGACGCCCCAGGCGCGGATCTTGCCGTCCTCGCGCAACCGCTCCAGCGCGGCGATGGTGCGCTCGAGCGGATGGCGACCGCGCCAGTGCAGCATGTATAGATCGAGCCAGTCGGTGCGCAGGCGGCGCAGGCTCTGCTCGCACGCGTGGAGGGTGCCGTCGTGGGACGCGTTCTCGGGGAGCACCTTGGAGGCCAGGAACACGCGCTCGCGCATGTCCAGCAGCGCCTCGCCCACCAGCTCTTCCACCCATCCGCTGCCGTACATCTCGGCGGTGTCGATGTGGGTCGCCCCGAGCTCGACGGCGCGCCGGATGGCCGCCACGGCGCCGCCCCGGCGGTCCCTCTCCAGCTGCCAGGTTCCGTGGCCGATGACGGGCACCGGGCGGTCGATCGGTCCGAACGATTCGGCGCGCATGCCCTCCGTCTACCACAGGTGCCGCGGGCCAGGCACGTGGGCGTCGAAGGCTGTGGTTTCCTCACCTCCGCCTTGTTACGCTCTTGCCATGAGCGAGGGGCGGGCGGTCGACGAGCGCACGGAGATCCTGGCGTCGCAGGTGGAGAGCCTGGGATTTCGGGCACTGGCCACGGCACACGCCTTTGCCTCGGCCATACCGCTGGCCTCGGCGCTGGCGGTCAAGAAGGCGCTGGTCCAGTACGTGTGGGAGGAGCTGCAGCGCTTCGAGACGGCCTCGGATCTGTACGTCGAGATCAAGCCGGGCGAGGACCTGCACGAGGCGGTGCGGCCGCGTCTGGCCGAGATCCGGCCGCCCGGCACGTGGCTCGAGGTGGCCGTCGTCCAGTTCCTCTACGACCGCGCCGGCGTGGTGCAGATGCGCGAGCTGGCCGCTTCGAGCGAGCCGCGGGTGGCCAAGCTGGCCGGCCGCATCCTCGAGGGCGAGCGCATGCACAAGATCATGGGCGGCGAGGGCGGCAGCGCACTGCGCAACATGCTGCTCTCGGATCCGGACGCGACGCCGCGCGCGCAGGACTACTTCGACAGGTGGCTGTCCGAGTCGCTGCGCTCGTTCGGCCGCCCGGGCTCGCCGCGCAGCAAGCGCGCCATCGAGCTCGGGCTGCGTCAGCGCGACAGCGCCGAGGTCATCCGCGAGTATCTCGCCGAGCTGGTCCCGGTCATGCGCGCGTGCGGCCTTCGCCTGCCCAGCAGGGCGCAGATCGGCCTCGAGCTGCCGGACAACATCGGCCTGACCTAGCGGAGGGGCGCAACCGGGGCCGGCCCGGTCCGATACCTGCCGCATGCGAGCGAGGATCTGCGCGTGGACCGTGGCGTCCGCGCTGGGCGCGGCCGCGCTGGCCTCGCCCGTCGGAGCGAACGTCTCGGCCATGGCCGGGACCGGGCCGGGGCGAACCCCGGGGCTGGTGCTCGAGGTGCACGGCCGCACCCGGCCGGAAGGAGCGGCGCGAACCCTGGCGCCGGCGCTGCGCGAGCTGGCAGGCGCCGGCTTGGCCACCGGGTCGCGGGCGGCCCGGCTGATCGAGTCTCGCGTGTCGCGTCCGGCCGCGCGAGGGACGGCTCCCCGCCGGCCAGCTCCTGGCCCGCGCATCGGCGGATCTGCGGCGTGGGCGCGCGCGCGACGCCGAGCGGACCATGACCGAGCTGGTTCGCCGCTTCCCGGAGGCCGCGCCGAGCCGGAGCGAGCACGGCGGAGACGCCGTCGATCTCTACCGGCGGGTGCGGCGCAGGGTGGAGCGCGCCGGCAGCGGTCGCCTGGTCGTCGAGGTGAGCGATCCGAACGCCGTCATCTTCGTCGACGATGTGTTCCGCGGCGTCGGGCGGGTGGAGGAGGGGGTCGCGGCCGGATCGCACGAGGTGCACGTGCAGATGGGCAAGCAGCCGGGCCGCGTGCGCGAGGTGATGGTCGTCGCCGGCGCGGCCACGCGCGTGCGCGTCCAGTGGGAGCTCGATCGCGCGCTGCGCACAGGCGCGGACTGGGCCGGATTGATCGACGGGCGGCGCGAGGGGAGCGAGGCGAGCATCGAGGCGGCGGTCGCCAGCGCGGTCGCCGTCGCGCGCGCTGTCGGCGCACGCAGGGTCGTGCTGCTCGCGATCGAGGACAGCGCGGCGGGCGACGGGGAGCGCGTCCTTCTCGGCGCGACGATCGACGCGACCACCGGGCGCGCGATCCGGCGGGCCAGGGCGCCGCTCGAGGCCGGCGATGAAAAGCTCGTCGCGCTCGCGCGCGTCCTGGCCGGCGACTCGCGGCGCGGCGCGCCGGAGCCGCCGCGCCGCTGGCTGAAGTGGTCGCTGGCCGCGTCGTCGCTGGTCGCCATGGGCGCGGGCGCCACGCTCATCCAGCTGGACGGGCACTGCCAGAAGCACGTCGCGGGGCGGCCCTGTCCGATCACGTGGCGAACCGGTCCGTACGGCTGGGCCGCGCTCGGGGTCGGCCTGGGTCTGGGCGGCGCGTCGGCGTACTACTTCTGGCGCGACGGGACAGGCCCGGAGACGCGCGGCGAGGTGCGTCTGTCGGTGCGCCCGGCCACGGGCGGCGCGAACGTCACACTCGGGTTCGATTTCTGAGCCCGCCGCGAGGCGGACTTGCCGCTGCGTGGCGATGTGCCTCACCACGGCGGCGCTGATTGCCGGTATTTCGGCGCCGATGTGCGAATGGGGCCGCTGGCGGCGCCGATGGCACGTTCTGTGCGTTGTTCCCCGGACGGAGCACCTCGTGACGGCCCGGACCCATCGATCGGCACTGCGCGGCGAGCCTCGCGCCGCGGCCCAGCTTGCGCGCCTGCGCTACTCGTCGTCGGACGAGCCGGGCCTGGTGCGCAGGCGCCGCGGCAAGGGCTTCGGGTACGAGCGGGCAGACGGGCGGCGCGTGACCGACAAGCGGACCCTGGGCCGCATCCGCAGCCTGGCCATCCCGCCGGCGTGGCGCGATGTCTGGATCTGCGCCGACCCGGATGGACACCTGCAGGCGGTCGGGCGCGACGCGCGCGGGCGCAAGCAGTACCGCTACCACCCGCGCTGGCGCGACGTGCGCGACGCGGCCAAGTACACCCGGCTGGCCGAGTTCTGCCGCGCGCTGCCCCGCCTGCGCCGCCGGGTGGCCACCGATCTCCAGTGCGACTGCCTGTGCAAGGAGAAGGTCGTCGCGCTGGTCGTGTCGCTGCTCGAGCGCACCCAGCTGCGCGTCGGCAACGACGAGTACGCGCGCACCAACGACTCGTACGGCGCCACCACGCTGCGCGACCGCCATGCGCGTGTGAGCGGCGCGGCGGTCGAGCTTCGCTTCCGCGGCAAGGGCGGCAAGCCGTACCGGGTGTCGCTGCGCGACAAGCGCATGGCGGCGCTGGTGCGGCGCTGCCGCGACCTGCCCGGCCAGCGGCTGTTCCAGTACCTCGACGACAGCGGCAAGCCGGTGCCGGTCACGTCCACGGACGTGAACCTGTACGTGCGCGAGGTGACCGGCGGCCCGTTCACGGCCAAGGACTTCCGCACCTGGGCCGCGACGATGGCGTGCGCCACCCTGCTGGCCACGCGCGAGCCGGGCGAGAGCCAGACAGCGCGCAAGCGCGAGGTCAAGGAGATCGTCCAGACCGTCGCCGACCAGCTGGGCAACACGCCCACCGTCTGCCGCAACTCGTACATCCACCCGGCGGTGATCGACGGCTACATGGAGGGGCGGCTGCCCGACTCGCTGTCGCGCGTGGCCCGCCGCGTGCGCCGCGACGTGGAGAACGGCTCGCTGGCCCGGGTGGAGAACGCGGTGCGCGGCTATCTTCTGACGCTTGCCGGCGCCACGGCGCTGGCCTGAGCTCGCCCGCCGGTCGCGTGCCGCGCTTCAGCTGCCGGCGCGCTCGACCAGCGCCTGCAGGCGCGCGAGCAGGTTGGCCACGGCCGGCGGCGGCGACGACCAGCGCAGGCGGCGCTCGATGCGCGTGATGCGCGCCTCGAGATCATCGAGGTGCGGCAGCTTCTCCTCGCTGGCGCGGATCGCGGCCACCTCGACGTAGACGGTCTGGATCGCGGCCGCGACCAGCGGGGCGGCGATGAGGCCGGCGAGCCCGAACGAGCCGGCCAGGGCCAGGATGACCACCACGGCCAGGATCGGTTCGAGCGGCCGCTCGATCGGGAACCAGCGCGGCGCCACCACCACGCGCAGCAGGGCCAGCACCGCGATGGCGATGACCGGGGACAGGATGGCGGGCACCAGGCCCGATGGCAGCGCGGCCAGCACCACCGCGGCGACGGCCAGCGGTGCGCCGAGCAGCGGGATGAGCCGCAGCACCAGCACCGCGACGGTGCCCAGCGCCCACAGCTCGCAGCCGGCCAGCCACAGCCCGACGCTCAGCGCCACGCCGGCCAGGATGCTCTGGCCCACCTCGCGGCGTAGCTCGGCGCCGACCGCGCGGCGCGTCTCGATCCAGACCGCGCGCGCGCCGCGCCGCCGCTCGACCGGCAGGAACGACAGCCACAGCCGCTCGATCGCGTCGCGCCCGCCGGTCCAGTAGACCGACATGGCGATGACCAGCAGGACTCTTCCGATCAGGTCGAGCAGCGCCATCGTGCCGCCGACCGCGCGCTCGGCCACCGCGCTGCCGCGGAACTCGCTGATGGCGCGCTCCATGTGGTGGCCGTACGCCTCGACCAGGCGGTCGGCCGCGTCCGGGATCTCGACCACCAGGCGCGCGGCCAGCACGTAGACGAGCAGCCCGACCGCGGCCAGGCAGGCGATGTAGGCCGCGGCGATGGCCAGGCGGAAGGGCACGCCGCGCTCGTTGATGCGGTCGATGATGGGGTGAACCGCGTCGGCCACCGCGACCGAGAGCAGGAGCAGCACGACCGCGCCGCGGAACGCCCACAGGAGCGCAAGCGCGGCCAGGGTCAGGAGGATCCAGAAGACGATGCGGGCCACCTGCTTCACGGCGGCCCCCCGGAGACGCGCGTCCGTCGCTCGGGCCGCGGCGGCTGCGACTGGCGCTCGGCCAGCACCCGGTCGAGGTCGATCGCGATGGTCTCGAGCTCGTCTTCCAGCGCATCGACGCTGGCGTCGGCGCGGTCGTCCTTGTGGCGGACCAGCTGGCGGATGTCGGCGGCCAGGTGCTGCGCCTCGTAGCGCAGCGCGCTTGTCTGGTCGCGGCCGCCCATGACGGCCGGTGCGCCGCCGGGGCTGTCGAGCAGGAAGCGCTCGAGCAGCAGCTGGGCCAGCGCGGCCAGCGGGATGGCCAGGAGCGCGCCGGCCACGCCGAGCAGCGCGCTGAAGGCGGTGATGGCGAGGATGGTGACCAGCGGGTTCACGCCGACCGAGCGGTCCATGATGCGCGGCACCAGGATGTAGTTCTCGGCCACCTGGATGACGATGGTGGCGACGCCGACCCAGAGCGCCATCGCCGGGTCCACCGTGAAGCCGACCAGCGCGGCCGGGATGGCGCCCAGGATGGGCCCGATCATCGGCACCGCCTCGAGCACGCCGGCCATCATCGCGAGCGCGGCCGCGTGCGGCAGCCCGATGATGGCGTAGGCGACGAACGCCAGCGCGCCGACCGCGGCGCAAAGGACCAG
The DNA here is from genome assembly GCA_963759105.1 of uncultured delta proteobacterium. GTDB lineage: Bacteria > Myxococcota_A > Polyangia > Haliangiales > Haliangiaceae > DATFRY01. The sequence goes on along the minus strand of CAVWXW010000002.1, from coordinate 161,381 downwards.
CTGGCCGCGCACGAAGGCGGCCAGCTTGTCGGTGGCGGCGTCGACGAGCTCGGCCGCGTCGGTCCGCTTGTCGAGCGGCAGGAGCATGAGCAGCGCGCGCACCGTGCGCTCGCCGCCGACCGACCAGGCGTAGCTGAGCGCGATGATGCCGGCGCTGACCAGCAGCGCGGAGCTGAGCTGGCCGAGGCCGGCGAGCAAGAACTCCAGCGAGTCGAGCGAGGCCCCGCCGGCGCCGGGCGCGATCCGGGGCGGCAGCGCGGCCGCGAGTCGGCGCAGCGACGCGCTGGGCGACCAGACCATCTTCCGGTGCAGCGACGCGTACAGGTCCGGCAGCGACGACCACAGCTCGCGCACCTGGTCGACGATGAGCGGCAGCACCACGACGGTGAAGGCGATCGCCAGCAACACGATCGCGGTGTGGACCAGGAGCGCGGCGCGGGTGCGCGGCATGCGCCGCTCCAGTCGCGCCACCACCGGCTGCACCGCCGAGGCCAGCAGCACGCCCACGAACAGGGCCACCAGGGCGCCGTAGAACTCGAGCAGGAGGGCCAGCGCGCCGACCACCGCGGCGGCGGCCAGGGTTCCGGCCACCACCTGACGCGGCGTCCAGTGCGGACCGGAGCTCACATGACAGGCTACCTCGTCGAGCGGCGCTTCGCCCGGCCGAAGCGCCGTGCGCAGGTCAGCCCCGGGCGAGCGCCCGCGCTCAGGGTGGCGCGCCGTGTCACGAGCAGGTGGAAGTTGCCGTCCGCGTCCGGATAGCCGTAGCGGAACTTGAGCCGGCGATAGGGCTGGGTGCGCCACAGCTCGGCGAAGGCCTCGGCGTGCACGTCGGTCGCGGTGGAGAGGAACGGGCCGGTGAAGCGGCCGTAGGTCACCTGCTGGAACCCGGCGGCGCGGCGTGGCGCGGCGGGATGCCGGTGGAGTCGGAGATCATGAACACCGCGTAGCGCAGCAGGTAGTCGCGGATGACGGTGAAGCCGCCGCTCCACAGGAGGTAGCTGGCCGCCTTGGTCATTGCCGCGACCGAGCCCTTGGCCACCAGGTGCTTCTCGAGTGGAGAACCGCGCAGGTGGGAGTCGTCCAGGTTGGCCGCGATGTGGCGGTGCACGATGCGGGCGCGGTCGGCGCGCGAGCGCTCGAACACGAGCTCCGCGTTGCTGAACGCGATCGAGTGGTCTGTGTCAACGCCCCAGTCGCGCATCTTGCGCGCCCGCTTGCCGGCCAGCGCCTCGATCTCGGCGCGCGTGTAGTAGTGCAGCGAGCCGTCCGGCTCGATGCGGAAGTAGCGCAGCGACACCGGCTGGTGCCCGAACACGGCCAGCGCGGTCAGAAAGAAGCAGATCTGGCCGGGCAGCGGGCCGCGGTGGAGGGCCTGGAGCTTGTCGGTCGCGCTGTCGTTCGACGTGAGCAGGCCGCGGATGGCGGCGCGGAAGTCGCTCAGCGCGGTGCGCAGCTCGGCCGCGGTGAGATCCGCCAGCGGCCGCGGATCGCCGGAGTGCTCGAGCGAGATGGTCGTGAAGTCGGTGGCCTCGGGATAGGTGACCAGGGCCGAGGCCAGATCGCCGCCGCCGAACGGATAGACCACGCTGCGCGGCAGGCCGGCCGGGCGCAGCGCGGCCAGGAACGGCACCGCCTGGTTGACGAAGCGGGTGCGGAAGCGCTGCAGCTGCACGGTCAGCTGCGCGCAGTGCTCGTCCACGACCGCGGCCCACGCGGCGGGCACCGCCACCTGCTGCTGCGTCGCACACGCCACCACGCGGTGCAGGAGCGCGAGCTCGGCGTGAAAGTCGTGGCCGGCGGAGACCGGCGGCTCGGCGCGCGCGCTGCGCGGTGCCGCGGACGCGCAGGCGAGCGAGACGAGGAGGACGAGATTCCTGGATCTGCAGCGAGAGGGCATGGCAGGACCACTTCGACCCGGCAGTCGAGCCTCCAATCTATGCGCTCGTCGATGTGGGTCACAAGGCGCCCCTGGACGGGCTCCCGGCCGTCTCTCGCTGACCCCGCGAGTGCGTGCAGGCGAAGGCCAGCAGTGCTGCTAGCGCACGGCGCGGCCTCGCCCGCGACCGCCTCCGCCGCCGCGGCCGAGCAGCTCGCGCAGCTGCAGGCCGCCGTCCAGCGTGGCGGCGACGGCGGTCTCGAAGGCGACGGCGCCGGCGTCGACGAGGTCGGCGAGCGAGCGGTCCAGCGGGATCATGCCGTCGTCGCGGCCGGTCTGGATGGCGCTGGCCAGCTGGTGGGTCTTGCCGTCGCGGATGAGCGACGCGACCGCAGGCGTGGCGACCATGAGCTCGACGGCGGGAACGCGGCCGCCTGGTGTCGTGGAGGGGAGGAGGTGCTGGGTCACGACAGCGCGCAAGGTGCCGGCCAGCGTGCCACGCACCTGTCGCTGCTGGTGCTCGGGGAAGACGTCGATCACGCGGTCGACAGCCATCGCCGCGCTGCCGGCGTGGAGGCTGGAGAGGACGAGGTGGCCGGTCTCGGCGGCGGTCATGGCCGCCGCGATGGTGGCGCGGTCGCGCATCTCGCCCACCAGGATCACGTCGGGCGACTCGCGCAGCGCGGCGCGCAGGCCGGCCTCGAAGCTGTCGACGTGGGTGCCAAGCTCGCGCTGGTGCACGAGCGCCAGCTGCGACCGGTACTCGTATTCGATCGGGTCCTCGATGGTGAGGACGTGGCGCGGCTGCTCGCGGTTGAGCTGCTCGACCAGCGCGACGAGGGTCGTCGACTTGCCGGCGCCGGACGGGCCGGTCACCAGCACGAGGCCGTTGGGGTAGCGAGCCAGCCTGCCGAGGCTCTCGGGCAGGCCGAGATCGGCAAGCGCGGGCGGATCGCGTCGCACCGGGCGGAACACGGCGGCCAGCCCGCCGCCCTGGCGGAACAGGTTGACCCGGAAGCGATGGCCGGGCCCGCCCGCGCCCGGGTCGCGCCACACGAAGGCGAAGTCGGTGGAGCCGTGCGCGGCCAGCGCGCCGCGCTGCGGCTCGGTCAGCCACGGCTCGGCCAGCGCGGCGATCTCGTCGTCGGCGATCGCGCCGCCCGGCAGGTCGACGAGGCCGCCGGGGACGCGCAGGCGCGCGCCCTGGCCGGAGGAGACGATGAGGTCCGTGGCCCGCTCGTCGACGGCGCGGCGCAGCCAGCGATCGAGCAGCTCGTGCGAGACCTCGCCGGTGGGCGCGGCGGCTGCCGGCGCGAGGCGAGGCTCGGAGGCCGCGCGCGCGGGCTCGGCGCGAGCGGTCGCTGGCGTGGGGGTAAGGGCCGGCGCCGGTGCCCGCGGCGCGGCGGGAGCGGCCGGCGTGGCATGGTGCGAGGACGCCGCCGCGCCTCGGTCGATCGCCGCCGCCGCGCCTCGGTCGGTCGCCGCCGCCGCGCCTCGGTCGGTCGCCGCCGCGGTGCCGGCCCGGGCGGGCGCGCGCTTGACGAACGACATCGCCCAGCCGCCGTCCTGCCGCTTCACCGTGGCGATGAACTCGCCGCGCTCGACCGAGACCGCGCCCGCGCTGCCCGCCTCGGCGATCTGCTCGGGCGTCAGCACCTCGGCCACGAACGTCTCCATCATGGCCGCGCCGACCGGAGGCATCGACAGCGGTCGGGTGGCGCCGGCCCGGGTCAGGCGCGGCACCTGGTCGGAAGCGAGCAGCAACGAGTCGGCGTTCTGAGCGGCGATCAAGCGAATGAGCGAATCGACGGCGGCCATCCGGCCGGATCGTACCAGCGGGTACGCGGCGCGCGCTCGACGTTGCTCGCCGGCGCACCCGCGTCGTGGCGTGCGCCACGCCTGGACTTAGGTTGACGAAGGCGGCTCGCGCCGCGCGGGCACCGGGCGGCGTTTCCGCTCGATCGCGCCGCACGGCACATCCATGCTTTCGACATGGCCGGCCTGTACATCGGCACCAGTGGGTGGATGTATCCGTCCTGGCGGCCGATCCTGTACCCGGGCGTCCCGCAGGCGCAGTGGCTGGCGCATGCGGCCCGCGTGTTCACCGGCCTCGAGGTGAACGCGACCTTCTACCGACAGCAGAGCGCGGACACCTTTCGCCGCTGGCGCGAGCAGACGCCGGCCGGCTTTCGCTTCGGCATCAAGGCGCACCGCTTCATCACCCACTACAAGCGTCTGCGCGACGTGCGCCGCTCGATCGATCTCCTGCGCCGTCCGGCCCGCGCCCTGGGCGACAAGCTGGCCGCCGTGGTGTGGCAGCTGCCGGCCGACCTGGCCTGCGACCGCGACCGGCTGCAGTCGTTCCTGGCCGAGCTGGCGCGCTGGCCCGAGGTCCGCCACGCGCTCGAGATGCGCCACCGCTCCTGGTTCACCCGCGAGGTGGCCGGCGACCTGGCGGCGGGCGGGGTCGCTGTCTGCATCTCGGATGCTCCCGATTTTCCGATGTGGATCGAGGTGACGACCGACCTTGTCTACGTCCGCCTGCACGGCCATACGCGCAAGTACGCGTCCAGCTACTCGCGCCGCACCCTCGAGACCTGGGCTCGCCGCGCCGTGGCATGGCGGGCCGAGGGGCGCGACGTGCACATCTACTTCGACAACGACGCCGAGGGGGCGGCGGTCGGAAACGCCCGCTCGCTGCTCGAGCTGGTCGAGGGGCGAAAGAACGCGCGGACGCGGCCCGCGGGCGTCGCTCCGGCGCGCGCGGCCGGGATAGAATCGGGAGGTGGCGGTCGACAGCCAGCTGGTGGAGTGGTTCCAGCACACGCGCGGCATCCCGCGCGGCGCCGAGCTGGGCGACGTCGGCCAGCCGGCCGAGCACGAGCACCTTCGCCGCCTGCGCCGCGACCTGCGCGCGCTCGGCATCCGAAAACGTTTCCATTTCGTCTGGACCGCCGAGGTGTCCGGCGTCGAGGAGGGCGCGCCGTCGGTCGTGCTGCTCATGCGCACGCTCGCGCGCGCCGACGACGCGCCCGCCGGCGTGCACGCGGCGGCCGAGCGCGTGCTCGGCCTCGGCCTCGACGGCGTCGCCCGCCACGAGATCGGCCACGCACTGCTGTTCCAGCGCCCGCGCGTCGCCCGCGAGCCGGAGTTCCGCCGCCTGTTCGGCGACGTTGACGCCGCCTACCGCGTCGGCGACCCGGTCGAGGAGGTCGTGCACCGCATGACCCGCTGCGGCGGCCTCGCCAACCCGCGCTACCGCCGCTACGTCTCGCTCTACGCCGCCACGCACCCGGCCGAGCGCTTCGCCGAGGCGGTCCGCATCGCGCTTTCCTGTCATGCCGACGAGGACGCCCTGTGCCAGTGGGCCGGCAAGCACCGGACCGCGCCGATCGTGGTGGAGCAGCTGCTGTGGGCGGGCAGGTGGCTGCGAACTTATGGAAGCTGACGGCTTGCTCCGACGTTTCCCGGGTGAAAGGCCTCGCTTCGCGGATGGCTCGGCAGGGAAAAGAAACAGGAGGCAGGCAGCAGGCAGCGGGTGACAGGCAACTGGCGCCGGGAGGCGTCGCCTGTCGCCTGTTTGCTGTTGCCTGTCTCCTGTTTTTCTTGACGATCCTCGCCTCCTGCGACGGCCCGAGCCGTCCGAGTCCCGAAGAGCTCGCACGCCGCTCGGAGGCGTATCCGTCCGTCCTCGCCGCCGCCGAGCACCAGCGCGCCGATCTGGCCGCCCAGTGGCGCGCCGCTCGCGACCCCGTGGAACAGAACCGGGTCCTCGACCGCGCGCGCGTCGCGCTCGGACGCATCGTCGCCGACAGCATCCTGCCGGCCTGGAACGGCACGCCGTGGTCGCTGGGCGGCACCGCTGTCGGGCCGGGAGAGAAGCCGATCGCATGCGGCTACTTCGTGTCCACGGCGCTCGAGCACGCGGGGCTGCGCGTCGAGCGAAGGCGCCTGGGGCAGCAGGCGGCGGAGAACATCGTGCAGAGCCTCGTGCCGGCCGATCGCGTGGCGCGCTTCCGGCGGGCGCCGCTCGACCTGTTCCTCGACACGGTGGCCAGCGGCGGCGACGGCGTCTACGTCGTCGGCCTCGACTATCACGTCGGCTTCCTGGTGGTCGAGGGCGGCTCCAGCTTCTTTCACCACGCATCGCGCCAGGCCGGGCAGGTGGTGCGCGAGCCGGCCGTGCTGTCGCGCGCGCTGGCCACGTCGAGCTACCGCGTGGTCGGCAAGCTGTTCGACCGCGGACTCGCACGCACATGGCTGACCGGATCCGCTGTCCCCACACACCTGAACTGAGCGGAGGCGCGCGCACCGCTCCCGATCTCGCGCCTCTTGATGCCCGCGCTGGGGTGGGCTTCCCCCCCGATCGCGATGGCGCGACAGGCGCCGCGGAACGCCGGTTGTTGCCGGCCGTGCTCGCAACGCGAGGACGGATGCAGCTGTGCTCGAAAGGTGCGCAATCTGACCTACTGGCATTGCGCTTGCTTCGCTATGGACGCCGTGCCGATCCCCCGCCGGCCTCCGTCCATCCTGCGACTCCCCGCGACGCACATGTGGCCGCTCCTCGCCGCCGCATCGACGCTGGCCAGCGGGTGCTTCCTGTCCACCGACCTCAGCGACACCGCGTTCCTGTGCTCCGAGGACCCGGTCTGCCCCGACGGCTACGAGTGCGTGGACGGTCGCTGCGTCGCCGGCGGCGGCGCGACCGACGGCAGCGACGGGGCGAGCGATGACGGCGGCGGCGATGGCGATGGCACCGGCGACGATGGGTCCGGCCCTGACGCCGGCGGCCCGCCGCCCGAGTTCGCGTTCCGCCAGCAGCTCACCATCGACAACCTCGAGCGCGGCGAGCTCATCGACTTCCCGCTGCTGGTCGCGCTGGATGCCGAGCGCATCGACTACGGCGCGCTGCGCCCGGACGGCGCAGATCTGGAGTTCCGCGGCGCCGACGGCGCGCCGCTGGCCCACGAGATCGAGCGCTGGGATCCCGAGGGTCGATCGATCCTGTGGGTCCGCGTCCCGCGCATCGAGGCCGGCTCCGACAGCAGCGCCATCTTCATGTACTACGGCGATCCGGACGCCCAGGTGGTCAGCGACGAGCAGTCGGTGTGGAGCGCCTACGAGGAGGTCTATCACCTCGACGGCGACGGCGGCGAGATTGACGACGCGGCCGCCCGCGACTACGACGGCAGCGCTGATCGGCAGCGAGGCGGCGGATGGCTTCGTCGGCCTGGGCCAGCGCTTCGACGGCTTCGGCCAGTACATCGACCTGGGCGGCGATCGCGACTTCGCGCGCGCCGCGCGTGGCCTCACCCTCGAGGCCTGGGTCCACCCGCAGATCATCCAGCAGGGCGTCGTGTTCGGCGCGGCGGTCGGCAGCGCCCAGGGCGGCTCGCGCGTGGAGCTGCGCTACGAGCTCGAGCAGTCCCTGCGCGCCGGCGCGCGCACCCAGGACGACGGCCAGCTGCAGGCCGCCGTGACCCAGGAGATCCTGCCGCTGGACGAATGGAGCTGGGTCGCCGTCGTGTGCGACTTCGAGGCCGGCCAGGTCTCCATGTACATCGACGACCATCTGTCGACGGTCGCGGAAGGCCTGCTGTTCGACGCGACGACACCGGACACGCCGTCGAGCCGCGCCACCATCGGCGCCGACGAGTCGCTCGACTCCGATTTCTTCGGCGGTCTGCTCGACGAGGTGCGCCTGGCGCCGCAGGCGCTGCCGGCCGACTGGGTCGCGGCGCAGAACGCATCGATGCGCGACCAGATGGTCAGCTTCGGCGCGCCCGAAGCGCTCTGAGCGTTCCGGCCGCCGTGGGGCGGCCCTACGCGGCCACGTCTTGCACGCGGGCCGCCCGCGCCTGCCGCCTGGCCAGGTCGCGCTTCTCGCGCTCGGTGCCGGCGTAGGGCGCGCGCGTGCCCATCACGATGTCGAACCAGGGCCGGGTCACGCACCAGTTGGCGTGCTGGTTGGGCCCCATGTGATGGTCGTAGTGCCAGGGCAGGTGGGCGCGCGCCCAGCCCGGATCCAGGTGCGCGCGCTTGTGCTTCCGGTAATAGTTGATCGAGCTGTAGATGAGAGTCCCGACGAGAAACGGCGCGACCGGGAACAGCGGCAGGGCCGCGGCGCTGGCCGCCACCAGGGCGAGCGCCTCCTTGCCCTGCGCATTCCAGCGCAGCGCGCCGCCGCGGTACGCGTCGTCGATGTGATCGTTCTGGCGGCAGGCCCGGTGATGCTCGTGCCAGTGAAAGCTCCAGTAGCTCTTCCGCCTGCGTCCCAGCCCATGCAACACGTGCTTGTGAACGACCCACTCGCCAGCGTTGGCCAGGGCCAGACCGATGGGGATGCCGATCATGCGAACGAAATAGTGACTAGTTAGTCGCAACATGTCAAGACGAAGAATCGACCCGACCGCGACGCAGCGACGAGCCGGCTCGCCCGGCCGCAAGCGCCGCGCCGCGACGACGGGCGAGGCTGCGCTGCGCCCGCCGCGCCTGCCCGCCCAGCGCCCCGGTCAGGAGGGCGGCGCCCGCGACGCCAACCGCCGCGCCCGCCTGCGCCAGCTGGGCGAGGCCGCGCTCGAGCTGTTCCTCGCCGAGGGCATCCCCGGCGTCACCATCGACCAGATTGTCGAGAGCGCCGGCGTGGCCAAGGGCAGCTTCTACCGCTACTTCCGCGACAAGGAGGAGCTGGTCGCCAGCCTGCTCGAGCCGCTGGCCGAGAAGGTCGCATCGACGTTCACCAGCTCGCGCGCAGCTCTTGCCGGCGCGCGCGACGCGGCCCAGGTTTCGGCCGCCTATCTCGATCTCGCGCGTCAGGTGGCCGACGTGATTGCGGCCCACCCACGCGCCGCGCTGCTCTATTTGCAAGAAGCGCGCGGACCCGCCACCGGAGCGCGCGCGCCGGTCCGCCGGCTCGCCGACCAGGTCGCCGATCTGGCGGAGTCGCTGAGCGCGCATGCGCGCGATCGCGGGCTGCTTCGCGATCTTGACGCGCGCGTTCAGGGACTCGTCGTCCTCGGCGCCGTCGAGCGACTGCTCTTCGATTTCTTGTCCGGACGGCGAGTTGCATCGAGGCCGGAACAGGTCTCGGCGCTCGTGGTGACGATCATCCTCGACGGAGTGAGGAGGCGCTGACCATACTGGAGGTTGGTGCCCTTTCGCTCGCAGCCATACGTGGAGAGGTGCACGGAGTGTGACGCCGGCGCCGCGAGCGCGTGCCCGCAGTGCCGCGCCCCCATCTGCGTCGCCCACGCCTACGCCCCACACAGCTACTGCGAGGGGTGCGCGACCGAGATGTACTTCGCCGTCAGCAAGGCCGGGAAGCGCCACGTCCTCACCGGCAGCGCGATCGCGTTCGTCTCCACGATCGGCTTCTACACCCTGAACGCGCTGCGCCTCTTCCCGCCCGTGGCGGCCGCGCTGCTCGTCCTCGGCGTGGCCACCGGCATCGGCGCGGTCCTGTGGGGCGGGTCGATCTCGCCGCGCCTGACCGAGCGCGCGATGCTGCGCCGCCAGCTCAAGCCGCGCCGCCTGCTGTCGCTCCCCGACCGCGCTCCGTGACACAGTCGCCGGCGTGGACCTGAGCGGCCGCATCCGCGACGCCTGGCGGGCGCGCGGCGAGCTGGAGCGCGACCCGGACCTCGACTGCTACCGCGTCGTGCACGGCGCCGCCGACGGTTGTCCCGGGCTCGAGATCGATCGCTACGGCGACGCCATCGTGATCGCGCACTGGCCGGAGCTGGCGCCGCGCCTCGGCGAGGTGCTCGAGGCGCTCGACCAGGACCGCCGCTTCGAGGTGGCGATCGCGCGGCCGCGCGGACGCGAGGCCGGGGCCGGCTCGCCGCCGGTCGTCCTGCGCGGGACGCCGCCGGCCGGGCCGGGCTGGATCGTGCGCGAGCACGGTCTGCGCTTCGCCGTCGATCTCCTGCGCGCCGGCAACCCGGGCCTGTTTCTCGACGCGCGGCCGGTGCGGCGGTGGATCCGCGCCCACGCCGCCGGGCGGCGCGTGCTCAACCTGTTCGCCTTCACCGGCAGCCTCGGCGTGGCGGCGGCGGCCGGCGGAGCGCGGCAGGTCGTGCACGTCGACAGCCACCGCGGCGCGCTCGACTGGTGCCGGGCCAACAGCGCTCTCAACGGCCTGGCGGTTGACGAGCGCGATCTGGCGCGCATGAACATCTACCAGCACATCCGCCGGGCGCAGGCCGGCCGCCAGCGCTACGGCGCGATCATCCTCGATCCGCCGCCCGGGCCGGAGCGGCCGCGCCCCAAGGACCGCACGCCGGGGCGGCGGGGGCCGCTCGCCCTGGCGCCGCTGGCCGCGCGCATGCTCGAGCCGGGCGGCTGGCTGCTCTGCTTCTTTCACCGCGACGCGCGCGAGCGCGCCGCGCTCGAGGCCGAGGTGGCCGGCGGCGATGCACGGCTCGACATCATGTGGCGCGGCGAGAGCGGCCCGGACTTCCCGGATGCAGCCGACCGCGTGCTGCGGGTCAGCGCTTGGTCCTGCGCGCGCGCGTCCGCTTCGCCGGGCTCTTCTTCCGGCGACGAGCCGCCTGTTTCGCCTGACGCGACAGGGCGCGATGCGACGCCGCCGAGCGACCCTCGCGCTTGAGCCGGCGCGTGCTGGCCTTCGAGCGCGCGGGCGACGGCTTCCTGGCCGTGCCCTTCCTGGCCTTGCGTCCCTTGGCCAGGTCGCTCTTGGCCTGGGTGCGCGTGCGCTTGCTCGTCGCGCCCTTCTTCGGCGCCTTGAGCGGCACGCCCGCGCGCCGCGCCTTCGACAGGCCGATCGCGATCGCCTGCTTGGCCGACCGCGCGCCGTGCTTGCCCTCGCGGATGTGCTCGATCTCCTCGTGCACGAACTCGCCGGCCGCGGTGCTCGCCTTCTTGCCCTGGCGCAGCGCCTTCCGCGCTCTCTGCTTCGTCTTCTTCTCCGGCATCTCGATTCCCTCCGCTTCGAACATGGCAGCTTGACCTCGGTTCGATAAGCTCTTTCCATGGTGCGCGGTCTCGCTGTCGTCCTGTCCTCGCTCGTCGCCTTCGTGTCGCTCGAGTCGTTCGCGGCGCGCGATGCGTGCGCCTGAGGCATCTCGCCGCCCGTCGGTCCGACGGGCCTGCCCGAGACATGCGATGGCAGCGAGCCGCTTTCGCCCTGGCGGGTCGGCGCGAGCGGCGGCTACCTCTCGACCGAGGTGGAGCTTGGCGACGGCGAGGTGAGCCTGAGCGAGGCGACGATCATGGCCTCGGCCAGCTATCAGCCCGAGCCCGTCGATCGGCGTCAATCTGGGCCTGGGCGCGATCCTGGGCGGCGAGATGGGTGACCACGCCGGCGACGTGTCGCCGGGCGCCGCGGCCAGCGTCGCGGCCACCTGGCTGGCCCTGTTCGAGACCGAGCGGCGGCCCTTCTTGCTGCTCAGCTTCTCGCTGGCCGGCTCGCGCACCGAGGCGGTGTCCGACGACGGCGAGGAGCACGCGCTGAGCGCCTTCGACGCCCGCGTGGGGGCCATGGTGGGCAAGACCCTCGGCCCGGCCACGCCCTACGCGGTCGCGCGCGCCTTCGGCGGGCCGGTGTCGTGGACCCTGGGGGGCGAGGAGGTCACCGGCGGAGACGCGCACCACTACACGGTCGGCGCAGGCGCGGCGCTCCGGCTGGGCCGCCGCCTGAACCTCGGCGTCGAGGGCATGGCGCTGGGCGAGCGCAGCGCCTCGCTGACGGCCTCGCTCGCCCTGTGATCGGCGCCGCCGCGGAACGCGCTACGCTCGGGGCATGAAGCGCCTCGTCCGCTGGTTCCTGCAGGGCCTCATCTACTTCGTGCCGATCGCGCTGACCGTGTTCGTGCTGGTCACCTGCTTTCGCGCCATCGACGGCGGCCTGCGCGGGCTGGTCGGGATCGAGGTGCCGGGCGCCGGCGTCCTGATCCTGGTGGTGCTGGTGACCGTGCTCGGCTTCCTGATGTCGAACTATCTCTCGCGGCGGGTGCTGAGCGCTGTGGAGGTGGTGCTCGACCGCGTGCCGCTGGTCAAGCTGCTGCACACCTCGGTCAAGGACCTGCTCGGCGCCGTCGTCGGCGAGGACCGCAAGTTCGACGCACCGGTCGCCATCGAGGTCATGCCCGGCTCCGGCGTGCGCGTGTTCGGCTTCGTCACCCGCGACTCGCTCGCCGCCATCGGCCTGCCCGACGACCTCGTCGCGGTCTACCTGCCGCAGTCGTACAACTTCGCCGGCCAGCTCCTGGCCGTGCCGCGCGCCCGCGTCCAGCCGGTCTCGGGCGAGTCGGCCGCGATCATGGCCTTCATCGTCTCCGGCGGCGTGACCGGCCGGGGCCTGGCCTGAAGCGAGGCCCGGGGTCGGCCCGGGCCGGTGGTACTAGCCCTTCTCCTGCTCCTTGAGCTTGGCCAGGATCATCTCGCCCAGGCTGACCGTCCCCTTGGTCAGGAACTGCTGCTTGGGCTGCGCGGGCTGCGACTCGCGCGGGCGGCGCGGCGGGCCGCCGCGATCGCCGCCGCGGTCTCCACCACGGTCGCCGCCGCGGTCCGCACCACGATCTCCACCCCGATCGCCGCGGTCATGGCCGCCGGGCCGGTCGCCGCCGGCGCGCTGATCGCGCGGTCCGCGGTCGCGATACGGTCCGCGGTCGCGATCGCCGCGCGGGGGCAGGGGCGGCAGCGAGCGGCGGTGCTCCTCGAGCCGGTCGCGCGTGGCGTGGATGTGCCGGCGCAGGCGGGGCGCGTCCTGGCGCAGCGCGCTGCGCAGGAGCTCGGTGGCCTGGTTGAGCCGCCGCCGCACCTCGTCCACCGACACGCCCGGCTTCTTGGCCTTCTCGACCAGGATCTGGGCCAGGTTGTGCATCAGCAGCGCGCTGGTCGGCACCTTCTCGAGGCCACGGCGGTACGCTTTCTCCGCCTTCTCCGGGTCGTGCTCCGCCTCGTTGTACCAGGTGCCGCGGGCGTTCCAGGTGGTCTCCGGATCGCCCATCTCGCCGGCCTTGTCCCACTCCTGCTCGCTGGCGTCCTTGTCGGTGAACCACAGCGTCTGCGCCACCAGGGTGCGATAGAACGGGTTGGCGCCGAGCCGGGTTTCCAGCTTGGGCAGATTCTCGGCCAGCGCGCGCGAGAACTCGGGGTCCGCGTTCAGGTCGCGCAGATCGAACATGAGCGTGGCGAAGCCGAGCCGCACCAGGTGGAGAAAGCGGCTCTCACCCTCGGGGCCGAGCGCCTGGTCCGGCGCGGCCGCGAAGGCCTGCACCGCCTCCATGGTGGCGCGCAGCGCCTCTGTGTAGCGGCGCTGCCGGCGCGCGGCGTTGGCGGCCACGAACCAGTACTCGACGCCGCCCATGCCGCCGCCCTGGGTGCCGAGACGGACCAGCTGGTCGCCGGTCTCCGACTCGCCGATGGCGAAGCAGAGCTCGGCCAGCGGCGCCCCTACCTCGGGGTACTTCGCCGCCAGCTCGACCAGCTTGCGCAGCGGGATGGTGCGGTCCGCCCGCGACTCCCCCCCGCCGTGTCCGTTGCCGCCCGAGCTGTCCCGGCGCGGGCGCGACTCCCTCTCCTGCTTCTCCTCGCGGGAGTCGGCCGCCTCCGGGGCACCGGCTGCTTCACCTTCTCGTCGGTCTTCCACAGCCTCCGTGCATACCTAGTTTTCAGCCCGGGCGCAAAGGCGAAACGCCCCGCAGGGCTCAGCGCAGGCCCTTGCGTCCCGCCTGGTCGCAAACTCCCTGCACTAGATCGTCAGCTTGCTTGCGCAGGTGATCGCGCATGGAATCCAGCTGAGCCGGATCGCGCGGTCGCAGGACCAGGCGCACACCTTGCTCGCTGGTCTCGGCCGCGGCCTCGCTGTCGAGCTTGCCGCCGGCGGCGGTCGGTTCTGCCTTGGCCTCGCCGGCCGGGGTGCTCTCGGGCGACGCTGTCGGGCCCGGGGCCTGCGGAGGAGCGGCCGCCAGGTCGTCGGTCGGCGCCGTCTTCATGCTGTTGTGCGCCTCGGCCAGCTTGTCGACGCGACTGCGCAGCTCGGTCATGTCGCCGGGCTTGGTGGTCGCGAACATCACCACGACGCCGTCGACAGTGTCCTCCGTCGAGGACGTGACCCCGGCCAGCGCCAGCGGGCACGCGTCCTGGCGCGCCTTGGCCGTCGAGTCGGCCGCCGGCGCCGCCGGTGCCGGCTTCATGTCGGTGTCGGGTGCGTTCTCTCCGCTGGCGCCACAAGCCGCCGTGGCAGCCAGCCCCGCGCTCAGGAGACCGCACAGGATGATTCTCGGACATGGGTTCATGGACTGCCTCCGTTCGATTGACAGAGAGCAGCAAGCGCCATGCCCGAACAGGGCTCGTCACCGGCTTCACAGCGCGAACAGGATCAGGCCGTAATCACCGACGATGCGAAATCCGAGCCCCTCGTAGGCGCGGCGCGCGGGCGTGTTGTCGCGCCCGGTGAACAGCACCGCGCGGCGCACACCTGTGCGCTGGACGTCCACGAGCTGCCCGGCCACCACGGCCCGCCCGTGGCCGCGCCCGCGCAGCTCCGGAGGCGTGTAGACGCCGCCGATGCTCACCATGTCGGGCAGGCGCGCGTTCGCCGCCGTCATCGCCAGTCGATGTCCGCCCGCGCCGTCGATCAGCATCCATAGATCGCCGCGGCCGACCTCGCGCGCGATCGACCCGCGCACCTCGTCCTCCAGCTCCGGCCCCGGTGCGGCGCCGAGCGCCTCGATCACGTAGGCGGCCCGCCACGCGCGCGCCTGCGCCGTGTCGGGCTCGCCGTCGGGAGGCCGGCAGACCAGGCGTCCGTCCGCGAGGGCGGCCGGCACCTGCATCTGCGACAGCTCGAGCGCGAACAGGTCCTCGTCGCTCTCCATCGCCGCGCGCCTGTCGTCGAGACCGAGCGCGGTGCGCGCCTCCATCACCTGCGCGAGCGGGCCGATCAGGCCGCCGACCGGCCGCCCGCTGGCGCCGACAGCGCGGCGGGCCAGCTCCCCGGCCAGGCCAGGACCGGGCGCCTGCAAGACGAGCACCTGGTTGCGGTAGTGCGCCGCCACGCCCGCGATCTCGTCGCCGTCGAACTGCGGCGGCGTAGGGGCCCTGTAGCCGTTCCTCGCGGTCGCGCAGGCCGAACGCGCGCGCGTTGGCGCGCAGGAACATCGAGCTGTCGGCGTGGCGGAGCAGGAAGCGCTCGAGCGCCGCCTCGTCGTCGGGACCGAGCAGGCGGATTGTCGATGCCGCACCGCCCATCCCGGCGACACTAGCACGGAGTGGCGCTACGCTCGCCGGCCACATTCATGCAGCGCCTCTCCTCTCTGATCCTGTTCGCCGGCTGCGCGGCCGGCTGCATGTCCGGCGGCGCCGCCGGGCCGACGACGCCCGCGGCCACGCCGGCCCAGCTGCGCGCAGACGATCGATCGCCTGGGCGCGGAGGTGTCGTGGCGCAGCCCGGGCACCGAGGCCGCGCTGGCCGTCGTGGATCTGACGAGCGGCGCGCGCGCCTCCGTCGGTGGCGACGTCCTGTTCGTGTCGGCCAGCTCGGCCAAGGCCTGGTGGGTGGCGGCGGCGCTGCGCCGAGGTCGGCGTGGCGCCGTCAAGCCGTACGCCGATGCGATCTTCGTCGAGTCGGACAACGGCGCCACCGGCGACGTCATCGATCTCATCGGCCCGGACCGGGTCAACGACTACATCTGGAAGGTGGTCGGCATGCGCTCGACTGCGCTGACGCGCTGGAACTACGAGCGCACGCGCCAGGCCACCAACTCGCCGCGCCGCATGGGCACCGACAACTACACCACAGCCGAGGACGCGTTGCTGTTCCTCGAGCGACTGCACCGAGGCGACCATCCTCGACCGCGAGCGCACCGGCACGCTGCTGGGGTGGATGCGGCGCTCGCCGCGCTCCGGCGTGGGCGGCTGGCTGCTGGCGCGGCTGCCCGCCGCCGCGCGCGCCGCCGCCGCGCACAAGGCCGGCTGGCTCGATCCCGGCTGCTGCAGCAGCGAGCGCAAGTACAACACGCTCAACGAGGTCGGCCTGGTCGAGGTGCCCGGCGGCGGCGTCTACGCGGTTGTCATCCTGACCCACGCCGGCCACGACTACTGGGGCCGACAGGCGCCGTTCGTCGAGTACGCGTCGTGCGAGATCTACCGCGCCGTCTCCGGCGACCGCGCGCTCGACTGCTCGCGGCCGGCCGATCCGGTGCGGCGGCCCGCGCGGCCCTGATCCGCTACGCCAGGAACTCGTCGAACGCGTAGGTGTCGGCGTGCATGACCCAGCCCTCGCAGATCTGATCGCCGTCGATCGACACGACGAGGCAGAAGAGCCCGTCGTAGCTCATGCCGGGGCCGCGCTCGCCGGTGGCGCGGGCCCACGCCACCGCGCGCGTCTCGGTGGCGAACACGTCGATGATCTCGGCGCGGAACGTGCCGCCGGTGCGCTGCGACAGGCCGGTGAAGTAGGCCAGCACGGCGGCGCGTCCCGTGTGCTCGCCGGCCAGCCGGCTGCGTCCCGGAACGTGCCACACCGCGTTCTCCGCGATGATCTCCTCGAGCGCCTGTGTATCGCGGTCAGCGAACGCGCGGTAGAGCTCGCGCACCAGGTCCCCGTTGGCGACTGCCGTCGGCATCTCTTCTATATAATGCCGTCGCATGGCGCAGGAGAGCAGGGCGCAGGCGGGCTTTTCGCCGCGCGCGCGGCCCCGCGACGGGTGACGGGCGCCACGTCACCGGCCGCCGGCCGCGACAAGAGGAGGTGACTCCGTGAAGACGCACCTGCCCGGGCTCTGGTCCCGCCTGTCGCTGGCGACCGCGCTGTCGCTCGCCGTGGCCTGCGCCGGCGGCAGCCGCGCGACCGGCAGCGAGGCCGCGACCGAGCGCGCCCAGCGCGCCAGCTCACGCATCGAGGGGCTGCTCGCCCGCATGACCCTGGAGGAGAAGCTGGGCCAGCTGGCCCAGTACGCCGGGGTCGCCCTGCCGGTCCAGGACAGCTTCAAGGCCCGCATCCGCGACGGCAAGGTCGGCTCGTTCCTTGGCGTTTCCGGGGCCGCGCTGACCCGCGAGCTGCAGAAGATCGCGGTCGAGGAGTCGCGGCTGGGCATCCCGCTGCTCTTCGCGCACGACGTCATCCACGGGGTCCGGACCATCTTTCCGGTGCCGCTGGCGGAGGCGGCCAGCTTCGAGCCGGCGCTGGCCGAGAAGTCGGCGCGCGTGGCCGCCACCGAGGCCGCCGCGTCCGGCCTGCACTGGACCTTCGCCCCGATGGTGGACGTGGCGCGCGACGCGCGCTGGGGCCGCATCGTCGAGGGCGCCGGCGAGGATCCGTATCTGGGCTCGGTCATGGCCGCCGCCCGCGTGCGCGGCTTCCAGGGCCAGGACCCGTCCGCGCCGGACGCGGTGCTGGCCTGCGCCAAGCACTTCACCGCGTACGGCGCCGCCGAGGGCGGCCGCGACTACAACACAGTCGACATCTCCGAGCGCACGCTGCACGACGTCTACCTGCCGCCGTTCCGCGCCGCCGTCGACGCCGGCGTCGAGACCATCATGAGCTCGTTCAACGAGATAGGCGGCATCCCGGCGTCGGGCAACCCGCACATCCTCACCGGCGTGCTGCGCGACAAGTGGCGCTTCGAGGGCGTGGTGGTGAGCGACTGGGAGTCGGTACGCGAGCTCATCCCGCACGGCTTCGCCGCCGACCGCCCCGAGGCCGGCCGTCTGGCCCTGGTCGCCGGCGTCGACATCGACATGGCCAGCGGCATCTACGGCAACGACCTGCCTGCCGAGGCTCGGGCCGGCCGCGTGCCGGTGGCGGTCATCGATCGCGCGGTCCGCCGCGTGCTGCGCGCCAAGCAGCGCGCCGGCCTGTTCGAGGATCCGTACCGCCACAGCGACGTGGAGCGGGAGAAGCGCGCCATCCTGGCCCCGGCGCACCGCGAGCGCCGCCCGCGAGGTGGCGCGCGCGTCGATCGTCCTGCTCGGCAACCGCGAGCGGGTGCTGCCGCTCTCGCCCTCGCCCGAGCTGCGCACCATCGCCGTCATCGGCCCGCTGGCCGACGACCGCGAGTCGGTGCTGGGACCGTGGGCGCTGTTCGGCCAGCCCAAGGACGCGGTCACCGTGCTCGAGGGCCTCCGCCGCGCGCTGCCGGCGGCGCGCGTCCTGCACGAGCGCGGCGTGGCGGTCGAGAGCGAGGGCGAGACCGACGACGCGCGGGGCATCGCGGCCGCCGTGCGCGTCGCACGCCGGGCCGACGCCGTCGTCCTCGTGGTGGGCGAGAACCGCGAGATGAGCGGCGAGGCGCACAGCCGCTCCTCGGTCGAGCTGCCGGGCGCGCAGAACGAGCTGGCCCGCCAGGTGGTGGCGGCCAATCCTCGCACCGCGATCGTGCTGATGAACGGGCGGCCGCTGGCCGTCCCGCAGCTGGCCGCCGTCGCGCCGGCGCTGGTCGAGGCCTGGTTCCTCGGCGTCGAGGCCGGCAACGCGGTGGCCGACGTCCTGGTCGGCAAGCACAACCCGGGCGGCAAGCTGCCCGTCAGCTTTCCGACCACCACGGGGCAGGAGCCGCTCTACTACAACCACAAGAACACCGGCAGGCCGTCGAGCGTCGGCGAGCCGTTCAGCTCGAAGTACATCGACGCGCCGATTGACCCGCTGTACGCGTTCGGCCACGGCCTGAGCTACACGCGCTTCGACTACCGCGATCTATCTCTGTCGGCGCGCGAGGTGGGCCCGGCCGGAACCATCGCCGTCGAGTTCGACCTGACAAACGCGGGCGAGCGCGCCGGCATCGAGGTGGCGCAGCTGTACGTGCGCGACCCGGTGGGCAGCGTCACCCGGCCGGTGCAGGAGCTCAAGGGCTTCGCTCGCGTGTCGCTGGAGCCGGGCGAGACCCGGCGCGTGCGCATCGAGCTGCCTGTTTCGCTGCTCGGCTTCCACGGCGCCGATGGCGAGCGCGCCGTCGAGCCGGGCGAGATCCATGTCCAGGTCGGCTCCGCGTCGGACGACATCAGGCTGCGGAGCGCCTTCCGCATCGTCGGGGAGCGCACGGCCGTGTCGGACCGGACGGTCTATTCACGCGCGACCGTCGCGCCGACCAACCCGAAGCCGTGAGCGGCGATTTCTGTCCGGCGAGTCGCGAGATCAAGCAGGAACGTAGGTCAACCTGATCACATCCTCGCCAATCCGGTCACTGGTCACGAGGCGGAGCGGCGGTCGGGGTCCGCCGAAATAGGGTTTGCCGTGACCAAGCACGACGGGGTGCAGGTAGATTCGATACTCATCGATCAGGCCAAGCTCGGTGAGGCGCTGCGCCAGGCCCGGGCCAGCAACTTCGATCTCCCCGTCGCGCCCGGCCTTCAGCTCGCGGATCGCGCCCTCGAGATCGCCCTCGACGAGCCTGGCGTTGGGGCCGACCGACTTCAACGAGCGCGAGACGACCCATTTCGGCATGTTCCGCCACGCCGCCGCGAAGGCGTGTTCCGGTGCCTCCCATTCAGGATGATCGTCGTCCCAGTAACGCATTATCTCGTACATCTGGCGACCGTAGACACTGCCCGCCTGCCCCTGAACCTCCTCGATGAAGTGGCGGAAGAGCGTGGGGCTCGGCGCAAACGCCATGTGGTCGACGTAGCCGTCCAGGGACTGGTTCATTCCGAACACGAGCCTGGCCATCCCGGTTCCTTTCGCTAGGCCAGCGCCGTCATGCGCAGGTGCAGGACCAGGGTCCGCACGCCCATCTCGCCCAGCCCGATGGTCCGCTCACCCGGGCTCACCGGGGCGCGCACCAGCTGTCGCTCCTCGGCCACGCCGCTGCCGGAGCAGTCGCTGCACGCGAGCCAGCCGACCGAGCCGGTGCCGTGGCAGACGGCGCAGGCGTGAAACACCGGCACGGCCAGGCACAGGACGTCGACGGCGGCGTCCCGATCCGGCTCGGCGATGCCGATGCGCAGATCGAGCACCAGCACGCGCCCGGACTTTGGCTCCTCGGCAGGGCCGAAGCTGCGGCGAAACAGGCTCCGTACCTCGTCGCGCGTGGGACGGCCGCCCTCGAAGTCGCGGATCAGATCGAGATGCATCTCGCGCCGCGGCTCGTTGACCGGAGCGAGCGGAGCGACCGGGGCCGGCTGCCCGCGCACCACATCGTCGTAGTGGGCGCGCCGGGTCGCATCCGACAGCACCTCGACGGCAAGATCCATCTCGCGGACGAAGTGCGGCGCCGCGTCGATGGTCGCGTGCGAGAGGCGCGCGAGGTCGCGATACGCGCTGCGCACCGCCACCGCCGAGTCGCGCCGCCCGACACCCAGCGTCTCGTACAGGTTCACTCGTTCCACGGCTCACCCCCTGAAAGTGACCGCCCGCCTCTCACCCGGCTTGCTCACTCTCTGCTTACCGGGCGGGCGGTGCGCTTACCAGGAGGCTGCGCGGCCGGACGCGAATTGTTAGCACTCCGGCCCGGCGGGTGCTGGCCGTGGCGCGGCGACCCGGCGATGCCGAAAGCAGGAAAGGCGACGGCGGCCGGAGCCGCGCGTCGCCTGTCGGGAAAAAACTCGTCAGCTACGAGACGAGATTCAGAACGCGGTGCCGTCGGTGCGCGTACCGGGCGAGGCCGCCTGCGAGCTCACCTCGGAGTGCAGCACGAACTCGGACTGCTCGGCGTCGACCGAGCGCGTCAGCGACTGATCCTGGTTCCCTTCGGGACCGTAGACCATCTCGTCGAGGACGGTTCCATCGGCCGCGGTGACCGTGATGGTGTCGCCCTCGTTGTTGAGGCCGAGGGTGAACACGGCCGTGGTGACGCCCTCGAAGCCGGTCGGCTCGCCGCCGCCGAACACGACCAGCACCTGGCCGGGCTCGAGCACCGTCCCGTCGGGCAGGGTGCCGCGCACGCCGAAGCCGTCCGAGATCGTGGCGCCCGACAGGTCGAGAGGCTCGGCGCCGGCGTTCACCAGCTCGACGAACTCGTCCTCGGTGGTGCTGGCCACGCCGTCGCCGTTGAAGTCGGCGGTGCCGGGATCGGCGAGCACCTCGTTGATCAGCAGCGCGCCCTCACCCCCCGGGGGCGGGTCCTCGGGGTCTTCCGGATCCTCCGGGTCGCCGCCGCCGCCGCCACCGCCCAGGTTCTCGTTGATGAAGTCGGCGAACGACGACACGCGGGCGTACATGCCGGGCGCGTCGGGACGCGCGCAGCCGAAGCCCCAGCTGACCACGCCGGCCAGGAGGAAGCCGGTCCCCTCGGCGTCGGGCACGACCAGCGGGCCGCCGCTGTCGCCCTGGCACGAGTCCTTGCCGCCTTCCTCGAGCAGGCCGGCGCCGATCTGATCGTCGGTGATGGTCTCGGTGGGATAGGACGCCTGCGCGTCCTCGTTGGAGATGATCGGGACCTCGACCGCCTGGAGGTCGTCGGGCGACGGGCCGCCCTCGGTCAGCGCGCCCCAGCCGCTCACGGTGGATTCCACGCCCGGGTCGGTCAGGCCCAGCTCCACGGCGCTGGCGTCGGCGATCGCGATTGGCGCGGTGCGCACGCCGTCGAGCTCGAGCGGCGCGGCCAGACGCAGCAGCGACACGTCCTTGCCCTGGGTCGGATCGGTGAAGTCGGGGAACGGGATCACCTCGGCCACGTCGGCAACCTGGCCGGAGCCGGCGTCGCTCAGCCGATCGACACCGGCCAGGACCTGCATCTCACCGCCGCCCTCGGTGCAATGCTGGGCCGTGAGGACGAAGTCCGCGCTGAGGATCGAGCCGCCGCAGAAGTGGCCGAAGCCCGGATCCTGCAGCGAGATCTGCCAGGGTGCCTCCTCGATGCCGATCGGGAAGCCGCCGACGATCTCCGACGAGTCGCCGCCAGGCCCGACCGAAGGCCCGCAGGCGAGCAGCAGGGCCGGGAAGAGGGCGAGGAGGCGGGTGGGGCGCAACATTCGCATCGCTCCTGGTTGGAAGGGTTGGTTCCGTTCGAAAGAGCGAGAACGGCCCGGCGGAGGGCATCCTGCCGAACGCGCGCCGCGCCATGCAAATCCTAAATACCGCTCGCAACGAGAAAACGGAACTGATGAGACGAGCCCCACGGACAGCTGTTTGCACTAGGCCAGAAATCTGGCCTCTGGCACCCCGATGCTCACCCACCCGCACCGGTGCCGCGATGTAGGCGCACGATGCCGGCGGCGCGGCCATGCACCGCGATGAGCGCGTGCGCGCCCGACGGCAGGCGCGCCGCGCCGCGAACGCCGACGCTGCGGCGCTACTGCACCGACCCGGGCATGCCCGGATCGGTGGACTGCTTGGTCGGCTGCGGCGAGAACGGAAAGCGCGCCGGCGCCGGGCTCTTGGCCGCGGCGCTGCTCGGGCCGCCCGACGAATCGCCGCTGTCTGCGTCCGACGACTCGCCGTCGCCGCTCTCGTACGCGTCGCCGATCGAGTCGCTGGCCGCCTCGACCGCGTCGTCGCTCGGCGCCGTCTCGGTGGGCGCGGCCGCCGTCGAGGTCGCCGCCGCGCGCCGCTTGCGCTTGCGATCCGCCTTGCGCGGGACCGGCTTGCCGGCGCTGTCGAGGCGCGCCCGACCCACGGCGCCCAGCGGCACGCCCGGATCCCAGACGGCGTCCGCGCCGCCGGTGGCGCGCGGCGTCTTGACCGGCCACAGCGCGATGAGCGGCTCCGGGTCCATGTAGATCTCGCGCGCCGTCGGGGTCGGCTTCACCGACACGGCGAAGTGCAGGTGCGGGTTGGACTCCTTCACCCCGGTGTCGCCGACCAGGCCGATGATCTGGCCCGCCTTGACCTTGTCGCCGGCGCTGAGATCGCGCGGGATCGCGGCGAGGTGGAAGTACTGCGAGAAGACCGTGCCGTCGCGGTGTGCGATACGGACGTACAGCCCGCCGTTACCCTCGTCCACGCGCTTGACCCGGTCGACGACGCCGTCGTGGACGGCCATGACCGGCTCGCCCCACATCTCGCCGCCGATATCGACGCCGCAGTGCCCGGACCGGCACTCGCCCGGACGATCGCCGTGACGACTGGCGCCGAACACGCGGCTCGTGCGGATCGGCATGCGGCGCTCGGGCCCCGCCAGCGGATGGATCCAGCGATCGCCGCTGAGCTCGCCCATGAACTCGAGAGCCCGCGCCTCGTCGTCCGGAACCGGCGGGCCGATCTTCTTGGGCACCGCGGCTGCCTCCGCCGATCGAGACGTGACGGACGCCGTCTGCACGATCTTGTCTCTGATTTCAGCGACATGAGTGCAGGGCGACAGGCTGCCGACACCGAGCACGATGGCGAACATCTTGCTCCGCGAGAGGCGCGGCTTGCGCGCGAACTCGATCGGCTCGCTGGCGTGACTTGTCGGGCTGGGGACGACCGGCTCCTTCGGCCGCCCGTGCAGGGCAGCCTTCATGCAGTCGGCCGAGCAGAAGAGCCGGACGCCTGCCCGCGCCACCTGAACATGTGGCGTGGAAAGGCTGACCATCCGGCCGCAATGAGGACAGGCCCGTGGGGCCTTTGGGCGCTTCTCGCCCCCGGCGAGTGGCGCAGAGCGGGCTGACTCCACCTTGGTCGTTTCCTCCGACCAAAAAAAGTATCACGGAGCGGCTGCTCAACCACGCTGCTTTCGCGAGGCGCGCCGGCCGGCGTGACGCGGCCTTCGAACATAATCAGCTATTTGGATCGGGCGGACCCCGTCGGGGCGCCCCGCCGGCGCAGGGCCGGGGCTTTCTGCCGCGCTGCGCCATGCCCGGTCAGGGCTTCGGCTGCTCGACGAGATCGGAGCAGCCGACCGGCAGCACCGGCACCGCACCCACCCGCGACCGGTACTTCTTGCGCTTCTCGCTGCGCTCCTCTTCCGCCTTCGGCACGAGCCACCACTCGATCTCGTCGCATCCGTCTCCGTCCGCGATCGTCTTCTGCGGCTCGCAGTCCGGGCTGTCGGCCGGGCAGGCCAGACGCACGTGAAAGTGCTCGTGATGCTGCCACCAGGGGCGGACCTTGCGCAGCCAGGCCGGCCGCTTGCCGCTCCGGCACAGCTCGCGCTTGATGACCGGGTTGACGAAGACGCGATCGACGCGCGGGTCGCCGGCGGCCAGAGCCAGCACCCGCTCGATGCGGCCGTCGAACGCCTCGCTCGGCTGGTTTGTGTCGAGGTCGACCATCGGCACCTTGGCCAGCGGCTTCTTCGTGCTCCCATCCACGTACCAGATGTCGGCGTCGAGGCCGGTCTGGTGGCTGGCGTGCCCGCTGGGCGCCGGACCGCCGCGCGGCTGCGACAGGTCGCCCACCGGCAGCACGCCCAGGTCGCGCTTGTGGACCGCCGCGCCCAGGTCGCGGATGAACGCGATCAGCGCGGGATGGCCGAAGAATCTCTTCCGCTCGGGCTCCGCCACCACGAAGCCCTTGCCGCGAGCCGGCAGCTTCGCGCCGCCGTGCAGGCAGCCGCCGCTGTAGCCTCCGACCGAGCGCGGCGGCCCCTCCGAGGGGCGACGGGCCTGCGCCCACGGGTTGGGTGGCGTTCCGGCCGCCTCACCCTCGCGGGTCGGTCGCGCTGCCGCCTCGCCGGAGCCGGCGAGGTCGAGCGCGAGGACGCAACAAGAGACACACGCAACGACGGCGCAGGCGCGCGCAACCCCGTACCACACGGCCCGGATTGTACGCCTTGCTGGCTCGGGCGGGCCCTGCTATCGGTGCTGCGTGAGCACGGCCCTTGTCCGCGAGGTGAAGTCGATCTCCATGTGGAGCCAGTCGCGGTTCCGCATCAAGCGCGCGTTCTGGTCGTTCTTCGAGCGGACCTTCCGGGTCTGGACCCTCGATGGCCAGCTCATCATGCTGGTCAAGCACCCGATCTTCCGCTTCCGCGAGGAGTTCACTGTCTACGCCGACGAGGCGCAGCAGCAGCCGCTCCTGCTGGTCAAGTCGCGCCAGATCATCGCCATCAACTTCACCTTCGACATCATCGACATCGCGACCGGCCAGCCGCTGGGCAGCGTGCAGAAGCGCGGGATGCGCTCGCTGGTGCGCGACAAGTTCCTCATCCTCGACCCGGCCGGCCAGGAGATAGGGACGATGGAGGAGACCGGCGCCTCGATCCTGCGCCGCTTCATGCCGATCCTGACCTCGAAGCACAGCATGGTCCTGCACGGCCGCGAGGCGGCGCGCATGCGCCAAATCTTCCGCCTGTTCACCAAGGAGTTCGAGGTCGAGGTGGCGTCCGGTGTCGCCGACCCGCGCTTCGTGCTTGCGTGCGCACTCCTTGCGCTGATGTCCGAGGCGCGCAGGGAGGACAACTGACGCGTCCGTGTGGGAGGATGCCAGCCGCGTGCGGTTCCTTCGCTGGCCGGCCAATCTCTTCCGCGGCCTCTTCCTGTTCGTCTTCGTCCTGATCGCGCTCGGCGTGTACGGACTGGGACGCGCCGGGCTGTGGGTGACGGTGCGCGACGCGGCGCAGCGTGCCCGGCGAAAGGCGCGCTGGCGCGGCCGCGTGCTGCGCCGGTCGATGACCATGCTGGGCGCCACCTTCATCAAGATGGGCCAGGTCATGAGCTCGCGGCCGGACCTGCTCGACCCGGAGGTCATCCACGAGCTCAAGGTGCTGCAAGACCGCCTGCCGGCGTTCGGCTACCGGCGGGTGCGTCGCATCGTGGAGCCGGACCTGGGCAAGCCGATCGACGAGCTGTTCTCCGAGTTCGATCGCCAGCCGGTGGCGGCGGCCAGCGTGGCCCAGGTCCACCGCGCGCGCCTGGCCGACGGCACCGAGGTCGCGGTCAAGGTGCTGCGCCCCAGCATTCGCCGCCAGGTCGAGCGCGACGCGACGATCCTCATCTTCGGCGCGCGCCTGCTCGCGCTCAGCCCGCGGCTGCGCCTCAACGATCCGGTCAGCCACCTGCGCCACTTCGTCGAGGCGATCATCTCGCAGACCGACCTCACCATCGAGGCGCGCAACTACGAGCGCTTCGCGGCCAACTTCGCCAGCATCCCGGAGGTGGTCTTCCCGATCATCCACCCCGAGCTGTCGTCGAGGTGCGTGCTGACCATGGAGTTCATGCACGGCACGCGCTTCGACCAGCGCGACGTGGCGCACGACCTCGCGCTGGCCCGCACCATCCGCCAGATGATGTTCAAGATGTGCTTCGCCGACGGCTTCATCCACGCCGACATGCACCCGGGCAACTTCCTCGTGCGCGAGGACAGCCGGCTCATCGTGTTCGACGCCGGCCTGGCCAAGCTGCTCGACGGCGACATCCTCGAGCAGTTCATCGACTTCTCGCGCTGCCTGACGATGGGAACGCCGGACGACTTCGTCAACCACATAAAGCGCTTCCACCTCTACTCGGGCGAGCTGGACTGGGCCGGGCTGCGCCACGACATCGAGCGGCTCCTGTTCCGGTTCCGCGCCCAGGACACGGCGCGCCTCGAGTACAGCCAGCTGTTCGGCGACATCTTCTACATCGCGCGCACCTACCGCGCGCGGCCGGTCCCGGACCTGACCCTTGTCATGGTCGCGCTGCTGACCATCCAGGGCATCGGCAAGGTGCTCGACCCGGACAACAACGTGTTCCAGGAGGTGGCCGGCTACCTCATGCCGCTTCTGGCCGCGAAGGCGCTGGCGGCGCCGGGCGCGGCGAACGCCTCGTGAGCCCGAGATGGGCCCGCACCGCGTCGGCGGCGGGCGGGCCGACCGGCTTGCCGGCGACGGTGCCGTAGCGCTGCGGCCGGCCGATGGCGACGAGGAACTGGTCGAGCGTCTCGGCGGCCAGCCGGCGCGCCTCGACCTTGCCGCGCATGGCGGCCACCACCGCCATCTCGTGAGCGAGGATGACCGCGTCGGCGTCGCCGCGCCGCCGCAGCACCAGCGCGGCGTGATAGTAGTCGTCGGCGGTCCACAGCTGGTCATCGCGGTAGAGCTCGATCACGCGCGCGGAGAAGCGGCCGGCCGCTGCCAGCCTGCTCAGCTCGGCGCCGATCGGCCGACCGGCCGCCTTCGCCTGCCAGCTGGGATCCATCCGCTGCATCACGCGGGCGAAGCGCCGGCTCATCTGCAGTCGCGGGACGCCGGCGTCGCTGTCCGCGCGGCCCTTGAATGACGGCACCAGCGAGTCGGCGCGCAGCCCCTCGGTGACGGCGATGGCGATGGGGTCGCGGCCGACCGCCGAGATGTCGAAGCGCGGCGGCCGCCCGATGCGCTGCAGGAAGCCGTCCTCGGCCAGCGTCGGCATGCTGCCGAACACGACGCGCGCGTTGGGCGACAGCGCCGGCGCCGACGCGCCCAGGATGCCGGAGATGATGGCCAGCTCGTGCGCGGTGAGCTGGTCGTCGGCCGACAGGCCGCGCTGGAACACGGCCGCGGCGATGTCGTAGTCCTCCTGCGTCGTCAGCTTGCCGGCGTCGAGCAGCTCGCCGACGCGCTTGCGTCGCAGCCGCTCGCGCTCCTCGGCCACCTTGGCCTGCTGCGGGGTCCACTGCTGCAGCGACGGCTGGGCCTGATCGGACCTGCGCATGGCGCGCAGCTCGGCGCTGGCCGGGCCGTCCGGGCGGCGGTCGTCGGGCAGCCTTTGCGCCCGGATCGTCGAGGCCGGGGCGAGCACCAGGACGATGACGGCGAGATGGCGTCCGATCACAGGCGAAAGCTCAGCACGGGTCCCCGATCCGCGCCGTGTCCATCGTCGCGTCTGTCAGCGCTTGACGGTCGGGTTCGTAAGCGATATATCTTCGATGCATCTCGATGCCTCATGATGGGTCGAGATAGAACTACAGAAATACAAGGAAAACTCAATGCATTCAGAAGATTGGAACCCGGAAAACCTGAGAGCGGCGGCCTGGAAGCTTCGCCACGCAGCCGGACGCGGTCGCGGCCACGGTCGCGGCGGGCATCGCGGCCCGCCCGGCTTCGGGCCCCCGTTCGGCTTTCCGCCCGGCATGCCCTTCGGCGGGCCGTTCCGCGGGCGCTTCATGTTCCGCCGCGGTGGCCGCATGAAGCGCGGCGATGTCCGCGCCGCGATCCTGGCGCTGGTCGGCGAGGAGCCGCGCAACGGCTACCAGATCATGCAGGAGCTCGAGACTCGCAGCCGCGGGATGTGGCGGCCGAGCCCGGGCTCGGTCTACCCGGCGCTGCAGCTGCTCGAGGACGAGGGGCTGGTGCGCGCGCAGGAGGGCGCCGGTGGGCGCGTCTTCGAGCTCACCGAGCAGGGGCGCAAGGTGGTGGCCGAGGAGGGCGAGCAGGCCCCGTGGGAGGCGGCCGCCGGCGCGGCCGACGACAAGTCGTTCGAGCTGTTCGGCCTGACCGGGCAGATCGGCGCGGCCGCGGCCCAGGTGCTGCAGAGCGGCAACGAGGCGCAGATCGCCGAGGCGCGCAAGGCGCTCATCGCGACCCGCCGCGCGCTCTACCGCATCCTGGCCGAGGACGACCTCGACGGCGACGAGTAGCGGCTCACAAGGCGCGGCCGTCGAGGATCTCGACCGGTAGCGCGAGCGGGTCGAGCTCGTCGAGGCAGCCGAGGTTGATGCGGTAGTGGCCCGGCTTCCCGGTCCAGTCGGAGAACGGGAAGATGCCGCAGGTGCGGCAGAAGTAGTGGTTCACGTCGTTGTCGCCGAAGTGGTAGACGGCCATCGACTCCAGGCCCTCGAGCTCCTCGAACGCCTCCGGCTCGTAGTACACGGCCGACAGGAGCGCGCCCTTGCGCACGCACATGGAGCAGTTGCAGCGCCGCGCGGTCACGATCTCCTCGCAGCGCAGGCGGAAGCGGATCGCTCCGCAGTGGCATCGACCGCTGTAGGTCCTGGTCTCGCTCATCGGCTCGACTTCGAGAAGTAGCACGGCGGCGCCGTCCTGACACACGCGGAGGCGGTGACGATCCCGCCTGGTCCCATGCGCCGTCACATGGGCGGTGTCGCCGGTCGGCGACGCAGGCGCGCGAATTCACGGCCGCGAGAGCTGGCGCGAGGTGTGCTCTTGCCGCTCGCCATGAGATCTCCAATCTTGTCCGCCTTCGCTTTTCTCGCCATCGGGATCGCCTCCGCGAGCGCGCGCGCGGAGGACGATCCCGATCGCATCGTGCGCCTCAACAACTGGTCGCACGCGAGCGAGTCGTTCGACTTCGTCCGCGACGACGACGGCGTCATCGTCATGGCGCACATCGACGGCAGCGCGCTGGACATCCGCACCTCGAGCGACGACGGCGCCACCTGGACGACCGTGTACTCCAAGCCGGTCGTCCAGCAGGGCTGGGAGTACAACTCGGTGAGCGTCGCGATCGCGCGCGGCTTCGCCAAGGCGCCGCACGACCGCATGGTGCACGTCGCCTTCCAGTACACGTGGCTGGGCAACGACGAGGACGGCTTGCTCCTGTACAGCGGTCCCTACGACCGGCCGTGGTTGCCGGCCGAGCAGGGCACCACCTGGTACTGGTCGCCGATCTGGGACGCCACCACGGTCTACTACAACCGCAAGTCCGTCGAGGTGATGGATCTCGACCTGGCCGTGGTGCCCGACTTCTCCGACGGATACTCGGTCGTCACTGTCTACGAGCACCCGCGCTTCGACGGCACCCGCGAGGTGTGGATGTCGGAGAACGCGGCGTTCGGCTGGTGGGACGCGCACCGGCCGATCGTGCTGGCCGGCGAGCAGGGCCAGATCACCCGCGACGCCGGGATCTCGTTCGGATCGCCGTCGATCGCCGCCGACCCGACCAACGGGCGCGCCGTCATCGCCTGGAGCGAGGACGTCCCGCGCGCCGGCGGCGAGCTGACCTTCGCCGAGTACTACGTGCCGTTCGGCTACCCGAGCGAGATCTTTCGCAGGCCGGATCTGTTCCATCCGGTCGTGGCAGTCAACAACCTCAGCGAGATCTACTTCACCGCCTCGTCGACGCTGGGGCAGCTCTCGCTGTTCTTCGACGACGCCAGCCGCGGCGGCGGGCCGATGAGCCCGCTCGACCTTGGCGACATCACCGCGGACCAGCTGTCGCGCCGCCCGGACCTCGAGGTGCGCGAGCACGACGTGCGCCTGACGACGATCGAGCCGATCGATCAGGGCAGCACGGTGGGCGCCGTGTACCTGTACGCGGGGACGCCGGGCACGACCCGGGATCTGACCCGCGAGCAGATCAGCGACCCGGGCTTCTTCCCCCGCGCGCCGTACGAGACGCCGAAGCTGTCGTTCTCCGAGGCGACGCCGATCGCGTACCGCGACGTCGGGTCGGCGGTGCTGCTCGACCCGTAGCCCCTCTTCACCCCGGCGCGCGCAGGCGGGCCGGCAGTCGCGCGGCCAGGAAGTCGACCAGCGCGCGTACCTTGGCCGTCGGGTGCGACCCCTGCGGCATGAGCGCGTAGATCGCCGTGTCGCTCGGCCGGTAGTCGTGCAGCACGGTCGTCAGCGCGCCGGAGCGCACGTCGTCGGCCACTGCGAACATCGGCAGCAGCGCGACGCCCAGCCCGCGCAGCGTCGCCTCGCGGATCGCGCCGGTGTGGTTGACGTGCAGCGTGCCCTGCACGATCACGTGGACAGGCCCGTCCGGCCCGTCGAACGACCAGGTC
Organism: uncultured delta proteobacterium; assembly: GCA_963759105.1. Taxonomy (GTDB): domain Bacteria; phylum Myxococcota_A; class Polyangia; order Haliangiales; family Haliangiaceae; genus DATFRY01. The sequence goes on along the minus strand of CAVWXW010000002.1, from coordinate 131,037 downwards.
AACGTTGCATCGCCGTACACGTGGCGCATGCAGTTGTGGCTCGCCAGGTCCGCGGGCGTGCGCGGCTCGCCGCGGGCCTTCAGATAAGCAGGCGCGGCGCACACGACGCGCACGTCGGGCGCCAGCTTGCGCGCGACCAGGCTGGAGTCAACCAGGCGGCCGATCCGGATCGCCACGTCGAAGTCCTCGCCGACGACGTCAACGAAGCGATCGCTCAGGCGCAGCTCGACGCGCAGCTCCGGGTTGTCGAGCAGGAAGTCGGCCACCAGCGGCGCCAGGTGGAGGTGGCCGAACGTCATCGACGCGCTGACCCGCACCACGCCGCGCAGCCCGCCGCCCAGCCCGATCACCTCGCGCTCGGCGTCGGCCAGCTCCGCCAGCACCCGCTGCAGGCGCGCGTACAGCGCCTGGCCGGCCTCGGTGGTGGACAGCTTGCGGGTGGTGCGGCGCAGCAGCTGGGTGCGCAGCTTGGCCTCGATGGCGGCGATGCGCTTGCTGATCGCGGACGTCGTCATGCCGAGCGCGCGCGCCGCGGCCGACAGCGATCCGCGCTCCACGACGCGCACGAATGCCAGCATCTCGTCGAGATCGTCGAGCCGGCGGCGGGACGCGGGCATCGCGGCGAAGCGTACCTCCAAACCGCGCAGCGGTTGCGCGAACGACGCCGCCTGCCGGACGTGCTAGCTTTCGTCCACGGGGCATGAGGTGGGCGTCCGCCATATCGCAGGAGCTCGCGACCGCCGAGGCGATCGGCCGGGTCGCGTCGGTGCTGCGCGGCGAGCTGGACGGCGCCGCCCCCGATCTGGTGCTCGCCTTCGTCTCGCCGCATCATGCGGCCGCCTACGAGAGCGTCCCCGAGCTGGTGGCGCGCGAGCTGCCCGGGGCGCTCCTGTGCGGCTGCAGCGGGGGCGGCATCATCGGCTCCGGGCACGAGGTGGAGCGAGGCCCGGCGCTGTCGCTCACCGCCGCGTCGCTGCCGGGCGTGGAGCTGACTCCGCTCTACTTCTCGCCGGAGGCAGCCGGCGGCGCCGCCCGCGACGAGACGATTGGCGACGGCGGCGGCGAGGAGGCCGCGCTGTGGCGCCGGCGTGCCGGCGTGGCGGGGGAGCCGGTGCCCAGCTTCCTCCTGCTTCCGGATCCATTCACCTTCGACGCGCCCGCGCTCGTCGCCGGGCTCGACGTCGCCTACCCGACCAGCTGCAAGGTGGGCGGGCTCGCGTCGGGCGGCTCGCGCGCCGGGCACAACGCGCTCTTTCTCGGCGCGGAGGCCCACCGGGCCGGGGCCGTCGGCGTGGCGCTCTCGGGCGACATCACCGTCGATACCATCGTCGCGCAGGGCTGCCGGCCGATCGGCAAGCCGTACGCGGTCACGCGCTGCGAGCAGAACGCGATCCTCGAGCTCGACGGCGCGCCGGCCCTCGAGGTGCTCAAGGATCTGTACGACTCGCTGCCGCCCGACGACCGCGAGCTCCTCCGCAACTCGCTGTTCGTCGGCCTGGAGATGCGCGCCGAGGCGGTCGAGTTCCGCGAGGGAGAGCTGCTGGTGCGCAACATCGTCGGCAGCGTGCCGGAGCTGGGCGCGCTCGTCGTCGCCGCCGATGTGCACCGGTTTCAGGTGCTGCAGTTCCTGCTGCGCGACGCCGCGGCGGCCACCTTCGATCTCGAGCGCCTGCTGGGCGCCTACCGGGCCAGCGGCGCGGCCGCGCCGGCCGGCGCGCTGCTGTTCTCGTGCCTGGGCCGCGGCGAGGGCCTGTTCGGCCGCGCCGACCACGACACCGATCTGTTCCGCCAGCACATCGGCGGCGTCCCGATGGGCGGCTTCTTCTGTAACGGCGAGATCGGGCCGGTCGGCGGCTCGACCTTCCTGCACGGCTACACCAGCTCGTTCGGCCTGTTCCGCAGCAAGACCGGCTGAGCCTCGAGAAGGCTCAGAGGCGGCGGTACATGATGTGCAGTCCGACGTCGCCCTCGTCCGGGTGGCGGAACGCGCCCGGCACCGTCGCCAGGATGGCGAAGCCGAGCGAGAGCCACAGCTTCACCGCGCGCGTGTTCGTCTCGACCACCGCGTTGAACTGCATGGCGGCGAAGCCGTCGCGGCCCGCCTGGTCGATCACGTGCTCGCCCAGGGCGCGCCCGACCCCGCGGCCCGCGCGGTCCGGGTTGACCATGAAGCTGCCGTTTGCGACGTGCGAGCCGGGCCCGCCCTGGTTGGGATAGTAGACCGCGGTGCCGAGCACGGCGCCGTCATCGTCGACGGCGACGACGGTGCGGCCGGGCGGGCTGCGCATCCAGCGGTCGCGTGCGGTCTCCTCGCCGATGTCGCGGTCCCAGGTGTAGGTCTGGCCGGCGGCGGCGATCGGCTGCATGAAGCTCCAGATGGCCGCCCAGTCGTCGGCTGTCGCGTCCCTGATGCGCATCCGGTCGAGGATAGCCGAGCCGCCGGTGAGCGTCAGCCGCCCAGCAGGCGGTCGAGCTCTCCCGAGGCGAGCAGCTTCTCGAGATCGTCGGCGCCGCCGATCAGCACACCCTTGACGAACACCATCGGGAAGGTGGGCCAGCCGGTCCACATCTTGAGCGCGTTGCGCCGCCGCCACGTGTTGAGGTAGCTGCCGTACTCCATGTAGTGGAACGAGAGGTTCCTGTCGGTGAGCGCCTTGCGGGCCCGCCGCGGGTGCGGGTTCTGCTTCATGCCGACAACGACGATGTCGTGGGCGGTGATGGCTGCCTGCACCTCGGCGACGATCTCGCTCCTGGCGGCGATGCGCTCGCGGATGGCGGGGTGGATGCGCTCCTGCTCGAGGATGGGACGCGACATGGCCGCGAATATGCCAGGGGTCGCGTCCGGGCGGTATGCGCGCCGCGCCGCGATCGATCAGTCGGTGAGCAGCTCGCCGAAGGCGGCGGACAGATTGAACGTGAACGGCGCGGTCACGGTGCCGGTCAGGGTCGTCGCCACCGGCGCCGGGGCCAGGACGTGCACGGCGTGGCCCTCGTTGCGCTGCCACTGCACGGCCGTGTTGTGGGTCTCGAAGCCGTTGCCCTCGGTGAAGTGGATCATCCCGTCCACCTTGGCCCGGATGATCCACAGGTCGCTGTACGACCCGTTTGTCTCGGTGTATCCGGTGCTGCCGAAGGCGGCAAGGCCGCCCGGCATGGCCACGACGCCGGAAAGCTCGTCGGCGTCCGGGCTGACGTAGCTCTTGGTCCACATCGGCATCCCGGCGCGATCGATACGCATGATCCACGCGTCCTGGTCCGGCGAGCCGATGTGCCCGGACACCAGAAGCCCGGGGCCGGCCGGCGCGGCCAGGCCGGTGGGCCGGGCGACCTCGATGCTTCCGTCGAGGTTCGGGCGACTCTGGTAGCTGGCCGACCAGGCGAGGGTGTCATCGGCCCTCATCGACGCGATCCACACATCGTGCGGCGCCAGTCCGTCGGTGCCGGCGATCGTGTAGGAGCCATCCGGGTTCACGGCGAGCAGGCTGCCGAACTGCGATCCGGAACCGACCGCAAGGGCCGCCTGCACGACGCCGCTGGCGTCGAGCCGCAGGACCAGCCCGTAGTTGCTCTGGGTGGTGTCGGGCGCAGGGTAGACGACCTCGCCGACCGCGAGGATCTCACCCGACGGCGTCCAGGCCAGCGAATTGATCATCGGGTTGGACGAGCCGGACCCGGCATCGACCTCGGTCTGCCACTCGAGCGTGCCAGCGGCATCGACGCCGGCGAGGATGACGCGCTGAAAGCCGCTGTACGAGACCTCCCCGGCGAGGATGGCACCGCCCGTCGAGGTCGGCAGGATGGCGTTCCAGTAGGCGAAGTTGGCGCCCGGCACGGTCATCGTGTTCCGCCAGACCGGATCACCGGACGGCGTGTAGCGCTCCACGATGACGGTGGTGCCCGACCGATACCCGGCCACCAGCAGGTCGCCGGTGCTGGAGAACGCCATCGCTCTCGGTGTCATCAACTCGACCCGCTTGCCCTGCCATTCGGGAACGCCGTCCCCGTCGAGCTTGGCGAGCCAGGGTCTGTGCATCGACTCGGCCACGATGAGCCCGTCGCCCGAGCGGATCGCGGCGGTGGCCTGGTCGTCGTTGTCGATGTCGTAGACCTGAGACCAGCTGGTCGAGAAGTCCGGAATCGCGCCGCTGTCGATGTCCCAGGTGCCGAGGTCGCGCTGCAGCGGCGGCGTGTCGGGAAGCTCGGGAGCCCCGGTGACGTCGGGCGTCGCCCAGCCGCCGGTGAGCAGGCCGGTCGCGTCGAGGTCCCAGGTCGATGTCGTCGTGTCGATCTCCAGCTCGGCGCCGAACCGCGTGCCGATGAACGGTCCGCCCACCGGCAGCCCGAACACCGTGGTCATGAACGACATCGTGACCTCCACCTCGATCGCGCCGGTGAAGTTGCCGATGAGCTCGGGCGGCCCGATCTCCGGCTCGAAGCGCGGATTCGGACGACAGGCTCCCGTCCGAGCCCGGGCTCGAGACCCGGCTGCCGGCGCTGAACGGCGCGACGAGGCTCACGCGCGCGTCGGCATCGACGGTTCCGCTGGCGAGCAGGCGAACCGATGCATAGGGGATGACCTCGACGTTGGGGCCGATGGGGAAGGCGCCGAGCGGCACGGTGAGCAGCTCGAGCTCGCCCTCGATGTCGCCGCCTCCCTCGACGGAGAGCTCGACGGTCAGGGCTCCGCGCAGGCCGATGTTGGCCCGGTAGTCCTCGAGCTCCTCGTCCTCGTTGGCCGCGCCCTGGAAATCTGCCTCGGCGAACGACAGCGCCACGTTGCCGTTGGCGGTCACCTTCACGTCGTCGGTCTCGTAGATGACCTGCTCGTCGAGCGGCAGGTAGAAGCCCTTGTAGAAGCCGGCGTCCGGATTGGTCAGGCTGGCGAGGGTCAGCGTTCGAGGCTGACGTGGCGCGAACTCGTCGGCACCCTGCGGGCTGCAGGCGCCGAGCAGGAGGAGGGCGAGACCGGCGAGCCGGAGGGGGAGGCGGCGCGGCGGGCGCCGGGATGTCTTCATCGTCTTTTTCTCCGCACGTGGGTTGAGTCGCTGCCCTCACCGCAGTGCAGCCGACATGCCGCGACAAACGCCCGTCCTTGCGAAGACCTGGCCGCTCGCAGGCAGCGCCAGACCAGCCGACGACGACGGCCGTCGTCGTATGAACCGGGTCAGTCCGGCGCGGCGACCGGGGTCAAGATCGTCCGCATCCGGTCGAGCGGGCGCGCGAACAGGGAGGGCTGGGCCGGATCGGCGAAGACCTCGGCGAAGTCGTCCGGGGTGAAGGCGCGAACCATCCGCGCGGCGAAGTTGTCGCGCAGCACGCGCAGGTAGTACTCGACGTCGTAGTCGCGCGCGCCGGCGTCGTCCTCGTCGTCCTCGTCCAGCAGCGCCGCGCGATCGCCCACCGCCCGGTAGACGCGCACGCGCTCGCCCGGCGGTCCACTGGCGTGCGCCCGCTGGCAAGCACCGCCTCGTAGGCCAGCTCGCGCCGATCGCCGCGCTGGCCGAGGTACTCCTCCGGCGTCTTGCTCAGCCGGACGCCCGCGCTCACCGCCGCCGTCGGGTACGCGCGCCGCCGCAGCGCCGCCACCGTGTCGACGTAGGCCCGCTGCACGCCCGCGATGTCGCCGGTGAGCAGGCAGGCCAGCGCGCGGCGCAGGAACTCCTCGCCGAAGGGCTCGGCGCGGCTGGAGCGGAACGCGACCCCGCGCAGGACGAGCGTCCCGTCGTAGGAGAGCAGCGCGTAGTTCTTCGGCTCGTGCGACAGCATGGCCGCGTAGCGCCCGTCGAACTCCAGCTGCACCCGGGCCGGCAGGAGCGCCGCGACCTCGTCGACGACGCGGCGCTCGTCCGCCTCGCTCCAGGTCTCCGGCACCGCGAAGTAGACGCCGTCGGTGTCCGCCTCGAGCAAGGTCACGCCGCGGCCGGCCAGCTCGCCGCAGATGCAGGCCGAGCAGCTCGCGCCCGTGCCGGGTCACCTCGTTGGCCGCGTGCACGTCGGCGAAGCGGGTGAGGCCGACCGCGCCGAGGTAGCCGTACGCCGAGTTGACGACGATCTTCATCGCCGCCGACATCGCCTCGTCGCCGTAGCGCTCGGGCGACCCGGCCGGCGCCGCGCGCGCCCGCGCCTTGGCCGCCAGCCGCTGGTCGACGAGGCGGTCGACCAGCGCCAGCAGCACGCCGAGCCGGTCGCGCGCCGGGCCGATGCGGTACTCGCGCATCAGCGACGGATACAGGCTGGCCACGTCCGCCTTCACGATGCGGCGGGCCACGCCGGTGGCGAACAGGTGCAGACGCGGCGCCGCTGTGCGGCGTCCGTCGCCCGGCTCGTGCGCCGGCAGGGCGGCGCCGGCGCGCAGGTACGCGCGCACCAGCAGCGGATCGAGCACGCCGGTGGCGGGGCCGGCGTCGGCGAGGCGCTCGTAGCGGCGCGGCGCCATGCGGGCGAGCGCGAACGCGGCGCCGCCGAGCATGCGCGCGACGCCGGCCGCCTCGTTGACGTCGTCGGCGGCGTAGCGGCGCACGCGCGCCGGATCGCTGCCGAACACCTCGTGCACCTGCATGCCCGGGATGTGCTCGCGCTCGCTGCGCGCCAGGCCGAGGTGTCGCGCCACCGCCTTGAGCCCGTGGCCGGGCAGGTCGCGCGCGGCGAAGTCGTAGCGGCGCACCGCGTCGAGCGTGTCGATCAGCTCGCGCCCGGGCACCGTGTAGCGGACGCGTCGCATGGATCGCGGATCGTCCTTCGATCCGGACGGCGTCCCCGCGCCGCGCGACGACGGGCGCTGCCGCAGACCCGCGCCGCCGGCCCGCCCCACCGTCAAGGACACGCCGAGCAGCTGCGCGCGCCGGGCCAGGAACGGCAGGTCGAAGCCGTGCAGGTTGTGGTTCTCGATCACGTCCGGATCCGCTGTCCGGATCCAGCCGGCCCAGCCGGCGCAGCAGGTCCGCCTCGGCCGCGTCGCCGCCGCCGCGCCGCCTCGAGGATGTCGACCGCGCCGGTCGGACCGCGCAGCGCGATCAGGAAGATGCGGTCGACCTCCGGATCGAGCCCGGTGGTCTCGAGGTCGAGCTGCGCGCGGCGCAGGTCGTCGAAGCGCGAGCCCGCGGAAGTAGGTGCGCCCGGACGCGACGAGGTACTGCTCCTCGGGCGGCAGCGCCAGCACCGCCGCCTGACCCAGCTCGCGCACCGACTGCAGCGGCTGGCCCATGCGCCGCCCGGCGCCGAGCAGGAGCGCGCCGCGTCAGCGCGCGCAGGTCGCCGGCGCGCACCAGGTAGCGCAGCGCGCCCGGGCCCTCGAGCTCCTCGTAGGTCACTCGCCGGGGCGCCGGGCCGTCGCTCTCGGGGCGCAGCAGATCGCCGCCCAGGTGAGCGAGATCGTCGAGCGACGCGAGCAGCAGCCACGGCCGGAAGCGCACGTCCTCGCGCACCAGCGCGCCGGTCCCGGGCGGGCGCCGCCACACGAAGGCGCGGCCATCCGGCTCCGCCCACACCGACACGATGCCGGGCGTGGGATCCCAGCCCCACAGCGACTCGTCTTCGATCGCGCGCAACCTCTCTCCGCCCGCATACCACGGCGGGCATCGCTTGTCTGGTTGGAGCGGCTCGCGATCGGCGCTACACCTCCCATGTGAAGGTGAAGGCCCGCGACGTCTGGGATCTGATCGCGCAGACGTTCTCGGAGTGGAACGAGGACAAGGCCTCGCGCCTTGCCGCCGCGCTGGCCTACTACACGATCTTCTCGCTCGCGCCGCTCCTTGTCATCGCCATCGGGCTCGCCGGCATGGTGTTCGGCGACGACGCGGTGCGCGGCCACGTCCAGACCCAGCTGCAGGGCACCATCGGCGTGCGCGGGGCCAGCTACATCCAGGACATGATCGCGGCGTCCAGCAAGCCGACCCACAGCCTCGCCGCCACCGCCATCGGCATCCTCATCCTCCTGTTCGGCGCCGGCGGCGTGTTCCGCCAGCTGCAGGACGCGCTCAACACGATCTGGGAGGTGCAGGCCCCGCCCGGGCGCGGCTGGCGCGGCCTGGTCAGCGATCGCTTCCTCTCCTTCATGATGGTGCTCGGCACCGGCTGCATGCTGCTGTTCTCGGTCGGGCTGTCGATCGCGTTCGCCGCGCTCGGCGAGTACCTGAGCAGCTACCTGCCCATCCCGGAGTCGGCCCTGCACGCGGCCAACTTCGTGGTCTCGCTCTTCATCATCACGCTCCTCTTCGCGCTCATCTTCAAGGTCGTGCCGGACGCGGTGATCGCGTGGCGCGACGTCTGGATGGGCGCGGCCATCACCGCGCTGCTGTTCCTGGTGGGCACGCTGGTCATCGGCCTGTACCTGGGCAAGAGCAGCGTGGCCTCGACCTTCGGCGCGGCGGCGTCGCTGGCGGTGCTGCTGGTCTGGATCTACTACTCGGCGCAGATCCTGTTCCTCGGCGCCGAGTTCACGCAGGTGTACGCGACGCGCCGCGGCCGGCGCATCCGCCCGGCCCGCGGCGCGGTGCGCGTCACCGGGCCGGCGGCTGAAGAAGCCGCGCGCGAGGCGCCGCGCAGACGCGTCCGGCTGAGCACCTTCATCTCGCCGCGCGCGGCCGCCGCAGCCGGCGCAGCAGCAGGCCCAGCCGCGAGCGGACCACGATGAGAGAGACCTCGAGCACGCCGCCGCGCGCCGGGCGCAGCTGGCCGTCCAGGTAGAGCTGCCGGCACCGCGAGCGCTGCCGCTTGCCGCTCGATGTCTTGGGCACCGTGCCGGGGGACGCGATCACCACGTCGTGGAGCTCGACGTCGCAGAACTCCGACACGCGCTGGCGCAGGAGCTCGCCCAGCGCCTCGCGCTCCTCCCTGTCGCGCGCGCGGGTCTCGGCCACCAGCACCGCGCGCTCGGCGCCGTCGCCGTCGGGCGCGTCGATGCCGAACGCGACAGCGCAGCCCGGCCGCACGCCCGGCACCCGCTCGGCCACGCGCTCGACGTCCTCGGCGTGGATGTTGCGCCCGCGGATGATGATGAGGTCCTTGGCGCGGCCGGTGATGTACAGCGTCTGGTCGGCGAAGTAGCCCAGGTCGCCGGTCCACAGCCAGCCGTCGCGCACCACCCGGGCGGTGGCCTCCTCGTCCTCGTGGTAGCCCTGCATGATCGAGTTGCCGGTGACGATCACGTGGCCGACCTCGCGCTCCGGCAGCGCCGCGCCGCTCTCGTCGACGACGGCGACGTGGTGGCCCGGCACCGCGCGCCCGACGCTGACCACCGCCATCGATCCCCTGCCGCTGGCCAGCACCGCGCGCCCGTTGGCCAGCTCCTGGCGGTCGACGACCTCGTAGCGCACGCCGGCGCCCGGGCGCGGGAAGGTCACCGCCAGCGAGCACTCGGCCAGGCCGTACACCGGGTACATGCAGTCGAGGGTGAAGCCGTGCGGCGCGTAGGTCCGCTCGAAGTCGACGAGGGTGCGGTAGTTGACCGGCTCCGACCCGTTCATGGCGAAGCGCCAGCTGGACAGGTCGAGCCCGGCGCGCTCGGCCTCGCGGACGCGGCGCACGCACATCGCGTAGCCGAAGTTTGGCGCCGGCGACAGCGTGCCCTTGAAGCGATGGATCGCCCACAGCCAGCGCGATGGCCTGGCCAGGAACGCCGTCGGCGACATCAGCACCAGCGGCAGCCGCCAGTAGACGGCGAACAGCAGCACGCCGATGAGGCCCATGTCGTGGTACAGCGGGCACCAGCTGACAACGACGTCGTCGCGGTTGATGCGCAGCGCCTGCCCGATGGCGTGGATGTTGGTGACCAGGTTGCGCTGGCTCAGCAGCACGCCCTTGGGGCTGCCGGTCGATCCGGACGTGAACTGGATGAACGCGGCGTCGTCGCCGGACGCGCGGAAGCGGTCGGTCGGCTCGTCGGCGACGAGGTCAGCGGCGTTGACCAGCTGCTCCACCACCGGCGCGCGCAGGAGCAGGTCGCCGAGCAGCGGCCGCAGCGGCGCGCTGGTGACGCACAGCCGCGCGCCGGCGCGCGTGGCCACCCGGCCCAGCTTCTCCAGCGCCGCCTTCATGCGCAGCCCGACCGGCGGGTAGGCCGGCACCGGGACGGCCCGGAGCAGCTGGATGGCGAAGAAGCAGGTCACGAACTCCAGCGACGTCGGCAAGACGATGAGCACGCGGTCACCGGGGACCGATGCCGAGCCGGGCCAGAGCTGCCGACATGCGCGTGGCGTCGTGATAGAGCTGGCGGTACGGCAGGTGCTTCTCGGCGCCGCCCTCCTTCTCCGGCAGGAGCGTGATGCCGGTCGTCTCCTCCAGCTTGGCCGCGGTGGCCAGCGCGTGGAGCAGGGTGGAGTGGATGGGGACCAGGTCCTCCGGCTTCTCCGGCAGACCGTAGGCCCACACGGCGGTGCGAAAGCCGCTGCGCTCGACCTCGGGGAAGCTGTCGCGAAAGACTCGATTGATTGTCTCTGTCACTGGCATCTTGTTTTCAATCTGCAGAGCGGGGCGCGCGCGGGTTCTCGTCGAGGGTGAAGCCGTGCATGAGCGCGAGGTCGCGGATGCGGCGGATCCGCATCGGGTCGAGCGCGCCGTAGGAGAAGTTCTCGCCGATGCCGGCCAGGCCCATGAGCAGGGTCTCGGCCAGGCAGCCGTACACCTCGCCGGGCGGCAGGTTCATGCCGCCGATGGCGAGGGTCTGACCGAGCGGCGCACGCACCACGCCGCCCTCGAGCACGATGGCGCGCGGGCGCTGGTCGAGCACGCTGTCGTGCACGTCGCGCGGCACCGCCACGTCGCACACGACCACGCTGCGATCGGCCGCCACGTGCTCCGGGTGGACGACCGGGCGGGCGGCGTTCGACGCGGTCAGGATGATGTCGCACTCGACGAGCGCGTGCGAGATCGGTGGCGATGCGCACCGGCGCCGCGCTGCCGGACTGGATCGCCGCGGCCGCATCGCGCAGGCGGCGCTCGGCGCCGGGCCGCCCGACCAGCACGATCTCGTCGACCCAGTCGGCCGCCACCTCGGCCAGCACGCGGCCGATGTTGCCGATGGCGCCGACGACGCCGAGCACGCGGCGCGGCAGCGCGAGTCGCCGCGCGGCCAGCTGGGCCGCCTCGAGCGCCGCCGCCGCGGTCAGCGAGTTGCCGGTGGTCAGCGCGATGTCGGACGCGACGACGGTGCGGCAGTTGCGCGGTGAGGATCGACGTGAAGCCGCCGAAGCCGACGATGGCGCAGCCGCTGCGGCGGGCCAGCTCGATGCCCTGATCGATCAGATCGCGCGCCCACCTGCCCGCCGCCATCGCGCATCTCCTCGACGACCTGGGCCGGGGTGAAGGGCAGGCCGATGATGGTGGCGTGCACCCTGCTGCCCAGCGGCGAGCGCAGCGCCGTGTGCGCGGCCACGAACGGCTCGACGAGGCCGCGGGTGCGGGCCAGGAAGCGCTCGCAGTCAGCCGGGCCGAGCGGGGACAGGTTCGGGTCCCAGTCCAGCAGATCGCCGGCGGCCAGGAAGTGGGTGAGAAAGCCGACCCGCGCCGCGCCGCGCTCCTCCTCCGGCTCCGCTCGCCGCCTCGAGAGGCGGCCGCCGGGACGACTGTCTCGCCGGCCCGCCCGACGACGAAGCGGACCAGGCGGTACGCGTCTCCCGCGCGCAGCAGCAGGGCCAGCTCCTCGAGCGCGGCGCAGAAGCGCTCGATGTCGGCGCGCTCGATGTCGGCCGACGGCTCGAGCCGCACGGTGGCGCGCGCCGACAGCGTGGGCGCCACCCGGATGGCGTGCTCGCGCAGGAACCAGCCGGACACCATGAAGCCGAGCAGCTCCTGGCTGCCGAGCAGACGGATGAGCGCCGACGGCGAGTCGCGCTGGTCGGCCAGCTCCACGCCGATCATCAGGCCGCGGCCGCGCACGGCCCGGATCTGGTCCGGGTAGCGCGCCATGACGTCGCGCAGCCGGCTCAGGAACAGCTTGCCGGTGGCGGCGCAGCGCCGCATCAGCGCGCCGTCCTCCTCCTCGATCAGATCGAGCGCGGTCAGGGCCAGCTCGCTCGAGAAGTCGTCGTCGGCGGTGGTCGACGTGTGCAGGTAGCCGAAGTCGTCGATGTAGCGCTCGCGCGCGATCAGCACCGCCGAGATCTTGGCCAGCCCGGCGCCCAGCGACTTGGAGAGCAGGTAGTAGTCGCCGGCCACGCCGCCGTGCTCGCTGGCGAAGAACGCGCCGGTGCGGCCCATGCCGCTCTGGATCTCGTCGAAGACGAGCGGAAAGCCGTGCCGGTCGGCGGCGGCGCGCAGGAGGCCCAGGTATTCCGGCGCGATCTCGTGCACGCCTCCCTCGCCCTGGATCGGCTCGACGAAGCAGGCGGCCACATTGACCAGCTCGCGCGGCGCCAGCTCGAGCTCGCCGCCGGCCGCGATTTCGAGGTCGACGTAGCGCAGCGTGGCTGGCCTCGAGCGCCGCGTCCAGCGCCTCCGGGTCGCCGGCCGGCAGGAACTGCGATGCGGGCCCGATGCTGCGCCACGGCGCCTGGTACTCGGCCCGGTGGGTCAGCTTGAGCGAGCCGGAGGTCTTGCCGTGGAACGCGCCCTCGACCGCGAGGAACGCCGGCGGCCGGTCCAGCTGCTCGTGCGCGCGGTGATAGAGGCGCAGGAACAGATCGTCGAGGCTGTCGATGCGCGACAGACCGAACAGGCGGCAGGCGGCCTCGAACAGCAGGCGCGAGGCGACGGCGCTGCCCTCGCGCAGGCGGCGGCGCACCTGGTGCTGCTCGCGCCCGATGCGATCGAGGATGCCGTCGATGCGGCGGCGGCGCTCCATCTCGGCGTGCTTGATGGCGGCCTCCACCGCCTCGGCGCCGGTGCTGGCGAAATGCGCGATGGCGGGCCGGCCCGCGGCCCGCTCGAACTGCGCGCAGAGTCGCCGGCCGAGCGTGCCGGTGGCGGCCCGGATGCTGGCCTGGGCGTGGAACGGGCGCTCGCCGCGCAGGAGCTCGATCGCGCGCGCCGTCACCCGCGGATGGTTGTGGCCCAGCAGCGACGCCCCGAAACCGCCGACAAGGTCGAGGACCGTCACCTCGCCGCCGTCGTCGCGTTGATAGTAGAGACGGTCGCCGCGCGCGCGCTGGTAGACGACATCGAGGCCGACGGCGCGCAGCCGCGCGACGAGCAGCGGCTTCACCCAGGCGGCGAAGTCGTCGCGCCCGTCGGGTGCGCGCCCGCCAGCCGGGTCGTCCTGCCTCGCTCCCTCGGGCCCCCCGGGTCCGTCTTCGCGGCTCAAGCCCCGCCTCTGGACCGCGAGGCCGGGCCGTCGGATCGCCGCCGCTCGATCAGCGCGACCAGGTCGCCCACCGTCTCCACCGTCGCCAGGTCCGGATCGCTCTCGCCGATCTCCAGGCCGAACGTCTCCTCGATGGCGAGCAGGAGATCGAGCAGCCGCACCGAGTCGAGCCCGAAGGCGAGCAGCCGGCTGTGCGGCTGGACCGTCGCCGCGTCCACGGCGCAGACCTCGGCGATGGAACGCCGTATGGTGTCGATGATCGCTCTCTCGGTCACGCCTGTCCCCCTCTCCCCTGTCCCCTGATCGCCTCGCGCACCGCGCGGCCCGCGCCCGTCACCTCGAGCGCCAGCGCGCGTTCGGCCGCGGCCGCGCCCAGCTCGATCCCGCAGCCGGCCAGCGCGATCCGCGCGTCCGACAGCGCCTCGAGCCCGATCATCGTGATCGCCAGCCGCGCCAGCTCCGCCGCGTCGATCGGCGTCCCGTCGCTCGAGAGCGCGGGCAGCCCGAGCGCGGCGCGGCGCACCGGATCGGCCAGCTCGGCGACGGCCAGCGCCGCCTCCAGGCGCGCCCAGCAGCCGGCCAGCGCGAACGCGAACGGCTGCTCGTTCCACGCATCCGGCTCGACGCCGGCGGTCGCCTGCTCGAGCGCGCGCGCGCCGTCGCAGAAGGCGGCCAGGTCGACTGCGCTGTCCAGCTGGAGCAGGCGCGCCGCGGTCTCGGCCGGCCGCGGCAGCCACGGGCGGCCGCGCACGCGGGTCGACTCGATCATCGACGCCGGCGGCGCGGCGTAGATGCCCGGCCGGCCTCCGTCGTCGTCCTCCGCGCCCGCCTGCCGGATCATCTGGCGCACGCGCCACTGGATCTGATCGAGCATGAGATGGCGTGTGCCGTCGAAGATGCCGTACAGCATCACGTCGCGCACGACCTGCTGGTAGGGCAGGTCCGCGAGCAGGGCGCGCGCGCTCAGCACCGCGCGGCCCTCGCTCACCACGCGCTCGGCCAGATCGCAGCAGACGAGCTTGGCCGCCGCGGTCAGGTACGCGGCGCGCTGGCCGAGGGCGTTTGTCGCGGCCGCCGCCTTGACCGACAGGCAGTTGCAAGCAAGGTCGAGCGCGGCCATGCGCGCCAGGTGATCCGCCACCGCGGCCAGTCGCGCGATCGGCTCGCCGTACAGCACGCGCTCGCGGGCGTGGGCGAAGGCAAGGCCGCACGCGCGGCTCGACGTGCCGGCGGCGAACGCGCCGATGCCGCCGCGCGACAGGGTCAGCGCGCTCTGCACCAGGCGAAACCCCTCACCCTCGTCGCCGATCCGGTTCCTTGTCGGCACCAGGGTCTCGCGAAAGCGCGCGCCGCCGACGTCGGCCGCCGGCACCGGCAGCGTCCGCCAGCGCGGCAACGCCTCGACCGTGTCGTCGCGCTCGATGAGCAGCATGGTCAACCCGCCCGCGCCGCCCAGCACGCCGGCCGCCCGCGGCGAGGTGCGCACCAGCGTCGTGAGCAGCCGCGCGCGCGTGCCCAGGTTGATGAGCTGTTTCTCTCCGCTCACCCTGTACGTGTCGGTCGGCTCGCCGCTGGCCGACGCGACGAAGCGCCCACCGTCGAGGCGGCCGCGCTCGGCGCGCGTGTCGGTGGCCAGGAGATGCGACCCGTGCGGCCACTCGCTGAGCAGCATGGCGGCCTGCGTGCCGTCGAGGACGCGCTCGCGCATCATCGCCAGCTGCTCGTCGGTGCCGGCGATGTAGAGCGGCAACAGGGCCAGCCCGGTGATGCCGATCGACACCGCAAGGCTGCCGCTCTGCTGTGCGGCGATCGCGTTGAGCATGTGGATGTGATACGCGGTCGTGTACGGCTCCTGCGGCGCGGCCGCGAACAGCAGCGGGAGGCCGAGCTCGCGCAGCTGACCTACCAGCTGGTCGGGAAACTCCTCGGCCGCCTCGCAGCGGGCCAGCTCGGCCCGGGTCTCGGATCGCGCCAGGTGGGCGCCGATCGCCACCAGCGGACCGACACCACCTGACAGTGGGCAGCAGCGCTGCCAGGTCTCGAACAGTGCCAACCCGCGCGTCCCCCCCTCGATCAGGATACTACCGCGCTGCCTGCGGGCCAGGACGCGATCGTTCTCGCGCGGGAACGTGAGCGTGGTGTCAGTCGCTGCGGACCAGAAGAAGTCGCAGGCGCGGTCGTCGGAGCAAAGCGGCAGTGCGCCGTTCACAAACTGGCGAGGTTCGCCTTACGATGTGATTCTGGTCGCGGCTGCAAGAATCGATATCTGCCGACGACCCGCGTAAGGACAGGCACGTGGATTACGACTTTCGTGGCACCGAGCGCTTCGAGGTCGTCGCGCGACTCGGCGAGGGTGCCATGGGCGTCGTCTATCGCGCCGTCGATCGCGAGCGCAACGAGACGGTCGCGCTCAAGGCGCTGCGCCACCTCGACGGTGATCGGCTGCTGCGCTTCAAGAACGAGTTCCGGACCATCCAGACGCTGCAGCACCCGAATCTCGTCTCCCTGGGCGAGCTGGTCGAGACCCGGGGCCGCTGGTTCTTCACCATGGAGCTCGTCGACGGGATCGACTTCTACAACCACGTGCGCCTGCGCCTCGACCGGGCCGGATCCGCGGAGGGTGCAGACCGTGATCGATCCGGCATCGACGGAACCGGCATCGACCTGGAGCCCGGCCGCCCGCCGCCGTCGTTCGACGAGGAGCGGCTGCGCTCGGCGCTGCTGCAGCTGTCGCTCGGCGTGGCGGCGCTGCACCGGGCCGGCTTCGTGCACCGCGACATCAAGCCGTCCAACATCGTCGTGTCGCGCACCGGGCGAGTGGTGCTGCTCGACTTCGGCTTCGTGACCGGCGTCAACGATCGCTCGAGCGATCGCGTTGTCGGCACCATCGCGTACATGTCGCCCGAGCAGGCCGCCTCGGTCCCGGTCGGGCCGGAGTCGGACTGGTACAGCGTCGGCGTCGTGCTCTACGAGGTGCTGACCGGGCGGCCGCCGTTCGACGGCATGCCGCTCGAGGTGCTGATGGCCAAGCAGTTCCGCACGCCGGTGCGGCCCGGCGAGCTCATCGAGGGCCTGCCGCCCGACCTGGAGGAGCTGTGCATGGACCTCCTGCGCACGTCGCCGGCCGATCGCCCGGGCGAGGCGGAGATCATGCGCCGGCTGGGCGCCGAACCGGATCCCGGCGCGGCGATCCGCTCGTCGATCAACATGCCGCACAACCTGTTCATCGGGCGGCAGGAGGAGCTGCGCGAGCTGCGCCACGCGTTCGCCCGCTGCCGCCGGGGCGAGACGGTGGCGGTAATCATCCAGGGCGAGTCCGGGATCGGCAAGACCTCGCTGGTGCGCGCCTTCACCGACGAGCTGGAGCGACGGCACCGCGACGCGCTGGTCCTTCACAGCGCCTGTCACGAGCGCGAGTCGGTGCCGTTCAAGGCGTTCGACGGCGTGGCCGACAGCCTGAGCGACTACCTGGTCGACCTGCCGCAGCCGGACGCCGCGATGCTGGTGCCGCTGCACGTGGCGCACGTGGCCGACGTGTTCCCGGTCCTGCGGCGATGCGAGGTCATCGGGCGCGCGCTGCGGCCGGCCGCGACCGGCATGGAGCCGGCCGAGGTGCGTGCGCGCGTGTTCGCCGGCCTGCGCGAGATGTTCGCCCGCCTGTCCATCCGGCGCCCGGTGGTGATCGTCATCGACGACTTCCAGTGGGCCGACGCCGACAGCCTGGCGCTCCTGCGCGAGCTGGCGCGCCCGCCGGACGCGCCGCCGCTGCTCGTGGTGACCACCGTGCGCGACGGCGGCGAGACGCCGATTCCGATCGGCGCGCCGGCGCAGGCGATCGGCGCGGCCAGCGCGGTGCACCTGCGCCTCGCCGGACTGCCCGCCGACGAGGCGCGCGAGATGGTCGAGCGCCTGACCGAGATGATCGCCCCGGGCATGGAGGGCGGAGTCGCGTCGATCGTCGCGGAGAGCCGCGGCCACCCGCTCTACATCGACGAGATCGTCCGCTTCGGCGCGCTCGAGGGCATCGAGCACGGCGCCGCGCTCCACCTGCAGGACGTGCTGTGGTCGCGCGTGCTCATGCTCGATCCGCCGTCCCGCGAGATCGTGGAGCTCGTCGCGGTGGCGTCGGCGCCGCTCGAGAAGGGTCTGGTGGCCGCCACGCTGCGCCAGCGGTTCGCCGACTTCGTGCGCCGGGTCGGCCACCTGCGCCTGGTCAAGCTGGTGCAGACCACCGGCGTGCGAAAGGCCGACCGCATCGAGCTGTTCCACGATCAGGTGCGCCGCGCGGTCCTGGCCAACCTGGGCGGGGAGCAGCGCCGCGCCTATCACGAGCGGCTGGCGCTCGCCCTCGAGGGCACGCCGAACGCGGCGCCCGAGGCGCTGGCCATCCACTGGGGCGGCGCGGGCGAGACCGAGCGCGCGTTCGACTACACCCGGATCGCGGCCGACCAGGCGGCGCGCGCCCTGGCCTTCGACCGCGCGGCCCGACTGTACCGGCGCTGCCTCGATCTGCTGCCGGCCGGATCGCGCGAGGGCGTCGCGCTCCGCACCCAGCTGGGCGACGCGCTGGTCCAGGCCGGGCGCGGCGCCGAGGCGGCCAACGCATACCTGTCGGCGGCGCAGGAGGCGCGCACCGGCGCGGTCGAGCTCAACGCCAGGGCGGCGGGGCAGCTCCTGCGCAGCGGCCACGTCGACTCCAGCATCGAGGTGCTGCGCCGCGCGCTCGAGGGGCTCGAGCTCCGCCTGCCGGAGACGCCGCGCGCCGCGCTGTTCTCGCTGATGCGCCAGCGCGTGCTCATCCGCCTGCACCGGCTGACCTTCCGGCCCGCGCCAGGAGAGCGAGATCGCCGAGCGAGAGCGGGCCCGCATCGACATCTCGTGGGCGCTGGCGGTCGGCTTCGGGCTCATCGACGTGATCCGCGGGGCCGAGTTTCAGGCCAGGCACCTGCGCCTGGCCCTGGCCGCCGGGGAGACCGGCCGCGTCGCGCGCGCGCTGTCGATCGAGATCGCCTATCGCAATGTCTCGGGCACCCGTGGCCGCGGCGCGGATCGCGTGCTCGAGCAGGTCATGGCGCTCACCGAGCAGCTCGGGCGGCCACCCAGCCTTGTCGGGCTGACCACGCTCATGACCGGGATCGGCGGCATCTGTCACGGGCGGTGGCAGCTGGCCGAGGAGCACTGCCGGCGCGCCGAGGAGATCCTGCGCGACCAGTGCAGCGGCGTTGCCTGGGAGCTGGCCAGCGCGCGCATCATGGGTCTGTGGGCGCTCTGGTACCTGGGTCGCGTACAAGAAATGTCGAGCCGGCTGCCCGGCATCCTGCGCGCGGCCCAGGAGCGCGGCGACCTCTACGCCTTCACCACCTGCCGCACCTACTTCACGCCGATGGAGCTGCTGGCGCGGGACGAGCCGGAGCGTGCGCTCGAGGAGGGAGAGGAGGCGCTGCGGCGCTGGTCGCAGCGCGGCTTCCACTTCCAGCACTACTTCCGGCTGTTCGCCGACACGCAGGTGCTGCTCTACGCCGGCGACGCCGAGGCCGCGCTCCGTCGGGTGGAAGAGCAGTGGCCGGCGCTCCGGTCGTCGCTCCTGCTCAGCGTGCAGCAGAACCGGGTCGAGGCGCTCCACTTCCGCGGCCGGGCCGAGCTAGCGTGGGGGAGCGCGTCAGGAGACCGCAAGCTCGTCGCCCGAGCGGTGTCACGGGCGCGGGCCATCGAGCGCCAGCGCACCGCGTGGGGCGACGGGCTCGCACATCTATTGCGCGCCGGGGCGCACCACGCGGTGGGGGCGGACGATCGCGCGGCCGGGTCCCTGTCGGCGGCCATCGCCGCGCTCGACGGGGCGGGGATGCAGATGTACGCGGCGGCGGCGCGGCGCGCCCTTGGCGTGGTGGCGCGTGATCCGGCCCTCACGGCGCGCGGCGAAGCGTCCCTCGCTGCGCTCGGAATCGCCAATCCGGCGCGCATGGCGGCCATGCTGGTCCCGGGCGTGTAGCGCGGGCGGGCCCGGTATAAGATGGACAGGTGCGATGGAGACGGCACTGGCCAGCAGCCCGCGCGCTGCTGATCGCGCTCGTCCTGGTGGTCGGGCTGGTGGACGGGTGCCCGCTGCCCAACAACAAGCGCACGCCCCCGGCGCTGCTGCCGACCGTCAAGAAGCTGCGGGCGGCGCGCAACGACTTCATCGATCCGGTCCGCTTCATCCGCGACGGCTTCCGCCTGCACCAGCAGTGGAAGCTGTTCCCGACCGCCAGCCTGAACCAGCACCGCCTGTGGGTCGAGGGCCGCACCGATCGCAAGGCGCAGTGGGAGATCCTGTACCGCCCGCTCGATCCACTGCACACGTTCAGGATGGACGCGATCGAGTACCGCCGCCTGCGCGGCGCGTGGAATCCGGGCCGCACGGCGCGGCGCGGCTACGCCGGCTTCGTCAAGTGGGTGGCCGGAGAGGTGTTCGACGAGCGGCCGGACCTCAACGAGGTGCGCGTGCGCCTCGAGAACGTGCGCGTGTTCCCGAAGCGGGGCCGGTTCGAGTCGACAGGCAAGTTCCAGTACGAGCGCACCCGTCGGCGCGAGCGCCAGAAGGAGCGCGCCGTCCCCGACGTGGCGGCGCCGGTCTCGGGTGAGGAGCTCGATCCGTGAGCAAGCGGAAGCGGCGCGACACGCGCGCTCGCGACGAGCAGGCCCGGGTGGAGGGTTCCGCCTCGTCGTCGCCGGATGAGGCGACCGCCGCGCGCGCGGAGGCGCCCTCGACCGAGGAGACCGGCGAGGCTGGCGACGCGACACCGGCCGCGCCGCCGCGCAGGCGCGGACCGATTCGCCGCGCGTGGGACGCGTGGGTGGAGCTGTGGGATCGCCGCGAGACGGCCCACTCGCTGGCGCTGTGCCGCATCCTGGTGGCCGCGGTGCTGCTGGCCGATCTGCTGCAGGCTCGATCGTACGGCCTCATCGACACGATCTGGGGTCCGCCGCCCGACGGGCTGGGCTGGGGCACGCAGGGATCCGGCGCCGCGGCGGCCGCGCGCTGGTTCGGCGCCACCACCGGCACCGCCGCGCTCCTGTGGTGGACCGGCGCGGTGACGTGCCTGCTCGTCATGGCCGGCGTCGCCACGCGGCTTTCCATCCTGGTCCTGGCGCTGACCTGGGCCCAGCTCGGCCACTTCGCGCCCGACAGCGATCGCGGCATCGACTTCATGCTGCGCGCCGTCCTGCTGGTGCTCCTGTTCTCGCAGAGCCACGCGTCCTGGTCGTTCGATGCGTGGTTCCGCCGGCGGATCGGGCGGCCGTTCGCGGCGCTGGTCCCGTCCTGGCCGCGCTACCTGATCTTCGCCCAGCTCCTGTGGATCTACTTCTCGGCCGGCCACAACAAGACCGACAAGGCGTGGGGGCCGTTCGGCAACTTCTCGGCGCTCGGCAACATCCTGACCGACCCGCACTTCGCGCGCTTCGATCCGTCGTGGGTGGCGACCTTCTATCCGCTGCTGCAGCTGTCGGCGTTTGCCACCGTGGCCTTCGAGCTCACCAGCCCGGTGATGATCTTGCTGACCTGGTGGAGCTCGACCCGCGAGCGGCCCGGCCGCCTGCGCCGTCTGTCCAACTTCTTGCGCCTGCGCTGGGTCTGGATGCTGACCGGCATGAGCTTCCACTTCGGCATCGCCGTGACCATGCGCCTCGGCGTCTTCCCGTGGGGCATGCTCGCGCTCTATCCGGTCCTGTTCCGCCCCGACGAGCTCACCCGCGCCATCGCCTGGCTCCAGTCGCGCATCCCGCGCAGCAACGGCACACGTTCGCCATCCGGCTGATCGGCCGAGCCGGCCATATATATAGTGATGCAGGGGAGGGGGGTGAGGACTGCGATCGCGACGGCTCTGCTCGCGGCTGTCGGCGCGAACGCGGCAGCGTCGCCGAGCGTGGACGTCGACGATCCGATTGCGGTCGACCTCGCTGGCCTCTCGCTGCCCCCGTATCTCGGCGGTGTGCGTCCCCTGACCGAGGCCCGGATCCGCGAGCTTCGCCGCGCGGCGGGCCTGCCGCCCGATCCGCGCCTCGTGTCGGACGAGGGGCGGCGCGCGTGGCTGGCGCCGTTCCGCCGCCTGCGCATGCGCGGCGACATCGCGCGAGACCACCTGCGCCCGTACTCGACCGAGGACCACCCACGCGACCTGGCCGGCGGCGTGGCGATCACGTGCGAGCACCGGCAGGGCCGCAGCTGCGGCGACGGCGCCGGCCTCGAGCTGGAGCTGGACTCCGCGGCCGGATACGGCCCCTGGCTCGCGGCCGCGTCACGGGTTCGCCTCGTCGCGGGCACGGGCGATCGGGAGATGGATGTGGAGCTCGACCGCGCATACGCCAGCGCCGAGCTGGGCCCGGTGATGATGCTGGCGGGCCGCGATGAGCTGGTGCTGGGGCCGTCCGCGCGCACCCAGGCCATGTGGGGCGACAATGTGGCCGCGATCGATCAGATCCGGCTGTCGACGGCGCGGCCGGTCGCGATCGGCGACGGCTCGGTCCTGCGGGCCAGCGCGCTCTACTTCCTCGGCCGCCTGCGCGACCCACAGCGCTTCGAGGACACGCTTGTCAACGGCACCCGGGTGCAGGCCGACCTGTGGGAGACAGTCGAGCTCGGCCTGACCCACCTCATCCAGCTGGGCGGCGACGGCGCCCCCGACTTCTCGTTCGGCGACTACCTCCTCGAGCACGCCCAGCACAACGCCGAGTCGGGCGAGTTCGCCAACCACCGCGTCTCCGCCGACATCGCGGTGACCCTGCCCGAGGCGGGGCTGCGCCTGTACTACGAGGGCGCCGCCGAGGACCTGCGCGACGAGATCGGCAGCATGCTCCGCCGCGACGCCGACCACGTCCTCGGCGCCGAGGTCAACGATGTGGCCCCGGGTGTGGGCCTGCTCGTCGAGCTGACAAGCACGGGAGTCCGCTCCCACGAGCACCAGCTCTTCACCACCGGGATGACCAGCGCGCGGGAGGGTGGCGGGCAACCCGCTCGGCCCCGGCTCGCTGGCGGCTTTTTTCGGAGCGCGCCTCGACGTGGCGGGCACGACCGTGTGGCCGTGGATCGAGGTCGCGCGCCAGTCGAACGACATCTACGCCTTCGGCACCGGCGACATCGTCCGCACCGACTGATCTGCCCGAGGAATGGCGGATCCGTGGAGGTGCGCGGCTCGGCCTCGATGTCGCACGCGACGTTCGCCTCGATGTCCGCGCCCTCGCCGAGCGCGTGACCACCGCCGACTTCGTCCCCGATCGCGAGCGCTGGAACGTCGCCGCCGAGGTCAGCGCGACATGGACCCCGCCCTGGCGCGTGGCGAGCAGGCCGTGATCGACCCGCGCCTCAACCCGGACCGAGGCCGGCCTCGCTCATGGCTCGGTCCAGCAACTGCTCGAGCCCTACCTGGCGCGCGATGTCTCGCAGGTATGCGACGTCCCGAGGCACTTGACGACCTCCATGAGGGCCGCAATGGGATCGGCCGCCATCGCACTCCTCAGGGACCGCGCGTCCAGCCGAAGACTGTACTCATCACCGAAGCCGGCAGCCTCGTCGATGCGACACGCATCCGGAGCTCGTGCTCATCCGCCTCGGGGTGGCGCCTGCGAGCTCCAGCGAGCGCCAGCGCCTGGCTCGCGCGCGACAGCTCACGCACGATGCGCACCTTGTCGACCGGGGCCATCGATCTGTAGCGCTCGATCAGAAGGCGTTCGGCATCCATGCTCGTGTCCGCTGCCTGTGTCCTGTAGCCGCTCATGCCTCGCCGCATCGAGGATTGTACAGCCAGTGCAGGGCGCGAGCATCAGGCGGAAAGTGCGTCCACAGCCCGTGGTAGGGTCCGCCCATGGTGCGCCGTGACGCGACGACGAGAGGTTCCCGGCAGGGGAACGGCTCGGAAATCGACTGCCGCGAGGCGGAAGGAAGGTAAGGATCTACCAATGGGCATGGTCATGGGACTGGTTGCGGTGACCGACGAGACCATCAGCCGACTCCTGGACGATCCACCGCTTGTCTGGAAGCTCCTGGCCCCCGACGACCCCGAGCCGTACGAAGAGGCGCGTCGCGACTCACCGGCTCCCGCCGACGACGATCTCGAGCTGAGCGAGACCGAGGGCGATGACCTCTATCTCGACAAGGCATGGCACGGTCTTCACTACCTGCTGACCGGCACCGCGTGGGAAGGCGCTCCGCCGCTCGACTTCCTCGTCAGCGGCGGCGAGCGAATCGGCGACATCGAATTCGGCCCGGGCCCGGTTCGCGCCCTGACCGCGAAGCAGGTCGCCCAGGCCCACCGCGCCCTCTCCGAGCTCTCCGACGACGCGATACGGTCGCGCTTCGATCCCCCGGCCATGATGCGCGCCGACATCTATCCCGGCATCTGGGACCGCCCACCAGCCGAGGACGACACCCTCGGCTACCTCATGACCCACCTCGTCGAGCTGCGCCGATTCCTCTCGCGCGCCGCAGCAGCAGGCCTGGGCGCCGTCGTCTCGTACTCCTGAGCCGGCGCGAAACCGGCGCCGATCAGCGACCGCGTCAGCAAGCAGTCGATGACGCCTCGACCCGCGGAGCGCCGCGAGCCTGCCCCTCCCGCGCCCCGAGCAGCACCCGCCAGGCCAGCACGGCCAGCAGCAGCTCACCGGCGGTCATCCCGACGATCGCCCCGGTAGCCCCGAACGGCCCGATCAGCGCGGCCACGAGCCCCAGGCTGATCGCCGCCGACGCGACAGTCATGGCAAACAGCGGACGAAACTCCAGCCGCGCCATCAGCGCCGTACTCGCGAGCGATCGCGTCAAGCTGATCACCGCGAACCCGCCCCAGGCCAGCACCTGCATCTCGCACCCGGCGTAGTCGGCCGGCAGCAGCCGCCCGACCCCGAACAAGAACGCGGCAGCGGGAATGACGAGATAGAGCCCCGAGCCGAGCAGCGCCAGCCTCAAGCGCCCGCCCGCAGCGCGCCAGCAGGACCGCCTCGCCGCCGTCGGCCAGCAGGGCAGTGGCCTGCGGCAGCAACATCCGGCTCCACGCCACCGCGAGCAGCAGCAGCGGCACCACGAACAGCCGCGCCGCGACCATCTCACCGACGGCCGCCGGCCCCAGCACCAGCCCGACGGCATAGATGTACCCACTCTGCTGCACCCAGCCGATGGCAGATCCCGGGCAGCGTCCACCGCGCCTGCCCGAACGCCACCCGCGCCACCTGCCGCACATCCGCCGCCGGCGCGATGCGTCCGCCCGGTCGAGGAAACCCGACACAAGCAGCGACACCGGCCGCCACCCCGATCGCCGCCAGAACCCAGCCAGCCGAAGACTCCCCGACCAGCCCCCACAGCCCCAGCGTCATCCCGACCGCGAGCACCGAGAACACCCCATCCCCGACCAGCGCCCCCCCGGGGCGCCCTTCCATCACCGCAAGCCCCCGCCGAAACTCCCGCAACCAGTTCCCGATCAGCGCCAGCCCGCTCCCCGCCGCCAGCCCCCACTCCCCGCCACCGACGAAGACCCACAGCCCCCCGGTCATCGCGACCGCCACGACGACCCCGAACCCCGCCTGAAACCGGGACAGCCCCCGAACGAACGAAACCCTCTCCCGCCCCCGCAACCGCCCCCCGACCGTCGCCAGCGGCGTCAGCACCAGCGACGCCTGCGCCCCCCGAAACAGCAGGATCACCGAGCTCACCAGCGCAAAGACCCCGTACTCGGCCTTGCTCGCCCCGGCAATCAGCACGAGGGCAAGCGCGAGGCTGAGCACGCCGAGCAGCGCCTCATCGATGGCCGTGACCGCGAGCCCCCCGCGCCACCAGGCCACGCTCTGGCCCGCGGCCGGCACGGCCGGCCGGATTGTCGGCTGCCCCCGTTCCCCTCACAGGCATCCCCGAGTCCATCATCGCGTGCGCCCGCGCGGCCCGACGGTCGGTTGTGATCGCACGTGAGGTCAATCGGCCGCGATCCAGAGCCTTTAGAGGATGTGCCCTCGTCGGACATCTTTTCCGCACGGGTGAGGCTGTGTTCCGCCCACGGACCTCTTGGCCCTGCAGGGGCGATGGGATCGAGCTTCGTTCCTCAAGCAGCCGAGAAGCCGTACCCACTTGCTGGGCTATGGCTTGACGAAGGCGACCCGCGTCGGCCTGCCTGCGACGTCACCAGAACATCACTCGTGGCGTGCCTTGCTCATGACGGACCGCGACCATCGGCGCCCGATGTTCACGAGGGGCTTTTCGACGGCAAGGTGGGGAGGATCAACGCCACCCCGATGGAAAGGAAGCACGCAAGAACCAGTGCGCTGACGGTCCTCACGTTCAACACCGATTCGCGCGCGGTTCCGAATGCCAGCGACGCCACGCGCTGTGCGACATTGAGGCAAAGGACATGGACGAGATAGATGTCATCAGAAAAGTTTGCCGACAAGCAGGAGCAGGCCGGAGGTGGAGGGAAGCGCTCGGATGGGGCCATGGCCGAGCAATAGAATGACCAGGAACAGAAGCACCGGCCAGATGTAGATGAATGAAATCGCAAGATGTATGAGGGCCGAGGCCTGCACATGTGGAACGCTGAAGTGAAGAGTCAGCAGGAGTGGCGGCTGGTAAGGCACCGCAAGAAGCCCTGCGCAGAGGAAGCGCAGGTTTCTCGAAGATACGTCCGTTCTCCATCAGGAGGGCAAGAAGGCAGCCGAGAAGGATCTGGTAGTACCCAGAACAGACACGCTGCGATACCCTCTGGTGCCAGCAGTCCGATTGCCAAGGACACGGACTATGAGCATGGCCATGGCAGCGAAGCGCCAGCGGCTCCCAGCCCGCGCCAGAGCAGGAACAGGCACAAGGGCCCAGACGTAGGAGTAGAGACTTCTCCTCGAATCCCGAGCGACCAGTTTCTGATAGGAGGGCAGGCCTGGCCTCGCTCCTTCCTGCGACGCCGAAGGAATCAGGAGACCTCTTGCACGCACAAGAGAGACCAGAGGCAGCACCTCCGATCGCTGCGAGCCGCTCTCTCCGGTGCCATGCGCTAGCCCTAGTATCAGGAGGACAGTAGATTGCAGAGGACGACATAGTAGAGGGGGAGGATGCGGAAGGACCAGCCCGGATGGAAAGAGGCCGCGAAAGAGACCGCGCCACGCGCTCGCTCCTCCCGCAGCCCAAGCGTCGTCGATCAGATTCGCCCGCTCAGCACGAAGAACACGCTGACGCCGAGCTGGCCCGCCACCCAATCCCACACCCTGTCATGCATGTCGACGCTGATGACAATGAGCACACTCAACGCACGAAGTCCATCCAGGCTCAGCAACAGTACTTGCGAGCCTGATTACGACGGCC
Organism: uncultured delta proteobacterium; assembly: GCA_963759105.1. Classification (GTDB taxonomy): domain Bacteria; phylum Myxococcota_A; class Polyangia; order Haliangiales; family Haliangiaceae; genus DATFRY01. The sequence goes on along the minus strand of CAVWXW010000002.1, from coordinate 104,494 downwards.
ATGACACGGGCGTCGCGCGGACACGTTCGTGCCATGGCCAGCAGGTCGATACAGACGCGACCCCATCCAGCCGATCACTCATGCTCCTTGTCTAATCACGAGACGCGCTCACTCGTCTCGACGATGAAGGACTCGGTCAAGCCCAAGCACGCGCTCCGCGCCTACGATGCAGGCCCGGAACAGCGCCGCCACCTTCCGCGCCGGACAGGAGCCTGGTTGTTGACCAGGAATCGTCAATTGGATCCGTGCTTCAGTCGGCTTAGACGGGGCCCAGGCCCCAGAGGCTGCCGAGGCGGACGACCTGGCGCAGCATGGCATGCGGGAGCCAGTGGACAAATATGGTGATGAGGTGCGGTTCGACCGGAAACGCCGGTTCGGGGTCTCGCAGGTAGATCTGCTTACCCACGCGAAGCATCTCACTGGCAAACCGCCGCTGCGCCTTCGCCGTCGCCGACCTGCTCGATGACGGAGTTCGAAAAGACCAGGTCGAAGGAGCCATCGGGATAGGCCGAGCCTCGTCCCATCTCCAAGCACGGATTCCCACTTGCAGCGGTCCGGGACGCTTGGCGGCCGGTTGACGTTCAGAATCGTGATGCGCGCCGCAGGATTGAGCAGCTCCCAGGGATATGCGCCGCCCCCGACGTCGAGCACGCGCACCTCTGGATTGGACGTAGCGGAATGTGTCTTCGGATCCGGCGCGCTCGACGGGGCCGGAAGCGTCTAATGAAGAAGCCATACAGACGATGGATGTTCAAAGACGACTCCCGGCCCTCGTTTGGTCTCGCCCCGAGTCGTGAGGCTCACCGGCAGGCGCATCCGAGTCGCTGGCAAGAACGTTCGCCCAGCCTGGGCACAGCTGCATGAGCGACCGCAAGGACGCGGCTGCCACTCTTGCCCTCCTGGTCGCGTGATTCATCGGATCCTTGTGGCCCCTTTGGTCCGGGCGAATCGATACCGCATGCAGAATACGATGAGACGAGCCTCTGCGTGCGCGCGCTGCGTCGGCAGAGTCAGTTCCCCTGATCCAGCTTGGGTGAACCCTCCGCAGGCCAAGTGTTATCGAGCGCGTTGGATGACGGCTTAGTCGGGGTGTTCGCTCCGGCAGTTTGAATGGGCCGGCCATCGCGATGCCGAAACTAGCGGTGCCGGATTGACGATGGCAGCGTGCCGCACTCGGAGGCGGAGCACAGGCACGGAGCCTGTCCGAGAATAGGTGAGGAGGGGGTGTAAGCAGCACTGCCCTCGTCGTGCTCCGGGTTCCCTTGCGTGGAGATTCAGAGCAGTCCCCCTGCGTCAGGGTAGTTGCCGCACGGACGCCTATGCCGCCGCCTTCGGCCTCCGGGAGCAGCCCTTCACAAGGAGATCCCGAACGCGAGCTGTGGCTGCCCGCCTCCAAGCAAGTCCTCGTCGACTGTGCTCTGAGCGCTCGGCAAGCGCAGCTCCGTGCTCCGTCGGCGAGCCCGGCGTCGGCAAGACCTGCGTGCTGCGCGCCCTGCGGCATCGCTTCCCGCACGCCGGCTTCCGCCTGACCTACTGCCACAACGTCACCCTCGGCCGCCGCGACTTCTATCGCCAGCTCTGCGTCGCCCTGGGGCTCACCCCGTCGGCGACCGCGGCCGCCGTCTTCTACGCCGTCTCGCCACGTCGAGGACCTCGCCAAGCGACGCATCCACCCCGTCTTCCTCCTCGACGAGGCTCACCTGCTCCACCAGGACACGCTCGACCATCTGCACATCCTCCTGAACTACGAGTGGGACAGTCGCGCCCTGCTGTCGCTCATCCTCGTCGGCCTGCCCGAGCTCCTCGACCGCCTCGCGCTGCGACGCAATCGCTCGCTCTTCTCGCGCATCCACTGCCGCCTCGCGTCGACCCGCTGACCCCCGACGACACCGCCGAGTACGTCCGCATGCGCTGCGCCGCGTCGGCTGCGATCGCGAGCTCTTCGCCTCCGACGCCGTCGCCCTGCTCCACGAGGCCGCCCTCGGCGCCGATGCGCGATATCGACCGCCTCGCCACCGCCGCCCTCCGCGAGGCCGCCCGCCGGAAGCGCAAGCTCGTCGAGCGCGATGCCGTCGCCCGCGTCATCGATGCCGAAGACCGCGATGCCGGCCGCGACTGTACTCGCCGCTCCATGGTCATCACCGCCGTGTCGCGGCCGCGGCGCTGATGGCCATCTGTCGCTTGCTTCGTACCGAGCACCACGACGATGGACATCGCATCCGTGGCCATATCTGCCTCGCCTGGCCGCATCCATCGCCGACCTGCTCGATGCCCAGCACCGCCACGATGGCCATCGCGTCCAGGACCGGAGAGTGTCATCGGCCTGATGGCCATCGCTCAGCCGGACCGCAAACCCATCAACCAACGCGCGCGCTAACACTCAGGGTGCTGTCGGCGGTCTCGGGGCCGTTGAGAGCTCGCGAATCGATCGTCTCGAAGAGCTGCTTCCGCATCGCCTCGAGCCGATCGGGCTGCGCGAGCGCGAGGTCGTTTCGGTCGTCCGGGTCGTTCGCAAGCGAGAACAGACTCCAGGCGTTTGCCTCGCGATCCCAGATGACCTTCCAGGGGCCCGAGGCGACTCCGATCATGTCCCTATCCACATTTTCTTGCGGGGTGATCTCCATGAGTACCGGTCGCTCCGGCGCATCTGCCTGTCCGCATATGACTACGGCAAGGGATTGCCCGTTCATTCCGCCGGGCCCGTCCACTCCCACGAGGTCGAGGAGCGTGGGCATGATGTCAACGATGCTCACCGGCGTAGCCACCACGCGGGGGCCTGTTGCATGGGGGAGGCGCACCAGAAGCGGAATACGCGCTGCCTGGTTGAACAGGCTGCGCCCGTGAGTGCGGAGGCCATGCTCGTCGAACTCCTCGCCATGATCGGCGAGGACGACGACGATCGTGCGCGAAGCGAGCCCACGCTCGTCCAGAGCTGCCATCAAGCTTCCGAAGCTGCGGTCGGCGTACTCGATCTCGGAGTCATAGCGATCGATGCGGCTGTCACCTAGCTCGGTCCCATCCGGCGGAACTCATAGGGGGCGTGCGGATCGTACAGATGTATCCAGAGGAAGTAGGGCGTGTTCCGCCCGGCTCGCCCGTCGAGCCACCGGACGGCATTCTGCACGACGACATCCGAGTTCGCACGACCTGGACGACTGTCGAGCTGGTCAACCGCGGACACGTCGACGTGGGCGAACCCGGCGAGCTCGTTCTCGGCTCGAGCGAATCGATCACAACAGGTGATTGCGGCGGTGTCATAGCCTGTCCCGCAGGATATCCGCCAGGCCCGACGCGTCAGACTCCTCCATGAGGAGCTTGCCTCGCCCGTCCCAGACCAGCGACGACGGGTGGCGTCCGGTGAGCAGCGATGCGATTGCGGGTAGCGTCCTCGGAGAGGACGTGAATGCCCACGAGAAGCGCGTCGCAGTGGCGGCGAAACGGTCCAGGGCGGGCGTTGGTCGTGCGTATCCCCACGCGCCGATGTGATTGGCGCGCAACGAGTCGATGGAGACGATCAAGACGTCGCGGCGCTCACCGCCGGGCGGGGCGGGAAGGGGCCGGAGTCGCTCCGCCACCCACGCCGGATCGGCGTCGGCACCCGTGCAGTTTTCGTCGGTGCCATCGCCGGCGACATCGACGGCCCGCGGGTGCCTGTCCGCCTCGGCGTCGTCGCAGTCCGCCCCGCCCAGGGACTGTGCCGTGTAGCCGTCGCCATCCCCATCGCTTAGCCGGAGGCTGGAGAGCGCGCGAAGAGCCGACTTGCTGACGAGCCCATGCGCGATAACCGTGCTTCGTCCATGTACGGATCCCGGGAGCGCGCAGATTCCCGCGGCGATCGCCACGACCAGCACGATGGCTGCGGTCGGCGCCCAAGGGCGCTGGCCGACGCGAGCGGCACCCGTGAGCGCGCCCATGAACACGATAGAGCAGAAACCGAGCGACACGGCCGGCTTGACGTCGGGAAACATTACTCGGAGCACCACCTGAGCCGCGAGGACGGTCGCGACTCCGAAAACGACGCTCGCTGTCACCAACCCCGGTCCGGTCACTGCACGCACCGTCCACGGAGCGTTCGCGATCGTTGGACGGCCTGTCGGTCCAACACCGCCGCGACGACGACGACGACGGTCCCCACCAGGGTCGTGATCACGGCGATGAAGAACCCGAACAGTTTGGGCTCACGGGCAGGATAGGTCCTGTACGTCCACTGAGCCGTGTGGAATGAGACTGCCGCGAACAGCACCGCCGCGACGATGGTCAGGAGGAGTCGCCAGACGGCGATGGCGCGCGGTGCGCCCCCCCCCGCGAGGTCCCGCCACAAGTCGGACACGAGACGAATGCGCGCCGCGGCAGCGGCCGCGATGAGCAGCACGAAGGCGAGCGGTATCGCCCCGACGGCCGCAAGCGTGACGCTCGATACCCACGCCGCCAGGGCACGCGTCGCCCCGCCGCTCGGCTCCGCCACGAGCATCAGGCCCGTACCCTCCAAAATTCCGACCGCGGCTCCGAGGATGATCGCATGGGCGCTGGTGCTCCGCGTACGGGAGAGCCGCGTCGCGGTCGCCCCGCTCGGAGTCACGGACCCTGGCGCGACAGGCTCGCTGTCTCGAGTCGGTTCGGGTTCGAAGCCGGCTGATACGTCGAGCATAGGGTGGGTCTGTCCGACTGGCTTCAGTGCGGAGCTTGGTCGCGGTACCAGCGGTAGGTGGCTTCGAGGCCTTGCCTCAGCGGGATGCTCGGGCGCCAGCCGAGAGCTGCGATTCGCGAGGAGTCCAGCAACTTACGCGGCGTGCCGTCAGGTCGGCTCGAGTCGAAGCGGAGCTCCCCGTTGTACCCGATTACCTCCGCGACGAGCGAAGCGAGGTCGTGGATGCTGATGTCCTCGCTGGATCCGATGTTGACGATCTCCGGGGCGACCTCTTGGCGCATCAGATGCAGACACGCGCTGGCCAGATCGTCGACGTGCAGGAACTCGCGCCGCGGCTACCGGTGCCCCAGATCACGACCTCGCCCGCCCCGGCCAGCTTGGCCTCGTGGCACTTGCGGATCAGGGCGGGCAGGACGTGCGACGATTGAGATCGAAGTTGTCGCCCGGCCCGTAGAGGTTCGTCGGCATCGCCGAGATCGCCTGGAAGCCGTACTGGTGGCGATAGGCCTGGCACAGCTTGATGCCGGCGATCTTGGCTACCGCGTACCACTCGTTGGTCGGCTCGAGAGGCCCGGTGAGCAAGGACTCCTCCCGGATGGGCTGCGGCGCATCGCGCGGGTAGATGCAGGACGAGCCCAGGAACAGGAGCCTGGCGCGCCGTGGCGGTGCGCGGCGCACACGACATTCTGCTGGATGAGAAGGTTGTCGCGGATGAAGTCCGCCGGGTAGGTATCGTTGGCGAGGATGCCACCGACCTTGGCCGCGGCCAGCAAGACACGTCCGGCCGCTCCTCGGCGAAGAAGCTCGACGTCCGCCTGGTCGCGGAGGTCGAGCTCCACGCGGGTGCGGACGATCAGCCGCTCGTGGCCGGCGCGTGCAGCGCGCGGACGAGCGCCGAGCCGACCAGCCCCCGGTGACCGGCGACGTAGATGCGGAGCTTCTCAGCCACTGGCCAGGCCCCGGTCGACCACTTCGTGTCCGGCGTCCATCAGGTCCGCTCCCGGCGCGCGAGCTCGAGGTCGTGCGCCATCATCATGCGCACCAGCTCCGCGGCCGACCTGCGGCTTCCAGCCGAGCTCGCGCGCGCCTTGCTCGCGTCGCCGTGCAGGTGGTCGACCTCGGTCGGGCGGAAGTAGCGCGGATCGATCTCGACGTACTCGCTCCAGTCGAGCTCCGACGCTCGCGAACGCGACGTCCAGGAACTCGCGCACGGTGTGCGACTCGCCGGTCGCGACGACGTAGTCGTCCGGGCTCGTCGGGCTGCAGCATCAGCCACATCGCCTCGACGTAGTCGCCGGCGAAGCCCCAGTCGCGCTTGCGTCCAGGTTGCCGAGGTAGAGCTTCTTCTGCAGGCCCGTGCTTGATGCGCGCCGCGGCGCGGGTGATCTTGCGCGTGACGAACGTCTCGCCGCGGCGGGGCGACTCGTGGTTGAACAGGATGCCGCTGGAGATGAACATCCCGTACGCCTCGCGGTAGTTCTCGCCGTACCAGTGGGCCGCACACCTTGGCGCACGCGTACGGGCTGCGCGGGTGGAAGGGCGTCGCCTCGCTCTGCGGCGGCGGCGCGGCGCCGAACATCTCGGACGAGCCGGCCTGGTAGAAGCGCACGGTCTTGCCCGAGCGCCGGTAGTCGCGGACCGCCTCGAGCAGGCGCAGCGTCCCGAGTCGCGACGACGTCGCGCCGTGTACTCGGGCGATCGAACGACACCGACGTGGCTCTGCGCGCCGAGGTTGTAGATCTCGTCGGGCCGCACCTTCTCGAGAACGCGCCGCAGCGCGCTCGCGTCGTCGAGATCGCCGTAGTGCAGCGTGCAGCCGCGCCGTCGGGATCGTGCGGGTCCTGTAGATGTGGTCGATCCGCTCGGTGTTGAACGGAGCGAGCGGCGGATCGATGCCGTGGACCTCGTATCCCTTGTCGAGCAGCAGCTCCGCCAGATACGAGCCGTCCTGGCCGGTGATGCCGGTGATCAGCGCTCGCTTCATCCGTCCCTCCCCATCCCTCACCGGCGGCCAGCCAGCTCGACCCACATCTTCGCGGCGAACCGCGGGTTGTGCCGCGCGTAGCGGCGCAGACGCGCGGCTCCATTGCGAGGCGAAACATCCACTCCATCCCGAGCGCTGCATCCAGGCAGGCGCCTGGCGCACCATGCCAGCGTGCATGTCGAACGCGGCCCCCACGCCGAGCATCACCGCATTGACGCGCCCACGGTGGGCCGCCATCCAGCGCTCTTGCTTGGGGCAGCCCAGCCCGACGAACAGGATCCGCGCGCCAGACGCGTTGATCGCGGAGACCGCGGCCTCGTCCTCCTCGGAGTCAGTGCTCGGAAGGGTGGCGCGGTTGCATGAGCAATCTGTAAGGCGGGAAAGCGCGCGGCGAGCGCGGCCGTCAGAGCGGCAAGAATTTCCGGCCTACCGCCGTAGAAAGCGACCGCTACGCCGGCCGTCTGGGCCGCCGCGCAGACGTGAAGCGTGAGTCGGGGCCACATACGCGGCATTGTCCGCTGTGCCCCAGCCGACGCAGCGACCAGACAAGCGGCATGCCATCAGGGCAAACGAGGTCGGCTTCCTTCAGTACCGCCCGGAAGTCTTTCGCGTCATATGCCTCCATGATCATGTGCACGTTTGCGAGGCACACGGCACGGGACTCGCGCCGTCCAGCCCAGTCCAGCACTAGCTGTGTGGCTCCCACCAGAGAGGTCGGGTGCACGGGGCTGCCTAAGAGGTGGACGACGGGAGGGCTTATCATGAATTCAGTGCTTGGCGCCGAGCAGGCATCGCACTAAGCCGTTGCTGAAGGTGTCAACCATGCTCTCACTGGTCTAGCGATGGCGCTCGGCTCTGGCTCCATCCAGGAGTCGGCCCCGGATTGCGAATCACGGAGCAGGCGCGCGACCGCGAAGGGGGCAGGCCATTTCGCCGGCGCATCATGAGCGTCTATGGCGTGCGTTCGAGGGCCGCTCGCCGCTTGAGGTCGCGCCACCAAGGCGGGAGTGCGATGAACATGAAGCCCACAGCCAAACCAACCATCATGCCAATCGGGAGCACGCGCAGTCGCGGCCACACGGAACGGGTCGGCGGGTCGCGCGGTCGAACACGACGAAGGTCGACAGGTCGCGCGCCTCATCGACCTTGAGCGACTCGTAGCGCTCGGTCAGAAGGAAGAAGATCGTCTCGCGGATCTTCTGCTCGCGAAACAGCGCCTCCAGTTCGTAGCGAAGCTCGGGAACGTCCATGGCGGCCGGAAAGAATCGCTGCCTTCTACATTGGTCGCGCCTCGAGCAACTGCAGGCTCGCGCTGCTCCTCGAGCGTCGCCAGCTCCTTGCGAAGGATCGCGATCTGATGCGCGAGCTGCGACGCAGTGGCCTCCTCTCTCGAGGCGAAGCCGCTCAGATAGGCGAGTTGGACACGCTTGGAAATCAGGTCGCCTTCCAGGGTTGCCAGGGCTGAGACCACCGCCCTTGCCTGCTCGGGCAGGTCGATGACCTTGTGTTCCTCTTGGAACTTGCGGAGCGCCAGCGAGGCCTTGTCGAGGTCCTGTCTGGCCTCCGCAGCACGCTTTTCGAGGAACTTCCGCTCCTCGCTGGCCGAGGACGTCGCGATCCTGCGGAAGCCCTCGTCCCCCACTTGCCCGATGTAGTTGGCCAAGTCGCGAGCCAGAGCTGGATCCCTGTCGTCGCAGCCCAAGACGACCAGCCCGGGCTTGCGGTCGACCTTGGCGACGCATGAGGACCAGAGCTGTGTGCGCGCCTGCTCGATCTGCGAGACGCCGTAGCGATCGAGCAGCTTGAACTTATCGATTGCGGCATCGGTCGTGGAGCGGCTCTTCAAGATCGCGGCGATCCGTTCGCCATGAGAACCCCCCGTGGCCGCACCGTCACCTACATCGATCGGGAGCTCTCCGAGAATGGCGCCCATCGCGCCGAGCCCTCCTAGCGACGTCTCCTTGGGCACGATCAACATCTCCGCGTGGTACCGCCGAGGGGAGAAGCAGTAGTAGCCCAGTCCCACCGCGATGCCCATCAGCCCGGTCACGGCGAGCACACGCCAGCGCCGAACCAGTCGAACAAGTTGGTCAACGTGGATGTCCTGTCCGCAATCGCCGGCACGATACCCGTCTCGCGCTCGATCACTGGCTGACCGCGTAAGTGAGAGCAGCAGCGCTGAGGACGGGACCGGCCCCGCTCATGACCAGTTGCACGATCTCAGCGCGGCTGAAGTTGCGTTCGGGTACGACGATGGTGTCCCCCGGGCGGACCTTCAGGTCGTCCGAGAACGAACGCATTTTGCATATTGCACGATTAGTCGGATGTCGTCCGCATCCTGGGCGTAGCGGGTCGGCCCTCCGGCGCTGGCCAGGTACTCGCGGATGCCGAAATGCGGGTTGAACTGATAACTGCCTGCACGCACGACGGCACCCTCGACAACGACGCTGCTTCGCTTGAACGGCACGACGATCGTATCTCCCATTCGTACGGGGCGGTCGGCGCGGAAGTCGCGGCGAATCAGCAGGGCCTCGAGGTTGACCGGCTGCAGGCGGTCACCGTCACGCCGTATGTACGCGTTCTCCAGGTCGGCCCCGACGGTCACGCCGCCGGCTCGCTCGACGAGCGTCCTCACCGTGTCACCCTCGACATACTGCAGGCGCTTGATCGTGGTCGCTGGATCAGCAGGATCGGCGCCCGTCACTGCACCGACCAGCGTGATCGATTGCTCGAGCTCGTTGGTGCTCGGGACGATCACCTGGTCGTCGTCGCGCAGATGAGCGTTGGGTGCCTGGCCTCCGGCGGTGAAGCGCAGCCTGATCGTGGTGCTCCGCTCGTGGCGATTGCGTCGCACGATCCGGATGGGAAGCGTGCGCGAGACGGAGTTCTTGAGGCCTCCGGCAAGCTCGATGAGCTCGGCGAGGTCGCGCGTAGCCACCAGCTCGTAGCGCCCGGGATCGCGGAGCGGGCCTGAGATGGCCGCCGTCGGACCGGGCTTGGGTACCCTGATGACGTCGCCATCGAGGAGATAGGGATTGTAGCGAGTCTCGCCGGTGCGCTTGTAGAGCAACAAATCGGCGACCGTCGGCTCGCCGCGGCGGCGCCTGACTTCGAATCCGTCGGACCAATCCGGTGGCCCCGCCGACCTAAGCGACAATCGCGCTCACCCCGCCGTCGTGCATTGGACTTGTAGAGGCCCGGCTCTTTCACGTCGCCGACCACGTGCACCATGAACTCACGGGCCTTGACGAGCGGCGAGGTCGGCTTTGAGTCCTGGGTAGTAGCGCCGCACCGCAGCCAGAACCAGCTTCCGGGCCTGTGTGAGAGACTTTCCCGCAACACGCACCTTTCCCACCTTCGGAATGAAGGTGTGGCCCTCGAGGTCCGTGGTCACCGCAATCGACATGTTCTGCTTGCCCCAGAACCGAAGCTCGAATGAGTCTCCGCTGCCGCACACGTGCGGCGATCAGGGTCGAGCGGCTCCTCGAGAGGAAGATGGGTCGCCCCTTGGGTGGTGCCCGAGCGGCCGACGTCCATTATTTCCTCTTCAGTAGCCTTCTATCGGGATGTCAATCCCTCCGCTGCTCTTTTCGTTCTCCCTGCTGGTTTCGAGCTTCGGGTTGCGCGCGTGCCGCGCCCGGTGATGCCAGGACGGTGAGGAATTGAGGGAGAACTGAGCGAGGAGGAGGTGGACGCTTTGATCATCTTCCCTTCTGGCCATTAGTGCATCCCGGTTAGGGTTGACAGGCAGCGCTTCGGGTGCGACAAGCCTGGTTGTCGGCACACCCCGGCAGGGCTTGGGCGTTTTGGCCCTCGCTACCGCGAACCCTCACGGGATTGGCTGTGCGTTGGTGCGTTCTCACGTGTCGCGCCGACGGAGAAAATCACCCTGTTGGGGCTCATGCAAGAAGCCGCACGCCGACCGACCACAAGCGGCGCGGAGGACTCTCCGCCACGGAGTGTTCGCCCGCCGTGGGTGGCGCACCTCTCTCCGCCGCGCAGCTCAGCGCCGAGATGAGCCTTCTCTAGCTCGGAACCCTTCGGGGGCCAAGCTGGGCCGTTGGTACCAGCACGCCTTCATGCACGCCCGTCACGATGTCGAGCGAGTGGCCGGAGAGTACGCGCGCCTGCAATCGCGCGTTCTCGTTGCGCCTACCGGAATCTCAGCAACACCATCGGCCATGGGTTGCGGATTGGGCGCGCCAGTGATGGCCTGTCGGCAGGCAAGGTGACCGGCCTCTCAGTCCTTGAACAGCAGGCCGTCGAGCTGCATCAGACGGCCTGACGATCGGTCAACGAAGCCTGGCAGGAGTCCCCAAAGGCTAAAGCCGCGTTGACTGAGCCGCTCCAAGACCTGGAGTACGTCTGCTGACCTGTAGAGAGGCAGCAAAGATCCTCGATTCTGCAGCCCGACCACCTTCTCGAGGACGTTGCTGGCGCCCTCAGGATATGCATCTCATACCCCTGTGCGTCGACCTTGAGGAAGGTGGAACGGCTGTTGCGCGACATGGGATGGCTCAGCGATCGAGACGGATTATCTGAACTCTTTCGGTGTCCCGGTACCGAGAGCTCGGCTCGGCTTTGCGTGGCTGTCCACATGGGCAGAATGGAACTGCTGACCGAGTCGCCCGCAACGTTCATCTCGACAGTTCCATCGACATCTCCGACCGCGGTGCGGGGGACTACTTGCCAAGAAGGGCTAGCCTGAGTTGCGCGTGTCAGCCTGTCGTAGGCTTCGGAGAGCGGCTCGATCGAGAGGATGGAGCCGCGATACCCGCCCTTGCGCAAGGCCTTGCCGTACTGCCCCTCGTTGGCCCCCACGTCAACGACGAGATCAACGTGCTTTACCTTGAGCAGATGGTGGAAGCGGGCGACGTCAGACGCTGCTACGTCGTAGCGGCGGAGTTCGACACCAGTGATCGAGCGGCTGACTTCAAGACCGAGGAGAGCCACACGAGGCGCGCACCTTCCCGCGCGGTTCCGCGAATAAATCGTTCCCTGCCCGCGCAACGCCAGTGTCGCCCATCCCATAGCGCCACGTCTACGATGGACAGCGTTAGGGGCCAGGGTCGCCGGGGCGATCAGAGAGCCTGCGCCACCGCATTGTTCACCTTGGCGGGGCGCGGCGCATGAGGCTCGTCTCGGTCCTCGCGACGAGCTCTTGATCGATCACGGGATTAACGACCCCGTTCCGGAGCCGGATGACGTCGGCGCTCTCGTCGCCATTCGCCGAGCTTCGTTCGGCATCAAGCCTCAAGGCGGCTTCGCCGGCCCGACCTCGTAGGTTGATTGCTCGGGCGGACACGGCTCGGCGACGTGATGCTGGGCCATCTGGGATGTGCGCCGCGAGGATGGAAGCAACATGAGGCCCATGAAGAACGGGAAGTTCAGGAACGTGTTGGGCTGCACGATCACGAGCACGACCAACGTGACGTAGAGTGCGCCCAGGCCTTTGGTGCTGCTGATACTGCGCAGAGCGAGCCCGAGGGACCAAACCGAGATTCCGAGGCCGAGCAACCCGAACGACCGGGCCCAGCCGGTTACACCGCCCGAAGGAAACAACTCGGCGAGCTCCGGGGTCATTGCATACTTCGTAACTCGTGGAGACCCCAGCCGGTGAGCGGCCGCTCTCTTATCGCTTCAACGTCCAAGTACGCGGAGCCGAAGCGCGTGATTTCGTAGCCCCGACCTTGTTCGAGAAACCCCTCGTACTGGCGTAGGAGCTTGTCCGCGAGAAAGTCTGAGTTCTGGCTGACGAGCCAAACGGCGCCTATGCTCAGCGCCAAGACTGCGAGGAGGACATACTTCCTAGGTGCCCTGCGTAGGCGCCGCTCGTGATGTCGGAACGCTGACGCTGCCATGACAAACGGCAATGTCACGTAGCCCGCCGTCGAGAATGTCGAGGCGAGCGCGACGATAAGGACCATGAGGTAGCGGTTCCTCTTGCGGCGTTCGAGCTCCGGCGCGCGCAGCACGAGAAAGAGGATCGCCAGCAGGAGGTAGCCAGCGAACAGTCCTGGCTCGCGAAAAAACGCGGCGTTCCGGTACGTGCCTGCGTACTCGGTGAACGTATACACGAGCGCGAAGTGATGGTCCGCTTGGATGCCGACGACCTCTTCCAGTGGCCCGAAGAGCTCACGAAAGCCACCACCGAGCTGGAGGAACGTCTGGTTGAACGGAGTACATGATGAGCGCGTAGACAGCGATCGCGACCATCGCCCGCACGTAGGCCATGGAGAAGTCCGCAGCCATCGCGACCACCGCGGCACCCACGAACAATCTCGTCACCAATCCGAGGGCTGTGACAACCGGGAAGAACCCGAAGTCGAACGCCTGCAACACTTGGATGGCCGTCAGGGCGGCTGCGACAGGTACCAGCCGCGTTCTGGCGACAGATGTGCCCCGCGCGAGCAGCGCCAGCGCCATCACCACGGCTGCGAGCGACACCACTACGTCGTCGCCGCCGAAGATCGCATTCACCGCAGGATTTCCCGAGATCACCAACAACGCCGCCGCCAGGTAGATGTCGCCGCTAGCCAGGTCCCGGTTGGTCGGCCGGACCGTCATTGTGTCCTCGCTCCTGCAGAGACCGCATCGATCAGCTCGCCGTAGACGATCTCGGAGGTAAGCCGACGAGTCGCGAACTCGCGGCCTTGGGCCCCGAGCTCGTTCAAGAACGTGGGACCGCGGCCCAAGGCATAGCGTACGGTTTCGACGATCTCCTCGAGCGAGTGAGCCCACAGAAGCTCGCGACCGTTCCCGAAGATGGTGTCGTAGCCCGGGTGAAAATGGGCGACGTGAGCGACGCCGGAGAGCAAAGCAATCGGGAGTCGGTCGGAGAAGTAGTAGGGCGTGCCGGGGAAATGGTCGTATCCGACGGAAAGCCAGCTGCGTCGCAACACCTCATGCTGCCGGTCGAACGGGAGCGGGCCGCGATCACCGACGAAGCCCTCCCATCCCCTGCCGTAGACCGCAAACCTCGTCCCGAAGACTTTTCCAAGCAGCCGCACGAGCTGTTCGCGAAGGTATGCACCCGGCATGCGCGCACACGGCACCCGGTCTTGCAGACGAAATCGGCCTCGCACGCGGTTGCCAACGACGACGACATCGAATTCGCAATCTGCCGTCGGCGCCCAGTCGGCGCCAAATTGCTTCGAGCTGACATTGTGCGGGAGGTAGCGAATGTTGCGTGCGCCCGCCTCCTCGAAGATCCTGGCGACGTTACCAAGGCCGCAGAGGAACACGTAGTCCGCATGACGGCACATCGCCCGAGTCGAGGGCGTGATGCGCTTGAAGATCCGGCCGTAGACGTCGCCATCGTAGTAGACGATACAGGGACGCGGCGCCAAGGCCTTGAGCTTGACCAACCACGCGTCGTCGACGGGGAACTCCCCGAGCTTTGTAAACAGAACGACGTCGGGTTCCAGCTCACGCGCGACATCGAGGATCTTGGCGAGCGCAATCGGTGGCTGGTCCTGGAGGAAGGAATAGATGGTCAGCTGGTCGAGCACACCGCGCTGGTGCAGTCGTTCGAGAGCGTCGCGCGCGCCGACCTGCCAACCCACGACAGGCTCGTTCGGTAGATAGAGCACCCTCATGGCTGCCTTCCTGCCGAGCCCGCGAGCCACTGCCCGACCAGCGGGACGCCAACGAAGGTCTCGGGCCTCAGGCCCAGCACGCGGGAGCGCACCACGAGAGTCATCGTGGTGGCAGCGAGCGTCACGCCCAGGCCGACCTGCATGACGAGGGTCCGGTATGGGCTCCAGCTCAGCCGACCGAGCTCCCATGTCACGGCGGAAACACACGTGCCCACGAACACCGCGTTTGTCAGGAACAGGAGGTTTGCGGCGAGTAGCACCCGCCGGTGCGCGGTGGTCACTCGCGGGAGGATGCCGGAGTAGACCAGCTGCCATGCCACATCCGGCAGGATGACGAGGGCGAGCAACACGGGCAGCGCCATCTCGTGGTGAATGGCCAGGACGATGGCGGTCGCCTTCAAGATGCCGCAGCCGAGGATCGTCGCGGTCCGCGGCCGGAGGGCACCCACCGCATCCAGCCACGCGCTTTGCAGGTTCACGAGATACCGACAGGGCACGGCGATGGAAAGAACACGAAGCACCGGTATCGCTCCCTCCCAGCCTGGACCCAGCATGACGAGCACGATCTGGGAAGCGCTAGAGAACATTGCGGCGGAGAAGGTGGTTGCGAAAAGCCCGCTGAGCAGGAAGGCCGCGAGAAACGCCGTGCGCTCCCTTTCGGCATTGCCCCGCACTCGCGAAAGGACCGGAAAGAGGACGCGCACAACGCTGCCGAGCACCTGCTCAACGGGTAGGTGCGAGAGTGCCTGGGCGCGATTGTAGAAGCCCGTGCTCTGGACGCCGAACCACCTGGCGATGATCAGGACCTCGACGTTGTAGTACAAGAACTCGAGGAATGTGTTGAAGGAGTGGCGCAGACCGTAGCGAAGGTATGAGCGCGATGCCGCGCCGAACCGCCCGAAGCCGATACGGTCGCCGCCGCGCTCGACGGCGTACCAGGCACCTCCAGCAACCAAGGTCTGCTGAGTGAGCACGCCGCACACGATGCTCCAAGCGCCGGCGCCCGCCGCGGCCATGGTGATTCCGACCACACAGCCGACCACCTGGCCGATGAGCTCGACCACTGCAATATCTCGGTTCCGGAGCTCGCGGCGAAGAAGCCCGTAGGTCACAGCTGAAAAGCTCGTGATGACGAACGAGACGCTGAGCGCGCGAAGAATCTGCGCGACGTCATTGTCGAGGAAGCTCGCCAAACCGAGCCCGAGACACGTGAAGCAGCCACCGATGACCACCGATA
This sequence comes from uncultured delta proteobacterium, assembly GCA_963759105.1. Taxonomy (GTDB): domain Bacteria; phylum Myxococcota_A; class Polyangia; order Haliangiales; family Haliangiaceae; genus DATFRY01. Next base: position 89,027 of record CAVWXW010000002.1, on the reverse strand, counting down.
GGCTGGCGAGCGCCGACAGCTCGCCTGGCCGGATCACTTCACGCTGCACGATCGCGACCGCGATCCCCATTTGCGAGAAGTAGGCGAGGAACCGAACGAAGACGGTCGCAAGCGCGACCAAGCCGAAGTCGGCCGGCAGGAGCAGCCGAGCCATCGCGGCGGTGGATGCAAACTGGAGAAGGGCACCCAATCCAGCCTGCGACCAGCTCCACGTGAGCGCGCTATGGGCTTGTGCGCGCAGACTCATCGGCGGGGCGCTCGTGGCGCTCCGCGCCGCCCAATGTTCTCCATCGGAATGGGCTCGAAGCCCAGCGAGATCGCCGGTGAGTGCCGCTTTAGCCGAAAGTCCTGGCGGGCGGGGTCGATGAAGCGAGGATCGACATCGACGGTGTTGGCGACAAACCGCGTACGTGCACGGGCGCTGGGAGCGATGTTGAGCCAGCGCCCCCCCCATGAGATGTTTCGCGTCACCACATTCCCCTTCGGGCTGCGGGTTCGTCCTCGAGAATGCTTGCCAGATCAGGGTAGCGCGATGTCCATGGCGGGCTTCGATACGGGACCGCTTCCAGCCGGGACCGCATCACCCCGTTGACCGAGGCCGCGTCCCAACCCTCTCCGCGCGCATCGATGGTGATGGCGGTGCCGCAATCGACGAAAACGTTGTTGGTGACCACGTTGTCGCGGCCGCCGCCGATCAAGACTCCGCGCGTCACCGCGTGGAACACATTGCCGTGCACCTCGGTTCCGCTGAACATGTCGTCGAGGTATATGCCGTTGCACCCTCCGTCCTCGAAGCCCGATAGATGGTGGAGGTAGTTGTGCCTGACAGTTGTCCCGCGCATCGTCCAGTCGCGGCCCGCGTAAATCGCGCCAGCATCATTGGTCTCGAGACAGACATGGTGGATCTCGTTGCGCTCGATCACATGGTCGTTTCCGAACAGCGCAATCGCCATGTTGGGCGCATCATGGATGAGGTTGTTCGTGGCGCGGTTGCCGACGCCTGCGATTTCGATTGCGGCCTGCGCTGTTCGCTTCCAGCGACTGTAGTGGTGGATGTGGCTCCCCCGTACGTAGTGCCCGCCTGGCGTCAGCGTGACGCGATCCCCGCCCTCGAGCGTGATGCCGCCTTGGCCTGTCCCGGTGATCTCGCAGTTGCTCACTCCGTGCGCCGTACCGCCACGGATCTGAAGAGCCCAGCCGCTGGCATTCCGGATCGTGCAATCCTCGAACACAACGTGCGTCCCACCGGTCACACTGATCGCGGTACCGCGTGTTGACTCGAAGACGAGACCTCGAAAAGCGATGTAGGACGCATTGTGCAAGGAGACGAGACCGGAGGAGATCGACACCTCGGTCGGCCCCACCTCTGCGGGTGGCCAGAAATACAGCAACCCACCCAAGCGATCGAGATACCACTCGCCAGGATGATCGAGCTCTGAGAGTAGGTTGAAGGCGTAGTACCACTGCCCGACGCGGTACCCATAGTGGTGATGTGGCGGTTCGAGCGAGATCAGGCGCCGCGTGGTGTCCAGGGAGGCGACTCTTTGTCGGCTGTCCGCCCAGTCCCAGAACCAGTAGCCGTGCAGCCAGATGTCATGATCGTCCACCCAGCGCCGCGGACGATCGCCCTCATACAAGAAGGCACCAACTCGGTCGCCTTTTCGGCCGAGCCTATCGACAGGCTCGACACCAAGCAGTCCCACGATGTGCGCAAAGCCGTCGTTCGGCCAGCGCGCGAGTGTCATGGGCTTGTAGGCATGGAACACCTCCACGCCGTCGTCGTCGATCGTGCCGTATTCCGTGATGCCTTGGGCGCGAAGATCAGCCCGCAGAACTCGGCCTCGTGCCGCCGGGTCGAGACGGGCTAGCACGGCCGGAACCGTGACGACCTCGAAGTCACGCACGAGATGCCCGCCGTCGATGCGTACTTCCTCGCCTCGGTAAGCGCGGTAGGTAACCGGGGCGCCCGCTCGTCCCGAGTCGTCAATCGTCAGGACGAACGGTCGATCGCGTTGATAGCGCCCACCGCGCAACGCGATGGTGACGCCTTGTCGCGATAGCGGACGCGTTCGTCGCAGCGTCCGGATTTCGTCGCGCGCCCGCTCGAGGGTGGCGAACGGCCCGTCTGTGTTGGTCGAGTTCGGGGCCGGCAATTCACCGCTCCATAGGTCATTGCCATGTGGTGCGACGAAGTACGTCGGCGTTGGAGCTCTGGGTTCAGGTGGTGCGCGCAATGGTCCGGCTGAACAGCCGATAGCGAGCAGCGCAGTCAACCAAATGCAATCGACAGGAGACGCGCGGCCAACGCCGCTTGCCTTGGAACGGCCTGGCACCTTCGGAAGAGACATTCGCTGCTCGTAGCTGCGGGAGGCGGGGTCGGCGCACAGCTGAAAGAGGATGCGCGTTCCTAGTAGCATCATGTCTCGATGACCTGGCGAGAACGCTCGACCCGCTCGATCGTCGCGCCATCCCTCACCGCCGACGGTTTGATCTTACTCCTTCCACATCGACACTACCGAGCTCCACTGGATGAACCCGGCATGTTCACGCGCCGCGACCCCAGCGAGGGTGAACACCAGAAGGGTCCGCCACAGACCGAAGCGGGAGGGCGGGGGAGCGCGACGCCCGATCGGGATGGCGCCCCCATACGCACGATCAGATCGGGTGCTTCCCGATTGAAGGGGGCGGGCTGCTCATCTGGACGATGGAGGCTCCCCTGCGATGACAAGAGCGCGCGCGAGCGGAGGGTGCACGTGGAGGGCGCTGCCGAGATTTAGCGCACGCACTGCGGACCGCAGAGCGCGCGCTTCGTTCGACGAGATCGTCGAACTGATTGCGACCCGTAGGGGCGCCACGTCCGCGGGGGCTAAATCTCTCCGAGAGCCGGCCGACAATCACAGACTATGGCGAGTGAGCTCATGGTCGGACCTGCTGGGGCCGTCCAGGGGGGATGACCGTGTTGGGCCAATCCGCTTCACGCGACGCGAGATCCAATCCCGTGGGGCCCGCCAAGGTTCCGAGAGGCGCCCGTCCTCTCAGCGGCGACCGACATCCTTGGCGACGTCACGCCGATCCGACGACGCGCGAACCGGCGGTCGCCGATCGTCTATAGCGAACGCTCGCCGCTTGCACTTGCGCAGCGCGTCTTGGATCCGACGCTGGCGGCAGCTCCTTCTCCCCGCCACCTGTGGGTTCTTCGGCCAGGCTTTCACCCGACCTTATCAGCTGATGGCTGCCTTCGCCTTTCTTGCCGCATTGTCAGCGTTCCGCATGGTGGGCCTCTACCGATGGGAGGGCGGGCGTTCTCGCCTCACGACCGTCACTCGCGTCGCCGGGGCCTGGGCGTGCGTCGCGGCGCTGCTTGCTGCGCTCGGACATTCGACGGGGTTGTTGCAAGAGATGTCGGCCGTCGTGCTCGTGGCATGGGGATTGGGCGTGCCGGCCCGGTCACTCTCGTGCATGGCGCCGCCGCCGCTGGGATGCGCGCCCTGCGTGCCCGTGGGCTCGCTGGGCGCACGGCGGTCGTGGTCGGAGCGGGTCCGACCGGCCGCGAGTTCGCTCGGCGCGTGCAGGACGCGCCTGCCTGCGGCATCCGGCTGCTCGGGTTCTTCGATGATCGCAAGCCGTCGGGTGGAACCAGCGGACTTCCGCTCCTCGGCTCACTCGGCTGATCTGTCAGACTACGTGACGGCAAGCGCGACCGACCACGTCTACATCGCGCTGCCGGTTGGTCGTGATGGCCGGATTGCGAAGCTCATGGAGAGACTGCTGGACACGACGGCCTCGGTCTCGTTCCTCCCGCAAGTGCTCTCCGCCGGCGCCCCGACCCTCCACATCGAGGAGGTGGCTGGGGTACCGCTCTTCACGTCGTGCGACACGCCGTTCGCCGACTGGGGTCGCCGGCTCGTCAAGCGGGCCAGCGACATCGCCATCGCCGGCTTCGGGCTCCTGGTCGCCGCGCCGATCATGGCGGTGGTGCACGATCGCCGTGAAGGTCTCGTCGTCGGGGCCGGTCCTGTTCCGCCAGCGACGCCACGGCCTCGATGGCAAGGAGATCGTCGTCTACAAGTTCCGCACGATGTCGGTGATGGAAGACGGGACAGAGGTGGTCCAGGCCCAGCGCAACGACCCGCGCGTCACGCGTCTGGGCCGGTTCCTCCGCGCCAGCTCGATCGACGAGCTACCCCAGCTCATCAACGTGCTGCAGGGGCGCATGAGCGTCATCGGACCGCGCCCGCACGCCCTCGTTCACAATGACCGCTACCGTCAGGTCATCGCTGGCTACGCGCGCCGGCACAAGATCAAGCCGGGCCTGTCAGGACTTGCCCAGGTGCAGGGCTGCCGCGGCGAGACCAAGACGGTCGACGACATGCGAGCGCGTGTCGAGCACGACCTCTACTACCTGCGCAACTGGTCGCTATGGCTCGACCTGCGCATCGTCTTCAAGACCATCCTGATCCTGTTCCGGGATCGCAGCGCGTACTGAGATGAGCGAGTGCGATGAGGATCCTCCTCGTCCATGCGCGCTACCAGCAGGCCGGCGGCGAGGACGTCGTGGTGGCGGCGGAGCACCGGCTCCTGTCGCAGGCCGGGCACTCGATCGCCATGCTCGAGGTCAGTAACGACTCGATCGTCGGCCTCGGACCCACGATCGCCGCGGGGTTGAGCGCGGTCTACTCCCTCTCGGGCAGGCGGAAGGTCAGCCGGGCGATCGCCGACCACGCGCCCGATCTCGTGCACGTGCACAACTTCTTCCCGCTCCTTTCGCCGTCGGTCTTCGATGCGTGCCGTGACATCAGGTGTGCCCGTCGTGCAAACCCTTCACAACTATCGTCTGGTCTGCCCGAACGCCCTCCTGTTCCGTGACGGGAAGCGGTGTGTGGAGTGCGTGGGCCGGTCGGTTCCTTGGCCCGCCGTGCAGCACGGCTGCTACCGCGATTCGCGCGCAGCTTCCGCCGCCGCAGCGGCGATGCTCGCATTCCATAAGCATCGCCGAACGTTTCAAGAGCTCGTCGATGGCTTCATCGTCCTATCCGGGTTCCAGCGCAGCCTCGTCGTGCGAGGCGGCATCCCGGAGGAGAAGGTCTTCGTCAAGCCGACGGGGCTTCCCGATCCTGGCTGCGACCCGGCGCGAGGGCCGGGCTCGTATGCCCTGTACGTCGGGCGCCTGGCCCCCGAAAAGGGCGTGGCTGGACTCATCGAGGCCTACGACGCGAGGGGGCCCGCGGCCCCCCTCCAGATCGTCGGAGACGGACCTCTGCGTTCCGAGCTCGAGCGCGAGGTGATGGCTCGTGGTGCAGGAGACCGGATCACCTTCCTGGGCCGCTGTGACCGGGACGAAGTGATGCGTCGGATGAGCGCCGCGCGCTTTCTGGTGTTTCCGAGCGAGTGCTTCGAGGCGCTGCCTCTGACGCCGATCGAGGCCGCGGCGTGCGGTCGTCCGGTGCTGGCCTCGCGGCTCGGCGCGGCGCCGGAGATCGTCGAGCCAGGCGTGACTGGCTGGCTGGTGGCGCCGGGCGAGCCTGCTGCATGGAGAGCGGCGATCGACGCGGCCTGGTCGGCACCGGACGAGGCCTTCCTCCGGGGCACGGCCGCACGGGCGCGCTATCGGGCCCGCTTCGCCGAGGAGACCAGCGCCGCGCGGCTGGTCGAGATCTATCGGAGCGTCCTGAACGGGCGCGAGCCCTACCGACCGCACAACGCTCCAGCTAGCTGAGGTGAGCATGGCGACACGGACGATCGCAGTCCTCATGACGTGCCACAACCGCAAGGAGACAACCCTTTCGTGTCTCACCGCGCTGGCGGCCAATGCGATCCCTGAAGGCTTCACGCATCGCATCATCCTCGTCGACGATGGAAGCACCGACGGCACGGCAGAGGCGGTGAGGCAGCTGCATTCCGACGTGCAGGTGCTGCATGGCGACGGCAACCTCTACTGGAACGGTGGAATGCGCCGCGCCTGGGCCGAGGCCTTCAAGCGCCCGACCGACTTCTACATGTGGCTCAACGACGATACGCTGCTCTATCCCGACGCCGTCGAGCGGCTGCTCGCCACGCATCAGGAGGTCTCCGCGATCTCCCCCGCGGGAGCGATCGTCGTCGGCAGTACGCGGGACGGGGAGAGCGGCGCACGCAGCTATGGCGGCACCAGGATCCGATCGCGCCTGCGCCCCATGAAGCACGATCCGGTGCCCACATCGACCCTCTCGGTGCCCTGCGATACGTTCAACGGCAACGTCGTGCTCGTGCCGGCAGCTGTCGCCCAGCTCCTGGGAAATCTGGAGCCGGCCTTCATCCATGCGATGGGTGACACGGACTACGGTCTGCGCGCGAACAAGGCCGGCTTCCGCAACTGGGTAATGCCCGGGTATGTCGGCACATGCTCGAACAACTCGGAGCACGGCACGTTCGTCGATCAGACGCTGTCCTTGCGCCAGCGTCTGCGCAAGATGACCCAGCCCAAGGGCCTTCCCGGTGCTGCCCTGGCTGCTCATGACGCGCCGCCATGCGGGAAAGCTGTGGCCGGCGTACTGGGTCTGGCCCTACGTGCGAGTCATCGCCGTGTCGCTAGCTCGCGCGAGGCTCGGCTCGTAGGTCCCGTCATCCCTCCGGGATGTGTCCGCGCAGCCGGTCGAATAGCTCGTAAAGCGGCGGGATGGGGTCGCGCAGCCTGTATCGCAGCGTGGTCAGGTCGCACGCGGTCAGGGTCCAGGGGCGGGCGAGCGCGCGCAGGAGCGAGCCGTTCGATCTCAGGACAGCGCCGATCCTGGGCGCAGGGATGGCGCAGGATGCGGTGGTCGTTTCGCTCAAGCCGACGAAGTTCACGCCGGCCAGCAGGGTCATGTCCATCGTGAACCAGAAGCGCGGATTGCACTCGATCAGGTGTATCCGGCCCCGGCGATCCAGCCGCGCATCGAAGTTCGCGACACCGTCGTAGCCGACGTGCTTCAGGATCCGGCCCGCGAGATCGAGGAGCTCGGCGCTGGACGTGAAGATGCAGTCGCCTCGCTGCTTGCGATAGACGACGCTCGCCACGATCTGCCCTTCCCGGCAGTAGGCGCTCAGGCAGATGTCCTCGCCTTCGACGTAGGGCTGCGCGAGGATCGGACCGTACGGAAGGTGTCGCACTTCATGTGCGTCGCTCCTCGACCGGATGATCTGCACATAGCGGCCCCCGGCCATGTTCGTCGGCTTGATGACCGTGGGGAGCCTGATGGCCCCGCTCGTGAGCTCATGGCGGAGGACGTCCCAGTCGTGGAACAGGCGCGGTCGCGGGTGAGGAACGTCGATTGCCTCGCAGAGCTCGCCGAACCTCCACTTGTCGTTGAGCAGATCGAAGGTGACATGATCTGGCACCGGAAAGCTCCTCGCGCGCAGCGGCGGTAGCAGTGACATCAGACGCGCAGCTCGTCCGTCACCCGGTACGACCAGCGCGATGTCGTGGGCCAGCACGGCGGCATCGACCTCCTTTCGCGCTCGATCCGCGTCGGAAGGGGAGTCGAGGGAGGAGGCAGGGATGAAACCCGTGCAGAAGCGCGAGAAGGCGAGCCGGCGGGCACTCGGGGGGCCAAGGACGTACACGCCTCGGGCGAGCTCCGCCGCGCAGCGCAATACCCGGTACTGCAGGGTATCGAAAGCGAAACAGATGAGCAGGAAGTTCATGGCCCGCCCGCGAACGAGCGCCGCGTCAGATGCGCAGGATCGTTCAATAGCCTCGTTTCAGCATCCGTCTGAGCAGGTGACTGGGCACGAGGCCGGACCGAAGGACCCGGCACTGACCGTGAAGATCGCGGTCACCCCAGAACAGGAAGCGTCCCAGGCTCATTCGCTCCCTCCCTGAAGCGAGCGGCATGCGGTTCTTGCGGAACACCAGCGTGACGCCCATGGACAGGCCCTCGGCCAGGGCCGCGTCCACCACCGCCGGCGAATAGTTTCCGTTGGGATAGGCGATCGACGTCGGGCGCCGGCCGGTGAGGCGCTCCAGCGCCGCTTGACAGCCTCGGATCTGCAGCCGGGCCTCCTCGTGCGTGTAGTTCGTGAGGATGGCGTGATCAGCGGTGTGGTTGCCGATGTGCACGAGCTCGTGGCGGGCGAACTGCTCGAGCTCGTCGGGCCCGAAGGGACGGTCGGCATCGCCCATGGGTTCGAGAACGGTCGACCCGAACTCGGCCCTCAGCGAGTCCTCTATCTGCGCGGTGCGCAGCTTCTTCAGCTTGCGGGTCTCGCGGCCGATCTCGCGCGGGGAGCGCCCTCTTCGCGACATCCCGCGGAAGAGCGCGTCCCACCAGAAGCTCTTGCCCTCGAGCACGTGATTGGAAGAGATGAAGAAGACGGCGGGGACGCGGTACTCCGCGAGAACGTCCAGGGCCAGCGTGTTGTTGTAGTAGCCGTCGTCGAAGGTGAGCAGCATGCCCTTCTTCGCAGGAACGGTGTCACCGGCCATGTCGTCCGGGGAGAGAAAGCTGTAGCCGCTCGCCAGGAAGTGCTCGATGAACAGGCGGAGATCCGCGACGGTCACCTTCTGCTGCGGATCCATCGTTCCCAGCTCGCTCTCCGACCGGCTGCGAAAGAGGCTGTGAAAGAGGACGGTGAGAATAGAGCCTTCCTCCGGGAACAGCCGAGGGCTCATCGACGCGATGAGATCGTCGGCGACCTCGACGCCTGACCTCAGCATTCCCTTCAGCATGTCCACCGCGGCTGGCATGGCAAGGTGACGTTCCCCGCCCCGCCTATGCGGAGTACCTCGTGGCGACGACAGTGATGATCAGCTGATAGTCCTGATCCGTCGTCTCCAGGACCGACGGATCAGGCAGGTCCTGGACGGCGAGACCCTGCAGGAAGGCAGTGGCCGCCAGGACGTTGCCGGCAGAGGACACCTCCACACCCGGTCCGAAGACCTCCTCGAACGCCTTCCGGGCCGACATCGTCGTGAAGCGCCAGTAGTCACCCCATCGGTCCATGTCGTAACGGCTGATCTGGCTGATGCCGGCCAGGGTGACCAGCGCCTTGCCCCCCGGCTTGAGCAGGCGGTGCAGTCCGCGGATCGCGGACTGGAAATCAAAGATGAAGTTCAGTGTCTGTGTGCAGATGAAACAATCGACCCGTCTCTCGGGGAGCCCATCTGGCTGGCACAGATCTCCAACCAGGGTTGCGTCCGGATTGTCCGCAGTCACATGGAGCACCTCGGCCGCAGTCACTCGATCTCCGCCGAACATCCTGGTGTACTTCGCGTCGGCGATCTCCATGGCGCGTCCGCGAATGTCGCCCGAGCGGGCGCGAAGGAATCGCTCGATGTACCAGCGATCGATCGGGGTGCCCCGATTCGCACCGAATTTCCGGCTGACGGGTTCCGTTCTGGCAAGATCGAACGGCATCACAGGCCGGGCCAGCCGCATGGCCGAGCCCCGGATCCTCTTGATGCTCTCCTTCAGGATCAATCGCTCCCCCCTTCCACTCTCACTCGCCATCGTGCGCCACGCGCTCGCCCTGCTGCAACCGGTCCAGAATGTCCAATCGGAAACCCAAGGTCGTCCTGATCGAGAGGGTCCTCCTGCACTACCGCTCGAGGTTCTACGACAGCTGCAGGTCGCATCTGGCGGGCGAGGGGATCGACTTCTCTCTCGTGTACGGCCAGCCCGACGCGACGGAGACGAAGAAGAGCGACACAGCGGATCTTGCCTGGGCCCACAAGATCGAGAACGTGTATCTGCCCGCGCGGTTGGTCTACCAGCCCTGCTGGGGGGCCGTTCGCCAGAGCGATCTCATCATCGTCGAGCAAGCCAACAGGCTTCTCCTCAACTACCTTCTGCTGGCCCTCAAGCCCCTCAGCCGGTACCGGATCGGCTTCATCGGTCACGGATACTGCCATCAGGCGCAGAGAGGGAGCGCCTCCAACCGGTTCAAGCGGCTTTACACCAACATCGCCGACTGGTGGTTTCCGTACACCGACACCATCGGCGAGTTTCTCCGCGACTCCGGCTATCCCGGCGACCGCATCACCGTTCTGGACAACGCCATCGACACCGAGGAGATGGTGGAGATGTCGAGGGGCACTCGACCCGACGAGCTTGCCGAGTTGAAGCGCTCCATGTCCATCGGCCCGGGCCGTGTGGGCGTCTATTGCGGAGCGATGTATCCGGAGAAGGAGATCGGCTTTCTGCTCGCAGCTTGCCGGGCGATCAAGGAGAGAGTCTCCGACTTCCACATGGTTTTCATCGGCGGCGGTCACGACGAATCGCTGGTGCGCGAGGCAGCGCTGCAGGCCGACTGGATTCACTTCGTGGGGCCGCAGTTCGGCCTGGAAAAGGTGAGGCTGCTGATGGCCGCGGACGTGTTCCTTCTGCCGGGTGTCGTGGGGCTGGCGATCCTGGACTGCTTTGCGGTCGGCATTCCGCTCCTCACCACGCGCAACGCCTTTCACGGCCCCGAGATCGCCTACCTTCGTGAGAACGAGAACGGGATGATGGCCGACTTCGATCCACAGGCCTATTCCGCGATGGTCGTCGAGGTGCTCAAGAACGACCAGTTGCTCGCCCGCCTCAAGGCGGGCAGCCTGCGGTCCCGCGACCGCTACTCGATGCAGAACATGGTCAACCGGTTCTGCAGCGGCGTCATGCAGTGGTTGGACGCCCGCTGACGTTCCCGGATGCGGGCGCGCACCTCACGGGCCTGCGACCAGCTTCCTCTCGATCTGGAACTCGACGCGTCGGTTCTGGGAGCGGCCGGCGGCGGTCGCGTTGTCGGCGATGGGGCTGTCCTCGCCGTGGCCGAGGGCCTCGAGGCGGCTGGTGGCTACGCCTCTCGTGGCGAGGTAGTCGACGACGGCCTGGGCGCGGCGCTGGGAGAGCTTCTTGTTGCGGCCGGCGTTGCCGTGGTCGTCGGTGTGGCCCTCGATGGAGACGCGGGTGATCTCCGGGTGGGCGCTGAGGACCTGGGCGAGGTTGTCGAGCAGCTTGTTGGACCGGGAGCGGATCTTGGCCTTGCCGGTGGCGAAGTGGACGGACTCGAGGACCTTGATCTCGGTCTGGGCGATCACGACGAGCTGCCGGCTGCTGCAGCCGTTGTACTGGGTCGGTGCCGGCCTCGGTCGGGCAGTTGTCGTAGCGGTCGGCCACGCCGTCGCGGTCGCCGTCCTTCTCCGGGCAGCCGTTGTTGTCGGCCGGTCCCTTGGCCAGGGCGCAGCTGTCCTGGGCGTCGGCGACGCCGTCCCTGTCGTTGTCCGTCTCGGGGCAGCCGTCCTGGTCCTCGAAGGCGTCCATGTCCTCGGCCGCGTCCGGGCACGCGTCCACGCGGTCGGAGAGCTTGTCGCCGTCCTTGTCCGATTCCTTGTCGGCGCAGCCGTCCTCGTCGTCGATGTTGTTCATCACCTCGGCCTCGCTGGGGCAGGCGTCCACACTGTCCAGGACGCCGTCGTTGTCGGCGTCGGCGACGGCCGGGCAACCATCCGGCTTGACGCCCTTGTCGTACGGGCACCGGTCGCCGTCGCCGAGCACTCCGTCCACGTCCGGGTCGATGGGCCGCTGGGCCGAGCCGGCGCCGTTGAAGCTCCAGCTCAGGGCCGACGTGATCATGAAGTGGCTGGCCATGTCGTCGTCGTCCACGGCCATCGTGCTCAGCTTCGGCGCGAGTAGCCAGCGACCGTCGAGGCGGACGGAGAGGTGCGAGGTGATGAAGAACTTGGCGCCCAATCCTGTGTGCAGCGTGATGTCGCCGTCGTCGCCGAGGACGTCGTCGCCAGACACGATGCTCATCGAGCCGATGCCGCCCAGGATGAATGGAGTGATTCTCCCGGGCCATTCGCCGACCAGCTGAGTGCGCCATCCGAAGAGGGTCGCGGCGCGGTCGGTCGTGTCGGTCCCGATCGGGATCACCTCACCCTCGACCTCGAGCGCGGCGTAGCGGATCGGCTCGTAGCTGACTCGAAGGCCCATTGCCGGGCCGACCGAGTTCAGCGGCTGCCACTCGTTGGTGACGAAGTAGAAGTCGTGGACGTCCGAGTCCGGCAGGAACACACCGGCGGTGACGCCAAGCGACAGCGTATTGTCGCGCGGACCGAGAGTGTCGTCAGCGACGGCCAGGTTCGACGACAGGAGAACAACAACGAAGCCCCATAGACCGATGCGCATCGATCCTCCCCCAATTGATGACCTCAGCGATCCTATCGTCTATCGGCTGGAGTGAATGCGCCCCCTCGGCGGCGCCCCCGGCCCGGTGCGGGCTCGCCCCGACGGGGTCCTGTCGCAAAAGAAAAGGGGCAGCCCGGAGGCCGCCCCTTCGACATCGATCGTACTGATTCGCTACTCGGGAGCCGCTGCCAGGCTGAGGGCGCCGGCGGCGTTCGCGCGGCGGCCGGTGACGGTGATGCCCTGGAGGGCGGGGATCGGGTCGCCGGAGTTGAGGACGACGTCCCGGAGGGCGGTGACGTTCAGGGTCGGGTTGACCGAGAGGACGAGGGCGGCCACGCCGGCGACGTGGGGGGTGGCCATCGAGGTGCCGCTGAACAGGGAGTAGGTGTTGCCCGGGGTGGTGGAGAGGACGTCGACGCCGGGGGCGCCGAGGTTGACGGTGGTGGCGCCGAAGCAGGAGAAGAAGGCGAGGGCGTCGTTGTGATCGGTGGCGGCGACGGAGACGACGTTCGGGGCGTCGTAGTTGGCCGGGAAGGTCGGGATCTGGTCGTTGTCGGAGCCGGAGTTGCCGGCGGCGGCGACGAACAGGATGTCGGCGTTGCTGGCCGAGGTGATGGCGTCGAGCAGGGTCTGGGTGAAGCCGCCGCCCGACCAGCTGTTGGACAGGACGCGCAGGTTGACGCCGGCGTTCTTCATGCCGACCGCGTAGTTGATCGCCTCGACGGCGTCCTCGAGGGTGCCGCTGCCGCCAGACGACAGGAACTTGAGGCCCATGATGGTGACGTCGTGGTTCACGCCGGCCACGCCGACGCCGTTGTTGCCGACCGCGCCGATGGTGCCGGAGCAGTGGGTGCCGTGGGAGTGATCGTCGAACGGATCGCCGCTGCCGGTGATGGCGTTCATGCCGTGGACGTCGTCGATGAAGCCGTTGGCGTCGTCGTCGACGCCGTTGCCCGCGATCTCGTTCGGGTTGACGAACACGTTGCCGGCCAGGTCCTCGTGGTTGTAGTCGATGCCGGTGTCAACGACGCCGACCACGACGTCCGGGTTGCCGACGCTGATGTCCCACGCCTCGGGCGCGTCGATGTCGGCGTCCGCGGTGCCGCCGGTCTGGCCGTTGTTGTCCAGGCCGAAGAGCTCGGGGAAGCGCGGATCGTTGGGCACCGCCGTGGTGTGGACGATGTAGTTGGGCTCGGCGTAGAGGACCGACGGGTCCTTGCGCAGCTCGGCGATGGCCGTCTCGACGTCCACGCCGGGTCCGAGCCGGACCGCGGCGAGCTCGCCGTTGGCCAGGTTGGCGAAGGCGTCGTGGACGCCGTCGCCGTCCTTGTCAGTGATGCTGCCCTGGACCCGCGACAGCGCGCCGAGCCGCGCCGTTACCGTCGGCGTGGCGCGGAAGCGGACCAGGACGGAGTCCTTGGCGTACTCGGTGCCGGGCGGGGCGGCGCTCGGCTGGGTGAGCGCGCCGCTGGCTTCGTTCACTTCATCTGAAGGGGTACATCCCCAGGCGGCCAGAGATAGCAGCGCGGCACCGGCGAGCATCGTCGAGAGCTTCGTGGTGTTGCTCCTCGTCACTTGCTTTGGCATTCGAGTCCTCCGCTGAAGGGACTGCGCGCGGTCTCGCCGCCTCACATCGAGAACGCCGTCCGCGCGCGCGCCATCGTGACCGTCTGGCACTCGCTGAATCCCCCCCTCCCACCGAACGACACATGTCGTTGATCGATGGTCAACAAGCGCGGTCAAACGCTACTTCAACGAGAAATGTGTGCACAACCCGGGGGCGCGCCGACGATCCTTCAACGGAATTAAGTGTTCTTTGGACGCCTGTTCATGAATTGCAAACAGGCAATCAGTGAAGCTCTCGTAATGCGCGTTTCATCGTCGAGCGATGACGCGCCGTGCCGCCGCAGCATGCGGCGCTCCCGATCGATGATCGAGATCGTCTCATCCATCGCCGCCGGAACCGTCGTTTGTCGGCTCCGGGTTGAGCAGATGGTTCGTCGTGTCGCTCAGCCGGCCGACTTGGCCTCGAGCCACGCGTCGACGACGCTCGCCGGGTTGAGCAGTCGCAGCCCGGCGGTGAAGAACTCCTCGCTCATGTCGCCGCAGACAACGTTCAGGACAACCTGTTCGCGTGCGGCGCCCTCGCCGAAGCGGTGCTCGTCGTCGAGGGCCTTCAGCGCGGCGACCATGCCGCTGTAGATCATGCGATCGCGCGCGCTGCCCTCGCCGGCCGGAAGCTCGACGTCGCGGACGGCCTCCGAGAAGTCGTGATACTTCCAGTCCCGGACCGACCAGCGCAAGTGGCGGTTCGCGCCCAGGGCCTCCTCGGTGTTCGCCGAGACGGAGACGTAGACGAAATCTTCCTCGCCGCTGGTGTAGAGGACGAAGCCATAGAGCCTCTGGCTCCCGATGAGCCGGAGCAGGTCGTCGTGCGCCTCGCGCAGCGCGCTGAGCAGCTTGGTCTTGAAGTTCGCGCCGGGCGCCACGTCGGTCTCGGCCGTGACATTAGCACGATCCGATCAGAGCAGGTCGTAGGTGAGGGCGATCTGCAGGCCGCTCTGGAGGCCGGCGCCCAGGGGGAAATTGAACTCGGCGTCCGCGGGGAAGTCTTCCTTCTCGACGACGCGGTCCTCGCCGTCGGGGAAGATGGTGAAGCCGAGGGCGGCGCGCAGGCCCATGCGGGGGCCGAGCTGGCGGCGGGCCTCGAGGGCGCCGCCGAAGCCGAGGCCGAGGAGGCTGTTGAAGCGGGCGCCGCCCGACAGGCCGAGCTCGAGGCCGTTGTCGAAGCGGATCGGGAAGGCGTAGAGGTCGGCGTTGGCCTGGCCGGTGGCGAAGGCGTGGAACGAGTCGATCTCCTCGGTGTCGGAGTCGCTCACGGTCAGCATGACGAGGTTGCCGCCGCCGGTGGCGCGGGCGCCGATGGGGCCGAGGCGAAGCTCGGCGCCGACCGCGGCGCCGTCGTACCAGCCGAGCGAGGCGACCAGGGCGAGAGGGCCGGCGTGGTGCTGGCTGACCGCGGGCTCCTGGGCGAATGCAGGGGCCGCGCTCAGCACAATGGTGGCGGTGGTGGCGAGCAGCACAGAGGACGCGAGTCGAGTTTTCATCCGCTCTCCGTAGCAGAGCGGACGCGCGCTGTTCTCGCACGAGTCGGCAAAGTTGTCGCGCTGCGCGGCGTCGCGTCGACGACGCACGCGCGGGACGCAGCGACGCTGTGCGAAGGCTCTCAGTCGAGCGCGCCGCGCGCGATCTCGCCGTAGGTGGGAGCGCCACTGTTGCGATCGAACGACACATCCCAGAGCATGAGGCCGGCGAAGGCCGGGTCGTCGCGCACCGAGTCGACGAGGGCGGGGAGCGCGGCCGGGTCGACGTAGCCGCCGGCGGGAGCCGCCTCCGGCGTGGCCGGCAGGCCGACGACGATGCGCGGGCCGCCGCTCGCGAGCAGCCCCGACCACTGGGCGTAGGTCTCCTGGAACGGAGCGCCGGAGTTGCCGCTGCAGAAGTTGTTGTAGAACTGCACGAACAGGTAGTCGAAGGCGTCGGCAGCGTCGGCCAGCGCGCTTCCGGGCGCGGGGCCCAGGTGCGCGTCGGGGAAGGGGCACTGCGGCGCGGCGGTGATGAGCCAGTCGCCGCCGGCGCCGTCCATGATGCCGCGCAGGCTGCGCGCGAAGGCGGCGTAGCCGGCCGGCCCGCCGCCCTCGATGTCGAGGTCGACGCCGTCGAGCGACTGATCGCCGAACGGGCGGAGCTCGCCGTCGCCGCCCAGGAACATGTCCCAGACCGTGTCGGCGAACGCCTCGGCCTCGGCGTCGCTGGTGAAGCCGTAGGCGCCGGACGCTCCACCCATGGACAGGACGACCTTCTTGCCGGCCGCGTGGCAGGCGGCGATGTCCGCCTCGATCTCCTCGCAGCGGAGCAGGAACGGGTGCTCCGCGTCGATCGGCGTCTCGCAGTGGAACGAGAAGTTGGTCTCGGGCAGTCCGCCGTTGCGGCCGCTGATGAAGCTGGTCATGAAGGCCAGGACGACGACGTCGTAGTGGGGCACGGCGCAGACGTCGGCCAGCCGCGGCTCCCAGCTCGCCATGTCGTCCGGGTGCGCGCCGCCGTAGCCGTTCTGGCCCCAGTACACGACGATGCCGGCGCCGTCGGCGAGCGGATCGGACGGCAGGTCGCCGCCGCCGCCGAAATCGCCGCCGCCGCCGTCGTCATCTGCCGAGCCGTCGTCGGCCGACCCGTCGTCGGAGGAATCGTCGCCGCCGCTGGTGTCGCCGCCGCTGTCGCCGGTCTCGCCGCTGTCGTCGGCAGTCGAGCTGCAGCCGGCCGCGGCGACGGCGCAGACGAGCAGGATGAGGCGAAGGGCGTGGCTCATCCTGGTACGGAGGCCGGCGGGACCCGATCCGGGTCAGGTGCGGCCGCGAACCGCACCCGACCGGGATTCGCGCCGGATCCGGAGGGCCGTATCAGACAGGCCGTCTCAGAAGGCGTAGCCGAAGCGGAGGTAGCCGTTGACGAACGGCTCCTCGTCGTCGAAGTCGCTCTCGGTGTCGTCCTGGGACCAGTTGCGACCCACGCCGAACGCGGCCGCGACGTTGAGGCCGCCGTCCCACATCCAGTGCCAGCCGACGAGGATCTGCGGGCCGATGGTCGTGTTGTCGTCGTCGAACTCGCCGTCGTCGCTGAAGCGGCGGATGATGGCGCCCGGCTCCAGGAAGAGACCGGAGTAGGTGCGGCGGAAGTAGATCGGCAGGCCGGCGCCGACCTCGTAGCCGGTGACGCCGTCGTCGCCGATCGGATCGAAGTAGTTGACGTCGCCGCGCACGGCCAGGTGGTCGGAGATGCCGTAGCTGAGCGACAGGCCGTAGATGCCGAGCATCCAGCCGATCGGGTTTGTCGAACAGGTTGGTGCGACGGAAGCGGTAGTAGTACTGGTTGTGATCGCCGACCGGGACCGGTGTGCCGCCGATCTGCGACACCTCGCCCGGATTTGCGCCGGGCGGCGGCTGCGAGGCAGCCGGCGCCGGCGCGGCCACTGGAGCGGCGCCGGGCGCGGCGCCGGGCGGCGCGGTGGGCGGACCCGCCTCGGGCGGCCCGGCGGGCGGAGGCGCGGCGGGTGGCTGGGCAGCGGCGGCGTGCGCACCGGCCAGCGCGAACGAGGCCGCGAGCAGGGTTGACAGGGCGGTCCTGGTCATCGATCCGCTGTCATCGCAAGTCGCGGACCAACACAGCGCTCGGTCTGCCACGAGCCTTACCCCGCGAATTGCCGCGATGTGCCCGCGTCCGGCGCTGGAGGCGGCGCGGTTGCGATTCACCGCTTGCGATGATTTCCGGACATTCCTGCCTCGATGGCATCCGGCAGCAGCGCTCACATGTGGCCGGACGTACCGGATGTGATCGACCCGGCGCGCCGCGTCAGTCGTCCTGGCGCCGCGCGCGGACCGACGCGACGCCATCGCCGTCAACCGTGACGCTGAGGTCGATGGGCCGGCAGCAGACCACGCAGTCCTCGACCGACTCGCCGCCCTGCTCGTCGGGGGTCACCTCGGTCGGTTCGCCGCAGTAGGGGCACTGCACCTGGAGCGGCGTGGCGTCGGCCACCGGCTCGCGATCGGCGGCGCCGGCGGCGAGGGCGGAGCGCACCGCGCGGGTGGCGGCGTCGTCGAACGTGCACAGGATCACCAGCTCGGGCAGGTCGTGCGCATCGAGGTGCTCGGTCACGGCGGCCACCGCGATGCGCGCCGCCTGGTCCAGCGGGAACCGGTAGATGCCGGTGCTGATCATCGGAAACGCGATCGTGCGGGCGCCGGCGGCGGCGGCCAGCTCGAGCGAGCGCCGGTAGCAGCTGGCCAGCAGGTCGGCCTCTCCGTGACCGCCGCCTCGCCACACCGGACCGACAGTGTGGATGATGTGGCGCGCGCGCAGGCCGTGGCCGCCGGTCATCACCGCCTGGCCGGTGGCGCAGCCGCCCAGCTTCCGGCACTCCTCGAGCAGCCCGGGGCCCGCGGCGCGGTGGATGGCGCCGTCAACCCCGCCGCCGCCGAGCAGCGAGCTGTTGGCCGCGTTGACCACGATGTCGACGTCGAGGCGCGTGATGTCGTCCTGGACGACCTCGATGCGCTCGTGACCCAGCGCGGACATGCTCCAATCGTACACGAGCCGGACAGCCGACGCTCACGCGAGCAGCTGGCGCGCGCGCAGGGCCAGGCCGGTCGCCACCGAGGTCAGCTCATCCCCGCCGACCACCTTGTCCGGCCCGAAGCGATCGGCGAGCAGGCGGCGCACCGACGGCACCAGCGACGAGCCGCCGGTGGCAAAGACGCGATCGACGTCGCCCGGCTCGACAGCGGCGCTCGACAGCAGGCCCGCCACCACCTCGTCGATGGAGCGCAGCTCGCCGGCGATCCACGCCTCGAAGTCGGCGCGCTCGACAGGCTCGCGCAGGTCGAGCGCCGCGACGTCGAGCTCGCCGCGCGGGCCCGCGGTCACCGCCAGCTTGGCGTGCTCGACGGCCCGGTGCAGGGGCAGGCCCATGTCGTCGCGCACCACGCGCACGAGCCGGTCGATGCGCTGCGGCTCGAGGGCGCCCCGGGCCAGACGGTCGAGCAGGTGCAGGGTCTCGGGCGCCTTGAGAAACGAGAGGTGGTGCCAGCGGCGCAGGCGCGCGTAGAGCCAGGCCGGCACCGGCGTCTCGGCGCCCATCTCGTCGCGGTAGGAGCTGCCGCGGCCGAGCGCGGGCGCGACCTGCGCGTCGATGAGGCGCGCGTCGAAGCTATCGCCGC
Organism: uncultured delta proteobacterium; assembly: GCA_963759105.1. Lineage (GTDB taxonomy): Bacteria > Myxococcota_A > Polyangia > Haliangiales > Haliangiaceae > DATFRY01. The sequence continues at coordinate 70,126 of CAVWXW010000002.1, read as the reverse complement.
CGATGCCGATGCCGGCGGTGCCGAGCAGCGTGTCCGGATCGCCGGCGACCAGGCCGGGTCCGACCCGCACGAGCGAGAAGTCGCTGGTGCCGCCGCCGAAGTCGGCGACCATGATGAGCTCCTGGTGATCGAGGGTGGCGGCGTAGCGCGACGCGGCCGCCACCGGCTCGTACTCGAACACCACCTCGTCGAAGCCGGCGGCGCGCACGGCGATGCTTCATGCGGCCGACAGCGCGCGCCTCGTCGTCGTCGCCGCGCGCGCCCCAGTAGCGCACCGGGCGGCCGATGACCGCGCGCCGCCCCAGCTCCTCGCCGGACGCGCGCCGCACGCCGCGCAGGAACTCGGCGATGAGCGACTCGAGGGTCCAGGTGCGGCCGTCGATGGTGGTGCGGCTGAAGCTGGCGCTGGCCAGGTGCGACTTGAGCGACTGGACCAGCCGCCCCTCGCCCTCGACCTCGAGGTAGCGATCGATGGCCGGCGCGCCGGCGCGCACCGCGTCCTCGCCCGGCTCGAAGTAGAGCACCGTGCGCCAGGTGGTGGCCGCGCTGCCGCCGGCGCCGGGCAGGGACGCCAGCCGCACCTGGCCGTCGCGCCCGGCCAGCCCGACGGCAGAGTTGGTGGTCCCGAAGTCGATGCCCACGAAATCGTCCATGAAGTCCTCCCTTCGCAGGCACTCCATGGTCTGCATGTGCGGCGGGTTTACAAGCTATCGACATCTCGCTATCCTGCGGGAGCCATCAGGAAGGCTCGCAGATCGCCGGACGGCGGACGCGGGCTCCGAGCGGATGGCGCAGCCGCGCTGCGACCGACGACGGCGCTACGGCTCGAGGAAGCGCAGCGCGGCGTCGAGCAGGGCGGTGCGCACCGCGTCGCTCGGCAGCGCCTCGATCGGAAAGCCGGTGACGACGACGCGCCGGCCCGACGCCGCCGGGTGGCCTACCGCCGCGGCGCCCTCGGTGCCGCCGACGTAGCGCAGGAGCTCGACCCCGCCGTCGGTCGGCGCGAGCACGTCGGGAAAGAGGATGTCCATGCCGTCCGGCGCCAGGAACGACATCAGCGGCAGCGCGCCGAACTCGCCCTCGCCTCCCTGCGCCTCGTAGGTGCCGGCGTCGTCGCCGACGTAGACGGCGCCCAGCACGTCGGCGACGAAGGCCTGCTCGTCGGCGTCTCCCTGATCGGCGAGCGCCCAGATCATCTCCGCGCCCGACAGGAGCAGGGCGCGTCCGGCGCCGACGTGCGCGGCCAGATGCTCGCGCTCGGCCGGGGTCAGCGCCACGGTCATCGTCGAACTCCTCGCCCGCCGCCCACACCACGACGTCGTAGCCGGCCAGATCGACCTCGCCGCTGTCGACAGCGCCGTGATGCGCGCTCTCGACCGTGCGCTCGCCGGCCGACGCGGCCAGGCCGGCGAGGAAGTCGTGGTGGCGCCCGAGCGAGTTCTCTGCCGCCGGCGTGCTCCACACGTCGTTGCCGTTGACCAGCAGAGATCGCCGCGCGCTCGCCCGATGCTGTCGCGCCGTAGGCGGCGGACGGATCGCTCTCGAGGCCGTCGGCGCCGCGCGCGGTCACCCGCACGTAGGTCGTCTGCGCGGCCGACAGGTCGCCGGCCAGAAAGCGGCTCCGATGCACGTAGCGAGCGGCCTCGCGCGGCCAGGTGCGGCCATCCTCGCTCGTCCACACGAGATAGCCGTCGGCGCCATCCACCTCGCTCCACGCGATCTCGAGCACGCCCGGGGTGCCTGTGGCCCGCGCGAGCTGGAGCTGCGGCGCGGGCAGCCGCGCCCCGCTGCCGCGCAGGTTGCGAGCGACGACCTCGACGATCTGATCGGCCAGCGCGCGCGCGGTGGCCGCGTCGTCGACCTGGTTCCACAGCACCGAGAAGCGGTAGCGCTGCCCGTCGTGGCGGTTCTCGAGGAACCCGCTCAGGGTGATCGTGTCGTTGAGCGTGCCGGTCTTGCCGAACACGCGGCCGGCGGTGTCCTCGCCGACCATGCGGTTGCCGAGGGTGCCGCGCACGCCGGCGATGGCCAGGGTGCGGCTCCACGCCGCGCCGAGCGGCGACCCGTCCATGAAGCCGAGCAGCCCGACGGTGGTCCGGGCCGACACGCGGTTGTCGTGCGACAGGCCGGAGCCGTCGTGCAGCTCGACGCCTTCGGTCGGCACGCCGGTCGAGGCCAGCCAGTCGAGCACGGCGCGCGTCCCGGCCTCGGCCGAGCTTTCCCCCTCGACCAGCCAGCCCAGGTGGCGGATCAGTAGATCGGCGAACTCGTTGTTGCTGTCGGTGTTGAGCGGCGAGGTGGCGGCGACAAGGCTTACCGGCGCGTGCTCGAGGAGGAGCGCGGCTCCCTCGGGGACATCCAGCGCGGCGCTCGACGCCACTGTCGGCGCCGCGATGCCCGCGTCCGCCAGCGCGGCGGCCATCGCGTCGGTTGTCTCGGCCCGCTCGGTCGCGAGATTGAGGATGCCGACCGAGTTTGCCTCGAACACCGACTCGCCGCTGACATGCACGGTCCCGTCCACCCGCGTGACGCCGAGACGCGCGAGCGCCTGCGCGATGCGGTCGAGCGGCTGGCGCGGCCCGTCGTACAGATCGCTCGACAGGGTGAAGTCGTGCTCGAGCACGACGTGCAGGTCGCCGGCGATGACGCCGTCGCCGTCGGGCGGGGCGTCGGCCGCGACCCGCGTGGCCAGGCCGTGGTCGGCGCCCAGGATCTCCATGGCCGCGGCGGTCGTGTAGAGCTTCGTGTTCGACGCCGGCTTGAGCAGCGTGTCGGCCTCCGACTCGACGACGAGCTGGCCGGTGGTGGCGTTCTCGATCAGCACCGAGTGGGTGAAGGCCGTGCTGGCGACGATGGCGCGCACCTGGTCGGCCGCGGCGGCGATGACATCGTCCGGAAGCGCGAGCGGCGGGGGCGGCGGCTCGAACTGGTCCGGGTCGACCGGCGGCGCGGGCGCACCGTCGTCGGCGGAGTCGTCGCCGTCATCCGGGCCGGCGCCATCTCCGTCCTCGGCATGCTGGACGTCGGCGCAGCCGGCCAGGCAGAGGACGAGCGCCGCCACACTGCAAAGCGCCGTTGGCAGTCGGATGTCCCGGGCGCGCCACGAGCGCGGCGAAACTGCAGGGCATCTCGTGGGTACGGACGACACGTTGACGGCCGGAGCACGCGCCGTGCCGCTCCGGCTGCCGGCGGCCCACCATTATATGCGCGATGGGCGCGCGCGGGACGCCGATGTCGTCAGGCCCGCTGTCCGTCCGGTTCGTCGGCCTCAGGAGCGTCCGGCTCTTGCGCCGGCAGGGAGGGACGCAGATCGGCGAGGCGCGGCTTGAGCACCAGCGCGTCGCTCACGCCGGCGACCAGATCGGCGGTGACGTGGATCGTCCGGGTGCCGACCATCGGCTTCTCGAGGCCGAGCGCATCGAACGATTTTCGGCGCAGGCGCACCTCCAGCTCGAGGATCTGCCACGAGTCGGTGTCGAAGACGACGTCGGAAACGTCGCCCAGCACGAGGCCGTCCTGCGTGACGACCCGCCTGCCGTGCAGCTGAGATGCGGTCATGTTCAGAGCCATGTGGGTCCCTTCCTCGCTCGGCTCAGCGGTTGCGGCTGCCGAGCGCTCCGCCCACGACAGCGCCGATGAAGAGGCCCACGTCGGAGAGCAGGATGATCATCCCGACCGCGGCACCGGCCAGGAAACCCCAGACCGGCGCGTCGAAGAAGGCAAAGGCGATCCACAGACCGACGCCGACGATGAATGCGGGGAGAATCGCCGCAATGAGCGCCCGGCCGACACCGCCCACCTTGTAGCCGCCCACCGCGCCGGCGATGAGCCCGTTCACAAGTGGCACGAAGAACAGCGCAAGGCTGAGCAAGACCATCCAGATCGAGCCGATGACGACGGAGCTTCGTCGTCGCTGGCTCGGTGAATCAGCCGTCGTGGTCAGCATGGCATTCGAATGGTGCACGCTGCGGGCCAGCTGCGGCGAACGCGGCTCGCTCTCGCACATGCGGCGTCACGGAAAGCCGGGGTCCTGCTCGCGCGGCGGCCACACGCGGGCCGCGGCGCCGGCCACGTCCGGCGACGGATCGGCGCGCAGCCTGGCCAGGAGCTCGAGTCGCGGCGGCGTCCAGCCGCGGCCGGGGCGCGCGTCGTGCTCGAGCGCCCACACGCCGACGCGGCGCACCTCGGGCCGGCGGCTGGCGGCGAGCGCGGCGACCGCTTCCTCGATCTCCTCGTCGGGCAGCGCCACGATCGCGGCGCGTGCGGCGATCGTGGCGTCGACGTCGAGCGGGACCTGCTCGATCGCGGCGGTGAGGTGGCCGGCGACCAGCCGTCCTCCCGCCGCCTGGATGGCCAGCACGCTCCAGCGCGGATCGCGGCGCGCCGCGCTCGCCAGCTCGTCGGCGGCCAGCCACCAGCTGGCGCGCGAGCGGATGTCGTGGGCGCACAGCATCGCGGCGGCGACGTGCAGCGCGCGCGGATCGGCGCGCAGGGCGTCGAGCGCCGCGCCGAGCGCCGGCATGTCCGACTCGGTCGAGCGCGCGAGCACCGCCATCATCGCGGCGCGCACCTCGTCGTCGTAGAGCGAGCGCAGGCGGCCGCGACAGGCGGCCAGCAGGGCGCGCCGCTCGTTGACAAGGGCCAGGCCGCCGGCGCGGCGCAGGAGATCGATGCGCGCCTCCGGCTCCGGCCGGTCGACGACGCGCGCCAGCAGGCCGGCCAGGCGCGCGTCGAGGGCGCGGGTCAGCCGGTCGGCCGGGATGTCGGCGAGCCGGCTGGCCACGACCCAGTCCGGGTCGGTGACAGCGCGCTCGTAGATGACCCAGGTCGGCTCGCGATCGAGGTGGTCCCACAGCGCGCGCAGGAGCGCGATGCGCACGTCGCGGTGCAGCGATGTCGCGTCGAGCTCCTCGAGCCGCGCGAACGCGCCGGCCGCGCGCAGCTCGCCGGTGAGCCGCACGACCTCCTTGGCGACGGTGACCTTGTGCATCGGCGCGCCGGCCAGCAGCGCGAGCGCGCGATCCGGGACCATGCCGAACAGCGCGCGGCGAAGGCCGTAGATGGCGAACCGCGCCCGGCGGTCGCCCAGGCAGTCGAGCAGGGTCGGCACGCCCTGGGCGGCGTCGCAGCGGGCCAGCACGCGGATCGCCTTCTCGAGGACGACCGGGCGATCGTCGTGCGCGAGGGCGCACAATCGATCCATCGCGGCGTACTCCATGGCCGGCCAGATCGCGAGCGCCGACAGGATGGACGGCGTGTTGCGCTCGCGGTCGCTCACGATCGCCTCGAGCGAGCGCGCGAAGCGCTCCACCTGGGGCGGCGACCAGCGGAAGAAGCCGCTGCGGAACGGCAGGATCCAGGCGGTCTTGCCGGTGGCCCAGTGGCCGCGGATGACGCGATCGCCCAGGTACGGCTCGAGCAGGTCCTGGCGGTGGCGATGCAGCCAGCCGTGGACCGCCTGCAGCACCGCGACGCTCTCGTCGGCGCCGACCACGTCGGGCACCACCGCGTCGAAGGTCTGCGGGTCGCGCCTGCGCAGGATGGCCAGCGCGCTGGGCGCGTAGCGCGGGTCGAGCCGGCGCGCGATGGCGGCCAGCGCCTGGCCGATCGGCGCGGGCAGGACCGGCCGCCGTCGGTCGCGGCTGCGCGGGGCCTGCCGCCCCATCAGACCGTGCAGGTTGGCCAGCGCGAACGTCGCCGAGTGCCACTTGTGGCTGCGGTAGCGCTTGAGCGTGGACTCCAGGGTCGCCTCGTGGCGCTCCGGGTCGTGGCGCAGCAGCACCTCGGTCAGCTGCATGGCGAAGTACTCGCCCGGCGTCGTGTTGCGGGCGCGCACGAGCAGCTCGCCCAGCCCGTTGACGAGGCGGAGCCGCTCGCCCAGGCCGCTGGCGAACGCGACCAGCCACGGCACGCGCTCCTGGGTCGTCCACTGCCTCGCGATGGCCAGCAGGTGCGGCGCGGCCCGCCGGACGTCGGTGTCCGACAGCTTGGCGCCGATGTTCGGATCGTGGAGCCTGCCGCGTTCCTTGATCGACGTGGCCAGCCAGGTCGCCGCCCAGTCTCCATCGACGCCGAACAGGCGGACGATCAAGCTCTCGATGCAGGAAGCCGTCCCGTGGGACAGGTCGGCGGCGTCGAGCCCGTCGCGGATGGCCTGCGCCACCGCCGGCAGATGCTCGGCGCGCCAGACGCGCCGCGGCCAGTAGCACAGCGCGGCGAACATGGCGGTGCGCACCGGGTCCTGCTCGAACTTGCGCGCCACGACCAGCTCGAGCGCGCGCGCCGGCAGGGTCGGGTCGTCCGGGTAGACGCCCGGGTTGGCCAGGAGCTCGGTCAGCGCCAGCGAGCGGGTGACGCCCTCGGGGTGGCCGAGGTGGACGCGCAGCGCCGGCTCGAGCTCGGCCCACGGCAGGTAGCGGGCGATGCCGCGCAGCCGGCGCTCGGGATCGATCTGCAGCGCGACGACCTCGTTCACGTGGCGGCGGGCCTCGCGCGCGGCCAGATCGATGGGAAGCGCGGCCAGCGCAGACCGGTCGATGACGCCGTCGCGGTCGCGCGAGGCCAGGCTCCAGCGCTCGTACGCGCGCTCGCGCCGGTCGCCGGCCAGGTGGCGCAGGAGGTACGTGCCGTGGGTCGGGAAGCGCGCGGAGGCGTCGCACCAGGCCTCGGCCAGGGCCTGCTGGCGCTCCGGCGTCATGGTGCGCACGCGCGGACCGAAGTCGCCGAGCAGGTCCGGCGCGTTGCCGACCAGGCGGGCGAGCAGATCCGGCGCGAGCTCGCGGACCCGGTTGCCCAGCACGCCGTACGGCACGCGCGCGGCGTGGCGCACGGCCAGATCGACGGTGGCGTCGGCGCGGCGGCGCAGGAGCTCGGTCCACACCGGCTTGCCCGGCTCGATGTCGCGCTCGAGCAGCAGCGCGGCGAGCGCGAGCGCCGCGTCCGGCACCCGCTCGGCCAGGCGCAGGTGGTGGCGCGCTGTCAGCTGCCGCGTCACCGGATCGGCCTCGCCCGCGACCTCGCTCCAGCGCGCGTGCAGAAGCCCGGCCAGCACGGCCGGGTGGCCCAGGGCGAGACCGTCCCAGAAGCGCCGGCTGGGCCGGGCCAGGGCGTGGGCGAGGTGGCGACGCACTGCGACCTCGGAGCCGAACGGCAGGTCGTCGATCAGATCGCGCAGCTGGCCGCCGGCCTCCAGGCCGTCGAGGAAGGCGTCGATCGCCGCGCTGCGCCCGTGCCGGCGCATGCGGCGCAGCAACCGGCGCTCGCCGCGCACCGACCAGGCGACCTCGAGGGCCGCGGTGGCCTGCGCGTCGTCGCACGCCAGCGGCGCCACGCAGATGGCGATGCCGCGCACGCGGCGCGACTCGTCGCCCATCAGGGCCAGCGCGCGCGCGCCGTCGCGGTCGCCGAACACGGCCGCGCCCGACAGCCAGCGCGCGGCCACGTCGGCCCCGTCACCGGTCCCGGGGCTGGCCGGCGGCGCGCCGGCGACCGCCTGCTGGACGCGGTGTCGATGGGTGTCGCGGGCGGCGGGCGCGAACCGGACCTTCGTCATCGCGCGAGCATCGCCCGGCGAGCGCGAGGCGAACAAGCCGACAGGGCCGCGCCCTGTTGCAGCTGTCACGGCGGCGCGGTCATCGCGATGCGTCGCCCTCGGATCGACGGTGCGTCATCGGTTCCCCCTCTCGGCCTCGCGCTTGAGGTCGGCGGCGTAGCGCTCGAAGGGCGGCCCGAAGTCCGGCAGCGACTTCTTGATCAGCGGCAGCATGATGCCGGTCAAGCACCTCGACCATCGAGAAGTCGGTGGCGCCGTCGCCGCTCGGGGTGAGCGTGAAGGTGCGCACGCCCTTGAACATCGGCGCCGCGCCGTCGCTCCACACCATCCGCCGGTCCGGCTCGAACGCGGTGACGCGTCGGCTTGAAGGTGCGCTTCGGCGCGATCGGCACGCGCAGCGCCAGCCGCTGGCCGGGCGCGATGTCCCCCTCGATGCTGTCCACGGTCGAGTTCCAGCGCGGAAAGTCGGCGGCGTTGGTCAACAGCGACCACACCCGGCCGGGCGGCGCCTGGATGGTGATGGCGACCGCGCACTCCATACGAAAGGCGCTCGCCACCTTGTGGGCGCGGCCGCTGGGGGTTTCTCCTGGCATCGGGTCCTCCGTCTATCGGGTCCGGATGCGGTCACGATCGAGCGAGCCGAAAGGATGCGCCGAAAACACGTGATCGGCCGGACCGCGCCCGGGAACGTATCAGCGCGGGCGCGCGGCGGCAGCGGCCAGGACCGCGACGTCCTTGCCGCCCTGCAGGAAGACCGTCACCGCCATGCGGTCGCGCCGCCAGCCCGGCTCGAGCGCCAGCTCCACGTCTCCGCGCCCCGAGCCGCCGGCCTCGACCGTGAAGGCGCGGGTCAGGCGCCGCACGACGAAGTGATCGACGAGGCCGCGGCCCTGGTTCTCGCCGCGCGCGACCTTTGTCGCCAGGCCGTTCTCGACCAGCGCGACCCACGCGTCGGCGCGCGCGGGCCCGGCCACGCCCGACCCGAGCGCGGCGTCGACCGACACGGTCAGGCCGCTTGGGTCCGGCGGTCGTGGTGGCCTGGATGCGCGCGCCGCTGGCCGGCTTGCGGGCCGCCTGCCGGATGAGATCGATCGCCTTGCCGCGATCGGAGCCGACCACGTCGGCCTTGCCCATGCACGACCAGCTGCGGCGTGTAGATGCGCCCGGCGCCCAGTGCGTGCGCGTACCGGTTCTGCCGCGCCGTCCACTCGGCGCTCGAGAACGGGTCGCGCCAGCCCAGGTCGTCCCAGTAGTCGACGTGGAAGGCGAGCGGCAGGACCTGCACGCCGTCGACCTCGCCCGGCAGCGCGCCGAGCAGGCGATCGGCCGGCGGACACGAGCTGCAGCCCTGCGACGTGAAGAGCTCGACGAGCACGGCCGGGCCGGACGAGGCCGCCGCCGGCTGGACCGTCGGGCCGGCCGCGGCGTCCTCGCCGCCCAGGCCGCACCCGCCGGCGCCGAAGCCTCCGACGGTCAGGAGAGACAGCAATGCCGGGCGGATCATGGTCATGGCAAGAATACGCCGCATGGCGTCACCGGTTACGCCGGTCTCGCTAGCGCCCGGTGAAGCGGGCCTCGCGGCGCTCGATGAAGGACATCATGCCCTCGCGGGCGTCCTCGGATCCGAGCAGTCGCGCCACGCTGGGCCGCAGCTCGGCGATGGCGGCGTCGACCCCCTCGCGGCCGGCGGTGCGGGCGTTGCGCAGGGTGGCCTGCACGCCCATCGGCGCCTGCTGGGCGATGCGCTCGGCGATGGCGAGCGCGCGCTCCAGCTCCTGGCCCGGCTCGGTCACCTCCTGGACCAGGCCGATGCGCAGCGCGGTGGCGGCGTCCAGCTCGTCGCCGGTCAGCAGGTAGCGCATGGCGTTTCCCCAGCCGACCCGCTCGGGCCAGCGGAAGCGTGCCGCCGCCGAACGGGAAGATGCCGCGCTTGACCTCGATCTGTGCGAAGCGTGTGTCGCTGGCGGCGACGCAGACGTCGGCGGCGAGGATGAGCTCGATGCCGAGCGTGAGACAGAGCCCGCGCACGGCGACCACCACCGGCTTGGAGGTAGGCGGGCCGGCCACGGCCCAGGGATCGACGCCGTCGGCGGGAGCGAGCGACTCGCCGCGCGCGATGAGCGGCGCGACGGCCGCGAGATCGAGGCCGCCGGTGAAGTGCTCGCCGTGCGCGAACACGACCGCGCAGCGCAGCTCGGCGTCCTGCTCGAACTGGCCGTAGGCGGCGGCCAGGCCGCGCAGCATCTCGGGCCCGAACGCGTTGCGCTTGTGCGCGCGGTCGAAGCCCATGAGGAAGACGTGGCCGCGCTTCTCGGTGGTGATGCGGCCCTCGGGTGGCGTGCTCATGCGGCCAAGGATAGCCGCGGCCCGCCCCGCGGCGGGCGGGTCTAGAAGTACCAGTTGGCGACGAGCTGGAACATGCCGCCGGACGACTTCTCCGGAACCGGGCCATCGCGCCCGATGTAGGCCGGCCCGTCGAGCTCCTCCTCGTTGCGCGTCATGCCGACGCCGTAGAGCTGTGCGGCGAGGCCCCAGCTGCCGAAGCGGCGCTCGAGGCCGATGCCCAGGCGCGCCACGCCCTCGGCGAACTCGGCCTGGGTGATGCGCTCGTCGCCCTTCTCGTACCAGACCTCGTCGCGGGCCACGCCGATGCCGAGCAGCACCGACCACAGCCAGCTGGCTGTCCGGGTTGATGTGGAACATGCCGCCCAGGATGAGGGCGCCGGTGGAGCGGCGCGTGTCGCCGGGGCCGGCCAGCTCGCCTCCCATGGCGGACGCGTCGAGCTCCAGCTCCCAGCGGCGGTGCAGGCGGAAGCGGAGCTGCAGCCCGACCACGCCCATGCTCGGTCTTGTCCGGATCCTCGAGGTCGCGGTCGCGCTCCGAGGTGAGCCCGAGCCCGCCCAGGTGGACGCCGATGCCCCAGCGCGGGAACGACGGCGCGGCCTGCTGCACCACGACCGGCGGAGGCCCGTACGGCGGAGGCCCGTAGGCCGGAGGGCCTGCCTGCGGGGGCGCGCCGGGCGGCTGGGCCGCGGCATCGCCGGCGGTGCCCGCGACCGCCGCGAGCGCGAGGAGCGAACAGACCGCCGAGTGGCACAGTGTGCGAACCATGTTGGAAGCTCCGACCGCGTGCGCGGCTCTGACAGGGCTCATTTCAACTCTCGTGCCACGTGCAAGCGGCGGGAATCCGGGCGGGCACCACCGGGGAGCGTCGCGCTTCGCGGCACGTGGATCAGGGTTCTGTGGGAGTTCTCTGCTCCCGCGGCCGAAAGCTTCGCACCGAGGACGCGTCACGGCTGCCGATTCGACGTCAACCGCGCGAATCGCGCGCGGGACCGAGCGCGCGCGGTCCGGAAGCGCTCCATCTCACTGCGAAATAGCGACCATTCAGTCATATTTTTGCGGCCGGCCCGGGAGATCGGCCGACAGCCGCCATCGCCGGTAGTAGAATGCGCGGCATGCGCGCCGTCCGTCTGTTGCTACCCGTCTGTCTCGCGATCGCAGGCTGCAGCGGTGATGACGATGGAGGCCCGGCGGACGGAGGCGACGGCCAGGCGGACGACGGCGGTGACGGAAGCGCCGGCGACGACGGCGGCGACGGTGGCGGGGTCGGCGCCTCGGAGCTGATGCACGAGTTTCCGGCCGTCACGGTCAAGTCGGGCCAGGAGATCACCACGCTGTGTCTGAGCTGGAGCCTGCACAACACCGAGCCGGTGTTCGTCAACAGCGTGACGATGAACGCCGGGCCGGGCTGGCACCACTCCAACTGGTTCTACGTCCCGACCGACACCTTCTCGGTCAACGACGGCGTGTGGGAGTGCGGCAGCGAGTTCGATCAGTTCACCGCGGCGCTGTCCGGCGGCGTGCTGTTCGCGCAGTTGACCCAGGCGACCGACGAGACCCAGGCCTTCCCCGAGGGAGCGGTGCTCGAGCTGCCGCCCGACTCGGTGGTGGTCAGCCAGGTCCACCTCCTCAATGTGGCCGACGAGGACATCGACACGGGCGTGACGATGAAGCTCGCGGGTGTGGCCGAGGCGGACGTGCGCATCCGCCTGCGGCCGCTGTCGTTCGACTTCCACCAGCTGGCCATTCCGCCGCAGCAGAGCTCGCGCTTCGAGACCGAGTGCGACATGGAGCGGGCGGCAGGTTTGCTCGATGACGTGTCGCTCTACTACGCCCTGCCGCACTACCACTCGACGGCCAGGGGCATGAGCATCGTGCTGTTCGGCGGCGATCGCGACGGCGAGGTCGTCCACGAGATCGAGTCGACCATCGGCGAGCCGCTCGGCACGACGCTGGCGCCGCCGCTGTCGATGGCGGGCGCGCGCGGCATCCGCTTCTCCTGCACCTACGACAACACGACCGACCGCACCATCGGATACGGCAACTCCGGCCAGGACGAGATGTGCATCTTCCTGGCCTTCACCGACAGCGACCTGGCGTTCGCCGGCGGCGTGGTGCGGGGCGAGGCGACCGAGGCCGGGAAGGACGGCGACGTCGCGCTCTACACCGGCGAGTGCGACACCCTGGCCGTGCCGATCGGCGAGTAGTCGGTCGGCGCGGGCTGCGCAGCGGCGGGTCGGGCGGGCCGCGCGGTCGCGGCGGCGATGGCCAGGGCTGCCGCCGGCATCAGCGCGGCGATCAGGACCGGCGAGGCCAGCCCGGCGACCGCGAGCGTGATCGCCGCGGCGGTGCAGGCCGCGCCCGCGTTGCGGCTGCGACGGGCCACGACGCCGAGGTCGCGCGCGGCGGCCAGCGCGCTGGCCAGCGGCGCCAGCCCCGGGGCGACGAGATGGAAGTCCGCCGCGGCGACGAGCGGTCGGCCGGCGCAGGGAGCGCCCGACACGAGCGCGCCGCCGACGGCGCCGTCGTTGATGCCGTCGCCGAGAAAGAGCGCGTCGCCTCCGTGCTCGGCCAGCCAGGCCGCCTTGTCGGCCGGCTGCATGCCGCCGCGCGCGCGATCGAGAGGGATGTCGACCTGGCGGGCGAGGCTGTTCACGCGGGCGACGTCGGCGGCCGACAGCAGCCACGGCTCGAGACCCTGTCCGACGAGCGTGCCCACCTCGGCGACCGCCGCGGGGCGAACTGTCTCGTCGACGACGAGCCAGGCCAGCAGGTGCCCGTCGCGCGAGAAGCCGAGCCCGGCTGCCGGCGCAGCGCCGCGCTCCACGACCCAGCGCGGCGCGCCCAGCCGGTAGAGCGCGCCGTCGATCTCGGTCTCCACGCCGCGACCGCTCTCCACGCCCACCGCCGCGTCGAGCAGGGCGGTGCTGCCCTCGCGGGCCAGTGCGCGGAGCACCGCCCGGCAGCGAGGATGCGGGCTGTGCACCGCGAGGTGATGGAGCGCGGCGCGCTCGTCGCGCGTCAGTCGGGCCAGCGTCTCGGGGAAGCGCAGCTCCAGGCTCGTGTCGGCCAGCGCGTCCCGGTCGATCACGACCCGCCGCACCGCGGCCGCTCGGTCGAGGAAGTCGGGCCGGCGCACCAGCAGGCCCTGGCGTCGCAGTCGCGCCGTGATCCTGTGGCGGGCGTGGATGACGGCGAAGGCGCCCGGCGGCCAGGCGACGAGGATGGCCGCGGCGACGTCGAGCGCGCCGGCGCCGCGTCCCGCCTGCAGCGACAGCAGCGCGCCGGCCGCCGCCGCGAGCAGGAGCGCGATGACGTGGCCGCGCGGTCCGGTCCCCGCCTCGGTCGGCTCCGCGACGGAACCGACGGGAAGCAGCGCGGACAGCGAGAAAGCCTCCACCGCGACGACGCGGGCGGCGCAGCGTCCGGCGTTTCGCGCGCCGGCCGGCACGCGCTGGCCCGGCTCGACCCGCCTGGCGCGCGGGCCGGCATGCTCGCCGGTGTCGCCGGCGTCGCCGGCCGCGACCTCGCTCGCCCAGCCGTGCTCGATGACGAGCTCCGCGTCGGACCCGGCCGGCAGGCTCGCGTCGACGGGCACCAGCTCGCCGGGCGCGACGAGGATCTCGTCGCCGCGGCGCACGCCGGCCGCAGTCGACCAGCTCGACCTTTCCGCCGCGGATGCGCCGGCACAGGACGCCGTCGGCTCGCTCGCCCTGCGCGCCGCGCCGCGCGCTCGAGCAGGTACGCCTGCAGGGCGCGGCCGCCGACGCAGAGCGCGACGACCAGGAACGCAGCCGCCGTCTCGGCCGCGCGCCGCGCTCCACGCCGCGGCGGCGCACGCGCACAGGAGCCCGAGGCAATGGACAAGCTCCGGCGTCAGCCGGCCGCGGCGCAGCCCGCGCCACGCAGGGCGGGCGAACAGCGGCGCGCTCACCCACAGCGCGATCGCGCCGAGCATCGCCACGCCGACCGCAGCGAGCCCGCGCATCGCGCTGCCGCCCGGCCACGTCAGCAGCATCGCGCCGCCGGCCAGCGCGAGGCACCACGCGAACCGGGCGGCCAGGCTCGCGGCACGCGTCGCTGTCCGCGTCCTCGCCGAGCTCACCCGGTGACCGCTGCGCTCGACGGCGTTGACGAAGCGGTCGATCCGGAACTCGCGCGCGACCCACAGCTCGACGCGCGACAGCGACGGATGGATCGCGATCTGCAGCCGTCCCGGCTCGCGGCGAAACAGCTCCTCGATCGCCCGCACGCTGCCGCTCGCGTGCAGCCCGCGCACGTCGAGGGCCACGCGGCGCAGCGCGTCGGCCGATGTGATCTGCCGCGCGAGCGAGGCCAGCCATCGATCGCGACGGCGTCCCATCATGCTGTCGGATCCGCGGTGCAACAGCGATGCCGGTGCAAGGCGGAGCGGGACGCAGGGGCGTCGCCGCGCGATCCGCAATCGCTGCGAGATGTGCGCCGGGCCGCGCTTTATTTGCGGAACCGGGTCGGCTCAAATCGCCCGCATGCGCCGCTATCTCGTCCACCGCTACGGAGGCCCCGAAGCGCTGCGTCTGGAGCAGGCAGACGAGCCGGAACCGGCTTCGGGTCAGGTCAGGGTCGCGGCGCGCGCGATCGGGATCAACTTCGCGGACCTCATCCAGCGAGTCGGTCACTATCCGCGCCAGCCGCCGCTGCCGTTCACACCCGGCATGGAGGCGTCCGGTGTGATCGACGCGGTGGGCGAGGGCGTCCCCTCCGAGTTGCTCGGACGGCGTGTGATGGCGGTCCCCATCTACGGCAGCCACGCGGAGAAGTTCTGTCTGCCCGCCGAGTACGCGATGGAGCTCCCCGAGTGGGCCGACTTCGCCGAGGCGGCCGCGTTCCCGGTCATGTACCTGACCGCGTGGTACGCGCTTCACGAGCTGGGCCGCGCGCGCGCCGGCGAGCGCGTGGTCGTGACCGCGGCGGCGGGCGGCGTCGGCACCGCCATCCTGCAGCTCGCGCGCGAGTCGCGCCTGCGCGTGATGGCCGTCATCGGGTCCCCCGCAAAGGGTGACCTGGTGCGTGAGCTGGGAGCCGAGATCGTGGCGCCCTACGAGACCTGTGCGGCGGAGGTGCGCCGCGCCTGGGGCCGCGCCGACGTGATCCTCGACGCGGTCGGCGGCACCCTGTTCCGACCGCTGTGGCGCCTGCTCGATCTGTCCGGCCGCTACATCCTGTACGGATTCGCCCAGGCCGGCACGCCCGGCGGCATCTCGTACCTGCGCGGCGCGCGCGGGCTGCTGGCCATGGGCCTGCTCCGCCCCTATACAATGGTGTCGGCCAACCTGACCCTGGCCGGCTTCAACCTGTCCGTGGTGCCCAACCAGGTGCCGCTCCTGCGCGAGAACGCCGGGCGCCTGCTCGATCTGTGGCGCGAGGGCGCCATCCGGCCGGTCGTCGGCGAGCGGTTTGCGTTCGACCGGCTGCCGGACGCGCATCGCCTCGTCGCCTCGCGCGGCTCGGTCGGGCGCGTCGTGGTGGACGTGACATGACCCGACAATGGTAAAACCGCAGCGATGGATCCAAAGAACGTAGTGGCACTGGTGACCGGCGGCGCCTCCGGGCTTGGCGCCGCGACAGCGCGGCGACTGGCCCAGGCCGGCGCGCGCGTGGTGGTCGTCGATCTCGACGTTCACAAGGGCCGCGAGCACGCGGCCGCGATCGGCGGCGCCTTCGCCCGCGCCGACGTGTCGGACCCGGACGCCCTGGGCGCGGCTGTCGATCAGGCAGCGGCGCTGGGCCCGCTGCGCGTCGCGGTGGCCTGCGCCGGCGTGGGCTGGGCGGCCCGCACCGTCGACAAGACCGGCGCGCCGCACGACCTCGCGCTGTTCCAGAAGGTCGTGGCGGTCAACCTGGTCGGCACCTTCAACCTGCTGCGCCTGGCGGCCAGCGCGATGGCGCGCAACCCGCCGCTCGACGGTGCCGAGCGCGGCGTCGTCATCCAGACCGCGTCGGTGGCCGCCTTCGAGGGCCAGGTCGGGCAGATCGCCTACGCCGCGTCGAAGGGCGGCGTCGTCGGCATGACGGTGCCGGCCGCGCGCGACCTGGCGCCGATCGGCGTGCGCGTCATGACCATCGCGCCCGGGCTGTTCGACACGCCGCTCCTGGGGCTCCTGCCCGAGGAGGCGCGCGCGGCGCTGGGCGCCAGCGTCGTGTTCCCGCGACGGCTCGGCGATCCGGCCGAGTACGCCGCGCTGGTCGAGCACATCGTGCGCAACCCGTACCTCAACGGCGAGACCGTTCGCCTCGACGGCGCGCTGCGCATGCAGCCCAAGTGAGCGCCGCGAAGAGGAGCGCCGCGCTGGTCCCGCGCGTGGCCGCCGACCTCGGCCTGCCGGCCGCCGGCGTGGCCGCCGTGTGCGCGCTGCTCGACGAGGATGCAACCGTCCCGTTCATCGCGCGCTACCGCAAGGAGGTGACCGGCGGGCTCGACGAGGTGGCGATCCGCGCCATCGAGGAGCGGCGCGCGTACCTGTCGGAGCTGGAGGAGCGCCGCGAGGTGGTGCTGGCGTCGATCGAGGAGCAGGGCAAGCTCACCGACGAGCTGCGCGCGCGCATCCTGGCCGCGGTCAGCAAGGCGGAGCTCGAGGACCTGTACCTGCCGTACAAGCCGAAGCGGCGGACGCGCGCCGCCATCGCGCGCGAGCGCGGGCTCGGGCCGCTGGCCGATCGCATCCTGGCCCAGCCGGAGCGCGGCGATCCGCTGGCCGAGGCGGACGGGTTCGTCGACGCCGACAAGGGCGTGCCGGGGCGCGACGAGGCGCTGGCCGGCGCGCGCGACATCGTGGCCGAGGCGGTGGCCGAGAACGCCGACGTGCGCGCGGCCGTGCGCACGACGTTTCGCGATCAGGGCGAGCTCGTCGTGGAGGTCGTGCCCGCCCGCGCCGCCGAGGCGAGCAAGTTCCAGCAGTACTACGACTTCCGCGAGCCGGTGCGAAACATCCCGTCGCACCGCTTCCTGGCCATCCGGCGCGGCGAGAACGAGGAGTTCCTGCGCGCGCACATCGGCGTGGACGACGAGCAGGTGCTGGCGCGCATCGCGCAGCTCGTCGGGCTGCGGGCGCGCTCGCCGTTCGCCGGCCAGCTCGACGTGGCCGCGCGCGACAGCCTCAAGCGTCTGCTCGCGCCCAGCATCGAGAACGAGGTGCGCGCCGAGCTCAAGGACCGCTCGGACCGCACGGCGGTCGGCGTGTTCGGCGAGAACCTGCGAAATCTACTGCTGGCCGCTCCGCTGGGGCAGAAGTCGGTCATCGGCATCGACCCGGGCCTGCGCACCGGCTGCAAGTGCGCGTCGGTCGACGTGACCGGCCGCTTCCTGGGCCACGTCACGATCTATCCCAGCCACGGCGACGCCGGGCGCGAGAAGGCGCGGCGCGAGCTGCTCGAGTTCGTGCGCCGCCACGCGCCGTCCGCGATCGCGGTCGGCAACGGCACCGGCGGCCGCGAGACCGAGGCGTTCGTGCGCGAGGTGCTGCGCGACGCCGGCGTCGCCGACCTGATCGTGGTGCAGGTCAGCGAGGCCGGCGCCAGCGTGTACAGCGCGTCCGACACGGCGCGCGAGGAGTTCCCGGATCTCGACCTGACCGTGCGCGGCGCCATCTCGATCGCGCGCCGGCTGCAGGATCCGCTGGCCGAGCTGGTCAAGATCGAGCCCAAGGCGATCGGCGTCGGTCAGTACCAGCACGACGTGTTCCAGCCGCTGCTCGGCCGTGTGCTGACCGAGGTGGTCGAGTCGTGCGTCAACAAGGTCGGCGTCGCGCTCAACACAGCCAGCGCCGCGCTCCTGTCGTACGTGGCCGGCATCAGCCCCAAGGTGGCGCGCAGCATCGTCGCGCACCGCGAGAAGAAGGGAGCGTTCCGCGCGCGGGCCGACCTGCTGGCCGTCGCCGGCGTCGGGCCGCGCACCTTCCAGCAGTGCGCCGGCTTCCTGCGCATCCCGGACGCCGCGCATCCGCTCGATCGCATCGGCCGTGCACCCGGAGCGCTACGCCCTCGTCGAGCGCATCGCCGGCGATCTCGGCGTCGAGCTGGCCGCGCTGGTCGGCGACGCGACGCATGGCCGGCCGCATCGACATCCGCCGCTACGTCGGAGACGGCGTGGGCGAGCCGACCCTGGCCGACATCGTGTCGGAGCTGGCCAAGCCGGGCCGCGACCCGCGCGCGACGTTCGAGCCGCCGCGCTTCCGCGACGACGTGCGCGAGATGTCGGACCTCGCCGCCGGCATGGTGCTCGAGGGCGTCGTCACCAACGTCACCGCGTTCGGCGCCTTCGTCGACGTCGGCGTCCACCAGGACGGCCTGGTCCACGTCTCGCAGCTGAGCGACCGCTTCGTCCGCGACCCCTCCGAGGTCGTCAAGGTCGGCGACCGCCTCAGCGTCCGCGTCCTCGAGGTCAACCTCCCCCGCAAGCGCATCTCCCTGTCCGCCCGCAAGGACGCGGCCCCGGGCGCCCCGCGCAGCCCGGCCGAGCCGCGCGGCGATCAGCAGCCCGGCGCGAAGCGCGAGCAGGGCGGGCCGCGCGGGCAAGAGCAGCGCGGCAAGCCCGAGCAGCGCGGCAAGCCCGAGCAGCGCGGCAAGCCCGAGCAGCGCGGCCGCGGCGAACCGACCCAGTTCCGCAACAACCCGTTCGCGTCCCTGGGCGACAAGAAGCGCGACCGCTAGACCTGCGGCGATCCAGAGGTGCAAGGCATGAATCGGATCGAGGAAATGTTCGGCGTCTCGCGGGTGCTGTTGCCGGTTATCCATCCGGTCGCGCGCGACATGGCGATGGAGAGCGTGCGGGTGGCCAGCGGGGCCGGCGTCAAGGGCGTGTTCGTCATCAACCAGGGAATGGGCACCGAGGAGGTGCTGCGCCTGGTGATGGAGGTGCGCGACCGCCTTCCCGGGCTTTGGGTGGGCGTGAACCTGCTCGGCCTGGCCACGGCCGATACCCTCGCACGCGGACTGACCGGCTGTGCCGGGCGCCTCGACGGGATCTGGTCCGACAACGCGCACGTTGACGAGGACGCGGCGGAGCAGCCGGCGGCGCGGGCCTTCGTCGACGCGCGCAGGGCGCAGGGCTGGAACGGGCTGTACTTCGGCGGCGTGGCCTTCAAGTATCAGCGCGAGGTCCCGGCCGACAAGCTGGGGCGCGCGGCGGCGGCGGCGCTGCCGTTCGTGGACGTCGTGTGCACGAGCGGTCCGGGCACCGGCCAGGCCGCCGACGTCGACAAGGTGATGGCGATGCGCGCCGGCATGCCCGCGGGCGCGCTCGCGCTGGCCTCGGGCGTCACCGACGACAACGTCGCGGCCTACCTGCCGTACGTCGACGCGTTCCTGGTCGGCACCGGCATCGAGCGCGAGCTCGGCGTCCTCGACCCTCCCCGCGTCGAGCGGCTGCAGAAGATCATCGCCGCCCACGCGGGGGCGTAGACGGCGGCGACGCGGCCCTTCGACGTCCGCGCTGCCGCCGCCTGTCTGCGCCGCTCTACTTGAACATCTCGGGGTTGCGCTCCGCTACCTTGGGGATTCCGTCGCCGGTGACGCCGGGGGTGACCCCGTAGCCCTGGAACAGCTGGTTCAGCCGCATCGACAGACGCTCGAAGTCGTCGGTCCTGCGCAGCTCGTCGAGCTTGGCGCGCTCGCCGTTGAGCAGGACGAACAGGTTCAGATTCGCCTCCGTGCGGGGTCAATCCCACGAACTGGAAGCTCTCGAACCAGCCGTCACGCTGGTAGCGCCCGAAGATCTCCATCGCCTCCTTCACCAGGAAGACGTTGGCCTCCTTCTCGCGTCCCGGGGCCGGCCTGTCGAAGCCGAGAAATAGACATGCACTCGCCATGATCCGCCTCCTTGCACACTGACTCCCTGGCCTAGTGTACGCCCCGGCGAGAAGGCGGTTACGCGGCGCCTCGCGCTACCCGAAAGAAGATGGCGACGGGCCTCGGCCGCTACGTCCTCTCGTCCTACCTCTTGGCCTTCTCTTCTGCGCTGGTGTCGTAGACCTCCACGCACACCTTCACGAGGAGTCCCTTCGGAGGGTCGGGTTGAGGGAGTCTACCCGGGGCCGGCTCCTGTGGATTGGTCCCGCCGGGTGGGTCCGCCCCTGGCGTCGTCGGAGGCTTGTCTGCTTCTGTACCAGGCATCACACGCTCCCTTTGTAGCTAGAATCACGTCCACATCACTGAAAGGCGACGAGTCGATCGATCCAGACCCGCTCGCCGGAATTGCCGTGCGCCAGGCGCTCTGCACGCAGGGCGGCCGCGGGCGCCTGGCCATCGCCGATCCGGGCCCGGAGCGCCGCGAAGAAGGCACCCGCGCCGGCGTCCTGGATCGGATCGGGAGAGGCGATGACGGCGCTGGCGCCCGCCTCGATGAACGCGTCGGCGAGACCCCAGGTCGAATGGAAGGCCTGGCCGATCGCAGACGCGTGGCATGCCGCCAGGACGACCACCGGTGCGGCTCGCAGTCGTGCGCGCCGGATCTCGGTGCCACCGAGCGCATACCGCCCGTGAGCATCGGGGGCCAGGACCAGGAGCGATGTGTCCTCCCCGCTCGCTGCGCCCGCGCCTCCACCGCCGAGCAGACCGTGGGCGTGGATCTCGAGAAACGACGCGGTGGCCGCCGCGGCCATGACTTGAACTGGCGTGGCCGCAGGCCCCTCGAGCAGCGTCGCTCCGGGCGCATCCGCGATCCGCCTGAGTGGCGCGAGCCCCATGCTGGCCGGGGGGTCGATGTTGGCCACGACGACTTGATGCCTGGGTCCCGTCGGCGCACCGCGCTCCGGTGCGCCGGTCCGAAACACCCAGGCCATCTCCCGCGGCAACAGCTCGGGGCGCCCGTAGTAGGGCTGGCTCGCGAGGACGTTGACCGACTCGCAACCGGCAAGCTGCGCCCGGATGGATTCCGGCACCGTCTGGTCGCCGGCCTGGGTACCGGACTCGCGAGCGAGCTGGACGCCCACCGCAGCTCCGCCGGTCCCACGCGCGACGAACGACGTGGTGGTGATCTCCGACTGCGCGCCGAGCGTGCAGCGTGTGGGCGCCGGAAGGCCGCGCTGCTCCGCCAGAAGAGCGAGCGCCTCGTCGCCGGCACCCCGCGCGACGGCCTCCTCGATCAGGATCCGAGTAGCTGTATGACCGCGCCTTGACGGCCGCCCCGTCTCCTGGGAGATGTGCTGCAGTCCCGATCGCACGGCGCAGAAGCCCTCGTGCCTCGGCCGGCGTGCGCTCGATGAGCAGGAGTCCCTCGACGAAGTCGAGGAACGCGCGCTCGCCCGGGCTTGTGTCTCGTGAGGCGCGAAGCGCCGCGATCTCTCCCCGCAGCGCGTGCACCGCGTCATCGTCGCCGCCGTGGCGGAGGAGCTGGGCGGGCAGCAATGCGCGGCCGGGCGTCAAGGGCACCTTGCACGCACTCGGTTCGAGAGCGAGCTCTCTGCGAGCCTCGTCGAGACGATTCCGGTTGACGAGCATGATCGCCTTCCACTGATGCGCCTTGCGCTGGTCGGCGCAGTCGTCGCTCTGCCGGCTCCACTCGTCGAGGTACGCCGTGGACAGATCGATGAGGCTGGCCGATGTGTCGTCGGTCATGGCCGCCACGTCGAAGGAGTAGTAGAGGAGCTCGATCTCGCGCGTGACGTTGCCCGAGGAGCGGGCGAGCTTCCGGCTCCGATCGAGCGCGCTCCGCGCCGCATCGGGACGATGAAGCAAGATGTACACGTGGGTGAGCAGCCTGTAGATGTCCATGCACAGGTAGTCCATGGCGCCCGCGGCGTCACAACGCGGCGCGACCGCGTCGAGCGCGGTCTGCGCGGCGGCGGAATCCTCCCCCTGCAGCGCGGTCCACGCGCGATTGGCGGCGGCCTCGAGCTCGAACCACGGATCACCGGTGGCCTGCGCGAGCGCCGCGTACTCGCCGAGCCGCTCTCTGTCCGGCCGCCAGGCGGTGGGGCCCGTGTGGAGGAGCGCGCCCAGCAGCATGTCGTCCTGGCGTGCCGCGCGCAGCCCGGCGAGAAGCGCCGCGACCGCCGCCGGGTCGGTGAGGCCGCCGCGGGCGAGCACCGAGTAGCGCGCTGCGAGCGGGCCGCGGCGGCGGAAGTCGGCGCGCCCGATCCGATCGACGTACGCCGCCAGGTAGTGCCCCCCGAACCGAGCGTCGAGCGTCTCGGCGAGCGGGCGCAGCGCGCGCACATGGTCAGCGGAAGCGGCCGCGCGCACGGCGTCGTAGAAGTACCGGCGCATCAGGCCCGGGTACGCTGCCACTGTCGCGTCGTCCGGCAGCCGGCCGCCGACCAGCCGTGCACCCGTCTCGCGGGCGGCCTGCCATGCTTCCAGGCGGCGCGAGAACCGGGCGCGCATCTCGGCTGCCCGCTCGGAGGCTTCCTCGCTCCAGCCAGATTCGCGGCGCGCTGCCACCGCGGCGAATGCCTCGGCGGCGGTGAACGGCATGCCCAGGCGCTCCAGTGCGAGTGCACGATTCCACATCGCCTGGACGTGGTGCGGGTTCGACGCGAGGGCGGCGCCAGCGGCCAGGACGGCGGCTTCGGGCTTGCCCTCGACCAGCGCGATCGCGGCGCGGTCGCTGTCGGCGTCGGCCGAGTGCAGGCCCGCCAGCGGCTGTGCCCCGGCGGGGTGGCCGAGCAGGAGCCGGGCCGCGGTCATGGCGCGGGGGTCGCCCAGCTTCTCGACCCGGGCGAGGAGGTCGAACGAGAACGTCTCGGCTGGATGCTCGCCGGTGGCGCGGGCTGTGTCGTAGGGCCGCCAGCGGTCGGCCGGCTGCCAGGCGAGGCGGGGCTCGATGCCGCGTCTCGGTGACAGCGCGCCGGTGAACGCAGACTCGGCGCTGGCGACAAGCTCGCGGCTGTCGTCTCCGTCGCCGCGGCGCCACAAGACGAGGGCTGCGGCCGCGGCGAGGAGAGATGTCACGACCGCGATGACGACGGTGCGCGGCCGCGCGCGGCGAGGTGGGCGCTGGTCCGGAACTTCCTCGCGCGCGAAGACATCGGCGCTCGTCGGGTCGACGATCTCGACCCGGCGATGGGGTGCCCTGACCTCGGCGCGGAGGGCGTGGGCCAGCGCGGCCAGCTGCAGGCACTCGTCGAGCTCGGCGATGGCGCGCGGGCTGCGGACCAGCGCAGCGCGCACGCGTACGGCGTCCTCGGGCGACAGCTCGCCGTCGACCACCGCCTGGATCTCCTCAGGGCTCGGTTCGTACGAGATCATCGCCCTTCGCCTCCGCTCGACGCCGCGAGCAGCTGTTCTCGGAGTGCCTTGCGGGCGCGGAGCAAGCGGCTGGGCACGACGTTCTCCGGTATGCCCAGCTGGATCGCGATCTCGCGGTAGCGCAGCCCTTCCAGATGGTGAAGCTCGAAGACCGCGCGTAGATCCGCATCGATGGCGGCCAGGGCGGCGCGCACATCGGTCACCGTGACGTTGGTCCACGGCGGCTGCGGGGCCGGCTCGCTCGCCGGATGGTCGTCCACGTCGGACGTGGCGTGCTCGCCGCGCACGCGGTCGATCAAGACGCTGCGCAGGATCGCCACCAGCCAGGCTCGCTGGTTGCCCGCGGGCTCGTTGCCGCGATACATGTGGCCCAGAGCGCGCAAGAATGTCTCCCGGACCAGGTCCTCGCACTCGGCGGCGCTGCCGCACAGGGCCGAGGCGGCTGCGAGGAGCGCGGGCCTGTAGAGGTCCAGCCCGCTCTCGGCCAGTCGGGTCGGACGGGTGTCAGGACGACGGGGCCCCCCCACGTCGGTCATCGCGCCTGGAGCGTCACACGGAGCCGGGCGCGCCGTCAAACGCGCATCTGGGTTCGACCGTGCCGGGAGCGCTCTCGTCACTCTTCCATGACGTGCCTGGTCCCGTTTCTTCTTGCACCAGAACGGCGCGACCCACCGCTACCCGAAGAAGATGGGCGGCGGACGGAAGGCGACAACGCCGGCCGCCTCCAGATGAGCGGCGACGCCGAGGAGCAGATCCTCCTGCCACCACGGGGCGATGAGCTGCAGCGACGGCGGCGGCACGTCGGGCCGTGGACGGGGCTCCGCTGCCAGCGGCATGGCGATGGCCGGGACGCCGGCGTGGTTTACCAGCGCCGAGAACCAGGAGAGCACCGGGCGGTAAGGCTCGCCGGCGATGAGATCGTCGCCGATGCGCTTGCGGCGGACCGCCACGGCCGGCGTCATCAGGAGCGAGACGCCGGTGAAGGCCTCGGCGAAGCGCTCGACAAGCCCGGCGCGCCAGCGCTGCGACTCGAAGTAGGCCGCCGGCGTGACCTGCTCGGCGGTGTCGAGGCGCGCCGCGACCTCCGGGCCGTACGGCATGCCCGCGGCGCGAAACTGGCGGTGCACGTGAGCCGCCTCGGCGCCGGCCAGCTCCTGGAGCATTCCCCACGGCGCCATGCGCGCGTCGTCGATCGGCACCACCTCCGCGCCCATGGCCTCGAGCCGGGCGGCGGCGTCGGCCAGCGCGCGGCTCACGTCCGGCTCGGTCGCGGCCAGCTGGTTCCACGGCGACGGGATGCCGATGCGCAGCCCGGCCGGCGCGCGCGCCGCGGCGGCCCCGGCGAGCCCGGCCATGGCGCGATACACCCGATCGAGGGTGGCGATATCGCGGGCCAGCGGGCCGACGGTGTCGAGCGACGGCGCCAGCGGGAAGACGCCGCCGGTGGGGACGCGGCCGTGCGTGACCTTGAGGCCGAAGATGCCGGTCATCGCAGCCGGCACGCGGACCGAGCCGCCGGTGTCGGTCCCGATCGCGGCCGGGACCAGGCCGGCGGCGACAGCCACCGCCGAGCCGCCCGACGATCCGCCCGGCGACGTGTCCGGGTCCCACGGGTTGCGGACCGGGCCGAACCAGGAGTTCTCGCTGCTGAAGCCGTAGGCGAACTCGTGCAGCCCGGTCCGCGCCACGATGACAGCGCCGGCCTCCTCGAGGCGCGTCACGACCGCTGCATCCGCGGCCGCGGGGGTGCGCAGGAAGCCGGAGCCGCATGTCGTCGGCACGCCCTCCTGATCGATCAGAATCCTTGAGCGCGATCGGCATGCCGCCGAGAGGAAGCTGCTCGCGCCGCGCGGCGCGCACGAGCGGCCGGTCGTCGATGAGGGTGCACGCGTTCAGCCGATCCTGCGCCGCGCGCAGGCGGTCCAGCGCCTCGTCGATCGCCGGGATGGGACTCGTCACACTCACGCGAGCACCAGGATGACATCCGCCGCCCGGTTCGCGTCAACCGGTCGAGCGGCTCGCGCTACACTCACGAGTGGAGGCGGTGACATGAGGCGCTGGCGTCTGACCGACGGTCGCACCCTGGCCGAGGCTCCCTCCCTCGGGGCGGCCCAGTACTACCAGCTCGATCGCGCCGGCGAGGTCGAGCGCGTGTACCGCGAGAGCGCGACAAAGGTGCAGGACGAGCTGCACCGGATGAGCTTCGTGGTGCTGTCGCGCCAGCTCATGCGCCGCCACCTGATCGAGCGAGGCTCCGGCGTGCCCGAGGACGCCAGCGGCCTCGAGCTCGACGGGCTCACGCAGCTCACCGCGGCCGAGTCGCCGACACCGGACCAGGTGCGCGAGGCGATCGCGCGCCACGCGGGCGGAGGGCGGGGCTCCGAGGAGGAGCAGCAGAAGAAGGTCGACCGCATGGTCGAGGCGGCCGGCGCGGGCGCGCGTATCGTGGCGCGCGGGCTGGCCGAGCGCATCGTCCGCCACGACGACGAGCTGGCCCGGGCGATGCTATCCAGCCTGCGCTCGCTCGCCGAGCTTCACCGCAGCGGGCCCGCATCCGAGTCGCTGCGCGGGGCCACCGAGGCGATGGCGCTGGCCGCGCGGACGATCAGCTTCGAGCAGGGCCTGCCCGATCCCGCGCGGCCGCCGCCGGCGATCGACGACACTGCGCGCGCACTGGTCGACAAGCTGGACGCGCTGCGCGATCAAGTCCTGCGAGCCGGACACGGCGCCGCCGATCCGGCGGCCGGCCGCACCTACCGGAGGGCGGCAGAGCTTCTGCTCCTCGCCATCCATCATCTCCTCGCCGGCGGCCGCGGCGAGGCCTGACGCACAGCAGCCGGCGAACCCAGGGGGCGCGCCGGCTGCGGCGATGCTCCGCGGAGCGGAGCGCTACTTCTTGGGGTCGGCTTCCTTCTTCGGCTGGGCGGGCGGCGCCGCCATCGCGGCCGGCGGCAGAGCGCCGTGGCTCTCGCCGGGCGTGGGCTGCTGCGGGGGCGGGCGGCGCGGGCGGCCGCCGAGGCCGAGGCTCTCGAACGTGGCCGCGAACTCCTTGTCGCTGCTGCACTGCTGCAGCACGGCGCCGACCTTCTGCAGCCCGCTCATCATCTTGGGGCCGTAGGTCTGCTGGAACCACTGCATGGCGGCCTGGTCGCCCTTGAGCTCCTGCTGCAGCTTGTCGGTCTCGGCCATCACTGCCTTGAGCGGACCGCCGCCGGTCTTGAGGACGCCGGTGGCCTTCTTGCAGTCACCCTTGGTCGCCGCCAGGTCGTCGCCGAACTTGTTGGCTGCCGCGACGATCTTGTCGGCCACCGCCACGTGGCTGGGCTTGACCGAGTCGGGCTTCTTCACCGGCTGGGCCGGCATCGCCGGCATGCCCGGCGGCTGGCCAGGCGGGGTCGCGGCCTGTCCGGGAGGCGGCGTGGTGGGCTTGGCGGCGGCCGCGCTGGGGTCGGTTCCCGCGCTGGGCGCAGTCAACTCGGCCGCCGGCGTATCGCCCGTCTTCGCCTCTGGCGCGCCGGCGGACTTCTCTTCCTTGTTGCAGGCCATCGCGCCCAGGGGGAGGGCAAGCGTCACCGCGGTGAGCGCCACGGCGCGGGACAGTCGTGTCATAAACATCTCCTGATCGTCTTTGGGGTCGGGTTTGGGTGCCCCCGCAGTGTGCCCGACTCTGGCGCGCCCCGGGTCTGGAACTGCCGGTGAATTGAAATTCCTTGTGCTCACGGCACTTGAGCGCGTGGTATTCGCACCACCGGCGCGATGCGAAGCCCGACCAGTCCCGACAGAGATTCGTCGGTGGGTTCGTAATCGGCGCTCACGAAGATCGAGAGCGGACGGTCCTGAACCGCAAGCAACACGCGCTCGATCTCGGCCTCGGCGCCGAGTCGTCGCTGCCATCCGGACTCGGTTCGACCACTCGCCGCCCGCCTCGGCGCGCAGCCCTGCGATGGTCAGACCGTTGCGGCTCTCGAAGCGGAGGTCGAGCGCGGCGAGCGAGAACGGCGCCACCGTGTGCTCGCGCGCGCTGCGGCTCTCGCGATCGACGACGACGTCCCAGCGCGCGGCCGGGCCGATGGCGATGCGGTGGCGGAAGTGATCGGCGCGCGAGAGCTCGAGCAGCGCGGCGGTGCGAACGGCGCCGATGAGGAGCGTGTCTCCCGAGGAGGTCGCGACCAGCCTGCCGACCTGCGCCTCGGCGCCCAGGTCGAACGGGAGGAACAGCTTGCGCGGCCGCCCGAACGGCAGCACGACGTGGCCGTCGCTGGAGTGGCGCACGTAGCGCCCCGCGTAGGCGATCCCGCGCACCAGATCGCGGGTGGCGCGCACGTCGAGCAGATCGTGCTCGAGCCGCCAGGTCACGTCCGGATCGTCGCCCGGCACCACGTGACGCAGCTGGATCGCGCCGCCCAGCCCGTCGGTGGTGGCGTCGAGGCGCAGCCGGTTGCCGGGATCGAAGCAGATCGGATACGGGCCGTGCTTGTGCTCGACCCAGCACTCGTCCGCCGCGGCAACGGCCGGCAGCGCGATCGCGGCGGCCGCGACGGCGGCGCTCAGCGCTCGCGCGGCGGCGCCCACAGGCTGAACCTCAGGCCGGCGTTGGCGGTCAGGGCCCACTTGTCGGCGAGGCCGGGGATGTCGTCGCGCTTCTCGCCGCCGACCGACAGGCGCAGCGACAGCGGCTGATCGTTGATGGCCAGGACGATGAGCTCGTAGTGCAGGCGGGCGCGGGTGCGCTCGGCCGAGCCCTCGGCGCCGTCGACGTAGCGCGGCCGCTCGTGCGCGATCTCGGCGCCGACGTGGTGGAAACCGCGGCGGTCGAGCGTGAAGTCCGACTCCAGCGCGCCGCCCGGAGTGATCGCGGTGCGGTTGGCCAGGTCGTCCTGGGCCGCGCCCTCGACGCCGACGCCGCCACGCACGCGCGCGTACGACTCGAGATCGGCCGACTGCCACAGATCGACGGTCAGGTGCCCGGTCGCGATGCGCCACATGCGCAGGTCGCCGGCGTCGGTCTTGTGCAGCTCGAGCGCGCCGGCCTCGATCCAGCCGCCCAGGTGGAACGTCACGTCGGCGCGGCGCGGCCGGCCGATGAAGGTGGTGAGGCGCAGCAGCGGATTGGCGTAGTGGCGCGACACGTCGTAGTGGACCAGCACCAGCTGCCCGCTGTACGGCGCGAGGTGGGCCTCACCCTCGACGAGGCGCACGCGGTGGCGCGTCGGCGAGCGCGAGCGGTTGAGGTGCTCCCACACGAACAGGCCGAAGTCGATGGCGGCGCGGCCGGCGTCGCTCTCGCCGTCGATGGTGCGCGGCGCCCACGACGCGCCCAGGTACAGGCGGCGCTTGAGATTGAAGTTGACCTGGAAGACGCGGCCGCGCTCGTCGCGCTGCCAGCCGTGCGGCGCGTCGGGCAGCGCGCGCACGAGGCGGTAGCCCTGCGCCCGGCGCTCGTCGATCAGCGACGCGTCGGCCGGGATGCACGGCCGGCCGCGCTCGAGGTCGCGCTGGACCTTTCCGTCGGAGCCGATCTCTCCGTCGGGCGCCCACAGGCATGTCTTTGTTCGGTCGTCGCATTGAACGCGCCAGGCGTGGCTTTCGGTCGGTCGCGCGACACATAGAACCGGCCGGTCGGGATCCATGGAGGGGAGTGACTCTTCGTCGGCCAGCGCGGCCGCCGGGAACGCCGCGCTGGCAAGCAGAGCGACACCGCCGGCGAGCGCGGCGGCGCGGATCGCGTGTTTCGGCATGGCCGGCACGTTGTGCAATGGTGGTGCCCGCAGGTGGTCGCGACGAACACCAGTCCCTTCCCTCCGCTCGCGAAAAAAGCGCGGCACAGGTCCGCAGAACCCGGCACGAGGTGGAGTGCCGCGGGATCACACTGTGGCTGCTGCTCACAGTGCGAAGGCAGCTTCCTGCGCACTGCGGCGCCGGCTGCGCAGCGCGCGGCGCGCGGAGGTGGGCCCGGCGCGCGAGAGCGGTCCGCGCGACCGAGCCAGTCGCCCCCTGAGGGCGCCGCAAAAGAGAGCGGCCCGCGTAGTTGCCGGTCCCGTCCGGAACCGCTCGTTCCGCCTGTCCGGGCCTGATAGAGTAGACGCCACGCTGTCGGTAGGGGACGGCTTGGTACCGCCAGGGGGGCGATGAGCATCTTCACTCGGATGTTCCGTCGAGGTCCGCGCGATCCGGATGACGGCCCTCTGCAAGGGGCTCAGGACGAGGCAGAGGACGGGGAAGAGCGGTCGGATGCGCCGGCGGACACGCCGAGCGGTGCGCGGGCCCGCGCGCGCGCGGCGGCGGCCGCTGCCGCTGCGGCGGCGGTGCCGGCGGACGACGACGAAGAGGACACCGATCCGGGGCTTGCGCCGGTTGCGATGGGGGGGACGATGGGGAACGAGCCGCCGGATTCTCGGCGACGGACCGAGCGGTTCGAGCGCCTGCGCCACGACTTCGTCGATCGCGAGGTCGTCGATCCGGAAGAGGAGAAGACGCCGGTGCGCGCGTCGCGAGCGCCGGCGGGAGACCACGACAAGACCGTCGTCATGAAGGCGCAGGCCAGGCCGCAGGCGGACGCGCCGCGCCGGAGCACGCGTTCGTACGCGCTGCCGCCCGGCGTGGTGGCGCCGGGCCCGGTGCGCGAGACGACGCGCGTGCGGCGGCCGTCGGCCGAATCCGACGAGGGCGGCAACGGCCAGCGGGCGCGGCGGCCCAGCACCGGGACGCTGACCGGGATGGCCCGGCTCACCCGGGAGCCTGCGCCGACCGCGGCCTCGGCGAGCGATACGACGTACGGGCCATCGGCGCCCGGCGGGGGGGCATCGGTGTCCCCGTCGCAGGGGTCCGGCTCGCCGTTGCCGGGCATGCCGCCGCCGATGTCGCCGTCCGGTTCCTCGTCATCGCCTTCGCTGCCCGGCTTGCCGCCGGCGCCCTCGCCGTCGGGATCGTCGGCAGGATCGGTCGCGCCGGCGAGCGCGTCCGCACCGCCCGCGAACGGGCCGGCGCAGTCAGCGTCGCCGCCGGCGACGCCGCCACAGGTGACGTCATCGCAACCGCACGCGCGACACGGGGGCAAGCCGACCCCGCCGACACGCCCGCCCGCCATCGTGCGCAAGCCGCAGGTATCCGCGAGCGGCTACGTCGTGACCAAGAAGACACAGCAGCGAGGAACGGTCGCCGCACCCAGGCCCTACGCACCCGCCAGCCCGGTCGCGGCCGCCTCGTCGGCGGAGCTCGTCGAGGTCACTCCGCCGCCGGTGCCGATCGAGCCGTCCGCGCCCGAGCCGGCAGGTCCGAAGTCGCCGGTGTCGTTGGCGGCTCCGGCATCGCCGCCCGACGCGTCGCCGGCCGTGCAGCCGCGCGCCGCATCGCCGAGCGTCCCGCCCCCTGTCGCGCCGAGCCGTTCGGCATCGGTCTCGGTGCCTCCGCCGTCGGACCCCGGCCACGTCGATCGCGTGACGACGGCCGAGGACCGCGCCGAGCTGCGCGCGCTGTTCACCGAGCTGGCCGGCCATCACATGGTGCAGCTGCGCGACTTCATGATCGAGGTGCGCTGCGGCAGCGCGCTGGCCGAGTGGATCGCCCTGTCCGAGCCGGCCGTGCGCTCGGTGCGCGGGATGGCCGAGCAGCTCGAGCTCGACGACATCTGCGCGGCGCTCGATCGCCTGCTCGTCTCGCTGTCCGGCGCGCAGCGCGCGGGCGGGTCGATCAGCGGGGACAACCAGGCGTCGCTGCTGGCGGCCTACGCCCCGCTCATCGAGCTCTTGCCCGGCGTGCTCGAGCTCGACGCCGAGCGCAACCGGCGCGAGCCGATCATCGTCCACTCGCTGCTGCGCCAGATATCCGGCATCGAGAAGATGGCGATCGATCGCCTGGTGGCGGCCAACCTTGTCTCGGTGGCCGCGCTGGCCGACGCCCGACCCGAAGAGCTGGCCCAGGTCACCGGGCTGTCGTCCGACCTGGCCGGCCGCGTCGTGGCCCACTTCCGCAGCTACCGGCAGCAGTCAGGCGCGGTCTCGTCGCCCGATCCGCGGGTCGAGCTGCGCGCGCTCACGGAGCTCTTGTCGCGCCTGCGCAAGCAGAACACCGACTACGACACAGCGGCGGGCAGCTGGGCGCCGGGGGTCAAGGACCGCAAGCGCGAGCTGCGCCGCGAGCGCGCCGAGACCCTGCTGGCGATCCACGTCAGCCTGGCGCGCCTGGGCGAGGTTGACCGTCTGGTCGAGCTCGACAGGCTCAGCTTCCGCCGCAAGGTGGAGTTCATCGAGAGCACGCTGCAGGCGGCGCGCTCGGCCAATCGGGCGCGCACCGGCCCGGCCTGAAGAGGAGCGGGGAGAAAATGGCGGAACTCAGTCGCGAAGAAGTGCTGCGCCGCGTCCAGCGCGGCGAACGCCTCGAACGCGCCGACCTGCGCGAGATCGATCTGTCGCACGCGGTGCTGGAGCGAGCCGAGCTCCGGCGCGCGGATCTCGAGGGCGCCAACCTGCAGGGAGCGCGGCTGTCCAGCGCCAACCTGCGCAACGCCAGTCTGCGCGAGGCCTACCTGGTCGCCGCCGATCTGCGCGAGGCCAACCTCGAGAACGCGGACCTGGAGGGCGCGCGCCTCGAGGGCGCGGATCTGCGCGGCGCCAACCTGGAGCGCGCCAGCCTCGAGGGCGCCAACATGACCGGCGCGCGCCTGGCCGGCGCGCAGCTGGCCTACGCCCAGCTCGAGTCGGCAAGCCTGGGCGCGGCCGACCTGACCGGCGCCAACCTGATCCACGCCGACCTCGCGCACGCCTACCTGGGCGGCGCGATCCTGGCCAGCGCGCGCCTGGTCAACGCCGATCTGTCGAACGCCAACCTCGAGGAGGCCGACCTGCGCGAGGCCGACCTCACCGGCATCAACCTCGAGGGCGCCAACCTGACCGGGACCAAGATGTCCAACGGCGCGCTGGCGGCGGCGACGGCCGCGCGCGGCGGGGCGGCCCCGGCTGCCAACGGGCGGCGCTCCGACCTGGCCCGCTACTTCGGGCGCGGCGACATCCTGCGCGGGGCCAGCCTGCGCTTCGATGCCGGCTGTCGGGTCGAGGTGGAGAGTCTGTTCGAGCACTGCACGATCGAGCTCGGCGAGGGGACCGAGCTTGTGGTCGGCACCACGGGTGTGCTGAGCGACTGCAAGGTGACCGGCCGCGGGATCCTGATCATCGCCGGCAAGTTCTACGAGCGAGAGGCCCCCGGCATCGTCGGACCGATGCAGGTGATGGTGAGCGCGGGCGGCTGTCTGGTGGCCGAGGTGGAGCAGTCGGCGCAGACGACGCGCTTCGCCTTCGAGCCGGGCAGCAACCTGCGCGTCCGGATCCGCGATCCGCGAGTCAATGAAACAGGAGGAATGTCGTGAGCAACGTGACCAGGACGGGCCAGGGCGGCCAGACGGGCCAGACCGGCCCGGGAACCAAGACGACGCTTATAGAGGACGACACCGAGTTCAAGGGAACCCTCACGTCGAAGTGCCCGGTCACGGTCAAGGGATCCGTCGACGGCGAGATCATCGGACCGTCTCTGCACGTCAGCCCGAGCGGAAGCGTGTCGGGCAAGGTGAAGGTGGGCGAGCTGCGCTCCGAGGGCACCATCGCCGGCGAGCTCGATGCCGACTCGGTCCACCTGGCCGGGACCGTCAAGAGCGACACCATCATCCGCGCGCGCTCGCTCGAGGTGCGGTTGCAGCCGCCCAGCGGCCGCATGCAGGTCACCTTCGGTCAGTGCGAGCTGGCGGTCGGCGACGTGCCGACAAAGGAGGAGGCGGTGGCGGCGGCCTCCGCCCGCCCGGCCACGCCGGCGCGCGGCGCGCCCGTCGAGGAGGCGACCCAGGTGCGCGACGTCGAGCGCGCCCCGACCGAGGCCGAGACGACGGCCGCGGCCCGGGCCAAGGCGCGCCGCGAGAGCGCGCCGACCGGGGCGTGATCGCCGGCGAGCGCGAGCAGAGGGAAGCGGGCCGCGAGCTGATCGCGTTCCTGCGCAGCCGGCCGGTGCAGGAGCGCGCGCTGCAGCAGGGTTTCCGCCCGGCCGACACCTCGGTTCCGAATGACCATGTGGCGCCGCGTGGTCGAGGCGCGGTAGCCCGAGCTACCGCCGGGCGGACACCACCCATCGGGCCAGGTCGGGCAGCGCCGCGTGCCACGAGGTGCGGCGGAGCGCGGCCAGCTCGCCGCGAAGCAGCTCGGCGGTGGCGAAGCGCTCGGCCGGCAGCGGCGCGAGGCAGCGGTGGAGCAGGTCGCGCAGCGGGGCCGGCAGCTCGGCCAGGGCCGGCGGATCGGCGCGGCGGATGTTCTCCATCGTCGCGTGCGCGGTGTCGCCGTCGAACGGGCGCCGGCCGGTCAAGAGCTCGGCCAGGAGGATGCCGAGGCTGAACTGATTGCTCGTCGGGCCCAGCGGCTCGCCGGCGACCTGCTCGGGCGACATGTACGCGAACGTCCCCTTGCGCAGATTTCCGCGCGTGACGTCGGCCAGCAGGGTCGCCTTGGCCAGGCCGAAGTCGGCCAGCTTCACCTCGCCCTCGATCGAGACCAGCACGTTCGACGGGCTGACGTCGCGGTGGATGAGCCCGAGCGGGCGGCCGCCGGCGTCGGCGGCGCGGTGGACGAAGTCGAGGGCGAGGGCCAGCTCCTCGGCCACCAGCAGGGCCAGGGCCGGCGAGGGCGGGCCGGCGCGGGCGACAAGGCCGGCCAGATCGCCGCCGTCGAGGTGCTCGAGCACGGCGTAGTAGCTGCCGCCGTCGACGGCGAGGCCCAGGACCGAGACCAGGTTGCGGTGGGCCAGGCGCGCGCCGAGGGTTGCCTCGGCGATGAGCGCGCGCTCGAGCTCGGCATGACCGGCCAGCCCGGGCAGGAGCCGCTTGATCGCGACGCGCCTGGAGAAGCCGCTGGCCCCGACCTGCTCGGCAAGGAACACCTCGGCGATGCCGCCGCGCCCGATGCGGCGCAGCACGCGGTAGGGTCCGATGCGCGGTGGGAGGTTGCTCACTGGGTGCGGGGCGCCTGGGTCGAGTCTATGATCGTTCTGCCGTGAGCCGCGTCGCGACCGTATACAGCGAGGTGCTGCCGCCGCGCGACGCCGCGGCGCGCTGCCAGCTGGTCGTGATCGAGGGGCCGGACCGCGGGCGGGCGCTGCGCCTGGGCGGCGACGAGCGCGTGGTCGGCAGCGCGTCCGGCTGCGACCTGGTGCTGAGCGACGACCGGGTGTCGGCGCGCCACCTGGCGGTGCGCGAGCTTGACGGCCGCTACGCGGTGCGCGACCTGGACAGCACCAACGGCACGCTCTACGAGGGGTCGCGGCTCGGGGCCGAGCTGATCGTGCCGGTCGGATCGGTGCTCAAGCTGGGGCGCAGCTTCCTGCGCATCCAGCCGCAGGCGCGCAGCCTCGAGATCGAGCCCAGCCAGGCCCGGCGCCTCGGCGAGCTCGTCGGCGAGAGCCTCGTCATGCGCGAGGTGTTCGCCGTGCTCGAGCTGGCGGCGGCCGGCGACGTCAGCGTGCTGCTCGAGGGCGAGACCGGGACCGGCAAGGAGCTGGCCGCGCGCGCCATCCACGATCACTCGGCCCGCCGGCCCGGCCCGTTCGTGGCCGTCGACTGCGGCGCCCTGCCCGAGGGCGTGCTGGAGAGCGAGCTGTTCGGCCACGTGCGCGGCGCCTTCACCGGCGCGACCCAGCAGCGGGCGGGGCTGTTCGCGCGCGCCCACGGCGGCACGCTGTTCCTCGACGAGCTCGACGGGGTCCCGCTGGCCACCCAGGCCCGGCTGCTGCGCGCCCTCGAGGAGCGCGCGGTCCGGCCGGTCGGCGCCGACGACGCCCGCGCCGTCGACGTGCGGCTGGTGACGGCGGCGCAGTCGCACCTCGAACAGCGCGTCGCCGACGGCAGCTTCCGCGCCGATCTGTTCTACCGGGTCTCGGTGCTCAGCCTGGCCCTGCCGCCGCTGCGCGCGCGGCGCGAGGACATCCCGATCCTGGTCACCGAGCTTCTGCGCCGGCGGGGCGTCGCCGCCGGCGAGGTGGCGGGCGACAACCTCGATCTGCTGCTCGCCCACGACTGGCCGGGCAACGTGCGCGAGCTTCGCAACTGCCTCGACCGCGCGGTGGCGCTGTCGCCGGGCGCGGCCGGCTTCACCGACCTGCGCCTGTCGCTGGTGCCGTCGGCCACGGCCGGCGATCCGCTGGCGGTGCGCAGCGACCTGCCCTTCGCCGGGGCCAAGGAGGCGGTCCTGCACGGCTTCGAGCGCCGCTACCTGCGCGATCTGCTCGCCCGCACCGGCGGCAACCTGTCGGCGGCGGCGCGCGAGAGCGGGCTGGACCGCAAGCACCTGCGGACGCTGGCGCGCAAGCACGGGCTGGTGGCGCCGGCCGGCGACGGCGATCGCGACGCCGATCCGGACGACCCGCGCTGAGCGCATGCCCGGCGCGCGTGACGCCGCCGGGCCCCGCATGCTGGTCATCGGCCCCCGCGCGCGCGGACCAGAGCGACGGTGATGTTGTCGCGCTCGCCGCGGGCCAGCGCCTCGGCGACGAGCGCACGGCAGGCTGCGTCGAGGTCGCGGTCGCGGCAGTGCGCGGCCAGGATCGTCTCCGGGACCGCGTTGCTCAGCCCGTCGGTGCAGAGCAGCAGCACGTCGCCGGCCGCGATGGTCTCGACCCGCAGATCGGGCGCCGCGCACTCGGTGCCCAGCGCGCGGGTGAGCATGTGTCCGTAGGCCGACAGGTGACGCGCCGGGACGTCGCCGCCGCCGGCGAGCATGGCCTGGTGGAAGGAGTGGTCCTCGGTCAGCTGCTCGAGCGCGCCGCCGCGCAGGCGATAGATGCGGCTGTCGCCGACGTGGCCGAGCACCAGCCGCGCGCCGCGCACGCGCGCGATCGCGACGGTGCAGCCCATGTGGCTGAGCGGCCCGCGGCGCGCCGTGGCGATGCGGTCGCCGGCCAGGCGCGTGGCGATGGCGACCTCGTTCTCGTCGGGCGAGAGCCGGCGGTCCGCGGCGTACGGCCACGTGACATCGTCGTCGGCGGCGTTGCACCGGACGAACTCGCGGACCGTGTCGATGGCGAGGCGGCTGGCGATCTCGCCGCCCTCGTAGCCGCCCATGCCGTCGGCGACGGCGAACAGGCCGAGGTCGGGCAGGACGCAGCAGGCGTCCTCGTTGTTGGAACGGCGTCCGATGTGACTCAGGCTGGCGCAGTCGAGCTCCATGCCCGCAGGCAAGAGCGAGCGGCGTGCCCGGCGCATGCGCGCGAGGCGACACGCGCGGGTGGGGCGGCGTCGCTCCACCCGACACCGCGCGGCGGCCCGTCCTTGGGGCGGCGCCACCCCGGTCATCGACGGTGAAAGCGCCGGCGGCGGCGCGCGTTGCTCGGGAGAGACGACGACAACCACCGAGAGGTCATCATGAGACAGAGAGGTCTGTTCGCAGTCCTTGCCGCGGGCGCGCTCGCCGCGTCGCTGCTCGGCTGCTCGCGCAGCAAGCCGGAGGTGAAGGAGCCGGCGCCGGGGCCGGACACCGACGATCCGCCGGTGCAGGGAGCCGCGGCGTGCGATCAGGAGATCGCGCTCGAGTGTCCCGACGGCATGAGTGACGGCTGCTCGCGCCAGAGCGAGGACGGCGCCCCGCTCACCGCGTATCACGTGTGCGTGCCGGCCGAGGAGCAGGCCGCCGCGCAGCCGTGCGAGCAGGAGATCGCGCGCGAATGCGGTGAGGGCCTGACCGATGCGTGCTTGCTCGATCCGCCGGCTGCCTCGAGCCACCTGTGCGTGCAGGCCACCGCCGGCGTCGACCCGGAGCCGACCGAGCCGACCCCAGCCGGAGCCGGCGACCGAGCCGGCGCCGGACGAGACGCCCGAGAGCGGCGCCCAGGGCTGATTCGCGGACATGCGCGGGCCGGCTCGCGGTCGAGAAATCGCCGCGCCGGCTCGCGCGTTGAAGCCGGACATGCCCGATTCCCGCCGCCTTCTGGCCCCCGTCGATGGAAAGCACTCCCTGCGCGGCGCGGCCGTCGCAATGCTCGCAGGCGCGGCGGCGCTGGTCTTCGCCGCTGGCCTCATGACCGGCTGGTCGCTGCCGCACGAGCCGGACCCACTCACCGATCGCTGCGCGCTTCCCGGCGGCGTCGAGCTGGCCGCGCTCGGCGTGCCCCAGCGCGACCGGCTGGCCAGGCGCGCGATGGTGTGCGCCGATTCTCGAGCACGGTCGCATCACGGCCGCCGAGTACCGCGAGAAGGTGGACGCGCTCGAGCGGCCGGCGGCGCAGGCGGTCGAGGCGCTGCCCGACAGCGAGTGGGCGTCGAGCGTGCTGGGCTTCTCGTCGCAGTACAGCACCGACAGCTGGTCCGCGGCCCAGGTGCTCGGCCCTCCCGACGCGCTGCCGGGGGGCGCCGACAGCCCCAACGCGTGGGCGTCGACCGAGGCCGACAGCCGCACCGAGTTCCTCGAGGTCGCGTTCGCCGGCCGCCACCGGATGAGCGCGATCGAGGTCGTCGAGTCCTACAACCCGGGCGCGGTGAGCAGGGTCGAGCTGATCCTGGCCGACGGCAGCCGCTCCGTCGTGCACGACGCGCCGGCCGCGGCCGCCCAGGGCCAGCAGCACCGCCGCATCGACTTCGCCTGCACCGACCAGCCGGTCGCGGGCGTGCGCGTCACCCTCGACCCGGCCGCGGTGCCCGACTGGAACGAGATCG
Source organism: uncultured delta proteobacterium (assembly GCA_963759105.1). GTDB lineage: Bacteria > Myxococcota_A > Polyangia > Haliangiales > Haliangiaceae > DATFRY01. The sequence continues at coordinate 32,332 of CAVWXW010000002.1, read as the reverse complement.
ACGCCATCGGCGGCCGTCCCTGCGCCGAGTAGACCGGGACCCTCGCAGTAGACGCGCGCGCCTCTTCCCTTGAAACTACCGAGGTAGTACTATCACGGTAGTCGTCGGGCAGTCCAGCGCTGTCCGGGCCGGGAAGAGGGCGCACGCGATGAAGTTCGCGATCGGAGACAGGGTGGTCCGGAATCCGGCCACCTGGAAGCCGAACGAGTACGACCAGTGGGGTCGCGGACGCGGCGTGGGCGTCGTGATCGAGCCGCCCTTCCACATGGACGACAGCGTTGTCGACGTTCGCTGGCCATGCGGGCGCTGCCTCGAGGAGGTCGCGGGCCTCTTGCCCGCGCCGCAGGCGGACGCGGACGAGCGCGCCCCCGAGACGGAGGCCGCGGATCAGCTGCGCTCTCTCGCCCACTGGTGGACCCTGCCGCGGTGGAGCGCGGCGTAGATCGCGTCGCGCAGCTCGTTGGCCTCGGCGTGGGTCAGCGTGCGCTCCAGATCGCGCAGGGTCACGCGCACGAGCAGGTTCTTCTGCCGCGGCGCCATGCCCAGGCGTTCCCGGGCCGCCTCGGGCAAGGACGCATACGGCGTCTCGGAGCGAACCTCGACCGCCTCGACGGCGCCGGCGCGGGGGCCCAGCGCGGCCCGCACCGCGTCGCCCAGGTCCTCGGCCCGGTCGTCGGCATCGACGGCGATCGACAGGTCGCGGCGCACCGGCGGCATCGACGACACCGGCCGCCACGGCGACAGGTCGCACAGCTGATTGGCGATGCGCGGATCGGTGGCGCGCAGCAGCCGGATGTCCGGGATGCCCTTGCGCAGCATGAGCAGGCGGTCGAGGCCGAGACCCATGGCGAGCCCGGAGGTGGCGCCGATGTCGTGGCCGGTGTCGGCCAGCAGGCGCGGCGATGCCAGGCCCGCCTCGCCGATCTCGATCCAGTCGGCGCCGATCGCGGCGTCGATCTGGATGCCGCCGACCGTGTACGGGTGCTCGGCGTCGATGGTGCGGATGCGCCAGCCGGGCAGGGCCGCGGCCGCGACCGCGCCGGCCATGGCCAGCAGGTCGCCGCGCTCGAGCGCCGGCCCGCGCCGGATGCGCCACAGGTCGACCTGGTGCGGCTCGCCCACGTGATGGCGGTCGATGCAGTCGCGCCGGTAGACCAGGCCGGGGCAGACGAGCAGCACGTCGCGCCAGCCCGCGTCGCCGGCCAGCTCGTCGAGGGCCGGCGGGATCACGGCTGACGTCTGGGTGCGCAGCAGCACGTCGCGGCCGAGCCAGCGCGTGTAGCGGGCATCGCGCGCCACGCCGTCGGGCGGGTAGTAGAGGCGGTCGTAGTTGTCGCGCGCCGACACCACCGGCAGGGCGCGGCGAACGCGGGGCTCGCTGCCCCACCGGGCGGCGAGCGCGGCGACGACCTCGTCCAGCAGCGCCTGCATTGCGTGCGGACCCTGAGCCGGATCGGTCAGATCGCGGAGCGAGAGAGCGGAGCAGAGCTGGGAGATCTCGATCGAGAGCGGTGGCGGAAGCGGACGCATGGCAAACCTCGGTCACGGGGTGACAACGGGAGGGCGGTGGACGTGCCCCCCGGACCGATCCCGGATCCGGTGCTCCGCTGCTCGCTTCGATCGTCGATCGTCAGGCGTCAGGCGGCCGCGCCGGACCCGAGCTGGGTCCGGGGGCCGATAAATCGACGAGACGCGCGCGACATGCTCTCGAAGGATGCCGCGAGGACGGCCTCCAGGCAAGCGCCGCACCGGCCGCGGATTCCGGGATAGGCTCCCTGGCGATGGGCCGGCGCGAAGGCGATCGATCGGATGCGGTCACGAACGCGGCCGAGCAGCTCTACGCCGCGCCGCTCGCGACCTTCACGGCGGAGCGCAAGCGCCTGGCCGACGAGCTCAAGGCATCCGGCGACATCGAGGCCTCGCGCGAGGTGGCCAAGCTGGGCAAGCCGAGCGTTTCGGCGTGGGTGGTCAACCAGCTCCACCGCGAGGCCCGCGACGACCTGGACGCGCTGCTCGAGGCCGGTCAGCGCATGCGCGGCGGGGAGATGGCCGCCGGCCGCGATCAGCGCGCCGCCCTGGCCCGGCTGCACCAGGCGTCGTCGGAGCTGCTGGTCCGCGACGGGCACGCGGCCAGCCCGTCGATGCTGCGCCGGGTGACGATGACCTTGCAGGCGCTGTCGGCGGTGGGCTCGTTCGACCCGGATCCGGCCGGGCAGCTGGTCCAGGACCGCGACCCGCCCGGCTTCGATCTGCTGGCCGGCGTGACCCTGGAGCGAGACGACGACGAGCCCCGCAAGTCGAAGGCGAGCGCGTCGAAGTCCGCCAGCTCGAAGAAGCCCGGCAAGTCCGACAAGGCGGGCAAGAAGGACGGCGAGCCGGCCCGCACCCGCGGCAAGGACGACAAGGACCAGGTCATCGACCTGGCGGCGCGCCGGCGCGAGCAGCGCGACGCGGCGCAGCGCAAGATGCTCGAGCACACCGCGGCGCAGGCAGCCAAGCGGGCAGATGCGCGCGCCAGCGAGGTGGCCGACCTGCGCGACGACCTCGAGCGGGCCGAGGCCACCGCCGAGCGACTGCGCACCGCTCTGGCCAAAGCCCAGGCGCAGCTGGACGAGGCCCGGGCGGCGGCCGACGCCGCCATCCGCGCCCTGGACGAGAAGTAGCCGGCGCTCAGGGCTCCGGGTTCTGCATCCGTCGCATGCCGATGGCGACGAACATCCACACCAGCGCCAGCAGGGTGAAGCCGAGCACCGCGGGCGTGAGCGACTCGGCACCGCCGACCAGGACCATCTCCATGCCGGAGCCGCTCGCCGCCGACTCCTCGCTGCCGGCCCGCGCCAGCGTGGCAGTGAAGTTGACCGCCACGCCGGCCAGCACCGCGAACACAGTGGCCCAGGTCAGGGCCCGCAGCAGCGGCAGGCGCCCCGCCTCCGGTCGCCGCGCGAACAGCGCCGCGATCGCGAGGCAAATGCCGCCCAGGATCAGGACCATCCAGGTCAACCAGCCACCCGCGAGCAGGAATCTCATCATGCACACCTCGAATGCGCTGCCGAATGCGCTCTTCCGGTACAACGCGGCCGCCCTCGACGCGTGACCGAAAAAACCTTGTCACGCGGTCCCCGCGGGGGCGTTGTCATGATGTGGAGTCGATGAGCGAGGCCGACCTGGTCGCGCGGCTGCGGCGCGGCGATCCGGACGCGTTCGACGCCATCTACGAGGCCTACCGCGCGCGCATCTTCGGCTTTCTCGCCCGCATGGCGGGCCGGCGCGACCTGGCCGAGGATTCTTCTACAAGAAACCTTCCTGCGCCTGGCCGCCCGCGCCCGCAGCCTGGCGCCCGACACCCGGCCCGGCGCGTGGCTGTTCACCGTGGCCCGCAACCTCTACATCAGTCACTGCCGCAGCAGCCTGCTCGACGCCGAGCGGCTGGAGGGCATGGCGCGCGAGCCGACCGCCGGCGGGCCGACTCCCTTCGACCAGGCGGCGGCCAGCGAGATGGGGGCGCGGCTCGAGCGCGCCCTGGCCGCCCTGTCGCCGGCCCACCGCGAGGTGCTGCTGCTGATCGCGGTCGAGCGCATGGAGCACGATGAGGCGGCCGCGGTGCTGGAGCTGTCGCGCGAGGCGCTGCGCCAGCGGCTGTCGCGCGCCCGCGCCGGGCTGGCCGAGCAGCTGGCCGGCGCGCCCGCGTCCGCGAGGAGGACCGGATGAACGACAACGAGCACGGCGGTGGCGACGCCATCGATCTCCTGGCCCGCGAGCTCCCTCGCCTCGACGTCGACCCGGTCACGGCGGCCTCGATCCGCGCCCGCGCGCGCGCCGAGCTGGCCCGCCATCCGCGCGGCGGTCTGGCCCGGGTCCGCGGGATGGCGCGCCGCGGCTACCGGCGCGTCGAGCTGCCGCTGGCCAGCGCGCTGGCCGTGGCCTACCTGGTCTGGGCTGTACAGACGATCATGTTGGTTCACTGATCCTTGCCGGGGACGCGCCGGCCGTTTATGACCCGGGGATGGCTCACGCAAGCGGCGCGCCCGCGGTGGCGGTCTTCTTCTACGGCTCCTACATGAACAGGGCGGTGCTGACAGAGGCCGGCCTGACCCCGCACAGCTGGGAGGTGGCCACTCTGGCCGGCTTCGACCTCCACATCGGGCCGCGCGCCAACCTGGTGGCGGCGCCCGGCACGTCGGTGTGGGGCATCCTGGCCACCGCGATCCATCCCGAGCTGGAGCAGCTCTACGCCCACGCGCGCGACGTGCTGGGCGAGATCTACCTGCCGCACCCGGTGCTCGTCGAATCGGCCCCGGGCAGCTATCGCCCCGCGCTCTGCTACATCTGCCCGCGCATGGAGGCGCGCCCGGCGGCCCGCGACTACATCGAGCGCATCCTGGCGCCGGCGCGCGAGCACGGCTTCCCGGCCGACTATCTCCAGCGCATCGAGCGCTTCCGCCACCGCGGCGACATGGGCTGACCGCCGCGGACCGCGGCCGCGCTCACTCGATCCGGATCTCGTCCACCCACGCGCGGGCCGTCGTCAGGATCGACGCCGGATCGGTGGCGGTCACGACCAGGCTCAGGCTGATTGTCTCGCCCGCGTAGGCCGAGAGATCGACGGTGCGCGCGGTCCAGCTGGTCTCGCTGTACGGGGTGAGCCCGCTGGTGCCGCGGCTGTCGACCATGTGGTCGGCGCCGTCGTTGACGATGACCTGGAAGCTGGTCGATGCGGACAGGTTGGCCCCGGCGAGCGAGAGCTGGCGCTTGTAGGTGAGAGTCGGCGCCTGGCCCAGGGTCAGGCCCGACCAGGTCGCGCGCCGCGTGACGGTGCCGAAGCTGGGCGTTGCAGCGCCCGCGATCGACTGGCTGCCCGGTGTGCCGGTGGCGTCGCGGGCGCCGTCGACCGTCCAGCCGCCCAGCGACCAGCCGGCGTTGTCCGGGCCGCCGGAAGCCGAGAACGTCTCGACCAGGGCGCCCCCGCCACCGTCGGTGCCATCATCGCCGGTGTCGTCGGTGCCATCGCCGGTGTCGTCGGTGCCGTCGCCGGTGTCGTCGGTGCCATCTCCATCATCGCCGCCGTCGTCGCCGCCATCGCCCTCGGTCAGTCCCCAGAAGAGGGCCGCGTAGTAGGACGAGTAGATGTCGCGATCCTCGCTGAAGCCTCCCGTGGAGCCGCCCTGGTCCACGCCCTGGCCGGGATCGACGGTGATCGCGTGCCCCATGCCGGTCACCAGAAAGGTCTCGATCACCGCGCGGCCGCTGCCGTCCCGGTAGACGCGGTGCCTGGCGGTGCGGAACGTCTCGTCCACCTCGGCCGTGCGATCGATGCCGTGGACGTCGCTCCACTGGTTGACCGACTGCGTGAGATTTGCCGAGTTGACCAGGAAGTCGGACGAGCCGTGGAACGCGACAAGCCGCGGATACGGGCCCGTGTGGCCGGGAAACGCGCCGCGCACCAGATCGCCCCACTGCTGCGGGGTGCGGCTGACCGTGCCCTGCTGGCAGGCCGACGAGTTGCCGACGCTGGTGGCGCAGCGGTAGGCGCCTCCGGCGTTGACCGCGCCGCCGGCGAAGACGTCCGGGTACGCGGCCATCATCACCTCGGCCATGTAGCCGCCCGAGGAGAGACCGGTGACGAACACCCGGGCCGGATCGGAGCCGTGCCGCGCCTTCATGTTGCTCACCATCTGCGCGATCGACAGCGCCTCGCCCTGTCCGCGCGACGTGTCGGCAACCTCGAACCAGTTGAAGCAGAGCGCGAAGTTGTTGCCGCTGCGCTGCTCCGCGTAGGCGACCGCGAAGCCGAAGCGATCGGCCAGCACGTTCCAGCCGGTCCGCGCCGCGTACTCGGTCGCGCTCTGCGTGCAGCCGTGCAGCGCGACGACCAGCGGCGCGCCCGACGGCAGCCCGTCCGGGACGTACTCGAGCATGCGCAGGTTGCCCGGGTTGCTGCCGAAGCCGGTCACCTCGCTCATGGTGGCGGCCCTGCCGGTGCTGCCGATCGCGGGGCCATCGTCGGCCCCGTCGCCGCGGCACGCGCTGGCCGGCACCAGGCCGACAGCGACGAGCACGGCGATAAGGGCTGTGGCCCAGCGTGAGCGGCTCCGACCTCGCGATCCGGTGGTGGGCGTCATGTCAACCTCAGTAGGCAAGACCGCTGAACGCGTAGCCCACTTGTAGAAAAGCCAGCCGCCCCGGCACCGGCACGCCGAGGACGTCCGGATCGTGGTTGTTGAACAGGTTCGACACCGTCGCGGAGACGGACACGCCCGCCGAGGCGAAGGTGTAGCCAGCTCCCAGGTCGGCCAGGAATCCGGCCGGGACCTGGCCGAAACGGGCACTGCTCCAGTAGCCGGACTCGAAGTCGAACGCGTTGTGCCACCGCCCGCCCACGCGCACGAAGGAGCCGGGCGCGACGAGGTCGTTGACCGTGACCGCCCCCTTGAACGTCACCGTCGGCACGTTGAGCAGCAGCTCCTTCTGCGGGCTGTCGCCGCTCTCGAAGCTGGCCAGGTCGATGGTGGAGCCGCTGGCCGACAGCTCGAGCTGGTCGATTGGTACGTAGGTGGCGCCCACGTCGAGTCCGCGCACCGTCGCCTTGCCGAAGTTCACGTAGGTGAACAGCGTGCCCGCGGTGGGGGTCCCGTCGGCCACCAGCGTGCCGTCGGGGAAGTACCCGAACGTGGCCATCTCCGGGTCGGCCGGGTTGGCCACCTGGCTGAGCGGGCTGATGAAGTTCGTGTACCAGGAGTTGTACGCGGTGGCGTCGATGAACAGCCGGCCGCCGACAGCGCCCTTGTAGCCGACCTCGACCGAGTTCACCCGCTCCGGCTCCAGCGCGTCCACGGTGGCCACCGTGTTGCCTTCCGCGTCCCGGATGTCGAAACCGGTGCTGTTGCCCAGCAGGAAGCCGTTGAGCAGGAGGTGGCTCTCGAGGATGGTCGGGCTCTTGTATGCGCGCTGATAGCCGAGGCGGACGTTGTGCGACGGCGCCACCGCGACCACCGCCGTCGCGCTCGGGCTGACCTGAGAGCCGTAGTCGGAGTGGTGATCGATGCGAGCCGCGCCGACCAGACGCAGGCGCTCGTCGAACAGCGGATAGTCGAGCTGCCCGTATCCGCCCACCTCTGTCGCCGTGATGTCCTCGTCCGCGTCGGCCAGGTAGGTCCCTTCCGACTGCGGCAGGTACTCGCGGACCTGGCCGCCGATCGTCCCCTTGAGATCGCCGAGCTGGTGATAGAGCTGCAGGTCCGAGTCGATCATCTGGCTGCTGTTGACGAACCGGATCTCGTCGCGCAGCCCCTCGATCTGCTCCTGCGAGAGCGCGTTGACGCCGCCCATGGCCGCGACCCGGGTGGCCAGCGTGTTGATCTGGTAGCTCTTGCCGGCGTCGGTCGCGGTGCGGGTGACCTGGGCGTAGACGCCCGGCCCGGTGACCTGAAGCGCCTGGTGCTGCACCTGCCAGTCGCGCAGGTGGTTGCGGCCGGCGTTGGTCAGGGAGAAGGCGTCCGACTCGCTGAACCCGTAGGTTCCCCTGGCCATCCACTCGCGGGCGAGCTTGTAGTAGAGGCTCCCGTCCGCCTTGACCGAGTTGACGTCGTAGCCGCCGGCCAGATCGCCCTCGAAGACCGGGTTGGCGGTCATGCCCGCGGGAGCCACGTCGGTGCCGTAAGAGTGCGGGGTGCGCTCGACGCCGTCCTCGCCGAGGATGGCGCGCCGGCTGGGCTCGAAGTCGGTCGCACGCATGTACTCGGCGTTGACCTTCCAGCCCAGGTCGTCGCGTATCGTCCCGGCCACGCGGGCAGCACCGCTGACCATGTCCTGGTTGCCGGCGCGGACCAGGAGAGCCGCGCCCGACTCGTCCCACGGGGTCTTGGTCATGACGTTGACCACGCCGGTGTGGGCGTTGGGCCCGTACAGCGCCGACGCGGGCCCGATCACGACCTCGATCGACTTCATGTCGAGCGGGGTGGCCGGCATCAGGTTGGCCTGCGGCAGCCCGTTACCCGGCATGGTGGCGAGTCGCCCGTCCTGCATCATCAGCATGCGCGAGTTGAACTGGGTGGTGAAGCCACGCGCCGAGATGCGCTGGTCGGCGACGCCTGCGCTGGCGAAGTCGAGCCCCTTGACCCCGGCGAGCGCCGACATCATCGTGCCGCCCGGCGCGCGCTGGATTTCCTTCTCCGACACCCACTCGACGTTGATCGGAGAGTCGAGTCGCTTCTCCGGTGTACGCGTGCCGGTGATGACGATCTCTTCGCCGAGCATGACCGGCTGGGACATCTGGACGTCGGCCCGGGCCACCTGACCGGGATGTACCTCCACGATCACGGTGACCGGACCGTAGCCGGCGGCGTTGACTTGCAGGCGACGCGGCCCCGCGGCCAGCTCTCCGAACGAGAAGCTGCCGTCGGCCTCGGCGATGGCAGCCTCACGGGTTGACAGATCCGACACGGTCGCGCCGGCGACCGGCTCGCCGTCGGCCGTGAGCACGCGCCCGCGCACGCCGCCGGTCGCGACCTGGCTGGGCGCCCGGTTCACCGTCGGTGCGGCCGGCGTGGGTGCGGCCGGCGCGCTCCCCGGGCCCGCCGCCACCGTGTCCGACGGTGCGGGCGCGGCTGGCTGGGCGGCAGGAGGCGGCTGCGCGACAGGCGGATCGGCCAGGACTCGCCGGGCTGGAACGGCGATCGCGAGCAGGCACAGCGACGACAGGAGCATTCCCCTCATATAAACCCCTCCTGGATCGCGGCCGGCCCGGTGCCGTGCCGCTCGACTATTCACTTCGCGCAATGTCGACGCCGAGCATGCGCAGTGCCAGCTCGGCTTGCAGGTCGGCGAGCCGCTCGACGCCCAGCTCGGGCGACGGCTCGTACCAGTAAGGAATGCGCAGACCCATCGCCCCGATGGCAGCGGCGACGGTCATCGGATGCGGGGCCGAGAAGCGCCCCATCTCGACGCCGCGCTGGATCACCTCGACGAAGAGAGCCGTGCTCTGGCCGCGCAGCACGACGCCGGGCGAGGCCAGCTCGGGCGGGAGCGCGAACATCTCCTCGTTGACCACGACGGTCAGGTGCGGAAATGTCGCGTGCATCCGCGCGTGCGCCCGCACCAGTGCCCGCATCTGCTCGACCGGATCGGTCCCCGCGCCGAAAAGCGCGCTGCGGACCTTCTCCAGATGCACCTCGTGGCCGATGCGCACCAGCTCGGCCAAAACCTGATGCTTGGAAGCGAAGTGCGCGTACAGCGCGCTCGGCTGCATCTCGAGCGCGCTCGCCAGGTCGCGCGTCGATGAACCGTGAAAGCCGCGGCTGGCGAAAAGGTGCAGCGCCACCTCGAGGATGCGCCGGCGCGGACCGCCTCCTCCGACCTCTGGGGGCAGGAGGGCCTTCTTGCCGGCGACGCTCGATGGAAACGCTCGGGCCATGGATGAAGAACGATCGTTCGAGCCTAGAGAGACGTCTAACATTTCGTTATTTCCCGCTCAATCAAAAAGTGAACGAGCGCTTGTTTTACTTGGAATCAGACACAAAAGCGGGGACGATGGCCGGGTCATGACCATGGTTGACATCGACGACGTGTCGCTTCACCTCGAGACGGCAGGTCAGGGCACGGCGGTCCTGGCTCTGCACGGACTGGGATCCTCCGGCCGCGACTGGGAGCCGGTCACGCGGTTACTGGCCGAGCGCCACCATGTCGTCGTTCCGGACCTGCGCGGCCACGGGCGCAGCGGCGCGCCGGCCGGCCGCTACGACGTGCCGAGCTTCGCCCGCGACGTCGCCGGCCTGTGCGAGCGCCTGTCGCTGCGCCGCGTGCACGTCATCGGTCTGTCCATGGGCGGGATGATCGCGTTCGAGCTCGCCCTCGCGCGGCCCGATCTGGTGCGCAGCATGATCATCGTCAACAGCGGGCCGGACATGGTGCCGCGCACGCCGGCCATCGCCATGGCGCTCGGCCGGCGCATCCTGGTCGCGACCCTGCTCGGGCCGCGAGGGATGGCGCGCATCCTCGCGCCGCGTCTGTTTCCGCAGCCGGAGCAGTCCGAGCTGCGCGAGCGCTTTCGCCGCTCCCTCGCCGCCAACGACCCGATCGCATACCGCCGGTCGACGCTGGGATTGATGGGCTGGTCGGTGCTGCATCGCCTGCACGAGATCGCCTGCCCGGTCCTGGTTGTCGCGTCGGAGCGCGACTACACGCCGGTGTCCTTCAAGCAGGCCTGGCTGAGCCGGCTGCCCGACGCCCGGCTGGTCGAGCTCGCCGACTCCGGCCATCTGGCCAGCCTCGACCAGCCGGTTCGCCTGGCCGAGGAGGCGCTCGCCTTCCTTGCCGAGGTGGAGGGCGCAAGAGGAGGTGCCCGGCCGGCGGCGAGCAGCCCGGACGCGTCCTCGGCGGATACGGCCGCGACCGGAACCTGATCCCGGATCGACGATGTCCGGCGCTGCCCGGTCATCGTCGGGGTTGAATCACGGCACGGCTATTTTGATCCACGCAAGGAAGTCGTTCATCGCATGCGCCCACCATAGCGTTAAGCCGCGCGTCTGCGAGCCCATGAGGTTCTTGAGGTCGAAGACTCCAGCCAACATCGCGGATGGGATCAACTGCTGGGTCCCGAACTCCTTGAGCCAAACCTCGGCCTTGGCGGCAGCATCGTTTCTCAGGCGCTTGATCGAGTTGATCTCCGAGTTGGAGACCTTGCACTCGATGGCGAGAACTCGACGATCGTGGAGCCGTACGATGATGTCCGCCTTCCGTCCGCCCAGGTAGCTCTCGCCGCAGAACTCGCCCGGCTCGGGCGCGTCGTCGAGGGTCTGGATCCTGCGCGCCTCAACGACAGCGAATCCAATGGTGTTGAGGGCTTCCTTTGCTGCGCTCTCCTGCGCTTCCTTTCCTTCATTCCGCCGATCCGTCGCGAGTCGTGTCGTAGCCATCAGCGCGGCCGTCGCCAGTACGGCTGCGTTGCGCTCGGGCTCCGTTGGCTCGCGCTTCTGGCTGACCCACGGGAAGCGGCGACGATCGATTCCCTGAAGCACAGTCTGAAAAATGCGACGCGATCGCTCCCGATCGGCCTTGATCGCCTTGGGGCTCAGCGTGTTACCTCTGCGAGCGTCTTGAGATCGTCGGCTGACACCGGGGGACCAGCAAGGTATCGGGCGGCATCGAGGAGTCGCTCATCCGAAAGGACCTCGGTGATCGTGTCATCGGCGACCGCATCGAGGTCGGCCATATCAACGAGCCTTTCGAGAAGCTCCTCGACGTCGCCCTGGCGCGCGTCGAAGTGCTCACCGTACTTGGCCGGATCCTCCTTCAGGCGCTCCTCTCGAAACTTGCTGATGGCTTCTTGGCGCAGAGAGGCCATCTGATCCTCAGTCCACCTAGGAGGCGCGATCATCTCCATGGACCTCAGGCACCGGGATCAGCAGACGCTCCATCTCCTTCGGCTCGAACTTCGTGAGACCTCCGGCATAGGTTCTACCCTCCGTGAGCGAGACGCTCGCCGACAAATGATCGACGATCTTGTCGAGGGCAGCAGGGCTCAACCATTCGCGGGGGTAGATTCCATGCGCGATGTTGATGTTCCGCGCCGCGCTCAGATTCCGGACGAAGCCCGGAGGACGGCGCGCCATGTACGTGGCGAGGACCGGGGCCGGCGCATACAGGCCGACCGACCACCACGCGCGGCGGTGCCTCGCGATGTAGCCCTTGTGAACGCTGGCAGCCTTTGCCTTCGCGATGAACGCCTTCACTGCCTTGCGTTCGTCATGATCGAGCGCGTCGAGATCTTCGGGCAGATCGATGACCTTACGGAGCACCGTCGCGTCAGTGAGCGCCTTCCCTGCCGCGTAGAGCTCACGCGCCCTTGTCACGGTTGGGAACATCACCGATTCAGGAAGGTCGGCCGCGTGTGGCCCGGCGATCCAGAAGTCGTTGTCGCCCGTGACTTGGCCGCGGCTCACGCGGCACAACTCACCTAGTTCGACGAAACCCTCCGGCACCTTCCTCGGCGTGTACGTCAGCGGCGTCCAGCGCCCCGCGGCGTCGAGTCGCTCGCGCCGCACCGGTCTTCCGCCGTCGAGCGCGGCAAGATCGTTGGGGGACTCTACGCGTCGGATGCGTACCGATTTTGGGCGAACGCCGATGTCGAAGCAGGTGATCGCCGCCGTCGTCTGCGCATCGGCGAACGGGGTCGCCTTGGGATCGACGACGTGCAGAGCGGTGCCGCCGAGCGGTCCTAGGAAGAGCTTGCGCACGAGGGCCCCATAGTTGACGTCGAGCCACTCGGACGCCGTGATGTAGGCCCCGTAGTCGCCAGCTTTGGCGTGCTCCACCGTCGCGAGGAAGAAGTGGACGTGTAGCCCCGCGAGCTGACTTGCGGGCAGGCCGTGCGTCAGCGCTGTGGCTGTGAGCCACTGCTTCCAGCGCTCGCCGATGAGGTGGTGCCGGACGTACGGCGGGTTCCCTATGTAGAGCGTCTTTCCATCGCAGCGCCCAAGCGGTGCGGAGCGGAAATCCGTCACCAGAACGTCGGCGCGCTCCGCCAGCCCCATCACGGCCAGGTTCGCGCGCACGAGGAGTGCCGCAAGGGGATCCAGTTCGACCGCGATCAGCTTCGCCGAGCCAAACGTCTTGCCAGCCGCAACCAGGAATCGACCGCTTCCAGCGCCAGGATCTACGATCCGGGCGGGCCGTCCATGTTTCTTCGACCACTCGACCATCGCACCGACGATCGGCGTTGGCGTGTAGGTCGCGCCTTGCGAACGCCGCTTCTCGGGACTGCGCAGTTCGCAGAAGCGAGTGCCCAGCGGATCATCGCCCGCCAGGATCACCGCACGAAGGGCACGCACGAACACGGATGATAGGGCGACCGGTGCGCGGAGGAGAGACTCCTCAGCGTCGGAGAGCTTTCCGACCGTCCTCGCGCCGAGCGCGATGGCCGCTGCCGCGAGCGTCTCCTCTGAGTCGATTGCGTGCGTCTGATCGGTTAGGCCTATGTTCGTGGACACCGGGCTCCTGCCCCACCAGAAGTTGCCGCATCCTATCCTCCAAGGCTGACGCTTAAGCCTGCGCGAGCGAACGACTACGCTCGCACGTCGCCGACGCGACCTGCAGATGCGTCGCGACCTATACTAGTACTTCGCCAAAGCCGAGATGCCCGATTCACAGCAGCCAAGATCCCGCCGCTTGGGATGGGCCGTGAGCGCCTCGACGGTCCGGGGCGGCCTCGCGGCAGAGCGCTCAGTTCCACCCGCCGATCGCGCCCACGCACGCATCGTAGTCGACTGGCCAGCCGTCCCAGCCGGGCAGGGTGCTCTCCGCGGAGACGTCGATCCCGCGCCCGTGGTTGGCCGTGCGCAGCCAGTCGAGCGCGCCGTCATCGACGCGCGGGCGCTGCGGTACCGGCAGGATCTCGCGGCCGCCGGGATCGAGGAAGACCAGCTCACCGTCGCGCATCTGGACCGAGAAGCCATGCTCGTGGACCAGCAGGTGGTGGTGTCGGCACGTCAGGTAGGTATTTTTCAAGCTGGTCTCGCCACCGTCGATCCAGTGGCGTATGTGATGAGCGTCGAGGAGCCGGCGATGCGAGCAGCCGGGCCAGCGGCAATGCTTGTCGCGGGCCTGCAGGGCACGGCGAAGCGCAGGCGGGATGGCGCGGGTCTTGCGGCCAACGTCGATGGTCCGGCCGTTTCCGTCCTCGAGCAGAGGCACCACGCCGGCATCGCACAGTAGGCGCCGCGAGGTTTCAGCGGAGAGGCCGTCCCCGGCCTCGGTGGTCCCCTCCAGGCTCGCGGCCTCGACGTGGATGACGATCTCGACGGGCGGGCGGACCGGGCCCTGGCCATCCTTGGTCCCGGACGGGGTCCCGGACAGGGCGGTGTCGGCCAGCGCGACCGCGCCGTCGGCCAGAGAGCCGCGGTCGGCACAGTGCTCAAGGGCCCGCATCACTCGCGCGGCCTCATCGGGGCGCAGCCGGAGCTGGATAGAGACCATGCCATCATCGGTCTGCCGCGCGACCACCCAGCGCCGGTCGTCGTCGGCGGACCGAGAGTCGGGCTGGCGGGCCTGGCGGTAGTAGCGGCAGATGCGCTCGAGCTGCGCCGCGGTGGAGTTGCGGGCCAGGTCGAGCAGTGCGTTCTCGTTGTCCGCGGTCGCGACGCGGGTCATCGCCCGCAGCTTCGAGTAGGAGAGCTCGCCGCGGCGGAACGCCTCGTCGAGCAGCGGCAGCTCGGCCAGCCGGTGCGCGACCCGCAGCTTCTCGCGCGCCGGCCCCAGCCCGAGGCCTACCCGCCACGACAGCCAGTGCGCGCAGGACAGCGCACCCTGCTGGGCCCACCCGCCCGCGCGATCGAACTCGCGAATCATGGTGAGCAGCCGGTGGGTGGCCGCGTCGATGGTCGCCGCGGCCAGCGCGATGTCATCGGCCAGCGCATCGATCTCCGTCGGTGATAGAGAGAGCTCCGCGTCCATGCTTCTCCATACCATGGAGATTTCTGGCGCTCTCAGATGCGCTGTGCGCCGCGGCGATGCCTCGCGACGCGATTTTTCGTCATGCTCGACCGATCGTCGCCTGTCGCCGCGCTCATCGCGGCATGCGCGCTGTGACAGCGCGGAGGCGAGCGCGACACCGCGGGCTTCGGCGCAGATGTCCAGTGAAAACGACTGCCCACGCAAGAAGGGATCGGCTCTCCGCGTGCCGCCGGCGCCCCACGCTGGCCACACGACCTTGAGGGAAGAGCTCGATCGTCGCAGGCGCGCAGCGTGGCCCGCTGGTCTCCAGCCCCCACGCGCCGCCTCTGCAGCCGCAGGGCACGGCCACGGATCTCTGTGCGCAGCCGCACGCGATCGCGAGCCGAGCGGTCGAAGACCTTCATCGCCGACGGCGGCGGCCGCATCGTCGCGCTGGACACCAGATCCTGGCTTGCCGGCCAGTCGCATCGTCAGCCGCCTCGATTCATGGCCCCGCCTACGCCGCCGCTTGAACCCATCAATACGCCTGTGGCGAAGTACTAGATCGCCGATCGGTTCGTAGGGTCAGTAGTCCCGCAGGGTTGCGAGGAGGGATCGACAGCGATCTCATCGTCGTGATCCTCTCGCCTCATGGCGATCATGCGATGGACTCCACGTGCGGAGCTGACCCGGCAGGAGCAGATGCTACTGAAGCGGCTCGATCGAGTGCGCAAGCTGCTCGGGTTCCTCCGCCTGCACCGGCATCGGCTGTTCAACGACGAGTTTCAGGCCGAGCTCGAAGGCATGTACCGCGATACCGGGGCGGGGAAGGAACCGGTTCCGCCGGCGCTGATGGCCATGGCAACGTTCGTTCAGGCGTACCTGGGCGTGTCGGATGGCGAGATGGTCGAGCTGACCGTCGTCGATCTGCGCGTGCAGATGGTGCTCGACTGTCTGGGCGCCGCGAAACCGGCGTTCTCGCAGGGCGCGCTGTTCGACTTCCGCGAGCGCTTGATTCGGACCGACATGGATCGGCGATTACTGGAGCGCACGGTCGAACTGGCACGAGAGACGGGGGGATTCGATTGGCGCAAGCTGCCGCGATCTCTCCGCGTCGCGGTGGATTCCAGCCCTTTGAGGGAGCGGGCCGCGTGGAGGATACGTTCAATCTGCTCGGGCACGCGGCCCGCAAGGTGGTCACGTGTGCGGCACGTCTGTTGCGCTGGCGTCCGACGACCGTGGCCGAGCGGGCAGGCGTCGAGGTGTTGTTGATGCCGAGCGTCAAGGCGGCTCTCGACTGCGACTGGTCCGATCCGGCCGAGAAGTCGCGCACGCTCAAAGTTCTGGTGAGCCAACTCGACGCCCTCGAGAGCTGGATCGAGTGGCACCTCCCCGCGAATGCGCAGGCTGTTGTCGAGCCGCATCTCGCAACTCTCCGGCAGGTTCGCGCTCAGGACATTGAGCAGAGCGCGAGTGGCCCGCGGATCCGGGACGGCGTGGCTCACGACCGCCGCATCTCGATCGAGGACGCCGAGATGCGGCACGGCCGCAAGAGCAGCAGCTACGCGTTCGATGGATATAAGCGCCATATCGCGACCGACCTCGACACCAGCCTGATCGTCGCTGTCGCCGTGACGCCGGCCAATCTACCCGAGCAGACCGCGATGCCGGTCTTGCAGGACGATCTTGAGCATCAGCAGATCATGGTGGGTGAGCTCTATATCGATCGTGGCTACATCGCGAGCGACTTCGTCGAGGAGATCCTCGCAGACAAGGGTGAGGTGATCTGCCGACCCTGGCAGTTCTCCAATCGCGGTCTGTTCGCCAAGGCCGACTTCAACATCAACATCCGCGACCGCTCCATCACCTGCCCGGAAGGACAGACCCAGCCGTTTCGGCTCGGCAGGACGGTCAGCTTCGACTCCCGGGTCTGTCGGGCCTGTCCGTCGCGGAAGCGTTGCACGAAAGGATCTCGCGGGCGCCAGGTCAAGATCGCTCACGACGAAGCGCTGCAACAGCGACTCCATAAGCTCGTCGCCACCCCGCGCGGCCGAGCAAGGTTGCGCGAGCGCGTTCCCGTCGAGCATCGGCTCGCCCACATCGCAAGCCGTCAGGGCGAACGCGCTCGCTTCTGCGGTGTTCGCAAGAACACCTTCGACCTGCGCCGCATGGGTGGGCTGCAGAACCTCGAGGCAGCCCATCGCTATACCCTCGAAGCCGCGCCTCGTCGCGCGGCTCTGGCATCCTAACCGGTCGGTGATCTAGGCCCTCTGGCTCGGCGCTTGCTCGTCTGGTTAGCCGCAACGGTCGTTCCTTCCCATGCGCGTGTGGCCGTGGCCCTGCTGGCAGATCGCTGCTGAGCGGACTGAGTCGCGCGATGCTGATCGAGCGCTGACTTTGCCGATCCATCGGAATCGGCCTGTCGGCCCGCCAAGCTCGACCATGCGCGATCTCGATCAACTACTGGGTGACTTGCCCAGGATGCCATCCGGGATTGCATGGCCGCGCCCACGCCGGCGGCCTCATCAAGTTCGAGCCGCGCGAGATGGAGCGCCTGCTGGTCCCGACCCGGACGTGCTGCGCCACGCGCGAGTGACCCCGCCTGACCATGACGACCCTCTCTGGTCGGAATACGGCGGTCGCCCGGGGCGTAGCATGTCGGTCATGGCGGTAACCGCTCTGTGGACCTTCGCGCACGGCGCGCTGTCACCGCAGTTCCACCGCGATCCGGCCGGCTTCGTCGCCACGCTCGACGGCAACGCGGCCCCCGCCTTCCTCGAGCACATGTGGACCTGGGCGCTGTCGGCGGCCGGAGCCGCCGCGCCGCCGCGCCCGCCGCTGAGCTACGGCATTGATCGCCCGCGGCCCGGTCTGGCCATCGTGTGGATGGCGTTTCGGGGTGTCACCGTTACCGGCGAGCCATGGCACATCCGCTTCATCGTGCGCGATCCTGACGCCGGTGGCGCTGGCGGCTACACGCGCATGTTCCTGCTCGAACACAGCGAGCACGCCACCGAGCTGTTCGGCGCGCCGACGGCGATCGCCTGCGAGAGCCAGGCCGACGGAGCTCATTGCAACTGGGGCACTACCCTGGCCCCCACCGACGATGCCGGCTTCGACAATTTCGTGGTGGCCACGCTGCGCTCGGGCGCAGCCCCCGCCGCCAGCACGCGCCGGGGCTGAGTGGAAATCCCCGACGTCCGCGGGGTCAGCGCGCGGGCGCGTCCAGCTCGTCGTAGTGGCGGAAGATGCCCATCTCGTTGAACGGGATGCGGCGCGGCGACGCCAGGTACGCGGCGATGCGCGGGCGGGCCGCGACGCGCTTGTGCAGCGCCAGGCACAGCGGGTAGTCGCCGCCGAGCTTCTTCATCGCGCGCGGAAAGGCGTACTGGAGCCCCGAGACCAGCTGGAACAGCGACAGGTCCGGGTAGGTCAGCCGCTTGCCGATCAGGTAGTCGCTGCCGTCCGGGTTCTCCGCCAGCGCCGCCTCGAAGTGGGCCAGGAACTTGGGGATGCGATGCTTCACCACGTCCTCGGCCCGGCGGCGCGCCTCGTCGCGCTGGTCCTCGTAGTACAGGCCCGACCCGATCGGGTGATGTGCGTCGTGCGCCTCGGTGACGATGTCGGCGACGGTCAGGGCGAGCTCGAGCGCCCAGGCGCGTCCGTCCTCGTCCGGCGGCGCCAGGTTCAGGCGCGGCGCCAGCCAGTGCAGGATGGCTCCGGTCTGCGACAGCACCAGGTCGCCCAGCTTGATCGCGGGCAGGGCGAACGGCCGCGGGCCGCGCCGCCTGTCCTCGAGGACGCTCTCGATGGTGTCCTCGCCGCCGCCCTCGTCGTCGGGCAGGCGGCCGACATCGACATAGTCGGCGCCGGCCTCCTCGAGCGCGAGCCGGATGAACTCGCCGCGTCCCTGGATGGTCGGCCAGTAGTAAAGCTCGTACCGTTCCGGCTTCGCGTCAGCCATGGTTCCCTCCTCGGCTGACGCGAAGTGTATCAGCTCAGTAGATCGAGATGCCGCCGGTGAACTCGAACAGCGCCTCGTCGTGAACCCCGACCACGCCGGCCCGCGCGGTGAGCGCCAGACGCGTGGTCAGCTCCAGCTGCAGAAGCCCGCCGCCGCCGAACAGCCCGTCGATCTCGTCGAAGCTGACGCCGTCGTCGGACAGCGAGGCGAAGCCGATCTGGCCGTAGCCGCCGGCGTGGATCTTGCCGGCCGAGAAGGGCAGGGCGTCGAGCTCGAGCGAGTAGCGCCCGTCGAAGATCGTCGCGCCCTGGCTGTCCTCGGTCCAGCTGTACGCGATGTCGGCCTGGATGCCGATCATCTGCGTGGGGAAGAAGCCGAGCTGGAAGCGCCCGAGAAAGCCGGTGTCCGGATCGTCGCCGAGGACAGGCACCTGGCCGGCGCCGAGCAGGAGCGAGTAGGTGAAGCCCTGGCGGTTGAGCGGCGCGCGACCCAGCGGCTGCCACGGCCCCTCGTCGGAGCGCATCGACCCGTGGTCCGCCCAGGCGGCAACGTCCGGCGTCACGTGGGCCAGCGGCATCCAGGTGTACTCGCCGTACGGCCCCCACAGGTGGACCGGCTGCATCGGGTGGACCTTGACCCAGCCGTCGTAGCGGACGCCCTCGGTGAAGGCCAGCGCGCCGGCCACCACGGCGGCGACCACCAGCCACGCCTTGGCCTCCTCCTTCTGTCCGCGCGCCACGTTGCTGCGCCGGTTCACGATGCCGCCGCCGCTCGAGTGCGCGCGCGGCTCACGGTAGCGGTGATAGTGCGGCGACCCGCCGACCCAGATCGGGGCGGCCACGTAGACCGAAACGCCGACGCGCACGCGCGGCGCCGGCTCGGGCGGCGTGTCGGCGCTGCCCAGGCTCTGGACCACGCGCACGCTCTCGCCGCGGGTCTCGGGTGGCTTCTGGGCGAGCTCGAGCAGCTCGCCGCGCGTCACCCGGTGGCTGACGCTCGGGCACCCGGTCGTTAACACGAGGAGCGCGAGGCCGAGCAGGTATGGAACGGTGCGCGCCAGTCGGAGGCTAGTCATGGCCGGAGACTATCCCGAGAGCCCGCTGGCTCGCGAGCGGGCCCGGTCACGACGTCTGGCAAGGAGCGGCTGGCCGCGAGATCACGGCTACTCGCGCGATTGCGGCCGAGTCCCCTTCTTGCGACGCAACGTGCTGCGGCCGTGGACCAGGAGCCAGTCGGCGCACACATAGAATGAAGGAACCACGAACAGCGACATCGCCGTGGCGACGATGAGGCCGCCTATCACCGCGATCGCCATCGGGGCGCGTACCTCGCCGCCGGGGCCGAGCGCCAGCGCGGCGGGCAGCGCGGCCATGCCGGTCGCGATCGAGGTCATGAGGATCGGGCGCAGGCGCACCGGCCCGGCCGTCAGCATCGCGTCGCGCGCCGACATGCCCTTCTGCCGCATCTGGTTGGCGTAGTCGACCAGGATGATCGAGTTCTTCTTCACGATGCCCATCAGCAGCAGGAGGCCGATCGCGCTGAAGATGTTGAGCGTCTTGCCGCCGAACTTGATGGCGAAGATGGCGCCGGCCACCGACAGCGGCAGGATTGTCAGCACCGTGATCGGGTGCAGGAGCGAGTTGAACTGCGACGCCAGCACCATGTAGGCGATGCAGATGCCCAGCGCGAGCGCGAACCACAGCGACGAGAACGACTCCTGGAAGGTCACGCTCTGGCCGCCCAGCTTGATGAACACGTCGGGCGGCAGCGTCTCGCCCAGCCGCTCGACGAGCTGGATCGCCTCCTCCTGCGAGTGACCCGGGCCGACGTTGGCGAACACGGTGATGGCCCGCTCGCGGTCGCGGCGGGTGATCGCCTGCAGCGACGGCTTCTCCTCCTGCCGCACCAGCGCCGACAGCGGCACCAGCGCTCCGTTCGCCGTGCGAACTTGTAGACGCCCGACGTCCTCCGGGCGCTGGCGCTGCGCGGCCAGCAGGCGCACCCGCACATCCACGCGGCGGCCGCCGGAGGTGTACTTGCCGATGCGCAGGCCGCCCAGCATCGCGTTGAGGCTGGTCGCGATCTCCTGCACCGGCACGCGCAGATCGGCGGCCAGGTCGCGATCGGGCTCGATGTGCAGCTCCGGGGTGCCGAGCTTGTAGTCGGAGTCCACGTCGACAACCACGCCCGAGGCGGACAGCTTCTCCATGAGGTCCTGCGACGACGCGACCAGCCTGTCCCAGTCGGCCCCGCGCACGCTGAACTCGACCGGGAAGCCGCGGCGGGCCGAGAAGCCCTGCTGCGATAGATCCTGGATGCGCACCTGCACGCCGGCGAAGCCGCCCAGCTCCCTGCGCAGCACGTTCTGGAACTCCTGCTGGGTCAGCTCGCGCTCGTCGGCCGGCGTCAGCGAGACGAACGCGCGCACCGTGTTCACCTCGCCGCCGAAGCCGCCGACGGTGAACATGGCCTTTGTGACCTCGGGCCGCGCGTTCAGGAACTCCTCCGCCTTCCTGGTGACCTGCTCGGTCTGATCGAGAGACGAGCCGGGCGCGGTCTCGAGGTTCAAGAGAATTCTGCTGATGTCCTGGCTCGGCACCATCTCGGCCGGCGTCGAGCGCACCACCTGGAACGACACGAGCAGGAGGACGGCCGCGCCCAGCAGCGCGACCAGCGGCCAGCGCAGGTTGCGGCTCAGCAGCCACGAGTAGCCGCGCGCCAGCGACTCGAAGCCTCGGTTGACGACGCGGCCGATCCAGCTGCGGCCCTCGCGCGAGGTCTTGAGCAGCTGCGCGCAGCGCGCCGGCGCCAGGGTGACCGCCTCGAGGTACGAGAACGCGACAGCGACCGAGAGGGTGACGCCGAACTGCATGAAGTACTTCCCGACGATCCCCTCCATGAACACGACCGGGATGAAGATGGCGATGACCGCGACGGTGGCGGCCATCGCCGCGAAGGCGATCTCCTGGGTGCCCTCGCGCGCGGCGCGGACGCGGTCCTTGCCGCTCTCGCCGTGCCGGAAGATGTTCTCCATGACCATGATCGCGTCGTCGACGACGATGCCGACCGCCAGCGACAGGGCCAGGAGCGTGAACATGTTCAGCGTCCAGCCCAGGAAGTAGATGACCGCGATCGTCCCGAGCAGCGACATCGGGATGGCCAGCACCACGTTGAGCGTGCTGGACACCGAGCCGAGCAGCATCCAGCAGACCAGCGAGGTGAGGATCACCGCCAGGACCAGCTCGAACTCGACCTCGTGCACCGACTCCTCGATGTACGTGGTGGAGTCGAAGATGATCTGCAGCTCCATCCCCTCCGGCAGGGTCTTGCGCACGTCCTCGATGACCTGCCTGACCCCGTCGGCCACCCCCACGGCGTTGGCGCCGCGCTGCTTGCGGACCCCGAGCCCCTGCACCGGCACGCCGTTGACGCGCGAGCGCCGGCGCACGTCCTCGAAGCCGTCCTCGACCAGGGACACGTCGGCCAGGCGCACCGGGGCGCCGGCGACGTTCTTGACCATGATCCCCTTGAGCGTGTCCAGGTCGAGCGCCTCGCCCAGCACGCGCACGCCGACCTCGCGCGACCCGGCCTCGAGACGCCCGGCCGGCAGCTCGATGTGCTCGCGCTGCAGCGCCGCGATCACGTCCGACACGGTGAGCTGGTAGGCGGCCAGCTTGTCGGCGTCGATCCAGATGCGGATGTTGCGCTCGAGGTAGCCGCCCAGCTGGATCTCGCCCACGCCGGTGACCGCCTGCAGGCGATCCTTCACCCGGTAGCGCGCGGTGTCGGACAGCATCGCCTGCGGATACGGCCCGGACAGGCCGACCCACATGATCGGCTGATCCTCCGGGTTGGACTTGGACACGATCGGCGGGTCGAGGTTCTCGGGCAGCTGGCGGATCTGGCCCAGGCGGTTCTGCACGTCCTGCACCGCCTGATCGATGTCGCGCGAGATGTCGAACTCGACGGTGACCCGGCCCTCGCCCTGGCGCGCGCTCGAGGTGATCGACTTGACCCCCTCGACCTGCGACACCGCCTCCTCGACGAACTCGATGACGTCGTTCTCGACCACCTCGGGCGCCGCGCCCTCGTAGGTGAGGTTCACGCTCACCGTCGGGTAGTCGACGTCCGGGTACTGGCTGACGCCCATGCGGCTCAGCCCGACGGCGCCGAAGATCACGGTCGCCATCATCATCATCCAGGCGAGGACCGGTCGCCTGATCGCGATGTCGGTCAGCTTCATGGCGACTTGCTGCGGCGGGTACCGCCGGCGGCCTCCTCGCGCGGCTGTGTCGGCTGGGGCGGCGTGCGCTCGCTGGTGCGCGGCGCGGTGCCGGGCGCCACCTGGCCGGTCACGACCACGGGCGCGCCGTTGCGCAGGGCCTCGCCGCCGCGCACGACCAGCTGCTCGCCGATCTTGAGGCCACTCTTCACCTCGAGCATGCCGTCTGCCGTGTGCTGGCCGATCTCGACGACGCGCTCGACCGCCTTGTTGTCCTCGACCAGGTAGGCCAGGAAGCCCTTCTCGCTCGGTGCCACTGCGCTCTGCGGGATGACCACCGCGCCCTCGGTGGTGCCCATGCGCACGGCGATGCGCGCGAACGAGCCTGCGCGCAGCGTATCCTTGCGCGGGTCATCGACCTCGGCGGTGACCTTGACCATGCGCGTGTTGGGATCCGCCGCGGTGGTGACCAGCTTGATGACCGCGCGGTACGGCTCCTGGGCCCCCGAGCCGCCGAACTCGATCCGCATGCCCTCGCGCAGGCCGGCCGCGTCGCGCGCCGGCACGTCGAAGCGCAGCAGCAGCGGATCGCGCTGGATGAGCGTGGCCAGCACGGTGCCGGGCTGGACGTATTGCCCGGTGCGCACCGTGCGCGACTGCAAGATCCCGGCGACCGGCGCGCGCACGAACGCGTCGCGGCGGTCGAGCTCTGCGCGATCCAGCGCGACCTGCGCCGAGTGGACCTCGGCCTTGGCGGTGGCCACGCGGGTGCGCCAGGTCTCCAGCTCCTCGCCCGGCACCAGGCCCGGGTTGTCGACGGTGGCCTTCTCGCGCCGGGCCAGCCCGGCCTCGGCCTCGGCCATGGCGGCCCTGGTCTTGGCCAGCGCCGCGCGCGCGGCCTCGACAGCGAGCTGGAAGCGCTGCGGCTCGATCTCGGCCAGCGGCTTCCCGGCCGTCACCGTCTCGCCCTCGTGGAAGCGGACCTTCTCGACGACGCCGGTGACGCGCGAGGTCACCTGGATCTCCTCGAACGCCTCGACCGTCCCGACGGCGGACACGACGTAGGCCACGTCGCGGGAGCCGACCGGCTGCACCTCGACCGGGAAGGCGCGCGAGCCGCCGCGCCCGCCCTTGCCGCCTCCGCGCGGCGGTCCGCCCTTGCCCTCGGCGGCCCCGTCGCCCTCGTTGCTGCAGCCGCTCAGCGCGGCCGCCGCGAGGGCGAGCGCGAGCAGCGCGGTACGGATCGCGATCGACACGTTATCTGGCCTCCCGCTGGCCGCTGTCGAGCGGACCGAGCCCGAGGGCGGAGCGCAGGTTGAGCAGCGCCAGCCCGAGTCCAAAGCGCTCGCGCGCCAGCGCCACCTCGGCGTCGAACAGCCCGGCGGTGGCGTCGGCCACGTCGAGGGCGCGCACCAGGCCCTGCTTGTAGAGCGCGCGCGCCTCCTCCACGTTCTTGCGCGCGGCGGTGACCGCGGAGGTCGCCACCGTCGCTGTGTCGCGCGCGGTGGCCAGCGCGACAAGCGCGCTCTCCACCTCGAGCGCGACGCTGCGGGTCTGGCGCGCGACCTCGAGCTCGGCCACCCTGGTCTGCGCGACAAGGTCGTCGCGATTGGCCGCGCGCTCGCCGCCGTCCCACAGGGTCCACACCGCGCTCAGGCCGACGAACCAGTCGACTGTCTTGCCGGTCGTGTCCTCGACCGACGTCTTGTCGGCCTGCCCGATGGCGCTCAGCGAGGGGAGCCAGCGCCACAGCGGCTCCTTGGCCCGCTCGCGCGCGGCGCCGGCGCGCAGGCGCCCGGAGCGAACGTCGAGGCGGCGGTCCTGGGCCTGGCCGATGGCCGGGCGGCGATCGGTCTGCGTCGAGGCCGCGGCGGCCAGCAGCGCGTCGGGCGAGATCAGCCGGCCGCGCAGCTGGGTGCCGAGCAGCCAGCCGAGGTTGAGCATGCCGGTGGCCAGGTCTCCCTCGGCGCGACGCAGCTCGAGCTGCGCGGTGCTGAGCTCGAGCTCGGCGCGCGACACGTCGTTGGAGCTGGCCAGCTGGGCGGAGGCGCGGCCGCGCGCGTCGGCCAGGGTCTCGCGCGCGAAGGCGACGCGGTGCTGCGCCGCCTCGACGACGGCCTGCAGCCCGAGCGTCGTCAAGTAGGCGCCGCCCGCCTCGAAGGCCACCTGGCGGCGCGCCTCGTCGCGGTCGAGCTCGGCGGCCGAGCGCGCCAGCGCGGCGGCGCGATAGAGCGGGAAACCGCGGCCGTCGAACAGGGTCAGGTTCGCGGCCACGCTCCCGGTGTAGACGTGACGGTCCTGAAACATGCCCGGGTCGCCGCGAAAAGTGTACCCACCGCGCGCCTCGAGATCGGGGAAGAAGAACGCGCGCGCGCGATCGACCCCGGCCTCGGACGAGGCCAGCTGCTGGCCGGCGATGCGCGGGCGCTCGTCGCGCGCGACGGCCATGTCGATGGCTCGCTCGAGCGTGAGCTGCCCTGCCGGGGCCGGCTGGGTGCCGCCGGACCGAGGCGCGTGCGCGAGCGAGAGCAGCGCCGCGGCCGTCAGCACTGCCGATTTGAGCACGTTCATTGCGATTTCCGCGGGGTTACAACGTTGTCAGGGGCAGGACGAGGCTAGCGAGCCCCGCCTCTCGCGGCAAGGCGTTGGTCCGTGCTCGTGGGCCGCGAGCCCAGCTTTTTGCCGTCCCGATGAAACCACTGCGGTCCCGCCAACCTTCCCGACCGCGAACGTCTGCAGGATCTGCACACGGGCGCGGCGGTCCCGGCCCGCAGTGCGGACGGCTGTTCCGTCAGGGCGGCGCGCCCATGCGGGGCGACGCCACGTGCTGATCACGGCGCTGGCAGTCCGGCGCCGGCGGCCAGAGCCTCGAGCAGAGCGAGCGCCGTGTCCTCGTCCTTCCGCCAGGCCCGGGGCGCGAGTCGAGCCAGTTCCGACAGGGTCGCGAAACGGTTTGCACGCGCGCACGCAACGAATTCCGCCACCAGTGCCCGTTCCAGGTCGCGGCTGAAGCGGCCGATCTCCTGCCCGAGAATGAAGGCCGACGTCACCTCGAACGCCAGCTGGGCCGCGAGGATCTCGTCACTCCACCGCCTCTCGTCGTCTGCGGAGATTGCCTCTTCGAGGAGAAACCCCAGGTCCTCGAGGTCATGGCGGCGCTCTGCTGGCCGATCCAGATACGAGACCATCTTGAGCAGAGCGAGTACCGGCAGGCTCGCGACCTTCACGCGGATCTGGTCACCGACGTTGACATCGACCGAATGATCGAATGCGTGCGCGAGTCCGACCACGTTCATCCGATGGCCACTTGCCCATTCGATCCAGCCCCGCGCAAGAAGGTCTGGTCCCGCCGGGATGATGTCAACCCTCACGTCGCCCGGCCCGGTCCACCCGTGCTCGCGCGCAGGATGACGTACCCAGCCCGCGAGCTGATCGACACCGGCCGGGAACTCCGCCATCGAAACCGCCACCGTCAGGTCGAGATCGGCGGTCACGCGCCGCATCGGAAGCTGGCACTCGATGGCCATTGCCCCGATGAGCACGAACGGCCGCGACGACCACAACCGAGCCAGCTGCCGGAGTGCGGCCCGCTGGGCCTCGGTGAGGCCGCCAGTCATGGCTGCCCCAGCTTGTAGCGCTCACGGATGCGCGCAGCAGCTTCGAGCGAGCGCTCGTCGTTGGACGCGACCAGCTCGGCATACACGAGTAGCGGGTGCACCGTCTCCTCCACGGCGCTCTCGAACGCCAGCGCAAGCGGGGTCCGTATCACCGCCAGTGGGCCTTCGCGTGCGGGAAGCGCGCGCACCTTGGCCGCCAGGCTGGGCACGGACTGGGCGATGTGAACCACCGTATCTGGACCGCGATAGTGGTGGTCGAGCCGCCAGCCGGCAGCGCCGCCACCGAGCCCCCACACAGCGCCGCGCAGCGCCCGCGAGAGGGCCTTCTCGAGCTCCGCCGGATCCGCCTCGGCCGGCTGGTAGCGGCTCACCATCCAGCGCGGCCGCAGGTACTCGACATACCCGGCCACCCATCGCTCGACGAGCTGGTCGGTCCGGACGATGCGGCGCCCCCCCTTCGTGGTCGCCACCACTCCGTCCTCCTCGAGTCGGACGAGCGTGCGATCCACCGTCGACTTGCCGGCACCGGCGTGGCGGGCGATCTCGCGCACCGTCGCGGTCACCAGCTCTGGCCTGGCCGCCAGGGCGAAGTACACGTGGAAACGCCCCTCTCTGCGTCGTTGCGCCGGATCCGCAAACCGCTCGCGCAACTTCCGGCCCTCGACGTGCGCCACCTGGGTCCCGCCCGCCTCGACGTGGCAGTTGCCCGCCAGGTCGACGTACTGGACACCCCGCGCGCGAAGGGCCTCGCCGATCCGCGGCGCCACCAGAGGCGCAAACAGCAGCACAGGTTCCCGCGGCGCGTCGGCGTTGCCGAGCAGAGGGGCGAGCCGCGCGTGCCCCAACGGCTGGGCCAGGTACACCTCGAGGCGGTAGTCAAAGGTCCCGTTCGCCGTCCGCAGGCGAACTCGCTTCGCCCCCCGCGTCGAACGAATGGTGGCGGCCCGCACGAAGGGCAGCTGCTCGAGCTGCTCGAGCCACGGTGCCAGGCCGCCATCGGGAGCCATGTCCCGTATAATGGCATGTCCCATAAATTGGGACACCGTTGATAACGGGACAGGCTCAGCCCGATCGGGAGCCATCTCTCCTCGGCAACCTCACCAACAAGTGCCCCTGAGCATCAGTTCAGTGCATCATGCAAACCCCTCTGACATCGCCATGCCCGGGGTGGATCTGTCGGTACGCTCGGCGGCGACGCATCGAATCTGCGCGTGCGTCAGAGGGGGGTGGTCATGACACCGCGACTCCGAGCTGGCGCCAGAGCTCCATCTCGGCGATGACGCGGGTGCCGTACTGCCGGGCCTTGCGCGCCTTGGTGGACTGGGTGTTCGGGTCGGCAACCACGAGGATGTCGAGGTCGGACGAGACGCTCGCGCGAACCTCGAGCCCGGCCTTCTCGGCGAGCGCCTCGGCCATGGTTCGCGTGATGCGCTCGCAGCCGAGATGCCCGGAGAGGGCGCCGGTGAAGCAGATCGTCTGGCCTGCGAGTGGACTCGAGGCCGCCGCGCGCGAGGCGGTGGCCGCGCCAATCGCCTTCGCTCGCGCTTCCTCCGCCTCTGCCTGGATGGTGGCGAACCATCCACGGTCGATGCCGAGCAGACAAGCCACCCTCTCGAGGTCCTTCGCTTCCGCAGGCGAGATGTGTCCGTCGCCGAGCGCGGCGTCCGCCACTGCGCGCAGATACTTGCGGTGCGCCAGACGGACCGCCGCAGCATCGAGGCTCCAGAGCCGGGCGATCTCGTACAGGGCCTCCGTCTCCTCGGGCGTGATGCGCCGGTCCTCGAGAACACGGTCGAGAACGTCGTAGTAGGCGGCGACGCCAGCGTCAACGTCCGGCGCCGTCTCGAGCCGCGCCAGCAGCCGCTGTACGAGAGTTCCCTCGTCGATCTGACGCGCCTCCGAGCGGCGGAGCGTTCGCCCGGTCGGCGGCCATGGCGGCCAGTCGGGCGCCGGTTGGGTGACTGTGTCGAACGCGAGGTCCTCGAGCGCGAGGAGGCCCTGCTCGGTTGCGCGGCTCAGGTAGTACATCAGGAGCCGCGCGGTGGCGCTCGCATCGCTGAGCGCATCGTGCGCGGTCTCGAGCGTGATGCCTGCGTGCTCGCAGCAGACCGCGAGGCGGCGGTGGGGCAGGGGACCGGCCACCCGATGGCTGAGCTGAAGGGTGCAGAGAAACGGGATCTGCGGCAGCGCGTACCGGGCCCGGCGGGCCTCGACCTCCAGGAACCGCAGGTCGAAGCGAACGTTGTGGCCGACCACGACGGCGCCCGCGAGGAGCGCGACGATGTCGCCGAGGACTTCCTGGAAGGTCGGCGCCGACAGGACGTCGGTTGCCGAGATGCCATGGAGATAGGTATCGCCGACATCGCGCCCGGGGTTGACCAGGGTCGCGAACTCGCCGAGCCGCCGGCCTTCACCGTCGGTGCGCACGACGGCAACCTCGACCACGCGGTCGGTCCTGGGCAGTACGCCGGTCGTCTCCACATCCAGGACCGCAAACGTCATCCCATCCGTGAGCCGCATCGTCTATGCCTCCGCCACGTCGATGGTTTGCTCCCGGACCGCGTCGTCATGCTCTGCGATCTGTCGGCGCTCCCAGGCGGCGCGATCGAAGGTGCCCCTGTCCATCTCGCGCTCGATGGCCCGCGTCTCCTTCCATTCTTTCGCCTCGGCGGTGAGGGTGAAGGTTGCTTCGAAGCGGAGCGCCGCGACCACATCGCGCACCTCCGTGAGCTTCACCCGGAAGAACTCCTTGCGAGCGTTCACCTTGTTGACCTGCTGGCGCACGAAACGGCGCTGCAGCTCGCGCTCGAGGGCCGGAGCGTCGTCGCTCCTGACCATCGCGTGGACATCGAAGTCGAACGGCACGCTTGCATCGCCGAGCTCGCGAATGCGGTCCATCGGCTCGAGCCGCCGGGTGAGGCCGATCTTGTAGACGTCCTCGCCGAAGGAGCCGACGTTCGAGATGACGTACACATGGCCTGCCCTGGTCTGCTGCGCCATCGACAGAGCCCTCTGGTTCTTGGCCTCCGCCGCCGCCAGCTTGGCGGCCAGGTCGGCGAGCTTTGCTTCGTACTCGATCTTCTGTTCGTCGGTCGCTCGCTCAGCCTCCTTTCGCGCCTTGTCCATCGCCTTTCGCAAAAGCTCCTCCTCCTTGTCTGCTTCCTTTCGCGCCTTCTCGAACTCGCGCTGGGCCCTCTCCTCCTCGCGGATCCGCTCCTTGATCGCCCGCTGCTCTTCGCGCTCGCGCTCCTTCAGCTCCTGAGCGGCGACCGCCCACCTGAGCTCCTCGAGACGCGCGTCGAGGTACGCTGGTTCGATCCTCGCGTTGCGGAACGCCTCGCCGTTGACGTTCACCAGCGCGCACGCGTCGCGGATCTTCCGCTCGAGGGTCCCGTGATTGGTTGACTTCAGTCGGCCAGGGCCGAGGCGACCTTGCCGTTGAAGGCGTCGAGGACAAACCGGATCGCGGTCTCACGCCGATTCACCTCGACGTAGTCACAGCTGGCGGCCGTCCCTGCCTGGACCATGGCGCGGGTTCGGTCACGCGCCGCCTTGAGCTTCTGGCCCGCCTCCGCGAAGCCGAAGTCCTCGGCCAGCTCGTCGAGCAGGCCCGCCGTCGGGAACGATGTACTGATCGCCGTACCCCTCGATGATGTTTTTCATCGCGCGCGCCGCATCCTCGTAGTGCTTCGCATCGCGCATCGCCTTGTAGGCGTCCCCAGCGATGGCCTCGGCGCGCTGCTGCGCTTCCGTCACGATCTTCTTCGCCTCGACCGACGCCTCGGCCAGCATGGTGACCGCCTTGGCCTCCTTGTCGGACGTCCGGCGCTGGACCTGTTCGGCCGCGCGGGCGGTCGCGGCCTCTCGTTCGGCCGCCTGGCGCTCCGCCTCCTGCACGATGCCGGCAACCTGCGCGTGCGCGCGCCCGATCACGGCCTGCGCTGCTTGCTCCGCCTGCTGGGAGATCGCCGCCGCGTGTGCCTCGGCTGCGACGATTCCCTCGTACGGACGCAACCTCTCCGCGTATGCGTCGAGCCCGCGGATCCGCTCGTAGGCCTGGTCGCGTTCCAGCCGCGTCCGCCGCAGACGCGCGGCGTAGATCGCCAGTGCCACCGCCGCCACGACGGCGACGCCTCCCGCAACTGCCAACCACTCCATGTGTCCCCCCTCGTAGGGCTCCGTCGAGCCCCAACATCCCCTCAACCCGCGAGGCGCTGGCTTCCTTGATGGCACTCGGCGGAATGGCGACCGCGAAGTCTCGCGCCCACCTTGCGCGGGCGTCTCTTGGTCAAGACGCCGAACGCCCGGGTCCGCTGGACCACGCCGTTACCCATGGCGTCGCAAGATAGGGCCCAAGCCCGACACGTCCCCCGCCGTCTCCCGTCTGTCACCTGCCGTCGGCGCGCGCAGCGCGCGTCGGGCCACCACTTCGGCACCGCTCCTCCCCCGCGCGCACCAAGCTCCACCCGCGCTTGTCCATCATAGGAAGGCCGCGGCAGCCGCCAAGAGTACGAGCGCAACGATCGCTTCGTTCGCCGATCCGCTCTGGAGCAGATGGCGCGCAGCGTCGTCATCGCGCTTCCGCCTCAGTCGTCTATCGGAGATTTTCGCGTCACCCGGACGGTGCCTGGCCTCGGCTCGGTCCGCTGTAACTCACGTGCCCCGAGTGCGCTCAGAGCGGGGCGAGCACGACCCAGTTGTCCAGCGCGCCCGGGTCGGCGAACACCTCGCCGTCGCACGAGAGCGGGTCGGCGTCGCGCTCCTCGGCGCCGATGACCAGCTCCGCGGCCGACGTCACCCCGCGCGCGACGAGCGGGGCGAAGGCATCGTCGGTCAGCGAGTCGAAGAACGACACAAGGCGAAAGCCGTCCGGGCGCAGCTGCTGGACCGCGATGTCCGACATGGTCTCGTCGGCGGCGTGATGGCCGAGCAGCTGCCCGGCCGCGACCGCGTCGCCCACATCAACGATGGCAGCAGCGTGACGTGGAAGACGCGCACTTCCCACGTGGGTAGCCCGTCCGGCCGGATGTAGACCTGCGTGCCGACCGTCTGCTCCGCTTCCAGCCGCGTGATCGAACCGTCCGCCGGCGAGTACACCGCCAGCTCGGTCCAGCTGGTCGTGTGCGGCCACGTCCCCATGCACTCGGTCGGGCAGAAGTAATGCTTCATCGAGCGACAGCTCTCGTGGCTGTCCGCGAAGTCGTGCCCGATCCCGGAGCGAAACCGCGAGATCCGCTCCACGTGCTCGAGGTCGAAGTAGAGCGCGGTCGAGAAGCGCGGCACCTCGAGCGTTGCCGCGTCCGCCGCAGCGTTGACCGGGCCTGCTCCGTCGGAGGCATCGACGCCGACCGCCGCATCGAGCGCCCCCTCACTGTCGCCAGTGCAGCCGACCGCGGCTGCGGCCAGAAGGGCCCGAAGCCCCTCGCCGAATGCCTGCCGCGGTGAACTCACAGCTCCACGTCATGGATCGACCGCGTACTCCGGACCTTGAGCCCGCGTGGTAAGGTTGCGGAGTCCCATGCAGGCTCCTTTGCGCACGCTGGTCTCCGAGGCGGAGTTCCTGGCGCTTCCCGAGTCGAACGGACAAGGTCGAGCTCCTCGACGGCGAGGTGATCGTGTCACCCAGTCCTACGTTCTGGCACCAGGAAATCCTTCGGCGTCTCGTCCTGTCTCTGGGCCACTGGGCCATGCAAGCAGGCGCCAAGGTCACTATCGGTCAGGCGCCGCTCGACGTTCGATTCCAGCACGGCCGTATCCTCCAGCCGGACGCCTTCGTGATTCTGGGAATCGTGCCGCGCGATCAGGCCGGTCCGCTGTCTCGCGTGCCTGAGATCTGCGTCGAGGTCCTGTCGAACGACCGAGTCTACGACCGCGTGACGAAGCGGATGATCTATGGCCAGGCCGGTGTGCGTGAGTACTGGGTCGTCGAGCCAGCTGGACTGATCGAGCGGTTCTCCGGCCCGAACCTCGCCCAGGTCGAAGAGGTCCGCGGACGCCTCACGACGCCGCTCCTGGGCGGGTACGAGCTCGATCTCGACGAGCTCTTCCGCGTCGCCGAGTAACGCGCGCCGATCAGCGGGTGGCTTTCAAGGCGCAGCCGGGCTC
>CAVWXW010000001.1:200000-1007836 GCA_963759105.1 uncultured delta proteobacterium | reverse complement strand
AGGGTGTGGCCGGCGCCGCGCACCAGGTAGTGGAAGATCTCGCCCAGGCCGGTCGCGACCGGACCCAGCGTCGGCCGCTCGATCCCGACCGGCAGCTCCACCGCCACCAGCCGCTCGGCCACCACCTGACGCGCGAGGTAGAGGGAGGTCCCGTCCTCGAAGGTGGCGGTCACCTGCGAGAAGCCGAAGCGGGAGATCGAGCGCACGTCGCCGAGCCCCTTGAGCCCCGCGATGGCGCGCTCGACCGGCGCGGTGATCTGCCGCTCTATCTCCAGCGGCGACAGGGCGGGCGCCTCGGTGTTGACCTGGACCTGCACCGGCGTCGTGTCCGGGAAGGCGTCGATCGGCAGGCGCAGAAAGGCCAGCACGCCGGCGCCGGCGATCGCGGCCCAGGCAAGCATCACCGCGACGCGGTGCCGGATCGACCAGACGATGACACGGGACAGCATGTCTACTCCGGGTCGCAGCAGCCGGCGCCGATGGCGCCCTTGAGGGTCTCGGTCTTGAGCAGGAAGCTGCCCTCGGTGGCTACCACGGCGCCCGGTTCGAGGCCGGAGATCACCTCGACGTCGTCCGCTTCACTCGAGCCCAGCTGGACCCGGCGCAGCTTGAACGCGTCCTCCGCCACGCGCACGAAGACGAAGGCCGCGTTGGCTGTTCGCTGGACCGCGGCGCGCGGCACGAGGATCGTCGCGCGGCCAGCGCCCAGCTCGATCGTCGCGGTGCCGACCATGTTTGCGCGCAGGCGCCCGTCCGGGTTGGCGATCGACACGCGCGCGAGCGCGGTGCGGGTGGCCGGATCGATCTCGGGAGCCACGTACTCGAGCGCGCCGGCGACCGGCGGCCCCTCGTACGCGTCGAGCGCGATCGAGACCTTCTGGCCCGGCGCGATCGCCGGCAGGTCCGCCTCGGGGATGGCCAGCTCGGCCCACAGGGTGCGCGGATCGACGATCTCGAACAGGGAGTCGTCCGCGTTGACCATGTGTCCCACGGTCGCGCCTCGCCGCACCACCAGGCCGGCCAGCGGCGCCGTGACGGTATAGCTGCCGGTCAGGGCCTGGCCGCCTCCGACGACACCGAGCGCGGCCCGCGCCGCCGCCTCGTCGGCGCGCGCCGTGTCGAGCTCCGCCTCGGCGGTGAGCACGTCCTTGGCCGGCGTGATGCCGTCGGCCGCGAGCCGCCGGTCGCGCGCCAGCGTCGAACTCGGCGAGCCGGACGCGGGCGCGCGCTGCCGACAGGCGCGAGCGCTCGGCGCCCACGTCGCCGCTCTCGATCGTCGCAAGCGACGCCCCGCGGGCGACGCGCTCGCCGATCTCGACCGCGAGGCTGCGCACCACGCCGGGTGCGCGCGCGTTCACCTCGGCCTTTCGTCGCGCGTCGTAGGCCAGCGTGACGAGCACCTCGAGGCGGGCGCCGCCCTCGCGCGGCCTGGCCGGTCGGGTCTGGATGCCGGCCAGCTTCGCGATGTCCTTGCGCGCGAAGCGGACCAGGGTGCCGTCGGGAGGCGCGTCGCCGCGCGACGATACGTCCGCCGCCGGCCGCCCGCCCCGCTCCGGGTGGCAGATCGGGCAGATCGACTCCGGGAAGCCGTGCTCGGCGCACCAGTCACCCTTGGCCTGGAAGACCGGGATGAGCTTCGGATTGCACTTCGTGCACAGCGCCTCGAGCACGCCGTGCTCCGCACACATTGCTCCCTCGGCCGCCTTCTTCGGCCCCGCCGCCGGGGCAGGCTCCTCGCCGGCACAGGCGCCCCCGAGCGCCAGAACGACCGCGATCGCCAGGATCCTCATGGCGTCTTCGGCGGCCTGACGATCGCCAAATCCGGGTTGCACTTCAGGCACTGCGACTCCGGCACGCCGTGCTCCTCGCACCAGTCGCCGGTCGCCTTGAAGGCGGCGATGAGGTCCGGGTTGCAGCGCGTGCACTGCGACTCGGGCACCGCGTGCTCCTCGCACCAGTCCTCGTGCGAGCCCGGCACCACGTTCGCCGGCGCGTGGCCGGACTTCTCGGCCGCGGCCGGTCGAGCCTCGTCCTTCTCGCCGGCGCCCTCCTTCTTGCAGGCACCGACTGTCAGGATCACGGAAACCAGAACCAGCGCGATCGTCTTCATTGCAATCCTCCGCGTCGGCGCACGCGCACCGGTGCGCGCGCATTGCTCGAACGATGCGCTCCGCCGCGCGAGCCCGGTCGGCCCGCGCGCGGCGCGCAGCTCACCCGTGGCCGTCAGGCGGCGCGCGGAGGATGAAACACGCCGCCGGCCGGCGCCGACTCGGGACAGGCGATCACGTCCGACTCGAGATCGAAGCTCGCCGCGGCCACGCGAACGTCGGGCACCGACGGCAGCATCGCGGGCGCGAAGTACGCCGCACACACGCAAGACGTGCAGAGCGGCGGGCAGCCCATGCCGTCGCCCTGCCCGCCCGGCTCCCCGCATCCGTCCGATGCCTGCGCATCGCGACGGTCGGCGCCCTCGTCATCCGCGCAGCTGTCGCCGCAGCAGTCCCCGGCTGCGGCCGCCGCTTGCAGCACGCCCGAGACCCCGGTGACCAGGGCCGCGATCAGGAGAAGCGCAGACCAGCGCGGCACGACCTGGCCATGATAACCGAGGCATTCTCCGCGTGCCAGCGAGTGGCTACGCCGCCTTGTAGGACAGCAGCGGCCGGAGGCGGCGGACGATGCGGACCAGGTCGCGCTGGGCGCGCATCACCTGGGCGATGTCCTTGTATGCCGCGGGTGCCTCGTCGCGCAGGACGTCGGCCCGGCGGTGGTCCCAGGCCACGCCGTCGAGCTGTCGGGCGAGGTCGTGGCGGCTGATCGTGCGGCGCGCGTCGGTGCGCGAGAGGGCGCGGCCGGCGCCGTGCGCGCTGGAGCCGAGGGAGTCGGGGTGGCCGCGGCCCTCGACGTGATAGCTCGGCGTGCCCATCGAGCCGGGGACGATGCCGGGTTCCCGCGTGGCGGCCGGGATGGCGCCCTTGCGGTGGACCCACAGGTCGCGCCCGGCATGAGTCTCGCGCCGGACGTGGTTGTGATGGCAGGTGACCAGGGTCGCGCTCTCCGCGCGAGCGCCGGTGGCCGCGCCCACGGCGTCGACCGTCGCCTCGAGAAGGCAGCTGCGGTTGGCGTCGGCGTACCGCAGCGCCCAGGCCATGTCGGCCAGGTATGCCCTGCCCGGCTCGCTGTCGGCGTCAACGGCGTGGAAGGCGCCGGCCACCTCCCCGCGCGCCGCGTGATGGGCGCGGATGGCCGGGCCGATGGCGCGCGAGCCGCTGTGCAGCATCAACCACAGGCGATCCTCCTCGTCGGCCTGCAGCTCGATGAAGTGGTTGCCGCTGCCCAGGGTGCCGAGCTGCGCGCGGCCATCGCCCTCGGCCAGCGCGACGAGCGACGGATGCGACAGCTCGCCCGGCTCCAGCTCGGCCGGCCAGGACCGGAAGCCCGCGCGCCGGTGTCGCCCGCGCGGGACGCGCTCGTACAGCGCCGCCAGCACGCGCGCCGAGCGCGCCGCGTCGAGCGCAGCGGCGTCGGCCTCGAAGCGCAGGGCCGCCATGCCGCACCCGATGTCGCCACCGACCGCCGCTGGATAGACGAGGCGCGTCGTGCCGACAGCGACGCCGACGCAGACCTCCTCCGCGAGGTGGACGTCGGGCATGACCGCGATGTGCTCGACGTCGGGCGCATCGGCCAGCCGCGCCAGCGCGCGCTCGACCTCGGGCGACAGCGGGTGGGCCGCGAAGCGCGCCTGCGTCGAGCTCATGGCAGGACCTCGAAGATCAGGTCTGGCACTCGCTTGCGAGCCAGCGCCATCGACAGCTCGTTGCGCAGGTGGCCGCGCGCGGCCTCGAGGGCCGCCTCCACCTCCGACGCGGTTGCGCGCGCGCCGGCGGAGATCTGGACGACAAAGCGGCTCCCGTCCGGCGCCGGACGCACCTCGAGCGCGAACGCGGACTCCAGGCGCGGGTCGGCCAGATCGGCCAGCGCCTGCGAGAGCACGCGGTACACCTCTCGCGCCAGCTGCTTCAGTTTTCGATCATGACCGCGGGGCGCACCATGCCCCCGCGAGTCGGCAAAGAAACGATCCATCAACTCGGCGTCGGTCGCCTCCATGGCGCCGCGCCTGGTCTTCTTCCTTGTCACACACGCTCCTCGACGCAGACGGAATGCGCCGCGGGAGGTGCGCGCGCGGAGGCAGGGCCACGTACTGGTACAGCTACGAGTACAGGCGCTACTGCGCGGTCACACGGTTCCCGTCAACGCGAACAGGCTCACGATTCTTGTGCGCTGTGCAGTCATGACGGGTCTCCGAACGCATACGGATGACAGATCCCGCCTCACTCGTCAACGAGGATCTCGCAACTGGCAGATCCCCTTGCGCGACGATCTCGCTGCCGCCCCTCGTCGGACGGCGGGATCGATCGGAATACTTCGATGGTGGAGCGAGCGCGCCTTGTGGTCTCGCCGGAGGTGGCCCGCCGGCTGTTCATCCGGCGGCAGCGGCTGGCCGGGCCGCGGCCGGCGGCGGACGCGGCAGGTCTCCTGGAGACGGTGCGCGACCTGGGCTGCGTGCAGCTCGATCCGATCAGCGTGGTCGACCGGTCGCACCGGCTGGTGCTGTGGAGCCGGGTCGGGCGCTTCGAGCAGTCGGAGCTGGACCGCCTCCTGTGGCGGGATCGGGTCCTGTTCGAGTACTGGGCGCACTGCGCGTCGATCGTCCTGACCGAGGACTACCCGATCCACAACCTCATGATGCGCCGCTATCCCGGCGCCGACGGGCCGTGGGCGACGCGCACGCGGGCGTGGATGAAGCAGAACGAGAAGCTGCGCCGCTACATCCTCGCGCGCCTCCGCGCTGCCGGTCCGCTGCCGTCGCGCGAGCTGACCGAGGCCGGGTTCGAGCCGAAGGCGTGGGTGTCGACCGGGTGGACGTCGGGCCGCAACGTCAGCCGCATGCTCGACTTCCTGTGGGCCCAGGGAAAGATCATGGTGGCCGGGCGCACCGGCGGGCAGAAGCTGTGGGACCTGGCCGAGCGGACCTTGCCGGCATCGGCGCCGCGCGACCGGCTGTCGCCGCTGGAGGTGGCGCGCCGCGGCGCCGAGAAGGCGATACGCGCCCTCGGCATCGGCACCGCGTCGCACATCCAGCGCCACTTCATCCGCGGGCGCTACGAGCAGCTGCCGCGGGTGCTCGGCGAGCTGGAGCGGGCCGGACGGATCGCGCGGGTCCAGGTCGACGGATGGCCCGGCACCTGGTACGCGCACGCGCAGGACCTGCCGCTCATCGACCGGCTCGACGCCGAGTGGACGCCGCGGACCGTGCTGCTGTCGCCGTTCGACAACCTCATCTGCGACCGGGCGCGGACCCGCCAGCTGTTCGGCTTCGACTACTCGATCGAGATCTACACGCCGCCGGGCAAGCGCCGGTACGGCTACTACGTGCTGCCGATCCTGCACGGCGACCGGCTGATCGGCCGCATCGATCCGGCCATGGACCGCGACGGCGGCCGCCTGGTGGTGCACGCCGTGCACGCGGAGAAGGAGGGCGCGCGCGGTCACGGCCGCGCGGTCGCCGGCGCCATCGAGGAGCTGGCCGGGTTTCTCGGCGCCAGCACGATCAGCTACGGCCGCCGCATCGCCCCGGTCTGGAAGCCGGACCTGGTCGGGACGGCCGGCAAGGGCCGCCGCGCCGCGAAAAGTGCGGGCCCCTGATACCTCCTGACAGGCCCGAAACAGCGCTGGCCTGCGCCGGGACGAGGTCGGACGATGGCGCCATGCGGGCGGGGCGTGGATGCGGACGACGCGGGCTGGCGCTGGCCGTGGTCGCGGCGGCCCTCGCATGCGGCGACGAGTCGACGCCGCCCCCACCTGCGCCGGAGCCCCAGCCGGTGCCGTCGGCGGAGGAAGTGCGCGCGGAGCTGGAGGGGATGCCGTTCGACGCCTTCCTCGAGCGGTCGTTCGAGATCCTGCTGCAGCGCAGCCCGATGACCGTCATCGAGCTGGGCCTCGAGGACCGGATCGACGTGGGCGAGCGCTTCCTGGACGACATGTCGGACGAGTTCGCCCGCGCGTCCGAGGAAGTGGAGCGGACCATCCTCGACCTGGCGCGCGGCCACGACGCGGGCGCGCTCGACCCGGAGCAGCGCATCGCCCTGGACGCCTACCTCTGGTACCTGGACGACCGCGTGCGCGGCCGCGCGTTCTCCGACCTCGAGTATCGCATCGCGCCCGGCGTCAACTCGGTCCCGGTCAGCACGCAGCTGTTCTTCACCGACGTGCACCCTGTCGCCGGCGCCGCCGACGCCGAGCGCTACGTCCAGCGCCTGGACGCGGTCGGCTGGCAGATGCGCCAGGTCCGCGACGTGATGGAGCGGATCGAGGAGGCCGGCATCGTCACGCCGCGCCTCCTGCTCGCCTGGTCGCGCCCCGGCGTCGAGGCGGTCGCGGACGCGGCACCGGAATCCACGCCCTACTACCAGGCGCTGGCCGCCAGGCTCGCCCCGCTCGACATCGAGGACGCGGCCCGCGACGAACTGCTGGCGCGCGCGGCCGCGGCGATCGAGGGCTCGGTCATCCCGGGGTACCGCGCCCTGGCCGACCTGCTGGCCGATCAGGAGGCGCGCGCCCCGGACCAGATCGGCGTGGGGCAGTACGACGGCGGCGGAGACTACTACGCCCACGCCCTGTCTCACCACGTCACCGCCGAGGTCACCGCGGCGGAGCTGCACCAGCTCGGCCTCGACGAGCTCGACCGAATCCACGGCGAGCTCGAGCAGCGCTTCGAGGCGCTGGGCTATCCGGCCGGCGCGCCGCTCCCCGATCAGATCGCGCGCGTGGCGCAGGAGGGCGGCCTGGTCCCGGCGGCCGACGTCGTCTCTGCCTACACCGCGATCATCGAGGACGCCCAGGCGCGGCTGCCCGATGCGTTCGACGTCCTGCCCACGGCGGACGTGGTCGTCACCGGCGTGCCGAGCGGCGGCTTCTACGTCGGGCCGTCGCTCGACAACGCCAGACCGGGCGCCTTCTTCGCCACCGTGCCCGACGGCGGCGAGTATCGCTTCGGCATGCGCTCGCTGGCCTACCACGAGGCGGTGCCCGGCCATCACCTGCAAATCGGGATCGCCCACGACCTGGACCTGCCGCTGTTCCAGCGCGTGATCGTCTTCACCGGCTTCGTCGAGGGCTGGGGGCTGTACGCCGAGTGGCTGGCCGGCGATCTCGGCTGGTACGAGGGGGACGTGCCGGGCGACGTCGGGCGCCTGCAGGCGGAGGCGTTCCGCGCCGCGCGCCTCGTCGTCAACACGGGCATCCACGACCAGGGCTGGAGCTTCGACCAGGCGGTCAACTTCTTCCGCGACAGCACCGGCTTTCCCGAGCGCTTCGCCGAGGGACAGGTCGCGCGCTACGCCTCGTGGCCGGGGCAGGCGACCTCCTACTGGATGGGGCGCACCCGCATCCTGGCGCTGCGCCGCGCCGCCGAGGACGCTCTGGGCGACGCGTTCGATGCCACCGCGTTCCACCGCGCGGTCCTCACCCACGGCAGCGTGCCGCTCGACGTGCTCGACGGCGCCGTCGCGTCGGACCTCGGGCTCCCGGCGCTCCGCCCGGGTGGCCGGTGATGCGCGCACCGGTGCGATTGCTGATGGCCGCGCTGCTGGCGGCGTGCTCGTCCGACCCGGAGGCCGCGCCGCCCGACGACGAGGACACCGGCCGCTTCCCCAGCGGGGACATCGAGCTCTCCTACGCCCTGGACCTCCCGCCCGGTCCCGGGCCGTTCCCCGGCGTGGTCCTGGTCCACGGCTCCGGCCGAAGCACGAAGCAGGAGGTGGCGCCGCTGGCCCGGCAGCTTGTGTCGCGCGGGATCGCGGCGCTCCGCTTCGACAAGCGTGGCGTCGCCGGCTCGGGCGGCAGCTACAGCGGCGTGGGCGTGGCCAACAGCACGGACATGATCCCGCTGCTGGCCGGTGACGTCGCCGCGGCGGTCAACTTTCTGGCCGCGCAGCCGGCCGTGGACGGCGAACGCCTGGGCCTGCTCGGCGCGAGCCAGGCCGGCTGGATCATCCCGGTGGCCGCCACGCTGTCCCCGCGCGTGCGGTTCGCGGTGATCCTCGTCGGCCCCACGGTCTCGGTCGGCCTCGAGATCTACTACAGCGATCTGGTCGAGGGCACCGACCTGCCGCTCGACCAGGCCGAGCAGCAGCTCGCGGAGTTCGACGGCCCGGACGGCTTCGATCCGCTGCCCACCCTCGAGCAGGTGGACGTGCCGATGCTGTGGCTGTACGGACTCGTCGATCGCAGCATCCCGACCCGCGCCTGCCTCGCCGTGCACGACGGCATCGCCGCGGAGCACGACTTCTCGATCGTCGTCTACGACCAGCTCGGCCACGGCCTGGGGCCGTCCGTGTGGTCCGACGTCAACCCCTGGCTCGACGACATCCTCGCGGACTGAAGACGCGCACCGGACGCGCCGCCACGAGCATCGAAGGCTTCAACCATGCCGGGTCTCTCGTCGCTCACCACCACCGTCTTCGTCGGGCTCGTCGCGATCGTCGCGCTGCTCGTGGCTCGCGCTCTCGCCCGGGCCGGCTCGGGTCTGGCGGCCACCATCGGGATCATCACCGCCTACCTCACCGTCCCGGGCGCGCTGGCCCTGGCCGGCGCACTCGACCGGTACGACGCGCGTCCGCCCCCGGCCCTGCTGGTCCCGGTCGTCCTGATCCTCCTGACGGTGACCCTCGCGCTCTCGCCGTGGGGAAAGCGCGTGGCGACCAGCATCGGCGTCCGCGCCCTGGTCGCCCTGCAGATCTTTCGCCTGCCGGTGGAATGGCTGCTGCACCGGATGTACGGCGAGGGCGTGGTCCCGGTGCAGATGACGTTCGAGGGCCGCAACTTCGACGTGGTCACGGGCGCCCTCGCGCTGGTCCTGGCGCTGTGGATGTGGCGCCGCGAGGTGCCGCGCGGCGTCGTGCTGGCGTGGAACATCCTCGGCCTGGCGCTGCTCGCCAACATCGTGGTCATCGCCATCCTCTCGACGCCGGCCGGATTTCAGACGTTCCCCGGCGGGCCGCCCAACCTGCTCCCCAGCGCGTTTCCGTTCCTGTGGCTGCCGAGCTTCCTGGTCCAGACGGCTCTGGCAAGTCACCTGCTCCTGTTTCGCCTCCTCCGCCGGCGCCCCGACCCGCGCGGATGAGAAGTCCCGCCCGGACCGGCTTGGGCGTATCGTCGGCGCATGGCGGGATGGCTCGAGCAACGGTTCGCGGTCGGCGCTGCCGGATCGGCGGTGCGCGTGGAGGTCATCGGCGGCGCGACGACCTTCATGACCATGGCGTACATCCTGTTCGTCAACGGGATGGTGCTGTCCAGCGCCGGGCTCGACCCGGGCAAGGTGCTGACCGCCACCGCGCTCGTCGCCGGCGTGATGACCATCGCCATGGGCCTGGCGACCAACTATCCGTTCGCCATCGCGCCCGGCATGGGCATCAACGCGGCGGTGGCCGGCAGCCTGGTGCTCACCCAGGGCCTGACGCCGGCCGAGGCGATGGGCGTCGTCGTGGCCGAGGGGCTCGCGATCACCGTCCTGGTCCTCGTCGGGGTGCGCGAGGCGATCCTGGACGCGATTCCACGCTCGCTGCAGCGCGCCATCGGCGCCGGCATCGGCCTGTTCCTTGCGCTGATCGGGCTGGCCAGCGGCGGCCTGGTGAAGCGCGCCGAGGTCCCCGGCCCGGTGCCGGTGCTCCAGCTGGGTGATCTCAAGTCGCCGCAGACGATCGTGTTCCTCGTCGGACTGCTCGTCGCCCTTGCGCTGACGGTGCGGCGGGTGCGCGGCGGGCTCCTCATCGCGATCATCGCGGCCACCGTCCTGGCCATGCTGATCGGCGAGCGGCAGCCGCCAACCGCGGTCGTGTCGACCCCCGACTTCAGCCTGCTCGGCGACGTGTCGTTCGGCTTCGTGGCCAAGCTGGGCCTGCTCGGCGCCGGGCTGGCGGTCTTCTCGCTGATGCTGTCCGACTTCTTCGACACGGTCGGCACCGCGCTGGGCCTCGGCGCCCAGGCCGGCTTCGTCAACAAGAACGGCCGCCTGCCGCGCATGAAGCGCGTGCTGGTCGTCAACTCGCTCGCCGCGCTGGCCGGAGGCCTCGCCTCCACCTCCTCGGCCACCACGTACATCGAGTCGGCGTCCGGCATCGCCGATGGCGCGCGGACCGGGCTCGCCTCTGTGGTGACCGGCATCCTGTTTCTCGCCGCGATGTTCCTGGCCCCGCTGGCCGGCGTCGTGCCGCCCGAGGCGACGGCCAGCGCGCTGGTCGTCGTCGGCTTCCTGATGGCCAGCGGGCTGACCGACATCGACTGGCACGACTTCCCGCACGCGGCGGCCGCGTTCCTGACCGCCATCCTGATGCCGTTCACCTGGTCCATCTCGAACGGCATCGGCGTCGGCGTCATCGCGCACGTGCTGCTGATGACGGTCGCGGGGCGCTTCCGCGAGGTGCACGTGCTGCTGTGGATCGTCGCGGTGGCGTTCGCGGCCTTCTTCGCCCTGGGCTGAGCCGCTCCCTGGCCGGCGCTGTGCGACAATGCGCCGCCATGGCCACCGAGCTCCCCTCCTCCGTCAAGGGCGTCGCCGACGTCGAGGTGCTGCGCGGCAGCGAGGCCGGGCCGGGCGCCGCCGCGCTGCTCGTCGAGGTGCCGCACGGCGCCGATCGCGCCGACTACGACGCGGTGCGGGCGCAGATGACCGGCGCGCTGCCCGACCACCTGCACGAGTTCTTCTCGGTCAACACCGACGTCGGCGCCTGGCAACTGGGCCGGCGCGTGGCAGAAAAGATCGTCGCCGCCGACCCGCGCCGCACCGCCATCGCCATTCGCTGCCGCATCCCGCGCACCTTCATCGACACAAACCGGGTCGAGGACGCTGCCGAGGGGGACCTGGCCTCCGGCGGCATGACCGCCAGCGTCCCGGCCTACGTGCACGAGGACGCCGATCGCGCCCGCCTGCTGGCGCTTCACCGCCGCTACGTGGCGCTCGTCGAGCAGGCCCACGCCTCGCTCGACGCGGACGGCTTCCTGCTGCTGCCGCACACCTACGGTCCGCGCACGCTCGGCATCGACAGCGTCGGCGACGACATCGTCGACAAGCTGCGCTGGGCGCACGAGGCGGACCGGGTGGAGACCTGGCCGCTGCGCCCCGGGGCGGATCTCATCACGCGCAGCAAGGACGGCGAGGTAGCAGCCGCCCTCGACGTCGCCGAGCGGATCGCCGCGACCTACGGCGAGCTGGGCATCGAGGTCGGCGACAACGCGACCTACCACATGCACCCGGCCACGCTGGCCCATCGCTGGGCGGCTCGCATGCCCGGGCGCGTCTTCTGCCTCGAGGTCCGGCGCGACCTGCTGGTCCGCAGCTGGACCTGGAACGACGACAACGAGGTGCTCGCCCCCGCGGTCGAGCGCTTCGCCGGGCCGCTGGCGGCGACAATCGACGACTGGCTGCGCGCCCGGAAGCCCGTCTCGCCGTAGCCGGTCGTCACCGACGCATCCTGCAACACCGTTGCGATCTGCAACGAGGTGAACCCCGGCCGCGCGCTACGGGCGGGCTGCGACTGGCACCGCGGTTGCTCCCTTGCATCGTCCGGATGCCTCTGGATGCTCAGGTACAGAAGTACTTCTGGC
This sequence comes from uncultured delta proteobacterium, assembly GCA_963759105.1. Lineage (GTDB taxonomy): Bacteria > Myxococcota_A > Polyangia > Haliangiales > Haliangiaceae > DATFRY01. Next base: position 996,175 of record CAVWXW010000001.1, on the reverse strand, counting down.
TGGTGCGGGCGGCGGTGATCGTCGCCTGCTCCGCCTTCGCCGCCACCGCGGTCGCGCACGTCATCGCGGCCACCGCGTTCGCCGAGCGCGCCGACCCGATCCAGCGCGCTGCCCCGGCGCGCCCGGCGCCGACTCGATCGCCCGGCCCGGATCCGGCCGCCGCCGCGCTGGTGGCGCGCAACATCTTCTGCTCCACCTGCGTCGTCGAGGAGCCGGCAGCGCCCTCGAGCCCGACGACAGGACCGGTGGCGACCGAGCTGCCGCTGCGCCTGGTCGCGACCAACGTGTCGCTCGTCGGGGAGCGATCGTTCGCCACGATCCGGAACACGTCCACCGGCCAGCAGGGCGCCTACCGCGTCGGCGAGCGCATCCCGGGCGCCGGGCCGGTGCGCAGCATCCTCGGCAAGTTCGTGGAGTTCGACAACCAGACCGCGCGCCGGCTCGAGCGCATCTCGCTGATGACCAGCCAGCCGGCGACGCCGGCCGCACCCGCCATGCCGCCGCCGGCCGCCGCGCCACCCGCGCCGAAAGACGATCCGCGCGCGGCCCGCAACGAGCTCCTCGCCGCCGTCGACGCCGGCGTGCGCAGGCTGGACGACGACAGCTACGAGGTTGACCGCGCTGTGGTGACAAAGGTGCTGGCCAACCCGGCCGCTGCCACCCGCGGGGCGCGCATCGTGCCGTCGGTGAAGGACGGCAAGCCCGACGGCTTCAAGATGTACGCCGTGCGCCCGAAGTCGGTGTACGCGCGGATCGGCTTCAAGAGCGGCGACACGATCCACGCCATCAACGGCTTCGCGCTCGACAGCATGGACAAGGCGCTCGAGGTCTACACGAAGGTGCGCGAGGCAAACAGCCTGTCGGTCACGCTCACCCGGCGCGGCAAGCCGCTGACCCTCGACTACACAATCAAGTGAGGTCGGCCCCGGTCACGCCCGCTCGCCCTCCACGCGTTCGCCGCGCAGCTGGATGGTCCGGGTCGGCACGGCGAACGACGTGCCCGCCGCCTCGATGACCCCCATGAACTGCAGCAGCACGTCCTGGCGGATGAGCTGGAACTCGTCCCAGTCCGGAGTCTGGAACCAGGCCATCACGTCGATGTCGAGGGTTGACTCACCCAGCTCGGCCAGACGCACGGTGAGCGAGTCGGGCCAGAGCTTGTGGTGCTCGCGCAGCACGCGCTCGAGCCCTTCGAGCACGGCCCGGGTCTGCCGCTCGGTCGTCCCGTAGGCCAGCCGGATCCGGGTGAACAGACGCATGCGATCGCGCACGGTGAACGACTCGAGGCGCATCTCGGCCAGCTTGCCGTTGGGGATGGTGATGAGCGTGCGATCGAGCGTGCGGAAGCGGGTGGAGCGCAGCCCGATCACCTCCACCGTCCCGACGAAGTCCTCGACCTTCACGAAGTCCCCCACGGTGAACGGCTGGTCGCCGCCGATGGCGAAGGCGCCGAACAGGTTCTCGAACGACTTCTGCGCCCCCAGCGCCACGGCGAGGCCGCCGATGCCGAGCCCGGCGACCAGGCTGGCCACCGGGTAGCCGAACTCCGACAGCAGCGCGACCACCGCCAGCGCGAGGATCAGCACCTTGCCCACCCGCGCCCCCAGCGGCAGCAGCGAGCGCGAGGCGGGGTGGTGTTGCGCCCACGGCGAGCCGCCGAGGAACTGGCGAATCACGTCGATCGCGCGGGTCAGCGCCCAGAAGCAGGCAACCAGGAAGGCGGCGCGCAGCAGCTGATCCACGAACTCGCGCGCCGGCTGGTAGAGGCCGAGCCGGGGCACCAGGAAGTACGCGAGCGCGACCGACCAGGCCAGGGTCAAGGGCGGGCCCTCCCGCACGAGCACCTCGTCGTCCCAGCTCGCGGCGGTGCGCGCCGCGAAGCGGGCCATGATGCGCCGGGTCAGCCGGCTGAGCAGCAGACCGCCCAGCCATGCGACGAGGATCAGGGCCGGCAGCGCCAGCCACTGCCAGTAGAGCAGACCGAGCGGCCCGGTGCGCAGCAGCACCGCGGGCAAGTGATCGAGGGCCCAGCGGTTCTCGAGCCGGTCGTACCAGGCGCCGATGCGGTTCACGGTGGCGCGCGAGAGATCCAGCGCCCGGCGCCGCCGAAGTTCCGGTGGACGATGCGAACCGGCTCCGGCTTGCCGGACGGCCCCGGGATGCGCGCGATCTCCTCGGTGCCGCGCGGCAGGCCGTCGTCGGCGCGCCCGGAGGCGAGCGGCGACAGCGCCTCGAGATCGATCCAGACATGGCGGTCGAGCACCGCCGTGAGGCGCCTGGCCAGCTCGGCGCCGCTGGCCTTCTGCGCGGCGGTGCGCAGGTCGAGGAAGCGAGCCGCCTCGTCGTAGCGACCGGCGCGGCTCAGCTCGAGGTACTGCCCGACCGACGCGCGGGGCGAGTCCTGCGCGACCACCTCCTCCTCGTCGTCGGCCGGCGCCCTCGCCTGTTTCGGCTGCGCGACGACCGAGCCGGCGGCGAGAAGACACGCCAGGACCATGCTCGACCCGATCCACCGGGCCCGGCGCCGATCGATCGCCGTTCGACCCGAGGGCATGCGCCACGTCGCTCTGTCGGCCATCGCGCACGGAATACCACGTCAGGCAGGTCGCCCGCCTGCGCCGTCGCCGGGTCCCCCGGCGATGCGGCACGCGGCTTGCTGGACGTTCCGACGAGGGGACGCGCATGGGATCGCGATCCGAGACGGAAGTGCGGCGGCGGCGGAGCATCGCTCCGCTCGTGGTGCATCCAACGGGACGGGCGCCCCGCACTCTCCGGAGCGGGATTCTGCGCCCGTGCGCGTCCTCCTCTTCTTGAAGGGCCCGCGCGGCTCGCGGCGCGCTCAGGCCACCAGCCCGCACAGACGACGCACGCGCGCCAGCAGGTCGGAGGCCGCGAACGGTTTGTCGAGCACCTCGGCACCCAGCCCGGCCGCCGCGGCCCGCACGTCCTCGCCGCCGAACGCCGTGATCAGCAGGAACGGCACGGTGATGCCGGCGACGCGGACCACGTTCAGGGTCTCCAGGCCGCCCTTCATCGGCATGCGGATGTCGCTGATGACAAGGTCGATGTCCTCCTCCATCAGCGCCGTCCACACCTGCCAGCCGTCGCCAACAGCATGGATGCGGCCGGCCAGCGGTGTCAGCACGGTGACCAGCCATCGGCGCATGGCCGGATCGTCCTCGGCGACGAGAATGGTCGGTGGCGCCATCGGCCTTTCCATGAACGAGCAAGCCGAGTGCCTGACGCCGGGCCCGTGCGTGCCACCTCACCGTTGCAAGACGCAACAGCGTGGCGGGCGCGCGCACCGGTCCTCCTGGTCGCCGGTTCCGGGCTCTGGTAGGGAGGGATACGCTCGTTCCCCGACCCGGCCGGCCGCTCGCACCGCCGCTCGCCGGGTTGCGATCCCGCGCGCGCGAGAAGGCCGATGAGACTCACACGCAAGCTGACACTCGCCCTGGCCTGCGCCATCCTCGTCGTGCTCGGCGTGGACGGCTTCATCCGCGTCGAGCACAAGGCCGGGCTGTTCGAGGTCGGTCTGCGCCGCGACGCCCAGCTGCTGGGCCGCACGGTGGCCGGCGCGGCCGCCCGCATCTGGCGCACCGCCGGCGAGGCGCAAGCGCGCGACCTGGTCGAGAACGCCAACGAGCGCGAGTCGGAGGCGTCGGTGCGCTGGGTCTGGCTCGACGCCCCGGCCGGCAGCCCCCGCGGCCCGGACGTCCCGCGCGATTCGATCGGCCCACTCGAGGCCGGCACCGCGCGCTCGATCCGCTGGCGGGCGCCGGACGCGACGGCCGAGTCACTCTACACCTACTACTCGATGGCCATCCCGCTGACCGGCCGCGCCATCGAGATCCGCGAGTCGCTCGAGCCGGAGCGGGCCTACGTGCGGCAGACGATCCTGAGCGGCGTGGTCACCACCGGCGTGCTGGTGGCCCTCTGCGCCGCCGTCGCCATCGTCATCGGGGCCGCGTTCGTCGGCGGTCCGGTCAGGCGTCTTGTCGATCAGGCCCGCCGGGTCGGCCGCGGCGATCTGTCAACCCGCCTCACCGTGCGCCAGCGCGACGAGATCGGCGAGCTGGCCGCCGAGATGAACACGATGGTCGATCGCCTGTCGGAGACCCGCGGGCGCCTCGAGGCCGAGACCGCGGCCCGCCTGGTCGCGCTCGAGCAGCTGCGCCACGCCGACCGCCTCACCACGGTCGGCAAGCTGGCGGCCGGGCTGGCCCACGAGATCGGCACGCCGCTCAACGTGATCACCGGGCACGCCCAGCTCATCGCCGACGAGTACCCACACGACTCGGCCGCGCACGAGAACGCGGCCATCATCGCGCAGCAGGCCGAGCGGGTGGCGACCATCATCCGCCAGCTTCTCGACTTCGCGCGCCAGCGCTCGCCGCAGCCGACCCGCCACGACCTTGTCGCCCTGGTTCGCGAGACCACCGCCCTGCTGAGCTCGCTGGCCCACAAGCGCGGCGTGGGCTTCGACATCGAGACGCCGCGCGGGCCGGCCTGGGCCCGGGTGGATCCGGCGCAGATGCAGCAGGCGCTGACCAACCTGGTGGTCAACGGCATCCACGCCATGCCGGGCGGCGGCCGGCTGGTCCTCAAGGTGGGGCGGCGCGTGGTCGAGCCGCCGCCGGACCTCGGCGGCGACAGCGGCGAGTATCACTGCCTCGAGGTGATCGACCAGGGCGTCGGCGTCGATCCGGACGACCTGTCGCGCCTGTTCGAGCCGTTCTTCACCACAAAGGACGTCGGCGAGGGGACCGGGCTGGGTCTCTCGGTCAGCTACGGTATCGTTCGCGAGCACGGAGGTTGGATCGGCGTGGAAAGCGCACCAGGGACCGGCAGCCGCTTCTCCATCTTCTTGCCGCTCGAGGCCGGCGCATGAAGAGGCGCGTCCTCATCGTCGACGACGACCCGGCCATGTGCGCCATGCTGCGCGCCCACCTGGTCAAGCGGCGCTACGACGTCGCGACCAGCGAGCTGGCGGCCGAGGCGTTCGACATCCTGCGCTCGGCCGACTTCGACGTGGTCGTCACCGATCTGCAGATGCGCGGGATGAACGGGCTGGAGCTGTGCGAGCGCATCGCCGCCAACCGGCCGGACATCCCGGTCATCGTGATCACGGCGTTCGGCAGCCTGGAGCGCGCCATCGCGGCCATCCGGGTCGGCGCCTACGACTTCGTGCCCAAGCCGTTCGACATCGAGCAGCTGTGCATCGCGCTGGAGCGCGCGATCCAGCACCGCAGCCTGCGCGAGGAGGTCGTGCGCCTGCGCGAGGTGGCCCGCCATCCCCGGCGGATCGGCGATCTCCTGGGCGAGAGCGCGGCCATGCGGCACGTGCTCGAGCTGATCGAGCGGGTGGGCGACTCGGAGTCCTCGGTGCTCATCACCGGCGAGAGCGGCACCGGCAAGGAGCTGGTCGCGCGCGCGCTGCACGACACCAGCGGCCGCCACGACGGCCCGTTCGTGGCCATCAACTGCGCGGCGGTGCCGGAGACGCTGCTCGAGAGCGAGCTCTTCGGCCACGCGCGCGGCGCCTTCACCGACGCCCGATCGGCGCGCGCCGGCCTGTTCGTCCAGGCCAGCGGCGGGACCCTGTTCCTCGACGAGATCGGAGAGCTGCCGGTCGGCCTGCAACCCAAGCTCCTGCGAGCACTGCAAGAGAGGCGGGTGCGGCCGCTGGGCGGCGATGGCGAGATCACCGTCGACGCCCGGATCGTGGCGGCGACCAACCGCGATCTGGAGAGCGCGGTGGCCGAGCGCGCCTTCCGCGAGGACCTGTACTACCGCATCAACGTGATCCACATCGAGCTGCCGCCGCTGCGCGCGCGCGGCGGCGACACGCTGCTCCTGGCCCAGCACTTCCTGCAGCGCTGCGCGTCGGCGGCCGGCAAGCGCATCCGCGGCATCTCGCCGGCCGCCGCCGATCGGCTGGTCGGCTACGCGTGGCCGGGCAACGTGCGCGAGCTGCAGAACTGCATCGAGCGCTCGGTGGCGCTGGCCCAGTTCGACGACATCGTCGTCGAGGACCTGCCGGAGAAGATCCGCACCTACCACCACTCACACGTCGTGGTGGCCGGTCAGGATCCCTCGGAGCTCGTGTCGATGGAGGAGCTCGAGCGCCGCTACATCCACCGCGTGCTGGAGGCGGCAGGTGGCAACAAGACCCTGGCCGCCCGCATCCTCGGCTTCGATCGCACGACGCTCTACCGCAAGCTGGATCGCTACGGCCTCGGCGGGGATTCGCGCTGAGGAGTCGCGCCGACATCGATCGGGGCGTTGCAATGTGCTGCACCGTTGCGAACTGCATCGATGCCGGCGGCTACCGGTTCGAGAGTTCTGCGCCCGGGGGAGGCACGGGGTTTGCTCGGCAGCATTCGGCACCCGCGAGCAACCATGTCCTCCAGCTACAGAGCCGGCTTCGTTCGCTTCCAGCAGGGGCTCGCCCGCGAGGCGCTGTTCCGCGGGAGCCTGGGCGCCGCGCGCACCGCCCTGCGCGTGCTCAACACCAGCGACTTCGCCGGCGGCGCCGCGGTCAGCGAGGACCTGCTCACCGTGCTGCGCGACGTGCGCGCCACCGAGGATCAGATCTTCGGCGCCGTGCGCGCGCTCCTCGATCTCGGACCCGCCGGCGGACGATAGCCAGAATCGGCCGCTCAGCCGGCGCCGGCGCGGCGCAGCGCGGCGACCATCTGATCGACCGTGGCCCGGGCGTCGGTGAACACCTGGCTGCCGATGTAGATGGTCGGCAAGGTGCTGACGCCGGCCTTGCGCGCGTCGGCGACGTCGGCGTGGATGCGCCGTCGCGTGGCCGGGGAGGCGGCGTCGGCGCGGTACCGGTCCATGTCCAGGCCGATCTCGGCCGCGATGCGCTCGCATCCCTGCGGCGTGAGGTGCTCGACCCGCGCGTCGAGCAGCGCCTCGGCCATCTCCTCCCCCTTGCCCTGCGCGTCGGCGCAGCACCAGGCGATGGCGGCCGGCATGGCGCCCGGGTGCTGCGGCAGGGGGAGCATCTTGCGCACCACGTGCACCGGGACGTCGACCCGGCTCAGCGCCTCGACAAGGCGGGGATGCACAGCGCGGCAGTGGGGGCACTGGAAGTCGATGAAGTCGACGACGACGACCTTGCCCTTCGCCTGCTCGCGGGCGATGACCTCCGGCAGGCCGCGCTGGGCGGGCTGCCCCGGCGAGCCGGGCGAGCCGGTTGAAGGCGCGGCGGTCACCGGCACGGTGGAGCTCGACGAGGAGAGGCCGATCATCGGCAGCGCCACCGCGGCGGCGGCGAGCACCGCGGTCGTCGCGGTCGCGCGCCGGCCCGGGCTCGGCCAGACGGCGCCGGCCCTGGCGATCAGGACGGCATGCGCGATGGCGGACAGGTCGGCGACGACGCACAGCACGCACCACTCGCCGATCACGAACGCCTGCAGGGCCAGCAGCCCGATGGCCCCGGCCCCGCCCAGCAGCGCGACCAGCAGGCGCGCCCCGGCCCGCCGCGGCAGCGCGGCCAGCACCAGCGCCGCGCCGAAGAAGACCAGCCCGATGACCGGCATCGGAACGCCGAGCGGGCGCGCCCACGCGGTCGCCCGCACCGCCTCGCACCCGCCGGCCGAGCAGAAGGCCGGCTCCGGCCGCATCGAGTCGACCAGCAGCGCCGCGCTGACGGCCAGCCCGATCAGGGCCAGAGCGACCGCGGCCAGGGGCGCGAGTCTCGGCCGGGAGCGAGGAGGCGGCGGGGGCGGCGGCTTGCGATTCGGGGGCTGCGTCTTGCGGTTGGGGGGCTGCGTCTTGCGATTGCGGGCGCGGGCCATCCGGGACAGAACCGGCGGCGCGCGGGGGCCTATTCCCGGCCTCACCCCGGCCGGGTCTGGGACATCGAGCGCGCGTTGACGGGGCGGCTCGCTTCCGATGAAGTCATTGGCGAGGGGAGGAGGGGCGCATGCTGATCTCTGTCATCAACCAGAGCTCGAGGTCAGATCGCGAGGTACAGGGCGCGATCCGGGCCATCAACCGCCAGATCGCGGACGACTTCGAGCCGCACTGGCACACCGGGGGGCGGCTGCGTCTCGACGGAGCCCCGGCCGGGCGAGCCGAGCCGGTGCGCGCCGCCGGAGCGCGCGGCGACGCTGTCATCTACCTGTTCGACGAGGTCGCGGTTGACCAGGCGCTGGCCCACCATCGAGAGCGCAACCCGGAGCTGCCGTGCGGCTTCGTGTTCCTGGATCTCTCGCGGCAGCTGGGCGAGCCGTGGACCGTGTCGCTGTCGCACGAGGCGCTCGACCTCCTCGCCGATCCGGCGGTGAACCTCCTGGTGGCCGGCCCGCATCCGTCGGCGCCGGACCGCGAGGTCTTCTTCTGGCGTCAGGTCTGCGATGCGGTGCAGGCCGAGCAGTACGAGGTCGACGGGGTCGCTGTGTGCGACTTCGTGCTGCCGCGCTACTTCGCCGGAGCCAGCCCCGACGCCGCGCGCTGCGACTTCACCGGCGCGCGCGACCGCGCCGGCGCCGCCCTGCCCCCGTTCGGCCTCGCCGCGGGCGGCTGCGCCGGCTTCTACGATCCGGCGGCAGGCGATCACGACGTGGCGGTCGCCGACGAGCAGGCCGAGAAGCGCCGCCGCCTGGAGGCCGGCGCCGGACTGGCGCGGCGCGCCCAGCGCTACCAGCGACGTTCAGGGCCGAGCCCGACGCCCGGCGACGTGCGCCTCGAGGCCTTCGCCATCCAGGCGGCGGCGAGCGACGATCCCGAGTCGGCCGTCCGCCGCGCCGCCGACCGCGTGCTGGGTCCGTCCTGGCAGGTGCGCCGGCTGCTGCGCGACTCGCTCACCTTCGAGGCCAGTCACCCGACCGCCACGTTCGATCCCGCCGAGGCGTGGGACCGCGCGTACCAGATGGCGCGAGGCGAGCAGATCGCCTCGGCCGAGCCGCTGTTCGAGGTGCGCATGCACGAGGGCGAGGCGGAGGCCAATGTCGGCCCCCGCGCCGAAGGGTTGGCGCGGGCCCCGGCGGCGCGCGAGCTGTCGGCCTCGAGCGACGTCGAGTGGGCCATCAAGATGATCGACGCGCCGGAGGCCTGGGGCATGTTCGGCCCGACCGGGCGCCTGCCGGGCGAGGGGATCATCATCGGCCACCCGGACACCGGCTACACCCGTCACCCCGAGATCTTCCCGGGCCGCATCCGGCTCGAGGGCGCGTACGACTTCTTCACCGACGACGGCGACCCGACCGACGAGCTGCTCGAGGGCGGGGCGTTCGCCACCCCGGGACACGGGACGGCAACCTCGAGCGTCATCGTGAGCGAGTGGGGTGCCCAGCGCCCCGCGTCCGGTCCGTACGTGACCGGCGTGGCCCCCAAGGCGTCGGTGGTCCCGTTCCGGGTCATGAAGTCGCCGGTCCTGTGGTCCACCCGAAACGTGACCGCCGCGATCGATCGCGCCACCACGGTGGGCTGCCACGTCATCTCCATGAGCCTGGGCACCGGGCTGTGGTGGGAGGTGGACGCGCTGCGCGAGGCGATCCGTCGCGCCGTGCGTCAGGGCGTGATCGTGGTGGCCGCCGCCGGCAACTACGTCGGCCCGGTCACCTGGCCCGGCCGCTTCGACGAGGTCGTGTGCGTGGCCGCGTGCAACGCGGCGAAGCGGCCGTGGTTCCATTCCTGTGCCGGCTCCGCAGTTGACGTGACCGCGCCGGGCGAGTCGGTGTGGCGGGCGCGCGCGGGCAAGAGGCAGGGCGGGCCCCAGTTCGACGTGGCGCGCAGCAACGGCACGTCGTTCTCGACCGCGATGGTGGCCGGGGTCGCGGCGCTATGGCTGTCGTATCACGGGCGCGACAAGCTCATCGCCGCCCACGGCGTGGAGAACCTGGGCCCGCTGTTCCGCGCCGTCGTCCGGGCCTCCTGCATGCCGATGGTCGGCGTGCCGGACCACCAGCGCAACGACTTCGGCGCCGGCATCATCAACGCGCGGGCGGTCCTGGCCAAGGACCCGCGCACCGTGTTGACCGGCATGCGCGGGATGCGCGCCGCCGAGGTGGCGCGCAAGGCGGAGGGCGACCAGACCGCCGAGTTCGTGCGCGAGCTGCAGCGCGAGCCGGCGCGGCTGGCCGCGGCGCTCGGGGTCGGCGCCGACGGGCTGGCCGGTCTGCTCGACACCCGCGGCAAGGAGATCGCGCTTCGCCTGGCCACCGAGCCGTCGCTGCGCCAGGCGCTGTCGGCGGCGCGCGCCGGCGCGGCCGCCCCGCCCTCGCTGGCCGGCGCGGTGGTCTCGCTGAGCGGCGCGTCCCAGGAGCTGCGCGACGCGCTGGCGGCGGCCCGACCGGCGGTGCGGCCGAGGACCGCCCGCCCGCCGAGCCCGCCGGTGGCGACGGCGGTGCGCAACGGCGGCCGCCGCGGCAAGCGGCCGGCCCGCCCGCGCCCGCAAGCGTGAGTCGCGACCCGCCTTGCGGGTAGACTCGCCGCGTGATCGCGGTGACCGACGTCCACTACCGAGCGGCGCGCGCGACGGCGGCCGCCACCGTCGTCGCCGGATGGAGCGACGCGGTGGCTGCGGTCGAGCGGGTGGTCGACACCGCGGTCTCCGCGCCGTACACGCCGGGCGAGCTCTTCCGGCGCGAGCTGCCGCCGCTGCTCGCCGTGCTGGCGGCTCTGCCCGCGCTGCCCGCGATTGTGGTCGTCGACGGCTTCGCCTGGCTGGGTCCCGGCCGCCCCGGTCTCGGCGTGCATCTCCACCGCGCGCTGGGCGGACTCGCCGCCGTGGTCGGCGTGGCCAAGAGCGACTTCGCCGGGCCAAAGGAACACCGCCCGGCACAAAGCGCCGGGCCAAAGGAACACCGCCCGGCACAAAGCGCCGGCGCCGCGGCCATCGCGGTGCGGCGCGGATCGAGCGGGCGGCCGCTGTGGGTCACGGCCATCGGCATCGACGTCCAGCTGGCCGCGACCGAGGTGGCGGCCATGCACGGGCAGCACCGCCTGCCGACGCTGATCGTCCGCGCCGACCACCTCGCGCGCGGCCTGGCCACGCCGATCGCTCCCGCACCGAGGTGATCTGGCCGCTCGCCCGCTGAGCCGACGACCGGTCACTGCGCCGGGGCGGCCCGCACGCGGCGGAGGCTCTCGATGAGCTTGATCAGGTGCTCCTCGCCGAGCGCCGACCACACATTGTAGAGACAGCCGGCGTCGGACAGCTCCAGGTAGGCCAGGAGGTGCGGCCCCTGCCCGCCCTCCGGTCCGTAGCCGGCGCGGCTGCCGTCGGACCAGACGATCTGCTTGGGCCACTGCGGGCCGCCGCCTTTCTCGACGCCGGCGCCAGCCACGCCGAAGGTGCTGCGCCCGCAGCTCGCGCATGGCTCGCCGCCGGGCCGCTTCCCGGGCGCGCCCTTCTTGTCGTAGGCCACTGCCCACCCGCCGGAGAAGGACGCGCGGCGCGGCCGCGCGCCGGCCTCGACCTCGGTCGGCACCAGCAGCGGACAGCTGTCGCGATTCTCCGCCGCCCGATGCTGGTCGCGAAACACGCGCGGGACGTCGGCCTCGGCAAGCGGCTCGCCGGCCCACGGCGGCGGCGCGGCCGGCGGACCGGCGTCCGGCGTCTCGGGCGCGACCGCCTCTGCTTCCTCGTCGGGTGGCGGCTCGGCCACCGGCTCGGGCACCGGCTCGGCGGAAGACGGAGCTGTCGACTCGGCCGGCGCTCCCGCCGGACCGCATGCCGCCACCAGGAGCAGGATCGCGACGCGCATGAGTCGCATATGAGTCGCATACTACCCACTTCCAGTGTAGGGAAACCGGTGTGGCCGGGCGCGCGAGAGGTCTTCGCGCGGCGCCGCGCGCCGCGTCATCGCGAACGCCGTCACTCGGGTGTCGCGCGCGGCCGAGATTCTGTTATTCAGCCTCGCATGACGAGAGCTCCCCTCCTGCTCCTCGCGACGTCGGGCCTGCTCGCAGCATGCGGCGGCGCGGCGAAGTCCGACACCGCTGCACAGACCGGAGGCGCCGGCGCTCAGGACGGCGCCGCGCCCAGCGACCCGCAGCTGGCCGCGCGCATGAAGCTGGAGAACCCCGGCGGCATGTGGATGCCGCGCCAGATGCTCGACAACGCGAAGCGGCTCGAGGAGCTCGGCCTGGCGATCGAGCCGGCGGCCCTGTCGGATCCGTCGCGGGCGCCGCTGTCCGCGGTCGTCTCGCTGGGCGGGTGCACCGCCTCGTTCGTCTCGCCCGAGGGGCTGGTGATCACCAACCACCACTGCGTGCGCGGCGCGCTGCAGATCAACTCCACCCCCGAGGACAACCTGCTGGAGAACGGCTTTCTGGCCAAGACGCGGGCGGACGAGCGCTGGGCCGGCCCGACCCAGCGCATCAAGGTCGCGCAGAAGATCACCGACGTCACCGCCACCGTGACCGCCGGCCTGGCCGAGATCCGGGACCCGGGCGCGCGCCACGACGAGATCGAGAAGCGGGAGAAGAAGCTGCTCGCCGACTGCGAGAAGGACCGCCCCGGCACGCGCTGCGACGTGCGCAGCTTCTTCGGCGGCAAGGAGTGGCAGCTCACCGAGTACCTCGAGCTGCGCGACGTCCGCCTTGTCTACGTCCCGCACCGCGCGATCGGCAACTACGGCGGTGAGATCGACAACTGGGCCTGGCCGCGCCACACCGGCGACTTCGCGTTCTACCGCGCCTACGTCGGCAAGGACGGCAAGGCGGCCGATCACTCGCCGGACAACGTCCCCTACCGCCCCGCCAGCTTCCTCAAGATCCAGCCCAAGGGCGTGGCCGACCACGACCTCGTGTTCGTGACCGGCTACCCGGGCAAGACCAACCGCCACCTGACCGCGTCGGAGCTGCGCCACGCCGCCGAGTGGAGCCACCCGCGCTACGTGGCCAAGGCCAAGCAGCGGATGACGGCGCTCGAGGAGCTCAAGAAGGCCGGCGGCCAGACCGCGATCAAGGCCACCCTCGCGCGCCTGGGCACGCAGAACGGCCTGGAGAAGTACGAGGGCATCCTCGAGGGCATCCCGAAGTACGACATGATCCGCGACAAGGACCGCGCCGAGAAGGAGTTCCGCGGCTGGGCGGCGGCAGACGCGTCACGCAAGCGCTTCACCGACGCGCTCGACGGGCTGGAGGCGCTCTACAAGACGAAGCGCGCGCAGCAAGCCGAGGAGGAGACCTGGAACGACGTCACGAGCGGCTCCGGCCTGCTGACCCAGGCGCTGACGCTGAGCAAGTGGTCGCACGAGCTGCAGAAGAAGGACCAGGATCGCGACCTCGGCTACCAGGAGCGCGACCGCTCGCTGGCGGTGGGGCAGCAGAAGGCGTTCGCCAGGCGCTTCGACCCGAAGATCGATCGCACCCTGTGGAAGCTGACTCTGACCCGGGCGGCCGCGGATCCGGCGTCGAAGAGCTGGCTCAACGAGCTGCTCGGCGTGCCCGCGGATCGCACGCTCGACGAGGCGACCATCGACAAGGCGCTCGACCGCTTCTACGCCCGCACGAAGCTGGCCGACGAGGCGGCGCGGATGAAGCTGATGGCGGCCACGCCGGCCCAGCTCGCGCGCTCGAAGGATCCGTTCGTCGTCGCGGCGCTCCGGCTCTACCCGCGCATCGAGGAGATCGAGAAGCGCGGCGAGGCGCAGGAGGGTGAGCTGGCCCTGCTGCTGCCGACCTACAACGAGGGCCTGCTCGCCCAGACGCACGGGAAGCTGGCGCCGGACGCCAACGGCAGCCTGCGCATCTCGTTCGGGACGGTGCGGGGCTACAAGCCGGCCCCGAACAAGCCGGCGTACGCTCCCTTCACCACCGCCACCGAGATCCCGGCCAAGAACACCGGCGAGGAGCCGTTCGACGCGCCCAAGAAGGTGCTCGACGCGATCGCGGCGGCCAAGTGGGGCCCGTACGCGTCCGGCCAGAGCGCGGTGCCGATCGCGTTCCTCAGCGATCTGGACATCACCGGCGGCAACTCCGGCTCGCCGGTGCTCGACGGGCACGGCGACCTGATCGGCCTGGCCTTCGACGGTAACTACGAGGGGCTCGCGTCCGATGTGGTCTTCCACGGCGAGACCACTCGCACCATCGCGGTGGACGTGCGCTACGTCCTGTGGATCGCCGACGCGGTGGACCAGGCCGACCACATCGTCCGCGAGCTGGGGCTCGAGCCGGCCCTCTGAGCCGAGCCGGCGCCGCTCGTTCTCACGGCCGAAATGCGCACCCCCTGCGTGTCACCCGCGTTTGCGACGAATGCTTTGCGCAAGCGGCATGTGCCCGCCGCGCCTGGCTAGTTCGCGCTCAGCAGCTCGGTGACCGGCACTGGCGCCAGTTTTTGGTGATCTAGCACACCTAAAATTTCGCGAACGTCCATCGCGCACTGAGGGTTGTCGTCGTGCAGCAGCACGATGTCGCCGCCGCGGATGCGATCGAACGAATCGTGGCTGTCGGGCGCGGTCTTCCTCTCGTGACGCAGAGAGTCGCGCGCGTCGATCGACCACAGCACGACCGACATGCGATTGCGCAGCATCCACAAGCCGGTGCCCGGCGCGAGCACGCCGCGAGGCGGGCGAAACAGCGATGACTTCACGCCAAAGCGCGACATGATGCCGAGGGTGCGCCGCGTCTGCCCGCCCAGATCGACGAGCGTGTGGTTGTAGCCGTGGACGCCGATCTCGTGCCCCGCGTCAACGATGTCCTGGAATACCCGCGGATTCTCCTCGATGGATTCGCCGAGCACGAAGAACGTCGCGCGGACCTTCTTCTGGTCCAGGACATCCAGCACTTCGCGCGTGTACTTCGGGCTGGGCCCGTCGTCGAACGTCAACGCGACCTTGCCGCTTCGCCGCGCGAGCCGCCAGCACAAGAGCCGGCACACGGGCCGGTAACTACAGAGCTCCTCGACGACGCTCTTGGCCAGCCACTTGAGCAGCGGCAGCCTGCTGTTCTCGATCATTGCCTTCCCCTCCACCAACACAACCTCGCCCCCACGGGGTTGACAATGCAGCCGGAGTGCCAGTTCCGTGAGCCTGTCAATCCGATCCATGTTGGAGACATGCGAGAGGCGAAGTGGCGCCGTGTGGCGTGCGAGTCAACAGCAGATGTGGTCGGCCGGTCCACGCGAGACGAGCGAGCGCCCCAGGACGGCGTCTTGACTCTCTACTGACCGTCAGCGACCCTGCGTTCGGGGGGTGTCGTTGGGTTACGTCAGCGGCCTGGCGAGGTGTGGGGTCCTGCTCGGCGCGTTCGCGTCCGGCGGCGAGCGACCGGCATTCTCGCAACCTGCGACGGCCGACGAGGCCGCGGCTCCGACGGAGGGGACTCGTTCGAGCTGCCGTCCATCGCGCTCCATGGCTTCGTGAGCCAGGGCGCGTTCGTGTCGACCGAAAACGATTACCTGGGCCACTCGGAGCGAGGGAGCTTCGAGTTCCTGGAGGCCGCCATCAACGTCTCCTCCGAGGTGACCGACCGGCTGCGCATCGGCGCGCAGCTGTTCACGCGCGACCTCGGCCCGATTGGCAACTACGCCCTCTCGCTCGACTGGGCCTATCTGGATTACCGCTATCGCGACTGGCTCGGGCTGCGCGCCGGCCGCATCAAGATCCCGTTCGGGCTCTACAACGAGTTCATCGACGTCAACGCGGCCCGAGTGCAGATCCTGCCTCCGCAGAGCATCTACTCGGTCCGCAACCGCGACTTCCTGCTCGCGCACACCGGCTTCTCGGTCTACGGCAGCGCCCAGCTGGGGGGCGCGGGGGGGCTCGACTACCACGCCTACGCGGGCGCTCTTTTCGTCGACCCGGCGTCCAGCGCCCTGCAGGTCGTGGGGCCGGTCGAGCTGGACGCCGTCGACACAAAGTACGTCGCCGGCGGCCAGGTGTTCTGGCGCACTCCGGTGACCGGGCTGCGCGCCGGCGGGAGCTTCCTGCACAGCAACCTGGCGTTTCACTTCAGCGTCGACACGCTCACCCGGATGCAGCTCGTCGCGGCGGACCTGGTGCCGGACGACTTCGACGGCACCTTCGTCTACGGCTACCGCGACATCAACCTGGCCATCGGTTCGGCCGAGTACGTTGCCGGGGACTTGACGTTGAGCGCCGAGTACAGCCGCACCAGTTTCCGCGTCTACAGCACCATCCCGACCGTGTTTCCCGGGATCGACGTCGACAGCGAGGGGTTCTACGGCATGGCCTCCTATCGCCTCAGCGAGTGGCTGGAGGCAGGCGCATACTATTCTCTCTCCTTCGCCGACAAGGACGACCGCGACGGCAGCGGGGAGCGCTTCACCGAGTCGCACCGGGCGTACCAGAAGGATCTCGCCGTGACCGCCCGGTTCGACGTCAACGACTCCTGGCTCTGGAAGCTGGAGGGACACTACATGGACGGCACCGGCGACTTGATCGACGACGACCCGGCCGATTCCGACAACCTGGCCAGCAAGTGGGGCTTCTTCCTGGTCAAGACGACGTTGACCTTCTAGAGGCGTGAGGAGCGGAGATGGTGGGCGCGGGCAAGACGGGCATCATGCTGCTGCTGATGGTGATCGTGACGAACGCGATCGCCACGGGTCACGCTTCTACCGACCAGGGTCCGCCACACGACGACTATCACGTCATCGTCCACCCCTCGAATCCGCTCCGCGCACTCGGCCTGGGCCGCAGCTTCCTGCGCAGCGTGTATCTCCGGAAGACGACCACGTGGCCCAACGGTGAGACCATCCGCCCGGTCGGGCTGGGCAAGCGCTTCCTCGCGCGCGAGCGCTTCGCCCGCGAGGTGCTCAACAAGTCGCCGGCGCAGCTGCGCTCGTACTGGAACCAGCAGATCTTCTCCGGCAAGGGCGTGCCGCCGCCGGAGCTGGACACCGAGGCCGCCGTCATCCAGTACGTGACCCGCAACCGCGGCGCGGTCGGCTTTCTGCCGGCCAGCGCCGATCCGGGCGAGGCCGTGGTGGTCACCATCAAGTAGACGTTCGATGCTCGAGGCGCTCAAGTTCAAGCACCGCGTGCTGCTCCTCGTCGCCCTCGCGTCCATCGCGCTCACCACCGTCACAGCCATGGCGCTGGTGCTGGGTCGTCGCGGCGCCGACGAGGTGTCCGGAATCGAGACGCGCTACGTCCCGCTGCTCGAGCTCAACCGCGACCTCAAGTACACCTTCACCACGCTCACGCGCACGCTGGAGGACGCCGCCGCCGCCGCCGAGGAGGGCGGCCTGCTCGACGCGGACACGCTCCGCGACCAGTTCCTCAGGTCGCTCGACACCGGGCGCGGCCGCATCGCCGAGAACGGGGCCGACCCGGACGCGCTGCGCCGCGAATTCCTGGCCTACTACCGGCTGGCGCGCGGAGTGTCGGGCGACCTCATCTCCGAGCAGGCCGGCGAGGACCTCCTCGACAAGGCGCAGGCGATGCGGGCCGCCCAGCAGCAGTTCGCGAGCCACCTCGACGTCGGCACCACGCCCGACCGCGGGCGCCTGGCCGCCGCGTTCGAGTCGGCCCGCGCCGCCCATCGCGCGGCGGTGCTCGTCGATCTGACCGTGTTCGGCGTGGCCTTCATACTCATGCTGCTCCTGTCCTGGTGGATCGTGCGCGGCACGGTCCGCTCGCTGGCCGAGGTCTCCAGCGGCGTCGAGCGGCTGGCGCGCGGCGACTTCAGCAACGAGATCGAGGTGGCAGCGCGCGACGAGTTCGGCGACCTGGCGCGCGAGGCCAACCGGACCGCCGACCGCCTGCGCGAGTACCGCGAGCTGGTCGCCCATGAGGACTGGGTCAAGACCGGCACCGGCGGCCTGGCCGGGCTGGTCGCGGGCGAGTTGAGCACGCCGGAGCTGGGCCGCCGCGCGCTGACCTACCTGGCGCGCTACATCGACGCGGCCATGGGCGTGGCCTACGCCGCCGACGAGCAGGGTCAGCTCGATCTGCTCGAGGCCTACGCCTTCGACACGGCCCCGCTGTCGTCGCGGACCTTTCGCCCGGGCGAGGGGATCGTGGGCCAGGCCGCGCGCGACGGCGAGCTGCGCGTGCTGTCGGACATGCCGGAGGGCTACGTGACCGTCCGCTCCGGGCTGGGCGTATCAAGCCCGCGCCACCTGCTGGTGGTCCCGTTCACCTTCGAGGGCCGCTGCATGGGTGTGCTGGAGTTCGGCTTCCTCGAGCCGCCCTCCAGCCAGGCCCTGGAGCTCATGCGCCGCGTGCGCGATCTCATCGGCATCGCCTTCCAGGTGGCCGAGTCGCGCGAGCGCGTGCAGGGGCTGGTGCACGAGATGCAGCAGCAGGCCGAGGAGCTGCGCGACGCGTACGACGAGCAGCAGCGCACAACGAGGCCCTGCTCGACTCGGAGCAGCGGCTGCAGGTGCAGCAGGAGGAGCTGCGCACCGCCAACGAGGAGCTGGAGCGGCAGGCGGACACGCTCGAGGCGCAGCGCAGCGCGCTGCAGACCAAGAACGAGGAGCTGGTGGTGGCGCACCAGCTCATCGAGCAGAAGGCGGCCGAGGTGGCCCGCGCCAGCAAGTACAAGTCCGAGTTCCTGGCCAACATGTCGCACGAGCTGCGCACGCCGCTCAACAGCATCATGATCCTGTCCCGGATCCTGGCCGGCAACGAGGAGGGCGGCCTGAGCGCGAAGCAGATCGAGTTCGCCGAGGTGATCCACAAGTCGGGCGACGACCTGCTCACACTGATCAACGACATCCTCGACCTGGCCAAGATCGAGTCGGGCAAGCAGGAGCTGGTCTACGCCCCGGTCGCGGTGGGCGACGTCGCCACCTACCTCCGCCAGATGTTCGAGCAGCTGGCCAACCAGAAGGGCCTGGCCTTCGAGGTCGAGGTGCAGGAAGACAGCCGCATCGAGATCCGCACCGACCGGACGCGGCTGGAGCAGATCCTGAAGAACCTGCTCTCCAACGCGATCAAGTTCACCGAGAAGGGAAGCGTCGCGGTCCGCATCTTCAAGCCGGCCGCCGACGACCGGCTGCCGAACGCGGCGCCGGACGAGGAGGCGGTGGCGTTCGCGGTCACCGACACCGGCGAGGGCATCCCGGCCGACAAGCAGCAGATGATCTTCGAGGCCTTCGCCCAGGCGGACGGCGGCACCAGCCGGCGCTTCGGCGGCACCGGGCTGGGCCTGGCCATCGCCCGCCAGCTCGCGGTCCGCATGGGCGGCGAGATCCGCCTGGACAGCGAGCCGGGCCGGGGCAGCACCTTCGCCCTCCACGTCCCCACGCGCGAGCCGCGCCGCCGCCCGGTGACGACGTCGGCGCCGCCCCAGATCGCGATGCCCGAGCGCGAGCGGCGCGTCGTGGTGCCCGACGACCGCTGGGAGCTGACGCCGGGCGAGCCCTGCCTCCTCGTCATCGAGGACGATCCGGACTTCGCCGGCAGCCTGGTCGACCTCATCCGCCAGGGCGGCTTCCGCGCCCTGGCAGCCACCAGCGGCAACCACGGCCTCGACCTGGCCGCCCGCTTCCGCCCCAGCGGCATCATCCTCGACGTCGGCCTGCCGGACCTGGACGGCTGGGGCGTGATGGAGCGACTGCAGGCCGACCGCGCCACCCGCGAGATACCGGTCCACTTCATCAGCGCCGGCGGAGGCTCCGAGCGGGCGCACAGCATGGGTGCTGTCGGCTTCCTCAACAAGCCGGTCGAGCCGCAGCAGATCCGCGACGCGATCCGGACGCTGGGCAACTCGGCCGGCGCCGCCACCAGCGTGCTCCTGGTCGAGCCGGACCCGGAGATGCGCGAGGCGCTGCGCGCCGTGCTGTCGCGGGTCGCGCCCCGCATCGAGGCGGTCGGCTCCGACGAGGAGGCGCTCGCGCAACTCGAGCGCGGGCCGTTCGGCGTCCTGGTGCTCGACCTGGCGCTGCCGGAAAAGGCGGCCGGCATGGCCCTGGTCGAGCAGATCCGCTCGCGGCCCGAGCTGGTCTCGATGCCCATCGTCGTGCACACCGGCGTGGCTCTGTCCCCCGGCGAGACGCGCGACCTGGAGCGCCTCAGCGAGACGATCGTGGTCCTGGAATCCGAGCGCTCGATCGAGCGCGTGATGGAGGAGACGCGGCTGTTCCTGCACCAGATCCGCACCCAGCTGCCGGAGCAGCGCCGGCGAATGTTCCAGGTCGTGCACGGGCGCGAGGCGGTCCTCGAGGGCAAGCGCGTCCTCATCGTCGACGACGACATGCGCAGCCTGTACTCGCTGAGCAACGCGCTGCAGGCCAAGCAGCTCCAGATCATCGCCGCCGCCGACGGCATGGAGGCGCTCGAGAAGCTGGCCGAGCACATCGACACCGACCTGGTGCTGATGGACATCATGATGCCGCGCATGGACGGCCACGAGGCGATCCGGCGCATCCGCAAGCAGCCGCGCTTCCGCCGGCTCCCGATCATCGCGCTCACCGCGCGGACCATGCCGGGCGAGCGGCAGCGATGTCTCGACGCCGGCGCGACCGACTACATCCCCAAGCCGGTCGACATCGACCGCCTTGTCTCGCTGCTGCGGGTCTGGTTGAGCCCCAACTGACCGGGGCGGCCGGTCAGGCGCTGCGCTCCGGGATCGTGAAGTAGAAGGTGCTGCCCTCGCGGGGGCGGGACTCGACCCAGATGCGGCCGCCGTGCTTCTCCACCGCGCGCTTGCACAGCGTCAGGCCCACGCCGGTCCCCGGTCCGTCTCCGCCGAGGCGGCTGAACAGGTCGAAGATGCGCGCGTGCGCGTCCTCCGGGATGCCGACGCCGTCGTCGCGCACGGTGAAACGCCAGACGCCGGCCTGGAGCTCGGCGCCCACGTGGATGCGCGGCCCGACCCCGGCGCGAAACTTGATCGCGTTGGCGATCAGGTTCTGCAGGATCTGCCCCAGCAGCACCGGGCTGGCATGAATGGTGGGCATCGCGTCGCTGGTGATCACCGCGCCGGCCGCCTCCACGTCGCTGCCCACATCGGCCAGCACGTCGCGCAGGACCACGCTGCAGTCCGTGAGCGGGAACGACTCGGCCGCCGCGCTCATGCGCAGGAGAGCGTACAGGTCGTCCAGCATGCGCGTCATCCGGTCGGCCGCCTGGGTGATGCGGTTCATGAAGTGCTGAGCCTCGCCCTCCAGCTTGCCCTCGAGCGACTCGGCCAGGAGCTCGGTGAAGCCGCGCAGCGCCCGCACCGGCGCGCGCAGGTCGTGGGAGATGGTCCGGTTCACGTTCTCCAGGTCGGCCACCTTCTCGCTCAGGGCGGCGCTGGCCCGCTCCAGAGCCGAGTTGACCACGCGCAGGTCCTGGTTGCGCCGGTGCAGCTCGACGAACACCTCGACCTTGTTCTGCAGCACCAGCGGGTTGATCGGCTTGTACAGGAAGTCGACAGCGCCGACCTCGAAGCCGCGGAAGGCGCGCTCCTCGCTGCGGTCGCCGGCGGTCAGGAAGATGATCGGCACCGAGCGCGTCGGCTCGGCGCCGCGCATCAGCTGCGCGGTCTCGTAGCCGTCCATCTCCGGCATCTGCACGTCCAGCAGCACGAGCGCGACCTCGTGCTTGAGCAGCAGGCGGAGCGCCTCGTTGCCGGAGCCGGCCCGGATGATGTGCCGGTCCGGCTGCTTGAGCAGCTCCTCCAGCGCCAGGAGGTTCTCGGGCTTGTCGTCGACAAGAAGGATGCAGACCGGTGTCGAGCTCATGTTTACGTCCGGGCGAAGTCGTGCCGCTTGCGGTAGATCCTGCTCTCGGGGGCGAAGTCCTCGTATGCGCGCCGAACGTGCGACGAGCGCAGGCCCTCGCGGCTGCCCAGGCACAGAAAGCCGCCCTGGATCAGGCTGCGCCCGAGCACCCCGAGCGCGTGATCTTGAAGGTCGGCGTTGAAGTAGATGAGCACGTTCCGGCACATGATCGCGTTCATCTCGCCGAAGACCTCGTCGCACACGAGGTTGTGCTCGGCGAAGTGCACGCGCTGCGTGATCCACGGGGCGACGGCGGCGTATCCGTGCGCCACGGTGAAGTAGCTGGTGAACGAGCCGGCGCCGCCGGCGCGGCGGTAGTTCTCCGCGTAGTGGCGGATCCGGTCGGCCGGATAGATGCCGTCGCGGGCCCGGCGCACCACGGCCGGGTTGACGTCGGTGCCGTAGATGATCGTGCGCTCGAGCAGGCCCTCCTCGTGCAGCACGATGGCCGCCGAGTGCGCCTCCTCGCCGCTGGCACAGCCGGCGATCCAGATGCGCAGGCTCGGGTAGCTTCGCAAGAACGGCGCCACGCCGCGGCGCAGCGCCTCGTAGAACTCCGGGTCGCGGAACATCTCGGTCACCTGGATGGTGAGGTCGTCGAGCACGCGGGCGAACGCCGCCCCGTCCGACAGCACCAGGCTGCGCAGCCGGGCCAGGCTGGGCAGGCCCACCCTGACCAGATGACGGGCCAGCCGCCGGCACAGGGTGTCGCGCGCGTAGCCGGTGAAGTCGTAGCCGTAGCTCGCGCGGATCCCCTCGAGCAGGCGATCCATCTCGGCCACGTCGTCGACCAGCCCCGTCACGACCACCGCGAGCACCGACGCACCGCGCCCCCCTCCGCCAACGCCTACTCTCCTCCCAGCGGCAGGCTCACGGTGAACCGTGAGCCCTCCCCTTGCTGACTTGCCACCTCGATGCGGCCGCCGTGGGCCTCCACCAGGTGGCGGGCGACCCACAACCCGATGCCGAAACCGCCGTAGTGGCGCGCCGACACCGCCCGCTCGAAGCGGCCGAAGATCCGGCTCTGCTGCTCGGGCGGGATCCCGATGCCGTGGTCGACGACGACAAGGCGAGCGCCGTCGTCCTGCCGGTCCACGGTCACCTCGATCGGCCGGGCGTTGCCGAACTTGATCGCGTTCGACAGCAAGTTTCCAGCCACGGTCTCGAGCGCCATCGGGTCCCATCGCCCCGTGAGGGGCTCGTCGATGCTGTAGAACCAGCGGGCACTCGGAGCGCTCGATCACCTCGCGGAAGCGCGTGACCACCGACCGCACCAGCTCGGCCAGATCGACGTCGACCGGGCACAGCGACAGCCGGCTGGCCGTGATCCGCGTGACGTCGAGCAGGCTGTTGATCAGCGTGGACAGGCGGTCGACCTGGCGCGCCGCGCGCTCCAGCTTCCCGGCCAGCTTCTCCTGCCCGTCGCCGGCAAGGCGCCCGCTGCGCGCCAGCGGCAGGATGCTGGTCAGGTTGAGCTCCAGCGCGGTGACCGGCGTGCGCAGCTCGTGCGAGGCGATCGACAGGAACTCGTCGCGCGCCTGCACCGCCTCGCGCAGCTCCTCCTCGGCCCGCTTGCGGTCGGTGATGTCCTGCACCACCGCCACCGAGTGCTCCGGCCGGCCGTCGGTGCCAATGACCGACGACAGGGTCTGATTGACCCAGATCGCCGTCCCGTCCGGGCGGACGTATCGCTTCTCGAGCTGGCTGCTCTCGCCGCTGACCAGCCGGCCGAACGCGCCGGCGGTCCCCTCCGCGTCCTCCGGGTGGGTCATCTCCTCGTCGCGCAGGGCGACCAGCTCCTCCGCCGATCGTCCCACGATGTCGCAGAAGCGCTGGTTGGCCGAGCGGATGCGGCCGTCCAGGTCGGTCAGCGCGAAGCCGACCGCGACCTGGCTGAAGATGGCGCTGAGCCGGCTCTCGCGCTCCTGCACCTGCGCGATCGCCTCGCGCCGCTCGCGCCGCATCGCGGCCTCGCGCAGCTCGCGATCGATCGCGGGCAACAATCGCGTCAGCCGTCCCTTGACCAGGAAGTCGTGGGCGCCGGCCTTGAGCGCGCCGACCGCGGTCTCCTCGCCGATCGCGCCCGACACGATGATGAAAGGCATGTCGATGCCGCTGTCCTTGAGGATGCGCAGGGCGGCGTGCGCGTCGAACTCCGGCATCGTGTAGTCGGACAGGACGAGGTCCCACTCGCGCTCGGTGAGGGCGGCCTGCATTCCCGCGGCGGTGTCGACGCGGAGGTGCTCCACCCGAAAGCCGATGCGCGCGAGCTCGCGCAGCAGCAGCTCGGCGTCGTCCTGCGAATCCTCGACAAGGAGTGCCCGCAGCGGTCTTTTCATTCCATCCACACTCGTGTGGGCTGTTACGGCGTCCTTGTCCAGCGTACATCGGGAAGGCGCGAGCGCAGAGATGCAATCGGCAGGCGCGCTCATCACCCACTGTGGGTGAAACCGCAGCGCGGCGCGCACGAGGCGGGTCCTTGACGGTCGCACCCCGCGACTGATTTGTTGATGTGTCGGGGGCTCGACCGGGCGCTGCGCGCGTCCGTCACAGGGGGGAACGGTGAGCGGGAACGAGACGGAGCTTTCGCTTGTGTGTCGTGTCGGCGATCGCCTGTGCGCGCTTCCGCTCACGCAGGTGGTGGAGACGATGCGCCCGATGCCGGTCGAGCCTGTGGCCGGCGCGCCGGGCTACGTGTCCGGCGTCGCGATCATCCGCGGCGATGCGCTGCCGGTCGTCGATGTCGGCGCGCTGCTCGGCGCCGCCGGCGCGCGCGCCGGACGATTCGTGACGCTGCGGGTCGCCGATCGCCTCGTGGCGCTCGCGGTCGACGACGTCGTCGGCGTGCGCGCGCTGGCACCCGACGCGCTGCGCGGTTTGCCGCCGCTCCTGCGCGACGCCGACGCCGATGCCGTGGCGTCGATGAGCGCGCTCGACGCCGAGCTGCTGGTGCGGCTGGAAGGCGCGCGCGTGGTGCCGGATGCGCCTGTGGACCGAGATCGACGCGGTGAGGCGCCCGACGTGACGCCACCGTCTGCCGAAGACGTGGAGCGATTCCGCGATCTCATCGCCGCGCAGCTCGGCCTCCAGTTCGAGGACGACGAAGCTGAGCTTCCTGGCCGACGTGCTGGGCCGCCGGCTCGCCGCCAGCCAGCGCACCATCGCCCACTACCTCGCGGAGCTGGCCGGGGCGCCGCGCCGCGAGGTGGACGCGCTGGTCCACGAGCTCACGGTGCCGGAGACGTACTTCTTTCGCCACCTCGACCAGCTGCGCGCGTTCGCCGAGGGGGTGGTGCCGGCGCGCATCGCGGCGCGCGCCGCCCAGCGCACGCTGCGAGTGCTGTCGGCGGGGTGTGCCTCCGGCGAGGAGCCGTACACCCTGGCCATCCTCCTGCGCGGGCTGGTCCCCGATCCGGGCTGGAACGTGAAGATCCGCGCCGTCGACATGAACCGCAACGCGCTCGACCGCGCGGAGAGCGGGCGCTTCACCACCTGGTCGCTGCGCGAGACGCCGCCCGAGCTGCGCAGCCGCTGGTTCCGCGCCGCCGGGCGCGACCTCCTGCTCGACGACTCGGTCAAGGCGCAGGTGCGCTTCGAGCAGCGCAACCTGACCGATGAGGACCGCGACCTGTGGCCCACGGGGGTCTACGACGCCGTGTTCTGCCGCAACGTCATGATGTACCTCCACCGCGCGGCGGCCGAGGCGCTTGTGCAGCGCATCGGGCGCTCGCTCGCGCCGGGCGGCTACCTGTTCCTGGGCCACGCCGAGACCCTGCGCGGGATGACGCACGAGTTCCAGCTCTGCCACACGCACAACGCCTTCTACTACCAGGTGCGCGGGGCGGACGAGACGGTGCGCGCGCCGCGCGCCACGCCGACCGGCGGATACGCGTCCCAGCCCTTCCCGCCCGACCCGGAGGAGTCGCCCGAGGCCGGCGACACGTGGGTCGAGACGATCGGCCGCGCCGCGGACCGCATCCGGCACCTGGTCGAGGAGCGCGCCGCACCGGCCCAGCGGAGCGCCGCGCCGGCCCCGCGCGTGGCCGCGCCGACCGCGCGCGTGGCCGCGCCGGCGCGCGCGATGAGCGCGGACGAGCTGCGCACGGCGCTCGACCTCCTGCGCCAGGAGCGCTTCGGCGAGGCGCTCGGCCTGGTCCGCGCGCTGCCCTCCGAGCAGGCCGGCGATCCGGACGTGCGCATGCTCGAGGCGGTGCTGCTGGCCCACAGCGGCCGCCTGGCCGACGCCGAGGAGGTCTGCCTCGATCTCCTGCGCACCGACGAGCGCAACGCCGGCGCGCACTACGTGCTGGCGCTCTGCTGCGCGGGCAGCGGCGACGGACGGCGCGCCGTCGTGCACGCGCAGGCGGCCTCCCACCTGGATCCCGGCTTCGCCATGCCGCGCCTGCAGCTCGGCCTGCTCGCCCGCCGCGCCGGGGAGCAGGCCGAGGCGCGGCGCGAGCTGAGCCACGCGCTCACCCTGCTCCACCGCGAGGATCCGTCGCGCCTGCTGTTCTTCGGCGGCGGCTTCAACCGCGACGCCCTGGTGTCGCTGTGCCGCGCCGAGCTGCTGGCGGCCGGAGGGCGGCCGTGAGCGCGAACGGCGAGAACCGGTCCGAGCGGGCCCGCGAGCTGCGCCGCGAGTTCGACGAGGGCTTCGCGCGCGCCGCGCTGCTGCAGGAGCGCGACAGCGTCGAGCTGC
Source organism: uncultured delta proteobacterium (assembly GCA_963759105.1). Lineage (GTDB taxonomy): Bacteria > Myxococcota_A > Polyangia > Haliangiales > Haliangiaceae > DATFRY01. The sequence goes on along the minus strand of CAVWXW010000001.1, from coordinate 969,827 downwards.
TGGCCGTGCGCGTGTGCGCCGATGCTCACGCCATCCGTCTGTCCGACATCGCCGGCCTGTTCGCCGACCGGCGCATCACCCCGGTGCCCGGCCCGCTCCCCGAGCTGCTCGGCGTCGTCGGCCTGCGCGGATCGATCATCCCGGTCTACGACCTGCGCCTGCTGCTCGGCCACACGCCCGCGGGGCCGCCGCGCTGGCTGGTGCTGGCCGCCGGCGGCCAGATCGGGCTGGCCTTCGACCAGCTCGATGGGCACGTGGTCGTCTCGCGCGATGCGATCGTGGCCGAGCCCGGCCCGGTCGCCGGCGCTCCGCCCACCCGCGAGCTCGTCGACCTGCCGGCGGGCCGGTGCGTCCTGCTGCGCGTGCCAGCCCTCGTCGACGGAGATCGCCGCTCGCGTCCGCCGGGCGCAGCCCGGAAAGGAGCGATGACCGTGACCAGCATCGGAGGGGTCGCGGTCGCCCACGCATGAGCAACGATCCCTACAAGTACTTCCGCGTCGAGGCGCGCGAGCTCGTCACCGAGATGGGCAAGGCGGTGCTCGCGCTCGAGAAGGAGACCCCTTCTCCGGCGCGCGTCGCCCATTTCCTGCGGCTGGCCCACACGCTCAAGGGCGCGGCCCGGGTGGTCAAGCAGCGCGAGATCGCCGACCACGCGCACACGATGGAGGACGTGCTCCAGCCCCACCGCGACACCGGCGGACCGATGTCGCGGGCCGACATCGACGTGGTGCTCGGGCTCATCGACAAGATCGACGGCAGGGTCTCCGCGCTCGACCCGAGCCCGGCCGCCGCCAGCGAATCGCCGCGCGCCGGCCCGATGCCGGTGGAGGAGCCGCGCCTGCTGCGCACCGACGTCGGCGAGGTCGAGGAGCTGCTCGACGGCGTATCCGAGGTGCAGGCCAGCCTGGCCCGGTTGCACCGCGGCCTGAGCGGGTTCGAGCGGCTCAGGCAGACCGCCGAGCGGCTGGGCGACGCGCTGGAGCGCGGGGCCTCCGACGGGAGCGATCGGCGCGCCGAGCAGGCCGCCGCCGCCGTCGCCGATCTGCTGCACGCCTGCCGCAACCTGGAGCGCGGGCTGGGCGGCGCGGCCGAGCAGATGGATCGGCAGCTGCGCGAGGTGCGCCAGGGCGCCGACCGCATGCGGCTGGTCACGGCGGCCGCGCTGTTCACGCCGCTGGAGCGGGCCGCTCGCGACGTGGCGGCCGCGCAGAACAAGCGCGTGACGTTCGAGTCGGCCGGCGGCGATCTGCGCCTCGACACCCATGTGCTGTCGGTGGTGCAGGCGGCGCTGGTGCAGGTCGTCCGCAACGCGGTGGCCCACGGCGTCGAGAGCGAGCCGGAGAGGCGGCTGGCCGGCAAGCCGCCCGCCGGCCGCGTGCGCCTGGAGGTGATACGCCGCGGCCGGCGGGTCGCGTTCGTGTGCAGCGACGACGGGCGCGGCGTCGACTTCGACGCCGTGCGCCGCGTCGCCCAGGCCAAGGGCATGGTGCCGGGCGACCAGGGCCGCGTCGGGCCCGACGTGCTGCTCGAGCGCCTCCTGGCCGGCGGCATCAGCACCTCTGGCACGCTGACCGAGATGGCGGGCCGCGGCATCGGGCTCGACGTGGTGCGTGAGGCCAAGGAGCGGCTGGGCGGCGCGATCTCGGTCCGCACCGAGGCCGGCCGCGGCACCGCTGTCGAGCTCGAGGTCCCGCTGTCGGTCGCGTCGCTCGAGGCGATCCACGTGGCGGCGTCCGGCATGACGTTCGCCATCCCGCTCGACGCCGTGCGGTCGACCCAGCGCGTGACCGCCCGCGACCTGGCGCCGTCTGCGCGCGGCAGCACCATCGTCTACGACGGCCGGCCGGTGCCGTTCCTGCCGCTGTCCCGCGCTCTCGGCGACCGCTCGGCGGCGCCGCGACAGAACGCCGCCACCTCGGCGGTCCTGGTGGAGGGGGCCGGCGGCCTTGCCGCCATCGGCGTCGACAGCCTGCTGTCCACCGGCAGCATCGTGCTGCGCCCGCTGCCCGAGCTGTGCGTGGCCTCGCCCGCCGTGGCCGGCGCCATGATCGACGGCGACGGCACGCCCCGCCTGGTGCTCGACGCGGACGGCCTTGTCGCGGCCGCCACCCAGCCGGTCCCGGAGATCGTCGCCGTGCAGACGGCGCGCCTGCCGATCCTGGTCATCGACGACTCGCTGACCACGCGCATGCTCGAGCAGAGCATCCTCGAGTCGGCCGGATATCAGGTGCAGCTGGCGGTGTCGGCCGAGGACGGACTGGAGCGCGTGCACCGCGAGCGCTTCGCCCTCATCCTGGTCGACGTGGAGATGCCGGGCATGGACGGCTTCAGCTTCATCGAGCGCATGCAGTCCGAGCCGACCCTGCGCGACATCCCGGCCATCCTGGTCACCTCTCGCAACGCGCCCGAGGACCTCCGCCGCGGCGAACAGGTCGGTGCGCGCGGCTACATGGTCAAGAGCGACTTCAACCAGGTCGAGCTGCTCGACCGCATCCGCTCGCTGGTGGGGTGATCGATGGAGCGAACTCGCGTGCTGGTGGTGGAGGACTCGCGGACGATGCGTTCGCACCTGTGCGAGGTCCTCGGCCGCGAGCGCGACATCGAGGTCGTGGGCGAGGCGGAGGACGGCCGCCAGGCGATCGAGCTGTGCCACCGCCTGCGACCGGACGTACTCACCATGGACATGATGCTGCCGGTGATGACCGGGCTGGCCGCGGTCGAGTACATCATGGCCCACTGCCCGACACCGATCCTGGTGGTGTCGGCGTCGACCAACCGCGGCGAGCTGTTCCGCACCTACGAGGCCCTGGCCGCCGGCGCGGTCGACGTGCTGGAGAAGCCGCGGGGCGACGAGCCGGAGGGGACCTGGGAGCGAAACTTCGTGTGGGCGGTCAAGCTGGTCGCCCGCATCCGCGTGATCACGCACCCGCGCGGTCGGCTGGGCGACTTCGCCAGGGCCAGGGCATCGGAGCCGTACGCGGAGCCGACCCGGCCGGCGGCGGCGTCGCGCAAGTCCTGCCAGGTCGTCGCGATCGGCGCGTCGACGGGCGGGCCGGCCGCCCTGGTCCTGCTGCTGCGCGCGCTCAAGCCGGAGTTCCACCTGCCGGTGCTGCTGGTCATCCACATCGCCGAGGCGTTCGCCGCCTCGCTGGCCGAGTGGCTCGACGGGGTCACGCCGCGCCGGGTGCTGTACGCGCGCGAGGGAGACCGGGTGTCGAACCTGGCCGGCCGCGTGGTCATCGCGCCGCCCGGCCAGCACCTGACCGTGCGCGACGGGCGCATCCACCTCACGAGCGACCCGGAGCGCCACTACTGCAGGCCGTCGGTCGACGTGCTGTTCGAGTCGATCGCGCGCGACTACGGCCCCGCCGCGACGGCGTGCCTGCTGACCGGGATGGGACGTGACGGCGCCTCCGGGTTGCTCGACATCCGCCGTGCGGGTGGATTCACGATCGCGCAGGACGAGCAGTCCTGCGTGGTGTACGGCATGCCACGCGAGGCGGTCGTGCTGGGCGCGGCCGAGCGGGTCCTGCCGCTCGACGAGATCGGCCCGACGCTGATGTCCATCGCTCTACCACGTTCCTCGGAGAGCGCGCATGAACGAGACGATCCTGATCGTAGATGACAGCCTGACCGTCCGCATGGACCTGGTCGAGGCGTTCGCCGGGGCCGGGTACCACGCCGTCCCGTGCGCCACCGCCGGCGAGGCGCGGGCCAAGCTGGCCATGGGGCCGGTGGCGGCCATCGTGCTCGACGTCATCTTGCCCGACGGCGACGGCGTGGAGGTCCTCAGCGAGGTGCGCGCGACCCCAGCACGGCGGGAACCATCGTCGTCATGCTGTCGACCGAGGCGGAGGTGTCCGATCGCATCCGCGGCCTGCGCACCGGCGCCGACGAGTACGTCGGCAAGCCGTACGACACCGGCTACCTGGTGGCCCGCATCCGCGAGCTGCTGCGCACCCGCACCGTCGCGCCGCCCCAGCTCAGGTCGGTCCTCATCATCGACGACAGCGCCACCTATCGCGAGCAGCTGCGCGCATGCCTGGAGGACGCCGGCCTGTCCGTGCTGACCGCGGCGACCGGCGAGGACGGGCTGCGCGTGGCCGCCATGCAGCGGCCCATCGCGGTGATCGTGGACGGCATCCTGCCCGGCATGGACGGCGCCGACGTGATCCGCAACCTCCGCCTCGACGCGGCCCTGCGCGGCACACCGTGCCTGCTGCTCACCGCCACCGAGGGGGACGAGGCGGAGCTCAACGCGCTCGACGCCGGCGCCGACGCGTTCGTGCGCAAGGAGGAGGACCTCTCGGTCGTCCTGGCCCGGCTGCGCGCCGTGCTGCGCTCGGCCAGCCCGCCGGAGCTGGGCGCCGACACCAGCACTCTGCTCGCTCCCAAGAAGATCCTCGCCGTTCGACGACAGCCCGACCTACCTGCACCAGGTCAGCGACGCCCTGCGCGGCGAGGGCTTCGACGTCGTCATCGCGCGCTCCGGCGAGGAGGCGCTCGATCTGCTCACCGTCCAGACGGTCGACTGCATCCTGCTCGACCTGATCATGCCGGGCATCGGCGGGCGCGAGGCCTGCCGCCGGATCAAGGCCACGCCGCTGGTTCGCGAGGTGCCGCTCATCATCCTGACCGCGCTGGAGGACCGCGAGGCCATGATCGAGGGCCTGGCGGCCGGGGCGGACGACTACATCTCCAAGTCGGGCGAGTTCGGCGTGCTGCGCGCGCGGGTCCGCGCCCAGCTGCGGCGCAAGCAGTTCGAGGACGAGAACCGGCACATCCGCGAGGAGCTGCTGCGCAAGGAGCTGGAGACGGCCGAGGCGGTCGCCGCGCGACAGCTGGCCGACACCCGCGCCGCGCTGCTGTCGGAGCTGGAGCGCAAGAACGAGGAGCTGGAGGCGTTCAGCTACTCGGTCGCCCACGACCTGCGCGCGCCGCTGCGCTCCATCGACGGCTTCAGCGACGCGCTCCTGCAAGATTTCGGCGAGGGACTGGACCAGCAGGCCCGCCACTACCTGCAGCGCATCGTGGTGTCGGCGGCGCGCATGCGCGAGCTGATCGACGACCTGTTGCAGCTGTCGCGCGTGGGGCGCGCCGATCTCAGCCGCGGGCGGGTCAACCTGTCGGACATCGCGCGCCAGGTGCTGGCCGAGCTGCGCCGCGGCGACCCGGAGCGCGAGGTGGTCGAGAAGGTCCAGGACGGCCTGACCACGGATGCCGACAGCCACCTCCTGCGCGTGGCGATGGAGAATCTGCTGGGCAACGCCTGGAAGTTCACCGCCAAGGTGCAGGGGGCCGAGATCCAGGTCGGCGAGACCGAGAGCGACCGCGGCCCCTCGTTCTTCGTGCGCGACAACGGGGCCGGCTTCAACCCGGACTACAGCAACCGGCTGTTCCGCCCCTTCCAGCGCCTGCACCGCGAGCGCGACTTCCCCGGCACCGGCATCGGGCTGGCCACCGTGTACCGGGTCATCGACCGGCACGGCGGTCGGGTGTGGGCCGAGGGCGCGGTCGGGCGCGGGGCCACCTTCTTCTTCACCATCCCGCCGGCGCGACCGGGCAGCAGCGCCTGAGCCGCAGCGACCGGGGCGGCGACCGGCCGCGGCGACTACAATGCCGCCATGCCCCGGTCGCTCAGCCTCGCCCCTGCCCTGGTCGACTGCGACCGCCGGCCCGACGGTTCGATCGTCCTGCGCTCGCCGCAGCCGCTCGCCGACTATCCGCGCGCGGTGGGCGATCTCCTCGAGCACTGGGCGCACGCGGCGCCGGCGCGCACATTCCTGGCCGAGCGCGCGCCCGGCGGCGGGTGGCGCGAGGTCGGCTACGGCGAGGCGCTGGGCGCGGTGCGCTCACTGGCCGAGGCGCTGCTGCGGCTCGGCCTCGACGCGACCCGCCCGCTGGCCCTGCTGTCGGGCAACGGCGTCGACCACGCCCTGCTCTCGCTCGCGGCCATGCAGGTCGGCATCCCGGCGGCGTCCATCTCGGTGGCCTACTCGCTGGCGTCGCGAGACATGGTCAAGCTGGGCGCGGTCCTCGACCAGCTCGCGCCCGGAGCGATGCTACGTCGCGCACAAGGAGCCCTTCGCCCGCGCGCTGGCGGCTCTGTCGCGCGGCCTGCCGGTCCTGAGCAGCGAGCCGGGCGACGCGATGGGCGTGGCCAGCCTGCGCGCGACGCCGCCGTCGGCGCGGGTCGACAAAGCGGCGGCCGCGGTCACGCCCGACACGGTCGCCAAGGTGCTGTTCACATCCGGCTCGACCGGCCACCCCAAGGGCGTGGTCAACACGCAGCGCATGCTGTGCTCGAACCAGCAGGCCATCGCCCAGCTGTGGCCGTTCCTGCTCGAGCGGCCGCCTGTGGTGCTCGACTGGCTGCCCTGGAGCCACACCTTCGGCGGCAACCACAACTTCAACATGGTGCTGTGGCACGGCGGCACGCTCTACATCGACGGCGGCAAGCCGCTGCCGGGCGCGTTCGACGCCAGCCTGGCCAACCTGCGCGAGGTGTCGCCCACGCTCTACTTCAACGTGCCGCGCGGCTTCGAGATGCTGGTGGCGGAGCTGGAGCGCGACGCGTCCCTGTGCCGCCGCTTCTTCGCCGGCCTCGACCTCATCTTCTACGCCGGCGCCGCGCTGCCGCAGTCGCTGTGGACGCGGCTGGAGGCGCAGGCGGTGGCCGCGACCGGCGCACCGGTGCCGATGGTGTCGGCCTGGGGCTCGACCGAGACCAGCCCGCTGGCCACCCAGGTGCACTTCCCGATCGCGAGCGCCGGCGTCATCGGCCTGCCCGCCCCCGGCACCGCGATCAAGCTGGCGCCGGCCGGCGATCGCTTCGAGCTGCGCGTCAAGGGGCCCAACGTCTCGCCCGGCAGCTGGCACCCGGGCGGCCAGGTCGCGCCGCTGGAGCTGGACGACGAGGGCTACCTGCCCATGGGCGACGCCGGCGCGCTCGTCGATCCGTCGGATCCGTGCCGCGGCCTGGCCTTCGACGGGCGGCTGGCCGAGAACTTCAAGCTCGACTCCGGCACCTGGGTCGCGGTCGGCGCGCTGCGCGTCGCGTGCGTGGCGGCGTGCGATCCGCTGATCCAGGACGCGGTGGTCACCGGCCACGACCGCCCCGCCGCCGGGCTGCTCCTGTTTCCCAACCTGGCCGCCTGCCGCGCCGCGCTCGGCGCGCCGGCCGACGCGCCGGCCGGCGAGCTTCTGGCCGACGAGCGGCTGCGCCGCCGGCTGGGCGAGGCGCTGGCCGCGCTCGGCCGCGCGTCCGGATCGAGCGCGCGCGTGACCCGCGCCCTGCTGCTGGAAGAGCCGCCGTCGATCGACACCGGCGAGATCACCGACAAGGGCTACATAAACCAGCGCGCCGTGCTCGACCGCCGCGCCGCGCTGGTCGAGCGCCTCCACCAGGATCCGCCGCCCGCCGACGTGATCCTGGTGCCGTGACCGCCGGCGGCGAGACCGACGGCGTCAGTCGCGCGTCCGCTCCTGAGTGGAGCCGACCGAGCGCAGCGAGCGGAAGATGAGGCCGATGCCGCCGAACAGCAGCACCAGCATGACGAGCGTGTTGTAGAGGCTCGTCTGGCGGAAGTGGATGTCGAGGTTGACGATGATCCCGGCGACGACGATCGCCGCGCCCAGCCCGGTCAGGATCCAGCCCACCACCGACTTCCCGTCGGCGAACAGGAACGCCACGCCGATGAGCAGCGGCAGCAAGGTCAGGCCGAAGCTGGCGCCGTAGCCGTAGCCACCGAAGCGCCAGTACCCACCGTGCACCTGCACCTGGTTGAGCAGCAAGTACCCGCCCACCGCGGCCAGCGCGAGGCCGAGCAGGAAGATCTTGGCGCCGCCGCGCGTGCCGCCCACGTTGTGAAGATCCACCCCCATTCGCCGATCCTAGCAGAAGCGCCGCCTACCGCGGCGCTCAGCCTTCCTCGAGCGCCTTGCCGGCGAGCGACGCGAGCCCGTAGGCGGCCAGGACGCGCGTGGCCAGCACGCTGGCCAGGAAGTAGCCGTTCTGGGGATCGCGCCCGAGGACGTCCGGATCGGCGAGCACCGGCACCGCGAGCAGCGCGACCGGCAGCGCGATGATCAGCCAGGCCAGCACCGTCCCCACCGCGGAGGTCGTCGGCGGCAGCCAGACGACGACCATCGCGACGAGCGCGGCCAGGGCGACAGCGAGGATGATGATCGGAGCGAGGATGTGGATACCGGGCGTCTGGCCCAGCGCGCGCGCTGTCGTCACCAGCGGGACCTGGTCGGCCACCGGGACGACGTGCGGCAGGAGCAGCGACAGCGCGCCGATCGTGGTGGCCACGCGGGCCAGCATCGACGCCCGGTACTGCGCGCGCAGCAGCATGCCGCCGGCCACCAGCAGGACGCCGAGCACGTACGCGGCCAGGCGCCACTCGACAGCCGGCGCGACGGCGATGGCCATCACCTCGGCCCCGACGCCGGCCGCCGCGGCGACGGTCGCCCGCGCGGCGGTCGACACAGGCAGCAGCGCCAGCACGGCCGCAAGCAGGCCGAGCGCCGCGACCGCGACCGCCGCGATCGCGGACGCCGACAGCGCCGACCGGAGCACGTCCCAGCCGAACACCAGCGGCTCGAACGAGCGCGGGGCCAGGAACGTCACCACCAGGATCAGCCCGAACACCAGGCAGACGACGCGGACCGCGCGCTGCCACGGCTCGAACGGGGCGTAGGAGGCCAGCGGCGTCCAGGCCGGCTGCGCCATGGGGCCGCCGCTCCACGACGGCGCGACCGGGACCGGCGCCGGCGCGGGCGGGACCGCGGGTCCGCCGAAGGGACCGGACTGACCGGGAGGTCCGGGCGGCGGCCCGTACGGCCCGGGACCGTACGACGACGGTCCGAACGCATGCGGCGACGATCCAGGGGCATGGGCCGCGGGCAGCGTGGGCGACTGCGGCGGTGCCGCCGGCACGCCCGGTCCGCCATATGCACCCTGCGAAGGTGATGCGGCGCGGCCCTTCCAGGCGTCGCCGGGCGCATACCCCATCAGAGTCTTCTGCAGCTCCTGCCGGGAGCCGCAGAACACGCAGTGCATGGCGGGTTCCGGGATCTCCCTCTGGCAGCTGACACAGCGCTTCACGCGCACCTCCCCGAAGGGGCCAGGCTACAGAGTACGGCACATTGCGCGCGGAATCTCCCCCCGCGGCGCTCCCGTTGCGCCGGCCAGGTCTTCGGAATGGTGCGCGGCGGAACCGGGCGCCGCCGGCGCATCCCGATCGGGCCCGAGCCGCGGTAGGTTCGGGGAATGGCTCCCTCCGATCCTGACCGGACGCTCGCCATCTGCGACCTCCTGCTCGGCGCCGCCCACGCGGACGAGCACTTCCACGACGAGGAGCGGGAGACCGTGCGCGAGCTCCTCGCCGATCTTCACGGAGGCGAGAAGCTCCCGGCCGAGCTCGAGACGCGAATCGAGGCATTCACCCCGGCCGGGTTCGACGTCGCCCTCACCGCCGCGGCGTTTCGCGGCGATCCGATCGAGGAGCGCCGCAAGCTGCTCCACCTCGTCTCCGCCATCCACGACGCCGACGAGGAGCTGGACCTGGCCGAGGACGACTACCTGCGCGCGCTGGCGACCGCGCTGGAGCTGCCCGACGGCGAGCTGAGCGGGCTGGCGCTGGAGTTCGAGGTCGAGGAGCTGCGCGACAGCTTCGTCCGGCTGAGGAGCACGCCGCCGCCGATCCCGGCGGCCGCCCGCGCGCCCAAGACGCCGGCGAGCGACGACGACGACGTCGACATCAAGATCGACGAGTGACCCGAAGGGTCAGGTAGGAGCGACGCGCGCGCTGTGCGCGGCGCGCCCATGCCGCCCTGCTCAAGGAATCGGCCGCCGGTGCCGACTCTCCAGAGATGGGCTCCGCTGGTCGTGCCGCGATCGCCGTCCTGGTCGCGCTCTGGCTCGGCGCCGTGCTGGGCGGTAGCTGGTGGCTGTGGCGCTACAAGAGCGCGCCCGGCGCCGAGGCGGGGACCGCCGCGGCCTGGCCTCGGGCGACCGGAGGGGCCGGCGTCGTCAGATCGGCCACCCGCCCCACCCTCGTCGTCTTCATCCACCCGGAGTGTCCCTGCTCGCGCGCGACGCTGCGCGAGCTACGCCGGCTGCTCGACGCGGTCGGCGATCGCGTCGCCACCGAGATCGTCTTCGTCCGCCCCGGCAGCGTGCAGGCGGGATGGGAGCGCGGCGAGAACTGGGACCTCGCGGCCGCCCTGCCCGGCGTTTCGGTGCACGTCGATCAGGACGGCGCCACGGCGGCCGCGTTCGGCGTGCTGACCTCGGGCCACACCCTGCTCTACGACCGCGACGGCCGGCTGCGCTTCAGCGGCGGCATCACGGCTGCGCGGGGCCACGAGGGAGACAGCGCCGGGCAGTCGATGGTCGCCGACATGCTCCTGCGCGGCCGCGCCGGCAGCGCCGTCACGCCTGTGTTCGGGTGCGCGCTGCGCGACCGGCGCGAGTCCGGGTCGTGACGGAACGGCGGATTCTGCCAGCTGGAGGGCACTCGGCCTGCCAGTTTGGCAGCGGCCGGAGCGACGTCGCGACCGGCTGGCGCGAACGAGGCCTCATGGCGCGCGCATGGACTCGAAATCCCGCGCACGCGTCGCTGGCATCGGGCTTGAAAGAGTACGGGCTGAAGTGAGCACGCTGGCTCGACTGTTCGAACGTCACCACCGCCTCGTCCGCATCGGCGCGTTCGCCGTGTGCCTGCTGTTCGGGGTGCGCGCCATGGCCGACATGATCGACGCGGTCGGCGACGCGTCCGCCGCCGACGAGCCGGCCCCGGCGCGCGCCGCTTCCGGTTCGCGCGCCCCGGCCAGGGCGCCGACCCTCTCCAAGTCCGGCGCGGCCATGGCCGAGCGCAACATCTTCTGCTCCAGCTGCGTGCCGGAAGCGCCGCCGACCGCCGGGACGCCGGTCGCCGACGACGGAATCCCGCCGGCGACGTCGCTGCCGCTGCGCCTGATCGCGACCCATGTCGCGGCCGCCGTCGGCCGCTCGTCGGCCACCGTGCTGCACGACACCACCGGCGGCCAGGGCGCGTACGCGCTCGGCGATCGCGTGCCGGGCGCCGGCAACATCGTGCGCATCGGAGGCCGCTCGATCGACTTCGAGAACCCCGCGGCCGGGCCGGGTCGAGCGGCTGGCCATCGCCGACAAGCCGGCGGCGCCTGCCGCCGAGCCGGCGGCCGCCAAGGGCGAGGAGCAGCCGCCCGCCGAGGGCGAGCGCCGTCGCGGCCGCGGCGCTGTCGACCCGGAGCTGCAGGCCAAGCTGGACGACGGCGTGCGCGCCATCGACGAGACCACCTTCGAGGTCAAGCCGCAAGCTGGTCGAGGACGTGCTCGCGCGGCCGCAGGCGGCGGCCGGCGGCGCGCGCGTGATGCCGCGCCCGGACGGCCTGCGCGTCATGCGCGTGAAGCCGGAGTCGGCGCATGCGCGACTCGGCCTGAGGAGCGGCGACACCATCCACGCCGTCAACGGCATCGAGCTGTCCAGCCCGGACAAGATGCTCGAGGCGATCACGCAGCTGCGCAACGAGTCGAACATCTCGCTGTCGATCACGCGGCGCCGCGAGCCGGTGACGCTGAAGTACACGGTGCGCTGAGCCGGCCGGCCGGGTGGCGGTGCAGGGTCAGATCCTGCATCCTGCTCGGTGCTGATGTCTCACCCGGCTCCGGACCACTCGCAGCCCGAAGGCTCGTCGTGCTGCGCGCACGACAAGCACGCACCCGCGGACTCGTCGACCCCGCGGGCGCCGGGGCGATCGGCCTGGATCTGCCCGATGTGCGCGGGCGTCGAGTCGGACCGCGCCGGCGCCTGCCCGAGGTGCGGCATGGCGCTCGAGCCGGCCAGCCCGCAGCTGCCGGCCGCGAAGTGGACCTGCCCCATGCACCCGGAGGTCGTGCGCGACGGGCCGGGCAGCTGCCCGATCTGCGGCATGGCGCTGGAGCCGACGCGCGGCGACGACCGAGGAGGTCAACCCGGAGCTGGTCGACATGCAGCGGCGGCTTCTGGGTGAGCGCGCTGCTGACCGCGCCGCTGCTGGTCCTCACCATGGGCGAGATGCTCACCGGCTCGCCGGTCGTCGCGCTGTGCCGGCCGCGCGCGCGCGCTGGTCGAGCTGGCGCTGGCGTCGCCGGTCGTGCTGTGGGGCGGCTGGCCGTTCCTGGCGCGCGGCTGGAGCTCCGTGCGCACCTGGCAGCCTCAACATGTTCACGCTCATCGCGCTGGGCGTGTCGGTGGCCTATCGTGTTCAGCGTGGTCGCCGCGCTGGCGCCGGGCCTGGTGCCGCCGGCGTTCCAGCCAGGGCGGCCACGCGCCGGTCTACTTCGAGCCGGCCGCGGTCATCGTGACCCTGGTGCTGCTCGGCCAGGTGCTCGAGCTGCGCGCACGCGGCCGGACCGGCGCGGCCATCCGCGCGCTGCTCGGCCTGGCGCCGGCGACCGCGCGCCGCATCGACGCCGACGGCGGCGAGGAGGACGTGCCGCTCGATCAGGTCCAGGTCGGCGACTCCTGCGCGTGCGCCCGGGCGAGAAGGTGCCGGTCGACGGGCAGGTCGTCGAGGGACGCAGCGCGGTCGACGAGTCGATGGTCACCGGCGAGCCGGTGCCGGTCGAGAAGGCGGCCGGCGACCGGCTGATCGGCGCCACGGTCAACGGCACCGGCGCGCTCGTCATGCGGGCCGAGAAGGTCGGCGCCGACACGCTGCTGGCCCGCATCGTCGCGCTGGTGTCGGAGGCGCAGCGCAGCCGCGCGCCGGTGCAGAAGCTGGCCGACCGGGTGTCGCGCGTCTTCGTGCCCGCGGTGGTGGCGGTGGCGGCGGCGGCGTTCGCGCTGTGGGCCGCGTTCGGGCCGGAGCCGCGCCTGGCCCACGCGCTGCTCGACCGCGATCGCCGTGCTGATCATCGCCTGCCCGTGCGCGCTCGGGCTGGCCACGCCGATGTCGATCATGGTGGCGACCGGGCGCGGCGCCGGCGCCGGCGTCCTGTTCCGCAACGCCGAGGCGATCGAGCGCCTGCGCGCGGTGGACACCCTGGTCGTCGACAAGACCGGCACCCTGACCGAGGGCAAGCCGGCGCTGACCGAGGTCGAGGTGGTCGCCGGCGAGGCGGCCGGCGCTGCGCTCGACGAGCAGGAGCTGCTCCGGCTGGCCGCCTCGGTCGAGCGGGCCAGCGAGCACCCGCTGGCCGCGGCGATCATCGGCGGGGGCCGAGGCGCGGCACATCGCCCTGGCGCCGGCGGTCGACTTCGAGTCGCGCACCGGGCTGGGCGTGCTCGGCCACCGTGGACGGCCGCCGGGTAGCGCTCGGCAACCGCGCGCTGCTCGACGAGCTCGGCATCGACCCGGGCCCCCTGCCCGCCCGCGCCGACGCGCTGCGCGCCGGCGGCCACACCGTCATGCTCGTCGCCGTCGACGGCCGCGCCGCCGGCCTGCTCGGCGTGTCGGATCCCATCAAGGCCACCACGCCGGAGGCGATCGCCGCGCTCCACCGGGACGGCATCCGCGTCGTCATGCTGACCGGCGACAGCGAGACCACGGCCCGGGCGGTGGCCGGGCGCCTCGGCATCGACGAGGTGGTGGCCGAGGTGCTGCCCGACGGCAAGGCGGAGGCGATCGCGCGGCTGCAGGCCGAGGGGCGCACCGTCGCCATGGCCGGCGACGGCATCAACGACGCGCCGGCGCTGGCCCGGGCCGACGTCGGCATCGCCATGGGCACCGGCACCGACGTGGCCATGGAGAGCGCCGGCGTCACCCTGGTCAAGGGCGACCTGCGCGGCATCGTGCGGGCGCGGCGGCTGTCGGCCGCCACCATGCGCAACATCACGCAGAACCTGTTCTTCGCCTTCCTCTACAACGCGGCCGGCGTGCCGATCGCGGCCGGCGTGCTCTACCCGTTCACCCAGACGCTGCTCAGCCCGATGCTGGCCGCCGCCGCGATGAGCCTGAGCTCGGTCTCGGTCATCGCCAACGCCCTGCGCCTTCGCCGCGCTCCGCTGTGACGGGTCGGCGGACGATCAGTCCAGGACCTCCGCGGCGGTCTCGGGCCGCCCCCGCTCCTCGACCAGGGCCTCGAGGAACGACGGCAGGCTCGCAGTTGAGAGCGGCGGCGATCGCCGGCAGGACGCCGTGGGCCGCCTCGGCCGGCAGCCGGAAGACGTGGTCGGCGCCGGCCGCGCGAACCGCGCCCATCTGCGACGCGCGCGTGCAGTTGGCGATGACCACCGCCTTCGGGGCCACCGAGCGGACGATGCGGGCCAGCTGCGCGTTGCTGACCCCCTTGAGCGCCTCGTCCGGCACCGTCGACACGACCACCTCGGCGGCGTCGATGCCGGCGTGGCGGAGCACCTCCGGGCTGGCCATGTCGCCGTAGACGACGCGCGCGCCGCGGCGGCGGATCTCGTCGTGGGTGGTGGCGTTGGTGTCGATGACCAGGGTGTGCGGCACCAGGTCGGGGTACAGGCGCTCGATGTCGGCCAGCAGCGCCGAGGCCACGCGGTGGAAGCCGAGCAGCACCAGGCGCGCGGGCCGCTCCCCGTCGTCCACCTCGGTGCGGGCATCGCGCGAGCGGATGCCGACCGGCCCGAGCAGCGGCCGCAGCCGGGCGTAGATGCGGTCCGAGCGGCGGAACATGACCGGCGTGGCCAGCGCCGTGATGACGAAGGCGAAGATGACGACGCTGACCAGCTCGGCGCTCGATGTGCCCCAGCCGCGCGCCCAGGTACGCGATGACCAGGCAGAACTCCGACACCTGGGCCAGCTTGGTGGCCACGTCGGTGCTGTTGCGGCGATCCAGGCCGGTGGCGTAGAGCAGCGGCAGGAAGACCGCGTAGCGCAGGGCGATGGCGACCAGCGCAAGCAGCGCGGCCAGGAGCAGCACCGCCGCGCCGTCCGGCACCGGGATGCTCATGCCGAGGCCGACGAAGAACAGCGTGACGAAGAAGTCGCGCAGGTGGGTGACGCGAGCGATGACCTCGTAGGCGTAAGGCGACGTGGCGATGCTGGCGCCGGCGATGAGCGCGCCCATCTCGACCGAGACCGAGATCTCGCGCTCGAGCCCGATCAGGTCCGCCAGCGGGCCCAGGTTGCCGCCGAGCAATCCGACGCCGAAACACCAGCCGAGCGCGACGGTGACGACCAGCTCGGGGGTGCGCGCCACCGCGTGGAAGGCGTGGGGCAGGATCCAGCGCGCCGCCACCGCCGCGACGGTGCCGACGAAGGCGATGCCGGCGAAGGTGAGCAGGATCGGCGACAGCGCCGGATGGGCGAAGCTGGGCTGCAGGGCCAGGATCACGATGGCCCACACGTCCTGGAAGATGAGCAGCCCGACGCAAAGCCGGCCGCTCACGCTGTCGAGCAGCAGGTGCTCCTGGATGTACTTGGCAACCAGCAGGGTCGAGGAGAAGGCGCAGGCCACGCCGAGGTAGAAGGCCGGGTAGAGGCCGGCGGCCAGCCCCCACCCGGTCATGCCGACGAGGAAGAACAGGCCGGAGCCGATCGCCACGGTCAGCGGGACTTGGAAGAAGCCCGGTCGCGATCAGCGTGCGCCCGCTGGCCAGCAGGCTCTGCGGGTTGACCTCGAGCCCGATGACGAACAGCAGCAGGGTCAGGCCGAGGTTGGCGATGGTGTCGATGCTGGCCGGATCGCTGACCGCGTGCATCCCGGCCGGACCGAGAGCGACACCGGCGCCCAGCAGCGCGGCGATGGCCGGGATGCGCAGCCGCACGAACACGACCGCGAGCAACCCGGCCACCACCATGCACAGGCCGAGGTCCGCGACCAGCGGGCTCGCGCCGCCGCCCGCGGCCAGGATCAGTTCGACGTGCATCGCCTCGTCCTCGCAGGGCCGCGCGGCGTCCTCGCGCGGCGGCCGGTGGAGCCGGCGCGGCGCCGGCATGGTAGGTTTTCGCGTCGCCGATGCCCGCGCGCGAAGCAAGAGCTCAGCAGGCGGAGGCGCGCTGGAGCGGCGCCTTCGCGTTCCTCGCGGTGATGTTCAGCCTCACCTGGCTGCCGGCCGCGCTGGTGGCCCCGGTCTGGAACGTCGCGTCGGATTCCGGCGGTCACCCGGCTGCTCAAGGCGTCGGTCCTGTACGCGGCGTTCATGACCCTCCAGCCGCTGGTCGCGCTCGCCGTGGTCCGCCGCTGGTTCGACGGGCAGCCGATCGACTACGGCCTGCGCCCGGCGCCGGCCCGGTGGCAGACCGTCGCGGTCATCGGCCCGCTGGTGCTTGCCGGTCTGTCGGCCGCGCTCGTGCTGCTGATCGACGGCGCCGACAGGAGCGCGGCAGAGGCGCTGCGGCCGGCGCTGGAGCCGCGCTTCGCCTCGGCCAGCGGCGCGTTCCTGCTGTTTTTCGGCTTCCTCGGCGCCATGGCGATGCTGTGGGTCCAGGCCATGACCGAGGAGATCGGCTGGCGCGGCTATCTCCTGCCTCGCCTGATGCAGGCGCTCGGGCCCTACCCCGGCCTGTTCGCCCACGGCGCGGCCTGGGGCCTGTGGTACGCGCCGCTGCTGCTCGTCGCCAGCGGGACCGGGCTGCCATCGCTGGCTCGCTGCGGCGCGTTCGTGGTGACCTGCTCCTTGCTCGGGGTCCTGCTCGGCTGGATCCGGATCGCGGCGCGCAGCGTGGTGGCCGCGGCGACCGCCAACGCGCTCCTGACCATGGCCGCCGCGCTGCCGCTGGTGCTGCAGGGCAGCGCGCCGCCGCGCACCGCCGTCTACCTGCCGGCCGGCTGGCTGCCGCTCGCGCTGGCCATCGCGCTGCTCCTGCTCACCCGGCAGCGCGCCGCCATCCGCGACTTCATCGCGCATCGCTGACCTCTCCCCGCAGCACCGCCTCTGCCGCCGCGATCGCGTCGGCGGTCCCGGCCAGCGCCAGCACGTCCCCGGCGCGCAGCTCGCGCCGCGCCGTCGGCACCGCCACCTCCTCGCCGCTGCGCGCGATGGCCAGCACCGTGGCCCCGGTCAGGCCGCGCAGGTCGAGCGCGGCCAGCGTCTTGCCGACCGCCGGGCTGGCGGCGTCGAGCGCGACCGGCACCGGCTTGCCCAGTCCGACGAGCAGCCGCTCGATGTCCTGGACCGGCCCGTCGGAGGTGCCGCCCCGGTGGGCCTGTTCGGCGAGCGCCTCGACGACGACCGCCGCGCCGGCGCGCACGTGGCCCTGCAGATCGGCCGCGCTGCGCCAGAACCCGACGCCGAGCACCAGCAGCAGCGCCACCACGATGGCGAGCACCGCCAGGCCGGGCAGGAACGGCTGGGTGATGGCCACCAGCGGCAGGCAGGCGACGAGCAGGATGGCGAGCTGCAAGGTGACCACCAGCGTGCGCCGCGGCGCGGCCGCGAGGTCGACCACGCCGTCCGGGCCGGCCGGCAGCGCGGCCTCGGCGATCGTCACGCCGAAGCGGCGAGCGACCCGCGCCATCCCGATGGCGAACGGGGACGCGATCAGCACGGCGGCCGCGACGACGAGCGACGCGGGCCAGCACGGCCGAGACGTGGACCCGCTCGGCGAGCCGGGCGGCGATCGCGTCCGACGCGACAGCGGCGCCGATCACCACCGCCGCGACCAGCGCCGCGTCGAGCAGGAGCATCCCGGCCAGCCGGCGGGCGCCGGCGCTGGCTGTCTGCCGCTGGGGCGCCGATCGCATCTGCTCGAGCCAGCTGCCGTACAGGGCCGCGAAGGTCTGCAGCGGCCGCGGCAGCTTGCGGTCCACGAAGCTGGCGGTGCGCCCGGACGCGCGGATCAGCCACGGCGTGGTGAGCGTGGTCAGCGCGCTGACCGCCACCGCGATCGGATACAGGAACTGGCCGGTCGCGCCCAGCGAGATGCCGAGCGCGGCGATGATGAAGGAGAACTCGCCGATCTGGGCCAGGCTCATGCCGGCCTGCACCGAGGTGCGGGTGCCGTTGCCGGCCAGGAACGCGCCGAGCGAGACGCCGACCACCTTGCCGACGATGACCACGGCGGTGAGCACGCCGACCGCGGCCCAGTGCTCCGCGATCAGGCCCGGGTCGATGAGCATGCCGACCGAGACGAAGAAGATGGCGGCGAACAGGTCGCGCATCGGGCGGATCAGGTGCTCGACCTGCTTCTCCTCGCCCGACTCCGCCACCAGCGAGCCGGCCAGGAACGCGCCCAGGGCGACCGAGTAGCCCAGGCTGTGCGACAGGAGCGCGATGGCGAAGCACAGCCCGACGCTGACGACCACGATCATCTCGGGGCTGTGCAGGCGGGCGATGGCGCGCATCATGCGCGGAACCACGAGCAGGCCGATCACGACGAGGCCGACAAGGAAGGCGGCCAGCCGCCCGATCGAGCCGGCCAGCATGGCGGGCGAGAGGCCGTCGCCGGTGGCCACCGCGGTGAGGATGGCCATGAGCAGGATGGCGATCAGGTCCTCGACGATCAGGATCGCCGACGACGACCTCGCGCAGCTTGCCGGCCACGCGCTGCTCGTCGAACGCCTTGGCGATGATCGTGGTGCTCGAGATGGCGATGATGGCGCCGGCGAACAGGCTCTCGCGCGCGGTCCAGCCGAACGCCTGCCCGGTCATGTAGCCGAGCCAGATCATGATGCTGGACTGGATCACGGCGGTGACGCCGGCGGTCGGCCCGACCCTGACCAGGCGGCCGAGGCTGAACTCGAGCCCGAGCGAGAACATCAGGAGGATCACGCCCAGCTCGGAGAGCGTCTCGATGATCTGCCGGTCGGCGAGCAGCGGGATCGGCACGCTCGGACCGACGATGAGCCCGGCCAGGATGTAGCCGAGCACCACCGGCTGCCGGAGCCGCTGGAACAGGACCGTCGTGACGCCCGCCGTGCACAGCACGATCGTCAGGGCGACGAGAAAGGCGTGCGCGTCGTGCATGGACCCCCACTCGTGCCTTAGCACGATCCCGGTGGGGGCCCCAGCAGCTTTCACCCGCTCAGAAGGTGGCGCCCACGGTCGCGAGCGCGGTCAGGGGCGCACCCGGGGTGAAGTGGACGTCCTCGCGCAGCTCGGCCTCGGGCGACACGCGGGACTCCTCGGCGAACTGGGCCTCGCGCCACTCGGTGTCGAGCAGGTTCATCACGGTCAGGCCGAGCTCGAACCGATCCAGGCGGTGCGACGCCACCAGGTCGAGGAGGACGTAGCCCTCCGCGGTCAGGGTGTCCTCGTCGTTGGCCGGACGGTCGCCGATGCCGCGCGCGCGCAGCGCGACGAAGCTCTGCCCGCGCGACAGGGTGGCCCCTCCCCCGCCGGTGACGCGCGGCGCGAGGGCCAGCGCGCCGCCGTTGCCGCGGTTGGCGACGAACGTGGAGCGGGCCAGCGACACGTTGGCGTCCAGCGACAGCCACGGGGTCGCGGCCCACGCCGCGCTCAGGTCGGCGCCGTAGCGGCGCGTCGGATCCGACGGCTCGGTGCCGCCCAGGTCCCCGCTCCAGACCTGCTCGGAGTCCAGGTGCAGGTACCACAGCGCGGCCGCGGTCTCGATGCCGTCGAGCGGGCGGACGCGGGCGCCGGCCTCGGTGCCGAAGGCGCGCGCCACCGCGCCGCGCCCGCCGGTGTCCACGGCGGCGCGGGCGTCGTTGGAGTGGAAGCCGAAGCCGGCGTTGGCGAATACATCGACCCGCTGGTCCGGCCGGACGATCGCGCTCAGCTTGGGGCTGATGATGGCCCGCTGCGCCGAGCCTCCGGTCGTCATCGGCGTGAGCGCGGTCTCCGGATCCAGATCGTCGAGGTCCCAGATGAAATGATCGAGGCGCACGCCGCCGGTGACCTGGAGCCAGGACGTCACGCTGACGTCCTCCTCGAGGAACGCGCCCAGGTTGCGGATGGCGCCGGCGGTGCGGTTGCACGGGTTCTGCACCTCGAAGCAGTCGGCCAGGCGCAGCCGGGCGCTGGTGTGCCAGAGATCGGCGGTCACGTCGTCGGCCCGCACCTGGGCGCCGGCGGTGACCAGGGCCTGCATGCCGGCGATGTCGTGCACGCGCCGGTAGCTGGCGCTGGTGCCGTACAGCAGTCGATCGTCGGTCTGCTCGATCTGATCGCCGTTCTCGCTGTCGCGCGCGTACAGGGTGAAGTTCGAGTACAGGCGCAGGCGGTAGTCGACCAGATAGGCCTGCAGCGACCAGCGGCCGTCGGCCGCCTCGCCCAGGTCGTAGCTCAGGGCCAGGCTGTTGCGCGACGAGGTGCCGCCCTCGGTCGGATCGAGCGAGCCGAAGCGATCGATCCGCCCGGCCGCCACCTCGGCCGCCGGGATCTGGCCCGACTGGTTCCAGCTCGCGCCGTACGCAGTGAGCGCGAAGCCGACGTTGCCGCCGCCCAGCGGCGCGCTCCAGCGGGCCAGGCTGGCGTAGCGCCGGAAGTTCTGCTGGTCGATGAACGGCCCGTCGGTGGACCCGATCTCGGCCGCGACGAGGGTCTTGCCGATCGGGACCCGCGGACTGGCCATGCCGACCATGCGCGAGGTGGGGCGCTCGAAGGCGACCGGCCCGCCCAGCTCGGTTCCGCCGGTCAGCCAGACGCCGGCGCCGGGGATGGAGTCGACGGTCTTCATCTCGATCGCGCCGGCGGTGTAGAAGTCGCCGTAGCGGGCCGAGTACGGGCCCTTGTGCACGTCGAGCGCGCCGATCGTCTCCGGGATGATCCAGTGCGAGTCGGCGTAGCCCTGACCGTGGCCGTGGCTGGTCAGGTTGACCGGCACGCCGTCGACGAACAGCGCCACGTCGGTGCCGTGATCGGCGTCGAAGCCGCGCAGGAAGTACTGGTCGGCCTTGCCGCCGCCGGCGTGCTGGCTGACGACCAGGCCGGGAGCCTGGCGCAGCACGTCGGACGGCTGGGTGCGCGGCCGGCGGCGCAGGTCCTCGGCGTCGAAGTGCACCGACGAGGCCGACTCCGGCGGCGGTCGCCCCTCGATCTCGATGACCTCCTCGGCCGCCTGGTAGAGCGACCCGGTCGCCGGCGGCTGGCGGGGCGCGCGGCGGCCGGGTCGTGAATGAAGAGCAGGACGCAGACAGCTGTACAGATGCGGATGATGGAGCCGGCAGCTGGGCGCACGTTCGCGTGTACGCGAACTGACCCCGATCGGCCGGCCCATGCGCTGGATGGCATGGACTCCTCCTCGAGTGTAGGGACGCGGCTAGATGACTGGTCGGGACGCCGGAACCCAGGGAGGAGCGCGAGAGCCGTGCGCGCGGGTGCGCGGCGCGGCGGAGAGGCGATCGATCGGTGCGGGCGGGACGAGAGAGTTGAACCGGCTGGCCGCTCGGCGGAATCGCAGGCGGCTCGCTCTCGAGCAGAGCGAGGCCGAGGTGCTCGGGCGCGCCCTTGCCGTGCTCCAGCGGCGACTCGCCGGGAGCGTGATGGCGCCCGCCGTGGTGATGATGGCGCGGAGCCGGCTGTTCGTCGTGATGGTCCGCGACCCGTTGCGCGTCGTGGCGGCGCTCGTGATCGCGGCGCGCGCGACGGCCGGGCTCCTGATGCACGCGCGCGTGATGGCCGAGCGCGCTGTCGCGGTGCGCGTGGTGCTCGCGGTGCCCGGCCTCGTGGAGGTGGACCAGGGCGTGCAGGCCGGGGACCACGAGCAGGGCCAGCGCGATCGCTGCCAGGCAAGCTCGGGCACCGAACGCGCGCCTGCGCACCATGGGGCCATCATCCTCGCTGCCCTGCCGCGCGGCAAGCCAGTGAAACGACGGCGTCCCGGAGCCGACCGGCCCGGCAGAAGCCGCAGCGGTGCTTTCGTTCGATCCAGTCACGAGAGGCCGGCGTATGTCCCGGAGTCGAGTGCTGGTCACGAGCAACAGGCGCAGGGCCCATCGCACCGGGACGCCCGGTCGCAGCCAGGGTCCCCTCCGCCGGCGCCGCATGCTGGCCGGCGCGGCTGCCGTCCTGTGGATGCTGGGCTTCGAGCTGGTCCCCGGCCTGCACATCGCTCTGCACGATCGCCTGGCCAGCCACCATCACGCCGACGCGCATGTCAGACGCCCAGGTCGACGGGCACGGCCCGTTCCGCGGCCAGATCCAGACCGGCCGCGGCGACCGCGGCGATCATGGCCACGCCCATGCTCACGGCCGCGATGCCGACCACGCCCACGAGCTTGCGGCCCGCACGGCAGCAACCCGCGACGAGGGCGCCGCTGCTCCGATCGATTCACGCAGCCGCCCGGCCGCACCGGAGCGCGATCGCGATCCGGGGCACGGCGCCGGGAGCCTGGCCCATCGCGGCCTCGCCGCCGTCGATCCCCCGCCGCCGGCGCGCCTGCCCGCTCTCTTCCCCGCCGACACCTCGCCGCGACCGCTCGAGCCGACCGACGCGCCCCGCCCCTCGGGGCCGCTGACGGTTCGCGGCCGCGGCCCACCAGCCGCGCACGCCTGAGCCGTAGACAATCCCGGGGGCGGCGCCGCCGCATCGACGGTTGCGCCGCCCCCACCCTCTGCGCAGCGATCGCCCCTCCGAGAGAGGTGCGATCGCGTCCCTCAGGAGAACGCCATGCGCTCGCGTGTCATGGCGGTCCTGGCGGCGCTCGCCCCGGTCGTGACCGGACAGGCGGATGTGTGGGCCCAGCCCGCGCCCTCCCCTGCTCCGCCCGCCGCCGCCGCGCCGTCCGGATCGCCTCCCGTCATCACTCCGGCCGAAGAGGCCCTCTTGCTCGAGTCCGGCGAGGTCATCGTCGTCGAGGAGCGCCCCGGCCGCGGGCCGGGCACCGCCGGCGCCCGCGAGATCGATCCGGACGCCGTCAAGACCGCCTCGCATCGCTCGGCCGACGATCTGCTCCGCCTGGTGCCCGGCCTCTACATCAGCCAGCACGGCAGCGAGGGCAAGGGCGTGCAGTTCTTCCTGCGCGGCTTCGACGCTGTACACGGCTCCGACGTCGAGGTCGAGGTGGCCGGCATCCCGCTCAACGAGCTCAGCAACGTGCACGGCCAGGGCTACGTCGACCTCGGCTTCATCCCGCCCGAGGTGGTGCGCTCGCTGCGCGGCCAGAAGAGCTCGTTCGGCCTCGAGCAGGGCAACTTCGCCACCGCCGGCTCGCTCGCGTTCGAGCTCGGCGTCGAGGAGCGCGGCCACCGGGTGAGCTACGAGACCGGCACCACCAACCGGCACCGCGTGGCCGCCATCCTGGCCCCGGCCGGCCAGCCGGCCGCCTCCTTCACCGCCATCGAGGCCATGACCGACGGCGGCTACGGCGACAACCGCGGCGCGCGCCGGCTGACCGGCATCGGCCAGCGCCGCCTGGAGTGGGACGAGGGCGACACCTGGCTCGAGCTGCTCGGCGCCGCCTACGCCGCCGAGTTCGGCGAGCCGGGCACGACGCCGCTGGCCGACGTCGAGCGCGGCGCGATCGGCTTCGACGACACCTATGACGACGAGAGCGAGGGCCGATCCAGGCGCGCGCTGCTCGGCGCCCGCGTGCAGCGCCTGCGCGGCGCCACCGTGCTGACCGGCCAGGCCCACGTGGCGTGGCGACAGCTCGACCTGGACGAGAACTTCACCGGCTACCTGCTCTACCCGGAGCGCGGCGATCGCCGCCGCCAGTCGCATACCTCGGTGCAGGCCGGCGCGTCCG
The DNA here is from genome assembly GCA_963759105.1 of uncultured delta proteobacterium. Taxonomy (GTDB): domain Bacteria; phylum Myxococcota_A; class Polyangia; order Haliangiales; family Haliangiaceae; genus DATFRY01. The sequence continues at coordinate 946,258 of CAVWXW010000001.1, read as the reverse complement.
GCCGCGTCGAGCGCGACCTGGGTGGCAGCTTCACCCTGGTGGGCGGCGTCGAGGGCCTGGTCGATCGCATCTCGCAGCGCGAGGACCAGGTGGACACCGCCGGCGTGGCCTGGCAGGAGAACCGCGACCTGGGCGCGCTGCACCTGCTGGGCGCGGCCCACGGCGGCCTGCGGGCGCGGCTGGGGCGCCTCGAGCTGGAGGGCGGCGTGCGCGCCGACGGCCTGGCCATCGACGCCGATGACCATATCGACGAGATGCGCGGCGGCCGCGACGCCTTCTTCACCGTCTCGCCGCGCCTGTCCACCGCCCTCGAGCTGCGCCCGGGCTGGCGCCTGTTCGCCTCCTACGGCCGCGGACTGCGCGCGCCCGAGGCGCGGGCGATCGGCAACCCGCCGTCCCCGCCCCCCGGCATGGACGTGACCCAGTACGACGGCGGCCAGCCGCACTTCACCACCTCGGATGCGGTCGAGCTGGGCACGCAGATCCGCGACGGCCGCCGCTACACGCTGTCCGCATCCACCTTCGGAATCTGGATCGCGGACGAGATGGTGTTCGACCACGTGTCCGGCACCAACCTGGCGCTCAACTCGACGCGCCGGCTCGGCGTCGAGCTGGGCGGCGAGCTGCGTCCGCTCGAGTGGCTGCGCCTGCGCGCCGACCTGACCGCCACCGACGCGCGCTTCACCGGCAGCGGCGAGCCGGTGCCGTCGGTGCCGGAGCTCCTGGCCAGCGCCGAGCTGGGCGCGCTGCACCCGAGCGGCTGGCGTGCCGGCGCGCAGCTCTTCCACCTGGCACCCCGCCCGCTCGCCCACGGCGCCACCGCGGGCGCCAGCACAGTGCTCGGCCTCACCGCCGGCCGCCGCCTGGGCCGCTTCGATCTCGACCTCGCCGTCGACAACGCGCTCAACAGTCACTGGCGCGAGGGCGAGTACCACTACGCCAGCTGGTTCGACCGCGGCCAGCCGCGCTCCACCATCCCGCGCATCCACTACAGCGCCGGCCGCCCCTTCGGCGTGCGCGCCGCGCTGACCGCGTACTTCTGAGGAGAGATACAATGAACCAGATCAACACATCATCGTCGCCGGCCTGCTCGCCGCCGTCGCCGCCGGCTGCGGCTCCAGCGAGGAGGCGGTCGAGGTGCCCCTCGCGGTGGTCTCCTCGGCCCGCGGTATCGAGGCCGGCACCAGCGATCTGGGCTACACCGTGACCCTGCGGCGTGCCCGCGCCGCCCTGAGCGACCTGGAATTCACCGTCGGCGGCGAGGTACACGACACCAGCGCGCTGGCCCGCCTGTGGGACCTCGTCGTGCCGTCGGCATACGCCCATCCGGGCCACGCCGCCGGCGGCGATGTCACCGGCGTGCTGGCCGGTCGCTTCCTGGTCGACTGGATGGCCGACGGCGCGGTGCTCGGCACCGCGCTGCTGCTCGAGGGGGAGTACGAGGGCGCCAACTTCACCTTCCGCCGCGCCGGCAGCGAGGACGGCCTGGCCGCCGATGACCCGCTGCTGGGCCACACCTTCGCCGTCGAGGGCACCGCGACCCGCGGGGACCAGGTCATCGAGTTCGACGCGCAGATCGACATCGACGACGGCGCGCTCATGGTGGGCGCGCCGTTCGTCCTGACCGTGAGCCCGGAGACGCGCGCCACGCTCGCGCTCGAGCTGTTCCCGACCGACCCGGTCGACGGCAACTGCGTGTGGAGCGGCGTCGACTTCGCCGCCCTCGACGGCGACGGCGACGGCGCGGTCTCGATCCGCCCCGGCGACGACGCCCACAACATCCTTCGCCGCAACGTCCAGATCCACAACCACTACTACATCGACATTCGCTGAGCCGGAGAGACGAATCATGATCAAGCACACGCGCATCGCATTCCCTGCCCTCCTTACCCTGTCCTCGGCGCTGGCCGCCTGCGCCGGCGACGATGTCGAGCCCGGCACCCTGGCGGTCCAGATCTACGGCGAGGAGTTCGCCGAGGAGGGCATCCCGGCCGACGTGTTCGCCGACGGCTGGGCGGTCAGCTTCGACAAGGTGCTGCTCTCGGTCGGCGACGTGAGCGCCGCTGTCGAGGACGCTGACCCGGCCCTGACCGCGCCGGAGTACCGCATCTGGGACCTGGCCGTGCCGTCGGACGGCGTGGGCCACGAGGTCGCCGCGGCCGAGGTGGACGGCGGAGCGTACGACCACATCGACTTCCGCGTGGCGCCCGCGGCCGACGCCATCGCCGGCAACGCGACCGAAGAGGACGTCGCGCTCATGCGCGACAACGGCCACAGCTTGTACATCGCTGGCCGCGCCGCGAAGGACGGCGAGACCCTGTCGTTCGCCTGGGGCTTCTCCGGGGCCACCGCGTACGGCGAGTGCGAGGGGACCGCGATGGTCGACGGCGGCGAGCACGCCACGACGCTCACCATCCACATGGACCACCTGTTCTACGACGATCTGTTCTCCCCCGAGCCGCTTGTCGCCTTCGACCTGGTGGCCGCGGCCGACGCCGACGGCGACGCGGTGGTGACCGAGGCGGAGCTGGCCGCTGTCTCGCTGGCCACCGAGGAGCGCTACCAGGTCGGCTCCACCGGCGTCGACGACCTGTGGGCCTTCATCGACCACCAGACCTCCACCGTCGGTCACATCGACGGCGAGGGCCACTGCGGCGTGGCCGAGCGCGAGTAACAGCGACGATCTCGACGCGGATCGATCAGTGGTGCGCGCCGTGGCCGGCGGCGTGATCCATCGCCGCCGGCTCGATCCGGACGTAGATCATCGCGCCCAGCGGCACGTGCGTGTCGTAGAGCGCGGCCAGGTCGTCGCCGACAAGGTTGATCGATCCGCGCGCGCCGATGCCGGGCACCAGGCCGGCGACCGCGTCGAGCTGGTAGAGATAGCCCAGCACGAGGCTGCCGACCGGAAACGTCTCCTCTTCCATCTCCGGCCCCAGGTCGAGATCGTGGCCGGCCTTGACCACCAGCTCGGCGCGGCCGAACAGCGTGCCGGGCGCGCCCAGCTCGGCCGCGCTCTCGACAAGCACGGCGTCGGTGGCATCTCCGTGTGAAGGGATGTTGCGCCCCCAGACCGCCGTGGTGGCGACGCTGTCGGCCCAGCCCGTGCGCGCCACGTGCATGACCGACGCGGTGACGCGTTGCAGACTTACCGCCGGCTCGAGCTCCTCGGGCGTGTCCAGGCGGCCGTACGACACCTGCCCGCTCCACGCCGCGCCCGGGTTGATCGACAGCCGGGTCGAGAACGAGTCGAGCGCGCGCAGGTCGAAGTCGTAGCGCTCCTGATCCGGCTCGCGGCCGTTGAACCAGGACCCCTCCAGCTTGGCCACGCGCGTGACGAGCGCGGCCGTCACCACGCCGAAGCTGATGTGGCTCGAGTCCTGCCAGTGGTGGGAGAGCACCGCCAGCGGATCGGCGGCCGCCGATCGCCGGTGCGGAAACGCGACCGGCCCCAGGGCCGGCTCTCCGGCCGGCCCGCCGTACACCTCGATCGCCAGCGACGAGCCCAGCGGCACCATGGCGCTGGCCGCCAGCTCCATGAACAGATCGTGCGGGTGCTGGCGGTCGACCAGCGGCTCGCCGTCGACCGCCTCGCCCGACTGCAGGAGCAGCGGGTAGCCGCGCTCGCCCATGGTGACCGCGTCGTGGCTGAGCATGGCGCGCAGCGTGAGGTCGGCGCCGAGCACGGGCCGGCGCGCCATGCCCATCACCCAGCCGGGGCTGAACAGCTTCTCGCCGCCGCGCGATCGGTGGCCTGCGTGTCGAACCCGGCGAACAGGAGGCCGTGCAGCATCAGCTGCCAGCCCGCCGCGCTCGCGTGATAGGCGTGCATCGGCGTCGCGTCCGGCTGCCACGCGGTGCCGGAGCCGTCGCGGGTCGCCGGGATGCCGAGCGGCCGGTCCTGCGCCGCGGCCGGGCGCGCGAAGGCGGCCAGAGAGAGGGCGACCCCCAGCATCGTCGAGACAGACCGCATGAGCCCGACATCATGCCCCGGCGGGCGGCGCCCGGCCGCCGCATTCACCGCCAGATGTGTCCCTACTCGGCGCGCAGCGCCTGCATCGGGTCGACGCGGATCGCGCGGCGCGCGGCGCTCAGGCTGGCCGCCGCGGCCACGACCAGCAGGAGCGCGGCGGCGGCGGCGATGACGCGCGGATCGGCGGCGCCGACGCCGTAGAGCATGCTGGCCAGCACGCGCGTGGCCAGCACGCCGCCGGCGACGCCGATGGCGATGCCGGTCGCGGCCAGGAACGAGCCCCGGCGGACCATCATCGCGACCACCGACCGCGGCCGCGCGCCCAGGGCCAGGCGGATGCCGATCTCGCGCGTGCGCAGCGCCATGTCGTAGGCGATGAGGCCGTAGACGCCGATGGCGGCCAGCGCCAGCGCCAGCGCGCCGAACAGGCCGAGCATGAGGCCGTAGAAGCGCGGGCCGACCAGCGAGTCGGCGGTGACCTCCGCCATGCTGCGCATCGCCACGACGCTCTGGGTCGGGTCGAGGCCGGCCAGCGCCCGGCCGATCGCGCGCGCCGACGACATCGGCTCGCCGCGCGTGCGCACGGCCACGTACATGCCGGGCCACGGCGTCTGCGCCCACGGGGTGAAGATGGCGATCTCGCCGTCCTGGCCCAGGCCGGTGTACTTGACGTCCTCGACGACGCCGACGATCGTGCGCGGCCGCGGGTCGACGCCGGGGACCAGGAGACGCAGGCGCGTGCCGACAGCGCTGCCGGCCGGCGCGAGGTGGCGCGCCAGCGAGCGGTTGACCACGATGACCGGCTCGGTCCCGCTGGCGTCGGCGTCGGAGAAGCGGCGGCCCTCGACGATGCCGGCGCCCAGCGCGGCGAAGTAGTCGGGCGTCACCACGATCCACGGGCTCTGCGCGGCGGCGCCCTCGTCCTGGCCCTCGCGGGCGAAGCGGGTCGCGCGCTGGAGGGTGTCCGGCGGCTGGCTGTTGGCGCCTCCGACCGCCACCACGCCCGGCAGGGCCGCGATCCGCTGCATGGCGCGCTCGAGGAACAGCTGCCGCTTCTGGTGCGCCTCCTCGGACGTGGCCGACGGCGGCAGCGAGAAGGTGAGCAAGTTCTCGCTGTCGTAGCCGCGCTCGGTGCGCATCAGGTTGACCAGGCTGGCCAGCAGCAGCGCGGCTCCGGTCACCAGCACCAGCGACAGCGCCACCTGGCCGACGACGAGCGCGCTGCGCAGCCGCCCGGTCTGCCGGCCCTCGGTCGCGGTGCGCGCGCTGGTCAGGAACGCGGCCAGCGGCGGGCGCAGCACCCCGAGGATCGGGGCCAGCGCGAACAGGCACGCGATGACCAGAGACAGCGCGAGCGCGAAGCCGAGCACCGGCATGTTAACCGCCACCTCGCTGGCGCGCGGGAAGTCGGCCGGGCTGAGGCTCACCAGCAGGGTCACGCCCCACATGGCGAACAGCACGCCGAGCCCGCCGCCGGCCAGCGCGAGCAGCACGCTCTCGGTCAGGATCATGCGGGCAAGGCGAAGCCGGCCTGCGCCCAGGGCGAGCCGGATGGCGAGCTCGCGCTCGCGCGACACGGTCCTGGCCAGCATCAGGTTCGCGACGTTGCCGGCGGCGATGAGGAGCACAAGCGCCACGGTGCCGAAGAGCACCAGCAGCGCCGGGCGCACCCGTCCCACGATCGCCTCGTGCAGAGGTTCCAGGACCATCTCCACCTCCGCGTTGGTGGCCGGATAGCGCGCGGCCAGGTCGGCCATCACCGCGCTCACCGCCGCCTGCGCGGCCGGCCGCTCCACCCCCGGCGCCAGCCGCGCGTAGCCCTGCGCGATGCGCAGCTGGCGGTTGTCGCGCTCGGGCCAGCCGATCAGCGCCTCCTCGAGCGGCGTCCACACGACCGTCTCCGGGCTGGGCAGGCGCAGCGACGGCGGCATGACGCCGATGACGGTGTAGACCTTGCCGTTGAGGCGCAGCGAGCGCCCGAGGATCTGTGCATCCGATCCGAACGGACCGCGCCACAGCTGGTCGGCGATCACCGCCACGCGCTCGGTCTGGTCGGCCGCGGTGAAGGTGCGGCCCAGCGCCGGCGCGATGCCGGCGACGCTGAAGAAGCTCGGGGTCACGACGTCGCCGCGCACCTGCACCGCCGCGCTGCCGCCCAGGTCGGCGGCGTAGACGTTGGAAGCCGTCATGGCGGTGGCGTCGGTGAGGCCCGGCTGATCCGCCACGTCCTCGAGGTCCGGCAGCGAACCGCGGGTCCACACGAGTCGATCCGCGGACGGATACGGCAGCGGCCGGAACAGGACGCCGTACACCGCGCTGAAGATCGCGGTTGTCGCGCCGATGCCGAGCGCCAGGGTGACGACCGCGGCAGCGGTGAAGCCCGGCCTGGCCAGCAGCGAGCGCCAGGCCTGCTTGAAGTCGTGCATGGGCTCGCGTATCGCGAGAACCATGCCAGGCCATATCGCGGAAATGACTCGGCCCTTGGTGCGGGTCGCGCTGCTTTCGGGACGGCGCGTTCCGGAAGCGGACGGTCGGTGGCGGCCTGCCCGCGCGGCCCGGCTGCGCTAACCTGCCCCGGCTTGCGCAACCTGATCAACGCCGTGGCCGGTCTCGTCTTCGTGGCCGGGTTCCCGGCCGTGCTGTTCGTCGATTCGGCCGTGCGCTACGCCCGGGACGGCGACGCGTGGGTCAACTCCGCTCGCTCGGCGCGGCTGCGCGAGTCCCTGGCCGACGCCACCTCGGCGCTGGTGGTCGGCGAGGTGTCGCGCGACGCGTCGCTGGCCGCGGTCAACCGCGTCTTCGTCCGCGCCGGCATCGACAACGTGCTGACCGCGCAGTGGTTCGACGACACCATCCGCTCGGTCCACGCCGCCGCGGTGACCAGCGCGGCCGGCGCGGCGCGCACGGCCGCTGTCAACCTCGAGGGCTTCAAGGGCGCGCTCGAGGTCCGTCTCGGGCTCATCGGCGATCGCGCAGGCGACACCTGCCGCCAGCTGTACGGGGCCGAGGCGTGCGCCGACCAGGGACGCGCGCAGCAGCTGATCGAGCAAGTACCGCGCCCGCGCCCTGCGCGCGATCGGCCGCATCCCGGACCGGCTGCTGCTGTGGCCCGACACCGGCGGCGTGGACCTGCGCGCGCTCGGCGCGATCCGCTGGATCGGCCTGGCGCTCGTGCTGGCCAGCGCGCTGGCCCTGGGCATCGCCAACCGGCGGCGGCCGGCCGTGCTCGGCGCCATCCTCGCGGCCGGCGCCGGCCTGTTCCTCGCCGGTGTGCTGGTGCTGCGGCTCATCGCGTCCGGCCCGGTCGCGCGCCTTCTGCTCGCGCGCGCCGGCATCGACGAGCGCGGCGACCAGCCGGTCGGCATCGCCGCCCGCGGCCTGCGCATGTACACGTCCGAGATCGTCGCCGACGCGACGCGCGGCGGCATGATCGCGGCCTGCGTGCTGGTCGCGGCGGGTCTCGGCCTCGCGTTCCTGACCCATGTGCGCGGCCGGCGCGGGCCCGCCCATCAGTCTTGAGCGCGGCAGGTCGCGGCGACTCGGATGAATCGCCCGGTGTCGTTGCTCTCTAGGGGTTTCTCCCGGCAGTCAGCCGTGCCGGCTCGTCGCGTGGCCGCTGCCCTCATGCCGTTGGCTCCCGGGGGGAAGGGCGGCTTCAGGGCCTTGCTCCGGCTGCCGATACGTTGGGTGGCGAAAGCGATCGGTCGCCATTCTCCTCGTTCCCCTTGTGAGCTTCCAGGTTCGGCCTGCCGTGCTCGTGGCGCGGCGAGGCCTGACACCGGGCGACTCGTCCCAGTCGCCGCATCCCGCTGAAGTGCGGTCAAGCAACCGCTGTGCCCGCGGGTAGACGCCGGCGCGGAGCCAAGGCGCGCGATGTTTGCGCCTACCCCGGTAGTGTGCGGCAGATGATTCGCGAACTCGCCCCGGCGGGGTGAGGACGGTCGCCAGTCAGAAGGCGTCGTCGCGGTCGTACTCGATGCGGTCGACCTTGAACCGGGCGTAGGGCCAGTCGCCGGAGTCCAGGTGCCAGCGCGCCTCGATCTCCAGCGGCACGAGCAGACCGTCAACCAGGCGGTAGTCGTCGAAGCGGCCCGACCACGCGGTCAGGACAGCGCCGCCGCGCGCGTCGCGGTAGCGCTGCGCGGTGACCATGCGCGGCAGGCCGTCGCGACGAAAGTGGAAGGTGGCCCTGCACCTCGTGGTGGCTCTGGCGCAGCAGCGCGCGCGCGCTGCGGTCGTCGACCGCCTCCCAGGTGACGAAGCGGTCGTCGAGGAACGAGGTCGGAAACCAGACCATCTCGCCGAGCAGGCGAAGCATGCCGCCCTGGTCGATGCCCGGCCCCGAGGCGTTTCCGACCGAGATTGTCGCGTCCAGGCGGGCCATCGACGAGCCGCGCCCGTCGCTGAGCTGGTCGCGCGCGTCGATCCAGACGCCGGGGGCGGCGTGCATGCGGCCCCACCACAGAAAGCCCGGCGGATCGGCGGCGACATACTGTTCGCCGCGGATCGGGAGCCAGCGCCCGCCCGGCCGGAGACAGAACCGACCGCCGTGGCGCAGCCGCAAGGTCCGCACCGAGCGCGCACGGTCGCGGATGGCCAGGCCCAGGTAGCGCTGCACCGGGGTGGGCAAGCCACCCACCTCCTCGGGTGCCAGGTCTCGCGCCGGCGCGGTCGCTCGCATGCGCCGGCGCCCTTCCTTGCGCACGCGCGCCTCGAAGCGCTTCCCGTTCATGCTGAACAGGACCGCCAGCGCGGCTATCACCAGAACTGCCACCCACAACACCAGCCAGGCCACGGCGTGCATGCGACCTCCCCAGGGTGACCGCGTGAGCAATTCGCGTTCCACACCGCCGAGGAGGACGGACGCGCCTGCCGCTGCTCGGCGGAACGCCCGTCGAGCTCGTGTCCACGCGACCCGTATGCGGGTCAGAGCGGCCTGGCGCGATGGATGCAAACTCTTCGTCGAATGCAGATCCCGATGAAGATCTCGTTCCATGGACTGAATCGGAGTGAGCGCCTCGAGGAGTCCATTCGCGACTGGGCCGCGAAGCTCGAGTCGGTCTACCAGCGCATCTCGCGCTGCGATGTGACGGTGGAGGCTCCCCATTCGCGCCAGGGTCCGCACTACGAGGTTCGCATCGACATCACCGTGCCGAACGGCGAGATCGTGGTGAGCCGCGATCCGGGCTCCAGCGAGGAGCACAGGGACCCGTACGTCGCCGTACGCGACTCGTTCCGCGCGGCGCGCCGCCAGCTCGAGGACCATGTTCGCAAGAACCTGCACGGCGACGTGAAGGCCCATGTCCGGCCGACGCACGGTCGCGTGAGCTATCTGGACGTCGAGCGCGAGTGGGGCCTGCTCGACGCGGAGGACGGCCGCCAGAATCTACTTCCACGAGAACAGCGTCGTCGGCGGCATGGAGCGGCTGCAGCTCGGCGACGAGGTGCGGTTCGCCGAGACCGACGGCGAGAAGGGACCGCAGGCGACGACGGTGGCGCCGATCGGCGAGAACGGACACCACGAGGTCGGCCCGGCGCGCGCCCAGGCCTGACCCCCGCGCACCCTTCAGTGACGCACGCGCGGGCGCCCCTGCGGGCCCGTGCGCGCACTCCCCATCCGGATCGCCGCGGACGATCGCCCTTCACCGCATCGGTGATCGCTCGCGCGGCGGCTCCGCATCGACGCGGCCACCGTCGCCGCCGTCGGTGACGCCAGAAAAATCTGCGCCCGATCGCGGCGGTTTGCGCAGCACATGCGCGTGTCGGAGCCGATGCGCGGCTCACCGACGGGTACGTCGCTTGCTTGGGAAGACACTTTTCGGGGAGGGGGGAATCGTGCCGCTCAAGGAGACAGCTGCGTCCGGAGCTCGAGTCGAGTTGACGTCCGTCCCGCTGTGTGGCGCCGAGTCGATGGCGACGCGCGACGACGATCCGCCGGTGGCGTCGACGCCCGCGCGCGCCCGGTCGCTGGTGCGCGCGGTGCTGCTGCGCCGCGGGCGGGTGGCTCTGCTCGGCGGCTTTCTGGTGCTGGTGATCGGCGCCGGCGTCGCGGGGCTGCCGACCCTGGCCGGATGCGCTGTCGGTTTCGGCGCCGTCTCGTACTCGGCCCTGGTCCTGCGCGACCTGTTCCGACCCGATCTGGCGCGGCTGGTCCACGGCCCGCTCGGGCCGCCGCTGCGTCCGGAGGTCAAGCCCAGCCAGCTGGGGCCGCAGGAGATCCACACCGCGTACGTCAACATCCTGCGCGCGCACGAGGACATTCGCATCGCGCTGGGCCGCAGCGAGGGCATCCGCGAGCCGCTGCGCGACGCCTACGATCGCCTGAGCGAGCTGGTCCAGGCGGCGGGACGGGTCGCGCGGCGCGGCAACGCGCTGCAGTCGTACCTGCGCAAGCACTGTCCACAGGGCCTGGAGACCGAGGCGGCCCAGCTCGAGGCCAGGACCGGCGAGACCAGCGACGAGCCGGCGGCGCGCGCGTTTCGCCAGGCCGCGCGGGCCCGGCGGCAGCAGCTGGACCTGTATCGCCAGATCGAGGGGCTCTACGACCGGGTCAAGGCCCGGCTCGCGCTTGTCGCGTCGTTCCTCGGCGCTGTCGGCGCGCTGGTGGTCAAGCTGCACGTGCTGGACATGGAGCAGGTCGAGGCGGCGGGGAGCAGCATCTCGGACCACCTGGACCTACTCCGAAGCGATCTGGAGCTGCTCGAGTCGAGCCTCGAGGGCGCGATGACGAGCTAGGCGCGGCAGCTCGCGCGCGATCGCGGGCGGCGCGCAGTGCTACCATCGGCGGGCTCCGTCCGTCATCGCCTCGACGCCCGCGACATGGAGAACGAAAAGACATCGTCACCCCGCCGGGTGCGCGATGACGAGACCCAGGTCCTGGAGGAAGCGGACCTTGTCGAGATCGAGCCCGCCGGCGCCGACGCGGTGGACCGCGGCTGGAGCACAGGCGACGAGCGGGCGCGGCGCGAGCGCGAGCCGACCACGGTCAACCGCGCGGCGCCCGACTCGGCGAGCGCGCGCAACGGCGGGGCGGCGGAGGCCGCGAGCAGGCCGCACGAGGCGGGGGAGAAGGCCGCGTCGGACGCGACGTCGCGAAAGGACGGGCCGGACCCGGCGTCGCGCAAGGAGGCGCCGCAGGCGACGGCGTCGCGCAAGGAGGCGCCGATCGAGACCGCGCCCGCGGCGCCGGCCTACGTCCCGCTGTTCGACCTCCCGCAGCGCAGTCCGCCCTCGAACGGGGCGACACCCGTCGCGGCTCCCGCCATCGGCGCGCAGGCAGCCGCGGCGAAGGTCGACGTCGAGCCGCGCGCCGACCGCTCGGACACGGAAATCGCCTCCGCGATCGCCGACGACGCGCGCTGGCAGCGGGAGGCGGACGCGCTGGCCGGCGCCCAGCCGACCCGGGCCGCGCTGCTGCTGTCGTTTCGCGCGCGCGCCGCGCTCGACCTGGCCGGCGACGCGGTCGCCGCGCAGGAGGCGCTCGACCGGGCCGCGTCGCTCGCGCCGGACGCGCGCTTCGTGGCGCTGACCCGGCGCTGGATCGCGGAGCACGGCGGCGACGCGGCGGCGGTGGCCGCGGCCGCGCGCGCGGAGATCCCGCTGGCCGGCGACGCCCTGGAGCGCGCCCTGCTCCACTGGCAGGTGGCCGGCATCGAGCAGCACGCGGCGGGTCGGCCGGACGCCGCCGTGCGCGAGCTGCGAGAGGCGGTGGCGCTCGATCCGCAGGATCTCGGCGCGCACCTGGCCCTGGCCGCGATCGCGGTGCAGCAGGGGCGCTGGCGCGACGCCGCCGAGGCCTGGGAGACCACCGCGTCGCGCACCGACGATCGCGTGGCGCGCGCGGCGCTGCACACCGCGTCGGCCAGCGCGCGCGAGTGCTTCCTCGACGATCCGGCCGGCGCGCGCGCCGCGCTCGAGCGCGCCCTCGAGGCCGACCCGGACGGCGCCGCCACCCGGGCCGCGCTCGAGTCGCTCCACCTGCGCGCGCAGGCGTGGCCCGAGTACGCCCGCATGCTGGTGCTAGACGCCGAGCGGGCCGGCGATCTCGATCCCGGGCTCGGCTATCACGAGCGCGCCGGCGACGTGCTGTGGGAGTGCCTGGCCGACGGACCCGCCGCCGCCACCTGCTATCGCCGCGCCGCCGAGCTGGTGCCGGGCGACGTGGTCCCGCTCGGCAAGCTGGCCGCGCTCTACGAGCAGGAGGGACGCTACGAGGAGCTGGTCGCGGTCTACGAGCAGCTGGCCGTCCACCTGCCCGACCCGACCCGCCGCGCCGGCGTCCTGCTCCGGCTCGGCACGCTGTACGAGGGCCGGCTCGATCGCCCGGACGATGCCCTGCGCTCGTATCAGAAGGCGCTCGAGGCGGCGCCGACCCTGGCCGCGGCAGCCCAGGCGCTGGCCGCCCACTACCAGGCGCGCGGCCGCTGGTCGGAGCTGACCTCGCTGCTCCTCGTCGAGGCGGATCGCCTGACCGCGCCGGCCCAGCGGGCCGCGCGCTACGCCGCCATCGCCGAGCAGCGCGAGTCTCACCTCGGCATCGGCGACGAGGTCGTCGCGCTGCACGAGCGTGCGCTGGCGCTCGATCCCGGCCAGGCCGCGGCGCTCGACGCCCTGGACCGCATCTACCGCGCGCGCGAGCGCTGGCAGCCGCTCGTCGCTCTGCACGAGCAGCAGCTGGCCCACGCGCGCGATCCCGGGCGCGTGCGCGCGCTGCGCCTCACCCTGGCCGCGCTGTACCAGGAGCGGCTGGCGGCTCCCGAGCGCGCCGCGGCTCACCTGACAGCGGTGCTGGCCGTGCCGGCCGTCGCCTCCCCGGCGCCCGATTTCTCCGCGCTCGTCGCGCTGGCGCGCGCGCTGGCCGAGGCCGGACAGTGGCCCGAGCACGTCGACGCGCTCGAGCGGCAGGCCGCCGCGCTGAGCGACGAGGCCGACGCTGTCGCGACGCTGTATCGGGTCGCCACCGTGATCGAGACCCGGCTGCACGATCCACGCCGCGCGCTGGCCGCGTACCAGCGGGTGCTCGAGCGCGCGCCGGGCCACGCCCAGGCGCTCGACTCGATCCTGAGACTGCAGCGCAGCCAGTCGCGCTGGGAGGAGCTCATCGCCGCCGAGCGCCGGCTGCTCGCGGCCACCGAGCGCGCCGAGGAGGCGGCCGCCATCCTCTACCGCATCGGCCAGGTCGCCGAGGAGCACCTGGGCCGAGCCGACGACGCCATCGCCGCCTACGGCGAGGCGATCGAGCGCCTGCCCACCTACCGGCTGGCGCGGGTCGGCCTCGAGCGGCTGCTGCGCGCGCGCGGTCGGTTCGATCGCCTGGCCGACCTGCTCGAGCAGCAGGCGTCTGGCGACACGAGCGCGGCCGGGCCGCGTGAGCGTGAGGCGCCGAGGGACGACGCGACCGCCGACGCCGGGGGCACCCGCAAGGGCCAGGCCGCCGATCCGCGAAAGCGCGACGCGACCGCCGACGCCGAGGTCGCGCGAAAGGGCCAGGCCGCCTCCGACGAGCGAAAGGGCGACCCGACCGCCGACGCCGGAGTCACGCGCGCGGACGACCCGCGAAAGGACGCCGCTCACCGCAAGGCGGGCGGCGACGCGCTCGATCGCGCCCGCGTCCTGTGCCAGGCCGCGACAGTTCGCGAGCTGCATGCGGCCCAGCGCGGGGCGGCCGGGCGCGACGGCGTCGACGGGACCGCCGATCCCGAGCCGGCCGTGCGCGCTGTCCCGGCGGGCCGCGACCGGGCGGCCACCACCGCCGTGGATCCGGCGGCCGCGCGCGCCGCCGCGCCGGGCCGCGACCGCGCGGCCCCGACAGCAGTCGCCGCCCCGGATCTGGCGGCCGCGCGCGCCCTGCACGAGCGCGCGCTGGCGCTGTGCCCCGGATTCGCGCCCGCGCTGTGGGGACTGTGCCGCATCGGCGAGCGCAGCGGGGACTGGGCCGCCGCCGCATCGGCCCTCGAGGAGCTGGCCGGCCGCGCCGAGGAGCCATCGGTGCGCGCGCGCCTGCTGCTCCGTCTCGCCCGCATCACCGAGCTGCGCCTGGGCCGGCCGGAGCTGGCCGCCGAGCTCTACGACCGCGCGCTCGAGCTGCAGCCGGATCCGGCCGCGATCTTCGACCGGCTGCGCGTCGCGCTCGCCGGCGAGAGCGCGGACGGCGCCGCAGTCTGGCTCGAGCGGGCGGCCGACGCGACAGGCGATCCGCGCCTGGCCGCCGCCCTGCTCCGCCTGCGCGCGGCCGCCATCGAGCACGCCCGACCCGCCGGCGCCGAGAGTGACGGCGACGGCCAGCCGCCAGCCGACGGGCGCCGCGCCGCCGCCGCGGCCTACGAGGCGGCGCTCGGCCGCGCGAACGACCCGCGCGCGCTCGAGGGCCTGGCGCGCAACCTCGCTGCGGGCGGACGCGACGGGCGCCTGCCCGCCGCCCTGACCGGCCGCGCCCGCCTCGTGCGCGACGCGCCCACGCGCGGGCTGCTGCTGTGCGCCGCCGGAGCGCTGTACGAGCGCGCCGACTCGGCCGCCGACGCAGAGGCCGCCTACGCCGAGGCGCTGGCCGCCATCCCGGACTTTCTGCCCGCGCTGGCCGGGCGCCGGCGGCTGGCCGAGGCCGAGGGGAACTGGGCCGCGGCCGCCGCGCTGTGCGCCGACATGGGGGCGCTCGCACGCGACCCGCAGAACAAGGTGGAGCTCTACGAGGAGGCGGCCGCGCTGTCGCTCGACCGCCTGGGCGATCTCGGCGCCGCCGTGCAGCACTACCGCGCAGTGCTGGCCGCCCAGCCCGGCCACCGCGGCGCGCTCGATCGCACGCTCGAGGTCCTCGAGCAGACCGGCGACTGGTCGGAGGCGGTGGCGGTGCTGTCGGAGCTGGTCGAGGCGATCGGCGACGACGGCGCGCGCGCCGACCTGCTCGGCCTGCGCGCCCGCATCCTGGCCGAGCGGCTGGGCGACGCCCACGCCGCCATCGTCGACATCGAGCGCGCCTCCCGCCTGCGGCCGGACACGAGCGACCTCCTGCGCCTGCTGGCCGAGCTGCACGAGTCGACCGGCCACTGGGCCGACGCCGCGCTCGCCTTCGAGCGCCTGGCCACCGCGGCGCCGGATCCGGCCACCGCGCGCGACGCCCGCCTGGCCCAGGCCCGCATCTGGACCGAGTCGGTGCCGGACTACCCGCGCGCCCAGCGCCTCCTCGAGGAGGTGGTGGTGCGCGATCCGGACGATCGCGCGGCGCTGATCCGCCTGGCCGAGGTCGCCCTGCGCGCGGGCGACGGACGCCGGGCGGCCGTGGTCCACCAGCACCTGGCCGAGAGCGGCGAGCCGGAGGACCGCGTGCGCAGCCTGCTGGCCCTGGCAGATCTGCAATCCGAGATCGGCGACTCTGCGGCCAGCGACGCGGCGGCGGCCGCGGCCCTCGACCTGACCGCCGACACGCCCGATCTGATCGCGGTGCTCGAGGGCCACTACCGATCGCGCGGCGAGCTGGAGCGCCACGCGGCCCTGGCCGAGGAAGCGCTGCGGCGCATGCCGCTGCGCGCGCCCGGCGCCCTGCCGCTGCGCCTCGCGCTGGCGCGCGTGCTCGGCCGCGAGCTCGGCGCCAAGGAGCAGGCGCTCGAGCACCTGCATCAGGCCACCCGCGGCCACCCGAAGGCCGCCCTGCCCCGCGTCGCCCTGGCCGAGGCCCTGGCCGACGACGAGCCTGACGCCGCCATCGCCGAGCTGCGCCGCATCATCGAGGTCCAGCCGACCGAGGCGGCGGCCTACGCCGGCCTGGCCGCGGTGTGTCGGTCGCGCGGCTGGGTCGCGCCGGCCACGCTCATGACCACTGCGGCGGCGCTGCTCGGCGGCGACCAGGTGCCGGACCAGCTCGAGCGCGAGCTGTCGTCGCCGCTGCGGCCGACACCCGGATCGCTGCCGCCCGAGGACGCGCTGCGCTTCCTCGTCGGCGCCAGCCAGGCCACTCCGGTGCGCGAGATCCTCGAGCAGATCGATCCCTACCTGCCGGCCATCTTCCCCGACGGGCAGGAGCTGGTCGGCATGCTCGAGCCGCTGCCCGGCCTGGAGCCGGCTGCCGCGCTGGCGCGCAGCATCGCCCACGCGCTCGCGGTCGGCTCGGTCGACATCTACCGCGGCGACTCCGGCGATCCGCTCCTGCTCATGAGCGAGCCGCGCGCGCTGGTGCTCGACCCGCACCACCTCGGCTCGGCCGGTCGCACCAGCTTCGACGCGGCCAGCGCGCTGTCGCGCCTGGCCGCCGGCTCGGCGGTCGGCCAGGTGCTGGAGCCGGACCGCGTGCAGGCGCTCCTGCGCGTGGCCACCGACCCGGCCGGCGATCCGGCCAACCGCGACCTGCGCAAGCGCCT
This sequence comes from uncultured delta proteobacterium, assembly GCA_963759105.1. Lineage (GTDB taxonomy): Bacteria > Myxococcota_A > Polyangia > Haliangiales > Haliangiaceae > DATFRY01. Next base: position 929,935 of record CAVWXW010000001.1, on the reverse strand, counting down.
GACCTCGGCCATCCCGCGGCGCGCGCGCAAGGACCTCGAGCGCACCGCGGCCGACGTCGGCGTGATCGATCAGCGGCGCTGGGCGGTGTGGGAGCAGGAGGAGCGCCGGCGCGCCCGCCGCGCCGGCATCGTCTTCTCCCGCGACCTGCGCGCCGCGGCCGTCTCGATCCTCCCGGACGCCGTCACCGCGCCGATCGAGCGCCGCCTCGCCCTCATCGCCGCCAGCGAGCCGATGCTGGACGCGCTGCGCTTCGCCGCGTCCGACACCTGCTGGTCGCTGTGCCGGCGGATCTTCCGGGGCTGAGGCGGCCGCTCACCCGGTCACTCCGCCACGCCCTTCTCCTTGAGGATCCGCCACACCCTCTCCGGCGTGATCGGGATGTCGATGTGGCGGACGCCCAGGTGCGCGAGGGCGTCGACGACGGCGTTGGCGATGGCCGGCGGCGCGCCGACGGTGGCCGACTCGCCGACGCCCTTGGCGCCGAACGGGTGGTGCGGCGACGGCGTGATCGTCTTGCCGGTCTCCCAGTTCGGCGTCTCCATCGAGGTCGGCACCAGGTAGTCCATGAAGCTGCCGCCCTGGATGTTGCCGTTCTCGTCGTAGCTGATCTCCTCGAGCAGCGCCGGCGCCATGCCCATGCTGAGGCCGCCGTGGATCTGGCCGTCGACGATCATCGGGTTGATGATGTTGCCGCAGTCGTCGATGGCCACGAAGCGCCGGATCTTCACCTCGCCGGTGCCGCGGTCGATGTCGACGACGCAGATGTAGCTGCCGAACGGGAAGGTCAGGTTGGGCGGGTCGTAGTAGGAGACCGCCTCGAGGCCGGCCTCCATCCCCTGCGGATGGTTGGTGTAGGCGGCGAAGGCGATCTCCTGGATGGTCTTGCTCCGCTGCGGCGCGCCCTTGACCGAGAACTTGCCCGGCTCCCACTCGAGGTCCTCCTCGCCGCACTCGAGCAGGTGCGCGGCGATCTTGCGCGCCTTGTCGCGGATCTTGCGCGCGGCCATGGCGCCGGCCGCGCCCGCCGTCGGGGTCGAGCGGCTGGCGTAGGTGCCGAGGCCGTAGGGCGCGGTGTCGGTGTCGCCCTCCTCGACCTGGATGTCCTCGGCCGGGATGCCCAGCTCCTCGGCGATGATCTGGGCGTAGGTCGTCTCGTGGCCCTGCCCCTGCGACTTGGTGCCGAAGCGCGCGATCGCCTTGCCGGTCGGGTGGATGCGGATCTCGCAGGAGTCGAACATCTTGATGCCCAGGATGTCGAAGTCCTTCGACGGGCCGGCGCCGACGATCTCGGTGAAGCTGGAGATGCCGATGCCCATCAGCTCGCCGCGCGCGCGCTTCTCGGCCTGCTCCTTGCGCAGCTCGGCGTAGCCGATCTTGTCCATCGCCTTTTGCAGCGCGGCCGGGTAGTTGCCGCTGTCGTAGTCCCAGCCGGTCGCCGACTTGTAGGGGAACTTCTCCGGCGCGATGAAGTTCTTGAAGCGCAGCTCGGCCGGATCCATCTTCAGCTCGTGCGGCCAGCACGTCGGTCATGCGCTCGATGGCGTGGACCGCCTCGGTGACGCGGAACGAGCAGCGATAGGCGATGCCGCCCGGCGGCTTGTTGGTGTAGACGCCGTCCACCTCGGCGAACGCAGTCTGGCAGGTCGTACGAGCCGGTGCAGATCGAGAACAGGCCGGCCGGGAACTTCGACGGGTTGGCCGCCGCGTCGGCGTAGCCGTGGTCGGCCAGCGTCTTGATGCGCAGCGCCGGTCATGGTGCCGTCCTTCTTCGCCGCCAGCTCCGCGTTCATGTGGTAGTCGCGCGCGAACGAGTCGGCCTGCAGGTTCTCCATGCGGTCCTCGATCCACTTGACCGGCTTGCCGATCACGACCGACGCGGCCGATGGCGATCACGTAGCCGGGATAGACCGGCACCTTGCCGCCGAAGCCGCCGCCGATGTCGGGCGAGATGATGCGGATGTGCTCCTCGGACAGGCCGACGTGGCCGGCCACCAGCGCGAACACGGTGCGGATGGCGTGCGGCGCCTGGGTGGTCATGTAGACCGTCAGCTTGCCGTTCGACCCGTCGAAGTCGGCCACGCAGCCGCAGGTCTCGATCGACGCCACGTGGATGCGCGGGATGTAGATGTCCTGCTTGACACGACCACGTCGGCCTCGCTGAACGCGCGGTCGGTCGCGGCGCGGTCGCCCACCTCCCAGTGGAAGATGTGGTTGTCCTTCTTGCCCGGCTTGTCGGTGCGCAGCACCGGCGCGCCCGGGCTCGAGCGCCTTCTTGGGGTCGACCACCGACTCGGCAGCGGCTCGTAGTCCACCTCGACCGCCTCGACCCCGTCGGCCGCGATGTAGCGGTCGGTGGCGATCACCGCCGCCACCTCCTGGGCCTGGTACATGACCTTCTCGGCCGGCAGCACCATCTGGGTGTCCGACATCAGCGTCGGCATCCAGTGCAGGTTGTACTTGGCGAGCGTCTCGCCGGTGATCACCGCCAGCACGCCCGGGATGGCCAGCGCGCGCTCGGCGTTGATCGAGTTTGATCTTCGCGTGCGCGAACGGGCTGCGCACGATGTCCATGTGCAGCATCCCGGGCAGCTGGATGTCGTCGACGTAGTTGCCCTGGCCGCGGATGAAGCGCGGGTCCTCCTTGCGCTTCATGGAGTGGCCCATGCCGCAGATCTTCTCGCTGGTCCTCGGCGTCATGGTCAGCCCTCCTGGCGCAGTCGGTCGGCGGCGTACTGGATCGCCTTGACGATGTTGACGTAGCCGGTGCAGCGGCAGAGATTCCCGGAGATGGCCTCGCGGATCTCCAGCTCGCTCGGATCGCTTGTTGCGCTCGAGCAGCGCGCAGGCGGTCATCATCATGCCCGGCGTGCAGAAGCCGCACTGCAGGCCGTGCTTCTCCCAGAAGGCTTCCTGCACCGCGTGGAGCTTGCCGTCGCGCTCCAGCCCCTCGACCGTGCGCACCTCGCGGCCGTCGGCCTGGACCGCCAGCACGGTGCACGACTTGACCGGCTTGCCGTCGAGCAGCGACCGTGCAGGCGCCGCAGTGCGTGGTGTCGCAGCCGATGTGCGTGCCGGTCAGGCGCAGGTTCTCGCGCAGGAAGTGCACCAGCAGCAGGCGCGACTCGACGACCGCCTCCTGCAGCGTGCCGTTGACGTTGATCTGGACGGAGTGCTTTGCCATGGCTCACTGTCCTCCCGCGCGCTGGACGGCCAGCTTCAGGGCGCGCCCGGCGTGCACGCGCGCCATCTCCCGCTTGTACTCGACGCCGCCGCGGCGGTCCGCGGTCGGCTGGGTCGCGTCGGCCGCCAGCCGCGCCGCCTCGGCGATGACCTCGTCGGTCGGCGTCTTGCCGGTCAGGTACTGCTCGGCGGCGGTGGCCTGGATCGGCACCGGACCCAGGTTGGTCAGGGCCAGGCCGACCTGCTCGACGGCGCCTCCCGCCGCCAGCGTCACCTGCGCGGCCGCCGCCGCGGTGGCGAAGTCGCCGACCTTGCGCTCCAGCTTCACGTAGGCGCCGCCTGTCCTCCCCGTCGGCGACGGGGACGCGGATCTCGGTCAGGATCTCGTCCGGCTGCAGCGCGGTGGTGAACAGGCCGCGGAAGAACTGCGCCGCCGGGATCATCGCGCTCGCCGCGCGGACCGATCGCGACCACCTCGGCGCGCAGCGCGATCATCGTGGCCGGGTGATCGTTGGCCGGATCGCCGTGGGCCAGGTTGCCGCCCACGGTGGCGCGGTTGCGCACCAGCGGATCGGCGATCACGCGCGTGGTGTCGTACAGGATCCGGTAGCGCGACCGGACCAGCTCCGACTCCTCGAGCGCGGACTCGCGGCGTGCAGGCCGCCGATCTCCAGCCTTCCGTTCGCCTCGCGCAGGTAGGCGAGGTTCGGCGATCCGGCTGATGTCGATGAGGTGCTCGGCGCTGGCGAGCCGGATCTTGAGCAGCGGCAGCAGGCTCTGTCCTCCCGACATCACCTTGGCGCTGTCGCCGTACCTGGACAGGAGCGCGACTGCCTCCTCCAGCGTCTTCGGGCAGTGGTAATCGAACGCCGCCGGTATCATGTTCGGTCCTCCCTCGCGGTCTGCGTGGCTTGCGGTGCTAGCGGACGAACAGCAGGTAGATGAGTCCCGCGATGACGGCCAGGACGATCCAGAAGATCGGGCTGCCCAGGGCGCGGAATGCGGCGCGCCGGGCGGCGCGGGCGCCGATGCCGCCGAGGTCGAGCACGTCATCGGCTCGCCCCTCGGCGCCGGCGGCGGTGGCGCTGGCGCCCATGCCGCGCGCCGCGCTCTCGACCGTGCCGGCCTCGGCCGAGCGGGTCTCGATCTCGGCGTCGATGGTGGCGGCGGCCGGCATCTCGCCCGACCGCGCCGCGCGCGCGGGCTGGGCGGCGGGCGCCGGCGGTGCGGCGCGCGCGGGCTCGGCGGCCGGCGCGGCCGCCGCGGACTCGAGGTGTTCGCGCACGTTCTTCGAGAAGATGGCGAACATCTCGTCGCTGACGTCCTGGATCATGCCGCGGCCCATCTGGGCGAGGATGCCGGTGATGTTGACGTCCGAGGTGGCGGTGACCTCGGTCTCGCCCGGCGACAGCTCCACCAGGCGCGACGACATCTTCATGCTGGCTCCCCCCTTGCCCTTGACGTCCTGACCCGTGGCGACGATGTCGGCGGCGTGCTGGTCGGCGTCGAGGCGATCGAACACCACCTTGCCCTTGTAGCTCGTCGTCACCGGGCCGACCTTCACCGTCATGGTGCCGGTGTACGTGCGGTCGTTGACCTGGCTGGTGATCGCGGCGCCCGGCATGCACGCGGCCACCTGGCGCGGGTCGATGAGAAACCGCCACACCGCGTCGGTGGGGGCCTTCACCACGAAGGTCTTGATCACTTGGAACGCCATGGTCATGTCCTCAGGTGAGGGAGCAGCCTTTCGATCGATGCCAGGTCGTGGGCCGGCGCGAGCAGATCGATGTGGGGCAGCGCCGCGGCCATGCCGGCCGCGGTCGGCTCGAAGCCGGGGTCGCCGGCCAGCGGGTTGAGCCACACCACGCGGCGGGCCCGGGCGCGGATGCGGCGCAGCGCCTCGGCCAGGACGGCCGGGCTCGCCGCGGTCGAGCCCGTCGGACAGCACGACCACGACCGTGCGCGAGTCGACAAGCGCGGCCAGGTGGCGCGCAACGAAGGCGGCCAGGCACTCGCCGATGCGGGTGCCTCCCGACCAGTCCGGCACCGCGTCGCGCAGGTGCGCCTCGAGCGCCGCCAGCCGGCTCACCGCCATCCACTGCGTGATGCGCACCAGCTCGGTGTTGAACGCGAACACCTCGGTGCGACCGGCGACCCGGCGCAGCGCGCGCGCGAAGGCCAGCAGGAAGCGGGTGTGCGCCTCCATCGAGCCGCTCGTGTCGCAGAGGAGCACGAGGCGCGCGGTCTCGATCGGGCGGGCGCGGTGGGCCAGCGAGACCAGCTCGCCGCCGCTTCCGACGGCGCGGCGCAGGCTGCGGCGCACGTCGGCGCGTCCGCGGCCGTGGACCGGGACCCAGCGCCGGCTGCGGCGCGTGGCCAGGCGGCGGGCCAGCTGCTCGAGCAGAGGCTCCATCGCGGCCAGGTCGCGGTCGTCGCAGCGGTCGAACGGCTTGCGCCGGAAGAGCGCCTGCGCGCTGGCGCCGGGCCGTTCGCCGTCAGGCTCCTCGCTCTCGCCGCCGTCGTCGGCCAGCGCCGCGCGCAGGGCGACCATCGCCGCCGGCAGCGCCATGGCCGGGCCTTGCCGGCGCGGCGGCTCGCGCACGGCGCGCGGGGTCCGGCCCAGCCAGGTGCGGGCGAAGGCGCGATCGAACGCGCCGGCGTCGGACGGCCGGATGCGCAGCGTGCAGCGCAGCGCGCGGCGCACCTCGTCCGGATCGCCCAGGTCGATGCGCACCAGCGCCGCGAGGGCGTCAACCTCGTCGCCCAGCGCCACGCGCACGCCGGCAGCGCGCAGCGCGCCGGCCAGGCGGGCCAGGTGGACGACCAGATCGCCGGCGACCGGCGCGCCGACATCGCTGGCGTCCCGGTCGGTCACCGCGCACCTCCGGCGCGCGCGGCCGCCACCATGTCGGCGACCTGCTCGCGCGGCAGCGCCCGGCGGTCGTGCTGGTCCTTGATCACGCAGCCGAGCGTCGCCTCGACCGTGTCGGCGTCCAGGTGGTCGGCGTGCAGGCGGCACAGCGCGCGCGCCCAGTCGATGCTCTCGGCCACGCCCGGCATGCGGACCAGGTCGCGGCCGCGCAGTGCGCCGACGAAGCGCGCGATCTCGGCGGCCAGCTCCTCCCCGGCGCCGGGCACGCGCGAGCGCAGGATCGCCACCTCCTTGTCCAGGTCCGGGTGGTCGATGTAGAGGTACAGGCACCGGCGCCGCAGGGCGTCGCCGATCTCGCGGGTCGCGTTCGACGTGACCACGACGTGCGGCACGTGCGTCGCGCGGATGGTGCCGAGCTCCGGGATGGTGACCTGGAAGTCGGACAGCACCTCGAGCAGGAAGGCCTCGAAGGCCTCGTCCGCCCGATCGATCTCGTCGATGAGGAGCACGGCCGGGCCGCCCTCGTGGGTCAGCGCGCGCAGGAGCGGCCGCTCGAGCAGGTAGGCCGGCGAGAAGACCGTCTCCTCCATGGCCTGGGCTGCCACGCCCTCCGCCTCGGCCATGCGCACGCGCAGGAGCTGGCGCGGATAGTTCCACTCGTACAGCGCGGTGGAGACGTCGAGGCCCTCGTAGCACTGCAGGCGGATCAGGTCGGCGCCGGCCAGCTCGGCCCACACCTTGGCGATCTCGGTCTTGCCGACGCCGGCGTCCCCCTCGACGAGGAGTGGCCGGCCCAGCTCGCGGGCCAGGAACACCGCCGTCGCGATCGACTCGTCGGCGATGTAGCCGGTCGCGGCCATCGCGTCGAGCAGCTGCTGGATCTCCCGCCTCACTCCACCACCTCGGCGACAGGCAGGTGCGCCGCCGGCGCCGCGGCGAAGCGCTCGCGGCAGCGCGCGCAGCAGAAGTAGTAGGCCACGCCGTCCAGCTCCAGCGTGTGGCGCGCGGCCGCGACATCGACCGACATGCCGCACACCGGATCGATCGCGCGGGCCGGCGTCGGGTCCGGCGACGGCAGCAGGCTGAGCCGGGCCGGCGGGCTGGCCGCGGCCTCGCGCCGCATCGTCACGATCTCGGCGAAGATGCTGACCGCCAGCTCCTCGGGCCGGCGGGCGCCGATGTCGAGCCCGGCCGGGTTGCGGATGCTGTCGAGCGCGGCGGCGGGCACGTCGCGGGCCAGCAGGGTCTCGCGCAGCTCGGCGAAGCGGCGCCGGCTGGCCACCACGCCCAGGTAGATCGGCTGCGCGGCCAGCGCGGCCACCACCGCCTCCTCGTCGAACTCGCCCATGGTGGCGACCACCGCATAGAGCGGCTCGCGGCAGGGAGCCCGCGCCGCCGCGTCGGCCGGGTCGCCGATGACGCGGTCGAGCCCGGGAGCGTCGGCCGCGTCGAGCCCGGGCGCGACCAGCTCGGCGGCGTAGCCCATCGCCTTGCCGACAGCGGCGATGGCGCGGGCGCCGGGCGAGGAGCCGAACACGCGCACCCGCGGCGCGGGCGTCACCAGCTCGAGGAAGATCTCCACCGTGCCTCCGCTGTGGCAGCTGATCGGCAGCGCGACGATACCGGCGCGGCTCTCGCGCGCCGGATCCGGACTGAGCGAGAGCAGGCGCGGCTGGCCGTCGGCCATCACGCGCTCGGCCTCGCGCCGCACCGCCGGCGCCGCGCAGGCGCCGCCGATCCAGCCGTGGTACGCGCCGTTCGCGGTGATGACCGCCGAGTCGCCCGGCTGCGCCGAGCTGGAAGGCTCTCGGCGGACCACCACGGCCAGCACGAACGGCTCGCCGCGGCGGGCCAGCTCGGCGGCGAGCTCGAGCAGGTCGGCCCTCACCGGGCCGCCTCCGCCACGCGGGCCAGGTCGTCGGGCACGTCGAGATCGGTGAGCCGCTCGGCCGGCCAGTCGATCGCGATCTCCTCGCCGCGGTGGCGCTTGATGACCGCCTTGCCGCATCCGTCCCCGTCGAGCGCGCGCAGCTCTGCGAACAGCGACGCGCCGTAGAGGATGGGCGGCGCCACGACGTCGCCGTAGCGCGAGATGGCGAGCGGCGCGCGGGAGCTGCGCCAGCCTTGCACGAGCGTGTCGATCATCGTCGCATCGACGAGCGGCATGTCGGCCAGCATGACCACCGCGCCGGCGACGCCGTCGGGCAGCGCCGCGATGCCGGTGCGCAGAGACGTGTTCAGCCCGCGCGCGTAGTCAGGGTTGAGGACGGGACGGGCCGGGGTGCCGGCCAGCGCGGCGCGCACGCGGTCGGCCTCGTGGCCGACGACGACGAGGAGCGGATCCAGCCCGGCAGAGACGGCCACCGCCAGGGCGCGGTCGAGCACCGTGCGGCCGCCGAGGTCGAGGAACAGCTTGTTGCGCCCCATCCGCGTCGACATGCCCGCGGCGAGCAAGACGCCCGCGATATCCGCCGCAGCGACCGACCGGTCCAACTGCCCCTCCTTTCTCGGCCGCCCGGCATGCCGGCGGGCGAGGAGCGCACGTGGGGATTCCTTCCCCTCCGGGCGCCAGTGTAGCTCACTCGGCGACGTAATCAATTGAGTCGGGAGCGCGCCTTCCTGGAGGTCAGTGCTGGCTCGCTGCCGCGCGATGACCTGGTGACAAGGTCATCGTCGAGGTCATGGTCAGGATGTCGGCCGTGCTCCGCGCAAGGCCGCGATGATCTCGGCGATGATGGAGATCGAGATCTCGGCGGGCGAGGTCGCGCCGATCGGCAGGCCGACCGGTCCGCGCAGCCGGGACAGGTTCGCCTGGTCGACGCCCGCCTCGGCGAGCCGCGAGAGGCGGGCGGCGTGCGTCTTCCGCGAGCCGAGACAGCCGATGTAGAAGGCCTGCGACGCCAGCGCGGCGAGCAGCGCCGGATCGTCCAGCTTGGGATCGTGGGTGAGCGTCACGACGGCGGTGCGCGCGTCGAGGCCAAGCCCGCGCACCGCCTGGTCGGGCCACTCCACGACCAGGTGATGGCCGGGGAAGCGGGCCTCCGTGGCGAACGCCGACCGCGGATCGACGATCGTCACCGCGAAGCCGGCCTGGCCGGCCATCGCGGCGAGCGGCTGGGCGATGTGAACGGCGCCGACGAGGACCAGGCGGCGGGGCGGGTTGTGCGGCTCGAGGAAGACGAGGCCGTCGGCCGACTCGAGCATCTCTGCCTGATCGCGGGCCAGGACGCGCGCGGCCGCGTCGGCGAGCGGCGCGGGAGCCGCGCCGGCCTCGAACAGCGCCTGCTCGCCCGAGCCGGTCCACGTGGCCAGCACGACCGGGCGGTGCGCGGCGCGCGCGGCGCGCAGCTCCTCGAGCAGCGCCAGCCTCATGTCAGCGCCTCGACGAACACCTCGACCCTGCCGCCGCAGGCCAGGCCGACGCCCCACGCTGTCTCGTCGGAGACGCCGAACTGGAGCACGCGCGGCGGCGCGCCGGCCATGACCTCGAGCGCCTCCTGGATGACGGCGCCCTCGATGCAGCCGCCCGACACCGAGCCGGCGAACTCGCCGCGCTGGTTGACGACCAGGCGGCTGCCGGCCGGCCGCGGCGAGCTGCCCCAGGTGCGGACCACCGTGGCGAGCGATACGTTGAGTCCCTCGGCGCGCCACGCGGCCGCCTGGGCCAGGACCTCGTCGGTGTCGTCGGTCATCGATTCCCCTCGGGCGCGTCCGGCGCCGGCACCACGAGAGATAGGGTAGCCTCACGGCGTGGTCACGGCAGCCTGGCGCTCGGACTTTCCGGCCATCGATCAGGAGGTGCACGGGCGGCCGCTCGTCTACCTGGACAGCGCGTCGACCAGCCTCAAGCCACGCGCCGTGATCGACGCGGTGGTGCAGGTGCTGTCGCGCGACGCCGGCAACGTGCACCGCGGCGTCCACGCGCTCAGCGAGGCCGCCACCGCCGCGTTCGATGCGGCGCGTCAGGAGGTGGCCGACTTCCTCGGCGCGCACGTCGACGAGATCGTGTTCACCCGCGGCACCACCGAGTCGATAAATCTGGTGGCGCAGGCCTGGGGCCGGCGGGCGCTGGGCCCGGGCGACGCGATCGTCACCACCGCGCTCGAGCACCACTCCAACCTGGTCCCGTGGCAGATCGCGTGCGCCGAGCGCGGCGCCTCGCTGCGGGTGGCGCCGATCGATGCGGCCGGTCGGATCGACGTCGCGGCGCTGGCGGCCCTGCTCGACGACCGCGTCCGCCTTGTCGCCGTCTCGCACGTGTCGAACGTCGTCGGGACTGTCGCGCCAGTCGCCGAGATCGCCCGCCTGGCCCATGCGGCCGGCGCGCTGCTCCTGGTCGACGGCGCCCAGGCGGTGGCCCACCTGCCTGTCGACGTCGGCGCGCTCGGCTGCGACTTCTACGCCTTCTCGGGGCACAAGGTGTTCGGGCCGACCGGCATCGGCGTGCTGTGGGGCCGCGCCGCGCTGCTCGAGGCGATGCCGCCGTGGCAGGGCGGCGGCGAGATGGTCGCCTCGGTCGATCTGGCCGGCGCGCGCTACCGCGAGCCGCCGTTTCGCTTCGAGGCCGGCACGCCGGACATCGCCGGCGCTGTCGGCCTGGGCGCGGCGCTGCGCTACCTGCGCGGCCTCGACAGGAGCGCGGTCGCGGCCCACGAGCGCGCCCTGCACGCGCGCCTGCTCGCCGGGCTGGACGCGTCCGGCATCGTTCGCGTGCTGGGCCGCCCCGAGCTGGCGCTCGCCGCCTTCGAGGTGGACGGCGTGTCGCCGCACGATCTCGCCACCGTGCTCGATCGCGACGGCATCGCCATCCGCAGCGGCCACCACTGCGCCGAGCCGCTGCACCGCAGCCTCGGCGTGGCGTCCAGCGCGCGCGCGTCGCTCGCCCTCTACAACACGCCCGAGGAGATCGATCTCCTGGTCGCCGGTCTGGCGCGCGCGCGCGAGGTGTTCCGGTGAACGACGCCGTCCGCCAGCTCTACCAGTCGATCATCGTCGAGCACGGCAAGTCGCCGCGCCACCAGGGCCCCCTGCCCGGCGCGACCCACGAGGCCAGCGTCGACAACCCGCTGTGCGGCGACCGCATCACCCTGCGCCTGGTCGTCGCCGGCGACGCCATCGCGTCGGCCGCCTTCGAGGCCCATGGCTGCACCCTCTCGCTCGCCGCCGCCTCGCTGCTCGCCACCCGCCTGCAGGGCGCCCCGCTGGCCGACGCCCGCGAGCTCGTCGACCGCTTCGCCGCCTTCGTCCGCGAGCCGCCCGGCGCGCCCCTGCCGGACCTCGGCGACCTCACCGCGTTCGCCGGCGTCCGTGACTTCAAATCGCGCCAGCTGTGCGCGACGCTCCCGGCCCAGGCCCTCCTCAAGGCGCTGACCCGACCGCGCGATTGACCCGTCAAGGTCAAGGCAGCCGGCAAGTGACGACCAGGCCGCCTCCGTCCCGGTTCTCCAGCTGCAGGCGCCCGCCGTGCGCCTCCACGATCTCGTTGGACAGAGGCAGGCCCAGCCCGGTCCCCTGCGGCTTCGACGTGTAGAACGGGACCAGCGCGCGGCGCAGCTCGTCGTCGGTCATGCCGGGGCCGCGGTCCATCACGCGCAGGACGGAGCCGCCGTCGGCCGCGACGCGGACCGACACGGCGATGTCGGCGGGCGCGCTGCCCGACTCGCCGGCGTTCTTGAGCAGGTTGATCAGCACCTGCTCCATCAGCGACGGATCGATCTGCGCCGGCTCGTCCGGCAGTGGCGCTTCGACCGCGAACGGGCACAGGCGGCGCACGCGGTCGAGCAGATCGCTCCACAGCACCGGCTGCTTGCGAGGGACCGGCGGGCGGGCGAAGGCGGCGTAGGACTCGAGGAAACCGGCCAGGTGGTCGACGCGCTCCTCGACCGTCTCGAGGATGTCGCCCAGCCGGTGGCGGTGCTCGGGCCGGTCGAGCGCGCGGCGCGCCGAGTGCGCCAGCGACCGGATCGGCGCCAGGGTGTTGTTGAGCTCGTGGTTGACCACCCGCACCGCGTTCTTCCACGCCTCGACCTCGCGGCGGCGCAGCTCCGGCGTGAGCCGCTCGAGCAGGAACAGGGTGTGCCCCTGCCCGCTCAGCTCGAACGTGCGACGCCCGACCTTGAACGTCTCGGCGATGCCGCGCAGCTCGACGGTCAGGAGCGCGTCGCCGCCGACCTCGAGCGCCTGGCGCAGCTCCGACGGAGTCTCGGCCAGGATCTCGGCGAACCGCTGACCCTCCAGCCGGCGCCCGCCGTGCAGCAGCTGGCGCGCGGCGCGGTTCGAGAACACAACCCGGCCGCCGGCCGTCACCAGCACGGTCGCCACCGGCACGCCGTGCAGGAGCGTGTCGAGCAGAGCTCGCGCTGATAGATGTCGCGGCGCTCGGCGCGCAGCGCGTCGCCCAGCTCATTATAGATGTGCACCAGGGCGCCCAGCTCGTCGCCCCGGCGCACGGCCAGGCGCAGGCTGTAGTCGCCGTCGCGGAAGCTGCGCACGCCGTCGTCGAGCGCGACGAGGATGGTCCGCATGCGGCCGAGCGGGGCGTTCATCGCGATCAGTGCCAGTGCCCCGCCGCCGGCCAGGCCCGCGGCGAGCATCGGCCCGTCGCTCCAGCCCAGCAGCCCGGCCGACAGCGCTGCGGCCGCACCCGCCGCCGGCCCGAGCAGCGCCGCCACCAGCAGCCTCCCGGCCACGCCCCCGCGCGTTCGAGCCACGACTGAAGTCTACGTCCTCGGCCGCCGCTCGAGCGCGATCCCGAGCCGCTGCATGCGCCGGTAGAGCGCCTGCCGGCTGATGCCCAGCCGCGCCGCCACCCGCGACACCATCCCGCCGCTCTCGAGCAGGAGCTGCTCCAGCCGCCGCTTCTCGCCTGGATCGATCTCCGGCCCGCCATCCCCGGCGGCCGCCGCGTCTCGCCCCCGCCCCGCCTCCTCTGCCGCCAGCCCCAGATCGGCCGGCGCCAGCTCCTCGGCGCCGGCCACCAGGACGGCGCGCTGCACCCGGTTCTGCAGCTCGCGCACGTTGCCGGTCCAGGTGTGCTCCTCGAGCGCGGCGCAGGCGTCGCGGCCGAGGCGGCGGGCCGAGCCGCCGGCGACGAAGCGGGCCAGGAACGCCTCGGCCAGCGGCAAGACGTCCTCGGGGCGCTCGCGCAGGGGCGGCACCCGGATCTCGATCACGCTCAGGCGGAAGAACAGATCCTCGCGAAAGCGGCCCGCCGCCATCGCGGCCTGCAGATCGGCGTTGGTGGCGGCCAGGATGCGCACGTCGACCCGGCGCGTCTCGCTCGAGCCGACCCGCTCGAACTCGCCGCTCTGCAGCACGCGCAGCAGCTTTGCCTGCCCGGCCGGCGACAGGTTGGCGATCTCGTCGAGGAACAGGGTGCCGCCGTCGGCCGCCTCGAAGCGGCCGATGCGCAGCTTGACCGCGCCGGTGTACGCGCCGGCCTCGGCCCCGAACAGCTCCGCCTCGAGCAGCTCGTTGGCCAGCGCGCCGGCGTTGAGCTTGAGGAACGGCCTCCGTCGCCGCCGCGAGTTGAGGTGGATCAGGTCGGCGATCATCTCCTTGCCGGCGCCGTTGGGCCCGGTGACCAGCACCGGCACGTCGGCGGCCGCGACCTGGGCCGCCAGCGCCACCACCCGGTGCATGGCCGGGCTGCGGTAGACCATGTCGCCCAGCTGGTAGCGCGAGGCAAGCTCGTGCCGCTCGCGCGCCTGCGCCGCGACCAGGCGCTGGTTCTCCAGCTCCAGCTCGCGCATGCGGACAAGGTTGCGGACCGTCGCCACCAGCTTGGCGTCGTCCCACGGCTTGGCCAGGTAGTCGGCCGCTCCCTCCTTGACCATGGCCACGGCGGTCTCGAGCGAGGCCCACGCGGTCAAGGCAAGCACCGGCAGGTGCGGGTCGAGCGCGCGCAGCCGGCGAAACAGCTCCACGCCGCGCGCGCCGTCGGTGTCGGACGGGCCGAAGTTCATGTCCTGCAGGACCGCGCCGAACTCCTCGCGATCGACCAGGTCGAGCGCCTCGCCCGGGCTGGTGGCGACGATGCACGGGATGTCGTGCACCTCGAGCAGGACCTGGATCGCCTTGGCCACGGCCGGCTGGTCCTCGACCACCAGCACCCTCGACCTCCCGCCGCCCCCCGCCTCCATCAGACGCTCCGGGTCGCGATCGCCGGCGATGTGCGCGCCGCCCGCAGGGACGGCACCAGCGCCGAGCCCAGCCCGATCAGCCACAGCAGCACCGCGCCGGCCACGACGGTCGCGACATCGATGCGGGCGTCGGCCATGACCGAAACCAGCGCCAGGTTGAGCGCGACGGCCAGCCCGACACCGGCGGCGATGCCGATCGTGGTGACCAGCCAGCTCTCGAGCAGGAAGTAGCGCGCGATGTCGATCATGCGGGCGCCCAGGGCCCGGCGGGTGCCGATCTGCCGGCTGCGCTCGGTGACCAGGAACGAGGTCACCCCGACGATGCCGAGCCCGGTCACGATGACGAGCAAGAGCGACACGAGCCCCATCAGCACAACCACCATGCGCTGCGGCCCGAAGTAGTTGTGGCGCACGTCGGTGAGCAGCTGCGCCTTGACCGTGCGCTGTGGGTTCTGCTTTGTCAGGACCTCCTCGATGGTGCGCATCATGGCGGCCGCCTGCCCGGGCTCGGTGCGCACCAGGTAGTCGCTGCCCCCCTCGTAGCTCGACCGCTCGTAGGCGAAGAAGATCCCGTACTCGCCGATGTGCCAGGCGTACGGGTTGAAGAACTGGTCGATGACGCCGATGACCCGGTACTGGTCGCCGTCGCCGTCCGCCATGAGCTTGCCGACGTAGGGGCCGCTGCCGTACATGAGCTCGCCCCACGCGCGGGTGATGACGACGTCCTGCAGGAACTTGTCGCGCGGCAGGCCGTCGGCTCCGCGCGGCCGGTCGGTGTCGAACAGCGCCAGCAGGCGCCCGGTGTCGCGCTCGACGTCGGCACGCGTGAACGATCGCCCCTCGACGAGGGTCACGCCGAGCGTGTCGATCAGCCCGTCGTCGGCGTTGTAGTTCTGGCTGCGCAGCTCGACCCCGCTCCCTCCCACCATCTTGTATGTACCGGAGCTGCCGCCTCCTTGCCACGGCAGGAAGGAGGTGTTGGTCGCCGCGCGCACGCCCGGCATGGCGCGCAGCGCCTCGATGTCGCTGCGCGCGGCCTGCAGGCGGTAGCCGTCCTCGCGGAACGCCTCGTCGAACGGCGTGGACTCCACCTGGATGATGTTGTCGTCGTCGAACCCGGACGGCCGGGCCATCTTCTCGCGCGCGTCGGCGATCAGGGCCAGGCAGTTGACCACCACCGCCAGGGTCAGCGCCACCTCGACCGCGATGAGGCCGAAGCGCGCCTTGTTGCGCCGGATCGCGCGCAGGATGGGTCCTAGCTCCATGGCTGGTCTCCTGTCACTGGGTCTTGAGGTGGACGGCGGGCGCGATCCGGCACACCCGGCAGGGCCGGGTAGATGCCGGCGATGAGGCCGGCGACCAGCGCCGCGCCGGCGGCGAAGCCGGCCATCGCCCAGTCGACGTGGAAGAAGTCGTCGCGCTGCATCATGGACTTGCTCCAGACGTTGACCGCGGCGACCGAGCCCAGCGCCAGCAGCAGCCCGACCGCTCCGCCGACCAGCGCGACCAGCTCGCACTCGAGGATGTGCTGCACGAACACGTTGACCCGGCTCGCGCCCATCGCGCGCCGCACGCCGATCTCGGCGCCCCGGGCCAGGAACTTGCCCATCAGCAGGCCGATCAGGTTGAGGCTGCAGATGAGCAGGAACAGGAGCGAGACGATGAGCGTGGCGGTGGCCTCCTTCGGGCACCGTCTTGAACTCGGCCATCAGATCCGCGATCGAGCTGACCCGGTTGTCGAGCGGGCGCTGGAAGCGGCCGCTCTTGCGCTGCTCGAGCGTGTAGGCGTTGACGAACGCCCGGTAGCGCGGCAGGTCGGCCAGGCTGCGCAGCTCGACCCACATCTGGATGAAGCTGGTCTCCGAGGTGAAGATGCCGGCGAAGCCGGACTGCGGCGAGCGACTTCCAGCCGTCGCTGTTGCCGGCGGTGCGCAGCTCCATCGGGCGCAGCCAGTTGAACGGCATGTAGATCTGCTCCGGCGGCGCCACCGGGGACTGGGTGAGATCGTAGTACTTGACGCTCGGCCGCCAGTGGTCGAGCACGCCGACCACGCGGAACGTCCGGTTCTCGATCCGCACCGTGCGTCCGACGCTGTTCTCGCCGCCGAACAGCCGCTCGTTCATCTCCTCGGACAGGACCAGGACCGGCTCCGGCCCGGCGTCCGCCTTCTCGTCCCACGCGCCGCCGTAGCGGAACGGCATGTCGAACATGGCGAAGAAGTCGGCGAAGCATGAGCCGGATGACCTCGCGCTGCGGACGGCCGACCTTCTCGTCGGGGAACACGTAGAGCTGGGTCTTGAAGCTGCCCGACTGGCGCACCGGGATGTCCGAGCGCATCAGCGCGGTCATGTCCTGGTAGGTGACCTGGGGCGGCGGCACGTTGCCCGGGTACGGCTGGTTCGGGTCCCAGCTGTCCAGGCGCACGTAGTAGAGGACGTCGCTCTTTTCCGGGATCGGGTCCTTGGCGAAGGAGTGGCGCACGGTGGCGAACAGGGTTGACACCGCGACGCCGAGCGCGATGCCGGCGCACACGATGAGCGAGTGGCCCGGGTTGCGCCGCAGGCTCTTCCACGCCAGGCGAAGCTGGTAGCCGAACATGGCGGCCTCAGCCCAGCCCCGGGGCCAGGCCCGGCTCGCGGCCGCGCACCAGGCTGGGCGGTTCGTCCACCTCGGCCACGCGCCCGTCGAGCAGGTGGATCTGGCGGTGGGCGTGGGCGGCGCACTCGGCGCTGTGGGTGACCATGATGATGGTCGTGCCGCGCTCGTTGATGCGCTCGAGCAGGTCCAGGATCTCGTGCGTCATCAGCGAGTCGAGGTTGCCGGTCGGCTCGTCGGCCAGGATCAGCACCGGGTCGCCGGCCAGGACCCGCGCGATGGCCACGCGCTGCTGCTGGCCGCCGGACAGCTGCGACGGGTAGTGGCGCATGCGCGACGACAGGCCGACCTGCTCGAGCGCGCGCTCGATCCGCTCGCGCCGCTCGCGCGCCGGCAGCCGCCGGTAGCGCAGCGGCACGTCGACGTTGTCGAACACGTCGAGGTCGGGCATGAGGTTGAAGCTCTGGAACACGAAGCCGATCTTCTGGTTGCGGATGCGCGACTTGGCCGAGTCGCGCAGCCGGCTCACGTCGTCGCCGTCGAGCAGGTACTCGCCCGTGCTCGAAGGCGTCGAGCAGCCCGGCCACGTTGAGGAACGTGGTCTTGCCCGAGCCCGACGGGCCCATCACGGCGACGAACTCGCCCGGCCGCACGTGGACCGAGAAATCCGCCAGCGCGTGGGTCTCGACGATCTCGGTCCGGTAGACCTTGCTGACGTTCTTCATCTGCAGCATCTGGCGCTTCTCCTTGGCGCAGGGCCTGTCACTGGAGCAGGACGCTGTCGGCTCCCTCGAAGGCCGACGTGTCCGAGATGATCACGCGCTCGCCGGCGGCCAGGCCGCTCACGACCTCGACCTCCGACACCGAGGTGACGCCGACCTGGACCGGGCGGCGCACTGCCATGCCGTCGTCGATCACGTAGACCGAGCGGCCGGCCGCCGGCCTCGAGGAACTGGCCGCGCGGCAGCTTCATGCACCCGCACGCGGCGATCGAGCAGCAGGCGCACCGACACGCGCTCGTTCTGGCGCAGCCCGGGCGGCGGCTGCCCGGCGAACGCGACGGTGCCGCGCACCTGGCTGTCGCGGACCTCGGGGGCGATGGCCACCACCTTGCCGGCCAGCCTTGCGGCCGCCGTAGGCGACCTCGACCGCGGTGCCGGGCCCCACGTCCGCCGCCTGGTTCTCGGCCAGCTCGAGCTCGACCTCGAGCGCGGTCAGGTTGACGACCGTCATCAGCGGCTGGTTCTCGGCCACCGCGTCTCGGTCCTGCACGCTCACCGCGGCCACGATGCCGTCGAAGGGCGCCGCGATCTCGAGCGCGCCGGTCTGCCGCTCGAGCTCGCCGACCACCGAGCGCTGCCGGTCCGCGTCCAGGCGGCGGGTCTTGCCCTCGAAGCTCTGCGTCTCGCGCTCGAGGGTCGCGGTCTCGCGCCGGTTCTTGAGCTCCAGCGCCGCGATCTCGAGGTCGTCCTGCGCCTTCTCGATCTCGCTGACCGGGACCACGCCCTGCTCGCCCAGGCTGCGCGTGCGGCGCAGCGCGCGCCCGGCCGCCTCGTGGCGCACCGCCAGCACGTCCAGCTCCTGCTTTGTCTTGACCCGGGCCTGCCGGCTGGCGATCTCGTGGCGGCCGAGCTCCGACTGCAGCGAGCTGAGCGTGGCCCGCTCCTGGGTCAGCCGGCTCTGCAGCGCGGGGCTGGCGATCGTGGCCAGCACCTGCCCGCGCTTCGACCTCGGCGCCGGCCTTGACCGCGAGCGCCACGATGCCGGGCGCCGGGCTGAACAGCGTCGGGTGGAGCGCGGCCACCACGCGGCCCTGCGCGACCACGTCCCGGTCCATGTCGCCGACCACGACCGGCGCGACGCGCAGGCTGGCGCTGTCCACGGTCCGCTCGGCTCGCGACCAGCGCCCGATGGCGGGCACCAGCGCGACAGCGCCCGCCGATCAGCGCGGCCAGAGCTGCAACGAGGGCGATGCGCCGTCCCGCGGGCCGGCGGCGCGCGATCGCTCGGTCCATCGCCGCGGGCTCGGGGATCATGCTGCGCGCTGTGGCAGCAAGCGGCGTGCCCTCGCAGGATCGACGCCGGCGCCGCGCATGTCGGCGAACTCGTTCCGCCCGCGCCTCGCCGCGCGCGCCTACCCGGACAGATGTCCGCGTACCGGCGGACAGGTGACAAGCCGGCTCAAGCCGCCGCGAGACCGGCCGATTGAAGGGGACATGTCGCGGTTGCACCAGAAGGACACCGCGATCGAGCGGCTGCCACCACCCTCGTGACCGTCACCACCCTCGGTGGCGGCTGACAGTGCGCAAGATTCGCGTGCTGGTGGTTGACGACTCGGTCGTCATGCGTCGGATGCTGTCCGACATCCTGTCGGCCGACCCGTCGATCGCCGTTGTCGGCGCCGCCGCCGACGGCATCACGGCGCTCGCCGCGATCCCGCGGGTCGAGCCGGACCTCTCATCCTCGACGTTGACATGCCGGACATGAACGGCGTCGCCGTCCTGGCCGAGCTGCGCCGTGTCCACCGCACCCTGCCGGTGATCCTGCTCAGCCCGCTGACCGAGCGAGCCGCCGCCACCACGCTGCGCGCGCTGTCGCTGGGCGCCGCCGACTACGTGACCCGGCCAGTCCTTACCGGGGACATGGCTGCCGTCACCGAGCACGTGGCCGCGCAGCTTCTGCCCAGGGTCCGCGGCCTGTGCCGCGGCGAGCCGCCGCGGCCGGGGGTTGCTGCGCGCCCCACCGAGCCTCGACTCGCGGTGCCCCGCACGGCCGTGGCCGCGGCCGGCATCGTGGCCGTCGGCGCGTTCACCGGCGGCCCCAACGCACTGACCGCGCTGTTCGCCGCTCTACCCGCGAGCCTGCCGGTGCCGGTCGTCGTCGTGCAGCACATGCCGCCGGTGTACACGAGGCTGCTGGCCGATCGGCTGTCGAAGAGCTGCCCGCTCTCGGTCCACGAGGCCGGCGACGGCGACGTGCTACGGCCGGGCCACGCCTGGATCGCTCCGGGCGATCGACACATGCGCCTGGTGCGCGTGGGCGAGGGCGTGCACATCGTCCTCGACGAGGGACCGCCGGAGAACTCCTGCCGCCCGGCGGTCGATGTCCTGTTCCGCTCGGTGGCGGCGACCTACGGCGCCGCCAGCCTGGCCGTCGTGCTGACCGGCATGGGCCAGGACGGGCTGCGCGGCTGCGAGGCGATGCGGCGCTGCGACGGCCAGATCCTGGTGCAGGATCGGATCACGCGCCGCGGTGTGGGGCATGCCGGGGGCCGTGACCGGTGCCGGCCTCGCCGACGCGGTGGTGCCGCTCGGGCAGATGGCCGGTGAGATCCTGCGCCGGATCTCGGCGCACCCGCCGGGACGCTGAGCGCCTGGACTCAGGCCGCCCGGCGCAGCGGCTGCGGGCGGCGCACGGCTGCCGGCGCCATCGCGCGCTTGCGCGGGGCGGGCCTGGCGGCGCGCTGCTGCTCGCGGCACAGGAGATCGTTCACGATCGTCTGTGTGGCGCGTGCGGCCAGATCACGATCGCCGTAGCGCCGCTCGAACACCTCGAAGAGCTCCGAGACCAACTGCCCCAGGGTCATCGTCATGAACCTTGTCCCTTTGCAGGCGGCGTTCCACCGGGCGACGCACGCCAGGTCGCGGTGTTCGGGATTTCCGGGGGCGAGCGCACGAGCGCCGGTGCGCGCGGGGGGCGTGCGTCCGCGCGCGCCCGTGCCGGCTGTTCGGCCATGTGCGCGAGATCCTTTTGCCCGTGGCCGACACTTGACCGGCTGGCGGGCTTTGTCCACGCTCGGAAAACGAGCTGGCGATGAGCCGACGCCGACTGTCCAGCCAGCGCTCGACTCCATCTCCCTCTTCATGCCCGAAGCGCAGACACGCCCCGGGTCGCGGCAAGCGGCCATGCGCGCCGCCCTGGCCCGCCTCGGCATCGACTGGCTGGCGGTCTCGATCCACCAGGCCAGCTTCCCGGCCGGCGACGACGACATCGGCTACGGCACGCCCTACTCCGCGCGAAGCGACGAGCTGCTCGCGTTCCTGGCCGGGCTCGGGGTCACCGCGATCGCGCTCGGCCCCGGCGGCGTCACCGCGCGGGGAGATTCGTCTCCGTACACCGGCACGGCGCTGTCGCACAACCCGCTCCACGTCGCGCTCGGCGATGTCGCGGCGCGCGGCCTGCTCGACGAGCGTCTGCTCGGCGACGCGGTCGACCGCCGCCCGCCCGGCGGTCGGGTGACCTATCACTACGCCTGGGACACGCAGCGGCGCCTGCTGACTGCGGCGGCGGAGCGTGCCCGCACCGGCGCCGGCGGCATCGACTTCGACGGTCGCCGTGCCGCCATGCGAGCCGCCGCGCCGTGGCTGGCGGCCGAGGCGCGCTTCGAGGCGGTGGCCGGCGCCGTCGGACACGACGACTGGCGGCGCTGGCCCGACGACGCGCCGCTCGATCCGGTCGCCGCCGAGCCGTTCGAGCTGGCCCAGCTGCTGATCGCCGACCAGCACCAGGAGCTGCGCGGTCGGGCCGCCGCGCGCGGCCTCTCCCTGCTGGCCGACCTGGCCGCCGGCATCGGCGACCGCGACCGCTGGGTGCTGCCGCGCGTGTTCGGCGAGCTGTTCCTGCCCGGCTGGGCCATGGGCGCGCCGCCCAGCCGCACCAACCCGGACGGCCAGCCGTGGGACTTCCCGGTCCTGCACCCGGCCGAGCTGCGCGACGGCGCCGCGCGCCGCTTCCTGGCCGCGCGCATGGACATGCTGCTCGCCGATCACGACGGCCTGCGCATCGATCATCCGCACGGCTGGATCTGCCCGTGGGTCTACCGCGTCGGCCAGCCGGTGGCGGAGGGGGCCAGGCTGTTCGAGTCGCCCGACCTGCCGGATCTGGCGCCGTTCGCCCGTGTGCGTGCGGATCAGCTCGATCGAGCGCGGGCGCGCCATGACGACGACTGGACCACCGGGCTCGATCCGGAGCAGATCGACGCCTACGCGGTGTCGGTCGACCTCCTGCTGGAGCGCATGCGCGAGCGCGGCGCCGACCCGGGCGCGCTCATGGTCGAGGTGCTGTCGACCTGCCCGCGCCCGCTTGCCGCGGTGCTGGCCCGCCACGGCCTGGGCCGCTTCCGCGTGACCCAGAAGGCGCAGGTTGACAACGGTGGCGACGTCTACCGCGGAGATCGCGCCGCGCCGGCCGACTGGATCATGGTCGGCAACCACGACACCGCGCCGCTGCGCGCGGTGATCGCGAGCTGGCGCGGCAAGCCGGAGGTGGCGCGCCGCGCGGCCTACCTGGCCGGTCGGCTGCGCCGGTCGGCCGCCGAGCTCGAGCGCGACGAGCGCGCCCTGGCCGTCGCCATGGTGGCCGAGCTCTTCCTCGGCCCCGCGCGCAAGGTGCTCCTGTTCTGGCCCGATCTGTTCGGCCTCGACGAGCCGTTCAACCAGCCGGGCACGGTCAACGATCGCAACTGGTCGATGCGCGTGCCGGCCGACTTCGAGGCCGCGCACGCCCGGGCCGTGGCCAGCGGCGCAGCGCCGCACCTGGGCCAGGCGGTGGCCTGGGCGCTGGAGGCGCGCGGCCTGGCCAGCGACGACGAGGGCGCCGACATCGCGCGCCGGCTCCTGCTCTGATCGACCGGCTCAGCCCAGCACGCTCTTGATCAGCTTCAGCTCGTCGCGCAAGAGGCGCGGCAGCAGGTAGTGGCGGGACGTGTGCCCAGATGAGGTGATCCAGCAAGCGCCATGCCCGCGCGCTATCTTCAGCCAATGAACCAGACCAAGGTGGCAGTGGTGGTCGGCGTGGGACCGTCGCTCGGCGCGTCGGTGGCGCGCCGCTTCGCGCGCGAAGATTTCGCGGTCGCGCTGATGGCGCGCCGCCAGGAGGACGTGGCGCCGGTCGCCGAGGCGATCGGCGTGGCCGGCGGCCGCGCCCTGGCGGTGACGGCCGACGCGACGCAGGTCGACTCGGTGGCCGGCGCCTTCCAGCAGGTGCGCGACCAGCTCGGGCCGCCCGAGGTGTTCGTCTACAACGCCGGCGCATTCGAGATGGGCGGGATCCTCGAGGTCTCGCCCGAAAAGTTCGAGCAATCCTGGAGGGCCAACTGCCTGGGCGCGTTCCTGGGGGCGCGCGAGGTGCTTCCTGCCATGGTCGAGCGCGGCCGCGGGACCGTCCTCCTGACCGGGGCGACCGCGTCGCTGCGCGGCAGCGCCCGCTTCTCCTGCCTGGCGGTGGGCAAGTTCGGTCTGCGCGCACTGGCCCAGAGCATGGCGCGCGAGTTCGGGCCGCGCGGCGTCCACGTGGCACACATCGTGGTGGACGGTCAGATCGACACGCCGCGCTCGCGCCAGATGCAGCCCGATCGCGACAGGCAGACCTTGCTCGCCCCCGACGCGATCGCGAACGAGTACTGGAACCTGCACGCGCAGGACCGGACCGCCTGGACCCTCGAGCTCGACCTCCGTCCTGCGCTTGAGAAGTTCTAGGAGGCTCCGCACCGAAATCGCGCAAAGTTGACGGTTTTTCGCAGGTTCTGCGCGCCGCTCCCGCACGTTTTTCGCAAAATTGCGCCGGGCCGATCCCTTAGTGGCGAGAATCGCAAGCGGCTGTCTCGGGCGCGAACCCTGCAGGGGTAGGCAAGACTCGGATCGCAGCAGGGGAGTCCATGGCAGCAGGGGTGTCCACGAATCTTCGGATCCTCATCGCCACTGGCGATACCTACGTCGGCCGATTGCTCGCCGAGCAAGTGAGGCGGGCCGGCCACCACCCCATCCTGGCCAGCGACGGCCCGATGGTGCTCGAGTGGTTCCAGCGTGAAGTCGACCGTCCGCACTCGATCGACCTCGCCGTGCTGGACGCCGCCTTGCCTGGTTATCCGGGACTCGCGCTCGCTGCCTGCGCTCGCAACAACGCGCTCGGCCTCCCCCTCATCCTGATGCAGGACCCACAGCTCCGGATTGGGACCGAGTGGCTGGCGCGGCTCGGACTGCTCGGCTTCCTGCGCAGCCCGGTTGACGCCGACGAGTTCGGTCGCCTGCTCGACGGCATCACCCGGCCTCGCACCGCGCGCGGCACGACGCCGCCGTTCAGCCGCGAGTCGAGCTGACCTGACCGAGCCTGACAGGTCGCGCGGGAGGTAGCGCCGGGGTCTGGGAGTCGGCGGGCTCGAACAGAGCGCTTCACCCATCGTCTCTTCTCGCCGCGTGGTCGACGAAATCGGCTGCGCGCCGACGCGCCGCCCGTTAGCATTACGCCCGGCATGCCGATCACCGTCACGTACTCGGGTGTGGGACTCGGCGCTGCCATGGAGGCGAGCGTCCGCGCGCTGGCCGACGAGCTGGAGACCGTGTACGACCACATCGCGCGCTGCGACGTGCGGGTCGATGCGCTGCGCGATCCGCAGCGGTCGGTGCCGCGCTATCGCGTGCGCGTCGCGATCGCGGTGCCGGGCGGCGAGATCGTGATCAGCCCCGAGCCGGACGCGGCGCACGACGATCCGCTGGTCGCGGTGCGCGACTCGTTCCGCGCGGCGTGTCGACGGCTCGAGCAGTACGTGTGGCGCAACCTGCGCGACGACGCCGCGGCGCCGCGCTGGCCCGCGCGTTCGGGTTAGCGTCGATCGCGCGCTCGCCTCGATGCTGCGCTGAAGCGGAGCGCTGAGGGCGCTCCGCATCGCGACGCTGACTCGCGCACGGCGCACGATGTGGAATGGGACTTGCTCGATCGATGAGCATGCCGTCGCCAAAGCCATCGACATCGCCGGCGCCTCGTGGTCTCGGCGACTTGCTGGGCGAGCTGTATCCGGGCTCGCGCCTGGTCGAGGCGAAGCCACTTCGCGCCGACAGCGCGCGCGCGGCCGGCGCCGACGATCGCACCGGCAAGGCGGCAGGCTACGGCGAGCCGGTCCACCTGCGCCTGATCGACGCATCCGGCAACGACGTCGACCTGGTGTGGCGAACCGCCTCCGCCAACGACTTCGGCCACGATCGCCGCTCGGATCGCGCGCAGCAGCTGCTGCTCGCGTACGACAGCTTCGGCGTGATCCCCGATCACGTGCGCGCGCTCGACGTCGGCGCGATCATGGGCGACGGCCGGCTTGCCTCGCTGCGCGGCGGCGGCGAGTTCTACCTCGTCACCACGTACGCGCCCGGTCAGCTCTACGCCGGCGATCTGCGGCGCATCGCGCGCGACGCGACGGCCAGCGAGCGCGACCTGGCGCGCTGCGACGCGCTGGTGCGCTATCTGGTCGAGCTGCACGCGGCCCCGGGCGAGCGGCCGGCCGCGTACCGGCGCGCCATCCGCGACCTGGTCGGCCACGGCGAGGGCGTCTTCGGCGTCGTCGACAGCTACCCGGCCGACGTGCCGGCCGCGCCGCCGGAACGACTTGCCGCCATCGAGCGCCGCTGCCTGCAGTGGCGCTGGCGGCTGCGCGGGCGCGAGCGGCGCCTGCGCCGCACCCACGGCGACTTCCACCCGTTCAACATCCTGTTCGCCGACGGAGCGCGCGCGACGGTGCTGGACACGAGCCGCGGCAGCCAGGGCGATCCGGCCGACGACGTCGCCGCGCTGGCCATCAACTATCTCTTCTTCGCGCTCGATCATCCGGCCGCGTGGCGCGACGGGCTGGGTCTGCTGTGGCGGCGCTTCTGGCGCGAGTACGCCGCCGCCAGCGGCGACGAAGAGCTGCTCGCAGTGGTGGCGCCGTTTCTGGCCTGGCGCGGGCTGGTGCTGGCCAGCCCGGTCTTCTACCCGTCGATGTCGGCGTCGGCGCGCGATCGGCTGCTGACCGTTGTCGAGGAGGCGCTCGATGCCGACCGCTTCGCGCCGTCGGCGGCGGAGCGGCTGTTCCGGTGACCGCCCTCGTCATCTGGTTCACCGGGCTGCCCGCGTGCGGGAAGACAACGCTGGCCGCCGGGGTGTGCCGGCGGCTGCGCGAGGCCGGCTCTCCGGCCCTGGTGCTGGACAGCGATCCGCTGCGCCCGCTGCTCGCGCCGGATCGCGGCTACCAGCCCGGCGAGCGGGCCGCCTTCTACCGCCGCCTGGCCGAGCTGGCCGCGTACCTGGCCGGCCAGGACCTGATCGTGCTGGTCGCGGCGACGGCCCCGATGCGCGCCCACCGCGAGGTCGCGCGCTCGCTGGCGCCGCGCTTCGCCGAGGTGTTCGTTGACGTGCCGCCCGGCGAGTGCGAGCGCCGCGATCCCAAGGGCCTCTACGCCCTGGCCCGCGACGGCGGCGCGCCGCACATGCCGGGCGCCGGCGCGCCCTACGAGCCGCCCCGGCACGCCGAGGTCGTGGCCAGTGGCGGCCGCGACCAGGCCGCGATCGACGCCGTCGTCCGCCTGGCCCGCGACCCGGCGAGATAGCCGCGCGCCGCCCCAGCTGCTCGCCCGCGTGCACGGCGCGCCGTGAGGATTGGGCGACCTGTCGCGTCTAGCGCAGGCGCTGGCGGACCAGGTTGCGCAGGGTGCTGACCTCGAACGGCTTGTCGAGGCGCGGGTTGGTCACCTCGTCGAGGAAGGCGCGGGCGCGCGGGGTGAAGGCGCCGGCGGTCAGGAAGACCATGCAGGCGGCCTGATCCGGCGCGGTGCGGACCAGCTCGTGGTGCAGCTCGACGCCGGTCATGATCGGCATCATCAGATCGCAGAGGATGATGTCGAAGCGCTCGCCCTCGCCGATGCGGCGCAGCGCCTCCTGCGCGCTGGTCAGCACCTCGACCTCGTGATCGCCCTCGAGCACGCGGCGCACCGTCGTCGCGACCACCCGCTCGTCGTCGACGACAAGGATGCGGCCGCGGCGCGAGCCGTCGCCGGCCGACGCCGGCGGCCGCGTGGGCGTGCGCTCGCGCGTCTCGGCTACCGGCAGCAGGATGGAGAACGTGGTACCGACGCCGACCTCGCTGGCCACGGTGATGTCGCCGCCCAGCGCCGTGATGATGCGGTGGCAGATGGCGAGGCCGAGGCCGGTGCCGACACCGGCCGGCTTGGTGGTGAAGAACGGGTCGAACAGCTTGTGCCGGTTGGCCGCCGAGATGCCGGCGCCGGTGTCGGCCAGCTGGATCAGCACCCGCTCGCCGTCCGGCCCCGGGCCGCGGCGCGTGCGCGTCGCGATGCGGATCTCGTTGGCGTCGGCGTGCCCCTCGGAGATGGCCTGGGCCGCGTTGACGATGAGGTTGAGGAACACCTGGCCCAGGCGCGACTCGTTGGCCAGGACCGGCGGGACCTCGCCGTACTCCTTGACCACCCGGGCGCGGTGGCGGATCTCGTTCCACGCCATGCGCAGCGACGAGTCGAGCACCTGGTGGATGTTCGACCGGCCCGCGCCTGTCTTCCTCGGCGCGGGAGAACATCTTGAGGTCGCGCACGATGCTCTTCACCTGCTCGGCCGCGGTACGCGCGTCGCGGATCTCGTCGATCAGGTCGGTCAGCTCGGCGACCTTGCCCAGCCGCTCCTCCAGCGCGCCTATCTCCTGCACCGCCAGGTCCAGGTTCGCGGTCACCGCGGCCAGCGGGTTGTTGATCTCGTGCGCCACGCCGGCCGCCATCGAGCCGATCGAGGCCATGCGGTCGGCCACCATCAGCTGCGCCTGGGTGCGCACCTGCTCGGTGACGTCGCGGCCGATGGCGAACACCATGCGCTCGCCGCCGACGTTGACGGTCGCGCGCGAGAAATCGACGAGCACCGAGCTGCCGTCCGGCCGGTAGATCTCGATGGCCCCCACCCGCGGGTCCGCGGCACCGCCGGACGCCGGATCGGCGTGTGCGGCCGGGGCGTGTGACTCGCCGTTCTGCGCGGTGAACTCGCCCATGCGGCGGCCGATGATCCGCTCCTTGCTGGTGCCGAGCATCTCCTCCAGGCGCCGGTTGACCTCTCGGATGACGCCGTCGCCGCTCAGGATGGCGATGGCGTCGTGCGCGTTCTCGGTCAGGGTGCGGTAGCGCTGCTCCGACGCGGCCAGCCGGGCGAAGCTGTTCTCCAGCTCGAGCGACTGGACCAGCTGGTTGCCCATGGCGCGGGCGAAGGCGACCGAGTCCTCGCTGGTCACGTCGGTGCGCTTGGCGGCCAGCACGATCGCCCCGACCCCGCGGCCCTCGGAGATGAGCGGGATGACCTCCGCCACCGGCGCGCCCGCGCCCTCCAGGATCCGGCGTGACTTGGCCTCCGCGACCGACGCCGCCGGCAGCGAGACGGCCGCCTGCCGGTCGATGATCTGCTCGAGCAGGGCGCGCTGTCCGTAGAACTCGGGCAGCCCGGCCGCCTCCTGGCCGGTGAACCCGACCGCGTGGCGCAGCGCAAGCTTGCCGCCGACGTCGCGCAGGTAGAGCGCACCCTTGGAGATGCCGGTGGCGTCGAGCATCGCGGTCAGCACGTCGCGCACCGCGACGCTGGTGTCGGCCTTGCGCGCCAGCGCGTCGGCCACGCCGCTGAGCAGCGAGATCTGGGCCGCCTGCAGCGTGCAGCGCCGGGTCAGGCTGGAGGTTGACACCCGCTGGCGCTCGAGCTGCTGGATCACCACCTGGGCGTGCTCGAGCCGCACCTGCACGCTCGGTTCGTCGGTCAGCATCGGCGCGCCGCCGCCGAGGGTCTCGAACACCGCGGCGCCGACCTGCTTGAGATCGTGCGACCGCATCATCAGCGCGTTGGCCCCCACGCGCCGCGCCAGGTCGCGATCCGCCTCGGTCTGGTACCACGCCGATAGCAGCACCACCGGCACGCGCGCCAGCCGCGGGTCGCGCCGCACGTCGAGGCAGAGCTGGAAGCCGTCCACGTCCGGCATCAGCACGTCGCTCACGATGACGTCGGGCCGCTTGGCCCGCGCGCTGCGCAGCGCGGCGGCCGCGCTGGCCGCGACGGTCACCTCGAAGCCGCTCTGCTCGAAGTAGACCCGGGTCAGCTTGAGCTGGACCGGGTCGTCGTCGACGAGCAGGATGCGGTGCCCCTCCCCCACCCGCGTCGACGAGTCGCGATCCAGCACCACGTAGGCCTGGATTGCGTCGAGCAGCCGGGTCGGCTCGATTGGCTTGACCAGCACCGCCGTGAAGCCGGCCTCCGCCGTGCGCGCCTCCTCGACCCGGCCCAGGAAGCCGGACAGGGCGAAGATCGGCGTGTCGGCCAGGCCGGGGAGCGCGCGCAGGCGGCGCACCAGCTCGAAGCCGTTCATGTCGGGCAGGATGAGATCCTGGAGCACCAGCGCGGGCCGCCGCCGCTCCGCCTCCGCCAGCGCCGACCGCCCGTCGCCCGCCTCCGCCACGGTGTAGCCCTCGCTCTCGAGCGCCACGCGGAGCATCTTGCGGGTGATCGGGTTGTCCTCGACGACCAGGATGGTGGCGGTCTCGCTCATGGCGCCGCGCCCCCGGCTTCGACGCCCAGGTGGTCGGCCACCACGCGCGGCAGCTCGTCGGTGTCGATCGGCTTGGTGACGTAGGCGTCGCAGCCGGCGGCGCGCGCCTTCTCCTCGTCCCCCTTCATCGCGTAGGCGGTCAACGCGATGACGGCGATGCCGCGCCGCATCGGATCGGCCTTGAGCCGTCGGGTCAGCTCGAGCCCGTCCATGCCGGGCAGCTGCAGGTCCATGAGGATGAGGCGGGGGCGGAAGCTCTCGAGCAGCTCGAGCGCCTGCTCGGCGTCGGCCGCGGTCCGGACCTCGTAGCCTTCGCCGCTGAGCAGGACGCGAGCGAGCTTGAGGTTCGCCGCGTTGTCGTCGACGATCAGAATCGGCTCGCCCGCCACTCGCTCCCCTCCTCGCTCGTCGCCGTCCTCCCGCGCAGAAGCGGCCGCAGCTCCTCGACCAGCTGGGCCGCCCCGCCGGCGCCCTTGAACACGATGGTGGCGGCCGCCGCGCGCAGGCGAGCCCGCTCGGCGGCGCTCAGGTCCTTCACGGTCCAGACGATCACCGGCACGTCGCGGCCGGCCGCCGAGTCGCGCAGGCGCGCGACGAACTCGAAGCCGTCCATGCCCGGCATCAGCAGATCGAGCACCACCAGCGCCGGCGGATCGGCCTCGATCGCGCGCAGCGCCTCCGCGCCGCTCGACGTGCACACCGGCCGGTAGCCGAGCTGCCGCAGGGTGGCCTCGGCCAGGCGCAGCGCCGTCGGATCGTCGTCCACGACCAGCACCGGACCGTTGCCGGCCGAGGCCGGGAAGACCCGGCGCAGCGAGGCCAGAAGCTGCGCCTCCGCCACCGGCTTGACCAGGTAGTCGTGCAGGCGGAAGCCGGCCAGCTGGCCGTGGTCGGCCGAGACGCTCACCGCGATGACCGGGACGTCGCGGTTGAGCTCGGTGGCGCGGATCTCGCGCAGCACCTCCCAGCCGTGGATGTCGGGCAGCGCGAGGTCGAGCGTGACCGCCTCGAAGCGCCCGGTCCGGCACAGCCGGACCGCCTCGGCCCCGGTGGCGGCGGCCTCGGCCCGGTAGCCGGCGCCGCGCAGGGTGGCCAGCAGCCACTCGCGCTCGCGCGGCTCGTCCTCGATGACCAGCACCGCCGCGCCGTCGTCGCTCAGCACCGGGAGAAACCCGGTGACCCGGCGTTCGGCCGGGTCGGCCGCGAGCGAGCGCGGCAGGATGGCCGAGAACGTGCTGCCGACGCCCGGCGTGCTCTGCACCTCGACCCGGCCGCCGTGCGCCTCGACGATCTTCTTGGTCAGCGCGAGGCCGAGGCCGGTCCCCTGCCACTTCTTCGCCGTGCTGCCGTCGAGCTGCTGGAACTCGACGAACAGCCGGGCGAAGTCTTCGCGCTCGATACCGACGCCGGTGTCGACGACCGACAGGCGGAACAGGTCCGGCCCCTGCCCGTCGATGCGAATCGTGATGCTGCCCCCATCGGGCGTGAACTTGATGGCGTTCGACAGGTAGTTGTAGAGCACCTGCTTGATGCGGGCCGGGTCGACCTGCACGGCGGCGGCCTCCGGATTGACGCGGGTCTCCACGCGCAGCCGCTTGCCGGCGGCCAGCCCGCGCAGGATGTCGCGCACCTCGCCGACCAGGATCGTGAGATCGACCTTCTCGGGGCGGAACTCCATCTTGCCCGCCTCGACCTTGGCCAGGTCGAGCACGTCGTTGACCAGCTGCAGCAGGTGCTTCGAGCTGGTCAGGATGTCGCCCAGGTACTCGCGGTGCTCCGACGACACCGGCCCGACCTTGCCCCGGTGCATCAGCTCGGCGAAGCCGATGATGGCGTTGAGCGGCGTGCGCAGCTCGTGCGACATGTTGGCCAGAAACTCGCTCTTGAGCCGGTTTGCCTCGCGCGTGCGCTGCTCCATTCGCTTGCGCTCGGTGATGTCGCGGATGGCGCTGAACACCAGCGTCCCCTCGTCGGCCACCATCGGGCTCAGGCCGATGTCGATCGGGAACTCGGTGCCGTCGCGGCGCAGGCCGTACAGCTCCGGGGTCGAGTCGAGGGCGCCCTCCTTCGGAGAGCCGAAGTAGTCGAACCCTTGCTGCGGGTGGCCGCTGCGCAAGCGCGGCGGCACGAGCACCTCGACCGGCTTGCCGATCAGCTCCTCGCGCGGATAGCCGAACAGCTGCTCGGTGCGCGCGTTGACCAGCAGGATGTGCCCCTCGCCGTCGACGATGACCATGGCGTCGGGCGCCGCCTCGAGCAGTGCGCGGAAGCGGGCATGCGCCGCCTGGTGCTCGCGCAGCGCCTTGAGCTGGGTCACGTCCTTCTCTGAGACGGCGATGAACTGGCCCAGCCTCGGCGCGCTCACGCGCCGCATCGACACGTTGACGTGGATGAGCGAGCCGTCCTTGCGCCGGCGGATCGCCTCGACGAGGACGGTGCCGCTCTCCGCCGCGCGGGTGAGGTGCGCGCGGGCCTCGGCGCGCCGCTCCTCCGGCACCACCAGATCGGCCAGGAAGCGCCCGACCGTCTCGTCGGCGCTGTAGCCGAAGATCGCCTCGGCGCCGCGGTTCCACCACAGGAGGCGGCCGTCGAGGGTCAGCGCGAGCAGCGCGACCGGCGCCTCGTCGAGCAGCAGCTCCGCGAACGACGGCGCACCATGCCCACCAGCTTCGTCGGCCATGTCGGCCATGCCCCCCTCTCTGCCCCCCGGCGGCTCTCGACCTGGATCGCGTGGCGAACGGTCCTACCGTGTCCCCATGCGATCAGAACCAGAATCATCGGCGTATTCAAGAGTGGCCGCTATCCCCCGCTGGTGGCGCAATGGCGACGGGCCGCCCCGCGGGGGGGGGCTCCCGACTCCCGGTCCGCGGCTTGCGCGTCGGCGAGCCGGCGCTGTTACTCTCGCCGCATGTCGTACCTCGTCACCTCCTCGCTGGCCGTCGCGCTCACCGTCGTGCCCGGGGCCGCTCTCGCCCACGTCCAGCTCGAGTCTCCGCTGCAGCGGGAGTCGTCCCAGAAGACGGGCCCGTGCGGCAGCTCGGGCAGCACGCGCAGCGCCAACGTGTGCACCTACCGGCCGGGCGCCACCATCACCGTGAGCTGGGACGAGACTGTCGAGCACCCGGGTCACTTCCGCATCAGCTTCGACGAGGACGGGGACGACGACTTCGTGGTCCCGACCGGCTACGACGACATCGGCCCCTACGACAGCGTGCTGGTCGACAACATCGCCGATCGCGACGTGCGCAGCGGCGACTCCGGCTACAGCCAGGAGGTGCAGCTCCCGGACGTCGAGTGCGACAGCTGCACGCTGCAGCTCATCCAGGTCATGGGCGACAAGCCGCCCTACGGCAATGGCGACGACATCTACTATCAGTGCGCCGACATCGTGCTGTCGGCCTCGGCGCCGGAGGATCCGGCCGACGCCTGCTCGAGCGGCGGCGGGGACGACGGCGGCGGGGACGGCGCCGGCGGCGGCGGCGAGGCCGAGGAGCCGTCCGGCTGCGCCGCGGGCGGCGCCGGCTCGGGCGGCGCGCTGGCCCTGCTGGTGCCCGCGCTCTTCGCCGTCCTGGCGCTGCGCGCGCGGCGCCGCTGATCAGGGCTTGCCGCCCGGCATCACGCGCAGCGGCGGCGATCGATCGGCGCTCGGATCGAGCGGCTCGAGGTCCTCGGAGCCGCTCAGCGCGATCCGGTCGCGCCCGCCGCCCTTGGCACGGTAGAGGGCGCGATCGGCTGCCTCCAGCAGGTCGCCATCGACGCCCGCCGCCGCGGCTGCCTCGAGATCGGCGATGCCGATCGAGATGGTCAGCCGCGGGCTGCCCGATGGTCGACTGCCCCTGAGGTTGGCCTGCACCCGCGCCGCCAGCTGCACCGCGTCGCGCGCGGAGGTGGTCGGCGCCAGGATCGCGAACTCGTCGCCGCCGACGCGCGCCGGGATGTTCAACCGTGCGGCACGACCCGCGCAGCGCCTCGGCCACGGCGAGCAGCGCCCGGTCACCCTCCCGGTGCCCACGGCTGTCGTTGAGCTCCTTGAGCAGGTTGACGTCGATGAGCAGCAGCGTCAGCGGCAGCGCGTGGCGCTCGGCGCGGGCGAGCTCCTCCTCCATCCGGCGCTCGAACTCGCGCCGGTTGGTGAGGCCGGTGAGCGAGTCGGTCACCGAGATGTGGCGGAGCCGGTCCTCCTGGCGGCCGAACAGCCAGCCGCCCAGCACCAGCAGCGCGCCGATCGCGATCCACAGGCTGGCGTAGAGCGCCTTGCCGCCGGCGATCGACTGGACCGTGAACACCGCGATGCCCGCAAGCACGGCGAACCCCAGGCCGGCGGCCGGGTAGAGCTGCGACCGGGACCAGCGGGGGACGCCTGACGAGGTGGGTGAGCGGTACCGCATCGAGTGGGGGGCTCCTGCGATCGGCTGTGCTTTCGGGTTCAGGACATCGGGACGGGTACGGGCCCCTCGAAGTAGATGAGCGTGGTCAACTCGTCGCCGGCTTCGATCTCCAGCGCCTCGTCGTCGCCCAGGGGGCCCCGCATCAGGCGGACATGCAGTGGATCGGAGATGAGATGATCGATGTGGTCGTCGAGGTTCGACCCGGCCGCGATCGTGATCACGCACGCGCTGCCCCGGCGATCTGCGGCCATCCCGTCGAGCGGCAGAGACAGAACCTCGGTCTGCGCGCCGACGTCGAGGCGCAGGACCTCCACCCGGATCGCCTCCTCGGCGTGCGCCCGGCTGAGCGTCGCGAAGAAGGCGCTCCATTCCTGAGGGGGTATCTCGAGGGTGGCCATCGCTGCTCCTACCTCTGCCGGACGCTCACAGAGCAAGCCGTGTGCCCGCAGCGATGGCTGCTCTGACCTCCGCGCAGCCGGACAGTCGCGCATTTTCTGCGAAACCTGCTGTCAGCTCGCGCAAACTCGTCGCTCCACCGTCGCCGTGTGTGACCCCTGTGAGGCGTGGGCGGCGCGGATCCTGCTCCATCGGTTTTTCCTTGGCGACCCGTCGCCGGGGTGCGGGCAGCCGCCCGGCCCCTCGCGGGTCAAACTGAAGGCGAGAGCGAGGCCATCATGTCGGGACATCACTGGCTCAGCGGGCTGGCCATCGCCGCCGCGACAGCGACCGGAGCGTGCCGATCCACTCCGGCGCAGACGATGCCGCGCCGGCACCTGAGCGCGACGGAGCACCACACCGAGGCGCGGCGCCACGAGCGGGAAGCGAACGAGCGCGAGCGCACCGCCCAGGTGCGCCCGCGCGGCGAGACCGGCGGAAGCGGGGGCGACGAGTACGGCTGCTACGACCGGGAGGTGCCGGATCCGGATCTGGGCGGTGAGCGGGTGCAGGTGCTGCGCCCGTGCTGGACCGCGGAGACCCGCCAGGCGGCGCACGGCCAGACCGACGCCGCCGAGCACCGTCGTCTGGCCAGGAAGCACCGCGAGCAGGCCGAGGAGCTGACCCGGGCCGAGCGCCGCGCGTGCTCCGGCCTGAGCGCGGCCGACGTCGAGAGCGGCCCGTTCTCGCGCCGCGAGGATATCGCGCGCGTCGAGCCGCTCGAGTCGGACGGCCGCGCGGTCGGCGCGCGCGTGCTTTTCCGCCGGGTGAGCGGGCGCGACGCCGGCTGGATGCGCAAGGCGGTCGCGTGTCACCAGGCGCGCGCCGCCGCGCTCGGCTATCCGCCTCGCGTGATGAGCGACAGCCCGCTCATGGTCGCGCCGACCGTCGCGGTCGTCAACGTGCGCGGCGACCTGATCGCCGTGACGATCACGGCGCGCCGCGACGAGGACGCCGCCGCCGTGCTGGCCCGCGCGAACGCGCTGCTCCGGCGATAGAGCGACGAGGCGGCGCTGTCGCCCTACTTCGGCTGATCGACCGTCGGCGGCGGCGAGATGGTGCCGCGGCCGGTCACCGACCGGCTTCGCAGGAAGATGCGGCCCGCCGCGCCGCCGCCGCCGCCGGCGTTGTCGTCGCTGTTCTCGACCGCCGCGGCCGACTCGCCCGGCTGACCGGCGAGCGACTTGCCGGCGCCTCCGGTGCCGCCGGCCCTGCCCTCGCCCGCCTCGGCGCCGCCCGGCGCAGGCGCCGCGTCACCGCCGCCGGCCGTGCCGGCCGCGCCGCGCTCGGCCAGGTTGGCGCCGGCGCCGCCGCCGCCGCCGTTGGCCGCCAGCGCGCCGGCCACATCGATCGACGGCGCGATGATCTCGATGGTGCCGCCGGCGCCGCCGCCGCCGCCGCCGTCGTCGTCGACGCCGCCCTCGCCGCCGCCGCCGCCGGCCGAGATGAGGGCGCCCGCATCGATGCGCACCGCGCCGGTGGCCTCGACGCGCAGGGCGCCGCCGCCACCGCCGCCGCGGCCGGAGCCGTCGCCCGAGCCGCCGCCCAGGCCGCCGCCCGAGCCGCCGAGCAGCTCGGCGACCTCCACCACGGCGCCGGCCACGCCGCCAGCGTCGGTGCCGCGCGCGCCGCCCTCGCCGCCGGCCGCCGCGTGGCCGCCGCCGCCGCCGCCCGCGTCCGGGACCAGCGGCACCGGAGCGCCGCCGCCGCCCGCGCCGCCGCCGTTGCCGTCGGCGGTCCCGTTGACGCCGCCGGCGAAGGCGCCGGGGCCACCGGTCTGGGGCGCGCCGCGGCCGCCGCCGAGATTTACCTGGCCGGCCACCAGCACCTCGCCGCCGCTGCGCAGGACCAGCGCGCCGCCGCCGACGACCGAGACCTGCGCGCCCGCCTCGATGTTGATCCCGGCGGCCGAGAACACGCCCAGCGGCGGCAGACCGGCCCCCTGCGACTCGCGCGCGAACACGACCCCCTCGGGCAGCACGCTGGCGTTGTCGCTGGCGCGCACGATGGTGCCGGCGTCGGTGTCGATGATCACCTCGCCATCGGCGGCCGCGACGAGCAGGTCACCGGTGGCGACCGCGTTGCTGTCGAACAGGGTCAGGCACTTCTCGAGCGAGGTCGAGAAGTCGGCCAGCTCGAAGCTGAGCACCTTGACCGAGAAGCCGAGCTCGCCGCGCAGGCAGGCCTCGAGCAGCGTGTGCAGCGGGTCGGGCGGCGCCAGCGTCCCGGTCAGCCGCAGGAGCGGCTCGAGCGCCACGCGCGGGCCGGCCACGCCGTAGAAGATGATGCTGACCTCGGGGCGGGCATACGCCTCCACCGACGTCGTCGCCTCGCCGTCGAGCTCGATCGGCGAGTAGGTGGCCTCGACGCTGGGATCGCCGTCGGCGGTCCAGTCGCCACCCTCGTAGGTCGCGCCGACAGCGATCTCGGCGGTGGCGTTCACGCCGGTCGAACACGCTGGCCACGGCGCTGGCGCGGGCGCGGAAGCCGACGAACACGTCGAAGTTGACCGTGCCGACGATCGGCAGCGGCCCGAGCGGCGTCGGGACGATCACCGTGAACGGATGGCTGTAAAGCGGCTTGCCCTCGCCCGACAGGTCCACCTCGCGGTTGAGCTCGACCGGCCCGCCGGCCTGCGCCAGGACCTCGAGGTCGGCGTTGAAGGTGCCGGTCACGTGACCGGACACGCGCTTGATGCGCCCGGGAAAGCCGATCGACATGTCGAAGTCGACGGCGGGCGAGAAGCTGAGCCCGCCGCTCGGGATCTTGACGACCAGCGGCACACCGGCGACGTCCCCCTCGTACAGCACGGTGTCGGCCAGGTCGATGAGGTCGAGCTCGAGGCATGCCGTCCCCTCGCCGCACGCGCTCCAGTCCCCGCTGCTGCCGGCGACCAGCGGCATGGCCAGGTCGCCCGAGAGGATGGCGTCGGTCAGCGATGCCTCCTGGGTGGTCAGCTCCAGCGTGTTGCCGTCGGCCGAGACACCGGTCGCGCGCCGCAGATAGCCGCCGCCGCCGGCGCCGACGAGGACGCTGCCCTCGGGCGCGTCGATGTCGCTGGCCGGCGAGCTGAAGGTGTAGGTCAGCCGGTCGGGCGCTACCTCGACGCTCTCGAAGTCGGGGTGGTTCTCGAGCAGGCGTGTTTCCGGTGCCAGCTCGATGTCGCCCCCGTCCTGGCCGCCGCCGTCCTCGCTATCGTCGGAGGAGCCGCAGGCGGGGACGAGGAACAAGGCGAGGAATACCAAGGCACGACGCATGTACTGCTCCTTGCGGGGGGAAGCGCGGAAAGTGCAAGCCGGATGCCGCGGCCCCCCGCCTGCAGATCACGCGCCGCTACGCGTCACAGGCCGCCCCCCTGTTGCGTTGCGCCTCTACAAGTGGAGACTCCAGGCCGACTCCACTGCAGGCTGGCGGTCTCACCCGGAGGTCTGCTGCCCCAGCGCCGCGCGGCCGCGGTCGGCCTGTCAAATCCGGGCTACCCGCGGGCCATGATCCGGATCGGCTCGCGGACGCTGCCGGCGCGGAAGTTGCGCAGGCGCTCCAGCACGCCCTCGGTCAGGTGGTAGCCGCGCGCGACGAGGAGCGCGCCGGTGTTCATCACGACGTCCTGCGCCACCACCATGCCGGGTTGCAGGTCCCCGAGAGGCACCTCGCGGACCTCCGGATGCGGCCCACTTTCGCCGCGCGCCTCCGCGAACTTCTCCAGCATCGCCGGGTCGTAGCGCCCGTTGCGCGCGCGCATCGATGCGAACGCCACCGACGCGGTCGCGCCCTGCTGCTCCAGGACGTCGAAGTCGATGGCGATGCGCAGCATCTTGGTGCCGGCCGCGATCATCTCGCGCTCGGCGTCGGTCGCGCCCGCGTCGCGGCCCAGCGGCCGATGGAGGCCGGCCAGCATGTGCCGGACCGCCTCCATGCGCGGGATGTTGCCGAGCAGCTGCTCGGTGATCTGGGGAACGCGAGCGACCATCGCCTGCTCCTCGGCGGACAGGCGGCGGCCGAAGTAGACCTTCTCGGTGACGTCCGGCGGCAGCGCGGCGCAGCCGAGCTGAGACAGCATGGCGGCCACCTCCACCTGCCAGCAGTCGTTCATGCCGGTGGCGGCGACCAGCTTGCCGACCTTGTCCTTTATCCGCGTCGCGCGGCCGAACGAGGCCGGATGGGTCAGGGCCAGGACGTCGATGAGCGCCTTGATGCTGCCGTGCAGGGTCTGGCGCAGGAGCACGCGCTCGGAGGTGACCAGGCGGTGCTGCTCGACGGCCGCCAGCACCTGGGCGAGCAAGTCGGCCGGCGCGCACGGCTTGGTCAGGAAGCGGAAGACCTGCCCGTTGTTCACCGCGGAGATGGCGGACTGCAGATCGGCCTGGCCGGTCAAGAGAATCCGCACGGCGTCCGGGAACTGCTCGCGCGCCCGCGTG
This sequence comes from uncultured delta proteobacterium, assembly GCA_963759105.1. Classification (GTDB taxonomy): domain Bacteria; phylum Myxococcota_A; class Polyangia; order Haliangiales; family Haliangiaceae; genus DATFRY01. The sequence continues at coordinate 891,576 of CAVWXW010000001.1, read as the reverse complement.
AGAAACGTCGCCCCGTCCATGTTGGGCATGCGCATGTCCGAGATGATCACCTGCACGCCGGCCTCGCGTTCGAGCAGGGCCAGGCCGTCGGCGCCGCCGCCGGCGGTGAAGACCTCGAAGCGCCGGCGCAGGTTGAGGGACAGCCCCTCGAGCACGTTCGGCTCGTCGTCGACGCACAGGATCCGGGGTTTGCTCTTCTCGCTCATCGCATCTCCGCCGTGGGGTGCCGGCTCCGCTCGCCGCGCGCCAGCATGGCCCGCGCCTCGCGAGCGGCCAGATCGCGCCAGCGCGGCAGCTCGTGTGACACCCCGGCCGCGTCGAGAGCGGCCAGGTCGATCTCGACCGGCGCGTTGCGGCCCGACAGGGCCGATCCGGCCAGCGCGTCGCCCACGTGCACGGCCAGCGGCGCGTCCATGCGCCCGCGCTGGGTGGCCGGCAGGGCGTGGTGATAGGCCACCGCCTCGACGATCGGCAGCGGCAGCCCCCACACGCCCAGCAGGTAGCCGCCGACCTCGGCGTGGGTGGCGCCGAGCAGCTCGCGCTCGACGACGTGCGCCGGCGCGCCTGTGTCGCGCACGCGGCGCACTACCTCGGCGAAGCGGTCCGGCATGGTGAGCGCGAGGATGATGGTGCCGACGCCGTGCACCAGCCCCGCCGTGAAGGCGGTCTCCGCCTCCGCCGGATCGCGCAGCATCTGCTTGGCCAGGCGCGCGGTCAGGATCGATCTCTGTTGCACCTTCTCGAACGACAGCCCGGCCGGCGTGCGCCGCTTCGTCGCGGCGAACACGTTCAGCGTGAGCGCCAGGCCCTTGAGCAGGTCGAGCCCCAGGTAGCTGATCGCGTGCGCCACCGACGACATCGGGCGGCTGAGGCCGAAGTAGGCCGAGTTCACCATCTGAAGAACCTTGGCGCACATGGCCGGATCGGTCTGCACGATGCGCGCGATCTCGTCGGTGCGCGCGGTCGGGTCCTCGATGGAGCGGGTCAGGCTGAAGTAGGTCGCCGGGATCGAGGGCAACCGGTCCATGCGGCCCACGATCTCGCGCACGGCGGTGCCGGCCACCAGCCCCTGCAGCTCGCACACGCGCTCGATCACGCGCAGCAGCACGTCGCCGTCGCACGGCTTGGACAGGTACTGCTGCGCCACCGGCAGCGCGCGCGCCACGGTGGCATGGTCCGCGTGGCCCGAGAGCACCAGCCGGGCCACGGCCGGGTACCGCTCCTTTACCTGGCCGAGCAGCTCGGCTCCGTCCATGCCCGGCATGCGCATGTCCGCGACGACGACGTCGAACGGCGCGCGGCCCAGCTCGTCCAGCGCGGCCCTCGGATCCTGGGTGAAGGTCATGTCCCAGAGCCGCCGCTGCCGGTGCAGCATGCCGCGCAGGCCCTCGAGCACCGCCTGCTCGTCGTCGACGAAGAGTATGCGCTTCATGTGGTCGCAGGGCGCGTCCGCGCGCGCGGGCCCTGTCGGTTGAATCGGCCGTGGCCGGAGCGGCTTGAGCGGCCGACGCGTCAGGCGCGGCTTTGTTGCCGCGGCCCGCTCACACCTGAGCCGGCGCGGCCATCTCCGCCAGGGCGGCCAGGACCGCCGCCATGTCGCGCGGACGCTCGCTCGGGTTCTTGGCCAGCATGCTCAGCACCAGGGCGTCGAGGGCGGGCGGCGTCTCGGGGCGCAGGGAGCTGGGCGGCGGCGGCGGCGCGGTCTGGTGGCCCGAGAGGATCTCGGCCACGTTGCCGCCGAACGGCGGCTCGCCGCACAGCATCTCGTAGAGCAGGCAGCCGAAGCCGTACACATCGGTGCGCTCGTCGACCACGCCGTCCATCTGGATCTGCTCGGGCGCCATGTAGGAGGGCGTGCCGATCACCCGCCGCGGGGCGGCGCCGCCCGGGTCGCGCGGGCTGGCCACGCCGAAGTCGATGACCATCGCGCGGTAGCGCGAGCGGTGGGACAGGTCGCGGACCAGGAAGAGGTTGTCCGGCTTGAGATCGCAGTGGACGATGCCGGCCCCGTGCACGGCGACGAGCACGTCGGCCGCCTGCAGGGCGATGTCGATGATCGCGCCGAGCGACATCGGCCCGCGATCGAGCCGCTCGCCCAGGGTGCAGCCGCTCAGCCGCTCCATGGCGAGGAACGGAAGACCGTCGCCGAGTGCGGCCGCGATGCGTGATGCGCGGCAGCCCAGGGTGCTGCACGCGGTCGAGCAGCGCCGCCTCCTGCTCGAAGCGGTCGGCCATGTCGCGGTCGGCCGCGAACCGGCGCCGCATGATCTTGAGCGCGAAGGGGCCGCTGCCGCCGTTGGCCGGGCGGGCCAGGTACACGACGCTGGTGCCGCCGCTGCCCAGACGCTCCTCGATGCGGTAGCCGGCCAGCATCGAGCCGATGCGGCTGTTGGGCCGATCGGTGCGCCGCGGCGCGGCCTTGCCAGGCGGGCTGGTACCGACCGCGACGTTGTCCGGAGAGGTCCCCTCGGCCCGCAGCCGGCCGCGCACGGTGCCGTGCGCGGCTGGCCCGGACTTCTCCAGCTGCGGAAGCTGGATGCCGATCGAGACAGTCGAGTAGCGAGTCACGCAGCCCTCTTTTGCAGGGAGCGGGCCATCGCCTGAAGCCGCGCAGACGGCCGAAAATACGAACGCCGCCCGGGGTGGGCGGCGCTCGGCGACGTCGGTCCTGACGCTGGCGGCGTGGCCGGCGTGACGGCACCTACCTACGGATACTGTGCGACCAGCGACAGCCCGGTGGGACACTTCGAGACGCTGGTGGCGCCATCATAGTAGTTGCCGCTGTGCACGACCGGACGGGTGAAGGTGCTGCCGCCCTTGCACAGGATGCCGGTGGAGGCGCCATGAGACATGTTGCCGACGATCGAGACGGCGCCGATGGAATAGGAGCCGGGCGATAGCTGGACCAGGCCGCCGAGCGGACCTATCGCGCGGTTGCCGAGCACGAGCGCGTTCTCCAGCGCCGCCTGCGACGCCAGGAGCCGGATCGCGGTGTACGTGTTGGCGGTGGGGCCGCGGAACTCGAAGTCGTTGTTGCCGATGGAGACGTTCGAGATCGACTCGAGGTTGAGGCCGTAGCCGTCCACCGACGAGACGATGCGGTTGCCGTCGATCTTCCACTTGCTGGGGAAGCCGGAGTTGTGCGGCACCACCGAGACCACCGGGCCGACAGCGGAGCCGGCCAGTCGCTCGATGTGGTTGCCGCGCATGACGATGTCGTAGTTGGCCTTGCGAGCCTGCACCACGCCCTCGGCGCTGCCGATCTTGCCGAGGATGACGTTGTCCGAGACGACGGCGCGCTGCACGTTGTAGAGCGACAGGCCGCGCCCGAACAGCACGTTCTGCGAGAACACGATCTCGGAGGAAGGCTGGTCGACGGCGTTGCCGGTCAGGGTCACCGAGTGCGCGCCCTGCGCACCGCCCATGAACAGGTTGTTGGTCACCACCAGGCGGCCCAGCGCGCCGGTGCCGGACGGCTCCTGGTCGATGTGCTGGTCGCCCGCCGCCATGAAGATGTTCGAGTCGATGATCGTGTCGTACACGTCGCGCTGGAAGCCGATGGCGCTGCGATCGCAGTCGAGGAACTGCGAGTCGGAGATGTGCACGTAGCGCACTGCCTTGCCGGCGGCGCCCAGGAGGCGGATGCAGTCGCCGCCCTTCTCCTGGCCGGCCAGGTTCGCCTTCTGGCGGACCGGCTGATAGAACCAGAGATTGTGCAGCGAGACGTTCTCGACCGGCCCGGCGCCGATCTGCACCAGGTGAGTCTGCTCCTCGGTGTTCCAGGCTCCGGCGCCGCTGAGCAGCAGGTTGTCGATCTCGACGTTGCGCACCGTCGCCGTGCTCGACGGCGCGGGGCGGATCTGGATCAGGTTCCAGTCGCCGCCGACTCCGTCGCCGGTCGCCTGCAGGACGGTGCTCAGCCCCTCGCCGGTGATGCGGACGTTGGAGCAGCGGATGGCGAGCGACTCGATGTTGCTCGCGCCGGGCAGCGCGTTGTTGCCGACCTCGTACAGGCCCGCCTCCAGCCGTACCACGCCGCCGCCGGCGTCGCAGGCGCTCTGCACCGCGGCCTGGATGCCGTCGCGATCGTCGGCGCCGTCATCGGGGAGCGCGCCGAACGATGCCGCGCTGAACTCGCCGCCGCCCGCCAGGGCGCCCTCACCCTCCGCGACCTGGAAATCCTCGCACGCGGCGAGCAGAAGAAAGACGCACGGCCACAGTTGTCGCATCTGGTTCCTTTGATCGATCGCTTCGATACGGCGGAAGCACGCTTACAGGTTGCCCGGCGGTCAAAGTGGGTCTTCGGCTCTCTCGACCCGAGCTTTAGCGCCGCGCGAGACTTCGTCTCTTCGGCCGACCCGACGCGGGTCGACGCGCGCGCGTCGATGCACCCGTGCGCCGGGAACCCGCGAGTCGGGACCCTCGAGCTGCGCGCGGCGTCGAGCTGCGCTACTGCGCGAGGCGCGGGACCGCGACAGCGGACGTCAGGTGCGCCGCGGTCTGCAGCACGGCGCCGGCCGCGATCGCGACCTGCGCGTAGTCGCCGGTCACCAGCTCCGCCGCCGGGACCACGGCGGCGATCTTGCGCTGCACCAGCGGCATGAGCGATCCACCGCCGACCAGCACCACGTGGGTGATCCGCTCCGGCGCACATCCGCTGCGGCCGAGGAGACGCTCGACGACGGACAGCGCGCGGTCGACGAGCGGCTCCCAGCGCGGCTCGATCCAGCTGCGCTCGACGGTTGTGTTGAGGTCGCAGCTGCGCCCGCTGGCCAGGTAGGCGTCGCGCATCAAGAGCGGCGCGTCCTCCCGGCTCGACAGCACGCGCTTGACCGACTCGCAGCGCTGCAGCAGCTGCTGTGCGCGGACGAGGTCGCGGTGGATGTCGTAGCCGGTCTGCTGGAAGATGACGCCGGCGATCGCGTCGGCCAGGATCTGATCGAAGTCGTCGCCGCCCAGGAACTCGTCGCCGTCGACCGCCACCGGCTTGAAGCTCAGCGCGTCCTGCACCATCAGCGTGGCGTCGAAGGTGCCGCCGCCGAAGTCGCAGACCAGCAGCGTCCGGTCGGCCGGCTGCAGGTGCAGCCCGAGCGCGAGCGCGGCCGCGATCGGCTCCGGGATGACCTGGAGGATCTCGAGCCCGGCCAGCCGCGCTGTGGTCTTGAGCGCCGCCACGAAGTCGGACGACGCGGTGACCGGCGCCGCCACCACGGCGCGCCGCACGCTGGCGCCGAAGCGGCCCTCGGCCTGGGCGCGCAGACGGGCCAGGATCCAGCTGCCGATCTGCTCGCACGCGTAGTCGGCGCCGCTCAGCTCGAGCATGATGCCGCCCTTCGGGCTGCGCTTGAGCTTGTAGGCGGCCCACTGCTGCGTGCGGCGCACGATCGGGTCGTCGAACTTGCGGCCGAGCAGGCGCTTGATCGACGGGACCGTGCTGGCCGGATTGCTGGCCAGCCGCGCCACCGCCTTGGTGCCGATCACCGGGTCGCCGCGGCGCGGGACGTGGACGACGCTCGGGGTCGTTGTCTCGCCGTCATCGCGGATGAGCTCGACCCGGCCATCGAGCAGCACACCGGACGAGGTGTAGGAGGTCCCGAAGTCGAGACCCAGGATCAACTCGCGTGCGGCCGGCGGCATCTCCACTCGATGGATCGTCCATTCGTCGCCGTTCTTGACGGCGCTCGCTCCCCGCGTTCGCCGCGGAGGGTGGCCAGCCGCGGGCTCTTCGCGACCTTGCGAGCTCGACGCGCGCGGAACGGCCCTTGCAGCACGCCGCTCGCATGTTGCGCAGATGGTCCTCGCTGGCGCTGTCCCCGGCACTCGCTCTCGCCTCGGTGCTCGCGCTCGGCGCGGACCCGGCCCGCGCCGGATCCGACGACATCGACGAGCCGGCGCTGACCTCTCTGGAGGCGCGGGTCGGCTACGGCCTCGCCTTCGGCGGCGGCTCCGGTGGATCGACCCAGCGCCAGTCGCCCCTCACGCTCAGCGCTCTTGTGGACCATGCTGTGGTGGCCGAGCCGTGGACGTCGATCTACGGGGGCATCGTGGCCGAGGGCTACGGGCGCGGCTCGGCCGGACTGCAGGTGGGTATGCGGGTGCGGCCGGCGGCCGGGCGCCTGCGCCTCGCGGGGGGCGCCCAGGCCCTGCTCGTGCCGGCCACGCTGTTCGGCCCGCTCTCATCGGTCGGCACGTGTCTGCCGGTGACCGGCTCGTTCAACCTGTGCGGCGACGTCGAGGCGGTCCTGTTCGTCGCCGGCACCGATCTTCCGGACGAGCGCGTGGCGGGCCAGGTGCAGCTGGTCCTCGGGCTGGCCTTCGATGCCTGGTAGCCGGCTTGTCGCGCTGCTGGCCGTCGCGCTCGCGTTCGGCGCGGCCGCGTGCAACGAGGAGTTGTGCACGCGCAACAGCGAGTGCGAGACCGGGTTCGTGTGCACCCGCGAGGCCGCGTGCGAGCCGGCGCCCGACGCCAGCGCGAGCCCGGGCGGCGACGGCGGCGCCGGCGGAGTCGACGCGAGCGCACCCGACGCGGGCGGCGACTCCGGCGTGCCCGATGCGGCCGTGGATCTCGACGCCGGCGACGCGAGTCCCGACGCCGACGCGGGTGACGACGACGGGGGCGACGACGACCTCGGCCTCTGAATTCACACACCCTTTCAGTACGACTGCATACTTCTTTTCGTGGGTCAGAGACGCTCCACTGGAGCGCGGCCGACCCAGGCGCGGGACCCATCCACAGGGTCCATCTATTGACAATCAGGAGGCATGAATGCTGCTGCCGATTGGCTCGACTCTGGCATTGCGAGAAAAGCGTAACCGCTATGACGCAAAGGAGTGGGGCCATGGAGTATGCGTCGCAGCCTGCTCACGAAATCGAAGAGATGCCGTCCAGCATTCGGGGAAGTTCGTCGTGCCTGCGCGAGTCTCTGACCACGCTGCTGTCGGTGGCCGACACCGACTGCACCGTGCTTCTGACCGGTGAGAGCGGCACCGGCAAGGAGCTGTTCGCGCGCGAGCTGCACGCCAGCTCGGGGCGCGCGTCCGGTCCGTTCGCCGCCATCAACTGCGCCGCGATCCCGGAGTCGATGATGGAGGCCGAGCTGTTCGGCCACGTGCGCGGCTCCTTCACCGGCGCCACCGGCACCCGGCCCGGCCGGCTCGCCGCCGCCGACGGCGGCACGCTGTTCCTCGACGAGATCGGCGACCTGCCGCTCGCCGCGCAGGCAAAGCTGCTGCGCGTCCTGCAGGAGGGCACGATCACCCCCGTCGGATCCGACAGCGACGTCGCCATCGACGTGCGCGTTGTCGCCGCCACCCACCGCGACCTGGACCAGATGGTCGCCGAAGGCACCTTCCGCGCCGACCTGTACTTCCGCCTCAACGTGGTGCAGATCCAGCTGCCCAACCTGCGCGCCCGCGGCGCGGCCGACATCCTGGAGCTGGCCGATCACTTCCTGGCCGAGGCGGTTCGCAAGCACCGCCGCAAGGTGGCCGAGATCGATGCGGACGCACGCAAGGCGCTGCTCGACTACCACTGGCCGGGCAACGTGCGCGAGCTGTCCCACAAGATCGAGCGCGCGGTCTTGCTGGCGCGCAGCGCCAGCATCACGGCGACCGACCTCAACCTTGGCCGCGCTCCACAGCGCCCGCGCTCGGTCACCGCGCCCGAGCTGCGCGTCATCAACGGTCAGGGCGACCTGGACCTCAAGAAGGCGCTCGAGCGCGTCGAGAAGGCCTTCATCGAGAAGGCGCTCGAGCGCACCAACGGCAACCGCACGGAGGCCGCGGCACTGCTCGGCCTCAACCGGACCACGCTTGTCGAGAAGATGCGCAAGATCGCGTCGTAGCGGCCTGCCACTCGACCATCACGGGCGATCCCATCCCGACAGGATCGACAACGCGCGGAGGACGCATGACTGCGTCCGCCGCGCTCCTGCGTTCTGAGCTCGACGCCGCCTACCGCGCCGTCAGCCGGGACGACAGCGCGCGGCGGCTCTGGCGGCTGCGCTCGGCGCCGCGCAACGCAAGTGGTCGCGATCAGCGCGCTCCTCTCTGGCTCGACGCTTGCTCCAGCCGCATGGCATGAGCTCCATCTATCTCTCCGTCGATCGCCTGGAGCACGCGATGACCTTTCATCGCGAGCGCCACGGCGTCCTCGCGGGCAACCTCGCCAACGTTGACACGCCCGGCTACAAGCCGATGGACCTGGCGCAGGTCGACCCGGAGAATGCGCCGGGCCACATGGCCACCACCGATCCGCGCCACATGGCCGGATCGAGCGAGACCGAGGCAGGTCACCGCAGCTTCATCGACGCGGGCCAGCTGCAGACCGCCGACGGAAACGCCGTCAACATGGAGCGCGAGCTGGCCAAGGTGGACGCCAACCGCATCCGCTACGCCACCTCCGGCGAGCTCGTGTCGCGCCGGCTGGCGATGCTGCGCTACGCCGCCGGCGACGGCTCGCAGGGCTGATCGAGGCCCACCGGAGAACCATCATGGACTTCTTCACTGCCATGGAAGTTTCGGCCTCGGGGCTGGCCACGCAGCGCACGCGCATGAACGTGGCCTCCTCTAACCTGGCCAACGCGTCCACCACACGCACGCCCGAGGGCGGCCCGTACAAGCGCAAGGACGTGATCGTGGAGTCGGCGCCGCTGTCGCGCGGCCTGGCCGGCGAGCAGGCCGGCGGCTTCAGCGACGCGGTGCGCGGCGCGCAGGTGAGCAACATCATCGAGGACACCCTGCCGCCCCGGCTCGAGCACGACCCGGCTCACCCGGACGCCGACGCGCGCGGCTACGTCGCCTACCCCAACGTCAACATGGTCGAGGAGATGGTCGACATGATCACCGCCTCGCGCGCGTACGAGGCGGGCATCTCCGCGCTGGGCACCGCCGTGAGCATGGCGGAGCGGGCCCTCGGGATCGGTCGCTAGTCATGTCGACGCCCATCAGCGGCATCTCCTCGCGCCCCGTCATCGGCGAGCTGTACCAGAGCGAGCCGATCCGCCCGTCCAAGGTCGAGGCGGAGGGGCGCGGGCCCGACTTCGGCGACGCGCTGCTCGGCGCCGTCGACCGCGCGGCCGGCTCCGAGCGCGCCGCCGACGACGCGGCCACGAAGTTCGCCGCCGGCGATCCGGCCATCGGCATCCACGAGGTCATGATCGCGGCCGAGAAGGCCAACATCGCCGTCCGCTACGCCACCACGCTCAAGAACAAGCTGCTCGACGCGTATCGCGAGCTGATGAACACGCAGGTCTGAGTTGGCCACCACCAGTCCCAGCCCCACTCCGGCGCCCGGCACCGGCCCGGCCCGTCAGGTCGCGACGCAGCTGCGCGGCCTGTGGGACCGGCTGCCGACGCGCCGGCGGGCTGCCGCGGCGGTCATCCTGGCCGGGGCCGCGGCCGTGCTGCTGTACGCCTCGCGCAGCGGCCCCGACCTGGACTACGCGCCGCTCTACACCGGACTCACTCCGCAAGATGCCGGCGAGATCGCGGCCGAGCTGCAGACACAGTCGATCCCGTACCGCATGGGCGCCGGCGGCACCGCCATCGAGGTGCCCGGCACCGACGTGCACAAGGTGCGCATGGCCATGGCGTCGGCCGGGCTGCCGCGCGCCGGCGGGGTCGGCTTCGAGATCTTCGATCAGCAGAAGTTCGGCACCTCGAGCTTCGTGGAGCAGGTCAACTACCGGCGCGCGCTGCAGGGAGAGCTGTCGCGCAGCATCGCCGCGCTCGACGCGGTCGACAGCGCGCGCGTGCACCTGGCCATGGGACGGCGCTCGGTCTTCCGCGACGCCGACGAGCCGCCGTCCGCCTCGGTCGGCCTCAAGCTGGCGCGCGGGCGCGAGCTGGGCCGCGCCCAGGTGCAGGGCATCGTGCATCTGGTGTCGTCGAGCGTCGACGGCCTGAGCCCGGACCGGGTCGTTGTCATCGACGACCGCGGCAGCGTGCTCTCGTCCGGTGTGAGCGGCGCGCCGGGCGGCGACAGCCACTCCGATCTGGAGGCGAGCCTGACCAAGCGCGTCCGCGAGATGGTCGAGCGCGTCGTCGGCGCCGGCCACGCACAGGTGGTGGTGACCGCCGAGATGGACCAGCGCAAGGTCGACGAGACCGAGGAGCTGTACGACAAGGACAAGACCGCGCTGCGCAGCGAGTCGCGCGTGGTCGAGGGGGCGGGCGCCGACCTGGGCGTCGTCGGCGGCGTGGCCGGTGCGCGCGGCAACCTGCCCGGCGGACCGCAGCCGACGACCGGCCCGGGGGGCGGATCCGGCTCGACCCAGCGACTGCAAGAGACCCGCAACTGGGAGGTCAACCGGGTGGTGCGCCGCACGGTCGGCCCGGACGCCAAGATCAAGCGCCTTCACGTCGCCGTGCTGGTCGACAACAAGCCGGCGGCCAAGGAGGGCGATCCGGCGGTGGCGCGCACGACGCAGGAGCTCGAGCACATCTCCGCCATCGCGCGCGAGTCGGCCGGCCTCGACACCGAGCGCGGCGACAGGCTCGAGGTGCGCAACGTTCCGTTCAGCCCGCCCGCGGACGACGGCGCCGGCGCGGCCGACGCCGATGCGGCGCCGGTGCCGGTGTGGCAGCAGCCGTACGTGATGGCCGCCGGCGGCGGCGCGCTGCTGGTCATCGCGGCGCTGTTCCTGTTCATGCGCCGCAAGCGCGGTGGGCGCAACGCGCCGCTGGTGCTGCCGGCCCAGGTCGGCGCTCTCGAGGCGGCGCTTGCCGCCGGCGAGCTCACCGGCCGTCCCGCCGAGGCGCAGCGCCTGGCGCTGGCCGAGCGCGCCATCCACGAGCGCGTTGTCGACGTGGTCCGGTCCGAGCCGGCCCGCGCCGCGCGGGTCCTGTCGTCCTGGCTGGCCGAGGAGCCGGCCGCCAAGAAGTCCCCGACATAACCATGACGCCGTCCACCTCACCGCCGCCCACGCTCAGCGCCGCCCAGCGCGCCGTCCTCGTCCTCATGTCGCTCGACGAGCAGGTCGCAGCCGATCTGCTCCGCCACATGGAGGAGGCCGATCTCAGGCGGCTGGCCGCCGCCGTCGAGGGCCTCGACACGGTCTCGTTCGACGTCGTGGCCCCGGTGCTCGAGGAGTTCGAGCGCCAGCTGCAGCGCCCGCAGCTGGCCGGGCGCGGCGCGCGCTACATGCGCAAGCTCACCGCGGCCGCGGTCGGCAACGACAAGGCCGACCGGCTGTTCGCGCCGGTGCAGGCCATTCCGACCCCGCTCGACGCGATCCGCGGGGCCAAGGCGCAGACAGTGGCCGAGCTGCTGCAGGACGAGCACCCGCAGGTGGCGGCGGTGGTGCTGAGCCAGCTGCCGCAGGCCGGCAAGGTGCTGCAGGCGATGCCGGCCGGGCTGCAGGCCGACCTGGCGGCGCGCATCGCGGTGCTCGAGGAGATCCCTTCCACGGTGCTCGAGATCGCGTCCGAGTCGCTGCAGAAGTCGCTGGCCTCGGCCGGCGGCATGCCCAAGGAGGGCAAGGCCGAGTTCGACGGCGTCGACTACGTGGCCAAGCTGCTCAACGATCTGCCGGCCGAGGCGAGCGAGCAGATCCTCGCCTCGCTCGACGAGGAGACGGCGCGCAAGGTGCGGCAGGCGATGTTCACCTTCGAGGACCTGCTGCGCGTGGACAAGCGCTCGATGCAGACGCTGCTGCGCGACCTGCCCGGCGACCAGCTGTGCATCGCGCTGCGCACCGCCAGCGAGACGGTGCGGGCGCACTTCTTCTCCTGCATGTCCAGCCGCGCGGCCGAGACGCTCAAGGAAGACCTGGAGCTCATGCCGCCCAAGCGACTGTCGGAGGTCGAGGCCGCCCAGCGCGAGGTTGTCGAGGCCGCGCTGCGCCTGGGCCAGACCGGCCAGATGCAGCTGCCCAACCGCGGCGGCGGAGACGAGATGGTATGAAGCCCGGCTCGGCCACCGATCTGGTGACGCCGCTGGCGGAGAAGCTGCCCCAGTCGCGGCCCGGCCAGACCGCGCCGGCCTGGATGGGCGGCACGCGGCCCGTCCCGTCGCCGCTGTTCGCCACCGGCAACCAGACGCCCACCGTGCTCGACGAAGCGGAGGTGGCGCGCCGCCTGGACGAGGCGCTGACCGAGGCGCGGGCCGAGGGCGAGCGGCAGGGCTGGCAGAAGGCGGAGGCGGACATGGCCACCGCGATCGGGCGCCTGGGCGACGCCCTGGAGCAGATCCAGGCCACCGCGCGCGCCGTCGCGCGGCCGTACGCCGGCGAGCTGGTCGAGCTGGCCTTCATCATCGCGCGCGAGCTGGTCGGCGCCGAGGTGCGGCGCGATCCGGCCCCGCTGATCCATCTGGTCGAGCGCTGCCTCGACGAGGTCGCCGGCGAGTCGTCGATCACGGTCCGGCTTCACCCGGCCGATCGCGCCGCCCTGCTCGCCGCCCGGCCCGACCTGGGCAAGGTGCCCGACCTGCGCATCGTGGAGGATCCTGCGATGGCGCGCGGCGGCTGCGCGGCCGAGTCGGCCCGCCGGCTGGTCGACGCCCGCCTCGAGGAGCGACTCGACGGCGTGCGCGACGGCCTGCGCGAGATGCTGGAGGAGGCGGACCGTGCTCCTCACACCTGACATGCGCGAGCGTGTGGCCTCGCTGGTCGCCCGCAAGGGCAAGCCGTCGACAGCCGGCAAGGTGCTCAAGGTGATCGGCCTCGGCATCGAGGCCAGCGTGGGCGACGTGCGCATGGGCGACCTCGTCGAGGTCGAGAGCCGCGAGGGCCAGGTCCCGTGCAAGGTGGTCGGATTCCGCGACGGTCTGGTGCTGGCCATCCCGCTGGGCGATCGCGAGGGTCATCCGGCCCGGCGCGCCGGTGCGCCGGCGCGAGGGCGCCGCCGGCATCCCGGTCGGCTCCGAGCTGCTCGGGCGCCTCATCGATTCCTTCGGCCATCCGCTCGACGGCCTGCCGGCGCCGCGCTGCCGCCACCGGGCCCGCGTCGACGCGCCGGCGCCCGGCGTGGTCGAGCGCGCGCGCGTGTGCCATCGCTTCGACACCGGGGTGCGGGTGATCGACGGCCTGCTGACCTGCGGCCGCGGCCAGCGGGTCGGAATCTTCGCCGGCGCCGGCGTGGGCAAGAGCGTGCTGGTCGAGCAGATCGCCCGCCAGGCCGCCGCCGACGTGGTCGTCGTCGGGCTGATCGGCGAGCGCGGCCGCGAGGTGCGCGATCTGCTGTCGAGCGAGCGGCGCGAGTCGATGGTCATCGTGGCCGCCACCTCGGATCGATCGCCGATGGAGCGAGAGCGCGGCGCGCGCTCGGCCACCGCCGTGGCCGAGCACTTCCGCGACCAGGGCGCCAACGTCCTGCTGGTGATCGACTCGCTGACCCGCTACGCCATGGCGCTGCGCGAGATCGGCCTGTCCATCGGCGAGCCGCCGGCCACCAAGGGATATCCGCCCAGCGTGTTCGCCACCATGCCGCTCCTGCTCGAGCGGGTGGCGCCGCTGGAGGGGCGCGGGTCGATCACCGCCTTCTACACCGTGCTGGTCGAGGGGGACGACATGTCCGATCCGGTGGCCGACTCGGCCCGGTCGCTGCTCGACGCCCACATCGTGCTGTCGCGCGAGCTGGCCGGACGGGCCCAGTTCCCGGCCATCGACGTGCTGACCAGCGCGTCGCGCGTGGCGCGCCAGGTGACCGAGGCCCCGGCCCACGACCTGATGCAGCGGGCGCGCGAGGGGCTGGCCCAGCGCAAGCTGGTGCAGGAGCTGCAGAGCCTGGGCGCGTACACGCCCGGGACGAACGCGGGATACGACCAGTCGCTCGAGCTCGGGAAGCGGCTGGACGAGTGGGCGCGGCAGGGGCCGGACACGCGCTCCGACTACGAGACAACGATGGCGCGGCTTGCTGCCGCACTGGAGCCCAAATGACGCAGAAGCGAAGGTCACTCGTCAAGCTGCGGGACGCGCGCAGCCGGCTGCGCGACATGGAGGCCGCGCGCACGGCGCAGGCGTCCGCTCACTGCGAGGCGCAGGAGCAGGTGCTGGCCGTCGCCAACCGCGACCTTGTCACCGCGGTCCAGCGCGCGTGCGACCAGCTGGCCCAGGCGCGCCAGGTCACCGAGCTGGAGACCGCGCACCTCCACGTCGAGTCCGCGCGCGACCTGGTCACCGACGCGCGCCAGAACGTGCTGACCGCCGCCGAGTCGCGGCGCGCGGCCGCCGAGCTGCTCAACCAGCGCGAGCGCGAGCTGCGCGGCACCGAGCGCGCGCTCGAGGTCGTGACCAGCGCCGAGCGCCGCGAGGTGGAGCGCCGCGAGCAGATCATGGTCGACGACCTCGTCGGCACACGCATGTCGCGGAGGGACCCGTGACGATCGATCTTCTCGTCGATCCGGCGGCGTCAGGCCTGGCCGAGCCGTCCGGCGAGGGGGCGGCGGGCGCGGAGGGCGACGACGACAGCACCGTCTCGTTCGTGGAGATGCTGGGCGGCGCGCTGGCCGCCGCGGCCGCCGCGATCCCTCCGCCGCTGCCGGCTCAGCCGACGGCGCCCGGCTCGAACGCATCCGGCGCGGTCGCCGGCGCGGCGGTGCCGGCCGTCGAGGGACGCGCGCGCCCGGCCGTGATCGTGCCCGTATCACAGTTGTCGCTGCCCGTCCTGTCCTCCGGCGCGGCGGCAGACGGCGCACCGGATGCCGGCATCGAGGGTGCGGTGCAGACCGTCGCGGCGCCGAGCGCGGCGCCGGAGCTGCCGTTCGCCGAGGTAGCGGCCCAGCTGTCGATCGATGGCGGGGAGCAAGGCCGCCCGGCGATCAAGGAGGTGGCCTGGAGCGCGACAGCGGCGGCGCCGCCGGATCCGGCCGCGACCGCGCCCTGGGCTCCGTTCCGCGCGCCCAGGGCCGCCACCTTCACCGCAAGCGGCGAGCGCGCCGGCACGCCGCCGGTCGCCGCGGCTCCCGCCGCGGTCCCACCCGGCCAGGCAACGCCGGTCGATGGGCCGGTCGATGCGGGCGCGCTCTCGAGGCCGGACTCGCTTCCGGTCGAGCTCCATGCGATCGCGTCGCCGCGGGCGCGGACGGGCGCGGCGTCGCCGCTGGCGCGCATGGCACATCCAGCGGCCTCCGCCGCCGAGCCGCTCGCCGCCGCGCCGCCACCTGCCGGCGGTGGCGAGCTCGTCGTCGAGGCGAGCGGCCCTGCCCTGCCCGCCGGCCCTCGCGAGCAGCCGGCCGACGGGATCGCCGGGCCGCCGACCCACGCGGTGCACCTGCCCGCTCACCAGAGCGCGGATCCCCTGCCGGCCGACGCGCCGGCGCGGTCCGACGCCGCGCCCGCCCCGGCGCGCGCCGACGACGCGAACCAGCTGCCGGGCGGTGAGCTCGGCCACTCGGGTGCGCGCATCACCGTCGGAGAGGGGGACGATCGCGTCTCGCTGCTCATCGCCCTGCGCGGCGAGCACGTCCGCGTCGAGGCCCGCGCCCACAGCGCTGTCTACGCCGATGTCCTGCACCAGCGGGCCGACGAGCTCGCCACCGGCCTGGCCGAGCGCGGCCTGGTCCTGGGATCGCTCAGCGCCGACGTGTCGGGTGAGCGCGCCGCCCAGTCCCCGCCGCAGCAGCAGGACGAGCGGTCCGACCGCCGGCCCGCCGGGGCTCGCGAGCCCGATCCGGAGCCGCGACCCGATCGTCCCCGACCGCGCGGCGTGCGCGCGATTGCCTGAGGAGAAC
The DNA here is from genome assembly GCA_963759105.1 of uncultured delta proteobacterium. Classification (GTDB taxonomy): domain Bacteria; phylum Myxococcota_A; class Polyangia; order Haliangiales; family Haliangiaceae; genus DATFRY01. The sequence goes on along the minus strand of CAVWXW010000001.1, from coordinate 875,903 downwards.
CACATGTTCATCGACAACACCACCGGGACCAACCCGCTCACCGGCGCACAGGGAGCGCAGGACGCGTCGCCGACGACGGTCGGCAGCCCCAACGAGTTCCTCCGGCTGTTCATCGCGCAGCTGGCGAATCAGAACCCGCTCGACCCGCAAGACGGCGCCGAGTTCGTGGCGCAGCTGGCGCAGTTCACCACCGTCGAGCAGGCCGCGGAGACCAACCGCCGTCTGGAAGAAATCCTGGCCGGCCAGATGTCGGTGTCGAACGCGTCGCTGGCCGGCTTCGTGGGCAAGACCGGCACCGTCGACGCCGATCGGTTCACGATCTCGAGCCGCGGCCAGGGCATACCCCCTCTCGGCGTCGAGCTGCCCGTGGCCGCCTCCGAGGTGACAGTGACGATCCGCGACGCGGCCGGCAACCAGGTCAAGGAGCATCGTGCTCGGCCCGCAGGAAGCCGGGCGCGTCTCGGTGCCGTGGGACGGCACCGGCGACACCGGCTCGCCGCTGGTCGCCGGCGACTACCAGATCGAGGTGACCGCGAAAGGCACCGACGGCTCCACGATCACCGGCAACCCGACAATGTCCGGCCTCATCCAGGCCATCGACTTCATCGACGGCCTTCCGCGCCTGCGCCTGGGCGCCGTGTCGGCCGCACCCAGCGACGTCCTTTCGATCGAGTAACAGGAGAAGAAATGTCCATCACCAACAATCTGTTCGTCGGTATCAGCGGCCTGCGGGCGCACAACTCGGCCATCGCGGTCGTCGGCGACAACATCGCCAACGTGTCGACCGTCGGCTTCAAGGCATCGCGCGCCGGCTTCTCGGACGTCATGGGCGGCATGATCGGCTCGACCAGGATGGGGGCCGGCGTCCGCGTGGACAGCTCCCAGACCGACCTCCAGCAGGGCGTGCTGCAGCAGACCGGCGGCGTGCTCGACCTTGCCGTGCGCGGCCGCGGGTTCTTCGTCGTCGAGGGCAACCACGACGGCATCCCCGGCACCTTCTACACCCGGGACGGCCGCTTCTCCCTCGATAACGAGGGGTACGTGGTCAACAACGAAGGCATGCGCCTGCAGGGCTACGCCTTCACGCCGGCCGGCATACAGGGCACCCAGCTCGGCGCCATGCAGCTCGGCCAGGCTCAGAGCGCGCCTCGGTCCACCACCGGTGTCGACATGCGCCTCAACCTGGACTCGACGGCGATCTCGCCGGCGACCTTCCAGCCGGACGACCCGAACGCGACCTCCAACTTCGCCACGTCGACGACGGTGTTCGACACGCTGGGCAACGCCCACCGCGTGGACATGTACTTCCGCACCGACGGGGCCGGGACCTGGGACTGGCATGCGCTCGTCGACGGCGGCGAGCTCAACGGCGGCACGGCGGGCGACGCGGTCGAGATCGCCAGCGGCTCGCTGAGCTTCAACACCTCCGGCGCGCTGGACGTCGAGACGGTCAACGCCTCCAGCGCCGACTTCCTGGGCGCGGCCCCCGGCCAGGCGGTCGAGTTCGACTTCGGCGACGCCATCACCACCGACCTCGGCACCGGCCTGGCCGGCACCACCCAGTTCGCCGGCGCCTCCACGGTCAACGCCACCAGCCAGGACGGCTTCGGAGCCGGCACGCTTGTCAACGTCCAGATCACCGAGGACGGCGTCATCGACGGCCTGTTCTCCAACGGACAGCGCCGCAGCGTGGCGCGCGTGGCGCTCGCCACCTTCGCCGCCGAGGAGCAGCTCGAGCGGGCCGGCGGCCAGATGTTCCGCGAGACCGCCACCTCCGGCCAGGCGCTGATCGACGCCGCCGCGTCCGGCGCGCGCGGCTCGATCGCGAACGGCACCATCGAGGCCTCCAACGTCGACCTGACCAACGAGCTGGTGACCCTCATCGCCTTCCAGCGCGCCTTCCAGGCCAACGTCAAGACGGTGCAGACCGCCGACGAGATGCTGGCCGAGGTCGCGACCCTCAAGCGCTAGCCGCCAGGGGCGCCGACGTCGCCGTCAAGGCCGGCGACGTCGCGTGCCTCTCGCCGCCGCAAGCCAGCGGAAGCAGGCGGCGAGCGGGTGGTGCGGCGGTTGCACTAGCCGCTCCATGTGAGTGACTCGCCGCTCGACCCGGCAGAGCTCGAGGCAATCCAGGCCGCGATGCGCGAGGCGTCCGCCTCGCCCAATCGTCCCACCGGGAAGCACCCGGAGGAGATCACCCCTCTCGCGCTCATCGTGGATGACCGCGAGGCGGAGAGCGCGCGGCCGGCCGCGATGCGGATCGGCGAGCGCTGGGTCAAGGATGCCTCCGCCCGCCTCAAGAACGCCCTGCGCGCCGACGTCGAGGTGCGCGTGGCCGGCGCCGAGATCATGAACGGCGAGCTCCTGCGCGACAGCCTGGCCTTCACCTGGCTGACCTCGCTGCAGGTCGAGGGGCGCGCCGAGCCGGCGCTGCTGGCCGCCAGCGGACCGCTGCTGACCGCCGTGGCCGGCGCGATGTGCGGCGCCCCGATCCGCGACAGCAAGGCCGGCGAGAGCGGCGCCGACGAGGAGCCGGAGCGGCCGCCGTCGCTCGCCACCGTGCGGATCTTCCAGCCGGTCGGCGAGATGCTGGCGGCGGGCCTGGCCGACGCATGGCGCGAGGAGCAATCGACCGCCGTGACGCGCGACTCGCGCCCCGAGCGAATCGAGGCGATCCGCGCGCCTGCTGCTCGAGTCGGACGTGGTCGTCGCGCTCAACATGCAGGTCACCGGCGCCACCACCGGTCGCCTGCGCGTGCTCACCCGGCCCGGCACGCTGGTGCGGCCGCCCGCGCCGATCGAGGCGGTTCCGGCGGCGCCCGGCGCTGTCGACGCCGCGCTCGGCCGCGTCCCGGTCGAGATCCGCGTCGAGCTCGGCCGCACCCGCCTCACCATGCGCGAGTTCGAGCGGCTCACGGTTGGCACGGTGCTCACCCTGCCCCAGTTCATCGACGACCCGCTGCCGATCGAGGTCGGCGGCGTGGTCAAGGCCTGCGGCCGCGCGGTGGTGAGCCGCGGCGTGCTCGCGGTGCAGATCGACCGTGTGTTCATTCACCGAGGAAAGCACGCAGCATGAGTCAGAACCTGGATCCAGTGACGGGCGGGATGGACGGCGAGTCGCTCAAGTCCTTGCTCTCGGACGTGCCGCTCGAGCTCGCCGTCGAGCTCGGCCGCATCACCCTCAACCTCGGCGACCTGGCCGCGCGGCTGGGCCCGGGGTCGATCATCCCGCTCAACAAGACCACCGGCGACAAGCTCGACGTCCGCGTCAACGGGCGCCTGGTTGCCCGCGCCGAGGCGGTCGCGGTCGGCGAGCGGTGCGGCGTGCGCATCGTCGAGATCGTGTCTCACACGGAGGGGGAGTGACATGATCCGCGCCCTCGCAGGTCTGTCGTCTGCTGGCCGCGCTGCTGCCGGCCTCCGCCGCGGCCGGCCAGTCGCTGCCGGTCTCGGTCGAGGACCGCGGCGACCGCGTCGCCATCGTGCTGTCCGGCGTGCGCACCACCGCCGAGCGTCCCGAGCCGCGCGGCGACCGTCTCGAGGTCCCGCTCGAGCAGCCGCCGCCCGTCATCGAGATGCGGCTTCGAGGACGCGACGGTGCGCAAGATCGAGCTGCGCGCCCAGCCGCCGGCGCTGCGGGTGCAGCTGCGCCACGGCAGCGAGTCCACCCGCCTGGCCGCCGAGATGGCCGAGATGCGCCAGCACGGCGACACCCTCGAGATCATCCTCCCGCGCGAGCCGCGCGAGGTGGCGCGCGCCCGCCGGGCCGCCGCCGCGCTGGCCGCCGCCGACCGCTCCGCGGCGCCGGTCGCCGCGACCATCGCCCCGCCGGCAGCCGCACCGGCAGCCGCGCCACGGCCGGCACCCGCGCCGTCAGCGTCAGCGCCAGCACCGGCCCCGGCGGCGATGCCGGTCGCGCCGGCTCCGGCAGACCCGGTCGCCGCCGAGGATCCGGCCGCGGCCGTCGCCCGCGCTTCCGCCCGCGCAGAGCGCCGTCATCGATTCCGATCGAGGCCGCGATCGCCGCGACGACTCCTCGCCGCTGCGCACCGTGCTCACCTTCGCCGCGATGGCCGGCCTGGTGGCCGGCGGGTGGCTGTGGATGCGCCGCAAGCGCGCCGCCGGCGGGCTGAACAACCCGCTCGAGATCCTGGCCCAGGTGTCGGTCGGCCCGCGCGCCAAGGTCGTGTGGCTGTCGGCCGGCCAGCGCGAGATGCTCATCTCGGTCAGCGAGAAGGACGTGCGCGTGCTCGGCCAGTGGCAGGCCGACGGCGCGCGCGGCCAGACCATCCCGCCGCCGGTCGCCGGCGCATCCGACGAGAGCGCCCCGGGCGAGTCCGCCAGGCCCGCCTGCCCAGCGCGCGGCTGCGCACCAACCCCAGTCTCAGCGGCCTGCTTCGCCTGCGCGACCAGCACGCCGGCATCGACGGCGGCGAGAGCCCCGAGATGCCGTCCACCGACAGCGACGACACCGAGTGGGCGCGCCAGCTGGTCGCCGCCACCCGCCGCGGGACTCTCCGCTGATGCCGATGCTGCGCGCCATCGCGCTGGCGCTGGCGCTCGTCGCCGGCCTCGGCCTCGCCTCCGATGCGAGCGCGGGCCCGACCGCGGCGTCCGGCGTGGCGCTCGCGCCGCCGGTCCCGACGCCGGCCGGCGCGGCCCAGGCCGCGCGGCCCAGCGCGCTCGACCGCGTTGTCGACAGCGGCGGGCCGGGCCGCGCGCTGCAGCTCGTCGCGCTGCTCACCATCGCGTCGCTGGCCCCGGCGATCATCCTCGTCTGCACCTGCTTCACCCGGTTCGCCGTCGTCTTCTCGTTCCTGCGCACCGGCCTCGGCACCCAGGGCGCGCCGCCGTCGCAGGTGATGGTGGGCCTGGCCCTGTTCATGACCCTGTTCGTCATGGCCCCGGTCGGCGCCGAGGTCTACCAGCGCGGCCTGCGGCCCTACCTCGACGACGAGATGACCGAGAGCCAGGCGCTCGAGGCGGCCACGCCGCCGCTGCGCGACTTCATGATCAAGCGCACGCGGCCACAGGATCTGGAGCTTTTCTACGACATCTCCGACGCGCCGCGCCCGTCGGCCGTGTCCGACGTGCCGATCCGGATCGCGGTGCCGGCCTTCGTGGTCAGCGAGCTGCACACCGCCTTCAAGATGGGCCTGATCATCCTGCTTCCGTTCCTCATCATCGACCTGGTGGTGGCGTCGGTGCTGTCGGCGCTCGGCATGGTCATGCTGCCGCCGCCCATCGTGGCGCTGCCCATCAAGCTGCTCGTGTTCGTCGCCATCGACGGATGGCACCTGGTCGTCGCCTCGCTCCTGCGCGGGGCGGTCGGATGAGCTCTCTGCTCGACCTGTGGCGCGAGGGCCTCATCACCGCCGCGCTGGTGGCCGCGCCGCTGGTTGTCGGCGCGCTCGTCATCGGCGTGGTGACCTCGCTCCTGCAGGCCGCCACGCAGATGAACGACAGCTCGTTCTCCTTCGTGCCCAAGCTTCTGGCCATCGGGCTGGTGCTGGCCCTGGGCGGCCACGCCCTGCTCGACCGGCTCTCGCACTACACAGCGTCGGCGGTGCGCGCCGCGGGCGAGGTCGGTCTCGAGGACCGGCAGTGACGATCGACCAGGCCACCATCGCGGCCTACCTGGCGGTCTTCGTCCGCGCCGCCGCCTTCCTGCACGCGGCGCCGCTGACCGGCGACCGCCAGCTGTCGTTCAAGCAGCGCGCCGGGGTGTCCGCCGCGCTGGCGCTGGCCGTGGCGCCGATCCGGCCGCCCATCGAGCCGACCGCCCTGCCCCTGGTCCTGCCGGCCGAGATCCTTCTGGGACTGCTTGCAGGCTTCGCCGCCCGCGTGGCGCTGGCCGGCGCCGAGGCGGCCGGCGACATCATCGGGCTGCAGTTCGGCCTCGGCTTCGCCCAGTCGGCCGATCCGGCGCGCGGCGAGCCGTCCACGACCTTTCGCACCCTCGCGCTGTGCCTGGCCGGGCTCGCCTTCCTGGCCGCCGGCGGTCTCGAGGCCGGCGTGCGCGTGATCGCGGCAGCGCCGTCCGATCCGTTCAGCCTGCACGGCGGGCTCGAGCGCATCATCGATCAGTCGGGCGAGGTGCTGGTCGCGGCGCTGCGCCTGGCCGCCCCGGCGCTCATCGCCGGCACGCTGGCCAACCTGGGCCTGGCGCTGGCATCGCGCGCAGCGCCGGCGCTCAACGTCTTCTCCGTGATGCTGGCCGGCATGCTGATCGTCGGCGCCATCGTGCTCCTCGCCACTGCGCCGGTCTTCGCCACCCAGATCGCCGGGATCGGCGAGCGCGCCGTCGAGGCGCTCACCGCCTTCATCGAGCTCTGACCTGAGCGAGCCGTGAGCCACCCGTGAGCGACCAGTCGCAGAAGACCCACAAGCCGACACCGCGCCGGGAAGCCGAGTTCCGCAAGCGCGGCGAGATCGCGCGCTCGCCCGAGCTGGCTTCCACCGCCGCGCTGCTCGGCGGCATCGTCGTGCTCATGGCCTTCGCCGACGCCAGCACGTCGGCCCTGTCCGACCTCATGCGCGCGGCCAGCGCCGGCCTCGACACGCCGGACCGGATACCAGGGCTCGGCCCGGCCGGCCGCGTGTTCAGCACGGCGGTGGCTCCGGCCGCCGTCGGCGCCCTGCTCGGGTACATGGTCGGCACGTTCGTGCAGCTGGGCTGGCCGCCCACCTTCAAGAAGCCGGGCTTCGACCTGGCCAAGGTCTTCGCGTTCGAGGCCATCGGCCAGTCGCTGTCGCCCAAGCAGGCCGCCGGCCGCGTGTTCAAGGCGATGGTCAAGGCCGGCGCGGTGACGGCGGTCGTCGTGATCGCGCTGCGCCTCGAGATGGACCGCTTCCTGGCCGCGCCCGCCCTCGAAGCGGTCGGCCTGGGCCGCCAGATGGCGGCCGGCGCGGGCCGCATCGCGCTCGGCGCCACCGGCGCCCTGGCCGCCATCGCCATCATCGACTACATCGTCGCCCGCCGGCGCCACATGAAGAAGATGATGATGTCGCCCGACGAGATCCGGCGCGAGATGCGCGAGCAGGAGGGCGACCCGCAGATGCGCGGCCGCCGCCGCCGTCGCATGCGCGAGCTGGCCCGCCGGCGGCTGGCCGTCGACGTCAAGAAGGCGGACGTGGTGCTGGTCAACCCGACCGAGTACGCCGTCGCGCTGCGCTACAGCGCCGACAAGGACCGGGCGCCGCGCGTCCTCGCCAAGGGCCGGCTCGCCGTCGCCGCCCACATCCGCGAGCTGGCCCGCAAGGCAGGTATCCCGATCCTCGAGCGGCCGCCGCTCACGCGCCTCATCTACAAGCTCGTGCCGGAGGGGCGTGAGATCCCGGCCCAGCTGTACCAGGCCGTGGCCGAGGTGCTGGCCTACATCTTCCGTCTGCGGGAGCGCCGGCGATGAGCGCGCTGCCGGGCAAGGGTCAGCGCGCCGACCTCATCATCGCGGTCGGCCTGGTCGGCATCCTCGCCCTGACCGTGGTGCCGCTGCCGCCGGCGCTGCTCGACGTGCTGCTCGCGGTCAGCCTGTGCGCGGCCATCCTCACCTTCCTGGTCGCGTTCTACGTCGAGCGGCCGCTCGACTTCAGCGCCTTTCCGTCGCTGCTGCTGTTCGTCACCCTGCTCCGCCTCGCGCTCAACGTCGCCTCCACTCGCCTCATCCTCACCAACGGCGATAAGGGCACACGCGCCGCCGGCAACGTCATCCACGCGTTCGGCGACTTCGCCGTCGGCTCCAACTTCGTCGTCGGCGCGGTCGTCTTCCTGATCCTGGTCATCGTCAACTTCATCGTCATCACCAAGGGCGCCGAGCGCATCTCGGAGGTGAGCGCGCGCTTCACCCTCGACTCGATGCCCGGCAAGCAGATGGCGATCGACGCCGACCTGGGCGCCGGCCTCATCACCGAGAAGGACGCGCGCGCCCGCCGCAAGGCGATCGAGCAGGAGGCCGACTTCCACGGCGCCATGGACGGCGCCTCCAAGTTCGTGCGCGGCGACGCTGTCGCCGGCCTGCTCATCGTCGCCATCAACATCGTGGGCGGGATGATCATCGGCATCGTCCAGAAGGGCATGTCGGCCGGCGACGCCGCCCACGCCTACACGACGATGTCGATCGGCGACGGCCTGGTCACCCAGATCCCGGCCCTGCTGGTGTCGACCGGCGCCGCCCTGCTCATCACCCGCACCGGCGACGATCCGCTGGCCACCGCGCTGGGCACCCAGCTCCTGTCGCGGCCGCGCCCGATCAAGCTGGCCGCCGGCATCCTGCTCCTTGTCGGCTTCCTGCCCGGGATGCCGCACATCATCTTCATCGCGCTGGCCGGCGCTGGCCTGGTACGGCGCGCACCCGCAGCGCGCGCGCCCAGGCCGCCCGCCTGGCCGCCGAGCCGGGGGCCGCGCTGGCGGTGCCCGGCGCCTCGGCGACCGCGCAGCGGCACGACCCGGAGGCGCAGAAGGCCGACATCGAGGCGGCGCTGCCGGTCGAGCTGCTGTCGCTGGATGTCGGACTCGACCTCCTGCCGCTGGTCGACGCCAGCAAGAGCGGCGAGATCCTCTCCCGCGTCGCCGACCTGCGCAAGCACATCGCGCTCGAGCTCGGCCTCATCGTGCCGCCGGTGCACGTGCGCGACGACCTGCGCCTGCGCCCGGGCGGCTATCGCATCTCCATCTCCGGCGTGACCGTGGCCGAGGGCGAGATCCGCACAGGCCGCCTCATGGCCATCGACGCCTCCGGTCGCGCCATCGCCTCCCTACCCGGCGAGGGTGCACGCGAGCCGGTGTTCGGCCTGCCGGCAAAGTGGATCGGCGCGTCGGAGCGCAGCCGCGCGGAGGCCGCCGGCTGCACCGTCGTGGACGCGTCGTCAGTCGTGGCGACACACGTCACCGAAGTCATCAGGCGACACGCCGCCGACCTGCTCGGACGGCGCGAGGTGCAGGAGCTTCTCGACCTGGCCGGCAAGCACCACAGCAAGGTGGTCGAGGAGCTCATCCCGCACCTGATGTCGCTGGGAGACGTCATCAAGGTTCTCCGCAACTTGTTGCGCGAGAACGTCTCCATCCGCGATCTGCGCACGATTCTGGAGGCGCTCGCCGATCACGCGCGGTCAGGTGAAGGATCCCGGCGAATTGACGGAGCTGGTGCGCCAGCGCCTCGCGCGCCGCATCACCCGCCAGAACCTCTCCGACAACGGCCAGCTCCGCGCTCTCGTGCTGTCGCCGCGCGCCGAGGAGCTGTTCCGCGACGGCGGCACACGGAATGCACGAGCACTGTCCAAGCTCACCGGGGAGATCGAGGACCACACCCGGAGGGCGGTCGAATCGGATGTGCCGGCGGTCCTCGTGGTGGCGCCTGACATCCGCCGCACCGTCGCGGCAGTCGCCCAGCGCCACGTCCCAGGATTGACAGTGCTCAGTTATCGCGAAGTTGACCCGTCGGTGCCGTTCGTCACCCACAACGTGATCGGCGGACAGGAGAACGCAGCGTGAGAGTCTCCAAGTACAAGGCTGCCACCATGCGCGAGGCGCTCGCGCAGGCCAAGCGAGAGCTCGGCGAGAGCGCGATCATCCTGTTCGACCCGCGAGCTGCGCCGCGGTGTGGTCGGCGCCGGCATCGAGATCACCGGCGGTGACCGAGATGGACGAGACGCGCCGCGAGCGAGCGGCCCGACGGCACCCACCGGCACCCAGCCGCCCGCGCTGGCCGAGGCCGACGTCGAGCGCATCATGGGACCGCTTCGCTCCGAGCTGCGCGCGCTGCGCAGTCTCCTGCGGGCCAGCCCGAGCGACGGCGGCCTGCGCCACGAGCTGGCCGAGCTCAAGCGCACCATCGCCGCAGCTCTCGACCAGCGCCGCCGCCGCCAACATCACGCCGGCCACGCCGCAGCCGCTCGAGGAGGTGGCGCACGGCGTCCGCCTCACCGCGCCGTCGCACGGACGCGTCGTCGCGCTGGTCGGCCCGACCGGCGCCGGCAAGACCACCACGGTGGCCAAGCTGGCCGCCCGCGCCGCGCTGGTGCGCGGCTTCCGCGCCGGCCTCATCACGCTGGACGACTACCGGGTCGGCGGCGAGGAGCAGCTGCGCATCTTCGCCGACCTCATCCCGGCCCCGATGCACGTGGCCAGCAACCGGATGGAGCTGGCCCGCGCGCTCCACGCGCTCGCCGAGTGCGACCTCATCTACATCGACACCTCCGGCCGCAACCCGCGCGACCGGCAGGCTCACGTCGAGCTGGCCGGCACGCTCTCGCACATCGACGGCCTCGAGATCCACCTGGTCGTGCCGGCGCCGTCGGCGCCCGCCTACATCGATCAGCTGACCGCGCGCTACCAGAGCGCGCTCGTCATCGATCGCCTGCTGTTCACCAAGCTCGACGAGGCCGACGACCTGAGCCAGATGGTGCGCGCGCCGGCGCGCCTCGGGTTGCCGGTCGCCCACGTGACGATGGGGCAGGCGGTGCCCGGAGGACCTGGCCGACGCCGACGACGCGGCCCTGCTCGACGATCGCGCGCCACAACAGCCCGGCCGTCGCCCGGAGCGCATGACCAAGTCGGATCAGGCCAGTCACTTGCGACGACTCCGCGACCAGGGAATCGCCTCCATCTCGCCGCAGCCGGCCGCGCGCCATCGCGGTCACCGGCGGCAAGGGCGGCGTCGGCAAGAGCGCGCTGGCCGTCAACCTGGCGGTGACCTACGCCGGGCTGGGCGCGCGCACGCTCCTTGTCGACGGCGATCTCGGCATGGCCGATCTCAACCTCCTGCTCGGCGTGGCGCCGGAGCACAGCGCGCTCGACGTGCTGCAGGGCCTGCCGGTCGACCAGGCGCTGGTGGCGGCGCACGGCCTTCATCTCCTGCCCGCGCTCAACGGCTGCTTCCAGCTCGAGAACATGAACGGCGACGCGCGCAGCCGCCTGCTCGACGCCATCGACGGGCTGGCCGGCCGCTTCGACACCCTGGTCCTCGACATCGGCGCCGGCATCGGCACCAACCAGGTCGAGATGACCGGCGTGGTGCCGACCGTGGTGATCGTGGCGACGCCGGAGCCGCTGGCGCTGGCCGACGCCTACGCCTGCATCAAGGTGCTCAGCCGCAAGCAGCGGCTGCGCCGGGCCTACATCCTGCCCAACCGGGTGCGCAACCAGGACGAGGCGGACGAGGTGGTCAGCCGGCTCACCGCGCTGGTCAACCGCTTCCTCGACTTCAGCCTGCAGCCGCTGCCGGCCATCCCGTTCGACTCCACCGTGTCGGAGTCGGCGGCCGAGGGCCTGCCGGTGGTGCTGTCGCGGCCCGACTCGCCCGCCAGCCGCGCCATCCGCCACGCCGCCCGCCGGCTCGACGTCCTGGCCAGCGACCAGGACCAGCCGGGCCCGGGCCGTTTCTTTCACCGCGACCGCGAACGCCGCGGCACGGGCAGCTGACCGGAGCACGCATGAGGGCATACGCATCCGTTACCGCGAAGTCGACCGCAGAGCGCAACCGCCTCATCGCCGAGTTCGCGCCCATGGCGCGACGCGTGGCGCTGCGCGTCGCTCGCCGCACGCCCGAGCTGGATCGCCTCCGAGGACCTGGTCTCCGCCGCCATGGTCGGGCTGGCCGAGGCGGCCGAGCGCTACGACTCGTCGCGCGGCGAGCCGTTCGTCGCCTTCGCCACCAAGCGCGTGCGCGGCGCCGTGCTCGACGAGCTTCGCCGCGGCGATCCACTGTCGCGCAGCGCGCGCCGCTCGGCGCGCCAGCTGGGCGAGACGATGCGCACGCTCGAGCAGCGCCTGGGCCGCCCGCCCGAGGACCACGAGGTGGCGGCCGCGCTCGGCATCGATGTCGAGGAGTACCAGGACGAGCTCGCCATGCTGACCCACATCAGCACGGTCGGGCTCGAGGTGGCCGAGAGCGCCGCCGGCGGGGCGCATCGCCGACGCCGGCCTGTCGCCGGCCGGCGAGCTCGAGCAGGCCCAGACGCTGGCGAACCTGACCCATGCGCTCAAGTCGCTGGCCCCGCGCGACGCGCAGATCCTTTCGCTCTACTACAACGAGGAGTTCACCTACGCCGAGATCGGCGAGCTCCTGGGCGTGACCGAGTCGCGCGTGTGCCAGCTGCACGGGCGCGCGCTGGCCCGGCTGCGCGCGGCGGTCGAGAGCAGGGAGGGCAAGAATGGGTAGCGGCATCTACATCGCGACCGCCGGCGCGGTGGCGCAGGACACCGCCCTCGACGTGGCGGCCAACAACATCTCCAACGCGTTCGACCGACCGGCTACAAGGCCCAGCGCGTGTCATTCGGCGAGGCCCTGGCCAACACCCGCTCGGTGGACGCCGCCTTCACCGGCGTGGCCGGCATGTCCAGCGACGGCTCGGCCGGCGCGCTGCGCCGCACCGACAACCCGCTCGACCTGGCCCTGATGGGCGACGCCTACTTCGCGGTCAACACGCCGGCCGGCGTGCGCTACACGCGGGCCGGCGACTTCCGCCTCGACGGCGAGGGCCGCCTGGTCAACGGCGCCGGCCTTGCCGTGCGCGGCGACGGCGGCACCGAGATCCGCCTGCCGCCCGACGCCAGCCGACGTCAGCGTGACCCGCGACGGCCAGGTGATGGCCGCCGGCGAGTCGGTCGGCCAGCTCGAGCTGGCCCGCTTCGCGCCGACCGCGCTGGTGCGCGAGGGCGAGAACCTGTACGCCGCCGCCGGCCCGCAGGCTCCGTCGAAGGAGCCGATCGAGGTCGCGTCCGGCGCGGTCGAGCAGTCGAACGTCAACGTGGTGCGCGGAATGGTCGACCTGGTGAAGATCTCGCGCACGTACGAGTCGCTGATGCGAATGATCCAGGGCTATCGCGACGTCGAGAGCGCGGCCGCGCGCGGCATCGGGCGGCCCAGGTAGGCCACAGAGGGAGTGAGGAGAAAGTCATGATCCGCGCACTGTCCACGGCGGCGACCGGCATGGAGGCGCAGCAGACGCGCCTCGACGTCACCGCCAACAACATCGCCAACACGTCCACGGCCGGGTTCAAGCGCAGCCGCGCCGAGTTCTCGGACCTCATGTACCAGAGCCAGCGCGCGCCCGGCGCCGCCACCGGCAACGGCACCGCAGGCGCCCACCGGCCTGCAGGTCGGCATGGGTGTGCGCACGGTGTCGACCCAGCGCATGCACAGCCAGGGCGAGCTGCGCCAGACCGGCGGCCCGCTCGACGTCGCCATCGAGGGCCGCGGCTTCTATCCGGTCACCCTGCCGAGCGGCGAGGTGGCGTACACGCGCGACGGCGCGCTCAAGATCGACGCCGAGGGCACGCTGGTCACCGCCGAGGGCTACACGCTGGCCGGCGACATCTCGATCCCGCCCGACGCGCAGAGCATCACCGATCGGCGCCGACGGCACCGTCTCGGTGGTGGTGCCGGGCGAGACCACGCCGGTCGAGGCCGGCCAGATCCAGCTGGCCGCGTTCGCCAACGAGAGCGGCCTCGAGGCGATGGGCCGCAACCTGTACCGCGAGACCAGCGCGTCCGGCACGGCCGTGGTCGGCGCGCCGGGCGAGAACGGCAGCGGGACCCTGGCCCAGGGCACGCTCGAGCTGTCGAACGTGAACGTCGTCGAGGAGATGATCGACCTCATCAGCGGCCAGCGCGCCTACGAGATCAACAGCCGCGTCATCAAGGCCGCCGACGAGATGCTGGCCCAGACCGCCACCCTGAAGTGATGCGCCATGCGCGCCATCTGCATCTCCGTGTCCGTGTGCCTCGCGCTGGCCGCCGCGGCGCCCGGCCTGGCGCGCGCGGGCACCGAGGAGCGGATCCGCGCCGAGATCGACGGCGCCCTGCCCGCCGACCTGCGCGCGGTCGAGCTGCGTGTGCCGGCCTCGCTGGCGCGCGCCGGCTCCGGCGCCGTCTCCGTCGACTGGCGCCGCCCTGCCCGACCCGGCTGGATCACCCTGCGCGTGCGCGCGGGCGAGCGGACCGGCTGGGTGCGCGCGCGGCTGGCCGCCGTGCAGCCGACCGTGGTGGCGGCGCGCGATCTGCCCGCCGGCCACGCCGTCGGCGAGGCGGACGTGCGGGTCGAGCCGCGCCCCGCCGCCGCCGGCGCCGCGCCCATCGCCGGCATCGAGGCCGTGGTCGGCCGCGCCCTGCGCCAGCCGGTCGCCGCCGGCGCGCCGGTCCCGGCCGGAGCGCTCGAGCGCGCGGCGCCGCTGCCGCGCGGCCACCAGGTCACCGCGCTGGTCCGGCGCGGCAACCTCGCCATCGCCGCCGCCGGCGTGCTCGAGCGCGCGGCCCCGATCGGCCAGCCGACCAGCGTGCGCCTGCACGCCACCGGCCGCGTCGTGCGCGGCCGTCTCATCGATTCGCACACCGTCCTCGTCGAGGTGTCTCCATGAGCTCGTCTCCGTACACCGCTCCCGCCGCATGCTGGCGCCAATCGCGGTCAGCCTCCTGGCGCTGCTGCTGGCCATCCTCGCCGCCGGCTGCGCCAGCCACATCGCGCCCTACAAGCCCAAGAAGCGCCGCTTCGATCCCGGCGCACGTACGGCGCGCAGCCGACCGCCTCGGCCGGCAGCCTGTACGCGGCCGGCAACGCCGGCCTGTTCGAGGACCGCGTGGCCTCGCGCATCGGCGACATGCTCATCATCCGCATCGACGAGCGCGAGTCGGCCATGCGCGACGCCAGCTCCAAGCTGGAGAAGAAGAACGAGACCGAGTACGGGGTGCCGGCCTCGTTCGGCCTGCTGGCCACGCTGCAGGCCAGCCATCCCAACCTGGACCCGGCCAAGCTGCTCGGCACCGCGTCCGACTCCAAGTTCAACGGCACCGGCACGCTCGAGCGCGCCGGCCGGCTCAACGCCACCCTCCCGGTGCGCATGCGCCAGGTGCTGCCCAACGGCGACTTCTTCGTCGAGGGCACCAAGGTGGTCATGGTCGACGCCGAGGAGCACCACATCTACGTGAGCGGCATCGTCCGCCAGGCCGACATCGCCGAGGACAACAGCGTGCCGTCCTCGCGCGTGGGCGACGCCGAGATCGAGTACGCCGGCCGCGGCGACGTCAGCGACCAGCAGCGCGCCGGCTGGCTGTCCCGCACGCTCGGCAAGATCTGGCCCTTCTGATGACCTGGACCCTGCGACTCCTCCTGGCCACCTTCCTGATCCTGCCGGCCGGCCCCGCCTCGGCCAGCCGGCTCAAGGAGCTGGTCAACATCGAGGGCCACCGCTCGAACCCGCTGACCGGGTTCGGCATCGTCGTCGGCCTCAACGGGACCGGCGACGACGCGCGCTCGCCGGTGGTGCGCCGCTCGCTGGCCAAGATGCTCAAGCGCCTCGGCGTCACCGTCGACGCGGCCGAGATCAAGGCCCGCAACGTGGCCGCCGTCGTCGTCACCGCCGAGCTGCCGGCCTTCGCGCGCTCGGGCGGCCGCATGGACGTGCTGGTCTCGTCGATGGGCGCGGCCAAGAGCCTGGAGGGCGGCACCCTCATCGCCACGCCGCTCAAGGGCGCCAACATGGAGACCTACGCGATCGCCCAGGGCGCCATCTCGACCGGAGGCTTCGCCGTGCAGGGCGCCAGCGGATCGTCGACGCGCAAGAACCACGTCACCGTGGCGCGCATGCCCGGCGGCGCCATCCTCGAGCGGGACGCGCCCGGCCTGCCGCCCAGCGGGCGCATCGTGCTGCAGCTCAAGCAGCCGGACTTCACCACCGCGACGCGCATCGCCGAGGCGATCGACGCGTCGCTCGGCGCCGGCACCGCGCGGGTGCGCGACCCGGGCGCGGTCACCGTGCTGGTGACCGGACAGTGGCGCAGCCGCCCGGTCCAGCTGGTCGCGGCCCTGGAGGCGCTCGAGGCCACCCCGGACGCGCCGGCGCGCGTGGTGGTGGACGAGCGCACCGGCACCGTGGTGGTCGGCGCCAACGTGACGCTCGGCCCGGCCGCCATCGCCTCGGGCGGCCTCGAGGTCGAGATAAGCGAGACGCAGGAGGTCTCGCAGCCGTCAGATCTGTCGAACACAGGAAAGACGGTGGTCGCGCCAAAGACCCAGATCAAGGTGAACGAGAAGAGCGGCAGCCTGCACCTGGTGGCCGGCGCGGCCACCGTGGCCGACGTGGCCGCGGCGCTCAACGCGCTCGGGGTGAAGCCGCGCGACCTGGTCGCCATCCTGCAGGCGCTCAAGGCTGCCGGCGCGCTGACCGCCGAGATCCAGCTCCTGTGACCCGCTCATGACCGCCCTGCTTCCGACGACCGCCTCCGCCCCCGCCTCCGTCAAGGACGACGCCGGCGAGGCGGCCAAGATGCTCGAGGCCTACTTCCTGCGCCGCATCATGGCGGAGGTGCGCGGCTCGAGCGAGGGCGCGCTGCTCTCGGGCGGCTTCAGCGGCGACGTGTTTCGCGAGATGCTCGACGGGGCGATGGCCGATCGCATGGCCGAGGGCGGCGGCGTCGGTCTGGCCACGATGGTCAAGAAGCAGCTGGGCGGCGAGCCCGCTCCGGCCGCGCCGTCGGGGCTGCCGGCCTCGGCGCGCGCGGTGCGCAGCGCCTACGGCGCGAGCGCGGCGAGCGAGAGCTGGCGCATGCCGATCGGCGCGCCGATCGAATCCACGGCCGGTAGCCCGGGCGGGGCCACCTGGCAGATGCCGGTCGCGGCCAACCGCATCTCGTCCGGCTTCGGCAAGATCCGCATCGACCCGACCCAGCCCACCGGCACACGCACCCACAAGGGCCTCGACATGACCGCGCCCATGGGCACGCCGGTCCACGCGGCGCGCGGCGGCCAGGTGGTGCGCGCCGGCGCCAGCATCGGCGGCTTCGGCAACCTCGTCGTCATCGACCACGGCGGCGGAATCCGCAGCTTCTACGGCCACCTGTCCTCGGTCGAGGTGAAGAAGGGGGACGTCGTCGAGACCGGCGCATTGATAGGAGGGGTCGGTTCGACCGGCCGCTCGTCCGGTCCGCACCTGCATTTCGAGGTGCGACAGGACGGAAAGTCGATTGATCCGACTTCCGACATCGAGGGTCTCAAGTTCGACAGGAGCCCGCCGAACCGGGAGTTCGAGGGAAGACCATGAGAATTCCGAGCGACAAGCCGATCTACACCGAGGCGCCCCAAGCCCGCGAGAAGACCGCGGTCGAGGGACAGACAAAGACCGCCGAGACCGCGGCCGCGAAGCCGAGCGACGCCGCCATCCCGTCGGCCAGCCTGGACCAGACGGTCCAGGACACCGACATGGCTGCGCGCGAGTTCGAGAAGACCATCTCCGCGCGCCTCGACGAGGTCAGAGAGCAGCTGCTGGCCGGCAACTACGCGGTCGACTTCGAGCGCCTGGCCCAGCGGATGTTGGAAGACGGATTCGGGTCATGACAACCGCGGATCGCGAGAGCGCCGGCCGCTCGCGATGGTCCGCCCTGTCGCGAGCCGAGCTGGCGCAGGCCAGTCAACTGCTGGTCCGCCTCGGTGAACTGGCCGGACGGCAGCGGCTCGCCATCTCCACCATGGCCGGCGCCGATCTGGCCGCGCTCGGCGCCGAGCAGGCCGCGCTCGAGTCCGAGCTGCGCGCGCTGCTCCAGCGTCCGTGCGACGGCGGCGAGCCGGCCAGCGCCGCGGACCGCGCGGCCGTGGCTGCGCTGAGCGCGCGCGTGCGGCGCGCCTGCCAGCACAACCTCGGCCTGCTGATCCATGCGCGGCGCTCGGTGTCGTTGCTGCTGGGGTACGACGAGGAGCGCGCCGGCTACGACCGCCGCGCGCGCCGCCTGTCCCGGCCCATCAAGGCCCCGGTCGGGGCTCTGTAAGGAAGTAGCGCCATGTCCTCGCTCATCGGACTGCTCAACCTGGGTGCCACGGCGCTCCAGGCCCAGAACGCCGGTATCGCCGTCACCTCCAACAACGTCGCCAACGCGTCCACACCTGGTTACTCGCGCCAGCGCATCAGCCTCGAGTCGCAGCTGGGCACGCCGCTGGTCGGCGGTGTCCTGGCCGGCGGCATCGACCGCATGTCGAGCTCGCTCCTTGCCGGCCGGATGCGCAGCAACGTCGGCTCGCTCAGCGTGGCGGAGGCATTCTCGAGCGCGCTGCTCGATCTCGAGGCAGGCATGACGGTCCCGGGCGGCGATCTCGGCGCGCTCGCGGCCGGCTTCTTCTCCCAGGTGTCGCAGGTGTCCGCCTCGCCCGGCGAGCAGGGCCTGCGCGACGCGGCGGTCCAGGCCGCGCGCTCGCTGGCCGCCGGCCTGCAGCGGCAGTCCGCCGAGGTGGCCGAGGCGCGCAACGACGCCAACCAGCGCATCCGCGAGAGCGTGCAGGAGGCCAACCGCCTCATCACCGAGATCGCCAGCGCCAACAAGGCGACCGCCCTCACAAACGATCCGATCGTGCGCGACCAGCGCGATCGCGCCGCCGAGCGGCTCTCCGAGATCGTCGGCGGGGCCGCGCGTATCGATCCGGACGGCCAGATGCGCGTCACCCTGGCCGGCGGCGAGACCCTCGTCGACGGCACGCGCGCGGCCCAGCTGGTCTCGACGCCGGACGCCGCCCTGGCCAACATGGATCGCATCGAGGTCGTGGACGGCAGCCACGTCCGCGACGTCACCGCCGCCATCGACGGCGGCCGCATCGGCGGCGACCTGCGCATGCGCGATACGACCGCGCCCGCCGCGCTCGCGCAGCTCGACCAGCTCGCCTTCGACATCTCGACTCAAGTAAACCAGGTCCACCAGCAGAACGCCGGGCTCGACGGCCAGACCGGCCGCAACCTGTTCGCCGCCCCCACCCAGGTGGCCGGCGCAGCCGCCGCGATGGCGGTGGATCCGGCTGTCTCGGCGGACCCGTCGCTGCTCGCCACCGCCGCCGCCGGCGCCGGCCCGGGCGACAACCGGGGCGCGCTCGCGCTCCTGGGGCTGCGCGACCAGCCGCTGGCCGACGGCGGCCGCCGCACCTTCGCCGACGCCGGCATCCAGATCGCGGCCGACGTCGGCCGGGCGGCTGCCGACGCCGCCGTGGACCGCGACTTCTTCGCCGCCCAGGGCAACTACCTGTCCGGGCTGCGCGACTCGATCTCCGGCGTCAGCGTGCAGGAAGAGATGACCAACCTGAGCCAGTTCCAGCACGCCGCCGAGGCGCAGGTGCAGTTCCTGTCCACCGTCGACGAGCTGCTCGGCAGCATCATCCAGGGGCTCTGATCGTGCGCATCACCGAGCACCGGATGGTCGAGCAGGCCTCGGCGAGCATCTCCGCGGGGCGCGAGCGCGTGGCCCGCAGCGGCGAGCAGCTGTCCTCCGGCGAGCGCGTGTCGCGCCCGTCGGACGACCCGGAAGCGTGGGCGGCGGCCCGTCGCACCGAGGCCGCCCGCACAATGAACACGGGGCGCGGCGAGGCCCTGGCCCGCTCGCAGGACCGACTGTCCCAGGTTAACGGCGCGCTGTCGCAGATCGGCAGCGCCCTGTCGCGTGCGGCGGAGCTGGCCATCGCCGCCGCCAGCGACACGACCGATCCGGACTCGCTGGCCGCCATCGCGGTCGAGCTGCGCGGGCTGCGCCAGTCGGCGCTGAACGCGGCCAACAGCCGCGCCAGCGACGGCGAGTACATCCTGGCCGGCAGCCAGTCGCACCAGGCCCCGTTCGACGAGAACGGCGTCTACCAGGGCGACGACGCGGTGCGATCGATCGAGACGCAGAGCGGCGGCATCGAGCAGGAGGTGTCGGTCTCCGGCGCCGTCCTGACCGCCGACCACGGCCTGGACATCTTCGCCCAGCTCGACGCCTTCGCGGCCGCGCTGGCCAGCAACGACAGGGAAGCCCTCCACTCGTCCATGACCGCCATGCGCGACGCGCACCAGCAGGTGAGCACCGCGCGCTCCGACGGCGGCGCCAAGTCGGCCGCTCTCCTGGTGGCCGAGGACGACCAGCGCCGCCTGGACATCTCCCTCGTGTCGCTGCAGAACCGCCTCGTCGGCGCGGACCCGATCGCGGCCGCGTCGGAGCTCGCCAAGCACACAATGTCCCTCGAGGCCGCACAGACCGTGGCCCAGCGGATCATCGAGCTGACTCGCCCCTGAGGGCGCCCTCAAGTTCGGCAGAACCGGACGAACCAGGTAGCAACAGCGGAACAACAACAAGCCGCGAAGCTCTCTGGAGGATTCTGAGTCATGCCCATCACGCTTCTTGCCAACGTCACCTCGCTCACCGCTCAGCGGCAGCTGCGAACGAGCCAAGGCGCCCTCGAGCAGAGCCTCGAGCGCCTGTCGTCCGGTCTCCGCATCAACCGCTCTGCCGATGACGCCGCTGGCCTCGGCATCAGCGAGAACCTCAAGGCCGACATCCGCAGCCTCGCGCAGGCCCAGCGCAACGCCAACGACGGCATCAGCATGACGCAGGTCGCCGAGGGCGCGATGAACGAGATGCAGGGCATCGTCGGCCGTATGCGCGAGCTGGCCGTGCAGTCCTCGAACGGCACCCTGGGTCAGACCGAGCGCGACTACATCCAGACGGAGTTCAACGAGCTCAAGGCCGAGATCGGCCGCCTCGCCGAGGTCACCGAGTTCAACGGCGCCAAGCTGCTCAACGGCGACGCCTCGGCCGGCCTGACCATCCAGATCGGCATCCACTCGAGCACCAACGACCGCCTGACGATGAGCATCGCCCGGCTGAGTGCCTCGACCCTGGGCGCCTCCGCCGCCTTCATCGACTCGCAGTCGCTGTCGAGCGCCTCGGCCGCCCGCGCCTCGCTGTCGGTCTTCGACGCCGCCATCACGTCGCTGTCCAACGCTCGCGCCAAGCTGGGCGCGGTGCAGAGCCGGATGTCGGTCGCGGTGACCAACCTGTCCTCGGCGCAGGAGAACCTCTCGGCCGCCAACTCGCGCATCCGCGACGTCGATGTCGCCTCGGAGACCGCGAACATGACGCGGTACCAGATCCTCACCCAGGCCGGCGTTGCCGTCCTCGGTCAGGCCAACCAGCTGCCGGCCCTGGCGCTGTCGCTTCTCGGATGATGCCGGTGGCGGTGCAAAGCTAGACGTCCTCGCAACAGACCCGCCGCGGCGATGAGCCCGGCGGGTCGTTTCGTCTCCAGGAAGATCCACCATGCCGATCAGTTTCAGTGGGCTGGCCACGGGCATCGACACCGAGTCGCTGATCGAGCAGCTCGTCAGCGTCGAGAAGCAGGGCGCGCGCGCGCTCGAGACGCGCAAGAGCAACGCCGAGCGCCGCAAGGCGATCATCGCCGACCTGGTCGGCAAGCTGCAGTCGCTCAAGACCGCGGCCACCGCGGTCAACACGCCGGAGGAGGTTCGCGCCTTCACCGCCACGTCGAGCGACGAGACCCGGGTCAAGGTGACCGGGTCCGGCGCGGCCCAGCCGGCCCAGCTGGCGATGCGAGTGACCTCGCTGGCCCGCTCGCAGACAAACGTCTCGTCGCTGTTCCAGAGCTCGGACGGCGCCATCCCGATGGTCCCCGGCGCCGGCCAGCTCGCCATCCAGGTGGGCGACGGCGAGCCGGTGACGATCGACTTCACCAGCCTCGACACCCTGGACGTGGTGGCCCGCAACATAAACGAGCAGGTCGAAGGAGCCCACGCCGAGGTCATCAACACCGGCTCCGGCTTCCAGCTCGCCATCAGCTCCGACGAGAGCGGGCTCGCCAACGCGCTGACCTTCACCGAGGGCGGCACCTCGCTCGGCTTCCTGGCGCCCGACAGCGTCAAGGTCGCCGCCCAGGACGCCGCCTTCACCCTGAACGGCATCGCGATCACGCGCTCGACCAACACGGTCAGCGACGCCATCGCCGGCCTCACCTTCGAGCTGCGCGCGACCCACGCCCTCACCGACCCGGACACGAATGTCTCGGTGGCGAGCGACCCGGCCGGCGTCGAGGCCAAGGTCAAGAGCCTGGTCGACGCGTTCAACGGGCTGGCGGATCTGGTCAACGCGCAGACCAGCTACGGCGGTGTCGCGCGCGGCCAGGACACGCTGTTCGGCGACTCGACGGTGCGCGCGCTGCAGCGCTCGCTGTCGACCCTGGCCACGAGCAGCTACCCGCACGGCGAAGGCGAGGTCAGCCTCGGCCAGCTCGGCATCGCGCTGGGCCGCGACGGCCGGCTGTCCATCGACTCGGCCAAGCTGGCCAAGGCGATGGGCGACGATCCGCGGGCGCTCGAGCACCTGATCGCCGGCGACGCCGGCATCGCCGTGGCCATCAACGACCTGGTGACGCAGTACACGCGGACCGGCGACGGCTTCCTGAGCGCCAAGACGAGCTCGCTCACGCGCGAGATGAGCGACTTCGACCTGCAGATCGAACGCATCGAGAAGCGCGCGGCGCGGGTCGGCGACCAGCTGCGCGCAGCAGTTCAAGACCCTCGAGTCCCTGATGAGTAGCTTCCAGTCACAGCAGGCCGCGCTTTCCTCCCTGTTCAGGTGATGATGACCATGTACACGTCCGCTGTGAAGGCATACCGCAAGGTCGACCTGGCGTCGGCTCCCAAGACCGAGGTCCTCGACCGGCTGTTCGCCAGGCTCGACGCCGACCTGCGCGCCGGGCAACGCGCGATCGCGCAGGGCGACGTGGTGGCGCGCTCCCAGGCGCTCGACCACGCCAGCCGCATCCTGACCGAGCTTTGCGCCGCGCTCGACTCCGGCGCGGCGCCCGAGCTGTGCGCCAACCTCGACGCGCTGTATCGCTACTGCCAGACCTGCATCACGCGCGCCGCGCTCGAGCGCAAGGCCGCGCACCTGGAGCAGCCGCTGTCGATCGTGGGGACGCTGCGCGCCGCGTTCGCAGAGGCGGCGGCCGCTCGATGACCGACGCGCGCCGCGACGCGCTGCGCGCACTGCAGGAGCTGCACGCCGTCACCGTCGAGCCGCCCACCTCCGGCCTGGAGTCGGAGGAGGTGGCGGCGCTGGCCGCCGAGGTGCTGGCCGCGCGCGAGCAGCCGCTGAGCGATCTGGCCGACGCGCTCGGCCGCGAGCCCGGCAGTCTGCGGGACATGCCCGAGGCGGTCGCGCTGTACCACGTCATCCAGCACCGCGCCGAGGCCTGGCATGCGGCCCTGGCCCACGCCAAGCACCTGGTGGGTGAGCGCCTCCAGTCGGTGAGCCGGGCGCGCGCCGCGACGCACCGGTAGCGGTGGCAGACGTCGCCGGCGTCAGGCCTGACGAGGTCGCCGCCGCTCGCACCCGCGCCGCCCTCGATCGTCCGCGCACATGGCGGATCCAGACGATGGCATCCGGCTCGCAAGGCAACTCCTCGGTGTCAGCGCCGCCGCTTCCGTACGCCAGGCAGACGATCGACGACGACGACATCGCCGCCGTCGTCGAGGCGCTCGGGCGCCCGCACCTGACCCAGGGCCCCACCGTCGTGCGGTTCGAGCGGGCGCTGGCCGACTACCTGGGCGCACGGCACGTCAGCGCCTGCTCGAGCGGGACCGCGGCGCTCCACCTGGCCTACCTGGCGCTCGGCATCGGCCCGGGCGACGAGGTCGTGACCAGCCCGATCACCTTCTCGGCCACGGCGGCCGCCGCGCTGCTGGCCGGCGCGCGCGTGCGCCTGGCCGACGTCGAGCCGGACAGCGGCAACATCGACGTCGCCCGGGTCGAGCGCGCCCTGTCGGCCGCCACCCGCGCCGTCGTCGCCGTCGACCTGGCCGGTCTGCCGGCCGACCTGGCGCCGCTGCGCGAGCTGTGCGACCGCCGCGGCATCTGGCTGGTCGAGGACGCCGCCCACGCGTTCGGCGCCGAGTACCGCGGCCGCCCGATCGGCGCCGGCCCGGCCCACGCCAGCACCTTCTCGTTCCACCCGGTCAAGCACATCACCACCCTCGAGGGGGGAGCCGTCGCGGTGGCCGACGAGCGGCTCAAGCAGCGGCTCGATCGCCTGCGCCAGCACGGCATCGAGCGCGACCCGGTCCGCTTCGAGCTGGTGGCCGGCGAGCCGTGGGCCTACGAGGTCCAGGAGCTGGGCCTCAACTACCGGCTGAGCGACGTGGCCTGCGCGCTCG
This sequence comes from uncultured delta proteobacterium, assembly GCA_963759105.1. Classification (GTDB taxonomy): domain Bacteria; phylum Myxococcota_A; class Polyangia; order Haliangiales; family Haliangiaceae; genus DATFRY01. Next base: position 851,953 of record CAVWXW010000001.1, on the reverse strand, counting down.
GGCTGTCGCAGCTGGCCAAGCAGCCGGCCTGGCTGGCCAACCGCCGCCGCCTGGCCGCGCGCTACCGGCTGCGCCTGGCCTCGGATGTGCCGGCCGCGCTGCCGCCGGCCGAGCGCGCCGATCGCGTGTCGGCCCATCACCTCTACCCGGTGCGCATCGACTTCCGCGCCCGCAGCCGCGCCGACGTCGTGCGCGCGCTGGCCGCACGCGGCATCGGCACCCAGGTCCACTACATCCCGCTGTTCGAGCACCCGCTCTACCGCCGCCACGGCGCGAGCGAGCGCCTCGAGGGCGCGTGCCAGTACTACCAGCAGACGCTCAGTCTGCCCATGCACCACTCCATGAGCGAGCAGGACGTCGACCGCGTGGTCGAGCGCCCTCGCGGAGGTCCTCTCGTGATCCGCAAGCAACCATCGCCGCCGCAGCCGTCCAGCCAGCTCGCCCAGCACATGCACGTCGTCAACGGCAAGGCCGTGCTCGTCACCGGCGGCACCGGCTCGTTCGGCCGCGCCTTCATCAAGGCGATGCTCGCCCAGTCCGACGCGCGCCGCATCATCGTGTTCAGCCGCGACGAGCAGAAGCACTACCAGATGGAGCGCGACCTGCGCGACTCCCGGCTGCGCTTCTTCGTCGGCGACATCCGCGACCGCGACCGCCTGCGCCAGGCGTTCCGCGGCGTGCAGGTGATCGTGCACGCCGCCGCCATGAAGCACGTGCCGCTGTGCGAGTACAACCCGATCGAGGCGGTGCAGACGAACATCGTCGGCGCGCGCAACCTGATCGAGGCGGCCATCGAGGCCGGCGTCGAGAAGGTGATGGCGCTCAGCACCGACAAGGCGGTGTCGCCGGTCAACCTGTACGGCGCCACCAAGCTGTGCATGGAGAAGCTCCTCATCGCCGCCAACGCGTACAGCGCCGATCAGCCGACCCGCTTCTCGGCCGCCCGCTACGGCAACGTCATGGGCAGCGCCGGCAGCGTGATCCCGCTGTTCCGCGAGCAGTCGCGCAGCGGGCAGCTGACGATCACCGACGAGCGCATGACCCGCTTCTGGATCGACATGGAGGGGGCCATCCGGCTGGTGCTGCGCGGCCTCGCCCTGATGGGCGGCGGCGAGATCTTCATCCCCAAGCTGCCCACCACCGACATCGTGACCCTGGCCGAGGCGCTGGCGCCGGGCGTGCCGCGCCACACCGTCGGCATCCGCCCGGGCGAGAAGCTGCACGAGACGCTGATCAGCTCCGAGGAGGCGCGCCGCACGCGCGACCTGGGCGATCTCCTGGTCATCTGGCCCGAGTTCCAGTTCCACGGCCACGCCTCGCCGCCGCCGGGCGTCGAGCTGCCGGCCGGCTTCAGCTACTCGAGCGACCGACCCGACCTGCGCCTGGACCTGGAACAGACCCGCCACCTGCTCGAGCGGGTCGCGTGAGGACGAGAGGAGCGCCATGACCAGCAAGATCCCGGTGGAGCTCGACGAGCGCCTCGTCCAGATCGTCCAGTCCGGCAACGTGAAGGTGCCGCCCTACCCGGCCATCGCCATGCGCCTGGGCCTTCTGCTCAAGCGACCCGACTACTCGGTCGGCGAGCTGTCGGCGCTGGTGGCCAGCGATCAGGCGCTGAGCGCGGCGGTGCTGCGCAACGCCAACTCGGCGCGCATGCGCACGGGCTCGCTGCACTCGCTGTCGGACGCGCTGCGCCGCATCGGCAGCAACGAGCTGGTCCGCCTCGCCTTCGCCATCGGACTCGGCAAGGAGGCCAGCCGCGACGGCGTGCTGCTCGACCTGCGCCGGACTGTGTGGCGCCAGGCGGTGTGGAGCGCGTTCCTGTGCCGCGAGCTGGCCGGGCGCTGGCGCCTGGATCCGGAGCCGGCGTTCCTGTGCGGCCTGCTTGCACGACTTCGGCCGCGTCGTCGCGCTCTCGTGTCTGGAGGAGATCCTGGTCTCCGCCAGCTCGACGATCAGGCTGTCGCCCCAGCGCGTCTGCCAGGTCGTCGAGGCCTACCACGTCGAGATCGGGATGGTGATGGCCGAGAAGTGGTCGCTGCCGCCCGTGGTGGCCGACGTCATCCGCGACCACCACTACATGCCGGGCAGCTCCTCGCGCGACTACGTCGACCTGGTGCGCGCGACCGACCTGATCGTGGCCCTGATGGAGACGTCGCTGCTGGTCGAGCGCGAAGACCTGGACTCGATCGCGTCGCTCAGCCCGGAAGAGCGCGACTACGTCGCCGATCTCCTGCCCGCCCTGCCCGGCCTGGTCGAGGGCCTCGATCCGCAGGCCGGCGCCGCGCTGCCGCGCATCTCCCAGTACATGCGCATCCAGGTCGACGCCACCGATCCGACCTCCGTCGAGGACCTCATCCACCACGCCGACCTCGACGCCACCTGCAGGGTGTTCGGCGACGACAACCGCTGCAACGTCATCGGCATCGGCCCGCGCCGGCTCCAGCTGCTGTCCACGCGCGCCTACGCGCCCCAGACGGTCGTCCAGCTGACCCTGGCCGGCGACGACGGCCCGTTCCGCATGTGGTGCACGCTGAGCTCCATCCGCCAGCAGATGCGCCGCACACGGCCAGCGCTACGTCCTCGAGGTCAAGCCGTTCGCGCTCACGGCGACGGCCAAGCTCGGCTGGGCCCAGCTGCTGGCCGCCAGCACGCCGCCGCCCGGCGCCGCCCCGGTCCCGGCCCGGTCGTAGCCGACGGCGGCCGCGCGCCGCCCTGCTCGACGTCGCCGCCTACTCGACGTCGCGGCCGTTGAGCCAGTCGGCGAAGCGCTTGAAGACCGAGGGGCGGTTCTTCAGGCTGACGTAGTGGCCCTCGCGGGGTGGCCCGGAGCTGGAGCCGCGCTCCGGCTCCTCGCGAGGCCTCCGGGTCCGACTCCGGGGCCGCCGCTTTCTGGCATCGGACCGAACTCCAGGGTGTCGGGCGACCCGGCCGCGTCGCTGGCACTGGCTCGCATGCCCCGGATCGGCGGCCTCGCCGGCGCCGGCGACGACTCGCTCCGACCCGGGCGACTCGCGCCGCGGACGAGGTGACTCGCGTCGTGGACGGGGCGACTCGCGGCGCTCGCGGCGCTGGTCCGGGTCCGGCGTCTGGCGGGCCTCGGCTCGGGCGTCGCGCTCCGCCATCGCGTCGGCGTCGAGAGCCTCGTTGACCGAGAACTGCTTGGCCGACTCCAGGCGCAGCTTCTGCCAGCGGGTGGCGTGCCCGCCGACGAGCCCCATCGGCTTCATCTCGAAGCGGTACTCGCTGTCCTTGCGGAACACGCCGGCGACGAAGGCGACGAGCTCGAGGTCCTCGTCGACGCCGAGCACGACGCACTTGACGACCTGGTTGAGCGGCAGCGGCTGGGTCCCGTGGGCGACGAAGCCGTCGGCGGCGAGGCCGACGCACACGATCTGGTGGTCGCCGCCCTTGCGCTCGACGGTGACCGGGATGCTGGCCGGCACGATCTCGCCGCGCAAGCTGGTCGGCGGCTCCTCGACCAGGATCGGGACCGACTGCGGCTTCACGTCGTCGGCGGCTGAGTTGAGGGCGTGGACCGCGGCGGCCACCTGGGGCAGGAAGGCGGCGATCTCGGCCGCCGCGCTCGCGCTGCAGCCGATGGCCCTGGCGATGTCCTCCTCGCTCGGCGCGGCCTCGCGATAGAAGAGCTCCGTCAGCAGCTCGGCGCGCTCGAGCAGCTTGACGTACGCGGCCAGGCTCGGGTCGCCCTCGCCGGTGCGGCGCGTGGTGATGACGTCGGTCACCAGCTTGGGCATGCCCCACTTGGCGGCCACGCTGCCGCCGATCTCCTGGTCGCAGCGGCGCGCGATGTCCATCCAGGACTCGGCGGACGCGGCTCTGCTGCAGGCGCGGGCTGGCCGACAGCACCTGCTCGACCGCGCCCAGGGCGACGGTCACGCCGAAGCTGCCCAGCAAGCCGCACAGGAACGCGCCGTCCGGGTCGGCGCCGTGGGTCGGGGCCATGCGGCGGCAGAACTCCGCGGTGGCGGCCGCCCGGCGGAAGACGTCGCGGCGCAGGCTCTGCAGCGGCGTGGCGCGCGAGGCGTCGCGGCCCAGGCAGAACGACACCACCAGCGAGAACAGACCGTTGGTGCCCACCCGCATGACCGCCTCGTTGAGCGAGGTCACCTGGCCGCGCGAGGCCAGAAGCGTGTGGCTGGCGCATCTCAGAATATGGGCCGACAGCGCCTGATCGGTACCCACCATGGTGGTGACCGCCCGCAGGTCAATCTCGGCGTTCTTCAGCTGCTCGCTCAGCTTCCCGACCACCGCCGGGATGGGCGGGACCTTGACCTCGTCCCGCTTGACCAGGGCGAGGATGGCGTCCAGCGCAGGGTCGGCCTTGGCCGGCCTGGCGTCTTGTCGGTCGGTGGTTGCGGAAGCAGAGGCCATGGTTCCTCGCGAATGGGCGCAGCGTGCCGGCGCACGTGCCGCTGCAGGTGGTCTACCAGCAGCGAGATCGGACGGCGGCCGGGGATCTTGAGCGCCCGTAGGCGGTGATGTGTGTGCGCTGGCCGCGCGAGGACGCGAGCACGCGAGGACGCGAGCACGCGACGACTCGGCAGGGTACCCGCGCGATGACGTCCACACTCCACGGGCGCAGCCGGCTCCGTCGTCTGCGCCCCGCGCCGGAAATCTCGTTGAAACCGCACGACCGCCGGATGACAATCGTCGCGTGCGGCTGGGGGGCCGTCAGGTGGGGGACTGCGCGTGCGCGTGAAGCGTGCATCGAGCGGGCGAGACCGCCGCGCGGCGGCGCTCCTCGTCGGAGCCGGGACCGAGCAGGTGCCGGTCATCGACGTCGCGCACGAGCTCGGCGTCGAGGTGGTCGCCGTCAACGGCGATCCCAGGGCGCCCGGCTGCGCGCTCGCCGACGCCGCCTACCCGCTCGACCTGCGCGACGTCGACGGCATCGTCGAGCGGGCGCGGGCCCACGGCTGTCGCTTCGTCCTGCCCGCGCCGCTGGGGGCCTTCCTGGTCACCGTCGGCGCGGTCAACGACGCGCTCGGCTTCCCCGGGCTGTCGGCGGCCGCCGCCCGCAACTGCGTCGACAAGGAGCGCGCCGGCGCCTGTCTGCGCGAGGCCTCGCTGCCGGTCGCCGCCGGCGAGTCGGTTTCGCAGCCCCACCCCGCGGCGGTGATCGCGGCGGCCGAGCGGCTCGGTTACCCGGTCGTGGTCAAGCCGAGCCGCGGCAGCGGCAGCCGCGGCGTGCTCGTGGCCCGGACACGCGCCGACCTGGACGCGCTCCTGCCCTGGCACCTCGAGGAGCGGGCGCGGCTGCCCGCGCCGCAGGCAACCATCGTCGAGCGCCTGATCGCCGGCCGCGAGCTCGGCATCGACGCCGCGATGATCGGCGCCGAGCTCCACATGGTGCTGGTGCGCGACAAGGAGCTCACGCCGCTGCCGTACCGGCTCGGCCGCGGCTACCTGGCGCCGGCCGCGATCGACGAGCCGACCCGCGCTGTCGTGGCCGACGCCGCGAGCCGGGCCGCGCGCGCCTTCGGCCTGCGCGACTGTCTGCTGCACGCCGACGTGATCGTCGACCGGAGCGGCGCCGCGCACGTCATCGAGATGGCCGGCCGCCCGTCCGGCTTCCACATCACGTCGCGCATGGTCCCGGCGACCCTGGGCATGAGCCCGCTGCGCGAGATGATCTCGCACCTGCTCGGCGATGGGGCGGACCTGACGCCCCGCCAGCACCACGGCAGCGTGCTGCGCATGCTGCGCGCCGAGCCGGGGACGGTGCGGGCCGTGACCGGGATCGAGGACGCGCTGGCGATGCCGGGCGTGGTCGCCTGCGAGACCTTTCTGGGCCCGGGCGACGTGATCGCGCCCCAGGTCGACGGCCGCACCGGGTTCCGCTGCGGCTATCTCTTGACCGCCGGGCCGGATCGGGCCGAGGCCGCGCAGCGCTGGCAGGCCGCCGCCTGCCGCATTCACTGGGAGATGGAGCCATGAGCGTGGAGAGGACAGGACCCGCCAGACCGAGACGTTCTGGGGACGGCATCTGCAACAGCACGTGCTGCTCTACCCCAGCGAGGACGTGGTGCGCTTCCTGGCCCGGACCGGGCCGGTGCAGGACGGGGTGGAGGCCAGAGGGCTCGATATCGGCTTCGGATCCGGCCGGCACCTCAAGCTGCTGATGGACTACGGCTACCGCGCCTGCGGCAACGACCTGGCGGCCAACGCGATCGACGTGTTCCGCTCGCACTTCGGCGACCACCCTCGCCTGGGCGAGCCTGGTGCAGGGAGACATCGCCACCGACGACTGGCCGGCGGATAGCTTCCGCGTCGCGGTCGCGTGGGGCATCGCTGTTCCTGCGCGGGATGCGCGACATGAGGCGCGACCTGGCGCGCATCTGCCGCCTGCTCGAGCCGGGCGGACGCCTGTGCCTGAACCTGCGCACGCGCGAGAACTGGTTCTACGGCCTGGGACAGGAGCTGGAGCGGGACTACTTCCACCTCGACGAGCGCGCTGGCCCGTACGGCGGCGCGCTGATGTGCTTCGTCAACGAGCCGGCCGCGCGCGCTCTGGTGAGCGAGGCGGGACTGGCGATCGAGAACTTCGAGCAGATCGCCGCCTGGCGTGGCGAGGACCGCAAGTGCCACAGCTGGTGGATGATCTGGGCGCGCAAGCCGTGACCGCCCGCGGGGAGGACAGGATGGCCGAGATCCGGATCGGGGAGCGCGCGATCGGCCCGGCCCACGAGCCGCTGCTGGTCGCCGAGGTGGGGGCCAACCACGACGGCAACGAGCGCAAGGCCGAGGCCATGCTGCGGCGCCTGGCCGAGCTGGGCGCCGAGGCGATCAAGTTCCAGTACTACACCGCCGACGCGCTTGTCTCGGACCCGGAGCGCATGATCACGTGGGGGCCGCCCGGCCGCGAGCGTCGCGAGGCGATCGGCCCGCTCTTCGATCGGCTGTCTCTGTCGAAGGACGCGCTGGCCCGGCTGTTCGCCCTGGGCCGCAGCCTCGGCGTCATCGTGTTCGCCACCCCGTTCGACGAGAAGGGAGCCGACGTGCTGGCCGAGCTCGGCGCGCCCTGCTTCAAGATCGCCGCGTCCGACGTCAATCACCTGCCGCTCCTGCGCCACGTGGCCCGCCTGGAGCGCCCGATCATCCTGTCGTTCGGCAAGTGCACACTGGGCGAGGCGGACGAGGCGGCGCGCACCCTGCGCGACAGCGGCGCGCGCCAGGTCTGCTTCCTGCACTGCGTCGCGCAGTACCCGGCGCCGATGGAGCAGATGAATCTCCGCACCATCCCGGTCCTGGCCCAGCTGTATCCGGACGCGGTCATCGGCCTGTCGGACCACAGCATCGGCCGGGCCGCGCCCATCGCCGCGGTGGCGCTGGGCGCCTCGGTGATCGAGAAGCACGTCACCTCCAGCCAGAAGGACGACGGCCCCGACCACTGGTTCAGCTTTCCGATCGACGAGGTGGGCGAGCTGCGGGCGCAGCTGCGCGAAGCGCACAGCGCGCTGGGCGCCTCCCGCCGCGGCGTGCTCGAGTGCGAGGAGCAGGAGCGCCGGACCTCGACCCGATCGCTGGTCACCCGCCGGGCGGTGCGCGCGGGCGAGCCGCTCCGCCGCGCCGACATCAAGATCGTCCGGCCCGGGACCGGGCTGGCGCCGCGCCATCTCGAGGCGATCGAGGGCATGCGCACGACCCGCGATCTCCCGGTCAACACGCCGCTGCGCTGGGAATTCTTCCGATGACACGGGTGGTGGCCGGCATCCAGGCCCGCATGGGCTCGAGCCGACTGCCGGGCAAGAGCCTGGCCCTGGTCGGCGACCTCCCGATCATCGGCTGGGTGGTGACGCGGGTGGCGCGCGCGCGCCGCATCGACGAGGTCTGGGTCCTGACAACCGACCAGGCGGAGGACGACGCGCTCGCCGACGTGGTCGTGCGCGACCTGCCCGGCGTGCGCCTGCTGCGCGGCAGCGCGTCGGACGTACGCGACCGCTACACCAGGATGATCGAGCGCTCCGGCGCCAGCGACGTGGTGCGCGTGACGGCGGACTGTCCGCTCGCCGACCCCACGCTGCTCGATCAGCTGATCGACCTGCACCGCGGGCAGAGCACCGACTACGCCAACATCCGGGCCCAGAGCCACCATGCCATCTCGTACCCGCACGGGCTCAACGGCGAGGTGCTGACCCGCGCCGCCTTCGCGCGGATGATCGAGCTGGGCCACGAGCCGCGCCACCGCGAGCACGTCACGATCGCCATCGACGAGCATCCGGACGCGTTCCGCACCGCCACGCTGGCCCCACCGCGTTCGCTGAGCCGCCCGCACGCCAAGATCTGCGTCGACACGCCCGTCGATCTGGAACGGGTGCGCCGCGTCGTCGAGGCGCTCGGTCCCGGCGCGCTCGAGGCCGGCGTGCCGGAGATCGTCGCGGCCTGCGACAGCGTCCTGGGCGCGGCGACGTGACCGCCGGCGCGCCCCGCGTCCGGCGGGTCGTGCTGCACGCGGCCGGCGGCCCCGCCGTCGGCGTCGGGCACCTGCGCCGCACCCTCACCCTGGCGCAGGCGGTGGCCGCGATCGATCCGTCGATCGATCTGATCCTGCTGTGGGAGGCCGACGAGGCGCTCGCCCGCACCATGCACCGACCGGGCGCCCCCGGCCGCATCCACCTGGCCGCGACGCCGACCGAGGGCCGGGCGCGGCGCGACCAGCTCGGCCGCCTCCCGGTCGCGACCGCCCTCGTATCGGACCTCCTGCGCCCGCCCGACGACTACTTCGCCAGCGCGCGCGCCGCCGGACACGCGATGGTCGCTCACGTCAACGACAGCGGCGCCACCCGCGCGGCCGCGGATCTGCTCGTTGACGAGGATCCGGGCGCCGCGCCGCCGCCCGGACATCGCGGGCGCTTCCTGGGAGGCACGCGCTTCCGCATGATCGCGGCCGAGCTGGCCGCGCTGCGCGCCGCCCTGCCCTGGAGCGGACCGCGCGCGGCCCGGGTCGCCATCGCGCTGGGCGGCGCGGATCCGGACCGGCGCTCGGCGCGCCTGCTGGCCGCGCTCCGCCGTCACCCGCGCTTCGCAGCGATCGAGGTCGTGGTGCAGATCGGCCCGGCCTTCGCCGCGGCCGGCGTGGCCGAGCTCGAGCGCCTGGCCGCCGGCGCCGGCAACGTCGCCCTCTCGCCGCCGTCCGGCTTCGCCGGGCACGTGCTGGCGCAGGCCGATCTGGTCGTGACGCTGGGCGGGATCACCGCCTACGAGGCGATGTGCCTCGGACGCGCCGGCGCGGCGGTCCGTCATCCGGGGATGGAGTCGTACGTGGGCGCGCTGGCGGCCGAGGGGCTGCTCGCCGATCTCGGCGAGGCCGAGGACGCGGCGTCCGCGCTCATGGACCTGGCGGAGGACGGGCCGCGCGTGGCCGCCCTGGCCGGGCGCGGCCATCGCGCCATCGACGGCCAGGGCGCGCGCCGCGTGGCCGAGGTGCTGCTGTCGGGCGGCGGCCTGCCGGACGCGAGCGTCGCTTAGGCCCCGGTCGCCAGGGTCAGGTCGCGCGAGGTCGCGACAGCGCGCCCCGGGCCGCGAGCACGCGCGGCGCCAGCCAGCTGGCCACCTGGTCGATGACCGCGAACACCTGCGCCGATCGATCGACCGCCTCGGCCACGCTGATCAGGTCGCGCGCGCTTGCCAGCGCGTCGCCGATCTCGCGCTGCGCCATCATCGACAGCAGCTGCAGCGAGCCGAGCTGCTCCAGGAGCGCCTTCTCGGCCCGGGCCAGGGCGCTGCCGTTGCCGGTGCGGACGTGGCGCTCCGCCATGCGCGCGCAGCGCCCGGCCAGCGCGCGGCAGCGCCGCAGCGACGATCCAAGGTTGTCGAGCCGCCGCGCCGCCGCCGCGACCCGCTCGGCCGGCTGCAGCGCCGCCACCGCGCGGGCCACGATGCCCTGCGGATCGACGGCGCGGCCCGCGACCCGCTCGACGAAGTCGGCCAGCGGCACGTGGATCATGCCCTCGACGCGGGCGCCGCCCTCGGTGCAGTTGAAGACCTCGGCCGCCACGTCCAGCGAGCGCAGGCGCTCCTCGAACCAGCGATGGAACATGGCGAACATGAACGAGCTGGGCACCGGCTCGCCGTGCCAGCCGGGCAGCTCGACGACCCGCTCCTGACTCCGCCTGGCCCGGCTGCCCGCCTTCATGCGGTGAAACTCGTCGCTCCAGCCCTCGACCGCGACGGTGCGTCCGTCGCCCGACAGCACCACGCGCGCGCCGCCGTCGCAGCTCGTGTCGACGTAGTACTTGCCGCCCGCGAACGACAGGTCGAGCCCGACCATCGCGATCGGATCGCAGCCCCAGCGCAGCGCCAGGTTGAGCGCCGACGTCGCGACCGAGCCTCCGCCGCCGACCAGCGGCTGCTCGCCGGCCAGGTCGCCCAGCCAGCGGTCGAGCGAGCCGTTGGCAGACAGCCACAGGTAGTGCGGTGCGCCGACGCCGAACAGCTCCGGGTGCACGGTCGAGCCGTTGATGACGGCGGCGACGCCGTCGAGCTGGTTGCCCGCGTAGTGGTAGCGGACGTCCTGCGGGTCGACGGCGAGCACGAAGTCCGGGGTGACGCCGGCCCGGCTCAGGGCGGTGAGCGCGTGGCTCACCGCCAGGATCACGGCCTTGCCCTTGAGCTGGGCCAGCAGATGGATGTTGCGGGCCAGCGACGGGCCCGGCGCGACGATGACCAGCGGCAGGCCGGCCAGCTCGCCGTCGAGCGCCGCCACCGACGGCCAGCTGCACAGCGCGCGCAGGTTGCTCAGGCCCTGCTCCAGCCACGTCCGGTTGAAGGTCATCACCGTGTTGCGGTGGATGAGCATGTCGTGGCGCGCCTCGCGGAACAGATCGTGCGCGCGGGCGCAGTGCTCGGCCTGGTCCGCATCGACGGCGCGCACGATCACGCGCTCGGGCAGCTCGGTGCCGAAGCCGCGAACGGCGACCACCAGCTCGTCGTCGTCCTCGACCCGCAGCGCGGCGACGTCCTCGGCCGGCTGGTCCCGGTCGGGCGCGAACCACAGGATGTTCTGCTGCCCCAGCTGGCGCAGCGCCGCCGCCACCGGCGACACGCCCGGCCCGACGAGGATCACCAGGTCGCGCTCCGCGTCCCACACCGCCGGCAGGGTGGCGTCGGCCAGGAACAGCTCGCCGCCCGGGACCGCCAGCAGCTCCTTGTCGGAGGGCAGCGGGCGGGCCAGCCAGCGGTCGGCGATCCGCTCGGTGAGCTGGGCGGCGGACACCAGGTGGCGCAGGCGCGACACGTCGTCCAGCGATCCGGCCTGCGCCTCGGCCAGCGAGGTGCCGCCGCTCAGGCGAGCCCGCAGGCCGCGGGCCGCCTGCATGCCGGCGAGCAGGCGCGCGTCGTCGCCGGCCTCGATCGCCGCCACCATGATCTGGCCGAGCGCCCCCAGCTCGGCCAGCAGCTGCTCCAGCTTGACGAGCGACAGGACGCCCTTCGGGTCCGGCGAAGTGGTCAAAACAAGGTGTCTATCGGCCGCCCGCGCAGGGTCCTTGAGGGGCCTGCTGACGGCCGGGCGACGGCTTCAGGCGGGCGGCCGATGGCCGAAACACACTCCGTGGAGCGCGAGGACCAGGAGCGCGGTGGGCCAAGGCTCGCCGCGCGCATCGTCGCGGTCGCCGGCGGCAAGGGCGGCGTCGGCAAGAGCGTCCTGGCCACCAACCTCGCCATCGCCATGGCCGCCGCCGGCCGCCGGGTGGCGCTGGTGGACGCCGACATCGGCATGGGCAACCAGCACACCCTGCTCGGCATCGCGCGGCCCGGCCCGGGCCTGATCGGCTTTCTCAAGCGCGAGGTCGAGCAGTTCGAGAAGGTGGCGGTGCCCAGCGGGTACGACAACCTGGTCCTCTATCCGTCCGACGGCGCCGGGGGCATCCCGCAGGTGAGCCACAGCCGGAAGGAGCGGCTGCTGCGCCACATCAGCCGCATCGAGGCGGACGTCGTCATCATCGACATCGGCGCCGGCGCCGCGCTGGCCGCGCTCGACCTGTTCGCGCTGGCCGACATCCATGTCCTGGTCATCACCGGCCAGGTCACGTCGATCCAGAACGCCTACGGGTTTCTCAAGGCCGCGATCCTGCGCCTGCTGTCGCGCCTGGCCGACACAAGCGAGCAGCGCGACGCTCATCGAGCGGGGCTGGCGCGAGGCCAAGCCGCCCGCGCTGCACACGCTGGGCGAGTGGCTGCGCCAGCAGGACCCCGGCCTGTCCACGTTCGTCGCCGCGCTGGAGGCGCGCCTGTCGGTGCGCCTGATCGGAAACCTCCTGTTCGACACGAGCGAGCACCGCGTTCCGCAGTCGATCGCGCGCATGATCCAGGACTACCTCGGCGTGCAGGCCGAGGTGGCGGGTCTGGTCCCGGCCAGCCGGCGGGTGCACGACTCGATCACCAGGCGCAAGCCGATCCTGCTGCTCGACCCGTACGGCCCCGCCAGCTGGGAGATCCGGCGCGTGGCCGAGCGCCTGCTGGCCCAGCCGCTGCCGGCAAAGCGGCTGGTGATGCAGACCCTTGCGGCCGTGGAGCCCGAAGAGCCGGGCCCGGAGCTCGCGGCCGGCGCGCCGCGCTGAGGAGATGGAGAAAGAGCGATGAGCGACCAAGCCGACGCACCGGCCAAGCCGGCCGGCCCGCCCAAGCCGAAGACATCGAAGCTGGTGCTCCTGCTGCTGATGGCCAACCTGGGCGGGACCGGGTACGGCGTGTTCATGGCCATGCAGGCGGCCGAGGCCGCGCGCACGCGGCGCCCGCCGCCGCGGAGCACGAGCCGGAGAAGCCGAAGAACGAGGTCGGCCCGGTCACCCCGCTCGAGCCGTTCATCGTCAACCTCAACGAGCCGGACGCCAGCCGCTACCTCAAGGCCACGTTCGAGCTCGAGGTGGCCAACGCGGAGGTGATCGCGCAGCTGGAGAAGCTCAAGCGCCCGGTGCGCGACGAGGTGCTGCGCTACCTGTCCAGCCTGTCTGTGGCCGACACACAGGGCGAGGCGGGCAAGGCCAAGATCCAGAAGGAAGTGATCGCCCGCATCGACCGCCAGCTCGGCGGCGAGCAGGTCCGCCGGCTCTTCATCGTCGAGTTCATGGTCCAGTGACCGCGGGGGCCTGGTCCGGGCCTCTCAATCTTCACCCCGTTCGACCGATTCACTCTCCAGCATGGCACTCATCGGCATCCTGATCGTGCTCGGCGCCGTGGGCGGCGGCTTCGCCCTCGCCGGGGGGCACTTCGGGGTGCTCATGCAGCCGTCCGAGTTCATCGTCATCATCGGCGCCGCGGTCGGCGCCCTGATGGCGACCGCGCCCGGTCGAATGCGCGCCCGCGTGTTCAAGGCGCTCAAGGCCGCCTTCAAGGACGGGGTGCCCAAGAAGAACGACTACCTCGACATCCTCAAGCTGCAGTACGAGCTGTTCGTGCTGATGCGCCGCGAGGGCGTGCTGGCCCTCGAGCAGCACGTCAGCGATCCGCCGAAGAGCCCGCTGTTCAAGAAGTACCCCTCGCTGTTCAAGATGCACCACGCCAAGGACTTCCTGATCGACGCGCTCATGCAGGTGGTCAACGGCACCTCGCCCGACGATCTCGACCAGCTGCTCGACAGCGAGCTCGAGACGCTCAAGGAAGAAGGGCACATGCCGGTCGGCCTGATCAAGACGATCGGCGACTCGCTGCCCGGCATCGGCATCGTGGCCGCGGTGCTCGGCATCATCGTCACCATGGGCCACATGGACGCCCCGCCGGCGGTCATCGGCCTGCACGTGGCGGCGGCGCTGGTCGGCACGTTCCTGGGCATCCTGCTCTGCTACGGCATCGCCCAGCCGCTGGCCAACAACGCCGAGTACCAGGAGATGCACCAGCTGCGCTACCTGGCCTGCATCCGCGCCGGCCTCATCGCGTCGGTGCGCGGCGCCTCGCCGCCGACCGCGGTCGAGTTCTCCCGCAAGGTCATCTTCTCCGACGAGCGCCCCAGCTCCACCGAGGTGGAGAAGGTGCTCAAGGCGCTCAAGGGTGGAGGCTAGCCGGTGGCCGAGGGTCGCCGCATCATCGTCAAGAAGAAGGGCGGCGGCCACGGCCACCACGGCGGCGCCTGGAAGGTCGCCTACGCCGACTTCGTCACCGCCATGATGGCGCTGTTCATGGTCATGTGGCTGCTGGCGTCCACCGACCAGCAGTCGCGCCAGGAGATCTCGCGCTACTTCCGCACCGGCATCCTGCCGGACGGCGACATGGCGATGCAGCGCGCGGCGCAGAAGAAGCCGTCCATCATCGAGGACGCGACAATTGCCGCGCCCAAGAAGGGCCCACAGGGCGAGGACGACGCCAAGGCCCTGGGCAAGGCGATCGAGACGCTCGTCACCAGCGACCCGGAGCTGGCCAAGCTGGCCGCCCAGGTCTCGATCACGGTGACCCAGGACGGCGTGCTGATCGAGGCGGTGGACCGCGACGGCCAGAGCATGCTGTTCGACCTGGCGTCGTCGGAGCTCAAGCCGGCGCTCGTCACGTTCCTCGGCAAGCTCGGCCCGCTGCTGTCCGAGCGCAAGAGCAAGGTCCGCGTCATGGGCCACACCGACGCGCGGCCCTACATCTCCAGGACCGGCAAGACCAACTGGGACCTGTCGTACGAGCGCGCCAGCAACGCGCGCCGCGTGCTCGAGTCCAGCGGCCTGATGCGCGGACAAATCGACGCGGTGCAGGCGCACGGCGCCAGCCAGCCGCGCAACCCGGCCGATCCGTACGCGGCCGAGAACCGGCGCCTGTCGTTCCTGGTGCTGAACCCGCCGCCCCCGCCGGCCGAGGGCCCGGACGCGGAGCAGGCTCCCGGGTCGCCGGCGACGCCGTCGCCCGACTCGACCGTGCCGTCACCCGACGCGCCCGCGCCGGTTGTCGCGCCGGCCGCACCCACCCATGCCGGCGCGACGCCGACCGACGCGCCGCCCGTCGCCGCGACACCGACCGACGCGCCGCCCGTCGCCGCGACACCGACCGACGCGCCGCCCGCCGCGACGCCGACAGCAACGCCGCCGGCCGCGACACCTACCGCAACGCCGCCTGTGGCCGCGACGCCGACCGCCACGCCCGCGCGCGCCGAAGCGACGCCGCCGCCCGCCCATCACTGATCGACGACTCCAGAGGCATCGCCTGCGATCGTCGCCGCGACGCCGGCCCGGAGGCCGTCAGGACGGCGGCGGATCGGATGACGTGTGATCGTGGATGATGCGCCAGCCCTCGGGGCGGCGCTCGAGCACCACGCTGAACACGCCGCTGCCCTGGTTGGGCGTGCCGCGCAGTCGCCAGCGGCCGAGGACCACGGCGCCGTCGGCGCCTGCCGGCTGGACCTCGAGGACCTCGAACTCGAGCTGGCCCATGCCGGCGCGGTCACCGCGGTAGCGCCTGGCGTAGCTGGCGCGCGTCTCCTCGAAGCCGCGGCGGATGCGGCCGCCCGAGGTGAAGACAAGCTCGGGCGTGGCGGCGTAGCCGGCCATGTAGCCCTCCAGGTCGCCGCGGTTCCATGCCTCGCGCTGGCGCTCGAGCACCGCGACGACGCCGGCGCGGTCGTCGGGGCCGAACGCGCGCGGGCCGGCGCACCCGGCGGCCACCAGCGCGACCAGGACCAGCCGTACGCTAGCGACCATGCCCTGCCCCGGCCCGCCGCTCCGGCCTGGCCGCGCGCGACCGCGATGCCAGCGCCAGCCACGCGACCAGCGCCGACTCCTTCTGATCCTGAGCCCACGGCTTGCCCGCGTCGCGGCCCAGCTCGACCAGCCGCCGGCGCAGGGCGTCGTCGGCGCCGACCGCCACCGAGGCGGCCCAGCCGGTGTGGGCGCGGAATCCGAGAGCGGCACGCATGAGGCGCGCCTCATTATATATGTGCGGCCGCTCCGATCGGTGTGACTGCCGGGCCGGTCAGTTGCACTGACCGGGGGCCGCGGCCTGCTGCCCGCCTCCGCCGGCCGGCATCGCCGGACCCGGGATCGGATCCTTGCACGCGGCCAGGTCGGGGTTGTCCTTGCAGTATTCCTGCTGGATCATGTTCGCCGCGATCGCGTTGAACTCGCGCTTGTTGTTGACGATGAAGGTCGGGCTCGAGCCGATGCCGAGCGACTGGGCGAACGCGAACGACTTGCCGACCAGGTCCTTGCCCTGGCCGTCGAAGCACTTCTGGATGACGGTGGCGTCCATCCCGGCCTCGGTGGCGCACGCCTGCCACTCCGGGCTCTTGTAGTCGCGGCTGCGGCAGGCGAGGTAGCCCAGGAACTTGTGGTCCTTGCCGTAGTGCTCGATGGCGCAGCGCTCGCGGATGTCCTCGTCCACCTCGGGCTGGCCGTGCATCGAGCCGAGCTGGCCGCTCTGCAGGTCGCCGATGAAGTGGACGTCGAGCGACACCTGACCCTTGAAGTGATCGGTGAACTGCTTGGCCGCGATCATCGCCTGCGCGCCGTACGGGCACTGCGACATCACGAACAGGTCGAGCTTCTTCGACTTGCTCGGCCGGCAGCCCAGGAAGGTGGAGCAGCTGTCGTCGGCGCAGTCGGCCTTGCCGTTGCCGTCGTCATCGACCTTGTCGTTGTCGCAGATCTCGGCGGTCGGATCCCACTGTCCGCCCAGGCGCAGCTCCTGGTACTTGCCGAGCGGGCGCAGGTAGCGCGCCAGCGTGGCGTGCCCTTCCTTGTCCTTGGCGACCTCCTGCCCGAGCAGCACCGCCGGCAGGGTCTTGAAGCCGGTGCCGGCCGCGACCAGCTCCTTGTACAGCGCCTTGCCCTGGTCGCTGGCGTAGTTGACGTGCTGGACGACGAGCCCGCCCAGCTCGGAGCGCAGCGCCCCCTCGAGCTGGCGGATGTCGCACTCCTTGCAGCGCTTGTCCGACAGGAAGATCGCGCTCACTTTCGGCGGCACCGGGATCTTGGCGCACGCCTCCGGCTTGTCGCCCTTGGTCGCGGCGCACACGGCGCGCACGAAGTCGCGGGTCTTGCGGCCGCCCTCGTACGGCTGGCTGGCCAGGAACATTGTCGGCGACCCGTTCGCGCCGCGCTTCTTTGCCTCGGCGAACGACGCGGCCAGGAGCTTCTGGGCCTCGGCGCCGTCCATGCACTTCTGCAGCGGCTCGACCTCGATGCCGGCCTTCTCCGCGCAGCTCGCGCCAGTTCTCCGGCACCGACTTCATGTCCTTGCCCTGCAGGCGATGAAGCCGAGCGCCCGGTCGGGTGCCTGCTTCATGGCGCAGATCTGGACCAGGTCGCCCTTGACCTCCGGCTCGCCCGTGCAGCGAGTTCAGGCTGCCGGCCGCTCCGTCGCCGATGTACTTGATCTGGAGATCCATGGCCGAGCCGAGCTGCTTCTTTGCCTCGACCGCGGCGTCCACCACCTGCACGCCGTACGGACACTTCGACATGACGAACAGCTCGAGCGCGGGGGCGCCCTTGGCCGCGACGGCCGACAGTCCGTCCGAGCTCGATGCCTTGCTGCTGGCGGCACTTTGCCCGCCCTCCTCTCGCTGGCAGGAGGCCAGCAGACACGAGAGGACGGCGAGAACGGAACATGCGCGGAGAGCCATGGCCCCAAAGCTAGCACGGGCCGGTCGCCGCGCCCGTCGCCCGGACTGGATGTTCAGCGACCCCGGCCGCGGTGGGATGCCAGCCAACGCCGCGTCTCTGCAGCGTCCTGCCCCCTGCCGGCCGCGACCAGCTCCCGGTGCGCCGCCTTCACCTGGGCGCGGGCGCGCGCGCGGTCACCCCTGCGGTTGGCGCGCCACAGGGCCTCGGCCAGGGCCACCCGCACCGCCTGCAGCTGGCCCTGGGGCACCCGCGCGCCGGCCGCCTGGTGGCTGGCGAGCGTGCGCTCGAGCACCTCGACCGCGGCCGCGGCCCGCCCGGCGCCCAGCTCGCTGCGGCCGAGGTAGTAGAGCGCGACAAGCGTGCGCGGGTGCTGCGCGCCGAGGCTCTTCTCCCAGATCGGGACCGCGCGCCGGTAGAGGGCGCGGGCCTGGTCGAAACGGCCGGCCTCGAACTCCTCGAGGGCGAGGTTGTTGAGCGTGCTGGCCACGTCCGGGTGATCGGGACCCAGCTTGTTCTCGCGGATGGCCAGGGCGCGGCGCAGGAGCGCGCGGGCGCGCGGGTGATCGCTGCGGCGCACGCTCAGGGCCATGTTGTTGAGCGTGGCGGCCACCTCCGGGTGATCGGGCCCCAGCCGCTTCTCGCGCACGGCCAGCGCGCGCTCGTGGTACGGGATCGCCTCGGCGTCGCGGTCCATGGCGTGGAGCAGCGAGCCGAGCTTGGCCGCGCTGCCGGCCACCTCCAGGTGATCGGGCCCGTGCTCCGCCTCGCGCATGGCCATGGCCCGGCGGTGGTGGGCGAGCGCCTCCTGGTTGCGATCCAGGTCGGACAGGACCAGGCCGATGCTGTCGAGCGTGTCGGCCACCATGCGGTGCTGCGGCCCCAGCGCCGCCTCGCGGATGGCCAGCGCGCGCCGGAACGCGGCCAGCGACGCCTCGTTGTCGGCCATCTCGCTCAGCACCGCGCCCACCGCCGCCAGCGAGGTGGCCACCATCGGATGATCGGTGCCGAGCGTCTTCTCGCGGATGGCCAGCGCGCGCCGGTGGGCGGCCAGCGCCTCGGGATAGCGGCCGAGGGAGGAGGTCGCCTGGCCCAGGTTGTTGAGCGCCGAGGCCACCCGCGGATCGTCGGGGCCGCGCGCCGCCTCGACCGCCGCGAGCGCACGGGTGAAGGCGTCGGCCGCGTCATGGTAGCGGCCCTCGGCCTGCGCCACCGCGCCGGTGGCCCCGTCGAGCAGGGCGCGCAGCTCGGCGCCCGAGCCGGCCCGCGCCACCGCCGCGCGCGCCACCGGCAGGAGCACCGCCGCCTCGGCGGAGCGATGCTGGCCGTAGCCGATCACGTGGTAGAGCTGGGTCACCGCGCGGGCCAGCAAGGCGTCGTCGCGCGCCGCTCCGGCCGCGGCGATGGCCGACTCGAAGCTGCCCTGCGCCGCGTCGGTGTCGCCCATGCGCAGCTCGAGGTCGGCCAGCCGGTGGAGCGCCTCGGCGTGCACCGGCGCGTACTCGATGGCGGCCGTGTCGGACGAGGCCGCGCGCGCCGCGGACAGCGCCGCCGTGTACTTGCCGGCCACCACCAGCGCGTCCAGATCGGCCAGCGCGCGGCGGGCGGCCTGCACGCGCCGCCGCACCGCCGGATCCGACGGCGGCGGCACCGCGGCCAGCAGCGCGCCGGTGTCGGCGCAGGCTTCGACCGACGGCAGCGCGAGCACCGCCTCGACCGCGCGGGCGGCCAGCTCGTCGTCCGGCCGGGACAGCAGCGCGGCCATGGCGCGCTGCTCGGACGCGCGCTGATCCAGGCACAGGATGCGCCGGTCGAGCAGCTCGGCCGACTGCTCGCCGCGCACGTGGGTCGCCTCGCACGCCTCGCGGCGCATGGATCGAATGGCGCCGGCGCGCCGGTCGAGCGCGTGCTCGAGCCGGGTCAGGCCCTCGGCCGCGCCCGGCTTCACGCTGGCCGCGAACGCCGCCTCGACCCGGCCGCGCGCCGCCTCGTCCCAGCCGGCCGCGCCCTGGTTGACCGACGAGCAGGGCGCCGCGGCGGCCGCGCGCCGCCAGCCGATCAGGCCGTAGACCGCCAGCCCGGCCAGCACGACGACGCCGAGCGCGGCCGCGACCCGGCGCCGGCGCGCCGACGGATCGCGGCCCAGCGCGTCGAGCAGAAAGTCCATCGACGGGAAGCGCGCCGCCGGATCGATCGACATGCCGCGCAGCAGCACCGCGCGCAGCCAGGCCGGCACATCGGCGCCGCGCGGCGGGGGCCGCACCCGGCCGGACAGGACCTGATCGCCGTAGACCGCGTAGGTGTCCCCCTCGAACGGGACCTGGCCGTACAGGCCCTCGTACAGGGCGACGCAGAACGAGAACTGATCGGAGCGGACGTCGGCCGGCTCGCCCTGGTGCTGCTCGGGCGACATGTACAGCGGCGTGCCGATGAGCGAGCCGTCCTGGGTGAGCGCCGGAGACTCCTCGAGCGAGGGCGGCGCCACCGCGGCGGTCGACTCGCTGAAGCGGTTGCCCGGCCGCGCGCTGGCCAGGCCGAAGTCGCCCACCCGCACGCGCCCGTCGCTGCCGACGAGGACGTTCTCCGGCTTGAAGTCGCGGTGAACGATGCCGGCGGCGTGGGCGGCGGCCAGGCCGCGTCCGGCGGCGGCGAAGGTGGCCAGCACGGTGCGCCAGGGGCGGCGATCGGCCATCCACTGCTTGAGGGTGGTCCCCTCGATGTGCTCCATGGCCAGGAACACGGCGTCGTCGAGGGCGCCGACCTCGAACACGGTCACCACGTTGGGGTGGGCCAGCCGGGCCATGGCCTGGGCCTCGCGCAGGAGGCGCTGGCGGCCGGCGCTGTCGGCGGCGGTGCCGCGCTGCAGGAGCTTGAGCGCGACCTTGCGGTCGAGCACCGGGTCGTAGCCGGCCAGCACGACGCCCATGGCGCCGGCGCCCAGCTGCTTGACCACCAGGAAGCGGCCGACCGCCTGGCCCGGCGCCGGTCCGCCGACCGGGTACTCGCCGCTCGGCAGCGTGGCGTCGAGCGCCTCCTTGCTGCCCCGCTTCTCCGACGACCACACCGCGGCCGATGCTACTACGGGACGTCGGCAACAGCGTCGGTTTCGGAGCGGCCGACCACCGGAGCGCCGGCCCGCGGCGCGAGCGAGAGCGCGCGGTGAGATACACTGGACTGCCGTGAAGCCCAGGAGGTCCATCGAGATCGAGGTCCAGCAGGACGAGGCGCCGGCCGCCCGCAGCCGGTTCGGCCTGCGCGCGCCGCTGATGGCCAAGCTCCTGGTCAGCTACATGATCGTGCTCGGCCTGGTGCTGGTGCCGGCGTACCTGATCCTGCGCGGCCGGGCCCAGCGCGAGGTGCGCAGCGTCCTGCAGCACGAGCTGGCCACGCAGGTGGCGCTGCTGGGCCAGCGGCTGGGCGAGGCGCCGGCGCTGCAGCCCCGCGTCGACGAGCTCCTGCGCAGCGTCCCGGCCCGCGTCACCGTCGTCGATCTGCGCGGACAGGTGCTGGGCGACTCCGCGGCGCAGGCCACCGAGATGGAGAATCATCTCACGAGACCGGAGATCGAGCAGGCGCTGCGCGAGGGCAGCGGCTCCGCGATCCGCCACAGCGACACGACCGGGCAGACGATGATCTACGCGGCGCGGCGCTTCCCCGAGCGCGGGCCGGCGCGCGGCGTGGTCCGGCTGTCGCTGCCGACCTCGCGCGCCGACCAGGCGGCCGACAACGTGATGTCCTCTCTCGACCAGGCCGCGGCCGCCGCGCTGTCGCTCGCCCTGGTGCTGAGCCTGATCGCCGCCATCCTGGTGTCGCGCCCGCTGCGCCGCATCGCGCGCGGCGCCCGCGCCCTGGCCGCCGGCGACCTCGGCCACGTCGTCGCCATCCGCTCGCACGACGAGCTGGGCCAGGTCACCGCCGCGCTGGAGCAGCTGGCCGCCCAGCTGCGCGTCCGCCTGCTCGAGTCGGGCGCGGACCACATGACCCTGCGCGCGCTGCTCGACGACCTGCCGGTCGGCGCGATCCTGTACGGCCCCGACCTGGCGCCGCTGGTCATGAACGGCGCGGCGCGCGCCCTGCTCGAGCTGTCGCCGGCCAGCGAGATGGACGACGCGCGCCGCCTCATCGAGCGCCCGGAGCAGGCCGCTGTCGTCGGCCGGGTGCTCGACGGCCGCATGTGCGAGGAGCAGGAGCTGGTCCCGCCCGGCAAGAAGAAGCCGCTGCGCGCCCGCTGGATCGCGGTGGCGCGCGCCGACGGCGGAGCCCAGCCTGCCCTGCTCCTGTGGCGCGACGAGGAGGAGGCCAGGCGCGAGCTGGCCGCGTCGGTGCGGCGCTGGGGCCAGCTCCTGCGCGAGACGGTGCACGAGGTGCGCGACCCGTCCACGGCCAGAAAGCTGGCCCAGGCGCTGGTCGAGATGGACCGCGCGCGCCCCGACGAGCGTCCCGCGCCGGACAGCGTCGAGCCGGTGCTGCTGGCCCGGCTGTGCGAGCTGCCGCTGCGCGCCGCGCGAGCCCAGGCCGCGCCGGACATCTCGGTCGCGCTCGATCTGCCGGATCCGGAGGCGCTGGTGGTGGAGAGCGGCGGCCGGGTCGAGTCCGCGCTGCGCCGGCTCCTGACCGACGCCATCGCGGCCAGCGAGCCGGGCGCGACCCTGCGGCTGCGCGGCGAGCAGGAGCAGGCGCGCGTGCGGCTCAGCATGCGGCTGCGCGTGCCGGCGCGCGGCGTCTTCAAGACAAAGTGGGTGGCCATGCAGGTGGCTTGCCTGGGCGGCGACGCGGGCACCACGCGCGACGGCGACGAGCTCGAGGTCTGGCTCTCGCTGCCGCGGGCATAGGTGGAGCATGGCGAGCAAGCTCAAGGCAAAGAGCGCCGGCGTCGCCAGCCTGGTCGAGCTGCACGACCGCGAGCAGCTCGAGATCCGCTTCAACTACGCCATGGGCGGCGATCCGGGGCATCACGCCTACCAGATGGACGCGTACCTGTTCGTGCCGCGCAACGTCGGGCTCCACCGCGGCAACTACAGCCGCGAGGAGTTCTACGCCGACGTGACGCCGTACATGCGGCTCGACGCCCAGGCGCTGCCGCTCGAGCAGCTGGCCGACGAGTCGGCGCCGGCGTCACCGCTCCACCGGCTGTGGCAGGCGGTGCGCGGCTTTCGCGGCGGCCCGCGCGTGCCGCCGTCGCAGCCGCTGGTGGTGCCGGTGAAGCTGTACGCCTATCTCTTCGGCGAGGCGATGAAGGAGGAGGTGCGGGCGCTGCGCGCGCACTGCCGCCGCCACGTGCCGGGCAGCGCCGACTCGGCCGCCGCGCTGCTGGCCGCGGTCTCCGCCATGCTCGACCGCGCCCGCGCCGCGCTGTGGGCCTATCGCCGCCTGCGCACGGCCTTCTGGCCGTTCGAGCCGGTCTGCCACACAGCTCTGGTCGACGCCCTGCGCAACGCCGACGAGTACATGAGCCTGTTCCTCGAGGAGCGGCTGGCCCTGCTGGTGCGCTCGAGCGAGCGAGTCGCGGCGCTGTACGACGGCAGCGGCGTGGCCACGCGCCTGCGCCTGCTGGTGGCGCGGCTGGCCGACGAGGAGGCCCAGCACCGCCGCAAGTACGGCTTTCTGCGCCTCAACCCGGACGAGCCGCGCGACGGCGAGTACTTCACCTACTCGATGTCGCTGCTCAAGAAGACGGTGCACAACGCGCTCTACCTCGAGACCCGCGCGCTGCAGGCCGACGACGTCTACCTGCGCAACGCGGTGGCCGCGGTGGGCGCCGCGCTGGCCGCGATCTGGGCCTTCGCCACGCGCCTGCCCGACACCCTGGCCGGCATGAGCGCCTCGGCCCAGCTGACAGTCATCGCCGGCGTGATCCTGGCCTACGTGATGAAGGACCGCATCAAGGCGCTCACCAACGAGTACCTGAGCGCGCGGCTGCGCAAGTTCGACCACAAGTCGTGGCTGCACGGACCGTCGATGGCGGTGCTCGGCCTCGGCATGGTGCGCATCCGCGCGCGCGAGGCGATGCGCTTCCTCAAGGGCGGCGAGACGCCGGAGCCGATCATGGCCGCGCGCCTGGCCCGGCGCACGGTCCGCCGGGCCGAGGTGTTCGGCGAGGAGATCATCCACTACCGCAAGCTCATCAGCATGGAGGTGGACGACGACGCGCCGATGCCGCCCGGCTACTGGCTGCGCGACATCCTGCGCCTCAACATGCGCCACTTCATGGTCAGGCTGGACGAGCCGGTGGCCAGCCAGCTCTACTTCGACGCCCGGCGCGGAGGCTTCGCGACGGCGCCCTTGCCCAAGGTCTATCACGTCAACCTCATCCTGGCGGTGCGGCGGGTCGATCCGGCCGGCGCCAGCCGGGACCAGCTCGAGCACCTGCGCGTGGTGCTCGACAAGCAGCGCATCGTGCGGGTCGAGCGGGTCAGCACGCTCGGCGCCGAGGTGCTGGCCGAGTAGGAAGCTCAGCGCCTGCGCGCCTGACGGCGCAGCCAGGCGTCCACCTGGGCCATCTCGCCGAGGCGCCTGGCCGACGCCAGCTGGGCGCGGGCGCCGCGCGCGAGCTCGATCGCGCGGCGGCGCTGGCGGCGGTCCGCGATGAGCACGCGGGCCAGGCCGAAGCGAAACAGCGCGTGGTCCGGATTCCGCCTCGGGCAGCACGACGATGAAGCGCTCGAGCTCGGCGCGCGCGTTGCCGGGGCGGCCCATGTCGATGCGGGCGATGGCGCGGAATCCGCGCGCGGCGAGGGTGTCGGGATGCTCGGCGCCGGAGCGCTCGACCAGGATCGCCACCGCCTTGTCGAGGTGCTCGATCGCCTCGCGCGGGCGACCGAGCCGGCGCAGGGTCTCGCCGACGGCCATGTGCGACTTGCCGTACTCCGGGTGGTCCTCGCCGACGGTGCGGCGCCGTATCGCCATCGCCTCGCGCAAGAGCTCGAGCCCGCGGCGCAGCTGGCCCGCTGCGAGGTAAGTGGTGCCCAGGTTGTTGATGGAGATGGCCGTGGTCGGGCTGTCGTTCCCGTACCGGTCGCGGCGCTCGGCCAGGGCGGCCTCCTGGTAGCGGATTGCCGCGGCGTGGTTGCCGTTGACCTCCTCGAGGGTGCCGAGGTTGTCGAGCACGTTGGCGTTGTGATACTCGGGCACACGCGCGCGGATGGCGGTGGCGCGCAGGTAGTGCTCGCGCGCCTCCTTGTAGCGGCCCTCCTGATGGTAGGAGATGCCGATGTTGGCGTGAAGATCGCTGACCCGGATGTGGTCGTCGCCCAGGGTCCGGCGCCGGATGGCGAGCGCCTCGCCGTAGTGGGCGCGGGCCTCCTGGTTGCGGCTCTGGCGCACGAGCGCGCCGCCGAGGTGGTTCTCGGTCGAGGCGATGCGTCGGTCGTCGGGCCCGAGCACCTCGCGGCGGATGGCCAGTGCCTTGCGGAAGAGAGACTCGGCCTCGGCCGGGTCGCCGGCCTCGAGGGCGACGCCGCCCATCGAGACGTAGAGCTCCGCCTTGAGGTCCGGGTCGGCGCGATTGCCGGCGCGCCCGATCGCCGCCTCGGCCAGGCGGGCCAGGGTGCGCCCCTCGGCGACACGCGACAGACGATTGCCGACGACGTAGACCAGCCGGATCTGCACCTCGGCGGCCAGGGCATCGTCGCCGGCCCGCTCTGCCGCCGCCAGCGCCTCGTGCAGCGCCTCCTCCGCCTCGCCGGCGCGTGTGGCCTCGAGCTGGGCGAGCCCGTGCTCGAGCGCGGCGTGAGCGCGGACCGGCGGATGATCCAGCGCGCGGGCGCGCGCGAGAGCCTCGCCGGACGCCTTCACCGCGGCGCCGACCCGGCCGGCCACCCGCTCGAGCGACGCGCGATCGATAGCCTGTTCGATGGCGGCGGCGTCGGCCCGGCGCTGCGGATCGGCAGGCGGCGCGGAGGTCCCCAGCAGCGCGGCGGTGTCGGCGCACGACGCGAGCGGATCGAGGTCGTCCACCAGATCGAGCGCGCGGTTGACGACCTCTCCGTCCGGCTTTTCGCTGAGCAGGGCGGCGCGCGCGCGCAGCTGATCGAGGCGCAGGTCGAGGCAGGCCATGCGGCGGTCGAGCAGGTCGGGCGACTGCTCGCCGCGCGCCGAGTCCAGGCACGCGCCGCGATACGCGGCCAGCCACGCCCGGCCGTGGCCGTCGAGCTGCTGGCCGGCATGCGTCGCGCTGGCCGCCGCATGCGGCCGGTTGGTGGCGGCGAACCCGCGCTGCATGAGCGCTCGCCGCTGCGGTCCCCAGGCGCCGGCCAGGCGGGCCGGCCCGCCGGTGCAGAGCTCGGCCTCGTCCTCGCCGGCGGTCGCGACGGTGAAGCCGAGGAAGCCGACCAGCGCGACCACCGCGGCCGCCTGGGCGACGCGGACAAGCCTGGAGCGGCGCCCGAGCGCGGACAGGAGCGCTTTCATCGACGGGAAGCGCGCGTCCGGATCGACCGACATTCCGCGCAGGAGCGCGCGCAGGACGCTGCGGGGGCCGCGGCGGCGGGCCGGCGTGGCCGGGGCCGCTCCCTGCGCGGCGACGCGGGCCTGGCCGGCGGCGGCCAGCGCAAACGGCCACTCGCCGTACAGCGCCTGGTACAGCGCGATCGAGAAGGCGAACTGATCGGCGCGCGCGTTGACCGGCCGTCCGGCCAGCTGCTCGGGCGCCATGTACATCGGCGTGCCGGCCGGACCGGTGCGCGGCCGGGTGCCGGCGGCGCGGGCCACACCGAAGTTGACGACGCAGACGCGTCCGGTCGCGTCCTCGACGACAACGTTGTCCGGCTTGAAGTCGCCGTGCACCAGCCCGGCGGCGTGGGCCGCGGCGAGGCCCTGGCCGGCCTCCATGAAGGCGGCGAGCACGTCGCGCCACGATCGCGGCGAGTCGGCGCGCAGCCACTGGTTGAGGTTGGCGCCGGCGATGTGCTCCATGGCCAGGTAGACCTGGTCGCCGGCGGCGCCGACCTCGAACACGGTGACCAGGTTGGGATGAGACAGGCGGGCCAGTGCGCGCGCCTCGGTCAGGATGCGCTCGCGGACCAGGTCGCGGGTGTTGCCGGATCCGTCCAGCCGCTCGGTGTACTCGCCGGCCTTGGATCCCTCGCCGGTCGCGTCGGGCTCGCAGCACCTTGAGCGCGACCCGGCGATCCAGCTCCGGATCGTACGCGGTGAAGACGACGCCCATGCCGCCCGAGCCCAGCCGCTCGATGATCTGGTAGCGCCCGAAGGCCTGCCCCGCGGCCGGCTCGCGTCGCCCTTGCCGCTCGCCGCCCGGTACGTCCGCCACGGCCCCATGGTTCCACAGCTTCGCGCCCGAGAGAACGCGAGATGGCCTGACAGCCCATCGCACCGCGGTGGAGCGGGACCGGTGGAGTGGACCGGTGGAGTGGACCGGTGGATGAGGCCAGTGGGTGATGGCGCAGCGCGCGGCCGCGCGGGCGAGGGTAGAATCGCGACATGTCGCACGCGCCACCCGGGACGACCAGGGCGCTCCAGGCGACCGAGATCGTGTTCGACCGCTTCGCGGTCGAGGTCGTGACCGGTCCGGACCAGGGCAAGTCGCTTGTGTTGACCGGCGAGGAGACCTCCATCGGGACGGATCCCGGCAACGACCTGGTGCTGACCGATCGCTCGGTGTCACGTCACCATCTGGCCATCCGGGCCACGCCGCGCGGCCTCGAGCTGCGCGATCTGGGCAGCACCAACGGCACCGTGCTGGGCGGCTACCGGGTGATGAGCGCGCTGGTCGAGCCGGGCGCGCTGATCGGCTGCGGACGCACCGTGCTGCGTCTCGACGCCACCGGCGAGGAGGTGCGCGAGAGCCTCAGCACGCGCGAGGAGTTCGGCCGCGCCATCGGCGTGAGCGCGGCGATGCGGCGCGTCTTCACTCTCATGGAGCGGTTCGCGCCGGCCGAGGGGACGGTGCTGCTCGAGGGAGAGACCGGTACCGGCAAGGAGCTCCTGGCCCAGGCCATCCACGACGAGAGCGGGCGGTCCAGCGGGCCGTTCGTGGTCGTCGACTGCGGCGCCATCCCGGTCACGCTGATCGAGAGCGAGCTGTTCGGCCACGTGCGCGGCGCCTTCACCGGCGCCACCGAGGCGCGGCGCGGCGCGTTCGAGGCCGGCGCGCGGCGGCACGCTGTTTCTCGACGAGATTGGCGAGCTGCCGCTGGCCGTGCAGCCGGTGCTGCTGCGCGTGCTCGAGAACCGGACGGTCAAGCGGGTGGGCGACGACCGCCGCATCCCGGTCGACGTCCGCGTGGTGGCCGCGACCCACCG
The DNA here is from genome assembly GCA_963759105.1 of uncultured delta proteobacterium. Lineage (GTDB taxonomy): Bacteria > Myxococcota_A > Polyangia > Haliangiales > Haliangiaceae > DATFRY01. The sequence continues at coordinate 824,141 of CAVWXW010000001.1, read as the reverse complement.
CGACCTGCGCCAGGAGGTCAACCGCAGCCGCTTCCGCGCCGATCTGTACTACCGGCTGGCGGTGCTGCGCCTGCGCGTGCCGGCCCTGCGCGAGCGGCGCGAGGACATCCCGGTCCTGGTGCGCCACTTCTGCGAGCAGATGGCCGGCGCCGGCGGCGAGGGCGAGCCGCCGACCACGCTTCCTGACGAGCTGGTCACCGCGCTCGCGGCCCAGAGCTGGCCCGGCAACGTGCGCGAGCTGCGCAGCGCGGTGCAGCGCGCCATCCTGCTGGGCGACGCGGCCGAGTGGCAGGATCCGCTGGCCCAGGCGCGCGCCGACGACAACCCGAACCCGATCGTGGACCTGGATCAGACCTTCGGCGACGCCAAGGAGCGAGCCACCGCCCGCTGGGAGTCGGCCTACGTGCGCAAGCTCATCGAGATGTTCGGCGGCAACCTCACCCGCGCCGCCCGCGCCGTCGGCATGAGCCGCAACCACCTGCGCCAGCTGGCCGAGCGCCACGGCGTGCGCGACTGAGCGGCCGGCTCGGTGATGCGCGCCGCGAGCACATCACCGAACTGGCGCGAGGGCGGCCCGAGGAGTGCGGCCCCGACATGGGGACGGGGATGCGCGGACTTGGCCGGTGGGGCGGGAGGCCCTGGCGTTGCAATCGTCACTTCTCGTCGCGGCGGCGCTCGTCGCGAGCACGGGACGCATGTCGGCGATCGAGACCCATCACCGAGATCCTGGCTGTGGGCCCTGCTCGGGCTGCTGGCGGTCGTGCCCGGGCGCCCGACGGCGCTACCGATGCGGGGACAGACGGCCGCGTGGCGTGGCGCAGGCGGGCGATCGCGTGCTCGCCCTCCTGGACCGTGTGGGTCCAGACCGAGTGCAGGACGCGCCGCTTCGGGTCGACCAGCAGCGCCTCGTAGCCACCGAGCCACTTGGACGAGTGGCGGACCAGCTCGTAGGCAGCCATGTCGCTCGGACGCGCGCACCGACGGCGCGCATGCGCCGCCCGGCACGCAGGTGGTGTACGCCAGGTGCCCGGCGCCGCCGCGGTTCTCGTACCAGGTCAGGTGCAGCGCGCCGCTGGCCGGGTCGAGCGCGAGGTTGGGGACGCTGTGGTTGGCGCAGGTCGGGTCATCGTTGACCGCTCGACGGCGCCACGAGCGGCCGCCGTCCCGACTCGAGGCCAGGCGGATGTCCCAGCGACCGTCCGGCGTGCCGGCGACGTAGGCGATGTGGATCCAGCCGCGCGCGTCGTCGATCGCGATGGTCGGGTTGACGAAGAAGAACGGGATGCTCTCGCCCGGCGCGCTGACCGGGACCGGCCTGGCGAACCTCTTGCCGTCTCGCGAGACCGCGAGGGCGACCTGGTTCTCGGTCGAGCCCCAGGCGCCGGCCCCGCTCGGGTCGGACAGGCTGACCGCGACGTGCACCCGACCGGCGCTGTCGATGGCGACGTCGGCGTAGGTCCCCTCGGCGGCAGTGACCGGCGGGCTCCAGGTCGCGCCGCCATCGAGCGAGCTGCGCATGCGCAGGCCGCCGGCGGCGTCCGCCGAGTAGAAGGCGCGCACCGCCTCCCGCGCCGGCGCGCCGGGCACGGGTCCGACGGCGATCATCGGCTTGTCGAGGCAGAAGCGCGTGCCGGGCGGACAGTCCTCTGGCGCGTGGATCGCGACCGGCTCCGTCCAGGTGGCGCCCCCGTCGCGGCTGCGCGCGTAGCCGATCTCCGCGTCGAGATCGACTCCGCCGCCGTCGTGGCCGAGCCAGACCGCGTGCACCGCGCCGTCGCGGCCGGCCGCGACCCAGGCGTTGAAGTGGTTGCGCTTGCCGGTCGGCAGCGGCCGATCGATGACCGGCTCGCCGCCGGCCGGCACGCGCGCGACGCCGAGGTGGCTGGGCTCGAAGATGCGGCCACCGCTGGTGAAGACGACGACGAGATCGCCCGCCGGCGTGAGCGCGGCGCCCGGCTCGAGCTGGTAGACACCCGGCATGGCCGCGGTGGAGAGCGCGGCCGCCGCGGAGAAGTCGCCGTCAGGCGGCGCGCCCGGCGGGGCAGGATGGCAACCGCGGCGCGCGCCATGAACGGCAGGCCGCACGCCTTGCGACCGGGATCGCAGACGTAGCCCTGGTCGGCGCGACAGTCGGCGTCGGACGTGCAGCTGCGGGCGCACATTTCTCCGCCGCGGACGGTCGGGACGCACGTGCTGCCGGCCTCGCACGGCGTGCCGGTGGCGCCGCACGGATGCGTGCAGTAGCCGCCGGGGAACGGCGCGCAGAAGGCGCCCTCCGCACACGTGCTGCGCATGTTGTTGCGATCGGGGCGGCACGCGTCGCCTGTCGCGGAGACGGCCTGGCCCTGCCCGCCTGGCGCCGGCGCGCCCCCGGGCCGATCGCGGGCCGGAGAGGTCGCGGGCGACGAGCAGGCCAGCGTGGAGAGCGAGAGCAATGACAGCGACGCCCGGAGCGCCGCGCGAGAACGCCACATCGTGAGGACGTAACGCTGCCGCGACGCGAGCGTGACCAGCGTTTCCGGAGCCGCGCTCGCCGGTCTACTTCGGCGGGCAGGCGCCGCCGGACTCGACCCAGGTGCGGAACGCGGCCACGAAGTCGCGGTGCGGCAGCGGCGGCACGTGCGCGCGCCGCCCGGCTTCCAGCCCCACAGCACCAGCGGATCGGACGAGACGTGCTCGAGCAGCTGCTCGAGGCTGCGCTTGCCGTTGCGCGCCGGATCGCGCAGCTGCTCGCACAGGGCGGTGACGCTGCGGCCCTCGAACACCATCGGCGTCTCGGCCGGCGGCAGCTGCCAGTGCGGCGCGCCGGGCGGCCCGCCGGCGATGCCCAGCGCCTCGGAGTTGCGCTCCTGGTGGCAGGTGCCGCACGGCAGGCCGGCGTCGGCGCTCAGGCGCGTGATGTTCATGCGGTGCGGTCGCCCGGCGTCGGTCTGCAGCGGCGCGTTGCCGGCCGGGTGGCAGTTGCGGCAGCGCGGCGACTGCAGCACGCGCGCGACGTCGGCGAAGGCGCGCGCGCCGGCGGCGCGCGGTCGAGCCCGGGACGGCAGCCGCGGCGCGTGACGAGCCGCGCCGTGACGACGCGCCTTCCGCGCCCGGGCCGGCCGAGCGCGCCGGACCGGCGACGCGCGCGATGACGGCGATGGCGGCGGCCAGCGCGGCGATCGTCGCGCGCGCGATGCGCAGGCGAGTCATCGCGCCGCCTCCTCCCCGCGCGGCCGCTCGTTCCACGCCCGCTGCAGCGGCATGCGGCGCAGCCGCACCCCGGTGGCGGCGAACAGCGCGCTGGCGATGGCCGGCGCCACCGGCGGCAGGCCGGGCTCGCCGGCGCCGCTGGGATCGCTCGCGTGCGATCGAGCACCTCGACGGTGATGGCCGGGCACTCGTGCATGCGCAGCGCCGGATAGGTGTCGAAGTTGCCCTGCTGCACCACGCCGTCGACCAGCGTGATCTCCTGGTCCAGCGCGGCGGAGATGCCGAACACGATCGCGCTCTCCATCTGCGCCGCCACGATGTCCGGGTTGACCGCCAGGCCGCAGTCGATCGCGCACCACACCCGCGTCACCCGGATGCGCCCGTCGACCACGCCGGCCTCGACCACCTCCGCCACCTCGGTGCCGAAGCAGGTGTGGCGCGCGATGCCCCTGGCGAAGCCGGGCGCCGCCGGGCTGCCCCACCGGCTCAGCCGCGCCGCCGCGTCGAGCACGCGCAGCTCGCGCGAGCCGGGCGCCAGCATCCGGCGGCGGAAGCCGGTACGGGTCCTGGCCGGCCGCGCGCGCCAGCTCGTCGATGAAGCCCTCGATGAAGAAGGCGTTGAACGAGTGGCCGACCGAGCGCCAGAAGCCGACCGGCATGCGCGCGTTGATCGGCGTGTACTCGACGCGCAGGTTGGGGATGCGGTACGGCGTGTCGTGGGCCCCCTCGCTGGCGAACAGATCCGCGACCGTGTTGCTGCCGACCAGCGCCGCGGTCGTGTTCGCCATGGTGTTGCGCGACAGGCGCGGCAGCCACGCCGGCTGCCCGCCGCGCATCGACTCGAGCTGGTGCGGCGTGATCGGCTGCGACAGCGAGTGGAGCGACAGCGCGGTCGCCCCGCCCTGCCCCACCGCGCCGCGCAGGAACGCGGTCGCCGCCGGGCGGAAGAAGCCCTGCCGGGTGTCGCTCTCGCGCGACCAGATCAGCTGCACCGGCCGGCCCACCCGCTTCGCGATCAGCGCGGCCTGGGCCGCGAAGTCGCCGAGCAGCCGGCGGCCGAAGCCTCCGCCCGCGTAGGTGGTGTGGACCAGGACGTCGTCGCTGGCGATGCCGACCGCGTCGGCCACCACCTCCTGGATCACGGTCGGCACCTGGCACGGCGCCCACACCTCGGCGGTGTCGCCGCGCAGCGCGACGACGCAGTTCTGCGGCTCCATCGGCGCGTGGGCCAGGTACGGCGCCTGGTACACCGCCTCGATGGTCGTCGACGTCCGGATCGCGCAGCGCCTCGTCGGCGTCGCCGTCGCCGCGCACCTCCACGCCGCGCTCGCGGTAGGCGCGGGCCGCGCGCTCGAGCTCCGCCGTGTCGAGGCCCTCGACGAGCCCCTCGCCCCACTCGACCTCGACGTCGCGGGCGGCGCGCAGCGCCTGCCAGTACTTCTCGGCCACCACCGCCACGCCCCAGCGGAACGCGAAGATGTCGATCACGCCGGGCGCGGCGCGGGCCCGCTCGGCGCGCACCGCGGCCGGCTGCGCGCCGTAGACCGGCCCGTGGATGACCAGGGCGCGCACCATGCCCGGCACCGACACGTCGATGCCGAAGCGAGCCTGGCCGGCGATCTTGGCCCGCGCGTCGACCCGGCGCGCGTGCTTGCCGATCAGGCGGAACTCGCCCGGGCGCTTGAGGCGCGGCTCGTCCGGCACCGACTCGCGCGCGGCGCGGGCCGTGAGGCTGCCGTAGCCGGCGGCGCGCCCGCTGGCCCGGTGGACGACGCGGCCGTCCTCGGCGGCGCAGTCGGCGGCGGCCACGCCCCACTGGCGCGCCGCCGCGGCCACCAGCATCTCGCGCGCGGACGCCGCCGCCCGGCGCAGCGGGATGTAGGCCTCGGCCGTGCTGGTCGAGCCGCCGGTGGCGTGGATGCGGAACATCGGCACGCCCTCGGCGCCGCTGGTGCGGAACTCGGGCAGCGAGTCGGCGAAGGCGACGTCGATGTGGTCGACCGCGACCTCCAGCTCCTCGGCCACCAGCGTGCTGTAGCCGGTGGCGACGCCCTGCCCCATCTCGCACTTGCCGACGGTGAGCGCGACGCGGCCGTCCGGCTTCACCGTCACGTACATGTTGGGCGACAGCTCGCCGGTCTGGTCGGCGCGGCGCACCATGCGGTCGCCGGGCGCCGCCGCCGCATCCGGGCAGGCCGAACGACACGCCCAGGCACAGCGCGCCGCCGGCCAGCGCGCCGCCCAGGAAGCCGCGCCGGCTCAGCTGCTCGCCGTGCGGGCCGGGTCACGGCGTCTCCTTCGCCGGCAGGCCGGCCGCCCGCCGGATGGCGCGGCGGATGCGCGGATAGGTGCCGCAGCGGCACAGGTTGGCCGACATGACCGCGTCGATCTCGTCGTCGGTGGGGCGCGCGCGGCGGGCCAGCAGCGCCACCGCGGACATGATCTGGCCGGCCTGGCAGTAGCCGCACTGCGGGACGTTCTCGGCCAGCCACGCCTCCTGCACCGGGTGCAGCGCGTCGCCGCGCGCCAGCCCCTCGATGGTCGTGACCTCCTTGCCCTCCACGTCGCCGACCGCGGTCACGCAGGAGCGCCGGGCTGCGCCGTCGATGTGGACGGTGCAGGCGCCGCACAGGGCCTCGCCGCAGCCGAACTTGGTCCCGATCAGGCCGAGCTCCTCGCGGATCACCCACAGGAGCGGGGTGTCGGGCGGCACCGAGACGTCTGCGTCGCTTCCGTTGATCCTGAGCTTCACGATCGCTCCTTGGCGGTTGTCAGGGCGCGGCGCCGCCCAGCGGCGAGGTCAGCGGGAACTTGAGCGCGGCGCCGGCCTGCACGACGTGGTCGCCGTCGCCGCCCGGGTCGAGGTAGATGTAGCGGCCGTAGATCGAGAACAGCCCGAACAGCGTGATCGAGAGCCGCCCGGAGGCGCCCGCGCTGGTCTCGCCGTCGAAGCGCAGGGCCAGGCCGCCGTCGACGCCGAACGAGAGCGGCAGCGCGCTGCGGCCGCGCACGTGCACGCCGAGCTCGGGGCCGACCGACAGGAAGGTCGCGCCGGGGCCGAAGTCGTAGAAGCTGTCGGCGTACAGGCCGGCGAAGCGGCCGTCGCGCAGGCGGACCAGGCTCAGCTCGCCGCCGACGAAGCCGCCGCCCTCCTCGCGCGACCGTCGCGCCGCCGGTGACGCCGCCGAGCAGGAACCAGGCCGGGCGCGCGCCGATGGTGAAGGGCGGCTCCTGGTCGGCGGCCGCGGCGCGCGGGCCGACGGCGATGAGCAGGCCGGCGGCCAGCCAGGTCGCGAGTGCAGCTCGGCGGGGCATGGTCGGCCATGGTTTACAAATGGACGCTCCATGTCAACATGTAAATCGACGCGTCGTCGCCGGAGACGCGGCCAGGACCGTCCCCCACAACGCACGCGGCGCCGATGTACATCGCGGATCGCCGCGGATAGGATGACGTTCGCATGGCGAAGGAGGAGGCCTGCTAGGTGGCGGCCCACGGCGCATCGCGCGCGCGCGGCGGTCGCGACCGGACCGACGAGATCCTGGCCGCCGCCATCGGGGTCTTCTTCCGCCACGGCTTCCACCGCGTCACCATGGAGGACGTGGCGCGCGAGGCGGGCGTGTCGCGCCAGACGGTCTACACCCGCTTCGGCAACAAGGAGCGGCTGTTCGTCACCGCGGCCACGCTGCTCTTCGATCAGGCGCACGAGAAGGCGGTCGAGGCCCTGGCCGGCCCGGGCGACCTGTGGGAGCGCGATCCGCGCCGCGTTCGAGGCGTGCAACGTGCCGCACGTGCGCGAGCTGGAGCGCTCCGACCACGCCGCCGAGCTGTGGGCGACGCAGACGACGCTGCTCGTGCCGGTCATGGAGGCCAAGGAGCAGCGCCTGATCGGCGCCATCGCCGGCGCGCTCGCGGCGGGACACGGTCGCGGCGAGATCCGCCTGGTCAGCGGGGTGAGCGCGCGCGAGCTGGCCGAGATGCTGGTGGTGGCCGACGCCGGCTTCAAGGCCAGCGTCATCACCGTGCGCAAGTACCGCGCCCGCCTGCGCACCGTCATCGCCATGATGCGCCAGGCGACCCGGGCCTGATCGTCGAGATCGTCGTCGTCGTCGAGCTATCGGCGGCGCTGGGCGGAGCCGGTCGCCATGCGAAAGCCGCTGGCGTCGAAGGTGGCGCGCAGCTCGATCCACGGCCCGGACAGCCACTCGGCACCGCCGGTGAGGTCGACGAGATCGGTGCGCGACCAGTGCCAGCCGGCGCGCAGGCCCAGCTCGACCGCGTCGTGCACGCGCACGTCGAAGCCGGCGCGCGCCTCGAAGCCGACAGCGATGTCGGTCGTCTCGAAGTAGTCGACGCGGATGCCGAGCGCCGATCCGCGGGCCGTCGCGCTCATGCGATCGAGATAGGCGCCGGCGCCGGCGACCGGGACGAAACCGCCGAGCGGCAGGCGGCCCTCGGCCACCGCGCCGAAGCCGACCCGGCTGATGTGCAGGCTGCCCGGCTGGAGCCCTTCCGGCGGCGGGAGAGTGTTGTCGTAGTAGGTGCGACCCAGCGCCAGAGACAGCGCGCCGCTCATGTAGCGGCCGTCGCCGTAGCCGATCTCGAGGTGACCGCGCAGGCCGAGATCCCCGCCGGTGAGGCCGGGCTCCGCGTCGCTCTGCTGACCGCCGCCCACCGACGCCGCCAGAAACGGCCCCGGCCGCGCCTCTTCCTCCTCCTGTCCCTCCTCCGGATCCTGGGCCCGGACGGATCCAGGCGCCGCCACAGCGGCGGCCGCGAGCAGTGCGGGCAGGAGCAGGCGCATCCGGCCAGCCTACTCGACACCGACGCGGCGAACCAGGCGCCCGCATCGCTCGTGTACCATCGCCCGATGCGCACCGGCATCGCCTGGTCCCGCCCTCGCCTGCTCTCGCTCGTGCTGGCCGCCGCGCTCGCCGCGTGTGGCGGCGACGACGACGGCAACGGCGGCGACGACGACGGCGGCGGCGAGGCCGATGCCGGTGAGGCCGATGCTGCCGCGGACGCGCAGCCGCCCTTCGACGCGACGACGACGTTCCTGGTGCTGACCAGCAGCGCCTTCGAGGAGGGCGCCGAGATCCCGCTGCGCCACGCCTGCGCGATGCAGGGCGGCGAGGACCTGTCGCCTCCGCTGGCCTGGAGCGGGCGGACCGGAGGTGGCCGGCTGGGCGGTGGTGCTGACCGATCTGTCCATCGACGGGGGCTTCGTCCACTCGGTCATCTGGGACATCCCGGGCGACGTGGCAGCGCTGCCCGAGGGCGTCGAGAAGGTGGCCGAGCCAGCCGAGCCGGCCGGCGCCAAGCAGACCCTCGCCTTCGACGAAGAGACGCGCGGCTACCGCGGCCCCTGCCCGCCCGAGGAGCACACCTACGAGTTCGCGCTCTACGCGCTGGGCGAGAATCCCCTCGCCGGCGTGACGCTCGACTCGACCCGCGACGAGCTGGATCGAGGTCCTGCGCGAGGAGGCGGTCCTCACCACGCGCCTGACCGGCACCTTCACGCCTCCGCCGGAGAAATAGCCGATCAGTTGGCCGTGCGGGCGACGACGAAGGCGCGCAGGTCGTCCGGGTCGATCTCGTAGCGCTGGCCGCAGGCGTCGCAGCGCACCTCGAGCGGCGCGTCGCTGCCGACCAGCGACGCCACGTCGTCGGGCCCGAGCCGGGCCAGCCCGCTCAGCACCCGCTCCTCGCTGCAGGTGCAGCCGAAGCAGAGCGGAGAGTCGGCCAGCTCGGCGTGCTCGAACCCGAGCAGCAGGCGAGAGACCAGCTCGCGCGAGCTGGTCACCGGTCCGGACAGCAGCCGGTCGAGGCTGTCGAGCTCGTCGAGGTGGCGGGTCATGGCGCGCAGCGCCGGCCGCTCCGCCTCGGGCAGGAGCTGCACGACGTACCCGCCGGCGACGGCCAGCCCGTCGGCGCCGTCGGCCACCGCGGTCACCGAGATGACCGACACCGTCTGCTCCGACTGCTGCATGTAGCGCATGAGCGCGTCCGACAGGTCGCTGCCGGCCGGCACGTTGACGAGGCCCTGATGGAGCGCGCCGTTGCGCATCGTGTAGCTGACCTGCATCGTCGTGTCGCCGCCCGAGCGGATGACCGTGTCGGTCGAGCCCGGGTTCACGATGCCGCGGTTGCTGCCGTCCGGCATGGCGTCGGCGACCAGCACGCCGCCCAGTGCGATCCCGCATCAGGATCTGGACGCGCCGGCCCGGCGACGTGGTCTCGCGCAGGAGCACGGCGCCGGTGATGAGCTCGGCCAGCTTGAGCGCGTCTCCGCCGCTCAGGCCCTGGGTCCTCGCCGCCCGGGTGACGGTGTCGGTGGTGATGGCTGCGATGACCCGGAAGGCCCCGTCCGAGGTCATGGCGCGAGTGACGCGGTCTCCAAGCTCCATCAGGTACCTCGAAAACGCCCTGTATCCATCATCCGCTGTGCCCCAGGGTGGCGCAAGCACAACGGGACGCCCGCCGCCGCACGAGCGAATGCGCGCTCATGCGCGCGTCCGACACAATGCCGCGCCGCGACGGAGCGCAGGCTCGACGCCGCGGTGGCATCGATCTTGTAAATCATCGCTTCATGGCGCGCGCACGCGATGACAGCGACGTTCACGAGAGGCCGAGCGGACCGAGCCAGCACCCGAAGCCTCCGTTCCCGGCCCAGCACCTCGATCGGCCCGGGCTCGAGTCGAAGCTGCGGCCGGCGCCCGAGTACCGCGCGCCGACGTACAGCGGGGCCGAGCAAGCTGGCCGGCAAGGTCGCGCTCATCACCGGCGGTGACTCCGGCATCGGGCGCGCCGTCGCGGTCCTGTTCGCCCGCGAGGGCGCCGATGTCGCCATCGTCTACCTGCCGGTGGAGCAGAGTGACGCGGAGACCACGCGCGGGGCGATCGAGGGCGAGGGCCGCCGCGCCGTGCTCATCCCGGGCGACGTCACCGAGCTCCGACTTCTGTCGCCAGGCCGTGAAGAAGACCGTCGACGAGCTGGGCCGGCTCGACGTGCTGGTCAACAACGCCGCCTTCCAGAACCACGTCGGCAAGATCGACGATCTGTCCGAGGAGCAGTGGGAGCTGACCTTCCGCACCAACATCCACGCCTACTTCTACATGGTCAAGGCCGCCCTGCCCCACCTCGACCGCGGCAGCGCAATCATCCAGTCCGGATCGGTGACCGGACTCGAGGGCTCCGGCGCGCTGCTCGACTACTCGGCCACCAAGGGCGCCATCCACGCCTTCACCAAGGCGCTGGCCCAGCAGCTCGTCGAGCGCGGCATCCGCGTCAACTGCGTCGCGCCCGGACCGGTGTGGACGCCGCTGAACCCGGCCGACAAGAAGGCCGAGGACGTGGCTCATTTCGGCGAGAGCACGCCGATGGGGCGACCGGCCCAGCCCGAAGAGATCGCCCCGGCCTTCGTCTACTTCGCCTCGGAGGCCGACTCCAGCTACGTCACCGGCGAGGTGCTGGGCCTGCTCGGCGGCGCGACCACCGCCGGGTAGCGCGCGGCGCTCAGCGGCGGCGCGGCTCGAGCTCGCGGCGCATCGCCGCGGTGATCGACTGGCGCGTGTCGGCGAAACCGCGCCACGGGTCGCGGCGCTGTCGCTGCAGCCGGTCCGGCATTGTCAGCACGGTGAAGTCGGAGGGCGAGACGCCGGCCTCCAGCTCGTCCCAGGTGATCGGCGCGGCGACCGGTGCGTTCGGCCGCGCCCGCGTCGAGTACGCCGCGATCGCCGTGGAGCCGCGACCGTTGCGCAGGTAGTCGACGAAGATCTTCCCGGCGCGCTTGCTCTTCGTCATCGTGGCGACGTAGCGGTCGGGCTGGTCGCGCACCATTGACTAGCGCCAGGGCCTGCGCGAACGCCTTGAAGTCGTCCCACTCGAGCCGCCGCTCGACCGGCGCGACGACGTGCAGGCCCTTGCCGCCGGTGGTCTTGACGAAGCTCTCCAGCGACAGGTCGGCGAGGCGCCCGCGCAGCTCGAGGGCCGCGTCGCGCACCGCCTGCCACGGCAGCGACTCGTCCGGATCGAGGTCCATCACCAGCAGGTCGGGGCGCTCGATCTTGTCGCGGTGCGCGCCCCACGTGTGGATCTCCAGCACGCCCATCTGGGCCAGCGCGACGAGCCCGTCGAAGCTGTCCAGCGCCATGTACTGGTGCACCTCGCCGCCCTCGTCGATCGGCACCTGGTGCAGCACGTCCGGCATGCCGCGGCCGACGTGCTTCTGGACGAAGCAGTCCTTGTGGCGGCCCTCGGGGCAGCGCAGCAGCATCAGCGGGCGGTCGGCGCACAGCGGCAACATGCGGTCGCACACCGCGGCGTAGTAGGCCACGATGGCCGCCTTGCTGAGGCCCTGCTCCGGGTAGAGCACCTTCTCGAGGTTGGTCAGCTTGATCGAGCTGGGCAGTCGCTTCGGGATGGCGCGGATGAGCGCGGTGAGATCCGGGCGGGCGGCCGCGCCATTTTCCGCCGACCCCATCGGCGTCGCCGCGGTCGAGGCCTTCGCCGTCGAGGCCTTCGCCTTCCTCCCGGTCGAGGGCTTCGCCTTGCCCGACGGCGCGGCCCCGGCCCTGGCCGCCATGGCCCTGGCGGCCGCGGACGCGATGCGCCCCTTGACTGTGTTCGCGCGGCCGCGTGTCGTCGCCCTCGGCCCGGTTCGAGTGCCACACCCGGTCGGGCGCCTCGGCCACCTCCTCGACGGTGCGTCCCGACACCACGCTGCGCGGCTCGCGTTCGGTCAGGTCGCCGGCCTCGCTCGCCGCGGCCGCGGTCTCGTCCTTGCCCTTGAAGAAGAGCCAGCTGTCCGCCTTGCCGTCGCCCCTGGTGCGGATGAGGTGGAAGCGGCCGTTCAGCTTCTCGCCGGCGAGCGAGAAGGTCAGCCGGCCGCGGCGCAGCGCTTCCTGCGCCTCGCCGTCGGGCTGCCAGGTGCCGCGGTCCCAGACGATGACCGAACCGCCGCCGTACTCTCCCTGCGGGGATCACGCCCTCGAAGTCGCCGTACTCGATCGGGTGATCCTCGGTGCGCACCGCGAGCCGCTTGTCCGACGGATCGAGCGACGGGCCGCGCGGGATCGCCCAGCTCAGCAGCACGCCGTCCAGCTCGAGGCGGAAGTCGTAGTGCAGCCGGCTGGCCGCGTGCTTCTGCACCACGAAGGCGAGCGCGCCGTCGCCGCCGCGAGCGCGCCGGCGCGCCCCCTTGCCCGACGGCTCCGGCGTGCGGCCGAAGTCGCGCTTGGCGTGGTACGTGCGCAGCTTGCTCTCGGCCGCGGGCTCGTCGGTGGAGCCGCGGCGCGGGCGCGCGGTTCGTCGCAGCATCCCCACGATCAGCCGCGCGCCGGCGGACGATCCATGACGCCGACCTCGCGCCGCAGCGGACCGGCCTCGCGCACCGTGCGGCCGCCCGGCGCCAGCGTGTGCAGGTCCTCGAGCAGCGACTTGAGGCGGCGCAGATCCTCCTCCACGCGGCTCTCCGGGTCGCTGCCCAGGATGGTCGCGACCAGGTGGCCGAGCGCCCCGGCCGGCGGCACGTAGACCATGCGGACCTGCAGCCAGGTGGTCTCGGGGCCGAGCGACTCGAAGTGAACCGCGCCGGCGTGGTCGAGCTCGCTGCCCGGCAGCGACTTCCACGCGAACAGCTCGTCCGGCACCAGGCGGGTCACCTCGGCGTCCCACTTGATCGGCACGCCGGCCGGCCCGCGCACCTGCCAGTGCGAGCGGCGCGCGTCCTCGGGGCTGACGGTCACGTCGAGCACGTGCTCCATGAACAGCGGGAAGTTCTCGACCTGGGCCCAGAACCGGAACACCTCCGACACCGGCGCGCGCACCAGCACGGTCCGGCGCAGGTCGATCACGTGGCCGGACCCGCTCATGCGCAGCAGGCGCGAGAGCGGGCGGTTGGTGGCCGCGCGCGTGGCGAGCGCGGCGCCGGCCGCGGTCAGCGCCAGGCCGCTGCGCGTGTGGCCGCGCACGAGCGAGAGCCCGGCGCGGCCGAGCACCAGGCCGGCCGCGCCGGCGGCCAGGCGCCACGACGCCGGCCACACGTCGCGCTCGAGCGGCGAGTCGCTGTGACCGGGGCCATGGAGGCGCGGATCGTTCGCGCCGCTGGCGTGGCGCTCGAGCGCATCGTCGACGGAGCGGACGCCGGCCACGCGCGATCGCGCGTCGCACCACCCCGGCCGCCTCGCCCTCCAGCACCGCCCCGCTCAGGGTCACCTTGCCCTGATCCACGCTCACGTGGATGGCGTGCGGGTGTGACGCGGCGCGCGCGACAGCGGCGCGCACCCGCGCGGCCACCAGGTCGTCGGACCAGGAGGGCTGGCCGCGTCCCTCGCGCGAGCCGGCCGGCCAGCGCACGCCGCGAGCCGGCTCCAGCGAGCGCATCAACCGGATTCCGAGGCCGAGTCCGCTCAGAAACGCGATTCTCCTGCCGATGACGTGGCCCATGATCTTGCTGTCCTCCGCGGTGGTCGAAAGATACCGCGACAGGAATACGCAAGCGGGGTGCCACATCGCGGGTCCGCGCATGTACGCGCGCGCCCGTGACCCCCGCCGCGAGCCCGGGACGCGACTTTCCAACGCGTGGACCGACCGCGGCATAGTGATCGGCAGAGTGTCCACCTCGGCCGCAAAGCCGCTCGGCGCCGACGAGCTCGCGCGCCACGCCGCGTTTCTGACCGGGCTGGCGCGGGCGCTGGCGGGCCGCGACGAGGCCGACGACCTGGTGCAGGACGCATACGTGGCCGCGCTGCGGCATCCGCCAGATGCCGACCGGCCGGCGCGGCCGTGGTTCGCGCAGGTGCTGCGCAACCTGGTCCGCATGCGGCGCCGCGGCGAGTCCCGTCGCCGGGAGCGCGAGACCGCGTGGCAGGACGACGGCCGGGCGGTGCCGACGCCGGAGCAGCTGCTCGACCGGGCGCTGGCCCACCGCGCGCTGGCCGAGCAGGTGGTGCTGCTCGACGAGCCATATCGCCGCACCGTGCTCCTGCGCTACGTCGAGGGGCTGGAGACCGCGCGCATCGCCGATCTGGAGGGAATCGCGCCGGCCACGGTCAGGTGGCGGATCAAGGAAGGGCTCGAGCGGCTGCGCGCCGGGCTCGACGGCTCGGCCGGCGGCCGCGCGCGCTGGATGCGCGCGATCGCGCCCGCCCCGCTCACCGCCGGGCTCGGCCGCGTGGATCTGATCTCAGGAGGAGCGCTGGTCATGAAGGGAAAGAGCGTGCTCGCGCTGGTTCTGCTGGCGCTGCTGGCCGCCGGCGGCGCGATCGCCATCGCGGTGTTCGCGCGCGACGGCGACGAGTCTTCCGGCGCCGCCGCCGTCGCCGCGCCCGCCCCGCGGGCGGCCGCAACACCGGCGCGCGCGCGGGCGCGGAGCCGCCGGCGCCACCGCCGCGCCCGGCCGGCGAGACGAGGCCGCTCGCGCTGGTCGCGGCGCGCGCCGAGCTGGATCCGGCCGCGGTGCGCGGATCGATCGAGGGCCGCGTGGTCAACTGGTCGACTGCTGCGCCGGTGCCCGGAGCCGAGGTGCTGCTGGTGCTCTGCCGACGGCGCGTCCACGACGATCACGACCGACGCCGAGGGGCGCTTCCGCTTCGAGCCGGATCGCGCCGGTCCGGTCGCCATCGCCGCCATCACCAAGCCGGGGTTCCTGCCGTTCGCGCCCGAGTGGGGCCACAGTCCGATCGAGCTCATGGCCCGGCCGGGCGTGCGCGTGCGCGACGTCGTCATCTATCTGAGCCCCGCCATCGACTACGTCGGTCAGGTCGTGGCTCCCGACGGCGCGCCGGTGCCGGGCGCGGAGGTGCGCATCATCGACCTGCCGGCGCGCGAGCAGGAGCTGGTCTCGATTCCGGATCGCTTCACCGCCGATCGAAAGGGCGAGTTCCACTTCCACGCGCCGGACTTCGCGCTGCTCGAGGCGCGGGCGCGCGGCTACGGCCCGGGCCGGGCCCGCCTGGACCAGAGCGCGATGGTCACGCACCGGATGACCCTGCGCCTGGTGCCGCCGGGCACCGACGCCGACGCGCTCGGGCTGTCGCGCGTGACCGGCACTGTTGTCGACGGCGGCGGCGAGCCGCTGCCCGGCGTGGTGGTCGCCGCCGGTCGGTCCGAGCCGCGCCAGCGGCCGCTCGCGGCGCGATCGAGCAACTACGATCCGGACCTGGCCACCGCCGGCCGCGCGCTGAGCGGCGCCGACGGCAGCTTCACCATCGAGGGCCTCGACCCGGGCGGCTACCAGGTCGAGGCGCGCGACGGCGACCGCAAGCCGGCGCGCGCGACCGTCACGCTGCCGCCGCGCGGAAGCGCGCAGGTGCGCCTGACCATGACCCAGGGCGCGCTCGTCGCCGGCACGGTGCGCGACTCGAGCGGCCAGCCGGTGTCGGCCTTCACCGTCGTCGTGTTCGCGGCGGGCGGCCTCGGGCGCGGCGACCTGGCGGCGACGCGGACCTTCGTCGACCGCGATGGCGCGTTCCAGATCGAGGGACTCGAGGCGCGCGATTACCTGTTACAGGCCACCGCGCACGGGTACGCGCCGTCGAGGCCCGTCGCCGCCGAGGCGGTCGAGCCGCCCGCGCGACCGAGCGCTGCCAGCATCCAGCTGCCCGCCGGCGGGACGCTCACCGGAACGGTCCGCTCGAAGACCGGCGAGGCGCTGGAGAATGCCCGCGTCACCGTCGAGGGCGGCGTCGGCGAGGGAGCCACACCGGTGCCGTTCTCGGCCAGCGCCGTCACCGACGCGCAGGGCCAGTTCGCGCTGCGCGGTCTGGCCCCCGGTCGCCGCTCGGTCTTCGTCGGCGCCTACGGCCACCACGCCACCGTGCTCGGCGGGCTCGAGGTGACAGACGGCGCCCAGCTGGGACCGATCGACGTCTCCCTCACGCCGCTGAAGGAGGGGGAGACGCCGCCGCGTCGAGCTGGCCGGCATCGGCACCGCGCTCAGCGCCGGCGAGGACGCCCTGCGCATCGACCAGATCGTGCCCGGCGGCGGCGCGGAGGCAGCGGGCCTGGTCGTCGGCGACGAGATCCTGTCGATCGACGGCAAGTCGGTGGTCGAGATCGGCTTCGAGGCCGCCATCCAGTCCATCCGCGGACCGGTCGGGACCAGCGTGCGCCTTTCCCTGCGCCGCCCTGCCGACCCGACCGCAATCGTGGAGATCACGGTCCAGCGCATGCAGATCCGTTACTAGCTGCGAACGGACCCAAATCCAGTGATAACGACAAGGTCGGGGTTGACCGTTCAAGTTCAGGTTCAGGTCAATGTCGAGGCTCAGGTGTCCAGCCATTGGAGCGGAGGAACTGGATCAGCTCCGGGTCATCGGCACTGAGCGGTCGCAGCCAGGTCGTCACTCGCTCGCGCTTCCACCACGCGCCGCCAGGATCGTCCGGCTCGGCGAAGTGATAGCGATAGAGGCTGGCGCGCACGCGGCGCGGCGGGCGATCCGGGAATGGATCGTTGGCGAGCAAGCGCATGACGGTCCGGTCGCCGTGCAGCAGCTTCCACACCAGATGGGCGGCCCACGGGTACTCGCGCACGCTGGCGCGCGACGCGAACCACATCTGCCAGTCCAGGCGGTACTGGTAGGGCGCGGCCTGGCAGGGGCGCCGCATCGGGTCGCCCGGCTTGCACGGCAGCTCGTAGGCGAGCCACCTCGCCTCTCCGCCCGGCGGGTCGGTGGCGTCGGCTGTCCCCTCGATGACGATCTCGTAGCGCTCGTCGATCATCGAGCCGAACGCCCCGTAGGCGCTGGCCAGCTGCCAGCGGTTGAAGGCGTAGTTCATCTTCTGCCGGCTCGACACCAGGTTGAGCAGAGGCCATACGCTGAGCGCGAGATAGAGCAGGAACAGCGCCGTCACGCAGCCGGTCTGCCAGGACGAGGGGCGTGCGGCCGCGGCGGCCGCCTCGGCGCGCTCGCGCAGACGGCGCGGCATCAGGCGGGCGAGGAAGCGGTCGTCGAAGCAGGCGACGATGGCGGCGATGGTGAGCCAGTTGAGCAGCGACAGGTTGCCGCTGGCGATCAGCATCAGCTGGAAGCCGACCATGACGAGGCCGGCCACGTGGCGAACGCGGCGCGGGCCGAACGCGAACAGCGGTGCGATCAGCTCGGCCGCATGGTTGAAGATCACACCGGACGCGTGCAGCCAGCCGGGCGCCAGGTGGAAGGCGCGGCTCAGCGGGTTGGGCAGCGGCTGCGTCTCGAAGTGCGTGGCCAGGCAGCTGAGATCGTGCCAGCACGGATCGCCGCGCAGCTTGATGAGACCGGCGCCGAGCATGATGCGCACGACCAGCCAGCGGAACAGGAAGATGACGAGGACCGGCGGCTGGCGGCGCGGGAACGGCCGTCCATCCAGGAGCGGGACGAGGAAGGCGGCCAGAAAGCCGGTCTCGCACAGCTGCATGTCCCAGCCGTAGGCGAACCAGTCCTGCCCGATCGTGACGAACGAGAAGTAGAGGAACCAGAGCAGGAGCAGGATGAGCGCGTTCGCATAGCCGGCCAGCACGACGACGGAGAGCGCGACGCCCAGCCACGCCAGCGAGGTGAGCGCTGCATCCGGCGCCCCCATCCAGAAGAGGCTGGGAGCGCGCCAGAAGCCCAGCCACGAGGAGCCGAGATGATTGGCGGCGCCCTCGAGCAGCGGAGCGGCCGGCAAGAGCCCGTCCTCACCCACCAGCGGGACGATCTGGAAGGCGAGAGAGAGGAAGGCGAAGAGGTAGACGAAGCCGAGGAGGCGGAGGAGGAGGAAGCGCGTGAGCCAGTAGGGAGGCGGAGCGGCCGGCTCGTGCAGGAACCGAAGGCGGGCGCGCAACCGGCCCAGCGGCGTCAGCGGAGCTTCGTTGACTTCCACATCAGCGTCCGGCACCAGCCACCTGCGTTGACCTTGAGGTCAACCTCGACATTGACGATCAGGGCCGGCGTCGGCCGGCCGGGGCCGAAACACTCGTCGACGCCACCGGCGGAGCAGTGCCTGCCCGTCCCCCCCGCTGTCCGTTCTTGCCATCCGCCGGCTCACCTTCCGCAGCGCGAACCGGAGCGGGCACCGCGTCGCCCTGCGTGCTCGGCCTCGCGCTCACGGGCTTCGCCACCACCGCGGCCGGCCTGGCCACCGCGGCCGGCTTGGCGCCGGGGGAGCCGACAACTGTCGTGTTCGCAGTGACCGCCTTCTTCGCCGCGGGAGGCGCGGCCTTCTCCTTCGCCTTCGCCGCCGATGGAGACCTGCTCGCCGCCGGCTTCGCCTTCGCGACCTTCCTCCTGCCTGCGACCTTGCGCTTCCCTACCCTCCTCACGTCTCCCGAGCCCTCTCCGACGGGGACGACCATCGTGACTTGCTTGCCGTCCTCTGCCTGCACCTCTTGTCCCTCGAGCGCGCGAGGAGGCAGGAGCTCGGGCGCGACGTCGACGGCGTAGGCCATGAACACGGACGCGTCCAGCTTGCGGAAGCCGCGCTTGCGGTACCAGGCGACCGCGTGCGTGTTGTTCTCGGCGACCTCGAGGACCAGGTGGGTCAGGCCTCGCACCTTGGCCAGGTGCTGGATCTGCTCCAGCACGAACGAGCCGACTCCGCGACCATGCCAGCTGGGGTGGACGGCCAGCTCCTCGACGAAGAGCGGGCGCATGTCGCGCCTCTCGAAGTAGCGCGGGTTGATCCACGTGTCGCTGCCGATGATCTCGTAGGTGCACTCGGTGTAGGCGACGATGTCGCCGTCGACGATGAAGAGCAGCTGCTCGACGCCCTCCTCCTCGTAGGTCTCGTAGAAGCGCTTCTTGCTGCGCGGCCGCTGGTACTCGACCGTCTCCAGATTCACGTCGCGGAAGCTCTTCTTGATGAACTCCCAGACCTTGTTCAGGTCGCGCCGGTGCAGGCGCCGGACCTGGACGACGGGGCCCTCCTCCTCGCCGCGCGCGGTCTTGTGTCGGCGCTGCGGGGTGCGCTCCTTGCGCGGGGCTGGCACCTGACGATGATAGGTGGCGCGCTGGGCCGCGTCCACACGCCGCCGCGCTCCAGCGCAGGGCGGCCACCCACGCGAATTGCGCGGCTATTCCGGCTCCTTGCAGCCGGTCAGTCGACCGTGCGCGCCTCGGGCAGCGACGAATCGCGCAGCGCTCGCAGCCCGCCGATGAGGAGCTGCGCCGCCAGCAGCATCAGCACCACAGCGACGACGCCGTTGACCAGGCTCAACCCGTCGGCCTTGTGGAAGTAGTCGTAGGCCTGCAGCCCGAGCGCGGTCAGCGTGATGCCGAGGACGAAGAGGGTCGGGATCAGCGTGTACCAGGCGCGCCGACCGGTGCGGCGCAGCCACACGGTGACCGCGAGCAGGGTCAGGCCGGCCAGCAGCTGGTTCGAGCTGCCGAACAGCGTCCAGAAGGTGCGGAACGACCCGCTGCCGGTGCCGAGCAGGACCACCATCGGCACGCCGACCGTGAGCCCGGTGCACACCGCGGCCGCGACCCGGCCCTCCCAGCGGAAGAGCTCCTGCAGGATGTAGCGGCCCAGCCGCGTGCCCACGTCGATGGTGTCGAAGATGAACGTGGACAGCGCCATGGCGCCGAAGGTGGTGGCGAAGGCGACGTGCTGCTCGCCGATGATCGAGGTCAGGAAGCGCCCCAGGCCCAGCGAGTAGACCGCGTCCGGCTTGAGCCCGGCGATCTCCGCCTTGCTCGCGATCATGATGGTGCCGAGCGCGATGATGGCGACGAAGCCCTCGAGCAGCATGGCGCCGTAGCCGATCGGCTTGCAGTCGGTCTCGGTCGCGATCTGCTTCGACGTCGTGCCGCTGCAGACCAGCCCGTGGAAGCCGGAGCACGCGCCGCACGCGATGGTGACGAACAGGAACGGGAACATGTAGCCGACCGCCGTGCCCGGCTGCGCGTCGAAGCCGGTGAACGCGGGCTGCTTGACCTCGAAGCCGCCGAAGAAGATGCCGATGACGCCGACGGCCAGCGCGATGTAGAGCACGAAGCCGCCCAGGTAGCCGCGCGGCTGCAGCAGCGACCACATCGGCACCATCGAGGCGACGAAGCAGTAGATGAGGATCAGCACGATCCAGGCCGTCCACGGCAGCAGCAGCACCTGCGACAGCTCGGTGCCCAGCCACACCAGGCCGAGCGTGGCCGGCACGAAGATGATCGTCTGCAGCCACAGCGGCGGCCGCAGGAAGCGATCGACGAAGCCCATCACCACGGCGAGGCCGAGGTAGGTCGTTCCGGCCAGGGCGACCGCGCCGCCGGCGTTGAAGTCCGCGACCGCCGGGCGGGCCCGGCTTGGGCGTGAAGGCGCCCGCGGTGAGATCGACGAACGCGATGATGACGTAGATCAGCGCCAGCCAGATGAAGCGCCATGATGGCCAGCCACGCGTTGCGGCCCAGGTGGACGCGGACCACCTCGGCGATCGAGCGGGCGTCGTGCCGCACCGAGGCCACCAGCGCGGAGAAGTCGTGCACCGCGCCGATGAAGACGACGCCGAACGTGATCCACAGGACGCACGGCAGCCAGCCGAACTGCTGGCAGGCGAGGATGGGCCCGGCGATGGGCCCGGCCGCGGCGATGGCCGAGAAGTGCTGGCCCATCAGGTAGAACGGCCGCGTGGGCACGAAGTCCTGCCCGTCGGAGCGGCGCACGGCAGGCGTCTGCGGCCTGCGGATCCAGCTCGATAGCGGCGCGCCACGAAGCTGCCGTAGAAGCGATAGCCCAGGGCGATCACCGCGAGAAAGACGCCGGCCAGCAGCGCGAGACTCACGGCCGCATGGTGGCACGGTCGCCCGGCGCCTGCGAGCGCGAAGAGACCTCGGGGTGAGGTAGGCTCCTGTCGTGTCGGATGAAAAGCAGATCGATCGGCGCGGCGCGTTGCGTCAGGCCGACCGCGGCGATGGCTCCGTACCCGGCGACGTGCTGCGGGTGCTGCGCATCCTGCATGCGGCCCTCACCGCGAGCATCCTGTTCTATGCCGTCTTCATCCTGATGGTGATCCGCCCCGCCGGCGACCCGATGCCCGGAGTGGAGGTCCCGGTGCGAAGCGATCCGCCGGACTTCGTCCTCCCGGTCATGGCGGCGCTCGCCGCGGCCGTCGTGCTGGTCCTGATGGTCGGTGCGACGGGGCATGGCGCGCCGTCGCGACGACGACGCCGCGATGACGACCGAGCAGGCGCCGGCCGCTCGCGCTGCCCTGTACAGGGCATCGATCATCTCCTGGGCGCTGTGCGAGGTCATCGCCATCCTGGGGCTCGTGGTCGGCATCCTCTACCGCAGCCTCACGCCGTTCATGCCGTTCCTGGCGGTCAGCGTCCTGCTGATGCTGTTGCTGGCGCCCCGGCGCAGCCACTTCCGGTGAGCCGCGCGCGCCGGGCGCCCTCGCTCAGCGCGCCGCCACCAGGCACACCGAGTCCCAGCCGTCCTCGGCCCACGCGGCCTTGTACTCGCCGCCGGTGCCCAGGTCGTAGCTGGCGATGCCCGGATCGCGGGTCAGCTCGAGCAGCTGATGATACTGGGCCAGGTTGCCCAGTCCGAGGCCGGCCAGGCGGTGGTCGAAGCTGAACTGCAGCCCGCGGTAGGTGTTGCCGAAGACCGCGCCGAGCACGTAGGCCACGTCGTCGTCGCCCTGGCGGGCGAGCAGGAGCCGGTACTGGCCGGCCGCGGCCAGGCGGCGGCTCACCCGCCGGTAGAACTCGCGCATCGGCTCCTCGACAAGCCCGACCCCGGCCAGTCCCTTCCAGCTGCGGCCCTCGATCGCCATGATGCGCGCGAACAGCGCGTCGGCCTCGGCCGCGTCGTGCGCGCGCACGGACTCGAAGCGGATCCCCTCGCCGGCGGCGCGGCGCATCGCCTGGCGCAGCGACTTGCGCAGCCCGCGCGAGCGGCGCGACAGGAAGCCGTCCATGCCGCCGGCCAGCGACGCGATGTGGCGCCGGGTCACCAGCCCGAGCCCGACCCGGTAGCGCCGCGCGAGCTTGCGGGCCAGACGGTCGAGCAGCGGCGAGCCGAGCGGCAGGCCGGACAGGACCAGTAAATCCCAGTCGCGCTCGCGCGCGATCAGCACGTCGGCGGCGGAGTCGGCCAGGAGCTCCGGGCGGCCGCCGACCAGCGGCGAGGCCAGGCCCCACGACGCCTCGCACGGCTCGAGCGCGCGCAGATCGCCGCGCCGCCTGACCACCGCGGCCAGAAATCCAGCCTCGCCGGCGGCCACCAGCGGGCTGCCCCGGCGGCATCAGCGCCTCGGCGGCGGGCAGGATCCAGGACGACGAGGAGCAGAAGCGATCGATGTAACGGAGCCTCGAGCGCCTGCCGGTCGAGCTCGGCGGCGCGCACGTCCAGCTCGTCCAGGCCGGAGAGAAGCTCCACCATCGCATTGTGACGGCGGATCGCGCCGCCGCGCCAGTACCTGCGCGGCCGGCGCCGTTCGCCCGCGCCGCAGGTGGTACAGTGGCGCCGTGACCGCACCGCGCGATCGCGCCGAGCAGGTGGCCCGGCTCGCCCAGCTCAACCGCCACTTCCACCAGGTGGTGCCGCACAACCGCGCCCTCGGCCTCGAGATGATCGAGCTCACCGACGGTGAAGCGCGCATGCGCCTGCCCTACTCGCCCGACCTGGTCGGCAACCCGGACACCGGCGTCCTGCACGGCGGCGCCATCACCTCGCTGATGGACGCCTGCTGCGGAGCGGCGGTGTTCATGAAGCTGCCGTCGCCGGTGCCGATCGCCGACCCTCGACCTGCGCATCGACTACCTGCGTCCGGCCGATCCCGGCCGCGACGTGCTGGCCCTCGCCACCTGCTACCGGCTCACCCGCAACGTCGCCTTCGTGCGCGGCGTGGCCTACCACGACGACGAGGCGGACCCGGTCGCGTCGGCGGCGGGCGCGTTCATGCTGGCCACCGCGCCGGGGCGCGGCTCGCCGCGGAGCCCGGCGCCGTGACCGAGAGGTCCGTGCGCGAGCCTGGTCGAGCTCATCGCCGAGGCCAAGCAGACCAACCAGCCCGGCCGGCTGACCGAGATCGTGCCGTACGCGCGCTTCATGGGCCTGTCGATGCGCCACGTGGCCGGCGAGCTGCTCGGCCACCTGACCTACTCGAACACGCTGGTCGGCAACCCCGCCCTGCCCGCGCTGCACGGCGGCGCGCTCGGCGCGCTGCTCGAGTCCACCGCCATCTTCCAGCTCCTGTGGGAGGCCGAGACCATCGTCCTGCCCAAGACAATCAGCATCACCATCGAGTACCTGCGCTCCGGCCGGCCGCTCGACACCTGGGCCAAGGGCACGCTGACCCGCCAGGGCCGCCGCGTCGCCAACGTGCGCGTCGAGTCGTGGCAGGAGGACCGGCAGCGCCCGATCGCGATCGCGCACGCGCACTTCCTCATCCTGCCGGGCGAGGACGGATGAGCGGCGCCGCCCTCACTCGCCCGCGGCGCTACCAGCTGCGCAAGGCAGTCGCTGCGGCTGATCGAGTCCGGCCACCCGTGGCTGTTTCGCGGCCAGCTCAGCTCGGCGGCGCAGGTGTTCCGCGACGGGCAGTGGCTGGCGCTGGTCGGCCCCGACAACCGCCCGGTCGGCAGCGGCATCTACGAGGCCGAGGGCGCCATCGCGGTGCGCGTGCTGGAGCGCTCGGCGCGGCGGCCCGACGCGGCCTGGGTGGACGAGCGGGTCGCGGCGGCGCTGGCCCGGCGCGCGCCGCTGGCCGACGAGACCGACGGGTTTCGCGCCGTGCACGGCGAGAGCGACGGCCTGCCGGCCGTTGTCGTCGACGTCTACGGCGACACCGCCGTGCTCATGACCTACTCGGCCGGGGCCGAGGCGATGGGGCGGGTGGCCGCCGCCCACGTGCGCCGGCGGCTCGGCCTGCGCCGGGTGCTGTGGAAGCCAGCCCACCGAGGCGCGGCGCGGTCCTGTCGGGACCGGGCTGCGCGCGCTGTGCGGCGACGTCCCCGTCGAGCCGCTGCGCGTGCGCGAGGGCGGGCTCGATCTACAGGCTCGACGTCGCCGGCGGACAGAAGAGCGGCGCGTACCTCGACCTGCGCGGGCTGCGCCGCTGGATCGCGGAGCAGGAGCTGGGCGGCCGGCGCGTGCTCAACCTGTTCTCGTACACCGGATGGCTCGGGCTGGCCGCCGAGCGCGCCGGCGCCGAGCTCGTGTGCAACGTCGACTCGTCGCAGGCGGCGCTCGACCTCGCGGCCCGCCATTCCGGCCCCACGAGTTCCCCCAGGCGTGGGACCGAACGGTCTGCCGGCAGGACCCCGCAGGGGCCGCGCGCCAGCGCTTCGTCGCCGCCGATGTGTTCGAGTGGCTGCCGGCGCAGGCGCGCGACCCGGCCGAGCTGTTCGACCTCGTCATCGCCGATCCGCCGCCGATGACGAGCCGCATGACCCAGGTCGAGCGCGCTGCTGTCCGCCTATCGCCGGCTGTACCGCGCCGCCGCTGCCATGGTGGCGCCGGGCGGGCGGGTGGCCGCCTGCTGCTGCACCTCGCGGGTGACCGAGCGCGACTTCGTGGCCGCGGTGACAGCCGGCCTCGGCCCCGGCTTCCGCCTCGAGCGCCGCCTGCCGCCCGAGGTCGACCACCCGGTCGGCTTCCTCGAGGCCGACTACCTCAAGGTCGTGCTGTTCGACGCGCACGCCCGCGCCTCAGCCGGCGATGGCGTCCGCGCCGCCGGAGTGACGCAGCGGCGCCGCCGCCAGGTAGACGACGAGGGCCGCGGCAAGCGATGTCAGGTAGGGGTGCGGCATCAGCTCGAGGTGCGTGCCGGCCGCGTAGACCGCGGCGCCGGCGATCAGCGCCGCGTACGCGCTGGCCCGGCGGCCCACGCCGGTCCACATGGCGAACACGGTGACGACGAAGATGCCGGAGGTGGCGAACGAGGCCGCCTGCTCGACGAGCTCGTACACGCCGCTCGATCCCAGGGCCAGCCCGTAGGCCAGAAAACCGGACCCGACGACAGCGATGCGGTCGGCGCGCAGGCGCTGGCGATCGCCGAGGCCGGGCAAGAGCGGGGTCACCAGATTATGGGCCAGGAGCGACCCCGACACCAGGAGCGCGCTGTTGACCGTGGAGAGGATCGCCGACACCAGCGCGCCGGCGAACAGCACGTAGAGCGGCGTGGCCAGCTGCGACGAGGCCAGCTGCATGAGCACGGTCTCGGAGTCGCGCAGGCCCGGCATCGTGCGCGCGGCGATGAGGCCGAGCAGCGGCGGCAGGAGGCCGAGCGCGAAGTACGCGCCCGACGCGATGAGGGCCGAGCGGCGCGCCACCTGCGGGCTGCGCGCCGACAGCGCCCGCGCGATCAGCTCCTGCGCCACCAGCGATCCGAGGATGGGAGGCGCCCATTGCTCGAGGGTGCCGATGAGCGTGGCGCCCGGCGAGATGAGGGCGAGGCGATCGCCCGACACCTCGGCGAGCGCGGCGGCCCCGCCGGACGCCGATCACGGCGACGGCCAGCACCACCAGCCCGGCGATGAGCACGATGCCCTGCACCAGATCGGTCCACGCGTCGGCCAGCATGCCGCCGGCGGCCGTGTAGATGATGACCGCGCCGGCGGCCAGGGTGATGGTGATGTCGAGCTGCAGATCCGACGACACCACCAGCACCTGGCCGAACGCGCGGATCTGCGCCGCCGCCCACAGGATCGAGCTCGGCACCATCAGCAGCACGGCCAGCCGCTCGACGCCGGCGCCGTAGCGCATGCGGAACAGATCGGCCAGGGTGGTGAGCTTGCGCCGCCACAGCGGCGCCGCGAACAGGACGCCGAACACCAGCAGCGCGGCGGTGTACCCGAACGGATCCGAGGTCGTGTTCCACAGCCCGCCCTCGTAGGCCCGGCCGGCCGATCCGATGCATGTCTCCGCGCCGAACCAGGTGGCGAAGATGGTGAACGTGGACAGCACGTAGCCGAGACTTCGCCCCGCCAGGAGGAAGTCGTCCTCGGTCGTCACCCGCCGCGATATCCAGAATCCCAGAGCCAGCTGCGCCGCGAGGTAGACCAGGACACCCGTGAAGACGGCGTTCACGGCGCGCGACTATACCGTGCTATATCGCATGGGTCATGACAGGCCCCGAGCCGAGCGGCGCCCGCGCACAGAACTTCATCCGCGACATCATCGACGGCGATCTGCAGAGCGGGAAGCACACGCGCGTGGTGACCCGCTTCCCGCCCGAGCCGAATGGCTACCTCCACATCGGCCACGCCAAGGCGATCTGTCTCAATTTCGGGCTCGCCGCCGACTACGGCGGCGCCTGCCACCTCCGCTTCGACGACACCAACCCGGAGACGGAGGACCTCGAGTACGTGGAGGCGATCCAGCGCGACGTGCGCTGGCTCGGCTTCGACTGGGGCGACAAGCTGTTCTTCGCCTCCGACTACTTCGATCAGTTCTACCAGCACGCCGAGCAGCTGGTCGAGCGCGGCCGCGCCTACGTCGACAGCCTCGACGACGAGCAGATCCGCGAGCACCGCGGCACGCTCACCACGCCGGGCAAGCCGAGCCCGTACCGCGGCCGCTCGGTCGACGAGAACCTCGATCTGCTCAGGCGCATGCGCGCCGGCGAGTTCCCGGACGGCGCCCACGTGCTGCGCGGTCATGGGCGATCTGTCGAATCCCAACATGAAGATGCGGGACCCGCTGCTCTACCGCATCCGCCACGCCGATCACTACCGGACCGGCAGCAAGTGGTGCATCTACCCGATGTACGACTACGCCCATCCGCTGTCCGACGCGATCGAGGGCATCACCCACTCGGTCTGCACGCTCGAGTTCGAGAACAACCGCGAGCTGTACGACTGGGTGCTGGCCGCTTGCGAGACCGAGGCGCGGCCGCAGCAGATCGAGTTCGCCCGCCTCCACCTGGGCTACACGATGACCAGCAAGCGCCGGCTGCTGCGCCTCGTCGAGGAGCGCCGGGTCGACGGCTGGGACGATCCGCGCATGCCGACCCTGGCCGGCCTGCGCCGCCGCGGGGTGACGCCGGAGGCGATCCGCGCCTTCTGCGACCGCATCGGCGTGGCGCGGGCCAACAGCCTCGTCAACCTGGGCAAGTTCGACTTCCACGTGCGCGACGACCTCAACCGCCGCGCCCCGCGCGTGATGGCGGTGCTGCGGCCGCTGCGCGTGGTGCTGGAGGACGTGCCGGCCGGTGAGGTCGAGGAGATCGAGGCGCCCAGCTTCCCGCCCGACGTGGGCAAGCCGGGCACGCGGCGGGTGCCGCTGTCGCGCGTGATCTACATCGAGCGCGACGACTTCCGCGCCGACCCGCCGCCCGGGTTCCACCGGCTGGCGCCCGGCCGCGAGGTGCGCCTGCGCTACGCCGGCACCATCCGCTGCCGCGAGGTGCTGACCGACTCGCGCTCCGGCGAGCCGCTCGAGCTCAAGTGCAGCTACCGCGCGCGGCGGCGACGGCGAGACCGGCGAGGTCAAGGGCGTCATCCACTGGGTGTCGGGCGAGAAGTCGCTGGCCTGCGAGGTGAACCTGTACGACCGCCTGTTCTCGGTCGAGAAGCCGGACGACGCGGCCGACTTTCTGGCCCAGCTGCGCCAGCACTCGCTCGACACGCTCGCCTCGTGCCGCATCGAGCCGAGCGTGCTCGACGCGCCGATCGGATCGCGCTTCCAGTTCGAGCGGCTGGGCTACTTCGTCCTCGATTCGCGCAACGGCGCCGGCGGCGCGCTGGTCTTCAACCGGGTGATCGCGCTGCGCGACTCCAGCCCGGGCGGCCGCGCCGAGCTGCGCGGCGAGATCACGACCGTCGGGGTGAAGAAGAGCGCCAAGGCCCAGACCCGCCCGGCGCGCAAGTCGCGCGTCGAGGTGCGCGAGCGCCAGCGCGAGCGCTCGCCGGAGCTGGCGGCCAAGCTGGAGCGCTTCGTCGGCGAGCTCGCCCTCGACCGCGACCAGGCCGGCCTGCTGACCGGCGATCTCGACCTGGCCGCCTTCTTCGAGGAGGCGGTCGCGGCGGGCGCCGGGCCTGCGCCGGCGGCCAACTGGGTGCTCAACGAGCTGCTCGGTCAGCTGGGCGGGCGCGCGCTCGACTCGCTGCCGTTCGGCGGGCGCCAGCTGGGCGAGCTGGTCCGCCTCGTCGAGGCGGGCACGATCTCGAGCGCCGGCGGCAAGGAAGTGCTGACCGAGATGCTGGCCAGCGGCGGCGAGCCGGACCTGATCGTGGAGCGCCGCAACCTGCGCCAGCTGAGCGACGCCTCGAGCATCGAGCCGCTGGTCGACCAGGTCATCGCCGCCCACCCCGACCACGTGAGCCGCTATCGCGCCGGCAAGACCGGACTGCTCGGCTTCCTGGTCGGCCAGGTCATGAAGGCCTCCGGCGGCGCCGCCAACCCGGAGCGCGTCCAGGAGCTGCTGCGCAGCAAGCTAGCCTGAGCGGCGGCGCCTGGTCAGGCGGCGCCACAGGCCGGGGCGCTTCAGGCTGACGTGATCCAGCTCGTCGTCGACGGCGGCGTCCCATTCGGCGCGCGCGAGCTCCTCGCCCTCGGCGAAGAAGGCGGCCTCGGCGGCGCTGAACGAGGCGACCGGCCGGGCGCCGGATCTCGACCTCGCAGACCTGGCGGCGGGCGCGGCGCGACGCGGCGCGGGGGCGGCGGCCGGCGCGGGTGCGCGGCGGCGCGCCGGAGCGACCGCTTCGACCGGCGCGTGCGCCGCGGCGAGTGCGTGGGCGGGCGCGTACGCGGCGGGGCCGTACGACGCGGCCGGGGCGCGGCGCGGCGCGGGCATCGACGGCGCGGCGAGGTGGCGGGCCGCCTCGACAAGCCGCGGCTCCGGGCGAGCCACCGGCGCCATCTCCGGTGCGATCGGCTCGGGCACGGCCTCGGCGTCGAGAAGCGAGCGGCGGCTGAACGCCCCCGATGACGACGGATGCACCGTCACCACCGGCACGGCGGGCGCCGCCTGCGCCGGCGGCGCGTGGCGGCGATCGACGATCGAGTAGATCGACGGCAGCGGCCTGTCGGCGGCGAGCGTCGCGCTGGACGAGGCGACCGGGAGATCGCGGAACGTCTGGTCGCTCTCGCCCGCGATGGCGAGGTCGTCCGCGTCGAGGGTCGGGAACTCGACGGTGGGCGGACGGCGCCTGGCACTCGGCGTCGCTTCCGGACCGGCGAGCGGAGGCGACGGCAGCGGCTCCGGCGCCTCCCACGCGGCGTCGGCGACGACCGGAAGCGGCGCGGTGACCAATCCCTGCGCGAGCTCGACCGGCCTGCTCGATCGCCGGCGTGGCGTGCACCAGCTGCGGCGAACCGGCCCGGGTGGGCACGGCCGCGCGCCGCGTCGCCGATTCGCGCCGGTCGATCTTGCCCTGCACGGACGAGGGACGGCGCGGTGTCGCGGCAGCCTCGGCCCCTGCCCTCTCGGCCGCCGAGCGCGGAAACATACTCTGACCGCCGGCCCCGCGAACCGGCCCCCGCTGCGAGGCGGCCCGAGGCCGCGGCGCGGGCGCCGTCACCAGCGAGGTCACGCCGCCGCTGTCGTCGACGATCAGCGCCGCCTGCTTGCGACTCGGTCGCGCGGTCGCCGCGCCGTTCACGGGCGTCGCAGCCGCCGGCGTCGCGGCGGTGGATCGAGCGCTCGTCCGCGAGCTCGCCGGAGCGCGCGGCGGCGGAACGATCGGAGCGGGCACCAGCCCGGCGACAGGCTTCTGCACCGGCCGGATGGGCGGCAGCCCGGCCAGGCGCGGCGGCACCACCACGGGCAGGGGCGCCGGCGTGGGAGGCCGCGGCGCCTCGGCGGGCGGCGGCGGCCCCACGATTGTCTTCTCGATCGTCCAGCCGCGCTCGGTGCCGGCGCGCGCGCGGAGGGCACCGTTGTCGTCGCTGACCAGCGTCTCCTCGGTCCTCTCACTCGCCTGAAGCTGGGTCGGAAGGACCGTGCCGCTGGGCTTCTCGACGCGCACCCGCCCGGACGCTGCAAGCGATGTTCCACCAGGTCCGTCACGGGCTATCGCCCCCTTGCATCCGGAAGAGCGATCGCGGCTGCCTGACTTCGGCATCAGCGAGTCTGCGCCTGAGGGGGCGACCCCCCAGGGATCGCCGTGGCAATCCCCAAGGGCGGCATTTTCGCCGCGATCGCGCGGCACTGCACTGGCTGCGCGAGGCCTACGAGAAGAGCCCCACTCCCCGGTCCGGGAAGCGTCACGGCGCCAGGCGATCGGCCAGGTACTTCAGCGAGATCGGGTAGCGATACTCGATCTGCATGTGGGTCGCGTCGAACAGCTCGAAGTAGACGTCGGTCACGTCGATGCGCTCGAGCGCGCGGCGAAAGGCCTCGGCGCCCAGATCGAGGAAGAACTCGTCGCGCTTACCGGCATCGATGTAGATGGCCCGCATCGATCGCAGCGCGTCGGCATGCGAGGGGACCATCTCGACCGGGTCGCGGGCCAGCCAGCGCTGCCACACCTCCGGCACCAGCTCGCCGGTGGCCGGGTCGTACGGCAAGTGCACGGTGCCGTCAGCATCGGCCGAGTAGCAGGCGGCCATGCACCAGTCGTTGAGCAACGTGTCGTCCCACTCCCTGGAGAACGCGGGGCGGCCGCGGAAGTCGCGCCAGAAGCGATCGAACGAGCCGTCGTAGTGATCGCGCAGGGCGCGCACCGACTTCCGGAAGTCGGGCAGGTAGCACATGGGGAACAGCGCGTCGCCCGCGTGGGTGGCCAGCCCGCCGAACAGATCCGGGCGCAGCATCGGCGTGACCATCGCGCCGTAGCCGCCGCTCGACTTGCCGAGGATGCCGCGGCGGTCGCGATGCGCGAGCGTGCGGTAGTGCTGGTCGACCCACGGCACGATCTCGTCGCACAGGTACGTGTGGTAGCGGCCGGTGGCGGGCGAGTCGAGGTACTGGCTGCCGCCCAGACTGGTCCAGCAGTCGACCCAGACCAGGATGCACGGCGGCGCCTGACCCGACGCGAACAGGTCGTCGGCCAGCTCGGGGAAGTTGCGGCGAAACGGGGTGCGGTTGCGCCACATGTCGAGCTGCCCGGTCAGCCCCTGGATGATGTGGATGACCGGATAGCGGCGCTCTCCGTCCGGATCGTAGCCGGGCGGGACGTAGACCCAGAGCGGGCGCACGTGCGGATCGCCGGGCCGGTTGCCCTCGAGCACCGCGCTGGTGAACCAGTGCTCGTCGAAGCGGCCAGAGATCTCCACCGACCACGGCGCCCGCCCGCCCCCCATCTCTCCCCTCGTGCCCATGACTCACCCTAGCACCTGATCTGTGCTATCGAACGCGGATGGCGGCGCTCCAGGTCGGTCGCAAGGCTCCTCCCTTCGTGCTCCCCTCCTCGACGGGCGACGACGTCTCGCTGGCCGACTTCGCCGGCAAGGTCGTCGTCCTGTACTTCTACCCGAAGGACAACACGCCCGGCTGCACCATCGAGGCGCAGGAGTTCCAGGCCGCGCTGCCCAAGTTCAAGCGGCTCGGCGCCGCCGTGCTGGGGGTGAGCAAGGACTCGATCGCGTCGCACTGCAAGTTCGCCGACAAGTTCAAGCTCGCGTTCCCGCTGCTGTCGGACCCGGACGCCAAGGTCATCGAGGCCTATGGCGCCTGGGGCGAAAAGAACATGTACGGCAAGAAGATGCAGGGGATCCTGCGCTCCACGGTGGTGATCGACGGAAGCGGCAAGGTGGCCCACGTCTTTCCCAGCGTGAAGGTCAAGGGCCACGTGGACGCGGTGCTCGACGCGGTGCGCGAGACCGCCAAGGGCTAGTCGAAGCGGGCCCGAGCGCGCGGCCTTACACAGGCCTTACCCGCGGCCGCCGCGGCCGGCCTATGATCGAGGTGTGCGGATCCTGGTGGTCGAGGACGAGCTCGGTCTGCGCGAGGGTCTGTGCGATCTTCTGGCCGGCGATGGGCACGAGGTCAGCGCGGCACCCGACGGCCAGCAGGGCCTGGCCCGCGGCCTGGCCGAGCCGTTCGACCTCGTCGTGCTCGACCTGATGCTGCCCCGCCTCGATGGCATCGAGGTGTGCCGCCGGCTGCGCGCCGCCCGGCCCGGCATGCCGATCCTGATGCTGACAGCGCGCGGCAGCGAGGACGACGTGGTGCGCGGCCTGGGCGAGGGCGCCGACGACTACGTGACAAAGCCGTTCGGCGCGCGCGAGCTCCTGGCCCGCGTGCGCGCGCTGGCGCGCCGGGCCCCGCCGCGCGAGCCGGAGACGATCGCTGTCGACGGGCTCAGCGTGGATCTGGGCCTGCTCGTCGCCCGCCGCGACGGCGCCGCCGATGTCGCGCTGACCGCGCGCGAGGCCGGCATCCTGCGCCTGCTCCACCGCCACCGCGGCCGCTCGGTCACCCGCGCGGAGCTGCTCGAGCAGGTGTGGGGCGCGCGCGGCGATCTGCGCACGCGCGCCGTGGACATGGCGATCGCCGTGCTGCGCAAGAAGATCGAGCGCGATCCGGCCAGCCCGCGCATCGTCGTCTCGGTCAAGGGGCTGGGCTACGCGTGGGGCGATGGCGGGGGCGCGCCGTGAGGACGCTGTGGGCGGCGCTGCTGTCGGCCGCGGCGCTGGCCGCGGTGCTCGGCACCTGGTTCGCCACCGGATGGCGCAGCGTGAGCGCCGAGGCGGCCGCGCTGGCCGCGGCGCCGCCGGCGGAGGCAGCGCGCCGCGCCGCGCTGCTGGCCTCCGAGCTGGGCGCGCGTCTGGAGGAGATGCGCGCCGTCGAGGACGGGCGGCCGTACTACGAGTACCAGAACCTGTACCACGACCCGCGCGGCGCCTCGGAGGGGCAGTCGGTGGTGCCGTCGCCGCTGGCGCGCGGCCCGGCCGACCCGCTCATCGCGGTGCACTTCCAGATCGCGACCGACGGCCGGGTGACGGTGCCGACCATCAACGAGGAGGTGCCGGAGCTGTCGGCGCCGGGGCGGCTCGCGAGCGACCGCGCCGCGCTGGCCGCGCTGCGCGAGCGGGCCGGTCAGCTGCGCGGGGAGCTGCATGCCCGCCCGGCGATCGAGGCGCCGGCGCGGCCGCGCCCGCCGCCCGCGCAGGCGCAGCAGCAGGAACAGGCGCAAGAGCAGCAGCAGGCGGCCCAGGTGCAGGCCTTCGACCCGTCGGTGTACGCGCAGAACGCCAGCCCCAACCAGGTCTACCAGGAGGTGCAGGCGCAGCAGCGCAAGGGCGAGCCGGCCCGGCCGCGGCCCGCCCGCGCCGCCGCGCCGGTTGACGTGCGCATCGCCGGGCTGGCCTGGCGCACCGCCGAGCTCGACGGAGCGCCGCGCCTGCTCGCGCTGCGCGCAGTCAACACGCCGGACGGCACCATCACGCAGGGCTTCGCGCTGGCCGCCGGCGCGATCGCCTCGTGGCTGGCCCAGCGCACCGGCGACCTGCCTGCCGCGCTGCTCGCCGGTCCGCCCGACGACGGGCGCGCGTCCGCCCCCCTGCCCGGCACGACCTGGCACGTCGCCGTTGACCCGGGCCCGGCGGTCGAGGCCGCCGGCATCGCGGGCGGCGAGCTGCGCCGCGGCTTTCTGTGGCGCTTCTTCCCCGCCGCGGCGCTCGCGCTGGTGTGCGGCGCGCTCGTCGTGCTCCTGGTGGCGCGCGCCGACCGCCTGGCCCGCCAGCGCTCCGACTTCGCCGCCGCCGCCGCCCACGAGCTGCGCACGCCGCTGGCCGGCCTCGCCCTGTACGGCGACATGCTGGCCGAGCGGCTGGGCAACATGGAGCGCCAGGCGGTCTACGCCCAGCGCATCTCCGACGAGGCCGGGCGCCTCGGCCGCGTCGTCGGCAACGTGCTCGGCTTCACCCAGCTCGACCGCCGCGGCCTGACCGTCCATCCGCGCGACGGCGACGCCGCCCAGGCCGTGCGCGACGCGCTCGAGCGCATGCGCCCCGCCCTCGAGCACGCCGAGCTGACCGTCGAGACCGACATCCCGGATGCGGCCCCTGCCCGCTTCGACGCCGACGCGGTCGCGCGCGTGTTGCAGAACCTGCTCGACAACGCGGAGAAGTACTCGCGCGGTGCGGACGATCGCAGCGTCCAGGTCGCCGTGCGCAGCGCCGGCGACGGCGTCACCATCGAGGTCGCCGATCGCGGCCCGGGCGTGCCGCGCCACCTGCGCCGCCGCCTGTTTCGACCCTTCGAGCGCGGCGGCGGCGACGGGCCGGCCGGCCTCGGCCTGGGTCTGACCCTGGCCCGCGCCCTGGCCCGGGCCATGGACGGCGACCTCGTCCACAGCGAGCGCGAGGGAGGCGGGGCCGTGTTCTCCCTGCGCCTGCCGCCATCCAAGCAAACGTCCACGTTGTCCAGGACGTGATCGAAGACGTGGTCGTTGTCGAAGACGGCGCCCTGGACGTGAGCGCCACCCTTGTCGCAGCCGTTGACGGGATGGCCGCTTCCGGATTGACAACGGGATCGACAAAGGTGGCGCTCACGTCCAGGGCGCCGTCAATGACCACGACGACGTCTGCGTCTACGTCTTCGTCTTCGGCCACGTTTGGCTTCGGCCTGACTCCTTACGCCCTCCTTACACCGCGGGCGGCGTCTTGCGCGTATCTCCTGAGACGACACAGGAGGTCCCATGAATCCGCGCGCCGCTCTCTCGCTGCTCTCCGTCACAATGGCCTGCACCGGCCCCGCCCACGACACCGTGTCGCCGCGCCCCGCCAGCGTCGAGGCGCCGCGCGAGCAGCTGGCCCGCCTCCTGGCCGAGCACGATCGGATCCCCGCCGGCCCACAGAAAGACTCGCTGGCCCGGCGCATCGACGCGCTGGCCGGCCAGCGCTACGCCACCTGGTCTCGTCTCTACTGGCACCGCGATCTCGACGAGGCACGGCGCGAGGCGCGCGCCGCCGGCAAGCCGATCCTGTCGCTGCGCATGCTGGGCCGCCTGGACCAGGACCTGTCGTGCGCCAACAGCCGCTTCTTCCGCGTGGCGCTGTACGCCAACCGCGATGTCTCCCGCTACCTGGCCGATCACTTCATCCTGCACTGGTCGAGCGAGCGGCCAGTCCCCGTCGCGCGCATCGACTTCGGCGACGGACGCGTGCTCGAGCGCACCGTGGCCGGCAACAGCGCCCACTACGTGCTCGACGCCGCCGGGCGCCCGGTTGACGTGCTGCCCGGTCTCTACAGCCCGGCCATGTTCCTCGACGCGCTGGCCCAGGCGGCGCCGGTCGCGACCCGCGCCGCCGCGCTCGACGACGGCGCGTTCGGCGCTCTGGTCGCCCGCTTCCACGCCGATCAGGCGCGGCGCGCCGCCCGTCGCTTCGCCTCGCTCGGCGCCGTGCGCGTGACCCCGCCGGCCGACAGCTCGCTGGCCGGCGCAGAGATGCGCGCCGCCAGCAAGGCGATGGTCGAGCTGCCGGTGGTCGAGGCGCTCCAGCTCGGCACCCAGGTCGACCTGGCCCGCGCGCGCGCCTGGGATCGAGCCTCCGACTTCTGGGCCCAGGTCGGCGCCGCCCTGTCGGCCCGCGTGGCGCCCAGCCGTCTCGATCGCCAGAGCCGCGCGCTGTTCGCGGCGCTCGAGCCGGCCGACTGGGCGCGCGCCGGCCAGCCCCTGCCCGCCGCGGGGGTCGATCGCCTCATCGACGCCTTCGAGGCGGTCATGCGGCGTGACGTGGCCTACAACGAGATGGTCCTGCACGGTGTGATCCACGAGCGATTGATGTCCGGATCCCTCGATTTCAATCAGCTCAACCGCTGGGTCTACGCCGAGCTGTTCCTGACCCCGGCCGAGGATCCGTGGCTCGGCATGGCCACGCCGGACATCTTCACCGGCCTGCCGCGCGACGGCATGGCCGCCGCCTTCTGATCGGGGCGCTCCGATCGCCGCGCTCGGCTCTTGATCTGCGCCGCGAGTCCCGACACCGTCGGGCCCGTGGGGCAGATCATCGTCGAGGACCTGGTCAAGGTCTTCCGTGTCGCCGAGCGCGCGCCCGGCGTGTGGGGCGCGCTGCGCGGCGTGGTCCGCCGCCGCCACCGCGAGGTGCGCGCCCTGGACGGCGTCTCGTTCACGCTCGACGCCGGCGAGCTGGTCGGCTACATCGGGCCCAACGGCGCCGGCAAGTCGACGACGGTCAAGACCCTGGCCGGCATCCTGGTGCCCGACTCCGGCCGGGTCGAGGTGCTGGGCCGCGTGCCGTGGAAGGACCGCATCGACCACGTGCGCAACATCGGCGTGGTGTTCGGCCAGCGCACCCAGCTGTGGTGGGACCTGCCGGTCATCGAGTCGTTCGATCTCCTGCGCCACGTCTACCGGGTGCCGGAGCCGCAGTACCTGCGCGCGCGCGACGAGCTGATCGCGCTGCTCGACCTCGAGGGGCTGCTCGACACGCCGGTGCGCCAGCTCAGCCTGGGCCAGCGCATGCGCTGCGACCTGGCCGCCTCCCTGGTCCACGCGCCCACGCTGCTGTTCCTCGACGAGCCGACCATCGGACTGGACGCGGTCTCCAAGCTGGCGGTGCGCGACTTCGTGCTGCGGCTCAACCGCGAGCGCGGCGTCACCGTCATCCTGACAACCCACGACATGGACGACATCGAGGCGCTGTGCCGCCGCGTCATCGTCATCGGCGGCGGCGCCATCCTGTCGGACGGGACGCTCGACGATCTGCGCCGCCAGGTCTCGCGCGAGCGATGGCTGACCGTGGATGTGGACGACGACTCGGCCGGCGAGCTGAGCGATCCGGACGCCCGCCTGGTCCGGCGCGACGGCCACCGCGTCTGCCTGGCCTTCGACCCTCACCAGATCGCGCCGGCCGAGCTCATCGCCCGCATCACCCGGCGCTTCCCGGTGCGCGACCTGTTCGTCGAGAACCCGCCGATCGAGACAATCATCGCGCGCCTGTACGGCGCCGCTCCCCCGGGAGACGAGGCCGGATGAGGCCGTACCTGGCCATCCTGGCCGCGCGCTTCCGCACCCTCTTGCAGTACCGGGCGGCGGCGGCCGGCGGCGTCTTCACCCAGAGCTTCTTCGGCCTCATGCGCATCATGATCCTGGAGGCCTTCTATCGCTCGACCACGCAGACCCAGCCGCTCTCCATGGCCCAGATGGTCGGCTACGTCTGGCTGGGCCAGGCGACCTTCGCCATGTTCGCGTGGAACACCGACCCGGACGTGCGCGAGTCGGTGCGCACCGGCAACGTCGCCTACGAGCTCTGCCGCCCGCTCGACCTGTACGCCCTGTGGTTCAGCCGCACCCTGGCCTGGCGCATCGCCCCGATGCTGCTTCGCGTCCTCCCGATGGCCGTCCTGGCCATGGTGATCCTGCCGCTGGTCGGTCTGGACGAGTGGCAGCTGCGACTGCCCGGTGTGGCCGCCGGTGCGGCGTGGCTGGTCGCCATGCTCGCCGCGCTGTTCCTGTCCTGCGCGATCACCACGCTCATGAACATCAGCATGCTGTGGACCGTGAGCGGCACGGGTATCGCCACGCTGTTCGGCGGGATGATCGCGACGCTCGGCGGCCTGATCATCCCGCTGCAGCTGTTTCCCGACTGGGCGCAGCCGATCATCTACGCGCTGCCGTTCGCCGGGATGCTCGACCTGCCGGCCCGGCTGTACACCGGCAACATCGCGCCCGCCGGGCTCGTCTGGGTGCTGGCCCACCAGCTCGGCTGGACCGCGATCCTGGTCGTGGCCGGACGCCTCGCGCTGGCCCGCGGCACCCGCCGCATCGTGGTGCAGGGAGGCTGACGCGGTGCTCGCCTCGCTGCGCGACGCGCTCGCGCTCTACGGGCGCTACATCGCGATCTCGATGCGCGGCCAGCTGCAGTACCGCGCCTCGTTCGCCATGCACGCGATCGGCCAGCTGGTCGGCACCGGCGTCGAGTTCCTCGGCGTCTGGGCCCTGTTCCACCGCTTCGGCGCGCTCGGCCCGTGGTCGCTGGCCCAGGTGGCGTTCTTCTACGGCCTCGCCGACGTCGGCTTCGCCGTGGCGTCCGCGTTCTGCCGCGGCTTCGACCTGTTCGGCGCCATGGTCAAGAGCGGCGACTTCGACCGCGTCCTGCTCCGCCCGCGCTCGACCGTGCTCCAGCTGCTGGGCCAGGAGCTGACCCTCATGCGGGTCGGCCGCCTGACCCAGGGCCTGGTGATCCTGGTCTGGGCCAGCCAGGCCGCCGGCGTGGACTGGTCCGCCGCCAAGGTCTGCCTCCTCCTCGGCGCGCTGGTAGGCGGCGTGTGCCTGTACACCGGCATCGTCGTGCTGCAGGCGACCAGCACCTTCTGGACCATCGAGACGCTCGAGGTGTGGAGCTCTTTCACCTTCGGCGGCAACTACGCCAGCCAGTATCCGCTGACCATCTACCGGCCCTGGTTTCGCCGCGCGCTGCTCACGGCGCTGCCGCTGGGCTGCGTCGTCTATCTCCCGGCCGTCGCCATCCTGGGCGCGGCCGAGCCGCTCGGCACGCCGATCGCGATGCAGTGGGCGGCGCCGCTGGCCGGCGTCGCCTTCCTGCTCGTCTCGCTGCAGATCTGGAAGCTGGGCGTGCGGCGCTACACGTTAACCGGCAGCTGATCCGCCGCCACCGCGATCACGGCACCAGCACCGCGCGGAACCGGACCTTGTTCGCCATCACCTTCTGGAACGCCTCCTCGGCCTTCTCCAGCCCGAAGGTCTCGATGCGCGGCCGCACGCCGGTCAGCGCGCTGAACGCCATCGTCTCCTCCGAGTCGATCGCGCTGCCGCTCGGCCAGCCGGCGATCGTCTTGCCGCTCAGCATGCTGAAGGCCGAGAAGCTGATCGGCTCGGTCGCCGCCGCGACCACGAGCAGCTTCCCGCGCGGCTTGAGGCCGTCGATGACGCTGGCGATGGCGTCGGCGTGAGGCGCGGTGGCCAGCACCAGGTCGGCGCCGCCCAGCTTCTGCAGCCCGGCGGCGGCGCTCACCGTCGCCGTGTCGACGTAGTCGTGGGCGCCGAGCTCGCGGGCCAGCGCCTCCTTGTCGGCGCCGCGCGACAGCGCCACCGTGCGGAACCCCATGCGCGCCGCGAACTGCAGCGCCAGGTGACCCAGCCCGCCGATCCCCTGCACCGCGACGGTGTCGCCGGGCCGGGCGCCGCTGTTGCGGAGCGAGTTGAAGGTGGTGATGCCGGCACAGAGCAGCGGTCCGGCGTCGGCCGCGGCGAGGCGCTCCGGAATGCGCGCCACCGACTCGGCCGGCGCCACCATGTACTCGGCGAAGCCGCCGTCATGCGTGACGCCGGTGATGCCGGCGCGCTCGCAGTTGATGAACATGCCCTTGCGGCACTGGGTGCAGCGGAAGCAGTGGCCGCCGTGCCAGCCGACGCCGACCCGCTCCCCCTCCTTCCAGCCGACCGCGCCCGCGCCGACCGCGTCGATGCGGCCCGCGACCTCGTGGCCGGCCACGCGCGGCAGCTGGAGGCCGGGAAACGCGGCGAACCGCACGAACGCGTCGCTGTGGCAGACGCCGCAGGCCTCCACCTTGATGCGGACCTGCCCCGCTCCCGGATCCGGAATCTCGCGCTCGACGAGGGTGAACGGATCCCCCGCCTTGGTTACCTGCACGGCTCTCATCCTGGCCATGGCGTCCTCCTGATCCCGTGTCAGCGCGCGGCGGTCTTGAGCTGCCCGAGCGCCTTCTGCGCCGCGCGCGCCCACGGGCTTGTCTTGTCCTGGGCGAGGTAAGCCTGATAGGCCGAGCGCGCCTTGTCACGCCGGTTGGACAGCTGATACATCCGGGCCAGGTTGAAGCGGGCCGCGCGCGCCAGCCCCTTGAACCGGGCCGCGCGCAGGAGCGCCGACTCCGCCTCGGACCACTTGCGCTGCTCGGCGCCGGTGACGCCGAGCAGGAGGTCGCGCTCGCCCGACACCTTCATCGCCACCAGGCGGCGGTGGGCCTCCTCGGTCCTGCCCAGGGCCAGCTGCACCAGCGCCAGGTTGAGCTGCGCCTTGCCATAGCGGCTGTCGATGTGCAGCGCCTCCTCGAACGCCGCCGTCGCCTCGCGCAGCTGCCACGGGATGGCCGGCGCCTTCTTCTTCTTGGCCTCGCCGCCGCGCGTGCGCGGCTCCTCCTCGTCGCGCTGCACGCTCACGTACTTGATGGCCGCGTCGCGCTCGACCGAGAACCGCGTCTGCCAGCGCAGAAGCGGCGACCCTGCCCCCGACGCCAGGCTCATCACGCCGAGCTTGGCGTAGGCGATGCCGAGGTTGTTGAGCACCTCCTTGTTGCCCTTGAGCGTGGTGCGGAAGCGCTTGAAGTGGTCGACCGCCAGCTCGTACGCCTCGGGCGCCTTGGCCGGGTCGCTGAGCTCGAGCTTGCCGGCCCTCTCGAGGGTGTCCAGGCCGAGCCGGAACGACACGAACGCGAACTTGACGTCGTTGGACCAGTACTCCTCGAGGTAGTGGACGCGCTCCTCGTAGGTCGGGTGATCGAGGTGCGGCGGGATCTCCATCTCGGCGCCCGACACCTCCATGAACTCGATCCCGCCGCGCGGGTGGTAGCCGCCCAGGAACGCCAGCACGATCCCCTCGCGGTCCGCCTCCACCTCGTGCAGCCGGGTCACGTGGGTGAGGATGGCCGGATCGAGCGGGCGCGACGAGTCGCGGATCGCCTCCTGGTAGATGAGGCTCTGCAGGGTGTGGCGGCGGAACACGTGCGCCATCTCGTGGGCCATGACGTGGGCGAGCACGTCGTTGCTGGCGTCCAGCTTGCGCTTGGGCCACTTCTTCTTGAGGAAGTCGAACAGCCCGCGCGTGAAGTAGATGCTGCCGTCCGGCAGGGCGAAGGCGTTGACCATCTCGGTCTTGAGCACCGCGACGTGGAAGGTGAAGCGCGAGCTCACGTCGCCCGACTTGCGCAG
The DNA here is from genome assembly GCA_963759105.1 of uncultured delta proteobacterium. Lineage (GTDB taxonomy): Bacteria > Myxococcota_A > Polyangia > Haliangiales > Haliangiaceae > DATFRY01. The sequence goes on along the minus strand of CAVWXW010000001.1, from coordinate 783,232 downwards.
GCGGGCCAGGATCTCCTCGAGCACCGCCTTCTCGGGCGCCGCCTCGTCGACCCCGCCCAGCTGCTCCTCCACCATCTTGACCGCCGCCTTGAAGCGGTCGGTCGAGAAAACGTCCCCCTTGATGTCGCCGAAGCGCATGGCGCCGGCCACCAGCGGGTGCCTGGGCCGCATCTTGGCCAGCTCGCTGACGGCGCGGTCGGCCGTGGACGAGAAGCGATCAGCCTCGTAGGCGGCCACGAACGAGTCGACCGCCGCGTCCTCGTTGCCGTCGAGCTTGCGCACGATACCGAGCTCGAGGTGGGCCACCGCCAGGCTCGGCGACAGCTTGATCGCGACGCCCAGCTCGCGGGCCGCGGCGCCCAGGTCGTCCTCGACGCGCAGCAGGCGCGCCAGCTCCACGTGCGCCTCCGGCATGTCGGGCGCCTTGCGCAGGCTGGCCTTGGCCTTGTCCGGGCTGTAGGCATCCGACGACTTCACCGAGCCGTAGACCAGCCCCAGGTAGTAGTGGCATTCCTGGCGGTCGGGCGCGCTGGCCACGCACTTCTCGAAGCCGCGCCGCGCCTCGGCCATCTGCTGGTTGATCGAGCCGATGCCTCCGGCGGCGAACGCGGTCGTGTAGGCCGCCTTGGCGTCGTACACCGCCAGCGCCAGCTCGTCGCCGGACAGCTCGATCAGCGTGCGCTCGACCTGCTTGTGCTGCGGCCCCTGGTTCAGGTAGCCGGACGCCAGGTAGCCCTTCGCCGCCGCCTCCAGCTCGGCGCGCGCGCTCTTGTCGCCGCGCTGGTGGTGCTCGAGGGCGCGCTGGAACAGCAGCCAGTGCGCCTCGCCGTCGCGCGGATCGATGGCCAGCGCCTTCTTGCACGCGGCCACCATCTTCTTGTCGCTGCCGGCCGACTTGTGGGCCATGGCCAGCGCGCGCCACACCCGCGCGTCGCGCTTGTTCTTGCGCCCCAGCGCCTCGAGCACCTTGATGGCCCCCTTCGGCTTCTTGCGCTGGATCTCGATGTCGGCCAGCGCCATGCCGGCCATCACGTTGCCCTTGTCGAGCTTCATGACCAGCCGGTACTCGGCAGCGGCCGCGTTCAGGTCGTTCTCGCGCAAGAGGTAGTACTGCGCGGTGAACAGGTGGCGGTCGATGGTGCGCTGCTTCTTGCTCGGCTTCTTGGCCGTCGCGCCCGCCGTAGAGCTCCACCGTGCCCGGCCCGGGCGGCGGCGCCTCCTGGGCGCGCGCGCCCGCCGGCGCGACGAGCATCCACGCGGCAAGCGCGACCAGTCCGATCCTCGCGGTTCGATGTGTCATGTCGACTCCTCCACTGCCTCTCGGTCCTCGCGGTCCTCAGCGCGCCGCCAGCGGCGCCCAGCTCCCGGTCGGCACGAAGCTCGCCCAGTAATACGGGTGGCTCGTGCGCGGACTGCGCAGCATCTGCAGCTGCACCTGGCGCAGGGCCTCGGCGCGGCCCTCGCCCTGCTCCAGCCGGCGATAGAAGCCGGCCATCAGCTCGCGGGTGGCGCGGTCGTCCACCTGCCAGAGACTCATCACCAGCGACTCGGCGCCGGCGATGACCAGCGCGCGGCGCAGGCCGTGCACGCCGTCTCCCTCGGTCACCTTGCCCACGCCGGTCTCGCACGCCGACAGCACCACCATCTGCGTGCCCCACAGATCGAGCCCGGCCGCCTCGAGCGCGGTCAGGATGCCGTCCTCGCCGCCGCTCGACAGCCGGTTGGCCCCCGCCAGCACCAGCCCCGAGCGCAGCAGCGGGTTCTCCGGCGTGGTCGCCTCGGCCTGCGGGCCGGCCACCGGCGCCGACGCGGGCGCTCCGGGCGGCAGCGTCGACCGGGCGCGGCGCCTCGGCCGGCAGGAAGAAGCCGTGCGTCGCGATGTGCAGGATGCGCGGCCCGGCCACCTTCTTGAGCGCGGCCTCGGTGGCGTGGGTGCCGCGCAGCACCTGCACCTCGCCGAGCAGCGCGGCCAGCGCGTCGGCCTCCTCGGCGGTGCCGGGCAGCGGCGCCCACTTCTTGCCGCGCAGGTCGCGCGAGCGGCGGCCGCGCGAGGCGACAACGTCGCCGGCGCGCGGCTTCGCGCCGCCAGACGGCTTCGCCTTGCCTGCACTCTTGCCTGCGCTCTTGCCCGCGGTCTTCGCGGCCGGATCGCCGTCGGCGGCGTCGAAGCGCGGATCGGCCACGATGACCGGGCCGTGCTTGGGTCGGGCGCCGGCGCCGATGCGCAGGAGATCGCGCCCCGAGGTCAGGTACGAGAAGCTGAAGCGGCGCACCAGGTGGCGTCCGCCGCCGTCCACCACCGCGCCGAACGGGACCAGGTTGAGCAGCCCGTCCGGCGCGACCAGCACCCTGCGCGTCTGGCCCAGCTTCGCCACCAGACCCTTGAACGCGCGATCGAACAGCGCGCGCCCCAGCGACTCCACGTCGCTGCGGTCCGGGTCGGCCAGGGCGGCCAGGAACGCATCCGCCGCCGCGTCGATCGTCTTCGCGTCGCCCGAGATCGACCCAGCTCAGGATCCCCCGTCGAGCGCAGGAGATAGGCCCCGTAGCGGCGCGGCGGCTGCTTCTTCGGGTCCCACGGGCCCACCGCGCGGGCGTCGTACGGCTGGTAGATCACGATCTCGACCAGCACGCCGTCGGACGGGATCGCCTTCTGCACCGGGGCCAGCTCGATGGGCTGGCTCTGCACGCGATAGGCGGTGCTGCGCCGGCGCACCTGGTCCTCGAGCCGCTTCACCTCGCGCTCGAGCCGGCCGACCTCGACCGCGTACTGCTCCGGCGAGTCGGTCGCCTTGGGACCGGCGACGATGAGGGCGGCCAGCTGGGCGCGCGAGGCGGCCAGCTCGTCGAGCAGCTTCTGATCGTCGGCGCTGAGCTTGCCGCGCAGCGCAGCCACGCTGGCCGCGGCGGCGTCGAGGATGCGCCCCTTGCGCCGCAGCACCGTCGTCAGGGCGAGGCGTGCGGCGTCGCGGTCGCGCACCGCGTAGCGGGTGTGCAGCGTGATCGCCATGTGCAGCTGGTACGCGATCTGGCCGAAGTAGGTGGCGTGATCCGACTCGGTGCCGGTGGCCAGGACCAGGGCGAGGTTCGGCTCCTCGATGTCGAGCGCCTCGCGCATGCGTGCCACCGCCGGCTTGGCCTTGCCCTCGGCCATGTGCAGCATGGCCAGGCTGTTGAGCTGCGCGGCGACCAGCGGGTGGCGCGGGCCCCAGGTGCGGCGCGAGGTCTTCACCACCCGCTCGAGCGTGCGCCGGGCCGCGCGATAGTCGCCCAGCTCGCGGCGCGACGTCGGCGATCTGGTGGTCGATCGTCAACGCCATGTACTCGCCGTACAGCGAGCGGTAGACGCCGCGCACCTTCTCCAGCACCGGCAGCGCCTGGCGCGGGCGGCCGCGCTGTCGCTCCAGATAGGCCAGCTGGAACAGCCACGACACCGACGTGAGCGGCGAGGCCTTCGGCTGCGCGTTGGCGCTCTGGATCGCCATGACGCGGCGGTAGAGCTTCTCTGCCTCGTCCCACTGCTTGCGGCGCTGGTGCAGCTGGGCCAGCGACGACAGCGGCGTCAGCAGCCGCATGTCGCGCGGGCCGTGCTGCTTCTCGATGTCGGCCACCGCCTGGCGGAAGAGGCGCTCGCCGCGCTCCTCGAGCGGCCGGGCCAGGTCGTCGCGCCCGCCGTACGAGTAGATCGACGCGATGGCGAGCATCATGGGCGCCGGCAGGGACGGATCCTGGTTGGCGCCGGCGTAGACCCGCTCCAGGGCGGCGATGGCCTGGTCGAACTTGAGCGCCGCCTTCTGCTGCTGGCCCTGGGTCCAGTACAGCATGCCCAGGCCCATGAGCAGGCCGGTCTGCGACGCGTCCGCCTGGGCGCCGCCGCGGTCGAGGATCGCCTTGGCCTCGAGGTAGCGGTCCTCGGCGGCGGCGTAGGCGTGGCGGCTGGTCAGCAGCGAGGCGTAGGTCTGCAGCGCGGTGGCGTACATGATGCTGTCGGCGCCGGACTGGGCGCGGCGCAGCGCCAGCACGCGCTGGTACATGCGATCGGCCTCGTCGAAGCGCTGGGCCAGCCACAGCTGGCCGGCCACGCCCTCGAGCGCCCCGAGCGTGTCGGGATGATCCACTCCGTGTCGCTTCTCGGCCCGGGCCAGCAGCTGGCGGTGGATGGCGAGCGCGCCGGCGTAGTCGCCGGTGCCGGAGGTGAAGCTCGGCGACCTGCTCGAGCGCGCGGATGGTGTCCGGGTGATCGGCGCCGAGCCTGGCCAGCTTGACCTGGTGCAGCTTGCGCGCGAGGCGCAGCGACGGGTACATCGCGCCGCGCATCTGGGAGTCGAGCAGCTCCTTCTCGAGGCGCGCGATCTGGTCCGGCTTCGGCGCGGGGCGGTCGCTTCTGCGCCGCCGCCGGAGCCGCGGCGACGAGCGTGGCTGCCACCGCCGCGGCGAAGACGAGCCGATACCGCAACCGCCCGGCGCCAACCATGACGCCTGCGTTTAACACGGCACCGCCTGGACGATCCACGACCTGAGCCAGACGGGGGAAACGCCCCCCGCCTGGCCCTTTAGTCCGGGAGCGGCGTCTAGTTGCCGAGCTTGATGCCGCCCTTTACCTTGACGCTGGCCTTCGCCCTCGGCGGCTTGACCTTGACCTTCGGCGCCTTGACCTTCACGCGGGCCGAGGCCCCGGCCGAGGCGTGCCCGCCGGCCGCGGACCTCGGCGCGGGTCCGGTGGTCGCGGACCTCGGTGGCGCCCCGGGCGCCGGCCTTGATCCTGACGCCGGCGCCGCCGCGCACCGAGCTGCGGTGGTCGCGCACGTCGACAGCGGGCGCCGCGGACGCCGGCCTTGATCTTGACGCCGGCAGCGCCGCGCATGTCGCCTCGCCCGCGCACATCCACGTCGCGGCGGGGATCGCGCACGTCCACCTCGCGGCGGTGGTCGCGCACGTCCACGCCGCGGCGGTGGTCGCGGCACCCCGACCCCGGCGCCGAAGCGCACCACCGCCTTGGCCCGCGGCCGCGGCGGCGCGGCGCGGAACACAGTCTTGACCCTGACAGATGCGGACGGCCGCGCGCCGAACACGACGCGGGCGCGCGGGGCGCGCGGCCTGACGTACCAGTGCACCCGGGCCGGCGCCGGACGCACGCGCGCCTTGACGCCGGCGTACCAGCCGATGCGCGGCGCGCGCCAGAACACTGTCCTTCTCACCCGCACCGACGGATGGACGATCGGCGGCCGGTAGACGTGCACCTTCACCCGCGACGAGATGCGGGGCGGCTCGTAGCCGAGCTTGACCCGCGCGTAGAACGGCGGGATCGGATACGCGACCAGCTTGGCGTGCGCGCGGCCGACCGGGTGATGGACGTAGTAGTAGGCGCGCAGCGGCTGCACGTGCAGGTCGGCCACCGCGTGGTACTTCTTGTTCCACAGCACGGCCGACGGCCAGAGCGCGGGCGGGCCGGCTCGATGATCGCCACCGCGTCCGGGTGGCGAACGTAGAGCGCGTCGGCCACGTAGGCGTGGCCCAGCATGGCGCTGCTCAGGTACTGGAGGCGCAGCGACAGGGCGAACGACGCATCCACCGCGCCGCCCATGTCCGGCGCCGCCGCCTCGTAGGCCTCGGTGTTGTCGGCCTGCTCCGCCGCCTCGATGTCGGCCTCCGCCTCGGCCGCCGCCGCGGTCTGCGTCTCGAGCTCGGCGTAGGCCGCCGCCAGCTCCGCCTCGAGCGCCGCGGCGCGCCTGGCGTGGTACTCGGCGGCCGCCTTGACCTCGAGCTTGGACTCGGCGTCGTCGCGCCACGCGCCCCAGTCGACGTCGCCGGCCGGCGCGGGCGCGCCGACGTCCGCCGTCCGCGTCGACGAGGATCACCTTGCCGGCGACCAGCGCGACCGGCGCGTCGAGCTTGGCCGAGCCGGCCACCTCGACCTCGCCGTCCTCGACGCCGACCCGGGTGATGCCGGAGGCGGCCACGCCGACGGTGTAGACCGTCCCCTTGGTGGCCACCACGCCGCCCGGCGTGAAGACCAGGAACGGACCCTCGCCCGGCGCGCGATCGGCCACGCTGAAGCGGGCCACGCCGTACAGCACCGCGGCCGACGACGCCGGATCCGCCGTGGCGTCGCGCGAGCCGATGGCGATCGCGCTCTGCTCGGCCACCTCGATGGCGGTCTCGTTGACCAGCGTGACGTTTACCTGGCCGCCGTCGGCCGCGCGGACCTGATCGCCGGCGTGCAGCTGCGCCTCGGCCTTGGTCTCCTCCCACGTCTCGGTGCCGACGCGGCGCACCTCGACCGACGCCCTTGGCGCTGGCCACCACCGCCGCGGCGCCCTCGTCCTTGTCGTACTCGATCGGCCCGGGCTCGACGCCGATCTTGTCCGCCAGCGATTCCGGATCGACGGCGTCGCCGGACGCGGCCGGCTCGGCCGCGCGCCTCGTCCTTCGTCTTGCGTCGTCCGCCGCCTTCGCGGTCGGCTCGCCTGCCGCCTTGCTGGCATCGTCCTTCTTCTCCTCTTCCTTGCCGCAACCCACCTCGATGAGGAGACAGGCCGCGGCCAGGAGCGCTGCCGATCGTCGCATGCGTCCTCCTTCCCCGGGCTGAGTCGTCTCGATTACGACGACTCGTCTACGCGCATTCTACACCCGCGCGAACGGCGCGCCGATGACGCGCTCCGGGCACGACGTCAGGGAGTACGCACACGAGATGCGACACCTACACGGCGCTCACCGCCCGCGAGGGGTGCGTCGCGATCGCGTTGCCGTCGATTGCCGGCGACTGCGTCACGGACCGTTGGCCTTCATCGTCTCGAGCTGCTCCTGGCAGACCTCCTTGCTGGCGTACAGCATCCACTCGGTCTTGCCGGCCCTGCAGCTGGCCCACTCGCTGGAATTGCCCTCGAAGCCCTCGTCGGCCGAGCGGCGGCGACACTTGAACTTCTGCGCGGCCAGTTTCTTGGCCATCCGGTCATCGAGCTTCACGCACTTCGCTTTCTGCGGGTCCGGAGCCAGCCAGTTGAAGCCGACGTGGCCGACCAGGTCGGCCGGCTCCACCTTCGCGCTGTCGGCCGCGCCGGTCGCGGGTCCGGCGTCGGCTGCGGCCGGCTCGGCGGCGGGCTCGGGCGCGGCCGGCTCGGGCGCGGCTGCCTTCGCCTCGGCCGGCGGCTCGCCCGACGGCGGCTCGGTCGCCGACTTCGCCTCGGCCGGTGGCTCGACTGGCTGGGCCGCCGACTTGTCGTCGCCCGCCGCCGGCTTGCCCGCGGCGGGGTCGCCCGACGACTTGCAGGCACCGAGAATCAGGACGAGGAGGAACGCGCTGACGGCGTGACGGGTCATGGACGGACAATACGCCGGCCCGGTGCCGCTCATTCCCGCGCACGCCGCCGTTGACGCGCACCTCGGCGCTGCGACAGCCTTGGCGAGATGTCCGCGCGCCGGCCGCTCTGGCCGATCATGCTCTCGCTCGCCGCCGCCGCGTGCTCGTCGTCCTCGCCGGCGCCGCCCGCCGAGCCCGCGCGCGCCGGCCCGGCAGCGGTCGAGCGGGCCGCGCCGGTCCCGCGCCAATGTGCCGGCCCTGCCGCAGCCGGACTACCTCAAGTACATCCCGGCCGACACGCCGTTCCTGTTCGCCGCGCTCGGTCCGCTGCCGGCCGACTACGCGGCGCGCGAGTACGTGTCGCGGCTGGCGGCCTACGAGCGCGTCCGCCCGGCGGTCGAGCGACTGCGCAAGCGGCGGCCCAAGGAGATGCGGCGGCTGGGCTTCCTGGTCCGGCTACAGGTCGCCCTGCTCGGCGAGCTGGGCGGCACGGTCAGCCCGGAGAAGCTGGCCGCCATCGGGATGAATCCGTCGACGGTGGGCGTGCTGTACGGCCTGGGCATGAACCCGGTCGTGCGCATCCGGCTGTCCGATCCGGCGCGCTTCGCGGCGGTGCTCGACCGCATGGCCAGGCGGCTGCAGCCGATCGAGCGGGCCGCGCTCGGCTCGCAGCGCTACTACGCGGCGCGCGACGACGCGGTGCTGTGGATCGTCGCCGTGGCCGGCCAGCGATCTGGTCGTCGCGCTGATCCCGCCGGCCCAGCGCGCGATGTGGCTGCCGCTCGATCCTGGGCCAGCGCGTGCCCCAGCGCAGCCTGGCCGGCGACCGGCGCCTCGACGTCCTGGCCGCCGAGCACGGCCTGTCGCCGGCGGGCGTCGGCTACGCCGACATGAAGAGCATCGCGGCGTCTCTGGGCGCGGCACTGCCGGCGCCGTGCCGCGACGAGCTGGTCGAGGTCGCCGGCGCGATCCCGCGGGTGGCCGTCGGGCTGACCGCCGCCACCGGCGAGCAGATGCGCGCGCGATCCGCCGTCGAGATGCGCGCCGACGTGGCCGGCGCGATCGCCGGGCTGCGCGGCGAGGTGCCCGGCTCCGAGGCGGCCGGCCAGCGCGGCCGCCATCGAGCTGTCGCGCCGGCGTGGACATGACCGCGCTGGTCGGCTGGCTGAACGCCTCGCTCGGGCGCATCACCGCGCGGCCGTTCCGCTGCCCGTCGCTGGCGTGGGTCAACGAGCTGGCGCGCGAGCAGGTCGCGACCCTGCGCAAGGCCGCCTCGTCGCTGGGCGGCGTGCGCGGCGCCAGCTTCTCGGTGAGCGAGATCGAGGGCCTGGCCAGCGGCTCGGCCGACATCTTCGTCCTGTTCGGCAGCGACCGCCCGGGCGACGTCCTCGTCCGCCTCACCCGCGCCCTCGGCGTCCCCGCGCCCCAGCTCAGCCCCGGCGATCCGCCGGTCGAGCTCGCCGTCGGTGCTGGGCGGCGCGTTCGGCAAGGTCCACGTCGCCCTGGCCCCGCGCGCCCTCGGCCTCTCGCTCGGCGCCGACAGCGGCGAGCTGGCCGGCCTGCTCGCCGCCGGCACGATCGAGAACCCGCCGCTGCTCAACATGCGCCTCGATCCGCAGGCGGTCCTGCCCCTGCTCCGCCTCACTGCCACCGGCGGCGACCCGCGCATCGCGTCGATCGACCCGGACCTCGCCCGCGACCTGGCCGAGATCGATCTGCTGTCGCTCGAGCGCTTCGACGACCTGCGCGTGACCGCGCGCGCGACGCCGCGAGGGCTGGATGTCGAGATGGAGGGGACGTACGCCAAGTAGACGCCCGGGCGGCCGGACCACAGTCTACCGGCCGCCCGACCAGCTGCGCGTCTCGTAGCGACAGCCACCCGTCCCGCACCGACGCTCCGCGCACCCGCTGGCTGATGAGCCCGTGCGGATCCGGCGCCACCAGCGGCGCGACCGGGCAGGTCTCGGCCAGGAGCGCGCCCGAGGTCGCGCATCGCGCTCCATCGCACCGCCGGGTCCCACGACGCGCGCAGGCGGGCGAGCACTGCGTCGACGCGCTGGTCGGAGAAGCCGCCGAAGTTGCGCGCGCCGCCGGTGCCGTAGACCGGCATGAGATCCTCGCCCGGCACGGCCCGCCACTCGACGAAGGCCGCGTCGAACTTGCCGTCGCGCAGCCGGTTGTCCAGCACCGCGGCGGTGCCGATGCGCAGGTCGAGCAAGACGCCGGCGGCGCGCAGCTGATCGAGGACGCGGTCGCGCTGCTCGTCCGGCTGATCCGTCACCAGCACGGTCAGAAGCAGGCGCTGGTTGCCGCGGCCGCGCAGCCCGTCGCGGTCCGGGTCGCTCCAGCCGGCCTCGTCGAGCAGCGCGGCGGCGCCGGCCGGATCGTGCGGCGGCGTCTCCATCGCCGGTCCGTCGCCCGGGCCGCCCGGCCAGATGACGCCGCCCGACAGCGCGCGCGAGCCCCTCGCTCGCCGCCACCAGCGCCGGGCGATCGAGCTGGCGGACCAGCGCGCAGCGCACGCGCGCGTCGTCGAGCGGCGGCCGGCGCACGTTGAGCGCCAGGTAGCGCACGGTCGCCGGACGCAGGCGCAGCGGCGCCAGCCCGGCGGCGGCGGCCACCCTGCCCTGCTCGGGGTGATGCTCGCGGATGAGCGCCGGGATGACGTCGATCTCGCCGCCGCGCGCCGCGCGCAGCGCCGCCGCCGCGTCCGGCTGGTAGCGGAACACGATGTTCGCCACCGCCGGCGCCGCGCCCCAGTAGCCGGCGAAGCGCTCCAGCTCGACGGTGCCGTCGCGCCACGCGCGCACCCGATAAGGGCCGGTGCCGACGATCTCGGTCTCGGCGCCGGGCGCCGGACGGCCGCGCGGCGCCGGCATGATCGGCACCTCGGCCAGGGCGCGCAGCGCGTACGAGCTGGCCCGGGCCAGGCGCACGCGCACCGAGCGCGGCCCGGCAGCGTCGACGCCGGCCACGTCGGCCAGCTCGACGGCGCGCTCGCGCGACCGGCGGGCAGCGTCGATCGACCGCACGACGTCGGCCGGCGCCAGCGGCCGCCCGTCGTGAAAGCGCACGTCCGGCTGCAGCTCGATGCTCGAGCTCGCGGCCGGCGCTCGACACGCGCCAGCTGCGGGCCAGGCGCGGCTCGTAGCCGCCCGGCTGCGCCTCGCTCTCGCCGGCGCGATAGCGCACCAGCGACTCGAACACCGTGTCCTGCGACGATGCGCATGGTCCACACCGTCGGTGCGGCGCGCGGGTCGAGCGTGCGCGCGTCGCCGTCGAGCCACACCGTCAGGGTGTCGGCGGCGGCGGCCATCGCGCGCAGCCGGGCGCGCTCGCCGGCGATCGCGGGCGCGACGGCGGCGCCCCTGGCTGCGGGCTCGCCGGCATGTCGCCACGGCTTGGACCGGGCTGGAGGCCCCTCACATGCCCCCGCCCCGAGCGCCAGGGCGGTCAGAACCAGAGCGATCCGTTTTCCCTTGTTCTTATAGGTTCCGAGAACTTGTAGGCGCTTCAGGCCTCATGATATGACCGGTCCATGCTTCGTGTGACCGGGGTCGCCTTCAGTCTCGCTCTCGTGGTCGCAGGCGGATGCCAGAAGGACCAGCTCCAGGGAGCCAAGGCGGAGGTCCAGAAGACCAGCATCAAGCTGGACCTCCCCGCAGTCCCCGACTTCGCCATGCCCCAGTCCAACCCCGACGGCACCCATTCCGTTGCCGAGATGCGCCTCCGAGGAAACAAGTTCCTCGACACCGAGGTGAAGGTCAAGGGTCACGTCGTGTGGATCTATGACTGCGCCACGGCCATCCGCACGCCGGACATGACGGACAAGGAGCTCGCGCGCATCCTCGAGGAGGAGCCGGAGAAGTGCAACCCGCCCCACTTCTACCTGGGCGACAAGGCCGACACTCCTCCCGATCGCGGCATCTGGGTGGTCGACGTCCCGCGCCCGCCGCGCAAGGACGACAAGAACCTGCCGCAAGGAGATGCAGGCGGAGACCGAGGCGCGCTGGAAGGCGATGCCGCCGTTCAAGCTCGGCGACGAGATGGTGATCACCGGCAAGTGGTCGCTGGAGTCGGAGCGCCGCTTCCGCAACTCCGACGGCCTGCTGGTGCTCAAGAACGACTGCTCGCCGGCTCCGGCGGTCAAGTGCCAGCCCACGGTGCAGAACCTGAGCGCGCCGGCGGGCGGCGGCGATGCCCGCGCGGGCACCCCGGGCGCGCCGCAGAAGTGAGCGCCGCGCACCCGGACGCGCCTCATAGCGCCTGATCCGGCTCGACGCGGGCCCCTCGCCCGCGCACGCTCCTACCGATGTCAGAGTCCGCCCCGCGACCGGCGATCTCCCAGCGCAAGGCCGACCACCTCGAGGTCGCGGCCAGCGGCGAGGCCGACTTCCGCGCAGCGCTCGACCCTGCTCGAGGATGTCCACCTGATCCACCAGTCGCTGCCGGAGCTGTCCGCCGACGAGATCGATCTGTCCACGACGCTGCTCGGGCGGCAGGCTGGCGGCGCCGCTGGTGGTCAGCGGCATGACCGGCGGCACCGAGGAGGCCGGGCGCATCAACCGCGACCTCGCGCGCGCCGCCGAGAAGCTGGGCGTCGCCTTCGGCGTCGGCTCGCAGCGCGCGATGGCACTGCACCCGGAGCTGGAGCCGACCTTCCAGGTGCGCGACGTGGCGCCCGGACCTGTTCCTGCTCGGCAACCTCGGCGTGGTGCAGGCGCGCGAGCTGGGGCCCGACCGCGTGGCCGACCTGGTCGCGCGCATCGGCGCCGACGCCATGGCCATCCACCTCAACCCGGCCATGGAGATGATCCAGGACGGCGGCGACCGCGACTTCCGCGGCTCGATCGACACGATCGCCGAGCTGGTGCGCTCGCTGCCGGTGCCGGTGGTGGTCAAGGAGACCGGCTGCGGCCTGTCGAGCGAGGTCGGCGGCCGCGGTGGCGACCGCCGGCGTCACCGCGGTGGACGTCAGCGGCGCCGGCGGCACCTCCTGGGTCGCTGTCGAGGCGCGGCGCGCCGGCGAGGCCAGCGCGGCCCGCGCCCTGGGCGAGGAGCTGTGGGACTGGGGCATCCCGACGGCGGTCAGCGTCGTCGCGTGCGCGCGCCGCGGGCTGCAGGTCATCGCGACCGGCGGGCTGCGCACCGGCTTCGACGTGGCGCGCGCGCTGGCGCTGGGCGCGACCGCCGGCGGCCTGGCCGCGCCGGTGCTGCGCGCGCAGCGGGCCGGCGGCGAGGCCGGTGTGGTCGAGCTCCTCGAGCGCGTGCTGTCGTCGCTGCGCGCGGTGACGCTCTTGTGCGGATGCCGGCGCGCGGCCGATCTGTCGGCGGCGCCCCGCCACCTGGGACCGACGCTGAGGAGCTGGCTCGATGACCTCGGCCTTCGGTAAGGTCATCCTGCTCGGCGAGCACGCCGTCGTGCACGGCCACCCGGCCCTGGCCGCCGCCATCGATCGCCGGGTCTCGGTGCGCGTCGAGCGCCGGCCGTCGGGGCCGATCTCGCTGGCCATCCCGCGCTGGAACGTGAGCGTGGCGGTGGGCGACGCCCACCCGCTGGCCGAGGTGCTGGCCGAGCTGGCCCGCCGCACCGGCGCCGCGCATCTCGGCCTCGCGCTGCACGCGCACGCCGACCTGCCGCCGGCGGCCGGCCTGGGCTCGTCGGCCGCGACGATGGTGGCCACGACCCGCGCGCTGGCCGCGGCGGCGGGGCGACAGCCTCGGCCGCGACGAGGTCGAGGAGATCGCCAACGCCGGCGAGCGCTTCTTTCACGCCAACCCGAGCGGCATCGACGTGGCGCTGGCCGCGCGCGGCGGCATCGGGCTGTACCGGCGCGGCGCCGGGCTCGAGCCGGTGGCCGCGGCGCCGCCCTTGACCCTGGCGATCGGGCTGTCGGGCGAGCCGCGCCGCACCGCCGACATGGTCGGGCGCGTGGCGGCGGAGCTGGCGCGCGAGCCGGCCCGCACCGCGGCCGAGCTGGCCGAGATGGGCCGCGCGGCCGAGAGCGCGGCCGCGGCCTGGGTCGAGGGACGACCCGCCGACATCGCGCAGCGCATGGCGCGCGCGCACGAGATCCTGGCCGGCCTCGGCCTGTCGACCCGCGCCCTCGACGACATGGTCGACGCGGCTCTGCGCGCCGGCGCCAGCGGCGCCAAGCTGACCGGCGCGGGCGGCGGCGGCGCGGTGATCGCGCTGGCCCCCGGCCGCGAGCAGGACGTGCTGGTGGCCTGGCGCGCGCTGGGCCGGGAAGCTTTCACCGTCACGGCGGGCGTGGCGGCCGACGACATGGCCGCGACGCTCGACGGGGACACAGGCGGGAAGATCGACGGCGACATCGCCGGGGAGATTGATCGATGACAGCAGCACCGCGGACCGTGAGCGCGCGCGCCCACGCCAACATCGCCCTGGTCAAGTACTGGGGCAAGCGCGACGCCGCGCTCAACCTGCCGGCGGCCGGCAGCCTGTCGTTGACCCTGGACGGCCTCACCACGACCGCCACCGCCGAGCCGTTCGACGGCGCGCGCGACGAGCTGACCCTGGCCACCCACGCGGTGACCGGATCGGCGCTGGCCCGCTTCTCGGCCTGGGCGGACCTGGTGCGCGAGGCGGCCGCGGCGCCGGAGCTGCGCTTCCGGGTGACAAGCAGCAACGACTTCCCCACCGCCTCCGGGCTGGCCTCGTCGGCGTCGGCCTACGCCGCGCTGGCGCTCGCGGTGAGCCGGGCCGCCGGGCTCGAGCTGTCGCCGCGCGAGCTCAGCATCCTGGCCCGTCGCGGCAGCGGCTCGGCCGCGCGATCCATCTTCGGTGGCCTCGTCGCGATGCGCCCCGGCACGCGCAGCGACGGACGCGACGCCCACGCCGAGGAGATGATGTCGGCCGCAGAGCTGTCCGCCTCGTGGCCGCTGGCAATGGTCGTGGCCATCGTCGGCGGCGGCCGGGTCAAGAGCCTGTCGTCGCGCGCCGCCATGGAGCACTGCGCGGAGACCTCGCCGCTCTACGCCGGCTGGCTCGCCGCGGTGCCGGGCGACCTCGCCGCGGCCCGCGCCGCCATCGAGCGCCGCGACCTCCACGCGCTCGGCGAGGTGGCCGAGCAGAGCGCGCTCACCATGCACGCGGCCGCCCTGGCCGCGCGCCCGGCCGTGGCCTACTTCCGCCCCGCCACCATCGCGCTCATCGACGCCGTGCAGGAGCTCCGCCGCGGCGGCACGACCGCGTACTTCACCATGGACGCCGGCCCGCACGTGAAGGTGCTGACGACGCGCAGCGAGGCGGCGGCGGTGGCCGACGCGAGTGCGCGCGGTGGAGGACGTGACGAGGGTGATTGAAAGTGGTCCCGGGGATGGGGCGGTGGTGGTGGAGTGAGGCGTTGAACAAAACAAACAGTGAACAGGCGACAGGCGAACAGGGAACAGGGAACAGGGAACGCTCGGAGATCGCCAGGAGGGGCCGGCATCAGCCAGGCAACGGCCGTCTCCGATTCCTGTTCCCTGTTCCCTGTCGCCTGTTTCCTGTCCACTGTTTGTTTTGTCCGGGCGAGGCTCTGATGGCGCGAGCGTCCGCACCCGGGAAGATCCTCCTGGCCGGCGAGTACGCCATCCTCGAGGGTGGCCCGGCCGTCGTCATGGCGGTGGATCGCCGCGCCCGCGCCTGGATCAGCGGCCGATTCGCCGACGACACGCTCGCCGTCGCCGTTCCTCGCGGCCGCCGCGCACGTCCTGGCCGACGAGCTGGGCCCCGACAGCGCCGGCCGCGCGCGCCGCCGCCGGGGTGCGGGTCGACAGCGACGCGCTGTGCGCGCCCTCGGGCGAGAAGCTGGGGCTGGGATCGAGCGCGGCCGCGACCGTCGCTGCGCTGGGCGCGTGCCTGGGCGCGGGCGGGCCGCTCGATCGCGCCCTGCTCCATCGCCTCGCCCATCGCGCCCACGGCGATGCGCAGTCCGCCCTCGATCCGTCGGCGCGCGGCAGCGGCGCCGACGTCGCCGCCAGCGTCTGGGGCGGCGTGCTCGCAGCTCGCAGCCGCACTCCGATCTGCCGCCCTCGGTCGCGCCGCTCGGCCTGCCCGCCGGGCTCGAGCTGGTCGCCGTGTGGACCGGCCGGCCGGCCGACACGCGCGTCGCTGGTCGCCGCCATCCGCGCTCTGTCCGGCCGCGACCCGGGCGCCTATCGCCGCTGCCTGGACGCCATCGCCAGCGGCAGCCGCCGCCCTCATCGCCGCGTGCCGCGACTCCGCCAGCGGCGCCGGCGCGGCGGTCGAGGCCCTGGCCGCCGGCGGCGACGCCGCGCTCGAGCTCGGCCGCGCGGCCGCCGTCGACCTCGTGCTCGACGTCGCATCGCGAGCTCGCCCGGTCCGCCGCGGCCCTCGGAGGCGCACTCAAGCCGACCGGTGCCGGCGGGGGCGACATCGCGCTGGCCGCGTTCAGCGATCCGGATGCTGCCCAGCAGTTCCGCGCCCATGCGAGCCGGTCTCGGAATGCACCTCCCCGACTTGCGCGTTGAAGCACAGGGAGCCCTCGTGGAAGATGACTCCGCGTGATTTTTGGAAAAATGACGGGTATGGTCCGCTGACTCGAATGTCGTCCCGCATCCCAGGCTTCTATCGGCTGCGGCTGGTCGAGCGCCGCCGGCGTCTGGCCCAGGCCTCCGGAATCGATCCGGATGCCATGGCCGCGCTGGAGTCGGGCGGCCTGGACGAGGCGGCCGCGGACGGGATGATCGAGAACGTGGTCGGGCGCTACGCCCTGCCGCTCGGCATCGCCCTGAACTTCCGGGTGGATGACGTCGATTACCTGGTGCCGATGGTGATCGAGGAGCCATCGGTGGTCGCCGCCGCATCCAACGCGGCCAAGATGGTGCGCGCCGGCGGCGGCTTCCGGGCCGAGGTGTCGCGCCCGGTCATGATCGGCCAGGTCCAGATCTGCGACGTGCCCGACCCGGACGGCGCCGTCGCCGCCCTGCTGGCCGCCCGCGACGAGGTCCTGGCCCGCGCCGCCTCGGTCGTGCCCGGTCTGGTGGCGCGCGGCGGCGGCCCGGTCGACCTCGAGGCGCGCGTGCTCAGCCGCCCGGGCTCGCCCGACGGCGGCATGATCGTCGCGCACCTGCTCATCGACTGCTGCGACGCGATGGGCGCCAACATCGTCAACTCCGTGTCCGAGGCGGTGGGCGATCTTCTGGCCCAGCTCGCGGGCGGCAGGGTCGGCCTGCGCATCCTGTCCAACCTGTGCGTGCATCGCATGGTCACGGTGCGCGCCGACGTCCCGGCCTCGGCGCTGGCCGACGACGATCTCGACGGCGCCGCCGCGGCCGACGCGGTCGCCGCCGCCTCGCGCTTCGCCGAGCTCGATCCGTACCGCGCCGCCACGCACAACAAGGGCATCATGAACGGCGTCGACGCCGTGCTGCTGGCCACCGGCAACGACTGGCGCGGCGTCGAGGCCGGCGCGCACGCGTACGCCGCCCGCGCCGGCACCTACGCGCCGCTCGCCACCTGGCGCCGCTCGCCGGCCGGCCTGACCGGCGAGCTTTCCATGCCGCTGGCGGTCGGCACCGTCGGCGGCGCGCTGCACCTGCACGCCGGCGCGCGGCTGGCGCTGGCGGTGCTGGCCGCCTCGTCGGCGCGCGACCTGGCCAAGGTCGCGGCCGCCGCCGGGCTGGCCAGCAACCTGGCCGCGCTGCGCGCCCTGGCCGGCATCGGCATCCAGCGCGGCCACATGGCCCTGCACGCCCGTCTGGTGGCGCGCGCGGCCGGCGCCACCGGCGAGCTGGTCGAGCGCGTGGCCAGCGAGATCGCCGCGCTCGGCGACGTGAGGCCGGAGCGCGCGCGAGAGATCCTCACGCGGCTGCGGGTCGAGCTCGACACCGCGCCTGTCTCTCTTCTCATCGAATGAGGTCGCCTTGATTCACCGCGCGTTCGGCCGTTCGCTGCCCGCCACTCCCATCCCGGCTCCGCCTCGCCCGCTCGAGCTGACCGCCTGCTATCGCTACTGCGAGGCGCTGGCCCGCTCGCGCCACCACAACTTCCCGGTCGCGTCGCGCTTCCTGTCGTCGCGGCTGCGCCCGCACATCTTCGCGGTCTACGCGTTCGCCCGCACCGCCGACGACTTCGCCGACGAGGCCAGCTACGTCGGGCCGGCGCGCGCTCGAGCTCGATCGCTGGGAGCGCCTGCTGGAGGCCTGCTACCACGGCGACGTACCGGACCACCCGGTGTTCGTCGCGCTGGCCGACACCATCGCCACCTTCGACCTGCCGATCACGCCGTTCTCGTCGCTGCTGGCCGGGTTCCGCACCGATCTGGAGAACTCGCGCTACGCCACCTTCGCCGACCTGCGCGGCTACACCGCCAGCGCGGCCGAGCCGGTCGGCCGCCTGTTCCTCTACTGCAGCGGCTACCGCGAGCCGGCCCTGCTCGGCTACGCCGACGACCTGTCCAGCGGCCTGGCGCTCGCGCACTTCTGGCAGGACCTGGCGGCGGATCTGGCGCGCGAGCGGCTCTACGTGCCGGAGGAGGACCTGCGCCACTTCCAGCTCGATCCGGCCGACCTGCGCGCCCCCGGCGCCCACGAGCGCCCGCCTGTCGCGGACCGCCTGACCGCGCTGCTTCGCTACGAGGTGGTGCGCACGCGCTCTCTGTTCGAGCGCGCCCGCCCGCTGGTCGACGAGGTGGGCGACGACCTGGCCGCCGAGCTGGCCATCTCCTGGCACGGCGGCATGCGCATCCTCGACAAGATCTACGCCGCCGGCGCCTCGGTCCTGGGCCACCGGCCGCATCTGACCAGCTACGACAAGGCCCAGGTCGTGTCGCGCGCCGTCGCCTGGCGCGGCGGCAGCCTCGCGCGCCGCGCCGGCCGCCGGCTCGGTCGGCAGCTTCCCCGACCCGGCGGACTGTGATAGGGAGAGGCGGGCACCAATGGATCCCATGCTCGAGCGCACCCTCCTGGGCATCGCCCACGCGCTTTTCATCAATCGCCTGCACGTCCTGCGCTTGACCGAGGTGGTGCGCCTCGGCATCACGCCGGACCGCGAGGACGGGACCATGCAGCTGCCCGACCACCTCGACCGCGAGGTCCAGCAGCAGGCCATCGACTTCGTGCTGACCTGCTTCCCCGAGGAGATGGCCGCGGCCATCCACCAGGCGAAGAAGGAATGGCTGCGGCCGGCCTGAGCGGGCCGCGCCGCCCGAGCTACTCGTCGTCGTCGCCGCCCGAGGCCGCGGCGGCGCCACTCGGCCAGGCGCTGGCCGATCTCCACCTCGCGCCCGGAGTCGGACGGCTTGTAGAAGCGCTCGCCGGCCAGCGCGTCGGGCAGGTAGGTCTCCGGCACGTAGTGGCCCTCGAAGTCGTGCGGGTAGCGGTACTCGGCGCCGTGGCCCATCTTGCGGTCGAGGCCGGTGACCGCGTTGCGCAGCTTGGCCGGGACCGGCAAGGCGCCGCGCTCGCGCACCGCGCGGCGCGCGGCCGCGTAGGTGGTCAGCGACGTGTTCGACTTGGGCGCGCAGGCCAGGTACACCGCCGCCTGGGTCAGCGGCAGCACGCCCTCGGGCAGGCCGACCAGCTCGAACGCCTGCAGCGCCGCGGTGGCCACCACGAGCGCCTGCGGGTCGGCGTTGCCCACGTCCTCGGCGGCGAAGATGACCATGCGGCGCAGGATGAAGCGCGGCTCCTCGCCCGCCTCCAGCATGCGCGTCATCCAGTAGACCGCGGCGTCCGGATCGGAGCCGCGCATGCTCTTGATGAACGCGCTCACGACGCCGTAGTGCTCGTCGCCGGCCTTGTCGTAGAGCAGCGTGCGCTGCTGCAGCGCCTCCTCGACGTGCTCGGCGCGGACGCGTACCGGCTCGCCTCTCCCTCGGCTTCGGCCGGGCCCGTCGCCGGCGGCCAGGTCGGCCGCCACCTCGAGCGCGTTGAGCATGCGGCGCGCGTCGCCGCCCGACTGCGCGACCAGCTGGTCGAGCGCCTCGCCGTCCAGCTCGATGCCGCGCCCGCCCAGGCCGCGCTCGCTGTCGGCCAGCGCGCGCGCGCAGATCGTGCGCAGCGCCTCCTCCCCGAGCGGCTCGAGCCGCACCACCCGGCAGCGCGACAGCAGCGGCGCGATCACCTCGAAGGACGGGTTCTCGGTCGTCGCACCCACGAAGATGACCGTGCCGGCCTCGACGTGGGGCAGGAGCGCATCCTGCTGCGCGCGCGAGAAGCGGTGGATCTCGTCCACGAACAGGACCGTGCGCGTGCGGTGGAGGTCGCGTCGCTCGGCCGCCGCCGCGACCGCCTCGCGCACATCCTTCACCCCGGCGTTGACCGCCGACACCGTGACGAAGTGGGCCCGCTCGCGGCCGGCCAGCAGGCGCGCCAATGTAGTCTTTCCGGTACCCGGGGGTCCCCACAGCAACAAGGATGGGAGTCGCCCCCCTCCTGCAACCCCCGCCAGCAGCTTTCCTGGGGCCAGGAGGTGGTCCTGACCGACGAATTCGTCGAGTGCCGCCGGCCGCATTCGCTCGGCAAGGGGCTGATTTACGCGCTCTCGCTGCGCGCTGCGCTGGAACAGGTCCATGTCTTCTGCCATTGATACCCGCACCTGAACGACGATGCTAACTAGCTGAACTTACCTGCGTTCTTGGTGGCGCAAGAGTGCCACGGTGAGGCGCCCTGCCCCGTACCCATGATGTGTTTTCGATTGCTTATTGAACACGGCGGAGATCGGCCAACGTGGCATCTCTATTGCTATTCAGTTTCATCGCCAATGTCAACTGCCCTCGAGCTGGTGTACGAGTACCGCCACTTGATGGGCAAGTGTCGTACAGGCGCCGGCCTGACCCTCGACGAGATCGAGGCGGTCGAGGCAATCGAGGGTCTGTTCGCGCGCAGCTCGTCCCAGTTCGGCGACCAGGATGCCTCCGGCCTCAGCGATCGGCTGAGCGCGATCCTGCGGGGCGGCCGCCGTCAGCTGTGGGACAAGGTCGAGCTGGTGGCCGCCCGGCTCGATGCGCTCGAGCTGCGCGCCTCCACCTTCATGGAGATCGGCGCGACCATCGAGCTCCAGGTCGAGGACGAGGAGCTGCGCCTGTCCTATCGCTTCAAGGGCCGCGTGGTGTCGTTCGTCGACGAGAAGCCGGTCCCGGGCGGCGGACACACGGTGGTGCTGGAGCTCGTCGGTCTGCCGCTGCTCGTGCGCCGCGGGCCGCGCTCGCCCAAGCCGGATCCCAAGAGCGCGCACGGCCGCCGCCTGCGCTCCGAGCCGCGCCAGGCCGCCTGAAGCGTCCCGACGCGCCCCGCTCGCGCGCGGGCTACTTGCTCGCGGGGAGCAGGCCATACAGGCTCGCGTTGGGCAGGAGCTCGAAGCCGCGCAGGTCCGTGTTCATGACCGCGACGTTCTGCTCGTGCCACAGCGGGATGACCGGCAGATCGTGGGCCAGGATCGCCTGCACCTCGGCGTAGGCGGCGCGGCGCGCGCCCCGGTCAGCCGTGCGCCGGCCCAGCTCGGTCAGCTCGTCGATGCGCGAGCTGGCGTAGCGCCCGCGGTTGAGCGCATTGGGATCGGCCGGGGTGGGGATGCGCGACGAGTGGAAGTAGGCGTACAGGAAGTCCGGCTCGGTGATCGCGGCGCTCTGCAGCGAGCCGAGCTGGTAGTTGCCCGCCTTGTAGTCGGCGAACACCGTGTTCCACTCGAACGACTGGACCTCCACGGCGATGCCCACCTCGGCCAGCTGCGCCGCCCACACGCGCGCCAGCGCGACGCGCACCTGGTCGGAGCTCGTCTTGTAGACGAGCCGCAGCCGAGGTCGCCCGCCCGGCCCGTCCGGATCGGGATAGCCGGCCTCGTCGAGCAGCGCACGCGCCCGCTCCGGGTCGTGGCGATAGGTCTCCACCGCCCGGTTGTCGGCCCAGCTCCCCGGCGGCAGGAGGCCGGTGGCGAGCAGGGCGCGCCCGTCGAGCTTGCTGCGCATCACCCGCTCCCGGTCGATGGCGTGGGCGATGGCGCGGCGCACGCGCACGTCGCGCAGCGCCGGATCGCGCCCGTTCAGCATCAGGTAGGTCAGCTTGAGGCCGGGGCCGGTGGCCAGCTCGACCCGGCGCCCCTGCGCCAGATCGTCGACCGAGGTCGATGCGCATCGAGTTGATTGTCAGGTCGGCCGAGCCGCCCGCCAGCATGAGCGCACGCGCGTTGCTGTCGCGCACCGTCCGCATGCGCACGCGCTCGGTGCGCGGCGCCGCGAAGGGCCAGTGCGGGTTGCGGCGCAGCCGGATGTCCTCGGCGTCGAACGACTCGACCAGATACGGCCCGGCGCCGACCACGCTGCCGCCATCGAAGCGGCGGTCGGCCCCGGCCGCGCGCCGCGACACGATGCCGAACTCCAGGTCGGAGAGCAGCGTGGCCAGCGGCTCGGTCAGGTGGATGCGCACGCGCCGCTCGTCGAGCGCCTCGAAGCCGGCGAACCGGTCGCGCATGTTGCGCAGGAGCGCGCTCTCCATCGCCGGGTCGCGCGCGCTCTCGAAGGTGAAGACGACGTCGGCGGAGGTGAGCGCCGTGCCGTCGGAGAAGCGCAGGTGCGGCCGCAGCGTCACGTCGGCGGTGCGAGGATCGCGCCAGACGATCGACTCGGCCAGCAGCAGGCGCGGCTCGGCGGTGCCGTTCTCGACGCTGGTCAAGCCGGGCGCGACCAGGCGTGACAGCTTCACGTCGTCCACGCTGTTGGTGTAGCGCGGGTCGATGCTGGTGAAGCGCGCCTCGACCAGCACGACGATGGTGTCGTCCGGGGTGCGTCTGTCGCGCACGCCGCACGCGGCCGCGACCAGGGCGAGCGTGATAGATTGCAGACGCGATGCGGTCATGGGCGCGGATTCGCGAGCACGCCGCGGCCGCGGCGGTCGCGCTGATCTGTAGTATCCACGCGCCGCCGGCGCTGTCGCAACAGCCGGCCGCCGCCGCGCCGCCCAGCGCCGGCCCGCCCGGCGGCACCGCCACCGCTGTCGGCGACGGCGAGCCGGAGCCGGCGCCGTTCGAGGATCGAGCCAGGTTCCTGGCCCGGCGCATCGAGGACATCGTCGCCACCCGCGCCGCCAAGCTGCCCGGCGCGCGCATCGGCATCGCGGTGGCCGACCTGGACAGCGACCGCATCGTCTACCAGCGCGACGCGGACGGCATGTACAACACCGCGTCCAACACCAAGCTCATCACCGCGTCGGCGGCGCTGGCGCTGCTCGGCCCCGACTTCCGCTACTACACCGCGATGTACGGCGCCGAGCCGGACCGCAAGGGCACTGTCAGCGGCGACCTGCACATCCGCGGGCGCGGCGACCCGACGCTGGGCACCGGCGAGCTGTACCAGCTGGTGCGCGAGCTGCGCGCCAACGGCGTCCAGCGGATCAAGGGCGGCATCGTCGTCGACGCCAACTACTTCGACAACCGCGACCTGCCGCCCCACTTCGAGGAGAAGCCGGACGACCAGGCCCCCTACCGCGCGCCGGTCGGCTCCACCTCGCTCAACTTCAACGCCGTGACGCTGTCGGTGCGGCCGGCGCCGAGCGGCTCCGGCCTGTGTCAGGTGGCCGTCGATCCGCCCAACGACTACATCGAGATCGACTCGCGCGTGCGCACCGTGCGCAAGGGCCGCTCGCGCATCCGCATCGAGACCCAGGCGACGGCCGAGAAGATGCGCCTTGTCCTGCGCGGCCAGCTGCGGCGCGACGACGGGGTCAAGATCTACCGCCGCCGCGTGGCCGACCCGGTGCTGTATCTGGGCGCCACCCTGCGCACCGCGATCGACCGCGCCGGCATCGAGCTGGGCAGCCGCGCCATCACCAGCGGCGAGGTGCCGCGCAACACCACCGCGCTGGCCTGGCGGGTGAGCGAGCCGCTGGCCGTTGTTGTGCGCGGGCTGGGCAAGTACTCCAACAACTACGTGGCCGAGACGCTGCTCAAGACCGTCGGGGCCGAGAAGCGGACCGACAAGTCGCGGCCGGCCAGCTGGGACGACGCGCTCGGCATCGTGCGCGCCTGGCTGGTCGCCACCATCGGCTGGGCGGCGGACGGCTTCTACTACGGCAACGGCTCGGGCCTGTACGCCTCGAACCGCTTCAGCCCGCGCCAGATCGTGCGCCTCTTGTCGGTCGGCTACCGCGACTTCCGCTGGGGCCCGGACCTGGTCGCCTCGCTGTCGATAGGCGGCGTTGACGGCACCATCAGCCGGCGCATGGCCAACGGGCCGGCCGCCGGGCGCGTGCGAGCCAAGACCGGCACCCTCGATGGCGTGTCCACACTGTCTGGATATGTGGCCACCGATGGGCGCGCGCCGCTGGCGTTCGCCATCTTCGTCAACGGCTTCACCGACGAGAACGCCGACTACGCGAGGCTTTTGCAGAACGATGTGTGCGAGGCGATGATCCCGTTCCTCGAGAGCGGGCGCTGACGCCATTGCGCGGTCATTTCGCCGTCTTGCCCCGGCAAGCGGCGGCGTGCTACGACTCCCACTCTCTCATCCGAACTTGACGTGTTTGAGGAGGAAGCCTCATGGCTCAGCTCAAGGGCACCAAGACCCACCAGAATCTCAAGGACGCGTTTGCCGGCGAGTCGCAGGCCAACCGCCGCTACCTCTACTTCGCCAAGGTCGCGGACGTGGAGGGGCGCCCCGACATCGCGGGTCTTTTCCGCGACACGGCGGAGGGTGAGACCGGACATGCGCACGGCCACCTCGACTGGCTCAAGCAGGTCGGCGACCCGGCCACCGGCGAGCCGATCGGCCCCACCGACGCGAATCTGAAAGCATCGATCGCCGGCGAGACCTACGAGTACACCGAGATGTACCCCGGCTTCGCCAAGACCGCGCGCGAGGAGGGCTTCTCGGAGATCGCCGAGTGGTTCGAGACCCTGGCCCGCGCCGAGCGCTCGCACGCCGGCCGGTTCAAGAAGGGCCTCGACAGCCTCGAGTGACCTTGCCCGGCGCGCGGGCTCGCCGCCGCGACCCGCGCGCACAGGAGCTTCGATGAAGCCGATCGCCCTTTCCGACATCAAGGGTCCCGCCATCTATGCCGGGATCCGCGATGACTTCCGCCGACGGATCATCGAGCTCAAGCAGCACCGCCGCATCTCGGTGGGCGATCGGGTGACCCTGGTGTTCGAGAACCGGCACACCCTGATCTTCCAGATCGAGGAGATCCTGCGCGCCGAGGCGATCACGCAGCGCGAGCAGATGCAGGCCGAGATCGACGTCTACAACCCGCTCTTGCCCACGGCGGACTCGCTGTCGGCCACGCTGTTCCTCGAGGTGCCGCCCGACGCCGACCCGCGCGTGGAGCTCGATCGGCTGGTCGGCCTCGACGAGCACGTCATCCTGCACATCGGACCGCACGCGGTGCGCGCCGAGTTCGAGGAGGGCCGCTCGACCGACCAGCGCATCTCGGCGGTGCAGTACATCCGCTTCCGCGTGTCGCCCGAGGCGCGCGCGGCGCTGGCCGCGTCCGGCACGCCGCTGGCCCTCGAGATCGACCACCCGGAGTTTCGCCACCGGTCCGACGCGAGCGAGGAGATGCGCGCGTCGCTGGCGGCCGACCTGGCGGCGGGCTGACCGGAGCCGCGGCCCTGCCATGAGCGACGAACCCAAGCAGTACTTCACGCTGGACGACGTCAACGATCAGCTGGACGGGCTGCGCGCCCTGTTCGAGCGGGTGATGCAGCTGCGCGCCCAGCTCAAGACGCTCTACCACCGGCTGGAGAACGCCGGCCACCCGCCGCGCGAGGAGCACCTGCGCGGCTCGACGACCATCAGCTCGCGCGGCGCCAGCGACGTCCCGGTCGACGTGCAGCGCGACCTGGTGCTGTTCCGCGGCCTGGTCGAGACCCTGCGCGAGCAGGTTGACGAGATCCAGGAGACCGGCTGCACCATCAAGGACATCGAGATCGGCCTGGTCGACTGGCCGACGCTCCACCGCGGCCGCGAGGTCTTGCTGTGCTGGAAGTACGGCGAGCGCGAGGTCGGATGGTGGCACGACGTCGACGACGGCTTCGCCGGCCGCCGCCCGGTCTCCGAGCTCGACGAGTAGGCCGCGCGGCGCGGCCTATCGGATGACCGACAGGCGCGGGGTCCGCTTGGGCTGCGACAGGACGCGGTCGGCGATCTTCAGCGCCGCGCGAGTCGCGATCTCGAGGAAGCGCGTGGCGTGCTCCGAGTCGGGGGCGGAGGCGACCACCGGGACGCCGCTGTCGCCGCCGAAGCGGATGCGCGTGTCGATCGGGATCTCGCCGAGGAACTCGACCTGCATCTCGCCGGCCAGGCGCTTGCCGCCGCCGTGCGAGAAGATCTCGTCGTGGTGCCCGCAGTTCGGGCACTTGTAGAAGGACATGTTCTCGACGATGCCCAGGATCGGGATCTCGACCTTCTGGAACATGGCGACCGCGCGCACCACGTCGATGATCGCGACCTCCTGCGGCGTCGTCACCATGATGGCTCCGGTCACCGGGATGAGCTGCGACAGCGACAGCTGCACGTCGCCGGTGCCGGGCGGCAGGTCGACGACCAGGTAGTCCAGATCGCCCCACGCCACCTCGCCGAGGAACTGCTGCAGCAGGCGGTGGACCATCGGCCCGCGCCACACCACCGCCTCCTCCTTGTTGGTGAAGAAGCCGATCGAGATGACCTTGATCCCGTGGTGCAGGGCCGGGATGATCTTCTGGTCCGGCGCGGCGCCCGGGCGGCACCTCGGCCGGACCCAGCATCTGCGGCACCGACGGGCCGAACACGTCGGCGTCGAGCAGGCCGACGGAGGCGCCGTGCGCGCGCAGGGCCAGGGCCAGGTTGGTGGCCACCGTCGACTTGCCGACGCCGCCCTTGCCCGCCGCCACAGCGACGATGTTCTTGACCCCGGGCAACAGCGCCTTCTCGCTCGGCGGCGGCTGGTACGCCGTGACCACGCGCGGCATCACGGTCACCCGCCCTGCCCCCTTGTCGCGCAGCGCCGTCTCGATGCGCGAGGTCAGCTCGCGCCGCATCGCCTGCGGGTACGCGTGGGTCGGGAGGTTGACGGTGACGAGCGCGTCGGAGCCCTGCACCTCGATGTTCGAGACGATGCGGAGCTTGATCACGTCCTTGCCGAGGGCGGGATCGATCACGCTGGAGAGCGCCTGCCGGGCGCTGTCGACAGTCAGACCGCTCATCACTTCGTCTTGCCGGTCGACTTGATCGAGCTCTTGATGCTCGTCGCGCCAGCAGCCTGCTTGCCGGTGCCCACGTGGCCGAGCTTGGAGCGCTTGACCTCGAGGTAGTCGTGGCTGAGGTGAGACGACTCGACCCAGTGCGGCACCTGCTCGGTGACGGTGACGCCGGCCTTGCGCAGGCCGTCGATCTTCTCCGGGTTGTTGGTCATGAGCTGGACCGAGACGACGCCGAGGTCGCGCAGGATGGCGGCCGCGATCTCGTAGCTGCGCAGGTCGGGCGCGAAGCCGAGCGCCAGGTTGGCCTCGACGGTGTCCTGCCCCTGATCTTGTAGAGCGTAGGCGCGCACCTTGTTGCCGAGCCCGATGCCGCGGCCCTCCTGGCGCAGGTAGACCAGCACGCCGGCGTCGGCGCCGGCGATGCGCTCGAGCGCGCGCTCGAGCTGGGCCCGGCAGTCGCACCGCTGCGAGCCGAACACCTCGCCGGTCAAGCACTCGGAGTGGACGCGGGCGAGCACTCCCTGGCGGCCGGTCGGGTCGCCGTGGACCAGGGCCAGCGCCTCCTCGGTCGCCGAAGTGATAGACCACGATGCGGAAGCGCCCCCACGGTGTAGGGAGGTCAGCCTCTGAATAGCGTGAAGATTGCCCGGACAATTGAGATGCTACTCTATGCTGGTCGCGCGTCCGATTGTCAACGCCGAAGCAGGCTTGGCCCGGTCGTAAGCAGTGGAATCTCCTTGATTGACAGCGCGCGCAGGCAGCGCATAAGGTTAACTCGACAT
The DNA here is from genome assembly GCA_963759105.1 of uncultured delta proteobacterium. Classification (GTDB taxonomy): domain Bacteria; phylum Myxococcota_A; class Polyangia; order Haliangiales; family Haliangiaceae; genus DATFRY01. The sequence goes on along the minus strand of CAVWXW010000001.1, from coordinate 756,015 downwards.
GGCAGTTCGCCCCATCGTGGTGTGGCCCGATCCGAGGCTGCGCGAGACCACCCGCCCCATCACCGACATCACCGACGAGATCCGCACACTGTACCGCGATCTGGTCGACACGATGTATGCCTACGACGGCGTCGGCATCGCGGCCATCCAGATCGGCGTGCCGCTGCGCATGTTCCTCGTCGACGCGGCGGTGGCCGGGCTCGAGGGCAGCGGCGATCCGGTGGCGTTCATCAACCCGGAGATCGTGTCGGTGTCGGGCGAGCGGGAGAAGGCCGACGAGGGCTGCCTCTCCTTCCCGGGCATCTACGTCGCCATCGATCGCCCGCGCAAGGCCCGCCTGCGCGCCATGGGTCTGGACGGCGAGATGTTCGAGGCCGAGGGCGAGGGACTGTTCGCGCGCGCCATGCTGCACGAGAACGACCACCTGACCGGCAAGCTGCTGGTCGACTTCGTCGGCCCGCTCAAGAAGCGGCAGATCAAGCGCAAGCTCGAGCGCCAGGTCGAGCCGGGCGGCCACGTGCACGGCGAGCACTGCGATCACGACCACGATCACGATCATGAGCACGCGGCCGACCATGTCCCGGCCGCCGCGGTACCTCGCACCACCGGCTGAGTCATCGCGTGGTCGCGACCGGGAACAAGCCGACCCCGCTCGATCGATCCGCCGAGCCGCCCGTCGACACGGTGTTCGTGCGCGGCCTCGAGTTCGAGGCCAGCCACGGCTACACGGCGGCCGAGCGCCGGGCCACGCGGCGATTCCGCGTCAGCCTCGAGCTGCGCCACCCGCTGCGAGTCCCGGCCCAGAGCGACCGCCTCAACGACACGATCGACTACCGGCGCGTGTGCGAGATTGCGGTCACCATCGGCACCCAGTTGACGACGCGCCTGCTCGAGCGCCTGGCCGCCCGCATCGCGGAGTCGATCCAGGAAGAGTATCCGCGCGCCGAGATCACGGTGGAGCTGGAGAAGCTCGCCCCGCCCTGCCCCGGCTGCCCGGAGTCGTGCGGCGTGCGCATGACCTTCCCGGCCCGGCTGAGACCGCCGGCCAGGCGGCGATTCAGTTGACCAGCTTGAGGTGGTCGCGCTTGCCGGCCGACGGCGGCGGCGTCGCCTCGTCCGGCTCGATGTCGTCGTCGGCCAGCGCCTCGGCCGGCACGTCGTCCGGCCACACCATGCCGCGCTGATCCGCCTCCGAGACGACCGCGTAGACCGCGCTCCACGGCAGCACGCAGTGGTGCGGCCTGCCCGCGAAGCTGAGCGTGCCGCACAGCGCCTCCTCGCCCAGGTCGAGGTCGGTGATGGCCGGCGAGAGCCCGTAGCCGAAGCGCAGCACCAGCTTGGGGTCCCTGCCGAACGCGGGCGGAACCGACACGCCCGAGCGCCGGGGATCGACGTGAACCAGGATCGCGCCCTGCTCGAGCAGCTGCCCGGCCACCTCGCGCTTGGCCGGCAGGCGGGGAGGCGTCTCCTCGTCCAGGTTGACGGCCGGGCGGATCTGGTCCGGCTGCTTGCCGGTCAGCGCGACCAGCTCGTCGGCCCCGAGCAGACCCACGTCGTGAGCCGAGCGCAGGAGCGAGTCGGTGCGGTCCGGGCCCAGCCGGCTGGCCGTGGCCGCCAGCGCGTCGGCCCGCGCCACGTGGCGCAGGACCTCCTTGTGGGCGTCGAACAGGCCGACATCGCCGCGCCGCCAGCTGGCCAGCGACGACTCCACGCGCTCCAGCGACGCCGCCAGGCGCTGCTTGAGAAGCGCGGTCAGGATTTGCTGAACGCGCTCCACGTTCCTGTCGCCGCCGCCAGCAGACACGGGCATGGTCTACTCGTTCTCAACGACCAGTTCAAGAAAGAGCTGGCGCAGGTCGTCGGGAATCTCCAGTCCGCGGAAGTGAGCGAGATCCGTCACCACAACCACCACTTGGCCCTCGGCGGACAGCTCGCCGCCGCCCGCTCTGGTCCCTTCCTCGACCCGGTAAAGCCGGTAGCGAAAGTGGACCGATTTCCCGCCCAGCCGGGAGATGGACATGTCGACCCGCACCAGGTCGCCGAAGCGCAGCGGCACGCGGTAGTCGGCCTCGCTGCGCACCGCCGGAAACCCGATTCGCCGGCGGTCGAGCAGGTTGACGTACGCCCGCCCGCCCATCCGCTTGCGGAAGAACTCCTCGAACGCGGCGTGGAAGTAGTGGAAGAAGCGCGGGTAGTACACGATGCCGGCGTGGTCCACGTCGGCGAAGCGGACCGGGAATGTGTGCGAGAAGGGCGGCATCGGGGAGCTCGAGGTCGTCGGTCGCGGCTCAGCCGGCCAGCTTGCGCCGCACTTCCGGGTGCTCGTCGAGCCAGGCCTTGTGGCTCTCCGGCGTGATCTCGACGACGAGGTCCTCGTCGCCGAGCTTGGCCTGGCAGCCGAGCCGCGACTCCGGGCGCACGTCGAAGGCGAGGTCGAGGCGGTCGCTCTCGGCGTCGTCCATGTCGGCCAGCGACTCCCCGCCCTCGAGCACCCAGACGTGGCAGGTGGAGCAGGCGCAGTTGCCGCCGCACGCGCTGCCCACGCGCGGCTCCGGGTCGGGGCCTTCCTCGGCGGCGTGCAGGATCGACGTGCCGGGCGCGGCCTCGAGCACGACCTCGGTGCCCTTGCCGTCGGCGTTGCGGAAGCGGATGGTCGGCATGAATCGCGATGCAGACCCGCTCAGCGGGTCCGCCCTCCCAGCGAGGAGTCGACCTCGTCGAGGCGGCGGCCGCGCACCGCCTCGCGCACCGCCCGGTTCATGCGCGCCTCGGCGAACGGGTGCGCGGCGCGGTCGAGCGCCTCGCAGGCCTGGCGGATGGCGCGGTGGTCCTCGCCGCCCGACGACCGTCTCCAGCTCGGCCGCGGCCCGCTCGATGGCGGCGCGGGCTCGGCTCGTCGCACAGCTCGCCGTCGCGCTCCAGCGCCGCGCGCGTCATGGCCAGGAGCTGCTCGGCCTCGACCCGCTCGCTGAGCAGGCTGCGCCGGGTCAGGTCCTGCTCGGCGTGCTCGAACGAGTCGACCAGCATGCGCTCGACCTCGTCGTCGGTGAGGCCGTAGGTCGGCTTCACCTCGACCGCGGCCTCCACGCCGGTGACCTGCTCGCGCGCGGTCACCCGGGTCAGCCCGTCGGCGTCGACCTCGAAGCGGATCTCGACCCGGGCCAGCCCGGCCGGCATGGCCGGCAGCCCCTTGAGCTGGAAGCGGGCCAGCGAGCGGTTGCCGTCCACGGTCTCGCGCTCGCCCTGCACCACGTGGATGTCGAAGCCGGTCTGGTTGTCGGCGTAGGTGGTGAAGGTCTGCACGGCGCGGGCCGGGATGGTCGAGTTGCGCGGCACCAGCTTCTCGACCACGCCGCCCATCGTCTCGATGCCGAGCGACAGCGGGATGACGTCGAGCAGGACCACCTCGTCGCTGCCGCCGGTGAGCGCGTGCGCCTGGGCCGCGGCGCCCAGCGCGACCACCTCCTCCGGGTCGAGCTGGCAGAGCGGCTCGCGCCCGAACAGGTCGGCCACGAAGTCGCGCACCACCGGCGACTTCGTCGAGCCGCCGACCAGGATGACGCCGTCGAGCTCGTCGGCCGACAGCTCGGCGTCGCGCAGCGCGCGCCGCACCGCGCGCCCGGTCTTGTCGAGCCACGGCCGCATGACCTCGGCCAGGTCGGCGCGCGACAGCGGCACTGTCACCGGGCCGAGCCTGCATCTCGGTGGTCTCGGCTCTCGCTCAGGCGGTGCTTGGCCGCGCGCGCCTCGTCGAGGGCGCGGCGCAGGAGCGACGGATCGCGCGCCCCGCCGGCCGCGTCGAGCAGCTTCGCGGCCAGGACGCGGTCGATGTCGTCGCCGCCCAGCGCCGTGTCGCCGCCGGTCGCCACCACCTTGAACACGCCCTGGTGCAGCTCCAGGATCGAGATGTCGAACGTGCCGCCGCCCAGGTCGTAGACCGCGTAGCGGCCGCGCGAGCCCTGGTCGAGGCCGTAGGCCAGCGCAGCCGCGGTCGGCTCGGCCAGCAGGCGCAGCACGTCGAGGCCGGCGAGGCGGCCGGCGTCGCGGGTGGCCTGGCGCTGGGCGTCGTCGAAGTAGGCCGGCACCGTGATGACCGCGGCCTCGACCGGCCCGGCATGTCGGCATCCGCGGAGTTGGCATCGTCGCCGCCCAGCTCCGCCTCGGCGCGCGCGACCAGGGCGCGCAGGATCTCGGCCGAGACCTCGACCGGCGTCACCTCGCGGCCGCCCGGCACGCGGAAGCGCACCACCCGGTCGGCCTCGCCGCCGACCAGCTCGTACGGCACCATCGCGGCCACCGACGCCACGTCGGCCGGCGCCCGGCCCATGAACCGCTTGACCGACGAGATGGTCTCGCGCGGCCGCTCGGCCGCCCGGCGCCGCGCCGCCTCGCCGACCAGCACCTCGCCCTGCCCGGCCCCGTAGCTCACCACCGACGGCACCAGGCCGGTCGGCCTGACCGTCGCGCAGCACGCGCGGCACGCCGCCGTCGACGACCGCCACCAGGCTGTTGGTGGTGCCGAGATCGATGCCGACCGCGCGGCCGTGGCAGCGATGGCGCGGCCGCGACTCGCCCGGCTCGGCGATCTGGAACAGCCCGCCGACCTGCCCGTGCTCGGCCGCCATCAGGCCGCCCCTTCCTCGGCCTCGTCGGCGAACGCCTCGCGATAGCGGGCCAGGTAGCGCAGCCGGATCACCCGGTCGACGACCGCCTGCAGCCGCTCCGGCCGCTCCGGCGAGCCGTCCGGCAGCGCCCTCCAGCTCGGCGAACTCGAGGCGCAGCGCGTCCAGCTCGGCGCGCTCGCGCTCGCGGGCGCCGCGCTCCAGGCGGTCCAGCAGCGCGCGGTCGCCGGCGGCCTTGGCCTCGGCCAGCTCCTCGCGCAGCTCCAGGATCTCCATCAGCAGCTCCTGGCCGACCGGCTGGTTGTCCTCGATGGTCACGCCCTCGAGCCGGAGGATGTGCTCGGCGCGCGGCAGGTCGCGCTTGACCGCGCGGTAGGCCTGGTTGAGCTCCATGGCCTGTCCGGCGGCGCCGCTGCGCTCGTCGGCCGGCCGCCCGGCCACCCGGTCGGGATGTACCTGACGCGACAGCTCGAGGTAACGGCGCTCGAGCTCGGCCAGGTCGACCGCGAAACGCCGCGGCAGGCCCAGCACCTCGAAGTAATCGAGCATCTCGGTCCCGGCTAGAACTGGACCGACTCACCGCAGCCGCAGGAGCCCTTGACGTTCGGGTTGTTGAACTTGAACCCGTGGCCCATCATGCTGCTCACGAAGTCGAGCTCGGTGCCCTGGAAGTAGATGTAGCTCTTCGGGTCGACGACCAGCTTCACTCCGTGCTGCTCGAACACCTTGTCGGTCTCGCGCGGCTCCTTGTCGTCCCACTCGAAGAGGTACGAGAAGCCGGTGCAGCCGCCGCCGCGGATGCCGACGCGGATCGCCGCATCCGGCGTGCCGCGCTTGTCGCGCTGCCGCGTGATCTCCCTGGCCGCTGCTTCGGTGATCGTGGATCATCTCTGGGTACGTCTCCCCTGCTCAGCCCGCGTCGCCGGCTCCGACCTCGGCCGCCGCGGCGACCGCCTGGCCGGCGCCCTCGCCGCGCCGCTGCTCCTGCTTCTTCTTGTAGTCCGCGATGGCCGCCTTGATGGCGTCCTCGGCCAGGACCGAGCAGTGGATCTTGACCGGCGGCAGGTTCAGCTCCTGGACCATCTGCGTGTTCTTGATCTTCATCGCCTCGTCGATCGACTTGCCCTTGATCATCTCGGTGGCGAGCGACGAGCGAGGCGATCGCCGAGCCGCAGCCGAAGGTCTTGAACTTGGCATCCTGGATGATGCCCTCGTCGCTGACCTGGATCTGCAGCTTCATCACGTCGCCGCAGGCCGGCGCGCCGACCAGGCCGGTGCCGACCTGCTCGTCGTTCTTGTCCAGACTGCCGACGTTGCGCGGGTTCTCGTAGTGCTCGATGACCTTGTTGCTGTACGCCATGGCTGATTTCCTCGATTCAGTGGACTGCGGGTCAGTGGCCCGCCGTCCATTCGATCTGCGAGACGTCGATGCCTTCCTGGTGCATCTCCCACAGCGGCGACAGCTCGCGCAGCCGCTGGACCGACTTGACCACCAGGTCGACCACGTAGTCGACCTCTTGCCTCGGTGTTGAAGCGGCCGATGCCGAACCGGATCGACGTGTGGGCCAGCTCCTCGCCGATGCCGAGCGCGCGCAGCACGTAGGACGGCTCCAGCGAGGCCGAGGTGCAGGCCGAGCCGGACGACACCGCCACGTCCTTGAGCGCCATGAGCAGCGACTCGCCCTCGACGAAGGCGAACGAGATGTTGAGGTTGCCGGGCAGGCGGCGCTCCATGGTGCCGTTGACGAACACCTGGTCGAGCCGCGCGCGGATGCCGTCGTACAGCCGGTCGCGCAGCGCGGCCGAGCCGCACCGCCTCGTCCGCCATCTCGGCGCGGGCGATCTCGCACGCGGCGCCGAACCCGACGATGAGCGGCACCGGCAGCGTGCCGCAGCGCATGCCGCGCTCGTGGCCGCCGCCGTCGATGAGCGGGTCGAGGCGCACGCGCGGCTTGCGCCGCACCCACAGCGCGCCGATGCCCTTGGGCCCGTACATCTTGTGCGCCGACATCGAGACCAGGTCGACCTTGGCCTCCTCGACCGAGAACGGGATCTTGCCCACGCCCTGGACCGCGTCGCAGTGGAACACGACCTCCGGGTCCTTGGCCTTGATGGCGGCCCCGATCTCGCCGATCGGCTGGATGACGCCGATCTCGTTGTTGGCCAGCATGATGCTGACCAGCGAGGTGTCCGGCGCCATCGCCTCGACCACCTGCTCCGGCGTGACCAGGCCGTCGGTCTGCGGCTTGAGATAGGTGACCCGCCAGCCCTCGCGCTCGAGCCGCTTGCAGGTGTCGAGGATCGCCTTGTGCTCGGTCTCGACGGTGATGATGTGCTGCCCGCGCCGCTTGCGGAACCACGGCCGCCCCTTGAGGGCCAGGTTGTCCGACTCGGTGGCGCCGGAGGTGAAGACGATCTCCTTGCCGGTGCCGCCGATGAGCGCCGCGATCTGCTCGCGCGCGCGGTCCACCGCCGCCTCCGCCTTCCAGCCGAACGCGTGGTTGCGGCTGGCCGCGTTGCCGAAGTCCTCGGTGAAGTACGGCAGCATCGCCTCCAGCACGCGCGGATCGACCCGCGTGGTGGAGTGGTTGTCCATGAAGATGGGAAGCTTGACGGACATCAGTTGGAGTCCTCGCTGCTGTGGTGAACCGCCTGCGCCTCGTCCCCGTCCTCCTCGTCCCCGTCGACGGCGCTGGCGCGGCCGCGGCCCAGACCGACGAGCGCGCCGCACTCGCGGCCGGCCTCGACGGCGGGAAGCGCCGTGCCCGGGTTGACCCCGGACAGGCCGGCGAACAGCTCCGGAGCCACGCCGCGCTCGTGCCCCTGGTGGTCGCACTGGCGGCACTCGCCGGGCGTGAAGATGGGCGCGCAGCTCTGGCAGGACTCGAGGTACTCGAGAGCCTCGACGAGGTCGTTCTCGATCACGCGCAGCTGGGCCAGACTGTTGCGGATCTGCGAGAGCTTGTCCTGGAAGACGTCGCGCACGCGGGCGGCGGCGCTGCGGCCGCTCTCCGCCTTCTCGAAGTCGCGCACGAAGCCCTGGATCTCCGACAGCGAGAAGCCGATGGCCTGCAGCTTGGTGATCCAGTTGATGCGGTCGACGGCGTCGGAGGTGAAGAGGCGGAAGCCGCCGGCGGTGCGAGAAACTGGTCTGAGCAATCCGAGCTCTTCGTAGAGGTGGACGGCGCGAACCGACTTGCCGACGGCACGGGCCAGGTCACCCACTCGAAGAAACTTGGTTTTTGCCTCCATGAACCGCTCCGCCTTCAAACCTTACCTATACGTGAGAGTCACGCCAGACACTGCGAACTATGAAGGTTCGATGTCGGCGTGTCAACGCGAACCATACGCGCACGTGAGCTTTCAGGCCACGTGACTTCGGCTAGTTCGCGACCGAGACGGCCTCGGTGGAGCGAATGACTGTCACCTTGATCTGGCCCGGGAAGGTCATCTCGCTCGATATCTGCGCCGCGATCTCCGACGACAGCTCCACCGCCTCGAGGTCGCTCACGTCCCGCTCGCGCACGTACACGCGCAGCTCGCGGCCCGCCGTGGACGGCGAAGCAGCGCTCCACGCCCCGGTAGGCGCCGCCGATGCGCTCGAGATCCTCGAGCTTCGTGTTGTAGCCCTCCGGATGCTCGCGGCGGGCCCCGGGGCGCGCTCCGGACATGGCGTCCGCCGCGGCCACCAGGAACGCGTAGACCGAGTTGGGCGGCTCCTCGGCGTGGTGGGCGCCGATGGCGTTGGCCACGACCTCGTCCTCGCCCAGGCGGCGCGCGATGTCGGCGCCGATGACCGCGTGCGACCCGTCGATCTCGTGGGTGAGCGCCTTGCCGATGTCGTGCATCAGGGTCGCGCGCCGGGCCAGCTTGAAGTCCAGGCCCATCTCGGAGGCCATCATGCCGGCCAGGAACGAGGCCTCGACCGCGTGAAGCCACTGGTTCTGGGTGTAGCTGGTCCGGTAGTTGAGCCGGCCCACCAGGCTCACGATCTCCGCGTGCGCCCTCGGGATCTGCAGAACCGAGAACGCCTTGCGGCCCAGGCCCTGGATCTCCTGCTCGAGCTGGGTGCGGATGCCGGTGACCCAGCCGGCCGGGTCGCGGCCGGCGTCGTCGGGCGCGCCGATCTTCTTGGCCAGGCGGGCCAGCGCGCGCCGCGCGATCTCGCGGCCCACCCCGTCGAGGCCCTCGAGGCGGACCATGTCGCCGCCATCGCTCAGGTGCAGCTGCACGTTGGTGCCTTCGGCCAGCGCGGTGAGCAGTCTCTGGCCGTTGGCGACCAGGAGGTCACCCACTCCGTCGGCCAGCGGCACGTTGGAGACGCCGCGCTCGGTGAGGAAGTGGCCCTTGTAGCGCGAGACCGCGATCTCCATCAGACGCTTGGCCCGACGCCCGATCTCCGGGTCCGCGGCGTGCTGCTCGACCGCCCGCACCGCCTGGGACGCCTCGGCCCGCGCGTCTTCCAGCCAGGTCCGCGCCAGGCGCTCGGCCGCCTCCTGCGAGGTGAGGCCGGCCTGGCGCTCGAGGTGCTCGCGCGCCTGGTCCCGGGTCGAGCTGGCCGCGTCGCGCTGCTCCCGGCCCTGCTCTTCGGCCTCGCGGACCTGGCGCTGGTGCTCGTCCAGGGCGCGCCGGCGCTCGTCCACGTCGCTCCGGGTCGCGGCCAGCGACGCCTCGCGCGCGCCCAGGCGCTCGGTGCGGCGGGCCAGGCGCTCGTGATCGCGGCCGAGATCGCGCTCCGCCGCGGCGCGGCGCTCGAGCGACTGCTCGCGCGCCTCGGTCTCGGCGGCCCGGCGCAGCGCGGCCGCCTCCAGGGCGCCGCTCTTGACCGCCAGCTTGGCCTCGGCCCGCGCGGCGCCGAGCCGCTCCCGGGCCCGTCGACCGCCCCGCGCCCAGGCCACGGCCACCACCGCGGCCGACGCCGCGGCCGCGCCGACCAGGGCGACCGTGATCCACATGCCCGCCAGGATAACTCAGTCGCCGCCCCACAAGTTCCCCCAAGCGTGAAGCGAAAGGTCTGCCGGCGGAGCCCCCAAAGGGGCCCCAACGGTCTGCTCGCGGGGCCCACAAGCTCCTCAGGCGGCCGACGCTACAGCTGGGGGACCAGCAGGTCGTCGCTGGGCGGCTTCTTGCGCCGGCGCGGGCGGCGCTTCTCGCTGCGGCGCGGCGCCTCGCGAGCGGCCGGGGTCGAATCGGACTCGCCCTCCCCCGCCTCGTCTTCGGCCAGCTTCTCCGCGGTCGGCACCGGCGGCAGGTCGATGTCGAACGCCACGTCGCGGGTCGGGATGAAGCGCTTCTCCGAGTCGATGGCCTCGGGGTGGCGGAAGCGCAGCACCACCTCGTTGCCGTCGATCGGCAGCGTGATGTCGGTCGGCGTCGTGCCCAGCGCCACGCCCTCTTCGTCGAACACCTCGGCCCCGGGTGGACGGGTGGTCAGGCGGATGCGCGCCTGCCGCGGCTCCGCCGGCTCCCCGGCCGTCCGGCGAACGCGCCGCCGGCCCGGTCCCCGATGGGTCGGCGGCGCCAGGCTCCGGCTGCACCGGGCGAGGGGCCACCGGCACCGCCTCGGCCGGCGCGTCCGGGCGGACGACGAGGAACGCGCCCACGCCGGCCACCGCTCCCGCCAGCAGGATGGCCACCACCAGAGGCCACAGCCGGCGCGGCGGACTCTCGGAATAGCCGTCCGGCGGCGCGATGGCCATGGTCCGGTTCTCGACCGGGCGCGGCGAGGGCCGAGGAGACGGGCGCGGCGACGCGTCGGAGCCGGCGTACTTGCGGTGCGCGGCCGCGTCCATGTAGGCGGTGCGCGCGTCGGCCGGCGGCGGGTCGGCCTCGCGCCACGGCGTGTCCAGACGCCATCTCGGTCGGCCGCTCGGCCGCCTTGGCCATGCGGGTGGGCGCGGCGGCGCGGGCCGCGGTGCGCGGCGACCGCCCGTACATCGTCTCGGCGGACGGCCCGGCCGCGATCGGCATCACCGGCGGCGAGCTGGCCAGGTATCCGGCCGGGTCGAGCAGCACGTCGCGCAGCTCGCGCGCGCTCTGGAACCGCGCCGCCGGATCCTTGGCCAGGCAGCGCAGCACCACCTGCTCGACCGCGGGCGGTATCTGTCGGGTTGATCCCGCGCGGCGCCGGCGGCGGCTGCACCACCTGCTTGACCAGGATCTCGCCCATCGACTCGCCGGTGAAGGGCAGCTGTCCGGTCAGCATCTGGAACAGCAGCACGCCCAGCGAGTAGACGTCGCAGCGGTGGTCGACGTTCGGCTTGCTCTCGCACGCCTCGGGCGACATGTAGTGCGGCGTGCCAAGCACCACGCCGGCCGCGGTCAGCTTGCGCGCGTCGGCGTCGGTCAGGAACTTGGCCAGCCCGAAATCGAGCAGCTTGACGAAGTCCGGATCGCCCAGCCGCTGGATCAGCATGACGTTGTCCGGCTTGAGATCGCGGTGGATGATGTCGACGTCGTGGGCCGCGGCCAGGGCGCCGGCGATCTGCGCGCCGATGTGCAGCGCGCGCGGCACCTCGAGCACGCGGCACTCGCTGAGCTCCTGGGCCAGGGTGCGCCCGTCCAGGAACTCCATGATGAAGAAGTGCTCGCCCTCCTCGGTCTGCCCGAAGTCGTGGATCTCGACGATGTGCTCGCTGCCGATGTGGTTGACCGCGCGCGCCTCGTTGAGGAAGCGGTTGACCACCTCGCGTGTTGCCGGCCAGGTCGCGGTGAATGATCTTGAGCGCGACCCGCTTGCCGATGTGCGGGTGCTCGGCGAGGAAGACCATGCCCATCCCGCCGACGCCGATGCGGGAGAGGATCCGGTAATTCCCGAAGGCCTGACCGGGCGATAGGGACAACGCGATGTCAGTGTCCCGCCCCGTCAGGGGTCGGTCAAGGAGCGAGCACGTTGCAGAACTGGTTGTAGTCGATGAGCTCGATCTTCGATCGATCCACGCCGGTGCCGCACGTCGGGCAGCTCTCGTCGCGGCGCAGCTTCAGCTCGCGGAACTTGGTCTTGAGCGCGTCGTAGACCAGCAGGCGGCCGGCCAGGGTGGTGCCCTTGCCGAGGACGATCTTGATCACCTCGGTGGCCTGCAGCACGCCCATGATGCCGGGCAGCACGCCGAGCACGCCGGCCTCGGCGCAGCTGGGCGCCTCCTCGGGCGGCGGAGGGGACGGATACAGGCAGCGGTAGCACGGTCCGCCGTCGGCCGGGAACACCGTCATCTGTCCCTCGAAGCGGAAGATCGACGCGTGCACCACCGGGATGCCGAGCTTGAGCGCCGCGTCGTTGACCAGGTAGCGGGCCTGGAAGTTGTCGGCGCCGTCGACGATGACGTCGTAGCCGGCCATGATCTCGAGCGCGTTCGACGAGTCCAGACGCGTGCGATGCTGGACGACCTTCACGTCCGGGTTGAGCCCGTTGATCGTCTTGGCCGCGCTCTCGACCTTGTGCACGCCGACCCGATCGGTCGAGTGCAGGATCTGGCGCTGCAGATTCGACACGTCCACGACGTCGTCATCGACGATGCCGATGGTGCCGACGCCGGCGGCGGCCAGGTACATCGACGACGGCGAGCCGAGCCCGCCCGCGCCCAGGCACAGCACGCGCGACTTGAGCAGCGCGATCTGCCCCTTCTCGCCCACCTCCGGCAGCATCGTGTGGCGCGAGTAGCGCAGCTGCTGATCCGGGTTGAGCACCACCGGCACGTCGAACGGGTAGCCGGCTCGCTTCCAGGCGGTGAAGCCGCCGGCCAGCGACTCGACCTTTGTGTAGCCGAGCTCGCGCAGCGAGCGCGCGGCCAGGGCCGAGCGCGTGCCGCCGGCGCAGTAGACGACCACCGGGCTGTCGCGGTCCGGCACCGCGTCCTCGATGCGCAGCTCGAGGAACCCGCGCGGGATCCAGCGTCGCGCCCGGGATGTAGCCCTGCACGTACTCGTCCTGCTCGCGCACGTCGATGACGGCGGGGGCCGAGGGGCGGGCCGGACCCGGACCCAGGGTCTCGCGCAACTTGCCGACGTCGGTCTCGGCGACCTCGCTCTTGATGCCCTTGAGGTATGACTGGAAGCTCGGCATGACGGCTGCTCCGGCGGTCTAGACTTGCCCGATTTCTCTCATCATGCGGCGCCCCTGGGGGGCTGTCAAACAATTCCCCGTAAATCCGCTCGGAACTACCGGCAATTGCCCTGACGTTTGACATCTCGTGCAGAAGACTGCACAAAGAGGGAACTGCACCTCGCGTCCTGGGCGCGAGAAGGAGTCCAGCAAGAATGTCCGAGCATGAGTCGTGTGTCACTCCGGAGGCCGGCCAGAAGCCGGGCACTCCTCCGGGCGATTTCCTGGCCGAGGGAGCGGGTGAGGGAGAGGAAGTGCTGGTCAGCCTGACCCGGCTGGCAGCCGAGAAGGTTTTGGAAATCCGGGCACAGGAGTCCATCGAGGACGAGATGGCGCTGCGCCTGCGGGTCGTCGGCGGGGGCTGCTCCGGCTTCTCGTACGACCTGTACTTCGACGGCAAGGGCGAGATGGACCGCGAGCTCGAGTGCCACGGGGTCCGCATGGTGGTGGACCAGATGAGCCTCATGTACCTCGTCGGCACCCAGGTCGACTACGTCGAGGGGCTGGCCGGGGCCGGCTTCAAGTTCCAGAACCCGAACGTCAAGTCCACCTGCGGCTGCGGTTCGTCCTTCCAGGTGTGACCCGGAGTGGCTGCGCGCAGGCTGGCCGTGGAGTTGACGTGACCACGGCGCGCGCGACGACCGACCCGGCGACGATCGTCTCCGCGCCCCTGCCCCGCGGCGCGCGGAGCCACCGCGAGCTCATCGAGCTCCTGCGCGGGCGCCTGGCCGGCCGCGCGCGGCGCGCCATGTCGGTGGACGGCTACCGGCCGGCGGCAGTCGCGCTGCTCCTGCGCGAACAGGACGGCGAGACCGTGATCCCGTTCATCGTACGCCCGGGCGGCATGCGAGCCCACGCCGGCCAGATCGCCCTGCCCGGCGGCGTCCGCGACGAGTGCGACGGCTCGTTCGCCGACTGCGCCCGGCGCGAGGCGCACGAGGAGCTCGGCGTTCTGCCGGACAGCGTCGAGGTGCTCGGCCTGCTCGACGACGTGCCGACGCCCACCGGCTTCGTGATCACGCCGGTGGTGGGCGAGCTGCGCGGCCCGGGCGAATACATGCCCAGCCCGGACGAGGTGAGCGACGTGTTCGAGGCCCCCCTGTCTGCGTTCGCCGATCCGTCGCGCGCCGAGGACATGGGCGAGCGGGAGCACTGGGGCATCCGCTATCGCCTGCATGCCTACCGCCACGGCCCGCACCGCATCTGGGGCGCCACCGCGCGCGTGCTCGAGTCGCTGCACGAAGTGCTGCGCACCGGCTGATCCCGGCGGCGCACGCTGTCGCCGCGGGTTGACGCGGCCAGGCCGGCTCGGTTACGCGGAGGGATGGGCCGCCCGCTCCGCCTGTCCGCCGATCAGATCCTGATCGCCGCCGAGCGCGTGTTCGCCCGCCGCGGCTACGGCGAGACCTCGCTGCGCCAGCTCATGGCCGCGGCGCGCGTGTCCACCACCGCCTTCTACGCCCGCTTCGCGTCCAAGGAGGCGGTCCTGGTCGCGCTGGTCGAGCGCCTGCTCGGCGAGCTCCACGCCGCGGTCGGCGCGGTGCTGGTCCAGGTCCGGTCGCGCGAGGAGGCGGTCGACCGCGGAGCCGACACCGTGGTGGCCACCCTGGCCGGCCACGAGCGGCTGGTGGCGCTGATCCTGGGCGAGGGTCTGGCCAGCCCCTCGGTGCGCAGCGGGCTGGCCCGCGCCTACCGGGCGCTGGCCGAGCTGCTCGCCGCGCAGCTGGCCGGCGCGTCGCAGGCGGCCGGTCTCGACATCGACGATCCGGGCTCGCTGGCGTGGGCCTTCGTCGGCGCCGTGCAGCTGCAGATCACCCGCTGGGCGGTGTTCCGCGAGATCGACCGCGACCAGCTGTTGCTGGCCATGCGACAGGTCGCGCACACATTGCTGCCCGCGCTGTCCGGCCGCGCCGGCGGGCAGCGCCGCCGCCGGTGACCGAAGCGGTGCGCGCGGCGCAATGCGACTTGTGAGGTCCTGGCTGACCCTGGAGAATGGAGAATAACTCTCCGGGGAAGGGTCGATGACGGAGCTGACCAGCATCGTGGCGAGGGCGCGCGAGATCGCGCGGACGGTGGTGGCCCGCGACGCGACGGCGGTCGACGAGCAGGCGCGGTGGCCCGAGGCCGGGTTGCGCACCCTCCAGCGCGAGGGGCTGGGCGGCCTGGTGGTGCCGGCGCGCAGCGGCGGGCTGGGGCTGGGCCTCCTGGCCCTGGCTCAGGTCTGCGAGGAGCTGGGCCGCGAGTGCGCCTCCACCGGCATCAGCTTCGGCATGCACTGCGTGGCCAGCGCCGTCATCGCGGCCAAGGCCACGCCGCACCAGCGCGGGCGCTACCTCGAGGCGATCAGCGCGGGCCGCCACTTCACCACCCTGGCGCTGAGCGAGCCGGGCACCGGCGCGCACTTCTACTATCCCGAGACCCGCCTGGTGGCCGAGTCGCCGACCTCGTACCGGGTGACCGGCAAGAAGGTGTTCGTCACCAACGGCGGGCACGCCGACTCCTACGTCGTGTCGACGGTGGCGTCCGAGCCTGATGCGCCGCCCGGGCACTTCTCCTGCGTGCTGGTGGCTGCCGACTCGCAGGGCATGGCGTGGGGGCCGCCGTGGCAGGGCATGGGCATGCGCGGCAACTCGTCGCTCGCGCTCGACCTGCGCGACGTGCCGGTGCCGCGCCAGGACCTGCTCGGCGAGGAGGGGGATCAGATCTGGTACGTGTTCGAGGTGGTGGCGCCGTTCTTCCTCATGGCCATGGCCGGCACCTACCTGGGCGTGGCGGCCAGCGCACTGGAGGAGGCGAAGGCCCACCTGGGCAAGCGCACCTACGGCCACAGCGGCGGACGGCTCAGCCACCTGCCGATCCTGCAGCACCGCCTGGGCGCGCTGTGGGCCGACGTGCAGCGCACCCGCCGGCTGGTCTACTGGGCCGCGTCCGAAGGGGACGAGCACGGTCCGGAGGCGCTGCCGGGGCTGTGCTCGGCCAAGGCCGAGGTGGCCGAGTGCGTCGTGCGCGTGGTCAACGAGGTGATGACCCTGTGCGGCGGCTCCTCCTATCGCGACGGCTCGCGGCTGGGACGCCTGCTGCGCGACGGCCGCGCCGCGCACGTGATGGCGCCGACGACGGACATCCTGCGCACCTGGGCCGGGCGCGCGGTCCTGGGCCTTCCGCTGCTGGGGGACTGACGCGGTGGCTCGCGCGCTGCTGGTCGAGGTGAGGGTCGAGATCGCCGCGCTGCTGCGCGAGGCGCGCCTGGGCGACATCGTGTTCGAGGAGGTGAGCGAGCAGCCGGACCTGCTCGAGCGGCTGCAGCGCCGGGCCGCCGAGGTGGACGCGCTGGTGGTCGGCGCCGCCGTGGACGAGCCGATCAGGATGGCGCAGCGGGCCCAGTCGATCGACCGCGACCTGAGCGTGGTGATCCTGAGCGATCCGGACCGGCACGCGCGCATGTCCAGCGCGGTGCAGTGCGCGCCGTTTCTGGGCAGCGCGGTCAGCTGCGTGTCAACCGGCGACCTGCCGGCGCTGGCCAGCACCATCGCCGACGTCGCGTTGCAGACCGGGCGCCGGCGCGCGCACCGCGCGGTGCAGGCATACACCCGCGCCCGCCTGGCCAACCTGACCTCGCCGGTGTCGGCGCCGCCGCTCGACTTCGTCGTCTACCTGGAGCAGCTGCTCGACTACGCGCCGATCGGCGTGCTGGCGATCGATCCGGCGGGCGACATCCTGGCCTCCAACCGGTTCGCCCAGTCGCTCCTGGGCGGCAGCGAGCGCGAGCTTGTCGGCGCCCGCCTGGCCGGCTTCTTCTCGCCCTCCGACGGACGCCGCGTGGACGCCCTTGTCGAGCGCAGCGCCCGGGCCGCGCCGGATCGCGCGGCGGCCGAGATCGTGGCGCTTTCCTCCGACGGTGGGCGGATGCTGGAAATCACGGCCACCTCGATCTCGGAGCGCCTGGGCCGGCCGGGTATCATGATCGTGATGCAGGACGTGACCGATCGCGAGTCGGCGCGCACCATCCGCGAGCTCAACCGCGAGCTCGAGCGCCGCATCGCCGAGCTGGACGCGGCCAACCGCGAGCTGGACGCGTTCGCCTACTCGGTGTCGCACGACCTGCGCTCGCCGCTGCGCGCCATCGACGGCTTCAGCAGCGCGGTGCTCATCGACCACGGCGACACGCTCGACGAGGGTGCCCGCCACTCGCTGTTGCGCGTGCGGGCCGGGGCTCAGAAGCATGTCGGTCCTGATCGACGACCTGCTCGACCTGTCGCGCATCAGCCGCGCGCCCATGCGCAAGGAGCGGATCGACCTCAGCCAGCTGGCCCGCCCGGTGGTCGCCGAGCTGAGCGGCCATGCCCCCGAGCGCCAGGTCCAGATCGACATCGACGGCGAGCTCACCGCCGTGGGCGACGGCCGCCTCATGACCATCGTGCTGGAGAACCTGCTGCAGAACGCCTGGAAGTTCACCGCCAGACGCCCCGACGCGCGCATCGCGCTCGGCCGGGAGGAGAGAGGAGACGAGATGGCGTTCTTCGTCCGCGACAACGGCGCCGGGTTCGACATGAAGTACGCGCATCGCCTGTTCACGCCGTTCCAGCGCCTCCACGATCCGGCCGAGTACGAGGGCACCGGCATCGGCCTGGCCACGGTCAACCGGATCATCGCGCGCCACAGCGGCCGCATCTGGGCCGAGGCGGCTCCCGATCAGGGCGCCACGTTCTTCTTCACCCTGGGCGGCGGCCGGTGAGCCGCGAGAACCACATCCTGCTGGTGGAGGACAACGACGACGACGCCGAGCTGACCATCCGCGCGTTTCGCCAGGCCAACGTCACCAACCCGGTCGTGCGCGCGGCGGACGGGGTCGAGGCGCTCGACTACCTGTTCGGCCGCGGCGTCTACGCCGGACGCGATCTGTCCGACGCGCCGGCCGTCGTGCTGCTCGACCTCAACCTGCCGCGCCTGAGCGGCCTCGACGTGCTCAAGGCCATCCGCGAGGACGAGCGGACCCGCTACCTGGCGGTCGTGGTGCTGACCTCGTCGAACGAGGACAAGGACCGCATCTCGGCCTACGAGCGCTTCGCCAACAGCTACGTGCGCAAGCCGGTCGACTTCGAGCAGTTCGTGGCCGCGTCGCGCGAGCTGGGCCTGTACTGGATGGTTCTCAACCTGCCCCCGCCGCGCCGCGATCCCTGAGGGTCGATCACGGGGCGCGCGCGGCCGGTGTCACGCCCAGGTGCTTCTCGAGGAAGAGGATGGACAGGAGGGCGAAGACGTCGCTGTTCTCCTTCTTCTTGAAGCCGTGGCCCTCGTCCGGGGCCAGCATGTACCAGACGTCCTTGCCGGTCCTGCGCACCGCCTCGACGATCTGCTGCGACTCGCTGGCCGGCACGCGCGGGTCGTTGGCGCCCTGGGCGATGAACAGCGCGCTCTTGATCCGGTCGACCCGGCCCAGCGGCGAGATGGCCTCCAGGTGCTTGCGCATGGCCGGCTCGCGCTCGTCGCCGTACTCGACGCGGCGCAGGTCGCGCCGGTAGTCGGCGGTGTTCTCGAGGAAGGTCACGAAGCTCGAGATGCCGACCAGCTCGACGCCGGCCGCGAGGCGGTCGCTGAAGTGGACCAGCGACGCCAGCACCATGTAGCCGCCGTAGGAGCCGCCGATCACGGCCACTCGCCTGGCGTCGAGCTCCTTCTGCTGTCCGACCCAGTCGAGCAGCGCGCCGATGTCCTTGACCGAGTCCTCGCGCTTGAGTCCGTTGTCGAGGGTGAGGTAGGTCTTGCCGTAGCCGTCGGAGCCGCGCACGTTCGGCTCGAGCACCGCGATGCCGGCCTCGGAGGTCATGTACTGGATGAACGGGTCGAAGGTGGGCCGCGCCTGCGACTCGGGTCCGCCGTGGATGGTGACGAGGACCGGGAACGGCCCCTGCCCCGCCGGACGGTAGTAGAACGCCGGGATCTTGCGCCCGTCGAAGCTCTTGAACTCGATCAGCGTCGGCCCGACGAAGCGCGACGGATCGAGGCCGCCCACCTCGCTCTCGGTCCAGCGGGTCGGCGCGCCGCGACGCAGATCGTAGGTGTACGCGTCGCCGGTGCGGGTGGCGCCGAGCAGCGTGAAGCCGAGCACCGCGGCGCTGCGCGCGAACTTGAGGTCCCTGGGCAGGCCGTCGGGCACGCCGGGGACCGGCCGGACCCGCCGGGTGCGGGTATCGAGCAGGTAGAGGCGGCCGAAGCCGCCCTCGTTGGTGACGAACGCCAGCGCGCGGCCGTCGGCGCTCAGCTCGATCTCGTCCACGTTCCACGGGATCTTCGACGACAGCGCCCGCCAGCTCTGCTTCGCGATGTCGAGCTCCCACAGCGAGACGAACTCCCCCTCGCGGTCGCTGGTGACGTACGCGCGCCGGCCGTCGGGCGACAGGATCGCCTCGCGATAGGCGATCTCCGCCTCGCCCGGGGTCAGGTTGACGACCGTCTTCTTGCCCAGGTCGGCCAGGTGCAGGCGCGAGCGGGTGATCGAGATGTCCTCCTGGATGATGAGCGCGCTGCCGTCGCGCGAGAACGACATCGGCACCCACTGCCCCTTCCCCTCGACCGCGATCGAGGCGGACTCGGCCGCGGAGCCGTCGGAGATCCACACGTCGAAGTCGCGGCCGTTGCGCGCCGTCGACGCCCAGGCGAGGCGCTTGCCGTCCTGGCTCCACACCGGGCTCTCGTTTCGGCTCTTGCCGTCGGTGAGGCGCGTCGTGCGCCAGGTCTCGAGATCGAGGCGAAGGATCTGGTACTGCTCGTTGCCGCCGGTGTCGGTGACGTAGACCAGCGCGCCGCCGTCCGCGCCGGGCACGAAGCGGGCGCCCTGCACCGGCTCGCGGCCGAAAGTAAGCTGCTTGCGGTCGCCGCCCGGCTTCGCGACAAGGTGCAGCTGCGAGGTGTCGCCGAAGCGGGTCGACACGAGCATGCTGCGCCCGTCGTCGGCCAGGTCTCGCACCGAGGCGTTGCGCGTGTTGAGATACTGCTGCAGGCGATCGCGCAGCGCCTCCGGGATGGCCGGCGTGCCCTCCAGGCGCAGGCCGGACGGGGCCGCCGGTGCGGCGGCTGCGGGGGCGGCAGCTGCGCCGGCGGGGGCGGCCGCCGCGGCAGCGGCCGGGCTGGCGGCGGGCGCGGCGCGCTGGCCCGAGCAGGCCGGAGCGAGCCCGGCGACGACGGCGATGGCGGCGATGGCGGCGAGCGAGCGGGTTCCGGACGTCATGGCCGGCCAGTATAGCGGCGGGCCGTGCGCAGCGGCGGCTCGCGCCGGCGGTCAGGTCACTCGCCGGTGAAGGAGACCATCCGCCAGCTGCCGTCCTCGACCTGGCGGAAGGCGGCGCGGTAGCCGGCCTGGCCCGGGTCCTGAAGGAACGCGGCAGGGCACACGACCTCGTGGCGGCTCGCCTCGTGGGCGCAGCCGGCGTCGAGCGCCTTGTCCATCTCGGCGAGGATGGACGGGTCGGCCTGCCACACGACCATCGCGGTGTCGGCCGACGGCTCGTCGCCGGTGGTGTAGGTGAACTGGTCCGCCATGAGCTTGCGCAGCGCGGCCATGTCCCTGGCGCGGGCCGCCTGCTCCACCGCGGCGATGACGCGCGCCGCCGCCGGCGGCACCTGCCCGAACTTGGCCACGTCGACCGTCGCGGCGGCCGCCGCCTTGGCCTCCGCCTCGGGCGCGTACTTCAGCTCGACCGCGTAGCCCTTGAGGCGGCGGTAGATCGCGACCTCGAGCGAGTTGACGCGGCCCGCCAGCCACTGCGGGATCTCGGATCCGCGCAGCGGGGTCGGCATGTCGCCGGCCTTCCAGGCCGACGCCTCGCCGTGGACGCGCACCCGCCATGGCCGGCCGCCGACGACGTGGATGGTGAAGCGGACGAAGAACTGTTCGCGCATCATGGCGGCGGAGCTGTAGCCGCTCCGCGAGGTGCGCGGGTTGAGCGAGGCGGACTGGGTGTCGTCGTCGGCGCCCTGCTGCACGTGCACCGGGTGCCAGGCGGTGCGGATGACGCCGGTGCGGGCGTCCTCGTTTATGTGCGGGTAGAGATCGCGCACCGCCGCCAGCGTCTCGCTGTAGATGACGGCGAAGTCCCCCTTGTAGCCGGAGGACTGGGCCTCGTGGACCTCCTCGTCGGAGGTCCCGCCGCAGGCGCCGGCCAGGAGGAGAAAGACGACGGCGAACGTGATAGGAATGGGACCGGTCCGCATGGGCGGCAAGAGTCGAAAGCAGGCGCTGAGTCGATCGCTCGCGATCGTGGACATCTTACAGCGCACCTGGCCAAAGGCCACCTGCGAGCTGGATTTCCGCAACGGGTTCCAGCTGACGGTGGCGACCATTCTGAGCGCGCAGTTGACGGACAAGATGGTCAATCAGGTCACGCCGGCGCTGTTTCGCCGCTATCCCACGCCGGCCGCGCTGGCCGAGGCCGAGCCGGCCGAGCTGGAAAAGATGATCCACTCGACCGGCTTCTTCCGCCAGAAGGCCAGGAGCCTGCTCGGGATGGCGCGCATGGTGGTGGCCGACTTCGGCGGCAAGATCCCGCGCACCATGGAGGAGATCGTCAAGCTGCCCGGCGTGGCGCGCAAGACCGGCAACGTCGTGCTGGGCTCCGCCTTCGGCATCGCGTCCGGCGTCGTCGTCGACACGCACGTGCGGCGCGTGGCCGGCCGCCTCGGGCTCACGCGCGAGACCGATCCGGTCAAGATCGAGGTCGATCTCATGGAGGTGGTGCCGCGCGAGCGCTGGATCGACGTCGGCCACCAGCTCATCTGGCACGGCCGCCGCATCTGCCACGCGGCGAAGCCGGAGTGCACCGCCTGCCCGATCGCTCCGCTCTGCCCCTCGGCCCAGGTATGAGCGGCGGACCGGGCGGCGCGGCGGCGGTGCGCGCGGTGGCCGCGGTGGCCGCCATCGCCTTCGACGAGCGCGGCCGCGTGCTGCTGGTGCGCCGCGGCAACCCGCCCGACCAGGACGTGTGGAGCGTGCCGGGCGGGCGGCTCGAGCCGGGCGAGACGCTCGCAGCGGCGGTGGCGCGCGAGATGGCCGAGGAGACCGGCCTCGTGGTCGAGGTGGGCGAGCTGGTGGCGGCGGTGGACTGGATCGAGCGCGCACCCGACGGCCAGCTGCTGCGCCACTTCGTCATCCTCGATCACCTGGTCGAGGTGCGCGGCGGCCAGCTGGCCGCCGGCGACGACGCCGCCGAGGCGCGCTGGTTCGCGCCCGAGGAGCTCGACGGCGTGCGCACCACCGCCGGGTTGCTCGACATCCTCGAGCGGGCGCGGGCCATGGCGCGGGCGAAGTCGCCGACGGCGCCATCCGGCGGGCTTGCCACGCCGCCGGGCGTGCGGTAGTCCGTGGCGGTGACCGCGACCGTACCCGCCGCCGTGCGCCTGCCCGTCGCATCCGGGCGCCCCTCGCTGCGCCGCGCCGACGTGGAGCCGTCCGACTGGGCCGACTGGCGCTGGCAGCTGCGCAACATGCTGACCTCGGCCGAGGACCTGGCCGGGCTGCTCGATCTGTCCGACGGTGAGCGGGCCGGGCTGGCCGCCTCGCAGGGGCTGTTTCGCGTCGGACTGACGCCGTACTACGCAGGCCTGATGGACCCGGCGCGGCCGGACTGCCCGATCCGGCGCCAGGCGATCCCGTCGGCGGCCGAGGCTCACACAGCGCCGGGCGAGCTGCGCGACCCGCTGGGCGAGGACAGCCACAACCCGGCGCCGTGCGTGTTCCACAAGTACCCCGATCGCGTGCTGCTCATGGTGGTGGACCGCTGCGCCATCTACTGCCGGCACTGCAACCGCCGGCGCCTGGTCGGCGGCGATCATCCGCCCAGCCTCGACGAGCTCGAGCAGGGGCTGGCCTACATCGAGCGCACGCCGCGCATCCGCGACGTGCTGCTGTCCGGCGGAGACCCGCTGCTGCTGGCCACGCGCAAGCTGGACGGCATCCTGGCCCGGCTGCGCGCCATCCCGCACGTCGAGATCATCCGCATCGGCACGCGCGTGCCGGTGGTGCTGCCGATGCGCATCGACGCCGAGCTGGTGGCCGCGCTGCGCCGGCACCACCCGCTGTTCGTCAACACCCACTTCAACCACCCGGTCGAGCTGACCGCCGAGGCGCGTGCCGCGTGCGAGCGGCTCGTCGACGCCGGCATCCCGGTCGGCAACCAGGCGGTGCTCCTGCGCGGCATCAACTCGTCGGTGCGCTGCCTGCGCGCGCTGTTCCGCGGCCTCCTGCGCAGCCGGGTGCGGCCGTACTACCTGTTCCAGGGCGACACGGTGGCCGGCACCGATCACCTGCGCACGCCGGTGGAGGACGCCATCTCGCTCATGGGCCAGCTGCGCGGCTGGATGACCGGCATGGCCATCCCGCACCTGGTGCTCGACGCGCCCGGCGGCGGCGGCAAGATCCCGATCGGCCCGACCTACCTCGTCGAGGCCGGCGACGAGTGGGTGACCCTGCGCAACTACCGCGGCGCGCTGGTCCGCTACCCGCAGCCGGCCGAGCGCGACTGCACCGTCAGCTACGACGAGGCCTACTTCGCCGGGCAACCGGACGACGACGATCGGGAAGGCGGCGTGTGAAGTGAACGACCCCGCCGCGCTCTCCCGTCTGGTGATGGAGGAGGCGCGCGCGCTCGGCTTTCACCGGGTCGGCATCGTGTCGGCCGGCCCCGCCCTGACCCACGCCGCCTACGAGGCGTGGCTGGCCGCCGGGATGCACGGCGGCATGCTGTACCTGGCGGATCCGCTGCACCGCGACGGCCGGGCCGACGTCACCGCGCTGCTGGACGGCGCGCGCGCCGTGGTGGTGGTCGCGATGGTGCACGACTCGTCGCTGGTGCCGGCCGAGCGCCTGGCCCGGCCGGCCGGCCAGGTGGCGCGCTATGCCCGCGGCAGCGACTACCACGCGGTGATGAAGCCGCGGCTGCGCGAGCTGGCCGTGCGGGTGAGCCGCCACGCCGGGCGTCAGGTGGCGGCGCGGCCGTGCGTGGACACCGCGCCGGTGCTCGAGCGCGAGCTGGCCGCACGCGCCGGGCTCGGCTTCGTCGGCAAGAACAACATGCTGATCGCGCCCGGGCTGGGCTCGTACTTCATGCTGGGCGAGCTGCTGCTCGACGTAGAGCTGGAGCCGAGCGCGGCCGGGCCGCCGCCCAGCCGGTGCGGCGAGTGCCGGGCGTGCCTGGACGCCTGTCCGACCGGCGCCTTCGCCGGGCCGATGTCGCTCGACGCGCGGCGCTGCATCTCGTACCTGACCATCGAGAACCGCGGGCCCATCCCGCGCGAGCTGCGCCCGGCCATCGGCACGCGCGTGTTCGGCTGCGATGTGTGCCAGGAGGTGTGCCCGTTCAACGCCGCGGCTCCGGCGCGCACCGAGCCGGAGCCGGCGCTGCGCCCGTCGTCGGCGTCCGATCTGGATCTCGTGCACGTGCTCGGCCTGGGCACCGCCCAGCTGCGCAGGCTGATGCGCGGCTCCGCCCTGCGCCGCGCCGGCCGCGCCGGCCTGCTCCGCAACGTCTGCGTCGCTCTCGGCAACGCCGGCGACGCGAGCGCGGTGCCTGCGCTGTCGCGCGCGCTGGTCGACCGCCACCCGCTCATCCGGGCCCACGCCGCGTGGGCGCTGGGCCGCCTGGGCGCACGGGCCGCGCTCGAGGCGGCGCACCCGGCCGAAGGCGACGCGGACGTGCGCGAGGAGATCGAGGCGGCCCTGGCCGCCTCTGCGCCGGCCTGACGTGCGCCTCAGCGGCTGCGCGGCTTGGGGACGCCGAGCTCGTCGTACAGGGCGGCGTCGACGTCGGCGATGACGCTCTGCAGGGCGTCGTTGGACGCGCCCTTCTTGCGGGCGCGGCGCAGCGCGTCGGCGGCGGCCTTGCGGTCGTCGTCGGAGTCGGGCGGCGTCTTGCCGGCGGCGAACGCGATCTCGGCGTCGGCCGAGGCCACGTCCGCCTTCACCACCTCGTCGCAGTGGCCGCGCGCCTTGTCCGGCGCGCTCTCGAGCAGCAGCTGGCAGGCCAGGTCGTGGGCCGGCAGGTAGCCGGCGTTGAGCTCGAGCGCCTTCTCGACGTGCTCGGCCGCCTTGGCCCGGTCGCCGGCGCCCAGGTCGAGCCGGGCGAGCTCCACGTGGGCCCGGTAGGCCAGCGCGTTCGGGTACTCCGACGAGATGTCCTTGAGCGACAGCTCCAGCTTGTCGCGCGCCAGCGGGGCGCGGCCGATCTTGATGAGCGCGACCGCCTGGGGCACGCGCGCCGACTTGGAGCGCGATCCGCGGCCGAGGCTGTCGAGCAGCTCGCCGATGCGGCGGCGCTCGTCGCCGCTGGCGACGACCATGCGCGCCGCGTCGGCCCAGATCTGCAGCGCCCACTCCTTGGGCGCGATCTGCAGCGCCTGGTCCAGCTCGGCCAGCGCCTCGTCCCAGCGGCCCAGGTCGAACAGCGCGCGCCCGCGCAGGCTGGCCGCGCGCAGACCGCCCTCCTTGGCCACCGCGGCGTGCGCCTCGCGCGCCGTGCCGCTGGCCAGGCGCAGCTCGGCGTCGAGCGACACCACCAGCGGATCCGGCTGCGGCTTGTCCGCGTACCAGCGGATCTCGGCCCGGGTCTTGGCCGCCTCGGAGAGCTTCCCCTCCTGCATGCGCAGCAGGCCCAGCCGGGCCTGGAAGCGCGGCTCGTTCACGCCGGTCGCCTTGTCGAGCGCCTTGGTGAAGCCCTCGAAGTCCTGCTGAGTCAGGTACGCGCTGGCCATGGCCAGCTGCTTCCACGCCTCGACCCGCGGGCCGCGCTTCTGCGGCACGCCCACGTTCACGTCGGCCACCGCCTCCTGGATCTCGGCGCTGCGCTCCGACCGGGTCAGCGAGCGGCCGATGAAGGCCCACGAGTGATGGGGAGACTTCTTGAGCGCGCGGTCGTAGATGACGCGCGCCTTCTCGAACTCTCCCTCGTCGAGCATCATGTCGGCCAGCGACACCGCCGCCACCGCCGGCCCCTTGCCGCCGTTGTCGGCCGCCTCGAACGCGGCGCGAGCGCCCTTGCGGTCGCCGGCCGCCCACAGCGCGTGGCCGAGCAGCCAGCGGCCCAGCAGATCGTCCTTGTGGCCGGCCAGCCACTTCTCCAGCCCGGCGCGCGCCTCGGCCAGGCGTGCGTCTCCTCCCTGCTCGAGCCCGGGCAGGATGGCCAGGGTGTGCGCCATGCGGGCGATGGCCAGCTCGCGGAAGCCGTTCTCCGACGGATCGTCGATCTCCTGGCTGGCCAGCTCGATCGCGCTCTGCACCTCGGCCGTGTTGATCTCGCCGTAGAGGAACGCCTCCAGCGAGGTGATCTGGGCCAGCAGCGCCACGGCGAAGGTGTTCTCGCGGTCGCGCTCGACAGCGGCGCGGGTCTCCTCGTCGGCGCGGACCAGCCCCTCGTACTCGCCGTCGTCGATCTGCGGCAGCGCCGTCGACAGGTGGCGGGCGACGTCCTCGCTCTGCTGCAGGGTCGCGTACCAGTACCAGGCGCCTGCCCCGGCGATGGCCATGAACAGGGTGACGAACAGATAGGCGAAGACGCGCGCCGTCGATCGGCCCCAGCGGCGGCCCGGGCTGATCTCGAAGTTGACGTCCGGTACGCGCACGCGCGGGATGTCGAGCAGCCCGCCCAGGAGCAGGTTGTTGAGGTACTGCTCGCCGACCGCGGCCGACTGGCGCAGCGACGCCTGGGCCGCGTCGCGCGGCTTCTCGGCGGCGACCACGCGCGGCCTCACGCCGCTGATCGCGGACGGCCCGCCGGCCGGAAAGGCGCCCGACGGCATGGCGGAGCCGGGAACGTGCCCACCGGCCATTGCCGGCGGCGGGAATCCGCCCGGGGCGAAGCCGGGCGGTGACATCATCGTCGTCGGCCCGGGCGGCGCATAGCCGTCGGGGAATCCACCCGGCGCCGATCCATGCGGGCCGTGCGCGTGCGCCTGGCCGCCGTACGGGCCGGACGCGAAGCCGCCACCGGCCTGCTGCGACATGGCCATGCGGTCGCGCACCGGGTCCTGTCCCAGCGGCGCGAACACATCCTCCGTCGGCGGCGGCATGTGGTGCTCGACCGGCCGGCCGGTCGGCCTGCTCGTTGCCGCGCGCGTCGCTGCGCCTGACCTGGCCCTCGACCGGCGCGCGGCCCCTCGACTCGCGCCGCTGCTCGACCCGCTCGAGCCGCACGCGGCCCAGCGCCGCATCGTCGTCGACCCATCCGGCGTCGTTGTAGGCCAGGCCCTGCGTGTCGATCTCGCCGGCCACGCGGGTCGGCAGCTCCTCCATCTGGTAGGGGCCGCTGTCGGGATGGCGCGATCGCCGGCCCGAGCCGCTGCCGTGCCCGCCCGCCCCCGGCGCCAGCGGCGTCGGGATGGGCGGCGGCGGATTCGAGCGTCTGCCCGGCCCGCGCCCGGCGCAACAGGCCGAGGATCGAGGCGTCCGCCGGGTTGAGATTCTGGGCGTGCTGCAGGACCGGCAGTGCGCGCTCGTAGTCGGCGCGCCGCATCAGAACCTCGCCCAGCATGCGGAAGGCAGGGCCGTGATTGCGGTCGGACTTGACCACCTTCAGCAGCTCGGCCTGCGACTCCTTCCACTGATGCAGTGCGGCGAAGGCGCGCGCCACCATCAGCCGGCCGTCCAGGTTCGCGGGGTTCTCGCGCAGGCCGCGCGCCCCGATCTCGACGGCGTCGCGCGGCCGCCCGAGCGCAATCATGGCGTCCCCGAGGCCCACGAACGCACGGCCGGGATCACGGCGGAACGCTTCGCTCAGCTCGTCGAGCTCTTCCGCCGTCGGCGGTAAGCCGGTCGCTACCATTCCCCGAACACTTGAGGGTAAACCGAAATCACAGGACGGAGCAATGTCGTCGCTTTCAGCACCGCTTCGCCGTCACGGAGCGGTGGTCGTCGTCGTGCTCGGGCTCTCGGGAAGACCGGACTGCGGCGCACTTTCTGCGCAGGCACCGCGTCTCGAGTATCGCTGACCGGGACAATCGGCGGGAGCGCGGAACGTCCGCTCGCCACAACCGCAGAAGATCTCCTCGCCCCCCGCGCAGGCGCGCGACGCGGCGACGCACCGGCCGGGCTTGTTCACCCCGCAGCCCTCCCCTTCGCACACGCCGCTCTCGCATTCACTGCCGTCGCGACAGCTGCCGCCGTCGGCAGCGCGCGCGCCGGGCTGCCCTTGAGGGGCCGTCGCCGAGCCCGAGTCGCCGTCGCGCGCACCCCCGCCGCGCTCCGCATACGCCGGAGCGGACGAGGGCGGCACCGACTGCGCAGGCGCAGGCGGGCAGCCGCAGAGAAGGAGCACCGCCGCCGCCGACAGGGCGGCGACAGCCGCAGCCCTGGCGGTCAGTCGTCGTCCTCCTCGGCCCCGCCCTTGTACTGCGCCGAGACCTGCGTCTGCACGTCGGGCGGCGCCTCCTCGTAGCTGGCGAAGTGCATGTGGAACGACCCGCGGCCGGACGTGATCGACTTGAGCACGTTTGTGTAGCGCAGGATCTCGTTCATCGGCACGGTCGCGGTGATGCGCCCGCGGCGGCCCTCCGTTGTCATGTTGCTGACCCGGGCGCGGCGCGAGTTGAGGTCGCCCATCACGTCGCCCACGTTCTCCGCCGGGCAGGTGATGTCCAGGACCATGTGCGGCTCGAGCAGGACCGCCTTGGCGGTCTTGGCCGCGAAGGCGGCGCGGATGGCCTTGCGCGCCGGCGATCTGGAACGCCATGTCCGACGAGTTGACCCGGTGGTACTTGCCGTCGTAGAGGCCGATCTTGAGGTTGACGACCTCGTTGCCGCTGAGCGGGCCGCGCTTGAGAGCGTCGCGCACGCCCTTCTCGACCGAGGGGATGAAGTTGCGCGGGATGGCGCCGCCCACGATCTCGTCCTCGAACACGATGCCGCTGCCGCGCGGCAGCGGTTCGACGTTGATGAAGCAGACAGCGAACTGACCGGAGCCTCCGGTCTGCTTCTTCTGCTTGCCCTCGATCTCGCGCACCGCCGTGCGCAGCGTCTCGCGGTACGGCACCTTCGGCTCGCGCAGCTCGACCTCGATCTGCTGGCGCTTGAGGCGCTCGATCACGTAGTTGACGTGCGGCTGGCCGAGGCCGCCGAGGATGGTCTCCTTCGACTCGGAGTCGCGCGCGAAGCGGAGCGACGGGTCCTCCTCCACCAGCTTGCTGATGAGGGACGCCATCTTCTCCTCGATCTTCTTGTCGGCGGCCGAGATGCCGAAGGTGAGCAGCGCCTCCGGCTCCTCGAACGGCGGCAGGAAGGTCGGATCGTCCTTGGTGGTCAAGGTGTCGCCGGTGCCGGTGAGCTTGAGCTTGGTCAGCACCACCACGTCACCGACGGTGGCGTCCTTGATCTCGGCGCCGGTCTTGACCCCGCCCTCCGGCAGGTACATGTGCGACGGCCGATCGCTGGTGTTCTCGGTCGAGTTGAACAGGTCCGTGGCCGCGTGGATCTTGCCGCTGAAGATGCGGACGTAGGTCAGCATGCCGGCGAACGGGTCGTAGTAGGTGCGGAACACCTGCGCCACCAGCGGGCCGTCCGGATCCGGCGCGCGCTCCACCGGCTGGCCGCGGCTCGGGTCCCTGTAGCCCTTGATGGCGGGGCGATCGAGCGGCGACGGGAAGATGGCGCGCACGACGTCGAGCAGCACGCGCGAGCCGACGTTGGCCAGCGGGTTGCCGGCCAGCACCGGGACCAGCTGACCCTTGACGAAGGCGGCCTTGAGCCCGCGCGCCAGCTCCTCCTCGCTGAGCGTGCCGGCCTCGAGGTACTTCTCGGCCAGCTCGTCGTCGGCGGCGGCCACCGCGTCGAACAGCTGCTCGCGCGACGCGTTGACCTGGTCGATGAGGTCGCCCGGGATGTTCGACCTCCTTGGTCTTGTCGCCGTCGGGGACGTAGGCCTTCTGGCTGAGCAGGCTGACCACGCCCTTGAACTCGGCGCCCTTGCCGATCGGGATGGCCAGCGCGACGGCGTCGCGGCCGCTCTCCGCCTTGATCTCGGCGACCACGGCGGCGAAGTCTGCCGCGCCCTCCTTGTCCAGCTTGGTCACGAACGCGGCGTAGGGCGCGTTGCGCTCGGCCAGCATCTGCATGGTGCGCAGCGCGACCGGCTCGACACCGTCCGGCGCCGAGATGGTGATCAGGCCGGCGTTGACGACCTGCAAGGCGCGGTTCGTCGCGCCCCAGAAGTTGGCGTCGCCGGGCGTGTCGATGATGCCGATGCGGACGCCGTCCCACTCGACGAAACCCACGTTGGTCTGCATGGTGGTCATGCGTTCCAGCGCGACCTGGTCCAGCTCCAGCGTCTGGTTGCCTCCCTCGACGCTGCCCAGCGTCTTGGTCACCTTCGCGTTGTAGAGCGCGCCCTCTACCAGGCTGGTCTTCCCCGAGTGGCGATGCCCGAAGATACCGACCACACGAACATCAGACGGACTGTAGGTTTTCATGAGGATCCCGAGTGAGAAGGAGAACCCTAGCGCCGGGGTGATGGCCGGCGCAAGGGGGCGTGGCCGCGGTTGAATTGGCTCCCGGCGGCGCCTACGCTGATCGGATGGGCTCGAGCTTCGGCCGCCTGTTCCGCATCAGCACGTGGGGCGAGTCGCACGGCCCGGCGCTGGGCGTGGTGGTCGACGGCTGCCCGCCCCGGGTGCCGCTCGACGAGGCCATGGTGCAGGAGGAGCTCGACCGGCGCCGGCCCGGACAGAGCCGCATCACGACGCAGCGGCGCGAGGCGGATCGGGTCGAGATCCTCTCCGGCGTGTACGGCGGGCTCACGCTCGGCACTCCGATCGGCCTGCTGATCCGCAACAGCGACGCGCGCGGGACGGACTACGATCAGATGCGCGGGAAGTACCGGCCCTCGCATGCCGACTACACCTACCAGGCCAAGTACGGTATCCGCGCGGTCGAGGGCGGCGGCCGGGCCAGCGCGCGCGAGACCGCCGCGCGGGTGGCGGCCGGCGCGGTGGCCCGGCGCGTGCTCCTGAGCGAGGGTGTCGAGGTGGTGGGGTGGGTCGAGCAGGTTCACGACCTGGCCGCGGCGATCGACATCGAGGCGGTCACGCGCGAGATGGTGGAGGCCAACATCGCGCGCTGCCCGGACGGCGAGGTGGCCGAGCGCATGATCGCGAAGATCGACGCCGC
Source organism: uncultured delta proteobacterium (assembly GCA_963759105.1). Taxonomy (GTDB): domain Bacteria; phylum Myxococcota_A; class Polyangia; order Haliangiales; family Haliangiaceae; genus DATFRY01. Next base: position 725,150 of record CAVWXW010000001.1, on the reverse strand, counting down.
GCGGCGCGCCGGCGACTCGCTGGGCGGCATCGTGGGCGCTGTCGCCCGCGGCGCGCCGGTCGGACTCGGCGATCCGGTGTTCGACAAGCTGGAGGCCGACCTGGCCAAGGCGATGCTGAGCATCCCGGCGGCCAAAGGGTTCGAGAGCGGGTCCGGGTTCGCCGGCGCGACGACGATGACCGGGTCGCAGCACAACGATCTGTTCTACGCCGACGAGCGCGGCCGCGTGCGCACGCGGACCAACCGCTCGGGCGGGATCCAGGGCGGTATCTCGAACGGCGAGCCGATCACCGTGCGGGTGGCGTTCAAGCCGACCGCCACGATCCTGCGCGAGCAGCAGACGGTCAACGAGCAGGGCGAGGAGACGGTGCTCAAGCCGAAGGGCCGCCACGATCCGTGCGTGCTTCCGCGCGCCGTGCCGATCGTGGAGGCGATGATGTGCCTGGTCATCGTCGACCATCTGCTGCGCCATCGGGCGCAGTGCGGCCCGTAGAAACGGGGTGTCCGGCCGATCGTCGCCCGCGGTCGACGGTCGCGAGGTGGCGGCCCCCACACAGGTGGAGCGGGCCGGATGCGGGGGGTCGCAGGGCCGCGAAGCGATTCGGCGGCGCGACCGGTGGGGCGAGGCACGGGGCTTGCTCTTTCGCCGTGCCATGCGGCAACTCGGTTTCCCGGGCCGTTGGCCCGTCCTGCTCCTGGGTCTGGTGCTTCTCGGCTCCGGCTGCTCCTCCGACTCCGGTGAGGAGGGTGGTGGCGGCGAGGGCGATGGTGGCGGCGGCGGTGATGGGGATGGCGGCGGCGACGGCGACGGCGGCGGAGATGGCGCGGGCGCGGCCTGCGCGGTGGCGGATGGCCTTGGCGCGGCCGGCGCGCTCGGCGAGCCCGAGGCGGAGCGGCGCAACGTGCCCGGCTCGATGGGCGAGGCGGACGTCTACCGGATCTCGGGCAGCCTGGACGACGGCGACTTCCTGCTCATCGAGCTGTGGGACGGCTTCGGAGCCTTCAGCGGCGGCAAGGTGACGACCGGGACGTTCGAGATCGGGGGCGCAGACGCGGCCGTCGAATCGTGCGGCGCCTGCGTCTTCGTCATGGCGGACGTGGACGAGGCGTCCGGGATGCCGGCCCAGGCCTACCTGGCCCAGTCCGGCACGCTCGTCGTCGACAGCCTGCTCCCCGACCTGACCGGATCGATCGACGGCGTCGCCTTCCAGCAGGTTGACATGGAGTCGAACGAGGTCATGGCCGACGGCTGCTCGTCGGCCCTCGAGTCGGCCAGCTACGACGCGGCGGTCACCTGCTTCGGCGGTGGAGGAGGAGGCGGCGGCGGTGGCGGCGGTGGCGGCGGTGGCGGTGGGGGTGGTGGTGGCGGCAGCGAAGAGCCGTGCGAGTGAGGGCGCCCTGCCCGTCCGCGGCGCCGAGCCTGGCCTGTCAGGGGTCGTGGCTAGTCTGGCGCGGCCGTGTCGAGCATCCACGCGCTTGCCTGCGACTTCCTCGGCCATGACCCGGACGTGCCGCTCGACGCGCGCCCGACCCTGGCCGAGGCGCTGCGCCGCTGCCCCGCCGGACAGGTCGTGGCCGCGCGCGACGGCGCCACCGATGTGGCGGTGTGCGTCCTCGAGGACGGCCGCACCTTCGCCGTGCCGGACTGGTGCCCCCACGACGGCGGCCGCCTGAGCGACGGATTCGTCGAGGCCGGCCGCCTGGTCTGCGGGCGCCACGGATGGGAATTCGATCCGGCGACAGGCAAGAGAGTCGGTTGACGGTCGCCTTCGCGGATCGGCGTGAAGGCAGCGAATATTCAAGACAAACAGAAGACAGGTAACCGGAGACAGGGAACAGGGAGCGGGCAATGCGAGCTGGTTGCCAGGCGCCGTGGGGAGACTGCAGTTCCCTGTTCCCGGTTCCCTGTCTCCGGTTACCTGTCTTCTGTTTGTTTGAAGCCAGGCATCCTCCCAGGACGCCATAAAGCCCGGAAGCCACCGTAATCTTGACCACATACCGGCCTGTCCGCTACCGTGTGAACCGGTGGCAAGCGTCCTTTTTCGCACACGCGAGGCGACGACCATGCGGGTCGCGCTGGCGCTGGAAGAGGTCGGCTGGGCCGACGACGCGGAACGGATCCTCACCCGCCGCGGCGCGATCTGTCAACGGGTCGCGCTCGAGGACGCTGTCGAGGCACCGGCCGGGGTGATCGGCCTCGCGCTGCGCGAGCCGCCCACGCCCGCGCTGGCCGCGCACCTGGCTCCACTCTGCGCGCGCGTCGCTCGCGCCGGCCGACCGCTGGTGCTGCTGGCCTGCTATCCGCGCGCAGTCGGCGCGCGCGCCGACGTGCAGGCGGCGGCGCTGGCCACCCTGCGCAGCCACGGCGCCATCCTGTGCGCCGATCCGGACGCCTGGCTCGAGGCGTTGATCCTGGTCGCCGGCTTCGGGTTGCCGCCGGGCCCGCGCGTCGCCGTGGTGGCGCCGCCCGGCAGCTGGATCGCGGCCTCGGCTCAATTTCTGGCCAACGAGGCGGCGGCGGTGGGCGGCCGCGTGGCCGCCCTGTCGCCCGACATGGTCAAGCTCGGCCCCACCGACGCGGTGCTCGTCGATCGCGACGAGCTCGCCCGCGTCCCGCCGGAGCGAACCACCTCCGCGCTGCTCCTGCCCATGGTCGGCCGCGCCGAGCTGGTGGGCGACGACGACCGCCGCGTCCTGGTCGGGCTGCGCGCCGCGCTGGCCGCCACCGGCGCGGCCGGCCGGCTGCGCGAGCGTCTGGCGGCCGGCCTCGGGCCCGCCGATCCGGCCGAGGTCGACTCGCTCGGCGGCGTCGACCAGGAGCGCTTCGCCCGCCAGCTGAGCAAGCTGGGCGGCCGCGCCGGCGATCACGAGACCAAGGTGCTGCTGTCGGCGTGGAAGATCCCGATCACGCGACAGGCGGTGGCCACCACGCGCGTCGGCAGCCACCGGCATCGCCAAGCGCGCCGGCTTCCCGGTCGAGCTCAAGCCGTGGGGTCCGGACGCGCCCAGCGAGCTGGACGGCTGCCCCCTCGAGCGCGATCTGGCGACCGCCGCCGACGTGCGCCGCGCCTTCGCCGCGCTGGGCCGCGCCATGGGCCAGCCGGCCGGCGCCCCGGTCATCGTGCGCGAGACCCCGCCGGCCGGACGCGAGCTGCGCGCCCGTGTCGTGACCATGGCCGAGCTCGGCCGCGTCGTGCTGGTGGATGTGGCGGGCACGCCGGGGCCGATCGCTGCGCCGGCTCCGCTGCGCTCTGTCGATGCCGAGGAGCTGGCCCGCCACGTCGAGGCGTCGCGCGTCGGCGACGCCCAGCCCGACCGCACCGCGCTGGCCGATCTGTTGCGACGGGCGTCGTTTCTGGCCTGTCACGAGCGGATCGAGTCGCTCGATCTGTGTCGCGTCATCGCGGCCGCCCGCGGCGACGGGGTCGTGGTCGCGGACGCGCGCGCCACGCTGCGCGGCTAGCAGGCCAACCGACGGTAGGTCTCTGGCGGGGGCGACTCGCCGGGTGAACAACGAAGTCGGGCTGCTGCCGGGACGCGGCGACGAGGTAGACTGAGGCGGGGGGCCTGCTCGGTTCGGGCGCAGGTGCCCGGTCTCGTCCGATGTCCCGGGCGGTGGAGGGCGCGTGTCGCTGGCGAGGAAGGCTGTCCGCGGGGCCACCTGGAACATCATCAGCGGGATCGCAGCGCGCGTCGTCACGGTGGTCGGCACGCTGGCGCTGACCCATCTCCTGGCGCCAGACGCGATCGGCGAGGTGACGGTGGCGGTGGTCCTCGTCCAGTCGGCCAACCAGTTCTCGAGCCTGGGCTTCGGGCAGTTCGTGGTCGTCAACCCGGCGCTGCCCGCCACATCGGTGTTCCAGGTGGGCGCGCTCCACCTCGGCTTCGGCATCGCCGCTCTGGCCCTGGTGACGGCGCTGGCCGGCCCGCTGGCTGGCCCCTTCGAGGTGCCGGACCTGGCCGACTACGTGCCGGGCATGGCCGTCGCCGTCCTCATCGCGCGCTTCGCGGTCATCCCGGAGCGCGTCCTGGTGCGCGAGATGAGGTTCGCGCCGGGGGCCAACGCGCGCGCGCTCGGCGAGGTCTCCTACGGCCTGGTCGCGGTCGGCCTCGCGGCGCTGGACTGGGGCGGACAGGCGATCGTGATGGGAAACATCGCCCGGTCGATCGTCTTCACCGCCATCATCCTGCGCGCGAGCGACCCCGCGCAGTGGCTGCGGCCGTGCCGTCTGCAAGGCGACCTCTGCCGCCGGGTGTTCCGCTTCGGCACGCCGCTATGGCTCGGCGCGAGCGCATCCTTCTTCTCGGGCAAGTGGGACGCCGTCCTCTACTCCAGCCTGTTCGGTCCGACGCAGGTCGGCTACTACTCGCTCGGCTACAACCTGGCCGACATCCCGACCCAGCAGGTGGGAGAGCACATCGGCGACGTGCTGGTGCCTTCCTTCACGCGGCTCGAGGAGACGTCGCAGAGGCACGCGCTGGTGCGCGCGATCGCGTTGATCGGCCTGGTGGTCTTCCCGCTCGCGGTCGGCCTGGGCGTCACTGCCCACACGCTGGTGGCCGTGCTGTTCGACGAAAAGTGGCAGGACCTGGCCGTCTTCGTCGCCATCCTCTCCCCCTTGTCGGTGGCGCGGCCGATCGGAGCGATGATCCAGTCGTTCCTGCAGGCCCGCCAGCAGACCCGGGCGATCATGATCCTGGAGCTCGGCAAGCTGGGCGCGGTGCTCGGCTTCATCGCCGCGCTGTCGATCTTCGGCCCGCACTGGGCAGCGGCCGGGGTCGGTCTCGCGTTCGCTCTGCACGCGCTGGCCAGCATCTGGCTCATCCAGAAGACGGCCGCGGTCCCGGCGCGGCGCATCTGGCGCGCGATCGCCGGGCCGCTGGCGGCGTGCGCGCCGATGGTCGCCGCGGTCCTGGCCGTGCGCCACGGGCTGGGCCTGGCCGGGCGAGCCCCGCTTGTCGGGCTGCTCCTCGAGGTGGCGGCCGGCGCCGTGGTCTACGTGGCGGGCGCCCTGCTGCTCGCCCGATCGGCCTCGAGGGACCTCCTCGGCCTGCTGCACAGGTCCTTCCGCCGCGACGGCGAACCGGCGCAGCCACAGGAATGACCCTGGGTGGCTTCAGGTGCCGTTGCGCTCCTGCCGGCCGCGGAACGGCGCGCGGATGCGGCGCCAGGCCCGCCCGGCCGAGGGCCCCACGGATTCCGCGCGCCGGTGCAAGGCGACCACCCAGGGCACCTTCTTGAGCCGCGCGCGCAGCGCCGGGCCGACCACGTAGGCCGCGCGCGAGCGGGCGCCGCGGCCGAAGATGCGCAGCGAGACGAGCGGCTCGATCGAGGTCATGAAGCGCCGCTTGGACTCTGCCGGCCGTCCCAGGTGCACGGAGCTCACCTGATCTTCCTGGGTCTCGCGCAGCAACAGATGCAGGGTGAGGAGGTTGCCGGGTGCCAGCCGCGCGTGATCCGGATTGAAGGCCACCTTGAGCGAGTCGAGGCGTCCTGCGCCACGCACGCCGAAGTCGAACGCCACGATGCGGCCGCTGCGGCGCAAGAGGTACAGCGCCAGCTCGCCGCGACGCGACATGGTACGCGCGAGCTCCTCGTAGAAGGAGCGGACTCGCGCCTCGCTCTGCATCGCGGTGCCGCACCGCCCCTTCCACGTGCGCGCCTCGAGCGCGAAGCACTCCTCGAGGATCGCCGGAACCCGTTCCGGGTCGTCGGCGCGCTCGACCGCCACGTCCGACGTTCGGGCGCAGCGACGCAGACGGCGCCGGGCTTCCTTCGCCATGCCGGTTGACCAGCGCGCAGTGACATCCTCGAACGTGCGCCCGAGCTCGACGCGCACGTCGCCGCTGTATTCGACCACGCAGGTGGCCAGCCCGCGGGCGGCGGCCGCGCTGGCCAGCCCCTGGAACGCCGGGTCGCTCCGGCGCAGGCGACCGAACAGCAGCCAGTCCGCTCCGGCGAGCAGCCGGTCGAGCACGTGATCGGCCGCGGACGGAACCGAGGTGTCGATCGCGAACGACCAGATCGGGCTGTGCTCGTTGGCCATCGACAGCAAGACGCGAGAGAGACGCCCGCTGCGCGTGACCGGCACCACGCAGACAAGCCGATCGTCACAATAGAGCGCATGCACCACGCCACGGCCCGGCGACACGAAGGCCCGCTGGAAGCACTGCATCCAGTGCGGCCCCGCGACCAGCGGCAGATCGCAGCGCTCTGCCAGCCCGAGCCAGTCGGCGAACAGAGCCGGCGGCATGTGCGCAGCGTCCACCGCCTGCCAGCGCCAGCCGCCGCGGACCGAGACCACCGCCCGCTGCCAGAGACGCGCGGTCAGCATCGCCGCGTTCCTCGCCACCGCTCCGCGCCCGCCGCGCAGCAGCGATCGCGCCGCTCGACAGCTCCTCCCCCTGTCGCCCGCGCCTCTCCAATGCGCGGCCGCGGGACCGTCACGTCCCCGTTGGACGGCCATGGCTCCCCCCTTCCCCGTCGCCCCTCGAAGAAATGCTACCACTCTCCGTCGGATGAACCCGCGCGATCGGGATCCATGAGGCCAGCACCGAGGTCCCATGAGGCCAGGAATCTCGCCCCTGGATGGTTGCCGCCGATCAGCCCGGTTTCACTTTCACAGCGACGGCGTATTGTTCACCCGCCGCGCGCGTTGACTGCGAGCCGTCCATCCCAGATAGGCTCCCCCCATGCGACAGGTCTGGATCACACGTAGAGGTGGCCCCGAGGTCCTCGCGGTCCGCGAGGCGCCCGATCCGGTGCCCGGTCCCGGCGAGGTGCTCGTCCGTGTCTCCGCCGCCGGCGTCAACTTCGCCGACGTGATGGCGCGCATGGGGCTGTACCCGGACGCTCCTCCCCTCCCCTTCGTGGTCGGCTACGAGGTCGCCGGCACCGTCGAGAAGCTGGGCCCAGGCTCGGCGCAGGACGGGCTGCAAGAAGGGTCGCGCGTCCTGGCGCTGACCCGTTTCGGCGGCTACAGCGACGCCATCGTCGTCCCGCGCAACCAGGTCGGCCTGGTGCCGTCCAACCTGTCGTTCGAGCAGGCCGCCGCCATCCCGGTCAACTACCTGACCGCGTGGATCATGATGGTCCATCTGGGCAACCTGCACCGCGGCGAGAAGGTACTCATCCACGCCGCGGGCGGCGGCGTGGGCCAGGCGGCGGTGCAGATCGCGCGCTGGCGCGGCGCCGAGATCATCGGCACGGCCAGCCAGTCGAAGCACGAGCGCCTGCGCGCCGCCGGCGTCGATCACTGCATCGACTACACGCGCCAGGACTTCGCCGCCGAGGTCAACCGCATCACCCGCGGCCAGGGCGTGGAGATGGTGCTCGACGCGGTCGGCGGCTCCTCCTTCCGCAAGAGCTACCGCGTGCTCGCGCCGCTCGGGCGCCTCTTCATGTTCGGAGCGGCCGGCCTGGCCACCGGGCAGCGGCGCAGCATCTGGAGCGCGGTGCGCGTGCTGGCGGCCATGCCGCGCTTCCGCGCCATCCCGCTCATGAACGAGAACCGCGGCGTGTTCGGCATCAACCTCGGCCACCTGTGGGGCCAGGTCGAGATCATCCGCGGTCATGCTGCAGGAGATCGTCGGGCTGGCCGAGAAGGGCGTGCTCACTCCGGTCGTGGACGGCTCCTACTCGTTCGCGGCCGCCGGCGACGCCCACGCGCGCCTGCAGTCGCGCCACAGCTTCGGCAAGGTCCTGCTGGTCCCCTGAGCGGGCCGATCACGCGCGGAATTCGTCGCGAAGCATGCGCTCGAGCGCATCGCGGGTGTTGAGCGATGGGTCCTCGAGGACGCGGCCGAGCAGAAGCTCCAGGGCGCGGCCGATGACCGGGCCGGGAGGGACGCCCAGCAGGCGGATGACGTCGCCGCCGCCCAGCGCCAGGTCGCCGACGGTGAGCGCGTCGCCGGCGGCGGCGATGGCGCGCAGGCGGTCGGCTGCCGCCGGCACCAGCGCTGCCAGATCGCCGGCGGCGTCCGCGGCCGACGCGGCCGAGCGCGCGGCGCAGCTGCGCGTCGCTCGCCCCGGCCCCGATGCCGGCCGCCTCGGCGACCAGGCCGACAACGCGGGCCCGCTCGGCGTTGCTGTAGGTCAGCCGGCGCAGCGCCGCATCCACCCGGTCGGACGCCACCTCGAGGAGGAGCGCGGCCATGCGCACGCCGGCCTCGGCCGGCGCCCCGGCCACCCGGTCGCGCGCCGCGGCCACGTCCAGGCCGATCAGCTCCGGCAGCACCTGGATGAGGATGCCGGTGCGCTCGGCGATGTCGAGCGCGCGCGCCGCCGCGCCGCAGCCGAGCAGCTTGACCAGCTCGACGCGCACGCGCTCGCGCGACACCTTCGCCAGCGACGGCAGCGCGCCCGGGATGGCCGCCTCGGTGTCGGCGTCGAGATCGAGATCGAGGCAGGCGACGAAGCGCACCGCGCGCACGATGCGCAGCCCGTCCTCGCGCGAAGCGCAGGGCCGCATCGCCCACCGCGCGCAGGCGGCGCGCCGCCAGGTCGGCCCGCCCGCCGAACGGATCGTGCAGCCGCCGCGCGATCGGGTCCCATGCCATGGCGTTGACCACGAAGTCGCGCCGCGCCATGTCCTCGTCCAGCGACACGCCGAACGCGACCGTGTCCGGCCGCCGCGCGTCGCTGTACGCCCCCTCGCCGCGGAACGTGGTCACCTCGATGGCGTGAAGCCCGGCGCCGCGCCGGATCCTGACCGTCACGGTGCCGTGCTCGATGCCGGTCGGCAAGGTGCGGCGAAACAGGCGCGGTGACCGCGTCCGGCGTGGCGCTGGTGGCCACGTCCCAGTCGCCCGGCTCGCGCCCGAGCATCGCGTCGCGCACCGCGCCGCCCACCGCCACCGCCTGGTGGCCGGCCGCGCCCAGCCGGCGACACACCTCGCGCACGGTCGTCGGGTACCGCCGCGTCCAGCCGGGCCAGATCCGGGTCGACAGCCTCGCTCATCGTCACTCGATGGACGCGGCGCCGCGCAGCCGGCCGAAGATCTCCTCGGCCCGCTGGCGCAGCTTGACGGCGTCGTTCATCTGGCCGGAGTGCTCGCACAGCAGCGCATAGGAGCGGTAGCAGCGGGCCAGCTCCAGCTCGTTCTTCATCGCGGCCAGGATGTCGACGGCGCGGCGGAAGTGCTCGTCGGCCCGGCGGGTCTGTTCCTGGGTGACCAGCCCGGCCGCGCACAGCGCCTCGGCCAGCACCCGGTGCGCGCTGCCGACGTGCGCGCGCGTGCCGACCTCCTCGCCGATGACCAGCGCGCGCATGCGCGTAGTCGTAGGCCTGGGCCGCGTCGCCCATGCCGATGTGGACCTCGGCCAGCCGCCGGCAGCACTCCGACACCGCCGCCTTGTGGCCCAGCGCGGTGGCCAGCGAGATCGCCTCGAGCAGGTGCTCGACCGCCTCGGAGCCGCGCCCCATGGCCGCCTTGCACTCGCCCAGCCGCGACAGCACCTCGCTCTGGGCCAGCTTGTCGCCGATCTCCTCGGCGATCTTGTGCGCCTCGACGAACATCTCCAGCGCCATCTCGTACGAGCCGTCGGCGGTGTGCACGCCGCCCAGATCGCACAGCGACTGCACCACGCCGGACATGTCGCCGATGTCGCGGCGCAGGTCGAGCGCCTCGCGGAACTGCCGGTTGGCCGCCTTGAACGCGCCCGAGTCGTTGTGCACGCGTCCGATGTTGGCCAGCGACAGCGCGATCGATCGCCGGTCGCCCAGCGCGCGGCGGATGGCCAGCGCCTGGCGGTGGAACTCGAGCGCCTGGGCGTACTCGCCGCGCAGCCAGTGCACCTTGCCGATGTCGTCGAGCGTGCCGGAGATGCCGCGCCTGTCGACCGCCTGCGTGAACAGCTCGTGGGCCGCGTGCAGGTGATCCATGGCGCGGTCGAACTCGCCGCGGCGGCGGTAGATGCGGCCCAGCCGGCTGTGCGCCGCGCCTCCCTTGGCCTTCTGATCGAACAGCCAGGCCATGCGCAGCATCTCGGTGAACTGGCGGTGCGCCTCGTCGGTGCGGCCGATCAGATCGAGCACGCTGCCCAGGTTGTGCAGCGCGCTCAGCCGCGCCACCGGATCTTCCGGGTCCAGCATGGCGAGCGCCTTGCGGTACAGATCGACCGCCTGCTCGTTGGCGTAGCGCGTCATCGCCTTGTCGGCGCCGGCCAGGTAGCAGTGGGCGGCGCGGTCCGGATCGCCGCCGCGCTCGTACAGCTGGGCCAGGAACTCCAGCTGCTCCTCCGAGCGAGCCGACAGCTTGGTCTCCAGCCACTGGGCGGCCAGGCGGTGGTAGCGGGCCAGTCGCGTGGGCTCGGTGCTCCGGGTGATGAGCTCGCGCTCCAGGTTGTGCTTGAACACCAGCTCCACGTCGCCCAGGACGGTGGAGTCCTCGGAGTCCAGCTTGAGCAGGTAGTCGCGATCGACGAGGTCGTCGATCACCTCGATGACGCGGGCGCGCACCGGCTCGCCCTCGTCGGTCCAGTCCAGGCTCTCCGAGTCGGACCCGGGGACGCGCCGGGCCCGGGTGCCGGTGCCGTCGGCCAGCGCGCCCTCGGGCAAGGCCGGGGCGTCGCGCTCGGCGTCGGCCATCGCGTTCTCGACCCGGGTCAGCGCGACGACCGCGCCGAGCCAGAAGACGTTGCCGAACACCGCCCCCTTCTCCAGCGCGTCGCGCTCCTCGCCCTCGAGCGCCGCGATGCGCGCCTCGATCGCCTCCTCGATGCTGATCGGCAGCTCGGTGGCCGCGGCCCTCTCCGGGTCGAGGCGCCACGGCTCGCTGCGGGCGTCGATGGTGCCGTTGTCGAGGAACAGGCGCACCAGCTGCTCGAGGAAGTGCGGATTGCCGCCGGTCATCTCGACCGCGTCGTCGATGATCTCGGGCGCCACCTGGTCGCAGCGCGAGAGGAGATTCCCCATCATGACCGCGGCGTCGTCCGGCTCGAGGTTGCGCAGGTCGATGCGCAGATGATCGGTGGTGCCGGTGCCCCACTCGGCGAAGCGGACCAGGAGCTCCGGCCGCGCCGCCGCGATGAGCGCCACCGGCGAGCCGCCCAGCCCCGACCCGAGCTCGCGCAGGATCTTCAGGCTGTCCTCGTCGGCCCACTGCAGATCGTCGAACACGAGCACCAGCGGGCTGCGCTGCGCATCCACCTCGAAGAAGCGGCGCAGCACCGTGCGCATGATCTCGTCGTGCTGCTGCGGGCTCTCGCCCAGCACGCGCAGAAACGGCGAGTCGGGCAGGTGCAGGTCCACGAACTGGCCCAGGAAGTGGAGCACCTCGGCGATGCGGCCGTCGCCGAACACCGCCTCCACCTCGGCGGTGAAGCGCGCCAGGCACTCCTGCTCCGGATCCCCCTCGGCGATGGAGAAGCGATCGCGCAGGAGCTGCTCGATGACGCCGTAGCGACCGCCGCCGGTCCGCGCTTCGGCGGGCTGGCCATCCTCACCGGTCTCCGGTGCGGGCGGCACGGCCCGCCCGGTGAACACCCGGATCGGGTCGCCGGCGTGGCGCTCGACCAGCTCGGCGATGAGCCGGCTCTTGCCGGTGCCCTGGTTGCCGACGACGGTGATGAGCTGCGGCGCCTGGAAGTTGACCGCACGCGCCAGCGCCTCGGCCATCTCGGTCAGCTCGCGCTCGCGCCCGACCAGCCGGCTGCGCAACCCGCGCAGCGCGAACGCGTCGGAGTTGGTCGCGGGCCGCGCGACGCGCTGGGCCGGAAGCGGCGGCGGCGGCACGATGCGCTGGCCGGTGATCTCCTCCTCGGCCTCCGCCGCGGCATCGATCGTCGTGTCGCCACCCACCAGGGGTCCGGACGGCGGGCTCGCCGCAACCTCGGGCCCCCGGAACAGCCCCTCGGGCCTGGTGTCGGATATGCGCCCCGGATCGCGCGACAAGAGGCCTACACCTTACCGCCCTGCGCTCCCGGGCGGCAAGGCCGGTCATGATCGAGGGTCGCGACGAAGAGGCACGCGAACGCGCACCGCGTGCGCGAGTCGACCAGGCGCGCACCGGTGAGGTTGGTGACACGCCATCAGGCACAGGTGTACGATCGTCACTGTCGCCGTGAAGAAGCGCCGGACCAGAGGGACACCGTCCGGCACATGGTCCCTGCTCGCGCTCGTGACCTGCGCGCTTTCGGGGACCGGATGCCCCACCGTCGATCTCGGTGAGACGCCGGTCTCGCCCGGATCCTGTCGACCGGATCCGGCCTACTACCAGGACGTGATGTGGCCCGAGTTCTTCGCGCCCGGCGACCAGGCAGTGTCGTGCGTGGCGGCCGCCGCGTGCCACCGCATCGAGGACGGGCGCTCCGCGCTGCGACTGGCCACCAGCGAGCCGGTCGATCACGACGGCAACTACGACGTCATCATCCGCTTTCTCAACTGCGGCGCGCCGGAGGCGAGCTCGGCGCTGACCAAGCCGCTCGACGGAGTGGACCCGCACGGCGGTGGCGAGCTGTTCCAACCTGGGTCGGGGCCGGAGGCGACGTTCCTGGAATGGTTCGCGCTCGAATAGCCGCTGTCGTCACCACCATCGTCCTCGCGGCCGCGCTCGGCGGCCTGCTGGCGATCGCGACCGCCCGGCCGGCCGCCGCCGAGGCATACCTTCGCGTCATCAGTCAGCACGCGCCGGTCCACACCGGACCGGGCGCGAGCTACCGCGAGATCTACGTGGCCGAGCGCGGCGAGGTTCTACAAGTTCTCGGGCGCGGCGGGTCCGGCTTCTGGTTCCGCGTCGAGCTGGAGGACGGGACCAGCGGCTGGGTCCTGGGCGAGCTGGTGTTCCCGTTCGAGGTGGTCGAGGAGGAGCGACCCGGCCTGTTCAGACGCATGGGCCGCGCGATCCGGCGCGCCATCCTGGGGCCGTCGCCGGTGCCCTACTCCGACGTCGAGATCTCGTTCTCGGCCGGGCTGCTCGACCAGGAGGGCGCCTTCATCCTGCGCCCGGCGTGGCTGCTCGATCAGTACTTCGCGGTCGAGGCGTTCGCCGGGCTGAGCCCGCGCGCGGACGACGACCTGTTCCTGGCCGGGCTGGGCTGGACCTTGCGCCTGATGCCGGGCGCCGCGATAGGTCCGTTCCTCAACCTGGGCGCCGGCGCCGCGCACCTGCGGCCCAAGGCCGACAACTTCACCCAGGAGTCGGAGACGCTGATGGCGCTGTCGGCCGGCGGCGGCTTCGAGATCACCTTCAAGAAGCAGATCACGATCCGGCTCGACTATCGCAACTGGACGATCTTCGACCCGGACCAGGCCTCCAACGGGCAGGAGCTGAGCGGTGGGCTGGCGATCTTTTTCTAGGCGGGTGGGTCTGACGTTGCTGCTCGGCTGCTCGGCGGCCGGCTGCGGGCGCTTCGCGGTGCGGGCGAGCGAGAAGGAGCACCTCGCCGATCGAACGATGCGGTTCGACGCCGACAGCCACGAGGCTGCGGCCGACGAGCACGTGCTGTCCAATCGCGAGGGCGCCGCGGGCGGGCGCGGCACCGGCGGTGGCGGATGCGGCTGCAACTGACGCCTCGCCGCGGCCGTGCTGTGCGCGGCGCCCCCTGCCCGCGCCGACGACAAGATCGATCTGACGACGACCTGGTACCTGGAGCGGCGGCGCGGCCCCGAGGGCGGGCTGTCGGTCGTGCACCCGCAGCTCGACATGGAGGTGGACGCCGGAGACTCGGTGTCGCTCGGTGTCGGGTACTCGGCCGACGTGGTCAGCGGCGCCACCGCCTCGGTCTTCTCGGTCGACGCGGTCACCTCGGCCACGCCGTTCGACGACGTGCGCCACGAGGCCCACGCCGCCATCAAGTTCAAGGGCAGCCGCTCGGCGCTCAGCATCGGCGGCGGCGCCGCCACCGAGCGCGACTACAGCTCGATCGATCTCACGGTCGGCGGCAACATCGACCTGCCGGGCAAGAACACGAACCTGGCCCTGTCGTACACGCATCACTTCGATCACGTGTGCGACCGCGACAACGGGATGGCGCCGGCGCTCGAGCGCCGCGCGCTCACCGGCGTCGAGCCGTGCCAGGTGTCGAGCGTGCTGCTGGTCGAAGACACGCCGGGCACCACCGTGTGGCGCGACCTCAACATCGAGACCGCCCAGGCCACGGTGACGCAGAACGTGACCCCGACCCTGGCCCTGCAGGGCAGCCTGTTCGGCCAGGTGCTGCGCGGTTTCCAGGCCAACCCGTACCGCCGCGTGCGCGTGGCAGGCGTGGAGCCGCAGGAGTCGCTGCCGGACGTGCGCGGGCGCGTCGCGCTGCTGGTGCAGGCCAACAAGTTCCTGCCCGCGCTGCACTCGACGGTGCACGGCTCGGCGCGCGGCTACTCCGACACCTGGGGGGTGAGCTCGCTCGCCCTCGAGCTCGGCTACAGCCAGTACGCCGGCGACGCGCTGCTCATCAAGCTGCGCGGCCGCATCTACCAGCAGACCGAGGCCTCCTTCTTCAAGGACGCGTTCTTCTACGACACCGAGGGTCCGGCCGGCGCCTACTTCACCGGCGACCGCGAGCTGGCGCCGATCCGCAACGTGCTGGCCGGCGCCAAGCTGAGCTACATCGGCTTCGACGAGAAGGGCGGCACCGTGTGGGGCCTGTTCGACGAGGTGCGGCTCGAGCTCAAGGGCGATCTGCTCCTGCTCGACGAGCTGCCCGCCAACGACAGCAGCCTCAACCCGGCAGGCATCGACGGCCAGTTCCTGTCCAGCGGCCAGCTGTTCGACGCGTTCGTGCTGCAGCTGGCGCTGCACACCGGCTGGTAGCGCGCCCCGGTCGGGCGCGAACTCTACGGGTGCTCCGGGTCGATCCCGTACTTCTTGAGCAGCTTGTGCAGGTACTTCCTGTCCATGTCGGCGTCGCGCGCGGCCTTGGAGATGTTGCCCTCGGCCCGGCGCAGCAGCCACGTCAGGTAGCGGCGCTCGAACTGCTCGTTCCAGCGCTCCTTCTCGTCGCGGAAGGGCAGCCCGGGCGCGAACTCGACCGGCATGGCGCGTGCGGCCACCGCCGGTCAACCGGCCGATCGCCCAGCGGCGCGACCAGCGCGCCCGGCTCGCTGCCGAGCGCCAGCGCGCGCTCGATGACGTTGCGCAGCTCGCGCACGTTGCCCGGCCAGTCGTGCCCCATCAGCGCGGCGCAGGGTCTGCTCCGAGAGCGCGCGCGCGCCGGCGCCGTCCGCTGCCGGTCCGGCCAGCTGGCGGATGAACAGATCGACCAGCAGCGGGATGTCCTCGCGCCGATCGCGCAGGGGCGGCGCCACGATCGGCACCACGTTGAGGCGGAAGTAGAGGTCCTCGCGGAACTTGCCCTTCTCCACCTCGTTGCGCAGGTCCTTGCGCGTCGCCGCCAGGATGCGCAGGTCCACCTTGAGGCCTTGGAGCCGCCGACCCGGCGCAGCTCGCGCTGCTCGATCACGCGCAGGAGCTTGGGCTGGAGATCGAGCGACAGCTCGCCCAGCTCGTCGAGGAACACGGTGCCGCCCGAGGCCAGCTCGAAGGCGCCCTGCCGGGTCGCGATGGCGCCGGTGAAGCTGCCCTTCTCGTGGCCGAACAGCTCGCTCTCGATGAGCGTGCCGGCCACGGCGCCGCAGTCGACGACGATGAACGGACCCTGCCGCCGGCGCGACAGCTGGTGCAGCGTGCGCGCGATCATGTCCTTGCCGGTGCCGGTCTCACCCTCGATGAGCACGGTCGCGTCGGTCGGCGCGATGCGCTCGATGAGCCCGAAGATCTCGCGCATCGCGGTGGAGCGGCCGGCCATCGGCGCCGAGCTGCTCCTTCTCCGACGGCAGGATCTCGATGCGCTCCTCGAAGGGTGTGAACTTGAGCTCGGCCGCGCCCGCGCTGATGACCGACCCTGCGCGGATGTAGGCCTCCTTGATCTCGGCGCCGTCCAGGAAGGTGCCGTTGGTCGACTTGAGGTCGCGCAGCAGGTAGCCCTTGGCGTCGCGCACGATCTCGAAGTGGACGCGCGACACGGTGTCGTCGGTGACCACCAGGTCGTTCTCGCTCGCCTTGCCGACCCGGATCACGTCGGACGAGATCACGTGCTCGGATCCGCGCTCCGGCCCGCTCAGCACGACCAGCTTGCACCGGCGGAGGTTGACTGTAGGCGGTCCACCCTCTCGCTGGATCCGCGTACCGCCCAGGTGATCCATGTCGTCTCAATGTATCCCGGAAGGTCTCCGGCAACCAGAAGACGGCTGTGCCCGCGGTCCAGATTGACCGTGCGATGGCGCGGGGAGTACCCTCGATGGCGGTGCTTGTGATGGGACGGGGGAGGCAAGCGCTCATCCTCGGTGCGCTCGCCATGGTGGCCGATCTGTCTTCGGCGCTGGCGCAGCCGCGCGCTGCGCAGCCCGCCGCGACGGCGCAGGCGAGCGCGTCCGCACCGAGCGCGGCCGGCGCGCGGCGGCGAGCGCGCGGTACCGACTCGCCCCTCCGATGCGCCGGTGCCCTCCTGTCTCGATCAGTCGATCGTCGATCAGCTGGGCAAGAGCCTGCGGCCGCGCGGGGTGCAGAAGCGCGACTTCCTCAAGCGCGGCCAGATCGAGGTGATCGCGCGCGGCGGGCTGTTCGCCAGCGATCTCCTCTCCTCCTCCTATCTATATGGCGGCGCGCTCGCCTTCTTCCTCACCGAGGACCTCGGCTTCGAGGCCGGCCTGGACGTCACCTACGTCAAGCTGGACCTGGATCGGCCGCTGGCCGAGTTCTTCGGCGACGACCGCTTCAGCCCGGGGCGCGGCTACCTCGCGCTGGGCAATCTGCTCTGGTCGCCGGTCCACACGAAGATGAAGATGGGCAGCGGCATCGTGCATGCCGACCTCATCTTCGCCGCCGGCGGCGGGCGCCTGCTCCACGACAGCGTGCAGGGCTACGCGTTCGACGGCGGCGTGCTGCTCGATCTGTTCCTCACCCGCTGGATCACGATCCGCTTCGACCTGCGCGACCTGGTCCTCTTGCAGGAGGCGGTCGGCGAGACCCGCCTCACCAACAACCTGACACTCACCGGGGGGCTGGGTCTGTGGTTGCCGACCGGCTTGTAGCCAGCACCGCCGGCGCGGCGCTGGCCGCCGCCGCGATCACCCTGTGCGGGTCGGGTGCGACCGCCTCGCCGGGCGCGTCGCAGCAGGCCGCGCAGGCCGCCGCTCCGAGCGCCGCGGCCGCGGCAGCGACGACTCCGTCGACCGTGCGGGCGACCAGCGTCTGCATCGATCAGGAGATCGCCGACCGCCTGGCCGTCAAGCGCAAGCGGCGCAAGGTGGTCGACCGCCTGTTCGTCAAGCAGGCCCGCCACGAGCTGTCGCTGATCGGCGGCTACTACGTGTCCGACCTGTTCTCGTCCACCTACGCGGTGGGCGGCTCCTACACCTATCACATGACCGAGAACACCGCGGTCGAGCTGAACGCGCGCCATCACCCACGCCGACGCCGAGCTGGTGCGCGCGCTCGAGGGGGAGCGCGACACGGTCGTCGACGACGACTTCGCCCAGGTGCGCTTCCTCGAGTCGCTGCTCCTGTGGACGCCGGTCTACGGCAAGCTGCGCCTGGGCGGGTCGGTGTCCCGCTTCGACATCCACCTGGACGCGGGCGTCGGCGTCGTCGACTCGCAGACCAGCCGCGGCGCCGCCGGCGTGGCCGGCATCGGCTTCAAGCTGTTCGTCGGCCGCGCCTTCGCGGTCCGCCTCGACGCCCGCGACCACATCTTCCGCCAGGAGCTGCTCGACGAGCGCTTCCTGGTCAACGACCTCTCGCTGACCCTGGGCCTGTCCCTGTTCTTGCCGCTGAGGAACTGAACCGATGCGACGATCGCCTCTGGTGTGGGCCGCGCTGGCCCTGTGCGCGCCTGGATCCGCTGCCGCCCAGCAGCACGGCCCCGGTGGCCGCGACCGAGCCGGCCGCGACCGCAGGCCGGCCGAGCCGCCCCGGCCGCCGCGCCGCGCGCTCGACGTCGACGCTCTGCGCCAGGAGTACCTGTCGCTGCGCGACCAGCTGTTCCGCTCGCGCGCGCGCGCCGCGGCCGTGGCCAGCTCGCTCTACTCGAGCAAGCTGCGCATCCAGCTCGACTACGGCAGCGGCCGCTTCTACACGGTCACCCGGGCCACGGTCCGGCTCGACGGCGCCAACGTGTACGACGACGCGCAGGGCGCCATCGCGTCCGACCGCGCCCCGCGCTGGAACGGCTTCGTCGCGCCCGGGCGCCACTCAGTCACCGTGCGCATCGAGGCGACCGGCAAGGACGATCGCCGCTTCGCCACCTCGCTGGAGAGCTCGTTCACGGTCCAGGCGCCGGCCGGCAAGGACCTGGTGGTCAAGTGCGCGGCCAAGGACGAGGGGGACATCGCGTACGAGTGGCAGCGCAGCGAGCAGGGCAGCTACCGGCTGCGGCTCGACGTGGTTGTGCAAAGCGCGGTGCGGGCGGAGGGGACACGTGGGGTCAAGCGCGCGCGCCGCTAGCGGCAGCTCGCTGCATCGCGGCGCTCGCCCTGCCCGCGCCCGGCCGCCGCCGAGGACAGGCGGCCGACGACGCGCCGCGCCGCCGCGCGACGCGCCGATCGCGCGCTACCTGGCCGAGCTGACGCGCATCGGCCTCGTCGACGTGGCGACCGGCAGCGAGCAGACGCTGGCCGCCGAGGTCGGGCGCGCCGAGGCGCTCCTGCGCGACGGAGCCAGCATCGAGGCCGCGGTCGCGCTGTACGCCGTCGTCGAGTCGCCGCGCTTCCGCGACTTCTCCGACTCGGTCGAGTTCCAGAACGCCGAGTACTACCTCGGCGTGTCGCTGGCCCGCTCGGGCGCCTACGGCGCGGCGCTCGATCACCTGGCGCGCGTGCTGGCGCGCGGCCCGGACGCCACCTACTTCGCGCCGGCCCACCGCCGCATGGTCGACATCGCGCTGGAGACGCGCGACCACCGCGGCGTGCTCGACCGGCTGATCCGGGCCACCGCCCGGCGCGCCATCCCGGTCGAGGCGGCCGGCGAGCGCGCGTACCTGCGCGCGCGCGTGGCCTACGACGCCGGCCAGCTGACCCAGGCCGACGCCGAGCTCGACCGCATCACCCGGCGCAGCCGCATGTACAGCTCGGCGGTGTACCTGCGCGGCCTGATCCGCATGCGGCGGGGACAGCTGCGCGGCGCCGCCGAGGCGCTGTGCGAGATCGCCGCCACGCCCGACGACAACAAGTTCACCTTCGTCGTCGACGAGCGCTACTTCAACGTCAAGGACCTGGCCCGGCTCGGCCTCGGCCGCATCGCCCACGAGCAGGGCGACTACGACGACGCCTACTACCACTACTTCCAGATCCCGGACGACTCCGAGCGGCTGCCCGAGGCGCTGTTCGAGGCGGCCTGGTCGATGTACCAGAAGCGCGAGGTCGGCACCGCGCGCGACCTGGTGGCCGAGATGCGCACGAGCTTCCCGGACGTGCCGCTCGCGCCCGAGGCGGGCCTGCTCGCCGGCTACGTCGAGCTCGCCGACTGCAAGTTCGATCAGGCCCAGCGCCACTACGATCGACTGGTCGCCGAGCTGACCCCGGTGGTCGCCGAGCTGGCCGCCATCCGGCGCAGCCCGGCCCGGCGCAGCGCGCTGTTCGACCGCGCGCTGGCCCGCTGGCGCGCCGAGAAGGACGATCCGGCGCCGGCGCGCCGCCGCCGGCCGACGGCGCCGGCCGACAAGGTGCTCGCCCTGCTCCGCCTCGACCCGGAGTTCGTGCGCCTGCACGACGCGGTCTCCGGTCTGCGACGCGCCGCCGGCGACGCACCCCACGTGGTCGGCGAGTGGCGCCGCCTGGCCGCGCGCATGCGCGGCACCAAGGTGGCCGCGGTCGCCGGCGAGCGCAGCGCCCGAGGCCGAGGCCGCCGCCGGAGCGGCCGAGCTCGACCAGGACGTGTCCCGCCTGGCCGACGACGTGGCGCGCGCGCGGGTCGAGCTGCGCCGCGGCGCGCGCAGCCGGCACCATCTCGCGCGCCGACGCCGAGGCCGAGGACCAGCGCCTGGCCGCGCTGTCGGCGTCGGTCACGTCGCTGGCGGAGAAGACCGCGACAGGCCAGCGAGACCGCCGACGAGGGCCTTGCCGGCAGCCAGTCGGGCGGGCTGGGCCGCATGGTGGCGGCCGACCTGGCCGCGGCGCGCCGGCTCGAGAGCGCCGCCGCGCGCCTGGCCGACGAGCTCGGCCGCGCCGCCGACCAGCTCTCGCACCGCGCGCTCGAGCAGCTCTACCGCGACACCCGGCGCGTGCTCGACAAGGCCAGGCTGGGCAAGATCGACGCGGTCATCGGCCAGAAGCGCCGCCTCGAGATCGAGGTCCAGGACCTCGCGGCCGGCCGCTTCCCGGCCGAGCTGCACGGCCGCCTGTGGGAGGCGGGCCTGATCGGCGACGACGAGGAGTACTGGCCGTTCGAGGGCGAGTTCTGGGCCGACGAGTACGAGGGCTGGCGGTGAGGCGAACCGGAGCCGTCCGGCGTCGCGATCGTCGCGATCGTCGCCGTCATGGCGCGGCGCCGTCGGCCGCGCGCGCGCAGAGCGTGCACGAGGTCGCTGTCGAGATGGACAAGAGCCCGGCCGCCGATCTCTACGTCAAGCGCCGGCCGCCGTCGCCGGAGTCGCCGCGCCTGCCCCGCGTGCTCGAGGAGCGCCTCGCCTACGTCGAGGGTCGCGCCGATCGTCAAGCGCGAGGAGGCGATCCGCCTGCTGCGCCAGTTCCTGGCCAGCAAGCCGACCGGCCTGGGGCGCGCCGAGGGTCTGTTCAAGCTGGCCGAGCTGCTGTGGGAGGACGGCGCGCCGCAAGTACATCGCGCGCATGGACGTGTACGAGCGCCGCGTGGAGGGCGTGCCGCCAGCGCCGCACCGGCTGCGGCAAGCTGCCGCGCGAGCCGGAGCTCGACCTGACCGAGTCGGAGCGGCTGTACAAGGCGATCCTCGACCAGCACCCGGACTATCCGCGGCGCGACCTGGTCCTTTACCTGGTCGGCTTCGCCGCGCGCCAGGACGGCCGCACCGAGGAGGCGCTGGGCTACTTCCAGCGGGTCATCGCCGAGCACTCGCGCTCGCCGCTCTACGCCGACGCCTGGATGATGATCGGCGAGAACCAGTTCGCGCTGGCCCACTGGCAGGAGGCGCGCGCCGCCTACGCCCGCGTGCTCGAGCGCCCCAGCGCGGCCGCCTACGACCTGGCCCTGTTCAAGAGCGCGTGGTGCGACTGGAAGCTGGGCGAGATGCGAGCGCGCGGCGAAGCGCTTCAAGCTGGTGCTCGACCTGGCCGCCGAGGCGGAGCGGACCGGCACCGAGCGCGAGCGGCGCCGGCGCAGCCAGCTGCGCGACGAGGCGCTCGAGTACCTGGTCGTCGTGTTCAGCGAGGACGAGCAGCATCGCGCCCAGGGACGTCTACCAGTTCCTGGCCTCGATCGGCGGCGAGCGCTACTCCGAGACCGTGCTGGTCCGCCTGGCCGACCTGTTCTTCAACCAGGCCGCCTACGAGCGCGCCATCGCCACCCACCGCTTCCTCATCGAGGTCGACCCGATGCGCATCGAGGCGGCCCGCCACCAGCGCCGCATCGTCGACGCGCACCTGGCCGCGCTGGAGAGCGCCAAGGCGGTCGCCGAGATCAAGGTGCTGGCCGAGAGCTACGGCCCCGGCTCGGCCTGGGTCAAGGCAAACCGCGCCGATCATCCGCGCGAGGTCGGGCGCACCGTCGAGTCGATCGAGCAGATGCTGCGCCAGGTCGCCAAGACCTTCCACGCCGAGGCGCAGGCGCGCGAGAAGGCGCGCGGCCGGGCCGACGCCGCGCTCTACCAGCGCGCCGCCGACACCTACGCCTACTACCTGACCCGGTTCGGCCGCCACCGCCGCGCCACCGAGGTGCGCTTCCTGCGCGCCGAGATCCTCCTCTTCAAGCTCGGCAAGTTCGAGGAGGCGGGCGACGAGTACCTGGCGGTCGGCAAGTCCACGCCGGTCGGCAAGTACCACAAGGACGCGCTGTACAAGGCGATGGACGCGTACAAGAAGGCGCGCCCGCCCGGGGCCAGCACGGCCGGGCGCCGCGAGCTCCTGCCGGTCGACCGCAAGTTCGCCGAGGCCATCGACCTCTACGCCACGCTGTTCCCCGCCGACAAGGACATCGTCGGCGTCATCTACGAGAACGGCGAGCTGTTCTACCGCTACGGCGACTACGACGAGGCCATCAAGCGCTTCGGCCTCATCGTGACCCGCTACCCGGACGACCCGAACGCCGGCGCCGCCGGCGACCGCATCCTCGAGGGCCTCAACAAGGCGCGAGGACTACGAGAACATCGAGAACTGGGCGCGCAAGCTCAAGAAGGCGCGCGCGTTCCAGTCGCGCGAGCAGCAGGCCCGCCTCGACCGGCTCATCGTCGAGTCGATCATCAAGAGCGGCGAGAAGTACGGCGCCACCGATCCGGTCAAGGCGTCGCGCTTCTACCTGCGCGTGCCGGCGGAGTTCCCCGGCCACCCGCTGGCGCCCAAGGCGCTGTTCAACGCCGGCGTCATGCTGGAGAAGGCGCGCCGGCCCGAGGAGGCCGCGCAGCAGTACCTGGTGCTGGCCGACCGCTACCGGCAAAGCGAGATGGCCGGAGCGGGCCGCCTTCACCGCGGCGCAGGTGCTCGAGTCGGTGGCGCACTTCGACCGCGCGGCCGAGGCCTACGAGCTGGTGGCGACTCGTCACCCCAACGGGCCGAACGGCGCCGACGCGCGGTTCAACGCCGGCGTGCTGCGCCAGGCCCTGGCCCAGCCCAAGCGGGCCATCGAGCACTACCAGGTCTACGCCACCCGCTACCGCAAGACCAAGCGAGACACCGAGGAGGTGGCGTTCCGGGTCGCGGTGGTGCGCGAGGAGGCGGGCGACTGCGCGCGCGCCGAGCGCGACTACGGCGAGTACCTCAAGCGCTACCCGGGCGGCGACCACGCGCTCGACGCGATGATGCGGGCCGGGCGCTGCGCCTTCCGCCAGGGCCAGCTGGGCCGGGCCGAGCGCCGCTTCGAGGACGTGGTCAAGCGCTTCAAGCGAGCCAGGGGGCGCCGAGCGCAGGACCGGCGTCGCCGCCGCGGCCGAGGCGCGCTACTACGAGGGCGAGCTCATCTACCGCAAGTACGACCGCATCAGCCTCGACGTGCGGCCGCGCTCGCTGGGCCGCACGCTCAAGGCGAAGATGAAGCTGCTCGACCAGGCCTCGGTGGTCTACCTCGACGTCGTCGACTACCGCGAGCCGCAGTGGGCGACGGCGGCGCTCTACCGCATCGGCGCGGTGATGGAGGAGTTCGCGCGCTCGCTGCGCGAGGCGCCGACCCCGAACGGCCTGTCGGCGGCGGAGCAGAAGCTCTACCGCGAGCAGCTGGACAACGAGGTCATCAACATCGAGGAGAAGGCGATCGAGCTGTACACGGTCGGCTACCAGAAGGCGCTCGCGCTCAAGGTCTACGGCGAGTACACGCGCAAGCTCCGCGAGGCGCTGGGCCGCATGGCGGCCAGCCGCTTCCCGCCCAACAAGGAGGTGCGCGAGGGCCTGCGGGTGGGCGGCGCGGTGCCGCAGCCGGCGCTGGTCAAGGAGGTGGTGCGTGACCGCAAGTAGAGCGGCGCTGCTGGCGATCGCCGCCGCGCTGTTCGCGTGCGGCGGGCGGAGCGCCGCGCGCGCGCCGGCCGGCCGCGTGGTGGTGCCCAAGCCGGTCCTGCCGCCGGCCGATCCGGAAGCGGTGCGCGACCTCGAGGCGGCGCTGCGCGCCCTGCGCGGCGGCGACGCGGCGGCCCACGCGCGCGCCGAGGCCCGCCTGCGCTCGGCGGTGAAGCGCGACAGCCGCCTGTGGGAGGCGTGGCACGACCTCGGCGTGGTGCTGTTCGCGCGCGGCGAGGACGAGGAGGCGGCCGACGTGTTCGGGCGCGCCCTCGCCATCAACCCGGCCCACACGCCGGCGCTCCTGGCCCGGGCCGAGGCCTACCGCCGGGCCGGCGATCTCGCTCGCGCGCGCACCGACTACGGCGAGGTGCTGCGCCGCGTGCCGGAGAGCGCCGAGGCGCGCGCCCGCACCGCCTCGCTCCTGCGCCAGCTGGGCGAGAACGACGAGGCGCTCGAGGTGCTGCGCGAGGCGCTGCGCCTGGCCGGCGGCTCGTCGCCGATCTACCTCGAGCTCGGCCTCGTCTACCTGGCCCAGGGCCGCCTCGAGCTGGCCGAGCTGGTGCTGAGCAAGGCCGCGGCGCTCGATGCGAAGAGCCCGGCCATCCTGAACGCGCTGGCCCTGGTGTCGATGGAGCGCCACCGCTACCAGGAGGCGTTCGTCCGCTTCGACCGCGCCACCGCCCTCGATCCGGACTTCCTCGACGCGCGCTACAACGTGGCCTCGGTCCTGATCGACGCCGGCGACTACGCGCGCGCGCGCACCGAGCTCGAGGCGGTGGTGGCCCGGCGGCCCGACGATCTCGGCGCCGCCGTCGCGCTCGGCGTCGCGTGGCGCGGACTCGGCGACCACAAGAAGGCGCGCGCCCTCTGGGACGGTGTAGTCAAGGCTGCGCCACGGCACAGCGGTGTCCGCGCAGATGCGCTCTTCAACCTGGCCACACTGGAGATGGATTTCGTGATGGACGAGAAGAGTTCCACTGCGGCACTGGATCGGTTTCTGCAAGAATCTCCGCAGAGCCATCCGAAGCGCAGAGAAGCCGAGGAGCGGAGGAAGGAGCTGGGGCAGTGAAACCCCTGACCAGGAGGGGGAGCGCGGTCACGCGCCCCCATGTCGTGGTGTTGATCGGGTTCTTGATCGCGCTGATGTGGGCGCTGCCCGCCGAGGCGGGCAAGCGCGGACGGCGATCGAAGAAGGCGCGCCGCGCGCAGGCCAAGGCGGAGTCGCACAAGCGCCGACCGGAGCCGTCGCCGACCCCGGCGCCCTCGGTCGCCAGCAATGACGAAGCCGACGGTGCGAGTCCCTCGCGCGCCGGGGGCGCACCCGCCGGGGGCGCGCCCGCCAAGCAGCGCGAGAAGGTGTTCGACTTCAGCGCCATCGAGCTGGGCGGCAGCGAGCGCATGCCGCAGCTGCTGTACTTCCTCGATCGCGCGGACGAGGAGCTGGAGCGCGCATCTCTGGAGCGGCGATCGTTCGTTCCGGAGATGATGCGCACGCTCGACGAAGAGAACCTCTGACGAGACGATCCGGTGGGCAGCAAGGGGGGCGGGGGGCACGTGAGTGACGGCGAGCTGAAGACGCAGAGCAGTCAGCTTCGCGTGGCCTACGTGTGGCGCGACGAGGTCATGGCCGACATCGTCGCGCTCGAGCCGAGGAAGATCACCCTCGGCACGCGCGGGCGAGCCACCTTCGTGACCCCGGAGCTGGGCCTGCCCAAGCGCTTCCCCATCATCCGGCACGGCTCGCGCGGATATCTGCTGCACGCTGGGCACCGGCATGGCCGGCCGCATGTCGGTCGGCGGCGAGGAGCTCGACGTCGCCGAGTTCGTGCGCAACGGCAACGGCGACCGCGCCGCCTCGGCCCAGGGCTCGTTCCGCGCCACGGTGGTGGCGCCGGGCGACTGGGGCGTCATCCACCTGGACGGGCGCGGCGACCACTGCCTGTTCTTCCAGTTCGTCAAGCCGGACCCGCGCCTGCCGCGGGCCACCTGGCGCGACAGCAATCTCCTGCTTCCGGCGCTGGCCTTCGCCGCCATCGTGCACGCCGTGTTCGTGACCGTCGCCATCGGGTTCCGCGACGACCGCCACAGCATGGCCTTCCCGGGCAAGCGCGAGATCATGGCCGAGTACCTGCTCACCCGGCCGCAGCCTCCGCCCGAGCCGGTGGCCCAGCCGAAGGCCGGCGAGAAGAAGGCCGCGGAGAAGAAGAAGCCGGCCGCCACCGTGGGCAAGGAGGGCAAGGCCGGCGGCAAGGGCGAGAAGCCGCGCTCGCGCGCGCCCGACCCGGACAAGGGCGAGCCGGACGAGATCCCGGCCGCGGTGCAGGTCGGCCTGCTCAGCGCCAAGTCGCGCACCGAGCTGCGCAAGGTGCGCGAGCGCGGCGGTTTCGACGAGAAGCTCGGCCGCGCGCTCGCGCGCATCCAGGGCCCGACGGCGCCCGGCAGCATGGGCGGGCACGGCAAGGGCATCGGCACCGGCTTCGGCCCCGGCGAAGGCACCGGCACATCGACGCGCGGCGGCTCCGGCACCGGAGGCGGCGGCAAGAACCTGGGCGACGTGCAGCGCCACGGCTCTCTCGACACCGGCGGGACGCGCGCGGGTCGCGGCGGCGGCGGCCGCGGCGTCAAGGAGGTGGCGGTGGCTGTCGACGCCGGCGAACCGACCGGCGAGCTCGGCGGCCTGACCGCGGCCGAGATCCTCAAGGTCGTCCGCTCGCGCAAGAACGCGATCGGCAACTGCTACGAGCGCGAGCTGCAGCGCCAGAAGGGCCTCGGCGGCAAGGTGGTGCTGACCTGGCGCATCACCGCGTCCGGCTCGGTCGAGAGCGCGCGCGTGCGCTCGACGACGATGCGCAACGGCAAGGTCGAGGACTGCATCGTCCGCCAGATCCAGGGACTGCACTTCCCGCAGCCGCGCGGCGGGCAGGTCGCCAATGTCAGGAACTTCCCGTTCCTCTTCGCGCCGCGCTAGACGCCGGCCAGGAACTCAATGAGCACACGATGAGCACGCGCCCCTGCATCGCGCTGGTGGTCCTTGTCGGCCTGGGCGCCTGCGCCGACGATCCGGTCTACGTCCCGGCCGCGGACGCGCTCGAGTTCACGCCGGGCGGCGAGGGCGAGCCGCCGACCGCGCAGCTGCTGCTACCGATCCGGCTGGAGACCGAGATCGAGGCCACCGACCGCGCCGAGCGCGCAGCCGAGCTCGGCATCGATGTCCCGTTCGTCACCCGCGACGACCTCGATCTGTCGCTCGAGTGGACGCTGCAGAACCTCGACCCGGAGCCGGGCATCGCCCGCATCCACGTGAACGGCGCCAACGAGCTTTACGCGTACGTGCCGCTGGCCTTCGTGACCGATCCGGAGGAGGAGGAGGTCCCGCCGCCGCTGTCGGGCGACGTCCCGCTCGAGGTCCCCGGCGACGAGCCGGCGCAGCGGCGTGTTCCAGGAGGATCTCCTGTCCGAGGCCAGCCTCGACCTGGAGCTCATCACGCGCGGCGGCGTGAGCCCGTTCGCCGCCCTGCTCGCCAACCAGGAGTCGCTGACCGAGATCGCGGCCGGCGGCGCCGTGCTGCCGCGCGACGCCTTCGCCAGCCTGGTCCGGCTCGACATCACGCTGATCGCCGACCGCCACATGCGGCTCGAGTACACCCTGCGCGTGCGCGACCACCGCGAGCCGCCGCTCCTGCACGAGGAGCTGGCCGACGCTCCGGCCGAGGAGCTCACGGTCTTCGCGCCGGCCGACTTCGCGCCGCCCCCGGCGCCCTGACACCGACATGCGCGCTCGAACCATCTGCCCTGCCCTGCTGCTCCTGGCCGCCGCGCCCATCGCGACCGCCGCCGCCGACCCGCGCGCCGCTGCCACCGGCCCGTACGCCGAGGCCAGCCTGGGCGCGACCGGCTTCATCGGCACCGGCAGCCAGCACTCGCGGGTCGGTCCGGCCTTCGCCCTGCGCGGCGGCATCGACATCTTCTCCTGGCTCTCGATCGGCGCGCGCCTCGAGCTGGAGAACCACCAGGCCGACGTGCCGCCGCCGCCCCAGGGCGAGTACTTCCAGCTCTACCTGGGCGCGGCCGACGCCCGGCTCGGCTTCCGCGCCGGCCGCGTCGCCATGTTCGCCGACGGCAGCCTCGGCCTCGCCTGGATGTCGACGAACATCCTGTCCCAGGTCGACCTGGTCGAGCCGGGCGAGCACCTGGAGCCCGCATGCTCTCGGCCGGCGGCGGCCTCGAGTACCAGCTGCAGAACCGCCACTACGCGTTCGGCCTGGCCGGCCAGTGGATGGTGCTGTCCAGCTTCTCCGGCATGCAGGCGGTCGGCGGCCGCGCCTACCTGCGCTACACCTACTGACGCCGGCTCAGACGCGGCGCAGAGACGAGCGCGCCGCGGCGGCGTCGTCGCGCCAGAACAGCTCGACCCGGTTCTTGCCGGTGCGCTTGGCCCGGTAGAGCGCGCGGTCGGCCAGGCGGATGAGCGCCTCGGCGCCCTCGGCGCCGCTGTCCGGGTGCGCGGCGATGCCGAACGACGCGGTCACCGACAGCTCGCGGCCCTCCGCGTCCAGGCGAAACGCCGCGATCTGCCGGCGGATGCGCTCGGCCTGGTTGTAGGCGTCGACCATCGTCGTGCGCGGCAGGATCATGGCGAACTCCTCGCCGCCGTAGCGCGCCGCCGTGTCCACCGCGCGCATCTGGCGCCGCACGATGTCGGCGATCGCGCGCAGGAGCAGATCGCCGGCCGGGTGGCCGTAGGTGTCGTTGAGCTGCTTGAAGTCGTCGATGTCCATGATGCACGATCGAGAACTCGGTCTCGATGCGCCGCGCGCGCTGCACCTCCTCGTCGAGGCGGGCGTCGAAGTAGCGGCGCACGAACAGCCCGGTCAGGCCGTCGACCATCGCCAGGTCGTAGAGCCGCGCGTTCTGCAGCGCGACCGCCGACTGCGCGCCGATCGCCTCGAGCAGCCGGATGCGGTCGGGCGAGAACGCGTGCGGCGCGCGCGCCTGCACCGCCAGCACGCCCTCCACCTCGCCGTGGATCTCGAGCGGCACGCCCAGCCACGAGCGCAGCCCGGGGCGCACGACACGGGTCCGGAGACCTGCGAGCGCTCCAGATCGGTGGCGTAGAGCGGCCGGTTCTCGGCCATCACGCGCGCCGCCAGCCCCTGCCCCTCGGCCGCCGGCACCCGCTCGCCCGGCGCGCCCGCGCTCGAAGCACTCGACCACCGGTCCCTCCGCGCCGTCTCCCGGATGCGTGAGGGTCAAGAACTCGGCCTCCGGGATCGCGGCCAGCGTCTCGCGCGCGACGGTGCCGACCAGCTCGCGGGTCTGCAGCGACGAGGCCAGCCGGTGAGCCATGACGTTGAGCGTCTCCAGCTCGGAGACGCGCTGGCGCAGCGCCCCGCTGGTGCTCGACAGGCGGTGGAAGGCGTAGTTGATGAGCAGGTAGGTCGCCGCCAGCAGGATGAACTTGAGCGGCCGCTCCGGGTCCGTAGAAGAAGACGATGATGGCGGCCAGCGGCAGGAGCGCGGCCTCGGCCAGCACCGCCGGCAGCGCCAGCCGCGACAGGTACGTGCGCAGCGAGTGACCGAGCCACCACAGCCGCGCGCCCTGCAGCGCGTAGTGCGCGACGAGAAACACACGCGCCGGTCCCCATGACGACGCCGAGCACAGCCAGCTCGCTGGCGCCGGCGCGAGTGTCGAGCGCGTCGACGCCGAACATCCAGGCCGACAGGGTCAAGAGCGCCCCGCTCATGCCGCCGAAGTAGACGATGAAGGCCAGCGCCTCGGGCCAGCGCTGGCGCGACTCGGGGCGCGGGCTGGTTCCACAGCGCCAGGCGCGACACCGAATCGACGGTGAGCGCGAGCGCGACGAGCCGGCCGGCCGTCACCGAGCCGAGCGACACGGCGGCCGCGACGTAGAATGCCGAGTCGAGCGCGACGGCCGCGTCCGGAAGCAGCCGCGTGGCCATGGCGCGCGCGGCGACGATGACGACGAGGAACAGGACGAACGACAGCTCGTCGGGACGGGCCGGCGAGCCGACGCCGAAACCGGGCCAGTAGCTCGCCGCCGCGAGAAAGCCCCATCCGAGCAACCCGACGGCGCACGTGACGACCAGTGCGGCCGGGCGTGCCCGCCCGATATGCGGGTACCCGTTCATGTCTGCAAAAGTGCGATTCGCGGTCCGGCGAGATGCCAGCCCGGTGGTTCACGTTGCAACGTTCAGGCCTGGCGTTTCCCTACACGGAAACCCGGCGACTGAGTAGATTTCTTCCCGAGGTGAAGCGATGGGACTTCTGAACGGCAAGGTGGCCGCCATCACCGGGGCCGGCGGTGGGATCGGACGCGCACATGCGTTGCTCTTCGCCGCAGAGGGCGCGCACGTCGTGGTCAACGATGTAGGCGGCACCCGCGACGGATCCGGCACCGGCCAGAGCATGGCCGATCGCGTCGTCGAGGAGATCCGCGCCGCCGGCGGCGACGCGATCGCCGACTACGGCGACGTGGCCGAGCCGGACGGCGCCGACGGGCTGGTGCGCCGCGCGGTGGACTCGTTCGGCAAGCTCGACATCCTGGTCAACAACGCCGGCATCCTGCGCGACAAGACGCTCAGGAAGATGACGCTCGAGCAGTGGGACGCGGTGGTGAAGGTGCACCTGCGCGGCTCGTTCCTGTGCATGCAGGCGGCCATCGAGCACATGGCCGAGCGCAACCAGGGCGGCCGCATCATCAACACGAGCAGCGTGTCCGGGTTGATGGGCAACTTCGGGCAGGCGAACTACTCGGCCGCCAAGGCGGGCATCTACGGCCTGACCATGACCGCGGCCATCGAGCTCAAGAAGCATCGCATCACGGTCAACGCGCTCGCGCCGGTGGCGCTGACGCGCATGACCGAGGACCTGCCGATGATGGCGGCGATGCCGAACGCCTCCGAGTCTGCTGTCGCCCGCGTTCGTGGCCCCGGCGGCGCTGTTTCTCGCCTCGGAGCTGGCCGGCGACATCACCGGCGCCGTGCTGGCCGTCGAGGGCAAGCGGATGTACGTCTACCGCATGATCCAGACGCCGGCGGTCGTGCCGCGCGACCCGGTCGGCTGGAGCGCCGCCGAGATCCGCGACCGCTGGTCGGAGATCTCGGCCCTCAAGTGAGGGCCCGAAAAGCGAAACGGCCCGCCGGGCGGGCCATTCCATTCGCTTCATTCGCGGTGCGGAGCGCGCGCTCCGGGCGTACCCCTTGCTCGCCCGAGCGGGCCGGCTGGTCCGCGAATCGTGTCCTTGCAGCTACATGTCGATGATGACGACCCCGCGGTCGTTCTCTTCGGCGGGCGGCCCCGGGTTCCCTCGGTCGTGGTACTTGGGCGACTCCAGCGGGAGCTCGACCCGATTCGCTTCGCGGTCGCGCCTTCGCTCCTCTTCGCGGCGTCGAATCTCTTCGATGATCCAGGGATCCAGCATCGCGTCACCTCTCCTCTGGTCCTTCGTTGCTTACTTAAAGACCGCGGTCGAGAGAGTCAAAACTCACTGGCCCAGCCACCACGACCTTCGTCCACGATTGACCTCTGGGTCCAGTCATGTGGAATGCAAGCTTCGCGCCTCCAGGAAACGTTTGGCCCGTTTTTCAGTGTAACGCACGGGGATAATGTTGGTTTCGCTACCTCCGGCCCGATCTGGAAAAAGTGGCTTGTGGTACCGGAAGCGACAAATTCGCCGGTGGGAGTTCTCCCACAACATCACTGTACATCATTCAAGCGGCAGGAACCGCTGCTTATTTGATGACCTCGCTGGCGTGACGGCTTTACGCACCGCGCAGGGCAATTCGCGACACCCTCTGGGTGCGTTGACCCCAGCTCGTCGTTGTCCAGTGAGATCCGAGAGCTGTAGCTCTCCGATCGGGTCACCGCGAAATCCGCGCACAGTGTGCGGATCTGGCAGTCAGTCGAGATCCTGGATCTTCCAGCGCCCCTCTTCGAGCAGGAACTTCACCTCGAAGCGATCTCCATAGGGCATGCGGGCCTCATTCCCCTTGTCGGTGATGGGCTCGTCCAGGTTGGCCTGGATCATGTTCATCATGCCCTCGATCTCCTCGCGGTGCGCGCCCTCGAACTGATCGCGCATCTTCTGGACCGTCATGCGCTCGCGGTACTTGGTCGGCACGAAGCGCAGCATCACGTCCCAGCGCTTGAGCGCGTAGGCGCGCACGAACGAGCGCAGCGCCTCGCGCGGCGTGGCCTGGCTGTAGAAGGCCATCGGGTTGCTGGCGATGTGCCACTCGCCGTCCTCCTGCACCAGGCGCATGGTGTCGCCGATGCCGAAGTTGAACTCGGCGGTGATCTCCACGCTCTTGTGCTGGCTGCTCAGCATCTGCGCGGTCTGCGCGACCTCGTCGCCGCTCTCCTTCATCATGCGGACGAAGTCGTCGCGCGAGTGCTTGGCCTGGAAGCTCTCCGACATCATGTCGTAGGCGGCCGAGTAGTCCCGGGCCCGCAGCGCCGAGCTGTAGCTGTGCAGCGCCGATACCGGGCCCGCCTGGCCGGCGCCGCAGGCACCCAGCACGCCGGCCATCGCGGCCAGCGCGAGCGCGGTCGCGAACCGAGCCGTGGACAACCCGCTCATGGAGGGCCTGTTTTAGCAAAAGAAACGCGGCAGGGCCAATCGGCCCCGCCGCGTTGACTGCTCGCCGAGACGCGCCGGCTCAGCAGCCGAGCTCTTCCTCCTGCGGATCGTCCTGTCCGGCGCCGCCGGCCGAGCCCTGGCTGTCCTCCTGCTCGACTTGCTCCTCGATCGCGTCGTGCGGCGCGATCACCGGCGACATCTGCCACGTGGTGGCGCCAGGGGCCGGTCGCAGCGAGGTCACGCCCTCGAGGCGATCGAGGTTGGCCTGCCCCTTGGCCGAGCCCGCGCTGGCGGCCTGGCGGTAGGCGGCGCGCGCCTCGCGGATGCGGTCGAGGTGCTCGTACGCCATGCCCAGGTTGTTCCACATGTACGGGGTCGGGCTGGTGCCGCTGGTCGCGTTCTCGAGCGCGGCGGCCGCCTCCTCGAACTTGCTCTGCTCCATGAGCGTGTAGCCCAGGTTGTTCCACGCGTGCGAGTTCTCCGGGTCCTCCTGCACCGCGCGCTGGAACGAGGTGGACGCGGCGGCGAAGTCGCGCTCGGCCATCTCGACGCGGCCGAGCACGTGCCACGCGCCGGGCGACTTCTCGTCCACCTCGACGGCGCGCTCGGCGGCCGTGCGCGCCTCGCGCATCTTGCCGGCGTCGAGCAGCGCCTTGGCCAGGCGGATGCGCAGGCGCACGTCGTCCGGCTTGCGCTCGGCGTCGAAGGTGAGCTGATCGAGCAGCTCGTCCTGGCTCTTGTCGACGACCTTCGGCTCGACCTCCGGCTCGGGGGTCGGCACCGGAGCCGGCGTCGCCACCGGCTTCACCGACGTGAGCTCCGGCGTTGTCGCTGCCACCGACGGCGGCATCGCCGACGCGACACGCTTTCCCTGCGACGCCGCATCCTCGCGCGCGCCGCTTCCACATGCGGGTGAGAGGCCGATGAGGCCCGCGGTCAGGATGTGCCATGCGCTGAGACGAAACATGATCTGTTCTCCTTGGGCTGAATGCTTCCGCCGCCAGGAAGAGCAGCCGCCGTGCCACGCGCCAAGCGCTCGAAACCAGCGCTCCGCGAGCGCGGCTGTGTCATGCGTGACGCGCGCGTCGCTTCTGCGGCGACACTGCGCGCGTCGAACGAGCCGCGCGAAGAGGCGCTACTCGCCGTACGGATCGTCGACCGGCGGCTCGTCGGTCGGCGGCGGCTGGCGCGGCGCCGGCGCGCCAGGAGCGCCCGGCGCGCCAGGAGCGCCGGCGCGCCCGGCGGTGCCGACGGCGGCAGGTTGACCGCCGCGTTCCAGCGCAGGAGATAGCCGTCCGGCTCGTCGCCCTGTGCGGTGCCGGTGACGACGACGAAGCGCGCCTCACCGCGCGCCACGGTCAGCCCCGCGATCTCCTCGCGCTGGCCGGCCTTGCCGTTGTCGGCGCTGCGCGATCTCGGCGCCGCTGGGGCCCAGCACGCGCAGCACCGCGTCGGTGCCGGCCGGCGGCTCGACCGCGACGGTGAAGCCGACCGCCTCGCGGCCGGCCTCGAACTTGTAGACGTCGGTGTCGCCGCCGTCGAGGAAGCCGCGCCGCTCGCCGGTCACGCCGTCGCCCAGCGGCCCGGCCGCGACGGCGCGCTCGGCGTCGTCGTTCGGCTCCGCCTCGTCGGTGTCGACCAGCGATCGCGAGGTGGAGCGGATCCGGTACGCCTGCTCCGGGTTGGAGCGCGAGCCGGACACCCGCGCCGTGTAGAACTGCGCGCCCATCTCCGGCAAGAGGCCGCGCACCAGCAGGCTGCGGTCCTTCTGCCCCTTGCGCGCGACCAGCACGCGGCCGTCGGCGGCCAGGATGTTGACCGCCAGCGCGACCCCCTCCACGCCGTCGACGGCCAGGTCGAGCACGTAGCCGCCCTTGAAGCCGGTCACGTCCAGCTTCCACAGATCTGACGTCCTTGTCCCAGCCGAGGAAGCCGGTCTTCTCCTCGGCCAGGAGCATCGGGCGCGCCTGCTTCGGCATCCTCGTTCGGCTCCTGCTCCTCGTCGGCGCCCGGGCGGACAGGCTCGATGGTGAGCTGGTAGCTCGGGCCCGCGGCGGGCCCGGCGTCTGCCGGCGCGGCCTTCTTCTTCTTCTTGCCCTTCTTGACGAACTGGCTGACCGACGCGTAGTACGCGGCGCCCTGGGCCAGCGGGATGTCGGGCAGCGCCTCGAGGGTGCCGGCCGGCCCGCGATCCGAGCGCGCCACCGGCTTGCCGTCGCCGTCGTACAGCTCGAGCACCAGGTCGGCGCCGCCCTCCTCTGCCGTCGGGCCGCGCAGCCGCACCGCGGCGATGCGCGCCGGGCCCGCCTCGATGCGGTAGAAGTCGATGTCGTCGGGGCGGTCGAGCCCGCCCTCCACGCCGCCCGGCACCGGCACCGCCGCGGCGCGGTCGCGCTCGTCGTTCGGCTCCGCCTCGCGCTGGAGCGGCCCGACCGCGCCGCCCTCGACCGGCGACTCCACCACCACCACCGGCGGGCCTCCGTCGCGCGCGGCCAGACCGACCTCGCGCTTGCTCTCCTTCTTGCACCCGGCGCAGGCGGCCGCGGCGGCCAGCGCGAACACGACGACTCGGCCGATCACGGCGTACCTCCGTCCTGGACGGCCCCGGCGGTCAGGCCGGGCGGTCCTGCATCGTGGCCAGAAACTCCGCTTGCGACACCAGCTGACCGTCGACGCGGATCTCGCCCTTCATCTTCCAGATGCGGCCCTTGCGCAGCGGCACCACCTCGATGACCAGCTGGTCGCCGGGCGTGACCGGCTTGCGGAACTTCACGTTGTCGATCGCCATGAAGAAGACGACCTGGCGCACCGGGTCGAAGTCGCCGGAGCGGACCGCGAGGATGGCGCCGGCCTGGGCCATGGCTTCGACCTGAAGCACGCCGGGCATGATCGGCATGCCGGGGAAGTGACCCTGGAAGAACGGCTCGTTCCAGCTCACGTTCTTGATCGCCACGATCCGGTCCTGCGCGATCTCGCGAACCCGATCCACCAGCAGGATCGGGTAGCGGTGCGGCAGGATGGCGAGGATCTCCTGGGCCGAGATGGCGGCGGCTGCCGCGGGCGTGCTGTCCATCGCCGGCGGTTATACCCCGGAGCCGCGGCCCTGTCAGTTCAGCTTCTTGTTGACCTCGGTGGTGATGTCACCACCGTCGGCCCACAGCACCGCGCCCTCGTTCTTCTCGAGGATCATGGTGTAGCCGTCGCGCTTCGCGATCTCCTGGATGACCGGCTGCGCCTTGCCGAAGATCTCGCGCACCAGCTGCGCCTCCTGCTTGGCCAGATCCTGCTGCAGCTGGAAGTAGCGCTCCTGCAGCTGCACGTACTTCTCTTGCAGCTCCTTCTCGCGCTGGCGCAGCACGTCCGGCTTGAGCACGGCCCGCTGCTTGTCCAGCTCGGCCGCGAAGCCCTGCAGCTCCTTCTGCTTCTTGTCGAGCTCGCCCTGCTTCTTCTTCTTGTCGGTCTCGAGCTTGCCCTTGGCGCGCTTGCCGGCGCCGGTCTCGTTGAGGCTGCGCTGGAGGTCCACGTAGCCGATCTTGGGCGGCTTGACGGGGGCGCCGGGGCCCGCGTTGGCCGTGATCACGCCGCCGACGACGACGGCAACACCCAGGAACGCGATGGCGAGAGAGCGATTCATGCAGACCTCCGGGGCACCTTCCTACCCCGGGACCCAGGGACGGTCAACCGAATGGAGCTGTCCGGAACCGGTTCTAGAGGAAGTTGCCGATGGTGAACTCGAAAACGAGGGAATCCTCGTTCGGCTGACGGTCGAGCGGGATTCCCCATTCAAAGCGCAGGGGTCCGATCGGCGAGATCCAGCGGAAGCCGAAGCCGACCGATCGCCGGATGCCCTCGACGACCGAGTCGGGGAACTCGAAGCAAGGATCGAACTTGGGCGAGACGTCAGCCGACTGCGCCGAGCCGCTGCAGTAGCGATCCTCGAGGTTGTAGGCGTTGCCCACGTCGAAGAAGACCACCCCGGAGATGCCCACCCGCTCGAACAGCGGGAACTCGATCTCGCTGTTGCCGATGATCTGCAGGTTGCCGCCGAGCGGGATGGCGCCGAGCGGCTGGCCGACGTCGCCCGGCTGGCTCACGCGCAGGACCGGGCCCAGCGAGCGCGGGCGGAAGCCGCGCACGTCGTAGATGCCGCCGATGAGGTAGCGCTCGGTGATCGGCACGCCCAGCGGATCGCGGCTGACCGTGACGCCGACCTCGCCGTTGAGGTGCAGCACGAACGGCCCGACCAGCGGCTGGAAGTAGCGGGCGAAGCCGCCGTAGCGCATGAACACGTTCTGCGAGCCGGTGTAGTCGTCGGCCACCTCGACGAAGAGCGTGGTGGAACGCGCCGTCGGTGGTGAACAGGCGGTTGTTGCGCGAGTCGTACTGCAGCATGCCGCGCACCGACGACGTGAAGCCGCCGCGGTACAGGTTGGCGACGAACTGCGCCTCGATCGGCTCGCGGATGGAGCCGATGTTGGCGAAGCCGCGCTGCCCGGTCGACACGCTGACGTCCTCGAGCTTGTAGGTGACGAAGCCGCGGATCTCGTCGTTGATCGGGTAGCCCCAGGTCAGGTTTCCACCGCTCGAGTTGCGCGACAGGTCGCTCGAGAAGGCGCGGCTCTGGTTGAACAGGTCGAACGCGAACGTCCACCGGGTGTCGAGGAACCAGGGCTCGATGAAGCGGAGCAGGAACAGCTGGCGCAGGCTGGACAGCTGGGCCTGCAGCGCCAGGGTCTGGCCGCGGCCGAACAGGTTGTTCTGCGAGATCTGGGCCTGGGCGATGAAGTTCTCGACCGACGAGAAGCCGGCGCCGATCTGGAAGGTGCCGGTCGGCCGCTCGGCGACCTCGACGTTGACCTCGATGAACTCGTCGGACGAGCCGCGCTTGGTCGACACGTCCACCTTCTCGAAGTAGCCGAGCGCGGTGACGTAGCGCTTCGAGTCGTCGAGCTTGGTCTGGTTGTAGAGCTCGCCCTCGGAGATCTTCATCTCGCGGCGGATCACCTTGTCGCGCGTCTTGGAGTTGCCGCGGATGTTGATGCGCTCGAAGTAGACCTTCTTGCCCTTCTCGATCTCGAAGTCGAGGCCGACGGTCAGCTTCTTGAGGTTGACGTTGGTGACCGGCGTGATGTTGACGTAGGCGTAGCCCTTGTCCTTGTAGTAGTCGTTGAGCTTGTTGATGTCCTCGCTGACCTTGCTGCGGTTGAACACCTCGCCCGGCTTGATGGTGAGGCGCTCGTAGTAGTCCTCTCGCGGCCCGATCAGGTCGCCCTTGAAGTTGATCGAGCCGATGTCGAACACCGGGCCCTCGTCGATCGGGATCGACACGTACATGTACTTCTTGTCGCGCGACAGCCGGATCTGCGGCGTCCCCAGCTTCACGTTGATGAAGCCGCGGTCGTAGTAGTAGGCGGTGATGATGAGCAGGTCGCGCTCGAACTGCTCCTCCTGGTAGATGCCGGAGTCGGTCAGGAACGACATGGCGCCGCCGCGCCGCGTGCCGATGACGCCGGCCAGGTCGGCGTCCGGGATGCGCCGGTTGCCGATGAACGAGACGTCGCGGATCTCGACCTTGGAGTGCTCGTTGACGACGAACCAGACGTCGACCTCCGACTCGTTGACCGGCTTGACCTCGTACTCGACCGCGGCCAGGTAGAAGCCCTTCTCGACGTACAGGTCGTGGATCTTCTCGCGGTTCTGCTTGATCTTGGTGACGTCGAGGATCGCGTCGCGCTTGAGGTCGAGGACCTCGTTGATCTTGTCCAGGTCGAGCTCGTCGTTGCCGCTGATCAGGATCTTGCGCACCGACGGCTTTTCCTTGACCGCGAAGATGACCAGCACGCCGCCGCGCGGCCCGCGTGGTGGCCTCGACCCGCACGTCCTCGAAGAAGCCGAGCTTCCACATCGAGCGGACGTCCTCGCGGATCTTGTCCAGGTCGAGCGGCGCGCCGGCGCGGGTCAGCAGGTTCGCCGCGCATGGCGTCGTCCTCGACCTTGCGGTTGCCGCGGAACTGGACCTGGTCCACCCGCTTGCCCATCAGGTCCGCCGCGTCGCTCAGATCCGCGCGCATGTCGGTGCCCAGCTGCGCGCTGCGCCTCGGACGCGCCGGCGACCAGCGCCGCCGCGGCCACGAGGGCGACAGCCCATGCCCTCTCTGCCCTCATGTCAGGTCCGCTCGTCGACCAGCCCGCCGTCGACCATGCGCAGCGTGCGCGGCATCAGGGCGGCCAGGTCCGGGTTGTGGGTGACGATCAGCATGGTGGAGCCTCGCTCGCGGTTGAGCTCGACGAGGAGATCGTGGATCTCCTTGCCGGTGTGCGAGTCGAGGTTGCCGGTCGGCTCGTCGGCCAGCAGCACGGCCGGTTCGAGCACCATGGCGCGGGCCAGGGCGACGCGCTGCTGCTCGCCTCCCGACAGCTCGCCCGGTTTGTGGGTCAGCCTGCGGCCCAGGCCGACGCGCTGGAGGATGTGGGCGGCGCGCTCCTCGGCGTCTTGGCGGGGCAGGCGCTGGATCAGGCAGGGCATCATCGCGTTCTCGAGCGCGGTGAACTCGGGCAGGAGGTGGTGGAACTGGAACACGAAGCCGATCGTGCGGTTGCGGAACTCGGCCAGCTGCGACGAGCCCAGGCGCGTGATGTCGAGCCCGTTGAAGCGCAGCGAGCCGGAGGTGGGGAGATCGAGGGTGCCGAGGATGTGGAGCAAGGTGGACTTGCCGACCCCGGAGGCGCCGACGATGGCGGCCATCTCGCCGGCCAGCAGCGTGAAGGTGATGCCGCGCAGCACCTCGAGCGTGCGTGCCGCCGTGCTCGAACGTCTTGTGGACATCCATGACCTCGACGCGCGCGCCGCTCCGGCGCCGCTCGGTCGCGCTGGCGGCTCCGTCGGTGTGGCTCATCTCGGTGTGCAGGACGCTGTCGGACAACGCGATTTCCCTAAAGGGTGCCGGAACTTACCCGGGTGGCGGAGCCGTGTCAACGCGATGAGACCCCTGCCCTGTCGGCACCGTTGCCCGGCATGCGCGGCGCGAAACGAAGTAAACACGCTTTCATGCACATCCGGCGCGCGACCCGCGACGACGGCCCGGCGGTGGTCGGCCTCGTCCGCTCCCTGGCCGAGTTCGAGAAGCTGCCGCCGCCCGACGCGGCGGCAGAGGAGCGCCTCCTGCGCGACGCCTTCGAGCACGACGCCGCCTCGCCTCGAGCTGTGGGTCGCGGTCGACGACGGCGACCGGGTGGTGGCCTACGCCGCCTGCTTCGAGAGCTACTCGACGCTTCCTGGCCCGGCCGACCCTGTTCCTCGAGGACCTGTTCGTGCACCCGTCGGCGCGGCGGCAAGGGATCGCCCGGCGGATGCTCGAGCAGCTGCGCGGCGAGGCGGCGGCGCGCGGCTGCGGCCGCTTCGAGTGGTTCGTGCTGAGCTGGAACGAGGACGCCAAGTCGCTCTACCGGGCGATCGGCGCCGTGGTGGAGCAGGACTGGCAGCTGGTCCGCATCGTCTTGTGAAGCGGCCCGCGGGCGCGGCGCGGCGTCACATGCCGAGCGAGGCGCCGACCATGATCATGTTGAGGCTGCCGTCGACGTCGCGCCGGTCGTCGCTCAGGCCCAGGTTCTGGTAGGTGTAGTCGACCCACACCGCGGCGTAGCCGAGCGGCATCTCGAGCACGAACTGCGCGCCGCCGCCCAGGTCCCAGCCCGAGCCGCTGTAGTCGTTGCCGTTGACCCAGGTGTAGTTGAGGCCGGCCTTGCCGAAGATCTCGATCGGGCCGAGCACCGGGAAGAAGCCCTTGAGGTCCAGCCGCCGTCGACAGCGTCGTAGTACTCGCGGCCGAGCCCGAAGTTCGTGCCGTTGCCGGCGCCGACCAGGTCGGCGCCGAACACCGATCCCTCGAGCCCGATCGGGCCGACGCGCTGGCCGACGCCGAAGCGCGCCGTGCGCGTGTCGCCGTCGACCGCGTCGCCGAGATCCCCTCCCGCGCCCGGCTTGGGGCCGATGCCGAGCAGGAAGTAACTGCTGGCGTGCGCGGCCGGAGCCGCGACCGCCACGCCGGCGACGAGCAGAGCAAGACAGGCTATGCGCTTCATGGGGCGCATTCTAAACAGAATCCATGCCGCGAGCGCACTTCGTGATTTCAGCTACCTGTGCGCTTCGCCGCGTGACCGTCCGTTTACACTGTGGCGCGCACCGAGTCGCGTCGAGCGCGGGCTACTCGTAGCGGAGGCCCTGCACCGGGCGCAGACGGGCGGCGATCTGGGCCGGGTAGATCGTCGCGGCCACGCTGATGACCAGGCCGGCGGCGGCGACCAGCGCCACGGCCAGCGGCTCGACGTGGATCGGCAGGCGATCGATGTAGTAGACGTCGGGCGGGATGCCGACGCCGTAGCGGTCGGACAGGAAGCACGCGACGAGGCCGAGCGCCACGCCGATGGACGGTGCCGACCAGCCCGATGAAGAAGCCCTGCACGATGAAGATGCGGGTGACGCCGACGTCGGACGCGCCCAGGGTCTTGAGCACGGCGATCTCGCGCGCCTTCTCGACCACGACCATGATGAGGTTGCCGACGATGGAGAACGACGCGACCAGGATGATGATCGCCAGCACCAGGAACATGGCGATCTTCTCCAGCTTGAGCGCGGAGAAGAGGCTCCGGTTGAGCTCCTTCCAGTCCTGCACCGTGAAGTCGGGGCCGAGCATGCCGCGCAGCGCCGTCGGTGATCGTCTCGGTGTCCTCCGGATCGAGCACGCGGATCTCGATGCCGGTGACCTCGTCCGGCAGGTCGAGGAAGTCTTGCAGGGTGCCGAGCTCGACGTAGACGCGCTTGAGGTCGTACTCGTACATGCCGGTGTAGAAGCTGCCGGCCACGCGGTAGGGCTTGATGTACGGGGTCTGCCCGACGATCGTGTTCTGGCCCAGGGGCGAGATGATCTTCACCTCCTGCCCCTCGTACAGGTTGATCTGCTTGACCAGCTCGCGGCCGACCAG
The DNA here is from genome assembly GCA_963759105.1 of uncultured delta proteobacterium. Lineage (GTDB taxonomy): Bacteria > Myxococcota_A > Polyangia > Haliangiales > Haliangiaceae > DATFRY01. Next base: position 683,959 of record CAVWXW010000001.1, on the reverse strand, counting down.
CACGCCGGGCAGCGCCGCGACCATGCGGCTCCAGCTCGCGCGCCGGCGGCGGCAGCCACTCGTCGTCGTCGAGCGGGCGGGCGCGCCCCTCCCCCTCGACCGGCTCGATGACGCCCTCGGTGTCGAGCAGCGGATCGGTCGACGGCCCGGCGTCGGCGGCCGGCGGCGCCTCGGTCAGGCCGCCGCTCCAGTCGGTGGGCGCCGCCCGCGCGTCCGACCGTCGAGAGTCGGATCCGGCGCCGGATCCGCGTCGCGGGCGCGTCGGCCGGCGCGTCCTGCGATGCATCGGGCGACGGCTCGGTCGGCGCGGGCGATTCGCGCCGCTCCAGTCGACCGGCGGGTCCTCGTTTACTTGCAAGATCGCCGGGCGCCGGATCGGTCACCTCGTCGGGGCGCGGCTGGCGCGGCCGGTCCGGGGTCGCCGGCTTCGACGGCGGCCCGGCCACGCTCGCCCTCCGGGGTCAGCGGGTAGATCCGCTCGAGCGCCTCCTCGTCGTCCAGGTCCTGGCCCAGGTTGGTGACGCGGGCGATGGTGCGCGGATCGATGCCCTTGACCACGACGTTGAAGTAGTTGCTCGACCCGGCGATCACCACCTCGCTGGTCAGGTACGGGCGTCTGCGCGACGACGCCGCGCACGCGCGCGGCCTTCTCCATCACGTCGCGGTAGCCGGCGAACGGCGTCTCGTCGTGGCGGGTGACCAGGACGTGGGCGTTGGAGCCGAGGATCTTGCGGCGCAGATCGGTCTCGAAGCCGCTCATCACGCTCAGCGTCATGACCAGCGCCATCGTGCCGATGGCCACGCCCCCCATCGACACCGTGGTGAAGAAGGTGAAGAAGTAGCGGATGCCGAGGAAGATGAGCGAGAGCGTGAACAGCGTGCCGGCCAGCCCGCCGATGATGGTCATCCACACCGGCATCTGGTGCTCGAGCGCCATGCCATGCTGCTCGAGCTCGGCCAGCACGTACTCGATCATGCCGGACCCGTAGTGGTGGGCGGCGAGGACCGGGATCATCGCCGCCGCCAGCGCGGCCCAGCGCATGGCCCGGGCGCGCGCGTGGCCGCGCAGCGCGCGCGACGCGACCAGGAGCGCGATGGCGCCGCCGGCCGCGAGCAGCACGAGGACGTTGAGCACCGGCGGCGGCCGGTCGGCCAGGCCGGGCACGCTGGCCAGATCGAAGCCGGTCTCGTCGGTGGCCAGCGCGGCCGCGGCGACGACCAGGCCGAGCGCGGCGAGCGCCGCACAGCGCGATGTAGAGCGGCGCCCGCCGCAGCGGCGTCCACGGGCTGCCCGGGATCAGACGCACGCGCCGCGGCCACGAACAGCACCGCCGCCAGCGACAGCACCGCGCCGAAGCACATCGGGAACCAGACCGGCAGCGGCAGCCCGGCGGCGATGTACTCGTCGGTCAGCGGCGACAGCAGCGACCCGTAGGCGACGCCGCCGCCGATCCAGGCGAACACGGTGGCGAACAGGATGATGATGCCGCTCAGCCGGCGCGGCCGGGCCATCAGGTAGCGCCAGGCCACGAACCACTGGAATCCAGGAGCGCGCAAGGTGGACCGCTACTCCCCCGCCTCGGGGCGCATCTGGGGAAACAGGATGACGTCCCGGATCGAGGGCTGATTGGTGAGCAGCATGGCGAGTCGGTCGATGCCGATGCCCTCGCCGGCCGTCGGCGGCATGCCGACCTCGAGGGCGCGGCAGTAGTCCTCGTCGTAGTCCATCGTCTCGTGCGCGATCCGTGCTCGCGCGCGCGCAGCTGGGCCTGGAAGCGCGAGCGCTGATCGTCCGGATCGTTGAGCTCGGAGAAGCCGTTGGCGTACTCGCGGCCGCCGATGAACAGCTCGAAGCGGTCGACCAGCGACGGATCCGACTCCTTGCGCCGGGCCAGCGGCGAGACCGCGAGCGGGAAGTCGCACAGGAAGGTCGGCTGGACCAGCGTGTCCTCGACCCGGTGCTCGAACACGAGGAAGGCGAGCGCGCCGGCCCGCACGCGCGCCTCCTCCGGGCTGTAGCGCTCGGCGATCGATCGCGCGATGCGCGGCCGCTCGTCGCCGCGGAAGCGCTCGGCCAGCTCGCGCGCCCCGCCCAGCGCCGCCTCGTCCTCGGGCGCGAGCCCCTCGATCAGCGCGGCCAGCACCATGTCGGCCGCCGCGCCGGCGGCCAGCGCCGCCTCCGCCGCCGCCACCGGATCGTCGAACACGGCCGGGCTGACGCCCGCGCCGGCCACCGCGTCGCGCACGGTCAGGCGGCGCCACGGCGGCGCGAGGTCGATGGCGGCGCCGTCGCTCGTGCACTGCAGCGCTGCCGGCCACGTCGCGGGCCAGCTCGGCGACCAGCTCCTCGGTCAGCGTCATCAGATCCTGGTAGGTCGCGTAGGCCCAGTAGAACTCGAGCATCGTGAACTCGGGGTTGTGCGTGCGCGACAGCCCCTCGTTGCGGAAGTTGCGGCCGATCTCGTAGACCCGCTCGAAGCCGCCGACCACCAGGCGCTTGAGGTACAGCTCCGGCGCGATGCGCATGTACAGGCGCCGGTCGAGCGCGTTGTGGTGGGTGATGAACGGGCGCGCCGCGGCGCCGCCGATGACCGGGTGCATCATCGGCGTCTCGACCTCGAGGAAGCCGCGGCCGTCGAAGTAGCGGCGCACGCCGGAGACCAGGCGCGAGCGCTTGCGGAACACCTCGCGCACCTCCGGGTTGACCGCCAGGTCGAGGTAGCGCTGGCGATAGCGGGTCTCGACGTCGGTCAGGCCGTGCCACTTCTCCGGCAGCGGGCGCAGCGACTTGGTCAGCAGCCAGATCGCGGCTGGCACAGCAGCGACAGCTCGCCGCGTCCTGGTCCAGAACACAGTGCCCTCGGCGGCGACCATGTCGCCCACGTCGAGCGCGGGCAGCACCGCCTCGAAGTCGCCCGGGTCGAGATGGTCCACGTTGAGGAACAGCTGCAGGTCGCCGGAATCCATCCCGGATGGGGAGAAAGACGGTCTTGCCCAAGCCGCGGCGCGCCACCGCGCGTCCGGCCAGCAGCACGACCTCGCCGTCCACGGGAGTGATGCCGCCACCCTGGCCGGCTGCGTCGCCGCTCGGGCGGGTCGGCTCGTAGCGCGCCCGCAGCGCTCGGCGCAGCGTGTGCGTCGGCTTGATATCGTTGCGATACGGGTTGTGGCCGGCGTCGCGCAGGCGCGCGGCCTTGGCACGCCGCTCGGCCATGATGCGGCCCAGGAACTCGGCCATCGTCCGCCGCGCTGAGCCACTTCCGTCCTGTGGCGCCATCGGCGCGAAACTGTAATCGAAGAGTGCCACCGGGTCACCCGGGCTCATGCCACTTCGGCCGGAACGGGTCCTCCGCCGCGGACCGGCGGATTCGTGCTATGCGCTGGCCATGGGTAACGCAGTAGGGAAAGCATCCTTGCGCGCGGTCCTCGGGCTGGCGGCGCTGGCTGCCGCGCTCGGCACCGGCTGCCAGAAGAGCTCGGAGCAGGAGGGCCGCGGGGCCGAGCCGCCCGCCGCAGCCCCGCCGGCGGCCCCAACGGCGGCGCCGGCCGCGGCCAAGGCGACCGAAGCGCCGCCCGCGCGCCAGGTCCGCATCCCGTGGATCTCGGACGACTACGACGCCGCGCTGAAGCGCGCGCGGGCCGAGAAGAAGCCCATCTTCATCGATATGTGGGCGCCCTGGTGCCACACCTGCCTGTCCATGAAGCAGGAGGTGATGGTGGATCCGAGCGTGGAGCCGTTCCTCGACCGGTTCGTGTGGCTCGAGATCGACACGGACCGCCCGGTCAACGCGAAGCTGCTCACCCGCCTGAAGGTCGACGTCTGGCCCACCTTCTACATCCTGAGCCCCGAGAAGGAGGCGGTGCAGGCCCGCCACCTGGGCGCGGCGTCGATGGCGCAGCTGCGCGAGCTGCTTGACCCAGGGCGAGGCCGGGCACCAGGACGCGATGGCAGCAGTCTGGCAAGCTCGAGGCCGGCTCGCCGATGGCGCTGATGCGCGCCGGCGATCGCGCGGCCGCCGCCGGCGAGATGGCCGCGGCGGCGCGGTCGTACGGCGAGGCGCTCACCGCTGCGCCGCCCGACTGGCCGCGCATCGCCGACGTGCTGGTCAAGCGCATCGCCGCGCTCTACCGCAGCAGCGACTTCGGCGGCTGCGCCGACCTGGGCACGCGCGAGGTCGGCCGCGCCGCCCAGGGCATGACCGCGAGCGTGACCGACTTCGCCTTCTACGCCGACGCGTGCGCCGACGAGCTCGACGCCGGCGCGCGCCGGTGCCCTGCGCGGGCGGCTGAGCGAGGCGGTGCGCGGCGTGGTGGAGGCGCCGACCTCGGCGCTGTCGCTCGATGACAAGAGCGACGCGTAGCCTCCGGCTGCGCGAGCTGGCCGAGAAGCTGGGCGACGAGGAGGCCGCGCGGGCCATGGCGATGCGCCAGAGCGAGCTGCTCGATCGCGCGGTGGCGCAGGCCCAGACGCCGCTCGGCCGCATGACCTACGTGTGGCCGCGCTCCGAGGTCTACGTCTACCTGGGCGAGGGAGAGAAGCTCATCCCGGAGCTGGAGAAGCTCGCCGTCGATCTGCCCAAGGAGTACGACCCGCCCTACCGCCTGGCCTGGGTCAACCTGCGCATCGGCGCGCTCGACCAGGCCCTCGGCGCCGCCACGCGCGCCGCCGAGATGGCGTACGGGCCGCGCAAGGGCCGCGCGCTGGCCATGCTGGCCGAGGTGCACAAGGCGCGCGGCGACCAGAAGGCCGAGCGCGCCGCGCGCAAGGCGGTCGTCAACTTCTACACCTCGCTGCCGGCCGGGCACCGCAACGACGATGCCCTCGAGGAGGCGCGCAAGGCCCTCGCCGACGTCGGCAAGCCGCAGCCGGCGCCGGCGCCGGGGGAGAGGTAGGCACCTCGACCTCACGGGCGACCGCCGTCGCCGCCCCCGGTCAGTTCGCCTTCCGGGCCTGCGAGCCTTCCTGGAGAAGGTACGCGCGGATCAGGTCGTCGATGGCGCCGTCGAGCACCGCCTCGACGTTGCCGATCTTCACGTCGGTGCGGTGGTCGGTGACCTGCTGGTACGGGGCCAGGACGTAGGACCGGATCTGCGAGCCCCACTCGATCTTCTTGCGCTCGACCGCCTGGGCATTCCTGGCGTCCTGCTCCGCCTTGCGCAGGTCGTACAGGCGCGAGCGCAGGACGCGCATCGCCTGCGACTTGTTCTTGTGCTGCGAGCGCTCGCTCTGGCACTGCACGACGAGGCCGGTCGGCAGGTGGGTGAGCCGCACCGCGCTCTCGGTCTTGTTGACGTGCTGCCCGCCGGCGCCGCCGGCGCGGTACACGTCGATGCGCAGCTCGGTCGTCCGGGATGTCGAGGTCGATCTCCTCGTCCAGGTCGGGCGTGATGGTGACCGCGGCGAACGAGGTCTGCCGGCGCGCGTTCTGGTCGAACGGTGAGATGCGCACCAGGCGGTGCACTCCGGTCTCGGCCTTGAGCAGCCCGTAGGCGTACGGCCCCTCGACCAGCAGGGTGGCGCTCTTGATGCCGGCCTCCTCGGCCGGCAGCTCGTCGAGCAGGTCCACCTTCCAGCCCTGTGCGCTGGGCGTAGCGCGACAGCATGCGCACCAGCATCTGGGCCCAGTCGGCCGCGTCGACGCCGCCGGCGCCGGAGTTGATCTCGACCACCGCGTTGCCGGCGTCGTGCTCGCCCGACAGCATCCGCTGGAACTCGAGGTCGGCCAGCGCCTTGTCGATCTGCTCGCCCAGGTCGCTGGCCTCGCGCGCGGAGGCGGCGTCTCCCGCCTCCTCGGCCAGGTCGAGCAGGACCACGGCGTCGCCGAGCTTGCGGTCGAGACCCTCGATGGTCTCGATCACCGTCTTGGCCAGCTTGGTCTCCTTGAGCACCGCCTGGGCCTCGGACGGCTTCGTCCCAGAAGTCGGCCTGGGAGGCGATGCGAGTCCAGCTCGGCGACGCGCTTGCGCTTGCCCGCTACGTCAAAGATGCCCCCGGAGCTCGTCGAGCTTCTCGCCGAGCTCTCCGAGGTGCGAGCGGATGCCTTTCAGGTCGATGTCTTCGATGTCGTCGTTGGGGGCCATGATGTTTACTTGGGGGCGCTGTTCTGGAGCCGGCGCAGCGGCACCAGCGGAGCGTCTTGGGGCGCGGACGTGCCCGCCTCCCCGCCGGCACCTACGGGTACAGGATATGCGCCGGTGAAGCAAGCGGAGCAGAAGCCGTTGCCCTGCGCCTCGCCGGAGCTGCTGGCCGACGGGTTGGCCGCCGCCATCATCCCGTCGTGCGACAGGTAGCCGAGCGAGTCGCAGCCGATGTAGCTCAGCGATCTCGTCGTTCGAGTGCGAGCTGGCGATGAGCTCCTCGCGGGTCGGCGTGTCGATGCCGTAGAAGCACGGGTGCGTGGTGGGCGGCGCGCTGATGCGCAGGTGCACCTCGGCGGCGCCGGCGCCGCGCAGCATGTTGACGATCTTGCGCGAGGTGGTGCCGCGCACCAGCGAGTCGTCGATGACCGCGATGCGCTTGCCGTCGACCACCGAGCGCACCGGGCTGAGCTTGAGGCGCACGCCGAAGTGGCGGATCGAGTCCTGCGGCTCGATGAACGTGCGGCCGACGTAGTGCGAGCGGATGAGCCCCATCTCGAGCGGGATGCCGGACTGCTGCGAGTAGCCGATGGCGGCCGGCACGCCGGAGTCCGGCACCGGGATCACGACGTCGGCCGGCGCCGGGTGCTCGACGGCCAGGCGGCGGCCCATGCGCTCGCGCGCGCGGTAGACCGAGCGGCCGTTGAGCAGGCTGTCGGGCCGCGCGAAGTAGACGTGCTCGAACACGCAGAAGCGCTGCGGCGCCGGCTCGAAGGGGCGGAACGAGCGCACCGCGACGCCGTCGGCGATCACCACCTCGCCCGGCTCGATCTCGCGGATGAACTGGGCCTCGATGAGGTCGAAGCAGCAGGTCTCCGACGCGAACACGTACGAGTCGCGCAGGCGGCCGAGCACCAGCGGGCGGAAGCCGTGCGGATCGCGCGCCGCGATCAGCTTGCCCTCGGTGAGCATGAGCAGCGAGTAGGCGCCGGACACCTGGCGCAGCGCCGCGGTGACGCGCTCGATCAGCGTCCCCCTCGCGCGCCTGGGCCAGGAGATGGACGATGACCTCGCTGTCGCTCGAGGTCTGGAAGATCGATCCCTGGCGCTCGAGGCGCGCGCGGATCTCGGCGGCGTTGACCAGGTTGCCGTTGTGCGCGATGGCCAGTCCGCCATGGGCGTACTCGAACGCGAACGGCTGGGCGTTGCGCAGCTCCGAGCTGCCGCTGGTCGAGTAGCGCACGTGACCGATGGCGGCGCGCCCGGGCAGGCGGGCCAGGGTCTCCTTGCTGAAGTTCTCGGACACCAGGCCCATCGCCACGTGGCGGCGCAGCCGCCAGTCCTCCCTGGCGTCGCTGACGGCGATGCCGGCCGACTCCTGGCCCCGGTGCTGCAGCGCGTGCAGACCGAGGTAGGCGATGTTGGCTGCCTCGTCGTGGCCGTAGATGCCGAATATGCCGCACATATCTCGCGTCCTTTGTAGCACACGGGGACCACGTTGACCGCGCGCAGCCGGGATCGCGGCCCGCGCGCCTGGTGGGCTGGGGAACCAGCTTCGCGCGAGCTGTGCGACCGCCGCCGAACTTGTCTAACTTCCCGCTGTTGTCGAACTTCCCGCGCTTGCCTAACAATCACCCTGTGAGCCGTCTGCTGTGGCGCGATGCCCAGGGCATGGAGGGCACCATCGAGCTCGGGGTCGGCGAGGTCATGGTGGGCCGGGCGCTGGAGTGCGCAATCCGGACCGAGGACGCGATGGTGTCGCGCCACCACGCCCGCGTGGTGCTGTTCAACGGGCAGTACGTGGTCGAGGACATGGGCAGCTCCAACGGCGTCTTCTACCAGGAGCAGCGGGTCATGCGACACGGGCTGCGCCACGGCGACGCCATCCGCTGCGGCAGTCTGTGGCTGCGCTTCGTCGAGGGTCCGCCCGCCCGGCCGCAGGGTCCGACCGAGCCGGCCCCGCTGTCGTCGGGCGGCCCGGCCCTGGCGCTGCCCCCGGTGGGCGTCAACCCGAGCTACCCGGCCGTCCCGGTGGCCGTGCACGGCGACCAGACGCCGGGCCCGCACGGCTTCCAGGGGCCCAGCGATCCGGAGGAGGCGCCGCGGCTGCGACGGCGCGTCGACCAGCTGCAGGCCGAGCTGCGCATCTACCGCGGCGGCGGTGAGGGCGCGGCGCGGCTCGAGCAGCTCGACGAGGAGGTGGTGCGGCTGAGCGAGGAGCGCGATCGCCTGCGCGCGCGCGTGGCCGACCTGGAGGCGACGATCCGGCGCGAGGGCGGCGACGCCATGGTGCAGCGCGCCGGCGCCATCGCGCAGACAGCGGCCGAGATCGTCTCCGGGCTCAACGACGTGCTGTCGAACCTGCGCATCAACGTGATGGCGGCCGAGGGAGAGTTCGACCAGTACGCCGGCGTCATCCCGCGCGCGTCGTTCGAGCTCATCCGCGAGGCCCTGCGCTCTTCCGCCACCGACATGGAGACGGCGCGCGAGCTCCTGCGCCGGCTGCGCGCCCTGTCGATGTGACGCGGCACGCGTCGCCGGCCTGTGCGCCGACCGGGCGGCGCGGCCTGCGAGCACGTTTCGATGCAGGTCGAAACGAGGCCGCGGTACAGAGGCGCATGGCATTCCGACTCCGATCAGCGCGCCCCTGCCCCACCCTGTGCTCTCGGCCGCCGACGTCGCCTACGTGAGCCGCGACTTCGTCACCCTGACTGATCGCGTGCGCGGGGCGGCGGGAGACGCCGGACGGACGTGCGGCGTCTCATGGAGGAGAGTCGCCTGCCGCGTTCGACCTACGTGCTGGCAGCCGGCGCGACCGAGCTGGTGCCGCCCGACTACTTCGACCTCGCCGACGCCGCCGGCGGTGCCGACGCCCTGCCCGGCTGGTTCGCGCGGCGGCTGGGCCAGGAGCTGGCCACGCGCGGGCTCGACGCCTCCCCCGACCGGGTCGCGACCGAGTGGGACGGCTACCTGAGCGGCGAGTACGGCGCCTGCCTGCGCCGCGTCAGCCCCGAGGGCATCGCGGAGAAGGCGCGGCTCATGGCCGCCATCGAGCGACGCGATCGCGACGCCGCGGCCCGACGACGCCGGTGGCGCGCCGCGCTGCGCGAGGCATGTCGATCGCCTCGACGGCATGCTGCGTCGAGTTCGCCGCGTGGGATCGGACAGCGCTTCGGCGGGCCGGTGTCGCGCGATCGCCTGGTCACGGCGGTGCGGGCGCGGTTCGCGGCGGCGTGGCCGGGACCCGGCGCGTGAGGGTCGATCCGGAACATCACGGCGGTCGCGGGCTCTCCTGGCCGACGGATCGCGGGCGGCGATGATGGTCGCGCTGCTGGAAGGCGCAGCGCTCGCGGCGGGGGAGCTGGCGCGCAGGGCTGGCATCCTGCCGTCAACGGCGAGCTCGCATCTGGCGCGCCTGCAGGCCGGCGGCCTCGTCGCCTGCGAGGTGCGCGGGCGGCATGCGGTGGTGGGGCGTCGGTGTTGACCGCGCGCCGCCGAGAGCGCCCGCCGGTGTGAGCACCGCGCCGGCCCGGCGGCGAAATCGCGACGCCGTCGGTAAGAAAGAAGCGTGGCGAGGGTAAAGCCATCCCGCCGCGCGCCGACTTGATGAGTGGTGCGCGCCTGTCCTCTCCCGAGCCATCACCCGAGAGCAGCAGGCCCCCGCCAGAGAGCGGCCGCGGAACCGACGGATCGTCGTAACCGGGCGGCACGGGAAACCGTTGTCATTCCTCGCCATTTTGCGAGATTGTCGCCAACTGGTGGCAAATGTAACCCGTCCCTTACAATTATGTGGACGATTCGTCGGTTTCTCCTTACGGTTGTAAGCATGCGCGGACAATTGCCCTTCTTCGCGCGACTCGGAAGGGCTTCCCGGTTCTGGTCGAGCTGCTACGCCGTCACGGGGCTGGCGGCGGCGGCCACCGCGCTCGCGATTCCCGGGCCGACCGGTGAAGTATGTGGAATCGCCTCCATTCTCGCCGTAGCAGGGCTGGCCCGGCTGGCCGGGCACGGCTGGGGTAACCCGGTGGCCGGGATGGCCGCGACGCTGCAGATCGCCCACCTGTGGCCAATTGTAAATCTCGGCCAACATTCCGGCTGGGGTGCCTTCGCAGCGGCGACCTCGCTCCTGCTCAGCACGATCCTCGCGCTCGGCTTCGCCGCGCGATTGCCGCGCCGCATGCCGGCGATCATCGGCCGACGCCTGGCGGGCGGCTACACCGTCAACGTGGGGCTCAGCGCCGCCGTCGTCATGCTGCTGCTCGCGCTTCCCGCCGCGGTCATCCACGACCCGAGCGACGATGCGTCCGTCCCGATCCTGGCGAGCGCCGTCGAGACCGGCGCGCCGGTCGAGCTCGCCTCAACCGGTCGCGACGTCGAGGCCGCCGCGCCAGGCTCGCTCGAGGACATCGAGCGCCACATCGACCGAGGCCGCGGTGCGGCCGCCGGTCTCGAGGGAGACGCGAAAGCGATCGCCCCCGACGCGGCCGGCCGCGACCAGCGCGGCGCCCTGGGCCCGGATCAGAGCTTCGACCTCGCTGGCGCTGTCCTCGCTGTAGGAGACGACGAAGCGGGCGGGAGCCTCGCCGAAGGCGACCTCGTCGATGCGCTGTCCGGCGCCGCATGGCAGTCGGAGATCGACGCCGAGCGGACGGACACCGCCGACGGCGCACTCGGCCAGCGCGACGAGTAGTCCTCCGTCGGAGACCGCCATCGCCGAGCGGGCCAGGCGGCCCTCGACGAGGCGCCGCACCGCCTCCATGACCGGACGGTGGCGCGCCGGATCGAACGGCGCCGGCACGCCCTCGACGCGCCCGTGCATGCGGTCGAGGTACTCGGAGCCGTCGAGCGCGCCGGCGAGCCGCGCGCCGGCCGCCACGACGATGCCGATGCGATCGCCGGCGGCGCGGAAGCCGGCCGTGGCGTGGGCGGCGGCGTCGTCGAGCAGGCCGACCATGCCGATCATCGGGGTCGGCTTGACCGCCTGGCCCTCGGTCTCGTTGTAGAAGGAGACGTTGCCGGACACCACCGGCGTGTCGAGCGCGCGGCACGCGTCGGCCAGCCCGCGCACCGACTCGGCGAACTGCCACATGATGTCCGGCCGCTCGGGGCTGCCGAAGTTGAGGCAGTCGGTCACCGCCAGCGGCGTGGCGCCGACAGCGACGAGGCTGGCGTACGCGTCGGCGACGGCCAGGCGCGAGCCCTCGTACGGCGCGAGGTAGACCATTCGCTGGGGGCAGCCGGCCGTGACGGCCACGGCCTTGGCCCGCTCGCGTCCCGGCGCCAGCACGCGGACCACGCCGGCGCCGGCGGCGCCCGGCCGCACGACGGTGGCGTGGCGGACGTTGTGATCGTACTGGCGCCAGACCCACTCCTTGCTGGCGATGTTCGGGCTGGCCAGCAGCGAGGTGAGGATGCCGCCCAGATCGGCCGCCGCGGGCAGCGGCACCGTCGACGAGCGGAAGCCCTCGGTGGCGTCGAGATAGGACGGCCGGCGGCGCGGCCGGTCGTACTTGAGACCCTCGGCCAGGAGCGCGGCCGGCAGATCGGCGCACACCGCGCCGCCCATTCGCATGACGACGCGGCCGCTGTCGGTGACCTGGCCGATGACCGCGGCGTCCAGGTCCCACTTCTCGAAGATGGCCAGCGCCTCGCTTCTCGCGCCCGGCTCCACCACCATCAGCATCCGCTCCTGCGACTCCGACAGGCACAGCTCGTACGCCGTCATCGCGGTCTCGCGGGTCGGCACGCGGTCGAGATCGATCTCGATGCCGGAGCCGGCCCGCGCCGCCATCTCCACCGACGAGGAGGTCAGGCCGGCCGCGCCCATGTCCTGGATGCCGACCAGCGCGTCGGTGGCCATCAGCTCGAGGCAGGCCTCGAGCAGGAGCTTCTCCATGAACGGATCGCCGACCTGCACCGCCGGGCGCTTGGCCTCGGACTCGCGCGTCGAACTCGGCCGACGCCATGGTCGCCCCGTGGATGCCGTCGCGGCCGGTCTTGGCCCCGACGTAGAGCACCGGGTTGCCCACGCCGCGCGCGGTGCCCAGGAAGATGCGATCGGACGGCGCCACGCCCAGGCAGAAGGCGTTGACCAGGATGTTGCCGTCGTAGCTGGCGTCGAAGCGCACGTCGCCGGCAACGTTGGGCACGCCGAACGAGTTGCCGTAGCCGCCGATGCCGGACACCACGCCGCCGAGCAGGTACGAGGTGCGCGGATGATCCGGCCGGCCGAAGCGCAGGCAGTCGGCCAGCGCGATGGGACGCGCGCCCATGGTGAACACGTCGCGGCAGATGCCGCCCACGCCGGTCGCCGCGCCCTGGTACGGCTCGATGAACGACGGGTGGTTGTGGCTCTCCATCTTGAAGACGACGGCCTGGCCGTCGCCGATGTTGACGACGCCCGCGTTCTCGCCCGGGCCCTGCAGGACGCGCGGCCCGCTGGTGGGCAGCTGGCCCAGGTGCACGCGCGAAGACTTGTAGGAGCAGTGCTCGCTCCACATGACCGAGACGATGCCCAGCTCGGTCCAGCTCGGCGTCCGGCCCAGCGCCTCGACGAGGCGGCGGTACTCGTCGCCCGACATGCCGTGCTCGGCGGCCAGCTCGGCCGTGACCGCCGGCTCGCGCTGGCCGGCCCGACGGGCCGGGCTCACGTCTGCACCAGGCGCTGGCTGCCGACGCGCGCCGGCGTGCCGGACTTCCAGGCCAGCGCGCACTGGAACAGCATGAGGCCGTCCTCGCCTGCCTCGCCGAGCAGGTCCTCGCACGCGCGCTCCGGGTGGGGCATCAGCCCGACCACGTTGCCGTCGGCGTTGCACACGCCGGCGATGCCGCGCAGCGAGCCGTTCGGGTTGGCCTGCTCGCTCACCGCGCCGTCCGGCTCGGCGTAGCGGAACACCACCCTGCCCTCCCCTTCGAGCGCTCGATGTCCGGGTGCACGTAGCGCCCGTCGTGGTGCGCGATCGACATCTTGATGGTGCGCCCGGCCGGGATGGCGTGGGTGAACGGCGTCGGCCGGCCTTCGACGACCAGGTGCACGTCGCGGCACTCGAAGCGCAGCCCGGCGTTGCGCGACAGCGCGCCCTCGAGCAGGCCCGCCTCGCACAGGATCTGAAAGCCGTTGCAGATGCCGAGCACCGGCCCGCCGCCGGCGGCGAACTTCACCACCGCCGCCCATGATCGGCGAGTGCGCGGCCATGGCGCCGACGCGCAGGTAGTCGCCGTAGGTGAAGCCGCCCGGCACCAGCACCACGTCGATGCCGGACAGCGAGCGGTCCTTGTGCCAGAGCATGCGGCCGCTGGCTCCCGCCGGGCGCAGCACCCGGTCGGCCACGTGGAGCGCGTCGTCGTCGCAGTTGGAGCCGGGGAAGCGGATGACGCCGAAGACAACGCTCACGGATCGACCTCGACCCGGAAATCCTCGATGACGGTGTTGGCGACCAGGCGCCGGCACATCTCCTCGACCCGCGCCCGCGCCGCCGCCGGGTCGCCGCCGCCGAGCTCGATCTCGACGTACTTGCCGATGCGCACCGCCTCGACCTCGTCGTAGCCCAGCCGGCCCAGGGTGCGGGCCACCGCCTGGCCCTGCGGATCGAGCACCCCCGCCTTCAAGGTGACGTAGACCCGGGCCTTCATGCCACCTCTCCGGCGTCGAGGCCGACGTTGCGGGCGATGCGCGCCACCGGGTCCTTGTCCATGTCGGGCTCGAACGGCACGCCGGTGATGAGCTCGCAGATCTCGACGTAGCGCGCGGCCGCCTCGACCCGCACGTCGTCCGGCACCTCCGGCGGATCGCCGTCGCCGCGGTAGCCGGCCTGCTCGGCCAGCCAGCGGCGCACGTACTCCTTGTCCAGGCTGCGCGGCTCCTGCTTCTCCGCCATGCGCTGGGCGTAGTCGTCGGCGTACCAGTAGCGCGACGAGTCCGGCGTGTGGATCTCGTCGATGACGACGATCTCGCCGCTCGGCGCGCGCCCCATCTCGTACTTCGTGTCGACCAGGATGAGCCCGCGCTCGGCCGCGCGGGCCTGGCCGAACGCGAACAGCGCGGCCGCGATCTCGGCGGCGCGGTCGAAGTCGCGCGCCGTCACCGCGCCGGACGCGATCAGCTCCTCGCGCGACATCGACACGTCGTGGTCCCCCTTGTCCGCCTTGCTGGTCGGGGTCAGGAGCGGCCGCGGCAGCGGCTGGTTCTTGATCATGCCGTCGGGCAGCGAGTGGCCGCAGAACGTCGCGGTCGCCGCGCTCGTAGGCCCGCCAGATCGACGTCGAGGTGACGCCGGTCAGGTAGGAGCGCATGACCAGCTCGACCTTGAGCGGCACGCACTCGACGCCGATCATCACGTTCGGGTCCGGCACCTCGAGCACGTGGTTGGGCGCGATGTGCGCGGTCTCGGCGAACCAGTGCTGGGCGATCCGGTTGAGCACGTGCCCCTTGCTCGGGATCGTCGTGATGACCCGGTCGAACGCGCTCAGCCGGTCGCTGACCACGATGATGCGCCGCCCGTCGCCGGTGATGTAGCAGTCGCGCACCTTCCCCTCGTACTTGGCGCCCAGGCCGTCGAGGTCGGTGCGGCTGATGGTGGAGGCGAGCTGTCGCCGGAGGCTGGAGCGCAGATCAGGGGCCATGGTCCTCCGGGGGGAACACGCGCCGGTAGATGGCATCCACGTGGCGCAGGTGGTGCTGCAGATCGAAGGCCGCGGCGAGCTCGCCGTCGCCGCAGGCGCGACTTCACCTCCGGATCGTCGGCCAGGAGCTGGCGGAAGTCGCCCTGCCCGCCCAGCGCGGCCAGCGCCGCGCGCTGCACGATCTCGTACGCGCGCTGGCGGCCGAGGCCGGACTTGACCAGCGCGAGCATGACCGCCTCCGAGAAGACCAGGCCGCCGCTGCGGGCCAGGTTCTCGGCCATGCGATCGGCGTGCACGACCAGGCCGCGCACCAGGCCGGTGGCGCGGGCGAGCATGAAGTCGACGAGGATGGTGGCGTCCGGCAGGATCACGCGCTCCACCGACGAGTGCGAGATGTCGCGCTCGTGCCACAGCGCGATGTTCTCCAGCGCGGCGCCGGCGTGGCTGCGCACCAGGCGCGCCAGACCGCACAGGTTCTCCGACGTGATCGGGTTCTTCTTGTGCGGCATCGCGGAGGAGCCCTTCTGCCCCGCCGTGAAGCCCTCCTCCGCCTCGCCGACCTCGGTGCGCTGCCAGTGGCGGACGCCGAGCGCGATCTGCTCGATGGCCGCGGCCGACCAGCGCCAGCGCGCACATGCACCTCGGCGTGGCGGTCGCGCGGGACGATCTGGCTGGCCGCCGTCTCCGGCTGCAGAGCCCGAGCGCGCCCAGCGCCGCGGCCTCGATCTCCGGCGTGAGGTTGCCGTACACGCCGACCGCGCCGGCCAGCTTGCCGAAGCGGATGGCTGTCGCGGGCGCGCTCGAGGCGCTCGGCGGCGCGGCCCAGCTCGGCGTACCAGCGGCAGAAGACCACGCCGGCGGTGATCGGCTCGGCGTGGATGCCGTGCGAGCGGCCGATGCAGGCGGTGTCCTTGTGCTGGCGCGCGCGCTCGGCCAGCGCCGCGGACAGCTCGGCCACGCCGCCGATGATGCGGTCGAGCGCGCGTGCCGCACTGCAGGGCCAGCGCCGTGTCGAGCACGTCCGACGACGTCATGCCCAGGTGCAGCCAGCGCGCCGGCGGCCCGGCCAGCTCCTCGACGTGGGTCAGGAACGCGATGACGTCGTGGCGCGTGGTCGCCTCGATGGCCTGGATGCGGTCCGGCGTCCAGCTTGCCGCGCGCCGCCTGGGCCACCTGGTCGGCGGTGCCGTGCGGGACCAGATCGCGCGCCTCCATGGCGCGGCACGCGGCCAGCTCCACCTCGAGCCACAGCTCGGTACCTCGCGGCGTCAGACCAGATCGCGGCGAATTCCGGCCGGCTGTAGCGCTCGATCATCCGGGCCCCCGCTTTTTACCGGCTGGGTGTGACCTGTGCAAGCGGATCGGCGCAGCAGCGGAACCCGATATCGGCGCGATCCTCGACGCGTTCCCGCGGTTTGCCGCCTCGCCGGGGCTCCGAGCAGCGGCCGCGCGTGCCGTCGACGGCGGAGGCGCCGCGCACGCCGCCGTCGGCGTCCCACTCGGCTGCATTGCCGCTCATGTCGAAGGCGCCGGCCGCGCTCTGGCATTCGGGGAACGATCCCGTTGAAGCGATCTCGGTGCCGCGGGCGTTGCACTTCCTGTCGATGTACGTGGTCCCGTACGGGAAGCTGGCGCCGTCCGGGCCGCGGCAGGCGTCCTCCCACTCGTCGGCGCGGCACAGGCGCGCGCGGCGCTTGCGGCACTGCGAGGCGGCCTCGTCGAGGGTGAGGGCGAGCCGGGGCGCCTGCCCCGCGCCCGGCCACTCGTGGCGATCGACGCAGAACGGGTCGCGCGCGGCCTCGAGCAGATCGTCGGTCACCAGCGCCATGCCAGGCGCGCACGGGCCCGGCGATGCGGGGGGTGTCGCGGCCGGCTGACGCCCGGTCGCGGGCGTGGCGCGGCGGCGGGCTCGGAACGCTGGCCTTCCCCGCGGTCGCCGCCGGATCGGTCGCCGGACCGGTCGACGCCGCGCCGGTCGACGACCGGCTCGCGCGCGGCCGGCTTGCTGGCGGAGTCCGCCTCGCCGCCCCACGGGGCGAGCACGAGCGCGATCGCGCCGAGTAGCACCGCGGCCGAGATGGCGATGACGAGGAGGAGACGCCGCCCGCTCGGCGGCCACCGACAGCAGCTCCGGGTCGCGCGGCGGCGCGTAGTGGCCGAGCGCCTGCTGCGGCGGGGCCGGCTGGCGCAGGCTGGACAGCGGGCGCAGGACCGGCTGCATCTCGGGTCGATCGATGGCCGGGATGATCGGCGTGGCCGACGGCCTGCCCTCGCTCGGCGGGCGGCGCGAGTGCAGCGGGAGCACCAGCGGCTCGTCGTCCTGCGCGGGCGGCGGGCCCGGCGGCACGGGCGGCGGCGCGGGCGAGCCGTGGCGTGACGGGGGCGAGGCATGGTGCGAGGGCACGGGCGAGCCGTGGCGCGGCGGCGCAGGCGAGGCCGGACGCGGCGCGGGCGAACCGTGGCGCGGCGGCGCGGGTGACTGCACCGGCGAAGGTCGCAGCGACGAGGCCGCCGGTGCGCCCGGTCCGCCCGGCGCGGCCGGCGGCGGCAGCCCGCGCGGCGCCCGCTGATTGGTCAAGGTCGGCTGGTTGGGCGGAAACAGCGGCGATCTGGGCGCGGCCGACGGATCGAGGAACAGCGGCGACGACTCCTCGATGGTCAGCCCCTCGCCGTCGCTCTCGGCCTCCTCGGGCGGCGCCGGCCCGACCGTGTCGAGCTCGCGCTGGAGCGCGCGACTCTTGATGGTCGGGTGCGCCTCGGGCGGGATCAGCGTCGGCCGCTTGACCGTCGGCACCCGCTCGTCGACGAACAGGCGGCGGATGCGCTCGACCAGCTCGGCCGGCCGCTCGGGGCGGCGGTCCGGCGCGCGCGACAGGGCGTGGGCGAACAGGTCGGCCAGGGCCAGCTGCTCGGCGGCGAGCGCCTCGGTGGCCTCGGCCAGATCCGGCCGCGACACGCCCGAGGCCAGCTCGCACAGGATCGCGGCCATGCTGTAGACATCGGCGCGCGCGGTCGCCGCGGCCGGTCTCGAGCACCTCGGGCGCCAGGTAGCGGCCCGCCGCGCCCCAGCGCTGCGCGGCCAGCGCCGGATCGAGCCCGCCGTAAAGCCCGGCGCCGCTCAGCTTGATGACGCCGGCCACCTCGACCATGTCGGCCGGCACCAGGCGGCCGTGCACGATGCCCTCGGCGTGCAGCGCCTCGAGCCCCTCGGCCAGCGCGTTGGCGTAGCGCAGGATGTCCAGCTCCGAGGCGGTGCGGCCGCTGTCCAGCCGCAGCGCGATGCCCTCGGCGCTGCCCAGCTGCGAGATGAGGAACGGCGCGCCGTCGCCCATGCGCCCGGCCTCGAACAGGCGGCGCAGGTTCGGGTGCACGATGCCGCGCATCTCGCGCGCGGCGTGCTCGAAGCCGGCCCGCTGCTCGTCGCGTGCTCCACAGCGCCGGGTCCATGCGCCACAGCGACAGCTCGACCTCGACCTCGCGGTCGTGCACCCGGTAGTTGACGTAGGCCGGCCCCTCGAGGGTCAGGAAGCGCACCTCGTAGCGATCGGCCACCACCGCGCCGAGCTCCATCCCGCCCCCCGCCGCCTTCATCGCTCCCTGCGACCCGTCGAACCGAACCCGCCGGCGCCGCGCTCGCTCGGCTCCAGCTCGCTCGACCTCCTCGACCTCGGCGCGCGCCACCGGCGCGACGACCAGCTGCGCGATGCGCTCGCCCGGCTCGATCGCGACCGCCTCGCTGCCCAGGTTGACCAGCAGCACCAGCACCTCGCCGCGGTAGTCGGCGTCGATGGTGCCGGGCGCGTTGAGCACGGTGACTCCGCTGCGCCGGGCCAGGCCGGAGCGCGGCCGCACCTGCCCCTCGAACCCGGGCTCGAGCGCGATGGCGATGCCGGTCGGGATCGCGGCGCGCCCGCCCGCCGGGATGACGTGCGGGGCGTCGAGCGCGGCGGCCAGGTCGAGCCCGGCCGCCTGCTCACTCATGTAGCGCGGAAGGACCGCGTCGGGCCGGAGCTTCACCACTCTCAGCCGCGGGTTCATCCGCCGTCCTCGCTCGCCGCGCGCTCAACCCACCAGGTGGTGCACTTCTTCCGGGTTGGCGGCGAGCGCCTCCTTGCGCGACAGGCGGATCTTGCCGTCGCGATCGATGTTGATGACCTTGACCACGACCTCGTCACCCTCGTTGACGACGTCGGTGACCTTGCGGGTGCGCTCCTCGGCCAGCTCGCTGATGTGGATGAGGCCGTCGGTGCCGGGCAGGATCTCGACGAACGCCCCGAACTCGACGACCCGCTTGACCACGCCGTGATAGAACTGGCCGACCTCGGCCTCCATCGTGAGGCCCCTGATGAGGTCGATGGCGCGCTGCAGGCCGCGCGCGTCCGACGAGGCGATCGACACGGTGCCGGCGTCGTCGACGTCGATCTGGGCTCCGGTCTGCTCCACGATGGCTCGGATGGTCTTGCCCCCCGGTCCGATGATGTCGCGGATCTTGTCCGGCTTGATCGTGATCTGCACGATGCGCGGCGCGTTCGCGTTCAGCTCGTCGCGCGGCGCGTCGAGCGCGTCGCCCATCTTGTCGAGGATGTGCATGCGGCCGGCCCGCGCCTGCTCCAGCGCCTCCTCGAGGATCTGGCGCGACAGGCCCTTGAGCTTGATGTCCATCTGCAGGGCGCAGATGCCGTGGCGCGTGCCGGTCACCTTGAAGTCCATGTCGCCCAGGTGGTCCTCGTCGCCCAGGATGTCGGACAGGACCAGATAGCGGTCCCCCTCCTTCATCAGGCCCATGGCGATGCCGGCCACCGGCGACTTGATCGGCACGCCGGCGTCCATCAGGGCGAGCGACGCGCCGCACACGCTGGCCATCGACGACGACCCGTTCGACTCCAGGATCTCCGACACCACGCGCAGCGTGTACGGGAAGTCCTCGCGGTTGGGCAGCACCTGCTCGACCGAGCGCGAGGCCAGGTTGCCGTGGCCGACCTCGCGGCGCGAGGTCGAGCGCATCATCTTCACCTCGCCGGTCGAGAACGGCGGGAAGTTGTAGTGCAGCAGGAACGGCTTCTTCTTCTCGCCCAGCAGGGTGTCGAGCCGCTGCTCGTCGTACTTGGTGCCGAGCGTGACCGCGACCAGCGCCTGGGTCTCGCCGCGGGTGAACAGCGCCGAGCCGTGCACGCGCGGCAGCACGCCCACCTCGCACGAGATCGCGCGGATCTCGTCGGAGCGGCGGCCGTCGATGCGGGTGCGGGTCTCGAGCGTGTGGGTGCGGGCGAACTCCTTCTTGACCGCGCCGATCGCCTCGCCGACCTCCTTCTCGCGGCCGAAGTACTCGGCGTCCGGCGCGCACAGCGCGGCCACCACCTCGGCGCCGACCGCGTCGAGCGCCGCCGTAGCGGGCGTGCTTCTCGCGGATGGCCATGGCCGTCTGGATGCGCGACCAGGCGATCTCCTTGACCCGCTGGAGCAGGACCTCGTCCTTGACCGGCTGCGGTGACGAGCGCTTCGGCTTGCCGGCCGCGGCGCGCAGCTTCTCTTGCAGATCGAGCAGCGGCTGCACCGCCTCGTGGGCGAACAGCAGCGCGTCGACGACGACGGTCTCGGAGACCTCGTTCATCTCGCCCTCGACCATGACGATGGCGTCGCGCGTGGCGGCCACGATCATGTCGATCTCGCTGTCCTCGCGCTCGGCGAAGGTCGGGAAGGCGATGAACTGGCCGTTGACGCGGCCGATGCGGATGCCGGCGAACGGCCCGTCCCAGACCAGGTCGGAGAGGTGCAGCGCGGCCGAGGCTCCGGTCATGGCCAGCACGTCGGCGGCGTTCTCCTTGTCGAACGACACCACGTTGGCGATGAGCTGGGTGTCGATGCGCCAGCCCTTGGGGAACAGCGGGCGCGACGGGCGATCCATCAGGCGCGCGACGAGGATCTCCGACTCGGCCGGCCGACCCTCGCGGCGGAAGTAGCTGCCCGGGATGCGCCCGGCGGCGTAGAACTTCTCCTGGTACTCACAGGTGAGCGGCAGGAAGTCCATGCCCTCGCGCGGCCCCTTCGAGCCGCCGGCGGTGACGAGGACCATTGTGTCGCCCAGGCGGACGACGACCGAGCCGGCGGCCTGCTTGGCCCACTTGCCGGTCTCGATCGAGATCTCTTTTCCGCCGACGATGACGGACTCCCTCACATGACTGACATGACTCATCGTGTCCTCGAGGTGCCTCGAGTGCCCGTGGTCTGGTCCCTCGACCCTGAGCGCGCCCATCGCTGGCGGCCGCGCCCACGGCAGAAAGATCAAATCCACTGCACTTTCGCACCGGAAATGCGAAACCGGGCGCGCGCCGCCATCATGGCGGCGGGCCCGCTCCGCGTGTTGCAGTGAACTGGTGGTCGGGTCGCGACTACTTGCGCAGGCCCAGAAGCTCGATCAGCCCCCGGTAGCGCTCGAAGTCCTTGCGCTTGAGGTAGTCGAGCAGGCTGCGCCGAAGTCCGACCATGCGAAGCAGGCCGCGCCGAGAGTGGTGATCTTTGGCGTGGGTCTTGAGGTGCTCGGTCAGATGCGAGATGCGCTCGGAGAGGAGGGCGACCTGAACCTCTGGCGATCCGGTATCACTCTCGTGCTGCCTGTGTTTCTCGATCGTCTCGCGCTTGCGAACAGTGGAGACTGGCATTCCTGGATCCTCGAATTCCGCGTTTTCTCTGTTTATTTTGTCGGGCAGGAGAGTGAAGGAGAAAGGCGCCGACGTCAAGAGCCGGCTCCCGATCGCGTGAGCGGGAAGACACGACGATAGCGGATCCGTCCGTCGTCGACCTCGACCAGGGCCACCAGGTCGCCCCCCGGGGCCAGCAGACAGATCGACCCGGCCGGCGGCTCGCCGGGCGATAAATCCTTCCAGAACAGGTTCTTACCCTGCTCCGCAGCCCGCACCATGGCGTCGGTGAGGACGGCCCGGGGCAGATGGGCCAGGGCCTCGGCCGGGGAGACCAGACGGCCGGGCAGCGCGACAGCCTCGGCGCTCACATCGGCCAGAGGGATGGCCCGGTCGAGGCCGAACGGCCCGGAGCGGGTCCGGCGCAGCGCGGTCAGGTGCGCCCCGCAGCCGAGCGCCTCGCCGACGTCGGCGACCAGCGTGCGCACGTAGGTTCCCTTCGAGCAGTCGACAGCGAAGGCGGCGCGCGGCGGATCGAACGACAGCAGCATCGAAGCAGCGGATGGTGACCGGGCGCGCCGCGCGCTCGACCTCCTGGCCGGCGCGGGCCAGCTCGTGCAGCCGGCGGCCGCCCTGCCGCACCGCCGAGAACATGGGCGGGACCTGCTCGATGTCGCCGACGAAGCGAGCCATCGCCGCCGCCAGCGCCGCCGCGATCGACGGCGGCGGCCTCGGCCAGGCGCTCGCGCACGACCTTGCCCTCGGCGTCGAGGGTGTCGGTCTCGCGGCCGAGCTCGAGCTCGCCCTCGTACGACTTGTCGTCGCCGAGCAGGAGGCCGGCGATCTTGGTCGCCTCCTCGAGGCAGACGAGCAGCACGCCGGTGGCCATCGGATCGAGCGTGCCGCCGTGGCCGGCCCGGTGGGCGCCCAGCCGGCGCGACACCTCGGCCACGGCCGCGTGCGAGGTGATGCCGGCCGGCTTGTCGACCACCAGCACGCCGGAGGCGAGACCGGGTCGCGCGCTCAATTTGCTCCGAGCAGGTCGATCCACGCGCCGAGCGCCGCCACGCCGCCCTCGGTGTCGGACGATGCTCGGTCGAACAGCGGCGGCATCGGGACGATGCTGTCCTCGGCCGGGTCGCGCAGGTTCATGCGGTAGAAGGCCGCGCTGGCCTCGCGGTTGCCCGGCTCGATGATCGAGGTGATCGGCTCGGGCGTGCCGAACAGCGGGATCTGCGGCTTCACGCCGACGGCGGTGCGGCAGATCGTCGTCTCCTCGACGGTGGCGAGCGAGTCGACGTCGAGGTGCCAGCTCAGATGCGGTCCGGTCCTGACACGTCGGAGTTCGCGTTGTGGCACGGGCCGCAGTTGCCGTGCAGGTAGCCGAGCGCCGCCTGCTCGACCTCGCCGCCGGGCAGCGGGAAGATCGGCGCGGCGGTGCCGGCCGGCGGGTTGCTGAGCCGGCCCTGCTGGATCAGCGCGGCCAGGTTCACGTCGCCGTCGGCGTGATCGAGCTGGAGCGCGCCGAAGCCGAGCGCGAAGCCGGGCTGGCGCTGGTGGCAGGTCTGGCAGTCGGTGGCGCTCGGGATGTCCTGTTCGGTGCCGAGCGCGTTCTCGACCCCGATCTCGGCCGCCTCCGCCTCGGTGCCGGCGTCGTTCCAGGCGAACGACATGGCGTACCAGTCGTCCTCGGTCGGGCCCTGCTTCCACAGGAGGCGCGTCTCGATCCGCTCGCCGTCGCGCGTGAACTCCTTCCACAGGCGCGTGCCCTCGGGCAGCTGCCAGAAGTCCATGTCGCTGGTGTCGATGACCGCGTCGGCCGGCAGGTACACGAACCGGCGCTTGGTCGCGCCGTCGGACCAGAGGTCGTAGTTGACCTCGTACTCGAACACGCCAGGGGCCAGCGTCTCGGTGGCCGGATCGGAGTACAGCCCGGTCTCGGCCAGGGTCATCGGCATCGAGCGACGCATCCGGCAGCGGCGGAGCGGCGTCGGCGACCGCCGCCGCGTCGGCGCGGGCCACCGCCGCCGCCGCCGTCGGTGCTCCCGGTATCGTCGTCGCCGCCACAGGCAGCCAGCACGAGAAGAACGGCTACGGCACGTCTCATCCGACCGATGATAAACCGCGAAGACGCGAAGAACGCGAAGCGCAGATGTTTGGTTTTTTTGGGCAGTGTCGCCGCGCCTGCGCGGCCAGGCGCACCAGGAGCACACGGCCCACCTCCGGAACCATGTTTCCTCACCGCGTCCACCGCGTCTTCGCGGTTCGACGCGTCAGCTCGCGGCTTCCAGGACGACGCCGGCCGCGCTGAGGGCGCTGGCCAGCGCCGCCTCGACGGTGGCGCGGGCGCCGGCCAGGTCGCCCGGCAGGGTGCAGCCGGCCGCGCCGCGGTGGCCGCCTCCGCCCAGGGCCAGGCAGATCGCGCCGGCGTCGATGATGTGGCCCTTGGACCGCATCGACACGCGCACGCCGCCGCGCTTGGCCGGCGTGATGAGGACGCCGCACTCGACGCCGCGGATCGAGCGCGGCGTAGTTGACCATGCCCTCGGAGTCGTCCCACGCCGCCGACGCGCCCTTCACCATCTCCTCGGTGATGGTCATGAACACGACGTGGCCGCCCAGCACCGGCTCCAGGGTGGACAGCGCCGCGGCCAGCAGCCGGTAGCGGCCCAGCGTGCCCTGCTCCGACAGCCGCTCGCTGACCGCCCACGGGCCCACGTTGTGGCGCTCGACCAGGTCGGCGGCCAGGCGCAGCGCCTCGGCGTTGGTGTTGGCGTAGCGGAACGAGCCGGTGTCGGTGACCAGCGAGACGTACAGCGCGACCGCGGCGTCGTCGGTGATCGGCCAGCCCAGGCGGGCGGCCAGGCGCGCCACCAGCACCCCGACGCTGGCCGCGTCCGGATCGCACAGGAAGACGTCGCCGAACGGGCGGCCGCTGGCGTGGTGATCGATGACGACCAGCTTGCCGGTCACCGTCGGTGGCGGGAAGTCGGGGCCGAGCAGCTTCGGGTCGCCGCAGTCCATGACGACGGTGGCGGTGAAGCTGGCGCTCTTGGGCAGCCGGTGCACCAGGCCCTTGCACAGCGGCAGCCACTTGATGTGGCGCGGCACCAGGTCCGGGTTGTACAGCGTGACCTGCGCGCCGCGCTGGCGCAGCAGCGACGCCATCGCCACCATCGAGCCGACCGCGTCGCCGTCGGGGCCCAGGTGACAGGTGACCATCACCTTGTCCGCCGTGGCCAGGATCTCGGCCGCTCGCGCGAGCTCAGTCTCCATCGGCGTCTCGCGTCCGTCGCGTCTTCGACGGTCCGACCGTCCTCCGCCGTGCGTCGGCGCTCGCCGGCTCGGCGCGCCGGCCTCGTCCTCGCGCACGATGTCGCGCAGGCGCGAGGACATCTCCTGGCTCTTGTCGTGGTGGAAGCGCAGCTCGGGCGCCACCCGCAGGCGCAGGCGGCGGGCCAGCGGGCCGCGCAGGAAGCCGGCCGCCGCCTCGAGCCCCTTCATCACCGCGCCCGCCTCGCCGGACAGGATGGAGACGCCGACCTCGGCCACGCTGAGGTCGCGGTTGACCTCGACGTGGCTGACCGTCACCAGCCCGGCCCGCACGCGCGGATCCTTGATCTCGCGCGCGACCAGATCGGCCAGCTCGATCTTGATCGCCTCGGCGACGCGGGCCGCGCGGTTGCGATCAGCCCCCGCCACCCTCGCCCTCCGCGCCCTGGTCGCCGAAGTGCACCATCTCGCGCTCCACGGTCAGCTCTCCCTCGGCCATGCCCTGGATCGCGCGCAGCACCTCGTCGGCCATGTGCGAGACCGTCTGGCCGTCGCTGCCGACCATGGCGAAGCCGAGCACCGCCCGCTGCCAGGTGTCCTGGCCCCCGACCTCGGCCACGTGAAGCTTGAAGCGCGCCTGGACCCGGTCCACGAGCTTCCGGACCACAGCGCGCTTCTCCTTGAGCGAGTGCGAGTGCGGGATGTAGAGGGAGAGGCGGGCCAGCGCCACGATCACAGCGTGGCCGCCTCCTCGATGATCTCGTAGGCCTCGATCACGTCGCCGACCTTCACGTCATTGAAGCCCTCGACGATGACACCGCACTCGAAGCCTTCCTTGACCTCGCTGGCCTCGTCCTTGAAGCGCCGCAGGCTGCCGACCCGGCCCTGGTAGACCTGCACCGCGTCGCGGATGACGCGGACCAGCGCCTTGCGGTTGATGCGGCCGGACACGACCATGCAGCCGGCCACCGTCCCGCGCTTCGGGATGGTGAAGGTGTCGCGCACCTCCAGGCGGCCCATGTCGCGCTCCTTCTTGATCGGAGCCAGCAGGCCGGCCATGGCGGCCCGGACCTCGTCGAGCGCCTCGTAGATGATGTCGTAGAGCTTGATCTCGACGCCTTCCTGCTCCGCCAGCTTGGCCGACTTGCCGGCCGGCCTGACGTGGAAGCCGACGACGATGGCGCCGCCCGCCTTGGCCAGGTTGACGTCCGACTCGGTGATGCCGCCGACGCCGGCCGAGATGACGTTGACCGTGACCTTCTCGGTCGACTGCTTGGTCAGCGCGTCCTTGAGCGCCTCGGACGAGCCGTGCACGTCGGCCTTGAGCACCACCTTGAGCTCCTTGGCCGACGCCCTCCTGGATGCGCTCCATGAGGTTCTCGAGCGAGACCTTGCCGGTGGTGGCCAGCTCCTTCTTGCGCTTGGCCTGGCGCCGGTGCTCGACGACGGTCTTGGCCATCTTCTCGTCCGGCGCGACGTTGAACACCTCGCCCGCGTCCGGCACGCCGTCGATGCCGAGCAGCTCGACCGGGGTCGAAGGCCCGGCCTCGCTCACGGTCTCGCCGGTGTCGTCGAGCATGGCGCGGACGCGCCCCATGTACTCGCCGACGACCACGTTGTCGCCCACCCGCAGCACGCCCTCCTGGACCAGGACGGTCGCCATCGGGCCGCGCGCGCGGTCGAGCTTGGACTCGATGACCACGCCGAGGGCCGGCTTCTTCGGGTTGGCCTTGAGGTCGAGCAGCTCGGCCTGCAGCGAGATCGACTCGAGCAGCTTGTCCACGCCGTCGCCCTTGAGCGCCGACACGTTGATGAACATCGTGTCGCCGCCCCACTCCTCGGCGATGAGGCCGTGGTCGGCAAGCTGCTGGCGCACTCGCTCCGGCTGCGCATCGGGCAGGTCCGACTTGTTGACCGCCACGATGATCGGCACCTTGGCGTCCTTGGCGTGGCTGAGCGCCTCGAGGGTCTGCGGCATCACGCCGTCGTTGGCCGCGACCACCAGGATGACCAGGTCGGTGGCCTGGGCGCCGCGGGCGCGCATCTCGGTGAAGGCGGCGTGGCCCGGCGTGTCGATGAAGACGATCTCGCCGTGCCCCACGCCGGCGTCGACGCGGTAGGCGCCGATGTGCTGCGTGATGCCGCCGGCCTCGCCGGCCGCCACGCGGGTCTTGCGGATGTAGTCGAGCAGCGAGGTCTTGCCGTGATCGACGTGGCCCATGATGGTGACCACCGGCGAGCGGGACTCGAGGTCCTCCTCGCTGTCCGGCGCGGTCTCGAACGCCTTGTCCTCCTTGAAGGCGACGTTCTGCACCTCGTAGCCGAACTCGTTGGCGATGATCTGGGCGGTGTCGAAGTCGACCGAGGCGTTGATGTTGACCCCGGTCATGCCCATGCCCCACAGCTTCTTGAGCAGCTCGGCCGCCTTGATGCCCATGTTGCGCGCCAGATCCGCCACCGCGACCGTGTCCTCGATGCGGATGATGCGCTTGTGCTCGGCAGGCGTCGTGATGAGCGTCTGCTTGCCGCCCTTCTTGGGCATCTTCTTGCGGATGTCGCGCGCTCCGCGACGCCCGCGCTCCTGCTGCTGGGCGTAGAGCCCGCGCACCTGCCCCTGGCCGGGCATCTGCCGCCCGCTCGGACCGCGCTCGGTGATCTTGATGCGCGTCATCGGCAGGCTGATGATCGAGCCCACCTCGGGACGGCCCTCCTCGCGCGGCGCCGTCGGTGCGATCTCGGCGGCTCGCTTTGCCTGCCGCTCGCGCTCGCGCTCGGCCGCCTGGGAGCGCGCGCGCTCCAGCTCGGCCTCGAAGCGCGAGCGGGCGTCGCCGACCAGGTCCTGGGAGCGGGGCCGGCCGCCGGTGGTGGCCTCGGCCCCGGCCCGACCGCCCTCGGCCGGACGCACCACCTCGGTGCGCGTCTGCATGGGCGGCGGCTCGGCCGCGCGCTCGCGCTCGGCACGCTCGCGCTCCGCCCGCTCACGGTCAACGCGCGGCTCGGCCGTTCTGCGGCCGGACACGCCGGGCATCTCGACGACCTTGGGACCCTGGATGACGTGTGCCGACGGCGCCGATGGCGGCGTCGCGGTTCGCGGCGGCGGAGCGGCAGGCCGCTCGGCGGCCGGCGCCGGCTGCTCGACCCGACGAGCCGGAGGCGCGGCAGGCGCGGCGGTCTCGACCGGAGGCGGCGGAGTCGCGGGCCGCGACTCCGGCTGCGGTGCGGGCGGCGGCGCGCTCGCGGCCGGGCGCGCGGCTTCCGGCTCGACCGGTCGCGGCGGCGGCGCCTCGACCTGCGGTGCCGGGCGCGGCTCTTCGCGCCGCGGCTCGACGCGCTCGACCGGCTCGGCCGGCGCGCGGGTCTGCTGGGGAGGCGGCTCGGGCGCCGGCTCCGGCGCGCGGGCGCGCGGCTGCTCGGCCGGCCGCGTCACCTCGGCGCGGCGGACGGCCGGCGTCGATGCGGCGCGGGGCTGCGGAGCCGGCTCTGCGCCGGCCGCCGCCCTGGTCGAGGCGTTGGCCGTGCGCTCGCGCTCGGCGCGCGCGCCCTGGCCGTTTCCATCACGTGCCGCCGTCGGCGCCGCCACTACGTCCTCCGTCGATGTCTTGCTGCGGCGCCGGAGCACTGTGCTCGACAGCCGCTTGGTGACCGTGTTCTCCACCCGCTCGCGCTCGAGGGAGCGCTTGACCCGCGCGACCGCGTCTGGATCGAGGGACGACATGTGATTGTTCACCTCGAGGCCAAGGGCGCGAATCTTCGCGATCAGCTCCTTGTTGGGGAGTCCTACTTCGCGGGCGATTTCGTAAACGCGCATCTCAGCTCCGCTGCTCTTCCCTGCCCCAGCAATCATGGATGAGTCCCTCTGCATTCGCGAGCACAACCGGGGGCGCGAGCTGTGCGCGAAACGCGCGGGCGAATCCACCGCGCGTCCTTGCCCGATGGACGCAGTCGGCGACAGGGTGGACATAGCTGCCTCGTCCCTGCAAACGACGGCCCGGATCAGCGACGAGACGACCGCCCGTCAGAGTCACGCGCAGGAGTGTCCCCTGCGGAGCCCGTTCTCGGCATCCGACACAGGTACGCACCGGCACGTGCATGTGACCAGGCGACACCTTCATCCCTCCCATCCTTCGTCCAGCCGGCCGTTCGGCATCGCGGCCCGGATCTCCTGGCGGCCGGGAGCGGCGCCCATGGTCACCGAGCCGACCGGCTCGCCGCCACCGCCACCTGGTGTCGCCGGCGGCGCCGAGTCGCGGCGCGAGCGCGCGCGCTCGCCCTCGAGGAAGCGGCGCGCACCCTCGATGATGCGGCGAGCCGCCTCCACACCGCCGACGCCCGGCACCTGGGCCAGCTCCTCCGGCTGGCCGCGCGAGATGTCGGCCACCGAGCGCCAGCCCAGGCGGAAGATGGTCTCGGCCAGATCGTCGCCCACGCCGTCGACCGACGCGATCTGCATCTTGGCGCGCGCCTCCAGCTCCTGGATCTTGGACTCGGAGTGGATGTCGATGCGCCAGCCGGTGAGCTGCGACGCCAGGCGGACGTTCTGGCCCTTCTTGCCGATGGCCAGCGACAGCTTGTCGTCCGGGACGATCAGCTCCATGCGTGTGGCCCTCGGCGTCGATGATGACGCGCGACACCTCGGCCGGCGCGATGGCGTTGCACACGAAGCGCGCCGGATCCGCGATCGTAGGGCACGATGTCGATCTTCTCGCCGCGCAGCTCCTGCACCACCGCCTGCACGCGCGAGCCCTTCATGCCGACGCAGGCGCCGACCGGATCGACGTCGCGGTCGCGCGAGCTGACACGGCGATCTTCGGCGCGGGCGCCCGGCTCGCGCGCGCGACGACTCGATGCGCACGATCTTCTCGTAGATCTCCGGGACCTCCATCTCGAACAGCTTCTCGAGCAGGCCCTTGTGCGGCGCGCGACAGGATGATCTGCGGGCCGCGCGCGTCTGCGGTCGATGTCGAGCACGTAGGCCACGATGCGGTCGCCGGAGCGGTACGACTCGCGCGGCACCTGCTCGCGCACCGGCAGGATCGCCTCGGCGCGGCCGAGGTCGACGATGATGTTGCCGCGCTCGAACCGGCGGACGATGCCGGTGATGAGCTCGCCCTTGCGGTCCTTGTACTCGTTGAAGACGTTGTCGCGCTCCGCCTCGCGCACGCGCTGGTAGATGACCTGCTTGGCGGTCTGCGCGGCGATGCGGCCGAACTTCTTGTGCGCGTGCTTGAGGCCGATGATGTCGCCGAACTTCTCGTCCTGCTCGGCGGCGCGCTCGGCGTCCTCCGCGCGGTAGAAGATCTGGAACAGGAGCTCGTCGCCCAGCTCGGCCTCGAGGCCGTGCGAGGTGGCGTCGGCCGAGCCAATCTCGCGGCCGAACTCCGGCTCTGCCTCGACCACGTTGACGATGAGGAAGAGGTCGACGCCGCCGGTCTCCTCGTTGTAACTTCGCCTCCATCTCGCGGTTGGCGCCGAAGGTCCTCTTGGCGGCGGTCAGGATGGCCTGCTCCAGCGCCTGCGACCAGGACGCCGCGGTCGATGTTCTTGTCCTTGCCGACCTGGTCGATGACCATGTTGAGGTTGGGCTGCATGATCTGATTCCTCGATTCCTCTTCCCTAGTCTCTTCCCTGGTCGCTTCCGCGCTGCGCATCCCCGCCGCCACGCTTCATGAGCGAGCCCCAGTCGGGGACCAGATGGGCCGAGCCGATGTCGGCGAGCGGCAGTCGGAACTCGACGCCTTCGACATCGATGAGCAGTGTGCGGGCGTCGTCGGCGCTCGGCTCGAGCGCGCGCAGGATGCCCTTGAAATTGCGCCTGCCGTCGAGCGGCTGCGCCAGCATGATCTTTGCCGTCTCGCCCAGGTAGCGCTGGAAATGCGCCGGAGTGCGCAGCGGGCGATCGAGGCCGGGCGAGGAGACCTCGAGGCTGTACGCGTGCGGGACCGGATCCTCGACGTCGAGCACGGCGCTGAGCTGCCGGCTGAGGCTCTCGCAGTCGTCGAAGCTGATGCCGCCTTTGGGGCTGGGCGGCAGATCGAGCCGGCGATCGATGTAAACCCTCACGATCCAACCCGCCGGGCTGGTCGTGTACTCGACGTCGACGAGCTCGTAGCCGCTGTCGAAGCAGACCGGCTCGATGATCTCGAGGAGTGTCCGGCGAATGTCGGCCGGGGTCTTCATCGCGTGGGTGATGGTGATGTGGATAGGACCGTGTTGGTGGAGCCAGAAAAAACGAAAGGCGGGCGCGCAAGCCCACCTTTGGAGAGGAAGCTTACCGATTTCGACTTGTTCAGCTACCATGTCCGGAAGCACGGCGCAAGAGGGCATCCGGGGACCTACGCCATCCCAGGAACATGCGGGCACCCCTGTCAGGGCACTGAAATCGCGCTCAGTCGGCGCAGGCTCTGGGCTGCGGAACCGTTTCTGTTAAGCCATGGGCATGACACCTCCTCCCGGGCAGCGCGCCTTCACCGTGGCCGCGGCCCAGATGTGCGCCGGCGACGACGTGGCGGCAAATCTGGCCCGCTGCCGGGCGCTGGCCGCCGAGGCGGCGGGGCGCGGGGCGGCCCTGTTCGCGCTGCCGGAATGCTTCGCCTTCATCGGCCGGCGCATGACCGACCGGCTGGCTGTGGCGGAGGCGCTCGACCGGCCCGGGCCGATCCTCGAGGCGGTGGCCGAGATCGCCGCCCAGCACCGGATGTGGGTCGTGGCCGGCGGCCTGCCGGAGCCGTCGCCTCGATCCGACGCGAAGACCTACAACACGTGCCTGGTGGTCGACCCGGACGGCGAGACCCGGGCCGTGTACCGCAAGCTCCACCTCTTCGACGTGCAGATCCCGGGACGGGCGGAGCTGCGCGAGTCGTCCAGCACCGAGCGCGGCGACGAGATCGTGGTGGCCGACACGCCGCTGGCCCGGCTCGGGCTGTCGATCTGCTACGACCTGCGCTTCCCGGAGCTCTACCGCGAGCTGGCGGTCGAGCGCGGCGCCGAGGTGCTGCTGGTGCCGTCGGCGTTCACGGCGCACACCGGCCAGGCCCACTGGCACACGCTCCTGAGAGCGCGGGCGATCGAGAACCAGTGCTTCGTCGTGGCCCCGGCCCAGCACGGCCGCCACAGCGAGAAGCGCGAGTCGTTCGGCCACACGCTGATCATCGATCCCTGGGGCGCCGTGCTGGCCGAGCTGCCCGAGGGGGACGGCGTCGCCGTCGCCGAGATCGATCTCGCGGTGCTCGCGCGCGTGCGCGAGCAGATGCCGTGTCACAGTCACCGGGTGCTGGGAAAGAACGCATGAAGCCGGGCGACGACGACGTGCCGCGCCTGCCGCGCGGCAAGGGCCTGCGCCTGCGCACGACCGACGTCGTCCGCATCGCGATGCTCGTGCTCCTCCTGGTCTGCATCGTCGTGCTCGGCCGGCCCTGCGCCTCCGGCGTGGCCGGCTTCGTCGACAGCTTCTCGCCCGGCCCCGACGCCGGCGCTGCCCCGGCCGCGAGCGAGGAGATGCACCTGGAGCGCCTGACCGAGGAGGAGATCCGCAAGCGCTTCCCCGGCGACGAAGACGCGGGCCCGCCGTAGCGGGCCGACGCGAGGTTCTGGCAGGTAGCCTGCCTCCCGGATCGCACGATCGTCGCGGCAGGAATCGACCGGACGACCGTGCGATCGGGATGGATACAGATCGCGCCTCGGCGCGACCACAGCGACTACAGCGTCAGCACGTAGCGGATCAGTAGATCCTGGTTCTGCGGGCTGATCCCGTTGAAGTTGTTGCGCACGCCCGCGGCCTGACCGTCGTGGGCCAGGATGGCGTCCCGGATTGTGGGGGCGCGGCCGTCATGCAGGAAGCTGGTCTGGAAGCGCGCGCCCCACAGCGGTGCGGTCCTCATCTCCCGCGTCCTGGCCGTCGAGTTGCCGGTGTTGCCGATGCCATCCCCGAGCGAGCCCATGTCGTGCAGCATGAAGTCGCCGAACGGCCGGAACTGGAAGCGCGAGGGAACTCCGTTGAACGGGCTGAACGGCGTGATGAAGGTGCCCGTGACGTGGCAACCCGCGCATCCGACCGCCGCGAAGATCTGCGGGCCGAACTGGACGGCTTCCCCATCGCTCAGGTCGCGCGGCGGCGGCGCCAGGCTCTCCATGAACGTGGTGAACAGGATCAGGTCGTCCTGGATCTCCGTCCTGTTGCCGCTGCAGTCACCGACCGCGTCGTCGGTGAACTCCGGGATGCTGGGATTGCCGGGCGGGTTGGCCGGAGCGAGATCGCCGCCGTTGCAGCCGGCCGGCGGCGCGGCGTTGTTTGGCGTGTTCTCGAAGGCGAACGCCAGGACCGAGGCCCCGCGGAAGCAGCTCTGCGTGGTGATGCCCATCTCGTTGATGTACGCGTCGCCGCTGAACTGGGTCAGGCCCGGAACGCCTCCCTTCCAGCCGAACCGTCCGACGCGGCTCGAGCCGACGGCCTGGCTCGGATCGCGCGGATCCGGAAGCGCCACCGAGACGCTGCGCGCACGGCCGCGAAGCGACGCGGGCTGCGTGGCCTGCACTTGCGGGAACACCGCGTCCGGCATCGCGTCCATCAGGCCCAGCCCGAACAGCGCGATGCTGCGCCGGCCCACGTTGTTGATGTTCGCGGTGCCCGGCTCGGCCTCGAGCGGGATCGTGCAGGTGGTGGTGCCATTCACATAGGTGCCGACAGTGAACAGCTGCCGCAGGGTGCCGCCGTGATTTTCCGGATCGGCGTCGTATCCGAAGAACGTGCCGTCGGTGTTGCGGCCGAAGCGCCGCTCGATCTGGGTGCCGGATCCGCCCAGAACCGGGATCCCGTGGCAGGTCCCGCAAGCGGCCTCGTTGAAGATGGGGCCGAGCCCGTCAGCGATCACCTCGACCTCGGCGAACGCCTCGGCCGCCTCCGCGAACTCGACCGGGTCGGTGCCCGGCAGCGTGTCGCCGATGGCGGCGACAGTGATCGGATCGTCGGCCGCGGCCGTGACCGGTCCCTTCTCCGCCAGCGAGCCCTCTGCAAGGTCTGCGAGCGTCACCTGCGCGGCGGCCTCCGGTGCATAGAACGCGTCGGCGGCCGCCGGTGCTGCCTCGCCGGCCGCCTCTGGCGCAATGGGCTCGCCCAGCACCTCCTCGTCAGCGACCCCTGACTCGATGTCACCATCCGTCGCGCAGCCACTCGCAGTGACTGCCAGGAGAAAGACAACCGAGCCGAACGAGTGGAATGATGCGTGTCCCCGCATGGAGTTCCTCCGCCGGTAGATGCGCCTGCGGTTCTGAGCCGCAGGCCGTTGCCCCCTACTCATTCACCTCGCAGCAGCTGCCACGAGGGCCCCTTCAGGATGCGGAGGGTATTCACGAAGAGTGTTCGTGAGCAATGGTCAATTGCTTTGTATGTGATGGCGCAGATTCAGAATGTCGCTAAATAGCAATTTGACTGATGTCCGACACGACTGCTCACATTGATGGTCAATGTGGGCGAACGCGGTTTATCTCCCCCCTCGCCGACCGCTCGCGCCATTCCGGATCACCGACGGGAACTGTGTCGGTCGTCGCGACGAGCGCTGTGCCGCTACAGGGGTCGCACCGGGCAACGAGCACGAGCACGAGCACGAGCGTCCCCCGGACGCATCGGCCGCACGCTCCGAGGCAGTGGGACTGGCAGATCCCTCACTGCCGAGCTGGACAAGGTCGGACGCTGCAGCGCTTCAGACTGCCGCGGGCACGAGCTCTCTTATCTGGAGCTCGACGGAGCGACCGCCGCCCCAGGTGGAGATGCCGGCGCAGAAGGCGCAGTCGATGGCCGCACCGGGTCCCGGATCGCGGTCGCCCAGGCCGAAGGCGATGCCGCCGCGGACGGCCCCGCCCGCTCCCTCGAGGACGAGTTTGAGGTGCGTGCCGTCGCCCACCCGGCGGCTGTCGCGCACGCGCAGGCCGCGCCCGACCAGGACCGGCTGCTCGTTGCCCTTGCCGAACGGCGCCAGGCTGGCCAGCTCGTCGGCCAGGCGCTCGTCCACCTCGCCCAGATCGACCTCGGCGTCGGCGGCGCGCTCCTCGGGCGCGGCAGACGCCTGCTCGACGACGGCGGCGCACAGCGCCTCGCGCAGCGCGGGGACCTGATCGGCGGCGACGGTGAGACCGGCGGCCGCCGCGTGGCCGCCGTAGCGCATCAGGAGCGGCGCCGATCGCTCGAGCGCGCGGTAGAGGTTGACGCCGGCGACGGCGCGGGCCGAGCCGCGCCCGATCCCGGTCTCGGCATCGATCGCGATCACGAAGGCCGGGCGCCGATACATGTCGACGAGCCGCGCCGCCACGATGCCGACGACGCCGCTGGGCCAGCCGCGGCCCGCCACCACCAGCGCCGGCCCGGGATCCCCGGCTCCCGGCTCTTCCAGCGCCGCCAGCGCCTCGGCCGTGACCCGGTCCTGCTCGGCCCGGCGCTCGAGGTTGGCCCGCTCCAGCACGTCCGCCGCCGCCTCGGCCGCGCCGCGATCCTCGGCCAGCAGCAGCGCCAGGGCCGGCTCCGCGTCGCCGAGCCGGCCGGGCGCGTTGAGCCGCGGTGCGATCTTCCATCCCACCACGCGCTCGTCGATGATCTGATCGAAGCCGACCCCGGCGCGGGCCAGCAGCGCCGCCAGCCCGGGTCGCCGGCGCTCGTGCAGGCTGCGCAGCCCCCAGTGGGTCAGGATGCGGTTCTCGCCCTCGAGCGGCACCAGGTCGGCGATGGTGCCGACCGCGACGAGGTCGAGCCAGTCGCGCAGGTCCGGCTCGGGCCGCGCTCCGCCCGCGCCGGCGCCGGAGAAGAAGCCCAGCTCGCGCAGGCGCGTGCGCACGCGCTGCATCACGTAGAAGGCCAGGCCGACCGACGCCATGCCGCGGAACGGGAACGTCGAGTCGTCGCGCAGCGGGTTGATGAGCGCGAAGGCCGGGTGCGACGCCGCGCCCGGCTCGCTGCCCATCGTCGCGGGCGGGACCGTGTGGTGATCGATGACGATGACGTCCGCGCCCAGGCCGGCGGCCAGGCGGATGGCGGCCACGTCGCTGGTCCCGCAGTCGCCGGTGACGATCACCGAGACGCCCTGCTCGGCGAACCAGCGCGCGTCGGCCTCGCCGAAGCCGTAGCCGGCCTCGCGCCGGGCCACGCGCGCGACCGCGGCCACGCCCAGCCGGCGCAGGAAACCGGTCACCAGGGCGGTGGTCGTGACGCCGTCCACGTCGTAGTCGCCGAAGCAGCCGACCCGCTCACCGGCGCAGACGGCGCGGCACAGGCGATCGACGGCGCGCGACAGACCGGCCAGACCCGCCGGCGGCCGCAAGGCGGCCAGGCGCGGCTCCAGGTACGAGCGGGCCAGCACCGGATCCACGATGCCGCGCCCGGCCAGGCAGCGCGCCGTCACCGGCCGCACGCCCAGCGCCGCGGAGAGAGCGGAAACCGTCCCGCCGTGCACGTCGCGAATGGTCCAGCTCAGCTTCTCCACCCGGCCACGCTAGACCGTGCATCTGACACCGAGACCGTAGCCGCGGCCTGACGAGGCCGAGATCTCGGCCAGCGGGATCAGCGGGGATCAGCGGGCGTCGAAGGCGATGTGACCGGGCTGCTCGCGCACCCGGCCCATCCAGACGGTGCACGCAGGGTGCACCATCGCTGGCAGTCACCGGAGTACCAGGTTCCGGTGCAGGCGGTGCGATCGGGGAACCGCGCCCGGCTCAGACCCGATCCGCGCCCTCGTCCCCGTCGTCGCTCTCCTCCGGCTCGTCGGCCCGCGCCGCGACGCGGCCGGCCCGCGCCGGACCCTTCCCGCGCTTCTCGTAGAACGTGGTGTGGATCCAGAGCGCCAGCGGTGCGGAGATGAACAGCGACGAGTAGGTCCCGACCACCGCCGCGACGTTCATCGCGAAGGCGAAGTTGCGCACGTCGCCGCTGCCGAAGATGTTCATCATCAGCGTGACCGCGAAGACGGTCATGTTGGTGAGCAGCGTCCGCCCGAGCATCTCGTTGACCGAGATGTTCATGATGCGCGCGAGCTTCTTGTCCTTGAGCAGGATCATGTTCTCGCGGATGCGGTCGTAGATGACGACCGTGTCGTTCACCGAGTAGCCGATCACGGTCAGGATGGCGGCCACGGTGACGAGCGAGAACTTGGTCCAGGTCGCCGCGAACACGCCGACGACGATGGTCGCGTCCAGCAGCAGGGCGCGGATGGCGCCCGGTGCGTAGCGAAGGTCGAACCGGACCACCAGGTACAGCGCGACCAGCAGCAGGGCGTAGAACAGCGAGGTGACGCCGTCGTTGCGCAGCTTGGCGCCCGCCTTGGCGCCGACGCCGTAGACGTTGTCCACGCGGACGTCGACGTCGCCGCCGAGGTCCTTGACCAGCGCGTCGCGATAGCGGACCTCGATGCCCTCGACCGTGAGCTCGGCCTTGTGCTCCCCGGTCCCCTCCTCGGCCTGGGCCGCCTCGTCGGTCTCCTGCTTCTCCCATGGGCGTAGATTCAGGCCGTGCTTCGCCAGCAGCGCCTGCATCTG
This sequence comes from uncultured delta proteobacterium, assembly GCA_963759105.1. GTDB lineage: Bacteria > Myxococcota_A > Polyangia > Haliangiales > Haliangiaceae > DATFRY01. The sequence goes on along the minus strand of CAVWXW010000001.1, from coordinate 646,835 downwards.
CTTCCAGTCGACCGCCTTCTGGGACCGGACGAACAGCCGATCCCCTGACCAGGTCACGCCCAGCGGCTCGATGGAGGCCATCTGCTTGGCGATTGCATCCTTGACCTGGTCCTGCACCTGGGACGGGACGGCGCCGAAGTCGGCCGTGCGGACCAGGATGCCGACCGCGTCCACGACGCCCTTCGACGTATCTTCCTTCCAGGTGATGTCGGCGACCTCGAAGGTCTCGAACCCGGCCTTGCCCAGCGCGCCGCGCACCGTGCCGGGCGAGACCTCCACCGGCTGATCGGTGCCCTTCTTGTGGAAGGCGAAGGTGATCTCGGTGCCGCCCTTGAAGTCGGTGCTCCAGTTCAGGTAGTCGCCGCGCCACGCCTTGTTGACGAACAGCATGGCGACGGTGGCGATCACGCCGACGAGCGCGATCACCGTGAAGATCTTGGCCCGACCGATGAAGTCGAAGTTGGTGCCGGGCTTGACCAGCTCGCGAAACGGCTTGTGGGTTGCCATGGTCGGGGCGCCTCAGATGGAGATGGTGGTGGCCTGGCGGCGCCGGCCCACGTAGTAGTCGAAGAACAACCGCGCGCACCACACCTGGGTGAAAAGCGTGGTGAAGATGCCGATCAGCAGCATGACCGAGAAGCCCTTGAGCGGGCCTGAGCCGTACTGGTAGAGGACGTAGCCGGCCGCCGCCGTTGTCAGCTGGCCGTCGAGGATGGCGGAGAACGCGCGGTGGAACCCGGCGTCGACCGCGCCCTTCACCGACTTGCCGGTGCGCAGCTCGTCGCGTATGCGCTCGTAGATGATGATGTTGGCGTCCACCGCCATGCCGATGGTGAGCACCACCGCCGCGATGCCCGGCAAGGTCAGCGTCGCGCCGAAGCCGGCCATGAGCGCGAGCATGTAGAGGATGTTGAGCGCGACGGCGACGATGGCCAGCAGGCCGGAGAACCGATAGATGAAGACCATGATGAGCAGGACGAGCAAGCCGCCGAGCGCGAACGACAGCCACGCCTTGTCCACGGCGTCCTGACCGAGCAGCGGCCCGACCTGCGACTCGGAATCGACGCGCAGCGGGGCCGGCAGCGAGCCGGTCTTGAGCACGTTGACCAGGTCCTGCGCCTCGCGCTGGACCTCGCGGTCGTTGCCGCCGCCCATGGTGATGGTCGAGCGGCCGCCGCCGATGCGGGTCTGGATGGTCGGCGCCGACGACACCTTGTCGTCGAGGATGATGGCCATCTTCTTGCCGACGTTGGCGCCGGTCATCTCCTCGAACCGGGTGGCGCCGAAGCGATCGAACTCGACCAGCACCTCGGGGCGGTTGGTGGTCGGGTTCCAGTACATCGACGCGTTGGTCACCGACGACCCGGCCAGCTCGACCGGCCGGTGCAGGTAGTACGTCCGGTACACCGAGTCGGCCTGACCTGAACCCGGCTCCGGCCGCTGCAGCTCGAAGCCCCAGGCGTGGTTGTCGTCGATCCTGAACGGGTGCGTCTCCTTGCCGGAGGCGTCCTTCTTGGTCTCGAGCGCGAGCGTGCGCAGGTAGCGCTCCACCACCTCGCGGCCCGCGACGGAGCAGCGCACCTTGCCGCCCACGTCGGCCTTGTCCTCGCGGTAGCAGCCGCGCGCGCGCGCGTCGGCGATGGTGAACAGCTCCTGCCGGTCCTTCGCCGTCAGGTACCAGTCCTTGAACTTCTTGCCGGTCTCCTCGTGATCCCAGTAGTCGATCCCGACGCCGATGCCCTCGGGCTCGGTGGTCAGCTTCTCCTCCAGGATCTGGTCCTCGCTCTTGTCCGGGTGGTCCTTGCGGATGTCGTCGTAGACCCGCTGGTAGATCGACTGCATGAAGTCCGTGCCGTCGTTGACCATCTTGAACTCGAGCTTGGCGGTGCGCTGGATGATGTCCTTGACCCGGCGGATCGCCTCGGCGTCGAGGCCGGGCAGCTCGACGATGATCTCGATCACCCTTGGTGACCACGCTCGGCTCGGCCACGCCACGCTCGTCGATGCGCTCGCGCACGGTGCGCACCGCCTGCTCGAGGGCCGACAACTTGAGCGAATCGGCGAAGTCGGTCGACACGCGCACGCACACCGACTTGCCGGCCGACTCGGCCGGGCACTGGATGTTCTCGATGATCCCGTCCTCGTACAGGCCGGTCATGAGATCTTCGCGCACCTTCGGCAGCTGCTTGGGATCCTCGAGCGTGACGACGACCGCGCCGTTGGGCCGCAGCGGCGTCGTCACCGTGCCCTTCATCTTGCGCTCGCGCATGTTGGTCTCGAGCTCGCGCTTGATGTCCGACGCCTTGTCGTCCACCGCCTTGTCGAGATCGATGCTGTAGACGACGTGCAACCCGCCCTGCAGGTCGAGCCCCTGCTGGATGCGCTTGTTGAACGCGCCGCTGTACCAGGTGGGCAGCTGCAGCTCGAGCGTCCCTGCCAGCGTGGGCAGGAGCATGAGCAGAGCCAGCGCCGTGACGGCGACCAGAAAGAAGGTCCGCCACTTCAGAGACCGATCCATGAAAGCTCCGATGTAATGCGCGCGCCGCTGCGCCGCTCGCAGCGGCCGTTGTCGGCGCGAGAACCTGGCCTTGCGGCCGGTTCAGGTCACGCTGCCTTGGACTCCGTGCCGGCGCCGGCCGCCGGAGCCTCTTCGAACTTGCCCTCCACGTGCGAGCGCAGCACGCGGACGCGGACCTTCTCCTGCAGCTCGATCGTCAGCACGCGATCGGAGACGCCGGACACCTTGCCCACGAGACCGCCGCGGGTGATGACCTGATCGCCCTTCTTGATCGCCCCCAGCATCGCGGCGTGCGCCTTCTGGCGCTTCACCTGCGGCCGGATCAAGAGGAACCAGAAGACCACGAACATCAGGGCCATCATGATGAGAGGACTTGCAGAACCCACGGGTGTCTCCTTGGCATCTCGAGCGCGCGCCACTCGAGCAGGATCAAAAACTCAAAAGTCGCGGTGATTTAGCATCGCCGGGGTCCGGGGTCAAGCGCTGGCCTCGGTCCCTATCACTTCCGCCCGCAACGCCGACATGGTGCGAGCATAAAAGGTGAGATTGTGTAGAGTTGCAAGGCGGCTGTACAGGATCTCGCGCGCCATGAACAGATGGCGCAGGTAGGCGCGCGAGACGGTCCGGCAGGTCTCGCACGGGCAGGTCGGGTCGAGCGGCCCGGTATCGCCCCGGTGGCGGGCGTTGCTGATCACCACCGTACCCTGCGGAGGTGAACAGGTGGCCGTTGCGCGCGTTGCGGGTCGGCATGACGCAGTCGAACATGTCGATGCCGGCGGCGACGGCGTGCTGCAAGTCCGCAGGCGTGCCCACGCCCATGAGGTAGCGCGGGCGATCCGCGGGCAGCTCGCCGGCGATCTCGTCGAGCAGCGCGTACATGACCGGCCGCGGCTCGCCGACGGAGAAGCCGCCGAGCGCATAGCCGTCGAAGCCGCCGGCTCCGTCCATGGCGACGATCTCGGCCATGTGCCGCGCGTCGCCGCGCGGCGTCCAGGCCGCCCTGCACGATGCCGAACAGCGCCTGGCCGCCGGGCGCGGCGCATCTGCAGGCAGCGCTCGGCCCAGCGGGTCGTGCGCTCCATCGCCTCCTCGTGCTCGGCCGGGCCGGACTCGCCGGGCGGGCACTGATCGAACGCCATCGCGATGTCGGAGCCGAGCACGCCCTGGATCTCCATCGAGCGCTCCGGGGTGAGGCGGTGCTGGCTGCCGTCGATGTGGCTGCGGAAGGTGACGCCGTCGTCGTCGATCTGGTTGAGCGTGGCCAGGCTGAAGACCTGGAAGCCGCCCGAGTCGGTCAGGATGGCGCGCCGCCAGCCGGAGAAGCGGTGCAGGCCGCCGTGGGCCGCGATGACCTCGAGGCCGGGCCGCAGGTAGAGGTGATAGGTGTTGCCGAGGATGATGCGGGCGTCGAGCGGCGGCGCCTCCAGCTCGCCGGTGGTCATCGCCTTGACCGTGCCCTGCGTGCCGACCGGCATGAAGACCGGGGTGAGGATGTCGCCGTGCGGCGTGGTGCAGGATGCCGGCGCGCGCGCGGCCGCGCTGGGCGATGACGCGGAACGAGAAGCCGGGCGTGTTCATGGCGATTCCACCGGGTCGACGGAGGAAGCGGACCGGTCGCGCGAGAGCAGCATGGCGTCGCCGTAGCTGAAGAAGCGATAGCCGGCGGCCACCGCGTGGCGGTAGGCGGCCATGACGCGCTCGTATCCGGCGAAGGCGCAGACCATCACCAGCAGCGTGGAGCCCGGCAGGTGGAAGTTGGTGACCAGGTGATCGACGGCCTGGAAGCGGAAGCCGGGGCCGATGAAGAGCTCGGTGGCGCCCGGGCCGGACGGTACGTCGCGCGGCCCGCGCGCGGCCGCCTCGAGCGCGCGCACCGACGTGGTGCCGACCGCGACCACCGGCCGGCCCGACGACGACGAGGCGCGCGGTCGCCTCCGGGATGGTGTAGCGCTCGCGGTGCATGCGGTGCGCGCGCAGGTCGTCGCCGCGCACCGGCGCGAAGGTGCCGAAGCCGACGTGCAAGGTGAGCGGCGCGACGGCGATGTCGCGCGCGGCGAGGGCGGCGAGCAGATCGGGGGTGAAGTGCAGGCCCGCGGTCGGGCGCGGCGACCGCGCCGGGATCGCGCGCGTACACGGTCTGGTAGCGCTCGCGATCGTCGGCATCGGCGCCGGCCGCCCGCTCGATGTAGGGCGGCAGCGGCACGTCGCCGAGGCGATCGAGCAGCGCGAGCGGCGGGTCGCCCGCGGGCGACTCGAGCTCGACCAGGACCGTGCCGTCGTCGCGGCGCGGGCGACGCGATGCGAGCCAGCGCCGGCCGGCTCTCCCGCGCGATCGAGCAGCGCCAGCTCGGCGCCGGCGCGCAGCGGCTTGTGCGAGCGAGCCAGCGCGACCCACGCGCCGTCGGGACGGCCGGCGTCGGCCGGCTCGAGCAGGAGCAGCTCGACCGCGCCGCCCGACGGCTTGCGCGCGCGAAGCCGGGCCGGGATGACGCTGGTGTCGTTGACCACCAGGACGGCGCCGGCAGGGAGCAGCCCCGGCAGATCGGCGAAGCCGAGATCGCGCGAGCCGAGGCGCGCCGGCGGGGTCGACGAGCAGCAGGCGCGAGGCGTCGCGGCGATCGGCCGGGCGCTGCGCAACGCGCTCGGGCGGTAGATCGTAGTGGTAGTCGGCCACGCGCCACATCGGGGACCAGGACTATACTTGCGCCGTGAGTTGTTGCCGGGTGGTCGCGCGCGCGATCGCAGTCGGGCTCGCGGCGGGGCTGGCGGCCGCGCCGCTGCGTCCGGCCGCGGCCCAGTCCCCTGCGCCTGGACGGGGGGCCCCGCGCCCCGCAGCGACGAAGCCGGTCGCGGCCGAGCGCTTCGATCTCGACCGCGACGGCGCGGCGGAGCAGATCCGGATCGAGCGCGAGGGCTCGCTGTCGGTGGTGTCCGGCCGCAGCGGGAAGATCGCGGCCTGGAAGCCGCTGATGGGTGGCGCCGCGGTGGAAGCGGGCGAGATTGAGATCGCGACCGGCGCGTCGGTCGGTGGTCGCGTGGTGATCCTGGCGGTGGCGCACGCGGGCGCCGGCGAGCGCGGCGAGGCGCTGGCTGTCGAGTGGCGCGGCGCGGGGCTCCACGAGCTCTGGCGCGGCGAGGTCGGCCCCCAGGGACCGGACGGGGAGTCCACCTTATATATAGAGGCGGGCCGGTACGGGCTCATCCGCTACTCCGGTCGGGCCGGGGTGGCGCGCTGCGACGGCAAGACCGCGCACCTGTACGCCGAGAAGTTCGACTTCCGGGGCGGCGGGCGCTTCCGGTCGGTGGATCAGCCGCCGCGCATCCCGGCCGATGCGCCGCAGCTCGTGGCCACGCGCACGCCGCCGGCCGGCGTGCGGGACGGCGCGGCGCCGATCGACTTCCGCGTGCTGGCGGCGTCCAGCCAGGTCGGCGCCCAGGGCGCGGGCGACCTCGTCGCGCCCAGCGAGATCGAGGACCGCGATCCGACCACCGCCTGGGTCGAGGGGCGCGCCGGCTTCGGGCGCGGCGAGTTCGTGACCGCGCGCGCCAGCCTCGACCGCGGGCTGGTGCGCGCCATCCGCGTGGTGCCGGGACTCGCGGCCAGCGCGCGCAGCTTCGCCCAGCACAACCGGCTCAAGAAGGCGGGCCTGCTGGTCGGGCGCGATCGCGCGTTCCGCATCGTGTTCGAGCAGGATCCGGCGCGAGCCGGCGCGCCGGGCGACGCCTGGTGGATCGCGCTGCCCGAGCCGGTGCCGGCCGACTGCGTGTCGCTGGTGGTCGTCGATGTGTACTTCGGCCAGGGCGCGGGCGGCGGCGGCCACACTGCGATCTCGGAGCTGGCGGTGCTGACCGAGATGGATCTCGCGCCGGGCAGCGCGGCGGCCCGCCTGGCGGCTGCGGTCGCGGCCGGCGGGCGCGAGGGAGAGCAGGCGGCGCGCGTGCTGCCGCGTCTGGGCGGCGCGGCGGAGGCGGCGCTGGTCGCGGAGGCGCAGGCGGCGCGCGCGCCGGCGGACGCGCTGCTGCGCGTGCGCCGGGTGCTGGCGGAGCTTCCGGGCGGCGCGGCTCAGCTGGCCCGCGGGCTGGCGGTGGAGCCGCTGCATCCGGCCGACGCCGAGCGGTTCGCCCGCGGGCTGGCCGCGATCGGCGTGGCGGCGGTGGAGCCGCTCGGCCAGGTCGCGGCCGATGGCAAGATCGCGCCGGAGGGCCGCGCGCGGGCCGCTGCGGCGCTGGGGCGGATCGCGGATCCGGCGGCGCTGCGCGCGCTGGGCGCGGCGGCGGGGACCGGGCCGCGCGAGGTGCGACACGCGATCGCGCACGCGCTGGGCGCGCGGCCGCCCGCCGAGCTGGACGGGTTGCTCGAGCTGGCCGGCGGCGCGGCGCAGAGCGAGAGGCGCGAGGCGGATCTCTGGCGCGCTGTCGGCCTGATGCTGCGAGGCAAGACGGCGGACCCGGCGCGAGCTCGCGTGCTGGCCGCGATGAGCGCGAGGCTGGCCGGCGCGAAGGGCTACGAGCTGCGCTACCGGCTGCTGGAGGCGGCGGGCGGGCTCGACGACGAGAAGCTGGTGGCGGCGGTCGCCACCCAGCTCGAGGTGACCGCGGCGGCGACCGCGCTGGAGCGGGCGCAGCTCACGGCGCTGCGCCGTGTGGCGGTCGAGGCGCTGGGGCGCAGCCGGGCGGCGAGCGCGGGGGCCGCGCTGGTGCGCGCTGCGGGCGATCCGGATCCCGGGGTTCGGGAGGCGGCGGCCGAGGCGCTGGGCGATCGCGAGGCGCGCCGAGGCGCGGGTCGCGCGGCGGCGAGCGATGAGGCGCTCGGGCGGCAGCTGGCCGGCGATCGCTGGGCGCGGGTGCGGCTGGCCGCGGCCACGTCGATGGGATCGGCGTGTCAGCGGGGCGGGCCTGCGGCCGGGCTGCGGCGCGCGGCGCGGCGCGACGACGACGTGCAGGTTCGCCGGGCCGCGCTGTCCTCGCTGGCCAGCTGCGGCGCAGCCGGGGCGGTGCGCTTCTTCCTGACGGTGGCCGGCGATCGCGCGGCGCCGGTGGAGGTGCGGACCCACGCGTTCAGGCTGGTGGGAGGATCGGGAGATCGATCGGCGGTGCCGTCGCTGGTGGCGATGGTGACGGCGGAGCTGGAGCGGGCGTTCGGCGACGAGGGAGCGATCGCGCCGGCTGCGGCCGGGGTGCTCGCGATCGGCGACCTGGCCGCGCGCGGCGATGCGACCGCGGTGCGGCTGCTCATCCGCGCCGCCGAGGCGGTGTCGTTCCCCGACATCCAGGGCTCGGCCGCGGCGGCGATGGGCACGATGTGTCCGCCGGAGGGGATGTCCGTGCTGCGCGACATGGCGGCGAGCAGTCAGCGGCAGGTATCGGCGCCGGCGAGGGCGGCGTTGAGGAAGTGCAGGGCTCGGTAGCCCTCGATCTTTCGTGGGGCTCGGGATTGGTCACCTTCTCGATATGGAGAATCCGGCCACGAGGCCGGCCGTGATCGCGGCCGTCGACGCGAGGAGGATGGCGAGCTTGGCGGTGTCGAGGAGGGGGCCGGGAGAGAAGGCGAGCTGGGCTATGAAGAGGGACATGGTGAAGCCGATGCCGCCGACGATGCCGACCAGGGCGATGCCGCGGCCGGTAGCGTCGGCCGGGCGGGTGGCGAGGCCGGTGCGGGAGGCGATCGAGCTCATGGCGACGATGCCCAGGGGCTTGCCGAGGGCCAGCCCGAACAGGATTCCGAGGAAGAGGAACAGGCCGTCGCCGGAGAGGTCGGCCCCGCCGAGAGGCACGCCAGCGTTGGCGAGGGCGAACAGGGGCATGACGCCGAAGGCGACCCAGGGGTGGAGGATGTGCTGGAGGCGCTCGGCCGGGGAGATGGCCTCGCGGCGGGCGGTCTCGACCGCCGCCAGGTGCCCGTGCAGCGCGGCGCGATCGGAGCCGTCGATGTGGCCGAGGTGCTCCTGGGTGGCCTCGGCGAAGCCGGACGGGCCGAACCAGGAGCGCGCCGGGGTGGCGAGGCCGAGCAGCACGCCGGCCAGGGTGGGATGGACGCCGGCGACGTACAGGCCGATCCACACCGCGGCGCCGGGCGCCAGGTAGGCCAGCGGCGTGCGGACGCCGATCGCGCGCAGCGCCGCCACCGCGGCCATCCCCGCCGCGGCGATCAGCACGCCTGCGATCGAGACGCCGCCGCTGTAGAAGACGGCGATGACGACGATGGCCCCGATGTCGTCGATGACGGCCAGGGCCAGGAGCAAGGTGCGCAGAGAGGCCGGCACCCGCTTGCCGAGCAAGGTCAGCACGCCGACGGCGAACGCGATGTCGGTGGCCATGGGGATGCCCCATCCTGCCTCGCCGGCGCGGCCGAGATTGACGAACGCGAAGATGGCGGCCGGCACCAGCATGCCGCCGAGCGCGGCGGCCAGCGGAAGCGCGGCGCGGCGCAGCTCGCGCAGATCGCCCTCGTGGGTCTCGCGGCGGATCTCGAGTCCGACGACGAAGAAGAAGATGGTCATCAGCGCGTCGTTGACCCAGAAGTGCAAGGGCCGCGCGAACGTCCAGGAGCCGAGCTGCCCCCCGAACGGGGTGTGCCACAGGTCGGCGTACGAGTCGCGCCAGGCCGAGTTGGCCCACACCAGTGCCACGGCGGTAGAGGCGACCAGGAGGAGGCCGCTCGCCGCCTCGATCGCCATGAAGCGCGCAACCGGCGAGATCAGCCGCTCGGCCGCACGGCGCGCCGGCCTCCAGGTCTCTGGCGGCAACGTGCGATCGGTTCGCTCGGGAGTGTCCAAGGCACCCTCTGGGTGCCGCTGGCGGCCCGACCAGCAGCGATGCCTGCAGCGAGGATCCGCTGCACCCGGTGCGCTCCTGGCGCGCCTGTAGGGCTAGCACGAACGCGGAGAGGTCACCACGGAATCAGTACGAGTAGCCGAGCCGGAGATGCAGGCGGGGATACTGGTCGAGCGCGCCGCCGGCGACCTTGCTGTCGCCCGGTTCGGGCTGCAGGTCGTGGCCGTAGCGCTCGAGGGCGGCGCCCAGGCGGACGTCGAATCCCCACAGCAGCGCGGCGGCCAGCTCGAGCTCGACGTCGATGGCTCGCGCGGTCGTGCGCGGGAAGAAGTCGCTGCTCTCGATCTCGCCGCTGGAGAGGACGTGGCGGTAGCCGACCGCGCCGGCGATCGAGTAGCGCGACCAGAGCGGCGCGGCCGCGCCCAGGCCGGCGCGCAGGTAGCGGTACTTCACGGCCGGGAAGTCGGGCGCCGTCATGTCGCCGCGCGACTCGATCGAGAACGACTGCTGGCCGAAGTCGAGCGCGGCGGCCAGCGTGACCGGGCCGAGCAGGTACCGGTAGCGCGCGCCGGCGGCGAAGCTGCGCGCCTCGCTCGTGTAGCGGGCGCCGTCGCCGTCCTCGGTCTCGAAGCTGGGCACGTGGGTGAAGTGTCCCGCCGCGCCGAGCCCGGCCAGGGCACCGCGCGATCGGCCCACCATGGGATAGACCTCGCCGGTCGCGCTCAGGGCCGGCGTGGCGGTCACGTCGTATTCTTGTAGCTGCTGGAAGACGTCGTCGCGGTACGAGAAGTGCCGGCCATAGAGCTCCGGCCCGACCGCGATGCTGATCCACGGCGCGCCGCGATCCGGCTCCGGCGCCGAGGCGCTGACGTCGGCCCCCGCCGCGATCCGGCCGCTCGCGCTCGACTCCTCGACCGCGGCAGTGCGCCTGGCTCGAGCACGGCGCCGGGTCGATCGATCGGCCCGCGGCGCGGCGCGCGATGACACGGACGCGGCCGGCGGTGCGATCGCGGCCGCCGTCGATACCTGATCCGCATCGTCGCCGCCGCTGTCGTCCACATCCTCGACATCGTCGGCGTCGTCGGCAGGCTCGCCCGCATCGTCCGCAGCGCCAGCGCGACGCGCCAGGGCCGGTGCGATGGCCGGCCACAGCTCGCGCTCGACGCGAGCCAGCGCGGCCCGGCGTGACGCGGCCCGCACGCGCAGCCGGCCCACCACCGCGCGACCGGAGCGAACGGTCAGCGCCACGACCACCCGGCGCTTGCTCTCGTCGGGCTCGGATCCGCGCACCCGCCCGCTGACGCGCAGCGCGGCCCGGCGCCCCTTGACCACGCGATAGCCGCGCGACTCGAGCACCCGAGCCACTGCTCGCTCCACCGACCCGGCGCCCGGCCCGCGCACCCGCACCCGCGCTGCCGGCGCAGCCTCTGCCCACGTCCCGACCGCGCCGACCATCAACGCGATCGCCACGCACAGCCGCCAGCGCCCCATCATTCCGTCACCGGGTACATGGTCTCGATCCACTCGCTGATGCACGCCGCGCTCTCGACGTCGATCTCGGCGCCCAGCGGCATGCGCTCGCCGCACGGAGGCTCCGCGCTCAGCTTGCGCATGATCAAGCTCGCGTCCGGATCGCCCGGCACCGCCAGCACCTCGCCCGAGCAGTTGGGCGACGCGACCCCGGCCACCCGCTCGATCGCGCCCTGCGAGATCAGGTCGAGGCCGCCGCCCGGATCGTCGCCCGGCGAGTGGCAGATCCCACCCGCGCAGCGCACCGCCAGCACCTCGGTCTCCACATCCACCCCCTCGGGGCAGCCCAGCTCGCCGGTGAAGCGCGCCGGGTCCTCCAGCGGCGCGGCGCAGGCGCCGGCCAGCACGGCCACCAGCAGGAGCCCTAGATCACGTCGGAAAAGCGTGGAAAGGCGATCGATCGCAGCACCTCGCTCCGGAGGATGGAGAGAGCTGCCCCCTCGATCGGGTCACGCCCGTGAAAAACGGCCGATCAACGCGACGGGTCGAAGCGCGGGACCACGCGGCCGTCCACGTCGGTGAAGCCGTACTCGAGGGCCAGGTCGGCCACGAACGCCACGCTGCCGGTCCGCCGCATGACCTGGGGATCGCCGGCCAGCGCGGCCACCGCCCGGCCGACGTACTCCGGCGTCTCCGAAAGGTCGAAGCGGAACGCGCGCTTCACCTCCTCGGACACCATGTGCATGAGCACGCGCTCGGTGCGCACGAAGCCGGGCATCAGGGCCAGCACCGCCACCCGGTAGTCGCGCAGCTCGGTGGCCATGGCCACCGCCATCCGGTCGACGCACAGGTGGGCCAGGTCCCAGAAGATCTGCCCGCCGTACGGTCGCGAGCCGTCGGCCGTCAGACCGTCGGTGACGTGCACGATCAGCCCGCCGCGCTGATCGACCATGCGCCGGGCCGCCTCGCGCGAGGCCAGCAGATAGGCGTAGACGCCGGTCTCCATGGTGCGCCGCCACTCCTCCTCGAGCGGCTGGTGCCAGAACGGCCGGCCCCATCCCTCCAGCTCCACCACCTCGTTGCCGCCCCACACGGCGTTGGCCAGCACGTCGATGCGCCCGTGCACGCGCGCGACCCGGTCGAACAGCGCCCACACCTGGCCCGGGTCGGTCAGGTTGACCTGTACCGGGATGCCCTGCCCTCCGCGCGCCGTCACCTCGGCCGCCACGTCCTCGATGGTGCCGGGCGCGCCGTCCACCGGCCGCATCCCGGCGCGGCTGGTCCGCCCGGTGACGTAGACCGTGGCGCCGGCGTCGCCCAGGGCCAGCGCGATGCCGCGCCCGGTCCCCCGGCTCGAATCCGGTGACCACGGCGACGACATGACGGAGGGACAACATATTCGAGTCTACGGCGAGTGTCGGTTCAGAGCGATGCCAGCGCCTGCCTCACGGTCGGGTTGTTCGGTTCGAGCTCCAGTGCGCGCTGGAACATTCCCTTGGCCTTGTCCTTCTCGCCCAGCTCGACGTGGATGACGCCCAGCCAGTAATACACCTCCGCCTTGCTGATGCCGACCGACGGGTCGACATTCTGCAGCACCAGCGACCGATACACGCGACGCGCCTTCTCCCACTCGCGGCGATCGACGTACAGCCGGCCCAGCCCCATCATCGTGGCCACGCTGGTCGGGTCGATGCGGAACGCCTCCTCGTAGGCGGCCAGGGCGCGGTCGCCGTCGCCGCCCACCTGGTAGATATGGCCCAGCTTCTGCCGGTAACGGGCCACGTCCTTCATGACCCGGCCCTTCTTTGCGTCGTCGGCCAGGCGCTCGTACAGCGGAGCCGCCTCGCGGCCGCGCCCGGCCGCCACGTACAGGTCGGCCAGCGGCGCCAGCCCGCGCGCGTCGTCGGGAGCGGCGCGCACCACCTCCTCGAGCAGCGGCACCGCCTGCTCCGGACGGCCGAGCCGGTCCTTCCACAGCTCGGCCAGCTGCAGCGCCAGCGCCAGCCGGTCGCCCGCGTCGCGCGACGCGGCGTAGCGCTTGCCGGCCAGGTCGGCCACCATGGCCCAGTCCTCGCGGCGGCGCGCGGCCGCCTCGGCCGCGGCGATCGCCTCCGGGTGATCCGGCTGGTGGCGCAGCGCCTCCAGGTAGTGCGTCATCGCCGCCTCGTCGCCGTCGCCCGACTCCTCCTCGGCCTTGCGGCGCGCCGCGTCGCCCAGCCGCACGTGCAGCTCGGCCGCGTCGGCCCCGCGCGGGCCGAGCGCGAGGGCGCGGCTGAGCACCTCGCTCGACCGGTCCCAGTCCCCCGCCGCGCTGAAGATGCGGGCCAGCCGGGTCAGCGCCGGCACGAACTCCGGCTTGCGCTCCAGGATCACCTCGAGCACCTCGCCGGCCGCCTCCGCGTTCTCGAGCGGCCCCTCCCACACGTCGGCCGCCTTGATGAGCGCGCGCAGCTCCTCGTCCGCCTCGCCGCGCGCCTTCTCGGCGTCGGCGCGCCGGCGGTGCAGCTCGACCAGCTCGTGCCAGCGATGCGACGTGCCGAGCAGGCGCTCCAGCTCGTCGAAGGCGCGCAGGTGGCCGCCGTCCACCTCCAGGATGGCGTGCAGCTGATGGACGGCCTCGTCGGTGGAGCCGCGCTCCTCGGCCAGCCTGGCCAGCCGCTCCATCACGGCGACACGATCGACGTCGCGCTCGGCCGCGTCCAGCCGGCGGTGCAGCACGTCCTGCACCGCGCCCAGATCGGCGCGCCGGGTGTGCAGCTCCTCGAGCGCCGACAGCGCCTCCTCGTTGCCCGGCGCCAGATCGGCCGCCGTCTGCCAGGAGTGCACCGCCTGGTCCAGGTCGCCGACCTGATCGGCCCACAGCCGCGCGATGCGCGCCCGGACCGCGCGCTCGTCGGCCGGCTGGCCGGCGAAGCGCGCCCGGGTCTCGAGCACGTCGATCAGCTTGGCCCAGTCGCTCTGCCGCTCGTAGATGGCGGCCAGGTGGGTCAGGGCGTCGGCGTCGCCGTCGTCGATCTCGAGCACTGCGTGCCACGCGGCCGCCGCGCCGCCGGCGTCGCCCAGCTCCTCGCGCAGCTGAGCCACCTCGGCCAGACAGGACCGCTTCTCGGCCGCGTCGAAGGCCAGCTCGCCGCGCCGCCACAGCACCTCGGCCAGCTGCGCCTTGTCGCGCCGCTCGCGGTAGATGCGCTCCAGGCTGGCCAGCGCGCCGCCGGCGTCCGTATCGATCTCGAGCACGGCGCGGAAGGTCCGCTCCGCCGCGTCCAGGTCCTTCTCACGGTCGAGCTGCACCGCGCCCAGCTTGCCGAGCAGCGGCAGCTTGACCGACTGCGACTCGATCGAGTCGACGATGCCGCGCAGCCGCGCCGCCACCTCGCTCCAGCGCCCGACCGACTCGGCCAGTCGCTCCACCTCGGCCAGCGCGGTCTCCGAGCTCGGGTCCTCGGCCAGCCAGCCGCCGGCCGCGTCGAGCGCGCGCATCGGATCGCCCAGCTGGCTCTCCGACAGCTCGGTCAGGCGGGCGTAGATCGCGGCCCGCTCCGACGTCTCCGGCGTGATCGGCAGCTTGGTCATCAGCAGGTCGGCCAGCCGCGCGTGATCGCGATCCGACTCGTACAGCGGCTCCAGCGTGGCGACCACCTCGGCGCGCACGCGGTCGTCGCGCATCAGCCGCTCGAGGGCGGCGCGGGCCGGCGCGTGGCTCGGATCGCGCTCCAGCACCTCGCGATACGCGCGCACCGCATCCTCGACGTCGCGCAGCCGCTCCTGGCGCACCTCGCCCAGGCGGAACAGGATCTCGGCCTGCTTGGACTCGTCCAGCCAGGCGTCGGCCTGGCGGGCCAGGGTCTCGGCCAGGTCCGGCCAGCGGCCGCTCAGCTCGTAGATGCGGGCCAGGGCGTCGAGCGTGGCGCGCTCGTCGTCGTTGTCCGGCGCCGCGGCCAGCGCGCGCTTGTGATGCTCGGCCGCGCGCTCGAGGTCGCCCAGCGACTCCTCCTGGATGCGGGCCAGCTTGGTCGCGTAGACGAACTCCTGCTCCGGCGCGACCGCGTCGGTCAGCATCGACTCGTAGAGCTCCACCAGAATCGCTCCACGCCCCGCGCGACCCGGCCAGTCTCTCGAGATTCCCCTGCACCGCCTCGTCCTCGGGAGCCTCGCGCAGCGCGCGCGCCCACACCCGGAACGCCTCGTCCGAGTCGCCGCGCTGCACCTCGTGCATCTCGGCCAGCGCGCCCAGCTGGGCCGCGCGCTGATCGCGGTCGAGCACCGGCGCGGCCAGCCTGCGCTCGTGCAGCTCGGCCAGCCGATCGAACGCCGCCTCCTCCCGGTACAGCTGCTCGAGCACCTCGGCCGCCGCCAGCAGGGTCTCCTCGTCGCGCGTCATCTCGTCGAGGCTGGCCCGCGCGCCGCCGTGGCGCGGCGCCTCGGCCAGCAGCGCGCGCAGCCGGCCGATCGCGTTCTCCGACTCGAGCAGCCGGTCGGCCACCACCATCGCGGCGCGGTGCATCAGCTCGTGGCGGGCCGGCCGCGGCTCGCCGCCGGTCTGCTCGAGCGCGGCCCGACGGTCGAGCACCTCGAGCAGGTCCGGCCACAGCTCCTCGTCCTGGTACAGGCGATCGAGCGCCGCCAGCGCGTCCGGGTCGTCCGGATCCGCCTCCAGTACGGCGCGCATCTGCGTGATCGCCTCGAACGGCTCGCCCAGCTCGCGCTCGTGCACCTTGGCCGCGGCGAAGCGCAGCGGCCGCGACTCGGACGGCTCCTCGGAGAGCTCGATGCGGCGGCTGAGGATGCCGACCAGCTCGCGCGGCTCGCCCACCGCGCGATACAGGCGCTCGAGCGCGTCGAGCGCCGGCCGGTCGGCGTCGTCGATGGCCAGCACCGAGCGCCACGCGGTGATCGCCTCGCGCGGGTGCTCCAGCGCCTGCTCGTGCAGGGTCGCGACCCGCTCGAGCAGCACGCGGCGCAGGGCCGTGTCGTCGGTCAGCTCGGCGCGCCGGCCCACCACCTCGACGAGCTCGGCGCTGCGCCCCTCCGCCTTGAGCAGGCGGTCGAGCGCCGACAGCGCCTCCGGATCGTCCTCGCGCGCCTCGAGCAGGCGGCGCAGCGCGGCGATCGCCGCCGGCGCGTCGTCGCGGCGCAGCTCGTGGATGTCGGCGATGCGGCGCAACGTGCGCGCCACGCGCTCGAGGTCGTACTCGTCCACGATGCCGCGGTTCAAGATCGGCACCAGCTGGTCCCACGCCTCCAGGCGTCCGGCCAGCCCGACCAGCACGTCGAACACTTCGTCGTCGCCGGTGTCCTCGAGCCAGGCGCGCGACAGCGCGTCCAGGGCCAGGCCGAGGTCGCCGCCGCGGCTCTCGTGCAGGCTGGCGATCTCGCGCAGCATGGCCACGCGCCGCTGAGCGTCGTCGGCATACTCCAGCTGCGCGCCCAGGATGACGATCAGCTTGCGCCACCAGTCCTGGGCCCGGTAGATCGGCTCCAGGATGCCGGCGATGCGCTGCTTGTGCTTCTCGTCGACCACGAGGCGCTCGAGCGCGCCCAGCGCCGTCGCGTCCGCGCCGACCTCGAGCACCTTCTCGTACTGATCGATCGCGCCCTGCATGTCGGTCAGACGGTTCTCGAGCAGGTCGGCCAGGCGCAGGCGCAGGGCCGCCGCGGCCTGCGGGTCGGCCGCGCGCTCGATGCGGCCGATGAGCAGCTCGGCCAGCTCGTACCACTGCTTCTGGGCGTAGAACAGGCGCTCCAGCTCGTCGAGGGCCGGCGCGTGGTCGGCGTCAATCTCCAGCGCGCGGCGGTGACAGTCGACGGCGCGCGCCGAGATCGCCCGAGCCGCTCCTCGTACACCAGGGCCATGCGGCGGTACATGTCGAGCCGCCGCGAGGCCTCGGCCGACGCCTGCACCGCGTCCTCGTACGCCTCGACCAGCGCGTACCAGCGCTGCGCCCGGGTGAGCATCGCCTCGACCCGGTTGAAGGTGTCGGCGTCGCCGGGCGAGCTCTGCAGCACCCGGCGGTAGGCGGCGTGGGCGCGCTCCACCTCGCCCAGCCGGCGGTCGCACAGCTCGGCCAGGGCCAGCGCGATGTCGCGCACCACCGGCCCGTCGGCCGGCGCGTCGTCGAGCAGCTCCTCGTACAGGTTGGCCAGGCTCGACCAGCCGTCGAGCACGCCGGCCAGGCGCACCAGCTGCGAGCGCAGGCCCGGCTCGCCCGGGTTCTCGCGCAGGAGGCGCCCGTACCAGCGGAACGCGCCCTCCAGGTCCTCGAGCTGGTCCTCGTGCAGCCGCGCGATGTAGCGCTCGAGCTGCATGCGCTCCTCCGGCACGGTCGCGGCCTCGAGCTTGATCTCGTAGATGCGGACCAGGCGCGGCCAGTCCTGGCGCGCGACGTAGATCGGCTCGAGCACCTCGGCCGCCGTCGTGCGGGTGCCGGCGTCGTCCAGGTAGCGCTCGAGCGCCTCGCGCGCGCCGTCGTGGCCGGGGTCGCCGCCGAGCGCGGCGCTGTAGTTCTCGACCGCGCGGTCCGGATCGTGCAGCTGCGTCTCGCACAGCTGGCCGAGGCGGTAGCGCAGCCTGACCGCCTCCTCGACCGAGAAGGCGAAGCCGAGCCGGCGCTCGACAAGGTCGGTGAGATCGTGCCAGCGCTCGCTTTGCTCGTAGAGCAGCTCCAGCGCCTCGGCAGCGCGGCTCGAGTCCGGCAGGAGCTCCGCCACCTGCTCCCAGGCGACGATGGCGTCGACCGGGCGGCCCAGCTGGTGCTGGCACAGCGCGGCCGCGTCGGCCAGCGCGTCGGCGCGGGCCTCGATGTCGTCGCCGGCCAGGTCCGCCTTGCGCAGCAGCACGTCGTACAGCGACTGGTTCTCGCCCGCGTCGCGGTAGATGCTCTCGAGCGCCTCGAGCGCGCGCCGGTCGTCCGGCTGGCTCTCGAGCACCATCTGGTAGTACTTGCGGGCCAGCTCGGCGTCGTGCTTCACGCCGCGCGCCAGATCGGCGATGTCCAGGTAGAGGCGCCTTTGAAGATCTCCGTCGAACACGTCCGGCGCCACGGTCTGGTAGACCTCGATCAGCTCCTCGAGCCGGCCCTCCTGCGACGCGACCCGCTCCAGCTCGCGCAGGAGCTCGGCCAGCTCCGGCTCGGCCACCGCGGCCATCACCGCGTCGCGGTACGCGGTCAGCGCGCCCGGGCGGTCGTGCAGGAACTTCTCGCGGATCTCGGCCACGCGGCGCAGGTGGCGGAGGCGCGCCCGCGGATCGCCGATGGTGTCGGCCACGCGCAGGAGCAGCCCGGCCAGGAGCCCGTAGTCGCCGCCGCGCTCGTACAGCGGCAGCAGCACCTCGGACGCGCGCAGGCGCAGGTCCGCGTTCTCCAGCATGGCCTGCACGCGGGCCAGCGCGCCGGCCCTGGCCGGCTCGTGGCTCAGCACGTCGGCGTAGTGCTCGAGCGCCTCGGCGTCGCGGCCCAGGTGCAGGTGCATCAGCTCGGCCAGCTCGTGGACCAGGGCCATGCGCTCGGCCGGCTGCGCGACGGCCAGGCGGCGCTCGATCACCTCGAGCAGATCGCCGTGGCGCTCGCCGGTGCGGTACAGGCGGGCCAGCTCGTCGAGCGCGCCGATGTCCTCCGGCAGAAAGTCGAGCACCTCGAGCCAGGCGCCGGTCGCGTCGCCGGTCGAGCCCAGGTCGAGCTCGTACAGGCGCGCCATGCGCTCCAGGTGCAGGCGCTTGTTGCCGGGGTCCGACGCCAGCTCCACGCGGCGGCGCAGGATGTCGGCCAGGTCGCGCAGCTCGCCTTCCTGCTGGTAGAGCCGCTCGAGCGCGTCGAGCGCGTCGCCGCTGTCGGCGTCCTCGCCCAGCACCTCGCGCCAGGAGGCGATGGCGGCGCGGCGGTCGCCGCCGCGCTCCTCCTCCAGGCGAGCCAGCCGGGTCAAGAGCGCCAGGCGCTCGTCCCGGTTCTCGGCCCACTCGGCCTGACGGCGCACGATGTCGATGAGCTGCGGCCAGCGCTCGGCCTCGTTGTACAGGCGGTCGAGCGCGGCGGCGGCGAAGCGCCCGCTCTCGCTGCTCGAGCCCGGGTTGACGTCGAGCAGGCGGCGATAGGCGTCGGTGGCGCGGTCGTGATCGCCCAGCTTGCCCTCGCCGATGGCGGCGATGTCGCGCAGGATGGCGGTGCGCGTGGCCAGGTCGCCGGACTCGACGTGCGCCGGCGAGGCCAGCGCGGCCTCGAGCGACGACAGCGCGTCGTTCCACTTCTCGAGCCGTCCGGCCAGGCGCACCACGTGCTGGCGCGAGCGCTCGTCCGACGGGGCCAGCGACAGCACCTCGCGCCAGGTGTCGAACGCGGCCCGCTCGTGCGAAAGCTTCTCCTCCTCGACGCCGGCGATGCGGGCCAGGAGATCGGCCGCCTCGGCCGGTCCGCCGGCCAGCTCGCGCTGGGCGCGCAGGGCCAGGCACAGGTCGCGCCACAGGCCGTCCTCGCTGTACAGCGGCTCCAGCATGCGGGCCACGCGCAGGCGCTGGGCCGGATCCTCGAGCATCTCCTCGAGCAGCTCGCGCGCGTCCGCGTTGTCGCGCTGGCGGGAGAGCAGATCCTCGATCAGATCGACAGCGCCGCTGCGGTCGGCCAGCTGCTTGCCGCGCAGGCGAGCGCGCCGCACCAGCAGCGCCACCTCGGCGGCGTGCCCGTCGTCGGGACCGGCGACGACGTCCTGCTCGGCGGCGAGCAGCTCCTCCAGCTCGGCCCAGCGCCGCGCTCCCTCGTAGCAGCCGCTCGAGCGACTGGAAGGCGCGCATGTGCGACGGGTCGACCTCGAGCGCCTGGCGATAGGCGGCGATGGCGCCGTCCACATCCGCCAGCATCGTCTCGCTCAGCTCGGCGATGGCGAACAGAAGCTCGATGCGCCGGTTGTTGTCCAGCGTGGTGGCCAGCTGCTCCTGGCACAGCGCGCGCAGATCGCCCCAGCGCCCGGACTCGCGGTAGATGCGCTCGAGGCCGGCCAGCGCCGCCTCGGCGCCGCCGTCGACCGACGAGCACGGCCCGCCACGCCTTCTCGGCGCGCGGCCCGTCGGCAAGCTGGTCCTGGCACAGCGTGGCCAGGTCGGCGGCCAGCGCGCGCCGGACGCCGACGTCGCCCTGCTCGGCCTCGAGGCCGGCCAGCAGATGCTCGAGCTGGTCGGCCAGATCGGGCAGCGCGCCGGTCGAGATGGCCAGGCGCACCAGCTCCTCGCGGATGTCGGTCTTGCCCGGCTCGCGCTCGAGCACGCGCAGCGCGGACTGGTAGGCCAGATCGTTGCGCGACAGGCGCTGGTACAGGCCGACGAGGCGGCGGTCGAACTGCAGCTTCTGATCGTCGGTGGCGGTGGCGCGCAGGATCTCGATCGCGCGCGCGGTGCGCTCGGCGTCGTCGGCCTGCTCGTAGGCCGGCAAGAGCAGCTCGGCCACCTCGCGGCGCATCTCCTGCGGCATGTCGCCGTCGAGGAAGCGCTCGATCTGGCGGTGGATGCTCGCGCTCGGCTGCAGGTCGAGCGCCTGGCGATACGACGCCAGCGCGCGGGCCGGGCTGGCCAGGTTGTTCTCGTACAGGCTGCCCAGGCGGAGCAGGAGCGCCACCTTGCCGTCCGACTCGGCGGTGAGGGTCAGCTCGCGCTCGAGCACGTCGGCCAGGCCGGCCCAGTCGCCGCGCGCCTCGCTCAGCTTGGACAGCGCCTTGAGCGCGCGGCGCGAGCCGACGTCGACCTCGACGATGCGGCGGTAGGTCTTGACCGCGGCGTCCAGGTCGGCGAGCCGCTCCTCCTCGAGGAAGGCGGCCCGGAACAGGAGATCGATCTGCTTGCCGCGGTCCGGCTCCAGCTCGACGCGGCGGCGGTAGATCTCGAGCAGGCCGAGCCAGTCGGAGCGGTGGGTGGCGATCTCCTCGAGCGCGCCCAGCGCCTCGCGATCGTCCGGCACCAGGACCAGCACCTGCTCCCAGTAGGTCTGGGCCCGCTCCATGACGTGCAGCCGCGCGGTCGAGATCTTGCCCAGCTCGCGCAGCAGGCGCAGGCGCTCGGCCTCGCTCACCTCGGCGGCCTGCACGCGGCGGTCGAGGATGGCGGCCACCTCGTCCCACGCGTCCGCCTCGGCGCCGAGCCGCTGCAGATCGATCATCAGCTGCGGGTCGGTCGGGCGCACCTGGTAGGCCCGCGCGGCCCACTGGAAGGCGAGCGCCTTGGAGCCGAGCCGGTCCTCGCACAGGCTGCGGATCTCGCCCAGCAGGCCGCAGGCGCGCGTCGTCGTGCTCGGCGTGCTCGAGCTGGATCTCGTAGGTGGCGAGCAGGCGGGCCGACTTGCCGGTCTTGGCGTAGATCGGGGCCAGCGCGCGCGCCGCGCCGGCGTGGCGCGGCTCGATCGACAGCACCCGCTCCCACGAGCGGGCCAGGCGCTCCTGCGACTGCGAGTGCTGGCCGGCCACGTCCGCGGCCCGCTCGAGCAGGCGCAGCTTGGCCGCGCGATCCTCGGTGCGGTCGGCGATGGCGTGGAACGCGTCGACCAGCTCGTCCCACTGGCCCAGCTCGCCGTAGGTGCGCTCGAGCGAGTCGAAGTCTCCCGCCCGCCGAGTAGAGCTCGCGCAGGATGCGGGCCGCGCGCGGGTGGGTGCGGTCCGTGCGCAGGATCTCGCGGTAGGTCTCGGCCGCCTGGGCCGGCGCGTGCAGGCGCTCGGCGAACAGCGCGCCCAGCCGCTCGAGCGCCGCGATCGACTCGGCCTTGTTGGTGGCCAGCTCGCGCTGGCGCTGGAAGATGTCGGCCAGGGCCAGGTAGCGCTTGTCGCGCTCGTACAGGCTGGCCAGCGCGGCCAGCGCCTGGGCCGTGGCGGCCGGCGGCACCGCCGCCTCGCCCTCGCCGTCGCGCGGCAGCTCGAGCACGCGGTTCCAGATCTCGATGGCCAGGCGCGAGTCGCCCAGGCGCTCGGCCGCCAGCTGCGCCATCTCGATGAGCCGGCGCGACCGCTCGCCCAGCTCCTGCTGGGCCGCCTCGCGACCCGAGCAGCACGATCAGCGCGCGCCACTGGCGGCGGCGGTTGTAGATGTCCTTGAGGCTGGCCATGGCGGCCCGGTCGCTGGGCACCATGTCGAGCAGCTGCTCGAGCGGGCGGATCGCCTGGCCGTAGTTGCCGAACCGCTCGATCCACAGGGCCGCCACCTCGCGCAGGATCTCGGCCCGCTCGGCGCGGGTCAGCGCCGACAGCTCGGCCTTGCGGCCCAGCACGGTGATGAGATCGCTCCACTGCGCCCGCTGCTTGTACTTGTCCGACAGCGCGTCGAGGGCGCCCCGGTGACCCGGGTCGAGCGCGAGGATGGCGTTGTAGGTATTGATGGCCATCACGTCGAGCTTCATGCGCTCGTAGATCTCGACCACCTTGAGCAGGCCGTCCACGCGGCCGGCCACGTCGCCGGCCGGGCGCCGCTCGATCTCGTCCTTCATGAGATCCAGCAGGCCGTTCCACTTCTCGGTCTTCGCGTACAGACGCTTGAGCGCCTCGCGCGCCTCGGGCGACTCCGGCTCGCCGCGCAGGATCGCCTTCCACGCGTCGATCGCCTTCTCCGGGCTCTCGAGCTCGAACTCCGACAGCTCGGCGATGCCGATCGACAGCTGGCGCCGGCGGGCCGGATCGTCGGTGGCCTTGTGGGCCTGGCGGTAGATCTGCAGCAGCTGGTTGGAGTCGCCGCGCGCGCGCAGGTACTCGCGGTAGAAGTCGAGCGAGGCCTGGTGGGCCGGGTCCACCTTGCGGATGCGGCGGAAGAACTCCTCGGCGGCGTCCATGTTGCCCAGCCGCTTCCAGTGCAGCATCGCGATCTGGAGGATGGTGCCGACCTCGACGTCGGTCCCCGCCCCGCGCCGGCGCGCCTTGAGCGCGTTTGTGTAGAGCATGACCAGCGCCGACCAGTTCTGCTCGCGCTGGTACTCGTCGCTGAGCAGCGAGAGCGCGCGCGGGTTGCCCGGGTCGAGCGCGACCACCTTCTTCATGCACGAGATGGCCAGCTCCGGCCGCTGCAGCGGGCCGAGCGCCAGCTCCGACAGCGCGACGAGCGCGTGCACGCGCTCCTCGGCATGCGACGTCGAGTCGATGCGCCGCTGCAGAAGATCGGCCAGGTCGGTCCACTTGCCGCCCGCGCGCAACAGGCGCTCGAGGTGGCTGGCCGCGCGGCGGTTGGACGGATCGACCTCGAGGGCGCGGCGCAGGAACTGCTCGACCTCGGGCGCACCGCTCTGGTAGCGCGCGGTGGTCTCGGCCGCGGACAGGTAGAGCGCGGTGGTGAGCCGCCGGTCGGTGGAGCCGCGCGCCTCGTCGAGATACTTGGCGACGACCTTGCGCCAGTTGTTGCGCAGCAGATCGAGGTGGGCGAGCACCTCCTGGGCGTCCTCGTCGTCCGGCCGCAGCTCGAGCACGCGGCGGAAGCAGTCGATCGCGTTCTCCTCGTTGAGAAGGTCCTCGACGTAGAGCTGGCCCTTGCGGCGCAAGAGGTCGGCGCGGCGGGTCACGTCGGCGGCCGCCTGGATCTCCACGTCGAACAGCTTCTCGACCAGCTCGAGCTGCCCGCGCTCGCGCAGCGACTCGCGCGTCGCGTCCAGCGCGCTCTGCGCCTCGCGACTGCCGATCACGGGGACCAGCTTCTCGAGCGCCGACAGCGCCTGATCGTTCGTCGGATCGCTGGTGAGGATCGCTAGGTAGTCGTGGAACTCGGGCATCCGCCTCTTCTCCGGCGACGGGGTCGCGAAGCTCCGATGGTACTCTGGGCGACCGTCGCGAGACAACAGCAGAGCCCTTGGAATTCAGCGAGTTAAAGGCTCTGAAGCCCCGACGGTCGCGAGAGGCGCGGGCGAGGTGCGAGGGAGACGCAGAGGAGGCGTCTTGACAGGCAGCAGCGCGGCGCCGGCTATGCGCGCACCTCGCCCGGCGGCCGATCCGGGTTGACCGGCGCCCGATCCGGGTCAACCTGAGCAGGCCCGCGCCGCGTCCGTCTCAACATCAGCTTGCCCACCTCGGCGGCGGCGTGCGCCATGTGCCTGACCCGTTCGACGCGGCCGGTCGGGACGGCCGGCTGCTCGACGGTGAGCGACCGCTTGCATGTGTCGATGTAGCGCTGCGGCAGGTGGTCGTCGATCGAGTACCAGAGGCCGTCGAGGCGGCGCAGCAGGAGCAGGCGCCGGGTGAAGAACGCGGCCGACACACACGCCAGCCCCTGCACCAGGAAGCGGAGCGGCCGGGTCTGCTCGCCGGACAGGCGCCACGGCTCGTCCGGCGACGACGTGACTCGCTTCTGTCCCAGGTGGGCGAACGAGCGCGCCACCGACGACGGCGGCAGCACCGGCACCACGTCGTGCCGGTACTCGTGGCGGTACACGAGCTCGCCCAGATCGGCGCACGAGTCGACGAACTCCTGGTCGCCGACCAGCGGCTGGCCGAAGGTGTAGACGCCCCGCACCAGCGGGCGAAACGAGGCGAGATCGCCGTCGCGGAAGATCCGCGCCGCGGCCAGCACCGCCATGGCTCCGCCCAGGCTGTGACCGGTGACGTAGAGGTGCTCGAGGCGCTGGAGCGGCGGCGACGTGCCGGCCGCGGCCCCGTTGCCCGGCGCCGACCCGCCCGCGATCGCCTCGCGCAGCGCCGCGTCGATGTAGCTCCACAGCGCCTCGAGGTTGGTGTGGAAGCCGTGGTGGACCACGCCGCGTCCATAGAATGGCCGCGCCTCCGTGTGCGCGTTGGTCAGCCAGTTGATCGCGTTGACCGGCTCGGTGCCGCGAAAGGCCAGGATCCCCGCCCGCCCGTCCTTCGAGCGGACCAGATAGGCGCGCGCCACCACCAGCATGGCCTCGTTGATCACGCTGAACTGCTGCACGTAGGCGCCGGCCTCGAAGCCGTAGTGCTGGATCTTGTCGGCCAGCGTCTGTCCATCGGCGTAGGCCCAGCCCGCGACCACCGACAGCTGGTACGCCCTCTCCGGGTCGTAGGCGCTGCCGAGGCGCCCGCGGCTCGCCTCCTGCTCGATGTCACCGACGCGCGAGCCCTCGCGGCCGAAGCGGGGCCCGCGCACCTGCGAGCGGAACGACCTCACCACCTGCGCGGAGCCGAGCTCGCGCGCGCCGTCTGCTTTCATGGTCCCCTCCCCCGAGCGCCGCGTGTCGCCGCCGCGCTCGACGCCATCGTACGCCGCTGCGCGTCACGCGGCCGCGGGAGCTGACCAGGCCCGCATGGGGCCGCACTCGAGCCCTTGCAATTCAGCTGGTTGCAATGCTCCTGTGCTAGGCTGAGGCCGGATGGCGAGCGCCTACGCGAGCCCGCGCGAGCACCTGGACGACGAGCTGGCCCTGGTCGGCAAGCTGATCGAGCGCCGCATCCACCAGCACTGGGAGCAAGGCGTGCTGCCGCGCATCCAGGACGAGTTCTCCGGCACGTTCGTGTCGGGCGACGAGGTCACCGCCATCCTGGGCGGCGGCGCGGCGCCCAGCGACAAGGGAGAGCGCGCCATCGTCGAGCTGGATCGCGACATCGCGCGGCGCGGCGACGAGATCGAGGCCCGCCTGGCCGCGGCCCGCGCCGCCGGGGCCCCGCTCCCGTTCGACCGCATGCAGCGGGTGCTCGGCCTGACGCCGAGCGAGCGGCGCGCGCTGTGGGTGCTCATCTCCGTCGAGCTGTCCAGCCGCATGCGCGCGCTCATGCGCTACCTGGTCAACGAGTCGAGTCGCGTCTACGCCGACGTCGGGCTGCTCGAGCTGCTCGTCTATACCGACGGCGCGCGCGACAGCATGGTGCGCGAGCTGGCCGCCGACGGGAGGCTGCTGGCCCTGCGCCTGGTCGAGCCGGTGGGCGGGCGGCGCGCCTACGACGAGGCGCCGTACCTCCTGCGCTCGCTGCGCGTGAATCCGCGCGTGATCGAGCTGGCCCACGGTGTCGTGCGGCTGGACCGCGACGTCGCGCGCGCGGCCGAGCTGCTCATCGAGCCGCCCGGGTCGGCCGAGCTGCTGGTCCCGGACGACCTCAAGACCCAGGTGGCGGCGCTGCTCTCCGGCGGCGACCCGGCCCGCGCGGCGCACATCGACGGCCCGCCCATCGTGGTCCTGGCCGGACCCGACGGCGCCGGGCGCAAGTCGCTGGTGTTCGGCGCGGCCCGCGCAGGCGCCCGCCCGGTCCTGCATCTGCGGTGCAAGGAGCTGGCCGGCTGGGACCTGGCCGAGCTGGGCCGCCTGTCCCAGGCGGTCGTGCGCGAGGCGCTGCTGTTCGACGCGCTGCCGCTGTTCGACGGCGTCGACGCGCTGGCCCCGCACGCCGAGTCGGGCCGGCCCGACCGCATGCGCCCCTTCGAGGTCTCGCTCGCGGCGCTGTCGGCCCCGGTGGCGGCGACCTGCGGCCCGCGCGACGGCCGGCCTGTCGCGCTCGGGCGCGGCCTGCTCATGGTCGACGTGCCGGTGCCGACCGAGGCGGCCCGGGCCACCCTGTGGCGGCGCGCGCTCGACGGCAGCGGCGCGGCCGGGCTCGACTTCGACGCCGTCGCCTCGCGCTATCCGGTCACCGGCGGCGTGCTGCTCAGGAGCGCGGCGGCGGCCGCGGCGCTGGCCGACGCGCGCGGCCGGGCCGGCGGCCCCGCCGGCGTCACCGACGGCGACGTGCACGCGGGGCTGCGCGGCACCCTCGACATCAAGCTGTCCGGGCTGGGCCGGCGCGTGACCTGGCGCCAGAACTGGGACGATCTCGATCCTGCCGGACGACTCGCTCGAGGAAGTGCGCGAGTTCATCGCGCGGGTGAAGCACAAGCGGCGCGTCTACGACGAGTGGGGCTTCGCGCGCAAGTTCGCCAAGGGGCTCGGCCTGTCGGCGCTGTTCTCCGGCCCGCCCGGCACCGGCAAGACGATGGTGGCCGGCATCATCGCCGACGAGCTCGCGCTCGACCTCTACCAGATCGACCTCTCGCGCATCGTGTCCAAGTACGTCGGCGAGACCGAGAAGAACCTGGCCGAGCTGTTCGACGCGGCCGAGGCCGGCCACGCGATCCTGCTCTTCGACGAGGCCGACTCGCTGTTCGCCAAGCGCACCGAGGTCAAGTCGTCGGTCGATCGCTACGCCAACCTCGAGGTCAACTACCTGCTCCAGCGCATGGAGGCGTTCGGCGGCATCACCATCCTGACCACGAACATGGACTCGGCCATCGACGACGCCTTCCGCCGCCGCATCTCCTTCCGGGTCAACTTCCCGTTCCCGGAGCCGGAGGACCGCAAGCGGCTGTGGGAGGTCATGATCCCGGACGAGGCCGAGCTGGCCGGCGACATCGACTTCGATCACCTGTCGCGCAAGTACGAGATGTCGGGCGGCTACATCCGCAACGCGGTCCTGCGCGCCGCCTTCCTGGCCGCCGACGACAGCAGCCCGATCACCATGCGCCACATGATGCGCGCGGCCAACCTCGAGTACGCGGCCATGGGCAAGGTCGTCTCGTCGCTGGGGCATTGAACCGGGTGGGCGACGCGCTGGACCGGGCTCGCGGGAGATTGTCCTTCAAATCGAGGTCCGCGATTGACGCCGGCCGCGGGCGCCGTATGTGCCTGCGGGTGTGCTCAGGTGTCGTCGGAGCCGGGTGCAGCGCGGCCGCGGCGGGTGATCCCTCCGGGATGAAGCGCGGCGTCCACCTCGAGTACCCTGTCCATGACGAGGTAGTCTCGTCGTCTCGACTCCGGGGACACAGACCGGACAACCGGATCGCCCAGCTCCACACCACCGCATGACCGCAACGTCTTCCGCCGGGCCCGGGGCCTGGACCTTCCTGTTTCGCTACCGGGCCCGCCTGGTCACCGGCGCGCTCATGCTGGTGGCGACCAACGCGTTCGCCCTGGCCATCCCGTGGCTGCTGGGGCGGACTGTCGACGCGCTGAGCGGTCCGGATCCGGGCGGCGACGTGCCGCCCCTGGCGCTGGCGATGATCGCCATGGCGATCCTGCAGGCGGTGGCCCGCATCGGCTCGCGCGTGGCGCTGTTCAACTCGGCGCGCATGGCCGAGGCGGACCTGCGCTCGCTCCTGTTCGGGCACCTGCTCACCCTCGAGCCGGCCTTCTACCGCGACCACCCGGTCGGCGACGTGATGTCGCGCCTCACCAACGACGTGCAGACGGTGCGCGCCATGTGGGGGCCCGGGCATGCTCAACGTGGTCAACACGGGGTTCGTGTTCACCGCCGCGCTGGTGCTCATGCTCGGCATCGACCCGTGGCTGACGCTGTGGGCGCTCCTGCCCTATCCCAGCATGGTCCTGCTCGGCAGCATCTTCGGCCGCCGCATCTACCGCACCAGCCGCGCGGTGCAGGAGGAGCTGGGCGCGCTGTCCGCGTCGGTGCAGGAAGATCTCACCGGCGTGCAGGTCATCAAGACCTACGGCCTGGAGGACGAGCGCCAGGGTCACTTCAGCAAGCGCTCGACCCGGCTGCTCGAGCGCAACATGGCGCTGACCCAGGTGCGCGGCCAGCTCATGCCGGTGCTCGGCGCGGTGGCGTCGCTCGGCACCGTCATCGTGCTGTTCATGGGCGGACGCCGGGTGATCGCCGGCGACATGGGCCTCGGCGAGATGGTGCAGTTCATTGCCTACCTCGCGATCCTGGTGTGGCCGACCCTGGCGCTGGGCTGGATGATCTCGCTGCTCCAGCGCGGGCAGGCGTCGTGGCGCCGCCTGGCCGAGCTGCTCGAGACGCAGCCGGCCATCCGCGACGGCGAGACGCCGCTCGCCGCCGACAAGATCCGCGGCGACGTGTCGATCCGCGGCCTGACCATCGAGATCGACGAGCGCGTGCTGGTCGACAACGTCTCGCTCGACGTGCCGTCCGGCACGGTGACCGCCATCGTCGGCCGCCTGGGCTCGGGCAAGAGCCTGCTCATCGAGGCGATCCCGCGCCTGCTCGAAGTGCCGCGCGGGACGGTGTTCCTCGACGACCACGACATCACCACGCTGAAGCTCGGCGATCTGCGCCGCGCCATCGGCTACGCGCCACAAGAAGCGTTCCTGTTCTCGTCGACGATCGCCGAGAACATCGCCATGGGGCTGGCCGACCGGGGAGCCAACGGAGCGCCCAACGGCCGCCACCGCGACGTGACCGGGCCGACGGCAGACCGGGCCCCGGTCTCCGAGGAGGTGCGGCGCGCCGCCGAGGCGGCCGGGCTCGAGCGCGACCTGGCCGCCCTGCCCGACGGCTTTCACACGGTGGTCGGCGAGCGCGGCATCACGCTGTCGGGCGGGCAGCGCCAGCGCGTGGCCCTGGCCCGCGCCCTGGTCGCGCGCCCGCGCGTGCTCATCCTGGACGACTCGCTGTCGTCGGTGGACGCCGAGACCGAGAAGGAGATCCTCGGCCGCCTCGACGAGGTGATGCGCGGGCGCACCGCCATCATCATCTCGCACCGGGTGGCGGCGGTCAGGCGCGCCCACCAGATCGCCGTGCTCGACGGCGGCAAGCTGGTCGAGCGCGGCACCCACGACGAGCTGCTGGCGCGCGGCGGGGTCTACGCCGAGCTGTACCGCACCCAGCTGGCCGAGGAGATGGCGGCGTGAGCGACGGCGCCGGCGGACTCCCCGCGGAGCAGGTGCTCGGCAAGGCGTACGACGCGCGCCTGGTGGCGCGGCTGTGGCAGTTCGTGCGCCCGCACTGGCGCCTGTTCCTGCTCGCGCTGGTGCTCATCCCGCTGGCCATCGTGTTCGAGATCGCCCAGCCCTACATCCTCAAGGAGGCGATCGACGCGCACATCGCGATCCGCTCGGTCGACGGGCTGGGCACGCTGGCCGCGTTCTACGTCGGCTGCGTGATGCTGCAGGCGCTGGCCAGCTACGCCCAGCTGTACGCGCTGCAGCTGCTCGGCCAGCGATCGATGCACGCGCTCCGCCTGGCCACCTACCGCCACGTCATCACGCGGCGGGCTGCCTTCTACGACCGGATGCCGGTCGGCCGCCTGCTCACCCGCATGACCAACGACGTCGAGAACATCAACGAGATGTTCGCCAGCGGCGTGGTCACCCTGATCGCCGACTTCGTCAAGCTGATCGCCATCGTCGGGATGATGCTGTACCTCGACGTGCGCCTGACCCTGATCACGTTCTTGACCCTGCCGCTCCTGCTCCTGGTGGTGGACTGGGCGCGCCGCATCATGCGGGCGTCGTTCCGCGAGATCCGGGTCAAGCTGGCCGCGATGAACGCGTACCTGCAGGAGCACCTGTCCGGCATCAAGGTGGTGCAGCTGTTCGGGCGCGCAGACGCGCGCGGCGCGCGACTACGACCGCATCAACGTCGCCCACCGCGACGCCTACCTGGGCGCGATCCGCGCCGACTCCGGCATGTACGCGCTGGTCGAGGCGCATCGGCATCGCGTCGGCGGCCAGCATCGTCTGGTACGCCGGCGGCCGCATCGGCGAGGGCGTGCTGACCGTCGGTCTGGTCGTCGCCTTCGTCGAGTACGTCAACAAGTTCTTCATCCCGGTGCGCGACTTCTCGGCCAAGTACACCGTCATGCAGTCGGCGATGGCCTCGGCCGAGCGCATCGTCGCGCTGCTCGACACCGAGGAGCACGACGCGCCGGAGCGCCCGCGCGACCAGCCGGTGCCGCTGTCGGTCGGTGCCGACGGTCGAGCAGCGCCGTCGAGTTCGACCGCGTCGAGTTCGGCTACCGCGAGGGCGAGCAGGTGCTGCGCGGGGTCAGCTTCCAGGTGCCGCGCGGCCAGGCGGTCGCCGTCGTCGGCGCCACCGGGTCGGGCAAGTCGACCATCATCCGCCTGCTCACGCGGCTCTACGAGGCCCAGAGCGGCCGGCTCCTGGCCTTCGGCCGCGACGTGCGCGACACGCCGGTGGCCGAGCTGCGCCGCCGCGTGGCGGTCGTGACCCAGGACGTGCTTTCTCTTCACCGGCACCGTGCGCCGACAACGTGCGCCTCGGCCGCCTCGACGCCACCGACGACGAGGTCGCCGCGGCGCTGGCCCGGGTCGGCGCCGACCTCATGCTCGAGCGCCGCGGCGTCGACATGCACGCCGACGTCGCCGAGCGCGGCGGCAACTTCTCGGCCGGCGAGCGCCAGCTCATCGCCTTCGCCCGCGCCCTGGTGCGCGACCCGGAGGTGCTCATCCTCGACGAGGCGACCGCCCACGTCGACCCGGAGAGCGAGCGCCTGATCGAGAAGGGCCTCGAGGCCCTCACCGAGGGCCGCACCAACCTCATCATCGCCCACCGCCTGTCGACCATCCGCCGCGCCGACCACATCGTCGTCCTCCAGCGCGGCCGCATCGCCGAGCAGGGCTCCCGCCTCGAGCTCCTGGCCCGCTCCGGCCTGTACGCCCGCCTCGAGCGCACCTTCCAGCGCGCCGACGACTCCGAAGGCTCGGCCGCCGAGGCGTGAGCTCTGGCAACAACTGAAGCGCCACCGACCGCTCCGCACCGAGCCCTCGTGCGCCGTCAACAACTCACGCCGGGCGAAGCGACACCGACCGCTGCGCACCAAGGAATACTCGTGCGCCACCATCCGCTCGTCACTACGGGACCAAACGTTCCAGACGACCCACCTCGATCTGCAGACCTGGCCTACCAGCGCGATCCCATCTCACGCACTCAAGCCACCACTCCTCATCGGCATCTGGCGGCGGAACTTGGCTACGCATCACGCGATCTCTTGACGCCGCGAGGGGGGCGCGCGCGAATCCCCTTTGCGCGTGGCTCACGGGGCCTCTCAGTGAAACTGTGATGGAGAGGTGGCAATCCTAGGTTCGGTATGCCCCAAAAAGTCAATCGGCCCTCTCGAAAGGCCTCAGTAGCGAAGAGTTCGATCCAGGCCATCTGCAGCGCAATAAAAATGGCCTGCACCGATCTACGCCCGGAGAAAATCCAGGTTTTGTGGCGTGTTCGAGTCCCTCGATCTTGTAAACGCAGTACCAGCCTGCATGAGCAGGCAGCCGACGAGGCTTTCCGAAGCGGACAATAACCTTTCTCTTCCGCCCGTTCTTGGTCACCAGCCGGTATTCACGCTCGGCGACTACGTACGTCAACTTCAGCTCGGTCGGAATCAGTCGTTTCACGATATTTCCTTCCAGCTGATCTCGGATCTTTCGTGGGCGCTCCCTGCGACCTCGAATCGACAAAACAACCCTAAAGCAGTCGCCAGTTTAAAAGCGCACTTCCCGCGCGCGATCGCGGGCGCCCACGTGGGCGCATTTTCTCGGCGAGCATGGCGGCGACCTCCCGCTTCATTCGCTCGGCCCTCGGATCCTTGCGCATACGCCGCCGGTTCGCCGCTCCCGCGACCGGCAGCCCCAGATCGTAGACACCGTTCCAGGTGAGGCGGCCTTCCTCGTACGCGTCGGTCCACAGCAGCTCCGTCAGCGCGACCTCCATGGCCATGTACAGCGCCTGAACGGCGTTGACGCCGTTCAGGAACCTCGGCCCGCGGCTGCACCCGTCCAGCCCGTGGATGTGAAAGCCGCAGCAGTATTCGCCGGCCCGCCGTGACCGACGCGGCCTTCCGAGCTGCAACAGGACCTTCTGCCGCCTGCGGGCATTCGTCACCAGCCGGTATTCGCGCTCGGCCATCACGGGGCCCAGCAAAGCCGACTGGTGCCGGCGACCAGCCCGACCATCATCTCCGGCGTCGCACAGCTCTCGGCGTCCAGGGCTGCCGACGTCGTCCAGATGCCTCGCTCGGTAGAGTGCGCGTCGTATCGTCGATGAGCAAGCCGTGGTCGTCGCTGCCGTCCCAGGTCAGGCGACCCTGGCGGTAGACGTTCGCATGGCGAGCTCGACCAGCGCCATCTACATGACGTGATGAAGGGTGCGACGCTGCCTGGCGATCCGTGGGCACACCTCTGATGAGGGCGCCCCGACCCGGCGTGCAAGGGGAAGGCACGGTCCGTGCGGCGACAACCGCGCACGGTCGCTCCGATTCCCGACCGGCGAGGCCGCCGCGGCGAGCGTGCGACCCGTCGCGCGGACCGGCGCTGCCGCGCGGGATCACTACACCGGCGGACGCAGCCGCGTGAGAGCCTCGCGCTTCCTCGGCCGCGGACGGTGTCGCTGTCGAGCCGCGGTGCGAAGGCCACCCGTCACCAACATCTTCGCGCACTGCGCGAGCGCGGACAACGCCGACGCTCTTGGGCACCGAAGCTGACCTGTCGGCGATGTACATGAACTGCACCAGGCCGGACCGCAGGTGTCACCGTCGGTGTCAGACCGCTTTGATACGAACTCTGCCGGAATCATCATGGCGACCCGGCGGCCCCGAAAGAGACACGTGCAGCTCCCGCTCGAGCGGTCGCGCAGGGCGACGGGGCGGGGAGGATGGCGGCCCGGCGCGGGGCGGCCGCGGGGGCGTGGTCGCGCTGGGGTCGCGCACGGGCGGCGGGAGCGGTTCGCGGGACGCTTTCCGCAGCACGTCACGCTGAGGATGGTGGGCGGGGTCGGGTCGCTGCGGCGCTACCACCCGCTGCGCGTCGTGAGGGCCGCGATCGCGAAGGGCGGGCGCAAGGATGACTTCCGCATCATCGAATTCAACCTGCTGTCCAACCACCTGCACCTGATCGTGGAGGCGGCCGGAGCAGAGGCGCTTGCGTGCGGGATGCAGGGCTTCAACGTCCGGGTGGCGCGCGGCATCAACCGCGTGCTGGGCCGGCGTGGCTCGCTGTTCGCCGAGCGCTATCACTGCCGGGCGCTGCGGACGCCGACCGAGGTGCGCCACGCGGTGCGCTACGTGCTGCTCAACCAGCGGCACCACATCGCCCGCGGCGGCGCGCGGCCGTCGGCGTCGGTGCTCGACCCGTACTCGAGTGCAGCCTGGTTCGATGGCTGGAAGTCGCCGGTGCGGGCGCACGAGCCGTGGCAGCGCGAGCTGCTGGCCACGCCGAGGCCGACCGCGCGGCCCACCGTGTGGCTGCTGACCATCGGATGGAAGCGACGCGGCCTGATCGACTTCGGCGAGACACCGGGAGCGCCGAGGCGCACGCCATGATCCGATTCTGGGCGTGCACCGGCCGCGCGTGGACACCCACGGTCAAGGTGGAGCGCGCACGCTCGTCGCCGGTCCTGCCGCGGCGTCAGGCCGAGCACTCCCATCGGGCCCCATGTCCCCTCCGTGGCGCCCCACTTCCATACCTCGCGGCCTGCTAGCATCTCGCCTCCCGGCGGACACGACGATTCAATGGCAAGGACCCGGAAACCCGGCGCGGGGCGATGGTCGACGACGGGCACGGGTTCGTGCGCTCGGTGCGGCTGCTGCGCGAGGGGGTGGCGTCGTTGTCGGCGAGAACGGGTCGGGCAAGTCGACCCTGCTGGAGGCGATCGCGGTGCTGCTCCGGTTCAATGCGGAGGGCGGGTCAAAGAACTTCTCCTTCTCGACCCGGCCGAGCGAGTCGGAGCTGCCGCGGCACATGCGGGCGGTGCGGGGCGCGCGGCGCGAGCGGGACGGGTTCTTTCTGCGGGCGGAGAGCTTCTTCAACGCGGCCAGCTACATCGAGGACGTCGGGGCGCTCCCTTCGTACGGCGGCAGGTCGCTGCACGAGCAGTCGCACGGCGAGTCGTTCATCGCGCTGGCCCGGCATCGCTTCCGCGCCGGCGGGCTCTGTCTGCTCGACGAGCCGGAGGCGGCGCTGTCGCCGGCTCGCCAGCTCACGCTGCTGGCCATCATGCGCGACCTGGTGGCGGGCGGCTCGCAGCTCATCATCGCGACGCACTCGCCCATCCTGCTGGCCTTCCCGGGCGCGCTCATCTACGAGCTCGGTGCGGCCGGCATCCGCCCGGTCGCCTACGAGGAGACCGAGCACTACCAGATCACCCGCGACTTCCTCGTCTCACGCGAACGCTACTTCAAGCACCTGTTCGCGGACGGCGAGCCGGACGACGAGTAGCTCGGCCCCGGCTCAGTCGCCGCTGCGCGGAAGGCGGCGCCCTGGCGGACGGGACGTCGCCGGCGCGGCGCGCGACCTCGCCGGTGCGGGGCGCGACGGCGGCGGCGCGGCGCGCGATGTCGGCGACGCGACGCGTGATGTGGCAGGCGCGGCGCGCGACGCGGCCGGCGCGGCGCGCGGCGCGGGAGGCGGCCGGCGGCCGGCGATCTTGCGGACCAGGATCATCGTGGACTCATCGGCCGGCAGCTTCAGATCCGGATCGCCGTCCCAGGTGAGCCGTCCCTCCTGATAGGCCTGCGTGTTGATCATCTCGATGTGGGCCATCTGCATGGCCAGCTGCAGCGCCTGCAGGGTGTCGGCGCCGCCGATGCGCCCGATGCGCGTACCCTCCTCGAGCCCCTCGATCTGGTAGACGCAGTAGAAGCTGTTTGCGTCGCGGACCGGGCGCGGCTTGCCCAGCTTGAGGTTGACCCGCTGTCGCTTGCCGGTCCTCGACATCAGCCGGTATTCCCGGTCCGCGATGACGCGGCTCAGCTTCGGCTTCTTGACGACCTCGGTCTCGGTCTGCTTCCGCACGCCCCATCGTACCCACGGCGCGGCGACGATGCCTCTTTGTGACGCGGAAGCGGCGCGGCAGCGACGATCACAGCCACGAGATCCGCCCGGTCACGATGAACAGGCAGGCCACGAAGAGGACCGCGTTGGTGGCCACGTTCAGCATCTCCTTCGCGCGCCGGCTGCCGCCCTCGCGGACCAGGCGCGAGTGGGACGTGGCGGCGCCCACCATGATGACCGCCAGGCCCGCCGCGGCCAGCGGGGTCAGGAAGCGGGCGATGCCGGTCAGGCCGGGCAGCACCAGGCCGAGCACGCCCAGGATCTCGAGGGCGGCGATGAAGCGGATGAACGAGATGTCGTAGAACTGGACGCCGGTCTGGCCGCTCGCCACCAGCGCGTCCTTGGTCATCGTGGTCTTGGCGATCCCGGAGGTGGTGAACACCACCGCGAGAAGTGCCTGAACGATCCAGAGCGCAACATTCATGATCGTCTCCTGGTTGAAACAGAGAGGGCCTCAGTGCGATCCACCTCGGACCTCGCCCAGGAGACGAGATGGCTCTCCGCCGCGTGACGGTCGCGGCGATCTTCCAGGTCGACGTCGACGCTCTCGATCGGCGACTCCGCCGGGCAACTCATCCCGGACGGCCGGCCCTCGATCGACAGCGACCGGCCTCTCGGCGACCGGCCTCTCTCACCCACCGGACTCCGGTGCGACCGAAGTCACCCCTGGTGGGTCAACGCGGCGCGGTGTCTCACGCCTCTCTCCTGCTGGTGCCGATCCGGCGCTCCGTTCTCGATCCGGGCCTGTTAGAGGACATCCAACCACCGCTGACCGGCCCGTCTCCGCCAGCCGGCCTCTGCATTCTTCACGACTTCGTTGGGCAACGTCCGGGGTCCGCTGGCTGCGCAGACTGGTAAGATCGGGCCGCGTGTCCGCGGGTACGTCAACGGCCCTGGTCATCGGGCTCGATGAGCCCGGGCTCGCCCGGGTGCGCGCCGAGCTCGAGCCGGCCGGGTTCTCGGTCGTCGCGGACGGACACGCCGGACGTCTCGCTGATCTGCGCGTGTCACGTCGCCATCCTGGCGGAAGGCGACGTCGCCGGCGAGTCGATCTGGCGCGAGCGGCTGGTCGCGCTGCACACGGCGCGGGCAGATATCGCCGCGGTGCTGCTCACCCCGGACCCGCGGTCCCGCTGGGTGACCGGCGCGCTGAGCAACCGCCGCCTCAGCCACGCGGTCCACACCGACTTCCGCCCCGGCGAGCTGACCGCCGCCTGCCTGACCGCCCAGGAGCTGGCGCTCCTGCGCCAGGAGGTGACCGAGCAGCGCCGTCTGGGCCAGCACCGCATCGAGGTGATGGCGACGCTCGGCGAGGTCACCGCCGCGACCGCCGATCTCGGCTCGTTCGCCGAGGTGCTCGAGGTTGTCACGCGCGAGCTGCACCGCGTGATCCGCTTCGACATGGTCGCCATCCTGATCGCGCTGGAGGGCTCGGGCGGCATCCTCCACCTGCACTGCCAGGAGGCGTGCGACGCAAATCTGCTGCGCGCGGTGCGCGATCGCTGCCTGGAGGCGTTCCGCTCCGCCACCGGCCGCTCGCTCGACGAGGATCAGCTGACCGTGAACCTGACCGGCCGGCCGCTCCTGACCGCGGGCCAGGCCATGCGCCTGCCGACCACGACGCAGGTGCCTCTGGTCTCCAACGGCAACCCGATCGGCCTCATGTTCATCTGCTCGCCGTCGCCCGACCCGGTGTCGACCGAGGAGCGGCGCGTGCTCTATCTCCTGGCCAACCGCACCGCCGACGCGCTGATGCGGCTCAAGTTGCGCCTGGGCGACGAGCGGCGGCGGCTGGCCATGATGGTCGAGTCGATGGCCGACGGCCTGATCCTGACCGACCAGCACAGCGACCAGGTGCTCATCAACCCGGCGGCGCGGCGCCTGCTCGGCATCGAGGGCGTGCTGCCGGTGACCCAGCAGTTCCTCAAGCAGACGCTCGGCTTCTACCCGTTCGATCTGGTCGCCACCGGCGACGCGGCGGGAGGCCTCCTGCGCGAGGAGGTGCGGGTCAAGGACAAGGTCCTGCACTCGATGGTCTCGCCGGTGCGCGACGCCAACGGCAAGCTCGAGGGCGTGGTGGTGGTGCTGCGCGACTTCACCGAGGCCAAGGCGCTGGCCCGGCGCCAGGCCGAGTTCGTGTCGGCGGTGTCGCACGAGCTGCGCTCGCCGCTCACCACCATCACCGGCGCGCTCGACATCGTGCTGTCCGAGTACGCCGGCCGCCTGTCCGACAAGCAGCGGCGCTACGTCGAGCTGGCCCGCGACTCCTGCACCAGGCTCAACCAGATCGTCGACGACTTCCTCGACGTGGCCCGCTCCGAGCGCGGCCGCATCGCCATGAACCTCACGCCGATCCTGCTCGACGAGCTCGGCCGCGAGGTGGTCGAGCGCTTCCGCGTCCCGGCCCAGGCCGCGCAAGATCCGCGTGCTGACCAACACCGAGGGCGGCAGCATGCGCATCATCGGCGACCCGGATCGCCTGACCCAGGTGCTCAACAACCTGCTCTCCAACGCGGTCAAGTTCACGCCCGAGGGCGGCGTCATCGAGGTGGAGATCTTCGGCCCGTCGGTGGCATCGAGCCACGTCGGCGTGTCGGTCTACAACAACGGCGCGCCGATCCCGGACGACGCACGCGAGCGCATCTTCGAGAAGTTCGAGCGCCTCGAGGGCACCGACCGCCAGGTGGGCGGCACCGGGCTGGGCCTGGCCATCTCGCGCGCCATCATCGAGGCGCACGGCGGCCGCATCTGGCTGGAGTCGCCGGCCGACGGCACCAAGTTCGTCTTCACCCTGCCCTCGGCGCCGGACGCCGGCGAGGAGGACGTGACCGGGCCCAAGGAGGTCGACCTGGCGGCGCGCTCGGAGCCGGCCGCCGGCGCCACCGTGGTGCTCGTCGACGACGACGCCTACAGCGGCTACATCCTCAAGGGCATCCTCATGGGCGCCGGCCACGAGGTCCTTGTCGCGTCCAACGCCGAGGACGCGCTGGCCGTGGCGCGCGCGCGGCGGCCGTCGCTGGTGGTGCTGAGCTCGGCCCTGGCCGACGACGCGCTGGCGGTGCTGCGCATCGTCAAGCACGACCCGGAGACGCGCAAGTGCGCCGTGGTGGTGGTCTCGGCGGGCGACGACCGCGAGGAGCTCCTGCGCGCCGGCGCCGACGAGGTGGTGGCCAAGCCGATCCAGCCGGCCCAGTTCCGCGACCTGTGCGCGCGCCTCATCGCCGAGGCCGGGCGCGCCCGCGCCTACCGCGTGCTGGTCGTCGACGACGACCCGAGCATCCGCACCATCTGCCGCGAGGTGCTGGAGAGCTCCGGCTACACCGTGCGCGAGGCGTCCAGCGGCGGCCAGGCCCGCTCCGAGGTGCACCGCTTCAAGCCGGACCTGGTCATGCTCGACGTGATGATGCCGGGGCTCGACGGCTTCCAGACCGCCGAGGGGCTGCGCGCCGAGCCGGCCACGTCGATGGTGCCGATCATCTTCCTGTCGGCCAAGGGGGAGACGGCCGACAAGGTGCGCGCCTTCCGGCTCGGCGCCGAGGACTACGTGGTCAAGCCGTTCATCGCCGCCGAGCTGGTGGCGCGGGTGCGCAAGGCGCTCGAGCGGCGCGAGCGCGAGCTGGGCGCGTCGCCCACCACGCAGCTGCCCGGCGCCGGCGCCATCGAGGCGGAGATCGAGCGCCGGCTGCTCAACGGCGAGCCGGCCGCCTTCTGCTACCTCGACCTGGACAACCTCAAGGCGTTCAACGACTACTACGGCTACGCCAAGGCCGACGCCATCATCCGCCAGACCGCCGACATCCTGCGCGACGTGATCGGCCGCTGCGGCACGCCCGGCGACTTCATCGGCCACATCGCCGGCGACGACTTCGTCTTCATCACCGGCGAGGAGGTGGTCGACGAGGTCTGCTCCACCCTGGGCAGCGCATTCGACCGGCTCATCCCGCTCTACTACAACAAGGCGGACCGCGAGCGCGGCTACATCGAGGCCAAGGACCGCTTCGGCGTGCTGCGCCGCTTCCCGATCATGAGCGTGTCGCTGGTCGCGGTGACCACCTCGGGCGGCCAGGGCAAGGGCCTCAAGACCTACAGCGCGCTGGCCACGGCGGCCGCCACCGGGAAGAAGCTGGCCAAGAGCATCGAGGGCTCGTCCTACGTGCGCGACGGGTACCCGATCGTCGGCCAGCTGCCGGCCGCGTTCGACGGCAACGAAGTCGTCGCGTAGGCGTGGTCGGCGGAATAGCGGCGCGGCGCGCGCGTTACACCAGCAGTGCGCGCGATGCCGGCGATGGTGGCCGCCTCCTTGCTCGTCGCGATCGGCGCTCCGGGACGCGCCGCGGCGTGCGACGACACGGTGCGGGTCATGGAGGTGCTGGGCGTGGACGAGGAAGGACGCTTCGCCATCGAGACGCGCTCCAGCGGCGGCCGCGCGGCGGACAGGTACGAGATCGCCGTCCACGATCGACATGGAACGATCCGCGCGCGGCTGATCCGCTGCGACGGCGCCGAGTGCGACAACCCGTCCGGCACGTGGACGGCCGAGGGGCCGGACATGTTTCTGGCCAGCCTGCTGATCAGGAGGGCCGGCACCCTGGCGCCGGCGCGGGTGCGGCCTCGCGTGATCGAGCGGCTCGCGCTCGAACAGCCGCGCCGGTCCGGTCTGCGCGCCAGCGTCCGTGAGCGACAGGACGGGCAGGTCACGTTTCATGTAGGGCGGCCTGGCGCCGAGCTCCGCGTCGGCGAGGCGCTGTTTTTCCACTTCGGGCCCGCGCGAGTCACCCTGACACCTCGCGTGCTCGAGTCGGAGCGCTCATCGCAGCTGTTCTTCGCCTACGGCACCTCCTCGCGCGGCGGCGGCTGCTCGGCGCGATACAGCGAGGTGCGCTGGTTCCCGCGCGGGCGGCTGACACGCTAGGCGCGCCAGGCAATACTTCCGCGACATGTCATCGACGTCCGGACCCGGGCACATCGGTATCGTCGCCTGCTCCGCCGAGGGCGCGGCGCTCTGCTATCGCACCATCTGCGCCGAGGGCGCGGCGCTGCTCGGCCCGCACGCGCACCCCGAGATTCTCGATGCACACCCACTCGCTGGCCGGCTATGTCGAGCGCCTCGAGCGCGAGGACTGGCGTGGCGTCGCCGAGCTGATGCTCGTGTCGGCCGGCAAGCTCACGCGGGCGGGCGCGGACTTCCTGATCTGCCCCGACAACACAATCCACCAGGCCCTGCCCCACCTGCTGCCGCGCTCGCCGCTGCCCTGGCTCCACATCGCCGAGGTCGTCGCCGAGCGGGCCGTCCAGCGCGGCTTCAAGCGCCTCGGCCTCACCGGCACCCGCTGGACTGTCGACAGCCCGGTGTATCCGGAGAAGCTGGCCGCCCGCGGCCTCGAGCACGTGCGCCCCACCCCCGCCGAGCGCGACGAGTGCAATCGCATCATCATGGACGAGCTGGTCTACGGCATCGTGAAGCCGGAGGCGCTGGCATCCTTCCAGCACGTCATCTCCCGCATGAAGGCCGAGGGCTGCGACGCCGTCATCCTCGGCTGCACCGAGATCCCGCTCCTCATCGACGACGCGCGATCGCCCCTGCCCACCCTCGACTCCACCCGCCTCCTCGCCCAGGCCGCCCTCCACCGCGCCGTCCACGGCGCGCCCGCGGTTTGAGGGCATGGCGAGCGGCCGCGGTCTCCTCGGCTGCCCTCACATGCGGGCGGCCGCGCCGTTCGACAGGTCGATGCGGAAGCCCAGGCCGCCGATGGTCAGAGACGCGGCGCCGTCCTCCAGGCTGCGCGTCGACGTCGAGCTCGAAGTGCGCCACGGTTCCCTCGTCGCTGCGCTCGCGCAGGTAGTCGATGGAGAGCTCGACCGACCCGGAGGTGACGACGGCGTCGCTGCGCCGCACCGTGGCCGCCACCTCCGCGGCGATGGTGAAGGTCGCGGTGTGCGTGACCGGCTGGAACCAGTCCTCGAACTCGGAGCCCAGCTCGATGGCGGCCGACCCCGCGACGCGGACCTCCTCCTCCTGCAACCCGCTCAGCTGCCAGCCGATCGAGATGCCCACGCTCCCGGTCCATCCGAACAGCGACAGCTCGCCCTCGACGTTGGCGGTGATGGCGGCCTCGGCGGCGGCCGGGCCGCACACATCCATGGGTGCGCCGCCGGCGTCGGTGCAGGCGACGTCGACATCGACGGTCAGGCCGAAAAGCTGGCCCACGTACACGCCGACCTCGGCCTCGCTCAGCCACGCAGGCGGCACGCCGGCCGCGACGTCGATCGACGTGACGGCCAGCCCGTCCTCGCTGCTGAAGCTCCGGCTCAGCGCCGCGCCGACCGAGCGCGCGACCTCTTCTTTGTCCTGCTCGCCCAGCTCCTCGGCGTCCTGGGGCGGCGCCTCGACATCCCCGGAGCAGGCGGCGAGCGGGGCCAGCGTGGTGAGCAGGGAAAGGACCAGGGGTCGGAAGCGTCGATTCATGGCGTCCCGGGTGACAGATGCAGCGGTCGTGCCGCGGTCACATCGATGGCCATCTCGCCGGATCCGCTCGGGTCGGCGGCCTCGACGTCGCGATCCCCCACATGGGGAGAGCCCGCGCTGTCGAGCCCGCCCACAGCGCGGCGAGCCGCGACCGGATTGACTCCGGGCCGCCGCCAGATCATGTGGAAGGGCAACCCCGGGAGGCGATGATGGACAGGATCGAGATCGGCTACCAGGCGTTCGTGTCGGACGGCGGCGAGGAGTTCGGCGCCATCCGCGAGGTGCAGACCGACCGGCTGGTCGTGTACGTCGAGAACGCGGGCGACTTCATCGTCCCCCTGTCAGCGGTCGAGGCCGTGCACTCGCAGAAGGTCGTGTTCTCGTGCAACCGGCTCGACGCCCGGCTGCGCGAGGCGATCGGCCACGCGCACGACTCCGAGCAGCCGGGATTCTGACCCGCCCTCGTGGCCCGGCGAACGCGCCACGGGCGGGTCTGAAATCGCCCACCGAGGCAATGCTGAACGCCCGCCCACCGCGCGCCGGAGCGCGCGAACCACCATCCGCGCGGATTTTCACCATCCCTGCGACCCGCCCCGCTGGCCCGCGAGATGCTTGGTAGGGATGCATGGATCCGATGATTCTTCTGTCCATCGCCATCCCGGTCGCGATCATCGTGATCGCGCTCGGATACTTCGCCGCCCGCCAGCGCCGCACCAGGGACCTGCGCTCCCGCTTCGGCCCGGAGTACGACCGCGTGCTCAAGGGCCAGAACCGGCGCGAGGCCGAGCAGCAGCTCGCCATGCGCGAGCAGCGGGCCCGCAAGCTGCAGGTTCGCCCGCTCGGCCAGGACGAGCAGGTGCGCCTGACCGAGAGCTGGTCCGCCATCCAGCGCCGCTTCGTCGACGACCCGGCCGACAGCGTGCGCGAGGCCCACGTGCTCCTCGAGGAGGTCATGAGGCTGCGCGGCTATCCGACGCAGAGCTTCGACGACGAGGTGGAGCTCCTGTCGGTGGACCACCCGACCGCCGTGCAGCACTTCAGGGCCGCGTACGAGCTGGCCGACCAGCGCAACGGCGGCAGCGGTGACACCGAGCAGAACCGGCAGGCGATGATCCACTACCGCGCCCTGTTCGAGGATCTGCTCGACATCGAGGAGGAAGACCTCCGCGTCACCCGCCCGTTCTCCGGCGCTCCGGTCGAGACCAGGCCGTAGCGCGGAGCGGCTCGCCGGCGTGGTAGCGTCCGGCCAGGATGCCCAGGGTCCTCGACGATCTCGTCACCCTCCTGTCCCTCGAGCGCATCGAGGAGAACCTCTATCGAGGGCAGAGTCAGGACCTGGGCTGGGGGACGGTGTTCGGCGGTCAGGTGGTCGGCCAGGCGCTGTCCGCCGCCGCGCGCACCGTGCCCCCGGAGCGCCACGTCCACTCGCTGCACGCCTACTTCCTGCGCCCGGGCGACGTCACGCGTCCGATCGTGTACGACGTCGATCGCATCCGCGACGGCGGCTCGTTCACGACGCGTCGCGTGGTGGCGATCCAGAACGGTCGGCCCATCCTGAACATGTCGGCGTCGTTCCAGCTGGTCGAGCCCGGCTTCGAGCACCAGGACCCGATGCCGGAGGCGCCGCCGCCCGGCTCGCTGCCGACCGACGCGGAGCGCGCCACCCGCGTCGCCGATCGACTGCCGCCGGCGGTGGTGGCGCGGGTCACGGCCGAGCGGCCGTTCGAGATGCGCTCGACCGATCCGGAGGAGGATCCGTTGCGGCCGGTCCCGCGCCCGGCCCGCCGCATGGTCTGGATACGCACGATCGCGCGCCTGCCGGACGATCCCGCCCTGCACCGCTATCTCCTGGCCTATGCCTCCGACTTCAGCTTCGTCACCACGACGCTGTTGCCGCACGGCGTGAACTTTCTCAGCCCCGGCCTGCAGATCGCGTCGCTCGACCACGTCATGTACTTCCACCGGCCGCTGCGCTGCGACGAGTGGCTGCTCTACGTGATCGACAGCCCCGCGGCGAACGGCGCGCGAGGTCTGGTGCGCGGGAGCTTCTTCACCGAGGACGGCCGCCTTGTCGCGTCGACGGCGCAGGAGGGCCTCATCCGACAGCGCCTCCCGCGCGCGTGAGCGGTCGGTTCGCCGCTATACTGGCGCCCATGCGACGGCTGGCGACCCTCCTGGCGGTGGCCACCGCGGCAGCATGCGGTGGCGGATCGGACAACGATGGCGACCCGTCACCGGACGCCGGCCCCGGCCAGCCCGGCGACGCGGCGGACGCGGCGCCGGAGCTGCCGGCGTGGCAGCGCGAGCTGCCGC
Source organism: uncultured delta proteobacterium (assembly GCA_963759105.1). Classification (GTDB taxonomy): domain Bacteria; phylum Myxococcota_A; class Polyangia; order Haliangiales; family Haliangiaceae; genus DATFRY01. The sequence continues at coordinate 602,809 of CAVWXW010000001.1, read as the reverse complement.
CGGCGTCGCAGATGGAGGGGCCGCGCGGGCTCACCCCGCTGCGCGGCATCGTGCACCTGCACAGCCCCTACTCGCACGACGCGTGCGACGGCGAGCCGCGCGCAGAGGACGGCGCGGTCGACCAGGACTGCCTGCAGCACCTGCGCGACGCGCTGTGCGCGACCCGGATCGACTTCGCGGCGCTGACCGACCACGACGACTCCATGGCCGACGAGCCGTGGGGCGAGGAGCTGTTCCTCGTGCGCGAGGGGGACCGCGTGATCGAGGGCGAGGCCGGGCCGGTGGCCAGCGCGATGGCCTGCCCGGACGGACACGAGGTCCTCATCACCGTCGGCAGCGAGAACGATCTGATGCCGGTCATGCTCGACCGCCACCCCGACGGCGACGCGCCGGCGCGCCACGACGCGTACAACGCATCCGACCCGGCGGCGGTGGCGAGCTTCCGCGCGCTCGGCGGCCTGGTGTGGGTCGCCCACTCCGAGTCGCGAGATCCGGCGACGCTGGCCGCGCTCGAGCTGGATGGCATGGAGATCTGGAACCTGCACGCGGCCATCGATCCGGACATCCGCGAGCAGTCGCTCGGGCTCGACGGCGCCGCCGCGATCGCGCGCGCCCTCGAGTTCGCCGACGCGGATCTGGCCGGCCCGGAGCCGGACCTGGCCATCCTGGCGTTCATGGAGCCGCATGTCCCGTCGCTGGCGCGGTGGGAGACGCTGCTGGGCGCGGGGCAGCGGGTGGTCGCCACCGCCGGCACCGACGCACACGAGAACGCGGTGCCGATCCCGTTCCGCGACGGCGAGCGCGGGGACTCCTACCGCCGCATGATGCGCTGGTTCTCCAACGTCGCGCTGGTGGAGTCGGCCGACGCGGCCGCGGTCGAGGCGGCGCTGGCCGCGGGCCGGTCGTTCGTCGCGTTCGAGATCCTGGGCACGCCGGTCGGCTTCGACGTGCGGGCCGAGCACGCCGGCGGCGTCGTCGAGATGGGCGGCGAGGTGGCTGGCGCCGACGGCGCGACAATCGTCGCCGTCACTCCGTCGGTGCTCGGACTGAACCCGTCCCTGCCGCCGCCGCAGATCCGCACCGCCATCGTGCGGGTCGACGGCAAAGGCAGCGAGGAGATCGCTGCCGGCGACGGCGACGTGAGCGCGCCGGCCGATCGACCGGGCGCCTACCGGGTCGAGGTGCGCATGGTGCCGCATCACCTCGGCCCCTACCTCGGCACGCTCGGGACCGACTACGCCGAGGTCGAGCGGGTCTGGATCTACTCCAACCCCATCTACGTCGTGCCGTGACCGCCCTCAGTCGCCCTCGTACTGACCGGCCAGCTCCTCGCCGCGCTTCTTGAGCTTGTCAGCGCGCGCCTGGTCGCGCGGCAGGCGGCCGTCGAGCAGCGCGTCGGCCAGGCTGTCGCAGGAGCGATAGGCGACGTCCTCGCCGCTGTCGCAGGCCAGCTGCCAGGCGGCGGCCGCGCGCTCCATGTTGCGGGCCGTCCGCTCGCCGCTGGCGTACTCGTCCCCGGCGCGGGCGCAGCCGCGCGGCTCGCCCAGCTCGCACGCGCGGTCGAGCAGGACGACGACGCGGGCCGGCTGCTCGTCGCCCAGCTGCTCGACAAGGGCGTAGCATCCCTCGCCGTCGCCCAGGCGGCAGGCCTTGTCGTAGTGCCAGCGCGCCCGGGCCGGATCCGGATCCTCGCCGCGCGGCGGGTTGCGCGCGAGATCGCCCGTCGCGGTGCAGGCGTAGCGGTCGTCGCGCTGGCAGAAGCGGTCGAGCAGGAAGGTGCCGCGCTTGCGCAGCTCGACGGCCTTGCCCTTGTCGCGGGTGCGGCCGGCCAGCGACACGCACGCCTGGCCGTAGCCGAGGTCGCACGCGCGGGTCAGCGCCTGCTCCGAGCGGCGGCGATCCGACTGCAGCTGCACGTGGCGCACGTGGCAGGCCTCCGCGTGGCCGGCGTCGCACAGGCGCGACGCGGTCTTCTCCGCCTCGGCCTTGTCGGCGTCGCGGCCGCGCGAGCGCTGGTGCATGCGGACGCAGCCGCCGGAGCGGCGCTCGCTGCACGCGTCGCGGCAGGAGGCGAAGTCGGCGCAGAGCGGCGCCTTGCGCGCATCGCCCGCGCCCTCGGTGGCCGCTGCCGCGCCGGCCGTCTTCGCACCCGCCGTAGCGCCCGCGGTGCCGCTGGCAGGAGCGCTCGATGCCGCGCTGGCAGCGGCCAGCGCCGAGGAGCCCTTCGCCGCCTTCTCATCCCGGTCCTCGTCCTGCCCGCATCCGAGCAGGAGGACGGCGAAGAGCAGTGCGGAGGCGGTGGCAGCGGGTCGCATGGCGGCAGGATGTCACAGGTGGCGGAGCGCCGCAGGGCATGGATCCCACCTCATGGAGGCGGCGCGGCGTGGTGGCGCGGGCGGCGCAGGCGGCGGCCGAGCCATGCCCGCATGCTCGCGAGGATGTCATAGAAGGTGGGGATCACGAGCAAGGTCAGCATGGTGGAGGTGATCACACCGCCGATGACAGCGCGCCCGAGCGGGGCACGCCACTCGGCTCCCTCGCCGCCGCCGATCGCGACCGGCAGCATGCCGGCGATGACGGCGAAGCTTGTCATGAGGATGGGGCGCAGGCGGACCGCGCCGGCCTCGGCGATGGCCTCCTTGCGATCCATCCCCTGCTTCTGCGCGTGCTTGGCGAAGTCGATGAGCAGGATCGCGTTCTTGGCCACGATGCCCATGAGCAGCACGACGCCGATCATGCTCATGAGGTTGATTGTCGAGCCGGTGATCAGCAGCGCCAGCATGACGCCGATGAGCGACAGCGGCAGCGACGCCATGATCGGGATCGGATCGAGGAACGATCCGAACTGCATCACCAGGATGAGGTACATGAGCATGACCGCGACGCCGAGCGAGATCAGGATGCGGCCGAACACCTCGGCCTGGTCCTCTGTCTCGCCGCCCTGCTCGATCTTGTAGCCGGGCGGCGTCGCGGTCTGTTCGAGCTTCTTGGTGAGCGGGCCGATGACCGCGCTGAGCGGCACGCCCTCGGTGTTGGCGCCGACCGTGATCACACGCCGGCGATCGAGGTGGTTGATCTGCACCGGCCCGCGGTTGTCGCGCACGTCGGCGATCTGGCCCAGCGGAAGCACCGACGCGCCGCCCGGCTGCGCCGCCGGAGCCGGCGCCGGCGCCTGGCCGGTCCCCTGCCCCTGCCCTGGCCTCTGCATCGGCACCTGCGCCTGCCCGCGGGGCTGCACCACGATCGGGAGGGACTCGAGATCGTCCGGACGCGTGCGCGACTCGGGCGCCAGCCTGACCCAGACCTCGCGCGTCTCGCCCTGCGGATCGACCCAGTCGCCGGCGTCGATGCCGGCGAAGGCGGGACGCAGCGACTCGGCCACCTGGGCCAGGGTGATGCCGAGCGAGCCGGCCAGGTCGCGGTCGACGATCACGTCGAGCTCGTTCTTCTGTCCCTTGGACGACAGGCCGACGTCGACGGCGCCCGGCGTCCGCTGCACCTCACCGGCCACGCGGTCGGCCAGCTGCGCCAGCACGGCGAGGTCCGGCCCGGTGACCTGCACCTGGATCTGCTTCTGCTCGCCGGCGAAGCCGCTGCCCAGCGACGCCTTGAGCCCGCCCAGCTTGGCCGCCTCGGCGCGCAGCGCGCGCGAGATCTCCTGCTGGCTGCGGTCGCGCTCCTTCTTGGGCACGAGACGCACGAACACGGTCGCCTCGTCGACGATCTCGCCCTCCTTGCCCACCGTCGTGTACGTGTAGTCGACCTCCGGTATCCGCTCGGCCAGTCGGGCCACCGCCAGCGCCTTGCGCTGCGAGTAGGCCAGGTTCGAGCCGGACGGCATCTCGAGCATGACCTGGAACTCGGAGTCGTCGGTGTCGGGGAAGAAGGCGCTGCCCACCGCGCCGCTGGCCGGCAGCGCGAGCGCGCCGATGAACGCGGCCAGCGCGAGGCCCACCATGGCCAGCCGGTGGCGCAGGGCCCAGCCGATGATGCGGCGGTAGCGGTCCGTCTGTCGCTCGAGCCAGCGGTTGAAGCGCTCGAAGCGGCGCGACACCCAGCTGCGCTTGTCCGCCTCCAGCTCCGGATCGGCCCAGGAGGCCGACAGCATCGGGTCGAGCGAGAACGAGACGAACAGCGAGACGAGGACCGACGCGGCGATGGTGAGCGCAAACGGGCCCAGCCACTGCTGGGCGATCCCGCCCATGAAGGCGATCGGCACGAACACGACGACGATCGAGAACGTCGTCGCCGCCACCGCCAGGCCGATCTCGGAGGTGCCCTGGCGTGCCGCGGTGACGTGGTCCACCCCCTTCTCCATGTGGCGCACGATGTTCTCGCGCACCACGATGGCGTCGTCGATGAGGATGCCGATGGCCAGCGACAGCCCGAGCAGCGACATCGTGTTGAGCGTGAAGCCGAAGGCCCACACGGCGATGAACGAGGCCAGCACCGAGACCGGCAGCGCAAGGCCGGTGATGACCGTCGAGCGCCACGACATCAGGAAGACGTAGACCACCAGCACCGTCAGGAGCGCGCCCAGCAGGAGCGAGGTCTCCACGTCGCCGACCGAGTTCTCGACCCGGACGCCGGCGTCGCGCACGATGTCGAGGGACACGCCCCTGGGCAGCGTCTGGCGCAGCTCCTCGACCACGCCGCGCACCCGCTCGGCCACCGCCGTGGTGCTCTCGCTGGTCGCCTTCTTGATGTCGATGCCGACGGCCGGCTTGTCGCCGTAGAAGGCCACGCTGCGCGCCTCCTCGGCGCCGTCGCGCGCGCGGGCCACATCGCCCAGCCGGATGATGCGGCCGCCGCGCTCGGCGACCACCAGCTGCTCGAACTCGGACGGCCCGGCCGGACGGCCGCGCAGGCGGATGGTGCGCTCGTCCAGCGCACCGGTCAGGCGGCCGACCGGCGCGGCCAGGTTCTCGGCCTGCAGCGCCGCCACCACCTCGCCCACGCTCACCCCGGCCGCCTGCAGCGCATCGGGGCGCAGCTCGACGGTGAGCTCGCGCTCGATGCCGCCCTGGACGATCACGTCGGCCACGCCGGCGATGCCGCGCAGGTGTCCGGTCATGGCCGGATCGGCCAGGCGGGTCAGCGCGGCCGGCGACATCTCGTCGGACGACAGGGTCAGCGAGATGATGGGCAGATCCTGAGGATCGAACCGGGTGAGGATCGGCTCCTCCATCTCCGGCGGCAGGTCGTTGCGGACCTCGGACATCTTGTCGCGGATGTCCTGCGACGCCTGCTGCAGGTCCTTCTCGAAGTCGAAGGTCACGATGATGTTGCCGAAGCCGTCGGTGGACACCGACGTCATCTCGTCGACGCCGCTGATGGCGGAGAAGGCCTCCTCGAGCGGGGTGATGAGCTCGCGCTCGACGGTGCTCGGCGACGCGCCCGGGTACGGGATCGACACCGACACGACCGGCGGGTTGACCTCCGGATACTCGTCGGTGTCGAGCAGGAACAGCGCGACGCCGCCGAAGACGACGAGGGCCAGCATCACGACGATCGTCGAGATGGGCTTCTTGATCGCGTAGTCGGAGACCCACATGGACGTCAGCGCTCCGCCGCCCCGCTCGGCTTGGCCGCGCTCGGAGCCGCCTCCGATGACCTGTCACGCGCCCCCGCCGCGGCGGGCTCTCCCTCCGCCACCGCCACGCGCGTTCCCGGCGGCAGGGCGCGCGCGTTGCGCAGCAGCACCGTGTCGCCAGGCGCCAGCCCGCTCACCACCTCGACCAGCTCGCTGGCCGCGTCCTCGACGCCGGCCTGCACGCTGACCCGCTCGACGACGCCGTCCTTGACCCGCGTCGCGGTGGGCGACTCGCCGCTCGTGTCGATGGCGGCGGCCGGCACCACCAGCGCCTCGCGGCTCGCGCCGACCAGCCTGCCCTCGGCGAACAGGCCCGCCACCAGGACGCCGCGCTCGTTGGGGATGCCGACCAGGATCGGGATCTGGCGGGTGTTCGGATCGGCGGCCGGCGCGACGCGCTCGATGGTGCCCTGGAACAGCTGGCGCGGGTAGCCGCGCACCGAGAAGCTCACCGGCGTGCCCACCCGGAGCGTGGCCAGGTTCTCCGACGACACCGACGCCTCGAGCCGCATGCTCGATGGGTCGATGATGGTGAACAGCGCCGCGCCCGGCGCCACCACGTCGCCGGTGTGGACCGGGGCCTGGCTGATCGCGCCGTCCATGGGCGCCCGGACGGTGGCGTTGCCCAGCTGGGTGCGCGCGCTGGCCTGCTGGGCCACCGCCTGGCCCAGCGAGGCCTCGGCGGCGACCGCCGCGCTGCGCGCCGACTCCAGATCGCGCTCGGCCAGCGCGCCGGCCGCGACCAGCGCGCGCGTGCGCTCGGCCTGGCGCTTCGCGACGGTCAGGTTCTCGCGAGCGGAGCGGACCGCGGCCCGGGCCGAGCGCAGCGCGTCTCCCTGCGCCGCCGCCTCGATGCGGGCCAGGACCTGTCCCTTCTTCACCTGCTGGCCCAGCTCGGCGCTGACCTCGAGCACCTGGCCGCCGGCCTCGGCGCGCACGTCGGCGCGCTTGCGGGCGTCGAGCGACCCGGCGATGCGCGGCCCGACGCGGATGGTCCTGCGCGCGGCGCGCACAGCGTCCTCGGCCGCGACCGGGACGGCGGCCGGCGCGGCCTGCCCCACGGCCTCTTCCTCGCCGCCGCATGCGCCGAGCGCGACGCCGGCCAGCGAGATGAGGACGGCGATGCGGACGAATGCGTTCATTGCTGCCCTCCGGCGGAGGCCCCGGGCAGCGGCAGGCGCGGCAGGAGCTCGAGGCGGATGCGAGCCACGTGCAGATCGCGCGCGGCCCGGGCGCGGTTGACGCGCGCCTGATCGAGCTGGATGCGCGCATCCACCAGATCGAGGTGGCTGGAGATGCCCTGCTGGAAGCGCAGCTCGGCGATCTGATGGGCGCGCTCGGCCTCCGCCGCGGTGCGCGCGTTCTGCTGCCAGGTGGCGCGGGCCACCGACACCTGCTCGGCGGCCGACAGGTTGTCAACCGCGGCGGCGCGCTCGGTCTGCCGCAGGCGCGCCCGCGCCTCGGCGACGTCTGCCTCGGCGGCGTCGATGTTCGCCACCGTGCGAAAGCCGGTGAACAGCGGCACGGTCAGGAACACGCCCACCGTCCAGTTGGTGCGCCAGTCGTCGCGGTCGGGAAACACATCGACCGGGTACTGCACGAGGCCGTAGTCCGAGCTCAGGCTGATGGTGGGCCAGCGCTCGGCGCGGGCGGCGCCCAGCTCGGCCTCGCGCGCGGCGACCAGCTCGCGCGCCTGGCGCACCGGCGCGCGCCGGGACGCGGTGCCCTGCGCCTGCGCGATGTCGCGCCCGGTGATGCGTGGCTCGGCGCCTTCTCCCGCGGGTTGGCGCGAAGGGTCTGCCTGCGCGACTCCTGCAGGCGGCTGGCCGGGGGTCGGCGCCGGCCCGGGCGCCGAACGGGCCGCGAGCTCCTGCGCCTCGCGCGCCTCCGCCGCCTGCTCCAGCGGCGTGGACAGGCTGATCGGATCGGCCAGTGGCAGGCCGATCGTCTGCTTGAGGCGGACCACGGCCAGGTCGCGATCCGAGCGGCGCTGGGTCACGACCGATTGCTGGTTGTCTCGCGTCACCTGGGCGCGCAGCACGTCGAACTCCGGCGTCTGTCCCTTGGCGCGGCCCAGCTGGGTGAGCTGCAGGGTCTCCTGCGCCTGCCCGAGGGTGACCTGCGCGATCTGGAGCAGCTGGTCGGCCAGGAGCGCGTCGTAGTAGGCCTGCGACGCATCGAGCTCGGCCTGGGCGGCGGCGGAGCCGACAGCGATGTCCGCCTGGCGCTCGCCGGCCCGCGCGCCGGCCACGCGCCGCAGCGTGCGGCCGAAGCTCCACAGCTCCTGGGTCACCGACACGCCCAGCCGCCACGTGTTGTCGCGGCCGAACGGCAGGTCGCCGAAGCCCTCCATCATCTCGCCCCCCTCACCGCCCATCCCGCCTCCCATCGGCGCGTCGAACAGGCCCTCGAACTCCGATTTGATCGATCGCTCGTAGCTGCCGGTGCCGTTGATCTGGGGCCAGAAGGCGCTCTGCGCGGCGAGCGACTGGGCCCGGGCGCGGCGCTGGGTGGCGCGCGCCGCAGCGACGTCCTCGGTGCGCGAGACCGCCAGGCTGCGCGCCTCCTGCAGCGAGACCGTCCGCGCCTGCTGGGCGGGGGCCGGACCGGCCAGGAGCAGCAGCGCCGCCGCGGGGATCACCGCGTACATCCTCATCCGGCGTTCATCCGGCGTGCCCGAGCCCACCTCGTTTCATGAAGGAATCTCCAGCGGCCGAGGAGATTCCTCCGCCGGAGCCGGGGCGCCGTCGCAACATGTCCATGTGTTCGCGTCGTGAACCTCGACCGTCAAGCGAGCGCGGCCCTGCGCGCATGAGCGTGGACGCCCGTTCTGCCCCGCTGAACACTTGCTGGATCCCGGATGGATGAATGAAATGAGGCCGCCATGACCAGGAGCGCCGCAACCGGCCGTGACACGGACGACAGATCTCCGGGACGCACGGTGCTGGTCACCGGCGCGAACCGCGGTCTGGGTCGCGAGACCTGCCGCGAGCTGGCGCGACGCGGCTTCCGCGTGATCGCCACCAGCCGCGGGCCGGATCGCGAGCCGGATCGCGATCCCGACCGGACCGGCGCGATCGAGCATCGGGCGCTCGACGTCTCCTCTGCGGACAGCATCGCCGCGCTGGCCCACGGCCTGGCCACCGAGGGACGCACCATCGACGTGCTGATCAACAACGCGGCGATCGCGCTCGATGACTTCGACGCGGAGGTGGCCCGGCAGACGGTGGCGGTCAACTTCACCGGCCCGCTGCGCGTGACCGAGGCGCTGCTTCCCTGGATCCCGCGCGGAGGCACCGTGGTGATGGTGTCGAGCGGCGTCGGCGAGCTATCCGGCCTGCGACCGGAGGTGCGGGCGCGCTTCGCCGATCCCGGGCTTACCCGTGACAGCCTGATCGCCTTGCTCGACCGCTTCGTGGCCGACGTCGCGGCCGGCCGCCACAGCGAGCGCGGCTGGCCTTCGTCCGCCTACCAGGTGACCAAGGCCGGGCTGAACGCGCTGGTCCGCGTGCTCGCGGCCGAGCTCTCCGGCCGCGGCACCCGCGTCGTCGCCGTCTGTCCCGGCTGGGTGCGCACCGACATGGGCGGCGTGCACGCCAGCCGCAGCCTGGCCGAGGGCGCGGCGTCGATCGTCTGGGCCGCGACCCTCACCGACGGGACGACCGGCGGTTTCTTCCGCGACGGAGAGCCGATCCCGTGGTGAGCCGCGGCATGCGAGTCAGCGTCGGCGGCGGCGCTTCTTCTTTCCCGGCCTGGCCCGCGGCCTGGTCTGCCGCGGCTCGTCGATCTGCGGTGCGGGCAGGAGCAGCGACGCCGCGCGGCCCAGGTACAGCTTGACCAGCAGGCGGTCGCGCGACGAGTAGCCGACCCCGACGTTGAACGACTCCTCGAGGACGACGCCGGCCGATCCGTCGGCCGCGTCGTCGACCGAGCTCGAGGCCAGGATCTCCGCCACGCGCTGCAGCGCGGCCCGCCGCGCGGTCCCCTTGAGCCCGGCGCGTGCCACCTTCCAGCGCACGGCCTGGGCGCGCACGCCGATGCGATCCGAGTTGTCGGCGATGCGGTCGAGCAGCTCCAGGTCCGGCTTCTCCGAGCTCACCGTGCTGTTGAGCTGCGCCACGCCGTGCCCTTCGCCGCCGGTGATCGCCTCGGCCCACGCGGCGCGCGCGCCGTCGCGATCGCCGGTCTCCCACAGCGCCACGCCGAGGTTGTTCTGGATGCGCGCCCGGTCCTCCTGGGCGGCGTCCGGGGCCAGGTCGCGGTAGGCGGCCGCGATCTTCGGCCACAGCGCAGGGCGCCCGAGCAGGCGGGCCTCGAGCACCATCGTGTCGGCGCGCAGCATGCGGGCCGGCTGACCGGCCGCGGCCGCGGGGGACAGCGCGTCGAGCGCGCGCGAGATGTCGGCCACGCGCTCGCCGTCGCGCCACGAGATCGCCAGGCTGTACAGCAGCCCGGCCTGCATGAGCAGGAGGTCGTCGCGCTGGTCCACGCCGGCCGGAATCTCGGTGGACGCGGCGGCGTGGTCGCGCGCGGCCGATCCGAAGCGAGCGGCCAGGAAGATGAGGCGGTAGACGTCCGGCTCGCGCGGATGGCGCTCGCGCAGCGCCATGGCGTCGGCGAGCGCCGCGCGCGTGATCGCCGACAGGCGCTTGCGCCGCTCGGCCGGGTCCTCGAGCTTGAGGAGGGCCACGCCCTCTTGCAGCCGCGCGACCACGATCTGCAGCACGCCGCCGACCCCGGGCACGAAGCGGGCCAGTCCGTTGACGTCGCCGCGCAGCCCGGGCAGGAACTCGATGACGCGCTTGTCGATCTGCTCGCTGCCGGACGACACCATGCCCATGATGCGTTCGAAGCTCAGCCCCACGGCCAGCTCGTAGAAGTAACGGTCCTTGTGCTCGAGCTCGCGCGCCTTGTTGACCAGCTCCGACGCCTTGCTGCTCATCGTCTCGTCGAACCAGGTCCGCGCGCGCCCGACCACCGGGCGCGCGTCGCGCGGGTGAGACGCCCGCAGCGCGTCGAACTCGGCGATCGCCTCGCCGCGCCGTCCGACGTCGACGAGGAGGTGCGAGCGCTCGATGCGCTGCTCGAACCCGCGCGCGCGGGCCAGCCGGGCGATGCGACGGCTCACTCGAAGCTGGCTCTCGAGGCCGGCGATGCGCTTCGGATCCGGATCGCGCGCGGCCCGGGCGCGCTCGATCGTCTTCTCGACGCACGGCAGGCGCTCGGCCAGGACGCAGGCGCCGGCCAGCCAGGCCAGGTCGTCGAAGGTGGGCGGCGTGCGCCGCAGAACCGCCTCGCGCAGCTCCACGGCCAGTCGGTACTTTCCGTCGCGCTCGGCGCGCAGGGCCAGGCTGCGCAGGGTCGCGGTGGCGGCCGCGCTGCGCGGCGCGCGGCGCAGGATGCGGACCGCGACGTAGCGGTGGCGGAGCGGCGCGCGGGCGAACATGCCCCGGATGTAGTCGAGCGCCGCCTTGCCCTGGTCCGCGGGCACGTTGCGCTGCATCAGCGACGACAGCGCGAGCAGCTGGCCGAGAAACGCGTCCGGCTCGGCCAGCCACGGAATGTCGAGGGCGGCATACGCCTGCTCGGCCCGGCCCAGACAGGCCACGTCGCAGTCGTCGAGGCGGCGCTCGAGCAGTCCGCCCAGGTACACAAGCGCCAGCACGCGGCCGAGGTCCTGCTCGGTCAGGTTTGTGTTCTGGGTCAGCCCCAGGGCGATCGCGGCCACCTGGGTCGCCAGCTGCTCCTCGGTGAGCCCCTCGCCCCCCGCATCCTTGAACGCCTGGACCAGCACCGCCGGCGGATTGCTCGACAGCGGCGGCACCTCGCCCGGATCGATCGAGCGGGCCAGCGCGGCCATGTCGAGCGAGCGACTCGGGGACGGAGCGGGTCGAGGCGCCGGGGGCGGCGCGCTGCCGCCGCATCCGGCCGCGAGCGAGACGAGCAGCGATACGAGCGCGAGCGATACGAGCGCGGGCGAGAGAAGCGCGGGGACTGTACGCCTGGACGACATCATGCGATCCCATGCTAACGCCAGGGGCGCCGCGGCTCTTCCCTCCGCGGCGTCATCTCGCCGGCCGGCCGGGTCCTCCGTCGCCGGGCCCGTCGCGCGTGTCGTCGGGCATCTGGCCCGCCGCGTCGCGGGCCGTCTGTCCCGGTGCGTCGCGGGGCTCGTCGCCGGGCTCGTCGCGGGGGGCCAGCACCTCCAGCAGCACGCGGGCGGAGCCGCGCTCGAGGATGCCCAGCTCGCGCGCCGCCGCCTCGGACAGGTCGATGACACGCCGGCGGTCGCGCCCGTACGGCCCGCGGTCGTTGATCCTGACGATCACCTTCCGCCCGCTGGCCAGGACGGTGACACGGACCCTGGTGCCCAGCGGCAGCGACCTGTGCGCCGCGGTCAGCGCGTGCCGGTCGAACCTCTCCCCCGACGCAGTCTTCTTCCCGTGCCAGTCGGCCCCGTACCAGATGGCGATCCCGCGCAGCTCGCGCACCACCCGCTCCGGCTCGGGCGCCGCATCCGCCACCGCCGCATCGCTCACCGGCACGGCTCGCTCGCGGCACCCCGCGCCCACGGCGCACAGCGCCAGCGCCGACAACGCCGCGCCCGTCCCTCGCCGCCCCCTCATTCCGTGCGGCCAGGATACCCCGGCGCGGCGTCAGAACGTGTAGGCCGGGCGCTCCAGAGCTCGCTCGAAGGCGGCGCGGTCGTGGACCGGTTCGCCGTGGGAGACGATGATGCGCTCGAAGGGGAGCTCGAGGAGCTTGCGGAGGGCCGGGATGACGCGCTGCTCGTGCCACGGGGTGGACCAGACGAGGAGCTCGCCGGCCGGGGCGGTCATGGCGTCGGCGAAGACGATGGTGCGCTGGTCGGGTAGCCAGAGCGGGGTCTCGTTGCGGCCGCGGCCGTCGTGCAGGGCGAGCAGGCGGCCGGGCAGGACGTCGCCCGGCTGGATCGGCGACAGGCGGGCGACCGGGATGTCGTCGCGGTCGAAGACGCCGGGGCCGTAGGGGCGCGCGCCGTAGCGCGAGACGAAGACGTCGACGCTGCGGACGTGGTCCGGCTTGAGCACGATGGCCATGGTCGGCGGCCTCGAGTCGAGGCGCTCCCAGATGTCGGTGGCCTGGTCGGGCGGAGCCAGCGGATCGAGCACGGCGATCTCTCCGCCCGACTCGACGACTGTCGATGTGACCATCGGCTCCCATCCCTGGCCGGCGCTCCACTGCGGATGTGCGATCCGCCAGATCCACAGCCCCGGCGCGACATCTCTCACCTCGGAAGTCTGCGGCATGCCGGGAGTACACCCGGTCGAGAGCGGCTCGACAAGCCGGGCCGTTCACGCAATGCCCACAGCTGTCGCTGAGCTATGCTCGCCCGATGCCACGCCACTTCGCGACGTGCCCCTTCTGCGAGGCGACCTGCGGCATCGCCGTCGATCTCGACGACGACGGCGCCGTCGCGAGCATCCGCGGCGACAGCGACGATCCGTTCTCGCGCGGCTACATCTGTCCCAAGGCGCACGGCCTCAAGACGCTGACCGAGGACGGCGACCGCCTGCGCCGCCCGCTGCGCCGCTCCGGCCGCGACTTCGTCGAGGTGTCGTGGGACGAGGCCCTCACCGAGGCGGTCGACCGTCTGCTCGATGTGCGCAAGCGCCACGGCAACGACGCGGTGGCCATCTACCTCGGCAATCCGTCCGCCCACAGCCTCGACGCCATGCTGTACGCGCCGGTGCTGCTGCGCGCGCTCGGCACCCGCCAGCGCTACAGCGCCAGCTCGGCCGACCAGCTGCCCAAGATGATGAGCGCGGCCCTCATGTTCGGCCGCGGCCTGGCCATCCCGATCCCGGACATCGATCGCACCCAGCACCTGCTCATCCTGGGCGGCAACCCGCTGGTCTCCAACGGCAGCCTGATGACCGCGCCGGACGTGAAGCGGCGACTCGAGGACATCCAGCGCCGCGGCGGCAAGGTCATCACCATCGACCCGCGCCGCAGCGAGACCGCCCAGCGTGCCAGCGAGCACCACTTCTTGCGGCCCGGCACCGACGCGCTGCTGCTGCTGGCCATGGTGGAGACGCTGTTCGCCGAGGGCCGCGTCCGCCTCGGCGCACTCGACGGCCGCGTGCGCGGGCTCGACGAGGTGCGCGCGCTGGCCGCGCAGTTCCCGGCCGAGCGGGTGGCGGATCGCTGCGGCATCCCGGCCGCGACGATCCGACGCCTGGCCCGCGAGCACGCCGACGCACCGTCGGCCGCGTGCTACGGGCGGATCGGCACCACCTGCCAGGAGTTCGGCACGCTGGCCAGCTGGGCCGTCGATCTGGTCAACATCCTGACCGGCAACCTGGATCGCGCGGGCGGCGCCATGTTCACCAGCCCCGCCGCCCTGCCGGGCCGGCACCGCAAGCGCAGCGGCGTGCGCTTCGGCCGCTACCGCAGCCGCGTGCACGGCCTGCCCGAGATGTTCGGCGAGCTGCCGGTCGCGACCCTGGCCGACGAGATCCTCACTCCGGGCGAGGGTCAGGTGCGCGCGCTGGTCACCGTGGCCGGCAACCCGCTGCTGTCGGCGCCCAACGCCGGCCGCCTGACCGAGGCGGTCGCCTCTCTCGAGCTGCGCATCGCCGTCGACATCTACGTCAACGAGACAACGCGGCTGGCAGACCTGATCCTGCCGCCGCCGGGCCCGCTCGAGCGCGCCGGCTACGACCTGGCCCTGTACCAGCTCGCGGTGCGCAACGTGGCCAAGTTCTCGCCGCCGGTGCTGCCGCGCGCCGCCGACCGGCCGGCCGAGTGGGAGATCCTGCTGACCCTGGCCAAGGGCGTGCAGGGCATGGGCGCGGCACCGTTGTCGGCCGCCGACGACCTGGTCGCGCACGAGCTGGCCAGGCGCGAGATCGCCGAGCTGGCCGAGCGCGACCCGGAGGCGCTGGGCGGGATGAGCGCCGCCGATGCGGTGGCCGCGACCGGCGAGCTGCGCGGGCCGGCTCGCCTCGTCGATCTCCTGCTGCGCGTCGGCCCGGCCGGCGATCGCTTCGGCCGCGCGCCCGACGGGCTGAGCCTCGACGCCCTGCTCGCCAGACCGCACGGCGTCGACCTCGGGCCGCTGGTCCCCTGCCTGGACGACGCGATCGCCACCACCGACGGTCAGATCGATCTAGCGCCGGCCGACATCGTCGTCGACGTGGCGCGGCTGGCCGCCTCTCTCGACCGCGCGGTGCCCGAGGTGGTGCTGATCGGCCGCCGCCACCTGCGCAGCAACAACTCCTGGATGCACAACCTGACGCCGCTCATCAAGGGGCCGGATCGCTGCACCCTGCTGGTCCACCCGGACGACGCCGCGCGGCTGAGCCTGCGCGACGGCGGCCGCGCGCGCGTGACCAGCCGGGTGGGCGAGCTGATCGCGCCGGTGCAGGTCACCGACGAGGTCATGCCCGGCGTCGTCTCGCTGCCGCACGGCTTCGGACACGACCTGGCCGGCAGCCGCCTCGAGGTGGCGAGCCGGCACGCGGGCGTCAACGTGAATCTACTGTCCGACCACGCCGCCATCGACGTGCCCAGCGGCAACGCCGCGTTCAACGGCGTGGCCGTCTCGCTGGCCGCGGTCGACTGACCGACTGTTCCGGCAGGTCCACCGACCGGCGCGGCTCAGCCCAGCTCGATGCCGAGCGACCGCGCGGAGCGCACCAGCTCGCCCTCCGGGTCGACGCGCTTGAGCTTGGCCACGCACTGGTCGAGCGGCGCGGAGACGATCTCCCCGCTGCGAAAGGCCGCCACCTCGCCGAACCGGCCGGCGGCGAGCAACTCGACCGCCTTGGCGCCGAACCGGGTGGCCAGCAGCCGATCGAAGGCGCAGGGGGCGCCGCCGCGCTGGATGTGCCCCAGGACCGTCACACGCACGTCGTACTCGGTCTGCCGGTGCAGCTCCTCGGCCAGGCGCTGGCCGGCGCCGCCGAGGCGCTCCTGCTGGGTCGAGTCGCCGCCCTTGACGACAGCGTAGTCGCCGCCCTTCGGCTTGGCCCCCTCGGCCACGACCATGATGCTGTAGCTGTTGCCGCGCGCGTGGCGCCGATTGAGCCCCTGGATGACCTTCTTGAGGTCGTAGTCCATCTCCGGGATCAGGATGACGTCGGCGCCCGAGGCCATACCGGCCGCCATCGCGATCCACCCGGCGTAGCGCCCCATCACCTCGCAGACGATGATGCGGTCGTGGCTCTCCGCCGTCGTGTGCAGGCGATCGATCGCCTCGCTGGCCACCTCGACAGCGGTCTGGAAGCCGATGGTGAAGTCGGTGGCCTCGAGGTCGTTGTCGATCGTCTTGGGCACGCCGACGACGCGCAGCCCCTTGGCCATCAGCTTCTGCCCGATCGACATGGTGCCGTCGCCTCCGACGACGATCAGCCCCTCGATGTCGAGCTGCTCGACGTGCGCGCAGCAGCGATCCGAGACGTCGTGGATCTCCTCGCTTGCCGCCCGGCAGCTTGACCGGGTAGGCGAACGGGTTGGCCCGGTTCGAGGACCCGAGCACCGTGCCGCCGCGCGCCACCAGCCCGGCCACCGATCGAGGCGTGAGCTCCATGTAGCGCTGCTCGTACATGCCGCCGAAGCCGTCCTCGATGCCGACGACCTCCCAGCCCAGCGTGCCTCGCGCGTGCAGGACGACTGCCCGGATGACCGCATTGAGTCCGGGACAGTCGCCGCCACCGGTGAGTATGCCGATACGCTTGGCCATCGATCGCCCCCTTTGATCGCCAGCAACAGAGTATAGCCCGCGTTTCTCTTTGACTCTTCGGCTGCGGCTCGGGCAAATTGCTCGCGATGCCGCTCATGGAGGGACTCAAGGTGGTTCGCTCCGCGATTCACGGTTACGGCGTGATCGCGACTCGCTCGTTCCGCGCAGGCGAGATCCTGCTGTACGGGGACGGCGTCCTCTACCGCGAGGAGGATGACTTCGACGATCAGTACGCCCTGATCCTTCCGGGGTACGAGCTGGACCCCGACGGCGAGGAGGGCCCGCCGCTGTTCTGGGACCTCGCCTGCCAGAGCCGCTGGATCAACCACTCGTGCGACCCGAACAGCGAGGTCGATTCCGACTGGCTCGAGGAGGAGAAGTCGGTGAAGGCCTGGTGGGTTGCGCTGCGCGACATCGAGCCGGGCCAGGAGCTCACCTACGACTACTGCTTCTCCGCCCAGGTGGCCGAGCCGTGCAACTGCGGCGCGACCGCCTGCCGCGGGCTGATCGTCGATCCGGACGAGATCGACCTGGTCGCCCCGGCGCTGCGCCGCTTCCGGCGGCCGGCGGGCGGCGATCGCTCCGCCGCCGCGCGCTAGTCGCCGGGCCGCTTCACCCCGCCGCGCCTTCACCCGGCGCGGGTGGGGACGATCACGCCCTCGGCCAGCAGGTGCTCGGCCAGCAGCACGCAGCCCTTGGCCGCACCCATCTTGGTGTTGTGCGAGACCAGGACGTACTTCCATCCGTTGTCGACCGCCGTCGTCGCGCCGCAGGCGGCCCACCGACGGTCGTCATGCCGCCGCCGAGATCGCGGTCCAGCCGGACCTGGGGCCGGAACGGATCGTCGTGGACGTGGATGAGCGCTGGCGGCGCGCTCGGGTAGCCGCGCGACACGAACTCGGCGCCGAACGAGCGCCACGCGTCGGCGATCTCCTCCTCGTCGGCCGGTCGCGCCAGCTCGACGTGCACCGCCTCGGTGTGGCCCTCGAGCACCGGCCACGCGGGTGCAGGTGCAGCTGACCGTGAAGTCGGCCGGACGGATGCGTCTCGCCGTCGACGGTGCCGAGGATCTTCTGGGTCTCGACCGCGACCTTCTCCTCCTCCTTGGGGATGAAGGGCATGATGTTGTCGAGGATGTCGAGCCCGATCACGCCGGGCGAGCGCCCGGCGCCCGACACCGACTGCAGCGACACCATGTGGACCTTGCGCACGCCGAAGCGGCGGTGCAGCGGCGCCAGCGAGATGGCCAGCCCGACCGCGGTGCAGTTCGGGTTGGGCGCGATGAAGCCCTTCCAGCCGCGCTCGCGCTGCAGCTCGAGCAGCGCGACGTGGTCCATGTTGATGCCGGGCAGGAGCAGCGGCACGTCGCTCTCCATGCGAAACGCCGACGCGGTCGAGATGACCGGCGCGTAGCCGGGCGTAGGCCGGCTCGAGCTCGCGCGCCGGCGCGGCGTCCATGCAGGTGAACACCAGGTCGACCTGCTCGGCGTCGAACCGGTCGGCCTCCTCCACCTCGATGGCGGCGATGCGCGGGTCGAGCGCGCCGTCGGCGTACCAGCTCATCTGCCCGCTGGGCTGACGGATCGCGTCGGCGTACGGCTTGCCTGCCGAGCGCGGCGGACGCGGCCAGGTGCGTCACCTGGAACAGGGGGTGGTCGGCCAGGACCGCGAGGAACTGCTGCCCGGTCACGCCCGTGGCGCCCACCACAGCGACCCGGGCCTTCCCATCTCCGTGTCTTGCCATGACGTTCGGTTGCCTCCCAGTCGTCGCGAATCAATCACGCGAAAGGCGCACGGTCAAGCCGACGGCTCGCCAGCCCTGCCGGCCCGGAGAACGGTCTTGCGAGACCGGTCCGATTGCGGGATGGTTCCGAGCTCTATGGCCGGTGGCATCGAGGTAGATGCGGCCGTCTCCCCCACCAGCGACGAGGTCGCGCTGGTCGAGGAGCGCATGCTGGAGCTGGGCCGGCGCTGGTTCGGCATCCACGCGTTCCGGCCCGGCCAGAGCCTCACCATCCGCAACGTGCTGGCCGGCGTCGACACGCCTGGCCATCATGCCGACCGGCGGCGGCAAGTCGCTGTGCTACCAGCTGCCCGCCCTCGAGCTGCACGGCATCACGCTGGTCGTGTCGCCGCTCATCGCGCTGATGAAGGATCAGCACGACAAGCTGGCCGAGCTCGGCATCGAGGTCGCTGCGCCTCGACTCGACCCTGTCGCCGCGCGACGAGGCCGCCGCGCTCGCGCGGCTGAGCTGCGGCCGGCCGTGCATCGCCTACGTCACGCCCGAGCGGCTGGGCGACCCGGGCTTCCGCGAGCGGCTCGTCGCGCGTGCGGGTCGCGCTGTTCGTGGTCGACGAGGCGCACTGCATCTCGCAGTGGGGGCACGACTTCCGCCCGGCCTACCTCGGGCTCGGCGACGCGGTGCGCGCGCATGGGGCGGCCGCCGGTGCTGGCCCTGACCGCGACCGCGCCGCCGCGGGTCAAGGACGACATCCTGGCCCAGCTCGGCATCCCGGACGCGTCGGTGGTCGACGTCGGCCTGCGACCGCCCGAACCTCGCTACCACGTGCTCACCGCGCGCGAGCGAGCGCAAGAAGCAGGCCATGCTGCTGCGCCTGCTCGCGCGCCAGGAGGGCTGCGGCATCATCTACGCCGCCACCGTCAAGACCGTCGACGCGCTGGCCGACTTCCTGGCCGCAGAGCGGCGTCGAGTGCGGCCGCTACCACGGCCGCATGCGCGCGCGCGAGCGCGACGAGGTGCAGACCGCGTTCATGGAGCGCGGCGAGCCGCGCATCATGGTGGCGACCAACGCCTTCGGCCTCGGCGTCGACAAGCAGGACCTGCGCTTCGTCATCCACTACAACTTCCCCGGCTCGCTCGAGTCGCTACTACCAGGAGGCCGGGCGCGCCGGCCGCGACGGCAGCGCCGGCGCACTGCGTGCTGCTCTACCAGCCGGAGGACAAGCGCATCCAGAGCTTCTTCCTGGGCGGGCGCTATCCCACGCCGGAGCAGACCAAGTCGGTGGCCGACGCGCTGGTCGCCCTGTACCGCAGCCACGGCGAGCCGCAGTCGCTGCGCGCCATCGCCGAGGCGGCCGACGCGCCGGGCAAGAAGACGCGCGTGGTGCTGTCCTTCCTCAAGGAGACCGGCTTCGCCCAGGAGGTCGGCGCGCGCGCTGCTTCGCGCCGCTGGCCGACGAGCCGCCGCAGCTGGACGAGCTGGCCCGCGCCGCGCACCGCTACGAGCAGAAGCGAGCCCAGGACCGCGCCCGCCTGCAGTCGATGCTGCGCTACGCGCAGTCGCACCTGTGCCGGACGCGGCTGCTGCTCACCTACTTCGGCTACGCCGAGGACGCGGCCGAGGCGTGCGGGCTGTGCGACAACTGCCAGCGCGCCGAGCGCGACCGGGCCGACCGCGCGCCGCTCGACGCGAGCCGCCAGCGAGCCGGGCGACGTGCGCAACGGCTCGGCCGCCCGCGCTGGTCAAGGAGCTGGCCCGCCAGCGGGCCCGGCGCAGCCCGGCGCACACGCTCAAGGTCGAGCGGCGGCGCCGGCGTCCGACCGGCAGCCCGTTCGACATGGGAGACGTGGTGCGCCACCATACCTGGGGCGAGGGCGAGGTCGTCCTCATCCAGGGCGACACCGTCGGCGCCTTCTTCCCCGGATTCGGCGAGAAGCTGCTCAAGGCAAGCTTCCTCGAGAAGATCGAGAGGTAGCCCCTTCCACCCCCCGGAACGGATTGCCTGCCATGAACTGGCGAACCTCATCGTCACTGCAATACGAGGTCGACCCGTACTACCCTGATGCGGCGCCGCGCTGGCTGCGGCTGATGGCGGTGGTCGTCAACGTGCTCGATCTGGCCCGGCATCGGCCACTTCGTGCTGGGCCGGTTCGCGCGCGGCGCCTTCTGGATCGCGCTGACCGTGATCCTCATGCTGGGCAGCCCGCTGGCCATCCCGCTCACGCCGCCCGTCATCCTGGCGGTGCTGTTCGCGCCGCGCCTGCTGTCCGCGATCGACACCGCCTTCATCGGCTTCTACCGGGCGCCGAGCGGCAACCAGTTCGTGCTCGGCATCCTCGTCTGCCTGGGCGCGGTCGGCGCCATCACGTTCTTCGCCCGCCAGTACTACCTGGAGGCGTTCCAGATCGCGTCCACCGGGATGTCCCCCACGCTCGCCCCCGGCGACCACCTCTACGTCAACAAGCTGGCCTACCAGCTCGACGAGATCCAGCGCGGCGACGTCATCGTGTTCGCGCACCCGTGCGAGCCGGCCAGCACCTTCATCAAGCGCGTCGTGGCCCTCGAGGGGGACAAGGTGGAGGTGCGCTGCGGCCTGCTCCACATCAACGGCGTGCCGGCGCCGCGCCAGCAGATCGAGCCGCGCACCTCCTACTGGAGCCTCGAGGAGGAGGGCTGGCGCCAGCAGACCGCGAGCCTGCTACGTCGAGACCATCGACGGCCACGAGTTCCATGTGTTCATGCCGGCGCCCGCCGGCGAGCGGCGACACCGCCCCGGCCGAGGGACCGACCGCCCAGGACTTCCCCGGCGAGGAGCAGCCCAGCTGCGCCGCCTTCGGCGACGGCGAGCGCCGACAAGGGCCGCGTGCAGGGCAAGATCGAGGGCGCCGGCCCCGGCGGCGACGGCTGCGCGCTCCACCGCCACTACATCGTCCCCGCCGGCCACGTCTTCGTCATGGGCGACAACCGGGCCAGCTCCGCCGACTCGCGAGTCTGGGGCCCGGCTCCGGTGGAAGCCATCATCGGCAAGGCGTTCGGCATCTGGTGGTCGATCGGCGCGCCGGAAGAGGGAATCCGATGGGACCGGATCCGCGCGATCCAGTGAGTCTCGCGTGAGCGGCGCGGCGTAAAAAAAGGAGGGAGCCCCCCCTCCGAAGGGCTCCCTCCTGGCGCTACAACGCAGCCGGCCCTGTCAGTCGTCCCTCTGCTCCTGGATGGCCTCTCTCTCCTTCTGGGCGTTGTGGCGCCTCTCCCTGCGGTTCTGTTCCACGCCGAAGCGCTTCTCGCGGCGCTCCTGCTCGCGCTCGAAGTCACTCCTGGCGTCGCGGCGCTCGGCGGCGCTCAGGTCCTTCCGATCCGCGCGGCGCTCGAAGGCTCGCTCGCGGGCTTCCTGGTCGCGATCGAACTCGCGCTCGCGGATGCCCTGCCGGCGGCGCCACTCGCGATCGCCCGGGATCGGCACGTCGGCGCGTGCGGGCGAGCGGCGGCGGACGGTCGGCTCGCGGTACGCGCGGGCGTGCACGACGGCCGGCCTGCGCGCTCCAGTAGCCGCTCGCCCAGACCAGTGCGTCCGTCACGCCTGACCCAGCGCCCCTCGACCCAGTAGTGACCGTGGCGGCGCGCCTGCCCAGTGACCAGGGCGCCACACGTAGCGACCGCGATCGCGATCCCAGTAGCCCTGCACGTAGACGTAGTTCGGTCGCTCGCGGACCCAGTAGCCCCGGCGCCACTGCCAGTCGCCGTTGGTCCACACCCAGCGTCCGGTGACCCAGACCTGGCCATGGCGGTGGTAGACGACGGTCTCACGCGGCGGTGGCGGCGAGTCGTCCACGACGACCTCGGCGTCGACGCCAGGCGAGTACAGGCCGCCGCTCACGGTGCCGGCGCAGCCACTACCGGCCACGAGCAGTGCTGCTGTCGAAGAGGCAGCGAGAACCAGCGGCAAGATGCGATCGATCCTCATGTGGTGTCCCTCCACCCGGATGAAGGTGCAGCGCGCGTGCCATGCGAGCCTCACGGCATAGCGCAATGCACCTTGCGTCGAGCAACGTCATGTCCGGTGGACCTGAAGCCAGGATCAACGCCAAGTCTTCGTGCCCTGGTGTCACAGCGTGACGGCTTTGGGGGTGGCCGCGATGACCGAGAGGAGAGAGTCATGTTCGGATGGGCGCTGGCATTCCATCACCCGCCCGGCTGAGCGGCCCGACCGGAGCAGTTGCCCCTCACTGCCCGCGCTGGCGAGCGATCTCGTACAGCGCGATGCCGGCGGCGACCGAGACGTTGAGCGATCCGACGCCGCCGGCGCGCATCGGGATCTCGACCTGGAAGTCGCACGTGCGCGCCACCAGCGGCCGGATGCCGCTCCCCTCGGCGCCGAGCACGAGGCAAAGCGGACTGGCGGTGTCGAGCTGCCACAGCGGCCGCGCAGTCGGGCCGGCGGCGAGCGCCGCGGTCCACACGCCCGCCTCCTTGAGCTGCTCGAGCGCGCGCACCAGGTTTGTCACGCGCGCCGTGGCCAGGTGCTCGATGGCGCCCGCCGACGCCTTGGTGACGACGGCGCTGACCGCCGCGGAGCGGTCGCGCGGCACGATCAGCCCCTGGGCGCCGAGGGCGTGGGCGGAGCGCGCGATCGCGCCCAGGTTGTGCGGATCGGTCACGCCGTCGAGCGCGACCAGCAATCCGGTCGGTCCGGCCGCGGCTGCCGCCGCCGCCAGGTCCTCGATCTCGGCGTAGTGGTAGGCGCCGGCCAGCGCGATGACGCCCTGGTGGTTGGCGCCCGGACCGGCCAGCGCGTCCAGCTCGGCCGGGTCGCGCAGGTCGACCGAGATGTTGTGGCGACGCGCGAGGTCGACGAGCTCGGCGACCGGATCGCGCGCGCCGCGGCGATCGCCGCGCTCGGCCCGCCCGCGGCTCAGCCACAGCGCGCTCACCTCGGGCCGCCCCGACGCGCGCAAGAGCTCGCGCACCGGCCCGACGCCGAACACGATCCGGCCCCGGCATGTCAGCCGGCGCCGGCCAGCTCGGCCGCGATGGCGCGCGCGGCGCCGGCCGGGTCGGCGGCGTCGCGGATCGGGCGCCCGACGACGACGAGATCGGCGCCGGCGGCCAGCGCCTCGCCGGCCGTGGCCACCCGCTTCTGATCGCCGGCGGCCCCGGAAGCGGCCCGCACGCCGGGCGTGACGATCAGAAAGCCGGGCGGCGCGATGCGCCGGATGGCGGCCGCCTCGTGCGGCGACGCCACCACGCCGTCGGCGCCGGCGTCGATGGCCAGCCGGGCGCGGCGCGCGACAAGCTCGGCCAGCGGCACGTCGTCGCCCACCTCGGCCAGGTCGCGCTGGTCGAGCGAGGTCAGCACGGTCACGGCCAGGATGCGCAGCCGCTCCGCCTTGCCGGCGCCGGCGCGCCTGACCGCCGCGGCGGCGGCCTCGATCATCGGCGCGGCCGCCGCCTGCGTGGATGGTGAGCAGCCGGGCGCCCAGGTCGGCGCAGCGCTCCGCCGCGCGCTCGACGGTGGCCGGGATGTCGTGCAGCTTGAGGTCGAGCATGATGCGCCGGCCGGCGGCCGCGTAGTCGCGCACCAGGGACGGGCCGGCGGCGACGAACAGCTCGAGCCCGATCTTCAGCCAGTCGGCCGCGCCCTGCAGCCGCGCCACCAGATCGTCCGCCTCGCTCCGGCCGGCGACGTCGAGCGCGGCCACGAGCCGGTTCCCCGCGTCGAAGCTCATGGAGTCATCCTCCGCAAAGGTGGCCGCGAGGTCAAACGCCAAGACGCAGACGCCAAGACAGCGCCAAGTGCCAGCGTTCATCTCGGCGGCGCGCTGTAGATGGCCTGGCCAGCTACACCGTACCAGTCGGACAGCGCGCCGCCGAGATGAACGCTGGCGACCTTGGCGCCGTCTTGGCGGTCTCTGCGTCTTGGCGGTTTTCACGCGGCCAATGGGCTACAGGCGCTACCGGCGGGCGCGCAGCTCGAACTGATCCGGGCGCACCTCGACCACCTCGAACAGGATCCCGTCGTCGCGGCGGCGGTGCGACGAGTCGAACGCCACCTTGCCGGTCAGGCCGTTGACCGATCCGGTGGCCAGCCCGTCGGCCACCTCGCGGCGGTTCTGCGCGCCGCGCTCGACGGCGGCCCGCACCGCCCAGGCGCCGTCGAAGGCGTAAGCGTCCAGCGCGGTGGGCGAGCGGCCGAACGAGCGCTCGTACTGGGCGACGAACTCGCTGATGCGCGGGTCGGTGCGATCGGCGAAGAAGCCGGGCGCCAGCAGCGCGCCGACGCTGTAGCGGCCGGCGCTGCGCAGGTAGCGCGGCTCCAGCACGTCGGCCGTTGACAGCAGCCAGAACGGGCGGCCGCAGCCCGCTTGCTGGTCTTCTGCCCGGGCGGCCGCGCGATCAGATTCGCCGCGGCCAGGGCCGGCGCGACCAGCTCGAGGGTGCGCGCGCGATCCGGCACGAACAGGGCCTGGAACGGCTTCTTGAGCCGCGCGACGTGGGTCGCGAACGAGGTGGCGCCGGCCGGATAGCGCTCCTGCACCACGACGTTGCCGCCGCCGCGCTCCACCGCCTGGCGGAACGCCTCGCCCACCTTGCGCCCGTAGCCGTTGTCGGGGGCGAAGATGGCGAAGTCGCGCGCGCCGCCGGCCAGCGCGGCCCGGGCCAGGGCGCGGGCGCGCTGCTCGGCCGAGTGGACGGCGTGGAACACGTACGGCGAGTCGATGCCCTCGAGCAGCTCGGCCGCCGGGTGCAGGCTCACCAGCGGCACGCCCAGCTCGCCGGCCCGGCGCGCGGCGCGCTCGACCGCCCGCCCGTCGTCGGGACCGACGACGCCGATGGCGCCGGCCTGGGCCAGCGCGTCGACCCCGGCCGCCGCGCCCTGCGCCTGCGACGCGTCGTCGCGCACCATGAGCTGGAACGGGCGCGGGAAGCCGAGCCGGCCGGCGCTCGCGTCGCGGTCGTCGAACGCGCTCGAGGCCAGGGTCAGACCGCGCATGGCGAAGTCGCCCAGGC
The DNA here is from genome assembly GCA_963759105.1 of uncultured delta proteobacterium. Taxonomy (GTDB): domain Bacteria; phylum Myxococcota_A; class Polyangia; order Haliangiales; family Haliangiaceae; genus DATFRY01. The sequence continues at coordinate 577,742 of CAVWXW010000001.1, read as the reverse complement.
GGTTGCGCTTGCCCGACAGCGACAGGATGGCGCCCAGGCGGCCGGGATCGCCCCCGGCCCCCTCGCCGGCCGCGCCGCCGCCGCCCATGCCGAGCTGCTCGCGCGCGTCCTTCACCTCGGACCTGACCTGCTCGGCGCCGTCGCGGTCGCCGCGCGCGTCCAGCTGCGCGGCCAGCCGGGCGCCGACCAGGGCCGCGGCCGGGCCCTCCTTGTTCTCGAGCCGGCCGTACACGCGCCGCACCGCCGCCTCGTCGAGCTGCTCGACCAGCGAGCGGATGCGCGACATGGCGTAGGCGCGCTCGGACGGCCGCCCGACCGCATACCAGGCGTCGTAGCCGGCGATCGCCTCGTCGAGGGCGCCGGTGTGCGCGTTCGAGTCGGCCCAGGCGGCGAAGAACGCAGCCCGCTCCTCCTTGTTCTCCGGGTCCACCGACGCGCGCGCCTCGGTGAGCTCCTTGAGCGCGCGCCTGTGCTTGCCCTGGTAGCCGAGCGTGATGCCGTAGAACAGCCGGCCGCGCGCGCGCACACCGGCGTCGACCTCGGTCGTCGCGCACGACGTCCTCCAGGTTGTCGGCCGCGCGATCGTACTGGCCGGCGCCGAGCGCGGCCATGCCGGCGAACAGGAGCGCGTGCGGCGCGATCGGATCGTCCGGATAGTCGCGCGCGATGGCCTCGAACTCGCTGGTCGTGCTGGCCGGCGCCTTGCCGCCGTCGCGCAGGAAGCGCGCGCGGGTCTCCTCGAAGCGGCGCAGCGCCTTCTGATCGCCGTCGGTGGGCACCGGCATGTTGACGCCGACGTTGCGCTTGGTCCGGCCGGGACAGGCCGTGAGCACCGCGGCCGCCGCCAGCGCGAGGACCAGCGCGGCCGTCGGTCGAACAGATCTACCCTGCGTCAGCACCGGCTGACTGTAGCGGCGCGGGTCGGCCCAGGCAAACGGGGTTATAGTCGTGTCATGTCGCACCAGCGCGACCCGATCGAGCGCGGCTGGCAGCTGCTCGAGGCAGGCGATCTCGCCGGCGCCGAGGCCGCGCTGCGCCGCGCCGAGCGCGACCGGTCGGGCGACGCCGAGGTGCTGTGCCTCGCCGGCGCGGTCGCGTCCGCGCGCGGAGAGATCGAGGTCGCGCTCGAGCTGCTCGAGCGGGCGGCCGCGGCCGACCCGGACTATGCCCATCCTCTCTTACAAGCCGGAGAGCTGGAGCTGTATTCCCGCGACGACCCGGCCGCGGCCATCGCGCTGGCCACGCGCGCGCTGGACCTGGCCGAGGGGGACGAGGAGCGCGCCGACGTGCTGCTCCTGCGCGCCGAGGCCGAGCTGCGCGGCGAGGACGAGGCCGCTGCCCTGAAGGCGGCCGGCGCGACCATGGCCCTTGTCGAGGAGCTGACCGTCAGCGACCCGGTGCTGCTGACGCGCGCCGGGCAGGCCTGGTTCGACCTGGATCGCTTCGAGCTGGCGGAGAGCAGCTTCCTGGCCGCCATCGAGGAGGATCGGGTCGCAGTCGGACGCGCACCACGGGCTCGGCATGCTGTACGAGCGGCGCGGCGATCGCGACGCCATGATCCGCGCCTGGCTCGACACCCGGCGGCTCGACGAGCTGGCCCCGCCGCCGCCCTGGCACATGACGGCAGCCGAGTTCGAGCAGGTGGCCGAGGAGGCGATGGAGGAGCTGCCGCCCGAGGTGCTGGCCCGGCTGGAGAACGTGCCGATCCTGGTCGAGGACCTGCCGGACCCGCACCTGGTCGAGGAGGGCTACGACCCGCGGCTGCTCGGCCTGTTCTCCGGCGTGCCGCTGCCGGAGAAGTCGCACGTGACCAACCAGGTCGCCGTGATCGATGCCGTGCACCTGTACCAGAAAAATCTCGAGCGACAGAGCGCCGACCGCGAGGAGCTGCGCGAGGAGATCCGCATCACCGTCCTGCACGAGACCGCGCACTTCTTCGGCCTCGAGGACGACGACCTCGATCTGCTCGGCCTCGGCTGAGCCGGCGCGCTACTCCGGCGAGCCGCAGCCCAGCCACTCGCCGAGCAGGACGCGGGCCTCCTCGGCCGGTCCGCCCACCGGCGGCATCATCGCGTTGCCGTCGGCCGCCATGCAGATAGATGAGCTCCGCGTTCGAGCGGATGCCGTCGAGGGTCTCGAAGTCGACCCCGGGCGGCGCGTCCTGGCGCATGTCGGCCGGGATCTGGCTGCTGTGGCACCCGGTGCAGTACTCGGCGAAGAACGGCGCGCCGAAGTTGCCGTAGCTGAGAAAGCTGTCCTCCGGGCACGAGCGATCGGCCAGGCCCTCACCGATCTCCGGCGGCTCGTCATCGCTCGGCTCGCCGCCGCCGTCGCCGCCGCACGCGGCCAGCAGCGCGACGGCCAGGGCGAGCGCGTCAGCTCGCCAGGCCACGCAGCGGCTCCACGCCGGGCAGATACAGGCCCGGCTCCACGCCGACCAGCTCGAGCACGCCGGCGGCCACGTTCTCGCTCTGCAGGGTCGTGCCGCCCCCGCTGAGCTCGCCGGTGGCGAGATTGACGGGCGCCGCCTCGACCGCGTCGGTGGTGCCGCCCAGCGCGCGGCCGCCGCGCACGCCCGCGCCGATGACCAGCATGCTGGTGACCGGCCAGTGGTCCTTGCCGCCCTGGGCGTTGAGCCGGGGCGTGCGGCTCATCTCCGACACGACGACGACCACGGTCTCGTCGAGCAGCGTGGCTCCGGACGCCGCGCCGGGACGCGCCGCCAGGTCGGCGACGAGCCCTGACAGCGCGGCGAACAGCGCCTCGTGGTGGCCGGTCTGGTCCTCGTTCTGGTTGTGGGTGTCCCACTGCAGGCGCGAGTCCAGCATCACCGCGCGCGAGATGCCCTGCTCCACCACCTGGGCGGCCAGCCCGGCCTGATCGGCGAGCAGGAGATTCCGGCCGCGCCCGCCGAAGCCGTCGGCGAACGGGCGCAGGCGATCCGATCGCTCGAGCGAGTCGAGGAAGTCGTCGACCCGGGCGCGGTTGTAGCCCAGGGCGCCGCGCACGGCTCGCTCCCGGTCGGCCGTCGCGGTCACGTAGGCGCGGATGGCGGCCTCGTCGTCGACCGACGGGACGAAGGCCGGCTGCGCGTACGGCGCGCCGGCCGGCGCCGGGTAGGCCTGGGCCGGATCGAGCAGCGCGGTGATCTGGTTGGTGAGCCCGACGCGGCCGGCGCTGGACGCGAGCGGCCCGGTGAACGCCTCGTCGCCCAGGATGAGGTACGGCAGCGGCAGGTCGCGGCCCAGCTCGTGGGCGCAGATGGCGCCGACGTCCGGGCTGGCCGACGACGCGGTGCCGGTCAGCATCCGCTTCTTGCACTCCGGGTGCGCGATCGAGCGCACCGAGATGCCGCGCACGACCGCCGTGATCGGGGCGTAGGCCTCGAAGAACGCCGTCACCGACGGGCGCGCGGCGTCGGTCCAGATGTCGAGGTCGCCGTAGGCGGTCAGCGCGCCGGCCGGCACGTCCACGCCGTCGACGCCGGGCTTGGGATCGAGCGCGTACGTCGTGTCCCAGCCGCCGGCGGCCAGCACGATGAGGAGGTTGCGGGCCGGGCGGGTCTCGCCCGCGCGCGGCAGGCGCATCCGCGGCAGGGTCAGGGCCGCGGCGCCGGCCAGGCCGCCCAGGAGGATGTCGCGTCGGTTGAACGTCGCCATTTGTTCGTGGCTCCCCGGGCTAGTAGGTCGCGATGCGCAGGTCCTGCAGCATCGCGGTCAGCGTTGTCTTCCAGGCGTGCTTCACGTCGTCGGTGCGCTCGAGCGTGGCGCGGAACAGGGCGTAGGCCTCGCCCACCGCCTCCGACTCGGGCGGCGAGAAGTCGGCGTAGAAGCGGGACGCCAGCGCGGCCAGCTGGGCGCGCACCGCCGCCTCGTCGCGCGTGTCCACCTCGACCAGCGTGAGCAGCGCGCGATCGGCCGCTGCGGCGTCGAAGTCGGCCTCGACGACGTACCCGGCGGCGGCCGCCGCCAGCTCGCGCAGCACCAGCACCGAGGTGGCGTTGAAGGTGTGCGACGGCTCGACGACGAAGAAGGAGTCGATGCCGCCGGCCAGCACGCGGAAGCCGACAGCGTCGTCGGCCAGGAGATCGACCGGCCCCACCTTGCCGCCGCGCAGCCTGAGGTCCGAGTCGGTGCGCCAGCGGAAGCCGGTCAGGTCCTCGATCATGCGGGCCAGCTCCGACGGCCGCGCCTTCTTGAGGCCGACGAGGCTCTCGGCCGCGTCCTCGCTCTCGGCGTGCGAGGCGCGGAACTCGTCCGACAGGACCACCGCGCGGGCCAGCGCGCGCGCCGAGTAGCCGCTGGCCACGAAGGTTTCTTGCAACCGGGCCGCCAGATCGAGCGGCACGTCCTCCACGTCGGTCTGGCTCAGGTAGGCGTAGAACCGCTTCGACGCGCACAGCGAGAAGCGCGGGTCGGCCGCGATGAGCCGGCCGAGATCGCCGATGTCGTCGCCGGCCAGGCCGAAGTACGACGGCGGCCGGCCCGACGTGCCGCGCCAGCGCCCGGCCCGCTGGGGCTGGAACAGGGCGAACAGCGGGTAGCCGGACGCCTGCACCTCCATGTTGAGCACGTTCGGCTCGAAGCCCCAGAAGAAGCTGGCCAGCGGATCGAGGGTCTGGTGGCAGCTGGCGCAGGCCGGGTTGGCGACCACGGCGCCGGCCACCGCCTCCGGATCGCTGAGGTCGATGTTTCCGTCGACCACCACGTCGCGCGACAGGAAGTCGTAGCAGAGGAACGCCTTCGACACGGCGTTGGCCCGGCCGCGGTGCCAGTTGGCGCCGGCCGAGCGGTGGCGCAGGTAGAACGCGTTTGTTGACAGCACGCCGGCGGCGGGCCGGCCGTCGCCGTAGCGCGCCTCCTGCCACTGGGGCCCGTCAGGGTCGTGGGCCAGGCCGTAGGCCGTCGCCACCACCTGGTTGGCCATCGTGTAGTCGGCGGTGACGATCTCGGTGTACGGCCGGTCGTTCATCACCACGTGCTCGATCAGGCGCAGCGGCTCCTCGCCGATCGACGTCTGCAGCCGCCCGGTCGGGGTGTCGGCCAGCTCGTCGATCGGCGGCAAGGTGGCGAAGCGAGTCAGCAGCGCCTCGTCGTGCAGGTCGCGCACGGTCTGGGCGAACGCCGGGCTCTGCAGATACGAGTCGACCAGCGGCTCGAGCTCGGCCGGGTCCGCTGTCACCCGCTCGAGCTCGTCGGTGCCGGGCCGCGCGCCGCGCAGCACCATCGACGCGCGGACCAGATGCTCGGCCGGCGACAGCAGGACGATCTCTCCCGCCGCCACGCCATCGTCCGTCCCCGTCTCCCCGCCGCCATCCTCCACGCACGCCGCGACCACGAGGCACAACATCGCCACAGACAAGGAGCGCATCCCCCCTCGAGGAGCAAGCTCCCGGCCAGTCCGCCCGCGCCTGCTTTCAGGCCCCTGGCGCGGCGCTGATCCCTGGATGTACCAGCCCGCTGATCACCGGCGGTACCGCCGGACTACGACAGGCTGGCCACGCGCCCGCCGAACAGGCGCTCGAGCCGGAGCAGGAGCTCGTCGGTGGGCGCGACGTTGTAGCTGTCGCCCAGCGGGATGATGGCCTCGGAGCGCTGCGGGATGCGCACGCGCAGCACCGTCCGGCACGAGCCGCGCGAGCCCTCCAGGATGCCGCGCAGGTCGCTTATCTGGCCGGGCGTCACGCTCTCGGCGTCGATGTGGATCTCGACCCGGCTGGTGCGCGTCTTGCGCTGCTCGGCCAGCGGCACGGCGTCCTCGAGCAGCATGCGCCAGGCGTGCTGATCCCCCTCCCCCTCGTCGACGACCTTGCCGGTGCAAAGCAGCGGCTCGTCGCTGATCAGGACCGAGCGCACCTTCTCGAACGTCTTGGGGAACACGATCACCTCGAGCTGGCCCGACTGGTCCTCGAGCTGGAAGAAGGCCAGCTTGCCGTCGCCGCGCTTTGTCGGCCGCTCGCGGTAGGCCGACACCACGCCGCCCACCGCCGCCTCGCCGGCCGGCCGGCGCCCCTCGGCGAAGTCGGTGGTGGCCGCGTTGGCGTAGCGCGACAGGTCGGCCCGGTAGCGGTCGAGCGGGTGCCCGCTGATGTAGAAGCCGAGCGCCTCCTTCTCGAAGGCGAGCAGCTGCTTGGGCGTCCACCCCTCCACCTCGGGGTAGCGCTCGCCCGGATCGCTGCCGCCGGCCGCCGCCGCCGGCGCCGGCTCGAGCAGCCCGAACAGCGACGTCTGCCCGCTGCGCCGGTCGCGCTGGGCCTGGGCGCCGCGCTCGATGGCGCCCTCCAGCGCGGCGAACACGCGCGCGCGCACCACGCCGCCTCCGCTCTTGCCGCGCCCGCGGTCGCCCGCGCCCGCCGCGGCCGAGCCGGCCGCACCGTCGAAGCCGCCGCTCTTGACCAGCGCCTCGACCACGCGGCGGTTCACGCGCTGCGAGTCGACCCGCTGGCAGAAGTCGAACACCGAGCGGAACGGCCCGTCCTGCTCGCGCGCCTCCAGGATCGCCTCGACCGCCCCCTGCCCCACGCCCTTGACCGCGCCGAGCCCGAAGCGGATGACCTTGCCGAGGCCCTTGGCTCGCTGGCTTCTCGTCCGGCACCACGGTGAAGTCGGCCGCCGACTGGTTGACGTCGGGCCGCTCCACCTCCAGGCCCATCGCCCGCGCCTCGGCGATGAACTTGACGATGTTGTCGGTGTTGTCCTGGTCGCACGACATCAGGCCGGCCATGAACTCGTGCGGGTAGTGGTGCTTGAGCCACGCGGTCTGGTACGTGATCCAGCCGTAGGCGGCCGAGTGCGACCGGTTGAAGCCGTAGCCGGCGAAGAAGGCCATCAGGTCGAACACGTCGCTCGGCGACCTTGCGCTCCACGCCGCGGTCGACGGCGCCGGTCACGAACCCCTCCTTCTCCTGGTCCATGACCTCGACTTTCTTTCTTGCCCATCGCGCGGCGCAGCAGATCGGCGCGGCCCAGGCTGTAGCCGGCCAGCACCTGGGCGATCTGCATCACCTGCTCCTGGTAGACGATGACCCCGTAGGTGTCCTGGAGGATCGTCGCCAGCGTCCGGGTGGATGTAGTCGACCGGCTTGCGCCCGTGCTTGCGGTCGATGAAGTCGTCCACCATGCCGCCCTCGAGCGGGCCGGGCCGGTACAGCGCGCACCGCGGCGACGATGTCCTCGAGCTTGTCCGGGCGCAGCTTCTTGAGGATCTCGCGGAAGCCGGACGACTCGAGCTGGAACACGCCCGGTGGTGTCGCCGCGCGAGATCATCTCGTAGACGCCCGGGTCGTCGACCGGGATGCGCGCGATGTCGAACGGATCCTGGCCGACCGCCGCGCGCTGCTGGTTGATCGAGCCCGACCGCGGTGTGGATGACGGTGAGGGTCTTGAGGCCGAGGAAGTCGAACTTGACCAGCCCCGCCTTCTCGACCTCCTTCATCGCGAACTGGGTGACGATCTCGCCGTTCTGGCCGCGGAAGCAGGGCACGTAGTCCCACAGCGGCTCGTCGGCGATGACGACGCCGGCCGCGTGCATGCCGGCGTGGCGGTTGAGGCCCTCGAGCGCGGCGGCGATGTCGAGCAGCTCGCGGATCTTGGGGTCGCGACTGGTACAGGCGCTTGAGCTCGCGGCTCCTGCTCGATGGCCTCGCGCACCGGCGGCGACTTGCCCTGCACCGGCTCGGGCACCAGCTTGGCCAGCTTGTCCGCCTCGGCGTACGGGATCCCCATCACGCGGGCGATGTCGCGGATGACGCCGCGCGCCTTGAGCTGGTGGAACGTCGCGATCTGCCCGACGCTGCTCCATCGCCGTACTTCTCCTGGACGTACTTGATGACCTCGTCGCGCCGGTTCATGCAGAAGTCGACGTCGAAGTCCGGCATGCTGACGCGCTCCGGGTTGAGGAAGCGCTCGAACAGCAGCTTGAACGGGATCGGGTCGATGTCGGTGATGCCGAGCGAGTACGCGACCAGCGAGCCGGCGCCCGAGCCGCGCCCGGGCCCGACCGGGATGCCGTGCTGCCTTGGCCCAGCGGATGAAGTCCCAGACGATCAGGAAGTAGCCCGAGAACTGCATCTTCTCGATGACGTCGAGCTCGCTGCGGCAGCGCGCGCGGTACAGGTCCGGGTCGAACGCCTGCCCGCGCGCGGCCATCTCGGCGAAGCGGCGCCTCGAGCCCCTGCGTCCACCATCGCCTCGAGGTAGCTGTCGAGCGAGTGCCCCTCCGGCACCTCGAAGCGCGGCAGCTTGGGGTTGTCGAGCGACAGCTGCACGTTGCAGCGCTTGGCGATGGAGACGGCGTTCTCCAGCACCTCGGGCAGGTCGCGGAAGCGGCGCCTCCATCTCGGCCGGCGCTCTTGATGAAGTAGGCGTCGGTGCGTGTGGCGCAGGCGCTTCTCGTCGGCGATGGTCTTGCCCGACTGGATCGCCATCAGCACCTCGTGCGCCTTGGCGTCGGTGCGGTGCACGTAGTGGCAGTCGTTGGTCGCCACCATCGGGATGCCCAGCTTGGGCCCCATGCGCCGGTACTCGTCGTTGATCTGGTCCTGCTCCGGCAGCCCGTTGGGCATCAGCTCGAGGTAGAAGTCGCCCGGGGCGAACAGGCTCTTGTACTCGAGCGCCACCTTCTCCGCCTCGGAGACGCCCTGCTTGAGCATCGTCTGGGCGATCTCGCCGCCCAGGCAGGCCGACAGGCCGATCAGGCCCTCGGAGCGCTCGCGCAGGATCTGCTTGTCGATGCGCGGGTTGTAGTAGAAGCCCTCCAGGTAGCCCTTCGAGTTGAGATACGACAGGTTGCGTGTAGCCGACCTCGTCCTTGGCCAGCAGGATGAGGTGGAAGTTGCGCCGGCTCTGGCGGTCGCTGCGGTCGGTGGCGGCGACGTAGGTCTCGCAGCCGAAGATGAGCTTGACGCCGTGCTTCTTGGCCGCGGTGTAGAGATCGACGCGCGCCGAACATGTTGCCGTGGTCGGTGACCGCCACGGTGTCCATGCCGAGCTCCAGGACCCGCGGGAACAGGTCCTTCACCCGGATGGCGCCGTCGAGCAGGCTGTACTGCGTGTGCAGATGGAGATGAGTGAATTCCGCCATGGCGACCGTCGGACGATCTGTACCGGATCGGACTGATCAGCGGTACCCTCGGCGCAGATTAGCTCGCCGGTCCGACGAGAATGATCGCCTCGCTCCCGCGCGACGGGAGTGAGCAGAGCTCGCTCGGGGTGACTCAGTCGCCGCGCGGGTTGACCGCCTCGCACTCGGGCGGAACGTCGTCCGGATCCACCGCCTCCGGAGCGTCGCACAGGACCTTGAGGCGATCGGCCCACAGGACGCCGTCCTCGTCGATCTCCCCCTCGGCGCGGATCTCGGCGCCGGGCGCCGGGTAGCCGTCGTCGATGCGCGTGTCGTAGGTGATCATGATGGTCAGCGATTCGCCGTGCGGCGTCGGCACGATCAGGCTGTCGAGCTCGTGGTCGTACACGTACACCATGCCGCGGTCGAGCTTGGCCTCGTCGCCGTCGACCTCGAAGCGGAAGTCGCCCTGCTCGCCGGGGCCGCGGTTGCAGGTGCGGCAGCGGTAGTCGTCGTCGTACTCGCCGCCGCTGTCGTCCATGTCCATGAAGTCCGGCACGCCGTCGCGATCGTGATCGCCGTCGAGGCATGCCGACGGGTAGAAGTCCTCGACCCGCACGCGCGAGTCGTCGTCGGCCGGCCCGCAGTAGATGGCGCCCTCGCCGAAGTAGCAGGTGGAAAGCTCGCGCGCGGTCTCGCCGCGTGCCCGGGTCGTCACCCGGATCGTCCCCGGGGCCGACATCGCCGGCAACATCGCCGTCGCCGTCATCGGCGCACGCGGAGGAAAGCGGGAGCAGGAGCGCGAGCTGCAAGAGCCCGACGTGGTAGCGAGATCGGAACGATCGCGTCGTCAGCGCGGGGGACGGATGCATGAGCGCAGCTCTTGCCAGGCGCGTGCCGCTGCAAGCGGCCGGAAGTCCACGGCGCGGCCGGCCGCCGCCAGTGCACGGCCTGCACAGGCGCGCAACGCGCGTACGGCCGGCTCAGAACTTGTAGGTGAAGCCGAGCCGCGCGTACGAGCGCGCGTCTTCGTCGAACATGGTGCTGTGGAACAGGTCGGTGAAGGCGGCGCGCTCGTCCTGGCGCGGCGCGCCCTCGATCAGCAGCCACCCGCTCCACTGTTCGCTCAGCGCCAGCTCGACCGCCAGCGACACGATGGCGCGCAGGCCGCCGTCGCGGTCGAAGATGTTGCCCTGCCCGACCAGGTCGTTCACGCGCGCCCGCTCCTCCGGATCGACGGTGTCGTCGCGGAAGGCCTGGCACAGATCGGTCGGGTCGCCCTCTCCCGCCTCGCCCGGGCAGTGGCGGTCGCTCCAGGCGTTGAGGTACGCGCGCCCGGTGATCGTCACCGCGCCGAGGCCGGTCAGCGACGCCGCCACGCCGGCGTCGAGGAACCAGTAGTTGCGCTTGGAGTCGTCGAAGTAGGTCGAGCCGCCGCCGAAGTCGGCGAAGCCGCCGAACGAGAACGGGTCGACGTCGATGAAGGTGGCCCTCCCCGTGACGCCCAGCTCCCAGCGCGCCCCGTAGGTGCGGAACAGGACGCCGGCGTCGAGGCCGAACGGCGCCCCGCGCGGCATCGCGCCGATCGAGACGCGCGAGTCGAACAGGTAGGGATACCCGGCGCCGAAAGCCACCGTCGATCGCCCGCGCGGCAGCGCCCGCGCGCCGAATGCGCTCAGGCCGCGACGCTCCAGCTGCAGCTCCTCCTTCGTCGGCGGCCGTGCGGCGGCGATCTTCCCGCCGTCGTCGTCGCGGGCGTCGGGCCCGCCGCCCGGATCGTCGGGTCCGGCGCCGGGCGGGCCGCCTGGCTCTTCCGGCGGGCCGCCGGGGCCGCCCGGTTCGTCCGACGCGCCGCCACCCGGGTCCTGTCGCTTCGGCTGGTCGACGCGGCCGACGCCGCCCGGCTCGCCGCCCTCGTCCAGATCGAGCGTGAGCACCGCTGTCGCGCCGGCCTCGACGGTGACGCGGTCCTCGCGGCGCCCGTGGCCGTCGGCGCGCACCGCCACCACATGATCGCCCGGCCGCACCTGCTTGATCTCGAGCGGCGTCACGCCGACGTCGGTGCCGTCGAGCGAGACGATGGCGCGCTTCACGTTGCTGAGCACGCGGATGCTGCCCCCCTGCGCCGGCTGAGCGGCGGCATCGGGGACGACGATGTGCAGGGCCAGGAGACCGGCCATCAGGTAAGCGAGGCGCATGAGGTTCTGCGTCTCAAGCCTATGCGAGGCACACCAACCCTGCAAACCGCGTCACGGTCGCGCGATCGCGGCTGACAGATCGTGCCGCCCGTCGTGGGCCCGGTCACCACGAGCGCGAGTCGGCGCGTGCCTTCCAGGCAAAGCGCCGGCGCGACCGCCCGACCGGAATACGGCTCCGTCCCGCTCCGTTGGCGCCGATCATGCGCGCGCTCCTGTCGGTTCTCTCCGCCGGCCTGCTGCTCCTCGTGCTGCCTCGGCCCGCCCGTCCGTGCGCGATCGCGACCCGATCGGGTGAGCGAGTCGAGGTCGCCGACGAGACCGCGATCATCGTGTGGGACGAGGCGCGCAAGGTCGAGCACTTCATCCGCACGGTCAGCTTCACGACGTCCGACGTCGGCCCGTTCGGCTTCCTGGTGCCCAGCCCGTCCCGGCCCGAGCTGGGCGAGGTGCCGCTGACCGTCTTCTCGCAGCTGCACCGCGCGGTGACCACGGCACGCGAGGACCGCGGGATCAGCCTGGGCCTGACCTGCGTCACGTTCCCGCTGATGGGCATGGGCAAGAAGTCGAAGTCCGTCGACCGCGACGACCCGGTGCGGGTGCTGGAACGGACCAGCGTGGCCGGCTACGACGTCGCCGTCCTCGAGTCCGACAGCGCGGCCGCGCTGGCCGACTGGCTGACCAGCCACAGCTTCTCGAGCCGCCCGCAGCTGGCGGAGTGGCTCGCCCCGTACGTCGCCGCGCGCTGGAAGCTGACCGCCTTCCGCTTCCGCGGCTCGGGCGAGGCGACGACGCCGACCGCGGCGGTGCGGATGTCGTTCGCCGCCGGGCGGCCGTTCTTCCCCTACCGCGAGCCGTCCGACGCGGCGCCGACCCTGCTGCCGTGGCGCACGCTGCGCGTCCACCTGATCGGCGGGCGCAAGATGGAAGGCAGCCTGGACGATGACGGAGTGGCCGGCGGCAGCCGCGCGTGGCCCGGTGAGCTGGAGTACGCCGGCCAGCTGCCCGGCCTGGCCGCCATGCTGCGCGACGCGGTCCCGGACGGCGCCCTGCCCGAGCGACCGTGGCTCATGTCGTTCCTCGATCCATCGGTCAGGCGGCCGCCGGGCGAGCTCTACTTCTCGCCGTCTCGTGATGGTGAGCCGGTGATCGTGCCGCTCGAGATCGACGAGCACATCGACGTCCCCTTCGAGCTGATCCTGCTCGTCATCGCCGTCGGCGCCGTCCTCTGGCGGCTGCGCGCGAGACGCCGCGCCGCCGCGTGAGCGAGCGCTTGCGCCGCGCCGGGGACGGCATACGCTTACCTCGCCGTGCCGATCACAGAAGACTTCTTCATGCGCCTGGTCCGCCAGTTCGCCGCGGCGCTGGCGACAATGCGGCGGCGGCGCGAGAGCGGCGACAACATCGCGGCCCTGGAGGCCGCGGACCGGATGTACGACGAGCTGCTCACCATCCCGCGCGAGGCGGTCGATCGGGTCGACACGCCGACCCTGGCCAGCCTGCTCGGCCGCGCCGACCGGATCCGCGCCGCCGCCCTGCTGTTCTGGGAGGAGGGCCGCATCTACGAGGCGCAGGGCGATCCGCTGACCTCGTTCGCCCGCTACCGCCGCGCTCACGAGCTGTTCCTCGAGGCCCGCGCCATCGACCCGCGCGACGAGGACGACGCGGCGGTGCTGGAGCTGTCGCGCGCCGCGCCGGCCGACCAGCTCGACCCTCGCTATCGCGCCGCGGACTGACCGTCAGGGCCCGGCGTCAACGCCGCAGTCCGATCGGGAGCCGTCGTCTCCCGCGGTCTGCATCCCCGCGTCGACGCTGGTGCCGTCCTCGTCGCCGGCCGGCACGCACTCGCCGTCGTCGCAGTCCTGGCCGTCCGGGCAGCCGGCGCCGTCGCGGCACATGAGCCCGCCGCCGTCGCGCTCCTTGCCGCATCCGGACGCGAGGAAAGCGAGCGCGACGAACGCGACGCGTACGGTTCTGAATGCGCCGACTCGAGACGACAACGACTCTGACTATGCCCGGGTCGGCGAACGCGGCACAACGGGCACCCGAGATGCGAACACGGGCGCTGCGACACCCTGTCAGCGCAGGCGGCCGATCAGCGCGTCGCCGAGCAGCTCGAGGGCGTCCTCGCGCGTGACCCGCCGCGGGTTGGGATAGCTCCGCTGGGTCACGAGCTCCGCCGCCCGCGGGAGATCCTCGGCGCGCAGCCCGATCTCGTCGAGCCGGCGCGGCAGACCCAGCTCGGCGAGCAGGTCGAACAGCGCGGCGGCGGCGTCGCCGGCTCCCAGCGCGCGGGCCGCCCGCGCGATCGCCTCCGGCGCGCCGCTCTGGTTGAAGCGCACCACGTGGGGCAGCACGATGGCGTGGGTCTCGGCGTGCGGCAGGTCGAAGGCGCCGCCCAGCACGTGGCATAGCTTGTGGTGCAGCGCCATGCCGACCGCGCCCAGGGCCGAGCCGGACAGGTAGGCGCCGTACAGCGCCAGGGTGCGCGCGTCGACATCGTCCGGCGCCGCCACCGCGGCGCGCGCGCCGGCCGCCAGCGCCCGGATCCCCTCCTCGGCGCTCAGGCTGGTCATCGGATTTGCGTCGACCGAGTACAGCGCCTCGACGCAGTGGGCGATCGCGTTCATGGCGCTGGCCGCGGTGACCCGCGCCGGCAGCCCGAGCGTCAGCAGCGGGTCGTAGACCACGGCCCTGGGCTGCACGCGCGGGTCGCGGCCGGTCTGCTTGACGCCCCCCTCGGTGAGGCCCCACAGCGGCGTCATCTCCGAGCCGGCGTAGGTGGTCGCGATGGCCAGCTGCGGCAGCCCGGGATCGAGCGACAGCGCCTTGCCCAGCCCGACCGTCGAGCCGCCGCCGATGGACACCGTGCTGTCGGCCCGAACCGATGACGCGGCGGCGCGGGCCCGCACCACCATGTCGACAGGCACGTGCGGGCGCGCCTCGGCGAACAGCCCGGCCGCGCGCTCGCCCAGCGCCGCCGCGAGCTGCTCGCCCTGCCCGCGCCGCTGCGGCGTGACCAGCACCAGCGCGCGCCGCCAGCCCAGGCGATCCAGCTCGTCCGGCACTCGCGCCAGGGCGCCGGGGCCGAACACGACCCGCGAAGGCAGCGACTCGAAGGTGAACGGCGCGATCTTCACGCGTCGATCCTCGTCCTGGTCACCTATCGCTTGTACCAGGGCGGGATGGCCGCCGAGTGATTGATCCAGATCGAGCGGGCGTGGGTGTACTCGTCCATGGCGTCGAAGCCCATCTCGCGGCCGTAGCCGGATCCGCGCACGCCCCCGAACGGCGAGCCCGGATTGACCCGCTTGTACGCGTTCACCCAGATCATGCCGGCGTGCAGCGCGCCCGCGACCCGGTGGGCGCGCCCCAGGTCCGCCGTCCACAGACCGCCGCCCAGTCCGTAGTCGGTTCCGTTGGCCATCGCGACCGCCTCCTCCTCGCTGCGGAAGCTGGTCACCGTCACGAACGGGCCGAACACCTCCTCGCGGCACACGCGGTGCTCCGGTCGCGCGCGCACCACCGTCGGCTCGATGTAGTAGCCGGCGGCCAGCTCGCGGCGCTCGGGCGCCCGCCCGCCCAGCAAGATCTCGCCCCCCTCGTCGCGCGCCACCTTGCAATACGCCAGCACGCGGTCGCGGTGCACGGCGGAGGTGAGCGGACCCATCTCGGTCGCCGGATCGAGCGGATCGCCCAGCCGGATCGAGCGCGCCAGCTCCAGGAACTTCTCGAGGAACCGCTCCGCGATGCCTTCTTGCAGAAGCAGGCGCGATCCGGCGATGCAGGCCTGGCCCTGGTTGTGGAACACGGCGAACGCAGCACCGTTGACCGCGGCGACCAGGTCGGCGTCGTCGAAGACGATGTTGGCCCCCTTGCCGCCCAGCTCCAGCTGCACCCGCTTGAGGTTCCCGGCCGAGGCTTCGACGACCGTGCGGCCCACCGCCGACGATCCGGTGAAGGAGATCTTGTCCACGCCCGGGTGGCGCGCGATGGCGGCGCCGGCGGCCGCCCCGGTGCCGGGCACCATGTTGATCACGCCGGCCGGAATGCCGGCCTCGGCGGACAGCTCGGCCACCGCCAGCGACGTGAGCGGCGTGATCTCCGACGGCTTGTAGACGACGGTGTTGCCCGCGGCCAGCGCCGGGCCCAGCTTCCAGCTGGTGAACATGAGCGGGAAGTTCCACGGCGTGATCTGGCCGACCACGCCGACCGGCTCGCGGGTCACGAAGTTCAGGAAACCCGGCTCGACCGGGATGACCTGGCCCTGGTGCTTGTCGGCCATGCCGCCGAAGTAGCGGTAGGTGGCCACCGTGCGCGGCACGTCGGCGCCGCGCGAGTCGCGGATCGGGTGGCCGGTGTGCACGCTCTCGAGCCGTGCCAGCTCCTCGGCCCGCGCCTCGATCAGATCGGCCAGCCGGTACAGCAGGCGCCCGCGCTCGGCCGCCGCCGTGCGGCTCCACGCCGGGAACGCGCGACGCGCCGCGGCCACCGCGCGATCGACGTCGGCCTCGCGCGCCTCGGCCACCTCGGCCAGCACCGTGGCGTCGTGTGGGTTGATGACCGGCAGGGTCTGGCCGCCGGCGGCGTTGACGAACTCGCCGTCGATGAACAGCTGCGTGCGCATGCCCGGAGTCTACCCGCGCCGGTCGAAGCCGACCGGGTTCATCGGCGCCTTGCCCTCGCTGATGAGCCTGGGCAGATCGGGCGCCGCGTTCTCCCACACCAGCAGCATCGATCGCTTGGGCGAGTAGCCCTGGTGGCGGATGTCGGCCGGCATGGCGGCGACGTCGCCCGCCTTGAGGGTTACCCGCGCGCGCGGCTGGCCGGTCTCCCTGTCCTGCACGTCCCAGGCGATCTCGTCCGACAGCTGCACGAACCACTCGACCCGGTCGTTGCCGTGCAGGATGGGCAGGATGTACTCCTCGCTGGTCGGGCACATCAGGCTGTCCTTGACCACCGAGCAGACCGACGGGTTCCAGGTGACGTCGGAGCGCGACAGATAGGCGAACAGGTTGAACGCCGCCACCTCGCCCTCGAAGCCAGGCTCCGCCTCGATCTCCGGCTCGTCCTGGGGAACGTCGGCGAAGTGCCGGTTGACCGGGTAGCCGCTCTCGTCGGTGCGGCGCGGCGCGTCGCCGGGCACGCCGACCATGCGCCGGGCCGCCACCCGCTCGCGCGTGATCGCCTTGCGGTTGTCGCCGCGCTTGGCCCCGAACGGGCTGCCGGTCTCGCCCGGCGCGGCGAACGGGTCGAACCCCTCGATGGTCCAGTCGTCGAGCATGGCGCGGAACACGCCCATCAGCTTCTCGGCGTCGAACGTCTCGTTGTAGTCGACGCCGCTGGCCCGGAACGCCTCGTTGAAGCGCCCCATGAACATGTTGACGGTGCCGTAGTGGTTGAAGGTGCCGAAGATGGTGTCGAAGTTGACGAGGCCGTAGAAGAAGCCCCACGCCACGTCGCGCTGCAGCGCGCGCAGGAACGCGTCCACCGACATCTGGTGCTGTCCCTTGGGGCTGCGGATGTAGGCGAAGTACTCGTCGCGGCTGAACTCGAAGCCGCCGATCGCGAAGCTCTGGTAGCCCGCTTGGTTGGTCCTGGCCATTGGCGCGCTCCTTGGTTCAGCTGGTGATGCAGATCTCGGCCCAGCGCTCCACCGTGTGGGCTCCGAGGAGAGTCTGGATGAGCAGGACGCTCGGCTCGGCGGCGCGGAACTGATAGCCTGCGCCGACCGGCAGGAGCGACAGGTGACCCCGCCGCGCCCGGATGCGCCCCATCGCCTTTCCCTTCGGCTCGCCCGCCAGCACCGTCGAGCCCTGCGTCCCGTCGGGCACGCGGTCGGCCGCCTCGAGCTTGCGCAGGGCGACCTCGACCGATCCATCCATGACGAGGGCGAACTCGTCGTGGGCGGCGGCGTACCAGGGAGAGGTGCCCTCCGCCCTGACCGCCTCGAGCACGTACTCCATGTTGCGCGCGACCGCGACCTTCTCCCACGGCCGGGCTTTCGAGGCGACCTCGAACACGTTCGAGAAGGCGTAGTTCCGGGGATCGTCGCGGATGAGCTGGATCCCGCCCTTCTCGAACTGCTTCAAGGAGCCGAACACGGTGCGAATGGTCATCTTGAACCTCCGCTCGGCTGAGCTGGCTGCGTGCGATAATCGCACACGAGTTCGATACCCGAACAGAGTGTAGTTGAGGCGCGATCCATGTCAAACACTCGTCGACGCCCGCGCACGCCGGAACCGTCGCCCACGCCGGCACCGTCGCCCAACTTCGTGCAGTCGCTCGCGCGCGGCCTGTCGGTGATCGAGGCGATGGGCGCGTCGTCGGGGCCCATGACCCTGAGCCAGGCCGCCGTCGCGACCGGCCTGAGCCGCGCCGCCGCCCGCCGCCTGCTCCTGACCCTCGAGGAGCTCGGCTACGTCGCCGCCGCCGGCCGCAACTTCTCGCTGACGCCGCGCGTCCTCGGGCTGGGCTACTCCTACCTTGCCTCGCTGCCGCTGACCCAGGTGGTCCAGCCGCCCATGGAGCGCCTCGTCGATCAGGTGCACGAGTCCTGCTCGGTCTCGGTCCTCGACGGTCACGAGATCGTCTACGTCGCGCGCGTCCCGACAAAGCGCATCGTGACGGTCAACCTCAGCGTCGGCGCGCGGCTGCCGGCCTACGTGACGTCGATGGGTCGCGTGCTGCTGGCCGCGCTCGAGCCGTGCGACCTGGACGCCTACTTCGCCCGCATCGAGCCGACGCAGCACACCGGCCGCACCGTCGTCGGCCAGGCCGAGCTGCGCCGCATCCTGACCCAGGTGGCGCGCCAGGGCTGGGCCCTCGTTGACCAGGAGTTCACCGAGGGCGTGCGCTCGATGGCGGTGCCGCTGCGCGACCGCAGCGGCCGCGTGGTGGCCGCCATGAACGTCAGCAGCGCGACGCGGACCAGCCGCGCGCAGTTTCAGAAGGACGTGATGCCGCCGCTGATGGCGGCCGCCGCCGAGATTGAGTCGGCGCTGCGGCACCGCTGAGACGATGCGGTCGGCGCCGAGCCCCGCCCCATCCCGTCGGCGGAGGCGTGAGAGCTCTGCCTGCGGGGCCCCCCAAGGGGCCCCCGCCCCATCCCGTCGGCGGCGGCGTGAGAGCTCTGCCTGCGGGGCCCCCCAAGGGGCCCCCGCCCCATCCCCTCGGGGCCCTTGACGACCTGGAGCCGGCGGGTCGGCTGCGCCGCCCGACCGACAGCGGCCGGCAAGGTCGGCGGCGCGGACGGCACCGACGGGCGGGTCGCGCCCCGGGCCACGCGGCCGGCCAGGTCGGCCACCGCCGCGACCGGGGTCGCGAGCCAGGACGGCCAGGCGCGCGCGCGGCAGCGCTCGAGCTCCTCGACCAGGGCGTCCATCGTGGTCCAGCGGTCGTCCGGCTCGCAGGCCAGGCCGCGCAGCAGGAGCCGGTGCAGCCGGCGCGGCACGCGGCGGCCAGGCGGCGGCGGCGCGATGCAGCCCTCCACGATGGCGGTCAGCAGCACCGCCGCCGGGATCTCGGACGACTGGCCGCCGAACGGACGCATGCCGTAGAGCGCCTCGTACAGCGCGACGCAGAAGCCGAACTGATCGGAGCGCGCGGTGGCCCGCTGGCCCAGCAGCTGCTCCGGGGCCATGAAGGCGAGGGTGCCGACCAGCACGCCCTCCTCGGTCACGGCGCGCTCGCCGCCGCCCGTGCTCGACTCGCCGTCGGCGCCGGTTGACTCGCCGGTCGGCAGCGCGAGACCAAAATCCGCGACCCTGGCGACCCCATCCCTCCCCAGAAGCACATTTTCGGGCTTGAAGTCGCGGTGAACGAGACCGGCTCGGTGCGCCTCGCCCAGCCCGCGACCTGCCTCGATGAACTTCGCCACCACCTCTCGCCAGGATCGCGGGGAAGCATCCAGCCACTGGTCCAGCGTTCCGCCGTCCAGGTGCTCCATCGCGATGAACAGCCCGTCCTCGGTCGTGCCCACGTCGTGCACGGTCACCACGTTGGGATGAGACAGCCGGGCCATGGCCCGCGCCTCGCCCAGCAGGCGCCCGCGCAGCTCGGGGAGCGACCGCCCCCCCGATCGGATCAACTTCAGCGCGACGTGTCGATCGAGATCCATGTCGCGCGCGGCCCACACGACGCCCATCGCCCCGGAGCCGATCTCCCCGATCAGCTCGTACCGCCCGAAGCACACGCCCGCCCGCCATGCGATCGGGCACACGCCCGCGTCGGCCGCGAGGCCAAACGGAAGCGTGGATGCCATCCCTGTCGGGGCGCTCACATCGATCGCCATGTCCCCATCCCTCTCTCGGTGCCGACGCCTCTCACGGGTACCCACATAGTGCGGCTGCCACCGCCACCGTTTCAGCGTCTCCACCGCCTCAGCGATCCTGCGTGGACAGGCCAATCACGGATGGGAGTGCCCGTTGATCCTCAGCTCGAGCAGGATCACGGTCCCCTCCACGGACGAGGACTCGCCGCCGGCCGTGCCGTCGGCCGACCTCATCTCGACCCGCAGCATGGTGAGCCGCCGCTGCCGCTCGGCGATCAGGTACTCGCCGAGGAAGACGTCGTAGATGGTTGACGCGTTGCGGAAGCGCAGGCTGCCGGGCTCGAACAGGTGGCAGGCCAGGTCGCCGGCCGAGGTCGGCCGCGGCATCCCTGCCGCGTCGAACGGGGTGCCGGCCGCCGCCAGGCTCTTCCGGAGCCGCTCGTCCTCGGCGGCGGCCGCCCTCAGCTTGTTCAGCGTGGGACAGGCGCGCACGCGGGTCAGCACCTGGCTGTCGGTGCTGCGGTACTCGCCGTTGGCCCACAGCCCCTTGAGCGTCACCGTCTCCTCGTGGAAGGTCTGCTCGTGCGCGTAGCTCGAGGTGAGCACGGCGCTGAGCAGATCCACCCGCAGCACGCCGCACACGTCGAGCCCCTCGATGGAGCAGGTGGCCCGCGTCTCGTGTGCGTCGCCGTAGCGCTCGCCGCTCACGCTGCTGGCCGCGTAGTCGAAGCGCACCAGCCCGCCCGGGTCGCAGGTCTCGAGCAGGCTGACGCGGCCGCCGGTGCCCGGCAGGGCGACCGCACCCTTGACGTCGCGAAGGCGGGGCTGGTCGAGACGAGCGGCGTAAGCGACCACCTCGCCGTGGTAGAGAAACCGGCGCTGCACGGCCATGGCTGGCTCCTTCAGCGGCGCTGCAGATGAAACGAGTACCGCGCCGCCGGTACGGGCCCGGCAGCCGCGCCGCCTTCTGGCCCATCGTTGACTCCCTGCACGACCAGCACGTACGATCCCGCGGGCAGCCCGCGCACCGGGAGCAACACCTCGAGCTCGTCACCCTGCGCCGCACGGAGCGAGCGGAGGGTCTCACTGAACACGGCGCGGCCCGACGCGTCTTGCAGCTCGACGCGATAGACCGACAGCGCGCGGTCCCAGCTGCGCGACAGGGTCAGCGCGACCTGCCGGTCGTCGGCAGACACCGCGACCACCGGCGCCTCGCTGCGGCTCAGGCTCAAGAAGTAGGACGGCACCGCCTGGAGCGCCTCGGCGCGCTGCACCTGATCCTCGAGTCGCGGGATCGTGACGATGCCCTGGTACGCGGCGATGCAGAGTCCCGCGGCCAGCCCCGACAGCGCCACGGCGTAGCTGCGTATCTGTGGAGAGCCGAACCAGCGGCGTCGCGCCCGGGCGGCCGCGCGCGACGTGGAGACCTCTCGCGCCTCGGGAATCTCCGCGGCGGGCGCCTGCGCGACCGCGACCGCGGCCACCTGCGCGGCCTCGACGGCCACGGCGGCGGCGATGTGCGGGGTCTGCAGCAGCGACACGTCGCTCCCGTTCGGCAGGGCGTCGGGCCGCTCGTCCGGCAGCCAGCGCGCCACCGCCACCACGGCCATGCCGGCTCGCACGTCCTCGGCGCACTCGAGGCAGCCGAAGAAGTGCTCCTCGAACCCTTCGCGCTGCTCCTCGTCGAGCGTGCCGAGCAGATATTGCTCGGTGGCTCCGAGGCTCACGGCTTCCTGATGATCCATGATCAGGAGCTCCGCACCTGGGGGCGCGCCGGGCTGGCCTCGGCGGCGCGGTCGCCGGCCTGGAAGCGCAGCCGGAAGGTCTCCTTGGCGCGGTGCAGCAGGACCCGCAGGTAGTCGCGGTCGACGTGGAACTCGGCGCAGATGACGTCGCGGCTCTCCTCGTCGAGATAGACCGCGCGCAGGAGAGTCCGGTCGCGATCCGGCAGCTCGTCGAGCACCTTGCGCACCTCGCGCCGCTGCTCCTCCGAGATGAGACCGTCGATGGCGTCGCCCCTGGAGGGTCCCGGATCGATCTCGTCCGGAAGCTCCTCGTACCGGCGCGAGCGCAGCGTCTCGAGAAGGATGTTTTTACAGACCGAGTTCACCAGAGCCCCCAACCTTTCCGGCTGCCGCACGCCCTCCGTCCGCAAGATGTGGAAGACCCGCGCGAAGGTCTCCTGGCGGACGTCGTCGATGGCGTGTTGCGACCTGAGGCGGTGGCGCAGCTTGATCTGTATGAGCTGCCCGAAATAGGCGACGAAATGCGCCTCCACTTCCGGGTCGCCCTGACTGAGCCGAGCGAGATAGGCCTCGTCGAACTGCTTGAAGTTCAAGCGGCCTCGCGATCGAAAGGGGATGATTATAGCCACAAATCGCGCCCCTCTTGCACGTGCTCGCGAGGCTTGCCATCGAAGCGAGCATTTCGTGTTGATAGTGACGCGGACCCCGCCGGCGTTTCACGGCGCGGTCGGTGCCTCTCCCATCGACCGGGTCAGTCGCGCAATTGCTGCGCGCGGTCCGGGGGGCGGCGGGCGATCGGAAACAGGGTCCAGCCCAGCCGGTCGCGCACCAGGCCGGCCAGCCCCTGCGGCGCCACCAGCATGACGACGACCGAGGTGACGCCCAGGACGATCAGGTTGAGGGCGCCGCTCCCGCCCAGCTGCTCCTGCACCAGGACGTAGATGGCCGCGCCGATGATCGGGCCCTCGACCGTGCCCAGCCCGCCCACCACCACCATGAAGCTGGCCGCCGCCACCCACTGGATGGAGAAGGCGGCGTTGGGCTGGATGAACGGCGTCTGGACCGTCACGAGCGCGGAGGCCAGACCGGTCCCGGCGGCGGCGACCACGAAGGCGAGCAGCTTGACCCGCCACACGTCCACGCCGAGCCCGGCGGCGGCCTCCTCGCCGTCGCGCACAGCCATCAGCGCGAGGCCGACCCGCGAGCGCAGCAGCGCCACGACCAGCGCGCACGAACCAGCCGCCAGCCCGATGGCCACATAATAGATGATCCAGGGATCGACCCGCCGCGCGCCGCGGATGAACATGCCCGACGCAAAGCCGACGTACTCCCAGTTACCGAACAGCAGCCGGAAGATCTCGGCCACCACCCAGCTGCCGACAGCGAAGTAGCCGCCGCGCAGGCGGAAGGTCAGCGCGCCGATCGGCAGCGCGATCAGGCCGCAGGTCACGGCCGCCAGCGCGAACGACGGCCACACGCCCAGCCCCATCCGCTCGCATGCGATGGCCAGGGTGTACGCGCCCAGCCCGACGTAGAGCTGCTGGCCGAAGGTGACCAGGCCGGCGTACCCGGCCAGCAGGTTCCACATCTGGGCCATGGCCGCGTGGTAGGCCAGGAAGATCAGCGTGGCGCGCGCGCCGCCCTCGCCCCACAGCGGCAGCGAGACGAGCGCGAGGACGGCGCAGCCGATGATGGCCAGGCGGACCGGCATCAGGGCGCCGTCCTCGGCATGAGGCCCTGCGGGCGGAAGAGAAGCACCAGCAGGAAGACCACGTGGCCGGCCACCAGCGCGTAGCTGGGGCCGAAGAAGCGCGCGCCCAGCACCTGCGCCACGGCCAGCAGGATGCCGCCCACGAAGGTGCCGGTCACGCTACCCAGGCCGCCGACGACGACCACCTCGAACGCGATGAGCAGCACCTCGGAGCCGGTTAACGGATAGAACGTGGACGTGGCGGCCAGCAGCACGCCGGCCATGCCACCCAGGGCGGCCGCGATGCCACCGGCGACCGCGTACATGCGGCGCGGATCGATGCCCATGATACGCGCGGTGTCGGGATCGTCCGAGGTGGCGCGCAGGGCGCGGCCCAGCGAGGTGCGGCCGAGCAGGAGCAGCAGCGCGGCCAGGCAGCCCAGTCCCACGCCGAAGTCGACCAGGCGGATGACCGGCACGGTGATGCCGCCCAGCGGCGCGCCGGCCGAGGCCAGTGGCGTCTGGAGCGTTCGGGCGTCGGCGGTGACCAGCAGCAGCAGCGCGTTCTGCACCACGATGGAGACGCCGAAGGTGACGATGAGCGGCGGCAGCACACCGCGGCCGAGGGTGCGGTGGATGATGAAGCGCTGCAGGGCCCAGCCGAACGCGAACATGAGCGGCGCCACCAGCGCCGCGGCCAGAAGCGGCGGCAGGCCGAGCGGGACCAGGCCCACGACAAGGAAGTAGGCGCCCAGCACGACGATCTCGCCGTGGGCCAGGTGGACCAGCCGCATGATGCCGAAGTTGATCGACAGGCCGAGCCCGATCAGGCCGTAGAGGCCGCCGAGCAGGACGCCGTTGACGAGGGTCTGGAGCAGCTCCATCGCTCAGCCGAAGTATGCGCGGCGCACCTCGTCGAGAGAGCGCGATGACGACGGGCCGGCGAGGCGGACGGTCCCGCGGTGCAGACACACGACGTGATCGGAGAACGCCAGGCTGCGGGTCACGTCCTGCTCCACGAACACGAGCGTGACCCCCTCGCCGCGGATGCTCTCGAGCGCGCGGTAGAGCTCGCGCACCACCAGCGGCGACAGCCCGAGCGAGACCTCGTCGAACAGGAGCAGGCGCGGCTCGCACAGCAGCGCGCGGCCGATGGCCAGCATCTGCTGCTGGCCGCCGGACAGCTGGGTGCCGCGGCGCCCGGCGGCGGCGCGCAGATCGGGGAACAGATCGTAGACGCGGTCGCGGGTCCAGCGGCGCGCGCGGCCCAGGTGGCGGTCCTCGGCCACGCGCAGGTTCTCCTCCACCGACAGGCTGGGGAAGATGCGCCGCCCCTCCGGCACCAGCGCGACGCCGCGGCGCACGACCCGATGGGCCGGCAGGCCGCGGATCGGCTCGCCGTCGAGCAGAACCTGGCCGCGGGCGGAGCGGTGCAGCCCGGCGATTGTCTGGAACAGCGTCGTCTTGCCGGCGCCGTTGGCCCCGATGATGGCCAGCGCCTGGCCGGCCGCGACCTCGAACGAGACGCCGCGCAGCGCCTGCAGCTGGCCGTAGAACGCGTCGAGGCCGTCGACCCGCAAGATGGGTGCGGTCATTCGAGCGCCTCGACGCCCAGGTAGGTCGCCTGCACCGCCGCGTCGGCCAGGACCTCGCGCGGCGCGCCGATGGCCACCACGCGGCCGCGGTCGAGCGCGAGCAGGCGGTCGACGAAGCCGGCCAGCGCGTGCACCGCGTGCTCGACCCAGACCAGCGCCACGCCGGCGGCGCGGATGTCGCCCAGCACGGCGCACAGCTCGGCGCTCTCCGCGTCGGTCAGGCCGCCGGCGACCTCGTCGAGCAGCAGCACCAGCGGATCGGCGGCCAGGGCGCGGGCCAGCTCGAGTCGCTTGCGCTCGACCAGCCCGAGGGTGCGCGCCGGCCGCTCGCGCAGCGGCGCCAGGCCGGCCAGCTCCAGCGCGCGCATGGCCCGCTCCGGCGCCCCGCCGCGGCTGCGCCCGAAGGACGCCCCGACCAGCGCGTTCTCGTACGCGGTGAGGTGGAGGAACGGGATCGGGACCTGGTGGGTGCGGGCCAGGCCGCGCCGGCAGCGGCGCTGGGGCGGCTCGCGGCTCACGTCGGCGCCGTCGATGCGCACGCTGCCGGCGTCCGGGCGCAGGCTGCCGGCCAGCAGATTGAACAGCGTCGTCTTGCCGGCGCCGTTGGGCCCGATGATGCCGAGCGCCTCTCCCGCGCGCGCCTCGAGCGACACGTCGTCGGTGACGAGCAGGCTGCCGAACGACTTGCGCAGCCCGGACGCCTCGAGGCGCGCGTCGGCCATCTGTCAGCCGGTGGCGCCGATCGCCTTGATCTCGGCCGTCTTGGGGATGCCCTCCGCGGTGGCGTTGTAGACCACGCGCAGATCCCACGGGTACTTCTCTCCCTTTGTCCACTGACCGCCGACCAGCGGCGTGCGCGCGACGTGCTTGTCGTCGAACGCGAGCGGCCCGACGATGGTGTCGAGCTTTGTCGCGGCCAGGGCCTGGCGCACCTTCTCCTTGTCGGCGCTCTGGGCGCGGGCGAGCACGTCGCCGGCCAGCTCGAACATGGCGTAGACGAAGCCGAGCGGCTGCGACCACTGCTGCTGGAAGGCGCCGGCCAGGTCGCCCGCGCTCTCGCCGGTCAGCGACGACTTGTACGGATGCGACGGGCTCCACCACACCTCGGAGGTCAGGCCCTCGGCCAGATTTCCGCCCAGCGCCTCGACAGCGGCCGGGAACAGGATCGCCTTGCCGATGCTGGCCACCTTGGGCCGGTAGGCCTGCTGCGCGCACTGGCGCCAGCACGCGGCCCAGTCGGGCGGGATCGGCACGCCGGTGATGATCTCGGCGCCGGCCTTCTTCCACTGCTGGATGAAGACGGTGAAGTCGGTGGTGAGGTTCGGGTAGCGGCCCGGATCGATCACCTTGTAGCCCTTGTCGGTCAGCGCCTTGGTGAAGGCGCCGGCCCAGGCGGTGCCGTCCGGATCGTTGGGCCACAGGCCGCCGACCACCTTGTTTGTCGGCACCGAGTCCCACATGCCGGTGAACACCTGGATGATGTCCGGCAGGTCCCAGAAGAAGTGATAGGTCCACTCGTACGGCCCGCCCGACAGCCACGGTCCGATCGGCGCCACCGTCGAGATGCACGGGACGCGGCTGGCCTCGCACACCGCGCCGACCGGGTTTGTCGTGTCCGGCGTGTGGGCCACGACCATGAGGTCGACCTTCTTGCCCTGGATGAGGCCGGTGGCCACCTCGCCGGCCTTGGTCGGGTTGGACTGGCTGTCGACTCGCTCGACGCGGAAGGTCGCGCGCGCGCCGTTGACCATGATGCCCTTGGCGTCGAGCGCCTTGACCGCGCGCTCGATGATGAAGGCGTCGGCCGCGGCGAACGGGGCCAGCGGCCCGGTCTGCGGGCTCACGTAGCCGATGACGATCTGACGCGTGCCCCCGCCTCCGCCTCCGCCGCTCTGGCCTCCGCCGCTTTTGCCGCCGCCGGCGCCGGGCTTGTCCTCGGACTTCTTGCAGCCCGGCAGTGCCAGCGCCAGCGCGCCGCCCGCCGACAACTCCAGGAACGACCGACGTCCGATGCCACGGCCATCCATGCGATCCCTCCTCGGCCACGGTTCTGTGCGGTAATCGCACAGAGGTTCGACATACGAACGATGAGCCAAGGGTCCCGCCCCTGTCAATCGTGTCGTTGAGCGGCCGGCGCGAGTCGGCGCGACCCGGCGCGCGATCGGGGCGGCGCGGGCGCGCGCCGGATCTGCGCTATGCTGGATGCGTGCGCGCGCGATCGGGGCTGCTGATGCTGTGCATCATCGCGCTGGCCGCGACGGGCTGCGGCGGCGGCTCGAAGTCCGGCGGCGGCGAATCGAAGTCCGGCGGCGACGGCGGAGGCGAGGTGGCGCCGTCGGGCGGCGGGCCGCTGACCGAGGCGGAGTGCACGCAGCTGCTGGAGCACTTCCTCGAGGTGGCCATGGCCGAGAAGCGGGCCACCTTGCCGGCCGACCAGGTGCCGACCGACGAGCAGGTGGCGCGCATCCGGGTGCAGATGCGGGACGAGGCCAGAAAATCGTGCATCGGCCGCACCGAGCGCGTGCACTACGACTGCCTGATGAAGGCCCGCACCACGCGCGGGCTGAACGCATGCCTGGCCGGGCGCCAGGAGGGGAGCTGATGGGGCGGCTCGCGCTCGCCGCCGCCGGGCTGGCGGTGGCCGCGCTGATCGGCCTGCTCGTGGTGCAGAGTCGAGCGAGCGTGGAGGACGCGAGCGTGGAGGCGGCGGCGCCCGGGACCAGCAGCGCCGGACGCCCGGTCGAGGGGGCGCGGACCGAGCCGGCGCTGCCGCCCGCGCGCGGCGACACGGACGACGAGTCGCCGCTGCCCACGCCGGCCGAGCAAGCCGAGGCGCGCCGGAGGGTGGCGGCCGAGCGGGTCCGACCGCCCCACATGTCGCCCGACCTGCTCGTGGACCACAAGCTCAAGGTCAAACCGATGCGCGACGCGCGAAAGGCGTACCAGCGCGGCGAGTACGAGCTGGCGCTGGCGCGGTCGCAGGACGCGCTCGCTGTCGAGCCCGGGTCGATGTCGGCGCGCGTGCTCGCCACCCTGTCGGCGTGCGCGCTGGGTCGGGCCGCGGTCGCGCAGGCGCATGCGAACGAGCTCGACACCATGCGCCGCAACCGGGTGACGACGCGATGCGCAGAGCTCGGCGTCGCGCTCGACGCGGACCGCCACGCGACCGGGAAGTAGGGTGAGGGGACGCGCCCCGGCGCGGCCGACTGACACGCGCGAGCTCGTGCAGTTCGTACACATCTGCGCCACAAGAACGCCGATGAGCGCGATCTGCCGAGCTGCTGATCGCCGACCGCGGGTGATGCGCGCGCTCTACATGCTGGCCCGAGCCGTGCACGCTGAAGACGCTCATGAACATCCTGTCGCGCGTGCTGCTCCGTCTCGGCTACGTCCGCTTGAAGGACTATGGCTACATGATGACGGCGGAGGGGCGCATCGTGGAGCTCGCGCGAGTGACGGATGATTGTTTCGCGCCGCCACCATGGGAGCCGATCGCGTGGCAGAGCGCGACCGCGTTCCTGCCGGCCGAGTCGCCGCCGCGCCCGCGTCCGCTGCCGCCTCCGCCCGAGTCCGACGACTCGATGGGTGTATCGGGGACGGTCTCCGCCCCGGAGACTCGGGCCCCAGTTGCGGCCGTCGTGGCGGGGACAACTGTCGGCTCGGCCGGCGAGGTCAACCCGCCTGCCGTGCTGGCGCCGCCGGTCGTGCCGCCGCGCACCGAGCCGGAGGACGAGGAGTGGGAGTGGCGCATGGCCCTGGCGCGGGCCCGCGAGCGCGCCGCCCGCGCCATCGGCCGCCCGCCGCAGCCGCCCGGCCGCATCCCGGCGGGCCTCGCCAGCGCGCTGGATCGCCTCCCTCCCGGCGCGGAGCTGGACGGCGCCAACTTCGCCGAGGGCTCGCGGCGCCACCCGATCGCCCGCGCCGAACCGGGCGACGTCACCGTCACGGACGTGTCGATCCACTCCGCGCCACCCGCCCTGGAGGACGACGCGACCCGTGTGGACGACGGCACGCCGATCGATCCGGATGCGCTCGAGAGCGTCAACGGCGAGCCGGTGACCAGCATCATGTTCGTCCCGCCCCCGCCCCCGCCTGCCCCATCGGCGAGCGCCGGCGACGCACCGCTCCCGCGCGCCAGCACGCGGCTGCGGCGGAACACGCCCGAGCCGTAGGCCTGAGCGGTAGCGCACGACCCGGGGCGTCGGCGGGTTCGCCGGCGAACCCCCGGTCTACGCGCCCGTGAACCGGGGCGGCCGCTTCTCGGCGAACGCCCGGAGGCCCTCGTTGCGGTCCTCGCTGAGGAGCGTCACGTCGTAGCAGCGACGCTCGAGCGCGAGCGCCTGATCCATCGGCAGATCGCTGCCCTGGTCGATTGCCTGCTTGGCCATCGCCACCGACAGCGGCGCACAGCCGGACAGCTCGGCGGCGAGCTCGGCCGCCGCGGCGCGCAGCTCGGTTGCGGGCACCACCCGGCTGACAAGGCCGATCTCGAGGGCGCGAAGCGCGTCGATGCGGCGGCCGGTCAGGACCAGCTCCTTGGCGCGGGCCACGCCGATCAGCCGCGCGAGCCGCTGGGTCCCGCCCGCGCCCGGCATGATGCCGAGCCGCACCTCGGACAGACCCATCACCGCGTCCTCCGACGCGATGCGAAAGTCGCAGGCCAGGGCGATCTCGAGGCCGCCGCCCAGGGCCGGGCCGCTCATCGCCGCGATGGTCGGCCGCGGCATCTCCGCCCACGCGGTGACCGCGCCGGAGATCGCGTCGACGTAGGGACCGCTGTCGGCCGCGGACACGCCGCGGCGCTCCTTGAGATCGGCGCCCGCCGAGAACGCGCCGTTGGCCCCGCCGAGCACCACCGCGCGCACCTCGCGGTCCTGGCCCAGCTCGACCGCCAGCCGCCGGAGCTCCACGTTGACCGCGCGGGACAGCGCGTTCTTCGCCTCGGGCCGGTCGAGGGTGACCCAGACCGCGCCGCCGTCGCCGCGCTCGACCCGGATCGCGCTCGCGCCATCTGCCATCAGTACTCCTCCTTGGCGTCCCGCGCGTCGGCCCGCTCCTTCTGCCGCCGCGCGCGCGCCTGCTTGCCCATGTGGGCCTTGAGATACTTGGACGGGAGCTCGTGTCCGACCAGCGACGCTGCCAGCCGGGAGCACTCGACCAGCCTGTCGAGATCGATGCCGGTCTCCACGCCCATGCCGTGCAGCATGGCCACCACGTCCTCGGTGGCCAGGTTTCCGGCCGCACCGGGCGCGTAGGGGCAGCCGCCCAGCCCGCCGATGGCGGAGTCGATCGTCGTGATGCCGAGGCTGAGCGCGACGGTGCAGTTGGCCAGCGCCGTCCCCTCGGTGTCGTGGAAGTGGACCGCCGCCTCCTCCAGCGACAGGTCGGCCAGGATCAGCTCCAGCACCCGCTCCACCTGCCGCGGGTTGGCCACGCCGATCGTGTCGCCCAGCGAGATTCTGATAGACGCCCATGTCGCGCAGGGTGACGGCCAGCCGCCGCACCGCCTCCGGATCGACCTCCCCCTCGTAGGGACAGCCGAACACCGTCGACACGTAGGCCCTCACCCGCACGCCGGCCTCGCGCGCCGGCAGCACCACGTCCTCGAACGCCTTGAGCGTCTCGGCGATGGTCTTGTTGACGTTGCGCTTGTTGTGGGTCTCGGACGCCGACAGGAACACCGCGATCTCGCGCATGCCGCCCTCGAGCGCCGATTCCAGCCCGCGCCGGTTGGGCACCAGGGCCGAGAAGCGCACGTCCGGGCGGCGCGCGACCTGGCGCGCGACCGACACCGCGTCGGCCAGCTGCGGGATCCACTTGGGGCTGACGAAGCTGGTGATCTCGATGGCGGGCAGGCCGGTCAAGGACAGCGAGTCGATGAGCGCAACCTTGTCGGCGGTGGCCAGCTGGCGGGACTCGTTCTGCAGCCCGTCGCGGGGGCCCACCTCGAAGATCGTGACGTGCCTGGGCAGCTTCTCGAAGTTCACCGGGACTACCTCTCTGAGACCATAGTAGGTTCCAGGCCCGTTGGCGAGCCGCCCCCGTCCCGCTACAGAGCTCGCACGAAATCGGCGGTGAGCTCGTCGAGGGTGTCGAGCACGTGATGGGCGGCGGACTGGTCGTGGCCCGCGAAGTTGCCGGCCGCGATGGCGACCACCCGCGCCCCGGCGGCCAGGCCGGCGGCGATCCCTGCCACCGAGTCCTCGACCACCAGGCAGTCGCGCGGCTCGACGCCGAGCGCGGCCGCGGCGGCCAGGTAGCCGTCCGGCGCCGGCTTGGAGCGCGGCACGTCCTCGCTGGCGATCACGGCGCCGAACGCGCCTTCGAGCCCGAGCGCGGCCAGCGCCTGCGCCGCCTCGACGCGCGACGATCCGGTCACGATGGCGAGCGGCAGGTGGCGGAAGCGTTCGATGGCGGCGCGCGCGCCCGGCAGCACGGTCACGCCGAGCTCGGCGAACACTTTCACGCGCTCCTCGGCGGTGGCGGCGATGAGCTCGGCCCGCGACCAGGCCAGCGGCCCGTGCACCCGGGACAGGTGGTCGTAGATGTCGACCCACGAGCGGCCGATGATGAAGTCGCGCTCGGCCTGCGCGATCTCGATGTCCAGCCCGGCTTCGAGCGCGCGCGCCATGGCCTCGGCGCTCTCGCGCTCGCTGTCGAGCAGCGTGCCGTCGAGATCGAACAGGATGGCGCGGACTGGCACGGCGGGACCCCGGCGGGGCCAGATTGTAACCAGCGGCGGCCGGCGCCGCACCAAGGTGAGAGGCCGCCATTTGACAGACGGACCGCCCCGACGACACTGAGAGGATCGCATGCCCCGCCCTGCCCTGCTCGCGCCCGCACTCCTCTGCGCCCTTGCCGGGACTGCCCTGCCCGGCTGCGCCGCCTCCGCCGAGGGAGGCCGCGCCGAGGCGCTGCTCCAGCGCGGCGACTACGCCGGCGCCCGACGCGCCGCCGACAGCGGCCTCGAGCGAGCGCCGCGCGACCAGCAGCTGTGGCGCATCAAGATGCGCGCGCTGCTCGGCGCCGGCGACGCGCGCGGCGCGGTGGAGCAGTATCGCGCCTGGCGCGACCTGCGCGGCGAGGACGACGCCGACGCCCTGCGCGTGCTGGCCCGCACCACGCTGTGGCAGGGACTGCGCTCGCGCGCCCCGGCCATCCAGGCCGGCGCGGTGCAGGCGGTCGAGCGGCTCGAGCTGGACGATCTGGCGCCGGACATCGCGCGGCTGATCGCCTCGGAGGAGGACCTTGTCGCGGCCGCGGCCGCCTCGGCGCTGCTCACCGCGCACCCGCAGGCGCCCGAGGTGCTGGTCGGGCTGCTGAGCAGCGACGATCCCGCGGCGCGCGCGCTGGCGGTAGACGGCATCGGCCGCAAGGCGGGCGTGCACGCGCGCGCCGATCTCGTCCCCATGCTGGCCGACCGCGACCCGCGCGTTCGCAGCGCGGCCGCAGCCGCCGTGGCGGCGTTCGCCGAGGGCGAGGATCTGACCCGCCTCGTCGCAATGGCGCGCCGCGATCCGGACGGGCGGGTGCGGGCCCGCGTCCTGCGCTCACTTTCCGGCGGCGCCGGCGTGGAGCTGGCGCGCGCGGCGGCCGGCGATGCGTACATGGGAGCGCGCCAGGCCGCCGTCGACCTGCTCGCGCGCATCGACTCGCCCGACGCGACCGCCGCGCTCGATCAGCTGGCCGCGTCGGACGATCGCGACCTGGCGCTGGCCGCCGCTGCCGCCAGGCTGCGCCGCGACGCGCCTCCCGCCGCCGTGCTGGCGGTGCTCGAGCGCGCCGCGGCCGACCCGTCCTGGCCCGCGCGCGCGGCGGCGCTCAACGCCGCCCACGCCGCCCCGCGCCGGCTGGCCCTGAGCCTGTCCGGTCGCGGCATCGCCGACCCGCGCGCCGAGGTCCGCATGGCCGCCGCGCGCCTGCTCGTCCACCTCGGCCAGGAAGAGCGCGCCCGCCGCGAGCTGGTGGCGGCCCTGGCCCAACCCGACGCCCTGCTCCGCCTCGACGCCGCCGTCGACCTGTGCCGCTCCGGCGACGATCGCTGCCTGGCCCCGCTCGATCGCCTGGCCCGCAGCGCGTCTCCCGAGGTCCGCACCGCCGCCGTCCACGCCCACGCCGCGGCCCGCCGCATCACCGCCGGCCTGGTCGCCGCGCTCGCCGACACGCGTCCCGAGCTCAGGCTGGCAGCGGCCGAGGTGATCCTCGGCGTCGTCGACTGAGCGTCGACGGCGCCGCGCGCGCGGATCAGAAGTTCAGCTGCCCCTGCGCGATGAACAGATGCTCGATGTCGCCTGCCTGCTCGGGGCCGTTGCGCGTGTTGTGGTTGAAGAAGGTGTACGAGCCGCCGATCGACAGCCCCGAGCCGTGGAAGTAGCGCAGCTGGCCGTTCAGCTCGACGAGGCGGTCGCCGGGCGGCGCCTCCTCGATCGCCCGGCCGCCGACGCCGAGCAGCGAGAGGCGCGAGTGCCCGGCGCGCGCCGCCAGCTGCAGCTTGCGGGTCAGGATCGGGTAGCTGGCGTGGACGTAGCCGGCCAGGTAGTTGCGGTGGCCGTCCGAGTCCGGCTCCACCAGCGCGGCGATCGCCTGGTTGTCCGAGTGGTCGAGGATCGTGCCCCAGCGCTCGTGGCGCCACAGCCCCTCCACGACCAGCTCGAGCCCGTGCCAGCGCATCGCCGCGTCCGCGCTGGTGCTCCACACGCGCACGTTGTCGGTCTCGCCGTTGCCGTCGACGTCGCGGTTGCCCACC
Source organism: uncultured delta proteobacterium (assembly GCA_963759105.1). GTDB lineage: Bacteria > Myxococcota_A > Polyangia > Haliangiales > Haliangiaceae > DATFRY01. The sequence goes on along the minus strand of CAVWXW010000001.1, from coordinate 544,439 downwards.
GTGTTGCCGCCGAGGCTGTCGGGCAGCTGCGCGAGGTCGTGCACCGCGCCGGCGCCGACCATGACCTGGAGCTCCGGGTCGCGGGTCAGGTTGCCGGCGAAGGCGTTGAAGCGGGTGCCCAGCAGCGCGGCCTCGACGCGCACCAGCGACGCCACGTCGATGTTGTCGTTGCGCAGGTTGGGACCGGCTCCGTTGGACAGTCCGAGGTGATAGTAGACGCGGCCGTCGAGCAGCTCGCCGTGGGCCCAGAGGCCGATGTCGCGGTCGTAGCGCAGCCCGTCGACGGCGGCGGGCCGCTCGAGGAGGTCGATCGACGAGTCGCTGGCCCACCACACCCGCGTGAAGTAGAGCTTGTCCTGGCCGGCGCGCACGCTCAGCGCCGGCGTCAGCTCGTAATCGACGAAGTAGTCGAGCGCCGGTGCGCCGGTGCTGGCCACCTCCAGCTGCACCTTGTAGGTCAGCTCCTCGCTGCCGGCGTGGCCGGACAGCGCCAGCCGCCCGCGCCGCAGCCTGAACGTGGCCTCGTCGACGCCGTTGGCCCCCTCGGCGATCGTGCTCTCGTAGCGCGGCTGCACGAAGCCGCCGATCTCGAGCGCGTAGGCGCCGTCGGCCGTGACCCACTCGAAGGCGCGGTCGTGCTCGACGCCGCCCAGCGCCGCGCCGCCGGCGTCCGGCTGCTCGACCGCCGCCACCTGCGCGCGCAGCGACTCCATCTCGCGCTGGATCTCGGCCGCCTGGCCGTTGAGCCTGTCGATCGAGCCGACCACCTCCGGGCTGGCCGCGCTCTGCCGCGCGACCCGCTCGATCTGCTGCTCCAGCGCGGTCACCCGCGCCGACAGCGCCTGCACCGAGCCGGACAGGGTCTGCAGCTGGGCCGCGGCCGGCCGCAGCTGCTCCAGGTCCTTGCGCATCGCCGCCACCTGCGCGCGCAGATCCGATGTCGGCCGGGCCGCGCCCTCCGGCGCCTCCTGCCTGGGCGGGGCCGCCGGCGCCTGCTGAGCGTGAGCCGGGCGCGGCAGGATCTCTGCCGCCAGAACCGCGATGGCCACCAGCGCGCTGCGCGACATGCCGAGCTGTCTCCTCCTGGCTCCGTGAAAACGAGGCGCCCCCGCCGAAGCGAGGGCGCACAAGGTATCACGCGGGAGGAATGAAGCGCGGTCTCGAGGCCCAGATAGCGGCCCCGGTGATCGCGGCTACTACACGCCGGCGCCTACCTGCGCCGCCACTGCCCCTCGATCCAGACGTAGCGGTCGCCGCGCCGCTCCCAGTGGCCCGACTGCCAGGCGAAGCCGCGCCGCTCTCGCTCCCAGTGCCCGCGCACCCAGGCGTACGCGCCGCTGTCCCATTTGTAGTAGCCGCTCACCCAGACGTAGCCGGCGCGACGGCCGGACCGCTCGTCGCGCGGTGCCGGCGGCGGCTCGGTCGGATAGGCCGTCGTGTGACGCGGCGGCTCGCTGCGGTGATCGCGCACCGGCGGCGGCTGCTCGCCGCGGTGATCGCGCACCGGCGGCTGCTCGTCCCGGTCGCGGACCTCGACGCGCGTCCTGCCGCCCGCGGTCCAGCGCCCCTCGACCCAGTAGTAGCGCCGGCCGCGCTGCTCCCAGTGGCCCGGCTCCCACACGTAACCGACTCGCTCGCGCTGCCAGTAGCCGGCCCGCCACTCCCAGCGCCCGCTGCGGTTCTCCCAGCGCCCGCGGATGAACACATAGCCCGGCCGCACCGTCACGCGCTCGCGGCGCGGCGCAGGCGGCGCCTCCTCGACGACGTAGACCGGCTCGGTGGTCACGTGTCCGCGCGCCCGCACGACGCAGCCGCTCCCCAGTGTCGAAGTCGAGGCCAGGACGGCGCCCAGCCCCACGACGGTCATCATTGCCCGCCAGTTCCTCTTCATCGCGGTGCCCTCCTTGTCGTCCTCAACCGTTCAGACGATCCCCAGCCGCGTTCCAATCAACGCGAAGTGAGTCTCCCTGCGCCGCGGGCGACGGTCAACGCGACGCGGGGATCCCGCTTCGCGCGGCCGCCGGCCGCTGGGCGCGCAGCGAGATGAGCCACTGTGCCACCTCGCGCCGCTCCATGCCGTTGTACTTGTTGTAGAACGTCGGCATCTCGTTGAGCTTGCCGAACCACCTTGGGTGATCCGGCCGCGCGATGAACTCGGTGAGCACCTCGACGCTGCCGCGGCCGCCCAGGTTGGGTCCCGGCTCGCCCTCCGCCTTGCCGTCGATCGAGTGGCAGTTGGAGCAGTCGCCGTCGCCGTCGAACAGGGCCTGGCCCCGCTCCACCAGCTTGGCGTCGGCGTCCCTGGCTCCTGTCTGCGCATAGACGAGCTCGACCAGCGCGTCCAGGTCGGCCCCCTTCTGCTTCACCGGTTTCATCTCGTCGATCTTGGTGACGCCGAAGAAGCGCTTGTCGCGCGGGTTCTGCAAGAAAGCGCGGATCCAGGGCCGCGAGTTGTAGCCCGGGCCGATCTCCGGCCCCTTGCGCTCCTTGCCCTGGTGGCAGCTGGCGCAGTCCTCGCGCCAGATCTCTCTCGCGCGCGAGAATCGCTCGGTCGTGTACACGCTGGTTCCGCCCGCCGGCGGCACGCCCTCGTGCAGCGCGAGTGTCCTCGCCTTGCGCGCCTGCACCTCCGACGCGGCGATCCCCTTCTGGTACTGCTCGTCGTCGCCGTCCTCCATGAACGAGACCACCATGAGCCCGCCCATCACGACGGCGAGCAGGCCGAGCGCGGTGAGCTGCCACCAGCGGTCGCGCGGACCGCGATTGGGTCCGCGGTCGACGAACGGCAGCGCCAGCAGGACGCCGCCGATGACCACCGGCATGCCGAGCGCGACGACCTGCTCCATCGTGCCGGTGAAGTACTTGAGCGCCTGGAACAGCGGACGGAAGTACCACTCCGGGCGCGCGTCGAAGCTGGACGACGGATCGGCCGGCGCGTCGAGGTGCACGCCGCCGGTGTACAGGTTGGCGATCACCAGCACGGCGAACACGGCCGCCATCGCCACCATGTCGCGGAACATCTGATCGGGCCAGAACGGCCGCGTGCGCCGCTGCAGCTCGCCGTCGCCCAGCCACCAGTGCGGCGTGTGGCCGTGCTTGCGGAACAGCATGACGTGCACCACCACCAGGCCGATCAGCGCACCGGGCAGCACCAGCACGTGCAGCGCGAAGAAGCGGGTCAGGGTGGTGTTGCCGTACTCGTTGCCGCCCTGCGCCACCGCCTGCAGCTGCGGTCCGATGATCGGGCTGGTGCCGGCGATGCCGGTGGCGACCTTGGTCGCCCAGTAGCCGGTCTGGTCCCACGGCAGCAGGTAGCCGGTCAGCGCGAACGCGAGCAGCAGGCCCAGCATCATCACGCCGACGATCCAGTTGAGCTCGCGCGGCTTCTTGTACGCGCCGTACAGCGCCGTCTGCAGCATGTGCAGGCCGGCCACGATGACCATGGCCGACGCGCCGTGCGAGTGCAGCCCGCGCACGAACCAGCCCAGCGTGACCTGGTCCTGGATGTACGCGACCGAGGCCCACGCGTCGGTGGCCGACGCGCTGTAGTTCATGGCCAGAAAGATGCCGGTCGTCACCTGCAAGAGGAGCAGGAACAGCAGCACCGATCCGAAGACGAATGCGAACGAGGCGCCGCCGGGCAGCGGCTCGTCGAGCGCGAGGTGCAGCGCGCCGCGATAGCCGGTGCGCTCCTCCAGCCAGTTGCCGATGCGGGACACGGCTCGCCCCCTAAGCAGGAGTACGCTCCGCCACGTCGGGGCGGAATCGCAGGAACTTGATCTTCACCCGGCCGCCCTCGACGGCGACCGGCAGCGGATCCATGCCGCGCTTGGACGGGCCGGCCTGCTTGGCGCCGTCGCGGCTGAACGCGCTCTTGTGGCACGGGCAGCGGAACACGCCGCCGCCCTCGTCGTAGCCGACGGCGCAGCCCAGGTGCGGGCAGACCGCCGAGAGCGCGGTCACCTTGCCGGCCTTGTCCTTGCTCAGCCAGGCGCTGCCCACCCCGACCTTGTCGCGCGTCCCCCAGGCGTCGCGCTGCTCGGCCGCCACGATGGCGACCTGCACCGGCGGGCCGCCCGGGACCAGCGCGGCCGCCGCCATCACGTCGATCGGCTCGGTCGAGCTGGACACGACCTTGCGGCCGACCGGGAACAGGAAGTAGCGGACCAGCGGAACGGCGAAGACGACGCCCACCGCTCCGCCGAGGGCCAGCGTGGCGGCCTTCAGGAAGCTGCGGCGGTTCTCGCTCGAGCCAGGGTCGGCCATGCGGCATCCTTTCTGCGCCCAGGCGATCTCGCGGGCGCGGGCGCAGACCTTACCTCAACTCACCGCCCTTCGCGCGGCGAGCCTGCCTGACCCTATCTGACCGATCGCCCGCGCCGTGCGCAGCGATCGGTCACGTGCGTGGCCTCCCTACCCGTACGCCTTCTCGTCCCGCTCCTGATCCTCTTTGCAGCGGATGCAGAGCTGGGTTTCCGGCCTCGCCTCCAGGCGCTTCTTCGCGATCGGCTCGCCGCACTCGGTACAGATGCCGAAGCTGCCGTCGTCGATCTTGCGCAGCGCCAGCTCGAGCTTCGCCAGGTGGGTCTTCTCCCTCCCGCGCAGGCGAAACTCGAAGGACTGCAGGTACTCGCTCGAAGCCAGGTCCATCTCGTCCGGCAGATCGCTCGGATCCAGGACCATGTTGTCGGTCAGCGTCTTCTTCGCGTTATCGACGACCGACCTCCGCTTGGCTTCGAGAAGTTCCCGAAATTTCTTGAGCTCCTTCTTCGTGAGTGGGCTTGCCACGGGTACCATCCCCTTTCTATGCCCCCGATCATGCCCAAAGGGGGCCGGGGAGCATATGGGGCACTCACGAACATTTCAAGGTCCAACATGTCTCGCGCGGATTGTGATCCCAAATCCACGCGGCCCGAGTCTTGACGCTTGTGGTCTAACTCAAGAAAATGTGGGTCCATGGCGGGCTCGGACAAGCGCAAACAAAGTCTTTATTTCCCAGAGGACATGCTCAAGGAGATCCAGGACGAGGCGGCTCGCCAGGATCGTTCGCTGAGCTGGATCGTCCAAAAGGCGTGGAAAATCGCCAGAAAAGAGATAATGAAGTACCCTTCGGTGAACGAGTTCCCGGGTGAGGAAGACACCAAGGAGGTCGGGGGCTGAGCCCCTGAGCATCGCAGCAACGCGCGCGTCCTACGCCATCTCCCCCGCTGACGAGACCCCGATCTTCTACGAGGTCTTGGAGCCGCCGGATCGGGCCGACAGCACGCCCGATATCCCGGCGATCTCCAGGGTTGAGGATGACGAGCACGTCGCCGTCGTGCTGACCGACGGCATCGGCTGCGACGGCTATGTCTGGAAGTATCTGTGCCGGGACCTGGCGGGCGAGCGCCGGGTCCTGCACTGGCATTACCGCGGCCACGGGCGCAGCCCGCTGCCCCGCGATCCGCGGCGCATCGCCATCGCCGACCTGGCCGACGACCTGGCCGCGGTGCTGGCCGACAGCCACACCGAGGCGGCCGTTGTGTGCGGCCACTCCATGGGCGTGCAGGTCGCGCTCGAGACCTATCGCCGCCATCCGCAGCGCGTACGCGGCCTGATCCTGCTGTGCGGGTCGCCGGAGAACCCGCTGCGCACCTTCCACGGCCAGCGCACGCTCGAGGTGGTGCTTCCGCGCGTGCGAAGCGCCGTGGAGCGCGCGCCGCGCCTGATCAACCAGGCGGCGCGTCTGCTGCTGCCCACGCGCCTCGCGTTTCGCCTCGCGGCGCGCGTCGAGGTGAACGCCGACCTCATCCAGGCGACCGACTTCATGCCCTACCTGCGCGGGCTGTCGCGCATCGAGATGCCGTTCTTCCTCTCCATGCTGGCAGCGGCCGGCGAGCACTCGGCGATCGATCTCCTCCCGTCGGTCGGCGTGCCGGCGCTCGTCGTCGCGGGCGAGCGCGACAACTTCACGCCGCCGGATCTCAGCCGCGCGATGGCGGCGGCGATCCCGGGCGCCGAGCTCTGCGAGGTCGAGGGCGGCTCGCACACGGCGCCGCTGGAGCGACCGGATCTGGTCAACCGCACGGTGCGCGACTTCCTCGCCCGTCGCGTCGACGGCGCGCGCGGCCAGGAGCCGGACGCGCGCGAAGGCCGCGCGAGCGAGCGAGCACGCTAGCGGGCCGCGTCGCCGTCGAGCCGGCCGAGCGATCGCCGCGCGACGGATCGATGACCGACGGCGTGCGCTCCATCGAGTGCGCACCCACGCGGGGCCTGAGCCGAGACGCTCATCGATCAGCGACGCGATCGCGATCGCGCGTCACGACCGCGCACGCGTCGATCGAGATCGCGCGGTGGCGTACTGATCGTGCGTGCGCGACACGATCTCCGGCTGCAATAAACCTGTACAGGCTCGCATTCCATACAGGTGTCGGTGAAGGACGAGGAGCGCTCGCATCGCACCGCCACCGCCACGCGGTGGACCCGCCAGGGTGGCTTCAGACAGCGGATAACGTGCAGACACCCTGTCCGATACCACCACTCCCGGAGCCCGCCAGGTGTCGTCGAATTGAATTCATCCTCGCACCCAGAGACCGCTTCCGTGGCCATCGAAAGTAGGCAAAAACGAAAACTCCGCCGTTCAAAAAATCCATTTTATCCTCTCGCCAAGCAAGATCGTTTGCGGCAAGGTTGCTGCCCGCGAGAGGCGCCCAATGAGGGCCAAGTCAAACAAGGCCACAATGTTTTTGGCGCCCGGCTTGCCACACTCTTCTCGAAGAGGACCGCATACCGCATGACACGTCCCGCCCTACGTCGCATCAACGACGAAGACAGTGATGGCCTGGTCGCCCTGCCGCCCGTGGCCGTTGTTCGCCAGAGACTTCGCACGACGGTGAAGGAGTTTGCTCACGCTTCCCCCGGGCGGCGCGCTGCTGCGCTTGCTGCGGTCTGGATCGCGGCGACCGGCTGTGAAGCAGACTTGTCGGGCTACGATGGTGAAGATGCCCTTCGCACCTATCGACTCGCCGAGTCGGAGCTGCGCGCGGAGCTTCGCCTGACCATGGCTCGTGCCATCAACAACGAACCGCACGCCGACACGCGGGAGTCGATGGTCCACATGCTCGAGCGCCTCGAAGAGCTCGAGCAGGCGGCCGTCGCCCCCAAACCGCAGCGCCGGCGTCGCCGCCGCTAGCCCGCAGAACAACTCTCGCCCTCGCTCCGTAACGGAACGGCCGCTCGCTCGACGCGAGTGGCCGTCTTGATTTTCGGACCGAGCCGATCTCTCGCCCATCTCCCTCCTCGAGGCCGGCTACTCGGGGGCGCACAGCGCCCAGCCGCACGAAGGGCAGACCGAGCAAAGTCCGTCCCCGCGCAGCGGCGAGGCGCACTCGGGACAGAGCTCGCCCTCGGCGGCCGGGTCGCGCGCGGCGTCGCCGAACGAAAGCACCTGCGCCGACCGGCTGCGGTCGCGGTACACCGTCACGCCCTTGCAGCCCAGCTCGTGGGCCAGGCGGTAGATGCGCTCGACGTCCTCCGGCGTGGCCGACGCCGGCAGGTTGACCGTCTTGGACACCGCCGAGTGCGAATGGCGCTGGAAGGCGGCCTGCATGCGAACGTGGATCTCGGGCGCGACGTCGTGGGCGGTGGCGAACAGTGCCTGCACGTCGTCGGGGATCGGCGGGTCGGGCGGCGGCGGAGCGACGCCACGCGCGCGCCCGTGCTCGGCCAGCGCCGCGGCCAGCCCGTCGGACCAGAAGCCGCGCTCCTCGGCCACGCGCCGGAAGGTCGGATGGACCTCGACCAGCCGCTCGCCGTCGAGCACGCGCCGGACCAGCGACAGCGCGTAGATCGGCTCGATGCCGGAGGAGCAGCCGGCCAGGATGCTGATCGTCCCGGTCGGAGCCACGGTCGTGGTGGTCGCGTTGCGCAGCGGCGGGTGCCCGGCCTCGGCCCACCGGCTGGTCGCGAAGCGGACGAAGGGGCCGCGCGCGGCGGCCAGCTCGGCCGAGGCGGCCAGCGACTCGCGCTCCACGAACGCCGCGACCTCGGCGCCGATCTCCACCGCCCGCTCGCTGTCGTAGGGCACGCCGAGCTCGACGAGGAGATCGGCGAACCCCATCACGCCGAGCCCGATCTTGCGGTGCGCGCGTGTCACCGCCTCGATCTGCGGCAACGGATACGAGTTGACGTCGATGACGTTGTCGAGGAAGTGCACCCCATCGCGCACCGCCGGGCCCAGCTCCGCCCACGCGATCTCCCCGCCGGCCGCGAAGCGCGCCAGGTTCACGCTGCCCAGCACGCACGACTCGAAGGGTAGAAGCGGCTGCTCGCCGCAGTTGTGGACCAGCAGCCCGTTAGCGAAGAAATGGCTGGACTCCGGCTCCGTGAGATCGAAGACCTCCTCCAGCCCCTCCGGGACGATCTCATCGACCGTGGCGTGGTCGCGGTCCCGGTAGGGCCCGCGGCGATACCCCGCCAGCACCGACTCGAGGCGCTGCTGCTTGTCTCGCATCAGGAAGCCGACGCCGTCGGCGAAAGCGCGGAGGCTCGACCGGGTCACGGCCAGCTCGTGCTGGGCGGCACACGCATACTCGCGCAGCTCGCGATCCGGGCCCGGCATCAACCGGGTCTGCGCCGTCCGGCGATCGCGATAGATCGCGGACTGAATGCCGAGTCGCAACAGCAGCAGCTGGACGCCCTCCAGCAGCGCGAGCTGATTGGACGCCAGGCGGACCGACACGCCCTTCTCGATGACGCCCTGGACCGATCCGTCGGCGGAGAACAGGCCGCGCAGATAGCCGGCCACCAGCTCGTCCGAGCCGCGCCACACAAGCTCCGGGACGGCCCGCTTGCACGCCTCGTCCGCCCCGCGCGCCTCGAGCGCCCGGCGCAGCCGCTGGCTGCGGAAGTAGGCCAGGTCGCGCGCCCCGACGGTGCCCATGGTCAGCGACGGGTCTCCGATCAGCCGCTGCGCGACGCCGAGGAGGCGCGCAGCCGCCTCGACCTTGTCCCGTCCGTAGAAGCTCAGCACGACGGTCGGCTCGCCGGCCGAGTGGTCGGTGAAGTGACCGTCTCCGACCAGCCAGCCGAGCAGCTCGCCGAGACCGGCGTCGTCGCCGTCGCGGCCGATTGGCTGCGGCTCGGTCGTGAGCCAGCGGATGCGATCGCCGCGCTCGAGCTCGCCCGCGGCCACGTCGCCGCGATCCGTTGTCACGCGGTGGTCGGCGGTGAGGCGCAGCTCCGGCCCCTCGAGGGTGCGCAGGCGCACCACCGGCCGCATGCCGGTGCACACCACCGCCGCGGCCCGGCGATGCTCGACCCGCTGGCCGCTGCAGGTGGCGACGCGCGGGGAGCGACCGACGAGCTCGGCGATCGGCACCCAGCCGGTCCCTTCGACGAGAACGCGCGTATCGCCGGTGACACATGGATTCGTCGCCTCGATCGGACCGGCGTCCGGGATCGGGTTGCCGGCCTCGATGCGGTCGAGGAAGAGGATGCCCGGGTCGCCGCTGCGCCAGGCGGAGGTGGCGATGGTGCGCAGCAGGCGGCGGGCGTCGAGGCGGCGCACGGCCTGGCCGCTGCGCGGGTTGATGAGCTCGATCTCGCCGCCGCGGGCCGCGGCGTCCATGAAGGCGTCGGTGACCGCGACCGAGATGTTGAAGTTGGTGAGCCGGGCCGGGTCGAGCTTGGCGGTGGCAAACTCGAGCACGTCCGGGTGGTCGATGCGCAGGACGCCCATGTTGGCGCCGCGCCGCGCCCCGCCCTGCTTGACCGCATCGGTGGCGGCGTTGAACACGTCGAGGAACGCGAGCGGGCCGGACGCGGCGCCGCCGGTTGACGAGACCCTGTCGCCCGACGGGCGCAGGCGCGAGAAGGAGAAGCCGGTGCCCCCGCCGGTCATCTGGATCTCGGCCGCCCACTTGATGGCGTCGAAGATCTCCGGCATCGAGTCGCCCACCGGCACCACGAAGCAGGCGGCCAGCTGCGCGCGCGGCCGGCCCGCGTTCATCAGCGTCGGCGAGTTGGGCAGAAACTCCAGCGCCGACAGGCGGCGCATGAAGCGCTCCTCGGTCGCGGCCACCTGCTCGGGCGTGGCGCCGTAGCGGGCGTCGGCGGCGGCGACCACCGAGGCCACGCGGCGGAACAGCTGCTCGGGCGTCTCGATGACCTGGCCGCTCTCGTCGCGGCGCAGGTAGCGCCGGCGCAGCACCGCCCACGCGCTCTCGGTCAGCGCGCCGGCTTCGCCGCCTTCGGCATCGCGCAGGTCCGCCTGCCGGCTCATGGTCGGAGCTTAGCCGCGCAGGTGTTCAGATCAAGCGACCGGGGATCGGCCGGTTGCGCCGGCCGACCTCGCGTCTACCGCCCGGACGCCTGCCGGCCGCGCCGGATGACAGCGTCGATGGTCACCGCGGTCAGCAGCACGGCGCCGGTGATCATGAACTTGATGGACGACTGCAGCGAGAGAAGGTCCATGCCGTTGGAGATCGACTGGATCACCATGATGCCGAACAGCGCGGCCCACACGCTGCCGCGGCCGCCGAACAGGCTGGTGCCGCCGATGACCGCGGCCGCGATCGCGTTGAGCAGCACGTCCCCCTGCCCGGCCGACTGGTTGACCGCGCGCAGGCGTGACGCGCCCAGGATCCCGCCCCACGCGGCGAACGTGGACGCCAGCATGAAGACGATCACGCGCACTCGCTTGACCGGGATGCCGGCGCGCCGCGCGGCCTCGGCGTTGCCGCCGATGGCGTAGATCATGCGGCCGAAGCGGGTGCGGCGCAGGACGTAGTCCATCACGATGATCAGCGCGATCAGATAGACGAGGCCGGTGCCGATGCCGCGGTCCTCGTCGAGCTTGGCCACCGCCAGGATCACGACGATGGTGATGAGCGCGGCGCGGACAAGGACGAACAGCATCGGCTGGACCGTGAGCCCGGCCGCCCGCCGCCGCACCTGCGTGAGGATCGGTCCGCCCGCGACGTAGGCCAGGAACAGCGCCGCCGCCACGTACGCCTTCGCGCCCTTCAGATACGTGCCGGCCAGCCCGACGATGAACGGATCGTTGAGGTTGATGGTGCCGGTGCGGCCGAGCACGTACAGCAGCACGCCCTGCCAGCCGATCAGGCCGGCCAGGGTGACGACAAAGGTCGGGATGCCGAGGTAGTTGCTCCAGAAGCCCTGGAACAGGCCGACCGCGGTGCCGGTGAGGATGCCGGCCATCACCCCGACCTCCGCCGGCAAGCCCTTCTGGACGACCAGGACCGCCATCACCGCGGCGCACATGCCGCTCACGATGCCGACCGAAAGGTCGATCTCACCGAGGAGCAGGATCAGCACGACACCGACGGAGATCGTGCCGACCGCCGCCATCTGGATGGACAGGTTGACCAGGTTGAACGACGACGAGAAGGTGCCGTGGGTGAGCTGGCGGAAGATGAGCCAGATGACGACCAGGCCGATGATGACCGGCAGCTGTCCGACGTCGCCCTCGCGCAGGCGGCGGAAGTAGTCGGACAGCAGGCCGCGGAAGCCCTGCTTCTCCAGGATCACGCGCGGGTCGCGCTCGAGCGTGCTGCTCATGACGCGCCTCCTCCGTCGCCGGACGCGGGCGGCTCGGCTGCCCCGGGCAGCGTCGGCGCCGGCAGGGTCTCGCTGGCAGTGGCCGCCACCGACGAAGCGGTGGGATCTTCGTGCTCGGCGATGCCGGGCACCGCGCCGGTCATGAGCGCGACAAGCTGCTCTCGGCTGACCTTCTTCGCGTCGTAGGTGCCGACGTAGCGGCCCAGCCGCAGCACGGTGATGCGGTCGGCCACGTCGAACACGTCGGCCAGGTTGTGGCTGATGATGACCACGCCGTGCCCCTCCTCGCGCAGGCGCTTGACCAGGTCGAGCACCTCGCGGGTCTGGGCCACGCCGAGCGCCGCGGTCGGCTCGTCGAGCAGCACGACCTTGTTGTCCCACAGCACCGAGCGCGCGACCGCGACCGACTGGCGCTGGCCGCCCGACAGCGACGCGATCGGGATGCGCACGCTCGGGATCTTGACCGACAGGCGTCGCAGCACCGACACCGCGCGCGTCTCCATCGCGATCTCGTTGACCACGCTGAGCGGTCCGAGCGCGCGCGGCGCCGCCTGCTCGCGCCCGAGGAACAGGTTCTCGACCACGTCGAGGTTGTCGCACAGGGCGAGGTCCTGGTAGACGGTGGCGATGCCGAGCGCCTTGGCGTCGTTGGGCGACTGGATGGTGACCGGGCGCCCTTCCGATCGGGCGCTGCCGCCGTCGCTGGCGTAGATGCCGGAGATGATCTTGATGAGCGTCGACTTGCCGGCGCCGTTGTCCCCCACCAGCGCGACGACCTCGCCGGGGTAGACGTCGAAGCTGACGTCGGTGAGGGCCTGCACCGCTCCGAACCGCTTGCTCACTCCGCGCAGCTCGAGCAGAGGCACTCGCTCCGTCGGGGGGGAGGCCGTGCGGTTGGCCATGCGTATCCTCCTGGATCGGAGCCCGGGGCACGGGCGCGCCCCGGGCGGGCGGAACGTCTACGGCGGTCGGTCGGTCAGCGCCGGCCGGTCACTTGATCTTGGCCGCCTCGCACGCCTTCTCGTAGCCCTTGCAGATCTGGGCCGCGGTGTCCTCGCCGTAGAACTTGTCCTTCACGATGGTGTCGGCGACGGACTCGGTCTCGCCGGCCCCGTCGGCGGTCACGGCGATCGGGGTCAGCAGCACCGACGGCACGTCGATGGTGCCGTTGTTGACCTTGCCGGTGACGACGCCGTCGGCCGGCTTTTCACCCTTGTACAGCGAGCAGGCCAGCTCGGCGGTCTTCTCCGCCTCGGGCCGGATCGCCTTGTACACGGTCATGTACTGCTCGCCGGCCAGGATGCGCTGGATGGCGGCCACCTCGGCGTCCTGCCCGGTCGTCGGCTTCGTCTTCGGGTCGATGCCGGCCGCCTTCATGGCGGCGATGGCGCCGCCCGCGGTGCCGTCGTTGGCCTGGTAGGCGCCGTCGAAGCCCTTGGGCCCGATCGCCGAGACGAACTGCTCCATCAGCTGCTGCGCCTCTTCCGGCTTCCAGTTGGCCGCGGCGTCTTCCTTGACGATCTTGACCTTGCCGTCGAAGACCTTGTGCGCCCCGTTCTTGAACAGGGTGGCGTTGTTGTCGGTCGGCGAGCCGTTGATCATCGGTGATCTTCGGCTCCTTCTTGCCGTCGGCGGTCAGCTTCTCGAGCAGCGCCTGGGCCTGCAGCTGCCCGACCCGCTCGTTGTCGAACGAGACGTAGTAGTCGGGCGACGCCCCGCCCTTGATGAGGCGGTCGTAGCTGATGACCGGGATGTTCTTGGCCTTCGCGTTGTTCACGATGGCGCCGGCCGCGTCGCCGTTGACCGGGTCGAGCACCATGACCTTCACGCCCTGCGCGATGGCCGCCTCGGCCTGCTGCTGCTGGTCGGACGCGACCTGGTTGGCGTTGGAGTAGACGATCTCGACGTCGGGGCAGAGCTCCTTGAACTTGCCCTCGAAGTACGGGCGATCGGCCGCCTCGTAGCGCGCCGTCTGCGACTCGGGCAAGAGGAGCGCGATCTTGCCGCCGCCGCCGCCGGCGGGAGGCGTCTCGGTTGACGGGCCGCCGCCGGGAGCCTTCTCCCCTTCCTTGCCTGCCTCGCCACCGCCCGCCGGCTTGCTCTCCTTCTTGCACGCCGGGAACGCCAGCAGGGCCACGGCCATCGCAACGCGCACGGATGAACTGGTGGGTCTCACGTGTCTCACGGTTCTCGCTCCTCCTGCGCCCGTCACGAAGCGCGTGGAATGGGGCCAGAAAACGGGCGCGGCTCCCGCATCGGACGTTAGGTCGGCGGTGGCCGGCGGTCAAGGTCGGGCCGCACGAGACGAGGCGTCGTACAATGGCACCCGATTTCCCGGGCAATCGTGTTGCAAAACACCTCGCGAAAGATGATTCGAGCTGCTCGCTCCGCTCTGTCGCTCGCACTGGCGCTCGCCACGATGGCTTGCGCAGACGACGCCGACCCCGCGATCGATCTCGACCTGCCCGATCCGCACCCCGGCTCGCGCGACGTCATTGTGCACCTGTTCCAGTGGCCCTGGGAGTCGATCGCGAGCGAGTGCGCCGACCAGCTGGGCCCGCTCGGCTTCGGCGCCGTGCAGGTGTCGCCGCCTCAGGAGCACGTCCTCCTGCCCGATCTCGATCATCCGTGGTGGCAGGACTACCAGCCGGTCAGCTACGCGCTGGTGACGCGGCGCGGCGACAGGGCCGCGTTCGCCGCCATGGTGCAGGCCTGCCACGCGGCCGGCGTGCGGGTGTACGTCGACGCGGTCATCAACCACATGGCCGGCGGCGCATCGACAGGCCCGGGCAGCAACGGCTCGACCTTCACGCACTACGACTATCCGTCGGCCGGCTACGGCGACGACGACTTCCATCACTGCGCCCGCAACGGCACCGACGACGTCGTCGACTGGGGCGACGCCTACGAGGTCCGCAACTGCGAGCTGTTCGACCTGGCCGATCTCGCGACCGGGTCGCGCCACGTGCGCGCGCAGCTGACCGCCTACCTCGACGACCTGATGTCGCTGGGCGTGGACGGCTTCCGCATCGACGCGGCCAAGCACATGCCGCCCGGCGACCTGGCGGCCATCTTCGCCGCGCTGGCCGCGCCGCCTGTCGTCTTCCAGGAGGTCATCGAGGGGGCGCCGGGCGAGATCGGACCGCTCCAGTACCGCGTCACCGGCGACGTGACCGAGTTCCGCTACGGCGACGTGGTCGGGGGCGCGTTCCGCGACGGCGACCTGGCCGGCCTCGACCGGCTGGCCGACCAGATGCTCGTCGACAGCGACGACGCAATCGTCTTCATCGACAACCACGACACCCAGCGCAACGGCCGCTCGCCGCTCACCCACGTCGACGGCGCGACCTATGCCCTGGCCGAGGCGTTCATGCTGGCCTGGCCGTACGGCAGCCCGCAACTGATGTCCAGCTTCCGGTTCGGCTCCGTCGATCAGGGCCCGCCGGCCGACGCCGCCGGGCTCACCGCGCCGGTCGACTGCGCCGACGGATGGGTGTGCGAGCACCGCTGGCCGACGATCGCCGGCATGGTCGGCTTCCACAACCAGGTTCACGGCACCGCCGTCACCGACTGGTGGGAGGACGGCGACCGGATCGCGTTCGGCCGCGAGAGCGCCGGCTTCGTCGTGTTCAACCCGCGCGGCGAGAGCATGACCGAGACGTTCCAGACCGGCCTGGCGTCCGGCCTGTACTGCGACGTGGCCGGCGGCGCGCTGGACGGCGAGGGCTGCACCGGCGCGGAGATCGAGGTCGCCTCCGACGGGCGATTCACCGCCACCGTCGAGGCCGGCGGCATGCTCGCGCTGCACGCCGGCGCCGTGCATAGTACTGGGCCATGACGCATCCCTGGTGGCGCGGCGCGATCATCTACCAGATCTATCCGCGGAGCTTCCTCGACTCCAACGGCGACGGGATCGGCGACCTGCCCGGGATCCGGGCCGGTCTCGACCACATCGCCAGCCTGGGCGTGGACGCCGTCTGGATCTCGCCGTTCTACCGCTCGCCGATGAAGGACTTCGGCTACGACGTCGCCGACTACCGCGCGGTGGATCCGATCTTCGGCTCCGACGCCGACTTCGACGTGCTCATCGCCGAGGTCCACCGCCGCGGCCTTCGCCTCATCGTCGATCTGGTCCTGCCCCACTCGTCGGACAAGCACGCCTGGTTCCAGGAGAGCCGCCAGAGCCGCGACAACCCGAGGGCCGACTGGTACGTGTGGGCCGACCCGAAGCCGGACGGGTCGCCGCCCAACAACTGGCTGTCGGTGTTCGGCGGGTCGACCTGGCAGTGGGAGGCGCGCCGCCGCCAGTACTACCTGCACTACTACCTGCGCGAGCAGCCGAACCTGAACTGGAACAACCCGCACGTGGTCGATGCGATGCTGGGCGAGGCGCGCTTCTGGCTCGAGCGCGGCGTGGACGGCTTCCGCCTGGACGCCATCACCACGCTCGTGCACGACATGGACCTGGCCGACAACCCGCCGCTGGAGGGCGCGCACGCCAAGCTCGAGCTGCCCGGGCCGATGTTCAGCCCGTATCTCATGCAGGAGCACATCCACGACCGCGACCGGCCGCAAATCCTGTCGTTACTGGAACGCGTGCGCTCGCTGGTTGACGAGTACGACGCCTTCACCGTGGGCGAGATTGCCGACGTTGACAGCTTCAGCACGGTGGCCAAGTACACCGGCGGCACGTCGCGGCTGCACACCGGCTACACGTTCCAGCTCACCGTCGACGATTTCGGCGTCGATCGCTGCCGCGACGTGGTGTGCAAGTTCGAGGCGGCCCTGGGCGACGGCTGGAACACCTACGCCTTCTCGAACCACGACACGCGGCGTGTCGTCAGCCGCTGGGGCGCCTTGCCGGAGCTGAGCGGCGACACCCCGGCGCTGGCCAAGCTGCTGCTCGGCTGCCTGTTCACCATGCGCGGCAGCGTGTGTCTGTACCAGGGCGAGGAGCTGGGCCTGACCGACGTCGATCTGCCGGTCGAGAGCCTCGTCGATCCGTGGGGCATCGAGTTCGCCCCGGCTTTCAAGGGGCGCGACGGCGCCCGCACGCCGATGCCGTGGCGCGCCCAGGCCCACGAGGCCGGCTTCACCAGCGGCGTGCCGTGGCTGCCGATCCCGGACGAGCACCGCCGCGCCGCTGTTGACGTGCAGGAGGCGGATCCGTCGTCGGTCCTGGCCACCTGCCGCCGGCTGCTGCGCTTTCGCAAGGCCCATCCGGCGCTGGCGACCGGCTCGATCAAGGTGCTCGAGACCACGTCGCCCATCTGGGCCTTCGAGCGGGCCGAGGGCGCCGAGCGCCTGCTCTGCGTCTTCAACCTGTCCAACCGCCCGGCGACCTGGACGATTGACGCGGGCGCGTGGAAGCCGCTCGACGGGCACGGCTTCACCGCCCAGCTCGACGGCGACAAGGTCCGCCTGCCCGCCTTCGGCGCGATGATCGCAGCCGCCGCCGGGTAGCGGCGGCTGCGGAGAAGACGACGCGCCGGCCGCTCAGTCGCGGTGCGGCAGCGCGATGCCCTTGGAGTCGAACACGTGGACCTCGTCGTCGGGCATCTCGAAGCTCACGGTCTGGCCCTCGCTGGCCGGCACCTTCTCCACCTTGGCCAGCACGCGGCCCTCCACCGCCTCGCGGTCGATGTGCATGATGGAGTGGTCGCCGAGGTCCTCGACCAGCTGGACGTTGGCCGACAGCGGGCCCTTGTCGCCGGGCGTCACCTTGAGGTGCTCGGGGCGGATGCCCACGGTCACGCTGTCGCCCACCTTGGCGCCGTCGCCCTTGACCTTGCCCTTGACGGTGCCGCCGCCGGTCAGCTTCACCGTCACGCCGTCGGCGCCGATCTCGCCGATCTCGCCCTTCAGGAAGTTCATCTTGGGCGAGCCGAGGAACCCCGCCGCGAACACCGTGCGCGGCCGGCGGTAGACCTCGAGCGGCGGACCGACCTGCTCGACGTGGCCGGCGTTGAGGATGACGATCCGATCGGCCATCGTCATGGCCTCGACCTGATCGTGGGTGACGTAGACCATCGTGGTCTGCAGCTGCTTGTGCAGGCGGCTGAGCTCGCTGCGCATCGATACGCGCAGCGCGGCGTCCAGGTTGGAGAGCGGCTCGTCGAACAGGAAGATCTTCGGGTGCCGCGTGATGGCGCGCCCGATGGCGACGCGCTGGCGCTGCCCGCCCGACAGCTGCTTGGGCAGGCGATCGAGCAGCTGCTCGATCTGCAGCAAGCGCGCGGCCTCGCGGATGCGGCGGTCTGCCTCGGCCTGCTCGGTCTTGCCCAGCTTGAGGCCGAACGCCAGGTTCTTGTAGACCGTCATGTGCGGGTACAGCGCGTAGGACTGGAAGACCATCGCGATGCCGCGCTTGGACGGCTCCACGTCGTTCATGCGCTTCCCGTCGATCGACAGGTCGCCCATGCTGACGCTCTCGAGCCCGGCGATGAGCCGGAGCAGCGTTGACTTCCCGCATCCGGACGGACCGACGAAGACGCAGAACTCGCCCGTCTTGATCTCGAGGTTGACCTTCTCGAGCACCCGGGTCTTGCCGAAGTGCTTGCCTACCCCGCGCAGCGTGATGCAGGGCTCGCCGAGCTTCGAGGTCTTGGTGTCGGAGCTGGACTTTGCTGCTGCCTGTGCCTCGGGCATGGCATCACCCCTTTACTGCGCCGGCGGTCAGTCCCGACACGATGCGGCGCTGGAAGATGAGGACGAGGACCACCAGCGGCACGGTCACCATCACCGAGGCGGCCATGATGTTGCCCCACGGCAGCTCGTGCGTGCTGGCACCGCTCATCAGGGCGATGCCGACCGGCACGGTGCGCTGGTCGTTGGTCAAGGTGAAGGTCAGCGCGAACAGGAACTCGTTCCACGCCGCGATGAAGGCCAGGAGCCCGGTCGTCACCAGGGCCGGCCACATGAGAGGCATGAACACCTTGGTCAAGATCACCCACGACGACGCCCCGTCGAGGATCGCCGCCTCCTCCAGCTCCTTGGGCAGCTCGCGCATGAACGTCGTCAGCACCCAGACCGTGAACGGCAGGGTGAAGATCATGTACGCGAGCACCAGACCCGGCAGGTGGTTGTAGAGGCCGAGGCTGCGGATCATCTGGAACATGCCCGACAGCACCGCCACCTGCGGGAACATCGACACGCCCAGGATGGTGAGCAGGAGCAGCCCGCGCCCGCGGAACTGGATGCGGGCGAGGGCGTAGGCCGCCGTGAGGCCGAGGAACAGCGACAGCGCCACCGTCGAGAACGACACCAGCACCGAGTTCCAGATGTTGGTGGCGAACGGGTTGTCGCGGAACACGCCGACGTAGTTGTCGAAGTTCCACTTGAGCGGGAAGTAGTCGATCCGGAACAGCTCGCTCCCCGTCTTCAGCGACGACAGGATCGCGTAGTAGAACGGGAAGACGGCGTACAGGATGATGAGGACGACCAGGAGATAGAACAGCGACTTGCCGACTATGGCCTTGCCCGTCATCTCAGTCGCCTCCCAGCTTCACCCGGCCGAGGACGATGTAGAGGACCGTCAACAGGGCGACAATGAAGAAGAGCAACGTTGACGCGGCGGAGCCGTAGCCGACCTCCTGGAACTCGATGAGCTGCTGGCGCGCATAGACAGACATCGTCATCGACTGTTCGCGCGTGCCGGTCAGCACGTAGACGAGATCGAAGATTCGTATCGCGTCGAGGGCGCGGAAGATGATCGCGACCATCAGCGCCGGCCGGATGAGCGGCAGCGTGACCTTGAAGAACACCTTCACCGGGTGCACGCCGTCGACCTGCGCCGCCTCGTAGCACTCCTTGGGCAGCATCTGCAGCGCCGCCAGGATGAGCAGCGCCATGAACGGCGTCGTCTTCCAGACGTCCACCAGGACGACCGACGTCATCGAGGAGATCGGGATCTGCCGTCCACGCCATCGGCGAGTCGATGAGGCCGAGCCCCAGCAGCATGTGGTTGATGAGGCCGAACTGGTCGTTCAGCATCCAGCTCCACATCTTGGCCGAGACGACCGTCGGGATGGCCCACGGGATCAGCACCGCGGCGCGGACCAGGCCGCGCCCCGGGAACGTCCGATTGAGGACCAGCGCGACGGCCATCCCGAGGATGGTCTCGATGACCACCGTGAAGAAGGTGAAGTAGAGCGTGTTGGTGACCGCCTTCCACCACAGCTTGTCCTGGAACAAGCCGTACTCGCCGGTGAAGTTCTGCAGCCCGATCCACTTCGCCTGCTCCATCTTGAGCAGGTTGGCGTCGGTGAAGCCGAGGTAGATGGTCCTGAGCAGCGGCCACGCGGCCACCAGCGCCAGGACCACCAGCATCGGTGTGAGGAACAGCCAGGCCGAGCGCACCCGGCTCGCTGTCAGGCGGTCCCCCACGGTCAGCCTCCCGCCTGGACTACCCCCGCCTCCACGCCCGTTCTACAGCCCGATCGGCGGGCGGTCACCACTTCCCGCCCCTGCTGAGCTGCTCGAGCTTGGACTTCAGATCGGCCACGCTGGCCGCGCCCTTCTTCTGGCCGGTCAGCACCGCGTGCACCGCGTTCCAGAACTCGGTGCTGGCCTGGTTGTACTTGCCCTTGGTCGGCGTCGCCGGGCGCGGCACGGCGTTCTTGAACGTCTCGCCGAGCTCGGTGAACGACGGGTTCTTCGTCCAGGACCTCCTTGTCCTCGTAGAGCTTGATGATGGTCGGATGGAAGCCGCCTTCCATCGCGCGCCGCTTCTGCTCCTCGGGACCGGTCAGATAGAGGGCGAGCTCGGCCGCCTCCTTGGGGTGCTTGGAGAACTTGGAGACGCCGAGGTTCCAGCCGCCCAGCGTGGCCGCCGAGCGAGCGTTGGGACCCGAGCCCTTGGGCAGGACGGCAACGCCGACCTTGTCCTTGATCGGGCTCTTCGTCGTCCTGGGCCAGCTGGTACGCGTACGGCCAGTTGCGCATGAACACCGCGTTGCCCGACTGGAAGACGCCGCGCGCCTCCTCCTCCTCGTACGACAGCACGCCCTTGGGCGAGATGGTGCCGATCCAGGAGGCGGCCTGCTCGATCGCCGCAGCCGCCTGCGGGTTGTCGATCGAGACCTTGCCGTCCGGCTCGACGATGCCGCCACCGCCGTAGCTGGTGATCCACTCGAGCGCGTTGCAGGTCAGGCCCTCGTAGGCCTTGCCCTGGAACACGAAGCCCCACATGTCCTTCTTGCCTTCCTTGCGCTCCGCGTCCTGGATCTTCTTCGCGGTCGCGGAGAGCTCCTCCCACGTGGTCGGCACCTTCTCCTTGTGCTTCTCGAGGAGGTCCTTCCGGTAGTAGAGGACGCCGGCGTCGGTGAACCAGGGCATCGCCACCAGCTTGCCGTCGACGGTGTTGTTCTGGACGATGGCCGGGAAGTGCTCCTTCTCGGCGCCGTTCGAGTACTCCTTCAGATCGATGAAGAAGGTGCCGAGGATGCCGGGCCAGATGACGTCCAGGTTGAAGACGTCGATGTCCGTGGCGCCGGCGGCCAGCAGCTGCTGGTAGAGCGCGAGCGCCTCGGTGGACGAGGTGGGGCCGGTGACGAGCTTGACCTTGTGGCCGGTCTTCTTGGCCCAGGCCTCGGTACCGGCCTTACACGTCTCGTAGTCCTTGCCGACCGAGCCGCACGAGATGGCGATCTCGACCGCGTTGGGGGCGCCTCCACCGACAGTCTCCTTGGCCTCGGGCTTTCCCTCCGCCCCGCCGCCGGTACCGCCTGTGCCGCCAGTGCCCTTGTCCTCCTCGGCCTTCTTGCAGCCGCCCGAGGAGAGCAACACCATCGATGCAAAGAGCGCAGTGAATGCCTTCATGGAAGAGCCCCTTCCGTGGTTGAGCTAGCGCGCGGCCCGGGGGGCCGCGGAGTGTTGGGGGGATGCTGCTGGAGTACTACCACCAGGCTTCCATTTGCAAGCCCGCTCCGATACCAGCCGTATCGTTGGCGTATGGACCCAGTCCATCGGGCCCCGCCGCGATTCGACCCTCGAAGTCATCCGCCCAGAAGGCATAGGTGAAGTAGGCGCGGATGGCCGGGCGCCCCCAGAAATTACGACCCGCCTGGATCTGGGGGGCCAGGGTCAGCTTGGTGAGCCAGCCGCTCAGCGAGCCGCCGTCGTCGCCGGCGAAATCGCTGTCGGTGTAGTCGAAGCCGGCCTCGAAGGCCAGGTTGATGTAGTCGGTGAAGTGGAAGACCGGGCGGCCGCCGACGGAGATCCACATCTCCTTCGAATCGGAGTCCGCGCCGTAGTCGGTCAGCTGGAAGAGCTCCGGTGCCCATGAACGACAGGGTCGGCGCCATCTCGATGACGAAGGCGTCCAGCGCGCGGAAGCGCCACGCGTCCTCGACGGTCAGACCGGGGTTCGGCGTCTGCCGGGGTGTCGGCCGGCTGCTTGAAGAACACGTCGTAGTCGACGAGCGGGCCGGTTCCGTACTGGACGGCGATCTTGTTGAAGCCGCCCATGAACTCGGGATAGGTGTGAATCGCGCCGACTGCGAAGCCGGACGCGCTGGGCAGCTCGCCGCCGCCGGCCGCGAGATCGCCGCCCGGATACATGGCGCCGGCCACCCAGAAGGTGGCCTGGCCGGCCAGGGCGACGTCCTCGAGACGGAGGTCGAGCACGTGCTTGACCGGACGGCCGTCCTCGGTGAGCAGATCGGCGAGCTGCTCGAGGCGCCGAAGTAGCCGCCCGCGAGCTTGCCGGCCGCGTCGCTGCCCAGCTTCAGATCCTCGAAGCCGCCGCCGTAGCCGCTCATGCTGAGGTAGAAGAAGTCGTGAATGTGCGTGTCGTGCCGGTGGTAGTACCGCTGGCCGGCCCAGAACTTCAGATCCGGCTTCGCCTCGACGACGCCGCCGGCCTGCGCGAACGACTCGCGGATGGTGAAGACGTCGTTGGCGTCGAAGTTCGAGTCGTTCGCCGTGACGAAGGTGAGAAGGATCTCGGTCTTGAAGAACAGCTTGTCGGAAGCGGTCTCCGGGCGGATCCAGTTGTTGACGAAGATCGCCTCGCCGTAGGTCTCGGTCTCGTTGCCGAGGCGGTACTTGGCCCGGCGAGCCCGGGGCGCTGAAGGCTTCCTGGTCGCCCATCTTGCCGTTGAAGCCGAAGCCCGGAGCGCAGATAGCCGTGATATTCGAACGGCTTCTGCATCTTCCCCATCTCTTCCTGAATCATCTTCCGCATCTGCTCTTCGGGCAGATGCGCCATGTCCGGCCCCGGTCCCTCGGCCGGCTTCCTCGGCCTGCGCCGTGCGGGTGCGCTCCCCCTTGGGGGTGACGCCATCGGCCGCGGCCGAGTCATTCGTCACGGACGCGGCGCGCTGCCCCGCCTCGTCGGACTCTGAAGCTGGAGCCTCCTCGGCACCGGCCGCTGGCTGCTGCTGCCACAGCCCCGGCGGCGGCGCAGCTTCCGCCACGCCTCCCGTCGGTGAGACGATCCAGGCGACTCCCAGGATCGAAAGAAACGTCGGACGAACAGCACGAAGAATGGTCGGGGATCTGTTCATTCGTTTGTGCCCGTGCCCGCGACTAGGCTACCCAGTTAGCCTCGATAGGCTAGAAAACTAGCCACTATAGATAAAACCACTAGACGGCCGCCTATCCCCGCCTAAGCCAGCCCTTGCGCGGAACACTCTCCTTTCGCGATCGCAATAATCTAGATTCCTATCGCGCCAGTAAAGTAGCTCGCGCCAGTTTATGGCTTGTCTCAATTGGCGATCGGTCTTACCGGCCCTGCCTTGTAGAAGTCCCGACGCATCGCAACCATCGAGTGCCAGACGTTGACGCATCGCTGCCGATCGTGCGCCGGCGTCGGTGACATTGCAGATCCTGGACGAGCGACGCGCGTGACGCGCGCTCTGCTGCGCGGGCGTCGCGCGCCGTGCGCGACGCTCGGCGCGGCGACCGACCGGGTGGCGCGCCGAGCGCCTCACTCCCGGAAGCGGGAGATCTCGCTGCGCAGAATGCTTCGCAGTCCTCACCCGAGTTACGCACCCGTCATGGCGAAGCGACTGCGCGAGACGGGAACGCAGCGAACGGATCCGGCCACTTGTGCGTGGCACGCCTGCTGCACCCAGCAGCCGCGAATCCTGCGGGTCCTTCCCGTGGAGCCCAGTGTGCAAAACGTGCAGACAGAAAAGAACCAGACTGACCGCAGTCAGTCCGAACCGCTCATCCAGAAGAACCGCTCCGTGCGGATCCTGGCCAAGTCGATCTACCGAGAGCTCAAGTCGCAGGGGTACGGCGACCGGCAGATCGTCGCGCTCGCAACCGAGCTCCTGACCGAGGTGACCGACGAGATGAGCCGCGACTCGGCGCGCCCGCGCGCGATGCCGCGCCGCTCGCAACCGCAGGGTGATCGCCGAGGTTCACTCTCGGTCGAGGCGAAAACTGCTCTTCGGGCTGCCCGCTCCGCGCTATACCGGTCGTGAATCGGGCAGCCTGAACCGCGCGCTGCATCGACAGATCCCCGCGCTTGGTCTACCCTCCCCGGCGACAGCGACGGTAGCTGTCAGGGAGACATGGACATGGCCAAAGTGCGCGTCGGTATCAATGGATTCGGTCGCATCGGACGGAGCTTCGTCCGCTCGTTCCTCGAGAACACGGACGCGATGGACCTGGTCCTCATCAACGACATCACCGACGTCAAGACGCTGGCGCACCTCCTGCGCTACGACTCGATCCACGGCCGCTTCCCGGGCAAGGTCGAGGAGGGCGACGGCCACATCGTCGTCGCCGGCGACAAGATCCAGATCTCGGCCGAGCGCGACCCGAGCAAGATCCCGTGGAAGCAGCACGGGGTGGACGTGGTGATCGAGTCGACCGGGCTGTTCGTCAAGCGCGACGACGCCGGCAAGCACCTCGCCGGCGGGGCCAAGAAGGTCCTCATCAGCGCGCCGGCCAAGGACCCGGATGTGACCCTGGCCTGCGGCATCAACCTCGAGGCCTACAAGCCGGCCGAGCACCACATCATCTCCAACGCGTCCTGCACCACCAACTGCCTGGCGCCGGTGGCCAAGGTGCTGCACGAGAGCTTCGGCATCGTCGGCGGCCTGATGACCACGATCCACAGCTACACCAACGACCAGCGCATCCTCGACCTGCCGCACAAGGACCTGCGCCGGGCCCGCGCCGCGGCGCTCTCGATGATCCCGACCTCGACCGGCGCGGCCAAGGCGCTCAAGGAGGTCCTGCCCGGCCATGGCCGGCAAGCTGGACGGCATCTCCATCCGCGTGCCGACGCCGAACGTGTCGCTTGTCGACCTCACCGCGGCGCTGGAGAAGCCGGCCAAGCGCGACCAGATCAACGACGCCTACCGCAAGGCGGCGGCCGGCCCGCTCAAGGGCATCCTGGCCGTGTCCGACGAGCCGCTGGTGTCGTGCGACTTCAACGGCGACCTGCACTCGGCGATCGTGGACGCGGAGCAGACCAACGCGGTCGGCAACCTGGCCAAGGTGATGGCCTGGTACGACAACGAGTCGGCCTACGCCCAGCGGCTGTTCGACCTCACCGTCTTCGTCGCCGGCAAGCTCTAGGCCGTGCCATGACCGCCGCATCAGCGCCGAAGACGTCCTCCATCCGCCACGTCAAGGACCTGCCCATCGAGGGCAAGCGGGTGTTCCTGCGCGTGGACTTCAACGTCCCGCTCGACAAGGGCGAGGGCGGGAGTCGCAAGGTGGGCGACGACTCGCGCGTGCGCGCGGCGCTGCCGACCATCCGCCACTGCCTCGAGCGCGGCGCGCGCCTGGTGATCGCGTCGCACCTGGGCCGGCCCAAGGGCAAGCCCGCTCCCGAGTACTCGCTCGAGCCGGTGGCGGCCCACCTGGCCGGGCTGCTCGACATGGACGTGGCCCTGACCGACGAGCCGGTCGGCGACGGCGCGCGCAAGGTGGTGGCCGATCTGCGCGACGGGCAGATCGCGCTGCTCGAGAACCTGCGCTTCAACCCGGGCGAGGAGGCCAACGAGGACGGCTTCGCCCGCGCCCTGGCCTCCTACGCCGATGTCTACGTCAACGACGCGTTCGGCACGGCCCACCGCGCCCACGCCTCGACGGTCGGGATGATCCCGCACGTGGCCGAGGCGGCGGCCGGCTTCCTCATGTACCAGGAGGTGCAGAGCCTGAGCCGGCTGCTGGGCGAGGTCGACCGGCCCTACCTGGCCATCCTGGGCGGGGCCAAGGTGTCGGACAAGATCGAGGTGCTCGAGGCGCTGCTCGATCGGGTCGATGCCATCGCCATCGGCGGCGCCATGGCCAACACGTTCCTGCGCGCGCGCGGCCACGACCTGGGCAAGAGCCTGATCGAGGAGGACAAGCTGCCGGTGGCGCGCAACTTCCTGCGCAAGGCGGCCGAGCACAAGGTGCAGGTGAAGCTGCCCACCGATCTGCTGGTCGCGGACGGGACCGGCGCGTCGCGCGGCTCGCGCGGTCGGGCTCGACGCGGTCCCGGCCGGCGAGATGGCGCTCGACATCGGGCCGGAGTCGGCCCGCGTGTTCGCCGAGGAGGTGGCGCGGGCGCGCACCATCTTCTGGAACGGGCCGATGGGCGTGTTCGAGAACCCCGCGTTCGCCGGCGGCACCCTGGCCGCTGGCCAAGGCGGTGGCGCAGAACCGGCTCGCCTACAGCGTGGTGGGCGGCGGCGACAGCGTCGCGGCGGTCAACCAGGCCGGGGTGGCCGACAAGATCTCGCACGTGTCCACCGGGGGCGGCGCCTCGCTCGAGTTCGTGCAGGGGCTCACCCTGCCCGGCATCGAAGCGCTCGACTGAACGCAGGCCGGGCCGCGCCCGGCGGGCCGCGCCGCCGATCGGCTTGGGGCTGGCTCCGGGGCGGTGGAATGTGGTACTGGCCGGCCATGGCTGGCCGCACGCCCATCGTCGTCGGGAACTGGAAGCTTCAGAAGACCATCGCCGAGTCGCTGGCCCTGGTCACCGAGCTCAAGAATCAGCTGGCCTCGGTGCGCGACGTCGAGATCGGCGTCGCGCCGGTGTTCACCGGGCTGCACGCGGTGAGCAAGCGGCTGGAGGGCACCAACGTCGCTGTGTTCGGCCAGGACTGCCACTTCGAGGAGCGCGGCGCCTTCACCGGCGAGGTGTCGCCGTCGCTGCTGGCCGACGCCGGCGCTGCCGGGGTCATCGTCGGGCACAGCGAGCGGCGGGCGCTGTTCGGCGACACCGACGAGGGCGTGGCGCGCAAGCTGCGGGCCGCCCTCGACGCGGGGCTGCGCGTCATCGTGTGCGTGGGCGAGACCGAGGCGGAGCGCGACGCCGGCAAGACCGAGAGCCGGGTCGCGACCCAGCTCGAGGCGGCCATGGCGATCGTCGAGCCCGGCGACCTGGACCGCCTGGTCCTGGCCTACGAGCCGGTCTGGGCCATCGGCACCGGGCGCACGGCCACGCCGGCCCAGGCCCAGGAGGTGCACGCGTTCGTGCGCGGACTGCTGCGCGACCGGTTCGCCGGCGCCGCGGACGGCGTGCGCATCCAGTACGGCGGGTCGGTCAAGCCGGACAACGCCGCCGAGCTGATGCGGGAGGCGGACGTGGACGGCGCCCTGGTCGGCGGTGCGTCCCTCAAGGCCGAGGATTTCGCGGCCATCGTGAAGGCGGCACGGCCTCGCAGCGGATAGACTTTGCCGGCCAAGGCTGCTAGAACCCTCGGGTCATGCAAACCCTGGTGACGATTCTTCATGTGCCGGTCTGCATCTTCTTGATGCTGACGGTCCTGCTCCAGGCCGGAAAAGGCGGGGGCATGGGCGCAGCATTCGGCGGCGGCACCAGCATGGGGACCGTGTTCGGCGGCTCGGGAGCCGGCAACTTCCTGCGCCGTCTCACTGTCGCGGCCGCGATCGTCTTCATGCTGACGTCGATGGTCCTGGCGTGGATGGCGACGCCGTTGACCGATCCGCTGAAGGAGTACTGGGCGCAGCAGCAGGCCGCGGCGGCCGAGCGCCAGCGCGCTCACCAGGAGGCGGTGAAGGACGACGGCAAGAAGGGCGCCGACGACGCCAAGGGCGAGGCCAAGGCGCCCGGCGACGAGGCCGGCGAGAGCACTCTCGAGAGCACCCCGGCGGCCGGCGCGGCGACGGACGACAGCAAGGGCGCCGGCGACGCGGCCGACAAGAAGGGCGCCGACGACAAGGCCGCGACCGACAAGCCGGTCGACAGCAAGGCCGCGACCGACAAGTCGGTCGACAGCAAGGCCGCGACCGACAAGCCCGCGAGCGCGCCGGCCCCGGCGCCGGCCCCGGCGGCACCCGAGCCGGCCAAGCCGGACTCGCCGTAAGCGCGGCATGCGATTCGCCAAGTACCAGGGCCTGGGCAACGACTTCCTGGTCATCGATCTGCGCGCGGGCGAGACCCCGGATCAGCTATCGGCGCAGGATCCAGAACTGGTGCGGCGCCTGTGCGACCGCCACTTCGGCGTCGGCGCCGACGGCGTGATCGCGGTGCTGCCGCCGCGCAGCCGTGGCGCGGATGCCACCATGCGGGTCCTCAACACCGACGGCAGCGACGCCGAGATGTGCGGCAACGGCCTGCGCTGCATGGTCAAGTTCCTGTACGAGCGAGACCCCGAGATGGCCCGGGACGAGCTCATCATCGACACCGGAGCCGGCCCGCTGGCGTGTCGCATCCAGGCCAGCGCGGGCGTCGTCGAGACCGTGGCGGTGGACATGGGCGCGCCGCGCCTGGCCCGCCGCGACGTGCCGATGATCGGCCCGCCCGACGAAAGCTGCGTGCAGGCCCCGCTGGTCCCGGCGGACGGCGGAGGACGCGAGCTGCGCGTCACGGGAGTGTCGATGGGCAACCCGCACGCCGTCATCTTCGTGGACGAGAGCGGGCCGGCACTGCTCGACCTGGCGCGCCGGATCGGCCCGGGGCTCGAGCTCCACGAGTGGTTCCCGCGCAAGGCAAACGTTGACTTCGCGCACGCCCACGCGCCCGACCGGATCGAGCTGGTGGTGTGGGAGCGCGGCGTCGGCATCACGCTGGCTTGCGGCACGGGAGCGAGCGCGACCGCGGTGGCGGCCTGCCTGACCGGCCGGGCCACGGCGGGCAGCGACATCGCGGTGGGCCTGCTCGGGGGCGAGCTGTCGATCCGGGTCGCTCCCGACATGAGCGGGGTTGTGATGCGCGGGCCCGCCCGGCATGTGTTCGACGTGGACGTCGACCCGGACCAGCTCGCGCCGGCGCGGCGTGTGGCCTGACCCTGCCGCGGATCCCTCCCGGCGAGGAGCTCCAGTCGGAGCGCTGACGTGATCCTCTCGATCCTCCTCGTCATCATCTTCCTGATCGCGGTCACCGCGCTGTACGTCGCGGCCGAGCTCGGGGTGGTGGCCGTGCGCCGCGGCCAGGTGCGCCAGCTGGCCGAGGAAGGCAACTGGCTGGCCAAGCGCCTGCTGCCGATCGTGGACCAGCCGGCCGAGCTGGACCGCGCCATCGCCGCCTGCCAGATCGGAATCACCATCTCCAGCCTGGTGCTGGGCGCCTACGGGCAGGCCACGCTGGCGCCGCTGGTGGCGCCGCTGTTCACCGACCTGGGCGGCTGGAGCGAGGCGGCGGCGGAGTCGACGGCCGCGATCGTGGTGCTGGTGGCGCTGACCGTGCTGCACATGATCCTGGGCGAGCTCCTGCCCAAGTCGATCGCGCTGCAGTTCCCGCTGCAGACCGCGGTGCTGACCGGCCTGGCGCTGGGCTGGTCGCTGCGGCTGTTCGCCCCCCTGCTCTACCTGTTCAACGGCAGCGGCCTGCTCCTGCTCAAGATCTTCGGGGTGGCCGCGACGCGGCACCACCACGTGCACTCGCCCGGCGAGATCGATCTGCTCCTGACCGAGACGGCGGCCGACGGCGACCTGGACGTGGAGGACCGCCGGCGCCTGCGCCGCGCCCTGCGCCTGGGTGCGCGGCGCGCCCGCGACCTGATGGTCCCGCGCTCGCAGATCGTGGCGCTCGACATCGACACGCCGGTGCCGCAGGTGCTCAAGCTGGTCGCCGAGTCGCCCTACACGCGCCTGCCGGTGTTCCGCGGGTCGCTCGACCGGGTGATCGGCATCCTGCACACGAAGGACGTGCTGCTGCGCCAGATGGAGGGCGGTACGCCGGAGTCGCTGACCGACCTGGTGCGCCCGGTCTGCACCGTGCCGGCCAGCGCGGCGGCGGACCAGGTGCTGGTCCTGCTGCGCGAGCGGCGCGTGCAGCTGGGCGTCGTGGTCGGCGACGGGGGCGTGCCGGTCGGGCTCATCTCGCTCGAGGACGTGCTGAGCGAGGTGTTCGGCGTGGTGACGGACGAGCTCAAGGGCGAGGGGCGGCGCGGGCGCGCGCGCTGATCTGAGAGATCGATCCGATCGCCATCCTTGTCATCGCGCTGTTGATCGCGCTCAACGCGCTGTTCGTGGCCGCCGAGTTCGCCGTCGTCGGCGCGCCGCCGCTGGCCGCGCACGAGCGGGCGCGCGGCGGCGGCCGCTGGGCGCAGGAGGTGGCCCGCGTGGTGCGCGATCCGCGCCGCCAGGACCGCTACATCGCGACCGCGCAGCTCGGCATCACCGGCGCCAGCCTCGGGCTCGGCATGTACGGCGAGAGCGAGCTGGCCGACTGGTTCAACCATCTACTGCGCGACACCGGTGGGCCGACGTGGCTGCTGTCGCACGGCGCCGCGGTCGGCATCGCGGTGCTGCTGCTCAGCTACCTGCACATCGTGCTGGGCGAGATGGTGCCCAAGGCGATTGCGCTGGCCGACCCGCTCAAGGCGGCGCTGCGCCTGGCCGCGCTGATGCGCGGGTTCGAGCTGCTGTTCTACCCGATCGTGGTCGCGCTCAACCTGATCGGCACGGTGCTCCTGCGCCTGTTCGGCATCGAGCGCCGCTTCGGCGCCCACAGCTACACCGCCGAGGAGCTACAAGACATCGTGTGGGAGAGCGAGGAGGAGGGGCTCATCGGCTCGCAGTCGGCCCAGGTCCTGGCCGAGCTCGTCGACTTCGGGCAGCTGACCGCGCGCGAGGCGATGATCCCGCGCGTCCAGATCCTCGGCATCGAGACGGGGGCCCAGCTGAGCGAGGTCGCCGCGGTTGTGCGGGCTGCCCCGCACACGCGCTACCCGGTCTACTCCCACGACCTCGACCACATCGTCGGCACCGTCCACATCAAGGACCTGGTGCGCCGCCTGTCGGAGGGCCGCCCCTTCCGCCAGAGCGATGTCCGACCCGTCCCCTACGTGCCGGGCAGCGCCACGCTCGACACGGTGCTGGAGACGCTGCGGCGGACCCGCTCGCAGATGGCGGTGGTGATGGACGAGCACGGCGGCACCGACGGCATCATCACGACCGAGGACCTGTTCGAGGAGGTGGTGGGCAACATCGAGGACGAAGTCAGCGCCCAGCCCCCCGACCGCCGCGCCGAGGCCGACGGCGCCCTCATCGCCGCCGGCACCGTCCGCGTCGAGGAGGTGGGCGAGCACTTCGAGCTCACCCTCGAGCACGAGGAGGTCGACACGGTCAGCGGCCTGATCCTGGCGCTGCTCGATCGGCCGCCCGCCGTCGGAGACCGGGTGAGCTGGGGCGGCCTGGACTTTCAGGTCATCGCGGTGGAGGGGCACGGCGTGAGTCGGTGCAGGATCACGAGGCGGGCTCCCTCCGTTCCGCCCGAGGACAAGGAAGACACCGATGCGTGATTGCGCTGGTGCCTCGTCAGAACAGTCTGCCCTGAGCGCCTGAGGGGGCGCTGTCCGGGCACCGGAGGCCCAGATGGTCGTAGGCTGACTTCGTCGCGACACGGCCGCGCGACGTCCTCGCCAGGAACCCGGCCTGCAGCAGAAACGGCTCCACCACGTCCTCGAGAGTCCCGCGCTCCTCGCTGAGCGACGCGGCGATGGCCTCGACGCCGACCGGGCCGCCGTCGAAGCGCTCGATGATGACGGTCAGATACGATCGATCGAGGGCGTCGAGGCCCTGCTGATCGACGCGCAGGCGCTCGAGGGCGAAGGCGGAGATGGCGCGGTCGATGACTCCGGTCCCCTCCACCGCGGCGAAGTCGCGCACCCGGCGGAGCAGGCGGTTGGCGATGCGGGGCGTCCCGCGCGAACGACGCGCGATCTCGACGGCGCCGTCCGGCTCGATGGCCAGCTCGAGCAGTCGGGCGGAGCGGGTGACGATCGCCGTCAGCTCCTCGCCGCTGTAGTAGCCGAGCTGCCAGTGGAAGCCGAAGCGGTCGAGCAGCGGCGAGCTGAGCAGCCCCATCCGCGTGGTCGCGCCCAGCAGGGTGAAGCGCGGCAGCTTCATCGACACGGCGCGGGCGTGCGGACCGTCGCCGATGAACAGATCGAAGCGGTAGTCCTCCATCGCCGGGTACAGGTTCTCCTCGATCAGCGCGCTCAGGCGATGGATCTCGTCGATGAAGAGGACGTCCCCCTCCCCCAGCCCGGTCAGCAGGCTGGCCAGGCTGCCCTTGTGATCGATGGCCGGGCCCGAGGTCACGTGCAGGCGCACGCCGAGCTCGTTGGCGATGACGTGGGCCAGCGTCGTCTTGCCCAGGCCGGGCGGGCCGGCGAAGAGGAAGTGGTCCAGCGTCCACCCGCCGCGCCGCGCCGCGGTGACAGCCACGCGGAGGTTGTCCACCACCTCGCGCTGACCGACGTACTCGGCGAAGTCGCGCGGGCGCAGCGCGACCATCATCTCGCGCTCGCCGCCCCGCTCGTGCGGGGTGACTTCGGTCTCTTCCTGGCCCTCCTCGTGGCGCTGGCGTCCCATGGCTCTCCTATTTCCCGACGTGGCTGACCACGTTGTTCATGTGGCGCAGGGCCTGGCGAAGGACGTCCTCGAGCCTGGCGTCCGGCTCCGGGGTCAGGCCGGCCATCGCCTTCTCGACCTCGGCCGGGCGCCAGCCGAGCTGGAGGAGCGCGCTGGCCACGTCGTCGAGCAGCGGCGTGCCTCCGCGCACCGCGGGGACGACGCGCCGGCCGGCGCCGCCGTTGCCGGCGCTGGCCGAGGCGCTCGCAGCGCCCGCCTCGCCCCAGCCCTGCAGCAGCTCCTCGCACCGCTCGCGCAGCTCGACCACCAGAAGATCGGCCGTCTTCTTGCCCACCCCACGCAGCGCCTGCAGCGCGCCGGTCTGCCCGGCGACGATGAGGCGCGCGATGTCGGCCGGGCCTGCGCCGGCCGACAGGATCTTGATCGCCGACGCCGGGCCCACGTTCTTGACCGTGATCAGCAGATCGAAAAGCTCGCGCTCCTCGGCCGAGGCGAAGCCGTACAGCGCGATCCGGTTCTCCTGGGCGTGGGTGAACACGCGCAGGGACACCGGCTCGCCGGCCGGCCCGATCTGCCCCATGCTGTGGCCCGAAAGCGTGACCTCGTAACCGACCCCGCCGCAGTCCACGATCACGGCCGAGCCGGACCGCTCGAGCAGCGTCCCTCGCAGGTGTCCGATCATCGCATCGCCTCCATTCCCTGCGCGTGCGCGATGGCGACCGCCAGCGCGTCGGCCGCGTCGGCTCTCGGCGTCCGTCGCAGCCCGATCAGCACGCGCACCATGCGCGCCACCTGGTCCTTGCTGGCCCGCCCGCGGCCGGTCACCGCCAGCTTGACCAGCGCCGGCGCGTACGAGAACACCGGCAGGCCCGGCCATGCCGGCCACGGCCAGGACCGTGCCGCGCGCCTGGGCCAGCGCGAGGGCCGAGCGCACGTTCTGGTGGCTGAACACGTCCTCG
Organism: uncultured delta proteobacterium; assembly: GCA_963759105.1. Classification (GTDB taxonomy): domain Bacteria; phylum Myxococcota_A; class Polyangia; order Haliangiales; family Haliangiaceae; genus DATFRY01. The sequence continues at coordinate 511,185 of CAVWXW010000001.1, read as the reverse complement.
ACCGCGAGCGCGTCCGGCGCGATCTCGGCGACCAGCTCGCCCAGGCAGCGCGCGATCTCGCCCAGCCGCGCCTCGGCCGGCGCGCGCGCCGGGGCGGTCAGCACCCCGCACTCGACGTAGCGGTAGCGCCGCGGCGCTTCGACCACGATGACTCCATAACCGCAGACGCGGCTGCCCGGGTCGACCCCGAGAACGCGCATGCGCCGACGCTACCCCCGCGGTCTGACGGCGGCAAATAACCGGCGGCGATTGTCGTTCCGACCGCTCTCCGACGGTGGCCGGTCACCCGCCCAGGCGGGCGGCGTCCTCTTCGGACACGTCGTAGTTGGCGTAGACGTTCTGCACGTCGTCCAGGTCCTCGAGGTAGCCGATCAGCTTGAACATGGTCTCGGCGCGGTCGCCGTCGAGCGCGACCCGGGTGTCCGGGATGTTGTCCACCTCGGCGTTCTCGACCGGGATGTCGGCCTTGCTCAGCGCGTCCTGCACCGTCATGTAGCTGTGCGGATCGCAATCGACGGTCCACACCTCGTCCTCGTCGCGCACGTCGTCGGCGCCGGCCTCGATGGCGACCTCCATGATCCTGTCCTCGGCCGCCTTGTCCTTGAGCACGTGGATGATGCCGCGCTTCTTGAACAGCCAGGCCACCGAGCCGCTGGCGCCCATGTGGCCGCCGAACTTCTCGAAGCCGTGGCGCACCTCGCCGACCGTGCGATTGCGATTGTCGGTCATGCACTCGACCACGACCGCCACGCCGGCCGGGCCGTAGCCCTCGTAGACGACGTCCTCGTAGCTCTCACCGCCCCCGCCGCCTGTGCCCTTCTCGATGGCGCGCTTGATCGCGTCCTTTGTCATGTTGGCGGCGCGCGCCTTGTCGAGCGCGAGGCGCAGGCGCGGGTTGCCGCCTGGATCCCCTCCGCCGATGCGCGCGGCGACCTGGATCTCCTTGATGACCTTGGTCCAGACCTTCGAGCGCTTGGCGTCGACCAGGGCCTTCTTGCGCTTGATGGTCGACCACTTGCTGTGACCCGACATGGCGCCCCGATTCTACGAAAAACCGGTTCAGCCGTCACCGCCGGGGCGGGGCCCGAATATCGCGGTCCCGACCCGAACCAGGGTCGCGCCCTCGGCGACCGCCACCTCCAGGTCGGCGGTCGTGCCCATCGACAGCACCGCAAGCGGCCGTTCCGGCGTGGCCAGGCGATCGCGCAGCTCGCGCAGCGCGCGGAAGTACGGGCGGCTGTCCTCCGGCCGCTCCGGCAGGGGCGGCATGGTCATGAGGCCGCGACAGTCCACGCCCGTCCAGCTCGGCCAGGCCGGCGAGCAGCTCCGGCAGGCGCTCCGGCTCGACCCCGGTCTTCTGCTCCTCGCCGGCGGCGCTGACCGCGCACAGGATCGGCTGCGGCGCGCCGGCGGCGCGGCGGGCGATCTCGCGCGCCAGCTCGATCGAGTCGACGGCGTGGATGAGCGCGGCGCGCCCCACCACCAGCCTGGCCTTGTTGCGCTGCAGGCGCCCGATGAAGTGCCAGGCCAGCGAGGCGCAGGCGGCGTCGCCGGCCAGCGCGTCGATCTTGGCCACCATCTCCTGGGCGTAGTTCTCGCCCACCTGGCCCACGCCGGCGCGACAGGCGGCGGCCACCGCCTCGGCCGGATGCAGCTTCGACACCGCCACCAGCTCGACGGCCGCCGGGATCGCGCCCGGCCGCATCGGCCGCGCGGGCGATGCGCTCGCGCACCGCCGCGATCCGCTCCGCCATCGCCTCGGTCGCGCGCGCGTCCGGTCGCTCACGCCGCCACTCCGCGGCCGTAGTCCGGTGCCGGTCCGCCGGCGCGCGCCAGCTCGTCGAGCACGTCCGACAGCGGCAGCCCGACGACGTTGGTGAAGGAGCCGCGCAGGCCGGTCACGAACGCGCTGGCGATCCCCTGCGCGGCGTAGGCCCCGGCCTTGTCCTGCCACTCGCCGGAGCGGATGTAGGCCGCGATCTCGTCGGCGGTGAGCGGCCGGAACGTGACGTCGGTGGTGACGTCGCGCAGGACCAGATGCCCGGCCGGCGCCCACAGCGAGAACGCGGTGACGACCCGGTGGGTGCGGCCGGCCAGCCGGCTCAGCATGGCGTGCGCGCCGGCGGCGCCGTCCGCCTTGCCCAGGATGTCGCCGTCGATCTCGACGACGGTGTCGGCGGCGAGCACCCAGCGGCCCGGAGCGCGGCCGGCCACCGCCGCCGCCTTGGCCGAGGCGACGCGGCGCGCGTAAGCGACCGGCTCCTCGCCGGCCAGCGCGGTCTCGTCGGCCTCGGGCGACATCACGTCGATGGCGAGGCCGATGCGCTCGAGCAGCTCGCGGCGGCGAGGCGAGGTCGAGGCCAGGATGAGCGGGCCGTCGGGTCGAGAGGAGAGCGCCACGGCGGCAGTGTAAGCGGTCGCGGCGCGACCGGAGGCCCGAGACCGGCGGCAATGCCGATCAGATAGTGAAGCGCTATCTGATCGGCATCGCGCCCGGACTTGCGACTAGCGGCCCTGGCCCTGGGGCGGCCAGCCACCGCCCGCCGGCGGATAGCCGCCGCCCTGCTGGCCGTACCCGCCCTGCTGCGGCGGATAGCCACCGCCCTGCTGCGGCGGATAGCCGCCGCCCTGGGGCGGATAGCCACCGCCCGGCGGATAGCCGCCGCCCGGCGGAGGAGGATAACCGCCCGGCGAGCCGCCGCCGGCGAACAGACGCTTGGCCTCGTCGTACGCCTCCGGCGCGGTCAGCATGAGCACGCCGAAGAAGGCGAACACGTAGATGATGGTCCGCACGAGCATGATGAGCTCGTTGCCGATGTTGCCGGCGCCCACGTGGACCAGGCCGGCGAGCAGGCCGAGGATCAGCGCGACCGGGATCCACAGGAGCAGGATCGCTGTGACCAGCGGGGCGAACGCGTCCACCGAGCGCAGCGCCGGCACCTGCTGCGGCGTCGGCACGAACACCACGCACGCCACGGCCAGGAGCAGCACCAGGAACGTCAACAGATTGCTGAGCAGATACAGGAAGGGGATGCCGCTGAAGTGGAAGGCGATGTCGATGAAGTCGAGCATCGCCGGGGCGCACAGGATCGCGCCGACGCCGATGATCCAGCGGGCGATCATGTCGTCCGGGTTGGCCAGCCGCGCGAGCAGGCCGAACACCAGCACCGGATAACCCCAGCGCAGGATGGTGGCCGCCCCGCCCGCTCCTCCCACGCCCCAGCCGATGATGCCGAGGGAGAGGAACGACATCACGAACGGCAGCCACTTGAGCACCACCGGCGGGACGCTCTGCCGGAGGTTGGGCGGCGCCGCCGCGACGAGCAGGTAAGACGCCGCCACCAGGATCGGCCACACGATCAGCCGGAACTTGTCGGTGCCGGCCGAGAACACCCAGTAGAGCTGCGGCTTGATCATCAGCGGAATGACGAGCGTGATGAGCAGGCCGATGCCGGCGAGCAGAAGCGCCTTGCGCTCCACCGCCGGGTCGCGGAGCGTTGACAGCGGCACGCCGAACAGCGTGCCCGCCTTCGACTGCGGCAGACGCGACGCGAGGCCGGACAGCGGATCGTGGCCGGGCGCTCCGCCGTAGCCCTGAGCGTGGCCACCGTGGGCCTGCGGGTAGCCCTGCTGCGGTTGCGCGTAGCCCTGCTGCGGTTGCGCGTAGCCCTGCTGCCCCGGCTGCGCGTAGCCCTGCGGCTGCTGGGCGTAGCCCTGCGGCTGCTGCCCGTAGCCCTGCTGCTGCTGGCCATAGCCCTGCTGCTGCTGGCCATAGCCCTGCTGTGCCGGCTGAGCGTAGCCCTGCTGCGCCCGGCTGACCGTAGCCCTGCTGGCCCGGCTGGCCGTAGCCCTGCTGGCCCGGCTGCTGGCCGTAGCCCTGCTGGCCCGGCTGCTGGCCGTAGCCCTGCTGGCCCGGCTGCTGGCCGTAGCCCTGCTGCGCCGGCTGCTGGCCGTAGCCCTGCTGTGCCGGCTGCTGGCCATAGCCCTGCTGCGCCGGCTGGCCGTAGCCCTGCTGCGCCGGCTGCTCGTAGCCCTGCGCCGGCTGCTCGTAGCCCTGCGCCGGCTGCTCGTAGCCCTGCTGCGCCGGCTGCTCGTAGTCACCCGAGCCGTGCTCGTCGTAGCCCTGTTGCCCGGGCTGCTGGCCGTAGCCCTTCTGCGCCGGCTGGCCGTAACCCTGCTGGGGCTGCTGAGCGTATCCCTGCTGTCCCGGCTGCTGTCCGTAGCTCGGCTGCGCTGGCGTCGACGCCGGCTGCTGACCATAGCTCGGCTGCTGCGGCTGCTGCCCGTAGGCGGGCGGCGGCTGCGAGCTGGACGGTTGTCGCTGTGGGCCCGGAAGCCCGGCCGGTCCGGCCGGCTGGCCGGTCGCTGGAGTCGGCGCACGCTGCGCTCCCCCGCCCTGCTGGCCCGGTGCACGCGGCGCCTGATAACCGAAGATGGTTTTTGCGGGCTGCCCTTGACCAGACTGTTGCGGGGCAGGCGGCACCGGCCGCCCGCAGTTCCCGCAATGCGGCGATGTGGTGAGGACCGCCGCTCCGCAGTACGGACACGGCCTCGTGGGAGTCGCCATGATTTCGACTTCCTCCAGTGTTTTTCGGGATTGTGACAGTATCCGACGTCCTGTTAACTTTCAATCGCGGGAACCTTTCTATCGCGCTTTCGCACGCCGCGCGCGCCTGCTATGTCTGCGCTGTTCTGAACCGCACGGGCGCGAGCGATGGCAGGGCAAAGGCTCCCTGAGTTCGGCCGCGGCAAGGCCGTCAGCCTGCGCTGTGAGGGCGAGCCGGTGCGCGCCTTCGCCGGCGAGAGCGTGGCGGTCGCGCTGTACGCCGCGGGCGAGGGCGTGCTGTCGCGCTCGCTCAAGTATCACCGGCCGCGCAGCTTCTTCTGTCTCGAGGGTCACTGCGGCGCCTGCCTGATGCGCATCGGCGGCGTGCCCAACCTGCGCGCGTGCATGGAGCCGTGCGCCGAGGGCCTGTCGATCGAGGGACAGAACGCGTACCCGTCGCCCGACATGGACGTGCTCGGCGCGGTCGACTGGTTGTTCCCCGAGGGAATGAATCACCACACGCTGATGACCGGCTCGCGCCTGCTCAACCAGGTGGTGAGCAAGGTCGTGCGGCAGCTGTCCGGGCTCGGCACCTTGCCGGACGAGCCCGGCGACGCGCGGCCGATCCCTGCCTGCGAGGAGATCGACGTCGACGTGCTGGTCGTCGGCGCGGGTCCCGCCGGGCTCGCCGCCGCCGAGGCCGCCGCCGGCGGCCGGCGCGCGCACGCTGCTTGTGCGACGAGCAGGATCGCGCCGGGCGGGAGCCTGCTGGCCGATCCCCGCCACGGCCAGGCCGACGCCGATCGCCGGGCCGAGGCGGCCCGCCGCGCCGGCGCGCGCACGCTCCTGCGCACCACGGCGGTCGGCTACTACCCGGAGGACGGCGGCGCGCTGATCCTGGCCGGGCCCGACCGGCTGGCCCGCGCGCCGCGCGCGCCGCGTCGTGTACGCGACCGGCGGCTACGCGCAGAACCTCCTGTTCGCCAACAACGATCGCCCGGGCGTGATGGCCGCGCGCGCGGTCGGGCGCCTGCTGGTGCGCTACGGCGATCGCGCCGGCCGCGCGCGTCTGCCTGGTGGTCGGCGCCGACGCCGACGCCGACGCCGCCGGCGGCGCTGGCGACCGGCGCTGGCCGCCGCCGGCTGCGAGGTGACGACGATCGACACGCGGCGCGAGCAGGTGCTCGGCGCGCGCGGCCGGGTCTGGGTCACCGGCCTCGAGGTCGACGGCGCCGACGGCAAGGCGCGGCGCGTGCCGTGCAACCTGGTCGCGGTGGCCGCGCCGCCCGCGCCGGCGTCGGAGGCGCCGCGCCAGCACGGCTGCGCGGTCGAGCTGCGGCCGGCTGCCGGCGGCTTCGCGGTCGTGGCCGACGACGACGGGCGCACCACGGTGGCCGAAGTCCTGGCCTGCGGCGACGTGTGCGGCGCGACCACGGCCGGAGCGCGCGGCCGCGGCCGGCGCGCGGGCCGGCCGCACCGCGGCGGCGGAGGCGCGCTCGTGAGCGAGGGCCGCCGCAAGGGCAAGGTGATCGTGTGCCGCTGCGAGGACGTCACGCTCAAGGACGTCCGCCACTCGATCGCGCTCGGCTACGCCGACATCGAGGAGGTCAAGCGCTACACCGGCTTCGGCACCGGCCCGTGCCAGGGCAAGGAGTGCCACGCGCTCATCGCCGCGCTCATCGCCGCCGAGAGCGGCCGCCCGCCGGCCGCGATCGAGCCGTTCACCGCGCGCTCGCCGATCTCGCCGACGCCGCTGCGCCTGCTGGCCGCGCGGCCGACGCACCGACGGCGAGGAGGAGCCGTAGTGGGTCTGTCCGGCCCGCGCCCGCAGTCGGCCGGCGCGGCCATCGCCGCCGCCGGCCCGCCGCCGGAGCGCGCCGAGGTCGTCGTGATCGGCGCCGGCGTGATGGGCCTGTCGATCGCGTACAACCTGGCCGCGCGCGGGCTCACCGACATCGTCGTGTTCGAGCGCGGCTACCTGGCCGAGGGCGCGTCCGGGCGCAACGGCGGCGGCGTGCGCCAGCAGTGGTCGACCGAGCTGAACGTGCGGCTCATGCAGGAGTCGGTGGAGCTGTGCCGCGGCTTCGCGAAGGAGCTCGGCGTCAACGTCTGGTTCCGCCAGGGCGGCTATCTGTTCCTGGCCCGCTCGCGCGCCGAGGTGGCGCGGCTCGAGCGCAACTCCGCCATGCAGGCGCGGCTCGGGCTGCCCACGCGCATGCTGTCCCCGGACGGCGCCCTCGACGTGGTGCCGGAGCTGGATCTGACCGGCGTGCTGGCCGCCGCGTTCAACCCGTCCGACGGCATCCTGTTTCCGTGGCCGTTCCTGTGGGGCTACGCCCAGCGCGCCGCGGCGATGGGCGTGCGGATCTACACGTCCACCGGAGTGCGCGGCATCGAGCGCGAAGCCGGCGGCTACGCGGTGGCCAGCACGGCCGGCACCGTGCGCGCGCGCCGCGTGATCGTGCGCGGTCGGCGCCTGGTCGCCGGAGGTCGCGCGCATGGTCGGCGTCGAGCTGCCGACCTATCCCATCCGCCACGAGATCTGCTCGTCCGAGCCGCTCAAGCCGTTCCTCGGCCCGATGGTGTCGGAGCTGCAGAGCGGCCTCTACTTCAGCCAGTCGATGCGCGGCGAGATCGTCGGCGGCGTGTCGCTGCCGCCGCAAGTCACGTACTCGACCGGCTCGACCCTGCGCTTCCTCACCACCTACGCGCGGCGCCTGTACCGGCTGGTCCCGCGCCTGGGCGACGTGAAGGTGCTGCGCGCCGTGGGCCGGGGCCTACGACATGAGCCCGGACGGCAACCCGATCCTCGGCTGTCCGCCGGACGCGCCGGAGCTGTACCTTTGCTGCGGCTTCGTCGGCCACGGCTTCATGATGGCGCCGGCGGTCGGCGTGCACTACGCCGAGTGGCTGACCGGCGGCCCGCGCCACGAGATGTTCGATCGGTTCCGCCTCGACCGCGACTTCGGCGACGCCGGCGCACCAGGCGAGCGCGAGGACTTCAACATCGGGTAAGCACGACTGTGTCGAACAGTCGTGCTTGCAGAAATTCGCGCAGCGCAAGCGAGCGGATTTCTCCGGCCGCGAGTGCGGCCGTCCGGAGGGCTATGCCCAATAATGTCCTGCTCCTGACTGTGTCTCTGACACAGTAGGGGTAGGCTGTCCGGGATGGAGCTCGGCAAGACGATCGGCTTTCTGGGGGGCGGCAACATGGCCGAGGCGCTCATCCGCGGCCTGGTGCAGGGCGCGCACATCGAGGCCGACCGGGTGTGGGCGTCGGGCCCGCGGCCCGAGCGCATGGCCGAGCTGAGCGACGCGTACGGCGTCCGCGTCACCGGCGACAACCGCGAGCTGGCCCGCGAGTCGCAGATCCTGGTGCTGTCGGTCAAGCCGCAGATCCTGGACCGCGTGCTGCTGCAAGTCGCCGACGCGGTGCAGCCCGGCGCGCTCGTCATCTCGCTGGCCGCCGGCGTGCCGACCGCGGCGATCGAGCGCCGCCTGCCGGGCAGCGCGCGCGTCGTGCGCGCCATGCCGAACACGCCGGCGGTCGTCGGCGCCGGCGCCACCGCGATCGCACGCGGGGCGCACGCCGAGCCGGGCGATCTGGACCAGGCAAAGTTCGTCTTCGACGCGGTCGGCATCACCGTCGTGCTCGACGAGTCGCAGCTCGACGCGGTCACCGGCCTGTCGGGAAGCGGCCCGGCCTACATCTTCCTCGTCATCGAGGCGCTCGCCGACGCCGGCGTCAAGGTCGGGCTGTCGCGCCGCACCGCGCAGCGCCTGGCCGCCCAGACCGTGATGGGCTCGGCCAAGCTCCTGCTCGACACCGACGGGCACCCGGGCCAGCTCAAGGACATGGTCACCTCGCCCGGCGGCACCGCGATCGCCGGCCTGCACACGCTCGAGCAGGGCGGGCTGCGCACCACGCTCATCAACGCGGTCGAGGCGGCCACGCTGCGCTCGCGCGAGCTGGGCCGCACGAGCGGCGGTGAATGAGCGGGGCATGAACCTGCGCAGCGATGGCGCGAGCGGAGACTTCCTCATCGACGTGCTGGTGCAGCCGCGCGCGTCGCGGCCGCGCATCGGGCCGGTGCGCCAGGATCGCCTTGTGGTGGCGGTGAGCGCGCCGCCGGTGGACGGCGCCGCCAACCGCGCCGTGGTGGAGCTGGTTGCCGGCGCGCTCGACGTGGCGCGCAGCCAGGTCGAGGTGGTGCGCGGCGACAGCTCGCGGCGCAAGACGCTGCGGGTGCGCGGCGCAGCCCGCGCGGCCCTGGAGGCGCTGGCCCGATGAGCCGCGCCGCGTGGGTGATGCTGGCGCTGGCCGCGGCCGGGCACGGCTGCGGCGGCGAGGTCGGGACGATCCAGGTCGCGCTGGTCGCGGCGCCGGACAGCGACCTGCTCGAGAGAGTCCAGCGCATGCGCGCGGTGCTGAGCGATCCGCCGACCGAGATCGAGGCCGAGCGCGACGACGACGGCGAGCTGCGCCTCGATCTCGAGATCGCGGCGCAGAGCGGCGCGGCGACCCTGACCGTGGAGGGCTTCGACGCGGACGGCGTGCGCATCGCGCTGGGGCGCAGCGCGCCGCTGCCGGTCGGCGCCGTCAACGCGGCGGTGACCCTTTACATGGGCCCGCCGCTGGGCTTCGCCGAGGCGCCGGTCGCGCTGGATCCGCCCCGCTCCGAGATCGGCGCCGGGCTGCTCTCCTACGGCGCCATCCTGGTCGGCGGGCGCGACGCGACGGGACAGCCGGTCGCCGACACGGCCATCTACAACGTCTACGACCACGATCTGCAGATCGGCGAGGCGCTGCCGCAGGCGCGCGCGGCGGCGACGGTCGTGACCGGCGACGTCGACCTCGTCTACGTGTTCGGCGGCCTGGACTCCGGCGGCGCCGCCAGCGGCACCGGGTGGGGCTTCAACACGACGGTGGCCCCGGCCGGCCTCTACGTCGAGCTCATCACCGAGGGCGATCTGGAGCGGGCCGGAGCCGCCGGCGTCGCTGTCGGATCCGAGAAGGTGCTGGTCACCGGCGCGCTGGCGGTGCAGCTGGACGGCCTGGCCGGGACGGTCACCGCATGGCCGGACGCGCCGCCTCTGGCCGACGGCGCCGCGGCCCGCCTGGTCGGCGACGCCCCCGCGGCCCTTGTCGCCGGCCTCGGCGTCGGCGACACCGGCGCGGTCAGCTACGCGGACGGCGAGTTCGCCGCCCTGCCCGCCCCCGAGCAGGTGCGCCGCACCGGCCACGCCGTCGTCGCCCTGCCCGACGGCCGCGCCCTCATCGCCGGCGGCGCCCTCGACTCGTCGCCGCCCGAGCGCTCCGCCGTGGTCTACGATCCGGCGAACGGCGAGCTCACCGTGGTGGACGACTTCCTGGCCGCCGGCCGCGGCGAGGCGGCCTTCGCCGCGACGTCCACGTACGTCCTCGCCGCCGGCGGCATCGACGCCGACGGCGCGGTCCTGGCCGACGCCGAGCTGTTCGACGCCGCCACGCTCGACCCGGTCGCCACCGTCCCGCTGGTCGTGCCGCGGCGAGGCGCGAGCGCCCTGCCGCTGGCCAACGGCCAGGTGCTCATCGTGGGCGGCGTCGGAGACGACGGAGCCCCGGTGGCGGCGATGGAGCTCTTCACGCCCGGTGGCTAGTGCGCCTCAGGGCTCGACCGGCTCGCGGCCGTAGGCCATGAGCTTGCGGTACACCTGGTGCCCCAGGCTGTCGACCATCAGCCTCTCCACCAGGTGCTCCACCTGCCGGCGCTCCTCCTCGCTCGCGTACACGAAGCGGATGCCCATGCCGAGCGGGGCACCATCTGTGGCGGGGTCGTCGCGGCCCGGCTCGATGATCCACTTGACCTGGCCGCGGATCTCGAGCGGCTGATCCAGCGTCGGGACGTAGAGCAGGAACAGGAACTCGGTTCCGACCGGCAGCGGGCGACGAGTCTGGATGAAGGTGCCGCCGCGCGAGATGTTCTTCGTGTAATCTGCGAAGAATGCGTTCAGGCGCTCGTACTCGACCTTCAGCTCGATCGGCTGCCGGGGATCGATACTGCGATCCCGGCTCTCGCTCGAGGCCGCCATCCGTCGGATCATGTACCGGCGATGCGGGGAAGGTCAAACCGCGCATGCGCCCGACAAGCGCGAGACAAGGGTGAGGACCAGGCCCAGCAGGCCCGCCATCGACGAGGACCCCCGCCGCCGCCGATATGCCGCCGACGCCGCCGTCACCGCCCACCGCCCGCCCTGACGGCCCCGATCCGCTCGCCCGGCTGGCCCGACAGCTCGATCCGCGGGTGAGAGCCGCGCTGGCCGCCCAGCTGCGGTCGCGCCGAACCTGGGTCTTCGGCGCCATCCTGGTCGCCGTGGCCGTGATCCTGGCCATGCTGCCGCTGTTCGGCGCGCTTGGCTTCGAGTTCTCCTTCGTGATGGCGATCGCGGCCAGCGTCGCCGCCGCCGACCTGGGCGCCGCCCTGACCCGGCGGCTGCGCAGCGCGGCGGCCGCCGACACGACCTCTCCGCCGGCCCGCCCGTTCCACCTGGTCGCGTCGCTGGTGGCGGCGGCCGGCCTGCTGGCCCTGCTGTCCACGGTCCTGCCGCTGGCCCTGATCGCGCTCAACAGCCTCCGGGTGCGCACCTGCGACTGGCTTTTCGGCTTCGAGTGCTACGGCGCGCTGACAATCCTGTCGGCGCTGTGGGCGTCGGGTCTGGGCGTCTTGTGCGGCCTCGTCGCCGGCCGCCGCCGCGTGCTGTCCAACGCCCTGCCCCACCTGGTCCTGGTGGCGCTGGTGCTGCACTCGCTGTGGCGCTTCTACGCCGCGCCGCCGGTGTTCAGCTACAACCCGCTGGTCGGCTACTTCCCCGGCAACCTGTACGACGAGGAGATCCGGCTGGGCACGCCGCTCCTGTGGTCGCGCCTGCACCAGTTCGCGCTGCTGGGCGGGCTGCTGGCCCTGGCCGCCGCGCTCATCGACGGGTCGGCGGCGGCGCTGCGCCTGCACCGGCGCCGTCCCACCGGCGTGCGCTGGGGCGCGCTGCTGCTGTGCGCCGCCGCGCTCGGCCTCGCGCTGATCCTGCGGGCCAGCGCCGGCCCGCTCGGCTTCTCGATCGCCACCGGGGCACTGGCCGAGGAGCTCAACGGCCAGGCCGAGACCGAGCACTTCGTCATCTACTATCCGCGCGGCGGCGACATCGAGCGCGACATCGCGCAGATCGCCCAGGACCACGAGTTCCGCCTGGCCCAGGTGGTGCGCGCGCTCGGCGTGTCGCCGCCGGCCGAGCGCATCGCGTCGTTCTACTTCGAGGACTCGGACCAGAAGGCCCGCTTCATCGGCGCGCGCAACGTGCAGATGGCAAAGCCGTGGCGCAACGAGATCTACCTGCAGCACGCCGACTTCCCGCACCAGGTGCTGCGCCACGAGATCGCGCACGCGGTGGCCGGCCAGTTCGGCGATCCGCTGTTCCACGTCAGCGCCGGCCGCGTGCTCGGCCTGCCGGTCTTCTTCAACGCCGGCCTGATCGAGGGCATCGCGGTCGCCGCCGACTGGCCGGATCACTTCACCCGCGCGCTCACGCCGCACCAGTCGGTCAAGGCGATGACCGAGATGGGCATGGTGCCGCCGCTCGAGCGCCTGCTGTCCACCGGCTTCTTCGCCTTCTCGTCGGCGCGCAGCTACACCGCGGCCGGCTCGTTCGTGCGCTTCCTGCTCGACCGCTACGGCGCGCCGCGCCTGCGCGAGCTCTACCGCTCGGGCGGCGACTTCACCCTCGCCTACGGCCGCGACCGCGAGGCGCTGTTCGCCGAGTGGCGCTCGATGGTGGCCAGCATCCAGCTGGCCCCGTCGGCGCACGAGAAGGTGCGCGAGCGCTTCCGCCGCGGCGGCATCTTCGAGCGCCCCTGCCCCCACGCGATGGCCGAGAAGCTGTACCGGCTGGGCTGGCTGGTCGAGCGCGGCGAGCTGGACGAGGCCATCCGGGTGGCGCGCGTGCTGTGCGACGACGTGCCGGACGAGCCGCGCCACCAGATCGAGCTGGCCGAGCTCCTGTTCCGCCGCGACGAGCTGGACGAGTCGGCCTCCATCTACCGCGCCCTGGCCGACGACGCGGCCGGCACCTCCACCACGATCAGGGCCGAGGCGCTGCTGGCGCTGGCCCGGCTGGCCGCGTCGGTCGACGACAGCGCCGCGGTGACGGCGAACCTCGAGAAGGCGGCGCAGCTGCCGATCGACGACGACCAGGCGCGCCAGGTGGCGGCGCGGCTCATCGCCAGCAACCACACCGGTCCGGCCGGGCCGGCCCTGCGCGCCTACTTCTGGCCGGCCGATCCCAACGCCCCGGTCGACCCGGTGGTGCAGCTGGGTCGCGCGGCCACGGCGGTCATCGCCGAGCCGCGGCCTGGCCCTCGGCCCACTACCTGGTCGGCCGCAACCTGGCCGGGCGCGGCGCGCCGGCCGAGAGCGCCCGCGCCCTGCGCCGCGCCCTGGACCTGGGCCTCGAGCACCCGCTGCTGGTGCGCGAGTGCGCCGAGCGCCTGGCCGCCGAGGCGTACGCGTCGGGCGATCTCGAATCGGTCGAGCGCGCCGCCGCCATCCTCACCGCCGACGACCAGCCGGAGGTCACCCGCCTGCTCGGCTTCGACTGGCTCGAGCGCGTGCAGTGGAAGCGGACCGGCGCGCTGCCGCCCCGGCCGCTCGGTCCGCCGACCACGCCGCCCGCGGTCCAGGCCGCGGTCGCAGCGCTGACCGCGGCTACATGCCGGTCAGGAACAGCCAGTTGCGGCCGTCCCACTCGAGCACGAACTGGTTCTGGTCGCGCAGGTCCTTGCGCAGGTCCTCGCCGGTCGCGCCCTCGACGGTGAAGCTGGCGTCGATGAGCACGTCGATGAGCACGCGATCGCCGCGCCGCTCGATGTTCATGTAGCGCATCGAGTAGCGGATCGCCTTCACCTTCTTGAAGCGCCCGACCAGGATCTCTTGCAGTCCCTGGTAGCCGAAGTCGTCGGTGCCGCTCGGCGTGCCGGCGTCGTCCCAGTAGCGCTTCGAGGCCATCAGCACCAGCGCGGCCGTGTCGCGGCGCTCGACCGCCATGCGGTAGTCCTCGAGCCGGTCGATGAGCTGCTGGTTCTCTTGCGACTGCGGAACCTTGGTGCCGGGGATGTACTCGACGCTTCCCGCCGCAGGCGCCGAGCGCGAGCGCGGCCACGACGGCAAGGATGCAAATCGACGACAGACCAGTCTTCGGCATGGGTCGCCTTCGCTGAGAGCAAGCCAGGTGCCCGCTTCCGAGGCGGCACACTATCCCGGGATTGCTGGTATTTGCACCGTACCGGGGTGGCAACCGGATGTCTTTTTGACAGAAGCTGCGGCAGCCATGTGTCAAAACGTCACTCCGCGCCGTCGGTGTCCGGCGTCAGCCAGGCGGCCAGCCCGCGGTCGCCGAGCCGCCGCCAGGCGTCGAGCCGGGCCAGGAAGCGGCGGAAGTCCTTGCCCTCGAGCTCGAGGCCGCGGCAGTACACGTCGGTGATGCGCGTGATGGTGAAGCGCACCGCCGCCGCGCGCAGCTCGACGAACAGCAGCTCCTCCTCGAGCGGCTCGAGCGCGCGCACGCCGCGGTAGCCGGCCACCATCGCGCGCACCAGCGCGGGCGCGAACGCGTCGGCGAAGCACCAGGCGTTGATGCACACGGCCAGGTCGTAGACCCAGGCGCCCAGCGAGGCCTGCTCGAAGTCGAGCAGCGCGACCAGGCGAGCGCCGTCGAACAGCACGTTGTCGCGGAACAGATCGCCGTGGATGATGCCGCGCGGCGCCGCCTCCCGCCGCGCGCGGCGCGCGTCCAGCCAGGCCAGCTCCTCGCCCGCCGCGGCCAGCGCGCCGCGCAGCTCCGGGTCGCCGGCGGAGATGGGGTCGGCCTGCAGGCGGGCGGTGCGCTCCGCGATGTGCGCCGTCGTGTAGATGCCGGTGCGCGGCATGGTGCCGGCCAGCGGCGCGCCCGCGCGGTGCAGCAGCGCAAGCGCCGCGCCGACCTCGGCCGCGTCGCTCGCCGCCATCTGGTCCTGTCGACGGTGCACGCCGGCCACCCACGGGAACACGCTCACCCAGCGATCGCGGTGCAGCCACATCGGCGCGCCGTCCTCGGCCGCCACCGGCGGCGGCGTCGACACGCCGGCTCGCGGCCAGGGCGCCGACGAGCTCGGCCTCCCAGCGCACGTCGGCCTCGCTCTTGCCCTCGTTGACCCGCACGAACCAGGTCCGCCCGCCCGCCTCGACCCGGTAGTTGCTGTTGATGGTGCCGGCCGGGACCTCGCTCCACGCGATCACGTCACCCAGCCGGAAGGCGCGCGCCAGCAGGCGCACGTCGCCGTCGTCCAGCCGGGTGAGCCCGCGCCATGTCAGGCGGACTGGCTGGCGGTCGCGCCCGCGCCGGCCTCGGCCAGGGTGCCGCGCTCCTGGTAGCGCTGGAACAGCCGGCCCCAGTGGGTCTCGACCTGCCAGGCCTCGAAGATGCGGCGGTCGCGCAGCGGCCAGCGGTAGTAGTCGTGATAGACCTCGGAGCCGAGCACGAACAGCTTCACCAGCGGGGTGTGGAAGAAGAGCTTCTGGAACCGCTTGAGCGGCCCGAACCACATCATGTCGCCCACCATCGAGGCGCCGTTGTCGCCCACCGAGAAGCCCCAGCGCTCGTCGGCCAGGTGCGCGTCGCCGACCACCTCGATCTCGTCGCGCTTGCCCTTGCCCAGCCCCTGCTCGTGGGCGATGCGGATGTAGTCGATCGACATCGGGTCGAAGCCCATCATCGCGGCCGCCACCGCGTCGATGGCGACCTGATCGGCCGACGCCAGCATGACGTCCTTGATCACCGGCCGCATCGTGCGCGGGCCGGGGCCGTCGCCGGCGGTGGTGCCGTCCATGACCGCGAACAGCCCGCTGTGGATCTCCTTCTGGATGGCGAGCAGGTCGACCAGCGTGGCGTGGATCCAGCTGTGCGTGTAGTGGCGCTTGGTGTTGAGCAGGCCGCCGAACGCGTTCTTCATCGCGCCGGTGGTCGTCGTGTAGATGTGGCACTTGACCGTGGGCAGGTGGACGATGTTGGCGCGGTGGAAGTCGTCCGGGATGAGGATGCCCTCGGGGTAGATCTGATCGAGGACGTTCATCCTCGCCGTCGGGCGGTAGACCGACCAGGACATGTCCTCGGGCTTGAAGTTGTAGCGGACCGGGACGCCGTACTTCTCGAAGATGGGCAGGTAGCCGTTGAGGTCCTCGCCCTTGAAGGCGTCGGTGACGACGGTCTTGTTCTGCACGCAGACCTGGTCGTCGAAGCCGCGCGCGGCCAGCGCGCGCACCGTGCCCTCCAGCTGCCAGGGCGTCGTGTTGGCGCCCGGGAACGGGAAGTGCCAGGAGATGTTGTCCTTGAGGATCGTGGGGGCGGAGCGATCCAGCGCCTGCTCGATGCCGGCCAGCTCGCACAGGCGATCGATGTCCTCCAGGATGGAGGTGGGGGAGACGCGCAGGACAGCGACCTTCGAGGCTTCCATGGCGGGGCAGCATAGCCCGCGCCGACGGCGCCGGCCACCGGCGGGGGCCGCGCGGCGACCGTAGCTCAGTTGGTGCGACGGGCGCGCAGAGCTTCCTGCCAGCGACGGATCGCCTCTTCCTTGGCAGGCGCGATCATCTCGGCCACCGCGGCGATCTCCTCGGGCCCGGCGCCGGGCGCGAACGCGGCCAGCGGGCACAGCACGAAGGCAAGCACATCGCGCGCGTCATGGGGATCCGGCTGGAACCGCGAGGAGAAGAGCGCGCTCATGGCTGGACCCTACTGGTCCGCGATCGCCGGTGGCAAGTTTTCTGCGTTTCCGCCGGATCCGGCGGATCCCGGCTCAGGCCAGCGGGCCCATGCCCTGCGCGTACGCGAACTCCATCCTCTCGACGGTGATCTCGACCTTGACCTGCTTTATCTCCTGGCTGGTCGAGTCGCTCTTGTCGGGACCTATCGACGCGATGTCGACGCCGAACAGCGAGATGGTGCACAGAGGCGAGTTGTCGGCGTCGGTGGCGGTGATGGCGCCCTCGAGGCGGGCGGCGGACGGCGGCACGCCATCGATGATGCGCGCGGTCAGGTGATCCATCAGCGGCTTGGCGTCGGCCTCGGGGATGAAGAAGGTCAGGTTGGGGAAGGCCACGCGGCCGGGCACGCGCACCGGGTCGCGGGACTCGCCGGAGCGGTACTCGAGGATCTGCTGCTTGATGGTGAACGACTCGATCTTCGTCGTGCGGGCCAGCGCCTGCTTGAAGTTGCCGAACACGAACTCGAAGTGATTCGGCGTCCACAGCTTCTGGCTGCTGGCCGACACGTTGGGCGACAGCGCCAGGCCGGTGCCGGGCTGGAAGCGCACCCTCTCCGGCACCAGGGTGACGCCCATGTAGCAGGGCGATCGATCGGAGGCGTCGAACTTCGGGATCGTCACCTCGCTGATGAGCACGTTGCTCATGTCGCGGCGGGCGCGCTCCTTGTAGTGGAAGTCGCCGGCCAGGATGGCGCCGTTCTTGCGCTCGACCTTGCCGGCGAAGAAGGAAGCGATCCAGTCGTAGAACGTCTTGGACATCGACATCCCGACCTGCATCTTGATGTCGTCGTAGCGGGGCTTGCCGAGCTGGCGCCACTGGGCGGCGTTCGCGCCGTTGTTGTAGGTGAGGATGTCGGCCTTGACGCCTCCCCCTTCGACCGAGCGAAAGAAGCCCGCGATCTCGCTCTGGTCGAGCTCGAGGACGAAGTGGGCGGCCGAGTAGGCGCGAGTCGAGCTGGTTCCGATGGCCATCGCGTGTGCCGTTCCTTGGTTGCCGGTGCAGCGGGACAGAGGTCGGGACGACGGACATGATACGGTACTCGTTGCGGGATGCTTCCCGGCACCCTGGATCGTGCGGGGTTGCCGGCCCGTCGGGGCGATGAGCACGAAGGCGCGCAACGAGGAGCCGAGCGAGGGGGCCGGGGCGGTCGAGGCCGGGGCGGGCGCAACGCCGCCGGAGGACGCGGCCGTGCCTCGCGAGCCGGCGTCGCCGAGGCCGCGCGAGGCCGACTCGGGCGCTGACGCGGAGCCGCAGCCGGCCTCCGGAAGCGGGAGCGACCTCGAGGAGGAGGCCAGCGGCGAGGCGGTGGTCGCCGGAGCCGCCGAGCCGGCTGCGGCCGGCGTCGCGATGGGCCCGCCACCCAACGCCTTCCTCAAGGGCGCCGTGCTCGGCATCTTCCTGCTCGTCCCGCTGACCGCGCTCGCGGTCTACCTGCTCGGCCGCCTCGAGATCGGCGACCCGCAGGCGTCGTACTACAGCATCATCGGCTTCGCCGCGGTGTTCGCCGGGCTGCCCGCCATGGTCACCGCCGGCGGAGTCGGCCGCGCGGCGGCCAGCGCGCTGGTGCGGCCGGGCGAGCGCGGCGGCCCGGCGGCGAGCACGCGGGTGGCCACAATCGACACGGCGCTCACCGGCATCGGCCTCGTGCTGCTGACGGTTGTGCCGCTCGGCGAGGTCCCGACCGAGGTCGGCACCTGGGTCTGGATCGTCGTGCTCGGCGCCTCGACCGGCGCGCTGGGCGGCTTCGTGCTCGGCCTGTGGATCGGCTACGGCTCGCGCCGGCCGTGAGCCGCGGGGCGGCACGCTACACTGGGAAGATCGTGGTCGATCGAGCCCAGCGGCAGGAGCGGGCCCTGGTCGTGGCCCTGCTCGCCTCGCTGCTCCTGTGGAACCTGCCGTTCGGCGGGCTCGTGCTGTACCCGTTCAAGCTGCTGGCCACGTGGCTGCACGAGATGTCCCACGGCATCCTGATGCTGCTCACCGGCGCCGGCTTCTCGCACCTCGAGATCTACCGCGACACCAGCGGCATCGCCTTCGCGCAGCGCGGGGTGGGCGGCGCCGGCCGGGCCGCCATCGCCAGCGCCGGCTACATGGGCGCGGCCCTGCTGGGGGCCACCCTGCTGGTGCTCGGCCAGAGCGCGCGGCGGGCGCGCGCCATCCTGGTCGGCTTCGCCATCGCGCTGGTGCTGTCGCTCATCTTCTGGGTGCGCAACGACTTCGGCATGAGCGCGGTGGCGGTCGCGGCGCTCCTCTGCATGGCGATGTCGCGCTTCGGCGGCGAGACCGCGGCGCTGCTGCTGGTCAACTTCGTCGCCGCCCAGGCCTGCGTCAACGCGGTGCTCGACATCCGGGTGCTGTTCCGCCCCACGCTGGTCATCAACGGCGAGGTGGTACGGGTGTCCGACGCGCACAACATGGCGGCGGCCAGCTTCGGCAGTCACTGGCTGTGGGCCGGCGTGTGGCTGGGCTTCTCGTTCGCCTGCTTCTTCGTCGCGCTGCGCGTCACCCATCTGAAGACGCGCCGGCGCGCGCAGGCGGCCGAGGTCGGCGCGCCGGTCCGGGACGAGCCCGCGCCGCCGCCAGATCCGGATGCGGCGGATGGGCCCGCTCCGACCACGGCAGAGCCTCCAGGTGGAAGTGATTGTAGTGATCCGGATCGAAGTCCGGCGTGAGCAGCGCGCGAAACAGATCCGAGCGGACCAGGTCGCACTCGACGGCGCGCAGGAGCCCGCCCAGCTCGGTCAGCGGCTCGCCCACGCAGTCGTCCGCGTCGCCCAGACCCTGCTCGTAGTCGGACTTCACCACCGCGACCGTGTCGCCGGCCAGGGCGAACGTGTGCACGTCGATGGCGAGCCCGAACGAGTGCCGCGACGGTCGGCTGGTGCCGCGGATGTTGCGCCGCTGATACGCCGAGCTGTAGTTGACCCGCTCGATCCCGCGCGCCCGCAGCATCGGCCCCGCGCTGGCCAGCGACTGGACCAGCGAGCAGTCGAGCACCAGCGCCTCGCCCGTGTACGACCGGTACTCGATTCCGCCGACGAGGCCGCGCACCTCGACCGCGATGGCGACGCCGCGGCGCCTGACCCGGCGATGGGCGACGCCGAGGCGGTCGAGGGCCTCGAGGCAGGAGGTGGCGTCGCCGTCGTCCGCACGAGACTCGCGCGGCGCGGGGGCCAGCAGCGCGATTGTCACGGCCAGCGCGGTGAGTGTGCGCATGGCCGAGATCCTATCGGCGGTGCTGTCCCGGACGAAGAAATGGGCTGACTGCCGGCGCCGTCGCTCAACAGGTAACAGGCAGCGCTATTCGACCTGCGCGCCGGGCCGCATGGGATGCGCGGCCCTGGCGGAGCGGAGAACCGCTCCCACCGTCGGCGCGACGTCGTCGCCCAGAGACGCCGGGTAGTAGATTCGATCCGAGCCACAGCTCGCCGCCGGATTCGCGGGCGATGACCGCGATGCGGTAGCGCTGCTCGCCGGTCATGCCGCTGCCCAGCTGGCCGGAGAGCTCCCTGGAGCGCCACGGCGGAGGCACCGGGAGAGCCGTGTCGGAGACCTCGTGCACGTCGGTCAAGCCGAGCTCGCGGGCGCCCTCGGTGCGCTCGAGCTCGCGGCGCCTCGCGATGGCCGATTCCAGCGTGCCGTCGTCGATCGGGCCGGGGAAGCGCTGCACGTGCAGCAGCATGGCCAGGCTCGGGTCGTCGACCTGGTTGGCGCTGACCACCTTCCACACGTCCGGCACCATGAACTTGAGCCCGGCCAGCTCGCGCTCGACCCGCGGATACGACGCCAGCGTGGCCGAGAAGTCGGCCGTCGCCGCGCCGTACGCGCCGTAGACCAGCGACCCGCCGGCCACCGCGGCGAGCGCGGTGACCACGCCGCGCATCCACCGGCTGGCCGCGAACGGCAGCCGCCGCGACAGGAGCGCGCCCAGCACGGTGCCGGCCGCCAGACCGCCCAGGTGCGCCGACTGATCGATCATCGGGTACATCAGGCCGATGCCCACGTTGGCCACGGCCAGGAAGATGAGGTTGCCGAGCAGCGCGCTGCTCCAGCGGCGCGGGTAGTGCTTGCGATGCAGGCCGAGCTCGGCCACCGCGGCGCCGAGCAGGCCGAAGATGGCGCCGGAAGCGCCCGCCGACGTGGCCGGTCCGCCGAACCAGAGGCTGGCCGCGGCGCCGCACACGCCCGCGCCCATGTAGACGACCGCCATGCGGGTGTGGCCGTGGAACTGCTCGACCAGGCGGCCGAGCACCCACAGGCCGTACATGTTGAGCGCCAGGTGCAGCAGCCCGACGTGGAGGAAGTTGGAGCTGACCAGCCGCCACCAGTCGCCCGCCGCGGTGGCGCTCTTGACGTTGGCGCCGAAGTCGATGAGCGCGCCGAGGTCCGCCGTGTCGCCGTACGCCAGCGCCATGATCGCGGCGATGAGCACGTTGGCGGCGAGCAGCGCGCTGGTGACCGGCACCTCGCGCCAGCGCACGCCGCTCAGGCGCGGCGGCCGCGACGCCTTGCGCGCGCGCGGCCGGCTGGCCTCGCGGTCCGCCTCGGCCGCGACCGCGCCGCTCTCGCCGACCGCGGCCATCTCGCCGCTGGTGCTCGTCTCGCCCGCCGCCGCGCGGCGCGCGCGATCCTCGGCCATGCGGGTGAGCCTGATCGGCCAGCACCGTGACCGGCTCCGGCATCTCCTGCGGCCCGACCACGCCCGGATTGCCCATGCGGCTCAGGCTCGACTCGGCCTGCTCGCGCGATTGCTCGTCGCGCCCCGACAGCGCGGCGGAGCGCTCGAACGAGTCGCGCGCGCCGCTGGTGTCTCCCGCCTTGAGCCGGGCCACGCCGGTCCAGAAGCAGCGCGCCGACTCCGGCATGGCGCCGAGCGGTCCGGACGGCGCGACGATCGCGTTGACCGCCGTGGTGCGCCCGACGAAGGCCAGGAACACCAGGCGCGCCCGGTGGATGAGCAGGCTCCAGATCGGCTCGCCGATCGACGGCGTGCCCTCCAGGCGCTCGACCAGCGCGGCCGCCTTGAGCAGCTCGCCGCGCTCGCAGTAGGCGCGCACCATCTCGACCGCCAGCTGGGGCGACAGCGGCAAGAGCGGCCCGTCGATGTTCTGCTCGAACCAGGCCACAGCCTCGTCCCAGCGGCGCGCATACAGATAGGTCATGACGATGCGCTCGTCGAGCGGGCGGCGGGCCACCGGCTCGGCCATCTGGTCGCGCCGCTCGCGCAGGCGGCCGACCGCCGTGTTGACCTGCCCGCTGCGCACCTCGAGGATGGTCTGGATGAGCTCGCTCTCCTGGCGCGCGCCCATGCCGGGCTGGAGCAGCTCGCGCGCGTTGACCAGCGCGCGGGCAAGGCGCAGGCGGTTGACCAGCAGCGCCCGGCGAGCAAGGTTGCGCAGGACCGGCGGCACCAGCACCAGGCACACGCCGCCTCCGACAGCGATGGTGCCGGCCAGATCCGCGGCCGCGCTGTCGCCCCCGCTGCGCCGCGCCGCCAGCGCGGCGATGGCGAGCGCGAGATCGACGAGCAGCATCCAGCCGTACAGCCGCTGGCCGGGACCGAGCCTCCTGAGCACCATCGGGCCGAGGTACGCGGTCACGACGATGACCGACAGCAGGAGGAAGTCGAACAGCGGCATTCGGTCCAGAGGTTATAGATTGCCGGCGGCCCGGCGCACGTTCACGTCCGGGCGGGCAGATTTATTTCTCGCGCGGCCTACTCGGCCGGGACCGGCGCCTCGGTGTGGGCGCCCATGGCGCGGAACTTCTGGTACCTGCGCTCGACGAGGTCGTCGGAGCTGAGCTGAAGCAGCTCCTTGAGGCTGCGCTTGATGGCCGAGCGCAGGTGCGACGCGGTCACCGCCGGGTCGCGGTGGGCGCCGCCGTCCGCCTCCGGCACGATCTCGTCGACGACGCCGAGGCGCTTGAGATCCGGGGCGGTCAGCTTGAGCTGCTCGGCCGCCTCGCCCACCTTCGTCGAGTCGCGCCACAGGATCGACGCGCAGCCCTCGGGCGAGATGACCGAGTAGATCGAGTACTCCAGGATGAGCACGCGGTCGGCCACGCCGATGGCCAGCGCGCCGCCCGAGCCGCCCTCGCCCACCACCGCCGCCACGATCGGCGTTCGCACGCTGGCCATGACCTGCAGCGACTTGGCGATCGCCTCGGCCTGGCCGCGCTCCTCGGCGCCGATGCCCGGATACGCGCCCGGCGTGTCGATGAAGCAGATGATGGGGCGGCCGAAGCGCGACGCCAGGCGCATGAGCCGGGTGCACTTGCGATAGCCCTCGGGGCGCGGCATCCCGAAGTTGCGGTGCAGGTTCTCCTTTGTGTTGCGCCCCTTCTGGTGGCCGAGGATCAGCACCTCCATGTCGTCGAGGCGCCCCATGCCGCCCACGATGGCCGGGTCGTCGCGGAACGAGCGGTCGCCGTGCAGCTCGACGAAGTCCTCCAGGAGCAGGCGGACGTAGTCGAGCGTGTACGGGCGGGCCGGGTGGCGCGACAGCTGGACCTTCTGCTGCGGGCTGAGGTCGGCGAACACCTCGCGCTGGAGCTTGCGCGCCTTCTGCTCGAGCTTGTGGATCTCGGCCGTGAAGTCGATCGAGTCGGTTGACAGCCCGCGCAGCTCGTCGATCTTGCGCTCGAGATCGATGATCGGACGCTCGAAGTCGAGGATCTCCCGCTCGCTGACGGGGTAATGTGGCCATCGTGTGTTCGCTACCCTGTTCGAGGGCCCAGTAGGTAGCGCTCCAGGTCGGCGATTGCAACCGCGGAGGGGTCCGGGTGCCACGAGACAGATCCGTCGCCGCGGTACCAGCTGAGCTGGCGGCGAGCATAACGCCTGGAATTCCGCTTTGCTAGCTCGACGGCGGCCGGAAGCGCGAGCTCGCCGTCGAGGTGGCGGTGGAGCTCGGCATAGCCGATGGCCGCCTGCGAGCGCAGCTCGGGGCCGTGGCCGGCCGCGCGCAGGCCGCGGACCTCGTCGAGCAGGCCCTGGTTCATCATCTGATCGACCCTCGCGTCGATGCGCCGGTAGAGCTCCGCCCGGTCGGGCGGGCACAGGCCGATGAGCCGCGCCGGGTAGCGCGGCGCCACCCGCCGGTGATCGTGGCGGCGCTGGTGCGCGCTCATCGGCGAACCGGTGAGCTCGAGCACCTCGAGCGCGCGGATGATGCGGCGCAGATCGTTGCGCTCGATGCGCGCGGCGCCCTCCGGATCGAGCCCGGCCAGGCGCTGCCACAGCGCCGGCGCCCCGCCGAACGACGCGGCCTCGGCGGTGAGCCGCGCGCGGAGCTCCGGATCGCCGGCCGGCCCGGCGAACAGGCCGAGCAGGAGCGCGCGCACGTACAGGCCGGTCCCGCCCGCCACCACCACCGGCGCCCCGCGCGCCGCGGCGGCGGCGATGGCCGCGTCGGCCAGCTCGACGAAGCGCGCCGCCGTCATCTCCTGGTCCGGCTCGATCACGTCGATGACGTGGTGCGGCACCCCGCGCCGCTCGGCCGCGCTCACCTTGCCGGTGCCGATGTCCATGCCGCGATAGACCTGCTGCGAGTCGGCCGACACCACCTCGCCGCCGACCGCCGCGGCCAGGTCGATGGCCAGGCGCGACTTGCCCGCTCCGGTCGGCCCGACGATGACCACCAGGGGCGGCCCGGTCGCAGCGCTCGCGTTCACCGGCGGGAGAGTACTGGTCGGCGCCGCGGCGGCCAACGCTGCGGGCGCCGCGCCGGTATCACTGGATACCCAGGTTGCGGCGGGCGCGCCGGATCAGGTGCGGCCGAAGCGCCGGGCGATTTCCGGAACCGGCAGCCGCAGCAAGGTCGGCCGACCGTGCGGGCAGTGGGCGCGGAACTCGACCGCGGCCAGCGAGGACAGCAGCGCCTCGACCTCCGGCGGCGTCATCTCGTCGCCGGCGCGCACCACCGAGTGGCAGGCCAGGGTGGCGAGCACCGCGTCGATCCGCTCGTCGATCGCGCGCGAGCCGCCCAGCTCGGCCAGCTCGTCGATGATCTCCATCAGCAGCGCCATCGGATCCTCTCCCGGCGCAGCTCGGCCGGGACCGACTTGACCGCGAAGGCGCAGCCGCCGCCGGGCGCGTCGCCGAACGGCTCCATCTCGAACCCGATCGACTCCAGTGCGGCCTGGGCCTCGTGCGCGACGGCGGCCTGGGCCCGGTCGAGCCCCACGGTCTGCGGGAACAGCAGCTGCTGGCGCGGCAGCGATCGGCTGCGCTGGCGCTCGCGCAGTCGCTCGAAGGCGACCCGCTCGTGGGCCGCATGCTGATCGACGAGGACCAGCTCGCCCTCTCCCTCGCACAGCAGATAGGTGCGCTCGAGCTGCCCGATGTAGCGCAGCGAGGCGAACAGCGCGCCGGGCAGATCGCGCGCGAGCGGGACCGACGACGAGCTCGCCGCAAGGTCCGCGGGCGACGACAGCGACGCTGGCGAAGACGGCGATGACGGCGGCGACGACGGGAAGAGGTCCGGGCTCGGGTTACGCGCGCCGGCGCGAACGGGCCCGGGAGCGCGCCGGCCTGCACCCCGTTCGAATGGGGCGGCAGCGGCGACAGCGCCCGCGCGGCCAGGGGCAGCGATTCGTCGCGCCGCCAGGACAGGAGCGAGCGCGACAGACTCGACGCGTACTCGCGCGCCACCTCGGACGCGCGGCTCGAACCGCCGCCGATCGCGACCGCGAAGCCGCCCGGGCTCCCGCCCAGCCACGGCGCCTGTGCCACCGCGTCGCGCACCGTGTGCCGGACCGCGGCGTACACCGCCTGCGCGTCGGCGAAGCGGACCTCCAGCTTCTGCGGGTGCACGTTTACATCGACGTCGGGGCCGTCGATGTCGAGGAACAGCACCGCGGTCGGGTAGCGGCCGCGCGGCACCAGCTCGCCGTAGCCCTGCAGCACCGCGTGCACGAGGCCGCGGTCGCGCACCCAGCGCCGCCCGACGTAGAGGTGCATGCCGCGCGTCGTGGTCTGGGCCAGCTCCGGCGCGGCGAGCAGCACCTCGGCGCGAATGCGCCCCTCCTGCCGCGCGCTGCGGTGGAGCGCCCCGGCCAGACGCGAGCCCAGCACCGCCGACACGCGCTCCTGCCCGTCCCGGTGCGGCGGCGCATCCAGCGAGGTGCGCCCGCGCGACACGAGGCGGAAGTGCACGCCCGGGTGCGCCATGGCCAGGCGCACAATCGCCTCGCTCACGTGGCCCGCCTCGGTCGCCTCCCCCTTCATGAACTTGAGCCGCGCGGGCAGGTTGAACAGGAGGTCGCGCACCTCGATCGACGTGCCGTGCGGGCTGGCCGCCTCCTCCTCGGCCAGCACCTTGCCCGCCTCGATGACCAGGCGGGTGCCCGGCCGCTCGTGCAGGCCGCGCGAGCGCGTGGTCAGGGTCAGGCGCGACACCGATGCGATGGCCGGCAGCGCCTCGCCGCGGAACCCCATCGTCGCCAGCGCGACAAGGTCGTCGAGCGAGCGCAGCTTCGAGGTGGCGTGGCGCACCAGCGCCATGCGCGCCTCGTCGCCGGTCATGCCGGCGCCGTCGTCGAGCACGCGGACCAGGTCGCGGCCGCCGCCCTCGATCTCCACCGTCACCTGGCGCGCCCCGGCGTCGAGCGCGTTCTCCACCAGCTCCTTGACCACCGAGGCCGGCCGCTCCACCACCTCACCGGCTGCGATCTGATCGATCACATGATCCGGCAGGACCTGGATGCGGGCCTCCATCCGAGCCGAATAGCACCGCGCTGTGACAGCAGCCAGGGCTCCCCACCCATGGGGAACAAACTTCACGGGTGCGTACCTGGTTGCGCAGCCAGGGCCGTGTCGATAGTCTAGCCGCGTCATGACGCGGGCTGATGGCGAGAACGGCGCGCGCGGGCGCAATGCGTCCGTCGAGCCGCGCGATCGAACCGTCGCCATCACGGGCGCCTGCACGTTCCTCGGCACCGAGCTCATCAAGCTGCTCGAGGCCGATCCCCGCTACGTGCGGGTGCTGGCCCTCGACATCCGCCGGCCCGATCTGCCGCCGGATCTCGATCAAGACCGAGCATCACCCGGTCGATCTCGACGGTGCCCACCGTCGGCAGCCAGCTGGCCGGGCTCCTGCGCGGCGTGCACACCGTCGTCCACGGCGCGTTCCTCTCGTTCCCGACCCACGCCGCGTCGTGGGCCCACGAGCTCGAGGACGTGGGCACCATGCACGTGCTCGACGCCTGCGCCCAGGTGGCGCCGTCGCGCCTGATGCTCCTGTCCACCACGCTGGTGTACGGGCCGTCGCGCAGCAATCCCAACTGGCTGACCGAGAGCGCGCCGCTGCGCGGTCTGCCCGGCTCGCGCTACGTGACCGACAAGGTGCGCGCCGAGATGCAGGTGGCCCGCCACGCCGAGGAGCATCCGGAGACGTCGGTGTCGGTGATGCGCTTCGCCCCGCTGCTCGGCCCGACGGTGTCCAACTACGTCACCCGCTTCTTCTCGCGCCCGCTGGCGCCGGTGCTCATGGGCCACGACCCGCTGCTCCAGTTCGTGCACGAGAGCGACGCGGTGCAGGCGCTCAAGCGCGCCGTCGACCGCGACGTCGACGGTCCGTTCAACATCGTCGGCGAGGGCGTGTTGCCCTACTCGACGGTGCTGGCGCTGATGGGACGGGTGCCGATGCCGATGCCGCACTTCATCGCGCGACGCCTGTACCGCGCCCTGTGGGCCACGCAGATCGCCTCCACGCCGGCCACGTTCCTCGACTTCCTGCGCTACCTGTGCGTGGCCGACGGATCGCGGGCCGAGCGCGAGCTCGGCTTCCGCGCCCACTTCGACATCCAGCGCGCCATCCAGGACTTCCTGGGCCTCACGCCCGAGGACGAGCCTGACATCCTGAGGGCCCAGGGCTGACGTGACCGACGGCGACGACGACAAGACCGACGACGACGGGCCGGACGGCGCGAGCGACGGGAAGCGTGAGCCGGCCGAGCCGCGCCAGCCGCACCGCCGCGCGCGCACGGCGCCGGTCACCCCGGTGGACCAGCTCGACGCGGTGCCGGACGCCCTCGATCCGCCGGGCTGGGCCGGCGACAGCCCGCACGACGCCATCTTCACCTCGCCGGAGCTGTGGGGCGGCGAGGCCGAGGTGCGCGACGACGAGTACGGCCCGCACGTCCCCAGCCGCTTCCCGGACATCGAGTCGGTGGCCAGCGAGGTGCGCGAGCTGGAGCGTCGCGTGCGCGCCCGCCTCACGCCGGTGTTCCCGCTCGAAGTGCGCCGCAACCCGCCGCTGCGCTCCATCCTGCGCCGCTACCGCCAGTTCGCGATGCGCGACCGCTCGGCGGTGGTCGACGAGATGGGCCGCGACCCGGTCTACGCGTCGCGCTTCGTCCCGGCGCTCGACTTCCTGTACCGGCGCTACTTCCGCACCCGGGTCCGCGGCATCGAGAACATCCCGGCCAGCGGACGCGCCATCCTGGTCGCCAACCACTCCGGCGCCCTGCCCTACGACGCGCTGATGATCATGCGGGCGGTCGAGCGCGAGCACCCGGCGCGGCGCCAGGTGCGCCCGCTGCTCGAGGACGAGGTGTTTCACTTCCCCTACCTGGGGACGTTCCTCAACCGCATGGGCGGGGTGCGGGCGTGCCCGGAGAACGCGGAGAAGCTGCTCGCCGAGGACCAGCTGGTCTGCGTCTTCCCCGAGGGGATCCAGGGTATTGGCAAGCTCTACCGCGATCGCTACCGCCTGCAGCGGTTCGGCCGGGGCGGATTCGTGAAGCTGGCCCTGCGCACCGGGTCGCCCATCATCCCGGTCGCGGTCGTCGGTGCCGAGGAGGCCACCCCGATGGTGGCCCGGTTCACGTGGTTGGCACGCGCCCTGGGACTCCCGCACCTGCCGATCACGCCGCTGTTCCCGCTGCTCGGTCCGGCCGGGCTCCTGCCCCTGCCGAGCAAGTGGCTGGTGAGCTTCGGCGAGCCCGTGGACCTCGTCGGCGAGGGGGGCGGCGTGGACGCCGACGACCGTCTCCTGGTGGCGCGCTGGGCTGAATCTATCCGGACCAAAGTTCAGGATATGATTAGAGATTTACTTGAAGCGCGCGGCGGTTCGGCGTTCGCCTGAAGCCGGTCCCGCGCAGTGGCGAAGGGGTCGCTTTCGGGCTAGCATGGTGTTGAACGGCCGCCTCGGCGGACGTTCTCGCGAGCTCGAGGGGCCCTGCGGCGATGGAAACCTACGAGAACGAGTTCGAGGACGTCCTGGAGATGGCCCGAGCCCTCCTGGGTGGGAACGAGGACGCCGCCGACCTGTGGGAGGCAAACGACCTGGTCAACCGGGCCATCCGGCTGCGGCCGTCCGACCCGGAGGCCTGGATCCTCAAGTGTCAGATCCTGTCGGCCCTCGACGACGACACCGCCGCCCTGGCCGCCATCGAGATGGCGGTCCGGCGGGCGCCCAAGATGGCCGAGGCGCATTACTGGCGCGCGGCGGTCCTGGCCGATCTCGAGCGCTACGGCGACGGGCTCAAGGCGGTCGAGCGGTCCTTCCGCCACCTCAACCACGAGGACGACTGGCTGCTCGAGGACCTGTACTGCGAGAAGGCCATGATCCTCGACGCCATCGGCCGCCAGGACGAGGCGGTGGCCACGTTCGAGGCCGGCCTCAAGCGCTGCCCCGAGTCGACCATCCTCAAGGCCGGCCTCGAGCCGCTGCGCCGCGAGCGCATCCGCTCCACCTTCAAGGTCATCCCCGGCGGCCTGCGCTAGCCAAGCTGGCTGTCAGCCGACCACGCGGTTGCGGCCGGCGTCCTTGGCGGCGTACAGGTGCTCGTCGGCGACGCGGATGAAGTCGTTCGCCTCCTGAAGGTCCGCCTGGATCGAGGCGACGCCGACCGAGATGGTGACCGGGATGTCGGAGTCCTCGAAGCGGAAGCTGGCCGTCTCGACCAGCCCGCGGATCTTCTCGGCGAACTGCATCGCGTTGTAGTTGTCGATCTCCGGCAGGATGATCGCGAACTCCTCGCCGCCGTAGCGCGACAGGATGTCCTCGCGGCGGATGCGCGCGCGGATCGTCGCGGCCAGCTGCTTGAGCACGTGATCGCCGGCCAGGTGGCCGTAGGTGTCGTTGATGCGCTTGAACTCGTCGATGTCGAACATGATGAGCGACAGGTCGCGCCGGTAGCGGTGGGCGCGCCCGATCTCGCGCTCGAGCGTCTCGATGAAGTAGCGCTTGTTGTAGATCTGGGTCAGGCCGTCGATGGTAGTGAGGCGGTAGATCTCCTCGTGGTACGCGTTCTCGATGTTGTCGCCCGACAGGAACTTGAAGATGCAGCGCCCGATCTTGATGAGATCGCCGTCGCGCAGCACGTACTCGTCGACCAGCTCGTCGTTGACGTAGGTCCCGTTGGTCGAGCCCAGGTCGCGCAGCATGATGCTCTTGCCGGTGTTGATGAGCTTGCAGTGGTTGCGCGAGACCGACTCCTGATCGAGCTGGATGTCGGCCTTCGACGAGCGCCCGAGCACGATCGAGGGGCGGTCGACGTTGTACTTGCGGCCCAGATCGAGGCCGTAGATGACCACCAGGCAGGCTTCCTTGCCTGTGGGACGGTCCGAAATACGGCTGATGACCGTTACGACCGTCTTGTTGCGAGCTGTATCGCTCACCCCGAGCTGTTTCCCAGGACTTGATTCAGCGTACCGCAACTCGACCCGACCGCGCGAGTCACCTGTCGCTCGCACAGTGCAGGCGGTCGTCACCCTCCTGACGACATACCATCGCCTCGACGACGCGATAACCGCCGTGGCGGTAGCGGTACTCCTGCAGTAGAACGCGCGAGTCGGCCGACAGCTGCCACCAGCCGCGCAGATCGTGGAAGCCTTCGTCTCCGCGCCGGGTCAACCGGTCGATCACCGAGGCCGCGATGGTGCCGAGGTAGCGCTGGCAGCCCGCCGTCCGGTCTCGGCTGTAGAGGTTCCAGTAGCAGTTGCCGTGCGCCGTGCACATGCTGCGGTCGGCGACCACCACCTCGGGCCGGTCGTCACCGTCCAGGTCGCGGTCGGCGCGCGCGAGCTGGGGACGCTTTCCCATCACCCCGTCCGATTCCGGATCGGCGCACTGGCCGACCCGCCCGGAGGGGACCGGCTGCGGATGCACCGCGCGCGTGCGCGTGCAGCCGCCTGCGCACAGCGCGAGCGCGACCGCAGCGGCCAGCCATCTGGTGCGCGGGTGGATCATCCGAACTAGAAGCGATAGCGCGGATCCGGGTCGCGCGCCGACGCAAGCGTGCCGGCCAGGTGCGAGAAGCCGGTGCGGCCGAACGCGGCGTAGGCCAGCTGCTTGGCCTCTTCCACGCCCGGCTGGTCGAACGGATTGACGTGGTAGAGCGGACCGGCGAAGGCGGTCGTCGCCATCATCAGCATGAGCAGCTCGCCCAGCGCGGGCGCGGCCATGCGATCGAGGGTCAGGGTGGCGTTGGGACGGCCGCGGCGCGTGAGCGATGCCACAGTGCCGCGCAGCTCGGCGTCGATCAGCTCGCCCATGTCGCGGCCGGCGAGATAGCCGTAGTCCTCCGGCTCCGCCACCGCCGGCTCGCTGCGCGGGATCGGCAGCCGCACCGGCCGCTGCGCCGGCGTGACGAACAGAAACACCTTGTCGTCGGGCCCCTCGGCGTAGAGCTGCAGCTGCGAGTGCTGGTCGGTGGCGCCGCGCGACGCGATCGGCGTGGGGCCGACGTGGACCGGCTTGCCGTTAACGTCGACCGCCTTGCCCAGGCTCTCGGCCCACAGCTGGCGGAACCAGTCGGCGGTGTCGAACAGCGCGTCGGCGTACGGCATCATCACCACCATCGGGCGCTGCCGCTCGGTGTGATGGGAGGCCAGCGCGACGGCCAGGAACAGCGCCGGGTTCTTGCGCAGGTCGGCCTCGAGCACGCGGTCGCGCATGGCGCGCGCGCCGGACAGCAGACCCACCACGTCGAGACCGGCGCACGCGGCCGGCAGCAGGCCCACCGGCGACAGCACCGAGAAGCGTCCGCCCACCGACGGCTGGATCGGAAACGAGGCCAGGCCGAGCCGCTCGGCCAGACGGCGCAGCGGGCCCTTCGACGGATCGGTGGTGACCACCACGCGCTGGCGCGCCGTCTCGGCGCCCAGCACCGCCACCAGGTGCTCGAACAGGACCAGCAGCTGGGCGGCGGTCTCGGCGGTGGCGCCGGACTTTGTGACCACGTTCCACACCGTGCGCTCGGGCGGACACAGCTCGAGCACCGCCTGGAAGGTGGCGGGGTCGGCGTTGTCCGGGAACAGCAGGCGGCGGGGCATGCCGGCGGCGCGCGGACGCAGCGCGTCGAGCGGGCGGGCCAGCGCCGAGTAGAGCGCGTGCGGCCCCAGGCTGGAGCCGCCGATGCCGAGCACGACCATCGTGTCGATCTCGGGTGGCAGGGCGGCGGCGTAATCGAGGGCGGCTCGCACCTGGTGGCGGTCGTCCGGCAGGTCGAGGAAGCCGATATCGCCGCGGCGGCGGCGCTCCACCGTCCCGGCCAGGGCGGCGGCCGCCCCGGGTGACCACCGGTCGAGATCGCTCTCCGAGAGCCCGCAGTCAGCGACGCCTGCGGCCATCAGATTGGTGTAGTCGATGGTGAGACGGGGAGTTGCGTCGGCCACGGGGCGGCACCGTACCCCGGATCGGGGCGCCCCGCCACGGCACTGGCGCGCCGGTGCGAGACAGCAATGCTCCTTATTTGCCGCGGGGCCAGGCTGCGCCAAAATGAGGGGCCGCCTGACGAGGACCATGAACCGACGCCTGCCTTCGCGCTCGCTCCATCGCCATCCCGCTCCACCACCTGCTCACCTCCGCCCGACGCCGCGCCAGCTGCGGCATCGAGTCGTGGGGCTGGCCGTGCTCGCGGGCATCGCGGTGGCAGCCGCCGCCGGCATCGCCGCCGGCGACAAGCAGCGCCCCGTGCTCGGCGTGGGCGCGGCGACGACCCGGGAGGCGGCGGCCGCCACCGTCACCGAGCCGGCCGATCTCGATCGACCGCCGCTGCCGCTGGACGAGCTGCCCGATCTCCTGGTCGGCGACGCGGCGCTGCACGGGCGGATCGATCTCTCCGCCATGAAGCGCGGCGGCGCCGGCTACGAGGTGCCGCTCGAGGGCGGCGGCCGCGCGCTGCTGACGATCGATCCGCGCCTGCAGAGCGAGGTCGAGAAGGTGCTGCTGCGCGCGCGCGCGCCGATGGCTGCCATCGTGCTGATGACCCCGGACGGGCGCATCCTGGCCCTGGCCGGGCGCAAGCACGGACCGCCGGTGGTGGACAACGCGTACGAGCTGGCCACCACCGTGTGGGCGCCGGCCGCGTCGGTGTTCAAGGTGGTGACCGCGGCGGCGCTGCTGCAGGCCGGCGTCGGCCCCAGCCAGCCGGTCTGCTTTCACGGCGGCCTCCGCTCGGTGGCGGCCTCCAACCTGATCGACAACCCGCGCCGCGACCGCCGCTGCGAGGACCTGACCTTCGCCGTGGCCGAGTCGCAGAACGCGATCGTGGCCAAGCTGGCCCACAAGTTCCTCGACGGCAAGAAGCTGACCGCCGCGGCGAACGCGTTCGGACTGGGCAAGCCCGCCTCCTTCTCGCTCGACTGCGAGTCCAGCCGCTTCAAGGTTCCGGACGATGATCTCGAGCGCGCCCGCTTCGCCGCCGGCTTCTGGCAGAGCGAGCTGTCGCCGGTCGACGGCGCCGTCCTGGCCAGCGTCGTGGCCAACGGCGGAATGCGGGTCACGCCGCGCATCGTGTCGGAGGTGGTGGAAAAGAACGGCAAGCGCCGCGAGGTCGTGTCGGCCGCGCCGCAGCGCGCGATCCCGGCCCGCGTCGCCGCCGAGATCGGCCGCATGATGGTTGCGACCACCGAGCGCGGCACCGCGTACCGCGCCTTCCACGACCGCCGCGGCCGCGCCGCGCTGCGCGGCATCAAGGTCGCCGGCAAGACCGGCTCGCTGGACCGCGACACGCCCAGCTATCTCGGCTACTCCTGGTTCGTCGGCTACGCGCCGGCCGAGCATCCGGAAGTGATCATCTCCGTGCTGTTCGGCAACGCCGAGCTGTGGTGGCTCAAGGCGCATACCGGCGGCGCGCCTGGTGCTCGAGTCCGCGATGGCCAGGCCGCCGAAGCCGCGCATGTAGATCCGTCGGGCATGTAGAGCCGCGATCGATTCGCGACGGCCGGCGGCGTCGGACCGGACCGCGCGCGTCACCGAATCGCGGTCCGGGGATCGCGCGGCCAGCGCGCCTGGCCCGACCGGGCCGCATGGGGCACACTGCGACCAACTTCGCCTCATGGAGACTCGCATGTCAGCCTGGCTTCGCCCTGTCACAACGGCCGCGCTCGCGGTCGCCCTTCTGGTTCCGGCCCGCGCCGCGGCCCAGTCGCCGGCGGTCCAGGCGGATCGGCTCAACGACGACGGCAAGAAGCTGTTCGCGGCAAAGAACTACGAGGCCGCCCACGCCAAGTTCCGCGAGGCTGCCGCGCTCAGCCCCGAGGGCCGCTTCTACTTCAACATGTGCTACGCGCTGAACTTCCTCGAGCGCTACGAGGAGGCGATCCACGCGTGCGAGCAGGTCGAGGCCGCCGGCGCCGACGCAGCGCTGACCGACAAGACGCGCAAGGCGCTGAAGGCTCTGCGCGAGAAGGCGGGGTCGCGGCGGGTCACGCCGGCCGCCGCGACCGGCCCCGACCAGGGCGAGCCGCCGCCCGAGGGCCAGGATCCTGGTGGCCCGATCGAGCCGCGCGACCCGCGCGATCCGGGCGGTCCGCCGCCGCCGGCGCCGGGCGGGCCCGATCCGTTCATCGCGGCGGTCGCCGGGCCGCCGCCCGGCAGCTACAAGTGGTCGCTCGGCGGCACGCTGGGCGGGCTGGCCAACCTCAGCATCGGCCGCGCCGGCGACTACGAGGGCCAGGAGATCTACGGCCGCGGGGGCGCCGAGCTGCGCCTGTTCGCCAACTTCATCGTCAGCGAGCCGGCCCGCCTGGGCGTGCAGGCATCTCTCGCCTTCGGCGCCATCGCACCGGTCGACGAGAACACCTCCGAGAACAACCTCGTCCTCGCCGACATCGGCGGCGCGCTGTTCCTGCACCTGCCGCTGGGCAACCGCATTCTGGTGACCCCGCTGGCCGGGCCGCTCATCTCGGTGCAGCAGCCCGACGAGCTGTCCCAGGGCTACATCGCCTTCGGCGGGCGCGCCGAGCTCGGCCTCTCGTTCCTGTTCGGCTCGCGTCTCGAGCACGCCTTCGGCCTCACCCCGGGGATCAACGTCTACGCCCCGGCCAGCGGCGACGTCGAGGGCTTCGAGCCGTCGGAGTTCGGCCTGGACGTGACGCACGCGACCTTCAGCGTCTCGCTCGGCTACACGTATCGCTTCTCGACCCCGTTCGGCACCGTCCCGCTCATCACCCTCGAGTAGGCGCGAACAGGATCGATCAGAGCGCGCGCTCCAGGCGCGCCAGCCGCTGGCGGGCGCGCGCGGCCAGCGGGTGGTTCGGGGCGGCGGTCAGGAATGCGGCGTAGGCGTCGCGCGCCTCGGCCGCGCGTCCCAGCTTGTCGAGCGACGCGGCCAGCACGTAGCGCAGCTCCGCCGAGGCCGGGCCCTCGAGCGCCGGCCCGCCGGCGGCGATGAACGTGAGGCCGTCCTTCGCCAGATCGTGGCCGCGCTGGTAGTCGCGCCGATCGAACGCCTGGCGCGCGCGCAGCGCGGCGTCGGCGGCCAGCTCGGATCGCGCGCCGGCCACGGCGTCGGCCAGGAACTGGCGCTGCGCCGGGCCCAGCTCGACGCCGGCCAGCTCGCGGTGCGCCGCGATCGCCTCGCGGTAGCGGCGCTGGCGGAGCAGCTCGAGCAGCCCGGCGCTCGCGCGATCGGCGGCCTCGCGCGCGGCCAGCTGGCGCGCGGTGCCCTCGGCGCGCGCCTGCGCCGCGTCGCGCGCGGCCAGGGCGCTGTCGCGCTCGGCCTCGGCGTCGCCGGCGCGATCGGTGTAGAGGAAGTAGAACGACGCGCACAGCAGCACGGTGAAGATCAGGTACGCGGCGAACGAGTTGAGGCTGAGCAGGCGGACCTGGCGCCGCACCAGCTGGGACAGCTCACCGACGGACGAGGCCAGCTCGCTGGCCCCCTGCCCGGCTCGTCCATGAGTCTGCTCGACGGAGGACAGCCGCTGGTTCACCGCCTCCAGCCGTTCCTCCAGCGCCCGGAGCTCGCGGTCCTTCACTCCACCCGCATAGCTCGATGAAAGACCATCGATCAAGAGCGGCCGCGTGTGCGAGATGGGGCCCGCCTGCGTACACAAAGGCTGGAAAATCGCTTACTTGTGCCCTTGCTGGGTACCGTGCTGCCTGCTACAGTCTGGCGCCCGGCAGAATTGCCTGTCGCAAAGGTACCGGGACTCGGAGCGCATTCCTTTCATGACTCTTCTTTACGAATGGCTGAAGCGAGCTGCTGACGAGCGCGGCAACAACAAGGCCCTCGTGTACCGCGACAACTACCTGTCGTGGCGCGGCCTTCTCCATCGCGTGGACCGCCGCGCGCAGGAGTTTCGGGCCATGGGGCTGCGCAAGGGCGCCTGGGTCGGCCTGATGCTCGGCAACGTCCCGGACTTCGTCATCCTGGCTCTGGCCCTCTCCAAGCTGGACATCACGACGGTCCCCATCGATCCAACGACCGGCGCGCGCGAGCTCGAGCTCATCATGGCGGCGGCTCCGCTGCGCGCGCTGGTGACGCGCCCGCGCGGCAGCGAGGCGACCGGCGGCATGGTCACCCCGGGCGTCGAGGAAGTCCGTCCGCGCCCCGCGCCTCCGGCCAACCCCGAGGAGGTGCCGGAGATCCGCCGCCGCCTGCAGGGCACGCTGTTGACCTCGAGCGTGTTCAAGACCCCGAACCCCGACTTCGGCGTGCGCGCGCTGGTCGTGCTGTTCACCGCCGACTCGCTCGGCGATCCGAAGGGCGTGCTGCGCACCGCCGACAACCTCGAGGCCACCGCCAAGACCGTCGTGGACACGCTGGAGTTCGACGCCGAGTCGCGCGTCCTGGTGGCGGTGCCGCTCTATCACGCGTACGGCTGGGACATGGGCCTGCTGCCGACCCTGCGCACCGGCGCGACCATGTTCCTCGAGGAGGAGATCTCGGCGCGTCGCGTGGCCAAGCTGATGCGCGACCACAACATCGATGTCCTGCCCGGCACGCCGAGCATGTATCGCGAGCTGGCCAAGCTGCCGACGGCAAAGGCGCTCAAGGTGAAGAACCCGCGCTTTCTGTCGGGAGGCTCGCGGCTCGACGCGGAGGTGGCCCAGGCCATGCTCGACGAGTACGGCGTGCGCCTCATCGCCTGCTACCACACCACCGAGACCGGCGTTGTCGCGCTCGACGTCCAGGGCAAGAACGTCGACTCGGTGGGCAAGACGGTCGACGGGGTCGAGCTCCGCTTCACCGCGCCCAAGACCAAGAAGGCGTCCAGCGCCCCGGCCGCGGCGGCGAAGCAGGGCGTCATCTGGGTGCGCAGCTCGGCGCTGTCGCCGCGCTCGATCGGCCCGTTCAAGGAGGAGAACGCGCGGGTCAAGGTCAGGGAGGTCGGCATCGGCGAGAGCGACGGCGACGGCTGGTTCCGCACCGGCGACCTCGGCAAGTTCGATCGCTCGGCGCGCCTGTACCTGACCGGGCGCGAGGACGACGTGGTCAAGATCGAGGGCAAGCGGGTCGCGCTCGGCGAGGTCGAGGGCTGCCTGGAGGCGTTCCCCAAGGTCAAGGCTGCGCAGGCGCGGCTGGAATCGGATCCGTTCGCCGGATCGATGGTCGTCGCGCGCGTCGTCGCCACCTCGCACTGCGAGGCCGAGGAGATCATCGATCACTGCGCGCGCAACCTGGCCCCCTACAAGGTCCCGCGCCGCATCGAGTTCTGCGACCGCATCTGAGCGCACAGCGCGCGGGCGGGGCGAGCGGCTTCGCCCCGAGCCCCCGGTGGGGCGAACCGAGATTCTCGCTCGCTGGCCGGCCGGTCTGGCCTGGACGCCCGGCACGGGATTTGAACTTCCATCCCATGGAAGGAGGAAAGAAAGATGGGAGAGAAGTTCAGGCCCGAGAACCAGGGCGAAGGTAATCGCGATTCGGCGCGCCGCTACAACAAGGAGGCGCAGAACCACGCTCGCTCCGGCAAGTCGAACAGCGCCGCCGACCGCGCGCGCGCCGACGTGGAAGGCCCGGACGGCGAGAAGCTCCGCGAGGCGGAGACGCGAGGGGAAGCGCCACATCGCCGAGGAGGATCCGGAGGTGGAGGGCATCGACGAGAACGATCGGAATGCGCTGCCCTCGACCGTGGTGCCCGGCATCGATTGAATCGAGAGCAGCGCGTAAGCCGAAAGGTAGACGCGCACCCGCGCGCATCCGAACAGCGCAAGAGAAGGCTCAATTGGCGCGGCGGATCTTCCCGATCCAGTCCCTGACCTCGTCGCGCTGGGCCTGATCACCGGCCTGATCGAACGCGACGGCGCACTCGCGCGCCA
Source organism: uncultured delta proteobacterium (assembly GCA_963759105.1). Classification (GTDB taxonomy): domain Bacteria; phylum Myxococcota_A; class Polyangia; order Haliangiales; family Haliangiaceae; genus DATFRY01. The sequence goes on along the minus strand of CAVWXW010000001.1, from coordinate 473,314 downwards.
GCTGCAGGGCCCGGGCGCGATCGCCGCCCAGGTCGACGAGCAGCCGGGCGAGCAGGAACTCGCCCGGGGCGCGCGTGCGCGGCGGAACGGCGGCGTCGGCGCGGATGGCCACGGCGCGCTCGAGCGGATCGAGCGCCTGGGCCGGGTGGGCCGCGGCGATGTGGACCCGCGCGATGCCCTCGAGCACCGCGGCGCGCTCCGGGTCGCCCGGGCTCATCACGCGGTCGGCCAGCGAGAGCGTGCGCTCCAGCAGCGCCCGCGCCTCGTCGAGGCGCTTCATGTCGCGCAGGCTGGCGGCCTCGGCGACCCGCAGCGGGACGATGCTCGGGTGGTCCGCCGCCAGCTGAGCCTCGGCGGTCTCGGCGCGCGCGGCGGTGCAGCGCGAGCGCGCGCTCGTGGTGGCCGCGCAGGTCCTCGAGCGAGGCCAGGTGATCGATCGACGACGTCAGGTCCGAGCCCAGGCCGGCGCGATCGCGCCGCTCGCGCAGGGCCAGCGCGCGCTCCAGGTGCGGCTGCGCCTCGTCGAGCGCGCCGCGGTCCATGGCCAGGACGCCGTGCCACTCCTCGATGAGAGCCTCGAGCCGCGGGGTCGCGCCGACCCGCTCGAGCGCGGCCTGGGCCAGGCGCGCCATGCGGCGCGCCTCCTCGCGCCGGTTGCCGCTGGCGCTGAGCACGTGGATGAGCTCGAGCCAGCCGTCCACCGCGTTCTCGCCCGAGCGCGGCGGCCTCGGCCGCCGAGAGCGCCTCGTAGGCAGCCTCCTCCGCCGCCTTGAGCTCGCCCATGACTCGCCGTGACGCGGCCACGGTGACCAGCGCGGCCGCCTCCGCCGCGCGATCGCCGGCGCCGCGCGCCCGGCGGGCCGCCGCCTGCGCCGACGCCAGCGAATCGCGCGCCCGGCCGGCCAGGTAGCTGGCGCGGGCGCGTCCGATCTCCGCGCGCAGCGCGCGCCCGGCCGGCGCATCCCGCGGCGGCCGCTCCTCGCCGAGCGCCGCCGCGTTGGCGCAGGCCTCCAGCGAGCTCAGGTGCCCGGCCGCCGCCGTCGCGCTGGACACCATCGCCGGGTCGGCGCGGCGGTAGAGGTCGACCAGCGCGCCCAGCTCGCCCAGGCGCCGGTCGAGGCACGCGCCGCGCAGGTCGAGCAGCTCCTGCGACTGCTCGCCGCGCACATGGGTCGCCTCGCACGAGTCGGTCTGCATGGCCGTCCAGGCCGCGCTGTAGCGGTCGAGGCCGGCGGCGAACGCGTTCCACTGCTGGACCGCGTCGCGCGCGCCGGAAGCGGCGAAGGCGCCGTGCAGCGCGCGCCGGCCGGCCTCGTCCCACACCCCGGCCAGGCGGGCGCCGGCGCCGGCGCACGGGTCGTCGGCGCTCGCGAACAGGCCGCTGGCCGAGCCGCCGGCGATCGCTCCGCCCGCGACGGTGAGCGCGATGGCGGCGGCCCACACCCGCCGCCGCCGCACCGCGCGCGGCCGGCGCAGCTGGTCGAGCAGCGCCTGCATGCTGGCGTGACGGCCGGACGGCTCGAAGGCCAGGCCGCGCAGGACGACCGCGCGCAGCCAGGCCGGCACGCGCGGGCCGCGACCGCGCGGCACCTCGCGCACGTTGCCGGCCGCGATCTGCTCGTACAGGGCCAGCTCGGACTCGCCGGCGAACGGCCGCTCGCCGTACAGCCCCTCGTAGAGGGCCACGCAGAAGGCGAACTGATCGGCGCGCGCGTCGATGGTGCGGGCGCCGGCGTGCTGCTCCGGCGCCATGTAGGCCGGCGTGCCCAGCACGATGCCGGTTGCGGTCAGGGTGGCGTCGAGCAGCGATCCGGGCGCGTCCGGCCCGGCAGTCCGGCACCGTGTCCGAGCATCGACAGGTCCGGCGCCGGCGTGTCCGCCTCCGATGTCTCTGGCACCGGCGTGTCGGCATCGGACGCGGAGAGCGCGGCCGCCTCCTCGTCGCGATCGACGAGGGCCAGGCCGAAGTCGCCCACGCGGACGCGGCCGCGCCTGTCGATGAGCACGTTGTCCGGCTTGAAGTCGCGGTGCACGATGCCGGCCGCGTGCGCCGCGGCCAGCCCCTCGCCGGCGCGCTGGAACACGTCGACGACCTCGCGCCAGGTGCGCGGCTCGGCCTCGAGCCACTCGCGCAGGGTGACGCCCTCGACGAACTCCATCGCCACGAACACCTGCTCGCGGTGGGTGCCGACGTCGTAGACCGCGATGACGCCCGGGTGAGACAGCTTGGCCAGCGCCTGGGCCTCGCGCAGGAGCCGCTTGCGGGCCGCGCCGGGCCGCGGGTCGCGCAGGAGCTTGAGCGCGACCTTGCGGTCGAGGCCGTAGTCGTAGGCGGCGTAGACGACGCCCATCGCGCCGGCGCCGACCTCGTCGACGACGACGTAGCGCCGGATGGTGGTGCCGTGCGGCAGCCCACCGGCGAGCTTGCGGCCCGGCTCGGCCGGGACGGTGTCGGCGATCGTGCGGTCCAGCTGGCCGACCGGCTCGTCGGAGGCATCGTGCGGTCCAGCTGGCCGACCGGTTCGTCAACGGACTTTCCCTCGCCCTGGGCCATGGCGATCTCGCGAGACGGGGACTCGCGAGCCCTAGTGTAGACCAACGTGCGCAGGCCGCGGGCCGCTCGACGAACATATCGGCGGACCGGCGTTCGCCGGCCCGACGGCGAACCCCGCGTCGGACCCAATGTCGAGGAAGTCGGCGGGGTCCGGGCGGTCGAGATCGCGCGGCAGAGCGCGCGAAGGCCTCGTAGTTCGAGCGCTCGCTCAGGCGCAGGTCGAAGCTGCAGCGCCACACGCCGTCGCGCCGCCGCAGGGGCCGCACGTTCCCGAAGCGGCCGAGCCGGCGCGACTGCTCCATGCGCTCGCCGGTGACCAGCGGGTCTCCCTCGAACTCGAGCTGCTCGAACCACTGGCGCGGGTAGCCGGCCCCCCAGGCGTAGAAGTGGACGTGCGCCGGGATCGAGCGGTTGGGATACGGCGCCGGCCGGATGCTGCGCACCTCGTAGCGCCCGGCCGCGTCGGTGACCATCCAGCCGCGCAGCCGCGGCATCATGCCGCCGTCGCGCGCGTACAGGCCGCGGGCGTCGGTCTGGTAGGCGTAGACGGTGACGCCGGCGACCGGGCGGCGGCCGTCGGGCGCGAACACGGTGCCGCTCACGATCATCGGCTCGCCCGGCTCGCCGGGGGCCAGCTGCGCGCGCCAGGTGCGCGACCCGCCGGCGGGCGGCTCCATGTCATGGGGCTGCGCCGCGGCCGGCCGGATGCGCCGCCCGGCCAGAAGGCCCGCGCCGATCGCGGCGCCGGCGAGGAAGTCGCGCCGATCCAGTGCCATGGCCGACCAGACGCACCGGCCCGGCGAGCGTTAACGCCCGCGGAAGGCAGGCTCGCGCTTCTGCAGAAACGCGGACACGCCCTCGACGAAGTCGCCGCTGCCCAGCAGGGCGAGCTGGCCGGCCACCTCGCGCTCGAGGGCGGCGTCCAGGTCGCCCGCCAGAGACTCGTAGACGGCGCGCTTGATCCGGCTCATGACCAGCGGCGGGCCCTTGGCCAGATTGGTGGCGTAGTCCCGCACCGCCCGGTCGAAGCCCTCGAGCGAGAGCAGGCGGTTGGCCATGCCGATGCGCACCGCCTCGGCGCCCGAGATGATGTCGCCGGTGAACATCAGCTCGAGGGCGCGCCCCAGGCCGATCAGGCGCGGCAGCGAGAAGGTGCCCCCGCCGTCCGGCATCAGGCCGCGGCGCACGAAGATCTCGCCGAACTGCGCGCGCTCGGTGACCAGTCGCAGGTCGCAGGCCAGGGCCAGATCGCAGCCGAAGCCGACCGCGGGGCCGTCCACCGCGGCCACCACCGGCGCGTCGACGGCGCGCACGGCGCGGATGAGCCCGTGGAAGTGGGCGCGCATGTCGCGCTCGAGGTCCGCCGGCGAGCGCGGGCCGGTGCGCATGGCGTCCTTGAGATCGAGGCCGGAGCAGAAGTGTCCGTGGGCGCCGGTCAGCACCACGACGCGGGCGCCGGCGGCGACCGAGCCCTCGAGCGCGGCGATGAGCGCGCGGTTCGTCTCGACGGTCAGGGCGTTGCGCGATTCGGGGCGCTGGAGCTGGATCCAGCGCACCTGGTCGCTGGTCGGTGATGGCGACGGATTCGGTCATGGTGATTCCTCTCTCGCGCCGGCGCCGCTGCGCGCCGTCGCTGGTCGACGGGACTGCTTGCGCCCCGCGCTACTGGCCGCGACCCAGGCTACAGGTGCAGACCACGCTGTTGTTTGCCGCCGACTCGCAGCCCACGTCCGTTCCGCCCTCGGCGCACACATCGTCCGGCACGTCGTTTCGCGCAGCGAGGCAGGTGCCGCCGAAGGCGGCGCAATGCGCGTCACAGGCGGCCATGATCTCGGTGTTGACGAAGAACTCACAGTTCTCCGGCGTCTCCTCGCACAGCTGATAGCCGGGCGTCTTGCCGTACTGCTCGTCGCAGGCGGACGGAGCCGGCGCGTCGGGCGGGGCCGCGTCCGGCGGCGCCGCGTCGTCGCCGGGATCGGCCGCGTCCGGATCCGGCGGGGCGGCGTCCGTCGGTGGAGCGGCGTCGCCTTCGTCCCCGCCGTCGCCCCCGCCCTCCTCCACGCAGCGCTGGTCCACGCACTCGAACCCGCTCGGACACTGGCCGTCGTTGCAGGAAAGCCTCGCCCCGCCCAGATCGACGTCGACGAAGCAGCCGGCCAGCCCGGCCAGCTGGACCAGGACTGCGACGAGGGCGAGCACGCGGCGACGCCCGAGACGATCGATGACGGCTGGCTTCATGGCCGGATCGGCGCGAGGCCGAAATCCCGTTATAACCGCCCCGGCGCCGGGCTCAAAGCCCCAGCGCCACGCCGAGCGCGAAGACCGACGCAACCGCGTCGAACAACAGCAGTAGATCGAGCACGGTGCCGTAACTCTGCAGACGTGCGCCGAGCGGCGCGCGCCGGGTGTGGGACGCGAGCGGAAGTCCGGCGCGCCGCAGCGCGGTGGGGACGCGATCGAACAGGTCCCAGTCGCGCCCCGAAACGAACCAGGTCGAGCCGCGCCGCTGCCGCACCGCGACCGCGTCCCTGTACACGTCGATGCCGGCCATCTCGTCGCGCGTGACCCGGAAGCCGATCTCGTTCCAGCCCCACCTGACGCCGTCGGCGTCGATGCGCAGCCGGGCGCGGCGCACCGCGTAGCCGACCGCGGCCACGCTGGCGCACATCAACGACACGATCATGAGCATCTCCGCGGTCTGGCCGTGCATGCGGCGGCCGGCCATCGCGACGGTCAGCGCGCTGGCCACCAGCACGACGAACAGCACGCGGCCGGCCAGCCGGCGCGGCCGCCGGCGGCACACGAACTCGCCCGACGCCTGTCCCGCGAACGCGATACCAGGGGGCGCGTCGACAGCGCTCACGACCCGGCCTCGCGCTGACCGTCCGGCTCGGCCAGCGCGGCATGCAGCGCCTGCTCGACCTCGCCCGATCGCTCGCCGGACGCGAGCTTGCCGCCGCCGGCCAGGCGGTCGCTGACGTAAAACGCGTCGGCCACCCGCTCGCCCTCGGTCGTCACCTTGGCCAGGTGGATGTCCAGGCCGAGCTCGGTAAGGGTGCGCGTGATGGTGTGCAGCACGCCGACCCGGTCGCGCGTGGCCACCTCGATGACGGTGAAGTCGGCCGACGCGTCCTGCACGACCTGCACCGAGGTCGCGACCGCCGGGGTCACGCGCGGGCGCAGAGACGATCGCTTGCGCCGCTTGTCGATGAGCGCGGCCACCACCTCGGTGGGCTCACCGCTGCCGCCCACCACGCGGGTCAGGTCGTCGCGGATGGCGGCCCAGCGCGCGTCGCCGGCCGCGATCGTCTTGCCGTACGGGTCGCGCACCGCGAACTGGTCGAGGGCCAGGGCCGGCCCGCCGCCCGGCGGATCGACTGTCGTGACCACCGCGGCGTCGACGCTGACCCGGTGCGCCGCCAGCACGCCGGCGATGTGGCCGAGCAGGCCCAGGCAGTCGTCCGCCACCACGGCCAGCTCGGTGTGTCCCTTGAGCGGGTACTCGGCCACCTCGACGTTGACCGCCGCGCCCGAGCGGGCCCGCCGTCCGACCAGGGCCAGGTGGCGCGCGATCTGGCGCGGCGACAGGCCGGCGACGTAGCGATCGTCGAGGGCGCCGACCAGCTCGGCCAGCTCCGGCGCGTCCGACGGCAGCAGCTCGCGCACCCGGGCGCGCGCCGTCTCCAGCGCCGAGCCGCGGCCCGACTCGGCCTGGACGCCGGCGCCCGCGCCGCGGTACAGGTCGCGCGCGCGCGTGTAGAGCTCGCCCAGCAGCTGGTCTTTCCACGCCGACAGGTTGCCGGGCGAGGTCATGGCGGTGTCGCAGCGGGTCAGCAGGTACAGCTGGGCCAGCGCGGTCTCGTCGCCGATGCGCTCGGCGAAGCGCCGCACCACCTCCGGATTGGTCAGGTCGCGTCGCTGCGACAGGTGGGCCATGGTCAGGTGCTGCTTGACCAGCATCTCGGCGCGCGCCACCTCCGCCTCGTCGAGGCCGAGCCTGCGGCCCACGGTGCGGGCGATGCGCGCCCCCTTCTCCGAGTGACCCTTGCCCAGCGGCTTACCGACGTCGTGCAGGAGCGTGCCGAGAAACAGCGCCGGCGAGCGGCCGGCGTCGCCCAGCTCGCCCGCCACCGCCGTGGCCAGCGGCGCCTCGTCGGCCAGATCGCCGCGCAGCGTGCGCTTGAGCATGGCCACCGCGTACAGCTGGTGCTGGTCGACGGTGTAGACGTGGTAGAGGTCGTGCTGCACGCGGCAGGTGCAGGGCGCGAACTCCGGCATCACCGCGCTGAGCGCGCCGACCTGGTGCATCTGCTCGAGCGCCGACGGCTGGCGCGCGTCGCGCAGGTCGCACAGCGCGGCGACGAAGTGACGCGACGCCTCGGCGTCGCCGGCCAGCGCGTCCGGCGCCACCGCCAGGGTCTCGGCGACCAGCTCGGCCGTGTGGCCGTAGATGGCCACGTCGTGATCGATGGCCACGCGGAACAGCCGCACCATCTCGCTGGGCCGGTCGCGGAAGACGGCCGGGTCGGACACCGCGAGCCGCCCGTTCCACAAAAGGAAGCTGGAGTCGATGTTGCGGATGCGCGGCTTGCGCCGCTCCGGCACCCGCGCCGCCTCGAGCAGGCGATCGGCCACCCGCACCACGGCGCGGCCGTGCAGGTAGTAGTCACGCATGAGCGCCTCGACAGCGGGCGCCACCGCCGGCTTCACGCCGCCGCCGCCGGGCGGCTGCTGGTCGGGATAGAGGCGCGGCCCGATCGCCTCCTGGATCTCGAAGGTCAGCTGATCGGTGGGCCGGCCGGCGTGCAGCTGCACCAGGGAGCGCAGCCGGAGCAAGAAGTCGCGCGCTCCGGCCAGCAGGCCGGCCTGCCGCGAGGACATCTGCCCCTGCGCGACGAGCTCGTCCAGGTCGCGCACCGCCCAGCGCGCGCGCGCGGCCCACATCGCGGTGGCCAGATCGCGCAGCGCGCCGATCCCCTGCTTGAGGTTCGGCTCGAGCAGATAGAGCGAGTCGCCGAAGCGATCGTGCCGGCGCTCGCGCTCGGCGGCCAGGTTGGCCACGAACTGGTTCGGGTTGCCGCCCGGCGCGACCGCGCGGCGGGTGCCGCGAGCCAGCTCGTCGTACAGATCGCGCTGGCCGACCAGGAAGCGGGCGTCGATCAGCGCCGTGGCGGTGGCGAGATCGCCGCGCGCCAGCTGCACCGCGGCGGCGGGATCGCGGACCGCGTGGCCGACCCGCACCCCGGCGTCCCACAGCGGATAGAGCAGCCGCTCGGCCGCGCCCCGCGCCAGCTCGGCCAGCCGGGGCGGCGCCAGCAGCAGCAGGTCGATGTCGGAATGGGGACAAACCTCACGCCGGCCCCAGCCGCCCGTCGCGACCAGGCACATCTCGCGCCAGGCGGCCGGATCCACGCCGTCCTGCGCCGCCTGCCACAGCTCGACGACAGCCTCGTCGAAGGTGTCCGAAAGGCCGGTGCAGACCGCGATCCCGGAGCCGGCTGCCCGCTCCGACAGGACCTCGCCCATCCACTCCCGACGCGCCTCGATGGTGCGCCGGAGCCTCGAAGCGCCCTCCCCCGGCGCAGAAGCCTGTGTGACAGGTTGCATCGGCCGTTTGTCACTGTACCTCAAACCTCCCGATCGCAAGTCCCCGGCATCCCGGCGGTCGGCGGCCTTTGACAACCCCTGCCCCTTTGATTAAATCCGTCCTCGGTCTCCGACCTCACGGTCGATTTCCAGGAAACCATGGCCACCCTCGAGCTCGGAACACTCTCGGAACACCTCGAAAACGATCAGGTCAAGGCGGTCCAGCGCGCACTGGCCGAGTCCGGCGCGCCCGGCCTCGCCGTCGACGATCACGCCGAGGCGATCGTGCTGGACCGCGACCTGGACGACGACGTGCTGGTCAACTTCTTCGACCGGCTCGACGCAAACGACGCGTCGGCCGACATCTACCTCCCGATCGACTTCGAGGAGGTTCTCGACGTCAACGGCATGCGGGTCGGCTCGGCCCACTCGCTCATCCTGGTGCTCGAGAGCCTCAAGGAGGACTTCTTCGTCGAGGAGGAAGAGGACGAAGAGGAAGAGGAAGAGGAGGCGGAGTACGAGGAGGACGAGGACGAAGAGGGCGGCGAGCTGTTCGAGGCCGAGGACGACGAGCCCGAGGTAAAGGACGACCGCCTGCGCCACATCTGGCGCGTGATTCACAAGGGCGCCAAGACCAGCGTCCGCAAGAACCTCTGCCTTTTCGTGCGCACGTAGACCGGGCGAAGCGCCCGCGCGGATCGCCTACTCGGCCAGCGCGACGGTGTCCGACAGCGCGGCGGCGGCCTGCGACGGGCGCATGTGGCCGTCGATGACGCGCCCGATCGCCTCCAGGACCGGAGCCCGCTGGCCCAGGCGGCGGGCCAGACGGACGGCCGTGGCGGCGGCCAGCGCCGCCTCCGGAACCCGCTCGCCGTCGGTGGGCGAGGCCGGCGCGGCGTCGGCCTGCCCCAGCGCGCGGCCGAACTGGTAGCCCGGCGCGTGGTCGCCCGTCCCGGGCGATGTGCGCACGAGCAGATTGCCGAGCCCGGCCAGCCCGGTGAACGTCCTGGCCTCGCCGCCCAGCGCGACGACGAGGCGCTGGGCCTCGGCCACCACGCGGCTCACCAGCACCGCCCGCGGCCCCGGTCCCATGCCCAGCTCGTCGGCCATGCCGAACGCGATGCAGTAGGCGCCCGACAGCGTGGCGGCCAGCTCGACGCCGGGCAGATCGCGGCTGGTGTACAGGCGGATGGCCGGCGGCAGGTTGAGCAGGCGGCGGGCCTCGTGGGTCACCTCGTCGAACGGCGACGCGCACACCATGGCGGCGAAGCCACCGGCGACCAGATCGCGCGGCAGCGCGGGGCCGGCCAGCGCGCCGATGCGCCGCGCCGGCGTCTCCTCGTGCAGCACCTGGCTCAGGCGCGCCTCGTGCGGCCCGGTCAGCGCGCCGATCGCGTGCACCAGCATGTGCCGGCCGTCGACCACCTCGCCCAGCGCGCGGGCGCGCTCGCGCGCCTCGGTTGACGACACCGCCAGCACCAGGAGGCGAGCCGTCGCGGCCAGCTCGGCCGGATCGCCGGTGGCGCGCACCTGCTCGGGCAGATGGAGCTCCGGCAGCCGGCCGCGGTTCGTGTGCTCGCGGTTGATCTCGTTGACCACCGCCGGCGTCGTCGACCAGAGCGAGACCGCGTGGCCGGCGCGGCCGACCACCGCCGCCAGCGCGGTGCCGAAGCGGCCGGCGCCGATGATGCCGATCCCGCGGCGATCGCCCATCAGGGAGCGCCTCGCCGGGCCTGGGCCTCCGGCTCGTGCGGGATGTGCGAGGTCCGGTTGCGGTAGTAGTAGCAGAGCTTCATGGCGCCGATCTGGATGCGCTGCCCGCCGGCCTCGAGCACCGGGAACGTGTGATAGGTGGTGAGCGCGCGCAGCGCGTCGTCGAGCAGCTCCGGCGCCGACATGGCGGCCGCGCGGTCCTCGACCCGACCCCACTCCGGGGCGGCCGCGATGCGCCGGCGCAGATCGTCCGTTCGCCGGCACACCTCGTCGCGCGTGACCACCACCGCCGACGGCGGCAGGCGCAGGAGACGGTAGATGTCCTTCACGCCGGTGCGGTCGACAGCGGCGTCGAACGCCGCGCGGCAGGCAAGGTGGGTGGACATGAAGACGGTCTCGCGCCGGAACGCGGCCGACAGCGCCTCGCCCAGGTCGCGGGTGTAGACCGCCTCGCGCTGCGTGTCGACGTTGACCTGCCCGCCCGCGCCGGTCAGGTAGGTGGCCGGATCGACGCGGCGGCCGTGGCCGTCGACCGACTCGCCCCCGTCGTCGACCATGTTGCCGAACGGGTCGAGCGGACGGCCGAAGCGGATGATCACCGAGCCCTCGTGGACGAGCATCTTGCGCACGAACTCGAGGACGCGGCCCATGCGCGAGAACTCGTCGTCCTCGATGATGTACCGGGACTTGCCGGTCTCGGCCAGGTAGTCCTCGATGAGCGTCTCGGCCTCGAGTACCAGGCGGTAGTTGATGGTGACCGGCACCACGTAGATGCGGCGGTGGCCGTCGCCGGCCATGGCGCCGTTGCGGAACGCGGTCAGCCCGGTGCCGAGCAGGCCGAGCTTGAGGTGGCTCTCGATGTCGTTGGAGCGGCAGCGGGTGCCGCCGGGGAAGAACAGCGAGTGATAGCCCTGCTCGAGAAGGACGGTCGAGTACTCCTTGAGCACGTCCTTGTAGAGGCCGAACTTGAGCCGGCGATCCACCCGGTAGGCGCCCAGGTTGTGCATGAAGTAGCTGATGAGCGGATTGGAGAACAGGTTCTTGCCGGCGCCGTAGGTGACCGGCGGCAGCTTCGCCAGCTTGAGCGCCAGGCCGATGACGACCGAGTCCATGTTGGACGAGTGCGTCGGCGCGACCACCAGCGTGCCCAGATCGCAGGCGGTGCGGACCGCCTCGAGCTCGCCCTCGACCTGGATGCGGCGCGACATCGAGTCGAGCGCGGCCAGACCCTGGCGCATGCTGGACAGCGGGGTGAACAGGATCGACAGCGCCGGCGGCAGGACGTCGTTGGCGAAGCGGTAGACCCGCGGGTTGAAGTTGCCGACGATGTCCCTGGCGTAGTGCTCGACCAGGCGCTCCAGCTCGGCACGCTTCTCCACCTCGTTCAGTCGACCGAGGCGGCCGGCCAGATCGCGCCAGCGCGCCACGCCACGCTTGCCGGCCGGGCTCTTGTCGCGCTCGTGGCGCTGAACCTCCCAGTAGGCCACGTCGTTGAGCACGTACTCGAGCGACGCGTCCGAGCTGCGCTCGGCGGCGACCAGGTAATGGTCGGTCACTCGTCGCGTGACCAGCGAAAGGATCGCGTCGCGCTCGCCGTTGAACCGGACCAGGCGGTTCTCTGCCTCGGCGACCGGGCGAGGTCTCGACATGATGCTCGGCGTTTTAGCCGATCGGATGGCGGCTACACAACACCTAGGCCAGGTCAAGCCCCTGGAAACGTGAAAGAAAAGCGAGCGTCGGCGACGCTCGCTGACAAAGTTCGCAAAGACGTCTAGGCACGGCTGTGCTAAGGTGCTACAGACTCCCGCCGAGTAGCGGTCCGCCGCGAAGCCGGCCCCAGCGCGGCCGCCCGAGGGAGCGAGATCGGCTACCCGTGCACGTTGCCCGTTCCGCGGCCCCAGGCGCGCCGCCAGCGCAGGAAGCTGTGCAGCAACTCAAGACCGACCGACTGCCGTCGTGACCAGCAAACCACCCGGAAGAGGCTCCGCGTCCGACCACTCCGACGGCGAGGCCAAGCCGAAGTCCAGGAGTGCGCGCGCGACCGCCGCGCGCGGCGCAGCGAGCAAGACCGCGACGAGCGCCAGCAAGCGGGCTCGTGGCAAGACTGCGACGACGCCGGCACCGAGCGCTCGCGCCAGGGCGAAACCCGCGAAGGCGGAGAAGTCGGGCTCTGGCGGCCGGGCCGCTGCCAAGGCCAGCCCGGCGAAGGCCGCGAGCGCGAGCAAGTCGAAAGCAAAGCAAGAAGTACACGAGGTGAAGGTGGAGAAGAAGCGAGCTGCTGCCGCACCGGCGGCGGCAGCCAAGGTGCGCTCCCGCAAGGCGGCGGCCACCGTGCCGGCCGCGACCCGCGCGCCGGCCGTGGCCCCCGTGCCGGCTCAGGTGGCGATCCCGATGCCGACGGTCGTGCGCCGCGGCGAGGAGGGCTACACCCCGGAGCTGCGCCACCTTGTCGAGATCGGCCGCAAGCGGATGGGCATCAAGAGCCTGCGTCCGGGTCAGCCGGAGGCGCTCGAGCACATCCTCAAGGGCCGCGACGTGCTGGCGGTCATGCCGACCGGCAGCGGCAAGTCGCTGCTGTACCAGCTGCCGTCGCTGATCCTGCCCGGCCTCACCGTGGTGGTCTCGCCGCTCATCGCCCTCATCAAGGATCAGATCGACAAGATGAAGGCGCTCGGGGTCGCGGTCTGCCGCATCGACTCCACGCTGACCGTGCGGCAGAAGCGCGAGATGCTCGCGCTGGCCGCGGCCCCCGGCGGCAAGCTGCTGCTGACGACTCCGGAGCGCATGGCCGATCCGGACTTCCGCCAGCTGGTGCGGGAGAGCGCCAGCGGGGTGGGCGCGTCGCTGTTCGTCGTCGACGAGGCGCACTGCGTGTCCCAGTGGGGCCACGACTTCCGGCCGTCGTACCTGGTCATCCGCAAGGCGCTCGAGGACCTCGGGCGCCCGCCGGTGCTGGCCACCACCGCGACCGCGCCGCCGCACGTGCGCGAGGACATCCTCCACCAGCTCGGCATGCCGCGGTCCGGCGGCCAGGTGGAGATCGTCACCACCACGTTCGACCGGCCCAACCTGCACTACGAGGTGATCGCGCTCCCGGGCGACGACGACAAGAACCGGACGCTGGTCACCCTGCTCAAGAAGCTGCCCCGGCCCGGCATCGTCTACTGCGCGACGGTCAAGAAGGTGGAGGAGCTGACCGAGTCGCTGGGTCGCCACGGCATCCCGGTGGCGCGGTACCACGGCCGCCTGAGCAAGAACGACCGCGACGCCGAGCAGCTGCGGTTCATGGCGCCGAAGTCGGAGCTGGTCATGATCGCGACCAACGCCTTCGGCCTCGGCGTCGACAAGCGCGACATCCGCTACGTGATGCACTACCACGTGCCCGGCTCCCTCGAGCAGTACGCGCAGGAGGCCGGGCGCGGCGGACGCGACGACAAGCCGGCGCGCTGCGTGCTGCTGTTCTCGCCCGACGACGTCGCGATCCAGGAGTACTTCCTCAAGGGCACCTATCCGACGCGCCGGCAGGTGCGGGCGGTGTTCAAGGCGCTCGAGGCGTGGGGCGATCACGACGGTGAGCCCCCCACCCTGCCGAACCTGGCGCTGGGCGCGCGGGTCGGCGTGGCGCGCACGCGCACGGTGCTGTCGCTGCTCAAGGACGAGGGCTTCGTCGTCGAGAAGGACGGCGGCATGTTCGAGCTGACCTCGCCGCCGCCCGACGAGAAGCTGCTCAACGACAAGGCCAAGCAGTACGAGGCGCGCCGCATCGCCGACCGCCAGCGCCTCGACGCGCTGCTCGACTACGTGCGCACGCCCGGCTGCCGCAGCCAGGTCATCCTTTCCTATCTCGGCGAGGTGGATCCGCCGCTTTGCGGGCGCTGCGACAACTGTCTGCGCTCCAAGGAGGCGGCGCTGGCCGCGGCGCGCGAGGCCACCCTGCTCGAGGACGGCGTCATCCGCCAGCTGCGCGAGGAGGACCAAGAGGACGAGGACTCGATGGCCAAGGCGCGCCGCCAGGTGCGGACGCGCGTCGTGCGCATCGACGCGCCGGCCACCACCGAGACGACGGCCAGCCGGGCCACGGCCGGCTCGCCGGCTCCCATCCCCGATCGGGCCGAGCTCGACCGCCTCATCGCCGAGCAGAAGGCGGACGAGGCCGAGGCCGAGGGTCGCCGCCGGCGCGCGGAGGACGCGCAGACCGAACAGCCAGAACGCGTGGAGGCGCGCGGGCCGGCCGATGGCGAGGCGGACGTCGAGGACGACCTCGACGACGAGGAGTGGGACGAGGAGGAGGGCGAGGCCGAGGACGACGAGTTCGAGGACGACGACGACGAGGAAGGCGACGAGGACGACGACGACGAGGACGAGGAAGACGACGAGTGGGTGGAGGCGATCAACAAGACCGCAGCCGCCATCGCCGAGGAAGGCCTCGACCTGTCCGAGTCGGAGATCATGGTGCTCGCCCGCAAGCGGGTGCCCAAGCCGCCGCGCAAGAAGAAGCTGGCGCGAGACGACGACGACGCCGGCGAGGGCAAGCGCAAGCGCCGGCGGCGGCGCCGCAAGCGACGCGTCGCGCTGCCCCCCAAGTCGGCCTTCACCACGCCGGTGCTGGTGCGCCCGGTCGGCGGGCCCTCGCCCAGCGGCGGTGCACCGCCGCCACCGTCGAGCCGCGGCGGGGGAGCGGGCCCGCTTGTCGAGTACGTGCGCGGCCCGATGCGCATCAACATGACGCCGGTGGCGTCGGCCACCCCCAACGACGTGGCGCCGAGCGCGCGCACCAAGCGCCGCCGGCGCGGCCGGCTGCCGGAGCGACCGATGCCGCGGTCGATGTCGTCCAGCCCGGCGCCGTCCGGTCCGCGCGTGCCGCGGCCGGCGCCGCCCGCGGTGGCCGCCACCCAGGTCGACGGCGAGGGCGGCAAGAAGCGCCGGCGGCGGCGCAGGCGCAGGCGGCGCGGCACCGAGGGCGCGGCCCTGGGACAGCCGTTCGACATCGCCACGCCGGTGAACTTCTTCTCTGTCGAGGGGCAGCAGGCCGGCAACGGCGCGCCCGGACAGAACGGGCTACGCAAGCGGCGCAGGCGCAGGCGACGCCGCGGCCGCGGCGGCCGCACCGACGCGCCGGGCACCGGCGCACCGCACGAGGGCGGGCAGACGCCGCCCAACGGCGCACCGTCGGCGTCCGCTGCGCCGCCGAGCGCGCCGGCCGAGGCGCGGCCTCCGCGCCCCGACGACTCGCACGACGAGTAGCCCGGCGCGGGCCGTCAGGCACACGCCCAAACTCGTCCTCGTACTCGTACTCGTACTCGTGCGCGTGCGCGTACTCGTGCGCGTGCGCGGCCTCGTGCCCCGCTGTCAGATTGAGTCCTGACCTCTACAGACGAGTACGAGTACGAGTACGTGCACGAGGACGAGCACGCGCACGCGCACGAGTAGGAGTAGGAGTAGGAGGACGGGCCGGCGCCCCCGGCGACGCCTCAGTCCAGCTTCTCTTCGCTGGCCATCTCGGGCGCCGCCTCGTACTCGAGGCGAAGCTCGGCCACGTCGGCGATCGCCTCGGCCATGCGCAGGAGCGCGGCGCAGCGGCGGGCCTCGTCGAGGTAGATGGCGTCTCCGACGCGGCGGTCGAGGTAGGCCACGTAACGCCCTGCGGCGGGCAGGACCCGCGCGCCCTCCACCCGACGCCGCGCCACGATGACGACGGCGCGCAGGTGAAACAGCGGCACCACCTGGCGGTTGGCCATGCCGAACGCGCTCTGGTCAACGCGCAGCACGCCGGCCTCGCGGTCGATGATGAGCTCGCGTCGCAGGGTGACCAGCACCGCACCGAACAGCGCCACCAGCGCCGGCAGGAACGCCAGCCAGACCGACACCGGCCACGCTCGGGTAGCCACCAGCGCGCCCGCCGCCAGCAGGAGCAGACCCGCCAGCTGCGTGGTGCGCGAGAGCGACAGAACCACGCGCGCGTGGGAGCGCTCGCGGATTCTCAGAGAGCCGATCCAGTCGAACATTCGTACCTGGACCTAGCATAGCGGACGACAGCCGAACGGGCGACCCGGGGGTGCCGGGTTACAGGCTGCACGGCGAACGCGGGGTACCCGCCGCGGGCGCGCTCACAGGTCGTACAGATAGAAGACGGCCGGCTGGTTCCCGTTCTTGAGCGGCTTGACGATCCTCGCCCGTCCTCCGAACGCCGCCTGGAAGTCCTGGTGGGCGACGAGGAAGGCCGCGCGCCAGCCGGGCAACTGGCGGCACCAGTCGCCGAGGTCGCGATAGAGCGGCACCGGATCGTCGCGCTGCAGGCGGGCGCCGTAGGGCGGGTTGGACAGGATCAGGCCGGGCCGGTCGCCGCCGACGGCGCGCTGCAGGCGCGCGGGCGACAGATCGCGGAAGTCGCCGTGCAGGGCGCGCACCCAGGGCTCGACGCCGGCGGCCTCGATGTTGCCGCGCGCCAGCGCCACCGTCGGCGTGTCGATCTCGTTGGCCACCACGACCGGTCGGGTGTCGCCGAACAGCGGCTGTGCGCGCGGCGCCAGGTCGGCGAACGCGGGCAGGCGCAGCGCCGCCGGCGCCCGGCCGGCGAGCCACAGCGGCTCGCCCCGCCCCATCAGCGCCGCCTCAATCGCGATCGTCCCCGAGCCGGCCATCGGGTCGACCAGCGCCTCGCTGCGCGCGTCGAAGCGCGCCAGCATCAGCAGCACCGCGGCCAGGTTCTCGCGCAACGGCGCGACCGCGCCGGACTGGCGGTAGCCGCGCTGGTGCAGCGCCTGGCCGCCGAGATCGACCGACAGGGTCAGCACGTCGTCATGACGGCGCAGTGCGAGCAGCACGTCGGGCCGCTCGGGATCCACGTCCACCCGCAGCCCGCGCGCCCGCGCCCCCTCGATGATCGCGTTCTTCACCGCGCCGACGAGCTGCAGAGCCGCGGCCGGAAAATCGGCCACGTTGCGCGGCCGGATGCTGAAGGTGGCGCCTTCCCACAGCCAGCCGCGCTGGTCGGCGGCCACGTCGAGCACGAGCTCGTCGTGCAGCGGCTCGAGCCGGCCGGCCTCGCTCTCGTACAGGTCCCACAGCACGCGCGAGGCGGTCCGGCAGTAGCTCGCCGCGACAAGGGCCAGGTCGCGGTCGAACGGGTAGACCAGCGCGCCCGGTCCGGCCTTGCGCGGCTCGGCCAGGCGAAACCCGCCCAGCGCGCGGCGAGTGAGGCGCGACAGCTCGCCGGACATGACCTTGTTCGATCCGGGCGGGCCGACCAGGCGCAGGTGGTCGCGCGCGCTCACGCCGGCGCTCCGTTCAAGGTGAACAGAAACCCCGATCCGGCGAAGAAGCGCTTGTGCAGGTACCAGCCGCGCGTGCGATCGCCGGCCCCGCCCTTGGGGCGCGTGTGCAGGGCGGCGCGGATCAGCTCGGCCACGGCGCCGTCGCGCTCCTGGTAGTACCAGGACAGGATCGGCGAGTCAACCTGGTCGGCCACGCGCGCGATCCACAGCACGCGGCCGAGCTTGCTCTCCGGCGCCACGCTGTCCATCGACACCGCCGGGTCCTCCTTCACTCGCCACAGCCCGCCGCGATCGCGTACCACCGGCACTGTCTTGAGCTCCACCTCGCCGCGCCAGTCCGGCTCCGCGTGGCCGCGCTCGCGCACGCCGAGCAGCCGCGCGGCGCGCGCGCCGAGCTCGCCCTTGTCGCGCCCGGCCCGCCCCAGCCGGACGCCCAGCAGCGACGTGGCGCGCTCGAGCAGGTCCTCGAGCGTGTCTGGCTCGTCGTCGACGACGACCGGCGGCGGTGCGTCGGGCACCGGCCGCGGCAGCAGCAGAGCCGGCGGCGCGGCCCCGCGCGGCCGTCCGAGGTGGACCAGTCTCCCGCCGAGCACGTGCGGCACCGGCTGCCACGGACTGCCCAGCTCGGCGGCGCCGCCGGCCTCGAGCTCGGCGCCGCGCCGCCACAGGCGGGCGCGCAGCTCGCCGACCGGGCCGGCCGGCTCCACGCCGACCGCCGCGGCCATGTGCTCGAGCTCGTCGCGGCGGGCGCGGTTGAGCAGCGCGGCCAGGTCGAGCGCGAACGCGCGGCGCACGGCGGCGTCGAGGTCGCGGACCCGCCGGCCGGGGCTCGACCGGCGTCGTGTTCGATCGCGCACAAGGCGAGCCAGCGACGAGCGCGGCAGCGCCGACGCGAAGTGGAGCGCGGCGTTCATGCAGGCAGTATCGAGAAGTTCAACCTGGATCCGTCGTCCTGGATCTAGAGTAGCAGCCGATGCTGACGCGCACCGTCGCCGCATTCGCCCTGCTTCTGGCCGCCTCGAGCGCCGCCGGCTGCAAGCCGGACCGGTCCAAGCCGCTGCCGCTATCCGACGCCGGCGCGGACATGACGGCGGAGCCAGGCGACAAGGCCGGCGGCGCCAGAGCGCCGGTCGCCAGCGGCGGCGGCGACGGAGAGGCCGCGGCCGACGCCGGGGCCGAAGCGGAGCCCGCCGCCGAGCCGGAGCCGCCCAAGGCCGAGCCCGGCAATCAGGCCGCCACCGCCGGCGGCGGCGCCGACGGAAAGACCGCGGGCGGCGACGAGGGCGCGGACGCGGGCAAGGACAAGGCGGTCAAGAAGCCGCGCAACGTGAAGGTGCTGCCTCGCTCCTTGTCGACGCGCCAGGTCACCGACTTCATGAAGAAGCAGGTGGCGCGCGGGCTCGGCGTCGAGTGCGATCATTGCCACGACACCAGCGACTTCGCCGTCGACGGCAACAAGCACAAGAAAGCTGCCCGCGCCATGATGCAGATGACCGGCGAGCTCAACCGCCTCTACTTCAGCAGCAAGCAGGTCATCACCTGCTTCACGTGCCACCAGGGCAAACCCAAGCCGGCCAAAAAGAAGTAGGCCGACCGGTCGCCCGGCTACTTCTTCGGCTTCTTCTGGCCGTTGTGGCAGGTCTTGCAGCTCACCTGGTCCTTGAAGCCGTCCTTCTTCAGGCTCGCGTTGATGGTGCCGACCATCTTCATCATCTGGCGCGCCTTGGTCTTGTGCTCGCTGTCCTTCGCCATGTCGTCCAGGTCGTGGCAGTGGTCGCACTGCACGCCGAGCGCCTTGGCGACCATCTTCATGTCCTTCTTGATCTGCGCCACGTCGGTATCCGGCGGGTACACCTTGAGGTTCTTGCCCGGCGCCGCCTCGACCTGAGGCTGGTTGGCGGTGAGAGTGACGGCCAGTGTCAGGCCGAGCGCGCCGGTCAGCGCAACTGCGAGAAAGATGGATCGCATAGCCGAATCGCTCCTTTGTCTGATCGAGTCCCCGATCGTTCCTTGCGTCAGACAGCTACGACGCCTTCCGAAGCCGACGCATTCTACGCTCGGCCGCAAAGTGCGTTAACGTCTGGACCCTGGTCGATCTTTGCCGTTTCGGCCATCGGCCCGGCGTGCCGGCCGTTCCCGCGACGGCATCCGAGCGAGGTCCAGCAGGCGGAAATCGGGGCCGAAACCGCGCCATCTCCGCTGAGCATCCGTCCACAGTGTCCCGGTTCTGCACGCTGTCACAGGTGAACAGGAGGCCACCGTGACGCGCCGCCGGCCGGGATCGCGCACTGGCGATGCGCCTCGAGGCGACGGCCCCGCCTTGCCCACGCCATCGGGCCTACGCGATCACGCCGCGCGCCCGCAGGGTAGAGACGCGGGCCAGGATGCGCTGGCAGTGATCGCCTTCCCAGTAGACGCGGTCGCACGCGGGGCAGCGGTGGAAGCGGTGCTGGCGCTCGCGCACCGCCGGCGGCACGCGATCGCGGACCCGCTCGGCCGATACCTCCTCGAGGCCCCGGTTGCAGCGGGTGCAGCGGCTGAGCAGACGCGCGTGATCGAAGGTCAGGCCGAAGGCGCCCATCACCTCGCCCAGCTGGCCCTCCACGTCGCGCGCCTCGACGTAGTGGGTGGACGCCGACGCGGCCCGCGACAGCTCGCGATCCTGGGTCAGGACCACCCTGCCCTCGTCGCGGGCCTGACGCAGGAGCCAGGAATCTGGCCGGTCGCGCGCCTCCGCCGTGTCGAAGCCGAGCAGGCGCAGCCACACCGCCAGGCGCCCGAGCATCTGATCGGCGAGGAAGCGCGGCTCGCCCTGGATCGGCGGCGGCGGCGCGCGCCGGTGATCGGCGCCGGGCACCACGTCGCGGAACAGGAAGCACTGGTCGCCGCGCACCTCGATGCCGATGACCAGCTCGGGCGCGGCCAGGTTGACACGAGCGCCCGGCACCGCCCTGCTGACCACGTCACCGACGGCGGCCGCCAGCTCGCGCGAGCGAAACCGGTGCTGCCCGACCCGCTTGACCCGCACCGCGAACCGGCCGCCCTGTCCCAGCACCGACGCGGCCAGCTCCGCCGCGGCGTCTGCCACCTCCGCCAGCGGCAGGCGCCGGCAGGGCGAGAAGGACGTGACGCCGGGCAACGACGACAGAACCGGGGCGGCGTCCTGCTCGCAGTCGACCAGCAGGCGACCGCCCTCCGTCGAGACGTGAGCGCCAGGCAGCTCGCGCTCGATCACCTGCACGAGGTCGCGGCGCTGGCCCCGGCGACCGACTTGACCATCCCTGCCCGCCTCGTGGAACCGGACCAGATACGAGCCCACCCCACCAAGCATACGTCAGGCCTGGACGGCGAGCCTCGGCGCTTCAGGCCGGCGGACGCCTGGGAATCAGGCCCCACCAGTCGAGGTCGAGGACGACGCGTGGATCGTAGGCCTGCCCCTTCTCCCCCGCCACCATGCGGGTGACAGGCTCGGCCGCCGGGTCGACGTTCTTCACCGCGACGAGGCGCAGGCGCAGCGCGCCCAGGCGCGGCTGGCCCGGCATCTCGGCCCGGTCGAGCACCTCGCTCCAGGCGTAGATCGTGTCGCCGGCGACGGTCGGGTTGGCGTGGGTCCCGGCGTTCCAGGCCGCCATCCTGAGCACGTTCTCGAGGCCGGTGTGGGCCAGCGCGTGGGCCACGCTCATGACGTGGCCGCCGTACACCAGGCGGCGCCCGAACTGCGAGCTCTGCATGCGGCGGGCGTCGAAGTGGACGCGCGCTGTGTTCTGGTAGAGCCGGGTCGCGATCGTGTGATCGCTCTCGTCGATGGTCATGCCGCCCGGGTGCGCGATGCGCTGGCCGACGTGGTAGTCGTCCCACAGCGCCTCGCCCCCGGTGGCCCACATGACGTCGGCGAAGCGATCGAGGTTGAGCTCGCGCGGTGCGGCCAGCTCGTCGGCCGGCACCGACGACGGCAGCTCCGGCACCGTCTCGGGCGGCGGCGGCGAGCCGCGGTCGCGCTTCTCGACCAGGACCCACCGGGTGAAGCGCAGCACCTCCTCGTCGCGCTGGTTGAGGCCGCGCGTGGTCACGTAGACGACGCCGGCCGCGCGGCTGGATGCCTCGCGCACGCCTATCACCTCGCTGGTGGCGCGCAGCGTGTCGCCCGGGTAGACCGCGCGGCCGAAGCGCACGTCGGCGTAGCCCAGGTTGGCGACCGCGTTGGCCGAGACCTGGCCGACCGACTTGCCGAACACCATGTGGAAGGTCAATAGATCTTGGGCCACCTCGCGCGCGAAGCCGAGCGACTGGGCCAGATCGGTCGACGAGCTGAGCGGGCGGCGATCGCCGGTCAGCGCGATGTACAGGCCGAGATCGCCGCCGTGGATGGTGCGCGGCGTCGGATGGCGCATCCGCTCGCCCGGCTGGAAATCCTCGAAGAAGCGCCCATCGGAGCCGCCTGCCGCAGTCGTCACGTCGCGCCTACCTGGAAAGGAGGAAGGGATAGGTGATGGAGATCGGCGTGCCCTCGAAGGCCGGAAATCTGGCCTGGAGCACCGCCCGGGCCACGCACGTCCCGGTCCTGGTGCGGATCTGCGAGCCGATCGCGGCCGCCTTGCTCACCTGGCCGCTGGGCGCGACAACGAACTTCACCGTGACGGTGCCGGCGAACTTCTCGAGCTCGTGGCAGCGCTTGACCTCGTCGCGGATCGACTCGAGCGCGCTCGACACGGCGCGCCGGTCGAGCTCCTTCTTCTCCGCAGCGGGCGGCTCCGGCGCCGCCTCGGGCGGGGGCGCGGCCACCTTGGGCTTGTCCTTGTCCTCGTCGGTCACCGAGTCGAGCATGTCCCCGAGGTCGGCCTCGCCGCCGGCCTTGTCGCCCGGCTCGTCGCTCGCGCCCGGTTCCGCGGCGCCCCCCGGGGCCGACGACGGAGCGCCCACCGAACCCTCGACGTCCTTGCCGCCCTCGACGCCGGCGACCGCGCTCTCCTCCTTCGCCCTGGCCGATTTCGCCGTGTCCGCGCCGGTGTCGGAACGCTCGCGGGCGCGGACCCGCTTGGAGTACTCCATCGGCCGTCTCTCTTCGCTGGCCGCCTCGACCCACTCGCGGGCCTCCTGGGCCGCGGGCGACGGTGGCGGCGGCTCGGCGCGCTCCGCCGGCGCCACCTGCCCGGCCGGAGCTGCCGGATCGCGGGCCGGCGGATCGACCCGCGCCAGCTCGCCGGCAGGCGCGCTCTCGGCCGAGCCGGCCGGCGTCTCGACCGACGTCTCTGCCGATCGATCCGCCCCGCGGCCGATGCCGAACACGAACACGGCCACCGCGGCGGCCGCCGCCAGGGTCGCGACCGAGCCGAGCGCCCAGAACGGCAGGCTGCTGCGCGCGTCGGTGCGCGTCGGCTCGCGCGGCGGGACCGGCGCGCTCTGGCGGGCCACCCGGGTCGGATCCGGCAGCGCCACCGCGCGCAGCCCGCCGGGTGCAGCGGCCAGCATCACCGACTCGCCGGCGTCCGACTCCGACTGATCGCGCTCCGACAGTCGCTGCTTGGCCCGGCTGGCCAGCGCCACGATGTCGTGCAGCCCCGAGTCGTCGCCACGGGGGCTGGGCGGCGACTCGCGGCCGGGCGCGACTCGCGGCGCCACAGCCGCCCCCTCGCCGTCGCCGATGCGGGCCATGACGCGCGACGTGAACTCGTCTTGCCCCCGATCCGGCGCGGTCCGGTCCAGGGCGGCGAATGCATCGGCGATGTCGCGGTCGATCGGGGTCATCGGAGGGGTCATCGTCGGATTCAAGGATGGATTCGCTGGCGGCTTGGACGGGCTGTCGGGCGGATCATCGGTCGGCTTCACAGCGACTCCTCGCCCTCCTGGCTCGGCTCGTCCAGGCGATCGCGCAGCTGCTTGCGCGCTTCGTTGACCCGCCAGGCCACGGTGCCCTCGGGCACTTCCATGATCTCTGCGATCCGCTTGTAGGGTAGCTGTTCCACGGTGGCCAGGACCAGCGTCACCCGCAAGACCGGCGACAATTCAGATATCTCGCTCAGGACCCGCCGGAAACGCTCGCCCAGCTCCATCCACTCGCGCGGCGTTCGCTCGCGGTCGGCGCCGGCCCGCTCCGGACGCGCCCCACGGGCTGCCTCCTCGCCGGCCCGGGCGAGCCGGTCCGTGCGCTTCTGGCCGCGCAGCTGGTTGAGGGCGGAGTTCACGGTGATGCGGTAGAGCCAGGTGAACAGGTCGGCGCGGCCGTCGAAGCTGGCCAGGTGTCGGTATGCCTTGACGAAAGTCTCCTGGGCGACGTCGTCGGCGTCGCTGTGATTGCCGGTGATGTGCAGCGCGGTGCCGTACACCCGTCGCTGGTACTTGCGCACCAGGTCGGCGAACGCCTGCTTCTCCCCGCGCAGCGCTGAGGCGATGAGCTCGGCGTCGTCCGACATGGCCGGACTATATAGGGAAGGATCGCTCGGTTGGACAAACGGCGGCGCCGCTCCCTTTGCCGGGCCGAGAATATGAACCGTCCATCCGCGCAGAATTCGAACTACCCGCCGCCGCGGCGCTCCACGTCGAACAGGCGCGGCAAGAGCAGCGCGGCCGCCTCCTCGATGCGGGCCAGATCGCGGCAGGCCGAGGCGCGCTCGGCCAGGCGGGCTGACAGGCGGCCAGGCCCCTCCCCTGCTGCGCCGCGCACACGCACCGACGGCGTGGCATCGAGTATGGCCAGCGGATCCGGCCCGCCCACGATCGCGCGGGTCAGCTCGAGGATGCGCGCGCGCGCCTGCCGCAGCGCATCGATGAGATCGCCGGCGTAGGCGCCGAGCAGCTCGACCCGACTTTCGCCGCCGGCCCCGGCCAGGAGCGAGTCGAGATCGATCAGGCTGAGCTGGCGCAGCCGACCGACCAGCCGATCGTCGCCGCCGTCGCTGCTGCCGTCGCGCGCCATGGTCGAGCCGCCCGCCGCTCGACTCTCAGGAGCCCTTCTTGAGCTGCTTTTGCGCCGCGGCCTGCTTCTCCGCCCGCTCGGTGGCCATCTTGGCCTTGAGCTGGGCCAGCGGGTCGTCGCCGCCCTCGCCGGCGTCCGGATCTCCGCCGGCCGCGCGCAGCGCCGCGTCGAAGGCCGCCTCCGACGCGGCCTCGGCCGGCGCGCCGCCCCCCTCGGCGTCCAGCTCGGCGCCGGCCTCGGCGGCGATGGCGTCGTTCTCGATCCTCGCCTCGGCCTTGTCCATCCGGTCGAACGGCGCGCTGGACAGGCCGAACGCGTTGCCGCTGCCCGAGCGCGCGGCGGCGATCTGCGTCGCCATGGTCCCGCGCTTGAGCTTGAGCATCTGCAGCCGGGTCTCGACCTGCTTGCGCGAGCGGTTGAGCTCGGCCGCGTAGCCGTTGGCCTCGTTGCGGTCGCGGCGCAGGCGCTCCAGCTCGGCCTCGCCCGTCTTCTTCTCGCGCAGACACTCGCGGGCCAGCGCGTCGTCTCCCTTGCGCACCGCCAGCATCGCGCGCTTCTCCCAGGTCGCCGTCTTCTCCTCCAGCGCTGCGATGTCCTTCTCCATCACCTTGGCGGTCGCCTTGTACGCGAGGAGCTCCTTGAGCGCGGTCTTCTGCTGCGTCTCGAGCTCGAGGATGGCCATGTCGATCTCCTTGGCCGGATCGATCGCCTTGTCGATGGCCGCGTTGGCCTTCGACTTCATGGCCCGCTTCATACGCCCGAAGATGCCCATCGCGTGTCCTTGCTCATTCCTTGAGGAGGCCGTACTTGCGCTTGCGCTGCCTGAACTGATCATAGGTGAGCCCCAGGATCTCGGCAGCCTCGCGCTGGTTGTAGCGCGCCTTCTCCAACGCTTCCATGCAGATCGCGCGCTCGAAGGCCTCGACCCGCGCGCCCAGCGGCATGCTGGAGTCGTCCCACGAGGCCAGCGGCTCGAGCGAGCGGCGGGCCCGCGGCGCCGGCGGCAGCGCCGCCTCGATGTCGCTGGGCGCCAGCACCTCGCCGCGCGCCGAGTAGGCCGCGCGCTCGACCACGTTCTTGAGCTCGCGCACGTTGCCGGGGAAGTCGTAGGCCATCAGCCGCTCGATGGCGGCCGGTGAGAGCGCGCGCACCCGGAGGCCGGTGACCTCGTCGCGGAAGCGCTCCAGGAAGTGCTCGGCCAGCGGCGCCACGTCGTCGAGGCGCTCGCGCAGCGGCGGCAGATCGATCACCTCGAAGGCGAGTCGATCGTACAGGTCGCGGCGGAAGCGGCCCTCGTCCATGGCGGTGCGCACGTCGGCGTTGGTCGCCGCGATGACGCGGACGTTGACCTGGATCGACTCGGAGCCGGCCACGCGCTCGAAGCGCTGGTACTCGAGGATGCGCAGGATCTTGGCCTGGAACTCGAGCGACATGTTGCCGATCTCGTCGAGGAACAGGG
Source organism: uncultured delta proteobacterium (assembly GCA_963759105.1). Lineage (GTDB taxonomy): Bacteria > Myxococcota_A > Polyangia > Haliangiales > Haliangiaceae > DATFRY01. The sequence goes on along the minus strand of CAVWXW010000001.1, from coordinate 447,815 downwards.
TGCCCCCGTCGGCCAGCTCGAACTTGCCCTCCTTCTGGCGGGTGGCGCCGGTGAAGGCGCCCTCCTCGTGGCCGAACAGCTCCGACTCGAGCAGCGGCTCCGGCACCGCCGCGCAGTTGATGGTGACGTACGGCTCGGTGGCGCGGCGCGACAGCTGGTGGATGGCGCGCGCCACCAGCTCCTTGCCGGTGCCGCGCTCGCCCAGGATGAACACGGGGCGCGGGACCGGCGCCACGCGCTCGACCACCCCCATGACCTTGCCGAGCGCGCGCGAGGTGCCCACGATCTGCCAGCGGCGGCCGGCCAGCTCGGCCAGGCGCGCGTTGGCCGAGCGCAGCGCGCGGTTCTCCCCCTCGAGGCGGCGGATGGCGCGCACCTGGGTCATCACCCGCTCCACCTTCTCGACCGACAGCTCCAGCTTGTCCTCGAGGTAGGGATCCTTGGTGACGAAGTCAGTCGCGCCGGCGCGCATCGCGTTGACCGCGCGATCGATGGTGGCGTCGCCGGTCAGGATGATGACCGGCAGGTCCGGGTGCGCGTTGCGCAGGTCGCGGCACACGTCGATGCCGCCGCGCCGCCCGGTGCCGAGGTCGAGGTCGAGGATGACCAGCTCCACCTCCGGCTCGTGCTGGGCCAGGAAGCGGATCGCGTCGTCGCCGTCGTCGAAGCCGACGAAGCGGCGGCCGCGCGCCTCGATCACGTCGCTCAGAAGCCGGCGCACCTCCGGCTGGTCGTCGACGGCGACGATGGTCGGGCTCTTCATTCGCTGCCGCCTCCGCCGCCGCCCAGCGCCAGCCCGGCGAACGCGGCCAGATCGGTGGGCAGCAGCACCGTGACGCGGGTGCCGCGGCCGACCTCGCTGTCGATCAGGATGCGGCCGTGGTGCGCCTCGACGGCGCGCTCGGCCACCGCCAGGCCGATGCCGGAGCCGCTCTTCTTGGTGGTGAAGCCGGGCGAGAAGAGCCGCGGCAGATCGGCCGGCGGGATGCCCGGTCCTGTGTTGACGACCTCGATCTCGATGACCGGCGCGCCGCCCGAGGCAACCGGCCGCGCGCCGACCGACACTCGACCGCCGCCGCCGTCGGCGCACGCCTCCACGGCGTTGGCGATCAGGTTGTGCAGCGCCTCGCGCAGGAGCAATCGGTCGCCGCGCAGATCGGGCAGGCCGGTGGCCAGCTTGAGGTCGACCGGCACCGAGCCGGCGCTCGACGCGGCCGAGGCCTGCCCCACCACCTCGGCCAGGAGCGGCGCCACCGGCAGGATCTCGAGGCGCGGGCCGGCCGCCTGCATCGAGCGCAGGTAGGTGGCCCACTCGTCGTACAGAGAGGTCAGGTCGCGCTCGAGCTCGCCCAGCCGCTCGCCCACGTCTGTCGCGCTCGCGCCGGAGGCGGCCAGCTTGCGACCGCTGCGCGCCCGCGCCGCCGCGATGCCGAGCAGGTTCTTGAGCCGGTGGCCGCGGGTGTGGATGCCGGCCAGCACGTCGCCGCGCGCCACCTCGGCCATGGCGGTGACCAGGCGCGGCGCCACCGGCCCGGCCGCGCTGCCGGCGCCCGGCCACGCGGCGTCGAGGATGCGGCCGACCAGGCCGGGCAACGCCGCACCAGGGCTCGACGCCTCCAGCACGCGCGCCGCGCTGCGCCAGGACAGGCCGTGGGCGGCGTCGATGCGCAGCGCCAGCTCGATGTCCTCGAGCGCCGACGCGAGATCGCCGCGCGCGAGCGCTACCAGCGCCAGCTGGTTGGCCGCGCCGGCGTGACCGGGGCGCCGCCGCAGGCCCTCGCGGTAGGCCTTCTCGGAGCGCTCCAGCTGCGCCGGATCCTCGGCGTAGGCCGAGCCGAGCAGGAAGTAGATGCGGGCCAGCTCCACCGACTCGACCGGGCCGGACGGCTCGCCGCTCATCTCGCCGGCCAGCGCCTCGAGGTCGGCGAGCGCGCGCTGGCGTGCGGCGTCGTCCGACGTGGTGCCGCGCCGGCGGCGAAGGCGGCGCTCGCCCAGGCGCAGGCGAATGGCGCGCGAGCCGGGCCGCTCGGAAAGGGCCTGCGCCAGCTCGCGCTCCACCGCGCCGTCGTCGGGCGGGGCCTCGCCCTGGGCCTGGCGATGGGCGCGCACCAGCGCGGACAGCAGATGACAGGGCGCGGGCGAGCCGGCCGCGAGTCGCTCGTCGATGCGGCGCTCGATCTCGTCGCCGCAGCCGGCCGCCACCGCCACGATGACGGCCTCGTCGAAGAGCGGCAGCTCCGCCTCGACCTCCTCGGGCCGGCGCCCGGGCACCTCGGCGAACCCGATCAGGCCGTCGATCGCGGCCAGGCAGGTGGCCAGCGCGCCCGCCTGATCGCCCTCGGCCAGCGCCACCTGCGTGCGGCCGACCAGCGCGCGCACGCGCAGCAGCGGACCGGAGCCGGGCGCCTCGAGCACCTGCGCGAACGAGAAGCGCGCGGCCGCCAGCTCGCCGGCGGCCAGCTGGGCGCGGCCGAGCAAGAGGCGCGCGGCGGCGCCGCCCCGGCGTGACGCGGCCGCCTGCGCGAAGCCGCGCGCGGTCTCGGCGTCACCGGCCGCCAGGGCCAGCTCCGCCAGCCGCCGCGCCGGCACCGGATCGTCGCCCTCGGCCGATCCCAGCGCGCGCTCGAACGCGGCGCGCGCCGCCGTGGCCAGGCCGAGCGCTGCGTAGCGGTCGCCCAGCTCGACCAGCGCCGCCGTGGAGCTCATCCCCTGGATGTATCACAGTGGGACATCGGCGCGGACGAGATGCAGCGGTTCGCTCGCCATCGACGGCTGTCGAAGGCGTGATGGCCCTGATGGTAGGCTGGGCTCTCGAACGAGGGGGAGGATCGGTATGGACAGGGCGGGCCGCTGGCTCCTGCTTGCAACTCTTCTCGCGGGCGGCTGCGGCGGCGTGAGCGCGCCGGGCGACGGGGCCGACGACGACGACGACGCGACGACGCGGCCGACGACGACGACGACGACGGCGGCGGCGGCGACGCCGGGGGGGCCGACGCCGACGTGATCGAGCCCGGCCCTCCTGTGGTGCTGTCGATCGCGCCCGACTGGGGGTCGACCGCGGGCGGGACGCGCGTGCAGATCAACGGGTCCGGCTTCTCGGTGGCGGGGCTGACCGTGTCGTTCGGCAGCGAGCCGGGCGAGGACATCATGGTCGAGAGCGACGGGCGGCTCACCGTGCTGGCGCCGCCCGGGCCGCACCAGCCGGTCGCCGTGCAGGTGACCAACGACGAGGGCAGCGCCAGCGGCGGCCCGTTTCGCTACCTGGCGCCGCTCTACGGCGCCGACGGCCGCGGCCAGGGCCCCGGCAATCTCTACATCGTTGACCAGGCGACCGCGCAGCCGACCCCGATCGGCCCGATTGTCGTCGGTGCCATGGGCACCAGCATCACCGGACTGGAGCTTTCGCCCGACGGCGTCCTGTTCGCCAGCAGCAACGGGGAGAACCCGCGCCTCCTGCGGATCGACCCGTACACCGGAGTGGCCACGGAGGTAGGCTCGCTCCTGGCCGGGGCAAAGGCGGTCGCCGCCACGGATCTCACCTTTCTCGGCGATCGGCTGCTGGGATGGCGCGGCGCGATGACCGAGATCGACCCGGCGACCGCGCAGGTCACCTTGTTTCCGGATAGCGCCGGCATCAGCATCGCCACGGCCCCCGACGGCACACTGTTTCAGGCGAACGTCTGCAACGGCTTCCTGTCCACCGTCAACCCGGACAGTGGAACGGTCACCAGCGGGCCGACAATGAACGGACCTGCCATCTCGGTCAACGCGCTCGCCTTCGTGGGCACGACTCTCTACGGCAGCGTCCCTGTGCTCAAGTTGCCCTCGGACCTGTACGCCATCGACACGGTCACCGGCCAGGTGACCCTGCGCGGCCCAATGACGATCGGCACCGACGCGCTGGCCGGAATTCCAGCCTCGCCCGACGAGCTGGCCGGCGCTTCCTCCTCCGTACCCACGCCCGCGCTCGCCGGGCCGCCCGCCCTGCTCCGGCCGACATGCAGCGAGCTGACCATCGCGCGGCCCGGCCGCCGCGCCCTGGCCACAGCCGACCTGCTCGCACTCGGCGAGGACCGCGATTCTCGACGGCCGCCGCCGCCGCATCGTCCCGCTGGCCGCGCTGCGACGCCTCTCGCGGCACGCGCGCTCGCTCGAGCTGACATCATGTAACGGCGAGCGCGCCGATCTACCGCTCGACAGCGCGGGGCTGGCGCTCACCGCCAACCGGCACGGGCGCATCAAGCTGATCGACGCGCGCGCCGGCGCGAAGGCCGTGCTCGGCGATCTCGTCGCCCTGCGCCTGCGCTGATGGTCAGGACAGCTGCTTGCGCCGGCGCTCGACGAGGGCGCGCGTGTCGTCCAGCTCGCGGCCGAGCGGGCCGCCGTCGGTCACGCCTGCCTTCTCGCACGCGGCCACGAACCGGCCCATGGCCTCGAGGTCGAGCTTGTGCTGCTCGCGCAGCGACTCGTGCATGTCGCGGAACTTGTCGTAGAAGTCCTGCAGCATGTCCTTCTTGCGCAGCGAGTAGACCGGGCCCAGCCGGCCCGCCGCCATCTCGTCGAAGTAGCGCGACACCTTGAACAGCGGGCCGGCCACCTTGTGGGTCATGACAACCAGGTAGGCGAACAGCACGGTCATGAGCCCGAGCCCGACGCCGGCCATGCGCAGGATCAGGTTGCGATCGTCGGTCGACGTGCGGCCCACCATGTTGGCGTGCATCTCGGCCTTCATCTCGGCGTCGTCGCCGAAGGCGGAGTCGACAGCGGTCACCACGTCTTGCGACGCCTCGACCTCCTGCTGCCAGATCAGGTAGCCGAGCGCGCCGCTGATCAGCGCAGACACCGCCGTGACCATCACCACGTAGCGGAGCTGCAGCCGCTTGTCGAGCAGGTAGTTGCTCAGCTTGCGCTTGTAGGGCCTCTGGCCTGACTTAGGCAAGGGACTTCTCCTTGTCGTCGAGGAGGGCGCGCAGCTCGACCACCGCCTCGGCCAGCTCGGTCGAGCGCGTGGCCAGCCGCGCCTCGCTGGCCGCGGCGAGCAGCGCCCGCAGCCGGGCCACGTCCTCCTCCTGCAGCGTCCGCATGCCGGCGTGGGCCGCCCTGAAGTGCTCGTAGAAGTCCCTCAGGTGGTCACCCTTGCGCAGGTTGTAGACCACGTCGTAGTGGCCCTGGCGCAGCTTGCCCATGTACAGCGTGACCTTGTAGAGCGGGCCGGCCACCTTGTGGGTCATCTTGATGCCGTACAGGAGCAGCCCGACGCAGATGACGGCGCCGGAGGCGAGCAGCAGCCAGAAGGTCAGGCGCAGGCGGCCGTCGAGCTCGCGCACCGTGCCGGGCACGCCCGCCTCGCACTTTTGATAGGCGGCGATCTGCGCGCTGCTCGGCCGGTCCGGCTCGGCGGCCGGCGCCGGCGCCGGGGCGCCCGCGGCCGGCATGCCGCTGTCGTCGATGGTCACCACCGGGCGCGGCCGCGTGCGCGGCTTCTCGGCCGGCGGCGCGGGCGGCGGGCGCCGGGGCGGCGGGCGAACCGCCGCGGTCGCCCCGGTCGCCCCGCTCGGCGCTCCGGGCAGGTCGCGGCACGCGGTGAGCGCGTTGTTGACCGCGGTCGTGGTGGCGCTCTCGGCCTCGGTCATCACCCACCAGCCCAGCAGGCTCATCAGCACCGCGCTCAGGCCGACCATGAACAACGTGAAGCGGAGCTGATACCGCTTGTTGATGAGCAGGTTCTTCCAGGTCCGCTTGTAGGCTCTACTTCTCGGTCTGCCCATGACGCCTCTCGATCACCGCGTGCGGGCTTCGATGGTTGGAATGATCTTGCGCGCGATGAGATCCTCGACCACCGCGATGACGCAGTCCTGCGCGGCCAGATCGTCCTCGCCGCCGCCGCCCTCCACCTTGGCGCCCCCCTTGAGGAAGCCGAACATGCTCTTGGACGGGAAGGTGGCCAGCAGCATGCTGACCTTGCATTCGACGGCGCCGCCCCCGCTGTTGATCGTGTTGACGGTGCCGTCGACGAAGAACGCCTTGAGCTTGCGATCCTGGATGTGCTTGGCGCTGGGCGCGCCGCCGCCCGGCCAGTCGAGCAGGATGCCGGGTGCCTGGCGGCGGAACGTCTTCTGCGCGGTCTGGCGCATCAGCGCGACCAGCTCGCCGGCGTTGCGCACCTCGGCCGCCATCGAGCCGATGTTGACGTAGGTCGCGCCCGGCGACACCGACACCGCCGGTCCGACCGAGCCCTTGACCTTGTCGTAGGCCTTCTGCGCCTGCTTGCGCACGAACGCGTTGCCGTCGCTCGACGCCGACTGGCGCAGCGCGGCCAGGGCCCGGTTCCTCGTGTCGGCCGGCGTGGCGGACGTGACCAGCACGCCCAGCCCGGCGGCCGCCACGCCGCGCACGCTCTTGTCCTGGTCGTCCAGGGCGACGATGAAGGCGGGGATGGCCCGCCTGTCGCCCAGCTTTGTCAGGTTGAGCGCCGCCGACAGACGCACCTTGTAGTCGTCGGACGACTGCAGCTGTCCGATCAGGCGGTCGACCTGATCGGCCCGGCCCAGCACCGGCCACACGGCGACGAGCAGGCAGACGATGGCCGCGCGCCCCCACGACCAGCCGCGCCGCCGGCCAGGTGCAGGCTCGTGCTCCGCGGCGGCAGCGATGGGCGGCGGCATCGTCGATCACTTCCCGTCGAGGTAGCGGCGGGCCAGCTCCACGTAGTGCTGGGCGCTGGAGCCGATCCAGCTGCGTTCGTCCTCGGTCAGCTCGCGCTTGGCGCGCGCCGGCGAGCCGAAGACGAGCTGCCCGTCCTCGATGACGGTGCCGGGGGTGACCAGCGCGCCGGCCCCGATCACGCAGAAGCGCCCGATGGAGGCGCGGTCCATGATCACCGCGCCCATGCCGATGATGCAGTCGTCCTCGATGGTGCAGCCGTGCAGCACCGCCGAGTGGCCGACAGTGACCCGGCTGCCGACCGAGGTCGCGTTGTGGCCCGAGGTCACGTGGACGACGGTGTTGTCCTGGATCGAGGTGTCGTCGCCGATGCGGATGTGAAACACGTCGCCGCGCAGCACGGTGCCGTACCAGAGCGAGGACCTCGCGCCGACCCGGACGTCGCCGATGACGACGGCGGTCTCGGCGACGAAGGTGTCCGGACCGATGACCGGGTGCTTATCGCCGAAGCTGCGGATGAGCGGCATGGCGTCGCCCATAATAGCGCGAAGCGGCCAGCAGACCTGCCCACGCGCCGACCGCGTCGGCGACGGCGTCGGCCGCGCTGGACATGCGGCCAGGGGTGAAGCTCTGGGTCCACTCGTCCAGCAGGCCGAAACAAGCCAGGCCCACCGCGGTGACGGCCAGCGTCCAGCGTGCGGCGTGCCGCGGCGAAGCGCGCACCGCCAGGGCGCGCCCGCTGAGTGCCCCCAGCGCCGCGTACAGGAGCGCGTGCACCAGCTTGTCGACCTGCCACAGCGTGCTGGCCGGCAGGCGGTCGGCCGGCTGCGCCGACAGGATCAACAGGCAGCACGCCCACACGATCGGCGGCAGCCAGGCCCGGAGCCGCCCTACATCTTCCACTTGCCGAAGGCTTCGGGGCCGAGCCGCTCGAGCAGGAGCGGATCGCCTATCACCGCAGCGCGCGGCGAGGTCGGCTCCTCGACCAGGCCGTCGATGCTGGTCTCGGCCGCCACCTCGGGCAGCGCCTCGATGATCGCGTCCGGCACGGCGTCGACCACGGCGGGCCCGCGGCGCCGGCGGCGCTCGCGACCCGGCGTGCGCGCCCACGGCGACGAGCCGCCGCCCAGCCGTTCGACGACCGACATGGCGACCCAGATGGGCGCGCCGCTGCGCAGGGCCAGGGCCAGCGCGTCGGACGGGCGCGCCTCGCGCTCCACGCTGCCGCCGCCGGCAAGCTCCAGCGCGACCGAGGCGCTGAAGGTCGCGCTGCCACCGCCGTCGCGCAGCTCGACCCGCACCACGCGGGCGCCGGCCGCGCGCAGCAGGTCGCTCATGAGCTGATGCGTCATCGGCCGCTCGAGATCGATGTCGTCGAGCTCGGCCGCGATGGCGGAGGCCTCGCCCAGCCCGATGCCGACCGGCACGGTGGTACCGCTGCGGTCATCGGTCAGGATGGCGACGGGGACGCCGGTCAGCGGGTCCACCGCGAGGGCGGACACTCTCATCGAGATGAAGGCCGGCGAGGAGGTCGTCACGGCGAGTACCAGGGCGGTTCAGCGCGATCGCGATCCGTCGAACCTTCCTGTTGCATACGGCAGGTCATGGCGGATCGGAGTTTCGAGACGGGGGAGGCCTGTGCCCTGTGTTGCTTCGAACCGCCCAAAGCATAGACGCGCGGTCCTGACCGGTCAAGCAGCCCCCCTTGCGGCCGCGTGAGGTCGCGTGCGCGGCCTGCGCGCGCCGCGCCGGCGACCCACCAGATCGTCGATCACGGCGCGCAGGCTCTCCAGGTCGTGGGCCACCGCCACGCGATCGCAGAGCGGCGCGTACTCGCGCATCGCGCTGTCGCCGAAGCCCCACGCCGGCGGCGGCTCCGGGTTGATCCACAGCACCTGGCGCGCGCGCCGCGCGACGGCGGCCAGCGCGTCGGCGCGCGACGGATGGTAGTTGTTGCGGCCGTCGCCGATCACCAGCACCGTCGTGCGCCGCGTGACCAGGCCGAGGTGGCGCGCCGCGAACGCGGCCAGCACGCGGCCGTAGTTCGAGTTGGCGAAGACGTTGACCACCGCGCCGGCGTAGGCCAGCGAGATGGCGCGGTCGACCTTGTTGGTGCGGAACAGCTGCGTCAGCTCGCCCAGGTCGGCCACGAAGGCGAACGAGCTGACCCGATCGAACTGCTGATGGAGCGCGTAGACCAGCTCGAGCAGGAAGCGCGACACGTTGCGCACCGAATCGGAGATGTCGCAAAGCACCACCAGGCGCGGACGGCGCGGACGGCGCTCGCGCCGCCGGATCTCGAACGGCACGCCGAAGGTGGCCAGCGAGCGGCGCAGGGTGCGGCGCAGATCGAGGCGGCCGCGGCGCGGCGCGTGCGGCACCAGGTGGATGCGCGCGCGCAGCAGGCGCGCGAGCCGCGCCACCTCGCCGCGCAGCTCCTCGACCTCCTTCTCGCTCAGGCTCACCAGCGGCTTGCGCGACAGCGCGCGCGCCGCGGCCCGCTCCATGGCGGCCAGGTTCTGCCGCCGCGACTGGTCGACCACGTGATCGCGCACCGCCTGGCGCAGCGAGGCGAGGTTCGCGCGCACCAGGTCGCGCACCAGGCCGGCCGCCTCGACGTCGGCGCCGGGCGGCATGCGTCCGGGCGCGGACAGGCGCGCGACCAGCGCGTCGAGCTCCGCCTCGGTCGCGGCCAGGCCGAGCGCCTCGAGCAGGCGCTGCGTGAAGTAGCCGGTCTGCAGCGGCGACATCATGCGGCCCAGCTCGATCTCTTCGGAGGCCTGGCGCAGGAGCGGCATCAGGCCGGCCGCGCCCATGCCGAGCGCCATGCGCCCCAGCGGCGACAGCGCGGCCAGCTCGCCGCTCAGCTCGGCCAGCAGCGCCGCGGCGCGCTCCGGGTCGAGCCCCGCCCGGCGCAGCAGCTCCTCCAGCGGGGCCAGCCGCGCCGCCGCCGACCCGCCACCGCGCAGCAGCGCGAGGTCGAAGATCTCGTCGAACAGCGGCAGGTCGGAGGCGCGCTTGATCATGCACGCGGCCAGCGCGTGGCGCAGCCGGCCCGGATCGGCGAGCCCGACCGCGTCGGCCGCGCGCCCGGCGTCCATCACCTCGGCCACCGACACCGGGATGCCATTGTGGCGCAGGAGCTGGCCGAGCTCGGCGATGCGAGCCAGCACGCCGGTCAACGCCCGTCGCCGTCGTCCAGCGCGCGCTCTGCCGCGAACACGGCGTGGTCGATCGGCAGCCCGCCGCCCACGCCGGCGTAGCGCACCACGCCGCCGCGATCGATCACCACGATGGTCGGCCGATCGGTCACCCGGTACGCGCGCAGCGCGGCGCCGCCCACGTCGCGCAGCACCGTGAACGACAGCCCCTCCAGGCTGGCCAGGGCGCGCAGCGCGGCGTCGCTCTCGTCGCCGATGCCGAGCACGACCAGGCCGTCGCCGCGCCGCCGCCGGTCGAGATCGGCCAGCGTGCGGTAGCTCGGCTTGCACGCGCCGCAGTAGGTGGCGAGGAACTCGATCACCACCACCTTGCCGGCCATGCGATCGAGGTCGCCGGTGCCGGCGCCGCTGGCCACCGGCAGGTCGAAGCCGGGGGCCGGCTTGTCGAGCAGGCGACGCTCCAGGATCTCGGAGTCCTCGAGCCGCGGGGCCAGCGTCGCCCGCAGGTGCAGGCGGCGGTTGCCGCGCGCGATCTCGAGCGACACCTGGTCGCCGTTCTTGCGGCCGTGCAGGCGGGTCTGCAGATCGTCGGCGACCTGCAGCGGGCGGCCGTCGAGCCGCACGATCTCGTCGTCCACCGCGAGGCCGGCGCGATCGGCCGGCGTGCCGCCGATGACCTCGGTGATACGGACGCCGCGCTGGCCGTCCTCGATGCCGACGCCGAGCCACGGCGGGCGCTCGCCGTCCTCGGCGCGCGCCGGCGCCGCGGCCAGCACCAGGGCGGCGACCGCGAGCCATGGAGCCAGGTTGCGGCGCAACATCGACTGGAGCCTAGCACTTTCGGGCGTCGTCACATCGTGCTCCTGTCCGCGGCCTACGCGTACTTGTTGTCGCGGAACCAGCGCACCGACCTGGCGATCGACTGGCGCAGCGGCGTGCTCGGCATGCCCAGCTCCTCGTGGGCCTTGCGGCAGTCGAACCAGAGCTTGCGGGCCGCGTAGCGGGCGGACTTGTAGGTGAGCTGCGGCTGCTTGCGACGGACCTCCGCCGCCCGCTCCATCATCCAGGCCACGCTCAGAAACACGCTCGTCGGCAGCCGCCGCGTGATCGGCTTGACCCCGGCCACCTCGGTGACGGTGTCGAAGAACTCCTTGTAGCTCACGTTGTGGTCGCCGAGGATGTAGCGCTCGCCGACCCGGCCGCGCTCCTCGGCCAGGATGTGCCCCTCGGCCACGTCCTCGACGTCGACGGCGTTGAAGCCGCCGTCCATGTAGCCGGGCACGCGGCCGGCCAGCGCGTCGATGATGAAGCGCCCGGTCGGGGTCGGCGCGATGTCGCGCTCGCCGAACGGGAAGGCCGGGTTGACCACGACCAGCGGCAGCCCCTCGCGCGCGAAGCGCATCGCGTCGCGCTCGCTCAGCCACTTCGACCGCACGTAGTGGTTGGACTCGTCCCACAGGTTGAAGGCGGTCGTCTCGTCGGCGATGTCGCCCTGCTGCGGGCGGCCGACCGCCGCGATCGAGCTCGTATGGACCACCTTGCCGACGCCGGCGCGCAGCGCGGCGAACAGCACCGTCTTGGTGCCCTCGACGTTCACCTCGTACATCGGCGAGTTGTCGGGCAGCCACAGCCTGTAGATCGCGGCCATGTGGTAGAGGACGTCCACGCCCTCGAGGGCGCGGCCGACCGCCATGCGGTCGTTGATGTCACCCTCGATGACTTCGACCTCGAGGCCGTCCAGGTTCTGCCGGCTGGCGCCGGGCTCGACGTAGCAGCGCACGTCGCGGCCGCGGCCGAGCAGGCGGCGTACGACAGCGGATCCGATGAAACCTCCGCCGCCTGTGACCAGGGTCTTTCCCGAGCTCATGGGCCCGCCTTATACGCTCCGTGGCGGCGCGTCAGCTATGTAGGACAAGGTAGGATTTTTGACCCCACCGTACTACCCGCATTACGATGCTCGTACGATGAGCTCCGGCGACCCGAAATCGATCCACGCGGTCGAGAACCGCTTCCATATCCGCTTCAACAAGGCCTTCCCGGTGATCGTGGTGAGCGAGCTGTACGGCGACACGCGCGCGGTGGCTCGCAACATCTCCGCCGGCGGCATGTTCATCGAGATGGCCGACCCGCTCCCGCTGGGCAGCGTCATCACCGTCTGCTTCCCGGCAGCCGGCGAGGACGAGCTGCGCGCGCGCGGCGAGGTCAAGCACCACTACTGCTTCAACTACGGCGACGAGGCCGGCGAGCCGGCCGTGGCGCGTGGAATAGGCCTGCGATTCCTGGAGTTCTACCCCCACGGTGAGTTCCCGGAGAGCTGGCTTCCGTCCACGACGCGGGCGCTTCACTAGCCCAAGCTCCGGGCGGCGGGTGGTAGGGTTGTGGCGCGTGCCACGCCTGTTTTCGACCTGCACATTGCTGTTGTCGCTCCTGTCGTTCGTGCCGGCCCGGGCCCTGGCCCAGACCGACGAGGCGCAGGACCCCCAGGCCGAGCCCGAGGACCCGGCGGCCGAGCCGGCCGAGGCGCGGCCGGAGGGCGAGCCAAGGGCCGACAAGCCCGCCGAGCGCCCCGAGGCGGAGGCCGGGACCGAGCCGGAAGCAGGGGCCGAAGCGGAGGCCGGGAAGGCCGGAACCCCGCCCGAGGCCGGGACCGAGCCGGAGGGGGAGCCGCCGACCGAGGGGGGAGACACAAAGGTCACCGCCCCTCCGCGCGACCCGGAGCCGGAGCCGGCCGGGCCCCCTGCCCGTCCGCTGCTCGACAAGCTGGCCGCGGCGGCGCGCCCGGCCGATCGGCGCGCGGCGATCGACGCCCTGCTGGCCCTCGACCCGATGCCGATCAAGGAGCTGGGCGATTTCCTGGCCCGCGCGCGGCGATCGAGCGAGGCGGACCGCCGCAGCCTGCTGGGCGCGCGCGGCTTCGACGTGCCGGACGAGAAGGGCAAGTTCCGCGCGCCCGGGCGCCAGCCGGACAAGGAGGAGAAGGCCAACGACAAGCTCGACTGGCTGACTCCGCTGCTCGAGCTGCCGGCCAGCCCGGCGCTCACCGACGTGCTGCTCGACATCGCCGCCATCCGCGCGCTGGCCGCCAGCAAGGAGTCGCGCGGCGCGGCCGCCATCCTCGTCTTCGCGTTCCAGGACGAGGGCGTTGCCTACCGCGACGAGTGCGGGCGCTTCCTGCGCCGCATGTCGCCCTGGTCGCTGCCGGCGCTCGTGCGCGCGGCCGAGATGCCGGCGGGCCGTGCGGCCGACAAGTCGCGGGCGCGCTACGCCCGCTACCAGCTCGAGCGCCTCGACCGCGAGAACCCGCGCAAGGCGCTCAACGACGCTCCCACCGACGAGCTGCAGGCGGAGATCCTGCACACGTTCGCCGACAGCCAGTACCGCGAGGCGGTGTTCGTCGTGCTCGACAACGTCGATCACGTCTCGTTCAAGGTGCGGAAGGCGGCGCGCGAGGCGTGGATGGAGTACGCCACCGGCCGGCCGCCGCGCGAGGTGCCCAAGCAGAAGCTGCAGCTGCCCGGCGGCAAGCTGAGCGAGGAGGAGGTGCCGCTCTGGCTGAACCACCGCGAGCTGGCCGACATCGCCATCCGCCGCCGGCTCGAGGAGCTGACCGGCAAGAAGCCGGCCACGCGGGCGACGCTCAAGCAGCTCAGCGCGCAGCTGTTCGCCGTGCACGACGCCCGGCAGTCGGCGCACCTCGACAAGGCGCTGGCCGCCGGGCTGGCCGAGGCGGCCAAGGGCCAGATCGTCGAGGCGGTGGCGCGCTTCGACGCCATCCTGGTCCAGGCCCCGGACTACAAGCGCCGCGGCGAGATGGCCGAGGTGTACATGCGCCTGGGCGACGATCTCGAGAAGGCGGGCAAGTGGCGCGAGGCGGCGACAGCGTTCGGCAAGGCGCACGCCGTGGCGCCGGCCGGCCCGACCGCCGACCAGGCCCTGTCGCGTCACCACAAGGCGCGCGGCCGCGGGCTGGCCGCCGAGGGCAAGAAGGAGGTGGCCGAGGCCGAGATGGCGCGCGCCACCGAGATCGATCAGGCGGTCGATCGCCAGCAGGTCGAGCAGGCCGGGCGCGGCGATCGCCAGTGGATGCTCATCGCCGGCATCTGCGGCGCGCTGGCCGGCCTCGGGCTGCTCGCCATGGGCCTGGCCTGGCGCCGGCGCGCGGCGTGGCGCGCCTGGCGTCCGTGACGACCATGGCCGCCGGGCAGCAGTCGGGCCGCGGGGCTCTCATCGCGATCGAGGGCATCGACGGCGCCGGCACCACCACGCAGGCGCGCCGCCTGGCCCATGCGCTCGACGGCCGCGGCGTGCCGGTGCACCTGACCCGCGAGCCGTCCGACGGCCCGGTCGGGCGCCTCCTGCGCGAGATCCTGGCCGGGCAGCACGCGCCGACCGACGCGACCACGCTGTCGCTGCTGTTCGCCGCCGACCGCGCCGATCACATCCAGCGCGAGGTGGAGCCGGCGCTGGCCGCCGGCCGCGTGGTGGTATCGGACCGCTGGTACCACTCGTCGCTGGCCTATCAGGGCGCGGGCGAGGAGCGGGCCTGGATCGCGGAGCTCAACCGGCGCGCGCGGCGGCCCGACCTGACCATCTTTCTGCGCGTGGCGCCGGAGGTGGCCGCCGAGCGGCGGGCCGCCTCGCAGCGGGTCGACGAGCTGTTCGACGCGCTGGCGCTGCAGCGCCAGATCGCGCTCGGCTACGGCGAGGTGATGGAGGAGCTGTCGCGCCGCGAGCGGATCGAGATCGTCGATGGCGAGCAGCCGGTCGAGCGCGTGGCGGAGCTGTGCCTGGCCATGTCGCTGGCCGCCCTGCAGGCGTCGCGGAGCGACGTCGCCGTGGAGTCGAAGTAGCAATGGAGTGAAGACATGAGGCGTACGCGAAGAGCAGCCCTCGAGCTGATTCCGGTCCTGGCCGCGGTGGGCGCGGTCGCACTCGCGGCATGCGGGTCGCGCGCGCCGCCCGAGAATCCGGGCGTCGAGCAGGTCGAGGAACCGGACGACGCGCTCGCGGCCTCCGCCGAGACCGCCCCCGGGGCCGACGCCACCACCTCGTCGCGCGACGGCAAGATCGCTCGCGCCGACCTCAACCGGGTGCTGGACGCCGGACCCGGCGCGTTCCTGGCCCGCGCCGAGGTCAAGGCGAGGCTCGACAAGGGTCAGTTCCGCGGCTGGCAGGTGGTGCGCTCGCCCTACACGAAGATCGACATCGTGCCGGGCGACGTGCTCCTGTCGATCAACGGTCGCACCCTGGAGCACCCGGTGGATCTGGAGCGGCTGTGGCGTGACCTGCGCGCGGCGAACGCGATCGACGTCGATGTTGACCGCGGAGGGCGCAAGATCGCGCTGCGCTTCTCCGTGGTGCCGCCGATGTGATGCGAGCCGCCGTGGTAACGTAGGTCGCATGATCCCGTACGAGGAGCTGGTCTCCGCTCTGGCCCGCTGGAGGGCCCGCCAGGGCCTCCCCACCGGCCTGGGGGATTATCTCGGCGAGTCGGCTCCGCCGGCGCACGACGCGTACGCCGCGCGCGACCACAGCCGCGACGACGTCGTGGAGCTGGGCGACGAGCACATCGAGGGCATGATCGAGTCGCAGCTCGCGCACGGCGAAGGCGGCGCGAACGGCGCCGGCCTCGTCGACGAGCACGACATGCGACGACGGGCCGGAGCTGGTCGACTACGGCGCGCCCGGGTCGGAGGAGACGACAAAGCCGGCCGGGCTGGCCGGCCTCATCGACGCCGGATCGATCGGCGCCGATCTCGACGCGGCGCTCGATCACCCGGACGATCATCAGGACGCGCCCGCCGAGCCCAAGCCGCCGGCCAAGGGCCGCAGCCGCGGCGGCGGGCGGCGCCGCCGCAAGTGAGCGGCGCGCCGGCTGCCCTGGCCGGCGATCGCATCCGGGTCGCGGTCGAGGCGGCTGTGTGCGCCGAGCCGGAGCTGGCGTGGCTCGCGTCGGCGTCGACCGGCGATCGCGCCGGGCGGCGCCGCTGTCGGTCGCGTGGTCGACACCGGCGAGGGCGCCGCGCATCTGGCGGGCAGCCGGGTCCTTGTCGGCCCGCTCGATCCGTGCGGCGAGTGCGAGCGCTGCCGGCGCGGACTGCCGTTCGCGTGCCCCGATGGGTGGCTGCTGGGCCGCACGGCGCCGGGCGCGCTGGCCGGCGAGGTCGAGGTGCGTGCGCGCTGGGTCACCGAGCTGACCGGCGGGCTCACCCTCGACGGGCCGCTGGCCGCGCTGCTCGCCCGCGAGGCGGTCGACGCCTACGCGCTGCACGCTCGCGCCGGGCTGGCCGCCGGCGAGCCGGCGGTGGTGCTGGGGCGCGGACCGGTGGCGCGGCTGGTGGCGCAGATCGCGTCGGCGCGGGGGGCGCGCGTGGTGGCGGCCTCGGCCGGCGAGCCCGGCTCGGTCGAGCGCGTGCTGGCGCACCTGGCCGAGCACGCCGGCGGCGGACGGCCGGTGAAGATCCTGGCCGCCGCGGGCGGCGCCGGCGACGACGACGAGCTCGGCCTGGCGCTGCGCCTGGCCAGGCCCGGCGCCTTGATCGCCTGTCTGGCCCGCGCGCCGCGCCCGCCCGAGGGAGCCGCCGGCGACATCGCCGCGCTGCTGGCCGGCGGCGGCGCGCTGGTCGGCATGCCGGCGGCGCACCCGGACCTGGTGCCGGAGGTGGCCGCGCTCGCGGTCAAGGGCGAGCTCGACCTCGACGCCGTGGCCCGGGTGCATCCGGTCGGGCGCGGACTGGCCGAGCCGGACGCGCTGGCCGACGCCGCGCGCGCGGCGCTGGCCGACGGCCGCGCGCTTGTCGCGACCTTCTGAAGGCCTCGAGCGGGTCGGAGCCGGCCTCGCTCGGCCGATCGCGCTCTCGCTCAGCCGATGAAGTAGTAGACAGCGGCGCCGACGCCGCCGGCCAGGAGCAGGATGAACAGCACCAGCCAGATGCGACCGCGGCGCAGCTCGCCGACCAGCTCGCGCTCGGACACGCGCTTGCGCGCCAGCGGCTCGGCCCGCGCGGCGAGGCCCAGCTCGGTGTTCCCGGTGCGCAGGCTGAGGCGCTCCGCGTCCCGGCGGTCGAGCGTTCCGTCGTCGAGGTAGCGGTCCTCGATCGGCAGGGCGTCGGCCTTGTCGTGCATCAGCTCGCCCGAGTGGGCGTCGGCCGCGGCCGCCGCTGCGGCCTCGTCCAGCTCGCCCTTCTTGAACCACATCGTCTCGCGGAACTTTCCCATTGTCTCCGGTGGTGGTGGACTCACGCGGGCCTTTCCTCTCGTCGCTGTCGTACCGCCCGAAGACGAGAGCGACATCGCCGGCATCGACGGCGGAGTCGGGATCACGACGGCGCGAGGCCGCGACGGCTCCCGCTGCGCGACCGCAGCCATCGGCGCGTGCACGCGCTCGGGTGCCGAGCCGCCCAGCTCGCCGCTCGCCACCGTCGGACGCCCCATCATCGGATCCATCACCGGCGGCGGCGACGCCATCGGCCCGACCGGACCGGGGCCCGCCGGCATCGACTGCGCCATCGGCGCGTCCGGCGCCACCTGGAAGGCAGAGACGCCGACAAGTGTCTGGGCCGGACCGGCCGGCACGACCTTGGCCTTGCCCTGCGCCCCCATCGCGGTCGCCGCCGCGGCCACCGCGCCGGCCAGCACCGCGTCCAGCTCGCCGATCATCTGGTGCAGGGTCATGAAGCGCTTGGCCGACGTCTTCTCCAGCGCCTTCATGATGAGCGCCTCGACCGCCTCCGGCACCGCCGCGAGCTGCGACGGCCGCACCGGCTCCTGGGCCCGGTGTGCAGCGTGCACCTCGGCCGGCTCGCCCATGAACGGCGGCCGCCCGGTGACGGTGAAGTAGAGCAGCGCGCCGAGGCTGTAGATCGAGGAGCGCTGATCGGCCGGCTTGCCCTCGACCTGCTCGGGTGACAGGAACTCCGGCACGCCCTGCACGCGGTCCGTGTACGGCACCGCGATCGGGAAGTTGATGATCTTGACCCCGTCGGTCTCGCCGACGAGCACGTTCTTGGCCGACAGGTCGCGGTGGATGACGCCCTGCTTGGCCGCCTCGGCCAGGCCGTGCGCGACCTGGCGGATGAGCTGGCAGCCCGCCAGCGCCGGCATCGGCCCGCCCTCCACCACGACGCGCATCAACTCCACTCCGGACACCAGCTCCATCGCCACCCACAGCTGGTCGCCGCGGCGACCGTGGGCGAGCACCCGCGCGACCTCCGGCAGGTCAACTCGCTCGAGCTGCTTGAGCTCGCGCTCGGCGCGCTGCAGCAGCAGCGGGTTGGGAAACACGGCCGGCTGGACCAGCTTGAGCGCGCAGGGGGCCCCGCTCTGGCGGTCCACGGCCTGGTACACGTCGCCGGTGTGGCCGCCGCCGAGGTGGCCGATCAGCTCGAAGCGTCCGGCGACGACGGTGTCGGCCTCTGCCGGCTGGGCCGCCGCGCCAGCGGGGGGGAGCCCACGCTGTGTGCCGCCGGCGTCGAGCTCGAGACGCCCGGCGTCCGCCGGGCAGAAGTTGGCGTCATCCGGGTACTGCTTGCCGCAATTGGGGCAGACCTTCATGGCATTTCCTGGGAGGCCGACCGACCCGACCCCACCCTCCTGAGCGCAGCATGCATCATCCTGGCGACCCGCGTCGTACCCGTCGGCAGGCGGACTATCGTATGGGACAAGCCAGAACCGGATCAACTGGTCGCACCGGCGCCTCCCGGGCGCCTCCGCTCGCGCCGCCGGCTCCAGCCCGCTGAAAGCAACAGTTGACTCATGGCGCGAACCATCGCGATATTTCCGGGGATGCGGCTCCTCACGTGCGCCTTTGCGTCAGCCACCGAGTTCCTGGATTGCTACTCGGTCGAGTCGGCGGAGGGCGTGCTCTATTGCCGCACCCGAAGCCAGCTCGATGTGGGCGAGGAGCTGCTGGTCGAGGTGTCGTTTCCGGGCCTCCCGAATCGCACTCTCCTGCGCGGGGTGGTGTCGGCGCTGCGCCGCGGCCGCGGCGCCTGGATCCGCCTGCACGCCGGCGACGCCCACAGCCGCGATTTCCTGCTGCGCCTGGCCCGCGGTGAGCTTCAGTCCGGCGAGCAGGTGGAGCGCGGCCATCGACGCATCCCGATCGCCCTGCCCGTCACGTGTCACATCGAAGAGGTTGACGACCCGCCCAGCGATCGTCTGCTCGGCCTCACCCACGATGTCGGCGGAGGTGGCACCTGGGTGCAGTCGGCCGCACCGCCCGCGGTGGGCACGCGCGTGTTGATCGTGCTCGGTCCCATGTCGCTGGGGGGCGAGGTGCTTCGCCTCGACGGTCGCGTGGCCTGGATCCGGCGCGATCCG
Organism: uncultured delta proteobacterium; assembly: GCA_963759105.1. Taxonomy (GTDB): domain Bacteria; phylum Myxococcota_A; class Polyangia; order Haliangiales; family Haliangiaceae; genus DATFRY01. The sequence goes on along the minus strand of CAVWXW010000001.1, from coordinate 428,670 downwards.
CGGGCGAACGGCTTCGGCGTCCGCTTCGATCCCAAGCAGAGCCGGGACGCACCTCGGCTGCGGGCCATGCTGCGCCGGGCCAGCGAGAGCGGCCGGGTGGGATTCGGGGCCCCCTCCGCCGCCGCAGACGCTTCACGACCGCGGGGTTGACAGCGCGGCGAGGCTTGGCTAGAAACGGCCGGCCATGGCATCGCGGACCAAGAAGACCTGGAGCCGGCGTGAGCGTCAACGCGCCAACGCCGGCCGCAAGCGCAAGAACGAGCAGGCCCGCAAGTCAACTCCGAGCGAGGTCGAGCTGTTCGCGGCCTGCGGCGAGCCGGGCAAGCCGGCCCCGCGCGCGCGCTGACGCCAACTCCACGACGGTACGGCGGATTCCTGGTCCGGCCGGGACGATCCGGGCTAGAGTGCGGCTTCCCCGCCCCGCCCAATCCCCCAAGCCGTAGCCTGGGAGCTCTGCCTGCGGGACCCCCTGAGGGGGCCGCCGGGTGAGACGTCGCGCCCCGTCATGCGTCCAGCCGTAATCGTCTCGGTCCTCGCCCTCGCCACGGCGTGCGGCGACATCGGCACCAGCCTCGACGCCGACGACGACGGCGGCGCGAGCGCCGACGCCGCGGCGCTGCCCGCCGACAGCGGGCCGGCAGGGCCCGACGCGGGCGGTGGCGACCCGGACGCCGGCCCGTCGGCCTGCACGTGGAGCGTGCTGGACCCGGATCCATTCGCCGCGGTCAACGGGACCGACTTCGAGGAGTCCGCCACGCTCACGGGCGACGGCCTGACCGTGTTCTTCACCCGCTTCCCGGCCGAGGGCCCGGAATTCACCACCGACGTCTTCGACGCGACCCGCGAGTCGGTTGACAAGCCGTTCTCGTCCGCGCGCCTGGTCACCGAGGTGAGCGAGCCGCAGGAGAACGAGCTCGAGCTCGAGATCTCGGGCGACGGCGAGGAGATCTTCTTTCTGCGGGGCGAGTCCGACGACCTCCTGACCGCCAGCCGGCCTGCGCCGGGCGCGCCGTTCGGCGAGGTCACCGCGACCGGGCTGCTCGGCTTCGGCCCGTCGGTGTCGGGGGACCGCCTGGCGCTGTACTTCATCGACCAGAGCGGCGAGCGCATCCTGCGGGCGACGCGCAGCGCCATCGGCGAGCCGTGGAACACGCCGGTCGACGTCGGCGGCATGGGCAGCTTCGAGACGATCGACGTGTCGGCCGACGAGCGCCAGGTGCTGCTCAGCAGGCCGGCCGACGGCGTCGTTCAGACGGTCGCCATCGCCACGCGCGGCTCGCTCGACGAGCCGTTCGGTGCGCCGGTCCCGGCCGGCGACGCGTTCCGCCTCGACGACGACATCACGTCCTTCGTGCACGCGACCTGGGACGCCGGCCGCCGGCAGATCGTCGTCACCGTCGAGCTGGCCAGCGCCGAGACCGGCTCCGATCTGTACCTGTCGCGCTGCGAGTGACGGCGGAGGCGCTCAGCTGCGCAGCTGGGCGATGAGCTCGATCTCGACGCAGGCCCCGAACGGGATCTGGGCCACGCCGAACGCGCTGCGCGCCGGCGCCTCGCCGTAGAGCTCGATGAGCAGCTCGGAGGCTCCGTTGGCCACCAGGTGCTGCTCGGTGAAGGTGGGCGTGCTGTTGACCAGGACCAGCAGCTTCACGATGCGCTGCACCCGGTCGAGATCGCCGGCCGCCGCGGCCAGGGTGCCGAGCAGGTCGATGGCCACGCCGCGCGCCGCCACCGCGCCCTCGGCGGTCGTCAGATCGGCGCCCAGCTTTCCGGCCCAGGCCGCCCCGCCGCGGCGGGCGATGTGGCCGGAGACGAAGACGAGGTCGCCGGTCTGCACCCACAGCGAGAAGGCGGCGGCCGGCGCGCCGGGTCTGGGCAGGTCGATGTGGAGGGACGCCAGCTTGTCATGGATGGTCATGTCAACTCCTCACCAGGCCGATCGTAGGGCCCGCTTGACCGCGGCGATGCGCTTCTCGTCGCGCTTGTAGAACGTCCACTGCTTGATGCGGCGCGGGCGCAGCAGGCCCGCCCGGGTCAGGATGCGCAGGTGCTCGCTCGCGGTCGGCTGGCTGATGCGCAGCTTACGCGCGATGAGCACGCCGCAGACGCCGTCTCTGACCAGGTCGCCGTCGACCTGGGGCGGGAAGTGCTCGCGCGGCTGCTTCAGCCAGCCCAGGATCTGCAGCCGCCGCTCGTTGGCCAGCGCCTTGACCACGTCAACATTTAGCATCTTCGCCAATTAGCCATTTACCTAATTTGTTCGACCGTGGCAAGCTCCTCGCGTGTCGAGCTCCATCGCCATCGATCGCGACCGCATCGCCGCCGTCTACCAGATCATCGCGCCGTACCTGCGCGCGACGCCGACCGTGCAGGTGGACGCGGCCGACTTCGGGCTGCCGGCCGGGCCGCTCACCTTCAAGCTGGAGCAGCTGCAGCACGCCGGCAGCTTCAAGGCGCGCGGCGCGTTCACGAATCTCCTGACGCGCGAGCTGCCCGAGGCCGGCGTGGTCGCCGCGTCGGGTGGCAACCACGGCACCGCGGTGGCCTTCGCGGCCAGGCGCCTGGGCGTGCGAGCGACGATCTTCGTGCCGGAGGTGTCGTCGCCGGCCAAGGTGGAGCGCATCCGCTCGTACGGCGCCGATCTCACCGTCGTCGGCGAGCGCTACGCCGACGCGCTGGCCGCCAGCGAACAGTGGGCGGCGCGCTCGGGCGCGCTGCCGGTGCACGCGTTCGACTCGGTCGAGACCCTGCTCGGCCAGGGCACCGTCGGGCTGGAGCTGGCCCGCCAGGCGCCGGCGCTCGACACGCTGCTGGTGCCGGTGGGCGGCGGCGGCCTGATCGGCGGCATCGCGGCCTGGTGCCGGGGCGCGCCCCGCATCGTCGCGGTCGAGCCGGAGGGCGCGCCGACCCTGGCCCGCGCGCTCGAGGCCGGCCGCCCGGTTGACGCCCCGGCCGGCAGCATCGCCGCCGACTCGCTGGCCCCCCGCCGCGTCGGCGAGCTGATGTTCCCGCTGGCCCGCGACTTCGTCTCCTCGGTCGCGCTGGTCAGCGACGACGACATCCGCCGCGCCCAGCGCGCCCTGTGGGAGGTGCTCCGGCTCGCCGTCGAGCCGGGCGGCGCGACAGCGACGGCCGCGCTTCTCGCCGGAGCGTACAAGGCCGAGCCCGGCGAGCAGGTGGGCGTCATGATCAGCGGCACCAACATGCCGTGGGCGCCGTAGTCCCAGGACGAACGGTCGGAGCCCGTCCTCGCGCGCCATCGAGGCGCACATCCGGTCAGCGGCGGCGAGCCACTGACCGGCGTCCCGGGCCGCAAAGGAGCTCGAGGCCGGCGGCGGCGGTGGCCTCGAGGGCGGCGCGCTTCTCGCCCGCGCGCGCCCGCACCGCCAGCGTGTGCAGGATTGCCGAGGCGATCCGGGCCAGCGCGACCGGGTCGGCGCCGGCCGGCAGCTCGCCCTGCTCGCGCGCCAGCACCATGCGCTCCTCGAAGGCGTCGTCAACGTCGCGCAAGGTGGCAGCCAGCAGCGCGCGCACCTCCGGACTGCCGACCGCCTCGGTGGCGGCGGTGCCGATGACGAAGCAGCCGCGCGGGCCGCTCTTGCCCGACATGTACAGCGCCAGGGCGCGGCTGAAGACCTCGTGCAGGCCGTCGCGCAGCGACCGGTCCGGCGCCAGTGCGCTGCCCATGCCGGTACGGGCGGCCTCGCGGTAGCGCTCGACCGCCTTGAGGTAGAGCTCGCGCTTGTCGCCGAAGGCGCCGTACAGGCTGGGCCGGTTCATCCCGGTGGCGGCGCTCAGCTCGTCGAGCGAGGTGGCGGCGTAGCCGCCGTCCCAGAACGCGTCGAGCGCGGCCTGCAGCGCGGTGTCGGCGTCGTAGGCCGGCGGGCGGCCGCGACGCTTGTTCTCACCTTTTTGTACCATCTCGCATCTATTCCGGTTGACGCTTCGGCTTTTTATACCGTATGGTACAAATCAACACCAGCTATCTGGAGGCTCTCGTGGATCTCTACTTTTCACCGCTCGCCTGCTCGATGGCCACCCGCATCGCGCTGTACGAGGCCGGCGCCGAGGCCGGCTACATCCAGGCCGATTTCCGGACCAAGCGCCTGCCCGACGGCTCCAGCTTCCTCGACGTCAGCCCGCTCGGCCAGGTGCCTGCCCTGCGCCTCGACAGCGGCGAGGTGCTGCTGGAGAACCAGGCCATCCTCCAGCACGTGGCCGACCGCTACCCGGAGGCCGGCCTGGCCCCGCCGCCCGGCCGCGAGCGCTCGCTTCTGCAGCAGTGGCTCAGCTTCATCGGCACCGAGCTGCACAAGGTCGTGTTCTTGCCGATGCTCGATCCGCACGCCGCGCCGGAGGTGAAGGCGTACGCCCGCGACAAGGCGCCCTCGCGCCTGGCCGTGCTCGACAGCCACCTCGAGGGGCGCAACTTCATGCTCGACCGCTTCACCGTCGCGGACGCGTACCTGATCACCATCCTCAGCTGGAACGCGGCGGTCGGCTTCGACCTGTCCCCCTACCCCCATCTGCAGGCGTACATCGCCCGCATGCACGAGCACCCGAGCGTGGCCCGCGCGCTCGCCGAGGAGCGCGCGCTCTACGCCGAGTACCAGGCGCGCCGGGCCGCAGCCAGGGCGTCGTAGAGAGCTACCGGGAGACGACCAGCCAGGTCAGCTCTGCGATTCCGGTGTCCGGCGAGGTGGCGGCCACCGCGCCGTCGGTGGTGCCCGGCACCGGCTCCGAGAAGTGCCCGTCGATCTCGCTGATGGTGCGGAAGAAGACCGGCGTGTCGGCCGGCAGATCCGACGGCACGCGCACGCCGATGGGCGACGAGCTCACCGCCGCGAACGGGTGCAGCGCGTACACCGCGAGGATCTCCTCGCCCGGGATGGTCAGCAGCGAGCAGACCTGCGACGGCGGCATCAACCGGGCGGCGGCGTCGACCAGCGTGTCGCCCACCCTCGGCGTCAGATCAGCGCGCCTGAGGATCAGCTCGAGGCCGTCGCCGGCCGCCAGCGTCTGCGGGTCCTCGCTGGCCGGCCCGAACAGGACCCCGTCGGGCAGGAGCGGACAGTAGAGCGGCCCGACGTCGACCAGCTCCTGGCCGGCGATCGTCACCGGGCACAGCGCGGCGCCGCGCCGCGGGACGACCGACAGGTTCTCCTGGGTCTTGAGCGCCACCGCGGCCGGCGCCTCGATCTCGAAGTGGAAGGAGCCGTCGGTTCCCGACTCGCCGTAGAGGCAGACCGTCTCCATGCAGGCGAGGACGTCCTCGGCGACCAGGGTGCGCTCATCTCCGTCCAGCAGGCTTCCGGCCAGGCCGGGCCCGTCGGGGAGGACGGCGGCGTCGGCGCCCGACCCGGCGTCCGGCGTGGCGCCGTCATCGGCGCCGTCGCCGCCGTCGTCGCCGTCGTCATCGCCGCTCCCACCGCCGCCTCCGCCACCACCACACGCGGCGGCGAGGAGCGCGGCCAGGAGCATCGATTCCAGTCTCATTCGGCCAGCACTTCCTCCACCATCTCGGTGATCAGGTCCGCGTCGTACTCGCGCGCGATGTACCGGATGGTCCCCTCGCGGTCCACGAGCACGGTGACCGGGAACGGGTTGAGGCCCTCGAAGTTGCGCGTGATGGCCCCGTACGTGTCGGTCTCCTCCTCGAGCCCGACCGGATAGGTCAGCCCGAGGTTGGAGCAGAAGTCCTCGACCTCGCCGATCTGCGCGAGCTCGTCATGTGCGTTGAGTGCCACCACGCTGAGTCCCTGGTTTCCGTAGGTCCGCCAAAAACGCTGCTCGAAGTCTGGCAACTCCAGACTGCAGAGAGGTCAAAAGGTGGCGAAGTAGGCCAGGAGCATCACGCTCCCGGCCGTGTCGTAGCTCGACCAGTTCGAACCGTCGAGCAGCACGCCCTTTGTCTCCGGCATGGGATCGCCGACCGCGAGACCTTCCTGGTTGCCGACCAGGTAGGCGGTGCGCAGCGGCGCCTGCGGATCGTCCGACAGGACCTGGAGGTAGCCGGTCTGCTTCTCGGCGCTCTCGGACCGGAAGGTGAGCGAGAGGTTGGCGGTCTCGCCGGGCTGCAGCCGGAGCTGCCGCGGCTCGACCGTGAAGGCGCCGCCGGCCACCCAGTTGTTGACCAGGGTGAGCGGCGCGGTGCCCTGGTTGGCGACCTCGAACGGCAGCGTCTTCTCGACGCCCGCAGGCACGTGACCGAAGTCGGTCAGCATGAACGTCTCCGGCAGCCGGATGTTGGGAGCCTGCCGCTCCGGGTACAGCCGGTACGAGTGCAGCACCCACCAGCTGCCCAGGAACACGTCCTCGCCGCGCGCGGCGATGCCGAAGATGCGCGAGGTCGAGTCGGGGCGATCGGCGTCGACGATATCGTCGTCGGCCTGCGGCACGCGCGCCGCCGCGACGAAGCGCGGCTCCGCCGGATCCGACACGTCGTAGACCCGCGCGTCGTTCCAGGCCGCCACGAACAGGCGCCCCTCCGAGTAGGCGACGCGGATCGCCGAGCCGGGCATGGTGGCGCGGCCGATGACGGTCGGGCGCGCCACATTCGACACGTCGACGACCGCCACGCCGGCCGAGCCGGCCGCGACGTAGGCGATGTCTCCCTCGACCACCACGCCGCGCGCCTGTCCTCCGGTCGCCACCTGTCCGACGACGACCGGGCTGGTCGGGTCGCTGGCGTCGACGATGACGAGTCCGCCCAGGCTGTCGGCCACGAACACGGTGCCGCCGGGGCGCGCGACAACGCCCCACGCGCTCTGCATGCCGGTGGCGGTGCCGACCCGGCTCAAGCTGTTGTCGGGGCCGCGCTGATACACGCCGAGGCCATCCTGCTTGAGGCCGACGAACACATTGCCGTCGGCCACGTCGACGCCCTCGTAGCTCACGCCCGGCTCCTGCAGCACCGGGATCTGGACCGGCACCTCCGGATCGGTGATGTCCCAGCCGCCGAGGAAGGCCGGGTTGCGGATGTTCCCGCGATGCGTCGTGTAGACGATGTTGTAGTCGGTGTCGTCCCAGGCCAGGTGCAGGCAGCCCGGCGCGCGCTCGTCGCCGGGGATGACGTGGGTGAGGCCCTGCGACAGATAGCTCATCGCCTGCGCGTCGGTCGCGTCGACGACGGCGAACGTGTAGGCGCACTGGAACATGAGATCATCGTCGCGCAGGCGGACCTCGTCCACGTGCAGGTGGTCGATGTCGCCCTGCAGGCGCTGCAGCTGGACCAGCGGGCTCAGGAACGAGCCGGGCAGCAGCTCCTCCGGTTGTTCCGGCTCCGGCTCCGGCGCGGCCCCATCATCGTCGTCGTCCTGGAGCGGCGCCAGGTTGTCGCCGCATGCGACCGTCGTCGACGCGGCGAGCAGGATCGCGAGGGTTCCGGCGCGCGGGGGCCGCCATCGTCGGGGGGGACATCTCATGCGGTGCGCTCCCTACATCGGTGTTCGCATCGGCTCCGATCGCGGTCGCACGTCATCACGACCCGACTCGAGCGCGGCGATGTTATCATCGCGCCGCTCCGATCGCAATCAGCCTCCCCCGCTGACGACTGCGATCCCATCTGCTGGCGGTTCGACGTATGGGCAGACCTCTTCAAGCGACCTACATGGTCAGGCACTGTGTCCCGGTCCTCGTTGCATTCACGGCGCTGGCCACTGCAGCGTGCGGCGGCGGCGATGACGCCGAGCCGGACGATGGCGGCGGCGGCCAGGTCGGCGAGACGATCGACGACCTCGAGTTCACCGGTTTCCTCGACGGTGACACAGCGAGCGAGCCGGTCGCGGTGCGCCTCGGCGACTACACGGCGGCCGAGCGCCCCGGCGCCCGCGTCATCATGATCAACGCGGCCGCCGGCTGGTGCGCCCCGTGTATGCGCGAGGCCGAGGCGATGCCGGAGTTCGCGGCGGAGTACGAGCCGCGCGGGGTCGCCATCCTGGTCGCGGTGTTCGAGGATCAGAACGGCGATCCGGCCGACCCGGAGTTCGTGAAGGCGTGGGTCGACAACTTCGAGCTGACCGTGCCGGTGCTCATCGACTCCTCGTTCCAGATGGGCAAGTACGTTGACGTGAACGTCATGCCGGTCAACATCTTCGTCGACGCCGAGACCCGCGAGATCCTCGAGATCGCCCAGGGAGCCGAGACGGGAGACGACCCGATGCAGGAGTACCGTGAGCTGCTCGACTTCTACCTGGCCGAGTAGGGCTCTCCCCGCGCTCCTCGCCCTCGCGCTGCTCGCGTGCGGCGCGCCGGACGGCGGCGGCTCGGCGCCGGCGTACTCCGGCTCGGGCGCGCCCGACTTCGCCCTGCGCGATCTCGGCGGGCAGACCGTGCGCCTCTCCGATCACCGCGGCAAGGTCGTGCTCGTCAACTTCTGGGCCACCTGGTGCGTGCCGTGCGCGGCGGAGCTGCCGCACCTGGAGCGGCTGTACGGCAAGTACCGCGACCAGGGCTTCGTCGTGCTGGCCATCTCCATGGATGGACCGGAGACGTCGGCCAATGTCGATCCGCATGCCCGCCGCCACGGCCTCACGTTTCCAGTCCTGCTCGACGAAGAGACCCGCGTGACCGGGACGTACAACCCGAAGCGAACCGCGCCGTTCACGGTGCTGATCGGCCGCGACGGCGCGGTGGCTCGCACGCGCGAGGGCTACCACGCCGGCGACGAGGTGGCGGTCGAGGCGGACATCCAGGCGCTCATCGGCGAGCCGCGATGAGCCTGCCGGAGGCGGTCGCGGTCGCCGGCGCGCTGGCGCTGCTGCAGCCCGGTCCGCGCGCGTCCGGCAGCCAGGCGTCGGGACCGGCGCCGAGCTCGGCGGCCGCGAGGCCGGTCGGCGCGCGCGCCCTGCCGGTTGACGTCACCGCCAGCATGAGCGCCGGCTGGCACGACGACCGCGAGTACGGCGAGCTGTTCGGCCGCCTCAACGTGTCCAGCCAGTGGCAGCCGTGGCACGCGTCGGTGCGACTGGACACCTCCACGTTCGTCGACGAGGCCGACCCGGCCATCGCGGACCGCTACACGCTGGAGAAGGCCTCGGTCGGCTGGACGGGCCGCTCGCTCGACGTGACCGCGGGGGACGCCTACGTCTCGTTCGGCCGCGGCCTGGGCCTGTCTCTGCGCAAGCTCGACGAGCTGGGCATCGACACCACGCTGCGCGGCGCCAAGCTGCTGGTCCACGGCCGCCGGGCCAGCGCCACGGTCGCGATCGGGTACGCCAACATGAACAACATCGACGAGGCGACCAGCACCGGCGTGGACGACCCGTACGACCTCATCGGCGGCGCCCAGGGCCAGCTCGCGGTGGCGGACCGCTTCAACCTGGGCGCCTACGGCGCGGCGGTCGCCTTCCGCGATCCGCTCGGCCTGGTCCCGAGCGACGAGTACACCGATCGATCCTTCCAGTACGGCGTCACCCTCGACGCGCCGCGCGCCGCCCGCAACCTCGGCTTCTACCTCGAGGCCATGGGCCAGGAGGTGACCAGCGAGCCGGCGGCCGAGCACCCGCGCGGCTTCGCGCTGTACGGCAGCGCCGTCAGCTACCTGGGCCGGGCCACCGTGCTCGTCGAAGGCAAGGCGTACGGCCAGCTCACGCCGCTCCGGCCCAACCTGGGCCAGCCGGCCTTCGACGCCGTGGCCTACAACGCCCCGCCGACGGTGGAGCGCGTGCAGCAGACGATCGAGAACCCGGCCAGCGAGGTGGCCGGCGGCCGGGTGCGGCTGGACTGGAGCTTCTCGCCCGCCCTGCTCACCTACGTCAACTACGGCGCCTTCCGCGACTGGCACGGCTACGCCGATCCGGACAGCGGCGACATCGAGGCCGGCACCATCCACGATCCGTACGCCGGCGTCGAGGTGCGCTGGGACGACGCGCGCTCCTGGGCCATCGCGTCGGCCGGCTGGCGCCTGGTACGGCTCGACGGCCGCGGCGACCCGGTGCGGCAGGACGGCCACCTCGAGATCGACGCATCGCAGGCGATCGACGACCGCTGGAGCGTGAACCTGCGCGTCCTGCACGAGGAGCGCGCCGTGCACGAGTCGGCGATCCTGGACGAGCGCTTCCGCCAGGGCACCATCAGCGCCGGCCTGCGCGTGCAGCCGTCGCTCACGGTGGCCGGCGGCTACGACTACACGACCGAGCCGACCCAGCCCAAGCGCGACTACTTCAACGCCAACGTCGGCTGGGACTTCACGCCGTCCTCCGGCGTGCGGCTGCTGGTCGGCTCGGAGCGCGGCGGGCTCAAGTGCATCTCCGGCGTGTGCCGCGTGCTGCCGCCCTTCGACGGCGTCAAGTTGAGCGCCACGCTGCGCTTCTGAGCGCCCGCGATCAGACTTCGGCGGCGACCCGGTCGACCGAGTAGACGCCGGAGATGCGCGACAGGGCGCGAATGACCGACTTGAGCTGATCGAGGTCGGCCACCGAGGCGTGGAAGGTGTTGACCGCGCGGCCGTCCTCCATGGTCCGGCAGTGGGCCTGGGTGATGTTGATGCCGGAGTCGGAGAAGGACTGGGAGATGTGGGCCAGGATGCCCGGCTTGTCGGCGCTGAGCACCTGGATGGCGACCGGGTGGTTCACCTTGGCCTTGACGTCCCACTCGACGTCGATGCGCCGCTCGGGATCCAGATCGAGCGCCTTCGTGCAGTCGCGCATGTGCACGGTGACGCCGCGCCCGCGGGTGATGAAGCCGACGATCTTGTCGCCCGGCAGCGGGCTGCAGCAGCGCGCGAAGCGGACCAGGATCCCGTCCTCGCCCTGCACCTTGATGCCGCTCTGGTTGGTGCGCCCGGTGACCTTGCGCAGGATCTTCGACAGCGTGTTCTTGCTCTCGGGCGGCGGCGGCGGCTCGGCGCAGCTTGTCTTTCGGAACCACGATATCGATCACCTGCTTGGTGGTGATCTTGCCGTAGCCGATGCTGATCACCAGCTCCTCGACGCTCTGGCACTTGAGCTCCTCGGCCGCCCTGGCCAGCAAGCCCTGCTTGTGCGACTTGCCGTACGAGACGCCGTACCTGCGCAGCCCCTTCTCGAGCAGGTCCTTGCCCAGCGCCAGCGAGCGGTCGCGCTGCTCCTTGCGCAGCCGGTGGCGGATCTTGACCTTCGCCCGCGACGTCTTGACCAGCTTGAGCCAGTCCTTGTTGGGCTGCTGGTTGGGCGAGGTGATGACCTCGAGGGTGTCGCCGTTGCGCAGCTGGTAGCGCAGCGGGACGATGACGCCGTTGACCCGCGCGCCGGAGCAGTGATCGCCGACCTCGCTGTGCACGGCGTAGGCGAAGTCGATGGGACAGGCGCCCTTGGGCAGCGCCTTCACGTCGCCCTTGGGCGTGAAGACGTAGACCTCGTCCCCGAACAGGTCGAGCTTGACCGACTCGATGAACTCGGTCGGGTCCTTGAGCTCGTTCTGCTCCTCCATCATGCTGGCGCAGCCAGGCGAACTTCGCCTCCTCGTTGCCGTTCATGCCGCCCTGGCCGCCGCTCTGCACCTTGCCCTCCTTGTACTTCCAGTGGGCGGCGATGCCGTGCTCGGCGACCAGGTGCATCTCCTGGGTGCGGATCTGCATCTCGATGCGCTCGCCCGCCGGGACCGATCACCGTGGTGTGCAGCGACTGGTACATGTTCGGCTTGGGCAGCGCGATGTAGTCCTTGAACCGGCCCGGGATCGGCTTCCACTCCGAGTGGCACACGCCCAGCGCCTCGTAGCAGTCGCGCGCGGTGTCGGTCAGCACGCGGAAGCCGATGATGTCGTGGATCTCCTCGAACGGCAGCCCGGTGCGCTTCATCTTCTGCCGGATCGACCACAGGTGCTTGGCGCGCCCGAACACGCGGCAGTTGATGCTGGCCTGGTCCATCTCGCGCTGGATCAGCTTCTCGACCTCGCCGATGTAGCGCTCGCGCTCGCGCCGGGTCTTGGCGATGGCGACCTTGAGCTGCTCGAACTCACCCGGGTAGAGGTACTTGAACGACAGGTCCTCGAGCTCGACCTTGATCCACTGGATGCCGAGCCGGTTGGCCAGCGGCGCGTAGATCTGCATCGTCTCGTCGGCGATGCGCTCCTGCTTGGCCGGCGGCATGTGATCGAGCGTGCGCATGTTGTCGAGGCGGTCGCAGAGCTTGACCAGGATGACGCGGATGTCGCGCGCCATCGCGAGCAGCATCTTGCGGAAGTTCTCCGCCTGCCGCTCCTCGCGCGTGCTCCACGGCAGCTTGCCCAGCTTGGTGACGCCGTCGACCAGGAACGCGATCTCCTGGCCGAACACCTGGGTCAGCTCGTCGATGGTGGTGGAGGTGTCCTCCACCGCGTCGTGCAGGAGGCCGGCGCAGACGCTCGGCACGTCGAGCTTGAGCTGCGAGATGATGTACGCCACCGACAGCGGGTGCGTGACGTACGGATCGCCGGACTTCCGCGTCTGCCCCTCGTGGGCGCGGGCGGCGAACTCGTACGCGCGGCCGACCAGGGCGATATCGGCCGCGGGGTGATACGACTTGATGTTCCGGAGGATCGGGTCGAGGCCAGTCAACTCTATGCTACTTGGCGCGGCGGGCACGGCCACCGCGACGGCCGTGTCGTCAGCGAACCGCCATGTGAACTCGAAGGCGGTGCCGCTTCGCTCGATGTGGAGGGTGAGTGACCTCACCCGGGGGGAGAAGATGTCGCGGTGGTGAAAGACGAAGTCGCCGCGCCCGCGGAAGAGCGACAGCGAGCCGAGAGCCTGGCGCCGCTTGTAACCGTCGTTGTTCACGGCGACGACGTCGCCGAAGCTGTTGCGGACGGTGCTGCGCTGCTCGTAGTCCCACATCTTGGTGATGACGCGGTCGCTGATCAGATCGATGTCGGCCGGATCGTAGCGGCGGCCCTGGTCGTCGACCAGGTACGCGTTCCAGGTTGACACGTCTGCCCAGTCCTGCCACTTGTGCTCGATCTGCACGTGGAAGCGCAGTCGGTCGCGCGACACGACCGTGAAGTGCGCCATGTTCTTGAGCGGGTATCGCTGGTTGACCCACGCGGCGCCCCCCGAGGAGCCGCCTGACGCAGGTACGTTGAGCTCCATGTCACCGGTGACGATCATGATCACTTCGGATTCGCGCAGCGTCTCGAGCGGCTGAGTGAGCGGGTTCGGCTGCGTCACGGCGCCATTGAAGGTGCGGCCGCAGCCGCCCGCCGCCGCAAGAGCCATGAGCGCGGCGAGCAGGGACTGGTGCGTGGAGTTCACACTCCAAGCTTTCCCCTTTGCAAAGTCCGTGTCAATCAGGCCGGTTAAGTGGTGATGGCGGCTCGGACGCGGCGGAGCCCTCCCGGCCGCAACTAGGCGATCCGCGTGCTCCTTGGCGGCGCGCGCGCGGCTGGCATCGTCTAACCGGGCCAGCTCCGGGTCGGCGGCGTCGATGCCGTCGCGCCGCACCAGGTAGATCGCGCTCAGCATGCGGTACGCGTCGTCGAGATCCTGGTTGATGATCCGGTGCTCGTACTCGTCGTGATGGGCGAGCTCCTCGATCGCCATGCGCAGGCGGCGCTGGATCACGTCGTCGGCGTCGGTGGCGCGCCGGCGCAGCCGCTCCTCGAGGCTGGACAGGTCGGGCGGCAGGATGAAGATGCGCAGCGCGTCCCGCGGCCACTGCCGGGCCAGCGCGCCGCCGCCCTGCCAGTTGACGTCGAACACCACGTCGCGTCCGGACGCCAGCGCGTCCTCCACGACCTGGCGCGAGGTGCCGTAGTGGTTGCCGTGCACCGGCGCCCACTCGGCGAACTCGCCGCGCTCGATCATCTCGTCGAACTCGGTCGGGCTGACGAAGTAGTAGTTGACGCCGTTGCGCTCGCCGACGCGCGGCGCGCGCGTCGTGTACGACACCGAGAAGCTCAGCTCGGGGAACTCGCCGAGCAGGCGGCGGGCGAGCGTCGTCTTCCCCGCCCCCGACGGTGAAGAGATGATGATGAGGATGCCGCGCCGCCCGGCCATCGCGCTCACTCGACGTTCTGGACCTGTTCGCGGACCTTCTCGAGCTCGGCCTTGGCCTCGACGACCAGCCGCGCGATCTCGGCCGACTGCGACTTGGAAGCGACGGTGTTGAACTCGCGGCCCAGCTCCTGGACCAGGAAATCGAGCCGGCGCCCGATCGCCTGGTTGCCCTGCCCCATCAGCTCGCCCAGCTGACCGATGTGGCTGCCGACCCTGACCAGCTCCTCGGTGATGTCCATGCGATCGGCCAGGATCGCCACCTCCTGAGCCAGCCGGGCCTCGTCCACGGCCACCTTGCCGCCCGCCAAGCAGCCGGCTCAGGCGATCGCGCAGGCGGCGCTCGCCGTCGTCCGGCGCGGTGCCGGCCAGACGCTCGAGCGAGGCGGTCAGCTGGCGCAGGCCGTCGAAGCGGCGCGCCAGATCGCGCGCCAGCGTCTGGCCCTCGGCGTCGCGCATGGCGACGAGACCGTCGAGCGCGCGGTCGGTGGCCTCGGCGATGCACTCGGACAGCGCGTCGGACGAGCGATCCCCCTCGACCGGGACCAGCACGCCCGGCTGGGCCGCGATCAGCTCGAGGGAGATCCGGCTCGCGTCCAGGTCGAGGGAGGTGGCCAGCTGGCGCAGCGCCTCGTGCACCCGGCGCGCTGCGTGCTCGTCCACGCGCAGGGCCGCGGCTGCAGCGGTGCCCTCCAGTCGAATGGTGACGGTGACCGACCCGCGCGTGATCCGTTCGCGCACCCGCGAGGTGATCCGCTCCTCGAGGCCGGCGTCGAGAGCAGCGCCGCGCAGCTTGACGTCCATGAAGCGGTGATTGACGGACCGGATCTCCACCACCGCCCGCCGGCCCTCGCGCTCGGCCAGGCCGCGCCCGTATCCGGTCATGCTGCGCACGTGCTCGAAGCTACCACGCTCGCGGGCGGAGGGGCGTGGCGCGTGCCGGCTCATCGTGATACCCATCGTGTTCCGACGTGACGAGCCGACCGACCCTGCATGCAAGTCAGGCTTGTGTCGCCGCGCTGAGCGCCGCGCTCGCGCTCGGCGCGTGCAAGAGCGAGCCTGGCGGCAGTCCGCCGGTCGAGGACGGCGGCGCCGGACCGCCCGGCGCGGCCAAGCAGGGCCCGCCGGCGGGCGTGGTGCAGGACGATCCGACGGCGGCCAAGGACGCGCTCGGCGACGCGCTGCCGCGCGGCGCGATCGCGCGCCTGGGCAGCCTGCGCATGTTCGACCGCCACCTCGAGCGGCTCGTCTTCATGCCCAACGGCGAGCAGCTGGTGTCGGCCTCCTACGATCGCTACACGATGTGGGAGGCGAAGACCGGGCGCCGGCTGTACGAGCTGGAGCGGCGCGATCCGGGCCCGGCCCTGGCGGTGTCGCAGAGCGGATCGCTCCTGGCCACGTCGATCGCCGGGTCGGGCGACATCCAGCTGTGGAACCTGACCCTGCGCCAGCCGCTGCGCGTGCTGCGCCACAGCGCCGAGGTCAAGGCGCTCTGCTTCCTCGACGACCAGCGCCTGGTTTCGGCCTCCGACGGGCTGGTCTCGGTGCTCGCCATCGACAGCGGCGCCGAGCAGGTCAAGGTCGAGGGCGCCTTCCCCAAGCTGAGCGCCATGGCGTGCGGCGGGCGCGCCATCGTCGCGCTGGGCGACGACAGCGGCTCGGTGCTCGCCATCGACATGCAGAAGAAGCCGCCGGCGGCCAGGAAGCTGGGCGCGGCCTCCAAGCGGATCGCGTCGGTGGCGGTGTCGCCGGACGGCAAGCGAGTCGCTGCCGGCAGCGACGACGCGCTGGCGCTCATCTACGAGCTGGCCGACGCCAAGAGCTCGGTCGCGTTCGAGGCCCACGATCGCGCGGTCGTGAGCGTCGCGTTCTCGCCCGACGGCAAGGAGCTGTGGACCTCGGGCGGCGACGTCTGGTTCCGGGCCTGGGATCCGGCCAAGCCGAGCGACAACAACTTGCTCCGCGAGTGGACCGGCACCGACGGCCTGACCGTGCAGTACCTGGCGGTGGCCCCCGACGGCAAGCGCGGCGTGACCTGGAGCCTGCACCGGGGCGCCAAGGGATCCGAGGCCGGGCGCTTCTGGCTGTGGAACCTGCGCAACGGCGATCCGCTGGCCGAGCCGGAGCGCCACCAGGAGCCGCTCACCGCGATCGCGTTCTCGCCCGACGGGACCCAGATCGCGACCGCGTCGGAGGACCACACGGTCAGGCTGTGGGACGCGGCCACCGGCCAGTCCGGCCCGGTCCTCACCGCGGCGCAGGGCGCGGTCAACGCGCTCGAGTTCTCGGCCGACGGCTCGCTGCTCTACAGCGCCGGCGGCGACGCCAAGCTCGTGGCGTGGAACTACAAGGCCGACAAGGACGAGTCGGCGCTGCCGCCGATCGGCGGCAAGGTGAACGCGTTCGACATCAGCCCGGACGGGCGGCGCGCGGTGACCGGCGACGAGACCGGCCGGGTGTGGACCTGGGACCTGCGCGCGCGCGCGAAGCTGCAGGCGCTCGACCGCCAGACCTACTCGTCGATCTCGTCGGTCGTGTTCTCGCCCGACGGCAAGCGCATCGCCATCGCCGGCTCCGAGCGGGTGGTGCTGATCATCGGCGCCGAGTCCGGCAAGGAGGAGGCGCGCCTGACCCCGGACGTGGTGTCGAACCTCGCCCTCGCCTTCTCGCCGACCGGAGATCTTCTCGCCACCGCCGGCGACGACGGCAAGGTCAACCTGTGGGACACCAGGACCTGGAAGGTCGCGCGCACGCTGGCCGGGCACGACGGATCGATCCGCGCGGTCAGCTTCTCGCCCGACGGCAAGCGCCTGGCCACCGGGTCGAGCGACACCACCGCGCGGCTGTGGGAGGTCAACAGCGGCAAGGAGCTCGCCGCGTATCCCGGGCATTCTGGCGCGGTGACCGGGGTATCATTCTCGCGGGACGGCCGGACGCTGGCCACCGCGAGCCACGATCGAACCGGTCTGCTGTGGAAGCTGCCCTCGCCCTGATGGAAACGACGCAACCGATGGAGCCGATGCACCCGATCCACGCGATGCACCCGACCGGGGCCGCGCGCCGCGCGCCCATATTAATGATGGGAGTCGATTCGCCCAGCCGCACCCACCGAGGACCGCGGCGCCCGGCGGAGGCGAGGTGCCCGTCGTCACGAAGAATTCTAGCCGGCCCGGCACCTCGCCGGGCTTCGTGGTAGCCTGCCCATTCGTTTCATGGACGACGCGTCCATCGATCCACGCGTTGGGAGCGTCCTGCAGGAGCGCTACCGCATCCTCGAGCGCCTGGCGGTTGGCTCCATGGGGATCGTGTACCGCGCCGAGCGGCTCCTGCTCGGCCGCCCGCTGGCGGTGAAGTTCCTGCACGCCTCCTACGCGGCGGATCCGACCTTCATCCAGCGGTTCGAGCGCGAGACCCGCGTCATGGGCCGCCTCGCCCATCCGCACTGCGTCTCGGTGATCGACTTCGGCGTCAACGGCGGGCCGTACGTGGTGATGGAGTTCGTCAACGGCGGCACGCTGCGCGCCCTGCTCGAGAGCGGGCGGGTGCCGGTGGCGCGGGCGGTGCAGATCACCCGGCAGATCCTGGCCGGCCTGGCCCACGCCCACTCGCTCGGCATCATCCACCGCGACATAAAGCCGGCCAACATCATCCTGATGGACGCGACCGGCACCGGCGATCACGTCCGCATCCTCGATTTCGGGCTGGCCACGCTGCGCGAGGCGCACTCGGCCGACATCTCGCACTCGGCGATCGTGATCGGCACGCCGAACTACATGTCGCCCGAGCAATCGGTGGGCGGCAAGGCCGACGTCCGCTCGGACGTGTACTCGACCGGCGTGGTGCTGTTCGAGCTGTTGACCGGGCGCAAGCCGTTCACCTCGGACGACACCTTCGAGCTGCTCAGCATGCACCGGACGGCGCCGATCCCGCACCTGGCCGATGTCGCGCCGGACACCGACTTCCCGCCCGGGCTGCAGGAAGTGATCGACCGCGCCCTGGCCAAGCAGCAAGAGGACCGCTTCCAGACCGCGATGGAGTTCGCCGTCGCGCTCGACGAGGCGCTCGACCATCCGGCGGTGCCGTCGCGGGTGCGTCACTCGACCCGGCCGGTGGCCGACCGCGATCGCGAGCGCGAGCGGGGCCGCCACGTCAACGACGAGCCGGACTACCGGCGCCAGCTCGGCGTGGCGCGCAGCAACGCGATGCGGGCGCCGCGGCGCCGGCGGCGACGCCGTCCCAGCCTGTTCGCCGCGCTGATCGCCGTCGCGATCGCCGGCGGCGCGACCTGGGGCGGCTACGCGATCTGGCACGGCGCGATCGGCGCCCGGCTGCGCGCCATGATCGAGCGACCGCCGCCCGGCGCCGCCTCGGCCGGTGCGCGCGTCCCGGCCAGCTCCGGCGAGGCGGTCGACACGGCGCCCAAGGGGCTGGCGCCGGCGACGTCGCCCGACGAGGCCGGCGAGGCGATCCCGGAGACAGCCGGCGACGACAAGGCTGGCGATGACAAGGCCGGCGGCGACAAGCCCGGCGGCGACAAGCCCGGCGGCGACAAGCCCGGCGGATCCGAGCCGGAGGGCGCGGCGGGCGGCGGCGAGGCCCCCGAGCCAAAGCCGGCCGGCGATACTGCCGCAGAGCCGGCCAGGACCGGCGACCAGGCCGCCGCGCCGGCCCGCGAGGGCGAGCCGGTGGCCCAGGCCCCGGGAGGCGGCGAGACGGCCGGCGGTGGGGCCGAAGAAGTGATGGAGATGCCGGCCGAGCCGGTGCTGCCGCCCGAGGAGCGCGAGGAGCCGGTCGCACCGGTAGCCGACGACAACGCCAAGGTCGACAACGCCGAGCCGGAGAGCGCCGCGGCGGTCAAGGCCTCCGAGGGCGGGTCCGCGGCCGAGGTCCAGTCGGTGTCCGGCGCGGTGGCGCTCATCAAGGCCGGCAAGCGCGAGGAGGCGATCCACGCGCTGGTCGGGCTGCGCCGCAGCACGCCGAAGAGCGCCTACGTGCCGTACCTGCTCGGCAACCTCTACTTCGAGAAGGGGTGGTGGACGCTGGGCATGGACTACTACGACGCCGCCATCCGCACCAACCAGCAGTACGGCGCCAAGCAGATCCTCAGCCAGAATCTGATCCGCGCGCTGGGCAGCAAGAAGACCCGCAAGAAGGCCGCCCGCATGTTCGTCAACACGGTCGGCACCCCGGCCCTGCCCCTACCTGCGCAAGGCGGCGCGCTCCGACCGCGATCCGCAGGTGCGCGACTGGAGCGGCTGGCTGGTGTGGCGTCTGACTCAGCTCGGCCGCAAGCGCGGCGGCCGCTGACACAGGCCCCGCCGGGGCTACGCGGCGATGTGGACGGCTGGACGGGCGAGTCGCACCTGCCGCCGTCCTGAAAGCATGCCG
Organism: uncultured delta proteobacterium; assembly: GCA_963759105.1. Classification (GTDB taxonomy): domain Bacteria; phylum Myxococcota_A; class Polyangia; order Haliangiales; family Haliangiaceae; genus DATFRY01. The sequence continues at coordinate 409,333 of CAVWXW010000001.1, read as the reverse complement.
ATGCCGCCGATCTCACTCGCGCGCCGCGCAGACTTCCTGCGATGATCCAGATCGTCGCAGTGTGCGCTCGCCGTGCATGGTTCGCCGAGTCGCTGGGGGTCGCGGCAGGCTGCGCCGCCGCGCTCGCCGGCTGGTCGGCCCCCGCACACGCGCAGGGTAAGGGTCCCAGCCTCGAGCTCGGCGTCTACGGCGGCGCCTTCATGCCCGACGAGCAGAACCACGAGTTCTACGATCCGGCGCGCAGCCAGCAGGAGCCGCTCGATCCGGTCGGCCCGGAGCTGGGCCTGCGGGTCGCGTTCTTCCCGCTCGGATTCCTCGGCGTCGAGGGCGAGGCGGACGTCCTGCCCCAGTCGGTCAACTCCGGCGCCGCCGTCATGCTGTACGGCGCGCGCGGCCACCTGATCGTGCAGCTGCCGGAGCCGGTCACGCGGGCGCGCATCACGCCGTTCGTTCTGGGCGGGGTCGGCACCATGGGCGTGCGCTCGCGATCGACCGAGCTGTCGACCGACGCAGACACCGTCGGGCACGCCGGCATCGGCGCCAAGCTCCAGCTCGGCTCGCGCTTCTCTCTGCGCCTGGACGGCCGCGGCATGCGCGCGCCCAGGGCCGACTCCGACGGCGGCACCTACCACTTCGCCGCCCTGCTCGGCGCGACCTTCACCATCGGCGGCATCGCCACGGCGCGGCCGGTCGTGCTCGACCTCGACGTGGACGGCGTCGCCGACGCCGCCGACTCGTGCCCGCGCGAAGCCGGTCCGCCGCCGGACGGCTGCCCGGCGCCGGTCGACGGCGACGGCGACGGGCTGGCCGACGACTCGGATCGCTGCCCGACCGAGGCGGAGACGATCAACGGCCACGAGGAGGAGGACGGCTGCCCCGACGAGCTGCCGGATCGTGACGGCGACCGCGTCGCCGACCGCAGCGACACCTGCCCCGACGAGCCGGAGGACGTCGACAGCTTCGAGGACGACGACGGCTGCCCGGACCGCGACAACGACGGCGATCAGGTCGTCGACGTCGAGGACCGCTGTCCGGCCCAGACCGGCCCTCTCGCCAACCAGGGCTGCCCCGACGTCGACCGCGACCAGGACGGCGTCGCCGATCGCCTCGACAACTGCCCCGACGAGGCCGGGGCCGCGGCGCAGCAGGGCTGCCAGGCCCAGCAGTACGTGGTCATCACGCCGGACCAGCTGCGCGTGCTCGATCCGATCACCTTCACCACCGCGCGCACCCGCATCCGGCGCCGCTCGCTGCGCGTGCTCGACAACCTGGCCGCGGTGCTGGCCCAGCACCCGGAGCTGACCCGGGTCCGGATCGCCGGCCACACCGACGACCGCGGCGGCGCCGACCTCAACAAGCAGCTGTCGCAGCAGCGCGCCGACGCGGTCATGGAGTACCTGGTCAGCCGCGGCGTCGCCGCCGCCCGGCTGGAGGCGACCGGCCACGGCGAGGACCGGCCGCTCGAGCCCAACAGCCGGGCCGCGGGCCGCGCGATGAACCGCCGGGTCGACTTCGAGAATCGTCCGGGCGGTCGCGTCAGTCGACTGACGCGGTCCGCTCGGCCGCGGCGCGTCGCCTGGGCTCGGCCTCGGCCCGCGCCGGGATGAAGGTCATCGCGCGCTCGGCCAGAGCGCAGATGGTGAGCGACGGGTTGACGCCCGGGTTGGCCGACACCGACGAGCCGTCGATGACGTACAGGCCGTCGTGTCCGAACACGCGGTGCCGGTGATCGATGACGCCGCGGTCGGGCCCGTCGGCCATCACGCAGCCGCCCAGGATGTGCGCCGTGGTCGGGATGCCGAGCGCCGTCTCGGTGATCATGCTGCAGGTGTAGCCGTCGATGCGCTCGGCGACGCGGCGGCCCAGCTCGGTCGCCTCCGGGATCGAGGCGGTCGGGCGCGGCCCGCCCGACAGCTCGGTGGTCAGCCCGCGGCGAAACAGCCGGCGCAGCGGCCGGCCCAGGCGGATGCGCAGGTGCCCCTCGAGCGTGCGCATGTACAGGAGGATCATCGTGTAGCGCGCCCAGTCGGGCACGAAGTAGGTCTGCAGCGTGCGGATCGGGTGGCGCAGCGCGGTGCCGAGCGCGCGCGCGAGCCTGACCGCGCCGACCTCGCCGGGCGCGTGCGGGGCCATCATGGTGCGGAAGAAGCCGGAGCCGGACGGGTAGCGCACCGGCTCGATGTGCGAGTGCTCGTCGGTGTCGAGGATGGAGCCGATGGCGATGCCGCGCGACAGGTCAACGTCGCGCCGCCGCGTGGTCACGCCCATCAGCACCTCCGAGTTGGTGCGCACGAAGTCGCCCACCCGCGACGACAGCCCGGGCAGCCCGCCGTCTCCCTTGCGCGCGCGCAGCTGCATGCGCAGGAGCAGGTCCAGCGTGCCGAGCACGCCGCCGGACAGGATGACGCGGTCGGCGCGGTAGTGCCGCCGCTGCGCGCCCGCCCTGCCCTCGCGCACCTCCAGGCGATAGCCGCCGCCGGCATGCGGCTCGAGCACCGTGACCTCCGAGTCGGCGCGGATCTCGAGGCCGAGCTCCTCGGCCAGGTGGAGGTAGTTCTTGTCGAGCGTGTTCTTGGCGCCCACCCGGCAGCCCAGCATGCAGCCGCCGCACTGGGTGCAGCCGGTGCGCTCGGGCCCGCGCCCGCCGAAGTACGGGTCGGGCACGGTCACGCCGGGCTTGCCGAAGTAGACCGCCACCGTCGTCGGCCGCACGTGATCGGCGCGTCCGATGTCGGCCGCCAGGTCGCGGATGACCTGGTCGGGATAGGTGACGTTCGGGTTCTCGACAGCGCCCAGCATGCGGCGCGCGGTCTGGTAGTGCTCGGCCAGCTCCGCCTTCCAGTCGGCCAGGCCGGCCCAGCTGGGCGAGCGAAAGAAGTTATCCTTTGGTATCGGCAGCGTGTTGGCGTAGACCAGCGAGCCGCCGCCCACGCCCACGCCGCTCAGCGCGGTGACGTGGCGCAAGAACGTCATCTGGAACAGGCCGCGGCAGCCGGCCACCGGCATCCACAGCCAGCGCCGCACGCGCCAGTTGCTCTTCGGGAAGTCGGCCGCGCCCAGGCGCCGCCCCTTCTCCAGCATGAGCACGCGGTAGCCCTTCTCGACCAGGCGCAGCGCGCTCACGCTGCCGCCGAAGCCGGACCCGACGATGACGAAGTCCCAGCGCTCCGGCTCGGACGAGCTCGCGTCGTTTCGATCCATGTCGTCGCGATGTTGCCTGGCGCGGCCGCCGGCGGCCAGCCCTAAGCGTCCGTGCCCCGGGCGAGCAGGCCAGCCAGCTGCGCCCGGAGGTCGGCCGGGCCGGCGAAGTCGATCCCGTGCATGCCCGGCCGCGCGGGCGCCCTCCACGTGGCCCGGCGTGTCGTCGACGAAGACGCACTGGTCGGCCGGGCATCCCACCCGCTCGGTCGCGACCCGGAAGATGCGCGGGTCCGGCTTGGCGAACCCGAGGCGCGCCGAGCTGATGACCGCGTCGAAGCGGCCATCGAGGCCGAGCAAGCGTCAGATCCGACTCGAGCCGGGTGGTCGCGTTGGTGAGCAGCCCGGTGCGCAGGCCGGGCGGCAGGCCCGCGACCAGATCGAGCATGTCCGGATCGACGCGACCGGTGAGCCGACACCAGTCGTCGACCGCGGCGTCGGCCGCCGGGCCGTGGGCGCGCGACAGCGCTTCGCGGGTCGCGCCGCGCCAGGCCTCGTCCTCGATGACACCGCACACCGCTCGATGGAGCAGGTCCGGCACGAACGAGGCGGCGAGAATCGCGCCGGCCGGCAGGCCGTGCCGCTCCTCGATGGCTCGCGTCTCGGCCGGATCCCAGAGACGGATGACACCGTCGAGATCGAAGATGATGGCGCGGACCATGCGCGATCAGGTGCCGATGATGCTGACCGTGACCTGGCGGCGGTGCGGGCTGGTCCGGTGCTCCCACAGGTACACGCCCTGCCAGGTGCCGAGCGCGAGGCGGCCGCCGGCGACGGGCAGGCACAGCGACGACTGGGTCAGGATCGAGCGCACGTGGGCCGGCATGTCGTCCGGGCCCTCGGCTGTGTGCTCGAAGATCGGATCGCCGTCCGGCACCAGGCGGCGCGCGAAGCGCTCGAGGTCGCTGCGCACGTCCGGATCGGCGTTCTCGCACAGGATGAGCGACGCGCTGGTGTGGTGCAGAAAGACGTTGCACAGACCGTCGCCCACCTCGGACGCGCTGACGATGCGCGCCACCTGATCGGTGATGTCGGTGGTGCCGCGGCCGGGCGTGGCGATGGCCAGCGTCTCGGCGTGATGGCGCGCGATCGGCCCCGAGCGCGCGGCCGCGCCCGGGCCTGCCTCGAACCGGCCCAGCGCAGGGAGCCGCGCCCTCATTTCTGGTGCTTCTCCTTCCACTCGGCGTACGGCATGCCGTAGACCAGCTCGCGCGCGTCGGGATCGGACACCTCGACGCCGTGCTCGGTGGCCGCCTCGCGGTACCAGCGGGCCAGGCAGTTGCGACAAAAGCCCGCCAGGTTCATCACGTCGAGGTTTTGAACGTCGGTCCGCTCGCGGAAGTGCTGGACCAGCCGGCGGAACACGGCGGCCTCGATCTCCTGCCGCTTCTCATCGGGCGTCTTGTCCTGCATGGACCGAGCATACTATGCAGGTCGGGTGAGTGCCGGCGCAGACCAGACGGTCCTCGACCGGTTCAGCCCGGCCGTGCGCGAGTGGTTCACCGCTCGCCATCGCGCCCCCACCCGCGTGCAGGCGCTGGGCTGGCCGCGCATCGCCGCCGGCGAGCACGCGCTGCTGTGCGCGCCGACCGGCAGCGGCAAGACCCTCGCCGCATTTCTGGCCTGCCTCGACCGACTGGGCAGAGGTCCGCGCGCCGCGACCCCGGGCACGCGCGTGCTCTACATCTCGCCGCTCAAGGCGCTGGCCTACGACATCGAGCGCAACCTGGCCGAGCCGCTGGCCGAGATCGCCGAGCTGGCTCGCAGCCGCGGCCTCGACTTCCGCCCGCCCGGCGTGGCGGTGCGCACCGGCGACACGAGCCCGGCCGCGCGCCGGCGCCAGCTGCGCGAGCCGCCCGACATCCTCATCACCACGCCGGAGTCGTTCTACCTGCTCCTGACCCAGGACGCGCGCGCGGGCCTGGCCTCGGTCGAGACGGTGATCGTCGACGAGATCCACGCGCTGGCGCCCAACAAGCGCGGCGCGCACCTGTCGCTGTCGCTCGAGCGGCTGAGCGCGCTGTGCCCGCGCGAGCCGCAGCGGGTCGGGCTGTCGGCGACGCAGCGCCCGCTCGAGGAGGTGGCGCGCTACCTGGGCGGCGACCGCGACGTGGCGGTGGTCGACGCCGGCGAGCCGCCCCGCCTCGAGGTGCGCATCGAGGTGCCGGCCGCGGACATGACCCGCCCGGCCGGCGTCGAGGGCGCCCCGACCGACCCGGACATGCCCGGGCTGTCGGCCGAGGAGCGCACCAGCATGATGCCGGCGCTCTACCGCCGCATCCACGAGCTGGTGCGCGCGCACCGGAGCTCGATCGTGTTCGTCAACAGCCGGCGCCTGGCCGAGCGCGTCGCCCACCAGCTCAACGAGATGGAGGGAGAGGAGCTGGCCCGCGCCCACCACGGCAGCATGGCGCGCGGCGAGCGGCTGGCCGCCGAGGATCTGCTCAAGCGGGGCCTGCTGCGCGCCATCGCCGCCACCAGCTCGCTCGAGCTCGGCATCGACATGGCCGCGGTCGACCTGGTCATCCAGCTCGAGTCGCCCGGCTCGGTGGCGCGCGGGCTGCAGCGCATCGGGCGCGCCGGTCACCAGGTCGGCGAGGTCAGCCGCGGCGCGGTGCTGCCCAAGTTCCGCGGCGACCTGCTCGAGGCGGCGGTGGTGTGCCGCGGCATGCAGACGGGCGACGTGGAGCCGATCCGCGTGCCGCGCCAGCCGCTCGACGTGCTGGCCCAGCAGATCGTCGCCATGTGCGCGATGGAGGCGTGGCCGGTGGCGGAGCTGGGCAGCGTCGTGCGCCGCGCCTACCCGTACCGCGACCTGTCGCGCGACGCCCTGGCCGCGGTGCTCGACATGCTGTCGGGCGCGTACCCGTCCGACGACATGGCCGACCTGGCGCCGCGGCTGTCCTGGGACCGCGCCGCCGACGCGGTGGTCGGGCGGCGCGGCGCGCGCCTCATCGCGCTGACCTCGGGCGGCACCATCCCGGACCGCGGGCTGTATCCCGTGCACCTGGGCCAGGACGGCCCGCGCGTGGGCGAGCTGGACGAGGAGATGGTGTACGAGTCGCGCGCCGGCGAGACCTTCCTGCTCGGCGCCACCACCTGGCGCATCGAGGAGATCGAGCGCGACCGCGTGATCGTGAGCCCGGCGCCCGGCGAGGCCGGCAAGATGCCGTTCTGGCGCGGCGACCGGCCGCCGCGGCCGCCCGCGCTGGGCCGCGCGCTGGGCGCGCTGGTGCGCGAGCTGGGCGACGCCACGCCCGACGACGCGCGCCGCCTGCTGGCCGGCGAGTACCGGCTCGATCCCTTCGCCGTCGACAACGCGCTCGACTACGTGCGCGAGCAGCGCGAGGCGACCGGCACCTTGCCGACCGACCGCTCGATCACGGTCGAGCGCTTCCGCGACCAGCTGGGCGACTTCCGCGTGTGCGTGCTGTCGCCGCTGGGCGGCGCGGTGCACGGGCCGTGGGCGCTGGCCATCGAGGCCGCGCTGGCGCCGTCGCTGAGCGCGCCGGTGCAGACGCTGTGGAGCGACGACGGCATCGCCTTCCGGCTGCCGGACAGCGAGCGGCCGCCCGACCTGGACGCCCTGCTGTTCGATCCGGACGAGATCGAGGATCGCATCGTCGCCGAGCTGGGCGGCTCGGCCATGTTCGCGTCGCGCTTCCGCGAGAACGCGGCCCGCGCCCTGCTCATGCCGCGCCGCCGCCCCGGCCAGCGCGCGCCGCTGTGGGCCCAGCGCCTGCGCGCGCAGCAGCTGCTCGGCGCGGCCCAGCGCCACCCGAGCTTCCCGATCCTGCTCGAGACCTACCGCGAGATCCTGCGCGACGTGTTCGACATGCCGGCCCTGGTCGAGCTCATGGCGGCGATCCGGCGCGGCGAGGTGCGGGTCGACGTGGTCGACACCGCGTCGCCGTCGCCGTTCGCGCGCTCGCTGGCCTTCGCCTACACCGCCGCGTTCATGTACGAGGGGGACGCGCCGCCGGCCGAGCGGCGGGCCCAGGCGCTGGCGCTCGACCGGACCCTGCTGCGCGACCTGCTCGGCCACGAGGACCTGCGCCAGCTGCTCGACGCCGGCGTCGTCGATCAGGTCGAGCGCGAGCGCCAGCGGCTCACGCCGGACCGGCAGGCGCGCGACGCCGACGAGGTGCACGATCTGCTGCGCCGGCTCGGCGATCTCGGCGAGGCGGAGATCGCCGAGCGCGCCGGCGCCGCCGACGTGCGACCGTGGCTGGCCGAGCTCGAGCGGCAGGGGCGCGCTGTCAGGATCGAGGTGGCCGGAGCAGTCGCGGTTCGCGACCGCCGAGGACGCGCCCCGCTACGCCGCCGCCCTGGCCGGCGACGATGCCGCGCTCGACGCGCTTGTCGCGCGCCACGCCCGCGAGCCACGGGCCGCTGCGATCCGGCCGAGCTGTCCGCCCGCTTCGGCGTCCCGCCGGCGCGTGCCGAGGCCGCCATCGATCGACTCGTCGCCGCCGGCGAGCTCGAGCGGGGCGGCTTTCGCCCGGGCGGCCAGGGCGTCGAGGTCGTCCACGCCGACGTGCTGCGCGAGCTGCGCCGGCGCACCCTCGACGAGCTGCGCCGCCAGGTCTCGCCGGTCGACGCCGCCGCGCTCGGGCGCTTCCTGCCCGCGTGGCACGGCATCGGCCGCGGCGGACCGGGCGGCATGCCTGCGCTGCGCGACGCGGTGCGACGGCTGGTCGGGCTGCCGCTGCCGCTGTCGGATCTGGAGTCGCGCATCCTGCCGGCCCGGGTGCCCGACTACCACCCGACGATGCTCGATCAGCTGGGCGCGACCGGCGAGCTGCTGTGGATCGGCTGCGGCCGCCTGGGCGCGAGCGACGGCCGGGTCGCGCTGTACGACCGCGACCGCCTGGCGCTGGCGCCGGGCGAGCCGCGCGACGGCGAGGCTGCCGAGCTGACCGCCGAGCAGCGCGCCATCGTCGACGCGCTGGCCGCGCGCGGCGCGTCGTTCCAGGTCGAGCTGGAGTCGGCCAGCGGCCTGGCCGGCGACGCGCTGACCCGCGCGCTGTGGGACCTGGTCTGGGCCGGGCTGGTCACCAACGACACCTTCGCGCCGCTGCGCAGCCGGGCCGCGCGAGGCAAGCCGGGCGCGCCGCCCCGCAGGCCGCGTCCGGGCGGCCGGCGCGCGGCCGGATCGGTGCGCGTTTCTCCCTTCGCCGGCGGCGGGCGCTGGTCGCTGGTCGCGCAGCGGGCGCGCGCCGGCGTCGATCCGACCGAGCGCGCCCTGGCCCGCGCCCTGTCGCTGCTCGACCGCTACGGCCTGGTCAGCCGCGAGGCGGCCGCCGCCGAGGAGCTGGCCGGAGGCTTCGCCGCGCTGTCGCCGGTGCTGCGCGTGCTCGAGGAGACCGGGCGGGTGCGGCGCGGCTACTTCGCCGCCGGCCTCGACGGGCGGCAGTTCGCCCTGCCCGCCGTCATCGACCGGCTGCGCGCGCCCGCCGGCGACGATCTGGCGGTGGCGCTGGCGGCCTGCGATCCGGCCAACCCGTACGGCGCGCTGTTGCCGTGGCCGGAGCCGCGCTCCGCCGACGGTGGGCGGCCCAGCCGGCGGGCCGGCGCCCTGGTGCTGCTGTGGCGCGGCGAGCTGGCCCTCTACCTCGAGTCCGGCGGCAAGGCGATGATCAGCTTCCCGGCCCTGTCGACCGACGATCTCGCCGCGGCGATGCGTCACCGGCATGCCGCTGCTCACCCGCATGGCCCGCCGCCGCGCCCTGCGCCTGGAGACCGCCGACGGCAGCGCCGGCCCGCTCGTCCCCGCTGGCCCCGCTCCTGCTCGCCAGCGGCTTCCGCCCCGAGCAGCGCGGCCTCGCCTTCGAGCCTGAGCGCCGCTGACGGCACATGGCGCCGTCGGTTCGCGCCCTCTATGCTCATCGCAAGGCGCTGCCCACCGATCTGTCGCTCCGTCCGCGCCGAGGAGAAGATCCGACCGTGCTCGACTCCAGAGATCGCTTCAGCGCCGTGGCCGAGGCCTACCACCGCTTTCGACCCGGCTACCCGGCCGGCATCCTGGACTGGATCCAGTCCACTGCAAAGTTGGCGCCCGGCGCGCGCGTGGCCGACGTGGGCTGCGGCACCGGCATCTTCAGCCGGCTGCTGGCCGGCCGCGGCCTCGACGTGATCGGCGTCGATCCCAACGCCGACATGCTGGCCATGGCGCGTGAGGCCGGCGGCGGCCCGACCTACGCGGCAGGCGACGCCACGCGCACCGGCCTGACGGACGGGTCGGTCAACCTGGTCACCGCGGCGCAGGCTTTTCACTGGTTCCCGCTCCAGGCCACGCTGGCCGAGCTGGCCCGCATCCTGGTGCCGGGCGGATGGACCTGCGCGGTGTGGAACCAGCGCATCTCCAGCCCGTTCAACGACGAGTACGAGGATCTCCTGCTCGGCCACTCGACCGAGTACGCGGCCAACCGCGCGCTGAGCGATCTGGCCAGCGATCCGCGCGCGCGCCTGGTCGGCATCCCCGGCGTGGTCACGACCGAGGTGCCCGCCGAGGAGGTGCTGTCGTGGGACGAGGTGATCGGCCGCGTCCGATCGGCCTCGTACGTCGCTCACGGCATGGGCGACAGGGACGGCTTCGAGCGACTTGTGCGCGAGGCGTACGAGCGGCACCGGCGGCCGGACGGCACGCTGCGTGTGGGCCATGCGCACGGTCGCGATCGGCTGGGTGGCCCGCCCGGCCGCGGGGTAAGCTCGCGCGGTGGTCAGGCTCGTGCGCACCGTCCGCACCGAGGAGCGGCGCGACGTCGCTGTCGCGTTCCTGGTGCTGTTCGGGCTGGTCGGCAGCCACGCGGTGCTCGAGACGGCGCGCGACGCGCTGTTTCTGTCCTCCATCCCGGCCGCGCGCCTGCCGCTGGTCTACCTGGCCATCGCCGCCGCCTCGCTGGCCGCGGTGCAGCTGCACGCGCGGGTCGCGCGCTCCTTGCGGGCGCGCTCGGCGCTGAGCGCATGGATCGCCGCGGCCGCCGCCGGCACGTTCGCCTTCTGGGCGCTCCTGCCGGAGCTGGGCGCCTCCGGGCTCTACGCGCTCTACATCTGGTCCGGCGTGATCTCGACAATCGCGCTGCTGCAGTTCTGGACCCTGCTGGGCGGCGCGTTCAGCATCACGCAGGCCAAGCGCCTGTACGCGCCGATCGGCCTGGGCAGCGTGCTGGGCGCCACCGCCGGCAGCGCCGCGGCCGGCGCGCTGGCCGGCGCGGTCGGCGCGCACCACCTGGTGCTGCTGGCGGCCGCCGGGTTCGCCGCGTCGGCGCTGGCGCCGCGCTGGCTGCGCGAGCCGGGCGCGCCCGCCGGCGAGACGCCGGAGCGCGCGCGCGAGCTGGGCGCCCTGGCCGACGCGGCCCGCTTCGCGCTCCACCACCCCTACGCCCGGCGGCTGGTCGCGCTGACCGCGGCGGCGGCGGCGGTCGCGGCGGTGGCCGACTACCTGTTCAAGAGCGCGGCCGCCGCCGCGGTCAGCCCGCGCGAGCTGGCCCAGTTCTTCGCCCTGGTCTACACCGCGCTCAACGCCGCCTCGCTGCTGGTCCAGGTCGGCCTGGTGCAGCCGGCGCTGCGCCGCCTCAACGCGCTCGGCGCGCTCGCCGTGCTGCCGGTCCTGCTCGCCGCCGGCGGCGTCGGCTTCGCGGCTGCCGCCGGCATGACCGCCGCGCTGGTCATCAAGGGCAGCGACGGCGCCCTGCGCCACACGCTGCACCGCACCGCGTCCGAGCTCCTGTTCGTGCCGCTGGCGCCGTGGGCGCGCTCGCGGATCAAGGCGCTGTCCGATTCGATCGGCCAGCGCGGCGGCCAGTGCGTGGCGTCGCTGGCCATCCTGGCCGCGGTCGGGCTGGGCGCGCCGCCGGCCGCGCTCGGCGTCGGGCTGGCCGGCGCTGGCCGTGCTGTGGCTGGTCGGGCTGGTCGATCTGCGCCGCTATTACCTCGATCTGTTCCGCGGCCGGCTCGACGAGGATCGGGTCGCGCATCTGCAGGGCATCCCGGAGCTGGACGTGGCCTCGCTCGAGGCCATGGTCGCCACCCTCGACAGCAGCGACGAGTCGCACGTGATCGCGGCCATGGCTGTGCTCGAGCGCGAGGGCAAGCCGCACCTGGTGCCGGCGCTCATCCTCTATCACCCCTCCGATACGGTGGTCGAGCGCGCGCTGGGCGTGTTCGTGCGCGCCGGCCGACGCAACGCCCTGCACGCCATCGATCACCTCGTCGACCACCCGTCGGTGCGGGTGCGCCAGGCGATGGTGGCGGCCCGCTCGGTGCTGGCCAACGACGAGCGCTGGCTTCGCATGCGGCTGAGCGAGGAGGAGTCGCCCGAGGTGCGCGCCGCCATCATGGTCAACCTGATCGCCGCCGGCGCCGTGGTCGGCAGCGACGCGCGCGACTCGCTCGACTCGCTGCTGGCCCACGGCACGGTCGCCACCCGCGTCGCCCTGGCCGAGGCGATCGCGCGGCGCGACCCGCGCGGCTTCGAGGACGTGCTGATCGCGCTGTCGCGCGCGCCCGAGCAGCAGGTGCGCGCCGCCGCCGCCCAGGCGATGGGCACGGTGCGCGGACCGGAGCTGGTGCCGGCGCTGATCGCGCTGGTCGCCGACGAGGCCACCAGGCAGGCGGCCAGCGACGGCCTCGGCGCCCACGGCGACGCGGGGCTGGCGGCGGTGGCGGCGGCGCTGGCCGACCGGGCCACGCCGTCCGCGGTGCGCTGGCAGCTGCCGCGCATCGCCATGCGGTTCGACGCCCAGCGGGCCGCCGAGGCGCTGCTGGCCCAGCTGCCGCTCGAGTGGGACGGCATGGTGCGCTATCGCATCATCCGCGCGCTCGAGGCGATCGTGCGCGGGCGGCCCGACATCGCGCTCGACCGCGCGGCCATCGATCGGGTCATCGAGGAGACGGTGCGGCGCGCCTATCGCTACCTGGACCGGCGCCTGGCCCTGGCGCGCGGCGCCGAGCGCGACGCCCGCCGCGCCACCGAGGGACATCGCATGCTGATCCGGCTGCTGGCCGACAAGCAGGCTCACATGATCGGCCGGCTGTTCCGGCTGCTCGGACTGGCCCACCCGGCCGAGGACTTCTCCCGCATCTGGCGCGGCCTGGGCAGCGAGCGCCGCGACGTGCGCGACAGCGGCGTGGAGCTGACCGAGGCGGTGCTGCGCCCGCCCCTGCGCGGCGCCGTGTGCGGCCTCATCGACGACAGCCCGGACGAGGCGCGCCTGGCCACCGCCGGGCCGTTCCACGAGCCGGTCGCCGGCGACTACGAGGCGCTGCTCGAGCGCATGCTGGCCAGCGAGAGCGAGTCGGTGCGGCTCCTGACCATCCACCACATCGGCGAGCTCGAGCTCCGCCGCTTCCGGCCGCAGCTCGAGGCGCTGGCCCGCGCCGAGGACCCGCCGGGCGACGCGGCCAGGGCGCTGGAGCTGCTGGCCGAGGCGCGCCATGCTGGATGACGTCGGCGGCGACATCGCCATCGAGATCGGCAGCGAGACCCTGCGCGGCCGGCTCATCCTCCTGCGCGCGATGGAGTCGCTGCGCGCCCTGGACGAGAGCTCGCTGGCGCTGCTGGCCGAGCACGCGCGGGTGCGCCGCTTCCCGGCCGGCGCCCGGCTGCTGACCGAGGGGCGCCCGATCGACAACGTCTACCTGGTCACCGCCGGCCAGGTGACGGTGACGCGCAAGGGCGCCGTGCTGAGCGTGGTGACCAGCGGCTTCGGCGCCGGCTTCACGTCGCTCATCGCGCGCGACGCCAACGGGGCCAGCGCGGTGGCCGACGTGGACACCCAGACGCTCGAGATCCCGGCCGAGGCGCTGCTCGACACCTACGAGCGCGACTTCGCGTTCGTGCGCAACGTGCTGCGCATGCAGGCGCTGGGCATCGCGCGCGTGCGCAGCGGGCTGCCGGCCGATCCGGACAAGCCGCCCGAGGTCGAGCTCGGCACCTGGCGCGACCGCGAGCGCACGCTGGTCGAGCGGCTGCTGGAGGCGCAGCGAGTGCCGATGATGGCGCGGGCCAACCTGGACGCGGTGATCGAGCTGGTGCGCAGCCAGGTCGAGGTCCGCTTCGCCGAGGGGGACATGCTGTGGAGCGCCGGCGACGCGCCGACCTTCTCGCTGCGCATCGACTACGGCCGCGTGCGCTGCACGACGCCGGCCGGCCGATCGGTTGAACGTCGGGTCCAGCTACTGGATCGGCACCATGGACTGCTTGGCCGGGCACCCGCGCGGCTACGACGCCCGCGCCGTCACGCCGGTCATCGCCTATCGCGCCGACTTCGAGGCGCTGCTGGCCGTGCTCGACGCCCACTTCGAGCTGGCGCTCGACTTCATCGCCGTCCTGGCCCGCATGCGGCTCGGCGCGTGATCGTGATGGTGCTCGCGCAGGTGGCGCGCGAGCAGGCCGTCGCCGAAGTCGTGCTCCAGGTCGCGCAGCACTGTGTGGATGTGGTTGCCGCCCCGGTTGTCGAGCTCGATGACGTGGGTCGGCCCGTGGATGCGGTAGTAGTGCGACTGGCCGGGTCGGTCGCCGCCCGCCCACGAGAAGTAGATGCGGTCCAGGCCCGCCGCCTCCATGCGGTCGAGGTGGCCCTGGGCCAGCTCCGGCGCGAGGTTGTGGACGTAGACCTCGATGAGCTTGTGCAGGGCGGCCCGCTGCTCGGCCGACATCTGCGCCGCCGGCAGGCCCTCGAAGCCGTCCAGCGAGACCCGGCGCGACGCCTCGGTCACGATGTCGGACGGCGCCGATGAGGACAGCACGGCGCGGCGGCGCTGCTCGTCGCTGAGCGAGACCAGCAGCGCGCGGCCGAGGTCCTCCTCCTCGGCGAGCACGCGCAGGCCGCGGTGGCGGCCCGACGGCACGCGGGCCGGATTGGCGCCGAAGAAGGCCGGCGTGCTGGAGACCCGGCCGTGGGCGTGGGTGAAGTTGAGCGACAGGTGATGGCCCTCGAAGCGCCATCCCCACGGGCCCTCGGCGCCGGGCTGGCCGAACACCGCGACATGGTAGCGGCCGGGATCGCGGAAGCCGGCGTTGCCCTCGATCTGGCCCAGGATCGGCTCGATGCGCAGGATGCCGGACACCTTCTCGTGCCCGCGCGGGCTCAGTCCGGCGCGGAGCAGCGCCTGGGTGGCGTAGCGCTGTCCCTCGGTCATGTCGCCGAGGGCGAGCCCGGCGCGCGAGCGCGGCACGTAGCTCCAGTCCTCGCGCTCGTCGCTGTCGAAGGCGAGCGCGACCTGCTTGCGCGCACCGCCGGCGGCGTCGAGCAGGCCGCTGGCCGCGGCGGCCATGGCCTGGTCGGCGCGCGGCGCGGCGGGGAAGTCGGCGGCGCCGTCGTCGGCCGCGGGGTCACTGGAATCGGGCGACTCGCCGGCGGTGTCCTTGCGGTCGGCGCGGGGCGCCGTGCGCTCGCGCGCGCCGTCGGGAGCGCGGCGGCCGCTGCACGCCGCCGCGACCATCACGATCAGCACGAGGGCCAGAACGACACCGAGGGCAATGGATGGAGTCGAGCAGCTCACGCGACCATCACTATACTCGAGTGCGATAGCATCGGCCGCATGCGAGATCCGCGCCGCGCCGTTCAGCGCGCCCTCCTGCTGGTCGTGGTCCTTTCGCCCGGCGCCTGCTCGAGCTCGTGCGAGTACTCGTGCTCGGGCCCGCGCTCCGACGAGCAGGCCGCACCGGCGGCGACCTACGACCTCGTGATCGCCAATGGCCGCGTCGTCGACGGCACCGGCGCGCCCTGGTTCGAGGCGGACATCGGCATCGTCGGCGACCGCATCCACAGCGTCGGCCAGCTCGACTCGGCCAAGGCGCGGGCGCGCATCGACGCCGCCGGCCTGGTCGTCGCGCCCGGCTTCATCGATCTGCTCGGCCAGTCGGAGTTCAACGTGCTCGTCGACAGCCGCGCGGCCAGCAAGATCACGCAGGGCGTCACCACCGAGGTCACCGGCGAGGGCGCCTCGATCGCGCCGGTCAACGAGCGGATGCTGGCCGAGGGGATGGAGCCGTACCGGCACTACGGCGTCGAGCACGACTGGCGCACGCTGACCGAGTACTTCGCGCGGCTCGAGCGCTCGAAGACCGCCGTCAACCTGGGCACCTTCGTCGGCTCGGGCGGCGTCCGCGACCACGTGATCGGCAAGGCGAACCGCCGGCCACCGCGGACGAGCTGGCGCAGATGAAGAAGCTGGTGGCCGAGGCGATGGAGCAGGGAGCGCTCGGGCTGAGCTCGTCGCTGCAGTACGTGCCCAATCGGTTCGCGTCGACCGACGAGCTGGTCGCGCTGGCCGAGGTGGCGGCGCGCTACGGCGGCATCTACATCACCCACCAGCGCTCGGAGGGCAACGAGGTGCTTGCCTCGCTCGACGAGGTGTTCGCCATCGCCGAGCGCGCGCGCATCCCGGCCGAGATCTGGCACCTCAAGACCGCGTACAAGGCCAACTGGGGCAAGATGGGCGAGGTGCTGCGCCGGATCGAGGCCGCCCGCGCCCGCGGCCTGCGCGTCTCGGCCAACGTCTATCCCTACAGCCGCGCCTCCAACGGGCTCGACGCGTGCCTGCCGCTGTGGGCGCGCGAGGGCGGCACCGAGGAGATGCTGGCCCGGCTGAAGGACCCGGCGACCCGCGAGCGCATCAAGCGCGACATGGACGATCCGGCCGCCGCGTACGAGAACCAGTGGTACGGCTCGGGCGGCGCCGCCGGCGTGATGCTGAGCTCGGTCCTCGACCCGGCGCTGCGCAAGTACGAGGGCATGACCCTCGCAGCAGATCGGCGCGGCGATGGGCAAGGACCCGCGCGACGCGGTGATGGATCTGGTCATCGCCGACCGCGGCGAGTCGTCCTGCATCATCTCGATCATGGACGAGGCGGACGTGCGTCTGGCGCTGGCCCACCCGCTGATCTCGTTCGACACCGACTCCGGCGCCCGCGCCGAGGACGGCCGCCTGGCCGAGTCGAAGTCGCACCCGCGCGCCTGGGGCACGTTCCCGCGCATCCTGGGCCACTACGTCCGCGACCAGCGCCTGCTCTCGCTGGAGGAGGCGGTCCGCAAGATGACCTCGCAGGCCGCCGTCCGCGTCGGGCATCCTGGACCGCGGCATCCTGCGCCCCGGCATGTTCGCGGACATCACGATCTTCGATCCGGCCACGATCGCCGACCGCGCCACCTTCGAGGATCCGAACCACTACTCTGTCGGTGTGCGGCATGTGCTGGTCAACGGGCGGGCCGTGGTGAGGGATGGAGCGATCACGCAGGAGCGGCCCGGCCGCGTGCTGCGCGGCCCCGGGTACAGGCATGTAGGCCGCGCCGCGGCGAGCGGCAACATCACGTCGGCGACCGGCGCCTGGCGTCGGCCCGCGGCGTGCGCGGGAGGAGCCACCCCTGATTCCGAGGCCGCAACGATCGACCGAAGCCGACCGGCGCAGCGACCCACCGATGCTGACCATCCCGCCCACGTGGGCGTCGCCGATCCAGGCCCCACGCGAAGTGCGGCCGAGAACCCAGCGCCAGCGCGACACCCGGCTCGTCGTAGTGGCGGCTACTCGACGTGGGTGAACCTCCTCGTAGCCGCCCACGTGGGACTCATATTGTTGTGTGAACAACAAAAGAGCCTGGCGCCAAAGCGCCGGGGCACCACTGTGGGCAGCGGGCGCGCCCCACCTGACGCGTAGATCGTCGCGCGCACGCTGTCCATGGGGAGTCCCCGGCGCTGAGCCTCGCGGCGAAAGGAGGCCGACCGTCGCGGCGACCGAAGGAGCGCAGGTCGCGGCGATCGAAGGAGTCGACCGTCGCGGCGTAGAAGACGCTCGCCTCGACCTCCTCATCAATCGTCGACCTTCCTGTCGTTTTTTCTGGACATGTTTCGCGATGCACGCGAACGCGCACCGATACCCCGGCGTTGATCGCGCTACGTGGCGCAGCGAGATAAGCGCTCGCCGTTGATCATCGGCATCGACTCGAATCGCGGGTTCGTCGTCGAGTTCGTGGCTCTGCGCGCATTCTGAGGAGCCAAATTTCGTCGTGCATATGGAACTTCGATGCAACGCGATACGTGGATAGCGAGTGCATGCGGAGCTCATGCGGCTGGCGCGATCGAAGGGGGCCTACGATGCCGAGGAGGCGCGGTGGCTGCTCGAGGGAAAGCGGGTCCGCGTGCACGAGGCGCTCGGATACGGCACCTTCCTTTCGTATCTGGAGCATGTCTTCGGCTACGGGCCGGGCTGGCCAGCGAGAGGCTGCGCGTCGCCGAGACGATCGCTCAGCTGCCGGCGATGGCGGCGGCGCTGGGCGAAGGTGACCTCTGCTGGTCCGCGGTGCGCGAGCTGACCCGCGTGGCGGTGCCGGCGACCGAGACCGAGTGGATCGCGGCCGCGCGAGGCAAGTCGATGCGCGAGGTCGAGGACATGGTCTCGGGGCGGAAGTCGGGCGACCGGCCGGGCGATCCGGCCGACCCGGCGATGAAGCGCGAGGTGCTGCGCCTCGAAGTCACCGGTGACGGGCTGGCCGCGTTTCGCGAGGCGCGGCGCCGCATGGAGCTCGACGTCGGTCACTCGCTCGACGACGACGCCCTCGTGCGCATGCTGGCCCATCACGTGCTCGGCGGCCCGACCGACCCCGGACGGGCCGCGTACCAGGTCGCCATGACTGTCTGCCCGGAGTGCCGCCGCGGCACCCGCGATGGAGCCGGCCGCGAGCTGGCCGTGGACCCGCACGTGGTCGAAGCCGCGCTGTGCGACGCGCAGCACATCGGCGACACCCACGTGGACGGCGTGCCCGTGAAGGCCTCACAGACCATCCCGCCGCGTATCCGCCGCCTGGTCGTCCGCCGCGCGCACGGCCGCTGCGAGGTGCCCGGCTGCCGCGCCGCCAGGTTCCTCGAGATCCACCACATCGTCCACCGGGTGGACGGCGGCACCCACGACCCGTCGCTCCTCATCCTCCTGTGCTCGGCCCACCACGCGGCCATCCATCGAGGCGCGCTCCATGTCAGCGGCACGGCGCCCGATCATCTCGAGTTCCAGCGTCGATACTCGACCTGGCCGGCGCCGGCGGTGCGCGCACCGGGCGCTGCGTCGCCACGGACACCGGATGCCGCGAGCGCAGCGACACCACCGACGCCGGACGCCGCGAGTGCAGCGACATCATCGACACCTGGCGCTGCGGACGCTGCAGCCGCCTGGCGATGCGGGCGTCCACCTCACCGCCGCGAGGATCGAGGACTCGTCAGCGACAGCGACCGGCGAAGAGGCGGATCCGAGGCACGTCAACTTGCTGGCCGTCCGTGAGCAGGGCAACGATCTCCTCCGCGATGGAGATCGTGGAAGAGTCGCTGACGCTCATCGACGAGTACGCGCAGGTGCCGATCGCATTCGAGGTCTGCAGCGTCCTGGACGTGTCGGCCCGCGAGGGAGGGGCCGGCGGCTTCGAGCTCGTCGAGCGGCCGATCAATGCGCCGTTCGTGAAGGACTACGACGCCATCGCCGGCAACCACCCGTCCGACTGGGCGAGGCGGTTCGATGTCTCGCGCTGGGGAATGCTCTGCGCGCGCGCCGAGGGCCGCCGCGTGGGCGGAGTGGTCATCGCGTTCCAGGACCTCGCCTGATCGGCGATCCCCTCGAGGCCGCCGCGCGTCAGCCCGTCAGGGTGTCGTAGCGCGAGAACTGCATGGTGAACTCGGCGCGGCCCGAGGTCAGGGTTCGCAGCTTCGTCGAGTAGCCGAACATGTTGGCCAGCGGGACCAGGGCGTCCACGACGCTCTTGGGGCCGCGGGCGCCGACGTTCTGGATCTGGCCCTGGCGGGCGTTGAGGTCGCCGATGACGGAGCCGAGGTGCTCCTCGGGGACGACGACCTCGACGGCCATGATCGGCTCGAGCTTGACCGGGCCGGCCTGGGCGACGGCGCGGCGGAACGCCTCGGCGGCGGCCGCGCGCACGCCCACCTCGGCGTCGGCGCCTTCGCGGAAGCCGAGCGCGGTCAGCGCCACCTCGACGTCCTGCAGCGGGTAGCCGTCGGGGCCGGCCTGGGCCGCGTCGTTGAGGCCCTGCATGGCGGAGTCGACGACGGCCTGCGGGACCAGCGGCTCGGCCGGCAGCTCGCGCGTGACGCGGGTGCCGGAGCCGCGCGGCAGCGGCGCCACGCGGCACGTGGCCTCGCCGAAGATCGCCTCGTCCTTCATCGAGCGCTCGAAGCGAGCCGAGGCCTGCGCGCTGTTCGTGATCGTCTCGCGGTAGACGACCTGCGGCTTGCCGACGCGCGGCTTGACCTTGTACTCGCGCTCCAGACGGTCGACGATGATGTCGAGGTGCAGCTCGCCCATGCCGCTGATGATCGTCTGGCCGGTGTCCGGGTCCTCGCGCACGCGGAAGGTCGGGTCCTCCTCGACCATCTTGCCCAGCGAGAAGTCGAGCCGCTCCTTCTCGGCGTTGGTCTCCGGCTCGACCGCGACCGAGATGACCGGCTCGTAGGTGTCGATGCGCTCGAGCAGGATCGGATGGGCCGCGTCGCACAGCGTGTCGCCGGTGGTCGCGTCCTTGAGCCCGGCCGCGCCGATGATCTGGCCGGCCACGGCGCGCTCGATGCGCTGGCGCCGGTTGGCGTGTAGCTCGAACAGGCGGGCCAGCTTCTCCTTGCGGCCGGTGCGCACGTTGAGGAGCTCGACGCCCGGCTTGATCTGGCCGCTGAACAGGCGCAGGAAGACGATCTTGCGCCCCTCGTCCATCTCCACCTTGAAGGCGAGCGCGCTGACCGGCTCGCTGTCCTTGGGCGCGCGCGACAGCTGCCCGTCGGTGTCGCGCGGATCCACGCCGTGGATGGGCGGGACGTCGAGCGGCGACGGCAGGTAGTCCACCACCGCGTCGAGCAGCGGGCGCACGCCCTTGTTGCGCAGCGCGGCCCCGCACAGCACCGGCACCAGCTTGACCGCGATGCAGGCCCGGCGCAGCGCCGCCACCAGGTCGGCGGGCGGCACCGGCTCGCCCTCGAGGAAGCGCTCGGCGATGGCGTCGTCCACCTCGGCCACCGCCTCGAGCAGCGCCTCGTGCGCGACCTGCGCCGCCTCCGCGTGCTCGGCCGGGATGTCCCCCTCGATCACCTCGTTTGTCGGATCGCCGGTGAAGGTGAGGTGGCGCATGCGGACCAGATCGATGGCGCCGCGGAACGCGTCCTCGGCGCCGAGCGGCAGCTGGATCGGCACCGCGTTGGCGCCCAGGCGGGTGCGGATCTCGGCCACCGCGGCGCCGAAGTCGGCGCCGATGCGGTCCATCTTGTTGATGAACGACAGGCGCGGGACCTTGAACTTGTCGGCCTGGTGCCAGACGGTCTCCGACTGCGGCTCGACGCCGCTGACCGCGTCGAACACGACCACCGCCCCGTCGAGCACGCGCAGGCTGCGCTCGACCTCGATGGTGAAGTCGACGTGGCCCGGGCGTGTCGATCAGGTGGATCTCGTGCTTCTGCCACTCGAAGCTGGTGGCCGCGGCGGTGATGGTGATGCCGCGCTCGCGCTCCTGATCGCGCCAGTCCATCTCGGCCTGGCCGTCGTGGACCTCGCCGATCTGGTGGCGCTTGCCCGAGTAGAAAAGGAAACGCTCCGAGACCGTGGTCTTCCCGGCATCGATATGCGCAACGATGCCGATGTTGCGGACCCTGTCGATCTTGGCCATGACTGAACCCTAGGGATACCCCGGTGGCGATCCCAACACCATAGACTGACGCATATGCTCTGCGCTCGATCCGACTGAGAAACAGTCGGAGTTTCCGCAACATTGCTCCGGGGCGGGGAGTTGAGGGCCGGTCCCATCGCGGGTAGACTGCGCGCCATGCTCGGGCGCGGAGTCATCCTGGCGCTTGTCCTCGTCGCTGCGGCGCCCGCGGCGGCGGCGCCACCGGATTACGAGGCGGCCAAGCGACACTACGAGGCCGCCGAGAAGGCCGCTGCCGAGGGCAAGTACAAGCTGGCCGCGCGCGAGTACGGGGTCGCGTACGACATCACCAAGGATCCGGTGCTCTTCTTCAAGATCGGGCACTCGTACGACAGGGCCGACGACTGCACCACGGCCAAGGTCTACTACCTGCGCTACTTGAAGGAGGGCAAGCCCTCCCCCGAGTTCAAGCAGCGCACCCAGGCGCTCATCCAGGCCTGCAAGAACCGCGGGCGCCGCTCGTCATCGGACCCGGCGCCGGCAGACACGCCGGCAGCCGGCACGCCCGCATCCGATACGGCCTCGGGCGTCCCGGTATCGGGGGCGTCGCGTATCGCCCCGTCACCGACCGCCCCGTCGTCGCCCACCGCGCCCGGCGCGGCGCCCCGCGCGCCGACCGACGGCACCGGCCCCCGCTCCCCGCGCCACCACCACCACGCCCCGCCCTGCCCCCGAGCCTCCCGCGGCCGCGCCACGCGCGCCACAGCAGCAAGACGGGGCCTCGCTCACCGGCGCGCCGGCCTACCTCGACGAGGAGCCGCCGACCTGGCAGCGCACGGCGGCCTGGACCTCGGTCGGCATCACCTTCGCGCTCGGGACGACCGCTGCGGTGCTCGCGCTGTCGGCCGGATCGCGCGAGGAAGACATCCAGAACCTGCTCGACTTCCGCGACCAGGAGGGCCGCCCGGCCACGTACACCGGGGCCACCAGCGACCGCTACCGCGACCTGGTCGACGAGGGCGACCGGCTCGAGAGGCTCTCGGTCGTCGCGCTCGCCGCCACCGGGGCCGCCGCCGCCGCGTCGGCGCTCTTCTTCGTGCTCGACGGCATGAGCGCCGGCGGCGACGGCAGCGCCGCGGCCGGCCTGGCACCGTCGGTGAGCCCCCAGGGAGCCGGCCTGAGCTGGACCGGGAGCTTCTGATGCGGCTCGCCCGCCTGGCTCCGGCGCTGCGCGGAGCACCCATCCTCTTCGCTTTCGCTCTGGCCGGCTGCTACGAGACCCCGCGCCCGGCATGCGCATTCGCGTGCAGCGCCGACGGCGACTGCCCGGACGGCTACAGCTGCCGCGCCGACACCTGGTGCAAGCTCGACGACGTCGCCGACGACTTCGAATGCGCACCGCCCCTGCCGGACGCCGCCTCGAGCGACGCCGGCGGCACCACCGCCGACGCCTCGCCCGACGCGTCGGCGCCCGACGCCGCCCCGGACGACGCCGCCCCGGACGCGTCCCCGCTCGACGCCTCGCCCGACGCTGGCGAGGGCGCCATGTCGATCACCGCCTCAGGCTCAGCAAGCTAGAACGGAAGGTATTCGTGTTCGGGTTATCCAAGGACCGCGCCCTCAAGCGCGCGATGGACAAGGTGACCAGCAAGCACTCTCAGTCGGTCGACCGCTTCGCGGCGATGGAGAAGCTGGCCAAGGACGGCTCCGACGACGCGCTGCACGCGCTGTGCACCCGCTTCTCCTTCAAGTACGACAAGACGATCGAGGACCAGCAGGAGAAGCAGTGGGTGGTCGACACCCTGGTCGCCCGCGGCGAGAAGTCGCTGCCCGCCGTGCGCCGGTACATGAAGACGGCGACCAGCCTGCACTACCCGCTCATCGTGCTCGGCCAGGTCGCCGACCGCGACACGGTGTTCGACGTCATCGACGAGGTCCTGCGCGACGAGCCGCCCGGCTACACGCGCGACCCGGAGCGGCGCAGCGACCTCCTGTCCTGGCTGGCCGAGTTCGATGACGCCAGCAACGACGAGATCGTCCGGCGCATCCTGCCCTACGTCGAGGACTTCGACGAGAACGTGCGCTACAAGGCGGTCGACGCGATCGGCCTCAAGCCCTCGACGATGGCGGCCGAGCCGCTGGTCAAGGCGCTGGTGCGCGAGGAGGAGGAGAGCCGCCGCCTGCGCCAGCGCATCGCCGAGGTGCTGTCCGAGAACCAGTGGGACCTGGGCGAGCGCAAGTCCGAGGTCGCCACCCTGCTCGAGACGGCGCTCACCGGCTACAAGATGCACCACGACCGGCTCGTGCGGCAGGGCTAGCCGGTCATGCCCCGGCGACCCGACCTGAAGTCGGTCCTCATCATCGGGTCGGGACCGATCGTCATCGGCCAGGCGTGCGAGTTCGACTACTCCGGCACCCAGGCGTGCAAGGCGCTGCGCGAGGAGGGCCTGCGCGTCGTGCTGATCAACAGCAACCCGGCCACCATCATGACCGACCCGCGAGCTGGCCGACGCCACCTACGTCGAGCCGCTGACGGTCGAGGTGCTCGACAAGGTGCTCGAGCGCGAGAAGCCGGACGCCATCCTGCCCACCCTGGGCGGGCAGACCGGCGCTCAACCTGGCGGTCGAGGCGTCGCGCGCCGGCCTGCTCGAGAAGCACTCGGTCGAGCTGATCGGCGCGCAGCTCGAGGCGATCGAGAAGGCCGAGGACCGCGAGCTGTTCAAGCAGGCGATGGCCGCCATCGGCCTGCGCACGCCGCGCTCGGCCTACGTCTCCACGCCTCGAGCAGGCGCGCGCCGCGGTCGGCCGACATCGGCTTCCCCGCCATCCTGCGCCCGTCGTTCACCCTGGGCGGCGCGGGCGCGGCCATCGCCTACACGCCGCGCGAGTTCGACAGCCTGGTGCTGTGGGGGCTCGATCAGAGCCCGCGCCACCAGCTGCTGATCGAGCAGTCGGTGCTGGGCTGGAAGGAGTACGAGCTCGAGGTGATGCGCGACCACAAGGACAACGTGGTCATCATCTGCTCGATCGAGAACTTCGATCCGATGGGCGTGCACACGGGCGACTCGATCACCGTGGCGCCGGCGATGACCCTGACCGACAAGGAGTACCAGCGCATGCGCGACGCCGCCATCGCGGTCATCCGCGAGATCGGCGTCGAGACCGGCGGCTCCAACATCCAGTTCGCCGTCGACCCGGCGACCGGCGAGCAGGTGGTCATCGAGATGAACCCGCGCGTGTCGCGCTCGAGCGCGCTGGCCTCCAAGGCGACCGGCTTCCCGATCGCCAAGATCGCCGCCAAGCTCGCCATCGGCTACTCGCTCGACGAGATCCGCAACGACATCACCCGCGTCACGCCGGCGTCGTTCGAGCCGACCATCGACTACGTGGTGGTCAAGGTGCCGCGCTTCGCGTTCGAGAAGTTCCCCGCC
Organism: uncultured delta proteobacterium; assembly: GCA_963759105.1. Taxonomy (GTDB): domain Bacteria; phylum Myxococcota_A; class Polyangia; order Haliangiales; family Haliangiaceae; genus DATFRY01. The sequence goes on along the minus strand of CAVWXW010000001.1, from coordinate 385,070 downwards.
GCCGAGCCGATCCTGGGCACGCAGATGAAGTCGGTCGGCGAGGTCGATGGCGATCGGCCGCACCTTCCGCGAGGCGCTGGGCAAGGCGCTGCGCTCGCTGGAGAACGGGCGCCACGGCCTCGACATGTCGCTGCCTCCGGACGTGAAGAACGACCGCGAGGAGCTGGCCCGCCGCGTGGCCCGCACCGGCCCGGACCGGCTGTGGGAGCTGGCCCAGGCGATGCGCCTGGGCATGACGGTCGAGGAGGCGCACCAGCTCAGCCACATCGATCCCTGGTTCCTCGATCAGCTGCAGAGCGTGCTCGACGCCGAGGCCGAGCTGTCGCGCGGCCGGCGACCTGGCCGCGGCTGTCGGCGGCCGAGCTGGCGGCGCTACAAGCAGCTGCGGCCTCAGCGACCGGCGCATCGCCGAGCTCACCGGCGGCCGGCGAGGACGCGGCGCGCGCCGCGCGCGAGGCGGCCGGCGTGCGCCCGGTCTACAAGCGGGTCGACACCTGCGCCGCCGAGTTCGAGGCCCACACGCCGTACCTCTACTCGACGCTACGAGGAGGAGTGCGAGGCGCGGCCGAGCGACCGGCGCAAGGTCGTCATCCTCGGCGGCGGGCCCAACCGCATCGGCCAGGGCATCGAGTTCGACTACTGCTGCGTGCACGCCGTGATGGCCCTGCGCGAGGAGGGCTTCGAGACCATCATGGTCAACTGCAACCCGGAGACGGTGTCGACCGACTACGACACCTCCGACCGGCTCTACTTCGAGCCGCTCACGCTCGAGGACGTGCTGGCCATCTGCCGACGTCGAGAAGCCGGAGGGCGTCATCGTGCAGTTCGGCGGCCAGACCCCGCTCAAGCTGGCGGTGCCGCTCGAGCGGGCCGGCGTCGATGCTGCTCGGCACCAGCGCCGACGCCATCGACCGGGCCGAGGACCGCGAGCGCTTCGGCGAGCTGCTCAGCAAGCTGGGCCTGCGCGCGCCGCGCTGGGGCGTGGCGCGCAGCGCTGGACGAGGCGCACCGGGTCGCCGCGCGAGATCGGCTACCCGGTGATGGTGCGCCCGTCCTACGTGCTGGGCGGCCGGGCGATGGAGCGGGTCTACGACGACGAGGGCCTCGACGTCCTACTTCGCGCGCGCCGAGGAGCTCGGCATGCCGCTCCTGATCGACCAGTTCCTGGCCGACGCGGTCGAGCTCGACGTCGACGTGGTCGCCGACGGCACCGGCGACGTGGTCGTCGGCGGCGTCATGGAGCACATCGAGGAGGCCGGCATCCACTCCGGCGACTCGGCCTGCGCCCTGCCGCCCTACTCGCTGCCGCCGGAGCTGGGCCAGGAGATCAGGCGGCAGGCCCGCGCGCTGGCGCGCGAGCTGGGCGTCGTCGGCCTGATGAACATGCAGTTCGCCGTGCTTCGAGGGCGAGATCTACGTGCTCGAGGTCAACCCGCGCGCGTCGCGCACGGTGCCGTTCGTGTCCAAGGCGATCGGCGTGCCGCTGGCCAAGATCGCGGCGCGCGTGATGGTCGGCGCGCACGCTGGCCGAGCTGGGCGTCCGCGAGGTGGAGCCGGCGCACGTCTCGGTCAAGGAGGCGGTCTTCCCGTTCGTGAAGTTCGAGGGCGTCGACACCCTGCTGGGCCCGGAGATGCGATCGACCGGCGAGGTCATGGGCATCGACCAGCAGCTTCGCCCACGCCTTCTTCAAGGCGCAGGAGGCGGCCGGCAACCGCCTGCCGGCCGGCGGCACCGCGTTTCTGTCCCTGCGCGACGCCGACAAGGAGGCCGGGGTCGAGGTGGCCAGGCGGCTGCGCGAGCTCGGCTTCGAGCTGTGCGCCACGCACGGGACCGCGGAGCGCCTGCGCGCCGCCGGCCTGACCGTGCGCGGCCTCAACAAGGTCAACGAGGGCCGCCCGCACTGCGTCGATGCCATGGAATCCGGCGACATCAACCTGGTGGTCAACACGACCGAGGGCCGCCAGGCCATCGCCGACTCACATTCGCTGCGCCGGGCGGCGCTGCTTCAGCAGCATCTCCTACTTCACCACCATGCGGGCGGCGCGCGCGGCGGTCGAGGCGATCGCCGCTCACGCGCGCGAGGGGCTCCGGGTCGCGCCGCTGCAGAGCTATCATTCCGGGACGTGACGACAACGCCGAGGATGCGACGCCATGTCTGAGAAATACCCGATGACGCCGAAGGGACACGAGAAGCTCAAGGCCCAGCTCAAGCAGCTCGTCGATGTCGATCGGCCGGCCAACGCCCGCGCCATCGAGGTCGCCCGCGGACACGGCGACCTGTCGGAGAACGCCGACTACTCGGCGGCCAAGGAGGAGCAGGGCATGATCGAGGCGCGCATCCGCGAGTACTCGACCAAGCTGGCCCTGGCCGAGGTCATCGACCCGAGCAGGCTGTCCGGCGAGCGAGTCAAGTTCGGCGCCACCGTCACCATCAGCGACGAGGACGGCGGGGAGAAGACCTACACCATCGTGGGAGACGACGAGGCCGACCTCAAGCTGGGCCGGATCTCCATCTCCTCGCCGGTCGCGCGCGCGCTGATCGGCCGTCAGGTCGGCGACGAGGTGGTGGTGCAGTCGCCCAAGGGTCGCCGCGAGGTCGAGGTGATCGACGTCAAGTGGCTGCCGGTCGAGTGACCGGCCGACCGGGCTACCGGGCTGTGTCGGCGTCCGGGGGGGCCGCGTCCGGGACGTCCGCGTCGGGGGGCGCGGCGTCGGGAGCAGCCGCGTCAGGGAACGTCTGGGCGTCGGGCGGAATGGCGGCGTCCGGGATCGGGGCCGCGTCGGCCTGGCCGCCGGTCTCGGAGCGCTGGCACTGCTGGGTGCCGGCGTTGCACAAGAGCGGCGGCTCGCAGTCGCGGTTGACCTGGCAGTAGTCGCCGGCGCCCTGCTCGCAGCCGCCCAGGGCCGCGAGGAACAGGGCACAGAGGAGGGCTCGGACTCTCATGGGCGCACGGGTGATAACACAGCGTCCACGGGTAGACCAGGCAACCGGGGCGCGGGTTGCCCCCGCACGGGTCCCTCGGACCAGGGCCGCGTCGCTGCGCTGCGGCCGGTTCACCAGCGCGTGGTACTAATAGTTGCGTGGCGGAGACGCTGTTCGAGGAGCTCAAGCGCTACGTGCAGTTCGGCGCCAGCGACGAGGAGGCGCTGCGCCGCTTCGCTCCCCACGCCACGCCGTCGTTCCCGGGCGTGGTGGACGAGTTCTACGCCCGGCTGAGCGAGCACGAGGGGGCGCGCAGCGTCTTCTCCGGGCCCGATCAGATCGAGCGCCTCAAGGGCTCGCTGCGCGACTGGCTCGCGCTCCTGTTCAGCGGACCGTGGGACGAGGCCTACTACGAGCGCCGCGCCCGCATCGGCCGGGTCCACGTGCGCATGGAGCTGCCGCAGAAGTACATGTTCGCGGCCATGGACCAGATGCGCATCGCGCTGGCCCGCATCGCCGCGGTCCGGGTCAAGGAGGCGGCGCTGCGCAAGCGGGTGGTCGAGGCGCTGCACAAGATCCTCGACCTCGAGCTGGCCATCATGCTCGAGACCTACCGCGAGGAGTACATCGCCAGCGTGCGAGATCTGGAAAAGCTCGAGAAGCTGGAGCTGGCCCAGCAGCTGGCGGTCAGCGAGGCGCGCTACGACCAGATCGTCGAGGAGGCCGAGGCGCTCATCACCACGATCGACCGCGACGGGCGCGTGCTGCTGGTCAACGCGCGCTGCGAGGAGGCGATCGGGCTGCCGCGCAGCAAGGCGGTCGGCTCGAGCTGGCTGGAGCTGTTCGCGCAGCCGGGCGACCGCAAGCATGCCCACCAGCGGCAGGAGGAGGCGCTGGCCGGCGCCGCGGCCACGCCGTTCGAGGGATCGGTGCCGCACGCGAGCGGCGAGCCCAGCCGCCGCATCCGCTGGCACTTCACCACCCTGCCGGGCGGCAGCGGGCCGCTGCTGCTGTGCGCGATCGGGTTCGACGTCACCGAGGAGCACGACCTGGGGCTGCGCACGCGGCGCGCCGAGCGCCTGGCCTCGCTCGGCACCATGGCGGCCGGCCTGGCCCACGAGATCCGCAATCCGATCAACGCCGCCCACCTGCAGCTCAACCTGGCCCGCCGGCGACTGACCCGGGCCGGCGGCGATCCGAGCGTCGTGAAGGCGATCGAGCTTGCCGACAGCGAGATGACCCGGCTGGCCGCGCTGGTCGAGAACTTCCTGCAGTTCGCCCGCCCCCATCCGCTGCGGCTGGCCACCGGCGACCTGCGCTCGACCGCCGATGCCATGGTCGCGCTGGTCGGGCCGGAGGCCGAGGGTATCGGCGTGAACGTCTCGGTGCTGCCCGGCCGACCGGTGTGGGCCGAGTTCGACGACGAGAAGATGAAGCAGGTCCTGCTCAACCTGCTGCGCAACGCGATCGAGGCCACCACCCCGGGCGGGGAGGTGGCGGTGCGGGTGGAACCCCGGGAGGAGGTCGCCCGTCTGGAGGTGATCGACCAGGGGCGCGGCGTACCCTCCGGGGCCCCCATCTTCGAGCCCTTCTTCACCACCAAGGAGTCGGGCACCGGTCTGGGTCTGGCCATCGTCCACCGCATCGTTTCGGACCACGGAGGTGCAGTGGAGGTGCAAAGCCAGGACGGGAGCACCACCTTTTCCATCTCGATCCCGGTGGGGAGCGCCCGGCCGCCTGGCACAGCGGGTGCTCTAGACCGCGATCGTGCAGCCGAATGAACTAGAAGCCCGCAAAGAGTGCGCACCCCCTGAGAGCTCCGCAGGTTTTTCGCAGAATGTCGTCCTGCCCACGGATCGCAGGACGCCCGTCAAGGGGGTGCCCCCGATGCCGCGCGCCCGCGTCCTCATCGTGGACGACGAGGCAAACGCCCGGACGGCGCTCGCCGAGCTGCTCAGGGACGAGGGGTTCGGGGTGGAGACGGCGGCCGATGGCTTCAAGGCCTTGCCCAAGCTCGAGGAGTTCGCCCCCGACCTGGTCCTGACCGACCTGTGCATGCCGGGCATGAGCGGGCTGGATCTGATGCGGAAGGCGCACGAGCTCGATCCGGAGACCGTCTCGGTGGTCATGACCGCCCACGGCGCGGTCGATACGGCGGTGGCCGCCATGCGCCAGGGCGCGGCCGACTACCTGACCAAGCCGATCATGGTCGACGAGCTGCTCATCATCATCGACCGCGAGCTGGAGCGCCGGCGGCTGCGCCTCGAGGCGGGCCTCTTGCGCCAGCGCCTTGTCGACGGCCAGCGCATCCACAACATCGTCGGGTCGAGCCCGGAGATGCGCGAGCTGTTCGAGACCGTTCTACAAGTCTCGCCGTCGCGGGCCTCGGTGCTCATCACCGGAGAGAGCGGCACCGGCAAGGAGCTGATCGCGGCCGCCATCCACGAGCACTCGCCGCGCTCGGCCGGGCCGCTCATCAAGCTGCACTGCGCCGCGCTGGCCGAGGGGCTGCTCGAGAGCGAGCTGTTCGGCCACGAGCACGGCGCCTTCACCGGCGCGGCCGGCGCGCGCGACGGGCGGCTCAAGCAGGCCGACGGCGGCACGCTGTTCCTCGACGAGATCGGCGACATCTCGCCGGCCGTGCAGATCAAGCTGCTGCGCTTCCTGCAGGAGCGCGAGTTCGAGCGGGTGGGCGGCAACCAGACCATCAAGGTCGACGTCCGCGTGGTGGCCGCGACCAACCGGGATCTGCAGAGGCTGGTCGCGCAGGGCATGTTCCGCGAGGACCTGTTCTACCGGCTCAACGTCGTCACCATCCACGTGCCGGCGCTGCGCGAGCGGGCCAGCGACGTGACCCTGCTGGCCGCCCACTTCCTGCGCAAGTACAGCCAGGAGAACGGCAAGGAGGTGCGCGGCTTCACCGAGGGCGCCCTCGACCGGATCGCGCGCTACATGTGGCCGGGCAACGTGCGCGAGCTGGAGAACGTGATCGAGCGCGCGGTGGTCGTGTGCCGCGGCCGCGACATCTCGGTCGAGGACCTGCCGCCGGCGGTGGCCGGCGCCGCCGCCAACGCCCGCGAGGGCATGCCGCCGGTGCCCGGCTCGACGGTGGCCGAGCTGGAGCGCTACGCGATCCTCAAGACGCTGGAGTACACGGGCGGATCGACGTCGCGGGCGGCCGACATGCTGGGCATCTCGCCGCGCAAGATCCAGTACCGCATGCGCGAGTACTCGGGCGGCCCGCCGCGCACCAACCGGTCGCCGGCGCTGCAGCAGCGGCAGATCGGCAGCTCGCCCTCGTCGCCGGCCGGCGGCCTGTCGGGTCACAACCCGGCCGGGCCTCTGAGCGACGACTAGCGTCCGGCGAGGTCGGGTGTCCGGCCCGTCGCCCTCCCCGCCCCGCCCGGCGTAGGATGCGGGCATGGATCTGGGAATTCGCGGTCGCACCGCGATGGTGGCCGCCGCCTCCAAGGGCCTGGGTCGCGCCATCGCCGCCGCCCTGCTGCGCGAGGGCGCGCGCGTCTCGATCGCGGCGCGCACGGAGCGGACCCTTTCCGAGACCGAGCGAGATCTCGTGGCGTCGACACCCGGCGCCGAGGTGCTGGCCGTCCCTGTCGACGTCACCCGGGCCGACGACCTGGGGCGCTGGTACGAGCTGACCGGCGAGCGCTTCGGCGCTCCGGCGCTGCTGGTGACCAACACGGGCGGGCCGCCGGCCGGACGCTTCCAGGACCTGACCGAGGACGCGTGGCGCACCGGCATCGACGGCACGCTGATGAACGTGGTGCGGCTGTGCCGGCTCGCGCTCCCTGCCATGCGCGCGGCGCGCTTCGGGCGCATCGTGCACCTCACCTCGTTCGTGGCCAAGCAGCCGATGGGCCTGCTGACCGTGTCGAGCACGCTGCGCGCCGGCCTTTCCGCCCTCACCAAGGCGATGGCCACCGAGGTCGCGCCCGATGGCATCACGGTCAACGCGGTGCTGCCCGGCCACTTCCGCACCGACCGGCAGACCCACGTCAACGAGCTGCGCTCGCGCGCCCTCGGCGTGACGCGCGAGGCCTGGGAGCAGCAGCTGCAGGCCGAGATTCCGGCCCAGCGCTTCGGCGATCCGGCCGAGCTGGCCGACCTCGTCGCGTTCCTGCTCAGCGACCGCGCCTCCTACCTCACCGGCACGTCGATCCAGGTCGACGGCGGCCTCGTCGGCGGCACGTTCTGACGCTCAGGCGTCGCGGGCGCAGCGGAAGCCGATGAGCGGCGAGCGGGCGCTCGGCCTGGCCGCGCTGCGCGCGTACGGGTGGCCGGCGATGACCAGGTCGAGCCAGGAGCCGCCGCGCACGACGCGGCGGTGATCGGCGCCCTGCGGCACCTTGCGCACCGGCGAGTCGAGCGGCAGTCCCGCATATCCCTCGTTCGCGAAGTAGTCGACCACCCACTCGGCCACGTTGCCCGCCATGTCGTAGGTGCCGTAGCGGCCCTCGCTCCAGCGCAGCGTCCCCGGCGCGACCGAGTACGTCGCGCCGTCCGAATCGTCGGGTGCCAGCTCGAAGTCGGCCTCCAGGCGGCGGAAGCCGGGCCGCCAGCGCATCGCGGCGCGCGAGCGGCGCAGCACGCCCGAGTCCATCTTGCCGTGATTCGATCCGTCGGCGCGCTCGTGATTGCCCCACGGCCAGCGCCGTCCGTCCGTCCCGCGCGCCGCCTTCTCCCACTCCGCCTCCGTCGGCAGCCGCTTGCCGCGCCAGCCGCAGTAGTCGCCCGCCTCGTTCCACGTCACGTTGACCAGCGGGAGCCGCTCGTCGCGGTGGTGGCGCTGGTCCCCCTGCAGGATCGGTCCAGCATCGCAGCCGCCGGCCGCCACGCACTTGCGGTAATCCGCGACAGTGACCTCGTAGCGATCGATGTCGAAGGCGGGCAGAAAGACAGTCCGCTGCGGCGCCGCATTGACGTACGGAAACAGGTACTCCAGCTCGAGCGCCCGGATGAGCAGCCCGTCATCGTCGCCGCACCACTCGCGCGATCCGGCGCCGACATGCCGCCTGCACTCCGCCTGCGCCACCGCCCGAGCCTCCTGATCGTCGGTGCTGGGATAGCCCATCGTGAAGGTGCCGGACGGAACCGAGACCATCTCCGAGCGATGATGCCGGACCTTCTCGACCCGTCCGTGCCTCTTCTCTTCGGTCCCATGCGCCCGACTGGCGGCGAAAGCACACAGTCCAGCCGCCACGGCGGCAACGGCGGCCAAGGACGGGCGACGCATGCCTGTCAGCGTAGCCCAGGACTAGCGCGCCATCCACGCCCCGGCCAGCCTGACCCTCTCCACCCCGTCCGCCTCCGCCCCCGCGATCATCTCCGCCGCGTCCCTCAAGCTGCGCCAGGGCCCTTCCCTCTCCACCAGCGCCGCCAGCGCCGCCGTGCGCACCTCCGCCGCATCGTCGTGCAGCGCGGCGCGCAGCGCCTCGGACCTGGTCTCGCCGCGGACTGCCACTGCCCTCACCGCCGGGTCGCGGTGCTTCTGTAGCCGACCCAGCATCTCGAGAGCCTTCGGCTCTCCGCGCCCGACAAGCGACGAAGCGGCCGCGAGCCGGACGGCCGGACTGTCGCTGGTCAGCAGCCTGGCCAGCCGCCCCAGCGCCCGCTTGCCGGGCACACCAGCCAGCCCCTCCGCCTGCGCGGCGAGGACAAGGTCGCTGCGCTCGCGCGGAAGGTCGGCCACGCTGCGCGAGAAGCGGTCCGCATCCAGCCGCGCCGCCGCCCTTGTCGCCGCCGCGCGCACGCTCTCGTCGCGATCGCGCAGCAGCCAGGTCAGCTTGCGATAGGCGACCCCCGCGGCCGGGCCGGCGGCCCCCAGCGCCGTCGCGCAGGACGTCCGCTGCGCCGCCTCCGCCGCGCCCAGGCACTCGGTCAGCGCCGCCACCGCGGCGGGCGCGCTCTCCCCTCCGTCCGCCGCGACGGCGCCGAGCGCGGCGGCGGCGGTGATGCGCTCGGCCCGCGGCGCGCGCCCGTTCCTGTGCAGAAGCTTCACCAGATCCGGCACCGCCTCGTGGACCGGGATCTGCGTCATGACCGCCAGCGCGTTCCACCGGCCCAGCTCGCTCGACGTGCGCAGCCGCGCCGCGGTCGTCGCGCGCACGTCGGCGTCCTGCCCCATCGCGAACAGCGCGGCCGCCGCCGCGCCGCTGTTCTCGCTCCCCTGCCCCAGCTCGATGAGCGCCACCTGGCGCAGGAGCGGCACCGCCGCCCGATCGCGCAGCCGACCCAGGCCGATCAGCGCGGCGCGGCGCACGCTCGGATCGGTGGACCCGGTGGCCAGGCGGCGCAGCGCCGGCGCGGCCGCGGTCATGCCGGCGGCCACGGCGGCGGCGACGCCGGCGGCCTGGCGCGCGCCCTCGTCGCTGGCCAGCGCCTGGGTCACCACCGCCGCGCACACCTCGCGAAAGCCGGCCACCAGCGCGCCCTCGGTGCGGCCGCCGGGATCGTCGCCGGCCCTTTCCGCCTCGGCCGCCACCCGCCGGGCAGCGTCGCCGATGCGCTTGCGCCCCAGCAGCGCCGGCAGCGCGCGCTCGAGCGGCCACAGCACCTGGTGGATGCGCGCGGTGGCGGGGCCGGCCTGGCGATCGTCGCGCGCGAACCGCCACTCCAGATGCAGGCGGTCGTCGTCGGAGAGCCACCGGGTCGGCGGGCGCGGCAACGGGATCGCGTCGCGCGCCACCTCCTCGGCCGCCTCGTCGAAGGCCTCGCTGCCGCTGGGAGAGGCGACGCGCAGCGCGATCGAGATCGCCCTGGGTGTCGAGCTCGAGCCGCAGCGTCACCGACAGGGTGCGCCGGTTGAGCTCGTGACCGGGCGGCAGGCGCAGGCGCAGATCGTCGAGGAACGCGCCCCACGGCCGCGTGAAGCGCGGGGCCACCGCGACCAGGTACTCGGCCCCGGGCGCGTTCGGGTCGGGCGCCGGCGGATCGCCGCGCGGCGGCCCCGGCTCGAAGTCGGTCGGAAAGACTGTCGCGTCCTGTTGCCCGCCGCAGCCCGCTGCCATGAGGACCGCGAGCGCCGCGGCGACGGCGCCGAGCGCCCGCGGGCCGCTGCTCAGCCGCGCCATCGACCGCTCAGGCTCCTCCGCCCGACCGCCGCGCCTCCAGCGCCAGGCCGAGATGCCGCCGCACGCCGAAGTACTGCTCCGAGACCGAGTAGGCCAGGAGGTCGCGGAGCCGGTCCTTGGCCGACAGGGTCGACACACCCGCAGCCTCCACCGCCACCCTGCGCGCCGCCGTCTCCAGATCGTTACACAGGATGAATCCGACCCGATTGGCCGTCAAATCGGTCGCCGTCCGCCATCCCGGAATCTCGCCGTTGCCGAGCTCGCTGGCGGGAGCCGCGCCGGCCTGCCGCGCGATCGACGCCACCTGGGCCAGCACCGGCTCCGGCACCGAGCGAGCGAGCTGCTCGGCGAGCCGCTGGGCCTCCGGCGCCACCTGCTCGGGGCTGCGCACGCCCGACGCGGTCAGCGCCGCCGCGAACGCGCTCTCCAGCATTGCCAGGGTCGACATCGCGTAGCTCACGTAGCGATCCGGCCGCAGATAGGCCAGACGCTTGCCCAGGTCGAAGGCCAGCTCCACCTCGTTGACCCGCTCGACGTGGCCCTCGCCGACCAGCAGCGCCGGACGCAGCCGGCCGCGATCGGTGGTGTTGGCCACGCGCAGGCCGTCGCTGATGCCGGGCAGCACGTAGAGCTGCGGATCCGGCTCGATGCCGAGCACGCCGGCGGCGTACTTGACCAGCCGCGCGACCGGCTGCGAGTCGTCCCCCACGTCGACGCGGTCCTTGGCCGAGAGGTGAAACGCGGCCGGCGGCTGCGCGGTGGTGGCCGCGATGCCGCCGACCAGCGACGCGAAGATGGCGTTGACCCGCCGGTCCTCGCGCGCGTGCAGGATCGCCTTCTGCCACACGTCCTCGGTCAGCCGGCGCTTGGCCGCCACCAGCTGCGCCGGCCGCAGCCGCTTGTACAGCTCCGACTCCTCGCCGCTGGCGGCGCGCAGGAAGACCAGCGCCTGGGCCAGGCAGAACGCCTTGTCGGTCTCGTTCTCCTCCCGGTACAGGTTCGACAGCGCGCGGTAGAGCTCGACCCGGTCCGGATCGGCCTGAACCAGCAGCTGCAGCTCCTCGATGGCGTCCTGCCGCCGCGCGTCGCCGGCCTCGAGGTAGAGCTCGACCAGCTGCTCGTGGCGCTCGCGGCTGGCCGGATCGAGCGACGCGGCCACCTCGAAGGCGGCGATGGCCGACTCGCTGTCGCTCAGCTGCTCCAGGCAAAGCTGGCCCAGGCCGGTCCACAGCGGCAGCAGCACCTCGGCCGGCGCGTGGTCGCCGAGCCGCTTGATGATGCGGCGGTAGACCCGGGCCAGGCCGCGGAACTCGCCGCGCTGGCGCAGGAGCGGATCGATGGCGCGCAGCGCGCGATCCATCGACGGATCGTCCTCGAGCGCCTGGGTGAACTGCTCGACCGCCAGATCCGGCTCGCCGATCTCGTCGCGCGCGATGGCGCCGGCCGCGAAGTGATACTTGGCCTTGCGGCGCGGCTCGGTCTCGTTGGCGGCCAGGGCGGCCAGCGCATCGAGCGCGCGGCGCCACTGCTTTGTCTCGGTGTGCACCTCGAGCACCTTGTGCAGGAGCGCGAACGAGCCGGGCCGGAGCTGGATGCCCTCCTGGTACGCGGCCAGCGCCGACGCCGGGTCGCCCAGCTTCTCGCGGTGGATGTCGCCCACCTGGCCGAGCAGGACCACGCGCGCCTCCTCGTCGACGCCCTCCATGAGCTCGCGCCGCGCCGCCACCACCGTCCGCCAGTCGCCGCGCCGCTCGGCCAGCTGCACCAGCCCCTCGAGCGACGGGACGTGGCGCGGCTCGCGCTCGAGCGCGCGCCGAAACGCGTCCTCGGCCTTGTCCAGCTCGCCCAGCGCGCTCGCGATGACGCCGAGCCGGTAGTAGATCTCGGGCTGCCGCCCGCTCAGGGCTGCAGCGTGGCGGACCAGGAGCTCGCGGTGGGCCAGCTCCGACTCGCGCCAGCGCTCGTCGCCGCCCAGCTCGAGGGCCAGGCCGTGCAGCGCCATGGCCAGGCCGAACGCGGCCGCGGCGCGGTCCGGATCCGCATGCAGCGCGTTGCGGTAGTGCACCACCGCCTTGTGCCGCATGCCGAGCTCCGCGCTCACGCGGGCCAGCTGCGACTCGCGCTGGGCTCGTGCGCCCCGGTCGCCGGGCGCGAGGCGCACGAGCATCTCGCGGATCGGCAGCGACTCCTCCCAGCGCGACTCGGCGTCGAGCCGCTCGGCCGCGCGCACACCGGCGGCCTCGTGGTCCGGGTCGAGCTCGAGCGCGGCCAGCCACAGCTCGAGCGAGTGGCGGGCGTCGCCCAGCTTCTCGTCGCAGGTGGCGGCCGCCTCCATGAGCAGCCCGACGCGCTCGAGCCGGCTCTTGGCCACGCCGGCCGCCTCCTCCAGCCGCGCCGCCGCCTTGCCCCACTGCGCGGTGCCCTGGTGCACGCGGGCCAGCGCGATGAGCGCGCCCTCGTGGTTGGGATCGATGGCCAGCGCCTTCTCGAGGTGCTGCTCGGCCACATCCGGATCGCGCTGCACCTCGGCCGCGATCGCAGCCGCCTGCGCCCACAGATCGGCGCCGCGGGCGCCCTCCAGGCGGGCGTGACGCACGACGACCTCGAGGCTGCGCGCCGGCTGGCCGATGCGCTGGTACAGCGCGGCCAGCGCCGACAGCGAGTCGCGCCGGTCGGCCTGCGCGGCCAGCGCGTTCTGGTGCGCCTCGACGGCGCGCGGGATGTCGTCGAGCTCGCGCTCGTAGACGTCGGCCGCCTCGCTCCACTTGTCGGCCCGCACGCCCGGCGACCGGATGGCGGCGGCGTGGCGCTCGAGCAGCGAGGCAAGGCGATCCCAGCGGCGATCGCGCCGGTAGAGCCGCTCGAGCCCGGACAGCGCGTCGTCGGCCAGCGGATCGGCGTCCAGCACGCGCTCGTAGTGGCGGATGGCGCGCTCGCTGTCCCCCTCGCGCGACTCGCTCTCCATGGCCACGCGGCGCATCAGCCCCACCCGCTCGCCGGGTGGCGCCACCTCGCACAGCACCTCGAGCGTGTTGAGATACGCGGTGGTGCGGCCGACCTTGGAGTACAGGTTCTCGAGGGCGCGCAGCGCCGACACGTCGCGCGGGTTGGAGGCCAGCTCCGCCTCGTGGCGCGCGATCGCGCCCTCGACGTCGCCAAGCTTCTCGGCCCGCAAGGTGGCCAGCTCGCGGCGGGCCACCGACGCGCGCTGGATCAGGCCCTGCGCCTCCCACAGCTCGGCGCGGCGCTCCAGCACGCCGGCCAGGAGCGGCCAGCGCTCGTCGCGCCGGTACAGACGCTCGAGCGCCTGCAGCGCGTCCTCGCAGTCCGGATCCGTGTCGACGGCGCGCTGGTAGGCCTCGGCCGCCTTTGCGCTGGAGGCCAGCTGGGTCTCCTGCAGCTCGCCGAGCGCCAGCAGGAGGTCCACGCGCGCCGGCGGGGTCGGCTCCAGCTCGACGAGATTGGTCAGCTGATCGGCCAGCTCGGACCAGCGCTGCTGCTGGCGGCACAGCTCGGCCAGCCCGCGGCGCGAGTCGATGCGGCTGCCGTCGAGCTTGACCGACTCGCGATACGCGGACAGCGCGTAGTCGGCGTGGTCCAGCTTCTTGTGGTACCAGTGGCCGAGCCGCGCCCAGTACGCCGCCGCCACCTCGCGATCCTCGATCTCCGACGCCACCTGCGCGATGTCGCCGATCAGCTCGGTCCAGCCGCCGGTGTCGTCGGCCAGCTTCTCGGCCCGGTCGAGCGCGTCCGGATCCGACGGGTCCTCGCGCAGCGCGGCGGTCAGCGCGGTGAAGGCGCGCGGCAGGTCGCCGATGCGCGACTCGAACACGTCGGCCACGTCGCGCAGGAGCGACGCGCGGCCCGGCGCCGAGCCCTCGATCTCGACGCGCGCCATCAGCACCTCGACGAGCCGCTCCCACTCCTCGGCCGCGCGCGCCGCGTCCTCGATGTCCGACAGGCGCGACGCAGCCTCCTCGTCGAACGGGTCCTCGTGCAGGAGCGCCAGCCAGCCCTCCAGGTCGTCGTCGTCGGGCCGGCCGTGGCCCAGCCCGATGCCGGCGGCGACGCAGGCGGCCTGCAGCTCGTGCAGGAACCCGACCAGCGCATCGCCCGCCTCGTCGTCGGAGCTGGCCCCCTCCAGGTTGATGACCTGGATCTCGTGATCGCTCATCAGCTCGTCGATGAGCACCGAGCCCGAGGCCGGCGCCGACCAGGTAGTGGTCGCTCTGCGGCGGCTCGAACTCCCCGAGCATGCGGTCGAGCAGCGCCGCCAGATCCGGATCGCCGGGGCGGAAGCCGACGAAGACCAGCGATCCCTCGGCGTAGTGATGGCGCAGGTGGCGGCGCAGCGGCTCGGCGCGCGCCAGCATCTGCCGGACCGAGCGCGGCGTGATCACGTACGAGTTGAGATCGCCCAGCACCTTGAACAGCGTGCGCCGCCGGCGATCGAACTCACCGGCCCGCTCCCAGGTCAGCACGCGCGGCGACGGCCACCCGTCCGGGCAGGTCCTCCTCCATTGCGCGCTCGAGCAGGTTGCCGGGGAAGGTCGTCCACACCTGACGAAACGGCAGGCGCGCCACCGCGCGGGCCAGCTCGGTCAGCTCCGCGATCGCGCCCCAGCTCTCCACCATGATGCGATCGCAGGTGTGAGTGCCGAGCGTGCGGCCGAGGAAGCTCGCGGCGCGCACCAGGGAGCCCTTCTGCACCAGGCGATCGACGTCGCGCGCGGCATGCTCGTCGCCCACCTCGCCGCGCTGACCGAGCGCGCGAACCATCCGCTCGAGGAGCTGCTTCCACCCGGCCACCCCCAGCCGGGCGCCGACGACGAGCACTGCGCGGCCGCTGCGGATACTCTCGACGAGTGACTCGGGGATCGTGTGCTCCTGCATCCTAAACCCCCAGGGATCCTTCCGCTTTGCGTCCCCGCGACCGCTCGCACGGTATATCGCGCTCCCGGTCGACGCAAGGGGTTTCCCGCCCGCCTCCGGCTCGCTGCTGGCGCGGTATAAGCGAGTCCGATGTGGAATGACGTCGTCGCGATCTACCGCGCGTCGAAGAAGCGCCGAGACATCAACTGGTGGACCGAGTGGGTGTGCCGTCCGCCTGCTGCCGTCGTCGTGTACTTCTTGCGCAACACTCCTGTCACGCCGAACCAGGTGACGTTTCTGTCGGCGTGTCGTCGCGGTCGGCGCCGGGCTGATGTTCGCGCTCCTGCCCGGCCACCTGTGGCTGGTGCTGGCCGCGCTGGTGTTCGAATTCTCCTTCGTCCTCGACTGCGCCGACGGTCAGCTGGCGCGCCTGCGCCGCACGGCCTCGCCGCTGGGCCACATGCTCGACTTCCTCATGGACGAGCTGAAGGCCATGTTCGTGTTCGCGTGCGTGGCCTATCGCCTGTGGCACGGCGGCGGCGACGATCTCTACCTGGTGGCCGGGCTGGGCGGGCTGTTCGCGCTCGCCTCCGGCCTCACCCTGACCTCCTTCATGCGCCGGCCGGAGTACGGCGCGCCGCCGCCCACCGCGGACGGACAGCCGGCCGTCGTGACGCGCCGGCGAGGGCCGCTCGGCCTGGCGGTGACCGGCCTGGAGCACGGCGCCCGCATCGTCGTGCACTACCCGAGCTACATCTGGCTGGTGGCGCTATTGAACCGCATCGATATCTACTTCTGGGCCTACGCCGCGGTCAACGTGCTCTACCTGGCGCGCTGCCTGCTCTCGGTGTTCCTGCGCCTGGGCCGCTTCCAGCCGGCGACACCGGCCGCGCGCGAGGACGTGCTTCCGTGACCGCCGTCGCCAAGGCGATCATCATCGCGGCCGGCCGCGGTCGCCGGCTCATGCCGTACACCGACCAGATGCCCAAGTGCCTGGTCCCGGTCGATCACCGGACCATCCTCGGCATCCAGGTGGAGGCGTTTCGCGCGCACGGCGTGCGCGACATCGTCGTCATCCGCGGCTACCTGGGCGACGTGCTGGCCGCGCGCGCCGGCGAGGTGGGCGGCGGAATGCGCTTCGTCGACAATCGCGAGTGGGAGCACAACAACATCCTCGAGTCGCTGTTCTGCGCCGAGGACGAGATCGACGGCCCGGTGCTGCTGACCTACAGCGACATCATCTTCACGCCGGACGTGGTGAGCCGGCTCGTCGCTGCCACCGGCGACGTGAGCCTCGTCATCGACCGCGCCTTCCGCGACATCTACGAGGGGCGCACCGATCACCCGCTGCCCGAGGCGGAGGTGGCGGACCTCGACGAGCGCGGTCTGGTGCGGCGGGTCGGCAAGCGCGCGCTGCCGCCCGACGAGGCCTACGGCGAGTTCATCGGGCTGGCCAGGCTGTCGGGCTCCGGAGCGGCGTGGATGCGCGACGCGTGGCGCGAGCTGCGCGAGACGTACCGCGGCCGCGAGGATCAGCCGTTTCAGCGCGCGCCAAGCTTCCGCGCCGCCTACCTGACCGACATGCTGCAGCACCTCATCGACGCCGGCCGCCCGATCGAGTCGGTTGCGATCGACGGTCAGTGGCGCGAGATCGACACGGTGCAGGACCTGGAGCGAGCGCGCGCGATGCTAGGATCAGCCAAGGAGACATGGAGATGATGCGACCAGCATGCAGTCTGCTCTGTGCGGCAGGCCTCGCCGCGATGCTCGCCGGCTGCGCCAGGAAGGCGACCGAGGAGGCCTGCGACAAGGCGATCGCCAACATTCGCAAGCTGACCGGCCAGGCCCACAGCGAGGTCGGCGCCGACCGGCGCGCCGCGGTGCGGTCGTGCCGCGCGCAGTCGAGCCGCGACACGGTCGAGTGCTACGTCGAGGCGCAGACGACCGAGGAGCTGTTCGGCTGCGGCGGTGAGCTGGCCGAGGCGGTGCGGGCGGCGGAGAAGAAGCAGGGCACGGGCGCCGCGGGATCGGGCGCCGCGGGTGGTGCCAAGGGATCGGGCGCGGGCGCGGGTGCGGGTACCGGATCGGGCGCGGGATCGGGTGCGGGAGCTGGTGCAGGCACGGGTGCGGGAGCTGGTGCAGGCGCGGCATCGGGCGAGGGAACAGGCGCTGCGCCGGCTGACAAATCGGGCGGCAGCGCGGCATCGGGCGAGGGGTCGGGCAGCGGGTGGTGATCGCCCGGCGCGCTGCGGTTCTCGTGATCGCGGCCGCCGCGGTCGCGCCGCATCGCGCGCAGGCGCAGAGCAGCGCTTCTCCCGTCGACCTTGTCGCAGCCTTGCCGCCCGAGCCGGGAGCCGGCGCCGGCGCCGCCATCCTGGTCGGCCGATCCGGTGAGCTCTATCACCCGGTCGCGCCCGGCCGGTGGCAGCGGCGCGGCGCCGGCGGCGTCTCCGTCGAGCTGCGCGGCGCGGTGCGGGCCGGGCCGCGCTCCGACCAGGTGCTGGCCGTCGCCGACGAGACGCCGCCGTTCCGCTTCGACGCCGGCGCATGGCGCGCCGAGCCGCTGACCAACCGCGGCGCGGCCGCGCTGTCCGCGACCGGGCCGCTGCCGCTGCTGGTGGTCGGCCGCCACGTCTACAGCCTCGAGGCCGGCGCAGTGGCAGCGCCGCGTCAGCGCCGCCCGCCGGGTCACGGCAGCGTGGGCCGCCGGGCCGACAGCGCTGGTCGTCGCCACAAATGACGGCGCCCTGGCGCGCTACAACGGTCGCCGCTTCACGCCGGTGCGCACGCCCCTGCCGGCCGGCCAGCCGATCGTGACGCTTGTCGGCGCGTCGCCGGCCGCCCTGTACGGCCGCGCCGAGAGCGGCGCATGGATCCGCATCGATCGCGGCGGCACCGCGGCGATCGTTCCGGCGCGCGAGCTCGCCGGCTTCGAGGAGCACGCGTGGGGGCTGGGCCCCGACGGTCGACTGTGGCTCGCCGGCACCGCGCCAGCCAGTGGCGACGCGCGCAAGCCGATCCTGGCCCGCGCGGACAAGAACCGACTGCTCCCGGCCGGCGATCTGCCGGCGCTGGCGCCCGGCGATCGCGTCGCCGTGCTCCTCGGACAGACGACCACCGGCGAGATCCTGATCGCCACCCGCGCCGGCGCGGTCAGAGTGCGCGACAAGAAAGGGACGTGGATCGAGGGCAGCGCATCCGGCGCCTTGCCGCCGCAAGCGCCGCGCGCTGGAGCGCGTTCGGGAGCGCCGGCGCGCACGCGTTGACCGAAGAGGAGCGGCTCGCTAGGCTGTCCGCCCGGGAACACCCAGCATGACTCGAGTTCTGGTCGCCGACGACGACCCGTGGATTTTGCGCATGGTGGCCGCTGTGCTCGGCCAGCGCGGCTACGAGGTCGACCTGGCTCGCGACGGCGAGGAAGCGTACGGCAAGGCCCTGCACAACCCGCCGGACCTGCTCATCACCGATGTGATGATGCCCAAGATGGACGGCTGGAGCCTGATCAAGGCGCTGCGCGCGCGTCCGGAGCTGGCGTTCCTGCCGGTCATCTTCCTGACCGGCATGGCCTCGGAGGAGGACCGCATCCAGGGCTTCCGCCTCGGCGCCGACGACTACATGGCCAAGCCGTTTCGCTTCGAGGAGCTGGATCTGCGCGTCGAGCGCACCCTGGGCCGCAGTCGCATGGTCGAGCAGGTGGCGCGCGAGCAGATCGGCGCTGTCGATGCGCCGGTCCCGGAACCGGTCGACACGGAGGGAAGCGGACCGCACATCGGTCTGGCCGGTCGCCTCGAGCAAGTCGGTCTGTCCGCCCTCCTCACGCTTCTCGAGATGGAGCGCAAGACGGGCATTCTGGTGGTCGAGCGCGAGAGCGGTCGACCCGGCGGAACGCGGCGCATGGGACCGACAGGACGGGTGTTTCTGTCGCGCGGGAAGGCGATGGCGGCGCGCATCGACAACCAGGAGTCGCCGACAAACGCCGACTGCATCTATTCCATGCTGCGATGGAGCGCGGGCAATTTCGAGTTCAACGAGGTAGAGGTTGACATGACCGACGAGATCGGCACGACGACCACTCACCTGCTCATCGAGGCGGCCCGCCGCATCGACGAGGGTGAGGGAGCCTGAATCGACGTGGTTCCGAAGTTCAGCAATCCAGGTAAGTCCCGTTACGACAAAGCGGTTGACTTCGCGTGTCGTGCACCACATGATGCCCAACTCGCGAGGGGGCTGTGAAGATCGTACAACCGCCGATCATCGTGTCTGTGTGCCTCGAAACTCAGAGGCGTATCGCCTGGTCGCGCGCGCGTACCGCGCCGCCCGATGCGACGCCGCAGGGCGCCCGCCGCGCTGCCGACCCGATCGCGCACCCACCGGGTGACAGCGGTCCCGAAGGCACCTGACCTGTCACAGGTCGGTCGCGGCCAGGCGCGAAACGCGCCTGCCGAACCACACCGCCGAGCGTAGAAAAACGCTTCACGGGTGTGATATGCGCTATCTCTCCGCGCGGGGGTACTTGCCGGCCAGAGGTCGCACTCTTCCGCCTCGGCCAGCATCTCGTGGCCCAGCCGCCGCGGCGGAAAGCCCGACAAAGGAGAGATTCGAATGCGACGCGTGACAGCTAGCCTGGTTGCTAGTGCCCTCTTCACCTTGCTGGCTCTGTCCGGTTGCCCCGGCGGAGCCAAGGCGCCGGGACTGCCGGACGGCGTGCCCGGCGGCGGCGGCGGCAAGGCCAGCTCCGTGGATCCGGAGACCTGCGGTAACTACGCGGCCAGCGAGGCCGGCGCCAAGCTGAAGGCGTTCCTCGAGGCCACCGTCACGCTCAACGAGGCGGTCATCGAGATGGAGGGCGAGATCAAGACCTCCTGCTCCGGCATGGCCGAGAAGCTCGGCGTCTCCACCGACGGCGACACCAAGGCGGTGTGCAACGCGGTGTCCGAGGCGATCAAGGCCAACCTCAAGGCCGGCATCAAGGGCAAGGCTTCTCTCAAGGTCGACTACAAGCCGGCGGTCTGCACGGTCAACGCGGACGTCGCGGTGGACGCGGCGGCCAAGTGCGAGGCGTCGGCGTCGGCCGACGTCAAGGTCCAGTGCACCGGCAGCTGCCAGGGCACCTGCAAGGGCGCTTGCAAGGGCAAGTGCGAGGGCAAGGCCGGCGGCGGCGGCGGCAAGGGCGAGTGCAACGGCAAGTGCGAGGGCAGCTGCCAGGGCAGCTGCTCGGGCGGCTGCGAGGGCTCGGCCGACGTGCAGGCCAGCGCCGAGTGCGAGGCAAAGGCCGAGGTGTCGGCCAACGTCGAGGCCGAGTGCACCGAGCCGGAGCTGACCGTCGAGTACGACGCCAAGGTCGTCGTCTCCAAGCCGAAGGTCGAGGCGGTGGCCGAGGCGCTCAAGACCGGTCTGCCAAAGATGCTGAGCGTCAGCGCCAAGCTGCGCGGTCCGACCGCGCTCGCGGTCAAGACCTGGGGCAAGACGGCCAAGAACCTGGCCCAGGCCGGCGGCAAGCTGTACTCGTCGCTGGGCGACCAGGCGACCTGCGTGGCCGGACAGCTGGCCGCGGCGGCCGGCATGGTCACCAAGGTCGAGGCGTCGGTGAGCGTGTCGGTCGAGGCGTCGGCCTCGGTGTCCGGCGCGGCCGGCGCGAGCGGCGGCTGACCAGCCGCGAATCTGCGCCGGTCTCGCTCGCCGGCGCTCCCCCCGAGATCTAGTGGCACAGGTGGCTCGAGTGAACCCATCTCTTTCTCGGCCGTCGCTCGCACGCGGGCGGCGGCCGTTGGTTTTTCAGCCGTGAGAACATTGACCGAGTTTTCAGGTGTGGTCGTGAGGCGGGCGCAGGTGGTGCGCGCCGAGAAAGCCGCGACCGGACTCGACGGAGACGCGCTCGCCGAGGCGGTCGGCGCCGAGGTCGGCGTGTCCGGCGACCGGCTGGCCCGTCTGCTCGAGGTCGTCGGCGCGGCCGGCGATCGCCTGCGCGACGTGCGCCTCGTGCGCGTCTACCAGGGCGAGGCGGCGCCGCCGGGCGGTGCCATCTCGGTGGGCGAGTTCCACTACCTGCTCGACCGGGTGGCCAGCGGCGGCGGCGGACAGGGCGGCGGACACGCCGACCGGCGCGGCGGGCGCGGCGGTCCGGGCGGTCCGGGCGGTCCGCGCGGCCGCGGCGGTCCGGGTGGACCGGGCGGACCCGGCGGCTCGCGGCCGGGCGGACCCGGCGGGTTCGGCTTCGGCGGTGGCGGCTTCGGCCGCGACCGCGCCGATCGCGGCGAGCGGGTCAATCCGCGCGAGGTGCCGGTGGCCGGAGCCGGCTGGATGCTGTCGCGCGCGCCGCGCGATCCAAATGAGGACAGAGAGCGCGGCCCGCGGCGAGGCGGACCGCGGCGCGATCGCGACGACCGCGGCCGCGATCGCGACCGCCGTGGCGCGCGCGGTCCCGGTGGGCCGGGCGGTCCGCGTGGTCCCGGTGGGCCGCGCGGTCCCGGCGGGCCAGGCGCCCGTGGCCCCGGCGGCGCGCCGGGCGAGGCGCGCGGGCCGGGAGGTCCTCGCGGTCCGGGCGGCCCACGCGGGCCGGGACGCGATCGCAGGCCGGGCGGCGGCCGCTTCGGGCGACCGCCCGGCGAGCAGGCGCCGCAAGGCGATGGAACGGCGAACCAGCCGCTGCCGGGCGCGGGCCCGGAGGCCGGCCAGCAAGCCGGTGCACCGGGCGCGCAGCCGGGCGGGGATCCGTCCGCTCGGCCCAAGCGCAAGCGCCGGCGCCGCCGCGGCAAGCGACCCGAGGGCGCGGCCGGCGCGCCGGGCATCGGCCCGACGCCGGGACAGACCGGAGCGCCGGGCGAGACTGCGCCGGGCGAGACTGCCGGCGAGGCCGGCCCGGGCGATGCGAGCGGTGCCGGCACGGGCGACGCGGGCGCGTCTGTCGACGCGAGCGGAGCGGCGCCCGGCGAGTTCGACCGGCGGTGCTTCCGACCAGGCGCTGCCGGGTGCGGGGCCGAGCGAGCACGCCGCGTCTACACCGAGCCCGTCGGCCGAGCCGCCGCCGAGCGCGGCGCCCGAGCCGAGCGCGGTGCCCGAGCCGAGCGCGGCGCCCGAGCCGAGCGCGGCGCCCGAGCCGCGGCACGAGCCCGAGCGGAACGACGAGACCGGGCCGCGGCCGGAGGGCGGATTGGACGAGGAAACTCGCAGCGGCTCCTAGAAACCGGGGCGCGGTGAGCGGTGTCTGAGTCTCGAGGCCGGCTCGCGATAGAGTGGAGCCGGTCTCGAGAACTGGTGGTTGGAGGTACGACATGAAGAGATCCGTTCGCGCTGCGCTCGCCGTCCTCGCGCTGCTCGTGTGCAGCTCCGCCGCTCGCGCCGATGTGTCCGAGGCGGTGCAGAAGAAGTTCAAGGGTCAGATCCTGATCTCGGGCGAGCCGCTTCCGGACAACGTCGCCGACGAGGCCGAGCAGATCCGCCAGCTCAAGAAGGCGCACACCGGCGTGCTCGCCCGCGGCAAGGGCGAGAGCGTCCCGGTGTGGCGCTTCCACTTCATGGCCTTCATGGCCAAGAAGCCGGGGGCGACGCAGGTGGCGCTCGACTTCTACACCGACGACAAGAAGAAGCAGTTCGTGGCCCAGGAGCGCCTGGCCGGCATCGATCCCAAGC
The DNA here is from genome assembly GCA_963759105.1 of uncultured delta proteobacterium. Classification (GTDB taxonomy): domain Bacteria; phylum Myxococcota_A; class Polyangia; order Haliangiales; family Haliangiaceae; genus DATFRY01. The sequence continues at coordinate 362,554 of CAVWXW010000001.1, read as the reverse complement.
TCACCTTGCTGCAGGGCGAGGCCGAGCTGAGCGAGGACGACGGACTGTCGGCCGATCGCAGCTACGTGGTGAAGCTGACAGCGGAGGTCAAGGGCAAGGAGGTCGTGCTGGCCACGACCAAGCTGCGCACCAAGTAGCCGGGCGCGCGGCGCGGTGAAATTTTCCGCGGCGGCCGGGAAGCGTCGGTGGGACTCGAGCGTCATAAGGCGCATGGGACTCGCTGAACGACGCGCAACGAAAACATTTCAAGAGAAGAGCTTCCCCGCCCTGGTGGCGGACATCGAGAAGCTCGCCGGCTTTCCGGTCGGCCTCGAGGTCAACTGGGACCAGCTCGCCAAGGAGAGCTACGCCGACGGGTACGACGACAACTGGCGCAAGGTCTACTTCCAGCCGGTGCTCGACGCGCTCAAGTCGATCTGCCGCGACGACCTGGGCAAGGAAGCCCTCAAGGCCGGGCTCAAGAAGATCATCTTCCAGAACACAAAGGACACCTACTCCGCCGAGGCGGCCATCAGCTTCACCGGCGGCGAGCTGCTGATCGATCACGATCCCTGCACCAACGTTCGACTACGTGAAGGACCGGGCCGACGCGGTGCAGAAGGTGCTGGAGAAGGGGCTGTAGTGGCCGCCGACCCGGTCGCCCGGGTGCGACCGCGCTCGCCGCGCCGACTGCTCGAGGAGCTGGCCGGCGCCGCCGAGCGCCTCGCCGCCACCGGTCGCCCGCGGCCGCGCGTCACCCTGCACCTCACGACCGGGCGCGATCTGGTCGGCCGGCTGGTCGCCGTCGGCGAGGACGGCGGCTCCGCGGTGGCGGCGCTGCACGTGGGCGGCGACGCCGATCTCGCGCACGTGCGGGTCGACCTCGTCGCCGCCGTGACGGTGCACGAGCCGGTGGTGCCGGCGCGCACCGCGGCCCCGGTGCCGGGCCGCCTCGAGCTCGCCCGCCAGGTGAAGCAGCGCTCGCAGTCGCTCGCCACAGCGCTCGGCGCCGAGCTGCCCATCGCCCTCGAGGAGGGCATGTCGGGCGACCCGGACCTGCGCGCCGTGGCCGCGCTGCTCGCCGTCCTCGACGACGCCCTCGCCGGCATCGTCGCCGATCCGCTGGGCAAGGACGCGGTCAGGACCCAGATCGCGTCGCTGCGCCTCGGCGCCGGCGAGGAGTCGAGCGCCCGCCTGATCGACCGCGTGCTGCACATCCGCTTCGCCAGGGACGAGCTCGCGCAGTGGACACCGGCCGAGCTGCGCGCAGCGATCGAGAAGGCCCTGTAACCGTCAGCGGGCCGCGCGGGCTCGTTCCATCGATCGGCGCGCGGCCGCCACCACGGCCCCCGGCGTGATGCCGTACTTCTCCATCAACACCTCGGCCGGCGCGGAGGCGCCGTAGTGATCGACGCCGATCGACTCGCCCAGGTCGCCGACCCAGGTGCGCCAGCCCAGCGTGACGCCGGCCTCGACCGAGACGCGGGCGCGCACCGACGGAGGCAGCACCTCGTCGCGATAGTCGGCCCCCTGGGCGGCGAACGCCTCCCAGCACGGCAGCGAGACCACGCGGGCGCGCACGCCCTGTCCGACCAGCTCGCCGTGCGCGGCCATCGCGACCTCGACCTCGGAGCCGCTGGCCATGAGGATCACCTCGGGCGCACCGCCGGCGGCGTCGCGCAGCACGTAGCCGCCGCGCTGCACGCCGCTGGCCGCCGCCACCTGCGCGCGGTCGAGCACGACCAGGTTCTGCCGGCTCAGCACCAGCGCGGTCGGCCCCTCGCGCCGCTGGATGGCCAGGCGCCAGGCCTCGACCGTCTCGTTGGCGTCGCCGGGCCGGACCACGAACAGGTTCGGCATCGCGCGCAGCGCCATCAGATGCTCGACCGGCTGGTGGGTCGGCCCGTCCTCGCCCAGACCGATCGAGTCGTGCGTCCACACGTAGATGATCGGCTGGCGGTTGAGCGCGGCGATGCGCACCGGCGGGCGCATGTAGTCCGAGAAGCAGAAGAAGGTGGCCGCGAACGGGCGCACGCCGCCGTGGTAGTCGAGCCCGTTGCAGATCGATCCCATGGCGTGCTCGCGAACGCCGAAGTGGATGTTGCGCCCTGCCCCGCTGCGCGCCTCGAACGAGCCGCCGCCGCTCAGCACGGTCTTTGTCGACCCGCCGAGATCGGCGTCGCCGCCGACCAGCTCCGGCACGCGCTTGGCGATCGCGTTCTGCGCCTTGCCGCCGGCCGTGCGGGTCGCCACCTTCTCGCCGGCGGCGAAGCGCGGCAGATCCGCGTCCCAGCCCTCGGGCAGGCGGCCGGCCAGCACGCGCTCCCACTCGCGCGCCAGGTCGGGATGCTCGGCCGCGTAGGCGGCCATGGTGCGGTCCCACTGCTCGCGCACCGCGTGCCCTCGCGCGCCCGACCTCGTCGGCGTGCGCGCGCACCTCGGCCGGGACCTCGAACGGCTGCTCGGCGGTCCAGCCCAGCGCGCGCTTGGACAGCGCCACCTCCTCGGTGCCCAGCGGCGAGCCGTGCGCCTCGGAGGTGCCGGCCTTGTGGGGCGAGCCGTAGCCGATCGTGGTGCGCACCAGGATGATCGACGGGCGCTCCTCCTCGGCCACCGCGTCGGCGATGGCGCGATCGATGGCGTCGAGATCGCGGTTGCCGTCGTCGACCCGGGACACGTGCCAGCCGTACGCCTCGTAGCGGGCGAGCACGTCCTCGCCGGTGAAGGTCAGCGAGGCCGGCCCGTCGAGCGTGACCTCGTTGGCGTCGTACAGGTAGACCAGCTTGCCGAGGCCGAGGTGGCCGGCCAGCGAGGCCGCCTCCGCCGACACGCCCTCCATGAGATCGCCGTCGGACACCAGCGCGAAGGTGCGGTGGTCGACGATCGTGTGGCCGGGCCGGTTGAAGCGGCCGGCGAGCAGCCGCTCGGCGATGGCCATGCCGACCGCGTTGGCCGCGCCCTGCCCGAGCGGACCGGTGGTCGCCTCGACGCCCGGCGTGAGGAAGCGCTCCGGGTGCCCGGGTGTGCGGCTCTCCCACTGGCGGAACGCCTTCAGATCATCCAGCGAGAGCTGACCGGCGTAGAGATGCAGCAGGCCGTAGAGCAGCATGCTGCCGTGCCCGGCCGAGAGGACGAACCGGTCGCGGTCCGGCCAGCGCGGATCGGCCGGATCGAAGCGCAGGTGACGCGCTCCACAGGACGTAGGCCATGGGCGCGGCACCCATGGGCAGACCGGGATGGCCCGAATTGGCCTTCTGCACCGCATCCATGGCCAGCGTTCGCAACGTGTTGATGGAGAGCTCGGCCAGGGCGCGTTCGGTCACACCAACCCCCTCTTTGGAAAGAGGGGACACTACCCGAACAGACGCCGCCGGCGCCAGTGCCCATCGGCGCATGTCCAGCAGCGAACCCCGGTGCTGGACAATCGGAAATCACTCGCGTTAGGCTGTCTACGTCGCTCGATCGCCGGGCGAGCGGCGAGGCTGAGGTGATGTAGGTCATGCTCATGCGTCGCCGCATCGGTACATTCACACTGATCTTGGCCGCGCTCTGCTTCGCGGGGTGCGCAAATGCGCGCGTCGGTGACGGAGACGACGGCGTCGGCACCCGACCCGATGGAGGCGGAGGAGGCGGAGGTGGCGACGGCGCCGGCGAAGAGGACGGCGGAGGTGGTGGCGGCGGATCGCCGCAAGCCGACGCCGCGCCGAGCGGACCGGACGCCGCGCCGCCACAAGATATCTCGCTCAGCCAGTCAAACAGCCTCGAGGTCGTCGGCGACAACTCGGTCGCGTGCGGCGACGACACGAACATCGAAGCCAACAGCTACTACCGCGTGTTCGACCTGGCCGCGCTGGGCGTGGCCGGCCCGCTTCAGGTCGAGAACGTCATCTTCGGCGTCCAGGAGGCCAGCTCGGCGGACGGCTCCGGCCAGCCGGCGACGGTGAAGATCCACACGCTCGACGGCGCTCTACAAGTGAACAACCTGACCGAGCTTGCCTCCCAGGACACGGTCATCCAGGAGCTGGCGCCGGATCCGCCTGGCGAGATCGGCGGCCGCCTGCACGAGGTCGCCATCGACGCCGCCGTGCCGGCCGGGTCGCTCATGGTCGTCGAGGTCGCGCACGGCGCACTGCCCGACGACGAGTTCCTCCTGATGGGCTCGAACCGCGCCAGCCAGGACGCGCCGACCTTCCTGCGGAGCCCCTTCTGCGGGGTGGGCGAGCCGACCGACGCCGACACCATCGAGGATGACGAGGGCAACCTCGTCGTCATGCACTGGGTGCTGGTCGTCGGCGGCCGCTCCGGCGAATAGCCGACGCAGCGTCGCAGGCCGCCGCGGCTTCCACTCGTCCGACGCTTCCGCGCCGGCCGGTCAGCCGCCGCCGGCGTCGTGAGCCGGGGCCGACAGGGTCGGCGCCGACGGCGCAGCGGCGGGCGGGGGCGGGGCCTGGGCGGCGGGCTCGGCGGTGGTGCGGGCGGCGGCGGCGGCAGAGCCACGCTCCGGCGTGAGCGTGACGGTCAGGCGGGTCAGCGGCTCCTTGGCGTACACCTTGCGCGACCAGGTCTCGAAGCCGGGGCGCTCGATGCGCACGCGGTTGCCCTGGTAGCCCTTGACCGTGGCCACCATCGGCGTGGTGCCGGCCGGCTTGCCGTTGACGGTCACGGTGGCGCCCAGCGGCGCCGAGATGATGCGCAGCTTGTGGTCCGGGCGCCCGAGCCGCACCTCGATCCGGTCCAGCTTGCCCGGACGCAGGCGCACCTTGCGCGTCTCGTCGGCGTAGCGCGAGCGGCGCACCAGCACCTCGTGCTGGCCGCACGGCAGCTCGAAGCGCGCCGGCGTGGTGCCCATGTTCTGGCCGGCGACGAGCACCTCGGCTCCGTCCGGATCGCTCTTCACGTTGACGCCGCAGCGATCGCCGCGCAGCTTGCCGCGCTTGCCGCGCTTGCCGTCGCCGTTGTGCCGCTCATCCTTGCTCTTGCCCGACGAGTCGCCGGCCTCGTCCTCCCCCTCCTCGTCATCGTCCTCGTCGTCCGCGACGACGGCGGCGGCCACCGCGCCGGTCTCTGTGTCCGGCGGCGGAGCCGACCCTCGGGCGCGCAGGGCCAGACGAGGCGGGCGGCGGCGTGTTCGCCGACCAGGTCGGCTTCGCGCTGCCGCTCGCCTCGCCCGCGCCGTCGCCGTCGTCCACGACCGTGGCCAGCGGCAGGTAGCCGCCGGCGCCGATGGCGTAGCCGCCCAGCAAGCCGAGCACGCCGCTCAGCGCGGCGGCGCCCACCACCAGCGGCCAGCGCCGGCGTTGGCCCACCCGGGCCGCCTCGGCCGCGACCGCGGCCAGCGCCTCGCGCTCGAACGAGCTCGACAGCGCGACCGACGGTCCCGGGTCGGCCAGATCGGCCCGGAGCGGGCGCGGCTCCACCGCCTCCGCCACCCCGGTGATCGCCGCCTGCGACAGTAGGTCGTGGTCGTCGTTGCCGGTCGCCGCGTCGAGGTCCTCTTCGGGCGCGGGCCCGCGCAACCACGGCGGCAGAGTTTGGTCGTCGTCCCAGGCGTCGTTTTGGTTGGAGGACATGCTCGGTTGATCTCTTCAGGAGCCCGGGCGGCAGCCCGAGCTCGTCGTGGTGCACCGGCGCCAACGCGGCCGGCCCGCTCTCCTCGTAAACCGTGCACTCGGCCAGCGCGTCGGAGGCCGGCTCCATGCTGCCCGCGGCGCCCCGACCCGCCCATCCAGCGTCGCCGAAGATGTCGCTGCGCTCCCCCCAGCTCGGCTCGTCGACGAAGTCGTGCGCCCCCTCGTGTCCCGTGCGCCGCGCGGCGGCGCGACATGGCCGCGATTCCCTGCATCGACTTGACGCCGGTCGGCCCCTCGTCGTCCGGCGAGTGCGCCCCGCCCGGCTCGAGCCTGGGCGGCGGCGTCGCCTCCGGCTTGAAGGTCAGCGAACCTGGCGGCGGCGGCACGATGCCCGCCCCGCCGGTGATCGTCGTCCGGGTGGAGCTCGGCTCGACCAGCGAGCGCGGCAGTCCGGATGGCCGCGTCGCGTTGTCCGACTCCACGGTGTCCCCGGCGTCGCTCCCGTAGGGCACGTGGTGGGCGGGCCGGTGGGCGGTCAGCTCCAGGATCACGCCGCGGCTTGCCGGATCGATGTCCGTGAAACGGATGAGCATCCCGGCAGCGGCCGTGCGGTCCCTCGCCGTCGCGATACGACTCGTCGACGCGCCCGCTGGCCACGATGATCGGCTCGCCGCCGGCCAGCGTGATGCGGAAGCTCAGCTCCTCGCCGCTCGATCGCGGGCTGTGCGTGGCGACGAAGATGGCCTCGCCGTCACAGTAGCGGCCAAACACCGACACGAACGCCTGTCGTGTCGTGCACGCGGAGGCGATGTGGAGCACGCGCCTCCGGGCCGGCGGTGGTTGCGCTCCGGACACTGGAGCCATTCTAGCCGGATCGTTCTGCGCGATGTCGCCGCACTCGACATGTGGAGCATCTCGCGACGGCTCGGGTAGGTCGGTGTGGCAGAGTAGGCCTTTCGGTACTCTGCTGCTGGCATGCTCATCCGTCGCTCATGTCGAACGTGCTCGCCGTAAGCCGCACCTCGCTCCTTTCAAGCGCAGCTGTGCTGTGGATCTGCTCGGTCGCTGCATGCGATCCGCCTGCGGACCGGGAGATCGCGCCGGCCGCCGAGCCGGCGGCGCCGGCGCCACACGAGAAGAAGGCCGCGCGCGCGCTGCCTTCGCCGCCGGGCGGCGCGGTCTCGCATCGCCTCTCGTTCGCCGACGCGCGCAACCACTACGTTGACGTCGAGTCGACCTTCCCGACCGGAGGCCGCGCGTCGATCGACATCATGATGGCGGTGTGGACGCCCGGCTCGTATCTGGTGCGCGAGTACAGCCGGCACGTCGAGGGGCTGACCGCCACTCGCGCCCGACGGCGCGCGCCTGCCGGCGGTCAAGACGCGCAAGAACCGCTGGCGCATCGGCGGCGGCGAACGCGAAGCGCGTGACGGTGCGCTATCGCCTGTACGCGCCGGAGATGACGCCGCGCACCAGCTGGGTCAGCGACGACATGGCCGTGCTCGTCGGCGCCGCCACGTTCCTGGCCCCGGTCGGCGAGCTGGGCCGCCCGCAGGACGTCACGCTCGAGCTCCCGCCGGCGTGGGAGGAGAGCGTCACCGCGCTGCCGCCCCACCCGGGCGGCCAGCGCCACCGCTACCTCGCGCCCGACTACGACGCGCTGGTCGACTCGCCCATCCTGCTGGGCAACCCGGTCGTGCGCCAGTTCGAGGTGGCCGGCGTGCGCCACCGCCTGGCCACGGTCGGCGACACCGGACTGTGGGAGCCGGACCGCGCCGCGCGCGACGTGACCCGCCTGGTCGAGACCCAGCGCGCCTTCTGGCGCCAGCTCCCGTACCGCTCGTTCGACTTCTTGATCGTGCTGGCCGACGTCGCCACCGACGGCGGTCTCGAGCATCGCGACTCCACGCTGCTGGTCTCTAGCCCGTGGTCGATGCGGCGCCGCAAGGACTACGCCGGCTGGCTCGGCGTGGTCAGCCACGAGCTGTTCCACGCGTGGAACGTCAAGCGCCTGCGTCCGGCCGAGCTGGGCCCGTTCGACTACGAGAACGAGGTCTACACCGAGTCGCTGTGGCTGGCCGAGGGGGTGACCGAGTACTACGGAGATCTACTGGCCCTGCGCGCGGGCCTGATCGACCGCCAGCAGTACCTGGCCGCGCTATCGCAGCACATCCGCGAGGTCGAGATGGCGCCCGGCCGCGAGCGTGCAGTCGATCGCGGCCAGCTCGACGGACGCGTGGATCGAGCACTACCGCCAGGACGAGAACTCGGCCAACTCGACCGTCAACTACTACGAGAAGGGCGCCGTGCTCGGCTTCCTGCTCGACGCCGAGATCCGCCGCGCGACCTCCGGTCGGCGCAGCCTGGACGACGTCATGCGCCTGGCCTACAGCCGCCACGCCGGCGCGCGCGGCTACCGCCCCGAGGACGTGCGCCGCATCGCCGAGGAGGTCGCGGGCACCGACCTGGGGCGCGTTCTGGCGCGACTTCGTGCAAGGCGTGGCGCCGCTCGACTACCGCCCTGCCCTCGACTACTACGGGCTGCGCCTCGAGCGGGGCGGCCACGACGACGACGCGACCGACGACGGCGCGCCGGCAGAGGAACCGGCGGAGGCGGCGGACGACAGCGAGCCGGCCGGTCACCTCGGCCTCGACACCCGCAGCGACGGCGGCCGCCTCGTCGTCGCCGAGGTGGTCCGCGACGGTCCGGCCTGGCGCGCCGGCGTGCAGGCCGGCGACGAGATCCTGGCCGTCGACGACCGCCGCATCCCGCGCGCCGGACTGACCGCGGTGCTGCTGCGCTACCGGCCCGGCGCGCGCGTCGTCCTGCTGGTGTCGCGGATCGGCGTGCTGCGCCGCCTGCCGGTGACGCTCGACCGCACGCCGGCCGACGAGTTCGACCTCGCCGTGTCGACCGGCGCCAGCGCGGCCCAGCGCGCCCGCCTGGCCGCCTGGCTCGCGGTCGCGCCATGACGACCGCGGGCCGGCCGGCGCGCTTGCCGCCGGACGCCGGCGGCGCAATGCTGCCGCCAGTGTCTTCGCTCCGCTCCATCGCCGCCATCCGCTACGTGACGCCACTGCGCGAGGGCGGCTCGCTCCCCGCCATCGTCGAGGCGGACGATCTGGGCACCTACGTGCTCAAGTTCCGCGGCGCCGGCCAGGGCGTGAAGGCGCTGGCCGCCGAGATCATCGCGGGCGGCATCGCGCGCGCGCTGGGTCTGCCGGTGCCGGAGATCGTCTTCATCGAGCTCGACCGCGCGCTGGGCCGCAACGAGCCGGACTACGAGATCCGCTCGCTCATCGACGCCAGCGTCGGACGCAACCTCGGCTTCGACTACCTGCCGGGCGCCATCGCGTACGAGCCGGCACTCGTCGCCGATCGACGGCGACCTGGCGTCGCGCGTCGTCTGGTTCGACGCGCTGGTCACCAACCTCGACCGCACCGCCCGCAACACGAATCTGCTCTACTGGCACCGCAAGCTCTACCTCATCGACCACGGCGCCGCGCTCTACTTCCACCACGACTGGCCGGCCGGCCTGGCCAGGAGCCGCGCGCCCTTCCCCTCGATCCGCGACCACGTGCTGCTGCCGCGCGCGAACGCGCTGGCCGCGGTGGACGCGGAGCTGGCGTCGCGCCTGGGCGAGGACGTGCTGCGCGACATCGTCGCCCAGGTGCCGGACGACTGGCTGCCGGAGCCGGCCGAGGACAGCCGCGCCGCCTACGTGCGCTTCCTGTGCGAGCGCCTGGCCGGCCCGCGCCTGTTCGTCCAGGAGGCGATCGATGCCCGCCCATGACTTCGACTACGCAGTCCTGCGCGTGGTGCCGCGGGTGGAGCGCGACGAGTTCATCAACGCCGGCGTCATCCTCTACTGCCGCGCCGCTCGACTTCCTCGACGCGCGCATCGCGCTGGACCGCGCCCGCCTGGACGCGCTGTTTCCCGGCGACGGCCGCGACATCGACGTCGACACGGTCGAGCACGCCCTGTCGCTGGTCCCGCGCATCTGCGCCGGCGATCCCGCGGCCGGGCCGATCGCGGCGCTTTCCCGGTCCGAGCGCTTCCACTGGCTGGTGGCACCGCGCAGTACCATCGCCCAGGTCTCGCCCGTGCACTCCGGCCTGTGCGACGACCCGGCCGCGATGCTCGATCACCTCGTCGACGCCATGGTCCGCGTCGGGAAGCGGGCGCGCTGAAGCGACTGCCAACTTCGCGGGGCTGGAAATCGGGCCGTTGCTGGCCGACACCGGCATGTGTTAAGCCGGGTGCAGTCGTTTCGCTCCGTCTCGAGGGGGTCGGAGCCGACAGGTATCCGTCGTGAGCGAAGCGAACCCTGCTCGAAACCGCGCGAGCGCGCTCATCCTGGTGGTCGAGCGCGATCCGCACGTCCGTGCCCTCGAGACCTACTTTCTCCAGCAGGCCGGATACACGGTCGAGTTCTGCGAGGACGGCGAGGCGGCCCTGGCGCGGGCGCGCGCCCTGCGTCCGGTCATCGTGGTGTCCGAGATCCTCATCCCCAGGCGGGACGGCATCAGCGTGTGCCGCACGCTCAAGCACGATCCGGCCACCGCGCACATCCTGGTGCTCATCTTCAGCATCCTGGCCGCCGAGGACCGCGCGCGCGAGGCGGGGGCCGACGGGTTCCTGCGCAAGCCGGTCAACGACGCGCTGCTCATCCGCGCGGTGGAGCGGCTGCTCGCGCAGGCGCGGGACGGAGGAGCGACTGATGCAACGCGTTAGCACCGGCAACCCGGCGGTCGACCGGATCCTCGCCGGCGGCTTTCCGGCCGGCTCGATCAACGTCCTCATGGGCGCGCCCGGAACCGGCAAGACCATCCTGGCCGAGCAGCTCGCTTCGCGCAACACCAGCGACCGGCCCGCGCTCTACCTGACCACGGTCTCGGAGCCGCTGGCCAAGGTCATCACCTATCTGCAGGAGTACACGTTCGCCGATGCGGCCACCATCGGCACGCGGGTCATCTACGAGAGCCTGGCCGAGGCGCTGGACTCGCCGGAGGGCCTGGAGGAGTCGGTCGCCGCCCTCATCAAGCTCCATCGCCCCAGCATCATCGTCATCGACTCCTTCAAGGCGATGGCCGACCTGGTGCCCGAGCGGGATCGATGGCGCCGGCTCCTCTACGGGCTGGCCGGCCTGCTCACCGCCTACGACGCGACCAGCTTCTGGGTCGGCGAGTACAGCGCCGACATGATGAGCGACCTGCCCGAGTTCGCCGTCGCCGACGGCATCGTCGAGCTCACGCGCGCCCAGACCGGTACCCGCGACGATCGCTACCTGCGCGTGGTCAAGCTGCGCGGCAGCAGCTTCCTGGACGGCTATCACTACTTCCGCGTGACCCCCGGCGGGCTGGATGTCTTCGTCCGGCTGGTCACGCCCGAGACGCCCGATCCTGTACGCGACCTCGGCCGAGCGCCTGTCCAGCGGCGTGGCCGGCCTCGACGAGCTCATCGAAACCGGCTGGCTGCGCGGCACGACAACCGTCGTGGCCGGACCCTCCGGCGCCGGCAAGACCGCGCTGGGCCTGCACTTCCTGCGCGAAGGGGTGGCGCGCGGCGAGGCCGGCCTGCTGATCAGCTTCCAGGAGAACCCGAGCCAGCTGGCCCGCGCGCTGACGGCGTTCGGCTGGCAGCCGGCGTCGCTGTTCGGCCCGAAGAAGCTGGATGTCCTGTACACCTCGCCGGTCGAGCTCCAGATCGACTCGATCGTGACCGAGGCGTTCCGGCGCGTCGAGAGCAACGGTGTCCGCCGCATCGTCATCGACGCGGTGGGCGACATGGAGCGGAGCGCGCGCGACGAGCTGCGCTACCGCGACTACCTCTACACGCTCACCCAGTACATGGCGGCGCGCGGTGTGACCGCAATGTTCACCCTCGAGACGCTGAGCGCGTCCCACCCGGGCTCGACCGGCAAGGAGATCTCCCCCATGAGCGACAACCTGGTCCTCCTGGGCATGCAGCTCGACGACGAGCTGATCCGCACCATCCGGGTGCTCAAGAGCCGCGGCAGCAGCTCACGACGGCCGATGCCACCGGCTGCGCATCAGCGACAAGGGTGTGGCGGTCGAGCGGATGAGCAAGGGCTCGTGAGGCGGCGATGCTGACAATCGACAACTTCGCCGGCGCGGCCGGGGAGCCTCGCTCGGTGTCGCCGAGCGAAGACGTCGAGCGACTGCGACAGCTGCTCGAGATAAATCGCCTCATCGTGAGCACGCTCGATCCCGACCAGGTCCTGCCCCTGGTGGTCGACAAGACCGCGGCACTCATCGGCGCCGACCAGTGCGTGCTGCTGCTGGCCGACGCGGGCGGTAGCGCGACGGTGGCGGCGGCGTGGGAGGTGGGCGAGGCGCAGATGGCCGGGTTCTCCACCCTGCTCGACGAGCAGCTCGACGTCGCGCTCCGACAGCTCCTGGACAGCCGCGAGGGCGACGAGCTGGTCGCGGTGCCGGTGGTGGCCGGCGGCGTGATCGACGGCGTGCTGGCCGCGCACTGGCGCGCGCCGCGAGCCCCGCGCCCGGACGACGAATTTCTGCTGTCGGCCATGGCCGACCAGACCGCGATCGCGCTGGGCCACGCGCTCAGCTACCAGCGGCTGTACCGCTCCGAGCGCGAGGCGCGCGAGACCGCCGAGCGGGCGCTGCGCACGCGCGACGAGATCCTGGCCATGGTGTCGCACGACCTCCGCAATCCGCTCGGCACCATCTCGATGAGCGCGACCCTGCTCCTGCGCCAGCTACCGGAGCAGTCGGACGCGTCGGCGCGCCTGCAGGCCGCGCGCATCCAGCGCTCGGTCGATCAGATGATCCATCTGGTCGACGACCTGCTCGACGTGGCCCGGTTCGAGGCCGGCACCATCGACATCGAGCTTGCGCCGCACGACGCGGTCGACGTGGCCCGCGAGGTTGTCGATCCATTCCTGCTCGCCGCCCGGTCCAGGTCGCTCGAGCTCCGGCTGGAGCTGCCGTCCAGCGCCCTGCCGATCGCGTGCGACCGCCAGCGGCTCTTGCAAGTCCTGTCGAATCTGCTCGGCAACGCGTTCAAGTTCACGCCCTCCGGCGGCGTCGTGGTGCTGCGGGTGGAGCGCCAGGGGGACGACGTCGTGTTCTCGGTCACCGACACCGGGCCCGGCATCCCGGCGGAGCAGCTGCCGCTGGTCTTCCAGCGCTTCTGGCGTGCGCGATCGCCACAGTCAGAGCGGCTCCGGCCTGGGCCTGTTCATCGCCAGCTCGCTGATCGAGGCGCACGGCGGGCGCATCTGGGCCGACTCGGTGGTCGGCACCGGCAGCGTCTTCTCCTTCGCGCTCGCCGTCCTGCACGAATCGATAGGTCCGTCAGCCGACGAGCGCGGTGACAGCGCCGGCGCAGCTGACGTATCTTCGCGCCATCCTCATGCGCCTCTCCTGGATGGCTGTGGTCGCCGCACTTCTGCCGGCATGCGGCTCCGACGAATCCGTTCGTGCAGCCGGGTCTCGACGATCCGACGGCGCGCCCGTGGGCCATGGCCGGGTCCTGGTACCCGGAGGATCCGGACGAGCTCGACGACGCGGTCGATGATCTGCTGGGCGCGATCGACGGCGAGCCGCGCCCTGCCCTCGCCATCCTGACCCCGCACGCGGGGATCAAGAGCTCCGGGACCGACCGCCGCCGAGGTCTTCGCCCGCGCCGAGCTGCCGGACCGCATCATCGTGCTCGCGCCGGACCACTACGGCGACGGCGCCCACGCCGCCATCTGGACCGACGGTCCATGGCTGATCCCGGGCCACGCCATCGCCATCGACGACGATCTGGTCGACGAGATCCGCGACGCGCTGCCTGATCTGGAGCCGGACCGGGTCGCGTTCGAGCACCACGAGGAGGAGATGCAGCTGCCCTTCCTGCAGCTGCTCCGCCCCGAGGCCTCCATCGCCGGTATCGCGCTGTTCGACAACTCGGGCCACCACTTCGAGGCGTTCGACGTCGAGCGCATCGCCGCCTGGGGCGACGCGCTGGCCGGCGTGCTGCGCGCCCACGCCGAGGCGGGCGAGTCGGTGCTGCTCCTGACCACCACCGACCTGACCCACCACGAGACGCTCGAGGTCAGCGACGAGCAGGATCCGCAGCTGCTGTCGTACGTGGAGGCGCTCGACGTCGAGGGGCTGTACGACTACGTCACCGGCGAGCGGATCAGCATCTGCGGCGAGATCCCGACCGCGATCATGATGGCGACCCTGCGCGCGCTGGGCCGCGACTCGATGGAGATCGTGGCGCGCGGCAACAACCACCACCGCACCGGCGACGACAACGACGTCGTCGGCTATCCGGCCGCGGCGGCGTGGGAGTGACAGTGTCGCCGCGCTGGTTGTCTGATCCTGGCGGTCGCCGCCGGCTGCGGCGAGGAGTCGTGGGACGTCGACACCCCGCCGCGCCACGTCTACGACGACGGGCGGCCGCCGTTCGTCGAGGTGCCGGACGGCGAGGCCGAGCAGGACGCCGCGCCGGTCCCGTTCGCCCAGATGGGCGGCGACGACGGCGGCGAGGGCATCGTCTACACCGCCGCGCTGGCCGGCTACTACCTCATGCGGATCCAGGACGACGAGATCGGCTACCACTACCAGTACGATCCGGTGGCCGGCGCGTTCGAGGAGGACGACAACCTCCACCGCAAGTGCGGGCGCGACGTTCACGCAGGTGTGGCTGTACCGCTTCACCGGCCGGCCGGAGTTCCGCATGTCGGCGCGCCGGGCCATCGACTACCTGCTCTCGCGCGCCAGCTGGCAGGACGACGGCACGCTGCGCCTGCGCGACGTCGGCGCCACCGCGCTCGTCACCCTCAGCCTGACCGAGTACGGCCGGCTGCTCGCCACCGACGTGTGGGACGAGGAGATAGCCGGCCTGGGCGAGCACCTGCTCTCGCGCGTGCAGGACGGACGGCTCGTTCAGCGAGGGCACGCCGCTGCAGTGGGCGCAGTCGCACCAGGCCCTGTGGCGCCTCTACCGCTACACCGGCGACGAGCGCTACCTGGAGGCGCTGCTCGCCACCGCGCGCTACTTCTACGACCACCGCGACGACGAGGAGATCATCGGCCCCTACTACCTGTACGGCCTGTGGGCCAACGAGCCGCTGACCGACCTCCACGAGCTCCGGCCCGAGGAGTGGATCGGCGATCTCGTGCTCGCGGTCGGCGACGAGGTGGCGGACCGGCAGTACACGCCGGCCGACGACGTGGACGAGGACTGGGTGGGCGGCTACCTGCCCAACGACGGCGACGGGGAGCCGAACTGGAACAGCACGCTCAAGCTCGAGGCGGTGATCGACGCCTACCGCATGGCCGTGGCGGTCGGCGACGAGGCGCGGGCCGAGCGCTTCCAGAAGAGCGCCCTCATCGGCGCCGCCTTCCTGCAGCGGCTGCAGCACCGTCTGGGCGACGGCGGCGACTTCGCCGACGAGGCGTTCGCCGTCGGCGGCACGCCGTTCTCGCTCTCCGATCCGATCGTGCGCCTCGACGTGCCCCACCACATGGCCAACGCCATCCTCAAGGTGGTGGAGTACCTCGACCTGGAGGACTACCCGGGTCGCGCGGCCGACTGATCTCAGGGCCGGCAGCGACCTTCGAGCCAGCCCGCCGGTGAAGCCGGCGCGGCACAGGCCGCGCACCACGTGCGGGCTCTTCTTCATCAGGCGCCAGATCAGGCCGCTGCGGTGGTTCTCGAGCATGAGCACGATCGGGCCCTGATCGATGCCGAGGTAGTCGTCGTCGAACCAGCCCACCCCGGGCACGATGCGGCCGTGCTTGACCGGGACCGGCCGGTCGAGCGTGGGATTGAACGCGTCGACGAAGCCGTGCGAGCGGAACACGTGCTCGCCGTAGCGGTCGCGCATGGCCCTCGAGCGCAGCGATGGTCTCGGCCGGCGCGAACGGGATCGAGCCGCCGACGGCGGTGGGCGCGATGGTGCCGTCGTCGCGGATGTCCTTCATGGCCGCGCCGCGGGCCCAGTAGGTGTGGAAGGTGCGCTCGACGCCGTCGATCGTATGGGTCGCGTCGGTCGGGCCGGAGCTCGCGGTCAGGCCCCACACGTCGCCGTCGTAGCCCTTCCACCGCGCCGGGTTGTCGATCGCGTAGGCCCGCTGCGACAGGGTCGCGCGGCGCGAGTTCTCGAAGTAGTCGATGCCCTTGCCGCGCATGTACGCGTCCTGGATGCCGCGCGTGTCGATCCAGATGTGCGAGTACTGGTGGCCGAACAGCGGCGCGAAGTTGAGGTGCTCCTGGCCGTAGAACTCGCCCCACGCGTAGGTGCTGGTGAAGGCCGGCCATGCGTCGGCGCGGATCGGATGGGTGGGCGATCCCAGGGCCAGCACGTAGAGGAGCATCGCCTCGTCGTAGCCCTGGTAGCGGGACGGTCCGTGCTGCTCCTCCGGCCGCCACGCCATGCTGACCAGCGGCGACTCGCGCTGGAACCAGTCCCACTCGACGCGGCGGTACAGCGCGTCGGCCAGGCGCCGGATCTCCTGCTCGTCGGGATGCGCGCCGTCGAAGTACTCGGCCGCGGCGAGCGCGCCGGCGATGAGCAGCGCGGTGTCGATGGTGGACAGCTCGACGTCCTCCCACCTGTGCCCTCTTTCCATGTCGAGGAAGTGGTAGAAGAAGCCGCGGTAGCCGGTCATGCCGGAGGGCCCGGGTCCCTGCGGCGCGTTCCAGAAGAAGCGCAGGGTCAGCAGGGTGCGCTCGCGCGCCTGCTCGCGCGTGACGTAGCGGCGCTCGACGCCGACCGGATAGGCGGTGAGGCCGAACCCGACAGCGGCGATGCTGGAGAACGACGTGGTCGGCCAGCGGTCCGGCACCAGCCCGTTGTGCCGGCTGGCCGAGTCCCAGAAGAAACGGAAGGTGCGCTCCTCGACGGTGTCGAGGAACGGATCGGGCGCGGGGGCGGCCGCAGCGGCGCGCTGCTCGGCCGGACGCGCCGGCCCGCATGCGGCGAGCAGGAGCGAGGCCGCCAGGTGGATGGATCGCAGGTCGAGTCGGCGCACGGCCGCCCAGCGTACCGCAGGGCGACACGTGACCGCGCTTTTTGGTCCCGGCTCAGGCGCGGCGTCGGCGGCGGTACAGGAAGGCGAGGCCGAGCGCCAGGGGCAGCAATCCGCCCAGCGCCCCGGAGCCCGACGCCGCGCGGCACCCGGACTCCGAAGAGTCCGGCTCGCCCGGGACCGGCCCGTCGTCGCTGGCACCGAGGTCGTCGTCCGCCTCGTCGCCGTCGCTCGTGGCCTCGATCGGCGTCAGCTCGATCTCGGTCTCGCTGGCCGCGCCGGCTCCGACCTCGACGTTGACCGCCAGCTCCTCGAAGCCGTCGGCCGACACGGTCAGGCTGTGCGCGCCCGGCGCGACCTCGGCGAAGCTGAAGCCGCCGTCCTTCGCGGTGGTCGTCTCGTCGACCTCGTCGAGCACGACGCGGGCGCCGGCCACCGGCTCCTTGCCGGCCACGACGCGGCCGACGACCTGGCCCACGCCCTCACCGGTCGAGCTGGGCACGAACGGCTGCACGCCGAAGTGGCGCTGGATGGCCCGCAGGTGGGCCTGCGCGGCGATCTGGCGCTGCGACGGCGAGGCCAGGAAGGCGGCGTCGGCGGCGTTGGTGATGAAGGCCAGCTCGTGCAGCTCGGCCGGCATGGCAGTCTCGCGCAGCACCGCGAAGTTCGCCGTCTTGTTGCCGCGGTTGGTGCGGCCCCACGCGGCGATCATCTCGGCCTGGACCAGGTTGCGCATGGCGGCGCCGGTCGAGCCCTCGGCGAACGAGAAGGTCTCCGTGCCGTTGGCCTGCGAGCTGCTGAACGCGTTGGAGTGGATCGACATGAAGCGATCGGCGTCCTCGGCGTTGGCGAAGGCCGCGCGCGCCGACAGCGACACGAAGGTGTCGTCGTTGCGCGTCAGCAGCGCCCGCCAGCTGCCTCCGCCGCCCGGATCGCTCGTGTCGGCGTCGAGCAGCTGCTTGAAGCGGCGGCCGACGTCGAGCACGATGTTCTTCTCCTGCAGCCCGTTGCCGGTGCCGCCCGGGTCGCTGCCGCCGTGGCCGGGGTCGATCACGATGGTGCGGGTCTGGGCCGACGCGGCCGGCACGGCCGCGCACAGCGCGACCAGGATCGAGAGCGTCCGGATCATCGGGTCACCTCCAGGCGCGCGATCCAGATGCCGCCGGCATCGTCGTCGAACGCGATCTCGCGCCCGTCGGGCGAGAAGCCCGGCCGGCGCTCCACCCGGCCGTCGCTGGCTGTCAGCACGTGATCGCGCCGGGCCGCCACGTCGTAGAGGTGCAGCTCGGAGGCGACGATCTCGTGGCCGTCGTCCTCGGTCAGCTCGTAGACGAGACGCGATCCGTCCGGCGACCAGGCCGGCGCCGTGCCCGGGCCGACGTGAGTGGTGGTCCCGGTCGACAGCTGGTGGACGTAGATGCCGGTGGCCAGCCCCTGGAACGCGACCCGGTCGCCGTCCGGCGAGACGACCGGCGCGAAGAAGCGATCGCCGGAGCCGACCTCGAGCCACGCGCCGGCGCGGCGGACGTAGATGCGCTGGTTGACGGCGCGCACCGGCGGGTCGGACGGCGCGGCCGAGCGCAGCGCACCGCCGCCGTCCACGATCAGATCGCGGGGCTGACCGGCGCGCACGGCGCGGAACTCGATGGCGCCGTCGGCGCGGAAGCGGGCGTGCACCCCGGCGGCCGGATCGTCGCTCACCCGGCGGACCGCGCCGCCGCCGAGCGGAGCCAGGTACAGGCCGCGCTGCTTGGCGCCGGTCAGCAGCAGCTGGCTGCCGTCCGGCGCGAAGCGAGGCGTGTAGTAGCCGCCGCTGGCCACCTCGCGTGCATCGACGAGGCGATCGGCGCCTGCCACACCTGCCGACACGGGGACCGCGATCAGAAGGATCAGGAGAGTGAGGGTTCGACGCACGCGCCGCGAAAATGCAATGGCTGTGCCCTGCAGCACACAACGCACATCTCGATGCTTGGCGACCCCGCGGCGCGTCGAAGCGATGACCCGCGTCTGCACTCCGAGCGCCGAATTCCCCGCCCGCCACGCGATGCGGGTTCGCCGGTCGACTCGTGGATAATGCGTGCCATGCGACCGCTGCTCGCGATCGCCGCGGCGCTGCTGGCCGGCTGCAACGCCGAGCCGGACTCCGGAGGGGAGATCGATCGCGCCGCGGCCCAGCTGACCGCCGCGGCCGACCCGGCGGGAGCGTCGGCGATCGTGGTCGGCCTGGCCCGCGGCGGCTGCTCCGGCCTGCGCCGCGCCATCGCCGCGCTCGACCGCAGCCGGATTTCTGGCCGCCTGCTTTCCGGCCTCGTCGACGACGCGGTCGCCGCCGCCGCCGAGGCCGGGTGCGCGAGCGCGGCCGCCGCGCGCGAGCTGGCCGGCGACCGCGGTGCAGCGTTCCAGCTGGCCCGCGCGCGCGCGCTGACCGAGCGGCCGGCCGAGGCGCTCGCCGCCCTGGCGCCCGGCGCCGCCGAGCCGGCCGTGCGCCTGCGCCGGGCCGAGATCCTGGCCGCGCTCGACCGGCCGCGCGAGGCGCTGCCGGAGCTGGAGGCGTTCCTGGCCCGGGTCCCGGACGACAGCCGCGCGCGGGCCGCGCGGGTCGAGGGCCTGATCGCGCTGGGCCGCCCGGCCGAGGCGCTGGCAGCGGCCGGCCGGGCGCCGCACCGCGACGCGACGTCGCGCGAGGCGCACGTGGCCGCGCTGGCCGCGGCCGGCCGGCTGCACGACGCCGCCGCGGCGACGACCGCCGCGCCGCTGCCGGAGCGCCCGGCGCTGGCCCGCCGCGCGGCCGCGCTGGCGCCGGCCGCCGAGGTCGACCGGCTCGCCGCGCGCGTCGATGACGGCGCCGCTCGAGCAGACAGCGCCGCGGCCGGCGATCGCGCCGCGGCCGGCGACGGCGTCGAGCTTCTCACCGCGCTGGCCGATCGCGTCGAGGCGGAGCGCGGCGCCGCCGCGGCGGTGACGCTGCGCGAGCGCGCCGCCCGCGCGGCGCCGGCCCGCGCAGAGCTGGCCGACGCGCTGGCCCGTGCGCTCGCCGCCGCCGGCCGCATCGACGCGGCCCTGGCCGCGTGGGATCGCGCCGCCGCCGCCGCTCCGGCCGCGCCGGCCTACCGCCTGGCTCCCATCCGCGCGCTGGCCCGCGCGGGTCTGGCCGGCCGCGCCCGCGCCCGCGCGATGGCCGCGGTCGCCCGCGCGCGGCAGGCCCGCGCCGCCGACGAGCTGGTCGTGGCGTCGAGCGCGGCCGCCGCGGCCGGCGACGCCGCGCTGGCCGCGCGCCTGGCCCGCGAGGCCCGCGCCGCGCGCCCCGGCGACGGCCGCCTTGCATTCCTCGTCGGCGAGCGCCTGGCCGAGGCCGGCGATCGCGCGGGCGCCGCGGCGGTCTGGGTCGAGCTGCTCGTGTGCGGCGCGCACGGGCGCGCCTGGCACCGCCACGAGATCGCCGGTCGCCTGGTCCAGCTGGCCGACGGTCCGGCGGCGGCGCGCACGGTGGCGCGCGCGCTGTCGGCCAGGCTGCCCTGCCCGGTCGCGGATGCGGACGGGCTGGCCAGCTACGTGGACGGTGCCAGGAGACAGCTCGAGGCGCTTCAGGGCACGCAGGAGCCGTTGCCGTCGCAGGTCAGCCCGTCGCCGCACGGGCGCTGATCCTCGGCCGGCGTGCACGCCGACCAGACCCCCGCGTCGTGGTCGAGATACTCGGCCCCGCAGTCGTTGCACGGCCGCGACATCGAGCTGATGCACTGGCAGCCGGGCAGGCTCTCGACGACGAGCTGGTTGGTGCCGCACGCCAGCCAGCAGGCATACTGATCGAGGCGCATGATGCGGCGGGCCTCGCCGTGCAGGCCGAGCACCCGGTCCGGCTCGCCGGAGACCACGACCGGCCCGCCGCCGCGCGCGCCCAGACAGCCGTCCTCGACCGCTTCCTCGTAGGTGAACGAGAGCGCCTGCACGTCGCCGGCCGCGCCGGCCAGCGCCTGGCGCTCCGGGTCGCGCAGATCCGACGGGGTCCAGTTGCCGTGGCCGATGATGGTGAACTCGCCGCCGTCCTCCGGCGCATCCGGCGCCAGCGCCAGCGGCTCCACGTCGTCCACGGCGCGGGTCAGCGTCACCGTCGCGACGTCATGATCCGGCGCGCCCAGCTCCCAGTCGGGGTGCAGCTCGACAGTGTCGCCCACGTACTGCCGTCCGCCCAGCACCGCCACCACCGGCTGCGACTCCCCACCCGCTCCGACGACGCAGTGGGCCGCGGTCATCAAGGTGTCCGCCGCGATCAGGGTGCCGGTGCACGGCCCGCCGGGCGCGCTCCACAGCATGCCGATGGCCGGGCTCACGTCGCCGGCGCCCTGGCAGCCCGACCCGATGTCGTCGATGTCGCCGCCGGAGACCGTCGTCGAGCAGCCGGCCAGCGCGCCGAGCAGGACCGCCGCCGCGGCGGCCGCCGCCAGCCGGCGCGCGCCGCGCGGGCGATCGAGGCGGGCCTGGCGACGCCGGCATCCCAGCAGGACGGCCAGCGCCAGGATCAGGCCGGTCAGCTGGCCGCTTCCGCTGCCGGCGGCCGCGCATCCGCTCACCACGTTCTCGGACTCGACCCCCTCGACCTCGACGAGCGCGGTCACCGACCGATCCTCCTCGGGGTAGCGCGCGAACAGCTCGACCGAGTGGGTGCCCGAGCGCAGCGAGTCGCGGGTGTCGAAGTTGACGAACTGATACGACCCGGTCTCCTCCGGCTCCGCCACGTCGACACGCTCGCCGTCGACGTAGAGCTCGAGCACCGTCGGCGCGTGGGTGATGGCGGCCTGCACGGCGAAGCCGGCGGCGAGCACGTCGCCCCGCGACGGCTGGGTGAGCCACAGAGCCGGCCTGTCGCTGCGCCCGACCCGATCGAGCAGCATCCTGGCCGAGTTCTGCGAGCGGGTGCACTTGCAGTCGCGCGGCTCGGTCTCGCCGCACACCGAGTCCTCGAACAGGAACTGCTTGTTCCCGCACCCGGTGAGATACGTCATCGGGTCCTCGCACAGGTACTGATGGTCGAGGCCGAACGAGTGGGCAACCTCCTGGGCCACCGTCTCGCACAGGCGGCGAGGATCGTCGCCCACAACCGACGGGAACACGAACACGATCGAGTTGTCGATGACGCCGCAGTTGCTCAGGAACGGCGACACGCCGGCGACGGTGGGCAAGAGCCCGAACGACGTCGGATCGCTGCCGATGACCGCCTCGATGTGCGGGTCATCGCCTGGGTTGACGTCGGTGAGCGCGATGTCGAACGGCGCGAACAGCTCGTCCACGCAGCTCAGCAGCTCCTGCCAGTCATCGTCGCCGACCTCCCACGGGTTGACCTGGACCGTGATGTCCGGGATGCTGGTGATGTTCTCGCGCGAATCGTTCGGCTCGCCCGGCGTGAAGGCGCCGCCCTCGCGGTTCACATAGAGGAGCACCGGGTCGGCGAGCGCAGACCGCGGCAGCGCGCCCGCCAGCGGGGGCACCGCGGCGACCAGCATCAAGATGATGGGGGTGAAGCGCGACACGTCTGGATTGCGACGAAGCCCGCTGCAGCCCTCATGCCACGCGGGGAGACTATCGAGACAAGCATACAACCGTCCGGTTTGGTTCCGAACCAGGCGAATGTCGACTGTGATACGAGCGGCACGTCGCTTCGGACGTGATCTCCGCCCTGTAGCGACGAGGCGTCACGCGGGCCGGTGCCGGCAGGCTCAGAATTCGCCGGAGAAGACCAGCCCCATCCCACCGCCGGTGACCGGCGTGACCGCCACCGCGGGGGGCGCCGCCTCACCCCGCGCCCGGTGGCCGAAGTAGTACAGGGCGCCGCCGGCGACGATGGCGGCCGCGCCGACCCCGGTCAGGATGAACATGTTGCGCTGGGCCGCCTCGCCGTCCGCCTGCCGCGCCAGCAGCTCCTCGGGCCACTCCCCCTCGGTGTGGGCGTCGATGTCGTCGCTGATGCCGCGCGCGTCGAGGCCGAACTTCACGCCGACGCCGATGGCGACGAGGCCCGCCCCGGCCGACACCATGCCGGCCAGGCGCAGCCCGCGCCCGGGCGACGGTGGCTCGGCGGATTGGTCGACAGCGGTGGTGCCCGCCGGCTCCGGCGCGGTGTCGGCGCGCGGCCGCGCGCCCTCGCGTCCGGCTCGCTCGCGCTCCAGCTCGCGGCGCAGCTGGTCGGCGAACTGCCGCGCCTGGCGCGACGCCCTCCCGTTCGGGTCGGCGGCCAGGTAGCGATCGTAGTGCTCGATGGCGCGCTCCCGATCGCCGCCGAGCCGATAGACCTGGGCCAGGTTGAAAATCAAAACCGGATGGGGAACCAGCGCGTATGCCTTCTGGTACTCGCGCGCGGCGGCCGCGTAGTCGCCGGATTCCTTGAATGCATCTCCTCTCTGGACGTGCTCGCTGGCCTCGCGCCGCCGCGCCTCGGTCGGTGGCCTGATCCTGGGCCGCCGCGAGACGCGCCGACCCGCACAGCGCGAGCGAGACGAGCAGGACGAGCCGCACTCCACGAGAGCCGGGCACGGACCCCATGCTACCAAGGCCCGCGGAAATAGAGACTCTTCCGGCGCACCCGGCGTTCGATTGCCACTCATGACCGGTCCCTTTCAGCGCGACGTCAGACTGGCCGAGGCCATCCGGATTGCCGAGCAGCTGCTGGCGAACGGAGAGCACCGGGCCCTCGTCGCGCACTGCACGCGCGCCCTGCGCGAGGGCGGCGATCGCCCGGAGCTGCGGGTCTGCCGGGCGCGCGGCCTGATGGCCCTGCGCTGCCTCGACCTGGCGGAGCGCGACCTCGCCCTGGCCCTGCGCCTGCGCCCAGAGTCGGCCACCGTCCATCGCCTGCTCTGCGAGGCCGCGCTGTGTCGCGGCGACCTGGCCGCGGCCGAGACGCTGCTCGATCGCGCGCTCGATCTCGATCCGTCTCACCCGCGCGCCCGCGAGCTGGCCCTCGTCGTCCTGGGCTGGCGAGCCGGGTGCCGCGCGCTGCGCTACGGCGCGGGCCGCGCCGCCTGAACCAGGCGCTCGATCGCCGCCGGCTCGAAGTCGGCCGAGTCGCTGGCGAACGACAGCCACGCGCCGGTTGACGGCTGCTCGAAGCCGAGCGTCTCGGCGTGCAGCATGAGCCGCTCCGAGGCGATCGGCAGGCCGCCGGAGGCGAGCAGGTCGCGGATGTAGACCGTCTCGCCGACAACCGGATGGCCGCGCTCGGCCAGATGGATGCGGATCTGATGGGTGCGGCCGGTCTCCAGGCGCACGCGGCACAGCGTCGCCACGCCGAAGCGCGCGACGACCTCGACGTGCGTGACGGCGCGCTTGCCGCGCCCATCGCTCGACGAGCCGCGCAGGCCGTCGCCGCGGTCGCGCAGGAAGAACGACTCCACGCGGCTCATGCGCACGTCGCCGTGGGTCAGGCACTGGTACTGGCGATCGACTGTGTGAGCGCGGAACTGCGCGCCCAGCCCGATCTCGGCCCGCTTTGTCTTGGCGAACACGACCAGGCCCGAGGTGTCCTTGTCGATGCGGTGGACCACGTGCAGCGCGATGCGGGTCGCCGCGCGGCCCTGGCGCCGCCACGCGTCGCGCAGGAGATCCATCGCCGTGCCCTGCTCGCGCGTCTCGTACGGCACGGTTGACACGCCGGACGGCTTGTCGATCACGACCACCTGCGCGTCCTCGTGCGCGATGCGCACCTCGGGCCGGCCGTCGCGCGGGCGCGGCGCGGCCATGCGCAGCTCGACCCGCTGGCCGGCGGACAGGCGCTGCCCGGCCTGCTGGGCCCGGCCTCCGTCGACGAACACCTTGCCGGTGTCGATCAGGCGGCGCACCTCGCTCCACGGCCGCCCCAGCGCCACGCGCAGGAAGCCGGCCAGCGCGCTGCCGGCGGCGGACGGCTCGACCACGAGCGAGAGGTCCGAGAGCGGACCCGACATGCATCTATCTCCAGGCGAAAAAAACGACCCCGGGCCGCCGCCATGGCGACCCGGGGCTACCCCACTGGGGGGCTCACGCGAGGAGGAGCGCTACTGCCGCTCCCTCTTCCCCGCGTCGGTTGAGCTGCTACTTGCCGCCGCCCGGGGCCGGCTGCGGCGTCGGCTGCGGAGCCGGGGCCGGCTGCGCGCCCGGCGCGGGCTGCGCCGGCTGACCGCTCGGCGCCGGCTGCGCGCCCGGGGCCGGCTGCGCGCCGCTCGGCTGCGCGCCGCTCGGCTGAGCACCGGCCGGCTGCGTGCCCTGCTCGCCCGGAGCGGCCGGCTTGAGCACGCCGACCGCCGCGCCGGTCGGATTGGCGATGATCGCCGCGCGGCCCACGGTCGGGATGTCGTGCGGCTTGACCACGACCTTGCCCTTGGCCGTCTTGACCTTGGCGATGAGACCGTCGACGTCGTCGACAGTCACCCACGGCAGCCACTGGCCGCCCAGGCTGCCCGGCTTGGCCACCTGCAGGCCCGCGCGGGGCTGCTCGCCGAACGACAGCATGTCGTACGAGGACTTCTTCTTGCCCTCGCCCATCTGCATCTGCGAGGTGGTGTAGCCAAGCGCCGCCGGGTAGAAGGCGAGCGCGGCCGTGTGCGACTTCTTGTTCTTGCTCTGGTACTCGTTCCACACGAACGTGCCGGCCACCGGCGCCGGGGCGTCCGGCTCGTCGCTCTTGGCGCCCTTGAACACGGCGAACTCGACGCCGTTGGGATCAGTCACGATGGCGAAGCGGCCGATGTCGGGGATGTCGGCGGCGGGCTTGACCACCTTGCCCTGCTGCTCCTCGATGGTCTTGACCGCGGCGTCCACGTCCGGCACCGACACGAACGGCACCCAGTGGCTCTTCGCCTTGCCCTCGGTGGGCGAGATGGTGGCGACGTCCTTGCCGCCGGACTTGACCAGCTCGAACTTCATGCCGTTCATGTCCTGCTGCTCGATCTGCCAGCCGAGAATCTCGGTGAAGAACGCCTTCGACTTCTCGACGTCCTTGGTGCGCAGCTCGTACCAGACCCACTTGCCGTGCAGGTAGGTCGGCGCGGGAGGCTCGGGCGGCGTCGGCGCGGCCGCCGGCTCCGGCTGTGCGGGCTCGGGTGCGGGGGCAGGCTCGGAGGCGACCGGCGTGGTCGGCTGAGTCGCCTTGCTGTCGGAGCCACACGCGGCCAGCGCGGCCGCGAGCGAGGCGCCCAGGAAGGGAACCAGTAGAGTCTTTCGCTGCATGGTCGTTTCCTTGTCTTTGTCTTTGCAGCCCGAAGGCAGGTGGGTGGTGCTCGTTGTGCCCGGCGGCAGGGTAGAGAAACAACCCGCCTTTGTCGATCGCTTCGAGCAGAACTCGAAAAACGGCTTTTGTCGCAACGGCTTGACGAAAAAACAAACTTCAGCGGATCTCGAACCGACTCCCGGGCGAGAAAGGTCTGGCGATAAACGGCCGCTGGCCGCCTGTCTTACGCGCGGCGGGCCAGCCCGCCATCCGGCGCGCCCCTCGCCCTACCTTAGATCAGGGGAAAGATCACGCGGCGGGATCGGATCCGCGATCGGGAGCGTCGCCGAGGCGAACCACCTCGACCATGAAGTCGGAAGCGCGTTCTTCGAGGATCTGGCGCAGCGCATCTGACGACAGCTCGCTCGGCACGCGGACCTGCGCGGTGACCTTGAGCAGCATGCCGCCCGACATCGGCGCGGCCGCGCACTCGGTGGCCAGGAGCTCGACGTTGATGCCGCGATGGGCGAGCGCCGAAGACACGTCGCGGATGACCCCGGGTCGGTCGTTGCCGACCATCTCGACCCGGAGCAGGTTGCCGGCGGAAGGCTCCGCCGCCGCCGGCGCGGACGCGGCGCGCTCGACCACCACGCGCAGGTCGCTGGCCTCGAGCGCGGCCAGCCCGGCGGCCAGGCGATCGGCGTGATCCGCCGGCACCGAGACCTGCAGGATGCCGGCGAAGCGGCCGGCCATGCGCGCCATGCGGCTCGACTCCCAGTTGCCCTGGTGGGCGGTCACCGTCTTGGAGACGAGCTCGACCAGACCGGGCCGGTCGGGCCCGATGATGGTCAGGACGAGATCGAGGCGCGCCGGACCCACGCGCCGATTCTACTCGCCGCGGCCGTGCGCGGCAAAGACCGCGCGACTGGCCGCCCTGCGGGCGCGTGTCATGCTTGGCCGATGATTGTTCGCAGCCCACGTCGGCCGTGGGTGATCGGCTGCGTGGTGCTGGCGATGGCGTGCTCGGGGGCGGGCGCGGCGCGGGGCGACCGGCCCGCGGCGCCGCCGAAGCGGCCGGAGGCGCGGCGCAGCCTGCTGGTCATGACCTACAACCTCAACTACGGGGTCGCCGGCGATTGCGAGACCATCGAGCTCATCCGCTCGTCCGACGCCGACGTGGTCCTCCTGCAGGAGACCAACCCGGACTGGGAGAAGGCGCTGCGCGACGGCCTGGCCGACCGCTACGCCCACATGGCGTTCCACCACTCGGCGCGCCGCGCCGGCGGGCTCGGCTTCCTGTCGCGCTATTCACTGTCGCCCGACCGGCTGCAGGAGTCGCCGATCGGCTGGTTCCCGGCCTGGCGCGCGCTCGTTGACACGCCGCTCGGACGCATCCAGCTGCTCAACCTGCACCTGCGCCCGCCGGGGCGGCGGCAGGGCGGCATCGTGCGCTCCTACTTCGCCAGCCAGGAGGAGCGGCTGGACGAGACCCGCGCGCACATCGGGCTCATCGATGCGTCGCTGCCGGCGGTGGTGGCGGGGGACTTCAACGAGGACGCGCGCGGGCGCTCGCTGCTGTTCCTGGCCAGGCAGGGTCTGGACAGCGCGCTCGAGCGCTTTCATCCGTTCACGCCGACCTGGCGCTGGCAGACCCGCATGGGGCTGGTTCGCTGGCAGCTCGACCACATCCTGGTCGGGCCGGCGCTGCGCGCGAGCGCGGCCTGGGTGCTCGACGGCGGCGCGTCCGATCACGTGCCGGTGCTGGCGCGCGTCGAGCGCGGCGCGCCCTGACGCGCGGCGACGCGATCGTTCAGGCCGGGCCGGCGGCGAAGCCGGTGAGGCGGCGCATGGCCGCGACGCCCAGCTCGCGCCAGGTGCGCATCGGCGAGCTGGCCAGGCGGCGCAGCTGGGCCAGCACGCCCTCGACCGGGCAGCGGGGCCGGCTGCCGGGCCTCGGCGCGGTGGGCGCGTCCACTCGGCGATGACGCGGTGGATCAGCTGCTCGAGGCTGAGCTCCTCGCCGGCGCGGGCCAGCTCGGCGCGCACCTGCTCCAGCGCGCCGTGCTCCGCCTCGGTGAGGCGGACGATCACCTCGCGCAGGAGCGCGCGCGCCGCCTCCGGATCGAGCAGGCTGGTCTTCCTGGTCGCGCCGCTTGGGCGCGGGCCGGGCCGCCGGCGGCTTCACGAACTCGGTGGGGAGCTTGGCCATGGTGTCGTCTCCTCGTCTCAGGCAGCGGCCTGCGCGCCGGCCGCGGTGCGCGCGGTCAGCTGCAGGCGGCCGGCGACCTCGCCGGCGAGCGCGCGGAAGTCGGCCGAGCCGCGGCTCTTGCCGCGCTCTCTCTGCTCCATCGCGAAGATGTCGCGGTGCCACGCCGGGCACACGATGAAGCTGCTGTTGGAGCGGATGCAGGTGTCGAACAGGAGCGGCCCGTAGGCGGCCTGCACCTGGCGCCGCGACTGCTCGGTGACCGCGAGGCGCCGGTCGTAGGCCACCTGCACGCAGCCCAGGATGGCGGGGCGGGCCAGCTCGGCGGCCGCGATCTCCGCCACCGCGTCGCAGGTGGTCTCGAGGCCCTCGAGCGCCTTCGGGATCCGGCGTGAACGGGAGCAGCACGTGCGACGACGGCCACCAGCGAGTTGAGCGTGGCGAGCTGCAGCTCCGGTGCGGTGTCGATGAGCACGACGTCGAAGCCGGCGACGTCGCGCATGGCCCGGCGCAGGATGGTCTCGCGCCCGGTGCGGCCGGCGATGGCGAACTGCGCCTGGGTGAGATCGCCGGACGCCGGGGCGACGAAGACGCCCTCGCGCGTGGAGGGCTGGACGATGTCGGGCAGGCGCGCCTCGCCGAGCAGGAGCTGCGTGGTGGTGAGCGCCTCCTCGGCCAGCTCGTCGAGCAGCATCGACGTGCGTGCTGGCCTGCGAGTCCATGTCGATCATGAGGACTCGCCAGCCCTGGATGCCGAGCGCGGCGGCCAGGTGAGTCGCGACCGAGGACTTCCCAACCCCGCCCTTGCGGTTGGCCACGGCGATCGTGTGCATTCCGCTCCACTCTCATGGCGGGCGGGGACGGGCAACTTTTCCGCGGTTCTGCTCCTGACGCCGCGCGCACTGATCGCCGGTCACCGGACCGGCCAGGTCACGCCCCCGCTGTCGTCGACCGACGCGTTCGTCGCGCGCGCCAGCCATGCGCGCAGCGCCGCCGGGTCGCGCGGCAGATCGTGCGAGAACACGGCCAGGCGCTGCCCGCCCATCAGCGCCGCGGTCGCCGCGCCGTCGTCCGACGAGCGCACGTGCAGCGCCGGAGCCGCGACCAGGACGTGCCCGAGCCCGCCGGCCAGATCGATCGCGATCGGGTGGCTGGCGCTGTCGCGGCCGGCGGCGCGGCCGCCGCGACGCGATAGATCGATCGGGCCCATCGGCGCGGCCAGCGGCGTGCTGCGGACCGCGCCGCCGCCCGGCGGCACCAGGTGCACCGAGCCGTCGGCGGTCACGGCCGAGAGGCCCAGCGCCGGATCGAGCGCCAGGTCGATCACGCGGTCCGGCAGCGTGGCCAGCCGCTCCGCCGCGCCGGATCGCCAGCGCAGCACCTCGCGCTCGACCGACGCGTAGACCGCGCCGTCCGGTCCGATCTCGAGCGCGCCGCCGAGCACGCGGCCGCTCTGCACCTGCTCGATCGCGCTGGTCCCGGGCGCGCGCCGCCACAGCGTGCCGTCGTCGAGCGCGCCGGCCAGCCATCCGCCCCGCGCCACGATGCCGACCGGGTCGGCCGGCCACGAGGCGACGCGCCGCTCCGCCTCGTCGGAGAACAGCCGCTTCTCCCACAGCTCGCCGCCGCGGTACCAGACCGCGCGATCATCGCCGCTCAGCTCGGCCAGCGACGCGCCCCGCTCGGCCACCAGGTCGAACGCGCCGTCGGCCAGCCGCACGGCCGCGAGCTCGCCCAGCATCGTCGCGATCACCGACGGTGCGGCGGTCGTCGGCGAGGCGCGAGTAGCCGGGATAGCCTGCCCACCTGCCCGACCTGGCGCACCGCGCCGGCTGCGAGATCGACGATGTCGATCTCGCCCTGCGCGCTGCCCAGCACGGCGGTCGTCGTCGGTCAGCGCCTCGATCACGCTTGCGCCCGCCCGCACCGGGATGGCGCGCGGCCGCACCGGGTCGAGGTCGAAGACGAGGATCGTCCCGCGACGCGACCCGGCCGCGAGCATACGCCCGCCGTCGGCCACGGCCAGGCGCACGACCGGCATGCCGGGCATGTGCAGGGTGTGCGTCCACCACCCCTCCACGAGCATCAGCCTGCTCGGTCCCGCTCGACAGCGCGAGCCCGTCCGGCAGCGCGGCGGGCAGCATCGCGCGCGAGCCGGTCAACCGCGTCTCGGCCCTGCCGCCGGCGTAGAGGCCGACGAGCTCGCCGCGCGCTGTCAGTAGATAGAGCGCGTCGCCGCCGTAGGTCGGGACGGCCGGGGCCAGCGGCATTCGCCAGCGGCCGTGCACCGCCGCCGGCGAGGGCGCCAGATTCCACTCGACGATCTCGCCATGGCAGGTGACGGCGGCGCGCGCGGCGGTCGGGGCGAAGGCAACGAAGCAGTCGGCGCCCGCGGTCACGATCGGCTCGCGGCGGCCGCGCTGCCAGATGCGCAGCGGCTCCTGCTGCGACAGCGTGGCCAGCCAGCGGCCGTCGGGGCTCACGATCAGCGAGGTGTGGTCCGGGCCGTCGTCGATCGGCGTCGCCTGCCACGACGGCGCCGCCGCCAGCGCCGATCGTCCCCGCTCGTCGATCCACGCGACGAACGAGGCATTGGCCGGCCCGACCAGCTGGGCGATCGGCGAGGAGGCCGTGGCGACGACGCGCTCGGCGCCGCTCGCGAGATCGATCAGCAGCCACGCGCGGGCCGCGCGCCACCGCGACCGATCGCCCGCCCTCGGCCCACACGGCCCCGCGCGCCCTGTCCCCCTCCCCTTCCGCCGGCGCCGGCGCGATCACGCTGCGAGCTCCAGCGCTCGAGGTCGTGCACCTCGACCTGGCCGGCGCGATCGCGGCTGAGCAGGCGGCGTTCGCCCGGGTCGGCGTCGAGCGAGACGATCATGTCGCGGCGGCCGGGCAGCGCGCGCGCGATGCCGCGCGAGCGAGCGGCCAGCAGGATGGCGCGCGCCCGCCCCCAGTGGGCCGAGTCGAGCGGCAGGCGGCCGACGAGGACCGCGGCCGCAGTCGGATCCGAGTCGAGCAGGCCGTGGGCGCGGGCCAGCAGGAGATCGTCGCCGCGCTCCTGGGCGCGCCGGCGCGCGTCCTCGGCGCTGCGCCACCCCGCCTCGGCGTCGATGCGCGCGCTCTCGGCGCGCCGCTTGGCCGCCACGATGCGGCTCAGCCCGATCGCGACGGTGACGATGAGGACGAGCGCGGCCAGCCCGGCCACGGCGAACGCGGCGCGGTGGCGGCGGGCGAAGCGGCGCACGCGATCGCGCGCCGAGTAGCGGTGCGCCGCGACCAGCTGTCCGGTCAGGAAGCGGCGCACGTCGGCGGCCAGCGCGCTGCCGTCCTGGTAGCGCCGCTCGGGCGCGGCCGCCATCGCCTTGTTGACGATGGCGAGCAGCTCGGCCGGCGTGCCGGGCGCGCGGCGGGCCAGCGGCGGCAGCGCGCCCTCGAGCGCCTGGGCAATGGCTGCCGTCGCGCCGCTGGCGTCGTGCGGCGGCGAGCCGGCCAGCAGGTGGTAGAGGGTCGCGCCGAGCGCGTAGACGTCGCTCCTGGCGTCGACCGGATCGCCGGCCGCCTGCTCCGGCGCCATGTAGCCGGGCGTGCCGAGCACCGAGCCGACCCGGGTCTGCGGGCCATCGCTGCTGTCGCCGGCCAGTGCCGTGTCGGCGTTCTCGACGCCGCGTGCAGGCCGGGCGGCGCCCGTGCTGTCACCGGCGTGCGCGGTGTCGGCGCTCTCGACGCCGCGCGCGGGCCGGGCGGCATCCGCGCCGCGATCGTCGGTCGGCGCGGCGACCGCGCCGTCGCGACTGGCGCCGGATTCGCGCGCCTCGCCCTCGCCCACCACCTTGGCCAGCCCCCAGTCGATGACGACGGTCTCGCCGTGCTCGCCCAGCAGCACGTTCGACGGCTTCGAGATCGCGGTGGATGATGCCCTCGCGGTGGGCGAAGCCGACCGCGTCGGCGGCGGCCAGGAAGCTCGGCACCAGCGCCAGCCGCTCGCCCAGCGATTCCCGCCTGCTCGATGTGCTCGAGCAGCGGCCGCCCCGACACCAGGCGCATGACGTAGTAGGGCAAGCCGGACGGCCAGCGACCCGCGTCGTAGACCGGCACGATGGCCGGGTGCTGCAGGCGCGCGGTGATGTGCACCTCGCGCTCGAAGCGCTGCAGCGTGGCGGTGTCGGCGTCGAGCGCCTCCTTGATGGCGACCGCGCGGCCCAGCCGCCTGTCGCGCGCTGCCACGACGCGGCCCATGCCGCCGCGCGCGACCTCGACGCCGACCTGGAAGCGCGCGCGCGACTCGTCGCCCGGTGGCCAGGGCCGACCCGATCCGTCGACCACCGCGCCGGCCGGCGCCACCTGCGTCGTGTCGCGCATCGAGCTGTCGCCGGCCGCGGTGGTCCTCGTGCGCGGCCCGTCGACAGCCATGGACGGCAGTATAGCGGAGGTGGTCGCGCGCGGTCTGCGGCGGATCCGACATCGCGCTGCGCATCGCGCGCTTTGGCCGCAAACCCAGCCGCCGTCGTTGTCGCGCACCGCCGTCGGTGATGAGATGGCGCGATGGGGAGCCGCGATCGCGAGAGGGACGCGCTCAGTCCGGTGCCGGCGCGGCCGCGCCAGCTCCTGCACCGCATCCTCGACGATCCGGACCTCGTCGAGAGCGTGCAGGCGCTGGCCCCGCGCGCGCTCGGGTTGCTCATCCACCGCGTCGGGCTCGAGGACGCCGGCGAGCTTGTCTCGCTGGCCACCACCGAGCAGCTGGCCGCCGTGTTCGACGACGATCTGTGGCAGAGCCGGGCCCCGGGCGCGGACGAGACATTCGATCCGCGGCGCTTCGCGCTGTGGCTGGAGGTCATGATCGAGGCCGGCGAGCAGTTCGCCGCCCGCCGCGTGACCGAGCTGGACGAGGACCTGATCGCGCTCGCGCTCCACCGGCTGGCCCTCGTCATCGACATGGATCAGCTCGGTGCCGAGCTGGCCGACCGCGGCGACGACGACGAGGTCGAGCTGATCGAGAAGGCGCTGGACAGCTGTCCGTCCGAGGAGCTGGGGCAGTACCGGGTCGTCGCGCGCCGGCACGACGGCTGGGACTCGATCGTCTCGCTCCTGCTCGCGCTCGATCAGCAGCACCACGACTACCTCGAGCGGCTGCTCGAGCGCCTGGCCTACGTCTCGCGCGCGTCGATCGAGGACGGCGGCGGCCTCTACGAGGTGCTGACCGCGGAGGAGACGCTGGAGGCGGACGCATCCGCCGAGCGCGAGGATCGGCGTGCCCGCGAGGGCTTCATCGCACCGTCGGACGCGGCCGCCTTTCTGGCCCTGGCGCGCTCGAGCGGGACCGGCGGTCTGCCGGCCGACGAGGTCGACGACCCGGTGACGCGGGCCTACTTCCGCCACCTGGCTCCGGCGGTGCAGCCGGCGGTGCGGCCCACGGGTGGGCCGTCGGTGGGTTCGGCCGCGCCGCCGGCCACGGGTCTCGTCGATCTCCTGCGCGACGAGGGCGTGCTCGCGCCGCCGCACGAGGGCGGTCGCCCGCTGCTCGAGGCGGGCGCCGGCGAGGCGGACGCAGGCGAGGCGCCCGGACGCGCGGCGCTGTTTCGCGGCGCGCTGGCCGCGCTGGCCGCGCGCGATCCGGCGATGCACGAGCGGCGGCTGATGGAGCTGAACTACCTGGCCAACGTGCTGATCGCAGGCTGCGCCCTCGACGGCCGCCGCTTCCGGCCGTTCGAGGCGGCGGCCGCCGCCGTGGCGACGTGCAACCTCGGGCTCGAGCGCCTCCTGCGGCCGCCCTCCTCGGACCCGGGCGCGGCCGCCGACCCCAGCTCCGCGCGAGCCGTGGATCTGATCGCGCGCGCGAGCGCCGTGGCGCTGTTCCGCGCCGGCTGGCGCGTGCTGTACGACGAGGTCGCGGAGCCGGCGAGGCGCCCGCGCGGCCCGGCGATCGACCCGGCCTCGGCCGCGGCGCTCGCCGGTCTCGCCGGCGACTGTCCGTGTCTGCGCGGCCGGCTCGCCGGCACGGCCGGTCTCGGCTTCATCGCGACCGAGGCCGACGTGCGCGCGGCGCAGTCGTTCCTGCGCGCCGTCTGATCGGCCGCGCGGAAGCCAGAGCGAGCGCCTTTTCCGTTGCACGGTCGCGGCGGGTGGTGTTAAAGACGAGGCTCCCAACTGAAATTGAAAGTAGTTTTCATTTTCTTTTAGCGCCGGACCCTGCGTCCCCCAGGAGATCTGCGATGCGAACCATTGGTAATCTATTGTCTATTTCCCTCCTCGTCGGCGTCATGGCGTGCGGCGACGACGACGGCAACGGCGGCGACGGCAGCGACGACGGCTCGACCGACGACAGCTCGACCGACGACGGAGCGGACGACGGTGTCGACGCCGGCGGCGGCGCCTGCGAGGCCACGGCGTGGGCCGCGCCGGACTTCGCGACCAACGCGGAGGCCGCCCTGGCCCTGCGCGCGCAGCTCGACGCGCTGACCGGCGGTGAGGGCCTGATGCGCGGCGCCGAGCTCGAGACCTCCGTTGTCGACGACCTCGCCGATCTGACCGCCGTCTACGAGGGCGGCGAGCCGGCCCTGGCCGGCGTCGTCACCGCGCGCTACGACGCGATCGTGGCCGACGCCTTCACCGACTTCGTGGGGCTTGTCGGCGCGAGCGCGCAGGACCTCATCGACGACAAGGGCAACTGGGCTCCGGGCGCGACCGGCGGACTGGCCGGCTCCAGCCCGCGCGGCATCAACACCGGCGGCCTCGAGATCCGCCAGATCGCCGACAAGGGCGTGTTCGGCGGCGGCGGCCTGTACGCCTACGCGCTGAGCCTGACCGAGGGAGAGATCACTCCGGCGACCATCGACGCGCTGGCGGCGGCGTGGGGCGGCAACGACGCCCTCGGCACCGGCGAGGGCGAGCTCACCGACTCGGCCAACTACAGCTTCGCGATGGGCTTCCACGCCACCATGGCCGAGGCGCTCGGAGCCGCCAGGACGTTCGCCGCCGACGAGGCCTGCGCCACCGAGCGCGACGAGGCGATCGTGACCTTCTTCCGCGCCTGGGAGCAGTCGATGGTCGCGCGCACGATTTACTACGGCAACGTGTCGGCGGGGCTGCTGGCCGCCGCCGCCGAGGGCCCGGAAGGTGACGAGGACAAGATCGACGCGCTGCACGAGCTGTCCGAGGGCGCCGGCCTGACCCTCGGCTTCATCGGCCTGCCGGATCCGGCCACCGGTCCGCTGAGCGGCGCCGGCCGCGTGCTCGCCGACGAGGACATCGAGGAGATGATGACCGCGCTGGGCGTGAACCTCGAGGACCTGGGCGCGTCGACAACCGGCACCTTCGTCGGCGACCCGGCCCTGCTTTCCACCGGTGTGGAGGCGTTCGAGGCCGCCGCGATCGAGATCTTCGGTCTGTCGGAGGCGGACATCGAGTCGTACCGCACCCCGACCGAGGGCTGAGACGAGCGCAGCCCTCGGCTTGCCGCACCCGGGCGAGCCGTCGAAACGAAGGAGTCGAAGCGATGAAGCGATCTTCTTGCAGGCATTCGACGCCGGAGGAACCGTCATGAGGCGCGCCGTCCCTGCCCTGCTCCCTCTGTGCGTGCTGGCCGCGATCGGCTGCGGCGGCGACGATGGCGGCGGGGGCGGCGGCACGTCTCAGGCCGACGCTCGCCCGCCCGACACCTTCGATTGCCAGGCCATGGTCGCGAACCTGGCCGAGCAGGTCCTGCTGCCCACCTACGAGGCGTTCGCCGCCCGCGCGGCGGAGCTGGGCCCGGCCATCGATGCGTACTGCGCGGCCCTCGGCGGCAAGGAGGAGGCGGCCGCCCGCACCGCCGCACAGGAGGCCTGGCGCGCGGCCATGCTCGAGTGGCAGGCGGCCGAGGTCATGCTCGTCGGTCCGGCGGCGATGGACGACGGCGCGCTTCGCGACGTCATCTACTCCTGGCCGGTGACCTCGACGTGCGCTGTCGATCGCGAGGTGATGGAGCGCCGCCTCGATCCGGAGGCCTACGACCTGAGCGGCAAGCTGAGCAACCGGCGCGGTCTGCCGGCCCTCGAGCACGTGCTGTTCGCGGCCAGCCTGGAGCACACCTGCCCCGCGGCGTCGCCGCCCAAGGGCTGGGAAAAGCTGGCCGAGGCGGAGCGCGTGCAGGCGCGCTGCGGCTTCGCCCAGTCTGCTGCCGCCGACCTGGCCGCCCAGGCCGACGCGGTGGCGGCCGGCTGGCGCGCCGACGGCGGCAACTACGTCGGCCATCTGGCCGGCGCGGGCGAGAGCGGCAGCGACATCGATACGCCGCTGGCGGCCGCGAACCTGATCTCGGACGCGATGTTCTACATCGACACCGAGACAAAGGACATGAAGCTGGGCGAGCCGGCCGGCATCGCCGACAACAGCTGCGGCGCCGTCGAGGAGCCGTGCGCCGACGAGCTCGAGTCGCGCATCTCGGCTCACTCGAAGGAGAACGTGGTCCGCAACCTGGAGGCGTTCCGCATGCTCTACACCGGCGATTTGGCGCCGGCCGGGGGCGGGCTCGGCTTCGACGACTTCCTCGTCGGGCTCGGCGCCGGCGACGTGGCCGAGCAGATGGCCGCCGACATCGACGCTGCCATCGCGACGGCCGGCGGCATCCCGGGCACCCTCGAGGAGGCGCTGGCCGCCGATCGCGAGTCGGTGGTGAACACCTACGGCGCGGTGAAGACCGTGACCGACACGCTCAAGTCGCAGTTCCTGACCGTGCTGGGCCTCGACATCCCGGACGGCGCCGCCGGCGACAACGACTAGCACCATGCGGGCTGGGCTGCAGCGCGCGGAGGCATGGCTGACCCGGCCGATCGATCCGGCCGGGCTGGTCGCCTTCCGCGTCCTGTTCGGCCTGCTCATGTGCGCCGGGCTGCTCCGCTCGCTCGCGACCGGCTGGGTGGCTCGCTTCTACGGCGAGCGGCAGTTCTTCTTCAAGTACTGGGGCCTGTCCTGGATCGAGCCGCTGCCGGTCGAGGCGATGGGCGCGCTCTACGTGGCGCTGGCGCTGCTCGCGCTGTGCGTCGCGCTCGGCCTCTTCTACCGGACCAGCGCGCTCCTGTTCGCGATCGGCTTCACCTACGTCGAGCTCATCGACGTCACCAACTACCTCAACCACCACTACCTCGCCTCGCTGCTGGCGTTCCTGCTCGTGTTGCTGCCGCTGGGGCGGGTCGGCTCGCTCGACGCGCGGCAGCACCCGGAGCGCCGGCTGTTGACGGTGCCGGCCTGGTGTCTCTATCTGCTGCGCGTCCAGATCGGCGTCGTCTACGTTCACGCCGGGCTGGCCAAGCTCGGCGGCGACTGGCTGCTCCACGCGCAGCCGCTGAACCTGTGGCTCACGGCGCGCGTCGGCACGCCGGTCATCGGGCCGCTGCTCGACCAGGTCTGGGTCGCCTACGCCGCCAGCTGGGCCGCCTTCTTCTACGACACGACGATCGTCCTGTGGCTGTCGTGGCGGCGCACGCGGCCGGTGGCGTACGCGGCGCTGCTCGGCTTTCACCTGTTCACCCACCTGCTGTTCGACATCGGGATGTTCCCCTTCCTCATGTTGACCGCGGCGCTGATCTTCTTCTCTCCGTCGTGGCCGAGGCCGTGGGTCGAGCGCTGGCGCCGGGCGGTCGCGCGGCTCCGATCCCGTCCGGTCGCGCCCGGCGATGCGGCGGCCGATCCGCCGCCGGCGGCGCGGGTCTCGCCGCGCTGGCGCCGCGCCGGCCTGGGCCTGGCCGCGGCCTACTGTCTGTTCCAGGCGCTGTTCCCGCTGCGCCACCACCTCTACTCCGGCAACGTCCTGTGGGACGAGCAGGGCATGCGCTGGTCCTGGAAGGTGATGGTGCGCGAGAAGCACGGCAGCGTGACCTACCGGGTTCGCTTCACCGACAGCGGCAAGGAGCTGCAAGTCAGCCCGCGGCGCTACCTCGACCCGCGGCAGGCGCGAGAGATGGCCGGCCAGCCCGACCTCATCGCGCAGCTGGCGCGCCACATCGCCGGCGAGTTCGGGCGGCGCGGGCGCGGCCCGGTCGAGGTCCGCGCCGAGGCGCTGGTCTCGCTCAACGGGCGGCCGGCGCGACCCATGATCGATCCCACGCGCGACCTGGCCCGGGTCGACGACTCGCTCGCGCCGGTGGACTGGATCCTGCCCGGGCCGGACGGACCGCCCATCCGCTTGCGCCCCGGCCGCGGCCAGGTCAACCGCGCGCACGCGGAGAACAGCCGATGACGATGACGTTCACACGCGCACTCCTTCAGGCATCGATCGTCGCCGGACTCGCGGCCGGACTCGCCGGTGGCACCGCGGCCGCAGATCCGCCGCTTCTGCCCTCGCCGGCCGCGGCAGCGCAAGACGCCGCGCCGCCCGCCACGCCCCCCGACCAGGCGCCGGTCGCACCCGCCGCTCCAGCCGACGCCGCGCCGGATCTCGAGGCCTCGTCCGCCCCCGCGCCCAGGGGCAAAGCCGACGACGACCAGGGCGAGGTCGTCCTCATCGAGGGCAAGACCCGCGTCACCCCCGGATTGGCCCACGTCATCGGCAGCGAGGAGCTCGAGCGCCTGGAGCGCGACGACATCCACCACATCCTGACCGCCGTGCCGGGCGTGTACCTGCGCGAAGAGGACGGCTACGGCCTGCGCCCCAACATCGGCATGCGCGGCGCCGGCTCCGACCGCTCGAGCAAGATCGCCCTCATGGAGGACGGCGTCCTGATTGCACCGGCGCCCTACTCCGCGCCGGCGGCGTACTACTTCCCGCTGGTCACGCGCATGCAGCAGGTCGAGGTGATCAAGGGCCCGTCCGCCATCCGCCACGGACCGAACACCGTCGGCGGTTCGATCAATCTGATCTCGCAGCCGGTGCCGGACGCGCGCACCGCCGAGGTTGACGCCGCGCTCGGCGGCGACGGCTACGGCAAGCTGCACGGGCGCTACGGCGAGCACTGGCGGAACGCCGCCTTCCTGCTCGAGGGTGTCGGCCTGCGCTCGTCCGGCTTCAAGGAGCTCGACGGCGGCGGCGACACCGGCTTCGACCGCAAAGATTTGATCGCCAAGGCGCGCTGGAACACCGACCCGGACCGCACCCTCTACCAGGAGGTGGATCTCAAGATTGGCTACGCCGACGAGGTGTCCAACGAGACCTACCTCGGCCTCTCCGACGCCGATCTCGAGGCCACGCCGCACCGCCGCTACGCGGCCAGCCAGCTCGATCGCATGAAGTGGGACCACTGGCACCTGCAGGCCAGCCACCGGCTGCAGGGCGCCGGTCCGTTCGACATCTCGACCACCGCCTATCACCTGCGCCTCGACCGCACCTGGAAGAAGCTCAACGGCTTCGACTCGGAGCGGACCTTGAACGAGATCCTGGCCAGCCCGGACGCCGGCAACAACGCCGTCTTCTACCAGGTGCTCACCGGACAGGCCGACTCGACCGAGAGCGAGCGGCTGCTCCTGGGCGAGAACGCGCGCGACTTCAGCTCGCAGGGCATCCAGACCGTGGCCACGGCGCGCGGCCGCCTGCTCGCGCTCGACCACGAGGTCGAGGTCGGCCTGCGCCTGCACATGGATCGCGCCACCCGCCTGCACAGCGAGGAGAGCTACCTCATGACCGCCGGCGAGATGGTGCGCGACGAGCGGCCCGAGGGCATCACGCGCGACGAGACCGGCAGCGCCCTGGCGTTCTCGTTTCACGCCCAGGACCGCGCCCGCATCGGCCGCCTGGCCGTCACCGCCGGACTGCGCACCGAGCTCATCTCCACCGACCTGGAGGACCGCATGACCGAGGAGCTGAGCGCCGGCGAGACCTCCGGCGTGCTCATCCCCGGCGGCGGCGCCTTCTACGAGGCAACGCCGTGGCTGGGCCTGCTGGCCGGCGTGCACAAGGGCTTCGTGCCGGTCGCGCCGGGACAGGGCGATCGCGCCAGCCCGGAGGAGAGCATCAACTACGAGGCCGGCACCCGCCTGGCCCAGGGCCGCTTCACCGGCGAGGTGATTGGCTTCTTCAACGACTACTCCAACCTCGGCGGCGTCTGCATGCTGGCCAGCGGCTGCTCCGACATGGACCTCGACACCGAGTTCGACGGCGGGCGCGTGCACGTCTACGGCGTCGAGGCGGCGGCGCGCGCGGAGCCGGGCTTGGGCGGATGGCTGTGGTTCCCGCTCGCGGCCGCGTACACGCTCACCCGCTCCGGGTTCCGCACCAGCTTCGAGTCGGACAACCCGCAGTGGGGCGACGTCGAGAAGGGCTTCGAGCTGCCCTACCTGCCCCGCCATCAGCTGTCGGCGACGGCGGCGGTGCGGACCCGGCTCGCCGAGCTGTCGGCGACCGGGCGCCACACCAGCGCCATGCGCGACGTGGCCGGCGACGGCGCGATCGATCCGGCCACCAGCACCGAGTCGGCCACCGTGTTCGACCTGGCCGGCCACCTGTTCCTCGGCGCGTGGGGCGAGGCCTACCTGACGGTGCAGAACGTCACCGACGAGGCCCACGTGGCGGCGCGCCGGCCGTTCGGCGCGCGCCCCGGCGCCCCGCGCATCGTCATCCTCGGCTACAAGATGCGCTTCTTCTGACGCCACGGCGCTGGCGTTCTATTCTCTCGGCATGGCGGCTCTGTTGAAGATCGTCCAGGCAGGTGATCCCGTCCTGCGCCGGCGCGCGCGGGAGCTCTCGGTCGACGAGCTGCGCTCGCCGCGCATCCAGACCCTCATCGAGCTGATGCGCGACACGATGCGCGACGCTCCCGGGGTCGGTCTGGCCGCCCCGCAGATCGGCGAGTCGATCCAGCTCGTCGTGATCGAGGATTCGTCCGCGCGGCAGCGATCGCTCACCGACGATGAGCTGCGCGAGCGCGGCCGCGAGGCTGTTGACTTCCACGTCCTGGTCAACCCGCAGCTGACCGTCGTCGAGGCCGAGCCGGTCGAGTTCTTCGAGGGCTGCCTGAGCGTGCGGGAGCGCATCATGCTGGTGCCGCGCGCGAAGACGGTCCGCGTCGCGGCGCTCGATGAGCGAGGCGAGCCGGTGGTGCGGGTCGGCAGCGGCTGGTACGCCCGCATCCTCCAGCACGAGATCGATCACCTGCACGGCGCGCTTTGCATCGACCGCATGGACTCGCGCTCGTTCATGTCGATCGATGAGTACCAGCGCTTCTGGAGCAGCAAGACGGTTGACCAGGTGCGCGCCGAGCTGGACGCGACGGGGTCGTAGGGCTAGGGCGCCGGCAGGCGGGCGTGGGCCAGGCGCGAGCCGTCCGCGCCCACGACCTGAAACAGGATGTGGACGTCGCCGGTGGCGGGATCGACAACTGCCTCGGGCGAGCGCTCGTCGCCATCCGGCTCCACCGCCAGCCTGCAGGGCTCGCCGAAGACGGCCATGTCCCAGGGCACCTCGACCGGCTGCGAGCGAACCGCGAACAGGTCCCCGCCGGAGTCGCTGGCGGTACGGTGATAGGCGATGGTGACCCGGCCCGCCGGGTCAGCCACCGCCGTCGGGCTGCTGCCGGTGGCGTCGGGGGCGTCCGGCAGCGACGGATACGAGGTGCTGAGGGTCGCGCTCTCGGCGACACCGAAGGCGATGCGACCGCAGATGCCCCCGTCGCACGATGCGCCCTGTTCCCAGACGAGGCTCGAGAGCTCCCCCACGAAGTGGAGCAGCGAGACGTTCCGTCGAAGGGTGCCTTCCAGGGCCACGAAGCCCTCCTCGCTCCATGGCCCGCCGTACGACAGGCCGTGCCAGAGCAGGGAACCGACCGCCTGGCCCGTCACGTCGTCCAGGTAGAAACAGGCCGCCGCGACGTGCAGGGTGACCGCGCCATCGAAGCGTGCGCTCGCCTCGGTACAGTGGAGACCGTTGGCCGGCAGCTCCAGAGGCCCCACGTTCAGTCCCGGGAACAGGTGGCGCACGCGGATCGTCTCCACCTGCTGCTTCGCGTTCGGGTCGATTGTCCCGTAGACGACGGCCGGAACGCCCTCGACGTTGACCGCGATGGCACGGACCGCGGTGGAGGTGCGCGTGCCGGTGTTCTCCTCGGCGCTCAGGTTGCGCGGCTCGCTCCACTCGCCCGCGACGCGGGTGGCGTGGAAGACATCGCGGACCGCGGAGTCCGCTCGCGTGGTGGACCAGGCCAGGTGCAACGTCTCGCCGTCGGCCACGAGCTTCGGCGTCTGGTGCGCGAGATCCGGATCCGCCGGCACTCTCTCGGGAGCGCTCCATCCGTCGGGGCCCAGCTGGGTCAGGAAGACAGCGGTGCTCGCCTCGCCCGCCTCGGTGGTCGCCTCACCGGTGAAGGCGACGAAAGCGATGCCGCTCGCGGTGACCGCCAGCGAACTGTCCCCGGCCAGCGAGCTCGCCTCCGAGGTCACCTCGTTGACCACCGCGCCCTCGCACAGCCCCTGGTCTGCCGGGACCTCGCCGCCATCGTCACCGGCGCCGCCGTCGTCGTCGCCGTCGGCGGCTCCGTCGTCTGTCGCCCCGTCGTCGCCTGCAGGGGGACCATCATCGCCGCCGGGATCCCCTGGATCGCCCGAGCAGGCGGCCGGCATGGAAAGGACGGCTGTGAGCAATGCCGCGAGCGCGAGCTTCGATGTCGTCATGCGGCAGGCTGGAGCAATGCCAGTGCCATCCGGGACCGACCGCGATCCAGTGTCGGACCGGCCCGGAAGCCCTCGTCACGGCCGGAACCGCCGCGTCCTGTAACATGAGACGCGCCGCCCGCAGCTGATGGGAGTCACTTCCCCGACGTCGTCGTCCGGGGGGCGCCCAGCTGCCGCATGGCGGCGATGACGGCGTGGCCGCTGTGAAACAGCGGAAACAGGGGATGGCGCATGTGGCCCACCGCGTCCTCCGCCGCCTCGCCGGTCAGCACGCCATCGGTCGTGATGAGATAGAACCTGACCTGCTTCGCGCGCGGCAGGGGAAACGAGTCGGTCGGCTGCAGCTCGGCCCGCGAGGAGGCGGCCAGGTCGAGGAACGCGCGGGCCGGAGCGCGGACCGACTGGTGCTCTCCCCGCCCCATGATGCCGCCGCCGGTGCTGAAGTAGATGCTGGCGCTGCCATCGGCGACCGTCACCAGCGAGGCCACCGCCTCGGCATGCGCCGTCTCCATCATCGCCGCGATGGTGACGTGCGGCCGCGCCGGCAGGTGCAGGTCGGCGGCGGTGAGCCGGAGGACCTGCACTCGCATGTCGGAGTAGGCCTCGTTCTGCGGATAGGCGGATCGCCCCGCGGCCGACCTGGCTTCCTCGTGCGAGCCGAACAGCCGTGAGAAGAGTCCCATCCCTGCCATCCCGTGATCGAGGCGCTCTCCGGGACGCCTCGCGGGCATCCTCTCACGGGACGTCGAGCGGCGCCGGACAAACGACTGTGACCGGCGCCGCGATCGGTTTGCGCGATCAGGGACGGGCCTCCAGGACCAGGTTGAACGGAGTCTCGGCCGCGCGACGGAAGCGACCGAACCCGCCCTCGCTGGCGATGCGGCGCAGACGCGCCTCGCCGGCCTGCGCGCCCAGGGCCGGACCGCGGGCCGACAGCGAGTGCGGCACGCAC
Organism: uncultured delta proteobacterium; assembly: GCA_963759105.1. Classification (GTDB taxonomy): domain Bacteria; phylum Myxococcota_A; class Polyangia; order Haliangiales; family Haliangiaceae; genus DATFRY01. The sequence continues at coordinate 319,080 of CAVWXW010000001.1, read as the reverse complement.
AGCATGGTGGAGGCGGAGTAGAACACCCGACCGATCGGGTTGTGATTCTCCTCGCGCCGGTCCGACGCGAACGGCTCGACGATCATCCACAGGCCGTCGGCGACCAGCGCCTCGCGGGCGCGGCGGGCGGCGCCGACCGGGTCCTCCATGTCGTGCAGGCAGTCGAAGTGCGCGATCAGGTCGTAGTCGCGGCCCGGGAAGCGAGTGGACGGGGCCGTGTCGAAGGTGACGCGGTCGCCGACGCCGGCCGCGGCGGCGCGCTCGCGGGCGCGCTCGATCGAGAGCTGGTGCGAGTCGAAGCCGAAGAAGCGAGAGCGCGGGAACGCCTGCGCCATCAGGATGGTGGAGGCGCCCAGGCCGCAGCCGACGTCGGCCACCTTGGCGCCGCGCTCGAGGCGCTCGACAGCTCCGTCCAGGGCGGGCAGCCACGAGCTGACCAGGTTGCCGACGTAGCTGGAGCGGAAGAAGCGCTCGGTGCCCTCGAACAGGCAGACGTGCTGCTCGCCCCAGGCCAGGCCGGCGCCGCTGGCGAAGCGCTCGCCGATGCGATCCAGCCCGGCCCACATGGCCGAGGTGATTTGGAAGAGCCCGGGCACGAACGCCGGGCTGGACTCGTCGGAAAGGGCCGCCGCCTGCTCGGCCGGGAGCGTGTAGCGCCCGCTGGCGGGGTCGTACTCGACGTAGCCGCCGCACGCCTGTGCGTCGAGCCACTCCTGGATGTAGCGCTCGGCGGTGCCCGTGCGGCGGGCCAGCTCGCCCGCGGTCGACGGACCATGGTCGGCCAGCGCGCGGTAGAGGCCCAGCTTGTCGCCGATCACGACCAGGGCGGCGCTCATCGCCGCGCCCACGTCGCCCACCACCTTGCCCAGGAAAGCGTCGAGCTTCTGCTGATCAATCGACATGGCCGTCTCCTTGAGGGGGTCGAGGCGTCCATTCGCCTCTCGCCCCCAGGGCGTAACGGCGGCCGTTACATCGTTCCGCCGCCGCCGTGGCCGCGGTTCACCTGCGGCCCGGGCGGGGCCCGCCGGCCTGATAGACGCAGAAATTGCCGGTCTTCAGAGCCCAGGTCAGGTGCTGGCCGAGCGCCGGGCTGTGCTCGGCGATCTTCTCGATGGTGTCGAGCAGGCGGCGGCGGACATTGATGCGCGCCTTCTCGCTGGTCGAGCCGGCGCGCCGGGCGCGGCCGCCCAGACCGACTCCGCGGGCCAGCTCCGCGGTGAGAAACTCCATCTCCTCGCGGGCGCGGGCCGCCCGGCCCTGGTCGTTCCACTCCTCGGCGCGGCTCAGCTCCTCGCGCAGCTCGGCCAGCCGCTCCCTGTAGTCCGCGATCGCCTGCGGATCGAGCGCCTCGCCGGCGTCCTCGACCAGGCCCGCCTCGCCGGGCGGCGCCAGAAGATCGGTGACGTGAAACGCCCGGTCCGGCGCGCTCACCAGCCGGGCCAGGATCTGCAGACCGCGGCTGTCGCGCAGGCGGAAGACGCCTCCCTCGCACGCGATCGACCAGTACTCCCCCTCGCGCAGGAGCTGGAACGCGGGCGTCTCGGGAAGCCCGAGCGACGCGACCCGCGGCGCCGCCTCCGGGACGGGCACGGCCGGCCCCGACCCCGGCAGCTGCCCGGCCAGCGCCGCCGCAGCCGCGCCCAGCCCGGGCATGCCGAGCTCGTCCGATGCGCGCACGGCCGAGTCGAGCAGGCGCCGGGCCCGCTCCACGTCGCCGGCGCGCCTGCGCCGCGCCAGCATGGCCGCGTACTCGAGCTCGATGCGCGCGCGGTGCGGCGGCGCGCCGAGCCCCTCGACCCGGTCCAGCGCGTCCTCGAAGTGGCGCTCCGCCTCGTCGAAGCGGTCGAGCATCGCGGCCACCAGGCCCTGCGCGCGCGCGACCGGCCCCTCGCACACCATGGCGCCGACGCCCCAGGAGTGGTTCCGGAGGCTCACCGGGACCATTAGCGGCGCGATCCTCGCCGCCAGCGCCCGGTCGTCGGCCGCGGCCGCGACCTCGGCCAGCCATACGAGCTGCAGCCGCCCGGCCGCCCAGGACACGTCGTCGGCCAGCTCGCCGAGCGCGGCGCGCGCCGCGCCGGCCCGGCCGATGCGGGCGTGCAGCGCCGCGAGGCACGTGCGCGCGTACGGGATGTCGGTGAGCCGGAGCGACTCGACGGCCGGCTCGGCGAACCGGGCCAGCTCCTCGTGGCGCGCCGCCGCGCGCAGGAGCCCGATCCGGTGCATGGTGAACGACAGCGCGCGCGCCGGATCCTCGATCTGGTCCGCGATCTCGCGCGCCCGGGCGGCCAGCTCCTCCGCCTCGGCGAAGCGGCCCTGCATCACGCGGCGCATGGCCCGCACCGCCGCCGCCGTCCATAGATGGGCCGGCAGCCCGATCTCGCGCGCGAGAGGGTCCGCCTCCTCGAGCGCAGCGTCGGCGCGCCCCGCGTCCCCCGCCTCCAGGTAGTTGACAACCAGGCGGAGGTGACCGCGCAGGACCAGCACCTTGTCCCCCTGCCGGCCGGCGAGCGCCACCAGCTCGCGGTTGAGCGGGATGCGCTCGGCCGGATCGGCGAAGTAGAGCAGCGCGGAGCTCCCGGCGTGGAGCACGCCGAGGTGGATGGCCGGCTCGGCCACCCGGCGCGCCATGGCGATGGCGTCGCGCGCGATGGCCATCGGCACCTCCGGATCGAGAGCCGGCTGCAGCGCCGCCGCCAGCCTGCCGAGCAGCTGCGCGCGCAGCGGGCTGTCCTCGCTCGGGAGCGACGCCAGCGCCTCCTCGAGCAGGCCGATCAGCGTCCGGTCGATGCGCGCGAACACCAGCACGTTGCCGTAGGTCAGGGCCGCGCGGGCCAGGCCGTCCGCGTCGCGCAGCCGGCGCGCCAGCGCCACCGCGCGCAGGCAGGTCTCGTGGCCGGCGTCGTGCCGTCCGGCGCCGAACTGCGCGGCGGCCAGCTCGAGCAGCAGCTCGAAGCGATCCGGGTCGCGGCCCTGCGGCAGCGCGGCCAGCGCGCGCTCGAGCATGCCGACCGCGTCGGCGAAGGCCAGCCGGCCCACCGCCTGCGCCGCGGCCCGGCGCGCCCACTCGATGGCGCGATCGACGCCCGCGACCGGCGCCGCGGCGAACAGGTGATGGACCAGCTCGGCCAGCGGCGCGTCCGCCTCGTCCTCCTGGCGGGCGTGCAACTGCTCGGCCACGGCCAGGTGGAGCTCCGCGCATCGCGCCCCCGGCAGCTCGGCATGAACGACGTCGCGCACCAGCACGTGCGAGAAGCTGAGCAGCGCCGGGCCGGCGTCCATCATCAGATCGGCGGTCAGGGCCGGGGCCAGGCCCTCGCGGATCCGCCCGGGCGATTCGCCGGCCGCCTGGGCCAGCAGCTCGAGGTCGACGTGGCGCCCCAGCACGGCCGCCAGATCGAGCAGCGCACGCGCCTCGCCGGGCAGGCGGGCGAGGCGCTGGTGGATCACGTCGCGCACGCCGAGCGGGACCGCCGTCTCCGCCGCCAGCGCGGCGCCCCCGCTGCCCTGCTTCTCGTCGAGCAGGCGCAGGAGCTCGACGACGAAGAGGGGATTTCCCTCGCTGCGCCGGAACAGCAGCGAGCCCAGCTCCGGGTCGGCCACCCCGCGGGCGCGCACCCAGCTGGCCACCTGCTCGCTGTCGAGCCGGGCCAGCGGCAGGTAGCGCCCCTCGCGCGCCACCCGGGCCAGGGCGTCGGCCACGTCGGGCGACATGCGCGCCTCCACCTCGCGGTAGCTGCCGACCACCAGCACGCGCGCGTGCGGCAGCCCGCGGGCGACGAAGTGGAGCAGCGACAGCGTCGGCACGTCGGCCGCATGCAGGTCGTCGAGGATGACGACGAGCGGCGCGTCGCGCGCAAGGTGGCGCAGGAGCGAGGCGACGGCGTCGTACAGCCTGAACAGCGCCTGCGCCGGCTCGAGCGGAGGCGGCGACGGCAGGTCCGGCAGGCGGTCGCGCAGCTCGGGCAGGATCTGGGCCACGGCGGCAAGGCCGGGCGCTGACGGATCGATCCGGTCGAGCAACAGATCGCGCAGCACCTCGATCCACGGCCAGTAGGCCGGAGCGCCGCCGGCCTCCCAGGCGCGGCCCCAGGCGATTGTCGCGCCCCGGCCGGCGGCCACATCCGCGAACGCCTCGGCCAGGCGCGACTTGCCGATGCCCGGCTCGCCGACGAGCAGCAGCAGCCGGCTGCGCCCCTCGGCGGCTCCGGCCAGCGCCTCGTCCAGCAGTCCCAGCTCGCTGTCTCTGCCGAAGAGCGGCCCGCGCCGATCCCCGACCCCCTGCAGCGTCACCCCGCCTCCTCTTGCTCGGGCGCCAGTATAGCGCGCGGCACTTCGTGACGCCGACTGTTACGCCCTGGTGGGCGACACCCGAGAGGAGAATCATTCATGAGAACGATCGGAAAGAGCCACCTCGTCGCCAGCGCCGTGATCTTCGCCGCCGTCCTGCAGCTTCGAGATGCCCACGCCGGGCCCGGGGGCCAGGGCGCCGGCGAGCCCGCCGGCGGCCGCCGCGTTCCGGGACATCGAGAAGACGTTCGGCTTCGTGCCCGCGTTCTTCCGCGCCGTCGATCAGGACGCTGTCGGTCCGTGGTGGGAGCAGCTCAAGACCTTCCAGCTCAACCCGGCCACCGCGCTCAGCGGCAAGGTCAAGGAGCTCATCGGCCTCGCCGTGGCCGCCCAGGTCCCGTGCGAGTACTGCGTCTACTTCCACACCGTTGCCGCGCGCCTCAACGGCGCCACTCAGCGCGAGATCACCGAGGCGATCGCCATGGCGGCGACAACGCGCCACTGGAGCACGATGCTCAACGGCCAGCAGCCGGACGAGGCCGCCTTCCGCGGCGAGCTGCGCCAGATCCTGTCGCCCGGCGGGCGCAAGGGCCGCCCGGCGCCGCTGGCGTCGATCGTCGACGCCGCCGCCGCCTACCGCGACATCGACAGGACGCTGGGGCTGGTCCCGTCGTTCCTGGCCCGCTATCCGCGCGTCGGGATCGCGGCGGCGTGGAAGCTACTGCGCAGCGTCCAGCTCAACCCGAACACCGCGCTGTCGGGCGAGGTGAAGGAGCTGATCGGGCTCGGCGTCGCGGCCCAGATCCCGTGCCGCTACTGCGTGACCTTCCATACCGAGGTGGCGCGCGCGAACGGCGCCAGCGACGAGGAGATCGCCGAGGCGCTGGCCATGGCGGCCATCACCCGGCTGGGCAGCACGCTGCTCAACGGCGCCCAGGTCGACCGGGCCACGTTCCGCCGCGACGTTGACCGCATCGCCGAGGGCGCGCGCAAGGCCGCAAAGTAGATCGAGGCGGCGGGAGGCCGGGCCGCCGCCGGCCTGGCCGTTCACCTGGCAGGGGCCGCGAAACCGGTCTAGCCTCGTGCGGGATGAGCCTGCTGTTCAGCCCGCTCCAGCTGCGCGAGGTCGAGCTCCGCAACCGGATCTTCGTCTCGCCGATGTGCCAGTACTCCAGCCGCGACGGCTTTCCGAGCGACTGGCACCTGGTCCACCTGGGCAGCCGCGCGGCCGGGGGCGCGGCCCTGGTCATGGTGGAGGCGACCGCTGTCTGTCCCGAGGGGCGCATCAGCCCGGACGACTCCGGGCTGTGGTCGCCCGAGCACGGGGCCGCCTTCGAGCGCATCGCCGCGTTCGTGGCGTCGCAGGGCGCGGTGCCCGGCATCCAGCTGGCCCACGCTGGCCGCAAGGCGTCGACGGCGTCACCCTGGCGTGGCCGCATGCTGGTGGCCGAGGCGGACGGCGGCTGGCAGCCGGTCGCCCCCAGTCCGCTCCGCTACGACGAGAACATGGCGGTGCCGCGCGAGCTCTCCCGTGGCGAGCTGGCCGCGCTGATCGAGCGCTTCCGCGACGCCACCCGCTGGTCCCTGGCCGCCGGCTTCCGTGTCGTCGAGCTGCACATGGCGCACGGCTACCTCATGCACCAGTTCATGTCGCCGCTGTCGAACACGCGCACCGACGAGTACGGCGGCGATCTCGAGGGCCGGATGCGCTTCCCGCTCGAGGTGACGGCCGCGGTGCGCGATGTCTGGCCGGCGGAGCTCCCGCTGCTGGTCCGCATCTCGTCCACCGACTGGGTCGAGGAGGGCTGGGACCTGGGCCAGTCGATCGAGCTGGTCCGCCGCATGCGCGCGATCGGCGTCGATCTGATCGACTGCTCGAGCGGCGGCAGCTCGCCCGCCCAGATCATCCCGGAGGGACCGGGCTACCAGGTGCCGTTCGCCGACGCCATCCGCCGCGAGGCCGGCATCCCGACCGCCGCGGTCGGCCTCATCACCTCCGCGGCCCAGGCCGAGACCATCCTGGCCACCGGGCAGGCCGACGCTGTGTGCCTGGCCCGCGAGCTGCTCCGCGATCCATACTGGCCCCTGCGCGCCGCGCGCGAGCTCGGGGCCGACGTCGCGTGGCCGGTGCAGTACCAGCGCGCGCGTTTGCGATGACAGGAGGATGAGCATGCTGTTTCCCACCGTGCTGGTCGGCAGCTATCCGCAACCGGAGTGGCTCATCGACCGCGGCAGGCTGGCCGCGCGCTTGCCGCCGCGCGTGCGCGCGCGAGAGCTGTGGCGGATACCGGAGTCGATGCTGGCCGAGGCCCAGGACGACGCCACCTTGCTGGCCATCCGCGCCCAGGAGGCGGCCGGCCTCGACATCATCACCGACGGCGAGATCCGGCGCGAGAGCTACTCCAACCGCTTCGCCACCGCGCTGGAGGGCGTCGACATCGACGACCCGGGCACCGCGATCGATCGCTCGGGCCACGCCAACCCGGTGCCGCGCATCGTGGGCCGCATCCGCCGCACCCGCCCGGTCGAGGTGGACGATCTTCTGTTCCTGCGCCGCCACACCGATCGGCCGGTCAAGATGACGGTGCCGGGTCCGTTCACCATGGCGCAGCAGGCGCAGAACGATCACTACCCGACCGTCGAAGAGGCGGCCATGGACTACGCGGCCGCGGTCAACGAGGAGATCGCCGATCTGTTCGCCGCCGGCGCCGACGTCGTGCAGATCGACGAGCCGTACATGCAGGCGCGACCGGAGCAGGCGCGCCAGTACGGGCTGGCCGCGCTCAACCGCGCCCTCGAGGGCATCACCGGCACCACCGCGGTGCACATCTGCTTCGGCTACGCCGCCATCATCCACCAGCGCCCGTCCGGCTACTCGTTCCTGCCGGAGCTGGCCGGCTGCAGCTGCCAGCAGATCTCGATCGAGACGGCGCAGTCGGCGCTCGACTGCGCCGTGCTCGAGCAGCTGCCCGGCAAGAAGATCATGGTCGGCTGCCTCGACCTGTCGACGACGACCGTCGAGACGCCGATGGTCGTCGTGCAGCGCATCGAGCGCGCCCTTCCCCACCTGTCGGTCGAGAACGTCATGCTCGCGCCGGACTGCGGCATGAAGTACCTGCCGCGCCCCGTCGCCGAGGGCAAGATGCGCGCGATGGCCGAGGCCGCGGCCATCCTGCGCGCGCGTCACCGCTGAATCGAACGAAATCGGTCGGCTGGCGCCACGGCTGGTCGCGGCCGCGGCCGCCTGTTAGCTTCGACCGATGGGGAGCGGAGGTCCGCAGGGCGACCGCCACGTCGTGCATCGCGCCGCGCAGAGCACGGTCGCCAGCCTGTTTCTGGGCCAGGCCCGCGTGCACCCGGATCGCGTCGCGCTGTCCGACGGCGCGCGCAACATCACGTACGGCGAGCTGGCCGAGCGCACCCGCCGCCTGGCCGGTGTACTCGCCGGCCGCGGCGTGCAGCGCGGCGATCGCGTGGCGCTGCTGTCGGAGAACCGGCCCGAGATGCTCGAGGTCTACCTGGCCGCCGCGCGGCTGGGCGCGATCGTCGCGTGCCAGAGCTGGCGCCTGGCCGCGCCCGAGCTGGCCCACTGCCTGCGCATCGTCGAGCCGGTGCTGGCCCTCGTGTCCCCGCGCCACGCGGCGGCGCTGGCGGCCAGCGAGCTCGGCTCCGGCGCGATCGTGTTCGAGGGCGACTACGAGCGGCTGCTCGACGGCGCGGCGGCCGATGCGGACGTCGATGTCCTCCTGGCCCGCGCCCTCGAGGAGGTCGATCCCGAGGACCCGCTGCTCATCCTCTACACCAGCGGCACCACCGGCCTGCCCAAGGGCGCGGTGCTCAGCCACCGCGCCGAGGTCATGCGCAACCTGGTGGTGCGCGCCGAGTTCGGCGTCGCGCCGGACGACACCTTCGTGGCCTGGTCGCCCCTCTATCACATGGGCGCGGCCGAGTGCTCGCTCGGCGCCCTCATGTCCGGCGGCACCGTCATCACCGTCGACGGCTTCGACGCCGGGCGCCTGGCCGACATCGTCGCCCGCGAGGAGCTGGGCTGGCTCCTGCTCATGCCCGGCATGGTCGGCCGCTTCGCCGGCGAGCTGGCTCGGCGCGGCGTGACGCCGCGCGGCGTCAAGGTGTGCGGCGTGATGGCCGACCTGGTCCCGCCGCACGAGATCGCCGAGATCACGCGCGCTGCTCGACGCGCCCTACGCCAACACCTTCGGCGCCACCGAGACCGGCTGCCCGCCCTGCTCGTCGAGCCTGATTCCTGTCGGTGTGGCGCCCACGCGGCTGTCCAAGCGGCAGAGCCCGTTCTGCGAGATCCGCCTGGTGGACCCGGAGTCGGACCGGGAGGTGCCGGACGGCAGCCCGGGCGAGCTCTGCATGCGCGGGCCCACCCTGTTCTCCGGCTACTGGCGCGAGCCCGAGGTCAACCGGCGCGACTTCCGCGGCGGCTGGTTCCACATGGGCGACGTCTTCGTGCGCAACCCGGACGGCACGCTCGACTTCGTCGATCGAGTGAAGTACTTGATCAAGTCGGGAGGGGAGAACGTGTACCCGGCCGAGATCGAGCGCGCCATGATGCAGGACCCGCGGGTCGAGGAGGTGGCGGTGGTGCGCTGGCCCGACGCGACCTGGGGCGAGGTGCCGATCGCGTTCGTCGCCCGCGCCGACGGGTCGCTGGCCGAAGACGACCTCTTCCGGCTGTGCCGGGCGCAGCTCGCCGGCTACAAGCAGCCCAAGGCGCATCCTGTTCATCGCGCGCGACGAGTTCCCGCGCAGCGCGTCCGGCAAGGTCCAGCGCCACCAGCTCGAGGCGCGGCTCCGGGGGGAGCCGGCCCACCCCGCACACGCGGGCCAACACGAACGAGACCAAGAGGAGGAGAGGACGCCATGAAGCTCTACATGCATCCGGTGTCGATGACCAGCCGTCCGGTCCGACTGTTCATCGCCGAGAAGGGTCTCGACGTGGAGGAACAGGTCGTCGACCTGATGACCGGGGAGCACGTCAAGGAGCCGTACGCGTCGATGAACCCGAACAAGCTGGTCCCGATGCTGGAGGACGGCGATCTCCGTCTCACCGAGAGCTCGACCATCCTCAAGTACCTGGCCAGCAAGTTCGACCTGCCCGAGTACCCGAAGGAGCTCAAGCGCCGCGCCAAGGTCAACGAGATGATGGACTGGTTCAATACCCAGTTCTATCGCGACTTCGGCTACGGCCTGGCCTATCCGCAGATCTTCCCGCACCACAAGCGCCCCAGCGACGAGCAGCAGACCGGCACGATCGCGTGGGGCAAGGAGCGCGCCAAGGGCTGGTTCCAGGTCCTCAACGACCACTGGATCGGGCCCAAGAAGCAGTACCTGTGCGGCGACGACATCACCGTCGCCGACTACTTCGGATCCTGCCTTGCCACGCTCGGCGAGATCATCCGCTGCGACTTCGGCGCCTATCCCAACGTGGACCGCTGGCTGGGCAACATGAAGAAGCTCAAGAACTGGAACAGCATCAACGAGGCGCTGTACGGCTTCGCCAGCATGGTCAAGGACCAGCCGTTCGTCGCCCTCTAGCGCACCCCGGAGCAACATGATCAAGGGACTGCACCACAACGCTTACCGCTGCCGCGACTCGGAGGAGACGCGCAAGTTCTACGAGGACTTCCTCGGCCTGCCGCTGGTCAACGCGTTCGAGATCACCGAGAGCAAGAGCGGCCGCAAGACCAGCGCGCTGCACTCGTTCTACGCCATGGACGACGGCTCCTGCCTGGCCTTCTTCGAGGTGCCGGAGCAGGCGTTCGAGTTCAAGGAGCAGCACGACTACGACCTGCACATCGCGCTCGAGGTCAGCCGCAAGGACCTCGACGCGATGCTCGAGAAAGGCAAGCGCGCCGGCATCGAGACCCGCGGCATCTCGGACCACGGCTTCATCGACTCGATCTACTTCCGCGATCCGAACGGCTACGTGATCGAGCTGACCGCCAAGCGCGACAACCACGCGCAGGCGATGGACCCGGTGGCCAACAAGGCCCGCGAGCGGCTGCGGAGCTGGCAGGAGACAAAGGGGGCGTGAGCCGCCCGCGCCGACCATGAGCGAGGATCGGCCGATCGCGCCTGAGTTCGGCCAGGCGCGCGAGCGCTTCCTCGCCCTGGTCGGCGAGCTTCGCCCTGCCCTGCACCGCTACTGCGCGCGCCTGGTCGGCTCGGCGGTCGACGGCGAGGACGTGGTGCAGGACGCGCTGGCCAAGGCGTTCTACGCCATCGGGATGGAGATCGAGCCGCCGCCGCTGCGCCCCTGGCTGTTTCGCATCGCGCACAACACGGCCATCGACTTCCTGCGCCGCTACGAGCACAGCCGGGTCGAGCGCCGGGCGGATCTCGACGACACCGTGGCCGAGCCGGAGCCGGCCGCCGACCCGGCCGTGGTGCGGGCGTCGCTGTCGAGCTTCCTGGCGCTGCCGGTGCGCCAGCGCAGCGCCGTCATCCTCAAGGACGTGCTGGGCTGTTCGCTGGCCGAGGCCGCCGAGACGATGGACACCACCATCCCGGCGGTCAAGGCGGCGCTGGTGCGGGGCCGCGGGGCGCTGCGCGCGCTGGCGCCGTCGCCGCGTCCGCCGGCCGCCCTCGACGACGCCGAGCGCACGCTCCTCGAGCGCTACGTGTCGCTGTTCAACGCGCGCAACTGGGAAGCGCTGCGCGAGCTTCTGTCCGACGAGTGCCGCCTCGATCTCGTGTCGAAGGCGGCGCGCCGCGGCGCCGGCGTGCGGGGCTACATCGCGCGCTACGAGGCCGAGCCGGACGTCCGGCTGGCGATCGGCGCCGTCGAGGGCAGACCCGCGCTCCTCGTCTTCGCAGGCGAGGCGGCGCGCCCGGCCTACTTCATCTTCCTCGAGTGGCAGGGCGATCGGGTCTCGTTCATCCGCGACTATCGCTACGCGACGCACGTCGCGGCGGACGCCGAGATCGAGATCGCCACCGCCGGCGGCCCGCCCGCGGCGGCCTGAGCACGCGAACCCGCTGCGAACGACAGCGGCGACGACGCGGACGATCAGGGCGACGACGACACCGTGTGGCGCCCTGTGCCCTGACGCAATCCGAACACCGTGTCGGTTGTCAACAGGGGATTGCCGTCGGGCATCGGGCCCCAGCTGGCACGAGCGTGGACCGCGATGACGCCCGGCGCGGCCGTCACGGTGACCGGACGGTAGTGGGCCGCGCCCTCTCCTGCGTCGAGGCCGATATCGATGACCTTGCTCGGGCCGGGCCGCGGCCACGAGGAGACCTCGAACCGCCACGCCCGTCGCCCCCGCGCGCGCCCGTCCTGCACCGCGCAGTGCTCGATGAGGCTCTGCCCGATCACTCCCGTGCTCCGCGGGATCGCATCGGGGCGCTCTCCCGACCGACAGATGCCCTGGCTGATCGCGCCCACGTTGCGGGCGCCGTCGGCCAGCACCTGGCGCACCGAGTCGCGAGGTCCGTCCACAGGCTTCGATCGCTCGATGGCTCGCGAGTCGAACACCTCGGTCACGGAGCCGTCGCGCTGGCCCCGCCACAGTTGTTTGCCGGTGCGGGCGTCGAACACGACCGCCGGAAAGTCGATGCTGCATGCGCAGCGCGGGTTGATCGCGTCCAGGAGGACGGCGCGGCCGTCGGCCGACGTCTGCACGAAGGCCTCGAGGAAGGGGCGCGCGCCTCGCACGCGCGCCGAGGGGCCCGGCACACCCTCCAGCTCTGCCTGGTCGAAGACCTGGACCTCCTTCTCGTACGGCACGGCGTGGCGCCAGCGCTGCTCGCCGGTCCGTTCGTCGAGCGCCAGCAGCACCACCTCCCCGTGCGCGGTCTCGGGGTCCCCCGTCTCATCGGGAACGCAGTAGTAGGTGGTCAGCACCACATCGACCGCGGCCGCGAGCTGCGGCGTGCCCATCTGGTCATCGAAGCCGCAGCCATAGGGAAGCTGCCAGCGCCATCGCTCCTCCAGGCTCTCCAGGTCGAGGGCGACGATGCCGCGTTCGCCGCCGTACACCCGGACCGTCCCGATCATCGCGGTCCTGGTGGAGGGGATGGAGAGCTGCCAGCCGAGATCGACCTCCACCGACTCCGTCTCGTGAACCTCTCCGGTCATCGCGTCGAGCGAGACAATCAGCGAGCGGTCGCTCGCCGGTCCGGACCCGTCGAGGTGGACGGCGACCGTGGCGCCATCCGCCCCGGCGGCGATCCCGCGGGCCAGCGCGCCGCGGCGCCGGTACTCCCAGCGCGGCGCGCCGGTGGCGCCATCCAGCGCGACCACGCCGTCCTTGACCAGCACGACGACGCCGGCCCCCGCGGCCACGACCTCGCGGACCTGACCGGGCGCGTCCCATCGCCACGCCAACACGCCGACCGTCGACGGTATCGCTGCGCGCTCGATCGCATCGGCCTCCGTGGAGCGCACCGGCCAGGAGGTGGCCAACCCCGTGCCCATGGCCAGGAGCACGACAGCGCCGGCGGCGCAGCGAGCTGCGGGGTTGAGATGTGTCATCGGCCAGCTGCGCGGTCGCATGATGCCGACGACCGCCAGCAGCGCGCCCACGGCGGTCATGATGATCGAGAGCGCGGAGAGCGGCGCGCCGGTGCGGGGCATGCCGCCTCGCACCTCGGCCAGGCCCGACGGGATCAAGCCCAGGCACATCAACACCGCCATGACCAGGACGGCGATGGCCCAGCCGCGGTCGGTGGCGGAGGTGTCGCGGTAGTCGCTGATCAGGTAGTGCAGCCGCGAGAGGCGCAGCTTCACCACGAGCCCGATGACGAGCCCGATGATGACTGCCATCCCGACGCCGGCGAATTCCGATTGCGGCGTCGAGGGCGCCGGGAGGAGCCCGACCAGCGTACCGACCGTGCCCACCACGACGAGCGACATGGCGATGGGCAGGAGACGCCTGCGCTCGTGCAAGTCCAGGATGACCTCGAGGCGCAGCGGCTCACTCGACTCCGTCGGTATCAGCGCCCTCTCGTCTGGCATCCGAGATCCTTTCGATTGACGGCTCGACCGACCACAGCCGCACGCGGCCGCCAGCGCACGAGCCTACTGCGAGGAGGAGCGGGAGCAGTTCAAGTCGCACGCTCGCGGACGCGCCGGGGCACCCTCGGACCCACATCGGGACGGACCAGTCCGACGGCCCTGACGGCCCGCGGTCCCCGGGTCTCGGGGTTTGCTACGCTCAGGGCGCTCGCCGATGTGGATCGCGATTCTTTTCGGTGGTCTGGTCTTCTTCGTCGCTCACGCCGTGTACTTCGGCGCGCGGGTGACGCGGGCGCTGGGCGTGGTGGTGCCGCGCAGTCGGCCGCTGCTGCGGCCGGTGCGGGTGGCGTATCTGGTGGTGGCGTGCTCGCTGCCGGTGCTGATGCTCGGGTACGTCGTGTACGCGCTGATCGCGCAGCCCGAGACCATCGGGCCGCCGGACAGTCGGATCTACGACTACCTGGTCGAGGTGCCGTTCTGGCTGGTCACGATCTACTCGCTGCAGTGCTCGCTCTTGATCGTGCCGCTCGATCTGCTCCACACATTGCTGGCCCGGCTCGGGGTCGCCGCGGGGCAGCACTGGCGCTGGCGGCGCAATGCGCTGGTGCTGCTCATCTGCGCCGGCTTTCTCGTCTACGTCCCGGGGCGCATCGCGATCGACTCCAGCAGCCTCGAGGTCCGCGTCCACGACTACACCTCGGCCGACCTGCGGGCCGACCTCGACGGGTTCGAGATCGCGCTCATCGCCGACATGCAGGCCGATCAGTACACCGGGGTCGAGCGGCTCGCGCAGCTGGTCGATGCTGCCAACCGGGCGCAGCCGGACCTGGTGCTCATCGCCGGGGACATGATCACGCGCGCGCCCCGCTTCATCGAGGTCGCCGCCGCCCAGGCGGCCCGGTTGACGGCGCCGCACGCGGTGCTGGCCTGCATCGGCGACCACGACAACTTCGCCTATCGCGATCGCGGCCGCAGCCTGCGCGAGGTGCGCGAGGCGCTGGCCCGGCGCGGCATCCAGATGCTGGACAACGAGGTGCGCGAGATCCGGGTCGGCGGGGCCACCATCGCCGTCATCCTCGCGACCAACAACTACGTCTCGCACATCGACCGCGAGACGACGCGCGCGCTGCTGGCCCGGGCCCGGGGCGCCGACCTCGAGATCCTGCTCGCCCACCAGCCGGGCGGGCAGCTGGTCGCGGACGCGGCCGCGGGCGGAGTGGACCTGTTCATGAGCGGCCACACGCACGGAGGTCAGATCAACTTCTGGCTCCCGTTCCTCGACATCACTCCGGTCCGGATCGAGAACCGCTACATCACCGGCTCGTACGATGTCGGCGACATGCTGCTGACCGTGTCGAGCGGGCTCGGCATGTCGGTCGCGCCGTTCCGCTACCGCTCGCCGGCGACCCTCGACATCGTCCGGCTGCGGCGCAAGTGATCCTGCGCGAGCTCAGCGGCCCGCGCGGATCAGGTCGGCGGTCTTGACCACGATCGACTCGTCCTCGCCGAGACCCTCGAGGGCGGCGAAGCAGGCGGCCGCGAGCTCGGCGTAGGCAGGCACCGGCCCGCCCTCGGCGCGCAGCAGCGCCTCGGTGTAGCGGATGGCGCGGTCGATGAGCTTGCGGTTGGACGGCCGCACCCAGGTCATCACGTTGGCGCGGTAGCGTCCGACCCGGCCCATGGCCAGGGTCGAGTGCAGGTTGAGCGCGAGCTTTACCAGCACCTGCTCCTCGAGCAGCGATCGACCGGCCACCGGGATGGCGCCGCGCAGCCGGCCGAGCGCGAACGCCACGCTCTCCCCCTCGCGCGAGATGGCGAGGTGGTGGGTGCGCGCGCCCGCGGCCAGGCACTCCCTGCGCGCGGCCCCGGCCTGGCTGAAGTCGAAGCCGGCGATCCAGCGCGCGCCGGTCACGTGCGCGTGGGCCGGCCACTCGAGCGGACGCGGCGGCCGTCCCAGCAGGGCGCGCCAGGCCGCGGCCCCGTCGCTCGCGCCGTCGACGACGAGGTGAGCAGGGCGAGAGCACCGGCGCCGATTCGGTCTGGTTCTCGAACGGACGCAGGTTGAAGGTCGGGGCCCGCTCGGTGGTGTCCGCCAGCACGGTGATGGCGTGGCGGGCGGCGTGATAGTGGACGAGCTCGCCCGCGCTGACCGCGTCCGCCTCGGTCTCGATGAACGGGGCCAGCCAGCCGAAGTCGATCGACGCGATCCGATCGAGCAGCCGGTCGAGCGCGGCGCCCGGGCCGCCCGGACCGGTGCCGAACAGCGCGTGCCCGACCGCCAGGGTGAGCGCGGTCGTGGCCTGCAGCCGCGTGCTCCCGGTCAGCGCCATCGGCCCCACCGGCATGCTGAAGGTGCGCACGCGCGGGTCGTCGATGGCGCGGCGCGAGCGCTCGAATCGGCCGCAGCGAGTCGTCCGGGTTGCAGTAGAGCAGCCACGGCCGGCGCGCCGCGACCTCGGCTGCGCGCATCGCCGCGCCGATCACGTACGAGGTCTCGCCCCCCTCGGTGACGCCGAGGCAGAGGTCGGCCGGCGTGAAGCCGAGCTCGTCGAGGTGGCGGGCGCCGAGCTCCAGGTGATCCTCGAAGCCCTCGACCGAGCGCACCAGGGCCGCGTCGCCGCCGGCCATGAAGCCGATCACGCGATCGGCGCGGTCCGGGTGCACCGCCCGCCACACGCTCTCGACGGTGATGGCCAGGCGCCCGGTGGCCCCGCACCCGCACACGAACACGCGGCCGCCGGCGTCGAGGCACTCGCGCGATCGCCCGCTCCAGCTCCGCGATCCCGTCGGCGTGACCGCGCAGCGCGGCGATGGCGTCGCGGTCGACCTCGGCGAAGGCGGCGATGGCGCGAGGAAGGTCGCTGCGGGCCAGCTCGGCCAGGCCGCGCGTCTTCGGATGGGCTTGCTCGGTGAGCAGGCCCCCCAGGCGGAACTGTCCCGCCTCGGCCAGGAAGCTCTGCAGAGTCAGCGCCACACTCTCACGCTAGCACCTTGCGGCGCCTTCACCGCGGGCGGATTTCCTTCACCCCGCGGGGCCCTGCGCTGACGGCCCCTTGCCTTTCACCCGTGGGTGGTACAGCGTCGCCCCGTGCGCACGCGACTCCTGCTCGCCCTGCTCGCCCTTTCCTGCCTGGCCGCGAATGCACCCTCCGCCGCGCGCCGGTACCGCCGCGCCCACGAGCGGCCCATCATCGATGAGCTCATCGCGCTGCTGTCCATCCCGAACGTCGCGCGCGACGTGGGCGACATGCGCCGCAACGCGGCTCACATCACCAAGATGTTCGCCCGGCGCGGCGTGCGCACGCGGCTGCTCGAGGTGCCGGGCGCGCCACCCGCCATCTACGGCGAGCTGAACGTGCCCGGCGCCCGCCAGACCCTGCTGTTCTACGCGCACTACGACGGCCAGCCGGTCGAGCCGCGCGAGTGGGTCGGGCACGCTCCATTTCGCCCGCTCCTGCGCGACGGCCCGCTGGAGGCGGGTGGCCGCCCGATCCCGCTGCCGCGCGCCGGCCAGGCCTTCGGACCGGAGTGGCGCCTGTACGCCCGCTCGGCCGGCGACGACAAGGCGCCCATCGTCGCGTGGCTGGTCGCGCTCGACGCGCTGCGCGACGCCCGCATCCCGCTCCGATCGAACATCAAGTTCTTCCTCGACGGAGAGGAGGAGGCCGGTTCGCCCCACCTGGACCAGGTGCTGCGCGAGCACCGCGACCTCCTGCGCGCCGACCTCTGGATCTTCTGCGACGGGCCGGTCCACCAGAACCGACAGCAGCAGGTCGCGTTCGGCGCCCGCGGGCACACCGACCTCGAGCTCACCGTGTACGGCGCGCGCCGCGAGCTGCACAGCGGCCACTACGGCAACTGGGCGCCCAACCCGGCCGACATGCTCGCGCACCTGCTGGCCTCGATGCGCGACGAGGACGGCCGCGTCCTGGTGAGGGACTTCTACCGCGACGTCGCGCCGCTGAGCGCGCGCGAGCTGCGCGCCCTGGCCGCGGCGCCGCGCCACGATCAGCGCCTGCGCGACGAGCTGTGGCTGGGGCGCAGCGAGGGCCGCGGCAAGCGCCTCGACGAGCTCATCAACCTGCCCGCGCTAAACGTCCGCGGGCTGGCCAGCGCCGGCGTGGGCGCGCAGGCGCGCAACGTGATCCCCAGCTCCGCCTCGGCATCGATCGAGCTGCGCCTGGTCAAGGGCATGAACCACCGGCGCGCGGTGGACCGGGTGATCGACCACATCCGCGGGCGCGGATACCACGTCGTGGAGTCGGAGCCGGACGCCGCCACGCGCCGCAAGCACGCCCGGATCGCGCGCGTGCAGCGCGGCGCCGGCTACGACGCGGTGCGGGCTCCGATGGACCTGCCGATCGCGCAGAAGGTGGTGACCGCCGTGGAGAGCGCGCGCGGCCGGGTCGTCCTGATGCCGACCCTGGGCGGAAGCCTGCCGCTCGCGCCGATCGATCGGGTCCTGCGCGCGCCGGTCGTCATCGTCCCGATCGCCAATCACGACGACAACCAGCACGCCCACAACGAGAACATCCGGATCCGCAACCTGTGGGACGGCATCGAGACGATGGCGGCGCTGCTCGCCATGGACTGAGCGCGCGCGATCGCCCCGACTGTGACAAGCTTCGGCCCATGTCCAGGCGACCGGTCTGTATCTATGTGTGCGGCGCGCCGCCCGCCCCCGTCGCGGCCGAGCGCGGCGTGTTCGCCGACTGGTTTCGCCGCCTGCTCTCGGGCCACCCGGTCGACGCGACAGCGGTGGACGCGATGGCGGCGGCGCGGGCGCCCGACCCGTCCGCGTTCGCCGGCATCGTCGTGACCGGATCGCCCGCCTCGGTCGCGGAGCCGGAGCCGTGGATGGACGCCGCCATCGAGCTCGTGCACGAGGCGCGGCGGACAGGCACGCCGTTGCTCGGCGTCTGCTTCGGCCACCAGATCGTGGCGGCCGCGGTCGGCGGCAGGGTGCTGATCAACCCGCTGGGCTGGGAGGTCGGAACCCGCTCCGTCGAGCTCACCGGCGAGGGTCGCGTCGATCCGCTGTTCGCGGACATCGGCCCCACGGTGCGCGTCAACTTCAGCCACCGCGACGTCGTCGATCCGGACAGCCTGCCGGCCGGCTGCGCGGTCCTGGCCCGCAACCCGAAGAGCGGCGCGCAGGCGTTCGCCGCCGGCGACGCGGTGCGCTGCGTCCAGTTCCATCCCGAGTTCGACGGCGCCACCACGCGCGGCTACCTGCGCACGCGCCACGACGTCCTCGCGGCCGACGCCGCCGCGCGCGGCGCACCGGACGAGCATCCCGCGCTCCTGCTCGAGCAGACCGGCGACACGCCGGACAGCGAGCGCGTGTTTCACAACTTCATCCGGCACTGGGTGCTGGCCGCGTGACCTGGCCGCGCCGCGCGTGACGCGAGGCGCATCCGGTCGCGTGGCATGCTGGCGGCGTGCGCGCGCACGAGCGACCTCGCGAAGTCGATGGGGCTCTGACCTCGATGTCGCGATCGGAGCTCGGCGGGACGATCGCCCGCGCGCGAACCGGTCGAGATTGCTGGGCGGCGGCCCTGGTGCGGCCGATGCAATCGGGCCCTCCCATGACCGACCGCGCCTTCCGCCTCGTGGCACTGCTCCTCCTTCTCGCCGCATCCGCCTGCGGCGGCGACGTCGGCTCCAGCGGCGATGACGGAGCTGGCGCAGCCGGCGATGATGGAGGCGGAGCCGGCGGCGGCGACGAGGGCGGCGGCGACGGAGGCGGTGAGCCGCCGGCTCCGGGCGAGGGCGGGGGCGAAGACGGCAACGGCGGGTCGGCCGGCCAGCTCACCGCGGCAGACTGGGACGACAACGCCAACTTCGAGCACTTCCTGGACACGCTCGGCCAGCTGCGCGGCGACGTCCAGCTCCCCACCCCTGCCCTGGCCGATCGCGTCGTCATCAGCGTCACGGACGCGGCCGGCGCCCCCATGTCCGGCGTCACCGTCGAGGTGGCGTCCGGCGAGAGCACCTACCTGACCGCCCCGACCACCACCGACGGCCGCCTGCTCTTCTTCCCGGAGCGCGACGGCGCTGCCGAGCAGGACGCGTACACCGTCACGATCGGCGGCGAGAGCTTCCCGGCCCCCGAGGGGAGCGAGTGGGCGTTCGAGCTGGCCGGCGAGCAGGCCGCGCCGCCCGACGGCCTCGACGTCGCGTTCGTCATCGACGCCACCGGCAGCATGACCGACGAGATTGAATACGTGAAGGCCGAGGTGGCCGACATCGCCGCCACGGTGCAGGAGTCCAGCGGCAACGAGTCGCTTCGCTTCGCGCTGATCGTCTACCGCGACGAGGGAGACGAGTACGTGACGCGGACGACCGACTTCACCTCGCTCGACGAGTTTCAGGACGACCTGGACCGCCAGTCGGCCGACGGCGGCGGCGACTACCCGGAGGCGATGGACGCGGCCATGGCGGCAATGAGCCAGCTGTCGTGGCGTGACGGCAACGTGGCGCGGGTGGCGTTCCTGATCGCCGACGCGCCGCCGCACACGGAGAACGCCGGCCGCTTCCTGTCGGCGGTGGAGGACCACCGGCGGGCCGGGGTGAAGATCTACCCGGTGGCGGCCAGCGGCGTGGCCCAGGAGGCGGAGTACCTGATGCGGCTGGCCGCCCAGGCCACCCTCGCCCGCTACATCTTCCTGACCGACGACTCCGGCATCGGCAATCCGCACGAGGAGCCGCTCATCCCCTGCTATCACGTCCAGCTGCTCAACGACCTGCTCTCGCGCGTGCTGGAGTCGGAGCTGGCCGGTGCCTGGATCCAGCCCGAGCCGGACGACATCATCCGCTCGGTCGGCGATCCTCAGGATGGGGTCTGCGTCCAGGGCGACAAGACCTTTCACCTGTAGCCGGCGTTGCCAGGGCGGGCCGCGCTCTGGCACCCTCGCGTCATGGCGAAGCGGGCCGCCGCGGTACCGTCCTCTCCCTTCACCGGCTTCGATCGCAAGGCGATGCAGTTCTGGGCGCCGCTCGCGATCTGGCTGCACCGGAACCTCGGCGGCGCCCGATGACGCGCTACCCGCGCAGCAGCGGCGAACGGGGCGCGCCCAGGGCGAAGCGGCGCGCGTAGCCGCGCGACAGGCTCTCGATGCAGACCTCGATGGTGCCGTCGGGCGCGTAGGTGTAGGTCTCGGCGATCTCTTCTTGCAGCAGATCGGGCCGGCGCTCGACCGGCACGCCGCTCAGCTCCTCGCGATCGGCCAGGCCCGGGTCGTACGGGAAGTAGACGTCGGCGGCCGGCACCAGGTCGTCGATCGGCTGGCCGGCGTCGTCGAGCGCGCCGCACTCGAGGAAGCGCAGGTGGCCGATCGAGTGCGTGGGGCGATAGCGCCGCTGCACGACCAGCGGCCCGTCGGCCGCGGTGTCCTTGTCGATCAGCCGGTCGAACACCTTGTCGGCGCCGCCGGCGCCCTCGCGCCACACGCCGAAGTGCCGGGTCACCGCCTCGCGCACGCGGACGTCGGCGTCCGGATCGGCCGCGATGGCCAGACCGACGGCGGTGGCGGCGAACGGCTGCGGCGCCAGCTGCAGCTTGCGGCCGAAGCGATTGCGCAGGCTGCGCGCCACCGCCGGGAAGGCGGCCGCGCCGCCGACCAGGTAGACGCCGCCCAGCTCGCGCGGATCGTCCGGGTCGATGCCGCGGTCGCGCAGGCGCTCGAACAGGCGCTCGGTGCAGGCCAGCGTCTGATCGATGAGCGGCTGGCAGCGGGCGTAGACATCGGCGACGTCGAGCGTCACCGGCGCGCCGTCGATCTCGACGAGCAGCCGCCGCGTGGTCGGGCGCAGCCCCTCCTTGGCCTCGCGCACCCGCTCGAGCGCGGCGGCGCGGGCGCCGGGCGCCGGGCTGGTGCCGCTCGCCTCGCACGCGGCCGCCAGGATCGGCCTCGTCGAAGTCGTCGCCGCCCAGGCGGGCCAGCCCGTCGGTGGCGATGAGGTCGAAGCGGCGATCCTGCAGCGACAGCGCCGACGCGTCGAAGGTGCCGCCGCCCAGGTCGTAGACCACGACGTAGCGCTTGGGGCTGCGCTTGCCCAGCGCGCCCAGGTAGCGGTGCGCGTACTCGATCGCCGCGGCGGTCGGCTCGTTGAGCAGGCCGAGCGGCTCGAAGCCGGCCCGCCGCGCCGCCTCCAGCGTCAGCCAGCGCTGGCGCGACGACGTTGACGCCGGCACCGCCAGCATGGCCTCGAGCGGCTGCCTGGCGTCCAGGTTGGAGCTGTCCAGCACGCCGCGCCGCACCTCGGCGAGAAACGCGGTGACCAGCTCGAGCGCGGACGTGCCCGGCAGCCCGGGCACCGGATCGTCCGGCGCGAGCGCCGCGGCCACCCGCTTGATCGATCGGATTGCGTGCTCGGCCTCGCCGGCCGCGATGGCGCGCGCCGCCTTCCAGCCTGTCTGTAGCATGGCCGCCGCACACAGCGGCGAGCCCGGGCACGTGCTCGGTGAACTCGCCGCCGGTGTCGAACACGGCCAGCGGGTGGCGCCCGTCGTGGACCGCCGCCACGACGGTGCGGGTGGTGCCGAAATCGATTCCGAGCCGCATGCCCCGCAGCATGCCCCAGAGCGACCCGCGCCGCATCGCCGGCCCGACCGCCGCGCGTCGCCGATCGGCTGGAGGCGAAGGCCCCGATTCCCCGGCCATTCGCCGACCACGGGTATCAAGGCCGACCGGCCATCGGCAGCTTGGACGCGGCACCCCGGTTGCAGTCCACGGGTGCGCCGGACTACTCGCCAAAGGAGAAACGACATGTCCAACAAGAAGACCGCGCCCGCGACCCAGCCTTCGCAGCTTCCCGAGATCGACCCCGCCGACATGGACGCCGTGAGTGGCGGCTGCGCGGCCTGCGGGCAGGGCCAGAATGCCCAGAGCGGCGCGAGCAAGCTGACCGCGCTTCTGCCGATGCTGGCCAGCCAGGCCGGGCGCTGACCCGATCGTGAGGGCGGCCGTTTGCCGGGCAGTCATGGGCTGTCCCGGCGGCGGCTCGTTCGTTCGAGTATCCTCGGGCATCCGGCCCCCACTCTCCTGACGTCCCGAGCCCGAGGAGAACGATCATGGATCGCAAGAAGGCGTCCGATTTCGACCAGGAAGTCCTCGACCTCTTCGACCAGTACGTCCACGGCATCGTCGACCGCCGCGGCTTCCTCGAGCGAGCCGCTCGCTTCGCCGTCGGCGGCGTGACGGCGGCCATGCTGCTGGACGCGCTCAGCCCGCGATTCGCCGAGGCCCAGCAGATTGCCAGGGACGACAAGCGGCTCAAGACACAGACCCTCGAGTTCGAGTCGCCGAAGGGGACCGGCAAGGTGCGCGGGTATCTCGCCCAGCCGGCGAAGTCGAGCGGCAAGCTGCCCGCCGTGCTGGTCGTGCACGAGAACCGCGGCCTGAACCCGCACATCGAGGACGTCGCGCGCCGGATCGCGCTGGAGAAGTTCGTGGCCTTCGCGCCGGACGCCCTCACGCCGCTGGGCGGCTACCCGGGCGACGAGGACAAGGCGCGCGAGCTGTTCCAGAAGCTCGATCAGACGAAGACGCGCGAGGATTTCGTCGCGGCGGTCGCCCTCCTCAAGCGCCGTCCCGACACCACCGGCAAGGTCGGCGTGGTCGGCTTCTGCTACGGCGGCGGAGTGGCCAGCATGCTGGCCACTCGCGTGCCCGACCTGGGCGCCGCCGTGTCCTTCTATGGCAGCCAGCCGACGGCCGAGGAGGTCGCGCGCATCAAGGCGCCGCTGCTCATCCAGTACGCCGAGAACGACGAGCGCATCAACGCGGGCGCCGCGGCGTTCGAGGCCGCGCTCAAGGCCAACCACGTCGTGTTCCAGGCCTTCAAGTACCCCGGCACGCAGCACGGGTTCAACAACGACACCACGCCGCGCTACGACAAGGCCGCCGCCACGCTCGCGTGGAAGCGCACGATCGACTTCTTCAAGAAGAACCTGCGCTAGCGCTCATCCTTGACAAAGTCCTTTTCCCGATGAACCTTCAGCCCATGGACCGCAGTCCCGCCGGCCTCGCCACGAGGATGGACACATTCGTTGGTCGCTGCCGAGAACGCGGGATGAGCGCCACGCCCCAGCGGATCGCGATCTATCGCGTCCTGCTCGAGGCCGAGGACCATCCCAGCCCGGAGATGCTCTACGGCCGCGTGCGTGCCCAGATGCCATCGCTCTCGCTGGCCACCGTCTACAAGGTGCTCGATGCCCTGGTCGAGCTCGGACTGGTTCATGAGGTTGCCGCCATATCGGGGACCAAGCGCTACGACGCCAACATGGACAAGCACCATCACCTGGTCTGCACCCAATGCGGGACAATCGTCGACTACTATGACCGCGAGCTCGACTCCGTGGCCCCGCCGCGGCGCGCACCCAAGCTCGGGGGCTTCATCGCCGAGACTGTGAGCGTCCAGGTGCTGGGCGTGTGCGCGCGCTGCGCGCCCCGCAGCCCCCGCCGTACCAGGGCAAAGCGATTAGCTGTGGGCTAGCAGCCCCGAACCATGCAACCCACGACCGCCCGCGACCTGGCCGCGCTGGCCAAGCCGCGCATCACCGCCTTCGCGATCATGACGGCGCTGGCCGGGCTGGCCCTGGCGCCCGGCGACGCCGCCGACGCGCCGTGGATCGCGCTCGTGCTGGGCACCGCGCTCATCGTCGGTGCCGCCAACACGCTCAACATGTACCTGGAGCGCGAGGTCGACGGGCTGATGGCGCGCACGCGGACGGACTGAAGATCCTGCCCACCACGCGCGGCGAGGCGACCACCCGCCAGGTCATCATCCTCTCCCTCGCCGTGCAGGTGCAGGTGTCGCTCCTGCTGACGCCGCTCGGGGTGGCCGGGCTCTGGTACCTCATCGCCGCCGCGCTGCTGGGCGCCGCCTACTTCGCCTACGCCCTGTCAGGACTGACCGCAGGCGGTCCGCGCTGGGCGCGCAACCTGTTCCTGATCTCGATCGTCTACCTGCCGCTGCTCATGGCCGCGCTGGTCCTCGACCCGACGACCTGAGAATCAGGCGACCTGCGCGAACTCGCCGAGGTCGGCCACCACGCTGTTGACGTAGCCGTCCCCCTTCTTCTCCACCCGGCGCAGGTAGATCTTCTGCTTCGGCGACTGGCCGTCGAACGACCACGGTCCGCGCGGACTGTCGTCGATCGTGCCGATCGATCCGAGCGCCGCGGCCAGGCTGTCGCTGTCGAGCCCGCCCGCCGAGCGCAGCGCCCGGTCGAGCACGTTGGCCGCGTCCCAGGTCTGCATGGTGAAGCAGGTCGGCGTCGTGCGGTGCTTTCCGCGATAGGCCTCGATGAACTCGCGGTTGGCCGGGTTGTCCAGCTCGGTGCTGTAGTGGAGCGTGGTCTGGATGCCGAGCGCGGCGTCGCGCTGCGCGTCCAGCACGCTCCCCTCGGTGAGGAAGCCCGACCCGTAGAGCGGGATCTCCCGGGCCAGTCCGAACTGGGCATACTGCTTGACGAAGGCCACCGCCTCCGCGCCCGAGAAGAAGCAGAAGGTCGCCTTCGCGCCGGACGCGCGGATCTGCGACAGGAACGGCTGGTAGTCCTGCGTCTTGCCGAAGGCCGGCCTCGCCTCGCCGGCCATCTGGCCGCCGCCGGCGACGAACGCCTTCTTGAAGCCGTTGACCACCTCGACGCCGGCCGCGTAGTCCGGCGCGAGCGCGTAGACCGGTCCGCCCACGCCGACCTTGGCCAGGTGCTGGCCCATCACCGACGAGATCTGCGCGTTGGTGAAGGAGGTGCGCCAGATGCTGGGGCTGCGCGCCGCGCCCGTGATGGCGCCGGCCCCGGCGTTGGACACGATGAGCAGCTTCTTCGACTCCTTGATCAGGTCCTGGCTGCCGAGCGCGACCGCCGAGCTCACCACCCCGACGAGCACGTCCACCTGATCGCCCTGCACCAGCCGCTGCATCGCCGGCACGCCGACCTGCGGCGACTCGCCCTCGTCCGCCACGACGGTGGTGACCTCGTACTTGCCGAGCTTGCCGCCGTGGCGCTCGAGCCAGAGGTCCCAGCCGCGCTTCATGTCCACGCCGAGCGGGGCGTAGCCGCCGGCCTGCGGGATGATCAGGCCGACCTTGATCTGCCCGCCGCCGCCGGCGCCGCGCTTGCGGCATGCAGGGAGCGCGGCCAGCGCGCCAGCCGCCCCGATCGCGCCGAGCATGCGGCGCCGGGTGATCCGCTTGATCGTCATGTCGATGCTCCAGTCGCCGAGCCGGCGTCCGCCTCGTCGAGATGCTGACTCGACTCCATGGTTGTGGAGTGGCTGGAAAACGTCAATAGCGCTCCCGGCGGCGATCACCTGATAGGCTCGGCGCCCGTGCGCGCCCAGGCCGACCTCATCGATCACATCGGCGACACGCCGCTGGTCCCGCCTGCGCCGGATCGGAGCCGGCCTGCCGGTGCCGGTGCTGGCCAAGTGCGAGCACCTGAATCCGGGCGGCTCGGTCAAGGACCGGATCGCGCGGGCCATCGTGGACGACGCCGAGGCGCGCGGGGTCCTGAAGCCGGGCATGACGCTCGTCGAGGCGACCGCCGGAAACACCGGGATGGGCCTGGCGCTGGTGGCGGCGGCGCGCGGCTACAAGCTCGTGTGCGTGATGCCGGAGAAGATGTCGGCCGACAAGCGCGCCGCGCTCACGTCGCTGGGCGCGGCGCGTCGTGATCACGCCCAACGCGCCGCCGTCGTCGCCGGACAACTTCCGCCAGGTCGCGGTCCGGCTGGCCGGCGAGCGCGGCTGGTTCCTGACCGACCAGTTCCGCAACCCGGCCAACGTGCGCGTGCACGAGGACACCACCGGGGCCGAGATCCTGGCCCAGACCGGCGGCAAGGTGGGCGCCTTCGTGGCCGGCGCCGGCACCGGCGGGACCATCAGCGGGGTCGGCCGGCGGCTCAAGGCCGCCCTGCCGGGTGTCCGCATCGTCCTCGCCGATCCGGTCGGATCGGCGCTGGCCGACTGGGTCGAGACCGGCCGGCTGGGCCCGGATGGCTCCTACGCGGTCGAGGGCATCGGCGGCAGCGAGGCCCCCGAGAACCTCCACCGCGACGTCATCGACGCCGCCGAGCGGGTCAGCGACGCCGACAGCTTCGCCATGGTGAAGCTGCTGGTCCGCGCCGAGGGACTTCTTGTCGGCGGATCGGCTGGCACCAACGTGGTGGCGGCGCTGCGCGTGGCGGCGGCCGGCGGCCTCGACG
Organism: uncultured delta proteobacterium; assembly: GCA_963759105.1. Classification (GTDB taxonomy): domain Bacteria; phylum Myxococcota_A; class Polyangia; order Haliangiales; family Haliangiaceae; genus DATFRY01. The sequence continues at coordinate 292,581 of CAVWXW010000001.1, read as the reverse complement.
GCCCGGTCGTGACGGTCCTGCCCGACGCGTGGGACCGCTACCGCGCCCAGCCGTGGATGCACGGCTGGGACCCTGCCTGAACGGGCAGGCGCATCGCGAGGGCCGGCTCGAGGTGGCGCACGCCTGCGTTCGCTGTACGCTCGCGCGGCATCATGCTGACCCAGGTCGCCATCTTCCTCGCCGCCGCCGTGGTGGCGGTCCCGATCTTCAAGCGCCTCGGGCTCGGCTCGGTGCTGGGCTACCTGGCCGCCGGCGCCGTGATCGGCCCGGTCGGGCTCGACCTGGTCCAGGAGGTCGACGCCACCCTGCACATCGCCGAGCTGGGCGTGGTGCTGCTCCTGTTCGTGATCGGGCTGGAGCTGCAGCCGGCCCGGGTGTGGCGCATGCGCGGCGCCGTGTTCGGCGTCGGCGCCTTGCAGGTCGTCGCCACCGCCGCGCTCGTCGGGGCCGCGGCGCTCTTGCTCGGCGCCGGCCCGGACGTGGCGGTGGTCGCCGCCCTCGGCCTGTCGCTGTCGTCGACCGCGTTCGCCATGCAGGTGCTGGGCGAGAAGAACGAGCTCACCAGCGGCCACGGCCGGGCCGCGTTCGGGATCCTCCTGTTCCAGGACGTGGCCGCCATCCCGATGCTCGCGCTGGTACCGCTGCTGGGCAGCGGCGTCGCCGAGAGCGCCCGCAGCGGATGGGTGCAGGCCGCCATCGCCGCCGCCATCATCGTCGGCCTGGTCGTGGCCGGTCGCTTCCTGGTCCGCCCCGCCTTCCGCTTCATCGCGCTGGCCCGCAGCCACGAGCTCTCCACCGCGAGCGCGCTCCTGGTCGTCATCAGCACGTCGCTGCTCATGCAGGTGGCCGGGCTGTCGATGGCGCTGGGCGCGTTCCTCGCCGGCGTGCTGCTGGCCGACTCGGAGTACCGCCACGATCTCGAGGCCAGCATCGAGCCGTTCAAGGGCCTGCTGCTGGGCCTGTTCTTCATGGCGGTCGGGATGTCCGCCGACTTCCGCGTCGTGCTGGAGCGGCCGGGCGCGGTGGTCGGGCTCGTGCTCGGGCTCGTCGGGCTCAAGATGGCCGTGCTGTACGGCCTGGGCCGCCTGACCCGCCTGCCGGCGCGCTCGTCGCTCAGCCTGGCCATCGCCATCAGCCAGGGCGGCGAGTTCGCGTTCGTGCTGTTCGGCATCGCCGCCGGCGCGCGCGTGCTGTCGCAGCCGGCCGTCGAGCTCCTCGTCGTCGTCGTCACCCTGTCGATGGTGCGTCACGCCGCTCCTGTTCCTGGCCCGCGACGCCTGGTTCCGCCGGCTGGCCCGGCGCGGCGAGGCGCGCGAGTTCGACACCATCGAGGACGACGACAGCCGGGTCATCATCGCCGGGTTCGGCCGCTTCGGTCAGATCGTCGGCCGCATCCTCAGCGTCAAGCGCATCCGCTTCACCGCCCTGGACGCCAGCCCGGCCCAGGTCGACTTCGTGCGCCGCTTCGGCAACCGCATCTACTACGGCGATCCTTCGCGCGTGGACCTGCTGCGCTCGGCCCGCGCCGACAAGGCGGAGATCTTCGTGCTCGCCATCGACGACATGGAGGCGTCGCTCAGGACGCTCGAGACGGTCAAGAACCACTTCCCGCACCTGCGCGTGGTGGCCCGCGCGCGCAACCGACAGCACGCCTACGCGCTGCTCGGCGCCGGCGTCGAGCGGGTCATCCGCGAGACCTTCCACGGCAGCCTGGAGGCGGCCCGCATGACGCTGGAGGAGCTGGGCATGCCGTCGAGCGACGCCGGCGAGGTCATCTGGCAGTTCGCCGAGTACGACGAGGAGCGCGTGCGCCAGATGGCCCCCATGCGCGACGACCTGGACGCCCTCATCGCTTCCGCCCGCGAGTACACCGCCGAGCTCGAGCGCCTGTTCGACTCCGACGCCCGCTCGTAGGGTGCGAGCGATCGTCCTGTCAGCGGCCGGTGGGCGGGCGGGCCTGACGCAGGACCGTCTCGGCGACCGACGCGCGGCGCGCGATCTCGCGCGGGCGGCCGACCGACCAGGTCAGCGCCGGAGCCGACAGCCAGGCGAGGATGAGCGGCGCCGCGGTCATGAGAGCCTCCGGTCGTACCAGGCCCAGCAGCAGGCTCAGCGCCACGGTCGCCACCAGCTGGCCGCGCATCATCGCCACGTAGGACGCGGGCGTGGCGGCCGCGGCGGGCGGCGCGTCGCTGTGGAACGGGACCCACTCGAGCAGCCGCCGGCCGGAGACGAGCAGCCGCCAGCCGCTGCGCACGGCGGCATCGACGGCCATGAACGCCTCGAACGGCAGCACCGCCACGCCCAGGGCGGTCCGCAGCGCCGAGTGCCAGGCCAGCTGAGCCGAGTCGGCGGCGAACTCGGCCACCGGGATGCGCCGCGCGATGACGCGCTGCCACAGCTTGCGCCACTCCCACACGAACGCCGAGGCGCGCGGCAGCGCGACCACCGACAGCACGCAGGCGATCCAGCGCGCCGGGTCTGGCGCCGCGAGCAGGCCCAGCACCAGCAGCCAGATCGCGGTCACCGACACCATGTTGCGGCGCACGTTGTCGACGATCTTCCAGCGCGACAGCAGCGGCAGGGCTGGCTCGCCGGCCGGCTCGCTCGCGACGACCCTCCGGCGCCGCATCATCCACAGGAGGTTCTGCCAGTCGCCGCGCATCCAGCGATGCCGCCGCCGCGCCTCGGCGGCGTAGTCGGCCGGCGAGTCCTCCATCAGGCACGCGTCGGCCACCATGGCGGTGCGCGCGTAGCAGCCCTCGAGCAGGTCGTGGCTCAGGACCGTGTTCTCGCCGAACCGGCCGCCGGTGCTGCCGGCGAAGGCAGCGACGTCGTAGATACCCTTGCCGAAGAAGCTGGCCTCTCCGAACAGGTCCTGGTGCAGGTGATTGAGCTTGCCCGGGGTCTCGTCGGTTCCCAGGTCGTCCGATCCCCAGCGCTCGTGGTGAGAGACCACGTCGCCCAGCGGGCGCGCGCAGATCCTCGGCTGCAGCACGCCGTAACCCTGTCGCGTCGGTCCGCCGGCGCGGACGTGCGCGCGGACCAGCGGATGCGCCATTGTCTCCACCAGCCGGAGCGCGGAGCCGTGGGCCAGCCGGTTGTTGACGTCCAGCGCGATGACGAAGGCGACGCCCCGCACAAGGGCCGCGTCGCCGCTCGGCACGAACGCGGTCGGCTCCGCGCCGAGGATGACGGCGTTGAAGTCGCAGAGCTTGCCGCGCTTGCGCTCGTGGCCCATCCAAACGCCCTCCGACGGGTTCCAGCGCCGCGGGCGATGGAGCAGCAGGAAGCGGCGGCGCGGCGACTCGCGATCGGCGCCGTTGAGCACGTCGATCCGCGACCGCGCGTAGGAGAGCAGCTCGTCGTCTCCGGGCATGACCTCGGCCGGAGCGTCGCCGAAGTCGCTGAGCAGGCAGAAGCGCAGCTCCAGACCAAGGGTACTCGCAGCGTGCTCCTGCAAGACGCGCACGAGGTAGTCGACCTCGCCCTTGCCCCGGATCAGGCAAGGCACGGCGACGAGCGTGTCGAACCGCTCCGGCACGCCGCGCCCGAAGTCCATGCGCGGCAGCGGCGCTCGCGCCGGCGTGAGCGAGTACAGGGTGTCGGTGACGAGCTGCGCGATCTGCCAGAACGCCACGAACGCGGGCAGGCCGGCCAGGATGACCAGGCTCCACAGCGCGCTCCCCTGCGCCGACTGCAGCAGCAACAGCGCGATGATCAGCACGACGGCCAGCGACGACTGGACCGCCAGGTACAGCCCGACCGCCCTCGACCGCAGCCGGCGGCCGAGTCGCACCAGGCCGGGCACCCGCGCCTGGATCCGCTCCTCGAGCCGCGCCCTGCCCTCTCCGACCAGGTAGTGCCCGACGTGCGCCGCGCACTCGCCGGCGCCCGCCTCCGACGCCTGACGCGCCAGGTCGGCGGCCCGCTGCGCGACATCCGACTGGGTCCGCGACGACCACGCGGCCAGCTGCTCCACCGCGGACCGATAGCGGTCGCGCGTGGCCGGGTCGCAGCCGGCGTAGACGCCGGCAGGATCGCTGCGGAGCGCCGCCTCGGCCAGCGCGTCCATGGCCAGCTCGTCGACCAGCGCGGCGGCCTCGGTCCGCCAGCTGCGCTCGATCGACGCCAGCTCGTCGGCGGTGGCGGCCAGCCTGAGCTCGGAGCAGGAGCCGGTCCAGGCGTCGGCCAGGCGCTCCACGGCCGTGAACCGGAGCATGGCCGGGATCAGCGACACTTCGCGCAGCGACAGCCCCCGCGCGATCTCGCCGCGCAGCGCCCGCACCAGCCCCTCGGCGCCGGCGGCGTCGCCTCGCTGCGCGAGCAGGCCGGCCGCCTGGTGGACCCGCAGCTGGCGATGACCGTCGTGGTGGCGAACCAGCGGCAGCTGGTGCAGGGCTCCGCTGTCGGCGAGCGCCTGCATCTCCCCCATGCAACCGGCGAGCTCGCCCCAGCCGGACGCAAGCAGTCGGCGGGCGCGGCGCAGGTGCGCGTCGTCGGTGCCGCGGCCTCTCTGCGCGCCGGACAGGAGCGTCGCGCACGACCCGAGCGAGGCGACGACTCGATCGGCCCCGTGGACAAGGCTGGAGATCGGCCGGCGCGCGAGGTCATCGGCGCGCTGCGGCCCGGCGGGCTCCGCCATGCGCGACGTGGCGATCATCGGCGCCCCTCCTTGCGGGCTCTGCGCGAGCGCCTCGTGTTGACCCGGTACTTGCGCGCCCGCAGGGTCGTGACCGGCCTTTCCGCGGCCGGCCCGGCCCCGGGCTCCGGCGCCGCCATCTCGTCGACCGCCGCCTGGCGCAGCGCCGACTCGGCGTCCGCCGTGAGCAGCCCGTTGAGCGCGCGGATGTCGTCGATCGAGAGCGAGCCGATTGCCTGCTTGAGCCGGAGCGTGTTGACCAGGAAGGTGTGGCGCGCGGTGGCGAACTCGCGCTGCGCGGCGAAGAGGTTCTGCTGCGTGATCAGCACCTCCACGATGGTCCGGGTGCCGACCTCCAGGCCGGCCTCGGAGGCGTCGTAGGCGCTCCTGGCCGAGAGCAGCGCGGCGCGGCGCGCCTCGATCTCGCTGATCCCGGCGACGACCGAGTGGTAGACGCTGCGGGTCTGGCGGTTGACCGCGCGGCGCTGCAGCTCCAGCTGCCCCAGCGTGGCCCCGTGCGAGTACATGGCCTGGCGCACGCGCGACCGCACCGCGCCGCCGGAGAAGATCGGCAGCTCGAGCTGGATGCTGACGGTGGCGCTGTCGTTCTCGCCCCGGGCCGGAAAGTCGACGGCGTTGGAGGTCTGCTCGCCCGAGGTCGCCGACCGGTTGTAGCTGGCCGAGGCGCTGAGGCGCGGGTAGTGACCGGCGCGTGCGGTCGCGACGTCCTGCTCCGAGGCATCCACCCCGAGCTCGGCGGCGCGGACGCTCGGGTTGAACTTCTGCGCCTGCTGCACCCACGCGTCCTCGTCCGCCGGCGTCGGAAGCGTGGGACGGTAGTCCTGGGCCAGACCCTTGAGCCCGGTGAGCCGCTGCCCGGTGATCTCGGCGAGCGCCTCGTGAGCGTCGTTGAGCCCGGTCCCTGCCAGGATGGCGCCGGCGCGCGCGTTGTCGTAGGCGGCGCGCGCCTCGTGCACGTCGGTGATCGACGTCATGCCGGCCTTGAGGCGCTGCTCGGCCTGGTCGAGCTGGCGCTTGACCGCGACCTCCTGCGCGCGCGCCGAGGCCAGGCCCTGGATCGCGGTCAGCACGTTGAAGTAGGCCTCCGCCGTGCGCACCATCACCGCGTCCACCGTCGCCTCGTACTCGAAGTCGGCCTGGGTGTTGCGAGCGCGAACCGCGCGCAGGCGGGTCCAGTTGGCGTGGTCGTAGATCGACTGGGTCAGGCTGACGCCGTACGAGCGGTTCGTGTTGGTGGACGTTGACTCGCTCTCGCCGAACACAGTCTCGCCCGGGTTGTCCGGGTCCGGACTGGTGCCGAACGACGTGCTGCCGTTCCTGCTGTAGCTGGCCGACGCGGTGCCGTTTATCTGCGGCAGAAGCACGGCGCGCGCCTGCGGGTAGCCCTCGCGCGTGGCCAGGCGGGACGACTGCGCGCTGGCCAGCTGCGGATCGTTTCGCCGCGCCAGCTCGAAGGCCTGGACGAGATCTCCGGCCTCGGCCGGCGAGGCTCCGACGGCGAGCAGGACGAGCGCCGCGGGGCAGAAGCGGTACGACATACCTGTCTGTCTCCTAGCCGGCCGCGGCGCGATCCCGGCCGCTCGACGACGTTGACGCACTGGCCCGGATGCGGTCCGGATTGATGATCGTGTGCCACCGCGCCAGGTCCGGCGGCGTGAAGTGCCGCGACGGGACGCTCAGATCGAAGCCGCTGGCGTCCTCGCGCACCGGAAACCGCCCCGCCCAGCGCCGCTCGTCGGAGGCCGCGTGAAACTCGACGACCGAATCGATCGGGACCCAGCGGTCGAACAGGCGAACCCGGTCGCCCGATCGCACTCCCTCGGCCCACAGGCACCAGCTGGCCGCGTCGACGTCGCGGCACAGAAGAGCGCTCGAGTGGCCCCACGACACCTGCGCGACGACGGCCAGGTCCGGGGTCAGGAAAGGCCAGTGGCGCCGGCCGCTCGACAGGCACTCGCGGATCGCATCCGACAGAGAGTCCGCATCCGGCGGGCTCGCCGCCTTCTGGCCGCCCAGACGGTCGTACAGCCAGCTCTGCAGATCCTCGCGATAGAGAGACGGCCTGGGCCTGAGCAGGCGCGTGGCGGTGAAACGGGACAGCTCGCGGCGCGCCCGGCCGGACGCGCCGAAGCAGGCGTCGAGCGCGGCGTCCACGCGGGCCAGCAACCTGGCCTCGAGCGACCCATCTTCTGGCTGCTCGCCTGCGAGCGCGTCGCCGATCCACGGCTGGATCGACCGGAAGCCGCGCTGGTAGCTGACGGTTATCTTTTGCTGGGCCGCGAAGTACTCGCGCATCGCCTCGATGACCGCGCGGCGCAGGTCGGCGTCGGCGACGTCGTTGACCCGCCACACGCGCAGGCACTCGAGGTCGAAGCGCGCGGCCAGCACACGGGCCACTACCTGGACCAGCAGCGGCTCGGACACGGCGGGCGCTTCGGGTCGCTTGTACTTGCGGTGGTAGAAGACCAGCGAACGGATCGCCGAGCCCAGGAGCAGCATCTCGTCCCCGAAGCCGGGCATGTTGTCGAGCGGGAAGACCTTGCTCCAGTCCGGGACCGAGCGGAACGAGCCGAAATCGAGCAGCTCGCCGTTCAGGGTCAGGTTCGACGTCAGGTAGCCGCCGTGACACAACCTGTGCACCTGCCCGAACGCCACCTGCTCGGCGACGCGCGTGAGCAGGTCCATCAGGCCGCTCACGCGCAGCCCCGACATCCCGCCCGCCGCCACGCCGGCGTCGAACGCGCGGACGACGTCCACCACGCGATCCACGTCGCTGGTGTCGTTGGTGTCCTTCTCCTGCCGCTCGCGCCGCGCGCCGCCGAACATCGGCGCCCGCTCGAGGTGCGAGGGGCGCAGCGCCACCGGGCGGACCACGATCGCCCTGCGCTCGCCGGGCTCACCGTCCGGCATGACGTAGCGCATGCCGGCGTCGAGGACCGCGACCACCGGCACCGCCCCGTGCGGGAACTCGGCCGCGGCGATCTCGGAGTAGATCGCCTCGCGCAGCGCCTCCTCCAGCCACATGCAGCCGTGGGAGTAGGTCCAGCTGCGGACCTCGCCGACCAGCGGCGTGACCCCGATGCCCTTGGCCTGGAAGCAGCCGGAGATGCCGGCGCGCCCGCTGCCGCCGTGCGGCACGATGCCGCCCGATCCGCCGTAGCGGTCGGCGTGGAAGGTCTTCTCCTCGTCGGTGTAGGCGCCGGCCGGATCGCTGTCACCGGGGACGCCACAGGCGAACTGGTTGACGAGCCAGGCGCACGCCCTCTGCCGGGTGGCCGGGCAGGTGACGTCGAGGTGGCGCTCGAGGAACCAGCGCTCGTTGATCCAGACGACGCCGGCGCCGCGCAGCTTCCTGGCCTGGAAGGGCACCAGCAGCGACGCTCCCCAGTCCTCGAGCCGCGGCAGGTCGGCCTCGAGGCGCGCTACCTCCTCACGCTCCAGCATGAGCCACCGCCAGGTCGCCGGCCGCCGGACGCCTGCGCCACACGCTCACGCTGCGCACGCTGCCGTCCGCCCGGCGCCGCAGGGACCGCGCCTCGCTGTGGTCCGGGAACATGCTGTGCCTCGCGTACGCCGAGATGGTCCGGGCGAAGCCGCTGGGGGCGACGAAGTCCATGATCCACAGCCGGTCGCCCTCGTTCCACTCGCTGAAGTGCAGGAGGACCTTGGGATCGGAGATCCACTTCTCCTCCACGTCGGGCGCGAGAAAGGCCCACGTCAGGTAGCCGATCGGGCGCCCCTTGTAGTCGAAGAAGAACTTGATCTGCTTGAGCAGGATCGCCGGCTGGATCCACGCCGCCAGGCTGGCGATCGGAAAGTACGGGTAGCGCTTGCACTGCAGCATCAGCATCGCCGCCGTGCCCAGCTGCCGAGCGTAGTCGGCGTTCTCGTCGTCTTGGTCGAAGAGTGCTTGTGTCGTCATGTCATCGCTTCCGAGATGTCGTTTCCCCAGTACTCCAGCGCGTCCTTGAACGCGGCCGACCCGTGCGCCTCGGCCGACGCCGGAAAGCAGCGCTCGCGGCCGCCCTCGCGGATGGCGAGGGCGTCGCGCCGGGCGTCGTACAGCACGCCGTCCGGCCCTCGCCGCCACAACGTCGTGATCAGGCCGGCCGGGTCCTCGTAGACGAAGCTCGCCTGATCCGCGAGGTCCTGCATGTAATCCTCTGCGTGCTCGCGCAGCTCATCGAGGTCGCGATGAGCCAGCACCATCTGCTCGGTGTGCTCGACCATGTGCCGGCGGTACAGCAGGCGGATGGTCCTCGCGCACTTCGCGGCGTTGATGACGGTCAGACGCCGCAGCGCCGCCGGCGTCACGCCTCGCTCGTCCGCAGCCCGCCGCGCGATGCGCAGCACCGGGCCGTAGCCCTCCAGCAGCCGGCCGCGCAGCTCCGCGTTGCCGAGCACGGCGCCCACGCGCTCCTCCAGCGACGGCGTGCCCCACCAGCGCGCCGCGGCCAGCAGCACCGAGCCCAGGCGGTAGGTCCCGAAGGCGGACTCGTCGTCGGGGTGGCCCTCGAACGGATCGCGGTGGCCGCTCTGCGCGATCAGGACCAGCGTCCTGTAGAGCTGCGTCTTCTCGGCGGCCCCCTCCTCTCCGTCGAGCAGCTCGAACGGCAGGCCGGTCAGGGCCAGGAAGCGCAGCTCCAGCGAGCGCGCGTGGGCGCGGACATACTGGTCGAGCAGCTCCTCCTGCTGCGGCACCGGCTCGCCGCGGGCCGGGTAGTACTTGCGGATGTTGAAGCAGAGGGTCGAGAAAATCCGGGCGAAGTGCTCGCTGTCGTCCCAGAAGGGCCCGTAGCCGCCGACGTTGCCCCAGCCGGGCAGCGCGGTGACCGAGCCGAAGTCGATCCAGCGGCCATCGAGGCAGATGTTCGACGGGCTGATGTTGCCGTGGATGAGGCGCTTGCTCTTCGCCGCGGCGCCCTGCTCGGCGAACCGGCGCGCCATCTCGAGCGTGCCGGCCCGCAACCGCTCCGCCGGCGACAGCCCCTCGGCGCCGTGCGGCACCGGCAGCACGTCGGGCAGCGCGCGGATGGCCGAGCGCACGCGCTCGACGTCGGACGGCAGGGTCGCGGCCACATGCGCGGGCGGGCGGTGGAGCATGGCGCGCTCGAAGTGGGCCGGCCGGATGGCCGCCTCTCGCACCAGCAGCCCGCGCGGCAGGTAGACGTCGTCGCCGTAGCGCCCGCGCAGGGCATCGCCCCAGCGGTCGATCACCCACCAGCAGGGCGAGCCGGTCGACAGCACGGCCGGACATCGCACCGCGCCGAACGGGAGCGCCCTGTCGAACACCTCGCTCCAGATCGCCTCCTGGATCCCCTCGAAGATCGACAGCCCGCCGTGGGAGTAGTCGAGCAGGCTCCCCTCCCCGGCCAGCGGGTTCTGGCCGAGGCCCTTGATCTGGAGCTCGCCGTCGGAGCCGACGCGCACGCCGCCGCCGTGAAAGCCCACACCCTCGCCGCCGTAGCGCTCGGCGAACAAGGTCCTCGTGCGCGGAGCGTAGGTGCCTTCGGGGTCGCGCGGCGCCGGCACCGCCCACGCGAAGCGCTCCACCAGCTCGTCGTCGGACATGTCGAGCATGCCCGGCGTGCGCAGCACGATCTTCGGCCGCGCGACGCGATGCGCCGCGAACGGCACCACCGCGGCGCCACCCAGCCACCTCGCGACCGTCGTACCGCCCTGCATCGCTAGTTGTTCCTGCTCTTGAGGGTGTAGAGCGGCTCCAGCACCCACTCGAAGAGCTTGCGGTGCTCGCCCAGGATGTCGGCCTCCAGCACCATCCCGGGCCGCAGCGGTTCCTGCTCGCCGTACGCGGTGACGGTCTGCCGCTCCAGGCCGACGAGCACGCGGTAGAAGGGCTCGACGTTCTGGCCGCCCTTCGCGTCGGTCGGGTTCAGCGCGCTGCGCGACACCCGGATCACCTGGCCGACGTGATGGCCGAACTTCTGGTACGGGTAGGCCTGGTAGCGCAGCAGCACGCGATCGCCCTGCTCGATGAAGCCGATCGCGCGGCTGGGCACCAGCAGCTGCGCCTGCAGCACCGAGCCCCTGGGCAGCAGACTCACCAGCGGCTGGCCGGCCTGCACAGCCTGTCCGGGCTCGACGAGTCGATTGGCGATCAGCCCGGTGACCGGCGCCTTGATGAGCAGCCCGCCGTTGGCCTCCTGCTGGATGCGCTCCTGGTCGAGCACGGCGCGGTCCCAGTCCGCCGTGGCCTTCTGCGCCCCTCGCTGGGCCGAGAGCTCGGCCATCGCCTGCTCCAGCTGCACGATGTTGCGCCGGGCCAGCGTGGCCTGCCGCTCCAGCTGCTGCTGCTGGTTGACCAGCTCGAGCACCGACTGCCGCTGCTGGTCGAGCTGGAGCGCGCTGACGTACTTGCGGTCGGCGACGGTCTTGAAGCGCTTCAATATCGACTTACCGATCTTCACCTGCTTGCGCCGGGTGAGGACCTCGCGCTCGATCTGCTCGAGCTCGCGGCGGGCCGTGGCCAGCTGACCCTTGTAGCCCGCCGCCTGGGCGTCGAGCTTCTGGTCCTGGGAGCTCTTCTGCTGCTCCAGGCTGGCCTTGCGCGCGTCGAAGCCCTCGCGCAGCACGTTCATCGGGTCGGCGCCCGACGACGTGGTCCGGGGCACGTCGATCGAGATCAGCTGGGCGCCGGCGGAGACCTGCTCGCCCTCCTCCGCGAACAGCCGGCCGACGACGCCGCTGGTCGGCGCGACGATGGTGGACAGGCCGAGGTTCGGCACCAGCTGGCCCACCACCCTGGATCGCTGCGTGTACTCGCCGCAGGCAAGGAAGCTCACGATGAGCGCGGTCGCCGCCACGGCGGAGATGGTGAGCGTCCAGATGCCCATGGGCTGGGCCAGCGAGATGCCGCCCATCCAGCTGTTGCGCTTGGCCTCGAAGACTTCCTCGCGGAACAGCTTGTCGCTCATGACGACACCGCCGGAAACACGCGCGCCGTGTCGCGAAGCGGCCGGTGGCCGTTGCTCTCGGAGCCGCGCAGCTCGCGCAGGTACTCTCTCGGGTTGCGCACGGCCACGATGCGCCCGCCCTCCATGATCAGCGCGCGGTCGGCGCTGGCGATGGTCTCGGGGCGGTGCGCGACGATCACCTTTGTCAGCGCGAGCCGGTGGATGGCGTCGCTGACGATCCGCTCGCGCTCGACGTCCAGGTGACTGGTCGCCTCGTCAAGGAAGAGGATGCGGGGCTGGCGATAGAGCGCCCGCGCCAGGATCACGCGCTGCTTCTGGCCGCCCGACAGGGTCGTGCCCATGTCGCCTATCAGGCTGTGATAGCCCATCGGCATCGCCGAGATCTCCTCGTGGATGGCCGCCATCCGCGCGGCTGTCTCGATGCGCTCGGTGTCGAACGCGTCCTCGCCGAAGGCGATGTTCTCCGCGATGGAGCCGGCGAACAGCTGGTCGTCCTGCATCACCGCGCCGACCATCTGCCGGTAGTTGTGCGGGCCGAGCCTGGCGATGTCCTTGCCGCCGATCGACACGGTGCCTTCACCGGGCCGCAGGAGACCGAGCAGGACCTTGAGCAGGGTCGTCTTGCCGCAGCCGGACGGGCCCACGATGGCGACCGACTCGCCCTCCTCGACGGTCAGCGAGCAGTCCTTGAGGATGGCCGGCTCGCCCTCGGCGTAGCTGAAGGTGAGCCCCTGCACCACCAGGCGAGTGCTCTGCGGCGGAGCCTGCTCGACGTCATCGCCGGGCAGGACCTCCGGGTCGGTGAGCACGATGTCCGACAGCCGCTCGCCGTGCAGCCGCAGCATGCGCAGCTCGATCCACTTGTCGATCAGGCCGCCGACCCGGGCCGCGAACTGGTCCTTGTAGGCCAGGTACGCGATCAGCATGCCGACCGAGAAGACGTTCTTCATGGCCAGGCCCGCGCCCACCCAGATCACCGCCACGCGCTCGATGCCGAAGGTCAGCTGGCTGAGCGTGCCGAAGCCGAGGTTCATCTTGGCCAGCCATATGTCGCGGTTGACCGTCTCGTTCATGAGGTTGAAGTAGACGGAGCGGCGCATCGACTCGCGCCCGGCGACCTTGATGGACTGGATGCCGCGGATCGACTCGAGCAGGTGCGTCTGCTGGTTCGCCCCCGCGATCAGCTGGCGCTCGGTCCCCTCGCGCAGCGGAACGAAGGCCACGGCGCGCAGCCCCAGGTAGATGAGCACCGCGGCGAAGGTGATGAGCGCGAGCTGCCAGCTGTACACGAGCATCATGATCAGCGTCACCACCGCCATGAGCCCGTCCATCAGCGCCTCGATGAAGCTCGTGGTCAGCGTGCGCTGGATGCTCTGCACCGAGCCCATGCGCGACGTGACGTCGCCCAGGTGGCGCTTCTGGAAGAAGTCGAGCGGCAGCTTCAACAGGTGGCTGAAGACGTTGCCCAGCCACTGCAGGCCCACCCGCGTCAACAGAAAGACGACCGACCATCCGCGCAACAGGCCGATGGTTGTCTGAAGCAGCAGCGCGATGCCGAAGCCGAGCCCCAGCACGGTCAACAGATCTCGATCGCCGCTGACCAGCGCGTGATCGACGATCCACTGCATCAGCATCGGCATGAGCACCAGGAAGGCCTGGAGCGCCACCGAGAGCAGCAGGATCATGACCATGGCGCGCCACACCCCGGTCATCTGACCGGTCAGCTGCCGCATGGAGATGGGGGGCGGCCGCACGCGCTTGGTGAAGCCGGCCGCGGGCACCAGCTCGAGGGCGATGCCGGTGAAGTGGGTCGAGACCTCCGCATAGCGCAGGACGCGCTTGCCGGTCGAACGGGTCGATGATGACGACCTTGTTGCGCCCGGCCTTGACCAGCACGACGAAATGGTTCGAATCCCAGTGCAGGATGCACGGCGTCCTGAGATCCGGCAGCTCCTCGAGCTCCAGGCGCAGCGCGCGGGACTGATAGCCCAGCTTCCCGGCGATCGAGATGAGCCGCGACAGAGTCGTGCCCTTGAGCGACATCGGGTAGCGTCCGCGCAGCTCGCGCAGACCGATCCCCTGCCCGTGGTGCGACGCGACCATCGCGAGACACGCGAGGCCGCACTCCGACGACTCCGACTGCAGTATCACGTCCATTTTCAAATCTCGGGCACTCTCTCGTCGCGTTACATCCGGCGAGACCTCAAGAGCGGTGCGCCCTCGCGGGCGCACCACGGACCTTGAAGCTGCTGGCTAGTTGATGAACCCGCTGCCCATGGCGTAGCCGCCGAGCGCAGTGAGTCCGAGGGCGGCTGCGGCCCCGGCGATCTCGGCCGACGTGCCGGCGCCGACGATCATCATCACCGGGATTGTCGCGGTGCCACCGCTGACGACGGTGAAGGTGATGCCGAGCGCGATGAGACCCGCGCCGACGCCGACCTCACCCCAGTCGATGGCGCCCGAAACCTGGTCGATCTGTTCTTCCGTGAGAGCGTACATTTTCGATTACTCCTCCGTTTGTTTGACGAGCCGGGGCCACGGACAGACGTGTCCCCTCATCCGTTCGGCCGGCGGCCGAGCAGATCCCACAGCGAAGCGCGCCGGTTACTCAGGCCGCTTCAAGCGATCGGAATTTGTTCCAGACGAATCTCGTCGCCGCGGCCGGGTTGCAGCTCGACGGCGATCGCACCGAGCTCTCGACGACCGAGGTCCGGGCGCCGGCGCCGGCCAGCACCTGTGCGATGTGCTGGGCGACGCCCAGCTCCACACCGGCGACGACGGTGCCGCCGCCGGATCCGATCAGAAGTTTTTGGACCTCGCTCGCGTCCGCGAGCGACATCTTTCCGACAACACGCAGTGCCTTCACGAACTCGATCGGGTCGGCAGGAACTTCTTCGATGTCCACTTGATAGAGCTTCATCCTCAAACAACCTCGTTGGTTTCCCCACCATCGAGAGACAGACTGTGAAGCCAAGAACCAAGCTCGGGCAGATATCTGTACGCGACTCCACACGCGATGGCTCTTACATCGAATTACATTCGAGTATCCGCACCCCTGTGAGATGAGTCGTCCTTGCTGCACACCTTCGTCGGCAGCGTCGGCTCGCCGGGGATCCGATCCCGGCGCCATCTGAGCCCGCGGATCGCGCGATGTCCTGTGCTTGTCAGCCAGGCGCGGGCGCGGAACTGGAGAGACACGGAGGTGATGCCCCGATGCTGCTCCGCCCGATGGTCGACCTGCGAACCCGTTCGCGCGAGCTCGTGCCCGCGCTGCTCGTCCTGCTGTGGAGCACCGGTTTCATCGGTGCCCGGCTCGGACTCCCGCATGCCGAGCCGCTGACCTTCCTCACCCTCCGCTATGCCGTGGCGATCGTCCTGATGGGCGCCGTCGTGCTCGTGACCGGAGCAAGCTGGCCTCGCGGCTGGCGCCAGTACGCGCACATCGCGATCACCGGCCTCCTCATCCAGGGCGTGTATCTCGCCGGCGTGTTCATCGCCATGAGCCGCGGGCTACCCGCCGGACTGACCGCGCTGATCGTCGGCGTGCAGCCGCTGCTCACCGCGATCCTGGCCGGCTGGCTGCTCGGTCCGCGGGTCACCGGCCGCGAGTGGGTGGGTCTCGGGCTCGGGCTCGTCGGCGTGGCCATCGTGGTGCGCAGCAAGATCGGACTTGGCGAGCTGGCGCCCGCCGAGCTCGGGCCCATGCTCCTCCCCGTGATCGTCGCGCTGCTCGCCATCACCGCCGGCACGCTGTATCAGAAGATCTTCTGCCCGCGCTTCGACCTCGCGTCGGGGGCGATCATCCAGTTCGCTCCGTCCTTGCTGCTCACCGCCGCGCTGGCGGCGGGCACCGAGACGATGCAGGTGGCATGGACCGGCGAGTTCGTCTTCGCGCTGCTGTGGCTTGCGGTGATCCTGTCGGTCGCCGCGATCACGCTGTTCAACCTGCTCATCCGTTCCGGCAGCCTGGTCAACCTGGCGAGCCTGTTCTACCTGGTTCCGCCGACGACCGCGCTCATCGCCTGGGCCGTCTTCGGCGAGACCTTCGGTGTGGCGGCCATGGCCGGGATGATCGTGGCGGTCGCCGGCGTGTGGCTGGCCCGCCGGACGAGCTAGGCCGGACTTCGAGTCGAGCCAGCGGCTCTCAGGGCGGGGCCAGCGACGCGAGTAGCATGCGGTCCCATGCCGGCTCGATTGTCGTGATGGCGCCGAGCAGGGCGAGGCCGATGCCGGCGATGCCGGTGATGAGACCGGGATCGTCGCGCATCTCGCTCTCCGGGTCGCGCGGCCGCGCGCGGTAGCGGAAGCCGGCCAGGCCCTCGCCCGCCGTCCGCATGTCCAGCGCCCGCGCGAACCAGCGGCGAGCGGCATCGGCGCAGGCTACATCGCCGGTGCTCTGCTGGATCCGGTTGAAGAGGTGCCCCAGGCCGGCGGCGCCGTGACAGAGCGAGGCGTCGATGACGTCCCTGCGCGACGTCGGCTCGGCGGCCGCCCGTCGAGCCAGTCCGAGCGCCGTGTCGTGAAGCGACTCGTCGCCCGCCACGCCGGCCGCGGCCAGGAGCGCGGCGACGACTCCCGGATCGCCGTAGCACCAGGCGAAGCGGGCCGGCACCGGCGAGATGCCCGGGCCGACGAACCGGGGAAACAGCGAGAGCCCGGCCGGGCTGTCCAGCCTCTGATCGAGCACCCACGCGGTGGCCTCGGCCAGGAGCTGGCGGGCCCGGCCGTCTCCGATGCCGGCGGCGGCCATCCGCGCCAGCACCGCCACCGTGGCCGGCACACCGTGCGCCACGCCGAGGTTGTAGTAGCCGGCCGGATACTCGCTGCGGGTCGGTTCGATCAGGTGCTGCGGCCAGGTCCTCCACGTGGCTCGCCCATCGCCGCGCTCGGCCAGCTCGCCCAGCCGATCGAGGACGAGCTCCAGGCATCGCCGCGCCGATGGACGCGGCAGCCGCTCGAACGCATGGACCGCCAGGCCGGCGAGGCCGGTCACCAGGTCGTGGTCCCCGCGCCAGGGCGACCGTTCCAGGAGCTCGATCAGCGCCTCGTCGATCGACGCGTTCGGGTCGGACTCGTCCGAGCCGTCCAGGTCCTCCACCGTGCCGGCTGAGGAGCCGCATCGCGGTCGCCACCGCCCAGGATGTGCTCGGTCGCCCACGCCACGCCGGTGAAGCCAGCGAACAGCGACGCGCCGATCGGCCTTGCCGCCACCGCGTCGAAGGCCTCATCGAGCAGCCGGTGGGCCCGCTCGTCGTGTCCCTGTTGCGGGCGATGCGCGCCCGAGATAGGCGAAGAAGAGCGCGACCCCCGGACCGCCGCTGTCGAGCGACGCCGGCGAGGCGTTTTCGATGCCGGCGAGAGCCTCCGCGATCGCCGTGATCGCCTCGTCGGCCCGATCCGCCAGCTCGCCGTCGAGGAGACGGTCCCAGGTCATCGACCGGCTCCCTCGCGAGCCCCGGGCGCGCGCCTCACGGGCGGTGTAGAGGCGCTGGAGCAGATCGTGGAGGACCAGCTCCTGCGCGCGCGCGGCCGAGCGCAGCAGGCGGTTGGCGTGCATGTGCGTCAGGCTCGCGGCGAGCTGCTCGAGCGAGACCGCCAGCCGGCCTTCGGCGTGCAGTGCGCGCAGCGCTGCCATCGCCGGCGCGATCGCGCGAGAGCGAGCCGACAGCGCCTCCACGCCGACCGCGATGGCCTGGTCCATGTCCGCGTCCGCGCCGGGTGCCATCAGGGCCTCGAGGGCGAGCCGCTCGCGCCGGTACCTGTCACCGAGCTGGCGCTCGAGGAGCACGTCGGACCGCATCTCGCGGCCGAATCCATCGCGGAGCCGCCGGGCCAGCGCGAGTCGGGCCGGCAGGTCGAAGCCGATGTCGTCGTGCAGCCGATCGATGCCGGCGAGCGCGAGCCGCCAGCGGGCGTCCGCGCCGGCGTCGCCGGACAGCGCCTCGACGATCGACAGCACCGCCTCGCTGTCGGCCTGGAAGATGCGCTCGCACAGCGGCATGCCGGCTGCTCCGCCGTAGCGCTCCAGCTCGCGCACGTAGGTGTCGAGCTGGACGTTCCAGATCCGCCCGTCGGCCAGCAGCGGATCCAGGGCCGCATCGAAGCGCGGGCAAGACCTCCGCCGACAGGCGGGCGGGCTCGCCGTGCAGACGCAGGCGCAGGTGCCAGTCCGGATCGCCGTACCGGATGAAGAACCAGCCGTCCGCGGCGCCGGTGCGCAGAGCTGCCCGGATGGCCGGCGCGAGCGCGATCAGCGCGCCGTCGACGCTGGCAGCGCCGGCGTAGATCTTGGCGTAGAGCCACTCGGAGCCGGGCGGAAAGCGGCGCTGCGATGCCCGCGGAGGGCTGCGCGACGGCCGGCGCGGCGGCGGCGCGGGGCTCGCGGTCACCGCGCTGCGCAGGTACGGGATCACCAGCTCGTGCACGAAGCGGCCCTCGGGACCTCGCGCGCAGAGCTCGTCCGGGCCGGGCGACATCTCGCTGACCATCGCGGCCGGGCGTCCCTTCACCAGCTGCGCGAACATGTCCACGCTGATCGCGTTGTCCAGGTCGATCGGCAGGAGGTTGTCGCCGTCGACGAGCGCGACGTGGCGGGGCAGACCGAGGGTGGCGCGCAGGTCCTGTACCGCGCGGAACAGCGCCGCCCCGCTCAGCCCGCCGCAGCGGACGGAGCTGGCTGTCCTCCAGCCGCCAGCGCGCGCAGGCAAGGATGACCTTGCCGAGCACGACCCGCGGAAGGAACGACGCCGCCTCGAGCGCGCCCCATCCCCACGCCAGCCGCGCCGTCCCCTGTGACTGCAGCGCGCACAGGAAGCGATAGATGCCGAGCCCGGGGAGATTGAAGTTGTGAGCGGTCGTGAGGCGCGGGATCACCTCGCGGCCCAGCCGGCGCGAGCGCAGGCGGACGCGATCGCCGACGATCGAGACGAGCAGATCGGTGACCGGGATGCGCCTGTCGCTCGGCGCGGCCGAGCCGCCCAGAAACGAGATCTCGTGCGAGCGGAGCACGGGCCGCAGGAGCACGTTGCCCACCCGGCCCTGGGGCAAGTGGACGATCTCGGCGAAGATCGCGTCCGGCCGCAACGCCGCCTCGTCGGCCAGGTAGCGGCGCACCGCCTCCTCCAGCTCCGGAAGCGCATGACAGAACCGGCCCAGCAGCGCCGCGCCGGCCGGGCCGGTGGCGCCCTGGAAGTGGATGCGGAAGTCCCCGCCGTCGATCGCGTCGTCCGATGCGGCGGCGAGCGCGATCTTGACCGCCAGCGCGTCCGGAAGCGGCGGCGGATCCTCCTGCGCGAGCGCCTGGATGTCGGAGTCGTCGAGGACGAGCTCGAGGGCATCCCCGTTCCGCTGCAGCCGGCGGAGAAGATGGCCGAAGCCGGGCGCCGTCGGTGGCAGGGCTGCCGGCCCGCCGCGAAACGCGATCCCCTCGAGCAGCGGCGCGGGCTCGGCCGCCACCGCGTCGATCGCGGCGAAGCCGATGCCGGACTCGGCGTCGAGCGCCTGCACCAGCGGGATCTCCTGCGCCTCCCATCGCCCGACGAACTGATCGCGGAAGACGCGCGAGAGGGTCGCCCTGCCCGCGCGTTGCCAGCCGGTGCAGGAGCTGGATCGCGCGCGACACCTCGTCGATCACGGCCCGACCGAGCGCCAGGCCCGGCGCCGGCTTGATCATGTCCACCTGGAACAGGCGCGAGATCTCGACCGGCGCCGGGAGATCGCCGAGCTCGCGCGCGATGGCGCGGTAAGGCGGCTCCACCGCGCCCGGCGGAGCGGCGTCCAGATCGGCCAGGACCGCGCAGGTCCTGTCGAGTCTCTCGGCCGCGAGCGCGGCGTCGGCCGACGACGGAATCGCGCGCAGGCCGGCGATCATGCCGTGGACCGGCTCGGGCCCGGTGACGGCCGGCTCCAGCTCGCCGACCAGCACCTGGCTGTCGATGAGCTCGGCGATGAAGCTCTCCGCGTCGGCCAGCTCCACCTCCGGATCGTCGTTGACGAGCGCTCGGGCCAGCGCGGACGCCGGCACGCCGCCCTCCGCGCGCGCCAGGGTCGCCTCCAGATACGGGGTCGGCTCGACAGCGACCAGGTGATAGGTGCGCGCGCGTCCCTCGAGGCGCGCCTCGGCGTAGCGAAGACGCGTCCCCGCCCGGTAAAGGCTCGAGTTGGGCCGCACCGTGAGATCCGCGCGCACGTCGTCGCGCGCCCGCAGCGCCTCGGCGAGCGAGCAGAGATAGTCCATGTCCAGGCGCGTGTGACGCCGGTAGCGCGCTCGATCCGCCACGGCGAGCCGGGTGTCGGCGCCGAGCGACCCGAACGAGCAGCCCGCGAACAGGCCGAACGGGGTCGAGCGACCCGCCATGCGCGCGAAGTAGCGCGCGACGGTGCGCTCCACCTTGAGGCCACGCTCGCTCTCGGGCGACCACAGCCACAGCGGGATGCTCTCGTCGAGCGACGGCGACGCCACCAGCAGCGCCTCGCGCACCTCCGGCCTCACCGCCGCCGCCTGCAGGCGGGCGCGCAGGAGCTGTCGATCGCGCGCGACCGCCTCCTCGAGCGGCCGGTCGGGCGAACCGTCGCCAAGCGCGGCGGGCGCCTCGACCCCGTCGCTCCAGGCGACGAGCTCCTCGAACGGCAGGAGCGGCGTGCGCAGCACGAACCACCCCACGGCCGCGAGCTCCGGCGCCGCGAGCGCAGCTGGCTTTCGGGCCGCCGTGGCCAGCCGGGGCGAGGGGGTCTGCTTGCGCGCTTGGGTCCGGTTCCAGCTCATCGCATCATCCTCGTTCTCGACGATTCGGTGGACGCCGAGGACGGCACGAGGCCATCCCCGGCGGTCCGTTGCCATGCGGGCCGAACACGTGCGCTCGGACCCGGCTAGCAGCCTCTCAGCCCGTGCACTCGGTGTTCGCCATGCTGCTCGGCGCCGGGTCGTCGCAGACGTACTGGAAGGAGGCGCACTCGCACTGCGAAACCCTGCTCTGGTTGATCATGCCGCCGACTGCGTGCCGGAGCTCCGAGCCGGTCAGGTGCCGCACCGTCTCCCGATGGAGGACGAGCTTCCTCGTGGTCGTCGTCTTCTTGTTCATCGCCCTACTCCTTTTCGTCAGGGGAGTTGCCCGCGCCGGTTCGAGAACGCGGTCCGCACCGCACGAGCAAGGGGCGCGCCACGCGTATCTGGGCAGATTTTCGGCCCCGCCTCCCCGCGCGAGCGAAACGCGCGCGCGACCTGAACGCGCGAATCGTTCGCCGTGCTCGTCCCATGTGACGCGCCGATGGGCCGCGTCGCGCGAAGCTCGCGATCTGCCGGCGCATGACCACCGCGACGCCGCGTCCCGCCGGTGGCCCGCCGCGTGCAACCAGACCGCGCAATGAAGCCGGTCATCCTGGCGGCGGTGCCGGACCGCGCCGACCAGCTCGTCGCGCGACGGCAGGACGCAACCCAGGTCGAGGCGCCTCCCGTCGCGTCGCCGCCGCGAGAAGAGCCAGTCCAGCGAGCCTCGGCAGCGATGGACGACAGGGAGGCGCGGCGGCGCGTGCAGGCGTTCGCCGCGTCGCGGAGGCTCGCCGCGGCGACCAGCCTGGCCGGCGCCGAGTCGGCCGCCGCCACCGCCATCCTCGACCTTGTCGGCGCAGACCGGTCGCACTGCCTGTTCTTCGAGGCGGCCAGCGGAGATCTATGGTCCGCCGATGATCGATCCGCCGACGGCGGCCGCGAACATCCCGCCGATCGCGGGATGGCCGGGTGGGCGGCGCGCACCGGCTGCCCGGCCCGATGCGCTCGAGCCGGCGCCGACCCGGACTGGGACCGCACCGTCGACGATCCGCAGGGGCGCGGTGATGAGCGCCTGCTCGTCCACCCGGTGAGCGGGCTCGACGGCGTCGTCCACGCCGTGCTGATCGCGGTGCGCGGCGCGCAGCGGCCGGAGTTCGGCGACGACGAGGCCATCGCGCTTCACGCCTTCGCCGTGCTCGCCGGGCCGCTGCTGGAGCAGCTCGCCTGGAGCGTCGAGGCATCGTCGCGCCTCGAGGAGGCGCGCGAGGGCGCGCTGTTCCGCCCCGAGGCGGTCGATGCCCAGGGCGAGCGCCGCTGGGGCGACGTCGTGCGGATCGCGCCCCCCTGGATCCGATGGGCGTACAGGGGCCTGGCATTGGTGACGATCGCGGTCGGCGTCCTCGCGATCGCCGGCCGCGTCCACACCTACGCCCGGGGGCCGGCGCTTGTTCGCATGCGGGACCGGGTGGAGGTCACCGCGCGCACCGCCGGCAACGTCGCGGCCGTGACCGCCGTCGCCGGTGCGCGGGTGGCTGCCGGGGACGTGCTGGCCCGACTGGACGACGACGCCCAGGCGGCGGCGACCGACCAGCTCGAGCGCGAGCTCGAGGCGCGGCTGCGCGAGCGGCTCCTCGCGCCCGGCGACCCTGCGACCGGCGAGGCGGTGTCGCGCGTGCGGCTCGAGCTGGAGCGCGCGCGCGCGGCGCTGGACGAGCGGCTGGTTCGCGCGCCGGTTGACGGAGTGATCGGCGCGGTCCGCGTCCGCCCCGGACAGCGAGTCGAGCCGGGCGCCATGGTCTCGTCGATCGTCGACGCGACCGGGGCGCTCGAGGTGATCGCCTTCCTGCCCGGCGGCGAGCGCCCCCGCATCCAGCCGGGCCAGCGCATGCGCTTCTCGTTGAACGGCTACCGCGACGCCCACCAGGATCTGGCCGTCGAGGCGGTCGCGGCCGAGGCGATGGGGCCGGAGGAGGCGCGCGCCTACCTGGGCCGGATCGCCGATGGGGTCGAGCTGCGCGGACCGATGGTGCTCGTGCGCGCCGTCCTTGGCGCCGAGTTCGTCGCCGACGGCGTCGCGTACCGCTACATCGACGGCATGAGCGGGATCGTCGAGGTCGAGACGGCGACCGAGTCGCTGCTCGACGTGCTCCTGCCCGGGCTCGAGGAGCTGTGATGCGCACGGCCGAGGGTGAAGCGGCGATGGACCCGGGTGCGTTCCCCGCGCTCGAGCGGCTGGCCCGGCGCAGCCGGCGCGTGCCGTTCGTCGCTCAGCTCGAGTCGGCCGACTGCGGCGCCGCCTGCCTCGCCATGGCGCTGCGCTACTTCGGCAGCGCCGTGCAGCTCGACGAGGTCCGCGCCCGCATCGGCTCCGGTCGGGACGGCGTCGATGCTCGATCGATCCTCCAGGGCGCCGAGGAGCTGGGCCTGCGCGGCCGCGGCCTTCGCATCGAGGTCGAGGACGCCGGCCACCTCCCCGCGGCGTCGATCCTGCACTGGGAGTTCAATCACTTCGTCGTCCTCGAGCGCGTGACAGCGGCGAGGCGCGATCATCGTCGATCCCGGCTTCGGCCGCCGCACCGTGTCGATGGAGCGCTTTCGCAAGTCGTTCACCGGCATCGCGATCGTGCTCGAGCCCGCCGCGGCTCTCGGTGCCGGCCCGGACCGCAGCCGGCCGCTCCGCCGCTACACGCGGCTCATCCTGGAGCAGCGTGCGCAGCTGGCGCGCGTCCTCGGCGTTTCGATCGCGCTGCGCGCGCTCGCGCTCGCGGTGCCGGTGCTGCTCGGCCTGGTCGTCGATCGAGTGGTGCCGCGCGCCGATCGCGATCTGCTCGCGCTCGCCGCCGTCGGCCTGGGCGCGATGCTCCTGGTCCAGCTCCTGTCCAGCCTGGTGCGATCCCACCTGCTGCTCGAGCTGCGCGCGCGCCTGGACACCCGCATGAGCCTCGGCTTTCTCGACCACCTGGTCGGGCTGCCGTACGCGTTCTTCCAGCACCGCTCCGCGGGCGACCTGATGCTGCGGGTCTCCGGCAACACAGTGATCCGCGAGCGGCTGACCACCGCGATGCTCTCGTCGATCCTGGACGGCGCGCTGGCCGGCCTCTACCTGGCGCTCGCCTTCCTGCTGGCCCCGCCTCTGGCCGCCCTGGCGCTGGCGCTCGGTGCGCTCCAGATCGCGATCTACCTGGCCGCGCGCCGCCGGGTGCGCGAGCTCATGTCGCAGGATCTCGAGTCGCAGTCGCGCGCCCAGTCCTACCTGGTCCAGATGCTGGCCGGGATCGAGAGCCTCAAGGTCGCCGGCGCCGAGCGGCGCGCGGTCCAGCACTGGTCGAACCTGTTCGTGGACGGGCTCAACGTCTCGCTGGCGCGAGGGCGGCTGCGACGCGGTGACCGGCGCGCTGCGCGGCCTGCTCGGCGCCGCCGCTCCGCTCGTCCTGCTCGGCTACGGCGCGACCCTGGTCCTCGACGGCGAGCTCAGCCTGGGCGCGATGCTGGCGGTCAACGCGATGGCGGTCGGCTTCCTGCAGCCGCTCGATCTCCTGGTCGAGGCGGCGCTGTCGCTGTCGAGCCTGGGCAGCTACGTCGAGCGCCTCGACGATGTCCTGGCCGCCGAGCCGGAGCAGCCTCCGAGCGGGATCGTGGCGCCGCGCCTGAGCGGGCAGCATCGAGCTCCGCGATCTGTCGTTCCGCTACGGGCCGAACGCCGCCGCTGGTGGTGCGCGATGTCGGCCTGCGCATCGCGGCCGGAAAGATGGTCGCGGTGGTCGGCCGCTCCGGCTCGGGCAAGTCCACGCTGGCCCGACTGCTGCTGGGCCTGTACCCGGTCGGGCCCGGGGCACATCCTCTACGACGGCCACGACCTGGCCGGGCTCGATCTGCGGGCGCTGCGCCGCCAGCTCGGCATCGTGCCGCAGCACCCGTACGTGTTCAGCGGCTCGGTGCGAGACAACCTGGCGCTCGGCGATCCGGCGGTGCCGCACGAGCGCGTCGTGGCAGCCGCGCGCCGCGCCTGCGTCCACGACGACATCCGTGTCCATGGGGATGGGCTACGACACGCCGCTCGCCGACGGCGGCGCCAACCTGTCGGGCGGGCAGCGCCAGCGGCTCGCCCTGGCGCGCGCGCTGGTCCACGAACCATCGATCCTGCTGCTCGACGAGGCGACCAGCTCGCTCGACGCGACCACCGAGCGCGCGGTGATGGACAACCTCGCCCGGCTGTCGTGCACGCGCATCGTCATCGCGCACCGGCTGAGCACCATCGTCGCGGCCGATCTCGATCGTGGTGATGGCCGACGGCGCCGTCGCCGAGACCGGCACCCACGACGAGCTGCTCACTCGCGGCGGCGCCTACTTCGACCTGGTCGCCAGCCAGGCCGACCTGGCGCGGAGGAGTGCGTCGTGAGGGCACTGGCATGCTGCCAGACCGTCGCCCTGGCGGCGGCGGTCTGCGGCGGCTGCCGCTCCGACCCGGGCGTGGGTCGCAAGCCGCCCGGCGCCCCTCTCGCGGCGCCCGCGACAGCACGCGTCGCCGCCGCAGCTCGGCCGATCGGGTGGACCGGAGTGATCGCGTCGGCCGAGGCCGTCGACCTGGCACCCAGCTTCGACGGCGTGCTGGCCGAGGTCCGGGTGGGTCCGGGCGACCTTGTCGCGGCCGGTCAGGTCGTCGCGCTGCTCGACGAGCGGCCCCTGCGCGAGGAGCTCGACTCCGCGCTCGCGGCCCTGCGCGAGACCCGGGCGCGCGGTCCGCGCATCGCGGTCGACATCCGCAGCGCGCGCCGCAGGGTGCAGGTCGAGCAGCAGGCCGTCGAGGCCGGCACCAGCGCGCGGCGACTCCTCGAGGAGGCGCGCTTCGCGTTCGCCGCGGCCCGCGCGGCCCGCGGCGAGCTCGCCGCGTCCATCGCCCAGGCCCAGACCCGCGTCGATCGAGCCCGGAGCCGGCTGGGCAGCACTGCCCTGCGCGCGCCCTTCGCCGGATCCGTCGGCACCCGCTATCGCGCCCCGGGCGCCGCCGTCGGACCGACGGCGCCGGTCGTGCGCCTGATCGGCGGCGGCGAGCTGCGCCTGCGCTTCGCCGCCCCGCCGGACGCCGCGCGCACCCTGCGCGTCGGCTGCAAGCTCCTCGCCGAGGTGGCCGCCGTCCGCGCCGCCGATCGGCGCCGTCATCGATCAGATCGCACCCGAGCTCGATCTACCGTCGCAGAGCATCTTCATCGAGGCGTCGCTGGAGCCCGCGGCGACGATGGCACTGCAGCCCGGCCTGGCCGTGCGCGTGCGGCCGACGTCGGCCCACGTTCCCTGTCCGGGCGCAGTCCCTCCTCCCTCCGCCGACGGTGCGTGAGCGACCGCTCGTCCGGTGGCAACCCGGGTCCTGATTGGCGCCATCTCGGAGCAAGACGGGCCACATCTTCGGCTTGAGCGCCACTCATCGAGGCGTGACGCTCCGCGCGTGGTCAACAGGATCCCTTTGTCCCACACAGAAGGAAACTGCTCCAATTGACTTGGCGGGGCCTCTCCGGCACCGTGGCTCGCCATGGGTTTTTCGACGGTGGCGGCGCCCCTCGGGGGATGGGCGCTGCTTGCGGCCCTTGCGGGCGCTGGCTGCGTAGGAACGATTGAGCGTGGCTCCGAGCCGGGCGACGAGGAGACGGTCCCGGGCACCACGCCGGACGATGACGCGGAGCCTGACGACCCGGAGTCCGACGCGCCGGACGACGACCAGGCCACGAACCCGTGCGCTCTGGGCGCGCCCGGCGTCTACAGTCCGTTCGGGGAGCGGGGCGGATATCCGAGCGGGCCGGTCGACACGATGCCCTGGACCGGTATCGCGGAGACCGGAGCGACGAACGCCTACCCGTCCGGCGTCGAGGACTTCAGCGGCTACGGAGACGCGCTGCCCGAGGTCGTCGAGTGCAGCGACGATAAGCACCGCCGCTCTCACCTCGACGTCACCGCCGGCTGCCTCGAGGCGGTCGCCCTCGGAACGTCCTACACCCGGGGCCTTATCGAAACGGACGCCCACGACTACTTCCGCGCCCTCGCGCTCGGCTTCACGCCAGACGACTCGCTCCACCCGATCAAGTGGACCGATCAGGGCATCGAGTACCGATTCTTTCACAGCGGCAAGTCGGGCAACGCCAGCAACCCCGGCTTCAAGGCCTTCGCGCGCTACCGCAGCGAGGACGATCTATACGTGGCCTCCTGGCGCTTCGACGGCGTCGTACAGATCCAGCACAAGCTGTGCGGCCAGTACGCGGCCCTGGCGGTGAACAAGGAGTACGGCGCGCCCTCGCCGGACGTCTGGCACTCGATCCGCTTCGAGGCGGTCGGCGACAACCTGGCCCTGTACCTCGACGGCGAGCTCGCCCTGACAGCGACCTCGAGCTCGCTTTCCTGGGGCACCACCGGGATCCGGATCGACTCCGCCGACGGCGCGTACATCGACGACTGGAAGGTCTACCAGCCGTAGCTCGTCCATGCCGCGCGGTGCGTCCTCGGGCGTCGAGCGTCGCCATCGAGTAGATGACGACCGGCGCCTCCTGGCCCTGAAACTCGATCGACCGTGCCCACGCGCGACGCCGCGCGCGCCGCAGCCGCTCGCGCGAGGCGGTCGACCTGGGCGTTGTACGGCGCCACGACCAGGATGTCGCTCCGGCGCGAGCGGCGCGAGCTCGCCCTCGCCGTTCACCCACGCCGCGCCGGGCGCGAGGAGCGAGTCGACGAGCCCGCGCCACCGCCTCGACCTCCTCGGGCGACGCTGCTCGAGGTTGCCGTGGTGCGCGACCGGCACGTGAACACAGACCGGCTCCGTCGAACGGGTCGGCGCCGACGATCGCCTGGCTGCTCCAGTCCCGGCGCGCGGCTCCAGGCGGCCCTCGTAGAAGAGCTCCGACGTGAAGCGCGCAGATGGCCGGCGCGAGTCGCCAGCGTCTCGGCCAGGAAGAGCCCGCGTCCTTCGCGGCATCGTCTGGTGCCCGTCGAGAAGGTGCTCGAGGGCCGAGACGTCGGCGCCGTCGGGGTGCGCGCCCTTCTGCGGCTGCTCGAGCTGGCTGCGGGTCGCCGAGCAGCACCAGGCTCCTGGCCGCCTGCGACACGGCCAGCGCGTTGGCCAGCGCCATCTGCCCGGCTTCGTCGACGACCAGGACATCGACTGAACCGCGCGCATGTCCGACGCGCGCCCACAGCCACGCTGGTGCCGCCGACGTACCTGCGACCTCGCCGACGCGCAGGAGCTTGCGCAGCGCTCGCCATTGCTCTCGTCTCCGCGATCGGCCGCCGGATCGTCGCTCGTCGCTCCTTCGGCCTTGTGGAGGCAGCGCGACCACCGCGCCCTGATCCTCGGCCGTCCGGCACACATCGACGAGCACCTTGCGGATGACCTTGTGGCTGACCGCCACGACGCCGACGCGCTTCCCGGCCCGCACCAGCTCGCACGATCATGCGCGCCGCGGTGTAGGTCTTGCCCGATCCAGGCGGACCCTGGATGGCGAGCACCGTGCGGTCGAGGCTCGTCGCGATGCGGCCGCGCCACATCGGTCCCTTTCTCCCCGGCCCGCGGTTCGCAGCGTGGCGCCGCCGGACAGCCGCGGCGGCGGCTTGCAGCAGGAGGTCGCTCGCGGCCGCGTGCGCGCCGCCCCTCTGCCAGCCCGTGCTCGGCCACGTGCTCGCCGAGGCGCAGGAGCGCCGCCTCCTGCTCGAGAGTCTTGAAGATCGTCGTGCTTGAAGATGCGACCTCTGGATGAGAGTCGGCCTTGTCGTTCGGTCTTCTGGATATCGACCCACCCGGCCACGTCGATCGATGGCCACGACGGTACCGAGCGTCTCGCCATCCGGGGCAGTGACCTTGTCGCCGCGGATCGATATCGACGTCCTGCGACGGGAAGCGGTAGCGCTGCACCGGCAGACCGCGCGCGCTGCGAGCCGACCGACGCTTCCTACAGCTCGAGCTCGGCCGAGCGCCATCCGTTCCTCGAGCAGCGTCCTCGTCGGCGACAGCTCGCGGAGCCGGTAGAACTCCCACCAGGCGACCTTCTCCTCGCGGCGATGGTAGGCGAGCAGCTGGGCGAGGAGCCATCGCGCCTGCTGGTCGGGCGTACGCGCCGTCGAGCTCGGCCGGCACACCAGTCGAGCGAGTCGGTCGACGACGCGCCTGAACGGCTCGCTCCCGCTCGCTGGTCGCCTCCGGGGGCTCGCCGTCCTCCGGCGGCGCGGCCGCGCCACCGTGACGCCCTGATCCTCGAGCGCCGGTGCGCAGCGCCTCCAGCCACTCGCGCAGGCGCCGCGGTCGAGACGCAGTCGTCCCGGTTGTAGCGCCTCGACGCTCTCCCGCGTCGCCGTCGATCGATCGTCGCCGGCACGCCGCGCCCGAGCGCCAGCTGCACCGCGCGCACGCACGGCGCCCGCCTGCGCGCAGCGTCGCCGCGAGCGCTCGAAGCCGTAGAACCGCTCGAGCTTCTTGATCGAGTAGCTCTCGACGCTGGCGCGCAGCGACTGGCGAACGATCGTGTACAGGTCCACGAACAGTCCTCGCGCGCAGGATCAGGTCCACGGCGGCCTCGCGCGTGGCGTACTTGCTCATCAGGCGCTTCAGCGCCGCCGGCTCGTAGGGCGCGTAGTGATACACGTGCATGCCCGGGTCGCGAGCACGGCGCGCGAGGATGGTGTCCACCACCCATTCGAGCGCGGCGCGCTCGGACCGATCGTCGAGCGCCCAGCGGCGCTCGTACTCGAGCCCGCCATCGCGGCCCACCCATGCGAGGCCGAACAGGAACTCGCGCCCCTCGGCGATCCCCATCCGGTCCCCCTCGATATCGAAGAAGACATCGCCCGGGCGAGGGCGCGAGGCAATCGCGCCAGCCCGCGCCCCGCCTCGAGCGGAAGCAGCTCGTGGACCGGACGATCCTCGATGCGGCCCGCCAGCTGGACCCGCGCCTGTTCCCTCACCTTGATCAGCTGCTCGCGCGAGACCCGCTCCGGCTCGAACGCGTCGTCACGCCGCGCGAGCTGCGCGAGCGTGTGGACCTGGTGCCCGTCGTAGCTCGCGGCGATGCGACCGCGTCACGCCGGCGACCAGCCAGACACTGTCGTCGGCGCGCCTTCGCGCGTCGCACACCTGCCACCATCGGCAGTAGGCGCAGTGCTCGACAGGGTCCGGGTACGTGAGCGCCGGGCCGGTCACGGCCGCGAGGGCCTCCGGCACCGCCGCCTCCATCCGCCGCCGCACCAGCCGGTAGTAGGGCGCGAGCTCTGCAAGCCGATACGCCTGCGCCGCGAAGCGCTGGCCACTCGACCCCGGCGCCACGACGTGAAAGTACTCCGGGCCAGCGGCCCTGCATCGCGGCGACGAGATCCGAGTAGAGGCAGAGCTGGATGATCGTGCGCGCCCTCGTCTCGACGGCCAGCTTCGTATCGATCACCTCGTAGTGCCAGGCCCCGAGCGCGCTGTCCCCTTCCACGCGCCGGAGGACCTGGATCATGCTAAAGCATCCGGGTGAAGCGAGTCCTGGTCGCGGCGGCGCTATGGTGGGCGGCGGCTCTGTCGTGCGCCGGCCATCCGGCGCTCAGCGGCGCGGCCGGGACGGCGTCCCGCTGTAACGGCTCCGTGCACGAGGACGGCCCCGGGGCGCCGGCGCACTGCCGGCCCGGAGCCATCCGGTCGGCGCGGTTCGAACGGCGGGCGACCGGCGGCGGCGCTCCCCTGGTCGCCGTTCCATGGATGAGCGACGCGCCGGCCCGAGCCGACGTCCAGGTCGAGGCACCCGGCGACACTCCGCCGGCGCTGGCCAGCCTGGTCTCGTCGGTGACGCGCGCCCCGCGCGCACCTCCGCTGTCCTGATCGCGGACGAGGAAGGCGGTGCCGCGGCTGTGGCACCGACGACTGGTTGCGGCAGGCACTTGCAGAGAGGGATCCATGCGCGACGCACACCTCTCCTGGCCCTGGTGAGGCCATGGAGTGGCTCAACTATCATCACCTCCTCTACTTCTGGCTCGTGGCGCGCGAGGGTGGCCTGGTCCCGGCCGGGCGCATCCTGCGCCTGTCTCAGCCGACTCTGAGCGAGCAGATCCGCAAGCTGGAGCGGGCGCTCGGCGAGCAGCTGTTCGAGCGGCGCGGTCGGCAGCTCTTGCTGACCGAGGTAGGCCGGGTCGCCTATCGCTACGCCGACGAGATCTTCGGCATCGGCAGCGAGCTCCTCGATGCGGTGCGGGGACGCGCCACCGGGCGGGCCATTCGACTGACCGTCGGCGTCGTCAACGCGGTGCCCAAGCTGCTGGTCCGCCACGTGCTCGATCCGGCCGTGCGCCTGCCCATGCCGGTCACGCTCGTCTGCCGCGAGGACCGCATCGAGCGGCTCATGGTCGAGCTGGCCAACCACGCCGTCGATGTCGTCATCTCCGACGCGCCGGCGCCGCCCGGCTCGCCGGCCCGCGCCTACAACCACATGCTCGGCGAATCCGGGGTCACACTGCTGGGCGCACGCGCGCTGGCTGTGCCGCTCAGGCGCCGCTTCCCGAAAAGCCTCGACGACGCGCCGGTCCTCCTGCCGCTGGCCGACAACGGCCTGCGCCGCGCTCTCGAGGGCTGGTTCGCCGGGCTCGGCATCCGCCCGCGCGTCGTGGCCGAGGCCGAGGACAGCGCGCTCCTGGCCGCCTTCGCGGCCGACGGGATGGGCCTGGTGTTCGCGCCGACGGTGGTGGCCGACGTGGTCGGCAAGCGCTACGGCCTGGTCCGCGTGGCCGAGGTCGAGGGCATGCGCAGAGCGCTACTACGCGATCTCCTGCGAGCGCCGGCTGGTCCATCCCGCCGTGCTCGCCATCCGCGAGGCGGCCCGCACCGAGCTGTTCTCGTCATGAGGTATGGCCGAACGGGCGATGCCGAACTTCCGTATGGCGCCGGCGGCGCGACGGCGGCATTCATCGGTGCACGGCCGCCGCGGTCGCATCCGCCATGATCTGGGTCTACATCGCATTCATCACGCTCGTCCTCGGCCTGCTGGCCCTCGACCTCGGCGTCCTCAACCGGCACCCCCACGTCATCCGCGTCAGGGAGGCGCTGGGCTGGTCGGCCCTGTGGATCGGGCTCGGGCTGCTGTTCTCGCTCGCGGTCTACGCCGGGTACGAGCATGGCTGGTTCGGGCTCGGCACCGGCGCCGACGCGCTGTCGACCCCGCACCCCGGGCCGGACGGCGTCCTGGTCTACAACGACGGGGCCAGCGCGCTCCTCAAGTACCTGACCGGCTTCGTGGTCGAGAAGTCGCTCGCTGTCGACAACATCTTCGTCATCGCCATCATCTTCTCGTCGCTGTCGGTGCCGGCCATCTATCAGCACCGCGTGCTGGTGTGGGGCGTGGTCGGCGCGCTGCTCATGCGCGGCGTCATGATCGCTGTCGGCGCCGCGCTGGTGACCCGGTTCTCCTGGATCCTGTACCTGTTCGGCGGTTTCCTGCTGCTGACCGGGCTCAAGATGCTCCTGATCAAGACGGAGGAGACCGCGCCAGGCGAGCGCGCGCTGGTCCGCTGGCTGCGCCGGTACATACCGATCACCGAGCGCTACCACGGCCAGCACTTCCTGGTGCGGGCCGGCAGCGCCGCCAGCCGCGAGCCGCTCGCGCACGGCCTGCCGGCCGAGCCGGACCGGGTCGTCCAGGGCGCGCGGGCCGGCGCGCTCCTGGCCACGCCGCTCCTCCTCGCCGTCGTCATGGTCGAGCTCACCGATGCGATCTTCGCCGTCGACTCGATCCCGGCCATCTTCGCCATCACCACCGATCCGTTCCTTGTCTTCACCAGCAACGTGTTCGCCATCCTGGGTCTGCGCAGCCTCTACTTCGCGCTCTCCGGGATCATCGATCGCTTCCGCTACCTCAAGGTCGCCCTGTCGTTCGTGCTTGTCGTGATCGGGGGGAAGATGCTCGCCCATCACTGGCTCGAGCCGCTCCTGGGCGACCGCTTCGCCCTGGTGATGCTCGCCGCGGTCGCTGCAATCCTGACCGCCGGCGTGCTCGCCTCCCTCATTCCCACCCAGTCCAAGGAGACCGTATGAACTGTCCGCGCTGCACGTCACAGATGGAGGAACTGGACCGCGACGGCATCACGATCGACCGCTGCAGCTCGTGTCGCGGCGTCTGGCTCGATCGCGGCGAGCTCGAGCGACTCACCGCCCGCGGCCGCAGCGGCGAGTACGGCGAGGGCCGCCGCGACGAATGGCAAGAGGACAGCGACGCCGGCGGCCGCCGACACAAGGGCAAGCGCAGCAGCTGGTGGGAGATCTTCGACTGATCTCTCCTGCAGAGTAGTTCCCGAACCGCCGCCACCGGGTGCCTAAGCACAAAGGCATCGGCTGGCGGCTGGCGGTTCCGTGCAACGGGGACGCATTCCGCCGCGAGACGGGAGCGCGTCATGACGTTGGCGAGGCGGCAATTCGTGGTGTTCGGGCTGCTCGGCGCGCTGGTCGCCTGCACCGGCGACGGCATCGACACCGACCCGGGAGACGACGGAAGCGAGGAGGACCGCGCGGGCGACGCCGAGGACCGCGGCAGCGAACCGGCTGCCGGCCCTGCAACGGCAAGCCCGACCCCCGTCCAGCCTCGCTGGGTCACGCTCGTGACCGGCGATCGCGTGCTCGTGCACGGCGGCGTCGCATCGCTCGTGCCGGCACCAGGTCGCGCGCGGGTGCGCTTCCGCACCTCCATCGCGCGCGGTCATCACCACGTGGTGCCGGAGGATGCAGCCGCGCTCATCGCGGCGGGCCGGCTCGACCCGCACCTCTTCGACGTCACCTTGCTTGTCGAGCTCGGCTACGACGACGCGCGTCGCGCGGACATCCCGCTCATCGTCATCCACGACGGCGCCCGGCAGAGCGCGGCAAGCGCGCTTCTGGCTGCCTCGCCCGCCCGCATCGGCCGCGCGCTGCCCAGCGTGCAGGGCGCGGCGGTGTCGGCGCCCAAGCGGTCCGCCGCGCAGCTGTGGACATCGCTGTCCGGATCGACCGGTCCCCGGCGCGGGGCCAGCGCCGCCCTCGCCGACGGGATCGCCCGCATCTGGCTCGATGGGAAGCTCGAGCCGCTGCTCGACCGCAGCGTCGCGCAGATCGGCGCCCCGGCCGCCTGGGAGGCGGGCTACACCGGCTCCGGCGTCACGGCGGCCGTGCTCGACAGCGGCATCGCCCTCGGCCACCCGGACTTCGAGGGCCGCATCGCCGAGGCCGTGAGCTTCGTGGAGGAGGAGCCGGACCCCGAGGACCTCGTGGGCCATGGCACGCACGTGGCCTCGATCCTGGCCGGCAGCGGCGCCGCCAGCGGCGGACGCTTTCGCGGCGTCGCGCCCGACGCGCAGCTTCTCATCGGCAAGGTCTGCGCTGTCGACGGCTGCCCCTTCTCGGCGATCGTGGCCGGCATGGAGTGGGCCGCGCAGTCCGGCGCCGCGGTGGTCAACATCAGCCTCGGCGGACCCGATTCTCCCGAGGTCGATGTTCTCGAGGAGGCGATCGACACGCTGTCGGCCCAGCACGGGACGCTGTTCGTGGCTGCGGCCGGAAACGGTTGCGCCGGGCCAGGAGTCGTCTCGCCCGGCTCGGCCGACGCGGCCCTCTCGGTCGGCTCGGTCAACGCCGACGACCGGCTGTCCCGGTTCTCGTGCACGGGGCCGCGCGTGGGCGACGGGGCGGTCAAACCGGATCTCACCGCACCCGGCGACGCCATCGCGGCGGCGCGCGCTGCGGGCACGCCGGACGGCGACTTCGATCCGGTGGATGACTTCTACGCCCGGCTGTCCGGCACCTCGATGTCGACGCCACACGTGGCCGGCGCCGCCGCGATCCTGGCCCAGCAGCACCCGGACTGGTCGGGCGAGCAGCTCAAGGCCGCGCTGATGGCATCCGCCCGTCCCACGCCCGACCTGAGCGTGTTCGAGCAGGGAGCCGGTCGAGTCGACGTCGCCCGCGCGATCACGCAGACAGTGTCGAGCTCGCCGGCCAGCTTCAACCTGGGCCGCGCCGTGTGGCCGCACGACGACGACGAGCCGATGGTGGGCACCGTGACCTACCACAACCTCGGCGCCGAGCCGGTCACGCTCGCGCTCGCCGTCGAGGTGACCGATCCATCGGGCGGCCCGGCCCCGGCCGGGATGTTCTCCGTCGCGCCCGAGACCCTGACGATCCCGGCCGGCGGCGAGGCGCCGGTCGTCGTCACCGCCGACACGCGTGTCGCCGGCCCCGAGGGGCGCTACTCGGGCGTGCTGGTGGGCGCGACCGGGGATGCGGTGGCGCGGACGCCGCTCGCGCTCGACAGGGAGCCGGAGAGCTACGACCTGGAGCTGGCCTTCCTGCCCCGCGCGGATCCTCCCGAGGAGACCGGCATCGCGACCGACATCTTCGGTCTGGACACCGGCGACCAGCTCACCGTGAACGTCGCGGGCGACTCGGTCACCGTCCGGCTCCCGCGAGGCCGCTACGCCGTCCACGCGATCCTCTTCGAGTCCGCGAGCGCGACGATGATCGCGCAGCCGCTCCTCGAGCTGACCGCGGACACCCGCCTCGTCCTCGACGCCGGTCCCGCACAGCCGATCTCCGATCTCGGTTCCGGACCTCTCCGCCGACCGCAACTCGGAGGCCGTCTTCGGGCTGCTGGCTTTCGGCGGCTCCGGCATCGGGACCTTCGCGGATGCTGAGGGATCCCTGCACACCCTCCACCTGGGCCCGGCGCTCCCTCCCGAGGAGTACACGACCCTCTTGTTGAGCTCGTGGGCCGAGATCGGTCCGCCGGACAACTGGTTTCCGTTCGCGGACAGTCCCTACTCGTACAACCTTGGCTACGTGGCCGCGCGCGGTCAGTTCATCACCGGCTTCACGCGAGACGTCGGCCCGGACGACCTGGCGCAGGTACGCCAGAACCACGCCGTCCAGGCGACCGGCTTCACGGCCCAGTTCCTGCCGGCCGCAAGGTCGCCCGACGGACTCGAGCTACCCGGCGGTCTCCTTTCCTTCCGGCTGCCGGCGACGCGCACCGACTACTTCAACAAGGAGGGAATGACCTGGGCGGGCCAGCTCAACGAGGTGGACGGCGACGGCTCGGTCACCGGCTTCCTCAGCTCCAGCTCGCGTCGCCTACGAGCCCGGTCAGCGCTACCACGAGCGCTGGAACCAGGCGGTGCTCGGCCCGACCTTCCTCGGTGAGCGCTGGGTGGAGCGCGTGGACGACTTCATCATGTTCACCTTCCTGCCCCTTTACGGCGACCGCGCCGGGCATTACGGCACCGCGCAGACCCAGACCGGCCACGCCCGCCTGTTCCTCGACGGGACCTTGATCGGCGAGAGCGACACGCCCGACGTCGCCTTCTTCTTCGCTCCGCCCGAGCCGGCCGACTACCGCCTCGAGCTGCAGTCGATCCGCGGCGGCCAGTCCCAGCTGTCAACCCAGATCGACGTCGCCTGGACCTTCCGCTCGCAGAACGCGGCGGAGCCGGCCGCCCTGCCCCTCATGACCGTCCGCTACGCCCCTGCCCTCGACGACCTCAACCGCGCCCCGGCCGGCCGCCCATTCCTCATCCCGATCTCCATTTCCCGCCAGCTCGACGCACCCGCCGCGCCGCTGCGCCGCCTGACCGTGGACGTCTCCTACGACGCAGGAACAACCTGGAAGCGAGCCCTCGTCTTTCGGCTCGGCGACCAGGCCATCGCCCTCATCCACCACCCCGATGGCGAGGGCACGGTATCGCTGCGCGCCATCGCCGTCGACAGCGACGAGAACGCCGTCGAGCAGACAATCCGGGACGCCTATCACCTGCGCGCCCAGTAGAAGCGCTAGCTCCCCTGGCTCATCTTCTCGAGCAGCGCGCGCAGCTCCTGCTGCTGCGCCGCGGTGAGCCGGCGCAACCTCGCGCCGAACGCCTCGGACAGCAGGGTCATGCCGCGGGTCATGATCTTGCGCCCGGCCGGGGTCAGCAGCAGGCGGTGGCGGCGGAGGTCGGCCGGATCGATCTCGCGCTGCATGAACCCGGCCGCCTCGAGCCGCTTGAGCATCGCGGTCAAGGTCGGCTTCGGCATGACGAGCGCCGCCGCCAGCTCGGCAGGGTACGGATATTCGTCGAGTCCGGCGAGCACGAACAGCTCCTTGGTCTCGAGCCCGAGCGCCGCGACGTCCGGAGTGACGCTGGTGAAAACCGCCATGATCAGGCGGTAGTTCAGCGACCAGATCTTCGCCGGGTCGATCTTCGACATGGGGCTTGCGCAGGGGTTGTTTCGAACTATAGATAGTTCGAAACAGAACTATCTCTGTTCCTGAACGAACTCTACCACGAACCTTCTCCCGCCACAGGAGCACCCATGCCTCTCGATCACTACGTGACGCTCGGCCGTTCGGGCCTGCGCGTCAGCCCGTTCTGCCTCGGCGCGATGACCTTCGGCGAAGACCTCGGCTGGGGCTCGAGCGTCGAGGAGTCGCAGCGGATCATCGACCGTTACATCGACCTCGGCGGCAACTTCATCGACACCGCGAACTTCTACACAAAGAGCCACTCCGAGAAGATCCTCGGCGATCACGTCGGCCGCCACCCGGCGCGCCGCGACCGCCTCGTGATTGCGACGAAGTTCAGCGGCAACCTCTACCTCGGCGACCCCAACGGCGGCGGCTCGAGCCGCAAGTCGATCATCGCCGCGTGCGAGCAGTCGCTGCGCCGGCTGCAGACCGACTACATCGACCTGTACTGGCTGCACAACTGGGACGTCCACACGCCGATCGAGGAGACGATGGCGGCCCTCGACGACCTCGTGCGCTCGGGCAAGGTCCATTACATCGGCG
Organism: uncultured delta proteobacterium; assembly: GCA_963759105.1. Taxonomy (GTDB): domain Bacteria; phylum Myxococcota_A; class Polyangia; order Haliangiales; family Haliangiaceae; genus DATFRY01. The sequence continues at coordinate 255,432 of CAVWXW010000001.1, read as the reverse complement.
TGTCCGACACCCCGGCCTGGAAGGTGGCGGAGGCAAACATCCTCTCGCGCTTCCGCGGCTGGTCGCAGTTCATCGGCCTGCAGATCGAGTACTCGCTCCTCGAGCGCTCGGTCGAGCAGGAGCTGGTGCCGATGGCCCGCGAGCTCGGCCTCGGCATCACGCCATGGTCCCCGCTCAAGAGCGGCGCGCTGAGCGGCAAGTACACCCGCGCGACCGCGGGCCAGCACAAGCCCGACCGCGCCACCTTCGTCGAGAGCCACCTCAACGAGCGGACCTACGCGATCGTCGACGCCCTCGAGGCGATCGCCCGCGCCCACGACAGCACGGTCGCCCGCGTCGCCCTGGCATGGGTCCAGGCCCAGCCAGGCGTGACCTCGACGATCATCGGCGCGCGCCGCCTCGCCCAGCTCGAGGACAACCTCGCCGCCATCGATGTGACTCTCACCCGCGAGGAGCTCGCGCGCCTCGACGAGCTGACCCGCCCGACATTCGGCTTCCCGCAGAACATGCAACCGATGTTCGCCAGCATCCACAACGGCGGCACCACCGTGAACGGCACCTACGGTCCCCCCTCGCCCTTCGTCTTCCAGCCGGGCGACGCGCCGCACTGAGCCGGGGCGGCGCCACCTGCCGCGGCTCTCCATCGAGAAGGTGCTCGGACACGAGCCCTCCAGACCTGGCTCAGGGTGAAGAACGGCACGACGGCCGCGGCACCGAGCGCCTGGCCGGGCGTCACGTCCCGTCTGCGGTCAATCCCGACGCGACGGTCGGGCGCGTGGGTCTGGAGTAGTCGCCATCAGCCACGCGCGCATCCGTGCGAAGAAGTCGTCGCGGGCGTGATGCTCGCGCCACGGGTAGTGGCCGCAACGCTCCCATTCGTAGTACTCGAGCTGCGCAATGAAGGGCGCCAGGCTGTCGCGGATCATCGCGCCCGGATGCGGATCGTAGGCGCCATGCAGCATCAGCACGGGCGAGCGGATGGCGCGGAACTCGGCGGGATAGACGCCATCGGCCTGGACGCGGAGCATGTCGTCCCAGGTCTCGTGGCGGCCGCGCTCATCGTCCTCGAGCGACTCGTCGTCGGCGGCGACGCAAGCGTGCCCGGGCGCGCCGGGGCCGCCGTGCAGCACGATCACGCTCGGACCGTCAGTGCCGCAGGTACGGACGGCAATCACGCGCGCAATGTAGTGCGCCGCTCGCGCGCACGCCATGCTCTTCAGCTCGTCGGCAGTACATGCACTTCAGAGTCTCGAGCCGCCGCCGTCCCGACCGTGTCGCCGCTGATCCAGCGCGCACCCTCCGACGTGGTCTTCGGGCTCGCGACCTGAGGTGTCAGTGCCCTACCCGTCCCGGAGCGAGCGGACGGAGCCGAAGGATCAGAAACGGCGCGCGCGCGGGGGTGGGCGAGCCCTCGAAGGCCCGGTTCACCTGGGCCGCGGACACGTAGAGCAGGCCGTCCGGCCCAAACGTCACCCCGTCGGGCCAGACCAGCTCGGGGTGCTCGGCCAGGCGCCGATACCGGCGCGTGCTACTGGGGATGATGCCCACCGCGTGGGCGCCGACCTCGGTGAGGTAGAGATTGCCGTCCTCATCCATCGTCATGCCGCCGTTGTTCGGCTTCTCGGCGTAGCGCTCCACGCGCCCGCGAAGCGAGGCCTCGGACAGGGACGCGTCGCGCAGATCTGCCGTGCGCACCCGGTAGACCCACCGCCCATTGAGTGGCCCGAAGTAGAGCCACTCGAGCTGCGCGTCGGCGCAAATGCCGTCCGCTCCGACGAGTAGCGGCGTCGGGGTTCCGTTCGCCCCTGGTACCGTGAGCTGGACGCCCTCCGCGACGATGGGGCTGCGCTCGGGACGGGTACTCACATCTCCCTCGAGGAGGCGCCGCGAAGTGCCCGTCGACATATCCACCACGACCAGGGCCGCGCGGCTGCCGTCGCCGCCACGAGCGATCCCTTCGTCAGCCAGGTAGAAGGCGCCGTGACGACGATCGACGACGAAGTCGTTGTGCTGAGACACCTCGATCGAGGCCGGTGCGGCGACGCGGTAGATGCGCTCGAGCCGGTTGCTCCGCGTGTTCCAGCCGACGAGCTTGGGTGACACCCCCGTGCGTGTGCCCATGTCGAGCATCCAGATCACCCCCTCCTCATCGCCGTGCACGCCGAGCACGGAGTCCAGATACTCGTCGGTCCCAGGCCTCGGTGTGTTCCACTCGAGCGTGGGGAACGGGCGAGCGCTCGTACCGCCCGCTTCGAGCTCCGCCACGCGGACCGCCGGCTCGAAGAAGGGATGGTGGCTGAAAATCATTCTCCCTTCGCGGGTGAACGTCACGTTCCCCACCGACTGCGGCAGTCGTGCGACAACCTCGGCGGTCTGCACAGGAGTATCGGCCGCGGCCGCCGAGCTCCCGCCGGTGCCCGTCGGTATCGTCTCGCGTGCATGACAGCCGACGAGCCAGAGCGCGACCGTGCCCAGCAAGAATCGCCCTGTCATTTGCCCACCCCACATTCGAAGCCATCAAGGACGACCTTGCCGCGCGTTCGACCGCTCTCGACGCGTCGATGTGCCTGCTTGAGCGTGTTGACCGAGAGCGGCCCCAGGCGCTCGCTGACCGTGGTACGCAGCGTCCCTTCGTTGACGAGACGGGCGATCTCCCTGAGCAGTCGATGCTGCTCGAACATGTCGCTCGTCTGGAACAGCGGGCGAGTGAACATGAACTCCCAGTGCAGGCTGGCGCTCTTGCGCTTGAGCAGAGTGACGTCGAGCGCCTTCGGATCGTCGATGAGCGCAATCCGCCCCTGCGGCGCGAGGACGTCGCAGAGCGAGGCCCAGTGCTGCTCGGTACCGGTCAGGCCTGCGATGAGCCGGGGTGACTCGAGACCGAGCGCGCCGAGCTCCCCCGCGAGCGGCTTCGTGTGATCGACGACATGGTGAGCACCGAGGTCGAGGCACCACTCGCGCGTCTCCTCTCGCGACGCGGTCGCGACCACGGTCAAGGAGGTGAGCGTGCGCGCGATTTGGATGAGCATCGAGCCCACGCCGCCCGCGGCGCCCATCACCAGCAGCGTGCCTCGTTCCTCGACGCTTCGCGCCACCCGGAGACGTTCGAAGAGCAGCTCCCAGGCCGTGATGCTGGTGAGTGGGAGCGCCGCAGCCTCCGCGAACGACAGCGTTCGTGGCTTGTCCCCGACGATCCGCTCATCGACCAGGTGGAGCTCGGCGTTCGTGCCCGACCGGTCAATCGTCCCGGCGTAGAAGACCTCATCGCCGGGGCCAAACAGCGTCACCTGCTCGCCCACGGCTTCGACGACGCCAGCCGCGTCGAAGCCGAGGATGCGAAGCCCATCCGGCGGAGCCGCCCCGGCGCGAAGCTTGACGTTGACAGGATTGGCCGAGACCGCGCGCACGCGAACACGAAGGTCACGCGGGCCCGGCACGGGCTCTGGAAGCTCGACGGCGAGCAGAAGATCCTGGGTCATCCAGGGGGGACGGCTTTCGGTAGCCGAGAGCTCTCATCGTGCGCTCCGGGTTTCGCCACCCGCACCGTGCGGGGCGAGACGCACCATGCATCGCCGGGAGCTATACTCGCAAGTACGCACATTTTCTGTATGTAGTACATAAATGGGTACTATTGGAGCGATGACGACATTGAAGAAGACCAGGACGAACTACGATTGCGCGCGCGGTTGCCCGGTGGAGGCGACACTTGACGTCATCAGCGGCAAGTGGAAGGGAGTCATCCTCTACCACCTCCTCGAGGGGACGCTCCGCTTTGGCGAGCTCAGGCGACGTCTCGGCGGCATCACGCAGCGCATGCTCACCAAGCAGCTGCGTGAGCTCGAAGACAGCGGGCTCGTCGTGCGCACGGTCTACGCCGAAGTCCCCCCACGCGTGGAATACCGTCTCTCCAGGGAGGGGCACAGCCTGGAGCCGATTGTCCGTGCGCTCGAGGCGTGGGGTGAGCGACGGCTCGACCAGCAGCGCGCCCCCCGTTCCGTGCGAAGATTGGCCTGACGCCCGGCGAGCGTCAGGCCGTCCCTGAAGCAAACGTCTGGGGCTTTGCCTCCGCTGGAGGCACGGCTTCCGCCGCGGCGCCGTCTCGACGATGGAGGGCATCACGCATCAGTCGGCACTCCGCACATCCGCCGCACGCGATCGACCAGCTCGCTCGCCGCGAACGGCTTGTCCAGCACCTCGGCGCCCATCCTGGCTGCGGCCGCACGCACGACCTCCCCGCCGAAGGCGGTGATGAGCAGGAACGGGACCGCGCTCCCGGCCAGGCGGATATCCATCAGGGCCTGAAGGCCGCTCTGTATCGGCATCCGGTCATCGCTCACGACGATGTCGATGTCCTCCTCGCTCAGGACGGCCCTGATCTGGCAACCGTCCGGCACGGCGTGGATCCGACCGCCCAGTGATGTCAGAACCATGACGAGCCACCGCCTCATGGCGGCGTCGTCGTCGGCGACGAGGATGCAGGGGGGAAGGCGAGGCACCAACTCGTCCGGCAGCAAGCCGAGTGCCAGATCAGGTCTTCTCGCTGACCAAGGCGCGTGCCTCGCTGTCATCGCGGATCTGGCGGCGCCAGGGCGTGCGCAGTCGCCGCGTTTCGCCACACCAGCATCGCCGGGTCAGGCCGCGCCCGCTCCGCTGCGGCGGTGAGCGGAGCGCGCCAGTTCGCGGGTATAGTGGCCTCGGTGGGGGAACCGTCTCTGACGCTGGCGCTGGCCATGCTCTTCGGCGTTCTCGCCCAGGCCATTGCGCGTCACGTCCGCCTGCCCGGCATCATCGTGCTCCTGGCGGCAGGGGTCCTCCTCGGGCCGGACGGCGCCGACCTGGTTCGCCCGCAGTCCATGGGGGCGGCGCTGCACGCGTTCGTGGGCTTCGCGGTGGCCATCATCCTGTTCGAGGGCGGCATGCACATGGATCTGAAGCGACTGCACAAGCAGGCGCGGCCGATCCGCCGCCTGGTCACGACCGGCGCCGTCATCACCGCCGTCGGCGGCACCCTGGCGGCGCGCTTTGCGATGGGCTGGGACTGGCGCCTCTCCATCCTGTTCGGCACGCTGGTCATCGTCACCGGGCCGACGGTGATCACGCCGCTGGTCCGGCGCCTCCGGCTCAACCTGAACGTGGCCACCATCCTGGAGGCCGAGGGGATCTTCATCGACGCCGTGGGCGCGACCATCGCGGTCGTGGCGCTGGAGATCGCCCTGGTCCCCTCGGGGGCCTCGCTCGCCGCGGGTGTCCCTGGGGTGCTGGGGCGCCTCGGCGCCGGGGCCGCGATCGGCCTGGCCGGCGGTGTCTTCCTGGCGCTCCTGCTCGGCCGCCGGCGGGTCGTGCCGGAGGGCCTGGAGAACACGCTGGCGCTGGCGGTCGCGGTCGCCGTCTTTCAGGTCTCGAACGCCGTCGTTCACGAGAGCGGTATCACGGCCGCCATCGTCGCCGGCATGGTGGTCAGCAACTCTCCCAGTCACGCGAAGCTCGAGCTCCTCGAATTCAAGCAACAGCTCACCCTGCTGCTCATCGCCACCCTGTTCGTGCTGCTGGCCGCCGACGTCAGGGTGAGCGACGTGAGGGCGCTCGGACTGCCTGGTCTCATCACGGTCGGCCTGCTGATGTTCGTGGTGAGGCCGCTGACCGTCATCGCGAGCACGCATGGCACCGATCTGCGCTGGCAGGAGAAGGCGTTCCTGTCCTGGCTGTCGCCCCGCGGAATCGTCGCGGCGGCCGTGGCCTCGCTGTTCGCGATCCGGCTCGCCGAGGCCGGCATCTCCGGCGGCGCCGAGGTGCGTGCGCTGGTGTTTCTGGTCATCGTGGCCACGGTGACCCTGCAGGGACTCACCGGCGGAGCCCTGGCGCACCTGCTCCGCCTCCGTCGCCCGAGCCGCCTGGGTTACCTCATCCTGGGCGCCAATCCGCTGGCCCGGCGGGTCGCCGCCGCGCTGCGCGCGCGCGATCCGGTCCTCCTGGTCGACATCAACCCGGAGGCATGCGAGGCGGCTCGCCGCGAGGGGCTGGAGGCGATGCACGGCAACGGTCTCGAGGAAGACACGATGGTGCTGTCGCAAGCCGATGCGCGCATCGCGTGCATCGGGCTGACCACGAACGAGCACGTCAACTTCCTCTTCGCGCGCCGCATACGCGACCGCTTCCGCGGGCCCCGGTTGCTGGTCGCGCTGGAGACCGAAGCCACTGGCGTGACCGGTCAGATGGTGCGAGAGATCGGCGCGGAGGTGCTCTTCGGCGGTGAGCGGCAGCTCACCACCTGGGAGCAAGGGTTGACGGCGGGGCTCGTCTCCCGTGAGCGATGGGAGTACTCCGCCCCCCAGGACGGCTCCTCGGTTCCCTTCGCGGGGGCGCCGCCGCGAGCGCTCCTGCCCATCGCGGCGTTTCGCGACGGTCGCGGCCTCCCGATCTCGGGCGACAGCCGGCTCCGCAAGGGCGACCTCGTCGATCTGGCGGTCGCGAACGATCATCGCCCGGAGGCGCACGTCTGGCTGCGCGACGCCGGCTTCCTTCCCGCCGCCGGCCATCCCTCGTTGACCGCCTCGTCCGAGGCCGTCGCGTCGGATCGCTGACCGGCCTGACAGGCCTCCTCACCTGACGCACCGATGGCGCATGGCCATCTAGCTCGCTGCGCCCAGGCCGACCAGATGGGCTGCGCCCCACGCCGCGCCGGCGACGAGCGTCACGATGACGACATAGCGCCAGAAGTGGCCGACGGTTGCCGGCTCACCGTCGCTCGTCATGCCCTGGAAACGGACAATATCGACGTAGCGCGCCACAGCCATCGCGGCGACCGCCGCGCCGTAGACCGCATCGAGCTCCGAGGGGCCCGAGCGCTGTGCGATGAGGCCAGCGAGGGCCGCCAGCAGACACCAGCCGAGGAGTTGCCAGAAGATCCTGAGGCCGAGGGCAACGAAGCTGGTCGCTTGAGGAGAAGAGCCAGGTTGTGGCACGGGTGACTCCAGTCGAGAGGCGGCGGCCCGACCGTCCTCGCAACCTGCACCGACCATTCTGCTCGGCGCACCCTTCCTGTGAAGTTGACGCGCGTACAGCCGTCCGTCAAGGGAGGAGACAGCGCCGCGGATACAGCGCAGATCGCAACGGTGTGCGGAGAGGACCGGCGGTGCGTGGGACCGGGCTCTGCGCAGGCGCGCGTGCACGCGGTCCGGCGCGACCGGTGTATCCTCCGCCACCATGGCCGGCAAGACGGTTCTCATCTCCGGGATTGGCGTCGCGGGACCTGCGCTGGCCCACTGGCTCTTGCGCGCTGGCTTCGAGCCGACCCTCGTCGAGCGCGCGCCGCAGGCGCCCACCCACGGCTACGTCATCGACTTCTGGGGTCTGGGTTACGACATCGTGGAGCGGATGGGACTCCTGCCCGAGGTCTTGCGAGCCGGCTATCACGTGCGCGAGGTGCGGCTGGTTGACCGGGATGGCCGCCGCACGGGAGGGTTCGACGCCGACGTGTTTCGCTCCGCGACTCGCGGCCGGTACACGAGCCTCGCTCGCGGCGACCTCAGCGACATCCTCTTTCGTGCGATCGAGGGGCGCGCTGAAGCCCTGTTCGGGAACTCGATCGTGGCCCTCGAAGAGGACCGTGACGGCGTCCTGGTCCGCTTCCAGCACGGTGCGCCGCGCAGGTTCGATTTGGTGGTCGGAGCCGACGGGCTGCATTCGGCGGTGCGCGAGCTGGCCATGGGCCCGGAGTCGCGCTTCGAGAGGTTTCTCGGCTACACCGTGGCGGCCTTCGAGGCGTCCGGGTACCGGCCCCGCGACGAGGGGGTCTACATCGCTCACAGTGTTCCGGGCCGTCAGCTGGCTCGCTTCAGCATGAGCGAGGACCGCACCATGTTCCTCTTCGTCGTCGCCGAAAAGGATGGCCAGGCCGCCGAGCCGAGCGATTCAGGCGCCCGGAAGGTGTACCTGCGCGACCGATTCGCCGACATGGGATGGGAGAGTCACAGCGCGTTGGAGGCGCTGGACCGCTGCGATGCCCTCTACTTCGATCGCGTCAGCCAGATCCGGATGGAGAGCTGGTCGAAGGGCCGCATCGGGCTGGTCGGCGACGCGGCCTTTGCGCCTTCACTCCTGGCAGGTCAAGGATCGGCGCTGGCGATCATCGGAGCGTACGTGCTGGCCGGCGAGCTGGCCCGCGCCGCTCGCGTCGAGGACGCGTTCCGCCGGTACGAGGAGCTGCTCCGCCCCTTCATCCAGCACAAGCAGAAGGCGGCCGAGCGCTTCGCCGGCTCGTTCGCGCCGCGAACGCGGCTCGGCATCTTCGCGCGCAATCAGATCACGAAGGCGCTCTCGATCCCCTGGCTGGCGAGGCTCGCCCTCGGCTCGAGCCTGGTCGACCGGATCGAGCTACCCGACTACGCGGCTGCATGAGCCGGCCGGCCGTCGGTTCTTGCCGGCCCGCCCGGCCACGTGACCCCAATCCGTGGACAACCCGGGAGCCTGGCGCGAGCTGACGCGAGCCGCCAGGTCGAGCCAGCTAGGGGTCGAGGGGCGAGGCGCCCTCGGTCGCGGGGATCCGCGCGGGGCGATCCGTCGCACACCGCAACAGCGCAGCAGAATGCAGCGTGGTCGCGCCGGTCGAGCGGCTCGCGAACGCAATCGCTTCGGGCGGGTCGCCGGTCGACAGCCGGCACTCGAATTGCTCGTCATCGGTACGATGTTGGTGCCGCCCACCCTCCTGGTCGCCGAAGACGACCCGGCCATGCTCCGGTGGCTGGTCCTGATACTCACATCGGTGAGCGGCCGCATCCACGCGGTGTCGGACGGGTGGAAGGCTCGCTCGGTCCTCATGCACGAGCACGTTGACCTCGTGGTCAGCGACCTGCGCATGCCGATCTCGAGCGGCTTCGAGACCCTGGCGGTGATACGCATGGCCGGGAACCGTGTGCCTTTCTTGCTCATCACCGCCTTCGGAGACGACGAAGTGCGCGAGGCGGCGGCCGAACTGGGCGCCGAGGTGCTGGCCAAACCGTTCGGAGCTGTCGAGCTCCTGGCTCGCGTGGAGCGCATGTGTCAGATGCCCGCCTGACAGCACGACCGCCCTGCCCGCCCGCTCGTTGGATGGCGCCATCCCAGCCTCGTCCCTGTGCGCGACGTCGGGAGGGTCGCCGGCGGTGAGGACGCAGTTCTTCGCTGACAAGGCTCGACGATGGAGCTCGATGACCGTCGCCGCGAAGCACGCATGGCACCGTCCTGCGCTGGCGCCAGAAGGTCTTGCTGTCCGGTCTTGCTGTCCTGCCTGGCGCCGCCGCGCGTTGCATTTCGCGACGGCGTCGCGAAATGCGGCGGCGCCTTCTCTTCTCCCGGCAGGTTCGCCCGAACGCCGAGGCATGGCTCTTGCTGACCGCACCGGGATGGTCAATTCGGGGCGTTCGCGGGCGCTGTCGCTCATCGTCGCGGCCGATGATGGTCTCCGGCGCGCGCGCCTCCGCGCCCTGCTCTGGAGACTGGATGGCCACGTCCGGGAGGCGTCCGACTGCTGGGATTTGATGTCCCGGCTGCTCGCCACCGGCGATCCGGTAGACCTCGTGGTGAGCGATCTCGGCCATCTGCCGGCGAACGGCGTCGCGGCGCTGGCGTCGGCGCGCGCCGCAGGCATCGAGGTCCCGTTCTTGTTGCTCACGCCGGCGGGCGGTCCGGCCATCCGTTCGATCGCCGCCGAGCTGGGCGCCGCGGTCCTCGAGGAGCCGGTCGCGGCCAGCCGGCTGGTCGCGCGCGTGCACCAGATGTCTCGCAGGTCGATGCGGCCGGCCATCCCCGATCCGGACGCCTCCTGAACCGACCTAACCTCGCAGCACCGTGATCGCGGCGAAGAGCACGTAGAGAGCCAGTGCGATGGCGCCTTCGCGGCGTGTGATGACCCGGTCGTTTCGGATGAAGGCGGCCGCCACTGCAGTCATCACCATGAGGCACACGATGTCCACGCTGAGCGCGGTCAGCGGCGCCGCGACCGTTCCGGCCAGCGACGCGGTTCCCAGGCAGAGGAAGGTGTTGAAGATGTTGGAGCCGATGACGTTGCCGACGGCGATGTCCGAATGGCCGCGGCTGGCAGCGATCACGCTGGTGACGAGCTCGGGAAGCGAGGTTCCGATCGCCACGATGGTCAGGCCGACGAGCCGATCGCTGAGGCCCAGCGCTCGCGCCACCGAGACCGCGCCCTCGACGAAGAGATGGCCACCGACCAACAGGACGGCCAGCCCGACAGCGGCGATCGTCGCCGCGCGCAGACGCCCGCCCGGTTTCGGGGCGCCCGCTGCGTCCGCGGCCTCCGTGGCGGTCGTGACGCCTGCAGCGGCCGCTGCCAGCGCCGAGGCACTGCGCGCGGCGCGGACCATCCAGGCCGTGTACGCGATCGCCACGACCAGCAATCCGACTCCTTCCCACCAGTTCACCGACCCATCGAGAAGAAGCAGCGGAAGCAGCGCCGCGCTGGCCAGCAGCACCGGGAGCTCGCGGCGGCGCAGTTGACCATCCACCCTGGGAGGCGCGATGAGAGCCGCGATCCCCAGGATCAGACCGATGTTCGCGACGTTCGAGCCGATGACGTTGCCGAGCGCCACATCTCCGTGCCCCGTGGCCGCGGACTGGACGCCGACGATGATCTCGGGCGCCGACGTCCCGTACGCCACCACCGTGAGGCCGACCATGAGCTGCGGAACGCGCAGGGCGAGGGCCAGCGCAGACGCGCCGCCGACGAACCACTCGGCCCCGAAGTACAGAAGCAGCCCACCGCCGACGAGATGGAACCAGTCCGTCAAATCATCTCCAATCCAGCAGTCTCTTGTGCACGCCGATCAGAACATCGTCGAGTCATGAGGCCAAGGAGCGACCGGCGCAAAGTGCGGAACCAGCGCCCCCTGGCAATGGGAGTCTTCCGGGATCGACAGGCAGTCCCTTTGCGCCATCTCGATGCGCGACGCCGACGCTGATCTCGAGCGCCGCGACACTCGCGCTCCCCGCGCTCCCGCCTTGGTCGATCGTCGCGGCGCGGCGCGCTTGGAGTCTCTCCGCGCCACCGCCGCGTGCGAGGGCGAAGCGGATCCACGCCTTGAAACCGGCTGTGGTCCCGGCCGACGCGGGACCGACCAGGAGCCAACCCTTCATCGGCCGACCACCGGAGAGATCGCACTCGCGCACGCCCTTCTTCGCGAGCAACTTCTCGGTCTCATCCTTCTCGCACCGAACGATGAGATCGTCCTTGTCGACGCCCACGCACATCGTTCCGTTCACGAGGAACGCGATCCCGCCGAACATCCTCTTCTCCGTGCCATTTCAGATGTCAGGTCGAAGTAGCTAGCCCGCGGCCGTTCATGGGGGTGCCTCGGCCGCGCTTCTCGACGAGCGGAGGTCTCAGGACCGGCCACCCCGGATTCGCTCGATCCGGTCGGCGATCTGCGCCTCCTCGTGCATGTTCCGGGCGCGAGCGCGGGCCTTCTCCAGCTCCGCGATCGCGTCGTCGGGGCGGCCTGCCTCGCCGTGCAGCACGCCGCTGACGAGCGCGAGATAGGGCTCGCCGTCCGCGATGCCGTCGAGGAGCGCGAGCCCGGCCTCGGGACCTTCGATGCGCGAGATCGCGAACGCCCGGCTGATGCGCGCGCCGGGGCTCGGCCGGATGCGGTCGAGGAGCGCGTAGAGCTCGGCGATCTGCTTCCAGTCGGTGGCCTCGGCGGTCGCAGCCTCGCAGTGCACCGCCGAGATCGCGGCCTCGACCTGGAACTGCCCCGGCTGGCCCGACGCGAGCGCGCGGCGCAGGATGGTCGACGCCTCTTCGATGACCCCTCGATCCCACCGAGCGCGGTCCTGCTCGGGGAGCGGAACCGGTAGGCCGTGCGAGTCGATCCTCGTCGGCAGCCGTGCCTCGTGAAAGAGCAGCAGCGCGAGCAGGCCGGCGACCTCCGGCGCCGCCGGCCACAGATCGTGGAGTGACCGCACGAGCCCGAGCGCGAGCCGGCAGAGGTCGCGGCGGATCGGTGCCTCGTCGCCGGCCGACCAGTAGCCCTCGTTGAACAGCAGGTGAAGCGCGCACAGCACCGCGTCGAGGCGATCGCTGGCCTGGTCGGGAGATGGTGTCTCGTAGTCGCCGCGATCGCGAAGGCGTCGGCGGGCGCGGACGAGGCGTTGCTCCATCGCGCGCGGCGCGACCAGGAAGGCCTGCGCGATCTCCGCGTTCGACAGGCCGAGGATGGTGGCAAGCGCGAGCGCGGCGCTCTCGCCCGTCTCGAGCGCGGGGTGACAGCACGCGAACAGGAGCCGGAGCAGATCGTCCTTCCAGCCGCGCGCGACCTCCGGCCAGCCGACGGCTCCCTGGACCCACGGACTCATCTCGGCGAGCGTCGTGATCGCATCGGCGTGGCGCTCGGCGCGGCGCTGTCGCCGGAGCCGATCGCGATGGCAGTTGGCGGCGACCGTGACGAGCCACGCCTCCGGCGAATCGGGCCGACCGCTCCGTGGCCAGGTGTCGAGCGCGCGCTCGATCGCGTCCTGCACCGCGTCCTCGGCATCGGCGAGCGCGCGGGTCAACGCGAACGTCTTCGCGAGGACGCGCGGATAGAGCCAGCGGAGCTCGGCCGCGGTCGCGGCGGCATCGGTCATCGCGCCCATCGCCAGACGACCGGCCGCAGCTCGATCGAGTGATGATCGTCGGCCAAGAGCTTCGCGCGCGCGACCGCCTCGTCCTCGTCGTCGCACTCGACCAGATAGAACCCGACCAGCCACTCCTTGGTCTCGAGGAACGGGCCGTCGGTGACTTCGTGGGCGTCGCCGCGCGTGCGGACCATGCGGGCTCGGCGCGTGTCGGTGAGCTGCGCGACCGAGAGGAGCTCGTCGCGCCTGCGGGCCTCGTCCTGCACCGCGCGATGACGGGCGAGCGCCGCGTGGCCGGCCGCCGAGGGGATGTCCCCCGGCGGCCGTGACGCATAGATGAGGAGGACGTAGGTCATCCTTCGCAGGCGACCCTAACTCTGATCATCCCTTCTGCCACAGCGCCAACGACGCGCCGCCCGGATCGCGGACGATCGTGAAGTCCCCTGCCGGTCCCTTCGTGCGGGGCTGGACCAGCTCGGCGCCGAGCTTCTTCGCCCTGGTCGTCGCCGCGTCGACGTCTTCGACCTGAACGTACGGAATCCAGCCACCTACCTTCCCGTCCTTCGCGGCGACGCCGGCGAAGGGTCCCTTGTCGCCGGCGAGCATCGTCACGCCCGGCGGTCCATCGGCCACCGCCCAGCCGAGCAACTTCTCGTAGAACTTGACGGATTCCTTCGGATTCTCGCTGCTGTTGTGAAACCACACGAATGCGTTCGACATGGATGTCTCCTTTCGGGAGATGGACGCCGGAGCCCGCGCGAACCCGACAGGTCGAACGTCGATTGTCTGTCGGGTCGGCTGCGCCTCGGGCGTCCTGATGCGGAGACCACGCATGAAAGCCGATGATCTGTTCTGGCGAATCGCCGCGAAGCTCGCCGCCGAGGACCCCCGGATCGTCGAGGGCACCATCATGAACGGTCGATGCCTGCGTGTCGGGCGCGAGTTCCTTGCCCTGGTCGACTACCGGGACTCGGGGCTGGTGGTGAAGCTGCCGCGCGCTCGGGTCGACGAGCTCATTGCCGCCGGCACCGGCAAGCCGTTCGCCCCGGCGGGTCGCGTGTTCCGCGAATGGGTCTCCGTGCCGGTCCCGAGCGCGCGACGCTGGGAGGCGCTCCTTCGCGAGGGCGTCGCGTTCGCGACCCGCTGATCGATCGTCACAGGCGCGCTCGCACCTCTTGCAGCCGATATCGGCGGCCAGTAGGGCGCGAGATCGCGGATAATCCCGCTCCACCGGCGAGGCTCGATTGTCCAAGGACCCGCTGCAACATCTGCTGGAGCATCTACGCACCGAGGAAGGCGTGCCGATTCCCACGTCGTTCCTCGGCCGGCTGCGCAGGACGGCTGTCGCTGGAGCGAGAGTCGGATTCGGTGCGCTCGCCGGGAAGCTGCGCGGCCGGGACGTCAACCTCGGTGCGCTTTCACCGGAGGCACTCGCCCGGCTTGTCGAGTCGTTTGGCGAGCTGAAGGGCGTCGCGATGAAGGCGGGCCAGATCCTGTCCTACGTGGACGGCTCCCTCGGCCCCGAGGCACGCCAGCTTCTCGCAGTGCTCCAGCTCCACTCCCAGCCCACGCCCTTCGCCCAGATCGAGCAGACCATCCGGGAGGATCTCGGAGCTCGAGCGCAGGCCCTGCTCCCCCGACTCGAGCGCGAGCCCGTCGCCGCCGCTTCGATCGGCCAGGTCCACCGTGCAGTACGCGAAGACGGAACGACCGTGGCGGTGAAGGTGCGCCACCCCGGCGTCGAGGCCGCCATCCGCGCTGACTTCAAGGCAGCCGCGATCGGCAAGGTCATGGCTCGCGCCTTCGCCCCGGGTATGGACATTGCCGAGATCATCGAAGAGGCACAGGCCCGCTTCCTGGAGGAGTGCGACTACGCGCTGGAGGCGCGCCGTCAGACCCGCTTCGTCGAGCTGTTCGCGGGCCACGAGGCGATCGCCATCCCGGCAGTACATCTGGACTGGTGCGGCCCCCGGGTTCTGACGACCACCTGGCACGAAGGGGCGGGCCTCGAGGCGTTCCTTCTCTCGCAGCCGCCTTCCGGGGCGCGCGAGCGGGCAGCCCGCGCGCTCTACGAGTTCTACGTCGGCACGCTGTACCGCCACGGCCTCTTCAACGCCGATCCTCACCCAGGCAACCTTCTCTTCTCCCCCGACGGGCGAGTCACGATCCTCGACCACGGCTGCGTGCGGGAGTTCGACCGCGACACCGTCCTCACGCTCGTTCGCCTGTCGCGCGCCGTCCGCGACGATGACGCGCGGCGGATGCAGGCGGCGCTCGGCGCGATCGGAATGCCCGCACCGACGGCGGACTTCGACGTCACCCGAGCGCTGCTGCGCGGCTTCTTTGCACCACTGCTCACGCCCGGTGAGCACGCCATCGCCGCCGACCGAGCGGTGGCGATGGGGGAGACGGTCAAACTCAAGCGGACGCTGATGCGGATGCGCTTGCCCGGGAAGCTGATCTTCCTGTTCCGCATCCGCTTCGGCCTCTACGCAGTGCTGGCGCGGATCGGTGCCGCACTCGACTGGGCGGCGCTCGAAGACGAGCTCACCGGCGACCTCGGTCGCTGAGTTGCTCCTGCGACGCCAGCGTTCGTTCAGCCTGCCGATCGCATCCGCCAACACCGCCGCTCCTCGACCGCCTCGGGCCGGCGGGGGAATGCGGCCGCGAAGGTCCGCCAGATCTCGTCGAGCGGGACGACGGCGACGACCCACGAGCTCGAAGTGCCCGCCGAGCCGACGCCTCGGCGTTGTCGTCGCTTCGGGCACCCGACGTCAGCGGATCAGATTGCGTCACGACCCGGTCCCCCGAAAACCGCCGAGTCTGGCGCGCTAAAGGTGCGGCAAGACTCGGTGGGCTTGGGTGTACGGCGACCCCAACGGGATTTGAAACTCACCGATCTCACGTTTCCGTTTGAATGTCTGCTACTTAGAGGCGGCGGCGCAGGATAATCGGCGAGCGACAGTGACCAGCGTCGAGCGACGCGCGCGGGCTTCGTGGCAGCGATGTGGCTCGCCCGATTTCTCGGCTCGATTTTTCTGTCGCCATTTCTCCGTCTGCCTGCGGGGCAGCGGGAAGCGCGGTCGGATCGGCAGGCGTCGCTGGTACACTCCGAGCTGATGTCGACGCTGCCGCAACTGCGTGAGCAGGTCTTGGGCCTTTCCGAGCGCGAACGTGCCGAGCTCGCCCTCGACCTGATCCGGAGCCTCGACGGCGAGCCCGATCCGTCCGCCGCCCGCAAGTGGGCTGCTGAGATCGAGCGTCGCGCGCGCGAGGTGCTGGATGGGACGGGCAAGCTGGTGGACGGTGACCAGGCGCTTGCGCGCGCGCGGGCACGCTTGGTCGATCGCCGGAAGTGATCGACTACGAGCTGCACGCCGAGGCGGAGGCCGACCTCGATGCCGCCGCGCTGTACTACGAGGACCGGGTCCCCGGCTTGGGCATCGCTCTGATCGACGAGGTCGAGCAGGCGATCGGAGAGGTCCGCGAGTACCCTCTTGCGCATCCGCTATGGCCCGACCTGCCGCCGGAGCTCGGCATCCGGCGCAAGCTGCTCGGCCGCTTTCCGTACGGGTTGCCGTTCCTTCTGCTCGAACGCCGCGTGGTCGTGCTTGCCGTTGCCCATCTCAGTCGCGAGCCTGGCTTCTGGCTGCGCCGGGCCCGACCGTAGTGGTCTTGCCGGGTCAACGACATCTTCGGCACCAACCCGTCCATCATCAGGCTCGCCATCAGCGAAGAGGTGGCGCAAAGTCGCCCTCATCAACCTGAAGTGGATCGAATTGGCCGCATCGCGCGATCGGTGCTCGCGGATCGCGACGACCGCGCGGCCCGGCGGCGGCGCGCACGGCCGGCGAGGCGCCTCGTCCTCATCCAGGTCGGCGGCACGAGCAGTCGGCCGCGAAGCTCGAACCTGGGTGATCCGCAAATGCCGCGAGCGCGCCTACGGACATACGCTCGCTCAGGTCGGCAGCGATCGTCTTCCTTCGCGAAACCGCTTAGTGAGACCGATCGTCTCCGAAACATCGAAACCGAGCACGTCTCCGATGTGGTGGCTCATCTCGCGCGCCACGAAGCGCGCGAGTTGGACCCATGCCACACCAATGCCCTCTTCCTTCATTCGCTTGTAGGTGTAGTCCACGCCCCGCAATCCCTGACTGCTGCTTATCCAAGCGGCGGCGAGCCGCCGCGCAACATCTTCCTCGTGGTCGGTCGCGGGTTGGTCGCCGTTCCGGGGAAACCCCGTCGCCGCTTCCCCGTTGAATAGCCAGACAGGACGACCACCAGCACGCACCACTTCGGCCTGCCTGGGATGCGCAGCGCTGACGATCTGGCCCAGGCGCGGGGCGACCTGATGGAGCGCACTGGCGACGATGTACTTGCCATCCCGGCGGACATCACGCGTCCTGGCGAGATCGAGCGGGTGTGCCAGCACGTGGTCGAGAGTCATGGGCGGATCGACGTACTGATCAACTGCGCCGGCGTCATCCAGATCGGCCCCATGGAGCACATGACTGTCGCCGACTACGAGGAAGCGATGGCCACCCACTTCTGGGCGCCGCTGCGCGCGATCCACGCGGTCGTCCCGGTCATGCGCGCCCAGGGCGAGGGCCGCATCGTCAACATCAGCTCCATCGGCGGCAAGATCGCCCCGCCTCACCTGGCACCGTATGTGGCGAGCAAGTTCGCCCTGGTGGGGCGATCCGACGCGCTGCGCGCCGAGCTGGCCCGCGTCGGTATTCGCGTCACCACGGTTTGCCCGGGTCTGATGCGTACGGGCTCGCACGTCAACATCGCGGTCAAGGGTCAGCACAGGGGCGAGTACGCCTGGTTTGCCCTGGCCGACTCGCTGCCGCTGCTGAGCATGGACCCACGCCGGGCAGCGCTCCGCATTCTCGACGCCTGTCGTCACGGCGACGGTCGACTGACGATCGGACTGCCCGCGCGACTCGCGGTAGCGGCCGATGCGCTGGCGCCCGGATTCGTCGGCGACCTCATGGCCACGGCTAACCGCCTGCTCCCACAGGCGACCAGGGCGGCCGACGCGGACGTTCCGCGCACCGGCTGGACCAGCCGTTCGCGGTTGGTCTCCCGCTTCACCCGCTTCGCGGACCGCGCGGTGTCGGACAACAACGAGCTCAAGGGCCACTCGTCCGGCGAGCTCGACCGGCCGCCGCGCTGAGATGTCACCGTCGGCGTCGCCCGAAGTCGCCGACCATCGAACGCCGGGCACGCGGCGTGCACACTCGCGGCCAGGAAGTCGTCAACAGTCCAGCGAGGGGAGAAGCAACATGGCGCGGATGCACGACGGAATGGACGCGGACGGCGAGGAGGAGGTCACGCCAGTCGGCGAGATTCTCCATCGCGTCACCGACGACGTGAAGACGATTGCGAAGGACGAGGTCGAGCTGGCCCGGCTCGAGCTGGAGAGAAGCGCCAGGAGCGCGGCCACCGACGCCGGGGCGGCGATGCTTGGCGGCTTCGTGGCGCTCATCGGACTCGGCCTCCTGTGCGTGGCGGCCGTGGACGCGCTCGGGCCGGTCATCTCGCCTCTGTGGCTCCGACTCCTGCTCATGGCAGGCGTCTACCTGGTGGCCGGCGGGATCCTGGCAGCCGTGTTTGCGCGGCGGCTCAAGCGGCAGGTCCCGCCCGACATGTCGAGGGTCACCGACCAGGCCCGGCGCACAGTGGATGCCGTGCGCCAGCAGATCACGAATCCGTGACCGGCCCGAAGCCGGAGTAAGGGAACCAACCATGCGCGAGCGTGAAGAGATCGAGCGAGACATCGAGGAGCGACGAGACGACCTGGCGCAGAACATCGGCCAGCTCAAGGACGCCGTGCTCGACAAGGTCCAGGAGGTGAAGGACGCGGTGAACGTGCCGAAGCGGGCCCGCGAAGCGGTGGCCGCCGGCAAGGAGCGCGCCGTGGAGGCCGCGCGCGAGCTCCGCGACGCCGCGCGCGAGCGGCCGCTCCTGTTCACAGGCATCGCCGCCGGTGCGTTGCTGGCCGCCGGGCTCATGGTCAGGCGGGCGCGCCGCGTCCGCCGCGAACGCCGTGGTCGCCGCCTGCGGCAATGAGCCGGCCGCGCTCGTCGCGAACGACGTGGCCCGAACGCGTGGCCGACGCCCCACATACGGGACCCACGGCGCGGTCGGACTACGAGTGCGGCGCCGATGGCCAGGTTGGCCAGCCCAGCCCTAGCACGCGTGCCGAAGCGACGGGCACCCGTCCGGCTCGAGGCCGACAGCGCGCGCGAGGGCGGCTGGTACGGCGACCTGCGCCGATGCCGAAGCTGAACCATCCGATCACGCGCGACGGACGATCGCTCCGCTCGGGGCCTGGATCGAACTCGCGGAATGTTTCGAGCTACCTCAGGCCCCCCTCTTCGTTCCGGGATCGGGGCTGCCCGAGCCGGGCTTGGCCATCTTGCCGACTTGCGATGCCTTGACGGTCTCTGGCACTACCTCGTGGGCGAGGCCCTGGGGCCTGCTCTTGAGCTCGCCGCCAAGAACGGAGTCCTTGCCCGCCATCATCGCCTCGAAGCCGCGGCGGGCCACGCCGGCCGGGTCGTCCTTCTCGGCCTGCCCGACCTTGGTGTCAGTCATGTTGGCACGCTCGAAGAACTGGGTGTCGGTCGGCCCGGGTTTCGTGGTCGAGTCGATCACGCCGGGGATCAGGAGCTTGCCCTCCGGGAGGTCGATGTCCTCGAAGACGGTCCATTCATGCGCGTGGCGCGGGTTTGCCGCCTCGAACGAGATCGCCGCCGGCCGCGCTGCGAGGACCAGCTCGATGATGTCGCGCAAGGGCACATCGCGCTGGTGTGGGCGTCCCATCGTGATGGCGCGAGATCCCGGGCGCGCGACGTCTCCCGCGCAGCGGCGCCCTCTGCCCAGCCTGCAGGTCGGCGCCCGCAAGAAATCGCTAGCCGAGTCCACTCCGGGGGAATACAGCTCCTGAAGGTGCGCCGCGGTATACGCGGCGTACCGACGCCGCCCGCCGGGGAGTGCGGTGCCGTACGCTGCGCGCGGCCCGCCACAACGCCTCTGTGGCCGGCGAATGCCACGGCTTCGCGTTAAGCCGCTGAAGGGGAGCATGACGCCATGAGGATGAGGCCCTATCGGTTCCTGGTGGCCTGCCCGATGCTGCTCGGCATCGCGCTGGCCGCGTTCGCTTGCGACAAGGGAGACAGCCAAGGAGACAGCACCGCCGGCGGACAGATCCGCCAGCCCGACGACGACGTGCCGCCGCCGCCACCGCCACCGCCCGGCGAGACCTTCGAAGAGATGATGGCGCGGCTGGCCGCCGAGAAGCCGGCCGTGATGGCCGAGCAGCTGGCGCTGCTGGAGGCCCGCTACGACCTCTCCGACATGCCGTCGGACACGCTGATGACGCGCGGCAAGCCGGTCCAGGCCGGCGTGCGCGTCCGGCTGCCCGAAGGCGTGGCCAGCTGGGAGGAGCTGGCCGATATGACGCCGGAGGAGATCAAGGCGCGCGACCAGTTCCCGGGCGGCTTCATGCCGCTGCCCCACGTCAAGCACGAGGAGGGCGGCATGGTGTTCCCGCAGACGACGATCGACGAGATCCTGTCGCAGACCGGACGCGACCTGGAGCGCTTCGACGTCGAGTTCGACCTGCCCGAGCACTTCCTGGCCGAGTTCCCTCCGGCCATCTTCCTGACCACGCGGCCCGAGCTGGGAGACGTGTCGCAGGGCGAGCTGGTGACCACGCACAACTTCTATCGCCTGTTCAAGGACATCCTCAACCCCAAGCAGCTCGACGGCTTCCGCCTGCTGGTGTTTCCGTTCGCGCAACAGCAGTTCAACCTGATCGACGATCGTCGCTCGGCCGAGCCGCAGCTGGGCGTGTCCTGCTTCGACTGCCACATCAACGGCCACACCAACGGCGCCTTCCACCTCGTTGGTGATATCCGCCCGCAGGAGCACCGTAACCGGATCGACACGGTGTCGCTGCGTGGCGTGCGCATCCAGCAGATCTTCGGCTCGCAGCGGGCGCTGCAGTCGGTCGAGGACTTCACCGAGTTCGAGCAGCGCGCCGCCTACTTCGACGCCGACATCGACAAGGCCGCCCTCAAGGGCATCAACCCGCTCGACCGCGCGTCGCAGGTCCACCACATGGCGGAGATGCAGAAGATCATCGACTTCCCGCCGGCGCCCAAGCTCGACCTGTTCGGCTTCCTCAGCGACAGCGCCAGCGACGCCGAGCGACGCGGCGAGGAGCTGTTCATGGGCAAGGCGCGCTGCTCCGAGTGCCATCCCGCCCCCGACTTGCTGGACAACACGATGCACGACCTGCAGCTGGAGCGCTTCTTCGAGCCGGAGGTGGTGAACAACCACGTCATGACCGGCGACGGCCCGATCAAGACGTTCTCGCTGCGCGGCATCAAGGAATCGCCGCCCTATTTCCACGATGGACGGCTGCTCACGCTGGACGACACGGTCGAGTTCTTCAACCTTGTGCTCGGGCTTCAGCTCACCGCCGGGGAGAAGGCCGATCTCATCGCCTACTTGCTGGTCCTGTAGTCCACACGATGGCGCGACTGGCCGCGCGGCCGGAGAGTCCGAGCGCCGCGCGGCCCGCTCGCAGTTTCCGCCGGAGAGGCCGACGCCCGGCCAGACAGCACCGAGCGGGGCTACGATCGACATCGCCCGCAGATGAGGTCAGAGCCTGCGCGCGGCCAGGGCGTCCAGGATGGCGACGCCGGCCACGGCGGCGGTGGCCGCTCCGACGCGGGTGCGGGCGACCCGGCGAGTTCCCATCGCGCTGCCGAGCAGCGCGATGTCCATGGCGTCGCCGGCGACGCGCGCCCACAGCCATGCGCGCGGGTGCCGGGCGCGTAGGATGCCGACGCCGCTCAGGAGCTCGCGTACGCCGAGTGCGCGGAGCAGCGCACGGGTCCCGTCGGTGCCTGGCACACCGACCAGGCGAGCCACGCGGCGGCGCTTGTGGCGTTGGGTGCAATCCTCGCGCCGTCCAGGCGTCGAGCGCGACGAGGACATTGGCTACGTGGGGCGACTGCCATGAGTGCCTGCAGGCCGTGCGCATCTGGAGCGGTCGGCAGCAGCCTCGCCCATCGCACGGCGCCGGCCGGCCGCGATCCAGGTGGCGATTGCCAGTGTAAAGGAGATGCCGCTCGGCAGAAGGAAACACGCCACGGCGCGATGAATGCGGGCGCGATCGTTGCGCCGCCCCGGCGCCCGCGCCGCCAGATCGAGCGCGATCTTGCCGAATAGCACCCCGCCGAACGCGGCCGCCGGCACGAGGACATGGACGGCGCGGGCCAGGACGTCCCCGCGGCCCGGTCTCGCGCGCGCGGCGGATCGACGACGCGCCAGCGCCATCCCTGCCAGGGCAAAGCCGCCCGCGACGGTTGCGGCGCGGGTGAGGTGAGCGATCCACTTCGACAGTCGCCGCGGTAGGGCAGCACCGCGCGGCGCCAGCTCGTCGAAGAGTTCAACCATCGCCTTCTCGAACGCGCGCAGGTCGTGCGGGCCGCGGCTCGATACCCAGTTCCCGTCGCGCACCACGGGAGCGTCCTCCCAGTGACCGCCCGCGGTGCGCACGTCGTCGGCGATCGCTGGCCAGGAGGTGAGCCGGCGGCCGCGCACCAGGCCGGCGGAGATGAGGACTTCGGGACCGTGACAGATCACCGCTACCGGCCGCCCTCCCCCGTCGATGGCGCGCACGAACTCAAGTGCGCGCTCGCTCTGGCGCAGGACGTCGGGGTTGATAAAGCCTCCGGGCAGGAAGAGGGCCCCGAAATCGGCCGAACAGGCCTCGAAGACAGTGTCGTCCACCGCGACCTTGCGACCTCGCCACAGGAGATACATGCCGCGGATGCGCCCCGGACGCAGCGAAATGACCCGCACGTCGGCGCCATGGCGTGCGAGCGTCCGCATCGGACCGGTGAGCTCAAGCTGCTCGAATCCATCGGCAGCAAGGACAGCCACGGTGACTCCTCTAAGCGTTCTTCCCATGGGCTTGGTCTGGAACCAGCGGAAGACGTTCCCGCGACGACGCGATACCCAGCGCGCCGCCGCCGCCTGGACGGCCTCAGCCGAATCCGGGCACAACCCGATCGGGTGCACCGGTTCCGCTGGCCAGTGCGCGAGCCGGCAGCGCGGCTGAACGGCCGGCCAGGCGCTCGAACTCGACCATATCGTGCGAGCACGCGATCTGGACCTCATCGCCCCGACTGCGACGGAGCTCGGCGTGAAAGAAGTACGCGTCCCCGGCAAGAAGGAGCCAGTCGCGGTCGCGGCGCACCGCGACACCGGCATGGCCGAAGGTGTGGCCTATGAGGGGCACCAGGAGAATGTCGGGTGGCAGGCCGTCGAGCTCGCGCACGCAGTCGAACCCGAGCCACGATTCGCCACCCGGCTCATACGCGATCCAGCGGTCGAGACTCGACCATTGCTGGGGACGGTAGCGCATTCGATCGAGTACCGTCGGACGGGCGGTGGCCGCCTCGACCTCGGCCGCCAGGAGGTGCACGGTCGCCTGCGGGAAGTCGTCGAGACCACCTGCATGGTCGAAATCCAGATGCGTGAGCAGGATGTGGCGCACGTCCTTGGGATCTAACCCGAGCCGCTCGATCTGGCGCACCGCCGTCATCTCGGCCCGGAACTCGGGCGCGACCAAGAATGCACGGCCAGGGCCAGACCGAACGGTTGCGTCATGGCGACGCTGCGCGACGATCGGCGCGAGATAGCGGCGCAGCTGGATGGCGAGTTGGTCGGCGGCACCAGGCAACTGTCATCTGCAAGCCCCGACGTCGGCGCCACGCTCAAACGCCGGTGAGATCCTGCTCGCGAACTCGTCACGGATGACGAGATTGCCGAGTTCTGGTTGAACAACAGTGCTTCGAATCAGGGTGCCGCCGTTCGCGCTCTACCCGGCAAGCGCCGCGACGTCGGTGCGGCGAAGCCGCTCGCCTGAGCGCGGTCGCCGCGGCGGTCCCGCAGCATTTCTAGGCACCTTCGACGTGGCGCGGCAGGTAGGCGCCGCCCAACGCTTGCCCTCACCCGGATGCCGGCGGTCTGTGTGGCAGCACGTGTGGGCACGCGCGCTCGCATCGCGGATAAACGGGCGAGCCTCCGCACAGCTGAGCCAAGCTATTCACCAGCCTCGTCAATTTGACCCGGGTCGGCATCGTGCGGCACGGCGATTGCCTCGTGGGCGCCCCATGGATCCCATCCAACTGATCAAGCAGGACCACCGCACAGTGAAAGCGCTGTTCCGCGCGTTCGACCGCGCCGACAGGCGCGCCGAGAAGCAAAGGATCGCCGAGGAGATCATCGAAGAGCTCTCGGTCCACTCGACCATCGAGGAGCAACTCGTCTACCCCCTACTCCGGGAGGCGGAGAGCCGGCTGGAGGGCCCAGTGCTCAACGCGCTCGAGGAGCATCACGCCGCCAAGCTCGTCCTGGCCGAGCTCGACAAGATGAAGGTCGGCGACGAGCGTTTCGACGCCAAGATGCACGTTGTCCGGGAGGCTGTCGAGATGCACATCGATGAGGAAGAGGCGAAGCTATTGCCACGCTTGGACAAGATTCTCGATGACGACGTCCGGTCGAGCTTGGCCGAGGCGATGATCGCAGCCAAGAAGTCCGCGCCGAATCATCCACATCCGAGCGCCCCGGACGCGCCGCCGGCGGGCCTGATCGCCGGGTTGTTGGCGAAAGTGACCGACTCGGGCAAGGACCTCGTCCGAAGGGTCACCGACGGCGCCAAGGCCGCCGGGCATCGCCGCGTGAGCCGGCGCGCCAAGGCGACCGCCGGCAAGGGGAAGGACCTCGTCCGACAGGTCACCGACAGCGCCAAGGCCGCCGGGCCTGGTCGCGTGACTCGGCGCGCGAAGGCGATCGCCGGCAAGGTCAGTCGGCGGACAAAGAGCGCCGCACGCGGCGCAGCGCGGGCCCGGCCGCGGAATTCGCCGCGTGGCGCCCAAAGCCGGCGTGGAAGCAGTCGAAGCAAGTGATCGCCCAGACATCCTCGATGCCACGGCTGCCATCGAGGGGCAGAACGATTGGCACGCGCCGGGGTTCAAGGACCTGATCCTCGCCCGCTCGCACCCGCAATGCGCTCGACATGGAGCGGCACAACCCAAACTACGTGGGCGGCGACATCAACGGCGGGCTTAGCGCGCGGACCCGCTGCCGCCGGTCGATGGCGGATGTAGTTCCACGTTCTCCTCGACCGAGAGAGGCTCTTCTTCGTCGTCCTCATCGATTCCGGCCTGGCCCAGCAGCGAGGAGCTCAGCCAGTCCCGCACCTTGATGAGGTGCTCCTGTTCTTCGTGGAAAGCGCGATTGAACCGGTTCGCCATTTCTTCCTGACCGAGCTTGCCGGCCATGTCGGCGAGGAGTTGCCACGATTCCACGTCCGTCAGCTCAGCGGTGAGCACCGCCTCGAGCGCCTGCGTGAGGGTCGTCCGCGGGTCAGCGACGATCTGCACGATGCCGCAGCTGGCGACGGCCTGGACATCGGCGGCGGGCGTCACCGCCGTGGAGTCGGCGCCGATCTCCTCGAAGCAATCGATCAGCATCGCGGCGTGCGCGAGCTCCTCGTCGCGAATGTGCTCGAGGTCGTCGCGCGTCGGCCCGCCGTCGTGCACGCTGGCCGCCTCGAGCTTGACCAGCAGCGCCTCGTAGATGCGCGTCCCTGTCCGCTCGAAGGCCAGCCGGGCACCCAGCTGGTCCACGAAGACGTTCATATGCTTGCCGGTCAGGGTCTTCACGGCGGCCTTGGCCGACTGGCGAAGGGTGCCTGGAGGCGGCATTGAGCCGATGGGCGACGCGCTTTCCGAATACTTGGCCCGCATGGAATGCAGCTCGAACGGGTCGGTGCTCGTCATCTCCACCGGGGTGCCTGCATCTGCCCCTTCGATCGTCTTCTTCGCCTCGGCCGGAGACGTCTTGATGCCTGTGCGATTTCCGCCTGTCTCGGTTGGTTTCTTCATTGGAGTCTCCCCTCCGCCAGCAGCGCGCCCCGCTCCGTGAGCTCGGTACCGGGCCGCCACTTGTATCCTGCCGCGACGATCTCCGACGGCGAGCCCTCGGAATTGAGCTGGTTGCGGTAGTCCACCGACTCCGCCCGCTCCTCTTCCTCGGGCACGAAGGCCGTCTCAGCCGCGCGCATGTCCACTTCAGCTTCCAGAACCTTGCGTACGAACTGACGCTGACTCTTGTACTGGATCGGCTCGGGCAGCGTCGCCGGCAGCAGCTCCGCCGGATCGCGGCGCTCGATCTTCTTCATGAGATCCATGACGAAGTGGAGGTGGCCAAGCTCGTAGGAGACAAAGCGCTCCCACACCTGCTTGACGTGCGGGTCGCCCTCCTGCTCGAGGCAGCTCCAGTAGTTGTAGACCTCGTTGGCCTCGTGCAGGAGCCACTTCTCCAGCCAGGTCTCGGTCGGATCGATGATCGATTCGTACTGCGTGACGTGCTGCTCCTCGATCGAAGCGATCTCCGCGTACAGGAGGCGAGCGACCGGATCGCTGAACTGTGGGCCGACCGTCATGTAGTAGTCGTGAGTCTGGTGCTCGCCGCTCATGATGGTGAGCGCGTTCAGCTTTGTAAGCGGCGATGCCTTCCGCTTGTCGTACGGCTCGCGCAGATCATCGGTGGGGTGGCGGTGCTCCACGATGGTGGGACGTCCCGGCCGGATGTCCGTGTAGCTCTGGAGGATGGCGTTGGCGTCCCTGCCCTCCAGGCGGTCCATGAGCGCCGAGTAGCGGTACAGGTGGTCGAAGTCTTCGAGCAGACCGAATCGGTAGACCTGAGCAAGGTACGGATCGGGCTCGCTCTGCGCTACGGAGGCAGTCACCTCGATGGCGACCTGTTCGAAGCCGATGGTCGTCTCGAGCGCCGATTGGTCGGCCGGATTGAGCCAGTTGACGAGCGTCTGCTGGTGTTGCTCCGCCCGCCGCACCAGGGCCAGCGGGCGTTGGAGCTCCTTGTTCACGCGAGCGCAGGCGTGGCTGAATCGCAGAGCCTCGCTCTCGATGCCGTTCATGAGGATCACCCGCACACGCGTGAAGGCGTCGGCGTCGAGCTTGCTGTACGTCGGCCCGGCGAGGTCGCGCCAGGTGAACAGCTGGCGCTCGAGCGATACTCCCTTTTCTTTGAGGATGTCGAGGGTCACGCGGAACCTCCCCTTTTTCGGGTCTCATGCTTCGCCCGGCAGGCGCCGTCAATCGCGAATTCGAGGATTCCTGCTGGAACCACCACGTCGGGCGAATGCGTAAGCCGTACCGCGAGAAAGCGGTGCGCGCGCCCAAGGCGAAGCGAGCTTCCGCTGAAGCGTCTTGGCTTGCTCGAGCTCAGCTGCTGCGAGTCCGCCGCATCCGAATCGCCCCCTGTGGCGAATGTCGACCATGAGCTCGCCCGGCGGCCTGCGTCCTGCCGTGCCGCCGAGCATGGTCGGTGCGAGGCTTGCAACATCCGCTCACGCAACAGGAACGGATGAAGCAGATGGCAAACCAGAATGACCCGCTCAGCGATCCGCGACACGCTCACGAGCGCCCTCCCCAGCCCGGGCAGGAGCAGGAGGCACCCGGGCACGAGCACGAAATGGAGCCCCGTCCCGACGATGGGGCGGCGACCTACCGTGGATATGACCGCCTGCGCGGCCGCGTTGCCCTGGTGACCGGGGCTGACAGCGGCATCGGCCGCGCCGTCGCCATCGCCTTCGCCAAGGAAGGCGCCGACGTGGCCATCGCCTATCGCGAGGAACACGAGGACGCCGAGGACACCCGGCACATCATCGAGCGCGAAGGCCGCCGCGTCTTGCTCCTTCCGGGCGACCTGGCCGACCCCGCGCATTGCCGCGAGATCGTCCGGCGCACGGCTGACGAGCTCGGCCGCCTCGACATCCTGGTCAACAACGCCGCGTACCAGGGCAAGGCAATCGAGGAACTGGAGGAGCTCGACGCCGAGAGGCTCGAGCACACGTTTCGAACCAACATCATCGCCATGTTCCACACCGTGCAGGCGGCACTTCCGCACCTCCGCCCGGGCGCGGCCATCATCAATGTGACCAGCGTGCAGGCGTACGACCCCTCACCGGAGATCCTCGACTACGCCGCGACCAAGGGCGCGATCGTCACCTTCACCAAGGGGCTCGCCCGCAAGCTGACGCCGCGGGGCATCCGGGTCAACGCCATCGCTCCCGGATCGGTCTGGACGCCGCTCATCGCCCAGTCGTTCGACGAGGAGCGGATCAAGGAGCACGGCAAGACCAATCTCCTGGGCCGCTCCGGCCAGCCGGTCGAGCTCGCTGCTGCATTCGTCTTCCTGGCCAGCGACGAGGCCAGCTTCGTGACCGGCGAAGTGCTCGGCGTGACCGGCGGCGTCATCCTGCCATGATGGACGGGGGAGCCGCGCGTCAGGAGCCGCTGCGCGCACCGAGCGTGGCGGCGCGGATCTGCTCGATCGGAAACTTCGGAGTCCGGTCGGCGTGGAGGAGCCCGTTGGCCTCCTGAAAGGTGTCGCACATCTGCGTGTAGCAGAAGCCCGCCATCATGCCGAGCGAGTGGACGACACGCATCAGCTCCGCGTAGCGCGCGGCGAGCTCCTCGGGCGTGGCGCAGACCGAATAGCCCCATACCCCCGGCCTGGCCAGCGCGATCCCGCCGAACTCGGACAGGACCACCGGCCGCTGCGGGTGCGGGTGCTCGCCGACCACCAGCGCGCGGCCACCGGGACGTTCCTTGGTGAGGATGTGGGGGAGGAGCACATCTGCGTGGTAGCGGTGAGCCAGCCGTTCCGGGCTCGACTCGTAGTCGTGGATCCCGATGATGTCGGTAGCGACGGCTTCCCATCCGTCGTTGCCGACCACGGGGCGGGTCGGATCCAGCGTCTTGGTGAGCGAGTAGAGCGCCTGCACGTAGTTGCGCTCCGCCGGGCTCTCCGGCAGGTTCGGCACGCCCCACGACTCGTTTATCGGAACCCACGCCACGATGCACGGGTGGGACGCGTCGCGCCGGATGACGTCCGTCCATTCGCGCACCACGCGCACGACCGCGTCCGGACTGAAGCGATACGCGCTCGGCATCTCGGCCCACACCATCAAGCCAAGGTGATCGGCCCAGTACAGGAAACGCGGGTCCTCGACCTTCTGATGCATGCGGACGCCGTTGAAACCCATCGCGCGGACCAGCTCCACGTCGCGCCGGAGTGCCCCCTCGTCCGGCGGGGTCATCCCGGTGTCGGGCCAGTAGCCCTGATCGAGCACCAGCCGGAGCGGGTACGGGCGTCCGTTCAGGACCAGGTGCTCTCCCTCCAGCCCGAACGAGCGGATCGCCGTGTAGCTCGACACCTCGTCGATCACCTCCCCGCCGGGGCCCGACAGACGGATGCGCGCATCGATGAGGCGCGGCCGCTCGGGCGACCACAGGAGCTCGTTCCGGAAGTCGTCGATGCCCGGGTCGGACAGAGCGATGCGGCGGTGCACTTCGTTGCCGATAGCCGCGTAACTGTCGTCGGCCAGGATCTCGTCGGCGCGTCCCAGGAGGAGCTCGATGCGCAGGTCGTCGCGCGGTGGCCCGGCCAGCCACACCTCGAAGCCGATCTCCCAGCGGAGGACGTTCGGACGCCAGAGCAGGCGGTCGATACGGGTGGCAGGCACCTTCTCCAGCCATACGGTCTGCCACACGCCGGTCGTGCGCGGGTACCAGATGGAGTGGGGCTCGAGCTGCCAGTCCTGCTTGCCTCGCGGCTTGGTCAGGTCGGCCGGGTCGTCTTCCGCGTGCACGACCAGCGTCTGCTCGCCGCCCGACAGGAGCTCGGTGATGTCGAGCTCGAACGGGGTGTAGCCGCCCACGTGCTCGCCGGCGAAGGCACCATTGACCCACACGCGTGCGCGGTAGTCCACCGCTCCGAAGTGGAGGAGCAGGCGTTCGCCCGGCTCGAGCCTGGGCGGCTCGAACGAGCGGCGGTACCAGCACGCGCGGTAGAACCCGGTATCGCCGATCCCGCTGGCGCTGGTCTCGGGGGCGAACGGAACGCGGATGGTCCGGTCCCAGCGCACCTCGCCCGGGCGCGCGATCAGGCCGTCGCGATCGAGAAAGAAATCCCACGGGCCGTCGAGTGACTGCCAGCCGGGCCTGACCAGCTGCGGTCGCGGATGACCGCGCATCCCGCGCGCCGGTCCCCGCCGCTCGGTCTTCAGCCGATCCATCGCCCGCCGCGCGGTTGGGCCACCATCCGGTGGTCGCCGGAGGCCCTCACGCGGCGGCCGCGTGCCTCTCCCGCATGTAGCGCTCGAGCGCGTCCTCGAGGGGCGGCATCACCGCTGCGCGTTCGCTGGTCAGCACCGAGTATCGCGGCCGCGGCGCTCTCCGCGGCATCTGCTCCATCTGACATGATTCGATGAGCTCGGTCGGGAGATTCATCCGCTCGGCCACCCACCAGGCGAGGTCGGCGAAGCTCGATGCCCCCCGGTTGCAAAGGTGCCACAGGCCTTCGGCATCGTCGAGTAGCAGATCGAGAGAGACGCGAACCAGGTCCGGAACGTAGGTGGGTGAGACCACCTCGTCGCGAGGCAGACGCACCGGACGATCGCGGCGGAGCTTCTCCATCGCGACGGTCAGGAAGTTGTGCGCGTCCCACGGACCGAAAAACGCGCTGGTGCGGACCACCAGCGCGTCGGGCGAGGCCGAGAGCACGCGCCGCTCCGCTTCCGCCTTGCTGCGGCCGTACTGACTGAGCGGCCCCGGCGCATCGCTCTCCCGATATGGCTCGCGCTTGTCGCCGGCAAACACCAGATCCGACGAGAAGGTGAGGAACTTGAGCCCGCGCGCGGCGGCGGCCCGGGCGAGGATCTCGGCTCCATCGACGTTTTCGCGAGCGCACCTCTCCGGGTCGCGTTCCGCGTCGTCGACCCGGACGAATCCGGCCGCGTTGATGATCGCCCACGGGCGGAACTGGTCGAGCGCACGCGCGACCGATGTTTCGCTCGCGATGTCCATGTCGTCGCGGGAAAGCAGGCGGCAGGGGAGTCCACGAACCTGGCAAGCGCGCGCGAACGCCTGGCCGAGCGTGCCGGTCGCACCCGTGACCGCGAGCGTGGGTGGGCCGGTGGGGCACGCGCCAGCCGTGGCAACGGCCCCGCCGCCGAGCGAGGCGTCGGGGGCGTGCGTGTCCCGTCCGCGCTGCCACCAGCCCGGCATGGCGAGCGCTGGATGCGAGGACGCCCCGCGCTCCGCCAGGCTCCTGGCCATGGTCGCGAGCGCGGTGGGCCGCGGCACCTGCGCGCGCACATCGAACGCGCCGGGCTCGTAGTAGCCGGTGAAGCGGGTCAAGAGCGAGCTCCAGTCGAACGCACCGAGCAGCGCCCACAGCGTCACCGCGCGGACATCCGCGCCGCGCGCCCGCGCCGCCGCGGCCCCGCGCCAGGCCTCATCGAGCCAGCGCATCTGCTCCTCGCGGGTGCAGTCCAGGTGGACCTCGGTGAGCGCGACCGGCAGATGGTAGCGTTCCCAGGCCGCCATCAGCACCTGCTCGTGGCCGGCGATGCGGCCGCCCGGGGCCCGGACCGTCTCGATGTCCGCGTATGCGGCGCGCCCGTTGCCGCCGTGCGTGTGCGGCGGGTACAGCTCGAGCCGGTGGTCGAGTGTCCGATCGCTGAGCAGATAATAGTCGAGCCCGACCACGTCCGGCGGACATGGCTGGTCGAGAAAGAAGCCGAGCGCCCGCTCCGATACCCCGGCGCGCAGCGCGCTCCACATCGGGTGCCGGTCGTCGACCCGACCGCACAGGAGGTCGAACGTCAGCCAGCGACGGTGATTCTCGAACTCGGCCTGGTAGGCGAGCGGCGGCGTGCTCGAGACGGTGCCGAGGTCCTCGGTCTGGATGAGGCGCGCGCGAGGGTTGACCCTGCGGATCGCGCGCATGGCCAGCGCGACCGCCGTACACTGGTGGACGACCGCGCGCGCGAAAATGCCGTCGTCGCGAGCATGCGGGTACCACATCCCGTAGAGCGTGCTGAACCTGGCGGTGGTGAGCGGCTCGTTGATCGGCGTGTAATCCTCGATCCAGGGATATCGCTCCGCGCACGCACCCGCGAAACCGGCCAGCGCCGGAGCGAACCCCTCGTCGACAATGCTGGTCGACCGGGGCCCGCTGCCGTGGTGGACCAGACCGGCGATCGGACGGATGCCGAGCCGGCGCAGGTCGCCCAGGCGCTCGTCGAACCAGCGCCAGTCGGCCCGGTCGAGTCCTGACGGCGCCACCAGTTCCCACAGGAGGGGATAGCGCAGGACGCCGATCCCGAGCGAGGCGATGAGCTCCGAGTCGCTCCTCCGAAGCCAGTGGCCGGATAGCTGCAGCTGGTCGTGATAGACGTCCGCCACCCGGTTGACGGTCGGCTCGATCCCCGCCCACAGCGCGATTGCGTCGCCCGGCTCAGTCGGCGTGGCCGCCGGGAGGGAACCGCCGCAAGCGGTCATCGATTCATGCTCCCTGTTGCAGGAGCTCGGCTCGCTTCACCCCGGTGAGCTTGCACGCGGTGGTCAGCGCCTGGGCCACGACCTGGTCCATGTTGTAGTAGCGGTAGGTGGCCAGCCGGCCGACGAAGTGGACGCGGGCGGTACGCGCGGCGAGCTCCTGGTACTTCCGGTGGAGCGCGGCGTTCTCTGGCCGCGGCACCGGGTAGTACGGATCCCCCTCGGCTTGCGGATACTCGTACACCAGCGTGGTTTGCGCGTGTTCCTGGCCGGTCAGATGCTTGAACTCGGTCACTCGTGTGTAGGCGTGCTCGTTCGGGTAGTTCACCACCGCGACCGGCTGGTGCTGGCGTTGATCGAGCGTCTCGAAGCGGAACTGGAGCGACCGGTACGGCAGGCTACCGAAGCAGCGATCGAAGTAGGCATCGACCGCGCCCGTGTACACCATCTCGTCGTACGCGACCCGACCGACCAGCGCGCGGTAGTCCACCCCGACCTCGACCGTGATGTTCGGGTGGTCGAGCATGCGCTCGAACAACGCGGTGAAGCCGTCGAGCGGCATCGCCTGATAGGTATCGCCGAAGTAGCGGTCGTCGCGGTTGGTCCGGACCGGTACGCGCGCGATGACGGTGGCGTCGAGCTCCGACGGGTCGACGCCCCACTGCTTGCGCGTGTAGTTCTGAAAGAACTTCTGATAGAGCTCGCGGCCGACCTTGCTGATGATGACATCTTCGGAGTTCCGGATCTGGTCGCGCGGCTCGGCCACCCGGGCGAAGAAGCGCTCGAGCCCGGCCGGGTCCAGGTCCCAGCCGTACAGCCGGTTGACCGTGTCCAGGTTGATGGGGATGGGCAGGAGCTTGCCATCGACGCTGGCGAGGACGCGGTGCTCGTAGGGCCGCCAGTCGGTGAACCGTGACAGATAGCGGAACACGTCGGCCGAGTTGGTGTGGAAGATGTGCGGGCCGTACTTGTGGACGAGAATGCCGGACGCGTCGCGGTGATCGAAGGCGTTGCCGCCGACGTGCGGGCGCCTGTCGCAGAGGAGCACCTGCCTGCCGGATGCGGCCAGACGCTCCGCCATCACGCTGCCTGCGAATCCGGCTCCGACGACGAGGTAATCGAAGCGCGGCTTGCGCCGACGGTGCGGCACCACCTCGGACCCTCGCGCCCGGCGCTCGGCGACCGCTGCCTCGATCAGCGCCTCCATCTGGACGAAGGTCGCGTCCCAGGACATGTTGGCGAGGAAGGCGTCGGCCTGATCGAGGCGTGCGGCCGGTTGCTCGGCCAGGCAGGCCTCGATCGCGGCCTCGAAGCCGGTCGCATCGGAGGCGATGCGGACCAGGCCCTTGTCGCCGTAAGGATGGACGACGTCGTGGATCGGGGTCGACACGACGGGCTTGCCGGCGGCGAGGTACTCGGGAGTCTTGGTCGGGCTGATGTAGCGCGTGGCCTCATTTCGGGCGAACAGGAGCAGTGCGACGTCCCAACCGGCCAGGTAGTCGGGCAGATCCTCGTACGACTTCGGCCCGAGGTAGTGGATGTTGGCGCGGCGCGGCAGGCTGGCCGGGTCGATCTTGCAGACCGGACCGACCAGGACGATGTTCCAGTCCGGCCGGACATCGGCGAGGTCGGCGACCAGCTCGATGTCGAGGCGCTCGTCGAGGACACCGTAGAAGCCGAGTCGAGGGTGCGGTATCGCCGCCTGGTCGGGAGGCTCGTCCGAGATCGCGCGCGCCCTGGCGAAGTGGGGCACGTCCACGCTGCTCGGGAACGGGTGCACATTGGAGTGGCGCTGGCGCTTCGCCTCGTACAGGTGATGGCCTCCGGTGAACACGACGTCGGCCTGTTCGAACAGCTCCTGCTCGCGCTGGCGCAACTCGGGAGGCGCGCCGGCGAAACCGGACAGCTCGTCCATGCAATCGTAAACGATCGCTCGGGCCGGGATGTGGCGCGACCAGCCGAGCGCCATGGGCGTGTAGTACCAGGCGATGAAGTCGACGATGTGATACACGCGCATCAGGTCGTCGAGGAGGTCGCGCTCGACCTGGGTTGTGTCGCCGGGGGTGCTGGTGGGCAGATGTGGAGTCACCACGTGGACCCCGGTCGCGCAACGCCGGACCTCGAGGCGCGGCGCGATCGAGTCGCGGACCGGCTCCTCGACGTAGAAGACGCGCCGCTGCCGCGCCCAGCGAACCATCAGGTGCTGTGGGCGCTGAAAGACGAAGTCCCAGCGCAGGTGAGAGAAGCAGAGTACGTCGGAGCTGTCGAAGTCAGATGAAAAGCTAGCCACTGATGCACCATTGGCGGGGGGTGGGAGCCTCCGGTGCACCGCATGTGCCAGAGCGTGCACGCGACCCTGCGCGGCGCGAAGGAGCGCGGCGACGGAGGCGAGCGTCTCGCGAATCGGCTGCCCTGCCGACAGAGCACCCTGTCGGGACTGGCCTCCGTCGAACGAGTGCCGCGGGGCGCGGCGACCGGTGTCGCGTAGCGCGCCTCGAATGTCGCGCACCGACGGTGCCAAGGCCGTCCAGGGCACGTGGCCCCGCGACACAGTGTGGCCGCCAGACAGCAGGCTCGCCTCGATCAGTTCGTCGAGCTTCGCGTCAGGGCCGCGCGCGCTTCCGCGGTGGTCCGCCTTCGGCACGGCAATACGTGCGCGCCACGCCGGGAGCGCTCCAACTGCGCCCTGCCCTGCGCGTGGGTCAGATGACCGAGTGCGGGTCGGCGCTGGGGGCGGCGTGTCTCGCCTGGTTGATGAGGGCCCAGCCGACTGCGACGAGCGCCAGGCCGAACGCCAGAAAGCCCAGGTCCCAGGCGAGCTGTCCGTCTACCGGGGTGGACGTGATGGAGGCCGAGGATCTGGTGGTCGATGATCCCCTCGATGAAGTTGAAGAACCCCCAGCCGAGCAACAGCGAGCCGCCGAACGCACGGCCCGACCACGGAACGTCCGGACGACGCGCGGCGCGCCACAACATCGCCACTCCGGTGGCCACGAAGATCCATGTGGCGGCGTGAAAAAGCCCGTCCCACACCATGTTGACCTTCATCGATACGAGGTTGACGGGCACGATCCAGGAGGACAGCATGTTGTGCCATTGCAGGATCTGGTGGAGGACGATGCCGTTGACGAATCCGCCGAGCCCGACACCCAGGAGCATGCCGGCGGACAGCACAGGACCGAGGTGGGGACTCTTTCGTTCGGTTGGTCATCACGGTCTCTTCTCGCCCCGGGCGGTGTCGCGATCGATCGGACTCACCTGCGCCGTGAGCGACGGGCGACCCACCCGATGCAGCCGCACGGCCAAGATCGCCACGAGGCACGAACGGAACCACGGTGACTGGCGGCATGGAACCAGAGGTTCGGATCCTCCCGGATTGCCGCCCGAGCAGCGACCGCGGCGTGGCAGCTCGGGCATGCGGCCGCGAGTCGCGGCATCGCCATCGCAACGGCCATCGCAGCGGCGGCGCCAAGGACCATTCGCCACGCGCGCCCAGGCTCGTTGTGCGGACGCGCCCCGGAGCGCCTGCGCCATCCTACCCGTCTCGTGCACCGCCGGCATCCATCGACCGGCGATGCATCTGTCGTTCCGCGACTTGACCAACGCCTCCCCGGCCTGGCCGACGGCGGCGGGCTGATCGAGGCGACCAGCGAGCGCCCGCAGGTCGGCCGTTCGCGCCGACCAATCCTCAACCGACGGCGCCACATCGAGCTATTCACGCGCGCTCGGCCCGCCCAGGCTCGCGCCGCAACGGTCGCCCATGCCCCCGGGAGGACGATCCACCTCGGGCTCACGTCGGTGCGTTGGAGTACCGTGCGTTGGTCTGCGCGGGGCGGACCGTGCTGCGCTCTCGCGGCGCGCCCATCTGGCCGCCGACATTCGCGGCTACCGCGGTAAGGAGCAGGAACAGGCAGGCCCACCAGGAAGCCATCGCCAGAGCGTCGGTCGCCGTCTGGGCGGCCTGCCGCGCGTCCTGCTCGGTAGCCGCAGGGACCGGCTCGTTGCTCTCGCTGGGCGAGGTCGCGCGGCTGGTGACCGCGTCGCGGTCGATGAACCGTGTCCCGAGGGAGACGGCCTGGAATGCACCCGAGGCGATCGCCCCGATGGCGCTGCTCATGAGCACCACGAGCGCGATCGTCGTCACCGCCCAGGTGACCAGCCCATGCAGCGGGCCCTCTCCCTTTCGGCGGAGGCCGGCCATTCGCGCGGCCGCCCACCCGCCGGCGAGGAGCGCCAGGATGCCGCTCACGATCCACCAGAGTCCGGCGCCGATGCCAAACGCCTTGGCCGACGGTGTATCGCCGGAGATCGGGTCACTGATTGTCGCGCCGATCGCGACGCCGAGGAGGCCGAGGAGCACCATGACGGCCGTCGCGATGGCGGCGCCCGCAAAGATCGCTCCCCAGGAGACCCGCCGCAGCGGGGCTGATGTGTACTGTCGTCGTTCGATTGTTGGTTCCAGAG
Source organism: uncultured delta proteobacterium (assembly GCA_963759105.1). Lineage (GTDB taxonomy): Bacteria > Myxococcota_A > Polyangia > Haliangiales > Haliangiaceae > DATFRY01. The sequence goes on along the minus strand of CAVWXW010000001.1, from coordinate 218,896 downwards.
TTGCCATAGGCCCGCCGCTCTGCAAGACAGAAGCCGAGGTCGAGTGAGCGCCATCGCGCGACACGACCGACTCTCTGGCGTAGAAGTGTGTGGCCCCCGAGGGGTGCCCCGACTTGATGGTCCGTCGAATGACGAAGTGCCACGGCGCGCTCAAATGCCCCGGCCTATGTCGGCAGCTTGGGCATCGACGGCAGCGGCCATCGATACCGACGCCTACCTCAGCAAGCCGTTCGACCTCCAGGACCTGCATCAGACCCTGGAAGCAGTGATCCAGTCCCGGCCGCGCGACCGTTGTGGGATGCGATCCGTCATGACGCGTCCTCCGGCCTCGACGGTCGAGCTGGGACGAGTACCACGCAGATCCGAAGCCAGAGCCACCAGAAGTAGATTGCGTTGACACCCGCGCTGCTGCGGTCGTTCAGCAGCCGAGAGACTCCATCTCGCGCCTGAGCCGCACCGCGGTCGAGCTCGCGTCGAAAGCGACGTCGCTCCACCTGAGCGGCTGCGAGGCGGCGACCGGCTCGAGAAGCTTCCAGCCGTGCGCCAGCCCGAGCGGCAGGCAGCCCTGCGCCAGCGAATCGGCGGCCGGCATGAGCCGGCCCACCACCGTGTAGCCGCCCTCGCCGTCGAGAATCTCTCCCGGCTCGAGATCCCTCTTGGCCACCGCGACCGCATCGGCACGCCAGCCGGTCGCGCAGCCGGTCGGCTCGCCGCGGATGCCCACCGAGGCCACCGAGATGCCGACCTCCAGGCCGATCAGGTGCCACCGCCTGTACAGGCATGCATAGCGGCCGGATGGATCGGTCCTGACGCCGTACTCCTGGAAGCAGCGCTCGATGTAGTCCGACTCGGCCTCGAACACCACGAACACGCCGAACCGGATGTCGTACAGGATTGGCGCTCCTTCCCGCGTCGAGGAAGAGACCACCTCGACCTGCCCCTTGTGATGCAGCACGCCGCCTTCGCCGCGCGGCCGCATCAGGGCCGGAATGTCGTTGACGGATCCGGGCGGGTACAGCAGGCCTTCGGGAGCCGGCGTGAGGCCGGTCGCGTTGCAGACGGCGGTCATCTCGATCGCTGGCTTCGACCCGTCCAGGAAGGAATTGAACATCTTCGGGTTGAGCCCGCCCAGCTCGGCCTGCTCCGGCGTCAGGCCGTAGAGGGTCCACACCGTCTCGGGAGTCGATTGCGCGAAGTGCGGCTGCCACTTGTGGCCGCGGCCCGCGGCGGAAACCGGCGGCGGCGGTGGAGCACGCGCTCGCGGCATTCCGCAACCGCAAGCACGCTGTTGACTCGATGATGATGTCGATCCCGGGATGCCGGACCAGCGCGTCCCAGTCGTCCGATACATGGGTACGACCGGTCCTTTGCGGCGTCGCTCAACGTCCTCGCCGAACAGAGCTCGGAGGGCCATCCGACCCGCGCCAGGTTATCCATCGCGTTCTGCGGCGAAAGGTCGGCGATGCCGACCACGTGCACGCCCGGGGTCCTCGGCACCTGCGCCATGTACATCGCCCCGAACTTGCCCGCGCCGATGAGGCCGACACGAAGCGGGTTGCTGGCCCGCTCTTTCAGCTTGGCATGGAGGTTCATCGGCCCTTCAGCCCTTCGGTGCGGATGCGACGAGCTCGACGACGAGAGCGTACACTCTCCGGGAACAGCATGACCGCGCAGCCTCGGACCGTTCCATTCCACATTGTCGATGTCTTCGCCGTCGAGCCGCTGACCGGCAACCCGCTCGCCGTCGTGGACGGGGGCGCCGACCTGCCGCTCGAGCTGATGCAGCGGATCGCGCGCGAGTTCAACCAGTCGGAGACGACGTTCGTGATGTCGCCGACCCGGGCGGAGGCAGACTGGCGGCTGCGCTCGTTCACGCCGAAGGGGGTGGAGGTGTTCGGCGCCGGCGGCCACAATACGCTCGGCGCCTGGTGGTGGCTGGCCGAGTCGGGCAAGCTCGCGCTCGGCGACGGGGAGACTCGGTTTCACCAGGAGATCGGCGATCGCGTCCTTCCGGTCATCATCGAATGCGCGCAGGGAAGGGTCGCCGGCGTGGCGATGCAGCAGGACGCACCGGTGGCCGGCGGCCGGGTCCAGGACCTCGGCGCGCTGGCGGCCTCGCTCGGGCTGACCGCCGCCGACCTGGCCGCCGACCGGATGCCTTGCCAGGTCGTCTCCACCGGCGCGGCCCACCTGCTCGTGCCGATCCGCGATCGCGACGCGGTCGATCGAGTCCAGCCGGACGCCCGGGCCCTGCTCGCCGTGCTCGCGAGCATCGGCGGCGAGGGCTGCTACGTGTTCAGCCTGGACCCGCGCAGCGCCGGCGCGGCCGCCTACGCGCGCTTCTTCAACCCGACCGCCGGCATCATCGAAGATCCGGCCACCGGCACCGCGGCCGGCCCCCTCGCCGCCCACCTGGTCGCCCACGGCCTCGCGCGACCGGGGTCGATCGAGATCGAGCAGGGGACCTCGCTCGGCCGCACCAGCCTGATCCGGGTTGACGTTGACGGACGCAGCGTGAAGGTCTCGGCCCGGGCCCTCGTGGTGGCCAGCGGGCGCCTGATGCTCTGACCTCGCAGCGCGCCAGCGAGAAGTCGTCGATCAGCGGTCGCTGATCCGTTGACGCGGTACAGGAGCGTGCCGGTCAGCGCCTCGCCTTCGACGAGCGCCCAGAGCTCGCTGACCTCGCGGCCGTCGCGTTCGGTCATCACCTGGACGCGATCGTCCACGATCTCCCAGGCGGCCGGGACGGTGGTGGTCTCGGTGCCTTCGCGCACGCGCAGCGAGGCGGAGCCGTCGGCGGCCAGGTCGTAGGTGACGTCGCTGTCTCGCAGGACGTCTTCGTCCAGCTCGACGCGCACGTGCCCGCTCCAGCGACCGACAGGGCCGTCGCCGAGCTCCCCGTCGGGGAGCAGGGCCGTGACCGCGAGCCTCGTGTCGTCGAACCAGAGATTCTCGTCGAGGAACCAGTCCATACCGTCCTGATTGGTGCCCCTGAGGGTCCATTCCGACCCGGCCGCCTCGTAGGTCCCCTCGATCTGCAAGTTCACGTCGCCCTGGCCGTCGCGCCCCACGAAGGTCACGCTGCCGTCGTCCCGGAACGTGTACTCCGCGTCGATCATGTCGGAATCGGCGGTGCGCCAGGTGCCGACCAGACCGGTCGTGTCGCCGTCCCCACCGCCGTCGTCGTCACCACCGCCGCACGCCACGAGCGTGCCAATCATGGACAGCGACCTCACCGCCTTCCACATGAGCTGCCTCCTCGGGTGTCGGACTGGCGACGATCCTGATTTGCTGCTGGCCCATTGTACCCCTGGGGGATGGAGAAAGCTCGACCCGCCGCGGCGCCGCTCAGATCTTCAGGTCGCGCGACCGCGCCGCGATCGATGTGAGCTCGGCCGCAACCTCGGCATCCGTGAGCGTCGCGATCACCTGCGCCCGCGAGCGAAGTGCGTCATGGACGCTGGCAAAGATGTTCGAGTCCCACGATTGCCCGCCGAAGATGGCGGCCCCGAGCAGCACGACGGGACGCCCCTGATGCAGCGGGATGTCCAGCGGTGTCCCTTCGCCCCAGAGGCTCGAATGGAGGTCGCGGCGCAGCTCACCCTCGCCGGAGAGCGCGCTCCAGTCGTGGAAGTGGAAGCGCTGGCGATCATCCAGGTCTTCGCGCGGCGGCGCTTCCCCGGTCGCGACGGCGACGACCTCGGGATTGACGGGCTCCGCACTCAACCAGCCTTCGGCCGGGTCGCCGATCTCGGTGCCAGCGACGGCGGCGCCACCGTTCTCGAACGGGAGGCGTGAACACGACGCCGCTGGCGAATCCGACCGAGGTCGAGTCGATGCGAATCCAGAGCGTCGGCCCGGTCTTCTTGTCGGGACCGTGCCGGGTCGTGAGCAGAAGGTGGTCTTTGTAGCGCGCGGCGCCAGCGGGGGCGAAACGCAAGTCGGTGTGAAGGCGAGATGGAGGCACGCGCCGAGGTCGTGAGCGGCGCATCCAGTCGCGCGACCACCTCTGCGAGCAACGCGCGCGCGGGGTCGATGAGCCCGATGCTCAGCAACTCGCGCCGGCTCGCGTAGCCATCCGGGTCGAGGCTCGGGAGGCGACGCAGCTCGTCGAGCGCGGAGCGATCGAAGCCACCGAATCTCACCGAGATGCCTTTGGCGCGAAGAGACGCGAGATCCGCGCCTCGATTTGTCGGCGCTCGTGGTCGTTGCGGGCACATCGTGCGGCTTCCTTCAGGGAGCTGGCTGCCGCATCTGTCTTGCCGGCCTCCGCGAGCAGCGCCCCTCGAACCAGGTGCACATAGGGGTAGCTCGGCGCGTCGATGTCTGCGCGCGCGAGCAGCTCGAGCCCATCGGCTGGGCTCTTGGCCTTGCCGAGCGCGAACGCGCGATTCACCCGCACCGCGGGCGTCGGACGGAAGCCTTCGAGGAGCGCATAGAGCGACGCGATCTCCGCCCACTCCGTGGCGGCCGCCGTGCGAGCCCTGGAGTGAACAGCGGCGATGGCCGCCTCGGTTTGAAAGGGCCCCGGCGCGCCCGCGCCGAGCGCGCGCTCGAGGAGTGCGGTGGCGCGAGCGATTGCCTCGCCGTCCCAGCGTGTTCGGTCCTGGTCGGGGAGTGGAACCGGGCTCCCGTGCTCGTCGAGTCGAGCGTCTCGGCGAGCGTCGTGGAGCAGGAGGAGCGACAGCAGCCCGGCGGCCTCGGGCTCGCAGGGGTAGGTCTCGACGAGCGAGCGCGCGAGTCCGATCGCGAGCCGGCAAAGGTCCGCTCGGATTGGGGTCTCGTCGTCACCGGACCAGTAGCCTTCGTTGAACAGCAGGTGGATGGTTCGGAGCACGGCGGGCAAGCGCTCGAGCCCACGTTCGGGTGTCGTCCCGTTCAACGTCGCCCCTCTCGCGGAGCCGCTTGCGAGCCCGCGTGAGACGCTGCTCCATGCTGCGCGGCGCGACAACGAAGGCACGGGCGATCTCGTCGTTCGAGAGCCCCACCACGGTGGCGAGAGCAAGGGCCGCGCTCTCACCTTCCTCGAGAGCCGGATGGCAGCACGCGAAGAGCAGTCGCAAGAGCTCGTCCTTGAAGCCGCGCAGAACCTCCGGCTCCGCAACCGCGATGCGCGCCCACGGGCTCAGCTGCGCGAGCAGGTCAACCGCGTCGCCGTGGCTCTCCATGCGGCGCGCGCGCCGCTGCCGATCACGGTGGGCGTTCTGCGCGACGGTCACCAGCCACGCTTCGGGGGAATCGGGCAGGCCCGCCGCTGCCCACCATGACAGCGCTCGCTCAACCGCATCGTGGACCGCATCCTCGGCATCGGGGAGCGAGCCCGTGAACCCGAGCAGCTTCCCGAGGACACTCGGGTACACCCGGCGAATCGCGTCGGCCTGCGCCGCCCCGCTCAAGGTCGCCACCGCCAGTCAACCGGCCGTACCTCGATCGCGTGGCGCGGGTCTGGACAATCCGCTTCGCGCGCTCGATGGCCTGGTTCTCATCATCGCAGTCAACGAGGTAGAAACCGACGAGCCACTCCTTCGACTCGATGAACGGACCGTCCGTGACCGCGTGTCCGCTGGCGTGCGCCTTGACGGTTCGGGCAGCTCCCGGTTCGTCGAGCCGGGCCACGGCATGGAGCTGATTTCGAGCCGCCGCGTCGGCCTGGAGCGCACGATGGTCTGCCAGCGTCTGCTTCTCGTCGAGCTCGGGAATGGGCTCCGCGGCGGGCGTGCTTCGGTAATCAGCAGGGCGTAGGTCGTCATCGCGAGCTCCAGCCGCAGCCGTCAGGGTCAGGCCTTCTTCCAGAGCGCAAGCGCGGCGCCGCCCGGATCGCGGACGACGGTGAACTCGCCGGCCGGACCGCGACTCTTCTCTCGGAGCAGGGAGGCGCCGAGGGCGACCGCGCGCTTCGTCGCCGCGTCAACATCCTCCACCGCGACAAACGGGATCCACTCGTCCCGGTCGCCGTAGCATCCTCCTTGCTCCCGAGCGCCGCGAACGGCTCCTCGCCAGCGGCCAGCATCGTCATGCCGCCGGGACCGTCGGAGGCCCCAAAGTCGAGCAGCGACACGAGGAAGCGCTTGGTTTCGTTTGGCTTCTTGCCGTTATGATGGAACCAGACAAAGGCGGATGACATGGCTCTTCTTCTCCCTGTAACCAGAGACCCGAAAGTGGGCTCCGTGGGGGAGACGCAGAAGGCGGGCCCGTCACGACAGGGCCGCTCGAGAAAATGTAGACCGCGCTCCGCGCTCATCGCTTGCTCGCCGCTCGCTTGCTCGGAGGCCTGGCGGTCCTTGCTTCGTTGGATGGCACGGCTCAGCTGCTCCCTTCATCACCACACGGTCGAGTATCCACCCGAGCGGTCCGAACTTGACCTCGTATTCGAGCGACTGGGTGATGCGCGTGCCGCCGCCTTGCGCCTCGATCCGCGTCAACCAGTGCATGAAATGGATGGGCCAGTCGCTCGCGGCCACCTCCAGACCCAGCGCGCGCCCATCCTCCCAATGTGTCACGCGCTCGACCACGCGACCCCTGGGGAGAAGGTCGCAGGAGCGCCGAGCTCCGACGCCTGTCCGCTGCGGACCATCGATGGCGGCGCGTCGCACGCCCGGGTTGTACCGCTGGACGGCTTCGAGGTCGGCGAGCAGCACCCAGACTCGCCCGGGCGGACACGCGGCGTGGACCTCGTGGCGGATGGTGGTCATAGGCTACCTCCACAAGTGACTGCTTGTGGTTTACCAGCTGCAGGCATGTTACACAAGCGAACACTTGTGAAGCGTTCGGAGAAGCAGGCCGCCCTCGCGTTCAAGGCCCTCGGTGAGCCGAGGCGAATCGAGATCATGCGTCTCTTGCGTGCCGGGCCGCGCGCCGTGGGCGAGATCGCGGCGGAGGTCGAGGTGACTCAGCAGGCCGCGTCGCAGCACCTTGCCGTGCTGAGCAAGGCGGGCCTCGTGGAGGCGCGACGAGAGGGCACGAAGGCCCTCTACTCGATCAAGCCCGAGGGCTTTGCCCCTGTGGTGGCCTTCGTGGAAGCCTTCTGGGTGCAGAAGCTCGCCGCGCTCAAGCAGGAGCTGGAGAAGAAGGGATGAGCGACTCCTTTCGAACGACCATCGACGTCGAGGCCACGGCGGAGCGGGTCTTCGATCACTTCGTGCGCCCGGAGCTCCTCGTTCGCTGGATGGGCGACGTCGCACGCCTCGAAGCGATCGACGGGGGAGTCTTCTCGGTTAACATCAACGGCGTGCTGATACGCGGGCATTTCGTCCGCGTCGATCGACCACATCTCATCGAGATCGCCTGGGGCGAAGCCGGAAACGCCGCGATGCCGCCGGGCGCAACCCGCCTGCGCGTGACCTTCGAGGCGCGCGGCCCCATCACCCGCGTCGAGCTGGAACACACCGGGCTCGTCCCGTCCGAGGCCGCAAAGCACGCGATCGGTTGGCCGCACTTCATCGCGAGGCTCGGCGTCGCGGCCAGCGGCGGAAACCCCGGGGCCCGATCCATGGAAGACGTCGCCCCCGGCAGGAGGTGTCGAAGACTCGCCCGCTCGAGCGACATGACGGCGCCATCCCGACGCCGACCAGCTCGTCGGCCGAGTCTTCGGGACCGAGGGAACGCAGGAGGACGTCGATCGCGTCGGGATACTCCGGCGGCAGGTGCTGGGCGAGCGCCATGGCGATGTGCTTGAGCGGCTCACCCATCCTCAGATCGGCCTTCGAGGATGGACTTCAGCCGCATCAGGTCCTTCCGGTTGGCGCGCCGCATCGCCGCCGCCATGATGGGCCCGGCCAGCTTACCGAAGCCCGACGGTTCACCGCGGTTGCGAAGGATCATCCGCGTGCGACCCTCGCCGACGGATTCCCAGATATAGGTCGTCTCCATGGGGAACGGTCCTTCGCTGGTGCGCATCACGAGGCGCTTACCCGGTACCACCTCGACAAACTCGTACGTGTACGCGAGCCGTTGACCAAGGAACTGCGCGACGAAGGCGAGGCGGGATCCGACCCGGAGAGGAGGCTGCGTCTTCCACTCCACGGACTTGATGTTGACGTACCACTCCGGCGCGTTGTCGGGGTTGCCGGCGTACGCGGCAATCTCCTCGAGCGGCCGCTCTATCTCGATCTCGGTTGAGACGTCCACTGCCATGACCGCACGCTATCATGGTCGAGCACGCCCCCTGAGAGCCACGACTCGTGCGCCCAGCACGGGTCAAGGCTGCTACTGCCGCTGCTGTTGCGAGGATGCTCATGTGTCGCTCGATTGCATCGGCTGTACCCGAAGCATCGCCCGTGTCGGTGAGGGCGCGGTTCTTCGCCGACAAGGGCTCGACGATGGAGCTCGATGACCGTCATCGCGAAGCGAGCATGGCACCGTCCTGCGCACCAGAAGATATTGCTGTCCTGGCTGGCGCCGCCGCGCGTTGCATTTCGCGACGGCGTCGCGAATAATGCGGCGGCACCTTCCCTTCTCCCGGCGGGTTCGCCCGGACGCCGAGGCATGGCTCTTGCTGACCGCACCGGGATGGTCGATTCGGGGTGTTCGCGGGCGCTGTCGCTCATCGTGGCGGCCGATGATGGTCTCCGGCGCGCGCGCCTCCGCGCCCTGCTTCGGAGACTGGATCGCCACGTCCGAGAGGCGTCCGACTGCTGGGATTCGATGTCCCGGCTGCTCGCCACCGGCGATCCGGTAGGCCTCGTGGTGAGCGATCTCGGCCATCTGCCGGCGAACGGCGTCGCGGCGCTGGCGTCGGCGCGCGCCGCGGGCATCGAGGTCCCGTTCTTGTGGCTAACGCCGGCGGGCGGTCCCGCCATCCGTTCGATCGCCGCCGAGCTGGGCGCCGCGGTCCTGGAGGAGCCTGTCGCGGCCAGCCGGCTGGTCGCGCGCGTGCACCAGATGTCTCGCCGGCCGATGCGGCCGGCCATCCCGATCCGGACGCCTCCTGAACCGATCTAACCTCGCAGCACCGTGATCGCGGCGAAGAGCACGTAGAGAGCCAGCGCGATGGCGCCTTCGCGGCGTGTGATGACCCGGTCGTTTCGGATGAAGGCGGCCGCCAGTGCAGTCATCACCATGAGGCACACGATGTCCACGCTGAGCGCTGTCAGCGGCGCGGCGACCGTTCCGGCCAGCGCCGCGGTTCCCAGGCAGAGGAAGGTGTTGAAGATGTTGGAGCCGATGACGTTGCCGACGGCGATGTCCGAATGACCGCGACTGGCAGCGATCACGCTGGTGACGAGCTCGGGAAGCGAGGTTCCGATCGCCACGATGGTCAGACCGACGAGCCGATCGCTCAGGCCCAGCGCTCGCGCCACCGAGACCGCGCCCTCGACGAAGAGATGGCCACCGACCAGCAGGACGGCCAGCCCGACAACGGCCGTCGCCGCCGCGCGGAGACGCCCGCCCGGTTTCGGGGCGCCCGCTGCGTCCGCGGCCTCCGTGGCGGTCGCGACGCCTGCAGCGGCCGCTGCCAGCGCCGAGGCACTGCGCGCGGCGCGGATCATCCAGGCCGTGTACGCGATCGCCACGACCAGAAGTCCGACTCCTTCCCACCAGGTCACCGACCCATCGAGAAGAAGCAGCGGAAACAACGCCGCGCTGGCCAGCAGCACCGGGAGCTCGCGGCGGCGCAGTTGACCATCCACCCTGGGAGGCGCGATGAGAGCCGCGATCCCCAGGATCAGGCCGATGTTCGCGACGTTCGAGCCAATGACGTTGCCGAGCGCCACATCTCCGTGCCCCGTGGCCGCAGACTGGACGCCGACGATGATCTCGGGCGCCGACGTCCCGTACGCCACCACCGTGAGGCCGACCATGAGCTGCGGAACGCGCAGCGCGAGGGCCAGCGCAGACGCGCCGCCGACGAACCACTCGGCCCCGAAATACAGAAGCAGCCCACCGCCGACGAGATGGAACCAGTCCGTCAAGTCATCTCCAATGCAGCAGTCACTCGTGCTCCGCCGATCAGAACATCGTCGAGTCATGAGGCCAAGGAGTGACCGACGCAAAGTGCGGAACCAGCGGCCCTTGGCAATGGGAGTCTTCCGGGATCGACAGGCAGTACCCTTTGCCCCATCTCGATGCGCGACGGCGACGCTGAGCTCGAGCGCCGCGACACTCGCGGCGTTCGACCCGATGCAGCAGCGATTGCCGTGCCGCCGCCTGTGCGGCGCATCGTCGGCCCGAGCACCGGCGCCGGAACACCGACTGTCGAACGCTTTGCACGCCGCCTCGAGCGGAATAGACCCGGCTCGGCCCCGTTCGGCGGGCCGACAACGATCTGGTCGGTCGTGACCTCACGATTGGCGCGACAACCGCCCTCGACGTCGCACTCGAGGCGATCGATCGCCTCAACGTGACCGCCTCGTCACCACCGCGCGTTCCTCGTGGAGGTCATGGGCCGCGACTGCGGCTACCTCGCCCTGATGGCCGGCATCGCGGCGGGACGGAGGGCGGTCGCCATTCCCGATGCCGGCCTCGGTTGACGCGGTCGCCGACGTGGTCCGCGATTCCTACCGCCGCGGCAAGGCGCACGCGCTGATCGTCGTCGCCGAAGGTGTGTCGGGCGGCGGCGACCGGCTGGCCTCCGAGCTCGCCGCGAAGCACGCCGACGTTGGCTTCGACGTCCGGCTGACCCGGATCGGACACGTCCAGCGGGGTGGAGCGCCGGGCTCCTTCGATTCGGCTCCTCGCGAGCCGGACCGGAGCAGATTCGAGGCGCTCGCGCGAGGAGTTGACGGCGTCGTCATCGGGGTGGCGGCCGCCGCGATTCGCGAGACTCCGCTGGATCAGGTCACCGGGAGGATCAAGCCGATCGATCCGTCGATGTTCGAGCTCGCCCGAGTGCTCCGCGCGATGAGCGCGAGGGCAGCGACTCACCAGATGAAGCGGCAGGTGCCCAGCCTACGAAACCGATGCGAGCGCTCGGCTCCGGGTGCGGTTCATACGCCGAGAGCTCGCCGCGCGTTCGCGGACCCGAGCTACCCAGATCGTCGTCCCTACGTCTCGTCGCGAGTACGGTGACTGGCTGATCGGCTTCAGCGTGTTCTCGCATGCAAGCAGCTTCCTGGCCCTGTTCCCCGACGGTCTGGTCTTCACGCCCGAGTGGGCCCAGGACGACAGCGGCAACGGTCGCCGCTCTCATCTCAGGCGCCGCCGCGGAACGGATCCGAAGAGGTCAGTTCCCCTCCCCCCCGGAAACCGCCGAGTCTGGCGCGCCAAGGGCGCGGCCAGACTGGCGGATCCGATTGCGTTGCGACCCCAACGGGATTTGAACCCGTGTCGCCGGCGTGAAAGGCCGGTGTCCTAGGCCAGCTGGACGATGGGGTCAGGGGGTGGTTTCAGGGGTCGGTGAGCCCAGAAGGATTTGAACCTTCGGCCATCGGATTAAAAGTCCGGTGCTCTACCAGGCTGAGCTATGGGCTCGCCCGCCGCCAGGGGGGCAGGTACTTTTGCCCTAGTCGGGCTGTCATTTCAAGGGCGCGGCCGGCCGCGCGCGGGGGTGCCGGGCGGGCGGAATTGACGATCCCGGGGCCCCCGGGTAACGTGGCCGCCGGGGGGAAGGGCGCCGAGCTTGATACCGCAGAACCCCCGTGAGCGACGTGCGGCGCATCGGCTGCAGGTCAACTTGCCGGCGCGGTATGCATCGGCGGCCATGTCCACTGTCGGTTGGGTGGCAAATCTCAGCCGAAACGGGATGTTCCTGCGCTCGGAGTTCCTCGATGAGGCGGGGGCGGAAGTGAACGTGAGCTTCGCGCTGCCCGATGAGGCGCAGCCGGTCGCGCTGCGCGGCAAGGTGGTGCGGGTCAACGACGGGGCGCTTTGCCCGGGGATGGCCATCCGCTTCACCCAGGTGCCCGATGGCGTGAAGCGGAAGCTGGCGATGTTCATGCGGAAGCGCCAGGACGGCTCGACGCATCCGTGAGGCGCCGGAGGTTTGCTTCCGGCCCGGCCCTCGATATCATGCGACCCGTGAGTCGGTCGGTGAAGGTCTCCATTGCGGGTCACAAGCTCAGCCTCCGTACGGACGCGAAGCCCCGTTACATCAAGGAGTTGGCCGACTACGTGACTGCGAAGATCGAAGAGGCGAAGGCGCCCGGCAAGATCGCCAGCACGCAGGCCCTGGCCCTGCTCGTCGCTCTCACCATCGCCGATGAGCTGCACCAGGCGCGGGAAGAGAAGGAGAAGCTCGAGCGCCAGGTCCGTGAGCGAACGCAGCGAATTCTCCGCTATCTCGAAGCCGAGGAACACGCCTCGTCCACCGGATGAGACCGTGGCCACAGCCAAGGAGCAGCTCCGGCGGTCGCTGCGCCGGGTGCGCGACTCGATCTCTGTCGACGCCGCCACGCTCGCTGCGGGTGCCGCTGCCCGTCACCTCTTCACTGTCGAGCCGATCGCGAGCGCCCGCACTGTCGGTCTGTACGCTCCGATCCGCGCGGAGCTCGATTGCAGCCCGGCTGCGCGCGAGCTCGCCGACGCGCGGTGTCCGCCTCGCCTACCCTCGCGTCGTCGGCGCGGCGAAGCACCTCGAGTTTCACGAGGTGGTGCTGCCCGCATCCGGACCTGCACCGCTGGGACCGGGAGCGTTCGGCATCCCGGAGCCGGCCGCCTCGGAGCCGCTGGTCGCGCTCGATCACATCGATCTCTTCCTGGTCCCTGGCCTCGCCTTCGACCGCACCGGCTCGCGGCTCGGCTGGGGGCACGGATACTACGACCGCGCGCTGGCCCGGGCGCCCGTCTGCCGTCCGCGTCGGCTACTGCTACGCGTGCCAGCTGGTCGACCACGTGCCGCGCGAGGCAGACGACCTCCCGATGCACTTCATCGTCACCGACGCGGGCGCCGTCCGCGCCGCGGACGATGGCAGCCACTAGATTTTCGCCGGTGATTCCATGACCACGACCCACATCATCATCGCACTGGCCGCTGGCCTCGCGGTCGGTGTCGGGCTCGGCCTCCTCGTGGCGCGGTTGCTCGGCCTGGGCCGCAGCACCGCCGCCGAACGCGCCGCCGAGGACGAAGCCCAGAAGATCCGCGCCGCAGCCCAGCACGAGCGCGACGAGATCCTCAAGTCCGCGCAGGTCGAAGGCAAGGAGATCGCCTTCAAGATCAAGTCGCAGTCCGAGGACGAGATCCGCGGCCGCCGCACCGAGCTCACCCGCCAGGAAGAGTCGCTCAATCAGCGGGAGAAGCAGGTCGAGAAGGGCGAGCAGGACGCGACACGCGCCGTCGGCGAGCTGGACAAGCGCTCGAAGAACCTCGATGGCCGCGAGCAGGCGGCCGAGGCGATGGCCCGCCGCGCCGAGCAGGCGCAGCAGGAGGCCAAGCGCCGCCTCGAGGAGATCGCGGGGCTCACCGCAGATCAGGCGCGCCAGCGGCTGGCCGACGAGATGATCGGCGACGCGCGCGCGCAGGTCGCTGCCGAGATCAAGCAGATCGAGGAAGCCGCCGAGCAGGACGCCGCGGCGCGGTCCAAGCAGATCATCGCCACCGCCGTGCAGCGCTACGCCAGCGAGTTCGTCGCCGAGCGGACCGTGTCGGTGGTGCCGCTGCCGTCCGACGACATGAAGGGCCGGCTGATCGGGCGCGAGGGTCGCAACATCCGCGCGCTGGAGGCGGCGGCCGGCATCGATCTCATCATCGACGACACCTCCGAGGTCATCACGATCTCCTGCTTCAACCCGGTCAGGCGCGAGATCGGGCGGCTGGCCATCAGCAAGCTGGTGGCCGACGGTCGCATCCACCCGACTCGCATCGAGGAGGTGGTGGCTACCTGCGAGAAGCAGGTCGAGGCCGACTGCCTCGAGGCGGGCGAGCAGGCGGTGTTCGACCTCGGCCTGCACCGCGTCCACCCGGAGCTGATCAAGCACCTGGGCCGGCTCAAGCACCGCTCCTCCTACGCCCAGAACCTGCTCCAGCACTCGGTCGAGGTCGGCTTCCTGGCCGGGCTGATGGCCGCGGAGCTGGGCATCAACGTCAAGGCGGCGCGCCGCGCGGGACTCCTGCACGACATCGGCAAGGCCGTGGATCAGGAGCAGGAGGGCTCGCACGCGGAGGTCGGGGCCCAGATGGCGCGCAAGCACGGCGAGGCGCCGCGCGTGTGCCAGGCCATCGCCAGCCACCACGGCGAGCCGCGCCCGGGCAGCGTCCTCGATCACATCGTCGAGGCGGCCAACGAGCTGTCGGCCGCCCGCCCGGGCGCGCGCCGCGAGCTGCTCGCCTCGTTCGTCAAGCGGCTCTACGACCTGGAGAAGCTGGCCACCAGCTACGCCGGCGTCACGCGCGCCTTCGCCCTGCAGGCCGGCCGCGAGGTGCGCGTCCTGGTCGAGAACGACAAGATCGACGACGCGCAGGCGCGCCTTCTGTCGAAGGACATCGCGCGGCGCATCGAGAGCGAGGCCACCTATTCCGGTCAGGTGCGCGTCGTCGTGGTGCGCGAGACCCGCGCGTCCGACTACGCCCGCTAGACCGCGCCGGTCCGGCGCGGCGGTGGCGGCGAGACCGAACGAGCAACGGATCCATCCATGCACATCCTCGACGAGCTGGACGCACGCGGCCTGCTGGCCGAATCGACCGATCGCGACGCGCTTCGCGAGGTTCTCGCCCCTCCCGGGGTCACGTTCTACTGCGGCTTCGATCCCTCCGGCGCCAGCCTGCACATCGGCAGCCTGGTCACGATCATGCTGATGGCGCGGCTGCAGCGCGCCGGCCACAAGCCGATCGCCCTGGTCGGCGGCGCCACCGGCATGATCGGCGACCCGTCGGGCCGGAGCGACGAGCGCCAGTTCCTCGACGGCGAGACGCTGGAGCGCAACGTGGCCGCCATCCGCGCCCAGCTGTCGCGCTTCCTCGACTTCGACGGCCCGCACGGCGCCGTGATGGCCAACAACGCCGACTGGACCGCGCCGGTGTCGTTCCTCGAGTTCCTGCGCGACATCGGCAAGCACATGACCGTCAACTACATGATGGCCAAGGACTCGGTGCGCTCGCGGCTCGAGGACCGCGAGCAGGGCATCAGCTACACCGAGTTCTCCTACATGCTGCTGCAGGCGTTCGACTTCGTCACCCTGTCCGACCGGCACGGCTGCCGGCTGCAGGTCGGCGCCACCGATCAGTGGGGCAACATCACCGCCGGCATCGAGCTCGGGAGGAAGATGGGCCGGCCGCGGCTGCACGGCCTGGTGTGTCCGCTCCTGCTCGACGCCCAGGGCCGAAAGATGGGCAAGACGGCGGCCGGCACCAGCGTGTGGCTCGACGCGAACCTGACCAGCCCGTACGCGATGTATCAGTACCTGCTCAACACCGACGACGCCGACGTCGGCCGCCTGCTCAGGACCTTCTCGTGGCGCAGCCTCGAGGAGGTAGCCGACATCGAGCGCCGCCACGCCGAGGCGCCGCAGCAGCGCATCGGGCAGCGCGCCCTGGCCGAGGACGTGACCCGGTTCGCGCACGGCGACGAGGCGCTGGGACGCGCCGAGCGCGCCAGCCAGGTCATGTTCGGCGGCTCGCTGGCCGACCTGCGCGACGAGGACCTGCGCCCGCTGCTGGCCGACGTGCCGTCGTCGGAGGTGCCGCGCTCGCAGCTCGAGGGCGGCGTGCCGCTGATCGACCTGCTCATCCAGACGCGCCTGTGCGACTCGAAGGGCGCGGCCCGCCGCCTGCTGCAGGGCGGCGGCGTCTACCTCAACAACGAGCGCGTCTCGGATCCGGCGCTCACGGTCACCGCGCGCGACCTGGCCACCGAGACGATGCTGGTCCTGCGCGCCGGCAAGAAGAGCTACCACATCCTGCGCTGCGCCTCATGAGAGGAGCCATGGCTGACCATCTGCGAATCTCCCGCTGGGCGCTCGTCCTTTCCATGATCGGCTGCGTGGGCTGCCAGGAGGACGCCGGACGCGCAAAGCAGGGCCAGGGCAGTTCGGGCGCGAGCGCGGGCGCGAGCGACCAGACCTTCGACGAGGCCATGCACATCGTCTGCGATGCGCCGGAAAAGGCCGAGGTGTCCGAGTCGGGCGGCGACGCGAACCGCATCATGATGCTGGCGATGTGGATCGACGCGCGCGTGCGCAACCAGGAGGTGCGCAAGCTCATGGGCAGCGTCGCGGCCAGCGAGAGCAACCAGGGCAAGATCGCGGCCCTCGAGTCGGGTGCGCGGCGCGCCGGCATCGCGCGCTGCAGCCTGGCCGAGCTGTGGCGAGACGTCGCCGCCGGTGGGGACAAGGGCGCGGCCAGCAAGTCGGCCGGCAAGTCGGCTGCCGCGGCGCTGCCCTCGGAGCCGCAGACCTACGACGAGGCCATCGCCGTCCTGTGCGACGCGGCGAAGCGCGCCAACCTCCCCGACCGTGCGGCCGATCCCGGGGCCGACGATGCGGCGATCGCGCATCAGCTGAGCACCGAGATCAGCAATCCCGAGGTCAGCGCGCTGTTCGAATCGATGCGCAAGTCGCCGGCGGGCGACCGGGTCAAGCGCCTGCGCGAGGCGGCCGTGAAGTCCGGGGTCGCATCCTGCGCGCTCGCCGACCGGTGGGACGGCCGCCAGAAATAGCGCGGCGGCTCACGGACAGGTGGCGGTGAGCGCGAGCGTGTCGAAGTAGAAGCTGGTCAGCCCCGCCTCGTCGTTGAGGCCGAACAGCTCGAGCCGCACCTCCTGGCCCGCGTGCGCGTTGTCGGCCAGGAGCGTCTCCCGCCGGAAGTTGCACCCCGTCTCATCCGGTTCCGCGTCCTTGTTCGTGTACTCGGCCAGCACCTCGAGCGTGTTGCCGCTGCTGTCGAGCAGCGAGACGGTCAGGTGGTCGAACACCTGCTCCGGATCCTCCTGGGTCACGAAGCAGGTGTAGTACTCGAGCGAGAGCGACGTGGCGCCCTCCGGCACGATGACCGGCTGGATCAGCCGCTGCTCGGGCCGCGTGACGTCACCGAACCAGGCAGCTCGATTGCCGTCTTGCGCGAACGGAATCTGCGGGACCGGATACGTGATCGGGGGCGTGTCCTCGATCCAGTCGATGGCCCCATTGGGCAGCTCTGCGTCCTCGAAGCTGGCATTGGCGAGCAGCTGCACGGCGCCGCCCTCGCACGCCGCCGGTGGCCGCGCATCCGGCACCTCGCCCGCGTCGGGTGAACCGTCCGGCGAGGGCGCACCATCTGCGTCGCTGCCCGATCCGTCCGATCCGTCATCGGCGGTTCCGTCGTCTTCGTCGTCGGAAGGCACCGACACGCCTCCGCATGCCGCGAGCGCCACGATGGCCAGGGCGGCCAGCAGGGCGGAATGTCCCGTCCAGTCGTGGATCGATGGTCTGGCCACTCGTTCAACTCCTTGTTCGATGGATCTCGCCATGCCCCCCCACGGGGTTCAACGCCAAACTCGATGCCGACACGGCTTACACGCGATTGCGAATGCAAGTCCGGTGCACATCGCCCTCTCGACGTAACTGAACGCACGTGCGCGGCCGCGAACCCACCTTGGATTCTTGACAGCCCCGCGTCGCTCGCTGGACGCTGATCGTTCTGGGCGCGTGCCGGGGCGGAGCCGCTGGGGGACTGGCCCATTCTTGACCTAATGTGCGAGGACGTAAGAACGGGACAGTGCCGGCTCGGAGGCCTGCTGGCCCACCGGACGGCGCTCCTGGCCCTCGCGACCATCGCGTGGGGCGCCGGCTGCCGTGGCGACGCGCGGCGCGCCCGTCCATCCGCGCTGCCGGCCCCGCGCCCGCAGCCTCCGCGCGAGAACTCGCGCGGCGTGATCGGCGGTCCGCGCGACGAGACCGCATTCGAGTTCGAGCCGGAGGCGGGCGCGCCCGAGACGCCGCTCCTCCTCGACGGCACGCCGCCGGTCCCCGACGACATCCGCGACCGGCTGGCGCCCTATCTCGACACGCGCCGCACGCGCCTGGCCGGCGCCCTGCCCCGCCGCCGCTCGTTCCTCGCCCTGACCCGGCTGGGCCGCTCGCCGCAGGTCTACTCGGTCGACGCTCCGCTCGGCCCGCTCAAGCGATTGACCGATGAACCGGAGCCGATCGAACAGGTCTCCTACTTCACCGCCAACGAGCCGTCGCTGCTGTTCCGCACCGACCTGGGCGGCAACGAGCGCTTCCAGCTGGTCCGCCTGGGCCTCGAGGACGCCGAGCGCGCCCTGCTGTCGGACGGCAGGAGCCGGCACGGCGCGTTCAGCATCGCGCCGGGCGGCGCCGCGGTCGCCTTCACCGGCAACAGCCGCAACGAGGCGGACATGGACGTCTACCTCAGCGACGGGCGCACGCGCGAGAGCACGCGGCTCCTGCTCGCGCGCCAGGGCCAGTGGATCGCCGGGTCGTGGTCGGTCGACGGGACCAAGATGGTCCTGCGCGAGTATCTGTTAACCGAGCACTCCGCGCTCCACATCCTCGACGTGGCCAGCGGCGAGCTGACCCCGGTGGCGCCGTCGGCGCATCCGGCGGTCTACCGCGAGGGTCGCTTCTCGGCCGACGACAAGAAGCTCTACTTCACCTCCGATCGCGACGGCGACTTCATCCAGCTCTACGAGCTCGACCTGGCCAGCGGAGACCTGCGCTCGCTGACCAAGGACATCCCGTGGGACGTGGACAACATCGCCCTGTGGTCGACGCTCATCGCCTTCACCACCAACGAGGACGGCATGAGCGTGGTGCGCGTCTACGACACCGCCAGCCGCGCCACGCGGCGCGTGCGCGGCGTTCCGTCCGGCGTGATCTCATCGTTCCGCTTCGCCGACGGCGGCAAGCTGCTGGCCGTCACCGTGACCCGGCCGACCGAGCCGGAAGACATCTACACGGTCGCGCTCGACTCCGGGAAGCTCGAGCGCTGGACCAGCAGCCACCTGGGCGACCCGCGCCGCTTCCTCGCGCCCAAGCTGGTCCACATCTCCAGCTTCGACGGCCTCGAGGTGCCGGCCTACTACTAC
>CAVWXW010000001.1:0-192500 GCA_963759105.1 uncultured delta proteobacterium | reverse complement strand
CGGGCGCAAGCCCTTCATCGAGGACGAGGAGCGGTCGGTGATGCACAAGATCCGCCTCGAGCGGCACGTGCGGGCGCGCAAGCTCAACGCCGAGATTCCGCGCGAGCTGGACCGCATCATCGACAAGTGCCTGCAGAAGGAGCCGCGCAGCCGCTTCCAGTCGGGGCAGGCGCTGGTGATGGCGCTGGAGCGGTTCCTGGCCAGGCACGTGGAGATGAACTACCACTCGCGCCTGGTCCTGTACCTGCGCAACCAGGACATCATCACCAAGCTGGAGGCGGACGAGTACCTCAACCCGGCGACGACCGGGCCGGGCACGGCGCACGGGTCCCAGCACAGCGTGTCGGCGCGCCGCACGGTGCGCCGCGGCCTCGCCATCCAGGGCGCGATCACCGGCGTGGTGGCGCTCGTGGTCGCGCTGCTCCACCTGGCGCCGATCGGGGCCGAGGTGCCGCCGCCGGCACCGGTGATGGCCTCGGTGCCGCCGCCGCCGGAGCGCGGCTTCGTGCGCGTGGTGGCGCGGCCCGTGGGGGCGCGTCGCCATCGACGGAGAGGAGCGCGGCATGACGCCGCTGGGCCGCCCGCTGGCGCTGACCGCCGGGCGCCACCGCGTCACGATCACCAACGACTACTTCGAGCCGATCGAGCGCGACGTGACGGTGCCGGCCAGCGACGAGAGCTCGGCGGTGCGGCTCGAGGTTGACTTCAGCTCCGGCACGCGGGTGTTCAGCTTCGACCCGGACGAGGTGCGGCGATGAAGTGCGCGGCCGCTGTCGCGCTGCTGCTCGTCGGGCCGGCGGCGTGGGCGCAGCCGGCCGGGCAGCAGCCGCCAGCCCGTCCAGAGGCGCAGGGAGCCCCGGTCGACGAGGACGAGGCCGCCGGCATCGTGTTTCACCGGGTCAAGCGCGGCGACACGCTCGAGCTGCTCGCCGCCGAGTACTACGGCGACCGGCGCCACAAGATCTACATCATGATCGAGAACGGGCTCGACCACGCGCGCGAGCTCAAGCCGGGCGAGCGGCTGCGCATCCCGGTGTCCAACGACGTGACCGTGGCGCTGGCCGACACCCTGCCCGGCCTGGCCGCGCAGTACCTCGGCGACGAGCGCAGGGCCAAGTACCTGGCCGAGTTCAACGGCCTCGATCCGGACGGCACCGTCGCCGTCGGCATGTCGATCACCGTGCCGCTGCGCGTGACCTACCGCGCGGCGCGGCGCGAGGCGCTGACCGAGATCGCCAAGAGCCTGTTCGCCGACAGCAAGCGGGCCCAGCTGCTCAAGGACTACAACTTCCTCAAGCGCGACGCGCTCGACAAGGGCGAGCGATCGTGGTGCCGATCTACCTGCGCGTGCATCCGTCCAAGCGCAGCCCGCCGGACGCCGCGTCGATCGCGCTGCTCACCCGGCGCACCGAGGCGATGGAGAACGCGCGCCGCCAGCTGCCCCTGGCCCACCGGGCGTGGGACAAGGGGGACTACGGCAAGGTCAAGAGCCTGCTGTCGGAGCTGCTGGTCGGGGACTCGTACGCGTATCTGGACACCGATCTGGTCGTCGAGATCGGCACGCTGCTCGGGGCCGCGCACATCGCGTTCGACGAGCTGGACCTCGCGCTCACCCACTTCCGCGCCGTGCGCAAGCGCGCGCCCGGACACGCGCTCAGCGCGTTCGAGTACTCGCCCAAGGTGTGCGACGTGTGGCGCAAGGCCGGCGGGCGGGTGGATGATTCGCCACCCCCGTGACTCGCCTCGAGGCCGCACCGCGCGCCGCGCGCGCACGAGCTGGAATCCTTGTCGCCGCCGCCGCGCTGGCCGCCTTGCCCGGGTGCGGGTCGTGCGGCGCGCGCGAGGACGTCGACCCGATCGCGACCGAGGTGGGCAAGACGATGGCCGCCGGGCTGACCGGCGCCATCGATCGCAGCGCGGCGCTGGGCGAGCCGTTTCGCTGCGCCGAGCCGTCCGGCACCGCCAGCGCCGCCGGACCGGGCGCGGACCTGGGCCGGCGGGCCGGCCGCGCCCTCTCCTTCGACGGTGACTGGCTGCGCATGGGCCCGGCCGAGGTCGGGCGCGACCGCACGCTGGTGGCCGGCGTGGTTGCCGACGCGCGCGGCGCCAGCGCCGCGACCCTGACCCAGCTCGGCCGCGTGCGCGCCGCCTTCGAGCGCGAGCGCGTCGAGCTTGTCGTGAGCCTGGGCGGCATGGGCACGAGCGAGGAGGAGCTGACCCAGGTGCTGGGCGCGCTGGCCCGCGACGCGCCGTGGGTGGTGTGGGCGATCCCCGGCGAGCGCGAGGCCATCCCGGCCCACCGCGCCGCCATCGCCAGCCTGTCGGCCGCCGGCTATCCGGTGTTCGACGCGACCCGGGTCCGCATGGTCGAGGTGGACGGCGCGGTGCTGGCCTCGTTCCCGGGCGCGGCGGAGGCGAGCCGGCTCCTGGCCGGCAGCGACGGCTGCGTCCACCGCCCCGACGACGCCTCGGCGCTGGCCATGCGACTCGGCGCACAGAAGGGGGTGCGCGTATGGGCCGGGCACGCCCCGCCGCGGCAGAGCGACGACGACGCCGGCGACGTCGCGCTGGGCGGCGTGCACGTGGGCGAGCGCGCGCTGGCCGCCGCCCTGCCCGCCGCGCGGGCAGCACCTCGTGCTGCACGGCATGGTCGACGAGGCGGCGCTGGGGCGTGCGAGCGGGCACGCGACCATGGGCGACGGGGCCACGGTGCTGGGCAGCGGGCCGGTCGAGGCGATGCCGATCACGGGGCCGGACGGGGCGGTGTTCGCGGGCGCGGCGCTGGTCGTGCGGGCCAACGCCGGCGCGGGCGAGATCACATGGCGGCGGGTCCGCTTTCCGCTCGGCGGCTCGGTCTCGGCGCGTTGACCGGCGCGCGAGCCGAAGGCTACGCTTCCTGCGTCTGGCTGGTGGGGCCGGACTGGCTTCGGCGCGCGGGATGAGCACGCCCAACCCCAAGTTCTTCTGTCCGCGCTGTCGCGCAGCGTACGACGTGGACCACAATTACTGCGGGCGCTGTGGGGCGGACATGCACCACGCGTCGCGGCTGCAGCGCGCGCTGCAGACCGGCGAGGACAGCGGCACGCACATGCGCGCGAACCGGGCCGGCTCGGCGGCTGAGCCGACCCGCGCGCCGGCCGCCGCCGACGGGGCCAACGGCGAGGCCGGCAACGCGCGCCCGGTGCGCGACCGACGCGCACCCTCGCTCGATCCGTGGCTCGGGCGCGTGCTCGACGGGCGCTACCGCGTCGTCGACGTCATCGGGCGCGGCGGCATGGGCGTGGTCTACAAGGTCGAGCACCAGCGCATGGGCAAGATCGCGGCGATGAAGGTGCTGCACGGCGACCTGGCCGGCGACAAGGAGGTGACGGCGCGCTTCCGGCGCGAGGCGGAGGCGGTGTCGCGCCTGACCCATCCGAACACGGTGCAGGTGTTCGACTTCGGCACCGCCCAGGGGCAGCTGTACCTGGTCATGGAGTACGTGCGCGGCCTCGACATCGGCACGCTCATCGATCGCGACGGGCCGGTCAGCTTCGAGCGCGCCGCGCCGCTGTTCGCGCAGGTGTGCGCGGCGCTGGCCGAGGCGCACGAGCTGGGCGTGGTGCACCGCGATCTCAAGCCGGAGAACATCCTGGTCACGCGCACCCACGGCGGCCAGGACTTCGCCAAGGTGCTCGACTTCGGCCTGGCCAAGCTGGCCGAGCGCGAGGACATCACCGCCGGGACCGGGCGCGGCGCGATCGTCGGCACGCCGCACTACATGTCGCCCGAGCAGATCCGCGGCGAGGAGGAGGTCGACGCGCGCACCGACATCTACTCGCTGGGCGCGCTCATGTACCGTGTGCTGACCGGCGAGCACGCCTTCGCCGCGGCGTCGCCGGTCGGCGTCCTGACCAAGCACCTGACCGAGGCAGGTGGTGCCGCCGTCGCGCCGGGTGCCGGAGCTGGGCATCCCGGCCGAGGCGGACGCGATCGTGCTGCGCGCCATGCGCAAGCAGACCGCCGAGCGCTACGCGTCGGTGCACGAGCTGCAGGCGGACCTCGAGCAGGCGCTGGGCGACCTGTCCGGCCCGACCCCGCGGCGAACCGCCGGCCAGCGCCTGGCCGGCGAGGTCGCGCGCGGCGTGGCGGCGGAGCTGGACTACGAGGTCGACAGCGAGCGCCGCCTGCGCCGCGCCGACCTGGACCAGTGGGAGCGCGCGCTGCACAGGCGGCGCTGGGTGGCGGTGGTGTCCCTGCCGCTGTGCCTGGCCGCCGCGGCCGGCGGAATCTACTACTACACGAGCTGGCGGGCGCAGCAGCCGCAGCGCCAGGAGCAGGAGCGCAACGACGAGCTGTCCCAGGCCACGCTGATCGCGTCCGGCGTGCCGGTGACGGGCCTCATCGGGCAGCGCATCAGCCGCAGCCGATCGGACCGCGACGTCTATCGGCTGCGCGAGCGGCCCGACGGCGCCGCCGGCGACCGCGTGATGATCGACGTGACGGCGCTGCCCAACCTGGACCTGGCGCTGTCTCTGTACGAGCCGGGCGGGCGGCTGCTGGCCCAGGCCGACGAGGCCGGCGCCGGCCACGGCGAGTCGCTGCGCTGGTACCGGGTGCGCGAGCCGGTGGTGGTGATGGTGAGCGAGGCGCGCAGACCGGGCGCCCTGCCGACCGAGAACGTGAGCGACACGTACCGGCTTACGGTTCGGCTGGTGCGCGGGTCGGAGGCGCGCGACGCCGAGGCCGAGCCGAACGACGCGCCCAGCGACGCGGCCCCGCTGGTGGCGGGCGAGCGCATGCGCGGCTACCTCGACCGGCGCGACGACGTCAACCTCTATCGCTTCGACGGGCCGGCCGGCCGCTACCGGGTGCGGGTCACCGGCGCGGCCGAGGTGCCGCTCCACTGGCTGGTCGGCTCACGCGAGCTGAGCGGGCGCGGGCAGGACGTCGATCTGGCGCCCGGCTCGCTGATCCGCCTGGCCCGCAGCGACGGGGCGCTGGCGCGCGGCCAGCCCCTGCCCGGCTCCGACGAGGAGTACGAGCTCGAGATCAGCGCAGCAGCTTCGCCGCCTCCAGCGCGTGGTAAGTGATGATGATGTCGGCGCCGGCGCGGCGGATCGCGGTCAGCGTCTCGAGGACGGCGCGGTCGTAGTCGACCCAGCCCTTCTCGGCGGCGGCCTTGAGCATCGAGTACTCGCCCGACACGTTGTAGGCGGCCAGCGGCAGGTCAACCTCGTCGGCCACGGCGCGGATGATGTCCAGGTAGGCCAGCGCCGGCTTGACCATGACGATGTCGGCGCCCTCGGAGACGTCGAGGCCGACCTCGCGCACGGCCTCGCGCGCGTTGGCCGGATCCATCTGGTAGCCGCGCCGGTCGCCCTCCTGGGGCGCGCTCTCCACCGCGTCGCGGAACGGGCCGTAGAAGGCCGAGGCGTACTTGGCGGAGTAGGCCATGATGCCGACCTTGTTGAAGCCCTCCTCGTCGAGCGACTCGCGGCAGGCGCCGACGAAGCCGTCGAGCATGCCGGACGGCGCCACCAGGTCGACGCCGGCGCGCGCGTACGAAAGCGCGGTGCGGGCCAGGTTCTCGAGGCTGGCGTCGTTGTCGAGCTCGCCCTCGATCAGCACGCCGCAGTGGCCGTGGTCGGTGTACTCGCAGAAGCAGGCGTCGGCCGCGACGACCATGTCCGGCACCTCCTTCTTGATGCCGCGGATGACCTGCTGCACGACGCCCTTGTCGCTCCAGGCCTCGGAGCCGACCGCGTCCTTGCGCTGGGGCAGGCCGAACAGGATCACGCCGGACACGCCGAGGTCGTAGGCGGCGCGCGCCGCCTCCAGCGCCTTGTCGGCCGAGTGGTGGAACTGGCCGGGCATCGACGAGATCTCCTTGTGCACGCCGCTGCCCGGCACGACGAACAGCGGGTAGATGAAGTTCGAGGTGGACAGGCGGGTCTCGCGCACCATGCTGCGCAGCCGCTCGGTCCGGCGCATGCGGCGGGGGCGGTAGTCGGGGAATTGCATCGCGGTCGATCTCCTGGTCGGCGCCTAGTCGGTGTCCGGGGCGTTGTGGGCGGAAAGCGGAGCGGTGCGGCGCACCGCGGCGGCGGCGCCTGCCGCGGCCGCGATCTCGCCGGCGAGCAGGTCGAGATCGGGCGAGGCTGGCACCACGTGCGCGGTGAGGCCGCGGGCGGCGAGCGCGGCCGCGGTGGTGGCGCCGATGGCGGCCAGGATCGGCACGCCGGCCAGCACCTCGCGCGCGTCCGGGCCGAGCAGGTCGCACAGCGCGCGCACCTGCGACGGGGCGAAGAACGCGGCCGCGCGGATCTCGCCGGCGCGCAGGCGGGCCAGCGCGCTGACCACCGGCGGGTGGGTCGGCTCGCACAGGTCGAGCTTGTAGACCGAGATCGCCTCGACCTCGGCGCCGGCCGCGCGCAGGAGGTCGACGGCGTCCTCGCGCCCGTCGGAGGCGCGCGGGACCAGGATGCGCGTGCCGGTCAGCTCGCCGGTGGCCTCGACGATGGCGCGCGCCACGCCGGCGGCGTCGCCGTGCGGTGGGACCAGGTCGGCGAGCAGGCCGCGGGCGGCCAGCGCGGCCGCGGTGGCCGGCCCGACGCAGGCGACCCGCACGCCGGCCAGGGCGCGGCCGTCGAGCCGGCGGGCGGCCAGCGCGGCGAAGAAGCGATCGCAGGCGTTGGCGCTGGCCAGCACCAGCCAGGCGAACTGGCCGAGGCGCGTGATCGCGTCGTCCAGGCGGGCGGCCTCTTCCGGCGGCGGGTCGACGATGCGGGTCAGCGGGCAGTGCACCGGCTCCGCGCCCAGCTCCGAGAGGATGTTGCTGATGCGCTCGGCCTGATCGGGCGGGCGCGTGATCAGCACGCGCGCCCCGGCCAGCGGCCGGTCCTCGAACCAGGACAGGCGCTGGCGCAGCCGCACCACGTCGCCGATGACGAGCAGCGCGGGCGGCTTGAGCCCGGTGGCGACGATCGCGTGCGGCAGATCGGCCAGCGCCGCGACGACGGTGCGCTGGGACGCGGTGGTGCCCCAGTGGATGGCGGCGGCCGGGGTCGACGGATCGCGCCCGGCGGCGATGAGGCGGGCGCAGCAGTCGGCCGCGGTGCTCAGCGCCATGAACAGGACCACCGTGTCGGCGCCGGCGATGGCGGGCCAGTTGATCGCGCTGGTGTGACCGTCGTCGGACTCGGCCGCCTCGTGGCCGGTCGTGTACGCCACCGACGACGCGATGCCGCGCGCCGTGAGCGGGATGCCGGCGTAGGCAGCGACAGCGGTGGCGGCGCTGACGCCGGGCACGACCTCGAAGCGGACGCCGGCCGCGCCGAGCACCTCGCACTCCTCGGCGCCGCGGCCGAACACGAACGGATCGCCGCCCTTGAGGCGGACCACCTGCTTGCCGGCGCGCGCGCGGTCGATCAGGATGCGATCGATGTGGTCCTGGGTGAGCGGCGGATCGCCGGACGGGACGTGCTTCTTGCCGGCGTAGATGAGCTCGCAGCCGGTGCGGGCCAGGCGCAGCAGCACCGGGCTGGCCAGTCCGTCGTAGACGACGACGTCGGCTCGCGCGACGAGGTCGGCGCCGCGGCGGGTGATGAGCCCCGGGTCGCCAGGACCCGCGCCGACCAGGTAAACGACCCCGGACACGCGGACACTATAGCCAATGGTGGCCGCTGCCGCACTCGTGGGCCCCGTGCCGGGTATCGTTCGCCCATGAGAACAGGAGACAGGCGACAGGCGACAGGAAACAGGAAACAGGAAACGACCGGACGTCGCTTCCGGTTTCCGGTCGCCTGTCGCCTGTCTCCTGTCGCCTGTTTTCTGGCCGACCGAGGGCGCCGGAAATCGAGGATGCTGGCCCTGTCCGTCGCCACCGCCGCCGCGGCACTCGCAGCGGGATGCGGCCGGGCCGACGAGCCGCCGCGCCGCGCGCCGGAGCCCGCCTCTCGAGCCGCGGCGGCGGAGGCAGAGCCTGAAGCGGAGGCGGACGTGAGCGGGCCGGCGGTCGTGTTCCGGCCGCGGGGGCGTCCCGAGGCGCGGGTCGCCGTCGAGGTGGCGCGGACGCAGCGGCAGACCCAGCGCGGGCTGATGTATCGCGAGCACCTGCCGCCCGACGCCGGGATGCTGTTTCTGTTCGCGCGGCCCAAGGTGCAGTCGTTCTGGATGAAGAACACGCTCATCGCGCTCGACATGATCTTCGTGTCGACGGAGATGGTCGTCGTCGGCGTGGTCGAGAACGCGGAGCCGCAGACGATGACGAGCCGCACGGTTCCCGGCGCGGTGTCGCAGTTCGTCGTCGAGGTGAACGCCGGCTGGGCGGGCGAGCACGGGATCGCGGCCGGCGTGCCGGTCGAGTTCGTCGGCGTCGAGCCGCTGGCGCCCGGCGACGGCGGCTGATCACTCGTCGCTGTCGCCGCCGCCGGGCGGCTCGGGCGGCGCGCCCGGCTCGCGGCCGCGGCGGAACATGCGGCGCCGCGAGCGCGGCTCGTTGCGCTTGAGCCGCACGCGCGCCTTCACGTCCGGCTCCACGCCGGTGTACTTCTCGTCGTTCGGGATGAAGCGGATCTCGGTCTTGATCTCGAACGACAGCGTGGTGAGCATCTTCGCGATCTCCTCCGACAGGTTCACGCTGGAGAGGAACTCGCGGACCTCGCGCGCGACGATGCGGAAGAGCTCGTCCTTCGTCGACGACGCGGTGCTGACCAGGTAGCCGGCCACCTCCTTGGGCATCGGCATCTCTTTGGTGAGATCCTTGGTCAGGCGCCGGATGCTCTCCTCGGTGGTGAAGACCGCGCCCATGCCGGCCGCCACCGCCTTCTTGACCAGCTCCGGCACCCACGACTCGACGCGCTGCCTCACCCCCTCGGGGAGGTTGCCCAGCGGGCCGTCGTCGGCGTCGCGCTCCTCGGGCGCTGGCCCGGTGCCGGGTCCGGGTGATGTGCCGGCGCCCGGCTCGGGCGGGTCGCTCGCGTCTGTGTCTCGGTGGTTGGGGCTCATGGGATCGTCGGCTTCGCGTATTATGCAGGAAGATGCGCCCGGCGGAGCAGGCGGCGTCGGCTGACGATTCCTCGATCGAAGCCGCCGCCAGCGTGACGGAATCGCAGATCGCGCGCAGCGGGCGGCCGCCGGCACGCACCTGGCGCTCGCTGCGCGCCTACTGGGTCACGTTCCTGGTCATCGGCAGCTACCTGTCGGTGCGCGTGCAGGCGCGCTTCCGCTCCGAGGAGGCGGTGCTGCGGCTCCTGGCGCGCAAGCACACCCGCAACGCCGCCCGCATCGAGCGGACCATCGTCCACCTGCAGGGCCTCTACATCAAGGTCGGGCAGCTCATCAGCATCATGACCAACTTCCTGCCGCCCGAGTTCCGCGCGGGGCTCGAGGGGCTTGCAGGACCAGGTGCCGCCGCGCCCGTACGAGGACATCGAGCGGCGCTTCCGCGAGGAGTTCGACGGGCGCTCGCCCGACGAGCTGTTCCAGAGCTTCGATCGCCGGCCGATCGCGTCGGCCTCGATCGGCCAGGTCCACGTGGCTCGCCTCGCCGGCGGCCAGCGCGTGGCGGTCAAGGTGCAGTACCCGGACATCGAGGAGATCGTGCGCAGCGACCTGCGCACCCTGCGCCGCATCTTCCGCATCATCCAGAACTTCGTGCCCTACCAGGGGCTCGAGAGCGTCTATCACGAGATCCGGGCCATGCTGCACGCCGAGCTCGACTTCCGCGGCGAGGCGGCCAACCTCGAGGCGATCGCGCAGAACTTCACCGGGCGCGAGGACGTCGCCTTCCCGCTGGTCGTGCACGAGCTCAGCACGCAGCGCGTCCTGACCACGCACTTCGAGAGCGGCATCAAGGTCGGCGACCTGGCCCGCATCGACCGCGCCGGCATCGATCGCGCCGAGCTGGCCCGCCGCGTGGTGGAGCTCTACTGCCAGCAGATCTTCAGCGACGGCCTCTACCACGCCGATCCGCACCCGGGGAACCTCCTGGTCGCGGCGCCGCGCGGGCGGCGAGCTGTCGGTCGTGTTCCTCGACTTCGGCGCGGTGGCCGCAGGTGTCGCCGCAGATGCGGCAGGGGCTGGTCGAGCTGCTGCAGGGCGCGCTGGCCCGCGACACCCCGCGCATCGTGCGCGCGATGAAGAAGATGGGCTTCATCGCGCGCGGCGCCGACGACGGCGTCTTCGATCGCGTCGTCGAGTACTTCCACGGGCGCTTCCAGGAGCAGATCTCGCTCGACTCGCTGAGCCTCAAGGACATCAAGTTCGACCCGCAGAAGGGGCTCGAGAACCTGGCCGACCTGCGCCGCATGGACATCTCGCTGCGCGAGCTGTCGTCGAACTTCCACGTGCCGAAGGAGTGGATCCTGCTCGAGCGCACGCTGCTCCTGCTCATGGGGCTGTGCACGGCGCTCGACCCGCACATGAACCCGATGACGGTGGTGCGGCCGTACCTCGAGCGCTTCGTGCTCGGCGACGAGGGGGACTGGCAGGGCTTCGCGGTCGAGACCGCCAAGGACCTGTTCCTGTCGCTCACCGCCCTGCCCTCCGACATCCGCAAGTTCGTGGCCGCGGCCAAGACCGGCGAGCTGTCGGTCAAGTTCCACAACCTCGAGAAGTCGACCCGCCTGCTCTACCGGCTCGGCCACCAGGTCATCATCGCGGCGATCGGCATCACCGGCGCGGCGATGGCGGTCGTGTTCGAGGGGCGCGACGAGCTCGACCGCGCCGAGTACGGCTGGTGGACGATGCGCGTGGCGGCCGCGCTGCTCCTGTGGTCGTGGTGGAGCGCGCGCCACTTCCTGCGCCGACGCTGACCGCCGGCTATAGTCCGGCGATGACGAGCAGCGAGCGCGCGCCGTGACCGCGGGCGTGCGACTGGGCCAGGCGTCCGGCCGCTGGGTGATCTTCGCGGCCGTGCTCGGCTCCGGCATGGCGATGCTCGACGCCACCGTCGTCAACGTCGCGCTGCCCGCGCTGGGCGACGACCTCGGCGCCGGGCTCGACGGCCTGCAGTGGACGCTGAACGGCTACACGCTCACCCTGGCGTCGTTCATCCTGCTGGGCGGATCGCTCGGCGACCGCTTCGGCCGGCGGCGCGTGTTCGTGATCGGGACGATCTGGTTCGCCGTCGCCTCGCTCCTGTGCGGCGCGGCGCCGACGATCGAGCTGCTGGTGGCGGCGCGCGCGCTGCAAGGCGTCGGCGGCGCGCTGCTCACGCCGGGCAGCCTGGCGATGATCGCTGGCCTGTTCCAGGGCGAGGAGCGCGGCCGCGCGATCGGCATCTGGTCCGGGCTCGGCGGCATCGCCGGCGCGATCGGGCCGTTCGTGGGCGGCTGGCTCATCGG
This sequence comes from uncultured delta proteobacterium, assembly GCA_963759105.1. Lineage (GTDB taxonomy): Bacteria > Myxococcota_A > Polyangia > Haliangiales > Haliangiaceae > DATFRY01. The sequence goes on along the minus strand of CAVWXW010000001.1, from coordinate 181,173 downwards.
CTCGGTCGGCTGGCGGTGGATCTTCTTCGTCAACCTGCCGCTGGCGGCGGCGGTGGTCTACGTCGCCGTGCGCCACGTGCCCGAGACGTCGGATCCCGACGCCAGCAAGAGCATCGACGCCGGCGGCGCGGCGCTCGGCGCGATCGGTCTGGCGGGGCTGACCTACGCGCTGGTGCAGGCCGGCGAGGGCGGCGCGGCGCCGGCGGTCGTGCTGGCCGGGGCGGCCGGCGTGGCTGCGCTGGTCGGCTTCGTCCTGTTCGAGCGGCGCACCCGCCACCCGATGCTGCCGCTCGAGCTGTTCGCGTCGCGCCAGTTCTCGGCGGCCAACGCGGTCACCTTCCTGGTCTACGCGGCGCTGAGCGGGGTGTTCTTCCTGCTGGTGATGCAGCTGCAAGTCGTGGGCGGGTTCTCGCCGCTGGTGGCCGGCACGACGCTGCTGCCGATCACCGCGCTCATGCTGCTGCTGTCCGGGCCGGCCGGCGCGCTGGCCGAGCGCATCGGGCCGCGGCTGCCCATGGCCGTCGGTCCGGCGCTGAGCGCGGCCGGCGTGGCGCTCATGCTGCGCATCGGAGCGGACGCGTCCTACCTCACCGACGTGCTGCCGGCGGTGGTCGTGTTCGGGCTCGGCCTCTCGCTCACCGTGGCGCCGCTCACCGCGACCGTCCTGGGCGCCGCCGCCGCGCGCTTCGCCGGCATCGCGTCGGGGGTGAACAACGCGGTGGCGCGTGCTGCCGGGCTGCTCGCGGTCGCGGTGCTGCCGCTGGCCGCCGGTCTGGGCGGCGACGACTACATGCAGCCGGAGGTGTTCGCGCGCGGCTTCCGGGTCGCCGCGCTGCTGGCCAGCGGGCTGCTCGCCGCCGGCGGACTGCTCGCGGCGATCGCCATCCGGGGACGCGTCGCCGACGGAGCGCCGAGCGGCGCGCGCCCCGCGCGCGTCCACTGCGCCGTGGCGGGCCCGGCGCTGCATCCGCACACGCCTCGATCTGGTCCGCTCGCTGACCGACGCGCCGACGCCTACCGGATGCGATAGGCGTCGCGGATTGTCTGCTCCACCGCGTTGTCGTCATCGTCGACAGCCGCGGCGCGCAGCGAGACGGTGCCGGCACGCCGATGGTGGACCAGCGCGACCGCGTGATCGCCGAAGCGAAGCACCGGGGCGCGGTGCCAGCTCTGCCCGCCGTCGTGAGACGCGTTCAACCGCCAGGCAGCGTAGCGGCGCGGCCGGCACCCCGCCCTGGCGTTGCACGGTGATCGGGATCGGGAACAGGCGACCCGCCGGCGCGCGGTTGTACTCGTCCAGGCGCGGCGAGAAGCGCACCGCCAGGACCGGCACCGCCGTCACCTCCTCGTCGGAGACGTGCCCGGAGCGGAAGGTCCACGTCACGCGCATCTCGCTGGACAGCTCGGCCCCGCCGCCCCGCAGCGCCTCCACCTCGACCCGGTACGCGGCCGGCTCGGGCAGGACGTCAACGAGCGCGAAGGCCGGCTGCTGATCGCTCTCGCCGATCAGCGTCCCGTCCCGGTAGACGCGCGTGGTGCCGCTCTGGGTCGAGGAGAAGCCGAGGTGATCGGCGCCGTCGCTGTACAGCGTGAGCAGATCGACCAGCAACTGGTTGCCCAGCCGCGCCACGCGCGCGCTCGACGTCTCCGGCGAGCGCACGGCCGGACCGAGCACGGCGCCGTTCCAGCGCGTGTGGTGCCGGCGGCCGGCGACGTACGTCACCGGCGGCACGGTCAGGAAATCGGAGCGCCAGGCGCCGTCGTCGCTCACCTGCGACGCATGCACCTCCCAGTCCATCGCCTCGGTCGTGTAGTACTCGGTGCGGTTCATCGGCAGGCGGAAGCGCCAGAACGGCACCAGGTGGCTGGCGAAGTCGCCGCGCGGGGCCGCCAGGGCGATGAACTCCGCGGCGAAGCCCTGCCCCTCGGCGGCGTAGTCGGCATGCACCGTGGCCACGTCGCGCTGGCGGATTCGCCGCGTCCACCCGGTCGGGAAGCGGCCCGCCTCCGGAATGAAGACGAGGTGGTAGCCGTACGTGCTGTCGTCGAAGCGGCGAGCGGCTCCGCCCGGGTCGCCCCACACGCTCTGGATGAGCGAGCGGAAGGTGTCGGCGGCGACCGGCGGCCCGAGGTGCGCGGTGTAGATGGTGCCGAAGGTGTCGTCCGGGTCGTCGGCGCCGAAGTAGGTGAAGCCGCTCGACAGGACCACCGGCGCGTCGGCGTAGCGCACGTAGTCCACGCTCTCGACGAAGCGGCGCGCGGAGCCGCGCGGCACGGTGATCGCGATCGGCGAGGCGAGCCGCGCGTCCAGCACGACGCTGACGTCCTGCCGGAGGTCAACCAGCGGCTGCACCAGCACCGCCGCGTACCCGCGCCCGCCGGTGTCGATGCCGCCGAAGCTCGACGAGAGGTGGAAGCGGCCGCGGCGCAGGCGCAGCGTCGTCGTGCCCGTCGCCTCGGGCAGGACCACGAAGTCGCCCGAGTCCAGGTCGAAGAGCAGCGTGAACGCGGTCCCTGGAGCGCCCGCGCGGTCGATGTGGACGAGCTCCAGGTCGTAGCTCTCCGCCTCCCGGTCAACCGCGATCGGCGTGCGCACCGTCTGGTCGCCGGACGCGACCAGGACGCCGGCGTGGACGCCGTCCGGCCCGGCCACACGCGTGTCAACGGTGACCGTCGCGCTGGCCTCGCCGCCGGGCGGCACGGTCAGCGCGGCCGGCTCGACCGCGAACATGCCGGGCGCGACCGGCGCGCCGTCCGGCCCTGTGATCGCGAAGGCGAGCTGCAGGGCGAGCGGCGCGTCGCCGCCGTTGCGGTAGGTGACGGTGCGGGCAATCGGCTCGTCGTCGCCGTGCGGCCAGCGCTGCCGCCCGAGGCTGAGGCTGGCCGGCGACGCGAACAGGTCCTGCTCGATCGCGCGGGCGACGTCAACCCGGCCGGCGCCGCGGCGAAACACGTCCGGGTCGTCCACGTCGGTCGCCGAGCCCATGAGCGCGGCCTTGAGCTCGGCGGCGCTCCACTCCGGGTGCAGCTGGGCCAGGAGCGCGGCGGCACCGGCCGCGTGCGGGGCTGCCATCGACGTGCCGGACAAACGCGTGTAGAGGTCGTCAACCGGCTCGCCGATCACGGTGCCGGTGGCGAGCGCGGCCGCGATGGTCACGCCCGGGGCCGCGATGTCCGGCTTGATGGCGCCGTCGCCGGCGCGCGGACCGCGACAGGAGAAGTCGGCCACCTGGTCCGCCGCGTCGACCGCGGCCACCGACAGAGCCGCGTCGGCCGTGCTCGGCGAGCCGACCTGGTCGCTCAGCCCGCCGCCGCACAGGCCGATGTTGCCGGCCGACACCACGAACAATGCGCCGTGCTCGGCGGTGAGCGCGTCGATCGCCTGCTCGAGCGGGTCGACCTCCGGTGTGTCCGGGCCGCCGAGGCTGATGTTGATGACCGCCGCGCCGCTCGCCGCCGCCCACTCCATGCCGGCCAGCAGCGCCGAGTCGGGGCAGCCGGCCAGGTCGCACACCTTGCCGATCACCAGCTGGGCGTCCGGCGCGACGCCGCGGTAGCGCCCGCCGCTGCCGGCGCCGCTGCCGGCCAGGATCGAGGCGACGTGGGTGCCGTGGCCCACGTCGTCGACGGCGTCCGGCGCGCCGTCGAGGAAGCTGCGCGCCTCGGCGATGCGGCCCGCGAAGTCCGGGTGGTCGGCCGCGATGCCGCTGTCGAGCACCGCCACGGTCACGCCGGCGCCGGTGAGGCCGGCGTCCCACGCGGCCGGCGCCCCAATCTGCGGCGCGCTGACGTCGAGCAGCATCTCGCGGCGGCCGTCGAGCCAGATGCGCTCGACGCCGCCGGCGAGGGCAGCGGTGCGCGCTCGATCCGGCCAGCGCGGTCCACATGGCCCGGACGCCGCTCTTCGGTGCGCGCACCGCCGCGCCGTCGATGCTGGGCAGCGCACGCGCAATGCGTGCCCCGCCGGCCGCGAGCCAGCCGGCCGAGCGCCGGGCGCCGCCCCGGTAGCTCACGATCAGCGGCAGATCGGCGCGCTGCTCGTCGGCGTAGCCCAGCGCGAGCAGCGCTGTCACGTCGAACAGGCGGCGGTCGAGGGCGCCGGTCGCCACCAGGTGGGCGGCGTCGGCCGGCACGACGTGCTCGTGGCCGCCGGCGCGGAAGCGGTGGAAGCCGGTGCTCGAGCGCCCGGCGGCCGGTTCGACCGAGAAGCGACCGTCGCCGTGCCCAATCACGCGGTCGCCGGTGATGAGCGTGATCGTGCGGCGAGGCCCGCTCGAGCGCACCGCCGGCCCGGGCGGTGCCCCGGTCGCGCCGGCATCGGCGCCGGAGCCGGCATCGATCAGGTCGCCGTCGTCGTCGCCGCACGCGCACAGGACGAGGGGGAGCGCGGCGAGCATGAGCCCGCGGCGCGCCCGAGCGGACGCTTGCATTGTCGTCTCCCTGGAGGTCCGCGGGCCGCGGTTGCGGCGGCCTCGCGGCTACGGCTGCTCGCCGCCGGCGACTGCTCGCGCATCGCCATCCGGGACGCGTCGCCGACGGAGCGACTGCAGTGGCGCCCCCGCCCGCGCGCGTCCACTGCGCCGTGGCGGGCCCGGCGCTGCACCCGCATGCGCCGCCTCCATCCGGCGCGGCGGGCTGACGCCGCGCGTGGAGTCGGTTGCTAGAAGATGTCGCTGGTGACGCGGAAGCCCAGCTCGATCTGCGGGCCCGGCGATGGATCGGGAGGTAGTTGCTGCCGCCCAGCATGTCGACGGTCACCTCGCGCGGCAGAAGGTCGACGACGTAGCCGAGCTGGGCGTAGAACAGGAACAGGCGCACGCCGGCCGAGAGCCCGGCCTGGGTCCGCAGCGGGATCTCGTCGTACTCGGCGGTCTCGAGCTCGAACCGCTCGGTCACGTGCGCGGCGATGTACGGCTCGACCGCGTACGGGCTGATGCCGCGCACCGGATTGCGCAGCCGCACCAGCGGCCACGACAGCATCTCACCGATGGTGCCGACAGCGCCCCATCGCCGAAGCTCGACGGGCGCGCGAAGCCCAGGCCCATGCGTGTGGCCAGGTAGCGCCCGTGACGCATGAGGTACGCCCCTTCGACCGACCAGGACGTGTCCGTAGTGGCTGTAGTCTGCCGCACTCGTCCTCGGTGGCGTCGAAGAAGATGTTCACGAGTACTTCGGCTGGCCCCACGCGAACGACAGCAGCCACTCCGACGGCGGGTCGGCGTCCGCCGCCAGCGGCGTCATCCCGGCGCGGGCGCCTCCGACGGCACGGCCGTCACCGCGCCGGCCCCCTTGGACGCGAACCGGTTGCCGGCGATGCGCAGCAGGCTGGACTCGGCCACCTCCACGCGCCGGCCGGCGCCCAGCCGCACCTCGCGCGCCTGCACCGCGTCGCCGGTGCGGCGCCGCACCAGGTAGTTGCCCGGGGCGAGCGAGACGCGCACGCGGCGCTCGCCCCTGGGCAGCTCGACGACCAGCAGGCCGGTGCCGAGGTGGATGATCTGCAGCGGGCCGCGGCTCTGCGTGCAGATCGATCACCGAGCTGCCCGGGCTCAGCTCGGCCAGCAGCGGATCGCCGCGGCCGCGCAGGTTGAAGCGGAAGCTCGGGTGCTGCGGGTTGTCGGTGTGCAGCGCGGTGTCGCGGATGGTCAGCGCGCGCGCGTACTCGAACGCCTCGGTCAGGGTCACGCGGTCGTCGGCGTTGCGGTCGGCGGCGCCGCGCAGCGCGGCGTTCCAGTGGTGAGTGAAGAACGAGCCGCGCAGGGCGACCGACTCGTGCGCGTCCTCCAGGCCGGAGCTCGAGGCGATGAGCACCGAGCCCTGGCTGGACAGGTCGAGCGCCTGCTCGATGGCGAAGGTCTGCGACTCGGAAAGGCCCTTGGAGCCGGTCCAGCCGCCGCCGCGGCACGCGTCGATGATGCCGATGCGCATCGACGCGCGGCCGTCCTCGAGCCGCTCGCGCAGCCGGTCCAGCGCCAGCGGCGCGGCCGCCGGGAAACAGCGACGCGGTGTCGGCGTGGCCCGAGTAGTAGAACAGGACCAGGGCGTCGGCGTCGGCTCGCTCGGCGTCGCGCAGCGCGGCGTCGATCGCGCGCAGCACCGCCTCCGGCTGCGGGTCGAGCAGGAGGCGCACGTCGTCGCCGGCGAAGCCGCCCAGGTCGCGCAGCACCTGGGCCACCGCGCGCGCGTCGACGTGGGCGAAGCGCAGCGGCTTGCGCCCGGGCGCGGCCGCGTTGGCGCCCACCACCACCGCGAGCCGGCGCGTCGTGGCCGTGCCCTCGGCGCGAGCCGCAGCCGGGACCGCAAGCGCGAGCGAGACGATCCATCCGGCCACGGCCCTCGACGTCCACCTCATGGAAGCACCTCCGATCGGGGGACCCGCCGCTTGGGCAGGATCAGGCGCGCGACCCACAGCCTGTCGCCCATGCCGCCGGAGCGCGCCGCGTCCTGGGCGCGCGCAAGCGACAGCGGTCGGGATGACAGCACGACGATCAGCACCTCGCGGTCGCCCGCGCCGTCCACCTTCCAGGCGGCGTCGAGCAGCGCGTCGCGGTCCGGCGCGATGGTGGCGCGGTGCAGCAAGGTCAGCTCGGCCGGGCTGCTGCCGGCGCTGAACACGTGCACCTGGGTCATGCCGTCGGGGACCAGCTTGAGCCGGAGCGCGTCTCCCGGGATCGACCGGCTCGCTGCCGTTCCACAGAAACGTGCGCCGGCCGCGCAGCACGTACACGCCGACCGCGCGGCCGCCCTTGACCGTGTCGTGGGCGCTGTCCGGCGGCGCCGCCGGCCGCGCCGGCACCGGCTCGGCCGGGTCGATCTGCGGGCGCTCGCGGCCGATCAGCACGACGAGCAAGAGTACAGCCACGGCCGCAGCGGCGGTCAGCCCGTTGAACCAGGCCAGGCGCGAGGAGCGGCGGACCGGGCGCGTCGCCTCGCGCGGCAGCTGTCCCAGCGCCGGGGCCGGCCCCGGGTCGGCGATGCGCTCGACATGGGCGCGGCAGCGCGCGCACCCGGCCAGGTGCTGGTTGATGCCGGCGGTCCGGCTGCCCAGCGCGGCGCGGTCGAGCGCGAGAAACGACGGGTGGGGGCCATCACCGTCCGGGATGCGCGGTGGACGGTCCTGGCCGCGCTTCCGGTCCTGGTCCGGGGCGCGAGATCGGGATGTGGTCATGGTTCCAGCTCCGTGTCTTGCCCGCTCCAGCGCGCGATGCGGCTGTCGAACTTGCGCAGCAATCGCCGCACGGTGCGGCTGCTCATGCCGGTGACCTCGGCGATCTCCTCCTGGGTGAGCTCGTCGAGCCGGCTGAGGATGGCGACCTCCAGCTCGCGCGCGGGAGCGCGTCCGGCGATGCGCTCGAGCACGCGCGCCGCGTGCAACCGATCGGCGCCCGCCGGCGGCCGCCCGGACTGCTCGTTCTCCGGATACGAGCGGCTCGCGCGAGCGATTGCGGCGGTAGCTGTCCACCGCCAGCCGCGTGCTGGTCCGGTACAGCCACGCGGTGATCGCGCCGGTGTCCTCGATATCCGCACGGTGGATCCAGAGGCGGGCGAAGGTCTCCTGTGCGACGTCCTGGGCCTCGGCCGGGTCGCGCAACATGCGGGCACACTTCGCGCGCAGTATCTGGAAATACTGGCGGTAGGTGTGCTCGATCTGGGCTGTGGCCAGGCCTGTCAAGGAGCACCGCGCGGTCGTGCAATAGGACGGTCTGCCCCACCTCGGGCGGCCAGGAAATTTTCCGGCCCGAGAATACCGCGGCGCGCGAAGGCGGTGACGCCGGCGTCGTGCCGCGCAGCGTTATCGCGTCACGGCGTCAGCGCGGCGCGAAGGCGCGGCCGGCCGCCCGGGCCGCGGCGTCGATGCGGCCGAGCGCGCGCCGCAGCAGGCCCCAGGTCGCGGCGCCCGGCGTGGTGGCCGGCGGGTTGCCGCGCAGCCGGGCCAGCTCGCGGCGGGCCCGGGTCACGAACTCGCGCTGCCCCGGCCGGTGCTCGACCGCCAGGTAGCGCTCCAGCGCGGAGACCGCCTCCTCCGTGCGGTCGAGCTCGACCAGCGACATGGCCAGGCCGAAGTAGGGATCGGCCTCGTCGGGGCGGAGCTCGAGGTACTCGCGGTAGCAAAGCACGGCGAGCTCGTGGCGGTTGGTGCGCCGGTACGCGAACGCGAGCGTGTACCAGCCGAAGCCGTAGCGCGGATGGCGCAAGGTGACGCGGGCGAGGTGGCGGATGATCGGCTCGAACTTGTCGTCGCGCAGCCAGAGCCGCACGGCCGCCTCGTAGGCCGGCAGGTAGTCCGGATCCTCGTCGATGGCGCGCTCGAGTCGCTCGAGAGCGCGGCCGGGACGACCGGCGCTGGACAGCCGCTCGCCCTCCTCGACGAGCGACCGGGCCACCGCGCGATCGGCGGCGGCCTGCCGCGGCGCGAGGCACGCGAACAGGAGCGCCGGGATCACCGCTCGCGACAGCCGCGCACCGAGGTGTTGACGTGGGCGGGAGTGAGAGCGGCCGTTTCCGAGCACGAGTCGGCCCAGCATAGCACTGCAAGGGCGGTTCGCCCCCGCCGTGCTCCTGCGCCGAATGATTGAGGTACCGCCTTCGCTGTCGATAGAGGGTGACACTCGAGACCAGACCTCACAGTATTCGAAGGTGGGTGATCGACCGAGCAGTGCGAGGACACCCAGCCCCCGTCGAACCTGGACTCAGAAAGACCAACTCTGTAGAGTGAGTGTTCATCAATGATCGCGGTCATCGGTAACGTGCTCATCGGCGTCGTAGCTCTCAGTCTCTTCACCGCAACGGTGCGGATGGGCCGCTGACATGATGCAGATCGCATGATGCCGACCGGGTGACGAAGTCACCTGGCGGCCGCTCGCGGGCGCGTCACGTGCCCGGTGGTAGACTGGGTCTCGCGTGGTCACCAGCTGGACACCGCCGCTCACCGCTGAGCGCCTGCAGAAGGTCGACGAGCTCACGCTCGAAGACCTCGAGGCCGTGCGCCTCATGCTGCGCGGCAGCTCGGTGATCGACTGGTACCAGCTGCACTTCCGCGACGAGAACGACGTCGACCGCTTCCTGCGGGTCAACGAGTTCGACCCGGCCTCGCCCGACGACATCGCGCGGCTCGAGGAGCTGCGGCTCGACGCGGTCGAGTACCTGAGCCGCAACTTCAACATGGAGCTGCCGGACGCGGTGGCCAACCGCGTGCCGGCCCGCGACCTGTTCCTGATGGCGTCGCGCGACGGCAGGCAGAAGACGTGGGCCTGCATCATCCTCAAGGTGATGCACATCGTGCATCACCTGTCGGGGCGCGAGCTGTCGACCCGGCTGCCCATCTCGGTCGACCAGCTCTACCGGCAGATCGAGCTCAAGGTGGTGCGCGTGGTCGACGAGCTGCGCGCGGCGGCGTATCCGGTGATCGAGTTCCAGTGGAGCCGCAAGACCCAGGACTCGCTCATCACCAAGCTGCTGGCCAAGCGGTCGACGCTGGCGGCCAACATCTACGACAAGCTCCGCTTCCGCATGATCGTACGCAAGCCGGAGGACCTGCCGCCCATGCTGGTGGCGCTGCACCGGCGGCTGATCCCGTTCAACTACGTGGTGCCCGGCGCGACGGTCAACCACCTGCTCCCCTTCCGCCGCGTGCTGGAGGGGGAGCCGTCGCTGCTCGCCATGGAGCGGCTGCTGCAGCACGACTCCATGCTCGAGAAGCAGCAGGAGCGCGCGGCCTCGGCGCCCATCAACGAGTTCTCGGGCAAGCGGTACAAGATCGTCAACTTCGTGGCCGACCTGCCGGTGCGCGTGGACTCGTTCGTCGACGCGCAGAACCGGAGCTTCGGCAACGTGGTCTTCGTGCTGACCGAGTTCCAGCTCGTCGATCAGGAGACGGCGCTGGCCGAACGAGACGCGGCGACAGCAGCCACGACGCGTACAAGGAGCGCCAGCACCGCAGCGTCAGGATGCGCCTGATGCGCGGGCTCGAGCGGCACAACCCGCGGCGCGAGGCGGCGCGGGCCCCGGCCCCCACCCGGCCGCGCAGCGACACGCGCTCCGGGGTGCACGCGGTGCCGCGCACGACGCGCCGGCGCCGGCCGACGCTGTAGCCGCGCGGCGCGCGCTACTCGACCGGCAGGGTCTTGACCAGGTTCTTGCGCTCGCCCGGCGCGAGCGTGACGCGGTACGTGTACTCCTTGTCGCCGACGACGAAGGTGACCTGGTGCGCGCCGGGCGACAGCGTGATGGCCGAGCGCGGGGCGATCGGCGTCATCTTGCCGGTGTCCTTGCCGTCGATGAAGACGCGGGCAAACGGCCGCGTGAAGGCGGTGAAGGTGGCCGGCGACGACGATGCGGGCTGCGCCGCGGGCTTTGCGGCTGCCGGCGAGCCGGAGCCGGCCGCCGCGGCCGCGAAGCCCGGGGCCGTGCCGGGACGCGGGCGCGTCTCGGTCTCGGTGTCCGCTTCGGTGTCGTCCTCGTCGTCCGGTTCATCCTCGTCGTCGTCGACATCGACGCCGCGGCTCCTGGTGGCGGAGCCGCGCGACGCTGCGCTTGTCGCGGCCCGACGCCGTCTTGAGCTCGCGCCGCTCCTCCTGGCCGGCCTCCAGCTCGACGGTGAACTCCTCGACCACGGCCGGCGAGGCCGCCCCTGACTTGATCTGGACGATGTGCTCGACCCCGGGCGTGAGGTTGAGCGGCTCGCGCGCTGCCTCGGCCGAGATCTCCTGATCGTCGACGAAGACGCGGTGGCTCGGCTCGACCCCGACCAGGATGAGGCGGCCGTGCGTGGCCGCCTTCGGGAACGAGCACTCCACGACCTTGGCCTGGCGCGAGGCCAGATCGACGCTCTGCTGGCAGGGCGGCGCGCCGGCGCGCGTCACGACGACCTTGTGCGGACCGGGCGGCAGCGACGACAGGGTCAGCGGCGACTGGTCGCGGATCACGCCGGCCCGCTTGCCGTCGAGCGAGACCTCGGCCGGCTGGGTGTCGCGGACGACGATCAGGATGGTGCCGGTCGGGGCGGCCTCGGCCTCGGCGCGCGGCTCGTCGCCGAAGACCAGGAACTTGGCGCTGACGAAGGCAGCGATGACGAGCGCGGCGATGGCGCAGCCGATCGCGATGTCGCGGCTGGCCGCGACGCGACGCAGGCGGCCCGGCGCGGCGGTGGCGCGCCGGATGGGCGGACCGCGCTGCGGATCGGGCGGCGGCGGGTACGGCGAGTAACCGCCCGGCCCATGCGGCTGCATCTCGGCGTGGTGCTGCCGGCCGGGCTGGAGCACCGGATAGAAGGGAGGCAGCGGCCCGGTCACCGGCGGCGGCAGCGCCGGCGGCGGTCCCCCGTGCACGCCGTGGCTCGGCGGCCGGCCCTGGTTGGGCGGCTGCGCGTGGCTCTGCGGGCGCGGGTAATGCGCGGGCGGCCCATCGACGGCGGCTGGCCGGGATGGCCTTGCGGGCCGGGCTGGCCGGGTTGACCAGGATGGCCCTGCGGGCCCGGCTGGCCGGGATAGCCCTGCGGGCCCGGCTGGCCGGGATGACCGGGAGGATGACCCTGGGCCCCGCCCTGCCCGGCCTGGCCTGGAAGGCGCTGGCCAGGCGGCGGCGGGAACGGCGGCAGCGGCGCGAGCGGGCCGCGCGCATTGCCGGGCGGCCCGCCGCGGCCCGGTACGGGAGGCGGCTCGGTCAGCACCGTGGGAGCCGACGGCCCGGCGGGGACGCGGGGCGGCCCGGACGCCGGGCTGCCGGGGGCGCGGGCTCCGGGCGGTGTGGGGAAGCCGATCTCGCCGAACACCTCGGTCGGCGCCTCTTCCGGTTCCCAGTCGTCGCGCTCGCTCGCCAACCTGACCACCTTTCCGCGCGGGCCGCCCTGCGGCCCGGCTCGCCGCTGCGCCGGCCCGACATCGACGGTCTCGGCCTCCGACGGCAGGTTGCTGACCCAGGCGTCCAGCTCGGCCGCGCTCATGTCCTCGAAGCTCGGCCCCTCGAGAGTCGTGGGATCGCCGTCGACCGGCGGGGGCTGGCCCATCGCGACCAGCAGGTCGACCCTGGCCTTGGCCTGCGGCTCGCCGGCGATGAGCCCGTCGCGGCCGACCCGCTTGTAGTCCTCCATCTGCTGCTTCTCGCGATCGAGGTCGTCGCGGAAGGCGCTCCGGAGCCAGTCGGCCAGGGTCTTGTTGGTGAACGGGACCGACTGCCGGGTCAGGAACGCCTGCAGCTCCGCGTGCATCTCCGCGCCCGACTCGAAGCGAGACTTCGCGTCGCGAGCCAGAGCGCGCATGACCAGCGTCTCCACCTCGGGCGGGATGTTCTGGTTGAGCTGGCTGGGCGGGCGCACGTCGGCGTTGCGCACCTTCTCGAGGGTGGAGAAGTCGCTCTCGCCGAGAAACAGCCGCTCGCCGGTCAAGCTCTCGTAGAAACAGGTGCCGAGGGCGAACAGATCGCTGCGATGGTCCAGCGGCAGGCCGCGGACCTGCTCCGGCGACATGTATCCGAACTTGCCCTTCAGCACGCCCGCATTGGTGCGCGACGAGCGCGACGCGGCGCGGGCGATGCCGAAGTCGATGATCTTCACCTCGCCCTCGTACGAGACGAGGACGTTCTGCGGCGAGCAGTCGCGGTGGATGATCTCGAGCGGCCGCCCCATCGCGTCCTTCTTGCGATGGGCGTAGTCCAGGCCCTCGCAGACCTTGGAGATCACGTAGCAGGCCATGCCCACCGGCATGACCTGGCCCACCTTGCGCAGGCGGTTCTGGATCTGGAGCAGATCCTTGCCCCAGATGTACTCCATGGCGATGAAGTGACTGCCCTGGATCTTCCCCAGCTCGAAGATGTGGCAGATGTTCGCGTGGCTCAGCTGACCGGCGATCTTGGCCTCATCGATGAACATCTTGATGAAGTCCTTGTCCTCGCCCATCGCCGGCAAGATGCGCTTGATGGCGATGACCTTCTCGAACCCCTCGACGCCGTAGCTCTTGGCCCGGAACACCTCGGCCATGCCACCGACGCTGATGCGATCGAGGAGCAGGTACTTTCCGAACGGGACCGGCTGCCTCACCGGGGGTCACTGTAGCGCGCGGTCGCGCCGGCTCTCAATGCCATTGCCGCTCGCTTCCCCCGGTCTCTGCCCCCCGGGACCGCACGCGGACAGTCGTGTTCACCTGCGTGTCGGGGGTCAAAGACCACAGACTACGGACCACAGCCGGTTCATTCCGCTCAGAAGCGGCCGCCGACGGTGAGGAGCACGGAATCGTCGTCGCCCGCGATCCCCAGCGCCATCGGCTGCGGCCGGACCGGCGTCGCCTCCTCCTCGCGCGACTGGCGGTAGCCGTGGATGCCGTCGATCACGCTGTAGGTGTAGAGCGCCAGGAGGCCCACCCCGGAGGCGATGTTGATGACCTGCACGCGGCGCGCGTCGTCGGTGCGGCCGTCCTCGCAGGTGGCGCTGTCGCCGGGCGGTCCGCACCAGCTGCGCAGCAGCGAGTAGCTGGTGATGTTGGTGGCGAGGAGCGCGGCGCCGGCCGAGCCGATGATCCACATCTTGGCGCGGTCGCCGTTCTGCCACTGCCCGCCGAGCGGCACGAAGTTGAGCCACATCGATCGCCGGCGCCTGGGCTTGGGGCGCAGCGCGTCCAGCTCGGTCTTGTGGCGGCGCTCGACGCTCTCGAAGAAGTGCAGCACCTCGGGCGGGACCAGGGCCGGATCGAGGCGCCCGTCCGGATCGAGCTTGAGGTAGGCGTAGAAGGCGGCCTCCGCGTCGGCCTTGTGGCCGAGCGCGTACTGCGCGAGGCCCAGGATGCGCCAGGCCTCGGCGCGGTCCTTGCGGTCGATCGGGCGGCCGTCGCGAGCGACCTGGCTGGCCAGGGTCGCGGCGCGCTCGTGCTCGCCGGCGCCCAGGGCGGCGCTGGCCTCGACGAGGACGTCGGTCGGGTCGGCGGGCGCAGCCTGCGGCGGAGGCGCGGCGACGGCGGTGCGGCCGAGCACCAGCGCCACGATCGCGGCGGCGAGGAGCGGCCTCATCGCCCCAGCAGCCTCCGCAGCCTGGGTCGCGCGATCTCCAGCGCCTGGCCGGCGACGAAGCCGAACAGCGCCTCCTGGCGATCGCCGCGGCTGCCGACCACCGTGTCGGTCTCGACGATCTCGTCGTAGAGCGGGGCGCCGGTGGTGTCGACGAGCACCACGCGCACGCGGCCGCGCGCGGTCAGGACGCCCAGCCACATGAAGTCGACGGCGACGACCTGGGTGAGCAGCGCGTGCGACGCGCCGGCGCCGCCCAGCGCGGCCCTCACCGCGTCCGGCGGCGCGATGCCGGACAGCTCCATCACCAGCGGACGGCGGCCCAGGCGCTGCGCGAAGTCAACGGCGCTGGCGGTGGCCACCGGATCGGCGGCGATGCCGGACGTGGAGTCGCCGCCGCCGGATCGGCCGACAAGCAGGAGCCGCGGACCGCCGGCCGGGCGCGGCGGCTCGACCGGCTGCGAAGGCGCCGCCTTGCGCAGGCCGATGGCCGCGCGGCGCTCGCTCTCTTGCTGGCGCGCGCTGCGTGCGCCCTCCAGCACCGGCAGAAGCTGGCGGGCCAGCTCGCGGGCCAGGCGATCGATCTGGCGAAGGGGACGCGGGCCGGTGGCCACCAGACCGGCGGCGCGGCCCTGATCCGGATCGCGCAGCCGCGCCTCGAGCACCACCTTGCCGCGGCCGCGCGGGAGGATGCGCCCGTCGATGACCCAGGCGATGCGACGAGGCAAGGACGCCGGATCGGAGACGATCTGCACCGGGGCGCCGGCCGCGCCGCGCAGCTCGACCGCCAGGGCCCGCGACACCGGCACGCCGTACATCTCCAGCTTCGCCTCGGAGCTGGTGAAGGGAAGCACCGCGATGGCGCCCTGCTCGTCGCCGGCGCGGGCGGGCGCGGGAGAGGCGGCGAACGCAGCGAGCGCGGCCAGCGCGCCGAGCGAACGGATCAGCATGCAGGACGGCCGCACCGGGCGAATGTACCGCGACGGCAGCGAGGGGGCGTGTGGCGCGCGGCAAAGTCGCGCCGCGCGCATCGATCTCTACTCCGCAGGGGCGATGCCCGGGTCCGGCGCGATCAGCACGAAGCGGCCCGCGTCGTCGGACACTGTCTCGGCCACCGGCACCGCGCTGTCCTCGGGACCGCACGCGTAGCAGAACAGCTCAGATACGTGCCGGGCAGCGGGTTGCCGCCGCCTCCCATCTCGATCACGCCGATGGCGCGCAGGACGCGCGGCAGCGCGAGGACGTCGAGATCGCTCGCGGCGCCCGGGGCCGGCGCGTTGACGTACAGGCGGATCCGGCCCTCGCGCAGCGCGATGCCATCCGCCGTGACCTCGTACGCACCGCCGCCCGCCACTGACAGGGTGAAGCGCCCCTCCCCGTCGGTGATGGCAGCGGCCCCGGCCGAAGCAGCGCCCAGCAGCACGCCAGCGCGCGGCGTGGCCTGCACGCGCACGCCGGCGAGCGGGATCGGTGCGCCGTCCTCGTCGTCGCGGTCGGGCGGCGCGACAACCTGGCCGAGCAGGCGGGCCGGCGCGGCCAGCGCCAGCGGGCCCGGCTCGCCGCCGCCGCTCAGATCGACAGCGGTCACGCTGGGGGCGTCGGTCGCGCGCGGCGCGCCGGCCGGCGGCTCCACCACCGCGTCGTAGACAGCCTCGGGCAGGAGCGTGGCCGCCATGTCGCCGCCGGCGTCGACAGCGGCGCTGCGGCGCACGACGCCGGTGGCCGGGCTCGAGGCCGCGCCGATGGTGATCGTCCCGGCGCCTGCGATCGGGCGCGCAATCCAGGTGACGCGGCTGCCGCCTGCAGGCGTGGAGCCGTCGGCCATGCGCACCGGCGGGCGCGATGGTGCGCGACGCAAGCGAGGCGAGGTAGCGGACGTCGACGGAGCCGCTGCCGGCCGGCAGCTCGAGGCCCTGGGCGGCGGACAGATCCAGCTGCGGCAGGCCGCTGGCCTCGGGCGGGACGACCGTCACCGAGGCCGCCGCGGTCGCGCGCTCCGGGTCGATCTCGAGCACCCCGTCGCCGTTCTCGTCGGTGACGGCGACCGAGGACGGCACGCCGTCGACGATCAGGGACACTCGCGCGCCGGCGACCGGCACGGCCCCGCCGGCGCCGGAGCGGACCGACACGGCCAGCTGGTCGGCCACCTTGACCTGCGTCTCGGTGGCGAACTCCGACAGTCCGATCGCGCGATAGCGGTACGGCGGCAGCGCCGTGTCGGTCAGGGACCACGAGCAGCTCGTGTTGATCCTCGACGAGGCGCATCTCGTAGTTGCCGTCGTCGCCGGCGAACGCCTCGCTGTACAGCGGCGGGCCGCTGCCCGGGGTGACCAGTGGACGCGCGCGCAGATATGCCGGGATCGGGCCGCCGTCGATCCCGCGCGATACGCCGTTTACCTCGGTGCCGGACAGGAGATCGACGCCACCGACGAAGTAGTCGGCCGAGCCGCCGAACAGCTCGATCTCGGTGTCCTGCGGCGGCGGCAGCGACGAGTCGGCGCGCGGCGGGACGACGCGCAGCCGGAACGCCTGCGCCACCGCGCCCTCGGCCACCACGTTGATGTAGCGCGAGCGCGGCCAGGCACTCGTCCCCGCCGACCGAGCCGGCCAGCTCGACCGTGTAGGTCCCTGCTCCCTCCGCCGTGAATTCGACGACCTGCTCGCCGTCGCCGGCGATCTCGATCTCCTGGCCGGAGAAGACGACGGTCCAGCGGTACTCGGTGAATCCGACGGACTCTCCCTCGTCGACCAGCGCGGTGAGCTGCAGCTCCTGGCCCGGCGTGGGCACCAGCGGATCCACGCCGATCGACATCGTGCAGGCCCCGACGCCGCCGTCGCCGCCCAGGTCCCCGCCGTCATCGCTGCCCAGCTCCCCGCCGCAGCCGAGCCCGGCCCCGGCCAACGCGAGCAGGGCGAGTCCTCTCGTGCGCGCGCTCGATCGCATCATCGGATCTCCACTCCCCAGGTGACGCGCTGGAGGCAGGTGTCGCCCGACAGCGAGCAGGTCGGCTGTGCCGGGTCGCACGGGATGTCGCGCTCGACCCGGTCGCTCACCTCGATGCGCAGGTCGACGAGGTCGCCGGGGGCGTAGGCTGACGGATCGACTGTCATCTCCGGCCCGCTCGCGCCGGCCACCGGCACCATCACGCCGCCGGTGTCGGGCGAGGCCAGCTGCCAGGCGAAGGTCGGGTCGCCCAGGTACTCCGCGTCGGACGTGCGTGGATAGGGATCGAGCTCGTCCTCGACGCGCAGCATCGAGAAGGTGCGGGGACCGTCCTCGCGCTGCAGCACGAAGCGGTGGTCCGGATCCGCCGCCGGCAGGGTCTGCACGATGCATGGTGGCGCGTCCTCCTGCACGGCGATCATCGCGGCGCTGGTCGTCTGGCCACCCGCGTCTGTCGTCGGCGGTGACCTCGACGGTCCAGACGTCGGCCACGTCCGGCGTGAACTCCTGGGTCAGCCCATCCTCGTCGAGCGGCTGCAGCTCGACGTCGGCGCCGCCGCCGCGCGGCTTGATGAGCTGCCACGACAGCGCGACCTCGTCGTGGTCGTCATCGCTCCACTTGACCGAGACGCGCACCGGGATGCTCACCGCCGCGCGGTCGGCGGTGCCGGCGAATTGCGGCTGCGGCCCCTCGATGACCGGCAGGCGGTTGCCGATCGGGACGATCGTCTCGTCGTCGAAGGTGGCGCCGTCGCTGTCGGTCACGGTCAGGACCACGCGCTTCGGCCGGTGGTCGGCCAGCGGCGGATAGACCGGGTAAAGCTCGTCGCAGCGCTGCGTCGACCGCTCGTACAGCACGGTCTGGTCGGCGCAGTCGAGGTCGTTGCAGGAGTACACGCTCCAGGTGCACTCGATGTCGGCACCGTCCTCGATGTCGGAGCTCTCGAAGGCCTGGACCGTGAAGACCTTGTCCGGGTAGTACGGGCCCGGGCTCACCTCGATGTCGGCGCGCGGCCGCTCGTTGATCGATGTCGTGTAGAAGCAGCCGG
This sequence comes from uncultured delta proteobacterium, assembly GCA_963759105.1. Classification (GTDB taxonomy): domain Bacteria; phylum Myxococcota_A; class Polyangia; order Haliangiales; family Haliangiaceae; genus DATFRY01. The sequence continues at coordinate 163,188 of CAVWXW010000001.1, read as the reverse complement.
CCGGGGCCAGGAAGAGCGCGGCCAGCAGCGAGGCGCCCGCGAGACGAAGCACGGTGCCGGTCCGTTGCAACCGGCAAGCCGAGAGGCAAGTGGGCGAAACCCAGGCTCCGCCTGGAGTGGCGGCCGCGCCGCGCGCCCGGCTCGCGACAGAGATGTCGCGGCTCGGTCGTGATCTCAATAACAGGCGATCGCCGGGTCGTCCTTGAGTGTGCACGGGGAGCCGGGGGTGAAATTAACCCAGTCCGAGGCGATCGGTCGTCCGCCGTCCAGCAGCTCGACCCTGACCCGTCCCGCCGGCAGCTCGACATTCGTCCCGCTCTTCAGGATCTTGCTCGCCCCCTTGAGCCGCACCCTCACGCTGTCGCCGCGCGACAGGGCGACCCGCACGGTGACCGCCGGCAGGATGCGACCTCGCTCGGTGCGCCGTTCTCCCGGCGCCAGGGTCACCCGCCGCGTCCAGCGCAGCGGCTGCTGGCTCTCCTCGCGCGAGCAGGTCAGGAGGTGGCTGCCGGGAGGCAGCTCGAAGGTGAGCTTCGGGTTGGCGGTGCCGAGCGCGAGGGCCCCGACCTTGACCTCGCACCAGGAGTCCATCTCCAGGGTGACGACGGCCTTCGCCGGCGGCGGCGCGATGGGGGCCGGGGTCGTGGCAGGCGCGCCGGCGTCGGGTGCCGACGGTGCCGGTGGTGCCGCCTGCTCTCGCCGGCGATCGCGTTCCTGCTCGCGTTCGTGTCGGCGCCGGATCGCGCGCGACGCCTTCGACGGCGATCTCGATGTGGCGGGAGGCTGCGCGCCGGGTGACTCCGCGGCCGCCGCGGGAGCCGGATCCGGCGGCTCGACCGGCGCCGGGTCCACCGGGGCCTCGACGCCGGCCAGGGGTCCGGCGTCGCTCGCCGCGCCCTGCCCCGCCAGCCCGGCCGGCTTCCTGCGTCGGCTGCATCGACGCTCGCTGCGAGACGGCCGCTTCCTGCGCCGCCGTAGCCTGCGCGAGACGCGGCGTCGCCGGAGCCGCCGGCCACAGAGCCAGCGTCCCCCAGGTCATCGCGCCGGCCGCCGCCACGACCAGGGCGGCCACAACGGCCCGCCGGCGCGCGCGGCCCCGGCCGATGTCGTCGACCACATCGAGCGCGTCGCGGCAGTCGCCGTCGAGGGCCAGCGCGCGATCGGCCAGCGCCAGCGCGCGCACGCGATCCCCCGAATCCAGCGCGGTCCGCGCCTCCGCCACCGACGCCGACACGACCGCGGGCAGAAGGCGCGCCTGGCACGCGTCCGGATCGGCGAAGAAGTCGCGCAGAAGATCATCCGGCTCGCCGCCGGCGCGCGCCGCGATCGCGCGCAGCGCAGCCTCCGCCTCGCCCGCGCCGGCGAAGCGCTGGCCGCGGTCGACCCGCATCAGCCGCTCGATGGCGCGGGCCAGATCGCTGCCCATGCCCGGGTTGCGGCGCAAGGGCGGCATCACCTCGCCGGCGACGATCTGCGCCACGGCGCGCGCGGCGCTGCCCGACACCGGCAGCGACCCGGTGGCCATCTGGTACAGGGTCGCGCCCAGCGAGTACAGATCGGAGCGCGGATCCAGCTCGGCGCCGGTCGCCTGCTCCGGCGACATGAACGCCGGCGTGCCGAGCAGCGCGCCGGTCCGCGTGACGACGGACGAGTCGTCGTCCGCCACGCGGGCGACGCCGAAGTCGCCCAGCACCAGTCGGCCGCCCTCGGCCACCAGCACGTTGCCCGGCTTGACGTCGCGGTGGATCACGCCGGCCCGGTGCGCGTCGGCCAGCGCGCCGCACAGCGCCACCCCGCACGCGGCCACGATCTCGGCCGAGCGGCGGCCCGCCGCGCGCGACCGCCTGCGCGATGATCTGATCGAGGCTCGGCCCGCGCACGAGCTCGAGCACCATGTAGGGCGGGTCGACCGGACCGGCGTCGGCGCCCTGTTCGCCCGCCGGCGCGCCGCCGCCGACGTCGAACACGCGCAGGATGTGGGGATGGTCGAGCGCCGCGGCGGCCCGCGCCTCGCGCTGGAAGCGCGACACCACCTCGCGGTTGCGGCACAGGTGCGGGAACAGCACCTTGACCGCCACGTCGCGGCGCAGCTCGCGGTCGCGCGCGCGGAACACCGTCGCCATGCCGCCGGAGCCGAGCTCCTCGACGACGGCGTAGCGGCCCAGCTCGGCGCCGATGTGCACCGGCCGGAAGGTCGCGCGCGCCGCCCGACCGCTGGCCACGCCGCTGCCCGGCTCGGTCGGCGTCAGTCCCGGGTCGACGCCGGTATCGGCGCCCGGATCGCCGCCGTCACCTCCGGTGGGCGCGCCGGCGTCAGGCGAGCTCCGGTCCCCAGACGACGTAACCCGACCCCTCGCTCTGCTTCGAATGGCGCATCGTGGTCGCCAGTCGTCCGGCCAGCGCGTCCTCGCTGGCCAGCTCGCGGGTCGAACACCACCGCCACCTTCATCTCCATCTCGGCCTTGCCGTCTGCCGTCCACTCGGACCGCTTCTGGCGGAACGCCGCGATCACGTCCTGGGCCAGCGTCTCGGCCTGGTCGTGCGCGACGACGCAGATGAAGTCGACCCCGCCGAGATGACCGACGAACTCCGCCGTGCGGCCGCGGCCGCACTCCAGCATCAGGTGGCCCAGACCGGCCACCATCGCCTCGGCGCGCCCGAAGCCGACCTCGTCGGCGTAGCCGTCGAACCCGGCCACGTCGAAGTGCAGCACCGCCACTTCGCGCCCGTTCTTGATGACTCCGGCGATGAGATCCTCCATCGCGCTGGAGCCGGGCAGGTTGGTCGTCGGGTTGCGGTCGCGCTCGCGGCGCGACGCGCGGATGAGGGCGTGGACGCGCGCGCTCAGCTCCCGGATGTCGAACGGCTTGACCAGGTAGTCGTCGGCGCCGGCCTCGAAGCCCTCCACCTTGTTGTCGACCGTGGTGAGCGCGGTCAGGATCAGGATGGGGGTTCGCGACAGGATGACGTCGGACTTGAGCTTGCGGGCCACCTCGAGGCCGCTCAGGCGCGGCATCATCACGTCCAGGATCAGCAGAATCCGGAGCGTGCACCCGCACCAGGCTGACCGCCTCGGCGCCGTCGCGCGCCCGCAGACAGAGGAAACCCGCGTCGCCCAGGGCCATGTTGACCAGGTGGGCGATGGCGTCATCGTCCTCGGCGACCACTATCTTCTTGAGAAGCATGGTCCCAGGGGTTCAGGTGTACCGCGCTCGGCCAGATGAGTCAACGCGCGGCGCCGCACAAGCGGCCGAAACGACGGGCTCGTTGACATCCATGTCGCGCTCTCGTAGATCGTTGCGGCCGATGCTGCCCGAAGTTCACGCGCGCCTGACGACCCTTCCCAATCACCTGCGCGTGGTCACGGTCCAGCTGCCGCACCTCCACACGTCCAGCCTGGTTCTGTATGTCAAGGTAGGCTCGCGTCTGGAGACTCCCGAGGACAACGGGCTGAGCCACTTCGTGGAGCACATGCTGTTCCGCGGCACCGAGCGCCACCCGACCTCGTACGACATCAACTTCGCGTTCGAGTCGCTGGGCGGCACTCTCTACGCCGAGACCGGGCGCGACTACTCGCTGTTCCAGGTCACGCTGGTGCCCGAGCAGCTCGAGGGCGGCCTCGAGCTCTTCGGCGAGGTGTTCGCCAGCCCGCTGTTCGTCGACCTCGAGCTCGAGCGGCAGCTCATCCTCGAGGAGCTGACCGAGGACTACGACGAGCGCGGCAACGAGATCAACAGCGCCGACATCGCGCGCGGCCTCCTGTTCGGCGAGCCATCCGCTCGCCCAGCGCATCATCGGGCCGCCCGACAACGTGCGCCGCTTCACCGACGCCGACGTGCGCCGCCACTTCGGCAGCTACTACTGCGCGGCCAACGCGATCCTGGTCGCCGCCGGACCGGTCGACCACGAGGCGCTGGCTGCTGCGGCGGCGCGCCACCTGGGCCAGCTGCCCGCCGGCGAGGCCGCGGTGGCCGAGCTGGCCGGCTCCGATCAGAAGGCCGCGCGGTTCCTGCACGTGCCGGACAGCGGCGCGCAGTCGTCGATCGAGGTGCTGTGGCGCGGCCTGCCCGAGCTGGACGAGGACTACATGGCCACTGTCGCGCTGGTGCGCGCGCTCGACGACGGCATGTCCACGCGCCTGCACTACCGGCTGTGCGATCAGCTCGGCCTGGCCTACTCGCTGCAGGCCGCGATCGAGCCGCTCCACGACGTGAGCGTGCTCGAGGTGTCGGGCGCCACCGCCAACGCCAAGGTGCCGGAGCTGATCAAGCGCCTGCTCGAGCTGGCCGACGAGCTGCGCGCGACCGGAATCGACGAGGCGGAGCTGGCCAAGGTCAAGCGCCGCTTCCGCTACGATCTGCTGTCGTCGATCGACGACGCCAACGCCATGGCCGGCTGGTTCGGCGGCACCGCGCTCTACTACCCGCCCACCTCGCTCGAGGAGCGGGCCGCGCGCATGGATCGGGTCACCGTCGCCGACGTGTGCCGCGCGGCCGGGCGCGCGCTCGCGCCGGAGAACCTGGCGGTCGTCGTCGTCGGCTCGCTGACCCGCGCGCGCCTGGCCGAGGTCCGCTCGACCGTCACCGGTTATCGCTGACGCGCGCCGTCGCCGTCGCAACGGCGGCCCGTTCGGTCCGATAAGCAGTCCGGTCCCCGAGCGAGAGAGAGACGATGACCGACCCGACTTGCAGGGCGTGCGGGCGCGCCGCCGGCACGCTGCGGCCGCTGCCGTGGCCGGATGACGACGCGCCGCAGCGGTTCTCGACCGCGTCTGTGTGCCAGGCCTGCGTCGTGCCCTCGGTCGAGGCGCTGCGCGACGTGGTGCGGCGCGCCGAGATCGCCGACGCCGACGACGCAGACGAGGTCGATCGCATGGTCCAGCTGATCGCGTTCTTGCGCGGGCACGGGCTGGTGGTCGCCGAGAGCGCGGCCGGTGGGCTCCACGCGGCCGGGGTCCGGCGCCGTCTGCACGCCGCGCTCGACTCGCTCGAGCGACAGCTCATCTGCTCGCAGTGCTGGTCGCGCGGGCCGGAGTCGAAGATCCACGTGGTGCCGTACTTCAACAACAGCGTCGGCCGCTACGTCATCTCGTTTCGCTGCGACGGCTGCGTGGACGGGGCGCTGACCGAGACGATGGCCCGGGTGCGCGACGTCGACGGGGCGGGCGAGATCGACACGCTCGGCGACCTGCTGCGGTCGCTCGGCGTGCTGGTGGACGAGTGGGTGCGCGGCGACGCGCTCGATCGCCTGCGCCCGGCGATGGTCAGCGTGCTGTCGACGCTGCGCGGGCCGGCCATGCAGCAGCTGCTGCGGATCCACGCCCTGCCGGCGCTGCCGCTGCGGCCGACGTCGTAGGCGCGGCCGGGCGTACGTCGATGGCCACGGCCCGCTCGGCCCGGACCGGGCGGCAAGTGCGGCCGCGACACACCCAGAAGAGGACGTCGATGACGAGGCGGTGGCGGCCCGGCCGCACGCCGCGCACCGCGAGGTCGAAGCGCGGCGCCTCGGCCAGGCGGTCGGCGGCGTGGGCGCGGTGGTAGCGCCGGCGCGGCAGCTCCACCGCATCGGCCGGCTCGGCCGACAGCGAGACGCGCAGCGGGCCGCTGCGCGAGATGGTGTAGCCCGGCTGGGCCGCGATGGTCAGCGAGACCTCGCCGCCCTGCCCCGCCGCCAGCTCGATCCGCTCGGGTAGCGCGATGGTGTAGCCGGGCCGTGGCGCAGCGGCGGCCGGCAGCGCGGCCACGACCGCGACCGCCAGCGCCGCCCAGCCGCCGCCTGCCCTCACAGGAGCTGGGTGGCCAGCTCGGCCAGCTCCGAGCGCTCGCCCTTGGTCAGGGTGATGTGGCCGGCGATGAGCTCGCCCTTGAAGCGCTCGACCACGGTGGTGAGGCCGTTGTTGGACGAGTCGATGTACGGGTTGTCGATCTGGTACGGGTCGCCGGTGAGGATGATCTTGGTGCCCTCGCCGGCGCGCGTGATGATCGTCTTGACCTCGTGCGGGGTCAGGTTCTGCGCCTCGTCGACGATCATGAAGACGTTGGGCAGCGAGCGGCCGCGGATGTAGGTCAGCGGCTCGATCTCGATGAAGCCGAGCTCGAACAGCTCGGCGTAGCTGCGCCCGTCCTTGCGGTCGCTCTTCGACAGCCCGAGCAGGAGCTCGATGTTGTCGTAGATCGGCTGCATCCACGGGTTGAGCTTCTCCTCGATGTCGCCGGGCAGAAAGCCGATGTCGCGCCCGAGCGGGAAGATCGGGCCGCGACACCAGCAGCTTGTGGAAGGCCTGCTCCTCGATCACCTTCTGCAGGCCCGGCGGCGAGCGCGAGCAGCGTCTTGCCGGTGCCGGCCTTGCCGACCAGCGTGACCAGCTTGACGTCGTCTTGAGCAGCAGGTCGAGCGCGTAGTGCTGCTCCTTGTTGCGCGGCCGGATGCCCCACACGCCGTCGCGCAGCTTGCGGATCGGCACGATCTTGCCGGTCCCCTTGTCGAAGCGGCCGAGCGCGGTCTGCCCGGCGTTGTCCCGGTTGCGCAGCAGCACGTACTGGTTGGGGGTGAGCGTGGCGGCGTCGTCCGGCGGCGGGACGCCCTGGCTGTCGGCGTAGAAGCGATCGATGTGCTCTCCGGGCAGCGACATCTCGGTGTTGCCGGGGTAGAGCTCGTCGAGCGAGATGTTCTGGTCCTCGTAGTCGACCGCGCGGAGCCCGAGCGCATCGCCGCGGATGCGCATGTTGACGTCCTTGGTCACCAGGATGGTGGGCGTCTTGGGATCCGCGTCGCGCACCTCCAGCGCGACCTCGAGGATCAGGTTGTCCATCTTGTGCGAGTCGCGGGCCGGCTCCAGCGGCGAGCGCGAGCCGAGCGCGATCATCAGGCCGCCGCCGACTCCAGCGGGACCAGCTTGGACAGGCCGCCGCCGTCGCGGTGCTTGTCGAGCATGCGCGCCACCTGGCGCGCGTTGCGGCCCAGCTCCGACTGATCCTTCTTGAAGGTGTCGATCTCGTCGATGACGAAGATCGGGATGATGACGTTGTTGTCCTCGAAGGCGTAGATGGCGCGAGGGTCGTGGAGGAGCACGTTGGTGTCGAGGACGTAGTTCTTCTTCGCCACGACCCATCATCCCGATCGGTCGATCGGATTGTCAATGCTGGCGGCCGAAGGAGGCGTCCGCTCAGCACGCTCCACACCGCAAAGGCGAGGCGGCGGCGATCGTGGCGCGCCATGTCCGTGCACCAGAAGTCGCCCAGCACCGCCTCGACGCCGCCGTCGATGTCACCCACCACGAGCGGCTCCTTGTGCTCGGCGGCGTAGCGGGCCAGCGCCTCGCCCGGACGGCCAGCTGGTGTTGGCGATGATCGACGTCGACCGGCCGGCCGATGGCGCGCGCGACCCAGCGGGCCGCCTCCCCCGCGGTGAAGCCGGCCATGCCGCGCCCCTCGGTCAGCAGATTCGCGATGAGCGCGATCGGCCCCTTCACCCCGGCGAGCGCCTCCTTGACGCCGCGCACGAGCAGCGGCGGCATGATGCTGGTGAAGAAGCTGCCCGGCCCGATGATCACGGCGTCGAAGCCGCCGATGGCGTCGGCGACGGCCGGATGGATGGCCGCCTCCGGCTCGAGCCAGAGCCGGCTGACCTTGTGGCCGCGGCTGTGCCCGGCATCGACCTCCACCTCGCCCCGGCTCTGCGATCCGTCGCCGTACTCGGCGCAGACCGAGGCCGGGTGCACGCTCACCGGCCACACCTGCCCCTTGCAGCCGAGCAGCGCGCGCAGCCCATCGACGGCGGCCAGAAAGTCGCCGCTGTACTGCTCCATCATGGAGAGGAGCAGGTTGCCGCCCGTATGGCCGCCCAGCCGTCGATGTTCCTCGAGCATGGGCAGCCGCGCGAGCAGGACCCGCCTCGCCTCCCCCTCGTTGCGCGACAGCGCGAGCGCGCACTTGAGCACATCGCCCGGCGGCAGGACGCCCAGCTCATCGCGCAGCGTGCCCCGAGCTGCCCCCGCTGTCGAACATGGTGACGACCGCATGCAGCTTCAGCCAGGGATTCGACTTGAGGCCGCCGAGCAGGCTGGGAAGACCGGTTCCTCCCCCAATACAGCCGATGCTCAGCTCGCGCAGCTGCATCAATGCCATTGTAGACGTCAACGACATCCTCGACGGCCACGTTGACATTGACATTGACGTTGACCTTGACGTGAACCTGAACATGAACCTGAACACCACGGTTGACCTTGACCTCGACGGGCAGCACCCAGCGCAACCAGCGGGGCTTCGGGCCGACAACTGGCGGCATGCTGAGCTTCCAGAAGCTCCACGTCTATCAGCGGTCGATTGAGTTTCTTGCACTTGCAATCGAGGTGGTACGCGACCTGCCGAAGGGCAACCGCGATCTGGCGGACCAGCTCCTGCGCGCGGCCCAGTCTCAGCCGCGCAACATCGCCGAGGGGGCTGGCAGAAGGTCTGCGTCGGATCAGGCGCGCTTCTACGCCATCGCCCGCGGCTCTGCGATGGAGGCGGCGGCTGCACTCGACACCATGAGGCTCATGGAGACGATCTCCCGGCCAGCATACGACCGCGGGATCGAGCTGCTCGAGGGCATCGTCGCGATGCTGACGAAGATGTGTTGACCGCCATCGGCGTCAACCGGTCAAGGTCAACGGTTGGCGTTCAGGTTCAAGTTCACGTTCACGTCAACGTCAACGTCAAGGTCAACGTCAACGTCAACGTGCCTTGGCTAGGAGGCTGCTCGTGCCTTGCCGCTGCGCTCGGCGGAGAACTCACGGTAGGAGACGACCCGGTTTCGGCCGCCCTGTTTCGCGTGATAGAGGGCCATGTCGGCTCGCTCGATGAGGGCCGGCTGCTCGGTCGCGTCGTCGGGGAAGGCGGCCACGCCGATCGATGTGGTGACCACGAGGACGCCCTTGTCGGTGGGGACTTCGAGGCGGCCGACGTCCTCGCGGATGCGCTCGGCCAGGTCCAGGGCGCCGTCCAGGTCCGTCGATTCGAGGACGATGGCGAACTCCTCGCCGCCGTAGCGGGCGGGGATGTCGATGACGCGGACGGCCTTACCCAGAACCGCGGCGACCTGGCGGAGCACCTCGTCGCCGATCGGGTGGCCGTAGGTGTCGTTGACCTTCTTGAAGTGGTCGATGTCGAGCAGCAGCATGGCGGCGCGATGGTTGTGGCGGGCCGAGCGCTCGAGCAGCTGGGCGAACCGCTCCTGGAAGGTGCGGTGGTTGGTCAGCCCGGTGAGGCCATCGGTCGTGGCCATGGTCTCCATCTTCTTGTACATCATCGCGTTCTGCAGCGAGGTGGCGACCTGGTTGGCGATGACGCCGAGCATCTCGCGCACGTCCTTGCGGAAGCGATGGCGCTCGCGCGAGGCCAGGGTCAGCGTCCCCACCGCCTCGTCGGCGCTCACCAGCGGCAGGACGAGCAGCGACTCGGCGCCGCGCAGCTTTACCTTGCGGGTCCAGACCGGGATGGAGTCGTCCTTCAGCTCGCCGGAGGCCGGCAGGTGGTGGCGGTTCTTGACCACCATCGACACCAGGCCGGCGTTGTCGCGGAACTCGAGGCCGGCCAGCTCGAGCGGATTGACCAGCGGGGGGACGCCGGGGCGGTGGCGCGCGCTGTAGACGCGGTGGCGGCGGTTCTCGGGCTGAAACAGGGTGATGACCGCCAGGTCGCAGTCCACGATCTCCGACGCCGCCTCGAACGCTGTATCCATCACCTGGTCGAGGGTGAGCGCGCGGCCGAGGCGGGCCGACGCGTGATAGAAGCGCTCGTGCTCGTACTTGGCCCGCTCCACCGCGATGAACACGTGCTCGGCGTGGATGGCGTGCACGACCTGCTGGCCGGCGCGGGCCAGTAGATCGGCATCGCGATCGTCGAACGCGGCGGCGCCCGGCTCGCGGTCGGCGCAAAGCAGGCCGCGCACGTGCGGGCCGTCGCACACAGGCAGAGCGACCAGGGGTCCGCCGGCCTGCTCGCCGCCGCCGTCGTAATAGGGGACCTGGCCCGGCCGCGCGTGTGGCAGCGAGACCAGGGCGCGGTCGCGCACCGCGGCGCCCAGTGCGCCGGCCAGCGGGACGCGCGCGCCGCACGCGATCCAGTCGACGTCGGTCTGCGCCTCCTTGATGCGCAGCCCGTCGCCGCGCTCGTCGAGCCAGAGCAGCACGGCGGTGCGGGCCGACAGCGCGCGCTTGACCAGATCGAGCGTGTGGACGATGGACGCGCCGATCACCTCGGCCGAGCCGGCGGTCAGCGCCTGCTCCTCCTCCGGGCGCGAGCGCGGGCCGCGGCTCTCGGCGCCGAGCGCGGCGGCGATGAGGCGGTAGTCGCGCGCCGACTCGCGGCGGCGGCGCAGCTCGTCGTCGACGCGGTGAGCGTGGTCGCGGCGCAGGCGGGCGAACAGGCCGCGCAGGAACAGCGCGTGCATGAGCGCGGCCGACGCGATGAAGCCGGCGTGCAGCAGCGCGGCGGCGACGGCGGCCGGCGCGAACCCGGTGCGCGCGGCGGCGGCGGCCTCGAGACCGAGCGCTGCGACGACGGCGAACAGCGCCGCGACCCGCGTCTGGAACGCGGCGGCAAAGGCGACGACGCCGTACAGCAGCGGGTAGAGCGGCGACTCGAGCCCGCCGGTGGCCTGGATGGCAGCGCAGCAGCCGGCGATGAACGCCAGCGCGACCTCGATGTCGATGGCCGCGGGCGCGAGGCTCATCCAGAACGAGACCCGCTGCAGGCGGGCGCTGGGCGGCGCGAAGCGCATGCGGCGCACCGCCGCGGAGATCGCGATCAGCGTGACCGCGGCGGTGGCCGCGGTGCTCGTGTGCGACGCCGGTCCGCCCCACGTCGGCCCGCCCGCGCCGACGAGGACGCACGACAGCGCGGAGGCGGTGGCCCCGCCGGCGACGCGAGCGGCGCGTTGAAGACTGCGGATGATCACGGTGAGCCTCCTGGCGCCGCGGCCGGCGCGGCGGGCGCCGTGGCCTCGGGCGGCGGCTCGCCCGGCTCGAAGCGAATCACCAGCTCACCCGGCATGACCATGCCGAGGTCGCGCCGCGCGAGGTCCTCGATCGCGCCCGGCTGGTTCTTGAGCGCGTCGATCTCGCGACGCAGCTCGGCGATCTGTGCGCGCCGGTCGCGCGCGGCGCCGCGCGTCCGCTCCAGCTCCGCGCCCAGACGATCGACCTGCGCGGACGCCGGCCCGCCGAACAGCCGGTAGGGCCATGCGGCGGCGGCGAGCGCGAGCAGCGCGGCGACGCCGAGGCGCACCGTCCATCTGCGCCAGGTGGGATCGCCAGGCAGACTCATGGGCCGATGCTGGGGGACGCGCGGCGGCGTGGGCAACTTCTGGGACGGCGTGACCCGGATCAGGCCCCATCGAGTATGTTCGACGCCTACATGTCGATGCGATTCCGGCGCCCTCGGACCACCGTGATCCGGCTTTACCTGCTCGCCGCCGCTCTCGCATGGCCGGCCTGCTCGGCGCGCGGGCCCCGGACCGCAACCGGATCGGCAGCCGCAGGATCGGCGGCCCCGAGCGCCGGGTCGCGCGACGCGATCCTGGCCGGCTCGGATCTACCGGAGCCGCTCGCGCAGCCTGTGCCCGGCGATCCGCTGGGCGTCACCATCCACCGCCTGTCGAACGGCCTGACTGTCTACATCAGCACCGACCGGCAGCAGCCGCGCTTCTCGGCCTGGATCGCGGTGCGGGCCGGCTCGCGCCACGATCCGCCCACGTCGACCGGCCTGGCCCACTACCTCGAGCACATGCTGTTCAAGGGCACGCGGCGGCTGGGCACCATCGACTTCGCCAGGGAGAAGCCGCACCTCGATCGCATCGCGCGCCTGTACGCCGACCTGCGCCGCGCCGGCGCCGAGCAGCGCGCCGCCCTGTTCGCTGAGATCGACGCCGAGACCCAGAAGAGCGCCGCCTACGCCATCCCGAACGAGATGGACCAGCTCTACGCCGCGCTCGGCATCGGCGAGGTCAACGCCTTCACCGACACCGAGACCACCGTCTACGTCGCCGACGTGCCGGCCAACAAGCTGGAGCAGTGGGCCGCGATCGAGGGCGACCGGTTCCGGAACGCCCAGTTCCGCCTGTTTCTGCCCGAGCTGGAGACGGTCTACGAGGAGAAGAACACGACGCTGGACAGCCCGGACGACCGCGTGTTCGAGGCGCTGCAGGCTCAGCTGTTCCCGCGGCACCCGTACGGCACCCAGACCGGCATCGGGACCATCGAGCACCTCAAGACGCCGGCGTACGGCGACATGGAGGCCTTCTTCCGCCGCTGGTACGTGCCCAACAACATCGCAATCTTGATCGCCGGCGACGTGGACGCGGGGCGCGCCCTGCCGGTGCTCGAGCGCGCCTTCGGCGGCATGGCGCCCGGTCCGCTGCACCCGCCGGTGCCGGGCGCGCTGCCGGCCCTGAGCGGGCGCAAGCAGGTCGTCGTGCAGGCGGAGGGGGAGCAGTCGGTCGTCGTCGCCTGGCCGACCGTGGCCATCGGTCATCGAGATCGCGTCGCGCTCGAGGTGCTCGACCTCCTGGTCGACAACTCGGTCAGCGGCCTGCTCAACCTCGATCTGGTGCTGACCCAGAAGGTGCCGCGCGCCGGCTCGTTCGGCCGCAACCTGCGCGAGGCCGGATTCTGGGCCATGACCGCCACCGCGCGCGAGGGCCAGAGCCTCGACGGCGTGGAGAAGCTCCTGCTCGGCGTGGTCGGCAAGCTGACCGCCGGCCGGTTCGAGCAGGCCGACCTGGATGCTGTCGTGCTCGACGAGGAGATCGGCGAGAAGCTGGCGCTCGAGTCCAGCGACGCCCGCGTCGAGCGCATGGCCGACGCCTACGTCAACCACCTGCCGTGGCCGGCCGCGGCCGGCCATGTGCAGCAGATGCGCGCCGTCACGCGCGACGACATCGTGCGCGTGGCCCGCACGTACCTGGGCCCGGCGTACGTGGTGGTGCGGCGGGTGCGTGGCGAGTTTCGCCCGCCGCACATCCAGAAGCCGGCCATCACGCCTGTCGCCATCGACACGGTGCGCGAGAGCCAGCTGGCGCGCGAGATCAAGGCGATGCCGAGCGAGCCGCTCGAGCCGGAGTGGCTGGCCGAGGGCGTGCACTACACGCGCGTCGCGCTGCCGGCCGGGCAGATGATCGCGTCGCGCAACCGCCGCCACGACCTGTTCACCGTCACCTACCGCTTCGACCTGGGCTCGAAGCGCAGGCGCCTGCTGTGCCACGCGCTCGAGCTGCTCGATCGCTCCGGCGCCGAGGGCATGTCGGCCGCGCAGCTCAAGCAGCGCCTGTTCCGCATGGGCACATCGATCAGCACCGAGTGCAGCGCCGAGCAGACGGTCATCGGCGTGTCCGGGATCGATCGCAACCTCGAGGCCAGCGTGCAGCTGCTCGATCGCTGGCTGCGCACCGCCCGCTTCGACGATCAGGTGGTGGCCGCCCTGGCGGCCAACCTGATCAGCCAGCGCGGCGACGAGATGCAGGAGCCGCAGGCGGTAGGTCAGGCGCTGGGCGAGTACATCACGCGCGGCGCCGACTCGCGCTACCTCGCCGTGCCGTCCAATGCCGAGCTGCGCGCGGCGCGCGGTCCGGCGCTGGGCGCGTTGCTGGCGTCCCTGCCCGACCACCAGCACCGCACGACCTACTTCGGCCCGCGCAGCGGCGACGATGCGGCCAGGGTGATCGCGCTGGGCGCGCACCACCGCGTGGTGGCGCCACGCGATCCGGTGCGTTACCGGCACGTCCAGGGCACGCGCGTCTTTCTCGTCAGCCGCAAGGTGGCGCAGTCGCAGGTGCGGGTGGCCGCGCCGAGGCGCCCGCTGGCCCGCGATCGGCGCGCGGTGGCGCGGCTCTACTCCGAGTACATGGGCGGCAACATGGGCTCCCTGGTCGTCCAGGAGATCCGCGAGGCGCGCGGCCTGGCCTACAGCGCGTGGGCCGGCTACGCGTCCGGCATCCGGCCGCGCGACCAGTCGGCGCTGATGGCGGTCATGGGCACGCAGTCGGACAAGACAATCGACGCGCTGACCACGCTGCTGGGCCTGCTGCGCCGGACGCCGGTCCAGGAGTCGCGCTTCGCGGTGGCGCGCCGCTCGCTCGACGAGGAGTATCGCTCCAGCCGGGTCGATCCGCGCGCGGCGCCCGCCTGGGTGCAGACCTGGGACGAGCGGGGCGAGAGATCGGATCCGCGCCCGCGCGAGTGGAAGCAGCTCCAGGCGCTGCAGCCGGCCCAGCTGGCCGAGTTCGCCGCCCGCGCCGGGGCCGGCGCCATGCTCATCAGCATCATGGGCGACGCCGAGCGCATCGACCGCGCCGCCCTGGCGAAGATCGGCCCGATCGAGGAGGTCCCGCTCGAGCGCCTGTTCGGCTACTAGACTTCGCCCGGCGCGGCCGCCCTACGGCGCGACGATGCCCAGGCTCTGGCGACCGCGCAGCCACACGCGGCCGAACTGATCGATGGCCAGGTCCTCGATGCGGTTCTCGACCAGGCCGCGCCGGGCGTCGAAGCGGCGCACGCGCCGGCCCTCCTGCACGGCCAGGCCGCGGTCGGTCGCCATCCACAGGCGCTGGTCGGGGCCGACCTCCATGTCGTTGATGGCCAGCGCCAGCTCGCGCGGGTAGCTCCACGTCTCGCCGTCGAAGGTGGCCACGCCGCCGCCGGCCGAGAAGTACAGCCGACCGCCGCCCGTCGCCGACCAGGCCGCGCCGGTCAGGATCTCGCTGCGCAGCCCGGATTCCTCGCTGTAGAGCTCGACCTCGTTGTCGTCGTCGACCTTGACCGCGCCCTGCGAGGTGGCGAGCCAGGCCGCGCCGTCCTGCGCGAAGGCGACCCCGACAACGTCGCTCGGGATCGGCAGGACGTCGCGCTCGAGCTCGCCGCCCTCCTCGCTGGCGCGGTGATAGGTGACCAGCCCGGCCGCCGCGTCGACCAGCGCGATGCCGTGCGGCCGCAGCTCGCCGGCGTCGTCGCGGTAGCGCAGGCCGAGCCAGAGGATGCCCCCGGGCGAGAAGCGCGCGAAGCCGACCTCCGGGTCCCGCCCCGGCGTCTCGACGGTGAGGCCGGTCTCGCGCCACTCGCCGCGGCGGATCTCGGCCACCGCGATGCTGCGCCCGTCCGGCGTCTGGCGCAGGCCCAGGATGCGGCCCTCGGCGTCGCGCGCCACGGCCAGCACGCGCCGCTCGTTGCCGCCGGTGATGGAGAAGTGCTCGCCGTCGAAGCGCCAGGCGCGCCGCGATCCGGTGGCGACGTAGCAGTCGTCGCGCGCGGCGCACGCGACGCTGAGCGACGTCGCCTCGCCGACGAGCTCGCCGCGCCGCAGCCACTGCAGCGCGCGCCCGCTGCCGACCCGCGCGGTGCCCAGGCTGCGCGTCCCGACCAGCACCTCGTCGCCCAGCGCGGCCAGGGTCTGCGCGCCGGCCGGCAGCTGGCCCGACATCGGCTGCATGACGAACGGGCTCGGCTGCGGCGGCGCCCGATCGCTGCGCGGCACCGGCAGGAGCTGCATGCCGTCGCGGATGAGCGTGCGGCCGCGCGTGCCGCTGGGCCGCCGCATCGAGTAGAGCCGGCGTGAGGTCAGCACGAGCAGCTCGCCCGAGCGGCTGGCCGCCGCCATCCAGGTCTCGTCCGGCGACGCGCGGTAGCTCTGACATCCGTCCTGCGCGGCCAGGGCGATGCGCTGCTCGCCGGCGGCGTTCTCGCCCACCACGACGGTGCGGCCGTCGGGCGCCGGTGCGAGCGCGCGCACCGAGGTCAGGTCGCAGCCGCGCTCCGGTCCCAGCGCGGTGGCGGCGCCGGCGCGCGACAGGAACAGACCCACCGACGTGCCGACCCAGAGCAGCTCGCCCTTCGGGGCGAGATACAGGCTGGTCACCGGCGCGCCCACGCCGGTCGGCGACCACACGCCCTCGCGCGTCACGTGGAAGAGACCGCGGCGCAGACCGATCCACGCGCCGGTCGGCGCCGCCGACACCGACGCGCCCTCGAAGGAGTCGACCGCCGCCATGCCGGGCGGCGGCGGCACCTCGCGGAAGGCCGCCTGCTCCACGTCGTAGCGCACGAGCCCGGCGTCGGTGGCGATCCACAGCTCGCCGCGCGGGTCGTAGTCGAGCGCCTGCACGCGCTCGCCGGGCAGGCCGTTCTCGGCGCCCAGGTGGATGCCGCGCCCGCTGCGCAGGTCCCAGCGATCCAGCCCGGCGCTGGTCGCGGCGAAGGCGAACGGCGGCACGGCCAGGATGTGGCGCACCGGCGTCGCCTCGGTGAACGACCGCACCCGCACGCGCGGCCGCTCGATCGGCTCGACCGGCTCGGCCGACCGGCACGCCGGCGCGAGCGAGACGAGGATCGCCAGGCTCGCCGCGCGCCGCATGCTCGCGCGCCGGGCGGTGGTCCGGGGTGGAGCTCGGTTGGCGTCGAGCGACGAAGCGCGCATAATCAGAGCATGTCGCGGGGCGGTAGACGCGGAGGACCGCCGGACCTGAA
Organism: uncultured delta proteobacterium; assembly: GCA_963759105.1. Taxonomy (GTDB): domain Bacteria; phylum Myxococcota_A; class Polyangia; order Haliangiales; family Haliangiaceae; genus DATFRY01. The sequence goes on along the minus strand of CAVWXW010000001.1, from coordinate 146,693 downwards.
AGGTACCCTGGGAACGCTGATTCGTACTACGATCAACCAGGTCGGCGCGATGACAGATGTCGCCCGCCGGCAGGCGCGGACCCAGAAGCAGCGGCTCGACACCGCCCTGCTGGAGCGGCGCCGGCGCGAGGCGCTGGCCGAGCTGGGTGAGAGTCTCTACGACCTGGCCAGCCGGGGAGAGATCGAGCTGGACGAGCTGCCCGAGCTGGTCCGCGGCGTCCAGGCCGTGGACGAGATCGATCAGGAGATCGCGGAGGCCGAGCAGGCCAGCGCGTCGAGTGCGGCCCGAAGGCCGGTCAGGCTCGAGCGAAACAGGGCGGATCGGATACCCCCGGCGGGGCGCAGCCGCGAGCGGGTCTGGCGCCCGCCGGTCGACGACGATGTCAGCGGCCCCGATCGCCGGAACCCCGCAGGCCGACATCGATCGGGCGACCGGCCCGACCCTCGCGACGCGAGCGGGGACGGAGACAGCTTCGACGCCGAGTTCGCCGTCGAACGACGCGGCGCGGCGACCAGGGGCAAGAAGGGCGGCGAGTGGGCTCGCACGCGGGCGCGCGCGCGCGAGGCCGCGCCGACGACGCCGGAGAGGCCGGCGCGCAAGGCCGCGGCCACACCCGCGCGGGGCGGCATCGTGTTCGTCGAGGACGATCCGGTCCCGGCCGATCGCGACCCGGACGACCCGCTCGAGTCGTACATGAACGAGGACGACGTCCCGCGCCGGCGCTGAGCGCTGGCCGGCCCATTCCTGTTCCCGATGGCTCCGTGCGTCAGCCCATGATCGCGCCGCATCGCACGGCGGGGATGGTTCGCCGTCTCGCGCAGCTGGGCGTCCTGGGGGCGACAGCGCTGGCGTGCGGCTCGCCGCCGGGGGCCGCGGACCGCGACGCCGGCGCGCCGATCGATGCGTCGGCGCTCGACGCCGGCGCGGCCGGGCTCGCCGATCTGGTGGTCAACCTGGGCCGCGCCGAGGTCGACCTGGCCGTGCGCACCGCGGAATTCGGGGACGACGCCTGCGAGCTGGATCCGGACGAGGCCTGCATCGACGCGCCGGGCGTCCGCCGCCTGCTCCACTTCTCCGTCGAGACGCCGAACCTGGGCGACGGCGACCTCGTGCTGGGCGTGCCCGATCCGAGCAACCCGAACTTCCAGTACTCGGAGTGCCACGGCCACTACCACTTCGAGGGTTACGCCGAGTACCGGCTCGTCGACGCCGAGGGCGGCGAGGTGGCGGCCGGGCGCAAGCAGGCCTTCTGCCTGCTCGACACCGAGCGCTACGTCGACGATCCGAGCGTGAGCGAGGCAGGGGCGCTACCGCTGCGACTCGCAGGGCATCCAGCGCGGCTGGTCGGACGTCTACGGCTCCAGCCTGCCCTGCCAGTTCATCGACGTCACCGACGTTCCGGACGGCGCCTACGAGCTCGAGATCGAGCTCAACGCCAACCGCACGCTGCCGGAGAAGGACTTCGAGAACAACGTGGTGTCGATCCCGGTCGACCTGGCCTCGCCCGATCTGACGACGCCGACCGAGGCGTGCCCCGACGGGATCGACGATCACTCGAGCGAGGGCACGCACCGCGAGTGCGGCTGGGAGCTGGCCGACACGTTCACGTGTGAGCCCACCCTGGCGGTCCACATCGGCTGCGCTACCTCGAACGGCTGCGGCGGGGCCGCGTGCACCGGCGATCCGATGATCCGCGTGTGCGACGGCGCCCTGCCCGACGGCTGCGCGTTCGCCGAGGCGCTGTCGTCGAGCGACGATACCTCCGGCAGCGAGTGTCCGTGCTCCTTCCAGGTCCGCTGCCCGGACAGCGGCCAGCTCAGCGTCTACACCGGGTCGCACCAGGTCGGGCAGCCGTACGAGTGCGCCGTGACGATCACCGACTGACGCGCGCGGCGGCCTGCGGCAGGCGTGCGAGGAGCTCGGCGTTGAACTGGTCCGGGTGCTCGCGGTGCAGGAAGTGGCCGCCGGGCAGCACCACCACGTCGTAGGCGTCCTTGTAGAGGCGGCGCGCTCGCTCGTAGTCGGACGGCTGCGTGGCGAAGTCGGTGGCGCCGGCGAAGGCCACCGCCGGCATGCGGATGGGGCCGCGCTGCGACGGAGGCAGGCGCGGGCGCAGCGCGCGGTAGTAGCCGATCGCCGCCTCCACGCAGCCGGGCTCGGCGAAGGCGCGCTTGACCGCGCTGCTCTCGTCGGGCGGCACCGACCACGCCGGCGACCAGCGGTGCAGGAGCTCGTCGACGTACGCGAAGCCGTCGGCGCGCATGCGCTTCGCCGCGCCGCGCCGGCGCAGGGCGATGAAGTGGCGCACCTTCCACAGCAGCGCCGGCGACGGCCGCAGCGACGCCGGGTGCGGGATGGCGAGCGTGACCAGGAAGCTGACGCGCTCGGGAAACAGGATGGCGGCGCCGTAGGCGGCCGACGCGCCCCAGTCGTGGCCGACCACGATCGCCTGCTCCTCGCCGAGCGCCGCGATCAGCGCGCCGACATCGCGCGCGAGCGTGTCGATGGTGTAGTCGCCGTCGGCCGGGATCTCGGTCGGCGCGTAGCCGCGCATGAACGGGCTCACCGCGCGGTACCCGGCCGCGGCCAGCGCCGGGCGCGTGCGGTCCCAGGTATGGGCCGTGTCGGGAAAGCCGTGCAGCAGGAGCACGAGGGGACCGCGACCCTCCTCGAGACACGCGAACGACAGGCCGTTGGCCTGCACCTTCACCAGCATCGCCCGCAGCCTAACACTCCAGATTCGCTGTCACGGGGGCGCGGCGCGGCCGGAGACGACAGGTGATGGATGACCCGATTGGCGGGACGCGGGCCTCCCTCCCCTCGTATGCGCACGCCCGACCTCGTCACCTCCGTCTCTCTGTTCGCGTGTCTGTCGCTGGTCGCCTGCTCGGACGGTGGCGGCGACCGGGATGGCGGCGAGGAAGGCGAGCCGGGAGACTCGGGCGGCAGCACCGAGGGTGACGACGGCGGCGATGGCGCCGACGACGGCAGCGGCGGCGGTGGTGGCGCGAGCCAGGGCCGCGTGATCGGCTACTACCCGGCCTGGGCCGTGTACGCCCGCGACTACCACGTGCCGGAGATCCCGGCCGACCTGCTCACCCACATCAACTACGCCTTCCTCAACATCAGCGACCAGGGCGACTGCATCCTGGGCGACTCCTACGCCGACATCGACAAGTTCTACGAGGGAGACACCTGGGACGCGGGCGCGCTGCGCGGCAGCTTCCACCAGCTGCAGCTGCTCAAGGAGGCGCACCCGCACGTCAGGACGCTGCTGTCGATCGGCGGCTGGACCTGGTCGAGCCAGTTCTCCGCCGTGGCGGCGAGCGAGGAGAAGCGCGCCCGGTTCGCGACCTCGTGCGCCGACATCATGGAGGAGTACGGCTTCGACGGCCTCGACGTTGACTGGGAGTACCCGGGCGGCGGCGGGCTGTACCCGGGCACGCCGGAGGACACCGAGAACTTCACGCTGCTGCTGGCCGCCATGCGCGCCGAGCTCGACGCCCGAGGCGACTACTTGTTGACGATCGCGGCGCCGGCCGGCCTCGCCCGCATCGCCGCCATCCAGGTTGACCGCATCCACGAGCACCTCGACTGGATCAACGTGATGACCTACGACTTCCACGGCTCGTGGGAGCAGACCACCGGCTTCAACGCTCCGCTGGCCAGCGCGCCCGGCGATCCGACGCCAGACTTCAACGTCACCGCCGCGCTCGACGCCTGGCTCGACGGCGGCACCCCGCCCGACAAGCTCACCATGGGCGTGCCCTTCTACGGCCGCGGCTGGGCCGGCGTCGCCGGCGAGGACGGCCTGTTCCAGTCGGCCACGGGAGCTGCCGCCGGCACCTACGAGGCCGGCGTCCTCGACTGGCACGACATCGCGGCCAACTACCTCCCCACGATGCAGCGCCACTTCTCTGCCGAGGCCCAGGTCCCGTGGCTCTACGACGCGGAGACCGGCGTGATGATCACCTACGACGATCCCGAGTCCCTCGCCGCCAAGGTCGCGGCGGTCGAGAGCCAGGGCCTCGGCGGCGTCATGTTCTGGGAGCTCTCCGGCGACGACGCGGAGAGCACGTTGCTCCAGACCCTCCACGACGAGCTTGCCCGGTAGCCGCCCGGCGTCCGGCGCCGCATCCGGAACCCCGCACCTCTCCTTGACAATCCCGCCCAGAGCTTGCTACGAAACCCCTCCGCGCGTCCGCGTACACATCCTGGGGATATAGCTCAGCTGGGAGAGCGCTTGAATGGCATTCAAGAGGTCGACGGTTCGAGCCCGTCTATCTCCACCAGGGAAGCCCGGTAGTCCTTCACGGATTACCGGGTTTCGTGTTTCTACCCTGGCGGCAATGAGACCGTTCGCACGCGGCCTGCTTTCGCTGCTGGCCCTGGCCCTGCCGCTCGCTGCCGCCTGTGTCGACTCGGACTGGAAGGTCTGCGCGGATGGTCGGCTGTGCGGGCCGGACCGCGTCTGCGACGAGCTCAACCACATCTGCTCGAGCCCGGACAATCCCTGCCTCGGCGCAGCCGATGAGACGACGTGCGGCGGGGCCACGCTCGTCTGCATCGGCGGAACGTGTGCGGACACGTGCGGGAACGGGGAGCTCGACCAGGCACGCGAGCTGTGCGATGCGACCGGCCCCGAGACACCGCCGGGGATGAGCTGCCTCGACTTCGGGTTCGATGCCGGCCGCGAGGGCTGCGCCGGGGACTGCCAGAGCTTGACCCGCGATTCCTGCATGCACTTCGGCTGGTGGCCCGACCAGCCGTTCCTCTCCGAGGGGTCGATTGACGACCTCTGGGGCACGGGCGACGACGTCCTGGCCCTCACCTCCTCGGGCGTCCGCTCCGCCGCGAAGGACTGGGCCACGGTGGGCATCGACGGCGAGATCATCGCCGGCCGCGCGCTGTGGGCGAGCTCGTCCACCGACATCTGGGTGATCGACGTCCCCGGCGACCGGTTCCGCTACTGGAACGGAAGCGGGTGGAACGTGACGCCGAGCCCCGTCGGTGGACTGCACGAGATTCTGGGGCAGCTCCGCCTCCAATGTGTTCGCGGTCGGCGACCGCGGGGTCGTGGTCCACTACGACGGCAGCCGCTGGACGTTGCAGGAAACACCGCCCTCGAAGAACGCCTTGCGCGCCGTGTGGGGCGTCGCTGAAGACCAGGTGTTCGCGGCCGGCGACGGCGGCAGCATGATCCGGTTCGACGGTAGCCGCTGGTCGGCGATGGACAGCGGCACCGGCGAGGCGCTGACGGGACTGTGGGCGGCTTCGAGCGAGGACCTGTGGGCGGCCGGCGGGGCCGGCGTGCGCCGCTTCGACGGAACCAGGTGGACGACGGTCCCCGGGGTCGATCCGGAACCGGATGCTCGAGCATGGATTGCGGGCACCGGCCCCAGCGATGTGTGGCTCAGCGGCGGCCGCGACGGCGCCGTTCGGCGCTACGACGGGGCGAGGTGGTCCACCATCTACGCGGGCGATCCCGGCGGGCCGCACCCTCTGTGGGTCGATCGGACCGCCGCGACGATCGCCACGACCGACGAAGCCAAGCAGCTGACCGTGAGGAGCTGGTACGGAGCAGGAGCGGGTCCTCCGCTGGCGCGCGGCGGCCTGTGGACCGATGCCTGGGCCGCGCGGTCGGGCGAGTGGATCGCGATCGGAACGGATGAGGCCGGTGCGCCGAGCGCACGCCACTCGGACGGATTGATCGTCCCCTTCGACGAGCCGCTCATCGATCTGGCCGGCCTCCGCCCCGACCGCGCCTACGCCGCCGGGCAGAGCGGGACGATCTACGCGTGGAACGGCAGCGCCTGGTCGATCTCGCGCCCCTTCACCGGCGCAATCAGCGCGTCGGTGTGGGGGGCGGCGACCGGGGACGTCTACGCGTTGATCCGGACCGCGAAGGTACCGGCTCGACTCCTCCATCTCGATGGAGAGAGCTGGGCCGAGCTTCCCGTGATCGAGCCACCGTGCACGGGAGAGGTCACCGCCGGATGGGCCAGCGCGCCGGATGACGTGTTCGCCATCGGCGCCGGCGAGCTTGCCCGCTTCGACGGCGTGAGCTGGACCTGCTATCGCGGCGTCGAGGCGAACGGCATCTTCACATCCATCTGGGGCAGCGGCCGGGGCGACGTCTGGATCATCGAGTCTGGCTTCAACGACGCCGGCCGTCTCTACCACTGGGATGGAGTCGGCCTGCGCCACTGGGTCGAGGGCGACTGGATTGCCCAGGGCGGCGGCGCGACCGGGGGGCTCATCGGCACGGCCGCCGACGACGTGTTCTTCGGCACCGCGGCCCACTTCGACGGTCGCGTCTGGTCCCCCATCGAGTTCCCGCCCGGCCAGGGCCCGGCCGTCTTCGCGCTCCCCTCGCAGCTCCTGACCGCAGGAGCCATCGAGGGCGTCGAGGGCGTCAACCAGTTCGTCCGCACCCGCTTCTGGAACCAGCGCGCCCACGAGCTCGACTGCACCGACGGCGTTGACGACGACAACGACGGCTCCACCGACCTCGACGACCTGGACTGCGCAGCCGTCTCCGCGCCTCGCCCACCGGCCTCCCGGCGGCGATAGCCCCGCGACTCTCGGCAGATCAGTCGTCCCGATCGACCGGACGGATGTCGACCTCCACGGTGCCGCCCAGGATCTCCGCGTACCGCCGGCACAGCTCGATCGCTTCGTCCATGTCCGACAGCTCCATGACCGCGAAGCCGCCGATGAGCTCCTTGGACTCCAGGAACGGACCGTCGATCACGCGCAGCTGGTTGCTGTTGAACACGAGGCGCTTGCCCTTTGCGCTCGGCTGCAGCCTGAGCGAGCGGACGAGCACGCCGGCCTTCGTCATCTCGGTCTTGAGGCGAGAGAGCGCGGCCTTCTCCTTCGGGCTGCGGCCCCCGGCCTCGGTCGCCTTGTCGGCCTTCTCGATGAGGAGCACCTGCAGCGGGGGATTCTCCGGCGCCGGCATCAGGCCGATGTCCCAGGGCTCGTTCACCTTGCCGAGCTCGATCTCGCCGTCGCCGAGGATCTTGCCGTAGCGCTCCGCCCAGCCGATCGCCTCCTCGCGGGTGCGGACCTTGAGCAGCAGGGTCGCCGCCGGCAGCTCGTGCTCGCCGGAATAGGGACCCTGCTTCGCCGTGCATTGCCCGTCGCGGAAGACCAGCCGGGTTCGCGTCTTGCTCGCGCCGAGGCCGGCGCCGTCGATGAGCCGACCCGCCTGGGCGTGCTCGCCGACGAACTCGCCCATCTTGTGGACGATTTCCATCGGAGGCGGGTTCCCCGCCTCGGTGTTCGGATCGTTCTTGTGCATCATCATGAAACGCATGGTCGACTCCTGGTCGTGGGTGAGAGGAGAACCGGCACTGCCGGCCCCTTCACGAACACGACGATCGCCTCGCGGCCAATCGACGCGATCGACCTTCTTTTTGTAACACCTGGAATTTATCGCGGAATCACGCGGCGCCGTCGCCGTCGCGAAGGTCGCGACGTACGAAGGCACGCGGCGCCCGCATCGGCGGGTACTTGACGATCATCTCGGACCTGAAGAGCCCGTAGACGATCTCTCCATCGAAGATCCAGGCGCAGGAGAGGTACCCATCCGGCTCGACCCTCTCGACCGTCATCGGAAGGCCTCCGCTCCTGATCTGCACCACGTCACCGCGCTGATACTCGGCCAGCGATTGCACATCAGGGACGATAGCCGGGCCATCTGATGCCGGCGCCGGGCACATGGGGCAGGGTCAGCCCGGGCTCTCGACCGGCGGCGCCGTCCGTGGGCCGAGCCACCCATAGACCGCCGGCAGAACGAGCAGCGTGAGCGCGGTGGACGTGAGGAGGCCGCCGATGACGACGGTCGCCAGCGGCCTCTGCACCTCGGCGCCAGCGCCCGTGGCGATGGCCATCGGGATGAAGCCGAGCGAGGCGACCAGCGCGGTCATGAGGACCGGCCGCAGCCTCACCTGGGCACCCTCGAGCGCGGCGGCGACGCGATCGAGGCCGCTGGCCTGGAGGCGGAGGACGTACGAGACCAGCACGACGCCATTCAGGACGGCGACGCCGAAGAGGGCGATGAAGCCGACGCCGGCGGAGATCGAGAACGGCAGGCCGCGGGCGACCAGGGCGAGGATCCCTCCGGTGGCCGCGAACGGCACGTTGAGATAGATGATGAGCGCCGGACGGAGCGATTTGTAGGCCATGTAGAGCAGGAGGAAGATGAGGAGCAGCGTGGCGGGCACGACGAGCGCGAGGCGGGCGGACGCCTCCTCGAGGTTCTTGAACTGGCCGCCCCATTCGATCGTGTAGCCGGCCGGCACGACCGATGCCTCCTCGAGCCGCTGGCGGGCCTCGGAGACGAAGCCCGCCAGGTCCCTGCCGCGGACGTTGGCCTCGACCGTGAGGCGCCGCTGGACCTTGTCCCGGCTCACCTGTGCCGGTCCTACCTCGTCGACGAGCTCGGCGAGCTGACCGAGTGGGATGAGGGTGCCGTCCGGCGCGGAGATCGGGATGCGTCGGATGGCCTCCAGATCCGCGCGCGCCGACTGCGCGTAGCGGACCTGCAGCGCGAACCGCCGCTGACCTTCGAACACTTCGCCGATCTCGGCGGCCGCCCATCGCCTCGACGGCGTCGAGGACGTCCGACGCGTTGATGCCGTAGCGCGCGATCTGCGCCCGCCGCACCTTCACGCGCAGGAAGGGGAGGCCCGAGACCTGCTCGGCCTTGACGTCGGCCGCGCCCGGCACGCGATTCAGGAGCGCGACGATGCGGTCACCGACCCGCTCGAGCTCGTCCAGGTCGTCACCGTAGATGTTGACGGCGACGTCGGAGCGGACGCCGCTGATGAGCTCGTTGGTGCGGAGCTCGATGGGCTGGGAGAATGCGAACCTCTGCCCGGGCACCTCGCGCGTCAGCGTCTCCTCGATGAGGGACACGAGCTCGTCCCTGGAGGAAGCCCGTGTCCACTCGTCCGGCGGCTTCAACATGATGAAGATGTCCGAGATGTTCGACTCCCATCGGATCGGTGGCGATCTCCGGCCGGCCGGTCTTCGACACGACGGTATCGACCTCGTCCGGGAAGTGCTCGCGCAGTGATTTCTCCAGACGGGTGGTCGCCAGGACGGATTCCTCGAGCGAGACCGACGGCAAGCGGACCGCCTGGATGGCCATCGCCCCCTCGTCGAGGGTCGGCACGAACTCGGCGCCCAGGAGCGGGACCGTCGCGGCCGACCCGCCGAGGACCAGGATCGCGACCAGGACGGTCCGCTTCGGGTAGCGGACCACGCGCTCGACGATCGGCCGGTAGCGCCGCCGCACGATCCGGACCAGCCACGGCTCCCGCTCCGACACGCCCTTGCGGAAGATCCACGTGGCCATGGCCGGGACCCATGTGATCGCGAGGAGGAGCGAGGCCGCGAGCGCGAAGACGACTGTCAGCGCCATGGGCCGGAACATCTTCCCCTCGATGCCCTCGAGGGTGAGGACCGGCAGGTAGACCAGCATGATGATGCCGACAGCGAAGACCACCGGGCGGGCCACCTCCCTCGCGGCGGACCCGATGGCGTCGTTGCGCTCCTCGGCAGTGACCGGCCCGCGCTGGTGGCCGAGGACGCGCACGATGTTCTCCGCCATGACGACCGAACCGTCGACGATGAGGCCGAAGTCGATGGCGCCGAGGCTCATGAGATTCCCCGAGATGCCGAGCTGCTTCATCGCGATGAACGCGGCGAGCATCGATAGCGGGATGGCCGAGGCGACCAGGAGCCCGCCGCGCAGGTTTCCGAGCAGGAGCAGCAGCACCACGATGACGAGCACGCCGCCCTCGATGAGGTTCCTGGTGACCGTCCCGATGGTGCGCTGCACCAGCTGGGTGCGGTCGTAGAACGTCTCGATGGTGACGCCCTTGGGCAGCCGCGGCCGCAGCTCACCGATCTTCTCCTCGACGGCGCGCGCCACCTCGCGCGAGTTGGCGCCCATGAGCATCATCGCGATGCCGATGACGACCTCGCCGCGGCCATCGCGGGTGACCGCGCCCTGCCGGACCATCGGCGCGAACTCGACGCGGCCCAGGTCGCCGATGACGATCGGGGTGCCGTCGCTGCGGGTGGCGACGACGATGTGGCGGATATCGTCGAGGGTCTGGACCAGCCCCTCGCCGCGGATGAGCTGCTGTTCCCCGGCGCGCGCCAGGTAGGCGCCGCCCGCGTTGGCGTTGTTGCGCTCGATCGCCTCGAAGACGTCGCGCAGCGACAGCTTGAGCGCGGTGAGGCGGGCCGGCTCGAGCTGCACCTCGTAGGTCTTGAGCTCACCGCCGAAGGTGTTCACCTCGACCACGCCGGGCACCGAGCGGATCTGGTACGAGACGAACCAGTCGAGCTCGCTCCGCAGCTCCATGGGCGTGTAGCAGTCGTCGCGATCAGGAGCGCCGGCCTTGCACATCGGCTCACCACGCACCTCGAACTGGTAGATCTCGCCGAGACCGGTCGAGATCGGGCCCATCTGCGGGCTGCCGTACCCTTCCGGGATCTCCTCGCGCGCCTCCTGGAGCCTCTCGGCGACCAGCTGGCGCGCGAAGTAGATGTCCGTGCCTTCCGCGAAGACGACTGTCACGGCCGAGAGCCCGAACTTGGAGACGCTGCGGATCTCCGCCAGGTCCGGCAGGCCGCTCATGACCGTCTCGACCGGGAAGGTGATGAACTGCTCGACCTCGAGCGGGCCGAGCGCCGGCGCGTTGGTCAGGATCTGGACCTGCACGTTGGTGACGTCAGGGACGGCATCGATGGCCAGCTTCTGCGCCGCGCGGAGGCCGAACGCGCCCACCAGAAGGACGAAGAAGATGACCAGCAGACGGTTCCGGATCGAGAACGCGATGACGCGCTCGACCAGCGACGGGCTGTCAGTGGGCATGACCCTCCCCCATCTCCGCCTTCATGAGCTCGGACTTGAGGACGAAGGCGCCCTCGGCGACGAACTGCTGGCCCGCCGTCAGACCGGACGTGAGCGCGGCCTTGCCGTCGGCGCGCGCGCCGACGACGACCGGGGTGGCGCGGAACTCGCCCGGCTCGTCACCCGGCACGAAGACGACATCCTTGTCCTCGACCTTCTGGATGGCCGCCTCGGGGACGACCGGGAGCTCGTTGCCGCCGGCTCCGTCGATGTCGAGCCGGATGAGGCCGAAGAGGCCGGCGCGCAGGATGCCTTCACCGTTGTCGAGCTCGACGCGGATGCCGAGGGTGCGGGTGGCCTCGTCGAGCACGGCCGCGACGTAGTCCACCTTCCCCTGCCACGAGCGGCCCGGGTAGGCCTCGAGCGTCACGGTCGCGCCCGCACCCATCTGGATCGCCGCCAGGTCCTGCTCGTACACGCGGCCCACGGCCCATACGCGGGTCGGATCGCCGACGACGAACAGAGGCTTCTCGGGAACGGCCATCTCCCCCGAGGTGGCGTGGCGATTGATGATGATGCCGTCGAGCGGCGAGCGGATGGCGACCACGGAGCCGGAGGTTCCCCCGGCGCCGTAGACCCGGAGCCGCTCGCGCGCCGAAGCGAGATCCGCCTGTGCGCGCGCCAGCTCGCCGCGGGCCTCGATGAGCGCGCGCTGCGAGCCGATGCCTTCGCGCTCGAGGGTCGTCTGGCGCTCGGCGTTGGCCTCGGCCACCCGGTGCACGGCCTGGGCGCGCGCCAGCTCGGAGCGCGCCTCTCCGAGAGCGACGCCGCGCAGGGTCGCCAGCACCTGGCCCTTCTTCACCCGATCCCCGAGGGTTGCCTTGACCTCGGCGACCTGGCCGCTCACGACCGCCGTCACGTGCGCCACGCGGTCCGGGTTGAGCTCGATCTCGGCCGGGACCTGGATCCCGGCGCGCAGCCTCTCGCGCCTGACCACGGCCAGCCGGATCGGGGTGCGCTCGATCGCCGCCGCGGACACGACGACCGCGCCCTCGGCGCGCTCGCTCTCGGCGTGCTCGCCCTCGGCGTGCTCGCCTTCCTTCGGGCCGGATCCGCAGCCGAGGGCGGCGAGCGCGATGAGCCATGCGATGGTTCGAGTCATGGTGTCGCCTCTCCGGCCGCGTCATCGTGATGGTCGTCCGGCCACAGCTCGGCCCCGACCTCGGTCTCGAGGGAGCCAACCGCCTCGAAGTAATCCTGGTAGGCACCGAGCACCTCGCGCTGGATCTCGAGGAACCGCTCGCGGGCGACGAGGATTTGCAGGACATCGATCTCGCCGAGCTCGAAGCCGCGAGCCAGGAGGTCGAGGTTCTCCTGGAACCGCGGGACGATTCTCGGAGCCGTAGACCTCGACCCGTGCTGCGGCCCCGTCCACCGCGGAGGCGGCCCGCCGCACGCGGCTGTCCAGCGCCGAGGCGAGCGCCTCCACCTCCGAGCGTGAGCTCCGCACCTCCGCCTCGGCCTGGGCTCGTTCGCCGCGATTCCGCCTCCACAGCGGCAGCGGAAAGCCCAGGCTGACGAGCGCGATGGAGATATCGCGGCCCGGCTCCGGGTCGGCCTCGCGCGCGAGCGAGACGCCGAGGGTGAGGTCAGGCCACGCGTCGCGGTCGGCCACCGTGCGGCGGGCATGCGCCTCGCTGACGGCCGCCCTGAGTGCGCGCAGCTCGGGATGCTGAGCGCGCGCGAGCTGCACGAGCCTGGCCGCGGGGGGCGCTCGCCGCGGAACGTCCAGCGCTCCCTTGGGATCCGGCGGGCGCTCGGCCGGCCACCCGGACACCTCGGCGAGGAGGAGGCGCGCGGCGAGGAACTCTTGATTGGCGGCGAGCTTCTTTTCGCGCGCGATGGCCAGCTCTCCCTCCGCCACACGCGTCTGGAGCCGCGAGATGTCGCCGGCACCGAGTCGTTTCTTCGCGATCGAGACGACCCGCTCGCTGAAGGCGAGCACGCTCTCGGCGGCCCTCACGCGCTCGCGCGCCACGACCGCGGCGTGGAATATCAGGTGGACGCGCTGGTGGACGTTCCACCGGTCCGAGAGAATGTCGGCTTCGATCCTCTCGCTCGCGCGCTGCGCGGCCGCCCGGCGGGTGCCTCGCTGCCCGCCGACCTCGACGCGTTGCTGGACGCTCGCCTCGAGGTCCCACCCGACGCGGCCGTCCGCGGCGCGCCGCCGTCCCGCTGCGACCGAGACGAACGGCTCATCCGGCAGGAGGAGCGACGCGCCGACCCGCTCCGCGGCCGCGCGGGCCCTGCCCCCGGTGCGCGCGACGATGAGGTCGGGCGCATGGAGGTCGGCGTAGGCAAGGAGCTCCTCGAGAGACACGCTCTGCCCGCGCGCCGGATCGGGAACGGTCGCCGAGGTCAGCGGTAGACGATCCGGCCTCCTCTCGCGCGGCGGGTCGCGCGACTCATCGGGGATGAGAGAATGGGTGGAGCCGGCGCATGCCGGCACGGCGGCGAGGCAGAGCGCCCACGCCCACGAGCGTCGATCCATGAAATCCTCCGGCGCCCTGCGAACAGGAGCGCGATCCGTGACCTGACGGCCGGCGGGCGAATCGGCCCCCGGCGCACCTCGACTCGGCGGTCGGGCAGGTCAGGCGATCGGTGGACGGAAGATCGAATCGACCACATCACCCGGCGAGGAGCTCGGGGGAGGCGGCGTGCTCGCGATGAGCAGGGGACTGGGCGCCTTCCCGCCGGCGGCGGCGGGCATCAGGAAGCCGGTCGCGTGGTGACAGACACACAGGTGATAGCCACCCGAGCAACCGTGCTCATCTGCCGGGTCGCTGTCCGCGTGTCCGTCGGCGTCGGCGTGTGCCGTGTCGCCGTGGGTGGCAAGGTGCACGACCGTCTCGGTCAGCTCGGCGGATCCCGGAGCCATCAGATAGACGAGGAACACCGCCACCACCGACATCCGCGCACGCATCGACGCGCTCACGCTAGCATGGGGATCTTCGACCAGCAACGCGACCCCGGTCGGGGCCCAACACGTCCGTTTACACGACCGGGGGGTCCCAATATGCTGGAAACGTGAAGGTGGGAGATGTGTCTACCGTCGTCTTCGAGGGCACCCCGGAGGGCGGCGGCGGCGCTGCGGAGAGCGAACCGGATCCGTCTCTCGTCGAGGTTGACCCGACCCACTACCACTTCGAAGGAGTCGTCGCGCGCGGCGGCGCCGGCATCGTCCTCAAGGCGCGCGATCGGCGGCTGCGCCGGCCGGTGGCGGTGAAGCAGAACCTGCACGGGCACGGCTCGATGCAGACGCGATTCGAGCGCGAGGCGTGGCTGACCGCCCGCCTGCAGCACCCGGGCATCGTGCCGATCTACGAGGCCGGGCGCTGGCCCAACGGCGAGAGCTTCTACGCCATGCGGCTGATCGCGGGTCGGCCGCTGTCGGAGGTCATCGCCGGCTGCGCCTCGCTCGACGATCGGCTGGCGCTCCTGCCCAAGGTCGTCGCGGTGGCCGAGGCGGTGGCGTACGCGCACACGCAGCACGTACTGCACCGCGACCTCAAGCCGCACAACGTCATGATCGGCCCGTTCGGCGACGTTGTCGTCATCGACTGGGGCCTGGCCAAGGATCTCACGCAGCCGGACGCGGTGGCGCCGCCGGAGAGGGAGTTGAACGCGGGCCCGGCCGGCGAGACCGTGGCCGGCTCGGTGATCGGCACGCCCGCGTACATGCCGCCGGAGCAGGCGCGCGGCCAGCCGGTCGAACGAGCGGGCCGACGTCTACGCGCTCGGCGCCCTGCTCTATCACGTGCTCACCGGCGCGCCCCCCGTCGCCGGCGCGAACAACGCCGAGATCCTCGACCGCGTCCTCACTGCGGGGCCGCCGCCTGTCGAGCAGCGGCAGCATGGCGTGCCGCGCGACCTGGCCGCGGTGGTCGGCAAGGCGATGGCGCGGGAGCCGGCGGCGCGCTACGCCGACGCGGGCGAGCTTTGCGAGGAGCTGCAGCGCTTCGTGACGGGACAGCTGGTGCGGGCGCACCACTACTCGCGCGCGGTGCTGGTGCGGCGCGCCATCGCGCGCCATCCGCTGGTGGCCGCGATCGGGGTGTTCGCGCTGGTGCTGGCCCTGCTGGGCGCGGTGGCGGTGCGGCGCATCGTCGTCGAGAAGGAGGCGGCCGAGAGCCGCGGGCGCGAGCTTCTGCTCGGGCAGGCGCGCGCGCTGCTGGACACCGATCCGACCGCGTCGGTGGCCCTGCTCAAGCGCTACCCGGACCGCGCGGGCGAGAGCGAGGCGGTGCGCGCGATCGCGCTCGACGCCGAGAGCCGGGGCGTCGCGCGCCACGTGCTGTCGGCCCACACGAGCGACGTGCGCGACGTGGCGTTCTCGCCCGACGGCGCCGAGCTGGCCACCGCCGGCGCCGACGGCGCGCTGTACCTGTGGGACGTCGCCACCGGCGTGGGGCAGCGCATCCACATCTCGAACAACGCCATCTCCAACGTTCTCTTCGATCCGAGCGGCGCGTACCTGGCCGCGTCGCTGGGCCCGCTGCCCGGCATGCTCCTGTACGACAGGCGCGCGAAGACGTCTCGCCGCCTGCCCCTCGAGAGCGACGTCTACGTCATCGACTTCTCACCCGACGGCGCGCTGCTGGCCGGCGGAGACATCGGCGGTCCGATCTATCTGTGGAGCGTGGCCGACGGCGAGCAGCGCGCGCTGACCGGCCACACCGGCTGGATCGACTCGGTGCAGTTCTCGCCCGACGGCAAGACTCTGCTGTCGACCAGCCAGGATGGCACCGCGCGCCTGTGGAGTGTGGCCACCGGCGAATCGCAGGTGCTCGCGCTCGACGCGCAGGTTTACAACGGCGTCTTCTCGCGCGATGGGCGGTCGGTCGCCCTCGGCTGCGAGAACGGCAGCGTGCACCTCTACTCGATCGACGGCGCGGCCCGGCCGGTCCGCGTCTCCCGCGCCGACGGCGCCGCGGTGGACTCCATCGCGTTCTCGCCCGACGGCGCGCACCTGGCGTGGGCCGGGCTGAGCCGCGCCATCCACATCCTCGATCTGCGCTCGAACGAGCTGACCGCGCTGCACGGCCACGAGGACGACGTGAGCGGCCTGACCTTCCTGCCCGACGGCACGCTCCTGTCCGCGAGCGCCGACGGCACGCTGCGCCGCTGGGACCTCGCCAGCGGTCTGGGCGCGGCGCTGCGCGGCCACTCCGACCACATCCAGGCCATGGCGGTCAGCGCCGACGGCCGCCGCGTCGCGTCCGGCGGGGCGGATCGCACGGTCCGCGTGTGGCAGCTCGAGCCGGCCCCGCGCACGTACGGTGTGCACGTCGGCAAGGAGAGCGAGGTCCTGTCGCCGCGCGACAACGACGTCCTGTATTTCCGGCCCGAAGGCGGCGGGCTGGGCGCGCTCGATCTGCGCAGCGGGCGCGGCAAGACGATCGAGACGCGGCGGCAGTGGGCGCGCTACACGGGCGATCCGACCGGCCGCTACATGGCGTACCGCGATCTCCAGCGCAAGGTCACCATCATCGATCTGGCCAGCGCCGACGAGCGCGATCTGTCGCCGGCGATCGACATGGTCGGCGCCGCGATGGAGTTCTCGCCGGACGGGGCGACGCTCGCCTTCTCCGGCTGGACCGGCGTCCACCTCGTCGACATGGAAAGCCTGCGCGTCGCGGACCGCGAGCTGCCCTACGCGTCCGGCCGCCTGACCCAGCAGGGCACGAAGTTCAACAAGCTGCAGTACTCGGGCGACGGGCGCGAGCTCCTCGGCGTGCGCGGGCGGACCGAGGTCGGCGAGATTGTCGTGTGGGACGTGGCCAGCGCCAGGGCGACCGTCATCCCGCCGCTCGATCCGCCGCCCGCCTCGGTGTTCGCCAGCCGCGATCTCGGCGCGCTGGCCGCCGGCGCCGTCGGCGGCCTGTGGCTGTTCGAGCGGAAGGTGGGCCGCTGGCGCCAGCTGGCCAGCACCGAGGGCGAGGTCTTCCCGGCCGCGTTCTCCGACGACGGGAGCCACCTGGCCGCCGCCGACGACCGCGGCCACCTCCGCGTATGGCGGGTGCGCGACGGGGCCCTGCTCCGCATCCTTTCCGGCCACAAGGGCCCGGTGCGGAGGCTCGAGCTATCGGCCGACGGGCGCATGCTGGTGTCGGCCGGCGTCGACGGCGCCGCGCGCCTGTGGGACGTGCAGACCGGACAGCAGCTGCGCGCCATCCGCGCCCACGGCGGCCGCGAGGTCATGTGGGCCGGCTTCCGCGGGGCCGATCTCGTCACCGCAGGGCGGGATGGCACCGTCCGGGTCTGGACGCCGTCACCGCAGCGGCCCGGGCCGGTCCGGGCGCTGCTCGACCGGCTGACCACCCTCGACCCCGATCGCTGACACCTCTGGTACGTTCGCGCCGCGGTCTTTCCGGTAAGGAGGATGCCCATGCACGAGATGCCCGTGGTCACCGACGAACACAGGAAGCTGCACGTCTTCGCCGGCGACTGGGTCGGCGACGAGACGATGGAGCCATCGCCGTGGGGCGCAGGCGGCCCGGCCATCGGCAAGTACACCGGCCGCGTCGTGTGCGACGGCTTCTTCGTGGCGCAGGATTACGCCCAGGAGAAGGAGGGCGCGGTCGGCTTTCGCGGCCACGCCCTGTTCGGCTACGACGCGCAGCAGAAGCAGTTCGCCTGGTACTGGGTCGATTCCATGGGCAGCGTTCCCGCCCAGCCGGCGTGGGGCACGTGGGACGGCGACACGCTTCGGTTCACGTCGCAGTCGCCGATGGGCGCCGGCCGCTACACCTACGTGTTCGAGGGGAGCGACCGCTACCGGTTCACGCTCGAGAACTCGTTCGACGGCGGGAAGACCTGGCACACCTTCATGACCGGCGTCTACCGCCGCGCGTAGACGAGCGATCCTGGCCGGCCTGGCCGGCCAGACTGCGGGCATCGACCTGCAGGTAGGGCGTGCTGGTCGCACCTACGTGCGGGCGCCGGTCGCGCATTCTTCGCGCGACCGCAGCGCGAACGCGCACGTGCCGGCAAGCGGTGATAGTCTCGCGCCAGGCGCCGTGATCGGGGGCGAACTCGACGGCAGGTATCGCATCCTGTCCCGCATCGGCGAAGGGACAATGGGTGAGGTGTACCTGGTCGAGCACCTCGGCCTGGGCCGCAAGGAAGCGCTCAAGGTGCTGCGCTCGGCGATGGACAAGCCGTCGCTGGTGACCCGCTTCCGCCGCGAGGCGCGCGCCACCAACCGGCTGCAGCATCCGAACATCGTCACCATCCACGACTTCGGCCGGCTGCCGGACGGCCGCTTCTACATCGCCAGCGAGTTCCTCGAGGGTGACAGCCTCGATCAGATGCTGCGCCGGCTCGGCCCGCTGCCGGTGGCAAGGGCGCTGCCGATCCTGATCCAGCTGGCCGAGGCGATCGACCACGCCCACTCGCGCGGCGTCATCCACCGCGACCTCAAGCCGGCCAACATGATGGTGGTCGAGCGCCGCGGCCAGGTCGACCACATCAAGGTGCTCGACTTCGGCGTGGCCAAGATCCTGGCCCCGGACGAGGCCGACATGATCCTGACCACCGGCCAGGGCGAGATCTTCGGCACGCCGGCGTACATGGCGCCCGAGCAGGTGACCGCGAAGGCGGACGACCCGCGCATCGACATCTACGCGTTCGGCTGCATCGCGCTACGAGATGGTGACCGGCGCGCCGCCGTTCTCCGGCCGTCCGCTGGAGATCATGAGCCAGCACCTGTCGGTCGCGCCGCGGCGGCCGAGCGAGGCGGCGCCGCAGGCGCACATCCCGCGCCGGCTCGACGAGATCATCCTGCGCTGCCTGAAGAAGAACCCGGCCGAGCGCTTCGACACCGGGGCCGACCTGAGCGCGGCGCTGAACGAGCTGCGCGCCGGAACCGCGGCGCTGGCGGCGGCGCAGCAGCAGCGGCGCCGCGACACGTCATCCAGCTTCGGCGGCGAGCCGACAATCCCGGAGTGCGGCCGGCTCGGCACCGACGCCTTCGACGAGACCACCTCCGGCTCCGGCGTCCACACCGACGCCGACATCGCGTACGCGCCGACCGCGCAGCTGTCGCAGGCCGAGCTCCGGGTCGCTGTCGATCATCTGCTGCTGCAGCTGGCCGAGTCGATCATCGACCTGGGCTGCAGCGACTTCCAGCTCGCCATCTCGGCGGCCAACATCGCCGGCACGCGCGGGCGGATCGACGTGCTGGTGACCCGCATGGAGGAGCTGCAGCGCGCGCACGAGGCGGTGGCGCAGCGCGCGCGAGAGAGCGAGGCGCGCTTCCGCTTCGCGGTGAGCGAGCTGCGCTTCGAGGTGGACCAGGCGCGCAGCCAGGGCGAGGTCGACCCGGGCATGGAGTACCAGCTCGACCTGCTCGAGGACCGGATGGCCGGGCTGGCCGGCCACGACGAGCGCGAGCTGGCCGCCATCGACGACACCGCCATCGGGCTGGCCGCCGAGCGCGCCGCCCGCGAGGACGAGCTGGCGACCCAGTTCGCCGTGCTCGAGGATCTCCTCGAGGAGGCGATCCCGCGCTACCGCGGTCACCCGATCATCGAGGAGATCCTGGTGCGCCTGGAGCGCAGGCGCGCCGCGCTGTCCTGATCGCGGCCGTTCAGCGGCCGTCCGGCCGCTCGATCGATCAGAGCTTCTTGGTGCCCTTCTCGAGCACCCACTCCTTGTAGTAGTCGGCCGGCTTGGTGCCGTCGGCGATGCGCTGCTTGGCCTTGGCCAGCTCCTCCTCGATGAGCGCCTTGAACTGGTCGGGCGCGCGGCGGGTCAGGTAGCGGCCGTTGACGAAGATGCTCGGGGTGGCGGCGACGCCCATCTGGGCCAGCGAGCCGTGCTGCTCCTGGACCGACTTCTTGCACTCGTCGCCGTTCATGTCGGCCTTGAACTTGCCCATGTCGAGACCGGCCTCCTGGGCCAGCTTCTCCATGTTGTCCGCCCCCAGGTTTCGGCCGGCGTTGAAGCCCTTCTCCCAGATGAGCTCCGACATCGGCAGGAACTTGCCCTGCTTGTCGGCGGCGCAGCCGGCCTGGGCCGGGATGGTGGCCACCTGCGGGTGGATGATGTAGGTGCGGTAGACGACGCGCACGTCCTCGGGATAGGCCTTCGCGATCTCGTCCATCACGCCGCGCGCGTTCTCGCACGCCGGGCACGCGAACTCGTACGCCTCGACGATGGTGACCGGCGCGTCCGCCTTGCCGCGCACCGGCGAGCCCTCGATCGGGATCGCGTAGGTGAGCGCCGGGTCGTGGCGCTTGCGCTCCGGGCGCTGGCCGCCGGGTCCGCCGGGACGCGAGAGCAGCTTCTGGACCAGCTCCTTGGTCTCCTTCTGCTCCTTCTCGATCCGGTCGAGCTGGGGAGAGATGTCGCGCTGGCAGCCGGCCGCCGGCAGCGCCAGCGCCAGCGCGGTGAGGGGTGCGAGGGTGCGAGACGGGATCATCTGGAATCACTCCTGACTGAAAGGGGAGACATCGATGAGAAGCGGGAAGCGAGCCGGGCCGTTCGCGCCGGCGGCGGTGGCCTCGCCGCAGCGCGCCGAGCGACACACGCGCGCAGGCGACGCGGCCGCGCTCACCTTCACCTGCCGCTCCGGCACCGCGATCGGCGCCCCGCCGTAGTGCAGCACCACCGCGTCGCCGCGGTCCGGCGCCATCTCGAGCTCGAGCTGGTCCTTGATCGACGCGATCTCGACCTCGCTGAGCGCGCCGTCGCCGTCGACGTCCGCGTCCGGATCGAGGCGGCTGACCATCTCGGCGTCGATGACGTGGTCGACCAGTCGCTGCCGCATGCGCTGCTGGTGGGCGCAGGCCTCGTCCTGGCTGAGCTGGCCGTCGCCGTCGGCGTCCGCGTCCGGGTGGCTGGCCAGGATCTGGGCCATCAGCTCCGGGTCGAGCGCGCACTCCTGGCCGACCGGGATCGCGGCGCGTCGTCGCGTGCGCGGCGCCGGCCAGACACAGCGCGGCCCACACCGCCACGGCAGCGCGCGCCCACGCGTCCGAGCCGCGGCGGGCGCGCGCCGGCCAGCAGCTGATCGACCCGCGCGCCCAGCTGGCTGCGGGTGCGCACCAGGGCCATGGCACCGGCCGCGACCGGCCGGCTCGCCGGCGCGCGGGTGGCCAGCTCGACCAGCATGCGCGCGTAGTCGCGCGGGGCCAGCGGGCCGTGGGCGAGCGCCCACTGATCGCACGCCATCTCGCGCGCGCGGTCGATGCGGCGGCACACCCAGGAGACCGGCGGCCAGAAGAAGAAGAGCGCGGTCGCGACGCTCTCGAGCGCGCGCAGCCACGGGTCGCGGCGGGCCAGGTGGGCCAGCTCGTGAGCGACCGCCGCCGACCAGGCCGGCGACGCCGGATCGAGCCAGGCCGGCAGCACCAGCTCCGGGCGCACGACGCCGACCAGGTACGGGCTCGAGCGCGTCGGACGACCATCGCAGGACCGGCAGGCGGCGCGGCGCGGCGCGGCCGAGGCGGCCGGCCAGTCGCGCCAGCTGCGCCACGGCCTCGGCCGGCGCCGGCGGCAAGCGCGCGCAGGTGCCGGCGCAGCGCGCGGTGGCGGGCGAAGCGGCGCGCAGCGATCACCCCGAGCACGGCGAGGTAGGCGGCGAGCAGCGCCCAGGGCAGCAGCGCGATGGCGTCACCGCCGGCGGTGGTGGCACCGGCCGGGGCGGCGGCTGCGACAGCGGGCGCGGCGGCGTCGCCGCCGGCGAGGCCGAGGGCCCCGTCGAGCGCTGTGGACAGGGACAGCGGCGTGCGCGGCCCGATCGGGACAAGGAACTTGAGCAGCACGACCGTCCACAGCGCCGCCAGCAGCGCGGGGCGAGCGCGGCGCAGCAGCGTGGCCGCGGCCAGCGCGGTGATGGCGGCGAGCGCGGTGCCGTGCACGAGCCCGGTGATGATCCAGTCGGCCACCATCACTTCCTCCGATCCACGTCCGGGCCGGGCTTCGCGGCCGTCTCGTCATCGTCCGCCGCGTCGTCAGACTCGTCGTCCAGCCGGCGCTGGATGCGGCGCAGCTCGTCGCGGCCCAGCGACTCGTCCTCGACCAGGCGCAGCACCAGCGACTCGGCCTCGCCGTCGAACACCGAGTCGATGAACTGCTTGAGCCGCTCGCGCACCACCGAGTCGCGGCGGAAGGCGGGGCGGTAGACGAACGGCTGGCGCGCGCGGTCAACCTTGACCGCCCCCTTGGCGGCCAGGCGGCCGAGCAGGGTCATCACGGTGGTGTAGGCGAGGTCGCTGGCGAACAGGCGCGCGTGCTCGGCGCGCACGTCGGCCACGGTGCCGCGCTCGAGGCGCCACAGCACCTTCATGATGTCGAACTCGGCGGAGGTCAGATCGGGCGGTGTCCTGGCCATGGCGCGCGGCCGCGTCGGCTCTTACTACGAGCGTAGTAGCCTACTACAGAGGTAGTAGCGCTTCTTATTCCCGCCCGGCTGGCGAAAAGAAGGTCGCGCCCGCGCCGGGGTCCCATGAGGCGGCCCAGACACGGGAATCTCGCGGCTTGCGCCGCACAGCGTGCCCGGGCCGACACTCTGGATGTGGTCGCCGGCCGCACTGGCGACAGCGGTCGCCAGTTGAACTGACCTCGCATCGGGCCCGTAGGGTGGAAGGTCCGGGAGCGACACTGGCCGTCTCGCTCCGGTCCCTCCGCCGGAACATGAAGCGACAGACAGCCATTGCCGTGCTCGCCGGCGTGACGCTCGGCGCGGTGGCCGGGGCCGGCCTCGCGCTCGCCAACCGCCCGACTCCCTCGCCGCCCACGATCGATCTCGCGACCGCCGCGCGCGGCCTGGTCTCCACCGCGCCGCGCCCCTCCGAGGAGGAGGACGAGGACGAGGAAGCCGGCCCGCCGGGCGAGGCCGGCCAGCGCAGGGGCATCTACAAGCTCACCTATTACTGGATGGCGGCCGAGACGCGCGGTGGGCGCAAGGTCCAGCTCTACAACAAGCACTGCCGGCAAGGTGGCCAAGGTGTCGCGCGCGTTCGAGCGCCACCTGCGCCTCGAGGGCGGCGGCGTGCTGCGCAACGGGCGCGTGCTCACCTACTCCGGCCGCTGCAGCTGCCCGCGCTCCCCGTGCTATCGCGCGGCGCGGCGCGGGCACCGCTGGGGCACCGGGGTGCGCGAGCGGCCGCTGTCGCCGTTCCGCTCGGTCGCCGTCGATCCCAAGCACGTCTCGATCGGCACGACGCTGTACATCCCGGAGCTGGACGGCCTGACCATGCCGGGCCGGGCGCCGTGGGGCGGCTTCGTGCACGACGGCTGCGTGGTCGCCGACGACCAGGGCGGCGGCGTGCGCGGCCGCCAGCTCGATCTGTTCGCCGCGCGCAAGGGCCACTACCGCGCCCTGCAGCGCCGCCACCGGCTCAAGAAGGTGACCGTGTTCGAGGGCGGCGAGCGCTGTCAGTCGCTGACCCGCCGGCTGGTCTCGCGGCCCGGCTCCAGCTGATCGGCGCGGCGGCGAGCCCGGCTGACGCGCGCCCGCGCCCACTCGACGAGGCGCTCGGGCGCGAAGAACGGCGCGAACGCCACGCCGCTCATCGGGAACGGGAACAGGATCGCCATGAGCGCGAACACGCCCAGGTGGAACGCGATCACCGCGAGGGCCCAGACCAGCGCGACGCGGCGGCCGAGCAGCGCGAGCGGCGCGCCCAGCTCCACGACCAGGGTGAGCATGCCCAGGCCGCGGAACAGCCAGGTCTGGCCGAGCAGGATCTCGGCCACCGGTGAGTGCTGGCTGCCCAGCACGACCTTGCGCATGCTGTCGGCGGCGATGGTGTGCAGGAGCGCGTCGCCGCCGAACCACTCCGGCCCGCCCCAGCGCAGCTTGGCCACGCCGGCGATGAAGTAGGTCGCCACCGCGACCACGCGCATGAGCAGGAGCGGCCAGCCGTAGCGACCGTCCGGCGGCGGCACCTGGCCGCGCCGGCGCGCGTCGAGCGAGTAGGCGTCGGCCGCGCGCACCAGCGCGAGCAGCACCACGAAGAGGACGGCCAGGTTCTCGGTGTGGAAGATCTGGCCCCACGAGTTGCAGTAGGTGAGCGACGCGGTGAGCAGCAGCGCGTAGATCGGGCCGGCGATGCGGAAGCGCCAGCCGACCAGGAACGGAATGCCGGCCAGCCACGTGGCCACGGCCAGGGCGATCACCGCCGGCGCCGGCGGCGGGCGCTCGAGCAGCCACAGAAGTCCGATCGGCTCGAACTGGCGGGCCGGGAAATCGAGGTACGTGAGCATGTGCGGCAGACGCAGGGAGAAGTAGACCTGCGCGAACAGCCCGACCAGCAGGCGCACGGCGGCCAGTCGCTCGGCCGGGGTCGCCGGCCAGGCGCGATCGGCCAGTCGCGCGAGCGGGGTCACGCGGTCACCGCCTGCCCGGCACGCGGCACGCGCCCAGGGTCTGCTCCGGCCCCAGCGTGCCGCTCTCGAAGTAGGCGATCGAGTCGTGCCGCCCGCGCACGATGCGCACCTCGACCGCGCCGGCCAGCTCGCCCCCGACGGCGGCCACGCGCGCCGCGATCGATCGACACAGCGCCCCGATCGACACGGACCCGCCGCGCGCCGCCCGCTCGAGCAGGGCCCGCGACTGCAGCACCTCGCGGTTGCCGACCAGCGGCGGCGGCACCCAGTGACGACCGCCGGCCGCGTCGTAGGCCACCGCGTAGGTCGCGTTCAGCGTCGCCGACCGCCGCCCGCGCGCGAACATCGGATAGTTCGAGAGCGGGAAGCTGTCGCGCGACGCCGGCCAGGACAGCGGCAGGAGGACGCAGGTGAGTGTCGCGGCGGCGAGCAGGATGGCGGGGAGGCGCGCTGACACGGCTCTGTTTGTAGCATCGTGTCCGGCGGGTGACCGCGCCGTTCGACCCCGGTCAGCGAGTGGTGATCATCTCGTGGACGTGCACCGGATCTCGCTCACTGGCACAGAGAGGCACCGAGCCGACGCACGCGATCCGCAGATCTGCCGCGCGGTCCGGCGGGCGGTGCCGGTCGTACGCCTCCAGGGCCGAGTCGGCCCAGGCCGGAGAGGCGCCGAGGCCGCGCAGGGCCAGGGCCTGGACGCGGAGCAGATCGGCGTCGCGCGGGGCGAGGGCCAGGCCGCGCTGCGCGGCCACCAGCGCCTCCTGCTCGCGTCCGACGCTGCCCAGCGCCATGGCCAGCTGGCCCCAGCCGGGCGCGTTGCTGGTCGCCTTCGCCATCGCCGCGCCGAACGCGTCGGCCGCCTCGGACCAGCGCCACACGCGGGCGAAGGCCGAGCCGCGCGCGTAGGCGATGGCCGGGTGGCCAGGCATCTCGCGCTCGGCCCTGTCGAGCCACGCCACCGCCTCGGTCGTGCGTCCCTGCTGGCCCTCGAGCTGGCCCAGGGCGAGCAGGACCATGGCGCGCTCGCGCGGACCGAGCGCCGGGTCGCGCTCGACGTCGGCCAGCGCGGCCACCAGCGGCGCCCTCGCCTCCTCCAGATTTTCTTGCCGCGCGTGCAGCAGCGCCATCCCGTGCTCGTAGCGCCTTCGCCAGGCAGGCCGCGGCGCCTGCTCGGCCGCGCGCTCGCGCCAGCCCTCCCCGATCCAGGACGCGGTCTCCGCCATGACGGTCAGCGGCTGATCCGCGCACGGGTCGAGCACAGGATCGTCGAGCTCGGCGGCGCGCTTCGAGAAGCCGCGCCCGCGCACGCTGCCGGCTGACTCACACGCGGCCCGCTGCAGCAGGAGGTTGCGGCTGCGGTGGACGAGCCGCGCCTCGACCGATAGCGGCCCGGGGGCGAGCCGATCGGGCAGGCGCAGGCGGTAGCGGACCGCCACCATGTCGCGCGGCGCCAGGGTGTGGTTGATGATCGGCGCGCGGAACTGGTGCGTCTCGCGCACGAAGCGCGGCTGGCCGTGCTCGTCGGCGACCAGCGAGCGCAGCACGTGCGCGCTGGCGTCCTCGCCGGTGGCAGCCTGCTCGCCGCCGGCCCGGCCCAGGATGCGGCCGCGACCGTCGCGCACGGTCAGCTCGATCCACGTGTCCTGCGCGTCGAGCACGCCGCCGGGGAAGCGGTGGCCGACGAGCAGGTTGCGCAGCACCACGTCGAAGGTCATCGTG
The DNA here is from genome assembly GCA_963759105.1 of uncultured delta proteobacterium. Lineage (GTDB taxonomy): Bacteria > Myxococcota_A > Polyangia > Haliangiales > Haliangiaceae > DATFRY01. The sequence continues at coordinate 120,699 of CAVWXW010000001.1, read as the reverse complement.
TCGCCGGCGGTCACCGGCGCACCGTCGGCCGGCAGCGTCCGCCGCCCGGCGCCGTCGCGCGCCCCGGCCACGTCGATCGACACGGCGCCGCGCAGGATCGCGCGCTGCCGCTCCAGCTGCTCCTGGTCGCCCAGCATGCTGGCCAGCCAGGTGTGGCCGCCGAGGAAGCGGTGCGACGACACCACGCCGTCTCTGCGCGCGGCCGCGTCGCCGAGCGTCGCGATCTCCGACTTCATGTGGCAGCCGATGCAGTCCTGGGCCTGGATCTGATCGTCGACCCGGGCCAGGCCGCTCTTGTTGTACGGGGAGCCGAGCCAGGCGCTGAGGTCATCCTGGCCGGTCAGGAACACGCCCGGGTTGCCGGTGGTCTCGTCGAGGAAGGAGCGGTGGCACGATCCGCACATCTCGGCGCTGCGCAGCGGCGCGGCCGAGCGGCGGTGCGCCTCCACGCTGGCCTCGTCGTCGGCTTTCGGCAGAAGGATCTGCCGCGGCGCCAGGGTGTAGCTGCCGTTGCCGTCGCGGCGCGCCTCGGAGATGCCGTGGCACACGCGGCAGGTGACGCCGGCGTGGGCTCGAGTGTCGGCCGGCTCGACATCGCGATCCATGATGCCGTCGCTCAGCAGCGCGATGTCGTGGCAGCCGCCGCACATGCGGCTGGCGCGCGGGCCGGCCTCGTCGCGCACCTTGTCGACTGCGACCCGGTAGATCGGGTTGTTGAACGACGAGTAAGCGTGTGCGCTGGCCTGCTGCTGGGCGAACACGTCCTGGTGGCATCCTCCGCACGTATCGACGTCGGCCAGGGTCATGCCGTCGGTGGTGCCGGCCGTCGGGCTCAGCCGCGACAGCGACGGATCCGCTTCGCCTCCGTCGCGCGGCAGGACCGGCGGGGCCGGCCCCACCGGATCGGTGTGCGGCTCGCGCGACGCCGCGCCGGTGCCGCACGACAGCCCGGCCAGCCCGAGCACGGCGGCGAGAGAGCCGACCGCCGCGCGCGTCCTCACCGCCGCCTCCGCCGTCGCGCGGCGGCGAGCGCGATGCACAGCAGCAGCGCCGCTCTGGCCCCCGCGCCGCCTCCCGCGGCGCAGCCCTTGCTCTCCGGCTTGTCTTTGCTCGGCTGCGTCGCAGGCTCCACCGGGTCCACCTTCGCGCCCCTGGGCAGCGCGACGACGCCCAGCTCCGGCACGTCGCGACGCACCATCTGTGCCAGCTGCACCTTGCCGCGCGGCACGAACGCGAGATCCGTGGCCGGCACCGGCGCCGCGATCTGGTTGCCCGGCGGGCCGCCCCAGACGCCGCGCTTCGGGTTGGCGCACGCGATCGGCCCGGTCCACTCGTGGCGGATCGCGTAGCGGCCCTGGAAGTTGTTCATGCTCGCCGACTGGCTGCCCCTCTCCAGGCTCGGCTTGCCGACCAGCTTGCCGAGCAGGCTCGTCACGTACACCTCGCGGCCGCCGGCGATGGGCGGGGCCGCCTTGAACACCAGGTCCTCGCTGATGGCGCCCTTGGCGTAGCGCGCGTGCAGCCGCGTGAGCACGAAGTTGAACATCCCCGGCGGCGGCATCTCGCCCGGCTGTGCCTGCTGGCCGCTGCGCAGCACGTCGGCGCCCAGGGTCATCAGCTCGCCCGGCTCGAGCGGCGGCTCGGGGCACGGATCGCACGAGCTGGCGTCCCACGAGTACTCGGTCACCACGGCGCCCTTGTTGCGCTCCAGCGTGCGGTCGAACAGCGCGGCGTAGAACTCGCCGAACCGGCTGCGCGCCTGCTCGGCCACGTCCAGGTTGGTCGGGATGGTGACGTTGCCGTAGTTGGCGACCTCGTAGCGCTGACCGGGCGCGAGGATGTTGACGATCAGGTCCTGCTTGCCGGACGAGTTCACCATGCCGAGCCGGATCGGCAGGTTGAAGTCGTCGGTGTCGTAGTGGAAGCGCAGCGGCGACAGCGTCAGGCGGCCGTCTTTCTTCGACCACCTTCTCGGATGTCCACCTTGGCCACGAAGAACTTCGATCCGCCCTGCACGTACGGCCTGAGGAACGGCTCGGCGCCCGGCGGGATCTTGTAGTTCTCCTGCCGCAGCCAGGTATCCAGCCCGGTCGAATCCCTGGCCGACAGGATGACGATGTCGTACTCGCCGACCTTGAACTTGGCCTCGACCTTCACGCCCAGATCCGGCGCTGGCTTGGCGGCCGGCGCCGAGGCGCCGCCCTCGGCCATCATCGCCACCGTGTCTTCCTCCTCGTACCGGCGCACCTCGCACGGGTCCTGCTCCCAGTACTCGACGAGGCGCGGCGCCGACAGCTTGTCGACGCGCGCGAAGATCTCGTGCGGCAGCGTCTTGACGTTCTCCTTCTGCGAGCACGACCGGCACCGGCACCACCATCGCGAAGTCGGACGGCGGGCCCTGGTAGTTGTTCTGCATCGAGAGCACGGTGCGCGTGCCCTCGCGCATCAGCACCACCTGGGTGGCGTTGTTGAACAGGTCGGCGCCGGCGCCGCTGACGTAGAAGCCGCAGAAGGCGCGGGCCGCGGCCGGCGCGCCCAGCACCGCGATCGCGGCCGTCATCGCCAGCGCCCTACGCATGGACGCGCCTCCCGCGCCGCCGCAGACCGAGCGCCGCCAGCAGCACGATCAGCGCGCCGGCCAGCGGTGCCTGCCCGCCGGCCGCGCAGCCCTTCTTCTCCGGTTTCGGCGCCCGCGGCTCCGGGACGTCCTTGCCCTCGGCGTCGGGCGGGGTCTTCGCCTCTGCGCCCTGATCCGGATTCTCGACCTTGAGGTCGATCTCGGGGACGTCCTGCCTCACCAGCTGGGCCAGCTGCGCCTTGCCGCGCGGCACGAAGGCCAGGTCGAGCGCCGGCTTCGGCTGCCCTCCCGTGGCGATCTGCTGGCCGGGCGGCGGCCCGCCCCACCGCCCGCGGATCGGGTTGGCGCATGCGATCGGCCCCTTCCACTCGTGGCGGATCGCGTAGCGCGCCTGGAAGTTGTTGATGTTGTACGGCACCGCGCCCTCCTCCAGCTTGTCGCCGGCGATGCGCCACTCGCGGCCGCCCGCGATCGGAGGCGCGGCCTTGAAGATGAGGTCCTCGTTGATGCCGCCCTTGCTGTAGCGAGCGTGCAGGCGGGTGAGCACGAAGCCGCCCATGAACATGCCCTGGGGAGGCGCCTCGCGCGCCCCCTTCCCGCCCCCGCCCTGCAGCACGTCGGCGCCGAGCGTGGCCAGCTCGCCGGGATCGAGCGCCGGCGTCGGACACGGATCGCACGAGCTGGCGTCCCACGCGTACTCGGTCACCACCGCGCCGCGGTTCTTCTCCAGCGTGCGGTCGAACAGCGCCGCGTAGAACTCGCCGAACTTGTCGCGCGCCTGCTCGCGCACGTCCAGGTTGGTCGGGATCGTCGACGTTCGGGTAGTTCGACACCTCGTAGCGCTGCCCGGGCGCGAGGATGTGGACGATCAGGTCCTGGGTGCCGGCCGAGTTCATCATGCCCAGCCGGATCGGCAGGTTGAACTCCTCGGTGTCGTAGTGGAAGCGCAGCGGCGACAGCATCGCCTGCCCGTTCTCGAACTTGACCTTGCTGGCGTCCACCTTGGCGACGAAGAACTTCGACCCGCCCTGCACGTACGGCCGGAGGTACGGCTCGGCGCCCGGCCGGGATCGAGTACTTCTCCTGCCGCAGCCAGGTATCCAGCCCGGTCGAGTCCGTGGCCGACAGGATGACGATCTGGTACTCGCCGACCGTGAACTGCGCCTCGATCTTCACGCCGAGGTCGTCCGTGCGCTCCCGGGCCATCCGCGTCGGCGCCGCCGGGCGCCGCGGCCCCCGCCATCGGCATGGGCGGCGGGATCGGCGCGCACGGATCCTGCTCCCAGTACTCGACCAGGCGCGGCGCGGCCAGCGTGTCGACCTTGCGGAAGATCTCGCGCGGCAGCGTCTTGACGTTCTCCTTCTGCAGGACGACCGGCACCGGCACCACCATCGCGAAGTCCTCGGGCGGGCCCTGGTAGTTGTTCTGCATCGACAGCACGGTGCGGGTGCCCTGGCGCATGAGCACCACCTGCGTCGCGTTGTTGAACAGCTCGGCGCCGGCGCCGCTGACGTAGAAGCCGCAGAACGCAGCGCTCGCCGCGGGCACGGCCATCAGCGCCGCTGCCGCCGCACCGATCGAGACCAGAAGTCGCATGGCACGCTCCTCCCCTCTTCGCGAGGGCCCAGGATAGACCCGGGCCGCGGCCCTGTCCTTGGCGGACGCGACCAGATCGCGCGCCGGTTGTTGTCGCGAGACGATTACAACGGCGGGCCGCTACGCCGCGCTCTCGTCGGATCCCGGCGCGACCGGCGCCGCCGCCCCGCGCAGGTGCTGCTCGAGGAACGCGAAGATGTCGGCCCAGCAGTCGCGGGCGCGCTCGCGGAACACGAGCGCGTGGAACGCATGCATCTCGCCGCGGTAGTAGTGCGCCTCGACCGGCACGCCCAGGTGATCGAGCGCTCGCCGCATGCGCCGGGTGTCGTCGAGCAGCGGATCGCGCGTGCCGACCGGCAGGAAGAAGGCCGGCAGCGGCCGCTCGGGCGCCTCGCCGCGCTCGAGCACGAGCAGCGGGTCGGCCAGATCGATCGCGCCCGGATCGCAGCCGCGCAGGTAGCAGGACGCCACGTCCTCGAGGGTCATGCGCACCACGTAGGGCAGCCGGCGGCGGCGAGCGAAGCGGCCGGCGTCGCTGACCTGGAAGATGCCGCAGGCCGGCACCGCCACCCGCGGCGTGATCTCGAGATCGAAGGCGCGCCGCGCCCACGGCTCCGGCCGCCGGTAGCAGGTGGCGAGCGACAGCGCGGTGACCAGGTTGGCGCCGGCCGACTCTCCCGCCACCACCAGGCGGGACAGGTCGCCGCCCATCGAGGCGGCGTTGGCCACCACCCACTCGTATGCGGCCAGCGTGTCCATCACCGCGGCCGGGAACGGGTGGCGCGGGGCCAGCCGGTAGCTGATGTTGAACACCAGATACCCGTAGCGGGCGTAGACGAGCGCCATCACCCAGTGCGTGTCCTTGGACAGCAGGCTGAAGCCGCCGCCGTGGACGTACATCACGACCGGGCGCGGGCCGGTGTGCCCGGTCGGTCGATAGATGTCGAGCCGGTGGTCGACCAGGCCATCGTCCAGGTACGGCACGTCGCGGATGACCTCGACCTGGTGCCGCTCGGGGTTGGCCAGCGGGTGCAGGCGGGCGGCCGTGGTCACGGCGCGAAACATTGTCTCGGAGACCCGGGCCTGGGCGCGCTGGCGAACCTCGGTCCGGAATCGCTCCAGACTGCCGCGGACCGGTCCGCGCCCGCCGTCCCCGGTGCGGGACGCCATCGGTGCAGGATAGCCCAGCCTGGCTCCTTCGACAAAGCCGGGCGCTCCCGCGACAGACCCAGGGATCAGATGTCGCGTCCCCGCCCCGGGAATTCTGGGGCAGGTGCTAAGGTTCAAGGACAAGAACGAGGACTCTCGATGGTGTATCCGCCCACCTACGAACCGGCCGCTCCTCCCCCCTCGCGCGGTCCGACCGCGACCACTCGCTGGCTCTCCATCCTCCTGCTCGCCGTCGCCGCCGCGCTGGTCTTCACCGTCGTCCGCGACCGGCAGCGCAGCGAGCCGGAGGCGGTCGCCACGACGCCCGAGCCGCGCGCCATCACGCCGCGGGGCGACCTGGCCAGCGAGGAGCAGTCGACGATCCAGCTGTTCAACCAGGTCTCGCCGTCGGTCGTGCACGTGACCAGCGTCGACGTCCGGCGCAGCCGCCTGACCCTGAGCGAGCACGAGATCCCGCAGGGCGCCGGCTCCGGGTTCGTGTGGGACCAGGAAGGCCACGTGGTGACGAACTATCACGTCATCCAGGGCGGCAGTCAGGCGGACGTCACGCTCAACGACAACACGGTGTGGAAGGCGAAGATCGTCGGCGTGGCCGAGGACAAGGACCTGGCCGTGCTCAAGCTCGTCGATCCGCCCAAGGACAAGCTCAAGCCGATCGCGATCGGGGTCTCCCACAACCTGCAGGTGGGCCAGAAGGTCTTCGCCATCGGCAACCCGTTCGGCCTCGATCAGACGCTGACGACCGGCGTGATCAGCGGCCTGGGCCGCGAGATCCAGTCGGTGACGCGGCGGCCGATCCGCGACGTCATCCAGACCGACGCGGCCATCAACCCGGGCAACAGCGGCGGGCCGCTGCTCGACAGCGCGGGGCGCATCATCGGCATCAACACCGCCATCTACAGCCCCTCGGGTGCCTACGCCGGCATCGGCTTCGCGGTCCCGGTGGACACCATCAACCTGATCATCCCGGAGCTGGTCGCGCACGGCAAGGTCATGCGGCCCGGCCTGGGCATCCACATCGCCAACGAGAACATCACCCGCCAGCTCAACCTCAAGGGCGTGCTGGTGCTCGAGGCGCAGGCGGACGGGGCAGCGGCCCGCGCCGGCCTCATCGGCACGCAGAAGGCGGCCAACGGGAGCTGGGTGCTGGGCGACGTGATCGTGGCGGTGGACAAGCAGCCGGTCGCCGACGTCAACGATCTCTATCGCGAGCTCGACAAGCACAAGGTCGGCGACGCCGTCACCCTTGAGGTGGTACGCCGGCGCGAGAAACGCGAGGTCAAGGTCACGCTGCAGGCGCTTCCATCGCCCTGATGCGATCGAATTGGTGGTAGGTTGTGAGCCGTGGGTGGCGCGCACAGGCAGGGGCCAGGTGGCGGTAGAGGTCGTTGACCCGAGCGCGATGGAGGTGGGCGCGGTCGAGGCGGTCGCGACCGCAAGGAGAGCGACGACGCGCTCGACATGATGGAGCGCTCGCACCGTCGCATCGAGGAGCAGCTCACCGAGCTGCAGCAGGCGGCCACCGCGATCGTGCGCGAGCGCGCCGGCACCGCGGAGCTGGCCACCGTCGACGGAGTGCTCGCCTACCTGGAGCGCTCCGCGTCGCGCCACGAAGACGACGAGGAGAGCTCGCTGTTCCCGCGGCTGCGCGCGACCCCGGGTGCGCGCGATCTGGCGCCGCTGCTGCAAGACCTGCTCGCCGACCACGTGCACCACCGCCACCTCATCAAGCAGATGCGCACGCTACAGGAGCGCTGGCCGTCCAGCGGACCGGACGCCCGCACCGGCGCATCTCTGGTCACCCTGGTCAACGAGCTGGCCCGCGCCTACCGCAGCCACATCGAGCGCGAGGACCGCGAGCTGTGGCCGGCCGCCAACGAGCACCTCACCCCCGCCGACCGCGACGCCATTCGCACCGAGATGGGCCGCCGCCGCGGCGGCCCCGACCACGGCAACGGCCGCCGCCGCCGCCCCGCCGGCTCCACCGGCCCCCGCCCCCGCGTCCGCGACGTCTGAGGGTCGCCAAGTCGCCAAGCGGTCCGCCAAGGCGCCAAGGGGACGCCAGGCATCTCTCGGTCGAGAGAAGACTGGCGTCGCCTTGGCGCTCTTGGCGGACCGCTTGGCGTCTTGGCGCCCTAGAACTCGATGACGGTGCGGATTGACTCGCCCGAGTGCATCAGGTCGAACGACTCGTTGATGCGGTCGAGCGGGAGCTTGTGGGTGATGAGCGGGTCGATCTGGATCCTGCCGTCCATGTACCAGTTGACGATGCGGGGCACGTCGGTGCGGCCGCGGGCGCCTCCGAAGGCCGTCCCCTTCCAGACCCGGCCGGTGACCAGCTGGAACGGGCGGGTCGAGATCTCCTGGCCGGATCCGGCCACGCCGATGATGACGCTCACGCCCCAGCCGCGGTGGCAGCACTCGAGCGCCTGCCGCATCAGCTGCACGTTGCCGACGCACTCGAAGCTGTAGTCGGCGCCGCCCGAGGTCAGCTCGACGATGTGCGGGACCAGGTCGCCCTTGACGTCCTTCGGGTTGACGAAGTGAGTCAGGCCGAAGGCGCGGGCCAGCTTCTCGCGCGCCGGGTTGAGGTCGATGCCGACGATCATGTTGGCGCCGGCCATGCGCGCGCCCTGCACCACGTTGAGCCCGATGCCGCCCAGGCCGAACACGACCACGTTGGCTCCCGGCTCGACCTTGGCGGTGTTGATGACCGCGCCGATGCCGGTCGTGACCCCGCAGCCGATGTAGCAGATCTTGTCGAACGGCGCGTCGCGCCGCACCGACGCCAGCGCGATCTCGGGCAGCACCGTGTGGTTGGAGAAGGTCGAGCAGCCCATGTAGTGGTGGACCTTCTCGCCGCGCAGCTTGAAGCGGCTGGACCCGTCCGGCATGAGCCCCTGCCCCTGGGTGGCGCGGATCGACGTGCACAGGTTCGTCTTGCGGCTCAGGCACGACTTGCAGGCCCGGCACTCCGGCGTGTAGAGCGGGATCACGTGGTCGCCGGGCGCCACGCTGGTCACGCCCGGCCCGACCTCGAGGACGACCCCCGCCCCCTCGTGGCCGAAGATGACCGGAAACAGCCCCTCAGGATCCGCGCCGGAGCGCGTGAACTCGTCGGTGTGGCAGACACCGGTGGCCTTGATCTCGACGAGCACCTCGCCCTTGCGGGGCCCCTCGAGATCCACTTCCTCGATGACGAGCGGCTCTCCCGCCCGGTGAGCGACTGCAGCGCGTGTCTTCATCTCCAGATCCCTCCCTTGTCTGGTTCGTCCTCCACCGTCACCGCTTCGTCGTCACTTCACCCTTCTTCGCCGTCTTCTTGCCGGCGACCTCGGCGGTCGGCGGCGCGCCGCGCGGCGTGCGCTTGAGCAGCATGTAGCCGGCGATCAGCGCCACGATGCAGGCGTACTGGGCGAAGGTCAGCCCGTAGTAGCGCGGGTCGGTCTCCGGCCGGCGCAAGAACTCCAGAAAGAAGCGCGGGACGCTGTAGCCGACCGCCAGCACGCCGAGCAGCAGCCCCGGCTTGCGCACCTTCTTGCGCTCGAGCAGGACGATGACGAAGAAGAGCGGCACCAGGTAGATGAACTCGTACAGGCCGAGGTCGTGCGCGCGGATGACGACGTTGGCCTTGTCGAAGGGATACTTGTGGGCCGGGAAGTTGACCCCGAGCGGAAAGCTGGTCGGGTAGCCCAGGTGGTCGTGCACGACCGCGCAGGCCAGGCGCCCGGGCACCCAGCCGCCGATCGCCCCGTACGCGGCCCAGTCGGCCCAGGCCAGGCGGTCCAGCTTCCTGATGGTCGTGTACAGGTACAGCGCGAAGCCGCCGCCGATCACCCCGCCCCACGACGAGATGCCGTCCCACACCTTGAGCATGAGCAGCGGGTCCTTCTGGAACCGGTCCCACTCATAGAAGAGGGTATTGAAGACGTGGCAGGCGATGAAGCCCCAGACGAGCAGGCGGATGCCCAGGTAGCGCATCGTGTCGTCGTCGAGGCCGTTGCGCTCGCTGTACTTGCGCCCCATCCAGGTGCCGAGCAGCACGCCCATGGCGACCAGGATGCCGAACGGCTGCAGGTTGACAGGGCCGAGGTCCAGGACCGGGATGTCTATGAACGGTAACAGGGCCATGACGCGCTCAGAGTGACACGTCGGGCGGCTGCGTGAGGGACGCGAAGCGCGTCAGGTGATGCTCCTCGTCGCCGAAGATCGCGCCCAGGGTCTGCATGCGCTTGAAGTACAGGCCGACGTCGTGCTCGTCGGTGCAGCCGATGCCGCCGTGCAGCTGGATGCCCTGGCGCACCACGGCGCGCCCGCCGGTGGCCAGCTGCACCATGGCGGCCGACACCGCGCGGCGGCGCTCGTCCGCCTCTCCCTCGTCGATGCGCAGGCACGCCTCGATCGCGTGCGAGCGGAGCAGCTCGGCCTCGACGAACATGTCGACGGCGCGATGCTGCAGCACCTGGAAGGTGCCGATCTTGACGCTGAACTGCTCGCGCGTCTTGAGGTACTCCACGGTCATGGCCAGGACCGCCTGGGCCATGCCGACGCCCTCGGCGCACGCGGCCGCCGCGGCGACGTCGAGCACGTCCTCGATGACGGCGGCCGCCTGCCCCTCACGCCCGAGCAGGCGATCGGCGCCGACCTCGACGCCCTTCAGTCGAAGCATGGCTGCGCGCCGCCCGTCCATCGTGTCCACCGCCTGCACCTCGACGCCGGGCGCGTCGCGGTCGATGGCGAACAGCGACACGCCGGAGCGCTCGCGCGCGCCGCCGCCGGTGCGGGCCGCGACCAGGAACAGATCCGCCGCGTGGCCGCCCTGCACCCACACCTTTTCGCCGCCCAGCCGGAAGCCGCCGCCGGGGCGCTTCTCCGCCGTCGCCGCGCATGCGGCCGGGTCGTAGCGGCTGTCGCGCTCGGCCCAGGCCAGCGCGGCGTGCAGCTCGCCGGCCGCGAGCGGCGCCAGCCAGCGCGTGCGCTGCTCGTCGCTGCCGGCCCGGGCCAGCGCGGTGCCGCCCAGCACGCACGTGGCCATGAGCGGCTCCGGCACCAGCGTGGTGCCGAGCTGCTCGAGTATCAGCGCCAGGTCGACGAAGCGCGCGCCGAAGCCGCCCTCCGACTCCGGCACGCAGAGACCCAGCCAGCCCAGCTCGGCCATCTGCTTCCACACCTTCGGCTCGAAGCCGAGCGGGTCGCCGCGCAGCTTGCGCGCGCGCGACACCGGCGAGCTCTTCCTGGCAAAGCTGGCCGCTGTGTCGACCAGCATCTTCTGATCCGGACCGAGATCGAAGTTCACGTCAGCGCTCCACGTCTCTCATCGGGCCGGCAGGCCCAGGATGTACTTGGCGAGCACGTTCTTCTGGATCTCGTTGGACCCGCCGTAGATGGTGGTGGCCCGGGTGTAGCAGAACGCCGACGGCACCCATTGCTCCTGCGGCGCCACCACGCCGGGCTCGTTGAACCAGGTCAGCGAGTCGGGCCCCATGACGTCCATGGCCAGCTCGAACGCCTGCTGCAGGATCTCCGACCCGCGCAGCTTGAGGATCGACGACTCCGGCCCGGGCGCCTTGCCCAGCTGGGCGCCGGCCAGCGCGCGGTAGTTGGCCATCTGCAGCCCGCGCAGCCGGATCTCGAGCGCGGCGATGCGCGCGCGGATGCGCGGGTCGTCGATGAGCGGCCGCCCGCCGGGGCCGCCGGCGTCGCTGGCGATGCGCTTGACCCGCCGGACCACGCGGCGCGACTGCCCGACCGCCGCGATCAGCGTGCGCTCGTGGCCGAGCAGCGCCTTGGCCAGGGTCCAGCCGCCGCCCTCGGGGCCGACCAGGTTCTCGGCCGGCACCTCGGCGTCGGTGAAGAAGGTCTCGCAGAAGGCCGGCGTGCCGCCGAGCGTGAGCATCGGCTTGACCTCGACGCCGGGCGTCTTCATGTCGATGAGCAGGAAGCTGATCCCCTCCTGCTTCTTGCCCGCCTTCGCCTTGCCGGCCTCTCCGCCGGCGCCCGGCGCGGTGTTCGGATCGGTGCGCACCAGGCAGAAGATCCAGTCGGCGTACTGGGCGTAGGTGGTCCAGGTCTTCTGCCCGTTGACCACGTACTTGCCGGAGCCGTTCTTGACCGCCGAGGTGCGCAGCGACGCCAGGTCGCTGCCGGCGTTCGGCTCCGAGTAGCCCTGGCACCAGACCTCCTCGCCCGAGAGGATCTTGGGCAGGAAGCGCTGCTTCTGGGCCGGGGTGCCGAACTGGATGAGCAGCGGGCCGACCATGCCGAGCCCGAACGGCGACAGCGGCGGCGTGCCGGCCAGCTCCAGCTCCTCGGTCAGGATGAAGCGGCCGGGTCGGATCGAGCCCGGGGCCGCCGTGCTCGGCCGGCCAGTGCGGCGCCACCCATCCGCGCTGGTACAGGATGCGTGTGCCAGCGCATGGTCTCGCTCATGTCGAAGTTGGCGTCGATCTCCGCCTTGGCGCGCAGATCGGCGGGCAGGGCCTCCTGGATCCAGGACCGCACCTCGCGGCGAAACGACTCGTGCTCGGGGGTAAAGGCCAGCTCCACGGATCGAGCTCCTCGGCAATCCTCGGAAATCAGGGCGGATCGAACGCCGATCCGTCCATCAGGCCCCGAACTTACCCGGGTGGCGCCGGCTTCACAACCGGCGGTCGAGCCGCACCAGGACGTCGTCGATCCGTCGCTGTGAGGCGACCGGAACCAGGAGCTCCGCAGCCGCGGTGCCGGCCGCCGCCGCGCTGAACTCCTCGAGCCGCGCATCCGGCACCACGACGCCGACGAGCGGCAGCTCGCATCCCGCGACCAGCGCGTCGAGCGCTTCGGGGGACGAGAGCGCTCGCACCTGGTAGCCGGCGGCTCGCAGCACGCGGGCGACGTCCTCGTCGGCCGCCAGCACGATCGAGTCGGCCCGCCGCGACAGCCTGGCCAGATAACCGGACAGCGCCTCGTCGAAGCCATCCGGACTCTCGACGATCGACAGACCGGCGCCGGCCGAGCGCCCGTGCCTGCGCGCCTGCTCCTCGCCGATCACATGGGCGACCTCGGCGCGCACCTCGTAGCGCCCGTAGGCTGGCAGATCGATCTCGACCTCGACGTCGCGCCGCCGCGCCAGGCCGCGCGCGCCGCGGATGAACATGCCACCGTGGCTGAGGTTCTCGGCGAACTCGCGCACGAAGTCGGCCGCCACCTCGTAGCGCACCGAGAGGAACACCCGGTAGCGAGCGGCCTTGCGTCTCACCGGCTCTCGAGCACTGACCGGCACTTCCACCTCCCCCTCGTCGACGATCATATATGACAGGGGTTCGGCGCCGCGGCGGTTTTCACGGCCTCGGGGTTGCGATACGGTGCCTCGGTTGTGGAGACCACTGTCTTTCTCATCCGCCACGGGGTCACCCCGTGGAATGCGGAGCAGCGGGTCCTCGGGCAGCGCGACATCCCGCTGTCACCCACCGGGGTCCAGCAGGCCGAGGCAGCGGCCGCGGCCCTGGCCAGCGTGAAGCTGGGCGAGGTGCTCTCCAGTCCGCTCCAGCGCGCGGTTCAAACGGCAGAGATCATTGGTCGCGATGCCAGCATCGAGGTGGCTCGCGACCCGCGTCTCATCGACTTCAAGCTCGGCAAGTGGACCGGCATGAGCTACGGCGAGATCGCGGCCAACGAGGAGTACCAGCAGTTCCTGCGCCAGCCCGAGGCGATGACAATCCCGGGCGGCGAGAGCCTCGAGGAGATCAAGCGCCGCTCGGTCGCCGCGGTCGAGCAGGCCCTGTCGGACAGCCCGTCGGGCGACGCGGTGGCGATCGTGACCCACGCCGGCGTCATCCGGGTGCTGCTGGCCCACTACATGGGCTCGCCGCCGGCCAACTACCACCGCATCCGGGTCGGCCCCGGGTCGATCTCGATCCTGTCGTTCGCCGACGACCGCGACCCCCCGCGCGTGCTCGCGGTCAACCTGGGCGGCTCGATCGACAGGGTGCTGGTGTGACCGGCGCGTACGTCATCGCCATCGTCTTCGGCGCCATCATCTCGCTGGGCCTGTACTTTGTCTTCTTCTGGCCGGCGCGCGAGCCCGACGACGACGCCGACTGAAGGCGAGAACGCCGACCTCTGCTAGCCTAGAGGCTCGTGGCTCGCTCCTGCCTCGTGTCGCTCTTGATCGTCGCCCTCGCCGGTCCCGCGGCCGCACAGTCGCAGCCGCTGACGCCACCGCCGCCGCAGCAGCCGGCCAGGAAGGGCGACCTCCAGCGCGGCAAGATCGTCACCGTCGTCCACAGCCCTCCCGACCGCGTTCCTAGTCTCGGCCCGCGCAACGCGCCGGTCACGATCGAGTTCTTCGCCAACCTGGGCGACGGCTCGGCCAGCGGCGCCGTGCACGCGCTGCTCATCAAGCTGCTCGAGCGCCATCCGCGGCGGCTGCGCATCCTCTACCGCCTCGTGTCCGGCGGCGAGCAGTCCAACCCGCACCTGGAGGCCGGGCTCGAGGCCTTCGCCCAGGGCCGCTTCCGCCAGTTCCTCGACGCCATGTACGGCGACAGCCTGCGCAGCCCGCGGGTGGCGGACCTGACCGAGCTGGCGGCGTCGGCCGGCGTGCAGCCGGAGCGGCTCGCGCAGGCGCTGGAGGACGGCCGCCACGCCGACGCCGTCGTCGCCAACCACTTCTACCGCAAGCGCCGCCGCGTGCGCCGCTCGCCGCCCCAGCTGCTCATCAACGGCGTGCCCTACGACCGCCGGCCGCGCACGCTCGACGAGCTCGAGTCGCTGTACGACGAGGCCTACGGCCGGGCCATGGCGCTGCGCGATCAGGGCGTGCCGGCCGACCAGCTGTACGCGCGCCTGCTGGCCGACGTCACCGCGGCGCAGCCGGAGCCGGTCATCGGCCCGGGCGCGGTCGACGGGCTCGGCCCGGGCGAGCGCCCGCCGCTGGGCCTGGCCCCGCTCCTGCGCGCGCCGCTCGAGCGCGGGGGACACCGCCGCGGTCCGCCGGGCGCGCCGGTCACCATCGTCTTTCTCTGCAACTTCCAGACGCGCAACTGCGGCGAGACCGCCGCCACCCTCGACGAGATCGCGGCCGCCTACCCGGACGAGGTGCGCATCGTCTTCCGCCACCTCTTCGATGCCACCGACCGGCGTCAGGATCGGGTCGCCACCCTCCACCGCGCCGCGCTGTGCGCCGACCGCCAGGGCCGCTTCTGGGGCTTCTACGACATGGTCTTCCGCCAGGCCCGGCGCGGCATGCCGGAGACCGAGGCGGACGACGAGCTGGTCCGCGAGCTGGAGCTGGACGGCGTGGCATTCTCGCGCTGTCTGCACGAGCGCCGCACCGGCGACCGGCTCGCGCGCCGAGATGCGGACCGCGCGGGCTGCCGGCGTTCGCCACACGCCCTCCATCGTCCTGGGAGGCCGGCTCTACGCCGGCACCAAGTCGTTCGACGAGCTTGCGGCGCTCGTCGACCGCGAGCTGTCGCCCGGAGTGCTCGGAAAGATCGCACCCGAATGACGTCCGGCGTGCCTCTGGTGCGCTGTAGGTGCTCGAAAACGCTACTCTTTCATTGACCTCGGCGCGCGGTCCGTGGTACGCGAAGAGGAACATGGAGCTCTCGTTCGCGGCTGCCACCGACGTCGGACGGCAGCGCAACCACAATGAGGACAACTTCCTCATCGACAAGAAGCTCCAGCTCTTCATCGTCGCCGACGGCATGGGCGGGCACGCGGCCGGCGAGGTGGCGTCGTCCATCACGGTGCACCAGGTGCGCGACGCGGTCTACTCCAACCGCGACCTCGTCGATCGCTTCCGCGCCGGCGATCCGGACGTGCAGGCGGTCGAGCTTCTGCAAGTCCTCGAGCACGCCATCCAGGACGCGTGCGGCACGGTCTACAACCGCGCCCAGACCGAGCAGGAGAAGCGCGGCATGGGCACGACCGCGTCGGTGCTGCTCATCGCCGGCGCGCCCGGGCGGCTGCGCGGCTTCATCGCCCACGTCGGCGACAGCCGCATCTACCTGACCCGCCAGGGCCAGTGCCACCAGCTGACCGAGGACCACTCGCTGATGAACGAGCTGGTCAAGCGGGGCAAGATCCGGCGCGAGGAGTTCGAGAGCTCGCCCTACAAGCAGTTCAAGAACGCCGTCACGCGCGCGGTCGGCGTCTACGCGTCGGTCGAGGTCGACACCTTCGACTTCGACATCCTGCCCGGCGACCGCTTCCTGCTCTGCTCCGACGGCATGTACGCCTACCTCGACGAGGAGGAGCTGCCCGGCATGCTCGGCCGAGGGCGAGGTGGAGCAGGTGCCGCGCGAGCTGGTCGACCGGGCCAACCGCGGCGGCGGCCACGACAACATCACCGCGGTCATCATCCGCGTGCACGAGGACGCGCCGGACGAGGCGGGCGAGCGCGCCATCGAGGTCTCGCTCAAGATCGAGGTGCTCAAGGGCCTGCAGCTGTTCCGCTACCTCAGCTACAAGGAGCTGGTCCGGGTCATGAACATCACCGAGACCCGCGAGTACGCCGAGGCGGAGGACGTCATCCGCGAGGGCGAGCCGGGCGACGCGATGTACGTGGTGCTGGGCGGCCAGGTGCGGCTGCACAAGGGCGGCGTCACCGTGGCCACGCTGGGCAAGGGGCAGCACTTCGGCGAGATGGCGCTGGTCGATCGCACGCAGCGCTCGCTCACCGCCACGGCGACCGAGGCCAGCCGGCTGCTGCACATCCGGCGCAAGGACTTCTATGCGCTCATCAAGAAGGAGCCGGGCCTGTCGGTGAAGCTCCTGTGGAGCTTCGTCCAGGTGCTGGCCGAGCGCCTGCGCAAGACCACCGCCGAGCTGTCCGGCGCGCGGCGCGGCAACGGCCCGCCCCCGCCGGAGCAGCCCGGCGAGCCGCTGTTTCACGAGTAGGGCCTCCGCCGGCGAATCGATCGATCGGCAGCCCGGTCTGTCTGTCTGGGGTATGGTTTCGGCACCACGCCATGGAGCAGCTCAGGGACCGAGTAGCTTGAGCGCCATCATCACCAGCTTGCTGGGCGCGCTGTTCCCGCCCGCTCCGGAGGGTCTCGACGAGGTCGAGCCCGGCCGCACCTCGGTGGTGCGCGGCAAGGTGGTGCCGCGCGACCTCCTGCGCAGCCCGCTCACCGGCTCCGAGTGCGTCTACTACCGCTACACGGTCGAGGACTGGCGGCGCTCGCACCTGTCGGCCAGCGAGGGGGACGGCTTCTGGACCCTGTCCGATCGCGACGAGGCGATCGCCGAGTTCTACCTGCAGGACGGCAACCAGCGCGCCGTGGTGTCGCCGTACTCGGCGCGGGTGGAGCCGCGGCGCGGCGTGGCCCCGCGGCCGGTGGACCTGGGCATCCCGCGGCCGCCGCGCGCAGGAGCTCCTCATCGTGGCCGGCGATCTGATCGAGGTGGTCGGGACCGTGGACCGGGTGGACGACCTGTTCGACGACGGGCGCGACTACCGCGGCTCGCCCACCTCGCTGTGCCTGCGGGCGCCGGCCGGCGAATCGCTGCTGGTGCGCATCCTGCAGGCGGCCTGATCCATGCTCGACCGGGTGACGCGCGCTGGCCGCATCTGCGCGCTTTTGCTGGCACTGGCAGCCGGAGTTGCCGGCTGCGCGACCAGCGTCGAAGGAAATCCAACCCCAGTCGGTGGGGAGCGCGACGGCGTGAGCGAGGGCGAGGGAGACGGGCCGGCGGTGGGCGGCGGCGGCTGCGAGAACGGCTCCTGCGACGTCTACCAGCAGTGCGGCTGCGGTCCGGCCCAGGCCTGCGATCTGGACGGCTCCTCGCTGGCCACCGGGGCCACCGAGTGCCGCGAGGTCGCGGTCCCGGGCCAGACCGAGTCCAACTGCGACGCCGCCGATCAGTGCGCGGCCGGCTACAGCTGCCTGGGCGACCCGGGGCAGTGCCGCAAGATGTGCGACGAGGACGCCGACTGCGGCTCCGGCCGCTGCGTGGTGCAGGTCGTGTTCGAGAACGACGCCGGCGGGTTCGAGGACGTACCCAACGCGCTGGCCTGCACCAAGCCGTGCGTGCCCAACGAGCCTTTCGACAGCGGCTGCCCGCGCGATCCGGCCATGGGCTGCCGGGTCTTCACCCAGGATCCGGACGGTTCGTTCGGCAACGGCGACGAGTTCGACTACACCGACTGCACCGTGTCCGGCGGCGGCGGCGACGCGTTCGACTGCAGCGAGCGAGGCGACGGCGACTGCGTGGCCGGCTTCGGCTGCTACGTCATCACCTACGAGGACGACACCGAGTTCAGCGAGTGCCGTCAGATTCTGCGTCGTCTCCATCGGCGGCGAGCCCGTGCCCGACGGCTGCGGCAGCGGCACCTGCAACGGCTTCGCGACGCCGTCGCTGGTCGGCGACGTCGAGTACGGCGTCTGCTTCTGACCCCGGCCTGACGCCGGTCCTGGACCCGATCAGACGATGAGGCGCGACAGCGCCTTGAAGTCGTCGGAGCCGGCCCGCTGCAGGAGGTCGAAGACCACCGTCTCGGTGGTGGTGATGAGCGCCCCGGCGCGCTCGATGAGGGCCAGGCCGGTGTCGCGGTTCTCCGGCGTGCGCGAGATGACCGCGTCGCGCACCACGTGGACCGCGGCGCCGCCGCCGCGCAGGGCGCGGGCCGACTGGTAGACGCAGATGTGCGTCTCCATGCCGGTCACGATCCACTGATCGCGGCCGTCGAGCGCCTGCTCGACAGCGGCGAAGCCGGGCGCGGCGCACACCGAGAACTCGACCTTGTCGAACCGGTGCAGCCGCTCCGGCGGCAGCGCCGGCCAGCGCCTGCTCCACGCCGGCCACCGTGCCGCCCAGGCCGCGCGGGTACTGCTGGCTCACCACCACCGGGATGGAGAAGCGGCGGGCCGCCTCGCACAGGATGCCCAGGTTGCGCGTGAGCCGCGCCATCTGCTCCTGGTCCATCACCACGGCCAGCTTGTCCTGCACGTCGACCACGAGCAGCGCGGCGCGGTCGGCCGCGAGCGAGATCTCCGTCGCCCTGTCTGTCGTCATTCGAGTGCCTCCAGCGCGGCCGCCAGCCGCTGCCTGCGGCTCGTCTCGTCGGCCAGGCGGGTGCGCACCTCCTCCACCACCTCGGCCGGGGCGTTGGCCACGAACTTCTCGTTGGACAGCTTCTTGTCGACCGCCGCGATCTCCTTCTCGGCCCGGCCGATCTCCTTCTGGATGCGAGCCCGCTCGGCGGCCAGGTCGATCAGGCCGGCGAGCGGCACGACCACCTCGATGTCGGCGCGCACCACCGTGACGGGCCGACTGCGGGATGGCCCCGCCCGACGCCGACAGCGTCATGGTGGCGCGCGCGGTCTGCTCGATGATGGCGCGGTAGCGCTCGATGAGCCCGCGGCTGGCGTCGTCCGGCGCCCGCACCTCGACCGCCACGTCTCGACGACGGCGGCACGCTGTAGGTCGAGCGCAGGGTGCGGATGGCCACCGCCACCTCCTGCAGGAGCGCCATCTCGCGCTCGGCCTCCTCGTCGATGAGGCGCGCCTCGGCCTGGGGATAGACGGTGACCATGAGCGAGGCCGGCAGCGACGCCGCCTTGGGCAGCTTCTGCCAGATCTCCTCGCTGGCGAACGGGACGAACGGGTGCAGCAGGCGCAGGCTGAGCTCGAGCACCGTCGCCAGCATGCCCTGGGTCAGGAAGCGCCGGCGCTCGTCGCCCGAGGCCGAGCGGCGCCTTGGCCAGCTCGATGTACCAGTCGCACAGCTCGTCCCACACGAAGTGGTAGATGGTGCTGGCCGCCTCGCCGAAGCGGAACTCGCTCAGCGCCGCGTCCACCGCCGCCGCGGTGCGCTGCACGCGCGACAGGATCCAGCGCTCGGGCAGCGGCAGGCCGATCGCGGCCGGGCTGGACGCGCGCGCCAGCAGATCGGCGAAGCGCTCGGCGTCGAAGGGCACCGGCGGCGCGGCCCCCTCCCCTGGCGCCTGCCCTGCGCCATCGCCGGCCGGCGCGGCCACGCCCAGGTTCATGAGCGCGAAGCGCGACGCGTTCCACACCTTGTTGATGAAGTTGCGCGAGCCCTCGATGCGCTCGGTCGACAGGCGGATGCTCCGCGCCGGCGTGGTCATCGCGGCCAGGGTGAAGCGCAGCGCGTCGGCCCCGTACGCCTTGATGCCCTGCGGGCGGTGCTTCTTGATGTACTTGATGGCCGCTTCGTGGCCGTCGGCGCGCGGCCAGCAGCTGGTCCAGGGTGGCGCCGTGCACGACGTCGAGCGGGTCGATGCCGTTGCCCTTCACCTTGGACATCTTCTCGCCGTTCTCGTCGACCACGATCGGCGTGAGGTACACGGTGCGGAACGGCACCTTGCCCATGAAGTGCAGGCCCATCATCATCATGCGCGCGACCCAGAAGAAGATGATGTCGGGCCCGGTGACCATGACCGCGTTGGGATAGAAGGTCTTGAGCTCGCGCGTCTGCTCGGGCCAGCCCAGGGTCGAGAACGGCCACAGCGCCGACGAGAACCAGGTGTCGAGCACGTCGTCGTCCTGGCGGATCGCCGTCGACCCGCACTTGCCGCACGCGGTCGGATCGACGCGCGCCACGGTCACCTCGTCGCAGTCGCCGCAGAACCAGGCCGGGATGCGATGCCCCCACCAGAGCTGGCGCGAGATGCATCCAGTCCTTGATGTTGGTCATCCAGTGCATGTACGTCTTGGTCCACAGCTCCGGCACGAAGCGGGTCTTGCCGGTCTCGACCGCGCTCGATGGCCGGCTCGGCCAGCGGCTGCCATCTTCACCCACCACTGATCGGAGAGCATCGGCTCGACGATCGTGTTCGAGCGCTCGCAGCGCCCGATCGGCACGGTGTAGTCCTTCACCTCGCCGAGCAGCCCGGCCTCCTCGAGATCGGCGACCACCGCCTTGCGCGCCTCGGCCACCGTCATGCCGCGATACTTCTCGGGCGCCGGCGCGATGATCTTGCCGGCCAGATCGATGACCGACAGCACCTCGAGCCCGCAGCGCTGGCCGGCCTCGAAGTCGTTGAAGTCGTGCCCCGGCGTCACCTTGACCGCGCCGGAGCCGAACTCCGGGTCCACGAACTCGTCGGCGACGATCGGGATCTCGCGGTCGGCCAGCGGCAGCAGCACCTTCTTGCCGATGCAGGTCCTTGTAGCGCTCGTCGGTCGGGTGCACGGCGACGCCCGTGTCGCCCAGCATCGTCTCCGGGCGCGTGGTGGCCACCGTGATGGTCTGGTCGGTGCCCACCACCGGGTAGCGCAGCTGCCACAGGTGCCCGCTCTCGTCGACGTTGTTGACCTCGAGGTCCGACAGCGCGGTGTGGCAGTCGGTGCACCAGTTGA
Source organism: uncultured delta proteobacterium (assembly GCA_963759105.1). GTDB lineage: Bacteria > Myxococcota_A > Polyangia > Haliangiales > Haliangiaceae > DATFRY01. The sequence continues at coordinate 100,042 of CAVWXW010000001.1, read as the reverse complement.
CCAGGCGGTGGGCGCGGTAGATGAGCCCTTCCTCGTGCAGGCGCACGAACACCTCGCGCACCGCGGTCGAGGCGCCGGCGTCCATGGTGAAGCGCTGCCGCTCGAAGTCGAGCGAGAAGCCCAGCGCCTTCATCTGCTCGAGGATGCGGCCGCCGTACTTCTCCTTCCACTGCCACACGCGCTCGAGGAACTTCTCGCGCCCGACGTCGTGGCGCGACTTCTGCTCGCGCCGCATCAGGTCGCGCTCGACCAGCATCTGGGTCGCGATGCCGGCGTGGTCCATGCCCGGCATCCACATGGCGTTGGCGCCCTGCATGCGGCGCCAGCGGATGAGGATGTCCTGGATGGTCCCGCCCAGGGCGTGGCCGATGTGCAGCGAGCCGGTGACGTTGGGCGGCGGCAGGGTGATGGCGTACGGAGCCATCGCGGCGGCCGCGTCGGCGTGGAAGTAGCCCTGCTCGAGCCAGAAGTGCAGCCAGCGCGGCTCCACCTCGCTCGGATCGTACTGCTTGGGCAGAGCGGTGGGGGAAGCGTCGGGGGCGGTCAAGGGCTCAGACTCTACACGAGGAGACCGCCTCGGCCCACGGGCTACTGGCGCGAGCCGTGGCCGCCGCCGCCGCCGGCGCGCGCGGTCAGGCGATCCAGGTTCTGCTTGATGATCGTCTCGGCCAGATCCGGCACGACTTCCCACACGATGCGCTCCACCACCTCGCGTGAGAGCTTCACCAGCGCCTGCATCTCCGCGCTGTCCAGATCGAGGCCGTGCTCACCGGCCACCTGGGCCGCGACTTCCGATATCGGCACCAGGCGCAGCCGCCGGTGCGGCGTGCCCTTGATCATCGGCGGGCGCACCGGCGAAGGACCGTCGTTGGACGAACCGGCCGCGCGTACCGGCGGCGCCGACGGTGCGGGCGCGGGCGTGGGAGCCGGCGGCATGGTGGCCACCGGCGCGGCGCCGAGCGCCGACGCCTCGGCCGGGGGCAGCGGGAAGGTCGGCATGCCCATGATCGTCGCCGAGCGCGGCGGCTGAGGCATGTTGTTCGGCATCATCGGCTGGGACGTCGCGGCCCGCGGCGCGGACACTCCGCCGGAGCTGGGCGCGCGCGGGGCCGCGATCGGCGCGGCGGACGGCGCGCGCGCAGGCGATGCCGCCATCGGCGGCGGAGTCGGCGCGCGCGGAGACTTGCCGGCCGGAGCCGGAGTGCCTGCCGCCGACGCGGCCGCTGCGGCCGCCGCGCCCATGCCCTCGCCAAGCCGGGCAGCGCCCTCGCTGTCCACCCGGGCCAGCGTCTCGGCCACCTTGTCGAGCATGACCTGCGTGTCCCAGGGCTTGGTGACGTGACCGTCGGCGCCGGCCGCCTCGCCGCGCCCACCGTCGTAGGGCTGCGAGTTGCCGCACATGATGAGGACGGCGATGCCGGACATGTCGCTGTCCGACTTCACCGCGCGGCACAGGTCGTAGCCGTTCTTGCCGGGCATGACGGCGTCGGCGAGGATGAGGGCCGGTTTTTCGGACCGGGCCAGCTTCAGGGCCTCGTCCACCGTGCGTGCGCCGACGTATCTGTACTCGGTGGCTGCGAAGGTGATCTCGGCAACCTTCTGCATCGTGGCGCTGTCGTCGGTGCAGAGAATCGTCTTGCTCATTGACGGGGACCTCGCGGGCGGCGTAGTGGCCCCTTCCGAGGTAGCACGGAGCTCGCGCCGATGTCAAGGTAACCCTTGAGAAAGCGACGCATTTTCACCCTCGGTGGGTAGGGCGACAGCGGCACCTCGAGGGGTCGTCGTGTACCATGCCCGCCGTGTCGCTCTCGCTCAACCCCTTCGCACGCGCCGCCGCCCAGACAGTCGCCGATGCGCTCGGCGTCGAGGCGGCCGATCTGCCGGTCACCGTGCCGCCGCGCCCGGAGCTCGGGCGATTTCGCGGTGGGCTGCTTTCCTGCCGCCCGCGCCCTCAAGCAGGCACCCCCGGCGCTGGCCGCGCGCGTCGCCGGCGGCTTTCAGGCCGGCCCGCTGCTGGCCGCCGCCACCGCGACCGGCCCGTTCGTCAACTTCCGGGCCGACCGCGGCGCGCTGTATCGCTCCCTGTTCCGCGCCGCGCTGGTCGACCGCGCCCTCATCCCGCGCGACGTCGCCGCCGGCCGCACCATCGTGCTCGACTACTCGTCGCCCAACATCTCCAAGCACCTCGCCTATCACCACATCCGCGGGACGGTGATCGGCCAGGCGCTGTGCAACATGCACCGCGCGCTCGGCGCCCGCGTCGTCGGCATCAACTACCTGGGCGACTGGGGCACCACCCACGGCCAGCTCATCGCCGCCTACAAGAAGTGGGGCGCGCCGAGCCGCTCGACGTCACCGCGCTCAACGACCTCTACGTCCGCTTCCAGAAGGCCGCCAAGGACGACCCGGCCGTGGGCGAGGAGGGCAAGGCCTGGTTCGTCAAGCTGGAGGAGGGTGACGCCGAGGCGCATGCGCTGTGGCAGCGCTTCCGCGATGTGTCGATGGCCGAGTTCGACACCGTCTACAAGCGAGCTGGGCATCGTCTTCGACGAGGTGCGCGGCGAGGCGGACTTCGTGCCGGAGATGCCGGCCGTCCTCGAGATGCTGGAGCAGAAGGGCCTCAGCGGCATCAGCGAGGGCGCGCTGGTCGTGCCGCTCGACGACCTCGGCATGCCGCCGCTTCTCCTGCGCAAGCGGGACGGCGCCACGCTCTACGCCACGCGCGACCTGGCCTCCGCCATCTACCGCTGGCGCACCTACCACTTCGACCGCTCGCTGTACGTCGTCGCGCGCGAGCAGGGCCTCCACTTCAAGCAGCTGTTCGCCACGCTCGCCCGGGCCGGGTTCGAGTGGTCGTCGCGCTGCGAGCACATCCAGTTCGGGTTCGTCCGCCTCGGCGGCAAGAAGACCGGCACGCGCATCGGCAACGTCGTGCTCCTGCGCGACGTCCTGCGCGAGGCCAAGGAGCGCGCCCGCGAGCGGGTGCGCGAGAAGAACCCGGACATGAGCGAGGCGGAGCTGGCCGAGACCGCGCGCGTCGTCGGCATCGGCGCCATCGTGTTCGCCAACATGGTCACGCAGCGCGACAAGGACGTCGACTTCGACTGGGAGGACATCCTGTCCACCGACGGCGACACCGGTCCGTACGTCCAGTACGCCCACGCCCGCTGCTCGAGCGTGCTGGGCAAGGCGGGCGAGGTCAGCCTGCCGGAGCTGGCCGGGGCCGATCCGGCGCCGCTCGAGGGCGATCTCGAGTGGGCGGTGGCGCGCGCGCTCGTCGACTTCCCGGACGTGGTGGCCAAGGCGGCCGAGCAGAGCGAGCCGCACCTGCTCAGCCGCTACCTGCTCGACCTGGGCGCGGCCTACTCGCGCTGGTACACCGCCGGCAACACCGACCACTCACAGCGCATCCTGTCGCCGGAGCCGGCCACGCGCAGCGCCCGCCTGGCCCTCCTGGCCACCACGCGCGAGACGCTGCGCCAGGGCCTGGCCCTGCTCGGCCTCGGCGCGCCGGACGTGATGTAGCCGGGCTGTCGCCGCGGCTCAGATCGTGCGGCGAGAGCGCGCCAGAGCGAGCCGACCGAGGAGCGTGCACCGCTGGCCGGGCGGGCCAGGGCCAGGTCGCCCGGCGCCTCGGGTCGGGCCAGCGCATCCAGCGCGTACGCGACCGCAGGATGCACGCGTCGCTGATCGAGCCGCGACACGAGCTCTGCCTCGAGAATCGCGAAGCGCCGGTCCGGCGTCGTCGCAGCACAGAGCCGCTCGCGAAGCTCTCGCGCGCGTCGTAGGGCCCGCGAACGCTGCCGTCACGCGCCGTCGGCGCCCCCGCAGGGTCGTGAGTCGCTTGTCACCAGAAATGTTACGATGAGCTGTCGTGACAGGGAGCCCGCAGCGAGTCGCCGAAGAGCGCAGCATCGCCTATCACCGTGAGATAGCGGCGCTGCTCACCGACCGACCGGATCTGCTGGATGCAGCCCGCGCGCGCGTCCACGCATGGGTCCGGGACGGCACCGTGGCCCGGCCGTATGCAGAAGCCTGGCGAGACCTCCTGGCCGGCCCGCCCGAAAGGCTCGCCGCGACCCTGATCGATCCAGGCGAGCGGTCGCGAGACCTGCGTCAGGTGTCTCCTTTCGCAGGTGCGCTGGACCCGCGCACGCGATGGAGGATCCACGCCGAGGTGCGCGCCCGAATGTCCAGATGAAGCGCAGCCAGCTCGAGCACATCATTCGAGCCTCGGCGACCATCGCCGAGGATGACGAGATCATCGTCATTGGCAGTCAAGCGATCCTCGCGCAGTTCCCGGACGCGCCGGCCGAGCTCCTGGTCTCGAACGAAGCGGATGTCTATCCGAAGAACCGGCCCGAGCGATCGGACCTGATCGACGGGTCGATCGGGGAGCTCTCGCCCTTTCACCAGACGTTTGGCTACTACGCGCAGGGCGTCGAGCAGGGGGTGGCCCCTCTGCCGCTGGGCTGGGCCGAACGCCTGGTTCCGATTCGCAACCCAGCAACTCGAGGTGCGACCGGGTGGTGCCTGGAGGTTCACGACCTCGTCCTGTCGAAGTACGCCGCCGGTCGCGAGAAGGACCACCGCTTCAACCGCGCTGCCGCCATCCACGGGCTGGTTGATCGCGCCGTGCTGCTGGAGCGGCTTCCCTTCCTGACGGTGGTGACGGATTCGATGCGCGAGCGGATCCGGCAGCACATCGAGGCAGATTTCGGGGCTGTCCCTGGTCCGTGACCGCACGGCGATGGCACGCAGCAGACCAGGTCGGGCCGAGCGCGGCGCCCCCGTGGAGCAGGTTCCGGCACGCTCGGCCTGGGCGCGCCCCGACCAGATGTAGCGGCCTCGCGGCTCAGTAGGACAGGCCCAGGAAGAAGCCCGGCGAGATCTTCATGGTGAAGTCGTCGCCCTTCTCGCCGACGGTGCCGACCGACATGAGGGCGATGTCCCTGGCCGGGTGCTCCTGGTCCCACGACATCACGCCGCTGGCCGAGATGCCGCCGAACACAGCGAAGCCGAGATCGAGCGGGATGCCGACCATGGCGCGCGCCTCGGCCATCGAGTCGATGCCGTCGGCCTCGTCGAAGTCCTGCTGGCGCACCTCGTAGAGCGAGAGGTCGATGTCGATGTAGTGGCGGCGGCCGGTCATGTGCACGCCCAGCCCTGCCCCGGCGGCCAGGTAGTTGGTGCTCGCTCCCACCGCCAGCAGCGTGTACAGGTGCTTCGATCCCAGCTTGAAGCCGAGGCGGGCCGGGATGACGTCGGCCACCCACGCCTCCAGCGAGCGGCGCCCGTCCGGCGCCACGCTGAGCAGGCCTATCGGCGCGCCTCCCTCGCTCGACTCGGTGGCCACGTTGATCAGGCCGAGCTGCAGCCCGTCGATGCGCCGCGCGATGTTGACCAGGCCGAACTGCGCGCCGCCGACGGCGCCGCCGATGTTGAGCAGGCCTATCTGCGCGCCCGACACCGCGCTGGCCTGGTTGTAGATGCCGGCTATCTGCATGCCGTGCATGTCGCCGCGCACGTGGTTGGTGATGCCGCCTATCTGGAGGCCGCGCATGTCGCCGCCGGCGAAGCTGGCGATGCCGCTCAGCTGGAAGCCGTCGATGCCGGTGCCCGCCCAGCTGCCGATGCCGGAGATCTGCCCGAAGCGCGGCGCTCCGGCGCTCCAGTTGAAGACGCCGGCCACCTGCATGCCGGCGCTGCCGTCTCTTTGCAGATTGGTGATGCCGGCGATCTGGACGCCCGGGGTCGGCCCGGCGGCCACGTTGGCGATGCCGGCCAGCTGGAACAGGTCGGCGCCGCCCGACGAGTTCATGATGCCGGCGATCTGGCCGAAGTCGACCCGGCCCATGGTCCAGTTGGTGATGCCGGCCAGCTGCAGCCGCGCCGGGCCCATCACGAAGTTGCCGATGCCGGCTATCTGGGTGCCGCTGGCCCGCTCGGTACGCACGTTGACCAGGCCGCCCAGCTCGAGCCCCTCGAGCACCGCGCCGCCGCCGACCAGGAGATTCAGCGCCACGAAGTGCCGGCTCTTCTCCTCGGTCTTCGGGAGATGGAAAAGGTCGAGGTGGACCGCCGACGTGCTGTAGGCCGACATGTCCGGCTGGGCGCCGGGCGGGCCGCCGCGCGCCACTGTCGATTCGGTGTCGAGGTTCGTCGAGAAGTCGGCCATGGCCAGGGTCACGCGCTGGCCCTGCCGCACCGAGATCGTCGTGACGGTCCGCTGCTCGCCGGTGGCGAGCGTCAGGTGATAGGTGTCGGGCGGCAGGCCCAGCACCACCGGCGCCCCGCCCAGCTTGTTGAGCTCGAGGACCAGCTGCTGGCTGCGGTCGCGCACGAACACGCGGCCCGACAGCTCCTTGGCCAGCACCACCGCGGCGCTGGTGCTGCGCAGGTCGGTCAGGATGAGATCGCCGGTGCCGACCAGGTGCATCTCGTAGTTCGGGTGCTGGGCGCCGTACTTGGTGTTCTGGGTGCGGCTGACGGTCTCGTTGAAGGCGAACTGGTAGGCCTCGTTGAGCGTCACGCGGCCGTCGCGGTTGGCGTCGGCCGCGCCGCGCAGCCCGCCCACGAAGGCGTGCGTGAAGAACGACCCGCCCAGGCGGTCCGACTCCTGCGCCTGCTCGGTGGCGGAGCTGGACGACAGGAAGGCGTGGCCGTGCACCTGGTGCGACTCGTCGACCATGAAGGCCGGCATGCGCTTGCCGCCCTTTGTACGGGTGAAGGCGCCGGACGCGCACGAGTCGAGGATGGCGATGTGCACGTCGGCCGGCATGTCGCGGATCTGCTGGCGCAGGTCGTTGTAGGAGAGCTTGCGGCCCGACAGCAGCAGGCCCTCCTCGTCGGAGTGGCCCGAGTAGTAGACGATGAGCTCGACGCGGCGGCCGGCGGAGCGCGCCGCGCTCATGCGCATGTACAGGCGCGAGAAGCCGGCGCGCACGTCGGCCAGGCTGGGGTCGACAAGCACCTCGAGGTCATCGGGCGCGGCGCCGCCGAGGTCGCGCAGCACGCGCGAGAAGGCGCGCGCGTCGCTGCCGGCGAAGCGCAGGGTCACGCGGTCGCCGCCGCCGTCGTTGGCGCCGACGACGAGCGCGAAGCGGCGCAGCGCCGTCCCCTCGCGGGTCGGCTCGGGCGGCGGCGCGGCGGCGGCGGGAGCCGCGGCGGCGAGGAGGACGGCGGCGGCGAGGATGGATCGGATGAGCGGTCTGGGCCGCATCACGGCGCGACCTCCTTCTTCTTGCGCAAGGTGTACCAGGTCTGCCGCTGCCCGGCAGCGAGTCGCATCTCGCCGGCGTCGCGTCGCTGCGGGTCGCTGGCCAGGCTGCGCGCGCTGGCCAGCACGTCGGGCGGCCGGATCGGCTCGTCCGAGGTGACGAAGACGAAGCGCTCGAAGGCGGGGGCGTCGTCGAGCTCGTAGGAGTGATCGAGCGCGACCGCCCCGCCCTGCTGGAGCAGCGTGGAGCCGCGCTGGTCGGCCGGGAAGTGCAAGGTGACCACGCCGCGCCCGTCGATCGACAGGATGACGCCGTGGCGGCGGCCGCCGGCCACGTACTTGACCTGGATGCGATCGCCGGCTCCGACCACGGCGTCGCGGGGCAGCTCCGGGGCCTCGCCTTCGCCCTTGCGGTGCAGGATCAGGCGCGGGTCGCCCTTGGCGGTGACCACCTCGCCGGTCTGGCCGTTGCCGGTGTCGCCCCCGCCGGCGACCGGCTCGCCCGACGGGCCGACCTGCCGTCCGACGGCCACCGCCACGAGGACGACACCGGCCGCCACGGCCAGAGACGAGGACAGCGCGAGGACGCGGCGGCGGGCATTGAGGCGGGGCCCGCCGGGCCGCATCCCGCCCAGCAGCAAGGCGAGGCCGCCGGTGGATCCGGCGCGGCGATCGACCTCGGCCGCCACCCTGGCCGGCGGCAGCTCGGACAGGATCTCGGCGTTGGAGCGCTCCAGCTCGGCCAGACGCGCCCGCTCGCCCGGGTTCTCGTCCAGGATCTGGCGCACCTCGTCGGCCAGCTCCGGCGGAACCTCGTCGAGGACGACGCGCTCGAGCAACCAGGTCGGGATCCTCCGGTTCGTCATGGTTCAGTTCCTCCCGCCCCGAGCTGACTGCTCGGGCATGCGGTCGCGCAGCCGGCGCAGTCGCTTGCGCACGCCGGACACCGACATGCCGACCTCCCGGGCCACCTCGTCCAGGGTCATGCCGTCGTGGTGATGCAGCACGGCGATGACCGCTGTCGATTCGACCTCGGCGCCGAACAGTCGCGCGAGGACGCCGCGGGTCGCCGCGGCGCTCTCCGGATCTGCGCAGTGAGCGATGTGCTCGACCATGTTGTCGCTCGACACTTCGGGGCGCCGGCGCGCGGCGCGGATCTGGTTGAGACAGACGTTTGTCGCGATGCGGTAGAGCAGGCTCGAGGGCGCCGAATCCTCCAGCCGGTCCTGGTATCGCAAGAGCTTGACGAAGACGTCGTGCATGGCGTCTCGCGCCCGGTCCTCGTCGCGGAGAAGGTGGCGGCAGCGCCGCAGCACCATCGGTCCGTACCGCCGATAGTAGGTCTCCGTGTCGATTCGCAACGGTCGCGTTCCCTCGGGTGAAACACCCGCCCCCGGCTGCCGTGTCACTTCTCGCCGCGCTTTTCCGCTCTCCCCCGACCGCGCGGAATGATTGACTATCTCGGTCAGAACGGGAAGGCCAGCGCGCGCGGAGAAGAGCGAGTTCTCGGGATCGAGGACGAAGATCGTGCTCGAGAGCAGGAAGTCGTACCAGAAGTGGACCGCGGTGGAAGGGGCCAGGCTGTAGTCGCTCTCGCGGTACAGCCACCCCATGTAGAAGCCGGCCGCCGTGATGACCGGAAGGCCGTAGATGAGGTACTCGGCGCGGTCCTCCTCGGGGAGCAGGAAGGCGTTCGGGATGTGGGCGGCGCCGAAAAGCACGCTCGCGCCCACCCAGCCCAGCGTCTCGCTGCGCGCCCGCGCCATGCTCGACTGCACGTAGCCGCGAAACAGCGCCTCCTCGGCGATGGCGACGTGGCTGAACAGCCCGGCGCCGGCCGCGAAGCCGAGCGGATAGCCGTAGCTGGCGTTGACCCGCTCGCCGAACAGGTTCGGGTCGTCGCCGGCGCGGTCCGGATCGAAGTCCTCCTCGTCGGCGATGGCGATCGACACGCCGATGCCGGCGGCGAGCATGAGGGTCAGGCCGGCCCACACCGCCGGGCGCTTCATCACCTGGAGGTTGAGCGGCGCGGCGACCAGATCGGCCGGCGTGTCGCGCGGGACGTAGAGCTCGCCGTCGGCCAGCTGGCGCGTGAGCAGCGCGTCGACCACGCCGTAGACCCACAGGTCCTGCACGGCGGCCAGCGGCAGCGCCACGGCCGGGTGATCGACGTCGCCTGTGTCGATGCCGGCGGCGATCGCGGTGCCTATTTCTGCCGCGGCCAGCGAGGCCATCACCGCGCCGGTGCCGGTCCGGCGCAGACACAGCTGGGCCAGGCCGGGGAACAGAAACCCGAGGCTGGGCGTGCAGGCGGCGTTGTCGACGTCGACGCGCGCCTCGATCTCCTCGGTGGCGCGCGGCTCCGCGTGGTGGAGGCGGGCGGTGGCGACCGGACGACTGCACGCGCCGGCGGCGGTCACCGAGGCGACGAGGAGGCACAGCTCTCGCACGGAGGGAAGATGCTACACTGACCGCTCTGCAAGGAGGCCGTAGGCATGGGGATCATGGACTTCGTCAAGGGTGGTGTGAGGGAGCTGGCGATCGCTCGGCCGGACGAGGCCAAGGGCGACATCATCTACAAGCATCCCGATCAGACCATCCCGATGAAGGCGCAGCTGACCGTCGACGCCGACGAGATAGCGATGTTCTTCAAGGACGGCGTGCTGGTCGGCAGCTTCGGCCCCGGGCGCCACACGCTGGACGCGCAGAACATCCCGTTCCTCGGCCAGCTGATCGACAAGTTCACCGGCGGCAACGTCTTCCTGGCCGAGGTCTTCTTCGTCAACACGCGCGAGATGACCGACGTCAAGTTCGGCGGCCCGATCGGCAAGGTGCGCGACGTGCAGAGCGGCCTGCTGGTCCAGATGATGGTGCACGGCACCTTCTCGGCCCGCGTCCTCGATCCGCCGCGCCTGGTCATCGGCCTGGTCGGCCTGCGCAAGGGCGAGGGCAACCAGTTCTTGCAGTGGTTCCGCGACCAGGTGCTCAAGGTCATCAAGGACGACATCGCCGAGCTGTGCGTGAAGAAGAAGTGGCCGCTGCCCGACGTCGCGTCCGGCGCGTACACCGAGGAGATCGAGCAGGAGGCCCTGGCCGGCATCCGCCCGCACGTCGAGGGCTACGGCCTCGAGGTCGTCCGCTTCGGCAACTTCCACATCGCCCTGGGCGAGCAGGACGAGCAGAAGCTCAACCAGTTCTACGAGCGCGCCGGCTACGTGAACATGGCCGGCGGCATGGCCGGCTACCAGCAGTTCGCCCAGGCCGAGATGATGATGAAGGCGGGCGAGGGCATGGCCAAGGGCGGCGGCGACGGCGGCGGCGGCGCGGGCGGAGCCCTGGCCGGCGCGGGCCTCGGCCTCGGCCTCGGCATGGCGGGCCAGATGATGGGCAACGTCCAGCAGGGCCGCGGCGCCCAGGCCGGCAACCCCCAGACCCCGCCCACGAGCATGGGCAACATCACCTGCCCCTCCTGCAGCCAGAGCGTCGCCCCGGGCAAGTTCTGTCCCGAGTGCGGCAAGCCCCTGCCGGCAGCCGGCCCCCGCTTCTGCACCGGCTGCGGCAAGCCGGTGGCGGGCAAGTTCTGCGCCGAGTGCGGCACGGCGGCCCCTGCCTGAGGTCCAGCGTGGCTCAGACCCAGACAAAAGACGTCGTCAGAGAGCTCCTGGATCGACTCCCTGACGACTGCACGATCGACGACGTTCAGTACCACCTGTACGTCATCGCTTCCGTGGAGCAGGGCCGAGCCGAGATCGCCGAGGGCAAAGGTATTCCTCACGATCAGGTCAAGGCGGAGCTGCGACGGAAATGGTTGCGGGCCGACGGCGAATAGCCTGGTCGCCGACGGCACTTCGACAGCTGGAAGACGCACTCGAGTATCTGTCGGAGCGGTCGCCCCTGGCTGCCTCGAGGTTGCTCGACGGCGCGTTCGTCACCGCCGACTCGTTCCACGCCGGGAACGAATGAGCGCTGCTCGTGCCGTCGGCTGGAGCCGCTCGTGCTCCCCGGGGTGCCGCTTGCGTGTTATGCGTGAGCCATGGAGACGCAGCGGCCACGGGCCGGAACGCGACCGCCGCAGGACGACGGCCGGCTCGACAACCGCACCTATTACGACGAGTTCGCCGACTGGTACGAGCGCGAGCGCGGCCGCGGCTACCACCAGATGCTCGACGATCTGGAGGTCAGCCTGGTCGAGCGCTACGGCCGCGGCGCCGACGTCCTCGAGGCCGGCTGCGGCACGGGCTTGATCCTCGAGCGCATCGCCGGCTTCGCCGCCCGCGCCCGCGGCGTGGACCTGTCGGCCGGCATGCTGGGCAAGGCGAAGGCGCGCGGCCTGGACGTCGTGCAGGCATCGATCACGTCCCTGCCCTACGCCGACGACAGCTTCGACCTCGTCTGCTCCTTCAAGGTCCTGGCCCACATCGCGGACATCCGGGGCGCCTTGTCCGAGATGGCCCGCGTGACCCGGCCGGGCGGCTTCGTCCTGGCCGAGTTCTACAACCCCCTGTCGCTGCGCTACCTCGTCAAGCGCCTCAAGCGCCCGACGGCGATCTCCGACAAGAACCACGACGAGGCCGTCTACACCCGCTACGACACGCCGGCCCGCATCAGGAGCTACCTGCCCGAGACGCTGGCCTGGGAGACCGCCCGCGGCGTGCGCATTGCGACACCCGCGGCGTCCTTGCACCGCGTCCCGGGGCTGGGGAGACTGCTGGCCCGCACCGAGGCGGTGCTGGCGGATGCGCCGCTGCTGCGCAATCTGGGCGGCTTCTTGATCGCGGTGACGCGAAAGCTCCCGGCGGCGACGGCCGGCTGAGACGAGCGGCTCAGAGCCCGCCGAATCGATCGGCTCCCGACCGCGCCGGCGCGGTGAAGGCGATCGAGTGCGTCGCGGTTCGCAGGACGGGGAGACAGCGCGCGGCCAGGAACATGACTCGAAGGCCCGAGCCGGGATCTACGTAGATCTCCGGATCGCAGGCGCGCTGGCGCAGGACCAGCTGCCGCAGCGCCGGGCCGAGGTCCGGCGTGAGGATGATGCGCTCGACCGGTTCGGGCAGCTGGACATGCGCCGGAGGGCCGGGCTCGAGCGGCACACCGGTCGGGACCGCCATCAGGCCGTCGCGGAAGAAGATCATCCACACGTCGAGCACGCGCCCCGGATCGAACGGCACCGAGTGCACGTAGAGAGCGACCGCCACGTTCGGGCACACGACCGGGATGGGCCGCGTGTGCGTGTTGGCCGGGTTGTCGGTGATGGCGACGGCGGGCCGGCCGGCCGCCGCGCCGCACACCGCGCTCCAGTAGATGCGCTGCCCTTCCTGTCGATCGATCGCGGCCGCGAGGGTCGGCATGTCCGCGTCCGGGTGATCCGGCACCGGCACCGACGCCGGACCGAACAGCAAGAACGCCGGCCCGGCGATCGCCACCAGCGCGATGCGGGCGCGCAGGCCGGGTCGCGCGACCGCTGGCCACGTGGCCGGCACCAGGCAGGCCAGCGCCGCCACCGCGGCCAGATATCCGGCCTCGGCGGCGTAGACCGTGGCGTAGAAGACGATGTTCGCCGCGATGACCACCACCCAGACGCGGGTCCAGGAGCGCCGACCGCGCGACCAGGCCACGACCGGGATCAGCGCCACCGCGCTCCACCACAGAGTCTTGACCATGTTGGCGACGACGAGCGTCGAAGGGGCATGGCCGCTGAAGACGCTGTGGTTGGCGACGAACATGTCGGTCACCAGCGCGCGGCCGGCACGCTGATACAGATCCCAGCCGCCGCTGAGCGCGATGGCCGGCGCGGCCCAGACCGCGACCGATGCCGCGCCGACGACGACGGCGAACAGCCAGTCGCGAAGCGGCCGGCGCCAGAACAGCCACACCAGGAGCGGACTCGACAGAAGCGGGATGGTCGGGCGCAGCGAGCCGGCCAGCCCGAACAGCGCCACCACCAGCAAGAGTCGCGGCGCGCTCGGCCGCCGGCGGACGCGGAGCACGGCGGCGACCAGCAGCAGCGTGACAAGCGCCTCGGCGGCGTGCGTCTGCCCGTCGGCCCCGTAATACCAGAGCAGCGGATGCACGGCGGCCAGCGCGGCCGCGGCAAGCGGGCGGCCGAACGCGGCCCCGTCCGGCTCGCCATCGGCGAGCAGCTCGCGGCATGCCCAGTACGCGGCCAGCACGGTGCCGGCGCCGCACAGGCGCGCGCCCCATCGCGCCAGGTCGATCGGATCGAGGCCGGACGCGACGAGATGGACGAGCCGGAGGAACAGAACGTAGCCGAGATAGCCGGGCGGCTGCGGCTGGCGATCGAGGACGTCGAAGCGCTCGGCAGCGAGACCGAGGTTGACGACGTCGACGTCGAGCACGCCGCCCGCGTCGATGCCCCAGCGCAGGAGCAGCGCCAGCCAGGCCAGCACGGCGAGCGCGGCCCAGGCCAGCCGCCTGCGGTGGACCGGGTCGGCGAGGCTGTCCCGGAGTCCCGCCACCGCGCGATGGTACAACGGCGGCGCCGTCGGCGATGGTCGGCGCGATGGACGCCGCTCGGGTGAAGACGTCGTCGAACGCCGCGCTGGTGACGTCGGATCCTGCTAGGATCGGCGGATCGAGCGGGTGGAGGGGAGAGTGGAGCGTCCGGCGCCGGCGGATGCGGGTGTGTCCCGGCCCGGCCGCGGCGCGTGGAGCTGGCGATTGCTGGTGCCGGATCGCTGGGCCTGGCCGCGCCTGCTCGCCTCCCCGTCGAGTTATCTCCTCCTGCTCGCCTTCGCCCTGACCGCCGCGGCCAAGCTGCGCGTCCTGCGCGACATCGAAGGGGTGACCGCCTGGCCGCTGTGGTGGGTGGCGGCGGCCGCGCCCGACGCCGCGCTGTGCGCCGGCCTGGCCGCCCTGTTCGCGCGCGGCGAGCGACGCGTGCCTCGCCTTCTGGCCGCGACGGTGCCGCTGTCGGCCCTGGTGGCCGTCATCGCCGTCATCAACGCGGCCTATCTCGGCATCACCGGCGATCAGCTCACGTGGCAGACGCTCTCGCTCGGTCTCGACCGGTGGGGCGACGTGACCGGCATCGTCGGCGAGGAAGCCGCGCGCCTGGGCTGGCGGATCGGGCTTGGCGCCGCCGTGCTGGTCGGCCTGCCGGTCGCGGCGCTGTGGGGCCTGCGCCGGGCCGGGCGGTCGATCCATCCGGTCGCGGTGCCCGGTCGTGCGCACGCAGCGCTGGTTTGCGCCGCGCTGGCCATCGCGGTGACGCTGGCGGCGCCCACATCCCGCGTCTACGCGGTCGATCAGCTGGGCGCCAACGCGGTGCTTCGCACCTACTGGGGCTGGCTGACCCACGACCCGACCGAGCGATCGGCAAACGTCTGGTTCGACGGCTATCGCCCGGTCGAGATCGTGACGCCGGAGGCCATCGCCGCGCTCGGCGCGCGCGAGTCCCGGAATGTGGTGCTGCTGGTCATGGAATCGACCGGCCGCGAGGTGACCGGGCTGACCGCGGGCGCGCCGGCGCGCACGCCGAACCTTGTCGAGCTGGCGGCGGAAGGGTTCCAGGCCACGCGCACACGCGCCGCCGTCCCGCACACGACAAAGTCACTGTTCTCGATCCTGTGCGGCCGTCTGCCCCTCATGCAGGCCGCGCTCATCGAGACCACGGCCGCACTCCAGGTCCAGTGTCTGCCGGCGGTCCTCCGCACCGCCGGCTGGCGCACCGCCTTCATGCAGAGCTCGCTCGGGGTGTTCGAGGACCGCCCGCGCCTGGCCAGCATGCTCGGCTTCGAATCGTTCGCCGCGTGGGAGGACATCGACGGCGAGCCGCTCGGCTACCTGGCGTCGGACGACCTCAGCCTGGCCGGCGCGCTGGCCGCCTGGCTCGACCGGGCGCCCGACCCGCACCGCCCCTTCTTCGCCACCCTGCTCACCTCGGCGACGCACCACCCCTATCGGTTGTCGGCGGCTGCCGCGGCGCGCGCGGCCGCAGCGGGCGCTCCGGCCGACTCCGCGCGCGACCGCCACGCCCGCCTGGTCGAGGAGGAGGACCGCCTGCTCGGCATGGTGCGCGACATCCTGCGCCAGCGCGGCCTCGACCGCCGCACCATCGTCATCGCCGTCGGCGACCACGGCGAGGGCTTCGGCGAGAAGGGCATCCGCCAGCACGACAACAACTTCTTCGACGAGGGCCTCCACGTCCCGTGGGTCATGGCCGGCCCGGGCGTCCCCCGCCTCCGCGTGGACGAGCCGACCAGCCTCATCGACGTCACTCCGACTCTCTTGCAACTTCTTGGAGTGGAGCTGGCGCCCGATGCCGCCGCCATCCCCGGCCGCAGCCTCCTCGGCGGCGCCCCGAAGTCCCGCCTGCTCGTCTTTTCCTGCTGGTACGACGAGCGCTGCCGCGGCTTCGTCCAGGACAACCGCAAGGTCGTCTTCATCCCGGAGGTCAACCGCGCCTTCTGGTTCGATCTCACCGCCGATCCGGCCGAGTCGAATCCCCTGCCCCTGACGAGCGAGCTGCGCGCCCGTCTGGCGGAGACGCACATCATCGTCGACTCCCACCGCACCCCCGACTGGCCGCTCGAGCGCGCGGCGGTCCCCGACCATGCCCCCTGGCAGTGCCCGGCCGGCGAGGCCTGCCGCCACCCGCGCAGCCCCAAGGATGGCCTGTTCCGGGCCCCGTGAGTCATCGCGTCATGGAAGCCTCCGCATCGCGCCCGCCCGCGCCGTCGCCGGAGCCGACGGACGCCCGCGCCCGCCTGCTGCGCATGAGCGCGCTCGGCCTGTGGATCGTGTGCATGGTGAGCTTCGGCCTGCCCCACGCGATCTGGCGCCACTTCCACGTTGACGAGATCCAGATCGCCTACAACGTCGCCCTGTGGGGCGTCCACGACCTGGATGGTTACTCCAACTACGCCGCGCCCTTCATGGTGCCGCTGGCGTGGCTCGTCGGACAGCTCGACACCACGGCGAGCATGCTGCTCGTCATGCGCGTGGCCTTCTTCCTGCTGTTCCTGTTCAACCTGATCGCCATCGCCACCGCGCAGCCCTACTTCCGCAGCCGCGCCGGCGTCCTCGCCGTGCTGGCCGGGATCACGCTGTTTCACCCGTTCTGGGAGCACGGCTTCGAGATCCGCCACGACGTCCTGCTCGTCACCGGCTCGATCCTCCTCTACGGCATCGCCCAGCGGATCGTGCGCCGCCGCGACGCCGAGCCGTGGGTTCTCGCCACCGCCGGAGCCATCGCGGCGGCGATGCTGCTCAACGCGTCGAAGGGCTTCCTCTACGGCGTGCCGTTCTCCGGCGTCGTGCTGCTCGCGGCCCTGGTGCCGCGCTGGCGGCTGCGCGACCGCGCGGCTCGCCTGCCATCTCGCGCCGCGCTCGCGGACCTGGTCGGCCCACTGGTCTGGTTCGCGGCCGGCGCGCTGGCCAGCATCGCCGCGGGCGTCGGTCTGCTGGCGGCCGCCGGCCGGCTGGACGATTTCGGCGCGGCGCTCGCCGGCATCTTCTCCGCCGGGGAAAGCTCGTACCGGTTCTCGCCGGGCGGCGAGCTGGTCCGGGTCGCGCTGGATGCGCCCCTGGTCTACGGGCCGGCGATCCTGTTCGCGGGCCTGGTCGTGTTCGACGCCGTTCGCCACCGCCGCCTCGCCGGCGCCACGGCGGTCACGGCCGCCTTCCTGCTGTGGAACCTGGTCGCGCTGTACGTCAACCCGGTACCGTTCCCGTACAACTTCGTCCACATCACGCCGTTCGTGTTCCTGGCGGCGCTCGACGTCCTGGCCCGCATCCGCATCGAGGCGCCGCGTGCCCGTCACCTCGCGGTCGCAGTCGCGCTGGCCGCGGCCGCGCTTCTGTTCGGCCGCAGCTGGTTTCACAGTCCGTACATGACGCGGACCAACGAGGCACAGCTCTCGTACATCGCCGCCGCGGAGGCGATGACCGATCCGGCGCGCGACACCGTCCTCGACGGCGTCGGCCTGGTCCTGTCGCGCCGACCGCCGCACGCCGACTGGATGCTGCACTCGCTGTTGATGCCGGGCTACCGCGCCGGCCAGCGGACGAGCTTCGCCGAGATGATGCTCGAGCACCCCAGCCCGGTTGTCATCGGCAACTACCGCTGGGGATGGCTCCCCGCCCGCGACCTCGCCATGCTGCACGAGCGCTACGTCCGCCTCTACCCGGAGCTGTTCGTGCTCGGTAGCGCCGTCACCGGTCCGGACGGCGCCTTCACCATCCACTACCCGGGCCGCTATGTGATCAGGCCGCGGAGTCCAGTCGCTCACCCCGTCCCGCTGCGCGTTGACGGCACGGCGATCACCACGCCGGCCATCTTGCAGCTGCCGGCCGGCGCCCACCGCTACGATGGCGCCGACCCTGCCGGCGTCGTCGTTCACTGGCTGGGCCCGACGCTGGACGAGCCGCCCCACGTGCTGCCGCTGGAGCCCCAGGGCATGATGTTCACCAACGAGTGAGGTCGTCCGTCCATGGACCCGAGAACACTCCTCGCCGCGCCGGCAGTCTTCAAGATCTTCAAGCGAGCCATCACCAGGAGCCGGGGAGCGGATGAGCTCGTCCGCCGCCACATCAGGGCCTGGCCCGGTGCTCGCATCCTGGACATCGCGTGCGGACTGGGCGGGATCCTGGAGCAGCTGCCACCGGTCCACTACGACGGCTTCGACATCGATCCCACGTACATCGCCAGCGCGAAGCGCAAGTACGGGGATCGGGGCACGTTTCACTGTGCGGACGTGACGCAAGCCGATGTGGAGCCCAGCGCCTACGACATCGTCATGGCCATCGGCGTGCTCCACCACCTCGACGACGAGCAGGCGCGCGTGCTGATCGCGCTGGCCCGCCGCGCCCTCGTGATCGGCGGGCGCTTCGTCAGCTTCGACGGCTGCTTCGTGCCCGGACAGTCGCGCATCGCGCGCTTCCTCCTGGCCAAGGACCGTGGCCGTCATGTCCGCGACGAGGAGGGCTATGCGCGGCTGGTGCGCGAGCAGTTCGCCGACGTCGCCGTCGCCCTGCGCCACGACTGGCTGCGCGTGCCCTACACGCACATCATCATGGAAGGCACCAGGCAGGATCGCCCGGCCGCATGATGGACCTGGAACAACTCGCGACAAATCTGTCGCGCGACCCGGTCGGCCTCTGGGTCGAGCGCACGCCGGTCGACGGGAGCCGTCTGTCCTATCCCGACGACGGGAACGCGGTGTGCGCTCAGATCGAGGACCGATCGTTCTGGTTTCGCCACCGCAATCGCTGCATCCTGGCCGCCCTGAGCCGGCATCCGCCCGCGGGCACCCTGTTCGACATCGGCGGCGGCAACGGCGCCGTCGCGCGTGAGCTTGTGCGCCACGGCATCGCCAGCGTCCTGGTCGAGCCCGGGCGGGTCGGCGCCGAGAACGCCTCCCGCGCCGGCCTCGCCGACGTGGTCTGCGCCACCCTGGACGGCGCCGGCTTCCGGGACCGCTCCCTGCCCAGCGTCGGACTGTTCGACGTCATCGAGCACATCGAGCGCGACGGTGACTTCCTCGACCAGATCCGGCGCCTCCTGGTGCCCGGCGGGCACCTCTACATCACCGTGCCGGCCTACCAGGCGATCTGGTCCGCCGAGGACGACCGCGCCGGCCACTTCCGCCGCTACACCCGCGGCGCCCTGTGCAGGCTCCTGCGCCGGCACGGCTTCACCGTGGCCTACGCCAGCTACTTCTTCTGGTGCCTGCCGGTTCCGATCTTTCTCCTGCGCTCCCTGCCCTCGCGCATCGGCCTGCGCGGCGGCCCCGACGACGAACGCACCCTCCGCGAGCACGCCGCCTCGCGCGGCGCGTCGGCCCTGGAGCACCTGCTGGCCTGGGAGCCCGCCGCCATCGCGCGCGGCAGGCGCATCCCGGCTGGCGGCAGCATCCTGGTCGTCGCGCGCTGATGCGCGACGGCCTTGCTGATCTGGCCATTTCAGACGAATGGCGCTCGGGGGCTTGGGCGTCCCTGCGAGGCACGGGTCAGAAGGAAGTCTTGAGAAACGGCTGCGCGCGCTCGTACTCGCCGTAGTCGATAACCCTGATCCAAGGACGCTCGGCATCCTTCGGATTCAGCTTTCTCGGATCGTAACGAGCGAGGAACCTCGGCTCCCACCGCGTGACCATCTCGCCCCGTGGACCAACCGTGATTGTTCCGGCAAACACCCAGTCGCGCTGCTCGATGCGCTTGCGCTCGGCGAAGTCCAGGATGGGCGCCGCCAGCATGACGTCCTTGTAATAGACCCTGATCGGACGCGGCTCGAGTTCGTTCTTCTGGAGCCAGCCGTCGAGGTAGCGATAGAGACGCGCCTCCCAATCTTCGTCGAATCTCAAGTATCCGACCAGCTCAGTCCACAGCCGTCCATCGACCGTCGGGTAGCCCTGATGATCGAACGACGGGATCGCAACCGTTTCACCGTCCGTCTCTGTCTCGTAGCGGAGAACCGGTCGCCTGAGATTGAACTGGAGATCGACGAAGATTGGGTGCGGGTAGATCCCCATGACGTCGTGAACGATCCAGCGGTCTCTACGGTCGTTCATGACCGTTCCCTGGCAAAGCGCCATCGTCGCAACGACCGCGTACGTGACCGTCGTCGCGACCCTGCATTTCTGAATGTGGGCGGGGCTTCGATCCGCCGGTACGGGCCTGGCGCGGGCCGGTGCCGGGGTGCTAGGGCGGATGACGTGCCCAAGTAGCGCCTCCCACCTGACGAACATCGCGACGAGTGCGGCTACTCCGATGCCGAACCACGGCAGCGGGAAAAAGACTGCGATGCCAACATGTAGAAGGATGCCGGTGACTGCAACTGGCGTTCGAAGTCGGCGAATCAAGACGAGCGGGAAGATGGTCTCGTAAAGGAGCGCCACGTACGTCGCCACCCTCATCAACCAGTCGATCTCCAACCACTCTGGGAGGCGGTGCGCGGAGAAGATCGGCAGGCCGGCCGCGAGCCAGAACGTCGATCCAGTCCGCCACGATATTGAGTCGTACTTCCAGAAGATCGAATCGAGATACATGAGCCCCAGGCTGGCGAACATGAGGACTACAAAGCGCCGCGGTACGAGCGGCTCCGGACCGTCCTCCACGCGACGAAGGAAGCTGTCCACGGAGAGGCGGCGGGGAGCGGGCGAGAACAGGAATACGAACGACGCGCACCGGACGATGAAGTCAAAGTGGTACTGCGCCCGTGCTGCATAGAGAACAAGGAACACAAGAAAGTAGTTGGCGACGAGGAACAGACGAGTTCTGTACCCAACCACAACAAGGGCCGTGGTCAGTAGACAGAGAGGCACGGCGGCGTCGCCCACCCACGAATGCTGGGGCAGGTAGATAGAGCTGCGCGAGCTATAGATGTCCACCAGGTCCCCGAACACCGCCGTATAGAACGCGATGCGCGTGATACTCAGCGACAAATGAGTCACGGCAAGGTCAGGGGCGATGGCTGAGAGCACGGATTGCAGGCCGGCGGGCACCGCCCCTCGCGCATGGGTTCGCTGATCCGGCCGCCCCTCCGGTTCATGCGAGGTGGCCAAGGTCGTGCTCCTTCCGCCCAAGTCTGTTGGCCCTGAGATCTGGGCCATCAAACAAATCGGCCGCTACATTGCTTGGCCCGAGCGAACAGGGCACCTCATGGCAGGCGGGCGACGGGTCAACCGGCATACTCGTGGTTGACCTCGTCCGCGAGGCGCTCGATGTACTCGCGATAGGACGAGACCGGCAACCGCTCGAGCGTGGCGCGCAGCGCTTCGCGGGTGAGGAACCCCATGCGGTAGGCGACTTCCTCGGGCGAGCCGACCACGAGGCCCTGCCGGGATTCGATTGCCTCGACGAAGTTGCTCGCGGTGAGGAGACTCTGGGGGGTGCCGGTATCGAACCAGGCGATGCCGCGCCCCATGGGCCAGGCCTGGAGGGCTCCCTCCTCCAGGTAGACGCGATTGAGGTCGGTGATCTCGAGCTCTCCGCGCGCCGAGGGACGCAGCGCGCGAGCCCGCGCCGCGACGCCCGGGCCGTAGAGGTAGATGCCGGGCACCGCCCACGGAGAGCGCGGCACGGCCGGCTTCTCCTCCAGGCTGACCGCCCGGAAGCTGGCGTCGAACTCGACCACCCCGTACTGGCTGGGATCGGCGACCCGATGGGCGAAGATTGTCGCGCCCTCGCCGTTGCGGCTCATGGCGGCGCGCAGGAAGTCGAGGCGACCGTAGATGATGTTGTCGCCCAGCATCAGCATGATTGAGTCGTCGCCGGCGAACTCGGCGCCGATGACCAGCGCCTCGGCGATGCCGCGCGGCTGCTCCTGCACCGCGTAGCTCAGGCGGATGCCCCACTGGGTTCCGTCGCCGAGGAGCGCGCGGAAGCGCGGCAAGTCTTCGGCGGTGGTGATGATGAGGATGTCGGCGATGCCCGCGACCATGATCGTTGTCAACGGGTAGTAGATCATCGGCTTGTTGTAGAGCGGGACCAGCTGCTTGCTCAGGATCGCGGTCAGCGGGTACAGCCGGGTGCCCCGGCCGCCGGCCAGCAGGATCGCCTTGAACGGACGCTTCATCGCTCTCCCTCCCCACCCTGGGCCGCACGCAGGCGCTCCCCGTACCACAGCTCCTCGAACGCGCGGTGATCGCCGCTGCGTGCGCGCTCGGTCCAGTCCTGATGCACGATGTACCAGGCCACCGTTCGCTCGAGCCCCTCGCGCAGCGAGACGGACGGCGACCATCCGAGCTCGTCGCGGATGCACGAGATGTCCATGGCGTAGCGGAAGTCGTGACCGGGCCGGTCCTCGACGAAGCGGATGAGACCGCGCGAATGGCCCGGTGCCAGGCCGCGTGCGCGATCCACCTCGTCGAGGATCACGGTCACGAGATCCAGGTTGCGCACCTCGGCCTCGCCCCCGATGCAGTAGGTGGCGCCGCGACGTCCGCGCTCGAAGACCGCGACCATGGCGGCGCAGTGGTCCTCGACGTACAGCCAGTCGCGGACGTTCTCGCCGCGCCCGTAGACCGGCACCGGCTCGCCGGCCAGCGCGCGGGAGATCACGACCGGAATCAGCTTCTCCGGAAACTGGTAGGGACCGTAGTTGTTCGTGCAGTTGGTCACCACCACGGGCAGGCCATAGGTGGCGTGCCAGGACCGGACGAAGTGGTCGCTCGCCGCCTTGGAGGCGGAGTACGGGCTGTTCGGCGCATAGCGCGTGTCCGGCGTGAACGCTCCGTCGGCCCCCAGCGACCCGAACACCTCGTCGGTGGACACATGATGAAACAGGACGTCGTCGCGACCTCGCCAGGCCCGGGCGGATTCTTGAAGAAGCACGACGGTGCCGTTGACGTTGGTGCGGACGAAGGTCAGCGGATTGACGATCGAGCGGTTGACATGGCTCTCGGCCGCGAGGTGGAACACCCCGGTGACGTCGAAGCGCTCGAACACACCGCGCACGTCCTCGCGGCTCGACACGTCGCCGCGCACGAACGCATGCCCGGATTGTCGCGCAGCGAGGCAAGGTTCTCGAGGTTGCCGGCATAGGACAGGAGGTCGAAGGACACCACCGGGCGCTCCGGCCACGCCCGACGCAGGTAGTGGACGAGATTGGAGCCGATGAAACCGGCCGCGCCGGTCACGAGCACGGTCACGGCGGGACTCCGGCCGCGGCCACCGCGGTGAGCAGCGTACGCGCCACGCCGGCCGCATCGTCCTCGGTCATGGCCGCGTGTATGGGCAGCCTGATCAGGCGCGGCGCGATGTCCTCGGTGACTGGCAGCCGCTCGCCGTCGCCGCGCGCCGGTGCGAGGTGCAGCGGCTCGTAGTGCGACACCGCCAGCGCGCCGGTCTCACGGAGCGCGCGCAGGACGAGGCGGCGGTCGACTGTCGGCGGCACCAGCACGACGAAGAGGTGAGCCGGATGAGTCACCGCGTCCGGGATGTCCTGCAAGCGAAGGCCAAGCTGCGCCGCGCGCGGACCCAGGGCGTCGCGGTAGACCCGCCAGATGCGCTGCCTCCGGGCCTGGGTGGCCTCCGCGTTCTCGAGCTGCGCCACCAGGATCGCGGCCAGGACGTCGGACGGCAGGTAGCTGGAGCCGACATCCTGCCACGTGTACTTGTTGACCTCGCCGCGGAGAAAGCGAGCCCGGTTGGTGCCCTTCTCGCGCAGCACAAGCGCCCGCTCGCGGAGGGCCGCGTCGTTGATGATGATCGCCCCGCCCTCGCCGCAGCTGATGTTCTTCGTGGTGTGGAAGCTGAGCGCACCGATGGCGCCGAAGGTGCCGAACGGCCTGCCGGCGAGCGAGGCGAAGAGGCAGTGGGCCGCGTCCTCTACCAGGGCGATCGAGCGCGCGGCGCAGAGGTCCCGGATCGCGGCCAGGTCGCGCATGACGCCGCCGTAAGGGACCGTGACCACCGCGCGGGTGCGCCGGGTGATCTTCGCCTCGAGCTCGGGCAGCTCCATCGACAGCGTCCCGGGATCGATGTCCGCGAACCGCACCGTCGCGCCGCGCAGCGCGAACGCGTTGGCGGTCGACGAGAACGTGAACGAAGGCATGATCACCTCGTCACCGGACTCGATGCGCAGGAGCAGCGCGGCCAGCTCGAGCGCGTGCGTGCACGAGGTCGTCAGCAGGACGCTGCCCGGATCGGTCCCGAGCCGGCTGCAGAGCATCTCGGTGGCGCGGGCGGTGAACTGGCCGTCGCCGCTGATCTGCCCCGACGCGAGTGCGCGGCCGACGTAGGCCAGCTCGTCGGGCCCCGACACGTGCTTGACGAACGGCACCAGCCGCCCCGACACCCCTCCCACGACGCACAGCCTACCATGGCGCGCGGTTGCCCGGCAGCTGACCTGGGCGCGACGGCGGCCTCCGCGCTCACGGAACGGGTCGAATGAAGCGCGGCGCCTCCGGGCCCACGTGACTGAGAAGATCGACGACGGAGACAGCGTGCTCGAAGGGCGGGTGGAACTGCGGATACTCCGGGTACCTCGAGTAGTCCATCCACTCGATCTCGATGCCCTGCTGCGCGAAGGTTGCCTCGTCGATGTAGTTGCGGCCTGCCGGGCCACTCACATATCGGCGGGCACCCACGGCTCGAAGCAGCCGCAGCAGGCGATCGGCTCCCTGGCCCTCGACGGAAAAGCTGCGCGAATCGAGCCAGTCCGGCGTCAGGCCGAAAAACCGGTCGCACAGGGTGCGGATGAACCACTGGTTGAGCTCGGAGAGGCTCGTCCAGCGGCGAGAGAGCAGACCTTCATCCAGCACGGGGCGCAGCACGTCGAAGAACGGGGCCTTGCCGTACTCCTGCGAGAGAGTGCGATGATGACGCCCTTGCCATCGGGGATCCTCGAGGGCCACATCGCAGACGCGCCGCGAGATGTTGCTGCCCACAGGGACCGAGAGCCACTGGAGCCCGGTCCGGGTCTTGATCCGGTTGCGGTTGCGCCAGTCGTTCTTCGTGAACTGAACGTCGTCGTAGAAGACCACGCGATCGGCACGGCGGATGATGTCGAAGTACCCCTTCCAGGGCAGGTAGTTCGATTGGAGGACCGCCACCACCGGTCCCGGCCCCGTCGCCGTCATCGCCGCCTATCGTACCGCCCGGATTTCGACGCTGCTGGGAGCGTGTTAGATTTGGTGCTCGTGAGGGGGGTTGGTGGGTTGGACTCTGTCCCGAAGCCGGAGATCAGCGTCGTCACGACTCTGTACCGCTCCGAGGCGTTCGTTCGCCCGTTCTACGAGCGTCTGACCGGCGCGTTGGCACGACTCGGCGTGTCCTACGAGATCATCTTCGTCGATGACGGCTCGCCCGACGCGGCCGCGGCGCAGGTCGAGCAGCTGCTGGCCGCCGACCCGCGCGTGACGCTGGTCGAGCTGTCGCGCAACTTCGGACACCACTACGCCGCCTACGCCGGCTTCGAGCACGCTCGTGGCGAGCTCATCTACATCACCGATCTTGACCTCGAGGAGCAGCCAGAGTGGATCGAGCGCTTCTATCGCGCGATGCGCGAGGGCGGCGCCGACGTCGTCTACGGCGTGCAGGCTCGCCGCGCCGGCGGCGCCTTCAGGCGGCTCAGCGGCTCGATGTTCTACCAGCTGTTCAATCGACTCTCGGACACGAAGATCCCGAGCAACATCTGTACGGTGCGGATGATGACGCGCGAGTACGTGGATGCCCTGCGCCAGGTCCGCGACCGCAACCTGTTTCTCGCCGGCAGCTACGCCTGGGCCGGGTTCCGCCAGCAAGCGCTTGCCGTGGACCGACAGCCCAGGAGGACCGGCTCGACCTACAACGTGGGCCGGATGGCCGCGCTGTTCATCAACGCCATCACCTCGTTCACCAGCTACCCGCTGAAGCTGATCTTCCTGCTCGGCACCGCCATCGCGGCGCTGGCCGCCGTCATCGGGATCGTCATCGTGGCGCGCAAGCTGGCGGCGCCGGCCACTGTCGAGCTGGGCTGGCCGTCGGTCGTGGTGTCCATCTGGTTCCTGGGCGGCCTCAACATCGCGTTCCTCGGCGTGATCGGGATCTACGTCGGCCGCGATCTTCAACGAGGTCAAGGACCGCCCCATCTACATCGTCAAGCGAGTGACGCATGGCAAGCGATGACCTCGACGCGCTGCAGTCGGCCTACTCGCCGAGCTTCAAGTTCCACGACGAGAATCTGTGGATGCTGTCCTGGTACGCGCGCCGGATGGTGGACATGCCTGCGGCGCGAGGGACGCGCGGCGTCTTGTCAGCCTCGGCCTCGGCCACCAGGTCGTGTGCGACGCGATCCTTGAGGGACCTCGCTGCCGTCGCTCGAGAGCTACACGATCGTGGAGGGCTCGCGCGCGATAGTCGATGACTTCGCGGTCGCGGCGCGGCGCCCTGCCCCGGGTCGATCTGGTGCACGCCCTGTTCGAGGAGTTCGAGCTCGAGTCGCCCGATGACGCGGTGGAGCTCGGGTTCGTGCTCGAGCACGTCGACGACCCGGCCGCTGGTGCTCGCGCGCTACGCGCGCATGCTGGCTCCCGGCGGGACCGCGATCGTCGTGGTGCCGAACGCGCGCTCGCTTCACCGTCTCATCGGCCATGCCGCCGGCCTGCTCGACGACGTGTACCGGCTGAGCGAGCACGACCTCCAGCTCGGGCACAAGCACTACTTCGACCTGAACAGCCTGACGGCCCTGGTCACCAGCGCCGGTCTGACGATCCGCGCGATCGAGGGAGTCATGGTCAAGCCGGTGACGACGGCGCAGATCGCCGCGCTGAAGTTCCCGCCGTCGGTGATCGACGCGCTCTTCCAGGTCGGCGTCGGCCTGCCGGCCATCGCGAACGCGATCTACGTCGAGGCCACCCGGTGAGCTGCCGGTGAGGGCGCTCATCATCTCGGGCGGTGGCTTCCAGGGGCTGGCGATCCTGGAGCTCTTGCGAGCCGATCGTACGGATCGTGGTCACCGTGGTCGACATCCACGAGGCCAACGTCACCACGCATCTCGCGGACCGCTACGAGGTGGTACCGCCGCTGCGCGAGCGGGACGCCTTTGCGGCCGCCCTCCTCGAGATCTGCCGTCGCCGGCGCATCCAGGTGGTCTTCCCGGCGACCGAGCTCGAGCTGGCGGCGCTGGCCGAGCTGGCTCCGGCGCTCGAGGCGATCGGTGCGGTCGCCGGCGTCTCGCCGCCGGAGCTGGTCGCGCGCCTCGGCTCCAAGCGCGGTCTGAGCCAGTTCTGCTCGGACAACGAGATCCCGGCGCCGCGCCTGATCGAGCCAGGGGAAGCCAGGGGACGGTTTCCACTGCTGCTCAAGCCGGATCGCGGATGGGGAGGCCGCGAGCAGCGTGTGATCGACTCGGCGGTGAAGCTGCCGGCCGACATGAGCGGCTTCGTGCTGCAGGAGCTGGTCGACGATTTCGAGGAACTGTCGGTTCGACTTCGCGCTCGCGAGCTCCGGCCGGCGTTCCCCGCTCGGCGTACGGGCGCGGCTCCGCGTCTCGGGTGGCTTCGCGGTGGTCGCCGAGACCCGCCACGACGCGGACGTCGTCGATCTCGCCGGCCGCGTGGCGGATGCGCTGGCCATCGAAGGCGCCGTGGGTCTCTTCAACCTGCAGATGCTCAGGGATGGGCGCGGCCTCTGGGCATCCGATCTCAACCTGCGCGCCGGCACCTCGGCCGCTCACTGGGCCGACCAGCCGGACAACCCGGCGGTGTGGTTCGCCCGCGAGGCGCTCGGGCTCGGCGGCGAAGGCCCTGACCGCCCGGTGCTCGGCGTCCCCGGGACGCAGGTGGTCCGCGTGCTGCGCGAGCAGCGCCTGGTCGGCGCGCCAGACCGCGGCGTGCAGGCTGTCGTGTTCGATCTCGATGAAACGCTGCTCTGCCAGCGCAGCTGGGCGGCCGCGCGGCTCGCTCAGCTGGCCGCGCGCCTGGAAGCGGATGACGCGGCGCGGAACCGCTGGCTCCGGCGTGCGCTCCGGCTCGCCGAAGAGTCGGGGCTCGCGCACATCTTCGATCACATGGCGTCCGAGCTGGGCTGGTCGGAACAGGCCAAGTCGTCCGTGATCGACGCCTATCGCGCTTGCTGGCCGGAGTCGATCGAGCCGATGCCCGGGGCTGTCGCGCTGCTCGAGGGACTTCGCGAGCGCGGTTACAGGCTGGTGCTGCTGACCGACAACCCGCCCGCGACCCAGGCGCGCAAGCTGCGTCTGTCCGGCCTGGACCGTCACCTCGACGCCGTCGTCTACAGTCAGGAGCACGGGCCGGAGAAGCCGGATCCGGCCGGTTTCCTGGCCGCCGCTGCGGCCGCCGGATGCGAGCCCGGGCGAGCCGTGATGGTCGGCGACAACCCGTATCGCGACGCCGCCGGCGCCATCGACGCCGGCTACCGCCGCGCGTTTCTGCTCGCGCGCGAGGACCATCAGCGCTTCCTGCCCGCGCTGTGGCGCGCCGCGCTGGGCTCCGTCGCCGAGCGCGTCGTGGTTGCCCGCTCCCCGGCGGAGCTGCTGCGCTACCTGCCGGGAGCCTGGTCGCCGCCGGACTGACGGCGATCGAGCTCGGCCAGCCGTCGCTGGAGCGCGTCGACCAGCTCGACCTCGCCGTAGCGCCGGAGCAGCGCGGCCGCGCGCGCGACCGTGGCGCGGCGCTTGCCGCGCGCTGCCAGCAGTTCGACCGACGCGTACGAGAGACGCGCGCGCGGCGGAATGATCGCTGGGGACGATCTCATGAGTGGCCAAGAAGAAGCCGTACACCTCTCGGTAGTCGTTGCTTCCGTCGAGGCGCACGGCCCGCGCCAGAAGCCGCTCGGCCTCGCGGTCGCGGCCGAGCTCCTGGAGCGTGGCCGCATGGCCTGGCAAGCTGGTGACGAAATCGGGATAGCGGAGGTGGACGTCTTCATAGAGGGCCAGCGCCGCATCGAGGTCGCCGATGAAGAGGTACGCGTCGGCAAGGCGCATGAGGGCCCGCGCATCGTCTGGATACTCGCGCGCCACCGGCTCCCACAGAGTCGCGGCGTGGGCCCAGCGGTCGGTCTGGTGTGCGCTGGCCAGGCCGAGCGCCAGCACGGCGGCGGCCACGACGAGCGCGGTACCGCGGGACGCGCTTGCCCCCTCGCTCCATCAGCCAACCGAGAGCACGGGCGCCGCCGATGACTGCGAGCGCAAGCGGGAGATAGACGTAGCTGTCGGCCGGGCCGCGCGTGAGCGGAATCAGGCCCGCCACCGGCGCATACGCGAGAAGCGCCGCCGCGAGCGAGAACGCCACCTCGCGGTGTCCGCGCCGCCAGGCCAGCGCGATCGCGCCGACGAGCACCATGAGCAGCAGCGCGCCGGCCGCCGCGCCCGCAGCTAGCTCGGCCCCCGTGGGCGGAAAGTAGCGGGCGAGCAGCGGCTCGGGCCACACGAGATGACCAACATGCAGCGACATTGCCCACAGCGCCTCCGCAAGCGAGCGGATCCCGAACGGACGCGGCGCCTCACCGCCGACGAAGCCGTGTCCGATCAAGCCGAGGGCGATGGACCCGATCGCAGCCGCCGCGAGCCCCGCGTAGAGCGCGACCGCCCGGCGATCCGGGCGTCGGCCGAGCAGGTAGTCGAGGGCCGGTAGGATCGCCACCACCGCCACGGCGCTCGGCTTGGCGCCGATGGCGAGGAGCCCGAGGACGAACGTCAGCGCCATTGCGCCGGCATCGCGACCGCGCGATCCAGACCGGACCAGGAGAGCGAGCAGCACGAAGAGGGCGGCGAGCAGATCTTTCTGCCCCACGACCCAGGCCACCGGCTCGACCACGACCGGGTGCACGCCGAACAGCACAACTGCGCCGGCGGCTGGCCACGGCCGGGCGCCCAGCCGCCGGGCCAGGGCGCCGGCCAGTCCGACGCAGAGCAGGTGAAGAACGAGCGAGACGGCGTGAAAAGCGAACGGCGACAGGCCGAAGGCAGCGCGCTGGGCGGCATAGGCCAGCACGGTGACCGGAATCGGATAGGCCAGCTGCGGCGTGGTCGCCAGGCCCCAGACGCCCTGGGCCAACGGGCTGACGGTCAGCCGGTTGTGCAGCAGATAGCCCGGATCATCCCAGTTGGTGAAGCCGTTGCCGAGCGCCGCAACATGGACGAGCGCGGTCATCGCCAGCGCGGCCCCCATGGGCAATGTGGCCCGCACCGCCATGCCGACGAACCTACCGGATCGGCTCACCGTTGCCTCGAAAATGAGGTGGCACCGAAGCTTCGCGAGCGCCGACTCACCCCCCGCCACCTGGCTGATAGTCGAGGTCCCAGGCGGTGGCGAGCTGGCGCCACAGGCGCTGCCTGAGGTGCGGCTCCTCGCTGGCGAGGTTGCGCTCCTCGCGCGGATCCGCGCCCAGGTCGTAGAGCTCGAACAGCCCGTCCTCCAGGCCGGCGACCAGCTTGAAGCGGTCCTCGACCAGCACGCCGAGGGCAGAGGCCGCCAGTCGTCCGCTGACCTGCCTGAAGCTGCGGACCACCACGAACGAATGCAGGCGCCGCTGCGGATCGGCGCGTAGCCGCAGCCAGCTGCGGCCCAAGAGCTCCGCCGCCACCCCGTCGGTCAGAGCCAAGGCGAAGCTCGTCGAGCCGGTCGGGCCGCCGGCCCAGCGGAACCACGCGCCGACCGAGCGCAGCATGGTGGCCACCTCCAGCCGCGGACCCGTGTCGAGCGAGGAGCTTTCAATGTCTCGTGCGACTCAGTTTGTTTCGTCGGACGTCACCACCCCAAACAGGTCATGGGGTGTCGCGAGCTTGCGGAGGTCGATCACCGGAGAGGGTTTCTCCCCCAGGGTGATGAAAAATTCGAGGGGGACCATTGGCAGGTTGGCCATCCAGCGCCCCTGCAGCCCCAGCACGGCCTGCTCCAGCTCCTCGGCCAGGCCAGGGTCGGCGATACGAACTCGCTTGAGCATCATCTCTCGCGCTTCCTCGTCGTCAGTGCTGAGCGCCATCTGCCGCAAGTTGTCCAGTGCGCGCTGGTGCTGGCCGAGCTTGCTCCGCATGCTGGCCGCGGTGGTAGCAAGGTCGTGCGGCGCATTCGGCTTGGTCATGGCCTGCTCGATGAGCTCGGCGCCGCGCTCGCGATAGCGCTGCCGCAAGGCCTCGTCGGGCGACCAGAGGTCGAAGAAGTAGC
Source organism: uncultured delta proteobacterium (assembly GCA_963759105.1). Classification (GTDB taxonomy): domain Bacteria; phylum Myxococcota_A; class Polyangia; order Haliangiales; family Haliangiaceae; genus DATFRY01. The sequence continues at coordinate 69,256 of CAVWXW010000001.1, read as the reverse complement.
GAGTTCCCGCGACCCAGGAGTACTTGTAGTCGTCGGGAAACTCGCGCGCTCCCTTCTCCAGATACCGGATGGATGAGAGAAACTCCTCCTGGGTGGCCGTTCCCGTCCGGTACGTGACCGCGTATGCCGCCCACTCGTAAACTGGCTTGAACTTCGGGACGAGTACGACGATATCGTCGAGGAAGTCCTCGACCTGGCTGAGGTCACCGTCTCCGAGCCAGTTCGACCCGTAGTAGACCAGGAGTCGGCACCAGAGCAGATCGGCCAGGAGCTCGCGGTAGGGGGCGAAGCGAACGACCTCGACTGGCGGGACGAGCAAACTGTCGGCGGCCTTCGGCCAGTCGGAGCGTGCCGCAACCGCCTCGCTCCTGAGTCCGTCGGCGACCCAGCCACATCAACCCGGCTACGACGACGACCAGGGCCAGTCGCGAGACCGCCTTCATTGTCCGGCTACTCTAGCTCGTCCACGCGGCTCATGGCCGCCAGGCCGAACACACCGTTCGACGAATCTACCCGACCGACCATGCCGAAGCTGGAGAAGTCGGCATCGCAATCCAGGTTGCCGATTGCCCGGGCCGTGAACTCCGTGCCGCTCGCGATGAACTCGTACTGATAGTAGTGCGGGTCGTCCATGGAGAAGCCGAGCACAACCCAGGTCGGTTCTTGCCACTGGGCCTGGGACGGCACGCAGCGGCCTCCGCCCGAGGCGCAACAGCTGATGGCCGGCGTGGCAGCGTGTGTCTCGGGGAACTGCGGCGGCAGCGGCGTGATGGCGCCCGCGGCACCGTGCGGCTCCAGCCAGTAGATTCGCGCGCCGTTGTAGATCTTCTCGACGTGCATCCTCGCCTCGGTCGACTTCGCCTTGGCGATGTAGTGGATCAAGGTCGGCACCGCTATCGATGCCAGGAGGCCAACGATCGCGACCACGATCATGAGCTCGAGCAGCGTGAAGCCCAGCTCGCGAGTGCGGTGTCGTCCCATCATACAAAGACGCGCCCGCAGCTCTTCGCAGCGGGCGCGTACCCCCCGGTTGAACAGCTACTCGAGCTCGTCGGTTCGGCTGATTGCAGCGCTGCCCGCCGGTCCGTCGGCAAACTGCGAGTTGACGACACCGAACATGGAGAAGCGCGAGAAGGCTCCGTCACAATCGAGGTCACCGACCGCAACCGCCGTGAAGTTGTTGCCGCCGGCACGATCGCCTGCCACGATCTCGACGGTGTACCCATAGCCGTAGTAGTGCGGATCGTCCATGGAGAACTTCAGGGCCTTCCAGGGCTCAGCCGCCCACAGAGCAGGCGTCGGCAAGCACTTCTCGACCGTGCCGCCCATGGCGCAGCAGAGAGGGTCTGCCTCCTTTGCAATGCTCACGGCGGCGCTCGTAGCATCGCCCGGGAACTGCGGCTCGTCGGCCACGATGGCGCCCTCCTGGGTGTTGCGGTCCATCCAGTACGTGCGCGCGCCGAGGTAGATCTTCTGGACGTGCGTGGTGGCCTCGGTGGTCTTGGACTTCTTGATGTACTTCATGAAGGCCGGGATCGCGACCGCGGCGAGGATGCCGATGATCGCGACGACGATCATGAGCTCGATCAGTGTGAAGCCCGCCTGGGTCCTCTTTCGCAGTTTGCTAATCATTTGACCACTCCCTCTCCCTTGTTGAACTCATTCCCCAGAATTTGCGACGATCGTCCCCTCGGTGTCCGAGAGGGTGAAATAGGTTGACGTGTCGCCGTCGCCGTCGAAGTCGCATGAGGCCAGCAGGTAGAACCAGTTGATGGCCGGGACGACGAGGGAGCCGCCGAGGTTGAAGGGCGCGGCCGACGCCGTGGCGCCCACGTTGGTGTCGTCGCCGCCGGCGCCCGCGCGGGCGACGTACACGCAGTAGAGCTGAGTCTTGTCCGGGTTGATGCGCAGATCTGCCACGCCGGATACTTGTCTGGGCGTCGGCGCTGGTGATGTCGAAGCTCTGCGGCGACGAGCCCGGCGGCGTGGCGGTCGGGAAGAAGTCCGTGTCGCTCGACCCGGTAGACAGGTACGCCTCGTTTTCGAGGTGGAACTGCTGCTGGCGGAGCTTGAGCTCGGCGAACATGGCCGGCACCTCGCTGGCCTTTGCCTTGGCCACGTGCCGGGTGAACATGAAGACGGCCAGGGTCGCGAGGATGCCGATGATCGCCACGACGATCATCAGCTCCATCAGGGTGAACCCCGCCTGCCGCCGCCTTCCCCCCATACCCGCGCGGCAGCACTGCAAGCAAGATGCCGCGAACTAGGAATTAGAAGTGGCGAGATTCAGAAGCGACGACTGACGCGCTGCACTCGGCGCGCGCCCAAGCGCGGCACCCACGTGACAAAAATTGTCACCGTCCTCACCCTGTCCGGGTCACGATTTCGCGACCCGCAACGTTTGCGCATCTACTCCTCGGCTTCGCCTTCGTCCATGCCGAGCTTGGCGAGGCGGTAGCGCAGGGAGCGGAAGCTGATGCCGAGCAATCTGGCGGCGCGCTTGCGGACGTTGCCGGATTGCTCCATGGCGCGGAGGACGATGGTGCGCTCGTAGTCGGTGAGGGCGCGGTCGAGGTCGAAGCCCTCGTCGGGGATGGCAACCTGGCCGGCGTCGGCGGCGCCCGAGAGGGCCGACTGGCGGAGGCGGGGGAGGTCCTCGACGGCGATGCGGGAGCCGGAGGCCATGGTGACGGCGTGCTCGATGAGGTTCTCGAGCTCGCGGACGTTGCCCGGGTAGTCGTGGCCCTCCAGGAGGCGGGCGGCTTCCGGCATCAATCCGGCGATGCGCTTTTCCTGCTCGGCGGCGAAGCGGCGGACGAAGTGCTCGATGAGGAGCGGGATGTCCTCGCGGCGCTGGCGCAGCGCTGGCAAGCGGACCTCGATCACGTTGAGGCGGTAGTAGAGGTCGGAGCGGAAGGCGCCGCGGGCGACCTCCTCCTCGAGCTCGCGGTTGGTGGCGGCGACTACGCGGACGTCCACCTCGGTCTCGAGGGTGTCGCCCACCGACTTGACCTTGCGCTCCTGCAGGGCGCGGAGGAGCTTCACTTGCAGCGACAGGGTCAGCTCGCCGATCTCGTCGAGGAACAGGATGCCGCCGTCGGCCTGCTGGAAGAGGCCCGGCTTGTCGGCGACGGCGCCGGTGAAGGAGCCGCGGCGGTGGCCGAAGAGCTCGGACTCGAGCAGCTCGGCCGGGATGGCGCCGCAGTTGACGGCGACGAACGGCTTGTTGGCGCGGCTGCCCTCGCTGTGCAGGGCGCGCGCGACCAGCTCCTTGCCGGTGCCGCTCTCGCCGGTGATGAGCACGCTGGTCCGGGCCGAGTGGATCTTGCCGATCATCTCGAACAGGCGCTGCATGCTGCGGGCTGCGCCCGAGCAGCGAGGCCAGCCGGTAGCGGCCGGTCACCTTCTCGCGCAGGGCCAGGTTGGCCTCGACCAGGGCGCGCTTCTCCAGCGCGCGCCCGATGACCGCGCGGATCTCGTCCACCTTGAACGGCTTGGTCAGGTAGTCGTAGGCGCCGTGCTTCATCGCCGCGATCGCGGTCTCCGGCGTCGCGAACGCGGTCACCACGATCACCTCGATGTCGAGGCCGCGGTCCTTGATGCCGCGCAGGAGGCCGAGCCCGTCCAGATCGCCCGGCATCCTGAGATCGGTGATGACGACGTCGGCCTGGTGGTCCTCGAGCCACGCCAGCGCGCGCGCGCCCGACTCGGCCACGCTCGCCTCGTACCCCTCGCGCCTCAGGCAGATGGCGAGAAACTCGCGCATCGAGCGCTCGTCGTCCACAACAAGGACGGTCGCCATCCCGCTCATCGTAGCAGCCTGTCTCGCGGTTGGCTTCAGGCGGACGGGTGAGGATCCGGGGAGGAACTGCGCTCCGCTCCGCCGACGCGCAAGCTGTGCGCCACGTCCGCGGGCGGTTCAGCGCCTGCTCGAGTCGATCCGGCGCACCAGGCGCCACCGACCGGCGTGCGCCACCGTCTCCACCTCGGCTGCGTGTCCGGCGAAGTAGTCGCGCGGGTGCGCCGGATCGAGATCGCGGATGAGGAACTGGTCCCAGCCGGCCGCGTGGCGGTCCCACCGGAAGGCGCGCGCGAAGCCGAGCGGCGGCGCCGGCGGAGCGGAGAGGCGCTCCCCTCGGCCAGGTGCACGGGGATGTGCTGCCCGCTGTTGAGCCCGCTGCGCTGCGACATGGGCAGATGCGACGCGAAGCCGCCGCGCTCGGCCACCACCCAGGCGACGGCGTTCCGGAATGGATCGGGCGGCTCGCGATCCACCGTCGGCCGCTGCTCGATGAGGCCGAGCGTCCGAGCCGCCGGCGCCGAGCGCTCGATGACCGCCGCGAGGTCGCGCGCCTCGGCCGCGTGCGGCACCAGCGCCTGCACGGCGAGGCAGACCAGCGCGGCGGCGGACACGGCCAGCGCCGCGCCGCGCCCGCGTCGCGAGCGGGACGGAGCCAGCGCGACCAGCACCGCCACCCACAGGAGCGGCGCGATGCGCGGCTGGGCGCCGTACCAGTTGCGCGGCCACTCGAAGGTGAACAGGTGCGGTCAGCAGTGGGATCGGCTGACCACGGGCCGCCCACACGAAGCGCGATCACGTACAGCACACACAGGATCTGCACCGCGGCCGCGGCCCCCACGACGCGCGCCAGCAGCGCCAGCACCCGGTAGACCGCGACGTAGGAGCCGAGCCCGGCGTCGGCCTCGAACATCGCCGAGAAACCGATCCGGATCTCCCGCGCGCCAGGACCGCGACCACCGCGGCATGCCACGGCGCATCGCCGCCCGGCACGTAGGGCGACAGCGCCAGCGGCAGCGCGAAGGCGAGCGACACCGCCCAGACGAGCATCAGCTCCGCCCGATCACCCGGAGCGCCGGTCCGCTCTCCCCCCACCCATCCATCGTACGCCGGTTTACCGCCGGCTCGGTCGCACGTAGCGGCCAAGCGCGTGGCACGACGGATGGCGAATCGCAGCTACGGCTACGCTCGCGCACCCGCGCGCGGTCGCGCCACGGTGCCCATCGTCGCTCGAGGAGCCGGCAGCCCACGGCTCGGCGTCACCGAGATAGACAGCTGGACGGTCCCAGGAAGCCGAACTCGGCGTGGCGGAGTACGCGGCGAGCGAGCCCGGTCGCGACCGCCGAGTGGCCCCGAGATCGCGGCCAGCTCCGCGAATGCCGATCGAGCGTCACGAAGCAGCCAGGACGTCCGCTGCGAGTCGGCCTCGCGACGCAGCAGGCCAGCGCCGTAGCCGACGTAGGCACGCCGTCCTCCGGCATCGGCCTGAGATGCCGAGCAACCAGATGCGGGCTCTCCGCGGAAGGATCGACACCGACCGTCGACGTGCCAGTCGCATCGCAGCCCGGACAGTACGGGCCAGTGTCTCGGTCAGCGAAGGAGGATACCGATGACGTCGGGGATGCAGCTCGACGGCTCACGTCCCGGAGCGCAGCGCGATCTCTGACGACAGCGTCAACAGATGCAGCTCGCGCGCGCGGGACCGGCAACTACGCGCCCTGGCGCAGCCTGGCCCAGAAGCGGAGCATCTCGTACAGCGTCTTGCCGATGACGCGGGGGCGGTAGACGCGGGAGACGCCGGCCTTGCGGGGGAGGCAGACGGCCTCGACCTGGGCGACGCGAGCCCCTCCCCGCAGGGCGCGGACGAAGATCTCGGTGCAGAGGAAGACGCCGTCGGAGCCGATCGGCATGCCGTCGAAGAGGGCGCGACGGTAGAGGTAGAGGAAGTTGAAGTCGTCGTAGCCCTGCAGGCCGAACAGGCGGTGGGCCAGCTGGATGTAGACGCGCGAGCTGAGCATGCGCATGCGGGTGTAGCCGGGGCGGCCGCTGCGGGTGCCGATGATGATGTCGTGGTCGTCGAGGAGCGGGATGAAGCCGGCCACCTCGCGGAAGTCGAGCTGCTGGTCGGCGGCGTGGAAGCAGATGACGTCCTTCTTCGAGTTGCGGATGCCGGTGAGGATGGCCGAGCCGGGGCCGAGGTTGCGGCCGTGGCGGATGAGGCGGACCTCGGGCCAGCGGGCCTCGAGCGCGGCGCCGATCTCGGCGGTGCGATCGGTGGAGCCGTCGTCCACGACAAGGACCTCGAAGTCGCGCCCGCTCTCCGCCAGCGCGCGGTGCACGTCGGCGACCGCCTCCTCGAGGGTCGCCTCCTCGTTGTAGGCGAAGACGGTGCAGCTGACCGAGAGCGGCATGGCGCGTGATCCTAGAAGTCCTGGCGCGCGTCGACAAGCGACGCGAAGGCGGTGAGATCGGAGACGACATCATCGGGCGCGGCCCCGCGCAGCTCGTCGCGCGCGGCCACCCAGGACGCCCACGACCCGGAGGCGAAAATCCGGCCCCAGCTCGTGCGCGGCGGCGCGGCACGCGGCCACGTCGCGCGGGCTGTCGCCGGCGTACCAGATGGCGCCGCCCGACCGGCACAGGGTCCGCGCGGCCAGGACGACGCCGTCGGGGGCCGGCTTGGGGCGCCCCACGTCGTCGCGGGTGACGGCGACGCCGAATGCCGCGCGATCCAGGCCGGCCGCGGCCAGCGCCGGTGCGAGGCAGGCGCGGCCGTTGTCGGTCACGATGCCGAGCCGACAACCGCGCCGGGCCAGCGCTCGCCACCGCGTCGACAGCGCCCGGGCGAGGCCGGGCCGACCGCGCGGCGGCCAGCTCGGCGATGTCGATCAATTCACGCGCCCGCGCCCGCAGCTCGCGACCTGCCGCCGCGCCGCGCCCCGCCGCGAGCGCCGCCGCCGCGCGATCGATGGCGTCGAGAAGCGGACGCGCCGGCCCGCCCTGCCCCGCCGTGACGAGAAGCCGCTCCACCTCGCGCCTGACCGGCTCGATGTCCACCGGCAGGTCGATCAGCGTGCCGTCCAGATCGAACAGCACGGCGTCGGCAACCGCCGGCCATCCGGCGACGCTCATCGGATCGGGCCCGCCGACGGAAACGCGGCGAACGCCTCCTCGCGCACCAGGACCGGGCCGCAGTCGAGCGTGCGCACCCAGTACAGGCCGCTCTCGACGGCGCGGTTCGGATCGGCCAGCGGCGCCGGGTGCTCGCCGCGCGCCAGCTGGACCAGCAGCCACGGGAAGTTGCAGCCGGCCGCGCTGTAGAACTCGACCGTGGTGCCGCAGCGGCCGGCGTTGACCTCGGTGACGCGCGGGTGCCCGCCGCCGTCCTCCTTGAGGTCCGCGAAGTAGGCGCCGTGCGGAGCGGCATCCAGGGCGCGCACCGCCTGCTCGCCGATCGCGGCCACGTCGGCGCGCTCCACCGTGCGCGTCACGGCCGGCGCGCCGGTCACGCCCGACGGCGACACGTGAGGCAGCACGTACTCGAGTCGCTCGCGGGTGCCCGCGGCGATCAGGACACCGCGATCGAACACGGCCATCCAGGTCAGGTTGGCGCCGGGCAGGTACTCGCTCGCCGCCATGCGCCCCCAGCCGCGGTGATGCTCGATCCAGGCCCGCGCCACGCCGATGTCGCGGCAGGGCAAGGCCGCGCCGCCGATGCCGAGGCCGGGCGCGCCGCTGCCGCGCACCCACACCGGGCGTCCGTCGCCGCGCCCGCCGCCCAGCTGGGTCCACACGCGCTCGAGGTCCTCGGGTCGGCCGAGCAGCGAGGTGCGCGGGACCGGCACGCCGGCGCGCGCGAGCCGCGCGTGCGACGCCGCCTTGTCGTCGGCCAGCTCGACAGTGGCCGTGTCCGGCAGTGCGGTCCCGAGCCCGGCCAGCCTGCCCGCGTCGCGCAGCTCGCACACAGCGCGCACCTCCACCGGGTGGGTCGGCAGGACCACGTCGACCCGCTCGCGCCGGGCCACCTCGGCCAGCGCCGCCGCGTAGTCGTCGCGCTCGCGGGCCGGCGGGGATGAAGTAGGTCGCGTCGCACAGGGACAGCGGCAGGTGCCAGCGGTTGGCGTCGGTGCCGATGAGCCGCACCGCGTCCGCGCGGCGCAGTGAGCGGGTCACGTTGGCGCCGAGCGGCCCGCCGGCCCCGGTCACCAGCACCGTCGCGACCGGGCCGGTCACCGCAGCGGCTCTCCGAACAGGCCGCGCGCGTTGCCGCCCAGCACGCGGGCGCGCTGCTCGTCCGACAGGCGCATGCCGCGCACCGCGCCGATGTACATCAGCGGGTGGGCCAGGTTGAAGTCGGAGCCCATCAGGTAGCGATCGGCGCCGAGCAGCGCGATGTTGCGCTCGACCACCCAGTGCTCGCGCAGCCCGGCGAAGTCGAACCAGACGTTGTCCAGCCCCCTGCTCGCGCACCAGCTCGGCCGCGGCCGTGGCCAGAGGAGGCGTGTCGCCACCGGCGTGGGCCAGCAGGAACCTCGCCCGCGGGTGCCGCCGCGCCGCGTCGATGGCGAAGCGGTAGCTGGCCATCTCCTGCCAGCGGCCGCAGTGCACGACGACGACCATGCCGCGCGCCTCGGCCAGCTCGAGCGCCGGGGCGAAGCCGTCGTCGGTCACGCGCACGCGCGACAGCGACGGGTGGATCTTGAGCCCGGTCACCTGCGCCCTGTTCGCCTCCACCCAGTCCAGGTCGTCTCGCCCCGGGGCCCCCTCACCGACCGGCCGCACCCAGGCGAAGAACCAAAGCGCCACGCCCCGAGTGGCCGCCTCGGCCGCCTGGCCCAGCAGGCCCGCGTTGTCGCAGCGATCGGTCGGCATGATGGCCGCCCCGCTCACCCCGGCGTCGGCCATGACGGCCAGGGTCTCGTCGAGCGACGAGCCGCGCCCGAGGAAATCGGCGTGGCTCCAGTCCCCCACATGCACGTGGGCATCGATGATCGTCACGACGGTCCCCCACCGTCCAGACTACACCGCGGCGCGCCACGCGTCGCGCGCCGAACGCGGCCCTACTCGGCGACCGAGCCGGGCGGGATGCGGTCGGTCAGGTCGCGGATCGCCTTGACCGTCTCACCGGCCTGGATCTCGACGACGAAGCTCTCCTTGAGGCCGAACTCGTTGTTGACCAGGGTGACCCGGTGGCGGCCGGCCTTGAGCTTGATCCCGACCTGCGGCGTCTTCTGCCCGATGTCGCGGCCGTCGATGAAGATGCGGCACGGCGGCTTGGACATGAGCCCGAGCATGCCCTCGCCGACCGGCTCGGCCGCCTCCTCGGTCTCGACCACGTTCTCCTTTACCTGCTTCGGCTTCTTCGCGGCCGGCGGCGGCAGCGCCGGTCGCGCGGACCGCGCCACCCACCGGCGCCTTGCCCGCGCCGGCGCGATCGAGCACCGCGGCCACCTGCACCTCGGGTCCGCCGGTCATCGTCACCACGCGCGTGGCCGGCATCGAAGCCGTCGCGGCGGAACACCACGTCGTAGCGCTTGCGCGGGTCGAGCCGCGCCTCGACCGGCGTGACGCCGATCGATCGCTTCTCGCCGTCGACCAGCAGCGTGACCTTGGCGCCGGTCGGCTCGCTGGTGAACTTGCCGATCACGTCCATGGCGTCGAGCTTCATCACGACGCGCTGCGCCTTGCCGCGCGCGACCTGGACGGTCTGGCTCTTGTTGAAGAAGCCGGGCGGCGACTCCACCTCGACCAGGTGGTTGCCCTCGATCAGGTTGCGGATCTGCAGCGGCGCCTTGCCGATCGGGCGGCCGTCCAGCTTGATCCTGACCCCGGCGGGGTCGACGATCAGATCGAAGCCGCTGGCCGGATCGACCGAAATCTGGACGACACCCGACGGCGCCGGGGCCGGTGCCGCGGCGGCCGCGTGCGCTCGGTGCGCTCGCAGGCGCCGCCTTGGCGGCCGGAGCAGCAGGCGCCGCCGCCGTCTTGCGCGCCTCCTTCGCGTCGCGGCCGGTCATCATGTAGATGACCACCACGACCACCACGCCCACGACCGCGGTCACCGCGATCTGCGCGAGGGTGCGCGGCTTGAGATCGAGCACCTGCCTGAAGTCGAACCGGCGCTTGCGCTCGTGCGCGCTCAGGAACGAGCTGCCGAACGCCATCGGCTCGGCCATCGTGTTGCGGTAGACCGTCTGCGGCTGCGCCTTGGCCAGCGCGGCCAGCTCGACCACGGCGGACGGCTCGTCCCTGACGGCCGGCACCGGCATGGAGCGCGACGTGCGCGGGGGCCGACGGTGGTCCACGGTCTTCGCGTGGTGCACGGCCACCAGCGGCAGCGGCGTGTTCGACGCCTCGCGGAACGGAGCCCCGCCGTGGCCGCCGTTGCGCGGCGCCGACGGCAGGACCGGCGGCGGCCAGGCGCGCCCGGTCGCCCCCGGGTCCATCAGAATCCGGCTCGGGCTCCGGCTCCGGCTCGATGGCCGCCGGCTCCATCGCCCCGGGCGTCGGCTCGGTGTCGCCCGTCGTGGCCATCGGCGGCGGCGGCTCCTCGACGGTGTCCAGCCCGCTCCGGGCCTCTTCCTTGTCGGCGTAGATCGAGGTCTCGAGCTCGTCGTCGTCCCACTCGAGCGGCTCCTGCGCGCCGACCTGCGGCATGCGCGCCGCGGCCGGGGCCGCCCCGAGCTCCAGCGACGCCGGAGCGACCGAAGCCTCCTGGGCCTGGACGGCGGCCAGCTGGCCGCTGCGCCGGCCGTTGGGCGGCATCGGCGGCGGGCGCGTCCCGGGCGGCATCGGCACCACGGCGCCCATCGACAGGGTCGGCCGGCGCGGCGGCTGCGCGGCCTGCGGGCCGGAGATGCGCTTGCCGGCCAGCGCCGTGATGGGCGGTATCGGCTGCTGAGGCGGCGGAGCCGGCGCCGGACCCGGCAGCGCTGCCGGCGCGGCGGCCGGCGCGTCCTTGCCCGGCGGCGTCATGTTGCGGAACGACTCGAGCTTGGCCGTCTCCTCCTCGATCTCGGCCGCGAACGTCGTCTTCATCCAGCCGGCCAGGTCCTTGCGCGAGTAGAACTCGCCGGCGGTGTACACGAACGCCTGCAGCTCGTCGTGCAGATCGATCGCGTTCTGGTAGCGCTCCTCGGCGATCCTTGCGCCAGCGCCTTGAGCACGATGCGCTCGAGCTCGTCGGGGATGCTCCGGTTGTACGTGGTCGGCGGCAGGATCTCGACGTTGCGCACCTTCTCGAGCGTGGAGAAGTCGCTCTCGCCGACGAACAGGCGCTCGCCGGTCAGCAGCTCGTAGAGCACGATGCCGCACGAGAACACGTCGCTGCGGCGGTCGATCGGCAGGCCGCGCACCTGCTCGGGCGACATGTAGCCGAACTTGCCCTTGAGGATGCCGGCCTGGGTCTTGGAGCCCTTGCCCGCCGCCTTGGCGATGCCGAAGTCGATGAGCTTGACCTCGCCCTCGAACGACACCAGCACGTTCTGCGGGCTGACGTCGCGGTGGACCAGGTTGAGCTCGCGCCCGGTCTGGTCGCGCTTGTTGTGCGCGTAGTCCAGCCCCTCGCAGACCTTCATGGTGACGAAGCAGGCCTGCGCGATCGGCATCGGCTCGCCGACCTCGCCCTTCGCTCCGCCGCGCTGGCGGCAGCGGTCGAAGATGGCGCGCAGGTCGCGCCCGTGGATGTGCTCGAGCGCGATGTAGTAGTCGGTCGTCGACGACGCCGAGGTCGAAGATCTGGGCGATGTTCGCGTGGTTGAGCTGGACCGCGATCTTCGCCTCGTCGATGAACATGCGGATGAACTCTTTGTCCTCCGCGATGTTGGGCAGGATGCGCTTGACCGCCACCAGCCGCTCGAAGCCCTCCACGCCGATAGGCCTTGGCCCGGAACACCTCGGCCATGCCGCCGACGTTGATCCGCTCGAGGAGGTAGTACTTTCCGAACGGGAGAGGCTTTCTCAAGGATGCACCTTCGCGGGGTCCACGGCCCCGCGGGGGGATTCATGCGGGTGCCCGATCGAGATCAGCGTTGCATATCGATCGAGAAAAAATAAAGCAAGTCCGGTTGCCAAACCAGGGGAAACTATTGACATGTGGGGCCGGACGGCATGTCCCAGGGCCGAGCGCACAGATGCAGGCTCACCCCCGCTTCACCTCGGTGGGCCACGTCCGCGAGACGCCGCGCGTTATTGCTGCGCCAGCGCCTGAGCCGGCGCCATGCGCGAGGCCTTGCTGGCCGGAAGGAACCCGCCCAGCAGGCAGAACAGGACCGAGAAGGCCAGCCCGCCGCCCAGGATCCACCACTCGAAGGCGAAGAACGAGTCGGGCTGGAACGGCAGGTCGGGCAGGAACTGGCGCGCGGCCAGGTTGACCGCGGTCCCGACCGCCACCGCCGCCGCGATGCCGAACACGCCGGAGACAAGGCCGATGAGCGCCGCCTCGCCCAGGAACATCCCGCGCACGTCGGCCTGGCTGGCCCCGACCGCGCGCAAGAGCCCGATCTCGCGCCGCCGCTCGCTCACCTGCATGAAGAAGTTGTGGGCGATGTTGATGGCCGAGATGGTCACGATGCAGAACGAGATGAGCAGGAAGAACAGCGTCACCACGAAGATGACCATGGCGAACTGCTGGCCCTGCGAATCCTGGAGGCGGAGATCGAGGTCCTTCTCGACCCAGGTGGCGAACGGGCCGACGTCGTCCTTGTTCTCCAGCTGCACCACGATCGACGAGTAGGTCGACGCGGCCTCGTCGCCCAGGAACTCGCGGTTCCAGCGCTCGACGTAGCCGATCGGCACTGTCACGCCGATCGGGATCGCCTTGTCGTTGATGCCGAGCAGCACGCCCTCGATGCGGCGCGGCCCCGACTTCATCGTCGTCGTCGCCTCGACCATGGTGGCGCCCAGGTCCATGTACAGGCGCATCTTGCTCAGCCCGCCGCGCTGGACGATGAACTCCTCCATCGCGCCGATGACCGGCAGCCCGCGCGACTTGGCGAACTGCGTGTTGTAGATCTCGACCAGGCGGCGCGAGATCAGCATCGGCACGCGGTGGTGGCAGGTGAGATCGCGGCCGTCGCAGTAGTGGAGCGGCGGGCAGGCGAGCTTGGGGGCCGGGCCGCAGCGCACCGGCGGCTTGCCCTTCTGCTCGGCCTCCCAGTCCTTGAAAAGCGATGCCTGCGGGTCCGTGCCCAGGTAGCCCGTATCGATGCCGTCGCCGACCACGTCGAACTTGAGCTTGGTGTCCTGGTACCACCAGGTGCCCATGGCCGGGAACGCGATCGCCATGCGCGGCACCACGCCGGCCACGCCCTCGTGGTCGCGGATGCGCTGCACAACGGCGTCGTCGAGCCGCTTCTGCGACTCGATGCCGAGCGCGCCGATGAGCGAGGTGCGCGGCGCGATCACCTCGACCTGATCGATCGGGAACAGCTCCAGCACCCAGCTGCGCACGCCCATCGACAGGGCCAGGAAGAACACGAACGAGGCGATGCCGACGACGATGCCGAAGGCCGACAGCGCGAAGTGGCGGCGGTTGCGGACCGCGTTGTGGCCGACCAGGCGGGCCAGCCTGCCCATCGACATCATGCGGTGCGACCCTCCGCCTTGGCGCGCGCGCTGGGCGCGTCCTCGGTCACCACCGCGTCCCCCTCGACGATGAGCCCGTCGGCGATGCGGATGACCCGGCCGGCCGCGTCGGACACGCGCTCCTCGTGCGTGACGATGAGCAGGGTGACGCCGTCCTTGCGGTTGATATCGGTGAAGAGCTCGATGACCTCGCGCCCTGTCTCGGTGTCGAGGTTGCCGGTCGGCTCGTCGCAAAGGAGCAAATGGGGGCTGTGGAACAGGGCCCGCGCGATGGCGACCCGCTGCTTCTGGCCGCCGGACAGCTCCGACGGTCGGCGCTTGGCCAGCTCGGTCAGCCCGACCCGGCGGAGCAGCTCGAGCCCGCGCTCCACGACCTGCTTGCGCGACGAGTCGCGGGCGAAGGCGCCGGGCAGGACGACGTTGCCCAGGCAGGTCAGGTGGTCGAGCAGGTTGAACGACTGGAAGACGAAGCCGATGCGGTCGTTGCGCAGGCGGGCCAGCCGCTCGTCGCTCGACTTGTTGTAGTCGGTGCCGAGCACTTCGATCTGGCCGCTGTCCGCTGTGTCGAGCCCGCCCACGATGTTCAGCAGGGTCGACTTGCCGGAGCCGGACTGGCCGACCAGGGCCACCACCTCGCCGCTGCGGATGTCGAGCGACACGCCGCGCAGCACCTCGGTCCGGGCGGCGCCGCTGCCATAGGACTTGTGAACCTCGCGCAGCCGGACGACCGTGTTGGCAGACTCACTCGACACCGCGGGCGACCCTACCACAAGGATGTCCGGGGCCGCCGGGTCGGCGTGGAGTGGCCGGCTCGCACTCGCCGCATTCGTGCGGAAATTGCCACCGAATTGCCATCCAGGCGCGCCGAGAGCGCGGCCTCCTCGTACTGCGAGAGACGCTCGGCGATGGCGGCGGCGGTCGCGCGCGCGGCCGGCACGGCCAGAGCCGACAGCGCGGTGGCGAGCAGCTGGCCGAGCTGCGGCAGGCGCTGCGGCTGGATGCGCAGCTGAGCCAGCTCCGGGCCGCCTGCCCGGTCGTCGCCGCCCTCGCGATTGCGCGCCTCGGCCGGCTCGGGCTCGCTCGCCAGCACCTCGGCCATCACCCTGTCGCCGACGGCGAGCGTGAAGCGGGGGCCGGCCAGGCGATACATGATCGTGGGCAGGCCGGGCACCGACAGCACCTGCACCGGCACGCCGGCCACGCGACGTGTGCGCTCGAACAGCGAGCGCGCCGGGATCGACTCGAGCTGCGCTGCGATCAGGTTGCGGTCGGCGAGGACCAGGTGCATCGCGCCGGCGCCCGACATGTCGTCCAGGTCGATCGACGTGGCGGCCACGTGCCAGCCGCGCGGGCCGCGAAAGCCGGTCGCCTCGCGCACCGGATCGCGCAGCGGCTCCTCGAGCCCGGGACAGGAGAGCGCGGCGCGCGCCCGCTCGAGCAGGCCGAGCTCGACCGACCAGCCCAGCGACAGCGCGGCCGCGTCGCGGTAGGCGACGAAGCCGGCCGGCGGCGGCTCGACCACGCTCTCGCGCAGCGCGCGCGCGGCGCCGGGCGCCAGGTCGAGCGCGGCCCACACGGTGCCGTCCTGGGGCGTGAACTCTGCCGCCCACAGAAGCCGCGGCGCCGCGGCGGACGCGCGGCGCGCGCAGGCAGCCAGCCCGTCCGGCGCGTCGGGCCATCCGGCCATGTCGCGCGCCAGCGGGGCGAGGCGGACAAGGCCGACGAGGCCCGGAGCGGCGCGCTCGCCCGCGCCATCGCCCAGCGCGCGCCGCCCGCGCGACACCGCCGCGGCCAGATCTTCGTCTGCGCCCATGCCGGCGCCCGGCGCGGCCAGGACCGCATCGAGCCACGCGGGTCCGCCATCGCGCGGGCCGAGGTGCAGGAGCAGCCATCCGTCGAGGGCGACCGACGACAGCGCCAGCTCACCTTCGCGCCAGGAGCGAACCGCATGTCCGCGGTGCTCGCTGGTCGCCGCTCCTGGACGCTCGAGCAGCTCGCCCAGCTGGTCGGTGTCGGCCACCGGCAGCGCGATGGTCGGAAAGCCCTGCTGGCCGAACAGCGCGGCGCTGCCCTCCATGTCGATGCCGGCCGCGGCCAGATCGGCCGCGTCGATCGGGCTGACGCCCAGCGCCGCACGCAGCTGCCGGTCGAGCTCGGCCGCGTCCACGCCGGCGCCGGCCGACGCGACGCCCGCCAGCTCGCGCGCCGCCAGCACCCCCTCGCCCACCCGCGCGGTCACCGCGACGTAGCTCGCGTCGGCAGGCACCCAGCGCAGCACCGGGTACGCGCTCTCGAGCGCCGTGGCCGGCCGATCGTCTCCGACGCTGCGCGACCCGCCGCAGCCGGCCAGGACAGCAATGCGAACCGCGAAAGCGCGAGGACGCGAAGCGCCGGCGACGCGCCGCGGGCCGCGCACGCCAGCCTCGGCTAGTAAACGTACTCACCGACGAACAGATACGCGCTGCGCGAGCCGGTCGGGCCGACCAGCTGCACGCCGCGCTTGCCGCCGCCGTCCATGCGGAACAGCGTCGAGGTGCGACCCACCGGCAGGCCGGCCTCGTCGAAGAACGCGCCGATCAGGATGACCGAGCCCACGCGCTTGGCCGTGTTGGTGACGTAGGCGGCGGCCACCGCGCGGCCCTGGTCCATGACCACCTTGCCCTCGGTGACGGTGAAGGGCGGCGCGTAGCTGACCGCCGCGGCCCCCGCCACCTCGACCCGCGCGCCGGTCGCCTGCGGGCGCGCCGCCTGCTTGTCGTCGACGAGGGCGAACAGCCTGCTACCTCCGGCCGGGATGCGCAGCGACTCGCGGCGCACCGGCCATTTCCCGTCGGCTCCGTCGACCAGCGCGCCGCCCAGCGTGACATCGACGTCCTTGTCGCTGTGGTTGCGGGCCTCGACCAGGGCGTAGGTGGCCTGCGTCTTCCACCTCGGCTCGCCGACCGGGCCGGTCTTGAGGGCGACGCCGTCCGTCACGATCTCGATCTGCTCGCGCTGGACGTCCATCCGCGCCGCCGGCGCCTCGGCGCAGGCCGCCGCCGCGGCGACGAGAGCGAGCGCTGGGAGCCGCAGAGCCACGTTCCGCTCCTCAGGATGCGCGGCGCAGCGCGGCGTAGTGGCGGATGAGGTGTCGCACCGGCGCCGACAGCTCCGGCGCGACGGCCAGCTCCGGCGACAGGTCCGGCACCTGGGACAGAGCCTGGGCCAGGGCGGCCACCCGCTCGCTGACCTGGGTGCGCTTGTCGATGATCACGCGGTATTCGCCCCGGACCCGGCACAGACCGCCGGTCCCGACGCTGGAGGCCAGGGACTCGTAGCTCACCTTGACCGCCAGCCTGGCAGCGGCGGTCTCGAGCTCTTCGAGCATGGCTTGCTGGTTCAAGTTCGCGGACTCCTTGCGTATCGGTACGCAGAATGAATCTAGCAGCTCGCGATCCTCGTGACCAGACAGCCGCTGGGTCGGCCAAGGGGGCGGGATCGCGCACGATGCGGTGCGGCAACGGACCGCGACACGGCGACGGACCCCGGCTAGGGGGTGGCGCCGGCGGCCGGGAACTCGCACACGAACAGCGCCCCACCCCACTCCGAGTCCGTCACCCGGATGCGCCCATGGTGCTGCTCGACGATGTTCCGGACGATCGAGAGGCCCAGGCCGGTGCCGCTGCCGTCGGTCTTGGTGGTGAAGAACGGCTCGAACACGCGCTCCCGCTCCGGCTCGGGCACGCCGGGGCCGCTGTCGGCCACCGACACGCACACCTCATCGCTGTTGACCCGGTGCGTCCGCACCGCCACCCGCCCCTCGCCGCCGCACGCTTGCACGGCGTTGGTGACCAGGTTGATCACCACCTGCTCGAGCTGGCCGGGCACCGCCTCGACCGGCGGCAGCGCCTCGTCGAGCTGCTCCTCGAGCAGGATGTGGGCGCGCTCGAACAGGTGCTCGCAGAACGACAGCGACTGGCGCACCACGCTCGACAGCGACACGACCTCCGGCTGGCTGCCGGCCGGCTTGGCGTACTGGACCAGGTCGCGCGCGAAGGTAAGGATGCGGTGGGCGCCGGCCGAGATGCGCTTGAGCTTGTCGATGTCGCCCTGCTCGACCGACTCGCCCGCGCGCGACCTCTGCTCCGCCTTCTTCAACAGATACTCGGCGTAGACGGTGATCGAGGTGAGCGGGTTGTTGAGCTCGTGCACCACGCCGGCGGCCAGCTGGCCCAGCGTCGCCAGCTTCTCGGCCTGGATGACCTGGCTCTGCAGCTCGCTCAGGCGGGTCTGGTCCTGGCCGACCGCGATCACCGCCTGCAGGCCGCCGCGCGAGTTGATGCCGGCCACGCTCCACACCGTGCGCACGCGCCCGCCCGACTTGGTGGCCAGCAGGATCTCGACGATCTCGCCGCTGCCGCCGGTCAGCGCGCGCAGCACCGTGTGGCTGAGCCGGCCGCGCTCCTCCGGCGGCAGCCAGTCGCGCAGGTCGCGCCCCATGAGCTCGCTCTGCGAGTAGCCGGTGAGCCGGCACAGCGCCTGGTTGCACAGCGTGATGCGCCAGTGCCGGTCGACGCCGAGGATGAGCGCGTTGGCGTGCTCGATCAGCTTGGACTGGTAGTCGCGGAGCAGCGTGGTCTCGCGGTGCAGGCGCTCGTTGCGCAGCGCGACCGAGAGGTGGTTGGCGATCGGCAGGACGCGCGGCTCGTCGGCCGCCGCGTGGTTGGTGCCCAGCGGATAGCCGACGTCGAGCACGCCGTAGAGCTCGCCCGAGGCGACCAGCGGCACCGCGAAGCCGTGCGCGATGCCGGGGAACGGCGAGTCCCAGCGATCCGACAGGCGGACGCGGGCGCTGTGGGCCAGGGCGCGCTTGAGCCTGGTCTTGGCCGCCGACGAGCGCTTGAGCGTGATGCGCTCGCGCTCGAAGCCGGGCCGCACGTCGCCGTGGCCCTGGTAGACCCGGGCCCGCTCCGGCGAGCGCAGGTCGATCACCCGCACCACCAGGTGGCGCTGCGGGAACAGCTCGACGAGCAGGCGCTGGAAGCGGCCGACGATCTCCTCCTCGCTCATCTCGAGGTGGATCTCGCGTCCCATCGCCAGGACGCCGTGCAGCATCTCCTCGGCGCTGGGGACGCTCAACCCATCCGCGCGAAGCGGCCCGCTGTGCTCCCCGCTCCTCGTCATGGTTCCCTTGCGGTGCCTCCGGGCGCCCGATCGCGCCTCACGCGGGTGGATCGCTGCTCTTGCGCGCTTCGCTGTCTGTTGCGCCGATTCTACCGGCGGGGGTCTCGCCTGTCTTCTCTCCGTCGCGTGTGTCTTCGTCGACGTCGTCGTCCGCGTCCGCGTCGCCCTGGGTGCGGGCGCGCTCCCGGCCGCCGTCCCCGTTGCGCTGGTCGTCATCGCGCGCGTCGCGCGAGTCGAGCTCGCTGGTGTCCGGCCGGGTCGGCATGCGCCGCCCCACGATGTGGTGCTGCGCCGTGATCTCTTCCTCGACCGGCTCGATGATGGCGTCGAGCCCGGTCGGCCCCTCGTCGGCGCGGCCCGAGCCCATGGCGGCCAGGTCGATCTCCGGCATGTCCACCACGTCCGGCATGTCGCCCAGGTCGGCCATGTCGGCCAGCACGACGTCCTCCAGCGAGCGGCTCGGCTCCGCGTCCGCGACCTGGGTCACCTCGCCCGGCTCCTGCTCGGCCGGGTCGGGCTGCGCGCGCAGGTCCGGGCTGGATGCGGCCGACCGCGCCAGGTCCATGATGCTGGCGTTGCCGACGTATTCCTTTGTCTCGTAGCGGGTGATGCGGCCGATCTGGCGCACGATGTCGGCCATGCGCGACGCCTCGCGCACGATGATCTTGACCGCGCGGATGTGCGCCGCGTCCGGCTCGCTCTGCCGCTCGACCAGCTGGCCGTAGCCGATGATGGAGGTGAGCGGCTGGTTGAGCTCGTGGGCGGCCGCCCCGGCCAGCTGGGCCACCATGGCCTGGCGCTCCTGGATCTCGAGCTGCTCCTGGGCGGCCATGAGCCGCTCCTCCATGGCCAGGCGCTCGCGCAGGTCGCTCAGGATGCCGACCGTGGCCGCCTCCTGCCCGTTTTCATAGAGGATCGAGGCGGTCATGTTGACCGGCACCAGCTCGCCGCTCTTGGTGACGACGTCGAGCCGCGTCTCCTTGAGCCGGCCCTTGTCGCCGTGCTGCCCGGAGCGAAGCATCTGCATGACGCGGCGCGCGCCGCCCGACGGGTACAGCTCGATCACCGAGAGCCGGCCGATCACCTCCTCGGCGGTGTAGCCGAACAGGCGCTCGGCGCCCGGGTTGAACAGCACGACGCGGCCCTGCATGTCGGCGGCCACGATGGCATCGACCGCCGAGTCGATGATGCGCTCGAGGAAGTCCTTTGTCTGCTGCAGCTCGCTCTCGAGCGCGCGCTCCGCGGTGACGTCGCGGAACGACAGGATGACCGCGCCGCTCTTGGCCAGCACCGTGGAGGTGGTGACCGACACGCAGATCGGCTCGCCGCTGGTGGTGGAGAGGTCGAGGTCGAAGGCCTCGAGGTTGGTGCCGCCCAGGACGCTGCGGATGACCTCCTCGACCGGCGCGCGCTGCTCCGGCGGCACCAGATCGATGAGCGCCGAGCCGACCAGGCCGTCGCGCGCGAAGCCGGTGATCGACTCGGCGGCGCCGTTGACGAACAGGATGTGGCCGGACTCGTCGAGCACCACCACGCCGTCGGCCGAGGCGTCGAAGTGCTCCTTGAGCGACTCGATGGTGCGCAGGCGGCGCTCGGCCTCGTAGCTGGCGCGCGAGATGCGCCGCGTGGCCTCGCTCATGTGCTCGACGATGTGGCTGTCGCGCAGCTGGGCGGCGACCTGGCCGGCCAGCACCACGCCGAAGTTGATGCGCGCCGAGGTCAGGTGGTCGATGCCCGGATCCGCCTTGCGGAACAGCAGCGCGCCCAGGCCGCGCCGGCGCCAGCAGCAAGGGAACACCGCCAGCGCGGCCACCTGGCGCGCGCGCAGGGCGTCGGCCACGCCGTCGGTGATCGGGTGGTCCTGGGTGTCGCCGATCAGGACCGGCTCGCCGCTGCGCAGCGCCGCCGTGATCTCGGGATAGGACGAGACCATGAGGCAGAACTGCTGCAGCGTGGGATCGTCGGTGGCGGCCACCACGTAGGCGCGCTCGGACGACTCGACGTGGGCGATGAGGGTGCCGCGCTCGAAGCCGAGCACGCCGACGGCGATCATGAGGACCTGGCGCAGGACCTCGGGCGCGTCGCCGCCGCGCGACACCAGCATCTGGATCTCGCGCATGGCGTCGTTGACGCGCAGCATCTCGCGCACCTGGCGCCGCCATCTCCTGGCGGCGGAGCAGGCCGCGCACGCGCGCGCCCAGCACCGCGGGCGACGGCGGATCGCGCACCACCTCGTCGGCGCCGGCGGCCAGCAGCCCGGCGTCGGCCGCCACCGGCACCTGCGGCGCGATGGCCATGATCGGGACCTCGACCCACAGCGACTGCTCGCGCGCCTCGGTCAGAAAGCCGCGCGCGTCGGCCTGCGCGGTCAGGATGATGACGTCCGGCGACAGCGCCATCTCGCGCAACCCGCCCAGCGAGTCGGCCGACAGCACGCGCGAGAATCCGCAGCCGGCCAGGACACGCGCCAGCTGGGCGCGCGCCCCGGGCTCCCCTCCGATGACGGCGATGGTGGGCGGCGAGTTCACGGCGTGTGTCGTGAAGAAGACTCCGGGCTGTCGTTCGATTTGTACCACGGGCCGTCACGGGCCTGGGCGCCGCCTGATGGCGGGCCGCGAGCGGCCTTCCGGGCGAGCCGCTATCTGACCGGCATTGTGGCGGCCGGGCTAGCTCTCGCGCGGCGGGCGGCGAGCCAGGTCCGAGAGCGGACCGAGATGCCCGAGCTTGTCCGGGTTGATGACCGACCGCACCGCGCTCACGTGGCCGTCCGCGATGTCCAGGGCGTAGACATTGATGAGCCGGCCGTCCGGGTCGCGCACCATGCGCGCCGGGCTGACCGTTGACGTCGACCGGCTCGAGCTGGAACGAGTGCTGGCGCGCGATGGCGAAGAAGCCGATGAGCAGGCGCGGCACGCGGGTGCGGTCGCCGTCGGCGCAGCACCGGGTGCGGCAGGCCGCGGCCCTTGCCGCCGCCGTCGCCGTAGAAGGCGGCGTCGGCGGCGAGCAGCTGGACCAGCCCGTCGAGGTCGCCGCCGCTGGCGGCTGCGAAGAAGCGGCGCGCCAGCTCGTCGCGTGTGGCGCGCGACGGCTCGAAGCGCGGCCGCCGCGCGTCCACCTCGCGCCGGGCGCGCGCCGCGATCTGGCGGCAGTTGACCTCGCTCTTGGCGACGATGTCGGCGATCTCGGCGAACTCGAGCTCGAAGACGTCGTGCAGGAGGAAGACGGCGCGCTCGACCGGCGTCAGGCTCTCGAGCAGGACCAGGAACGCCATCGACAGCGAGTCGGCGGCCAGCGCGCGGTCCTCGGCGTCCGGCTCGACCGCGCCGACCAGCGGCTCGGGCAGCCACGGTCCGACGTACGTCTCGCGCCGGGCGCGCGCCGAGCGCAGCTGATCGATCGCCAGCCGGGTGACCACCGCGGTCAGGTAGCTCTTCGCCGAGCGGACAGGCTCGGCCGGCGACGCGCCCTGCAGGCGGACGAACGCCTCCTGCACGATGTCCTCCGCCTCGCTGACGCGCTCCCGAGCATGCGATACGCGATGGCGAACAGGAGCGGTCGGCAGTCGAGGTAGGCGTCGGTGAGGGCGGTCACGGGGGGCTCCGGCTGACACCGGAAGTATCCCAGGACCCCGGGCCCGGCGCGCGCATCTTGCCGCCGGACTCACCGCGGCAGCGACCAGGCCTCCGCGTCGAGGAGGTCCGCGACGCGGCGTCGGATCTCCTCGCGGATCTCGCGCACCCGCTCGATCGGCTGACCCTTCGGATCGTCGAGCGGCCAGTCGTCCCTGCGCACGCCGGGGATCACCGGGCACTCGTCGCCGCAGCCCATCGTGACCAGGAGCGCGGCATCCGCGGCCAGCTCGCCCGTGAGCAGCCGGGGACGCGCCGACGACAGATCGATCCCGACCTCCGTCATTGCCTCGACGACCTCGGGGTGCACGCGCTCCGCCGGCCGCGTGCCCGCCGACAGCGCGCGCGCCGCCGCCGGATCGGCCATCCGGTTGAACAGCGCCGCCGCCATCTGCGAGCGGCCGGCGTTGTGCACGCACGCGAACACGACCGTCTTCATGTCGAGCCTCCTGCCCGGTGAGCGACGGCGACGTCCGCCGCGCGGCGCGGGCGCCCCGGAGCCAGCCAGCGAAACAACGCGGTCGCGGCGGCCGCGCCGACGAGCTGCGCGGCCACGAACGCCGGCACGTCCTGCGCTCGGATCCCGGCGAACGTATCGGTCGCGGCGCGCGCCAGCGTGACCGCCGGGTTCGCGAACGAGGTCGAGGCCGTGAACCAGTAGGCGGCCGCGATGTACGCGCCGACGGCGAACGGCACCGCTCTCGGCTCCTTGCGGTCGCAGCCGCGGATCACGGCCAGCAGCCCGAAGGTCGCGACGAGCTCGCTGAACGCCTGTGGCGCGCCGGCGCGCGCGTGCGTCGAGGCGGCCAGCAGCGGCTCCTCGAACATCGCGTGCGCCGTGACGACGCCGGCGAACGCGCCGCCCACCTGCGCGACGAGATAGACGGGGACCTCTCGCCAGGGCATCCGGCCCTCCCATGCCTCGGCGAGGGTCACGGCCGGGTTGAAGTGAGCGCCGGAGACAGGACCGAAGGCCAGGATCAGCGCCACCAGCCCGGCGCCGGTGGCGATCGAGTTCGCGAGCAGCGCCATCGCCACGTCGCCGCCGGCCAGCCGCTCGCCCATGATGCCGGACCCGACCACCACCGCCAGGAGCAGGCAGGTCCCGATGGCCTCGGCCGTGGCCCGACGCGGAAGATCAGGTCTCATCGCCCGGCGAGCAGCAGGTGTCGCTCCGGTCGGACGGGCCGGTCGCCGCCACCGGCGCGCAGCACGCGCTCGCGCTGGCCTTCATGACCGGGGCGTCTCCCTTCACGACGAACACCTCCCAGGCGTTGCCGTCGGGATCCTCGATCCAGACCTTGTCTTGCAGGGCGTAGCAGCAGGCCGTGTCCTCCTCCGCCGCGGTCACCAGGCCGGCGGCCTCGAAGCGCCGCCGGGCCTCGGCCACGTCGGCGGCGGTGGCCACCTGCACGCCGAAGTGGCTGGCGTTGACGCCGGTGCGAGCCGCCTGCTGCATGGACAGGTTGAGGGCCGGGCTCTCCGAGATCGAACTTCGCGTACCCGGGCCGCCGCTTGCTCGCGGCGACACCGAACGCGCGCTCGTAGAAAGCGACCGACCGCTCGATGTCGGAGACGTTCAGAGACACGTGGGGCTTGAGGACTTTCATCGGCCATTCCTTCGAGAAAAGTGGAACAACTCGGGCAAAAGGGGGGAGAGCGCGGCTAGCAGCAGCTGCCGTTACCGCGCTTGCAGCAATCCTCCCAGAGGTAGTCGGTCAGGCTGCGCAGAGAGGGGTAGCTGGCGGCGTAGAGCTGGTAGGTGCCCTCGGCGCGGCTGGTCATCAGGCCGGCGTCCACCAGCCGGCGCAGGTGATGGCTCAGGGTGGACGCGGGCAGGTCCACGTGCGCCTGGATGTCGCCCGCCGAGGTGCCCTCCGCCCCGCCCTGCACCACGAAGCGCAGGACCTTCAGGCGGACTGGATGTCCCAGCGCGCTCAGCTGCGCGGCCGACCGTTCGAGCCTGGACATGCTCTTCTTCTACAATTCTCGAAGAAGGCTGGCAAGGACTTTTTCGAAAAAAATGGAAGAAAGAATGCTGGCCGGGCACGCCGGCGGTCAGATCCTCAACGTCGACACCCGCGTGATCGTCATCCAGCGGCGGGACTCGATGGTTCCGGCTCTTCGCTCACGGCGGGCGCGACCTCCAGCTGCGCGCGCACCACCTTGCGCGCCTCCTCGACCTGCGCGGCCGGGACGAACAGGACGACCGGCACGAACGGGCCGAAGAAGTGGAGCAGGCTGCGCAGGTGGATGCCGCGCGCGTGGGCGTCGATGCCGACCACCGCGAGCGCCTGCATCACGAGATCCACGCGCTGCACCTGATGGAGCGGCCAGATCGCGACCAGGTCGCCGCGCCGCCAGCGCGCCTTCCACTCCGCGACGATGTCCATGACAAGGGCCGTGCCGATCGCGACGGCCACGACCGACAGGGCCTGGGCCCCTGCCCGCGCCTCGACAGCGCGCTCGATGACGAGCAGCGCGACGACGAATGCGGTCGACAGCGCGGTGGCCCAGGCGAAGCCGGCCCGCAGGCGACGCGACGCCCGCGCATCGACGAGCTCGGCCTCGCCCAGCCGCGACGGGCGCGAGAACAACCACGACAGCGCCGCCGCCAGCGCGACCAGCAGCACCAGCTCGAGCGCGAGGCCGCCGGCGCGCGGATCGGCGATCCATCCGGGGCTGCCTTCACGAGGTCGGGCCGCAGCGCGAGCAGGCCCGCGACCGCCGCCGCCCACGACAGCGGCACCACGCCGGCGGTCGGCAGGCGGAACGGACGCGCCGCGCTCGACGGCAGCGACTGCCAGCGCGCCACGCCGGCGGTCACGACGATGACGAGCGCGGCGCCCATCGCCACCGGCAGCCAGGCGGCGAGGTCGATCTCGCCGGCCACCGGCGCGACAGCGAGCCGGTACATGGCGAGCACGCTCCCGCTCACGAGCAGAGTGGCGAACCCGCTGGCGAGCCCGTATCGATCGATCAACAGGGCGAGCAGCGCCATCACGATCGCCCCGGTGGTGAGGTCCACGACCGTGAACCAGAACGGTCCCGCCCCCTGAAACCCGCCCTGACCGGCGAGCCAGGCGGCCAGGAACCACGAGTGCGCAAGGGCCAGAAGGACGCCGAGCGCGGCGGTGACCGAGCCGAGCCGGGCGCGCTGCGCCGGCCCGCCGATGCGGAGGCCGCGCCAGCGCGGCACGATGAGAGCGGCCAGCTCGACCAGGATGAAGGCGCTGACGAACGGGGACAGACCGAGTGCGAAGAGGCCGACCCGCGTGGCGGCCGGGTCGTCGGCCACCATCGCGAGCATCGGCGACCCGGATGTATCGATGCTCGACAGCCAGGGGAGAAAGCCGCTCGCGATGGCCAGCCCCACGCCCGCGGCGGTGACCGCGGCGCGGCCCCAGACCGAGCCGCGACGCAGCCGATCGGGACGAGGCGCGATGCCCGGCGCGATCGGTCGGGCGCGTCGGCCGAGCAACCACACCGGCGCGGCCACGACCAGGCCGCACAGGAACGCGAGCAGCGCGCGCGCCGGCGTTCCGCTGGGCCCCGGTCACCGCCGGCGCGAGCACGGCGGTCGATGCCACGCTCACCGATACCTTGTCGAGCCCCGGCCTGGAGAGCGCGGCGGCCAGGGTCTGCGCGTCGATCGAGGCCCGTCGGCCGTCGCCGGGCATGGTGAGCGAGGCCCGGTGGCCGCCGATGCGTGTCGACACCACCGGGGCCGACATCACCTCGCCGTCGAGGAGCAGCGCGATCTTGTTGCCTGCTATCTCGCCGGTCCAGTCGGCGAATCGCTCTCCGGCCTCCGCGTCCATCTCGATCACGACCTCTGGCCGGCCCGACGTGGAGTTGAAGTAGACGGATGCGCTCTCGATGTCGTTTCTTCCGATGACCGACCGATCGACCACGAGGTAGCTGCGCCACGGCGGGAGCTCCGGATCCGCGGTCGGGTCGCGGTGCATCGGCTCGAACACGAAGCGCTTCCCGGGCGGCGCGGCGAGAGATCGGTTCGTCGCGCGCGATCGCCTCGAGGTAGTCCGCGATCGCCGCGGGGGAGGCGGCCTGGAGGTAGTAATCCATGTATCTGCCTCTGGCCGCCATCCGGTTCGTCGTGCTCCCAGTAGTCCGTCCCGGACGAGACGCCGCGGGCGTGCGCGGCCGGATCGCCGTCCGCCCGCCGGCCGATCCTCCGATCATCAGCGGCGAAGCTCGTCCACCTCGACGATCTCGCAGGCGACCTGGCCGGAAGACGTCCTCGATCCACAGGCCGGCTTCTTGCGCCTCGTGCCGGCCAGCTCGACCACCATCTGTCGACCGCGAGCCTGGACCACGCGCCCGCCGATGGCGGCCAGCCGTGCGTCGATCGCGGCTCGCTCCACGCCATCGACGCCGTCCGGGCCCGAGCCGCTTCCGACGATCAGGTCGACGCGCGCGCCCCCTGTGACCTCGACGGGCGACGAGACGCCCGGCAGGAGCGCTGCAACCCAGTCGGGCGGCATGTTCGCCGGTCGCGCCGCGGCGAAGACCGCGAGCGCGGCCAGTCCGCCGACAACGAGCGGGCCCACCAGCGCGCTGCTCGGTCGCCGCGCGCGCGGCCGCCGACCCTCTTGCCGATCTGCTCCGAGATCCGACATCAGGCTTCCCTCCTCGACGAGCGGGCCATTGTGCCTCAGCTCGACGAGAAGAGGGGTGGCCCCCGTCACCCTTCACATCGGCGGTCGCGAAGCGATGACCTCGCCCAGACGGGCCAGTCCGTCGGCGAAGCGATCGCCGGTCGCGCCAAAGCCGACGCGGAAGTGAGCCGGCATCCCGAAGCAGTCGCCCGGCGCGAGCAGGACGCCGCGGTCCGCCGCGGCCTGACACAGCGGGCGCGCGCTGGCGCCGGAGCGCAGCGCCGGAAACGCGGTCAAGCCGCCGTCGGGCGGCGCGAGCTCCACGATCGCGGCGTGGCGGTCGACGAACGCCGCCAGCGCGGCGCGGTTGGCAGCTGCGATCGAGCGCACGCGCCCGAGCAGCTCCTCGCGCCGGCGCATGGCCACCTCGCCGACCAGCTCGGTCAGCGGCGAGTTCGCGATGGTGAAGTAGCAGCGCGCGTTGAGGTACTCGGCGCGGCGGCCGGCGTCGTGGTCGATCATCCAGCCCAGGCGCAGCCCGCTGAGACACAGCGCCTTGGAGAAGTCGTGGATCACGGTGGCGTGCGGCAGCGTCGCCGCGCTCGGCACCGGCTCGCCGAAGAAGATCGGGTGGTAGACCTCGTCGACGACGAGCTGCACGCCGCGGCGCGCGCAAAGGTCGTGCAGCGCCACGAGCTCGGACCAGCGCGACACCGCGCCGGTCGGGTTGTGCGGTGTGTTGAGCAGGACCAGCCGCGTGCGGTCGTCGATCGCGCGCGCGATCTCGTCCGGGTCGACGGCGAAGCCATTCTCGGGGCGCAGGTGGTAGCGCCGCACCTCGAGGCCGAGCGAGCGCGGCACCGCCTCGAAGGCCGGAAATCCCGGGAACGGCAGCACGATGTTGGCTCCCGGCTCGGCCGCCCGGTGAAACAGGATGAGCAGCGCCTCGGCCGCGCCGGTCGTGATCTGCACCGACTCCGGGCTCACGCCGTGAAACGCGGCCACCTGCTCGCGCAGCGCGTCGCTGCCCCGCGCCGGCGCATAGACGAGGCGCAGGTCGAGCAGCCGGTCGATGTCGTCGCCCAGCACCTCGCGCAGGGTCCAGATCGGCCCGATGCTCGAGGCCATGTCGTAGTCGATGCCGGGCCCGTGCTGGTGCGCCTCCAGCCACTGGTCGAGGAGAAACGGGTCAAGCTGCATGGCGGTCGCTCCCTTCCTGACGTCCCTACCTCGTAGGCTGCGCGATCCGCGGCACCCGCGACAGGCACAGAACCGGCGCCCGGGCGCCCTTTCAGGTGGTCGATTCGGGCGGCGTTCAGGCCCGGCGATGCTGAGATTCCCACGCCGCGACCGCGGCCGCGAACACTTCCTTGAGCGGGGCGCCGTGGGCGCGCGCCGCGGCGCGGCAGGCCTCGTACTCCGGGGCGGCGTTGACCGCGCGGCCGTCCAGGCTGGCCACCTTGAGCGGCAGGCGGCCGAACCGGGTCTCCACCCAGTCCTCGTGTCGCGCCAGCACGCGGCGCGCGACCCGGTCGAAGCGGACGCCGATGGAGGTGGTCTCGACCAGGATGGCGCGCAGCACCGCGTCGAGCGCGGCGGCCGGGGCCAGCGCCTGCAGGAGCAGCGCGGGCCGCGACTTCTTCATCGTGATCGCCGTCCACCACACGTTGACGGCGCCGGCGCCGAACAGCACCTCGGCCGCGTGCTCGCACATCTCCGGGCTCATGTCGTTGACGTTGGACTCGATGCGGTAGATGGTCTCGTCGGCCGCGGGGCTGACGGCGTCGCGCGGACGGCCCAGGACCAGGCGCATCACGTTGGGGCGATCCGGCAGCTCCGCGTCGCCCGCCCCGTGACCGACGGCGACCGGCTGCAGCGGCGGCATCGGGGACCAGGCGGTGACCGCGTGGGCCAGGATCGCGGCGCCGGTCGGGGTGCAAAGCTCGCGCGCCACGCCGCCGTCACAGGTGACTCCCCCGGCCGCGCGCAGGATCTCGAGCGCGGCGGGCGACGGGACCGGCAGCACGCCGTGCGCCGTGCGCACCAGGCCGTGGCCCATGGCCACCGGCGAGGCGGTGACCGCGACAGGGGCGAGGAACTCCAGGCCGGCCGCGGCGCCGACGATGTCGGCGATGGAGTCGATGGCGCCGACCTCGTGGAACGCCACGTCCTCGACCGTCGTGCCATGCAGGGCGGCCTCGGCGCGGGCCACGTGGGCGAACATGTCGAGCGCGCGCGCGGTCACCGCCGGCTCGAGCCCGGCGCCGCGGATACGCGCCACGATGTCGCGATACGGATGATGCTCGTGGTGATCGTGGTGAGCGTGCTGCTCGTGCTCGTGCACGTACTCGTGCGCGTGCACGTACTCGTGCGCGTGCGCGTGCGTGACGTGGGCGTGAGCCTGCCCGCCCGCATGCGGCGCCTGGCGGTCCGACTCGTCGATGCGGATGGTGACATTGACCGCGGCCAGGCCGTGCTTGACCACCCGCGCCACCTCGAGGCGGTCCCTGCCCAGCCCGACCCGATCGAAGGCGTCCTCGATCACCTGCCGCGGCACGCCGAGATCGAGCAGCGCGCCCAGCATCATGTCGCCGGCCGCGCCCGAGGCCCCGTCGAAGTGGAGGTGCAGGCCGCGCAGCGGCGCGCCCTCACTCATCGCCGTCCTCGCTCGCCCGCCGGTTGATGCGCGCCGCCGCCACCGCGGCGCCGAAGCCGTTGTCGATGTTCACCACCGCGACCCCGGGCGAGCAGGAGGCCAGCATCGACAGCATGGCCGCGAACCCGCCCAGGCCGACGCCGTAGCCGACGCTCGTCGGCACCGCCACGATGGCGCAGTCGATGAGGCCCGCCAGGACCGAGGGCAGCGCCCCCTCCATGCCGGCGACGACGATCGCGACGGTGCAGGCGCGCAGCTCCTCGCTCGCGGCCCACACCCGGTGCAGGCCGGCCACGCCGACGTCGGTCACGCGCACCACCCGGTGGCCGAGGAACTCGGCCGTCAGCGCGGCCTCCTCCGCGACCGGCAGATCGCTGGTCCCGGCCGACACCACCGCGATCACGCCGCGCCCGCGCTCGCTGCGCGGCCGGCCCGGCTCCACCTGCACCAGCCGCGCGGCGGCCAGGTAGCGCGCGCCGGGAACCGCGGCCACCACCTCCTCGGCCTTGTCCGGGTTGACGCGCGTGGCCAGCGCGCCGGCGCCGCCGCCGGCCAGCGCGCCCAGGATGGCCGCGATCTGCTCGGCCGACTTGAACTCGCCCAGCACCACCTCGGGCACGCCGGAGCGCAGAGCGCGGTGGTGATCGACGCGCGCCATGGCCCCCACCCGCTCGAACGGCATGCGCCGCAGGCGCTCGAGCGCATCGTCCAGCTCGAGCTGTCCCGACTTCACTTCCTGGAGCAGGCGCCGGATGTCCTCGCGATCCACGACTCCGGTTATAGCGTCTTTCGCCGCGCCGAACGCGGGCCGGGCCGCGACCGATCGCCCCCACCCTCCGCGCCGACTAACCCCAAAGCTCGCTTCGGTTGACCTCAGCGAGCTCAGGGCTCGGGGCTTCGCGCATTCGCGCTCAGCCTATCTATTTCGACGGGGGACCCCGCCGACTTCGTCGGCACCCCGTCTGACCCAAGGTTCGCTTGGTCGGTTCGACACAAGCGAACCTTGTGTCTACGCGGGCTCGGCCGCGCTGCGGGTCAGATAGTCGTAGAGATCCTCGGGCACCGCCGGCAGCGACAGCGTGAAGGTGGAGCCGCCTCCGGGCTGGCTGTGCACCCAGATGCTGCCGCCGTGGGCCTCGACGTAGCTCTTGGCCAGGCTGAGGCCGAGGCCGGTGCCGCTGTACTCGCGGGTCGAGGACTGATCGACCTGGAAGAACGGCTCGAAGATGCGCGCCTGCGCCATCGGCGAGATGCCGATGCCGGTGTCGCGCACGCTCACGCGCACGCCGATGCGGCGCGCCAGCTCCTCGGGCATGATCGACGGCGGGGGCGCCACCGGCGTCGGGTGCAGGTCCGCCGGCGAGAGCGGCCCGACCTCGGCCACCACCATCACGTCTCCGCCGCGCGGCGTGAACTTGATGGCGTTGGCGATGAGGTGCATCAGCACCTGGCGGATGCGGCGCGAGTCGGCCAGCACGCGCGGCAGCGTGACGCCGAGATCCAGGTTGAGCACGATGGCGCGCCGCTCGGCCTCGCTGGTGAGAGAGGCCGCGGCGCGCTCGATCACCTCCAGGACCGACACCGGCCGTCGCTCGACGGCGGGCGGGCTCGCCTCCAGGCGCGCGAGGTCGAGCATGCCGGAGATGAGGCGCAGGAGGTGATCCGCCTTGCCCAGGATGGTCGACAGGTACTCGCGCTGCTCGTCGTTGATCGGCCCGGCCATGCCCTCGAGCAGCATCTCGGCGTAGCCGATCACGCTGGTCAGCGGCGTGCGCATCTCGTGCGACACGGTGGACAGGAGGGCTGACTTGGCCCGCTCCACCTCGCCCATGAGCGCGACCGGATCCAGCTCGATGGGCGGCGGCGCGGCCGGCGGGTGCCCGCGGCGAGCGTCGGCCTGGCGGAAGCAGAGCAGGAACACGCGCTCGAGGTGGTGGCCCAGGCGCTCGAGATCGGCCTGGTCGAGCTCCGGAATGGCGGCGGCCAGCTCGGGCGACGGAGCCGGCGCCGGGTGCGCGGCGTCCGGGCGGCGCAGGCACGGCCCGATCACGATGTCGAACAGGCGCTCGCCGTCGTAGTAGAGCGGGTGAATGTAGTGATGGCCGAGCGCGGGGGCGTCCACCCCGGGCCCGGCGGCGGCCAGCCGCTCGCCGCCGTGCGAGACCAGCGCCACGCCCACTCCGAACAGGTCGGCATGCGCCGACACGAGCTCGCTCAACGTGCCCGCGTCGAGAAGCGATGCGGACTCGGGCAAGGCGGAAAATCCCGGCGCCGGTGGGCCGCTCACAGGCTTTTTACTCTACCACGAACCGCGGGATGCGCCCTTCCGGGGCGGGTCGGCCGGGTCCGGCGATTCGCGGCGGTTCGCGTGCATCATGAACGCCGCGATGACACCGAGGATCGCCAGCAGCAGGAGCACGACCAGCAGGAGCGCCGGGCCCCGGAACGGGCCGCGCCCCCAGGGGCCGGCGGCCCGGGACACCTCCACCGCGACCGGCCGCGTGAGCAGCGCCGCCTCGGCCATTCGCTGCACGCGCGTCAGACCGTCGGCCGCGCGCTCGTCGCCGGGCCGCTCGCGAGCGGCCTGCCGGTAGGCGCCGGCGGCGAAGGCGAAGGCGCCGGCGCCGGCGACGGCGGCGCGGAAGCGCTCGTGGGCGGCGTCGTCCTCCCAGGCAGCTCCGCACGCCAGCCACGCGGACATCACGTCGGGGGGCGTCGCGATCGGATCGCGCTGGAAGGCCTCGAAGTTGTCGGCCGCGAGCCCGCACGCGGGGCAGGCGGCGGCGCCCGGCGCCAGCTCGGACTGGCACTTGGGGCACCGGCCGGTCACGGCGGGATCACCTGGCGCAGCGGGACCGGGGTGAGCAGCAGCAGGAACACGATCGCCATCACGGCGACGAGCAGGCGGCGGCCGCGCGTGGGGCGGGCGCCGCTGACCGGCGGGTGGTAGATGCCGCCCGACACACGGCGCAGCACCCCGAGCAGCGCGGCCCACACCAGCCACGGCATCGAGGCGAACGCGGCGCGCAGTCAGCGAATCGGACCAGGTCCAGCCCGCGGCGCGCGCCTCGGAGGTCAGCGCGATCATGGCCACCCCGGCGATGACGATCAGGATGCGGTGCAGCCAGGCCGAGAAGCGCTCGTGGCGGCCGGCCAGGAAGCCGGACGCGATGTGGCCGCCGTCGAGCTGGCCGACCGGGATCAGGTTGATCATCGTGATGAGCAGCCCGAGCCAGGCGGCGAACGCCACCGGGTGGAGCTGGACGTCGGTGCCGTCGGCGGCCGGGAGGTAGCGGCCGTGCACCAGGTACTTGAGGCCGATGTAGGCCAGCGAGTTGCCCTCGACGACCGTGTCCGGCGACGTGTTGATCGAGACCGGCGACAGCCACAGTCCCAGGAGCAAGAGCGGGATGGCGACGACCAGCCCGGCCAGCGGCCCCGCCGCGCCCACGTCGATCAGCTGGTTGCGGTCGCTGATCGGCCGCTTCATGCGGATGACCGCGCCCATGGTGCCGAGCGAGATGAACGGCGGCAGCGGGATGAAGTACGGCAGCGACACGTCGACCCGGTGGCGGCGCGCGACGACGTAGTGGCCCATCTCGTGGCAGAACAGGATGCCCATGAGCGTGCCGGCGAACGCCGCGCCGCTGGCGGGGTCGAACGAGCCGGTCAGCTGCGCGCCGGCCAGGAAGGTGGTGGCGCAGGTGGCGAGGAACAACCCGCCGTGCACGGCAGCGCTCCGTCGACGCGCGGCGCGGGACTCCTCGTCGAGCGACATGGTCTACGATCGTACCAGATTGGTTAAGCTCCCATCGTGCCCGCCCGCGCCGTGATCTTCGACCTCGGCGGCGTCCTCATCGACTGGGACCCGCGCTACCTCTACCGCAAGCTCCTGGCCGACGAGGCCGCCATGGAGGACTTCCTCGCCCGGGTCTGCACCCAGGCCTGGAACGAGCGGCAGGACGCCGGCCGTCCCCTGGCCGAGGCGACCTCCGCCCTGGCGGGCGAGCACCCGGAGTGCGCCGAGCTCATCGCCGCTTACTACGGGCGGTTCGACGAGATGATGCGCGGCGCCCACGACGACACCGTCGCGGTCCTGGACGACCTCGACCGCCGCGGCGTCCCGCTCTACGCGCTGAGCAACTTCTCGGCCGAGACCTTCGGCCACGCCCGCCGCCGCTTCCCCTTCCTGGCCCGCTTCCGCGACATCGTCCTTTCCGGCGACGAGCGGCTGGTCAAGCCCGACCCGCGCTTCTACCGCCTCCTGCTCGACCGCCACGCCCTCACCGCGGACGGCTCTGTCTTCGTCGACGACAGCCCGCGCAACGTCGACGCCGCCGCCCAGCTCGGCATGACCGCCCTCCACTTCCGCGGCGCCCCTGCCCTGCGCGCCGACCTGGTCGCCCTCGGCCTGCTGCCCGGCCGGTGACCTGGCGCTACGATGTGAACATGTCGGCGACCTGTCGAATCTGCGGCGAAGGCGGCGAGGATCTCGGTGCGATCGGCATCTGCGAGACCTGCCGCCGCCGTCTCGGCCTGCGCGAGCCTGGCCCTCCGCTGCGGCCCGCCCGCCCCTGCGCGCGCTGCGCCGGCACCACCTTCGTGCGCAGCTTCGCGCTGCGCGAGCGCGCCCCGTATGGCCGCGACATCGTGCACCCGCACCTGGCCCCGCTCGCCATCACCTTCGCCCCGGCCGTCCGCGAGCGCAGCTTCTGGGTCATTCGCACCGCCGAGCCGACGCGCTCGACCCCGGTGGGCATCATCGAGGCCTACGTCTGCCGCACCTGCGGCTTCACCGAGCTCTACACCGAGGGTGCCGCCGATATCCCCATCGGCCCGGAGTACGGCACCGAGCTCATCGAAGTGCCGACCGACGGCCCCTTCCGGTAGCGTCAGGGCTCGAGCGGGATGAAGTCGCTGCCGTCGATGCGGAGGAGCGCGGCCGGGTGGTCGACCTGGCCGGTCGGGTTCATCGTGCGAGGGGCCGCAGGCGCCGTCGGGGAGGCTGGCGGTGCGGAGCGCCTGGCCGAGGGCGGAGCGCGGATCGCCGCCCGCGGCGATGCGGGCCGCGGGCGGACGAGGAACAGCCGGGCCGCGTCGTAGGCCTGGGCGGCGAGCGGACCGGGCGGGCGGCCGGCCGAGGATTCGAAGCGCTCGGTCAGCTCGGCGGCGGTGTCGCTGGCGCTGTCGCCGGTGGCGCAGGGCACGACGATGATGGCGCCGTCGACCGCCGCGCCGCCGCGGGCCGGCAAGCTGGCGTGGTACCAGCCGGACGAGCCGAGCAGCTGGACCACCGACGGGACGCGGCCGCCGTGCTTGCGGCGAAGTGACAGGGTGTCCATGACGTCGGCGGTCCTGACCTCGATGTTGAAGTACGGCAGGTACGAGGCGATCAGCGCCGCGGCGCGGTGCTCGTCCGGCACGTACAGGAGGTCGAACGGCACGTCCGGGGAGAAGCTCTTCCAGCCCTTGCGGCCGCGCCTGGCCAGGTGGCGGCGCAGGCGCTCGTTGGTCGACGGGTCGAGGCCGAGGAAGCGCTTGATGTCCGGCTCGAGGTCCTTCGCCGCCGGATCGTAGTCGCCGGACGCGACCACGCGCGCGCCGGCCGCCTCGGCGGCGCGGCGAAAGGCCTCGGCCTGGGCCGCGCCCTGCGGGTCGCGCGGGTGCAGCACGGCGAGGTTGTCGTGGCCGAGCGCCGACGGCCAGGCGTGCGGCCTCGGCCGCCTCCCACGACGCCGACGGCCACAGGCGGAACACGCCCACCTCGGGCGCCGCGCCGATCTCATCGGGCGCCAGCAGCCCGATCGGCAGGCCGTGCTCGATCGATCGCGCGGCCGCGGCGCGCGCCTCCGCCTGGCCCACCGGCCCGAGGATGCCGACCGCGCCCTCGGCCGCGGCGCGCGCGACCAGACGCCCGGCCTCGGCCTCCTCGCCGCGCGTGTCGATAGAAGCGAAGCTCGACGCGAGGCGCCGCCGGCCCCGCCCCCTCCTCGCCTTCCTCGCCTGCTTCCACGACCCGCGGCGAGGCGGCGATCTCGATGGCCAGACGCATCTCGCGCCCGAGACGGGCGAAGCGCCCGCTCAGCGGCAGCAGCACGGCGATGCGGGTCGCCCGGGCGGGCCGGCCGTCGAGATCGAGAGCGCGCCCGACCGCCGCGGCCCGCGCTCCCTTCCCCGCACGAGACAGCCAGCGACGCGCTCCCTTCAGATCGCCGGCATGGCGCGCCAGCAGCGCCAGGCGCACGGCCACCGCCTGCGCCGCCTCGCTCGACGCGTCCATGCGCGGCCAGGCGGCGGCCAGCTCCGCGGCGGACATCCGCTCGGCCCGCGCCGCGACCTTGTCCTGCTCCGCCCCGGTCAGCGGCTGGCGACTCACCGGCGCCGGCTCCACCGCCACGCGCGGCTCCGCGGCGGCGACGTGCCGCTCTCCCGGCGCGGGTCCCGGCGCGGGTCGCGGGCGCGACCGTCCCGCCTCCGCACCCGCCGATGATCACGACCGCGACCGCCACGGCTCGACGCCCTGCGCGGTCCACCGTCGTCACTCCTTGAACAGGGAGCGCAGCTTGTCGACGAAGCCCTGCTTGCGCGGATGCGACAGCTCGTCGCCCGACGTCCTGGCCAGCTCCTCGATCAGCTCGCGCTGCCGCGACGAGAGATTCGTCGGCGTCTCGACCATGACCCGCACCCGCTGGTCGCCGCGCGGACCGGCCAGGCTGGCCGTGCGCGGGATGCCCTTGCCGCCGATGCGGAAGACCCGCCCGGACTGCACGCCGGCCGGGATGCGCATCTTGAGCACGCCCTCGAGGGTCGGCACCTCGATGACCGCGCCGAGCGCCGCCTGCGGAAACGAGACCGGCACCTCGCACCAGACGTCGAAGCCCTCGCGCCGCAGCATCGGGTGCACCGCCACGCGCACGATGACGTGCAGGTCCCCGGGCGGCGCGCCGTTTTGCCCCTGCTCCCCCTCGGCGCGGATCATGCGCACCGCGCCGTCCTTGGTGCCGGGCGGGATGACCACCTCGAACTCGCGGGGCGGCTCTCGCTCGCTGGCCGGCGCGGTCGGGTCGCGCGGCGCGGTCACGACGATGTTCTTGCGGCAGCCGAGCGCGGCCTCGCCGAAGTCGACCTCCAGCGTGTAGCGCAGGTCGCGCCCGCGCCGCTTGTTCTTGCGCCGGCGCCAGATGTCGCCCAGCAGGTCGTCGAACGCCTGCGCCACGTTGCCCAGCCCCGACGCCGCCCGGTCCCTCGGCGCTGGCCACGCCGACCCCGGCGAAGCCGTAGCGGTCGTAGCGCGCGCGCGTCTTGGGATCCGACAGCACGGCGTAGGCCTCGTTGGCCTCCTTGAAGCGGTCCTCTGCGTGCTGGCTCGGGTTGATGTCCGGATGAAACTTGCGCGCCAGCTCGCGAAAGGCGCGCTTGAGCTCGGCCTCGTCCACGTCGCGGGTGACGCCCAGAACTTCGTAGTAGTCGCGCTTGCTGTGTCGCTGAACCACGCGACTAATCCTCCTGTCCGCCGTCGACCTGGGCGTAGATGATCTCCCCGATGCGCTGCGCCGACGCCTCCAGCCTTACCACGGCGTCGAGCACCTCGTCGAGGCTGCCCAGCTCCAGGACCCGGCGGCACTCGTCCAGATCGGCCTCCAGCTGGTCGCGGTCCTCCGGCGGCAGCACGTGGCCCAGCTCGCTCAGCGCCCGCTCCGAGGTGTAAAGCAGCGACTCGGCCCGATTCCTGGCCTCGGCCAGCTCGCGCCGGTTGCGGTCGTGCTCGGCCGAGGTGACCGCGTCGTCGATGATGCGCTGGATCTCGATCTCGCTGCAGGCCGCTGGTCGGCACCACGTTGACCGACTGGGCCCGCTCGGTGCCCATGTCCTTGGCCGCGACGGTCAGGATGCCGTTGGCGTCGATGTCGAACGCCACCTCGATGCGGGGCACGCCGCGCGGCGCCGGCGGGATGCCGACGAGCTGGAAGTAGGCCAGCGACTTGTTGTCGATCGCCATGTCGCGCTCGCCCTGCAGGACGTGCACGTTGACGAAGTCCTGGTTGTCCATCGCGGTCGAGAAGATCTCGGTGGCCTGCGTCGGGATTGTCGTGTTGCGCGGGATGAGCCGGGTGAACACGCCGCCCGCGGTCTCGACGCCGAGCGACAGCGGCGTCACGTCGAGCAGCAGCACCTCCTGCACCTCGCCGGTCAGCACCGCGCCCTGGATGGCGGCGCCGACCGCGACCACCTCGTCCGGGTTGACGCCGCGGCTGGCCTCCTTGCCGAAGAAGGCCGACACCACCTCCTGCACCCGCGGCATGCGGGTCTGGCCGCCGACCAGGATGACCACGTCGATGTCGGCCGGGCGCAGGTGCACGTCGGACAGCGCGCGCCGGCACGGCTCCAGGGTGCGCTGCACGAACGGCTCGACCAGCTCCTCGAGCTGCGCGCGGGTCAAGGTCAGCTGCAGGTGGCGCGGACCGCTGGCGTCGGCCGCGATGAAGGGCAGGTTGATGTCGGTCTCGAGCGCGCTCGACAGCTCGTGCTTGGCCTTCTCGGCCGCCTCGCGCAGGCGCTGCAGCGCCATCTTGTCGCTGCGCAGGTCGATGCCGCCGCTGTCGCTGGAGAAGACCTCGATCAGGTGCGAGACGAGCGCGTTGTCGAAGTCCTCGCCGCCCAGGAACGTGTCCCCGTTGGTCGACCGCACGTGGAAGATGCCGTCGGCCAGCTCCAGGATCGAGATGTCGAAGGTGCCGCCGCCCAGGTCGTAGACCGCCACCCGCTCGGCCAGCTCCTTGTCCAGGCCGTAGGCCAGCGCGGCCGCGGTCGGCTCGTTGATGATGCGCAGCACGTCGAGGCCGGCGATGCGGCCGGCGTCCTTGGTCGCCTGGCGCTGGGCGTCGTCGAAGTAGGCCGGCACCGTGATGACCGCCTGGCCCACCCGCTCGCCCAGGTAGTCGTCGGCGGTCTCGCGCATCTTGGTCAGCACCATGGCCGAGATCTCGGGCGGCGAGTAGACGCGCCCGCGCACCTGCACGTGGGCGTCGCCGTTGTCGGCGCGGACGATCTCGTACGGGCTGATGGCGACGAGGCGCTCGATCTGCGGATCGTCGAACTTGCGCCCCATCAGCCGCTTGACCGCGTGCACGGTGTTCTCGGGGTTGGTGACCGCCTGCCGCTTGGCGATCTGGCCGACCAGCCGCTCGCCTCCCTCGGCAAAGCCGATCACCGACGGCGTGGTGCGCGAGCCCTCGGCGTTCGCGATCACCACGACGCTCTTCCCCTCCATGACCGCGACGCAGGAGTTGGTCGTACCCAGGTCTATCCCGATCACACGGGCCATCAGAACCGCTCTCCCCCCGGGGATCAGGCGGCTTCGGGATCGCGGCCATTGGGCCCGGCCGATCCGGCGTCGTCCTGATCGCCGTCCTCGCCGCTGCCGTCGCCGCGCCGTTCACCACCCGAGCCCTCCCCTTCACCATCGTCACCCACGCTCGGCTCACCCGCCTGGCTCGCGCCGGCCCCCGCCGGCGGCGCCTTGGCCACCACCACCAGGGCCGGGCGCAGCAGCCGATCGCCGATGCGATAGCCGCTCTGCAGCACGCCCACCACGGTGCCGGCCGGCGCCGTGTCGGTCTCGATCTGCGACACCGCCTCGTGCTGGGTCGGATCGAATGCCGCCCCCTGGGCGATCACCGGCGACACGCCGCAGCGCTCGAGGGCCTGGGCGAACTGGCGCAGGACCAGGCGCACGCCCTCGATGATGCTGTGGCCGTCGCCGGCCTCGTTGCCGCCGGCCGCCGCCAGCGCGCGCTCCAGGTTGTCGATGACCGGCAGCATCTCGCGCAGCACGCGGCTCTGGGCGTCGATGCGCGCGTCCTCGACCTCCTTGCGCGTGCGCTTGCGGAAGTTGTCCAGCTCCGCGACGGAGCGGAGGTAGCGGTCGTAGGTCTCCTTCTGCTTGCCCTCGAGCTCGACGAGGCGCTGCTCCAGCGACGGCTCGGGCGGCTCGACCTCGACCTCGAGCGCCAGATCGTCGTCGTCGTCGGAGGGCTCGGAGCCGCCGGATTGCCCGCCGCCGGAGACGGCCTCTGCGTGGCCCTGGCGGTCGCCGGCGGAGGCGGAGGGAAAGGTCGGGTCCTGCTCGTCGCTCGCCGTCTGGCGATGCGGCCTGGAGCCGATGCTGTCCGGACTCTTCGTCATGGGCAAAACCAAGAGTACCGGATCACTTCGACGAGATCATCTCGGAGACGAGATCGGCGGTGAAGTCGACTACGGACATCACCTTCCCGTAGTTCATTCGGGTCGGCCCGATGACCGCGATGGCGCCGACCGGACGCTCACCCGGGCCGTACGGCATGGCCACCACCGCGCTGTCCCCCAGCGCCTCGAGCGAGGTTTCGGCGCCCAGGAACACCTGGATCCGGTCGCTGTCCAGGGTCCGGTCGAGGAGCCGGACCATCAGCTCCTTCTCCTCGAGCGCCTGCAGCAGCGCGCGCATGCGGGCCAGCTCCTCCGGCTCGGCCGGACGGCCGGGATCGAGCAGGTTGGCCTGGCCCGTCACGATCACGCCGTGGCCCGGCTCGGAGCGCTCGAGCGCGGCCTGGCTCAGGCGCAGGGCCGAGGACACCAGGTCGTCGTAGCGATTCTTGTCCTCGCCCATCTCGGCCAGCACGCGCTCGCGCACCTCCTCGAGGGTCAGCCCCTCGAGCAGCTGGTTGAGATAGTTGTGGATGCGCTCGAGCTTGCCGAGGTCGAGCGCGAAGTCGATCTGGACCAGCTTGTTCTCGATGCGCCCGTCCTGGGTGACGAGGATGCACAGGAACCGACCGCTGGCCAGCGCGACGAACTCGATGTGGCGCAGCCGCTGCCGGGCCGGGTTCGGCACCAGCACGATGCCGGCGTAGTGGGTGATGTCCGAGAGCACCCTCGAGGTGCGCTGGAACAGCTCGTCCATGTCGAGGCCGACCCCGTAGCGCTCGCGGATCTCCTCCTTCTCCTTGGGCGACAGGCTGCGCACCTTGAGCAGGGAGTCGATGAAGAAGCGCAGGCCGGTCTCGGTCGGCACGCGGCCGGCCGACGTGTGCGGCTGCTCGAGCAGTCCCATCTCCTCCAGATCGGCCATGACGTTGCGCACCGTCGCCGCCGACAGCTCGATGCCGTGGCGGCGCGTGATGGTGCGCGACCCCACCGCCTCCCCGGTCGCCAGATACTCCGAGACGACGGCGTACAGGATCTTGCGCGACCGGTGGTTGATGTCGAAGGTCATCGCGAGGTCGAGGCCGTCATCAAGAATAGCGAAATTCCTCGAGCACGCGTCTGGCAACCTGGTCCGAGTAGAGAAATCCTCGTAACGTCGGTCGGATCCGGTCGGGGCCGACAACGGCGAGGCCGCTGGCGCCCAGCCAGTCGATGAGGCGCTGGTGCCCGGCCAGCGCCTCGGTCTCGACCCCGTCGGACGTTCGCAGCCCGAGCCACACCCCATCGGCTGCCAGCTCCACGCCGTCGAGCTCCTCGGTGGCGGCCCGCCGCTCGCCGGCCGGCGCGGCCAGGTAGCGGCCGACCGAGCGGTGGTTGGTCCAGCGCAGCCCGCCGCCGGCCGGCTCGCGGCGAAACGAGGCCGCGCCGCTGCCCAGGCCGAGGAACTCCGCCGCCCGCCAGTAGAGCGAGTTGTGCACCGCGCGGGCCCCGGGCTGGGCGTAGGACGAGACCTCGTAGTGCTCGTAGCCGGCCGCGGACAGGAGGTCGTGGGCCGAGACGTACAGATCGGCCAGCCGGTCCTCGTCCTGGGGCACCACCTCGCCGCGGGCGACCTGGCGCTCGAGCGGTGTGCCTTCTGCCACGGTCAGCTCGTAGACCGACAGGTGCGGCACGCCGCGGGCGGCGAGCGCGGCGGCGCCGGCCAGCGGGTCTGCGGCCTCGCCGGTGCCGCGGCGCGGCGCGCCCAGGATCAGGTCGGCCGACAGCCGCCGGAAGCCGGCGGCCAGCGCGGCGTCGATGGCGGCCGGCCCGTCGCCCATGCGGTGGTCGCGGCCGAGCGCGACGAGATTGCCCGGGGCCAGCGACTGCACGCCGATCGACACCCGGTCGATGCCGGCCGCGCGCCAGCCGGCCATGCGCTCGGCGGTGCAGTCGACCGGGTTGGCCTCGATCGTGACCTCGAGCGACCGCGGCTCAGCCCCGAACGCACCGCACACGGCGGACAGCGCCTCGGCCAGGCAGTCGGCGGGCCACAGAGACGGCGTGCCGCCTCCGAAGTAGACCGACAGCAGGCGCCGGCCCGCGAACTCCCGGGCGCGCAGCCCGAGCTCCTCGAGAACCGCTGTCAGATAGGGGCGATGCGGGATCTCGGCGACCGGGGCGATGGCGATCGGGAAGTCGCAGTAGGAGCATCGGCTCCGGCACCAGGGATAATGTATATAGACGCCGAGGTCACCCATGAACCGGCCGTCCAGCATCTACCTCGACAACGCCGCCACGACCCGCGTCTGCCGCGAGGTCTCGGCCGTGGTTGTCGAGTGCATGGAGGAAGAGTACGGCAACCCCGCCTCGGCACACCACCTGGGCATCTCGGCCGAGAAGCGCATCAAGCAGGCGCGCGCGCACCTGCTCGGCGCCATCGGCGACCCTGACGGCACGCTCGGCGATCTGGTGTGGACCTCGGGCGGCACCGAGAGCGACGCCATGGGCGTCATCGGCGCGGCGCGCGCGCGCACCCGCCGCGGCCGCCACCTGGTCTACTCCGCCATCGAGCACTCGGCGGTGCGCGAGTCGATCGCGCAGCTGTGCCGCGCCGGCTGGGACGCGACCGAGGTGCCGGTCTCGAGCGAGGGCGTCATCTCGCCGGACGAGCTGGCCGGCGCGATCCGCGACGACACCCAGGTGGTCGCGCTCATGCTGGTCAACAACGAGATCGGCACCATCCAGCCGGTCGCCGAGGCGGCGCGCGCGGCCCGCGCGATCCAGCCGGACGTCCACGTCCACTGCGACGGCGTGCAGGCGCTGGGCAAGATCCAGATCGACGTCGGCGCGCTGGGGGCAGACACCATCGCCTTCTCCGCCCACAAGATCCACGGGCCCAAGGGGTCGGGCGCGCTGTGGCT
Organism: uncultured delta proteobacterium; assembly: GCA_963759105.1. Taxonomy (GTDB): domain Bacteria; phylum Myxococcota_A; class Polyangia; order Haliangiales; family Haliangiaceae; genus DATFRY01. The sequence goes on along the minus strand of CAVWXW010000001.1, from coordinate 26,720 downwards.
GCGCCGCGGCGCCCACGTTCGACGCGATGTGGGGCGGCGGCGGCCACCAGGACGGCCTGCGCTCCGGCACGCTCAACGTGCCCGGCATCGTCGGCATGGGCGAGGCGGTGCGCCTTGCCGAGGTCGATCGCGCCGCCCACACCGAGCGCTGGACCGACTTCGGGCGCCTGCTGATCGAGGCGGTGAAGAAGGCCGGCTGCGACTTCCGCCAGAACGGGGCCGGCGCCGCGCGCGCGCCGCACGTCGTCAGCGTGGCGTTCGCCGGCGCGCCGGCCGAGCCGCTGCTGCATATCCTCGAGAGCCGCGGCGTGCTGGTGTCGGCCGGCTCGGCCTGCTCCGAGCGCGACCGCCGGCCCAGCCCGGTGCTGCAGGCGATCGGCCTGGGCCCGGACTACGGCACCGTGCGGATGTCGTTCGGCCGCGAGACCACGTCCGCCGATGTGGAGAAGGCGGCTGCCATCCTGGTCGATGCCGTCCGATCGGCCAGCTGAGTCGGTGCCCGCGGCCGCCGCGCCGGCGCGCGGGCTGGTCGTCCTGCGCCTGGGCGAGATCTTCCTCAAGGGTCGCAACCGCCGCGCCTTCGTGCGCGCGCTGGTTGACAACGCGCGCCGGCTCGTCGCTCCGCTCGACGGCGTGACCATCGAGCCGCAGCACCTGCGCCTGCTGGTCCACCACCCGCCCGAGCTGGAGCGGCGCGTGCTCGAGCGGCTGGCCCACCTGTTCGGCCTGCACTCGATGGCGCCGGCGGTGTCGGTGCCGTCGGACCTGGACGCGATGGCCGCCGCCGCCATCGAGGCGGCCCGCGCAGCTGCCGGCCGGCACCACCTTCAAGGTGGAGACCAACCGGCGCGACAAGCGCTTCCCGATGACCTCGCAGGAGGTCTCGCGCACCGTGGGCGGCCGGGTGGTGCAGGCGACCGGCCTGCCGGTTGACGTCCACGCGCCGCGCGCCGTGCTCCGCATCGAGATAGGCGGCGAGGCCAGCTTTCTGTTCAGCCGCCTGCTTGCCCGGGCCGGGCGGGCTGCCGGTCGGCACGGCAGGCCACGTGGCGCTGCTCATGTCCGGCGGCATCGACTCGCCGGTGGCCGGATGGTCGGCCATGCGCCGCGGCTGCACGCTGTCGGCGATCTACTTCCACTCGTTCCCGTACACCGGAGACCGCACGAAGGAGAAGGTGCTCGATCTGGCCCGCCGGCTGAGCCCGTGGCACGGCCGCATCGCGGTCCACGTGGTGCACTTCACCGAGGCGCAGAAGGCGCTGCGCGCGCACGGCCCGGGCGAGCTGGCCGTGCTGCTCTACCGGCGCATGATGATGCGCGCGGCCTCGCGCATCGCGACGGCCGACAAGGCGCAGCGCGCTGGTCACCGGCGAGAACCTGGGCCAGGTCGCGTCGCAGACGCTGGACAACCTCGCCGTGATCGAGGACGCGGCCGAGCTGCCGGTGCTGCGCCCGCTGCTCACCTTCGACAAGAGCGAGATCATCGCCCGCGCCCAGGCCATCGGGACCTACGACCTGTCGATCCTGCCGTACGACGACTGCTGCACGCTGTTCGTCCCGCGCCACCCGGCCACCCACGCGCGGGTGCAGGACCTGAGTCGCGCCGAGGCCGGCCTCGACGTGGCGGCCATGGCCGACGAGCTGGCCGCCAAGGCCGAGCGCATCGTCGTCGGCTGAGCCGCCCGCGCAACCGGACCGATCAGCTGTTCTGGAAGACGATCGGGAAGCGGCTGTTGAACGCCTCGGTCGCGCGCGGGAACTTCCACGCGCGGATGCGCTTCTCCAGACACAGCCCGAGCTGCGTGCCGCTCAGCGACGGGATGGACACGCTCGAGACCGCGCCGCTCGGCCCCACCCGGATGGCCACGTCGGCGCGGCGCACCTTGAGCAGCGGATCGCGCTTGAGCGCGCTGTTGTAGCACATCTGCACGCCGATCCGGTTCGCGTTGAGGACGTCGAACACGTCGTCGGGGTCGAGCTCGCGCGGCGCGTCACTGCCGGACAGATCGACCTCGTCGAAGTCCGGGCCGGTCGGCGCCTGGGTCGGCGATTGTGTCGCGCTGGGCGTGCTGCGCGACGGGCTGGGCCTGCGCACCGAGCGGCGCGGCTTGGCCGGCGCCTCGGTGGTCTTGCCCTCGCCCTTCTTGTCGTTGTCTCGGATCCTGGAACTGATAGGCGAGATTGCCGTTGCCGCCGACGTCGCCGCGGCGCAGGCGGGCCGCGTCGTCGTCGGTGGCCAGCGCCACGTACAGGAGCACCGAGACCACGCCGATCACGATTGCCGAGCCGATGAGGATCGGCATGGCCATGCCGGAGCGGCGGCGCCGCGGCTGGAGGATCTCGGGGCGCGGCATCTCGACGCTCTGCGCGCCGTGCACGACCGGCAGGCCGGCCAGCGCCGAACCGCGCTGGCCCGGCTGATCGTGCGAGCCGGTGCCGCGGCCGACGTGGTTCGCGCCGCCGCCCATGCCGGGCAGCCCGGGCGCGCTCATCGGCGCCGCGTTGCCCATGTTGCGGGCCAGCATCGGCAGCTTGACCACGCGCGAGGCCTCGCCGATCTCGAGGTCGTGCGACGGATCGTCGACCGTCTGGCCCTGCATCTCGCCGGCCGGGGCCGCCGTCGCGGCGGCCATCGCGCTGGCGAACAGCGAGCCGCCGCCGTTGCCCGGCCCGGTCGGCGGGCGCGAGCTGGGCAGTCCCATCGACGACACCGACGACGACCCGTTGCCGTTGCGGCGGGCGAACATCGGCGCCGCGTCCTCGTCGTGGTGGGGCTGGCTGTCGGCGACGACCTGGGCCAGGGTGGCCGCGAACAGCGGCACCGGCGTCTCCTCGCGCGGCGGCGCGGCGGCCGGCTCGGCCATCTGGGCGGCCACCTGGCTCTGCGCGCGGCCGCCGGCCATGGCGTACAGGCCCGAGGCGTGGCGCGCGGTGGCCTCGGGACCGCGCAGGCCGCGGAAGTGGCTGACCTTCTCGACCGGCAGCCAGTCGTCGAAGCCCTCGCTCCAGCAGTAGAGCTCGTCGTCCGCCCGCGCGCCCGCTCACCCAGTCCTGGGCCTTCTGCAGCGCGAACGGTCCGAACTGCTCGCCGTCCTGCGACACGTACCACTCGGCCTCGAGCACGGCCGGCGGCTCGCTGTCGGGCAGCACGCCGACCTGCGATCCGCGCAGCGCCTCCTCGAAGGCGCCCTGCAGCGCGGAGCCCGAGGTGGAGGTGGCTCGGCGGCGGCCGCTGCGGCGAGCGGCGCTCGCGCGGGCGCCGTCGCTGCTGGTCGGCTGCCTCGGCGTGCGCGGCGTGGAGACCGAGCCGCCCTCCTTGAGGGTGATGACCGACGAGCAGTTCTTGCAGCGGATCTTGAGGATCTTGCCGCGAACCCTGTCGTCGGCGATCGAGTAGCGGGTTTTGCAGCGGTCGCAGTGAAACTTCATGCGGCGTTGGCCCGACGGACGCCGGCCCCATGGGTCAAAACCAGACGGCCACAGAACCTCGACGGAGTTAGCTCGCGATCGTACCGCAGCACACGCCAACAGAGGCGGAAAATGTCATTCATACAGCCCGGTTGCACTGGAACCCCGAAACCCGATGAATCATGCATCTCTGGTACGCGTCCGGCGGCCGCAGGTTATCCCGCGCCCAGGGCCGGATCGAGCAAGTGACTGATCTTTACGTTGCCCAGAGCGGCGAGCATGTTCTGCTTCACGCCCGGTTCGCGCTCCTCGATCTGTCGCAGCAGCTCCTTGATGACCTGCCGCTTCTGCTCGGGCAGGCCGCAGGCCGGACAGCCGCATGACACCAGCGGAAAGTTCCGCTCGGCCGCGTACTCGACCAGGAGCTGCTCGGGCACGTAGCACAGGGGACGGATGACCGTGTTGCGCCCGTCGTCGGAGCGCAGCACCGCGGGCATGCTGGCCAGCTTGCCCGAGTAGAACAGGTTCAGGACCAGGGTCTCGATGAGGTCGTCGCCGTGGTGGCCCAGCGCGATCTTGGTGCAGCCCAGCTCGCCGGCCAGGTTGTAGAGCAGGCCCCGGCGCAGCCGCGAGCACAGCGAGCACGGCGTCTTGCCGGCCGGCACGTTGGCCTCCACCACCGATGCGAAGTCGTCGGAGACCATGCGGTGCGGAACGCCGAGCGAGGCGAGGTGGGCGGCGATGAGATCGGTGCGGTAGCCGGGCCAGCCCTGGTCCACGTTGACCGCGATGATCTCGAAGCGGACCGGCGCGCGGCGCTGCAGCCGCAGCAGCACATCGAGCAGCGCGTACGAGTCCTTGCCGCCCGACACGCACACCATGACGCGGTCGCCCTCGGCGATCATCGGGAAGTCGGCGATTGCCTGGCCCACCTTGCGCATGAGGATCCGGGTCAGACGCCCGGTCTCGGATGGAGGCCGCACCGGCGCGGAGGTCGCACGGGTCGCGTTCGAAATGCCGGCTTCCGGCTGCGCGGCCGGGCGGCAGGAGCGAGTCAGATGGGACAGGGGAAGAAAATCGGCCACGGGTTCCGAGCTATACCACGGTCGCCAGACCACATTGCCGCACACGAGACGCCGGCATGCGGTCAGCGGCCGCTGGTCTCGCTGTCGCGGCGCGGCGCCGTCGGCTTGAGCGATCGCGGTCGCACGCCGTTGCGGGTGGACGAGGACGCAGCGGCCTCGTCGCCGTCGTCGCGGGCGCCCTCGCCGCTCGACGAGCCTCCCGACGACGGCGCGCCGCCGCGCCGGCGCGAGCCCAGCTCGACCGTCTTGGGCTGAAGCGGCGCGATGCTGCGGACCTCGTCGCCGTCCCACTGAACGAAGTAGCCGCCGACCTCGAGCGCGTCGCCGGCGTCGTAGGCCTCGATCAGGAGCTCGATGTCCTTGAGCTTGGCGACCGGCACCGCCGCGTCGCTGGTCACGCGGTAGACCTCCTCGTCGGCCGCGGAGGCCAGGCGGCCGCCGTCGGCGCGCACGACCTCGATGCGCATGCCGAGCGCCTCGCCGCTGCGGCTCTCGGACACGGCGATCGAGATCGTGGCGACCGTCGCCGTCGACGTCGCTCACGCCGGCGAAGACGAGCCCCGGCACCGACATGGTCGCGCCCTTGCGCAGCTTTCCGGGCTCGCCGGTGACAAGGACGAGCTGTTCGTCGTCCGCGACCACCGCCTCCGGGTCCTGGCCGGTGAAGCAGCCGTAGTACACGGCGGCCTTCTTCGAGCCCTCCGCTCGCGCGGTCTCGGCCACCGGCTCGCCGCCCAGCGCCTCGAGCGCGCTTCGCCACCGTGCAGCCGGTCTCCGCCGGCGGCGCGGGCGGGCGCGGGCGGCTCGCGCCGGCGGCCGGCCGCGAGGTCGCGCCGCCCGACAGCGCGTCGGCCGGGCCCACGTCGCGCCGATCGTCGTCGCCATCCGGTCCGACGACGATCGCAGCAACGCGGTGCCCGCGCACCACGACGCGCGCGCCGGGCAGGCGCGCCAGCTCGACCAGCTTGGGATCGCGCGCGCCGGCGATGGCCCGCTCCGGTCCCAGCGCCTCGCGCAGCGTGTCGATCTCGGAGCCGACGCCCCAGCCGTCCTCGGTCTTGGCGATCTCCGGGTCGAGCGCGGCCACCATCGACGCCTTGCCGCCCTGGCCGATGCCGACGAGGATCGCGTCCTGCGCCACCCGCACCAGCCGGTAGCCGACGACGCGATCGATCTGGAGGACCTCGACCCGCGGTCCGTGCGGCAGCGTGCTGAGGATCGCCTTGAACTCGGCGCCCAGCAGATACGGCCCGATGCCGTTGGGCTGGATGCGGTGCGGCGGCACCGCGCGCACGACGCCGGCGGGAGCCTGGAACACTCGCTGGCCCAGACTCTCCTCGTCCGCGCCCCGCGCCGGCTCGCTCTGGTCGCGGCAGGCAGCGAGCGCGACGAGCAGCAGCGCGATTCGGCCCCGGGACATCACCCCAGGATTGAGCGTAGCAGGAGCAGCGCGATCGCGCCTGCCACCAGGCCGGCGAGGAACCAGCCGCGCGGACCGAGGCCGGGCTGCCGATGATGGGTCTGGCTGGCTCGCTGTCCTCGCTCTCCCGCCGCGCCGTGTCCTGGCTCGGCTTGTCGGGAACAGCAACAGGTGACAGGCGACCGGAAGCAGGGACAGGGAACCGGCATCTTCGGAGCCGCTGTCCGCGGCCCGTGGCCCCGACAGCGACTCCGACGTTTCCGGTTTCCTGTTCCCTGTCGCCTGTCGCCTGTTTTCTGTTTGTCTAGAGACAGCAGCATCGACCTCAGCCGACAGCGCCGAAGCCACAGCGCCGGACTCCTCCACCCACTCATCCCACTCCGCCACCGGCGCGGACTGTGTCCCGGCCACGTACCCGTCGAACATGCCGCGGTCGAAGTCGAGCGCCTCCTCGTCGCCGGTGCGGGCGCGCTCGGCGACCAGCTCCGAGCGCGGCGAGCCGCCCACCGCGACGGCCAGCTCGTCGAGGTAGCGCGCCAGGCGCAGCGGGCCGGAGCGGCGCGCGCTCTCGCGCAGGAACTCGTCCAGCTCGTCGGCCATGTCGTACGCGCTGGCGTAGCGGTCGCCCGGGTCGCGCTCGAGCGCGCGCATGACGATCGACTCGAGCATGCCGGGGAAGTCGCGGCGCACGAAGGTGGGCGGCCGCACCTCGCAGCGCTCGAGCCGGCGCAGCACCTCGTGGGCCGGCCCGCGGAACAGGCGCTGGCCGAGCGTGATCTCGTACAGCACCACGCCGAGCGAGAAGATGTCGGATCGGTGATCGAGCCGCCGGCGGCGGGCCTGCTCCGGCGACATGTAGCTCAGCTTGCCGGGCAGCGCCTGCTCGTCGCGCCAGCTCTGTCCGCGCGCCCGGGCGATGCCGAAGTCGATGAGCTTGATGTGGCCGTCCTCGGTCACGAGCAGGTTGGTGGGCGAGACGTCGCAGTGCACGATCTCGAGGCCGCGGCCGCCGTCGTCGCGCAGCGCGTGCACGTAGCCCAGCGCCATGGCCGACTGCCGGACCAGCTCGACGGCGTGCTCGAGAGGCAAGAACTGGCTCACCGCCAGACCGCGGCGGCACAGCTGGTTGAGCTCCTCGCCGCGGATGTACTCCATGGCGATGAACGGGGCGGCGCCGTCCTGGCCGGCGTCGTAGACCTGCACCACGTTGGGGTGGTTGAGCAGCGCGCCGATGCGCGCCTCCTCGAGGAACATCGCGACCGCGCGCGGGTCGGCGGCCAGCTCCGGCTTGAGCCGCTTGATGACCAGCTCCTTGTGGAAGCCGTCGCCCGAGGCGGTGCCCTGCCGCGCCAGATGGATCTCGGCCATGCCGCCGACGGCGAGCATGCGGCCGGGCCAGTATCGCTGCTGCGGCGGATGCGCCGCGCGTGGCGGATCCACGCTCGCCTTCATCGACCGGGCCGGGCGGCCTTCGCGCCCTCGTCGCCGCCCTCGAGCGACTCCGATGCCCATCGCTGGCCGCCGTGGGCGACCAGGGTGCGGCTGATCGCGGCCAGCCCGTCCGCGCTCGGCGCATCCGCGGCGGTCTCCTCGCCGGCGCCGTCCCGGTCGAGCACGTCGAGCACCTCGACGAGCGATCGGCTCAGCGCGCCGAGGTCGTAGCCGCCCTCGAGCAGCGCGACCAGCCTGCCTCCGGCCACCTTGTCGGCCACCCGGCTCAGCCGCCCGGCCATGGCGCGATAGCCGGCCTCGGTGACGCGCAGCCCGGCCAGCGGATCGGCGCGGTGGGCGTCGAAGCCGGCGGAGACGAGGATCAGGTCGGGCCGGAACTGCAGCAGCGCCGGCACGAACACGCGGTCGAACACAGCGAGCAGATCGCCGTCGCCGCAGCCGGCCGGCAGCCCGACGTTGATGGTGGCGCCGCGCCCCTCGCCGGCGCCGATCTCGTGCGGCGCGCCGGTGCCGGGATAGAACGGGTACTGGTGCACCGACAGGTACATCACCGACGGGTCGGCGTAGAAGATGTTCTGCGTGCCGTTGCCGTGGTGCACGTCCCAGTCGACGACCGCGACGCGGGCGGCGCCGCGCGAGCGCGCCACCGCGGCGGCGACCGCGACGTTGTTGAACAGGCAGAAGCCCATCGCGCGGTCGGCCTCGGCGTGGTGCCCGGGCGGGCGGACCAGGGCCAGGCCGCGCCGGAACTGGCCGTCGAGCACCGCGGTCGATAGATTCGACGGCGGCGCCGGCGGCGGCCAGCGCGGCGTCCCAGCTCTCGGGGCCGAAGTAGGTGTCGGCGTCGAGCCAGCCCGCCTTGCCGGGCACGTGGCGCGACATCTCGGCCACGAACGAGGCCGTGTGCACCAGCCCGAGCTCCTCCTCGCGCGCCGGGCGCACCGGCATGAGCGTGCCGCGCTGCTCGAGGCCGGCGGCGCGCAGACCGTCGCGCGCGGCCACCAGGCGCTCGGGGCGCTCGGGGTGCGGACCGGGCGGCCGGTGACGAACGAAGACATCGTCGAGCACGTAGCCGAGGCCGGTCACGCCATGACTCTACCGCGAAAGACCGCCGGCCTGCACCGCCGTCGAGACGTCGCCCGTTCACTGCACGCAGACGCCGACGATGCAGACGAGCAGTCCTCGGCACGCGTCGCCGGTCTCGCAGCAGCTCTGTAGCAGCGCGCCGCACTCGCGGCAGGTGCCGTCGGTGCACTCGGTGAACTCGCCTGCACAGGCCGGCTCGGCCGCGCAGCACGGCTCTTCGACTTCGCCGCACAGCCCCGCGTCCGGGTCGGTCCCGCCATCAGGATTGCCCGCGTCGGGGCTGCCGGCGTCGTCGCTGCCGCCGTCGGCGCTGCCCGCGTCGGGGCTGCCCGCGTCGTCGCCCGGGTTGCCGGCGTCATCGCCGCCGGCGTCGCCTGGATTGGCGTCGCGGCTGCCGGCGTCGCCGGGCCCGGCGTCCGCGGAGCCGGCGTCGTCCGCGCCGCCGCCGGTGGGACGGGCGTCCGCCTCGGCCCCTGCCCCGCCGTCGCGCTGCGTCTCGTCGCCGGCGCGCGCGCGCTCGTCGAACTGGCATGCCGCCAGGAGCGCGCAGGACGCGATCGCGAGAAGCAGCCCCCTCACCCCGGGAGCTGGATATCACGCCGCGCCCGGCCGCCGCGGGCGCCTCACCATCACCTCCCGCTCCAGTGCTAGGCGTCCCGGCTGCGCGAATCTGGCACCACGTAGCCGTCGTGCTGGGCCAGCCAGCGCACCACGTCCATGGCGCTCACCATGCCGACGACCTTGCCCTCGAAGGACACCACCGGGATGCGCTGCACCCCCTCGTAGGCCATGAGCGCGGCCGCGTGCGACAGCGACGTGTCCTCGCACAGCGTGAAGGAGATGTACATCATCGCGTCGGCGACCGTCTGGGCCGGCGGCGCGGCGTGGGGCCGGTGCCCAGGCGCTCGCCCCGGCCCGCGGCGCACCCGCCCACGCGCAGCCGCGGCGGCGTCGCGTTCTCGCTCTCGTACCAGTGGTCGACCAGGTCGCCGCGCGACACCACGCCCACCGGGCGGCCGCCCTCGTCCACCACCGGCACCGCGCCCAGCTCGAAGCCGACGAACAGCGACATGAGCGTGTTGACGCCGAGATCGGCGCGCACGCAGATCACGCACGGCCGCATGACCCGCCACAGCGGCGTGCGGTCGGCCAGGGAGCGCGGGCGCGGGGCGCGCAGCATCTCCTCGCCGGTCGAGCGGCGCGCCATCGGATCGGCGCAGCCGGCGACGTCGGCCGCGTCGTCTCTCCCGTCGCCGCGGCAGTGACGGCAGGCCATGCACTCCTCCGCCGACAGCGCGCGATCGCGCACCGGGCAGTAGAAGCTGACCTCGCTGGTCCAGCCCTCCTCGGCGAGGAAGGTGACGCGCTGCCGGCTGGGCTCGATCTCGCGCCCGGCAGTCGGCAGGGCGAGCACGCGCGCCTCGGTCGTGGCCCCATCGCGGGGCGGGCGGTTCTCCATCACGGCGACGAGCGGCCCTCCCGACCTCGTCCGCGCGGAGTCGCCCGGCGCGCCGGCTTGCGCGCGGCGTCAGCCGGCCACAGGACGCTCACCGTCCCGGCCTGCATGTCGGCCTTGACCACGTACAGCCTGGTCGGCCGCGGCGCTGCCCCCTGCGACTCCGTGACCGGCGTCGCCTCGACCCCCTCGTCCGTGCCCCGTTGCATCGGTCTCCTCCGCGTCACGGGCAGCCAACGTCACCCCGCCAGGGCGAGAAAGCAGCAATTTCCGTTCCACGGGGCTGTGGGTGCCCGGCAGCCCGAAGCGCGCAAGGCGTTCGTTCAGGCCGAGACTCGCTGACAAGCGCTTCGCGTCCGCGGCGACGTCTACATCTACTACAGCGGCTCGTCGGTCTCGTCGGTCTCGGGCACGGGCAGCCGCGACACCTGCGAGCCGGTCGCCCGGCGAACCGGTTCGCCGGCGTACTCGCGCAGCCTGTACTGGATGGTGCGCGGCGAGATGCCCAGGATGGCCGCGGCGCGCGACGTGCAGCCACCGGTGTACTCGAGCGTGGCGAGGATCGCGTGCCGCTCGATCGCTGCCAGGGTCGACCCGGGCACCGGCGGGCTGGTCTCCGCGGTCGGCCTGGCCAGCGGCCGCACGGTGGGCGGCAGGTCGTTCGGACGGATCTCGCCTTCGCGACACACGACCACCGCGCGCTCGACCGCGTTCTCCAGCTCGCGCACGTTGCCCGGCCACGGGTAGCGCAGGAGCCGCTCCATCGCCTCGTTGTTGAAGCCGTCGATGCGCTTCTGATTGATGGCGGTGAACTTGTGCAGGAAGTGCGTCGCCAGCAGCGAGATGTCTCCCTCGCGCTCGCGCAGCGGCGGCACCTCCATCGACACGACGTTGATGCGGTAGAACAGGTCCTCGCGGAACCGCCCCTCCTGGACGAGCGTGCGCAGGTCGCGGTTGGTGGCGGCCACGATGCGCAGGTCGACCTTGATGGTCTGGTTGCCGCCCACCCGCTCGAACTCGCGCTCCTGCAGGAAGCGGAGCAGCTTGATCTGCGTTGACGGCGAGATCTCGCTGATCTCGTCGAGGAAAAGCGTGCCGCCGTCGGCCTGCTGGAAGCGCCCCTCGCGCCGCGCCGCCGCGCCGGTGAAGGCGCCGCGCTCGTGACCGAAAAGCTCGCTCTCCAGCAGCGTCTCGGCCAGCGCCGCGCAGTGCAGCCTCACGAACGGGCCGCCGGCGCGGGTCGAGTGGCGGTGGATGGCTGCGGCGACCAGCTCCTTGCCGGTGCCGCTCTCGCCGGTGATCAGCACCGAGGCTCGCGACGGCGCGACCTGCATGACGGTCTCGAACGCCGCGCGCATCGGCGGGCTCGAACCGACGATGTTGTCGAGGCGGTCCAGCTCGGCCAGGAGCTCGGCGGTGCCGCCGGTGACGCGCTGGGCGCGCCGGCGCTCGAGCACCGGCTCGATCACCCGCAGGAGGTCATCCACGTGGATCGGCTTGGTGACGTAGTCGATCGCGCCGTGGCGCATCGCGGCCATGGCGGTGTCGAGCGCGCCGTAGGCCGTCATCACCACGGTCACGCTGTCCGGATCCAGCTCGCGCGCCCGGCGCATGAGCGACAGGCCGTCCATGCCGGGCATGCGCAGGTCGGTGAGGAGCAGGTCGGGGGCGAAGTCCTTCAGCTTCGGGAGCGCCTTGAACCCGTCGCGGGCGGTCTCCACCACGTATCCCCGATCGCGTAACAGCTGCGCCAGCGCCGAGCTGGCGTCGGCCTCGTCGTCGACGATCAGGATCCGTCCGCGCTGCCGTCGCCCACGCGCTGGTAGCACCCGCGCCGCCCTCTCCACGGATCCAAGGTACGCGATCGCACGGTCCAGAACAGCCCCAAATCGGCACCGTACCGATGGTTTTCGTCGCGGCCAGCAGCGCACCTGAGTCTGGAATTCGAGCGACAGGAGGGCATTTCCGTCGGTACGAGAAAGGTCTCGACGAAGCGCGTGAGATGGTGCGCATGCCCCGCAAGGGGGGTTCCGCGGAGTTGACCTCGGTGCGGTTCCATGACATCAGTCGATGACGCAACCGCATTCTGATCTGTGAGCAGGGCTACGATCGGAAGGCGCGTAGGGGGGGCATGGGGGCGATGGCGAAGCGTCGCACGCCGGATCGGTCTGGAAGCTCGCACGCGCGACCGCATGCGCCCCGGGCCGGACGCGCGCGCGCGCACACCGAGTCGCCGCCGGGCCCGCGCAAGACGCCGCACCGCAGGCGCGAGTCGCCCGCGCCGGTTCCGGTGGCCGGGCCGCTCCACCTGGCAGAGAGCGCCCTGCTCGCGCGCTTCGCGCCGCCCTGGGTGCTCGTCGATGCGCGCTTCGACATCATCCACATGGACGGACGCGCGGGCCCGTTCCTCGCCCTGTCGGGCGCACCGACCCACCTCAACCTGATCAAGGTGGTGCGCCAGGAGCTGCTGCCGGCGGTCCGCCACGCGCTGCGTCTGGCGCGGCGCGAGATGCGCAGGGTCCGGCGCCAGGCGGTGGAGCTCGAGCGCGGCGGCGGCACCACGCTCGTCGATGTGGAGGTGATCCCGATCGCCGAGGGCGCAGCGGCCGACCGCGCGCGCACCGGCGGCGACGCGCCCAGCTTCCTTGTCCTGTTCGAGTCGACGGCCGGCGACGCCGTGGCCGAGGCAGAGGACCGGGCCGCCGAGCCGATCGAGGCCGCCGAGCCGATCGAGGCCGCCGACTCGCCGGGCTCGCGCCACCGCCAGCTCGAGCGGACCGGCCGCGAGCTCCTCAACCTGGTGGCGAGCATCGAGCTCCCGATCGTGCTGCTGGGCGGCGACGGGCGCATCCGCCACATGACGCCCGAGGCGCGCGCGCTGCTCCAGCTGTCGGCCGACGACCTCGGCCGCCGCGTTGACGAGCTGCACCTCGACGTCACCGTCGGCGACCTGGCGCCGCTGGTCTCCGAGGTGGTCGACGACCTGCGCGCGCGAGAGCGCGACATCCTGGGCCGCGACGGGCGCTGGTATCGCATGCAGGTCCGGCCGTACTGGTCGATCGACAGCGAGCTCGACGGGGTCGTGCTCTCGTTCCTCGACGTCGACGCGCACCGGCGGGCCATGGCGGAGGCGCGCTCGGCCACCGGACGCGCGGCCGCCATCGTCGAGGCGGTGCGGGTGCCGCTGGCGGTGCTCGACGATCGCATGCGCGTGCGATTGGTCAACCGCGCCTTCCACGCTGTCTTCGCCGGCCGGCCGGACGTGGTGGGCGACAGCTGGTTCGAGATTGACGGGCGCGCCTGGGACCGTCCCGCGCTGCGCGCCGCGCTCGACGACCTGCTGGCCGACGAGCGCGATGTGGCGCTCGAGGTCCAGGTCGAGATCCCGCGCGGCCACCTGCGCGTGGTGGCGGTGGCCGGCAGCGCCGTGCGCTCGGAGACCGAGGGACCGCTCATCTTGCTGACCCTGGTGGACATCACCCATCGCACCGAGCGGCTCGATGTGGCGGAGGCCGCGCGCGCGGTGGCGGAGGCGGCCAACCGCACAAAGGACGTCTTCCTGGCCACGCTGTCGCACGAGCTGCGCGTCCCGCTGCACACGATCACGCTGCAGGCCGACCTGCTGCTGTCGGGTGCCGCGACCAGCCCGGCGCGGTTGCGGCGCGTGGGCCAGGCCATCAGCAACGCGGCCAGGGCGCAGGAGCGCATCATCAGCGACCTGCTCGACGTGTCCGCCATCCTGGCCGGCAAGATGATGCTCAAGCGGCAGCCGGTTGACATGGCGGCGGTGGTCGGCGCCGCGGTGCACGACGTCCGCTCAGCGGCCGCGGGCCGGAAGATCCGCCTGCGCGTCGCCGTGCAGCGCGCGCCCGGGCCGGTGCTGGGCGACCCGGACCGCCTGCAGCAGGTGGTGGCGAACCTCCTGGCCAACGCGGTCAAGTTCACGCCGCCGGGCGGCCAGGTCGCGATCGTGCTGGAGCGCTCGTCGGCCGGCGTGCGGGTGAAGGTGAGCGACTCCGGCCGCGGCATCGAACGCGAGTTCTTGCCCCAGGTGTTCGACCGCTTCTCGCAGGGCGAGGAGCCCGGCTCGGCCAGCTATGGTGGCCTCGGCCTCGGCCTGGCCATCGTGCGCGACCTGGTGCGCCTGCACCGCGGCACGGTGCAGGCCGAGAGCGCGGGGATCGACCGCGGCGCCACCTTCACCGTCGAGCTGCCCGTGATCGACCCGCGCGACGCGCAGTCCGACCAGCGCGGCGCGGCCGGCCCCGCGGCGCCGCGCCAGCCCAGCGAGCTCAACGGCATTCGCGTGCTGATTGTCGAGGACGATCCCAGCTCGCGCGAGGTGCTGAGCGACATCCTGCGCTTCCGCTCGGCCGAGGTGCGCGCGGTCGGCTCGGCCGCCGAGGTGGTGGACGCGCTCGCCGAGTTCCGGCCCGACGTCATGCTGTGCGACGTGGCCATGCCGGGCGAGGACGGCTACAGCCTGATGCGCCGCGTGCGCGCGCTCGCGCCCGGCAAGGGCGGCCGCACCCCGGCCGTGGCCCTCACCGCGCTGGCCACCAGCAAGGACCGCAAGCGCGCCCTCCACGCCGGCTTCCAGATGCACGTGGCCAAGCCGACCCGGGCGGCCGATCTGTGCGAGGCGGTGCTGCGCGTGTACGAGGAGACCGCGGGCGGACGGCGGCGCGAGCAGCCCGCCGATCGCGTCTGAGGTCAGTCGCGCTCGTCGCGCAGCGAGCGGTTCATCAGCTCGCCGATCGCCTGTGCCACCGGCTGGTCCTCGTAGAGGATGCCGTAGGCGGTATCGCTCAGCGGCGCACGCACACCGAGCGATAGGGCCAGCTCGTGGGCGGCGCGCGCGGTCTTGACCCCCTCGGCCACCATACGCATCTCGGCGATGATGTCGCCGATCTTCTTGCCGGTGGCCAGCGCCAGGCCGACGCGCCGGTTGCGCGACAGCTCGCCGGTGCAGGTGAGGACCAGGTCGCCCAGGCCGGACAGGCCGGCGAAGGTGAGCGGGTTGGCGCCCTGCCTGGCGCCGATGCGCGCGATCTCGGCCAGGCCGCGCGTGATGAGCGCGGCGCGCGCGTTGTGGCCCAGGCCGAGGCCGTCGCAGATGCCGGCGCAGATGGCGATGACGTTCTTGAGGGCGCCGCCCAGCTGCACCCCGACGACGTCGTCCGACGAGTAGACCCGGAAGCGGTCGCTCGAGAACGCCTCCTGGGCCAGCCGGGTCGCCGCCGGATCGCGCCCGGCGATGACGATGACCGACGGCAGTCCGGCGGCCACCTCCTTGGCGAAGGTGGGCCCGCTCAGGAACGTGGCCCGCGCCGCCATCGCCGGCGGCAGGACCTCGTCGTAGACCTGATCCATGCGCGCGTGGCCCTTCTCCTCGAGCCCCTTGGACGCGTTGACCACGACGGCGTCGCGCTGCATGTTCGGCAGTGCCTGGCCCAGGATCTCGCGCGCCGCGTGCGACGGCGTCACGCCGACGACGATGCTGGCGCCGGCCACCGCCTCGTCGAGCCGGCTGGTCGGCTGCACCTCGGGCGGCAGCTGGTGGCCCGGCAGGTAGATTGTGTTCTCGCGCCGCGACGCCAGCTCGGCGCGCTGCTCGTCGGAGCGGCACCACAGGCGCACGTCGTGGCCCTGGCGGCCCAGCAGGATGGCCAGGCAGGTGCCGTAGCTGCCTGCGCCGATGACGGCGATGGTGTGCTTCATGTCAGATCCCGGACATCGGAGTGGAGGACTTCGTCGGCGTCGCCAGCACCACGCAGTTGCGGCCGGCGTGCTTGGCCTCGTACAGCGCCGCGTCGGCCGCGCGCACCAGCGACTCGGCGTCGGCGGCGTCGTCCGGGAACGACGCCACCCCGACCGAGATGGTCAGGACCTCGTCTCGCGTGGCCGGCGTCTGCTGGAACAGCTGGCTGGCCACCCGGTCGCGCAGGCGCTCGGCCAGCTGCGCCGCGGTGAGCTTGGGCGTGTCGACCAGCACGATGGCGAACTCCTCGCCGCCGTAGCGGGCAACGAAGTCGTTGGCCCGGCGCCCGTCGCCCATCAGGCGAGCCAGGCGGCGCAGGAGCTCGTCCCCGGCCGGGTGGCCGTGGCGGTCGTTGTACGCCTTGAAGTGATCGACGTCGATCATGAGCAGCGACAGCGGCAAACCGTTGCGCACCGAGCGCTCGACCTCCAGGGCCAGCCGCTCGTGGAAGTGGCGGTGGTTGTAGAGGCCGGTCAGCCCGTCGGTGACCGCCAGCTGGGCCAGGCGCGAGTTGGCCTCGGCCAGCTCCGCCGTGCGCTCGGCGATCTTGGCCTCCAGCTCGCGGTTCATCTCCAGCAGGGCCTGGTTCTTGGCCGACAGATCCGCGACCAGGCGGCGGTTCTCCGACTGCAGCCGGTAGGTGCGGAGCAGGTTCTCCACCGCCAGGCGCAGGTTGGCCTCGTCCCACGGCTTGGGGATGTAGTGGTTGAGCTCGGCCCGGTTGATGGCGCTGACCACCGCCTCGAGGCCGGCCTGCCCGGTCAGCAGGATCTTGTAGGTCTCGGGCGAGCGCTTGTGAAAGACCTCGAGCAGCTCGACGCCCTTCATGCCGGGCATGATCTGATCGGCGATGACGACCGCGATGTCCTCGCCCTCGCGCTTGAGCTCGTCGAGCAGCTCGAGCGCGTCGTCGCCCGACTGAGCCAGCGCGATCTCGCACTCGTGGCCGAAGCGCGCGGTGAGCTGCTGCTGCAGCGCGGTCAGGACGCCCGCCTCGTCGTCGACGCAGAGGATGGTCTCGCGGGCCATCACGCGGCCTCGGGGCCGCGCGCACCCGTCCCGGTCGCCGCGTGCCCGCGCGCCTGCGGCAGCCAGACCTCGAACGAGGTGCGGCCGGGCCGCGACTCCACCCGGATGTGGCCGCCGTGGCGCTCGATGATGCGGCGCACGATGCTGAGCCCCAGGCCGGAGCCCTCGCCGCGCGGCTTGGTCGTGTAGAGAGGGTCGAACATCCGGGGCATGACCTCGTCGGGGATGCCGGGGCCGTTGTCGATCACGCGGACCGTCACGCCGCCGTCGGCGGCGTGGGTCTCGATCGCGATCTCACCCTGGCCATCGAGGGCTTGCACCGCGTTGTGGATCAGGTTGGTCCAAACCTGGTTGAGCTCGTCGAGAAAGACCGGCACCCGGGGAATGGCCCCGTAGCGGCGGTGAATCCTTATACCACGCGCAAGCAGGTGATCGAGCAGCTCCAGGGTCTCCTCGATCCCCTCGTGCAGGTCGGCATGCTGCGCGGCCGCGTCCTGATCGAGGTGCGAGTAGCTCTTGAGGCCGCCGACGATCCGCTGGATGCGCCGGATGGCGTGCTCGATCGCGAACAGACTGCGATGTAGGTGCACGTACTCCGCCACGTAGCCGACCAGCACGCGGGCGCGCGTGCTGGCGCGGGTGCCGCCCTCCGAGCCCATCAGGCGGCGCAGCCGCGCGATCTCCTCCGGCGTGAGATCCAGCTCGGCGATCTGCCGCGCGCTCTCCGCCGCGTCGTCGGCCGGCAGGCGATCGGCCTCCAGCTCGGCGCGCAGCTCGCGCGCGGCGCGCCGCACCGCGGACGGCGGCGGCAGGCGCCGGCCGGGCGACTGCGCGCCCAGCTCGGCGGCCAGGCGCAGGAGATCGCCCCGCTCGGTCGGGGTGAGCCCGAGGCCGGCCAGCTCGTGCGAGAGGTGCGTGAGCCGCCGCACCTGGTCGGCCAGAGCGTCGACAGTGCCGCGGATGGCGGCCGACGGCGAGTTGATCTCGTGCGCCACAGCGGCGACCAGGTGGCCCAGGCCGGCCAGTCGCTCGGACAGGAGCAGCTGGGCCTGGGTGTCGCGCAGCTCCTGGATGGTGCGGCCCAGCTCCTTGTTCATGTGGGTGAGCTCGGACGTGCGCAGGTCCACCTTCTGCTCCAGCTCCTCGCTCCACGATCGCACCTGGCTGTACAGGCTGGCGTTCTCGATCGCGGTGGCGGCCTGGTCGGCGAAGGTGGCGAGCAGGTTGGCGTCCGCCTCGGAGAACGCGCGCGCGTCGCGCGCCCGGCCGATGATGATGACGCCGAGCACGCTGCCCTTGCGCTCGAGCGGCGTCGCGATGAGCGAGCCGGTCACGCCGGCCGCCTCCGCCGCGCCGCTCCACTGATCGTCGTCGACGACGCGGTGGATGCGCAGCGGCGCGCGCGCCTCGCCGGCGGCCCGGGCGATGGCCGCCAGCGGGTCGACCAGCTCGGCCACCTCCTCGCCGCGCGAGATGATGCGGCCGTCGCTGCGCTTGGCCCGCGCCGCGCCCAGGCGGAGCGGAAGCCCGGCGTCGCCGGCGCCGGCTGACGGTCCGCCCGGCTCGACCAGCCACAGCGCGCACACGCGCACGTGCAGCACGCGCGCCACCGAGTCGGCGATCTTGCGCAGCACCTGGTCCAGATCGAGCACCGACGAGACCGCGCGGCCGGCGTCGTGCAGCGCCACGATCTCGCGCATGCGCGCGGCCAGCCGGCGCTGGTTGTCCTTGAGCGCGGAGGTCATGTGCGAGAACGCGGCCGCCAGGTCGCCGATCTCGTCGCGCACGGACACGTCGATCTGATGATCGAGGTCGCCGCGCGCCACCGCCAGCGCGCCCTGGTGCAGGTGGGCGATCGGCCGGGTCATGCGGCGCGACAGCAGCCCGGCCAGCCCGAGCGCGAAGACGAAGGCGCCGGCCGCGCCCAGGGCCAGCGAGCGCGTGGCCATGTCGCGCGCGGCGCCCAGCGGGGCGCGGTCGACAGCGACGCCGAACACGCCGACGATCTCGCCGGCCAGGTTGATGATCGGCGTGTAGCCCAGCGCGTACTCGCGGCCGAGGATGGTGGCGGTGCGGAACACCGAGCGCCCCCTGCGGATCTCGCTCGACACGTCCTGCGCGATGAGCAGGCCGCCGACCGAGTGACCGACCTCGTCGGCGAAGGTTGAACGTGCCGCGCGTTCCCGCCTCGGTGCCGGCGAAGATGAGCACGTCGGTGCTGATCGAGGCCTTTACCCCCTCGGCGGCGGCGGAGTCGAGCGGCACCGACAGCACCACCACGCCGCGCAGCTGCAGCGACTCGTCCACCATCGGCGCGGCCGCGCGCACGACCAGCTGCTCGCCGACCCGCACGATCGTGATGCGGCGCTCGTACTTGCGGCCGGCCTGGATGGACGCGCTGGTCGCGTCCACCGCCAGCCCGCGGAAGCGGTCGACCGCGTCTCCCGCCACGCGCTGGCCGATCAGCTCGCCGCGCGCGTCGGCCACCTGGACCAGCGACGACGGCAGGTGCCTGCTCACCCGCTCCAGCGCCTCCTCGATCGCGAGCGGCCCGCTCTCCGCGGCCATGCGCAGATCCGGGTGGCTCGAGATCTTCACCGCGTCGGTACCCACCTGCAGCACGCTGCGGACCAGCAGGTTGTACCCGACGTGCAGCTGGCGGTCGGTCTGCTCGTGCAGGCCCTGGTTGAGCGAGCGCAGCACCACGCTGACCGCCACCCACGACGCGACCAGCAGCGGCAGGAGGGCGGTGATGACCAGCGAGACGCCCAGCTTGTGGCGCAGGCGCAGCGCGGGCAGGCGCAGTCGGCCCGCGGCCGGCCGCGCGACCGCCGTCAGCGGCACGCTCGGCCGCTCCTGGCTGATCATCTCGTCAGTGGCCAAGGCGCCTGACCCTCCTGAACTCGACGCCGTTGGTCGGGTTGATGACGATGCCGTCCACGTTGACCCGCGCGGCCACCGCCACGCGCGAGTGAGCCAGCGGCACCCAGGGCGCCAGGGCCGCGATGCGCTCCTGGGCCCGGCGGTACAGCTCCTCGCGCTTCGAGCGCGCGACGATGCGCTGGGCGGCGACCAGGAGCTGGTGCAGCTCGTCGTCCTTGATGAAGGCCAGGTTCTGGGCCAGGCCCGGCGTCGTGTTGCTCTGGTCGAACAGGGTGTAGAGGAAGTTGTCCGGGTCCCCGTTGTCCCCCACCCATCCGTACAGGCACAGGTCGTGGTCGCCGCCCTCGACCGAATCGTCGTGCGCCTTCATGGGCTGGACGATGACCTCGACCTTGATGCCGACAGCGGCCAGGTTGGCCTGCAGCACGCGCGCGATCACCTCCGGCTCCGGCAGGTACGAGCGCGGGCTGGCCGGCGCGTACAGCTTGTACTCGCGCGACGGATCGAAGCGGCCATCCGCCCTGGCCTCGGCCAGGAGCTCGCGTGCGCGGTCCGGATCGTACGGGTAGGTGACCTCCGCGCGGTGATAGCCCCACTGGTCCGGCGGCAGCGGCCCGGTGGCCGGCGAGGCCAGCCCCTGGTACGCGAGCTTGACGATCGGATCGCGGTTGACCGCGTGGTTGACCGCGCGGCGCACCCTCACGTCGTCGAAGGGCGGGTGCGTCGTGTTCATGGCCAGGTACGCCACCGCCAGCGCCGCCTCCTGGTGCACCACCAGATCCGGCAGGAGCTCGACGAACTGCAGCTGGTCGGGAGGGATCGAGTAGGCGACATCGAGCGCGGCCGACTCCAGCTCGGTGAGGCGCTGGCGCGCATCCGGCACGGCGCGGAACACCAGCCGCTCGATGGCCGGCCGCGCGCCCCAGTAGTCCGGGTTGCGCTCCAGCACGATGCGCCCGCTCTCCCACGACACGAAGCGGAACGGACCGGTGCCGACCGGATGGCGGTAGTACTCGGCGCCCGAGCGCGCCACCGCCCTGGGCGACACGATGGCGACCGGGAACATGGCCATGTTGGCCTCGAACGGGGCGTACAGCGCGTCGATGGTGACGCGCACGGTCAGGCGATCGATCGCCTCGACCTTGCGCACGTTGCGGTACGAGGTCTGCCAGTAGATGAAGTCGAGGCCGGTGCGGTCCGGGACGTGGAACGGATGGCCGGCGTCGCGCTGGCGCTCGAGCGAGAACACCACCGCGGCGGCATCGAGCGGCGTGCCGTCGTGGAAGCGGACGCCGTCGCGCAGGTGGAAGGTCCACTGGGTCCCGTCGGGCGACATCTCCCAGCGCTTCGCCAGGCCGGCCTGGATGGTCTTCGTCGACGCGTCGTAGGTGAGCAGCGTGTCGTAGATCTGCTCGCACACCTCGACCGACTCGTTGTCGCCCACGCGCGCCGGATCGAGCGACTGCGCGTCGCGCGGCCGGCCGACCACCAGCGTCCCCGGGTCGCGGCGCGACGCCGCCAGCACCGGCGCGCGCAGGCGGCCGGCGCGGTGCTCGTCGCCGCGCGACACCAGGTCGCAGGACCAGCAAAGGGGCAGGATGAGCAGCCAGGCGACCCGCACCACGCCGGTAGGATAGCCCCAGCCCAGCGCGAAAAGGCGCGGATTGACAGGAAGGAGCTGGTTCCGAGCAGCGAGCGGGGCGTTCCCCGCACGCTGCGACAAGAACCGCGGACCGGCGAGCCGCAGGCTCGCAAGGGAGCGTGTTCTCTCGGCGGGGGTCCGCCGTCCGGAGGGCTATGCCCAAAAATGGCTAGAAGGCTGCGGGGGAACCCCGCTGCCTGCTAGTGTCGGGCCGCCGCTGCGCCGCCTGGCGCTCAGGCGTTGAATTTCACGTGAACCCAAGCGTCTAGGAAGGGGGCATCATGCTCCGAACGGCCTGGTCGACCGTCTCCTTGCCTGTGCTCGCCGTCATCGTGCTGCCCTCCGCCGGTTGCGACATGGGCAAGTTCACCGTCAACACGACGGCGAAGGTGCTCGTGCGGGCGCAGCCGTCCATCCGCCAGGAGGCCGACTACGAGATGGCGGCGCGCGCCATCCCGGCCACCCTCAAGACGGTCGAAGGCTTCCACGTCGTCAACCCGGACAACGAGAGCCTCACCCGCATCCTGGCCGAGGGCTACTGCCAGTACGCCACCGGCTTCGTCGAGGACGAGTGGGAGGTGGCCGAGCTGGACAAGAAGTTCGACGAGGCCGAGTACCACGCCCAGCGCGCCACCAAGATGTACCTGCGCTGCATGGGCTACGGCCTCGAGCTGCTGGGCGGCGACTGGTCCAAGGCGATCGCCGGCGACGTCGAATCGTTCCGCAACAAGGTGGCCGGCGCCGGCGAAGACGAGCGCGACGGCATGCTGTGGACCGCGATCGGCCTGGGCGGCGCGATCAACCAGAACAAGGACGACATCGCCCTCATCTCGCACCTGCCCAAGGCGCGCGCGATGCTCGAGCGGGTGGTGCAGCTGGACGACGGCGACAACGAGCGCGATCCGGTGCTGCGCGCCCTGCCCCACGTCGGCCTGGCCTCGATGGCAACGGCGCTGAGCAAGGCGATGGGCGGCGACCCGGTGCTGGGCGAGAAGCACTTCAAGCGCGCCATGGAGCTGACCCAGAACAAGTTCCTGCTTGCGCAGGTCTTCTACGCGCGCCGCTACGCGGTGGCGGTGCAGGACCGCGAGCTGTTCCACAAGACCCTCGTCGGCGTGCTGCAGACCGATCCGGCCGTGTGGCCCGACCAGCGCCTGGCCAACGAGATCGCGCACCGCAAGGCGCGCCGTTACCTCAAGAAAGAGAAGGAGTGGTTCTGATGGCGAGCAAGGCACTGAATCGAGTCGTTGGACTGGCGGCCGCGGCGGCCGTGGTGATGGGCGCCGCCGGCGTCGCGCGGGCCGACGAGTGGCGCATCGCCACCCTGGCTCCCGACGGATCGGCGTGGATGAAGATCCTCGGCCGCGGCGCCGAGGAGCTCAACAAGGCGAGCGCCGGCCGCGTGGCCATCAAGTACTACGCCGGCGGCGTGCAGGGCGACGAGAAGGACGTGGTGGCCAAGATGCAGGGGGGCGCGCTCGACGGCGGCGCCTTCACCACCATCGGCCTGAGCATGGTGGACGAGAGCATCCGCGTGCTCGAGCTGCCGATGCTGTTCAAGAGCGTGGAGGAGATGGACTACGTGCGCGACCGCATGTGGCCCACGTTCCAGGCCCGCTTCGACAAGAAGGGCTACCGCCTGAGCGATCCGGGCGACGTCGGCTTCCTCTAC
Organism: uncultured delta proteobacterium; assembly: GCA_963759105.1. GTDB lineage: Bacteria > Myxococcota_A > Polyangia > Haliangiales > Haliangiaceae > DATFRY01. The sequence goes on along the minus strand of CAVWXW010000001.1, from coordinate 3,826 downwards.
TTCTACTCGGCCAGCTCCATCAAGTCGATCCAGGACCTGACCAAGGCCAAGGTCTGGCTGTGGGGCGAGGACAAGATCGTCAAGGCGATGTTCCGCAAGCTGGGCGTCAACGGCGTGCCGATGGGCGTGCCGGACGTTCTGCCCGCGCTCAACACCGGCAAGATCAACGCCTGCTACGCGTCGCCGCTCGCCGCCGTGGCGCTGCAGTGGTACACGAAGGTCAAGTTCTCGACCTCGATGCCGATGGCGTACGGCATCGGCGCCACCATCGTCCGCAAGGCGGTGTGGGACAAGCTGAGCCCCGAGGACCAGAAGCTGTCGGAGAAGATCTTCAAGCTCCAGGCGGTGAAGCTGCGCAAGGCCGTCCGCAAGGACAACGAGCGCGCCTTCAAGGCGATCACCCGCGCGGGCGTGACGGTCGTCGAGACGCCGGCCACCATGGTCGCCGAGTTCGACAAGAGATCGCAGGAGGTGTGGCAGGAGATGGCCGGCAAGATGTACAGCAAGGAGGACCTCGCGCTGGTGCTCAAGTACCGCGCCGAGTTCCGGGCCAAGAGCGCCGGCAAGTAGACCGGGTCGGGTTGCCAGCGCGGGCGCGAATCTCATACGATGAGCGCCCGTGTCTAGCAGCGAGATACCGGTCGACCTGGGCCAGGACGAAGAGGTGCCCGCGGACGAGCCGCGGGCTGCCGCCGCCCTGCGCAGGCTCAACGAGGGCATCGGGCGGGTCGAGATCGGGGTCCTCGGTCTCCTCATCGTGCTCCTCATCACCAGCACCGTCGTCGACATGGTTGCGGCGATGGCCACCTGGCCCGACGAGGTCACCCGCTACACGGTGTTCTTCGTCGCCATGATGGGGCTGGCCCTGGCCGCCCAGCGCCAGGGCATGTTCCACATGGACCTGGTGACGCGCATGTTCCCGGCCCGGGTGCGCTCCGTCCTGCGCATCGCGACAGCCGTCATGGTCGTCGTCCTGTGCGGGCTGGTCATCCAGTACGCCCTGCGCTACCGGGAAGGCTCGCACGCGTTCACCGAGAGCTACGAGGTCATCTCGGTGGCCAACGCCTACCTGGCCGCCGTCATCGGGTTCGCGCTGGTCGCGGTCCACTTCGCCCTGCACGCGGCGATCGAGGTCGCGTACCTCGCGCGCGGCAGAGTGCCGCCCGATCCACCGCACGGAGGGCACTAGATCGTGCTCGGCATCGGCGTCATCGTCGCGCTGGTCCTGCTCGCCCTGGGCGTGCCGATCTTCGCTGTCTTTCTCCTGCTGGGCTGGTTCGGCGGCATGGACTCGCCGCGCGGCTTCGCCGAGGACTTCGGCGGCGGCGTGCAGACGCTGTTCGCGGTCGGCACCGGGCCGATCACCGCGCCGATCCTGTTGACCATCCCGCTGTTCATCCTGGCCGGCTTCCTGATGGCCGAGTCGCGCACGGCAGACCGGACGGTGCGGTTCGCGCAGGCGTCGCTCGGCTGGCTGCCGGGCGGGCTCGGCATCTGCACCATCATGGCGTGCGCGGTGTTCACCACCTTCACCGGCGCGTCCGGCGTCACCATCGTGGCGCTCGGCGGCCTCTTGATGCCGTCGCTGCTCAAGCAGGGCTACCCGGAGCGCTTCTCGCTCGGCCTCCTGGCCGGCACCGGCTCGGTCGGGCTCCTGTTTCCGCCCGCGGTCCCGCTGTTCGTGTACGGGACCATCTACGGGGTGGTGGCGCAGTCGCAGGCGGCCACCGAGGCCGGCGAGATGCGCCTCATCGACTTCTCGACCGACCGCTTCGTGTTCGCCGGCATCGTGCCGGGCCTGGTGCTGGTCGGGATGCTGTCGCTCTACGTGATCTACGTGGCGATCCGGCGCGGCGTGCCGCGCCAGCGCTTCTCCGGCGGCGAGCTGGGGCGCAGCTTCGTGATGGCGTTGCCTGGAGCTGATCATCCCGCTGGGTATCATCGGCGGCCTGCTCTGGGGCGCGCAGATCCCACAGCTGGCCTCGCTCTGCGTCCTCTACGTGTTCCTCATCGAGGTGGTGATCTACCGCGACCTGCCCCTGGCCAAGCTGTGGCGGGTGGTGCGGGCGTCGATGGCGCTTTCGGGCGCCATCTTCGCCATCGTGCTTTGCGCGCAGCTGTTCACCTACTACCTGGTCACCGCCGAGGTGCCGCAGGCGATCGTCAAGTTCATCGAGACCCACTTCAGCCAGACGTGGACCTTCCTGCTGGCGCTCAACATCATGCTGCTCATCGTGGGCATGGTGATGGACATCTTCTCCGCCATCGTCGTGGTGGTGCCGCTCATCGTGCCGGCGGCGCTGCGCATGGGCGTCGATCCGTTCCACCTGGGCGTCATCTTCCTGCTCAACCTCGAGGTCGGCTACCTGCACCCGCCGGTCGGCCTCAACCTGTTCATCACCAGCTTCACCTTCAAGAAGCCGATCCTGGAGGTCACGGTCGCGGCCCTGCCCCCGCTCTTCATCATGATCGCCGCGCTGCTGGTGGTCACCTACGTGCCGTCGCTCACGGTCGTCCCGGAGAAGGAGCGCCGCGGCAGCGCGGCGGAGCTGGCGCGGAGGGTCCACCTGGCGTATCAGGAGGAGACGGCGGTCAAGGAGCTGCCCCTCCCGGGCGGGAAGATGATGAAGGTCTCGGAGTGCGCGGCCATCCAGGACCCGATCCGCAAGGAAGAATGCACGGGTCTGTTCATCGACGTCACCAGGTGCCGCAACGAGGCCGGCGGCAAGATCGGCAGCGAGTGCGAGGTGAAGGCGATCGGCGACTACGTGAAGTTGACGTCCGACGCCGAGGAAGAGACGGACGACACCGACTGGGACCTGGACGAGGGTGACAAGGGCGGCGCCGACAAAAAAGACGACGATGACGCAGGCGAGGAAGAGTCGGGCGCCGGCACCAGCGGGGCCGCGCCCAAGAAGTCCGGTGCCGGAGCAAAGTGAGCCGGCCGGCGCGCCGGGGCGCGGCCCGATGTCCACCGCGCGCGCCGTGCTCGCCACCATGCGGCCGCGCCAGTGGGTCAAGAACCTGTTCGTCGCCGCGCCGCTGGTTTTCTCCAAGAACCTGACCGAGCCGGATCTGGCCGTCCGCGCGCTGCTGGCGCTGGCCGCCTTCTGCCTCCTGTCCGGCGCCGTCTACGCCTTCAACGACGTGCGCGACGCCGAGGCGGACCGCCGCCACCCGAGCAAGCGGCGGCGGCCGGTGGCGTCCGGCGCGCTGAGCGAGCGAACCGCGCTGGTGGCCGCGGCGATGCTGTCGGCCGGGGCGCTGGCCGCCTGCGCGTCTCTGTCCTGGGGTCTGGCCGCGGTGGCGGCCGGCTACCTGGTCAACAACCTGGCCTACTCGGTGGGCCTCAAGCGGATCGCGTTCCTCGACGTGCTGCTGATCGCGGCCGGCTTCCTGCTGCGCGTCTGGGCCGGCGGCCTCGCCATCGACGTCCCGGTGTCGCCGTGGCTGCTGGCCTGCACCGGCCTGCTCGCGTGCCTGCTCGGCTTCGGCAAGCGCGCCCACGAGCTCATGCAGGCGGAGGCGGCCGAGGTGGAGGCGCACCACACGCGGGCCAGCCTGGCCGGCTACCGGGTGCGGCACCTGCGCTGGGCCATGTCGCTGCTGGCCGTCGCGACCAGCGCGGCCTACGCGCTCTACACCCAGGACGCCCACACGGTCGGGGCCTTCGGCACTCGCTCGCTGATCTTCACCCTGCCCTTCTGCCTGCTCGGCATCGCCCGCTTCACCCAGCTCGCCCTGTGGCGCTCGGGCGACGACAGCCCGACCGACGCCATCCTGCGCGATCCGCCCTTCCTGCTCATCCTGGCCGCGTGGGGCGTGA